>NZ_JAGGLR010000013.1 GCF_017874715.1 Streptomyces iranensis | reverse complement strand
CGATGGCCGTCTGTCTATCTGGGCCCTCACCCCGACGCCGAGGAAAACCCCCGGATCAGGCGGAACCCGGTACACCACTTCCAAAGACGCAACCCGGCGGCACGGACAGACACGGGAGCAGGTGCTCCGAGATCCGCGGGCGCGCTCCCCTGCATCGGGTGCACGACCGCGACCGGCGCAAGCCACGGGGCGCACCCGCGAGAGCACCGCTCCCGTCCATTCCCCGACCGCTCCCGCCGCCCAAACCTGGCGGCATCGGCCGCCAGGCGCAGCCGCCCAGGGCCCCCGCACGCGGCCCGCGCGACCACACGCACCCGCGGGCGCACAGCACCCCTCTCGCGCCCCAGGACCGCCCCGGAGGAGCACCCCGCCCCCAGGCGCGTGACGGGCTCCTGACCCGCACCTCACCAGCCCGTCACGGGTCCCGTGCAGAACCCACGCTGCGCATGAATCCCGCAAGGAGAAAGCGTCCAGCACAGCTCGACGGCCGGGCGAGGAGCAACATGCGTGTACCGCCCCTGCCCGGCCGCACTGACCAGGTAGATCGGAATGCTTTGCTGTACCGATATACAGTCGCCCCCGCTAGCAGTTGGCTCGTCTACGGCCTGGCCTGCGGTGATGCCCGCTCGGGGGCGTCGCATCCAAGGACGGCCCCGGACACGCCGACGGAAACGACGGGGGAAACGACAGGGGAACCGCCAGCGGGCCACGTCCGGTCAGCCCACTCGCCAACGCCCCAGCCGTGCACAAGTCATTCCCCGAACCAGTCCTCCCCAATGGCGGGCAGAGGCAAGGCGATCCAAGCTGCCTTCGTGCCCAGCAACCGGCGGAACCCCCAAGCGCCTCCGGTCAGTTCACGCACGATATGCAAGCCACGACCGCGCTCTGACAACAGTGCGCACAGCACCTCCAGACCGCCACCCCGATCTCCCTCCACCGGAGCAAACAGAGCACCCACCGCAAAAGGCGGGATCTCGGGAATCCTCGGATCGTGATCCACCACTTCGCAGATGACGTCCAATGCCGTGCGGCGCAGCCGCAGCTCATACGGCCCCACCGCGTGCTCAATGGCGTTCGCCACCAACTCCGATACGGCCAGCACGGCATCACTCACCGACTCGCCGTCATACCCCAGACCGCTCAGGGCATACCCCAAGACGGCCCGGACACGAGCCGGAGCCCCCAGCTCCCCACCACGCCAACGCCACAACACAACCGGGGCGCCGTCCGACATGCCCGACGGATTCATCGCTGCCCGCCCCGAGCCGAGTGACGCCCACGCCGGACACGGCGATGTCGCCCCGCACCGGGCCCTACGACCACCCAAACCCCGGGCAGCACAAGCGGCATGAGACAGGAACCGAGCAGAGCGGATGTAACCAGAACAGGCGCCGCCACAACGGCCTCCGGGGGTAGTCGCGACCAGAACGCGACCACCACACCGTCGACCTCGCCAAGAGCGGAAGCCACCTCTCGCAAGGATTTCCCACGCAACAACATGAAACTCAGTCTCGACGTCTTCACAATACCCATGCGGCCGACGGAGTAGTGTTGAACGGCTGACCACAATCCTCGCAATCCAAGAATGAGGAGCAAGACCGCACACACTCCCGGCATCGCAAATACACCGAATAGCGGGAAAGCGTGCGGAATCAATCCATAGCAACCAGCAGAGAACTCTCGCAATCACGCACAGGAAGAAGCGACAAGTAGGTCAGTCCGTAAGCCTTTCGGGTGCCCAAGAAATTCAAGACCACACATATGGGTCCACATAAGGATCAGCATCTGCATTGACGCAGATTCCGAGATCGAGGTCGACGGCTTCGGCTCAATCTTGAGGTAGACAAACTGCGTGATCTTCTGTCGTCGCACACACAAGCAAGGTTCCACAGCTGTGCGTTACGTTCAAAGCCCTCGCAGACCTCGCCGAGGAGCGACAGAACAGGAATGCCTCCACTCACAGCAAGCAGATGACCGACCACGAAAAACCAATAGTGACCCGAATTTATCAGTCAAGCCCCGAGGCCGATGCTTCTCCAGATGCCGTCTTGGTCGCGCCTCCGTGCTTGGTCACCCTAGGACGGCACCGGACACGTACCGCACCGTGAGTAAAAGCCAGATCTGTTGCCTTGCTCGCCCATACGTACGCTTCACCGGGCTGCAACTGGGACATCTGCTCGGACCGCAGCCCGGCGAAAGCAGTATTGGCCTTCTGGAGGTGCTTCAGCCATGCCGGCGATGTGAACTTGTGCAAGATTACGTGATCGGAGAGCTCGATCAAGGAGATCGGTACGGAAGGTGGGTCCTGGCTGGCGACAAGGACGCTCATCCCCTTGTGCCGCATTTCGCGGACGGTCTCGACCAGCCCGGCGACAAGGTCGGGGCTGTCGATGTACTTGTGCGCCTCGTCGAAGACGACCAGCTTGTTGAAGTGCTCGCCGTCGCTACGCGCCTCGGCAAAGAGCTGCATCAGGACGACAAAGAGGCCAAGCGCCTCGTCTTTCTCGATGAACTCGTCACGGAGATCGACGATGATCAGACGCCCAGGCACGATGAGGCTGGTGAGCCGTGCGTTGTCATCGATGTAGTCGCCAGCAAGGTTGAGTCGCTCCTGGGCGAGCTGCTTGACATGGTCCGGCATGCCCGAATCAGCCACGCCCTGCCGGATGACGTCAAGTTTCAGCTCGTTGCGGTGCGCTCGCATGATCCGCGTCAGCTGGCGGATGTAAGTGGACTGGTTACCCACGGCCCCCATGAGGAACCGCCAGTGGGAGGCCTGAAGCTCAGCCGAGGAGAAGGCCAGCGGCTGGATCGCGATGCCGGGGAATTCCCGCTGCCGCGCGGCGACTTGGCCGGATGGCGCGAGCAACAGGACGTCTCCGAGGGCGCGCGGCTCGGCCCCATAGCGCTCCTTGAGGACCTTCAGCTGAGCCTCGTCGTCGTTGGGACGCGCCATCGAGGTGAATTCTGGGGCGTAGTCCATCGTCTGGCTGTAGTGGAAGACCACGGTTGCCAGCGGATGCGGGAGCTCGTTGACCGGCGGTGATGGAAGAGAGGCCGCCTCGATGATGCTGCCAAGGGTGTAGCTCTTCCCGCCCCCTTGGACTCCGAACAAGCTGATCGTGTGAGTTTCGTTGAGGTCGAGCGCGACCTTTTGGCCAGCAATCTCACCTAGCACACCGTGCTGCGGCGACGGGTGGGCAACACCTAGAAATACTCGAGGGGCCGACGAAGCGGACGCTGAAGGAGTCAAGGGAGGATCGACGATGCGGGCGTCGTGAAAGTTCTGTGGGGCGAGCGCTGTGGCCGAGGGGGGAGTTAGATCAGCGTTACCGGGCAGGGGGAGATCTGGTGAATCATTGCGCACGTCACCCCGCTCTGGGACAAGCTCCGCTTCCATCGAGTCCGGTGCCGAGGGGGAAGGCGCGGAGTTCACTCGGCCCCGTTGCTCTGATGCTGTAGTGGGGGCAGAGGTAGGTGCCCGGCCCGTAGCTTCGTCCTGCTCAATGACGGCCGACTCCAGCACTGGAGCATCCTCACTGCCGCTTTCTTGCGGAGCCTCCGCAGCTTCCGGCGCACGGAATTCCGCGTCGGCCAGACGTGGCACCGATAGCTCTAGCAGCGCCAAGGTGGATGCCGTGGCCTCGCCATCTGGATCCGGGATTTCGCTGTCCTGATCCTCGACAGGGGTGTCCCTGAGCGCGGGTACTCCCGGCCGCACGGTGGGGATCGCATTGATCAGTTCGGTGATCAGGTCACTGCCGATCCGGTGGAACTCAACACCGTCGTCAAGTTCGCGGTCCGTACCACTGCGGGCGAGGTCGAAGATCAGGCCGCTGCGGGTGAAGCGAAGGGTATACCCGTTGTCGAGGCTGTCGAGCAGGGTGTGTGCTGCCGCGCGGGGTTCATGGCCCATTGTGCCGTGGCGGGCAGCCCGCTCCAGATAAAAGCGCAGCATGGAGGCCAGGACAAGATTCTTGACCGTGCGGTCGACACGGTCAGGAGTGGTACGTGCCGGGTCGAAGGACTCGGCAAGAACTGTTTCACTGCGCTCCAGCTGCTGGATGACCTTCGCTTTCAGCTTCTGGTAAGCGTCAATGTCATCAAGCGCCGTATAGCACTTGACCTCGACTAGACGGCAGGTGACAGTCCGCTTTCGGGCGTCGAGGTGGAAGAGAGCAAGGTCGCTGCGCTGGAAGGAGAAGACTTCGCCAAGCTTCCGGGCCTGGCGCCGCGCTTCGGCGTACAACTCGGGGTGCGCATCGAGGGGAACAACAATCTGGTTATGGAGGACGCTCTGGTAGTCCAGGTAGAGGCGAGCCAGGGACAGGCCAAGGACTTCCGTGCGCTGGTTGGGTGCAGTGGAGGCCAGCTTGAAGGCAAGGTTGCCGGACAGCAGGCGCAGCTGCTCAAAGAAGGTGTTGAGGTGGCGTTCCTCGACATCGAGTCCGTGTTGCTGCGCTGTTGGGCCGAGCAGAGCACGCAGTTCATCAACGGAGTTGGAGCTCACCATGATCTGGTGGCCGAGCCCGCCGTCGAGGGAGGGCGCATAGTCGATCACATATTCGGGCCTGCCGTGCTGCCCGGCATGGTCGAAGTACTCCAAACCAAGGGTTCGGTCGATGGTAACGACCCAGTCGCTGGCCTGATGTGCCTGATAGAGCAGGGCCCGGTCGGCGTTGTCGAGAGAAAGGACGGTACACGGGACGTTGCGCGGTGCCTGGCCCGCGGTGGCGACATTGGCGGCCGCGCTGGCGAGCAGCTCGGGCATCCTGCTCATGAGGGTGGCGAGATCTTCTGCGTCCTCAATGGGCAAGGCCGTGCCGTGACGCGGAACGGTGCGCCAGACGATCTGCTGGTCGTTGTCCTCGTAGGTGGAGGCTGTCGTTTGAACGAGCCCATGCACCGGCACGTTGCCGATGTCACAACGCACGACGGAGCTGTACTGTTCGCCGCCAAAGGCGTCGATCAGAACGGTCAGGTGGGCGTCGAACTCGGTAGGGCGCTCGTTGAACTCCTGCACGGAACGGACGGAATAGATGAGCTTCGCAGTCCGGGTGCCGCCCTCTGTGTGCAGGAAGGCTTCGGCTTCGGCGGAGGCGATCTGGTTCTGCGCGCTGAGCAGTTCCCCCAAGGCCGACCCGGCCTCTGGTGCCTCCGGGTCAGTCACGCACAGGCGAACGTCGTATGTGAGCTCGCGAGTAGAGGTGCGGCGCTGCAGATCGAGAAGCGCGTCGGCGATGGTCTCTCCGCGTCCTGCGTTGACAACGTTCACCACGAGCGTGCGGACATAGGGGTGGAGGTGGACGTACCGTTCTATGCGGTCGGCCAGCACGGTTCCGGACAGTGCGCTCGCGCCGTTCGCGGTACGCGAGCTTGTGGCAGGGAGGCGCAGTGCGGTGGAAAGGCGGCCGAGCATGCTGCGGGGGTCCGCGGTCTCGCTGGGTAGGTAGGCACCCCAGTACGGGGTGAGGTTGTCCGCAGCGGCCATGAGTCTGCCGTCCTGGCGGGGGACGGCGAACGGGAAACCCAGTGGCAACAGGGCTTCAAGGAGGGAATCCCGGGCCGCGATAATCCGGCGCTTGTCCGCGCCGCCGAGTCGCCCGATCCACTCCTGGCCCATGGCGGACCAGGTCGCCAGCCAGATCGCGCGCAGGGGGTGGGTGGGCGAGACGAGCAGGATGGTGTCTCGCTGCCCGAGACCGTCGGTAAGGGTGATTGCAGCGCAGTCGATCTGCTGAAGCCGCGCCAGTGTCACGAGGGCAGCGCCTCGGGTGTCGTCCGTGGCCCGCTCGGCCTGGAGCGATTGGGCTGCTACGAGCTCGGCATACGCCTCGGCGTAGCCGACCAGGTCTTCACGTACACGTTCGAAATCGACCGCCTCGCTCACCAAGAGGCCCCCGGCATCCGCCTCCCCCGCGGCCTCGTCGCCCTGACCGCCCACTGCGGTGAAGTAGGACTGCCGCGCAGCGAGGAAGGTGTCGTACGCCTCGGCGGCCCGCCCGCTCAGCGCGCTCTCCAAGCCTTCGTCTGCGCCGTTGAGCGACTCTGCCGTTCCGTTCGGGTTCAGCACCACGCGGCGCAGCGTGGTGTCACCGGGTCGCGCGAGGAGGTCCTGTTGAATCTGTACGAGCAATGGGGCGAGACGAATTTCGGCGCTGCCGACCGTCTGAATTCTGACGTTGAGGACGCGCTGCGGGCTGCGCGGGGTGATCGCCTTCCAGCGGATGTCAGTGACTGCGACACGAGACGGGTCGTCGTCAGTGGCCAGGGCTTCGAACTGTAGGGACCGCAATGCCTGGACAACCCCGTCATAGCGTCCAGCGCTCCGCTCAGGCGGTTCTTCCGTCTCCGCATCGGGGATGACGTAGAAGCGTTCGCTCTCACCGCCGGGTTGCTCATGGGCAGCGGGTGCGACTTCGAGCGCATCATCCGATCTGTCGAGCGGGGTGACGCGTACGTAGTGCCACCCCTCCTCCCAGTCGATCTTGTTCAAACGGCGTAGCGGAGCCTTGTACTCGGTCTTGGCCGCCTTTCCCTTGCCGACGTGGGCGATCCGTCCGATCGGTCCGCCATTCTCGGAGACGATCTCCACCCGGAAGCGTTCGAGCCCTTCCACCTTCCGGGGATCCGGCTGGACGGCGAACCGTGCCGTCACCTCGCGTACGCCCTTCTCTCCAGCGAGCAGGTAGGGCTGTCCCACCATGGCTTGGAGTGCCGGATGGGCGCCCAGCTCTTCGGGTTTATCTCCGGCAGCGGGCAGTCCGAGCCCGCGCACCTCGATGGACACGGTCGCACGCCTTCGCTCGTCGATGTGCCAGTTACCGAAGGACAGCCCCCAGTTCTCCCGGTCGACGACGATACGGCGGGTCCAGACCACCGGGTCTTCCAGTCCGCAGCGGGCGGCAAAGCCGGCGAGCCGGGTGGCGAGATCCGCGTCGTTGAGGCCGAGATCCAGGACTCGTTGGCGTTCCGACCGGGTCGACCCGCTCAGCTTGTCGACCAGCCTCCGGTTCCGCTCGACGCGTTCCCTGACGAGGGTGGGATCGGCGAACAGATCGAAGTCGGGCACAAGCCCGAAGTGGAAGACAGCGGCACCGGCGACCTGCTCGCGGTACGCGTTGGTCTGAAGCGTCAGCAAATACATTGCGACATCGCGGTCACTCATACGACGGTCCGAGCGGTCCCGGAGAGTGGCGAGCAGCTCGTCCACGCCTTGACGCAGTCGGTCCGGCACCTGGTCGAGAAGGTGCTCTGCCAACTGTGCGTACGCACCGTCCAGCGACACTTCCTCGAACGTCGCAATGCCGAAGGAGTCTTCGGCGCTCACACGCATCCCTGGCGGCACGAAGACCAGCAACGGGCCCGGAAGGGCGCCTTCGCCCTCCGTGCGGTTACGGAGCTCGACCAGCTTGGTGCTGGTGACAGTGACGTCGTGAGTCGGCTGGTCCGGGACCAGGTTGTCGGCTGTACCGAGGACACAGACCGTGGCGTCGGGACCGAGCGCTCCACGGAGCCGGCGCACCAGCGGTGCCGCCAGTTCGGCCTCCACTTCGGTGACTCGCATGCAGTGCCCGGCGGTCCGTTGACCAACCAGCTTGGCCAGCCGGGGTACAAGGACGCCTTCGAGGGCCTCGCGGAGGTCCTTGGGGGTGATCTCTGCCAGTCCGGTTGCACTCATCGTGTCGTCACTCCCGTCTTCGCCGCAGTGCCGATGGCATACCGGGGGGTGATGGTCTGCGTCAGATAGGCGTCGGACATGTCCTGGTAGTAGCCGATCTCGCGGAGCCGGTTGAGGAATGCCGCCGAGTTGGCGCGCAGTGCTGCCTGGTCGTCGAGGTGTGCGCCTGAGAAGCCGTCGGAATGGGGCAGCTGGTCGATGTAAAGGCCGTAGCGATCCCGTAGGAGGGCGAGGAACTCGTCCACTCGCATCGGCGAGGTCTTCAGATCACCGGACGAGTCGTTGGCTTCCCGCAGAAGCGACACCTGGAGGAGCACCTCCAGGAGCCGCGCGTCCAGTACGAAACGGCGGGCGGAGTTGTCGCCACCGCTGCGGCCGCCGCGCGGCTGTGCCAGCAGCGCCCCAGGCCGGTGCTTGAGCAGCATCGAGTCGAGGCACTCGACAAAGTAGCTCCGGTAATAGCGCCCCTTGTAGTGCATGAGCATCTCGATGTATTCGTCGAAGGGGTCAAGGCCCAGCTGGGTGATCTGCTTCAGCTCTGCTGGGGTGTCCTCCTCTTCGTCGCGCACCCGATTGGTCCGCTGGAGGAAGAAGGCGTCGCGATCCTTGCGGTACGACTTGTTCAGCAGCCGCAGGGCTTCTTCCGCAGTGAAGTAGTTCCTCCCATGTGGGCGGCTGAGTTTGTCAGTCTTGACCGCGAGGTGCTCGGCAAAGTCATCGAGCTTCTTCACCTGGTAGGTCGCCTGGATGAAGCGGGGAATCCGCCGGTACCAGACCTCCGCGCTGCGTTCGGCCAGCAAGGCGGCCGGGGTGGCCGGAGTTCCATCGACGTCGAGGAAGAGCCGCGCCCTGTACGGGCATCGGTCAGCCGCATCTTTCCCCACGTGTCCCTTGCGGCAAGACGCAGGGGCCGCCCCCGCCTCGACGACGGCTGGCAGCAGCTTCATCATGCGCAGGTGGTAGAGGGACAGGTGGAAGGCGAAAAGGACCTTCAGGTAGTCCACGAGCACAGTGCGAGGCATATGGTCCTGGTGGTAAAGCAGCCGCATGACGTCCTCGCACAGCTGCCGCGCGGGCTCTGCACACAGCGGCGGGTAAGGAGTGCGGGGCCTGCTGGTGTCTGCCCGGTCCTGCATTTGGTTTCCGGCTTGCTCGACCAAGTGGAGCAGGGCCTGCGTCTCCACATCGGTACCCGGGCCGGGTGTGATCGCCCCGGTGGCGCGTTCCACGTCGGAGAAGAAGAACTCGCGGAGCCCGTCCAAGGCACCTTGGTTCTCGGCGAGCATTTCGTAAAGCTGCTCGTCAGCCCCGTACGGGCGGGACTTTCGGCTGTTACGGAAGCGGTAGGTGAATCCGTGCAGGGGCCTGGGGCTTGCCACCGCTTCGGTAGCCTTGCCCCGGTTGACCAGGTCCAGGAGATGGGTGGTCGTCCAGCGGGTGGTGGTCTCCCGGTCGAAGCCGTCGAACACCTCGGGATGCTGCAGGAACAGTTTGACGAACACGTCGACCTCAAGGGTCTTGGCCCGGCTGATCTTGCTGGGCATGCCCTGATGCCACAGCCGGGCCAGAAGCGCAGTGAGGACACGGTCCATGTCCAGCGCCTTGTAGTCGATCCGGCTGATGCCTGGGTGGTGGAAGGTGCCCAGGGATCCGGTCAGCGCCACGTCGTCGTCTCCTCCACCCGGTTGACACCGTCGACAAGCCGGTCCTCGTCGCCACTCGGCTGCTGTGCCGTCAGTACTTCCATGTGCAGTACGGAGTCCTCAGTACGGTGGATGCGACGCAGATCGTGTCCGTCCGTGGTGAGGAGCACCTCCTGGTACGGGACAGCGGCCAGCCGATTCTTGAACACGGCGAGCGCGAGCTGCTGTCCCTGGAGGTCCGCAACCGATGGCCGGTAGCCCCGCTCGAACCGCTGCAGCAGCTCGAACAGGTCAAGCCGGATGTCCAGCTCGGCCGTCCCTCCCTGGCTGCCGACCGGGTCCCGGTAGCTGAGACGCAATGAGGTGCGCCCGGATTCGATATATGCCGCGTCCGGGGCTTCTCCGGGTTCGAGGCGGAACCCCGTAGCGGGGAAGCGGCGGAAGCTGCGGATGGTTCCGCCCGACACATCGCGCACCTTCAACGCGAGGGCATCTCCGATCCGCTCAGGAACGACCAGTCCTTCCCCGCGGTTGAGCGCGCGCAGGATGCCATCCCGCTCCTTGGTGAGGGAAGTCCGCGTCGAGAGCAGCTCCATGAAACGCAGCACTGAGGGGAAGGGCAGCATCTGCCCTGCACGGTCCTCGTCGTGGATCTCGAAATAGAGCAGGCGACGGGCCGCGTCCACGTATCGACGGTGCGCCGCCGCCCTGGGGGCGCGGGCAGCGACCGACCGGCCCAGTTGCTGGAACTGCTGGCCCAGCAGCGTGCGGTCCCGGGCGCTGCGGCCGTCGACCGTGACCAGTGCACGGTCATCGAGAAGGCCCGCATAGTCGAGCCGCCGGTCGAGCTGTGGCTGGGGACCCGACGCCACGTCGGCCTCGCGTAGAAGGGACAGCAGCCGGTCCCGTTCCCGCGGAGTCCCATCGGCTGCAGGCGGGTTGCCCAGGTGTGCGGAGAAGTAGTAGCTGTCCAGGATCTCCCGCGCGTTGCCAGTCGCGTACAACTGATGGATCTCGGCGCAGTCTCGGCCCGAGGTGAGGGTAAAGGCAAGTGCCGATCTCAGGTCGCGGAGGGTGATGTGGAGCCTGCCACGCAACTGGGTCAGTTCATAGATCCGCCGCAGCCGTCGCTTGACCTGCGGGCCAGCCGCGGGGTGTTGGAAGGTCTGGGCGTTGTGCCGGGCATAGCAGGTGGCGGCGAGGTCGCAGCTCTCGCAATCCTCCCAAAACCGTTCGTGCGTCATCCGGCTGAGCATGCGCTCCAGCAGCGACTCCCCGTCCTGGGGCGTCCCATCGGCGCCGACGGGACGTGCGGCCACGTCACGCGCGTTGAGGTTGACCACCGCGGCGACCTGCCCGGTGGGCCGACCGGCCAAGCCCAGGTTGACGAGCTTGGCAAGGTGCTGGAAGCGGTCATGGTGATGGCTGAGGAAGTCGATCAGACGCCCCTCATTGATCGCGATCAGCCGGGTCTCGTTCTGGGTCGGCCACGTCGACTCGTCAGCACCGGTGAACGGCGCAAAGAACTCCTCCAAGACCTCGTCGCCGCTTGTCTCGCCCTCGTCCTGGCTACCGTCGTGATTGGTGCGGAAGCAGTGACCCTCCAAGGTGAAGTCGCTACCGTTGGGCCGCTGCGGGCCGAACTCGGCGCCGAGTTCGCGGGCCTGCCTTTCGAAGCTTTCCAGGAAGGCGGTCTTGCCGTCGCCCGCGTTGCCGGTGACTACGACGAGCGCGTGCCGACCTTCGCGAAGCGCCGGTGCAAGCTCACGGTCAAGGGCCGTCTCGATGTATACCGACATGCTGTGCGGGTCGAGTCCACGAGTGCCGCGGTTGCTGCGACGGCTCTGGCTGTACAGCGTCTGGAGGTGTGTGACAAAGGAGTTGTTATTGGGCTCACGTTGTGCTGATACGTCACCGTCGGTGGTGGCAGGTGGAGCGGGCGGCAGTTCAGCGCGCGCAGGGAGTGGCAGGGGCACGGGCTCGACGCGCGCGGATTCCAGGGCTTCCAGAGCGCGAAGCAGCTCTTCAGCCGTGGTGAAACGCTCACCGCGGTAGGGGGAGATGGTCCGCAGCATGACCTCGGCAAAGCCCGGCGAGAGATCCCCGAAGCCGCTGTACGCAGTGCGCGGATCAATCGGGCGTACTCCGGGCAACGGCCGCTTGCCGTCTCCCCACGGGTGCTGCCCGCCGGTCAGCGCCTCGTATACGGTAACTCCGAGCCCGAACAGATCCCGGTCGGTGTACCCACCTCCATCGGCGGGAACCTGATCCAGGTCAGGTGGGGTGTATTGGGGACTGGTGTAGGTGTGCCCTTCGGAGGAATCCGAAGTCTTGGCAATCCCGAAGTCGATCAGCTTGACGCCGTCGTCGGTCCACAGCAGGTTGCTCGGCTTGATGTCACAGTGCCACACCCCGAGCTCGTGGATGTGCTGCAGTCCGCGGGCCGTGTCGATCGCGAGCCGCAACACGTCCGCCGCGCCCATGCGCCCGCCGCGGATCACCTCTGCGACGTCCTTGCCGTCGATGAACTCGAAGACCAGGTACGGATACTCGTCTGGAGGCATGAGCCGATCCGCGTCCACCATCGACACCACGTTGCGGTGCGGTGCGTGCTGGAGCCGCTGCAGGACATCGGCCTCACGGCGCAGTCGTTCGAGGATCGAGTTCCGGTCCCGCAGGACCAGCTTCACCGCCCGATCGACGCTCCTTATCGTGTCGTACACCCGGTAGGCCACGCCGAACGATCCGGGGCGGCCCAGCCGGTGTCGCACCAGGTACTTCGTGCCGAGCTGGAAGTCTGCGGGCAGTTCCCGGTAGAACTCGGGGCCGCGTGAACCGTCCTGCTCGGCGGAAACGGGCCGGTCCCCCGTGGTGGCCACTGCTGCGGAGGAGCCGATGCGCTTGGACGGGACGTTCCGTGAGCCCAAGACGAGGTCGAGCCGCCGCAGTGCCTCAAGGGCGGTGGGCCGCTCGGCCGGATCTGTCGCGCACAGCTTCTGGAGCCAGTGGGCCAGCTCGACCCGCACCCCGGCGGCCTCCAGGCCACTGGCCGGCAGTCGACCGGCCGCGCCTGCCTGTTCGGTGGCCGAGGTGAAGGGCAGCTCGCCGGTGAGTAACTGGTAACCGATGACACCGACCGCGTAGACGTCCGACCTCATCCCCATCGCCGACGGGTCCGCATGGCACTCGGGCGCCAGATAGGCTCTGTCTGCTATCTGGTGCGCCTCCCGCATCACGGTGTGGGTTCGGCGCTGCGCGGTCTTCGCGTATTCGAAGCCGGTCAGCATCGCTCGGCCGTTCTGCGCGATCAGGATCGTCGATGGGTTCAGTTCCCGGTGCGCGATACGACGGCTGTGGGCATGAGCGAGGCCCATCAGGACATGCCGCACGATCCGCAACTTCGCATCGGTGGTCAGCGGATCGCCAACCCCCGACAGGTGCAACTGCAGCGCGTGGCCGGGTACGTCATCGAACACGGTGACGAAGACGTCTTTGTCCTCGTCTGCGAAGAAGTCTCGTACTCCGACGATGTTCGGGTGCGAGGGCAGTTTGCCGAGCGCCTCGTAGGCGATGCCGATCCGCTTCTGCTGCAGCAGCCGCTCTGCCTCGGGAGCGTACGGGTCGGCCTTGCGGACGGAGAGCCGGACCGTTCCCGAGCCCTGCACAGCCAGCGCGTTCTTCGCCCGATACTCGCTGTGGATGTCGTCGCCTTCGTCGGGCGCCGTTTCGCTGAGCCGCTCGATGACTTCCCAACTGCCGAAACGCAGCGGCCCGGACGGCGGTCGGGACGAACCCTGGACGGTACGCACGATCAGCTCGCGGTGCGTCGAAATGTCCGTATCGAACCGCCCGGAGGCTGTGGGCACACGGCTCACGTCGGCGAGCCGCCCGATCAGGTCGGGCAGGGTGACGGTGTCTCTCGCATCCTGTTGTCGCGGCGTACGGTCGTCGAGTACGGCATCCGGCGCGGGCAGCACGACGAGCGCGTCGGTGTAGAGCCGGGCCAAAGGCCGATGCGCCGTCTCCAAGATGGTCTTGAGCTGTTTGGCGTGCCCTCGCAGCTTCGGTAGCGGACTGCGAAACGGGGCTCGTCTCGCGGGATGCCACCGATTTCCGTCGACCTCGATACGGCCGCGCGTGCCCTTGACGTCGATGACGTACACGGCATGCCCGGTGACCACGACCAGGTCGACCTCGAACAGCTGGTTCCGATAAGGGATTTCGATGGAGTGCAGGACCGTCCAGTCGTCAGGGGCGTGATCACGCAGATGTGCGATCACCCTCCGCTCGGCATCGTTGACGGCCTCCCCAACAGCAACGATCCTTGCACCCATCAGCCAGCGGCCTCCTTGATGGCAGTTGTGAGCAGCCCGAGCGCCTTATCCTCCAGGATGTCGGCGCGGTCGCGGCATTGGTAGGCGTAGCGGACGGTGGCGGCGATACGGGCGCGGTCGGCGGGGGACGCGAGCGGGATCGGTAGCTGTCGCAGGAGGGATGGGAGAACACTTTGAGGCCCTGTACCTGCCAACATGCTCCTCACGAGGCGGTACGCCACTTCAGAACGAAAGAAAGCGAATAGGTAGGCCCCTGAAACATCACTTTCACCGGACACAATACGCAAGAAATGCTCCGTATATGCATAATTGAGCCAGCTTCCCGTGACAAAAATTGACCGCCCGAACAATCCGTTTTCGCTGATCAACCCCTGAGCAGTAACCATGATCGTCTCGTCTGTTGCGAAAATTCCCGGGTCCCCTGGATCTTTGACCCACCGGCCCTCCGGACGATTCCAGAAGGCTTGACGCTGACCGATGAGGCGAACGCCGTTCCCTTCCTTTGTTTCGACTCGCACAGTCCGCAGCCCTCTGCCTAGTTTTCCAGAATCACAAATTTCCCCTAGCATTCGGTGTGGAACTTCCGCAAAAGCGCTTTTGATCTCGCGTGCACGCCGACCGTAATTACTGGCTCTCAAACTCACAGGACTCACATTCTCCACTGCGAACCCGAGGTCCCGTTCCTTCTGGTGCCATCGGCTCTCGTTCAGATCGGAAAGCCCGTTGGAGTCGAAGAAGTCCTTCGTCGCGGCCACGAGCTCCGCCTGGTGCCGCGCACGCAGCTTCGCACTCCGCTCCACCAGCCGATGGACCCGCTCCTCAAGGCGTGCATCAAACCGAGGCACGGGAAGACCCGCGATGTGGTGCGGCTCGATGTGCTTCACGGCTGACCCGTAGACCGATCCGCGGACGAGTGACTCCCCGAACTGGCTGAGCAAGAAGGCATACAGATACCCGGACTTGATCTTCTCCGGGTCAGGTTCCACCTTGAGGATGTCCTCCGAAGCCCAGCAGTCGCCCATGTCAGGACGGGCATATGCTCTCCTGCCGGCGTTGAACCCCGAGCGCGAGATCAAGGTCATCCCGGGCTTGACCTGAAGGTAGGACAGGGTCGCCGACGTGGCGTCGGACTTCCGCAGCCGCGGCAGCCCCGTGAGGTCGGCCGTCATCATGTCTTTCGTCCCGAGGAACGGCACACTGTGCTCGGGGTCCGTGAGATAGACCCGACGGAACATGGGCCCGCTGAAGATGCCCCCGTTGTGCCCGGTGGTCAGACTCGCCAGCGGCACCGTGTTCGGCAGGCGCTCGAGCATCTTCTTCGCTTCCAGCGAGCCCGAGATGTACGGCGATGCGTCGAGCCGGAGCCCCTGGTCCGCGAGCCAGTCGGACATCACCGGGTTGGAAAGGCTGGCGACCTTCACGCTCCGACCTCCGCGCCCTTGCGAAGGTCCGCGCCAGGAACCGGATGTTTGACCCGGAACTCCCGGTATTTGTCCGCGATCACCGGCAGGTCGTTGTCGATGACCGGCTGGCTACGCTTCAGCGGCCGGGTCACCTCCTTACCCCGAATACGGAGCCGCTCCATGTCGACCTTCGTCTCCACCACGATGTCCCCGTCGGGCTCACGCTTGAAGAGCTCGTTCCCCCGGCGGTCGAAGCCAACCTTTTCGGCGACCGCCATGAAGACCGGGTACGGCTTCTCCGTCCCCATCCGGTGGTTGCGCACCTCCTGGTCAGTTTTCCGCTTCAGGAAGAGGAGCGTGGTGAGGATGTTGACGTTCGCGTCGACAACAAAGGTCTCCACCGGCAATTCGATGCTCGCAAGTACCCAGCAGTGTTCCAGGATGTACCGGCGGATCGCCTCGTCCGTCGGCCCCGGATTCGACAGGATGCCATTGGGCAGAACAATGCCGATACGGCCGCCGGGCTTGACCCACTCGATGGCCCGCTGGATGAACAACTGCTCTGGAGCCATGCTCCCCGGAGTAGTGGTCCCGCTGGCCTCGACCTCGCCGGTCTCCCTGTTCCGCCCCCACGACTTGGCGATGCCGTCGCGGAACGAGCCAAGAACCGACTCATCGCTAACGGGGATGTCGGCACCAAACGGCGGGTTGGTCAGGAGCACGTCCACGGTCTTGCCGAGCGGGATCTTCTTCTTTGCCGGCTCGACGCCCGAGAGGTGCCCGCGCGGAAATGCGAGGGAGTCCATGTGGAAGACGTTTCCCGTGGTCTGCGCGAGCGTCATGATCGCCATGGTTGTCGCGCGCACCAAGAACGGATCGAAGTCCGCACCGATCAAGTGCTTCTCCGCGTACGCCTTCAGCTTGTCGCCGTACCGCTCCCGCTCCTCATCAGTGTCAGGAAAACCGGGGGTGCCAGCCTCCTTTTTCCATTTCTGGTGCAGGTGCTTGAGCGTGGCCTGGAGGAAGCCACCGGTGCCGCAGGTCGGGTCGAGGACGGTCTCGTCCTCCTGGGGGTCGAGGATCTCCACCATCAGGTTGACCGCGCCGCGCGGGGTGAAGTACTGCCCTCGATCGCCTCGCAGATTGGTGCCCACGAGTTCCTGGTAGGCGATGCCCTTGGCGTCGACGTCCGTGCCACTCAGGTCGTACGGGGCGAGCTCACTGACGATGAAGGCGAGCGCCCGGTCGGAGAGGGTGATCTCGTCAGTGGGCTTGAAGACACCCTTGTACTCGCGCTTGACGTCCTCGAAGAGGGCCTTGACGCGCGTACTGATGGCAGCCCGTCCGTCCTCCTTGAACATCTCCTTGAGGCCCGTCCGGAACCGGCCATGCCCGGTACCTCGGCTGACTCGCTCGTCATACATTTTGGCGAACAGCAGATAGAGGAACTGCCAGAAGGCGGCGTCCTTCGGCATGCCCTCGTTGCCGTGGATGTAGTTGTGGCAGCGCTGGAAGGCGATCTTGAGCATTTCCGGATCCGCCTGGCGCAACCGCTGATGCGAAGCGACAGTCCGACTGCCGATGGTCCCGTCGGCGATCTCCCAGTCACTGCGGTCCTCGAAGTCCGCACCGAAGTCGCCGACCACCTTCTTGAGGAAGAAGAAGTCGACCCCGTCCGTCCACATGCCGTCCGCGCACAGCGGACGGTCCTCGTTGCCCATCAACTCCTGAAGCTCTTCCAGGTCTTTCCTCGCCTGGTCGGGCTCGCGGAGCTTGACGACGTTCTTTCCACGCTTGGGCTCAGGCTTGCAGATCACCACGCGGCGCAGGTTCGCCGTGGTGTGCGGGGCGCCAGACTCGAAGACCGCGATGTCGGCCTTCCTGCTCCGTTTCCGCTTGGCACCTTCTTCGCTGACCGTGACCGAGAAGTCACGCTGCATGTCATGAGGATCGATCCCGTGCTCGTGGACGAGCGCGCGGGCGATGCGCTGGCGGACCTTCTCCTTCGGGGTCTCCTTGATCGCCTTCCCGGTGATGTAGTCAACGACCTGGCCCTCTTCCAGGGCAGTGACCTGGGGCTGGGTGTCCTCCGCCGCCGGATCGGCACCATCCCCGGGCTGCCGCGGGATGTCCAGGTCCAAGGTCAGTTCCTTCATCAGCGTGCTGCTTCTTCCCTATGCTCGGTGGTGCGGGCAGGGCTTCCGGGACGTGGCCGCTTCGCGTCCATCACGCCCGTAACCTGCGATTCTACGGCCGCAGCGGCATCATCTACGGCGCTTTCGCCAGGGACGCAGGCGCGCTCCCATACGGTGCGGCGCGAGCCTACAGCGGACCACCGACAATCCCGGTTTGTCCCGGACAGCAGACTCGGCACAGCCCCACAACGATGTCGCTGGGCTCAGGAGCCGCGTCCCTCGCTCCGAGGTCATTTGCTGGACGGCTCGTCCCCCACGTCGAGTCCCTGTTCCAGGCGGACAGCCAGCGCCAATTCATCGAGCGACCCCTCCCCGGGCACGAACCACCGAAGGGTGCCCTGCACCGAAGAATCCACCCCCGATGCGAGACGGCGCATCTCCCGGGCAAGACCGCTCGGGGAATACCACTTTTCGTCCGCGTGCCACTGCAGTGGGTGGCGGCCACCGTCATTGCTCCAGGTCGCAAGCGAACGCTTGGGGTCCTCTGCCAGCCACTCGGTCATCTCGCGGCGCTCAGGTTTGCTGTACGGCCGGTACTCGAGGACCGTGCCGTCCGGGATACGGCCCTTGGCGGTCAGGGTGGTGACTGCGTTGACCTGGCGTCCCCGGGTCTCGACCTCCGTGACCTGGTAATTCTCTTCCAGCGTGGGCGCGTCGCGACCAGAGTCCAAGCCACGCAGGGCTGCCCGTACGACCCGCTCAATGCGCTCGGTGTTCCGCACTGCAGCGATGATGTGGCTTGTCTTGCCGTACTCCTCGTCGATGGCGGTCAGCGACCAGGCGAGAGTGTCCCGTACCAGGTCGGGAACCTTCGCGAGCTCTGCCGCCCAGTGGTATTCCGGGTCCTCGATGGACCGGGTGTTCAGACGGCGGAAGACGATGTGCGTGACCAGGAGATCTCCGTAGAAGGCGGCGGCGTCGGCGCGCCAGAGCAGTCCGTCGCGCAGTGCTTGGAGCTGGGCACGGATCGCACGGAGGAGCTGAACGCAGCGCCAGACGCGGAAGGCATTCGGGGACGGACCGAAAATCTCCTGGTAGGTCTCGTCCTCCCACAGGCCGGCGAGGTTCTGGTCCCGCTTGGCCACAGCAGCAAGCTGAGCGTTCGGGCTCGTGGCGGCCAGAGCCTCGGCAGCCTCCGTCATCGAGCAACCGTGCTCCGGATCCGGCGTCGTCTCACCCCGTTTGATCACGTAACTGAGGTGCAGCAGAAGGGCGAAGTCGTCGCGGAGCTGGACCTGTCCCTTGTCGAGGGACTTGAAGTCGCGCTCTTCGATCGGGTTCTGTGTATTCGTGGTCGTGGTCACATGATCGCCGAACCCGGGAGGGCAGTCCTCCAGGGAGATCAGACGCACCATCACCCGACCGTACTGCGCGGTGTCGGGGTCGGTGGTGTACGCCCGATGGATGGCGCTCACCGTCTGCGCACCGTTGACCACGCTGGCCCCAGAGAGCTGGAAGTCCCCGACCTTGCCGGGAACAGCCTTACCGACAGGCTTGATCGTCTCGCAGAGCATGGTGATGCCGTTGCTGAAGTACCAGAAGTGCTCCGGCTGCTCAAGCAGAGTGTTTCTGATCTTGATGTTGACATCGGTCAGGTCGAGGGAGTCGCGGATGTTCCGCGCGAAGAGTCCGCGTCGGTGCTCACCGTAGAGGTCGGCGAGGTCGGGCACGGTCATGGTGCCGTACAGGGCCTTGTAGGGGGTCGACTCTTGTACGAAGCCGTCCAGCCGCACCTTGGTATCGATCTTCGGCGCCGCGGCGTCGCCGAGGATGGCGCGGTGGAAGTCCCGAAGGTCGAGGATCTTGTAGTCGACCATGTCCTCGACCTGGTTCAGCTCCGCGACCTTCTCCTCCAGGAGCTCGCGAACATCCTGGTTGATCGGGGCGGTTCGTATCAAGGCGAGGACCAGCGTGATCTTCGGCGTGCCGACTTCGTACGCCCGCTCGATGTCGGGGACGAATGGCTGGAAGCGGCTGTTGAACTTGGTGAAGTGGCGGTCGAGCATCAGGTTCAGGCCCTGGATCATCTTATGAACCTCGGCCTCGCCGAATCCGCCCTTGCCCTGGTCGCTCCATTTGGCCTGCACCAGACAGATTCGCGGCTGGGCGGACCTGACCTCCACGGCGATAGAGTCAAGGCCGCGGTCATCCTGACCATCGAAGACGCTGATCGCCGCAGCACGGTCACTGCACGGGTGCTCGATCTGCACGGCGAGTGCGGCGAGACCGCGGCTGAGGAACGCCTGATGGCGCTTGTCCTCGGAGAACCGTGCCTGGTCCGTCATGTGGATCAAGCCGGTGAAACGCTCCTCGATCGCCTTGCGGACGTACCCGACGTGCAGTTTGCTCATGCCCCGCTCCCGTCAACACTCTGGCCAACGAGACCCTATCGAGCGAAGAACCTTAACGTTCCCCACGTTTCGCACCAAGGTCAAGTATGAGCCTCGATTTGCAAGATCAGCTGTTCAGCGGAGCGAATGAATCCGGTGGGCATGGGAAGAACGGCAACGCTCAGCTTTCGTGATTCGTTCAACGTTCGACTTTCTGGCCGTCGACACTCGATCGCCGACTGCCAGACTCGACAGCAGTACGTATGAGCCGATGTTACGGATGCGATCGGCTGAATCGAGCGATCGCCATCGCGACGGTGCTGGGCTGACCGCTGGGTGTACGCGGGGATACAGACCACTTGGCCGTATCCCCGCCTCGTCTGTCAGTGCCGCGTCGCGAAGTCCACGAACGCCGCCCAGCTCTGCGCCGCGAAAACAAGTTGAGCCCCCTCCGGCTCCTTGGAGTCCCGCACGTGAACGGCGCCGGGAGTCGTGGCGACCTCCACGCATTCGCCGCCCTCGTTGCCGCTGTAGCTGCTCTTGAACCAAGCGAGTCGCGCGGAATCCTCAGTGCTCATCGTTATGTCTGCATCCTCTCGATCAGTTCCAGGGACTCACGTGGCGTGAGCGCCTGGGCCCTGATGGTGCCGTAACGTGCGGCCAGGATACGGACCTCTTCAGTATCCGTCGCCAGTCGCGCATGATTCTGGACCTCGGTGTACCCGACCTGCGGTTTTCCCTTGGGGGTCAGCAGGATGAAGGGCCCTCCCATGCCAGCGTGCTCGGTGCGCTCCATCGGCATCACCTGAAGTTCGACGTTACGCAGCCGCCCCAGCCGAAGCAGCCGTTCCAGCTGCTCCTTGTGTACCTCCCAGCCACCAAGTGGCCTCCGTAGCACGGTCTCCTCCACCACCGCGGTCACCATGGGAGGCGGCCAGCGAGTGAGGATCGTCTGCCGGTCGATGCGGGAGGCCACGCGTTGCTCGATCGTCTCCTCGTCCAGCAACGGCTTTCGCATCTCGTAGAGGGCCCGCGCTCGGCGTTCGGTCTGGAACAGACCGGGAATGTCATGGTTGTTGTAGAAGTTGATCTCAACCGCCTCCCCCTCCAAACGCGCATAGTCTCTGAACCACGCCGGGTGTCGAACCCGTGCTTTCGCTTTGGCCTGTGCGATGTCCTCCTTCGTGACACTCAACAAGCCATCCGCACCAAGGAGGTCGTCCGCGGCATCGAGGAACTCCGGCTGGGGTGTCCGACGCCCGCGTTCCAGCGACGCGATCAGATCTTCGCTGTAGCCGAGCCGTTTACCGAGTTCCTTCTGAGTCCAACCTGACCGCTCCCGAAGCAACTTCACTTGCTTGCCCACGGCCCGGTTGAGGTCCGCCGCGCTGTCCGTGTCCTCCTGCGGTTCAGGCCGCCGTTCCCCCTCCGGGCCGATACTCGTATCCGTCACCCGAGTCACCACCCCATGTCGTACGCCCGGCCCGTACGGTCACGCCCGCCGCCCCTGACAACCAGCCGAACGTGCCGGTACCAGCACACTGTGTACTGGCCGTCTTGCTGGTCAGCGTAGGAGGCTCCGGCCACGCTCTGTGACATGTCGCAGGAAATTCACCCTCATCAACTCGTCCAGGGCTCCCGCCGCTTCAGCCAGCGCCTCAGTCCCACCCGGCGCGGTGCGCGCCTCGCCCGTCTTCTCGCCGTACAGCAACTCGCCGACTGGGGCTGGGACCACAACAACCAGTCCACGCACACCGCCGCGCTGCTCGTTGCCGAGCTCGCCGCGAATGCCGTGCAGCACGGTCGTGTGCCCGGCCGGGACTTCCTTCTGGCTCTCGTCCTGGCAACGCCCGAGTCAGGGGGCGCAACCTTGCGAATCGAGGTCGCTGACTGCCGGGACGAGCGGCTTCCCCTGCCTGTCTCCGTCGCACCTCCGGGCGCCGAGGACGAGCATGGGCGAGGTCTGCTTCTCGTCGAATCGCTGGCGACGCGGTGGGGCGTTGATCCCAGGCACCCGTGCGGCAAGACCGTTTGGGCCGAGATCCAGCTCAGCCCCGGCGTGCCGTCCTGAACCGCACGGCCGTCTCCCACGCCCGGTGGCCCCGTCGCCCCGGGCACGTCCGGTTGAAGCACCGCCAGTACCAGGATCCGTTCACCCGGCGGCGCAGATCCACCTCGTCACCCTTGCACGCACCGCATCGCGGTGGCCTCGCGAAGTCCTCGGCGTGCTCGTGGGCGAGGATCTTGCGGGCGAAATGGTGCCCCTTGATCGTCAGCATGACTTCGCGCGAGTGGCTCTGGGAAAGGGAGTTGAGGCTTCCCAGCAGGGTTGTGTATTCGTCGATGACGACGATCTTCTGGTGCATCACATTGACGCGGACGACGGTCTGCACCACGTCTCGAAGGTGCTGGACCAGCGCGGTCTGTTTCTTCTGACCTGTGTCGTAGGGGTCCCGTACGAAAATGGTGACACGGACTCCGCGGCGTACGGCTTCCTCAAGTACCGGAAGTAGGCCGATCAGCCGTTTCGCCGTCCACGGAGACCAGATCCATAGGGAGGTATTGGCCTCGGCGAGGCGGGCGGCGAAGGTCTCGTAGAAGGAGATCTCGTCGTCGACCTCGGAGACCTCGACATGACGCGAAAGGACCTCGGCGAGGCGGGAGCCGAATTCGCCGAGGCCGGTGACAGGCCGCGCGGCAGGGGCGATGAGCCGGGTTGCGGGGATAGAGCGGGTGCGGCCGGCGCGGATGAGCGCACCCAGTTTGCCGAGGGCCGTCTCCTCTCCCGAGGCGAGGATTCGGCTGCGGCTGCCGATGACGTAGAGCCTGGTCTGGACGCGGGTGACGGCAACGTTGCACAGGCGTACGCCATCGCGGGCCCAGGCCGTTGCCTCAGAGGCCCGGGAAGCATGGGCCATCCAGAGACCGTCACCGTAGTCGTCCTCGACCGTGTCGAAGATAACGACCGGAAACTCGCGGCCCTGGAAACGGTGGGCGGTGCCCACCTCAGTAAGCTGCCCACCCATCTCGGTATCTCGGAGAGCCTCCAGGGTGGCCTCGGCCTGCACTGAATACGGCGTGACCACACCAGCCGATTCGCTGTCCTCGCGGTGCAGGTCGATGAGTGCGCGTGCGAGCAAGGATCCCGCCGGCCACCATCCTTTGCGGCGACCGGTGCGGTGAGCGTGGGCCAGGCTCTGGAGGCCGTCGGTATCGATGATCACGATTTCGGGATCGCCCGACTCGCGTCTTTCAGCACGCCGCACGACGTCGGGGCCGGGCTTCAGTACGCCGTCGTACGCAAGAGTGTTCGCCAGGTCCATGACGTCAAGCCCGAATCGGTGCTGGACATCCAGCACGACACACCCGTGGTGGTTCACCGCTGCCGTCGGCGACTCGATGCCGAAGTGTTCAAAGACCTCACGCAGAATCCACTTCGCGATATCAGGCCGCTTGCTGCCATCCAGTTTCGGCAGGATGGGACCAATCTGCATAAAGTCGCCGAGCAGTACAGCCGTCGCCTTGGCCTTGCCGACCGCGAGGAGCACTTCGGGCAGGGTTGTCGCACCGGCCTCATCGACCAGAACGACGTCGTAATCGCCTTCGAACACCGCCTTGACAGTGCGGAAACGCGCGAGGGTGGTGGCAACGACCTTCGCACCACGAATGATCTCGCCTTGTGCGTCGCGTGCGAGTTTGTCGTACTCCTCCTGCAACTCTCGATGTCGGCGTTCCAGGGCCGGGCGATTCTCCTTGTCCGCTGTGACCTGAGGCTTCAGCGTTACTGCCGCAGCATGGCGGTGGGGGTGTCCGAGGCGATCGGCCTCCATGACACGTGCTTCGGCCGCCCTTGACAGGTCGAGTTGCTTGGCGAGGGGAGAAAGCCGGACAGCCGCCGCCCTCTCCACTCGCCATGCGTCCTCCCGATCGGTCTCCACAGTGCGCAGGGTCGCCTGTCGGAACGTGATCTCCTCCTTGCTGAAGGAGATCTTGGCGCGGTGATCCTCAAGCCGTGCTGTGTATTCCTGCTCGGTTCGGGTGAGTACGGACCGGGCCTCCGCTGCTTTCGTCTGGGCCTTCTCGGTCTCGGTGCGGGCCGTCTCCAGGCGAAGGCGCGCCTTCTCCCTGTCCCGCTTGGCCCGGCGCTTCGCCAAGCCGGTCAACCGCTCAAGGTCCATCAGGGCACGGTCGGCCGCATCGCGCTCGTTCTCCGCGAGCAGTGCCTTCGCCTCCACCGCTGTCACGGCAACTCGGAGCTCGGCGAGGTCTGCCTGCACGTTGTCGTATGCCTTCCAGTCGGCCTGGGCCTGCTCCGTGGCGCGCACGGCCGCAGCAGCCGCCTTGTACTCCTCCTCCAGTTGCTCGACCCGCTTCCCGGCTTCCTCTGCTTCGCGATCCGCCTGACGACGCGCGCGTATCAGAGCTGCAGAGGTGCGGGTGGGATCGTCCAACCGGGTGCGGTCCGCGGCGTACCCGATGGCATCGAAGTTCGCGAGGCTCCGCTCCAGCTCCTCCAGCTCGCGCGCCCGCGCCTGCACTTCAACCAGCTGCGCGGCAACCGCCCGTCGTCGTTCGTCGACATCGGCGAGCCGTTCGCGCACCATCAGTGTCAGACAGACGCTTGCGTCCTCAGCCACTTCACGCAGATGGGGCGGTCCGACACGGACGATGTGACCGTCCGCGTGCCGCCGCTCCTTCATCACGCCCCACAGGGCGTTGTCCACGGCGACATTGGTCGCGGACACCAGCAGGATGCGTTTGCCGCGCGCCATCAGATCCACAATGGCCCGCTTGAGGACCGTGGTCTTCCCGGTGCCGGGAGGTCCCCACACCAGCCACAGCCCTTCGCCCGTGCATGCGCGATACGCGAGGTCCTGAGCGGGCAGCAGCGCTCCCGGTGGCAGCCCGGTCGCCGCGAGCCGTCCCGTCCCGGCTTCGCCTCGCGCCATGAGGTGAGCGAGAGGGGCATCGGTGAGCGCGGCCAAGCCTTCACGCAATGCCTTCACAAGGAAGCCGGCGGGCTGCGGCTTCATCCATAGATGAGGGTCGGCGGGGTCGGCGAACTCGGCGACACGCACCCGCAGTGCGGTGCCGTCCTTGAACACGTCGAGCACGGAGTGGCCTGCGTCCACACCGCCTTCGTCCGGCCCGGCCAGCCTCAGGCTGTCGCCTTGAAGTTGGTCTGTCGTGATGTCGGTGCCACGTACGTCGACGACGTACTCCCCCGGCTTCCCACTCTTCGCCGCTCGCCCCAGCGGACGCCACCGCGGCTCACGCGCCGGCACGCCTTCGTGCGCGACCCAGGCGTCCAGCGCCGAGACGACTTCTTCCTGCCAGCCCACGTTCCCCCGCTACGACGGCGCTGCCGAGTTCTTGTCCCCCGTGGTACCAGCGAAGTCGAGCGATAACCACAGGGGATCTCGCCAAGGTCGGCCTGCCCATGCCCAAAATGCTCCTCAGTGCGTGAGCGGTGGTTCGGGGGCCATGAGAAAGCCAACCCAGATGCACTCGATCACGATGGCTCGGCGGCACTCCTCAATCCCATGGGGCGGTCAAGCCATGCTCTCCAACGGCCCAGGCCAGCGTGTTCTCCACGGCAGTGACATAGTCGAGCCCCTGCTCTTCGGCAACTGCCAGGAGGCTGGGTTCGGCGAGCACGCTCATCGCCTCGTAGGCTCGATCTTGCTCCTGGTACGCATCTGAGGCAGACACAGGGCGGCCAAGCGGAACGTCGCTGACCGGCGGTGCAGCAGTCAGACCGGCGACCCAGTGGAGCGCCGCTAGCAGGCCCCGGGCATACCCGGCGCTGCTGTACCCGTGCTGGCTGACATGGTTGATCATCGCGATGATCTCGTCATGCCTCCGCAGTTCCATGATGCCCCCGCTTCCTGACTTTTCCTCGGTCCAGCCGAATAGCCGTATGGATCGTCACCTGGCCGAAGGCGCTGCCCCTTGTTGCCACTCGCCTCCATGTGCTGGGGACTCACCCTCGTCTCCACGCCTCCAGCGCCAACCAGACGTCGCGAGGCCAGGACATGGTCATCGGGTCAAAGGAGTAGTCCTCCGCGGTGGTCTCCTTCCACAGGGCCTCAGAATGCTCGGCCTCGTCTGTGAGGAGGCGCGCGGTCGCCAGATGACCCCAGGCAGAGCCGTAGTTCCTCTCCTTCGCGGCCTTCACCAAAGCGGGCCAGATCTCCCAAACCAGGCACTGTTGAAGGTTCCGGAGATGATCGGCGGCCTTCTGAAGGATCACGCCACTCACGTGCCGGTTGACCTCGTGCCACTGGTCGTCGACTTCATGAATCCGATCGGTGTCCCAGCCGTGTTTCTCGACAAGTCCTCCCCAGAACGTCCAGGAACGCTGGGCCTGGTCGCGCGCGTGCTCGGCAAGCTCCTGCCGAGTCAGCCGAGGGAAGTCGTCGTCGTCCGGTGTGACGGGCTCGGATCCATCCGGCAGCAGGCTCGAATCGTCTCCGTACCTGATCCGGGTCAGAACCTCCAGGGACCGGAGGGCAGACTCAATGTCCTCGTCCCGTACCAGGCCGCAGATCTCAGCCACGTCTTCTGCCACAGCGGCCCAGTCGGTCTCTGCGAGGTGGTTGTCCAGATCAGTGGCCAACCAGTCCGCCGAACCGCGACCATCAAGGCCATCCAGGATTCCCTGGATCTCAGAGTCAAGCCGCTCCAGAACGGCCTCGGGGGTCTCGCGTGCCCGCTGGGCCACTACCTCGTGTTCCGCCCGCTCGGCCGCCTCACGGTGCTGGTCACGGGCCGCCCGCACAGTCGGAAGACGTGTCTGCAAGGCACGCATCTCCTGAGACTTGGCCGCGTCGACCTCGTCCAGCAATTCGATCGCCTGCATCCGGTGGCTGGGCTGGACCAGCGGATCTGACGCGAGACGGCAAAGCAGACCCACACTCTCCTTGGGGGCACGCTGGGCCACGGCACTCGCCAGAGCAAGACGGTCCGCGCTCGTGGCATCCGGGTGAGCCACAAGCTTCTCCACGGCTTCGGGTACGTACCCAGCCGGACGGTCGTGCTCAGCGAGGGCGAGGCCGACTTTCATGCGTGTCCTGAGCGGAACTGTCTCGTCTTCGGCAAAGAGCTGCGCAGTCCAGACAGCCCAGCCTTCGCGCACCGCATGTGTCAGCAAGCCCCAGCCGCTTCTGGGTAGCAGGTTCCGCGCTTCCGCATAGCCCATCTCATCCCCTCGGGCCACGAGTTCGGCGGCGGCACGGAGGCGCAGTTCCGGCGGCAGGCCCTTGGTGCCTGCTATGTAGCAGAGTCCGACGGTGTACTCGGCATAGGTATACGAGGGGCGGTAAGCGTCAGCGCTCAACTCTGGGGCGATGCGCTGCAGGCCCTCGTGGAATGGGCCCGGTGTCTGAACCATGAACGATGCCGCTGCCAGCGCTGCCCCGCCACGGACCTGACACGCCCGCAGGCCGCCGGTCCGCCAATTGTCGGCCTGCGTCTCGTCGGCAAGGCGAACCAGGGAAGTCTCGATCACCTCGTCGGGTTTTCTGCGAGAGGCCGGTACGTCGCAGTCCGGCAACAACTCGGGGCGCTCTATGCACCCCGCCACATTGCGTTCCTTCATCGACACCAGATAGATCCTAGCCGTGATGCAGGTGATCTCCAGGTGAGCAGGAGGGCCACCCACCAGGCTGGAACCACCACCATGACGACGCCTGGCCTAGCAAGCAGTTTCGCCGCAGACAAGGCCTGCCACAGAAAACTCTGTACCTGCTGTCACGCTGAGCGCGGGATGCCTCCCATCGAAGACGCAAGTCAACGGGGGTGCCCTGCGAGACAACTGACGACGAACGTCATGTGCTGGATGTTCCCCATCCGGTTCCAAACAGAGTGGTTGCCGGTGGTGACGGATCCCTGGGCACAGTCCCGCAGCCAGCCCTCCCCTGTTCCGGCCGACGGGCCACGGAAGTCCGAGAGGCGGGTTAGGCGCCGGGCGGCGTCGCGATTGATCGCGTCACGGTGCTCGCCGCGTTGCAGCACCTTGGCCAGGAAGTAGGAACGGGCGGTGGTGTAACGGAGGATGCCCCACTCCGGTCCGCCGTTGCCCGAGACCGGGGTCTGGGCGGCGTATCCGGTGGGGAGGATGCCGTAGTCGCCGTAGTGCAGTTGGGAAAGGTAGGAGCGCCCGCTGTGGTGGATCTCGTGCCAGGTATCCCAGTCCGATCGTGGCGCCTCGTGCCAGCCGCTCTCCAGGAAGCCCTCAGGCCGCTCGGGGAAGCCGCCCGCCGCGACAGCCACCGTCCGCCAGGTGGCGAGCGGGACCAGCGCGTCGAGAGCGCGCAGAGCCTCTTTGGCGGCGTCCCGGCGAGAGGGCAGTACGGCGCCCAGATCGAGGAATAGATCGACCGGTCCGATGGGACAGGCCCGGTCGAGCAGTTCGCCCAGCCATGGAACATCCCGGTCGTGCCACTCACCCGGGACCTGCATGCGGATACCCAGACCGCCGCCATGCTGCTCGGCCGCCGCAAGGGCCAGGGACTGCTGAGCGACGGGTCGACGCGGGCCGGTCACCGGGCGCAGGTTTCGCAGGGCCCACCACTCGGGCGGCAGGGTTTCGGCTAGGACAGCGGCCTCGCTCTCGTCAGCGAACGGCGCGTCCAGCCACGCAGGCCAATGGCGGTGCGCGGCGGCGACCCGGCGTGCGTCCTTTCGAAGTTCTATGGCAAGCGGATCTGGCAGCATCCCCGGGCGGCATGGCAAGGTCCACAGCGGAGCGACCGTGGCCTGTATGTCCGGCCGTAGTCCACGGTATGCCTCCACCGCATGCGGGCGGGTCGGCAGAACGGCAACGTACAACGGTCCGGACATGGCGGTCCCCTCGGCACAGTCCGTGTCGTCTCCCCGCCCTCAGGGTGATTTGGGGGCCGAGGTATGGAAAGGGCGCTAATCAGCCACGACGGCGTGTATGCGTCAGGGGCGAGGGGTCGAGGAACCAGGGCCCATGCTTCTCTGCTGACGGACGTAGCGTCCTCGCAGCGATGTCGGCCGCCCCGAGCCACGGCCGGCCTCACCGCGGAGGGGCAAGCGTCGGCAGCGGCTCACCTGGCGCGCCCAGGCACGTGGTGTGCGTCGAGCCCTACAGGAACGTCCGCCCGCCGTTGTCCAGCTCTGCCCCGCCGGGAGCGTGGCCAGCACACCCGAGCTCAGGCTGCTACTGCGACACCCCGATGGGGTCTTCGGCTGATCAGCGCCGGACACCATCCGGAACGGTCAGCCCCCGCCTCAGCTTGTTTCTGCCAGTCGACGTTCGATGCCCTCGCGCACCGCTACCGATCGTGGGTCACTGAAGTCTGCGATGAGTCTCAGCGCCTCTGTCCAGTGCCGACGGGCCTCCTCCGGGCTTTCGCCGAGTACGGCCGAGGCCAGGCCGTCGAGGGCCAGCGCCTGGTGCCATCCATCACCCAGGTCGCAATGTGCTGAGGCGGCCTGGCGGTGGAAGTCGGCTCCATCGGCATGACGCCCGAGCCGACGGTAGACCTCGCCGACGCCCTGCCAGGCCAGCGCCTCTCGGCTGCGGTCGGCGAGGCGTCGGTGGAGTGTGGCGGACCGTTGATAGGAGGTCAGGGCCTCGGCGTACTGGCCTTTCGCCTGCTGGGCATCGCCGAGAGTCAGCAGCCAGAAGCCCTCCAGGCGCAGGTTACGGAGGCTGAGGGCGATATCGAGGGCGGCCTGGGCCGAGGCCAGGGATGCCTCGAAATCACCCCGCTCGCGTTGGACGTCGCTCAGCACGCGCAGGATGTTGCCCTCGCCGCGCTGATCGCCGAGGGCCCGGTGCGCTGCCAGGGCCTGGTCGATGGCGGTCGCGGCCTCCGGAAGCCGCCCGGCGCGGTAGTGGGTGGTCGCGAGGTTGGACAGCGCAGTGGCGGCCCAGTGGGCGGCGTCCTGCTCCTGGAAGGCGAAGATGGCCTCCTCGAAGTGGCGGGCAGCGGGGTCGAGTCGTCTGGCGCGGAGGTGGTTCAGCCCGATCAGGTTGAGTGAGCGTGCTTCGCCCAGGCGGTCGCCAAGGTCGCGCCGGATCGTCAGTGCGTTCTCGTGGGATTCGAGGCTCTCGGTCTGGCGGTTGATGCGGGTGTAGGCCATTCCGAGGTAGGTGTGGAGTGCGCCTTGTGCGGCGCGGTCTCCCATCCGTTCGGCTGCCTCTAGGCCTGTGCGGCCCACGGATGGCCAGCTTGTGCCTGAAACGGAGGGGAACTGCGCGTTCCACAGGACTGTGGCCAGCTGCCACGTCAGTCGGTCATGCCCGGTGTCGGCGGCCGTACGTATGGCCTGGAGGAGGTTGTCGTGCTCCCGCTCGGCCCAGTCCACGGCAGCGTCGTACTCGGAAAACGTCAGCGGGCTGATGTCATCCGAGGCGGGCGTGAGGGTCACACGGTCCTCAGCGGGGTTGATCCAGCCCTGCGCAGCGTCGGCGGTGTGCAGGTACCACTCCAGCACGCGTCGCAGCGCTGCCTCCCGCTCGATCGGCGGCTCCTCGTGCTGGGCCTGGTCGATGGCGTAGGCACGCAGAAGGTCATGGAACTGGTAGCGGTCCGGGGCGGTCTGTTCCAGGAGGTGTGCGCCGACCAGAGAGTCCAGCAGTTGCCGGGACCGACTGATGCTGGTCGACCCTGCCAGGGCCGCGGCGGCCCGCAGCCCGAACTCGGGTCCGGGATGCAGGCCGAGCAGGCGGAACAGGCGGGCGGCCTGTTCGGACAGGGCGCGATAGGACCACGCGAAGACGGTGCGGATGGCTTCGGCTTCCTCGTCGTCGCCGGTGCTCAGGGCGTCCCAGAGGGCCGATTCGTCACGCAGGTCGGCGATCAGGTCATCCAGCCGCAGGTGGGGGTGACTGGCAGCGCGTTCCGCGGCTATCCGCAGAGCGAGCGGAAGTCGTGCGCACAACCGGGCCAATTCGGCGAGCTTCCGTTCGTCGTCGACCGGCCGGTATCCCGCGGTGACGACGCGCAGCAGGGCAACCGCCTCCGGCTCCGGCAGCACGCCAAGCGTGAGCCGACGGGCCCCATCACGGACGGCGAGGCCGGACAGACGGCTACGGCTGGTGACCAGCACCAGGCTGTGCGCGCTTCCCGGCAGCAACGGCCTGACCTGGCCGACGGTGGCCGCGTTGTCCAGGACGACCAATACCCGGCGGTCGGCCAGCAACGAGCGGTATAGCGCGGCGGCCGCGTCGAGATCCTGCGGTACGGCTTCGGCCGGGACACCGAGCGAGGTCAGCAAGCGGTGCAGGGCCTCGCGTGCCGCGACCGGCTCTCCGGGGTCGTAGCCGCGCAGATTGGCGTAGAGCTGGCCATCCGGGAAGCGCTCCCGGACCTGGTGTGCCCAGCGCAGTGCCAACGATGTCTTTCCGGCGCCGGCGGTGCCGGCGATCACGTATACCGAGACGACGAGCGGACCACCGTCCTCGGTGGTGAGGACGGCATTCAACTGGCCAAGCTCATCGGTTCGGTTCACGAATCCGCCCACGTCGGCCGGTAACTGGCGTGGGACGGGGCTGGAGGATCTCCCCGCGTCCGGTGTGCCCTGCGCGTGGAAGTGGATGCCTCCGTGCACACTTCTCGCCTGGACGACGTCACGTGAGGATCCCGACAGCTCGGAGTGGGTGCTGCCGAAGTGCTCGTCCTGTCCGCCTGGCGATGTGATCGGCCTACTCCCTTCCCGCGTCGCTCAGGGTCGGCGGATCAAGGTGCGCCACCTCGCGGTCGAAGTAGGAGATCACCTCTTCACCCACCGCGTAGAGCGCCTTGATGTAGTTCTCCCAGCGCTCGACAAGGTCACGGTCGGTGTAGCGGATCGCGCCGTTCGCAATTCCTGCTTCGGTGTACAGGACTTGGAAGAGGGTGCGGCCGCCCAGCACAACTACTTCCGGAAGCGGGCCGGTGTCCTCCGAGGCGGCTACCTGTTCGGCGGGAACGACCCTGATCCGCTGCCCGTACTCCGCGCGCTGCCGCTGGGAGTGGAGTTCCCACTGCACGTACGGCGTCAGTGGCCTCTCGACCACCCTCACACGGTGAAAGGCATACCCTCTGCGCTCGTCCTTCTGGGCGGTCGCGGCCAGGGTGTCGCGCCGGTCGGCGAGCAGCCGAAGCGCCTCACCCCAGTCACCCCGGCGGAGGGCGTCCCGGCTCGAACTGCCCTGCTCCTCGAAGTGCTGTCGGCGCTCCAGCTTCCAGGAACTCCCGTTACGGACCGCGTCCTCCCGTTGCCGGAAGTCCTGCTTGTAGGCGGTGCGGGTGAGCCGATCGCCCTGCTCGGGAACGAGATCGGGAGCGAGGAGGTCAAGCATCGGGGATGTCCTTCTTGGCCGCGCTGAGCATGTTCCCCGGGATGACGACCAGCCGCTCGTCAGGAGCGAGGTTCACGCCCTGCGGCAGGCGGGGGCCGTAGACGGCCGTCAGATCCCGGCCGATCACAGCCACATCACCGTTGTCGAGCTGCCAGATGTCCGGACACTCGTCATTGCCGTCGGAGTTCCCGAGCTCTTCGGCCGACTTCCCCAGCCGACACTCGAATAACGCGGACGGGTCAGCCTCCCAGGCACGGGCCATGTCTGCCTCCGGTCGAGGTGGTCAAGCACGCTGTGGCTACCCACTGTATCCAGGACCACACCCATAGGTGAGAGGGTCGCCCCCTCGGTCGTCACGTGGATGGCCGACATCAGGAACGACGACACCGACGGCGGCAAGGGTGAAGGCGGTGCGGCATCAGCCGTCACCTCCCCCGTGGGGCCAAGGAGCTTGCCTTCTCAGGTCCCGCCACAACGCTGTCGTGATGCCCGGAACCCACACACCTACGGCATTCTTCGGAAGGGTCCAGACGTCTGCCCCCGGCCTGGCTGGTGCGCGCCCTGGCACTGTGCTGCGGACGCGTCACCGTCATCAAGATCTGACGGCGCGCTCCTCACGCCCTGCCGTGTCGGTGGCCGCCTCTGCTGGACGCCCGAGTCGGTAGTACACCTCGCCCACGTCCTGCCAGGACAGCGTCGGCGGTCGGCAGTGTCCCGCTTCATCTTCGAAGACGATCCAGCCGTGCCGCCCAGCAGCTTAGCGACGCCTGGATACCGTCGGCCGAGCCATGAGTTCGAGCTCAGCAGGGCCCCCACGGGCAGGGATGTCTGATGAAAGCATTTACCCTAAGCTGTAAGCCACTTGACGGGCAATCGGGGACTGACGTGGTTATTCGCATCAGCATGCAGGGCCGGGGAGCTGAGGAAGAGCTGCGGTCGCTGCGGACGTGGCTTCTGGAGACCCCAGAGGTACGCCAACACTCCAAGATCTCGTGGGATGCTACGGCCCCAGAACCGGGAGAGATGGGGAGCGGAACGACCGAGATTCTGCAACTCGTTACTGACAACGTCTGGCAAGCAACGACATTCGCCCTGGCCTACATCTCATGGCGTAGCACCCGGCGCAGGGCCCCCAAGGTGACCATTGAGCATAACGGGAACCGGTTGGCCATCGAGGGGGACGAGGAATCGGTCCAGCGTATCGTGCGTGCATTGACGCGGGAGTAAATAGCCGTGACTTTACCTGATCCGCACAAGTCCAGAGCGGTCCTCATCGGCGTGAGCAACTACGTGACGTTGCCCAAGCTTCCCACGGTGAGAAAAAATGTAGAATCCCTGAGAAACATATTGACCGGGGCAGCGTCATGGAATCTCCCGCCCGAACACTGCGATGTAATCCATGACCCTCGAAGCCCAGAAGAACTCGTCGACCCCATTCTCGAAGCTGCTGAAGAAGCCACCGATGCGCTACTCGTCTACTACGCCGGACACGGAATCAAGGGTCCGAACCGAGGAGAGTTGCGGCTTACGCGCACCACAACACGGCAACGCGCACCATATACCGCGACCCAATATGACGATATTCGCGACATCCTTATTGATTCATCAGCGCCTCGCCGCATCGTGATTCTGGACTGTTGCTACGCCGCCAGCGCTCTGGGCACCATGGCCGACCCCGGTAACGAAATCGCTGAAGACGCGCTTATCGAAGGCACTTACCTCATAGCGGCAGCCGGCGAAACCGAGGCAGCCATGGCGGAAGACGGCACTGGGTTCACAGCCTTCACTGGCGAACTCATACGTTTGCTCCAAAATGGAGTTCAGGACGCCGGAAAGATACTGCTCGACCTGGACACCATATTTACCAACTTGGAGCGTTCGCTACGCGCAAAGTCTCGCCCTCGCCCACACAGGAGAGTGCGCAATTCTCCGGGGAATTTGGGACTGGCATGGAATTTTCACTGGCTAGCGAACCAGCACGTACTCTCTTGGCCCGACCGAGAAGTGACGGAACGATCAGATGGCAACCAGGAAGCCGAGCTGGCCCGTGCACTTCTCGCGCAGCTTGGATACGCAGAGAAGCAAGGCGATCCAGTAGCCAACATTGGGGAGACACGCACAATAACGTCTCCTCGAGAAAAACCTCACCCGCCGCCCTCTCCTACGACCACCCCCGTTCCCCATCTCTGGCCTGTAGTCACGCAGAGACCCGTGGACAGCTTACCGACGGACAACACTTCACGAGCACGCCAGCTGTGGCCCGCAATCCTTGAGGCCGTCAAAAATCGCCGACGCTTCACCTGGATCCTGCTCGCCCAAAACGCACACATCTCCAACTTCGACGGCACCACACTACAGCTCAGTTTCTCAAACCCCGGATCAAGAGACAGCTTCACAGCCGGAGGAAGCGAAGAAGTAGTACGGAAGGCACTCCGCGAAGAATTCAACCTCGAATGGAACATCGAAGCAATTTCCGACCCAGCAAGCACGGGAGACGTTGGACTCCACATTCCGACCGATTCCGCAGTCGGTAATCACACCGCGGGCGAGTCAGTAATCACGCCACCCCGCGGATCCTGGCCTATAGTCGCGCAGAGACCTGTGGAAAGCTTGCCGACGGACAACACTTCACGAGCACGCCAGCTGTGGCCCGCAATCCTTGAGGCCGTCAAAAATCGCCGACGCTTCACCTGGATCCTGCTCGCCCAAAACGCACACATCTCCAACTTCGACGGCACCACACTACAGCTCAGTTTCTCAAACCCCGGATCAAGAGACAGCTTCACAGCCGGAGGAAGCGAAGAAGTAGTACGGAAGGCACTCCGCGAAGAATTCAACCTCGAATGGAACATCGAAGCAATTTCCGACCCACCGACTGCGACCAGACCCGACCCCCGCAACTCAACTGACACCACGGTTCCCCCCTCGGCCATTGCCAATGTAAAACAACATCCCGAAACTCAGTACGAAGCCGAGCAGAGGCCCGCACCACAGAAAGATGTGCAGCGCAAGCTGCCCAGCCTCGAAGTCGGTGATCAGATCACACACGAATCATTCGGGCACGGTACAGTCATCGCCGTCGGCGGCAGCGGACAAAATAGCGAGGCGACGATCGATTTCGGCCAAAAAAACACAAAGCGACTTTTACTACGTTACGCCCCCGTAGTAAAGCTTTGAAGGTACCAACTAGCTTTGCCATCGGACATGGATTCGATCATGTACACAGTCGAGTGCAGCGATCCTCGCCCACGACTGCGAAACCTGTCCCCCACTGATCAGCAGCCTATCGGCACTCACCCTCACCGTGCCGCGAGAGGGTTGTTTCACGGCGGAGCCGCCGGGGGTGGCGTGGGAGCCGTCAGGGGCAGCTCCCCGTGCCGTCGGAGCGCCGGTCGGTTACGTGCGCGCTCAGGGCACCGGCACCGGGAAGGTCGTCTGGACCACCAGCTCACCGGGCATCGATGGTTCGGTTCGTCCCCGTGCGCTGCGCCCCCGGCGGGGGCACCTCGGTTCAGCCAGCATGATCATGCGGTTGACCAACTGGGTGCCTTGGATGAAGAGCGGGAACCAGTCTCGCTGAGTCCCGCTCTTTCTCGTTGCCCACTGTTCGCGGCACACCTGCGACACACCTCCGAACGCAAGGCGATCAAACCAACCGGGCGGCCCCGGGAGACACGTGCCCAGGTACACGATTTATGTAGAGCGAAAATTCCAAGCTTTACATGCATTCGTCGATCGTCGGAATTCCTCGCCGCAGATACTTCGAGTGCCAGCACCTGAGCCCCGGGCATCTCGGGTCGGTCGCACATCCTTGCGGTCTTCGGGGAGGGCTGTGCCGGAGTCGGCCGGACCGGCCGTTGCAGCGGGTGGTCGTACGCAAGCTGAACTCGCAACGTGTGTGAGCTCGGGATATTCTGGGCGTGGGTCCCAGACGCAGGGAGTGGTCGCATGGCCAGTCAACGCAGTCACACCGTGACCCGGATCGAAGTCTCCACGGGAATTGCCTATGACGACTTCGTTGCGGCATTGGAGAAGGCGGCGCCCGCATTCGATCCGGGGCCGGTGGAGCTCATCGGGGAAACCGGGGGAACCTGGGACGACATCCGCAGTGCAATCGCCGTGAACGCGCCCAACGATCTGATCCGTTACGCCCGGATCAACGCCACCGCACTGTTTGCCATCGCAGGACACGCAACCAGGTCGATTGAGTATCTGATCGGCAACCACGTCACTGCCGAAACCATGTTTCGTCATGACCCGAGAGCTCTGCTGTATGCGCCTTTGCGGATGCTGATCTACAGCGACGGCGACGGTAATGCGGTGTTCACCATGCACCGGCCCAGCGATGAGTTCGGCAGCCTCGGCATTCCGGAGGTCACCAAAGTCGGCGAGGAGTTGGATCGCGAGGTGGTCAACCTGTTGCGGATCTGTGGGGTCGATGCCTCGCAAGCCTTCGCCACGACAGGTCCCCAACAGCAGTAGCCCGATGACGTATACGCTCGACCGTCGGTGCTTCGGCCTCGCCCAACAGCGTAATTTCCTCGGCGACGAGCCAATTGGAAGAGCAGGGCGCCGAGCCGTCCTCCACCACCGGGACTGGGCGGCGTAGTGCCGTAGTCTTCCCTCCGCGTCGCGCGGCCCCAGTGGGTACCAGCCGCCGGACACCAGCGCGCGGTCCGTCCATGAACATGTGCCGACCAGAATCTTGCCCATGTCCTGCCGACTACCCCGGGTGCGCGTGAGTGCCACCGGCGGGCTGTCGGGTGGATGGATGGGGGTGGTTGTCGGTCAACTGCTTCTGAGGCTGGGGGAGTTGTCGGCCCCGGTGGGAGTGGGCGCGGCGCGTCTTGCTGGCCGTCCGATTCGGTGCGTGGCTCCCGGCCTACGTTTCGGGGGCTCATCGTTGGGGAAGCAGCCAGTTTGGGAGCGCTCCCACTCGCTCTCCCACTCCCCCTAGGACGATGGAGGAAGATCGCGAAATGATTTGTCATGAACGCGGCAATTCCTTACGTTGGACATCTCGCGCGCTCGGCCTGCTGGCCGCGGCGCTGCTGTGCCTGATCCCGTGGTCCACCACCGCGAGCGCCCATGGATCCGTCGTCGACCCCGCGTCCCGCAACTACGGCTGCTGGCTGCGCTGGGGAGACGACTTCCAGAACCCCGAGATGGCGCAGCTGGACCCCATGTGCTGGCAGGCATGGCAGGACAACCCGAACGCCATGTGGAACTGGAACGGGCTGTACCGCAACGGCTCCGCCGGCAACTTCCCGGCGGTGATCCCGGACGGGCAGCTGTGCAGCGGCGGCCACACCGAGGGTGGCCGCTACAACTCGCTGGACAAGCCGGGCGCCTGGCAGACGACGAAGATCGGCGGCAAGTTCACCGTCAAGCTGTACGACCAGGCCAGCCACGGTGCGGACTACTTCAAGGTGTATGTGTCCCGCCAGGGGTACGACCCCACCACCCAGCCGCTGAAGTGGAGTGACCTGCAACTGGTCACCACGACCGGCAAGTACGCCCCCAGCCAGAACTACTCGATCGACGTCAGCACCTCCGGCTACACCGGCCGCCACGTCGTCTACACCGTCTGGCAGGCATCGCACATGGACCAGACGTACTTCCTGTGCAGTGACGTGAACTTCGGCTGAGCGAGACCCCACGGCTCAGGCACCCGCACCACGGCCCCGCCGGACGCACCCTGTCCGGTGGGGCCGTCTCGCCCGGGGGTCAGGTGAGGGGGCAGCGGAGGGCCGGGGTCCAGTGGTTGGGGGTGCAGGTGACCAGGGCCAGGGAGAGGAACGACGTGCGGCCCACGTAGAAGCCGAAGGAGACGTCCGTGCCGCGGGTCAGGCGGGTGGTGGCCGTGGTGACCAGGCGGGCCAGGCGGGCGGTGTCGGCTTCCTGGTGGGAGAGGAAGCCGGGGGCGTGTTCGGTCAGTTCGCGGCCCAGCCACGCCGCCGCGTCCTTCGGTTCCTCGAAGGTGGCGCGGATCAGGGTGGGGGTCTTCAGGAGCCAGAGGGATGTCTCCAGTGGGGGGAGCTCCGAGTGGCGGAACGTTTCCAGGAGCGTGCGGTAGTGCTCCTCGTCCTCCGCCGTGACGGGCGGGTGGGGGCGGTCGGGCGGGCGGCGTAGGGCCTCCCGGTCGAACAGCTCCTTCTCGCCCAGCCACGAGTACGCGTGGATGTGCACGCGTCAGGGGTTCCCCCCGGGGGGTTCCCGGAAGGCCCCTGATGGGGTGATGTCGGGGTGGGGCCGCCCCGCCGGTCTGTTGGTGTGCTCTTACTTCGCGACGTCGATCTTTGCCACCTCGTCGTAGAACGACAGGTGGTCCTTGATTTCCGTCACCTTCTCGATCGGCTGCGGGTACGCCCACACCACGTCCGGCCGTGGCTCCGCGCCCTCGCCTGCCGGGCCGCGGTAGGTCCAGTACGCGGCCTCGCCCTTGAAGGGGCAGATGGTGTGGGTGTCGGTGGGCTCGAAGAGGGTCAGGTCCACGTCCTCCGGGGGGAGGTAGTAGCGGACCGGGAGACCGGTCTCGTGGACGAGCAGGGGGCGGGTCGACTCGGCGACTACGCGGCCGTCGATCGTTACCGTGACGTGCTGCGCGCCGCGCTCCACGGTCACGAGGTGTCCGCCGCTGGTGCCGGTGGTCTTGGGGTGGGAAGCGGGGGTGGACATTTCTTCCTGGCCTCCTCGGTGGGTGTACGTGTACGCGGTTCCGGAGGTTCGTTCCGGGGGTTCGTTCTGGGGGTTCCCGGCCGGGTTCCCCCGTGTGATACGCGTCATGTTCCTGTTTGTGGCAACGCTCTTCGCCGCGCCCTCATTCCGCGGTGCGGGCCGCCTCGTCCGTCTCCCTTGGCCAGGCCCGGCCCTCCTGGCGTTCCACCTCGCGGTTGAAGCGGGTCAGGACGTCCTCGAAGCGGGCCACGTCCTCCGGCGTCCACTTCTCCAGGAGCCGGGACAGGTCGGTCTGCCTGCAGGTCCGCTCCGCTGCCATGCGGTCGGCTCCCCGCGGGGTGACGCGGAGCTTGCGGGCCAGGCCGCCCTCCGGGTCCGGGATGCGTTCGACGAGGCCGGCCCGGAGCAGGGCGCCGGTCTGGCGGTTGACGGTCGAGACGTCCAGCTGGAACGCGTCGGCCAGCCGGCCGATGGTCATCGCGCCCTCGGCGTCCAGGCGGGAGAGGAGCAGGTAGCCGGAGCGGTCCAGGCGGATGGGGGTGCACGGTTCGGTGCTGGGGGTTGTGCCGGTGTCCGGCTGTGTCGTGGGGGCCTGGGGGTCCGCCGCCTGGCCCTTTCGTTCGCGGGGGGTCAGGACTGAGCACCTGGCCACCAGCATCAGCTCGCGTTCCAGTCGCTCCAGCCGACGATCCAGCACGATTCCTCCTCGCCTCCCCCGCGCCCCTCTATGGAAGTGTGCACGATACACACCATGTGTAGGATGCACATCTCTCATGCTTCCATCAATCTCCTGAACTTTCTTTGGAGGCGGCATTCGCATGCCCCAGTCAGCCCCACCTCGCGTCGCGGAACATCTGAGCGCCGCGCCGTCCGGCACGCCGCTCCCGCGGGAGGTCGGCGGCGGCTTCGTGGCGGTGCTCGCGTTCTGCGGCATCGCCGTGTCCGTCATGCAGACACTGGTCGTTCCGCTGGTCACCGAGCTGCCCCAGCTGCTGCACACCACCAGCTCCAACGCGTCCTGGGTGGTCACCGCCACCCTGCTCGCCGGTGCCGTCTCCACGCCCGTCATGGGGCGGCTCGGGGACATGTTCGGCAAGCGCCGGATGCTGATGGTCGCGCTGGCGCTGATGGTCGTCGGCTCGCTGACCTGCGCTGTCACCTCCGACCTGGTGGTGATGGTGATCGGCCGGGCCATCCAGGGCGGGGCCATGGGTGCCATTCCGCTCGGCATCAGCGTCATGCGGGACGAGCTTCCGCCGCACAAGCTGGGCTCGGCGATGGCCCTGATGAGCTCGTCGCTCGGCGTCGGCGGCGCGCTGGGGCTGCCCGCCGCCGCGTTCGTGGCGCAGCACACCAACTGGCATGCGCTCTTCTACGGGGCCGCGGGGCTCGGCGTGATATCCATCGCCCTCGTGCTCGCCGTCGTCCCGGAGTCCTCCGTCCGCACTCCCAGCCGCTTCGACGCCATCGGCGCGCTCGGGCTGACGGCCGGTCTCGTCTGTCTGCTGCTGCCGATCACCAAGGGCGGTGACTGGGGGTGGACGAGCGGCACCACGCTCGGGCTGTTCGGCACGTCCGTCGTGATCCTGCTGCTCTGGGGCGTCTTCGAGCTGCGCACCGCCGAACCGCTGGTCGATCTGCGGACCACGGCGCGGCGCCAGGTGCTGCTGACCAACCTCACCTCGATCATGGTCGGCTTCTCGTTCTACTCGATGTCGCTGATCCTGCCGCAGCTGCTGCAGCTGCCGGAGGCCACCGGGTACGGCCTGGGCCAGTCGATGGTCATGGCCGGGCTCTACTTCGCCCCCATGGGCGTCGCGATGATGCTGGTCTCCCCGCTGTCCGCGCGGATCAACGCCTCGAGCGGGCCGAAGGTCTCGCTGGTCCTCGGGCTGCTCGTCATCGGCGCGACGTACGGTGCGGGGCTCGTCATGATCGACCACATCTGGCAGATCGTGGTGCTCTCCACCGCGCTCGGCGTCGGCATCGGCATCTCGTACTCGGCGATGCCCACCCTGATCGTCAGCGCCGTCCCCGCCGCTGAGACGGGCGCGGCGAACGGGCTCAACACCCTCATGCGGTCGATCGGCATGTCCACCTCCAGCGCGGTCGTGGGCGTGATCCTGGCGCACCAGACCATCGACTTCGGTGGGGTGGCGCTGCCGAGCAAGGACGGGTTCAAGGTCTCGTTCCTGGTGGCGTGCGCCGCCGCGGTCGGCGGTCTGCTGATCGCCCTCTGCCTGCCCGGACGGCGGCGCGCGGGGCGGGTGGCGGGCTCGGGTCCCCTGGCCGCTTCGGGTCCCCTGGCCGCTTCGGGTCCGGTGGCCGCTTCGGGTCCGGTGGCTGATTCCGCGCCGGTTGGTGTTCCGGTCGCCGTTGCCGCCGCTGGGGCGGTCGCCGAGGCGCCTGCCTCAGAGGTCGTCGACGGCCTCCCCGTCCTCACCGGCAGCGTCATCCACGGCCGTGTCCTCGGCCCCGGCGACACCCCGCTCGCCGACGCCGCCATCACCCTCATCGACACGGGCGGCCGTCAGCTCGGCCGTACGGTCACCGGCCGCGACGGCCGGTACCACCTGCCCGCCCCCGACGCCGCGAGCGTCGTCCTCATCGGCTCGGCCGCCGGGCATCAGCCGCAGGCCGCCACGCTGCTGGTCTCGGATCTGCCGGTCGTCTGCGATCTGCGGCTGTCCGGCGGGGGCGGACTGACCGGGTCCGTACGGGCCGTCGGCGGGGAGCCGCTGGCCGGGGCGACCGCCACGGCCACCGGGCCCGAGGGCGAGGTCGCGGGGTCGGTGACCGCCGACGAGAAGGGCGAGTTCGCGTTGCCGGAACTGGCCCCGGGGACGTACACGCTGACCGTGGCCGCCGCCGGGCACCGGCCGTACGCCACCCAGGTGGAACTCATCGCCGGTGAACCGGTGCGCGTGGACGCCGAGCTGCCGCCCGCGGCCCGGGTCCGGGGCACCGTGCGGGACCGGGGCGGCCTACCGCTCGGGGACGCGCGGGTCTCGTTGCTGGACGCCTCCGGGGACGTGGTCGGCCAGGTCATCACCGGTGCGGACGGGTCCTTCGGCTTCGGGGCGCTCACCGGCGACCACTACACGGTGGTGGCCAGCGGCTACGCCCCGGCGACCCGCCAGATCACGGTCGGCGACGCGGCGGGCACCGAGCGGCGGGATGTGGACTTCCTGCTGGGGCACGGCGACGACGGCGAGGAGTGAGTCCGGGCCCTCAGCGGCAGGGCCGGGGCAGAGCATGACGTAAGGAGCAGCGTGTAAGGAGCAGCGCCCTGGGCGCTGCTCCTTACTCATTCGTCCTCCTCGGGAAGGCCCTCCTCGGAGAGCCCCTCCTCCTCGGGGAGGCTCTCCCACGCCTCGCCCTTCCGGTACAGCTCGAAGCCCTCCTCGTCCGCGATGGACTCCGCCTGGGCCCGGCTGCGGAGGGAGATCTCGTACGTATGGCTGTCAACGGTCGCGTGGACGCCCGAGCCGTCGGTGACCGTCTCGATCGAATGCGTCTCGTAGATGACGCGTCCTGGCTCGCACTTGCTCCAGACCACGTGCATGCTCACTGCCATCGGACCGACCCACTCCCGCAGACGAGTCCCCTGGTTTCAGGGTCTCACCTGATCGCCGGGTCCACATGGCCTGACGTGGCCCTCAGGCCTGACGTGCCCCTCATGGCCCGACGTGGACCTCACAGCCCGACGTGACCTTCACAGCCCGACGTGACCCTCACAGCCCGACGTGCCCTCATGGCCTCCGTACTCCCCGCGGCCCCCTCACCTCCGTCTGCCGAACAGCACCACGTTCGCCAAGGCGAGGACCACCAGCGCGCCCCCGAACCACATGACGCTGGGGGCCGCGATCCCGTCCGCCGCCCGGCCGCCGAGCAGCGCGCCCAGCGATATCGCCACGTTGAAGACGCCGACGTACAGCGCCGACGCCGCCTCCCGCGCGTCCGGCGCCGCGTGCAGCACCCAGGTCTGGCAGGTCACCGACACCCCGCCGTATGCCAGCCCCCACGCCAGCAGCAGTACGGCCGCCCCCGCCGTCGTGGCCCCGGCAACCGGGACCAGCAGCTCGGCCGCCGCCAGCAGGGTGAAGATGACCATGAGGGTGCGGCGCGGATCGCGGTGGGCGGTGGCACCGGCCAGGAAGTTCCCGGCGATGCCCGCCACGCCGTACGCCAGCAGCAGGGTGCTGATCAGGCCCGTACCGACCCCGGCGACGTCCTCGAGCACCGGGCGGACATACGTATACGCGCCGAAGTGGCCGGTGACCAGTAGCAGGGTGGTGATGAGGCCGGTGCGCAGCCGGGCGTTGCGGAACAGGCCCGGCACCTCGCGCAGCCGGATGGTGCCGGTGGCGGGCAGCGGCGGCAGGGTGACGGCCATGGCGGCGGCCACGGCCAGCGACAGGGCGGCGAAGGCGGCGAACGCGACCCGCCAGTGGACCAGATCGCCGATGAGCGTCCCGATCGGCACCCCGAGCACCGAGGCCACCGCGATACCGCTGAAGATCAGCGTGGTGGCGTGGCCCGCGGAGCGCTCGGGCACCAGCCGCACCGCGAGCCCGCCCGCGATGGACCACACCCCGCCGATGCTCACCCCGACCAGCACCCGGGCGAACAGCAGGACGGCGAAGCCGGGCGCGAGCGCGGAGAGCAGATTGGCGACGGCCAGCAGCCCCATCAGACCGCACAGCACCAGCCGCCGGTCGTAGCGGCCGACGGTGACGGTCAGCAGCGGGGCGGCGAGCGCGGCGACCAGACCGGGCACGGTCATGGCCAGCCCCGCCGTACCGTCCGAGACCTGGAGGGAGGAGCCGATCGAGGTGAGCAGGCCTACCGGCAGCATCTCGGTGGTGACCACCGCGAAGGTGCCGACCGCGACGGCGACTACGGCGAGCCAGGCCCCGAGCCGGGCCCCGAGCAGGGCTCTGATCCGGGCTCTGAGCGGCGAGGGCACCAACGGAGGTGACCCGGATGGGCCTGCCGGAGCGGTGAATTCCGTGCTATTGGACATGCCTTTAGCGAACAGCTGTGCCCCTGCGGGAACAACGCCGAAGTTTTCAGCCTTCCATGAGCGAGGCTCATCAATCGCTGATCGGTGAACGGTGTCGGTGTCGGTGTCGGTGTCGGTGTCGGTGTCGGTGTCGGGAGGAGGCCATGGCCGAGTTGGAGATCCGCGAGCTGGAGTGCTTCCTCGTGCTGAGCGAGGAGCTTCATTTCGGCCGCGCGGCGGAGCGGTTGTACGTCTCGCAGAGCCGGGTGAGCCAGCTGCTGCGGAACCTGGAGCGCCGGATCGGCGCCCGGTTGCTGGAGCGCACCAGCCGCCGGGCGCGGCTGACCCCGCTCGGCGAGCGGTTCCTGGCCGAGCTCCGGCCCGCCTACGAGGCGTTGTACGGGGCCTTCGAGAGCGCCCGCGGAGCGGCGCGCGGAGTGGACGGCGTGCTGCGGATCGGGTTCCAGGGGGCCGCCGATGAACGGGTGACGGCGGCCATCGCGGCCTTCCGGGAGCGCCACCCCGGCTGTGAACTAACGACCGTGGAGATCCCGCTGGCCGATCCGTTCGGCGCGGTGCGGGCAGGTGAGGTGGACGCCGCGATCGTCTGCCTGCCGGTGGCCGAGCCCGATCTGGTCCTCGGCCCGGTCTTCTCCAAGCAGCCGCAGACCGTGGTGGTCTCGGCCCGCCATCCGTTCGCGGGGCGCGGCCGGGTGGACGCCGAGGCGCTGGCCGACTGCCCGCTGGTCGGGCCATCCGCCCCCGCGCCGCGCTACTGGCACGACGCGATGGCGCCCACCGCCACCCCCGGCGGGCGGCCCATCCCGCGCGGGCCGCTGGTGCACACGCTCCAGGAGGGGCTGGCGGCGGTCGCGGCGGGCCGGGGCGGAATGCTGCTGTGCGCCCCGACGGCGGAGTACCACGGCCGCCGGGACATCACCTTCGTACCGGTCGAGGGGGTGCCGGACTCGATGCTCGGCCTGGTGTGGCGCCGGGCGGACGAGACCGCGCGGTTACGGGGGTTCGGGCGGGCCGTGGAGGAGCTGTGCACGTAGGCGGCGGCCTGGGCCGCCTCGGGGTCGTCCCGCCGCCGGGCGCCGGGGTCCTCCGGGGGCCCTCCCCGCCGCCGGGCACCGGGGTCCTCCGGGCCCTCCCCGTCCCGGGCCCCGGTCCGCGCCCTGTCGGCGTCTCGGCTGCGGGGTGTCCGGCGGACCACATGGGGGAGCCGCATATCGGTGCTTCCCCCTCCCCGCCCCTTCCCGTTATCAGGGGCTTCGCCCCTGGACCCCGGGGTTGAGGGGCGGAGCCACGCCACGCGGCGGGGCCGCATATCGACGCCGCGGCGGGGCCGCATATCGATGCCGCGAGAAGGGGCGGGGCCCGGGGGCTGGGGCGCGGCCCCAGTGTCGGGAAGGGGCGGGGAGGAGAAGGGAGCGGCCCGCCGCAGCGTCACGGTCCGTCGGACGCCTCCTAGCCCACGTCCCTGCGCATGCACACCCGTGGCCAGCGGTCCAGCCCATGACCGGCCTCGCTGAGCCGGATCTCACGGAGCCCGGGGGTCAGCTCGGCCTCGGTCAGGGCCCGGAAGCCGCATCGCGCGGCGTAGTACGGGGCGTTCCAGGCCACGTCGACGAAGGTGGTCAGGGTGAGCGCGGGGACGCCGTCGCCCGCGGCGCGCGCCGCGATGTGGTCGATCAGGGCCCGTCCCACGCCCCGGCGGGCGCTGTCGGGGTGGACCGAGATCTGCTCGATATGGACGTTTCCGTCGACGGGGTCGGTGATCAGGTACGCCATCGCCCGGTCGGCGTCGTCCACCGCGACCCAGGCCCGTCCGGTCCGCTGGTAGCGGCTCAGCTCTTCCAGGCTCAGGGGCTCGTCATCGGCGACTTCGTCCATTCCGATGTCCCGGAAGCAGAGTCCGGCGGCGCGCTCTATGTCCTGGAGGACGGGGAGTTCTTCACAGGTGCTCGTTCGAATCCGCACCGCACCATCATCCTCCGGAACGCCGGAACAAAGGCGTGCCCCCCACCGCCGTGGAGAGCACCCTTCGGCCGTTCCTTCATATGAACGCATATGAACGCATATGAACGCCACCGGACCGAGGTCACCCCAATGACCTCGGCCTCATTCGCTGGCGGTGATCATGAATCTACCAAGTTAGGTGCGCTGAGGCGAGGTTGAGGGGGTGTCATGTACGTATTCACGCCTGCGCCTCGGCCGACGCCCCCTCCGCGATCGCCTCGTCGACCTCGCCCGTGCGCGCCGCCTCCTCCGCCGCGAAGCGCTGCTGGTCCAGCCGCTCGGCCAGCTCCTCGTCCTGGTTCATCAGCAGGTCGAGATTGCTGTCGCCCAGCTCCAGCACGCCCATGTCGACATATGCCCGCTGAAGCCGCTCGCCCCACAGCCCGATGTCCTTCACACACGGCACGATCCGGCTGAAGAGCAGCTTGCGGAACATATGCAGGAACTGCGACTGCTCGCAGTACTGCTCGGCCTCGGCCTTCGGGATGCCGAAGTTCTCCAGGACCTCCACGCCGCGCAGCCGGTCGCGCATCAAGTAGCAGCCCTCGATGACGAATTCCTCGCGCTCGCGCAGCTCCGCGTCGCTCAGCTGCCGGTAGTAGTCGCGCAGCGCCATCCGGCCGAAGGCCACATGGCGGGCCTCGTCCTGCATGACGTAGGCGAGGATCTGCTGGGGCAGCGGCTTGTCGGTGGTGTCGCGGATGAGGCCGAACGCGGCGAGCGCCAGACCCTCGATGAGCACCTGCATGCCCAGGTAGGCCATGTCCCAGCGGGAGTCGCGGAGAGTGTCGCCGAGGAGGGTCCGCAGATCGGTGTTGATGGGGTAGACCGTGCCGAGCTTGTCATGCAGGAAACGGCTGTAGAGCTCGGCGTGGCGCGCCTCGTCCATGGTCTGGGTCGCGGAGTAGAACTTGGCGTCGAGGTCGGGCGCGGCCTCCACGATCCGGGCCGCGCACACCATCGCGCCCTGTTCGCCGTGGAGGAACTGGCTGAACTGCCAGGCGGCGACGTGATGGCGCAGCTCGCCCTTGTCCCGGTCGGTCATCCGGTCCCAGTGGCGGGTGCCGTAGAGGGCGAGCGACTCATCGGGGGTGCCCAGCGGATCGTACGGGTCCACGTCCAGGCCCCAGTCAATCCGCTTGACCGCGTCCCACTGCTTGTCCTTGCCCTTCTGGTAGAGGGCGAGCAGCCGGGCCCGGTGGTCGTCGTACTCCCAGCTGAATCGGGCGGCGCCGCCGGCGGGCACCTGCCAGAGGGGGTCTCCGGGATCCATCGCGTAGAGCTCTTGCGTCGCCACCGACGCCTCCTTCGCCTCGCTCCCCCGTGAACGGATGCGTACTCGGCAGGCTCACACGTCCGTTACTCAGCGGTCAATAAGACCTCCGCAAGGGATTGACGGCCTTGCTGACACGGAGTCTCATAAGAGGTATCCGCCGGTAACCGTTCCCCCCGGCGCCTGTCCGAGCCATCAGTGAGGTGCCCTCGACGATGTCCACCACGACCGAACCACCCGCGCTCCGGGACGCGCTCGGGCTGATCAAGGACCGCGAACGGGTCGCGGAGCGGCTGCTCCAGTCCTCCGCCAAGCACTCCTTCGACCCCGACACCGAACTGGACTGGGACGCGCCGTTCGAACCCGGCAAGTGGTTCTGGCCACCGGAGCTGGTGTCGCTCTACGACACGCCCATGTGGCGCCGGATGTCGCAGGAGCAGCGGCTACTGCTCTCCCAGCACGAGGCGGCGGCCCTCGCCTCCCTGGGCATATGGTTCGAGATCATCCTGATCCAGCTGCTCACCCGGCACATCTACGACAAGCCCGCGACCAGCGCCCATGTGCGGTACGCGCTCACCGAGATCGCCGACGAGTGCCGTCACTCCAAGATGTTCGCGCGGCTGATCACCAAGGGCGGCACCCCGGCGTATCCGGTCGCCCCGCTCCACCACAACCTGGGCCGATTCTTCAAGACGTTCTCCACCACGCCCGGTTCGTTCACCGCGACCCTCCTCGGCGAGGAGATCCTGGACTGGATGCAGCGGCTGACCTTCCCCGACGAGCGCGTTCAGCCGCTGATTCGCGGGGTGACCCGGATCCATGTGGTCGAGGAGGCCCGCCATGTGCGGTACGCGCGCGAGGAGCTGCGCCGCCAGATGCTGCGGGCGCCGCGCTGGGAGGCGGAGCTGACCCGGATCGGTTCCGGGGAGTTCTCCCGGATCTTCTCGCAGGCGTTCATCAACCCCAAGGTCTACACGGACGTGGGACTCGACCGCCGCGCGGCCGTCGCTCAAGTGCGGGCCAGCGCCCACCGGCGCGAGGTGATGCGCAACGGCGCCCGCAAGCTCACCGAATTCCTCGATGACGTCGGGGTGATGCGGGGCGTGGGGCGCCGACTGTGGAGGAGCTCGGGGCTGCTGGCCTAGGGGCCGCCTGCGGCGGGCTGTTCCCCTCTCCGCCCCTATCCCACGCAGCGTCGATATGCGGCTCCGCCGCGTGGGGGCTCCGCCCCAGACCCCGGGGTCCAGGAGCGAAGCCCCGTGCGAGGGAAAGGATCCGCCGGATGGGAGGGAAAGGATCCGCCGGACACCCCGTAGGGCTGAGGCCAGGGGGCATCGGCCGCCGGGCCAAGGGGCGTTGGGCCGCCGGGCCCAAGGGCGCGTTCGGACCGGGCCCAAGGGCCCATTCGGGTCGGACCGAAGGGGGCATCCGCTCCGTAACGACGGGCGGTTACGCTGCCAGGCATGACGACAGGCAGCGGCACCGCTCCGGCGCCCCCGGAGGCGACACCCCCGGCGGAGGCGAGTGCCGCCGCGCGCCCGGCGGCGGAACCCCCGGCCACCGCGAGCCCATCGGCCACCGCGAGCCCATCGGCCATCGCGCGGCCACCGGCCACCGCGAGCCCACCGGCCGCGCGCCGGGGCAGCTACCGCAGGCTGAGCGTCGAGGCGCGGCGCGCCGAACTCCTCACCGCCGCGCTCGGCCTCTTCGCCCACCGCGCGCCCGAGGACGTGTCGCTGGACGATGTGGCCTCGGCCGCCGGGGCCTCCCGTCCGCTGGTCTACCGCTACTTCCCGGGCGGCAAGCAGCAGTTGTACGAGGCGGCGCTGCGCAGCGCCGCGGATGAGCTGGAACGGTGCTTCGAGGAGCCCAGGAGCGGTCCGCTCAGCGCCCGGCTGAGCCGGGTGCTGGACCGCTATCTGGCCTTCGTGGACGAGCACGACGCGGGGTTCAGCGCGCTGTTGCAGAGCGGCAGCGTGGCCGAGACCTCGCGGACGAACGCGATCGTGGACGAGGTCCGGCGGGCGGCGGCCGAGGAGATCCTGCTCCATCTGGCGGTCGAGGAGCCCGGTGCGCGGCTGCGGATGATGGTGCGCACCTGGATCACGGCCGTCGAGGCGGCCTCGTTGATCTGGCTGGACGAGGAGAAGCGGCCGTCACTGGAGGAACTGCGCGACTGGCTGGTGGACCAGTTCGTGGCGATGCTGACCGCCACCGCGGCCACCGACCCGCAGACGGCCCGGGTGATGAAGGCCGCGGTCAGGATGGAGCCCGCAGAGGGACCGGTCGGGCGGCTGGCGCGCCGCGTGGTGCCGTCGCTGGGCGAGGCGTCGCATCTGCTCTGACGAGCGCGGCCGGTGAGACGTACGTGGCGAGACGTACAGCCGTGCTGGGACGAACGGTCGTCGTGAGACGTACGGTCGTGGTGTGAGAAGCGAGGAGACGCCCTTCGTGGGCGGGCCGCTGGACGGCCGGGTGCTGCCGGTGCTGGTCGGCCTCACGGGCCAGCCGCCGAAGACCTACGAGGTGCCGGTGGAGAACGAGGCGGGCGGACCGCCGACGGTGTATGTCTACCGCAGGGTTCCCGCCGCCACCTCCAAGCGGCTGGGCCTGGTCCGGGTCTGGGCCTATGAGTACGACCCGGAGGGGAAGCCGGGTGGCGGGCCGAAGTGGCCGTGGTCCAAGCCGAACTGACCGTCGGGCCGAGCTGATCGCCCGCCGGACGGGTGACCGTATTCGTCCGACTCGCCCACAATTCTCCTGAAGATACGAACGTCATGCCACGATCCCTGCTGAGCTGGACGCCGAACAGAGGCGTCTCGGAGCCGGAGGTGATCACGTGTCAGGACGGATCGTGGGCTCGGTCTGCGCGGCGGCGATCACCGCGGCCGCCGCGCTGGTGCCCGCCGTTCCGGCGGCCAAGGCGTCGGCCGCCCCCGTCCACCCCGCCGACCGGTCCGTGTCCGAGCTGCTGACGCAGCTCAAGACGCTGTACCGGCAGGCAGAGGAGGCGACGGAGGCGTACAACGGGACCGAGGAGAAGCTGCACAAGCAGCGCACCAGGACCAGGGAGCTCACGGCCCAGCTCGTCCACGCCCGTACCGAGCTCGCCGTCAGCCACGACGACGCGGGACGGCTGGCCCGCCGGCAGTACCAGGGCCACAGCGCGCTCTCCTCCTACAGTTTCCTGCTGACTCTGCTCACCCCGCACCCGGAGAACGCCGCCGACGAGGCGCGGGAGCTGGATCGGGCGGCCGGCCGCGAGGCCGCCCTGATCCAGCGGCTGACCAAGGGCGAGCGGCGCGCCGACACCATCGCCACCCGGGCACGGACCGCGCTGGACAAACAGCTGTCCCTGGCGGCGAAGCGCATGAAACAGCGGGACAAGGTGAAGAAACAGCTCCGCTCCATCGAGAAGCTGCTGGCCGCGCTCAGCACCCGCCAGATCGCCCAGGTGGCCCAGCGCGAGCGCCAGGAGACCGCGAAGGCCCAGCGCAAACTGCTCGCCTCCGGGGCGCTCGGCTCCGCGAATGGCACCTCACCCGGCGCCGCGGGCCCGCCCGCCACCACGAACGGCGGCACGGGCGGCACCACGAACGGCGGCACGGGCACCGGCGCCGCCCCGGCCCCCGGAAGCCGCCGGGACACCCCGGCGGCGGGCGCCCCCTCACCGGTGGCCACCGTCACCGCGCCCCGCCCCCACCCCCACCAGTCCCCTGGCCGCCGCCCCGGAATGGCGTCCGCGGAGGCCGGGCGGCGGGCGCTCGCCTACGCCCTGAACCAGATCGGCAAGCCGTACGTCTGGGGCGCCGAGGGGCCGAACTCCTTCGACTGCTCGGGGCTGACCTCATCCGCCTGGGCGTATGCCGGGCGGACCATCCCGCGCACCAGCCAGGAGCAGTGGCGCCAGCTGCCACGGGTGCCACTCAGCCGACTGCGCCCCGGCGATCTGGTGATCTACTACAAGGGGGCGAGCCATGTGGCGATGTACGCGGGCAACGGCCAGGTGGTCCAGGCGCCGCGCCCCGGCCAGCGGGTGAAGCTCTCCCCGCTCGCCTCCAATCCGCTGCAGGGCGTGGTGCGCCCGGGTCCGGTCACGGTGGCCAAGAAGCGGTGACGGCTGCGGCGACGGCCGGTGTCAGCGGAAGGACCGGACGGCCTCGGGGACGCGGTCGTCCGCCTCGGCCTCGTCGTCGGCCCCAGCCACAGCGCAGACCTCGGCTGCAATGGCCTCAGCCACATCGCAGGCCTCGACTTCAGTGGCCTCAGCCACATCGCAGGCCTCGACTTCAGCAGCCCGGGTCTCTTCCCTGACCTCGTCCAGATAGGCGGCCGTCTTCTCCGGCTCGTAGAAGAAGTTCTCGAAGTCGGAGGGGTCGTCGAAGCCGTTGGCGATGCGGTGGGCGACGGCCGGGAAGGCGGACCCCGCGCCGAGGAGGTTCACGATGTGCTCCGGCGGCGGGGCCAGCATCGCGTTGCTCCACTTGGTGACGTGCCGCGCGCTCTCCCAGTAGCGGTCGAACGTCGTCCGCATCCACTCCTCGTCGAACGGCCGGTCGCCGCGCTCGAGGATGCTCTCCAGATAGGCCGCCGCGCACTTGGCCGCGGAGTTGGAGCCCTGGCCGGTGATCGGGTCGTTGGCCACCACGACATCGGCCACGCCCAGGACCAGCCCGCCGCCCGGCAGCCGCCCGATGGGGTGGCGCACGGTCGGCGCGTACCGCCCGGACAGCGTGGCGCCCGCGTCCGTCAGCTCGACCTTGGTGGCGCGCGCGTACTCCCAGGGCGTGAAGTGTTCCATCAGCTCCAGGACGCGCTCCAGGTGCTCCGAGGGGTCGGTGATGCCCTGGAACGAGTCGGCCGGACCGCCCGGGACGGTCTCCCAGAAGAGAATGTCGGCGCGGCCGCTGTTGGTGAGCGCGGGCATCACGAAGAGCTCACCGACGCCGGGGACGAGGTTGCAGCGCACCGCGTCGACGTCGGGGTGCTCGGGGCGCGGGCCGAGGCCGTGCACATAGGCGACCGCGAGGGCGCGCCGCGGGGTGTCGTACGGGGAGCGGGCGGCGTCCCGGCCGAAGAGCGAGACCAGTTCGCCCTTGCCCGCGGCCACCAGCACCAGGTCGTACTTCCTGGCGAGGACGTCCAGGTCGGAGACGGCGGCGCCGTGGATGACCACCTGGCCGCCGCGCTGCTCGAACGTCTCCATCCAGCCGGCCATCTTGATCCGCTGGTCGACGGACTGGGCGTAACCGTCGAGCCGGCCGACCCAGTCGATGACCCGCGGATGGCCCCCGGGAGCCGGCGGCCCGGCGACCGAGACCCCGAGGCCCCAGGCCCGCGGCGCCCGCTCCTCCCAGAAGTTGAGCTCCAGATCGCGCTCGTGCCCCAGCGCGGTGTGGAACATGCACTGGGTGGACATCACCCGCCCGCCGCGGATCTCATCGGCCGTCCGGCTGGACATCAGCGTGAGCTCGTAGCCCCGGGACTGGAGGCCGAGAGCGAGTTGGAGGCCGGATTGACCGGCACCCACGATGAGTATCTTCCGCATGGCCGTCGACTCTCCCTCATGCTCGGGCCGGAAAGAGGAACAGAGCATTCCATCCCACGGGCGGAGCAGAGGTTACGTCACTCGGGTGACACGTCAACGGCGTGCCTCACCAGCGCCAGCAGCGCGTCCACGACCGCGATCCGGCGCCGGGCGTCCATCATCACCACGGGCACGGAGGACGCCACGGAGAGCGCGTCCCGTACGTCCTCGGCCTGGTAGAGCGGAGTCCCCTCGAAGTGGTTGACCGCCACCACGTACGGCAGTCCGAGGCTCTCGAAGTAGTCCAGTGCCGGGAAGCTCTCGTCCAGGCGCCGGGTGTCGACCATCACCACCGCGCCGATGGCCCCGCGCATCAGGTCGTCCCACATGAACCAGAAGCGCTGCTGACCGGGGGTGCCGAAGAGATACAGGACCAGATCGTTCTCCAGCGTGATCCGGCCGAAGTCCATCGCGACGGTGGTGGTCAGCTTCTCGGGCGTCGCCTCGAGGTCATCCACACTCTCGCTGGCCTGCGTCATCAGCGCTTCGGTCTGCAGCGGAGTGATCTCCGAAACCGCGCCGACGAAGGTCGTCTTGCCGACGCCGAAGCCTCCCGCTATCACGATCTTGGTGGCGATCGGCGCGCGGGAGCGGTCCGTCTGCCACCTCTGGAGCACCTCCTCGGCCCCGGGTATCCCGGCCCCGGGTATCTCCGACGTCGCCGGCGGGGTCGCCGTGATCGTCTCAGAGCCTGCGAAGTCCACTGAGCACCCTTTCGAGCAACGCGCGGTCCGGCTGGCCGGGGCCCCGCCCGGTGCCGTAGACGCGGATCTTTCCCTGGTCGGCCAGGTCACTGAGCAGGACGCGCACCACACCGAGTGGGATCTTGAGCATCGCGGAGACCTCCGCGACGGAGCGCATCCTGGCGCACAGTTCGATGATCGCCCGGATCTCCGGCAGCATCCGGGAGTTCAACCCGCTGGGGGCCAGGTCGAGCCGTCCGTCCGGAGATTCCAGCGCCGCGACGAAGGTCTCCACCAGCAGCACATGGCCGGAGCGGGTGCGGCCACCGGTGAGTGAGTACGGACGTACGCGAGCGGGTTTACGGGCGGGTCGGCCGGACCCGGCGGCCGTCACTGTGCGTGCTCCAGCGACCTGCGTAGTTCATTGCGGAGCTCGGGGGTGAGCACATGTCCGGCCCGGCCCACGAACAACGCCATGTGATAGGCGACGACGGTCATGTCGCAGTCGGGGGTGGCGTGCACCCCCAGCAGCGAACCGTCGCTGATCGACATGACGAACAGACTGCCCTCGTCCATCGCCACCATCGTCTGCTTGACACTGCCGGCTTCCATCAGCTTCGCCGCGCCGAGCGTGAGGCTGCCGAGCCCCGAGACGATCGTCGCGAGATCCGCGCTGGAGCCCTTGGGGCCGTCCTGCACCGACGGATCGGCCGCCGCGGCCGCGGCGTGGTGCCGTGTGTCGGAGGAGAGCAACATCAGCCCGTCGGTCGAGACGACCACGACCGAACGGACGCCCGGCACCTCCTCGACCAGGTTCGCCAGCAACCAGTGCAGATTACGGGCCTCGCGACTCAACCCGTAGGTACTACTGGGCGCATTCACCCGCGTGCCTCCTCAACCGTGCCACCCTCGTTCTGCGCCCCCGTTTGCCCTGCTGGTCCCCCGTGCCCCCGCGCGGGCTCGCCGCGGGCGGCGAGCTCGGCGGCGGCGTCGCGGTGTCCCTCGCGGGCGCCGCGCTGGAACCCACCGAGCCGGCGCCGCAGTTCCTCCGCGTTCACCGAGCCGGTCCGCTCCCGTGGATCGGGCTCCCGGAGGGCCACGTTCCGCGGTCGCCGCTTGGGAAGCCCCTTGTCGGTGCGCGCCGCCTCGTCGTCCGGGCGGCCGTGCTGGTCGGGGCCGATGGCGTACGGATCGGCGGACGGCTCACCGCCGCCTGCCCGCTCACCACCCTCCGCCGTCCTGCCGCCGGGCGACGGCGGGACGCTGCCTTCCGGGCCGTCGTACGACGCCGGGGCGCGGTCCGCCGGGCCGCCGGGCCACGCCGGGCCGCGGTTGGCCGGGCCCCAGGCGGCCGCGCCGACCGGGCGTATGCCGTGGCCGCCGATGTACCACTCGCGGTCCGCGTGGTCGTCGCCGTCCGCGTGGCCGTCGCGGCCGTCGGCGCCCGCGCGGTCCGCGGCGTCCTCATGTACGTCGCGACCCTCGCGGTCCTCGCGACCCTCGCGGCCTTCGCGACCCTCGCGGTCGTCGGGATCCGTACGGTCCGAGCGGCCACCGCGGTCCTCGGAGTCGTCCCCTTGGCTCTCGCCCAGGCGCCGGAGCGTCAGCTCCATCGTCTGCTCGACGGCCGGGACCTCCGGCTCCTCGGGCTCCTCGGGCTGAGGTGCCGGGGCCTTGTCGTCCGCGCCGGGCCGGGCGTCGTCCTGCCCGTCGGCCTGGGCCAACTTGGGGACGCGCTTGGGCAGGGCGGGCAGCGCACCGGGGCTTTCCGGGGCCGGATGGCCGCGCGGCGGCGTGGGCTCCAGGGGGTAGTCACGGCCCGTGTCCCCGGTCCGGCCCCACTGCTCACCGGGGACGGCCCAGGGGGCGCTCGGCTCCGGTTCGGCGGCGGCGTCGACGGGCTCGGGCCCAAGGCGGGACTCAGACCCAAGGCGGGGCTCAGACCCAAGGCGGGGCTCAGGCCCAAGGCGGGGCTCGTCCTCGGGCTCCGGCTCGACGGCCTGCGGCGCCGGGTCCGGCTCCGCGGACGGAGCGGGCAGCGCGACCGGCTCGGCACCGGCCCCCGCCACACCCTCTTGGCCGGGCGCGACCGAACGGACCTGCCCCGGCAGCGCGTTGGAGTTCGCCTCGGCCTCCGAGCCCGGGAAGCCCAGGAAGGAGGAGGGTCCGGTGGCGCCGAACGTCGCGCTCGCGCCCACCGGCGGGGCGGGCGGCAGCCCGGCGCCGGGCGAACCGGAGGGGAGGATCTTCGTCGGGAGGACGACCACGGCCGCCACCCCGCCCGGCTGCTGCTCGCGCAGCTGTACGCGGATGCCGTGGCGCGCGGCCAGCCGGGTCACCACATACAGCCCGAGGCCCAGCGGGTCCTCCGGCTGGGGGCCCTGGCAGTACTCGGGAACGGGGTCCGCGAGCCGGTTGTTCAGCTCGACGAAGCGCTCGGGCGTCATGCCGATGCCCTCGTCCTGGACGGAGAGCATGACCTCGCCGGTCTCCAGCAGCCAGCCGGAGATCTGGACCGCCGCGTCCGGCGGAGAAAACGATGTCGCGTTCTCCAAAAGCTCGGCGATCAGGTGGCTGACGCTGTCCGCGGCGAACCCCGCGACCTGGGCATGCGGCGGCAGCGCCTGGATCTGCACCCGGTCGTACCGCTCGACCTCGCTGATCGAGGCGCGCAGCACATCCAGCAGCGGCACCGGCCCCGGGTGGGTCGCCTTCTGCTCGGAGCCCGCGATGACCAGAAGGTTCTCGCCGTAGCGGCGCATCCCGGTGGCCAGGTGGTCGAGCTGGAAGAGCGTCTCGAGGCGGTCGGGGTCCTGCTCCCGCTCCTCCAGGGATTCGATGATGGCGAGCTGGCGCTCGATCAGGCCCAGCGAGCGCAGCGCGAGGCTGACGAAGCTGCCGTGGACCCGGGCCCGCAGCCCCTCCAGCCGGGTGGTGACCGCGTCCCGCTCGGCGCGCAGCCCGTCCCGCTCATCGGCCAGCCGCTGCCGCTCACCGATGAGCCGGGTGCGCTCGCGCTCGAGCTCGGCGACCCGCTCGTATGTCTGCGCGGCCTTGGCGTGCAGTTCGTTGACGGCCCGTACGGCGTCCGCGAACTCGTCGTCGCGGCCCTTGAACTCCACCGGTTCCTCGGCCGCCGGATCGGCCGCGACCCGCCGGGCGCCGAGCCGCAGGGCGGCCAGCGGCCGGGTCATCGAGCGGGCGCTGTGCACTCCGGCGCCGAGGGCGACCAGCAGGGCGGCGCCCACGATGCCGATGCGCAGTTCCAGGTCGGTGACCTCGTCGTCCCGCACCCGCGCGAGCTGGGCGGCCTCGGCGGAGGCCAGCGAGGACTGTGCGCCGCGCATCTGGTCGATCCGGGCGTTCAGGGCGGCCTCGACGCGGTCCTTCTGGAGGAAGAAGTCATTGCCCGAGAGGCGGCTCTGGTCGGTGAGCCGGGCGAGGTAGCGCTCGGCGGAGCCGACCTCGGTGCCGCTGACGGTGCGCTGGTAGGCCTCGCGCATGGCGGCCGGGGCCAACTGCTCGAAGTCGTCGAGCGCCGACTGCTCGCGGAGGTTGGTCCGCTGCGCGGCCGAGACCAGCGTGGGCTGGCCGCCGCCCGCGTCGAGCGCGGCCAGCAGCAGTCCGCGGGTGGCGGACGCCTCCTCCACCGCGCGGCCGAGCGGGGCCAGCGCGGCGGTGCCGCCGGACTCGGCGTCGGCCGGGAGCCGGCGGGCGAGGGTGTCGCTGATCCCGTTCAGCGCCTGGACGGTGCGGGTGTAGGCGGTGAAGACGTCGGTGGCCGAGCCCTTGCCGGTCAGCGCCTCCTGCCGCAGCTCGGGGAGGGCGTCGAGGCGCCGCCGGACCGAGGCGGGGACGTCCCCGCGCGCCTCCCGGACCCGGCGGTCGACGCGGGCGCGCATCTCCTCGGAGACCCCGTGGCCGGAGGCCGAGGTGCGGCCGTCGGCGACATAGCGGGTCATGGCGTCGCGCTCGTCGGCGAGGGCGTGGGAGAGGGTCACCGTGGAGCGGTTGGTCTCCGCGAGGTCGACGAGGTGCTGGGCGTCGGTGGTGTCGTCGAGGGCGAGCAGGACGGCGGGGGTTCCGGCCCCGAGGACGGCGACGGAGACGAGGGCGACGGACGTGGTGAGCCGACGGCGGACGCGTACGGTGCGCCGTCGCGGCGCCGCCTCATCCTGGCGTGGCTCGCCGACCGCATCGCGCGTGGTGCCCCGAAGCCGCTTCTTCCGCACCGGTGCTCACAATCCATTCTCGCCCGACCGCTGACGTGGACCAGAGGTGACGACGGATCACCAATTGTGTTTCCCCACCTCTGGTAGGGATTCCGACCCTTTCAGGACGGGTCTGGGGCGGGTACGCATCACCCACCCGGCCACCCGAACGAGTGAACCGTATTGCGTAGTTGACCACCAACTTTGGCTCGCGGCCATACCTTCCCACCACCTTGCGCGGATTGGTAAAGACCTCGACGCCCTGACAAGATGCCCACCCGCAGCTTCCCAGAAGTGTCAATCCCGCCCCAATCAGGCAGCGGAGAAACCGGCGACGGATTTGGTACGGACCAACACCCGGTCCGGCCCTCGCCGCCGTAGTGATCGACAGGGGTCCGGCAGACTGAGGGAATGCGCATCGAACTCGCGACCGCCCCCGGCGATCAGCAATATCCCAACGAGGACTACGCGTCAGTAGCCCTCCCCGCCTCGGGGAGCGGCGGTGCGCTCGTGGTGCTGGACGGGGTGACCCCGCCCGAGGGAGGGGACGGATGCGTCCACAGCGTGGACTGGTTCACCGCACGGCTCGGCGGATCGCTGCTCGAACTGTCCGGTTCACGACGGGATATGCCCCTGACACAATGCCTCTCCGAGGCGATCGCCCGGACCGCCGCCGCTCATAGTTCAACATGTGACCTTTCTCACCCCCTCACACCCCAGGCGACCGTCGTCGCGGCGCGCTGGAACACCGAGCGAATCGAGCATCTGGTGCTGTCCGACTCGGTGTTGCTCATCGAGCGGACCCATGACGGAGTGACCCCGGTCCTGGACGACCGCATCGACCGGCTGCGGGCCGAGGGCCGGCGGCTCGCCCCGCTGCGCAACGTGGCGGGCGGCTTCTTCACCGCCGCCGCCGACCCCGCCGTCTCCCATAAGGCGGTCACCGGGGAGCTCCCGCGCGGCGAGGTGCGGGCGCTGGCGGCGCTCACCGACGGGGCGTCGCGCTGGGTGGAGAGGTTCGGTGAGGGCGACTGGACCGAGTGCTTCGCGCTGCTGCGCAAGGAGGGCCCGCAGGCGCTGATCGACCGGGTGCGGGCGGCCGAGCACGCCGATCCGGACCGTACGGCCTTCCCCCGGGGCAAGAACCATGACGACGCGGCCGTGGTCTTCGTGGAGCCCTGACCGCGGGGGCCGCCCCCACCAGTGGGGTAGCGCGGTTGCCACGTCCGCGTCGCCGGATGCGCGCCGGTCGCCGATCCTGACGTGTATGAGCGCCCTACTCCTGCGCCGCGCGCGCCGTCTGACCGCGGTCGTCGGCCTCCTGCTCCGCGTTCAACCGGTGCAGCAGCCTGGCGAGTTCGGCGACCTCGCTGCGCTCCCACCCGGCGAGGCGGCGGGCGTACCGCGCCCGCCGGGCGCCCCGCACGGCGCTGAAGCGGCTGCGGCCCTCCTCGGTCAACTCCACCAGGAAGGCCCGGCCGTCGGCCGGATCGGGCGTCCGCGTCACCAGTCCGAGCCCCTCGAGAGCCCGGAGCTGACGGCTCATCGTGGCCTTGCCGACGCCCACGAAGCCCGCGAGCTCGGTGGCGCGCTGCGCACCGGCGTCCTCGAGCCTCATCAGCAGTCCGTAGGCGGCGGATTCGAGCTCCGGGTGGACCTCCCGGGCCAATTCCCCCGAAGCGGCACGGGCTCTGCGGAGGAAGACCGCCAATTCGCGCTCCAGAGCCAGGAATGCATGGTCCAAACCAATGCCACCCACGGTGCCCCCCTCACCCCGCTCAGGGGGCAACGCCCCGTTGTTGTGCACGTCAGAGCCCTCTCCGGGTTTTCACTTCGTGAAAGTTTCTACCACGCACGGCTGTTACCGCAGCTCCACCAGTATTTCGCAGGATTAGACCAACGGCATCACACTCTCCCCCTTCCGTCGGCCTATCTACGCCCGTAGCGTCAACTCCTGACATGGTCATTCCAATCGGAGCTCCCCCCACCGAGGTTTCGGAGGCAACGCCATGCCTGTGCACAGACCTGGTTCGGCCCGACGCGCCCTCAGTGCGCTGATCGGCATTCTCGCCACGTTCCTCGCCATGGCCCTCGCACTGCCCGGTTCGGCGTTCGCCGCCCAGGGACAGGGCGACAAGGCCATCCCCCATCCCGAGGACGACTGGGCGGGTTCCCAGATAGCCAAGCACGAGGGCGGATCCACGACCGGTGAGGCGCCGACGGGGCTGCTCGCCACCGTCGAGGGCGTGGACGTCAGCAGCCACCAGGGCAATGTCAGCTGGTCGACGCTGTGGAGCAGCGGCGTCCGGTTCGCCTACGCCAAGGCGACCGAGGGCACCAGCTACACCAACCCCTACTTCGCCCAGCAGTACAACGGCTCGTACAACGTCGGCATGATCCGCGGCGCGTATCACTTCGCCCTGCCGAACAACTCGACCGGCGCCGCACAGGCCAACTACTTCGTCGACCACGGCGGCGGCTGGTCCAAGGACGGCAAGACCCTGCCGGGCGCGCTCGACATGGAGTACAACCCCTACGGCGCGACCTGCTACGGGCTGAGCGCCAGTGCGATGGTCAACTGGATCAAGTCCTTCAGCAGCACCTACAAGTCGCGCACCGGCCGCGATCCGGTCATCTACACCTCCACTAGCTGGTGGAAGACCTGCACGGGCAACTCCGCCGCCTTCGGTGGCGTCAACCCGCTGTGGATTCCGCGCTACGGCTCGTCCGTCGGTGAGCTTCCCGCCGGCTGGGGCTTCCACACCATCTGGCAGTACACCTCCTCCGGCCCGACGGTCGGCGACCACAACAAGTTCAACGGCGCCATGGACCGGCTGCAGGCCCTCGCCAACGGCTGAGCCCCGCCTCGCGGCACCCCCCACACCTGGCGCGTCGACCGCATGCGGCGCGTCCCGCCCTCCGGCGTACGGACAGGTCTGTCTGTACGCTGGAGGGCGTCGGTCGTTCTACGGCCCCGGTCGCTCCACGGCCCCGGTCGCCCCCACGGCCCCGTGTGCCCGCGTCAAGGAGCTTGATCATGAGCAGCGCCCGTCCCTCCGCCCATGAGCGGATCCTGTCCACCGCGACCGCGCTGTTCAACGCCCATGGGGTGCGCGGGGTCGGAGTGGACCGGATCATCGCCGAGTCGGGCGTGGCGAAGGCGACGCTCTACTCCCACTTCCGCGCCAAGGACGATCTGGTGCTGGCCTATCTGAGCAGAGCGGACGAGCACTGGCGCCGGGCGCTGCGGGAGGCCGCCGAGGCGGTCGGCGCCGACCCCCGGGACCGGCTCATCGGCCTCTTCGACGCGCTGGACTCGGCGACCGAGCGCGACGGCTTCCGCGGCTGCGCCTTCATCAGGACCGCGGGCGAGACCGAGCCGGACACCGCCACCCACGCCGCGACCGCCGAGCACAAGCGGGCCGTGAGAGCCTGGCTGACCGAGCTGGCCCGGGAGGCCGGGGCCGCCGGCCCCGAGCGGCTCGCCGTGCAGATCTCCGTGCTCGTGGACGGGGTGATGGCAGCGGCGGCGCTGGAGCCGAGGCCGGAATTCACGGAGGCCGCCCGGGAGGCGGCGCGGGCACTGGTCACGCAGGCGTGCCCGGTGCGGGTGTAGCACCCCTTACGTACGGACGTACGCGAAGGGCCCGGACGTACGCGGAAGGGCCCGGCCGCCATATGAGCGAGCGGCCGGGCCCTTCTCGTGTGTCGCGCCCCGGGCCGTCAGGCCGCGGACAGCGCGCGCTTCCGCAGCACACCGGAGGCCAGCAGCTCGCGATAGCGGTCCTGGTACGCGGCGAGCTCGGCGTCGCCGAGCCCATGGGTGCCGTGCACGATGAGCGGCTCCTCGTAACGCATCCCGGTGATGTTGGCGGTGGCGTCGAAGGAGTTGAGCAGATCGACGACCGGGTAGGGGTGGGCCCCGCCCGGCCCGTACTGCTCCTCGGTGCTGCCCGTCGAGGTGGCGATCAGCAGCGACTTGCCGCTCAGCGAGGTGCCGCCGCTGCCGTAGGCGAAGCCGCGCAGGAACACCTCGTCCAGCCACTTCTTCAGCAGCGGCGGCGCCGAGTACCAGTAGAAGGGGAACTGCAGGACGATCCGGTCGTGCTCCAGCAGCAGCCGCTGCTCGCGCTCGACGTCGATCCGCAGATCGGGATAGGTGGCGTAGAGGTCGTGGAGCGTGACGTTCTCCACCGGCCGGGCCGCCTCGGCGAGGGCGGCGTTGACCCGGGATGCGGCGAGATCGGGGTGGGCGAGGACGAGCAGGGTGCGCACGGAGTTCCTCCGAGGACGGTACGGCATGCGAACAGACAGGTCTGTCTGGGTCGCTGCCGAAGCTACCAGACAGACCTGTCTGCCTCAATCTCACGCCGCTACCGGAACCTCTGGGGCCGCCGCCCGAGCGGGTTCGAGGGCCAGCTCCAGCACCCGGCGGACGTCGGCGACCGGGTGGACGTCGAGCTTGTCCAGGACCTCGGCGGGGACGTCGTCCAGATCGGGCTCATTGCGCTTGGGGATGATCACGGTGGTCACCCCGGCCCGGTGCGCCGCCAGCAGCTTCTGCTTGACGCCGCCGATGGGCAGCACCCGCCCGGTCAGGGACACCTCGCCGGTCATCGCCACGTCCGGGCGCACCTGGCGGCCGGAGAGCAGCGAGGCCAGCGCGGTGGTCATGGTGACGCCCGCGCTCGGGCCGTCCTTGGGCACCGCGCCCGCCGGGACGTGGAGGTGGACGCCGCGCTCCTTCAGATCGCCGACCGGCAGCTCCAGCTCCGCGCCGTGCGAGCGCAGGAAGGAGAGCGCGATCTGGGCGGACTCCTTCATGACGTCGCCGAGCTGACCGGTGAGGCTCAGCCCCGCGCCGCCCGTCTCCGGGTCGGCCAGCGACGCCTCCACGAACAGCACGTCACCGCCCGCGCCGGTGACCGCGAGCCCGGTCGCGACGCCGGGGACGGCGGTGCGGCGCTCGGCCGGGTCCTGGGCGGACTCGGGGGTGTGGTGCGGCCGGCCGATCAGCGGGCGCAGCTCCGCCACGCCGACGGTGAAGGGCAGTTCGCGCTCGTCGAGCTCGTGCTGGGCCGCCACCTTGCGCAGCAGCCGGGCGATGGACCGCTCCAGGGTCCGTACGCCCGCCTCGCGGGTGTACTCGCCCGCCAGCTTGCGCAGCGCCTCGTCGGTCACCGTGACCTCGCCCGGCTCCAGACCGGCCCGCTCCAGCTGACGGGACAGCAGGTGGTCACGGGCGATGGTGACCTTCTCGTCCTCGGTGTAGCCGTCCAGGCGCACCAGCTCCATCCGGTCCAGCAGCGCCTCCGGGATGGCCTCAAGGACGTTGGCGGTGGCGAGGAAGACCACGTCGCTCAGGTCGAGTTCGACCTCCAGGTAGTGGTCGCGGAAGGTGTGGTTCTGCGCCGGGTCCAGGACCTCGAGCAGGGCCGCGGCCGGATCGCCGCGGAAGTCGGAGCCCACCTTGTCGATCTCGTCCAGGAGGACGACGGGGTTCATGGAACCCGCCTCCTTGATGGCCCGGACGACCCGGCCGGGCAGCGCGCCCACGTAGGTGCGCCGGTGGCCGCGGATCTCCGCCTCGTCCCGGACGCCGCCGAGCGCGACCCGGACGAACTTCCGCCCCATCGCGCGGGCGACGCTCTCGCCCAGGCTGGTCTTGCCGACGCCGGGCGGGCCGACCAGCGCGAGCACCGCGCCGCCGCGGCGGCCGCCGACGACGCCGAGGCCCCGGTCGGCGCGGCGCTTGCGCACCGCCAGGTACTCGGTGATCCGCTCCTTGACGTGCTCCAGGCCCGCGTGGTCGGCGTCGAGCACGGCCTTGGCGCCCTGGATGTCGTACGCGTCCTCGGTGCGCTCGTTCCAGGGCAGCTCCAGGACGGTGTCCAGCCAGGTGCGGATCCAGCTGCCCTCGGGGCTCTGGTCGCTGGACCGCTCCAGCTTGTCGACCTCCTTGAGGGCCGCCTCGCGGACCTTCTCGGGCAGATCGGCGGCCTCCACGCGGGCGCGGTAGTCGTCGGACTCGTCCTCGGGGTCGCCGTTGAGGTCGGCGAGCTCCTTACGGACGGCTTCGAGCTGGCGCCGCAGCAGGAACTCGCGCTGCTGCTTGTCGACGCCCTCCTGGACGTCCTTGGCGATCGACTCGGCCACGTCCTGCTCGGCGATGTGGTCGCTCAGCCAGGTGACGGCCAGCTTCAGCCGGGCCACCGGGTCGGCGGTCTCCAGCAGCTCGACGCGCTGGGCCACGGACAGGAAGGGCGAGTAGCCGGAGTTGTCGGCGAGCTGCGAGACGTCGTCGATCTGCTGCACCCGGTCCACGACCTGCCAGGCGCCGCGCTTGCGCAGCCAGCTGGTGGCCAGCGCCTTGTACTCCTTGATCAGCTCGGTGACGGCACCGGGCAGGGGGTCGGGCACGATCTCCTCGACCGTGGTCCCCTCCACCCACAGGGCCGCCCCGGGTCCGGTGGTCCCGGCCCCGATGCGGACGCGGCGCACCCCTCGGATCAGCGCGCCGGGGTCTCCGTCGGAGAGCCGGCCCACCTGCTCGATGGTGCCGAGCGTGCCGATACCGGCGTAGGTGCCGTCGACGCGCGGCACCAGCAGCACCTTCGGCTTACCGCCCCCGCTCCCACTGGAGCGAGCGGCGGCCTGGGCGGCCTCCACCGCGGCGCGTACCTCGGTATCGGAAAGGTCCAGCGGCACCACCATGCCGGGGAGCACCACCTCGTCATCGAGAGGCAGTACGGGCAGGGTGAGCGGTGTCGACAGCGAAGCCATGATCTCCCCTTCGGCAGGCAAGTTGAGTCACGAGGACTCAATAAGTCAATGCCCACTCAATGCGCGGAGGGGGTTCAGGTGTTCCCGGACGCTCGTTCGCTGTGAGCGAAGCCGGGCGAGGCGTCGTCGCTTCGCCGTGACCACGGGCGCCACCTGGCGTTTCGCCGGACGTACGGCCAGGAGAGGACGCCGAGCAGCAGGGCGAAGGCATGGCCCCAGCCGGTGAGCGGATCGAAGTCGACGAGGACCCCGGCGGCGAGCGCGAGGCCGATCCCGCCGAGCAGCGCCCACCGCCGCCGGGGCGACAGCAGCCCGCCGAGCGCGGCGGCGCAGGCGATCAGCCCGTAGCTCACCCCGTAGTCGAGGCGGCGCAGCGAGCTGTCCGGGAGATGCCCGGCGGCCACGGAGACGGCCACCGGAACCTCGGTGAGCAGCGTCGCCAGCACATGCCCGAGCAGGAAGACCCCGGCGGTGCGCACCCCGCCGAGCCGCCGCTCCAGCGCGCCGAGTACCAGGGGGAAGGCGACCAGATACGGCGAGGTGAGCCCGCCCACCGCCCACAACGCGCTGACCAGCAGCGTCAGCAGCGGCCGCTCGGAGAGGTGGGACACATCGGTACTGGAGCCCGCGAGCAGATCGCGCACGGTGCCGGGGTCGCCGAGCCGGGCGTAGAGCCCGGTGCCGAGCAGGACAAGCGTGTAGCCGAGGGTGAACGGCACGGTGAGCGGCGCGCGCGGGCCCGCCCCCGCTCCCCCCGCTGCCCGGTTGTCCGCCATGGCCGGAACAACAACCGGGACCCGGTGAGTCATGTCACGGCGCCCCGTGCTGTGACATGGACGACGCCGCACCACGCCACCGCACGGCGCCGGACCACCGTTGAATCGGTTGGACCAGCGAGCCGCGGCGGCGCGAGGATGGCGGGGTCAGGAACCGCCCGGGAGGATCCCACACCCATGCAGCCGCAGCCGCCGTACGACCTCCACACCGCCGCCGACGACCGGCCGGTGACCGTCGACCGCCGGGAGGGCCCGTACGGCGAGGTGGTGCTGCGGCGGCGCGGCGGCGCGGAATCCTCGGCCGACGCCGTCTTCGAGATCATCGCCAACGGCTGCTTCCTCATGGACACCTCCGACGGCCGCTCCGAGCGGCTGCTCATCCGTGCCGCCCTCGACGCGCTGCCCGCCGACCGGCCCTCCCCCGCCCTGCTCATCGGCGGGCTCGGCGTCGGGTTTTCGCTGGTCGAGGCGGTGGCGGCGGCCCGGTGGGGGCGGATCGCGGTGGTCGAACGGGAGGCCGCGGTGATCGACTGGCACCGTGCTGGACCCCTGGCGGCCGTGACCTCCGGGGCGCTGGCCGATCCGCGCACCGAGGTCGTCCACGCCGATCTGGTCGAGTGGCTGCGAACGGGCCCGCGCACCTTTGACGCGCTGTGCCTGGACATCGACAACGGCCCCGACTGGACCGTCACCGAGGACAACGGAGGCCTCTACTCCGCCACCGGGCTCGCGGCCTGCGCGGCGCGTCTCGCACCGGGCGGGGTACTGGCCGTATGGTCGGCGCAGCCGTCGCCCGCGTTCGGGGAATCTCTCCGGAATGCCGGGTTCACACAGGTGCGTACGGAAGAGGTCGCCGTTGCCCGGGGTGTTCCCGACGTCGTGCATCTCGCGGTTCGGGGCGCGTAGCAAAGCCGCGTACGCTGGCTTTACGCTTGCTTGCCTACCAAACGCGGCTGAGCGATGACCAGGCGCGAGCCGCGGGTTTCACCGGAAGACGCAGGGGCGGGCGTATGGAGCAGACTCACAACGGTCACAACGGGACCGCCACGACCACCCCTGGCGCACAGCGCCGGGTCCTCGTCGTCGAGGACGATCCGACCATAGTGGACGCCATCGCGGCCCGGCTGCGTGCCGAGGGGTTCCAGGTCCAGACGGCGGGAGACGGTCCGGCGGCGGTCGACACGGCCGAGGCGTGGCAGCCCGATCTGCTCGTCCTCGACGTGATGCTGCCGGGCTTCGACGGTCTGGAGGTCTGCCGACGGGTGCAGGCCCGGCGCCCGGTGCCCGTGCTGATGCTGACCGCGCGCGACGACGAGACCGACATGCTGGTGGGGCTCGGGGTCGGCGCCGACGACTACATGACCAAGCCGTTCTCCATGCGCGAACTGGCCGCGCGGGTGCACGTACTGCTGCGGCGGGTGGAGCGGGCGGCGCTGGCCGCGCACACCCCGCGCAGCGGGATCCTGCGCCTGGGCGAGCTGGAGATCGACCACGCCCAGCGCCGGGTGCGGGTGCGCGGCTCGGATGTGCACCTCACCCCGACCGAGTTCGATCTGCTGGTCTGTCTGGCCAACACCCCGCGCGCGGTGCTCTCGCGCGAGCAGCTGCTGGCCGAGGTCTGGGACTGGGCGGACGCCTCGGGCACCCGCACCGTGGACAGCCATATCAAGGCGCTGCGCCGGAAGATCGGCGCGGAGCGGATCCGTACGGTGCACGGCGTGGGCTACGCCCTGGAGACCCCGGCGGCATGACGAAGGCCCGCTGGGCACGCAGGATCCCCAAGGTCCGGGCAGGCACGGCTGCCAGGGGCCGGGCGCACAGGGACCGGGCGCCCAGGGCTCCCCAGGTCTGGGCGGACAAGGCTCCCGGGGGCTGGGCGCGCAGGGTCTGGCGGCTGCCCGGGGCCCCTACGGGCCGGCGGGCGTGGTCCCGCGCCACCTGGGCCCGGATCTGGGAGGCGCTGCGCCCCTTCGACCCGTACCGCTCGGTCAAGGCGGCGCTGGGGGCGCTGGTCGTCGGCTCGGTGATCATCACCACGCTGCTCGTCTTCGCGGCGATGCACTCCGACACCGAGCTGCGCGTCATCACCATCTTCTCGATCATCGCCTCGCTGCTGATCACCCAGTTCGTGGCGAACGGGCTCACGGCCCCGCTGGACGAGATGACCGAGGTCACCCGGGCGATGGCCAACGGCGACTACACCCGGCGGGTGCAGGCCGCGCAGCGCGGGGACGAGTTCGGCGACCTGGCGTCCGCGTTCAACCGGATGGCGGCCGACCTGGAGGCGGTGGACACCCACCGCAAGGAGCTGGTGGCCAACGTCTCGCATGAGCTGCGCACCCCGATCGCGGCGCTGCGGGCGGTCCTGGAGAACGTGGTGGACGGGGTCTCGGACGCCGATCCGGAGACCATGCGGGTCGCGCTGAAGCAGACCCAGCGCCTGGGCCGCCTGGTGGACCAGCTGCTCGACCTCTCCCGCCTCGACAACGGGGTGGTGCCGCTGCACGCGCGGCGGTTCGAGGTCTGGCCGTATCTGGCCGGGATCCTCAAGGAGGCCGGGATGGCCAAGGGCGCGGAGTCCCATTCGGGCGCGCACACCCGTAAGGACGTCCACCTCAACCTGGACGTCTCGCCGCCCGAGCTGACCGCCCACGCCGACGCCGAGCGGCTGCACCAGGTGATGGCGAACCTCATCGACAACGCGGTGAAGCACAGCCCGGCACACGGCCGGGTGACCGTGCGCGCCCGGCGCGGCGACGGCCCGGAGAGCCTGGAGCTGGAGGTGCTCGACGAGGGCCCCGGCATCCCGGAGGCGGAGCGGCACCGGGTCTTCGAGCGGTTCAACCGGGGCGGGCTCTCCCCGGTGGACGGCCGGCGGCGGCCTGGTGCGGGCAGCGACGGCGGCACCGGTCTGGGGCTTGCGATCGCGCGCTGGGCGGTGGATCTGCACGGCGGGCGGATAGGGGTGGCGGAGTCGCCGCGCGGCTGCCGGATCAAGGTCAGCCTCCCCGGACCTGGCCCGGAACCCAAACCAGGCACCCCCAGAGATCAAAGCTGAAGTAAAGTCGATCCCGTCGCGCACATACGAGCGGCAGGGGTGCACGTCTGCGCTGCCCAGCGCCCGAGGAAACGCACGAAACCCCGTGTGTTTCCCGGTGCGTCATGCGCTGAAACCCGCCAATCAATGTGACTTGCACGACGATGACCAGTGCGGCCTGCACGTAAGGGTCCAAGAGGCGTAGCCTTTATTCCCGCTGTCCACCACCTTTAGGAAGCGGAAGAGGGCGGTTGCCGCCGTGTCGCCACAGTCCCCCAACACCTCGAGCGTCTCGACCGATGAACAGGACGGGCAGGGGAGTAACCCTGCCGCTGCCTTCGGCCCCAATGAGTGGCTCGTCGACGAGATCTACCAGCAGTACCTCCAGGACCCGAACTCGGTCGACCGAGCCTGGTGGGACTTCTTCGCCGACTACAAGCCGGGTCAGGACACCGGCTCAGCGGTGGCCACGCCACCACAGGGAGTAGCCGCGAGCGCCGCCCCGGCGGCCCCGGCCCAGCCCGCCGCGGCGGGCCCAGCGGAGGCCAAGCCCGCCGCCCCGGCCGCGAAGCCCGCCGAGGCCAAGCCGGCCGCCGCGGCTCCGGCCGCTCCCGCTGCCGCGAAGCCCGCGGCGGCGCAGCCCGTGGCCCCCGCCGCGAAGGCCGCCCCCGCGGCCCCGGCCAAGCCCGCGCCGGTCAAGCCGACCCCGGCCGAGCCGACGGTCTCCAAGAAGGAGCCCGCCGCGCCGTCCGCGGGGCCCGAGCTGGTCACGCTGCGCGGTCCGTCCGCCGCCGTGGCGAAGAACATGAACGCGTCGCTGGAACTGCCGACCGCCACCTCGGTCCGCGCCGTCCCGGTGAAGCTGCTGTTCGACAACCGCATCGTCATCAACAACCACCTCAAGCGCGCCCGCGGCGGCAAGGTGTCCTTCACGCACCTGATCGGCTACGCCATGGTGCAGGCGCTGAAGGCGATGCCCTCGATGAACCACTCGTTCACCGAGAAGGACGGCAAGCCGACCCTCGTCAAGCCCGAGCACATCAACCTCGGTCTCGCCATCGACCTGGTCAAGCCCAACGGCGACCGCCAGCTCGTCGTCGCGGCGATCAAGAAGGCCGAGACGCTCAACTTCTTCGAGTTCTGGCAGGCCTACGAGGACATCGTCCGCCGCGCCCGCGCGAACAAGCTGACGATGGACGACTTCACCGGGGTCACGGCCTCCCTCACCAACCCCGGCGGCATCGGCACCGTCCACTCGGTGCCGCGGCTGATGCCCGGCCAGGGCCTGATCATCGGCGTCGGCGCCATGGAGTACCCGGCCGAGTTCCAGGGCACCTCCCAGGACACCCTGAACAAGCTGGGCATCGCCAAGATCATGACGCTGACCAGCACCTATGACCACCGGGTGATCCAGGGCGCCGCCTCCGGCGAGTTCCTGCGGATCATGAGCCAGCTGCTGCTCGGCGAGAACGACTTCTTCGACGAGATCTTCAAGGCGCTGCGCATCCCGTACGAGCCGGTCCGCTGGCTCAAGGACATCGACGTCAGCCACGACGACGACGTCACCAAGGCGGCGCGGGTCTTCGACCTGATCCACTCCTACCGGGTCCGCGGCCATGTCATGGCCGACACCGACCCGCTTGAGTACCGCCAGCGCAAGCACCCCGACCTGGACATCATCGAGCACGGGCTCACCCTGTGGGACCTGGAGCGCGAGTTCGCGGTCGGCGGCTTCGCGGGCAAGTCCATGATGAAGCTGCGCGACATCCTGGGCGTGCTGCGCGACTCGTACTGCCGCACCACCGGCATCGAGTTCATGCACATCCAGGACCCCAAGCAGCGCAAGTGGATCCAGGACCGCGTCGAGCGCAACCACGACAAGCCGGAGCGCGAGGAGCAGCTGCGCATCCTGCGGCGGCTCAACGCGGCCGAGGCGTTCGAGACCTTCCTCCAGACCAAGTACGTCGGCCAGAAGCGGTTCTCCCTGGAGGGCGGCGAGTCCGTCATCCCGCTGCTGGACGCGGTGCTGGACGCGGCCGCCGAGTCGCGTCTTGACGAGGTCGTCGTCGGCATGGCCCACCGCGGCCGGCTCAACGTGCTCGCCAACATCGTCGGCAAGTCGTACGCGCAGATCTTCCGCGAGTTCGAGGGCAACCTCGACCCGAAGTCCATGCACGGCTCCGGTGACGTCAAGTACCACCTGGGCGCCGAGGGCACCTTCACCGGTCTGGACGGCGAGCAGATCAAGGTCTCGCTCGCCGCGAACCCCTCCCACCTGGAGGCCGTGGACCCGGTCCTGGAGGGCGTCGTCCGCGCCAAGCAGGACATCATCGGCAAGGCCGGCACCGACTTCACGGTGCTGCCCATCGCCCTCCACGGCGACGCGGCCTTCGCGGGCCAGGGCGTCGTGGCCGAGACGCTGAACATGTCGCAGCTGCGCGGCTACCGCACCGGCGGCACCGTGCACATCGTGATCAACAACCAGGTCGGCTTCACCGCCGCCCCGGCCGCGTCCCGCTCCTCGATGTACGCCACGGACGTCGCGCGCATGATCGAGGCGCCGATCTTCCACGTCAACGGCGACGACCCGGAGGCCGTCGTGCGCGTCGCGCGGCTCGCCTTCGAGTTCCGCCAGGCGTTCAACAAGGACGTGGTCATCGACCTGATCTGCTACCGCCGCCGCGGCCACAACGAGACCGACAACCCCGGTTTCACCCAGCCGCTGATGTACGACCTGATCGACAAGAAGCGCTCGGTGCGCAAGCTCTACACCGAGTCGCTGATCGGGCGCGGCGACATCACCCTGGAAGAGGCCGAGCAGGCGCTGCAGGACTTCCAGGGCCAGCTGGAGAAGGTCTTCACCGAGGTCCGCGACGCGGTCTCGGCCCCGGCCCCGGCCGAGGTCCCCGAGCCGCAGGCGGAGTTCCCGGTCACGGTCCAGACGGCCGTCTCCCAGGAGGTCGTCAAGCGGATCGCCGAGTCCCAGGTCAACACCCCCGACCGGATCACCGTCCACCCGCGGCTGTTCCCGCAGCTCCAGCGGCGCGCGGCGATGATCGAGGACGACTCGATCGACTGGGGCATGGGCGAGACCCTCGCCATCGGCTCGCTGCTGATGGAGGGCACCCCGGTCCGGCTCGCCGGCCAGGACTCCCGCCGCGGCACCTTCGGCCAGCGCCACGCGGTGCTGGTGGACCGCGAGACCGGCGACGACTACACCCCGCTGCTGTACCTCACCGAGGACCAGGCGCGGTACAACATCTACGACTCGCTGCTCAGCGAGTACGCGGCGATGGGCTTCGAGTACGGCTACTCGCTGGCCCGCCCGAACGCGCTGGTCATGTGGGAGGCGCAGTTCGGCGACTTCGTCAACGGCGCGCAGACCATCGTCGACGAGTTCATCTCCTCGGCCGAGCAGAAGTGGGGCCAGACCTCTGGTGTCACCCTGCTGCTGCCGCACGGCTACGAGGGCCAGGGGCCGGACCACTCCTCGGCCCGGATCGAGCGCTTCCTCCAGCTGTGCGCGCAGAACAACATGACGGTCGCCGCGCCGACGCTGCCGTCGAACTACTTCCACCTGCTGCGCTGGCAGGTCCACAACCCGCACCACAAGCCGCTGGTCGTCTTCACCCCGAAGTCGATGCTGCGTCTGAAGGCCGCGGCGTCGAAGACCGACGAGTTCCTCAACGGCTCGTTCCGCCCGGTGATCGGCGACGAGACGGCCGACCCGGCGTCGGTGCGCAAGGTGGTCTTCTGCTCCGGCAAGGTCTACTACGACCTGGCCGCGGAGCGGGACAAGCGCGGTGCGAACGACACGGCGATCATCCGCCTGGAGCGGCTGTACCCGCTGCCCGGTGCGGAGCTGCAGGCCGAGATCGCCAAGTACTCGGGCGTCGAGAAGTTCGTCTGGGCGCAGGAGGAACCGGCCAACCAGGGTGCGTGGCCGTTCGTCGCGCTCAACCTGATCGACCACCTGGAGCTGTCGGTCGGCGCGGACGTCCCCGCCGCCGAGCGCCTGGTCCGGGTCTCCCGCCCGCACTCGTCCTCGCCCGCGGTGGGGTCGAACAAGCGGCACCAGTCGGAGCAGGGGGCGCTGGTGGGCGAGGTCTTCGAGATCTGACGCACCCGTGCGTACCGGAAGGCCAGGTCCCGAAGGGGGCCTGGCCTTCCGGCCGTTCCGAGCCGCGTCAGACCGGAAGCGGCTCGAAGTGCCAGGTGGTCCGGGTGCGGTTGCGGGCCGCCACGGTCTCGGGGTGATCCGGTCCCAGGACGGCCGTCAGGCCGCCGAGGGCCACCTCCTCGATCACATTCGCCTCGTCACGTCCGCCAGGGATTACCCGCAGATCCGCGGCCAGCCCGGTCTGGGCCAGCAGGGTCAGCGGATGCCGCTCGCCGAGTGTCCGGGCGGCGTGCAGCGCGGTTTCGCGGCTCATGGCGCAACCGTCCCGGGGCTGCTGGCCGGCGGCCGTGTTGAGCGCGATCCCCAGCGTCCAGGGATGGCGCTCACCAACAGTGGCGGTCATGTCCGTGAGCACCGTCTCCAGGAACCGCGCCCGGTCCCTCGTGGGGAGCATGAGCGCCTGGTTCGCACGGGCCCCGATGGTGTACGGGTGCCGATCCCCCAGAGCGGCTTGGTAATGCTCGGTGGTCTTCTCAGCGATGTCCCATCCCTCGTCCCAGTCACCGCCACGCCAGATGGCGCGGGTGACCCCCGTCGCGATCATCAGCGTCAGCGGGGCGCCCTCGCCCAGCAGGCGCCTCGCCCGCTCCCACAGGGCGTGGATATCGAGGTCGCCCTCCCAGTCACACCTCCACAGGTGGTACTCGGCGGTCAGGGTCAGCGGATGCCCGGTGCCCAGCACCGCGCCGTGCCGCTCGACGCTGGGCCCCTGAAGCTCCAGGGCGTCCCGGTGACGTCCGGAGAGCCGCAGGTCGTACGCGTGCTCCGTCTCGCAGGCCAGCGTCACCAGCGCCGTCGGGCCGAGCTCCGCACGCGCGCTGTCCAGCGTCCGCCCGGACAGCTCCGCGGCCTCGGCGTAGGAGCCGAGCATCCGCAGCGAATGGGACAGACTGCGCTGGGCGTTCCGCGCCTCCGCACCGTCCTGTGGACGGCTGTCGGCGCACAGGGCGCGCTGCTGGCGGGCGAGTTCGTACGCCTCGTCATAGCGGGCCAGGCCCCGCAGATCCGTGCCGAGCCGGGCCATCGCGACGAGTCTGCCCGGCGCGTCGAGCCCGCCCAGGCTCTTCAGCACCGCCCGGTCCAGCGCCTCGGCGGCGGCGTAGGCCCCGGTCTCGCGCCGCAGCGCGGCCCGGCGCGCGACCAGTTCCTGATAGTCGCCCGCCGCGCGTTCCGCGATACCCCTGGCCGTCGCGTAGTCGCCGCTCAGGGTCAGATACGTGAGGAACCCGACGACCAGCCGGCGCGCCGCGGCGTCCGGTGACTCCAGCGCGCCCGACGGCTCCAGGTACGGCACCAGCCGGGCGTAGCGGGGCCATGCCGCCGGGTCGTCCGGGCAGCGCGGATCCGCCGCGACGAGGGCGCCGCGGACGACCCGGGCGTCCTTCTCCCGCTTGTCCTCCGGTGTCCGCCGCCGCACCGCGTCCCGTACGAAGCGGCTCATCCACACCGCCTCGGCCTCCAGCGCCGACCGCCCCATCACCGACCACTGGGCCAGCTTGCCGATGGCCAGCTCCAGTTGGCTGGGGTTCTCCAGGAGCGCCGCCACCGCCGGGGAGACCTGCCCCGCCGGGACGGCCCGCAGCAGGGCGAGCGGGACCGGGCCGGGGCCGAACAGGGCACACAGGCGCAGCAGTTCGGCCGCCGCCTTCGTGCTCTCCCGCACCCGGGTGATCAGATCCTTGAAGGCGGAGTGGTACGGCATCGGGTAGTCGGCGGCGGGCCGTACCGGGTTGGGCTCGCCGTCGCTCGCCATGCGCACGTACTCGGCGACCGGTGTGGACGCGCCGTCCAGCCAGCCCGCCGTCTGGTCCAGCGCCAGCGGCAGGTCCTCGACGGCCGCCGCCAGCCGGTCCGCGTCCTCGGGGCCGACACGCGGTGCCCGGCGGCGTACGAAGGCAACGCTGTCCTGCCGGTTCAGCGGCGGGACGTCCAGCAGCTCGGCGTAGTGGTCGGCCCAGGCCCGGTTGCGCGAGGTGATCAGCACATGGCCGCCCCCGGCGGGCAGTACCCCGGCGATGGCCTCCGGGTCGTCGGCGTCGTCCAGGACGATGAGCCAGCGCCCGTACGGATCACCCCGCCGCAGCGCCTCCAGGGCGGCGCGGGCCGGGTCCGGGTCCCTGCCGTCCCCGCCGCCCAGGGCGCGGGCGAGCGCGCCCAGCCGTTCCTCCAGGGCGGGCAGCCCGTCCACCCCGGCCCACCACACGACGTCGTACCGAGCGGCGAACCGATGGGCGTACTCGGCGGCGAGCTGCGTCTTGCCGATGCCGGGCAGCCCGACGAGGGCGACCACGGCGGTGTCGGCGGGGGCGGCCCGCAGCCGCTCGCGCACCTCGGCGAGCAGCTCGTCCCGCCCGGTGAACCGCGGATTGCGGCGCGGCACACCACCCCAGACGTCGGGGACGCGCCCGGATTCCATCGGTGAACGGTCGTCGGGGGCGGCGTCGCCGGTCCGTAACGCCGCCAGTTCCCGCTCCAGCCGCCGCGCCCGCTCCTCGGCCACCACCACCTGTTCCTGGGCGTGCAACAGCCGGTACGGCGCGGGCTCCTCGGACTGGGCCTTCGCCCCGGCGGCCTCCTCCTCCGCCTGAAGCTGGTGTTCCAGCGCCTCACACCGCTGCTCGGCCTCCAGCGCCTGACGGCGGGCCTGGGCCAACGCGTCCTGGAGCCGGGCGACTTCCTCCCGCAACCGGTCGCGTTCGGCCGTCACGTCCTCGCGCTCCTGGCGCAGCCGGTCCAACTCCGCGCCGCGGGTCTCGCGGTCCGCCGCCGCGACCGCGATCCGGCGCTGCTCGACCTCCATCTCGGCGATGCGCTGTTTCCGTACCAGCAACGCCTCCGACAGCGCCTCCGCCCGCACCTCGGCCTGCTGGCGCTGCCGGTCCGCGTCGGCGAGCTGGTCGCGGAGGCGCTGGAGCTCCCAGCCCACCTTGTTGGTGGCCTGCAACGCCCGGCGTTGCAGGGTGTGCACATGGGCCACGACCTCGGTGGAGGGCGGCCGTCCGGCGGCCTTGGCGGCATGGGTGAAGAGCTGGTCCACGAACTCGGCCGGTGGCACCACGGTCCCGTTGAGATAGCGCGAGACGGTCCCCGCGTCGTAGTGCAGCCGTACGGCGAGGACCCGCACCGACACCCCGACCGTGCCGAACAGCTCCCGCAGGTTCTCGGCCAGCGCCCGGCACTCCGGTCTCACCTGCTCCGGGATCGGCTTCAGATCCCCGATCCGCCGCGCCGCGTCCCGCTCCGGCACCAGCTCCCCACTGACGGGTTCGTCCTCCATGGATCGCCCCTCCCCCGTTGCGGCCCACTGCAACGCGTGCGGGCTGCCGCAACACCCCAGACCACGCACATCGTGAAACGTACCCCCGGCGCCTTCGCCGGTTTCACGAAAGCAGGTCAAAAATGCCGAACCGCCGCCGCCCCGCCCTTCTCACCCTCCTCGCCGCCGCGCTCGGCGGCGCCGTCCGCGCGCTGGTGTCCTGGCTGCTCAGCCAGACGGACTGACCGCGGTCCGGTCGCCGGAGGCGATGGCCAGCCGCTCGGCGAGCTCGTCGCGCACCCGGGCGAGGGAGGCGATCCGGTCGTCCAGCACACTCAGGCGGCGACGCCCGACGTCCAGCATGGCCTCGGAGGGGCGGCTGTTCGGCAGGTCGCCGTCCAGGCAGGCGCCGAAGTGCTCGATGTCCTCGAGCGTGAGCCCGGCGTCGAGCAGATAGCGGATGTTGGCCACCCGCCTGACCGCCTGCTCGTCGTACATCCGGTAGCCGTTGAGCGCGCGTGCGGAGCTCAGCAGCCCGCGCTCCTCGTAGAAGCGCAAGGCCCTGGTCGTGGCACCGGTGGCCTTCGCCAACTCCCCTATCCGCATGCGGCGAGACTACCGGCGCCCAGGGACCCGACGGGCCGTTGCCGCCTGCGGCGGGCTGTTCCCCTCCCCGCCCCTTCCCGCTACCAAGGGCTTCGCCCCTGGCCCCCCGGGGGGAGGGCGACGAGCCCACCGCCGCCGCGATCAGCCCACCGCCGCCGCGATCAGCTCACCGCCAGGGCGCCGACCGCGCCACCTGCGGCGCGGTGGTCGAGCCGCAGGCCGGTGACCGGGCGGACGCCCACGCACGTCCGGGTCGTCCGATCGGGGCCTGGGGCGGAGCCCCAGTTGTGGGAAGGGGCGGGGAGGGGCAAAGCCCGCCGCAGGCGACACGGCCCGCCGGATACCCCGCGCACATCCGGGTCGCCCGACCGGGGCCTGGGGCGGAGCCCCAGTTGTGGGAAGGGGCGGGGAGGGGCAAAGCCCGCCGCAGGCGGCACGGTCCGCCGGGCACCCCCTAGCCGACCAGCGCGCCGCCGTCCACCGGCAGTACAACCCCCGTGGTGTAGGCCGCCTCGCGCCGCGCGAGCTGCGTGATCCAGAAGGCGACCTCCTCCGCCCGGCCGAGCCGCCCCAGCGGCACATGCTCGATCAGGGTCGTCCGTAGGGCGTCGACCTGCTCGGCGTCGAGCCCCTGGTGATGCCCGATCCCGGTGGCGATGGGGCCGGGGGCCACACCGGCCACGCGCACCCCGCGCGGGGCGAGTTGGACGGCCCAGCTGCGGGTCAGCGTGTCCAGGGCGGCCTTCAGCGCGGCGTACAGCTCCGAGCCGGCGATCGGCCAGCCGCGCTGACCGATCGCCGTACTGACGTTGATCACGACGCCCCCGCTCTCGCTCAGCTGCGGGACGGCTGCCTGGGCGAGGTACATCGGGGCGAGCAGATTGACGGCCAGCATCTCCTCGACGGCTTCCCGCCGGATGTCCCCGAGCGGCGTCTGCCGGACCACGGCGGCGTTGTTGACCAGCACATCGAGGCGGCCGAACGCCTCCATCGCGGTGTTCACGATCAACTCGGCGGCGCCGGGGGCCGCGATGTCGGCCGTCAGCGGCCGGATGCCCGGGGCGTCGGCGGCCGTCTCGGCCAGCCGGGCCGCCGTACGGCCGACCACCAGGACCTGGGCTCCCTGCTCGGCGAAGGTCCGCGCGGTGACCCGCCCGATCCCCGTGCCCCCGCCGGTGACGATCACCGCTCTGCCGGAAAAGTGTGCTGCTGTCATGTCGGTCATGTCGATGCACCGTAAACATTGACGTCTGCGTCAACGTCAACCCCGGCGGCCCTCGGTCGCTCGCCGGGGTGCGGGGCCGCATATCCTGGGCGGGTAGATCCACACCACCCCTTCCGGAGCGACCCTTGTACTTCACCGATCGCGGTATCGAGGAGCTGGAGCAGCGGCGCGGCGATGAGGCGGTCACCTTCGAGTGGCTCGCCGAGCAGCTGCGGACGTTCGTCGACCTGAACCCGGACTTCGAGGTCCCGGTGGAGCGGCTGGCGACCTGGCTGGCCCGGCTCGACGACGAGGACGACGACGTCTGAGGGCAGCTTCCGAGGCGGCGTAGGACACCGTCTGCCGGGCGCCGCGCCCCTGTCGGCCGCCCCTCACGCCACCACCGGCCCCCGCCCCGGCGTCCCCGCCTCGTGGTCCAGCCGGGGGTCGGACACCAGCACCGCCTGCTGGAGCCGCTGCAGCTTCGCCGAGGGCTCGAGCCCCAGCTCCTCCGTCATCGCCATCCGCAGCCGCTGGTAGACCGTCAGGGCGCGGGTGCGCTGGCCGGAGCGGTGGAGGGCGAGCATGTACTGACCGTGCAGCCCCTCGTGGAAGCGGTGCTCCACGACGAGCGAGGCGAGATCGCTCAGCACCTCCAGATGGCTGCCGAGCCGTAGCCGGGTCTCGATGCCGCGCTCGGTGACCGTGAGCCGGGACTGCTCCAGCCGGGCGACCTCCGCCTGCAGCGGTCGCCCGTGCGGGGTGACGTCGACCAGGGCCGGGCCCTGCCAGAGGGCCAGCGCCCGCCGGAAGGAGGTGTCCGCCGTCCGTTCGTCGCCGACCTCCAGCGCGCCTTCGCCCTCGGCGACGAGGTCGCGGTACTCATGGACGTCGAGCTCGCCCGGACTCACCACCATGGCGTACCCCCCGGGCCGGGTCTGCAGCACATCCCGGGTGACGGCGGCCGACGACATCCCCAGCCCCTCGGCGAGCAGCTTACGCAGATGGAGGATGTACGTCTGGAGCGTGGTCAGCCCGGTGCGCGGCGGCTGATCGCCCCACAGCTCGGCCATCAGCGACTGCACCGGCACCATCCGGCCCGCGTTGAGCAGCAGCAGGGACAGCACCTTGCGCGGCTTCATCGCGCTGGGCACTCCGGACCGGGCGCCGAGGCCGAGTGTCAGCGGTCCGAGCACGCTCACCCGCATGGGTGGCACCTCTCTTCGGGCTTCATGGGCGGTACGCACGGACGAGCAGGTCGGCGGCGCTCTCGCAGACGGCCGTGGCCTCGTCCTCGGGGAGCGGGCGGGTGCCGTACATCGACTGGTAGAGCCCCTGTTGAATGATCAGGGCCACGAACTGGCGGGCGGCGGTGGCCGGGTCGGGCACGCTCAGCTCACCGCTGCCGGTGCGCCGGCCGAGCATCTCGGCGAGGTACTTCACCAGTTGCTGGGGCTCTCCCTCCGCGCACGCGGGGCGCAGCGACGGGTGGCGGGCGACCTCGGCGATGACCAGGCGGCGCAGTGCGGAGGCCCTCGCGTCGAGCAGTACGGCGAGCACCCGGTGGCCGAAGGCGAGCAGCGCGGTGCGGGCGTCGCCGGAGTCGTACGTCTCGGGGGCCGCGGCGTCGCCGTCCGGCCCGAGGGCGTACGGGGAACCGGCGGCGAAACCGGCCGCCACTCGCTCCCGCTCCTCCTCGACGGCGGCGATGAACAGCCGCTCCTTGTCGCCGAAGTGGTTGTAGACGGTCTGTTTGGACACGCGGGCCTCGTCCGCGATGACGTCCACACTCGCCCGGTCGTACCCCTCGCGCAGGAAGACGGCCACCGCCGCCTCCAATATCGCCTGCCGCTTGGCGGGCTGGGGGCCCACGGGCCGTCCCGTCGCGCCGCGCCGGGGACCGCTGTCCGTGCGCAACGGCCCAACCTCCTCGCTTCGAACCGGTCTTGCCCTCGATGGACTTGTGAGTCTAGCCTTCGTTTACCGCAGTGGACTAGCCCGTCCAGTCCAATTAATTCATCGGCGGATCACGTCGTTTCACCATCGCTTCACAAGGAGAGCTCGATGAGCGCACCGGAGAACAGTGAGGCCCTGGGCCCTCTCACCCTGGCGCCGGAGGCGCAGCGGCAGCTCTTCCTGGAGGCCCGTACGGCCAACACCTTCACCGATGAGCCGGTGACGGACGAGCAGCTCCGCGCGATCCACGAACTGGTCAAGTACGCCCCCACCTCGCTGAACCAGCAGCCGCTGCGAGTGGTGCTGGTGCGCTCGGAGGAGGCGCGCGCCCGGCTGGTGACGCATATGACGGGGCGGAACCAGGAGAAGACGGCCAAGGCCCCGCTGGTGGCGGTGCTCGCCGCTGACCTGGACTTCCATGAGGAGTTGCCGCGGCTGGTGCCGTTCATGGAGAACCCGCAGGCGATCTTCGCCGACCCGGAGGCCCGGGAGGGGTCGGCGCGGTTCAACACCGCGCTCCAGGTGGGCTACTTCATCCTGGGCGTGCGCGCCGCGGGGCTCGCCGCCGGGCCCATGATCGGCTTCGACCACGCGGCCGTCTCCAAGGAGTTCTTCGAGGACGGGCGGCACGCGGCGGTGTGTGTGGTCAACATCGGCAAGCCGGGTCCGGACGCCTGGATGGGGCGGCTGCCGCGCCTGGAGTACGAAGAGGTCTTCCGTACGGTCTGAGACCTGAGACCTGAGACCTGAGACCTGAGACCTGACGGCCGTCCGCCCCCGCGCCTTCCCGGCGGGGGGGCGGACGGCCGTCCGCGCTCGTCGCTCTCGCTCAGCTCTCGATCAGCTCTCGATCAGTTCATGGAACGCCACCGTGTCGAAGATGTCCTCCATCCTCGTCGCCCTGCCGTCCCGCATCGTCCACGAGTGGACGAAGTCCAGCGTCACGGTCCTACCGCTCCGCGAGGTCACCTCACGGGTGCCGAACACCACGACCCGGTCGCCCTGTTCGATGAACTCCTCGGGAGCGAGCTTCATCCCGCCCAGCACGGTCGGCACATGGGCGAGGAACTCCTTGATGCCCGCATGGCCCAGCTTGGTGCCGCCGAGCCCGTACTTGGCCATCCCCTCCGGATGCACCCACTCCACATCGGGGTGCATGCCCGAGAGGATCCCCTCGATGTCGCGGTCGCGGAAGCCCGCGTAGGAGGCGCGGATGGCCTCGATGTTCGGTGATGGTGATGGTGATGGTGATGGTGATGCCATGGTGGTCGCCACTCCTCAGACGGCGGTGTGCCGCGGCTTAAGACGGAAGGTACTCGGGGTGGAGCGCCTGGAGCGTGCGCCGTACGCCCTCGCGCCACGGCACCCGGCAGGGGCCGGTGATCTCCCGCCGCTTCGCGGGGTCGAAGTGGTACGTCTCCCGGGTGACCTCGCTCGGGACGAGCCGGGCGGTGACGCCGGTGAGCTCCTCCAGATGGCGCACGCAGTCGGTCATCCCGACCGCCTCGTCCCCGCCCCAGTTGACCAGCGTGGCCGGGGCCGACGCCGCCTGCCACAGATGGGGAACGTGGGCGATGAGATCGTCGGTGTGGAGGAGGGAGCACCAGTTCTGGCCCTCCATGGGCACCGGTATCGGCTCGCCCGCGAGCATCCGCTTGAAGTAGAGCATCGGCACCCCGCCGTAGCCGCCGGGGCCGTAGGCGATATTGAGCCGGGCGATGGTCGTCGGCAGGTTCAGCACCTGGGCGAACGCCCGTACCGCGCCCTCCGCGGCGATCTTGCCCACGGGGTAGGCGGGCAGCCAGTCGGCCACTCCGTCCACGGGGTCGTCCTCGGCGTAGGCGTGGTCGAGGGTCTGCCGCTTGTAGAGCGCCCCGGTGGAGACGAAGAGGAACGCCTCCGCCGTCCGGCAGTGGGACATCAGCCGGCCGGTGGCCACCGAGTTGACCTCGATGGCCGCGTTGACGTCGCCGTCCTCACCGCGGCGCACCGCCGAGTGGAAGACATGGGTGAAGTCGTCCGGCAGCCCCTCGTACGCCGCCTCGCGCGGGTCGTTCATGTCCCAGCGGAACGTGGTGATCCCCTGGTCGTTCAGCTCCTTCTCGACACCCGGGGTGCCGAACCGGCCCAGGCACCACACCTCGTTGCGCTCGGCCAGCGCCTCGGCCACCGGCCGGGCGACCTGCCCGGTGCCGCCGGTGACCAGGATCTTCTTGCCTTCCACCCTGCTCTTCTCCTTGTGCCTGGCCCTGTCGGGTCCTGTGCCTGGCCCTGGCGGGGCCTTGTGTCCGGCCCTTACGGGCCTACCCTTACGGGCCTACCCTTACGGGCCTATGACCGGCCCGCGGTCCGGGCCCGGTCGGCGTCGTCCAGCGCACGGTCGAGCTCTCTGCGCAGAACCGCCTGGAAGGCCGCGACATGCCGCGGGCCCATCAGTGTGTAGTGCTCACCGGGTACGTCCAGATACCGGTTGGGCTCGGTCGTGTAGTCGTCCCACCGGCGCAGCTCGTTCGCCAGCCAGTCCTCCTTGGTGCCGCGCAGCGGGATCGCGTAGAAGACCGACATGGACCGGGTGGTGCCGCTGGGGTGGTAGTCGCGGCCCAGGGTGGTGAGGCCATGAGCCAGCTCCGCCCAGGCGGTGAACTTGTCCAGGTCCAGGTCGAGTTCGTCCAGCCGGGTCCGCGGGGCGATCCGCAGCAGATGCGCCAGCTGCTCCTCCTGGGACAGCGGGCGCAGCTCGGCGGGGAGGTCGAGCGACTGCTTCTTGTTGATCAGGTCGAGGAAGAAGGCGAGGTTGGTCGCGGTCTCGATGAAGTCGAGCTCGTCCATGCGGTACTTGATGTGCGGCGGAAGGTTGAAGCTGCCGACGAAGTCCACCCGCTCGCCCTGGGCCTCGAGCGCCTTGGCGATCTCGAAGGCCACGGCGCCGCCGTAGGAGTATCCGGCGATGGCGTAGGGGCCGTGCGGCTGGCGGGCGCGGATGGCCTCCACATAGCACTCCACCATCTCCGCGAAGCTGGTGAAGGGCTTCTCACCCTCGTTGAAGCCCCGGGCGCGCAGCGCGTGGAACGGCCGGTCGCCGACGAAGTACTTGGCGAGGTTGACGAAGACCAGGACCTCACCGACACCGGGGTGAACGCAGAACAGCGGGGTCTTCTCGCCGCCGGTCTGGAGCGGTACGACCGGGTCGTACACCGCGGCGCCGGGCGCGCCGCCGCCGTCGAGCCGGGCGGCGAGCTGCCGCACCGACGGCGCCGTGAGCACCGCGATGACCGCCAGATCCGCGATCCCCAGGCGCCGGTGGACCTGGCGCCGCAGCCGCAGGATGTCCAGCGAGGTGCCGCCCAGATCGAAGAAGCTCGCGGTGGCGCTGATCCGCTCCGCGGTGGTGTCGAACATCTCGGCGTAGATCTCGGCGAGGATGCGCTCGGTCTCCCCCTCGGGCGGGGTGTGGCCGCCGAGCCGGCGGGTGGTCAGCTCCGCGAACCGCTCGATGACGTCGTCGTACCCGCCGGACTCCAGGCGCCGGCGCATCCGGCGGCGCAGCGTCTTGCCGAGGCTGGTCTTGGGGAAGGCGTCCTTGGGCAGCGGCAGGATGAGGAAGGGCCGGAAGCCCCAGTGGATCACGACGGTGGAGCGCACCGCGGTGATCATGCGGTGCAGCCCGGCCTCGTCGTCGTCCGCCGGCTCGGGGCTGACGGCGATGACCAGCTGCTCGGTGTCGCTGCCGGGGCGGCGGGTCGGGAACGCCGCGACATAGCCGCCGGCGACATCGTCGAGCTGCTCCAGGGCGGCCTCTATCTCATGGCTGAAGTAGTTGACGCCATTGACGATGACGCTGTCCTTGCTGCGCCCGACGAGGGTCAGCCGGCCCTCGTCGATCCGGCCCAGGTCGCCGCTGCGGAACCAGCCGTCGGGGGTGAAGGCTTCCTCGGTGGCCTCGCCGTTGTTGTAGTAGCCAGGGGTGATCATCGGGCCGCTGAGCTGCAGCTCGCCGATCTCGCCCGCGGGCAGCGCCCGGTGGTCGTCGTCGGCGACCCGGATCCGCAGCCCCTCGACGGGGGTGCCGAGGTTGGCGAACTCCTGGCCCGCGTCGGTGGCCGGGAACGCGCGGTTGTAGATGCTGCCCGCGCAGGTCTCCGTCATGCCGAAGGCGGGCCAGAGCGCGACCTCGCGCAGGCCGTACGGGGCGTAATGCGCCAGGAATGCCTCGCCGGTCGCGACGACATTCGCCTCACCGCCGCTTACGATATGGCGCAGCGCGCTGAGATCGAGCCCTTCGCCGCCCGCCGATATCTCCTCCGCCATCTCATGGACGGACGAATTGAGCGGACCGAGGAGGAAGTTCGGCGTAAAGGTCATCGTGACCTTGTGGCGGGATATGATCCGGAGGAAGCGCAGCGGCTCCTCGAGAATGACCGCGGCTTCCGCATGCAATTGCTCGGCGCCCACGTACAGCGGCAGCATATGCGCTTCCAGAAGCGCGGCCACATGGTCGTAGGAAATCCAGTTGAAGGTGGTGTCGGCGGCCGTGAGCCGCTGCTTTCCCGCCTTTCCGGCCATCGACGCCAGGATATTTCCATGGGTCAGCATGACGGCTTTGGAATTCCCGGTGGAGCCGGAGGTCAGTACCAGCAGGGCGAGGTCGTCCGGGGCCGCGGAGTGCACGGCGGGCGGCTGCCCGCGCCCGGCGCCGGAGGCGTCCTGGGCCTTCCGCAGCTCCTCCACGACGGCCACCGCGAGCCCGGACACCTCGGGCAGCTCGGCCCGCGTCGCCTCGGTGGTCACCAGCAGCGGACCGTCCAACAGCTCGTTGACATGGGCGAGTTGGGCCGCCCAGCGGGCCGGGTCACCGGAGATCGGCACCATCGGGCAGGGCACGAAGCCGCCCAGCAGACAGGCCCAGAGGACCGTCAGGAATTCCGGCTGACGGTCCAGCAGCAGGGCCACCTTGTCCTGCGACCGCAATCCCCGGTCGCGGAGTGCGGAGAGGAGCCCGAGCGCAGATTCCAGAAGTTCCGGATAAGACTGCCGCACGGATTCACTCGCAGCGGGTCCGACCAGATAGCGCACCCCCGAATGGGCATGGTCGCGCGCCGCCCGCAACAACAGTCGGGCAACCGAGTTCGGCTCCGCGTCTTCCTGTGGTACCGAGGTATTCAAGGGTTGTGACGTCATTCCCCCACGGCCCCTCTTCCTTCCCGATTCTGAGGCCACGAAGGTAACAGTCCCGAACATATGTCTCCATGACGCTCTACCGGGGCTCCACCGAAGCTCTAGCGGAAATTCTCAGGCCGGAGGAGTTTCTTCAAAAAGTGCGATTCAGCCCACAGAGAAACGATGGCTGCGCCATGCATCTTCCATCACCTCGTGCGATTGTGCACGGATGCAGGGCCGGATCAGGGGCGGATCAGGGCCAGACCAGAGACGGATCGGGCCGGATCAGGGGCGGACCGGGCTTGACTCCGCCCGTCCGCGATATATCGTGTTATGCGGGAGACACGATATGTTGCGTCCAGATGGCGCGTCGCACGTCCAGCCAGGGGAGGCCAGGGATGTCAGCCCGATCACAGTGGTCGATCAACGCGCCACAGAAACTCACCCTCGACGACCCGGTGTCCACGCTCGACGTCCAGATCGCGGGCGGCACGGTCAACGTGGTCGGCGCCGCCCCCGGCCCCGCCCGGCTCGAGGTCTCGGAGATCGACGGCCCGCCGCTGAAGGTCACCCACATCGACGGCACCCTGAGCGTGGGCTATGACGACCTCCCCCGGAAGGGCTTCCGCAAGTGGCTCGGCCATTACACCCGCACCGCCCATGTCACCCTCACCGTGCCCGTCGGCACCAGCGCCACCGTCGGCGTGATCGGGGGCTCCGCCGTGGTCTCCGGGCTGTCCGGCCGTGCCGAGCTGCGCGGCGTCTCCGGCGACTTCACCCTGCTCGGGCTGACCGGTCCGGTCCAGGCCGACACCGTATCCGGCCGGGTCGAGGCCCAGGCCGTCACCGGAGACATGCGGTTCCACTCCGTCTCCGGCGACCTCACCGTCATCGAGGGCTCCGGGCCCTCGGTGCGGGCCGAGTCGGTCAGTGGCGACATGGTGCTCGACCTGGCCCCCGCCCCCGAGTGCTCCGACATCTGCCTCACCACCGTCTCCGGTGAGATCGCCATCCGGCTGCCGCACCCCACCGACGCGGAGGTGGAGGCCAACACGGCCAGCGGCTCGGTCTCCAACGGCTTCGACGATCTGCGGGTCACCGGCCAGTGGGGCGCCAAGAGGATCACCGGCCGGCTCGGCGCGGGCAATGGCAGCCTCAAGGCCACCACCCTCTCGGGCGCCATCGCGCTGCTGCGCCGTCCACCGTCCGAGGAGGACACGGACACCACCGACGGCACCCAGGGAAAGGTCCTCTGATGCCCCCCGTATTCGCCCACGGCCGACTGCGCCTGTATCTGCTCAAGCTGCTCGACGAGGCGCCGCGCCATGGCTATGAGGTCATCCGTCTGCTGGAGGAGCGGTTCCAGGGGCTGTACGCGCCCTCGGCCGGCACCGTCTATCCGCGGCTGGCCAAGCTCGAGGCCGAGGGGCTGGTCACCCACACCACCGAGGGCGGCCGCAAGGTCTACTCCATCACCGACGCCGGGCGCGCCGAACTGGCCGACCGCAGCGGTGAGCTGGCCGATCTGGAGCTGGAGATCCGCGAGTCGGTCGCCGAACTCGCCGCCGAGATCCGGGAGGACGTCCGCGGCTCCGCGAGCGATCTGCGGCGGGAGATGCGCGAGGCGGCCCAGCAGGCCCGCGCCTCCGGCGGCGCCCGGGACAAGCAGGCCCCGTGGGAGGGGACGTGGGGCGACAAGGAGACGTGGCGGCAGGCGAAGGAGGAGATGCGGCGCGCGAAGGAGGAGTGGAAGGAGCAGGCGCGCCGGGCCAAGGAGGAGAGCCGGCGGGCCCGGCAGGACGCCCAGCGCGCCCGTAAGCAGGCCAGGGACGCGCAGGACTTCGCACGCGAGGAGGTCCAGCGGATCGCCCGGCGGGTCCAGGAGCAGACGCAGGAGCACATCCGGGCGGGCGACTGGCAGCGAGCGGTGCGCGAGGGGCTGGCCGAGGTGTCACGCGGGATGGGCCGGATCTCCCGGCCGGGCACCTCGCGCTCGGACTGGGGCTGGGGCTGGGACGACGAGACGTCCGGGCCGGATGTCACGGTCGATCGGGTGGACATGACGAAGCCGGAGGGCGGCAGCGCGGAGGAGAAGCCGACCGCCGGGGACGGTGGCGGCGGCACGGCCGGGGCGCGGGAGCCCGAGTGGGCCAGGGACTTCACCCCCTCCGGCGCCCCCGCCCGCGATCTGGAGCGGTTGCTCGACCGGTTCCGAGACGACGTCCGCGACGCGGCCCGCGACCACGGGGTGACGGACGCCCAGCTGACCGAGGCCCACCACCACCTGGGGGCAGCCGCGGCACGGATCACCGCGCTGCTGCGGGGGGACCGGACGTAGGGGCTGTCCGGCGGGCCTTGACGCCTGCGGCGGGCTGTTCCCCTCCCCGCCCCTTCCCGTTACCAGGGGCTTCGCCCCTGGACCCCGGGCTCCAGGGGCGAAGCCCTGCCACCCGGCGAAGCCGCATATCGATGCGCGGGAAGGGCAGAGCCCCGGTCCGGGATCAGGGGCGGAGCCCCGGTATAGGGATCAGGCGCACAGCCCCGGCCCGGGGACTGGGGCACAGCCCCGGTATCGGGGTCTGGGGCACAGCCCCGGTTTCGGGGTCTGGGGCGGAGCCCCGGGCCGGGGTCTGGGGCGGAGCCCCGGTTTCGGGGTCTGGGGCGGAGCCCCGGGCCGGGGTCTGGGGCGGAGCCCGGGTATCGGGGTCAGGCGCACAGCCCCGGGCCGGGGTCTGGGGCACAGCCCCGGTTTCGGGGTCTGGGGCACAGCCCCGGCCCGGGATCAGGCGCACAGCCCCGGTTTCGGGATCAGGCGCACAGCCCCGGCCCGGGATCAGGCGCACAGCCCCGGCCCGGGATCAGGCGCACAGCCCCGGTTTCGGGGTCAGGGGCACAGCCCCGGTATCGGGGTCTGGGGCGGAGCCCCGGTATCGGGGTCTGGGGCGGAGCCCCGGTTTTGGGAAGGGGCGGGGAGGGGAAAGCCCCGCCGGACACCCCGTAAGCGCTCCGCTGGACGTGCCCTGACCTGCCGTCGATCGTCCGCGGCGCCATCGTGGCTGTTCGCGCCCACGCGCGGCGGAGCCGCACATCGACTCGGCCCCACGCCCCCTGGCCGCTTGACTTGAACCGCGGTTGAAGTTTCAGGATCGGGGTCGGAGGGGCGCACCACGGGGGAGCGCCCCTCCGGCCCCGATGCATGCCTCTCCCCCGGCCTGTTCGGCTTCCGACGTCCGCAACCGCGAGGAGACCGCCATGTCCGCCCCGACCAGCTCCGGACCGCTGCCCGATCTCACCCGGCCCGATGTGGGCGCCGCGCTGTTCAGCACCTGGAGCGTGGGCACACCGGAACGGCAGCGGGCCACGGTCGACACCATCGGCGCCACCTGGGACAGCAGCCCCTGGCCGGCGCCTGAGCTGCTCTCGTACAACCTCTACGCGGGCACCGACGGCGATACGCTGATGCACCACTCCCAGTGGGCCGACGAGGCCGCCTACCACGCCTTCTTCCGGACCCAGCGCCAGCAGCGCAATGACGCGGTCGACAGCGCGGTCCCGGACATCGAGCGGCTCGGTCTCGCGTACTACCGCCACTACCGCCACTACCGCCACTACCGCGGCCTCCAGGCGCCGGCCGCCGACCAGGGGGCAACGACGGATCCCGGGCTGTTCGTCGTGGTCGAGATCGACTTCAACGACCCCGATCCCCAGGCCCGCCGGTCCTGGGTGGACCTGGTCATCGAGGCCCTGGAGAGCGAGCCCGACCCGGGCCTGCTCTCCGCCGACTTCCATCTGATCGCCGATGGCGAGCGCCATCTGTCGACCGACCGCGCCCGGGTGCTCAACTACGCCCGCTGGACCGACGTGGAGGCGTACGAGGCGGCCCTGGCGGCCGACGGGCCGCGCGGCGGCGGCTCGTCCGCCTGGGACCGGGTGCGCGACTTCCCCGCTCTGGTGGGTGCCTCGTCCCGCTCCTATCGCTTCCGGCGGAGCTTCGTACGCCCGTCGGCGCCGTAACGGAATTCCGGGAATTCACCGGAGCGCGAGAGAGTCGGCGGGCAGCCGTGTATTACTCCGCGAATCCCCGGCCCGCACAACGGCCGGGGATATGCCGCCGCGATATTCAGACCGTCAGCACGACCTTGCCGAAGAGATCGCCGCCCGCCATCTTCTCGAACCCCTCACGGGCCCGGTCCAGCGGCAGCACCGAATCGATCACCGGCCGTACCCCGCGCGCGGCGCAGAAGCTCAGCAGATCCTCCAGCTCGTCCTTCCCGCCCATCGTGGAGCCGACGACCTTCAGCTCCAGGAAGAAGATCCGGTTGAGCTCGGCGGCCTTCGGGTTGGGGCCGCTGGTGGCACCCGAAATCACCAGCGTGCCGCCGGGCTTGAGGGACTTCACCGAATGCGACCAGGTCGCGGCGCCCACCGTCTCGATCACGGCGTCCACCCGGCGCGGCAGCCGCTCCCCCGGCTCGTACGCGCCCTCGGCGCCCAGCTCCACGGCGCGTGCCCGCTTGGCCTCGTCACGGCTGGTGGCCAGCACCCGCAGCCCGGCGGCCGCGCCCAGCACGATCGCCGCGGTGGCCACACCGCCCCCGGCGCCCTGGACCAGGACGCTGTCGCCGGGGCGCACCCCCGCGTTGGTGAACAGCATCCGGTACGCGGTCAGCCAGGCCGTGGGCAGGCAGGCGGCCTCCTCGAAGGAGAGCTCCTCGGGCTTGGGCAGCACATTCCAGCTGGGGACGGTCACCTTCTCGGCGAAGGTGCCCTGGTAGCGCTCGGTGAGGATGGAGCGGGGCTCCTTCGGGCCGACGCCGTGTCCGCTCTGGCCGATGACGGAGTGGAGGACGACCTCGTTGCCGTCCTCGTCGATCCCGGCCGCGTCACAGCCGAGGATCATCGGAAGCGACTCCTCGCCGAGGCCCACGCCGCGCAGCGACCACAGGTCGTGGTGGTTGAGCGAGGCGGCCTTGACGTTCACGGTGGTCCAGCCGGGCCGGGCCGCCGGCTCGGGGCGCTCCCCCAGTTCGAGGCCGCTCAGCGGCTGGTCACGGTCGATACGTGCGGCATAGGCAGCGAACATGATCCCGACCTTAGGCCGCGGGGCGACCCCACGGAACCGCACCACGGTGTGACCCCGCTCGCCCGCCGGACAGCGCACGGGCCGGGCCACCCCTCCGGCTGAGGGGCGGCCCGGCCCGTAACGGCACCTGTGGTCGTTGGTGAACGCCACCCGGGCCCCTGGCGGGGCGTCAGCGGCGGGCGACACCCTCCGCGCGGGCGGCCGCGGCGACGGCCGCGGTCACGGCGGGGGCGACCCGATCGTCGAACGGCGAGGGGATGACCTTGTCCGCGCTCAGCTCGTCGGCCACCACGGCGGCCAGCGCCTCGGCGGCCGCGAGCTTCATGCCCTCGGTGATCCGGGAGGCCCGGACCTGGAGGGCGCCCGCGAAGATGCCGGGGAAGGCGAGGACGTTGTTGATCTGGTTCGGGAAGTCGCTGCGCCCGGTGGCGACCACGGACGCGTACTGGTGGGCGACGTCCGGGTGGATCTCCGGGTTGGGGTTGGCCATCGCGAAGATGAAGGCGTCCGGCGCCATCTTGGCCACCGCGTCCTCCGGCACCGTGCCGCCGCTGACGCCGATGAAGACGTCGGCGCCGTCCAGCGCGGCCTCCAGGGATCCGGTGAGCCCGGCCTTGTTGGTGAAGCCGGCCAGCTCGCGCTTGACGTCGGTGAGGTCCTCGCGGTCCGGTGAGACGACGCCCTTGCGGTCGCACACGGCCACGTCGCCGATGCCCGCCTCGGTGAGGATCCGGGCGATGGCCACACCGGCGGCGCCCGCCCCGGAGATGACGGCGCGCAGCTGACCCAGCGCGCGGTTCGTCAGCTTGGCGGCGTTGCGCAGCGCGGCGAGGGTGACCACCGCCGTGCCGTGCTGGTCGTCGTGGAAGATCGGGATGTCGACCCGCTCCTGGAGCTTGCGCTCGATCTCGAAGCAGCGGGGCGCGGAGATGTCCTCCAGATTGACGCCGCCGAACGAGGGCGCGAACCGGGCGACGGTCTCCACGATCTCGTCCACGTCCCGGCAGTCGAGCGCGATCGGCACCGCGTCCACACCACCGAACTGCTTGAAGAGGATCGCCTTGCCCTCCATCACCGGGAGGGACGCCTCCGGACCGATGTCGCCGAGCCCCAGCACCGCGCTGCCGTCCGTCACCACGGCGACGACCTGGGACTTCCAGGTGTAGTCGTGGACGAGCTCGGGCTGCTCGGCGATCGCGCTGCACACCTTGGCCACGCCCGGTGTGTACGCGAGGGACAGATCGTCCCGGTTGCGCACGGGCACGGTCGCCTGGACGGCCATCTTGCCGCCGCGGTGCAGGGCGAACGCCGGATCGAAGGGCTCCCCATCGGTCACGCCTTCGGCTCCTTCGCCACTGCCGCTTGTGCTGTCGCTGCGAGGATTGACCATCTCCGCTGCCACTGTTTTGACCCCTTTGTCGTTTTTCTGTCGAGGGTATCCGCCCCAGGTTCGGAGCGGGCGGGCACCGCGTCGTCCCATCCAGCGGATGACCACCGCATGGGTGTGGGTACGAACGCCGGGCGCGTCGCACACGCGCCCTGAGCCCCGGGTGCGGGGTGTAGCCGTCTTTTCTACCTGAAGCGCGCGCCGAGGGACGAGCGAGTTCTGGTGCCATGACGCCGGTAAACCAGGCATTACGCCTGAAGGCGGGCGAAGCTCTGGGGAAAGTCCATGCCGCTGTCACGCGCTGTTCCCCGCATGATCATGAGCCCGCCCGCGTCACCGGCCGCCGCTGTCCGGCCGGTACCGCTGTCCGATTGTGCACCACGGGGATCGCCCGTTATCCGATTTTGACATGGCCGGTGACCCGTACGGGCCCGTCCGATGGCAAGATGCCCCAATCACACGAGATCGCGACACCCACAAACGTGTTCCCGAAATCTCGCCGCCTCACCCTGCCGGAGGAACCAGCATGACCGCCAGCTTCACGCCCCGTGGGGCCACCCTGAAGTCCCGGATGGCCCCCGTCGGCGCGATAGCGGTGGTAGGCGTCCTGCTGCTGACGGGCTGCGGCGATCAGACCGACAAGGCCACGGGCGGGTCCAACAGCAACTCCGCCCCGCTGTTCAACCAGCTGCCCAAGGAGATCCAGAGCGCCAAGGTGATCAAGGTGGGCTCGGACATCAACTACCCGCCGGTCGAGTTCAAGAAGAACGGCCAGGTCATGGGCATCGACCCGGACATCGCCGATGCGCTCGGCAAGCAGCTCGGGGTGAAGTTCGAGTTCAACAACGGCACCTTCGACACCCTGCTCTCGGGTCTGCGCTCCAAGCGCTACGACATCGCCATGTCGGCCATGACCGACAACAAGGGCCGCCAGGAGGGCGTCGACCCGGACACCGGCAAGAAGGCGGGCGAGGGCGTCGACTTCGTCGACTACTTCACCGCGGGTGTCTCGATCTACACCAAGAAGGGCGCCAACGCGTCCATCAAGACCTGGGACGACCTGTGCGGCAAGAAGATCGTCGTGCAGCGCGGCACCGTCTCCCACGACCTGGCCAAGTCCCAGTCGAAGACCTGCCAGAAGAACGGCAAGGGCAAGATCTCGGTCGAGGCGTTCGGCAATGACACCGAGGCCCAGACCCGGCTGCGCGGCGGTGGCGCCGTCGCCGGCTCCAGCGACTTCCCGGTGGCCGCGTACGCGGTGAAGACCTCCGGCGGCGGCAAGGACTTCGAGCTCGTCGGCGATCAGGTGGAGGCGGCCCCGTACGGCATCGCCGTCGCCAAGAAGAACACCCAGCTGCGCGATGCGCTCAAGCAGGCCCTCGCCCTGATCATCGCGAACGGCGAATACGACAAGATCATCGCGAAGTGGGGCGTCAAGGACGGCGCGGTCACCAAGGCCATCATCAACGGCGGCAAGTGATCCGGCCCTCCCCCGTCCGCGCTCGCGCTGAAAGGCACCATCCGTGACTACTAAGATCGAAAAGGCGGGTCCGGTCGACGCCCCGCCGCCGGCGCCGGAGAGCATCAAGGCCATCCCGGTGCGGCACTACGGCCGCTGGGTCGCCGCGATCATCGCCATCGCCCTGATCGTCCTGCTGATCTCCGCCTTCGCCCGCGGTGACGTCAACTGGAACGCCATCCCGGACTACTTCTTCGACGGCGAGGTCCTCAGGGGCGTTCGCAACACCGTCTGGATCACCGTCCTCTCGATGGTGGTCGGCGTGGTCCTCGGCATCGTCCTCGCGGTGATGCGGCTGTCGAAGAACCCGGTGACCGCCTCCATCGCCTGGGGCTACATCTGGTTCTTCCGTGGCACCCCGGTCTATGTGCAGCTGCTGGTCTGGTTCAACCTCGGTCTGGTGTTCGACTACATCAACATCATGCCGATCTACAAGGACGAGTGGTCGGACTTCATGACCCCGTTCCTGGCCGCCCTGCTGGGCCTGGGCCTGAACGAGGCCGCGTACATGGCGGAGATCTGCCGGGCGGGCATCCAGTCGGTCGACGAGGGCCAGTCCGAGGCCGCCCAGGCGCTCGGCATGAGCCACGCCAAGACGCTGCGCCGGGTGGTGCTGCCGCAGGCGATGCGGGTGATCGTGCCGCCGACCGGCAATGAGTTCATCAACATGCTCAAGACCACCTCGCTGGTGATCGCGGTGCAGTACTGGGACCTGCTCCAGGCGACCTCCGAGGTCGGGCAGAACTCCGGCGCCACGGCGGAGATGCTCTTCCTCGCGGCCGCCTGGTATCTGATCCTCACCTCCGTGCTCAGCGTCGGCCAGTACTACCTGGAGCGGTACTACGCGCGCGGCTCGAGCCGTAGCCTGCCGGACACCCCGCTGCAGCGGGTCCGGGCCAATCTGCTCTCCCTCGGCAACCGCTCCGGAGGTATCGGCGCATGACCGCAATGGTGAAGGCCGAGGGCGTCCACAAGTCCTTCGGCCCGGTTCAGGTCCTCAAGGGCATCGACCTCGAGGTCGCCCCGCGCGAGGTGTTCTGTCTGATCGGCCCGTCCGGCTCCGGCAAGTCCACCTTCCTGCGCTGCATCAACCACCTGGAGAAGGTCAATTCCGGGCGGCTGTACGTGGACGGCGAGCTGGTCGGCTACCGCCAGAAGGGCGACAAGCTCTACGAGCTCAAGGACCGCGAGGTCGCCGAGAAGCGGCGCGACATCGGCATGGTCTTCCAGCGCTTCAACCTCTTCCCGCATATGACCGCGCTGGAGAACGTGATCGAGGCGCCGGTCCAGGTCAAGCGGGAGTCCAAGGCGGTGGCGCGGGAGCGCGCGCAGAAGCTGCTGGACCGGGTGGGCCTCGCCGACAAGGCGGCCAACTACCCCTCCCAGCTCTCCGGCGGCCAGCAGCAGCGCGTGGCGATCGCGCGGGCGCTGGCGATGGAGCCGAAGCTGATGCTCTTCGACGAGCCCACCTCGGCGCTCGACCCGGAGCTGGTCGGCGATGTGCTCGATGTGATGCGCGGGCTCGCGGAGGACGGCATGACGATGATCGTCGTGACGCATGAGATGGGCTTCGCGCGCGAGGTCGGCGACTCGGTCGTCTTCATGGACGACGGCGTGGTGGTGGAGTCCGGCCATCCGCGGGAGGTGCTGACCAATCCGCGGCACGAGCGGACGAAGTCGTTCCTCTCCAAGGTGCTGTAGGCGCTCCGCTGGAAGTGCCCTGACCTGCCGTCGATCGTCCGCGGCACCATCGTGGCTGGTCGCGTCCGCGCGGCGGAGCCGCACATCGGCACAGCCCCGCGCCCCTTCGGGGCGTCACCGAACCGCAGCCGACTTCCGCCGATCCGAGGCGCGGCAGATGCGCGAGGGCGGTACGGCCATCGGCCCGTACCGCCCTCGCGCACTCCGCCCCGGGGTCACTTCAGCCCGAGCACCATCGCGTCCGAGGGCGAGCACCAGACGGCCCGCGCCTCCCCGAAGCCCCCCGTGCGCAGGGCCTCGACATGCCAGGCGACGGACTGCGTCTCCCCGTCCGCGTGGTCGCCGTTCGCCGGATTCCCGAAGATCGCGAACCGCTCGGCTACCGGCCCGGCCAGCGCCTGGTCCCGCGCGGCGGTCTGCCACCAGTCCACCCAGTCCTGGCTGCCCGCGGCCTTGGCCCGCGTCCGCCGCGCCTCCTGGTACGCGTGGTCGGCGGCGTTGAGCCGGGGCGTATCCGGATCGGGCATATGGTCGGCGTTGAGGAACACCCCGCCCTCCCGTACGACGCCCGCGATCTGCCCGTACAGCACCCGCAGCTCGTCAGAGCGCAACCAGTGGAGCGCCGTGGCGGTCAGGACGGCGTCGTACTCGCGGTGCGGCAGCCGCTCGGTCCACTTGGGATCACGCAGATCGACGGTCACGAACTCGGCGCGCGGCTCGGCCGCGAAGTGGCCGCGGGCGATCGTCAGCAGCGCGGGGTCGAGGTCGACACCGGTGCTGGTGGCGCCCGGGAACCGGCGCAGCGCCCGGTCCGAGATACTGCCCGTGCCACACGCCAGGTCGAGGATCCGGGGCTCCGGGCCGACGACGGCCTCGACCGTGTCGAGCATCACCCGGAACCGTTCCTCACGATCGGGGAGGTACCACTCCTGCTGCCGGTCCCAGCTCCGCTGCCACGCCTGCCAGTCCGCCACGGCGACGGTGTCCGTCATCGAGCCCCTCCAAGCCATGCGTCATCGTCTCGGCGCAGCCGCCCGTAATACCCTCGTAGGCAGAACGCCTCTTACCTGACCTGATGTGACCATAGACCGCCGTTCGTAAGGACCACAAGTGGAACTGGCTTATTACTCGGATCTCGCCGTGCGCCTGGTCAACAGCGAGGAGCCGAGCCGCGGCACCGACACCCTGACCTCGGTGGAGGCCGTACGGGCGCTCTTCGGGGAGAGTCAGCAGGCCCGGCGGACGACAGACTCGGATGTCACCCGGCTGAGGTCGGTCAGGGCCCGGCTGCGCGCGGTGTTCGAGGCGGCGGCGGGCGGCGACGAGGTACTGGCGGTGGACCTGCTGAACGCGCTGCTCATCGAGTTCCCGGTGAGTCCGCAGATTTCCGGCCATGAGACCCGCGACGAGGACGGCCGCCCCGACTGGCATATGCATATCGCGGACTACGCCGCCAACGCGGGCGCGGGCTACGCCGCGACCGCCTCGATGGGGCTGGCCTTCCACCTCACCGAACTGGGCGCCGACCGGCTGGGCATCTGTGAGGCGTCACCCTGCCGCAACGCCTATCTCGACACATCGACAAATCGTTCCCGGCGCTACTGCTCCGACCGCTGCGCCACCCGCGCCAATGTGGCCGCCTACCGCGCCCGCAAACGCCTGGACGCCGAGCGGACGGCCGGCCCGGAGCGCAGCCGCCGCCAGGACCGCGAGCCCACGGGCCGTACGGCGGACACCACCCAGGAGACCAGCCCGGCCATCGACCGCTGACCACCGCGCCGGGCGCTCCGCAGCGGCCGCACCCGCACCCAGGCCCGAGCCACCACCAGCTCGTCCGGCACGACGCCGAACTCCCGGCTGTCGTTCTCCACGTACGGGTTGTCGCCCTTGACCCACCAGCCGCCCTCGCGCCGCTCCACCGCGCGTTTGACGATCAGCAGATCCTGCCGGAACGGATGGCGCAAAACCACCACGTCCCCCGGCCGTACGGGCGCGCCGTAGCGCACCACCAACTGGTCGCCGGGGTACAGCGTCGGCTGCATCGACGGGTTGTACACCTCCGCGAGCCCGATCCGCAGCAGCCCGCGCTGGTCGCGGTCCGGCTCCTGGCCGCGATCGCCCTGCTGCTCCCGCATCACGGCACCTCCGGTCCTCACCCTGCACCCATCACGATCCCAGGCATCCCAGCCTTGCACTGGACTTTTGACCTAAGCCCCCCGGGGCACCCGAGAAAAGGCTTCCCCCACGGAGTAATCTCGCACCTGAGAAGACGATCACGTATGGAAGGACAGCTCTATGCTCTCCCGCCTGTTCGCCCCCAAGGTTCAGGTCAGCGCCCACTGCGACCTGCCCTGCGGTGTGTACGACCCGGCTCAGGCCCGCATCGAAGCCGAGTCCGTCAAGGCCGTCCAGGAGAAGTACCAGGCCAACGAGGACCCGCACTTCCGCGCCCGTGCCACCACCATCAAGGAGGAGCGCGCGGAGCTCGCCAAGCACCATGTCTCGGTGCTGTGGAGCGACTACTTCAAGCCCCCGCACTTCGAGAAGTACCCCGAGCTGCACCAGCTGGTCAACGACACCCTCAAGGCCCTGAGCGCGGCCAAGGGCTCGACCGACCCGGCCACGGGGCAGAAGGCCCTGGACTACATCGCCCAGATCGACAAGATCTTCTGGGAGACCAAGAAGGGCTGACCCCGCCCTTCCTCAGCACCACGAGACCGCACCCGAGCCGCCCCGAGCGGCCCGGGTGCGGTCTTCTTTCGGCCCGGCATGGATCCATCGCGTGATGTGGGCGGATCAGCGCCGGCAGACGAGCACACCGCCCTTGCAGTGGATTTCGAACGCACCGTGCCGGGAGATGCCCGCGCCCGACGGCACCGCCGAGTGGATGCTCGACACCCGGAAATGGCCCGGCACCACCACGGAGTACGCCGAGCAACTGCTGTCCCTGGCCGATACCTTGCTGTCGGACCCGCGCCACTTCCTCCGGTCGTACTCAGCGGCCGAGATCGGCCGCATGACGACCGCACCAGCCATCAGGAGCGTCCCCGCCCCGTGACCGACGCCACCGCCCGCGTCCGCGAGCTCAACCTCTACCGCCAGTACTTCGACCTCGTCGCCGCGGGCGCCAAGACCATCGAGGTGCGGGTGACATACCCGCACCTCGCCGACCTCGCCCCCGGCGACACCATCCGCTTCCGCGTCAAGGGCACCGACGAGACCTGCGACGTGAAGGTTCTGCGGGTCACCGGGTACGCCGACTTCGAGGGCCTGCTCGACGGCGAGGGGCCGGCCAACGTCAACCCGACCGCCACCCGCGACGCGCAGCTCGCCAACATCCGCGCCATCTACCCTCCCGGGAAGGAAGCCCTCGGTGCCCTCGCCATCGAGATCGAACTTCTCGCGCCGTGACCAGAATCTCCAGTTGCCATCGCTACGCCCGCGGGCTGATGCCCGCCACGGTCAGGTGCAGCAGTCGGGTCGCCTCGGCGGCGGGGTCGGGGTGGTGTTGGGTGGCCAGGGCGATGCCGGCGATCAGGGTGACCAGGTCGACCGGGGTCACGCCGGGGGCCACCGCACCGGCCCGCTCGGCTCGTCGCAGCAGGGGCTCGCCCGCCTCGGCGAGGGGGTTCACGCAGGGGTTCGCGTGTTCCGGGTCGAGTTCCCCGTCCCGTAGGAGCGCGGTGGCCAGGCCCTGCACCGTGGCGGAGTAGACGGTGAGGGCGCCCAGCCAGTCCAGCAGGGCGGCCCGTACGTCGTCCGACTCCGCGAGTTCGCGAGCGCGGGTGGCCAGGGTTTCGATGCGCCCGCGGAAGACCGCTTCCAGCAGGGCGTGCCGGGTGGGGAAGTGGCGGCGGACGGTGGCCGAGCCGACTCCGGCGGTGCGGGCGATCTGCTCCAGGGAGGCGTCGGCGCCGTGCGTGGCGACCTCCTCCTCGGCGACGGCGAGGATGCGCGCGTAGTTGCGCCGGGCGTCCGCGCGCTGGGCGGGCATGGCGTCACCTCCGGGTTGCTAAGTGGCGGGGCCCTCCGTATCGTACCGAGTCGTAAGTGGCGGGGCCCGCCGTTTAATTTACCCAGTCGACTTGTCGATGAGTCGATGCCTTTCTGCCCGAGGAGCGCAGCATGACCGTGGAATCCCCGATGTCCGCCCCCGTCCTCGTCACCGGTGCCACCGGACAGCAGGGCGGCGCCACCGCCCGCGCCCTGCTCTCGGCGGGCGTTCCGGTGCGGGCCCTGGTCCGCGATCCGGCCGGTGAGCGGGCCAAGGCCGTGGCGGCGCTCGGCGCCGAGCTGGTCACCGGCGATCTGCTCGACCTCGACTCGGTGCGGCGGGCCGCCGAGGGGGCGCGTGCCGTCTTCTCGATCCAGATGCCCGATATGAACGATCTCCAGGGCGACTCCGAGTGGGTCCAGGGGCGCAACCTGATCGAGGCCGCGCGGGACGCGGGGGTGGCGCAGTTCGTGCACACCTCCGTCTCCGGTGCCGGGCAGCACCACACCGCGCCCGGCTGGGCGGAGGGCCGCTGGACGGCGTTGGAGCACTACTTCGCGGCCAAGAGCGGCCTCCAGGACCGGATCCGGGAGGCGGGTTTCCGCCACTGGACGCTCCTCAAGCCCGCCTTCTTCATGGAGAACTTCCTGTCCCTGCTCCCGAACGGACCCGAGGGCGGCCTGGCCACCATCCTCGAGCCCGGCACCGAGCTCTCCCTCATCGCCGTCGCCGACATCGGCACGTCGGCCGCCGCGGCCATCGCAGAGCCCGAGCGATTCCACCAGATCGAGCTGGAACTGGCGGGCGACCACATGACCATGACCCGGGTCGCCGAGGTCCTCTCCGAGGTCACGGGCACCGAGCTGACCGCCCCGTCGATGACCGTGGACGAGGCGCTCGCCGCCGGGATGCCGCAGTGGGGCCTCGGGCACGGATGGCTGAACGCGGTCGACCAGCCCGCCCGCCCCGAGTTCGCACGCGCCCTCGGCCTCCCGCTCACGAGCTTCGCCGAGTGGGCCGGGCACCATCTGCGGCCCGCGCGGCCCGCGGTGGTCTGACCCGCGCGCTCCCCGAGGAGGGGGAGTGGCGGCGTCCGCTCCGGGCTCCGGGCCGTGGTTGATGCCCGGACCGGAGTGGACCAGGCTGGAAGGGAGCCCTGGTGGACGGACCCGGTGCCGTCCCCGGAGGGATGGCGAGGATGAAGCGCCACGACAGCGGCTCCGCGCGGGAGCGGGGCGGCTTCGACGAAGCGGATACAGCACGAGCCACCGTCAGCGATGATGGGACGCTGACCAGCTGGAACGAGGGCGCCCGTCGACTGCTCGGGCATCCGTCCCCCGATGTCGTGGGGCGGCCCGCCGCCGAGCTGCTGGCCGATCCGGGCCGCGCGACGGGCGCCGAGGCCCGCCATGCCCGCACCCGGCTGACCCGGTGGCACGGAATCGTGGCGCTACGCCACCGGGACGGCCGCGAGGTGTCCGTACCACTGCTGGCGCACCGCAGACGGCCGGAGGGCGACTGGCTGCTGGTGACCGCGGCACCCCGCGCGGAGCAGCCCCCCGAGTCGTGGAACGACGCGCTGATGCAATGGGCCTACACCCAGTCGCCCTGCCCGATGGCGATCTACGACGCCGATATGCGGCTGCGCAAGGTGAACGCCGAGATGGCCCGCGTCACCGGCCTCCCCGAGGCGGAGATCCGCGGTCTGCGGCTGTCGGAGATCAAGGGCAAGCTCCAGAGCGAACAGCTCGAAGCGGCCATGCGCCATGTGCTGACCACCGGCGAGCCGCGCGAGGTGGAGACGTATCTGCGCACCGGAAGCGGCGAGGTCAAGGAGCGGGCCTGGTCGGCCCGGTTCGCCCCGCTACAGGCGAGGGACGGGCGGGTGTACGCGGTCTGCATGGCGGCGCACGACATCACCGATCAGTATCTGGCCCGCCAGCGGCTGCTGCTGCTGAGCGCGGCCAGTGAACGGATCGGCTCCACCCTCGACATCGACCACACCGCGCAGGAGCTCGCCGACGTCTGCGTACCGCGGCTGGCCGACTACACCAGCATCGACCTGCTGGACCGGCTGACCCAGGCCGAGGAGCTGCCGTCCGGGCCGCTCACCGACCCCGTCGTGCTGCGCCGCGCCGCCCGGCAGTCCATTTACGAGGGATGCCCGGAGTCCGTGGTGCCGGTGGGGAAGGTGGACACCTACCCGAAGGTCTCACCGATGGCCGAATGCCTGGTGGCGGGGCGTCCCATCATCCACACGTCCTCCGACCCCTCGATCGCCAAGTGGGGGGCGCTGAAGCCCGAGCGCGCCGAGGCGATCCGGCGGTTCGGCGTCCACTCGATCATGTCGGTGCCGATCCGGGCGCGGGGGACGACGCTCGGAGTGGCCGTGTTCGCCCGCCACCGCACCCCCGAGGCGTTCACCCAGGACGATGTGGTGCTGGCCGAGGAGATCACCACCCGGGCCGCCGTCTGTGTGGACAACGCCCGCCGCTTCACCCGGGAGCGCAACACCGCCCTGGCCCTGCAGCGCAGCCTGCTGCCGCAGACCCTCCCCCAGCCGCCGGCCGTCGAGGTCGCCTCCCGCTATCTGCCCGCGGGCCCGTACGCGGGCGCGGGCGGGGACTGGTTCGACGTCATCCCGCTCTCCGGGGCACGGGTCGCGCTGGTGGTGGGCGATGTGGTCGGCCACGGCATCCAGGCGTCGGCCACCATGGGCCGGCTGCGGACGGCGGTCCGTACCCTCGCCGACGTCGATCTGCCGCCGGACGAGCTGCTCACCCACCTCGACGACCTGGTGATCCACCTGGCCGCGGAGACCGGGGCCGAGGAGGCCACCGGCGATGTGGGGGCCACCTGTCTGTACGCGGTCTACGACCCGGTCTCGCACCACTGCTCACTGGCCGCGGCCGGGCATCCCGCCCCGGCGCTGGCCAGGCCCGACGGCTCCGTGGAGTTCCTGCCGGTGCCGCCCGGACCGCCGCTGGGGGTCGGCGGGCTGCCCTTCGAGGCGATGGAGACCGAGCTGCCCGAGGACGCCGTGCTCGCCCTCTACACCAACGGGCTGATGGGGGAATGGGACCGCGATGTGGACGAGGGGCGTCTGCTGCTGGCCGACGCGCTGGCCCACCCCTGCGCCTCCCTGAGCGGCACCTGCGACGCCGTACTGCGGACGCTTCTCCCGGGCGAGGGCGTGCTGGACGACGTCGCGCTGCTGCTCGCCCGCACCCGTGCCCTGGACGCGGCGCACGTGGCCACCTGGGACGTGCCCGCCGACCCGGCGTGGGTGGCGCGGTCCCGCCGGAACGTGACGGAGCGGCTGACCGAATGGGGGCTCGACGAGGCCGTCTTCACCACCGAGCTGGTCGTCAGCGAACTGGTCACCAACGCCATCCGGCACGCCGTCCCGCCCATCCAGCTGCGGCTGATCCATGACCACTCGCTGATCTGCGAGGTCACCGACTCCTCCAGCACCGCTCCGCATATGCGCCGCGCCCGCACCTTCGACGAGGGCGGCCGCGGGCTGCTGCTGGTCGCGCGGCTCAGCCAGCGCTGGGGAAGCCGCCAGACCGCCGAGGGCAAGACGATCTGGTCGGAGCAGACGCTGCCGGTGGGGCTGCCCGGCGGGCTGCTCAACCTGGACTGACGGGGCTGACAGGACCCACGGGACGCACGGGACTGACGGGACTGAACGGCCCAGGGGCCTCCGTAGGCGTCAGAAGCGCCAGCGCGTCTGGCCGTACTCGCCCTTGCGGAAGCCGAACGCAGTGGCCGGGGCGACCCGGAAGACCAGGGCCTCATGGCCCTCGTGGTGGAAGGCGCCGTCGCGCACCTGGAAGGTCCACTCCTCGCCGTACTTCTCCACGTACGCCGCGGCGATCCGCCGCAGCGTGGCGTCGTCCCGCACCGGCTCGGCCGCGCCCTCGACCACCAGGTCAAGACCCTCGCGCAGCACCCCCGCACCCGTGGTGAGGGCGCAGCGCGGATTGTGCGCGAGGTTGCGGGCCTTCTGCTCGGCGGGGCCGGTGCAGAAGCAGAGCGCGCCGTCGAGCCAGACGGCGATGAGCGGGGTGACGTGGGGGCGGCCGTCCCGGCGGACCGTGGACAGCCAGTAGAGCTCCGCGGCCGCCAGCCCCGCACGCCCCTCCGGCCAGGCGATGGCGGTGGCGTCCGGGCTGCTGAAACGGGTGTCCAGCGCGGTCTGCGGTTCGTGCTCGGTGATCATCTGTTCGCTCCTCGCATGGCGTGGCGGTCCGGTGCGGTCCCATGTGCTTGGACCGCCCGGCGGAGCGAAAGTCATCGCTCGCCACCCCGTCGAAGCTACGAATTCGGGGCTACGAATTCGGGGCTACGAGACCTCGGCGGGGCCGGCGAGCCCCAGGATGTCGAGTTCGTCGCGGGTCGGGGGCTCCTGAAGGCGCAGCAGCGGGCTCTCGTTGCGGACCAGCCACTGGCGGTACGCGACGCTCGCCCAGGCGATCTCGAAGTACGCGTCCGCCAGGTCGCCGAAGAGGGCGTCCACATCGAGGGGCGCACCGGATGCCGTGGCATCGACGTCGACGGGCACACCGGACACCGGGTCCGGGGCGGGTTCGATGGCGGCGGTACGGGCCGCCATGTCCGGGGCGGATTCGGTGCCACCGGTACGGGCCCCCGGGTCCGGAGCGGAACCATCGGCGCCGGTACGGGCCCCCGGGTCCGGAGCGAATCCGTCGGCGCCGGTACGGGCCGCCGGGACCGCCCGTGAGGCCAGGAACAGCCGGACCGTCAGCGGATCCCCGTGCAGCGGGCGGACCGCCACGCCCTGGCGGGACCGGGCGGTGGGCTGGCAGGGGGTGACCACCTCGCCCGAGGCGACCAGATCGGCGGCGGTCAGATAGTCCCCGTAGACCACCCTCGGATTGAGCCCGGCGGCGGCCAGCACCCGGCGCAGCCCGGGTCCCTCGCCGTCCACGCTGGGGTCCACCATCCACTGGTCGGCGGCGAGCTCGGGAAGCCGCACCACGGGCCGCGCGGCGGCCGGATGGGTTTCGGCCAGCGCCACGAACTGCGGCTCCCGCTCCACGAGCACCCGGCGCTCCACGCCCTCGGGCACCCGCAGCGGCGCGCCCTCGACCTCGTGGACGAAGGCGACGTCCAGCTGGTTGGCGGCGACCATCTGCAGCAGCGCGTTGGCGGAGACGTCGATGTGGATGGTGGTGTCCGCGTCCGGGTAGCGGGCGCGGAGCCTGCGCAGCCAGCCGACCACGGCCCGGCTGCCCGTGCTGCCGATGCGCAGCCGGGCGTCGGCGGTCTGCCCCGCCTCCAGCCGGACCTCGCTGACGAGCGCGTTCATCTCGGCCACGATCGGCCGGGCGCGGCACAGCACCGACCGGCCCAGCGGGGTCGGCCGACTGCCGGTGACCTCCCGCGAGAACAGCCGGCCGCCGACGGTGTTCTCGATCCGCCGGAGCTGGGTCGTCAAGGACGGCTGGGTCATGCCCAGTTGACGCGCCGCCTTCCGTAGGCTGCCGGTGTCGGCTATGGCGCACAGTGCACGGAGGTGCCTCACCTCGAGCTCCACGGCGGGAGCATAACTGCGCACTTGTCCGTCACACCAGACTCTGAAATCCCGCCAACCCATACCGGAAACGATCAATCGGTGGTCAAACACGGGTCAACGGGGTGTCAAACGCCGGTCATCGGCCGGGGCCTGAACACCCGGCGGGGGATATGCCTTCGTCCTATCACCAGTTGATATCTCCGCGTACGGCCGGTTCTCCTCAAGACTCTGCGTCAGCCAAGAGTTCATCCCACGGCCCCGGCCGCCACCCCACACGGCGACCGGGGCCCGAGGACGATGAGGAGCCCCCCACATGTCACTCCCCAAGCTGGCGCTGTCCGCGACGATCGGCCTCGGCCTGGCGGTGTCCCTGTCCGCCATGCCCGCGTCCGCGGCCACGCCCGACCACTCCACGGCCCAGCGCGGTGCCGCGGCCGCCGCCTACACGGCGAGCGGCGAGGAGCGGGCCGACACCGACGCCTTCATCAAGGCCGTCATGAAGTCGGCGCTGGAGAAGAAGGCGAAGTCGCACAGTGCGACGGCGGCCGTCACCGTGACCTACAACGCGAGCCAGGCCCCGACCTTCCAGTCGGTGATATCCCGCTCCGCCCAGATCTGGAACTCCGCGGTGAGCAACGTGAAGCTCCAGGAGGGCAGCAGCGCGGACTTCACCTACCGCGAGGGCAATGACCCCCGGGGCTCGTACGCGAGCACCGACGGGCACGGCAGCGGCTATGTCTTCCTGGACTACGCCCAGAACCAGGAGTACGACTCGACCCGGGTCACCGCGCACGAGACCGGCCATGTGCTGGGTCTGCCGGACCACTACGAGGGTCCGTGCAGCGAGCTGATGTCCGGCGGCGGCCCCGGCACGTCCTGCACCAACTCGCAGCCGAACCAGGCCGAGATCAGCCGCGTCAACCAGCTCTGGGCCAATGGCCTGGCCAAGCTCGAGAAGCAGCTGGCCAAGACCCACTGAGACCGCCGAACCCACTGATCCGCTGGATCAGGGCCTGACCGCCCGCACCCGGTTCCCGACGCCGGGTGCGGGCGCTCGGCGTGTGCGGACGCTTACGGGGTGTCCGGCACACCACGCGACGGAGCCGACACCTGGGCCCGCGCGGCCCCGGTGGTCACGGGAAGCGACGCCGCCTCCGGCCGGAGGTACCGTATAGGCACCAGGAGCATTTCGCACAAACCGGCCGGATTCCCTCCAGCTGTGGGCCCCGGTCCCAGGGAGTGAGCACCATGGAGACGCTGATCACCGTGGTCGTCATCCTCGCGCTGATCGCCGTGGGCGCCCTGCTGATCCACCGGACCAATGTCCAGAACGGCAACCGCATGTCCCCCGAGAGCCACGAGACCCTCCCGGGCGGCGGGCGGGCCCGCCATCGCGCCTGGGGCCGCGGGCGGCAGCACCGAGGCCATCGCGCGCCCCCTCCCCCGCCCCAGGACCGCCGGCCCTAGCGCGCCCTGCAGGGCGTCCGGCGCAGGAGTTCCGCCCCTGGACCCCGGGGTCCGGGGCGGAGCCCCGCACGCGGCGGAGCCGCATATCGTCAGGTGCCGGGAAGGGGTGGGGAGGGGAGGGGAGCGGCCCGCCGCAGGCGCGGGGTGGGGAGGGGAGCGGCCCGTCGCAGGCGCCAAGCCCCGCCGGACACCCCTAGCCCGCCTCCTCGCCCAGCGCCTCGTCCAGCGTGGCCACCGGCTCGAGCACATCGAGCATCCGCCCCGCCCGCAGCGTGCGGAGGATCAAGGCGTCGTCGCAGACCAGCCGCATCCGCCCGCCCCGCTCCCGCACACGCCGATGGGCCCGGCACAGCAGCCCCAGGCCCGAGCAGTCGAAGAAGGCGGTCGGGCGTAAGTCCACGATCACCGCGGGCCGGTCCCCGGCCGTGGCCGCGTCCAGCGCCGGTCCCACGCCTTCCACCCCGGCGATGTCGATCTCACCGTGGAGCTCCACGACGGTGTACCCGCCGACCCGGTACGTACGGGCCCGAGGAACGACGTCATCGGCCGGACCCTCGCTCGCGGGCTCCCGCGCGGCGTTCTGAGCACCGCGATCCATCGGCATCGGCGCATCACGGGGAGCGCCTTGCTGCATCATCGCGATATCCCCTCGGAACGGCACACTGCCCCCTCTCACCTTCGTCAGGTCCCGGAAGCGGGCAGGGTCGGGCATCGGGTGCGAAATCCGCCGGGTCCTCAGGCGACGTCCCGCGAGCGTAAGGGGGTGACCCCCGGTTACAGAGGGAGGGACGCAGCATTCCGCCGGTAAAGACCGCTCGTCCGAGTGAATTTCGGTTCTTACTATTGACACTTGGTCAGATACAGCCTACGCGAGGGCGTCACCGCCCCCTCCGCCCCCTCCGGCCATCGGACCCGCCGCGCCCGCGATCGCCGGAGTCAGATCTTCCAGTACCTCGAAGGCGTCGTCCAGCCGGACCATGCGCAGCAGCCGCAGAAAGCGCGGATCGCCGATGACGAGCCGCAGCCGCCCGTCCCGCTCCAGCACGCGGTTGCGCAACCGGCACAGTAACGACAATCCAGCACAATCCAGGAACGTGACCGGTCGTAGGTCCAGGATCAGATCCGGGCACCGCACCTGAACGAGGGAATCGAGCCGAGCCACGATCCGCCCCGCGGCGAAGATGTCCAGCTCTCCCGCGACCTCGGCGACGGTGACGCCGCCGAGCGCGTGGACACGGACGCCGAAGGCGGGCCGATCATCGAACATGCAAGCCTCCTTGACCTGGTGGAGGCGCGCGACACCGGAGCCCGCGGCCACGCCGGTCATCGCCGGGGTCCAGGCCGGCCCTTCAGTAGATGACATACCCATCTACCGGCTGACCAGTCAACGAACGGCCCGGCACGTGTCGTTGGCCTATTAAGGCCCCTCGGCCGCAAACCGTTACTCGCCGGTAAAGCAGAGGTCTTCTCATGTCCACCGGCAGCCGTGAACATGCCACCCGGCAACGCCTCGACGCGAAGGAAGTGACCGATGACAGCAGGACGCGTGCGATCACGGCGGCTCGGCATGACGACGGTGGTCCTCGCCCTCGCCATCGGCGTCGGCGGAACGGCCACCACGGCGACCGCCGCCACGCCCGGCAGCACCACCGGTGCCACCGGTACCACCGGCATCACGGCGACCACGGCGACCACGGCGGCGCCGTCGAGCGGCACCGCCGCCGAGGAGGTCGACTACGAGACCTGGCAGCGCGATGTTCGCGCCATCGTCGATGAGCAGGCCCGCCCGTACATCGAGGAGCGCACCGCCGACCCCTCGGGCGAGAAGCAGGCCATCGTCCTGGACATCGACAACACCTCGCTGGAGACGGACTTCGGCTTCAGCTACCCCCAGCCCGCCGTCGAGCCGGTGCTGAGGCTCGCCCAGTACGCCCACGACCGCGGTGTGGCCATCTTCTTCGTCACCGCGCGCCCCGGCATCATCTACCTGCCCACCGAGTACAACCTGGAGAAGGCCGGCTACTCGGTGGCCGGTCTGTACGTACGTCATCTGCCGGACCTCTTCCAGGACGTGGCGGAGTACAAGACCGCCAAGCGGGCGGAGATCGAGAGGAACGGCTACACGATCATCGCCAACATCGGCAACAGCCCCACCGACATCACCGGTGGCCACGCCGAGAAGTCCTTCAAACTCCCGGATTACGACGGCCAGCTCTCCTGAGCCGACGGCCCTGAGTCGGCTCTCCTGAGCCGCGGTCAGAGGTCATTCCCTTCCGCCACAACACCCGGCACCCGCCGGGGAAAGGCCGGAAACTCCAGATCTTGGCGCCCAAGATTGGTGAGTAACCCGAGCGCACGGCACGTCTGCTCCGCTCAAGACTGGACACACCGCAGACTGTCCGTCGAGATCTCCGCAGAATTGCGCGGACACGTCGACACTGGCGCTAAGGGGATGACCGATGACCGGCTCGCACGTACTGGCGCTCGGCCACTACCAGCCCGCGAAGGTGCTCGACAACGACGACCTCGCGGCCATGGTCGACACCAGCGACGAGTGGATCCGCAGCCGGGTGGGTATCCGCACCCGCCATCTCGCCCGCGCCGACGAGACGGTCGACGAGATGGCCGCGGCGGCCGCCGCCAAGGCGCTGGCCAACAGCGGGCTCGCCCTCTCCGACATCGACCTCGTGCTCGTCGCCACGTGCACGGCGATCGACCGCAGCCCCAACATGGCGGCCCGGGTCGCCGCCCGGCTCGGGCTGGCCCACCCCGCCACCATGGACCTCAATGTGGTGTGCGCGGGCTTCACCCACGCCCTCGCCACCGCCGACCACACCATCCGGGCCGGGGCGGCCACCGCGGCCCTGGTGATCGGCGCGGAGAAGTTCAGCGCGGCCACCGACTGGACCGACCGCTCCACCTGCGTGCTGACCGGCGACGGCGCGGGCGCGGCCGTGGTGGTGGCCGCCGAGCGGCCGGGTGTCGGCCCCGTGGTGTGGGGCTCGGTCCCGGAGATGGGCGGCGCGGTCCGCATCGAGGGCACACCGCCCCGGTTCGCGCAGGAGGGCCAGACCGTCTACCGCTGGGCCACCACCCATCTGCCGCCGATCGCGCGGGAGGTGTGCGAACGGGCCGGGCTCTCCCCGGAGGACCTGGCCGGTGTCGTACTGCACCAGGCCAATCTGCGGATCATCGAACCGGTCGCGCGCAAGCTGGGCGCGGTCAACGCGGTGATCGCCCGCGATGTGGTGGAGTCCGGCAACACCTCGGCGGCCAGCATTCCGCTCGCCCTCTCCAAGCTGGTCGAGCGCGGCGAGGTGCCCTCCGGCGCCCCGGTGCTGCTCTTCGGCTTCGGCGGCAACCTGTCGTACGCGGGCCAGGTCATCCACTGCCCGTGAGGGTCCCCGGAGGGTCCCCCCGGCCGCCCCGGCCCGCCCTCGGCAGAGACGTCCGATTCGTTCAAGACCGGCCGCCCAGGCGCTCCCTACGCTGCCCGTATGACAGCACGATTCGACGCCATCGGCCTGGTCGTCGCCGACATGGCCGCCTCCCTCGCCTTCTACCGCCTTCTCGGCCTCGACATCCCCGCCGACGCCGACACCCAGCCCCACGTCGAGGCCGCCCTGCCCGGCGGCGTGCGGCTGATGTGGGACACCGTCGCGACGGTGCGCTCCTTCGAACCGGAGTGGACGCCGCCGAGCGGCTCCCACCAGGTGGGGCTCGCCTTCGCCTGCGACAGCCCGGCCGACGTGGACAAGACCTACCAGGACCTCGTGGGGGCGGGGGTACGCGGCAAGCTCGAGCCGTTCGACGCGCCCTGGGGCCAGCGCTACGCCACGGTCCTCGACCCCGACGGCAACGGCATCGACCTGTTCTCTTAGGGGCTCGGTTCTTTAGGGGCTCGGTTCTGCCCCGGCCATCGCTGGGACCTGTCCCCGGCCGCTCAGCCGCATGAGCCGAAAGCCCTACGGCACCCTGAGCAGCCGTCCCAGGGGCACTCCCGCCAGCGCCCTGACGTCGCGGGCGAGATGGGCCTGGTCGGCGTAGCCCGCCGTGGCCGCGACCTCCGCGAAGGGGAGGCCGGTGCGCGCCAGGTCCAGGGCCCGGTTCAGCCGGAGCACCCGGCCCAGCGTCTTGGGGCCGTAGCCGAACGCGGCGAGGGAGCGGCGGTGCAGCTGCCGCTCCCCCAGGCCCACGTCGGCGGCGATCCCGGCCACTCCCGACCCGCGCGAGGCCGCCGCGACAATCGCGGCGAGCACCGGATCGGGCGGTTCCGCCGTCCGTAGCCGTCCGAAGGCCGCCTCCTCCAGAAGGCGCCCCGCGGCCGTCGCCGTCTGCCCGGTGGCGATCCGCTCGGCCAGCCGCCGGACCTCCGCGCCCGGCCAGAGCGCGGCCAAGGGCACCCGCAGATCGCGGAGTTCATGCGCCGGTACGCCCAGTACGGCAGGGCCGGTGCCGGGCGCGAACCGCAGCCCCACCGCGCGGGTGCCCGGCGCGCCGGGGGCCAGGTGCGCGTGGGTGTCCGGCCCGGCGACCAGCAGCTCGCCGTCCGGCCCCGGTCCCGCCTCGCTCCAGATCAGGTCCGTGCAGCCGTCGGGGAGCACCCGCTGCGGCCCGGTGCCGGCCGTACGGGTCCACACCACGGCGCCGTGGCCGATCAGCGCCCTCCGCTCCCGGTACTCGCTCAAGGCGCTCAAGGGACCTCGCGCAGATACATCGCGCCGCAGGAGTGGCAGAAGGGCCCCGCGTCACCCGTGGCCCACAGGTCGGCGGCCTGGGTCTCGGCGTCCGGGTCCAGCTCCCGCCCGCACATCGCGGTCGTTCCGTTCCCGCGGACCATGTGCCAGATCTTGACCGGCGCGCCCGCGACCCGCCCGGAGCTGCCCTCCTCGTATTCGGCGCGCATCTCGTGCTGCATGGCGGTACACCTCCTGCTCACCACCACTACCCTCCATGCTCCCGCCACGCCAGGCCTCGCGCCACCTCCACGGGCGCGCCGTCCGCGCTCGATGCTTTCCCCTCCCCGCCCCTTCCCGCTACCAGGGGCTCGGCCCCTGGACCCCGAGGCCCAGGACCGCGAAGCCCGCGGCAGAGCCGAACAATTCTCAACCCACCGCAAGCACCACGACCTACCGGACACCGCCGGACACCGCCTGACCCACGGCCGGGGCAAGGGCCCTCCCCGCACCGTCGCCAGGGGCTCCGCCCCCAGACCCCAAAGCCCAGGATCCCGAAGCCCGCGGCAGAGCCGAACAATGCTCAACCCACCGCAAGCGCCACGACCTACCGGACACCGCCGGACACCGCCTGACCCACGGCCGGGGCAAGGGCCCTCCCCGCACCGTCACCAGGGGCTCCGCCCCCGGACCCCGGGGCCTGGACCGAAGCCCCGCCACGCGGCGGAAGCATGTCGATGCCGCGGAAAGGGGCGCAGCCCCAGTTTCGGGGCCTGGGGCGGAGCCCCAGTTTCGGGAAGGGGCGGGGTGGGGAACAAGCCCGCCGCAGGCGCCACCACCCGCCGGACGCCCCCTAAAAGACGGACCAGCCGGTGCTCCCACTCGCCGACCCCGGTGACCCGGCCGCCGTCGTCGGCGAGGGCGATCCCGAAGCGGTCCGCATCCACCGAGGCGAGCGCCGGGATGTACTGGGCCACCCGACCCCGGCCGATCTGCGGCCGCACATGGGCCGCGACCTCCTCCAGCACTGCCTGGTAGTCCATGGGCGCGGTGCGTCTCCTGTTGCGAGGTCGTACGGATGAACCGGTCCGCACGATAACGCGCCCCCCGTCATTCATCACCCCATGTGTTTATGGGTGTGCGGCGGGTAAGCAAGCGAGTGAACGAGGCGGGCCGCGACCGGGGCCCGCCTCAGGACCAGAACGGAGGCGGGGCATGGCCTCACCCATGTCCGCGGGGGACTTCCTGGCGGCACTGAAGAACGAGGGCTTACAGGTGACGCAGGTCGGCGACTGGCGGAACCACAACCGGAACCACAAGGGGCCGTGGGGCCCGGTGCACGGGGTGATGATCCACCACACCGTCACCTCCGGCACCGAGGAGACCGTGGAGATCTGCCGGGACGGCTTCGAGGGGCTGCCCGGCCCGCTGTGCCACGGCGTGATCGCCAAGGACGGCGGAGTCCATCTGGTCGGCTACGGCCGCGCCAACCACGCCGGGCTGGGCGACGACGACGTCCTGCGGGCGGTGATCGCCGAGAAGGCCCTCCCGTCGGACAACGAGGCCAACACCGATGGGAACCGCGCCTTCTACGGCTTCGAATGCGAGAACCTGGGCGACGGCGAGGACCCGTGGCCCGAGGCCCAGCTGGACGCGATCGCGCGGGCCGCGGCGGCCGTGTGCCGCCACCACGGCTGGACCGAGCGCTCGGTGATCGGCCACCTCGAATGGCAGCCGGGCAAGGTGGACCCGCGCGGCTTCACCATGGCCTCGATGCGCGACCGGATCCGCGAACAGCTCAAGTAGGACACCCCCTGGCGCCGGATGCGGCGGGCGGCCGCGGAGGGGCCGGGGCTCAGGCTCCGTCCTCCGTGGCCCCCTCCCGGTAGAGCGCCGCCTCCTCCAGGTCCAGCCGCCGCAGCAGCGACCGCAGCATCTCCTCGTCGATCCGCCGGGCGTCCCGCAGATCCACGAACACCGCCCGCTCGGCCTCGATCATCTCCCGGGCCAGCCGCCGATAGGTGTCGTCCGCCGATTCGCCGGTCACCTCGTTGACCGCGCCCAGCCGCTCCCACACGGCGTTGCGGCGCTGCTCCAGCACCGTGCGCAGCCGGTCGGCGAGCGGTGACGGCAGGGCGTTGCGCTCATCGGCGAGCAGCTCCCCCAGGCGGCGCTCGGCGGCCAGCGACGCGGTGTTCTGCGCCTGGGCCTCGGCGAGGGTCTCCGCGTGGGGGTCGCGGCCGGGCAGCCCGAGCAGCCGGATCAGGGACGGCAGGGTGAGCCCATGGATCACCAGGGTGCCGATGACGGTGGTGAAGGTGAGGAAGAGGATCAGGTTGCGGGCCGGGAAGGGCGCGCCACCGTGCACGGTCTCCGGGATCGAGAAGGCGATGGCCAGCGAGACCACGCCGCGCATCCCGGCCCAGCCGACGATCACCGGCGCGGTCCAGTTGGTGCCGGGTTCACGCTCGCGGATCCCGGGGAAGAGCATGCGCGGCACGAAGGTCGACGGGAAGACCCAGACGTAGCGGGCGGCCACCACGGCCAGGAAGACGACGGCCGCGTACCAGGCGGCCTGGTCCGCCCCGTACTCCCCCAGGCCGCCCACCACAACTCGCAGTTGCAGTCCGATCAGCGCGAACACCGCCGACTCCAGAACGAAGTCGATCATGCGCCAGACCGCCGCCTCCTGGAGCCGGGTGGCGAAGTCGACCTGCCAGGAGTGGTGTCCGAGGTAGAGCCCGACCACCACGACGGCCAGCACACCCGACGCCTCGAACTGCTCGGCGACGGCGTAGGCGACGAAGGGGATGAGCAGCGAGAGGGTGTTCTGCAGCAGGGCGTCCCGCAGCCGGGTGCGCAGCCAGTGCAGCGGCACCATCAGGATCAGACCGACCACGACGCCGCCGATGGCCGCGAAGGCGAACTCCCGCAGGCCCTCGGCCCAGCTGACGCCCTCCCCCACCGCCGCGGCCACCGCCACCCGGTAGGCGGTGATCGCGGTCGCGTCGTTGAACAGGGACTCGCCCTGGAGGAGCGTGGTGAGCCGGGAGGGCAGCCCGATCCGGCGGGCGATGGCGGTGGCGGCCACGGCGTCCGGCGGCGCGACCACCGCGCCCAGTACGAGCGCGGCGGTCAGCGGCAGCTGCGGGATCAGCAGATGGGCGACCACGCCGACCGCGACCGTCGCGAAGAGCACATACCCGACGGAGAGCAGCGCGATCGGCCGCAGATTGGCCCGCAGATCGAGGTACGAGCTGTCCAGCGCGGCGCTGTGCAGCAGCGGCGGCAGCACCAGGGGCAGCACGATATGCGGGTCCAGCGTGTAGTCCGGCACCCCGGGTACGTACGAGACGACGAGCCCGGCCGCGACCAGCAGCAGCGGCGCGGGCACCGGGGTCCGGCGCGCCGCGCCCGCGACCACCGCGCTGCCCGCGACCAGCATCAACAACGGCAATACGTCCATCGTCCGGCCCTGTCTCCGTCGGCCGTCCCGACGGTCGTCCATGTGCTCCGCTCACGCGGCGTTTTAGTCTGGCAATCATGAACGAGTGCCCGCATGTTCCCGCACTGCCGCGTCCCGAACCGGAGCCGCGGTCAGACACCTGCCCCGAATGCCTGGCGGTCGGCAGCCACCCCGTCCAGCTGCGGAAGTGTCTGGTGTGCGGACATGTGGGCTGCTGCGACTCCTCGCCGTACCAGCACAGCACCCGGCACTTCGAGGAGACCGGCCATCCGGTGATGCGCAGCTTCGAGGAGGGAGAGGACTGGCGCTGGTGCTTTGTGGATCAGCTCATCGTGCTGTGAGATGCCGAGGCGTGGTGAGGTCCCGGCTCCGCGGACGCCCTGGTCTTGGCGTTTTCCGCGCAATGTCGGAGATCGACTGCCGCGTTTGTCGGTGCGGCCCGCTAGCCTTCACCACATGATCCGATCAGCGAAGCCGTCCGACGTCCCGGTGATCCATGCGATGATCCGCGAGCTGGCGGACTACGAGCGGGCTCCGCAGGAGGCGAAGGCCACCGAGGAGCAGCTGCGCGAGGCGCTCTTCGGGGCGCATCCCGCGGTGTTCGCGCTGATCGCCGAGGAGGCCGGTGGCGCCGGAGGGCCCGCCGGTCCGGTGGGGTTCGCCCTGTGGTTCCGTAACTTCTCCACCTGGACGGGCACCCATGGCGTGTATCTGGAGGACCTGTACGTCACCCCGCGGGCCCGCGGGGGCGGCCACGGCAAGGCGCTGCTCGCCGAGCTGGCTCGGATCTGCGTGGAGCGGGGATATGCCCGTTTCGAATGGCCGGTGCTCGACTGGAACGAGCCCGCGATCGGCTTCTACGCCGCGATCGGCGCGGAGGCGATGGACGAATGGACGGTGCGCAGGCTCTCCGGAGAGCCGCTGCGAGCGCTGGCCGCTCAGGCCATGGGCACCGCCGTGACCAGCGATTTCCTGAGTGAGGCGACATCTCTTTCGAATTGAGACCGCAAACCCTCTAGCCACGCTGCGTACTCATGTGCTTACTATGAGTGATATCGCGGCCTTGTGGGCCGGGGTTCACCCGTGATGGGGGCCGTGCTTCGTCCGGGCGACACCGAACCGCAGATCGCGATAGCGTCGCAGCCAAAGTACATACAGCGCCGACCCGTATCACCCTCCACCATAAGGGTTCGGGGCCGACGCTCCAATCAGCTCAGCTCAATCAGCTTGTGTCACCTTGGAGGTGAGGGTGTCCCAGATCGCAGGCGAGCCCGGGACCCAGGACTTCGTGGAAGTCCGGCTGCCCGCTGCGGGTGCCTATCTGTCGGTGCTGCGGACGGCCACCGCCGGCCTCGCAGCCCGCTTGGACTTCACCCTCGACGAAATCGAGGATCTGCGTATCGCCGTCGATGAGGCATGCGCGATCCTGCTGCAGCAAGCCGTGTCCGGCTCCGTGCTGAGCTGCGTCTTCCGTTTGATCGACGACGCACTCCAGGTGACCGTCTCGGCTCCCACCACCGACGGTCGCGCCCCCGAGCGCGACACCTTCGCCTGGACGGTGCTCTCCGCACTGGCGGGCAAGGTGGACTCGACGGTGGCCGAGGACCGAACGGTCAGCATCAGCCTGTACAAGGAGCGCGGCGCCGGCCCCGGACAGCCGTGACGGAACAAGGGGGCTCCGTGAGCACTGCATCATCGCGGGGAGTAGGTACCCCGGCCATCCCGCACCCGCCGGCCCGGCCGCATCCCGCGGACTCGGAGGCGGCAGGAGACCGACCAGAGCGGGCGGACCACATGGATCAGCACGAACAGGTGCATCAGCAGCACGATCCGCAGGACCGGAGTGGCGCGCGGGCGATGTTCGCCGAGCTGCGACAGCTGCCGGAGGGCTCCGCCGAGCGGGCCGAGCTGCGCAACAACCTCGTGCGTATGCATCTGCCGCTGGTGGAGCACCTGGCCCGGCGCTTCCGCAACCGCGGTGAGCCGCTGGACGACCTCACCCAGGTCGCCACCATCGGGCTGATCAAGTCCGTGGACCGGTTCGATCCGGACCGCGGTGTGGAGTTCTCCACCTATGCGACACCCACGGTCGTGGGCGAGATCAAGCGGCACTTCCGCGACAAGGGCTGGGCGGTGCGGGTGCCGCGCCGGCTTCAAGAGCTGCGGCTGTCGCTGACCACGGCCACCGCGGAGCTCTCCCAGCGCCATGGCCGCGCCCCGACCGTCCATGAGCTGGCCCAGCATCTGTCCATCTCCGAGGAGGAGGTGCTGGAGGGGCTGGAGTCCGCCAATGCCTACAGCACCCTGTCCCTGGACGTCCCGGACACGGACGACGAGTCCCCGGCGGTCGCCGACACCCTCGGCGCGGAGGACGAGGCGCTCGAGGGCGTCGAGTACCGCGAGTCCCTCAAACCACTGCTCGAGGATCTGCCACCGCGCGAGAAGAAGATCCTGCTGCTGCGCTTCTTCGGCAATATGACGCAGTCGCAGATCGCGCAGGAGGTCGGCATCTCCCAGATGCACGTCTCCCGGCTGCTGGCCCGCACCCTCGCGCAGCTGCGCGACAAGCTGCTGGTCGAGGAGTAGCGGCGCCACGGGGTGCTCGGGGCGCCTTTCCCCTCCCCGCCCCTTCCCACGGCATCGATATGCGGCTCCGCCGCGTGGCAAGGGCTTCGCCCCTGGACCCCGGAGTCTGGGGCTGAGCCCCGCCTTCCAGCCCCTCCGGCGCCTGAGGAGCGGGGTCTGGGGCGGAGCCCCGCCTTCCAGCCCCTCCGGCGCTTGAGGAGCGGGGTCTGGGGCGGAGCCCCAGTTGTGGGAAGGGGCGGGGAGGGGAGCAGCCCGCCGCAGGCGCCAAGGCCCGTAGGGCACGCCTCAGTAGGGCACGCCTCAAGGGCGAAACCGGCTATGCGTCGCGGGGCCCGATGCCGAGGGCCTCGGTCGCCGTCGGGTTGATCAGCAGCGCCAGGACGGAGAGGGCCACGATGGTGGTGGCCACTCCGATGATGATCAGCCAGCCGCCGTTCTGCAGCAGCGTCCAGGCCACCGGCAGCGCCATCAGCTGGGTGATCATCGCGGGCCCGCGGCTCCAGCGGCGGCGCAGCCACAGCCCACGGGCCGCCAGCAGCGGCAGCAGGGCCAGCGCCAGCACGGTGACCCCGAGCATCTCCGCCTGCTGCGGGCTCTCCGGATTCCCGGTCAGCCCCATGATCAGTACATAGACGCCGAAGCCCAGCAGCACCACGCCCTCCGCGGCGGCCAGCACCGCGGCGGCGGTCAGCCGGGCGGGGCGGGGCCCGGTGGGCGCGACCTCGGCGACATCGGCGGCACCGGCGGCGTCGGCCGCCTTGGCGGCCCCGGCGTCCGGCCCGGCCGTGGCCTTCCGCTCGGTCGCCTTCCGGGCCGTGGCCTTCTGCGCCTTCTTCGCGGTAGCGGACTTCGCGGTAGCGGACTTCTTACTGCTCACCCCAGCAGCCTAGCCGTCCTCGAGGCGCCCGGACCCTACCCCCCTGGGGCCCGTCGTCCCGGATAGGTAGGCTGGCGCGCATGCGCGCACTCCTCGTGGTCAACCCGGCAGCAACCACCACCAGTGCCCGCACCCGGGATGTTCTGTTCCACGCGCTCGCCAGTGATCTCAAGCTGGACGTGGCCACCACGGAGTACCGGGGGCACGCCCGCGACCTGGCCCGGCGGGCGGTCGACGGCGGCACTCATGAACTGGTCGTGGCGTTCGGCGGCGACGGCACCGTCAACGAGGTCGTCAACGGACTGCTGCACCATGGCCCCGCCCCGCAGGAGTTGCCCCGGCTCGCGGTCGTGCCCGGCGGCTCCACCAATGTCTTCGCCCGCGCCCTCGGGCTGCCCAATGACGCCGTCGAGGCGACCGGCGCCCTGCTGGACGCGTTGAGAGACGGCACCGAGCGCACCGTGGGCCTCGGACTCGCGGGCGGCACTCCGGGCACCCGGGACGAGTCGGTCCCGGCCCGCTGGTTCACCTTCTGCGCCGGGCTCGGCTTCGACGCGAGCGTCATCGGCCGGGTCGAGCAGCAGCGCGAGCGCGGTAAGCGGTCCACCCACGCGCTCTACATACGGCAGATGGTGCGGCAGTTCATGGGGGAGCCGCACCGGCGGCAGGGCACCATCACCATCGGGCGGCCGGGCGAGGATCCGATCGAGGAGCTCGCGCTGTCGATAGTCTGCAACACCTCTCCGTGGACCTTTCTGGGCAACCGCCCGGTCTACGCGGCGCCCCAGGCGTCCTTCGACACCGCCCTCGACGTGCTGGGACTCGCCAAGCTGTCGGCGCCGGCGATGACCCGCTACGCGACCCAGCTGCTGATGTCGACACCCGAGCGCGGGCCCCGCGGCAAGCATGTGGTAGCGCTTCACGATCTGACGGACTTCACCTTGCAATCCCAGGCGCCACTGCCGTTCCAGATGGACGGTGACCATCTGGGACTGCGTACGAGCGTGACGTTCACAGGCGTACGCCGTGCACTGGGTGTGATTGTGTGAGTGAGACCGCAAAAAGTCCTTCCAGTCGAACGTTTACCCTGGACTCCACCCACCGGAAGTACGGCTGTGACCGAGCCGACACCAAGGAATCAAAAAAAACTTTCCGGAAGGGGTTGTATCCGTCGCCGAGGTTTGCGAGTCTCTTCTTGGCGATCGGGACGGCCTTCTGAAAGGCCCCCTTGAGAGCCCGAACCCCCTCCTCATTCCACAGGACCGCACCAGCCCCAACTGGTGTGGCGGCCCTGCCCTTGCGGGGGGATTCGTGAAAGCGTTCACATTCACAAGCAACGAGCCCGCAATACGAGGAGATGGAGCAGCCATGGACTGGCGTCACAACGCCGTTTGCCGCGAGGAAGACCCCGAGCTGTTCTTCCCCATCGGCAACACCGGTCCCGCGCTGCTGCAGATCGAGGAAGCCAAGGCCGTCTGCCGCCGCTGCCCCGTCATGGAGCAGTGCCTGCAGTGGGCGCTTGAGTCCGGCCAGGACTCCGGCGTCTGGGGTGGAATGAGCGAAGACGAGCGCCGCGCCATGAAGCGCCGTGCCGCTCGCAACCGGGCACGCAACGCCAGCGCCTGAAGCCCGGCACCCCGTGGCCCCCGAGCCGCAGCGCGTAGAACCCCCGATGCGCACAGCAAATTGAGCTTTGAGCCCCGGACCGGATGGGTCCGGGGCTCAGTGCTTTCCGGGCCCACGACAATCCCGATGCCAACCCCGATGACATTCCCGATGCCAACCCCGGTGGCGGTGCTGATAACGATGCGGACAACGATGTGCTCAGCACATCAGTGCTTCTCCGCACCCACCGGGAAGTCCAGCATCACCCGGGTGCCGCGCTCCGGGGCGGGCACCATGTCGAACGTCCCGCCCAGCTCCCCCTCCACCAGGGTGCGGACGATCTGAAGCCCCAGGTTTCCGGCCCGCTGCGGGTCGAACCCCTCGGGCAGCCCGCACCCGTCGTCCTGGACGATCACCGCCAGCCGGCTCTCCTCACCGCTGCCCCCGCGCACCGCCGAGACCTCGACCGTGCCCTGCTCCCCCGGTCCGAAGCCGTGCTCCAGCGCGTTCTGCAGTACCTCGGTGAGGACCATGGACAGCGGGGTGGCCACCTCGGCGTCGAGGATGCCGAACCGTCCGGTGCGGCGGCCGGTCACCTTGCCGGGCGATATCTCGGCCACCATCGCCAGCACCCGGTCGGCAATGTCGTCGAACTCGACCCGCTCGTCGAGGTTCTGCGAGAGGGTCTCGTGGACGATGGCGATCGAGCCGACCCTGCGCACCGCCTCGTTGAGCGCCTCCCGCCCCTGCGCCGAGTCCATGCGGCGGGCCTGGAGCCGCAACAGGGCCGCCACCGTCTGGAGGTTGTTCTTCACCCGGTGGTGGATCTCCCGGATGGTGGCGTCCTTGGTGATCAACTCGCGCTCGCGGCGACGCAGTTCGGTGACGTCCCGCAGCAGCACCAGCGAGCCGATGTGCAGCCCCTTGGGCTTGAGCGGAATGGCCCGCAGCTGGATGACCCCGTCGCCGCCCTCGACCTCGAACTCCCGGGGCGCCCAGCCGCTGGCCAGTTTGACCAGCGCCTCGTCCACCGGGCCGCGCACCGGGGCGAGTTGGGCGGTGGTCTTGCCCAGGTGGTGGCCGACGAGATCGGCGGCGAGGCCCAGCCGGTGGTAGGCGGAGAGCGCGTTGGGGCTCGCGTACTGGACCACCCCGTCCGCGTCGAGCCGGATCAGCCCGTCGCCCGCGCGCGGTGAAGCGTCCATGTCGACCTGCTGGTTGGGAAACGGAAACGATCCAGCGGCGATCATCTGGGCGAGGTCGGACGCGCTCTGGAGATAGGTGAGCTCCAGCCGGCTGGGGGTCCGTACGGTCAGCAGATTGGTGTTCCGCGCGATCACCCCGAGGACCCGGCTCTCCCGCCGGACCGGGATGGACTCCACCCGGACCGGTACCTCCTCGCGCCACTCGGGGTCGCCCTCCCGGACGATCCGGCCCTCGTCCAGGGCGGCGTCCAGCATGGGACGGCGGCCACGGGGGACGAGATGGCCGACCATGTCGTCCTGGTAGGAGGTGGGCCCGGTGTTCGGCCGCATCTGGGCCACGGAGACATACCGGGTGCCGTCGCTGGTGGGGACCCACAGCACGAGATCGGCGAAGGAGAGGTCGGAGAGCAGCTGCCACTCCGAGACCAGCAGGTGGAGCCACTCGAGATCGGAATCGTCGAGTGCGGTGTGCTGGCGTACGAGGTCGTTCATGGAGGGCACGTTGTGAGCCTACCCTCACTGGTGGATTAGCCTATTCGCGCATAAGCATGGACAGACAGCAGTGGTCTAGTCCAGAATATCGAGCACTGCGATCTTCCGCTCTCCCCGCACAGGAGGGCGGATCGAGGAACCCGGAGCGCTCTGCCCTGACCGCACGGGAATCCTCAGGTCGGCCGCTCGGCCGACGCAACTCCGGGCTGCGGTGCCGGGCGGGTTGAGGGTCCCGCCCTGGCGCCGCGGCCCGCGGGTGTCACACCCAGGCTCCCGCGCCCCCAAAGGCCGCAGGAGCCCCTTTCCGTGTGTCTCAGCGGGTCTCCGTCACCTTCGCCAGCGCCCGCGGCGCGTCCGGGTCCTGCCCGCGCGCGATCGTCACCTCGTACGCCAGCATCTGCAGCGGCAGGATCTCCAGGATCGGCTGGACCTCCTCGGCGACGCCGTCCGTCGGCAGGGCGAACCCGGCCGAGGCCCGCTCCACCTCCGACGCGCTGCCGATGACCACGAGGTCCGCGCCCCGGCCGAGCAGCCGCTCCAGGACCGGCCGCAGCGCCTGGCCGCCCTTGCCCTCGGTGACGATGGCGATCACCGGCGAGATGTTGTCGACCATGGCCAGCGGGCCGTGCAGCAGATCGGCGCCGGAGTAGGAGAGCGCCGGGATGTAGCTGGTCTCCATCAGCTTCAGGGCGGCTTCCTTGGCGGTCGGGTAGCCGTAGCCCCGGGAGGTGAGGACCATCCGCTCGGCGAAGCGGTAGCGCGCCGCGAGCTGCCGGACCTCGTCCTGGCGGTCGAGGATCTGCTGGGCGAGGTCGGGCAGCACCTTGGCGGCCGCGCCGTCGCCGCCGCGCAGCCCCTCCACGAAGAGGTAGAGGGCGAGCAGTTCCGCGGTGTAGGTCTTGGTCGCGGGCAGCGCCTTCTCCGGCCCGGCCAGCACGTCGATGTGGAATTCGGAGACGGCCGCGAGCGGCGAGTCGGCGTTGTTGGTCACCGCGAGGGTGATCGCACCGGCCGCGCGGGCGGCCTCGGTGGAGGCCACCAGGTCCGGGGAGCCGCCGGACTGGCTGACGGTGATCACCAGGACGTCGGTGAGGTCCGGTTGCGCGCCGTACGCGGTGGTGGTGGACATGGAGGTCAGCCCGCACGGCTTGCCGAGCAGCACCTCGAGCAGGTACTTGGCGTACAGCGCCGCGTTGTCCGAGGTGCCCCGGGCGGTGAGCAGGACGAAGCGCGGGTTGCGGGCGGCGATCCGCTCCGCGACCTCGCGGATCCTCGGGGCGCCCTGGTCGAGGATGCGGCGCAGCACGGCGGGCTGCTCGGCCATCTCGCCGGACATGATCCGGCCCGGCTGGTCGCTGCGCTGGGCCGTCGTCGTGGCGGACATGCTGGGTGCCTCCAGGTGGCTCTATGCCGGGCTGGGCCGAGGGGCTGAGGGGTCAGTCCCCGGGGTGGTCACCGGCGCCGTTGCCGACGATCACTTCCGCGGCCGCCCGTCCACACACCCGGGCGGCGCCGTGGGTCGCGATGTGCAGCGCCCCGGCGGGCGGCGCCTGGGGCACCCCCATCTCCACGACGACCGTCTCCGGCCGGGCGGTGAGCAGGGCGTCCAGCGCGTCGGCCATCCAGGGGTGGCGGTGGACGTCGCGGACCACAGCGACGATCCTACGGGCCCCCGCGGTGTCGAGCATATTTTCGATCAGGCCGTGGACGCCCAAGGTGTCGGCGTCCTGCCGCCCGTAGGTGGCGGCCCCGGTGCCGGGGCGCAGCCGGGCCAGTTCGGCGCCGACGCCCCAGGGGGTCTCCTCGCCGACGGCGATGTTGGCCACCGGGGTGAAGGCGGCCACGTAGGCGGGCCCGGTCACCGGCTCGTACGAGGTCCCGGCCGGGGTGACTCTGAGCGCACGGCGCGCGGCGGCGAGCCCCACCCCCGCGGCGGGCTCGATGCCGTGCGCCGCGCGCGGTCCTCCGGAGCGCCGCGTCCACTCCCCCAGGGCGCGCACCCGCGCCGCCGCCTCGGCCAGCCGCTCCTCCGCCAGCCGCCCCTCGATGACGGCGGTGACCAGCGCGTCGCGCAGCCGCAGCACGGTGTCCTCGTCGGCGAGCCCGCCGCCCACGCAGATGGCGTCGGCGCCCGCGGCGATCGCCAGGACGCTGCCGCGCTCGATGCCGTACGCGTCGGCGATGGCCCGCATCTCCATGCCGTCGGTCACGATCATCCCGTCGAAGCCGAGTCCGCCGTCGGCCACGGGCCGGCGCAGCAGGCCGTGCAGCGCGGCGGGGCTGAGGGTGGCGGGCAGGTCGGGGTCGAGCACGGGCAGCAGGATGTGCGCGCTCATCACGGCCTTGGTCCCGGCGGCGACGGCGGCCCGGAAGGGCACCAGCTCGCGGGCGGTCAGGGTGTCGAGACCGGCGTCGATGCGCGGCAGGGCGTGGTGGGAGTCGACGGCGGTGTCGCCGTGGCCGGGGAAGTGCTTGGTGCAGGCGGCGACTCCGGCGCCCTGGAGGCCCTCGATGTACGCGGCGGTGTGCCGCGCCACGAGCCCCGGCTCGGCGCCGAAGGAGCGCACGCCGATGACGGGGTTGTCGGGGTTGGAGTTGACGTCGGCGGAGGGCGCCCAGTTGAGGTTGACGCCGCATTCGGCGAGGCGGCGGCCCAGCTCGCGGGCGACGGCGCGGGTCAGCTCCGGGTCGTCGACGGCGCCGAGCGCCAGGTTGCCGGGGAAGGAGGAGCCGGTGCGCACCTCCAGCCGGGTGACGTCGCCGCCCTCCTCGTCGATCGCCACCAGGACGTCGTCACGCTCGGCGCGCAGCTGGGCGGTGAGGGCGCCCAGCTGCTCGGGGGTGGCGATGTTCCGGCCGAACAGGCCGACGGAGGCGAGCCCCTCACCGAGCCGCCGCAGCACCCAGTCGGGGGCGGTGGTTCCGGTGAAGCCGGGCTGGAGAACGGTGAGAGCGTCGCGGGTGAGGGTGGCGGAGTCGTGTGCGAGGGTCGTCATAAACCGGGATCATCCCTTCACAGCGCCGGAAGTGAGCCCACCGACCGCCTTGCGTTGCAGAAACAGGAACAGGAGCAGGATCGGGATGGCGAACAGCGACGCTGCCGCCATGGTGGCCCCCCAGTCGTCGCCGAAGGCGGTCTGGAAGCTGGACAGCCACAGCGGAAGCGTCTGGGCGCCCGGATCCTTGTTCAGGATGAGCACGAGCGGGAATTCGTTCCAGGCCGTGATGAAGCCGAAGAGCGAGGTGGCCATCAGGCCGGGGGCGAGCAGCGGGAAGATCACCCGGATGAACGCCTGCGGACGGGTGCAGCCGTCGACCATCGCGGACTCCTCCAGCTCCTTGGGGATCGCGGCCACATAGGCGCGGAGCGTGAGGATGGTGAAGGGCAGCACCATGACCATGTAGAACAGGGTGAGCGGAAGCAGGCTGTTCAGCATGTCGCCGTCGCGCACGAGCATGTAGATGGCGATGACCAGGACCTCCCAGGGCGCCATCTGGGCGATCATGAAGGTCAGCAGGAAGCCGCGGCGCCCCTTGAACCGCATCCGGGCGAGGGCGAACGACGCGAGCAGCGCGATCAGCAGGGAGAGGCCGACCGCCGAGAGGGTGACGGTGAACGAGTTGCCCACCAGGGTCCAGAAGTTCTCGGCGTCCATGGCCTTCTGGAAGTGTTCGAGGGTGGCTCCGGTCGGGAACCACACCGGGTCCTCGGAGATGATGTCCGAGGTCGGCTTGAGGGCCGTGGTGAACATCCAGTAGACGGGAAACACGAAGCCGAGAAAGAGCACGACGGCAGTGGCGTTGGGCCACAGCCGGGCGAGCGGCGAGCGCTTCACAGCTCGTCCTCCTCTTGCCTGAGCACGATCCGGAGGTAGTAGGAGGTCAGCGCCAGCAGGACCGCGATGGTCAGCAGCGAGATCGCGGCGCCCATGCCGTAGTGCTGATTGCCGACGCCCTCGACGAAGGCGTAGACGGGCAGGGTCTCGGTGAGCCGGTCGGGGCCGCCCTCGTTGATCGCGAAGACCTGGGTGAACGCCTTGAAGACCCAGATGACTTCGAGGAACGTCGTGGCCAGCAGGAACGGCTTGAGGAAGGGGAAGGTCACCGAGGTGAAGCTCTTCCAGCCGCCGGCGCCGTCGAGCGCGGCCGCCTCGTAGAGCTCGCCGGGGATGGTGGTGGTCGCGGCGTAGAGGTTGATCGCCACGAAGGGGATCGACCCCCAGACGATCAGCACGGTGATGACGAAGAAGGTGGAGAACTGGCCGCCGGTCCAGTTGTAGTCCGCCATGGAGTGCCAGCCGAGCGCGTCCAGCACCCAGTTGACCACCCCGAAGCGGGCGGCGAAGAGCCACTGGAAGACCGTGGTGGCGGCGACGGTTGGCATGGCCCAGGTCAGCACAAGCCCGACCGAGAGCAGCAGCCGCATCTTGCTGCCGAGGCGGGCCAGCAGCAGTCCGATCAGGGTGCCCAGCAGCATGATCAGCACCACGTTGACCGCGGTGAAGATCACCGATCGCAGGGTGACCCGCCAGAAGTCCTCGCTGGTCAGCGTCTCGCGGTAGTTGTCGACCCCGTTCCACTCGGTGAGGTGCTGGATCAGCTGCCGCATATTGAGGTTCTGGAATGACAGCAGGCCGTCCTTGACCAGCGGCCAGCCCAGCAGCAACGCGGTCGCCGCCAGCGCGGGCAGCAGCAGGAGGTACGGGGCGGCGCCGGTCAGCCGTGCGCGCCCGGTGGCGCCCGGGGCCGGGCGGCGGGGCCCCGGCGGTGCCCCGCCCCGGCGGACCCCGGCCACCGCCGGGCCGGGGTCCTGGCGTTCGGTCGCTACCGGCATCTGGCTCAACGCTCCTGGCTGAGGCGCTTGTTCATCTCGTCCTCGACCGACTTGGCCGCCTCGGCGGGCGACTTACCGGTGAGCACGGCGGTCATATAGGTCTTGACGGGGTTCGGGGCGTTCTCCACCGCGGCCCATTCGGGGATCAGCGGGGTGGTGCCGCCGGTCGCGGCGGCCGGGGCGGCCGCCTGCGCGGCGGCGTTGCCCTTGAGCTGCGCCTGGAGGGACTCCTTGTTGGGGATGACGCCGCCTTCCTTGGCGAGCTGTCCCTCGTGGGTGTCATTGAGCGCGATCTTCAGGAACTCCTTGGCCAGTTCCTGCTTCTCGCTGCCCGCGGCGATCGCGAGGTTGGAGCCGCCGAGGAAGACGCCCTCCGGCTTGCCCGCGGTCTCGCCCGGGACGGTGAAGTAGCCGATGTCCTTCTCGATCTTCGGGTTGGCCTTGATCGCGAGAGCGGCCTCCCAGCCCATGCCGATGAAGGCGCCGGTCTTGCCCTTGGCGAAGACCTCGGCCTGCTGCGGGGTGGCCTCGTCCTTGTCCTTGGGGGCCTTGCTGAAGGACTGGTACTGCTTGTAGATGACCATGGCCTTGCCGACCTTGGGGTCGGCGAGGTTGGAGACCCACTTGTCGCCGTCCTTCTTCACCAGGTCGGCGCCGGTGCCGATGGTCAGCCCGTCGAAGAAGTACCAGTTCTGGCCCGGGAGATAGATCGGTTCGGCGTCGGTCTTCTTCTTGATGGTGTCGAGGTCCTGGAAGAACTCGGTACGGGTTTTGGGGGTGTCCTTGAGCCCGGCATCGGCCCAGATCTTCTTGTTGTAGAGGACGACCCGGTTGACCACGAACCACGGCGCCGCGTACTGCTTGCCGTCGTAAACCGCGGACTCGTTCATCGTCTTCGGCCAGTCGGCGCCGATCGACTCCTTCAGGTCACCGAGTTCGGCCAGGCCGCCGGTCTGCGCGTAGGCGGGGGTCTGGGTGTTGCCGATCTCCAGCACATCCGGCGGGTCGGACTCGGAGAGCGCGGTGGTCACCTTCTGCTGAATGCCGTTCCACTGCTGGATCTCCAGCTTCAGCTTGGCGCCGGTCTTCTTCTCGAAAGCGGCCTTGACATCCTTCGTCCAGCCGTCCGGCGTGGAGCCGTCCATCGCCCAGACGGTGAGCGTCTGCCCCTTGAAACCGTCCGCTCCGGCCTTGTCGTCATCGCCGTCGGACCCACAGGCCGCGACGGATACCAGCATTGCCGCGACACCCGTCGCCGCTATGAGCCCACGCTTCACAGCACTCTCCTCAGAAGGCCGGATCAGGGGTTTAATGGTCCAGACCAGTGCCCGCAGCTTGGCCTAGACCTTTTGGGGTGTCAAGGGTGTATAAGAGTCACCGGAGGCTCCGTTACCGGACCGACACTTCCCGACATCCGGACCGACGGACCGCCCGGAGCCGGGACCGTGCCACGATGTGAGGCGCTGGATTCTTCAGGAGACCGGTGACGGCGGTGGACGCCGGTGACGGCAGCGGACCAGGAGTCGGAAGGGCGCGCGATGGACACCGAGGGGGCAACGGCGGCAGCGGCGGCCACCACGACGGCCGAGAGCGACGGCAACGGCTCCAATGGGGCACGCACCGCGCGCGTCCCGAAGTACTACCGCCTCAAGCGTCACCTGCTGGAGATGACCGAGACCCTGCCACCGGGCACCCCGGTCCCACCGGAGCGCACCCTGGCCGCGGAGTTCGACACCTCGCGCACCACCGTGCGCCAGGCACTCCAGGAGCTGGTCGTCGAGGGGCGTCTGGAGCGGATCCAGGGCAAGGGCACGTTCGTGGCCAAGCCCAAGGTCTCCCAGGCGCTGCAACTCACCTCGTACACCGAGGACATGAAGGCCCAGGGCCTGGAGCCCACCTCCCAGCTGCTGGACATCGGCTATGTCACCGCCGACGACCGGCTCTCCGGGCTGCTGGACATCGCCGCCGGCGGGCGGGTGCTGCGCATCGAGCGGCTGCGGCTGGCCAGCGGTGAGCCGATGGCGATCGAGACCACCCACCTGTCGGCCAAGCGCTTCCCGGCGCTGCGCCGCAGCCTGGTGAAGTACACCTCGCTCTACACGGCCCTGGCCGAGGTGTACGACGTCCGGCTGGCCGAGGCCGAGGAGACCATCGAGACCTCGCTGGCCACCCCGCGCGAGGCGGGGCTGCTGGGCACGGACGTGGGGCTGCCGATGCTGATGCTCTCGCGGCACTCGCGGGATGCGTCCGGGGAGCCGGTGGAGTGGGTGCGGTCGGTCTACCGCGGCGACCGCTACAAGTTCGTGGCCCGGCTCCAGCGGCCGAACGACTGAGAGGCGCCACCGGCCGAGCCGGGCCGTGATACTGCTGACCGGCTATCTTTCTCATACCGATATACGGACGGGTAGTGACGACCGCCGGGCCCCGGGCTTAGATTTCCTGCGCATTACACAAATGATCAGCTGTGATCCAGGTGATCGACTGTGCCGCAGGTGATGAGCCGAGGGGACTGGAGCCCGCCACATGTCAGACACGTCCGCTTCACCCGGCAGGAGACCGGTCGTGACGCCCACGCGCGTCGTGGCCGCTCTGTGCCTGATCGCCCCGTTTGTCGGGATGCTCTGGGTCGGCTCGTACGGAAAGGTCGAGCCGACCCTTATCGGGATCCCGTTCTTCTACTGGTACCAGATGCTCTGGGTGCCGATCTCGGCCGTGCTGACCTCGGTCGCCTACATCCTGGTCCGCCGCGAGCAGCGGGAGCGCAAGGGGGGTGACTCCGCATGAACGGCGGAGTGAACGGCGTCGCGCTCGCCGTCTTCATCTTCTTCTTCGTGGCCGTCACGGTCATGGGCTTCCTGGCCGCACGCTGGCGCGCCGCCGAGAACGCCAACAACCTCGACGAGTGGGGTCTGGGCGGCCGTAGCTTCGGCACCTGGATCACCTGGTTCCTGCTCGGCGGCGACCTGTACACCGCGTACACCTTCGTCGCCGTCCCGGCCGCGATCTACGCGACCGGCGCGGCCGGGTTCTTCGCGGTGCCGTACACCATCCTGGTCTACCCGCTGATCTTCACCTTCCTGCCCCGGCTCTGGTCGGTGTCCCATAAGCACGGGTATGTCACCACCTCGGACTTTGTCCGTGGCCGCTTCGGCTCCAAGGGTCTTTCGCTGGCCGTCGCGATCACCGGCATCCTCGCCACCATGCCGTACATCGCCCTCCAGCTGGTGGGCATCCAGGCGGTGCTGGACGTGATGGGCGTCGGCGGCGGGGAGAACACCAACTGGTTCATCAAGGACCTGCCGCTGCTGATCGCCTTCGGTGTGCTCGCGGCGTACACCTACTCCTCGGGTCTGCGCGCCCCCGCGCTGATCGCGTTCGTCAAGGACACCCTGATCTACATCGTCATCGCGGTGGCGATCATCTACATCCCGATCAAGCTGGGTGGCTTCGACGACATCTTCAGCGCGGCGAACGACAAGTTCACCAAGGCCGGCGCGGGCGGGCTCGCACCCCCGGCGGAGGGGCAATGGGCGTACGGCACGCTGGCCCTGGGCTCGGCCCTCGCCCTGTTCATGTATCCGCACTCGATCACGGCGACGCTCTCCAGCCGCAGCCGTGAGGTGATCCGCCGCAACACCACGATCCTGCCGCTGTACTCGCTGATGCTGGGGCTGCTGGCACTGCTGGGCTTCATGGCCATCGCCGCCGGGGTGACGGTCGAGAACGGCCAGCTGGCCATCCCCCAGCTCTTCGAGGACATGTTCCCGGACTGGTTCGCGGGGGTCGCCTTCGCCGCGATCGGCATCGGCGCGCTCGTCCCGGCGGCCATCATGTCGATCGCCGCGGCGAACCTCTTCACCCGCAACATCTACAAGGACTTCCTGCGGCCGAACGCCACGCCCGAGGAGGAGACCAAGGTCTCCAAGCTGGTCTCGCTGCTGGTGAAGGTCGGCGCGCTGATCTTCGTGCTGGGCATGGACAAGACCGTCGCGATCAACTTCCAGCTGCTGGGCGGCATCTGGATCCTCCAGACCTTCCCGGCCCTGGTGGGCGGCCTGTTCACCCGCTGGTTCCACCGCTGGGCGCTGCTGGCGGGCTGGGCCGTCGGCATGGTCTACGGCACGTGGAAGGCGTACGACACCCCGAGCGGCACCCAGAAGCACTTCGGCAACACCGCCGATGTGCCCGGTATCGGCGAGATCGGCTACATCGGCCTCACCGCCATCGTGCTCAACGTGGTGGTCACGGTCGTCCTGACGCTGATCCTGCGGGCGGTCAAGGCCCCGGACGGCGTGGACGAGACGTCCGCCGCCGACTACAAGGCGGACTCGGGCGACCCGGGCGTCCAGACCGACCTCCCGCCCGCCACGGCGGGCGCCCCGGGCGGCCACTGACGCCTTGGCGGCGGGCCGCGCCGAATTGACGGCCGAACGGGCCGCCGGCTCCCCCTTCCGGGGGGTCGGCGGCCCGTTCGCGTGCGCACGCCGCGGCGTCAGGGCTGTCCGACGAACGGTGACGCCTGCGGCGGGCTGTCCCCCTCCCCGCCCCTTCCCGAAACTGGGGCTCCGCCCCTGGACCCCGGACGCCCTTCGGGCGTGTCCTCAATCGCCGGACGGGCTGAAATCAGCCCCTCCGGCGTTTGAGGAGCGGGGTCTGGGGCGGAGCCCCAGCCACGCGGCGGAGCCGCATATCGATGCTGTGGAAGGGGCGGGGAGGGGAACAGCCCGCCGCAGGCGTCAGGCGGCCGGTGCGGCGAGGTAGTCGCCGTGCTCCACATCCTCGAGCAGGGTCGGATGGGCGGGCGTCCAGCCGAGCAGCTCCCGGGTGCGAGAGCTGGAGACCGGCCCGTCGAAGCCGTAGAACGTGGCCATGGCCGGGCTGACGAAGTGCCCGGCCGCCTCCTCAGGGGACAGGGAGACCGCGGGCAGGCCGAGCCCCCGGCCGACCGCCTCCGCGATGCTCTTGAAGCGGACGCCGCTCTCGGCCACTCCGTGCAGCACGCCACCCGCCGGAGCCTTCTCCAGCGCCAGCCGGAACAGGACGGCCGCGTCGCGCCGATGGACCGCGGGCCACCGGTTGCTTCCGTCGCCGACGTAGGCCGAGACGCCGGTCTTCCGGGCGGTGGCGACGAGCATGCCGATGAAGCCGTAGTCCCCGGGGCCATGGACGGTCGGAGCGAGCCGCACCACGCTCGCGCGCACTCCCTGGGCGGCGAAGCCCAGGCACGCCCGCTCGCCCGGGATCCGGAAGCCCGCGATCCCGGCCGTGTCGGGCTCGTCCTCCTCGGTGCTCTCCCGGCCGCCGGGCATGACCAGCGTGCCGGAGGTGGAGACGAACGGCTTGCCCGAATGTGCCAGCGCCTGGCCGAGCGCCTCGATCGCGGTCCGGTCGCGCCGCTCCAGGTCGTCGGGGTCGGCGAAGTCGCCGCCGAAGGCCATGTGCAGAACGCCGTCGGCGGCCTCGGCGCCGCCGCGCAGGCTGCCGAGGTCTTCCAGGGAGCCGCGGTGCGGTGTGGCGCCCAGTGACTCCAGCCGGGCGGCGGCGGTGTCCGAGCGCGCCAGACCGGTGACGGTGTGACCGGCCGCGACGAGCTCGGCGACGACGGTGGGACCGGTCAACCCGGAACCACCGGTAACGAAGACATGCATGGGACTCCCACTTAGTGCCAGTGACTGACGCTACTTAGCGCCAGTCACTGACCTTACGGTAGCGCCAGTCACTGACGCAACGGAATGTCGGCCGTCGGCATGTGCGGTAACCTCGGGGCGTGCCACGGAGCGGAGCAGAAGCGCGCCGCCGCCTTCAGCAGGCGGCCCTGGAGCTGTACCGGGAGCGCGGATTCGACCGGACCACCACGGCCGAGATCGCCGCTCGGGCCGGTGTCAACGAGCGCACGTTCTTCCGGCACTTCCCCGACAAGCGCGAGGTGCTCTTCGACGGCGAAGCCGATCTGCGCGCCGCGCTGATGCGGGAGGTGGCCGAGGCGCCCGACGGCCTGCGACCGCTGGAGATACTGCTCCACGCCTTCCGGAAAGCCGGACGGATCCTCGAGGAGAACCGTCCGTTCTCCGAACCACGGCTGGCGATCATCGCCGTGACGCCGGCGCTCCGCGAACGCGACTTGGCCAAGGCGGCGTCCCTCACCGAAGCCGTGGCGGAGGCCCTGCGGCAGCGCGGCGTCGCCGACCGGCTGGCCGACCTGGCCGCCCAGACCGGCTGGGCCACCTTTCACCACGCGGCCGGGGCCTGGATCGACGACCCCGCGAAGAGCCTGGACGAGCACCTCCTCCGGGCCTTCGACGATCTGCGCGACCTCTCCGCGACCGTCCTGACCTGAGTACCGGTACCTAGGCCGCCCTGAGCGGCCGCGCGGATCCGGCCGCCGGGGCCGGGACCTACCGTCCGGTATATGACCGAAAGTGAGGCGCCCGCCAGAAAGGGCGGCAGTGGGTGGCGCGTCGGGTGCACCAGCGTGCTGGCGCTGGCCGTGGCCGGACTCGCGGGGCTCGCGTACGCGAGCGTCGACTCCACCTATCCCGACGTCGACCCCGAGAAGCGGGCGCGCCGGCTCTCCGGGTACTCCCGGGACGCCTACGCCGCGCTCGGCATCGACCGCACCGTCGAAGGCGGTTACGTCGATGTCGACAACCACAACACCTATGACTCCAACTACTGCTACCCGGACGGCCTGTTCAGCTTCGCCGACCCGCCCGTGGAGGGCGCGTACCAGCTGATCCACGGGTGGTCGATCGGAAAGGTGGACCGGGCGGAGGCACTGCCCGCGCTGCGCAGGGTGCGGGATCACCTCAAGGCGGAGGGGTGGCGCATCACGCGGTTCGGGAAGGACGAGCAGCTCGAGGAGTGGAGCGTCGAGGCCGAACGCGACGGCGGCTTCAGTACCGGGGTCACATGGGAGGCGGAGTTCCACCGGCTCGGCGGAGGCAGCGGCGGGCCCTGCGCGATGGACCCGGACTGGAGCCAGGAGAAGGAGGAATCGTACGACTCCTACGGAGAGCCGGAGCTGAACTCCTTCCCGCCTGCTATGACGCCCGGCGGGCGTTAGGCGGCGATCTCGAAGGCGCCGCAGGTGTGTTGCGGCGCGAGTTCGAACCAGAGCAGCTTGCCGCTCCGCCCGAAGAGCTCGTCGGCGAGGGCGTAACCGCCCCAGTTGTCGGCGCAGATCCGGACGATGAGGAGCCCACGGCCGTAGGTGGCCTCGGTGTTCGCGGCGGCCTCCGCGAGGGCGGACGAGCGGTCGAAGAGGGCCGGGGGCTTGTCGAAGGGCGGCGGGATGTCCGGGTTGGTGTCCCACACGCTGATCCGCAGACGCCCCTCCTCCACGACGCGGATGCGCATTTCGGCCGGGCCGGTGGTGTGACGGTAGGCGTTGGTGACCATCTCGCTCGCCACGAGGGTCGCGGGGTCGGTGAGCTCGCCCAGCTCGTGCCGGGCGAGGACCGCACGGAGGGTAGTGCGGGCGATGGCCGCGGCGCGGGGGTCATGGGGCAGTCGGAGCGAGTACGACCAGGGGTTTTCCGGGGCTACGGTGGGCATGAAGTCTCCGATCCGTGCGGGGAGTTGTGCGATGTCCGGGCACACACCGTAGAACCTGAGATGGCCTATATTCCATTCCAGCGACGAAATATGGGCCAAGTTGCCCTGTGTGGGTGACACGTGCACACTGTGTGCCGACCGGGAGGACGAACCATGCCGTCGAGCACCACCCCGACGCTGCGTCAGCAACGGCTGGGCACTGAGCTGCGCAAGCTACGCGATCGCGCTGGGCTGTCGACCACCGCGGCCGCCTCGCTCCTCGGCGTCAACCAGTCCCGCATCAGCAACATCGAGGCCGGGCGGTACGCCGTGGGCGCCGATCGCGTCCGCGCCATGGCGTGCAACTACACCTGCGCGGACGCGCGGCTCGTCGAGGAGCTGGCCGCCATGACCGGCGGCCGCACCCGTGGCTGGTGGGAGGAGTACCGCGAGATCCTCGTCCCCGGCCTGCTCGACCTCGCCGAACTGGAGCACCACGCCACGGCCCTGCGCATCGCATCAGTGGTCCACATGCCTGGCCTGCTGCAGACCACCCAGCATGCGCGCGCCATCTTCAACGAAGCCATTCCGCCCCTCGCGGGATACGAGGTGGAGCACCGGGTCTCGTTCCGCATCAAGCGGCAGGCGGTCCTCTACGGGGACCAGCCGACCCGGCTGACGGCCATCCTCCACGAGGCCGCCCTGCGCATGGGCTTCGGCGGTCCGGAGACGACCCGCGAGCAGCTCGGCCACCTCATCGAGATGAGCGAACACGAGCACATCACCATCCTGGTGATTCCCTTCGGCGGCGGCACGTTCCCGGGCTCGGGGCAGCCCATCGTCTATGCTCACGGCCCGGTGCCGCAGCTCGACACCGTCCAGCTGGACACGGACCACGGTTGCGAGTTCATCGACGCGGAAGCCAAGTTGGTGATGTACCGCTCGGTGCTGGACCGGATGGAAAGCTGTGCCCTTGAGCCCGCGAAGTCGCGCGACCTGATCCATGGCATCGCGCAGGACACCTGAGAGGGAACGCATGCGCACCCACCGCTGGCGGAAGTCCTCGTACAGCGCCCAAGGGGCCAACTGCCTCTACGTATCGGCACCCGACGGCGCCACCATCCGGCTCCGTGAGAGCGACGAACCCGAGACCATCCTCACCACCACACCCACCACCCTCAGCGCCCTCATACGCAGCGCCAAGGAAGGACAGCTCGACCACCTCGGCGCCGCGTAGCCGACGGAACGTTGGTGTGGTGGATGCGGCGCCGTAAGACCACCGAGGACAGCTAGTAGGCGGTTTCCACCGCCCTGAAGGCCCAGGCCGGGGCCCGCGAAGCGCGGGTCCCGGCCTGGGCCGTTGTGTGGATGAAACGGTTGGGAGCGTTGCGGCCAAGTACCGGGTGAAGGGATCACCGAGCACCTTGGAGGAACGGGTGCCCCTCATACCCCAACGACCCATGAGCCGGGGCGCGCCGCCGCGGCCGGACGCCGCGGGATTCGCGGCCTTCTACGAGGAGAACTTCGACGCCGTCCTCGGCTTCGTGACCCGGCGCACGACCTGCCCGCAGGTGGCCGCAGACCTTACCGCCGACATCTTCGTCGCGGCGCTGGAGGCCGCCGGCCGGTACGACCCCGGGCGCGGGGCGCCCGCCGCCTGGTTGTACGGCATCGCCCGCAACGCCCTGTCCTCCCATTACCGGGGCAGCGTCCGCGAGCGGCACGCGGTGGCCCGGCTGAACGGGCACCGGCTGCTGGACGAGGAGGACATCGCCGCGCTGGAGGAGCGGATCGACGCGGAACGGGCCGCGCGGGAGCTGGCCGAGCGGCACAGCTCGCTGAGCGAGCCGCTGCGCGAAGTCCTCGATCTGGTGGCCGTCGACGGCCTCACCCCGCGCGAGGCCGCCCAGGCCCTCGGGCTCAACCAGGCGACGGTGCGGGTCCGTCTGCACCGCGCGAAGCGCGCGCTGCGCGCCGAACGCCCGGCCGTCGCCGAACGGGCCGAACAAACCGATAGCACCGCACGCACCTTGGAGGTTGTCTCATGAGCACGCCCACCGGATTCAAGCAGCGTCTGGAGTCGGAACTGTCGGCCATGGCCACGGATCCTGCCCCCCTTCGGGCCACCCGGGCCCCGGCCCGTCGCCTCCGCGTCCGGTTCGCGGTCACGGCGGTGGCGGCGGCCGCCGCCACCGCGGTGGTCGTACCGACGCTGAGCGGCTCCGGCGCCTCGCCCGCGTACGCCGTGACCAAGCAGGGCGACGGCTCACTGGTCCTTCGCCTGGACCGCGCCGAGGGCCTGCCCGGTCTGCAGAAGCAGCTGAAGGAGATGGGCGTGCGGGCGGCTGTCCTGGAGGGGGACAAGAAGTGCCCCACTGGCGCACCGCCCGAGTCCCCCTGGGCCACCGAGGACTACGCGATGACGTTCCCGGCCCAGCCCTGGAAGGCCGTCATCCACCCGGATATGATCCCGGACGCCGCCGTCCTGCCGGACGGTCGGCGGGTCGGCGCCGCGACGCTGCTCGTCGTGGCGGAGTTCGGCAAGGACCACTCGACCCAGGCGGTGTCGTTCCGGCTGGTGGAGAAGGTCCCGACGTGCAGCGTGCCGGGGATCGGCGGCGGTCCGGACGCGCATATGTGACGCGAGGGCGGAGCCGTGGGCTACTCCCCCGGCTCCGCCTCCATGGCCTGGCCATCGAGGAAGGTGACCGCCTCGGCGAGCGGGGCCCGCTCCGAGCGGGCGTACGCCACGCCAACGTCCTCGTAACCGATCGACATGCCACAGAAGAGGATCAGCCCCGCCGGGGGCGACACGACCTCCGCGACGGTCCGGCGGTACACCGACCACGCCATCTGGGTGCAACTGTGCAGCCCCTCGGCGCGGAGCAGCACCATCACGGTCTGGAGATACATCCCGGCGTCGGCCCACTGGGCCGGTCCCATACGGCCGTCGAGGTAGCAGAACAGCGCGGTGGGCGCGCCGAAGCAGTCCCAGTTGGCGGCGACGGCCCTGCGGCGGGCCCGCTGATCCTCCCGTGGGATGCCGAGCGTGGCGTACCGCCGCTCGGCGGCCTCGGCGCGCCGCTCGCGGTACGGGCTGCTCAGCTCGTGCGGGTACATCGGGTACTCCCGCTCGTCGCCGGGATCGTCCATGGTGGCCACGCGCTCGGCGGTGCGCTTCTTGAGCTCAGCCAGTGGCGGGCCGGTCAGTACGTACGTCCGCCACGGCTGGAGGTTCCCGCCGGAGGGTGATCGTGCGGCGGCGGACAGCACCCGCTCCAGCACCTCCCTCGGGACCGGCTCGTCCGTGAACCCCCGCACCGCCCGTCGGCTCATGACCGCTTCGTAGACATCCATGCCGTCCTTGACGGCCGGGAACGGGCAAAGGTGACCGGCCACCCAGCGGCTCGAACGGACGTCGTCGCCGGTCACCGGGCCCTGGTGGAAGGGGCTCGGTGACCGGCGGTCCGGTCTCGGACGTGCGCGTCAGACGTCAGACGTAGAGGAAGCCGCCGGGGACGGTGACGGTGCCGAAGGCCGTCACCAGGGTGACGGTCGCGCTGCCGACCGCCCCGGGCGGGGTGATACCGGCCACCGTGGTGGGGGTGGCGGTCACACCGGTGGCGGGGACCCCGTTGAACAGCACGCCCAGCACACCACCGAGGTTGGTGCCGGTGATGGTGAACGCGGTGCCGCCGGTGGCGGGTCCGGTGGCGGGTGTGATGGCCACGGGCGCCGGTGCGGGTGGCGCGACGAAGTAGGTGAAGCCACCGGGCACGTTGGGGCTGCCGCCGGGGCCGGTGAGGGTCACGGTGACATTGCCGCCCGCGGGCGGGCCTGCCGGGGTGATGCCGATCAGGCTGGTCCCGGCGGGGTTGATGGCCAGGATGGTCGAGGGGCTTCCGCCGAAGGTGACACTGGTGACCCCGGTCAGATTGGTGCCCGTGATCACGTACACGGTGCCGCCGGTGGTCGGGCCCACGGTCGGGGTGATGGCGACGGCGGCGGGCGGGGCCGGGGCCACGTAGGTGTACGGCAGGCCGTTGCTGGTCCCGGCGGCGGTGGTGACGGTGACCTGGACGGTCCCGGGCGCGTGCGGCGGGGCTATCACCACGATGCCGTCGTAGCCGGGGTTGCCGCCGCCACCGGGCCAGCCACCTCCGCCACCGCCACCCCAGCCTCCTCCGCCGCCACCCCAGCCACCGCCACCGCCGCCCCAGCCGCCACCGCCACCACCGCCGGGGTTGTCCTGGTAGACGATGGTGGCGGGCGTGCCGCCGAAGGACACGCTGGTGACGCCGCGCAGGTTCTGGCCGAACAGCCGGACGTAGTTGCCACCGGCGGCGGGGCCCGAGTCGGGCACCACGGCGAGCAGCGTCGGCGGGCCCACCGGTGGCCAGTAGCCCGCGGTGGCGGCATTGGCGGCGGCGGTCGCGAGAGCGGTCGAGGTCATGGTCGGTCCTCCCGGGGAAGGGTTCGGGTGATGTGCGCCGGCGGCATACCGACGGATGTGGGCACACCGCCGGTCGGCGCCTCGTCGTCACCGCGCGGTCGAGACAGGCCGCACCGGAGGAACGGATGAGCCATGGGCGGCCGGTCGGCGCGCGGGAGCGGTGCGCGGATGAGGGCGGAGCCACGGGGCGGACGCCCGGCTCCTGGAGTGGCCGACGAGGTATGGGGCAGCCTCGGCGGCCACGTTCCCAGTTATCCACGACCCTCGGCGTCACTCAAGGCCTCACGGCGGCCATCACTCGTTTGGCGCATGAGGGCGCGCGTGGCGCCGAGCTTGTATGACAAGCGCTCGGCTATTCGGGCGAATGCGCGCCAAGGGGTATGGCCTGCCATCACCCGCCATGCCTCTAATGAGTGATATCGGCAGTGCCGACCCGCAGTGACATCGGCCGTGCCGACCCCCGTATGACCTCCCGGGGAGGAAACGATCCGATGAGCCTCGCCGCGTTCCTTCTCGCCCTCGGCACCACCTGCCGGATCACCCGCTTCATCACCAAGGACACCCTGGCGGCGGGATTCAGGACCTGGGTCGCCGACCGCTTCGGTGACGACTCCCGCGCCTCCTACCTGGTCAACTGCGGCTGGTGCACCAGCACATGGGTAGGTGCCGCCATCGCCGTCTACGCCTCCTTGCTGCACACCACCGCGTGGTTCCACCTCCCGGCCACCGCCCTGACGCTCTCCTACCTGGCCGGCGTCGCCTCGCGATGGCTGGACTGACCCCCGCCCCCCACAACGACCCGAGGAAAGGAAGGGCAACCATGGCCTGCAACTGCGGCGGAACAGCGGCTCAATGGCCGCCTCAGCCCGTTGTCGTCTATGAGCTGACGCTGCCGGACGGCACGGTCCGGCGCTATGTCACCCACCAGGAAGCCGACGCCGCCAACAAGCGCGCGGGCTCCACCGGAGTGATCAGCGCCGTCACCCAGTGACACCGAGAACCCACATTCGGCGCACACCGACCCGGCTGTCAGTGGCCTGCGGCAGACTGCGGGCATGGACATCACGATCAGGCGCGCGCGGGCCGAGGAGCTGGACGAAATAGGAGAGCTCACCGCGCAGGTGTATCTGGGAGACGGACTCCTGGACTTCGGGGACAGTGATTCTTATCTCGCCACCCTGCGCGACGCCCGCCGCCGGGCCGCCGGGGCCGAGCTGCTGGTCGCCGCGGACGCGGCGAGCGACGAGGTTCTGGGTGCCGTGGCGTTCGCCGTGCACGGCGGGGCGTACGCGGAGCTGGCCCGCCCCGGCGAGGGCGAGTTCCGGATGCTGGCCGTCCGTCCCGAGTCGCGCCGGCGCGGCGCCGCCGAGGCACTCGTGCGAGCCTGCCTGGACCGGGCCCGCGCACTGGGTCTGCGGCGAATAGTGATCAGCAGCCAGCACTCGATGACCGCCGCCCACCGCCTCTACGAGCGGCTGGGCTTCACCCGTGCCCCGGAGCGCGACTGGGCGCCCCTGCCGGACACGGACATCACCCTCTGGGCCTTCACCGTGGAGCTGTGACGCCCCGCGCCGCACGCCCCAGGTCACGGGCCGCCTTCGGAACGCATTAGCACATTCATACGAAACTCCGCAGCTCCGACACAAGATATGGGGGTGCGTGCGTCAGCCGACACAAGATGTATGCTCGTCCTCACTGTCATCGCAGGGGAATCCGGTGGGAATCCGGAACTGTCCCGCAACGGTGTACGTGTGCGCTCAATTCGGCGTGCCCGTGAGTCCGAGCACCTGCCGACGGCCCTGTGAACACGTCCCCCGGCCTCGAGGGTTGGGCCGATGGACGCTGTGTGGTGTGCCTGGCGTACGAGGAGTGCGGCATCGGCATGCCCGTACGCGCCCATCGCACCACCCCTCGCGGCCCGGCCGAGCGAGGGAGAGCACCTCAGTGACCATCGCGCCCGCCGATCCGGTTTCAGCGCAGGCGGCTTCTCAGGCAGCGGACGACGCGCCCGGGACCGCCCTGCTCCGGACTCTTACCGGACTCACCGCCGACCTGCCCGCCACCGACCCCGGCAAGGTCGCGGCCGCCGCCCTGCGCGGCCGTCATCCCGGCTCGGACGAGGCGGAGTTGCGTGCGCTCGCGACCGAGGCGGCGGCCGGGCTGATCGCCGAGGAGCCGGAGTACTCGCGGCTCGCGGCGCGGCTGCTGGCGCTGACCATCACCGAGGAGGCGGCCGGGCAGGGCGCGGTCTCCTTCTCGGGCTCCGTCCGGGTGGGCCACCGCGAGGGCCTGCTCGCCGACTCCACCGCGGAGTTCGCCGCCGCCCACGCCGAGCGGCTGGACGCGCTGGTGGAGCGGGCCCTGGCCGACGGCGCCGACAACCGCTTCGGCTACTTCGGGCTGCGCACCCTCTACAGCCGCTATCTGCTGCGCCACCCCATCACCCGTCAGGTGATCGAGACCCCGCAGCACTTCCTGCTGCGCGTGGCCTGCGGGCTCGCCGAGGACCATTCGGAGCGGGCGCTGGACGACGTGGCCGAGCTCTACCGGCTGACCAGCACGCTGTCGTATCTGCCCAGCTCCCCCACGCTGTTCAACTCCGGCACCCGGCATCCGCAGATGTCGTCCTGCTATCTGCTGGACTCCCCGCTGGACGAGCTGGACTCGATCTACAACCGCTATCACCAGGTGGCGCGGCTGTCGAAGCACGCGGGCGGCATCGGCCTGTCCTACTCCCGCATCCGGGCGCGCGGTTCGCTGATCCGGGGCACCAACGGGCACTCCAACGGCATCGTGCCGTTCCTGCGCACGCTCGACGCCTCGGTGGCCGCCGTCAACCAGGGCGGCCGGCGCAAGGGCGCGGCCTGTGTCTACCTGGAGACCTGGCACGCGGACCTCGAGGAGTTCCTGGAGCTGCGGGACAACACCGGCGAGGACGCCCGCCGCACCCACAACCTCAACATCGCCCACTGGATCCCGGACGAGTTCATGCGCCGGGTCGAGGCGGACGCCGACTGGTCGCTGTTCTCCCCGGCCGACGCGCCCGATCTGGTGGACCTGTGGGGCGAGGAGTTCGACGCCGCGTACCGCGAGGCCGAGGCCGAGGGGAAGGCCGTCAAGCAGGTCCCGGCGCGCCAGCTGTACGCCCGGATGATGCGCACCCTCGCGCAGACCGGCAACGGCTGGATGACGTTCAAGGACGCCGCCAACCGCACCGCCAACCAGACCGCCCAGCCCGGCAGGGTCGTCCACTCCTCCAACCTCTGCACCGAGATCCTGGAGGTCACGAACGACGGCGAGACCGCCGTGTGCAACCTCGGATCGGTCAACCTCGCCGCGCACCTGGGCGAGGACGGGCAGCTGGACTGGGAGCGCCTGGACGCCACCGTCCACACCGCCGTGACCTTCCTCGACCGCGTGGTGGACATCAACTTCTACCCCACGGAGGAGGCCGGGGCCTCCAACTCCCGCTGGCGCCCGGTGGGTCTGGGCCTCATGGGGCTCCAGGACGTCTTCTTCCGGCTGCGGCTGCCGTTCGACTCGCCCGAGGCCACGGCGCTCTCCACGCGGATCTCCGAGCGCATCATGCTCGCCGCGTACGAGGCGTCCTGCGAGCTGGCCGAGCGCCACGGCCCGCACCCCGCCTGGGCCGAGACCCGCACCGCGCGCGGGGTGCTGCACCCGGACCACTACACGGACGCGGTGGCCACCTGGCCGGAGCGCTGGCAGGCGCTGCGCGCGCGGATGGCGAAGTCCGGGATGCGGAACTCGCTGCTGCTGGCGATCGCGCCGACCGCGACCATCGCCTCCATCGCGGGCGTCTACGAGTGCATCGAGCCGCAGGTCTCCAACCTCTTCAAGCGCGAAACGCTCAGCGGGGAGTTCCTCCAGGTCAACTCCTATCTGGTGGACGACCTCAAGAAGCTGGGCGTCTGGGACGCCCAGACCCGTGAGGCGCTGCGCGAATCCAACGGCTCGGTCCAGGACTTCTCCTGGGTGCCCGCGGACGTACGGGAGCTGTACCGCACCGCGTGGGAGGTCCCGCAGCGCGCCCTGATCGACATGGCGGCGGCCCGCACCCCGTACCTCGACCAGAGCCAGTCGCTGAACCTCTTCATGGCCTCGCCGACCATCGGCAAGCTCAGCTCGATGTACGCGTACGCCTGGAAGCGCGGCATCAAGACCACGTACTACCTGCGCTCGCGTCCGGCCACCCGGATCGCCCAGAGCGCCCGGGGCGGCGCAGCCGCGGCCGCCACCCCCACCCCCACCGTCCCCGTCCCCGTCCAGCAGGCCCCGGCCGAGGCCGACGCGATCGCCTGCTCCCTGGAAAACCCCGAGTCCTGCGAGGCCTGCCAGTAATGCCCACCGCATCCGAGATGACCACCGTGAACACCGCGCCGGGCCACACCAAGAACCTGCTGGACCCCGGGTTCGAGCTGACCCTGCGGCCGATGCGGTACCCGCAGTTCTACGACCGCTACCGCGACGCGATCAAGAACACCTGGACCGTGGAGGAGGTCGACCTCCACTCCGACGTCGCCGACCTCGCCAAGCTCTCCCCCGGTGAGCAGCACCTCATCGGCCGTCTGGTCGCCTTCTTCGCCACCGGCGACTCGATCGTGTCCAACAACCTGGTGCTGACGCTCTACAAGCACATCAACTCCCCCGAGGCGCGGCTGTATCTGTCGCGGCAGCTCTTCGAGGAGGCGGTGCACGTCCAGTTCTATCTGACGCTGCTGGACACCTACCTCCCCGACCCGGACGACCGCGCCGCGGCCTTCGCAGCCGTCGAGAACATCCCCTCCATCCGGGAGAAGGCGGAGTTCTGCTTCCGCTGGATGGACTCGGTGGAGAAGATCGAGCGGCTGGAGACCAGGGAGGACCGCCGCCGCTTCCTGCTCAACCTGATCTGCTTCGCGGCCTGCATCGAGGGGCTGTTCTTCTACGGCGCCTTCGCCTACGTGTACTGGCTCCGCTCGCGCGGACTGCTGCACGGCCTGGCGACGGGCACCAACTGGGTGTTCCGCGACGAGTCGATGCACATGGAGTTCGCCTTCTCGGTCGTGGACACCGTCCGCGAGGAGGAGCCGGACCTCTTCGACGACGAGCTCCAGCGGCAGGTCACCGACATGCTGAAGGAGGCCGTCGAGGCGGAGCTCCAGTTCGCCCGCGATCTGTGCGGGGAAGGGCTCCCGGGCATGAACACCGCGTCGATGCAGGAGTATCTGCAGTGCGTGGCCGACCAGCGCCTGCAGCGGCTCGGCTTCGCCCCGGTCTTCGGCTCGGAGAACCCGTTCTCCTTCATGGAGCTGCAGAACGTCCAGGAGCTGACCAACTTCTTCGAGCGGCGCGCCTCGGCGTACCAGGTCGCGGTCGAGGGGTCGGTCGCCTTCGACGACGACTTCTGATGCCGGTGGGCTTCTGACGTCAACAGGGCCGGACCCAAGGGGCCCGGCCCTGTGAGGTACGGCACGCTCAGCCGTTCGGCACCGTCTCATAGCGGGCGGTGCCCTCGGCCATCTGCTTCAGCACATCCTTACGGTCGCGCTTGGAGAGCCGGTCGATGTAGAGGTAGCCGTAGAGGTGATCGGTCTCGTGCTGGAGGCAGCGCGCGAAGTAGCCGGTGCCGCGCACCGCGATCGGCTCACCGTCGAGGTCCTGGCCGCGCACCACCGCGTAGTCGGGGCGGGCCAGCTCCGCGTAGGCCGTGGGGACCGACAGGCAGCCCTCGTTGGAGTCGTCCAGCACCCGGCGGTCGGCGGGCAGCTCCTCCAGCACCGGGTTGCAGACCACGCCCACATGGCGAACGCCCTCGTCGTCCATGCAGTCGTAGACGAAGACCTTAAGGCCGACACCGATCTGGTTGGCGGCCAGGCCCACGCCCTCCGCCGCCCGCTGGCTGGCGAACATGTCGTCGACGAGCCGTGCCAGCTCCTCGTCGAACACGGTCACGTCCCGGCACTCCTTGTGCAGGACCGGGTTGCCGTACACGGTGATCGGGCGGGCGGTGCCGCGCTCGCGGAAGGCCCGCTCGCGCTCCTCGCAGTCCTCCGTGTCCACGATGAACTCGTCGTCCACCCGCTGCTTCGTCCCTTGCTGCGACATCTTCCGCCGTACGCCTTCCTTCAACCGTGATGCGTCGCCCTACAGGGTACGGGCACCGCGCGGCGGGGTGCGGTGCGCTTACGCGCTGTGACCGGGCCTCCACATGCCTTCCAGGGCCTGTCGGGCCGGTGCGGGGTGCCCGACGAGTCTTTCCCCTACCCGCCCCTTCCCGTACCAGGGGCTCCGCCCCTGGACCCCGGCGGCCGACGAGCCGACCGTCACGGCAGCGGATAGCAGGGCGAAGGCCCGCGCACAGCCGGGACGCCCGGTCAGAGTCCAGTGCGAAGCCCCACCACGCGGCGGAGCCGCACATCGAGGCCTCGGGAACGTCCGAGGCCCCGGTCCGGGGCCTGGGGCGGAGCCCCGGTCCGGGGCCTGGGGCAGAGCCCCGGCCCGGAGCCCGGGGCAGAGCTCCAGTCCGGGGCCTGGGGCAGAGTCCCGGCCCGGAGCCCGGGGCAGAGCTCCAGTCCGGGGCCTGGGGCAGAGCCCCGGCCCGGAGCCCGGGGCAGAGCTCCAGTCCGGGGCCTGGGGCAGAGCCCCGGCCCGGGGTCTGGGGCGGAGTCCCGGCCCGGGGTCTGGGGCGGAGCCCCAATCCGGGGCCTGGGGCAGAGCCCCAATCCGGGGCCTGGGGCAGAGCCCCAGTTTCGGGGCCCGGGGCAGAGCCCCAGTTTCGGGGTCTGGGGCAGAGCCCCAGTTTCGGGGTCTGGGGCGGAGCCCCAGTTTCGGGAAGGGGCGGGGAGGGGAACGGCCCGCCGCAGGCGTCACGACCCGCCGGACGCCCCTAGGCCCCCAGGGCTGCCGCCAGCCGCCAGGCGGTCAGCAGACCTCTTCCAGGTCCCGCCACTCGCGAGTGTCCGGACTGTCCGCGACCCACCCGTCCAGCAGCCCCCGCACCAGCCCCCCGGGCGCCGCGATCCCGCATTCGCGCTCGGGCACCCACAGCGAGCCCGAGCCCGCCATACGGTGGCCCAGCGGCCCGGGGTGGCCCGGTTCGCTGTGGTCGTGGGGGTCCAGATGCTCGCCCTCGCCCTCGTCGCTGGGCATCCGGCTCTCCGAGCAGGAACGGCACAGCAGCCGCACCGACGACGACCAGTCCTCGGCCGCGAAGCCCGCGTCCGCCGCGAGCCGCTCCAGGGCGTCCCGGTCGGCCTCGGTGGCCGCCTCCAGCAGCACCACCCAGGTCGGCACCGGGGACGGCGCCCACAGCTCGATCTCGTCGAAGACCGGGTACGCGGGGCCCGCGGACGTCACCCGCTCACCGTGCGGCACACCGTCGTGCAGCACCACCTCGCCCCAGCGCCGCCCGGACGACGGCAGCGGGATGGACAGCACCTCGATCCGGGCCGGGTCCAGCCGACGGCCCCAGACGACCTCGGCCTCGCCCTCCGGGGACAGCCGCACCGCCGCGCTGCCCAGCTCCATGCCGAGCGGCTCACCGGACGCGGACGCCTCTCCGGGCACCTTCAGCCCGTATGCCTGCCAGGCGCGGCGGGCCAGCGGCCAGTCCTGCAGCGCGGTGGCCGCGATCCCCACGTTCCACCAGTCCGGAGCGCCCGTCTCGCGGTCCAGCAGGGCGACCGCCCGCAGCCCCGCGGCGCGCGCCTGCTCCCAGTCGTGCCGGAACTTGTGCAGCAACGCCAGGTTGAACCAGGACTCCGACAGCCACGGCTCCAGGTCGGCGGCGCGGGTCAGCAGCGCGCCCGCGTCCTCGTACCGGCCGTCGCCGATGAGCGTGAACGCACGGTCCGTGGCCTGCCGCCATGAGGCGGACGGCCGGTGCCGTACCTTGCCGAAGATCTTCACGATTCCCGCCTGCCGGTATCGAAGTCGTCCCATACCAGATGCCTTCGCGGACGGCGTCGCCCTCCCTCGAAGACAACCTGCCACACATTCGCGGACATCTCAGCCCGACCCCTCACGCTGCGGCCGGGATGCGACGCCCACCACACCTCCTTGCCACCGGCCATCTGGCCTGGCACCCCTCTCCTCGCATCCAACCATGCCCCTCGGGAGCCCCGCTCATTACCGGCGAGTTCTCAGTTCTCACCGGGGGCGGCCGTAAACCCCGCGCGACAGCACCGTGGCGACCGCCTCGACCACGACCGGATCGAAGTCGCGCGCCGTGGCCAGCCGCAGCCGCTCCAGGGCGCACAGCGCTGCCGCCCCGGCCGCTCCCTCGGCCGCGGGCCCGCTCACCAGCTCGGTGTACGCGTTCACCGCGCGCACGATACGCGCGGCGAGCGGCTGCTCGCGGTACGGGTCCGCCTGGCGCTCCACGACCAGCGCCACCTCGGCGGGTACCCCGGTCTGGCGCACCACAGCGCCGCCGAGCAGCGCGATTTTGCGCTGCTCGGCGGCGGACAGCGGCTCGGTGGCCCCCGCGGGCACCGGGTCCACCAGCGACAGCTGGCCGATGTCGTGCATCAGCGCCGCGTACTCCAGCACGGTCAGCCGGGGCTCGGAGAGGCCCAGCTCACGCCCCACCGCCCGGCTGAGCCCGGCCACCTCGCGGGCGTGGCCCGTCGGGGTGTACCCGGCTATCTCGGTCGACCGGGCCAGGGAGGCGATGGTCTGGCGGTAAGTGGCCCGTATCCCGGCGTAGCGGCGGTAGGAGTACTGGATCAGCAGCAGCGGCACCGCCAGCACCGGCACCGGCCACAGCCCGGCGACGGCCACGGTGAGCGCCATCACGGCCGCGGTCGCGCACACCGCCGCCCCGACCCCGGGCAGCGACCGCAGCTCGTCGCGGAGCAGCGGCCCGTAAGGCCAGCCGGTACGGGCGCGGGCGAGGGCGGCGGCCAGAACGGCGTCGCACAGGGCGGTCAGGGCCAGCAGGGCGAGCAAATAGCCGACGAGGGACGGGCCGTGGCCGAGCCAGTCGGCCAAACGGCCGGTCCGGTGCAGCGGTTGGAAGCACACGGCGGCGAACGCGGCGGTCAGCACCCGGCGGGCGGTGTGGCCGGGGTCGACCGGGCAGCCGAGCGCGAGCGGCGCCACCAGCCCGGCGAGCGATGCCGCCACGACGACGGTGACCACCTGGAGGACGCCATGGGCGGCGGGCTCCCCGCCGAGCCGTCCGAGCAGGGCGTATCCGAGCGCGCCGGCGGCGGCGAGGGGTGCGGGCTCACCGCGCGGATCGAGCACTCCCCCGCCGCCGCCCGGCAGCGCGGGCGGCGCCTCGACGCACCGGATCGCCTCCCCCACGGCGATGAGCGCCCCGAAGGCCAGCGCCGCCTCCGCCTGCCGCACCCCATGCCACTCGGTCCACACCAGCGCCGCTACGGCGAGCGCCCCCGCCGCGCCATATACGGCGACGACCGTAAGGCCGCCATAACGGCCCCGGGATATGCGCTCCCGCCCCTCCTCACGGGCGGCGGCGGACTCGGCCCGTTGGCGGCGGGCGCGGTGGAGGGCACGAGCGTGCCGCTCGGCGATCCGGGCGAGGGCGTTCGGGGGCCGGAGGTTGGCCGCTGCCGAACCGGAACGAGCCGCCCTGGCGGGCCACTGGGCCGCGCTTTCGTCCCGACCGCGCGAGCCGAAACGGCCCGGGGCGCCGCTCCCACCCCCGCCCGAGGTGCCCGGAGCTTCCCCAGGCTCCGCGTCGGCTGGGCCGGGGGCCGGCCGGGGACCCCGATCGGAGCCGGGGCGGTCCGGGGCCCCCGTCTCGTCCCTGCCTCTGCCCGAGAGGTCCGGGGCTTCCCCGGGCTCTTCGTCGGCGGGCCCGTGGGCGGGCCGGGGGGCCCGATCGAAACCAGGGCGGCCCGGGGCGCCGGTCCCACCCCTGGCCGAGGTGTTCGGGGCTTCCCCGAGCCCCTCGTCGGCTGGCCCTGAGGCCTGGGCGGAATCGTTCGTGCCGGGCGTTGTGGGGTCCTCGGCGGGGCTCATGGTCCACCGCCGGGGCCGCCCGCGCCGGGGCGGGGCCCGCCGGGGTCGTCCGACGCGCCCGGGGCCGCCGCGCGTACCAGGGGCGGGGCGGGCTCGGGGAGGGCGTCTGCCGGGACGTTTCCGCGCTCCTCAGGGGCGTCCGCGGTGACCGCCGCGTGCCAGCCGTGGCGGTCCAGGGCGCGGGTGAGGGCCCCCACCATGCGGGGGTCGAACTGCGAGCCCGCGCACCGCTGCAGCTCCTCCACGGCCGTGGGCACCGGCCGGGCCCTGCGGTACGTACGCGTCGAGGTCATCGCGTCGAAGGCGTCCGCCACCGCGACCACCCGGGCGAACTCCGGGATCTGCGCCCCGGCGAGCCCGTACGGATAGCCGCTGCCGTCCAGCCGCTCATGGTGATGGAGGATCGCGGCCCGCGCCTCCCCCAGGAAGCCGATGCCGCGCACCATCTCGTCGCCGTACTCGGGGTGGAGCTCGATCACCCGGCGCTCATCGGGGGTCAGCGGACCGTTTTTGCGCAGCAACCGAGTGGGTACGCCGAGCTTGCCGACGTCGTGGAGGATGCCCGCGATCCGCACCGCCTCCAGCCGGTCGCCGCTCATGCCCAGCTCGCGGGCGATCATCGCGGAGGCGCGGCCGACGCGCTCGCTGTGGCCGCGGGTGTAGCGGTCCTTGATGTCGACCGCCTGGACCAGAGCCCGGATGGTGGCCTGGTGGGCGGCGCTCTCGCGGCGGTAGAGCACAAAGCCGCAGGCGCAGACGTACATCGGCAGCAGCACCAGCAGGGCCGCCGCCGGTCCGTAAGGGCTGCGCCACAGCACCGCCATGGCGAGTCCGGCGGGCCCGTGCACCAGGTACGGGGCGAGGGCGCCGGGCAGCCGCCCCCACCAGGCGGCGCGCGGGGACTGCCGCTCGGCGGTGACCAGCACCCCGCCCTCCAGGGCGGTGGCGGTCAGGCCCAGGACGAGCGCGGCCGCCACGGCGGCCGCCAGGGCATACGGAAAGCCGGGCGTACCGGACGACACGGGCCCAGCGGGGACCTGGCCGCCGTCGCCGAGGGCCCAGAGGGCGCTGAGGGTCCCGGGGCCGTCCAGGGCCGCGAAGGCGCACGAGGCGGCCCAGACGGCCAGCGACAGCCGTGCGGCGCGCCAGGCCCGCCGCGCCCCGGCGGGGGGCCGCTCGACGCGGGCGAGCAGCGCACCGGGCACGGCGACCAGCGCCGCGGCGGCGGGCGGCAGCAGAAAAGCCCCGGCCAGAAGGACGGGGCTGCACCATTCGGGCCAGCGGGCGCGGACCCTGGAGCCGACCGCGTGAACCGCGGCGAGCAGGGCGGTCGTGGCCCAGGGGACGGCCGCTCCGGGCCGTACGGCCGGGGCGGCGCAGTACGCCCCGGCGAGCACGGCGCACAGGACATAGGCGCGCGCCCCGTTGGGAAGTGCCCGCACGGTGTCCTCCTCCCCATCCATGTCCATCGCGCCACCCCTCTCGGGCGGGGCGGCTCAGGTGGTTGGGGAGCTTAGGACGAGGCGGGGCGTATGGGACCGGAGGGACTGTCCGATTACACCCCTTCGAGTGATGATCTGATCACCGAGGGTGGGAATGAGAACGCGCCAACTCGATTGGCGTTCGAGCGGGGATCCGCTGGGGCCTGAGCCCCGGGGTCACTCCTGGGCGCTGCTCGGCGCGCCGCTCGGTGCGTTCGTCTCCGTCGTGATCTCGCGCTCCGGCACCGCCTGCCCGGAGCGGATCAGCTCGATCCGCCCCATGACCTTCGACCGGAGGTCGGTGGGCACGTCGTCATGGCCGCAGCACCGCTTGACGAGCTTCTTCACGGCCTTCTCGAGGCCGTACTTCTCCAGGCACGGAGAGCACTCGTCGAAGTGCACCTCGAACTTGGCGCAGTCGCCGTCCGGCATCTCGTGGTCGAGGAACTCGTAGAGATGGTCGAGAACCTCGGAGCAGTCCGTCTCATGCGACTCTCCGCAGCTCATGAGTCCGCGCCTTTCCGATCGTGCGACTCGTCCGCCGCGCCGCCCGCGCCCGCCGGGACCAGCCCGCGCCCACGGGCATAGTCCTCCAGCAGACCGCGCAGCTGGCGGCGACCACGGTGCAGCCGGGACATCACCGTACCGATGGGTGTACCCATGATGTCCGCGATCTCCTTGTAGGCAAAGCCCTCGACGTCCGCGAGATAGACCGCGATGCGGAACTCCTCCGGGATGGCCTGTAGGGCCTCCTTGACATCGGAGTCGGGCAGGTGGTCGAGGGCCTGCGACTCGGCGGAGCGCAGACCGGTCGACATATGCGACTCGGCGCGCGCGAGCTGCCAGTCCTCGATCTCCTCGGCCGCGCTGCGCTGGGGCTCCCGCTGCTTCTTGCGGTACGAGTTGATGAAGGTATTGGTCAGGATGCGGTACAGCCACGCCTTGAGGTTGGTGCCCTCGCGGAACTGGTGGAAGGACCCGTACGCCTTGGCGTAGGTCTCCTGCACGAGATCCTCGGCGTCGGCCGGGTTACGCGTCATCCGCAGCGCGGCCGAGTACATCTGGTCCAAGAAGGCAAGGGCGTCCCGCTCGAAGCGCGCGTTGCGCTCCGAGGACGACTCCTGCGACCGCTCGACCGGCTCTCCCTCGGTCACGCCGTCGGTACCTGCGTCGGTCCCAGTGACCTGACCCACCTCCTCCAGCTTCGTGTCGGGTCCGGAAGTGGACCCGCTCGAATCGGAGAATAGACGACGATCCGGTGCGCCCGCCGCTTCGATCTTCACGGCCTGCGCCGCCTGCAGCTGAGACCAGTCCAGGTCAGCGGCCTGTGGACGGGCCGGGCAAGCAAGCGAACCCATGCGGGGAACTCCCTTTCCTCGTATTCCGCGTATCAGTGCCTCTTACACGGTCAGTACCGACAGCCCGTTCAACACGGATCCCTCCCGTCGCATTCCCGCCCCGCTGACCGCCGCCCCCGCCCTGGTCCAGGGCGGGGGCGGCGGTCGGCGGACATCGATCGGCGATCAGCGATCAGCGATCAGCGATCAGCCCAGGGCGCGCGGCAGCCAGTCGGTGACGGCCCCGGTGATCAGGGCGAGCGCCGCGGGCTCGTCGATATCCGCCGACTTCGGCAGGCCGAAGACGTGGTCCCCGTAAGGCACCTCCACGAGTTCCATGGCCGCGGGCAGCTCCGGGAACTCCTCCGGTCGCCCGAACGGATCCCGGCCGCCCTGGACGACCAGCGTCGGCACGCCCGTGGCCAGCAGTTCCTCGGCCCGGGACCGCTCCGGCTTGCCCGGTGGGTGCAGCGGGAACGACAGCGCCAGTACGGCCTTCGCGCCCAGCTCCGTCGCGGTCCGGCAGGCCACCCGCGCCCCGGCGCTGCGGCCGCCCGCCACGATCGGCAGCCCGGCCTTCTCCAGCGCGGGCCATACGGCACGCCATCCGGTGTCGAGGGTCGAGGGGGCGGGCGCGATCTTCTTGCCCGCCACCCGCCACGGCTGCTCGACCAGCGCGACGCTCACGCCGAGCCCGGGGAGCGCCCCGGCCAGCGCGCGCAGGTCCCGCGCCTCGATGCCCCCGCCGGCGCCATGGCTGGCGGCAAGCAGGGCATGGGCGCCGGGGGCGTGGTGCCAGGTGATCCGGGCGTCCCCGGCCGGGGTTGCCACCATCTCGGTGGTCACCCGAGGTGCGTTGGTCCCCCGAGGTGCGTCGGTCGCCTGAGGTCCATCCGTCACCCGAGGTCCATCCGTCACCTGAGGTCCATCCGTCTTCTTCGCAGCCATCAGAACAGCGTGCCCTCCTCCGGGGCCTCGAGCTCCTCGAGCAGCTCGGGGCCGTTGTTACGGACATCACTCACCCCGGTGGCCACCGGGTACGCCCGCAACAGCCCGGAGGGCGGCGGCGCCAGCAGCGGCAGCAGGTCGTCGGGGTCGGTGCGGCCCGGGTCCAGCCAGGAGGTCCAGCGGTCCTCGGTGAGGACCAGCGGCATCCGCGGGTGGATCTCGGCGAGCGAGCCCGGCCCCTCGTCCCGGGCCGCGCCCCCGAAGGGCTCCTTGTCCGCCTCGGTGGTGATCACCGTGCAGGTGACCCACCACGCCCGGGGGTGCTCGTCCGGCAGCGTCCGGTCCCGCCAGAACTCGTACAGCCCGGCCATGGCCATCACGGAGCCGTCCACCGGGGTCACGAAGTACGGCTGCTTGCGGGGCCGCTTCCGCTTGCCCTTCTCCTCCAGCTGCCGCTCCCCCGCCGCGGTGACCCACTCGTAGTAGCCGTCGGCGGGCAGGATGCAGCGCCGCGAGGCGAACGGGCGCCGGTAGGACGGCTTCTCGTGCACGGTCTCGGCCCGTGCGTTGATCATCTTGGCGCCGCCCTCGGGGGACTTCGCCCAGGACGGCACCAGCCCCCACTTCAACGCCCTCAGCTGGCGAACCGGGCGCGGCTCGGTGGCGTCCTTAAGGGGGCGTTCGAGCACCGCGTACACGTCCTTGGTGGGCGCGACGTTCCAGTCCGGCGCCAGAGTCTCCTCCGGCTCCCACTTCTCCACTCCGAAGAGCCCGACGAGATCCTCCGGCCTCCGGCTCGCTGCGTATCGACCGCACATAGGTGCCACACTGCCACGACCCGTACCGACGCGAGGAGCCGCCCGCACATGGACGCAACGAACGCCGCCGATCTGTGGGACCGGGTGACCGGTACCCAGCCCGACCCCACCACCTGGCTGGTCGTCTCCACCGGCGTGATCGCGTTCGCGGTCGTGGTCTTCCGTACGGCGTGGCGGATAGCCCGTAACGCCATCACCATCGCCCATGAGGGCGGCCACGCCGTGGTCGCCCTGCTCAGCGGGCGGCGGCTGGACGGCATACGGCTGCACTCGGACACCTCCGGGCTGACCGTCTCGCGCGGCAAGCCCACGGGCCTGGGCATGATCCTCACCGCGGCGTCCGGCTACACCGCCCCCTCCCTGCTGGGCCTCGGCGGCGCCTGGCTGCTGGCGGCGAACCACATCACCTTGCTGCTGTGGGGGACGACGGCGCTGCTGGTCGCGATGCTGGTGATGATCCGCAACGCCTATGGCGTCCTTACGGTCGTCATCAGCGGGGCCGCCTTCTTCCTCGTCTCCTGGCTGACCGGGCCGGACGTCCAGGCGGGGTTCGCGTACGCCGTGGTGTGGTTCCTCCTCCTGGGGGGCGTGCGACCGGCCTTCGAGCTCCAGCGCAAGCGCCGTCACGGCGGTGCGTACGACTCCGATCCCGACCAGCTCGCCCGGCTGACGGGCATTCCGGCCGGCGCCTGGCTGCTGCTCTTCCACGTGGTCTCGCTGTGCTCGCTGCTCGCCGGAGGGCGCTGGCTGCTGGGGCTGTGACCCCGTACGAGCGCCCGGCGCGCTTCCATCGGCATCCGTAGCAGCGCCGTGTTTCGACTGGGTTTCGCCACTTTCGATCAAGATTGGCACTCCGGGCGAACCACTAAAGTAAGACCCATGACCGGCATTGAGACCTCCCCGGGCGACTGCACCGCCCTCTGGCCCGCTCCGACCGCCGATGGAGCGGTCGACGCGACCGTCACCGTGCCCGGATCCAAGTCGGTTACCAACCGCGGTCTGATCCTGGCCGCGCTCGCCGCCGAACCCGGCTGGCTGCGCCGCCCGCTCCGCTCCCGCGACACGCTCCTGATGGCCGCCGCCCTGCGCGCCATGGGCGTCGGCATCGAGGAGACGGTGTCCGACGGCGCCCTCGGCTCCAGCGGCCCCTCCGGCGGCGGAGAGGCGTGGCGGGTCATCCCGGCGGGGCTGCACGGCCCGGCCACCATCGACGTCGGCAACGCCGGCACCGTGATGCGCTTCCTGCCGCCGGTCGCCGCCCTGGCCGACGGCCCCGTCCACTTCGACGGCGACCCCCGCTCCCACGAGCGCCCGCTGCACGGCGTGATCGACGCGCTGCGCACCCTGGGCGCCCGCATCGACGACGACAGCCGCGGCGCGCTGCCGATGACCGTGCACGGCGGCGGGGCGCTGGACGGCGGCCCGGTCCGCGTCGACGCCTCGTCGTCCTCCCAGTTCGTGAGCGCGCTGCTGCTGTCCGCGCCGCGCTTCAACCAGGGCGTCGAGGTGCGTCACATCGGCGCCGCGCTGCCCTCCCTGCCGCACATCCGGATGACCGTGGACATGCTGCGCGCGGCGGGCGCCCGGGTGGACACCCCGGAGGCGGGCGGCGAGCGGGGCGTCTGGCGGGTGGCGCCTAGCGCGCTGCTCGGCCGCGACCTGGTCGTCGAGCCCGATCTGTCCAACGCGGCGCCGTTCCTGGCCGCCGCCCTGGTCACCGGCGGCCGGGTGACCATCCCGGACTGGCCGGCGCGCACCACCCAGCCCGGGGACGAACTGCGCCGGATCTTCACCGAGATGGGCGGTTCCTGCGAGCTCACCGACACCGGTCTGACCTTCACCGGAACGGGCCGGATCACCGGGATCGACGCCGATCTGCACGAGGTCGGCGAGCTCACCCCGGTGATCGCGGCGGTCGCCGCGCTGGCCGACTCCGAGTCGATGCTGCGCGGCATCGCGCATCTGCGGCTCCACGAGACCGACCGGCTCGCCGCCCTCGCCAGGGAGATCAACGAGCTGGGCGGGGACGTCACCGAGACCGAGGACGGCCTGCGGATCCGCCCGCGCCCGCTGCACGGCGGGATCTTCCACACCTACGAGGACCACCGGCTGGCCACCGCCGCCGCCGTCCTCGGCCTGGCCGTCGACGGCGTGCTGGTCGAGAACGTGGCGACCACCGCCAAGACCCTCCCCGACTTCCCCGGTCTGTGGACCGGCATGCTCGACGCGACGACGACCTCGGCGCGGAGATCCTGAGAGCCTGGACTCATGCGCCGCTACGGCAAGCACACCGACGAGGACGACGTTCGGATCCGCCCCAACCGCAAGGGCAACCGGCCGCGCACCCACATCCGCCCCAAACACGAGGACGCCGCCGAGGGATTCGTACTCACGATCGACCGCGGCCGGCTCACGGTCCTGGTCGAGGACCGCACCATCACCGCCATGAAGGCGCGCGAGCTCGGCCGTAAGGGCGTCGTGGTCGGCGACCGGGTCGCGGTCGTCGGGGACCTCTCCGGCGACAAGGACACGCTCGCCCGGATCGTCCGGGTCGAGGAGCGCTCCTCCGTCCTGCGCCGCACCGCCGACGACGACGACCCGTACGAGCGGGTGGTGGTCGCCAACGCCGACCAGCTCGCGATCGTGACCGCCCTGGCCGATCCGGAGCCGCGCCCGCGGCTGATCGACCGGTGCCTGGTGGCCGCCTTCGACGCGGGCCTGGAGCCGTTGCTCGTCCTCACCAAGTCGGATCTGGCGCCCGCCGACGACATGCTGAAGACCTATGAGGCGCTCGGCGTCCCCTATGTCGTCACCAGCCGCGACGAGCTGGCCGACGGCGACGCCGCCGACCGGGTGCGGGAGCGGCTGACCGACCGGATCACCGTCTTCGTGGGCCACTCGGGCGTGGGCAAGACGACGCTGGTGAACGCGCTGGTCCCGGACCGCCAGCGGGCCACCGGCCGGGTGAACGCGGTCACCGGCCGCGGCCGCCACACCACCACCTCCGCGCTCGCGCTGCCCCTGCCGGACGCCAAGGGGTGGGCGATCGACACCCCGGGCGTGCGGTCCTTCGGGCTGCACCACGTGGACCCGGCGCGGGTCATCCACGCCTTCCCGGACCTGGAGCCGGGCACCGAGGGCTGCCCGCGCGCCTGCAGCCACGACGAGCCGGACTGCGCGCTGGACCAGTGGGTGGCCGACGGCCACGCCGAACCGGCCCGGCTCTACTCCCTGCGGCGGCTGCTGGCCACCCGCGAGCGGCGGGAGGGCGACTAGGTCTTTCCCCTCCCCGCCCCTTCCCGTAACCGGGGCCTCGCCCCAGACCCCGGAGCCTGGGGGCGGAACCCCAGTTGTGGGAAGGGGCGGGGAGGGGAGCAGCCCGCCGCAGACGGCAAGATCCGCCGGACACCCCCTGGGGGCGTGTTTGCCGCTCCATCCGGGCGGTAAATGGATAATCGCATCAAGCAATCGAGGCGACTCAGGCAATCCAGGCGACCGGGGATGCCCCGGGCGACGGCAGCCCACGGCGGCACGGGAGGGCATCTCTATGGCGTGGCTGCTGGTCGTGGTCGCCGGGCTACTCGAAACCGGCTTCGCCGTCTGCCTCAAGCTCTCGCACGGCTTCACCCGCCTCTGGCCGACGGTCGCCTTCTGCGCGTTCGCACTCGGCAGCTTCGGGCTGCTGACGCTGTCGCTGAAGAAGCTCGACGTGGGGCCCGCGTACGCGGTGTGGACAGGGATCGGGGCCGCCGGGACCGCGATCTACGGCATGGTCTTCCTCGGTGACCTCGTCTCCACGCTCAAGATCATCTCCATCTCGCTGGTGGTCGTCGGCGTGATAGGGCTCCAGCTCTCCGGCTCGGCCCACTGAGACCCGCCCCCCGGGCCGGCTCAGGCCAGCACGGTGCGCACCATACGGGCCACGTCCGCCGCCGGGGCGGGCGCCACCACGTACGACAGGGCCAGCCTGGCGACCGCCTCGCAGGCCAGCGGCAGCTCGACCGCGCCAGGCGGCCAGTCGCCCTCCAGCAGCCGCACCGCGCGGTCCCGCGCCTCGCCGATCAGCTCGCCGGGCGCGGGCAGCGGCTCCGGCTCCGGCGCCCCCGGCGGTGTCGTCCTTACGGACGTCCTTACGGACGTCGGCAGCCGCTCGTTCCAGCAGCCCGTGAGCACCGCCCGCACCAGCGGGTTCTCGGCCGCCGAGCGGACCGTCCACACCGCCGCGGCGGCCAGCCGCTCCCTGGGGGCCGCCGCGCCGGACACCCCGGACAGCGCCCGCTCGACCCCGCACAGATACGCGTCGGCCTCGCGCCGCACCAGAGCGCGGGCGAGGCCGTCCTTGCTGCCGAACTCGTTGTAGAGGGTCTGCCGGGAGACCCCGGCCGCCGCCGCGACCTCGGACATCTTCACCCTCGGCCACGGACCGCGCCCGAGCGCGGCGAAGGCCGCGTCGAGTAAGGATTCACGCGCTGCGGGCATCGTCGCCTCCCAGAGCGGGCATCGTCGCCTCCCGGCCCGGCATGTGCCCGACAGAATTGACGGACCGCCAGATGAAGTCAAGAGCCCCGCGCGGACGGGCCGTCCAGCCGAAGTCCCATGGTCGTTGTGGAGTCGTGTAGCTCCGCGTCTTTTCCTGTCGATACTGTTCGGCCATGCCCGACTACCACGATGACCTGCGTCTCGCCCATGTTCTCGCCGATGCCGCCGACGCGACCACCATGGAGCGGTTCAAGGCGCTCGACCTCAAGGTCGAGACAAAACCCGATATGACGCCGGTGAGCGAGGCCGACAAGGCGGCCGAGGAACTGATCCGCACCTCGCTCCAGCGCGCCCGGCCGCGCGACGCGGTTCTCGGCGAGGAGTTCGGCAGCGAGGGCAGCGGTCCGCGGCGCTGGGTGATCGACCCGATCGACGGCACCAAGAACTATGTGCGCGGGGTCCCGGTCTGGGCCACCCTGATCGCCCTCATGGAGCGCGGTGAGGGCGGCGACCGGCCGGTGGTCGGGACGGTCTCCGCACCGGCGCTGGGACGGCGCTGGTGGGCCGCCGAGGGGCTCGGGGCGTACACCGGGCGCAGCCTGTCCTCCGCGAGCCGGCTCGCGGTCTCCAGGGTGAGCAACCTCTCCGACGCCTCGTTCGCGTACTCCTCGCTCAGCGGCTGGGAGGAGCGCGGCAGGCTGAACGGCTTCCTCGACCTGACCCGCGCCTGCTGGCGCACCCGTGGCTACGGCGACTTCTGGCCGTACATGATGGTGGCCGAGGGCTCGGTGGACATCTGCGCCGAACCGGAATTGTCGCTGTGGGACATGGCGGCCAACGCGGTGATCGTCCAGGAGGCGGGCGGCCGCTTCACCGGACTCGACGGCGTACCGGGCCCGAACAGCGGCGACGCGGCGGCGTCCAATGGGCTGCTGCACGGGGTGATGCTGGACTACCTGCGGTCCTGAAGGGCGTTCCGGGCGCTGGCCGGAGCATGAACCGGAGCGCGGGGCGCGCTCAGCGGCAGATCGGCTTCCGCGCGCCCTTGTTGGACCCACCAAGGCATGTGAACATGAGAATCCAGGACCTTGTGAACTTGTGAATCCTTTCTCTAATGGGATCTGGGATTCACCAAGGAGGTGGCTCCATCCATGCCCATGCACGTCCGTGACGCCATGAGCTCGGTGGTCCTCACCATCGGCCCCGCGCACACGCTCCGCCAGGCCGCCGGGCTGATGTCGGCCCGCCGGGTGGGATCGGCCATCGTGCTCGATCCCGACACCAGCGGCCTGGGGATTCTCACCGAGCGCGACATCCTCAACTCCCTGGGGGCGGGCCAGGACCCCGACCAGGAGACCGCACACGACCACACCACCGCCGATGTCGTCTTCGCCGCCCCCGGGTGGACGCTGGACGAGGCGGCCCGCGCGATGTCCCAGGGCGGCTTCCGCCATCTGATCGTCCTCGACGCGGGCGACCCGGTCGGGGTGGTGTCCGTGCGCGACATCATCCGCTGCTGGGCCCCGGCGCCCCAGCCCGTACCGGCGTAAGGGCCTGGCGCACCGCGCCCGGCACCTGAACCGGCACACGAATGAACCGGCACACGAAGAGGCCGGAGCCCAACGGCGTCCGGCCTCTTCGGTTGATACGGCAAGCGTCCGTCAGCCGCGCAGGGCCTGGACCGCGGCCTCCAGCCGCTTGCCGTAGTCGGCGTCCGCCTTGCGGAAGTTCCCGATCGCCCGCTGTGCGATGTCATCGCGGGAGACCTTGGCGATGAACTGCGCCAGATTCTCGATCAGGCGCTCCTTCTCGTCGTCCGACATCAGCCGGTAGAGGTTGCCCGCCTGGACGAAGTCGTCGTCCTCGGCGTGCGAGGGGGCCTCGTGGTCCCCGGTCCGGCCGGACACCGGCGACGGCTGCCACAGCGCCTGGCCGGTCTCGGCCGGGCCGCCGAAGCTGTTGGGCTCGTAGTTCTTGGCGCCCGCGTGACGGCCGTCGTACATGAAGCCGTCCCTGCCGTACGTGCGCGCCTCGGCCGCGTGCGGACGGTTCACCGGCAGGTGGTCGCCGTTGATGCCGACGCGGTAGCGGTGGGCGTCGCCGTACGCGAACAGGCGGCCCTGGAGCATCTTGTCCGGGGACGGGCCGATACCCGGCACGAAGTGGGCGGGCGAGAAGATCGACTGCTCGACCTCGGCGAAGATGTTCCGCGGGTTGCGGTTGAGCTCCAGCTTGCCGATCTCGATCGGCGGGTAGTCCTCGTGCGGCCAGACCTTGGTCAGGTCGAACGGGTTGAAGCGGTAGTTCGCCGCGTCGGCCGCCGGCATGATCTGCACCTGCACGGTCCAGGTCGGGAAGTCACCCCGCTCGATGGCCTCACGCAGATCGCGCTGGTGGCTGTCCGGGTCCAGACCGGAGGTCTCCGCCGCCTCGGCGGTGGTGAGGTTCTTGATGCCCTGGTCGGTCTTGAAGTGGTACTTCACCCAGAAGACCTCGCCCGCGGCGTTGTTCCACTGGTAGGTGTGCGAACCGTAGCCGTTCATGTGGCGGTACGAGGCGGGGATGCCGCGGTCGCCGAACAGCCAGGTCACCTGGTGGGTGGCCTCGGGTGAGAGCCCCCAGAAGTCCCAGACGTTGTCCGCCTCCTGCGAGCCGGTGTACGGGTCGCGCTTCTGGGTGTGGATGAAGTCGGGGAACTTGATGGCGTCCTTGATGAAGAACACCGGGGTGTTGTTCCCCACCAGGTCGTAGTTGCCGTCCTCGGTGTAGAACTTCAGCGCGAAACCGCGCGGGTCGCGCACCGCGTCCGCCGAGCCGAGGTTGCCGGCGACCGTCGAGAAGCGCAGGAACGTCTCGGTCTGCTTGCCGACCTCGGAGAGGAACGTGGCGCGGGTGTACTTCGTCACATCCGCGGTCACGGTGAAGGTGCCGTACGCGCCGGCGCCCCGCGCGTGCACGATCCGCTCCGGGATCCGCTCGCGGTTGAAGTGGGCGAGCTTCTCGATCAGGTGCTGGTCCTGGATGAGGACCGGCCCGCCGACGCCCGCCGTCTCGCTGTTCTGGTTGTCCGCCACCGGAGCCCCGGACTCCGTGGTCAGCGGACCAGTGATGTTTTCCTGGACCGTCACGTGCGCCTCCTGCGTACTCGCATTCTGTCCCTTGGTCTGGAGCTGGGCTCGATCCTACATTGGACATTGTCTAAGTCAAGAAGGTTTTGAGACTCGTACCCGATCTGGTCAAGGACTCGTCCGCTGCTACCCTTGTCCTTATCTGACTGATAGGTGAATGGCATGAGTGACCTGCTGGAACGGCTCAGGGGACGCGGCTGGAGGCTGACGGCGCAGCGGCGTGTCGTCGCCGAGGTCCTCGACGGGGACCACGTGCACTACACCGCCGACGAAGTCCACGCGCTGGCGGCCGAGCGACTGCCCGAGATCTCCCGCGCGACCGTGTACAACACCCTCGGCGAACTCGTCACGCTCGGCGAGGTGATCGAGGTCAGCACGGACGGCAGAGCCAAGCGCTACGACCCGAACGCGCATCACGCCCATCAGCACCTGGTGTGCGCGCGCTGCGGCACGATCCGCGATGTCCACCCCTCCGGCGACCTGCTCGCCGACCTGCCCACCCAGGAGCGCTACGGCTTCGCGATCTCCGCGGTCGAGGTGACGTACCGGGGGCTGTGCCCCAACTGCGCGGCCTGAGGGCCTGAGGCCCGAGGGGCGCGGCGCGAGCGGGGCGCGGATCACGACCGTAAGGCCGTGACCGCGACCGTAAGGCCGTGACCGCGACCGTAAGGCCGTGACCGTAAGGCGGCGACAGACGGACAGACGGAAGGCCCGGATCCTGGAGGATCCGGGCCTTCGTCATGGTAGCGGGGACAGGATTTGAACCTGCGACCTCTGGGTTATGAGCCCAGCGAGCTACCGAGCTGCTCCACCCCGCGCCGTTGTGTAGCAACCTTAACCCGGGGTGGCCAGCAGGAGCAAACTGGTTACCGAGGGGCCCCGCCGGTGGGGCCCTGAAGGGGCGCGGGGCCGTGCCGACGTGCGGCTCCGATGCGTGGGCGCGATCAGCCACGACGGCGATCAGCCACGACGGCGCCGCGGACGATCGACGGCAGGTCGGGGCACTTCCAGCGGAACGCCCAGGCGGAGCGCTCAGCTTGAGCACTCAGGCCGTGAGCTCCTGCTGGAGCGCCTCTCGCAGCCGGGCCGCGCGCTCGGCGACCTCCGCCGGCCCCAGCTCGACCGCCCGCGCACACCACCGCTGCCCCTCGGCGAGCGCCCCGCGACGGGCCGCGAGCAGCGCGAGCCGCAGCGCGGCCCGCCCGTGCCCCGACTCGGCGGCACGCGTCCACCACAGGGCGGCCTCCGGCTCGCTGCCCTCCCGGGCCAGCAGCAGCCCCAGGTTGAACGCGCCGTTGCTGCTGCCCGCCTCGGCGGCCATGCGGTACCAGCGCGCGGCCTCGACCACATCGCCGCGCGCGGCCGCGAACATGCCCACCCGCACCTGGGCCCGCCGGTGGCCCTGCCGCGCGGCGCGCTCGTACCACTCCTCGTACTCGGGGACGTGCGGCCCGGAGCCGTCGTCCGGCGGCGGGGTCGGGAAGCGGGTCCCGGACGAGTTGCCGAAGCCGGTGCCGGTCGCCGGGTCGCCGCCGACCGAGGAGCGGTCCAGCAGCGCGGCCAGCCGGAAGGCGCCCTCGGCGCTGCCGCCGCCCGCGGCGCAGCGCAGATGGCGCTCGGCGCCCTGGAGGTCGCCCTCCCGCTGCAGGGCGAGGCCGACCTGCAGCGCGGCCTCGGTGTGCCCGGCGGCGGCGGCCCGCTCGTACCACTGCCGGGCCGCCCGGTCCTCGCCCCGGCCCGCGTGCAGGATCCCCAGGTTGAACGCGGCGTCGACGCTGCCCGCCTCGGCCGCCTTGGAGAACCACGGCTCGGCGCCCGCCGCGTCGCCGCGCTGGAGCAGCATCACGGCTACGGCGTTGGCGGCCTCGCGGTGGCCCGCGTAGGCCGCGCGGCGGTACCACTGCTCGGCCTGGGCCGTGCGGCCCTGCTCGGCGCAGAGCAGCCCGAGGTTGTAGGCGCCGTTGATGTCCCCGGCGTCGAGCGCGGCGCGGTACCAGCGCTCGGCGGTCTGGGTCTCGCCACGGTCGGCGTGGAGCGCGCCCAGCGCGTTGGCCGCGTTGCCGTCGCCGTCCTGGGCCGCCCGGTGCCACCAGACGGCGGCGCTGTCGGTGTCGCCCGCGTCACGCAGCAGGAAGCCCAGCGCGCAGGCGGCACGGGCCTCGCCGTCCTTGGCGGACATCAGGTACCAGCGCCCGGCCTCCTTGGTCTCACCGCGCTTCTCCAGCAGCGTGCCGAGGTGGAGGGCGGCGCGCCGGTGGCCGCGCGCGGCGGCCTGCCGGTACCACTGCTCGGCCTCCTCCCGGTCGCCCCCGTCGGCGCCACGGCGGCGCTCGGCCGCCGGCTCGTCCCCCTCGTCGCCGCGGTCGTCGAGGATGCGGGCGAGGCGGTACGCGGCCTCGCGGTGGCCGCGCTCGGCGGCCGTACGGAACCAGCGCTCGGCCCCGATGTCGCTGCGGTGCTCCAGCAGATCGCCCAGCGCGTACGCGCCCAGGGTGTGGCCGGACTCGGCGGACTGGCGCAGCCAGTACTCGGCGGCGGGCTCGTCTCCCCGCTCGCGGTGATGGCGGCCCAGGGCATGGGCCGCGGCGGGGGATCCGGCGACGGCGGCTATGCGCCACCAGCCGGCCGCCTCGTCGGCATAGCCGCGCTGGTGCAGCAGAACGCCGAGGTTGTTGGCGGCGGCGCGATCGCCCGCCGCGGTGGCTCCCCGCAGATGCGGTTCGGCGCCATCGAGGTCGCCACGGCGCAGCAGCAGCGCGCCGAGCGCGCTCATCGCGGCGGTGTCACCGGCCTCGGCGGCACGACGGTGCCGCGTCTCCTCCTCGGCATCGTCGTGCGCGTGCGCAAAACGCCCTGTCTCCAACAGACTGACCCTGTCCCCCATAAATCCCATCGTGGCATCACCCGCGTCCGGCGTACACCTGGTATACCGCAGCCGAGGAGGTCACTTCAGCGTTTTGTCGACATGCCCACAGAGAGACAACCCAAACGCTTGTATCCGCATTCCCCGAGTGGACGCTCATACAACACACAACGAGGCCCGGATCCTTGCGGATCCGGGCCTGGTGTATCAGTAGCGGGGACAGGATTTGAACCTGCGACCTCTGGGTTATGAGCCCAGCGAGCTACCGAGCTGCTCCACCCCGCGCCGTGGTGCAACCACCGTACCACGGCGCGAGGGGTCGGCCGCCCGGCCGTTCTCGCAGGTCGTAAGGGTCAGCCGCCCTTCTTGTCGGAACCGCCGCCGGCGCTCTGACTCCGTGGCTGGTTCTGCTGCTGCCCCTTGTCGCCGGCCGCCTTGTTCTCCGCCTTGGCGGCGCGGTCCAGCGCGTCCTTCAGATCCTCCTGGGCCCTGCCGTACGCCTCCCAGTCCTGCGGCTGCTTCTGGAGGGCGTCCTGGGCGTCCTGATAGGCGTCCGAGGCGTCCTTGAGGGCCTCCTTCACCGTCGGGTTGGAGTTCGACGGCGGCTCTTCCTGCCCGCCGTCTCCCGGTGGCCGCTGTTCGGACGACTCGCCGAAGACGGCGTCCAGGGCCTCGCCCAGGGTGTCCTTGAAGACCGTCTCCTTGCCGTAGGAGACGCCGACCTTCTTCAGCAGCGGGTAGTTGGCGCTGCCACCGCGGGCGTAGACCGGCTCGATATAGAGGAAGCCGTTGTCCAGTGGCACGGTGAGCAGATTGCCGTACTCGATGTCGGAGTCGGTGCCTCTCAGGTTCCGGACGAACTCGGCGACCTCCGGATCACCGTTGAGCTCGCTCTGCACCTGTTGTGGACCGGGCACGTTGGAGGTGACCTTCAGCAGTCTTATCGTGCCGTAGTCCTTACTGTTGGCATCCGCGTCGATCGACATGAACGCCCCCAGGTTGGGACGCCCGTTGGGGGTGAAGGTCGTCGTCAGCGAGAACGTCTGCCCCTTCTGATCGGGCATCCTCATGCTCAGGTAGTACGGCGGAACCGCGTTCCCGTCCTTGTGGGTCGGGTCCTCGGGCACCTGCCAGGCGTCACTGCCGCTGTAGAACTGCGTGGGGTCGGTGACGTGGTAGCGGGTCAGCAGCTCGCGCTGGACCTTGAACAGGTCCTGCGGATACCGCAGATGCTCCATCAGCTCACCGCTGATCTTCTCCTTGGGCTCGACCGTGCCCGGGAACGCCTTCTCCCAGGTCTTCAGGACCGGGTCCTTGGAGTCCCACTCGTAGAGCTTGACGGTGCCGTCATAGGCGTCCACGGTCGCCTTGACCGAGTTGCGGATGTAGTTGACCTTGTTCTGCTGCGCGACCACCGAGCGGTCCCCGTCGCTCAGCGAGTCGGCCGTGCTGTCGCCCAGGGTCGTCCGCGAGGCGTACGGATAGCCGTTGGTCGTGGTGTAGGCGTCCACGATCCACTTGATCCGGCCATGGACCACGGCCGGATAGGCGTCACCGTCGATGGTCAGCCAGGGGGCGACCTTCTCGACGCGCTCCTTGGGGGTGCGGTTGTACAGGATCCGCGAACCGTCCCCGATCGCGCCCGAGTAGAGGATCTGGGGCTCGCCGAACGCCACCGCGTAGGCGGCGCGGTTGACCGGGTTGGAGAGACTGACCCCGCTCTTGCCCTTGTAGCTGGTGGTCCGCTCGCCGTTCTTCTCGTAGTCGAGCTCCTTCTGGGGGCCACCGACTATCGAGTACTGGTCGGTCTTCTCGCCGTAGTAGACCTGTTGCTTGTATGTGCCGACACCGCCGCCGCTGGAGCCCTTGGTGGGCAGCCCGGACTCGGTGAAGTCCGGCGAGCCGGCCGGGTCCGCGTTGGGGTCCGTCGTGGTGCCCTTCGCCGCCACCATGCCGTAGCCATGGGTGTAGGTGAAGTGGTCGTTGATCCAGTTCCGCTTGGGGATGCCGTTGAGGTTCAGCTCGCGCACACCGACGACGGTGTCCTGATCCTTGCCGTCGGCGCCCTTGTAGCGGTCGACGTCGAGCGTCGAGGGGAACTGGTAGTACTTGCGCTCCTGCTGGAGCTGCTGGAAGGTCGGCGAGATGACGCTGGGGTCGATCAGCCGGTAACTGGCCGTCGTATTGGCGTCCTTACGGAGCTTCTCGCCGCCGCCGTCGCTGTCGTTCTTGCCGGAGTAGTCCGCCACCTTGGAGTCATCGATGCCGTACGCCTTGCGCGTGGCCTCGATGTTCTTCTGGATGTACGGCGCCTCCTTGGCCTGCTCGTTCGGCTGGACCTGGAACTTCTGGACGATCGCCGGGTAGAGCCCGCCGATCAGGATCGCCGACAGCACCATGAGCCCGAAGCCGATGACCGGCAGCTGCCAGGTGCGCCGCCACAGCGTGGCGAAGAAGAGCACCGCGCAGATCGCCGCGATGCAGAACAGGATCGTCTTCGCGGGCAGATAGGCGTTGGCGTCCACATAGCGCAGACCCGTCCAGTTGCCCGTCGCCTTGAAGTCGCTGGACTTCACCGCGAGGCCGTAACGGTCCAGCCAGTACGCCACCGCCTTGAGCGCCACGAAGACACCCAGCAGCACCGACAGATGGCCGGTGGCCGCGGCGGTCGCGCGGGCGCCGGGGCTGGTGACCCGCAGACCCCCGTAGAGGTAGTGCACCAGGGCGGCGGCGATCAGCGAGAGCACCGTGGCCGCGAAGCCGAAGCTCAGCAGGAAGCGGTACCAGGGCAGATCGAAGGCGTAGAAGGCCACGTCCTTGTGGAACTGCGGGTCCTTCTGCCCGAACGGCACCCCGTTGACCCACAGCAGCCAGATGCGCCACTGACCGGCCGCCGAGGCGCCCGCGATCAGCCCCACCAGGGCGGTGACCGCGAGCAGCACCCACTTCTTGAACGGGGCGATGCCCATCCGGTAGCGGTCCAGGCTCTGCTGCTCCATGGACATCGCGCTGAGCGGCGGCCGCAGCCGATGGGCCAGCCAGATGTTGATCCCGACGGCCGTGGCCATCAGCACACCGAAGACGAAGAACAGCCCGATCTTCGTCTTCAGGGTGGTACTGAAGACGGAAGAGTAATGAAGCGAGCGATACCAGAGCCAATCCGTCCAAAATCCGGCAAACATGACAAAGAGCATGGCCAACACGGCCAGCACGCCCAGGGTCATGAGCAGGGTCCTGGCACGCCGGGACGGACGGCCGACTCTCACCCGCGGCCCTGTCGGGCCTCCGCCGCGGTCCGGCATCTGGAAAGCCAAGGTGCGCACCTCGAAGTTCGCTGTCGATTGAGGAACCCTGAACTCCAGGGCCCACCTGTTGCAACTTACTCAGGCTTTACTCAGTTCCCGTTTCCGGGTCCGAACAGGGCACGATATGAACCATGTCCAACGCAACCCCCGGCACCGACCCGCTGGCCTCGAATCCACTGACCCGCGCCGTACTCGAAATCGACGAGTACGCCTCGGGGCTCGGCTGGGACCAGCCCGCCCGGCTCTTCGCCCTTGTCGACACCGCCCGGCTGCGCACCGAGGAGCCCGGCCTCGCCGCTCAGCTCGGCCTTGACGAGGGCGGCGAGAAGATCGCCTCCCTGACCCCCATCGAGCAGGACGAGCTGCCCTCCGGCGCCCCGCTGGACGAGTTCCTCGCCACCATCGCCTGGCCGGACGCGGTGACCGGCTGCGCCCTGACCGTGGAGCGGCAGATGCTGCCGCCGTCCGCCGAGAGCTCCGTGCCCGAGGGCCTGGACGACGCGGCGCTGGCCACGTGGGTCGCCGACCACCCGGACCGCCAGGAGGTCCGGATGACCGTGGCCGTGTTGCGGGACGGCGCGCGCGAGTCGGCGCTGCGGCTGCGGGAGAAGGACTCCCCGACCGAGGTGCTCACCGGGGCCGGTCTGGTGCCGGGCCTGGCGGAAGCGCTCGCCGCCACCTTCGCCACCGACTGACCGCCGCGATCCGACCCCCGTAACGGGGGTCCCCGCAACGGGGGCGCCGCTCAGCCCGTCGTGCACTTCGGCAGACCGGCGGTGTCCCCCTTACGGATCTTCCCGAGCGCCGTAAGGGCGTCGTCGATCGTGTGCACCTTGACCAGCCGCAGCCCGCTCGGCACGTCCTTGGCGGCGGCCGCGCAGTTCTCCTTGGGCGTGAGGAAGTAGCGGGCGCCCGCCTCGCGCGCGCCGATCGTCTTCATCTCGATGCCGCCGATCGGGCCGACCGTGCCCTTGTCGTCGATCGTCCCGGTGCCCGCGATGAACTTCCCGCCGGTGAGATCGCCGGGCGAGAGCCGGTCCACGATCCCCAGCGCGAACATCAGACCGGCGCTCGGCCCGCCCACGTCCGCCAGCTTGATGTCGATCCGGAACGGGAAGGTGTAGTCGATCCCGGCCTGGATGCCCACGATGGCACGGGACGGGCCCTTGTCCGCCTTCGTGGTGGTGATCGTGACGCGCTCCTCGCCGGTGGGCTGCTTGCCGCTCTTCTCCGCCGCCGCCACGTTCTTGGCCGGGACGACCGAGAAGACCACCTTCTGGCCCGGCTTGTGCTTGGTGACCAGCTTGGCCACGTCGTCGGGCTCGCGCACCGCCGTGCCGTCCACCGACTTGATCACATCGCCCGCGTGCAGCTTGCCCTGGGCCGGGGCGCCCTTCTGGACGGCGCCGACGATGACATGCGCGGTGACCGGCTTCTTCAGCGCCCGCAACGCCGCGACCTTGGCGGACTCCTGGGACTGGGTGAACTCCTCGGCGTTCTGCTGGTCCACCTGGTCCGGGGTCTTGTCGTCCGGGTAGAGGGTGCTGTGCGGCACGACCACGTCATCGTGCGCCAGCCAGCCGTAGACGGCCTCCACGAGGTTCATCCGGTACTCGGAGCCGGTGACCCGGACCGTGGTCATGTTCAGATGCCCGCCGGCGGTCTCACAGTTCTTGCGGCCGGAGATCTGCAGCACGCACTCTCCGTTGTGCTCACCCAGGGTGTTGTACGTCGGTCCGGGCGACATCTCCGCGTACGGCACCGGGATCAGCACTCCGGCGCACAGCAGCGCGATCAGCATCAGAAGGGAGGCGAGCATCGTCGCAGTGCGGCGTGGCATGGAACGACAGTACGGGACGCGCCTGTCAGTCCACCGTCGGGGCCGTCCGTACGAGGGGCGGCGCGGACGGGGCGGCGGCCTCAGGCCGCGGCGTCCGAATCGGAAGGCCGGCGCTCCATCGCTTCGCGGAAGCGGGCGTATCCGGCCAGCTCGGCTACATCCCCCCCGGACTTCCGTTTACCGGCTCGGGCGGCTATGCCGGCGTATATCGCCGCGCCTATCGCCGCGAACAACGGAATCAGCAACCAGAGAAGCGCAGCCACAGCAGCCTCCCGACCCCTTGAAAAATCGCGGTTCAGGACCGCGACTGACAGATGAGCAGATTAATCCTCTGCCAGGTCAACGCTTACGGCAGGGTGGGGGTTACGCAAGCGGAGTACACCCTTCCGTGCCCCCATGCGCATGCGCATTCCCCTTAAGCACCCACCCATTCCTCGGTGCCGTCGGCGAACGTCTGGTGCTTCCAGATCGGGACCTCGCTCTTGAGGTCGTCGATCAGCCGGCGGCAGGCCGCGAACGCCTCCGCGCGGTGCGGGCAGGAGACCGCCACCACCACGGCCAGATCGCCGATCACCAGATCGCCCACCCGGTGCACGGCGGCCAGCGCGCGCACCGGGAAGTCGGCCACGACCTTCTCGGCCACCCGGCGCAGCTCGGCCTCGGCGGTCGGGTGCGCGGAGTAGCCGAGGGCACCGACCTCCGCGCCTCCGTCGTGGTTGCGCACGGTGCCCACGAACAGCGCCGTACCGCCCGCCGCGGCATCGCCCACCGCCCCGAACACCTCGTCCACGGACAGGGGCGTGTCACGGACGGCGAGCAGCCGGATGGGGTGGGCGGCCGCGAGCTCGCCGGGGTGATCGTACGAATGTGCCATGTCGTCCATCGTGCCGTACCGTCCCGCCCTCAGGGAATCAATGGAGCCACCGGACTACCGGATCCCGGAAAACACCTTCCAGGGCCTCTCGCCTCAGGCCCGGCGGCGCGCCTTACGGGCGCGGCGCACGATCGCCGCGGTGCCCACCAGGGCCACGGTCGCGCCCGCGGCGCCGAGCGTCGTGGCGTCCTTACGGCCGAGACGCCGCCCCGCGACCGTATGGCGGCCGGCGACCTCCTCCAGCAGCTCCGCCAGGACCTCCTCGTTGGTCCAGCACGGCCGCCAGCCCGCCGCGTGCAGCCTGCTGCCGCTGACCGCCCAGGGGTGCATCGTGTACGCGAGATCGCCCGCCGGGGACGGCGTCAGACCGAGCCGGTGCAGCCGGGAGGCGGCGCCCAGGGCGACCGCCGAGGGCAGCTCCATGCGCCGGATCCCGGACAGCTCCTCGACCTCCTCCTGCTCCAGCCAGCCCTCGCACCCGACCGCCAGCTCGCCCTCGACCTTCTCCAGGGCGGCGTACTCCAGCGCACCGACCAGGTCGTCCATATGGCAGAACTGCCAGGTGGGACGGGATCCGGCGACGACCAGCAGCCTTGGTGACTCGAAGTAGCGAGTGAGCGCGGTGTCCGTGCCGCCGACCAGGAGCGCCGGGCGCACCACGGTCACGTTCAGCCCCGGATGCGCCCGCGGCGCGCGCTCCCCGAGCCGCTCGATCTCCAGGAGGTCACCGACCCCGGTGGCCTCGGCGGTCGCCCGCAGCTCAGCGTCCTCGGCGAGCGGCACGGCGTTGTCGGGGAGCGCTCCGTAGACCATCGCGGACGTGCACAGCACCACCCTGCGCACCCCGGCCGCGGCGGCGGCCGTCAAGACCGTCTGGGTGCCGCGCACGTTGTAGGCGGTGCGGGCGGCGGGGTCGGTGCCCAGATCCAGGTCGACGGCGAGGTGGACCACCACGTCGGCACCGCGCAGCTTCTCGGCGATGGCCGGATCTCGGACGTCCAGCACATGCCACTGCGCCTCGGTCACCTCACCGCGGCGCTCGTCGATGGCCAGGACCTGCTTGACCTCTTCGGACTCCGCGAGCCGCTGCGTGAGCAGGGCACCTGGGCCCGAGGCGGCACCGGTCACCGCCACGACGGGTCGTCGTGTGGTACGGGCCGTATCGTTTCGCGCAGCGCGAACTTCTCGGTCTGGGGAACTCACCGGGCGTCTCCAGCGGTTGTCTTCAGTACGCAGCGAATGCACGCATACGTACCAGGTGACGTCCATCCTGCCGCAGGGCGGCGATCAGCGAAGCACCGAGCCCGGAAACCGGCGAGGTGTCTAGGCTGGGTGGTGATGTCGGGCATCCGCCACCGGCCCGGGGCCGGTGGCCCAACGAGCCGAGGAAACCCGTGAGTGACACCCCATTCGGATTCGGCCTTCCGCCGGAGGAGCCGGAGGACGGCGACGACGGCAAGAAGAAGGGCGGCCAGGGCGGCGAGCAGGGCCCCGCGAATCCCTTCGGGTTCGGCGGCGGAGCCGGCGGAGCGGGCGGCGCGGAGAATCCGTTCGCCGCGATGTTCGGTTCGCTGAACCCGGGCGACCTGGGCGCTGCCTTCCAGCAGCTCGGGCAGATGCTCTCCTACGAGGGCGGCCCGGTGAACTGGGACATGGCCAAGGACATCGCCCGCCAGACCGTCGCGCGCGGCACCGCCGACGGCAGCAAGGACGAGAGCGTCGGCCCCGCCGACCGCGCCGCGGTCCAGGAGGCCGTGCGGCTCGCGGACCTGTGGCTGGACGGCGTCACCTCGCTGCCCTCGGGCTCCGGGACCGCGGTGGCCTGGAGCCGCGCCGAATGGGTCGAGGCGACCCTCCCGGTGTGGAAGGACCTGGTGGACCCGGTCGCCGAGCGCGTCGGCGCCGCCATGGGCGATGTGCTGCCCGAGGAGATGCAGGCCATGGCCGGCCCGCTGCTCGGGATGATGCGCTCGATGGGCGGCGCCATGTTCGGCACCCAGATCGGGCAGGCGCTGGGCGTGCTGGCCGGTGAGGTGGTCGGCTCGACCGACATCGGGCTGCCGCTGGGCCCGGCGGGCAAGGCGGCCCTGCTGCCGGTCAACATCGCGGCGCTGGGTTCCGGCCTCGGCGTGCCGAAGGAAGAGGTCCGGCTGTATCTGGCGCTGCGCGAGGCGGCCCATCAGCGGCTGTTCGCCCATGTGCCGTGGCTGCGCTCGCACCTCTTCGGCGCGGTCGAGGGGTACGCCCGCGGCATCAAGGTCGACACCGCCAAGCTGGAGGACGCGGTCGGGCAGCTCGACCCGACCCACCCCGAGCAGCTGCAGGAAGCGCTCCAGCAGGGCATGTTCCAGCCCGAGGACACCCCCGAGCAGAAGGCCGCGCTGGCGCGTCTGGAGACCGCTCTGGCGCTGGTGGAGGGCTGGGTGGACGCGGTGGTGCACGCCGCCGCCAAGCCGCATCTGCCGTCCGCCGACGCCCTGCGCGAGACGCTGCGGCGGCGCCGGGCGAGCGGCGGCCCCGCCGAGCAGACCTTCGCCACGCTGATCGGCCTGGAGCTGCGGCCGCGCCGGCTGCGGGACGCCTCCCGGCTGTGGGCCTCCCTCACCGACGCCCGCGGCCTGGAGGGGCGCGACGGTCTTTGGGCGCACCCGGACATGCTGCCGACGGCACAGGACCTCGACGACCCGGACGGCTTCGTCCACGGCGAGCAGCTGGACTTCTCCGAGCTGGACAAGATGCTCGGCGAGGCGGCGAGCGGTGGTGAAGACCGTAAGGGCGGTTCCGAGGGTCCCGACCTCCGTAAGGGCGGCTCCGAGGGGCCCGACCTCCGTAAGGGCGGCGAGGGCGGCGAAGACGACCGCGAGGGCGGCGACCGGGGCGACGACGAGAAGTGAGCCTGCACCAGGACGCGGCGCGGGTCCTCACCGAGTGGCCTGCGCCCGATGCCGCCCAGGACCGGCTGCGGCGACTGTACGGCGACCATCTGGCCGCGTATCCGGACGGCATGTGGAAGGCGTGCCGGGACGGGCACATCACGGCGAGCGCGCTGGTGATCGACCCGGACCGGGACCAGGTGCTGCTCACCCTGCACCGGAAGCTGCGGATGTGGCTCCAGATGGGCGGCCACTGCGAGCCGGACGACGCCACGCTCACGGGCGCGGCGCTGCGCGAGGCCACCGAGGAGTCCGGGATCGCGGGGCTGACGCTGCTGCCGGGCGGCCCGGTGCGGCTCGACCGGCACCAGACCCCTTGCGCCTGGCACCTGGACGTCCAGTACGCGGCGGTGGCGCCCCGGGGCGCGGTGGCGGCGATCAGCGACGAGTCGCTGGATCTGCGCTGGTTCGGCTACGACGAGGTGGCGGACGTGGCCGACGAGTCGGTGCGGCACCTGGTGACGCGCACCCGCGCGCTGCTCTGAGGCGCGCGTCGGGCTGCCCTGAGGAGCCTGTCGGAACACGGAGCTTGTCGGAATGCGGAGCCTGTCGGAATGCGGAGCGGCCGCGGACCCGAGGGGTCCGCGGCCGCCGTGCTCCATCAGCGGTGACCTCGGTCAGTTGCTGAAGATGTTGCCCTGGTTCTGACCGCGGGCGCCCTGCTGGCCCATGCCGAACTGCGCGGCCATGCCGCCCCCGGCCACCGCGTTCTGCGGCGGGAGCAGCTCGCTGGGCTGCACCAGGGCGTAGCCCTGACCGAGGAAGCTGAGCTCCCAGCCCTCGCCGGTGTTGCCGCGCCGCCGCCAGACCCCCGAGGAGTGCGTCTGTGCCTGCATCTGGACCCGCAGCGAGCTGGACCAGGCGACGATGGCGTCCGCGTCGGCGTTTACGTACTTGTCCGGGGTGACCTGGAGGAGCAGCGGCTGCCCCGAGGTCATCAGCGCCACCTTGCCCTGGCCGGAGATGTTGAGGTTGTACTTGCCGGACCCGGAGATCCCGAACTGGCTGTCCACCGCGATCGACTCCCAGTGCAGCGTGGAGTCGATCGCGAGCACATAGGAGCTGTCGACGGTCAGCCCGTCGTGGTCCACGTCCATCACATGGATGTGCTGGGCGAGGTTGGCGAGGTAGACCGTGCCCTGCCCGGAGCAGCGCATCAGGTCCAGGCCCTCACCGGTGCGGCTCCGGGCCCTGCGCTGACCGGGCGTCTGGTACTCGCCGTCGAACTCGAGGAGCCCCTGATAGGCGACCATGCTGCCCTTACGGGCGAGCACATCCTCATGGCCGCTCAGGGCGACCCGCAGCAGATGCGGGTTCTGGAGCGTGTAGCGGTCCTGCGTCTGGGCCTCGGTGAAGGCGAAAAGTGGGCTCTGCATCTGGTGTCCCTCCCCCTCAGCCCCGGGCCCGGAGCCGGTCGGTGCTGTCCTCACTGGGCTGTACGACGACGAAGCCCTGCCCGGAGAACCCGAGCTGATACGCCTCGCCGCTGCCCCTGCCGATCAGGGACGACGCCTTGAAGCTGCGCTTGCCCTTCACCTTGAGCCCGGAGGACCAGGCCACGAGGGCGTCCGGGTCCACATAGGTCTCGTCCTCGCCGCGGCCGCAGTCGACCACGATGGGGGTGCCGCGGGAGGTCAGGGCGACCCAGCCGGTGCCGGAGACGCTCACGTTGAACAGGCCCTGTCCGGCGAACTTGGCGATGCCCTTGACGCGTTCGACGCCCCACTGGAGGTGGGCGTCGAAGGCGAGGAGGTTGGTGCCGTTGACCGAGAGCGCGTCGCCGTTGAGGTTGATGCAGACGACGTTGGCCCCGTAGTCGGCGAGGTAGAGCAGCCCGTCGCCGCTGCACCGCATCAGCGGGGCGCCCTCGCCGGTCAGCCACTGGGAGGCCATCTGCCGTACCGCGGGCGGGTTGGGCTCGTACTGGACGAAGCCCTCGTACGCCACCATCGAGCCGGTGCGGGCGAAGAGATCCTGGCCGCTCTGCATGGCGACCTTGAGCATGCTGGGGCCGTGGTTCTCCATGCGGGCGGCGACCGGGGCGGGTGCGAAGCCCGAGATCATTTGCTGGTCCATATCGGGCTCCCTCAGACCTCGTAGGGCTGGACGACGATGAAGTTGCCGGGCGCGCCGCGGAACTGGAGGTTCACGGTCTCCCCGCTGTGGCCCGGGTAGGCGCTGCGGCGCAGCCGTACCTGGCTGGAGATGATCACCTGGGCTCCGGCGGACCACGCCACGATGGCGTTGCTGTCGGCGAAGGTGGTCGGGGTGACGGGGAGGACGACCGGCGTGCCCTCGGTCTTCACCACGACGGTCCCGGTGCCCTGGAACTGCATGGTGAACAGCGCGCCTCCGGGGATGCCATGGCCCTCGATCCGGCGCACCTCGTGGTGCAGCGACTCGTCGAAGGCGAGCACGTTCTCGGCGGAGACACAGATGGCGTCGCCCTGGAGCTCGATCGGGTGGAGCTCGGCGGCGTTCTCGGCGAGGAAGACCTGGCCCTGGCCGGTGCAGCGCATCAGCTGCATCTCCTGGCCGGTCGCGTTGCCGACGATCCGGCCGCGGAAGCCGGCGCCCTTGTAGCTGAAGTCGACCTTGCCCTGGTAGAGCACCATCGTGCCCTGGCGGGCGAGCACGGGCTGGCCGCCGACGCCGAGGTCGACCCGCATCAGCCGGGGGTTCTGCGGCGTCCAGCGCTGGCCGGTGGGCGCCTCGCGGTACTTGGAGAGCGCGGCCTGGAGGCCGGGCGCGCCACCGCCCTGAGGGACGCCGCCCGTGGGCTGCGGCTGACCGTACGGAGCGGGCTGGCCCGGCTGACCGGGGTAGGGCTGGGCGGGCGGCTGGCCGTACGGCGCGGGAGCGGGCGGGGCCTGCCCCGGCTGCTGGCCGAACGGGGGCTGACCCGGGTACTGGCCCGGTGGTGGAGGCGGCGGCACCTGGCCCGGGGGCGGCACCTGGCCGGGCGGCGGCACCTGGCCAGGCGGCGCGATGGGCGCGGCGATGGTGGGGGCGCCGTGCATCTGCGGGGTGCCGGGGGCGGGCGGCTGAACGCCCTGCGGGGGCGTGCCCTGGGGTGGCGTGCCCTGGGGTGGCGTGCCCTGTGGCGGTGTTCCCTGGGGAGCGCCGAAGGCGGGGGCGGGCTGCGGTGCGGGCGGGGCGGGGGCCGGAGGGGCCGACGGGGCAGGGGCCCCGGCCGGGGGTGCGAAGCCCGGTGCGGGGGCGGCCTGGCCGGGCGGCGCGAAGCCGGGCGTGGCGCCCTGGGCGGGCGCGGGGGCGGGCTCCTCCTCGGCCACCTCACCGCCGAAGTTCTTGAGCAGCGCGTCCAGTCCCCCGTCGAAGCCCTGCCCGACGGCGGCGAACCGCCAGACGTCCTTGAGGTAGAAGTCGCCCAGCATCACCGCGCGCTCGGTGCTGAACTCCGAGCCGGTGAAGGAGTACCGGGCCACCTCCTCGCCGCCCGCGACGATCCGCAGGTAGCCGGGGCCGACCTGCGACATCTGCCCGGCGCCGTCGATGGTCGCGGTGAAGGAGAGCTTCTGGATGGCGGGCGGCATGCTGTCGAGCGTGACGCGGAACGAATCCGTGTCCCCGGCCTGCGGCCCGAGCTGCTGTATCGCTTCTTCAGGGGACTTCGGCTGGTTGAAGAAGATGAAGTAGCGGTCGTCCGACAGCCGCTCGTTCGCGTCGAGACCGAAGCAGCTGATGTCGAAGGTCAGACCGGGTCCGGCGATCTGCACCCCGACGTACAGATCCCTCCCGGCCGTCAGATCACTGATCCTGGCCTTGTGGCCGCGCTGGAATTCCCTGGCCATACGTTAGGACCGTCCCCCATCGCCGTACCGGTGTGTGCGTTGCGCGCCAGGCTAGCCGCTGCCGCCGACTATGAGCGACGCCTGGAACCAGGATGTGGTTCCCGCACGGCCCGGGGCTTCCGGGGGCTGATCCCTCACCGCCCGGACGCGGTCGCCTTACGACTGGTCGTCCGGGGGCCCGGAGAGGTGCGGCAACCGCGCGGCGGCGACCACCCCTTCGAGATAGCCCCGCGCCCGCTCGGTCCGCGGATACGCCTCCAGGAGCTGCCAGAAGCGGCGGCCGTGCCCCGGCACCAGCAGATGGGCCAGCTCGTGGAGGAGCACATAGTCCACGACGTACTCGGGCATGCCCTGGAGCCGGTGCGAGAGCCGGATGCTGCCCTCGGCCGGGGTGCACGACCCCCAGCGGGTGTTCTGGTTGGTGACCCAGCGGACGGAGTCGGGCCGGGCCCGCCCGCCCAGGTACTGGCCGGAGAGCCACTCGGCGCGGGCGGCCAACTCCGCGTCGCCCAGCATCCGCTTGCTCTCCTGGGCCGCCAGCTTCTCCAGCATGACGCTCACCCAGCGCCGCTCCTCCGCCTCGGACATCCGGGCGGGGATGAGGACGACGGTGCGGTCGCCCTCGCGATAGGCCGAGACCGTCCTGCGCCGCCGGGTGCTCCGGCGGACCTCGACCGCGCTCGCGTCGGAGCCTCGGCTCTGCGGGCTCGGGACGGTGCTCGGTGCGCTCGCGGCGCTGCGGGAGACGTTCTGTCCCGCGGTACGAGGGGGCGGGTCGGCGGACACGCCCCGACGTTACCCGCTGGCAGCCGGGGAAGTCCCGCCCCGCCGATGGTTGCGGACCGAACCACTCCACGGTGTGCACGGCTTGTACGACCGGCGTTCGTACGACTTATTCCACTGCCTGTGGACAACGCGCTGCGGGGGCCGGGCGCCGCCCCGCATGCTGAAGGCGGTTCAGCGGACAGCACATCAGACGGGGGATGGCGATGCATCCGATGCTCAAGCCCGCGCTGCGGCGCGGCTGGCGGAGCCGGGACACGGTTCAGTTCGGGGTGTCCCGGGCGCATGCGGTGGTGATGGGGCCGGTGGACACGGCCACGGGCAGCTTTCTTGAGCTGCTGGACGGCACCCGCGGTCTGCCGCTGCTGCGGCAGGAGGCGCGGGCCATCGGGCTGCCGGAGGGGCGGGCCGACGCACTGGTGGACCGGCTGGCGGCGGCCGGTCTGCTGGACGAGCCGAGGGACGGCGGCGAGCCCGCCGCGGCCCTGGACCGGCTGCGGCCCGACGCGGGGGCGCTGTCGGTGCTGCATCCCGAGCCCGGAGCGGCGGCGCGGCTGCTCGCCGCGCGGCGGGCGATGCGGGTTCAGGTGCGGGGCGCGGGCCGGGTCGGGGCGGCGGTCGCGGCCGCACTGTCGGGCTCGGGGGTCGGCCGGGTCGATGTAGTGGACGGGGGCCGTGTCGAGCCCTGGGATGTGGCTCCCGGCGGGCTGTCGGCCGAGCACATCGGGGAGCGCCGGGATCTGGCGGCACGCCGCATGGTGCGCCAGGCCGCGCCCGCCCCACTCCCCCGCCGGTCGGCGCGGCTGCGGACCTCCGCGGCAGAGCGGGCCCCCGCGCGCGAGAAGGTCCCTTCAGGAGAGCGGACCGCCTCGGCAGAGCGGGCCCTCTCGGGAGAGCGGACCGCCTCGGCCGAGCCCGGACTGGCGCTGGTGGTGATCGCCCCGCGTGACGGCCTCGCGGCGTACGCACCGGATCCGGAGCAGACCCGGCCGCTGCTCGCCTCCGGCACCCCCCATCTCTTCGCGGGAGTCATCGAGGCGACGGGGGCGGTGGGCCCTCTGGTGGTGCCGGGGATCACGCCCTGCGCGGGGTGCGCCGCGGCGGGCCGTGCCGAGCGGGAGCCCGTCTGGCCAAGGATGCTCGCGCAGTGGCGGTCCGGGCGCCGGCGCACCGCCCCGGCCTGTGACACGGCGCTGGCGATGGTGGTGGCGGGGCTCACCGCGGTGCAGGCGCTGGCCTTCCTCGACGGCCGCCCCTCCGGGGGCGCGGGGGTCCGGTGGGAGCTGGCGCTTCCCTCGCTCGTCTGGGAGGCGCGCCCGATCGAAGCACATCCCGGATGCGGCTGTGGAGCGGCCGGGGAGGAGGATGCCGTATATGCCTCGGCCGCAGAGGCACCGCACGCGACAATGTCCGGGTGACCCACGTCCGCGGAGTGGGCACGGGGGCCCGGGGGCCACCTTCCGGGATGGCACGGCTGTAGTTGGAGGGGCGCATGACCGATCTGCCGCGCAAGGCGATCACCCGTACCGCCAAACTGGCGGCGCTGCCCTTGGGATTCGCGGGGCGCGCCACATGGGGGCTCGGGAAGCGGATAGGGGGACGGCCGGCGGAGATCGTCGCACGTGAGGTGCAGCAGCGCACCGCGGAGCAGATGTTCAAGGTCCTCGGCGAGCTCAAGGGCGGGGCCATGAAGCTCGGACAGGCCATGTCGGTCTTCGAGTCGGCCCTTCCCGAGGAGATAGCCAGGCCCTACCGGGCGGCCCTGACCAAGCTCCAGGAAGCGGCCCCTCCCATGCCCAGCCGCACGGTCCACGCGGCGCTGGAGGAGCGGCTGGGCCCGGACTGGCCGGAGCTGTTCCAGGAGTTCGAGGACAAGCCCGCGGCGGCCGCCTCGATCGGGCAGGTGCACCGGGCGGTCTGGCACGACGGGCGCACGGTGGCGGTCAAGGTGCAGTATCCCGGGGCGGGCGAGGCGCTGCTGTCCGACCTCAACCAACTGAGCCGGTTCGCCCGGGTGCTGGGGCCACTGGTGCCGGGGCTGGACGTCAAGCCGCTGATCGCGGAGTTGCGCGAGCGGGTCGCCGAGGAACTGGACTACGAACTGGAGGCGGCGTCCCAGCGGATCCATGCGGAGGAGTACGCACAGGACACGGAGATCGTGGTGCCCGAGGTGGTGCACCAGAGCGATCAGATACTGATCACCGAATGGCTGGAGGGGGTGCCGCTCTCCGAGGTGATAGCCGACGGCACACAGGAGGAGCGGGACCGCGCCGGGCAGCTGCTGGCCCGTTTTCTCTTCTCGGGAGCGTCCCGCACCGGGCTGCTGCACGCCGATCCCCATCCGGGGAACTTCCGGCTGCTGCCCGGGGACGCCCCGGACGGCCCGCCGGAACAGTGGAAGCTGGGCGTTCTGGACTTCGGTTCGGTGAACCGGCTCCCGGGAGGGCTTCCGGAGCCCATCGGCATCGCGCTGCGCATGGCGCTCGAGAACGACGCCGCGGGGGTCTATGACCTGATGCGCGGGGAGGGGTTCGTCAAGCCGACGATCGAGCTCGACCCGGATGATCTGCTGGACTTCCTGCTGCCGATGCTCGAACCGGCCCAGGCCGACGCGTTCGTCTTCGACCGGCAGTGGCTGCGCAGCCAGGCGGCGCGGATGGCCGACCGTCACTCCCCCGTCTATGAGCTGGGCAATCAGCTGAATCTGCCGCCCGCCTATCTGCTGATTCACCGGGTGACGCTGAGCACCATCGGAGTGCTGTGCCAGCTGGGTGCCACGGTGCGGATGCGGGACGAGCTCGAGGCATGGGTACCCGGCTTCGCCACGGACCCGGAGTCCGAGGACCGCGCCGAAGAGGACGCCGAAGAAGGCCCCGCGGCAGACGCCGGGAAAGAGGCCTCGGACGGCGCCGAGGAGGAGCCCGAGGCCGCGGAGACCTCTGCCTGAGCTCGGAGACCTCCGTCTGAGCGCGGGCGCCTCGGGATAGCCGAAGGGCCGGCCCGATCGGACCGGCCCTTCGTGGTCACGCGATGGGTCGGCGTAGGACCCGTCGGTGTGTGTTGTGTGTCAGCTCCGCCTCCGGCCGGTGCCGCACATGGTGGTCACTGCATGACCGCCATGGCCAGAGCGCGGCGGGCGCGGCGCGAGGCACGTTCCGCACGCCGCTGCATCCGGCGGGCGGCCGCGAGCCGAACGGCCTGCCGTTCGGACTCGGCTTCCCGCAGCCGGTCGTGCATATGCGCACGTGCCAGGGCTTCTTGCATGAGTTGCCTCTCTCGGTTCCTGTTCTGGCGCGCCTCGGGCGCACCTGAGGTATCTGGTGCGGGGGTTTCGGAGACCGGTGGGGTCATCGTCGTGACCTGCTTCATGGGGTCGTGCGTCGCTGGGCGATCGATGGTGCCGATGGTGCTCATGCCGCGACCGGGTTCTTACGCGGGCGACCACGCGGCCGCTTGCGGGCCACCACCACGCCCTGGACGAAGAGCTCGCCGCCCCAGACGCCCCAGGGCTCCCGGCGGTCCTTGGCGCCGGCGAGGCATGCCTCCCGCAGCGGGCAGGTCTGACAGAGCGACTTCGCGTACTCGACGTCGGCCGGGGACTCGGCGAAGAAGACCTCCGGGTCGTACGAGCGGCACGGAACGGATACACCCAGGTTCTCGATGGCCTCATCGAGTTCGGTGAGGGCGGTGAGCGGGGTCAAGGAGTCCTCCGAGGAGTCAGGCGGGCGGTTCAGGTCGGTCGATGCGGACGGGGCGTGTGCGTTGAGTTGCACGGTGTGTGTTCCTCGTCTCTTCGGTCCGGCTGGTGGCCGGGCTCTGGCAAATCAAAAGGGCCGCGGATCCCGGTGTGGGTTCCGCGGCCCTGGAAGGTGCCGACCTGATCCTGGATCAGGCTGGATAACTCCAGGGTTCGAGCCTGCGGAAGGCCCACGTCTTGTGGTGCTGCTGCGTCGTCCGGGATTCGGCACCATTGGCCGCAAAGGCATAGGCCATTGCCTGTGCCGCTGCTGCTACCTCAGGTGCCTGGATCGGTCGCTCGCTGAGGCGCGCCTCATTGACGCCGGGCATACCGGTGCCAGGGAGCGCAGAGCCGAGCAGGCATGTGGCGACGACCGACCGATCGGCCTTTTTGATGCTGTTGATGAAGCTGATCACTGGTCTTCGCCTCCTCTCGGCGTCTCAGGGACCGGTCCGAAACCAATCCGGGTGTTCAGTACAACACGGAATCGTCGGCTCCTGGAAGGGCCGTTGTCTTCCGTGCTCGGAAGGCTATGGGTAGGGCCTCCACGCGCGCAAACTATTTTTCCGTCGAGTTTTGCCAACGGTCACCCGAATGGCTTCCCCCGGCATCACCGTCGCCCTCGCCGTCGAGTGCGGAGGGCAGTTCCCTGCCCGCGCACAGCGCGAGAACATCGGCCCCGAACCGGTCCAGCTTGCGCCTTCCGACACCGGAGATGTGGGCGAGCTCCGGCTCGGTTCCCGGAACGGCCTCGGCGATCGCGAGCAGTGTCTTGTCGGTGAACACGCAGTACGTCGGCTGCCCCAGCAGCCCCGCCTGCTCCGCCCGCCAGTCGCGCAGCCGCTCATAGAGCGCCTCGTCCAGCTCGGACGGGCAGCCCTCGCAGCGCATCAGCTTCATCTCGCCCGCGTCGGTCAGCGCCCGGCCGCACACCCGGCAGTGGACCGGGCCACGCCGCTTGCGCACCCCGCCGCCTCCGCCCGAGGCCGCCGCCCCGCGCTCGATCCCGCCGCCCCCGCCCGGGGCACGGGCGCCGACGGCCTGGGAGCCGGGCCGCAGCCCGTTGAGAAAGCGGGTGGGGCGGCGGGAGGCCCGGCCGCCCGGAGCCCTCGAAAGCGCCCAGGACAGCGTCAGATGGCGACGGGCGCGGGTGACCCCCACATACAGCAGCCGACGCTCCTCCTCGATCTGCTGCTCCGTCTTGGCGTAGGTGATCGGCACCATTCCCTCGGTGAGACCGACCAGGAAGACGGCGTCCCATTCGAGGCCCTTGGCCGCGTGGAGCGAGGCGAGGGTCACACCCTCGACGGTCGGGGCGTGCTGCGCCGCCGCCCGCTCATCGAGCTCCGCCACCAGATCGGAGAGGGTGGCCCCGGGACGGCTCGCCGCGAAGTCCTCGGCGAGCCGCACCAGGGCGGCCAGGGACTCCCAGCGGTCGCGCACCGCACCCGATCCCGACGGAGGCTCGGGCGTCCAGCCACGGGTGCCCAGCACGGCCCGCACCTGGGACGGGATGTCCGCGTCCGCCAGCTCCGGGTCGGCGCTTCCGCCACGGGCCGCGCCGCGCAGCAGCAGCCCCGCCTCCCGCACCTCGGGCCGCTCGAAGAACCGCTCGGCACCGCGCAGCTGATAGGGCACCTGGGCATCGGCCAGCGCCTGCTCATAGAGCTCCGATTGGGCGTTGACCCGGTACAGGACCGCGATCTGGCTCGCCGGGATCCCCGCGCCTCCCCGCTCGACCGGGGTGATCAGCTCCCGGATCCGGCGGGCGGTGCCCTCGGCCTCGGCCGGCTCGTCCGCATAGGCGGCGTAGACCGGGTCGGGGCCCGCCTCCCGCTGGGAGACCAGCTCCAGCCGGTGCTCGGCGGCCCGGCCGCGGGCCTGGGACAGCAGCCCGTTGGCCAGGTGGACCACCTGGGGGGTCGAGCGGTAGTCCCGGATCAGCTTGACCACGGTGGCCCGGGGGTGGCGGGTGCGGAAGTTCAGCAGATGGTCGGGGGTGGCGCCGGTGAAGGAGTAGATGGTCTGGCTGGCGTCGCCGACCACGCAGAGGCTGTCCCGCTCGCCCAGCCACAGATCCAGCAGCCGCTGCTGCAGCGGGCTGACGTCCTGGTACTCGTCGACCACGAAGTGCTGGTACTGACGGCGCACCTGATCGGCGATGTCCGGCCGCTCCTGGAGCACACCGACCGTGAGAAGCAGCACATCCTCGAAGTCGATGACGCCGCGGTCGCGCTTCAACTGCTCATAGGTGGCGTAGATCCGGCCGATCTCGGCGGCGTCCCGGGGGGCCTCACGGCCGGACTTGGCGGCCACGGCCGGATAGTCCTCGGGCACGGTCTGGGTGACCTTCGACCATTCGATCTCGCCGGTCACGTCCCGCAGCTCATTGCGGTCCAGCCGGACCCGGCACCGGGCGGCGGCCTCGGCGACGAGCTGCACCTTGCGCTCGACCAGCCGCGGCACCTCACCGCCGACCGCCTTGGGCCAGAAGTACTGCAGCTGACGCAGGGCCGCCGAGTGGAAGGTGCGCGCCTGCACCCCGCCCGCGCCGAGCTGCCGCAGCCGGCCGCGCATCTCCCCCGCCGCGCGGTTGGTGAAGGTGACGGCCAGCACACTGGCCGGCTGGAGCATCCCCGCGCGCACCCCATAGGCGATCCGGTGGGTGATGGCACGGGTCTTGCCGGTGCCGGCCCCGGCCAGCACGCACACCGCGCCGTGCAGGGACGTCGCCACCTCGCGCTGCTCGGGGTCGAGCCCATCGAGCACCGCGTCGGCGTCACGCGGCGTGGCCGCATAGGCACCCGGCGTCGAGCCGTGCGGGAACAGAGTGGAGGACGTTGCTGCAGTCACCCCGCCATGCTGCCAGGTCCCCTGAGACGCCCGATGCCGGTTGTCCACAGCCATGGCCTTCCGGTCATATGAATCCGGGAATCACCGGCGGAAGGTGAGCGTTCACCTTCTGCCCACCCACCACGACCCCGAGGAGAGCGAAGACCGATGTCCGGCACTGTGACGATGTACAGCACCACCTGGTGCGGCTACTGCCGACGCCTGAAGGGGCAGATGGACCGCGAGGGCATCACCTACACCGAGATCAACATCGAGCAGGACCCGGAGTCCGCGGCCTTCGTAGAGAAGGCGAACGGTGGCAACCAGACCGTGCCGACCGTCCTCTTCCCCGATGGGTCGACCCTGACCAACCCGTCCCTGGCGCAGGTCAAGGCCAAGGTCGGGCTCTGAGCGGGCGGTCTCCGAGCCGCCCCCGCGGGCTCTGACCCGGCCCTCGCGGCCACTGAGTCGGTCCCGCGGTCTCTGCGTCAGTCCGGTGCTGCGTCAGTCCCGCGGTCTCTGACTCAGCCCCGCGGCAGCGGCTCGCCGTACCAGAGCTCGATCAGCCGGGCCGCGATCGAGATTCCGGAGGGAGGCAGGACCTCCCCGGACTCGATCGCGGCCCGCAGGTCGTCCCGGGAGAACCAGCGCGCCTCGTGGATCTCCTCGCCGTCCACCTGGATCCGGGAGGACGTGGCACGGGCCATGAAGCCGAGCATCAGGCTGGACGGGAACGGCCACGGCTGGCTGGCCACGTAATCGACCTCACCGACCGTGACACCGGCCTCCTCCGCCACCTCGCGGACCACGGCCTGCTCGATCGACTCGCCCGGCTCCACGAAGCCCGCCAGCGTCGAGAAGCGCCCCTCCGGCCAGTGCACCTGGCGTCCCAGCAGCGCCCGGTCCTGATCGTCCTTCACCAGCATGATCACGGCGGGGTCGGTGCGGGGGTAGTGCTCGGCCCCGCACGCCGGGCAGCGGCGGATATGGCCCGCCGCCGCGATCACCGTGCGCTGACCGCAGCGTGAACAGAAGCGGTGCAGCCGCTGCCAGTTCTCCAGCGCGACCGCGTGCACCAGCAGCCCCGCGTCGCGCTCGGAGAGCAGCACGCCCGCCTCGCGCAGCCCGGCCGGGCGCGCCGACTGGTCCATCCGCCCCGGCAGGGAGTCCTTCTGGAGCGCGAAGTAGCGCACGCCCTCCTGGTCGGTGCCCAGGAAGTAGCGGTGGTTCTCGGTGGGCGGGGCCTCGAAGGACGGGGTCATGACGAGTTCGGTACGGCCGTCCGGGGTGTCGTCGACCAGGGCCTGGCCGCCGGAGACCACGAAGACGCGCGTCGTCGGGTGGCTCCACGCAGCGGCCAGCCACGCCTCGTCCAAGCGGTGGTGCGCGGAGCGGTCGATGCCGCCCGGGGCGCTGAGCGTGATCGGCCGGTCGGTGGCGTGGTCGGTCGAGGTGGTCACAGCTGCTTCCAACTCCCCCAGTGAAATGGGTGGTTCACGTACATGAGCAAGCTATTCCCGTCCATTCTCGGCCAGATCGGCCCAAAGGTGGGCGGCCGTCTCGGCGCCCTTCATGAGCAGGCCGAGCTCGACCTTCTCGTTGGGCGCGTGCCAGCCGTCGGACGGCACCGAGATGCCCAGGAAGAGCACCGGAGCGCCGAGGATGTCCTGGAGATCGGCGGCGGGGCCCGACCCGCCCTCGCGGGTGAAGCGGACCTTCTGGCCGAAGGCGCGCCCCATGGCGCGGACGACCGACTGGAGCGCGGGGTGGTCCAGCGGGGTCAGACAGGGGCGGGTGGCGCCCCAGTAGGTGATCTCATGGCGGATCCCGGCCGGGAGCAGGGCGGCGACCCAGTCCCGCACGGCCGACTGGATCTTCTCCACGTCCTGGCCCGCCACCAGCCGGAAGGACAGCTTCAGCTGGGCGGCCGAGGGCACGATGGTCTTTCCGCCCGGCCCCTGGTAGCCCCCGCCGATGCCGTTGACCTCGGCGGTCGGACGGGCCCAGATCCGCTCCAGGGTGGAGTACCCGGCCTCGCCGAGCGTGGCCCGTGAATGCGCGGTCCGCAGCCAGCCCGCCTCGTCGAACGGCAGCTCGGCGAAGAGCTCGCGGTCACGCTCGGTCAGCTCCACGACGCCGTCGTAGAAGCCGGGGATCGCCACCTTACGGTCGTCGCCGTGCAGCGCGGCGACCAGTCGGGCGGCCTCGGTGGCCGGGTTGGGGACCGCGCCGCCGAAGGAGCCGGAGTGGATGTCCTGGCCTGGGCCGTGGAGATCGACCTGGCACTCCACGAGGCCGCGCATACCGGTGCAGACGGTCGGGGTGTCCTCGGACCACATCCCGGTATCGGAGACGATCACGGTGTCGCAGGCCAGCCGGTCGGCGTGCGCGCGGACCAGCTCGGGGAAGTGCGGGGAACCGGACTCCTCCTCGCCCTCGATCAGCAGCTTGAGGTTCACCGCGGGCGCGACACGGCCGGTCGCGGCCAGGTGTGCCCGTATCCCCAGGGTGTGGAAGAGAACCTGCCCCTTGTCGTCGGCGGCGCCGCGGGCGTAGAGCCTGCCGTCCTCGATGACGGGCTCGAAGGGGTCGGTGCGCCAGCCGTCCGCGCGGTCGGCGGGCTGGACGTCGTGGTGACCGTAGACGAGCACCGTAAGGGCGTCGGGATCGCCGGACGGCCATTCGGCGAACACGGCCGGGGCGCCCGGTGTGTCCCATATCTCAGTCACCGGGAAGCCCGTGGCGGCCAGGTGGCCCCTGAGCCACTGGGCGCCGCGCCGGACGTCGTCGGCGCGGGCGGGGTCGGCGGATACGGACGGGATGCGCAGCCATTCGGAGAGCTCGGCGAGGAAGGCGGCGCGATGGCCGTCCACAAAGGCGCGGACGGCGTTGTCCGTGTCCGGGGTGTTGCTCATGCATGTGAGCCTATCCGGCCCGCGGCCGGACAAGGGCGGGGGCCTCCGGGCCGCTCAGGTGCGCTCACTCTCGGTTACGGTTCCGGCATCGATACGGTCACTTCCGGTCGCGTCCGCGGCGCCGTCCGCGCCGACGTCTGCGTCTCCGACCCCGCCGCCGACGTCCACGTTCCCGCCGACTTCCGCGTCCCCGCCGACGTTCACGTTCCCGCCGACGTCCGCGTCCGCGTCCCCGCCGACTTCCGCGTCCCCGTCCCCGCCACCGATGTCCACGTTCCCGCCCACTTCCGCGTCCCCCGGCTCCCCGAGCAGGACGCGCTCGAGCCCGGCCCGGCCGGGCAGCCCGGCGGGGCGGACCACCTCACCGCTGCGTACGTACACGAAGGCCGCCGTGACCGCCGACAGGGGCAGTCCGTGCTGTTCGGCCCAGGCGACGCGGTAGATGGCCAGCTGCAGCGGGTCGGCGTCCTGGGAGCGGCCGGTCTTCCAGTCGACGATCTCGTAGCGCGGGCCGTCGTCGGGGCCCGTACCGGACTCGCGGTACACCGCGTCGATCCGGCCGCGGATGGTGCGGCCCGCCAGGGTCAGCTGGACCGGCACCTCCACGCGGTAAGGGGTGCGACGCGCATACGGCGTGCGGGCGAACGCCTCCTTGAGCGCGGCCAGATCCCGCTCGTCGGCGATCTCCGCCTCGTCGTCCTCACCGCCCGGCAGCTCGTCCGGGCCGAGGAAGGGCAGCGGCAGCGCCTCGAAGCGCGACTCGACCCAGGCGTGGAAGCGGGTGCCGCGCCGCGCGGCGGGGCGCGGCGGCCGGGGCATGGGGCGGGCGAGCTCCCGTGCGAAGCCGTCCGGGTCGGCGGCGAGGCGCAGCAGCTGGGACGCGGTGAGCGTGCCCGGCAGGGGCACCTCGTGCACGGTCTCGCGGGCCCGGCGCAGCTCTCCGGCGAGCGCGTCCAGATCGCGGTCCCAGGAGCCGGCCAGCCGGGCCTCCTCGGGCGCCAGTTCGCCCTCGGCCGGTTCTGACGTGATTTCGGGCACATCGGGCTCCGGTGCACCAGGTTCCGGCGCGGTGTGAGGGCCGGGGTGCGGCGCGCCGTCGTAGGGCTCGTCCTCGTAAGAACCGTAAGGATCCTCCGGAGGCTCGGGCCACTCCGGGTCCTCCGGGGGCTCAAGCTCCTCCGGGGGCTCAAGCTCCTCCGGGGGCTCCGGAAAGAGGTCCCCGTCCGCCGAGGGGGGCCCCTCGCTGTGCGCGGTCGGCTGCTCCCCCGCCGTCTCGATGCGCGCCAGGTGGGCGAGCACCACATCAGCGGCGCGGCGGCGGTGGCGCAGCGCGGCCGGGTCCAGCGGAAGCGGCCAGGCCCGGTCGGCCGCCGACTCCCGCAGGGCCGGGTTCTCCGCGCCCTCCTCCGGCGGTTCGGCCCATGCCTCGATCTCGCCGTACCCGGCCTCGCAGTGCTCGCGCAGCGCGTCCAGGAAGCCCGACGGGCCGCGCGGACGCTTCTGGGTGGGGCCCCACCAGTGCCCGGAGCCGAGCAGCAGCGAGCGCGGCCGGGTGAAGGTCACATAGCCCAGCCGCAGCTCCTCGGTCCGCTGATGCCCCTTCATGGCGTCCTTGAAGGCGGCGATCCCCTTGCTGTCCCAGGCGGTGACGTCCGGGAGGGTCCGGGCGTCCCCGCGCAGCTCGTGCGGCAGGACCTTCGCGTTCGCCGTCCAGGACTCGCGGGACTGTTCGCTCGGGAACTGCTTGGCGACCAGCCCCGGCACCGCCACCACATCCCACTCCAGCCCCTTGGCCTTGTGGGCGGTGAGCACCTTGACCGTGTTCTCGCCGCCGGGCAGGGCGTTGTCCAACCCCTTCTCGTACTGCGCGGCGGTGCGCAGGAAGCCGAGGAAGCCCTGCAGGGTGGCCTCGCCGTCCACGGCCGCACCGCCCTCCCGGCCCGCGAAGGCGGCCGCGACGTCCAGGAAGTTGCCGAGCGTCTCGCGGCGGCGCGCGGCCAGGGCGTGCGGTGAGGCGGACAGCTCGACCTCGAGGCCCGTGGTGGCCAGGACCCGGTGGAGGATGTCCATCAGCGGATCGGCCAGCGAGCGGCGCAGCTCGCGGAGTTCGGCGGCGAGACGGGCGAACCGGACTCGTGCGTCGGCCGAGAAGGGCAGCCCGTCGTCCGGGCCACCGCCCGCCTCCAGGAAGGTGTCGAGGGCGTCGGCGAGGGAGATCACCTCGGCGGGGTCGGTGCCCTCGACGGCCTCGGCGAGCCGTCGGTCCGGATCGTCCTCCGCCCCGTCCGGCCCGCCGTAAGAGACCACCGCGCGGGCGCGGCGGCCGAGCAGCGCGAGGTCGCGGGGGCCGATCCGCCAGCGCGGCCCGGTGAGCAGACGGACCAGCGCGGCGTTGGCCCCCGGGTCCTGGAGGACCTCGCAGACGGCCACCAGATCGGCGACCTCCGGCAGATGCAGCAGCCCCGACAGACCCACCACCTCCACCGGAATGTCCCGCTCCACCAACGCGCCCTGGATCTGCGCGAAGTCACCCGCCGTACGGCACAGCACCGCGATCTCACCGGGCGGGGTGCCGGTGCGCACCAGGTGCGCGATGGAGTCGGCGAGCCAGGCCAGCTCCTCGGCGTGGGTGGGCAGCAGCGCACAGCGCACCGCTCCGTGCCGCTCGGCGCCGGGCGCGGGGCGCAGCGCCTCGACGCCCTCGTGCATCGCGCGCAGCGGGGCGGCCAGCCCGTTGGCGAGGTCCAGCAGGCGGCCGCCGCTGCGCCGGTTCTCGCTGAGCGCGAAACGCTCCGCCGGGCGGCCGTCGGCATGCGGGAAGTGCTCGGGGAAGTCGTCCAGGTTGGCCACGGAGGCGCCGCGCCAGCCGTAGATGGCCTGACAGGGGTCGCCGACGGCGGTGACGGGGTGTCCGGTGCCGCCGCCGAAGAGACCGGACAGCAGCAGCCGCTGGGCGACGGAGGTGTCCTGGTACTCGTCGAGCAGCACGACCGCGAACTGCTCGCGCAGGATCCGGCCGACCTCCGGGTGGTCCCGGGCCAGGGTGGCCGAATGGGCGATCTGGTCGCCGAAGTCGAGCAGATCGCGGCGGCGCTTCTCCTCGCGGTACCCCTCGACCAGACCCAGCAGCTCCTGGCGGGCGCGGGCGGCCTCGGGCACCTTGCGCAGCGCCTCGTTGGTGAGCCGCGTGCCCTCCAGCGTCCGCAGCAGCTCGGTGTCGTACGCGCGCAGCCGCCCGGTGGGGACGAGGTGCTCGGCGAGCTCGGCGTCGAGCGCGAGCAGATCGGTGACCAGGTCGGCGAAGGGGCGGGTGAGCGCCGGATACGGGCCGGGGGCGGAGCGCAGGACGCGTGCGGCGAGCTGGAAGCGGGTGGCGTCGGCGAGCAGCCGGGCGCTCGGTTCGAGGCCGACGCGCAACCCGTGGTCCTTCAGCAGCTGTCCGGCGAAGGCGTGGTACGTGGAGATGACGGGGTCGCCCGGGGCCTCCTCGGTGGCGCCCGGATCCGGGTCCGGGTCCACGATGCCCGCCGTGACGAGGGCCTTACGGACGCGCTCCGCCAGCTCTCCGGCGGCCTTGTTGGTGAATGTGAGGCCGAGCACCCGGTCGGGCGCGACCTGGCCGGTGCCGACCAGCCAGACGACGCGGGCGGCCATCACCGTGGTCTTGCCGGAGCCCGCCCCGGCGACGATCACCTGCGGGGCGGGCGGTGCGGTGATGCACGCCACCTGCTCCGGGGTGAACGGGATCCCGAGGAGTTCCTTGAGCTCCTCGGGATCGGTGATGCGGGCTGACACTCCAGTGAGGCTATCGGTGCCCACCGACACGCCCCGCCGCGCCGGTCGACGGCCGCCCCGTGGCCACGGCTCGACGGGCGACGGCGTCAACCCGGTGCCGCGCCGCCCCGGCCCCGTACGCGACAGCGTCACTCGACCACATGACGCCCCTCCGCCCGCGCACTGCACGCGCCCCGGAAGGCGCAGCGCTCGCAGTGGTCGCCCGTGCTCGGGGTGAACCGCTCGTCCAGGACGCGCCCGGCCGCGGTGGCGAGCAGTTGCCCCACCCATTCCCCGTCCAGTGGCTCCTGGGCCTGGACCTTGGGGACGTCGTCGCCGCCGTCCTTCTTGGCGGCGCCCTGCCGCAGCTGGACGAGCTCCGCGCCGCCCGGCCCGGGGCGCCCGCCGTCGAAGACGTCGTCCACGGCGCCCTCGCGCACCGCCAGCTGATAGACCGCCAGCTGGGGGTGGTGCTCGACGTCGCCACGGGTCACGGCCTGCTTACCGGTCTTGAAGTCGACCACATAGGCGCGCCCCTGGGCGTCCGTCTCGACGCGGTCCATGCTGCCGCGGATGCGCACCTTATAGACGTCGGCTTCGAGCGTGACGTCGAAGGAGTGTTCGGTGGCGACCGGGGTGCGGCCGCCGCGCTCCATCACATGCCACCGCAGAAAGCGCTCCAGGGCCGCCCGTGCCTGCTCCTTCTCCTGCCGTGACTTCCAGGGGGCGTCGAAGGCGAGCGCGTCCCATACGGAGTCCAGGCGCTCCATGAGGACCGCGAGATCGGCCGGGGTACGGCCGGAGGCGACCTCGTCGGCCAGGACGTGCACGACGTTGCCGAAGCCCTGGGCGGCCGTCGAGGGCGCGTCCGCCTTCACCTCGCGCCCCAGGAACCACTGGAGCGAGCAGGTGTTGACGAGCTGGTCGAGCGCGCTGCCGGAGAGCGCCACGGGCCGGTCCCGGTCGCGCAGCGGGACCTCGCTGTGCGTCGGCTCGTACAGCCCCCACCAGCGGTAGGGGTGGGCGGCCGGGACCAGCGGGCGGCCCTCCTCGTCGCGCAGCGCCGCGAGCCGTGCCAGGCGGCGCGCGGCGGCGTCGCGCAGCGCCTCCGAGGCGTCCGGGTCGACGGTGGTGGCGCGCAGCTCGGCGACGAGCGCGGCGACGGACAGCGGACGGCGCGGCCGCTGGGTGACGTCGGTGGGCGGGACGCCCAGTTCGGCGAGGAAGCGGGAGGGCTGGTCCCCGTCCTCGGAGGCGGCCTTGACGGCGGTGACCACGAGCCGCTCCTTGGCGCGCGTCGCCGCCACATAGAACAGCCGCCGTTCCTCGGCCAGCAGCGCGCCCGGCGGCAGCGGCTCGGCCAGCCCGTCCCGGCCGATCCGGTCGGCCTCCAGGAGCGAGCCGCGCCGCCGCAGATCGGGCCACAGCCCCTCCTGCACCCCCGCGACGACCACCAGGGCCCATTCGAGCCCCTTGGCGCGGTGGGCCGTCATCAGCCGTACGGCGTCGGGGCGGACCATCCGGCGGGAGAGGGTGTCGGCGGCTATGTCCTGGGCGTCGATCTCCGCCAGGAAGTTGAGGGCGCCGCGGCCGCCGGTGCGCTCCTCGGCGCGCGCGGCGGCCTCGAACAGCGCGCACACCGCGTCCAGGTCACGGTCCGCGTTCCGCCCCGCGGTGCCGCCGCGCTGGGCGGCCCGCTCCAGTCGGCCGGGCCAGGGGGTGCCGTCCCACAGCCCCCACAGCGCCTGTTCGGCGGTGCCGCCCCGGGCCAGCGCCTCCCGGGCCGTGCGCAGCAGCCGCCCGAGGTTCTGGGCGCCGCGCGCGTACGCCGGGTCGTGGACGGCGAGGCGCTCCGGCTCGGCGAGCGCCTCGGCGAGCAGGACGTCGGAGGGGCGCGGCACCGCCCGCCCGGCGGACCGCTCCTCCTCGCGCAGCGCGCGGCCCAGGCGGCGCAGATCGGCGGCGTCCATACCGCCGAGGGGCGAGGCGAGCAGGGTCAGGGCGGTCTCGACGCCGAGGACCGCGGACAGCCCGCCGCTGTCCGGCAGCGCGGCCGTGGCGGCGGCCCGCAGCGCCGTCAGCAGGGGGGCCACGGCGGGCTCATGGCGCAGCGGGATGTCATCGCCGTCCACCTCGACGGGGACTCCGGCCGAGGTGAGCGCCCGGCGCACCCCCGGGATCGAGCGCCCCCCGGCGCGCACCAGGACGGCCATCTCACGCCAAGGCACCCCGTCCTCCAGATGGGCGCGGCGCAGGATGTCGGCCACATTGTCGAGCTCGGCGCCCGCGGTCGGGTACGTGTACGCCTCGACGCGGCCGCCGTCGCGGGTGGCCGCGAGCTCCCGGTGCGCCCTTACGGCTCGCACGGGCAGCCGGGTGAGCGGCATCCGGCCGGTGATCTGCCGGGTGGCAGCGAGCAGCGCGGCCCCCGAACGGCGGGAGACGGTGAGGACCTCCATGTCGGCGGGGTGCCCGTCCGCCCGCGGGAAGTCCTCGCGGAACCGGAGGATGCCGCCCACGTCGGCGCCGCGAAAGGCGTAGATGGACTGATCGGGGTCGCCGAAGGCGAGCAGGGTCCTGCCGCCGCCCGCGAGCGCCCGCAGCAGCCGCCCCTGGGCCACGTCGGTGTCCTGGTACTCGTCGACGAACACCGCGTCGTACCGCCCCGCCAGCTCGGCCGCGGCCTCCGGCCGCCCGGCCAGCAGCACCGCGCGGTGCACCAGCTCCGCGTAGTCCAGCACCCCCTGGGCGTCCAGGACGTCGAGGTACTCGGCGAGGAAGCCGGCCGCGGCGGACCAGTCGGGGCGCCCGGTGCGCTCGGCGAACTCCCCCAGCGACCGTGGGCCGAGGCCCAGCTCCCGGCTGCGGGCCAGCACCGCGCGCACCTCGTCGGCGAAGCCCCGCGTGGTCAGGCAGGCGCGCAGGTCGTCCGGCCAGCGGACGAAGGCCCGGCCCTCGCTCGCCAGCTCGGCCTGGCCGGCGAGCAGCTCCCTGACCACGACGTCCTGCTCCGGTCCGGAGAGCAGCCGCAGCGGGTCGACGAAGAGGTCGACGTCCTGGTGGGCGCGGACCAGTGCGTAGCAATAGGAGTGGAAGGTCGTGGCCCGCGGGGCGCCCGCGCCGCCCAGGCGCGCGGCCATGCGGTCGCGCAGTTCGACGGCCGCCTTACGGCTGAAGGTGAGCACCAGGAGCCGCTCGGGATCCGCGCCCTCGCGCACCCGGCGGGCCACCGCCTCCACGAGCGTCGTCGTCTTGCCCGTGCCGGGCCCGGCGAGCACCAGCAAAGGACCGCCCCGGTGCTCAACCACAGCGCGCTGCCGTGCGTCCAGGACAGGAAGGGCACCTGGCTCCGGCCGATGACGGAGCAGGCGGTAGACGCCCTGGGCCGACTGCCGTGAGGACGGCTGCCGTGCCTGCCGCTGCCGCGGAAGGGACGAGGGGGAGGGGCTCACGTTGGATCGCCGGTCCTGGTGGGTTCGCTGGGTGCGGGACAGCCTCTCATGCGCTGCGGGGCCTCACCCGTATGGCTGTGGATACCGCCGGTACGACCGCGAGCCCGCCCCACGCCGGTACGGCCTCGCGCTCACGGCACACCGGTACGGGCTCACGCTCAGCGGACGCCCGTACGGCCGCGAGCCCGCCCCACACGCGTCCGGCCCCGCGCTCATCGCGCCCCGGTACGGCCGCGCGTCCGCCGCCCCCGAGGACGGCCGCCCCGGTCCCGCCGCGGTTCCGAAAGCCGCCCCGCTACCGGCCGTGGTCCTGCCCGCCGCCGTCCCACCGCGCCCTGGCCATGTCGATCCGCGGCACATGGCCCTCGGCCGAGCGCGCCGCCTCGCGCAGCGGGGTGCCCTCCTCGCGGTAGTGGCCAAGGGCGCGCAGCTCATGGCCGGGCAGCAGCACACCGTCCGCGCGCACCACCCGCCACCACGGCACGGCTCCCCCGTAGAGCGCCATCACCCGCCCCACCTGGCGCGGGCCGCCCTCCTCCAGCCATTCGGCGACGTCCCCGTAGGTCATCACGCGGCCGGAGGGGATCAGCTCGGCCACCTCCAGCACCCGCTCGGCGTACTCGGGCAGCTCCTCGGCGCTGTCCCCGTCCTCCGGCTCCCTGTTCTCCCGGCTCATCCGCCCAATCCTGCCGCACCCCTCCGACAACCCCGAAGACAGCCGCGCCGCACGCCCCTCCGCACGCCCCGCGGACCCGCACCACCGCACCCCCTCCGCACGCCCCGCGGACCCGCACCACCGCACCCCCTCCGCACGCCCCGCGGAGCGCACCAGCGCACGCCCCGCGCAGGGTGGCGGCGGGCCCGCTCCGGGCCGGGTCGCGGTTCGATCACGCATTGTGCGGGAATCCTCAGCACGGCGTACCATTCGGGGTCCACGTCCCCGAAATGCACCCTGATGCCCCCCTCCGCAGCCCGGCCATGCCACCATCTTCCGGGCGGTGACTGGTGATACGAGATCAAGAAGAGACGGCGAAGCACCAGGGTGCGCAGCCTCCGGAGGAGGAGGCCCGCACCCCGGAGGCGTTGCCGCCCTCCACGACACCGTCCGGTCGGCCAGAGGCAGAGGTCCCGGGCTCGGGGGATGACTGCGGCCCGGACGGGCCGGAGGGCCATGTGGACCGGGTCTCCGGCGACGAGCCGCTGCTGCCGGCCCGCGTGCACCGCCCCTCCGATCTGCTGCGGACACTGCTCGGGATCCTCGGCATGGCCGTCGTGCTCGCCATCGCGGCCTTCGCCCACGGCACCACCGCGGGTCTGGAGAAGGACATCGGGCACGGTGCCGACCAGGCGCCCCCGCTACTGATCGACTTCGCGGGACTCACGGCCGGAGTGGCCGTCCTCGTCCTGCCGGTGGCCTTCGCCTTCGAGCGGCTGATCAAACGGGACGGACTGCGGATCGCCGACGGTGTGCTGGCCGCGGTGCTGGCCCACGGGGTGTCCCTCGCCATGGACCTCTGGGTCGCCAGAGGTGCGCCCGGCTCGCTCCGCGAGGCGCTCACCCAGCCCGCCCCGGGCGGCACCTTCAGCGACCCCGTGCACGGCTATCTCGCCCCCGTCATCGCCTATATGACGGCCGTCGGCATGGCCCGGCGCCCGCGCTGGCGGGTGGCCATGTGGTGCGTACTGCTGCTCGACGCCTTCGCGGTGCTCGTGGGCGGCTACACCACACCGTTCTCGATCATCCTTACGGTGCTCATCGGCTGGGCGGTGGCCTACGGCACGCTCTACGCGGTCGGCTCCCCCAATGTGCGCCCCACCGGCCAGCACCTGCTCGCCGGGCTACGCAGGGTCGGCTTCAACCCGGTCAGCGCCATGCGCGCCGAGGAGCCCGAGGACGAGCACGGCCATGGCGACCGGGGCCGCCGCTATCTGGTCACGCTGGAGGACGGCCCGCCCCTGGACGTCACGGTCGTCGACCGGGAGCAGCAGGCCCAGGGCTTCTTCTACGGCGTCTGGCAGCGGCTGACCCTGCGGACGATCACCCCGCCGCGCAGCCTCCAGTCGCTGCGCCAGGCCCTGGAGCAGGAGGCGCTGCTCGCCTACGCGGCCATCGCGGCCGGGGCCAACGCGCCCAAGCTGATCGCCACCTCCGAGCTGGGCCCGGACGCCGTGATGCTCGTCTACGAGCACGTCGGCGGGCGCCCGCTGCACGCCCTGCCGGACGAGGCGATCACCGACGAGCTGCTGGCCGGCGCCTGGCACCAGGTCCAGGCGCTGCAGTCGCGGCGGATCGCCCACCGGCGGCTGGACAGCGACGCCCTGCTGGTCGACCGCAACGGCACGGTCTTCCTGACCGATCTGCGCAGCGGCGAGATCGCGGCCGGTGACGTGGTGCTGCGCATGGACATCGCACAGCTGCTGACCACCCTGGGCCTGCGGGTGGGCGCCGAGCGCTCCGTGACCGCCGCGGTGGAGGTCCTCGGCCCGGACGCGGTCGCCGGAAGCCTTCCGCTGCTCCAGCCCCTGGCACTCGGCCGGGGCACCCGGGCGACCCTGCGCCAGCTCGCGCGCGAGCGCGCCCAGCGCCATCGGGAGGCCGTCCTGGAGGCGTCCCACGCCGCCAAGGAGGCCAAGGAGGCCCGGGAGGCCGAGACGCGGGAGGCGCAGGAGGCCGCCGGGGGCCCGGAGACGGCCGTCGGCGACCGTAAGACGGCCAAGGCCGAGAAGCAGGCGGAGAAGCGCGCCATCGAGGAGGCCCTGGAGGACGCCCGCGAGGAGGATCTGCTCTCCCAGATCCGGCAGCAGGTGCTGCTGGTGAGACCCCAGGCGCCGATACAGCCCGAACGGCTGGAGCGCATCAAGCCGCGCACCCTGGTCAGCTTCTGCGCCGGGGCCTTCGCCGCGTACTTCCTGCTGTCCCAGTTCACCCATCTCAAGCTGGGCGCCCTGGTCGGCGAGGCCAACTGGATCTGGGTCATCTTCGCGCTCGTCTTCTCCGCGGTCACCTATCTGGCCGCGGCGCTGAGCCTGCTCGGCTTCGTCCCGGAGAAGGTGCCCCTCGGGCGGACGGTGCTGGCGCAGGTGGCCGCCTCGTTCGTGAAGCTGGTGGCGCCCGCGGCGGTCGGCGGGGTCGCCCTCAACACCCGCTTCCTGCAGCGCGCGGGGGTGCGGCCGGGGCTCGCGGTGGCCAGTGTGGGCGCGTCCCAGCTGTTCGGGCTCGCCAGCCATATCGTGCTGCTGCTGACCTTCGGCTACATCACCGGCACCGAGCGCACCCCGGCGCTCTCGCCGTCCCGGACGGTGATCGCCGGGCTGCTGACGGCCGCCGTCCTGGTCCTGGTGGTGACCGCCATTCCCGTGCTGCGGAAGTTCGTCTCCACCCGGGTGCGGTCGCTGTTCGCGGGCGTCGTGCCGCGCATGCTGGACGTGCTGCAGCGGCCCAAGAAGCTGCTCGCCGGCATCGGCGGCACCCTGCTGCTGACCGCCGCGAACGTGATGTGCCTCGACTCCGCGATCCGGGCGTTCGGCGGTGAGCTGAGCTACGCCAGCATCGCCGTCGTCTTCCTCGCGGGCAACGCCCTGGGGTCGGCGGCTCCCACTCCCGGCGGTGTGGGCGCGGTCGAGGCCGCCCTGATCGCGGGTCTGACCTTCGCCGGGCTGCCGTACGAGACGGCGGCGCCCGCGGTGCTGCTCTTCCGGCTGATGGTCTTCTGGCTGCCGGTGCTGCCCGGCTGGGTGGCCTTCACCCATCTCACCCGCAAAGAGGCGCTGTAGCGCCGGTGCCCGCCCGCGATAGGGCCCTGTAGGGCTCGCCCGCGAAGAGGCGCCGTAGCGCCCGTAGAGGCGCCGCTGGAGCCCTCCCGCGGTCGCCGGGCACCCCAAACCTCCCCTCACCCGTACGCCCCCGCTGTGCGCGCGTGCGGCGGCCGCGGACCTCACGATGGCGGTACCCCCACCCACGGGAGAGCCGCCGTGTCCCGACCTCTGCGCCTCGGTGCGCTGTCCGCCGCCCTGCTGCTGACCGCCCTGACCGCCGGATGCGGCGGCGCCGGCGGACGGCCGGACACCTCGGCCCGCCAGAAACCGGACTGGGCCGGCTGCCCCGCCCCCTCCTCGAGCCAGGACGCGGCCGCCACCAAGGCCCCGGGCGGGGAGTGGGAGTGCGCGACGCTCCATGTGCCGCTGGACTACCGCAAGCCGCACGGCAAGACCATCGGCATCGCCATGATCCGTGCCAAGGCCACCGACCGGCGCCACCGGATCGGTTCGCTGATCTTCAACTTCGGCGGCCCCGGCGGTTCGGGCGTGGCCACCCTCCCGGCGCTCGCGGGCAGCTACAAGCAACTGCGCACCCGCTACGACCTGGTCAGCTTCGATCCGCGCGGGGTCGGCCGCAGCAGCGGGGTGCGCTGCCTCCCGGACCGGCAGCTCGACGCCTACTACGCCGCCGACTCCACCCCGAACGACAACGCCGAGGTGAAGAGCCTGGTCCGCCGGGTGAAGACCTACGCCGCCGGATGCGAGAAGAACTCCGGCACGATCCTGCCGTACGTCGGCACCACCAACGCCGCCCGTGACATGGATCTCATGCGGCGCGTCCTCGGCGACAAGAAGATGCACTACTTCGGCGTCTCGTACGGCACCGAACTCGGCGGCGTCTACGCCCATCTGTACCCGAAGCAGGTGGGGCGCGCCCTCTTCGACGGGGTTGTGGACCCCATGCAGACGCCCGAACAGGGCGCGCTCGGCCAGGCCAAGGGGTTCCAGCGCGCCCTCGACGACTATCTGAAGGCATGCACCAGGACCAGCGCCTCCAGCTGCCCCACCCGGAACCGGATCCGCACGCTGCTGAAGCGGCTCGACGGCCGCCCGGTGCGCGGCTACGGCGGCCGGAGGCTGACCGAGTCCCTGGCCGACGGCGGTATCGCGCAGTCCCTGTACTCGCGGGAGTACTGGCAGTACCTCACCCAGGGGATCGCCGCCGCCCAGCAGGGCGACGGCAGGATTCTGCTGGCCCTGGGGGACGCCATGAACGGACGCGCTCCGGACGGCCGCTACAGCACCCTCCAGGCCGCCCTTACCGCCATCACCTGCGCCGACTTCAAGCAGCGCTATACGGTCCCGGACATCGAGCGGAAGCTGCCCACCTTCCGTAAGGTCTCCCCCGTCTTCGGCGACATGATGGCCTGGGGCCTTACCCAGTGCACCGACTGGCCGGTCCGCGGCGCCTGGACCACGCCCGACGTGAGCGCCAAGGGGGCCGCGCCGATCCTGGTCGTCGGCAACACCGGTGACCCGGCGACCCCGTACGAGGGTGCCGCGCGGATGGCGAAGGAGCTGGGCCCCGGGGTCGGCGTCCAGCTCACCTACAAGGGCGAGGGCCATGGGGCGTACGACAGCGGCAACGCCTGTGTCCGAAAGACGGTCAACGCCTATCTGCTGCGGGGCACGGTGCCTCCGAAGGGCAAGGTCTGCACCTAGGACCGGGGTCCGTGGCCGGGCCCGCCGTACGAACGCCGCGCGAACCGTGACGGCTTCGAGAAGAGTTGCGGACGATTCCGCCCCCGCCTCCTCATAGGATCTCCGGATATGCCGAGTTCCCCACGCACCATACGGACCAGGGCGCTGGTCTCCATGACCGCCATGGTCACCCTCCTCGCCGTCGCGGGCTGCGACGACGACGGGGGAAACGAGCAGGGCAAGGCGTCGTCCGAGCCCTCGGCGTCGGCCCCGGCCGCGCCTTCGGATTCCGGGCTGCCGGGCTCGCTCACCGGTCAGAAGCTCAACTGGTCGTCCTGCCCTGCCCCGACCGCGATGCAGGGCACCGGTGAGAAGCCGGGAAGCGAGTGGGAATGCGCCACTCTCAAGGCGCCGCTGGACTACGCGAAGCCCAGAGGCGAAACGATCGGTCTGGCCATGATCCGCGCCAAGGCCACCGGATCGGGCAAGCGCATCGGCTCCCTGGTGTTCAATTTCGGCGGACCCGGCGGCTCCGGTGTCTCCTCGCTCCCCGGTTTCGCCGCCGCCTACGACACCCTGCGCTCACGCTATGACCTGGTGAGCTTCGATCCGCGCGGGGTCGGCGAGAGCGCCGGGGTGCGGTGCCAGAGCGACAAGGAGATCGACGCCTCGGACGCCGTGGACAGCACGCCGGACGACGACGCCGAGGTCAAGACCGCGATGGCGGACGCCAAGGCGTTCATCAAGGGCTGCGAGAAGCGTTCCGGCAAGGTGCTCGGCCATGTGGACACCGTGAGCGCCGCGCGTGACATGGACCTCATGCGGCAGGTACTGGGCGACGACAAGCTGTCGTACTTCGGCATCTCCTACGGCACCGAACTCGGCGGCGTCTACGCCCATCTGTACCCGAAGCGGGTGGGGCGCGCGGTCCTGGACGCCGTGGTCGACCCCACCGAGGATCCCGAGCAGGGCTCCTACGGCCAGGCGAAGGGCTTCCAGCTCGCGCTCGACAACTACCTCGAGGACTGCGCCAAGAAGGGCACGGCCTGCCCGACCGGCGGCGACCCGGCGGCGGGCGCCGACCGGATCGTGGCCTTCCTGAAGAAGCTCGACAAGAAGCCGCTGTCCACCGAGAGCGGCCGCGAGCTCACCCAGGACGGGGCGCTGGGCGGTATCGCCGCCGCGCTCTACGACAAGGAGAGCTGGAAGTACCTGACGCTCGGGCTGCAGGAGGCGATGCAGCTCGAGGAGGGCAACATGCTGCTCGCGATGGCCGATTCGATGTCCGGCCGCGACGAGAACGGCCACTACAGCAACATCAACGCCGCCAACGCGGCCATCAACTGCGTGGACGACAGGCAGCGTTACACGGTGACCGATGTGAAGGCCCAGCTGCCGCGCTTCCGCAAGGCGTCACCGGTCTTCGGCGAGTATCTGGCCTGGGGCATGCTCGGCTGCACCGGCTGGCCGGTGGACGGCACCACGGACACCCCGGACGTCAGCTCCGAGGGCTCGGCGCCGATCCTCGTGGTCGGCAACACCGGGGACCCGGCCACTCCGTACGAGGGGGCCCGGAAGATGGTCCGGGAGCTGGGCAGGGGCGTGGGCGTCGAGGTCACCTACAAGGGGCAGGGCCATGGCGCGTACAACAGCGGCAACGCCTGTATGACGAAGACCGTGAACGCCTATCTGCTGGACGGGAAGGTGCCCGCGGGCGGCACGACCTGCCGCTGACGCTCTCGCGGCGGCCATAAGGGGCCGACGACAGCCGTAAGGGGGCCGGATCGCCGTCGGCGCGGCGGTCCGGCCCCCTTACGGGCGGTGCGTACCGGGGATCAGTAGACCGGCTTGTCGGGCTCGATCTGGTTGACCCAGCCGATCACGCCGCCGCCCACGTGGACGGCGTCGGAGAAGCCCGCGGACTTCAGGACGGCCAGGACTTCCGCCGACCGGACACCCGTCTTGCAATGCAAGACGATCTTCTTGTCCTGCGGAAGGTCCTGGAGGGCGCCGCCCATCAGGAACCCGTCCTTCGGGATCAGCCGGGCGCCGGGGATCGAGACGATCTCGTACTCGTTGGGCTCGCGGACATCGATGATGTCGATGTTCTCGCCGTCGTCGATCCACTCCTTGAGCTGCTTGGGAGTGATCGTCGAACCGGCCGCCGCCTCCTGGGCCTCGTCCGACACCACACCGCAGAACGCCTCGTAGTCGATCAGCTCGGTGACGGTCGGGTTCGGACCGCAGACCGCGCAGTTCGGGTCCTTGCGGACCTTGACCTGGCGGTAGGTCATCTCCAGGGCGTCGTAGATCATCAGACGGCCGACCAGCGGGTCCCCGGTGCCCGTGAGCACCTTGATGGCCTCGGTGACCTGGATGGAGCCGATGGAGGCGCACAGCACGCCCAGCACGCCGCCCTCGGCGCAGGACGGGACCATGCCGGGCGGCGGGGGCTCCGGGTACAGGCAGCGGTAGCAGGGGCCGTGCTCGGACCAGAAGACCGACGCCTGGCCGTCGAAGCGGTAGATCGAACCCCACACGTACGGCTTGTTCAGCAGCACGCACGCGTCGTTGACCAGATAGCGGGTGGCGAAGTTGTCGGTGCCGTCCACGATCAGGTCGTACTGGGAGAAGATCTCCATCACGTTGTCGGCCTCGAGGCGGCCCTCGTGCAGCACGACGTTCACGTACGGGTTGATGCCGAGGACCGTGTCACGGGCGGACTCCGCCTTGGACCGGCCGATGTCCGCCTGGCTGTGGATGACCTGGCGCTGCAGGTTGGACTCGTCGACCTCGTCGAACTCCACGATGCCGAGGGTGCCCACGCCGGCCGCGGCGAGGTACATCAGGGCCGGGGAGCCGAGGCCGCCCGCGCCCACACAGAGCACCTTGGCGTTCTTCAGCCGCTTCTGCCCGTCCATCCCGACATCGGGGATGATCAGATGGCGCGAGTACCTGCGGACCTCGTCGACGGTGAGCTCGGGAGCCGGCTCGACCAGGGGTGGCAGCGACACGGGGACTCCGTAAGGGGAGGGAGCAGACGGTTCACCCCCGCGTGAGCGGGGTGGTTTTCTTCCTGTAACACTGCCACGCCCCATCTCATTCCATGACACGTGGTCCGAGTCGCGAGACGATTTCGTCCCAGTAGCCGGGCAGGGCCGTCCAGGGCGAATCGGTGCAGGTCCGCCCCTCGAGGTGGGCCGTACGGTCGGTGAAGTAGATCGTTCCCGCGCCCTGCCAGCGGGCGATCCTCAGCGCTTCCTCGAGATGCCGGCGGGGAACGCCGTGCACCTGGTGGCAGAACCGTTCGGGCGGATACCCCGCGGTCCACTCGGCCACCTGGGACCAGCGGTAGTCGGGCCACGAGCCGCGGAAGGTCACCAGCTGATCGGCGAGCTCCATATAGCCCTCATGCGGATGGATGCCCTGGCCGAGCACCAGATAGGCCCCGCCCAGCAGCGCGCGCAGCGTGGCCCCCGTACGGCGGACCTCCGGCAGTCCGGGGCGGTCCACCGGGCAGCGCTCCAGACAGAAGCCGTCGACCTGGTACCAGTCCAGGAAGTGGTTCGCGTCACTGATCACCTCCCCGAAGGGGCGGGTGCCGCACCGCAGGTCGAGATGGCCCAGCACCCGTACGCCCGTGGCGCGCAGCCGGGCCGCCGCCGTAAGGCAGTGCGGATCCCTGCGCGAGCCGGGGCCACGGGTGACATTGAGGACCGTCCAGTGCAGGGGCGCGCCGGGACGGGTGAGCTCGGCCCACTCGGTGGGCGCCACCAGGGGGTGGGCGTAGCCGGGCACTCCGAACCCCAGCCGGGCGGCGGTGGCCGGAACCTCGTGCCCGGGGTCCGCGGGGATCAGATGCGACATGCCGCCTCCATCCAGATGTCGGCGAGCGACTCCTCCAGCGGGATCCTGGCCCGCCAGCCGAGCCGGTCGCGGGCGGTGCGCACGTCGGCCTGCTGCCAGCTGCCGCAGCCGTCCGGGTAGGGGTAGGTGGTGGCGCCGCCGACACCCGCCGGGCCGCCGCCGTGCTCGCCCGCCACCTGCGGGTGGGCGGGGGCGTGGCCGTGGGCGGTGGCATGGCCGTGGGCCGCGCCATGAGGATGGGCGGGCGCCGGGACGTGGACCGTGGCGGCCGGGACATGATGCGGTCCCCCGCGCCCCGGCGGGCTGTCGATCTCGTGCAGGGCGCCGCCGAAGCCGGCGACCCTGGCGAGCACGGAGGCCGCCTCGCGCAGCCTTACGGCGCGCCCGCTGCCGATGTTGACCACGCCCTGCGCGGCCGACAGCGAGGCCGCGTGAACCGCCCGCGCCACGTCCCGTACGTCCACGAAGTCGCGTTGCACGCCCAGGCCGCTCAGCTTGAGCTCGCTCTCCCCGGACTGCATCGCGCGCCGCATCGCCTCCGCGAGCCGCCCCAGCGGCGAACCGGCCGGAGTGCCGGGCCCCACGGGCGAGAAGACCCGCAGCACCACTGCGTCCAGCCCGGAGCCCAGGACCAGCTCGGTCGCGGCGAGCTTGCTCACGCCGTACGGGCCGCCGGGGCGCGGCACGGCGTCCTCGGCGGTCGACGAACCGGGCTGCGAGGGCCCGTACTCGGAGGAGCAGCCGATCTGGACGAGGCGGGCGCCGCAGCCGCTGCGGCGCAGCGACTCGCAGACGGTGGCCACGGCCACGGTGTTGTGCCGGGTGAGCTCGCGCGCCCCGCCACGGGTCGTCCCGGCGCAGTTGATCACCACGCCGGGGTGGACCGCGTTGAGGAAACGGGTGAGCGCGCCCGGACTGCCGTTGGAGAGGTCGAACCGCACATCGGCGTCGTCGCCGCGGCCGAGCGCGGTGAGCTGGACGGCGGGGTCGGCGAGCAGGTGTTCGGCCACATAGCGGCCGAGGAATCCGCCGGACCCGAGCAACAGGACTCTCATCGGTCGCGCCTCCCCGTACCGGCGCGCTGATCGGTCATGTCGCAGCTCATGTGGTTGCTCCTCGGACTCATTAAGGGGGGAAGGACGGGGGGTGGCGGGTTCGGTGGGCGCCTTACGGGCGCGGTGGGCCCCTTAGGGCGCGGTGGACGCCTTATGGGGCGCGGTCCGGGGCGGTGCGGGCCGTACGGGTGTCACGGGCGGCGCGGGCGGTACGCGCGCCGGTGTCGCCGTGGGCGGAGGCCCGGCACAGGGCGCCGAACGCGTGGATCAGCAGTGCGAGCGCGGCGGCGCCGCAGGCGGCCGCGGGGACGGCGGCGGCGCCCTGGGAGGCGGTCAGCCGTGCCACGGGCTCCCCGAACGGCGCGGCGCCCGGCAGCCGGGCGGCCGCCGCCGTCGCCAGGGCCGCGGCCTGGACCGCGCAGGCCACGGCGATGCCGCTGAGCGCGGCCCTCCGGAAGCCGTGGACGGCGAGCAGCCGGGCGAGGAACAGCAGCCCGCAGAGGGCCACGACGGCGGCCTCGGCCGTCGAGAGGGGCGCGGCGGCGGGAGGCGATCCGGGCACCGAGAGCCGGGCCGCGAGCACCAGGGCCGCCAGAGCGCAGAGGAAGGCCGTCACCACGCCCGCGAACAGCGGGCGCACCCCGGCCGCGAACTCCTCCAGACCACGGCTGACCGCCAGCCTGCGGCGCGCCCTGACGGCGAACCAGCGGGCGCACCACGCGGCGGGCGCGGCGGCCAGGGCGAGGAGCACGGCGGCCTCGGCCGCGGGCGCCGCCTCGTAAGGGCGGCGTCCGTCGAGGAGCCCGGAGAGCAGCCAGTCCCCGGCGGCGGCGTACCCGAGCAGCCAGCCGGCGCCGAGGGCGTGCGCCATACGGCCGCCGCGCCCGCTCCCACGGACGCGCAGGGGGCCACGGCGCAGACACAGCCACAGGGCGATGAGCGTCAGGGCGGCGCCGCCCGCGCCCAGGCCGAGGCCGACGGTGGTGTCCTTACGGATGGCATCGACGCGGAAGGCGGCGGAGGCAGTCGCCGCGCACAGGGCGCCCGGCAGCAGCCACAGCGCCGCGAGCGTCATCCGCACGCCCAGCGCGCGCCCCGGCGCGGGGGCGGCCGGTGGCGCGGGCTCCTCGGCGCGCGGCACCCGGGCGTACAGCTCCTCCGCGAGCGAGAAGACATCGCGGTGCCGGAAGCGCGCGGCGGTGCGGTCCGTCACACCGTGGGCCTCCAGCCCGGCGGCGATCTCCAGCGGATCGACGGCGCGGGCGCACAGGTCGTGGTGGCGGTGCATCAGCGCCCGCACCGGATCGGCGGGCCCGCGCCGCCCCTTCCCCTGCCCCTTCCCGGCACCGGTGCGCGCGGACGCCTCGTCCGGCCGCCGGGAGACCGGCACTCGGGCAGCCCCGGACAGGCCGCCGAGGCCACGATCGGAGGCGAGGCCACGATCCGAGGCGGGACCGCGATCCGAGGCGGGGCCGCGGGCCGAGGCGAGGCCACGATCCGAGGCGAAGCCACAATCCGAGGCGGGACCGCGATCCGAGGCGGGGCCGCGGGCCGAGGCGAAGCCACAATCCGAGGCGGGACCGCGATCCGAGGCGGGGCCGCGGGCCGAGGCGGCCGGATCGAACGGGCCGTTCCGCCGGGAAGGCGTGGTCATGCGCCCTCCTCGGACGGGCGCGGGCCCACGCCCAGCGGCTCGCGTGGCGGTGGACCGGCCCAGGTGGGAGTGTGCTCCGGGGCGGGGCGGGAGGCGGCCGGGCCGGGCGGCCGGTGCCCGAAGCCGTCACCGTCGCGGCCCGCGGTCCAGCGCCCCGGCACATGGGCCTCGGCGGGGCGGGCGAACGGCAGCGGCCCGCCGCCCTCGCCGACCTCCTCGCGCGGCACCGGGCAGTGCGACATCAGCTCCAGATAGATCCCGCGGAACGCCGCGACGTTCTGCTCGACGGTGAACAGCTCCAGCGCACGGGCGCGCGCGGCGGCGCCCAGGCGCGCACAGCGCTCGGCGTCGCTCAGCAGCGCCAGGCACGCGTCCGCGAGCGCCCGGGGATTGCGCGGGGGCACCACAAGGCCGGTGCCGCCGATGACCTCGCACACCGCGCCCACATCCGTGGACACCGTGGCCCGTCCGCAGAACATCGCCTCGACCAGCCCGACCGGAAAGCCCTCGACCACGCTGGACAGCACCACGACGCCGCCCGACCCATAGGCGTCGGCCAGGGTCGGCACCTCGGGGTCGCCGAGCCGCTCGAAGGAGACGGGGTTGTCACCGGCGGAGTGGGCGTCCGCCGCCTCGTCGGGGAAGAGATGGTCGGCCAGCGCCCGGCAGTGGGCCGGATAGCCGTCCGGTTCCGGCTCCTCGCCGCGCCGGGTCTCGATGATCCTCAGCCGGGCGTCCGGTTGCCACCGGCGCACCTCCGCGAAGGCGTGCAGCAGGGCGATGACGTCCTTGGGGGGCTCGATCCGGCCCACCCACACCAGCGTCCGGTCGTCGGCTTCGGACGGGGCCGCGCCCTGCTCGCCGACCTCCGCGAACCGGGTGGCGTCCATGCCCGGGTAGACGGTGCGCAGCCGCTCCCGGTCGGCGCCGCACCGTTCCTGCCAGCGGCGGGTGTGCGTATTGCCGGGGGTGATCAGATCCGCCCGCGCGTACGCCTCGGCGGCCAGCCGGCCGTGGAACGCGGTCAGCAGGGACCGTACGGGCCCGGAGAGCGGCCGTCCGCCCTCGGCACCGGGCGCACCGGCCGCACCGGCCGTGCCCGCCAGATAGCACTCGCGCAGCCGTACGCCGTACTCGGTGAGCAGCAGCGGGGTGCCGAAGCGGCGCTTGGCCAGCAGCCCGGGGAGCACGGCGGCGCCGCCGGTCGCGGCGTGGCACAGATCCACCCCGGCCAGCCCCGGATCGCCTCCGGCACCGTCGCCGTACCAGTCGAGCGACAGCGGGCGCAGTGCGCGCTCCAGGGCCTCGGTGACGGTCAGCAGATCGGCGACCCGCGCCCGCTGCGCGCCGTGCGGCGCCCCGAGGGTGCGGCAGGCCCGCTCCAGCGTCCTTACGGCGTCCTCGGAACGAAGCGCGGCGGACAGTGCTCCGTACTCCCCCGCGAGGTCCGCGAGGCCGTGGAGACCATTGGCGAAACGGTCCGCCTGGTCCGTGGAGCACCCGGGCACGCCGGAGCCATGGGGTGCACCAGAGCCATGGGGCACACCAGAGCCATAGGGCGCGCCGGAACCGTAAGGCGCGCTGATCGCCGCGGCCAGCTCCCCGAAGTGCTCGGCGAACCGCCGCCGCTGCCGACGGCCGCCCCACCCGCCCCGCCGGGGCTCCGGCTCGCCCCACAGCGGCGCCGTGCACACCCGGCCGACGTGCCGCGGCAGCTCGCCCCAGCCCGCACCCTCCTGGCCGGGGCCGCGGCTGAGCGCGTACACCTCGAACTCATGCTGGGCGAGCCCGCGCACCAGCCGGTCGCACCACACCCGCGCCTCACCGGTCGCATACGGATACCCACCCTCCGTAAGCAGTCCCACGCGCATGAGCGCACCCCCGATCTCCCAAACGGGCCGTTCGTCTGCCGTCGTCACCGGCGGCGGCCGCCGTCAGGCAGCGGGAGCACGTTATGCGCGCAGGGCCATGGCGCGATGGACGGTTGTCCGTCGCACCACCGGAAGGGGTGAACGCACGTGACCTATCGGGAATTCAGACGTTGCGAGGCGCTATATGGGCCGGTACGGGCCCGTCAGCCCTTGGGGAACGGCCAGGCGTTGGGGCGGCAGGTGGCGCCGTCCGTCGACAGGAACTTGGTCTGCTGCATCATCACCGGCGCGAGCGCGCCCTGCTTGGAGCAGATCTCGTGGTTGTGGCCGAGGCGGTGGCCCACCTCGTGGTTGATGAGCATCTGACGGTAGGAGTGCATCTTGTCGTCGCCGAAGGTCTTGGCACCCTGCGCCCACCGATAGGCGTTGATCATGACGCGCTCGGTGGACGCCGAGTCGCAGGAGACGTTGTCCTCGGTGGTGTCCAGGCCGGACTTGGCGCACCACGCCGCCGTGGTCCCGGGGCTCGCGAGGGTGATCACGAAGTCCGCATGCCCGGACGAGACCCGCTCGAAGGTGCGAACGCCGCCGTGCCCCCAACTGCGCTCGTCGTTCAGCGTCTTGTGCACGGCCTCGGCGAACAGCTCACCGTCGAGCGGCAGTCCCTTCTCCACATCGACGCGGTAGCGCAGCACCTGGCCGCGGCCGGGCGCCTTGTCGCGCCCGGCGACGGTCTGGAAGGCGCCGGATCCGCGCAGCTTGGCGTCGAGCGGAAAGAGGGCCGCCATCTTCTCGTCATAGGTGACGGGGGCGGGCGAGTTCGCCGAGCGGGCCGCACCGCGGCCGTCGTCGGCCTGGGAGTCGCGGGCGCCACGGGAGGCGGCGTCGTCGCCGCGCTCCGAGCCGCCCCGGGCCTGCGTCTTACCGCCGCCGCCCTGCGGTCCGCTCGCGACCTGTCCGGCCACCACGACGGCCAGCACGGTGGTCACGGCCGCCGCGGCGACACCGGTGAACGTCCGCCCCTTACCGCCCTTGGTGACACCGCGCGCCCCCTTGCCCGGGGGCTCCTGCTCATCGTCGTCCGGCCCGCTCCCGCCGTCGCCGCCAGAACCGCCGCCGATCCCCCCTGAGGGGGTGGCCGTCCGCCGCGTACGGCGCTGCGGGGGCACGCCGCCCGGCGCACCGGCGGCGAAGACGTCGTCGCCGTCGCAGTCCAGGGCGTCGGGGGTGTCGAACGCCTCGATGTACTCCTTGCGCGGGCCGGGCATCAGACCGGCCGCGCCACCCGTGCCGCCCGTGCCGCCCGTGGTCGGGCGCTGCGGCGGGTTCATGGTGCGCATGCCGTAAGGGGGCCGCTGACCGCCGGGACCGCCCCGGCCACCAGGACCGCCGGGACCACCGGGACCACCGCGGCCACTAGGACCGCCAGGTCCACCGCGGCCACCAGGACCGCCGGGTCCGCCAAGACTGCCAGGACCGCCGGGTCCACCGGGGCCTCTGACCCCGCCCGGACCGCCGCCGCGGCCGCCGACCGCGCCCCAGCCGCCACCCGCCTCGCGCTGCTCGGGATGGCCGCCTCTGGTGCGCGCCGCGGGCCCGCCGGCTCCGTAAGGCAGCCTGGGCACACCCTGCGGCGGGGTGCCCCCGGGATCCGGGGCGCCGGGCCCCGGTGCGGCCCGGCGGCGCCCGGTCCCCGGTCTGCCGCCGTCGGCCGCGGGGGCCTCACCGGACGCGCTGTACTCGACGAACTCGGGGCCCGAGCCCTGCCCCTGGCCGGAGCCCGCCGCGGCGGACCGGCGCTCCCGGCCCTCCTGGCTGCCACGTGCGCTGTGTTTACCCACGCGCCGCACCGCTCCCGTCCGCGCCGGACACCGGTACGGCCCCCCGCGCCTCCCGGCTGTCCCGGCCATCTCGTTGATCAACGTCGTCGAGCAGCTCGCGCATCCCGCGCGCCACCGCCTCGGGATACTCCATCATCGCGACATGCCCGGCGTCCAACAGCGTCAACAGACGCGAGTCGCGGAAGGTGGCGTTGGCCCGATCCGCCATCCTTACGGACACCAACTGGTCGCGGCCGCCGTAGACGAGCAGCGTCGGGGCGAGCACCCGCTCGGCCTGACGCCACAGGGAGTGCTGGCCGCCCAGGGTGTACGAGTCGACGACACCGCGTGCCGAGCGGGTGAGCGCGTCCCAGAAGTACGGAAGGGTGAGCCGGCGTTCGAACTCCTCCACCGCGTAGGCGAAATCCTCCCGGGTGACCAGGGACGGATCGCCGAAGGTGAGCATCATCACCTCGCGGGTGCGCCGCTCCGCGTCCCAGTCCCTGGTCAAGCGGGTGAACAGCCGGGTCACCCCGGGCACCGCGAGCAGGCCGGTCGGCACCGCGGTGCGCTGCGGGCGCAGCTCGGGCAGCGCGGGCGAGACGAGCGTGAGGGTGCGCACCAGATCGGGCCGCACCGCCGCGACGCGGGTGGCGATCGCGCCGCCCATCGAATTGCCGACCAGATGGACCGGTCCGCGGGCCTGCGCGTCGAGATAGCGGATCACGGTACGGGCATGGCCGGTTATCGAGTAGTTGCCGTCGTCCGGCGGCGGGGAGTCGCCGAAGCCGGGGAGGTCGAGCGCCTCGCCCTCCACCCGGTCGGCGAGCAGCTCCATGAGCGCGGACCAGTTCTGCGAGGAGCCGCCGAGGCCGTGGACGAAGAGCGCGGGCGGCAGCCCGGAGGCGGACGGCGGGCGGCAGCGCACGGTCATCGTGAGCCCCGGAAGGGCGGCGGTCCGCAGCTTCTCCCCCGCTCCGACCCGCACGGTCCTCGCGGGCGGCACCGCTGCGACGATGCGGGCTTCCGGCGGCTCTGTCGAAGACATGCGGCAATGTTACGAGACGATCACGCGCGCGACCGTGTGTTCACGCTTACAGACCACGTAGCGTCCGAAAGTGACCTCTCCTAGGCTCGTAAGTCACAGGGGCGATCACCTTGCCACTGGCTCACCACCGGTTGGCCGCCATTGGGCAGCCGTCGGTGGAAAGCCGCCGTAAGTGGGAACCCATCACTGGCGCCCACCACTGGCGAACCACCGGTGCGAAGCCGCCACAGGGAACAGGGAAGGGGAGTACATGTCCATCGACCCAACCGACCCCGACACCTTCGAGGACTCCGTGGAGAACACCGACGAGACCGCCGCGCGCGACGTCGAGGCTCCCGAGGCGGATGCCGTCGAACAGCACCGCGAGGTGATCTTCCACCGCGACGAACGGCCCAGGGCCGACGAGTCCATGGAAGCCAACGAGGCCGACCGGGCGGAACAGGCACGGATCGTCGAGGAGAACGAAGAGGACTACCGGTGACCAGCGTCATTTATGGGCTTTTCATAGAGTCCGGTACATGAAATTCTCCGCACGAACAGCGCGCCGCACTGTTACCCAAAAGTACGATGGCGGGCGCGATGGACATCGTGCACAGGGATCATTCATTGGGAGGCGGCGTGACAGCCATCGAGCAGACCGAGGCGCGCCCACGGGGTACGCGCCTGCCGCGCCGAGCCCGACGTAATCAGCTGCTGGGGGCGGCTCAGGAGGTCTTTGTCGCGCAGGGCTACCACGCGGCCGCGATGGACGACATCGCCGAGCGCGCCGGGGTCAGCAAGCCGGTGCTGTACCAGCACTTCCCGGGCAAGCTGGAGCTGTATCTGGCCCTGCTCGACCAGCACTGCGACGCCCTGCTCCAGGCGGTGCGCACCGCGCTCGCCTCGACCACCGAGAACAAGCAGCGCGTCGCGGCGACCATGGAGGCGTACTTCGCCTACGTCGAGGAGGAAGGCGGCGCCTTCCGGCTCGTCTTCGAGTCCGATCTGACCAACGAGCCCGCGGTGCGCGAGCGCGTGGACCGCGTCTCGCTGCAGTGCGCCGAGGCGATCTGCGAGGTCATCGCCGAGGACACCGGGCTGTCCCGGGACGAGTCGATGCTGCTGGCCGTGGGCCTCGGCGGGGTGTCCCAGGTGGTCGCGCGCTACTGGCTCTCCAGCGAGAGCGCCGTGCCGCGGGACACCGCTGTGCAGTTGCTCACCTCGCTGGCCTGGCGGGGTATCGCGGGCTTCCCGCTGCACGGGTCCGAGGGCGGCCACTGAGCGGGACCGCCGAGCGGACCCGCTGAGCGGACCGCTGAGCGCGGCGGGGCGGATGGGCACGGCCACTCAGCGGCCGGGAGACCGTTCCCGGCCGCGAAGAGGCGTGTCCGCGGCGGCGGCCGTGTTCGCTGCCGGCGTGCGCCCGCGGCCCCCGGCGGGTGTTCCGGCCCGGCTAGTGTGTGCTGGGTACAGCGCGGATGGCCGCGCTACCCCAGTTGACCGTCGGAGGGACAAGGCCGTGGAGGTCAAGATCGGCGTGCAGCACGCGCCCCGCGAGATCACCTTGGAGAGCGGGCAGTCTGCCGAGGAGGTCGAGCGCCTGGTGGCCGAGGCACTCGGCGGCAAGGCTCAGGTGCTGACCCTGGAGGACGCCCACGGCCGCAAGGTCCTGGTGCCGTCCGACCGGCTCGCCTACGTCGAGCTCGGCGAGCCGTCCGCCCGCAAGGTCGGTTTCGGCGCGGCCTGAGGATTCACCCACAGCGGCGGGGTCCGGTGGAACAAGACCACCGGACCCCGCCGCTGTTTGCGCTCGCACGCACGCCCCCGGCTCGACCTGCGCCACAGAGCGCCCCCATGGACAGGGTTGCCTCCGGTCGGGCACGGGTAGGACGGGCGTGACCGACTCGTGATCACGTATCGGTCCCGGTCCGCTCACGGGAAGGACGCGCCAATGCTGTTCTGGGAAGCGCTCGCCTCGGTACTGATCGGTCTCGTCATCGCGTACGGGGCGCTCCACCGGCTCCCCCGAAGGCTGCCCGCGCGGCCCCTCGTCCTCTCCACCGGCCCCGCCGCCGCGCTTCTGGGCGCTCTGCTGACCCATACGGTGCTGGGCTCGGGGCACACGACGGCCGTGCTGGTCGTCGCGCTCGGCTTCGCGGCGGCGCTGCTGTCGCTGCTCATCCGCCCGGCCAGGACGCGCCGTCGGCGCTCGGTCCCGGCGTAAGGCGGTCGGCGCTCGGTCCCGGCGTAAGGCCATAGGCCCGTAGACGCAGGGCCGTGAGCCCAGGCCCTTGGGCCCTTTCCTGCCGGGCTCCGGACCGGCATCAGCCGCCGGAGCCCCCCGTTCCGTAGTCGTTCCCAGCCGTTCCGCAGCCGTTCCGCGGTCGTTCCCCAGTCGTTCCGCGGTCGTTCGAACCTAGGCGGAGAGCCCCAGGGCGGCCATCCGCTTGGTGTGGGCCTCGGTGATCCGGGAGAACATCCGGCCCACCTCCGCCAGGTCGAAGCCGTCGGCCAGCCCGCCGACCAGCATCGTGGAGAGCGCGTCGCGGTCCGCGACCACCCGCTGGGCCTGCGACAGCGCCTCGCCCATCAGCCGCCGCGCCCACAGCGCCAGCCGCCCGCCGACCCGCGGATCGGCCTCGATCGCGGCCCGTACCTTCTCGATCGCGAACGAGGCGTGGCCGGTGTCGTCGAGCACCTGGAGCACCAGATCGCGGGTGTCGGAGTCCAGCCGGGCCGCGACCTCGCGGTAGAAGTCACTGGCGATCGAGTCGCCCACATACGCCTTGACCAGGCCCTCCAGCCAGTCGGACGGCGCGGTCTGACGGTGGAACCCGTCCAGCGCCGCCGCGAACGGCTCCATCGCCTCCGTCGGCTCCTCGCCGATCGCCGAGAGCCGCCCCCGAAGCCGCTCGAAGTGGTGGAACTCGGCGGACGCCATTTTCGCCAGCTCCGCCTTGTCCTCGAGGGTGGGCGCGAGCTTCGCATCCTCCGCCAGCCGCTCGAAGGCGGCCAGCTCGCCGTACGCGAGAGCGCCGAGCAGATCCACCACTGCGGCCCGGTACTGCGGAACGGCGGACGCCGTGTCCCAGTCCTGGGCGGCGATCCCGGTGGGCTCCGGGGCCTTCTCCCCGCCGCCCTTCCCCGGAGCTGCGTCGTCCCCGGCGCGGTCCCCGGTGGTGGCGGCGGGCGTCTCAGGCGTGTCAGGCGTCTCCATGGAGCGCACAATAGCCCGCTCCGCGCCCCGGGGAAGGCCCTGGTCAGCCATGCCCACGGATGCCCCGCATCGGACAGCCCGGTCACAGATGCGCGCTTACGGGGTACAGTGATAAATGCGCCCGTCGAGTATCGGCGGGTTGTTCCACGAATGCGGATGCCCGGTCGGTGGCCCGATCGGCTCCAAACCCGACCGCCCTCCGCGCGGCGCGCATCACCTGTGCGCATGGCAGGAGGGACCCGCTCGCGGCGTGTGCGCTCGAGCGAAGGCCGTGGTCCCGCGCCGAATCGGCCATCCCCAAGGCCGGTGCACCTGGGCGCCGTGCGACCCCCTTCGCCGCCTCCCGCCGCGCTCACAGAAGAGGCAAGCATCCTGACCACCTTCCGAGAACTCGGGATCCTCCCCGAGACTGCCGAGGCCCTGGAAGCCGTCGGCATCACGTCCCCGTTCCCCATCCAGGAGATGACGCTTCCGGTCGCCCTCTCCGGCACCGACGTCATCGGCCAGGCCAAGACCGGCACCGGCAAGACGCTGGGCTTCGGCCTCCCCCTGCTGGAGCGCGTCGTCGTCCCCGCGGACGTCGAGGCCGGCCGGGCCAAGCCCGAGCAGCTGACCGACGCCCCACAGGCGCTCGTGGTCGTCCCCACCCGCGAGCTGTGCCAGCAGGTGACCAACGACCTGCTGACCGCCGGTAAGGTCCGCGCCGTCCGCGTCCTGTCGATCTACGGCGGCCGCGCCTACGAACCGCAGGTCGAGGCCCTCAAGAAGGGCGTCGACGTGGTCGTCGGCACCCCGGGCCGGCTGCTGGACCTCGCGGGCCAGAAGAAGCTGCGGCTCTCCTCCGTCAAGGCGCTCGTCCTGGACGAGGCCGACGAAATGCTCGACCTGGGCTTCCTGCCCGACGTCGAGAAGATCATCCAGCTGCTGCCCGCCAGACGCCAGACGATGCTCTTCTCGGCCACCATGCCGGGCCAGGTCATCTCGCTGGCCCGGCGCTACATGTCGCAGCCCACGCACATCCGTGCCACCGCGCCGGACGACGAGGGCGCGACCGTGGCCAACATCACGCAGCATGTCTTCCGCGCCCACTCCATGGACAAGCCGGAGGTCGTGGCGCGAGTGCTCCAGGCCGATGGCCGCGGCCTCGCGATGATCTTCTGCCGTACGAAGCGCACCGCCGCCGACATCGCCGATCAGCTCTCGCGCCGTGGCTTCGCATCCGGCGCGGTCCACGGCGACCTCGGCCAGGGGGCGCGCGAGCAGGCCCTGCGCGCCTTCCGCAATGGCAAGGTCGATGTGCTGGTGTGCACCGACGTCGCCGCGCGCGGTATCGACGTCGAGGGCGTCACGCATGTGATCAACTACCAGTCGCCCGAGGACGAGAAGACCTATCTGCACCGCATCGGCCGTACGGGTCGCGCGGGCGCCTCGGGCATCGCGATCACGCTCGTCGACTGGGACGACATTCCGCGCTGGCAGCTGATCAACAAGGCGCTGGACCTGCCGTTCAACGACCCGGAGGAGACGTACTCCACCTCCGACCACCTCTACGAGCTGCTGAGCATCCCCCAGGGCATCACCGGTGTGCTCCCGCGTGCCGAGCGCACCCGGGCCGGGCTCGCCGCCGAAGAGGTGGAGGACCTGGGCGAGACCGGCGGCCGCGGGGGCCGCGGCCGCCGGGCCGCCGCCCCGGCCGCGGAGGAGCGCCCCGCGCGCAACCGCCGCACCCGGCGCCGCACCCGTGGCGGTATGAGCCTGGACGGCGCGAGCGCCCCGGAGAGCGCGGAGGCGGCCGAGTCCGCCGCCGACACCGCCGAGGGCGCCACCGAGCCCCGTCGGCCCCGCCGACGCCGTCGTATGCGCGGCGGCACGGCGACGGCCGGCTCCGAGGCGGCCACGGCCGCCGTCGACACGACGGAGGCGGCCAAGCCGGAGGCGGAGCCCGCCGAGGCCGCCGCCACCGCCAAGCCGCGTCGCCGCCGCACACGGGGCGCGAGGACCGCCGAGGCGGCCATAACGGCTGTCGAGACGGCTGAGGGCACCGAGGGCGCCACAGAGGAGTCCGCGCCCGCCGCCGAGGCGGCGGAAGCCGCAGTGACGGCCGTGCCGACGGCGGAGGCTCCGGAGGCCGTGGAGACCCCCGCGAAGCCGCGCCGCCGCACCCGCGCCAAGGCCGCGGAGGCCGTCGAGACGGCCGAGGGCACCACTGAGGGCATCACGGAACCGGTGAACGCCGCCGAGACCGCCGAGGCCCCGGCCAAGCCCCGCCGCCGCACCCGTAAGGCCACCGAGACGGCCGAAGCCGCCGTCGAGACGGCCGAAGGCACGGCGGAGGAGGCCAAGCCCCGGCGTCGCACCCGTAAGGCCACCGAGGCAGCCCAGGCCGCCGTGGAGACGGCCGAAGGCGCGACGGACGCGGTGAACGCCGCCGAGGCCGCCGAGGCCCCCGCCAAGCCCCGCCGCCGCACCCGTAAGGCCACCGAGACGGCCGAAGCCGCCGTCGAGACGGCCGAAGGGACGACGGAGGAGGCCAAGCCCCGGCGTCGCACTCGCGCCGCCGCCAAGGCCGACACCGTCGACGCGCAGCCGCAACCGGAGGCGGAGGCCGCCGAGGCTCCCGCCAAGCCGCGGCGCACCCGCGCCAAGGCGACGAAGGCCGCGGAAGCCGCCGTCGCGAGTGCCGAAGGCACCACCGAGGCCGCCGACGGTGACGAGGCCGCCAAGCCGCGGCGCCGTACGCGCGCCAAGGCGGCCGAGACCGTCGAGGCCACGGTCGAGGGCTGACCCGGCACAACGGCACACGGCGCCACGCCACGGCAACACGCCCAGGGGCCCGTTCCGCGACACCGCGGGACGGGCCCCTGGGCGTTCATGTGCCGTTTCCCGCGGGCTGTATAGCCTCGTCCCATGAGCAGGCCGCCCTTTCTCACATTGCCCGCGAGCGCCCGTGCGTACCGCCTCCGGACCGCGCGCGGCGAGTTCGCCGTCCATGACGCGCGGCCCGCTTCGGCGGCGCGCGGGACCGTCCTGCTGGTCCCGGGGTTCACCGGGAGCAAGGAGGACTTCATCGCGCTGCTGGAGCCGCTCGCCGCGGCCGGTTTCCGGGCCGTCGCCGTCGACGGCCGGGGGCAGCACGAGAGCCCTGGCCCCCGTAAGGAGGCCGCGTACGCTCAGGACGAGCTGGCGCAGGATCTGCTCGCGCAGGTCACCGCCCTGAGCGCGGCGACCGAGGATCCCGTCCATGTGCTCGGGCATTCGCTCGGCGGGCTGATCGCGCGGACCGCCGCACTGCGCGACCCGGGGGCGTTCACCTCGCTGACGATCATGAGTTCCGGCCCGGCGGCCATCTCCGCCCCGCAGCGCGCCCGGATCAAGCTGCTGATCGACGCGCTGACCGTGATGGACATGGAATCCGTATGGCAGGCGATGCGCGAGCTGGATCCGCCCGAGGCCGCCGATGAGTCGACACCGCCCGGGGTGGCCGAGTTCCTGCACCAGCGCTGGCTGGGGACCGTCCCGGAGCAGCTGATCGTCACCGGGCGGCAGCTGTCCGACGAGCCGGACCGGGTCGATGAGCTGGCGGCGCTGCGGCTGCGCGTCCATGTGCTGTCGGGCGAGGCGGACTACGCCTGGCCGGTGCCGCTGATGGACGAGATGGCCGGACGGCTGGCCGCCCGCCGGACCGTGATCGAGGGGGCCGGGCACTCCCCCAACGCCGAGCGGGCCCATCCCACCGCCGACGCCCTGATCTCCTTCTGGCGCGACGTGGGCTGATCACTGAGTGGGCTGAGCACTAAGTGGGCTGAGCACTAGGTGGGCTGGGCACTAAGACGTCGTAGGACGCGGGCCTGGCGCTGAGACATCGGCTGAGCCCGAAGCCCGCCCCGAGCCCCGACGGGCTCAGTACTGCGCCTGCAGATGCTCCCAGAAGCCGTCCCGCAGGGCCCGCCGCAGATCGGCGTGGGCGCGCAGCGAGAGCCGCAGCAGCCCCTCCGCGTCGATCAGCAGTTCCTGGTCCACGGAGCCGGGCAGATACGGATGGCCCGGCAGCAGCTCCGCGAGGGTCTCACGGCCGCGTGAGGACAGCCACTGAGCGGCGATCCGCGCCCCGACGAAGCGCACCTCGTCCCGGGTCGGGGCGGGCCCGCACAGGGGCGCGTCGCCGTTCGGCTCGTAGCCGGTGGCGCGCCGGGTGACATACGGCTTGCAGAAGTCGAGGTCGAAGGTGCGCTGGCTGTCGACCTCCCACAGCAGCGGCTCGGCCTGGTTGCGCCCGTCGAGGGCCTCGATGCCCCAGAGGTGGACGCGTGCTCCGTAGCCCTGGGCCGCCTCGACGGCGGAGACCAGGTCCTCGTCGCCGCCGATGAGCACGGCGTCGCCGATGGCGCGGTGGCGGGCGAGGGACTCCAGGTCGGAGCGGATGAGCGAGTCGACGCCCTTCTGCTGGTTGTTGGCGTTGAGGTTGCCGAGCCGGACCTTGACGTCGGGCAGTTCGGCGATGCCCTGCTGCTCCGGGGTGTGGATCCGGCGCCGGGCGCCGTCGAACCAGTAGACGCGCAGCAGCCTGCTGTCCGGGAAGATCGTGCGCGCCTTGTCGATGAACGCCTCGATGAGCCCCTCGGCGTCCAGCTCGAACGCCCGGCGGTCCTCCGTGCCCGCGACCAGCCGCCCGGCGGCCGCATAGACATACCCCGCGTCCACGAAGATCGCGTGAGTCGAGGGCGTGGTCGCGACCTCGGCGAGTACGCGCTGCAGCAGCTCGTTCGTGCGCTCGATGCCCGCGACGATCGAGGCGAGGTCTTGTTGGCCCGGAGGCATGGTCTCACTCATACGCGGTTCATTCTCCGGGCGGCTCCGTGAGGGGCACAACCGGACCCCGCCCCGGCTACCAGCGGATACTTAGGCTGCGAAAAAATTTTATTAGCGTAGGGAATGTTTTCGGGGGACCCTCTGGTTGAACACGTACAGGAGGGCGCGGCAGCGACGCTGCGCGACTCCGTACACATCAGTTCTCCTTCAGGAGGATCAGACGAAGGGAGAAGCCTTGCGCTTCGAGATCATGCGCCTTGACGACATCGATGGCACCGCCATCGAGAGCACCGTCGTAGACGCCGCCTCCGTCAACCGGATCGTGCAGCAGGCCGCCGCAATCGGCCAGCGCATCTACATCCGTCCAGCCGACACCGCCGCCCGGTAGTGCCGTAAGGCCCTCCCAGCAGCACAGAGCGCCGAGCGCCCCCGTACAGACGGTACGGGGGCGCTCGCGCGTATCAGGCGGTGTGGGCCACCTGGATGACGCCGTTGATGATCTGCTGGACCGCGATGGCGGAGAGCATCATGCCGGACAGCCGGGTGACCAGCACCACTCCCCCCTCCTTGATCACGCGGATGATCAGCAGCGAGTAGCGCATGGTGACCCAGAGCACGCCATGCATGGCCGCGATCGCGGTCCACACCGCCACCTGATCGCCGATCCCACGCGCGTGCTGGACGGCGAGGATCACCGAGACGATCGCGCCCGGCCCGGCCAGCAGCGGCATACCGAGCGGGACGAGCGCGACATTGACGTCCTTGGTCTGGGTCGGCTCGTCGTTCTTACCGGTGAGCAGATCGAGCGCGATCAGCAGGAGCAGCAGCCCGCCCGCGATCATCAGGGCGGGGACCGAGACATGCAGATAGTCGAGGATCTGCTGACCCCCGATGCCGAAGACGGCGATGACGCCGAAGGCGACGGCCGCCGCCTGGCCCGCCATCCTGCGCTGCACCTTGGCAGGGCGGCCCGAGGTCAGCCCCAGGAAGATGGGTGTGATGCCCGGCGGGTCCATGATCACGAACAGAGTGAGGAAGAGGGAGCCGAAGACGGCGACGTCGAACACGGTGAATGACCTTGCGGGGACGAGCAGCGGTGCGGTGCTGATGCGGTAAGGGAAACGGAGGGAAGACGGAGCAGAGGGAGAAGCGGGGGCTCAGCCGCCCGCGCCCGGCACCGGGAAGGCGCCGGTCGCCCGGCGCACGATCTCCCCGTAGATCTCGGGGTCGGTCGTGTACTCGCCGAGCCGACAGGTCTTACGGCTGCCGTGATAGTCGCTGGAGCCGGTGGTGAGCACGCCGAGCTCGGCGGCGAGACCTCGCAGCCGGGCACGGGTGTCCTCGGCGTGGTCCATATGGTCGACCTCGATACCGTCGAGGCCCGCCGCCGCCAGCTCGCCGATCGCGCTCTCCGGGACGCACTGGCCGCGCTTGACGGCCAGCGGATGCGCGAAGACCGTGACCCCGCCAGCGCCCTTGACCAGCCGGATCGCCTCGAACGGGTCCAGCTCGTGCTTCTCCACATGCGCCCGGCCGCCGTCGGCCAGCCAGTCCTGGGTGAAGGCGTCCGAGACGCTCTCCACGACGCCCAGCTCGACCAGCGCGGTGGCGATGTGCGGCCGTCCGACGGCCCCGTCCCCGGCGATCTCCGCCACCCGCTCCCAGGTGATCGGCACGTCCAGCTCGCGCAGTTTCGCGACCATCGCCTGGGCCCGGGGCACCCGGTCGTCGCGCACCAGCTCGCGCTCGCGCGCCAGCTCGGGCTCGGCCGGGTCGAAGAGGTACGCCAGCATGTGCAGGCTGACCCCGTTGAGACGGCAGGACAGCTCGGCGCCGGTGACCAGCGTCAGCCCGGAGGGCAGCGCCTTCGTCGCCTCCTCATGGCCGCCGACGGTGTCGTGGTCGGTGAGCGCGACGACGTCCAGACCCTGGGCGGCGGCGTTCCGTACCAGCTCGGCGGGGGTGTCCGTACCGTCCGACGCAGTGGAGTGGGTGTGCAGATCGATGCGCACGGCACGGGCTCCAAGCTGCGTTCGGGATGGACCGAGGGGACGCCCCAGCATAACCACGCCCGAGGCCGCCGACGTCGGCGGCCCTGACCTGTGCATGACGCACCAGCCCGGCGAGAAGAGGGCTCAGGGTGAGAGCAGCCTCGGGGAGAGCGCCCCGCAGGGCACCAGGTCGACCTCGGCCCCCGCGTCCCGCAGATCGGTGAGCACCATCTCGTCGTACATCAGCAGCCCGGTCTGCTCGGGCCAGACAACCGCCCACAGCCACAGCCCGCACGCCTCGCCCGCGAAGACCGCGCGGTCGTCCGGGGTGCCCTCGACATGCCACAGCGGGGTGGGCCGGCCGGCGGCCAGCACCTTGACGTGCGGCGGCTTGTCCACCCGCATCCCCGGCCCCGGATCGGGCCCCGGGAGGCCCGCGAAACGCGCGCCCAGGCCGACGCCCAACTCCTCGGCGATCAGCAGCAGCTCACCCGGGCCGCCCAGCGGGCCGGGGCCGGAGCAGGCCACGGCGGTGGCGCGGCCACCGCTGCGGTCGTCCCCGGCGCAGCCCACACCGGTGAACAGCCAGCCCACGGGCAGCGGCCACGGCATCCATACGGGCACCCGGGCGCGGTTGGTGACGACCACGAGTGCTTCGACGCTCGGCGGGACGACCGGCTGGAGGGGGTGCACCGTACCGTGCACGCCGCACTGCCAGGAGTCGGCGAAGAGACCGGGCGCTCGCACCCGGCCACCGCACTTCGGGCAACTGGGTTCGCCCCTCATAGGGCCCCACGGTCCTCCCCGGTCGTCGCCGCGTCAAGGACGATCACCCGTCCGGAGGTCACTTCCCGCACCAGTTCCCGTCCGGCCCGCCGCGGCCCCGTTCCGGCCCCGCCGCCGTTCGCTTCCCCGCCCCGCCGCCGTTCGCTTCCGGCCCCGGCGCCGTTCGCTTCCGAGCCCCACCGCGGTCCCCGTCCGGCCCCGCTCCCGGGCCTCGCCGGGCTTCCGTACGGATCTCAGCCCGACAGCGGCACCCCGGTCCGCACCGGGTCGCGCAGATCCGTGCCGTGCCGCAGCCAGCGGTCCTGGAGGGCACCGGCGCCGTGCACCCGCTTCCAGGCCGCCTCGTTCGTGGTCATCGGCAGCATCGGCAGGAAGCGCACCGGCTCCAGGGGCTCCAGCAGCTCCAAGTCCTCGACCAGGCCGCCCGGTTCGGCGACGAGGACGGAGCTGAAGGGCGCCCCGGGCCACAGCGGCCCGCCGAGGTCCAGCGACGCGCCGGGGGTCACCACGACCCCCTCGACCTGGGGCGAGGCGGCCAGCACGGCGAGCGGGCGGAGCACCTCGTCGAGGACGGAGAGGTCGGGACCGGAACCGCCCGCCCTCACGGTCAGCACCAGCTCGGCGCGCGGCCCGCGCAGCGGATCGGCGACGGCGGCGGTCGGGCTGGTCATCGGATGGTCCGACATGCCGAGCGTGGCGTAGCGGGTCACATCGCTCTCATCGCGGAATCGCAGCACCTCAATGCGGTCCGTACCGACGAAAGTGACGGCGGCGCGGGCGTCAGGCTCGCCCAGCGCGGTGATCAACCGGGCCTCGACCAGCTGAAGAACGTCTGACATGCGGTGAGCATAGATCGCGTATCGAACAGGCAAAGCGGCGACGTAACGGTTCTGCCGACTGATAGCCTTAATCCCTGCCCAGGGAGTTACAGATCGTCCCTCACGGGGGACCGGCCGGAGGAGGTGGGGCTGCGGTGGATCCTAGTCGACCGTGCAGTACCGACAGTTCTCCCGTCGTTTCCCCTCGGTATGCGACTTCATGATCTGAGCCTTCCGTACCCCGCCGCTCGGCGGTGAAACACGCGAAGCCCACTCGCACCCAGGGCATTTGACGGTAGAGCGCCTTCGTACCGCTTTGTTCAGTTCCGAAGAACCTTCCGTCAGCGCCATCGCACGGAGCGCCGCCCGCTTTGCGGACGTACGGGCACGGGATGTCGTACGTCCACCTTCCGGGCGCCGCGCTGCGCCGCGCGCCCGCCGCTGACGGCCGGCCTGTGAAGGAGCCCGTCATGTCGATGATCCGTGACCTGCGCGCAGCCGTTCGGCCTGCCCTGCGCCGTTCCCGTACCGCCAGCGACTACGACGCGACGCGTGACCCGTCGGTCACCAGCGCCGTGGTCGACTGCGGGGTCTACCGCGACGGCAAGCGGGTCAGCGAACACGTGAGCCCGGCGAAGGCCATGGAGCGGGTCCGCGAGGAGGGCGGGTTCGCCTGGATCGGGCTGCACGAGCCGACCGAGCGCGAGTTCGCGGGGATCGCCCAGGAGTTCGGGCTGCACCCACTGGCGGTCGAGGACGCGGTGCAGGCGCACCAGCGACCCAAGCTGGAGCGGTACGACGACACCCTCTTCACCGTCTTCAAGACCATCCACTACGTGGAGCACGCCGAACTCACCTCGACCAGCGAGGTCGTGGAGACCGGTGAGGTGATGTGCTTCACCGGCCGGAACTTCATCGTGACCGTCCGGCACGGCGGCCAGGGCTCGCTGCGCGCCCTGCGCCACCGGCTCCAGCAGGACCCGGAGCTGCTCGCCAAGGGTCCCTCGGCGGTGCTGCACGCCATCGCCGACCAGGTGGTCGACGGCTATCTCGCGGTCGCCGACGCGGTCCAGGACGACATCGACGAGGTCGAGATCGACGTCTTCTCCGCCGCGACCTCCCGGCGGGGCGGCGACGCGGGCCGCATCTACCAGCTCAAGCGCGAGGTGCTGGAGTTCAAGCGGGCCGTCTCGCCGCTGCTGCGGCCGATGCAGCTGCTGAGCGAGCGTCCGATGCGGCTGGTGGACCCGGACATCCAGAAGTACTTCCGGGATGTCGCGGACCATCTGGCGCGGGTCAACGAGCAGGTGCTGGCCTTCGACGACCTGCTGAACTCGATCCTCCAGGCCAATCTGGCGCAGGCCACGGTCGCGCAGAACGAGGACATGCGGAAGATCACGTCCTGGGCGGCGATCTTCGCCGTGCCGACGATGATCGCGGGGATCTACGGCATGAACTTCGACTACATGCCGGAGCTGCGCTGGAAGTTCGGCTACCCGACCGTGCTCGTGGTCACGGTGGGCATCTGCTTCGCGATCCACCGCGGCTTCAAGCGCAACGGCTGGCTGTAGGGCCGGACGGCGAGCGGGCCCTCATCGGCCGGGTCGGGCCCTTGGCGAGTTAGCCGGGGTCCTTCGACTCAGCCAGGGTCGTTCGACTCAGCCGGGATCGTTCGACTCTGCCGGGGTCGTTCGACGCGCCCTTCCCGTCCGCCATGATGACCAGCGCGAGTCCGACCAGGATCACCGCGAGCGCCGGGTAGGCGGCCACGGGCGGCATCTGGCCCAGCCACAGGGCCGCGATCAGGGCCGCCCCCGGCGTCTCCAGCAGGATCGCGGTCGAGGTGACGGACGGGCCGAGGCCCTTGACCACCCGGTTGATGAGAGTGTGCCCCAGCAGCTGCGCGGTGACCGTCAGCGCGGCCAGCCGTAGCCAGGTGGTGCCGCTGTAGCCGCCGAGTTCCGCGCCCGCCACCAGGCAGGTCAGCAGCAGGAGCACGCTGGTGGTGGTGTAGCAGACGTAGGCGTACGCGGTGGTGCTCACCGAACGGCGCACCTCCGCCCCGAGCAGCACGTACCCGGCCGCCGCGACCCCGCCGAGCAGCGCGAGCCCGTCACCCAGCAGCGCTCGTGGGGAGGCGGACAGGTCGACCCCGGTGAGGATCACCACACCGAGGATCGCCAGCCCCATGCCCAGCCAGGCGAGCGTGGGCGGGCGGTGGCCGCGCAGCCGCAGCAACAGCGCCGTCCAGATGGGGGTCGTGGTCACCAGCGCGGTCGAGGAGGCCACCGAGGTCATGTGCAGGCTCGGCAGCCAGGCCCCGAAGTGCACCGCGAGCAGCGCCCCCGCCCCGGCCGACAGCAGGGCCGTCCGGCGGCCCATCCCGCGCAGCTCGCCCCGGTGGCGCCACAGGGCGAGCGGGGTGAGCGCGCCCACCGCCATGGCGTTGCGCCAGAAGGCGATGGCGAGCGCGGGCGCCACCGTCGCGGCGGCCAGCGGGGCGGAGAGCGAGACCCCGGCGATGGCGACCGTAAGGAGCGCGACGTCCACCGGACCGCTGTGGAAGCGGCCACCGTCACCGGGTGCGGTGGGCGTGGCGGCGGAGGCTGGGACGCGGGCGGCACGGGCGGTGGACACGCGGCCAGCGTAAGGCGCGTGGCCGTGCGACGGAACTGACATTTCACGGGCTGGGACGGGGCGTGGCTGGCCTAGGCTGTCGGCATGACGCAGACGCCGATGGACCGTGCACTTGTCGAGGAGGCGGCCAAGAAGTCCGCCCTCATCTGGGTCCAGGGCACCGAGGGCGCCCCGCGCGCCCTGTGGCACATCTGGCACGAGGGCGCGGTCTGCCTCGTCGGGGACGGGCCCGACGAGCAGCCTCTCGAGGGCCTCGGGCTGGCCGACGGCGGCAGCGCGACCGTGACCGCACGCAGCAAGGACAAGGGCGGGCGCCTGGTGAGCTGGTCCGCGCGGGTGGTCGAGCTGGCCCCGGGCGGCGAGGCGTGGACCGCGGCGGTCGACGAGCTCAAGGGCAAGCGGCTGAACGCGGCCGACGCCGACCACATCGCCGAGCGCTGGGCCCGTGAATGCCGGGTGCTGCGGCTGGAGCCCGCGTCCGGGGCGCTCGCCGAGCACCCCAGCGGCTCCCTGGCGGCGGCCCCGCTGCCGTCTCCGGCGACCACCCGCCGCCCGATCCCGGCGGCGCTCCCCAGGCTCCTGGCCCGCCGCAAGAAGCGGGCCCGTGACGCCCGTAAGGACGCGTCCTAGCCATCCGACGACCATCCGACGACCGGGCTGGCGACCGTAAGGACGCGCCCTGGCCCGCGCGAGGCACCGGGATCGCCTACGGCGTCTCCGGGATCTGCTGCCCGTAGTCGAGCACATGGCCCTTCTCCGGGGCGGTCAGCTCGAAGCCCTTGTTCCAGTCCGCGAGCCGGATCACCCCCGCGCCGCCCGCCCGCTGCAGCCGCAGCGGATACGGCCTTCCCTCCAGGGACACGTCGAGCGAGCCGCCCTCACCGGCCTTACCGGCGCTGATGGTGATCGTCCGGACGCCGTCCACCCGCCCATGGTCACCCGTGGCGATCTTGCCGTGCAGTCCGAGCAACCCGTCGAGCAGCAGCTTCATATCGGTGAAACCGCTGAGCCGCTGGTAGGAGGGGTCGCCGGAGGGGACCTTCACATACTTGTCGTCCAGCTTGCCGGCCGCGTTGTCCGCGTCGCCGCCACCGCTCTCGCCGTCGTGCGACCAGAAGCCCGCGTCGGCCTTGAGGTAGAGCTCCTTGCCGACGCGCAGCAGCTCGAAGCTGGAGCCCTTGGTGGACACCTGGCCCGTGCCGCCGTCGGCGTTGAGCCGCATGTTCAGCTTGTAGGTGGCTCCACTGGTGACGAGGTTGCCGGAGAGCCGCACCGATTTCGCGCCGCCGGCCGCCTGACGGGCCTTGCTCTCGATCTTCGTGGCGGGGAGCTTTCCCACGCCGTTCGTCCCCGCGTCGGGGTCCTTCTCCCCGCCGCCGCCACACGCGGCGAGCGTGGCGGCCAACCCCGCGCACATCGCCGCAACGACAGCCCTGTTCCGGGTGCGCACGTCCGCTCTGCCTCCTGATGCCGGTGCAGTAGGGCAGCGTACCGGTGCCGTGCCGCGGTGTCCGCAGGGTGCCGCGGCGCCCTCGCCCGGCGGCAGGGCAGGTGCGGGCACGTTAGCCTGAACCCGGTGAAGAGCGGATCATTGCCTTGAATGACCACGAAACCTGATAAGGAAGCCCCAGATACGAGGGGAGGCAGGGCATGCCGACAGGCACCCCCCGGGTCTTCGTCTCGCATCTCGCGGGCGTCGCCGTCTTCGACCCGAACGGCGACCAGGTGGGGCGGGTGCGCGATGTCGTGGCGATGCTGCGGCTGGCCGGCCGCCCGCCGCGGGTGCTCGGCCTGGTGGTCGAGGTGGTCGGCCGCCGCCGGATCTTCCTGCCCATGACCCGGGTGACCGGTGTGGAGTCCGGCCAGGTCATCACCACCGGTGTGCTCAACATGCGCCGCTTCGAACAGCGCCCCACCGAGACCCTCGTCCTCGGCGAACTGCTCGACCGCACCGTACGGCTGGTCGAGACCGGTGACCCGGTGACGGTCCTGGACGTGGCGATGAGCCAGCTGCCCGCACGCCGGGACTGGGAGGTCGACAAGGTCTTCGTCCGCCGCGGCAGGACCCGCGCGCTGCGCCGCCGCGGCGAGGCGCTGACCGTGGACTGGTCGGCGGTCACCGGCTTCTCGCTGGAGGAGCAGGGGCAGGGCGCGGAGAACCTGCTGGCCACCTTCGAGCAGCTGCGCCCCGCCGACCTGGCCAATGTGCTGCACCATCTGTCCGCCAAGCGCCGGGGCGAGGTGGCGGCCGCCCTGGACGACGAGCGGCTCGCGGACGTCCTGGAGGAGCTGCCCGACGACGACCAGGTGGAGATCCTCGGCAAGCTCAAGGAGGAGCGCGCGGCCGACGTCCTGGAGGCCATGGACCCCGATGACGCGGCCGATCTGCTCTCCGAGCTCCCCGAGCCCGACAAGGAGCGGCTGCTGGACCTGATGCGCCCCCGGGACGCGGCGGACATGCGGCGGCTGATGTCGTACGAGGAGGGGTCGGCGGGCGGTCTGATGACCACCGAGCCGATCGTGCTGCGCCCGGACGCCACCGTCGCGGACGCGCTCGCCCGGGTGCGCGACCAGGATCTGACCCCCGCGCTCGCCGCCCAGGTCTATGTCTGCCGCCCGCCCGACCAGACGCCCACCGGGCGCTATCTGGGCATCATCCACTTCCAACGGCTGCTGCGCGACCCGCCGTTCACCCTCGTCGGCGCGGCCGTCGACTCCGATCTGCCGACGCTGCCGCCGGACACCCCGCTGCCCGTCGTCGCCGGCCATCTGGCCACGTACAACCTGCTCGCGGCGCCCGTCGTGGACGAGACCGGTTCGCTGCTCGGCGCGGTGACGGTCGACGACGTCCTGGACCATCTGCTGCCGTCCGACTGGCGGGAGCGCGAGCTGCACGCCGGGATGGCCCTGCCGGAGGCCGCCGATGGACGGTGACGGCGGCCGTCTGGACCGGCCCAAGGCGCGGCGCCGCAGCCCGCTGCCGCGCTGGGACCCCGAGGCGTTCGGCAAGGCGTCGGAGCGGATCGCGCGCTTCCTGGGCACCGGGCGGTTCATCGCCTGGATGACGGCCTTCGTGGCCTTATGGCTGCTCTGGAACATCCTGGCGCCGCCGCGGCTGCGGTTCGACCCGTTCCCGTTCATCTTCCTGACGCTGATGCTCTCGCTCCAGGCGTCGTACTCCGCCCCGCTGATCCTGCTGGCCCAGTACCGGCAGGCCGACCGCGACCGGGTCAATCTCGAACAGGACCGCAAGCAGAACGAACGGTCCATCGCCGACACCGAGTTCCTCACCCGGGAGATCGCGGCGCTGCGGACGGGCCTGGGCGAGGTGGCCACCCGCGACTGGCTCCGCGACCAGCTGGCGGACCTGCGCCAGGGGCCGGACGGCGGCCGGAGCGCCCCGCGGCCGGGCGGCCACGGCGAGACCCCGGCCGAGTGAGGAACGCGACCGCTGACGGCCGTCCGCACCCCACCCACGGCGCCGTACCATCTCCATATGGCTACCGACACCCTCCCAGCACCGAGCGAAGACGCGGTACGCGCCGCGCTCGCGACGGTCAACGACCCGGAGATCCACAAGCCGATCACCGAACTCGGCATGGTCAAATCCGTCGAGATCGCGGCGGATGGCTCGGTCGCCGTGGTGGTCTATCTCACGGTCTCCGGCTGTCCGATGCGGGACACGATCACCAGCAATGTGCGGACGGCGGTCGCCGGGGTGGAGGGTGTGACCGGAGTCACGGTCGACCTCGAGGTGATGAGCGACGAGCAGCGGCGCGAGCTGGCCACCTCGCTGCGCGGCGGCCAGGCCGAGCGCGAGGTGCCCTTCGCCAAGCCCGGCTCGCTGACCCGGGTGTACGCGGTGGCCTCCGGCAAGGGCGGGGTCGGCAAGTCCTCGGTGACGGTCAACCTGGCCGCCGCGCTGGCCGCGGACGGGCTCAAGGTCGGCGTGGTGGACGCCGACATCTACGGCCACTCGGTGCCGCGCATGCTGGGCGCCGACGGACGGCCCACCCAGGTCGAGAACATGATCATGCCGCCGTCGGCGAACGGCGTGAAGGTGATCTCGATCGGGATGTTCACCCCGGGGAACGCCCCGGTGGTCTGGCGCGGGCCGATGCTGCACCGCGCACTCCAGCAGTTCCTGGCCGATGTCTACTGGGGCGACCTCGATGTGCTGCTGCTCGACCTCCCCCCGGGCACCGGCGACATCGCGATCTCCGTCGCCCAGCTGGTGCCCAACGCCGAGATCCTGGTGGTGACCACGCCGCAGCAGGCCGCCGCCGAGGTCGCCGAGCGGGCCGGCGCCATCGCCGTCCAGACCCATCAGAAGATCGTCGGCGTGGTGGAGAACATGTCCGGGCTGCCCTGCCCGCACTGCGACGAGATGGTCGACGTCTTCGGCACCGGCGGTGGCCAGGTGGTCGCCGACGGGCTCAGCCGGACCACCGGTACGACGGTGCCGGTGCTGGGCGCCATCCCGATCGACGTACGGCTGCGCGAGGGCGGCGACGAGGGCAAGCCGGTCGTGCTGACCGACCCCGACTCCCCGGCAGGCAGCGCGCTCAAGGCGATCGCGGGCAAGATCGGCGGCCGCCAGCGCGGCCTCGCGGGCATGTCGCTGGGCGTCACCCCGCGCAACAAGTTCTGAGCGGGCGCGGTCGCGACCTGCGGCTGACGCATTCGCGAACTGGTCGCGGCGCGCGGCCTACGCGCTCGCGGGCTACGGCCGACGCGCTCGCGGCCCACGGCTGAGGGGCGGTTTCCCGGGGAAACCGCCCCTCAGCCGTGTACGCCCCTACCCGTCCCGCCCGTCGTAGCGGGCGATGTCCTTCACGACGGCGAAGCCCAGGCCGTAAGCGCTCATCCCGCGCCCGTACGCGCCGATGTGCACGTCCTCGTTCGCCGTACCGGCCAGCACCCAGCCGTACTCCGACTCGCGGTAGTGGAAGTCGGTCGGCACCCCGTCCACCGGGAGCGACAGCTGCGACCAGCTCCCGCCCTCCAGATCGTCCGCCAGCTCCCAGGCGATCGCGGTCTGCTGGTCCAGCCAGTCCTGGCGCAGCGCCCGCTCCATGCGGGTCGGCCAGGTGCACGACAACAGACCGGAGCCGGCCAGCCAGGCGGCCGAGGAGACCGAGGTGGCCTCCAGCTTGCCGGTGCCGTCCGCGCTGTCCCGCCCCGGGCGGCTGGCGACGGTGACGACCACCGTGAAGCGCTGCTGGTCCATATCGGTCTCGACCCGCAGGGACGGCTCCTCGCCATGGCCGGTCGAGCCGTACTCGACGATGCCGTCCGCGGCCGCGCCCACCTGCATCAGCCAGCGAGGGCCGGTGAACGCCTCGTCAAGCCCGTACCAGGGGAAGGCGGCCATCAGATAGCCGTCGACGCTCCGCCGGGCGTCGGCGGGCATCCCCTGCGCGGCCGCTGCCACACCTCGTTCCCCTAGCCGACCCGTGGTCTCCATGTGCGCGCGGCCTCCTCGTTTGCCCTGCGTCGTGGGCGGCCCGCCCCCCTCGGGCGACCCTCACCCCGGACAAAGGGAGGATAGCCATACGGGTCAACCAGGCCGGGCATACGGGGGGATCAAGTGGCGTCGGAGTCGAAAGGCGGACGCTCCTCGCGTCCCGGCTCCTCGCGCTTGCGCAGCAGGTCAGGCGTGCTGGAGTCGTCCTTGGACAGGGACAGCGGGGTGGTGTCGGAAGCCCCTGAAGAGCCCTGCGGCGCATCACTCTCCCGGCCGTGCACCGCGTCGGCGACCTCCGCCATCTCCTTGCGGAGGTCGAAGCCGTTACGGATCTCCTTCAGGCCGAGCTCATCGGAGTCCAGCACGTGCTTGCGCACGAAGGTCTTGGGGTTGAGGTCCTCGAACTCGAAGTCCTTGAACTCCGGCCCCAGCTCGGAGCGGATGTCCTCCTTGGCGCTGTCGGAGAACTCCCGGATCTTCCGGATGAACTGCGTCACGTCCCGAATCACCTTCGGGAGCTTGTCCGGGCCGAAGACGAGCACCGCAAGGACAACGAGCGCGACAAGCTCGAGAGGTCCTATGTCCAACACCTTGCAGCTCCTCAAGACGTCTGGGCCCCGGCCTGGGCCACTCAATACCGTACCTGGCGGTGGGGTCGGCGCGGGAGACGGCCGGGCCAACAAGGGGCGTCAGCCGCTGCTCGCCGAGCCCAGGGTCAGCTCCGCGGCGCGCTCCTTGCCGTCGCGCCTGACGGTGAGCCCGAGCCGGTCCCCGGGGCGGTGGCTGCGGATCTTCACGATCAGCTCCTGGCCGCTGTGCACCCGGACGCCGTCCACCTCCGTGATCACGTCACCGGGCTCGATCCCCGCCTTGTCGCCGGGGCCGCCCTCGGTGACCGGCGCGCCGCCGCCGGCGCCCTTGGTGTTCACCCGGGCGCCGTCGCCCGTGTAACCCATGTCGAGGGTGACGCCGATGACCGGATGGCTGGCCTTCCCGGTGTTGATCAGCTCCTCGGCGACCCGTTTGCCCTGGTTGATCGGGATGGCGAAGCCCAGGCCGATGCTGCCCCCCTGGCCGCCGCCGAGGCCGGAGCCGTCGTCGGCCGCCCGGATCGCGCTGTTGATCCCGATGACCCGTGCCTTGCGGTCGACCAGGGGGCCGCCGGAGTTGCCCGGGTTGATGGGGGCGTCGGTCTGCAGCGCGTCGACATAGCTGACGTCGCTGCCGTCCTCCTTCTCGCCGCCCGCGGTGATGGGGCGCTCCTTGGCGCTGATGATCCCGGAGGTGACCGTGCCCGCCAGGTCGAAGGGGGCGCCGATGGCCACGACGGGGTCGCCGACGCGCACCGAGTCGGAGTTGCCCAGCGGCAGCGGGGTGAGCCCGGAGACGCGGTCGACCTTGATCACCGCGAGGTCGTACCCGGTGTCCCGGCCGATCACCTCGGCCTTGGCGTCCTGGCCGCTGTTGAAGGTCACCGATATGTCGCCGTCCGTGCCGGCGGCCTGGACGACATGGTTGTTGGTGAGGATGTGGCCCTGCTTGTCGAGGACGAATCCGGTGCCGGTGCCCTCCTCCGCGCCGCCGCGCACATGGATGGTCACCACGCCGGGCAGCGACCTGGCGGCGATTCCGGCGACGCTGCCCGGGGACCTGGCCTCCTTCTCGACCGGGGCCTGCGGCAGCTTCACATCGACGCCCCCGGAGGCTCGGTCCCGCTCCGCGTAGGCGCCGATACCGCCGCCCAGGCACCCCGCGACCAGGGCGATCAGCAGCACGGCGATCCAGGCGCCGCGGCGGGAGACGGTCTTCCGCTCGCGCTCGGCGGGCGGCGGGGGAACCACGGTCCAGGGGTCGTAGCCGCCCCACTGGAGGCCCTGGGCCGACTGCGCCATGGAGGCACCCTGGTGGCCCTGATGGCCCTGGTGGGGCTCTCCGGGGCCCGGAGGCAGCTGTGTGCCGTGCGGCGGGGTCATCCCGGGGTGCAGCGGCAGGGGCGGGGGCGCGCTCTGGCCCGGTACGGGCCCCGCGGCGGGCGGCACGGTGGTGCCGTGGGGCGGGGTCATCCCGGGCGTCTGGGACGGCGTCTGGGCAATCCCCGGTGTCTGGGACGGCGTCTGGGCCATCCCCGGTGTCTGGGGCGGCCTCTGGGCCGTCCCCGGCGTCTGAGGCGGCGTCTGGACCGTCCCCGGTGTCTGGGGCGGCGTCTGGACCGTCCCCGGTGTCTGGGGCGGCGTCTGGGCCATCCCGGGCGGGACATGCGTGCCCTGCGCGGGGGTGGCCACCGGGTGCTGAACGGGCGGGGCCGGAGCCCAGGGCCCTGGGTCGCCGTAGGGCGGGGTGCTGTACGGATCGGGCTCATGCAACGGCCGGGGCGTCCGCTCCCCGGGCGCCAGGCCCTCCACGGGGGCGTCCACCGGCTCCGGCGCCATCTGCTCGGCCGCCGCCTCCGCACGCCCCTCGGCGCCCTCCGCCGCGTCGTTCGGCCGGTCGCCGGGTCGCGCGGCGGCCGGGCGGCTCCACCACCTCGGCTTCGGCTTGGGCCCGGGGGCCTCGGCCATCGGCTCGTCCATGATCTCCCCAAGTTCCCGCAGACAGGCAGGGACCGCACCCGTCCGGGGCATACATCGCCGCCTCCGGGTCGCGCTGCCCGGAGGCGATTCAATCAGGTCCGTCGGCGCTCGCGCAGGGCGGACGAAAAGACCTTGTCATGATCGGCAAAGACACGGACGGCCGGAGACTGGGCGCCCTGATCGCCGTCGTACTGCATCCGCGCTGCTTCCGTACTGCTTCCGCGCTACTTCGGGGGCGCGCTGACCCCGAGGTACGGCGAACCGCCCGGCGCGGGCCCGGACGGGACCTCCAGCTGGGTCGGCCGGGGGGCCGGGGGTGTGGAGTTCGACGTCCGCAGCAGCTCCGTGACCGACAGAATCGGCTGTATCAGCGGATTCAGCGCCGCCACGGGCTGGCGCAGGGACGGTGGGTACGGGGTGGCCGTCGGGGACGGGGTGAGCGTGCTGGCGTCCGTGGTGGCCGTGGTGGGCGGCAGGCCCACCTCCCGGCGGGCGCGCTCCCGCACACCCGCGTATACGGCGGTGTCGGCGGTGTCGGCGCCCACCGGGGAGACCGTGGTGTCGGCGCCGTCGGCCGAATTGCCCGGGGGGTCGACCGCCGCGTCCAGCGGCAGGGCCGCGCCGAGCGCGAAGGCCGCCAGGGAGACCGCTCCGGCCGCCGCGAAGGCGAACCTGCGGCGCGGGGCGGGGCGCTCGACCTCATGGATCCGGAAGCCGCGCTGACGCGAGGCACGGGCCGACGCCGCCGGTGCGATCGCGGTGCCCGGGGGCATCGCGGGCACGAAGGCGAACGCCCGCTCCCGTCTCTCCTCCGGCTCCCGCACATCGCGCATCTCGCGCACGTCCCGCGACCCGCCGCGCAGATCGCGCGGGCCGAAGACGCTTGAGCCCCCGAAGGGGGAGCCCCCCAGACCGTCATCGCCGCCCGTGGCCGGCAGACCCTGGAGGCGGGCCAGAAAGCCCTCCGACGGTGCCGGGGGCGCCGTCTGGGCGAACACGTTTTTCAGCCGACGCTGAGCATCGGCCTCCGCCTTGCACTTGCAGCAGGTGGCGAGATGGGCGAGGACGCGCTCTCGCGCGTCATGCCCCAGCTCACCGTCGACCAGAGCCGCAAGGCGGTCGCCGAGATGCTGCTCGGCGGGGGACGGACCGCCTGATCGGGTCACGCGATTCCGACCTCCCCGCTCAGCCGGGGGGCCGTGACACCCGGCGCCACCGCGGCGACCTCGTGCTGCTGCCCGGTCCGCGCCGCGGGGGCGCGGTGCTGCAGCGCCTTGCGCAGATGCGAGCGGCCGCGGTGGATGCGGCTGCGCACGGTGCCCAGCTTGACGCCCAGGGTGGCCGCGATCTCCTCGTACGACAGCCCCTCGATGTCACAGAGCACCACGGCGGCGCGGAACTCCGGGGCGAGGGTGTCCAGCGCCTGCTGCACATCCGCGTCGAAGTGGGTGTCGTTGAAGTGCTGCTGAGGAGAGGGCTCGCGGCTGGGGAGCCGCTCCGCCGCGTCCTCGCCGAGCGCGTCGAAGCGGATGCGCTGCCGGCGGCGGACCATGTCGAGGAAGAGATTGGTGGTGATGCGGTGCAGCCAGCCCTCGAAGGTGCCCGGGGTGTACGTCGACAGCGAGCGGAAGACGCGGACGAACACTTCCTGGGTGAGATCCTCGGCATCGTGCTGGTTACCGGTGAGCCGGTAGGCGAGGCGGTAGACCCGTGCGCTGTGAGTGCTGACGATCTCCTCCCAGGTAGGAGGCGTCCACGCCGCGTCCGCATCCGTGGCGAAGGTCGCGGTGGTGGCGGACTCGGCGATGGGCGCACCTCCCGTGCCCTTCGGGCTACGGGGGTGAGAACGGTCAGCGGTGTTGGTCACGGATTTCGGCTCGCCCACTGACCTGCGAAAGCGCTTCAGCACTCTCCGGTCACCGGCCGCAGCCGCACCTCCCCTGTCGGCTCTGGTGGTGTCCAGTAGAGCCCCTACCATATCCACCTCGCCCGTTAGCTCCGGATAAGCATTTTTGACCTGCATTTGGTCGTGATCCATACGGTCCCCCCGGCTTCTACAACGCCTGGTCCCATCTGCGGGTTCCCGTGCGCAGCGGATACAGTCACCGTTGCGCCAACTACGGGGACAGGAGAGGGTCATTACCGGCAACCGGCAGACGAGCTGGGCGTTCGCCGACGCGTTCGTCGCCGAGGACGAAGCCCTTCACTGGGCCCGTGACCGGGCCCGGGAAGCAGGGCTGCGCTCGGTGTCGGCGGGCACCGGCGCCGCGCTGCGGCTGCTCGCTGCCACCGCCGATGCCAAGGTCGTCGCCGAGATCGGCACCGGGACGGGCGTCTCCGGGATCCACCTGCTGCGCGGAATGCGCCCGGACGGCGTGCTGACCACCGTGGACACCGAACCGGAGATGCAGCAGTTCGCCCGGCAGGCGTTCCGCGCGGCCGGGTTCACCGGGAACCGGGCGCGCTTCATCCCCGGCCGCGCCCTCGACGTCCTGCCCCGGCTGGCCGACGGCGGATACGACCTGGTCTTCTGCGACGGCGACCGGCTGGAGTGCCTGGACTACCTCGCCGAATCGTTGCGGCTGCTGCGGCCCGGCGGGCTGGTCTGCTTCGAGGGGGTCTTCACCAACGGGCGGACCGTGGACTCCACGGCCCAGCCCACGGAGGTGCTGCGGGTGCGCGAGCTGCTGCGGACCGTACGGGAGTCCACCGTGCTCCAGTCGTCCCTGCTGCCGGTCGGCGACGGCCTGCTCTGCGCGGTCAAGCGGGGCTGAATCCCACGGTCGGACGGGGCTGAATCCTCACGGCCGGAACGGTCGGGAACAGCCAGAACGGCCGGAACGGCCAGGAACAGCCAGGAACAGCCGGAATGGTCGGGAACGGCCGTCCGCCGCCCCGGGCGGGCGGAACCCCGTACAAGCGCTGCCCCGGCGGTCGGTACCTGACGTACCGGCCGCCGGGGCAGCGCGCGAGTGATGGTGGGCCGCAAGCCGTCAGCCGACAACCTTCTTCAGGGCGTCGCCGAGGGCGTCGGCCTCGTCCGGTGTCAGCTCGACGACGAGCCGACCGCCGCCTTCGAGCGGAACGCGCATGACGATGCCCCGCCCCTCCTTGGTCACCTCGAGCGGGCCGTCGCCCGTCCGCGGCTTCATGGCCGCCATGCTCGTTCCCCTTCCTGAAACCAGCTCATCGCAGCCGACAACCCAGGTGTCACCGGCATCGAACACGTTGCTTCCCCCTCATTATCCCGCATGGCACGACCCGATGACCAACATCGGTCGGCAACGCCTGTGCGAGGCGTTCCCCCAAAACCACCCAATTCGGGGAGGTGATCGCGGTAGCGTACGCCCGCCGTCACCGAACGAAGGGTCGGTTCTTTGACGCAGGTCACATGTCGGTCGGTCATGATCTCCGGCATGCTGTGCGCTGACCGCCGCGGCAGGCCTCTTCCGGGCCCGCCGGTGCGGCCGCAGCCCGAGCCGCCCACCCGCCTCGCCCCACCGCCGGAGGACCGCCATGGCCGACGCCGTGCTCTACGACCTCACCGAGGGTCTCGCCACGATCACGTTGAATCGTCCCGACGCGATGAACGCCCTGAACATCGACACCAAGGAGGCGCTGCGCGACGCGCTGCTGCAGGCCGCGGAGAGCCCGGCGGTACGGGCCGTGCTGCTCACCGGCTCCGGGCCGCGCGCCTTCTGCGTCGGCCAGGACCTCAAGGAGCACATCGGCCTGCTGGCCGCCGACCGCGACGGCAGCGGCGAGGGCTCGACCATGAGCACGGTGGCGCTGCACTACAACCCGATCGTCACCGCGATCGCCGGGATGCCGAAGCCGGTGGTCGCCGCGGTCAACGGCGTCGCGGCGGGCGCCGGGGCGGGCTTCGCCTTCGCCGCCGACTACCGGATCGTCGCCGACACCGCCTCCTTCAACACCTCCTTCGCCGGGGTCGCGCTGACCGCCGACTCGGGGGTCTCCTGGACCCTTCAGCGGCTGATCGGCTACGGCCGGGCGGCGGATCTGCTGCTCTTCCCGCGCACCATCGACGCCCAGGAGGCGCTCGGCCTGGGCATCGCCCACCAGGTGGTCCCGGCGGCCGAGCTGGCCTCCGAGGCGGCGGCGGTCGCCCGGCGGCTGGCCGGGGGCCCCACCGCGGCCTACGCGGCGATCAAGGAGTCCCTGGCCTTCGCCGCGGGCCACACCCTCACCGAGGCCCTGGCCATGGAGGATGAGCTGCAGCGCCGCGCGGGGGCCTCGGACGACCACGCCATCGCGGTGGAGGCGTTCGTGAACAAGGAGAAGCCGAGGTTCACCGGCCGCTGACGGGACCCGCCCCGGCCGTCGGCGGCCGGGGCGTCAGACCGCGTCGCGGATGTGGCAGTCGGCCAGGTGGTCGTTGACCAGGCCGCATGCCTGCATCAGCGCGTAGGCCGTGGTGGGGCCGACGAAGCGGAAGCCGTGCTTCTTGAGGTCGCGGCTGAGGGCCGTGGACTCCGGGGTGATCGCGGGGACGTCGGCGAAGGTCCGCGGGACCGGACGGCCGTCGGAGGCCGGGGCGTGGGACCAGATCAGCTCGCTCAGCTCACCGGGGGCCAGGGCCGCCGCGGCACGGGCGTTGGCGATCGTGGCGGCGATCTTGGCTCGGTTGCGGATGATGCCGGGGTCGGCGAGCAGCCGCTCCTCGTCGGCCTCGGTGAACTCAGCGACCTTCTTGATCGAGAAGTCGGCGAAGGCGGCCCGGAACCCCTCCCGGCGGCGCAGGATCGTCAGCCAGGACAGCCCGGACTGGAACGCCTCCAGGGAGACCCGCTCATAGAGCGCGTCATCGCCGTGGACCGGGCGGCCCCACTCCGTGTCGTGGTAGACGCGGTAGTCGGTCATGGTCTCGCTCTCCAGGCCCCAGGGACAGCGCGGCAGACCGTCCGGACCCTCGACCACACCCTGCTCGCTCATGCGCCCTGCCCTTCGTAACCACGGCCCTCGAAGCCGTTTCCGTCGAAGCCGCGCCGCCCGAAGGCGTCGAAACCCCTGTCCTCGAAACCCCTGTCCTCGAAGCCGCCGTCCTCGAAGCCGCGCCGCTCGGGGCCGGGGCCGGGGCCCTCGAGGCCGCCCGGCCCGAAGCCATGGTCGCTCTCCGGGGCCGACAGCGGATCGGGGCGGGGCCCGGAGGGCGACAAAGGCTTCGGGCGCGGACCGGCGAGCGCCGTCTCCAGCTCGGCGATCCGGGCGTCGCGCTCGGCGAGCTCGGCGCCGAGGCGGCCCAGCACATCGTCCACGTCCGCCATCCGGTAGCCCCGCAGCGTCATGGGGAGCCGCAGCGACTCCACGTCGGCGCGCGCCAGCGGCCGGTCGGCGGGCAGCGGGTCTTCCAGCCGGTCCGGGGGCGCTTCGGTGAGCGGGCCGTCACCGCCACCGACGACGGCGAGCGTGACCCCGCCGACCACAACGACCAGCGCGATCAGCAAGAACAAGAACACGGTGATCGTCTCCCCGTCAGATGCATGGTTGAGTCTGTGTCCGTCGGCCTCGATAACTGTCTGCCCCGATCGTGCCATGCCCCTCGGACAGTTATCGTCGCTGCCCGCAACCTGGAAGAAGACGTGAGGGAAGTTCGATGCTGCGGCTGGGACGACGTGAGTTCGGCGAGAACGACCGGGTGATCATGGCGATCGTGAACCGGACGCCGGATTCCTTCTACGACCAGGGGGCGACCTTCAGCGACGAGCCCGCCCTGGCCCGGGTGGAGCAGGCGGTCGCGGACGGCGCCGCGATCATCGACGTCGGCGGCGTCAAGGCCGGTCCGGGCGACGAGGTGAGCGCCGAGGAGGAGGCGCGCCGCACGGTGGGCTTCGTGGCCGAGGTGCGCAGGCGCCATCCGGACGTGGTGATCAGCGTGGACACCTGGCGCCATGAGGTCGGCGAGGCGGTCTGCGCCGCGGGCGCCGATGTGCTCAACGACGCCTGGGGCGGGGTCGACCCCAAGCTGGCCGAGGTCGCCGCCCGGTACGGCGCCGGGCTGGTGTGCACCCACGCCGGCGGGGCCCGGCCGCGCACCCGCCCGCACCGGATCGGCTACGACGATGTGGTGGAGGACATCCTGCGGGTCACCCTGGAGCTCGCGGAGCGCGCCGTCGAGTTGGGGGTGCGGCGCGACGGGATCATGATCGACCCGGGCCATGACTTCGGGAAGAACACCCGCCACTCACTGGAGGCGACGCGCCGGCTGGGCGAGCTGACGGAGACCGGCTGGCCCGTCCTGGTCTCGCTGTCCAACAAGGACTTCGTCGGCGAGAGCCTGGACCGGCCGGTCAAGGAGCGGCTGATCGGCACGCTTGCGACGACCGCCGTATCGGCCTGGCTGGGTGCCCGGATCTACCGGGTGCACGAGGTGGCGGAGACCCGTCAGGTGCTGGACATGGTGTCGTCCATCGCGGGCCACCGGCCCCCGGCGGTCGCCCGCCGGGGACTGGCCTGAGTGCACCGCCGAGGAGACGCGCGCGGTCAGGGACCGGACTCCTTGGTCACCAGGTCGATCACCTCGTCGATGTCATCGGTGAGGTGGAACAGGTCCAGGTCGTGCGGGGACGCCTTGCCCTCGGCGATGAGGGTGTTGGTGAGCCAGTCGACCAGGCCCTTCCAGTAGGCGCTGCCGAAGAGGACGATCGGGAAGCGGGTGACCTTCTTGGTCTGGACGAGGGTGAGCGCCTCGAAGCACTCGTCGAGCGTGCCGAGCCCGCCGGGCAGCACCACGAACCCCTGGGCGTACTTCACGAACATCGTTTTTCGCACGAAGAAGTAGCGGAAGTTGACCCCGATGTCGACGTACGGGTTCAGGCCCTGCTCGTACGGCAGCTCGATGCCCAGGCCGACCGAGACACCGCCCGCCTCGGTCGCGCCGCGGTTGGCCGCCTCCATCGCGCCGGGGCCGCCGCCGGTGATCACCCCGAAGCCCGCCTCCGCGAGGGCCCGGCCGATCCGCACCCCCGCCTCGTACTCCGGGGACCCCTCGGGCGTACGGGCGGAACCGAACACGCTGATCGCCCGGCCCAGCTCCGCCAGGGTGCCGAAGCCCTCGACGAACTCCGACTGGATGCGCATCACCCGGAACGGGTCCTCGTGCACCCAGTGGGTGGCCCCCTGGGTGTCCAGGAGCCGCTGGTCGGTCGTCTCGGGTCGCATCTGATGGCGGCGGCGCACGACCGGGCCCAGACGCTGCTCCCGCAGCGCTCGCTCTTCTTCGGCGTTGCCCACTGAGTGCTCCCTTCGCCAAGACCAAGATCTGGTCAAAGATCTGTGCTTCAGGGTAGGCCCCTTGGACGGCATACAACCGAAATCCGGGCCATGCTCACCCACCGAACCGCTGATCACACAGGTGCGCGGTCCGCCGACGCCGCCACGGGGCCCCCGGCGGACCACGCGGCGGAGCCGCATAGCGATGCTTTCCCCTCCCCGCCCCTTCCCGATACCAGGGACTTCGCCCCTGGACCCCGAAACCCGCCCCCGAGACCCGGGGCGAACCCCCTGCCACGCGGCGGAGCCGCACAACGATGCCGAGGGGAGGGACAGAGCCCCGGCCCGGGGTCAGGGGCGGAGCCCGGGTTTCGGGGTCAGAGGCCCCGCCCCGACCCGGCGTCTGGGGCGGAGCCCCGGGTTTCGGGGTCTGGAGCAGGGCCCCGCTTTCCGGGTCTGGGGCACAGCCCCGGGCCGGAGTCAGGGACACAGCCCCGGGCCGGAGTCAGGGACGGAGCCCCGGTTTCCGGGGTCTGGGGCACAGCCCCGGCTCCGGGGTCTGAGGCACAGCCCCGGCTCCGGCGTCTGAGGCAGAACCCCGGCCCGGAGTCAGGGACACAGCCCCGGCTCCGGAGTCAGGGACAGAACCCCGGTTTCGGAGTCAGTGGCAGAGCCCCGGTTCCGGAGTCAGTGGCAGAGCCCCGGTTTCGGAGTCAGTGGCAGAGCCCCGGTTTCGGGGTCAGTGGCAGAGCCCCGGTTCCGGAGTCAGTGGCAGAGCCCCGGTTTCGGGGTCTGGGGCGGAACCCCGGGCCGAGGTCTGGGGCAGAGTCCCGGGCCGGGGTCTGGGGCGAAGTCCCGGGCCGGGGTCTGGCCCCGGTGCCGGGGTCTGGGGCGGAGCCCCGGTTTCGGGGAGGGGCGGGGAGGGGGAAGAGTCGCTGGACGTCGTCCTAGCGGGTCAGCCAGGCCCGCAGTCGTTCCTCGGCCTCCAGGACGGCGGCGACCGGTACATGCTCCTCGCGGGTGTGGGCCAGCTTGGGATCGCCGGGGCCGTAGTTCACGGCGGGCACGCCGAGCGCCGAGAAGCGGGCCACGTCGGTCCAGGCGTCCTTGGGGGCCACCTCCACCCCGAGCGTCGCCACGAGGGCGGCGGCCGACGGATGGGCGAGACCGGGCAGGGCGCCGGGCGCGCTGTCGGTGAGCTCGACCTCGAAGCCGGTGAAGACCTCGCGGACGTGCGCGAGCGCCTCGTCCTCGGAGCGGTCCGGGGCGAAGCGGAAGTTCACCGTCACCGTGCAGAAGTCGGGGATGACATTGGTCGCGTGGCCGCCCTCGATCGTCACGGCGTTGAGGCCCTCGCGGTAGGTGAGCCCGTCGATCTCCGCCCGCCGGGGCACGTAACCGGCCAGCCGGTCCAGGATCGGCGCGGCCTTGTGGATGGCGTTCTCGCCGAGCCAGCTGCGCGCGGAGTGGGCGCGCCGCCCCTGGGTGCTCACCCGTACCCGCAGCGTCCCCTGGCAGCCGCCCTCGACCTTGCCGTCGGTGGGCTCCAGCAGCACGGCGAAGTCCCCGGCCAGCCACTCGGGGTGGTTCCTGGCCAGCCGCCCCAGCCCGTTGAGCTCGGCGGCGACCTCCTCGTGGTCGTAGAAGACGAAGGTCAGGTCGCGGTTGGGCGCGGGCACGGTGGCGGCCATGCGCAGCTGTACGGCGACGCCGGACTTCATGTCGGAGGTGCCGCAGCCCCACAGCACGCCGTCGTCGTCGAGGCGCGAGGGCACGTTGTCGGCGATCGGCACGGTGTCCAGGTGGCCCGCCAGCACGACCCGCTCGTCCCGGCCCAGGTTCGTGCGGGCCACGACGGCGTCCCCGTCCCGGTCGACGGTCAGCTGGGGCAGGGCCCGCAGGGCCTGCTCCACGGCGTCGGTGAGCGCCTTCTCCTCACCGCTGACCGAGGGGAAGTCGACGAGCCGGGCGGTGAGCCGGGCCGCGTCCAGGGACAGGTCGAGTGCTGGGTGTGCCATACCCGCGACCCTAGCCGGTCGGCCCGCGCGCCCGGCGGCCCCTGGCCCCCGGCCCCCGGCCCCATCCCCCCCGGCCGCCGCCGCGAACGTGGCGTTCCCCACCCCGCGCCCGGGAACCGGAAACAGGCCGCGTGAGGCTCCAGTACCGTGTGGCCCGTGCCCCTGTCCGTCTTCTCCCACCGCGCCCGTCTGCTGCGGGCCGCGGTCGCCTGTGCCGTACTGCTGGGCCTGGCCGGATATCTGGCGGCGCAGCTGGTGACGGGCGGTGTGGGACCGCCGCGCTGTGTCGTACGGGCGGGCGGCGTCCAGGTGCGGCTCTCTCCCGAACAGACCGTGAACGCCGCCACGGTCGAAGCCGTGGCCGCCTCCCGCGGACTGCCCGAGCGGGCCGTCACCATCGCGCTGGCCACCGCCCTCCAGGAGTCGGGGCTGCGCAACATCCGCCACGGCGACCGGGATTCACAGGGGCTGTTCCAGCAACGCCCCTCCCAGGGCTGGGGAAGTGTGCGGCAGATCCGCGATCCGGTCTACGCCACCGGGCAGTTCTACGACGACCTGGTGCGGATGCCCGGCTATTCGCGGCTGCCGCTGACGGTGGCGGCGCAGCGGGTGCAGCGCAGCGGCTTCCCGCAGGCGTACGCGAAGCACGAGACCGAAGCGGTGGTGCTGACCGGCGCCCTCACCGGTCGCTCCGGCGCGGCCCTCAGCTGCCCGGGGCCGCCGGACGACGGCGAGGCGGGCGATCCGGTGCGCGTACGGGCCGCGCTGAAGCGGGAGTTCGGCCCGGAGACGGAGGCGCGGCCGGCCCTGGCCGGGCACGGCGGCGGTCAGCAGGCCGCCCCTTCGCCGCACACGGTGCTGGTTCCGGTGCCCAAGGCGACGGCCCCGGGACGCGCCGGGCAGCGCGGCTGGGAGATCGCGCACTGGGCGGTGGCCCACTCGGACGAGTTGCGCATCGAACGTGTCTCTTATGGCGAGCACGAATGGAACGCGCGGAATTCCGGGGCGGGTTGGCGTCCGGCCAAGGGGATTTCCGGGGCGGAAGTACGGATCGACACCATGCGATAGCGCATGGGATCACCGCAGTTCAGAGCGGCTGACAGTGGATTGCGTGGCACGTACGGCGGAATGGGCCGGACGTATTACGCGCAGAAACGGATAATGCGACGCATTACCAACTCTTTGCCTTGGGGCACCGCAACCTTCGCGAGGTTCACGCGGTATTCACAGCGTCCGAATCGCCGGACACAGACGCCAAATGTCCCCTCGTCAAAGGAGCACCATGTCCCTCCCTCTCACCCGTCGGATCGCCCGCGCGGCGCTACTGGTCGCGGCGAGCGCGGCTCCCGTCGTCGGCGCCGCCGGCGCCGCGAGTGCGGCGGAGCCGGCCCAGCCGCAGGCCTCCAACCTGGGGCTGTCCTCGCTGGACGCCGCCTCGGTCGGTGAGGTCGCCGACGTCGCCTCGCAACAGGTCGGGAGCACGGCGGGTGAAGTCAGCGGCAAGGCCGGCGGGACCGTCAAGGGGATCCTGCCCGGCAGGGCCGCCCCGGCGAACGTGACCCCGGCCAAGCCCGCCAAGCCCGCGAAGCCCGCCAACCCCGCGAAGCCCGGGAAGCCTGCCAAGGGCGTGAAGGCCGCCAAGTCCCACAAGGCCGCCAAGAGCGCCCCGGCCAGGGCCGCCCACGCCAAGGCCGCCGGTAAGGGCGAGACCCGGGCCCTCGGGCACGGGAAGGGCAAGGGCGGCGCCCACGCCAAGGGCAAGGCGGTGCGGCCCGCGCGGCCCGCCCCGGCTGCCCCGGCGGCCGCCCCGCAGGCCCCCGCGCCCAGCGCCCCGCAGAGCCCGGACCTCCCGGTCAAGGGTCTGCCGATCAAGGGCCTGCCGCTGCTCGGCTGATCGTCGGCCCGGACGTACGCAGGGGCCCGGGGAGTTCTCGTACTCCCCGGGCCCCTTCGGGTCCATCGGCCCGCGGCGGGCTTCCGGTTCTCAGCCCGCGACAAGCATCCGGTTCTCAGCCCGCGGCAAGCATCCGGTTCGGGTTCTCAGCCCGCCAGTCGGCGGACCGCCGCCTCCACCCGCTCGTCGGTCGCCGTGAACGCGACCCGGACGTGCCGCTCCCCCGCCACGCCGTAGAACTCGCCCGGGGCCACCAGGATGCCCAGCTCGGCGAGGGCGCCCACGGTGTCCCAGCAGGGCTCGTCCCGCGTCGCCCACAGGTACAGCGACGCCTCGCTGTGCTCGATGCGGAAGCCGTGGCCCGCCAGCGCCGACCGCAGCGCGGCCCGGCGCCGCTCGTAGCGCTCGCGCTGCTCCGTCACGTGCTTGTCGTCACCGAGCGCCGCGACCGTGGCGGCCTGCACCGGTGCGGGGACCATCATCCCGCCGTGCTTGCGGATCTTCAGCAGCTCGCCCAGCACCGTCTCGTCACCGGCGAGGAAGGCCGCCCGGTAGCCCGCCAGATTGGACCGCTTGGAGAGCGAGTGGACCGCCACCAGCCCCTCGAAGGAGCCGCCGGAGATCTCCGGGTGGAGCACGGAGACCGGGTCGGCCTCCCAGCCCAGCTCCAGATAGCACTCGTCGCTGACCACCAGCACCCCGTGGGCACGGGCCCAGGCGACCGCGGTGCGCAGCTCGTCCCTGGACAGCACCTGGCCGGTGGGGTTGGACGGGGAGTTGAGCCACAGCAGCTTCAGCCCGGCCGGGTCGAGCTCCGTACCCGCGGCGCCGGCCGCGAATGTCCGCGTGTCGTACGGCACCGGCTCGGCGCCCGCCAGCCGCACGCCCACCTCGTACGTCGGGTAGGCGAGCCGCGGGAAGGCGACCCGGTCGCCGGGGCCCAGACCCAGCTGCGTCGGCAGCGAGGCCACCAGCTCCTTGGAGCCGACCACCGGCAGCACCTGGGTGTGGGTCACCCCGGCCGCGCCCAGCCGCCGCTCCACCCAGCCGGTGAGGGCGTCACGCAGCGCGGCCGTGCCCCAGACGGTCGGATAGCCGGGGCTGTCCGAGGCATCGGCGAGCGCCGCGCGGATCAGCTCGGGAACCGGGTCGACGGGGGTGCCCACCGAGAGGTCGACAATGCCGTCGGGGTGGGCCGCGGCGGTCGCCTTGTACGGTTCGAGCCGGTCCCAGGGGAAGACCGGGAGGCGGGCGGAGACGGGTGGCACGGGGTGGCTCGCTTTCTTCGGAACTGTCCGGGCCGAGGGGCCCGGGAGAGCCGCGGAGCGCCGACGAGGCCCGGGAAACAGCCCGGTCCCGCAGGCCACAAGGCCATACGGGACCGCCGACTGCTTCCGGGCGATGGCGCCGGGGCAGGGGTTTACTCGTCGTGCTCCTGCGGCGGAAGCGCGGCGATGAAGGGGTGGTCCCGCTCGATCAGGCCGAGCTTGCTCGCGCCACCGGGCGAACCGAGCTCGTCGAAGAACTCGACGTTCGCCTTGTAGTAGTCCTTCCACTCCTCGGGAGTGTCGTCCTCGTAGAAGATCGCCTCGACCGGGCAGACCGGCTCACAGGCCCCGCAGTCGACGCATTCGTCCGGGTGGATGTACAAGGACCGCTGGCCCTCGTAGATACAGTCGACGGGGCACTCCTCGATGCACGCCTTGTCCTTCAGGTCGACACAAGGCTGCGCGATGACGTAGGTCACGCTGTCGTTCCTCCTCGTTAGGGCTGCTATCGCGCGGGAGCGCGGCGTCGTCGATGCCCGCACCTAGTATCTCCGTTCTTGGGCACCGAACGCACATGAGGGGCTGACAGAGCTGTGGATTTCACCACTGGCGGACGTCTCGAAGTCCGGATCACCCCGGATGACGTGGGAAAACGCGTCTCGGTCAGGCTTGTGACCGAAGATCGTGAGCCCGGCGCCACCTTCACCGACGTGGTCGGGGTTCTCACATCGTGGACCGAGGGCACGCTCTCCATCACCCGGCGTACCGGTGAGCCGGTGCGGATCGCCGAGTCGTCCCTGGTGGCGGGGAAGGTGGTGCCCGCCGCTCCGGCCCGCCGCCGCGGCCCCGCGACGAGCGCGCCCGAGCTGGACCGGGTCGCCGCCCGCGCCTGGCCGCCGGTGACCAGCGAACCACTGGGCGAGTGGACGCTGCGCGCCTCCGGCGGATTCACCCGGCGCGCCAATTCGGTGCTGCCCCTCGGCGACCCCGGGATGGGGCTCGACGCGGCGCTGCGCCGGGTGACCGAATGGTACGCGGCCCGGGAGCTGCCCGCGTACATCCAGGTCAGCGCGGGCGCCGAGGGCACCCAGGAGCTGCTCGCGGCGGAGCTGGAGAGCCGCGGCTGGATACGGGAGGTCTCCTCGCGGATGGAGGTCGCGGCGCTCGCCCCCATCGGGGACCTGGACGCCGACACCTCGGCGGTGACGCTCTCCGGCCGGCTCGACGACGCCTGGCTGACCCGCTACCAGCGGTCCTCCGGCGAGCCCTCGCCCGAGGCGCGGAAGGTGCTGTCGGGCGGCCCGTCGGTGTGGTTCGCGACCATAGCGGCGGAAGGGGGCGGCGCCCCGGCCGCGATCGGGCGCTGTGTGGTGGACGGCCGCTGGGCCGGGTTCACCGCCGTGGAGGTCGCCCCGGAGCGGCGGCGCCAGGGCCTGGCCAAGGCCGTGATGACGGCGCTGGCCCGCAAGGCGCTCGACGAGGGCGCCTCGGCCGCGTATCTCCAGGTGGAGACGGACAATGGCGGGGCGCACGCCCTCTACGAGGGCATGGGCTTCACCGTTCACCACAGCTATCATCACTGGCGCGCGTCCGGGGAGGATCCGCGCTGAGCAGGGTACGAGGCGGCTATGCCACGGATGAACGACGTCTCCCGCCGCCGCTGGTTCGCCGACGCGGCCCGCGAAGAGCGCCCCGATCTGGCGCTGCTGTGCCTGCTGGTCGGCATGGAGGCCGACCCCGGCCTGGACGAGACCGGAATCGACGAAGCGCAGATCGAGCTGGACCAGCTGGCCGGTCAGCTCCCCTTCTCCCCCGGCGGCCCCGAGGACTGGGCCGCCGCGCTGGCCCGCCTGCTCGGTGAGCGCCATGGCTTCCGGGGCGGCCCGGCCGACTACCGGCGGCTGGGGTCCTCGCTCCTCCACCAGGTGCTGCGGCGCCGCCGCGGGCTGCCGATCCTGCTGTCCGTGGTGTGGATGGAGGTGGCACGGCGGGCGGGCGCGCCGGTGTACGGGGTGGGGCTGCCGGGCCACTTCGTGGTCGGCTTCGGGGATCCTTACGGCGGCCATGTGCTGGCCGATCCGTGTCACGGCGGGCGGCCGCTGTCCGCCGAGGACGCGGCGACGCTGGTGTCGGGGGCCACCGGCGCCCCGCTCTCGCCGTCGATGCTGACCCCGGCCGGGCCGCTGGACATCGTGCTGCGGATCCTCAACAACATCCGCGCCTGGGCGTCCGCCCGCCCCGAGCGCACCGATGTCCGGCTCTGGGCGCTGGAGCTGTCCCTGCTGCTGCCCAGCCATCCGGCCGAGCTGCGCTACGAGCGGGCGAAACTCCTCGTGGAGCGGGGCGAGTTCCTGACCGGCGCCAAGGAGCTGGAGGACTACGCGGAGGTCGTGGCGGCGGTGAAGCCCGACGCCGCCGAGACGATACGCCGCCAGGCCCGCGCCGCCCGCGCGATGCTGAACTGAGGGTGTCCGACGGATCCTGACGCTTGCGGCGGGCTGCTCCCTCCCCGCCCGTTCCCGCAGCATCGACACACGGCTCCGCCGCGTGGCCCGCCGGACACCCCGTAAGCGATCCGCTGGAAGTGCCCCGACCCGCCGTCGACCGTCCACGGCGCCGTCGTGGCCGGTCGCCCACGCGGCGTAGCCCGCACACCGATACAGCCCCGGCGGAGCCGCACACCGATACAGCCCCGTGCCCCTCAAAGCGCGGGCGCTACAGCCAGCCCTTGTCGCGGGCGATGCGGACGGCGTCGGCCCGGTTGCGGGCGGCGGTCTTCTGAATGGCCGTGGAGAGGTAGTTGCGGACCGTACCCGGCGACAGATTCAGCGCGCGGGCCAGCTCCGCGTTGGTCGAGCCGTCCGCCGAGACGCGCAGCACCTCGCGCTCCCGCGCGGTCAGCGGGCTGGCCCCGTCCACGAGCGCGGCGGCGGCCAGCGTGGGATCGATCACCCGCTCCCCGCGCAGCACCCGCCGTATCGCGTCCGCGAGCTGCGCCGCCGGGGCGTCCTTGACCAGGAAGGCGTCGGCGCCGGACTCCATGGCGCGGCGCAGATAGCCGGGGCGGCCGAAAGTGGTCAGGATCACGATCCGGATCCCGGGGTCGGCCCGGTGCAGCGCGGCGGCGGCCTCGATCCCGCTCATACCGGGCATCTCGATGTCCAGCAGCGCCACATCGGGGCGATGGGTCCGGGTGGCGTCCACGACCTCGTCGCCGCGCGCCACCTGCGCGACGACCTCGATCTCGTCGTCGAGCCCGAGGAGCGCGGCAAGCGCCTCCCGCACCATGGACTGGTCCTCGGCCAGCAGTACCCGGATCACGCCCCGCAGCGTAGCCGCCGTAGCCGCTCCCGCGGCGGCCAGGGCTCACCGGACTTGCCCGCCTTCGCTACGGCGCGGCCCGCGAGGGCAGCTCCACGCGGGCGCCGCGGGAGAGCGGGACCAGGGCCCGGAGGGTGAAGCCGCCGCGCTCGGCGGGGCCGGTCTCCAGACGCCCGTCGGCCAGCTGGAGCCGCTCGGCCAGCCCGGTGAGCCCGTTGCCGTGCGGGCCGGTGGCACCGCGGCCGTCGTCGGTGACGGTCAGGCGCAGCTCGTCGCCCGTCTCGTCGAGCGTCACCGCACAGCGCCGGGCCCCGCTGTGCCGCACCACATTGGTGACCGCCTCGCGCAGCGCCCAGGCCAGCGCCCCCTCCTGGTCGGGCGGAAGGTCGGGGTGGTGGATGTCGGCGCGGCTCAGATCGGCGGCGATGCCCCCGGCGGCGAGGGCGGTACGGGCCCCGGCGACCTCGGCCTCCAGGGTGGGGCGTCGAAAGCCGCTGACCGCTTCCCGGACGTCCACCAGCGCCTGCCGGCTGACCCGCTCGATATCGGCCACCTGCCGCGCCGCCTGCTCGGGCTTGTCGGGCAGCATCCGCCCCGCCAGCTCGCTCTTGAGCGTGATCAGGGAGAGCGAGTGGCCCAGCAGATCGTGCAGATCGCGGGCGAGCCGCAGCCGCTCCTCGTTGGCGGCGAGCTGGGCCACGGTGGCGCGGGCGGCGCGCAGCGCCCGGGTGGTGCGGACCATCTGCCCCACCGCGCTCATCGCGAAGCCGCCGAGCAGCGAGGGGATGACCAGGGCGGACACCAGTCCGTGCGAGCCGCGCACCAGCACCCCGATGCCCACCATGAACGCCGTGTTCAGCGGGATCGCCCAGCTCGACAGCCGCAGCGGCAGCACCGCCCCCAAGGCGACGGACACATAGACCGAGAGCACCAGCCAGTCGTCGCCCATGGTGAAGGTGAGCACGGCGGCGAGCGCGCTGATCATGCCCAGCGCCCCCAGGACCGCGGCCCGGCTCAGCGCCCGCCCGGTGTGCCGGAAGACCAGCATCAGATAGACGGCGACGAAGACCAGCAGGCCGAGCCCGCCGCACACGGTGCCCAGGGCGGTGTGGTTGCCGTCGGCCAGATCGCTCACCGGTGCGCCCATATAGGCCATCCAGATCCCGATCCACATCAGCTTGACCAGCGCCTGTTTACGGTTCTCGGGGGGCTGCCCGATCGCGGCCACCCGGTCGTTCTCCTCGTCGTACGCCATCGCGTCGGCCCACCAGGTCAGCCGGCGGCGCCCGCCGGGGCGGGCTTCCGGATCGCCGTCGGTCCATTCGGCCCGGTCAGCCATGGTTCTTCTCTCCTCGGATCACGCCTCGGGCCCACACCCTCGGTCATGCCTTACGGGTGTCCTTGCGGTACAGCCACGCCGCACCGCCCGCGAAGACCGCGAGGTAGCCGATGAGCAGCGCCACGTCCTTGGTGTGCGGGGCGCCGCCCAGCTCGATCGCCTGGCCGAGGGCGGTGTAGGCGTGGGTGGGCAGATAGTCGCCGATGTTCCGCAGCCAGTCCGGATAGGACGTAGTGGGCATCCACAGCCCGCCGAGGATCGACAGACCGAAGTAGATGATCATCGTCAGCGGCCGTACCGCGTCCCCGCTCGCCAGATATCCGATGGCCACCCCGAGCGCGGCGAAGACCAGGGAGCCCGCCCAGATCGCGGCGGTCAGCGCGGGCCACTCCCAGACGGCGTCCAGCCGTACGCCCTTGCCGACGGCGGCCACCACGAAGACGATCACGATCGACGGCAGGGTGGTCACCGCCCCCGCGGCGATCTTGGCGCCCACATAGCCGCGTCCGGGCAGCCGGGTGAGCCGCAGCTGGCGGGTCCAGCCGCCCTCGCGCTCCTTGGCGATCCGCTCGCTGTTGCCCATCAGCACGGCGGTCAGCGCCCCGAAGGATGCCATCGCGACCATGTAGTAGAGCGGCATCGACAGCCGGGTGCCGGGCACCCGGTCGTCGGCGTCACTGCTGCCCGCGATCATCAGGAAGAGCACGGACGGGTAGATGACCGTGAAGAACATGAATTTGCGATTGCGCAGGGTCCGCGCGATCTCCAGCTTGACCAGCGTCTTCATCGTGCGGACTCCTCAACTGCCGCCGCGGCGTCGGTGATGGCGAGGAACGCCTGCTCCAGGCCGAGGCCGGTGACCTCGAGCCCGTGCGGATAGAGCCCGAGCCGGTAGACCGCGGATACGGTCGCGTCCGCGTCGGTGGACCGTATCCGTACGGTACGCCCCGAAATCTCGATCCCGGTCAGCGCGGGCAGGGCGCGCAGCGCCGTCTCGTCGACCGGTCCGTCCAGTTCGAAGGAGATCCGCCGGGCCCCGGCCATCGCCTTGATCTCGGCGGACGAGCCGTCGGCCAGCACCCGGCCGCGGTGCAGCACGATCACCCGGTCGGCGATGGCGTCGGCCTCTTCGAGGTAGTGGGTGGCGAACAGGATGGTGCGGCCCTGCTTCACCTGCTCCCGCATCGCGCCCCAGAACGTCTGCCGGGACGAGACGTCCATACCGGTCGTGGGCTCGTCCAGCACGATCAGATCGGAGGCCCCGGCGGTCGCGAACGCGAAGCGCACCCGCTGCTCCTGGCCGCCGGAGAGCTTGTTCACATTGCGGGAGGCGATCTCGGTGATCCCCGCGCGCTCCAGCACCTCGTCCACCGGATGGCCCTTGGGGTGCAGATCGCAGGCCAGCCCCACCAGCTCGCGGACCGTCACCTCCTCCATCAGAGACCCGCTCTGGAGCATCGCGCCGACCCGGCCGCGGACGATGGCCTGGCGCGGGGTGGTGCCGAAGACCTCCACCCGGCCGGAGTCGGGTTGGCGCAGGCCGAGCAGCAGATCGAGGCTGGAGGACTTGCCGGCGCCGTTGGGGCCCAACAGGGCGACGGTCTCCCCCGGGTACAGGGTGAGATCGAGATCGGTCACGGCGCGCACACCGCCGTAGGCCTTGTTCACCTTCTCGAAGCGGACCACGGGCGGCGCGCCCGTGGTGGCGGCCCCGGTGCCGGGGGCGGAAGCAGCGGTCGTTGTGGTCATGGCCATAAGACTGGCCGAGGGCGGGGGGTGACCGGCAGTGTCAGCGGTCGTGACCTGGAGATGACAGATGTCATGGGTCGGGGCGTGACGCGGCCTGAGCGCTCCGCTGGAAGTGCCGCGATGCGTCGTCGGCCGACCGCGGCGCCGTCGTGACTGGTCGCGCCCGCGCGGCGGAGCCGCACATCGACACAGCCCCGCGCCCCTTCGGGGCGCTGCCCGCACCATAGCGGACTTCCTCCGACCCGCTCAGGAAGAGACGCGGCCCCCGCCCGGTGCTTCGGGCGGGGGCCGTGTCGTCCGACCACGTGTGACGGGCCGGTCAGTTGTCCTTGCCGATGACGCCGATACGCTCGCTGGGCGTCTTGCCGCGCAGCGCCAGACGCAGTGCCGACTCCACGTCCTCCGGGGTGACGGGCTTCTTGGAGCCGTCGCCCCGCTCGAGCAGGACGCCGTCGAAGGTGCTGCCGTAGAGCTGCTTGAGGACGGCCAGGTCGTAGTGCTCCACCAGCTTGCCGTCGACCACCCGCATGGAGAGGATCTTCGGCAGCGACTTGTCCGGGCCGAACGGGATCGAGTGCTGGGCGTCCGTCTGGACCGTGGCCAGCCCCGACATCGCGGGCTCGCCGAAGCTCTTCAGCTTCCGGTCCACCTCGGCCTTGCTGACCGTGGGGCGCTTGATGGTGACCGGCAGGGTGATGGCCTTGTTCTGGCCGGTCTCGGCGCGCAGCTGGAACCCGTCCGAGACGGCCTTGACCGCCTTGTCCACGTCCAGCCCCTTGCCCTCCTTGCCGTACACCGGGACGGCCTTGCCGGAGGCGAAGCTGATGCCGCCCTCGCGGGCCGTGCCGGAGTCGCCCGCGAGCCGCTCCAGGGCGTCCCGCAGCTTCTCCTCGTCGACGGTGACCGCCGGTTCGGCCTCATGGGTGCCGCCGAAGAGCGAGCCGATCACGGTGACCGGGTTGTAGTCCCGGCCCGCGACATTCCGGACCGTGGCCTCGGTGTCGAGCGCCAGGCCCGCGACGGACGGCTTGATCTCCTTCTCCTGGCCGTCGACCGACACCGTCAGCGGGGCGGTGGTGCGCTTGCCCAGCTTGGAGTCCAGCTTGTCGACGGCGACCTGCTTGGAGGTGCCGCCGATGTCGACGCCGAGGACGGTGGTGCCGTTCGGCACATCGGCGTGGTTCATCACCAGCCCGGCCGCGTAGGCCCCGCCCGCGATCACGAACAGCAGGCCCGCGGCCATGACGACCTTCGACCGGCCCTTCTTCTTGGGCTTACCGGCCTTCGGGGCGGACGGCGCCGGGGCGCTGTCGCCGCCGGGCGCCGGGGCCCCCGGACCACCCGGAGCGGGCGGGGACGGCGGCTTGGCCCGGCCCTCGGCCGAGGGCACCACGGGCACCCCGCTGACCAGCGTGTCGCTGGAGATCTGCTCCGGCGGCACCCCGCCGGTCGGCGTGGGCTCGGGGTCACGGAACAGCGGGGGGGCCGGAGCGGCTCCGAGGCCGTCCGCGCGCCCCGCCCCGGGGCCGGTCAGCGGGCCCACGCCGGTGGTGGCGCCCAGGCTGCCGGACAGCGGCGAGCCACCCGGCGGAGTCGGCGGCTGACCGGCCGGGCCTCCCCCGGCCAGCGGACCCACTCCGCCCGGAGGCGTCTGCGGGTCACCGCCGTACGGGCCGCCCGCGGGGCCCGGTCCGGGCGGGGCCAGCAGGTCGCTGTCGCGCGGGCCCGCACCGGGGCCGGACGGCGGCAAGTACATGTCGCCGGTGACCGGGCCGGTGGTGGGTCCGGTCGGCTCGGGGTGGCCGGACGGGGCCTGGGCGTCGGTGAAGTACGGCAGATCGGCGACGGGGCCGCCGCCCTGCTGCGGAGCCGGGAACCCCTGAGTGGTGTCGGGGGCCGGGAATCCCTGGGTGGTCTCCGGGGAAGGGAAACCCCGCGTGGTGTCGGGTGCGGGGAACCCCTGAGTGGTGTCAGGGGAAAGGAAACCCTGGGTGGTGTCCGGAGCCGGGAACCCCTGGGTGGTGTCAGGGGCCGGGAACCCCTGGGTGGTGTCAGGGGCCGGGGGCACCGGCGGCCTCGGGGTGCTGCCGGTGGCCGACGAGCCGCTTCTGGGCTTACGGGGCGCGAACCAGTCGCTGGTCCGCTCGCCGTCGCCCTTGCCGCTCTTCCTCTCCCGGCCCTCGGTGGGCTCGTTGGCCCCGCCGGGCTCGGCCGGCACACCGCGCTCGGGCGTCGGTGTGAAGTCGGCCCGGGGCAGGGCGCTGGTGCGCTCGGGGGCGTCGTCGTCCCCGCCGGAGCGCGGCGCGGGCACGCCGTCCTCCGCGACGGGCGTACGCATGACCACCGGCGGGATGGGCCGCGACCCCGGAATGTTGATCTTGATCCGGGTCGTCAGCGTGGTCTCGGTCTTCGGCTCCTCCGGCTTGGCCGCGGCACGCGCCTGCCCATCCTCGGCGGCGCCCTGCGGGGCCTCCTGCGTGGGGTTCGGCGAGGGGTACTGGCGGGATCCGTACGGCGGGGTGCCCGACGGGTAGGCGGCACCGCCGCTTCCCTCCCGGGGCCCGGAGGACGAACTGTCAGATTCACGGCTCAAAGCAGGTTCTCCCAGTTAGCTCCGCCGCCCGTCAGACCTCGCGCGGGCGGCTCGGCGGCGGCACCACCATACTGGGCGGTGCGGACGCGCACTTGACGGCCGCCGGATCACCGCATCCGGTACGCCCGAGGCGCACCCTTCGCCGTGTGTCCGAAGGGCCTCCGAGTGCCGGGGACGTCGTGCCAAAAACGTCACGTCACTTACCAAGTCGGACCGGCGGGCCAGGAGGTTGCGGCACCAAAGGCAGCGTGGCACACATCACACCGATGAACATCCCGCCGAGGAGGAAAGCGTACGACCCCAGCCCGGCGCCGAAAAGGAAATCCCCTTCCGGACGGGAGGAAGTGAGCAGCAACACGGCCACCGTCCAGGCGCCCGCGGGCACTCCGCCGCCCATCCGGGCGCCCATGGCCTTGACCCCGCCGTAGCACAGGCCCGCGACCGCGAGCAGCGCGAGCAGCAACCCGCCGGGGAACCACGCCGCTTGGACCAGCGCGCCCGCGGCGCCCACCAGGACCCCGGCCACGGCGAGCAGGGCGTATCCGCCCAGGCGCGGGGCCGTCATGCCGCCACCCCCGCGAACAGGTCGTCCTCGCGGTCCGCCCCGGCCTCGCCCCTGACGAGCCGGTAGTGCTCATGGAGGAACATCGGCTGGACCAGGTCGTTGGAGAGCGCGAAGAAGGGTCCGTCCACCGAGATCTGGCTGGCGTGGGCGCGCATCGCCGCGGCCTTCGCCCCGGCGTGGGGGACGCCGTCGATGTAAGCGGTGACGTCCGCGTCGTCCACCACCCCGGGGACGTCGTCCACCGTGGCGACGCCGGGGAAGAGGGAGTCACGGCCCTCGGCCCGCAGCCGGGCGAAGCCCTCCTCGACGGCCGAGCGCGGCACGCAGTTCCAGTAGACCTTCGCGATGTCGTGCGGCTCGCCGAGGTCGGGGCGGAAGCCGGGATCGGCGGCCAGCTCCACGGCGCGCATCGCCACGCGGTGCGCCTGGATGTGATCGGGGTGGCCGTAGCCCCCATTGGTGTCGTACGCCACAAGGACCTGTGGCCGGATCTCACGGACCACGGCGACCAGATGCCCGGCGGCCTCGTCCAGGTCGGCCTGCCAGAAGCAGTCCGGCCGGTCGTTCTGCGGGGCGCCCATCATTCCGGAGTCGCGATAGCGGCCGGGCCCGCCCAGGAAGCGGTGGTCCTCGACCCCCAAGGCGTCCATGGCCGCGGCGAGTTCGCCGATCCGGTGCGGGCCGAGCGCGTCGTCGCGGTCGGCGGCGAGATGCGCGAGGGCAGGCGGGATGACCTCGCCCTCCTCACCGAGGGTGCAGGTCACCAGGGTGACGTATGCGCCCTCGGCGGCGTATTTCGCCATGGTCGCGCCGTTATTGATCGACTCGTCGTCCGGATGCGCGTGCACCAGCAGCAGACGACGGGCGGGAAGAACGGTCATGGGCACAGCCTACGATTCGCACACACGTGCCCATGGGTCGCACACCCCGGCCCCGCTCGGGGTCAGATCTTCACGCCGCCGATCATGTCCGCCACGTTGGTGGTGAGGTCGTCGATCGTCGGAGCGACCGAGGAACTGGCGAGGTAGAAGCCGAGGAGGACACAGACGATCGCATGAACCGCCTTCAGTCCTGCCTTGTTCACGAGCATGAAGACGATGATCAGCAGCAGCACTGACACCGAGATCGAGAGCGCCACAGCGGCTCACCTCCAGTTACACGCACTCGGACGGACAACATATAGATGCCACAGGGGGGCTACCCACTATGCGCAATCGATCATAACTATGGCGGTGTGCACATGACTCGGTGCACGGGAGCATGACAGGGGCGCATGCCTGATCGCACGAACTTCCCGGCCCCGGGGGCGACTTCTCGTTGGTTATGCGCCATCTCGCCATCGCCCGGGGTCGCTTGACACCCGCGCCGTCCCGGCCGGACCGTGCCAGGGGCAACACCCGCCCGGCCTACCGGTCCGTACCCTCCCTCGCGATGATCCGACAGCCGTACGCTCCCCCTATGACCGGACAGCTCTCGTTCCCACGGCAGCACGCGCGCACCCAGCGTTTCACCCTCGGGACACCGCGGGCCCTCGCCGTGGCCCCCGACGATTCACGCGTCGCCTTCCTGCGTTCCCGCTCGGGCACCGACCGGACCGGCCTGTTGTGGGTGTACGACCTCGCCGGGCGGCGCGAGTACCCCGCCGCCGACCCGGCCGAGCTGCTCGGCGGCGCCGACGAGGAGCTGTCCCCCGAGGAGCGGGCGCGGCGCGAGCGCAGCCGCGAGGGGTCGGCCGGGGTGGTCGGCTACGCGGTGGACGCCGCGGTCGAGCGGGCCGCCTTCGCCCTCTCCGGGCGGCTGTTCACCACGGAGCTGCCCACGGGCACCACCCGCGAGCTGCGCGCCCCCGGCCCGGTCGTGGACCCGCGTCCCTCGCCCGACGGCCGCCACATCGCCTACGCGGCGGGCGGGGCGCTGCGGGTCACCGGCGCGGACGGCGCGGGGGACCGGGCGCTCGCGGAGCCGGAGGGGGACTCCGTCACCTACGGCCTCGCGGAGTTCATCGCGGCCGAGGAGATGGACCGCTCACGCGGCTTCTGGTGGTCGCCGCGGAGCGACGCCCTGCTGGCCGCCCGTGCCGACGAGTCCCCCGTACGGCGCTGGTGGATCGCCGACCCCGCCCACCCCGGCCGGGAACCCGCGGAGGTGGCCTATCCCGCCGCGGGCACCGCCAACGCGGAGGTGCGGCTGGTTCTGCTCGGTCTGGACGGCTCCCGTACGGAGATCGAGTGGGACCGGAAGCGCTATCCGTACCTCGCGCGGGTGCATTGGTCGGCCTACGGTCCGCCGCTGCTTCTGGTCCAGGCCAGGGACCAGCGCAGCCAGCTCTACCTGGCCGTGGACACCGACACCGGCCGGACCAGCACGGTCCATGTGGACGAGGACGCGGTTTGGCTGGATCTTTTCCCCGGGGTGCCGGCCTGGACCGAAGATGGACGACTCGTCCGCATCGCGGACGAAGGGGGCGCCCGGGTCCTGATGGTCGGCGACCGCAAACTGACCTCCGGCGCCCTCCAGGTGCGCGCGGTCCTCGACATCGGCACGGACGACGTGCTGTTCTCCGCCTCCCCCGGGGCCGGAGCTCCACTGCCCGAGCAGCCCGGCGAGATCGCCGTCCATCGCGCCTGGTTCCGGGGCAGCGGCGACCAGGGCGGCTGGGAGCCGGTCGGCAAGCGGCCCTTCCCGGCGGTCCACTCCGCCGTGCGCGGCGGTGAGGTGATCGCGCTGTCGTACACGGGGCTGGACCGGCCCGGGGTGAGCGTGGAGCTCCTACGGCCCGCCGACCACGGCGCGGCCGAGCGCCTCGCCGAGCTCGACGCGTACCCGGAGCGGCCCGTCATCACCGCGCGCCCCGAGCTCGTCTTCGCGGGCAAGCGGGACATTCCGTGCGCCGTGCTGCTGCCCAGCGGCTATCAGGAGGGCGACGGGCCGCTGCCGGTCCTGATGGATCCCTACGGCGGCCCGCACGGCCAGCGGGTGGTCGCCTCGCACAACGCCCATCTCACCTCGCAGTGGTTCGCCGACCAGGGCTTCGCGGTGGTCGTCGCGGACGGCCGCGGCACCCCCGGCCGCTCCCCCGCCTGGGAGAAGGCGGTGCGCGACGACCTGGCCGCGGTCACGCTGGAGGACCAGGTCGAGGCGGTGACGGCGCTCGCCGGGCGCTATCCGCTGGACCTCGGCCGGGTGGCCATCCGCGGCTGGTCCTACGGCGGCTATCTGGCCGCGCTGGCGGTGCTGCGCCGCCCCGATGTCTTCCACGCGGGCGTGGTGGGCGCCCCGGTGACGGACTGGCGGCTGTACGACACCCACTACACCGAGCGGTATCTGGGCCTGCCGGAGGAACAGCCCGAGGTCTACGCCGCCAACGCGCTGATGACCGACGAGGGGCTGTCCGGCGCGGCCGACACCGCACGCCCAATGATGATCATCCACGGTCTGGCGGACGACAACGTGGTGGCCGCGCACACTCTGCGGCTCTCCTCGGCGCTGCTGGCCGCGGGCCGTCCGCATGAGGTGCTGCCGCTGTCCGGGGTGACCCATATGACCCCGCAGGAGCAGGTCGCGGAGAATCTGCTCCTGCTCCAGGTGGACTTCCTCAAGCGGTCCCTCGGACTGCGGTAGCGCTCCGCTGGGGGTGCTCTGACCTGTGTGAGTGCCCTGATCTGCGGTCGACCGTCTGCGGCACCGTCGTGGCTGGTCGCGCCCGCGCGGCGGAGCCGCACATCGACACAGCCCCGCGCCCCTTCGGGGCGCGTCCCGAACCGCGGTCGACTTCGCCTCCCGGGGCCGTGCCCCGCCGCCGTCACCAGCCCGGTGGCGGCGCCGGAGGTGCGGACGGCGGCGGGGGCGCGGCGGGCGGGGTGCCGGGCGGCGGGGGCACCAGCGGCGGAGTGGCGGGCGGCGGCGGGGCGTAACCGCCGTCACCGTAACCACCCCCGCCGTAGCCCCCACCGCCATAGCCACCGCCGTAACCGCCGCCGTAGCCCCCGGCCCCGGAGCCGTCCCCGTAGCCCCCAGGACCCTGGGCGTCGTAGCCCCCGGGCCCCTGGCCGTCGTAACCCCCGTAGCCGCCATGGCCGCCGCCGTACGCCGGGGCGCCCCCGAGGCCTCCGAGTCCCGCGGCGTCCTCCTCCACGCCTCGCCGCGCCAGCACGATCAGGGCGATCAGCCCCGCGATCGCCTCGAAGAAGCCGGTGAGCACGCTGAGCACGCCCACCGTCGGCAGATCGCTGAGGTGGTCCACATAGTCGAGCTTGATGTAGAGCGATGCCTCACTGATCCCCGTGGCCGTGACCAGGGCCGCCGCCACCATCCCCAGCGGGCGCGCCAGCGGGGCGCGCGCGAGCGCGGCGGCCGCTCCGGCCAGGGACAGCGCCACCGCCGCCCACGCGATCCAGGCACCGGGCGCCGAGAGCAGAGTGGGCAGCGTGTGCTTGCCGGTGAGCAGGTACTTGTAGATCTCCCAGCCGCGCTCCTGGGCCCAGTAGATCTGCCAGGCGGCGATGACGACCCCGAGGGCGCCCAGGAACAGCGCGCCGACGACCGCGGCCCCGGGCGCGGGGCGGCCCGGCGGCCGGTCGGCGGGCGAGACCGGCCGGCCGGGCGGGGCGGCGAGGTCGGCGGGGCGGCGTGCGGCGGCCACGACGGCCAGCAGCAGCCCCGCGAGCACCACCTGCGCCCAGGCGCTGACATTCGCCCGGGTCTTCAGATCGCCGGGGATGCCCTGGAGCCAGTCCGAGTTCAGGTTCCACAGGCTGGGCAGGCGCACCGCGACGGTCACCACCGCGACCGTGCCGAGCGCGCCCGCGGCGGCCGGTGAGCGCAGTGCGGTGATCCCGACGACCGCGTAGACCAGCAGCAGCGCGAGGTCGAGCAGGGAGGAGCCGAAGATCCCTCCGGTGGCCCGGAACGGCAACCCCGCCCAGGTCCACCACAGATGGTTCGCCTCATCGGCCTTGTCCAGGTCGTGGATGATCCATCCCAGCGAGATCAGCCCGAGAACCGCGCAGACGAGCGCCCCGAAGACGCGCGCTCCGCTGTTGAGTATCCGTCCCTGCCCCATAGCCGTAGGTCTCCCCCGCCTCGCACCCCGGGCAACCGTCGCGAGCCGAAGAAAAATACCGATGGTGGAAGAAAAATGCGGATCGTGACCGTCCGGAGACCACCGGGAGACACGGTCGGCCCGAGCCCCCGAAGTGGTGCGACCGGCCGGGGCGGCATCGCGCGCCCCGACCGGTCCACGGCACCCGCACGGCCGTACGCAGTTCAGCCTGGCGCGTCCGTATATCGGTGTTGCGACAGATGAGTTGCCTGTGTGTTAACGCGTTTCCTGCCCATAATCCACGCTTTGTCCGTCATGAGGGGTCTCTGTCAAGCACGCCTGGACCTCGATCTGCCAAATCTTCGCTCAAGGTTCGAATGAGCGGCACATCCACCCTCCCCGGACCCTTGACTGTGCCGTTCCCCGATTGCGAAAGTCCGCTCAACCCGACACGCATGCACCACCCTGGCGAGCGGGCGGCGACATGACGCGCATAGACAACGCGAGTTGACGGTGTGACACCAGTGCGGGGGGACGCTACGCGATGACGAGTCCATCCCAGACCGGCGTGGTCGAGAAGACCGCACCGGGCGGCACGGCGGGCGAGGCGCCGGCCGGTCTGGCGCCCCGCCAGCTGATGTGGCGGCGCTTCAAACGCGACCGCACCGGTGTGATCTCCGCGTGCGTGGTGGTCTTCTTCTTCGCCGTCGCCGTGCTGGCGCCGGTGATCGCCTGGCTGTACGGCAAGGATCCGTACACCACCTACGGACTGGACCGGCCCGAACTGCTGGACCCCCTCACCGGCTATCCGATGAAGCCCAACGGCGGCATCGACGGCGAGTTCTGGTTCGGCATCGAGCCCAAGCTGGGCCGCGATGTGCTGACCCAGCTCGTCTACGGCATCCGCACCTCGCTGCTGATCGGGCTGGCCGCGACCGTGCTGTCCACGCTCACCGGCATCGTGATCGGCGTGGTGGCGGGCTATACGGGCGGCCGCACCGACTACTTCCTCGGCCGCCTCATCGATCTGCTGCTGTCCTTTCCGCAGCAGCTGTTCTTCGTCGCCTTCATGCCGGTGGTCACCGCGCTGTTCGTCAGCCCGCAGAAGGAGACGCCCACCTATTTCCGGGTCACGGCCCTGGTGATGGTGTTGTGGCTGCTGGGCTGGATGCAGCTGGCCCGGCTGCTGCGCGGCCAGGTGCTGTCCCTGAGGGAGCGTGAGTTCGTCGAGGCGGCCAGGGTGACCGGCGCCTCGCCGTGGCGGATCGTCCGCAAGGAGCTGCTGCCCAACCTCGTCACGCCCATCCTGGTGCAGTCCACGCTGATGCTGCCGAACTTCGTGACGACGGAGGCGGCGCTGTCCTTCCTCGGCGTCGGCGTGGTGGAGCCGACCCCCGACTGGGGCCGGATGTTCGCCAAGGGCGCGAACTTCTACGAGGGCGACATCACCTACATGTTCTTCCCCGGCATCGCCATGGTGGTCTTCGTGGTCGCCTTCAACCTGCTCGGGGACTCGGTCCGGGACGCGATGGACCCGAAGACCACGCGGTGACCGGGGGGCCGCCGGGCCCAAGGCAGAGAACGGCAAGTCTTCCGTCCGATGAGGCAGGTGCAGTGACCACGATGACGTCCAAGAACAGTCGCAGAGCCCGTACCTACGCCGTCGCCCTGGCCGCGGGGGCCCTGGCGCTCGCGGGGTGCAGCAGCGGTGGCGGTGGCTCGGACCCCAAGGATTCGAACGAGCCCAAGATGGAGTCCCAGGACATCACCCTCGGCACCGCCGCGGACTCCACCGGACCGGCCAAGGACCTGCCGGGCGCCAAGAAGGGCGGCACCGTCACGGTGCTGCAGCGGGACGCCTTCGAGCATCTGGACCCGGGGCAGATCTATGTCAGCGATGAGCTGATCATGCAGACGCTCTACAACCGGACGCTGACGAACTACCAGTTCGACGACAAGACGGGCAAGGCCAAGCTGGTCGGCGACCTCGCCACCGACACCGGCAAGTCCTCCGACGGCGGCCGCACCTGGACGTACACCCTCAAGGACGGGCTGAAGTACGAGGACGGCTCGCCCATCACCTCAAGGGACGTCCGGCAGGCCGTCGAGCGGCTCTACGCGCCGTATCAGACCAACGGGCCGACCTATCTCCAGCAGTGGCTCTCCGGGGAGGGCCAGAAGTACCGCAAGGCGCTTCCGGACGGCCCCTACAAGGGCAAGCACCTGCCCAAGTCGGTGCTGGACACGCCGGACGACAAGACCATCGTCTTCCACTTCGACCAGCCGCGCGCCGAGGTGCCGTTCGCGGTCGCCATGCCCAATATCAGCGCGGTGCCGCCGGGCAAGGACACCAAGGAGAAGTACGACAAGGCCCCGCTGTCCTCCGGTCCGTACAAGGTCCAGAACTTCAAGCCGGGCAAGGGCATCCAGTTCGTCAAAAACGACCAGTGGGACCCCAAGACCGACTCGATACGCCATCAGTACGTCGAGAAGTTCGACGTCTCCTTCGGCCACCAGTGGGTGGACTCCACCCGCCGGCTCCAGGCGAACAAGGGCGCCGACCGGAACGGGATGACGTGGACCAACGCGGTCGACCCGTCGCAGATCTCCACGGTCCTCAAGGACAAGGAGGCGATGTCCCGGTCGCTGACCGAGACGCAGCCCTATGTGGACGTCGTCTCGATCAACACCGATCGGGTCAAGGACAAGAAGGTGCGCGAGGCGATCGCCTGGGCCTTCCCCAGCGGGCAGTACCTCCAGCAGTTCGGCGGCCCCAAGGGTGGTGAGGTCGGCGGCGGGCTGGTCGGCCCCACGCTCAAGGGCTACGACCCCTCCTTCGACCCGTTCCAGAAGAAGAAGTACCCCGGCGGCAACGCCAAGAAGGCCAGGGAGCTGCTGAAGGAGGCGGGCAAGGAGAACTACGAGCTCGTCTACGCCTACGGCAACGGCGACACCCACCAGGACGCCTCGGTGGTCGTCCAGCAGGCCCTGGAGCGGGCCGGGTTCAAGGTGCAGAAGAAGGAGATCGACCAGTCGACCTTTTACACGCAGATCGGAAAGGTCAAGAACAAGTTCGACCTGTACCGGTCCTCGTGGGGTGCCGACTGGCCGTCCGCCTCGACCGTGGTCCCGCCGGTGTACGGCGGCGAAAACGTCTACGACGACTCCTCGAACTATTCGCACCTCAACGTCCCGGCGGTCAACAAGGAGATCGACAAGGTCGCCAAGGCCAGCGACCTCAGCCGGGCCACCTCGGAGTGGATCAAGCTCAGCGAGAAGATCCTCACCGATGAGATCCCCGCCGTCCCGACCTTCTACAACCGGCTGTTCACCCTCTGGGGCTCAGGGCTGGGCGGAGTGAAGTTCAACTCGGTCTACGGCGCCGTGGACCCGACGGCCGTCTTCATCAAGTAGCCGCGGCCGTAACCAGGCAGCGCAGACCCCGGCCGCACCCGTATCGGCGGGTGCGGCCGGGGACCCGCCCCTAGCGGAAGATCACCGACGTCATGTTGAGATTCCTCGCCCGCCGGTCCCTCGGCGCGATCGTGATCCTGATCCTGATCAGCGCGATCACGTTCTTCCTCTTCTTCGCCCTGCCCGCCGAACCGGCCCGGCTCGCCTGCGGCAAGAACTGCGATCCCACCTCGCTCGCCGTGATCAACAAGAACCTGGGCCTGGACCAGCCGGTGCCGGTCCAGTACGCGAAGTTCATGGTGGGGATCGTCGCCGGGCGGGACTTCGCCGTGGGGCACTGCAGCGCCCCCTGCTTCGGCTACTCCTTCGTCAGCCAGGAGCCCGTCTGGGGCACCATCGCCGACCGCTTCCCCACCACCCTCTCGCTCGCCCTCGGCGGTGCCGCCGTGTTCCTGGTCTGCGGGATCGGCATCGGCATGATCGCGGCCTGGCGGCGCGGCACCTGGATCGACAAGTTCTTCAGCTCGCTGTCGCTGCTCGGCGCCTCGATGCAGATCTACTTCGTCGGAGTGCTCGCCCTGGCCTGGTTCGTCAGCGGTCTGGGGATCATGGACCAGCCCGCCTACTACCCCTTCACCGACAATCCGGCGAAGTGGTTCAGCGGGATGCTGCTGCCCTGGGTGGTGCTCTCCCTGATCTTCCTGGCCAACTACAGCCGGATGACCCGCTCCCAGATGGTCGAGCAGCTGCAGGAGGACCATGTCCGCACCGCGAGAGCCAAGGGGCTCTCCAGCCGTACGGTCTTCTTCCGCTACGCCTGGCGCGGCGCCATCGCCCCCATCATCACCATCTTCGGCATCGACCTCGGATCGCTCTTCGGCGGGGCCATGGTCACCGAGTACACCTTCACCCTGCACGGCATCGGGCGACTGGCGGTGGAATCCGTCCAGCTCACCGATCTGCCCATGCTGATGGGCGTGATGCTGGTCAGCTCCGCGGCCATCGTGGTGTTCAACATCCTGGTCGACGCCGCCTACGCCTTCATCGACCCGCGCGTGCGCCTCGCCTGACAGACCCGGAGCTGCCGAGATGACCACACTCACCAAGCCCGACGACGGCGCGACGCCCCCATCGGCCGGCCCCGGCGACGGCGCCTTCCTGTCCGTACGCGATCTGTACGTCCGGTTCTCCACCGAGGACGGCGTCGTCAAGGCCGTGGACGGCCTCTCCTTCGACCTCGAACGCGGCCGGACGCTCGGCATCGTCGGCGAGTCCGGCTCCGGAAAGTCCGTCACCAACCTCACCGTCCTGGGCCTGCACGATCCGCGCACCACCGCGGTCAGCGGCGAGATCCTGCTGGACGGGCAGGAGCTGACCGGCGCGCCCGAGCGCACCCTGGAGCGGCTGCGCGGCAACACCATGGCGATGATCTTCCAGGACCCGCTGACCGCCCTGTCGCCGTACTACACGGTGGGCCGCCAGATCGCCGAGCCGTACCGCAAGCACACCGGCGCCTCCAAGAGCGAGGCCCGCTCCCGGGCGATCGAGATGCTCCAGAAGGTCGGCATCCCCAACCCGCGGCTGCGGGTGGACGACTATCCGCACCAGTTCTCCGGCGGGATGCGGCAGCGCGCGATGATCGCGATGTCGCTGGTCTGCGACCCCGATCTGCTGATCGCCGACGAGCCGACCACCGCCCTCGACGTCACCGTCCAGGCCCAGATCCTGGATCTGCTGAAGGACCTCCAGCAGGAGTTCGGCTCCGCGATCATCCTCATCACCCATGACCTGGGCGTGGTGGCCAACACCGCCGACGACCTGCTGGTGATGTACGCGGGCCGGGCCGTGGAGCGCGGTACGGTCCGCGAGGTGCTGCGGGCGCCGCAGCACCCGTACACCTGGGGGCTGCTGGGCTCCATGCCGCGGCTGACCTCCGCCGTGGACCAGCCGCTGAGCCCCATCCCCGGCTCCCCGCCGAGCCTGCTCAGCCCCCCGCCGGGCTGCCCCTTCCACCCGCGGTGCCGCTACACCGACCAGGTGGCGGGCGATCGCTGCGCGACCGAGCGGCCGTCGCTGCCGGACGGCCGCGGCGCGGCCTGCCATCTGAGCGCCGAGCGGAAACAGACCCTCTTCACCGAGCAGATCAAGCCCCGGCTGGGCTAGGGACCAGGGCTTAGGAGCGCTGACGCATGAGCATCGAGTCGGGCACACCCGAACCTCTCCTGGTCACCGAGCGGCTGACCAAACACTTCCCGATCATGGGCGGTTTCCCGTTCAAGCGGAAGATCGGGGCCGTGCAGGCGGTGGACGGGGTCGATCTGACCGTGCACGCCGGGGAGAGCTTCGGGCTGGTCGGCGAGTCCGGCTGCGGCAAGTCCACCACGGGCCGGCTGCTGACCCGGCTGCTGGAACCCACCAGCGGCACGATCACCTACCGGGGCCGGGACATCACCCACGCGGGCCGCAAGGAGCTCGCGCCGATCCGCTCCGAGATCCAGATGATCTTCCAGGATCCGTACTCCTCGCTGAACCCCCGGCAGACCGTCGGCACCATCATCTCCGGCCCCATGGAGATCAACGGCATCGATCCGGCGGGCGGCCGGGAGGCCCGGGTGCGCGAACTGCTGGAGATCGTGGGCCTCAACCCCGAGCACTACAACCGCTTCCCGCACGAGTTCTCCGGCGGCCAGCGCCAGCGCATCGGGGTGGCCCGCGCGCTCGCCCTGGAGCCCAAGCTGATCGTGGCCGACGAACCGGTCTCGGCGCTGGACGTCTCCATCCAGGCGCAGGTCGTCAATCTGCTCCAGAAGCTCCAGCGGGAGCTGGGCATCGCCTTCCTGTTCATCGCCCATGACCTCGCCGTCGTACGCCACTTCTCGCAGCGCGTCGCCGTGATGTACCTGGGCAAGGTGGTCGAGGTGGGCGACCGCGAGTCCATCTACCGCCGCCCCCGTCACCCGTACACCCACGCGCTGCTGTCCGCGGTGCCGGACGCGGCGGTGATGATGGCCGAGGAGGCCTCGGACGGCCCGGACGCCGTGGAGACCACCCGCCGGACACGCATCCGGCTCGCCGGGGACGTCCCCTCCCCCATCGACCCGCCCTCCGGCTGCCGGTTCCGCACCCGGTGCTGGAAGGCCCAGGACAAATGCGCGCGGGAGGAGCCGCCGCTCATCCGCCTGGAGGGCAACCGCGAGGGCCACCTGTCCGCCTGCCACTTCCCCGAGGACCCGACGCTCGAGGCCCGCGAGGAGGACGTGGTGCTGGACCCGGCGCTGATCGCGGCGGAGTCGGAGGCCCTGCCGCACAAGGGGCCGTAACGGACCGGGGTTTCGGTATCAGAACCGCGAGAAGGAATGCACCCGCCCGACGGCGGTGAACCCGCGGCGGCCGTACCAGCGCAGCGGCCAGTCGTCCTGGTCGGCGACGAGGAACCGCAGCGCGCACCCCGCGGCGGCCGCGCGGCGCAGCGCGTCGGCCAGGACGGCGTCGGCGTAGCCGCGGCGCAGATACGGCTCGGCGGTCGCCACCTCCTCGATCTGGGCGACCCCGGCGGCGGGCTCCAGATACAGATCGGCCCAGGAGGCGATCTCGCCGCTGTCGTCGTGGGCGGCGAGGAAGAGCACCTCCTCGGCTCCGGCCCGCCGGGCGGTGCGCCGCTCCACGAGGTCGTACACGGTCTTCTCGTCCGCGTCCGGCATCCACCGCCACTGCTGCGCCGTCACCGCCCGCCGCAGCAGCCCGTGCGGATACGGCCCCAGCTCCCGCTCCACCACATCGGCCGCCCCGGCCGCCGGCGCCGGCCCGGTGTGGACCATCAGCACCTCGGTGACATGGGTGTACCCGGCCCGTTCCAGCGCGGGCACACAGAGCAGCCCCAGGGCCTCGTCATGGACCGTGATCCGGCGGTGCGGCAGGAAGGCCATGGCCTCGTCGGCGAGCGCGGGCAGCCCCTCGGGGTCGGCGGGCCCGGTGATATGGAGCTGATTGTGCTCATGGGAGCGGGCGTACTCCCGGTGCAGCACCAGGAAACCGCCCGGCACCTCCCGCACTTCACCGGCCTGTCGACGGGCGAAGGAGATCCGGAAGTCGATGATGCGCTGAAGGTCGTTCTGCGACACGTCGCGATCATAGGTGAACTCATACAAGGGAGCGCTCTTCGCCCGGCCCACACGTGAGGACCGTCTCACGCCGCCCCATTCCGCCCCGCGCGCTGATCAGGGCTCCGGGACGGGGCCGTAGACGGCCGTGGGGGCGGCCGTGGACCAGGCCCAGTAGCGGTCGCCGTAGGACCAGTGCCACCACTCGGTGGGGTAGTTGACCATGCCGACCGAGGACAGCGCCTCGATCATCAACGCCCGGTTCCCGCGGGCCCATTCGGACAGGCCGGGGGCGTGGGTGTAGCAGGCCCCGCCGCTCTCCTCCGGTGTCGCGGCCTCCGGGCTGCCCATGTCGATCTCCGTACCGTCCCGTGTGCATACAGTGAGGTCGATCGCCGCCCCGGCGACATGTCCGGCCGTCTCCGCCGGGGCGCACCAGCGGCTGGCCGCCGTCCGGATCCGCTCCTCGTCGGCGCCCGGATCGAGCTTCCGCAGCGTGGCCGCGTAGCCATCGAAGATCTCCCGCTGGAGCGCCGGGGGCCGGTAGCCCTCGACCAGCAACCACCGCCAGTCGCCGGGCAGCGACTTCTCGGCCCGCTCGAGACGTTCGGCGACTCCGGCCCGGAGGTGCGCGAAGTGCCCCGCGGGATCGGCCCGCCGGACGTCCACGCGCATCCGCCCCCGGCAGTCGACCAGCGGTTCACCACATTCGCGCACCGGCACCGCCCTGACCCGTGGGTCGCCGATCAGGACGATCCGCTGATCTGCGGGGAAGGGCGAGTGATCTGCCGGGAAGGGCGAGCTGGTCATGGGGCTCTCCTCACACGTGCCGGTGGGCCGTCCCACAATCTGCCCGTCCCCACGTTCGGATGAACCACCGTCCACAGGCGCCCGGAACGGGCAGCCCGTCCGTATGATCGCCGGTATGAGCCTCGAACGTGTCACGATCACGATCCCGAGCGAGACCCTGAGCGCCGCCAAGGAAGCGGCGGATCGCGAGGGCATGAGCGTTTCGGCCTGGCTCTCGCGCGCGGCAGAGCACGCGGCCAAGATCGAGGCAGGGCTGATCGCGGCGGAAGAGGTGCTGGCGGAGATCGGTCCACCCACCCCGGAGGAGCAGGCGTGGGTGGATGAATTCATGGACACGGTCACGAGGCCCGTCACGGACGGCGAGTCCGGTGTCGGCGATCACGCGGCTTGATAGCCAAGCGCTCGGGGGGACAGCCGATGACGGTACTACGACCCGTTGTCTATGACGCGGGAATGCTGATCGCTGCTGAGCGATCCCAGACCAAGGTCTGGCGGGCCCACCGGGCCTATCTCACGGCGGGTGGTGTGCCCCAGGTGCCCGCGCCTGTGGTCGCGCAGGTATGGCGGGACGGGGCACGCCAGGCACGCTTGGCGCAGATGCTCAACGGGTGCGATGTGGCGGTCATGGACGAGACAGCGGCTCGGGAGATCGGGGAGTTGCTGGCCCGAGCGGGAACGTCGGATCCGGTGGACGGAGCGGTCGCGGTGCTCGCCGCGCGGCAGAAGGCGGCGATCGTCACCTCCGACCCCGACGACATTCGGCATTTGCTCGACCGGCTTGACAGCCGAGGCAAGCTGGTGGCCGTGCAGCAGGTCTGATTCAACTCCCTCACGGACTTCCCCACGCCATGTTGGACAGGGCCACGAACAGCACAAAGGCGATCCCCACGCCCTGTACGGCCTTGCCCCAGCCGGGCATGGATTCGCCCCGCTTGACCGCTGAGCGCTGCGCGGAGAAGGCGAACGCCAGCGCGATGAGGGCGAGGGGACCGAGCACGATGGACAGCCAGTCGACTTGTACGGGGGTCATGGCGGAACTTCCTTACGTTCACCTCGGCTACGGGCGGCCCATCCTCCCCGGGGCCGCCCGGGACCCCTCCCGAGCAGCGATGCCTCCGCCTTCGCCGCGCGTCCGAACGGCCCGTTCCTAGGCGACCGTGAGCACGATCTTGCCTTGGATATGCCCTCGGGCGGCGCGTTCGTGCGCCGCTCGGGCATCCGCGAGCGGAAACGTGCTGTCCACCGCGACGCGAACCGTGCCCGCGTCGAGCAGAAGCCCCAGTTCGGCGAGTTGCGCGCCGTTCGAGCGGACCTGGGTGGCGGTGACCGTGACGCCCAGCTTCGCGTTCTCCTCGTCGTCGAACTCGGCGAAGTACACCGGGTAGAGGGATCCGCCACGCTTGAGGGTGCGCAGGAAGCGCCTGCTGTCGGGACCCCCGACGTTGTCCAGGACGAGATCGACGTCACGGGCGACCTCCTCGGGCCGCTCCTTGGTGTAGTCGATGAACTCGTCGGCGCCGAGCTCGCGCAGGAACGTCTCGTGGGCGCCGGAGGCCACGGCGATGACGCGGGCTCCCTTCCACTTGGCCAGTTGGAGAGCGAGGTGCCCCACGCCACCGGCGGCGCCGTTGATGAGCACCGTGGTCTCGCTGTCGAGTGCCATCGGGCGGTGCCGGGCTTCTTGGAACGGCGAGGGATGGTCGTGCCCGAGCTCGATCAAGAACTGCCACGCCGTCAACCCCGACATGGGCAGCCCGGCGGCGTGCACATGGTCGATGGCGGCCGGCTTGGGGGCGAGGTCGGACGCCGGCGCGGTGACGTACTCGGCGTATGCGCCGCCCTGGAGAGCGATGGGGAAGCGCAGCAGGCCGACCACCTCGTCTCCGACCGCGAAGCCGTTGACGTCGGCGGCGACGGCTTCCACGACGCCCGAGACGTCGGTCCCCGGAATCAAGGGGAGATCGAACGGGGGCTTGAGCTCGGGAGGCAGTTCGCGCATTCCCTCGCGCACGTACCAGTCGGGAGGGTTGATGCCGACCGCGTGCACGCGGACGAGCACCTCACCCGGCCCCGGTTCGGGGACCGGCGCCTCCTCATAACGCAGCACCTCGGGGCCGCCGAAGTCGTGCAGCCGGATCGCCCTCATCGTGCGTGTCGACATCATTTTCTCCTGCCCGCGCCGCGGGATACGCTGATCGGATCAGTGGTCCATATATCCGTACCACTGATCCGAATATATGGACCACTGGTCCGGATAGTCAAGAGGGGCAGATGCGGGCCGACGCCAGGAAGAACCGTGACCACCTGCTCGCAGTCGCGGGCACCGTCATCGCCGAGCAAGGCGTCGACGCGTCGCTGCGCGACATCGCGCGCAAGGCCGACGTGGGGCTCGCAACGCTGCTCCGCCACTTTCCGACCCGCGAGGCGCTGCTCGAGGCCCTGCTCCACACGAGCTTCGACGAGCTGACGGCAAAGGCGGACGAGCTCGAAACGTCGAGCTCGCCCGAAGACGCTCTCGCTTCGTGGCTACGCGACTGCGTGGCGTGGACAACCGAGTATCGGGGGGTGACCGTGCTGATGGCGGCCGCCATCGAGGACACCGAATCCGCACTCCACGCTTCGTGCGTCACCCTGCGCGCGGCCGGGGCGCGGCTCCTCGCCCGTGCCCAGGCCGCGGGCATGGCGCGGACGGACATCGATGGCACCGATCTGTTCGCGCTGATCGCGGCGCTCGCATGGCTGGGCGACCAGCCCTCGCTCGCGTCACGCGCCGAGCACCTCTTCGAGGTCGTCGCGAGCGCGATCCTGACGAAATGATCGGCGCAGGTCAGCGCAGGTCGCGGAAGAACGTCCGTACGTCGCCCACCAGCAGCTCCGGGACCTCCATCGCCGCGAAGTGGCCGCCCGTCCCGAACTCCGACCAGTGGGTGATCGCATGCCATGGCTCGGCGAGACGGCGGATCGCGGTGTCGCCCGCGAAGACCGCGACGCCGGTGGGGACCCCTGAGCGCTCGGGGGCCGCGCCCCAGGCCGAGGCGGCCTCTTTGTAGAGGCGGGCGGAGGGGCCCGCCGTGTTGGTGAACCAGTACAGGGAGACGTTCGTCAGGACCGCGTCGCGGTCGAGGGCATCCGGTTTGTCGCCGTGGGCGGCGAACCAGTCCACGTTCCAGGCGAGTTGGCCGACGGGCGAGTCGGCGAGGCCGTAGGACAGGGTCTGGGGGCGGGTGCCCTGGATGGCGGCGTAGCCGGAGAGCTCGCGGTGCCAGCGTTCGAGACCGGTGAGGCGTGAGCGCTCGGCCGGGGTCAGCTCCTCCGGATCCGTCGCGCCGGCCGACCCCGCGGTCACCAGCGCGTTGACATGAACGCCGACGACCCGGGCCGGCGCCACCCGCGCCACCTCGGGAGAGATCAGCGACCCGAAGTCGCCGCCCTGCGTGCCGTAGCGCTCGTACCCCAGGCGCCGCATCAGCTCCGTCCACGCGGTGGCGATGCGGCGGATGCCCCAGCCGGGCTCGCGCGGCGGGGCGGAGAAGGCGAATCCGGGGAGGGACGGGACGACGACGTGGAAGGCGTCGGCCGGGTCGCCGCCGTGTCCGCGCGGATCGGTCAGCGGGCCGATGACCTCGGTGAACTCCGCGACCGAACCCGGCCAGCCATGAGTGATCAGCAGCGGCAGGGCATCCGGTTCGGGCGAGCGGACCTGGAGGAAGTGCACCCGCTGTCCGTCGATCTCGGTGGTGAACTGCGGAAACGCGTTCAGCCGCGCCTCTCGCGCCCGCCAGTCGAACCCGGTGGCCCAGTACCCGGCCAGCTCGCGGACATGGTCGGGCGAGGCACCGTCGGACCAGCCGGCGCCCGGGAGCCGCTCCGGCCAGCGAGTGCGTTCCAGGCGTCGGCGCAGATCGTCGAGGTCGGCTTCGGGGACGGCGATACGGAAGGGACGGATCTCCATGGGCCGCACGGTAGGCGCGGTCGCGGACGGGGAGTGTCCGCGACGCCTCCGCCACCCCGGACAGCGGTCATCGACGTGCGCCACCGGCGGTGCGGATGTCAGATGGGCCTAGGTGGTGTCCGACTGATCTTGTCGCCTGCGGCGGGCTGCTCCCCTCCCCGCCCCTTCCCGGAACCAGGGGCTTCGCCCCTGGACCCCCGGGGTCTGGGGCGGAGCCCCAGTTTCGGGAAGGGGCGGGGAGGGGATCGATCCGCCGGACGCCCCGTAAGGCCGATCTTGGACCGGATCGTCGGGAGGCGCCATGCGTCGCGGAGCCCCGTATTCCCTGCGTGCCCGTCCTTCCCTGCGCGCCGTCGTCCTGATCGTGACGGCCGCGGCCACCGCGACAGCCTGCGGCGGCGGGGACAGCGGCGACGACGCCGGTGTCGTCCGCTCCTCCTGGGGGGATCCCCCCAATCCGCTGGAGCCCGCCAACACCAATGACGTCCAGGGCGGCAAGGTCCTCGACATGATCTTCCGGGGGCTCAAGCGCTACGACCCGAGGACCGGCGAGGCCAAGAACGCGCTCGCGGAGCGGATCGAGAGTTCCGACCAGCGCAACTACACCATCACCCTCAAGAAGGGCCGGCGGTTCGCCAACGGTGAGAAGGTCACCGCCGCGTCCTTCGTGAACGCCTGGAACTACGGCGCCCGGATCGACCACAAGCAGCGCAACGCCTACTTCTTCGAGTACATCGAGGGCTATGACAAGGTCCACCCCGCCTCCGGCGGCGCCCCCACCGCCAAGGCCCTCTCCGGGCTGCGGGTCAGGAACGACCGGACCTTCACCGTCCGGCTCACCCAGAAGTTCTCCACCTGGCCCAAGACCCTCGGCTACAACGCCTATGTGCCGCTGCCCCGGGCGTTCTTCGAGGACCACGCCGCCTGGCTGAGGAAGCCCATCGGCAACGGCCCGTACCAGGTGCGGTCGTACGCCAAGGGCTCGGTGATGAAGCTGCGCGCCTGGGACGGCTACCCCGGCCCGGACAAGGCCCGTAACAAGGGCGTCGACCTCCGCGTCTACACCGATAGCAACACCGCCTACACCGATCTCCAGGCGGGCAATCTCGATCTGGTCGACGATGTCCCGGCGCAGCAGCTGAAGTTCGTACGCTCCGATCTCGGCAACCGCTACATCAACCAGCCCGCCGGGATCATCCAGACCCTCACCTTCCCGATGTACGACCGCACCTGGAGCGGCCCGGCGAAGGCCAAGGTCCGCCGGGGCATCTCGATGGCGATCAACCGGGCGCAGATCACCGAGCGGATCTTCCAGGGCACCCGCACCCCCGCGACCGACTGGACCTCGCCGGTCCTGCGCAGCCAGGGCGGCTATCAGCCGGGGCTGTGCGGGGACTCCTGCCGCTACGACCCGGTCCGGGCACGCAAGCTGATCAAGGCGGGTGGCGGGCTGCCCGGCGGCCGGATGACGATCACGTACAACGCCGACACCGGCTCCCACAAGGACTGGGTGGACGCGGTCTGCAACAGCGTCAACACCGTGCTGCGGAACGACCGGGCCTGTGTCGGCAAACCGGTCGGCACCTTCGCCGACTACCGCAACAAGATGGCGGGGAAGAAGATGACCGGGCCGTTCCGGGCCGGCTGGCAGATGGACTATCCGCTGATCCAGAACTTCCTCCAGCCGCTGTACTACACCGGCGCCTCCTCCAACGACGGCCACTTCAGCGACACCGGCTTCGACCGGCTGGTGAACCAGGCCAACGCCACCTCCGCCGACGGCCGCGCCATCGCCGGTTTCCGGGACGCGGAGAAGATCCTCGCCGAGCAGATGCCCGCGATCCCGCTCTGGTACCAGAACGGCAGCGCGGGCTATTCGCAGCGGCTCAGCGAGGTGGCGCTCAATCAGTTCAGCGTGCCGGTCTACTCACAGATCAGGGTCGGCTGAGCCATGGGCCGCTATACGCTGCGGCGGCTGCTGCAGATGATCCCGGTCTTCATCGGCTCCACCTTCCTGATCTTCTTCATGGTGTACGCGCTCGGCGACCCGGTGGCCGCGCTCTTCGGCGACAAGGCCCCCGACCCCGCCACCGCCGCCCGGATCCGTGAAGACCTCTATCTGGATGAGCCGCTGTGGCGGCAGTACGCGCACTACATGGGGCAGATCTTCAGCGGCCACTTCGGTACGGCCTTCAACGGGCAGCCGGTGACCGAGCTGATGGCGAGCGCGTTCCCGGTCACCCTCCGGCTCACCCTCGTCGCGGTCGCCTTCGAGATGGCGCTGGGGATCACCCTGGGCGTCCTCAGCGGGCTGCGCCGGGGCCGGGGTCTTGACACCTCGGTGCTGCTGCTCACCCTGGTCGTGGTCTCCGTCCCGACCTTCGTCAGCGGCACGGTGCTGCAGTATCTGTTCGGCGTGACGTGGGGCTGGGCCAGGCCGTCGGTTTCGCCGGAGGCGCCGCTGAACGAACTGCTGCTGCCCGGGGTGGTGCTGGGGCTGGTCTCGCTCGCGTACACCACCCGCCTCACCCGTACCTCCATCGTGGAGAACGCCCGCGCCGACTACGTCCGTACCGCCGTCGCCAAGGGGCTGCCGCGCCACCGGATCGTCACCCGCCATCTGCTGCGCAACTCGCTGATCCCGGTGGTGACCTTCATCGGCACGGACATCGGCGCGCTCATGGGCGGGGCCATCGTCACCGAGCGGATCTTCAACATCCACGGCGTGGGCTACCAGCTCTACCAGGGCATCCTGCGCCAGAACTCGCCGACCGTCGTCGGCTTCGTGACCATCCTGGTGATCGTCTTCCTGCTCGCCAATCTGCTCGTCGACCTCCTCTACGCCGTGCTCGACCCGAGGATCCGGTATGCCTGAGCCCTTTGACACGCGCTACGACACGACCGAGGCGATCGCACCGCCCGGGAGCGGCGGCGGCCGTCCGGTGGACCCCACCGCCTCCGGCCCCCGGACGCCGAAGGGCGGGCCACCTCCGAAGGGCGGACCACGGCGCGGCCCCTGGCGGCGCCTTCCGCTCCCCTGGCGCGGGGAGCCCGGCCGCCGCTCCGGCGGACCGGCCGCGCCCACCGGACGGGGGCTGTGGACCGACGCCTGGCACGATCTGCGCCGCAATCCGATCTTCGTCGCCTCCGCGCTGATCATCCTCTTCCTCGTCGTGATCGCGATCTGGCCGCAGCTGATCGCGAGCGGAAATCCGTACCACGGCGACCTGGCCAGGGCGCAGGACGGCCCGGCCCCCGGCCACCCCTTCGGCTACGACCTCCAGGGCCGCGATGTCTACACCCGCACGGTCTACGGCGCCCGCGCCTCCATCACCGTCGGCATCTGCGCCACCCTCGGCGCGGCGCTGCTGGGCAGCGTGCTGGGCGGACTCGCCGGGTACTTCGGCGGCTGGTGGGACGCGCTGCTCTCGCGGATCGCCGATGTCTTCTTCGGCATCCCGATCCTGCTGGGCGGGCTGGTCTTCCTGTCGGTGGTCACCAGCGGCTCGGTCTGGCCGGTGGTGGGCTTCATCGTGCTGCTGGGCTGGCCACAGATCTCCCGGATCGCGCGCGGCTCGGTGGTGACCGTCAAGGAGCACGACTACGTGCAGGCGGCGCGGGTGCTCGGCGCGGGCAGCGGCCGGACGCTGCTGCGCCATATCGCGCCCAACGCCGTGGCGCCCGTGATCGTCGTCGCGACCATCGCACTGGGCACCTACATCTCACTGGAGGCCACGCTGTCGTTCCTCGGCGTGGGGCTCAAACCGCCCACCGTCTCCTGGGGGATCGACATCTCCTCGGCCGCAACCCAGATCCGCAACGCCCCGCACATGCTGCTGTGGCCGGCCGGGGCGCTGTCCATCACGGTGCTCGCGTTCATCATGCTCGGCGACGCGGTGCGCGACGCCCTAGACCCCAAGCTGCGCTAGCCATGGCGGCCCGCCTGCTGGACGTACGCGACCTGCGCGTGGAATTCCGCACCCGGGACGGGATCGCCGAGGCCGTCGGCGGTGTCTCGTACGCCGTCGAGGCCGGTCAGACGCTGGCCGTGCTGGGCGAGTCGGGCTCCGGCAAGTCGGTGACCGCCCAGGCGATCATGGGCATCCTCGACTCCCCGCCCGGCCGGATCACCGGCGGCCAGGTGCTGTTCCAGGGGCGGGACCTGCTGACGATGGGCGCGGAGGAACGCCGCCGGATCCGGGGCGCCGCGCTGGCGATGATCTTCCAGGACGCGCTCTCCGCCCTCAACCCGGTGATTCCCGTGGGCGCCCAGCTCGCCGAGATGTACGAGGTGCACCGCGGGATGTCCCGCAAGGACGCCCGGGGGCGGGCGGTCGAGCTGATGGACCGGGTCCGCATTCCGGCGGCGGGACAGCGGGCCGGGGACTATCCGCATCAGTTCTCCGGCGGTATGCGCCAGCGCATCATGATCGCCATGGCGATGGCGCTGGAGCCGGACCTGATCATCGCCGACGAGCCGACCACCGCTCTGGACGTCACCGTCCAGGCCCAGGTCATGGAGCTGCTCGCGGAGTTGCGCCGCGAGTACGCGATGGGGCTCGTCCTCATCACCCATGACCTGGGCGTGGTCGCGGACGTGGCCGACACCATCGCCGTGATGTACGCGGGCCGGATCGTGGAGACCGCGCCGGTGCGCGACCTCTACCGCCGCCCAGCCCACCCGTACACCCGCGGACTGCTGGACTCCGTACCGCGCGTGGACCACGGGGGCGGGCAAGCCCGCCGGGGTCACGGGGAGCATGGGCGTCACGGGAGCCACGGAGGTCACCGCGGCGGGAAGCTCTACGCGATCAAGGGAGCGCCGCCCAGCCCACTCGCCCTGCCCCCCGGCTGCCCCTTCCACCCCCGCTGCCCGCGCGCCCAGGAGGTCTGCCGCGTCGAACGGCCGCCGCTGTACGAGGTGTCGGCGGCGGGCGAGGGCCCGGCGTCCGGCACGGCCCCGGCGTCCGGCACGGCCCCGGCGGCGGGCGGGCGGACCAGCGCCTGCCACTTCTGGAAGGACGAACTCGATGCCCTCGACGCCGTCAATGCCTGAGACCGGGACCGCCGAGCCGGTCCTCGAGGTCCGCGATCTCGCCAAGCACTATCCGCTGACGCGGGGGGTGCTGGTAAAGCGGCGGATCGGCGCCGTCCGGGCGGTCGACACGGTCTCCTTCGCCCTGCGGCGCGGGGAGACCCTCGGCATCGTCGGCGAGTCCGGCTGCGGCAAGTCCACCGTCGCCAAGCTGCTGGTCAGCCTGGAACGACCGACCGCCGGGACGATCCACTACCGGGGCGAGGACATCGCCGGGCTCTCGGGCCGCGCCCTGCGCGCCGTCCGCCGCAACATCCAGATGGTCTTCCAGGACCCGTACACCTCGCTCAACCCCCGGATGACGGTGGGCGACATCATCGGGGAGCCCTTCGAGATCCACCCCGAGGTGGCGCCCAAGGGCGACCGGCGGCGGACGGTCCAGGATCTCCTGGACGTGGTGGGGTTGAACCCCGAGCACATCAACCGCTACCCCCACCAGTTCTCCGGCGGCCAGCGCCAGCGCATCGGCATCGCCCGGGGACTGGCGCTACGACCGGAGATCATCGTCGCGGACGAACCGGTCTCGGCGCTGGACGTCTCGGTCCAGGCGCAGGTGGTCAACCTGATGGAGGGCCTGCAGGACGAGTTCAACCTGTCCTACATCTTCATCGCCCACGACCTGTCGGTGGTCCGCCACATCTCCGACCGGGTCGCCGTGATGTACCTGGGCCGCTTCGCCGAAACGGGCACCGGCCGAGAGATCTACGACCACCCCACCCACCCCTACACCCAGGCCCTGCTGTCGGCCGTCCCGGTCCCCGACCCCGGCGCCCGAACCCGCCGAGAACGCATCCTGCTCACCGGCGACGTCCCCTCCCCGGCCAACCCGCCCTCCGGCTGCCGCTTCCGCACCCGCTGCTGGAAGGCCCAGGAACGCTGCGCGGCGGAGGTGCCGGTGCTGGCGGTGCCGCCGGGCTTGGCGGGGGCGGCCGCGCACGCCTCGGCGTGCCACTTCGCGGAGGAGCGCGCGGAGGTCAGCGCATGACGTTCAGGGCAAAATGTCGAATATGCTCCCACCGGAGCCGTTCCCCAGCAGCGTGCCCGGCCCCTGGGGCACCACCTTGTGCACCGGATGGACACGCAGTTGCACTTGCGGCGCGAACACCTGCATGGCGGTGGCAAGCCGGATGTGGTCCACCTTCCAGAAGACGATGACCCGGTTGTTCCTGACGACCTGGTACTCAATATGCGGCGCGGCACTCGCGGCGGTCTGCGGGCTGATCGTCGAGTCCGGGCCGGGAACGTCCGGCACGCCCTGCCGCAGCTTCAGACCTATCCGCCGTATCGGCCTCTCCATGGTCTTCTTCGTGGCCCATACGACGACGGCTTCGATGTCCCGCCACGGCACGACGGCGGTGAACCGGCGGTAGCGCGTCACGGGGCCGCCCAGGGTGACGCCCGACTCATCGGCCCGGAACGCCACCAGCCGCTTCCAGCCGAGGCCCGAGAAGAGCTGAAGGGGCGTGCGGGTGTAGTACGCCTGATAGACCGGTGAGTGAGGGGCAGTCATGCCACGACCCTACGAGACGCGGCGCGGCGCCGTCTCGCGCCTTCGGCGCATTTGAGCATGGGTCAGGGGGTGGGGGGCGAGGCGCCGCCGCCGGGCGCCGGGCTCTGGGGGTGGGAGTTGGTGGCGGCGCCGGCGCTCGGAGGCCGAGGCCGTTGCCGGGCCGCCGGACCGGTTCCGGATTGCCGGGGGTGGGGTACCCCCCTTGGAAAACGTTTGACAAATTAGTTGCGTCAGATCAAGCGATCCTGAACGACGGCGAGGGCCGCCCGGCCGTGGTGGTCATGGTCCGGGCGGCCCTCGTCGTTCGACCGCGGCTCGCGCGGGAGCGTCAGGCGTGGACCACGTCCTTTTCCTCCGCGAAGTGGCACGCCGACTCATGCGCCGCGGGCGAGTCCGTGCCGGCGAAACGCTCGGGGATGGCGAGGAGGGGGATCTCCTTGGCGCACTTGTCCTGGGCCTTCCAGCAGCGGGTGCGGAAGCGGCAGCCGGAGGGCGGGTTGGCCGGGGAGGGGACGTCGCCGGTGAGGATGATGCGCTCGCGGCCCTCGCGCGACTCCGGGTCCGGGACCGGGACGGCCGACAGCAGCGCCTGGGTGTAGGGGTGCGTCGGGTGGTCGTAGATCTCGGTGTCGGAGCCGATCTCGGCCATCTTGCCCAGGTACATCACGCCGACCCGGTCGGAGATATGCCGGACGATGGACAGGTCGTGGGCGATGAAGATGTAGGACAGGTTGAACTCGTCCTGCAGTCCCTCCATCAGGTTGATGACCTGTGCCTGGACGGACACGTCGAGCGCGGAGACCGGCTCGTCGCAGATGATGATCTCGGGGTTGAGGGCGAGGCCGCGCGCGATGCCGATGCGCTGGCGCTGGCCGCCGGAGAACTGGTGGGGGTAGCGGTTGATGTACTCCGGGTTCAACCCCACCACGTCCAGGAGATCCTGGACCTTGCGGCGGCGGTCGCCCTTCGGGGCCACCTCGGGGTGGATCTCGAAGGGCTCCCCGATGATGTCGCCCACCGTCATCCGGGGGTTGAGCGAGGTGTACGGGTCCTGGAACACCATCTGGATGTTGCGGCGGACGGCCCGCAGCGCGCGGCCCGACAGCCGGGTGATGTCCTGGCCCTTGTAGAAGACCTCGCCCGCGGTGGCGGTCTCCAGGGTCATCAGCAGCTTGGCGACGGTGGACTTGCCGCAGCCGGACTCGCCGACGATGCCGAGGGTCTCGCCCTGGTAGAGGTCGAAGGAGATGCCGTCGACCGCCTTGACCGCGCCGATCTGCCGCTTGATGAGGATGCCCTGGGTCAGCGGGAAGTGCTTGACCAGATTGCGCACCTGGAGGATCGGCTCACCGCGGTCGACCTTGGCCTCGATCGCGGCGACCGCGGCGTCCTCGGTGGCCGCCTCGACCGTCTCCACCTCCGTGACGTTGGGGGTGGCGTCCGCGGCCGGTTCCATGGCCTTCTCGTTCTTCTCGGCGTCAGCCATGGAGGGTCTCCTTCCAGAAGTGGCAGGCGCTGCCGCGGCCCGGCAGCTCCGTGCCGTCCTGCTCGGTGACCGGCACCAGGGCGGGGACGTCCGTACGGCAGATGTCCTCCGCCTTGGGGCAGCGCGGGTTGAAGGCACAGCCCGTGGGGATCTTGAGCAGATTGGGCGGCAGCCCCTTGATCGCGTAGAGCTCCTGCCCCTTGCGGTCCAGGCGCGGGATGGAGTCCAGCAGGCCCCGGGTGTACGGATGGGCCGGGCGCTTGTAGAGCTCGTGCACGGGGGCGGTCTCGACGATCCGGCCCGCGTACATCACGGCGATCTTGTCGGCGACGTCCGCCACCACGCCCAGGTCATGGGTGATCAGGATCAGACCCATGTGGTACTCGCGCTGGAGCTCCGCGAGCAGCTCCATGACCTGGGCCTGGACCGTCACGTCGAGCGCCGTGGTCGGCTCGTCGGCGATGATCAGGTCCGGCTCCAGCGCCATCGCCATGGCGATCATGATGCGCTGGCGCATACCGCCGGAGAACTGGTGCGGATAGTCGCTCACCCGCTCCTTGGCCGCCGGAATACGGACCCGGTCCATCAGCTCGATGGCCTTGGTCTTGGCCTCCTTGCGCGAGAGCCCCTCGTGCACCCGGAACATCTCGCCGAGCTGGTAGCCGACGGAGAGCACCGGGTTCAGGGAGGACAGCGCGTCCTGAAAGATCATCGCGATCTTGTTGCCGCGGATCTTCCGGCGCTCCTCGGCGGACATCTTCAGCATGTCCTGGCCACGGAAGAAGATCTCGCCCTGCGGGATCCTGCCGGGCGGCATGTCGAGGATGCCCATGATCGCCTGGGCGGTCACGGACTTTCCGGAGCCGGACTCACCGAGCACGGCGAGCGTCTCGCCCGCGTCCACGCTGTAGTTGACTCCGTTGACGGCCTTGGCGATGCCGTCGCGGGTGTGGAACTCGACGTGCAGATCGCGCACGTCGAGCAGCTTGCTGCCGTGGTCCTCGCCCGAGCGCGGGACGGGGACGTCCGCAGGCATGTCGGTGATGGTCACGTACGCCTCCCTCAGCGCAGCTTCGGGTCGAGGGCTTCGCGCACGGCGTCGCCCATCATGATGAACGCCAGCACGGTGATGCTCAGGGCGCCGGCCGGGAAGAGCAGTACGTGCGGGAAGTTGCGGATGAACTGGGTGCCGTCCGAGATGTCGCCGCCCCAGGAGATGGAGCCGTCACCGAGTCCGAGACCCAGATAGGACAGCGTCGACTCGGCGACGATGTACGTGCCGAGCGAGATGGTCGCGACGACGATCACCGGTGCGATCGCGTTCGGCAGGATATGCCGGAACAGGATCCGCCTGGTGCCGGCGCCCAGGGCCTTGGCCGCCACGACGTAGTCGGCGTGTTTGGTCGTGATGACCGCGCCGCGCATGACACGGGCGATCTGCGTCCAGCCCAGGAAGGCCAGCGCACCCATGACCACCCAGACGGTGCGATCGGTGAACGCGTTGAGCACGACCATCGAGCCGAGCAGGAACGGGATGCCGAAGAACACGTCGGTCAGACGCGAGATGAGGCTGTCCCAGAACCCGCCGAAGTAGCCTGCGAGCATGCCCATCAGACCGCCGAAGAGGGTGACGAGGACCGTCACGCCGAGGCCGACGATGATCGAGTTGCGGGCGCCGTAGAGCACCCGCGCGTACAGGCTGCGGCCCGTGCCGTCATAGCCGAACCAGTCCTCCTGGAAGACATGGCCGAGGTTCGGCTTGCCCAGGAAGTGGTTGGCCTGGTCGCCGGTGTCCGGGTTGGCGCCGGTGAACAGACCGGGGAACGCGGCGACGAGCAGGATCACCAGGATCAGCAGCCCCGAGACCACGAACAGCGGATTGCGGCGCAGGCCCCGCCAGGCGTCGGCGCCGAGGCTGCGCGGCTTCTCGGGCGCCGGACCGGCGTCCGAGGTGACGGGCGTGCCCGCGACGATCGCGGCGGCTTCCTCGCTCGCGGACGGGGTCTTGGTGAGGTCAGGCATAACGAATCCTCGGGTCCAGGACCGCGTAAAGCAGGTCGACGAGCAGGCTGGCGAGGAGATAGACGAGCACCAGAACGGTGACGATGCCGACGATGACCGCACCCTCGCGGCGGGCGAGCGCCTCGAAGAGCAGGTTGCCGACGCCGGTCACATTGAAGATGCCCTCCGTCACGACGGCGCCGGCCATGAGACTGCCGATGTCGGTGCCGAGGTAGGTGACCACGGGGATCAGCGAGTTGCGCAGCAGGTGCACCGTGATGATCCGCCTGCGCGGCAGCCCCTTGGCGGTGGCGGTGCGGATGTAGTCGGCGGACCGGTTTTCCGCGATCGAGGTGCGGGTCAGCCGGGCCACGTACGCGAGGCCGACCATGCCGAGCACCAGTGCCGGGACCATCAACTGACCCAAGTTGGTGGAGTCCTGGACGGTCGGTGTGATCCAACCGAGGTTGTTTCCGAAGTACAGCTGGCACGCCAGACCGATGACGAAGATCGGGACGGAGATAACCACCAGGGTGAACAGTGTGACAGCGGTGTCGATGACCTTGCCGCGCCGGATGCCTGCGACGACGCCCAGGACGATGCCGACGACGAGCTCGAAGGTCCAGGCCATGGCGGCGAGCCGCATCGACACCGGGAACGCCCGCGAGATCTCGTCGAGGACCGGTCGGTTACCGGCGATGGTCCTGCCGAAATCCCCCTGGAACAGACCCCGCATGTAGTGCAGGTACTGCTCCCACAGCGGAAGGTCCAGTCCTCTGTCGTGCCGGATCTGCGCGACCTGCGCGGGGTCCGGCGGCTTGTCTCCCCACAGCGCCCGTACGGGATCGCCGGGGAGCACGTTGACCATAAGGAAGATCAACAGGGTCGTCCCGATGAACACCGGGATCATCTGGAGCAGTCGCCTCGCGACGTAGCGCCCCATAGGTGCCTCCGTCCATTCCGGAGCCGCCCGCAGCGGCGCCCGGCATCGCCGGACGCCGCTGCGGGACGCGTTGCTCCGTAGCGACTTACTTCTTGAAGACCTCGACGTTCCAGAGGACCGGGTCGCCGGCCTGGTCGAACTCGATCTTCTTCACGTTGTTCGAGTAGGCCGAGTTGACCTTGTTGTAGAACGTGGGGATGCCGGGCATCGTGTTCCGCAGTTCCTTCTCGGCGGCCTGGTACAGCTTCGCCGACTCGTCAACGGTCTTGGCCTTGTCGGCCTTCTTCACCAGCCCGTCGAACTTCGGGTCGGAGAAGTCGCCCTTGTTGCCGTCGACGCCGGTGCCGAACAGGTCGGCGAGGAAGTTGCCGTTGAACGGGTAGTCGAGCACCCAGCCGGAGCGGTAGATCGACTTGACCTTCTTCTGGTCACGGATCTCGGTGTCGGCCTGGAAGTCGGTGACCGGGTCGCCCACGCACTTCACACCGGTGGTCTTGGTGATGCTGTTGCAGACCGCGGTGACCCAGCCCTTGTGCGGCTGGTCGGCGTTGTACTGGATCGAGATCTTGTTGCCCGGGACGCCGCCGCCCGCCTTGATGAACTGCTTCGCCTTGGCCGGGTTGAACTTGCAGTACTCACCGCACGCGTCGGGCTGGTAGCCCTTCACGCCCTTGGCGACCCAGCCGGTGGCCGGCTCACGGTTGCCGAAGAAGGTGGTCTTGGCGATGGTGTCGCGGTCGATCGCCATCGACAGGCCCTGGACGACCTTGCGGTCGACGTCCTTCCACTGCTTCGTGTAGTAGGCGGGGTTGATCGTGTTGATCGCGGAGAACTCGGTGTTGATGGCGCGCTTGCCGAAGTCCTGCTTGTAGTTGGCGAGCTCACTGTCCGGCACCAGCGGCATGGTGTCGACGTTGTCCGAGCGCAGGTCGTTGTACGCGGCCTGCGGCGACGTGTACGCCTTGAAGTTGATGCCGCCGTTCTTCGGCTTGCTCTGGCCCTTGTAGCCGTCCCAGGCGCTGACCTGGATCGACTTCTTGTGGTCCCAGCTCTTGAACTTGTACGGCCCGTTGCCGACCGGGTTCTCGCCGAACTTCTTCGGGTCCTTCAGCGCACCCGAGGGCAGCGGGTAGAAGGAGGAGTAGGCGAGCTTGTACGCGAAGTACGGGATCGGGTTCGCCAGCTTGATGGTGAAGGTGTTGTCGTCGACGACCTTCAGGCCGGACATGGCCTTGGCCTTGCCCTTGCCCTTCGCCGGGTGGACCTGGTCGTAACCCTCGATATCGCGGTACCAGGCGCTGTTCTGCTGGCCGTTGGCCGGGTTCGCGTCCCAGTTCCACGTGTCGACGTAGGTCTTGGCGGTGACCTTCTCGCCGTTGTGGAACGTCCACCCCGGCTTCAACTTGACGGTCCACACGCTGTTGTCGTCGTTCGGCGTGACCGACTCGGCGTTCTCGTACGTGATGTTGCCGGACTTGTCGTAGCCGACGAGACCCGTGAAGAGGGAGTCGATGACGACGCTGCCGTACGCCTCCATGGTGTTGGCCGGCATCAGCGAGTTCTGCGGCTCACCGTTGGCGTAGCTGACGATCCCCTTGGGATCGATCTTCCTGTTGGCATTGTCGCTGCCGTTGTCGCCGCCACCACCGCACGCGGTGGCGGCGAGAGAGACGACGCCGGCTATGGCAACCCACTTGGCGCTCTTGGCACCACGCATGGGGCTCCTCCTCATGAGTCCACTTGTTCACTGCGAGGGGGCACGCGCATCGTCCACCGTCACCCCGACGGAGAAAGCTGCGGTGCCCCAGTGTGCTCGTGAGTCGGCGCCCCCCAAAGCGCGTGACCCGTTGACCCGAGCTCAATGGACCCCATGATTGAGCACGTCCGGCCCTTAAACCACACCTTATGGGTCTCGCTTTGGTCACAGGATCTACGCGCGGAGCTTCGAAATCCGGACAAAACTACCCCAGACAGACACACGCGAAACGGACTGTTAACACATCATGCGGAGCTCGGACGCCGATATCCGGACACGCGAATCCGGATAAGCGCTTGACTGACACCCTCCTGCCATGGCAGCGACCCGCACTCCGCAAGGAGGCGATACAAGAACCTTTTCAAGGTTCCTTCCTTGCTCACCGACAAACACGCTTGACGCGAAGACCGTTTGATCCCTGGTGCCGAGAGCGCAAGCGGTCCGCCACCCCTACCGATGGGGTGACGGACCGTGCGGCCCGGGTGGGCGCGTCAGCGCTTGGCGCGGGCGGCGGAGCGGGCGCGCTCCTTCTGGTCCAGTACCACCTTGCGGATCCGCACCGTCTCCGGCGTCACCTCGACGCACTCGTCGTCGCGGCAGAACTCCAGGCACTGCTCGAGCGAGAGCAGCCGCGGCGGGACCAGGGACTCGGTCACATCCGCGGTGGAGGACCGCATGTTGGTGAGCTTCTTCTCCTTGGTGATGTTGACGTCCATGTCGTCGGAGCGGGAGTTCTCGCCGACGATCATGCCCTCGTACACCTCGGTCCCCGGCGAGGTGAACAGCACCCCGCGCTCCTGGAGGTTGGTCATCGCGAAGGCGGTCACCGCGCCCGAGCGGTCGGCCACCAGCGAGCCGTTGTTACGGGTCTTCAGCTCGCCGAACCACGGCTCGTGGCCCTCGTGGATGGAGTGGGCGATACCGGTGCCGCGGGTCGAGGTCAGGAACTCGGTGCGGAACCCGATCAGACCGCGGGAGGGAACGATGAACTCCATGCGGACCCAGCCGGAGCCGTGATTGGACATGTTGTCCATCCGGCCCTTGCGGGTGCCCATGAGCTGGGTGACCGCGCCCATGTGCTCCTCGGGCACATCGATGGTGATGCGCTCGATCGGCTCGTGGACCTTGCCGTCGACCTCCCGGGTGACCACCTGCGGCTTGCCGACGGTGAGCTCGAAGCCCTCCCGGCGCATGGTCTCCACCAGGATGGCCAGCGCCAGCTCGCCGCGGCCCTGCACCTCCCAGGCGTCCGGGCGCTCGGTGGGCAGCACGCGCAGCGAGACGTTACCGATCAGCTCGCGCTCCAGGCGGTCCTTGACCAGCCGCGCGGTGACCTTGCGGTCCTTCACGGCCGACTTGTCGGCGCCCTTGCCGCCGGGGCCGCGGCCGACCAGCGGGGAGGTGTTGGTGCCGATGGTCATCGAGATCGCGGGCTCGTCGACGGTGATCAGCGGCAGCGCGATCGGGTTCTCCGGGTCGGCCAGGGTCTCGCCGATCATGATGTCCGGGATGCCCGCGACCGCGCAGATGTCCCCGGGGCCGGCCACCTCGGCGGGCTTGCGGGTGAGCGCCTCGGTCATCATCAGCTCGGTGATCCGGACGTTGGAGATGGTGCCGTCGCGCTTGATCCACGCGACCGTCTGCCCCTTCTTCAGCTCGCCCTGCTCGACCCGGAGCAGCGCGATACGGCCGAGGAAGTTGTCCGCGTCCAGGTTGGTGACATGGGCCTGCAGCGGCGCGGCCGCGTCGTACTCCGGCGCCGGGACGGTCTCCAGCAGGGCGGAGAAGAACGGCTGGAGGCTGTCGCTGTCGGCCGGGACGGTGCCGTCCTCCGGCTTGGTCAGCGAGGCCACACCGTCACGGGCACAGGCGTAGACGATCGGGAACTCGATCTGCTCCTCGGTCGCGTCCAGGTCCAGGAAGAGGTCGTACGCCTCGTTGACGACCTCGTCGATCCGGGAGTCCGGGCGGTCCGTCTTGTTGATGCAGAGGATCACCGGCAGCTTGGATTGGAGCGCCTTGCGCAGTACGAAGCGGGTCTGCGGCAGTGGCCCCTCGGAGGCGTCCACCAGCAGGACCACCGCGTCGACCATGGACAGACCGCGCTCGACCTCACCGCCGAAGTCGGCGTGGCCGGGGGTGTCGATGATGTTGATGGTGACGGGGTCGCCGCCGTCCGCCGGGTGGTACTTCACGGCGGTGTTCTTCGCGAGAATGGTGATGCCCTTCTCGCGCTCCAGGTCGTTGGAGTCCATGACCCGGTCGTCCACCTGCTGGTGGGCGGCGAACGCGCCCGCCTGCTTGAGCATGGCGTCGACGAGGGTCGTCTTGCCATGGTCGACGTGGGCGACGATGGCGACGTTACGAATGTCGTGGCGCGTGGGCATGAAAGCGCGCTTCTCCCGGTTGTTGGGTGGCGGCGCGCTCCTTGGGCGGCGCGCCTTCCGCCGGGCTGATCACGCCTCGGCCTCACCCCCATGGTACGGGGACGGCGCGGGGACGGATGCCGCAGCCCATCCTGCGGCCCATCTCGCGGCCCGATCTCGCGGCCCGTCCCCGCGCCGGTCGCCTCGTCCGGCGGCTCCTCCGGCGGCCGATGCGGCTGTGGGGTGTCCGGCGGAGCACGCGGCGGAGCCGCATCTCAGCGGCCCGCCGCAGGCGTCTCCTAGCGGCGGAAGCCGATGTCCTGGTAACGGGGGGTGGCGAAGCCGAAGGCGCCCGCGTTGACCAGGCCCTTGCGCATCGCGATCAGCTGGGGGCGCTGATAGAGCGGAATCGATCCGGCCGCCGCCCAGATCCGGGCGTCCGCCCGGCTGACCAGGGAGCGCGAGGCGCCGCCGTCCAGCTCGGAGAGCGCCTGGTCGAAGAGCTGGTCGATCTGGTCGGTCCCCACCCGGGTGTAGTTCTGCTCGACGACCAGGGAGCCGTCGGCGGCGGGCTGCGGCTTGGCGTAGATGGGGCGGGCGTCGGTGGCCGGGTAGGCGGAGGCGGGCCAGGAGTAGAGGGCCAGGTCGTAATCGCCGGTGGCGATGTGGTCCCGGAAGTAGCTCTCGCCGGAGACCTTGGTGATCTCGGTCCGGACGCCGATCTTCTCCAGCATTCGCGCGATGCGCTCGCCGACCGTGCCCAGCCGGGCTCCGGTCTGGTCGTCGGGGAGGACGAAGCGCAGCACCAGCGGCCGCCCCTTCTTCCGTACGACGGCCGTCTCCCGGAGCCGTCCGGACCGCCCGGCGTCACCGGCCGCGGGCGGGGCGCCGGAGGCGCTCTCGGAGGCGGTGGAGGGCGCGGTGCCGGAGTCCGTGGCGCTCTCGGTGGCGGCGGTGGCGGCGGTGGCGGCGGTCGGGGCGCTGTGCCGGCTGCCCCGGTCGTCCGTCTTGCCGTCCACCGCCTTCTGCCGGCCGGTGCCGTCCGCCCGCCAGCCCGCGTCGGCGAGCAGCGACTGCGCGGCGTTGGTGTCCGGGTCGCCGAGGGCGCCGCTGTGGTCCTTGTAGCCCGGCTGGCCCGCCATCAGCAGATGGTTGCCGAGCGGCTCGGACGGCAGCCCCATCGGTTTGAGCACCAGCTTCGCCAGGGCCTTCCGGTCGATCGCGCGGGCCACCGCGCGGCGCACCCGCTCATCGGCGAGCGGGCCCTTGGTGCCGTTGAGGGCGAGCTGGGTGTAGGCCGGGTCCAGGGCCTTGCGCAGGGTGAACCTGCTCAGCGCCCGGGTCCGCGACCGGTTCTTGTCGGTGTCGCCGGTGGCCGCTCCCTGGGCTCCCGCCTCTTCCCGCGCCGCCCCGCTGCGCGTCGCCTCCCCGCTGCGCGTCGCCTCCCCGGTGCGCGTCGCCTCGGCCGCCTTCCGGCCGCCGGTGGACGGCTCCGGCGCACCCGCCTTGCCCGGGGCCGAGGGGCCCCGCTTGGCGCCCGCGGCCTGCTTGCCCGGGGCGGTGGCCTGGATGCGCCGGGCGGTGGTCCGGTCCACCTCGGCCAGGTCCAGCCGCCCGGCGATCAGCGCCTCGGCCCGCTTCTCGGCCGGGACCGCCTGGAAGACGACCCGGCTCAGCCGCGCCCGGTCGCCCCACCAGCGCGGGTTGCGGACGAGGGTGACCTCGGAGTCCGTGACCTGGTGGACCGTGAAGGGCCCGGCGCCGACCGCGAGCCCCTTGTTCGCGGCCGCGGTGAAGACCGCCGGGTTGCCCATCACGCTCTTCGGGTACAGCGGGGTGAACAGCGAGCGCCAGTCGGTGTACGGCTTGGCGAAGGTGACCTTGACCTCGTGCTCCTTGTCGCCCGGTTCGACCTTGGCGATCCGGTCGTATCCGGCGTTGCGCGCCGTCCCGTACTTCTCGTCGGTGCCGCGCAGCGCCTTCCACTGGGCCTGGAAGTCCTCCGCGCCGATCGGGCGCCCGTCGCTCCACACCGCCTTGGGGTTGACCTTGAAGACCACGACCTGCTTGGGGTCGGTCGAGGTGACGTCGGCGGAGGTCAGATAGTCGCCGTTGCGCTGGGGCCGGCCGCGCGCGTCGAGGGTGTAGAGGGAGGGCAGCACGGCGCCCGCGATCCGCTGGGTGCCCGTGTCCGCGGTCTTCTGAAATGCGTTGAGCGTGGTGGGCGTCGCGTCCAGGGCCCAGCGCAGGGTGCCGGTGCCGGCGGTCCCGGAGCGGGGCGCGGAGGCGATGTCCCAGGCGGCGCGCGGCGGCGGGCCGTCGTCCTGCGAACTGCAGCCGGTCAGTACGGGCAGCGGCAGCATCACTCCCGCGGCGAGCAGCATGGCGCGGCGGCTCCTGGTGATGGGCATGGCTCGTACCTCCGCAGGGTGACGGATATATGCGCATTTGGCATAGTGTGACGCTGATCGCATATACTCCTCACTCAAAGCGACGGTTCATGGGACAGCACGCCGAGAGGGCCATGGAGACGGCCATGAGGGGAAAGGATCACCCGCCCGGGTCAATGTGGCGGGCGCGCACTCCGGCGCGCGGCGGCGGAATCCCGCCGGTGACCGCGCCAATCCCGACAGATCCCTTCACAACCAGGACCGTGGCGCGTAACACTCGCTGTCGCATGAGCGTCGCCAACCGCAACCGCGGAAGTGAGGGCAAGTCATGTCCTTGAACGACGACTTGACGGCCGTCCAGCGCTGTCTCGATGACCTGGTCCGTTCCGTCTCCCGGCTGGAGCAGCGGGTGGGCGCCGGCGGACTGGAGATACGCCGGGTCCGCACCGACGCGGACCACCTGCGCGAGAGCCTCGCCCTGCTGCGCGAGACGGCTCCCGTGGAGCGATCACGCCCCGAAATGGTTCCGGTTCCCGACGCCCCGTACGACAGTGCGCTGTGGTCGGACGTCGACGACGAGGGCCTCGGCGCGCGAGATCGCCACGCGCCCTAGGGACGGGCCGGAGCGCCTCCCGTCACGGGGCGCATCCCCACCGTCCCCCCATACCACTCCACCGCGGAGTTCCCCTTGGCCACAGGCACCGACCCGCAAGCCACCACGCCCGCACCCGCAGACTCCGGAACGGCCCCGCACGGCGTGCACAGCGCCTCGCGCGCCGCCATCCCCGGCCGCCATCTGCGCAGCGACCGCTGGTGGCTCTCCCCCGCCATCACCGCCGCCGGACTGTTCGCGTTCATCGTCTACTCGACCTGGCGGGCCTTCGCGGGGGACGACTACTACGCCGAGCCGTACGTCTCCCCCTTCTACTCGCCCTGCGTCGCCCAGAACTGCGTGCCCATGAAGGGCGGCGCCAACTGGGAGATCTTCGGCGCGTGGTGGGGTCTGTCCCCGGCGCTGCTGATCCTGATCTTCCCGCTGGGGTTCCGGCTCACCTGCTACTACTACCGCAAGGCGTATTACCGGGGCTTCTGGGCCTCACCGCCCGCCTGCGCGGTCGCCGAACCGCGCGCCAAGTACACCGGCGAGACCCGCTTCCCGCTGATCCTGCAGAACATCCACCGCTACTTCTTCTACTTCGCGGTGATCGTCGCGGGGATCCTCACCTATGACACCGTGCTCGCCTTCCGGGACGAGCACGGCCGCTGGGGCCATATGGGCCTGGGCACCCTGGTGCTGCTCGCCAACATCGCGCTGATCTGGGCGTACACCCTCTCCTGCCACTCCTGCCGCCATATCGTCGGCGGCCGGCTGAAGCACTTCTCCCGGCATCCGGTGCGCTATCGGCTCTGGGGCTGGGTGAGCGGGCTCAACGCACGCCATATGCAGCTGGCCTGGGCCTCTCTCATCAGCGTCGCCGTCGCGGACTTCTACGTCTATCTGGTGGCGAGCGGCGCCTTCGACGATCCCCGCTTTTTCTAGGAGAGGTGCTCATCCGATGACGCAAGTCGAGCGGCAAGCGTGGGACGTGGTCGTGATCGGCGCGGGCGGCGCCGGGCTGCGTGCCGCGATCGAGGCCCGCGAGCAGGGCATGCGCTGCGCCGTCATCTGCAAGTCGCTGTTCGGCAAGGCCCATACGGTGATGGCCGAGGGCGGCATCGCCGCCAGCATGGGCAACGTCAACGAGCGTGACAACTGGCAGGTGCACTTCCGCGACACCATGCGCGGGGGCAAGTTCCTCAACCACTGGCGGATGGCCGAGCTGCACGCCCAGGAGGCCCCGGACCGGGTCTGGGAGCTGGAGACCTGGGGCGCGCTCTTCGACCGCACCCCGGAGGGCAAGATCTCCCAGCGGAACTTCGGCGGCCATGAGTATCCCCGCCTCGCCCATGTCGGGGACCGCACCGGCCTGGAGCTGATCCGCACCCTCCAGCAGAAGATCGTCTCCCTCCAGCAGGAGGACAAGGCCGCCACCGGCGACTACGAGTCCCGGCTGAAGATCTTCCAGGAGTGCACGGTCACCCGGATCGTCAAGGACGGCGACCGGGTCGCCGGGGTCTTCGGCTACGAGCGCGAATCGGGCCGTTTCTTCACCCTGGAGGCCCCGGCCGTGGTGCTGGCCACCGGCGGTATCGGCAAGTCCTTCAAGGTGACCTCCAACTCCTGGGAGTACACCGGCGACGGCCATTCACTGGCGCTGCTCGCGGGCGCCCCGCTGATCAACATGGAGTTCGTGCAGTTCCACCCGACCGGTATGGTCTGGCCGCCCTCGGTGAAGGGGATCCTGGTCACCGAGTCGGTGCGCGGCGACGGCGGGGTGCTGCGCAACAGCGAGGGCAAGCGGTTCATGTTCGACTACATCCCGGACGTCTTCAAGGAGAAGTACGCCGAGTCCGAGGCCGAGGGCGACCGCTGGTACGAGGACCCGGACCACAACCGCCGCCCGCCCGAGCTGCTCCCCCGCGACGAGGTGGCCCGCGCCATCAACGCCGAGGTGAAGGCGGGCCGGGGCTCCCCGCACGGCGGGGTCTTCCTCGACGTCTCCACCCGGATGCCCCCCGAGGTAATCAAGCGGCGGCTGCCCTCCATGCACCACCAGTTCAAGGAGCTCGCGGACGTCGACATCACCGCCGAGCCCATGGAGGTGGGCCCCACCTGTCACTATGTGATGGGCGGGGTGGACGTCGACCCGGACACCGCGGCCGCCACCGGCGTCCCCGGTCTTTTCGCCGCGGGCGAGGTCGCGGGCGGGATGCACGGCTCCAACCGGCTCGGCGGCAACTCCCTCTCCGACCTGCTGGTCTTCGGGCGCCGCGCCGGGCTCCACGCGGCCCGCTACGCCCAGGAGTCCGCGGCCTCCGGCACCCGCCCGGTGCCGGACGAGGCACAGCTGGACCTGGCGGCGGCCGAGGCGCTGCGCCCGTTCAGCGCCGAGGCCGGTGAGCCGGAGGAGACCGCGGGCCCGGCCGGGCCACCGGAGAACCCGTACACCCTCCACCAGGAGCTCCAGCAGTCGATGAACGACCTGGTGGGGATCATCCGCAAGGCCGGGGAGATGGAGGAGGCGCTGCACCGGCTGGCCAGTCTGCGGGTCCGGGCGCGCCGCGCCGGGGTCGAGGGCCACCGGCAGTTCAACCCCGGCTGGCACCTGGCGATCGATCTGCGCAACATGCTGCTGGTCAGCGAGTGCGTGGCGCGCGCCGCGCTGGAGCGGACCGAGAGCCGCGGCGGGCACACCCGCGACGACTGCCCGGAGATGGACCGCGAATGGCGGCGGCTCAATCTGGTCTGCCGGCTCTCCGACCCCTCGGGCGGTCTGGCGGCCCCCGACACCGGGAACGGCCAGATCCGGCTCGAGCGGCGTGAGACGCCGCCCATCCGGCCCGACCTGCTGAACCTGTTCGAGAAGGACGAGCTGGTGAAGTACCTGACGGACGAGGAGCTGACCCAGTGAGTGCGTACGAGGCCCACTTCCGGGTGTGGCGGGGCGACCAGGACGGCGGCGGTCTGAAGGACTTCCACGTCGAGGTCAACGACGGCGAGGTCGTGCTGGACATCGTCCACCGGCTGCAGGCCACCCAGGCCCCCGACCTGGCCGTCCGCTGGAACTGCAAGGCGGGCAAATGCGGTTCGTGCAGTGCCGAGGTCAACGGCCGGCCACGGCTGCTGTGCATGACCCGGATGTCGGTGTTCGAACGGAGCGAGACGATCACCATCACCCCGCTGCGGGCCTTCCCGGTGGTGCGGGACCTGGTGACGGATGTGTCGTTCAACTACACCAAGGCCCGTGAGGTGCCGTCCTTCGTGCCCCCGGAGGGGCTGGGTCCGGGCGAGTACCGGATGTGGCAGGAGGACGTGGGCCGCTCGCAGGAGTTCCGCAAGTGCATCGAGTGCTTCCTGTGCCAGGACACCTGCCATGTGGTGCGGGACTTCGAGGAGAACAAGGAGTCGTTCGCCGGGCCGCGGTTCCTGATGCGGGTCGCGGAGCTGGACATGCATCCGCTGGACGCGGCGGCCGAGACCGGTCTTGACCGCAAGAGCACCGCCCAGGAGGAGCACGGCCTGGGCTACTGCAACATCACCAAGTGCTGTACGGAGGTCTGCCCCGAGCAGATCAAGATCACGGACAACGCGCTGATCCCGCTCAAGGAGCGGGCGGCGGACCGTAAGTACGATCCGCTGGTCTGGCTCGGCAACAAGATCCGGCGCCGGGGGCAGTGACGCCTGCGGCGGGCTGATCCCCTCCCCGCCCCTTCCCACAACTGGGGCTTCGCCCCAGACCCCCGGCGGTCCGGGGCGAAGCCCCGCCACGCGGCGGAGCCGCATATAGATGCCGCGGGAAGGGGCGAAGCCCCGGTCCGGGATCTGGGGCGAAGCCCCGGTCCGGGATCTGGGGTCTGGGGCGAAGCCCCGGTCTGGGGTCTGGGGCGAAGCCCCGGTTTCGGGGCCTGGGGCGTAGCCCCGGTCTGGGGTCTGGGGCGAAGCCCCGGTCTGGGGTCTGGGGCGAAGCCCCGGTCTGGGGTCTGGGGCGAAGCCCCGGCGGTCTGAGGTCTGGGGCGAAGCCCCGGTCCGGGGTCTGGGGCGAAGCCCCGGCGGTCTGAGGTCTGGGGCGAAGCCCCGGTCCGGGGTCTGGGGCGAAGCCCCGGTCTGGGGTCTGGGGCGAAGCCCCGGTCCGGGGTCTGGGGCGAAGCCCCGGTCTGGGGTCTGGGGCGAAGCCCCGGGGTCTGGGGTCTGGGGCGAAGCCCCGGCGGTCTGAGGTCTGGGGCGAAGCCCCGGTCCGGGGTCTGGGGCGAAGCCCCGGTCCGGGGTCTGGGGCGAAGCCCCGGTCCGGGGTCTGGGGCGAAGCCCCGGGGTCTGGGGTCTGGGGCGAAGCCCCGGTGTCGGGGTCTGGGGCATAGCCCCGGCCTGGGGTCTGGGGCGAAGCCCCGGTGTCGGGGTCTGGGGCATAGCCCCGGCCTGGGGTCTGGGGCGAAGCCCCAGTTTCGGGAAGGGGCGGGTAGGGGAAAGACCCGCCAGGGACGGTGCTCGCCCTCCGCTTGGTGTCGCGGGCCCGCTGCCGTAACAGGCCGTGGCCGTAACAGGCCGTGGCCGTAACGGGCCGTGGCCCGTCACCACAGGCTGAGCAGGGCCTCCACCGAGTCCGGACCCGAGGGCTGGCCGTCCGGAAGAGCCAGCTCGAACCAGACGGTCTTGCCGAGCGGGGTCCTGCGGCTGCCCCAGCCCGCGCTGAGCAGCCCGACCAGCTGGAGCCCGCGCCCGCCCTCGTCGGTGTCCCGGGCGCGCCGCCGCCGGGGCTGGACCAGACCGCCGTCCCAGACCTCGCAGACCAGCGTGCGGTCCAGCAGCAGCCGCAGCCGGATCTCGCCCTCGCCGTACCGCAGGGCATTGGTCACCAGCTCGCTGACCAGCAGCTCGGTGGTGTCCACCAGATCGTCCAGCCCCCAGGACTCCAGCTGCTCCCGGGCGAGTTCGCGGGCCCGGCCCACGGACTGCGGGGCGCTGGGAAGGTGCCAGTCGCCGACCGACTCGGCCGACAGCCCCTGCACCCGGGCCATCAGCAGGGCGATGTCGTCCTCGCCGTGGTGGGTGTCGAGGGTGCTCAGGACGTGGTCGCAGACGTCCTCGAGGGAACCGGCCGCGGCGTTCCCGCCGTCGGCGCCGTCCGGGGCGTTGAGGGCCGCACGCAGGGCCTGGAGCCCCTCGTCGAGGGTGTGGTCGCGGGACTCGACCAGACCGTCGGTGTAGAGGGCCAGCAGCGCGCCGTCGGGGAGCTCGACCTCGATCTCCTCGAACGGCTCGCCGCCCACGCCGAGCGGCAGTCCGGGCGGGACCTCCATCAGCAGGGCGTCCTCGCCCGGCTCCAGGAGGACAGGGGGCGGATGCCCGGCGTTGGCGAACGTGCAGCGCCGGGTGACCGGGTCGTAGACGGCGTAGACGCAGGTGGCGAGGTAGACCTCGGTCAGATCCGAGGAGTCGTCGGCGGCCTTGCCGTCGCGCACGAGGGCGCGCGAGCCGGGCCGCGCGCCGGCGTGCGAGCCGCCGGGTGTGCCGAGGCCGCGGGCGATCTCGTCGAGCGCGGAGAGCACCTCGGCGGGCTCCAGGTCGAGCAGGGCGAGGGTGCGTACGGCGGTGCGCAGCTCGCCCATGGCCACGGCGGCGCGCAGCCCCCGCCCCATGACGTCGCCGACCACCAGCGCGGTGCGGTGTCCTGGCAGCTCGATCACGTCGAACCAGTCGCCGCCCACCTCGGTCGCCGCGTTCCCCGGCAGATAGCGGCAGGCGATATCGAGCCCGGCGGCCTCCGGGTCGCCGGGCGGGAGGAGACTGCGCTGGAGTATCAACGCGCGCTCATGTTCTCTGCGGTACAGCCGGGCGTTGTCGATGCTCACGGCGGCGCGGGCGGCCAGCTCGACGGCGAGCGCGCGGTCCCGTTCGCCGAACGGCTCGCTGCCCTTGGTGCGGGAGAACTGGGCCAGGCCGACGACGGTGTCCCGCGCGACCATCGGCACCACGAGGGTGGACTGGAGCATGGCCCCGAGCTCCAGGGCCTCGCTGCCGTCCCGCCCGGGGACGACGCGGACCTGGGCGGTGCGCAGGGCGTGGGCGCACAGCGAGTTGAAGGGGTAGCGGTGCACCTCGCCGACCTGGATGGGCTTGGGGTCCTCCACGGTGTTGACGCGGCAGATGTCGCCGAAGGCGACCGGGCCGTCGGAGACCGCGCTGGCGAAGGCGACGCGGCGCAACTCGGCGCTGCCGTCGGCGAGCCCCGGGGGGGTCTCGTCGCCGGAGAGCAGCCCCTGGTAGAGGTCGACCGAGGCCAGGTCGCAGAACTGCGGTACGGCCACGTCCAGCAGCTCGCGGGCGGTGGTCTCCAGGTCGAGCGAGGTGCCTATTCGGGCCCCGGCCTCGTTCAGCAGCGCCAGATTGCGCCGTACGCCCGCGGCCTCCTGTTCGGCGCGGCGGCGGCCGGTGACATCCGTGGCGAGCCCGGCGACGCCGATGGGGCGGCCGGAGCCGCTGTGCAGCCGGTAGAGCGAGACCGACCAGCGGCGGCGGTCGGGGCTGCCGGGCGCCTGGCCCACGATGGGCATGTCGGTCAGCGACTGCCCGGAGTCCAGGACCTGGCGCAGGGCTGCGGCCAGCCGGTCGGCCTCGCCGCGCGGGAGCAGATCGTGCGGGGTCGTGCCGCGGTACTCCTCGGTGGGGCGACCGAAAACCTTGGCAAAGCGCTCATTGACGCGGAGGATCCGCAGATCGGTCCCGAAGAGGAAGAAACCGAGCGGAGATTGACCGAAAACGGCCTGTGAAGAAGCAAGATCGGTTTCCAGCCCGCGCAACGCGCTGACGTCCACCGCGATACAGAGCGCGGCCCGCTTCCCGTGCTCGTCCTGAGCGGGCATCACATAGACCTCGGCGATGCCATGTCCGCTCGGCGTCCGGGGGTTACGGTAGGGGACCAGCCCGGTCCACTCCCGGCCGTCGAGGATGTCGGCCACCGCGCGCTGGCCCGTCTCCTGGTACTCCGGCGGTACGAACGCCTCCACCGGATCCTTGCCGATGGCCTGGCTCGCCGTCAGCCCCAGCAATTCCGCGGCCCGTTCGCTCCACTGCGCGATCCGGCCGTCGGGCCCGAGCGCGAAGGAGGCGACCCGGATGTAGTCATAGATCGAGCCGGGAGGACTGCTCTGCCACACCGCCGACATCGAGGACATGGACGACATGTCCGAGATCGAGGACCCCTGTGACGTCGGCGACACCTGCGAACCCACCGTCTCCTCGGGCATATCAGCCCCCGCTGGCTTCTCGCTCATGCGCCCGTCCCCTCCGGCTCAGGTGCTCCGACCGGCTTCAGATAGCCGAGTATCCAGCACTTCGGCCATCCCGAGTACGGTCTTCACGATCACAGCACTATCTCAGCCCGCCATCAGTGTCCGTCCCGGCTTTTGGTGAAGCGCTCATGATCAGCGCTCCCCCTCACTCCTAACCGGACGGAGGCGGCTCGAACCCCATGGATTTTCCCGAGCGGGAGGTTCTCAAGAGGTGCGTGGCGGGATCCCCTCGGTGACCTCGGCCGACCCGGCGCCGGACGCCCCGGCATCGGCCCCGGCGGCGCCGGTGTCGTCCGCCCCGGCTTCAGCCGCGCGCAGTCGGCGGACCGCCTCCGCCACCGCGGGGCGGTCCTCGTCCAGCCAGTCGACCTCGTCCACCCGGTCCGGGGGGAGCCAGCGCAGCTCGTCGTGGTCCTGGAGCGGGCGCGGCTCACCGGAGCGCAGGGCCGCGGTCCATACCCGCAGCACATAGCCGGGCTTGAGGGGCCACTCCCCCGGCAGCGGTTCGAGCGGTTCGACCTCGACCCCGAGCTCCTCGCGCAGTTCGCGGACGAGCGCCGCCTGTGGTGTCTCCCCGGGCTCGGTCTTGCCGCCGGGCAGCTCCCAGCGGCCCGCGAGCTCGGGCGGTGCGCTGCGCCGCGCGGCCAGCAGCCGCCCCCGGTCGAACACCGCTCCGCCCACCACGACACGCACGCTCATGATCGGCACCCTAGCCTGCGCGGACCCACACCAGAGCCCCGGGGCGGGAGCGCCCCGGGGCTCGGGAAGAGGTACGCATTCCTGCGGATTGGAGGGTACGTATTCCTGCGGGCTGAAACCGGGCTCCGGCCAACCGGGCTCGAGCCGACCGGACTCAAGCTGACCGGACTCGGGCCAACCGGACTCGGGCTAACCGGACTGACGGGACGCGGCGGTCCGCTCGACCACGTACAGCTGCTCCTGGCCCTCGCCCTCCAGCCGGTCGGCCACCTCCTGGGCCTCCGTCCTGGTGGCGTAGCGCCCGACGCGGTAGCGGTTGCCGTTGCTGTCCTGGCGGATCACGAGCCAGGGCAGCACAGCGTTCCCGTCACTCATCTCCCCGCCCCCTCCGCTGTGGCGCGCCCGGACGCACGACCCCGCGACACCGTTAAGGAAATCCCGATCCGCATATGCCCGAGCCTACGCCCTACCTTCACGCAGCGGATACGTGTTCTTACAAGGAGGCACTCATCCGGCCATGTCTCAGACGCCGACTTCGGCCTTCACCCGGTCGCCGTCGCCGCCTTCGCCCGCCTCGTCGGCCGGGGCGGCGCCCATCTCGCGCTCGGCCTCCAGCAGCGTCGGATTGCGCCATGCGCTGCGTACGCCCCAGAAGTAGAAGGCCAGCCCGATCAGCGCGACGATCACGATGTCCCAGCCGCCCGGCAGATAGCCGCGGCCGCCGAACTCCGTGCCGCCGGCCCATGACACCGCCGCCATGACGAGCAGATACGTGACCATCCAGGCGCCGGCGGCCAGATGCGGCCGCAGCTCCGCCCACGGCTTGCGCAGCTCGTACCAGGCCCAGATCGGCAGCCCGATCGCCATGATGAAGATGACCTTGCCGGTGAGCGGCCAGCGGGCCCAGTACAGCACCAGCGAGCCGAAGACCATCGCGATCGGCGCGATCACCGGCATCGCGCGCAGCCGCACCGGGCGCGGCAGTTCCGGGGAGAGGCGGCGCAGCGACATCACGGCCACCGGACCGGTGATGTACGAGATCACGGTGGCGACGGAGACGATCTCGGCGAGCGAGCCCCAGCCGCGGAAGACCGCGAGGAAGATGAAGGCGATCCCCAGGTTGAGCAGCAGCGCCGGGCGCGGAATGCCGGTCTTGGGGTCGACCTTGCCGAAGATCCCCGGCAGATGGCCGTTTTCCTGGACGCCCTGGATCATGCGCGAGGTGGTGGCCGCGTAGATCATGCCGGTGCCGGACGGGGAGATGAAGGCGTCCGCGTACAGCAGCATCGCCAGCCAGTTCAGGCCCCAGGCCAGGGAGAGATCGGCGAGCGGGGAGTTGAAGGAGAGCCCGGACCAGCCGCCGTGCCGCAGATCCGCGGCGGGGACGGCCATCAGGAAGGCGATCTGCAGCGCGACGTAGATCACCAGCGCGATGAGGATCGAGCTGATGACGGCCTTGGGCAGCGACTTCCCCGGGTCACGGGCCTCGCCCGCCATGTTCAGCGGCGACTGGAAGCCGTTGTAGGCCCAGACGATGCCGGAGACGGCGACCGCGGTGAACACGGAGTTCCAGCCGTTGGGGGTGAAGCCGCCGTTGCCGGTGACATTGCCGGTGTCGAAGTGCGACAGCAGCAGCGCTCCGGCGGTCAGGGTCGGCACGACCACCTTGAAGACGGTGATCGCGGTGTTGGTCTTCGCGAAGAGGGTGATCGCGAACCAGTTGAGGAAGAAGTAGAAGAGCAGCAGCACGGACGCGAGCGCGACACCGCTGCCGGTCAGCTCCTTCCCGTCGTACAGCGCCTTGGCCCAGCCGAAGTCCCAGGACGACATGTACTGCACGGAGGCGGTGGCCTCACCGGGGATCACGGAGACGATGGCGATCCAGTTGGCCCAGGCGGCCAGATATCCGGCCAGCGAGCCGTGCGAGTACTGGCCGTACCGGACCATGCCCCCGGCCTTGGGGAACATCGAACCCAGCTCGGAGTAGGTCAGGGCGATGGTCAGGGCGACGGCGGCGCCGATCACCCAGGCCAGAATGGCGGCGGGCCCGGCCAGCGCGGCGGCGCGCTCGGCGCCGAACAGCCAGCCGGAGCCGATGATCGACCCGAGGCCCACGGCGGTGAGGGCCACTGGTCCCAGTGACCTTCGATAATGCGAGTGGGAACCCTGCTCCGTGCTCAAGTTCCTGGCACTCCTTTCGCCCCCCAAACGACCGGACACAAACCGATCCATCGTAAGAGCGAAACGGATGATCCCCTTCCAGTAACCCCTTTCACCTGCACTTATGTGAGTTTTGCAACAGGGGCGGGAACCGGGCTCAGGTGACGGTAGGTGCGCCCGTACGCGGGGCGAGGTCGCTCACGTACGCACGGAGGGGTCGCCCACGGCGGGGCCGCGCACCGTGGGAAGCGGCATCAGCACCGGCTCGCCCGTGGGCGCCTTGCGGCACACATCCCCGCACTCGGCGTCCAGTGAGCAGCACAGCGAGCAGACGGCCCCCGCCCGCACCGGGCAGTCGGCGATGTCCGGCAGCTCGTACGCCGTCTCGCACGAGGCGCACAGGTGGGTGGCGGTGATGTCCGGGACGTCGGCGCCCGGCCCGTTCACCGGGTTCTTCCGGGCCAGGTAGTAGCGGCCCCCGGTGAGCCAGGCCAGCAGCGGGCAGAGCACCAGCGCGAGACCGCAGGCGATGAAGGTCGAGAACGCCTCGGCCACCTCCCCGAAGACTCCGAAGAAGGCGACGATCGAGACCGCCGACGCGATCACCATCGCGCCGAATCCGGCGGGGTTCACGGGATGCAGATACGCCCGCTTGAACTCGATGTACTTCGGGCTCAGCCCGAGCGGCTTGTTGACGACCAGGTCGGCGGCGACGGCGGCTATCCAGGCGATGCCGACGTTGGAGTAGAAGCCCAGCAGCTTGTTGAGCGCCGCGAACATGTTCATCTCCATGAGCGCCAGCGCGATGGCGAGGTTGAGGAAGATGTACCAGACCCGGCCGGGGTGGCGGTGGGTGACCCGGGAGAAGAAGTTGGACCAGGACAGCGAGCCGCTGTAGGCGTTGGTGACATTGATCTTGATCTGGGAGACCACCACGAAGAGCGCGGCGGCGGGCAGCGCGACCGAGCCCAGCCAGGGCTTCAGCGCCTCGATCTGCGGGGCGATGGGCTCCAGCGCATGGGTCTTGCCGACCGCGCCGAGCGCCACGAACGCGAGGAAGGCGCCACCGATCTGCTTGGCGGCGCCGATGACCACCCAGCCGGGGCCGGCGGCCAGGACCGCCAGATTCCAGCGCCGCCGGTTCTCGTCGGTCTTCGCGGGCATGAACCGCAGATAGTCGGCCTGCTCACCGATCTGTGCGATCAGCGAGAGCGCGACACCCGTGCCCAGGCCGTATCCGATCCAGTCGAAACCGGAGCCCGCGCCCTCGGTCCCGCCGAAGGAGGCGAACGCGCCCCAGGAGTCCGGCGCCTCGAAGGCCAGCACCACGAACGGCAGGGCGAGCCCGATCAGCCAGATCGGCTGGGTCCACGCCTGCACCTTGGCGAGCGCGCCCATGCCGCGGAAGACGATCGGGATCACGATGAGGGTGGTCAGCAGATAGCCGACCGGCAGCGGGATATGGAGGGCCTGATGCATGGCCTGCGCCATGATCGAGCCCTCCAGCGCGAAGAAGATGAAGGTGAAGCTCGCGTAGATCAGCGAGGTCAACGTCGAGCCGAAGTAGCCGAATCCGGCACCGCGGGTGATCAGATCCATGTCCAGGCCGTAGGTCGCACAGGCGCGGGCGATGGGGATGCCGGTCAGGAAGATGAGCGTCGCCGCGGTGAGGATCGAGGCGATACCGCTGGTGAAGCCGTAGGTGAAGACGATGGACGCGCCGATGGCGAAGTCCGCGAGATAGGCGATGCCGCCGAGCGCCGTGGAGGCGACCATGGTGGGCGACCAGCGGCGGTAGGAGTGGGGGGCATAGCGCAGCGAGTAGTCCTCACGGCTCTCGTCCGCCGCCAGCCGGGCGTAGCCGCGCCGCGGGGCAGTCGCCGCCGGCGCGCCCGCCTCGGCAGCGACGGCATCGACGGCATCGACCGCCCCAACCGCACCAGCCGCCCCGACCGCACCAACCTCATCAACCGAATCGACATCGACCGCATCCGTCATACCGGCTTCCCCTGTCGCTCGGGCCGTTCTCTTACGCCCGAGGACGGTAGGAGCCGGAGGTGACGGGCGGCCGCGATACGCCATTGCCGGGCCGTTACGGCGGCGGGGCGGCGGTTAACTCGCGGTAAGACGCCCCGGTAACTCGCGGTAAGGCGCCCCGGGACGGACCGCCCGGCTATCGGCGAGCGCCGACAGCGGGCGAGCGATCACTTCACCGGCAGCCGGTACGCGATCCGATAGCGCTCGGCCAGCACCACCACATCGGCGGTCTCCACCGGGCGGCCGCCCGCGAAGTACGTACGCGAGATGACCATCACCCAGTGGCCCGGCACCCCGCCGAGCGCCAGCACCTCCTCGGCCCGGCCGGGGCGTGCGCCGACCTCCTCCGCCATGTTGTCCACCACCAGGTCGAGGGCGGCCATCCGGTCGACGACCCCGCGCCCGGCCAGCGGGCCCTCCTCGGGCAGCATCACGGGCGTACGGCCGGTGAGCTCGAGCGGCTCCCAGGAGGTGGAGAGCATCACGACCTCCCCCTGCGACCGGAACACATAGCGGGTGCGCATCACCCGCTCCCCCGCCTCGACCCCCAGCCGCCCGGCGATCTCGCCCCCGGCCTCCTCCTGCTCGCTCTCGGCCTCACAGGTGCCGGTGATCCGGTCGTCGGCCTGCTCCTGCCGGAACGGCGTGGTCTCCCCGGCGGTGTGGAACCCACCCCGGACCACCCGCCGCGGCACCGGCTGCGCCCGCACATACGTCCCCGACCCGGAACGCCCCTCGACCAGCCCCTCGACCATCAGCACCTTGCGCGCCTCGAGCGCGACGGTGTCCGAGACCCCGTACTCCTCCCGGATCCTGGCCTGGGAGGGGAGACGCGCATGCGGCGGCAGCTCACCCGCGGCGATCTTCTTCCGCAGGTCGTCGGCGACGCGGAGGTATGCGGGCTGGTCACCAAAGGCCACGTGCACTCCCTGGGTTGACAGTCAGCAACAGCTTGACAACTCAGGGTTGCCGATTGCAACTGGAGGCCAGAGCTTCACTAGAAGTGGTGAACTGCAGCTCAGAGACGTTTAAGTCGCCCAAAGCCGGTGAGCTGCCCGGCGCCGGACGCCTCACCACCCTTTGCGACCGTGACGCGGTGCCGTGCCATCGGCCGTCCCGCACGTTTCGGCCCGCCGGGCGCATTACGCTCCGAGGATCAGCCGCCGAAGCGTTAGGGACGTGGGATGGACGACGAACCGCTGCCGGAGTGGGCGGAATCCCCGGCACCCGGGCCGGAGCGGGGATGAGCAGGTCACGCGCGGCGGCCACGGCGACTCGCCACTTCTCGCGGATGCTGCCCGGGGTGCTGCTCCTCGCACTGTGCGCGGGGTGCACCGGTGGCGCCGGGGCGCAGGACGCGGGCGGGGCGTCCGGCGCCGGGGCGGGCGGCGCGGGGGTCGGCGACGCGCTCTTCCCGCGGCTCGGCAACGGCGGCTACGACGTGCGGGGGTACCGTCTCGCCCTCGACTACACCCCCGGCTCGCGCCACCTCGAGGGCACCGCCCGGATCACCGCCCGCGCGGACCGCGCGCTGAGCTCCTTCCACCTCGACCTCGCCGGGCTGCGGGTGCGGAAGGCCACGGTGAACGGCCGTCCCGCCAAGGCCGCCCGCAGCGGCACGGAGCTGGTGCTCACCCCGGCCGCGGCCCTGCCCAAGGGCCGCACCTTCACGGCCACCGTCGTCTACGACGGCAAGCCGAAGACCCTCACCGGCGAGGACACCGGGAAGGAGGGCTGGATCCGCACCTACGACGGCGCGGTGGCCCTCGGCGAGCCGACCGGCTCCATGACCTGGTTCCCCGGCAACCATCACCCCTCCGACAAGGCCGCCTACGACATCGCCGTCACCGTTCCCCAGGGCTACACCGCCGTCTCCAACGGCGAGCTGAAGGGCCAGGAGACCCGGGGGCGCCGCACCACCTTCCGGTGGCACAGCGGTGAGCCCATGGCGAGCTATCTGGCCACGGTCGCCATCGGCCGCTTCGGGATCCGTACGACGACCACCGGCAAGGGCCTGCCCGCGTACCTGGCCGTCGACCCCACCGAGGCCGCCGGCGCCGAGAACATCGCCAAGCAGGTCGACGACGTCATCACCTGGGAGAGCCGCATCTTCGGCCCGTACCCCTTCTCCTCCACCGGCGCCGTCGTCGACCACCTCCCCGGCCTCGGCTACGCACTCGAGACCCAGACCAAGCCGTTCTTCGACGCGGCCCCGGACCAGACGCTCGTCGTCCATGAACTCGCCCACCAGTGGTTCGGCGATTCGGTCACGCCCCGGGTCTGGAAGGACATGTGGCTCAACGAGGGCTTCGCGACCTACGCCGAGTGGCTGTGGGAGGAGGACCACGACGGCCGCACCGCCCAGCAGATCTTCGACGACTTCTACGACGGCACCGACGACGAGAGCGAGGGCATCTGGGACTTCCCACCCGCCGACCCCCCGACCGTCGCCAGCGTCTCCGACCCGCCCGTCTACGGCCGCGGCGCGATGGTGCTCCACCAGCTCCGCCGGGCCGTCGGCGACACGGCCTTCTTCGCCGTCCTCCGCACCTGGCTCAAGGACCACCGGCACGGCAACGCCGACACCAAGCAGTTCATCGAGCTGTGCGAACGGAAGTCCGGCAAGGACCTGACCCGCCTCTTCGACGTCTGGCTGTACGGCGAGGGCAAGCCGAAGAAGCACTGACGGCGGGCGAAAGCGGCGCCTTCCGGTCGCCCGAAACCACTACGGTTGAGCGATGAGCGCGCTGCCCGACTGGATGCGTCCGCCCCGCCCCGAGGGCTGGTTCGCGGATGATTTGGACCACTTGCCGGAAGCACCGCGCCACACCGAGTTGATCGACGGAGCGCTCGTCTTCATGACGGTGCCGCAGACGTGGTGGCACAGCCGCCTCGTCACGATGCTCACCGTCTCGCTCATGGAACAGGTGCCAGACGGCTCGCAGGCCGAACGGGACATGACCATACGGCTCGACGCCCGCAATCGCCCGGAGCCCGATCTCCTGGTGACCACGAAGCCGTTCGATCCCGATCGCACCTGGTACGCCCCGGAGGACGTTCAGCTGGTGGTGGAGGTTGTCTCGCCCGAGTCCGCGCACCGCGACCGTACGGTCAAGCTGCGCAAGTACGCGGAGGCCGGGATCCGGCACTACTGGTGCGTGGAGGAACAGGACGGCGCGCCAATCGTACATGCGCACGAACTCGACGAGCCGACTGGTGCCTACGCCCCAGCGGGCATTTTCCGGCAGATCCTGGAGCGCCCCGTCCCGTTCAAGATCAAGATCGATCTGAGCAGGCTTGTACCGAACCGGAACAGCTGACGAGGGCATCCACGGGCGTCAGCCCTGGGCTCAGGCGACGCTCAGCAGGGCGCTGGTCTCGGCGGATGTCATCTCCGTGGCGTAGACGCGGCTGCCCGGCTGATGCTTGCGGCCGCCCTCGCCCAGGTGGCCGGCGTCCACGGGGTCGAAGCCGATGTCGCGGATCAGCCCGGCCACGGCGGCCTTGGCCTCCTCGTCGTTGCCGGACAGCGGGATGGCCACCCGGTCGGCGGCGCCCTGGGGGCGGGCGTGGTCGCGGAGGTTCTCCCAGTAGATCGCGTTGAACGCCTTGACCAGGTTGGCGCCGGTGTGGGCCTGGATCCTCTCGCTCGAGGTGGTGGCGTCGGCGTCGAGCTCCGGGTCGTTGCCGTCCCGTTCGGGGTAGTAGTTGCAGGTGTCGATGACGACCTTGCCGCGCAGCGGCTCGGTCGGCAGCTCCCGGTAGCGGCCGTAAGGGATGGACACGACCACCGCCTCGCCGACCCGGGCCGCCTCCTCGGCGGTCACCGCGCGGATCGGGCCGCCGATGTCGGTCACCAGGCCGGCCAGGGTGTCCGGGCCGCGGGAGTTGGCGATCGCCACCTCATAGCCGATCGAGGCGAAGTGGCGGGCCAGCGTCGAGCCGATGTGGCCCGCTCCGATGATTCCGATGCGCACGGCGTTGCTCCCCTCCTCGTCTGTGGTGGGCCCTCGCCGGGTTACCGGCGCCCCGCGGATCATGCATTCACCGTAGGGCGGGATGGCCCCGGGGACCCCATCGAGTCAAAGGGGCCGCGGCTATCGGGGCTGCCACGCCCGTACAAGGTCCTCCGGCCCCCAATGCGCGGTCAGCGGCAGACCGTCGGCCACCCCGCAGCGGGAGACCGCGACCAGCGGCGTGTCCGGGGCGGTACCGGGGACGGCGAGCATGTCGCGTACCAAGGCGTCGTACTCATGACGGCCGAAGGGCTGGGTCTCCAGCCACTTGACCGATCCGACGAAGTGAACCTTCCGGGCCGTCGGCTCGCGGTCCGCACCGATGAGGTCGATCTCGGGGTTGTTCTGACGGTTCCACCAACCGCCGATGGCCTCGGTCTCTGGCCACTCGACGCTGGGCATCAGACGGAGCAAGGACTCGCGGATCAGTGGCTCGACAGCCCGCCCGCGCCAAGTGGTCCACGACCGCTCGATGCGTTCCAGTGCCAAGTCACCGCGGCCTCGCTCGATGAGCGGGATCGCACGTGCCAGGAACGCCAGCCAGAACCGCAGATACGGGTCGGCGATCCGGTAGCGCTTGTTCTTACTATCCGGCTTGACGGACAAGGGGAGGTCAGCGGCCAGGACTCGCTTGGTCTGCAACATGGCGAGCAGTGGGGAGAGCGTGCCGGACGGCAGCGCGCTGGCGCCACCGGCCTGGGCCGCGATCGCGCTGAACGTGCGCTCACCGCTGCCGACCGCTTCCAGTACGGCCCGCGAGTGCGAAGCCTCGGGGAATTCGCCCAGCAGGGACAGCTCGCCGGCCACCAGCAGGGGCGAGAGTGGATTGGCGACCGAGGCCCGCAAGAACTCCGTACGGTCCATACCCGGCCTCCAGGACTGGACGATCTCGGGGAATCCACCAGTGATCAACTGGGCGTCGACGGCCCCCGCGGCGTCGAGCTCGGTCATGGCCCGCACATCGGCCGGATTCAGGGGATGGACGGTCATCTTCGCCGCCCGGCCGAAGAACGGGCGGCCGTACGACTGCAGGGCCTCCATCACCGATGTATCGCTGCCGACCAGCACCAGAAGCACGGGCTTGGCGGACAGGTGACGGTCCCAGACAGTCTGGAGCGCGCCCTCGAATTCCTGATCCTGCTCGACCAGCCAGGGCACCTCGTCGATCACCGCGATGCTGGGCGAGTCATCGGGTACCGCGAGCGCCAGCGAGCGGAGGGACTGGTTCCAGTCCTGCGCCTGGAGGCCACCGATCAGCTCCGCCCCCGGCAGCGGTGACTGCGCGAGGGCCGCGGCAAAGTCGGCGCGCTCCGTCGCGGGGTTACGCCCACGGGTGGCCTGGAACACCACGTACGGCGCCCCCGAGCGGTCACAGAACTCCTGGACCAGGCGCGACTTCCCCACCCTGCGTCGGCCCGTCATGATCACAGCTCGCCCCCGAGTGGTCCCAAGGCCCTCTGCTACTGCCCGGTACTGCTCAGCGAGCAGCTCAAGATCTCCGGCCCGGCCTTGGAACTCCACGACACACCCCAGTGAGCTGACGAGCTAGCGTAGACAACTAACGTAGATCCATTCTTACGTAGATTGAATCTACGTAGATTGAATCTTACTTTACCCCAGATCACGATTATGGAGACGCAGCGAGGCGGAGCGAGAACTAGACGTCGTCGCGGAGTACCGGTCGCAGCGCCTCGATCACCGCGGGATCGTCGATGGTCGAGGGCAGCTCGGTGTCCCGGCCGTCGGCGATGTCGCGCATGGTGCGGCGCAGGATCTTTCCCGAACGGGTCTTGGGCAGGGCCGCGACCACGTCGACCCGGCGCAGCGCCGCCACGGGGCCGATCGTCTCCCGGACGGCGGCGACGAGTTCCGTGGCGATGTCCTGCGGATCGCGGTCGAGGCCCGCCTTGAGCACGACGAGGCCGCGCGGCACCTGCCCCTTGAGCGGGTCGGCGACGCCGACGACAGCGCACTCGGCGACATCCGGGTGAGCGGCGAGCACCTCCTCCATCGCGCCGGTGGACAGCCGGTGCCCGGCCACGTTGATCACGTCGTCGATGCGGCCCATGACGTAGACGTAGCCGTCATCGTCCTTACGGCCGCCGTCGCCGGTGAGGTAGTAGCCGCTGTAGGCGGACAGGTACGAGCGCACATACCGGGCGTCGTCCTGCCACACGGTGAGCAGCGTGCCGGGCGGCAGCGGCAGCCGGATCGCCACCGCGCCGTCGGCGCCCGGCGGTGCGTCGCGGCCCGTCGCGTCGAGGATGCGCACGTCGTAGCCGGGCATGGGCACGGTGGGCGAACCGGCCTTGAGCGGGTGCGGCTCCAGGCCCATGGGGTTGGCGACGATCGGCCAGCCGGTCTCGGTCTGCCACCAGTTGTCGACCACCGGAACGCCGAGCAGGTCCGTGGCCCAGCGGTAGGTCTCCGGGTCCAGGCGCTCGCCGGCCAGGAACAGGTGGCGCAGCGATCCGATGTCGTGGGCGTGCAGAAGTTCTCCGCGCGGGTCCTCCTTCTTCACCGCGCGGATCGCCGTCGGCGCGGTGAACAGCGCCGTCACGCGGTGTTCGGCGATCACCCGCCACAGCGCGCCGGCGTCCGGAGTGCCGACGGGCTTCCCTTCGTAGAGCACGGTGGTGCAGCCGGTGAGCAGCGGTGCGTAGACGATGTAGGAGTGGCCGACGACCCAGCCGACGTCCGAGGCCGCCCAGAAGACCTCACCGGGGTGGGTGTCGTACACGTTCTCCAGGGACCAGCGCAGCGCGACCGCGTGGCCGCCGTTGTCGCGCACCACGCCCTTGGGCCGGCCGGTGGTGCCGGAGGTGTAGAGGATGTACAGCGGGTCGGTGGCGGCCACTGGGACGCAACCGACCGGCTCGGCGGTCTCCATGGCCTGGTCCCAGTCGAGGTCACGGCCGGTCATATCCGCTGTGCACTGCGGCCGCTGGCGGATGACACAGCGCTCCGGCTGGTGTTCGGCCAGCGCGAGGGCATCGTCCAGAAGCGGCTTGTACGGCACGACACGGGCCGGTTCGATGCCGCACGAGGCGGCGATGACGACCTTGGGACGGGCGTCGTCGATGCGCACGGCGAGCTCATGCGCGGCGAATCCCCCGAAGACGACCGAGTGGACGGCGCCGATGCGGGCGCAGGCCAGCATGGCGACGACCGCCTCGGGAATCATCGGCATATAGATCACGACGCGGTCGCCCTGGGCCACCCCGAGCCCGGTCAGCACCCCGGCGAACCGCGCGACCTCGTCACGCAACTCCCGGTAGGTGAACGCCGCCTCGCGGCCGGCGACCGGGCTGTCGTACACCAGCGCGAGCTGCTCGCCGCGCCCGGCGTCGATGTGGCGGTCCAGAGCGTTGTGGCAGGTGTTCAACCGCCCGTCCGGGAACCACCGGTACAGCGGGGCCTCCGACGCGTCGAGGGCCCGGGTCGGGGCGACGGTCCAGTCGATGGCACGGGCGGCGTCCAGCCAGAAGCCTTCCGGATCCTCCAGGCTGCGCCGGTACTCAGCCGCATAGCCGCCCTGCTTCGGCGCCTGCGTCATGTCGATGCCCCTTTCCTCGTTCCGTCTTCCGCGTTCCGCGTTCCGCCCGCACCGTGCCGGGAGGCGCCTCCCGGCCGCGCCGCCCGTCCCGTACGAGCGATTGGGCGTGTGTGCATGCGGGTGGCACCAGGGTCAGCCCACCGGATGTGCCCGCCGGGCGCCAAGGTCATTTCATCAGCCATTCGGCGATGGCTTCCGCGCTTGCGTCCAAAATGGCGTCGCCCTTCTCGGCGGACGCCCTGCCCGCGTCACCCACCACGCCCGACGACGTGGCCGTATGGAACGACCGTGGTACGTGGATCGCCTCACTCGGATCCCACTGGAGCGCGATCCCCGGGCCGACACCTCGCCCTCGCAGGCGGGCAGCAGAGTGTCCTGGTCCCCCACGAAGACGTTGTCCCGGCCGACCTCGTGGCGTACTTGACGCACGATCTCCAGGAAGGGCTGGGACTCGATGTCGCCGACAGTGCCGCCGCCGCGCCCACTGTGCCCGGTGTCGAGGTCGGTCTCCGCACCGTCGTTCGTGACGGACACCTCACCATGCCGGAAGGGGTTCATCGTGCCCGGGTCGGGTCGACGTTCAGGTACGGGTCGAGCTTGTGCATAGTGACCCGCAGGCCCCGGGGCCTTGAGCAGGGCGACCAGGCTGGAGGCGGTGAGACCCTTGCCGAGCGAGGAGGCGACCGTGCCGGTGACGAAGATGTTCCTGGTCGTCGTGGCACGGGGCGGCGGGGGTTCGAGCGCCCCGGCGGTGATGCGCACCTCGACGGCAGGCAAGTCCGCACGTCAAGCGGGGCGCCGCAACGAGTCGCCCCGTCGCGCATCGCGTGGACGGCAGCAGTCCCTGATATGCGCGGCCAGATGGCGAGTCCGGCGGCGGGCCCAGCTGATGGATTTATGGGTATATCGGTTGGCTTGCCCGCCCTGTGCCCTCTGGTGGACATCGATCAGTGCGCGACTCCGCGTCTTATTCTGCGATCGTCCTACCGGGCTTGTCTCCTGACGACGCGAAGGGAGATCCCCGGGCCAGCCGGTCAAGCATGGGCCCGGGATCTCCCCCGCGCTTGTCAGAGCCGTTGTCCATCTCGCTGACGACCGAGGAGAACGACCAGCTCATGACATCCGACGACCGTACCCGAGACGGCAAACCAAGGAGCACGCGGATGCTCGGCTGGGTCACAGCCCTTACCGGGCTGGTGGCGACCGTGGCCGTCGTCGCCTTGACGCTCATGGGCCACTCTGAAGCCGCGATCGCGCTCGCCGCCGTCGGCACCACCGCGACCGCTGCCGGCGGCCTCCAGATCACGGTGAACATCCGCCACTGAGCTGGTTGCCTGACGGCTGAGGCCGAATTGAACAACGAGCTCAGACGTTGAACCTGAACTCCTCCACAACGCTGTGACCTGCGGAAATGCGGCGGCATCCCAGCACCATCCCAGCACGGGCAGGGCGACAAAGTACGAGAGGCTCGGCGCCGCCAACGGTACACGACAGCCACCATCTGTGATCCGCTGCTTACAGCGGCCAAGCGGTCAGCAAATCACCAGGACCGTAGGCGGCATCGAGCCCCGGACAGTCGACTCCGCTGCGTGAGACCGCCACGACTGGAACGGGTTCGTCGGTGAGAGCGGCCCGGTGTCGATGAAGAGCTGCCAGGTCGTGCCGGTCGAAGGGCCCCTGCTCCAGCCACTTGATGGAGCCGACGAAGATCAACTCCTTGGCAATGGGGGCGCGGTCCGCCCCGACGATGTCGATTTCGACCTCGTTGGTGCGGGTCCAGTAGCCGCCCACTGCGGGGGCTGCGGGGAGCTGGTCGTCGGGCAGTATGCGGGCAAGCGCCTCGCGGATGAGCGGCTCGATCGCCCGGCCGCGCCAGCTGGTCCAGTTCTCCCGGATGCGCGCCAAGGTCAGATCGCCCCGCCCCCGCTCGATCTCTTCCATGGACGGGCCGAGCAAGTGCAGCCAAAACCGCAGGTAGGGGTCCGTCACCCGGTAGCGGCGGTCCTTCGACGGTCGCAGGGACACGGGCAGCTCCGCGGCGACGATCCGCTTGTCCGTGAGCAGCTCCAGCGCCCGCTGCAGTGGCGTGGCACCGATCCCGCCGGCCGCGCGGGCGATGTTGGTGAAGGTCCGCTCGCCACTACCGATAGCCGCCAGCACCGTACGCGCCTGAGCCTGCGGAGGGAATTCGGCAGCCAATGCGCGCTCAGCCGACACCAGCAAGGCCGAGACGGGGTCATTCAGGGCCTCGCCGAGGAAGTCCCACAGCCCCGCGCCGTGCGGCCACTCCGCGCAAATCAGCGGCAGCCCGCCGGTGACCAGCGCGGCGTCGAAGGCTTCCGCCGGATCCAACCCGAGCATCCGCCCCACCTCGGCAGGATTCAGCGGCCCGAGCACCATCTCCCGGCCGCGCTGATGGAACGGTCGACCGTAGCTGTTCAGAGCCTCCATCATCGACAGATCGGAGCCGATGAGGACCAGCAACACCGGCTTGGTCTCCAGCACCCGATCCCAGGCCCGCTGCAACATCCCCTCAAAGGCGCCATCGGTATCCATCAGGTACGGCACTTCATCGATGACCAGCACGCTCGCCCGGTCAGCGGGCAGCGCCGCAGCCAGCACGTCGAACGCGGCATCCCAACTCTCCGGCCGCGCGGCGGCCACCAGGGTCGCCAACGGCAGCGTCGATGCCTGGGCGTCCCGGGCCAGCCGCGCCAGATCATCCCTGGGGGACGCACCAGTCGCCGCGTAGAACAGGAACGGGGCTCCGGAGCGCTCCGCAAACCGCTCGGCCAGTCGCGACTTTCCCACTCGGCGCCGCCCGCGCAGCATCACGCACCGACCGGGCCGCTCCCCGCCAACCCCTGCCGCCACCTTCTGCAGCTCTCGCTCCAACGTCGCCAGCTCCTGCCGACGGCCTACAAAGTTCACCATGCCTACCGACCTCCACCCATGACAGTAACGTCAACGTTAGCAACAATGATGTTAGTGAACTGCCCTTGCCGGTTGTCGCTCACGGTCACGAGTCGTGGACCCGACGTCTCTGCGGCCGTGCGGCACCGGGCCGGTCGGGCCACGCAGGGGCCAAGGCCAGCATCACGGTGCCCGTCAGGGGGCCGTCAGGGGGCCGTCGCGCCGGGCGATGCGCGCACCGAGGTCGTAGCGGCTGAGAGCGTCGGGGCCAGCAAGGTGGAAGAGACCGGCCCCGCCCGATCACGTGAGTTCCCACAAGGGGGCGGCCAGGTCCTCGACATGCACGGGGCAGCGCATGTCGTCGGTGAGGAGAACACCTTCCCGCGTTCCGGCGATCAGCGCGTGCGCCAGGCGTTCGTGTTCGGACTGGCTGTTCCCGATGATCAGCGAGGTGCGGGCGACGGCCGCGTCCGGACCCAGTAGCCGCACGGCCGTCTCGGCAGCGGCCTTCGCGGCGCCGTAGGGGGTGACCGGATCGGGCAAGCTGCGCTCGTCGTAGCGGACGTGTGCGCCGGTTAGATCCGCTGAGACCGTGGTGGTCTCCCGAGCAAAAATCCGATGAGCGCAGCCTCGATGACATCGCACGCCGCCCAGCCGGGACACTGTCAGCGCGGCCACCAGGATGCCACCCCGCCTCCATCACCGCGACGGGTACGTCCAGGGTGTGAAAGTCGGGATTGGTACCCAATGGTAGTGCCTGCAGGGCGAGTTAGGAGCTGCGGCCCCTGGCAGCCAACCTCAAGCGGGATGGGTCCACCGACTTGGGGACCATGCTGGCCGCGCTGCGGGGAGAAGAAGGCGTCAGCTCAGCGCTCCGGGGACCATCTGTGGATCAGCTCGTGCCGCGCCAGGTCCTTGAAGTAGCGGTGTCGCGACCAGGCATCGAAGTCGCCGATGACGATGAGGCGCCGACGGGCGCGGGTGACCGCGACGTTGAGGAGGTTGGGCTTTTGAGCGGCCCAGTTCCGAGACCCCACCTGGCCGGCGCCGGTGCCCAGGACCAGGATCACGATGTCTGCTTCCTTGCCTTGCGTGGTGTGCACCGTGCCGTAGCGCTTGGAGGTGAGAGTCCTGCCCACAACCTTGCCGAGGCCGTGGACGACATCGCGGAACGGGCTGATGACAAAGACGGAATCGTTCAGACGGCGCTTTCGCGCTGCGGCATGGTCGCCTCCCTGCGCGCCGGCCTGGAACGCCTCGCCACTGTGCAGGCTCTCCTGCCGGATCTCCTCGTCAATGCGGGTGCGGATCCGGTCAAGGGTGGCTTCCAGGGCCCTTCCTTCCTCGGGGTTCCACTTCTCCTCGCCCGGCAGAGCGCGGACGTCCCACCACACACTGCGCTGCGCCAGCGGGAAGTCGTCCTGGTCCCGATGCACTCCGTAGACCATCATCCCGTCGTAGGCGATCTTGTTGCTGATGTCGAACATCAGGCGATCGCAGCGGCGGTGTACCCGCAGGGGTGAGCCGAGCCAGATGTCCTCGCCGTCCTGGTCCTTCAGCCAGGTGCCGTACGGGTTGAGGCGGTCGGCGAGGGCCTGGACGGAAGCGGCGGCCGGGGCCCACTGCCGGTCCACCGCGAAGTGTCCGGCCAGGCGCTGCTGGCCGGTCCACGGGAGAGTGACCACAGGTTCGAGCTGCAGCGGGTCACCGACGACGACGGCGCGGCGGGCTCGCCACAGGGCGCCAACCGCCTCCTGCGGGGCGGCTTGGCCAGCCTCGTCGACGAACAGCCAGCCCAGGGCCTCGCTGCCCAGCTGAGCTAACATACGGCCCATCGACGCGAAGGTCGTCGAGACCACAGGGACAACCAGGAACAGCAACTGCCAGGCGGCCAGCACTGTTTCAGCGTCCAGGTCCGCCGGCGCCTGGCCTTTGACCACCTCCATCACGGCCTGCAGATTTCTGCGCATACGCTCGGGCGCGGTAGCCAGCAGCGCGCGGTGCAGATCCAGGGCCGCGAGGAAGAGTTCCGAGCGTGCCTCTGCGAATGCGGCGTCCATCCAGGGCGCTGACTGCTCGCGCGCCTCCATCGCCTGACGGTCGTCGAGGGCCGCCTGCCATTCGGCTCCCGGCACCCGGTCGCCCCACCGCTCCTTGGCCGTGGCCAGCCGGCGTTGCTCGGCTTCCCGCTCGCGGCGCCGTCGGGCCACCTGCTGTCCGGCCTCGACGGTTGTCGTGACCTGCCGCGCGCAAGCCTGCTCGCACGCGGTCAGCCGGGCCTGGGCGCGCACAATGGCGGATAGTGCCTGGTCTAGATCTCCCTGGGCGGTACGCAAAGCGGCGTGCCGTGCGGCACGTACAGATTGCAACTCGGAGAGACGGACGTCAGCGGCGTCCACATCCGCCTGGACGGGGAGGCGCCCGGCCTCCCAGCGCCGCATGGGCTCGCGGGTGACCAGCCTTCTGATCAGGCCGGGTTTGCCCGCGTGGTGGGCGTGGAGTGCCGACTCCGCTGTCCTGACGCCTTCCTCGCCGTGGCGGACCGCGGCTTCGGCCAGGTCGAGCCGCGTTCGCTCGGCGGACATCGCTTCCTGGCACCGGACATGCTCCTCCCGGTGGTCGGCAAGTACGACTTCGACGCGCTGCTGCTCCTGTTGCAAGAGCAGCACCGCGTCACGGGCTCCGGACTCCCGGGCCACCAGCTCATCCAGGAGAGCATCGGGGCCAGCGAGCCGAGTGAGCAGATCCGCGATCTTCTGCCGCTCTGTGGCCAGCGCGCGCACGCGGCTGCGGGCCTGGGTGAAGCGCTGGACCGCCTGCGCCCAGGTCTCTTGCCCCAACGGCGGCGCCGCGTCGGCATCAGTGCTCGCGCTCTGGGCGTTCTGTGAGGAGGCAGAAGGGTGATTGCCCTGCAGCTGCAGAATCTTGTGGAGGCCCAGGAGCGGGCGGTCCTCGCTCGCTTCCGGCCTTGGCCGGCTGTTGCCCTTGGGCTGCTCGCCCCACCAGAAGCGCTGGACGAAATCTGACCGATTACTGCGCCGTCCCAGGCGCGCGGCGATCGCCCCCCAGGCATCTTCCTCCAGTGCCAGGCTGGCTGGGCCAGCAAGGTAGTCGGCGCATCCTTGCCATGCGCCGCCGATTGCGCGTGCTCCGGGAACTTCCAGGGTGACGTTCTCCACCGCTCCGTTGTTCGACGAAGCGATCACGATCTCGAAGCCGGTGAGTTCGGGGATCAAGGGATGGATGGTGCGCGGGTAGGTCTTGCCAGCGGTCTCCTCCGTGCGCCAGGTGCGCTGTTTTCGGGCGAAAGCGTCCTCCGGCCGCTCCAAGGCCGCCAACCGTTCGGCCCGCTGGACCACCAGTGCCGCGATCAGGTCGCGCAGCATGGTCGTCTTGCCGGTTCCGGGCGGTCCATTGACCGCGTAAAGGCCGCGGCCATCATCCTTCCCGAGACTCGCCAGGATGCGGTTGACCGCAAACTGCTGGCTGAGCACCAGCGGCTTGTCGGCATCCGCCAGCCATCGGCCCAAGGGCATGCTCGACGGCTGCACGCTCTCCAGCACGATCTCGGGCAGGCGTCGCACGTCAAAGCGGTTCATCGCATCCAGATCCGCCTCAGCCCGCAGGTAATCCAGCAGGGCGGTGCCGGCCTGGCCAGCCTCAAGGACACCGGCGACCCGTTCCAGATCGTCGGCGTAGAAGCTGTTGAGGAAGACATCACCGCCCGCCTCATCCGCATGCCGGGCCGCAACCTGATAGCTCTTGATACGGATCGCGTTGGGTGTGAGGGCCTCGGCGACGCCGAGCTGCTCGGCCACCCAACGGGTGATGGCCGCCAGGTCAAACACATCCAGGACCTTTGTGCCCACCTCGGGCGGAGGCCCCTCCGGCTCCGCCTCGTGCTGCTCCGCTTCTTCCACTTCACCGCTGCCCAGACTTTGGCCGGATACTGCGCTGTCGCCCGGGGTGCGGTCGGTGAGCCGGGCAGCAGCGGAATCGATCAAGTCACCGCCGACCTGCTCGATCACCTTCGCGGCCACCGCCCCCGCCACGGGACCCAGCCCAGCACCCACCGCACCGGCCGCCGCTCCCAGCCCGCCCTCCGCCGCGCTGACGACGAGGCGGGACATCAGCCCCGCGACCGGGCCAAGCCCCAGCTGCGGCGACGCAGGGCCGGCCACGGGCTGGCGATCGACTTCGATCCTCCCCTCGCCAAGGTCCAGCAGCCGCTGCAGCAGAAACGTGCTGTGCTCGTCGAAGCCGGTGAGCCACTGGTCGCTGTGCGGCCCGGGTTCCAGGGTCTGTCCGACTGCCCAGGCGCACGAAGACAAGGTGACACTGTCCTTGATCAGCAGCCCGTCTTGGTTCACGGTGAAGCACAGCACGGCGCTGTCCCCGCCGATCCGGCCATCGAAGTCCTGTTCGGGCTCCGGAACACGGAACGCCTGCAGCAAGACGTCACGCACCTTGTCGACCGCGAAGATCCCGGCGTAAACCGTGTGCTGCCACACGAGGCTCGGCCGGGACTGAGTCCGGCTGATCACGGAGTCAGGCTCCCAGGGCAGTGGGCGATTCGGCCCCACAGGGAAGAGGTTCTTACGCGGATTCGCCGGGTCGACCTTCGGTGGGCTGAAGTACTCCACAGCGCGCCAAAAGCGCAGGATCTGCGCTTGACGCTGCCGCTCAGCCTTCGACCGTGTGACCGCCCCCATCCGCCCCCCTGTGATCGTCGATCACCGGGCACCGTAACAGAGGCCAGGGAAGGGCAATCGCGGTTGCCCACATGGCCGTTGTGATACATCCACCGTGGCACCGGTCGAGGCGCGCCGCCGCTGCGAAACCTATGGCGCGCGAACTCCGACACCTGCGGCAGGGCCAGAGATCCCGACCGGGCGGCTCGAATGCTCTCGCAGAGTGCGTCCTGTGGTTGAACTCCAACCTGCTCCAGCCCTCCCGGGTGACAGGCTGACCGCGTCCTCCGCCGAGCGTCGCCAAGGGAAGGGTGCTGGTCCGTGCACTCCCTGCTGCCAGACACTGGACAGTGCGCGACCGAGCACCGGCGTCCCCACAACATTCCAGCACGATCCCAGCGCGGTACGGGTGGCCAGGGATGATGTCAGCTGACGTGGGGTCAGCTATCCCAGCACCATCCCAGCACGGGAAAAGACAAAGGGCCCGACTCCGAACAGCCAGGCTCTGCCTGACCTGCATGTTTGCAAGATCAGCGACGTGGCGATATGCCAGCCGCTACACGTTGAAGCGGAACATTCAGTGCAGCGCTCCCACCTGCAAAAACGTCGGTCACGCTGATCGCATCCAGCACCGATCCAGCACCGCCGGAACTCATCCAGCACATCCAGTACGTCACGCTGCGGAGGCAGACGCCTGCGACTCTGTCACAGCCGGGCACATGGCGTTCTGCATGACGTCCCGACAACGGTCCCACGCTTCGGGGACCAGGTGACCGTAGATGTCCACGGTGGTCTTGATCGACTTGTGGTCGAGCCAGCGCGAGACCTCGTGGATCGGTACGCCGTTTGCCAATGCGGTCGAGGCGAAGAAGTGCCGCAGCGAGTGCGGGGTGTACTTCGCGGTCCCGTCGGGCTTGGTGATGCCGGCCACGATCTGCGCCTTCCGAAAGTGGTACGCGTAGGCGGTGGCCGTGGGCATGACGCCCTTCCCGCGATCCCGCGGCGCGAAGAAGACCTCGAGCACCCATGCCCGTCCGGCCTTGTCCTGAACTCAAGAGGGATCGGTCGCCACATGGCCTCATGCCCATGAAATTCCTCGACGATGAACGGCGCCACCAGCACATCGCGGTACTCGCCCTCCCGCCGGTGCTTGAGCGGGACGAGCCTGGTCTTGCGGCGGCGCGATCGACACCGTCATGGCGGTGCGCATCGACGACGGCCTGATCACCGGGCTCTACGCGGTGCGCAACCCCGAGAAGCTGTCGCACCTGCGGGAAGAGAACGACCTGCGGCACTGAAGCCGGTGAGCGAAGCGGACAAGGCCGGATCACCGACCAACGGACCGTGACCCGCGCGCGCACTGGCTGCCCCTCTCGCTGAGCCTGCCCGTCATGTTCGGCCTGCTGATGTTCCAGGGCTGGACCACCCACGAGGTGGACGCCGCGAAGACGCGGCCCACCTGCACCAGCCCCGTGCCGAAGGACATCGTCGGCGGCGGCCCTCCGGTGGTGCAGATCAACAACGGGCAAATGAAGACGGTGAGCATGCTGGGGTTCCCCCGCTGTGCGGGTGTGGCTGATTAGCTGGTCAGGGAGGGTTGACGTGGTTTCAGGTTTACTGGTTCGGCCGTTGCCTGGTCAGCGCTGGTGCTTCTCCTCGAACTCGATCGGGCTGAGGTAGCCGAGCCGTGTCTGGATGCGGCGGATCAGGTCGGTGACCCGCACTCGGTTCGGCGCGGGTGCCGTGAAGTCGCGTTGCGCAAGGTCGGGAGCGAGGTCTGTGTCCGGGTCGTGGCGGGTGAAGCCTTTGCCTCTGCGGGGGCTGTTCCCGGCCAGGCCGGCTTGGCGCATGAGCCGTTCGAGCCGCTTCCTGCCGACCTGGATGCCCTCACGCCTGAGGATGGTGTGGACGGGTGGTGAGTTGTAGATGCGCCGGAGTCCTGGCGGATCCTGCCGGTCGGTTCGGCGTCCTGGCGGCGTCGTTCGGGTTCCCGGAGTACGGGCTCGACTGCAGGTGTGGGTGCTCGTCGAGGAGCGCTCTCACCTGGGCCGGGTCGGGTCGAGCTGGGCCGCGAATAAGGCCGAGGCCGTCCGCAGAACCTCGTTCGCCGGCTTGAGCTGGGCATTCTCTTCCGCAGGGTGGTCAGCTTCCCACGCTCGGCGGTGGTGAGCAGGTCGTCGCGTTCGCCGACGTCGGCCTCGGCCTGGCGGATCCAGTCCCCTTGCTCAGGGTGGATTTCTGGTGGGTATCGATGCGGCTCCGCACCTGGGCGGGGCTCGCGCCGCCGCATTCCAGGGCGCCGTTGATGGAGCGGATTGTCTCGCCGAAGCCGGGACCGCCGGCCGTGGTGTCGTGCGGCGGCGTCATGTTCCCGGGGCCGGTCTGGATGTTCCAGTACCAGGGGCCGACTTTTCAGGCCGCCGCGGAGTTGGTCTCCACCAGCGCGGGGTTGTTCAGCAGATCCAGACCGAGGGTGTCGCCGGCGGCCTTGTAGCGCAGCCGGCCTCACCGGAACCGAAGGTCTTCAGGTCCACCTTGCATGATCGGGTCACTTAGTGACAAGATATCGCTTAATGACAGAACGGGAGGAGGTGGACCGCCATGACGACGAAAAAGGGCGGTGGAGGGGGATGAGCGAGCAGCGGCGTGCGCGGCTGCGGCTGGAGATCTCCCGGGAGGCGGCGCGCCTGTTCTGGGAGCAGGGGGTGGCCGCTACGAGCGGCGATCAGATCGCGGCAGCGGTGGGCCTGTCCACGCGCACCATCTGGCGGCACTTCCGCAGCAAGGAGAGCTGCGCGGAACCGGTCATCATGCAGGGTGTCGTCACCCTGGTGTCGTTGATGCGCAGCTGGCCCCGGCACAAGTCCCTCGACGACCATCTGGCGACGGAACTGACCAGGATCAGTCACGAGCCACCGCCCGTCGACAACCTGCTCGCGATGAAGATGATTCGGCTCGCCGACACCGAGCCGGCGCTCCGCACCGTCTGGCTGATGGCCTACGACCAGGTGGAACGCGAGATGTGCGTGATCATCGGTGACCGTCTTGACCGCCCGGCCGGTGATCTGGAGGGGCGCATGTACGCCGCGGCGGCCGCCGCGGTCGTGCGGGTCCTGGACGCGCACATCGGCGCCGCCGTCCTCACCGGCGCCGAACTCACGCCGTTCACCGACATGACGGCCGTCGCCCGGCGCATCGCCCACGCGATCCGCACAGCCACCGGTGGAGTCGTCGGCGGCCCCATCGCCTGAACGGAACCGCGCTGAACCGCACGGCGCCGAACTGAGCTGAGCTGAGCTGAAACCAGAAGGAGTATCCGCATGTCCGCCATTCCGCACGAGGTGGCGCACCTCGCTGGCGAGGACTTCTTCAGCGCGCCCGTCCGTACCGGGGCCTCGATCTCGCCCGACGGCACCAGGATCGCCTACCTGGCGCAGTGGCGGGAACGACTGAACGTCTGGGTGGAGAGCGTCGATTCGGATGAGGAGGCGCACTGTGTCACCACCGACGACAACCGCAGCGTGCATGCCTACCACTGGACCGACGATCCGCGGTGGCTGCTCTACGAACAGGACGGCGACGGAGATGAGAACTGGCACCTCTACCGGGTCGACTTGGAGAACCCGGATGCCGAGGCGGTCGATCTCACCCCCTTCCCCGGTGCCAAGATCATAGGCTTCGAACCGCAGGTCAGGCGGCCGGGCAAGGCGATCCTGAGTCTGAACCGCAGGAAGCTCACGGAGTTCGACCTCTTCGGGCTCGACATCGCCACCGGTGACCTCACGATGCTGGCCGAGAACCCCGGCCAGGTCGCCGGGTGGCTGTGCACGCCTGACGGGGAGCTGTACACCCATACCTGGACGCTTGACGGTGACATCGAGCTGGCGCGGTGGGAGGCCGGGACGGGGACACTGTGCCCGGTCATCACGTTCGACGGCGCCGACTACCCGCTGGGCGTCCAGCCGTTCCAGCTCACCCCGGACGGTACCGGTGCGTGGATCGGCTCCAACCGGGACAGCGACCTGACCCGGCTGGCGAGGCTCGACCTGGTCACGGGCGAGGAGACCCCGGTCGACAGCCACCCGTTCTTCGACCTCGACACACGTTCCGCCGTTTCCCCGTCGCTGCCGTCGCCGCTCATCCGCGACCGGCGGACCGGAGAGCTGCTCGGGGGGCACTACCTCGGCGAGCGGCAGGTGATCCACCCGCTGGACCCGCACTTCGGCGCGGTGCTGGAGAACCTGGAGAAGCTGTCCGACGGCGACCTGTCCACCCTGTCGTCCGACGTGAGCGGGCAGCGGTGGGTGGTCGCCTTCACCCATCACCGCGACCCCGGTGTCACCTATTACTACGACCACTCCACGGGGGAGAGCCGGCTGCCGTTCAGGCCGTATCCGCATCTGGGTCCCGAGGTCCTCGCCCCCATGACACCGATCACGGTCCTGGCACGCGACGGACTGGCCCTCCTCTCGTACCTGACCCTGCCCACGGGGGCCGAGCCGGCCGGGCTGCCGCTGGTGCACGGCGGACCGTGGTACCGGGATGGCTGGGGTTCAACCCCGTGGTGCGGTTACTGGCCAACCGCGGCTACGCGGTGCTTCAGGTCAACTTCCGCGGCTCGACCGGTTACGGCAAGGCATTCGTCAAGGCGGGCATCGGGGAGCTGGCCGGGAAGATGCACGACAGCCTCATCGACGCGGTCGACCGGGCCGTCCGGAAGGGGTACGCGGACCGGGACCGGGTCGCGATCTTCGGCGGCTCCTACGGTGGCTACGCCAGCCTGGTCGGCGTCACCTTCACCCCCGACGTCTTCGCCGCGGCCGTCGACTTCTGCGGCATCTCCGCCTTCGTCACCTTCCTGCGCACGGTGCCGGAGTTCGTTAAGCCGCACCTGATCAACAACTGGTACCTCCACGCCGGCGATCCAAGCGACCCGGAGCAGGAGGCGAAGCTGTGGGCCCGCTCGCGATCAGCCGGGTGGACCAGATCCGCACACCGCTGATGGGGGTCCAGGGCGGCAACGACCCCCGCGTCGTCAAGGCCGAGTCCGATCAGATCGTCGACGCGCTCCGCGCCCGTGGCGTCGAGGTCGAGTACCTGGTCAAACAGAACGAGGGCCATGGCTTCGTGAACCCGGACAACACCATCGACATGTTCCGCACCGCTGACCGCTTCCTCGCCCGCCACCTGGGCGGACAGCAGACCGCCGGATCGGTCTGCCCCGGCCGCACCCCCTGAGAAAGACAGACGCACCAGAGCCTGCACCCCCGCGCCACGACTCCGGGCCGGCGACCTCCAGGACGAGAAGGGACAACACGAGGATGACCATGAGCCGAGGCCACGTCGTTCGAACACTGGGCGCGTGCGAGCGAACCATCGACTTCTACATGCGCCGCAACCCGCTCCAGTTCTCCCTGGTCGCCGAGGTGAATCGGCGCGTATCGGCGACCACGCTGGCGTCGGCGCTGGCGGCGCTGCAGGATCGGCATCCGTTGCTCGGGGTCGCGGTTGATCACGGCGCGCCCGAGGCCGTGTTCCGGGTTTCTGAAGGCGCGATCCCCGTTGAGGTAGCCGCCCACGGCACTCCGTGGCAATCCGTCGTCGCCGTCGAGCAGACGCGGCCGATACCCCCGGCGCCGGGGCCCCTGGCGCGGGCCACGCTCATCCCACGGGAGTCGGGGTGCGCCGTCGTGCTCACGTTCGCCCACCAGATCGCCGATGGCGTCGGCGGCCTGCGGGCCCTGCTGGACCTGGTGGCGGCCCTGGGCGGTGAGGAGCTGCCGCCGGGCACCGTCCCACAGGCGCAGGAGGAACTCCTCGCCCACGTCAGCGGGGCGGCGGACACCGGCGACGCGACGACCAGCGCGCCCGCGGCGGAGGACGCGCGCATGAACGCCGTCGGCGAGCTCACGCCTTTCTCCGGGCGCACCCCGCACGTCGACGCTCTCGCCCTGGATCAGGGACTGACCACGCGCCTTGTCCGCCGTTGCCGTCTTGAGCGCACTTCGGTGCATGCCGCGCTCTGCGCCGCCGCCACGGTGGTACTCCACCGACGAGGGCGCGAGTTCGTGCGGGTCCTGAGCCCGGTGGACCTGCGCCGTGCGGTCGATCTGCCCGACGAAGTGGTGGTCCGGTTCACGGGCGCCCGGACGGGGAGCGACGCGCACGACGCGCACGACTTCTGGACGCTTGCTCGTCACTCCCGCGCCTCGCTCTCCCGTCAGCGCACACCGAACGCGCTCAAGGCCGGTTCCGCGGCTCTCGCGGAACACTGCCCATCGAGCGGCGACGACGCCGAGGCGATGATGGCCGCCGCCACCGAGGCCGACATCCAGATCACCAACCTCGGGGTCGCGCACCCGAGTCGGCGGAGCGGGAACGCGCTCTCCGCGTTGTGGGGCCCGGCGCAGATCACCCAGTTGCGAGGCGAACACGTTCTGGGTGTCGTCGCCGTCGGCGGGCGGCTCCGGATGACGGAGCTGACTCACACCCCCGTCGCCGGACTCGTCCCGGAGATGGGCGCCGTACTGGCCGAAGCCTGCGCCGAGCCACCTCGCGCATGAGTGTGTCCACCCGCTCGCCTTCCGCGCGCTGAGCACGCCCGCTGACACTCCTTTCACGGCGGCTCAAGCGCGACACCCTCCCCGTCGGCGTGGCCGCGTCGACGGAGCCGCTTTCGAAACACGGGAACGATCAATGGCCTGGAGCACCCGCGAGATCGCCGAGATCGCAGGCACGACCCTGCGGGCGGTACGCCACTACCACGAGGTCGGTCTGCTCGAGGAGCCAGAACGACGCGCCAACGGCTACAAGCAGTACGGCGTCACTCACCTCATCCGGGTGCTGCGCATCAAACGCCTGACCGACCTCGGGTTCTCCCTGTCCCAGATCGCCGCAATGGGCGACTTGGACGACCAACCCGAGGAAGCCCTGCGCGCTCTCGACACCGAACTCGCCGCCACCATCGAACGACTCCGACAGGCTCGCATCGAACTCGGCCTCATCCTGCGCCAAGCCGCGACGACCGACCTGCCATCCGAGTTCGCCCCGGCCGCCGCAGAAGCGCAACTGTCCGACGTCGACCGCTCATTCATCGTCGTCATGACCCGAATCCTCGGCCCACAGGGTTTGCGGGCCTACTCCGAGCTGCTGCGAAGCCGTCCCACCTATCCCTTGGCATCGGAGTTCGCCGCCCTGCCCGCCGACGCCGACGAACAGACCCGCCAGGATCTGGCCGAGCGCACTGCCCCTTACGTCCGCGCGCTCCACGCGGAGCACCCCGGGCTGCGGAACGCCCACGCCGACGCCCCGGGCGGCGCGCACTTCGCCGCGCAGACGATCGGCAAGGCTATCGAGGACCTCTACAACCCCGCCCAGCTCGACGTCCTCCGCCGCCTGCAACCGCTGCTCCACGCAGCACCGGACCCACCCCACCCGGCCCGCGCGGAGGGCGTCGATGGGCACGGCGTAGATTCCCTGCACGTAGCGATGTGCGTATATGCATCGCCTGGTACACGCGTCTGAGTCGGATGGCCCCAGGCCATAGCGGGGAAGCGCAGGAAGCGCGGCAACCACCGTGCCAAGCCGACCGGCGTGGTACGCGTCCCACATCTGATCCACGTGCTGAGCCGTTGGCCTGGGATGCGGAAGCTGAGCATCAGCCTCCGGTCCGGACCGTAGCCGCGAGAGGGGCCGCGGGCTCATCAGGGCATCACGTACCGCCGGCACGTGTGCCCTCGCACGTTAGCTGATCAATGCCGGTGCGGGTCAGAGCCCTGAGATGGGGTCAATCAATCGATGGAGCCCGTGATCGGCTGCCGCCGCGTCCGGGCGTAGCGGCCGAAGCCGACGCACCGCCGGGCGCCTGACCCTCACCGTCGTCCCCGGCGCACTCGCGCGGGCCTTCGGACATCGGAACTGAGCGAGCCGGCCAACCCGGGACAGGTCGACGGCGATCGCCGAACCGCCGTACGGACCGCGCCGCCGTAGGTAACGAAGGGCGACTCGCTGACCAGGGACTTCGTCGAGTGTGACCCAGATCACGGCACACGGGATAGCCTCTCGCGTCACTTACCGCCAGAATGGCATTTAGTGACACCCCGTCCCCCCAGATAAACCCGGAAGAGCTGATCACCATGCAGACCACCAGGCCCCAGGAGTCGGCGACCGACGTGCAGACGGCCGGCCAACGGAAGAAGAAGTCGGCGCTCGAGCAGGCGGGCGGCACCAAGGGGGTCATCTTCTCGGCGCTGCCCGCCGTGGTGTTCGTCATCGCCAACAACGCCGGTGGACTCAAGATGGGCATCCTCGCCGCCCTCCTCGTCGCCTTGGGCATCGCGGTGGAACGGCTGACGCGCAAGGAGTCGCTCCAGCCCGCGCTCGGCGGCGTGTTCGGCGTGGCCATCGCCGCCGGCATCTCCTGGTACACGGGATCCGCCAAGGACTTCTTCCTCATCGGCATCTGGGCGAGCCTGGCCGGCGCCGTCGCCTTCGTCCTCTCCGTGGTGCTGCGCTGGCCCCTGGCCGGCCTGATCTGGAACTCGGCGACCGGCAAGGGCACCGTCTGGCGGGCGGACAAGCGCTCGCGGCTCTACTACGACATCGCCACCCTGGTGCTGGCCGCCATCTTCGGCGCCCGGTTCGCCGTCCAGCAGTACCTCTACCAGGCCGACGAGGTCGGCTCGCTGGGTTTCGCCAAGATCGCTATGGGCTACCCGCTCCTCGCCGTCGGCTTCCTGGCCGTCGCCTGGGCCGCCCGGGCTTCCGACAAGCGACTGAAGGCCGTCGGACTGCTGCCCGCCAAGCGCACCTGACGACGGCTTCCACTCCTCGTCCGTGCCGGACGGGCCCCCACGGCCCGTCCGGCACACGCGTCCGCACCGCGGAGCGACCACGGCCGATTCCATGCAGGTGAGCAATCGCGTCGGGCCTGGGATGAGCGAGCAACGACTCTGCCGGACCCACTGTTCGCCGGGTGTGGCACAGGCCGGGGTGGCAGGTCGGTCCACCGGCGCCGGATCGGATGCCACCCCGATCCCTCGGCGCATCGCCGTCAGGTAGCGCTCGGTGCCCCATGAGTACGCCATCTGCTGCCCTTGATTGGAAGACTCAGTGACTACCGACGGTTTGCCCGCGACGACGCCGGAAGCGACGACGATGCCGCCCCGGCAGGTACTTCAGGCGGTCTCCGGACTGGTGGCCGGCTTGTTCGTCGCCATCCTCGCCGGAACCGTGGTGGCCAACGCGCTGCCCCGGATCACCGCCGAGCTGGGGGCGAGCCAATCCTCGTACACCTGGGTGATCATCGCGGAGCTGCTGGCCATGACGGCCACCGTTCCGTTGTGGGGCAAGCTGTCCGATCTCTACAGCAAGAAGCTGCTCCTCCAGATATCGCTGGGCCTGTTCGTGGTCGGCTCGCTCGTGGCCGGGTTCTCCCAAGGTGCCGGCATGCTGATCTTCAGCCGGGTGGTGCAGGGCCTGGGGGCAGGCGGACTCACGGCACTGACGCAGGTCGTGATGGCGGCCGTCATCCCCCCGCGGAAGCTGGGCAGGTACTCCGGCGTCTTCGGCGCCGTCTTCTCCGGCGCCACCGTGGCCGGCCCGCTGATCGGCGGCCTCCTGGTGGACACCTCCTGGCTCGGCTGGCGGTGGTGCTTCTTCATCGGCGTGCCGTTCGCGCTCCTTGCCATCGCGCTGCTGCAGCGCACACTGCACCTTCCGCACGTCCGCCGCGATGCGAAGATCGACTGGCTCGGTGCCTTCCTGATCGTCGCCGGTGTCAGCCCACTGCTCATCTGGGTCTCGATGGCGGGCAGCACGTTCGACTGGTTCTCCTGGCAGACGGCCGCCCTGGTCGGTGGCGGAACGCTGCTGCTGGCGGCTGCCGTCCGGGTCGAGTCCCGGGCCGCCGAGCCGATCATCCCGCTGAGCATCTTCCGCATCCGCACCGTGGCGCTGACCAGCCTGGCCTCCCTGCTGGCCGGTGTCGGCCTCTTCGGCGGCACCGTCTTCCTCTCACAGTTCTTCCAGGTGGCCATGGGCAAGTCGCCCACGACCGCCGGTCTGATGAGCCTGCCGCTGATCCTGGGATCGCTCACCGCCTCCACATTCGCCGGACACCGGATCAGCGCGACCGGCAGGTGGAAGCGGTACCTCGTGGCAGGCACCGTCCTCATGACCGCCGGCCTCGCCCTGCTGTCCACCATCGGATCCCACACGCCCTTCGTTCTGCTGAGCGTCTACATGGCCGTCCTGGGGACCGGCGTCGGCATGCTGATGCAGAACCTGGTCCTCGCCGCGCAGAACGACGTGCCCGCCAACACTCTGGGCAGCGCCACCTCCGTCCTGTCCTTCTCGCGCAGCATGGGCGGGACCGTGGGCACCAGCGTCCTCGGGGCGGTCCTCGCCCACCGCGTCGCCACCGAACTGTCCGCCGGCCGCGCGGCGGGAGGTGACACGCCGGGAGGCGGAGCCGGGCACGGTGTCCCCGAACCGACGACCCTACCCGCCCCCTTGCGTGCGCTCGTGGAGAACGCCTACGGCACCGCCACCGCCGAACTCTTCCTCTGGGCCACCCCGTTCGCCCTACTGGCGCTGATCGTCGTCCTGTTCATCGAGGAGAAGCCGCTCAAGACGACCACCAGCACGGAGCGACTCGCCGAGGAGAGCGCCATCGCCACCGGCGGCCGCGCCCTCCCGACCCCCGCCCACACACCCCGTACCGACCTCGCCGAGAGGTCGACCAGGGGCAGCGGAGGAGCCCCCCGGCCAGGGGTCGGTTCCGTCCGGTCCGGGCGGCGGCCGTGACGAACGAGGCCGGAACAGCAAGGTGGCCGGGACGGTGGATCGTCCCGGGCACCCTTCGTGATCAGCTGGCTGGGCGGGCGATCAGCGGATCTTCGCCGGGTCTAGACGGATAAGTCCGATGTATTCAGTGATCGAATGCGGCCAGCGACCGCGTGCTCGGGGCGCCGGTCTTGTGGTTGCGCCCGATTGCGGCGGCCATGGCGAGGATGCGCTGGGCGACACGGACGGCGACGCCCTCGAAGGTCCGTCCGCCGTGCTGCTCCAGGTCCAACTGCCCCTTGAGGGTGTCGTTCACGGACTCGATCAGCTGCCGCACCGACTTGAGCAGGCCCTCGCCCTTGCGCTTCTTCTCCCGCTTGAACGAGGGCCGCAGCAGTTCGGCCCCACGCATGACCAGGTCATTCTCGAACTCCTTGGAGGCGAAGCCCTTGTCCGCGATGATCAGCAGTCCGGGCCGGTCGGCGACCAGGTCTTCATCGACGTCGAGCATGGCCTGGAGCACTTCGCGTTCGTCGAGTTTCGGGTTCGCCAGCGCCCACAGGATCGGCATCCCGGTCGGCGTGCACACCAGGTACAGGCGCAGCCCCCAGAAGAAGCGGGTGTGGGAGGCGCAGTACCCGTATCCGGCCCAGCCGGCCATCTCGGCGAGGTTCTTGCGGGCGAACCGCAGCCACCGGGCCTCGGAGCGGAAGCCGAGCAGCGCCTGCGCGACCGCGAGCGTGACCAGTTCGGCATCGCTCAACTGCGGTGGGCAGCCCATCCATCGCTCCGCCTCCAACTCGTCGTCGATCTTCACGTACAGTGCGGTCAGCAGGGCGTCCCGGTCTTCGTTCTTCACACAATGATCCACATCGCTTCGGTCGACAACCTCACCAGGCGCATAACGGACGAGACCACCCCCACCAGGCGGGGAACGCCCTAGGTGTGCTGTTCGGGGAGGTTGGTGACGCGGCTGGCTGGGGTGTGGCCGCTGATTCCGGTGTGGGGTCGGTGATAGTTGTACCAGTCCAGCCAGTCGGGGAACGCGGCCTGGCGTTCGGCTTCTGAGGTGTAGGGCTGCTGGTAGGCCCATTCGTCGAGCAGGGTGCG
>NZ_JAGGLR010000012.1 GCF_017874715.1 Streptomyces iranensis | reverse complement strand
TCGGCGGCCGCGGCCAGGACCTTGGCCTGGTCGAGATAGCTGGCCGCCGGGGTGTCACCGCCCAGTGCATAGGCTTCATCGGCCGCGCGCACATGACATGCGTCCCGGTCCGGGTCGGCGTAGACGGCTACGCTCGCGATCCCGGCATCCCGGCAGGCACGGGCAACACGGACAGCGATCTCGCCACGGTTGGCGATGAGCACCTTCGTCAGCATGTCGGCTCCAGGGTCCGGTTCGGGGCGGCGTCGAGTTGGTCGATGGTTTCGAGCGTCAGATTGCCGCCGGAAAGTACGGAGAGACCCGGGAGTGCCGCATCCTCGGCGACGACAGTGGCGACGATCTGTTCCGGGGCCTGGTGCGGGCCGGTGTCGATGACCTCGTAGCCGGTGTCGCGCAGGCCCCGGGCGATGACGTTGGCGCCGCGGTCGTGGCCGTCAAGCCTGGGCTCGGCGATACGGGTGCCCGGCACCGGCGCGGCACCGGCGCGAGCTGTCCGCTGTTGCGGAGTCTTCATGGTCTCTCCGTTCGAATGGTCAGCCGGGCGGGAGGACCCCACCGGCCGCCGGGGCCAGGGAGTACGCCGTGCTTGTGCGATGACGTCGCGGATGCGGGCCCCGTGGGTTCCTCAGCGTGGCCAGTAGGAGCTGCGCCACGCCGCCGGGCCCGGCTGGGGAGGGGCGCTGCACGAGATGTTGCGGGTTTTGACAGTCCACTCGTCCAGTCGCTGCGGCGTCGCAGGGACGGCTGAGGCCGCTGCGGTGCGGGCTTGGATCACCGCGAGCGCGGCGGCCAGCTCTTCGTGAGTGGGGTTGCCCCGTACGACCGTGAACACCATTGGCCGCCCTTTCCGAAGTCCATGAGGTCAGTGGGGTCAAAGGGGGATGTTGCCGTGCTTCTTCGGGGGCAGCGCTTCGCGCTTGTTCCGCAGGGTCCGCAGGCCGCGGACGATGTGGCGACGGGTCTCGGAGGGCATGATCACCGCGTCGACGTAGCCTCGCTCGGCCGCGATATACGGATTCAGCAGGGTGTCCTCGTAGTCCGCGATCAGCTCGGTGCGGGTGCTCTCCGGGTCGTCGGAGGAGGCGATGGTGCGCCGGTGGAGGATGTTGACCGCGCCCTGGGCGCCCATGACCGCGATCTGCGCGGTCGGCCACGCCAGGTTGAGGTCCGCGCCCAGGTGCTTGGAGCCCATCACGTCGTACGCGCCGCCGAACGCCTTGCGGGTGATGACCGTGATCAGCGGGACGGTGGCCTCCGCGTAGGCGAAGATCAGCTTGGCGCCGCGCCGGATGATGCCGTTGTACTCCTGGTCGGTGCCGGGCAGGAAGCCGGGCACGTCCACGAAGGTCAGGACGGGCACGTTGAACGCGTCGCAGGTGCGCACGAAGCGTGCGGCCTTCTCGGAGGCGTCGATGTCCAGGCAGCCGGCGAACTGCATCGGCTGGTTGGCCACGATGCCCACCGGGTGGCCCTCGACCCGGCCGAAGCCGGTGATGATGTTGGGCGCGAAGAGCGCCTGCGTCTCCATGAACTCGTTGTCGTCCAGCACGTGCTCGACGGCCTTGCGTACGTCGTACGGCTGGTTCGCCGAGTCCGGGATGAGGGTGTCCATCTCCCGGTCCTCGTCCGAGACCTCCAGATCGGCCTCGTCGGGGAAGGCCGGGGGCTCGGAGAGGTTGTTGGAGGGGAGGTAGGACAGCAGGGCCTTGACGTACTCGATGCCGTCCTTCTCGTCCCCGGCCATGTAGTGCGCGACACCGGAGGTGGTGTTGTGGGTCCGGGCGCCGCCCAGCGCCTCGAAACCGACGTCCTCACCCGTGACCGTCTTGATCACATCCGGACCGGTGATGAACATATGTGAGGTCTGGTCGATCATCACCGTGAAGTCGGTGATCGCCGGGGAGTAGACCGCCCCGCCCGCACACGGGCCCACGACCAGGCTGATCTGCGGGATCACCCCGGAGGCATGGGTGTTGCGGCGGAAGATCTCGCCGTACATGCCGAGGGAGACCACACCCTCCTGGATGCGGGCGCCACCGGAGTCGTTGATGCCGACGACCGGACAGCCGGTCTTCAGCGCGAAGTCCATGACCTTGACGATCTTCTCGCCGAACACCTCCCCGAGCGCCCCGCCGAAGACCGTGAAGTCCTGGGAGAACACGGCCACCGGGCGGCCGTCGACCGTGCCGTAACCGGTCACGACCCCGTCCCCGTAGGGCCGGTTCTGGTCGATGCCGAAGTTGGTCGAGCGGTGCCGGGCGAACTCGTCGAGCTCGGTGAAGGACCCCTCGTCCAGAAGGAGGTCGATGCGTTCGCGCGCGGTCAGCTTGCCCTTGGCGTGCTGCTTCTCCACCGCGCGCGCGGACCCGGCGTGGGTCGCTTCTTCGATGCGGCGCTGCAGGTCCGCGAGCTTCCCCGCGGTCGTGTGAATATCGACGTCGGCCGGCTGCGCGGGCTCGGTGCTCACTGCTCGGCTCCCTTCCGAGCGTTGGCGCCGCTGACTTGCCAGGTGGTGAGCAAGAGCCCGGTTGCCGAGGCAGCTGTGAATGAGTTTCCGAGCGGGAACGGCACTGCCATCCGCACCGGGGAACCCGGAATGAGGGTGTCCGGTTGGTCAAGCGGGGCCGTCAGACCGGCGCCTGGGGGCACCGTTACGTCCTTGCGTCTCAGCGTTCTTGGCAGGAACGAATCGGTCGGCATTGGGGGGCAGCGTGGCAGGTGGCAGCCAGGAGGGATCATTGGAGGCACTCCAGAGGTGATGGGCAATGGCCTGCGGGGCCGAACTCAAGGTCAGAAGGTGTCGTGGGGGACGTACACACCCCAGACGTCGCTGGAGCAAGTGGGCGTGCTGCCTCGACGTTCATCGCCACGGAGCCTGTGGAGGCTCGCAGAGGCGGAAGAGGAGTGCCTGAGGGCCGGACTCGATGCCTTCTGTCAGACACACCGGGGCCCCGACCCGCACAGTGAGCGGCGGCACGCCGATGACCCTGGAGCACAGCCAGAATCCCTCGTTCATGTTGATGGTGGCGAGTGCGCACTGTCTCCCGGGGCTCCGGCCCATGGCCAGGACATGACGGATGACCCCGGTGCCGCAACTGAGCTCCCAGGCGAGATCGGTGGAGGCGCAGACGGGACACAACAGACGGCGGAAGACTGCGGTCCGACACCAGCGGCAGCGCTGGAAGCGCAGCTCTCCACCCCCCACTCCACCGAGCGGCACCTGCGTGGGGCAGTCCGCCTCCGGGAGTGGGCTCGCGCTTGGATCGACCTCCCGTTCGACGGGAGCGCTATCCGTGGTTGCGATCGCTGTATGGAGCACGGTGTTCCTCTCCGTCCCCGTCCCGAAATGACCCGCGACGGGAGGCGAGGGCTCACCGATCACGGCTGTAGGACATCGGCACCGCTGTGGCGGCGTGTTTCACAAGCTATGGTACCCAGTCCCGAAAGTAAAGGACTTAGTCCCAAGGGTGGTCTGTGATGGAAGGCTCGCCGCGTCACTCGGCGCCCGATGCCCGCAATGCGGTGTTCGATCCCATCGAAGCGAGGCAAGTGGCGTCTGCGCGGTGAGACGGGGAAGGATGAGCGGTCATGAGCAAGCCACCTGCACGGATCCGACTGGCAGACGCCGCATTCGCGCTCTTCGACGAGCGCGGATACGAGCAGACGACCGTCGACGACATCGCCGAGCGAGCGGGACTCGGGCGCACGACGTTCTTCCGGAACTACCGATCCAAGGAAGACGTCATCTTCCCGGACCACGACCGGCTCCTGGAGTTGATCAGAGATCGGCTGGCGCCCTCGAGCCACAGCACCGCTCTGGTCGCCGTGTCAGACGCGGTTCGACTCGTACTGCTGCACTACGTGGAGGAGGGCGACCTGGCGAGGCGGCGCTATGCCCTCACCAGCAAGGTGGCTGCCCTGCGTGACCGGGAGATCGCCAGTGTGGGCCGCTATCAGCGACTGTTCCGGGAGTTCATCGCCGACTGGATGGGAGGCCCGACGGAACCGGCGTCGCTGAGGGCCGAACTCATGGCCGCCGCGGTGGTCGCCGCCCACAACCATGTGCTGCGTCGCTGGCTTCGGAGCGAGTCGTCCGACCCGGTCACCGAGGTGGACGAGGCGATGCGTGAGGTGCTCGCACTCTTTCCGGCGCCCGGCTCCTCACCGCAGCCCGGCGGTGGCACCACCGTCGTCGCGTTCAGGACCGGGCAGGACATCGACACCCTGCTCCCCTCGCTGCGACGTCTCGTCGAGGACGGCGCCGAGCGCTGAAGCCGGCTCCGTTTGATCGAGTGATGCCGCGCACAGCGGAGACAGGGGCACGCTTGGGTGTGTTGGCTTCCGGCCGTGGCTTCCCCGGTCCCGCACACCTTCCCATCCCATAGCGGAACCGCCGGGACCAGCGTAGGAGGCTGCCGCCCGGCGGTGCTCGGCGTCCGTGCCCCTTCCGTCCCGACAACGCTCTGCACGCAGTCACCCCCTACCGGTGGCGGCTCTGCGGATTCTCGCCCTGGGCCGGCTTCACCCTCCCACCCGCGCTCGCCAACAACGGCACTCCCAGCCACCCCGGACTGCGCCGCGTGGTGACCCGATTCTTCAACGCCGAGCGCGTCGCCGCGGCCATCCCGGTCATCGAGCGCGTCGCCGAGGACTTGCTCGACGCCGCGCGGTCGGAGATCGAGGCCACCGGTCGCTGCGAGCTGTTCAGCTCGTTCGCGCAGGTGCTGCCCTGCCGGGTACTGATGGAGCTCCTCGGCATCCGGGGAGTCGCTCCGGCCACCTTGATCGGCTGGAGCGATGCCTCACTGGAGCTGTTCTGGGGCAGGCCCACTCCCGAAAGACAACGAGAACTGGCGGAGCTAGTCGGCGAGTTCCACCAGTGGCTGACCGACACAGTGCGCGGCGATGCCGCCCCGCCCACCTCGTTCATCGGTGCGTTGGCTTCCCACCGTTTGCCCGACGGCGAGCCGCTGGACATCGGGACAGCGGTGGCCGCGTGCTTCTTCGTGTTCATCGCGGGACAGTCCACCACCGGGCAGCTCATCGCCACGGTGCTGCGGCGAGCGCTCACCGAGCCGGGTCTGTGGCAGCACGTGCCGCGGCGGACGGGTCTGGCCGAGGCATGGGTGGAGGAGGTGCTATGCCGTGAACCGCCGGTCACTACGTGGCGCCGGGTCACCGTCCGCTCCGCCGAACTGGGCGGGGTGAGCATCCCTGACGGCGCGCAGTTGCTGCTGATGCTGTTGGGCAGCGGATCCGACCCGGAGGTATTCCCCCACCCGGAGCGGATGCGCCCGTATCGGACGAACGTCCGTCACCACCTCGCGTTCGGCGTCGGCCGTCATCGCTGTCCGGGCGCGTCCCTGGCGCGCACGGAAGCGGCCGTGGCCTTGCGCGTAGCGGCCAGTCGCCTGTCCGGAGTGCGGCTGGAGGAAGATGGGACCGAGCCCCCGATGCTGGATCTGCTGTCCTTCCGGGCTCCCCTCGGCGTCACCGTCAGTCCATGAAGCGGCGGCCTGCCCTGAGACCATCGACCGGAATGACGCGGACGGCTTGCTCTCCGAGTTCGACGAGTACGCGGTCGAGTAGGCGCGGCAGATCGCCGAAGGCCAGCGGCAGGAAGTGGACGACGATGTCGAGGTCGCGGTCTTGACCGCCAGCCCCGGGCCCCAGCCGGCCGGGTGTGGAGTATGTCCGTACGGCGGCCGTCCAGCAACGTGCTGGTCAGCGGCTGTGCCTGGCGAGCGTTGCCGCCGTGCTTCGGCGTGTCGAAGACGACCGCGCACCGGCGGTTTCTGATCTGGTCCAGAGCCGGTGTGTGGGGCCGCCTGCACGAAGCGGTCCTGCACCGGCTGGGCACCAGGAGACCTGACACCCCAACGCCACCTCGCAGCTGCCGGCCCCCGACACGGTTACCCCCGCACGCCCCGGCGACATGGGCAGCAGAGTGAGTAAGGGCAAGCGATGCGCCCCAAGGAGCTGGCTTGTTCGATGCGTCGGAACGCACTCGTAGCAGTCGGGCCCGCGCAGCCTCACAGCCGGGAGCTCAACACGTCGACCACAGCCCGGCGCGTACGGGGCGAAGCCCTGTGCTCGACCAGCCAGCGCACTGCCAGCAGGCTTCGCAACGACCACCACACGTGGATCATGTCGAGGTCGACGTCGGTGCCATAGCCGGCGACGACGTCGCCGAGGCCTCCCGAGCGTCAAGGTGGCGAGGTCGAACAGAGCATCACCCCGGCCCGCCTCGGACCAGTCGATGATGCCAGTGATCTCGTCGCCGTCGATGAACACGTGTGTGATCTTCAGGTCGCCGTGCGTGGACGCCGGAGTCCACGGCCGGGGCGCGTCCTCGGCGACTTGGCGGTTGCGGGTGACCAGGTCGGCGGGCAGGACACCGTTCGTCACGAGCCACTCGCACTCGGCCTTGAGATCCGTCGCCAACTCGTCAAGGCCCCGGCCGGGCCACGGTGGCAACGGAGCGTCGTGCAACTTCCGGATGGCGGCACCTGCCGTGGCCCACGCCGCCGGCGACGCGGTCGACGGCTTGCCGAGGCGGCCGAGCGCCGTCCCCGGGACCGCGGCGATCGCGAGTAAGGGCGGCTTGCGCCACAGGACCTTCGGGGTCGGGACCGGCGCCAGGGCCATCGCCACGACCTCGGGGGAACCGACGAAATGCGGAGGGCGGGGTGACGAAACGAGCGACGGGCTCAGCACCGAGAGCTCGGCGGTGCTTCTCGGTCGACGTGAAAGCATCGGTCGGCGATTCGGGTGGGAACCTGCGGCATTCGGGCCGCGTTTTCCTGGGCGTGACCGAATCGCCCAGCCTCTCCAGCCCTGACAACTGCGCGAGCTCTGACAGCGACGAAGAGTCCCTGCGGCCTGGTCCACTATGGCGCCATGCCTTGTGGGCGGCGGGCGTCACCATCCTCGGGGTCGGCCTGGGCTGGGCCGACGCGTCGTTCCGTCTCGGCTCCGATGAGTACGGGATGCCGCTCGCCGCTCCGGGGCAGGTGCGGCCGTACCTGGTGGCCTGGACCGCGACCGGTCTGACGGCGGCAGCCGCGCTGCGGGCTGTCGCCGCCAGGGTTCCGCTCCACGGGCCGGATGTGCTCGCAGTCATACTCACGTTCATGGGCACCCGGCTCTCACTGGGCTTTCGGCCGGAGCCACCGGTGCTGGGTGCCTCGGCCGCAGCCGCACTGACGGCAGCGTTCATATGGTGCGCCCTTGCGCTGCGCCGCGGCTTTCGTGGGTACCGCGGGCGGCGAGCTACTTCGGGCGGGCGAGGGGCCGGGTAAGCATGGGATCCGCCACCCGACCGTCGGCGAAGCTCCAGGTCAGCTGATTTCGTCGGTTGGCCCCTCGACGTCGATTGTTCTGTCGCACTCAAAGTTGAGCGTTCTCACCGAACATTGAGCAGCTGAGCGCGTCGAGCTGGGCAAGGGAAAGATTCGCTCATAGCTTGTCTGTGATATTTGCCGTGATCCGCTGCTACATATCCGCAGGTGGCTGTGTGAAGAGGTCCCAGGGCGCGGATGGCGTGCCATCGGGGTCCAGTCCGTACGGCCACGGGTCTCCGTTCTCCCGCCTCGCGTCGAGATCGATCATGGAGGCGGCGTAGCCGGCGTCGGCGTTTCGGCGGGCGAACTGCTCGGTCTCGGGCCAGGCCCTGGTCTCCTCGCGTATCAGGTCGAGTTGGTTCTGGGCGTCGATGTAGATGGCGAGATCGTTCAGGGCGTCGGCGTAGTCGGCGAGATCGTTCGGGGCGTCGGTGTCGGCGGCTCGCCGGGCAAGCCGTTCGACCTCGTCCTGTCGCCGGACGAACCGTTCGAGCCTGTCTTGGTCCTCGACCAACTGTCGCCAGCGGGCGAGAGAGTTCGGGGCCGAGGCGTCGCCGGCGTCGGCGGCTTGTCGGACGAGCTGTTCGGCCCCGTCCTGGTCCCCAGCCTTCTCCCGTACCAGGGCGAGACTGATCAGGGCGCTGGTGCTGCCGGCATCTGCGGCCTTCTGCCAGAGGTGGTAAGCCCAGCGGTCACGGCGCCGGTTGGCGGCGGCCTCGGCGAGTTCGGCGAGGCTGTCGGGGTGGGTGAGGCGGTCGTGTGCGGCCTGCCAGAAGGAGGCCGGGGGGCACAGCATCTTGCGCTGATTGAGGCCATGCTGTTCGAGGTAGTCGGCCAGCCGGTAGGCCGGTTGGTCCGGCGCGGCTCCTGCTGGAGTGCTGTGGGTGCGGGGGCGGATGCGGCGCAGGGGGGCGAGGTTACCGTGGACGGCATCGGTGCTGCTGGCGAGGGCTTGTTCAAGCCAGTTGTCGGCGAGGGTGTCGTACTCGTCGTCGGTGAAGTAGTCCGCTGCTGCGTGTTCGAGGAAGGCCTGGGGCAGGTGGAGGCCGGCTCCGAGGCGGCGGGCGTCCATGGCCGCGTGCAGCAGGGCCCTGGTCGGCGGCGCGGCGCTCTTGTAGCGGTGCAGCAGTTCCGGAGCCCCTGCCAGGTACTGCGTCAGCCGCCCGTCACGCGCGCGCTTCAGAGCGTGCGCGAGCTGCCGGTCACCTGCCTCCGCCTGGGCTCTGGTGGCGTCCGTGGCGGCGGCATCGAAGCTGTCGGGCAGGGTGATCCGCCGCACGGTCAAAAGCTCCCGCACCTGGGAGTACGGATCTTCCTGGCTGGGTTTGGGGAGTTTGGTGTAGGCGTTGGCGTACTCGGGCCACAGCGTGCCCAGGACCAGGACTGGCGCACGTTTCAGGTCGGTGAGCAGGGAGTGCACAGCGGCGGTGATGCGTTCGCCGAGCCCTTGGCCCGCGCCGAGATAGTGCTGAGCCTCGTTGAGCCAGACCACGGTGCGAGGAGCGACGCGCGCGAGGTCGGCGAGCGCCGCTTCAGCGCGGGTGGGGTCGAAGGGGTGCCACAGCCTCCATCCCAAAGGGGCGAGCGGCTGGACGGCCTCCCAGCAGGCGCGGGTCTTGCCCGTCGAGGACGAGCCCACCAACACCGCCATCCGACTGTGCCCGTTCGCGGCGGCAGCAACGAGGTCAGCCAGTTCTCCATCGTGTGGGCGGGATACATAGCTCGGCAGCACAGAGGCCACATGGCCTCGCCCCTGCGGGCCGCCCGCCCGGCTGCGTTCCTCGTCGGCGGGGGCGTACACGGCCGGGTGGACTTCCAGATCGTGGGGGTCCCAGTCACCGATCGGCCGGCCCACCACGCCGTCAGGACTTTCGACTGGCCCGGAGGCGGTGGCCAGCAGATCCAGTAGAGACCGGACCTCCTTGCCGAGACCGAGGGCACGCGCCAGCCCGGCCACGGTCTGCGCCGACGGCGCGGGCGCGGAGTCACTGAGCGCCTGATTTACGACTGTGCGGCCCAGACCGGCGCGACGAGCCAGCTGCACCTGGGTCCCGCCCCACGCGGCATGACCAGCTTTCAGCCGGGCGCGCAGCTCCGCGAGCGCATCCGCCGGCTCCCGGAAACGGTCCGTATCCACACAGCCCCCTGCCCGTGCCGCTGTTCGTCGTTGTTCATCTTCGACCGCCCGCACCACGGCGAACACCCGCTTCGCGAGATTCGGTATCAGACCGACGCCCGTCTCACCGGAGAGGGAACCGACGCCATGACCGCACGTAACGCCGTGATCCTGCTCGCCTGCGCCCTGACTCTCGTGATTGCCGCCCTCGTCGGGGGCGGGGCCGGCTATCTCGCCCGTCGCGACCATGCCACCTACCCCACCGCCCTTACCCGTGCGGCCACCGCCTTCTCCACGACCCTCACTCTGGCCGCCGCCATCGCCACCGCTCTGGCCTCACTGGTCAACTAGCAACACCTCTGGTTGGCCGTCGACGGGGTGGCCGTTCGGCCCGATCCTCACCTCGCGGCCCCCGCTACCGGTGACGTGAGCGTGCGCTGGCTTGTCGACGTCGTACTCGTGCACGACGATGTGCACGGGCTTGCGTCTGCGCTTGCTGTAGTCCCACTTCCGGGCGGTCAGCCTGCGGTGCCACGCCAGCAGCGTCGCGGGCGTCACCGGGAACACCCGCGCCCACCGGTGCCGGGGGATCAGCGAGGACAGCACTGCGAACCACAGCCGATCCGCACGCTCGTAGCGCACCGGCCTCGTGAGCTGCCTGCGCAGCACCACGTTCTCGTGCCGCAGCACGAGCAATTCCGCCTCCTTGGCCGTGTCCGGGCGCAGCGGCACCACCGGGACCGCGAGCAGCTTCCGAGTCACCCGGTATCCGAGTCACCCGGTATACGAGCGAAACGATCACCCGGACAGGGTTCGAGCAGATTGTGATGGCGCGCCGGACCACCCACGAGCAGGAGCGATGAGTTACCGAACGGCACAGGATCGCCAATCACCCGCAGCACCGTCCCGATTTTCCACGGACCAGATCAGCTGAGACATGGACCAGATCCCTTGAGACGGGACAATCGATCGCCTCGGTCAACGGGACGTGATCCATGCCACCACCCCCGTTCCTGCTGCCGTCACGAAGCCGAGCACGGCTACGCCAAGGCCATCTGTTACAATGCGCGCCATGGCCGCGTCCGTACGGGGGATCGTCACGCCGCTCATTGCCGAACATGTGCCGCATGAACGGGAGTTGCTCGAATATGTGCAGCCACTCGACGACGACGGCATCACTCGGCTGTTCACCCGGCCCGATAGCGACGAGCTGCTCGGCTTCGGCGTGGCGGAGGTCGCCGGCCTGATCACCCCCGTCGTATGGCTGGTGGTGAACGAGTTCGTCACCCGGGGAGCAGGCGTCGCGGCGGACGGCTTCTTCGCCCGCATCCGGGCACGCTTCTCCCGGACTCCCGCCCGCGGCACAGGTGTTGCCGCCGACCCGGTGCCGCTGACCCCCGAGCAGCAGAAGGCGGTCTACCAGCGGGTCTACGGCGAGGCGTGCCTGCGGGGCCTCGAGGAGGCGGCCGCGAAGCAGCTCGGGGAAGCCGTCGTCGCCCGGCTGGCCATGGGGCCGTCCGGGCAATGACTACGGCGCAGTCACGAGCGCTCACCGCGCGTGCGACCACCCGGCGGATGCTGATGCTGGTCACAGTGCTGCTCGCGTCCGGAACCGCGCTCATCGGCGAAGCGGTGCTCACGTATCACTCCGCGACCTCGCTCCCGCACTGTGCCTCCGCAACCGGCATGGATCTCCAAGGGCCGAAGTGGCGCACCGAGTTGGGGTTGCGCTTCCACCAGGAGCTGGTCGCCTGCCGGGCGGACGGCGCTCGGACCGCGCTGTACGCGACCGTACTGTGCACCGCCGGCGTCGTGGTGGCGACCGTGCTGCTGTCCCGGTGGCTGCCGCGGTGGCGGCGGCGCAAGGACCGGCTCCCAGAGCTGTATTCCGCGCAGCGGATCGTGGCAGCCGTCGAGGGCGGCAGCGAGAACGACGAGCGGTTGGCGCATCTGGCCCGGCTGGTGCAGCGCGCCGAGCTGCCCCGGGACCGGTTGCCCGGCTTCGTGTGCAATCCCCGGGCACTGTCCGCCGGCGCGGTGACTTTCGGCAGCGTCGGCCGCTACACCGTCTGCCTGAACGTGGGGCTGCTGCCCATACGGACGACCAAGGACAGGTCGCATTTCGACGCGGTCGTGCTGCATGAGCTCGCCCATGTGCGTAACCGGGACGTCGACCTGGCCTATCTCGCCATCGCGCTGTGGCGGGTCTTTTTGATCGCCGTGCTGCTGCCCTGCCTGGCCCTGAACGCGGCCCTGGTGCTCCATGACCGCTTACAGGGCGCCGAGCGGGCGTACTGGGACGGATACGAGCCCGGAGCGAAGACGGCGCTGCTCGCGATGGTGCTCACCGCGCTGGTCTACGTGGCCAGGGCCGACATCCTGCGCCATCGTGAGCTGGTCGCCGACCGAGATGCCGTATTCGAGTTCGGAAGCGACCGGGAGGTGTGGAGAAAGCAGGCGGAATCGCGGTCAGCCGCGCTCCCCCGGCTTCGGCTCCCCCGCTTTCTGCGCAACCACCCGACCTGGAGTGAGCGCCTGGCCGAAGTCGACAACCCCCGCTCCGAGGACAAGGGCGGCACGAAGCTGCAGCTCGCGGTCTTCCTCGTCGCGTACGTGACCATCATTTACTCGGTGATCTCCTGGCTCAAGCTTGACGCGGTCCCGGCGCAGACGGTGATCTATCTCGCGTATCTTGTGGGGCCGCTCATCATCGCCACCGGCTTCGCGGTATTCCCGCGCCGTAAGGCGCGGAGTGCGGACCAGGCGAGTGCGGCCCGCGCCTGGATGTACGGTGTCATCTGGCTGATCAGCGCCTTCGCGATGAACCCGTTCGCGAATTGGGCGCAGGCGGAGGACGACTGGGTGACACAGGCAAGTGCCCATCTGCGCGAGATCTCCGACGAGATGAACGAATGGCGCGACGGACCCGCGGTGAGCGCCACAGTCAAGGACCGCGCCGTCGGCTGGTACGAGCGGGGAGGCTCTGCGGTGCTCGGCCGGTTCGACAAGTACCTTCCGGATGGGGCCGCGGGATCCGATGCTGCCGGCGCCCGCTGTGCCGCCTTGGGCGCGACGGTGAGCGACGCGCTGGAACTGCCGGTCTTTCCGGACTCTGGCGCGGGCGGAAAGGCATGGAAGCGGCTGCTCACGTCGACGGCCCAGGCCCAGGCCCTACAGTGCCGCGCCGGCTACGACCTGGATGCGCCCAACGAAGACGCCATGGTCAACCTGCGCTACTCGCGGGCCAGATCAGCGCTGAGACAGCTCTTGCCGCACTGATTCACGCGGATGCCGCCGAGGCGATCGTGTCGGCGTATGTCGAGGCCTCCAGGATTGTGTCGAAGGCGGCCGGATAGCCGGTGTCCCGGTCCTGGAGCAGATACTGTGCCGCCGGGTTTGTCTCTTGGAGGTCTATGACCATGTTCCGAGCGAGTTGGGTCACCCATGCCGCGGTCGGGTGGGCGGTTGCGCCGAGGATGCGGGAGCGTCGGCTGGCATGTTCGATAACAGCGAGGACGCGCAGGAGGTTGAGCCTTCCCGCTCTGCGGTGGAACGCGATCAGCTCGGCCGGTATCGCGGCACTGATCGCCCATGACGGTGTGCAGGGGCCCGTCGAGGTGTGCGCATTGACCTCGCTGGCAGGTATCGGGATGTGTTGCGAGGCGGCGGTCAGGATTGCCCAAGCGCATGCGCAGGACACCCGAGCATCGTGACAGGTGCCCGCTTGTGTGCCCACGCGCCAATCGGCGCAGCTCACTGCTGGTGGCCTCGATGGCATCTGGGGTCTGGATGGCACCGATCACTTTGGCGATGGCAGGGTCCCTCTCGATGGCCCAGGCTGCTGCTGTCCGCCAGCGCCGTGGATGTGGAGATGGGTGGCACCGGCGGACGCAAAATTCACGCGGCGCAAGGTGTCTGCCCTTCGAGTGCCCGGGGGGGTGCCTGTGATGTGTGTTGGCTGTGACAGCCGGGGCCGGAGACGTGCGCGGCGCGCCCGGCGCCCCCGGGGTCGCCGCGCGCCAGCTGGTGGACCCCAAAGAAGGACGTCACGGCCAATCAACGACCGAGCCCCCGCGTTCGAAGGTGGTGTCAGGCCCACCCCCCGCGAGGGTGCTGGGCCGCTGGTGCGCTCAGCGGGCCGCTCATAGCGTCGGAACATGATGGATGCCACGAACGAACAACGAACGGGTACTACCAGGCGGACGGCGCTGCGCGATCTGGGGATTGCGGTGGGGGGCATGGCCCTGGCCGGCGGGCTCGGAGCCTCACGAGCGGCGGCGGAGCCACGTCGCGGGCCCACCACCTACGTGCTGGTGCACGGTACCCACAGCGCCGGCGCGTTCTGGATGCCGATCGCGCGGGAGCTGACGCTGCGCGGTCACCGCGTCGTCATGGTGGACCAGCCGGGGCAAGGCGCGGAGGCTTTCGTCCCGGAGTCGTATCAGCGGCAGGACCTCAAAGCGATGGCGGTCGAGCCTTCCCCGCTGGAGGGCCTCGGGCTGGACGACTACGAGGCGCGCGTCACGGGTATCGTGCGGCGCGCGGCGCGGAACGGCCCGGTGGTGCTGGTCGGGCACAGCCTGGGTGGCGTATCGGTCAGTCGTGTCGGCGATGCCGTCCCGCATCTGCTTCACCACATCTGCTACATGGCGGCCTTCTGCCCCAGCCGTGCCCTGCCCACAGCGGACGCCTGCACGGCGGCACCCGAGAATGCCAACGCCGTCAGCCCGGTCGAGCTGATGGTCGGTGACCAGGACCAGCTCGGGGTGCTGCGGCTGAACTTCCGGACAGGTGACGGCCGTGAGCTGGCCCTCCTGAAGGAGATGAGCTGCGCGGACTACCCGAACGCCGACTTCCGCAGGTTCATGGCCGGCATGCAGACCGACGAGCCCATCGCCGCTTATGCGGGCCGAGCGGTCGGCCGAGCTGACAGCTGGGGACGCGTTCCCCGCACCTACTTGCGCTTCGGTAAAGACCGGACGATCGCCACCGCGCTCCAGGACAGGATGGTCGCGGAGGCCGACGCACTCACACCCGGCAACCGCTTCCGCGTACACAACTTTCCCGAGGCGTCGCACGTAGGCCCCCTGGATCTCGCCCCCATCGCAGAAGTCCTGGACACACTCGCGGCGTAGGCGCAGCCTGGTTGGCTTCGCAGCTAGTTCAGAGAAGTCACCAAACCGAAGCTGACAGCTCCACTCCAAACGGGACGCATGAAACACCTCCTACGCCCCCCTGGAATGTCCCAGCCTCAACACGCCGGCGTCAGAGTGCCCAGCTCGGGCCGCTGTCGGCCTGATACAGGCCCTGGGCGAGCAGGGGCGACCGACGGGCGATCGGGTGATGCCGGCCTTGCCGACTTCAGGGCGTCGGGAGATGGCGGGCATCGCAGGCGGTGCATGGTTCGCTGTCCGGCCGGGTGAGCTCGCGCAGCGCCTGGTCGAGCGTGAGGTCTGCGTCGCCGGTCGGTAGCCAGCACGATTCGTGATGGAGGACCCGGCGCCCGGGGCCGCCGAGGGGCGCGGGCAGATGCTGGACGCTCCACCGGCCTGCCGAGGCGGCGGGGGACACAGCTCCGCAAGCTCTTGCGCCCATTGGAGAGTACGGAATCAGGCAAGGTCGGCGTGGTCTGGGTGAGTCTCCCCGCAGACAGGGGAAGGCCCCGCTCACCACTGCGGCGGGGCCTGTTGCGGAGCATTACGCCCCACGTTGCATGATGCAGCTCGATGCTGCTTACGGCTCCGGATCGAGTGGGATCTGAAGGGTCACGAGTGCGCCTGCGCGCTTGACGACGACCCGGTAGGTGGCGCCCGACCTCTTACCGCTGAGGACCGCATCGAGGTCGTTGACGGTGGGGGTGAGGATTCCCGCGACTTCGGTGATGACATCGCCGGGGAGGAGTCCTGCGGCTTCGGTGCTGCTGCCCGGGTCGACGGCGAGAACTCGTACGCCACCGCCCGCAGGGCTGGTGTTTTTGAGGTTGCCCGCGATGATGCCCTGGATGCCGGGGCTGATGTGCACGGTGAGCGGCTGCGTCACACCGTTCAGGGTGAAACTCCCGGTGAAGGTCCCCCCGGCCAGCGGAGCATCGCTGTCGGCGACGACGTGGACAGTGAAGGGCCGGGTGAAGTCCCAATTGCTGCCCGTGATCTGGGCCGTGGCGGACTTGCCGTCCCCGGCGATCTGCACAGGGCACAACATCCCCGTGCATCGCAGGTCCAGTCCGACGATGCGGGTGTACGGCGGGGCCTGGATGGTGATGGATTCTGGCTGGTGGTGTCGCTGCCCGTCCGGCGGATAGTCGACGGTCTTCGCCGGCCCGCCTGCGGCCAGGTCGGGGACGTTCTGCTGAGGGGGCAGGGAACGCACCTGAGAGGAGGCGGAAGCCGCTGCCGACGCGGAGAACGCGGTGGCGGGCACAGCCGCTCCGGCTGCGAACAGGGCGGTGCCCAAGGCGAGAACGCCATACGCTCGACGGAACTTACGGATCATCAGGATCCTTCCTGATCGCAGGGGCCCAAATGTCCCAGCCCGCGCCAGAACGCAGCTTGAATCTCGGGCTCGGTTCACTTGACCTGGGCACCCCCGAACGCATCAGTCGCCGCCACGGCACCTGCGCGACATCGTGCATCGGACGACGCGGCCCCACCATCACCTGGCCAAGACCGCAGCTTCACCCGTGTGCCCGCCAAGTGCAACGCTCGGAGCCCGCCAGCTAAAGCGCTCACTCGCGAACTACGGCGCTCAGTCACATCGGACTGAGCGCTCGGCCTGGTCCGTGAGTGCTTCAGGTGGCCAGGCTGAGTGTGAGAGGTGGCCTGGCCCTCCGCAGGTTGGTCATGCGTCGGGGCGCGCCGAGTTGGTCAGCCATCCGGCGTAAGGCTCTCGTGGGCGGGGTCATCGTGTGAGGCGGGAGTGGATGGTCTTCCCCTGTCCGGGGCCGGGGGTGATGGTGACGGCCCCGGTGAGGCGGCGGATCATGGGCCATCCGAAGCCACCGGTGCCGTCGTTGAGGTCGGGGGTGCGTTCGCGCGGGGGCGCCGGGTTGAGGTCGCTGACGGCGACGTTCACCGCGTCGGCGGTGGCGCTGAGGTGGAGGGGGTGTAGTGGCCGCCGCCGTGGCGCAGGGCGTTGGTCGCGAGTTCGGAGACCACCAGGGCCAGGGTTTCCGCGGTCCCGGGGGCCGGGGCCGGGTCGAGGGCGTCCGCGAAGGCACGGGCGACGTCGCGGGTGCGAGGGATGCCGGCGGGGCTGTCGTCTTCGACGATGACAGGGGGCCTGGGGGCTGTCGTGTTGGCGGTCGTCGTGTCGTTCACGCGCTCACACCCCGCCTGGGCCGGTTGTGCCGCCGGGCCGGGCTTGTGCCCGCTGGACGGTTCTTCAATCCCGGATGGCACTCTTCCGTGCGTGTCCGAGGCAGAAGTCCCATCACTGACTGTGGGGAAAATCTGTCATGGCGAGAGTAGACATGGATGCGTGCGGGGGTTAGTGTTTCCTCGTACCCAAGAAGTCGAGAGGGCACGGCAGAGATGAACTGCCGTGCGAGCAGGTCGAGCAGGATGCGGAACGGCAGGGGAGTGGCGGGGCCGAACAAGGCTGGGTTCCGTCACTGGCTGCCGGGCCGAGCGGCCTCAGGGGCCGCATGCAGTACCCGTGGTATCCAGCAGTACGACCGAGTAACCGAATGAGGTAAGGAGCAGACGCCATCAGGATCGCCCGGGTGAGGCAGCACACCGCCCGGGTACCGCAGGCCCCGGATTGGAAGGTGGTCCCCGGTCACGCATCCGCGATCCCCGCACTTCCGCCCTCCCAGGCGGACCAGCGGAACAAGAAGGCCGGCGCAGTCGGCTGGTAGATGGTGTTGAAAGCTCGGGGCCCGGGTGCCGGTACGGCACTCGGGCCCCTCGACGCGTCCCTATGGAAGAAGAGGTCTATGCCCCCTCGCAGTGCCCGCCCCGCCGACAAGTTCGACGACGATGACTACCCCGCCTACACCATGGGCCGGGCCGCCGACATGCTCGGCACCACCCCCGCCTTCCTCCGCGCCCTGGGCGAGCACCGCCTGATCACCCCACTGCGCTCCGAAGGCGGCCACCGCCGCTACTCCCGCTACCAACTGCGCATCGCCGCCCGCGCCCGCGAACTCGTCGACGCCGGCACCCCCATCGAAGCCGCCTGCCGCATCATCATCCTCGAAGACCAACTCGAAGAAGCCCAGCGCATCAACGAAGAACTGCGCACCCGTGGCGCCACCTCGTAACGGCGTCTCGTCACCGACCTGCCCGCGCTGATCACCGCCGCGGGCACGACCGACCCGCCACGGCAGACGTTGCCCCCGGCGGCCGGGCCTGCACCGTGAACCAGGCCCACCGTCGACGGCCCTGCCGGGACCAGCTCGCACAGGCCGCCTGATCCGCCCCCTGGCCGCCGCCTCACGGCGGCGGAGAAGCACCCGCGGCCCGCATCACCGCTGGCGCACCGACGCCGGGTCACCACACCTCATCGAGCCTGTCGCGCACGTAGCCGTCCACGATGCCCTCCGGGACGCTCCCGCAGGATCGTGTGTCCCGGCGCAGACTCCTTGAAGGGTGTCAATACTCCCTGCCCCCGCGGGGCCATGTGGGGCTTAGGGGGCTTCCAGGCACTGGTGCGCGAAAGCAGGGTCACGGGGAGACGCACAGCAGCGTGAGCCGGACGTTCGCTGCGTGCCTGGGCCGGCCCGGCTCCCCGGTCGGTGCCCGGTCGTGCACGCACCGACGCGGGCGGCCCGCCACCGGTGTTTCGGTGGCGGGCCGCCCACGTCAGGGGAGCTCAGTAGATGTTGGCCTCGACCTGCGAGCCGTCCTCGCGTGTCGCGTTGATCTGTGCACGCAGCGAGATCTCGTCGTAGACGCGGACCTCCTTCACGATGCGGCCCTCCAGGATCAGGAACTGGGAGACGCCGAGCACCGTGACCGGCCGGCCGGTGAGGGGGCCGAAGGCCGGGACGCCGCGGTAGCTGCCGTGCATGGTCCACAGGACGGCCACGCGCAGGCCCCCGTACCGCGGGGAGTGGTTCGTCTGGATGTCGCGGACGGCGAACCGCGCGTCGGGGAAGGGGCCGACCATGGCGAGGAGGTCGCTCTGATAGCGCTCGGGGCGGATGACGGTCCGGTCGCCGATCGTGTGGAGGAACAGATCGCGTTCCATGAAGTCCTTGACCCTGTGCAGCCGGCGCCGCGTCCACACCTCGTCGATGAACTCGAGCACCATCTCGCACTCGGGACGGAACTCGTCCGGACGCGGACCGCTGACCCCGTTCAGCAGCACGTCTTGCGGCGGCTCGTCGAGCATGGAGCCGCTGTACCCCTGGAAGGTCAGCTCGCGAGCGGCCTCGGCCGGGTCCAGGCCGCGCTGTAGGCAGTCGGCCAGTTCGTCGCGCACCACCCACTCCTCGACCATCCGGCCGCGTCGGTACAGGCAGTTGGCCACCGTGCGTTTGCGGATGCGGACGCTGCGGCCGTCCACGAGGTGTTCGTCGGCGGAGAAGACCAGGTGGGAGCTGAGGAAGGTGTCGTCGCCGCGCGCCTCCCACACCACGTCCTCCGCCTGGCCGATGTGGCCCGGCGTGCTGGCCATGCGGATCGTACTGCCTTCGATGACACCGTCACGGCCGACGACGGTTCCGAGGCTGGTGTGCACGATCGAGTCGGGCTCGTAGTTGTCGACGATGTAGGCGATGTCGCGGTCGACCCAGATGCGGTCGGTCACCTCGCGGATGAAGTCGTCCGGGTCCTTGTAGGGGAGGTACGCGACGGGGTCCAGGGGCATGGTGCTTCCGTTCCAGTGGTGTGAATGCGTATGTAGGTGGATGGTCAGGAGGGTAGTCGTGGAGGCTGCCTGCCGGGGCGCCGGAGCCGGGCTTCCCGCTGTGCTAGCGGGCGAACTTGTCCGCGCCCAGTTGGCTCCGGTAGGTCTCCGTCATGAAGGCGCTCACGACGACCAGGGCCAGGAGAGCGGCCACCGCCAGATAGGCCCAGACGGCGTAGATGGTGTCGAAGGTGCTGACCAGCAGCGTCGCGACGAACGGCGTGATGCCCATGAAGATGGAGAACGAGCTGTTGTACGCGATGGCGCTGGCGCTGAACCGGGTGCGGGTGGCAAAGAGTTCGGCCGCGCAGACGGTGACGATGCCGGTGAGGAAGAATTCCGGCACGATGTAGATGAGTTGGCTGGCCACGGCGGTTCCGAAGGTGCCGTGCTCGCCGACCCGGAAGGCGATCGGGACCAGCACGATGCAGGCGATGGCGCCGGTGACGAGCATCGGCTTGCGCCCGATGCGGTCCGACAGCATGCCGGCCAGCGGCAGGGTCGGGATGAGGACGGCGATGGAGATGGCGTTCGAGGCCAGGCCCATCCAGCGCGGCAGGTCGAGCGTGCCGGTCAGGTACTGCGGATAGAAGGTGACCCAGCTGTAGGAGAGGATCGCGAGCATGATCGAGATTCCGCAGAAGACCAGGATCGGCCGCCACTGCGAACGCAACGCCTCACGGACCGGTGCCTTGACGACGTCCGTTCCTTCCTCGGTCGCGCGGATGAACTCCGGGGTCTCCTCGATGTGACGACGCAGCCACATCCCGACCAGGCTGAGCGGGATCGCCAGCAGGAACGGGATGCGCCAACCGTACGAGTCCAGGGCCTGGCCCTCGAACACCCAGCTGGTCAGGGCCGCCGTACCGGCGCCCGCGAGGGTGCCGACGAAGCAGCTGTTGGAGGCGTACGACGTGTAGTAGGCCCGCCGGTTCGGCTCCGCCCACTCCACGATGAACGCGACGGCTCCGACATACTCGCCGCCGGAGACCGCGCCCTGGACGACGCGAAGCAGCAGGAGCAGGATCGGCGCACCGATGCCGATCTGCTGGTACGTGGGCAGGACCCCGATCAGGGCGGTGGCCACGCCCATGGCCACGATGGTCCACAGCAGCGTCTTCTTGCGGCCGACCCGGTCGCCCCAGCGGCCCACGAGGGTGCCGCCGAGCGGGCGGAAAAGGCAGGCGACGGCGATGATCGCGTACGTGCCCAGCACCGCCACGGTCCTGTCGCTGTCGGGGAAGAACGCCGGAGCCATGATCGGCGCCATGTAGCCGTACAGTCCGTAGTCGAACTGTTCGACGAAATTACCGATGCTGCCCGCGCCAATGGCTCGGCGTATCGCGTTCCGCTTATGTAGGTCGACCTGGGGGGAGTCGACGGCTGGGCTGGGTGGCGCTGCGGCGGACATGGCTTCTCCGATCGCGCGGGGACGGGGTGTGCATGCGTATGAATTGGTCGTGAACGCTAAGGATCCGGATGTGGGGCGTCAAGGGTTGGTCGCGGGAGAACGCGACGGTCCCGGAAGGCGGCAGCCGAGAGCTCGGCACCGCGGCACGCAGGGGTACACGACGCCCCCGCCATCGGGCGCGTCGGTCGGCGAAGGCGGCCTGCCCCCGGCCGGTCGGACCGGGGATTTCGGCCATGCTCGTCTCAGGCCGGGATTTCGGCCGTGCTCGTCTCAGGCCGGGGTTTCGGCCGTACTCGTCTCAGGTGGGGATTTCGGCCGCGCTCGTCTCATCCGAGGTCTTCGGCCGCGCTCGTCCTGTCGGACGAGGCCAGGCGGCGCAAGGTGGCCACGAGCACATGAGCCATGTTGTAGAGGATCAGCTGAGCCCCCTGGCGCTCGGCGGTCCGGGCGGCGTCGAGGGTCGGCACGATCGTCATCACCGCGCGCTTGTTGGCGCGCGCCGCGTTGTGCGCCCGCGCGATCAGCCCGTCGACGACGCAGGGCTCCGGGAAGCCACAGTCCGCGGCCAGGTCGGCGGGGCCCACCAGGACCGCGTCCACCCCCTGGGTGCCGGCGATCGCGTCGGCGTCAGCGCAGGCACGCCGCGTCTCGACCATCGCCACGACCAGGGTTTCGCGGGACGCGGCCACATGGTCGGCTGCCGTGACCGTGCCGAACCGGCCCGCTCTGCTGTAGGTGGCGAAACCCCGCTCTCCCCACGGTGGGTAGTGGCTGGCGGCCACCGCCCGTCGGGCGTCCTCGCGGCTGTCCACATGCGGGTGGATCAGCCCGGCGGCGCCCAGGTCGAGGCAGCGCAGCGCGAGCGCCGGCTCAGCCGAGCCCACGCGGACCAGCACGTCGATCCCGTGCGCCGCGGCGGCCGTGAGGTGGTGTTGAAGCAGCGCCGTGTCGGCCGGCCCGTGCTCGCAGTCGATGACGACATAGTCGAAGCCCGCGACCCCCGCCATCTCCACCAGCGTCTCCGAGGGGAGCCGCAGCAGGATGCCCCGCAGCCGCTCGCCGTCCGCCAGGCGCTGTTTGAGGCTGCGGTGCGGTGTGCCGCGCGCCGTCACCGGGCCACCATCCCCGCGGAGAGGTCGATGTCGGCCCCGCACAGTCCGCGCATGCGCAGCATCGCGCTGACGGCCTCGCCCACCTCGTCCTCGGTGACCATCCGCCCCAGGGCGGAGCGCGCGACGAACGCCTGCTCGGCCTGCGCGTAGGTGCTGCCCGTGCGCTCCGCCTCCAGACGGAAGTTGCGCTCCATGCGTGGCCCCGCGACGGGCCCGGGGGAGAGGGAGTTGACCGTGACGCCCAGCGGCCCGACCTCGCCGGCCAGCGTGGTCGTGAGACCGATGACCGCCATCTTCGACGCGCAGTACGGGGTGCGCCGCAGGAGCGGGCGTTTGCCCGAGACCGAGGCGATGTTGATGATGTCGCCCGCGCCCCGCCCGGTCATGGGGGGCAGGAAGGCCCGGCACATCAGGAACACCCCGCGCACGTTCACATCGAAGACCTCGTCCCAGTCCTGCGGGGTGATCTCGGTCAGCGGTGCCACCGGCCCGGCGACCCCGGCGTTGTTGACCAGGATCGATATCTCCTCTCCGGTCAGACTTCGGGCGAGCTCCTCGACGTCGTCGGGGCGGGAGACGTCGCAGACGCGGTGCGAGACCTGGGGGCCGAGCCGCGACACGGTCTCCTTGAGCGTGGTCTCGTCGCGGCCCGTGATCACCACCCGGGCCCCGTCGGCGAGCAGGGACCGTGTGATGGCCCGGCCGAGGCCGCTGCCTCCCCCGGTGACAAGCGCGGTGCGGCCGGTCAGCGGTGCGGTGCGGCCGCTCATGCGCCGCCCTCCTCGTTCCAGGGCACGGTGCCCTTGCCGTACTCGGCGGCACGGGCGTCACCGGTGCGGGCGTGGCCCCGGGCGAGGTCGAGGCGCGGGGCCCGGCCGCACACCTCGCCGAGCAGCGCGGCGGACTCGGAGTACGGGCGGACGGCGTCGTCGCCGGGCCGGCGGATGTCGTCGAGGGGGTCGTGGACGCGCTCGGCGACATCCGGCCGGGCCGCGGTCACGTGCGCGCCGGGTTCGGGGGACGTGAGGTGTCGAGGCATGACGGCTCTCTTCCAGTGGGGACGATTCCAGTGGGGACGAAGGGGGCAGGAGGTGAGTTCACGGGGCGGCAGCCGCAGGTGTCGTATTGGTGGCGGCCGTGACCACTTCGCGCAGCGCGGCCGTCACCGCCTCGGGCCGTTGCCACGGAAGCAGGTGTCCCGCGTCGGGCAGCAGCGTCAGGCCGGCTCCGGGGACCGAGTCCGCGATCGCCCGGTGGAAGGCGGGTGGGCACAGCGTGTCCCGCGCCCCGGCCAGGACCACGGTGGGGCAGCGGGCCGTACGCAGTACGCCGGTCGCGTCCGTGCGGGTCGCCTGCGCGGCGAGCTGGGCGCGGGCGGCGGTGGCGCCCACGGCGTGTGCCATGCCGCGGTAGCGCCGCGCGGCCTCGGGCGTCGGGCACCGGTCGGGGAACATGTCCGGCAGCGTCTCCTCGACGACGTCCGTGAACCGGCCGGTCGCGATCAGCTCGTCCATCGCCCGCCAGGCCGCGTACTGCTCGGGGCGCGGCGCACCCGCGTTGGTCGCCATCACGCACAGGCCCGCGATGCGCTCGGGCGCCCGGCGCAGCGCCTCGAAGCCGACGACGGCCCCCAGGCTGAGGCCGACGAGCACGAATGGGCCCGGAACCGTGGCGAGCACGTCCTCGGCGAGCGCCCCGATGTCCGCTCGCCGCAGCGGGATGTGGTGGACGTCGTGGCCTTCGGGAAAGTCGACGTCGCGCCACAGACTCGCGTCGCAGAGCATTCCGGGCACGACGACGAGCGGCAGCGGACCGGCCCTGTCCTCGTACGGCACGCCGGTCACCAGGTGCGCGCGGAGCGGGGCAGCAGCGCGTACGGGGCGACGTACCCGTTGTGGTCGATGCCCAGGCCCGCGTCCGCCGCGGCCTTGCGCACCTCCTCGTCCCACTCCAGGCGGACGCGTCCGTCACCGGAGTTGACCACGAGGAGGTCGCTCCGCTCCTCGCCGACGTTGCGCACGGAGCGCCAGGCGTCCTGCGGGACGGAGAGCATGTCACGGGGGCCGAGACGCACCGAGACGGGGTCGGTGCGGTTGAGGGTGATCTCCCACAGACCGTCCTTCACGATCAGGGTCTGGGTCTCGTGCTGTCGGTGCGCCGAGACACCCTGCCCGGGGTCGGCGCGGAGCCAGGCGACGTTGTGCCCGTGCGGATTGGACACGCGGGGCTCCTGGTGCGGGTCCTCGGTCATGCCGTAGCCGATGACGCAGCTCAGACGGGCGCCGCCGCCGGGCAGGGTGCTGTCGAGGAAGGGGCGATCGGAGAACACCAGCTCGTCCGCGGCGGCGATCCGGCGCTTCATCTCGTCGGGGGTGTAGTGGCGCAGCCGGTCGAGGTGTTCCTGGGCCAGGGGGGTGACGAGCTCGGACTCCGGCGGGACGGTGTCGCCGGCGACGGTGTCGACGAGCTTGTTGTCGGCGGTGAGGTACAGGCCGTGGTTCCGCGCCTCCCGTAGGACCGACGGGCCCCAGATGATGCCGCCGGTGTCGTCCATGCCCAGCACGGTGAACAGCCAGCCGTCGTCCGGTCCGGTGTTGGTGAATCCGCGGAAGATCCAGGCCGGGACGGAGGCGATGTCACCGGCCCTGAGCGTGAGTTCGCCTTCGGTGCCGTCGACGCCCCAGCGCAGCAGGTATTCGCCCGCGGTGCAGATGAACACCTCGGCCGTGTAGTGCAGGTGCAGGTTGTTGGTGATGCCGTGCGGCATCGCGGCGGCACCGATGTTGTAGCCGTGCGGCAGCCGGAGGTTGACGTGCTGGCCGGCGGCCTGCGAGACGCCCGGCCCGATCATCGCGTAGTTCTCCTTGCGATCCGAACCGGGCGTACGGCAGTCGATGAATGCCTGGTTGCAGGAGACGAAGTCGCTGCGGCGCACCGTACGGCGGGCCAGCTCACTGGGCGATACGACGACATCGGGCATGACCGCTCCTTGGCTAGGAATACGTATGCATTCCATGACAGGCACTGGATCGGAGGATGTCAAGAGGGGTGCGACCGTGTTTTGACATACGTATACTGAATCGGGTGCGCCACCGGGGGGCGCCGGTGGCAGCGAGGAGAGAGCCGATGGGGATCACCAGTCACGACGTGGCCAGGCTGGCCGGTGTCTCGCAGCCCACGGTCTCCCGCGCGTTGCGTGACGACCCGCGCGTGTCCCAGGCCACCCGCGAGAAGGTCAAGCGGGCCGCCCAGGCGCTGAACTACGTGCCGAGCGAGGCCGGACGCACCCTCTCGACGCGTGCCACGCGGCGGATCGGTGTCATCGTCACCGACCTGACCAACCCGTTCTACCCGCATCTCATCGCCCCGCTCCACGACGAACTGAGCGACCTCGGCTACCGGATGATGCTGATCACCGAGCGGTCCGACGAGGCGGTCGCCGAGCAGAAGCTGCTCGACCAGTCGATGGACGGCGTCGTCCTCACCACAGCCACCACCGACTCCCGCCTGCCGGCCCAGCTGGAGGGACGCGGCGTGCCCTACGTCTTCCTCAACCGCGACACGGGCCGGGCCGGCGACTTCGCCTCCGTCGTCGACAACGAGGGCGGCGGACGGCTCGTCGCCCGGGAACTCGTGGCCCTGGGACACCGGCGTATCGCCGGCATCTTCGGCGCGGCCAACACCACGACGGGGCGCGAGCGCGAAATGGGCTTCCGGTGGGCTCTCGCCGAGGCGGGCGTGGGGCTGCCGGAGAACCGGGTGGTGCGCGGAGCCTTCGAGTACGACACCGGCTACCGGGCGCTGCCCGCCCTGCTCGAGGCGGACGAGGCACCCACGGCGGTGTTCTGCGGCAACGACGTCGTCGCCATCGGTGTCCTGAACGCGGCTCTCGCCGCTGGTGTCAAAATCCCCGACGAGCTCACCGTCATCGGCTTCGACGACCTTCCGATGGCCGCCTGGGAGGTGTTCCAGCTCACCACCGTCCGGCACGACCTGCGGGAGCTGTCGCGTCAGGCGGCGCGTCTGCTGGTCCGGCGGATCGCCGAGGACGTCGACCCGGCCGGTGAACGCCTGGTCCTGCCGACCGAGTTCGTCCCCCGCGCCACCCACGCCCGCGCCCAATGAGCCGTCACGGCCGTCAGGCCGGCCGCTCCTGGAGCACCCCGGCGATGTAGGCGACGGTGGCGGCCGCACCGGCGGTCCCGTGCCGCCGCACGCGACGCGGCGGCACGAGAGGGGATCAGAGCTGGTCGCGCAGAGCGGCCGGAACGTCGTTGAACGCGCCGGACGTCCGCCCGATCCGGTCGATGCGGAGCGTCGCGGTGGCGCCGTGGGCGGCCAGCCCCTCGAACGCCGAGATGCGCTCGACGGCGGGAGCCAGGGACGCGGTCCCCTCCTGCGAGGCGCGTTGGTACGTCAGCGGCTTCAGGAACCGGGAGACGGAGAGCCCCGCGTTGTAGCGGGCGGTCTTGCCCGTGGGCAGCACGTGGTTGGTGCCCGCGATGCCCTTGTCGGAGTAGGCGACCGTCGACCACGCCCCGATGAACAGCGAGCCGTAGTTGGAGAGGTTCTCCAGGTAGTAGTCGTCGTCCCCGGTCTGGATCTCCAGGTGTTCGGGAGCGATCATGTCGGCCACGGCGACGGCGTGGGCCCGGTCCTCCACCACGATGACGGAACCGAAGTCGCGCCACGCCGGGCCCGCGATGTCCCGGGTGGCCAGGGACGCCAGCTGGCGCTCCACCTCCGCGATCGCGGCGCGCCCCTGCTGCTCGGACGTGGTGATCAGGGCGGCGGGCGAGTTGGGGCCGTGCTCGGCCTGGCCCAGCAGGTCCGCCGCGACCCACACCGGATCGGCGCTGTCGTCGGCGATGACGGCGACCTCGGAGGGGCCGGCCAGCAGGTCGATGCCGACCCGGCCGAACAGCTGCCGCTTCGCCTCGGTGACGAACGCGTTGCCCGCGCCGACCAGCATGTCGACCGGGGCCTCGCCGAGCAGACCGAAGGCCATCGCTCCGAGCGCCTGGACACCACCGAGCGCGAAGACCCGGTCGGCACGCGACAAATAGGCGCCGTACAGCACGGCGGGATGCGCGCCGTGCTCACCCGACGGGGGAGTGCACGCCAGCACGGTGGGCACCCCGGCGGTCTTCGCCACGTTCACCGTCATGAAGGCGCTGGCCAGCAGCGGGAAACGACCGGCCGGCAGGTAGGCGCCGACGCGGGAGACGGGAACGTAGCGCTGGCCACCGACGACACCGGGAGCGACCTCGGCCTCGAAGTCCGTCAGGTGCTCGCGCTGCGCGGCGGCGAACCGGTGGGTGCGCTCGTAGCCCATCTCCAGAGCGGTGCGCACGTCCGGGGGCAGGGCGTCCCCCGCCTTCTTCAGCTCGGCGGCCCCGACCTCCGGGCCGCCGGACCAGCCGTCCAGCTCCTGGGCGTAGGCGCGCACCGCGTCCATGCCCTTGTGCTCGATCTCCTTCAGCATCTGCGAGACCCGCTCGACCACCTTGGGGTCGCGCTGGGCGGGGGGACCGTCCACGGACGGCTTCTTGAGCCACTGGAACGGGGGAAGGGCCTGGGCTTCGTCGTGCGTGATCTGCATGGCAGGGACGCTAGACGTCGCGGCACCACAGGACCAGAGGGTCCATTCCTGTCCGAACCACAGGGTTTCCCTGACCTTCGGGGCGTGCCCACCCACGCCCCGTGCGCCCGGCCGATCAGAGGCCGAGGTCGGTACGGAGTTCGCGCAAGGTGTCCTCGGCGAGCCGGGCCAGCTCCCGCGTGGCCCGCGACAGCGGATGCCCGCGCCGTTTGACCAGGGCGATCGTGTCGTAGAGAGGGTCGGCGAACGGCGCGGTGCGCAGCCCCGCGGGAAACGCCGGTCCGGCGATCACCGCCCGGCTGGCGATCGTGTCGCCCACCCCGGCGGCCACCAAGCCCAGCGCGGCCTCGACATGTTCCAGCTCGATCAGCGGATCGATGCTGACCCCGGCGAGCTGCGCCCGCTCCGCGAGCTGCCGCCGGGTGGGGTCCTGCCACCCGTAGTGGGCGTCGTAGAGGACCAGGGGTGTCCGGGCGAAGGTCTCCATCGTCATCGGTGTGCGGGTGCGTTCCTCGCTCGCGCTGACGAAGAACACCTCGTCGCGAAGGAGCGGTGTCACCATCAGCCCCTCGTCGTCGATCGGCAGGACGACCAGGCCCGCCTCGATCCGTCCCGCGGCCACGGCCGCCGCGGTCTCGGCCGAGTTCTGCCCCACGAGGCGGACCCGGACGGACGGATACCGGGCGTGGAACATCTGCACGAGGTTGGACAGCAGGTAGTAGTCCGCGTTGCGGAGCACACCGAAGGTGGCGGTCCCGCCGCCCAGCGAGCTCAGGGAGCGCACCGCCCGGGTCCCGCTCTCGGCGGCCTCCAGCGCCTGCTGGGCGTACGGCAGCAGTTCCTGGCCGGCCGAGGTCAGGGTCAGGGTGCGGCTGCCGCGCGCGAACAGTTCGGCGTCCAGTTCCGCCTCCAGCCGGCGCACCAGTTCGGAGGCCGACGCCTGGGCGATGTCCATGGCCCGCGCCGCTGCGGTGAACGACCCGAGCCGCTCCGCCTCGACGAAGGCCCTCAGCTGGTTGAGGGTCATACGTCGCCTGTGTCCTGTCGAGTCGGTGATCCGCGTCACGGACGCGATGATTGTCGTTCTACCACGGAACTCCGGCGCGGCCGCCGGATGGGTGCCGCTCCGGACCCACTGGGTCTCCCTGTGGATGCCGCTGGAAGAAGGGGCCTTGTCCCGTGGAAGGTGCCGATGATTGGCTCGTCCGCGCCCCCGGATACCCCCTGCGCGGAAGGTTTTCCCTGCGATGACGATCCCCTTGCCGATAGGCCTCGTCCAGACGGCCGCGCGGCATCACGCCGCCGACGATCCGGACGCGTTCGCCGCGGACGTACGCCGCGTCACCGAGGCGCATCCCGGTGTCCGGCTGCTCGCGTATCCGGAACTGCACCTGTGCGGCCACAAGCCCGGCGAGGACGCCGAGACGGTCATGACCGCGGCGGCCCGGCCGCTGGACGGCCCCCGCGGCACCCGGCTGGCGTCCCTCGCCCGCGAACTGGGCATCTGGCTCGTGCCCGGCAGCGTCTACGAGCAGGGCGCGGACGGCCGGATCTACAACACGGCCCCCGTCTACTCGCCCGCGGGCGAACGGGTCGCGGAGTACCGCAAGATCTTCCCGTGGCGGCCCTACGAGACCACGGCGTCCGGCAGCAGTTTCGTGGTCTTCGACATGCCGGACCACGGACGCGTGGGCCTGACGATCTGCTACGACGCCTGGTTCCCCGAGATCACCCGCCACCTGGCGTGGCAGGGCGCCGACCTCGTATTGAACCTGGTGCGCACGCCCACCGTCGACCGCGCCCAGGAAGTCGTGCTCGCGCGGGCCAACGCGATCGTGAACCAGGTGTTCATGGCCAGCCTCAACGCGGCGGCGCCGGACGGCGTCGGGCGCAGCGTCGTCGTGGACCCCGAGGGGCACCTGCGGGCCGAGGCCGGGCCCGGCCCGGAAGAGGTTCTGACGGACGTGCTCGACCTCGCCGAGGCCCGCCGGGTGCGCACGCGGGGAACCGCGGGCCTCACCCGGGTGTGGGACCCGTTCGAGGACGGCCGGCCGCCGCTCGAACTCTCCCTGTACGCGGGCCGGATCGACCCCGAGCGCTGGCGTCGCGGGGCCCGCCCGTGAGCCGGCGGCCCGCGCGGTGACCGCCTGGGCGACCGCTGCCGCCCGGCCGTACGTCCCCCGGCGCACGGTCGAACGGCACCACCGGCCGGCCTCACGGAGCGAGCCCGGCACCGCTCCTCAGCGGTCGGAAGCGGCCCCGGTCCGCAGCCAGGCGGTCGTCCACGGCGGGAGCTCGCCACCGGTCAGCGGGCCGGAGGCGAGAAGAACCTCACCCCGCGGCAGCGGGACGGGCTCCCCGGAGAGGTTGCCGACGGTGTGCCAGCCGCCGGCGCGGGCGAAGTGCAGCAGCCCCTGACGCGTCCGCTCCCGCGAGCCGACCCACTCCAGCCGCTCGTCCGCGACCAGCGTGCGGCGCAGCCGCAGGGCCTCGCGGTACAGCTCCAGGAAGGACTGCTTGTCACCGCGCTGCGCGTCCGCCGCGTACCGGCCCCAGCCGGCGGGCTGCGGCAGCCACGAGCCACCGGGGCCGAATCCGAAGCTCGTGCCCCCGCGGGTCCACGGCAGCGGCACCCGGCAGCCGTCGCGGCCCTTGACGCGTCCGCCGCTGCGTACCCACATCGGGTCCCGCAGGTCCGCGCGGTCCAGGTCGGCGACCTCGGGCAGACCCAGCTCCTCGCCCTGGTAGAGGTACGCGGACCCGGGCAGCGCCAGCATCAACAGCGCCGCGGCACGCGCCTTGCGCACACCCGTCGGCAGGTCCGGGGCCGGTTCCCGACCGTCGGTGAGCAGCCACGCCTCGATATCGCGCTTGGTGCAGTCGCCGGGCAGGGCGTAGCGCGAGACATGACGCACCACGTCGTGGTTGGAGAGCACCCAGGTGCTGGTCGCCCCCGCGGCGCGGGCGTCGGCGAGGGCGGAGTCGATGATGGTGTGCAGCTCGGCGGCGTCGAGCCGGGCGCCGAGGAAATCGAAGTTGAACGCCTGGCCCAGCCCGTCCGCGGAGGCGTAGGCCGTACGCCGTGAGGCACGCACCCAGGCTTCGGCGACGGCGAAGCGCGGCGGGTCGTACGCGTCGAAGACCTGCCGCCAGCCGCGGTAGATCTCGTGCACCGCGTCGCGGTCCCACAGCGGATGACTGCCGTCGTCCGGCAGTTCGTCGGGCTGGTAATTCCGCTGCTCGCCGAGGTCGCGCAGCGGTGCGCGCAGGTCCTTGGCGAGGCCGTGGGCGACGTCGACGCGGAAACCGGCGACGCCCCGGTCGGACCAGAACCGCAGGGTGTCGTGGAAGTCCTCGCGGACCTCGGGGTTGTCCCAGTTGAAGTCGGGCTGCTGGGGGGCGTAGAGGTGCAGGTACCACTGGCCGTCCGGCGCCCGGGTCCAGGCGGGGCCGCCGAAGCTGGACGGCCAGTCGGTGGGCGGCAGTTCACCGTCCTCCCCCCGGCCGTCGCGGAAGACGTAGCGCTCGCGGGCGGCCGAGCCGGGCGCGGCCGCGAGCGCCTTCTGGAACCAGACGTGCTGGTCGGAGGAGTGGTTGGGGACGATGTCGACCATGATCTTCAGGCCGAGCCGGCGGGCCGCGCCGACCATCTCGTCGAAGTCGTCGAGGGTGCCGAGCCGGGGGTCGACGTCGCGGTAGTCGGCGACGTCGTAGCCGCCGTCGGCGAGCTGCGAGGGGTAGAACGGGCTCAGCCAGACGGCGTCCACGCCGAGGTCGGCGAGGTAGGGCAGCCGGGAGGTGACGCCGGGGATGTCACCGATGCCGTCACCGTCAAAGTCGGCGAAACTGCGAGGGTAGATCTGGTAGACGACGGCCTGCCGCCACCAGTCCGCATCGTGCGGGGAAGGGGCGGGGGAGTCGCGGTGGGGCATCTGTGAACCTCTCGGGCGCGTGCCCAGGGTCGGGTGCGGGTGTGCGGACAGGTGGAGGGAACCGCCGGGGGCGGCCGTCACGCGGGACGCGGCTTCGTGCGGGGCCGCTCAGCCCTTCACGGCGCCGGTGGTCATGCCGGAGACGACCGACCGGCGGAAGATCAGCACCAGGAGCGCGATCGGCACGGTGGCCACCATGGCGCCGGCGAAGATCACGCCGTACGGAACCTGGTACTGGCTGGTGAACAGCGCGATGCCGACGGAGACGGTGCGGCGGTCATCGGAGCCGTTGAAGGTGAGCGCGAGCAGGAACTCCGACCAGGTCGCGGTGAAGGAGAACACCCCAGCCGTGAACAGCCCCGGCCGGGCCAGCGGCAGGATCACCGTCAGGGCGGTGCGCAGCGGGCCGGCGCCGTCGACGACGGCGGCCTCCTCCAGCTCGCCCGGAATGCCGCTGAGGTAGTTGCGCATGATCCAGACCGCGAACGGCAGATTCAGCGCCACGTACGGGATGACCAGGCCCGGATAGCTGTTGAGCAGCCCGGCCTGGCGCTCCATCAGGAACAGGGGGACGAGCAGGGCGATCGGCGGGAAGACCGACAGCATCAGCAGCGCTGTCATGACGGCCCCGCGCCCGCGCAGCGGCAGCCGGGCGAGGGCGTATCCGGCGAAGAACGCCAGGGACAGGATCAGCACGGTGGAGACACCGGCCACGACGACGCTGTTGAGGAAGTAGTGGCCGATCCCGTTGCGGGCGAACGCGGTCTCGTAGTTGCTGAGGGTGGGGTGCCTCGGCAGCGGAGAGGGCGGCGTCGCGCTGATCTCGCGGGGCCCCTTCAGGGAGGCGGACGCCATCCAGACCAGGGGCAGCGTGGCGCATACGGCGATCAGCAGCCCGCCGAGGTTGACGACATTGACGTAACGGCGCACGCCCGTGCGCGGGACGTGGCGGCTCATGCCCGGCCTCCCTCGTCGACGTGGGCGCGGAAGACGCGCAGGAACAACAGGCAGCAGCCCAGGACGATGACAGCGGTGGTGACCGCGACGGCGGCGCCGCCTCCGAAGTCGAGATTCTGGAAGAGGATGCGGTACCCGAGGATCGCCACCGACTGGGTGGCCGTGCCCGGACCGCCCTGGGTCAGCACGAACGGCAGGTCGAAGATGCCGAACGCCTGGAGGATGCGGAAGAGGACCGCGATGGCGACGATGGGCCGCAGCTGCGGCAGCGTGACCCTCCAGAAGGTGGTCCACGCGTTGGCGCCGTCGATCTCGGCGGCTTCGTAGACGTCCCCCGGGATGAGCATCAGACCGGCGAGAACGACGATGGCGACGAACGGTGTCGTCTTCCACACGTCGACGGCGACCATCGCCGCCATCGCGGGCACCGGCCGCCCGAGAATGTCGGGCTGGGCGCCGAACAGCTCCTCACACAGCCAACTCACCGCGCCATAGCCCCCGTTGAACAGGTACGACCACAGCTGTGCGGCGATCACATTGATCAGCGCCCAGGGCAGCAGAAGCAGGGCGAGGATCCAGCCACGGGCGGCGCCGAGCCGTTCCAGGACGAGCGCCGTGAGCGTCCCGAGAACCAGCTCGATGAAGACCGAGACGATCGTGAAGCCCAGTGTGAACGCGAGGGCCCGGTACCACTCGGAGTGCGTCAGGAGTGCCTCGTAGTGAGCGAGGGTGGGCGAGCCGAGCCGCAGGCCGCCGTACTCGAGCCGGACCTCGCAGAACGACAGCACCAGCGAGAAGGCGACGGGGAAGACCGTCACCGCGGCGATGATCAGGAGCGCGGGGGAGGCGAACAGCCACCCGGTGCGAGCGCGACGGCGGGCGGCGGAGCCCGGGGGTGTGCTCATCGGGGACTGCCGCGAGGCCCCGGCACGTGCGCCGCCACCCTCGCCCTTCGACGGCGTTCCCGCCGTCTTCGTCTGCAGTACGGAACTCACAGCGCTTTTCCTTCCAGGGCCGTACGCAGCCCCTCGCGTGCGGCGCGGACGCCGGCCGCGGGGGAGAGGCTGCCACGCACGACGGCGTTCGCCGGGGTGTACAGCGCCTTGCTGACCTGCGGGTAGTACGGGGTCTGCACGGGCCGGGCGACCAGCCGCAGGTCGGCGGCGCGCAAGACCGTCGGGTCACCGGCGGCGCGCGCCTCCCGGCCGTCGAGCACGGAGGTCATCGCGGGGATGACACCGGCTTCCCGGGCCAGGAGGCGTTGCACCTCGCCTCCGGCGCAGAACCGGGCGAACTCCATGGCGGCGCCCAGCTCCTGGGAACTGGGGTTGACGAAATTGCTCCAGCCGCCGGCACAGGAGACGCCGGAGCGGCCGGTGCCCTCGAAGCCCGGACGCGGCGCGGCCCCGACCTTCCCGGCGACGCGGGAGACCCCGGGGGTGCTCGCGTTGACCCAGGCGTACGACCAGTTGCGCAGGAACAGCCCGCGCCCGTTGACGAAGGCGTCCTGCGCGTCCGATTCCTGATACGTGGCCACAGTGGGGGGCGTGACCCCGCGAGCGGTGAACTCGGCCATCAGCGAGAATGCCCGCTCCGCCGCCGCTCCGCCCAGTACGGCCCTGCCCCGCCCGTCCAGGACGGCGGCGCCCGCGTCGGCGAGGAACTCGGTGACGTTTGCCGTCAGCGACTCGGTCACCGCCGCCTGCCACATGAACCCGGCCTCCGCGTCACCGGCCCGTTGCACCGTGCGGGAGGTGTGCAGCAGCTCCTCCCAGCTGCGGGGAACGCGCAGCCCGTGCTTGGCGAGAAGGTCCTTGCGGTAGAAGAGGTAGGTGCTGTCGGTGAAGAACGGCACCGCGTAGACCTTGCCCCGGTACGTGGAACTGCTGCGCAGGGCCGCCGGATAAGCGTCCCAGAAGTCGTCCGGAAGCAGCGTCTCCACCGGCAGCGCGAGCGCGGAGTGACCGAATTGCGCGGGCCACGTCGTGTCGCCCAGGTACACGTCGGGCTGGGGGGAGCCGCCGGCGAGCTGGGTGGCGATGGCGCTGCGGTTGCCGTCCGAGGTGGACAGCGCGTTGATCTTCGAGACGCGGATACGAGGATGCCGCCGCTCGAAGGCACGGATGATCAGATCCGCGACGACAGCGCCTCGCCGTGCGGGGATCTCGGAGACCCACCAGGTCAGCCGGGCCGGTTTCCGGGGAACGGTCGCGGCCTGCGCGAGCAGGTCGTCGAGGTCCTTTCCTCCGCATCCGGACAGCAGGCCCGCCGCGGCGGCGCTCACGGCGCCCGCCAGCAGCGCTCTGCGGTGCAGGGACATGGCGTGCTCCTCCCCTCTCGGACTGTCTGATGACAGCGCTAGCACCGTAGGGAGCGCCACGGTGCAGTGTCAACGGTCACAGTCGCTGAATCGCTGCGAGGTTTCACATGACTGCGCTGTCACCCGCTCGTCCTGGTGCGGCAACCGTTGTGTTAGCGTCCGGGCATGGCCGGTGAAGTCGTAGAAAAGGGCGCCACCTTGGCGGACGTCGCCCAGAGGGCCGGAGTCTCGCCCTCGACCGTCTCCCGCACCCTGCGCGGTCTGTCGACGGTGTCCCCCGAGACCCGGGCGCGAGTGGAAGAGGCGGCGCGCGAGCTGTCGTTCGCGATTTCGCGCAGCGCGTCCAGTCTGGTCACGGGGCGCACGGGCCGGGTCGCCGTGCTCGTACCCAACCTCGACTCCTGGTTCCTGGGCGCGGCGCTCGCCGGCATGGCACCCGCGCTCAACGCGGCCGGCCTGGACATGCTGATCTACAGCGTCACCACCGCCGAGCAGCGCGCACAGTTCTTCGACCGCCTGCCGGCCCGCCGCAACGCCGACGCCCTGCTTGTCGTCAGCTTCGCGCTCTCCCCCGAGGAACGAGCGCGCCTGGACGACCTGGGCATGCCCCTGGTCTTCGTCAGCCAGCATGAACAGGGCAGGGCCGGTGTCTACGTGGACGACGTGGAGGCCGCCCAGCGCGGCACCCGCTACCTGCTCAACCTCGGCCACCGGCGCATCGCCTATCTGGAGCCCGCGGACGCCTCGGGTTTCGCCTGGAGCAGCAGAGCCCGTCTCGACGGGTACCGCACGGCCCTGGCGGAGGCGGGCATCGACCAGGACGACGACCTCGTCCGCCAGGTCGCCCACTGGCAGGGGCCGAGCCTGGAAGCGGCGGTGGGACGGCTGCTGAGCCTTGCGGAGCCGCCCACGGCGATCTTCGCCGAGACGGACGACATCGCCTTCAGGCTTCTCACGGTGCTGCGCGGCGTCAACGTCCCGGTGCCGCAACGGATGTCGATCCTCGGCTTCGACGGACACGCGATGGCCGAGCCGTGGGACCTGTCCACCATGGCCCAGCCGGCCCGCCGACTGGGCGAGGCGGCAGCGGAGCTGGCCCACCGCGTGATCCACGACCCCGAGGCGCATCGGGAGCGACACGTGGTCCTGCCGGTGGAACTCGTCCCGCGGGGCAGCACTGGCCCGGCGCCGATCCCGCGTCCGCGGCCCGGTGACGGGGAGGGCGTTCGGGAACGCCGGGCCTGACGCGGGCCGGAGCACGGTGGAGGAGGCCCGGGGACGTCGGGGGGCGCCCGCCCCCGGGGCCGGGAAAGTCCATACGGCCGGTACGCCCATCGGCCCTCTGCCCACTGAAATCACCGGGCAAGCCGACGAAGTGCGCGGTTCCAGGGAGATAGCGCCTGGTTCAGTTCTCCTTGCCCGCGAAGGGACTGAGCAGCCGTCGTCCTGGCGGACGTTGCCGCTGCTGGACGTGGCACGAGCCAGGCAAAAAGCAGGCCAAGCAACAGGCTCCCTGTGCTTCGGCAGGCCCGTAGCCGATCGCCGGCCCATCCCGGGTGCGGGTGGCTCAGGGGCCGGGCGCGTCCGGGGCCTCCCGGTCCGAGGCCGGCCAGACGTAGGGCAGGTCGTCCGGCACGCCGGGGAAGCGAGGGGCGTACACCCCGGGGTCCTTACGTACGAGAGCCGATTGGTGACTCCGGTGGAAGGCGGCGTTTCCGAGCCACGGCGGCAGTTCTCCGGCTCCTGCCAGTTCGGTCTGGTCGCGGACCGGGAGGCCGGGGCGGCGAGCGGCGAGGTCGGCGATCAGGGAGGCGGCGCAACTGTCCTGATGCCCCAGTTCCCGCCACACCCGGCACATCTCCAGCCCGTACCGGACGAGGGCCTCTTCGTATCCGGTCCACATCCGCACGGCGGGGTGCCGCCGCCAGCCGTACCCGGGCACCGTCAGGCCGCGTAGGACCTGGAGGGCCTCGACGCGCTGCTTGCCCAGCCGCCGCCGGTCGAGCTCACGCGCCGACCGCCGGAAGTCGGAATGGGGCAGGAACGTCTGCATCTCGACTGTCCGCATCTCATCTCTTGCGCGGCGCGGCTCGGATCTTTTCCCTTGACCGGTGCGGGCTCAGCTCCAGGATGGCGCCCTCCTCGCAGCGGCGGACGACCGTCTCGTGGGGCAGCCGCAGAGGGCCGAGGCGGACCTGATGGCGGAGCTCCGGGCCGGGGCACGGGCGCTGCCCGTACAGCGGCTCGACCGCGGAGGGCCTACCATCCCACCGCAGGTACTTGCTGCCGTCGGCCAGGGCGGTCCGCACGTCGCTGGGGTTGGCTTTGAGCAGGCGATGACGAACGGCCACGTACGCCTCCGTACTCGCGGGAGGTTGCCGGACTGGCCTCGCCGAGTGCCCCCGCATCGTCGGTCGAACCGGCCTACGGCGCACCCTGTCCTCACGCCTCCGCACCAGAATCGGCTGGAGCTAGATCATGTGGAGCGCGGTAGCCGGAGAGACCTCATGTGGAGAGACTGCTGGGCACGTCGTTTCCCTGCTTCGTACGGCTGTGTACGATCTTCGGCTGGACGTTACGGTGCGGTAGCGGCTGTTGCGGAGAGTTGCCGCGCTGGGGGTCAAGGGGACGCAGGTTCAGATCGTGTCGTCCCGACGGTGTGATGTCGCACGACATCGGAATGGCCCCGAACCCACGATCGGGTTCGGGGCCATCGTCGTTGTGGGCCGGGAGGGCGGCCGGTTGGCTCCGCCGCACCGCACCGCAACATCCGATCCACGAACCGGGAGTACCGACATGAGATTCGACAACCACCGCGTGGTCATTACCTCTGCCGGCCGCGATTTCGGCCGCACGCTGGCCATTCGTCTCGCGGACCTCGGCGCCGAGGTCTTCCTCTCCGCGCGCGCTCTCGCCGCCGCTGAGCGTGTCCGCGACGAGATTCGCGACCGAGGGCACCAGCGAGTCCACGCCTTCGCCTGCGACCTGACGGACCCCGCCTCGATCCGCGACTTCGCTGCCGGTGTCGCCCGACACGCTGACCACATCGACGTGCTGATCAACAACGGCTCCCGCTACCTCGAAGGCCCGGACCTCGAATCCGCCTCCGATGCCGACGTCGTCGACACCATCGCATCCGGCGCCACCGGCACCGTCCTGGCCGTGAAGAACTTCCTTCCCCTCCTGCTCAACTCGGACAAGCCGGACGTGGTGACCATGGTCTCCGCCTGCGGAACAGCTGGTCATCACCGTTCAGACGCGCACGACGCCTTCTACGCGGCCAAGAGCGCACAGGCAGGGTTCGCCGAGATCCTCTCCAAGCGTCTGCGGCCCCAGGGGGTGCGGGTGATCTCCCTCTACCCGCCCGACTTCGACAACCCTGACCCGCTCTCCGAGGAGTGGGAGACCACACCGCGCGGGGCCAAGGACGCCCTCACCTCTCAGTCGCTCGTGGAGTGCATCCTCTTCGCCGTCGCCCAGCCCCGCGACTGCTTCATCAAGGCGTTCCACTTCGAACAGGTCTGACCGCTTCCGGGCACATCAACGCACGGCGACTGACACCGGGTTCCGGTACGGCGGAGCGGCACATGGGGTCCCGGACCGCAGGCATTCGGACGGTTCCCATGCCCGACTCCACCATTGGTCGTCGGCCTGGACGACCTGGCCGACAAGCTCGCGGCCCACTATCACGGGGAGCCGTCACCGGGTGCGCCGCACCGGGTGACGCCTGATGTGACGCTCCCTCATGTACGTCGAGACCGGGCCTCGGCATGATGGATGCCGCATGCCGTGAATCGACGCTGACCATCGTCTCCCCGTGATGGCCCAGCTGGGATCCGTATCGCGATATAGCGTTAGTCTTCTTCTCGCGTCGCTGCCTGCGTCGCGCGGAGACGTTCGACAGGACCAGGACGGAAGTAATGTCGGGAGAGATTTCGCCCACAGGGAAGCGCTCCGGCCCCGGCTCGTCGCCCGAGCTGAGGGCCTCTCATGCGGACCGGGACCGGGTAGCGGACGTGCTGCGCATTGCCGCGGGGGATGGTCTGCTGACCGCGGACGAGTTGGACGAGCGACTGGAAGCCGCCCTGTCGGCGCGTACCGTCAGCGAGCTGACCGCGCTGACCGTTGACCTGCCGGCCGTGTCCGCTTCGACCGGGACGGCCGTAGCGGAGGTCAAGGACGTGCTCCGGATCGAGGGGATTCACAGTGGTCCGGTCAAACGCGTGGGGAGCTGGGTGGTGCCGCGGAGGCTGGAGCTGGCCACCGCGTGGTGTGCGGTGACGCTCGACTTCACTCAGGCAGTGATCACGCAGGATACCTTGCGGATCGACATGAACACGGCAGGCAAGAAGCTGACGCTGATCACCAAGCCGAGCATCGTGGTCGACGCCGGTGCCCTGAGCCTCGTACACAGCAAGATCAAGGTTCGTCAGGCTCCAGACTACGGGACGCCGAGAACGCTGCGCGTGGAACTGGTCGGCACGGCGACCCACAGCCGCGTGGTGGTGCGGCCCGCACGGCGGACGTTCGGACAGTGGCTGCTGCGCAAGCCTGCGGGCGAATGACTCCAACGTTGTGAACTGTTGGCCGTGGCTCAGGGTTTGAGCGGGCTCCGCGGGTGATGAGGTCGGCTTCCAAGCCGTCGAGCCGACTGATCATCTTCGGGCTGACCTGGAGCATAGGGCGGTGCCGTTGACGCTGGGGTGGCCCGTCGTCCCTCCATCAACTCATCGCGTACATCCATTACTTACTCCTTGATCGCGGCCTCTGACGCCGTGACCAACGAGGTGATGATGGTGCAGTTCGAAGGAGCAGGATGATACTGCGCGGGGCGCGCGGATCGGCGTACCCGCCCCTGCTCGCGCCTTGTACTGAAAGCCGGATGCGGCCACACTTGGGCGAGTGCTGAGCTATGGACAGGCAGTTGGCGACGCAGACGTCGCACGTCGAATGCGTAAGGTTTTCCGCCTACTTCCTTCGGGTGTCCGTAGAGACCCGGTAAGGGTAGCCGAGATTTACGGGAATAAGCTTTTCGATGTACAGCTGCGGAGGGTCCGAGATGAAGCGAGCTTCGTCCGGTCCAGCTTCAGTGTTGGATTGACGATTGACAGCGGAAAATTCGAGGATCTCACCAAGCGTACTATTCTCATCTCGGACACCTTGCTTCTGTCCCATGGATGGACCGCTCCCTACTGTGAGGTGGGGGAGTACAACCCCACGGAATGGGGAGTGCTGCTGGCGGCAGCGAACGAGGCGCGGACGCGTCAATATACATTACCGCGGGAAGATAATGGGAATTGGCGTCATAGGCAGGTGAACTACACCGCTCTTTCCTATGGCATGCACTGCCCCGACCTGGCGGCCCTCGGAACCTGGCTGCTTCAAGCCGAGTCGCTACTCAAAGCTGGACTCGCCTGGTATCTCCCAAGCTATTCCACTCGTGGGCAACAAATGGTCCAGGGGGTCAGACAGCCCCCACAGGCGGTCGAGCAGGTAGCCGCAGTGGACTACATCATCAGGCACGGGAGGCTGATCGACCCCTCGGAGTCGAACCCGGTCAAGGATCGGCTCATCCGCCCTGTCCTGGAAATCGACCTGCCGTTCATTGAGGGTGTCACCCTCAAAGACTTCAGTAAGATCACCACGGGGGAGTTTGACTCATACAGAGGGTTTCGTAATTTTCTGCGTAGCAGTTTCCTTTCTATGGATCAGGCGCTCAACGGGGAGCAGACCCAGATTGAGCTGACCAAACTGCGTCTGGAGATCGAAGACCAAGTACAGGCGATGCGGGCCGAATTCCTTGCGGCAAGGAGGAAGAGGGTTTGGGCGGTGACTGGAGCTGTGGCCGCATCGACGGCGGCCTTGCTCATTGCTGTGAACGGCTCGGTCCTCGAACGTGTACTCACGACTCTCGGATTCACCACTGCGGGGACCTTTTGGGGGGCCATTACAGCCAGGGTTGAAAATAGCCCTCACGTGATTAAGAGCGGAAAGTGGTACTACGTATGGATCCTTTCCAAGAAGAGTAGTGCGCTATGACGGTGTGGCCTGCTGCGATGTTCGTGATGCCGCCTTTCGCAGGGCTCCGCGAGCGGCGCTGGTGCCGCCGACGAGACAGGCGTAGTACCTGCCGGAGAAGCATCCCCGCCGCGCGTTGGCGGACGCGAATCCTTTATGTGGTGCGCACCGGATGCGCGTGGCGGCAACTGGCGGCCGACTTCCCGCCCTGGCAGACGCGAGTCCCGCGGTCAGAATGTGGCGATCGGGTTGACCGGGCTGCCGGACGTACCGGCGAAGCGGACCGGCGCGACTGCGAGGTGGAAGTCCCACTGGCCGAGCTCGGCAGCCGTCGTCGCGCACACCTCCAGGTCGCAGTTGTCGAGCAGCCACAGACCCATCGCAACGAGGCTCACGGCGTGAACCGGCATCAACACGTCGTCGTACCCCGACGGCTGAACGTCCTGGGGAGTGTCAGCGCCGATCAGCGCGACCTCCCGTTCACGCAGCCACGGCAGGCAGGACGCGTGCCAGCCGGCCTGCGTGAAACCGCCGGCCTCACCGGCCTCGTGCCGGACGCGGCCATAGCCGGTCCGCAGGAGTACCGCATCGCCGGATCGCACCCGCACACCCTGGCGACGCTCGGCCTCCTCGAGATCGTCGGGAAACACACCCTGCCCCGGTTCCAACCACGGAACATCGCGGACCCTCGCAATGTCCAGCAGGACACCACGCGTGATGATCCCGTTCGCCGCCGCCGTGACGGCCGCCCACGCCGATCCCATTGCGGCGTCGACCAACGAGTGCGACCGCCCGTTGTACATCGTGCCGTCCCAGAAGATGTGGCACGGCGAGTCGATGTGGGTGAGGGTGTTGCCGTGGAACGTGATGCCGAGCCGCTCGGACGAAAAGCCCCAGCGCCGGTCGTCCCGGAATGCGGGCACCGGCATGTCCTCGGCACCCGGCATGTCGGCGGCGCACGGGCACGTCGTCGTCGACCGCTCCATGTCTTCCGGTACGGCAACCTCCCAGGCACACGACACGCTCCTGCCGTGGCGCACGGCCCGCGCCGCCGCCAGCCGGACGTCGTCGGTGATGTGGTTCAGAGTGCCGAGCTCGTCGTCGTCGCCCCACCGTCCCCAGTTCGACAGCGTGCTGAAGTACCCGAGCACGTCGTCCTGTGTGGGCATCGGTCGCTCTGCCGTCATCCCAGCATCGACTCCTCCGGTCTCGCGGTTCGAGGCACCAAGCCCCGCTGAGCTGGCATGACACTGGCTCAGTGGGCCGGCGGTCGGCCGGTCAGGAGGTAGGCTACGGCACCCTTGTGGTGCTGTGGCACCGGTAGCCGTTGATATTGCGTGCGAGGTAGTGCTGATGCAGTTACCGAGCGGCAAGTGTCGGTCACGATGAACCGCTTGCGGCCGTTGATCTTCTTGCCGGTGTCGGAGCCGCGGGACTCGCGTCCGACAGCGATCCGCAGCTGCCGCACCCGCTGTTCGCAGCGCGATGTGCTGCATCGCGGAATTGTTTGGGTGAGGAGCCGACCACTCGGCGGAATGCGGTGCTGAACGCGCTCTCGGATTGATAGCCGGTCGCGAAGGCGAGCTCGGAGATCGATCGGGTGCCGCGGCGCAGGGCATCGCGGGCAAGGCTCATTCGCCACTCGATCAAGTACTCCAGTGGTGCGGTTCCGACCTGATTCTTGAAGGATGCGGCGAACGCCGAGCGTGACATGCGGCTGATACCGGCGAGCTCTTCGAGTGTCCAGCGGTGCGCCACGTCCGCGTGCATGGCGCGCAGTGCGGCACCGATGCCGTCGTCGTTGAGCGCTCCCAGCCAGCCGGTGGGCCGATCTGCTTGGTCGGCGTGGGCGCGCAGCATATGGACGAACAGGATCTGTGCGAGATGGTCCAGGACCAAAGAGCCGCCGACGGCGGTGGTCTCGACCTCTGTGACCAGCAGTTCGCTCAGGTGCGCAAGCAGCTTGCCTCGAGGATCTGCGGCATGGACGTGCACGAGCGGCGGCAGAACATCGAGCAGGATCGAGGCGTTCGTGTCGTCGAAGGTGAAGTGCCCACCGCACAGGTATGTGTCTTCGTCGGCCTCGGCTCCGATCCGCACAGCGCCGTTCGCGGCGCTGTCCCACAGCGGCTTCGCGGGGCGCGGCTCCGCGGTGAGCGTGCCGGCCAGCACGTAGGGCGGAGGGTTGCCCAGTAGGTAGAAGTCGCCCTCCCTCAAGAGCACGGGTTCGTGTCCTTCGAGGGCCAGTTGGCATTCGCCACGCACGACGACGCCGAGTTTCACATGCGGGAACGGATCGAAGCGCACCGCCCATGGCCCCGCAGCATGGAGGCGGGGTTCGACCACGGTGCGGGGCCGCAGAAGACCGATGGCGTCAGCGATCGGATCACTGGAGCCGAGCACGGACCCCTCTCATGGATGATGCGTAAAGAAATGGAGACTTCACGTGATGGATCGTACCGCCCTGGTCCTGCAGGATCGACTTCATGAACGGCACGAAGCAAACGCCGTCTGGCTGGGATGCCGCCACCAGGGGCGCGGCGAAGCCGCGGCTACAACGCCACCGACCTGAACAAACAACCTCGGAACGCAGCATCCCTCGCGGGGCGCGAAGACCGTCGTGCGCGCCGCCACGCTCCCGGCGGACGGCCCCAGCGGCAGCTTCTTCGACCTGAACGGCCCGGTGGGCTGGTAGGCGCGATGCGCATTCCGGCAACGGACAACCGAAGTACAGCGCTGAGGAGAGATATGTCGACCATCGGGTTGATCGGTACGGGCAAGATCGGTTCCAACCTCGCGAGGATGGCGGTCGCCGCAGGACACCATGTGGTTCTGAGTAACTCGCGAGGCCCGGAGTCCCTGGCCGATTTGGTCGCCGAACTGGGTGAGCGGGCGAGCGCGGCGCCGCCGGTGGAAGCCGCTCTCGCGGGTGACCTGGTCGTGGTGAGCTTGCCGCTGTATGCCCTCCGGGATGTCCCCGCCGCAGAACTGGTGGGCAAGGTAATCATCGACACGAGCAACTACTTCGCCGAGCGGGACGGCACGGTCCCCGAGCTGGAAAGCGGTGCGGTGACCGTCAGCGAACTCCTTCAGAAGCACTTGGAGAAGTCGAAGGTCGTTAAGTGCTTCAACAACCTGTACTACCGCCATATGTCGCTCCTGGCACGCCCATCGGGCGCCCCGGACCGCACCCACCTCACGATGGCGGGGGACGACGCGGAGGCCAAGACGGCGGCGGCCGAGTTCATCGGCAGCATTGGCTACAGCGTCGTCGACGCCGGTCCCCTCGCGGAGGGATGGCGGTTCGAGCTCGGCCGTCTTGCCTACGCCGTATACACCGACGACACGACCGAGCGGGACGAGAACGGGATCCACGGCCCTGCGATCAGGACGGCCGACGAAGTGAGGGAAGCACTGGCGAAGGCCACGCGCTGACGTCGCTGGACGGCGTTTCGCCCGCCGCTGGGGCGTGTTGCGTACGGCTACGGCGTGCCGCCGACGCGGTGCATCAGGCCGTTCAGCATGAGGGCGAGCCCGGCCTCGAACGCCGACTCGTGATCGATCGGCGGGAGGCCGGCCGCCGGGTCCGCGCCACCGGTGTCCGCCTGCTGCTCCAGGACGCAGCCGACCGTGAAGCGGCCGGCGGCCAGCATCGCCATCTGTGCCTCACGCTCCGGGACGCCGGAGGCCACCAGGAAGGCCATCTTGCGGGCGATGCGGTCAAGATCTGCCACGGGGCTGGTTCCGGCGTGCAGCCGTGCACCGTCACGCCGCATCAGCAGGGTGCGGCGGAAGCCGCGCGTGTTCTGTGTGAACCACTCACGCCAGTCCTCGCCGGGCGCTGGCAGCGCAGCCGCCGCATGCGGCGCCATGGCGGCCTCGGCCATCGCGCTGAGCAGCTCCTTCTTGTTGCGGAAGTGGTAGTAGAGCGACGGCTGCTCGACGCCCAGCCGCTGGGCGAGCCGTCTGGTGCTGACGGCGTCCAGTCCGACCTCGTCGAGCAGGTCGAGCGCCTCGCCCACGACGGTCTCGCGGTTCATCTTCACTTTGACAATCTATCGGTGATAGGCCACGCTGGCCAATCTACCTATCACCGATAGAAAAGGCATGCGCGATGGCACACCGAGCAGGAAATGACGCGCTGAAGGTCCTCATCTGCGGCGGCGGCGTCGCGGGACAGGCCCTGGCCTTCTGGCTGGCCAGGGGTGGCCACCGGGTGACCGTCGTCGAACGCTTCCCGGCGCTGCGCGCCACGGGTGCCCAGGTCGACCTGCGGGGCCAGGGCATCGACGCCGTCAAGCGCATGGGGCTGTTGGGCGTCGTGCGGAGCAAGCTCGTGGACGAAGCCGGCGTCGCCTTCGTGAACGCGAAGGGCAAGGCGCGGGCGACGATCATGGCCAATACCTCGGGGCGGGGCCGGCAGACGCTGACCTCGGAGTACGAGATCATGCGCGGGGATCTGGTGCGCATCCTGCACGATGCGGCGAAGGACGATGTGGACTACGTCTTCGGCGTGAGCGTGGAGAGCTTCGACCAGGTCGACAAGCGCGTCACCGCCCACTTCTCAGACGGCTCCTCGGATGATTTCGATCTCCTGGTCGGCGCGGACGGGCAGGGCTCGCGCATCAGGCGGGCCATCCTGCCGCCGGGCACCGCTGACCCGTACTGGCGGCTGGGTATCCACATGGCGTACTGGTTCGTCCCGCGCACTGCGACGGACACCAACATCCGGGACACCTACAACGCCCCCGGCGGCCGGATGATCATGCGCAGGAGTCACAACCCCGCCGAGACCCAGGTCTACTTCGTGCTGCGGGAGGACTCCGCGGAAGCCTCGGCCATCCACCGCGAGCCCGTCGAGCGACAGAAGCAGTTCTGGGCCGACCGCTTCCGCGACGCGGGATGGCAGACCGGGCGGTTCATCGACGGCATGGAGACGACCGGGAGCTTCTTCTCCCAGGAGGTCGTGCAGGTGCGCACCAACACGTGGTCGAAGGGGCGCGTGGCCCTGGCCGGGGACGCCGCGCACTGCGCGTCCCCCTACAGCGGCATGGGCGTCTCCGGCGGCCTGGTCGGCGCCTATGTGCTGGCCGGTGAGATCAACCGGCACGCCGGCGACCTGCCCACCGCGCTGGCGAACTACGACACCACGCTGCGCCCGTTCGTCGACGAGATCCAGGGCGAGGTGAAGCCGCATCTGCTGCGGCTGGGCATGCCCCAGCACCAGCTGGGCATCGACGCCTTTCACTCCGTCACGGCGCTGGCCTGTTTCCTGCGCGTCCCCGGTCTCGTCGCGCGGTTCTCGAAGGAGGACCGGGGCGGCGACTGGCGGCTTCCCGTATACCCGGAGGCCGCCGCCTGAGCGCGGTGGCCTTGTCTGCGGGGCCGCGGGCCGCGGGCCGTGGTGCAGAGAGCTCGACGGGCGGCCCCGGCCGGTCCGCTGCCTGCCCGTGCACGGTGCGAGGCCGTCAAGGGTGCCGTCGAGCATTATGTGTGTGACCGGCCGCTTTCGCGCGCTCGATGACCTGCTCCAGCGTCGGGGCCTGGTCGTTGAGTACGGCGATCCCCCCCCGGGGCTTTGCTCTTGTCCGGGGCCGGGGTGCTGATCCGGCAGACGCGGCTACCTCTGTGACTGAGCACCCTGGTTTGCCAGGCTGAGCCTCACAGTGAGCCGCAGCGGCATCGACCAGCGGCTGCGGCCGCTCGCCTCGATGCCGATCCCGTCTGGCGACAAAAGGGTGAGCGAGCGGGGACTGTGACCGGCGCCCAGCCGGTCCAGGACCGGGCACACACCGTCCTGGATCACCTTGCCGGAACGGTGCGCATCTCGCGAGGCAGGCGTGCCCGTCCGGCGCGTGCGGTCCCGATCGCCCGGCCGTCGCGCGCAGTGGCGATCCGGACAGCAGATGCCCGACCGTCGGCCGCGGCATGGATCAGTACCCGCCGACGGATGTCACTTGGGCGGTGGTCAGCAGGCCCTTTCAGGCCGCCCCGCGCGCACGGGAAAGGGGCGCCGTCCGCGGTCCTCACGCGTCGACCGGGCCCATCGGAAAGATGGCCAGCTCGGCCTTGCCGCGGTGGAAGCCCTTGTCGGAGAGGGGTTCCAGGGCGGCGGCGAGCCAGCGGTCGTCCGGGGACCAGCTGAGGGCGTCGACGTAGGTGCGCATCTGACGGCCCAGGATGATCTTCTTGTCCGCCGTTCGCCAGACGCACAGTTCGTGCGGACGCCTCTCACCGAACTCCAGATAGCTCAGCTTGCGGCTGAAGCTGCCGACGGCCAGATAGCTGCCGTCCTCGTTCGAAGCGAGGGTGAACAGCCGTTCCGAGGCATCGTCGACCTTGTCGATCACCTCGCCCGTCGCCGGGTCGACGACATAGAGGTTCTGCTGCGCGCCGAGGAAGAGCCGCGACGAGCCGCCGGAGAAGGCCGTGCACTGGATCGGGTCCCACTCACCGGCGTGGGAGATGCGGCGGAAGGGCTCACGCTCGTCGCCATGCAGGTCGAAGCCGCCCTCGCCCGCGCGGTTCGGGCTGATCCGGTACGCGCCGTCGCGTGAGCGCAGATGCCCGAGCTGGAATGGAGCCTCGGTCTCCGCCCGCCGGTCGACGTCGTAGGCCCACTGCTTCCGCTCCTCCGCTCCGTCGCCGGTGCTGTAGCCCTTGACCACGAGGACGTGACCGCCCGGTACCCACATCATCAGCGGCACGATCCAGTCACCGGCGTGGGTGTGCACCACCTCGCTCCAGTCGGCGGTGTCATAGACCCACACCCGCCCTTGATCACTGCAGACGGCCAGGTACTTGCCGTCGTCGGAGAAGTCCATCCCGTTGACGTGGTCGTACTTGACGCTGCCGGCCGTGGTCTCGAACGGCCGCAGGGTGACGGCCGGTCGGGCCAGATCGGGTATGTGCGGGGAGTCCTCGGCCGTCCAGCTGTCGCCATTGAGCGGAAAGGCCGCCGAGCCCCAGCCGTCGCCCACGCTCAGCGGCTCCAGCCACTTGCGGTCGGTGACCCGGATCTCGTATTCGGCCTGGATCAGCAGGTCCTCGTCCTGCCAGGCCCCGTCGCGCTCGTAGTAGAAGTCGTGCATGTCCTCCCACCGGTCGTCCGCGAGCGGGTAGTTGCGGAGCTCCACACGCTCGACCCGGGAGATGAACCGGCGGGCGTTGGTATCGGCCCATTCGTAGTCGAGGAGCCGGCTGGTGCTCACGGCGCGCCCGAGCGGGCCCGTGCGGTCGTCGCCGTCGCCCAGATAGCCGGACGCGGCCTCCCAGAGGAAGTGCAGGAAGGTGTTGGGCTCCTCGTCCGGCAGCGGGATGTGCGTGCGCGAGCCGACGTCGTAGTAGACGACGAACACCTTCAACCGGGCGCGGAGCTCATCCGGATCCACGGCTAGAACCCGTACGCCGTACATGTCGGTCGACATTCGTCGTCCCCCTCTGGACATGGTGGTGCGGACCACCTTGGACCCACCGGCCTGGTCGGCCCATCGCTTCGTACCGGAACGCCCCTGATACTTCCAGAGGGGTCTGACAGCGCTACTCCGAGGAACACCTCCGCCGTGCTGATCATCGACCCGTCGGCGTCACCGTCGAAGGGCGAGGAGGCGATGGTGATGTCGGTCATGGCGGACTCGCCCCGATGGCTTTGCGGGATCACTCGCACTGCCTCTGTGCTCCTCTTCACACTCTCCCCGCTTCCAGTAATTTACTAGGACGTCCTAGTATCTCTTCAGTCGGCGCCTCTGACCTGTCTGGAAGGCCCTCATGAGCGATCTACACCGTCCCGTGCACCCCGTCCGCCTGGTTACCGCCTCGGCGCTGTTCGACGGGCACGACGCGTCGATCAACATCATGCGACGGATCTTCCAGTCCCAGGGCGCGGAGGTGATCCACCTCGGTCACAATCGGTCGGTGCGGGAGGTCGTGGACGCGGCGCTGGAGGAGGACGCGCACGGTGTCGCGGTCTCGTCCTACCAGGGCGGCCATGTCGAATACTTCGAGTACCTCGTGGAGTCGCTGCGCGCGCAGGGCGCGGAACACGTCCGTGTCGTGGGCGGTGGGGGCGGTGTGATCGTGCCCGAGGAGATTGACCGGCTGCGCGACAGCGGAGTGACCATCTTCTCTCCCGAGGACGGGCAGCGGATGGGCCTGGCCGGGATGGTCAACTCGGTGGTGAAGGACTGCGACTTCGATCTCTGGGATCGGCAGCCGGCCGATGTCGCCGCCGTGCTGTCGGGCGACCGGTTCGCGATCGCCCGCGCCATCACCGGCGCCGAACTCGGGCGGCTGCCGCAGGACTTCCTGGAGCAGCTGCGCGCCGCGGCCGGGGCGCGGGTCACTCCGGTGCTCGGCATCACCGGCACCGGCGGTTCGGGCAAGTCGTCGCTCACCGACGAGCTGGTGCGCCGCTTCCGCGTCGATCAGCAGGACAAACTGCGGATCGCGGTGATCGCCGTCGACCCGACCCGCCGCCGCGGGGGAGGGGCGCTGCTCGGCGACCGCATCCGCATGAACTCCCTCGACGGCAACCGGGTGTTCTTCCGGAGTCTGGCCACCCGCGGCAGCCGTGAGCTGCCCGAGCACCTGTCCGACGTGATCGATGTGGCGAAGGCCGCCGGGTTCGACCTGGTGGTCGTGGAGACGCCGGGCATCGGCCAGGGCGACGCGGCGATCGTGCCGTTCGTCGACACCTCCATGTACGTGATGACTCCCGAGTTCGGCGCCGCCTCGCAGCTGGAGAAGATCGACATGCTCGACTTCGCCGACGTCGTGGCGATCAACAAGTTCGAGCGGCGCGGCGCCAAGGACGCCCTGCGCGACGTGGGCCGTCAACTGGTCCGCAACCGCGAGGCGTTCGCCATGCGGCCCGAGGACATGCCGGTGTACGGCTCCTCGGCGGCCACGTTCAACGACGACGGCGTCACCGCGCTCCACCAGCACCTGAAGACCGCGCTGGCCGAGAAGGGCCTGCCGCTGTCCGAGGGCACCCTGGCGCCGGTCGACGTGCGTCACTCCTCCGGCATCCGGCGGGTGGTCCCCGCGGAGCGGGCGCGCTACCTCGCCGAGATCAGCGAGACGGTCCGCGGGTACCACGCCGAGACCGGTCAACTGGTCGAAGCGGCAAGGCGCGTGCAGCGTCTGGAGGCGGTCACGGCCGAGCTCGTCGAGGCGGGGTCCGACGCCGGGAACGTGCGGCCGCTGCTCGAGGACGCCCGCAGGCAGCTCCCGTACGACATCACGGAGCGGATCGGGAACTGGCCCGCCGTCATCGCCTCCTACTCCGGCGATGAGCAGGTCGTGAAGATCCGGGACAAGGAGATCCGCACCAAGCTGACCCGCGAGTCGCTCTCCGGCAACAAGATCCCCCGGGTCGCCCTGCCCCGCTTCACCGACCACGGGGAACTGGTGCGGTTCTGGCGCGGGGAGAACCTGCCCGGCCACTTCCCCTTCACCGCGGGGGTGTTCCCCTTCAAGCGCGACAACGAGGACCCGGCGCGGATGTTCGCCGGCGAGGGCGGCCCGTTCCGCACCAATCGGCGCTTCAAGCTGCTCTCCGAGGGCCAGCCGGCCACTCGCCTGTCCACCGCCTTCGACTCCGTCACCCTCTACGGCCGCGACCCCGACGAACGCCCCGACAACTACGGCAAGGTCGGCACATCCGGCGTCTCGGTGGCCACGCTGGAGGACATGAAGGCGCTCTACGACGGCTTTGACCTCGTCGCGCCCACCACCTCGGTCTCCATGACGATCAACGGACCCGCCCCGACCATCCTGGCCTTCTTCCTCAACACCGCCGTCGACCAGCAGGTCGACCGGTTCCGGGAGACCGAGGGCCGCGAACCGTCGCCCGAGGAGACGGCCGAACTCCGTGCCCACGCCCTGGGAAGCGTGCGCGGCACGGTGCAGGCCGACATCCTCAAGGAGGACCAGGGCCAGAACACCTGCCTGTTCTCCACCGAGTTCAGCCTGCGGATGATGGCCGACATCCAGGAGTGGTTCATCGCCCACAAGGTTCGCAACTTCTACTCGGTGTCCATCTCCGGCTATCACATCGCCGAAGCCGGCGCGAACCCCATCAGCCAGCTCGCCTTCACCCTGGCCAACGGCTTCACCTATGTCGAGGCATACCTCGCCCGGGGCATGCACATCGACGACTTCTCCCCGAACCTGTCGTTCTTCTTCTCCAATGGCATGGACCCCGAGTACTCCGTCCTCGGCCGGGTCGCCCGCCGCGTCTGGGCCGTGGGGATGAAGGAGAAGTACGGCGCGAACGAGCGCAGCCAGAAGCTGAAGTACCACGTCCAGACCTCCGGCCGCTCGCTGCACGCCCAGGAGATGGACTTCAACGACATCCGCACCACTCTGCAGGCGCTCATCGCGATCTACGACAACTGCAACAGCCTGCACACCAACGCCTACGACGAGGCGGTCACCACCCCCACCGAGGACTCGGTCCGCCGGGCCCTGGCCATCCAGCTGATCATCAACCGGGAGTGGGGGCTGGCGATGAACGAGAACCCCCTGCAGGGGTCGTTCATCATCGACGAGCTCACCGACCTGGTGGAAGAGGCCGTACTCACGGAGTTCGAGCGGATCAGCGAGCGCGGCGGCGTGCTCGGCGCCATGGAGACCGGCTACCAGCGCGGCCGTATCCAGGACGAGTCGATGCTGTACGAGCAGCGCAAGCACGACGGCACCCTCCCGGTCATCGGCGTCAACACCTTCCGCAACCCGCATGCGGACACCGCCGAGCCCGACGCGATCGAGCTGGCGCGCGCCACCGAGGAGGAGAAGAAGTCCCAGCTTTCGCGCGTACGGGATTTCCAGGCCCGCCACCACGAGACGGCCCACGCCGCACTGGCCGCCCTCAAGGACGCGGCCGTGACCGACCGCAATGTCTTCGCCGTCCTCATGGACGCCGCCCGGGTCTGCTCGCTGCAGCAGATCACCGACGCCTTCTTCGAGGTCGGCGGCCAGTACCGGCGCAACGTCTGACCAGCCCAGGCACACACCACCTACGCACCGGATAGGACCTCAGATGGATCCCGTTAGCCGTCTCGGCGTCGTCGGCTGTGGCCTCATGGGCTCCGGCATCGCCGAAGTCGCCGCCCGCCACGGCATCGATGTCCGTGTCGCCGAAGCCACCCCGGACGCCGTCGAGGCGGGCCGCCGCCGTCTGACCGCCTCCCTCGACGAGGGCGTACGGCGCGGCAAGCTCGGCGAGGAGCAGCGAGACCAGGCCCTCGCCCGGCTTTCCTTCAGCCACGACCTCAGCGACCTGGCCGACCGCCAGTTCGTCATCGAGGCCGTCGCCGAGAACCGCGACATCAAGACCGACGTCCTGCGCGCCCTGGACAAGGTCGTGGAAGACCCGGCGGCGATCCTGGCCACCAACACCTCCTCGATTCCCATCGTCGACCTCGCCGTCACCACGGAACGGCCCACCCAGCTCATCGGCATGCACTTCTTCAACCCGGTGCCCGTGCAGCAGCTGGTCGAGGTCATCCCCGCTCTCACCACCAGCCAGGAGACCGTGCGGCGCACCCGCGATGTCGTCCAGCGGCTCGGCAAGCAGGCCATCCAGGCAGCCGACCGCTCCGGCTTCGTCGTCAACGCCCTCCTTGTGCCCTACCTGCTGAGCGCGGTGCGCATGGTGGAGTCGGGCTCGGCACGGCCGGACGACATCGACCGGGGCATGGAACTCGGCTGCGCCCACCCCATGGGGCCGCTCCGCCTCCTCGACCTCATCGGCCTCGACACCGCCCAGGCGGTAGCCGAGTCGATGTACGAGGAGTTCAAGGAACCCCTGTACGCACCGCCCGCCCTGCTGCGCCGCATGGTGGCGGCAGGTCACCTCGGCCGCAAGAGCGGCCGTGGCTTCTACACCTACGATGGCTGAAAGCAACGCAGGTCAGCCGTAGATATGGAACTCAGTATCACGGGCGAGGGCGGCCACCACGGAGGCGGCGATCACATCGGCGCGCAGCGTTCCCTCGGGTCTGCGCGCGAAGCGTCGCCGCAAGTAGTCGGCGAGGGTGCGTTCGTACCGCCACACCACGGACAAGGCGTGCGGCATCGCAGACCAAGGCCACCGGGTCCTCCGCGTCGTTCCCCTCCTGCAGGAAGGTTGTCATCTCCGCCAGGCAGCCTTCATGGTCGGGGAAGACCACGTCCTCCTTGGAGGGGAAGTACCGGAAGAAGGCGCTCCTGCCCACACCCGCGGCGATCAGGGCGTTCCGCTTCGAGCGCTTCGCGGAGCCGGTGACTGCCGGGCCGGCTCGATCATCTCGGCAAGCTTGTCCGGACGGTCGGCAGCGATGTCATGGGCTTGGCTCCAGTCCCCCGGAGCGTAGAGTTCCCACACATCGTCCTGGTCACAACGACTTCGTCGTCGCCCAGATGCCTCCGCTTCGGCTGACCGCTCGTGTCTTCTCTCCGTTCGCACTGCTGGAAGTGGGGACGGCGGCAAGGGCGATCGAGGTCTGCGGTGAACGCTCCGTGTCAGCGGCTTCGCTCTCGCAGCCGGTGTGGATGAGCCGGATACACGCCGAGGACTCGCACCTCCGAAGAGAAGAAGTGCAGTTCCTGAAGGGCGAGGTCCACACGCGGATCGTCGGGATGTCCCTCGACCTCGGCGTAGAAGCCGCTGGCGTTCAGGCCGGCGCCCATCTGGTAGCTCTCGATCTTGGTGAGGTTCACGCCACTGCTCGCGAACCCACCGAGGGCTTTGTACAAGGCGCTGGGGACGTTGCGCACGCAGAAGAACAGACTCGTCATGGTCGGTTCCTCCGTGTGCGGTGGCACGGTGGAGTTTCGGGAGAGGACGACGAATCGGGTGGTGTTGTCGGGATCGTCCTCGACCTTCGACTTCATGACCTCCAGGCCGTGGAGAGGGGCCGCCGCGGGTGGGGCGAGCGCCGCGTGCCTGGCGTCGCCCAGCTCGGCCACTTCACGGGCCGCGCCCGCCGTGTCGTCACTGACGACAGTGCGCCAACCGCCCTCGCGCAGAACTTTTCGGCACTGCCCCAGGGCATGGATGTGGCTGCGGACGTACGCCACCTCGTCGAGGGGCGTGCCAGGAACGCCCATGAGGTCGAAGCGGATGGGCAGGAAGTACTCAGCGACGATGAAGAGGCCCGACCCGGGAAGCAGGTGATGTACGTCGGCGACACGGCCCGCTGCCGAGTTGTCGATGGGAATCACCGCCATGTCGGCGGTGCCGAGCGTCACGCTGTCCAGGACTTGCTCAAAAGTGGTGCACGCCAATTCCACGGCTCCCGGAAACAGGGTGAGGGTCACGGTCGCAGAGTTGGATCCCGGCTCGCCCTGGTATGCGACGGTCGTCACGTTGTCACTTTCTGCGTGGAGATCGGTTGGTACACCTCAGGCCACATCCTAAGCCACGGCATCGGGCCGTTCCCGCCCAGCGGGAGGAACGGCCCGGTCGACTTCCGCTCTCCACCGATGGTGTCAGCAGGTGGAGTTGGTCTGGGTGAGCAGGCCGAGGCGCCACGGGAGGGTGTTGTAGTCGCCGCTCGCGGCCGGATCCTTGCCCTGGTACAGGTACTGGAGTCTGCAGGAGGGGATGGTCAGCGTCTGGTCGTAACCGGCGCGGAGCATCTCCCCGTGGCTGATGTCCTTCGTCCAGGCGCCGGACGGGAAGGTGGTGTTGTTGGCCCGTGCGAAGGGGTTGCCTTCGGAGGCGGCCAGCGGTGTCCACGAGCCCGCGATGCTCGCGGCGGTCCAGGACCGGAAGTAGCGCCGGCCGTCCGAGCCGATCGCCTCGACCATCAGCAGATACTGGTTGCCGCCCTGCACCTGGTAGACATTGCTCGCTTCGAACAGGGCGTACTTGTTGGAGTCCCGGGCCGCGATGACGGTGTTGGTGAATCCGTTCGGGAACTGGGCCAGGGTCGTCTGCGAACGGTACAGATGGCCGTTGTCGTCGGAGGAGAACAGGTAGCAGTCGGCGCTGTCACAGATCACCCACATGTCCACCCAGTAGCCGTTGCCGATGTTCTGACGGATGATGTCCGGCATCGACGAGTAGAAGTTGCGCGGGGCGCTCCAGCCGTTGGGGTTACTGATGTCGGTGTTCGTGGAGTACGAGGCGTTGCCGGTCTGGTAAACGAGGTACCACGTCTTCTGCGGTGCGAAGTAGAACACCTGTGGCGCCGCCCGGTACCCGGTGCCGATGGCGCCGCGGTCCAGGTAGTGGTGGGTGGCCGAGTTGGCCTGGGACCAGTCGGTGAAGCTCAGATACACCAGACCGTATCCGGAGGAGCTGGCGACACTGGCGAACACGTGGTACTTGCCGTTGTAGTGGACGACCGACGGGTCCTTGAGCCCGGCGATGTTGTGGGTCGAGTCCGGCTTGGGGGACATCAGTACGCCGCTGGAGCTCCAGGAGAAGGCGGACGGCAGCGCGTCGGCCTTGGTGGCGGACGTGGCGGAGGTGGCGGACGTGGCGGACTTGGCCGCCGTGCCGCCCAGCGCGGTCAGTACGGATTGATAGGCCGGCTTCTTGTTGCCGCCGCGGTCGAACAGCAGCGGGTTCTCCCCGGCGCGCCAGGAGTCGCTGTCCCGGATGCCCCAGACGGTGATGCCGGTGCAGCGCGAGACGTTCATACATGCCCTGACCGTGTTCGCGTACGCGGTCGTCGGCGCCTGCGCGATGTCCAGTTCGGTGATCTGCACGTCCACACCGAGGGCGGCGAAGTTGGACAGGGTGGTCTGGAAGCTCGCGGGCGGGCTGCTGGTGCCGAAGTGGGCCTGGAAGCCGACGCAGTCGATGGGCACACCGCGCGTCTTGAAGTCGCGCACCATCCGATAGACGCCCTGGGTCTTGGCGTCGCTCCAGTTCTCGATGTTGTAGTCGTTGTAGCACAGCTTGGCCGACGGGTCGGCCGCCCGAGCGGCGCGAAACGCCTCCTCGATGAAGCCGTTGCCCAGCAGGTTCTGGAACACCGAGGGGCGGTGCTGGCCACTGCCGCCGTCGGCGAACGCCTCGTTCACCACGTCCCAGGCGAGGATCTTGCCCTTGTAGTGGTTCATCGTGGTGGTGATGTGGTTGTTCATCACGCCGCGCAGGGTGCTCGCGTCGGCGATGGAACTGACCCAGCTGGGCAGCTGGGAGTGCCAGACCAGGGTGTGTCCGCGTACGCGCTGTCCATGCGAGGTGGCCTGGCCCACGATCTGATCGGCGGGGCCGAAGTTGAACGAGCCGCGGAACCGCTCGATGGTGTCCCACTTCATCTCGTTCTCCGGGGTGACCGCGTTGAACTCCCGGTTCAGGATCGTCGAGTACGTCGCGTCGCCGAGCTTGCCCGCGGCCACGGCGGTGCCGAAGTACCGGCCGGACTGGGCGGCTTGGGCGCCCAGGGTGGTGGCCCGGGTGGTATCGGGCGCGGCGGTCGCGGCGTTCGCGGTTCCGGGCACCGCCATCGCGACTGCGGCCAACAGCCCGAGCGCCCACGCCCGGGGTCGGCGACGAGGGCCACATCGGCCACATCGGCCACGTCGGTTCGGAAGGTTCATCTCTCTCCTCGGGGATCAGGGCTCCCGTGGGAGCGCTCCCAAAATTGGCCCCATGAGTGCCAGTGCCTGGAGTGCCTGGGTGGTACCGGTGCGGACGGTGCGGGTGCTGTCTGCCGTGGTGGTGCCCGGTTCGTGCGGCACACACAAGCCGCCTCGGCCAAGCCTTCGTTCGGATGGTCGAACGTCAACTGGCCTGTCGGATGCCATGGGATGATAGACGCCTCACGCGGAGCGTCAACGCCTTTGGCGCCATGACGTTTTCGCCGACGGCGCGCGGTATCAGTGGATCAACGCGCGCTTTCTGGCCCGGAGTTCGGTCACATAGCCCGCGCCGATGGCGAGCAACGCACCGGACAGCGCGAGGAGCAGGGCCATCCAGTTCATCCATGCGTAGCGGGGATCGCTGGAGTAGGCCGTGCCGTCGTCGAGGACGCAGTCGAAACGAAGCGGCAGGTAGGAGGACCGGTGATGGGAGAGGTGCTGAACCGTGTCCGGATCGAAGCCCTCGCGGCATGCCGGAGCCGGCACTGAGCCGGCGCCGTCGTTGAACTCCTGCTCGGACGTGAGAACGGCGAAGAGCCCCAGGACATAAATCGCCGCCGCGGAAGCGGCGGCCAGTAACGCGCCACGCTGCATCAGATGCACCGGCCACGGCTGGGGCCGCCCCGGAAGCGCCATCGCGATGACGCCGACCAGGGCGATCAGCGCGCCGAAGGCACATAACGCGGAAATGCCGAGACCCACGATCATGACCTTTGCCCTCCACCTGCCAACCCTGAGACGTCATTGGAGACTACTCGCCTGGGGGATGGGTGTATCCGCCGCCGGTACGGCCATCGCAGATCGCCGTTCTGCCAGCTGCCGTCTATGCGGACTTCAGAGGATGCGTGTGGAATCCGTGTCCCGTCTTCCGGCCGAGGAGCCCGGCTTCGACCATCCGCAGCAAGAGGGGCGGCGGAGCGTACAGCGGCTCCTTGTACTCCTCGTAGAGGGACGTGGCGATGGCCGCGACGGTGTCGAGTCCGATGAGGTCGGCGAGGGCCAGCGGACCCATGGGATGGGCGCAGCCGAGCGTCATACCGTTGTCGATGTCCGCGGCGGTCGCGGCGCCCGACTCCAGCATCCGCACGGCGGCCAGGAGGTAGGGGATCAGCAGCGCGTTGACCACGAAGCCGGCGCGGTCGGTGGCGAGGATGACCTGCTTGCCCAAGGCGCCGGAGACGAATGCGCGGGCGCGTTCCTCCGTCTCCTCTCCCGTGAGCAGCGAGGGCACCAGCTCCACCAGTGGCAGCACCGGCACCGGGTTGAAGAAGTGGATGCCGATGACCTGCGCGGGCCGGGTGGTGGCCGTGCCCAGCCGCATGAGGGGAATGGAGGAGGTGTTGGAGGCGAGGATCGCGTCGGGCCGCCGCACCACCTTGTCGAGCGTCGCGAAGACCGAGGTCTTGACCTCCTCGCGTTCGGCGACGGCCTCGATGACCAGGTCACGGTCGGCGAAATCCCCCAGGTCCGTGGTCAGCCGGAGCCTGGCCAGAGCCGCTTCCGCCTCTTCGGCGGTGAGTTTGTGACGGTCGGCCGCCCGGAGCAGCGAGGTCTCGACGCGGATGCGGGCCGTGGCCGCGGCGTCGGTGCCGGACTCGGCGACGAGGACGTCGAGTCCGGCGCGGGCGCACACCTCGGCGATACCCGAGCCCATCAGCCCGCCCCCGACGACGCCGACGCGCTGGATGTCGTGGTTGCCGTGGGTGCTTGTCATCAGAGAGATCTCCTCGGGACCCGCCGGGCAGGATTCGTGGGAACCCGCCCGGCGGGAGGTGACTTAAGGCTCATGCGTGATGTCCGGGCCCCGCCTGGTCTCCGGTGTGGTCCGGGTCGAGACCGGCGTCGGCGGAGGTGACGATGGCGCGCTCGGCGTCGATGTCGAGTGAGCGGCACAGCACCAGGTAGAGCAGGGACGATACGGCGAGTCCGACCAGCATGGTGACATCGGCGCCCTTGACCCAGTGCGCGAGCGGCCCCTCCAGGCCGCCGATCACGGCGAACGGCAGCATCGAGACGAAGCCGACGCCATAGGCGGTCAGCCCGCGCCAGTTCCAACGGCCGTAGATGCCATAAGGGTTGAAGATCTCGCGGATCGAGTAGCGGCCACGCCGCACCACATAGAAGTCGATCAGGTTGATCGCCGTCCACGGGGTGAAGAGGTAGCCGAGGACGATCAGGAAGTCCCCGAAGGTGGTCAGGAAGTCATCGTTGGCGCTGAAGGCCAGGCCGGTGGAGACCACGCCCAGGGCCACCAGTGTGGCGACACGGGTCCCCAGGGTCAGCGGGATCCGCTTCACCGAGTCGATGCTGGAGAGCAACGTGAGGCTGCCACCGTAGAAGTTGAGGGTGCCGATGGTGAACAGCGGAATCACCGACAACAGCAGGAGCACCACACCGAAGCCGTCGAACAGCTGGTCACCGGCGCCGACCACGGCGTCCACCAGGCCCAGCTTCGGGAACAATCCCGCGGCCACCGCCCCCACCAGCATCATCCACGCGCCGCCGAAGCCCGCGCCGAGATACGTCCACCAGAACGAGGAGCGCACCCCCACCGTCGGCGGAAGGTAGCGGGAGTAGTCGGAGACGTAGATGGACCAGGAGAGCTGGTAGACGGCGGCGTGGAACAGCTGGATCAGGAAGGGGGCGAGGGCGAAGGCGCTCAGATCGAGCTGGTCCGCGCTGAAGGGGGCGGCCACCACGATGCCCACGGAGAAGACGGCCAGGCCCGCACCCGTCAGATACGTAAGCCACCGGGACGCCTTGTGGATGAAGTCGTATCCCACGATGGCGAGCACGATGCCGATCACCGCGTAGGCGATATAGCTGACCGAGGGGGGAGTGTCCGCCAGATGGTCCATCGTTGAGCCGACCAGTACCTGGTTGAAGGCCGTGTAGCCGATGTACGTCACCAGCGCCACCACCCACACCAGCAGCGCGCCGACGAACCCGAACTGCGGCCGGGACTGGACCATTTGGGGCAGCCCCAGCTGCGGGCCCTGCGTGGAGTGGAAGGCCATGAAGAAGGTGCCCAGGGCGTTGCCGAGCACGATGGCGATGGCCGTCCAGATCAGATTGCCGCCGAGCGCCACCCCGATCGCGCCGGTGGCGATGGTGGCGAGATGCGCGTCCCCGGCGAACCAGACGGGGAACAGATGCCAGACCTTGCCGTGGCGTTCGGCGAGGGGCACATAGTCGATCGACCGGCTCTCGATGACCGGCCGGTGGTGCCGAGTGGCGCCCGGCGTGTCCGGTGAACCGGTCGCCTTGGTGGTGCTGACTGCCATGCGGTATCTCCTGGGCGCGAGCGTGGACGGGCGTGTGGTGCGCGGATCCCCCCTGACGGTCGTGGTCGCGGCCGACCGGTTCAGCCGGTCCGGTTGAGCGCGGCGTACGCGAGCTGCTCCAGCAGCAGCGCCGCCTCGCGCGGAGCGTCGGTGGCGGCCGTGATCACCTGCTTGGCGACCGAGACGGCGAGCCGCGGCTGCCCGGCCAGCTCCGCGGCGATCTCCATCGCCTTCTCCCGGACGGTGCCCCCTTCGGCGATCTCCCCGACCAGCCCCCAGGCGTACGCCTCCCGCGCGCCGAAGCGGCGGCCGCGCAGCACCAGATCGCGGGTGCGGGCCGGTCCGACCTCTCGTACCAGCCGGGTCACCCCGCCGGAGCTGGGCAGAATGCCGATGCCCACCTCGGGGAGGCCGAAGACCGTGTCCGGGTCGGCCACCCGGATGTCCGCGGCCAGCGCCAGTTCGAGGCCGCCGCCGAGGCAGTAGCCCGACAGGGCCGCCACCGTGGGCTGGGGGAGGGCGGCGAACGCCTCGTACACCGCGCCGGACGAACGGTAGTAGTCGGCGATCGCCTCGGGGGTCATCTCGCGCAGCTCGCCGGTGTCCGCCCCGGCCGAGAAGGCGCGCGGTACTCCGGTGACGACCACGGCCCGGCTGGTGCGCACCTGCGGGCCGCGCAGGGCGTCGAGCAGGGCGGACTCCATATGGGTGGAGAGCGCGTTGAGCTTCCGCTCCCGCCGCAGCGTGAGGACGGCGATGTCCTGGTGCTCGCCGGTGCGCTCGATCTCCACGGTGCCGGCCTCCGGGGAGGCGGCGGGTGTTGTGTCGGTGACGGTCATGGCGCTGGTGCTTCTCCTGCCTTGGTGCTTGGGGAACGTCGCAGGTCGTTGCCGCGCCGGGTGCCCGGGTGACCGGGTATCCGGGTGGCGCGGCGGTGGGGTGCCCCGGCGGCAGGGGCCGTTCGGCGTGGCCGTACGGCCCCTGCCGCCGGAGGCGCCGGTCAGCTCCCGGCGGTGAAGGACAGCAGGTCGTCCAGGCCGCGCTTGCCGACCTCGTTGGCGATGACCAGCCGCTGGATCTCGGAGGTGCCCTCCCAGATCCGGTCCACCCGCAGCTCGCGCCACAGCCGCTCGACCGGGACGTCCCGCATATAGCCGCGGCCGCCGAAGATCTGCACACAGCGGTCGACGATCCGGTTGGACGCCTCGGAGGCGGCGAGCTTGGCGGTGGCGGCCTTGGCGTGCAGGGTCTTGCGGTCGCCACCCTGGTCGAACTCCCAGGCCACCTGGTGGGTGAAGGCGCGGTTGGTGGCGATCTCGGTCACCGAGTCGGCGATCATGCCCTGGATGAGCTGACGGTTCATCAGCACATCCCCGCCCTGCTCACGCTCCTTCGCCCAGTCGACGGCCAGCCGCAGCGCGCGCTCGGCGGCGCCGATGGTGCGCGCGGCGATCATCAGCCGCTCCTCGGTGAACCAGTCACGGGTCAGGTCGTACCCCTCGCCGATCCTGCCGAGGACGGCGTCCCTGCCGACCCGGACGTCCTGGAAGAGGAACTCGGGGTGTTCGTAGACGAAGGTGTGGGTGTAGCGCGGGGTGCGCTTGACCGAGACACCGGGGGTGTCCTTGTCGACGAGAAACATCGTCGGCTCGTTGTCGGGCTGTACGTAGGCCAGGACGATGAGGAAGTCCGCCGCGTCGCCCACGGTCACGAACCACTTCTCGCCGTTCAGGACATAGCCGTCGCCGTCCCGGGTGGCCGTGGTGCGGATCCGGGAGGGATCGGAACCGGCGTGTTCCTCCGTGATGGCCACGGCATCGCGGCGGCGGCCCTCGATGTCCGGGACGAGGTAGCGCTCGCGCTGCTCGGGAGTGCAGGCACTGAGGCAGTTGGCGGGACGCCACACCGCGTCCCACAGGGCGTTGGTCAGCTTCCCCAACTCGTCCTGGACGACGACCTGTTCGAGGATGGTCAGGCCCGCGCCGCCCCACTCGGCGGGCATGTTGATGGCCTGCAGGCCATGGGCCAGCACCTCCTCGCGGATGGCGGCGTGGGTTTCGGGCGGCAGACCGTTGTTGGCCTCGCACTCGTCCTCGAACTGCATGATCTTGCCGGTCAGGCCGGCGGCACGCTGCTTGAGTTCGAGCAGACGGGGGCTGAGGGCGAATTCCACGGTGTTCCTCCTGTTGACGTGGCGCGGGTGAGTGCTCTTGTGCGATGGGGTGGGTCAGCCCAGGACGATGCGGGCGTCCAGGCCCTGGCATCCGCGCGGAGTGGCGAGCAGCGGATTGACCTCCAGCTCGGCGATCTCCGGGTGGGCCGCCGCCACGTCGGTGATGGCGGCGATGGTGTGGACGAGTGCGTCGAGGTCGACGGCGGGCCGGCCGCGTACGCCGTGCAGCAGGGCGGCGGAGCGCAGCCGGTCCAGCAGCTCACGGGCCTGTCCGGGGGTGAGCGGGGCGAGGGCGAAGTCCACGTCGCGCAGCACCTCGGTGGTGACCCCGCCGAGGCCGAGCATGGTGACCGGCCCGAAGCGGGGGTCGCGCCGGACACCGACGATCAGCTCGACACCGTCGCGCAGATCCGCCATGGCCTCGACGCAGTACCCCGGCGGGGACAGCCGCTCGGCCATGTCGGCGACGGCGGTACGGACCGCCGTGTCGCCCTCCAGCCCGAGCGCGACACCCCCGGAGTCGGACTTGTGCAGCAGGCCGAGCGCCTTGACCACGACCCCGCCGCCGATCTCACGGGCCGCCGCCACGGCCTCGTCCACCGACGTGACCAGGCGCGCCGCCGGGAAGTCCACGCCCGCGGCGCGGATCAGCTCGCGTGCGCTCCAGTAGCCGTCGTCCGTGACCGGTGGCGCCGGGTCGGGGAGGGGACGCAGCGCGGGGTCGGCGGCGGTGCGCCCGGCCAGCATCCCGAGGCTGCGGGCCGCCTCCTCGATGGCGCGGAAGACCGGGACGCCGCGCCGCTGCAGCTCCTCGGCGGCATCGCTGTAGGGATACATGGTGTGCACGGCCACCGGCTTGCAGCGGTCGCGCACCAGCTCGCCCATCTCGGCCGCGGTCTCGACCTCGGCCGTGGCGAGGGCGGCGCTGTACTCGCCGTAGCCGCCGAAGTATCCGGTGATCAGGACCGAGTCGGTGTCCGGCGCGTCGAGCAGATCGCCCAGCACCCGGGCGAAGGAGGTGACGTCCTTCTCTCCCATGCCCGCCAGGTCCACCGGGTTGCCCACCCCCGCCGACGGCGTCAGATGGTCACGCAGCCGCTGTGACAGCCCGGCGTCGAACTCCGGCACGGACAGCCCGTACCGCTCGGCCAGGTCACAGGCGACCGAGGCATGGCCGCCGCCGTCGGCGAGCACCGCCACCCTGCGGGCGGGGGCCGCGCCGAACAGATGCAGCGCCTCCAGCAGGCCGGCCATCTGCCGGGGGCTGGCCACCCGGTCGATCCCGGCGGCCCGGCAGGCCGCGTCGATCACCGAGCTGTCGCTGACCAGCGCCCCGGTGTGCGACTTGGCGCCGCGTACGGACGCCTCGCTGGCGCCGACCGTGAGCAGCACCACGGGCTTGCCCATGGTGGTGGCCTCGGCGGCCGCGGCCACGAAGTCCCGCCCGTCGCCGAAGTCCTCGCTGTACACCGCGATCAGCTTGGTCTCCGGATGCACGGTGTACGCACGGATGAGGTCGGCCACGGTGAGATCGGCCTGGTTGCCGAGCGAGGCGAAGCGGGAGAAGCCGAGCCCCCGCTCGGAGAGGATCCGGCTGAGCTCCAGGGCCATGTTGCCGCTCTGCGAGATCAGGCCCACCGAGCCGGGCGGCAGCGGATTGGAGGACAGATAGAGCTCACTGCCGCTGTCCAGGACGCCCAGGCAGTTCGGGCCCAGCAGCACGGCCCCCGCCTCGCGCACCCGCCGGGCCAGCGCCGACTGCCGCGCCTCGCCCTCCGTGCCGAGCTCCGCGAAGCCCGCGGTGATGCCGACGATGGCGCGCGCCCCGGCGGCGAGCGCGTCCTCGACGGCCGACTCGAACCCGGCCGCCGGGACGGCGATCACCGCGAGGTCGGCGCACTGGGGGAGTTCGGCCATGGAACGGTAGGCGCGTTCGCCGAGTACCGGTTCACCACGGCGGTTGACCAGGTACACCGGGCGGCGCCCCCGCATGCGCAGCGCCTGCACACTGATCCAGTTGCCCCACTTGGTCTGGTCGTTGCTGGCTCCGACGATGGCGACCGCGTTCGGTGCGAAGAGTGGTCCCAGGTCGCGTTCGGGAACGCGCCGCTCAGTGGCGGAGAGGCTCATGGGTTGTCCTTAGGGGACGAGTCCGGCGTGGTGAGGTGGTGGGGTACGTCGGGTACGGGGTGACCGGCACCCCAGGCATCGGCCCCGCCGTCGACGACGACGGTCGTGCCGGTGATGTACGAGCCCTGGGGGGAGGCGAGGAAGGAGATGAGGCCGGAGACGTCCTCGGGCCGGCCGAGCCTGCCGAGCGGCACCGACCTCTCCCAGCGCTCCCGGTCCTCCGGTGTGTAGTGGTCGTCCAGGCCGCCGGTGGCGATGGTGCCGGGGGCCACGCACACGGTACGGATGCCGTACCGGCTCCACTCCAGGCTGAGCCCGGCCGCGAGGTTCTCCACCGCGGCCCGCGCGGAGGCGGCATGGGCGAAGCCGGGGATGCCGCGGCGCGGGGAGAAGGCGATGAAGAACACCGCGCCCGAGCGCTGCGGAATCATCGCCCGGCGGGCGACCTCGCGCGTCATCGCCCACGTGGCGTCGACGGCGAGCCGGTGCACGGCCCGCCAGCCGCCGGGGCTGATCTCCTCGGCGGGCGCGGAGAACTGTCCGCCCGCGTTGTTGACCAGGACGTCGACGCGTCCGTACGCCTCGAGCGCGCGGTCGACGACCGTGGTGACGTGGGCCTCGTCGCGGATGTCCGCGGACACCGTGACGCAGGAGCCGCCGAGGGCCTCGATCTCCTTGGCGGCCTCCGCCAGGGGCTCCGGGCGGCGCCCGCAGATCACGACGCGCGCGCCGCCGGCGGCCAGGTCCAGGGCGGTGGCCCGGCCGATGCCGGTGCCCCCGCCGGTCACCAGCGCGACCTTGCCGGTGTGGACATCCGGCCGTAGTCCGCCGACCGGCGGCACGGGTTGGTCTGTGTGCACAGAGCCTCCTCGATCTGTGGGCGAAGGTATGGGTGCGAAAGGTTTGACTGATGCGTCAGTTAGCCCTCTCGTCGAGACCGACGTCAAGGGGTAACCACTAGAAAATTCCCGTGGCAGAAGGGAGGTCTCACCGTGGCCCCGGGACTTGCCGAGGAACTGACGCTTCAGTCAGAATGGCCGGATGCTGAGCGCCGGCGCAGACAGGGGAACCAGGACCGAGGACCACGGGGAGACGATGTGACCACCGGGACGAAGGCGGAGCCCAGGAGCGATGAGGACCGCAGGGCGAGGATCCTCGACGCCACGTGGCAGCTGATCGCCGAGCGCGGCTTCCATGCCGTGCGCATCGCCGACATCGCCAAGGTCTGTGGCACCAGCACCGGCACGGTGCACTACTACTTCCCGGGCAAGAACGACGTCCTGGCGGAGGCCCTCAAGTACTGCGTCGACCGGGCGTTCGCCCGCCAGTCCACCCAGCTGCGCGCCGTCCACAACGCACACGAGCGGCTGCTGAAGCTGATCGACATGCAGCTGCCGCGGGTCGGCCAGGTCCGGGACGAGTGGGCCATCTGGCTCCAGTACTGGGCCGAGGCCACGATCCGCCCCGAATTCCGCCCGGCCCACAACGAGTACTACGCACGCTGGCAGGAGACCGTCCGCCGGATCGTCCAGCGCGGCCAGCGGCAGGGCATCTTCCGCGCGGACGCCGATCCGCACGTCGTCGCGCTGCGCCTGACCGCCCTCACCGACGGCGCGGCCATCCAGGTGCTGACCGGAGTCCCCGGCATGACCATCGGGACCATGCGCGAACTCCTGGTGGATTTCGTCCACCAGGAGCTGGTGGCAGGCGCGCGCTGAGCCGGACACGGCATGACGCCGCACGGCATCGGCGGGGCGGGATCGGCGGAGGCGGGATCGACCGGGGCGGGATCACCGGATCAGTGTTCGCAGGACGGGAGCGCCGGCGCCCGCGCTGGTCGGTCCGGCAATCACGGCGGCGGGCACCGGCACGCCGGTAAGGGCGGTGAGGCCACCGATGACGAGGCCGATGACGAGCGCGGTGAGCAGGACGACGGTGGTGTGAACGGACAGGAACGGCTCCGCTGGGGCGGCGGAATCGTTCGGCGATGAATGGGCCGGCTGTGGCGGCTGAGTGGTGCCATGCCTCAACTCCGAAGGCGCTCGCCGCCTTCACCGCTGCTCGGATCGCTGGTCGATCACACGGGCCTGTCCCCGCGGGAGGTCATCGGCCAGGCCATCGCCAAGGCGCAGGCCCACCCCGCCGGGCCGTGGTACGTCCGCCGCGATCTCGGGTCCGCGGCGGCAGCCCAGACCGACCTGACGTAAGGGGCCCTCACCGACGGGGGATGCGGTGAGGGCCACCCACAGTGTGGCACGACATAGAGGCGGAAGCGCACGTTCCGAGCGAGACAGGCGCATATATCTACAACCGGAACTCGACGGCCCGCACGACGGCGGCGGTCCCGGCCACTGGTGGTCTGGGGATCGTGTCCCTTCACCCACGCCGCTCGGCCGGGCCGACCATGACGGCCGGGTCGGCGATGCGGTCGAAGTCCTCCGCGGTGACGTCGCCGGAGGCCAGTGCGGCCTCGCGCAGGGTGGTGCCCTCGTCGTCGGCCTTGTGCGCGATGGCCGAGGCCTTGTCGTAGCCGATGACGGGGGAGAGGGCGGTGACCAGCATGAGGGACCGGTTGACGTCATCCTCGATCTGGTATCGGTTGAGCCGGGCGCCCTCGACGCAGTACTGACGCAGCTTGGCGCAGGCGTCGGCGAGGATGGTGGCCGCGTGCAGGAAGTCGTTGATGATGACGGGGCGCATGGCGTTGAGCTCGAAGTTGCCCTGTGAGCCCGCGAAGGCGATGGCCGAGTCCTCGGACAGCACCTGGATGCAGACCATGACCATCGCCTCGCACTGGGTGGGATTGACCTTGCCCGGCATGATCGAGGATCCCGGCTCGTTGGCCGGGAGGTGAAGTTCACCGAGGCCGCAGCGGGGCCCCGAGGCAAGCCACCGGATGTCGTTGGCGATTTTCATCAGCGGCACGGCAAGGGCCCGCAGCCCGGCCGAGGCGCCGACCATGGCGTCAAGGCCGCCTTGCGCGGCGAACTTGTTGGCGGCGGTGGTGAACGGGTAGCCGGTGGCCGAAGCGATCTCGGCGGCGATCCGTTCGCCGAACTCCGGTGGCGCGTTCAGCCCCGTGCCGACCGCCGTGCCGCCCGCGGCGAGTTCGTGCAGTCCTTCCGCGGACCGGGTGGCCCGGTCGGCGGCCTGATCCAGTTGACGGGCGTAGCCGGACCACTGCTGTCCGACCGTGAGCGGCACCGCGTCCTCCAGGTGGGTACGGCCGATCTTCACCACATCGCGCCACTGGTCCGCCTTGGCCTCGATCGCCCGCCGGAGCGCCCGCACGCTGGGCAGCAGACGTTCGTGGACCGCCTTGACCGCGGCCACGTGCATGGCGGTGGGGAAGGTGTCGTTCGAGGACTGCCCCATGTTGACGTGGTCGTTGGGGTGGATGGGCGACTTGCTGCCCAACTCGCCGCCGACCAGCTGGATCGCGCGGTTGCTGATCACCTCGTTGGTGTTCATGTTGGACTGCGTCCCGGATCCGGTCTGCCACACGTACAACGGGAAGTGGTCATCGAGCCTGCCCGCGATGACCTCGTCGGCCACCCGCTGGATCAGGCCGGCCTTCCAGGCCGGCAGCCGCCCGGCCCGCCCGTTGACGATCGCGGCGGCCTTCTTGACGTGGCCGTAGGCGTGGTAGAGGGCCTTCGGCATCCGGTCGTCCCCGATGGAGAAGTGGATCAGCGATCGCTGTGTCTGCGCGCCCCAGTACCGGTCCGCCGGGACGTCGATGGCGCCCATCGAGTCGGTCTCCCGGCGGCTGCCGGCCGCGTGCAGACCGATGGGCAGGTCGAGGATCTCCGGGGTGTCGTCGCCCCCGGCCGAGGCGGGGTGCCGCGCGGTCATGACGCCGCTCCGGCGCCGTAGACGGGCTCCCACATGGCCTGGCGGACGGCCCGGACGGGATCGGCGGGCTTGCTGGTGGCGACACCCTCGCCGACCGCCGCCTTGACCACCGCCGTCGCGGTGGTCGCCGAGGACTCCCGCAGGTTCTCCACCGGCGGCAGCAGGGAAGCGCCCGGTTGCCCGAGGTCGACCTGGTCGGCCACCGCTTGAGCGGCCGCGAGCAGCATGCCCGCGGTCACCGTGGACGCTCCGGAGACGATCGTGCCCAGGCCCAGTCCGGGGTACAGCAGCGCGTTGTTGGCCTGCGCGATCCGGTAGGTCACACCGTCGTGTTCCACGGGTGGGACGGGGATGCCGGTCGCTATCAGGGCCTTGCCCTTCGACCAGGCGATGATGTCGTCCGGCATGGCCTCGATGCGCGAGGTCGGGTTGGAGAGCGGGAAGACGATCGGGCGCTCGGTACCCGCGGCCATCGCCTCGACGACCTCGCGGGTGAACGCCCCGTGCACGGTGGAGGTGCCCAGCAGGATCGTCGGTTCGACCCGTCGCACGGTCTCCAGCAGTGAGATCGCGCCGCCGTCGGCCGCCCAGTCGGCGACCTCCGACCGGTCCCGCGCGTAGGGCCGCTGGAAGTCGCGCAGGTCGGTCATGTCGCGGGTGAGCAGGCCCTGCTTGTCGATCAGCCACACCTGTGCGGTGGCCTGCTCGGGGCTCGCGCCGTCGCGGATCATGGCATCACGGAGCTGGTCGGCGATGCCCACCCCGGCGGTGCCCGCACCGAAGACCACGAGCTTCTGGTCGCGCATCCGTACCCCGCCGACCTTGACCGCCGACAGGGCCGCGGCCAGGGTGATCGCGCCGGTGCCCTGCATGTCGTCGTTGAAGATCCGGTAGCTGCGGCCGTACGTCTCCAGGATCCGCCGGGCGTTGCTCGGGCCGAAGTCCTCGAAGTGCAGCAGCGCGCCCGGGAACATCGACGAAGCCGTGCGCAGATACGTCTCGATGAACGCGTCGTAGTCGGCGCCGCGGACCCTGGGATGCCGATTGCCCAGGTACAGCGGGTCCTCGAGCAGCGATTCACGGTCCGTGCCCACGTCCAGCGACACGGCGACGACACGGCGCGGATCGATACCGGCCGCCGCGGTGTAGACCGCCAGCTTGCCGACCGAGATCTGGATCCCTCCCACGCCCCAGTCGCCGATGCCCAGGATCTCCTCGGCGTCGGTGCACACGATCAGGTCCACGTCCTCGGGCCCGAGCCGCAGCGTGGCGAAAGCCTTCTCCATGTCCTCCGGGTCGTCGATGGAGAGGAAGACCCCTCGGGGGCGGCGGTACTCATGGGAGTACTTCTCGATCGCCTCGCCCACCGTGGGGTCGTACACGATCGGCAACAGCTCGACGAGATGCTCGGTGAGCACCTTGAAGTACAGGGTCTCGTTGCGGTCGTGCAGCTGCTCCAGATACACGTTCTTGGCCAGGTCACCGCCCTGAGCCCGCAACTGCTGGTGGGCGCGCCGAGCCTGCTGCTCCAGCGTCAGCACTCCGGACGGCAGCCGCCCGGTGAGGCCCAGCTCGTCCCGCTCCGGCCGCGTGAACGCCACGCCACGGTTGAGGAGTGGATCCATCAGGGCGTCCGGAGTGGCGGGAGTCCGCACGGTGCTCTCGGCCATGATGCCTCTCCCCAATGTGCGTCTGCGTGCAGGTGCGCGTGCGCCGCCCGGCGAACGCAGGTGCGCGTGCGCCGCCCGGCGAATCCGGACCGGGAGCGTCCCGCGACGCCATCTCTACCGTGCGCACAGAGCTCCCACCCCCGCTCGTCGATCTTCGAGCGAGGCGAATCGGTGCCCCGGAAGCCGTCCCCGCGGGCGCGATGGACAGCTTTGGAGAGAACGTGTTCGAGGTCGCTGCATGCAATGCCTGGATGGGGTTACACACCTCATTGCGGACATACCTCGACGAAAGGCATGTCATGAAGTTCGCGATTATCGGCGGCACCGGTCTGATCGGGTCGCAAGTCGTCAAGATTCTGAACGCCGCCGGGCATGAGGCGGTGCCGCATTCGCCCTCCACGGGAGTCGACGTCCTCAGCGGCAAGGGGCTGGACGAGGCCGCGGCGGGGGCCGACGTCCTCGTCAACCTGACGAACTCCCCGACCTTCGACGAAGACTCCACGGCCTTCTTCCGGACCTCGATGGACAATCTGCTGGCCGCGGCCCAGAAGGGCGGCGTCCGGCACTTCGTGATCCTCTCGATCGTCGGCGTGGATCAGGTGCCGGAGCTGGTCTACTTCCGTGCCAAGGTGCTCCAGGAGGACATCCTCGCGGCCGGGCCGATCCCGTACTCGATCGTCCGGGCGACGCAGTTCATGGAGTTCGTGGACGCGGTCCTGTCCTGGACCGCCGACAGCGAGAGCGTCCGGCTGCCCGCCACGCCGATCCAGCCGATCGCCGCCAAGGACGTGGCCGCCGCGGTGGCGGATGTGGCCCAGGGCCCCCCGCTGCGCGGCATTCGCAGCATCGCGGGCCCCGAGGTCTTCCCGCTGGACGAGCTGGGCCGGATCACCCTGTCCCACAAGGGCGACAACCGCACCGTCGTCACCGACCCCACCGCGGGCATGTTCGGCGCGGTCAAGGGCGACGTCGCCACCGACACGGGCGCCGACCTCGCCCCCACCCGCTACGCCGACTGGCTCGCCTCGCCCGCGTAACGCTCGACGAGATCGCCATCGAGACGTTCGCGACCGACCGGCCTATCCGGTGAAGGGCCCGTGGTTGACGAAGCGGTGCAGCCGGCGGGCGAAGGTCTGCGCTTCGCCGGGCGGCCAGGACGCGAGGGAGTCCTCGATATGCGCGGCGAGGCGCTGCCGGGTCGTTTCGATCGCCGCCCGCCCGGCTTCGGTCAGGGCGAGCAGTGTGGCGCGCCGGTCGGCGGGGTCGGGCTCGCGGCGTAGCAGACCGGCTTCCTCCAGGCGGGTCGCGCGGCGGGTGACGCCGGAGCGGTCCAGGCCGATCTCGTCGGCGAGACCGGCGGCGCTGCGCGGGCCGGTGCGGGCGAGCCCGCTGAGCACGGGGTAGGTGACCTCGTCCACGGCCTCGCCCAGGCCCTCGGTCAGGCGTCGGTAGATCTGTTCACGGGTGCTGCGCTTGAGCAGCGTTCCCAGCGCGTCGGCGATCTCGTGTCCCACGTCGGTCGGCATGGCCTCAAGTCTAGCGTGCGCGACGCACGCAATATGCGGTACAGTGCAACTGCGTGCTCGACGCACGCAGTTTCGACCTCCGAAACCGAAGGGCACCGTCATGGCCACCTCCACCCCCACCCCCACCTCCCGTACCGACATCGCCACCGCCCTCACCGACCTGCTCTTCACGCCCGGTCTCGAACTGGCCGAGGCCGCCGACCGGCACTTCGCCCCCGACTACCGCCAGCGCACCGACGGCCGCTGGGACGACCGCGGTGAGTTCATGGCCCACATCGCCCATCTGCGCACGATCGTCGCCGACGGGTCGGTCCAGGTCCTCGACGAGCTCGCGCAGGGCGACCTGTACGCGGACCGTCATGTCATCGACGTCGTCAAGACCGACGGCTCCACCGTGCGCACCGAGGTCTACCTCTTCGCCGAGTTCGCGCCTGACGGGCGGTTCCGCCGCATCGAGGAGACCACCCTCATGCTCGAGGGCGCCGAGGCCGACCGAGACCTGGGCAGCGCTCGCTGAGGCCGCGGGCCCCGTGCCGCCACGGTGCGGTACGGGGCCGCTTCTCCTCTGTGGGCGAATGTGGGCGAAGCGGTGGCCGGGGCCGCCCCGGGCCGTACGGTGCCGCGGCCGAGCCGTCCGGCGGGGGAGCGGGCCACGAGCTGCGTCAACGGCGGAGCGGCCCACCGGCTAACCTGATCTCCCACTACGCCCCATAGAGCACGCGTCCTGCGAGAGAATGGCCCGAGCGAAGGCGTCTCGACCGGGGGTCGCCGACCGTCACACCCGATGCGGGAAAGGGAACTCGGAGATGAGCGCACAGCCCGAACACCCCACCGACCGCAGGATCCCGGCGATCCCGAACACGATCAACGGCATCGGCGACGCGCTGACCGGAGCGAACCGGGCCCAGTTCTATGCCGAGGTGCTGGCGGCCGAAGAGGAAACCGTTCCGGGCGTCATGCGCAAGTGGTGGAAGGCGGCCATGCTCGACCGCGCCCCCGGCGCCGCGGAGAGCCGCTCCAACGCCGCCGCCGGCACCCGCCTGGTCTCCGTGGACGACCTCGCCGACCGGCTGGAGGGAATCACCCGATGAACCCCCGGCCGCGCGGCGGCTGGACGGCGTGGACCGAGGAGATCCCCGCCCGGACGCTGCTCGACATGCCACCTGACCTCTCCAAGAAGGTGGTGAACTTCCTGAGCGCGCTCGCTCTCGAAGTCGGCGGTGCGATCGACCGCGACCGACAGCCCCCCGGCGACCCCATGGACGACCTCGGCGCCCGGTACAGCCTGCAGATCGGCGGCGAGCCGGTCGTCTTCGAGTACGTCGTCCTCCCCGAACTCCGCGAGATCCGCGTCCCCGTATTGGTCTGGTTCCGCTGATCCCGGCCTACTTCGATTCGACTCGTCCGAGCGGGCTGGGGCCGGCCGCCAGCGCGTCGCACGCCGTCTGCCACGCGGAATCCCCGGGGCTGAGCTGTGTACGGAGGTAGGCCCAGGTGAGCCGCTGGACCGCGGACACGCGCTCGGGGCTCTCGTCGGTGGTCTCGGCGACGTCATAGCCGGAGACCCCGCCGAGCCCGTGCTCCGCGTCGTGCAGCGTGAGCAGGGACTTGGGGCCGGGGGAGAGGAAGTACGGATCGGTGTGCCACTCCGGGCCCCGGACCGTCAGGTGGGGAGAGGCGTCCTTGTCGCCCGCGACCACGAGCGCGGGCGTGGTCATCTTGGCGAAGTCCGTGGTCAGGAAGAAGGGGAAGTTCTCGGCCGTGGACTCGGTGAGGGCATCGCCGCCCCTGCCGGGCGCGGCGAGCAGCACACCCGCCGTGATCCGGGGCTCGGCCAGGTTCACTTCCGTTCCGTCGTCCGGATCGGTGAGCCGGGCGCCCAGCAGCAGGCTCGCGGTGTGCCCGCCCATCGAGTGCCCGGCCACGGCCACCTTGCTCCGCTCAACGCGCCCGAGGAGCTGTGGAACGGCGGCCTCGATCACATCGAGTTGGTCGAGGACGCGCGTCATGTCCTCGGCCCGCGATCGCCAGAACAGCGGCGCGCCCGGGGTGTTGGGGTCCAGGGCCAGCGTCCGCGAGCTCAGATGGGTGGGCTGGATCACGACGAAGCCGTGTGCGGCCCAGAAGTTGGCGAGAGGGGCGTATCCGTTCAGTGAGGAGAGGTGGTTCGAGTAGCCCTGACCGTGCGACAGGAGGATGACCGGCAGATCGCCCCCGGTCACGGGCGCGGAGACGCGCACTTCCAGGTCTACGGCGCGGCCGGGAGCGGGTAGCACCACCGGGCTGACCGAGAGGACGGGAGTGGGCGAGCCGAATGCGCCGGCCGCGTACGTCGATTCACTCATGAGGTGTGCGTATCCCTTCGATGGCCTCTGCCGCCGGTCTCGTTCGGCCGGGGCGGATGAGGCGGTCAGGAGCGTCCGGCTTCGGGCAGCGCCGAAAACGGATCGTCGTTCCGATTAATGTACGGAGCGGCGTTCCGTTTTGTCAAAGCGGTTGGCCGTGAAGCGGCTCAGGCGGCCATCCAGGGAACACGGCAGACGTGCGGCGCCGTGCCCTCCGGGCACAAGGCCTTGATCACTGTCTTGCGGATCGCCCGCCACGTCCGCAGGGAACACACCAAGTGGACGCGCAGCTCGACCGGTTCCCGCGCCCCACTGCTCCGACCAGGGTGCTCCACGGCCCACTGCTCCGCCAGCAGGTCGTACACGTCGGCGGTCGTCAGCTCGCTCCCGGGAAAGGTGTGCGCGACGGACTCACCGACGATCCGGGCGCTACGGGAGCCCACAGCCGCCTCGACGAGTTCCCTGACCCATGCCAGTCCCTGCTCGTCCGCGTACAGGCCGAACCTCAGGGTGCGCGTCCTCATCGATCGTCGGGGCGCGGGCTTCCTGCCGTTGTGAGCCATCCGCAGATGCTAACCGCACGGCCCCGGGGGCAGGCCGTCCAAGCCTGGTCCTCCCGCCGGTCCGAGGCGGGCACGGCGGGTCGTACGCTCGATCCGACAGAGAATGTGTGGTCAGCCGGGTGAGGAACAGCGGTCGGAGGAACGATGTCAGGCGCATGTTGTGCCCCCGCGTCCGGGGGCGGCGAGGAGATTCCCGGAGCGTCCGCCGTGCGGGTACGGGCCCCGGAGCGGGACCGGGCGCAGGGGCTGCGCGCCATGCTGCGCATCCCCGGAGGGACGTTCTCGATGGGTGGTGACGACGCCGACGCGTTCCCTGAGGACGGTGAGGGCCCGGTCCGGGAGGTGCGGCTGTCGCCGTTCCTCATCGACGCGACCGCCGTCACCAATCGGCAGTTCGCGGCGTTCACGCGCAGCAGCGGCTACCGGACCGACGCCGAGCGCTACGGCTGGTCCTTCGTGTTCTATGCGCTCGTCCACCCCGATGCCCGGCGCATGGTGCGCGAGGGCACGGTGGCGGAGGCGCCCTGGTGGCTCGCGGTCGACGGTGCGTGCTGGCGGGCCCCCTACGGACCGGGGTCGTCATGGACCGAGCTGTCGAACCACCCCGTCGTCCACGTCTCCTGGCGCGACGCGTCCGCCTACGCGGCGTGGGCGGGCAAACGCCTGCCCACGGAGGCGGAGTGGGAGATGGCGGCGCGTGGCGGTCTGGAGCGCGCCCGCTACCCCTGGGGGGATGAGCTCCTGCCTCGGGGACAGCACCGCTGCAACATTTGGCAGGGGCAGTTCCCGCAGGTCAACACCGGTGACGACGGGTATCTGGGAACCGCGCCGGTCAAGACCTACCGAGCCAACAACCTCGGCCTGTACAACACGTCGGGCAATGTGTGGGAATGGTGCTCGGACTGGTGGAGCGCCACATGGCACGCGGCCGACCGGCCGGAGACCCGCCGGGACCCGGCCGGACCTCCCACCGGCGAGGCGAAGGTGATCCGCGGCGGCTCCTATCTGTGCCACGCGTCGTACTGCAACCGCTACCGCGTCGCCGCGCGCACGTCCAACACACCGGACAGCAGCACCGGGCACATGGGGTTCCGCTGCGCGGCGGACCTTCCCCCGTCACCCTGACGGATCGCTCTCGACCGCCTCCGCCCTCAGGGGGCGGGGCTGCGGCGGGACGGCGCGGTGATCGGCCCTGGTGAGGGGCGGGTCGGCAGGCGAACCGCCACCCGGAGAGGGACGCTCAGACATCGGGTGGTTGTGGTCGACACATGGTTGACACCGGGGCATGAGCAGGCCAAACTTGCACCCAACCTACTGGTAAGACCAGTTAACTGGAGTCTTCTTCGGGACGGCCTGTCGGCCGCGTCAAGTCTTCGGACTCCGCCTGTCCGACCGCCGCGCCGCTCAGCAGATGTCATGAGTGCGGACCGCTGCCGGCACAGCGCACGTCCGAATCTCCATGCAAAGGAGCGTCCTGGATGACCAACGCCTCTCCGCGTCCGCCGTCCGCGAACGGTACTTTCCAAGGCAAGATCGGCACGACCTACGAGGAGTCGACCCCGTGGTGGCCCGATCAGCAGGCGCCCCCCGAGGACACGCCCAATGTCGTGGTGATCGTGCTCGACGACGTCGGCTTCTCCGACCTCGGCTGCTTCGGCTCGGACATCGACACCCCGGCCATGGACGCCCTCGCGACCGGCGGCCTTCGCTACGCGAACTTCCACACCACCACGCTGTGCTCGCCGACCCGTGCCTCCCTGCTGACCGGCCGGAACCACCACTCCGTGGGTATGCGCATGCTGTCCAACTTCGACACCGGCTTCCCCAGCGGCCGCGGTCAGATCACCAAGTCCGCCGCGATACTGCCCGAGGTGCTGCGCGACGCCGGCTTCAACACCATGGCCGTGGGCAAGTGGCACCTGGCGCCGATGGAGCAGACCACCGCCTCCGGGCCGTACACCCAGTGGCCGCTGTCCCGCGGGTTCGAGCGCTACTACGGATTCCTGGAAGCCGAGACGGACAGTTTCTATCCGGAGCTGTTCCACGACAACCACGCCGTGGATCCGCCGAAGAGCCCGGAAGAGGGCTATCACCTCAGTGAGGACATCGTCGACCGGGCGATCGAATTCGTCAGGGACCAGACGTCGGTCACTCCGGAGAAACCCTTCTTCATGTATATGGCGTTCGGTGCGGCGCACGCCCCGCACCAGGCCCCCCAGGAATACCTGGAGAAGTACCGGGGCCGGTTCGACCACGGCTGGGACGCCGAGCGCGCCACCCGGCACGCCCGCCAGATCGAACGGGGGATCCTGCCGGCCGGCACCGAACTGGCGCCGCACAACCCCGGGGTCCTTCCCTGGGACGAGCTGCCGGACGACGAGAAGAAGCTGTCCGCACGCCTTCAGGAAGCCTACGCGGCGATGGTCGACCACACCGACCACCACATCGGCCGGTTCATGGAGTTCCTGGAGCGGATAGGCCGGATGGAGAACACCATCACCATCCTGCTCTCGGACAACGGGGCCAGCCAGGAGGGCGGGCAGCAGGGTTCGCTCAACCCCACCGCATATCAGAACGGTTTGCCCGAGGACTTCGAGGAGATGCTCGCGCGGATCGATGAGATCGGCACCACACGCGCCCATGCCAACTACCCCTGGGGCTGGGCACAGGCGGGCAACACGCCGTTCAAGCGCTACAAGCAGAACACCCACGAAGGCGGCGTCCGCTGCCCGCTCATCGTGCAGTGGCCCCGGGGGCTGCCGCGTACCGGCGAGATCAGGCAGCAGTTCCACCATGTCACCGACATCGCCCCGACCCTTTTCGAACTGCTCGGTCTGGAAGCTCCCGCGGTCTACAACGGCGTCCCGCAAATGCCGATCCACGGTGTCAGCATGGGCTACACCTTCGACTCGCCGACCGCGCCGACGCGCAAGGATGCCCAGCACTTCGAGATGTTCGGGCACCGCGCGATCTGGCACGACGGCTGGAAGGCCGTCGCCTACCACGAACGCGGAACGTCCTTCGACGCGGACCAGTGGGAGCTCTATCACCACGACACCGACTTCTCGGAATGCAACGATCTGGCGCAGACGCGGCCCGAGCAACTACAGAAGATGATCTCCCGCTTCTGGGTGGAAGCGGGGAAATACGATGTGCTGCCGCTGGACGACCAAGGATTCGCCCCCCGGGCGAAGATTCCGCGTCCCGGCTCTCCGCGCAAGCGCACCACCTTTACCTACTACCCCGGGATGGCCCATCTGCCCGGTGCCGCGGTGCCACCGGTGATGAACCGCGCACACCGCATCACCGCGTCCGTCGACAGGGCCACCGCGTCGGACGAGGGTGTCCTGGTGTCCCTGGGCAACATCAGCAGCGGATACGTCCTGTACGTCAAGGACAACCGGCTGGTCTACGAGTACAACTTCCTCGGCACCCGGTACACGGTGACCTCGGAGGAAGAACTCCCGACCGGCCCGGCGGAGCTGACCTTCGAATTCGTCAAGACCGGTGACATGCAGGGCGTTGGACACCTGTACGTGTCAGGAAGGCCGGTCGGCGAGGAGGTCATTCCGCGGGTCCTCCCGCACTTCTTCGGATGGCAGGGCCTCGACGTCGGCCGGGACACCCTGTCGCCCTCCTCACCGAGCTATGACGGCGAATTCGCGTTCACCGGAAGGTTCGAGAAGCTCGTCTTCACGGTCGCGCCGGACGAAGAGGGCGAGGAACCCTTCGAGCGAATCGACTGATTCGCCCCCGCTCACCTCCTCCAGTTCCAGCCATCCAAAGGAGCAGCGATGACACTTGCGCCACTTTCCCTCGACGCGGTCAGGCGAGCCGCGGAGAACGCCGGGCTCACCATGGACGACGACGAGCTTCGGATGATGCTCACCCTCGGACAGGGCGCGCTCCGGGCGTGTGAGCGGCTGGATGAGGTGAGCGGCCACCAACCGCCGGTCCGCTACCCCAGGGCGGGTTCGCAGCGGCCGGACGCGAAGGACAATCCGCTGAACGCGTGGGCGGTCCGCTGCGATGTGCGAGGGGCTGCCACCGGGCGGCTGGCGGGCCGGACCGTGGCGCTGAAGGACATGATCCCGGTGGCCGGCGTTCCGATGGGCGGTGGGTCCCGGCTGCTGCGGGGACATACACCCTCCTACGACGCGACCATCGTCACCCGGGTACTTGACGACGGCGGCCGGATCACCGGCATCGGGACGACAGAAGACCTGTGTCTGTCGGGTGCGAGTGTCTCCTCCGCCGACGGGTTCGTCCGCAACCCGTGGGACACCTCCCGATCCGCCGGAGGCTCCTCCAGCGGCGTCGCGGCACTGGTCGCCAGTGGTGCCTGTGACATCGGAATCGGCGCCGACCAGGGCGGTTCGATCCGGATCCCGGCTGCGCAGTGCGGTATCTACGGGCTGAAGCCCACCTACGGCCTGGTGCCGTACACCGGCTGCCTGCCGATTGATCCCAGCGTCGACCACGTCGGGCCGATGGCGAGGACCGCCCGGGACCTCGCGGCGCTGCTCGAAGTGATCGCGGGTTTCGACGGCGGTCTCGACCCGCGCCAGCGGTCGCAGACCGCCGTACCGGCATACGGCGAAATGCTGGGGGATTCGCTGCGGGGGCTGCGCGTGGGCGTGCTCGCGGAGGGATTCACCGCCGATGAGGCGCAGAGCGCCGTTGATGAGACCGTACGGGCGCGCGTGGCGCTGCTGGCCTCGCTCGGTGCCGAGATCGTCGACGTCTCGGCGCCGCTGCACTCCTACGCGATGGACATCCACTCCTCGGTGCTGTTGCAGGGTGGGGCGCAGTTCATGCTGAAGGGCAACGGGATCGGGCTGCCCGGCAAGGGTTTCTACGACGCCGAGGTGGCGTTGACGGCGGCCCGCGGCCGGGCGCTCCACTCCGATCTGCTGTTCGCCAGCGTCAAATACGCGGCGACCGTCGGCGGTCACCTGTGGGATGTCTACGGCGGCCACTACTACGCCAAGGCGCAGAACCTGGCGATACGCCTGCGTCACCAGTACGACCAGCTGCTCGAGGACGTCGACGTCCTCGTCCTGCCCACCGTCCGCACCACAGCGCCGCCGCTGCCCGATGCCGACGCCTCGGTGGTCGAGCTGACCGAACTGGCCCTCGACCCCGAACTCATCGCGAACACCTGTGCGTTCAACCACACCGGGCACCCCGCGTTGAACGTCCCCGCCGGTCTGGTCGACGGTCTACCGGTCGGCATGATGCTCGCGGGCCGCCACGGTGATGACGGGGTGGTCATCCGCGTGGCGCACGCACTGGAGCTGAACCACGGTCTGGCCGACGTTCCCCCCGGGCGAGCGGCGGACAGCGCCGACGCCCCGCTCGCCCGAGCCTGACGCTGCGACCCGCGGGAGGAATCAGCGTTCCCGCCGCTCGGCGGACAGCCCGCCCCCGGCCGACGGTGCCTTGCCCCTGGCACCGCGGCCCGCGGGCGTTACGGGAGGGGGTCCGTCGCGGCAGGACAGCCGCCTGCCTTTCGTCGAGCACCACTTCGAACATCTCGGTGTGCTGATCCCCGGCCGGTACCCGATCCGGTGACTCATGAGCCTGCCCAAGGCCGTCGTGCCGACGCTGGGTGTGGTGCCGCTGCGCATCCGTCGGCCCACCCGCACGCCACCGCCGCCGGCATCGCTGGGGTGCCTGCTGATCCCGGGCTCTCTGACGGTGACGGGGACCTTGATGCCGGCGGGCGGCACCCTGTGTCGTCGGGCTCGTGCACGGAGAACCGTCCGATTTCACGCCACGGAGCGTGCGCCAGGGAGAGCAGACCGTGCCGTTCGCGCCGAGTCCGATTTCGCGGTGCGCGACCTTCACCCTCGCCGCTGCGCGGCGTCGTCGACCGTGGGCCGTCAAGAGGAAGCTCTGCCCGTCGAAGGCAAGAGGACCCTTGACGGCTTCCGGCTCTCTTCCGGGGGTGAACCGCGCCGGATCGGCGGGCAAGGGCCCTTCGGCGTCCGGTCAGTTGGGCGGCGTGAAGCGTCCGTCGATCGCCGTCCAGCCTCCGTCCACGAAGAGCTGGCTCCCCGTGACGAAGGAAGACGCGTCCGACGCGAGGTAGACGACGGCGCCGGCCAACTCGTCGGCGCGGGACCAGCGGCCCAGGGCGCTCTTGCTGGCGTAGGCCTCCGACCACTCCGGCACCGCCCGGATCTGCGCGGTCAGCGGGGTGTCCACGACACCCGGGGCGATGGTGTTCACCCGCACACCCGACGGGCCCAGCTCGGCCGCAGCGGTCCGCAGCAGCTGGACGAGGCCGGCCTTCGTGGCCGCGTACACCCCCTGCCCCGGCTCGACGGCCACCGCGCGGATCGAGCTGAAGCCGATGATGCTTCCCCCGCCACGCTCGGCCATGCCACGGCCGAACGCCCGCACCAGGTCGAAGGACGCGCGCAGATTGAGCGCCACGACCCGCTCGAATTCCTCCGCCGTGTAGTCGAGCAGGGGCTTGCGCACATTCGTGGCGGCGGTGAAGACGAGCACGTCGACGGGCCCGATCTCCTCGGCGGCCCGTGCGACCGCCTCGTCGTCGAGCACATCGAGGGTGTATGCGACAAGGCCGGGGCCCATCGACGCCGACTCCTCGGCCGCCGTCGGATCGCGGTCGGCGCACACCACCGTGGCGCCGTGTGCGGCGAGAGCCAGGGCGCTCTCGCGGCCGATTCCGCTGCCCGCGCCCACCACGACGGCCTTGCGGCCGTCGAGCCGGAACAGGCGTGAGTAGGCGTCCAGCGCATCGGTGTGGTCCTGTGCTTGCAAGGTGGTCCTCACGGCTTCTTCGTGGTCGGGCGAATCACTGCCATACGGGTGACGGTGAGCTCTTCGATGGCGAACCTCGGGCCCTCCCGTCCGGCCCCGGAGTCCTTCACACCGCCGTACGGCATGACATCGGACCGGAATCCGGGAACCTCGTTGATGACCACTCCGCCCACCTCCAGGCGGTCGAGAGCGGCGAACGCGGTGTCGAGGGCGCTGGTGTAGACGCTCGCGTGGAGTCCGTAGCGCGAGTCGTTGACCAGGTCGAGGGCGGTGTCCAGATCGGGGACGGACCGCACCGCGACCACGGGGCCGAAGACCTCCTCGTCCCAGACGGCGAGGGCGCGGTCCACGTCGACGAGCACGGTGGGCTCGATCACCCCGTCGGCGACCCCGCCTCCGGCCGCCAGGGACGCACCCGCCTCCACTGCCTGCTCCACCCACGCGCACACGCGCTCGGTCGACCGCTTGTCGATGAGTGCCGAGACTCTCGTCGCCGGGTCGCGGGGGTCGCCCACGGTCACCTGGGCCACTCGTTCCGTCAAGCGGGCCACGAACTCCTCCCGCACCGAGTCCACCACGATGACCCGCTGCACGCTGATGCACGCCTGGCCGGACCCGTAGTACCCGCCGCGTACCACCGCGTCGGCGGCGGCGTCGAGGTCGGCGTCGGCGGCCACCACCAAGGCGGCGTTGGAGCCGAGTTCGAGCAGAACCTTGGTGGGTGCCGCGTCCCGGGCGATCTGGTGGCCCACAGCGGCGGAACCGGTGAAGGAGACCGCCCCGATCCGGCGGTCGGTGGTCAGCGCGACGCCCACCTCGGGGCCGCCGGTCACCAGCTGGACGGCGGCCTGCGGCGCGCCGGCGGCGCGCAGTGCCTCGCGGAGGAGGTGCACCAGCCACAGGGTGGCCAGCGGGGTCTGCGGGGCGGGCTTGGCGATGACCGGGCAGCCGGCGGCCAGCGACGGCGCGAGCTTGTGCGCGGCGAGCAGCAGCGGGTAGTTGAAGCCCGAGATGCCCACCACCACGCCGATCGGTTTGCGGGTCCAGAAGCCGAGCAGCCCCTCACCCGACGGCAGCAGGTCCAGCGGCACGGTTTCCCCGTGCAGCCGGGCCACTTCCTCGGCCGCCGTCAGCAGTGTCAACAGGGTGCGGTCCACCTCGACCCGGCAGTCGACCAGCGGTTTGCCGGTCTCCAGGACCAGGAGCCGTTCGAAGTCCGCGCGTCGGGAGGCGATTGCCTCGTGCGTGGCGAGCAGCGCCGCCCTGCGGGTGTGCGAGGGGAGCCGTCCGACCTGTTCGCGGATCGCGAGGGCGGCGTCCACCGCCTGCCGTGCGAGACCGGTGTCCCCGACGGGGGCACGGGCGACGAGCGTCCCGTCGTAGGGGAAGCGGACGTCCTCGGTGGCCGGTGCCTCGACCCAGTGGTCGCCGATGGGAAGACCTTCGGGGAACTCCCCCACCACGGGGGATTCGCCGACGGCGGGTTTGACATGGGTGGTCACGGTCGCTACTCCCGGTTGAGGTCGGCCGCCGACACTCCGGACAGTGCCCTGTCCAGAGTCGGAGCGGCGGCGATCAGCCTGCGTGTGTAGGAATGCTGTGGGTCCTCGTACACCTGCTCGGTGGACCCGGTCTCCACGATCTGCCCGTCGTGCATGACCGCGACCCGGTCGCACACATGGCGGACCACGGACAGATCGTGGGAGACGAAGACCAGCGTGAGGGACAGCTCGTCGACGAGGTCGGCGATGAGGTTGAGCACCTGGGCCCGTACGGACACGTCCAGGGCGCTCACCGGCTCGTCGGCCACGATGATCTTCGGACGGGGGGCGAGGGCGCGCGCGATCGAGATGCGCTGCCGCTGGCCACCGGAGAACTGGTGCGGATACCGGTTCGCCGCGTCGGCTCGCAGGCCGACGGCCTCGAGCAACTCGGCCACCCGCTCCTTGCGGTGCCGGTGCCCCTGCGCGACGAGCGGCTCGGCCACGATGTCGCCGACGCGCATCCGCGGGTCCAGCGCACTCATCGGGTCCTGGAACACGAGTTGGAGCCGCTCGCGGACGAACCGCAGCTGTCTCTCCCGGAGCCCGGTGATGTCCCGGCCGTCGATCGCGACGCTACCGCTGGTGGGTTGGTCGAGGCCGGCGAGGATCCGCAGCAGGGTCGACTTGCCGCACCCCGACTCGCCGACGATGCCGAACCGTTGCCCCTGGGGGACGGCGAAGCTGACGCCGCGCAGGGCGTGCACCGGCGGGCTGGGGCGGCGCACCGAGGCACGGGGCCGCCGGTAGTCGCGTGTGACGTCCCGGACGCTGATGGCGTCCACCGGGCCGGTCTGCGGTCCGGGCGCGAGGGGAGCGCTGGTCGGCTGCTCAGCCACGGCCGGCCTCCTGGTTCGTAGGTACGGCGGTCCCGCGTACGCCGCTCTCGGCCACCGGGTGGAAGCAGGCGTAGCCGGAGTCCGGTCCGGTCGGCACCCAGTCCGGCCGGGTGGCGCATGCCTCGGTCGCGTGAGCACACCTGTTTCTGAACACGCATCCGGCGGGGAACCGGCCCGCCGGCGGAACCGACCCGGGAATCGTGGCCAGCCGGCCGCGGTCGTCGACAGCGGTCAGGTCCGACGCGCCGATCAGACCCCGGGTGTAGCGGTGCCGGGGGCGCGTGAACACCTCCTGGACCGGCCCGGACTCGACCACCCGCCCGCCGTACATGACCATGACCCGCTCGCAGGCGGTGGCCACCACGGCCAAGTCGTGGGTGATGAAGAGCATGGCCGACCTGCGGTCCTGGACGCCCCGCACGATCAGGTCGAGCACCCGCGCCTGCACCGTGACGTCGAGCGCGGTGGTCGGTTCGTCGCAGACCAGGAGCGCGGGGTCGTTCGCGAGGGCGATGGCCAGCACCACCCGCTGCCGCTGGCCTCCGGAGAACTGGTGCGGATAGGCGTCCACGGCGGCCGCGGGATCGGGGAGCCCCACCTGGGCGAGCAGGTCCACGGCGGCGGCACGGGCGGACGCGCGGTCGGGCCTGGTCCGGTGGACCAGCAGCACCTCGGCGATCTGCCGCCCGACCTTCATCGTGGGGTTCAGGGCGGTCATGGGCTCCTGGAAGACCATGGCGATCTCCTTGCCCCGCACCCGGGACATCCGCGCCTCATCGGCATCCACCAGGTCGTGGCCGACTCCGGCGAGCCGTACCGAACCCGTGGCCCGGAGCCCATCGGGGAGCAGGCCCATGACGCTCAGCGCGGTCAGCGACTTGCCCGACCCCGACTCACCGATCAGGCCCACCCGTTCGCCGGCCCGGATGGTGAAGTCGACATCTTCGACGAGCTTGCGGCCGCCCACCGTGACGCCGAGGTTCCGAACGGTCAGTACATCATCGGGGCGGTCGGGGGAGCCCTGCCCGGAAGCCGATGCCGTGGCAGGTGCCGTGTCAGGTGCCGGGGTCATCGGTGGTCCTCCAGCTTGGGGTCGAAACGGTCGCGCAGGCCGTCACCGAGCAGATTGAATCCGAGCACCACCACCGCGATCGCGATGCCCGGAAACACGGCGAGCCGGGGGGCGACCGACAGCATCTCCTGGCTCTCCTGCAGCATCCGGCCCCAGGACGGTGTGGGGGGCGGGGTTCCGAAGCCCAGGAAGGACAGCGCGGCTTCGGCGAGTACGGCGATGGCGAAGCCGACCGACGCCTGCACGATGACGAGACTGCTGACGTTGGGCAGGACGTGCCGCAGGCCGATCGAGAACGGCCCGCGGCCCGCCGCGCGCGCGGCGACGACGTATTCGGCCTTCATGACCTGCAGCGTGCCGCCGCGGATCAACCGGGCGTAATGGGGTATGGACGCGATGCCGATGGCGACCATCGCGACCAGGGTGCTGGCGCCGTACACGGCGGCGAACATGATTGCCAACAGGAGCGCCGGGAAGGCGAGAAGCAGGTCGTTGCCGCGCATCAGCAGCTCACCGAGCCAGCCGGGCGCCATTCCGGCGACGATACCGAGCGGCACTCCGACCACGGCGGCGACCCCCACCGCCACGAAGCCGACGAACAGCGTGGTGCGCGAGCCCATCAGGATCTGACTGAACACGTCGCGGCCGAATTTGTCCGTGCCGAACCAGTACTCCAGCGACGGCTTCTCCAGCCGCGCCGAGGGGTTCACCAGAGTCGGGTCGTGCGGAGTCCATACGAAGGACAGCAGCGCCAGGCCGAACACGACCATGACGATGAAACCACCCACCAAGAGGCTGCCCGTCATCGGGCGGCGCCTTCGGCGGTCGTCGGGCGCCGCGGACGCGACGGCCGCTTCCGTGTCCAGAACAGTCATGACGAGCCTCCCCTGAGCCGCGGGTCGATCATCAGATAGATGGTGTCCACCAAGAAGTTCACGAGCAGCACCGCCATTGCGATGATCATGACCACGTCCTGCACCACGATGAGGTCCCGGTTGGAGACGCTGTCCAGCAGCAGGCTCCCGAGCCCGGGGATGACGAAGACCCGTTCGATGACGACGGCGCCCACCAGCAGCGTGGCGAGCTGCAACGCCAGGACGGTGACCACGGGCACCGCCGCGTTCCGCAGACCGTGCCGCACCAGCGCCCGCATCGGGCGAAGTCCCTTGGCGCGAGCGGTGCGCAGGTAGTCCTCCCGGAGGACATCGAGCACAGCGCTGCGGATATAGCGGGTGAGCACTGCCCCCTGCACCATTCCGAGGGACAGCACGGGCAGCACCAGCTGTTTGAGGAACAGGACCGGATCCTGCGCCGGGGGTGTCCAGCCGTTCGCCGGAAGCCACCCGAGCCCCACCGCGAACACGGTGATCAGGAGGATGCCCGCGAGGAAGGCCGGGACGGCCACGCCGGCTTGGGACAGGGCCGAGAGAATGAGCCCGGAGGGCCTGCGGTGCCGGACGGCCATGAGGATGCCCATGGGGACCGCCAGGATGCAGGCGAGCACCATGCCGGCGCCGACGAGCCACAGGGTGACCTGGAGGCGGTCGGCGAGCTGTGGGCCGATCTCCGTGTGGGAGATGTAGGAGGTGCCCGGGTCGAAGGTCACCAGTCCGTGTACCCAGCTGAGGTACTGGGCCACGAACGGCCGGTCGAGCCCGAACTGCTCGCGAAGTTGCGCCACCGCCGTTTCCGAGGCGCTGGTGCCGAGGGCGACGCGGGCCGGATCCCCTGGCAGCACCGCCATGAACGCGAACACCAGCACGGAGCTCACGACAAGGCTGACCAGGAGGACCGCGATCCGCTTGACCAGACGGACGATCATCGGTTGAGGCCGCCTTTCATGACCGGCCCAGGCCGGTGAGATCCATTGACTCGGAGACGTAGTTCACCGGCAGGCCGGTGATGTCCTTGTCCGCCACCGTCAGCATCGGCAGCAGGAACAGCCAGTCGGCCGCGGCGTCCTTGGACAGAAGCCGGGCAGCCGCCCGCATGTAGGTGATCTGCTCCTTCTTGGTGCCCTGGTCCGCCTTCTGCAGCAACGCGCGGAATTCAGGGTTGTCGTAGCCGGTGTAGTAGCCCTTGCCCCCGAACACCGTCTGCATGTCGCGGGGCTCCAAATGGCCGATGATGGACATGTCGTAGTCGGCGTTCTTGAATACGGTGCTCAGCCAGGCGGCGGGGAACTCCAGTTGGTCGAGCTTGACCTTGAAACCGGCCTGTTCGAGCTGACTCTTGACCACGGTGCCGCACGCGATGGCGTAAGGCAGCGTCGGAATGCGCAGCCGCAACGTATGGCCGGCTTCGCCGGACTCCTTGAGGAGCTTCTTGGCCTTGTCCCGGTCGTACGGATACTGGTTCGTGAGGTTCTGGTACCACGGGTCGGTCGGAGGGACCATGCTGCCGATGAGCTTGCCTCGGCCTGCCCAGCAGGTGTCCATCAGGGCCTTGTGGTCGATGGCGTAGCGGACTGCCTGACGGGCCTTCCGGTTCCGCATCGGGCCCGAGCTGTTGTTGAGGGAGAGGACCACCTCGGAGTTGGTCGAGCCCTCGATGACCTTGTACTTCGGATTGTTCTGGAACCGGTACAGCGTATCCGGGGACTGCATATCGTTGATCACGTTGATGGTGCCTGTGAGCAGCGCGTTGTTCAGGGCCGTCGGATCCTTGAAGTACTTGAGGGTGACCGACTTGAAGTGCGGTTCGCGCCCCCAGTAGCCATCACGGCGGGCCAGCGTGATCGAGTCGCCGCGGTTCCACCTCTTCACCACATACGGGCCGGTGCCCACGGGCTCAGTGGCCAGCTTGCTCACGCCGGTCCGGCTGAACATCGCGCCGACGCGGGTGGTCATCCGGTACAGCCAGTCGTTGCTCGGCTTTTTCAGGGTGACCTTCAGTTCGGTGGGCGACACCGCCCGCGCCGTGTCGACGACGTCCATCTGGGACTTCTGCGCCACCGTCCAGTCGGAACTGACGCGTTCGATGGAGAACTTGGCGTCCTCGGCCGTGAACCGTGCGCCATTGCTGAACGTGGCGTTCTTCACCAGATGGAACGTGTACGTCCTGCGGTCCTTGGACAGCCTCCACGACGTGGCCAGCTGGGGCTGTATCCTGCCGGACTGGTCCAGCTTCACCAGGTTCTGGTAGACGTTGTAGAGCAGTGCCTGCGGAATGGCGTTACCCGCGGTTTTGGTGAAGTCGAAGTTGGCCGGCTCGGCGGTGAGGCCGATGTTCAGGGAATTCTTCCCCGCACTGCCGCCGGTTGCCGTGGAACCGGCCGAGCAGGATGCCAGCAGCAGGCATGCGAGCGTGGCTGCGATCGCCCCGGTACCTCGCGTCGGCCGCCTGTGATGTCTCATACGTTCTATTCCTGGCCTTCCATCGCGTGCAGAACGGCTGATGCCACGTCCGCCGTGGTGGCGTTGCCGCCGAGGTCGGCCGTGTGGTGCTTGGTATCCCGCAAGGCGTCCGCCACCGCGTCGCGGACGCGGCGGGCCGCGCCGGTGTGTCCGAGGTCGTCGAGCAGCATCGCGCCGGAGAGCATGCAGGCCACCGGATTCGCCAGGCCCTTCCCGGCGATGTCGGGAGCGGAGCCGTGGACGGGTTCGTAGATGCCCGGCACATCCGCGCCCGGCAGGACGTTGGCGCTGGGCGCCATGCCCATACCGCCGGCCAGCACCGCGGCGAGATCGGAGAGGATGTCGCCGAACAGATTGCTGGTGAGCAGTACGTCGAGGGAGCGCGGAGCCTGGATCATACGGGCGGCCATGGCGTCGACCAGCACGGTCTCCAGCTCGACCTGCGGGTACTGCTCGCCGGCCTCGCGCACCACCCGGTCCCACAGCGGATAGCCGTACCGCATCGCGTTGGACTTGGTCACCAGGCACAGCCGCCCCGACCGGCGGCCGGCCAGGGCGAAGGCATGGTGTGCCGCCCGCTCGATGGCGCGACGGGAGTGCACGGCGACCTCGATGCCGAGATCGTGTCCGCTCCCGGCGTGCGCCACCCCGCCGGCGCCGACGTACTCGCCCTCGGTGTTCTCGCGCACGATCACCAGGTCCACGCCATCGGTGTCGCGCACCTTGGTGGGAACGCCGGGGAAGGCGCGGACCGGGCGGAGGTTCACGGCGAGGTCGAGTTGCTGCCGCAGGCCGATGATCAGGCCCCAGATCAGTTCGTGCTCCGGCACATCGGGTCGTCCGACGGCGCCGAACAACACCGCGTCCGTCTGCTTGACGAGGTCGGCCGCGTCGGCCGGCATCGCCGCGCCCTGCCGGAGGAACCGCTCACCTCCCCAGTCCAACGAGGTCACGTCGAGCCGGTGTCCGTCGGCCTCCAGCGCCGCCCGGAGCGTGGGCACGGTCGCCGCGACGACCTCCGGGCCGATTCCGTCTCCTGGAATGACCGCGAGCCGCACGACTTTGGTGTCCCGCGTCATGGACGCCACCTTCCGTTATCACTGGCCTGACCAGTAAGCTCACTTGCCAGGTACCGTGACGACTGAAGTTGTTCCTGTCAAGGGTTCGAACGCCGCGGGAATGACGAGGGGCACCGCCCAGCGGCAGCTGGGGGAGGAGGAGGGTGAGAGTGCGCACGGAACAGGACCTGGCCACCATGCCGGCCGTCGAGATGCTGGCCGGATTCGCCGACGGCACGTTGTCGCCGGTCGAGGTCCACGACGCCGTCCAGTCGGTGATCGAGGCGCGGGAGGGTGTGCTCAACGCGTTCTGGGCGCGGGATCCGGACGCGTCCCGCAAGGCGGCCCTGGCCAGCGAGGCCCGATGGGCGGCGGGGGAACCGCTCGGGCTCATCGACGGCGTGCCCGTGACGCTCAAGGAGAACGTCGCCCGCAGGGGCGTCCCGATGCCCTCGGGCAACGCGGGTACCGAACCGGTCGTGCCCGAGGCGGACGCGCCCATCACCGCGCGGGTCGTCGAATCCGGCGGGGTGATACTCGGGTCGACCGTGATGCCGGACTGGGGCATGCTCTCCTCGGGTGTCTCCAGTCGGCACGGCATTACCCGCAGCCCCTGGAACCCCGGCTGGACGACGGGCGGTTCCAGCTCCGGCGCGGGGGCCGCGGCCGCCGGGGGATACGGTCCGCTCCACGTCGGCACCGACATCGGGGGATCGATCCGGCTGCCGGGCACCTGGCTGGGCCTCGCCACGCTCAAGCCCAGCTATGGCCGGATCCCGCTGGACGCCCCGTACCTGGGGCGTGCCGCGGGTCCCATGACCCGTACCGTGGCGGACGCGGCCCTGTTCATGCGTGTCCTGAGCCGGCCCGATCCCCGGGACTGGACGAGCCTGCCGCCACAGGACATCGACTGGTCGGCGCTGGACGGCGAGATGCGCGGACTGCGGGTGGGAGTGCACCTGGACGCCGGCTGTGGGGAGTCGTGCGACGCCGAGATCCTCGCCGCGGTGAACCGCGCGGCCGCGGTCTTCGAGGCGGCGGGAGCCATCGTGGAGCCGGTCGGGCGGTTCATGACCCAAGAGCTCCTGGACGACCTGGATCTGTTCTTGCGGGTGCGGTCCTGGAACGACTTCCGCGCCCTGGAGCCCGAGGCCCGGCTGCGCGTCCACCCCCACATCATCCGGTGGTGTCAGGGGGGCGCCGATGTGCCGGGCACCAGGGTTCTCCAGTGCTACCAGCAGATCATGGGCATCCAGGCGCGGACGGTGGCGGCGACGCTGCCGTACGATCTGGTGCTCTCGCCGGTGGCGCCGGTGGCGGCGTTCGCCGCCGAGCAGCCGATGCCCTTCCCGGGGGACGAGAAGACCATGGCCCACATCGGCTTCACCGCGCCGTACAACATGTCGGGCCAGCCCGCCGCGACCGTCAACTGCGGCTTTACGGCGGACCGCCGTCCCATCGGGGTGCAGATCGCGGGCCGGCGTTTCGACGATCTCGGCGTCCTGAGGGCGGCGGCATGGTACGAACGGAACCGGCCTGCCGAGGCGGTCCCGCACTGGCCGGACGACGCCGATGGGGCGCTCACGGAGGAGAAGACGACATCGACCACGCCCGAAGGGGAGAAGCCTTGAGCGACGGGGCACAGTTCCGGCAGGTCTCGCCGGTACGGCTCTACCAGCGGATCGTCGAGCAGATCGAGCAGGCGATCGTGCGCGGTGACCTGAAGCCCGGCCAACGGCTGCCGAGCGAAAGGGAGTTGGTGACGCAGTTCGGGGCCAGCCGTCCCACGGTGCGCGAGGCGTTGCGCGTGCTGGAGAGCGACGGCCTCGTCCGCTCGCGCCCCGGTGACCCGAACGGCCCGGAGATCCTGCCCTACTCGTCGGCCGGCCTGACCAAGCAGATGACCCGGCTCGTCCAGTTCGACAATGTGTCGATGGCCGAACTGATCTCGTTCCGCATGATCCTCGACGGGTCGGCGAGCTCGCTGGCGGCCCGGCTGCGGTCCGAGGAGGAGCTGTCCGCCATGGAACGGACGATCGCCGTCATGTCGGAGGCGATCGAGGAGGGGTACGAGGAGTTCAGCAAGGCCGACGTCGCGTTCCACGAGGCGGTGGCCGTGGCCAGCCGCAACTCCCTCATCGAGGTCTGCAACCAGGTGGTCAGGGGCGCCGTCCTCGCGCTGATCTCGGACAAGGTCGCCCATGCGCACAACAGCGCGGCGCTCATGCGGGAGTCGCTCCGTCACCACCAGGAGGTGCTCGAGGCGATCCGCACGGGGGACGGCCTGGCGGCGGCACGCATCTCACGGCGCAAGCTCTACGAGTACTACGCCGGCTACGTCCCCGAGAACGAGCGGGGGCCGCTGCTCGCGCTCGTGGAGGACGAGGAGAGCTGACCCCCGCTGCCGCCCGCCCGGCGCGGGAGCCGCTTCCCTCAGTGCAGCGACCGGCCGCCGTCGACGGCGAGGGTGGCTCCGGTGAGGTAGCCGTTGGTCCCGGCCAGCACCACCGCTTCGGCGATCTCCTCGGCCGTGCCCGCCCTGCCGATCAGGTAGCCGCGCCGCTCGTCGACGTGCTCGCGCTCGCTCGGCGAGCGCTGCTCCTGAGCCGCCCTGGCCAGAGGGGTGTCGACCAGCCCTGGGCACACACAGTTCACCCGGATGCCCCGGGGGGCGAGGTCCAGGGCCATCGAGCGGCTCAGTCCCACGGCCGCGGACTTCGACGCGACATAGGCGGCCATCTCGGGGATCGGCCGCACCCCGGCGGCCGACGAGACGACCACGATCGCCCCGCCTTCGCCCATGAGGGGCAGCAGTGCCCGGCTGACCGTCCACACCCCGGTCACGTTCACGGCGAAGGCCCGGTGCCAGTCCTCCTCCGCCGTCCCGGCCGCGGTGTCGACCGCTCCGACGGCGACCGCCCCGGCGCAGTGCACCAGCAGGTCGAGGTGGCCGTGGGCATGGGCGACCCGCTCGGCGAGCGCGTGGACGGACGCGCCGTCGGTGACGTCCACCGGCTCTTCCCCCGCGGCCGGAGCCCGGTCCGCCACCACCACGGCGGTGCCTCCCGCCCGCAGCCGGGCGGCCACGGCGGCACCGATTCCACTGGCGCCCCCCGTGACCACCGCGACGCCCGGAGCGATCCCGGCGCTCATGTCGCGTCCCGCTCGGCGAGGAGCCCCGGACGAACGCGCTCGGCGTAGTCGGCGCAGGACAGGAACTCCGCGCGCCCCGAGGCCAGCGCATGTTGGATGGTCTGCTCCAGGACCCACATCCGGGACGGCCGTCCGATGATCTGTGGGTGCATGGCCAGCATGAAATGCGTCCCCGGCTCCTCGACCAGGCCGTCGAACTCCCGGGTCCAGGTCTCGAGCACCGCCGAGGGCGCCGACATCACCCGCCCCGCCACGCGGTTGGTGTACATGAAGACCGGGGTGTCGACGAGGGCCCAGGCGAACGGGAGCTCGACGATGCCGGTCGTGCGGTCGCGCGTGTCCAGCAGATGGGCCGAGTCGGAGTCGAAGAGGTTGGAGGAGAACCGCATGCCGTGCTTCTCCATCAGCTTCACCGAGTGCGGGGTCAGCTCCGCGGCGGGTGAGCGCCAGCCCTGGGGCGCGCGGCCCGTCGCCCGCGTGATGGCGTCCGCGGCGAGCTGGAACTCCTCGGCCTCCTGCTCCTCGCCGAGCTGCTCCGACCAGGCGTGGGTGTGGCTGTGGTGCTCGATGGTCAGCCCGGCTTCCAGGATCGCCTCGATCTGGGCCGGGTAGCGCTCCACCACCTGGCCGGGGACGAAGAAGGTGGCCGTGATGTCGTAGCGGCGCAGCAGAGCGAGGATCCGGGGCAGTCCCACCTTCGGGCCGTAGTGTCCCTGGGACACCCAGACCGGCTTGTCCACTCCGGCGGGGTCGCGGGCCGTCCAGAGGAGTTCGGCGTCCATGTCGAAGGTCAGCAGAACGGGCGTGGTCATCGATGTGCTCCTGGCTGGATCCGCGCGGGACGTCCGTCCCTGCTGGGAATTGTGGTCTGAACAGCTGCTAGGTTGAGTATGTGGCCGTGTGGGGCGCGGCCCGGGGGACGACGGGACTGGGGAGCGATGTTCACGCCGGTAGACAAGAAGCGGGCCTTCGAGGCGGTCGTCCAGCAGATCGAGTCGGCGATCTACGCCGGCGAGTACGCCCCCGGTGACTTCCTGCCGCCCGAGCGGACGCTGGTCGAGGACTTCGGGGTGGGCCGGTCCACGGTCCGTGAGGCGCTGCGGATCCTGGAGAGCATGGGCCTGGTGCGGACCAGTCCGGGCAGCCGGAGCGGGCCCGAGGTCTGCGGCTCGGTGACCCCGGGCCTGACCCGGATGCTGCGGGGCGCGGTACGGATGGAGGAGATCCCGGTGGTGGACCTCGTCCAGTACCGGATCATCGCCGGAGCCGCCGCCAACCGGCTCGCGGCTCATCTGCGGACGGATGAGCACCTCGAGCGGATGGAGGCGGCGATCGAGGCGATGGAGGCCGCCACCGACGCCGCCACCTTCGCCGCGGCGGACGACGGCTTCCACGTGGTCGTCCGGGAGGCGGCCGGGAATCGCGTGCTCGGCATGGTGGGCGGCGTGATTCAGGACGCCACCCTCGATCTGGTGGCCGGGGCCGTCGGCCCATCCGGCGGTGCGTCGCGGATGCGGCGGGAGTTCATCGCCGACCACCGCCGCATCCTCGCCGCGATCGCCGGGCACGACGGCGACACCGCGGCCCGACTGGCCAGCCAGACCCTGTACGACGCCTACTCCGGCGCCCTCGACGAGGAGCAGCGGCACCGACTCGCGGTGTTGCTCGAGCCGGACGTGCGGAACTCGCGCGACCACTGAGCCCACCTCACCCGGCCGTGGCCGAACGCGTCGGCCACGGTGCGGCGCGCGGCGGGAAGACGTGGTTCTGCACCGCGTCGGCCACGTCCAGGAGCCGGTCCTCGGCCCCCGGGCGGCCCAGCACCTGCAGCCCCACCGGCATACCCGCCACCGTTCCGCACGGCACCGTGATCGCCGGATAGCCGGTGTAGTTGGCCAGGAAGGTGTAGGCGACCAGCTCGCGGCGGGCGACCTCGGGCAGCGCGTCGGGCGGACCGCCCGCGCCTTCCGGCGCGATCACTCCCGTGGTGGGCGTCACCAGGAAGTCGACGCCGTCGAGCAGCGTGTCGAGGTGGTCCGCGGCGGCGTCCGCGCGGCCCAGCGACTCCGAGTACCGCGCGCCGCTGACCTCGGCCGCCCGCTCGAAGTGGTGGCGTGCGTAGCCGGAGAGGAGCCGGCGCGAGGCCGCGTCGGCCATCATCCGGTCCCCTCCGGTGGCCAGCCGGTCGGCCATCATGGCGTCGTAGAAGGGCTCGGCGAACCGGGGGGTGTCCAGGCCGAGCCGGCTGTCGTCGACCTCGACGTCGTCGAGGAGGGCGAGCCGTCCCACCGCGGAGCGGACCGCCCCGACCACCTCGGGGGCGGCGTCCCGGCCGCTGTCGGCGACCCAGCGCAGCCGCCACCCGGGGTGCGCGGACCGCATCAGGGCATCGCGGTCGACGAAGGTGCGCGTGCTCCGCTCGGCGTCCCACGGCCCCCGCATGGCCTGCCACATCGCACGGGCGTCCGCGACCCGCAATGCCAGCGGGCCGGGGACGGAGAACCGGCGGGTGCCGATGAACCCGCCACCGGCCGGCGTGGCCCCGCGGGACGGCTTGAGCCCGACCACACCGCACAGGGCCGCCGGAATGCGCACCGATCCTCCCCCGTCACTGCCCAGGGCGACCGGGGTCAGACCGGCGGCGACGGAGGCCGCCGCGCCCCCGCTGGACCCGCCGCAGATGCGGGCCGGGTCCCACGGGTTGAGCGTCTCCGGCTGGAGTTCGTTGACCGTGCGGATGTAGATCGCGAATTCGGGGGTGTTGGTCTTGCCGACGAGGATTCCCCCCGCGCGCCGGATGCGAGCGACCACGGGAGCGTCCCGCACCGGCACGTGCTCGGCGAACACCGCGGAACCGAATGTCGTACGGACGTGGCCGGTCGCGTAGGTGTCCTTGACCGAGAAGGGGATCCCGTGCATCGGCCCCGGGCGATCCGGGGCCGCGTCGGCCGCCTCGGCATCGGTGAGCGCCCGCTCGGGACAGACCGTGAGGAAGGCGTGCAGTCGGGGATCGTGGTCGCGGATCCGGTCCAGGCTCTCTCGAGTGGCCGTCACGGCGGACCGGGCCCGGTCTATTCGCTGTGAGTCCCGCTGTGCGTCCCGCTGTGAGTCAAGCTGTGCGTCCTGCGGTGCGTCCTGCTGTGCGTCAGGGGCGCTCGCCAAGGTGTTCACTCCGATCGTGGTTCGGGAATGACCGGGGGCGGTCATGACCAGCCGCCGAAGATCGACCAGCCGCCGTCAACGGCGAGGGTCTGGCCCGTGACGTAGGACGCCTCGGCCGAGAGCAGGAAGCGCACGACGGACGCGACCTCGCCGGGCGACCCGAGGCGGCGCAGCGGGGTACGCCCGAGGACGCCCTGTTCGTCGAGCAGACCGCGGGCGAAGTTGCGCTCGACCAGCGGTGTGCGGATCGTGCCCGGGGCGACCGCGTTCACCCGGATCCCGGCGGTGGCCCATTCGGCGGCAAGCTGGCGGACGAGTCCCTCGAGACCCGCCTTCACCGCGCCGTACCCCGTCCGGCCGTGCAACGCCCGGCCCGCGGCCAGGCTCGACATCGCCACCACCGCGCCCCCGTCGGCGGCCAGCAGCGGGTGGGCGGTGCGCAGCAGCCGGGCGGCGGCCTCGACGTGCACCGCCCACAGCTCCTGCCAGCCCGCGTCGTCGATGTCGAGGAACGAGCGGGTCATGCCGGTGCCCGCGTTGCTGACCACCCCGTCGACGCGTCCGAAGGCCGACTCCGCGGCCTCGACGAGCGCCCGGGTGGTCGCCGGATCGGCGACATCGCCCGCCACCGCGACGCAGCCACGGCCCTCGGCCCGCACCTCCGACTCCACCCGCGCCAGGTCACCGTCCGCGTCGAGACCGTGCACGACCACGTCCCAGCCGGTGCGTGCGAGTGCGAGGGCGCAGGCCCGCCCGATGCCCGACGACGAGCCGGTCACCACCGCGGCGGGCCCTCCCTTCCCGGTGCTCATCGGTCCCGCAGCGGTTCGAAGGCCGTCTCGCGCATCCGCAGATAGACGATCAGCGTCGGAATCGCGGCGGCCATCGCCCAGAACGCCGGTGCGAGCGGGGTGCCGAGCCATGCGATCAGACCCGTCGCGATGAACGGGGCGGTCCCGCCGAAGATCGCCGAGCTGAGGTTGTACGGCAGGGCCATGCCGGAGTAGCGCAGCCGGGTCGGAAACAGCTCGGTCAGGCCCGCCGTCCCCGGACCCGAGTAGCACGCCATGATCAACATCGCCGGGAGCTGGGCGACCAGCGCGGCCCAGAACGAGCCGTGGGACATCAAGAGGTAGATCGGGATCGCCGATACGAAGAACACGGCGGCGTGGGCGATCAGGATCGGCCGCCTGCCCACCTTGTCCGACACCCGTCCCATGACCAGCGTCAGCGCCGCGTAGGCGACCATCCCGACGACATTGGCCAGGTAGGCGTCGCCGAGGCTCAGACCGGCCTCGTTGTGCAGGAACGTCGGGGTGTAGGTCAGGAACGTGTAGAAACCGATGTTCGGCAGAGCGGTGTAGAAGAACGCGGTGAACATCGCGCCGCGCTGCGTCCGCACCGCCTCGGCGGCCGGTCGCTCGGCCACCTCGCCGGCCTCCCGCAGGGCCTGGAAGTGGGGTGTGTCCTCCATCCGGAACCGGATGTAGAAGCCGATCGCGCCCAGTGGAAGCGACAACAGGAACGGGATGCGCCAGCCGCCGTTCTCCAGCGCGTCGGCCGAGCCGAGGTTGGTGATCGCCGTGACGACCAGGACGCCGGCCAGTGTCCCGGTGATGACGCTGAACTGCTGCCAGCTCGACACCCGGCCGCGCCGGCCGACCGGGGCGTTCTCGGTCATCACCGTGGCCGAGCCGGTGAACTCCCCACCGGCCGAGAAACCCTGGAGCAGACGCAGCAGCACCAGGAGGGACGGCGCCGCGATCCCGGCGGCGGCGTACGTGGGCAGCAGCCCCATGCCGAGGGTGCTCGCCGACACCAGGATCAGGGCCCACGCCAGCGCGGTACGGCGGCCACGCCGGTCGCCGAGCTGCCCGAAGAACAGCCCGCCCAGCGGCCGGACCACGAAGCCGACGCCGAACACCGCGAACGTCGACAGCGTCGAGGCCACGGTGGACTCGCTCGGAAAGAACAGCGACGAGATCACCGGACTGAGCGCGGCGTAGACGCCGTAGTCGTACCACTCGATGAAGTTGCCGATACCACCGGCGACGACCGCACGGCGTGCGCTGTGGCCGGACGGCACGGTATCGGTCTGCGCCACGTTCGGGGGTCTGGCGGTCGTGGGCATGTGGGCCTCCCTGAGACGTGGTTTGTGCGACCTAGCTACTGGTCGGACCAGTAGAAAAGTAGGTCACTGCGCCGGGAGTGTCCAGGGCCGCGGTTCTCCGAATACTTCAGGGCATGGGCGCTCCGCGCTGCCAGGAGTCGATGACGATCAGCGTCTTCGTCTGGAGCACACCAACCCCCTTACGGCGCAGACGATTGACCACTTTCTGCAGGTCATCGACGCTGTCGACATGCAACCTGACCAGCGCGTCCACATCGCCGGTGAGCGTCAGCACCTCGTCGACCTCCGGCAGGGTCGACGCGAACTCCACGATGTCGTGGATATCGGTGTCACCCGTGAAACGCAGCTCCGTGACCGCCTGAAGGCCCTGACCCAGCTTGGCCTGATCCGTGGTGATCGTGTAGCCGGTGATGATTCCCGACTCCTCCAGGCGTGCGATGCGCCGGCGCACCGGCGCCGGGGAGAGCTGCACCAGGCGTGCGATGTCCCGAACGGTGCGCCGCCCGTCGGCTCGCAGCAACTCCAGGATCTGCAGATCGACCGAGTCGAGATGTACGGGTGCCGACATGCCAAAAGTGTAAGCAGCACTTCCCCCAACACTCACTCCCGCCCCGGCCGGACTGCCCAGGAGGAGCGTGTTCCGCATCGCTGCGCACACTTTCGTTGTGGACGGACCGGGCCCCTGAAACGGTGTCCCGCATGTCAGCGTCGACACAACCGGCAACACACGTTGCCCCCTCCGAAACCGTGAAGCCAGGCAGGCACCAGGCCGGTGCCGTGCTGCGACTCGATGTCCTCGCCACGCCCCTGGCGGTCGCCCGGATCGCCTCGATCCTGGCCCATCGCCAGTTCGACGTGGTCACCATGGACATCGCCGCGCCCGTCGACGGGCTGCGGAGGATCACCATCGAGGTGGACACGGCGGACGACGTCAGGTTGCAGCAGCTCGTCAAGTTCCTGAACCGCTCATCCGACGTCGTCAAGGTCATCCGCCTCTCCGACGACACGTCGCACAACCGGCGCGGGGCGTTCGTCACGGTCGCCTTTCCCGAAGGCCGGCTCGCCGAAGCCGTCGCCATCGCCCGTGCGTTCTCCGCCGAGATCGTGGAAGCCGACCGGACCCGCTGCACCGTCTTCACCGCGGCGGAGCCCGCCCGTGTCGATGACCTCGTCAAAGCGCTTTCCGGCTTCACCATCCGGGAACTCGTGATGGCGGCGCCGCTGCGGATTCCGCGTCCGCTCCGGAAGCACACCGCCACGGACCGTGGCCACACCTGGGGGCAGCGATGAGTACGGACACGGCACCCGCGGCGGCCCGCGCCGACGACGGCCTGCGGTTGGTCGATCCCGCCGGGACGCTGAACGAACCGGCGGCCGCGGACATGCTCGACGTGACCGGCGAACTGGTACGCGGGCTGTACCGCGACATGGTGCTCGGGCGCCGCTTCGACCAGGAGGCGTACTCCCTGCAACGCCAGGGTGAGCTCGGACTCTGGCTGATGTCCCTCGGACAGGAAGCGGCCCAGGCCGGGTCGATCCGCGCTCTTCGAGCGGACGACCGGGTCTTCCCGTCCTACCGTGAACACGTGGCGGCCCTGTGCCGCGGGATCTCACCGACGGAACTGCTGTCGCAGTGGCGCGGCGCGAGCCATGGCTCATGGGACCCCGAGCGATATCACTTCCACATCTACAGCCTTGTGCTGGCCACGCAGACACTGCACGCGGTCGGCTATGCGATGGGCGTACGGTACGACGCCGCCGACAGCGTCGTGCTCACCTACTTCGGTGACGGTGCGTCCAGCCAGGGGGACGCCAGCGAGGCGCTCAACTGGGCGGCGGTGACATCGGCACCCATCGTGTTCTTCTGCCAGAACAACGGATGGGCGATCTCGACACCCGCGAGCAGGCAGTACGCCGGCCCGCTGAGCGAACGTGCGAAGGGGTTCGGACTCGACGCGGTGTCCGTGGACGGCAATGACGTACTGGCCGTCCACGCCGCCACGCGAGCCATGGTCGAGCGGGTCCGGGCGGGGGGAGCACCCGGGCTCATCGAAGCGCACACATATCGCATGTCAGGACACAGCACGTCGGACGATCCCAAGCGCTATCGCGACCAGGCCGAGCTCGCCCGGTGGGAGGCACACGACCCCGTGGAACGCGTGCGCCTTCTGCTCACGGCGCGCGGCTGGGCCGACGAGGACTACTTCGCCACGGTCGCGTCCGAGTCCGAGGAGCTCGCGGCGCGGACGCGCGAGGAGTGCCGTGCGCTTCCCGAGCCGTCCCTGAGCGACACCTTCCGCAACACCTTGTGTGAGGAGACCGAGGCCCTGCGACGCGAACGCGAGGGTTTCGAGACGTATCTGGAGTCCTTCCTGTGACCACGACGGCCACCACGACCACGACGGCCACCATGACCACGACGGCCACCACGGCCACCACGACCACGCTCGGACGCGCGCTGAACGAGGGCCTGCGGCAGGCGATGCGCGACGACGAGCGGGCGGTTCTGCTCGGCGAGGACATCGCCTCCCTGGGCGGGGTGTTCCGGGTGACCGATGGCCTCGCCGCCGAGTTCGGCGACCGTGTCGTGGACACCCCGCTGGCCGAATCGGGAATCGTCGGGACGGCGATCGGCCTGGCCCTGCGCGGGTACCGACCGGTGTGCGAGATCCAGTTCGACGGTTTCGTCTACCCTGCCTTCGATCAGATCGTCAGCCAGCTGGCGAAGATGCGGGCCCGCTCCCGCGGGCTGCTGCGGCTTCCGGTCACCATCCGGATCCCGGTGGGCGGCGGGATCGGCGCGGTCGAGCACCACAGCGAGTCGAATGAGGCGTACTTCTGCCACACGGCCGGCCTGCGCGTCGTGGCATGCGGCCATCCTCAGGACGCGTACGACATGCTCCGCGCCGCGATCGCGTGTGACGACCCCGTCATCTTCTACGAGCCGAAGCGCCGCTACTGGGACCGGGCCGAGGTCGACCTCGCCCGCCCCGTGGACGGCGACACGCTGGGGCGCGCCCGGATCCTGCGCGAGGGCACCGACGCCACCGTGGTCGCGTACGGGCCCGCGGTCGCGGTCGCGCTGGGCGTGGCCGAGGTCGCCGCCACCGAAGGCCGTTCGCTGGAAGTCCTGGACCTCCGCTCGCTGTCGCCGCTCGATACCACCGAACTGTGCCGCTCGGCGTCGAAGACGGGACGCGTCGTGGTCGTCCACGAGGCGCCCGTCAACGTCGGTCTGGGCGCGGAAATCGCCGCGACGGTCATGGAGCACTGCTTCTACGACCTCGAAGCCCCCGTGGAACGGGTCGGTGGCTACAACATCCCCTATCCGCCGGCCCGAGCGGAAGGTGACTACCTGCCCGATCTCGATCGAGTTCTCGACGCCGTCGACCGGGTGTGTGCCCCGTGAACTGTCCGGCGAACCTCCCGGAGGACGCGATGCTCGTTACCAAGCACTTCCATCTCCCCGATGTCGGCGAGGGCCTCACCGAAGCCGAGATCCTCGAATGGCGCGTGGCACCCGGTGACCGGGTCGGCGTCAACGACATCATCGTGGAGATCGAGACGGCGAAGGCGGCGGTGGAGCTGCCCAGCCCGTACGCCGGGACCGTCACCGGGATCCTGTGTGCCGCCGGTGAGGCGGTGGCCGTCGGCGCGCCGATCATCGCGTTCCAGGTCGAGGACGACACCGCCCCGCGTACGGGGCTCGAACCCGACGCCACGTTCCAAGAGCCCGCCGATCCGCCCGCCCCGGACGGTGCCCGGGACGAGCAGCCGTCCGCCCCTGCCCGCGAGCCCGTCCTGGTCGGCTATGGGCCGGCCCACGCCCGGACGGCGCGCCGCCCGCGCAAGAGGAAGCCCACGCCGCCGGCCGTCACACCGCCCAGCGGGAAATCCCTCGCCGCCCCACCGGTGCGCAAGCTCGCCCGTGACCTCGGAGTCGACCTGGCCCTGGTGACTGCCACGGGTGCGTCGGGACGCATCACCCGCGAGGATGTCCACCGCCTCGCCGAGAAGCGGGCAACCCCGTCGAACGCCCCTGACCCCGCCCGTGACGAGGTGGTGCGCACACCGATTCGCGGAGTGCGCAAACACATCGCGGAGGCCATGGTCAAGAGCGCTTTCACCGCTCCGCACGTCACGGAATGGGTCACCGCCGACGTGACGCGGTCCCTCAAACTGCTGAAGCGGGCACGCGCCGACAAGGCGTTCGACGGGGTACGCCTGACACCGCTGTGTCTCGTCCTCAAGGCAGCGTTGACCGCCATCTCACGGCATCCCGGGATCAACGCGAAGTGGGACGCCGAGGCCGGTGAGATCGTCCAGTACTCCGATGTCAATCTCGGCATCGCCGCGGCGACACCGCGAGGGCTCATCGTCCCCAACATCGCCGCGGCCCAGCGGCTCTCCCTGCGTGAGATCGCCTTGGCGCTCACCGACCTCGTCGACGAGGCCCGCGCAGGCAAGACGCCACCCGAGCGGATGAGAAACGGGACGTTCACGATCACCAACATCGGTGTCTTCGGCATCGACGGCGGAACACCGATCCTCAACCCCGGCGAGGCGGCGATCCTCTGCTTCGGCCAGGTGCGGCGAACGCCGTGGGAACACAAGGGACGCATACGGCTGCGCGACACCACGACCCTCGCCCTGTCGTTCGACCACCGTCTCGTCGACGGCGAACTCGGTTCGCTCGTCCTGCGCGACATCGCCCGCTTCCTCGAGCGGCCGGACCTGATGGTCCTTCACCGCTGATCGGCCGTCCAGGACGTGAGGACGCGCAGGGCGTCGTGCGAAGCGCTGCCGGGCTCGGCGGTGAGGACCATGAGACGCTGCCCCGAGCCGTCGGGGCTGCTCCAGATGTCGCAGTCCAGCGTCAGGTCGCCGACCAGCCGATGCCGGTAGTGCTTGGTGCCGTAACTGTCGCTGTTGACCCGGTGCTCGGCCCACCAGATGCGGAAGTCGGCGTCCCCGAAGGACAGTTCGCCGACGAGCTGGGCCAGTTCGGGGTCGTCGGGGTCGGCCGCGGCCTCCATGCGCAGCGCGGCGACGGCGTCCCGGGCGTCGTGCCGCCACTCCTGGTGCATGTCTCGGACGATCGGGTCCGTGAACAGCAGCCGCACATAGTTGCGCCGCCCCGACGGCATCAGCGAGAAGTCGGTGAACAGGGCCGCGGCGGCGACGTTCCAGGCCAGGATGTCCATCCGCCGCCCGAGAACGATGGCGGGGGCTGCGGTGAGCTGGTCGAGGAGGCGCCGCATGGTGGGCCGCACGCGCTGCGCGGCCCGCCGTCGGCGGCGCGGCCACTCATCAGCCCTGCCGGCGAGTTCGTACAGGTACTTCCGCTGGTCGTCGTCGAGGCGCAGCGCGCGGGCGAGGGTGGTGAGCACCGATACGGACGCCCGGACGCGGCCCTGCTCCAAGCGTGTGTAGTAGTCGACGCTGATGGCCGCGAGCTGGGCGACCTCCTGGCGGCGGAGTCCCGCGACCCGGCGATGGGAGTCCGTCTCGGGCAGGCCCAGGTCCCGCGGCGCCAGCTGCGCTCGGCGAGCCTTGAGGAAGGCCCCGAGCTCGCGGGGGGCGGGTGCCGGAGTCATGGGTTCCATTGTCGCGTGAGCGCCACGAGGGGACACGAGAGGAGAGGGGGCAGATTTCTTCCCAGGCAGAAACGTGCCCCTTTTGTGTGCCGTGGGTGGCGCCGAGGGTGGGGGAGTGCCCGGCGATGTGCCGGGCGCGGAGCCCACCGTCCGGGGCGGCCCCGCCTGGAGCGGATCCACAGGTCCGTGGCGGATCCATCGCCCCGGCGCGAAGCACCGCCCGGGTGCGGCTCCGCCGTGACAGCACACCTGGAGCATCCCGTGGCGAAGACGAACATCACCTTCGACAGTGCCGGCATCCCGCTCGCCGGTCACCTCTACGTCCCCGACGCCCCCGCGCGCGGCCCGCGCCCGGCGATCGTCGTCGGCCACCCCGGCAGCGGGGTGAAGGAGCAGGCCGCGGGCCTGTACGCGCAGCGCCTGGCCGAGCGGGGCTTCGTCACGCTCGCGTTCGACGCGGCCCACCAGGGCGAAAGCGGTGGCCTGCCGTGCGGTCTGGAGGATCCCGCCCACCGTGTCGAGGACCTCAAGGCCGCCGTCTCCTTCCTCACCACCCGCGGCGAAGCGGACTCGGAGCGCATCGGCGCACTCGGCATCTGCGCCTCCGGTGGCTACGTACTGCCCGCCACTGCGAGCGATCACCGCATCCAGGCCGTCGCCACGGTCAGCGCCGTCGACATCGCCCGCCAGTTCCGGCTGGGAGCCGACGGGACCCAGGACCCGGCCGTGTTCCAGAGCATGCTGGCCGCCGCGGCCGACGCACGCACCACCGAGGCCCGTGGTGAGGCGCCGCCGGTTCTGACCCTCTTCCCCGACACCGCCGAGCAGGCCCGCGCGCTCGGCGGAGAGCACGGCGCCGAGGGCTTCGCGTACTACCGCACCCCGCGCGCCCGGCACCCCCGCTCGGCGGGCTTCCTCACCTGGACCAGCGTCGACAAGATGGCGGCCTTCGACGCCTTCAGCCCGATCCCGCTGATCGGGCAACGGCCTCTGCTCGTGATCGTCGGAGCCCGAGCCGTCACCTCCTGGATGAGCGTCGAAGCGTTCCAGCGGGCCATCGGCCCCAAGGAGATCCACTGGATCGACGGCGCGAGCCATGTCGACCTCTACGACAGAAAGCAGTACGTGGACCCCGCCGTCGAGAAGCTCGTGGGCTTCTTCGGCGAGCACCTGGACCGAGCGGTCTAGGGAACGGCCTCAGCGCCGGGCGAGCAGGTCTTCCAGGGCTCGCAACGCCGTGGCGTTGTCGGCCCGGCGGCGCTTGTGCTCCACCCAGTAGATGGTCCGGTCGGGTGGCCCGTCGCGCAGCGGGAGGACACGGCATCCCGTTCGCGCCTTCAGGTCGTCGGCCATGAAGGAGGGGGTCACGGTCCAGCAGTCCGGGGTGCGCAGCAGCGGTGGCAGCGTATGCACCATGGTGACGGTGTGGACGGGCTCCCGCAGCAGGTTCCGCTCCCGCCACAGGTCGTAGTCGGGGCCCCAGGGCAGGTATATCTCGTTCGACCGGGACAGCGCGGAGAGCGGCAGCGCCCCGGCCGCTTCCCGGTATTCGTCGTCGATCGATGGAGAGTTGACGGCGGCGAGCATCGGATATCGCGCGAGTGGACGCACCCGAAGGTCGGTGTGGACCGGCTCGTAGAAGACGAAGGCGACGTCGAGATGGCCGGCGACGACGCGGTCGCACAGCGCTGTGCTGCGCCCGCTTTCCAGGGTGAGCCGCAGCTGGGGGAGCCGGGTGCGCAGTTCTCCGACGAGCGAGTCGAACACATAGATGCTGATGGCGTCGGCGCCGCCCATGGCCAGGGCCGCGTCCGGGGCTTCGCGGATCCGGGCGGCCTCGCCGACGAGCCGTTCCCACTGCTCGGCGAGCTCGCGGTAGCGCTCACCCGCGACCGTCAGCCCGATCCCCTTCGCTCCCCGTGCCCGCAGGACAAGACGCCGCCCCAGGCGCTTTTCCAGCCGTTCCAGCCGGTAACTCACGGTCGACTGGGAGGTGTGCACGATCCGGGCGGCTTGGGCGAGGCTTCCCGAGCGGGCGATCGCGAGGAAAGTCTCGACCTCCTCTACGACGAACATATCGATCCCGTCGATATTCGGTCTCGAAAACTTGAGCGTGACAGGCATCTTAAGCCCGACCTAACGTGTGTCCACCGGCCGGAGACCCACGTCACATCCGACTGCCGATTCCCATGGGGAGATGAGACACCGTGGACACGCGCAAAGTCCCCCTGGACGACCTGCCCACCTGCCGATTCCACCGCAAGGTCGCCTTCGTCGCGGCAGGCGGCCCCTTCTGCGACGGCTATCTCCTCGGCATCATCGCGGTGGCACTGCCCACGATCGCCACGGACCTGGGAATGGGCTCGCTGGGCGAGGGACTCATCGGTGCCTCGGCGCTGATGGGCATGTTCCTCGGCGGCCTGATATTCGGGCCGCTGACCGACCGGCTCGGACGCAGCGGAATGTACACCGTGAACCTTTTGGTGTTCGTGGTGTGTTCCGCGCTCCAGTTCTTCGCCGTGGACGCCCTGTCCCTGTTCCTCATGCGCTTCGTCATGGGGGTCGCGCTCGGCGCCGACTACCCCATCGCCACGGCCCTGGCCACCGAATTCCTGCCCCGGCGGCTGCGCGGGCCGGTGCTCGTCTCGCTGGTGCTGGTCCTGTGGGTGGGTTTCACCGCGAGCTACGCGGTCGGCTATCTGATGGCCGGTCTCGGCGACGGAGCCTGGCGCTGGATGCTGGCCAGCGCGGCCGTCCCCTCGCTCGTCTTCCTGCTGCTACGGCTGGGCACCCCCGAGTCCCCGCGCTGGCTGCTGAGTGTCGGCCGCACCGACGAGGCGCGCGCGGTCGTCACCGAACACCTCGGGCCGCAGGCCGACTTCGAAGCGCTGGCCGCCGAGACGCGCGCCACCCCCGTGCGGAAGGGCCCGGCACTGAGCGGCATCGGTGAGCTGTTCCGCCGCGGCTACGGGCCGATGCTGGCGTTCTGCTCGATCTTCTGGGTCTGTCAGGTGGCGCCCTCGTTCGCGGTGAAGACCTTCCAGCCGCAGCTGCTCACCTCGCTCGGGGTCGACAACGCACTGGGGGCCAGCGTGCTGGTGCAGTCGTTCGCGATTGTGGGCACCGCCCTCGGCATGCTCGTCATCAACACTCTCGGCCGCAGGACGCTGCTGCTCGTCTCCACGGCCGTGTTCACCGTGGCGCTGCTGGTTCTCGGGATCAATCCATGGGCCACCAGCGGGCTGGTGATCACGCTGTTCATCGTGTTCAACCTGGCCGAGGCGGCCGGCGCCGCGCTGCAGTTCGTCTACCCCAATGAGCTGTTCCCCACCGATCTGCGCGGCACGGGCATGGGCGTGGCCACTGCCGTGAGCCGCATCGGATCGGCCACGGGCACCTTCCTCCTGCCCCTCACCACCGACCGATGGGGCACCAGCACCGGCCTGTACATCGCGGCGGGCATCGGAACGATCGGGCTCGCCGTCTCGTGGCGCATGGCGCCGGAAACCCGCCGGCTCAGCCTCGCCCAGGCGAGCGGGGCCGAGGAGCGGGGCCACGGACCGCGGCAGCCGGCCGACGCCACGCGACCGGGCTGGCCGGCCCAATAGCCCACCTGAAACCGCAGAGAGACCACGACGAGCAAGGAGACCCATGCCACCCCTCCCTTCCCCCTCCTCCGCCCATGTGGTGGTCGTCGGCGCCGGCATTCTCGGCACGGCGCTGGCCAGGCAGCTCGCCCTGAGCGGCGCCCGCGTGACCGTCCTGGACCGCGAGGGTCCCGCGGCCGGGGCCACGTCCGCCGCCTTCGCCTGGCTCACCAACCAGACGTACTTCCGCAACGGCACCTCGCTGTCGGACGGCACGTCCCGGCACTACTTCGGCCTGCACCGTCTCGCGCTCGGCGCCTGGCGGCGGCTGCACCACGAGCTCGGCGAGGCCCTGCCGGTCCGCTGGGGCGGAACGGTGCAGCTCGCACCCGGCCACGGCGCGGAACACGACCTTCTCCGCGGCGACCTGCGCCGACGGCTGGCCTGGGGCAGCCCCTCCCGAGCCATCACCGCCACCGAGGCCAGGGAGCTGCTCCCCGGCGCCGTCGTCGCCGACGAAGCCGTCGGCTTCTTCACACCCGACGAGGGCTCCGTCGACCCCGCCGGGGCCGTCGCCGCACTGGTGGACGCCGGCACGAGGCTCGGGGTGGACTTCCGCTACGGCGCCGACGTCACGGCTGTCGAGGGCGCCGGGGACCGCGCCCGAGCCGTGGTCACCTCGAGCGGGCGGATCGAGTGCGACCACGTGGTCGTCGCCTGTGGCGCGGACTCGCCTTCGCTGCTGGACCCGCTGGGCGTCACCGTGCCGCTGGTCGATTCCTCCGGCACCATCGTCCATCTCGCCCCGCTGCCGCCCTTCCTGGAGCGGGTGCTGCTCGCCTCGGACATCCACGCCATCCAGCGCACGGACGGGCGGGTGGTGCTGGCCAGGCACTACACCGGCACACCGGTCTCCGACCCGGCGGGGCTGGACGGCGAGGGGCTGCTGGCCGACGCGGCCACGGTGCTGCCGCCACTGCGGCGGGCGGAGATCGAGAAGATCACCGTCGGGCGCCGCATCGTTCCGGCCGACGGGCTGCCCGTCATCGGCCGCAGCCCCCTGTATCACAATGTCCACGGCGTCACCACGAACGCGGGTATCACCCTCGGCCCCTGTCTCGCGCAACTGCTGGCCACGGAGGTCCTGGACGACGTCAGGGTGGATGTGCTGGACCCCTATCGGGCGACCCGGTTCACAGCGGTCAGCGGATAGCCCACGCGGGTGGTGTCCTCGCCGCGGGCCGTTCTCGCGGCAGGGGCGCCGGCGCGGCCGTCGCCCGTTCGGCGGGACGCGTCCCGGGGTAGCACCAAGAGAGGTCGCGGCATGGGCATATGCACCGTGGGTGACTACCTCCTGCGCCGGCTGCGGGAGATCGGGGTCAGGCATGTCTTCGGCGTGCCCGGCGACTACCAGCTGGAATTCCTGGACCAGGTCGAGGCGATGGACGGCATCGAATGGGTCGGGAACTGCAATGAGCTCAATGCCGCCTACGCCGCGGACGGCTACGGCCGGCTGAACGGAATCGCGGCTCTCATCACCACCTTCGGCGTGGGGGAGCTGAGCGCCCTCAACGGCATCGCCGGCGCGTACGCCGAGTCGGTGCCCGTCGTGTCCATCGTGGGGACACCGGCCACCTTCGTCGTGGAGGGCAAGCAGAAGGTCCACCACACGACCGGCGACGGCGACTTCACCCGCGCCGCGAAGTGTGCGGGCGAGTACACGGTCGCGCAGGCCGTGCTGAGCCGCGACAACGCCGCTTCGGAGATCGACCGGGTGCTGCGCTTCTGCTGGCTGCTCAAGCGTCCCGTGTACATCATGCTGCCCTCGGACGTCGCGTACGAGACGATCGAGGCACCGGCCGAGCCGCTGGCCCTCCTGGAACCCTCCAGCGACCCCCGCAAGCTGGAGCGGTTCGCGGGCCAGGCGCGGGATGTGCTGCGCGCGGCCCGGTCGGTGGCCCTGCTGATCGGCCCCGAGATCGACCGGTACCACCTCACCGGCCGGCTGAGGGAACTCGCCGAAAAGATCGGCTGCCCGGTCGCCTGCCTCAGCAATGCCAAGGGCGTCTTCCCGGAGGACCACGACCAGTTCATCGGCGGATACGCGGGCAGGCTCAGCGACACGTACGTCAGGGAGGCCATCGAGAACGCGGACTGCCTGCTGGCCGTCGGCACTCAGTTCACCGACTCGGTCACCGGCGGGTTCTCCCAGAACATCGACCCGTCACGGGTCATCGCCCTGCATCCGACGGCCGCCGCCATCGGCGACACCCAGTACGCCCACGTATCCATGAAGGACGCGCTGCTGGCGCTCGTCAGCACCGGCGTCCACAAGCCCGCCGCCATCACCCCGCTCCTCCGGCGCCGCGTCACGGGGCAGGAGCGCGCGCCCGTCCGCCCGGCCCGGCTGGTCCAGGAACGCTTCTGGGAGCAGCTCCAGGCGTTCCTCGAACCCGGCGACGTGGTGATCGCCGATCAGGGCACCTCGTACTACGGATGCGCCGAACTGCCGCTCCCGCACGGCTGCACCTCACGGTGCTGCGGCATGGACTGCACCCCGTCATCTTCCTGATCAACAACGACGGCTACACGGTCGAGCGCTGCATCCTCGGCGCGGACGCGGGCTACAACAACATCGCCACGTGGCGATACGACCGGCTGGTCGAAGCCTTCGACCCCCAGAACCTCGCCATCACCGTCAAGGCGAACACCGAGGACACCCTCGCGGCCGCGCTCGAGACGGCCAGGGGCAACCGCGACTGGCTCATGTTCATCGAGGCGGTCATGGAACGCCTGGACGCCCCGGAGCCCCTCGTCAAGCTGGGCAAGGCATTCGCCGCAGCGGACTACCACCACGCACCCGTCTCCTGACCGGCGACCTACAGCTGAGAACTGCGCAGCCAGCGCAGTGAGGCGAGACCCAACGCGGTCATCATGGCCACGATGTTGGGATCGGCGCCCGGCCCGGCCGCGGCAGCGGTCCGCAGGAGAAATCCGGCGTGCAGGGCGAGCACCTCGTTGATCCGGGCGGGGTCGAGATCGCGGGTCAGCGGGTGGTGCTCGGCGATCGGCCGCGGGTCCACGCCGCTGAGGGAGGCGCTCGACACCAGGGTGACCACGTCACAGTGGCGGGGGCCGATCCAGGCGTGCGGCCAGTCGACGACGAAGACACGGTCCGCGGTCAGCATGATGTTGAACGGGTACAAGTCTCCATGCAGGAGAGTGGCGCCATCCAGTGAAGCGTTCTCCTCCAGGGCGACGAGCTGGTCGAAATGGCGGGCCGCCCACGGTGACAGCTCCTCGACCTTGCCCCTGACAGCGGCGTCGTCCGCCATCGCCGGCCATCCTCCGAGACGGGGCTTGCCCAAGACCGCCTTGTTCATGGGCGATGGCGTCAGAACCTCCGCCATATCGGTGACCGCCGCGAGCACTCTGTCGAGCTCCTCCCGCTGCCACGGCTGGACGGGCAGATGTCCCACGACCTCCTCGAAGGCCAGCACGACCCAGGTACCGTCGTCGTACGCGTCGAGCAACCGCGGCGCCGGCGCCTCCCTGGGAAGCCGCTCGGACACGGCGATCTCCCGGCGGTGGAAGTCCGCCACCGCCGGTGCCATCAGTGAGCCGGCCGCCTTGACGAAGGCACGCTTGCCGTTCTCCAGACGCACTCGTGCGGCGAGCCCCTCGGAGAACCCGCCCCGCTGGCTGACCGCATGGGCCACCGGGCTGCCGAGCAGCTGCCCGATCCGAGCCGCCACCTCGCGCGGCATCGCCGCCCAGTCCATCCTCCGGCTGCCTGTGGCCTCGGGCAGGCCCAGGCTCGCCGAAACGAGTCCGTCGTCGGGATCATGTGTCATGGTCGGCTCCGAGGTCGTCCTTCACCGTTCTCTGCCACCGCGTAACCGGGCACGGACGGCCACCGGACGGTCAGCACCACCGACTCCTCCTCCGCGAACCATGAATGGTCGACTCCGTGTCCCCACACGACGTAATCACCCTGCTCTTCCAGAAGAACGTCGCGGCCGGGGAGTTCCACGCGGAAACGGCCGCTGATGAGAACCAGGAGAGCCGTACGTTCCTCGCCCCTCACCCATTCCGCTCGTTCGTCGCCACGAGGGTGGACGCCCCATTTGATCTCCACGGCCTCGCTGTGGCGCGGATCGCCGGCGTCCTTGAAGTGTCCGAGGAGCCACCCCCGGTCCAGTGCCGCGTCCTTGCCTGCATTGCCCACGTACACGCTGTCGCTCACGGTGCCGGACGCTAGCAGCTCCTCGTGTGCGCGCCCGTGTGGGCATCTCGGTCCCCGTGGCCCGTGGCGGTCGCGTCCTCATCGTACGTCGGCCGGGGGCGGGGCCGCAGGACGGTGCCCAGGACGTGTGTCGTGGGGAAGTAGCCCGCCTCGCGGGAGTCGTAGCTGTTGTGGGTGTTGTCGCCCAGGAGGACCAGTGCCCCGGGTGGGACGGAGTCGACGGCGGCGTACGGCTCCGGGAGCGCTCCCGGGGGCGGTCGGTCGCCCGCCACCGCCGCCACCCGCTTGATCATCCATTCTTGCGCGGTACCGGCGGCCGCTACCGCCCGGCTCGGGGCGGGTGACGAGCGCCCGTCGTCCGTCTGCCGTACGACGATCACGTGCCCGACCGCGCACCGTCCGCCGCGCCGCACCAGGACTCGCTCCCCGTCTCGGTACGTGGGCTCCATGCTCCCGCCCCGTACGGTCACGACCACGAGTGTCCGCCGCAGTACCGTTCCCGTGATGAGAGCCGTCCCCAGGGCCATCCCCATTCCCAGTGCTGTCAGACCCATCACACCGCCTCCTCCGGCGCTACCGGAGACTCCTCGGCGGAGAGCTGATAGCCACCGGCCTGGAGGGTGAAGAGCCGCGCGTACTCCCCGCCCGCCGCCATCAGCAGGGTGTGGTTCCCCCGCTCGGCGACCCGCCCGTCCTTGAGTACGACGATGATGTCCGCGTCCCGCAGCGCACTGAGCCGGTGCGAGATCAGCAGGCTGGTGCGGGTGCTCCGCTCGCTTCGCAGGGACGCGTGGATCTCGTGCTCCGCCTCCGCGTCGAGCCCGGCCGACGGCTCGTCGAGGATCATCAGTTCGCGGCGCGTACACGCATCGCGCAGGAATGCCCGTGCCAGTGCCAGCCGCTGCCACTGACCGCCGGAGAGGACCACGCCCGTCTCCGGGTTGCCCTTGTCCTCCTCCGTGAAGAACATCCGGGTCAGCAAGGTGTCGTAGCCACGGGGGAGTGCGGCCAACTGGCGGTCGATTCCGGCCCGTTGGGCGGCCTGACGCATCCGCTCAGGCGATCGGTCCCGATCCGTCAGCACGGTGAGGTCGCCGAGTGCGATGTTCTCCGCCGCCGTCATGTCGTACTGCATATAGTCCTGGAACACCGCGCCCACGCGTTCCCGCAACCGCGCCGGATCGGCCTCACGGATGTCCACGCCGTCCCACAGGATCGCGCCGCGCGTCGGGTCGTAGAACCGGCAGAGCAGCTTCACCAGAGTGGACTTGCCCGCCCCGTTGAGCCCGACGAGGGCCAGCGCACGGCCCTGCGGAATGTGCAGATCGACGCCGCGCAGCACCCACGGGAGATCGGGAGAGTAGCGGAACCAGACGTCCCGGAGCTCGATTCCGTGGCGCAGCGCCGGCAACGGGCGGGGCCGGTCCGCGACCGGGAGGTCCGGGCCGGCCTGCGTCACCGCCGTGTAGTGGTCGAACATCAGCAGCGTCTGCTGGCCCTGCGCGGCGTCCCCCGCCAGCGAGGTCAGCGCCCCCTGCACACCGGCGATCGCGGCCACGAACATGGTCACATCCCCCACCGACAGCGCCCCGCCGCGCGCCGCGAGGACCGCCCAGAGCAGTCCACCGCCGGAGACCACCGCCGCCAGTCCGCCCAGCCCCGTCTGTACGGCGATTTCCCGCCGGTCCATGGCCCGCTTCGCGGCGTTGGCCGTGCGCCGTTCCGTCAGCATCCGCTCGCGCAGAAACGGGCCGATGCCGAAGAGCCGGACCTCCTTGGCCGCCTCCACGCTCGACAGCAGATCGGCGTAGAAGAACTCCCGCCGCTCGACCGGCCCGACCTCCCACAGCATCCGCGCCCGCCGCCGTGCCAGCGCCACTTCCGACCACAGCACGGGCACCCCCGCCACCAGCAGTATCCCGGCCATCACGGGGCTGACGAGGAGGAGCGAACCGAGGAAACCACCGATGGTCGCCCCGGCGCGCACGACGCCCAGGATGCTCTCCGCGACATGGGTGGCCGTCTCGTGGCCCGCCTGCTGGGCCAGCCGCAGGCGGTCCAGGAAGTGCGGGTTCTCGAACTTCCCCAGCCCGACGAACCCGTCGACGGCGGCGAACAGCCGGTCCTGCATCTCCAGCCCCACCCGGCGGTCCAGCTCCGCTCGCGCGTAGCGCATGGCCTGCGAGGCCACCACCGCCGTCACACCGAGGCAGGCCATCGCCGTACCGGGCCACAGCAGGGTGCTCGGGGCACCGCTCGCCAGATCGTCCAGGACCAGCTTCATCAGCCAGGCCGTCACCACCGGCAACGCGCTCACCAGCAGCGACAGTCCGATGTGGAGCAGCAGGGTGCCGGGGGCGGCGCGGGCGGTGACCGCACAGACGGCGGCGAGCCGCCGCAGCGCGATCACGGCACGCCCCGAGCGCCGGGAGTCGCGCCCCCGGTGCCCGGAAGGGGCGTCGGAGGGGGCGCGGTCGGTGTCCGCCGCCGACTCCTCGTGGCCGCCTCGCCCGCGCACGGTGCTCACACCGGAAGTGTCGGCCGGGACAGGTCCACCGCGTCGTCGGTGACCACGACATCGCCCTCGGCATCCGGCGCGACCATGAGCACCGTGGGAAACGCCATGATCTCGAATGCCGCGCCCAGGGGTTCCTCGTTGCGGGTCTGGGTCACGACCTTCGCCACCGACCTCAGTTCGGCGACCATGGGCGCGGCCAGATCCTCATCGCCCACCACGGCGGCCAGCACCCGATCGCGTCCGCCGGGCACCGTGCGGGCGTACTCCATGAACTTCGGCAGTTGCTCCTTGCACGGTCCGCAGGTCGGCGTGAAGAAGCCCACCAAGGTGGTCCCGGTGATCGTGGCGCGGCCCAACGGCTCGCCGTCCACGGTGTGAGTGGCGAACTCACCCACCGGTTCGCCGAGTTCGATCGCCGAGCGTGGCCGGTCGACGGCCCTCGCCGCCAGCAGCTCGCCGTGTTCCCGAAGGCGCTTGATCACGCCCAGGGTGAGGATCAGGTCCAGCGAACACAGTGCCCCCACGAGCACCACGGCGCTGATCAGGACTGGCATGGTTCCTCCCCGATGTCCCGGATATCCTGGATGTTGCGGATGGCCTTCGGATGGTGTGCGCGCGCGTCGAACCGCGGATCTGCCGGGCCCTGGACGGGCGGAAGAGCTCGGCCAGGTCGTCGAGTACGGTCACCAGGGCACCCGCGACGAGCCCGGCCGCCGCCGCCACGAGCGCCCCCGTCGCCGTCGCCGGAGCCCGGTCCGCCTGTGCCATCAGGCCGGCCGCCGCCGCGACGGCGGTCAGCACCACATTGCGCAGGAGGTGGCGGCCGCCGAGCGGGGCCGCCGAGGCCCCGAAGCAGCGGCAGGTGGCGCCCGTTCCCCGCCGTATCGTGCGGGCTATCGCCGCCGTGAAAGCGCTCAACAGCCCCGCCGCGAGGGCCAGTCCGGCCACGGTGGCACCGTCGGACTCCACGATGAGCAGGGCACATACCGCGCCCTCCGCGGCGACCACGGCCCCCGCCGCGGGTCCGACCAGCCGCGGTGGCACCACTCCCATGGCGGGCAGCGACTCCACGAAGGCCGTGAACCTGCCCCGGCCCGCCGACTTGCTCAGAAAGGCCATCAGGAAGACCACGCCGATCATGGCCCGGACCGCGATCACCAGATACTGCACGGCAACCCTTTCAACGGCAACCCTTTCAACGGCAACCCTTTCAATCGAGGTAGGGGTGCGGGCTGAGCGTGAAGGCGGCCCCCGGATGCCCCCGTGGCCACTCGGGGGCCGCCTGCCCGCTGTCGTTCAGCGGTGCGCCGCGTACGCCGTCGTCCAGGAGCGGACGGCGGTCAGCACGGCCCTGCGCGGTGTCAGCAGCCCACGCAACCGGCGCAGTCGAAGCCCCCGGCCGAGTTCTTGCAGCAGCGGGCGTTGCAGCTGCACTGACCGCCGTACTGCCGGTTGCACTGCCAGCATTGCGGCCAGCACTGCTTCACCTGCACGGCAGAGGCCTCCACCTGGGGAACGAACAGGCCGAGCAGCCTGCTGCCCATCGTGGTGAGCGTCCTGTACATGTCCACCCTCCTTCCGTCGAGTCCGGCCCGGCTCCGTGGACTGGGCGCGGGCCGATGTTGGGTCGAGCCGACAGACGGCGCCTGCCGACTCCGCCACCATCGCGATCCGGCAGGAGGGATGTCTTGTACGAATGCGACGCCGGGAATGCGCCGCCCTCACTCGGCGAGCAGAACGCTGGTGACCTGATCGGGCAGGAAGTCCAGCGGGTCGCCGGGCTTGGAGGACGCCCGGCGGGTTCCGAACCGGCCCGGTGTGCAGCCGACCCGGTCCTTGAAGGCCCGGGTGAAATGGGCCTGGTCGTAGTAGCCCGCGAGGGCCGCCGCCTCCGCCCACGGCAGACCGCCGTCCTGCAGGCGCAGCGCCTCCTGCAGCCGTAGCACCTGGGCTAACTGCTTGGGTGGCAGGCCCACTTGCTCGCGGAAGCGCCGCTCAAGACGTCGGCGGCTCCATCCGGTCTCGGTGGCCAGTTCCCCCACGCGTATCCGGCCGTGGGTGCGTCCCAGCCGCCGCCACGTCCAGACCACCTCGGGCGCGCATACCGGCCCGGCCTGGGCTCGGGCCGCGAACACCCCGTCGAGCAGGGCGAAGCGCGATGTCCAGTCGCGGCACTCGGACAGGCGGCAGAGGAGACGGCCCGCCTCCCGGCCGAGGAGATCGGCCGGGTCCAGGTTGCGCTCCGCCAGCTCGGCCATCGGCATGCCGAAGAAGCGGAAGGCCGCGATCGGCGTCAGCATGACCGTCACCCCGGACAACTGGCCGGTGTGCTCGCCCAGCGTGGCGGTGGCCCGTAAGCCGTTGATCATTGAGGTTCCGGTGACGGACTGGCACGGATCCACCGCGTCGGCGATCCGTACCGGCTCGCCGAACCCGAGCATCACCTTCACCACACCGTCCGGCACCAACAGCCGACATCGGGGCCGGCGCGCACCGAACCGGAAGCCCCGGTATCCCAGCACATGCTCGCGCGCGGCGGCGCCGGGTTTCCTGGTGATCAGCTCTCGCGAATCCGCCGCACTCGATAAGGCCCTCGGTGAGTGCTTCTCATGCATGGTGCTTTCCCCCTCGTGTCCGTGGATCGGTCACATAAGCCCCATCGTGTCCGGTACGGGGAGACGGGGACCACAGGGATCAGGCCAATGCGGACGGCGGGGGCGAACCCCGTACGGACACTCCGGATGCTAGCAGCGCTAGACATTCGAGCGGCGCTCTGGTTAGCATCACATGGAAATCTAGCGGCGCTAGAAATGCGTCAGGGGCTCGGGAGGGGACATGCAGAACACACTCGCCATCGTCACGGTCGTGGTCGTCGGCCTGCTGGTGGGCGTCGAGTTCGCGGTGGCGGCCTTCGTCAACCCGATCATCAGTCGGCTGCCGGACAACGGCGGCCTCGCGGCCCGCGGCCACGGAGCGCGCCTCCTCGGCAGGGTGATGCCGTTCTGGTACATCGGTTCGGTACTGCTCAGCGCCCTCTGGGCCGCCATGGCGCGGGGCGACGCGGGGGCGGGACTCATCGTCACGGCCGCCGCCCTGCTCGTCCTCAGCGTGCTGATGTCGATCGCCCTGCTCGTCCCGATCAACTCCCGCGTGGCCCAGTGGACCCAGGACACCGTCCCGGCGGACTGGAGGGAGCAGCTCGGCCGCTGGGACCGGTTCCACTACCTGCGCGTCGGCGTCATCATCGCAGCATTCGTCCTGCTGGTCGTCGGCATCGCGTGACGCCCCGGCGCCGGCCGGGCACCGGACTCCACGTCAGGCTCCGGCCGGGGACTGCCCGGTCGCCTCCCTGCAAGCACGTACGTAGTCCAGCACCAGGGGACGGTGGTCGTCGGCGCGCCGGGCGAGTGCGTACCGGCTCGGCGAGATGCCGCGCACCGGCCGGGTCACGACGCCGCCCAGAGTGATGAGCGGTGCGTTCCCGCCGGCCAGCAGGCAGACCCCGCGCCCGTCCACCAGCGCCTCGTACGTCTCCTCGGTACTGGCGATCTCGGCGCCGACGACCGGTGGCCTGCCGTCACGGGCGTCCATGGCGAGCCAGTAGTCCCGGAGCGCCCCGGCGCTCGGGGGCAGCGCGAGGAACGGCTCGTCCAGCAGGTCGGCGAAGTCGACCACATCCCGGGCGGCCAGCGGATGCTCCTCGGGCAGCGCGACCAGACGGGGTTCCCGGGCCACCACCACCCAGGTGTAGCGGTCCGGATCGGGCATCGGGAGCCAGACGAACGCGAGGTCGCTGGAGCCGTCCGCGAGCCCCGCGGTCGGGTCCTCCCAGCTCACCTGGCGCAGTTTCATACGGGCGTCGGGGTGTGCGTCGGCGAACCGGGACCTGATCCCCGGCAGCAGACCGCCGCGACCCGGGCTGGTGCTCATCCCCACGACAAGCGTCGCCCGTTGCCCGGCCTTGGCCCGCTCGACCGCTTCCCGCGCGGCGTCCCACGCGGCGAGCACCTGCTGGGCGTGCGGCAGCAGCGCGGCGCCCACCGGTGTGAGCCGGACGCTCCTGCCGTCCCGTACGAACAGCGGCGCGCCGAGCCGGAGCTCCAGCATCCGGATCTGCTTGCTCAGCGCCGGTTGCGAGATGAACAGCCGCTCGGCCGCGCGGGTGAAGTGCAACTCCTCGGCCACAGCGGTGAAGTACCGCAGATCCCTCCCATGCACATCCATAACCATCGGCTATCACACCGGGTCTTGGACGGGCAAAGGACTTCTCCGCGAGAGTCGACCCCGAAGAGCACAACACTTCCGTGAAGGGATGTCCGATGGGCAAGGTCTGGCTGGTGACCGGGGCGAACAGTGGCTTCGGCCGGGCGATCACCGAGGCCGCGGTGGCCGCCGGGGACGTGGTCGTGGCCACCGCACGCCGTGTGGCGGCGCTGGGTGACCTCGTGGCCGCGCACCCCGACCAGGTGGAGGCGCTGACGCTGGACGTCACCGATACCGCGGGGGCCGAGGCCACCGTGCGGGATGTGGTGAGCCGTCACGGCAGGGTCGACGTCCTGGTCAACAACGCGGGGCGCGGCCACGTCGGCGCCGCCGAGGAGACCACCGACACCGAGCTGCGCTCGCTGTTCGACCTGCATGTCTTCGGCCCCGCCGCCCTGGTCAGGGCCGTGCTTCCCGCCATGCGGGCCCGGCGCTCCGGTGCGATCGTCCAGATGAGCAGCATGGGCGGCCAGATGTCCTTCGCCGGATTCTCCGCCTACAGCGCCACCAAATTCGCCCTGGAGGGATTCTCGGAGGCGCTGGTGGAGGAGGTGCGCCCGCTCGGCATCAAGGTGCTCATCGTGGAGCCCGGCGCCTTCCGCACCAGCCTGATGGACAACACCGGCGCCAGCGAGGAGATCGCCGACTACGCCGCGACGGTCGGGCCCACCCGGCGGATGACCCGGACCGCCGGGGGCGCGGAGCCGGGCGACCCGGCCAGGGCCGCGGCGGCGATCCTGACGGCTCTGGACGCCGAGCGGACGCCGCTGCGGCTGCCGCTGGGCAGCGACGCGGTCGACGCGGTCCTCACCCACCTCGACGCCATCCGCTCCGACGTCACCACCTGGGAGAAGACCGCTCGCGACACCGCCTACCCGCAGTAGGCGCGCGGCAGGCGGAATGTCCCGCAGCGGCGAGAACGAGGCTCAGCGCCCGGTGCCGCCGTCGATGAGCTCGCGGAGGATGTCCGCGTGACCTGCGTGGCGACCGGTTTCCTCGATCATGTGGGTGAGTGCCCAGCGAACGCTCGGCGCCGGGCCCGGACGCCCCGGCCGGGGCAGTGGCGCACCGAGCTCGGTGCATTCGTCGAGCACCTCGTTCGCACGCGCGACGGTCTCCCGGTAGCGCGTGACGACGTCGGAGACGCTGTCCTCAGGGTCGGGCCGGAGCGTCGCCTGCCAATCAGTGACCTTCTCGCCGAGGAACGTCGCGCTCTCGACGGCGATCAGATGGTTGAGCAGTCCGAGCAGGTTCGTGCCCGAGGGCACCGCGGACGTCCGGACCTGAGGCTCCGCGGCTCCGTCGACTTTCGCGGCGATCGAGACACGCAGATAGTCGAGGAATCCGCGCAGGACGTCCGCTTCGCTGTTCGCGGTGCGGGGTGGAGGGGTGTCCTTGCGGCGGGAGGCGGTGGGCACGGCGTTCTCCTTGTGTGGCGCTCGTCGGGGCGGCCCTCGGTGTCGGTGGGGCCAGTCTCGGCACAGGCGTCACAAAGTGGCGAGGAACCTTGCGGTTTCGGCAAGCCGCCTCGAACGCTCATCGCTGGGGGACGTGGTCCGTTTCCCGCTGGGCGGCGTACCAGCCCAGTGCGCGGACCATGGGCTTGTGCGGAGTCGGCGGGAGCAAGGGTGCGAGGGCGTCCCAGGTCTTGTCGACGAGTGTGCGGGCCTCGGCCACGCACGCGTCGACGGCTCCACTGCGCATCAGCAGGTCGGAGGCTTCGAGCGCCCCGGCGTCGGAGCGCTCCCGGAGGGCGTCGCGCAGGCGCCGGCGGTCGGTTGCGCCGAGCAGGCCGGTGGCGTGGGCCACGGGGTAGGTGACCTCGCCGTTGCGGAGGTCTTCGGCGGGGGAGCGGGTGGTGATGCCCCGTTGGTGTTCGTCGGGGGTGCACTGCCCGTACAGGTCGGCGACGTCGTCGGTGATCTGGTAGGCGACGCCGACGGCCTCGAAGTACTCGCAGATCGCGGCCAGTTGGGCCTCGTCGGCGCCGCCGAGGATCGCGGAGACCTCGGCGGTGCTGCGGACGAGCATGCCCGTCTTGAGCCGGTGGGCGGTGCGGATCTGGTCGAGGAGGGCGCGGGCGTCACCCGTTGCCACGGCTTCGCCGAACGCGGTGTGGTGCCCGGCGAGGTCGAGGGCCTGACCGGCGTGGGCGGCGCGCAGGTCCCGCAGATAGAGCCGGTAGATGCGCAGCATGGTGCCGGGGTCGGCCTGCGGGACGCGCTGGATGAGGGCGTCGAAGGTGTAGTAGCCGAGGGTGCCGGCGGTGATCGCGGGAGCGGTGCCGAAGACCTCGTGGACGCTCGGACGGCCGCGCCGGGTGGGGGAGTTGTCCTGGATGTCATCGATGACCAGCGCCGAGACATGGAGGAGCTCGGTGACCGCCGTCAGCGGCCGGTAGGGCTCGGGGTCCGCGCCGAGGAGGCAGAGCACGGCCGCGGCCACGTAGGGACGCCATGAGCGCCCGGGGTTGTCCAGCAGGTGCAGGAGCGGAGCGGCGACCCCCTGGTGGAGGCGGATACGGGCGGCGGTGTCCAGGCCCGTCCCGTCGCCGGTGCCGGTGAGCAGTCCCAGCGCGGTGCCGTCGGTGGCATCGCTGGAGTAGAGCGCGGCGGCCTCCGCACGGGCGATGTCGTGGGTCCGGCGCATGTAGTGCTCGATGTCGCCGATGGTGTTGGTCGGGAGGGTCTGCAGGAACGCCGTGCCCGCCACGGACGTGGTCCCCATGACACCGCGCACGGTGGCGGGGCTCTCCCACAGGGCGCGTCCGGCGAGCAGCGTACGGACCTCGCCCTCCGCCGCCGGGGCGATCACCTCGACATCCAGGCCGAGGCCGGGGACGCTCACGCGCACGGCGGTCGGGTAGGTGTTGAGGGTGGCCAGCGAGGTCCAGTGGCGCACGGGCCGCCAGTCCACGTCGTGGTAGCCGACGCCGCCGTCCGGGGCGACCACCGTGGCGCGGGTGAATTCCAGTGTGGTGGCACCGGTGGTGGGGTCGGTGTTGCGCGCGTGGACGCAGCTGATCTCCCAGCCGTTGCCGAGCTGGATGCCCGCCCACTCCCAGGTGTGGTCCGGCGTTCCCGGGGCCCGCTGGACGTCGTAGTAGGTGCTGCCCCAGTCCTGCTCGAACCAGGCGTGCCCCGCCAGCCGCTTCTGGGTGCCGTCCGCACGGCGCAGGGTCCCGTGGGCGCGCAGCCGGGGCACGAAGTACGACGTCATCGTGTCCGCGCCGGTCGGGAGCCGCCCCGGGTAGCACCCCTGGGCGTCGAACTGCGGGACCGCCGCCTTGACGGGGGTGAGGACGAGCTCGAAACGTTCCTCGTCCTCGAAGGCCAGGCGGTAGCCGCCGTCCTCCTCACGGCGCAGCGCGGCCACGTCCCCGAAGGAGATGTCCAGCGTCTCGGCCGACTCCACCACCGGCTCGGCCAGCAGCCGGTCGGGCAGCAGCGGGCCCTCGGCGAGGGCGTCCGTCAGCGCCTCACGGACCCGGTGATCCAGCGCGGTGTCGCCGCGGAGCGCGTCGCGGACCGCGCGATGCATGGTGGGCGACAGCCAGGCGCGGTGGGAGACCCCTGCCGGGCCCGAGCACGTGGACACCAGACCGTACCCGGGACGGGCGGCGCGGTCCCGCAGATCGTGGTGTTTCAGGAAGCTGACCATCCACGTGTACGTGTCGCCGCTCTCGTCGCGCAGATGCCCGTTGAGATACCACGCCTCGGCGCCGGCCGAAGGGTGCGGCGCGCCGAAGGGCGCTGAGGCGGTGGTGTGCTGTGGCGCCGGCCTCGAAGGGCCCTGTGCCACGGAACGGGACGGGGAGGTGGTCATGCCGGAAACCTAGACGTCCATCGCCCGCTCACCGGGCTCCCTTGCACTGGCCCCACCTCATCGGATGAACGCACAGCCCGGATATCGGGTCGTCACCGTGCCCTCGAGGCCCCCGGCTCGTTATAGCGGAACGCCAAGGGGAGGAGGCGTTCGATGGAGGTGACCGGCGTGCATCACGCCTACGGCCGGCGGGTGGTGCTGCGCGGTGTCGACCTGCGGCTGCGACCGGGTGTCCTGGCCGGAATCGTCGGGGAGAACGGCGCGGGCAAGACGACGCTGCTGAGGATTCTGTCCGGCGAACTGGCCCCCGATCGCGGCACGGTCCGCCACCACGGCGGTTTCGGGTACTGCCCGCAGGCCGCCGTCCTCAACGACGCGCTCACCGTCCGCCAGCACCTGAACTACTTCAAGGTCGCCTACGGCCTGAGTGATCTGGCGCGGGCCGAAGAGGTCATGGAGGTACTCCGGTTCAGCGAGTACGCCGACGAACGGACCGGAGTCCTCAGCGGTGGAACCCGGCAGAAGCTGAACCTCACCCTGGCCCTCATGCACGACCCGCGGATCCTGCTGCTGGACGAGCCCTACCAGGGCTTCGACTGGGAGACCTACCAGCGGTTCTGGGACCTGGCCGGCCGGCTGCGCGAGGACGGCCGGTCGGTCCTCGTGGTCTCCCATCTGGCCTACGACGCCGAACGCCTCGACGAGTTGTGGCGCCTCCACGGCGGCGTGCTGCGCGAACGGACCACGGAGCCCACCGCATGACACCTCTCCGGGCCATACGCCGCCACCGCCCCCTTTTCCTGACCGCGGCCCGCTACGCGCTGATCGAGCACCTGCGCAACCGCTTCGCCATGGTCCTCATCGCCCTGTTCATCCCCGTGTGGACCGCGCTGGCGTTCTGGTCCGTGCCCGGCACCCCCACCCGCTTCCGGCTGCGCGCGACCGGACACCTGCTCACCCCGCACGGCAACCAGCTCACCGAGATCACCGGCGCCCTCAACGCCGTCACCCTGATCATCGGCTTCATGATGTTCGCGGCCTCCTTCACCGGCGGCCACTTCGACCGCCGACTGGCCCTGGCCGGCTACCCCCGCACCCATCTCGTCCTCGCCAAGCTCACCTCCCTGGCACTGGCCTCCGCCGCCGTGGCCGCCTACGCGACCGCCCTCACCTGCACCTTCTGGACACCCGAGCAACCCGCCCTGCTCGCCGCGGCTCTCTTCTGCGCCGGTATCACCTATGGCGCCCTGGGCGTCGCCTTCGGCTCACTGCTGCGCCGCGAAGTGGAGGGCATGTTCGCCATCGTGATGACCAGCGTGATCGACCTCGCCCTGCAGAATCCGCTCTACAGCTCCAGCTCCGACGGCAGCGTGGTGCGCTGTCTGCCCTCCTACGGCGCGATGCAGGCGGCCACCGGCGCCGGGTTCTCCACCACCCCGCTCCCGAAGTACCTCGCCATCCAGGCCGGATGGTTCACCGCCGCCGCACTCGTCGCCCTCCTCGCCTTTCACATGCGCACCCGGAACACCCTCGGCAAGACCGGGCGGCCGCGGTCGGCAGCCCATCAACCAGCCGCGTCACCGGTGCGAAAGATGCGGTTCAGACAGTGCTCCAGGACCACGACCGCGGAATGCCGGGTCAGCCAAGGAGATCCTGGGCCATCAGTTCAAGACGCTCGGCGAATTCGGTGAGTCCGGCTTGGTCGACGTTGCCGAAGCTGACCCGGAACGTCTGGCGGTCGTCGGGCAGGAAGGCGGTGCCCGATATGACGAGCGTGTCGTAGCGGGTGATGAGGTCGCGCACGACCTCGTCGGTGGGGCGCTCGGCAAAGGGGTGGCGGATCCAGCCGAAGAATCCGCCGCTGCTCATCAGCTGGAAACCGCCCGGCCGACCGGCCAGCGCGGTCTCCAGCCGACGTCGCTTGTCCGCGACCTCGTTCGCACGCGCACGTCGCCACTCCTGGGCCGAGGTCAGCCCGGCCCAGGCGGCTTCCTGCCCGATACGCGGAGGACATATCGCCACACAGTCGAGCAACTTCATCACCTCGCGGCTCAGCTCGGGCGAGGCGATGACCGCGCCCACCCGGTAGCCGGGAATCGCCAGGTCCTTGGAGAAGCTGTGCAGGCTCACCAGGGTCCGCTCCCAGTCCGGGTCGGCGAACAGCTCGTGTGCCGGTTGCTCCGTGTCGCGGAACGAGCGGTAGGTCTCGTCCAGGATCAGCGCGATATCGTGCCGCTTCGCCAGCTCGTAGAACCCCGCGAGCACATCCGACGGAAGGGTGACGCCGCTCGGGTTGCCCGGGGTGACCAGCACGATCGCCCTGGTGCGCGGCGTGATGAGCGCTTCGGCCGCCTCCGGGTCGGGCACGAGACCGGGGCCGGGCTCCAGGTATCGCGGCACGACACCGTTCATGCGCAGCCACATGTCGTAGTTGAAGTAGTACGGCAGGGCTTCGATGACCTCGTCACCCGGCTCGGTGAGCGACTGGGCAACCAGGCAGAACGCCTGATTGCAACCCGCGGTGACGACCATCTGGCCGGCCCCCACCGGGCTCTGGTAGGCGCGGCTGAGGTCGGCGGCGAACGTCTCCCGCAGCCGGGGCAGCCCGGGAGCCGGCACGTAGGCGGCGCCGTTCGGCTCGTGTGCGACCTTGGCGACGTGCTCGATCATCTCGATCGCGGGCGGGTAGCTCGGCGCGGCCTGGGCCAGATCGAGTAGCGCACGCTCGCCGCTGCGCTCCGCCAGCAGGGCATATGTCGCGCCCATCGGTGACTCGATCTGGTGCACGGTTCGCGGGCTGAGTCGCACGTCGGCGCTCCTTCACGGGTTGGCTGTCCGCAGACGGTCGACCACGATGCTATCGGCGTGCTTCGCGCACCAGCCGGGTCATGAGAGGGTGGCGGCGAGACAGGCGAGGACCATGGTTGAACGAGTCATTCGGTTCGATTTCATTGTTCAGGCTGTACGCATAGCTCTGCACCGCCATCGGGATCGCCGACGCACAAGGACTCGCCGCCGTGTCCATGCGCCGGATCGCCGCACGGCTCGGCTGCACCACGATGTCGCTCTACCGGTACGTGCCCGGCAAGGCCGAGCTGCTCGACCTCATGACGGACGCCGTGATGGGCGAAGTCCCGCCGGCCGATGCCGCGCCGGGCGACTGGCGGACCCGGCTGGAGCTGTCCGCCCGTGCCGACTGGGGCCTCTACCACCGTCACCCCTGGATCCGCTCCGACGCCTGCCGCCAACGCGCCTACCGCGCCTGCCGGTCCCGCCGGTCCCGCCCGGCGTAGGAAGCCCGGTGCAGAAGGCGCAGCCCGGGGTAGCGCAGCAAGACCGGATCATCACGCTACCGAGATCTCCGGGTTCCCTTCTCCGTGCCCACGGCTACGCTCATTCCGTGATGCAGTCGTGGAAAGACCACGTCAGCCGTCATCCGCTGTGGGGCGCGGTGGAGTTGACGTTCGCATGGCACACCGTGCTGCTGCTCTTCGCCAAGGTCATCCTGCCTCCACTGGCGCCCTCCTGGTACCCGGACCTCGGTGCCACCCTGGTCAACGTCATCTGCGCCGCGGGGGTGTGGCTCGTGCTGTGGCGGTGGGGGTGGCTGCGGGTTTCCGGGGTGGCCACGCCAGGCCGTCCGCGCCGCTGGTGGATGGCCGCGCCGATGCTGCTGGTCGCCTGCTCGTATTCCGTGGCGGGCCTCGACGGCAGCGCGACCGTTGTCGGCAGCGGCCTGGTGTCGCTGCTGTGGGTCGGCGTCAACGAGGAGATGTACAGCCGGGGACTCGTCCAGCAGGCCCTCGGCCCACTCGGTCCGGTGCGCGCGGCCGTCGGCGTCGCCGTGCTCTTTGGAGCGGGCCACATCCAGAACTTCCTGTTCTTCGGCGATCCGCTCGACGACACGCTGTGGCAGATGCTGTCCGCCGGGTTCTTCGGCTTCACATGCGCCGCCCTGCGCTACGCGATCGGCTCGATCTGGCCGATGGTGGTCGTCCACGGCCTCGACGACTTCTTCCAGATCCGCTCTCCCGGCTCGGCCCCGGACTGGTGGCAGGCGAGCGTGTACGCCTTCCACTTGGTGTACGGCCTGTGGCTGCTGCGCCGCTACGGTGCGGGCGGGTCGTACGAGCGCGCATGAGTCAACGCGTGAGTGGCTGCAGAGGCTGCTCGGCCCAGATGGTCTTGCCGTTGTCGGTGTATCGGGTGCCCCACTCCTGGGCGAGTTGGGCGACGAGGAAGAGGCCGCGCCCGCCCTCGTCCGTGGTGGCCGCGTGGCGCAGATGGGGGGAGGTGCTGCTGGTGTCGGACACCTCGCAGATCAGGGAGCGGTCGTGGAGCAGCCGCACCTGGATGGGGCCGTTGGCATAGCGGATGGCGTTGGTGACCAGCTCGCTGAGCAGCAGTTCCGTGACACATGCCAGGTCGCCCAGCCCCCAGGCGTCCAGCGTGTGCGCGGCGGCGGTGCGGATGTCGGAGACCGCGGCAGGGTCCGCGGGCACTTCCCAGCGCGCGATCCGGGCGGGGTCCAGGGCGCGGGTGCGGGCGAGGAGCAGGGCGATGTCGTCGCGCCGGGCGTCGGGCGGCACGGTGTCCAGGACGGCCTGGCAGGTGTCGTCCAGTGTGCGGTCGGTGGGGGCCAGGACGTGGCGTATCCGGTGGAGCGCGGTGTCGACGTGGCGGTGGCGGTCGTTGATGAGTCCGTCGGTGTAGAGGAGGAGCTGACTGCCCTGGGGGAGGTCGATGTCGGTGGCCTCGAAGGGGAAGCCGCCCAGTCCGAGGGGTGGTCCGGCCGGTATGTCGGGGAACTCGACCGTGCCGTCGAGGTGGGCCAGGGCGGGGGGAGGGTGACCGGCGCGGGCGAGGCTGCACCGCTGGGACGTGGGGTCGTAGATCGCGTAGAGGCAGGTGGCGCAGATGTTCCCCGCGCCGGTGCGGTCGCCGTCCTCGTCCGTGGCGCTGTCGTCCTGGTCGAGGCGGCCGACGAGTTTGTCGAGCTGGGTCAGGAGTTCGTCGGGGGCGAGGTCCAGGGCGGCGAAGTTGTGGATGGCGGTGCGCAGCCGGCCCATGGTGGCCGCGGCATGCATACCGCGGCCGGCGACATCACCGGCGACGAGGGCGACGCGGGCGCTGGAGAGCGGTATGACGTCGAACCAGTCTCCTCCGGCACCGGATGTGGCGGGGAGGTAGCGGGAGGCCACGTCGACCGCGTCCTGCTCGGGCAGCCCGTGGGGGAGGAGCCTGCGTTGCAGCGCGAGGACCATGGTGTGCTCGCGGGTGTAGCGGCGGGCGTTGTCGACGCACAGGGCGGTCCGGCCGGCCAGTTCGCCGGCCAGGGAGCGGTCGTCGTCGGTGAAGGCGTGTCCCCGCGCGCGGTAGAAACCGGCCATGCCCAGGACGACGCCGCGGGCGGCGAGCGGGACGGTGATGAGGGAGTGGAAACCGTGGCCGAGGACGGCCTGGGCGCGCTCGGGGTCCTGGGACAGCCAGCCGACGGCGGCCTTCAAATCGGGCTCCAGCTCGGGTTGTCCACTGGCCAGACAGCGGGACTGGGGGGTGGCCGGGCCGAAGGCGACCCGTGCGCCGAGGGGGTAGAAGGGGTGGCCGGCGCGGAGGCCGTGGGCCACCGTGCGGCGCAGCTCGGCGCCGGGATCCGGGGATTCGTCGCCACGCAGTACGGCATCGGCCAGATCGATGAGGACCACGTCCGCGAAGCGGGGCACCGCCACCTTGGCCAGCTCCTCGGCGATCCCCGTGATGTCCAGACTGGTGCCGATACGGAAGCTGGCCTCGGACAGCAGTTCCAGACGGTGGCGAGCCGCGAGAGCGAGCTTTCCGACCTCCGGCTCACCCAGCAGCACCAGTCGCTCGTCGGTGGCGTCCGGAGAGGACGCGGGCACACCGACGGCCATGCCGGTGGTCCCGGACGGGCTCGTCACCGGGCTGCTCGAGAGAGTGGCCACCGACCCGTCGGAGAGGGATGTCTCCGTGGTCGCCCCCCGGCCCAGTGCGATCAGTTCCGAGGCCTTCTCCGTCAGCAGCATCTGGTCCTGCCGGCCCAGCGCGCACTCGGCCGACGTGTCCGCTCGGCCCGGAGGGCGGAGCCCCTGTCGGGTCTCGAGGTATGCCTGGAGCAAGGCACGTTCGCGTGCCGAGCTCTGCTCCAGGAGTCGCCGTTCGATGGCCCGCGGAGCCCTGTCCAGCAAGGTGGTGATCGCCGGCATGGCGCTGGTGACGGGGAAGCTGAAGTCGAGGAAACCTTCGATGCGACCACTGAGCGGGTTGTGCAATGGGTAGGTCATACAGACGGCCGTGTGTCCCCAGACCGGGAAATGCTCGCTGCCGTAGACAAAGGTCGGCCTCCTCTCGGCGAGGGCCAGTCCGATGCCGTTGGTTCCGGCGAACGGCTCGGCTACATTGACGCCCGGCGGGTGTTGATCCTCCCCCAGTTTTCTGATCACCGATGGGTTGCCGAAGCGGCGCTGGATTATTGTGCCGTTGCTGTCGGCAAGGGCCACGAGCACATCAGTGCCCGCGATTTCGGCGGCCAGCCAATCAAGCACCGGCTCGGCCGCGCGGACGAGGTGACTCGAATCGTCGAAGTCCAGCTCATGAGTGGAGTCGTCATCCGGGGAGATTCCCAGGGACCTGCTGCGCTGCCACGAACGCAGAATCAACATCCGGACACCCTCTGTGACCGGCTTGTCGGCCAGGAACCGCTCGCGGATATGCGCCAAATTCTTGGGGTCGTCCTCCGCGATGGCCCTCATTTGATTCAGTTCCTTCATCGGGATACTCCGAGACGTCGCGAAGGAGCTCATACCCAAAGAGCTTGAGCCGGTCGACTCGACTGACTGAGGCTTGAGAAATTCAAACCTTGAACCGGAAACATTATCGCCCTCTCACGTCGAATTATAACGACCGGGAATGTCGTACTTCGGAAGCCGCTGCCGCGGGCATTCGAGTACCGCATGGCGGCCACCGGCCTGGTGGCATCGGGTAGGTTGGTCCGAGCGCCCGGAACTCGGCGCGGAGCTGGACGGAGGCGTGGAGTTGTCAGATGCGCTCAAGCGTGGGCTCGACGTTCTCGAGCTGCTTGCCACGCACGGCGACACGCGCGTGGCGGACGTGATGAGCGACCTCGGCGTCTCGCGCGCGACAGCACACCGCATCCTGGGCACCCTGGAGGGCAGGGGCTACGTCGAGCATGTGCGTGAAGACCACGTCTGGCGTCTCGGGCCCGCGATCACGGAGCTCACCGCCGGGCTGGATTCCACATCGATCATGCAGCTTGCCGCGCCCGCGATGGCGGACCTGCGCGCCACGAGCCGGGAGACGGTGAACCTCGCCGTTCTGCAGCGCAACCAGCTGGTCTGTGCGGCGTCGTTCGACAGCGCGCACGCCCTGCGGTTCGCCACCACGGTCGGGGAGCCGGTGGCGGTGCACACCACGGCGATGGGCAAGGCGATCCTTTCCGCCCTTCCCTCCGAGGACTGGGCGAAGCTGTTGCCCGCGGAACCCTATCCGGAGGCCACTCCGCACACCCGGCGCACGGCCGCCGCTCTCCGTCCGGACATCGAGGCGGCCCGCTCCCGGGGCTGGGCTCTCGATGAGGAGGAGTCCGAGCTGAACGGTGTCTGCGTGGGGGCGGCGATTCTCGGCCGGACCGGGCGTCCCGTCGCGGCGATCTCCGTTTCCTCGGTGGTCGGCCGGCTTCCGGAGGAAGCGCGCGGGGCGCTGGGCCGCGCGGTGCAGAAGTGGTGCGAGCAGATTTCGTACCGGTTGCGCGGCGGGGTCTCGTCGCCCGAGGTGTAAGCCGTCGCCCGTACGCGCGTCGTACGCCGGGGCGCCGTCCGCCGCCCCGGCTGAGTGGCCCGGCTGAGTGGCCCGGCCGGGTCACCGTCCCTCACGTAGACCAGTAGCCGCTTTCCGTCATGCGCTCGATGAGCCGGTGTGGTCTGCCCACGGCATGAGCGCGGTCCGCGGGTGTACACCGGGAAGAGCGGGTGTGTCCTCCTGTGACTCATCAGGAGAGACAGTGTTGACTCTCTGAGTGAGACATCCTAGCCTCGCTCGCAGAGACACCGAGGGTTCGTCTCGGCTTCCCCTTCTCTTCCCACCTTCTTTCCGTGTCTCCTTCACGTCCCCTCCCACCTGCACTTTGAGGCGGTACCGGCATGGCAGACGATGTGCAGTCCTCACCCGCGGACACTCCACCCGGGGGTCCGCGCGCTGACGACGACCAGTTGCGAGAACTGGGCTACCGGCCCGAGCTGCGACGGGCGCTCGGCGGAATGTCGAGCTTCGCCCTTCAGTTCTCGACCGCGTGTTTCTCCGGCGCGATCGTCGTGGCCTTCCTCGTCGGCTTCGGCCAAGTCGGCCCGCTGTCGCTGTGGACGTTCGCCGGAGCGACGGTTCTCCAGGTCGTGGTCGCGTTCTGCATCGCGGAGCTGTGCTCGGCCTATCCACTGGCCGGCGGTGTGTATCAGGTGGTCACGCGGCAGGCCGGCCGGTTCCTCGGGTGGCAGGTCGGATGGATGATCCAGATCGCACACTTCGCATCCGTCGGACTGGGCGCGGTCGGCCTCACACCGCTCATCTGCAACTGGTTCGGTGTCGAGCGGCTGTCCCACTGGCAGACCGTCGGTGTCTCCGCCTTGATCATCCTGGCCACCACCCTGCTGAACCTGTTGCGAGTGAAGCTCGTCGCGCTGCTCAACAACGTCGGGGTCGTCTCGGAGTTGCTGGCGAGCGGCGCCATCGTCGTCGGCTGCGGTGCGGCCTTCCTCTTCTTCGGCCAACCGCACCGGCCGATGGGCTTCCTGTTCACCGACGCCGGGGTGGTGCAGGGTTCGGTGGTCCTTCCGCTGATCTTCTCCTGTCTGCTCAGCGCCTTCATCGTGTCCGGATTCGACGTGAGCGGTACCGCCGGCGAAGAGACACACAACGCGTCCCGGTCGGTCCCCGTCATGGCGGTGAGCGCCAACATCCTCACCCTGATCGTGGGCAGCCTGGTGCTGTTCGTGCTGATGCTGGGCATCTCATCGGTCGACGGCACACTGAATTCCGCCTCACCGGTCAAGTACATCCTCGCGCCGATCCTCGGGACGCCGTTCGCGACGGCCATCGAGGTGCTGGCCGTCTTCTCCCTCTTCGTCAACGGCATGGTGGTCCAGCTCGCCGGTGCGCGCGTGCTGTGGGCACAGGGGCGGGACGGCGCCTTCGTCGGCGCGCGGCTGCTGAAGCGGCTCAGCAGGGAGCGTGTGCCGGTCACCGGTGTGCTCGTGTCCGGCGCGATCGCCCTGCTGTTCATCGTCTACTCCGCGGTCTTCCAGGTGCTGGCCGCCATCCTCGCGGTCACCTGGGCCCTGTCCTACGCCGCGTCGACCGCCGTCGGCATCCGGTCACGGATCAGGGGAAGCCTGCCGGAGCGCTCGTTCACCCTGCGCGGCGGCCCGTTCTGGTACATCGTCGCCACGATCTGGTCGCTGATGCTGGTGGCCTTCCTCATCTACCAGGATCCGGTCAAGGTCGGCTGCGGCACGCTCGGCGTCATCGTCATCGGCGTCGTCCTGTACTTCACCGCACATGCCAGGGACGAGCGTGCGCCCGAGGAGGCCGTGACCCCGCCACGGCCCGTGGCGCGCTGATACTCCCCGCACCTGTCGCCAACTCACCTCAGGGAAGAACGGATGTCACACTTCGACGCGGTTGTCATCGGGTCCGGTCACAACGGTCTCATCGCCGCGAACTACCTCGCCGACGCCGGACTGAAGGTCCGCGTGCTGGAACGCCGCGACATCATCGGCGGCGCCACCGTGACGGAGGAGATATGGCCGGGCTACCGGGCCTCCACCGCCTCCTATCTGTCCGGCCTGCTCCACCCCAAGATCCTTGCCGATCTGCGGCCGCACGAGTGGGGCCTGCGATTCCTGCAGGGCGGTGTCGGCACGACCAACGTATGGCGCGACGGCCGGACCGTGTCCATGTACAACGAACTCGGCGCGACCCTGCGGGAGTTGGAAGGGGTGAAGAAGGGGGAGAGCGAGGGATTCCTCGCCTTCGGGCTGGAACTGCAGAAGCTCTACCGCGTCATCAACCCGTTCCTGCTGACCACCCGGCCACCCAGCCTCGCCGAAGTCATCGAGGCGTTCCACCGGGCCGGCATTCCCGAGGTGTTCACCGACTTCTTCACACTGAGCATCAAGGAGATCGTCGACCGCTTCTTCACCGCCGACATCGTCAAGGGCCTGCTCGCCTTCACCGGCACGGTGAGCGTGTACGGCGGTCCCGCGACACCCGGCTGGGCCTATGTCTACGGCCACCACGCGATCGGTGAACACGAAGGCCACATGGGACAGTTCGCCTTCCCCCAAGGCGGCATGGGCTCCATCGCCAACGCACTGGCCGACCGGGCGCGGGCCCGCGGCGCCGTCATCAGCACCGAGGCCGAGGTCGCCTACGTCACCTCCCGCAACGGGCGGGCGACCGGCGTGGTCACCAGCGGCGGTGAGGCGATCACCAGCGATGTCGTCCTGTCCAACGCCGACCCGGTCACGACCTATCTGCGGCTGGTGGACGCCGCCGACCTGCCGTCCGAACTGCTCGAGCGCATGGGCGCCTACGACGTACGCGGCTGTATGGCGCGGTCGTACTTCGCGCTCGACCGGCTTCCGGAGTTCGTCGGCCGCAAGGGCGAAGGCCCGGAGCACCGGGGACTCACCCTCCTCGGCGCCGACGTCGACCTCTTCACCCGGACGGGGGAGGACCAGGCACACGGCCGGATGGCCGACGACTTCCCCATCGAGTTCATCATCCAGACGGTCCTGGACGACACCCTCGCACCGGCCGGCAAACACATCCTGAGCACCGGCGTCCAGCAGGTCCCCTTCGAACTCGCCGACTCCGACTGGGACACCGCCAAGCCGGAGTTCGAGAAGCGCGTCATCGACGTCCTGGAAACCTACTCGCCGGGCATCAGCAACTCGATCATCCACTCCAGGACCTGGACACCGCTGGACTACGAGCGCACCTTCGGCCTCGCCGGGGCGAACATCTTCCACGGCGCGATGACCCTTGGGCAGCTGTTCGACGCCAGGCCCGTACCCGGGGCCGGCGGATACCGCGCCCCGTTGCGCGGCCTGTACCTGTGCGGCGCCGGCACCCATCCCGGCGGGGGCGTGATGGGGTCGCCCGGACACAACGCGGCCCACGCGGTCCTGGAGGACAAGTTCGGCAGCTCCGGCCTCGACGAATCCCGGGGCGCCCGGCAGGCCCGCACTCCGGTGGTCGAGCGGCTGATGGCCAACCCCACTCTCCGCCGGCTGGGTGCGCAAGCCGCGCGCAACCCCCGCCTGGCCCGCATCGTCGACCGCTTCAGCTCGCGCTGACCACCACGGCTTCCACGCACAGGCAACGCGAATGCCACGCAGAGGAGAGAGATGTCCGGAGAGATCCAGCAGACGATGGACGGCTTCCCCGTGCGGATCGTCACCCTCGAGAACGAGCACTGCAAGGCAGTCCTCACCGACCTGGGCGCACGCCTCCTGGAGTTCCACGTGCCCGACCGGGACGGTGTCATGGCCGATGTGGTCCTGGGACGTCCGTCGCTCAGGGAGGCTTTCGAGGACCGCAGCTACATGGGCGCCACCGCCGGCCGCTACGCGGGACGCATCGCGGCCGGCAGGTTCACCCTGGACGGCGCCGAGTACCAGCTCGCGACCAACGAGGGCGTCAACCACCTGCACGGCGGCGAGCGCGGCTTCGACCAGTACGCCTGGAGCACGGTGCGCCATCCCGGGGAGGAGGCGGTGAGCTTCCACCGCCAGTCCGGGGACGGCGAGGAAGGCTTCCCGGGAACGCTCGACACCCGCGTCACCTACCGGCTGGAAGGCAACAGCCTGCGGATCACCATGACGGCCACCACCGACCGGCCCACCATCGTACGGCTGGTCCACCACTCGTACTGGAACCTCGGCGGCCATGACTCCGGCACCGTCCTGGACCACGTCCTCCAGCTGGACTCCTCCCACTACGTCCCCGTCGACGAGGAGCTCATCCCGGACGGAGAGGTCCGGCCGGTCGAGGGAAACCCCTACGACTTCCGCACCCCCAAGCCGATCGGCAAGGACAACGCGCTCATCGAGAACACCGGCGCCGGACGGGTGGCCGCCGGATCCGCCGGCTACGACGACATCTGGGCGCTGGACGGCTCCGGTATGCGGGTCGTCGGCTCGCTGACCGATCCCGCCAGCGGCCGGAGCCTGGAGCTGGCCACCAACCAGCGGGGGCTGTGTGTCTACGCCGGAGGGTATCTGGCCGGCGAACCCGCCAAGGGAGACCTGGACGCGTATCCGGCGTTCGCCGGGGTGACCTTGGAGACGACCGGCTTTCCGGACGACATCAACATCCCCCACTTCCCGTCTCCGGTCCTGCGTCCCGGTGAGGTCTACACCAACGACATGCGGCTGACGTTCACCGCCCGGTGACACGGCCCCGCCACCGGGCGCGCCCGGTGGGAACGACTCACACCACAGGAGGATCTCGTGGAACACCCCCCGCCGCCCAACCCCTCGGACGCCGCGGAAGCCGCGCCCGACCCCGCGTGGGACCTGCTGACCAGCGCACTGGCCTCGGACGCGCTCGACGCACTGGGACGCAGGCGGCAGTGTCTCGGACCGGACATCCGGCCGCTCGGCCTCGCCCAGCGAGTGGTCGGCAGGGCCCACACCGTCCACGCCGTGGCGGCGGCCGAGGTCTCACCCGCGCGCCCCTACGAGGGGCTGCTGTCGGCGTTGGACCACACGGCGCCCGGGACGGTGTTCGTCTTCCACACCGGCCGCTCCGACGCCGCCGGTGTGTGGGGCGAGCTGGTGACCACCGCCTGCCTTTCGCGTCAGGTGGCCGGTGCGCTCACCGACGGGCTGATCCGTGATGTCAGCCGGGTGCAGGCCCTGGGCTTCCCGGTCTTCAGCCGCGGCGCCACACCGTACGACAGCAAGGGCCGGGTGGACGTGGTCGAGGAACTGGTCCCGGTCACCATCGACGGCGTGCGGATCGACCCCGGCGACCTGATCGTCGGCGACGCCGACGGCGTCTGCGTCGTCCCGGCCGAGCTGGAGGAGAAGGTGATCTCCCTGGTCCGGGAGAAGCGGGCCGGCGAGCGCGAGTTCCGCGAGGCGGTTGCCCGGGGCGTTCCGGTGACCGACGCCTTCCGGACGTACCGCGTCCTGTGACGTGCGGAGAGGAGCCGATGGCCATGGCGCGGCCGACTCCGCAACGGGCCGAACTCTGGGCCGACTGCCGCTGCTCCCTGGCCGAGAGCCCCCGCTGGGACGACCGGACGAACCAGCTGCTGTGGGTGGACCTGGACGCCGGTGATCTGTGGAAGGCGCGGACCGACCGCACGGCGCCGCCGGACGGCGGACCGGTCCGCGTCCAGTTCGACCGGCCCACCTCGGTCGCCGTGCCCCGGATGGACGGGGGCCTGCTGACCGCCGGGCCGGGCGGCTTCGTATGGACGGACCGCGACGGCCGTCCGGGCCGCACGGTGGACCTGCCGGAGGACTGGTCGGTCATGCGGATGAACGACGGCGCCTGCGACCCGGCCGGCCGGCTGCTGTGCGGCTCCACCTCCCGGGAGGCCGGCGCCGGACCGGGACGTCTCTACCAGCTCGACGGCGACGGACGGGTCCGCGTCCTGCTCGACGGCCTCGGCATGTCCAACGGCATCGCCTGGAGTCCCACCGGGGACACGGTCTACCACGTCGACTCGCTCGCCCACGAGGTGGCGGCTCACGACTACGACGTGGACGGCGGGGCGCTCGGCGACCGGCGGCGGTTTCTCGTCCTCGAAGAGGACTTCGGCATGCCCGACGGCCTCACGGTCGATGCCGAGGGATTCCTGTGGGTCGCGGTATGGGGTGCGGGACGCGTACTGCGCTGCGCACCCGACGGCGAGGTCGTCTCCCACGTCGACGTCCCGGCCCGATACGTGACCGCCTGCGCCTTCGGCGGTGACAGCCTGTCCGACCTCTACATCACCACCGCGCGCCGGCCGTCGACCGGGCGGCCGCCGCGGGCGGAACCCGCGGCGGGCGGGGTGTTCCGCTGCGCTCCCGGAACCAGTGGCCTGCCGCTCAGCCGGTTCGACGGATGAGCGGGCTTCCCCTTCCGGTCACGTCCTCAGCAAGGAGAGAGAAACCATGAAGATCGTCGATATCCGCGCAACGCCGGTGACCGTGCCCCTCACACGCCCCCTGCGCTGGTCATTCGGCGTCGAGACCGCCACCACACGCACCATCGTGGAGCTCATCACCGACGAGGGTCTCGTCGGCATCGGGGAGACCCGGGGCGGCGACGAGATCGTCCGCGCGCTGGAGCTGCACCGCGACCTCTACCTCGGCGTGGATCCCCTGGAGGTCTGGCGGATCACCCGCCGCTTCTCGGTGTTCCGGATGACCAGTGAGCAGCTCGCGCTGGTCGGCGCCGCCAAACTGGCCGGTGCGGCGGTGGAAATGGCCTGCTGGGACCTCATCGGCAAGGCCACCGGCAAGCGCTGCGGGGACCTGTGGGGCGGCATCGAGTCCGACGCCGTCGAGTTCTCCGCCTATGTCTTCTACCGCTACGACGCCGATGGGAGCGTCGGCACCGGCGACCGGCCCGAGAACGCCGTCGAGCACGCGGTCGAACTCTTCGACACCTACGGCTTTCGTGACATCAAGTTCAAGAACGGTGTGCTCGACCCCGCTCTGGAGATCAAGTCGGTCGAGCTGATGCGCGCCGAACTCGGGGACCGGCTGCGGTCCATCAGGATCGATCCCAACGCGGTCTGGTCCGTCGACACGAGTGTCCGCGTGCTCAACCGGCTCGCCGACTACGACCTGGAATTCTGCGAGGATCCGACCTGGGGCATCGAGGGCCTGGCGCGCGTCCGTGAGCGGACACCGGTGCCGCTGGCCACCAACATGGCCGTGGTGACCTTTGAGCAGCTTCCGCTGACGGTCCGCAGCAAGGGCCTGGACATCATCCTCGGCGACATCCACTTCTGGGGCGGGGTCAGCTCCGTCCTCCAACTGGCCAAGATCTGCGAGACGTTCAACATCGGCATGAGCCTGCACAGCGACCGCGAACTCGGCATCTCGTCGGCTGCCGCCATCCATGTCGCCGCGTCCGAGACCATGATCAGCCATTCGATCGACACCCACCTCCTGGAGCAGGCGGACGACATCATCACCGCACCGTTCCGCTTCGAGGGCGGGAAGGTGCGGGTACCCGAGGGCCCCGGTCTGGGCGTCGAAATCGACCGGGACAAGCTGGAGTTCTACGCCAAGCGCCACCGTGAGGTCGGGGAGGTCAGCGAGTTCCAGGACCCCGCGCAGAGCACGTTCCGCGCGAAGTTCCCCAAGTTCTGAGCCCGCCGAACGAGGAAGCGGACCGGCCGCCGGCCGGTCCGCTTCCTCGTGTGCCCAACGGGTCTTCCGCGGCGGTTCTCAGGCCGTCGCGTCGAGCAGCAGCTCCAGCACATGCCGATACGAGGCTCCGGTGGCGCGGGACATGCCGATCTCGCAGGTACGGTTCATTGACGCGTACGCCGTGGTCGGCCGCCGGGCCACCGCCGCGGCCTCCGCCGCCGTGGCGGAGGCCGTGAGCTCGGGATGGAGCATCCCGCGGTCCCCGGCGAAGCCGCAGCAGCCCCAGTCGTCGGGTACGTGCACCCGGTGCGCCACCGCTTCGCCGAGGCGCACCAGGTCCTCGTTGAGGCCCAGCCGGGTGGACGAGCACGTCGGGTGCAGCGTCAGCGACTCCAGCCGGTGGCGTACCCGCAGCCTGGGCAGGAGCCGCTGGGCGGCGAAGCCCACGGCGTCCATCACCTCCGGTCCTCCCTCCACCGGACCGAGGTCGCGCAGCATCTCGGCGAATCCCTCCGTACACGACGAGGCGTCCACCACCACCGGCAGCCTTCCGCCGTCACCGGCCTCACGAAGCCGCGGCACCGCCTGGGCCGCCATCGCCTGATAGCCGCGGAGGTGGCCCTTGGACTTCCAGGGGGTACCGCAGCACAGCGCGCCCGTCCCGCGAGGTGTGCGCACCTCAAGGCCGGCGCGCCGGCACAGGGTGAGGAACGCCTCCGCCGCACCGCCGCCCTCCTGGTCCCCGAACATGGACCCCATGCACGAGGGCATGAACACCAGGTCGGCCTCGTCGGCCGTGATGTCGGGGCGGGGCGCGCCACCGCGGGGCAGGTCCCCGCTCCACAGCGGCACGGTGTCGGCTCCGGCGGCCCGGCGGGCGATCCGGCTGCCGCTCCCGGCGATCCGGGGCACCCGCTGGGCGGTGGTCAGGGCGAATGACGCCGCCCGGGTCGAGAACTCCCAGTGCTGTGCCGCGGAGTGCCACAGCCGCCGGGCCACCGGTCCTTCCTGCTCCGCGCGGAGTCTTTTGACCAGCGCTCCGGTGTCGATGAGCACCGGGCACGCCGTCTGGCACATCCCGTCGGCCGCGCAGGTCTGCACGCCGTCGTAGGCGTAGTCGGTCTGGAGGCGCTCGGCCAGCGCCGAGTCCCCGCGTGCCCGCGCACGGGCGATCTCACGGCGCAGCACGATGCGCTGGCGTGGGGTGAGGGTCAGGTCGCGGCTCGGGCAGACGGGCTCGCAGTAGCCGCATTCGACACACCGGTCGACCTCCTCGTCCACGGCCGGGGTGCTCTTGAGGTGCCGTACGTGCGCGTCGTCGGACGAGACGAGGATGGTGTCGGGGTTGAGCAGCCGGCCGGGATCGAGGAGCCCCTTGAGGTCGGACATGACCTGGTACAGCTCCTGCCCGTACTGCCGCCGCACGAACGGGGCCATGATCCGGCCGGTGCCGTGCTCGGCCTTCAGCGTGCCGCCACGGGACAGCACGAGCTCGACCATGTCCTCGGTGAACGCCTCGTACCGCTCGGTGTGCCCCTCGCCGAAGGTCTCGTTGAGCATGAAGTGGATATTGCCGTCCTTCGCGTGGCCGAAGATCACGCTCTCGCTGTAGCCGTGGGCCGAGAAGAGCTCCACCAGGTCCTCGCAGGTGCCGGCCAGCGACTCCAGGGGGACGGCGATGTCTTCCAGCAGGGCGGTCGTGCCCGGTGGCCGGCTGCCCGCCACCGTGGCGTAGAGACCCTTGCGGATGTGCCACAGCGCCGCGCGGGCGGGCGCGTCGGTGGTCAGTGTGGCCGGCGCCGCCAAGGGGAGTCCGCCCAGCACCGACCCGCCCGCCTCGACCCGTGCCGCGAGTCCGGCCGCGGACGACTCCTGGTACTCGACCAGGAGTGCGGCGTGCCGGTCGACCGCGAGGCCGCGCAGGGATGGATCCGCCCGCGCGTCGCGCTGTGCCACCCGCAGCGAAGCGGCGTCCATCAGCTCGACCGCCCGCGGGCTCGAGGCGACCAGATCCGGCAGCGCCTCCGTGGCGCGCCGGAGGTCGGTGAAGAGCAGCAGACCGGTCGCCCGGTGGGGGTACAGCGGGACCGTGCGGAAGGTGGCGGAGGCGACGAACGCCAGCGTGCCCTCACTGCCCACCACGAGGTGGAGCAGCAGCTGGACCGGGTCGTCGAAGTCGAGGAAGGCGTTCACGCCGTAGCCCATGGTGTTCTTCAGGGCGAAGAGCCTGCCGATGGTGGCGACGGCCGCGGGGCTCGCGCGCACGCGGTCCCGCAGCCGCAGCAACCCCTCGCACAGCTCCGGCTCGTGGTGGGCGAGGAACGTGGTGGCGTCGGTGCGGGAGGTGTCCAGCACCGTTCCGGACGGCAGCACGAGGACGGCCGACTCCAGGGTCCGGTAGGTGTTCTGCTCGATGCCGCACGCCATACCGCTTGAGTTGTTCGCGACGACCCCACCGATGGTGCAGGCCGCCTCACTGGCCGGATCCGGGCCGAGCTTCCTGCCGTAGGGCGCCAGCCGCGCGTTGGCCGCGCGCACCGTCACCCCGGGGCCCACGGTGATGCGGCGCCCCTCGTCGGCCACCTCGATGTGCTGGAACCGGCGCCGGGTGTCGACCAGGACGTGTGCCGAGCCGGCCTGTCCGCTCAGGCTGGTGCCCCCGGAGCGGAAGGTGAGCGGCAGACCCAGCGGGCGCGCGGCCCGCAGCAGCGCCGCCATCTCGTCGGTGCCGGACGGGGTGACCACCGCCCGGGGGGTGAGCAGATAGTGGGACGCGTCGTGTGCCAGCGCGAGCCGGTCCGCGGCACGGACGCTCACGCCTCCGGGGACGGCCCCCTCCAGCGCGGTGCGCGCCCGTTCGTCCAGGACTGCCTCGTCGGACCGCGGGGACATCGCGGCTCCTCTCAGTAGATGCGGGCGAGCAGGCCGCCGTCGACGAGGATGTCGGTGCCGGTGATGCAGCCGGACTCGTCGGACGCGAGGAAGAGGGCGGCGTTGGCGACGTCACGGGGAACCGCGAAGCGCCGCAGCGGATAGCGCTCGGTGATCTGGGCCCGTGCCGCCTCCGGGTCGTCCTGGAACGCGAAGAACTCCGCGACCATGGGCGTCTCGACGTCCCCCGGGCAGATGGTGTTGACCCGGATGTTCTCCGGGCCATACCGCGTGGCCATGGACCGGCACAGCGCGCGCACACCGCCCTTCATGGCGCCGTAGGCCGGCAGGTCGGGATCGCCCACCAGGCCGAGGACGGAGGCCGTGATGATCAGGGACCCGCCGCCGCGCCTGCGCAGTTCGGGGACCGCGTGGCGCAGCCCGCTCGCCACGCCGTAGAGGTTCGTCCGGAACTGCCTGTCCCAGTCCTCCGCGGTGGCCTGCTCCAGTCCGCCCATGATCTGCGTGGCCGCGTTGGCGTGGAAGACATCCAGTCCACCGAAGCGGGAGCGGGCGGCATCGACCAACTCCGCGTTGCCCTCGTCAGTGGAGACGTCGGCGGTCACGGCGACCACGGTCCCCGGCGCGGACGCGGTCTCCTCGGCCACTGTCCCGATCCCTTCGCCCTCGAGGTCGGCCGCCACCACCGAACATCCCTCCTCGGCAAGGCGATGGCACACCGCCGCGCCGATGCCCCCGCCGGCGCCCGTCACGACCGCCACTTTCCCGTCCAGCCTCATCAGCTCGTCCTCTCCTCGCCAGACTTCCATTATTCTGAATGGCGATCTACTATTTGGATTATGGCGGATACTAGTCGACGGCAGAAGCAAGCGGCACCGGTCTCGCAGGACCGGTCCTCAACACCGGTGGGCGCCGACCGCGTGCTGCTGATCCTGCGCGAACTCGCCGCCAACCCCGGCGGCATCGATCTGGACGACCTGACGAAAACCGTCGGGTCACCGAAGCCGACCGTGCACCGGGCCCTGGCCGTGCTCCGCAGGGCGGGGTTCGCCAGGCTCGAGGCCCACGGCAGATACATGCTGGGAGACGAGTTCCTGCGACTGGCCTTCAGCCACTACGAGGCACGCCCCGATCACCTGCACATGCAGCCGGTCCTGGAGACGCTGGCCGCGCGGTACAACGAGACGGCCCACTACGCCGTCCTGGACGACCGGACGATCGTCTACCGGGCCAAGGTCGATCCATCGGCCGGCGCGGTCCGGCTCTCGTCGACGATCGGCGGCCGCAACCCGGCACACTCCACCGCCGTGGGCAAGCTCCTGCTGTCCTACACCCTTCCGGACGACGACGCCGTGGCCGAGTGGGTGGGCGGCGCCCCCCTCACCGCCCGGACCGGGCGGACGAAGACCACCGCCGCCGAACTCGCCGAGGAACTCGCACTCGTCAGGACGCGGGGCTTCGCCATCGAGGACGAGGAGAACGAGCCGGGCGTGGCCTGCCTCGCCGTTCCCGTCTTCCTCGGTTCCCCCACCCGGCCCACCGGCGCGGTCAGCATCAGCGCCCTGACCTACCGCACGCCCGTGTCCCGCCTCGTCGACGAGGTGGACGAGATCAGGACCGTCGTGGCCGACCGCGGGGCGCCGACCGCCACATAGCACCACAGAGAACGACACCGGAGAGTTGACTGTGCATCTGATGAGAATCGGCGAGCCGGGCCGGGAGCGGCCCGCCGTCCGCGTGGCCGAAGGCTCCTACGTGGATGTGTCGGACGTCGTGGCCGACTTCGACGGGGACTTCTTCTCCCGTTCGACACCCGAACACCTCGCCCACCTCGCCACGGTGGCCGCCGAACGGGCCGCCGCCGGTGGCGCCCGCCCGCTCGACGGCGTCCGGATCGGCTCACCACTCGCCCGCCCGCACCAGATCCTGTGCATCGGCCTGAACTACGCCGACCACGCAGCCGAGACCGGCCAGGCGGTCCCCGACGAGCCGATCCTGTTCACCAAGTCCCCGAACACGATGGTCGGACCCTATGACGACGTCCGGCTGCCCCGGGGCGGCGACAAGACCGACTGGGAGGTCGAACTCGGCATCGTCGTGGGGCGCCGCGCCCGCTATCTCGACACACCCGAACAGGCCCGTGCCGTCATCGCCGGGTACGTCCTGGTCAACGACGTGAGCGAGCGTGCCTTCCAGCTGGAGCGAGGCGGGCAGTGGTCGAAGGGGAAATCCGCGGAGACGTTCAACCCGGCGGGGCCCTGGCTGGCCACGCCCGACGAGATCGACGACGTCCGGGCGCTGGGCATGTGGCTCGACGTCAACGGAAAGCGTCGGCAGAGCGGTTCCACCGCGACGATGATCTTCGACCCCTGCACCATCGTGCACTACCTCAGCCAGTTCATGGTTCTGGAACCCGGCGATCTGATCAACACCGGCACACCCCCGGGAGTGGGCATGGGCTTCACCCCACCGGTGTGGCTGCGCGCCGGCGATGTGATGGAGCTCGGCATCGACGGCCTTGGCACCCAGCGGCAGCGCGTCGTCGCGCCCCGCTGACCAAGCGCACTCCGCACGCCCCGCCCGGCGCGCGGCGCGGACCGCACCGCACCGCAGACGACAGGAGCAAGGACGGCATGAAGGAATTCCAAGGACTCGTGGCGGCCGTGACCGGCGGTGCCGGCGGCATCGGCGCCGCGACCGCGGCACTGCTCACCGAACGGGGCGCCACCACGGTGGTCCTCGACCGCACCGCGCCGGACACCCCCCATCCGTACATCCGCTGTGACATCACCGACGACGACGCCGTCGCGGCGGCGATGCGCACACTGGCCGACGACCACGGACGCCTCGACGTGCTGGTGAACAACGCCGGTATCGGAGCCAAGGGCGATGTCACGGCCAACAACCGCGAGGAGTGGCACCGGATCCTGGACGTGAACGTGGTCTCGATGGCGCGCATCACAGCTGCCGCACTGCCCCTGCTGCGCCGCTCGGACCACGCCGCGGTGGTCAACGTGTCATCCGTGGTCGCCCTGGCCGGGGTACGCAACCGGGCGCTCTACAGCGCCACGAAGGGCGCCGTGCTCTCCATGACGCTGGCGATGGCCGCCGACCACGTCAAGGAAGGCATCCGCGTCAACTGCGTCACCCCCGGCACCGTGGACACCCCGTGGATAGGCCGACTGCTGTCCACCGCGCCGGATCCGGAGGCCGAGTCCCGGGCCCTGCGCACCCGACAGCCTCTGGGACGGCTGGTCACCCCGGAAGAGGTGGCGCATGCCATCACCTACCTCGCCAGCCCGCTCTCGGCGTCCACGACCGGCAGCGCCCTGGCCGTGGACGGAGGCATGGCCACGCTGAAGGTGTGAACAGCGACCGCGGCCCCCGGCCCACGGCCTTCAGGGGCGCCGCCGGTGGCGGGCGTACTCGCCGGCCAGGGCCCGGAAGGATTCCTTGGGCTCCCAGTGCCAGGGGGAATCCGGCTCCGCCGGACGGTCCCTGATCACTTTCACCAGGCTGTAGGCGGCCATGTCCAGGTCGAGTCGCGGCTCGCGGCGGTGTGGGGCGTCGGGCGTGACGAACGTGTAGGCCATGGCCGCGTACAGGTTCATCGACTCGAACACATCGAGCACATCGGTCAGATACGCCGCCTGTGTGTGCTCGCTGCGCTCCAGCCCCTTCTTGACCCGAGGCGGCGTCTTGGCGTAGTCGACGACGTCCCACCCCATACCGCCCAGACGGGGCGCGCCCTCGAAGGTGCAGCAGCCGAACTCGGTGATCGCGAGCGGCTTGCCGTGACGCTGGTGTGTACGCAGCTCCTTGACATGCCCGGCGCGGTTCGGAAACCAGCCGTAGTAGTCGACGCACACCAGGTCGAACAGGCCCCAGTCCACGTCCTCGTCCTGCGCGGCCCCGTACGACAGCGGCCCGCGGAAGACCGAGCGGCCGACGGCGGCGGCCCGTGCGGTGAAGCGGCGCAGCCGCCGGGCGGTCTGCACCGGGTCGTAGTCGCCTTTGACCAGGTTCTCGATCCGTTCGGTCGCGGTGGCGCCGGGCACGATCCCGGGGACGAACAGCAGGAACTCACAGCCCACGTTGAGATGCACCCGTACGCCCTGCCGGCGCAGTCGTTCGGCGAATCGTCCGGTCTCCGCGAGGTGGTCGAGGATGTCCGAAGCGGGCACATCGCCGAGGGTCGGCTCCAGCCAGACACGCAGACCGTTCTCGGCCGCCTCGGCCGCGGTGCGGGTGAGCCGTTCGACGCCATCGCCGGTGATCTTCACCGTGTCGGCGTGCAACTGGCGGCGGATCGCCCGTAGATCGGCGCGGGTACGAGCCGCGCTCCATGCCGTGGCCGGTGTCTCGCCCTCGCTCACTTCGTAGACGACCCCGCGATATCGCACTCCGGCCGGCCGGGCGTCCCCCGCCCGCTTCCGATCGGCCGGGGCGCCTGTGCTGTCGTGCCACTCCGTCGCGGCGGCGTATCCGGCGGGCAGTGCCGCACCGACGGCGACGGCCCCCGCGAGCCGCAGCAACCGCGCCCTGCTGACCTGGGCTGCACCCATCTCGTTCTCTCCCGTCTTCCGGATGGCAGCAGTCTGCGGGGGCCACCTGGGTCGGCACCATTCGCCGACGGTCCAGGAGGAGGCGGCGGGAGTCAGACCAATGGCCGAGGGACGTCTGGCCGGTTGGCCGATGTGCCGCCCTCCCCGGCCCGAATACCCTCACCTCATGACGAACGGCCTCGACCTCGCCCTCCCGGCCGGGCGCACCTGGCGCGAGCGGGCGGTGGACGCGGGACTCTTCTGCGCGGCCGTCTTCCTCGGCATGGTCGTCCTCGGGGTCGTGAAGGAGCAGGGCGACCTGCCGGGGTGGGCGGCGGAACTGGACCCGCTGCTGGGGCTCGTGGCCTGCTGCGCGCTGTGGTGGCGGCGTGACTTCCCGCTCGCCGTGGCGCTGATCGGGCTGCCCGCGGTGGCGCTGGCGACCAGCGCTCTGCCTGCCGGTGCGGTGATCGTCACCAACCTCGCGCTCCGTCTGCGCTGGCGGCAGGCGCTGCTGATGCTCGGTGCGTACGTGGTGTGCATGGTGCCCTCCGGTCCGCTGCTGTCGGGAGCGACTGACGACCTGTGGTTCGATGCCGCGTTCTCGCTGGCCTACCTCCTGGCCGCCTTCGCCTCGGGCAACGCCCTGCGTTCCCGGCGGCTGCTCTTCGAGCGGCTGCGCGTGGACGCCGAGCGGGCCCGGACCGAACACGAGCGCCGGCTCGCCGACGCCCGCCGCGGCGAACGCCAGGCCATCGCCCGCGAGATGCACGACGTGCTGGCGCACCGCGTCTCCCTGCTCTCCGTGCACGCGGGCGCGCTGGCCTACCGCACCCGGCAGGCGGAGGCGGGCGCCGGGCCCGCGCTGAGCAGCGCCGAGGTCGCCGAGAGCGCGGAGGTGATCCGGGGCAACGCGCACCAGGCCGTGGAGGAGTTGCAGGAGGTGCTGCACCTGCTGCGGGCGGAGAGCGGCGGAGAGCCGGTGTCGCTGCTGCCGCGGATCGCGGACATCGACGGTCTGGTCGCGGACGCCCGTGCCACGGGCCAGCCGGTGGACTTCCGCACCGAGCTGGCCGCCGACGCCGTCCGCGACCTGCGGGGGCAAATGCACCGGACCGTCTACCGCGTGGCGCAGGAGGGTCTTACCAACGCCCGCAAGCACGCGCCCGGCACACCCGTCAGCGTACGGCTGGCCGGAAGTCCCGGTGGCGGCCTCACGGTGGAGGTCCGCAACGGGCTGCCCGCCGCGCCACGCGCCGACGGGGCGGTCCCGGGCACCGGCGCCGGTCTGACCGGGCTCGCCGAGCGGGTCCGGCTCGACGGCGGCACCCTCGACCACGCCGCCGCCGACGGCACCTTCACGCTGCGCGCCCGGCTACCGTGGCCCGCGAGGTGACGCCATGATCCGAGTGCTGCTGGCCGACGACGACCCCCTGGTGCGGACCGGGCTGAAGATGATGCTGCGCGGGGCGGACGGTATCGAGGTCGTGGGGGAGGCGGCGGACGGCGCCGAGGCGGCCGCCGCCGTCCGTGAACACGCGCCCGATGTGGTCCTCATGGACATCCGGATGCCGGTCGTGGACGGCCTCGCGGCCACCCGGGAGCTCACCCGCCGCGGTGCCCAGGCACCCCAGGTGATCGTGCTGACCACTTTCGACGAACACGGCCTGGTGCTGGAGGCGATGCGCTCCGGCGCCGCCGGGTACCTCGTCAAGCACGCCGTACCCGAGGAAATCGTCGAGGCGGTACGGCGGGCCGCCCGCGGCGAGCCCGCGCTGTCGCCGTCCGCCGCGCGTGCCCTCGTCCGGCACGCTGCGGGTGGGCCGGACGATCGCGCCGAACAGGCCCGACAGCGACTGGCGTTGCTCACCGAACGCGAGCGCGAGGTGGCCGAGGCGGTCGCCGAGGGCCTGTCCAACACCGACATCGGCACCCGCCTGCACCTCTCCCTCGGCACGGTCAAGGCCCACCTCTCCAGCGCCCTGGCCAAACTGGACCTGGAAAATCGCGTCCAGCTCGCCCTCCTCACCCACGACGCCCATCCGCAACCCTGACCGGAGGGCTTACGGAACGCGGACCATCCGGCGTCGTGCACGGGCTGGGTCAGGCGCGTACGGGCGAGCCCCTTCATCGCCAGGTCTTCCACCGCGACCGCTTGGTTATCGCGGATCAGCCGGGTGGAGAGCTGGATGGGGTCCCCCCTGCTCGAGCGAAGCCGAGAGCTTGGGGGCGGAACTCACGCCGCGCGTCGGTGACCCGCGCGTGAGCGCGTGCGACCTTGATACGGGCCTTGTCCCGGTTGTTCGAGCCCTTCGCCTTGCGGCTGAGGGCTTGCTGTGCGCGCTTGAGCTTCTTCTCGGATCGGCACAGGAAGCGAGGAGCGTCGATCTTCGTGCCGTCGGCGGAGCTTGGGCAGGTCCCCGGTCTTCGAGAACGCCTCGCCTGTGGCGTCCGAGTATTGGTTGGCTGTTTTTCTTCTGTCGCGGTCGCTCGCCGGTCACGCGGATACCAGGTGGTTGTAGCGGCTTCGGAAGAACAGCAGGGGTGAGGCCGTGCTGTCGGCGTCGAGGTCGTTGACCCGCCCGATGACGATGTAGTGGTCACCGGCGTCGTGCACGGCTTCGATCCCGCAGTCGATCCAGGCGACCACGCCGTCGATGACCGGGTCTCCGTGCGGCCCCGGCTGCCAGGCCACCTCGGCGAACTTGTCGCCGCCCGACACCGACAGGGCGCGGCAGATCCGCTCCTGGTCGGTGGCGAGGACGTTCACGCAGAAGGTGCCGCGTTCGGCGATGACCGGGAAGGTCGACGACGTCTTGCCGGGCAGGAATGCCACGAGCGGAGGGGTGAGTGAGACGGAGGTGAACGACGCGACGGTCATGCCCACCGGCTCGCCCCGCGTGTCGCGCGAAGTGATGGCGGTGATGCCGCTGGGGAAGTGGCCGAGGACGGCACGGAAACGTGCGGTGTCGGGGCCCGGCTGCTGGAAGTTCGATGTAAGCATGCTTATAAAATAGAAGCATGCTTAGCATTAATGCAAGCATGCTGATGTTCCGGTCCCACGGGCCGTATGCTGTACGGGTGTCCAGCGCTCTCCCCTACATCAACCCGTTCGACGACGGTCGCTCGCCGACCGAGGACGCCGCAGACATGGACGAAGCGTCCTCGATGATCGATGCGGTCTTCCGGTTCGAGCGGGCGGTCACCAGGATTGGGAACACGCGGCTGCGTCCGTGGAAGATGACGTTGTCCAGCTACACCGCCCTGCGCATCCTGGCCAATCAGCCCCATCTCAGCCTCGCTCAGCTGTCACGCCGTTGCTATGCGCGGCCGCAGACCATGACGCGAATGGTGACACAGCTGGAGAACCGCGGATTCGTGGCCCGCGCCGCGCATCCGGAGAGCGAACGGGCGCTCTCGCTCCAGGTCACCGAGGCAGGTCTGGCCGCCCTGGAGGAGATGAGCAACGAGGTTCTCAAGATCAGCGAGACATTGAACGCCACGCTGGGGCGGGACGACATCGTCGCCACCGACGGCCGCCTGCGGCAGGCCGCGCTCGTGGTGGAGACCGAACTCCGGGACATGGGCCGCCCGGAGGAGTAGAGGCGCGGATGACCGACCCGCGGGGGAGTTCCCCGCGGGACAAGTCCCCGGCCCGCGCCGTGGCCGTCGGGCCGGGTGGGGTCGTCGGGCCGGGTGAGGCGCCGACGTGGCTTCGGTCGCGGCGGTGTGTCCGGCCGCGCGGCCGAACACCGCCGCGCGCATGAGGGCGGCGCCACCGGGATAGTCGCCGTAGAACAGACCGCCGATGGCCTCGCCCGCCGCGTACAGGCCGGGCACCGGCGCCCCGTTGGCCCCGAGCGCCCGTCCGTCCGGGTCGATCCGGATGCCGCCGAAGGTGAAGGTGAGCCCGGCGACCGCGGGGTAGGCGACGTACGGTGGCCGGTTGAGGGGCGCCGCCCAGCGGGACTTGGGCGGGGTGATGCCGGACGTGCCGCGATCCTCACTGACGGTGTCGCCCGGCGGGCAGGCGTTGTTGAACATCTCGAGCGTGTGCGTCAGCCGGTCCGCGGGCACCCCGATCCGCCCGGCGAGCTCGACGACCGTATGCGCGACGATGGGCACCGCCGCGCCGGCGAACTCATCGGCCACCCGGGCCGCGGTGCGCTGGTCGAAGATTTCGAATGCCTCGCACCCGGGCTGACTCATGATCGCTCTGCCCATCTTCGAGTAGTTCCTGATCCACGGGCCGGGGCCCTCGTCGACGAACCGCTCGCCATCGCGGTTGACGAGCACACCGAGCCAGAAGCCGTGCAGCGGGAACGGTGGCGAGTCCGCACTGCGCCCCGGTGACGGCACGGTCGGGTCGACCGCGGCCGAATGGCAGCTCGACCATGTCCCGGCCCGCTCCGCCCCGGCGCGCAGCGCGGCCTGGATCCCGTCGCCCGTGGCCAGGCGGGTGCCGCGCAGGCGCACCGTCTCCCACTCCGGCCCCAGATGCCCGCGGCGCAGTTCACGGCTCGCCTGGAAGCCGCCGGTGGCGACCACCACGGCGTCGGCGGGCACGGTCCGGCTGCCGTCGCCGACCGCGGCGCCCGTGACCCGGCCGTCGCCGCGCCGCACCTCCGCCAGCGGTGTGGACCAGTGGATTTCCACGCCGATCCGCTCGGCGTGCGCGAGCAGGGGCCGGATCACCTCGAACCCGCGCGACATTCCCTCGCCGACGCAGGTCAGCACCTGGCCGGGCGGGATGTGCAGGACACGGTCGCGGACCTCGGCCCCCAGGGTGCGGTTGAATGTGAAGCGGACGCCCTTCGCGGCCAGCCAGCGGACCGTGTCCAACGACCGTTCGGCGAGCGCGCCGACCAGCCGTGACTCGGCCCGGCCGCCGCTCATCGCCGACAGCTCGGCCGCGTAGGCATGACGGGTGTAGGGCGGTGCCTCGATCCGGTCGGCCTTCATGCCCGGCTCGAAATCCTCCGTGATCGACGTCAGATCGTCCGGCCCGTCATAGCAGAACAGGAACAGACCGCCGGAGAAGGCCGCGTTCCCGCCGACGTCCTCGCGGCTGCCCTTCTCGAGCAGCACCACGCGGGCGCCGGCCTCGCGGGCGGAAATCGCCGCGGAAAGGCCGGTCAGCCCGGCGCCGGCGACGACGATCGTGGGCGTACGGGTATGCGTCACTGGTCCTCCTGGATTCGTGCTGCTGAACCGATGTGCGTGGGTCGGCGTGGCGGTGGCGCACCGGGCGCGGGCTCCGGCCCGGCGTCACCAGGTGAAGGCGAGCGGATCGCCGGGGCGGGCCGTGCCCGGCACGCGGCCGGTGCGCCGGACGAACCCCTTGCCGGCCACGCCGACCTCGCCGGTGAGCCAGTTCGCCGTCTCGATGAGGCGGGGCAGATCGATACCGGTGTCCACACCGCACAGTTCGAGCATCTGCACGGCGTCCTCGGTGCACAGCCCCCCGCCCTGGGCGCCGGGCATCGCCGGATGGCCGCCGCTGCCGGCGAGGGAGGTGTCGATGGCGCGGACGCCGAGTTCGAGGAGCGGGAGCAGGGCGGCGAGGCCCATGCCTCGGCCGTCGTGGATCTGCACGGTCAGGTTCCCGGGCGGTATGTGCGTGAGCGCGGCGCTGATGAGTTCGCGGATCTGGGGCGGTGCCGCGTAGCCGGAGGAATCCGCGAGGATCCAGTGCTCCACCCCGATGTCGAGGAGCCGCCGGGCCAGCGGCTGGAGATCCTCGCCGGTGCGTGCGGGGCCGGTCGGCCCACCCCAGGCGAAGATGACGTAGGTGCCGAGCAGGATGTCCTCGTTCGCGGCGTACGCGGCCATGCGCTCCAGCTCGCGCAACGAGTCCGCCGTGGACCGTCCGATGTTGGCGTGGGCGAACTCCTCGTCGGCGGAGAGCAGGAAATGTGCCGTGTCGGCCCCCGCGTCGACCGCGCGGGCGAGCCCGCGCGCATTGCCGACACAGCAGCCGAGGCTGAGCGCGGGCACCCGCGGTACCCGGGCGAACACCTCCGCGGCGTCGGCGAGCCCCGGTACGAGATCGGGCCGGACGAAGGAGGACAGCTCGAACCCGCGGACGCCGGCATCGATCAGGCGCCGCACGAGTTCGATCTTGACGTCGGTCGGGACCGTATGGTCCTGGAAGGTCAACCGGGGCGCGATCTCGCGGATGCGCACTCCGTCGGGCAGGGACATGGCGGTTCCTCAGGTGTGGCGGGTGGGTGCGAGCCCGGCGGCCAGCGCGTCCCAGGCCCCGGCGCGGCCCTGGTCGCGCAGCTGGTGTTTGCGCACCTTGCCGTTCGGGGTGACGGGAAGCCGGTCCACGACGCGGTAGTAGCGGGGGACCATGAAGTGCGGCATCGAGCGGTCGCAGTGGGCGAACAGCTTGGTGAGATCCGGCTCGTGGCCGGGTTCGGGTTGCACGACGACGAGGACCTCGTCCTCGCCCAGCTCCGACGGTGTGCCGATGGCGGCGACGGCCATGACGCCGGGGCAGGCGAGCAGAACCGATTCGATCTCGTGGGAGGAGATGTTCTCACCGCGGCGGCGCAACGCGTCCTTCTTACGGTCGATGAAGTAGAAGTAGCCGTCCTCGTCCGTGTAGCCCAAGTCGCCGGTGTGCCACCAGAGATCCTTCATGGTCGCGAGCGTCGCTTCGGGATCGCGGTGGTAGCCGGCGAACATGATGTCCGGCAGCCGGGGCCGGTACACGATCTCCCCGGTCCGGCCGGGCGCGGCACGCTGCCCCGACTCGTCGTGGATCTCCAGAACGGACGATGCGGTGGGCAGGCCCAGCGAGCCGGCCTTCCGGGCGCCAAGAGGGTTGTAGAGAACGTTCTTGATCTCGGTGAGCCCGTAGCCCTCGACGACGTGGACGCCGAAGCGCTCCTCGAACGGATGCAGTACCTGCGGCGGGGCGGGCGCGGCGAACACCTTCGTCGCCCGGTGGTCGCGATCGCGGTCGGACGGGGGCTGCGCCAGAAGCATCGGCAGAACGGAACCGAGCGCGTTGAACTGGGTGACCCGGTGGGTGCGCAGCTCGTCCCAGAACCTGCTGGCGCTGAACCGGCGCCCGAGGACCACGGTCGCCCCCGCGTAGAAGGCGTGCAGGGATATGTTGATCTGCGCGGCGCCGTGGAAGAGCGGCAGACAGGTGTAGAGAGCCGCTCATCGGCGGTCGTGGCCATCTGCGCCGCGCATTCGCGCGCGGCGACCAGGGGCATCAGGTGCGGGTGGACGACTCCCTTGCTGCGTCCGGTCGTTCCGGACGTGAGCATGATCGCGACCGGGTCCCGCGGCCCGACGCGGGGGAGCTCCACCGCCGGGTCGCCGGCCGCGAGGAGGTCGTTCCAGGTCCGTACCGTCACCCCGGGCGGGGTGCGGCGGTGGCGGTCGCCGTCGAGCAGGACGACGGTCTCGAGGGTGTGCGGTACGTCCGGCAGGTCGGCGACGAGTTCCAGCAGGGCCGCGTCGGTGACCAGCACCCGCACGCCGGTGCTGCGGAGCGCGTGGTCGAGGAAGGAGCCCTTGTAGGCGATGTTGATCGGGACCTCGACGGCCCCGGCGCGGGCCGCTCCCAGCCAGGCGAGCAGATACTCGGGCCGGTTGGGCAGGAAGATCCCGACCGAGCCGCCCGGGGTGGCGCCCGCCGACATCAGGCCGCGTGCCACGTCGGTGACCGCGGCGTCGAGTGCGCCGTAGGTCAGTTCGCTGTCTTCGAAGACGAGCGCGGGCTTGTCGGGGTGCAGTGCGGCGCGGGCGGCGAGGAACCCGCCGACCGTGCCGTCGGCGAGATCGGAGAATCCCTCCAGGCCCGGAGCGCCATCGCCCCGGGCGATGGATACCGTCATGCCAGCTCCTTCTTCACCCGGGCCAGGAAGCCCTCCAACGACGGGTCCCAGGCCGCTTCGGCACCGGTCGTCACCAGAAACGCGTCGACTCCGAGCTCCCGGTACCTGCCGAGGGTGTCCAGGACGCGCTCCTCGGTGCCGACGAGCGCCTGGGAGTTGGCGAAGCCGCCCAGGAGCTTGGTCAGCCCGGTCCAGAAGCAGTCGTCGTGCAGCTCGTGGTCGGTGAGCGCGAGGGCCCGTTGCCGTCCGACGGAGGTGTCGCTCGACGACGAGCGCAGGAAGGCCGGGGTTCCGGCGGCCTCGGCGATCCGCCGCTCCACGGACCGGGCCCGTGCCCAGGCCTCGTCGTCGGTGTCACCGATGAACAGGCGCAGGCTCAGCGAGAACCGCATGGCACGGCCGTGGCGTTCGGCCGCCGCGGTGACCCGGTCGATGCGTTCCTTCGTGCCGGCGAGTGGTTCCCCCCACAGCATGTACAGGTCGGCGTGGCGGGCGCCGAAGTCCACGGCGTCGGCGCTCTCGCCGCCCATGAGGATGGGCACCTGACCCTGCACCGGCTTGGTCCCCAGCTTCACCGCCTCGGCCGTGTAGTACTCGCCGTGGTGGTCGAAGGGCTCGGTCTCGGTCCAGGCGCGGCGGATGATGTCCAGGCACTCGACCGCCCGCCGGTAGCGGTCGGCCTTTGGCAGATCGTCCGACTCGCGACGCAGATCCCTGTCGGAGCCGCCCACGACCACGTTGACGGCGAGCCTGCCCCGCGCGAGTACGTCGAGGGTGGCGAAGTAGCGCGCGGCGGCCACCGGCGCCATCACGCCCGGACGGTGCGCGACGATGGGCGAGAACCTCTCCGACATCGCCAGCGCGAACGGCGCGGTGGCGTGGTTGTGCGGCCAGGTGGCGGAGTACCCGAGCAGGACCCGGTCGATGACCTGCGAGCGGTCCAGTTCCTGGATCCTGGAGATCATGAGGTCGGGGTCGGTTTCGCTGGTCTGAAGGGGCTGCAGCCCGGTGAGGAATTCGACCATGGCGTTCTCAGCTTTCTGCGTGGGGTCCGTTGGGGGAGGGTGATCGGCGGGCGAGCCAGGCTTCGTGGCGGGCGAAGTGGTGCGGTCGGCGTGTCCGCAGCTCGGCCCGCGCGGTGGCCAGCGGCGTGCCGGTGAGCGTCATCTCGGCGGACACCTCCCACCGCCTGCCGCTGTGCCGCTCGATCCGCGCCAGGAGGTCCATGGGCCGCCCGACCGGGACCGGGCGGAGGTAGCGGACCGCCAGCGACTTCGTGACCAGCCGTGGTTCGATCCGCAGCGCGACGATGTTGAGCGCGTCGTCGAACACCGCGGCGGTCCAGCCGCCGTGCGCGACACCGGGTCCGCCGTGCCAGAACGGTGGGCAGACGACCTCGAACCGCACCGCGTCATCCCGCGCCTCGGCGATCTCGACGCCCAGGCGGCAGACGTCGTGCGGAGCGCAGCCGCCGCACAGGAGCCGGCCCGACGGGGAGGGCTCGATCGTGAAGGCGTCGGGGTCCTCCGCGAAGGCGCCGGGGTCCTCAGCCACCCGCGGCCTCCTTGCGCAGGGCCGCCACCACCGCTTCTGGTACGTCGATGGCGCCGCGACGGAGCGTCTCGTTCCGGCGGCTCGCCGAGCGGTCGAACGGCATCCGCACCGCGCGGCCGTCCTCGACGGGACGGGTGGCACGGACCGATTCCGCGAAGGCCGCGACCCGCTGCCGGTAGTCGTCCGGGTCGGTGAGCACACCGGGATCGACCAGCACGACGAAGAAGCCGCAGTCCGACACGCCCGGCGGGTCGGCGGCCGCGCCGGTCATCATGCCGAGGAGCTGGACGACCAGGGCGAGCCCGGAGCCCTTGTGGGCGCCCCATACGCCGAACGCGCCCTCGAGCGCGGCGTCCGGGTCGAGCGTCGGGGCCCCGGCCGCGTCGTAGGCCTGGCCGGGTGCCAGCTTCTCTCCGAGCCGCGCCTTCAGCCGCACCTCCCCGTACATCACGGCGGAGGTACCGATGTCCCAGATGACCGGAGTCGGGGTGGCCGGGAACCCGAACGCGATCGGGTTGGTGCCGAACCGGGCTTCGGTGCCGCCGTGCGGGGCCACCACCGCCGGTCCGCTGCCCGCGATCATCCCGGCGAGCCCGGCGGCCGCGGCCTTCTCCAGGTAGTACGAGAACATCCCGGTGTACCAGGTGTTGTACGCGCCGACGACCGCGACTCCCTGGGCGCGGGCCTTCGCCATGGCCAGCCGCAGCGAGTGCCTGCCGACGAGGTAGCCCACCTGGTCGCCGCCGTCCACGGTGGCGGACACCGGCGTCTCGGCGACGACCCGGATGGGCCGCGGCGGCGCCTCGGTCGTGCGGATGCGCTCCGCTATGGACAGCGCGCGGGCGAGCCCGCCGAAGGACAGCCCGCGCAGTTCGCAGTCGAGCAGATGGTCGGCGATGGTCTCGGCGGCCTCGGCGGAATGCCCGCAGGAGGTCATCGCCGCCGCGACGAGTGCGCGGGCGTCGGGGAGGGACAGAGCCGTCATGAGCCGACCTCCACGGTGAGAGAGCTGGGGATTCGCCCGTCCATAAGCATGCTGAGACAATATAAGCATGCGTAGTAGATAGCAAGCATGCTGATACCCAGGCGGGCTGTCGATGGGGGTGTGCACGCGCGCAGGGGCGGCAAGGAGCGCGCCTCCGGGGATCGTTTGACCGATCCCCGGAGGCGAGGTCACATCACGGCGTCGGTCTGGAGTGGGCCCGCGGTGATGCGCAGCGTCCGGACGCGAACCGGCTCTTCCTGGTCGAGGTAGAAGATGTGCGTGAACGGGGCGCGCACCACCTCTTCCGGTGCGCTCTTCTTGGCCATGGCCGCCTCGCCGCGCAGCAGGCGGACGCCGTCGCCCGCGGCCCAGAACTCCAGAACCTCGTGGGTGATGTTCAGCGGCTCGTCGATCTTGACGAAGAACGCCTTGATGGCCTCGACGCCGTGGATGTGCGCGGTGCCGAAGTACATCTCGGTGTCCTCGGTCAGCGGCGCGAAGCCCTCGTCGAACTCCAGGGTGTCGATGGCGTCCATGAACTTCAGGACCCAGTCGGGCACGGATGTCGCATGTGCAGTGTCTGTCATGCCTAGTAGCGTAACGCTACTAGTTTCAAATCACTACTAGGCTCTACGGTCGCGTCGCCCCGGGCCCTCAGGCTGAGGTGATCAACGGGCGCCACCTTCCTCGGCGGGCACCGGCCGCAGGGTCGATGCCTCGACCGGCTGATGGCAGCTGCTGCACGCGAGGTACGGATTGGTCGGGTTGCCGCACACCGTGTGCATCAGTGGGTGCTGGCTGATGTCGCTGTCGGTCGCATGGCTCTCGGCCCAGCGCGTGATGGCCGCGATGGCGGGGACGACGAGCTCACGGGCGCTGTCGGTGAGCTCGTACTCGTACCACGGCTTGTCCGCGCGGTAGGCGCGCCTGGTGAGCAGACCCAGTTCGGTCAGGCTGTTCAGCCGTGCGGTGAGGATGTTCGCCGAAATGCCCAGCGCTCGCTTGAGTTCGCCGAACCGGCCCACACCGAAGAACACCTCCCGCAGGATCTGGTAGTTCCAGCGCTCGGAGATCGCGGCCAGGAACTCCTGGCCGTGCTGGAAGGTGATGCGGCTCCCGCGGTCGGGCACGGCTTCTCCCCTTGGGTGGTCTTGGGTGATCCCGGTAGTAGTCTTGAATCGAAAGTAGTCCTGCAATGCTACCGGTGTCCGTGCCGACATGCCCAAGCCCCGCCACTTGCAAGGGAGTTGTGCCATCGAGATCAAATCACTGCTTTAATTGGGTAGCTGATCTTGAGTCCCGGCCCCTCGGAAAGGCAGCCTTGATGTCCTCGGTCCTCTACTCGTCCCGCTCCCGTTCCGAGGTCCCGTTCGAGGCTGCCGACGCCGGTGTTCTCCGCGTCATGTCCAACTCCCGCACTCCGGTGTTCTGCACCGTGCGCGCGAGCGGACGACGCCGGTACGGCTACTGGCAGCCGTACGACTCCGTCACCAACAGGGGCGGCTGCTACGTCGCGCTGCCCACCCCCGTATGCGACAGGCTGTACTCCCAGGGGCGGATCACTCTCGGTGAGCCCCTGGTGGATCCGGCCAAGACCACATACCGCGTGTGGCCCGCTCATGGCCCGGTCGCGCCGGTACGCATTCCGGCGGAGCGTCTGCCCGCGACGGCGGTGGCGCAGGTGCTCGCCGCCTGAGCGCAGGTCAGACGTAGAAGCGGGACAGGCTCTGCACCACGGCCGCGGGCTTCGTGCCGCCGTCCACCTCGATCGTGCCGTCGACGGTGATCTGGACGCCGCCGGGTACGTCCTCGACCGAGGTGAGCCGGGCCACCAGCCGTATGCGGGACCCGGCCTTCACCGGCGCGGGGAAGCGCACCTTGTTCAGGCCGTAGTTCACCTTGGTGGTCACGCCCCGTACGTCCAGCAGTTGGGTGAAGAGCGGGATGAACAGGGACAGCGTGAGGTAGCCGTGCGCGATCGGCGCGCCGAAGGGGCCCTGGGCCGCTCGCTCCGGGTCGGTGTGGATCCACTGGTGATCGTCGGTGGCATCGGCGAAGGTGTCGATGCGGTCCTGAGTGACCTCGATCCACTCGCTGGTGCCGAGGTCCGCGTCGGCGAGCTTCTTCAGGTCGTCCAGGCCGTTGACGGTGATGCTCATGAACCGGCTTCCTGTTCAGGGGCGGGGGTGCCGTAGCGGTCGCGCACCCGGGACTTGAGGAGCTTTCCGGAGGCGGTGCGCGGAAGTTCGTCCGCGACCACCACCGACTTGGGGATCTTGTACTTGGCGAGCCGCCCGGACAGTGATGCCAGCACCTGCTCCGGGTCGAGTTCGGTGCCCGCCGCCGGGACGACGACCGCCCGGGGCACCTCGCCCCACATGTCGTCCGGGACACCGATCACCGCGCACTCGGCGATGCCCGGGTGGGCGAGGAGGAGATCCTCGATCTCGGCGGGGTAGACGTTCTCGCCGCCGGATATGATCATGTCCTTGATCCGGTCGACGATGTACACATAACCGTCTTCGTCGACCCGGGCCGCGTCCCCGCTGCGGAACCAGCCGCCCGCGAACGCGGCCTCGGTCTCCTCGGGCAGCCCCCAGTAGCCGGACATCACATGTGGTCCGCGCACCACCACTTCGCCGGTCTCACCGATGCCGACCGGGGTGAGGCCGGGCCGGACGACCCGTACGTCGCTGAAGAAGTGCGGTACGCCCGCCGAGCCCGCCTTGTCGGCGGCGTGCTCGGCGTCCAGGAAGAGGGTGCCGGGCGCGGCCTCGGTCATGCCGTAGCCCTGGAGGAAGGTGAGCCCGCGCTCCTGGTAGGTGGCGATGAGCGGGGTCGGCACCGGGGATCCGCCGCAGGTGAGGATGCGGAGCGAGGACAGATCCGCGTTCGTCCAGCGGGGATGCCGGGCCACCTGGCCGAACATCGTCGGCACTCCGAACATGGAGGTGATGCGATGCCGTTCGATCAGATCCAGGGTCGTCCCCGGCTCGAAGGCCTCCACCAGGACGCAGGTGCCGCCCTTGAGGAGTACCGGCAAGGTGATCATGTTCAGGCCCGCGGTGTGGAACAGCGGGGCGGACACCAGGGCGCGCTCGTCGGCGAACAGATCGTGGTCGACCAGCACATTGACGGCGTTCCAGATGATGTTGCCGTGGGTGAGCATCGCGCCCTTGGGGCGGCCGGTCGTCCCCGAGGTGTACATGATGAGGCAGGTGTCGTCGGGGGTGACCGGTTCATCGATCGGCTCGGTCGGCGCGGCTGCCAGGGTCTGTTCGTATGCGTCGCCGATCTCGATACAGGTCCGTACACCGGTGTCGGCGGGCAGTCCGGCGACGAGCCCGGCTTGTGCGGCACCGTGGATGAGGGCTTTGGCGCCGGAGTCGGCGAGCTGGTACGCGATCTCGGGGCCGGTGAGCCGGGTGTTGAGGGGGACGAAGACGGCGCCGAGGAGGCCCGCGGCGAACAGGGTCTCCAGATAGGCGGGGTGATTGGGGCCGAGATGGGCGATGCGGTCGCCACGCCTGATGCCCCGGGCGCGCAGGGCATGGGCGAGGCGGGTGGTGCGGGTGTGCAGGGTGCGGTAGTCGGTCGACCGCTCGCCGTGGATCAGGGCCGTGCGGTTCGGGGTCTTACGGGCCCGGCGTGCGGGCCATGACCCCAGTCCCTCGTTGCGCATCCGGCACCCCTTACGGTTTTGTCAGCCCGAGCAGCCGGGCCGCGTTCTCCTTGAGGATCTTCGGCTTGACCGCGTCCTTGATGGAGAGCTTGTCGAAGTCGGCCAGCCATCGGTCCGGGGTGAGCACCGGGAAGTCCGAACCGAACAGGACCTTGTCCTTCAGCAGTGTGTTGGCGTACTGCACGAGCTGCGGCGGAAAGTACTTCGGCGACCAGCCGGACAGGTCGATGTGCACGCCGGGCTTGTGGGTCGCCACCGCCAGCGCCTCGTCCTGCCAGGGGAACGACGGATGCGCCAGAATGATCTTCAGATGCGGGAAGTCGGCGGCCACGTCGTCCACATGGAGCGGGTTGGAATACTTCAGCCGGATGCCGCCCCCGCCGGGCACACCGGCGCCGATGCCGGTCTGGCCGGTGTGGAAGAGGGCGATGGTGCCGGTCTCCTCGATCACCTCGTACAGGCCGTACGCCACCGAGCGGTCGTTGGGGAAGAAGCCCTGGACGCTGGGGTGGAACTTGAAGCCCCGCACGCCGTACTCCTCGACCAGCCGCCGGGCCCGCCGCACGCCCGCCTTCCCCCGGAAGGGGTCGATGGAGGCGAAGGGGATGAGGACGTCCGCGTTGGCGGCGGCGGCCTCGGCGACCTCCTCGTTCGGGACGGGCTCGGTACCGGTGGCGGACTCGGCGTCCACCGTGAAGATGACGGCGGCCATCCGCCGTTCGCGGTAGTAGGCGGCCGTCTCCTCGAGGGTGGGCTTCCGTTTGCCTTCGACCTTGAAGTAGGCGGCGGAGGCGGCGTGCAGATCGTCGTCCAGGGAGGAGTGGCCCTTGGCGGACACCTCCGCGTGGGTGTGGACGTCGATGGCGACCAGATTCCGGAGGTCCATCACGCCTCCGGGGTCTTCGGCGCGGGGATGCCCACCGACTGCGGCTCGGCGCCGACCGATGTGTGCCAGACGTCGGCGAGGGCCTCGGGGGTCCAGCCGCCGTCGGCGTAGGCGGTCCGTATCTCCCGCGGATGCGACCAGAGCGCCACCTTGTCGCCGCCGATGCCGACGCACTGGCCGGTGACGCCGCGGGCGGCGTCGGAGGCCAGGAAGGGGACGAGGGCGGCGCAGTCCTCCGGGGTGCCGAATCCCTCGCCCTTGCGCAGGAAGTCCGGCAGCGGCTCGCCGTTCCTCAGGGCCTCCACATGCGGGGCGAAGGCGGGAATGGTCTCGGTCAACGCGGTGGCGGCGACCGGCACGATCGCGTTGACGGTGATGTTCGCGCGGGCCAGTTCCATGGACCAGGTGCGGGCCATGGCGGCGATCCCGGCCTTGGCGGCCGCGTAGTTGGTCTGGCCGAAGTTGCCGCGCTGCCCGGCCGGGGAGCCGACGAGGACGAGTGTGCCGCCATCGCCCTGCTCGCGCATGCGCAACGAGGCGGCGCGGGCGCAGGTGAAGGTGGCGCGCAGATGGGTGGCGATGACCGCGTCGAAGTCCTCGTCGGTCATCTTCCAGAGCACCTTGTCGCGCAGGATGCCCGCGTTGGTGACCAGGACGTCGAGCCGGCCGAACTCCTCGACGGCACGGCTCACCAGCCGGCCGGCGGCCTCGGCGGAGCCGACCGGGACCACCTCGGCCACGGCGGTGCCACCGGCCTCGGTGATGGACTTGACGGCCTGTCCGGCCACGGCTTCGTCGACGTCGTTGACGACCACGGACGCGCCGTGGGCGGCGAGGGCGTGTGCGTAGGCGAGGCCGAGGCCCCGGCCGCTGCCGGTGACGACGGCGACCTTGCCGGTCAGATCGATGGTGGGCACGAGCGGGTCCCTTCGCATGGGTGCGCCTGTCCGGCGCGGAGTGCGGCGGCGAGATCGAAGCTAAGCGCAATAATTGGTGTCGTCAACAGTTGTTGTCCACCTCGGGTGCGTCATGCTGGACTCTGCACACGAGACCCACCCCTCCGGGGAGCGCCGAGACCGGCGCCCCGGAGCCGAGACCAGGGAGCCCGCCATCGCCCGCCGGCACACCGACACCCCGCCCCCCATCGACGCGGACGAACCGTGGATGCGGGCGCTGCACGCGGACTCGGGCTATCTGCTGTACCGCCTGGGCTTGCGCTCCGGTCAGCTGTTCAACACCTTCCTCCAGGAGTCGGGGCTGCGGCTGCGGCACTACGCCGTGCTGCGCTGCCTCGCCACCTGTGAGGGCGCGTTGCAGCGAGAGCTCAGCGCCCGGCTCGGCTATGACCCGAGCGCGATCGTCGGCCTGGTGGACGACCTGGAGAAGCTGGGTTTCGCCGAGCGCCGCCCCGCCCCCGACGACCGCCGCAGCCGCATCGTCGTCCTCACCGAGGGCGGCCGCGCGTTCCTCCGTGACACGGATCAGGCGGGCCGGCGGGTGACCGACGAACTGCTCACCCCGCTCGCCCCCGCCGAACGGGAGACGCTGCACAAGCTCCTGGTGCGCGTCGCCGGGAACGGGCTCGCCTGACGCTGCCGCGTGTGCGCGGGGCCTCGTAATGTATGCGTGTGACCGCTCCAGCCCTCCGCCCCCAGTCCCTGCTGCTCAGCTTCCTCGGTGACGAAGTGCTGGGCCGCGCGGTGTGCGTGTACACGGGGAGCGTCATCGAGGTGTTCCGGCGCGCCGGAGTCGGAGAGCAGGCCACCCGGTCCACCCTCACCCGCATGGTCGGCCGTGGTCTGCTGAGTCGTCGGCGTGAGGGCCGGCGGACCTACATCGGCCTCACCGACCGCTCGGAGGCGATCCTCCGTGACGGCGAGCGGCGCATCTGGAAGACGGGCGCGGTCAACCGCGAGTGGGACGGCACCTGGACCCTGCTCGGCTTCTCGCTCCCGGAGTCATGGCAGCGCCAGCGGCACGATCTGCGCTCCCAGCTGACCTGGGCGGGCTTCGGCGCGCTGTTCAGCGGACTGTGGATCGCGCCGGGCGAGGTCGACGTCTCCGAGATCGTCGCCGCGCTGGGCCTGGCCGCGCATGTGAAGGTCTTCCGCGCCCACGCGGACGTCGGCATGGATATCGCCGAGATGGTCGACGACACCTGGGACCTGCGCGAACTGGGCGCCGGTTACCGGGACTTCGACGCGTTCTGGCGGCCGTACGCCTCGGGTGGCGTGGACTTGGCCGGAGAGGACGCCCTCGCGCTGCGTCTCCGCCTGACCGCCGAGTGGCTGCAGGTCATCCGCAGTGATCCGCGGTTGCCCGTACGGCACCTGCCGGAGGACTGGCCCGCGGCCGGGGCGGAGGAGACGTTCCGCGCGGTCCACGGCCTGTTGGAGGCGCCCGCCCGGGACGCGGCGCGCCGGTCGATCGAGACCGTTCCGGCGTAGCCGTCTTCACGCGTGCCACACCAGGGCGTGCTCTCAGGCGAAATTGTGCATTGCGTTGACGGCTGCAAGAAATCAGCCCTACATTCCTCCACACCTTCGTTCAGCGCGCTGAGACGCCCCCAGGTTCCCCGCTCCGCAGCCGCCCACAAGGAGCCACTTCCATGTTTGCTCGCACCCGTCCGCGTGTCGCACTGGCCGCCCTGGCGTCCGTCGCCCTCACCGCCCTTCCCTGGTCAGCCGCCCAGGCGGACCCGACGGCCACTGCCCATCTCACCGGCACCCTCGCCGACGGCGCCACCTGGATGGCGGACGTCCCCGACCGCTGGAACGGCACCCTGCTGCTGTTCAGCCATGGCTTCGGCCCCACCGTCGCCCAGGACGCCCCCTCCGACGCCGTACGCACCGAGTTGCTCTCCGAGGGCTATGCGATGGCCGGTTCGTCGTACGACCCCCATGGCTCGATGTGGGCCCTGAACAGCGCAGAACCCGACCAGTTCGCCACACTCGACGCCGTCGTCGCGAAGATCGGCACCCCGCGGCGCACCCTGGCCGTCGGCCAGTCCATGGGCGGACTCGTCAACGCGCAGATCGCCCGCGACGGCGCCGGCCGTGTCGACGGCGTGCTCGGCCTGTGCGGCCTGGTCGCGGGCGGCACCGACCTGGACAACTACCAACTCGACGCCGAGTACACCATCGCTCGGCTGCTCCTGCCGGGGCAGGACGTCCGTCTGGTGCGCTTCGGCTCCGCCGCCGACGCGGCCGCCACCGCCGGGAAGCTCACCGACGCCGTCACCGCCGCGCAGGCCACCCCGCGGGGCCGGGCCCGGATCGCGCTGGCCGCGGCCTTCCTCAACCTGCCCGCCTGGGCGCCCGGAAAGGACCGGCCCGCCCCGGCCGACTGGGCAGGCCAGGAGGAGCAGCAGTACACGTGGTTCGCGCAGGGCATCCTGTCGTTCGTCGAGGGCGGCCGGTTCGCCATGGAGCAGTCCGTCGGTGGCGACAACTCCTGGAACCGGGGCGTCGACTACGCCCACCTGCTCGCCGGCTCCGCTCACGCGCCGCAGGTCCGCGCGCTGTATCGGGCGGCCGGACTCGACCTGCGCGCCGACCTGACGTCCCTGACCCGGAGCGCCTCGATCGCCGCCGACCCCGCCGCCGTCCGTACGGCGCAGCGCACCTCGTCCGCCGGTCAGGGCCTCGGCGTACCGCTGCTGGACGTGCACACGATCGCCGACAATCTCGTACCCGTGGAACAGGAACGGCAGTTCGGCGACCGGGTGCGCACGGCCGGGGACGGCGCGCTGCTGCGGCAGGCCTACGTCGAACGACAGGGCCACTGCGCATTCACCACCGCCGAGACCGTGGCCGCCCTGCACGCGCTCGAACACCGCGTCGTCACCGGCCACTGGGACGACGCCGCGACCCCGGCCGCGCTTCAGCGGTCCGCCACGGCGCTCGGTCTGGACGGGGCGGCGTACGCCCCGTACCGCCCGGCACGTCTGACGGTCGGCCGCGATCGCCCGGCACCCCCCGCCCGCCACTGACGTTGGGACCCTCATATGTCCGACGCATCCGCCTCTTCTCCCTCAGCGCCCCCTTCCGCATCCCCGGTCCCGCGTCTCCCGCTCGGTACGCTCGTCGCCGGCTGTCTCGCCGTCTGCCTCGCCCAGATCGGCCTCGCGATACCGGCCACCCTCAACGGCCTGTTCCAGGAACACCTCCACCCCGTCGGCGCCCAACTCACCTGGATCTCCGACGCGTTCCTGCTGCCCGTCACCGTCCTCGAACTCTCCTTCGGCGTGCTGGGCGACCTCTTCGGCCGCAAACGGCTCCTCGTCGGCGGGGCCGCACTGGTGTGCGCGGGCGAGGTCGTCGCCGCAAGCGCGTCCGGCATCCATCAGCTGTGGGCGGGGCAGGCGCTGGCCGGTCTCGGCGCCGCCGCGCTCTTCCCCACATCGCTCGCCATGATCGCGGCCGGTACGCACACCGGTGCCCAGCGGGCCCGCGTCATCGCTCTCTGGGCCTCCAGCCTGTCCGCGGGCGGCTTCCTCGCGCCGCTGCTCGGCGGTATCACCGGCACCTACGGCTCGTGGCGCTCGGCGTTCGTGGTGGTCGCCGTGCTGGCCGCGGTCAGCGCCCTGGTGAGCCTGTGGCTCGCCGCCAACTCCCGGGCCCCGGAGGGGCGTTCGCTGGACATCGGCGGCCAGATCACCATCGGCGTCGGTCTGTTCGCCCTGCTGTACGCCGTCATCCAGGGGCCGACCGACGGCTGGGGATCGACCCCCGTGATCGTGGCGTTCGTGATCGCCGCGGTGTTCCTGGGCCTGTTCGTGGCCGCCGAGAGCCGGGCCCGCTCGCCCCTCCTGCGCCTGGCCCTGTTCCGCGACCGTTCCTTCGCGATCGCGTCGGTCGTCGCGGTGGTGGGCATGTTCAGCTTCCTGGGCACGGCCTATGCGGCGAGCATCCGGCTCGGCCCCATCCAGCACCAGAGCCCGATGCGCACGGCCTTCGCGTTCCTGCTGCTCAACGGCGTCACCCCGGTGCTCACCCCGCTGACCTCCCGGCTGCTGAACCGGCTGCCCGCACGGACGCTGCTCACCTCCGGTCTGACACTGATCGCCGTGGGCGACTTCCTGGCCGCCGGGCTCGACGTCGGCGACCGGAGCCTGACCTCGCTGATCCTGCCGCTCGGCCTGGTCGGCATCGGTTTCGCCCTCACGGTGTCGTCCATCACCGCGACCGCCGTCAACACGGTGCCACTCCCGCTCGCGGGCATGGCCAGCGCGGCCACCAACCTGCTGCGCGACTTCGGCTTCACCCTCGGACCCGCCGTCATCGGCGCCGTCGCGCTGAGCCAGGCGGCGTCCCGGGTGACCTCGTCGCTGACCACCTCGTCGTCCCTGACCGCGGAGTCGAAGGCGGCGGCGCACGAGGTGCTGAGGGAAGGCGGCCCCCTCGCGCTGAACTCCGTCCCCGCCACCTCCCCGCCGGGCGCGGCCCGCGCACCCGCCCTCGACGCCCTCGGCCACGGCTACGCGATCGGCTTCGTGGTGTGCGGCTCGGCCGCCGTGTTCTCGGCGCTGCTGGTGGTGACGGCTCTGCGGGGACGGATGGCGGAGAAGGGCGCGCCGCGAGCGGAGGACGGTATGCGACGGCGGCCCGCGGGAGAGTCTCAGTCCGCCGGTTGAGTGAAGCGGAGGCGGTTGCCGAACGGGTCACGCAGGCCGCAGTCGATCCCGTACGGGCGCTCGGTGGGTTCCTCGGTGAACTCCACGCCCTGCGCCAGCAGTGTCTCGTAGGTCTTGCGGCAGTCGGGGGTGGTCAGGATGAGCCAGCCGCCCACCACGCCCTTGGTCACCAGCTCTCGGACCTGCTCCGCCGTCTCCTCCGACATCGCCGGAGCACCCGGCTTCTCCAGCAGGATCTGCCGCTCGGGGTGACCGGGAACGCTGACGGCGAGCCAGCGCATGAAGCCCAAGTCGATGTCCGCGGCGACCTCCAGGCCGAGCTTGCCGACGTAGAAGTCGAGGGCCTCGTCCTGGTCGAGGACGTAAATCTGCGAATGTGTGATGGCGTTGAACATGGGACTCACGCTACCGAGCGGACCGGACGAAAACTTATCCGAAACTGCTCAGCCGGCGGACGGCTGACACCGGGGGACGGCTGACACCGGGGACGGTACGGATACGGCGGATGGTCAGGCACTCGGCCGCGTCCACGCCATCGTGAAGCACGTCGGCACGCCCGTGGCCACCGCTTCCTTGCGGTAGGCCCGCGGCGATCGGCCGACGATGTCGCGGAACGTACGGCTGAAGGTGCCCGGACTGCCGAAGCCGACGTCGAAGCAGATGTCCGTCACCCTGCGGTCGCTCTCCCGCAGCAGGAACATCGCTCGCTCCACACGGCGGCGCTGCAGATAGCGGTGCGGCGTTTCACCGAACGTGGCCCGGAAGGTACGCGTGAAGTGCGCCTCGGACACGTGCGCGATCCGGGCCAGGGCCGGGACGTCCAGCGGCCGTGCGTAGTCGCGGTCCATCGCGTCCCGGGCCCGGAGCATGCGGCGGTTGGTCTCTTCTGCGGCGCGGCTCACGGTGTCATCACATCACGGTCCGCCGAGCCTCGGCGAGTGCGGACCCCGCTACGTGACGTGCGCGCTGTCGTCGGGTGTGCTCTCCGAGGGAGCGCGGCGGCGCGGCTCCGGCGGCGCTCATCCGGGGCTGCTGCCCGGACGTCGGGGCGAGGTCGGTGTCGAGCAGCGACTCCGTGCTGGTCTCCGGTGCCCACACCCAGCAGACCAGTCCGCCGACGAGGAGAATCACCACACACCCGACGAGGGCGGTGTCGATGCCGTGTCCCGCCTCGACGACGGGGAGCAGGAAGGTGCTGGCGGCTGATCCGAGGCGGCTGGCGGCCGTTGCGATGCCCACGCCCGAGGCTCGCAGATCGGTGGGGAACAGCTCCGGTGGGTAGACGAACTCCAGGTTCACCGCGGCCGACATGAGGAAGGCGAAGGCGGCGAACAGTCCGATGACGACGATGGCGGACGCGCCCGCGTCGGCGAACAGGATGAGCACGGTGAGCAGTGCCGCGCCGGTGAAGAAGGTTCCCACCAGGAACCGGCGGCGGCTGATGCGGTCGATCAGCAACAGGCCGACGACGGCCCCGATGAGCAGGAACACGTTGTAGAGAGCTCCGGCGCCCATCTTGCTGGTGACGCCGAGGGCCTCCATCACCTGGGAGGAGAAGGTGCCGAGTGCGAAGAAGGGGATGACCTGGCAGACGTAGAAGAGCGCGCCCACGCCCGTCCGCCTGCGGTAGGCGGGTCCGAAGAGGGCTGTGAAGCCGCGGTGTTGGCTCAGCGGGGGAGCGGTGGGCGGAAGGACACCCGGGCCGAGGTGGCGGCGGACGACATCGGCGGCTTCGGCGTTCCGCCGATGCCTGGCGAGCCAGAGCGGGGATTCGGGCACTCCCAGGCGGAAGCCGAAGACGAGCAGGGCCGGGAGCGCGCTGATGGCGAGCATGTACCGCCAGGCGTTGTCTCCGTGTCCGGTCAGAAGGAAGCCGATGAGATACGCGAAGACGTAACCGGCGGCCCAGGCGACGGCCAGCAGGCTCATGAGGCGGCCGCGGAACTTGCGCGGTGAGTGCTCGGTGACGAGGGACTTGCTCACGACATAGTCGGCGCCGAGCACCAGTCCGAGGAGCAGCCGCAGGGTCAGGAGCTGTCCGGGTGTCTGCACGAAGAACTGCAGGAGCGACAGAACGGCGAAGAAGAGCATGTCCCAGCCGAAGATCCATCTGCGGCCGATCCGGTCCGCGACCGGGCCCACGGCGATGGCACCGGCGAACAGGCCGGTCAGGGTCGCCGCACCCAGCGCGCCGGTCCACAGCGGAGTGAGACCGAGGGTGTCGCCGGCCGCGGCGATGACGATGCCGATGATGCCGAGGATGAACCCGTCGCTGAACTGGCCGCCCGTGCCGGCGACGGCGATCCTGATGTGGAAACGCGTGAGCGGGGCGTCGTCGTAGGCGATGGACGCGGGCTGGGTGGGGGAGATGGGCGTGGTCATCGTGCCGTTCCTTCGTCGCTTCCGCCCGCTCGCAGTTCGGCGGTGGCCGACTCGTAGCCGTGGGTCGCCGACATCTCGACCCACCGGTCGAGCGCCCCGGCGAGGTTGCGCTCGCGGTGGGGGCCGTTCCAGTTCAGGCCGAGGACGCAGCGCTCGGTGAAGGTCGTGGCGGCCGCGGCCAGGTCGGCGAAGATGTCGCTCAGGGCGTCGAGGATCACCGGTTCCATGACGTTGAGTTCGAGTTCACCGGCGGCGACGGCGCATTCAACGGTGTGGGCGCCTCCCCTGACGCGATAGCTGAGCTGCATCACGTACTCCGGTATCACCGGATTGACCTTGGCCGGCATGATGGAGGATCCGGCCTGGACCGCCGGAATCGTCAGCTCGCCGAACCCGCCCCGCGGCCCGGAGGACAGCAGCCGGACATCGGCGGCGATCTTCGCCATGGTGATCGCCGCCCGCGCGCCCGCCGAGGCGATCCCGGCGTAGGGATCGAAATGCGCGAGGCTGTCGTAAGGGTTCTCGGACGCGCTGATGGGCAGCCCCGTGAGCCGTGCCAGTTCCTCGGCGCAGCGTTCCGCGAAGTGGACGGGCGCGCCGATCCCGGTACCCACCGCGGTCGCTCCGATCGGAACGGTGGTCAGAGCGTGGGTGGCCGCCTCGAGGACGCCGGCGGTACGGCGGACGGCCGCTGCCTGTGCCCGATGGGTGTCACCGGCGGTCAGGGTGACCGCGTCCTGGAGACACGTACGGCCCAGACGAGGAGTCGTGCCGAACTCGGCCGCCTTCGACTCCAAGGCGTCCGCGAGCCGGTTCAGAGCGGCCACGGGTGCGTCGACCTGGCTCAGCAGTGCGAGCGCCATGGCGGTCGGATAGGTGTCGTTGGTGGACTGGGACGCGTTCACATGGTCATTGGGATGGACCGTGGCTCCGGCCAGCTCACCGGCGCGTGCCGCGATCACCTCATTGACGTTCATGTTGGCGGTGGTCCCGCCGCCACCGTGCACCAGCGCGGTGGGGAAGTGGTCGGCGTGCTCGCCGTCGAGGATCTCCTGGCACGCCTTGGCGATGGCGTCGCAGCGCTGTTCGTCCAGTACGCCAAGGGCCTGGTTGGCGCGTGCCGCGGCCAGCTTCACCTGGGCGTAACCGCGCACCAGGGGCGGGAAGTCGCCGAACGTGCGGCCACGGGGCGGGAAGTTGTCCATGGCCAGCTCGGTCTGCGCTCCGTACAGGGGCGCCCACGTCGAATCCGGATGGATGCCGGTGCTCACAAGCTGCTCCGTTCTTCGGGGAGAGGGTTCCACCACCGCGTCTGCGGTGCGCGTCACCCTAGGCACCGATATACGGCCTGAACAGGGACGATGCTCTCCCAGCAACAAGGTTGTGGCATCTTGGCTGGTGGGATAGAAAAGCGACGACAGTATGTTGCTGTGGCAACAACAAGTGGAAGGTGGCGGGTATGGACTCGGCAGCCGAACGCGTAGCCGCACTCCTGCTGGCCTTCGGGCGTCGCGGCACCACCGGGGACCACTCCGTCAGCGACCTGGCCAGAGCCGTCGGCCGTGAACGCAGTCAGGTCTCCCGGATGCTCCAGGCCCTCGGTCGCGGCGGTCTCGTCGAGCAGGACAGCCACACCAAGCGCTACCGACTGAGCTGGAACATGCTGGTCCTGGCCGCCGGTGCCGGAGACAGCTCGCTCCTGCGGGCGGCCAGACCCGTGCTGCGCGCGCTCGTCGCACGCACCGGCGAAGTGGCGCTGCTGTCCGTGCAGCGAGGCAACCGGTCGCTGACCGTACTGCGCGAAGAGTCGAACCAGTCCCTCCGGGCCGGCGGATGGGTCGGCCGCAGCTCACCTCTGCACTGCACGGCCTCCGGCCGGGCCCTGCTCTTCGACACCGACGACGATCTCGTGGCGGAACTCGTCGCAGCGGACCTGACGACTCCCATGTCGGGGCTGTCCGCTCCCCGGACCATCGAGGAGGTTCTCGAACGCCTGCGGATCGAACGTGACCGTGGCTACAGCATGGCGAGCGAAGAGGTCGAGATCGGCCTGACCTCGGTCGGAGTTCCGCTGCGGACACCGGACGGTGAGCTGGTCGGCGTGATCAACGTATCCGGCCCCACATCACGGATGATCAACCGGCTCGATGACGCGGCCCGGCGGCTCCACGGCGCCGCCACCGCCATCGAGGGCACCCTCGGGCGCATGCTCTCGTGATGTGACCCGGGCGATGCGCTTCGGCACTTCTGTCGCCGCGCGGAGCCGTCGCCGGGGCATCGGGCGCGCCGCGTCAGGCCGAGGGCCGAGGGCAGCAACAGCACCGAGGATGCGGCCGCCCAGGCCTGGGGGCGACACGACGCGGGGTGGGGGGCGGGGTGCGGGCCCGCCGCGGCGCCGTGGCCGGCGAAGAGCTCGGGCAGGCGTCCGGCGAACCCCGCCGACGCCGTCAGCAGGCCCGCCGCCAGCGGCGCCGCCGCATCCGGGAAACCGGTCCCCGCCCCGGGAGGAATCGATGAACGCCATGGCCACGGCTGCCCCCAGGGCCAAGGCCAGGGCCTCCGCCCCGGCACGGGGGCGTCCGGTGCTCGGCCGGTTCCTGGTGCTGAACACATTCGGGCTGTTCGACACCTATACCGGCATGGTCCTTCCGCTGATGGTGGACGCGGCCGGGATCTTCATCATGAAGCAGTTCTTCGAGTCGATCCCCCGGGAGGTCGAGGAGGCCGCGCGGGTGGACGGCGCCGGGGTGATCCGGACCTTCTGGTCGGTGGTGCTGCCGATGGCCCGGCCCGCGCTGATCACCCTGACGATCCTGTCGTTCCAGGGCTCGTGGAACGAGTTCACCCACTTCCTGGTGGCCACGCAGTCCGGCCGGTACGAGACGTTGACGACCGGGCTCGCGCGGTTTGTCTCGGGCGGGTTGGGCGGCGGCTCGGGGGCGGTCAAGGAGTAGTCGGGGAGATCAGACTCGCGCTTCGGTGGATGTCCAGTGGTTGACGGGGACGGGCAGCCCGAGATTGCCGCGCAGGGTGTCGGCCGGGTACTCGGTGCGATACAGCCCGCGCTTCTGGAGGATCGGGACGACGCCGTCGATGAAAAGTCCGAGGTCGTCGTCGGTGCGGAAGGCGAGGTTGACACCGTCGAAGGCGCCGGCGGAGAACCACCGCTCGATGGCGTCGGCGACCGTCTCCGGCGCACCGGCGAACGGGGAGCGGCGGAACTCCCCGACGGACTCCGCCACCTGGCGCAGCGTCAGGCCCTCCGCCGTGGCGCGGGCGATGATCTTGGCGGCGCCGGTCCGGCCGCCCTTCTCGGCGAGGTGTGCCACGTCCGGGAACGGCGCGTCCAGATCGTGTGCGCTGAAGTCGTAGGCGCCGAAGGAACGGCCGAGGAGCGCGAGGTTGCGGTCGAAGTCGTTGTCCTCCTCGAAGATCTCCCGCTCGCGGCGCCGGGCCGCTTCGTCGGTCGGGGCGACGACCGGGCCGCCATGGATGAAGATCTTGATGTGCTCGGGATCGCGCCCGTAGGCGGCGGTGCGGCGCTTGATGTCGGCGTAGTACTCCCGCGCCTGCTCCAGCGAGCCGCCCGGCGCGTAAATGCCCTCGGCGACCTGCGCGGCGAGGTCGCGGCCCTCTTCGGAGACTCCGGCCTGGAAGATCACCGGCTGTCCCTGGGGCGAGCGCGAGAGGTTGAGCGGGCCCGCCACCTTGAAGTGCTCGCCCTCATGGTCGAGTCGGTGCAGTTTGGCCGGGTCGAGGAACAGGTTGCGCCCGACGTCGGCGGGGAACGCGTCGTCCTCGTAGGAGTCCCACAGACCCCGGGCGACCTGCACGAATTCCAGGGCGCGGCGGTATCGGGTGGTGTAGTCGAGGTGTTCTTCGAACCCGAAGTTCCGGGAGGCCCCCGTGTCGAAACTGGTCACGACGTTCCAGCCGGCGCGGCCACCGCTGATGTGGTCGAGGGAAGCGAACCGCCGGGCCAGGTTGAAGGGTGAGTTGTACGTCGAGCTCGCCGTGCCGACCAGCCCGACGTGACGGGTGTGGGTGGCGACTGCCGACAGCAGGGTCAGCGGCTCCAGCCGGTTGAGGTAGTGCGCCGGGTAGGTGGCGTCGATGAACTGGCTGTCGACGATGAACAGGGCGTCGAAGAGGGCGTGTTCGGCCGCCTTGGCCTGTCGGATGTAGTAGTTGATGTCGATGCTCGCGTTCTTCGCGACCCGCGGATCCTTCCACAGTCCGTGCTGACCCGGGCCGCCGACGCCGTACGGGTGCAGCGCGAGGTGGAGCGTGCGGGACATGGGGGTTCTCCCTGCGGTCGGTTCGGGCGTGCGGCAGCGCGCGGAGTGGGGCGGAGCCCAGCAGGTGGGGGAGCGGGAGGATGCCCCGCGCCGGCGCGGCGGTACGGCGGACGGCCGGTTCCGGCGGAGCGGACCGGGGCCGGTGGGCCGTGGGCGGCGGCTGGTCAGCGACAGAGCGCGCTGGAGGTGCGCCGCAGATCCACGTAGCGGCACACCACACCGGGGTGCGTCGTGAGCATGCCGCAATCCTGCGGGCAGGCGTCACCGGCTGTCAATGGACACCTATTGGTGTCTCATCGCGCGGGATGTTTCCGAGCGCTGTCGACGCGGCTCAGAGCCTGCCGTGGCAGGCGGAGGCGTCATCCCGTGAGATCGCCCTCCCGCTCGTTCACCGCCGAGTAGTGCCGCAGCTTCTCCTCGTCGACGCGCACGCCCAGGCCCGGACCCCGCGGGACGGCGAGGCGGCCGTCGATGAGCGGGATCGGGTCGGCGATGTCATCGGCGTGCAGGTAGTACATGCTGTCGATGGCGCGGCTGAGCAACGGAGTGCTGGCGACCACGGCGAGGTGGGCGGCGGTGGCGATGCCGAGTTCGCCGCCGCTGTGCAGGTTCATACCGAGGCCGAAGGTCTCGCAGTGGGCGGCGAGGGCCTTGGTCGGTGCGATGCCGCCCCACTTGTAGACGTCGCCGTGGACGACGTCCACCGCGCCGAGCCGCACCGCCGGAGCGAAGTCCTCGAAGCGTACGACACACATGTTCGTGCACAGCGGGATGCGTACCTTGGCCCGCACCTGGCTCATGCCCTCGATGCCGGGGCACGGGTCCTCCAGGTACTCCAGGTCCAGCTCCTCCAGCTTGATCCCGGCACGTACCGAATCCGGCACCGACCAGGCGGCGTTGGGGTCGACGCGCAGCTCGGTGTCCGGCAGCGCGGCACGGAGTGCGCGGAGGTTGGCGACATCGCCGTCCACGTCGCCGGTGCCCTTGAGCTTGACCGCCGGGAAACCGCCCTCGGCCACCACCCGGGTGGCGTGCTCGGCCAGGGCTTCCGGGGTGGGGCCGTCGGAGCGGGTGACCAGTGCGGTGAGCGGGACGGTGTCGCGTACCGCCCCGCCGAGCAGGTCGGTGAGCGAGTGGCCGGTGGCCTTGCCCATGGCGTCCCAGCAGGCGACGTCCAGGGCGGCGATGGCGGCGTAGCCGAGGTAGCCGTGGAAGAACGGCACCATGTGCTGCTTGCGGTGGAAGGACTCCAGGGCGAACGGGCTGGTGCCGATGAGGTCGGGCGCGAGTTTGCGGACGAGCGCGGCCACCGGCTGCCCCCACATCGTCTCGCCCCAGCCGTCCACCCCCTCGTCGGTCCGGATCCGGACCACGGTGCGGGTCTCGCCGGTCTTGGTCTCGAAAGAGCTGGTGAACGGGGAGGTGAGGGGGAGGTTCACGACCCAGACGTCGATGTGTGTGACCTTCATGTACGAGGCCTCCTAGATGGCACCGGGGGCGGTTGCTTCGGCGAAGGCCCGGATCGCTTGGGCCAGTTCGGTGGCGCGGGTGGACAGCTCGCCCGGGTCGGGGCGAGCGGTGGACGGGTCGTCGGTCATCCCGCCCACCCGTGCCCACTCGCCGTGCCGCTCGGCGGTGAGGCCGGGGTGCGGCGGGGCGTTGAAGAGCGGCGGGGCGCCGTCGGGACGGTGTGGCTCGATGGGTGTACGGACCAGGTCCGGGTGGGCGGCGAGCATGAGGGAGGTCTCGTAGCGGCCGGCGTGCCCGGGGTTCTCCGGGGCCTCGCCGAGGCTCCAGTAGGAGCAGGCCGCGAACGCGCCCTCGGTACGCAGTGCGTGTTCCTTGACCGCCAGGCGCATGATCTCGTCATTGCCACCGTGGCCGTTGACGATCATGACGCGGTGGAAGCCGCTCTCGGTGAGGGACCGCAGAATGTCGGCGAGGACCGCCGCCAGGGTGCCCGCCGACAGTGACACCGCGGCCGCGAAGAGGTGGTGCGGGCTGTGCCCGTACGGCAGGACGGGGAGGCGTACGACCGGCGGCCCGGCGTCCGCCAGCAGCTCGGCCGCCCGGTCCACCACCGCCGTGACCAGCAGCGTGTCGGTGCCCATCGGCAGGTGGGCGGCGTGCTGTTCCTGCGAGCCGATGGGCAGCAGGGCGATGGCGTCCGCGCCCGCGGTCCGGGCCTCGTACCAGGTGAGTTCGGTCAGCCGGAGCAATGTGGTACTACCTCCTGGGTTCATGGCGTGGCAGAGTCTGCGCATGGCCGCACTCGCCCCCGACGGCGGACGCCCCCGGCTCCGCCTGGTGCCCGATCCCCCGGTCGCCCCCGCACGTCCGCTGCTGGGCGCGGTGGAGGTGCTGCCCGGACAGGTGCGCGCGGCGCTGGTCGACCACTCGGGAAAGCTGCTGCGGCGCACCGTGGCCGGCTTCGACCCGGCGGCGCGGGAGGCGGCCGGAGTGGACGCGGCGGTGCGGCAAGCCGCACTGGAGTGCTTCGACGGGCGTGAGCTGACCGGGGTAGGGGTGGCCGCGGCCGGTCTCGTGGACCCGGAGCGGGGCACGTTCATCGAGGTCAACGACGTGCCGGCGCTGCGCGGCTACCCGGTCGCTGAGGTGCTGCGGCGGGCGCTCGGGGTGCCGGTGTACGTCGAGCACCGGGCCCGGCTCCAGGTGCTGGGCGACCGGTGGTTCGGCGTGGGCCGGGGCCTTCGGTCCTTCGCCTCGGTGTCCACCGGCGAGGTGCTGGGCGTCGGGGTGTTCTTCGGCGGCGAGCTGCTGGCCCCGCACGGTGGCCGCAGCGGCGCCCATATGACGGTGCTGGCCGGTGGCGAGCCGTGCACCTGCGGGGCGCGCGGCTGCTGGAAGACCGTGGCCACGACGCGCTGGCTGCGGCGGCGGGCGCAGACGGAGGGACTGGGCACCGGAATGACGCTCGAGGCGCTGGTACGACGCGGGGACGGTGGTCGGCCCATGGTCGAGGAGTACGCCGACAACCTCGCGCTCGGCCTGGTCAACATCCAGCAGCTCTTCGCCCCCGGTCTGTTCGTGCTGCACGGCGAGGCCGTCGAGGGCGGAGAGGGATTCCGGGCCCGGGTCGAGGAGCGGCTGCGGCGGGACAGCGGCTGGTCGACGGCCGCCCCGCCGCGGGTGGTGCTGGGCGAGGCGGGCCGGCCGGACGACGTGGCGCTGCTCGGGGGCGCGGGGCTGGTCCTCACACACCGGTAGTCCCGCCGCCGGTCCCGGTCCCGGTCCCGGTCCTGGTCCTGGTCCGGTACGCGTCGGGGCGTGGCACGGCGGCCAGCAGCTCGCGGGTGTACGGGTGCCGGGGCGCGCCCAGCACGGTGGCGGTCTCCCCGCACTCGACCACTCTGCCGCGCCGCAGCACCGCCACCCGGTCGGCGATCTGCCGGACCACGGCGAGGTTGTGCGAGACGAACACGTAGGTGAGGCCGTGCTGTCGCTGCAGCTCGACCAGCAGGTCGAGGACCTGGGACTGGACGGAGACGTCGAGGGCGCTGGTCGGCTCGTCGAGCACCACGAGCCGCGGTGAGGACGCCAGCGCACGGGCGATGGAGACGCGCTGCCGCTGCCCGCCGGAGAACTCGTGCGGGTACCGGTCCTGCAGCCGCGCCGGCAGCCCGACCGACTCCAGCAGCTCGCCGACCCGCTCCCGCAGCCGCGCCCTGGCGCGCCGTCCGCGGTAGGTGACGTCATGGGTGACCAGCGGCTCGGCCACGATATCGGTGACTTTCATGCGCGGATTCATGCTCGAGTACGGGTCCTGGAGGACGACCTGCATCCCGGCCCGCAGCGCACGCATCTCGGCCGGCGACAGCCGGGCGAGGTCGTGGCCCTCGAAGCGGACGGTCCCGGCGGTGGGGTCCAGCAGCCCCAGCAGCAGCCGGGTCAGGGTCGTCTTCCCGGAGCCGGACTCGCCGACGAGGGCGAGGGTCTCGCCGTCCTCGACGGTGAGCGTGACGTCGTCGACGGCGATGGTGCGGGTGGTGCCGGGTCCGGTGAACTCCCTGGCCAGGCCGTCCAGTTCGAGCAGCGTCGTCCTCGTGGTCGTCCTCCGGGACGTGTCGGCGGTCGTCATGATGTCGGCTCCAGTCGCGGGGTGGCGGCCAGCAGGTCGCGGGTGTACTGCTGCCGGGGCGTCTCGAAGACCTCGGCGACGGTGCCGTGCTCCACGACCCGGCCGGCGTTCATCACCACGACCCGGTCGGCGGTCTCCGCGACCACCCCGAGGTCGTGGGTGACCAGCACCACCGCCATACCGTGCCGGGCGCGCAGCTCGGCGAGGAGGTCCAGGATCTGCCGCTGCACGGTGACGTCCAGGGCGGTGGTCGGCTCGTCGGCGATCAGCACCCGCGGCCGGCCGACCAACGCCGTCGCGATCATCACGCGCTGACGCAGCCCGCCGGACAGCTCGTGCGGGTACTGCCGTGCCCGCAGTTCCGGATCCGGGATCCCGACCTCGTCCAGCGCCCGTACCGCCTCCTGCCGGGCCCCGGCGCGCGAGGCCCCGCGGTGCGTGCGCAGCACCTCGGCCACCTGGTTGCCGACCCGCTGCAGCGGGTCGAGGCTGGTCATCGGGTCCTGGAAGACCATCGCGACGTCGTTGCCGCGCACCTCGCGCAACCGCTTCTCCGGCAGCGCGAGCAGGTCGCGGCCGTCGAGGAGGACCTCGCCGCCCGGGTAGGCGCACGGCGGTTCGGGGTTGAGCCGCAGCGCGGCGAGCATGGTGGCCGACTTGCCGCTGCCGGATTCGCCGACGACGGCCAGGGTCTCTCCGGCGTGTGCGGTCAGGCTCACGCCGCGCACGGCGTGCACGGGGCCGCCGGCGAGGCGGAAGTCGACGTGCAGATCGCGGATTTCGAGCACGGGGGCTTGTGTGGTCATCGGCGGTACGCCTTCGGGTCCGCGACGTCGCGCAGCGCGTCGCCGGTGATGTTGATGGCCAGGGACGTGAGCATCAGCGCCAGCCCGGGGAAGACCGCGACCCACCACGAGGTACCGAGATAGAGCTGGCCGTCGGCGAGCATCGAGCCCCAGGTGACGGTCTCCTTGGGCACACCGAGGCCGAGGTAGCTGAGCGAGGCCTCGGCGACGATGGCCGCCGCGATGTGCAGCGTGGCGATGGTGGCCAGGTGCGGCAGGACGTTGGGGAGCAGATGCCGGCGCATGATGGTGAGGTCCGTGACGCCGGTCGCCCGAGCCTGGGTCACATAGTCCCGGGTGCGCAGCGACAACACCTCGGAGCGGACCACGCGGGCGTACGCCACCCAGCCGGTGAAGCCGAGCACCAGGACGACGTTCCACAGCCCGGAGCCGAGGAAGCCGACGATGGCGAGCGCCAGCAGCAGTGAGGGGAAGGCGAGCTGGATGTCGGCGAAGCGCATCAGTATCCGGTCCGGCCATCCGCCGCGGAAGCCGGCGAACAGCCCGCACACCGCCCCCACCACACCCGCGAGCAGCGCCGCCCCGATGCCGACGAGGAGCGAGACCCGGGAGCCGTAGACGACGCGGGACAGCACATCGCGGCCGAGCTGGTCGGTGCCCAGCGGGTGTGCGAGGCTGCCGCCGCCCTCCCAGGCCGGGGGCGTGAGCCGGGCGAGGAGTTGCTGCTTGGCCGGGTCGTCCGGGGCGAGCAGTGGCGAGAAGACGGCGGCGATCACGAGCAGCGCGAGGACGCCGAGGGCCGCCAGGGCGAGCCGGTTGCGTACGACGGTCATGATTGGGCCCGCACTCTCGGGTCGAGGAGGCTGTAGGAGAGGTCGACGAGCAGGTTGACGATCACGAAGGCGGCGGCGAAGAACAGGACGGCCGCCTGCACCAGCGGGAAGTCCCGGTGCGAGATGGCCTCCACGGTCAGCCGTCCGATGCCCGGCCAGGAGAAGACCTGTTCGGTGAGGATCGCGCCGCCGAGCAGCCCGCCGAACTCCAGGCCGATGACGGTGACGGTCGGCAGCGACGCGTTGCGCAGCCCGTGTGCGAGCACCACCTTCGCCGGGCCGAGTCCCTTGGCCTTCGCGGTGCGGATGTGGTCCGAGCCGAGGACGTCGATGAGCGAGGAGCGCAGCAGCCGGGCGATGACCGCGATGGAGTAGACGGACAGCGTGACGGCCGGCAGCACCAGATGCGCGAAGGTGCCGTAGCCGGAGGCCGGAAGCACCTTGAGCCGCACCGAGAAGAGCAGGACCAGCAGGATGCCGACCCAGAACGGAGGGGTGGACTGGCCGAGCAGCACCGCCGTCATCACGCCCGTGTCGCCGGCCCGGCCACGGCGCGTCGCGGCGTAGATCCCGGCCGGTATGGCGATGACGAGGCTGAGCACCAGGGCGCCGGCGGCGAGTTCGAGGGTGGCCGGGACGCGGTCGGCGATGACCTGGCCGACCGGCTCGTGGTAGACGAGCGAGTCGCCGAGGTCGAACCGGAGCAGCCCCCACAGGAAGTCGCCGTACTGGGCGATCAGGGGCTGGTCCAGGCCGAGTTGGGAGCGGAGCGTGGCCTCCTGGGCGGCGGTGGCGTCGGGGGGCAGCAGCTGCTTTACCGGGTCGCCGGAGAGCCGTACCAGGAGAAAGGCCAGGGTGGCGGCGGCGAAGAGCACGCCGACGGCGGTGGCCAGGCGGACCAGGACATGGCGGAGGAGTCCGGACTTCGGCTTGCCGACGGTGACCGGCGGCTGGACGGAGGCGGCCGTCATGCCCTCACCTCCGCGCTCTCCATGGCCAGCGAGCCGTTGACGACCGGTGTCCAGCGCACCCGGGTGGTCCGGGCCAGGATGATGTCCTGCTGGTAGAGCGGTACGAACGGGGCCTCGCGTTTGATCAGGCGCTGGAGCGCGGTGAACGCGCGCTGCCGGTCTTCGGGGTCCATGGACAGCTCCTCGGCGTCGATGAGCCGGTCGGCCTCCTTCGACGCCCACCGGCTCTGCCGACGGTCATGGCGCACGTTCGACTGCACCATGGACGCGCCGTCGAGCGTCCAGGCGGTGGAGGCGGCGAGGTAGATGGGGCCGAGCGCGTGCCGGTTGTCGGAGGTGAGGCGGGCGGAGAAGGTGCCGGGGTCGAGCAGATCGACGCGGGCCCGGATGCCGGCGCGGTCGAGCAGGCCGGAGATGGCCTCGGCCACCTGGGCGTCGTCGTTGGAGGCGGTGAGCGTGGTGGTGAGGCCGTGCGCGTGGCCGGCCTCGGCGAGCAGCCGCCTTGCGGTGCGTACGGAGCGCCGGAAGGGCTCGACGGACGCGTCGAAACCGACGACGCCGCGCGGCAGCATCGCGGGAACCTCGCTCGCCTTGCCGTCCAGTACGGCCTTGATGAGCAGCGGTACGTCGATGGCGTGGTTGAGCGCCTGCCGCACGCGGCGGTCGCGCAGCGGCCCGGAGGTGGTGTCGAGGTTGAGGTACGCGGTCCGTACGCCCCGGTGGCTCTCCAGCTCCACGCCCGCGTAGCCGGACAGCTGCCGGGCGGCGTCCGGGGTGAGCCCGGTGACCAGGTCGACCTCGTCGCTCTGCAACGCGGCCAGCGCGGAGGCGGGGTTGGGCAGCGCGCGGAAGACCAGTCGGTCGGCTCCGGGGGAGCCGTGGAAGTGGCGGCGGTTGGCGCGCAGCCGTAGTTCGCGGTCGCGCCGGAAGGACTGGAAGACGAACGGCCCGGTGCCCACCGGCCGCTTGGCGAAGGCGGCGTCGCCGACGTCGGCGAGGTACTTCGGCGGCACGATCACGCCGCCGAAGAGCGACAGCTTCGCGGGCAGGATCGGGTCGTGCAGTGTGGTGTGCACATCGACGGTGTAGCGGTCGACCACGCGGACCGAGGTCACATACCGCAGCTCGACGATCGGCGACCGCGTCTTCGGGTCGAGGACCCGCTCGATGGAGAACTTGACGGCATCGGCGTCGAACTCCTCCCCGTTGTGGAAGCGCACGCCGCTCCGGAGGCGGAAGCGCCACACGGTCCTGGAGCGGGACTCCCAGGAGGTGGCGAGCCGGGCGGCGAGCCGGCCGGAGACATCCCGGGTGGTGAGGGTGTCGAAGATGTTGATCAGGACGTTCATGGAGGCCATGTCGCCCTGTTTGTGCGGGTCGAGTGTGGTGGGGTCGGTCGGCTGCGCCACCCGGAGGGTGCCGTCGCCGCCCGCGCCCGCGGCCGTTCCGCATCCGGTGAGCGCTGTCGGCGCGGCGATGACGGGTAGTGCGAGCCCGCCCAGCCGAAGGGCCCTGCGGCGCGACATTGATGGAGGAGTCACGATCTGCCCTCCGCGTGATGTTCCATTGAACAGTTCGTTCGTTCCGGGAGCCGGAACGATGATGCGTTAAGCTAGGCGACATGCCGAAGCCGGTCAATACCTCCGCCTCCCGCCGTGAGGAGCGGCCCGCCGCCGCGACGGGTCCCGTGGACAAGGCACTCGCGGTGCTGGACGCGCTGGTCCAGCCCGATGCCCCGCACCGCCTGGCCGACCTCGCCGCCCGCACGGGACTGCCGAAGCCGACCGTCCACCGCCTGCTGCACACCTTCGCCGAGGCCGGGTACGCGGTCCCGGGGCCGGGCGGCAACTATCAGGCCGGGCCGCGCCTGCTCGGGCTCGCCGCCACGGCGCTGGCCGCCAGCAGCGAGCTGCGGCTGGCCCGCCCAGTCCTGGACGACCTGCGGCTGCGTACCGGCCACTTGGCCCACTTCTCGGTACGGGACGGTGCCGTGGCGGTGCATGTGACGCAGTCGGAGCCGTCGCCCACGTACCGCATTCCGCTGACCGCGGGCGGCGAAGTCCCGCTGTACTGCTCGGCGGTGGGGTGGGCGATGCTGTCGGCCCTGCCGTCACCGGCGGCGGCGGAGCTTCTGGGCGGCCGGCCGCTCCCGGCCCGTACCTCACGGACGGTGCGGGACCCGGGTGCCGTGCTCGCCGCTCTGCCCGCCGTGCGCGAGCGAGGCTACGCGGTCGATGACGAATACGCGGAGCAGGACGTCCGCGCCATCGCGGCCCCGGTGCTGGGGCCGGGCGACCGGGTCGCCGGCGCGGTCGGCATCGTCGGGCTGACGTTCACGCTGGACGAGGAGAGCGTGGCGGTGCTGGGGCCGATGGTACGGGCCGCCGCCGGTACGGTGTCGGCGGCGTTGCGCGGCGGGCCGGGGGCGCTGGGGATCGTGCGGGGGCAGGAGTGAGCTGGGCCGCGGGCGGCCGGGTCCCACCGGGGGCGGAACGGACGGGAACGGCCTGCCCGCCCCCGACGGCCCGGCAGGCAGGCCCACCAGCGGCCCGGCCGGCACGGCTCACGGCACTTCTGGCGGCCGGCCGGCGGGCCGGGATCTACTCCGCGGCCGCCTGGTCGGTCGGCACCGCGGCCGGGCGGGAGACCCGCGGGCACCTGGGCACACGTCGTTGGGGCGGAGTGGAGCTGAACGGCACCGAGCTGTGGGATCTGGCCTCGGTGACGAAACCGATTGTGGGCCTGGCCGCGCTGCGGCTGGTGGAAACGGGAGCGCTCCGACTGGACGACACGGTCGGCGCGTATCTGCCGGAGTACCGCCGAGTGCCGGGCAAGGCGGACATCACCGTCACCCAGCTGCTCACCCACACCTCCGGCCTGCCCGGCGGCACCCCGCTCTGGCGCGCGCACTCCGACCGGGACGGGCTGCTGGCCGCCCTGCGCGGGCTACCGCTCCGCGGGGCGCCGGGCACGGTGGTGGAGTACTCCTCGGCAGGCTTCGTCCTCCTCGGCCTGATCCTCGAACAGGCCACCGCAACCGGCCTGGACGAGCTGGTGGCCAAGCAGGTCTGCGAGCCGCTCGGCATGCGCGGGACGGTCTTCGCACCCGGCCCGGCGGCCCGTGAACGCGCGGTCTCCACGGAGCTGTGCACCTGGCGCGGCCGCCTGGTGACCGGCCAGGTGCACGATGAGAACGCGGTGGTGCTCGGCGGAGTCTGCGGCCACGCCGGCCTGTTCGCACCGCTGACCGACATGGACCGGCTGGGCCGGGTCCTCGCGGCGGGCGGCGACGGCCTGCTGAGCGCGCCCGGCTTCGCCCGTATGACCGCCTGCCATACGGAGGGCCTCCCGCTGCGCCGCTGCCTCGGCTGGCAGGGGCGGGACGCGGTGGGGTCGCCGGTCGGTACGGCGATGGGGCCGGCCTCGTACGGGCACACGGGCTTCACGGGGACGAGCCTGTGGGTGGAGCCGGCGGTTGACGGGGCGGGGGCGAACAGGGCGGCAGCGGACGGGGCGGGGGCGGAAGGCCGCTACTACGTCCTCCTCACCAACCGCGTCCACCCCAGCCGCGATCCCCGCCGCTTCCCGGCCGTCCGCCGCGCCTTCCACCACCACGCGGCGGCCCTCGCCCGCCCAGTGGATACGTTCCGGATCCCCGCCCCTGGAACGGGGCCCGGCTCAGCTTCGACGCCCGTCGGCCAATAGGCCATGAGCCGGTGGCTCGTTGTCCCCGGCCCCTGACAGCCACACACCTCGCCGGTCACATGTGGCGGCGCAACACGTCTGAGCTGACGCCGTCAGACGAGGGGCGCGCGGGGCGGTCGCGCCAATTAGCAGATCGGTTGTCCACCGCGCAATCCGTGAGATGCCGAGGGCGGTGAATCCGCTTGTGGTCCCCCGGGCCATGGTGACGGGCTGCGCCGGATTCTACGGTTTCGGCCACGTCTGGTGCATCAACCGAAGGAGCACTGCCATGTCAGTCCCCCCACGACACGCACTGCCACGGAGCCGATGGAACCGCATCGCGGCCCGGTTCCTCGCCGTCGCCGCCCTCTTACTCGGAGCCGTTCTCGCCGGGCCCGCGCCCGCCGCGAACGCCGCGGTCACCCTCACGAAGGTGACCGACTTCGGGTCCAACCCCGGCGCGTTGAACATGTACGTGTACAAGCCGGCGTCGCTGCCCGCGAACGCGCCCGTGGTCGTCGCGCTCCACGGCTGTACGCAGAGCGCCCAGGTCTACGCCGACAACTCGGGGCTGCCCGAGCTCGCGGACCGCGACAGGTTCGTCCTGGTGCTGGCGGAGACCACCTGGTCGAACAACCTCAACAAGTGCTTCAACTGGTTCCAGGCGGGCGACAACCGGCGCGACCAGGGCGAGGCCCTTTCGATCCGGCAGATGGCCGACCATGCCGTCTCGGCCTACGGCGGGGACTCCGAGCGGGTCTACGTCACGGGACTGTCGGCGGGTGGCGCGATGACCTCGGTCATGCTCGCCACCTACCCCGATGTCTTCTCCGCCGGCGCGGTCGTCGCGGGCCTGCCCTACAACTGCACCAAGAACAACAGCCCTTACCAGTGCATGAACCCCGGGCTCGACCTCAGCCCGAGCGAGTGGGCCCAGCGGGTGCGTGAGGCGTACCCGTCGTACGAGGGACCGTGGCCGCGCGCCGCCATCTGGTACGGCGACCGGGACACGACGGTCGTACCGCGCAACGCCACCGAACTGCGCGACCAGTGGACCGCGTTGCACGGGCTGTCCCAGACTCCCACCCGTACCTCCAGCATCGGTCCCAATGCCACCCAGCACGACGAGTACGCGGCGTCCGACGGCACGGTGGCCGTCGAGGTCAACAAGGTCCCCGGCATCAACCACGGCACCCCGGTCGACCCCGGCAGCGGCGCCGAACAGTGCGGCAGCACCGGCGCCCCGTACTTCCTGGACTCGATCTGCTCCAGCTACTGGATCACCAAGTTCTTCGGCCTCGGCGGCTAGGGCGGCGAGCGCCGGGCAGGGCCCGTCCCGTTCGGGAAGGTGGGATACTGGAGATCCCCGCCGTCCTCAATAGAAAGTATGGTGATCGACGGTGCTGGAGCTGCGGCAGTTCGAGGTGCTGCGGGCGATCGCCCGCGAGGGCTCGCTCGCGGCTGCCGCACGGTCACTGCACTACAGCCAGCCGACCATCGCGCACCACCTAGCCGCGATCGAGTCGCACTTCGGCGCCCCGCTGGTGCACCGAGGTCCGCGCGGTGTCCGCCTCACCGAAGTCGGCAGGCTCGTGCTCCCCCACGCGGAGGCGGTGCTCGGCCGCGTGGGACTGGTCGAGCAGGAGGTCCGCGCGCTGGTCGAGCACGGCGCGATGTCGCTGCACGTCGGCACGTTCCCGACCGCCGGGGCGCTGCTGCTCCCGCCCGCGGTACGGCAGTTGGCCGAGGATGGGGTCAGGGTCTCGCTCACCGAAGGGGAACTGCCCACCCTGGTCAAGGCGCTGCGTGGTGGCGGAGTGCAGATCGCCCTGGTCTATTCCCAGCCGGGTGAACCCCTCGACCTCGGTGAGGAGTTCGTACTGCACCACCTGCTCGACGATCCGCTGCTGCTGGCGCTGCCTGGCAACCACCCGCTCGCCGGTCTGGACCGTGTCCCGCTGGGCCAGTTGCGCGATGCGGGCTGGATCATGGGCACCAGTGACTGGGACCCCTGCGATCGCGCCCTCGGATGGGCTTGCGCGCAGGAGGGTTTCGAGCCCGTCCGGGTCATGCGCACCGACGACTACGGCATGCTCAAGGGCTTCGTCGCGGCCGGGACCGCGGTCGCCCTGATCCCGCGGCTCGCGCTCACCGGCCACGAGTCCGACCCCGATCTCGCCATCCGTCCCGTCGACGGACCACTCCTGGCCCGTCGCATCAGCGTCGCCATGCTCCGTTCCACCGTCTCCGACGCCGCCGACACGCTGCGCGAAGCGCTGACACAGCAGGCCGGGAAGATCACGCAAGCCTGGTGTGAGACTCCCGCTTGAGGAAGGCCCCGAGAAGGCGGCCCAGAGTGTCCACGTGGACGGCGGGACCGGCGGGGGACACTAGGTTCCACCCGTCACGTCCGACACTGCCTGGGCAAGCACGTCGACGGCCCGGTCGATCTGGGCGTCATCGATCACCAGCGGCGGGGTGATCTCCAGAACGTTGCCGCCGACCACGTACACAACGACGCCCAGCTCCCATGCCCGCCGCGCGATCGCGGCCGCCATCGACGGGTCCGGCTTCTGCGTCCCCGGGTTGGTGATCTCGACGCCGATCGCCAGCCCCCGCCCGCGGAGGTCACCGATGTGGCCGCCCTGGAAGGTGGCGTAGCCGACCAGCTGTTCTCTGAGTCCCGACAGGAAGCGCGCTCCCGCCACTGCCGCACGCTCGGGCAGCCGCTCCTCCACCAGGATCCGCAGAACAGTCCGGCCGACCGCGGCGCAAATGGGATTGCCGGCGGTCGTCAGAAGAGAAGAGCCGACCGGTTCGTCGAGATAGTCAGAGGGGCCCACGGCCGCAGACAGCGGTAGCCCCGCCCCGAGAGACTTGCCGAACGTAATGATGTCGGGCGTCGCCCCGTCGTGCTCAAACGCATGCAGCATCCCTGTTCTGCCGAGTCCGACCTTGACTTCGTCGCAGACCAACGGAGTGTTGTAGAGGCGGCAGAGATCGCCCACCCCGGTCAGGAAGCCGTCCGGCGGCACAACCAGCCCGCCGTCGGCGAGCAGGGGCTCGACGATGAGGCAGGCCACGTCGCCCTTGCTCAACTCCTGTTCGACAGCGCTCAGGCTTCGGACGAGGTCGGCCGCAGCGTCTCCGTCCGCCGCATGGAACGGGGTCGGGTAGGGCACCAGCGTCACGTGCGGGTCCGGAACGGCCCCGCCGTTGATCTGCACACCCGACACTCCCATGGCGACTCCGGTTCCGCCGTGATAGCCCTTCTCGAAGGCGACGATCCGGCGAAGGCCGCTGCGGGCCCGGCACGCCCTCAGTACGGCGTCGTTCGCGTCGGAGCCGGCGTGTCCGAGGTAGACACGGCGACCAGCAGGCCCGGGTGTGAGCGCCAGCAACTCCTCGGCGAACGCGACCGCCTCCTCGTGAACGGCGGAGAGGACGCTCGCACCTGGCGGGGCCTGCGCGGCGGTCACGATCGCCTCGGTCACCGCCGGGTGGCCATGCCCCAGCCCACTGGCTGTCCAGCTCGCCGAGAGGTCGATCAGCTCCCGGCCGCCGGGCTCGATCAGGATGGCGCCGCGGCCCGCGGCCACTTCCAGCGGGAAGTAGCGCAGCTTCTGGACGCCGGCGATGACCCGAGCGTCGCGCTCAGTGATGGAGGCGGCAGCGGACGGGCCTTCCTCTGCCGCGTGTTGGGGTGGGGGTGCGGTCATCGTGATCCTCCCACCCGGGCTTCGCCGATCTTCTCCGTCAGTCCTCCACCGACGGTGCGCTCAGTCCTTCCGACGCGCAGCCCGACGAGGACGCCGACCGCGCACCAGTAGACGCCGAGCATGGCAGCGGAGGTGGGTGAATCGGCGTCCCGTACGTTGAACCACAGCACGACCAGGATCACCGCGGCGCCCAGGGTGGGCAGCACGACGCCGAGTACGCGGCCGCGGCCGCCATGGATGTGGTCGAAGCGGGAAGAGCCGACGAAGCGGAGTGCGGCGACTTCGACGACCAGGTAGGTGACCATCAGGCAGAAGGAACCGGCGATGGCGAACAGGAAGTACGCGTCGCTCGCGCCATTGCCCGTGCCCATGTCGGGCCAGCTCGTCACCGAGCACACCAAGTTCATGAGGAAGGCGACGCCGACCACGGCCCACATGGCCCGCCGGGGTCCGCCCGTGCGCTCGTGGATCTTGCCGAGCCAGGACGGACCGACGCCGTCCCGGGCGAAGGCCTGCATGACGCGGCCGGCGGTCGCGGCGGTGGCCATGTGTGAGGCGAACGCCGCGATCGTCGCAGTGAAGACCACCACCAGAGCGAACCCCGAGCCGATGTACCGGTCCGCAAGGTCTCCGAGGGTGTTGTCCGAGGTGCGGAATGCCTCAAGGCCCGCTTTGTCGGTTCCGAATCCGACTGTCTGCGCGAACATCACGACGACGAAGACCACGCCTGTCGCGATCAGCGTGCCGCCCAGCGCGCGGGGGATGTTGCGGCCCGGGTTCGATGTCTCTTCACCCATCGACGCACATGCCTCGAATCCGGCCCACGAGAGAAAGGCGGCGACGACACCGCCGAGTACGGCGGTCGCGCCGATGCCGCCGGAGAACGTGAAGACCGACATGTCCATGCCCGTAGAGGGAGCTCCTCCGCGGCTGAAGATGACACCGATGAGAACCAGCATGGCAATGATGCCGATGCCTTCCAGGACGAGCAGTGTCTTTGCGATGAAGGAGACGTCGCGACCGGCGAACGCCAAGGAGACCGCTGTGAGCACCAGCACCGTGACAAGCCACGGGACCTGGAAGGGTTGGCCGCCGGGTTGCAGCTGCGCAAGGAAGGCGTTCACGAACGATGCCGTCAACGCCAGACAGCCGATGGAGAACCCGACGTAGGCGCCGATCATGGCGAAACCGGCGAAGACGCCGGTCCGCCGGCCCAGTGTCCGGCCGACCAGGGCATAGGCGGACCCTGCGTGATTCAGGTGGCGGGTCAGCCGAACGAAGCTGTAGCCGACCAGGGATACCCCGATCAGCCCGATGAGGAAGACCAGGGGCACCGCCTTCCCGACCGAGGCGACCAGGCCCTGCCCGTTGCCGGACATCGCCAGGGTTGGACCGACCGTGCCGAGCGAGAGTGCCCCTGCAACCCAAATCGGCAGGTCGCGCCTGGTCTTGCCGGTGTGGTTCGCGATCTCTGTGCTGGTCATGTGCTGCCCTTTGGTGATTGGCGGACGCCCCGCTCCCGTTTCCGGCTCCGTCTGGTTGGCCGTCGGAAAGCTGCCGAAGGGAGGCGGTTGTCACTGGGATGTGTCCGGGTGTGTGCTTCACGCAATGTTGTGCAGCCTTCTATTGCTCACAGACTCCGTGTCCATCGCCACCAGCGGTCTCGCCGCCTACGGCTGAGCCGTCGCTCATGACCTCACTGACCGCGTCGACGAGCAGGTCGATGTCGGCCTCGGACGCGACGAGCGGAGGGGCGAAGCGCACGGTCGAGCCGTGTGTGTCCTTGGCCAGCACGCCGCGGGCGAGGAGTCCGGCGCAGGCCTCGCGGCCGGTCATGAGGTCCGGGGCGATGTCCACTCCGGCCCACAGGCCGCGGACGCGGACTTCCGACAGGCCTGAACCGATGAGCCCGTCGAGTCCGGCGCGCAGTCGCTCTCCGAGCTCATGCGCGCGGGCCTGGTACTCCCCGGTCTGGAGCATGGCCACGACCTCAGCTCCGACGGCCGAGGCCAGTGGGTTGCCCCCGAAGGTGGACCCGTGGGTTCCGGGGGTAACCACGCCGAGGATGTCGCTGTCGGCGACCACAGCGGAGAGGGGGAGGATCCCGCCGCCGAGGGTCTTGCCGAGGATGTAGACGTCCGGGACCACGTCTTCGTGGTCGCAGGCGAAAGTCTTCCCTGTGCGGGCGAGGCCCGACTGGATCTCGTCGGCGACCATGAGGATGTTGTTGCGCGTGCACACCTCCCGGAGCCGGGAGAGGAATCCCGGAGGTGGGATCACCACCCCGCCTTCTCCCTGGATCGGTTCGAACAGCACGGCCACGGTGTTCGGGGTGATCACTTGCCGGATGGCGTCGATGTCTCCGTAGGGGACGGAGACGAAGCCCGGCGCGAAGGGGCCGAAGCCTCCGGTCGCGGTGTCGTCGTCGGAGAAGCTCACGATGGTGGTGGTCCGGCCGTGGAAGTTGCCCCGCATGGTGATGACGCGGGCGGAGTCGGCGGGGATGCCCTTGACCTCGTATCCCCACTTCCGGCTCACCTTGATGGCCGTTTCGACCGCTTCGGCGCCGCTGTTCATCGGCAGCACCATGTCCTTGTGGCACAGACCGGCGAGTGCCTCGGCGAAGCCGCCGAGTTGGTCGTTGTAGAAGGCTCGGCTGGTCAGGGTGAGGTGGTTGAGCTGCTCGTTCGCCCGGCGCAGGAGACGGGGGTTGCGGTGGCCAAAGTTGAGGGCGGAGTAGCCGGCCAGGCAGTCGAGGTAGCGGCGACCTTCGATGTCGGTCACCCAGGCGCCGTCACCGGAGGAGAGGACCACGGGCAGTGGGTGGTAGTTGTGGGCGGCGAACCGCTCGGTGCGGGCTATGTGTACGTCCGTGGCGGAGGCGGGCGTGGTTGCCGGGATGGTCACGGGGCTTGGTTCCTTCGTTGGGCGGTACGGGGCAGGACCCGAGGAGCGGAGCGGATCAAGAAAGAAGGAGCGGAGCGGTAGGCTCTGTTCATGAGTGGGGTTCCTGGCGAGTTCGCCTCCGTTCGCAAGTTGCTGCTCGGCAGGATGGACGGGCTGACACCTGGCGAGCGGAAGGTGGCGCGGGCCCTCTTGGCGCAGTACCCGACCGTCGGCCTCACCACGGCCGCCCAATTGGCGGCCGCCGCTGACGTGAGCGCCCCGACGGTGATCCGTTTCGCCACCCGGCTCGGTTTCGAGGGCTTTCCCGGTCTGCAGCGCGCCTTGCTGCACGAACTGCACAGCGAGGGCGGATCGCCCCTGGTCCAGTACGAGGAGAAGCCTCCCGCCTACCCGCAGGGCATCCTGCGCGGGACCCGGCAGGCCTTTGTCGACATGATCGACGCGTCCTACGACGGGATCCCCGAGTCGGAGTTCAGTGCCCTGGTGGACCTGCTGAGCGACACCAGCCGCGCGGTGTGCCTGGTCGGCGGGCGTTTCAGCCACGTGCTGGCCGATTACCTCCTTCTTCATCTGCGGCTGCTGCGGACCGGCGTCCGCATGGTCGGTGAAGACGAGGCCGACCGTCTGGTGGCCGTGGCGGACGCCGGCACGCAGTCCGTCTTCGTGATGTTCGACTACCGGCGCTACACCGATGCCAACCTCCGTCTCGCTCAAGCGGTGAGCCGGCGGGGTGCGACGGTCGCCCTGATGACGGACAACTGGCTCTCGCCGATCGCCAAGGTCTCCAAGGTGGTGCTGCCGTGCCGGGTGCAGTCGGCATCTCCGTTCGACTCGCTGGTGGTGGCGATGGCCGTCACCGAGAGCCTGGTGGCAGGCGTGGCGGGCGCTCTGGGTGAGGGCGGCCGCGCACGGCTGACGCTCATCGAGTCCGTCTCGCTCGACGATTAACCGGCGGATCAGGAGCTTCCGCCGGACGACAGCGACGGGGGAGCGCATGGCTCGGCTGTCGCACTCGATGAAACGTTCATTACGCTAACACCGCTACCTATGGTTCGTGAAGTGAGACGTTCACTGAAGCGTCTGTAATGAAAGTTTCAGCTCCACGTATTGACCGCTAGATGTAACGCATGTATCACTCATGTTCAGCCGTTGGCTCATACACGACTTGCAGAGGCTGGAACATGACCGCATCGCCCCCGCTGTTCATCGCCACCAGCGATCTCGCCGCCATCACCCGCGGACGAGCCGTACCCGCCAGTGAGGAAGAGGCGGTGCTGCGCCGGGGTGTCGGCTGGGTGCCCGCAGACCTCGCCATCACCTCCTTCGGAGAGATCGCGCCGAACGTATTCGGCTCCGTCGGGGACCTGCGACTCCTGCCCGTTCCCGCCTCCCGCGTGCGGCTGCCCCCTTCGGGCGGACTGCCGGGCGCCGGCCTCTGCCTCGCCGAGCAGGTATACCCCGACGGACGCCCGTGGGAGTGCTGTCCGAGGGTCTTCGCCCGCTCCGCACTGGACGACTTCAAGCAGGCCACCGGGCTGGATGTCGTCGCCTCATTCGAACACGAGTTCACTCTGGGCGGGTTGCGGCCCACGGCGCCGTTCTCGTTCGAGCGATACCGCGGCGCGGAGCCGTTCGGCAGCCAACTGCTCCAGGAGCTCGGGGAACTGGGCCTGGAGCCGGAGAACTGGCTGCCGGAGTACGGAGCCGACCAGTTCGAGATCACGCTGTGTCCCACGGACGCCCTCCAGGCCGCGGACCGCGCCATCCTGCTCAAGGAGGTGGTGCGTGACCTCGCCCGCCGCCACGGCCGCCAGGTCACCTTCGCCCCCCTGCCCGACCCCGACGGCAGCGGCAACGGCGTGCACGTCCACCTCTCGCTGCGCGACGCGGCCGGCCGGCCCGCCCTGTACGACCCCGCCCGTCCGGGAGGACTCTCCGAACTCGGGAGCCGCTTCGCGGCCGGAATGCTCAACCACGCCCCAGCCCTGTCGGCCATCACAGCCGCCAGCCCCGCCTCGTTCCTGCGCCTGCGGCCCCACCGGTGGAGCGTCGGAGGAATCTTCCTCGGCGAGCGCAACCGCGAGGCTCTCCTGAGGATCTGCCCCACCAGCAGCCTCGGCGGAGGCCGGGCGGCCGAGCAGTACAACCTCGAGTACCGTGCCGCGGACGCCACGGCCAACGCCTGGCTCACGCTCGGCGTACTCATCCGCGCCGGCCTGCAGGGCATCACAGAGACTTATGACAGCCCGCACCCGTGGCCCGAAGGCGCAACACAGGAAGACCTCGCCGGCGTGCCCGCCCTGCCCGGCAGCCTCACCGAGGCCCTCGCGGAGCTGGAGAAGGACACCGTCGTCGCCGACTGGTTCCACCCCCACCTGCTGGACACCTTCACATCCGTCAAGCGCGCTGAGATCGAGCATGTCCACGACCTCGACCCCAGCACACTGTGTGAGGAGGTCTCCCGTGTCCACTGACCTGACGGACGAGCTGGCACAGCTGCGGCTCGTCGACCACCACGTCCATTCCACCCTGGCCGCCACACCCGACCGGGCCGCGTTCGAACTCCTCATCACGGAGGCCGACCGTCCCGGCCCCGCCGGCACCACGCAGTTCGACTCCCAGCTCGGCTTCGCCATCCGCGCCCACTGCGCACCTCTGCTCGGCCTCGACGCCCACGCCCCGGCCGACGACTACTGGGCTGCCCGCACAGCACGGCCGGAGGAAGAGGTGGCGGACACCTTCCTCCGGGCGGCGGGCGTCGACCACTGGCTCGTGGACACCGGCTTCAAGGGCGACCTCCTGCTGCCGCTGGACCGGCTGTCCGGCGGACGCGACGAACAGGTCTCCGAGATTCTCCGCCTGGAGAGCCTGCTGGAGTCCGTCGCCGCCGGCGCGACCGCGCAGGCGCTGCTCACGGACTTCCGCCAGGCGCTCACCGACGCGGTGCCGCACATCCGAGGTCTGAAGTCGATCGTCGCCTACCGGTACGGCTTCGACATCGACCCGGAGCGGCCGTCACCGCGTGAGGTGCAGAAGGCCGCGGCGCGCTGGCTGGCCGAGCTGGAGACGGGCGTACCTGCCCGCGTCAGTGACCCCGTACTGCTGCGCATGCTGCTGTGGGAAGGCGCCGACACCGGTCTGCCCCTCCAGCTCCACACCGGCTACGGGGACGCCGACCTGGAGCTTCACCGCTGCGACCCGCTGCTGCTGGCGCCGTGGATCAAGGCGGTCGAGCCCACAGGCGCCGCCGTGATGCTGCTGCACTGCTACCCCTTTCACCGCAACGCCGGTTTCCTTGCCCAGGTGTTCCCGCATGTGTACCTCGACGTCGGTCTCGCGGTGAACCACACCGGTGCCGCATCACCCGGCGTGGTGGCGGAGAGCCTGGAGCTGGCTCCCTTCACCAAGATCCTCTATTCCTCGGACGCGTGGGGGCCGCCCGAGCTCCACTACCTGGGAGCCCTGCTGTGGCGTAAGGGGATGGCGGCAGCGCTCTCACGTTGGGTGCACGCCGGCGAATGGTCGACGGCCGACGCGGCGCGCGTGGCCACACTGATCGGCCGGTCCAACGCCGAGCGCGTATACCGGCTCGCCTGAGTCGACCTCTCTTAGGCCGCAGCCACGGTACACAGCGGAAAACCGCTGCTCAGTGGTGCTCTACCGAGCATCCGCACGCCCTGTCATACAGCAGATATCGCCTCAAGCCCGAGGAGTTTCCATGTCACGCAACTGGAGGGTGACCGGCCCCGCGGTCGGCGTCGCCGTCATTCCGCTCCACGTCGACCACAAGCAGGACGGGACGCCCCACGACCAGCCGCCCGGTCCGTGACATGAACCGCCCGCCCGAGTCGCCCTCCGTCGCCGCCCAACTGCGCGCGCACCTCGATACCCTTCCCCGGGCCGAAAAGCGGGTCGCCCGCGTGCTCCTCGCCGGATATCCCACCAGCGGCCTGGAACCTCTCTCCGCCGTCGCCCGGCAGGCCCAGACCAGCACCGCCACAGTCCTCCGCCTCGCCCAACGCATCGGCTACGAGGGCTACCCGGAGATGCAGCAGGCACTGAAACGGGAGACCCAGGAGCGCTACGCCTCTCCCGTCGCCCAGTACGCCGAGGCGCGCCATGACACCGGCCAGGACGTGGTGGCACGCTCCCGCGAGGTGCTCATGGAGTCCACGGCGAGCACACTCCGCCGGCTTGCGCCGGACGAACTGCTGCGCGCAGCAGACCTCCTGGCCGACCCCGGGCGCCGCATCGCCACCCTGGGCGGGCGGTTCAGCACAGTCCTCGCCTCCTACCTCGCCGCCCACCTCCAGCAACTACGCCCCGGCGTCCGGCACCTGTCCTCGACGGCCAAAGGTGCCTACCTCCTTGACGCGGGCCGCAGGGACGTCGTGGTCGTCTTCGACTACCGCCGCTACCAGCGCGAGACCGTCGCCTTCGCCCGGGACTGCGCCGCACGGGGAGCCAAGATCATTCTCTGTAGCGATCCCTGGCTCTCACCCGCCGTAGCCGTGGCGGACGCCGTCCTGCCCGCCCAAGTGCGGTCGCCCTCACCGTTCGACTCCCTCACCCCGGCGGTCGCCGTCGTGGAGACGCTCATCGCCGCGGTCGTCGAGCGGACCGGCGAGACCGGCCGGCAACGGGTCGCCGCCTACGACCGTATCGAGGGCGACATCTTCACCGAAGACGAGCGGCCGACCGTGCCCCACCTCGGAACGAAAGAGCATGACCAACGTGAACAAGACCGATACCGCCCTTGAGACCCTCCGGGAGGGCCGAATGAGCGGCGCCGAACTGACCGACGCGACAGCGGCACGGTCCACGTCCGACACCATCCGCCCGGCCGACCTGGCAAGCGCCCTGCTCGACGAACTGCCCGCGGCTACCAGCCTGCGCCGCGACCTTCACGCAGCTCCGGACCTCACCGGTCAGGAGGCATCCACACGCGATCTCGTCCTGTCCGCCATGGGGGCGCACGGCCTCGGCCGCATATCTCGCGACAACGCGGAACACGTCGCGGAGACGGGCGCCGCGATCCGGGTCGGCGGGCCGGGCCCGGCCATCGCGGTCAGGGCAGAGCTGGACGCCTTGGCCGTCACCGAAGAGACGGGCGTGCCGTGGGCCTCGGCGCGGGCCGGCCGCATGCACGCGTGCGGGCACGACGTCCACATGGCCGCACTCGTCGCCCTCTCACGCGCGGTCGCACGCATGCCCGGCCTGCCGCCACTGCTCGCGGTGCTCCAGCCGAGAGAGGAGAGCTACCCCTCAGGAGGCCAGGACATCGCCCGGTCCGGAGTCTTCCGACGGCACGAAGTCACCTCCGTCATCGGGGCCCACGTCCAGCCCACGCTGCGTGGCGGTGTGGTGGCCGCCACCCCGGGCCCGGTGAACGCCGCGGCCGACGAGTTCTCCGTCACCGTCGCGGGAGCCGGCGGACACGCCGCCTACCCGCACCTGACCCGGGACCCCGTCCTGGCGCTCGCCAGCATCGTCGTGGACCTTCAACACCTCGTCAGCCGGGGCGTCGACCCCGTCGAAGGGGCCATCGTCAGCGTCTCCACCCTCGCCGCCGGCACCGCCCCCAACGTGGTGCCCGACCGCGCGGTCGCCACGGGAACGCTGCGCAGCGTGTCGCGGACCACGCAGAACCACCTCCATCAGCGGCTCTCGGAAGTCGCGCGGCACCTGGCGCAAGCCCACGGATGCCGGGCCGAGATCAAGATCGAGCGCGGAGAACCCGTACTGTGCAACGATCCCGCCATCGCCGACCGCACCCTGGGCCTCGTCGAGGAACTAGGCCTCACCCCGGCCAAGCCTCTGCGTTCCTTCGGGTCCGACGACTTCTCCTTCCTGTCCGAAGAAGTCCCCGGCCTGATGATGTTCGTAGGAGTCGACGCGGGCGACCGCGCACGCCTGCACGGCGCGACATTCCTGCCCCCTGACCAGGCGGTCCACGACGTGGCGATGGCCATGCTCGCCGGCTACCTCTCGGCAGCGGCATCAGGCTGAGAAGCCGCACGGCAACCGCTGACCCAGCGCATCCTTCACCTGAGTTACGGGCCGAGACCGATCCGGATCGCCGATCCTTCTCAGGCGTCATGAGGAGTTTCCATGAACTCGAGAAATCCCCTGAAAGAGCCCGCTGACGACACGACCGGACGTGCCCCGGACGGCCAGGCCGACGCGGTTCGCCAGCCGCGCGGTGTCGAACAGCACGGTGTCGAGCCGGTGCCGCTCGAGCAAAGGACGGTCGGCTGGTGGGATCTGTTTCAGATCCTCATCAACGTCCTTCTCAACCCAGGACTGATCCTCATCGGCGGACTCTCCGTCGTCGCCGGCCTCTCGTTCTGGGCCGCCGTTTTCGCGCAGGTCTTCGCCATCGTGATCACCTTCGTGGCCTACACCATCATGGGCACGGTCGGAGTTGATTACGGACTGCCCGGCATCGTGTCGACGCGTGCCTTCCTCGGCATTTCCCTGTCACGCTGGATCCTCTCGGCGCTGCGCGCCGTCTCGTCGGCCTTCTTCTTCGCCTTCCAAACGCTGGCGGGCGCACTGGGCATCAAAGCGGTACTGGCTCAGCTCTTCGGCGTCGATCTGTCGTTGATCCTGGTGAGCGTCGTATTCGCGGTGTTCCAGGCCGTCGTCGCACTGTTTGGTTACAACTCTCTCAAGTGGCTGTCGAAGATAGCCTTCCCATTGAAGGTCGTCATCCTCGGCTATCTGCTCGTCGTCATGGCCGGGCATGACGCTCCCGGTTTCTCCCCGGGCGAGGTATTCGCCTACAAGGGCGAGGTCGGCTGGGAGTGGCCAGTTGTCGCGGTCTGGGTGAACACCATCGCCGCCGGATGGTTCAGCCAGGTCACCGACGCGGCCGACTACTGCCGGTACACCCGCTCCCGTAAGCACATGTGGATCGGCACCATGGCGGCGGCCGTCATCGGCACCGCGGGCGCCGGATTCTTCGGCGCGTACGCCGCCGCGGCCACGCTCGGCGAGAAAAGCAATCCTTTCGAGATCATCCCGGAGCTCGGGGCCGGTACATGGACCCTGCTGATGGTGCTCATCGTGCTCGTCCTCGACAACTGGACGATCAACGTTTTGAACCTGTACACGGGCGGCCTGTCGCTGGCGAACCTGGCAACACGCCTCGGCCGCTTCTGGTCGACCCTCGCCATCGCGGTGGCCGGCACCCTCCTGGCGGCCATGCCCGCGGTCGTCAATGACGTCAACGAAGCCTTCGGCGCCATCGGGAGTGTGTTCGGCCCCGTCTCCGGCGTGATCGTTGCCGACTACCTGGTTCTCAAGCGCGGCAAGATCGACGTTGCCGCGCTGTTCGATCCGCAGGGCCCTTACCGCTACGTCGGAGGCGTCAACGTCCTGGCGCTCGCCTGGATCGTCATCGGTCTAGGGATCTACTTCCTGCTGCCCGACTGGACGATTCCGGTCGCGGCCACCGCACTCCTGTCCGCGATCGGATACGCCGTCACCGCCCGCCTGATGCCCATGCGGGCAATCGAAGGAACAAAGGAGAGGACATGACACAGGAACAGGCGATCAACCGGGTCGTCGAGCAGATCGAGCGAGATCGCGACCGGCTCGTCGGAATCGTGCGCGACCTGGTGCGAATACCGACCGTGAACCCGAAGTTCGAACGGGCCGAGGACCTCAATCGCGAGGACGAATGCCAGCAGCTCGTCGGCAGCCTGCTGGCCGACGCCAACATGGCCGTCTCCACCGCGGAAGCCTTCCCCGATCGGCCCAATGTCGTCGGACGGCTGGACGGCGAGGTCGGCGAGGACGGGAACAGCCTGGCAATCAACGGGCACATCGACGTTGTCCCGAGCGGCGACGTCGACGCCTGGACCACCGGGCCATTCGAGGCGGCGGTACGCGACGGACGGATCTACGGCCGCGGCAGCTACGACATGAAGGGAGGGCTCGGCGCGGCCATCGGCGCGGTCCGCGCACTGGCCGCCTGCGGCATCGAACTCGCCGGCCGCCTGGAAATCCACAGTGTCGTCGACGAGGAAGCCGGCGGATTCGGGACTCGTGCACTGCTCGACGGAACGCCCCGAACGTCCGCGGTCATCGTGGCTGAACCGACGCAGACTGACGTGATGGTCTGCCAGCCCGGCCTGGAGTGGGTACGGGTCACGCTGCGCGGACTCGGTGCGCATGCGGGATGGCGCTACAACGACATCTACCCGCAGCCCCATGATCCGGACCGCACCCGACCCGGTGTGAACGCCGCCGAACTCGCGACTCGCTTCATCGGTGCGGTCGCCCACCTGGAGCGGTCCTGGGGGCAGCGCAAGTTTCATCCCCTGCTCCCGCCGGGCATCACCACGATCAGCCCCAGCGTGGTGCACGCCGGGGTCGGCATGGGACCGAACGGCCTGCCCACATCGGTCACCAACCCGGCCACCACTCCGGATGTCGCCACGATCGACTTCGACCTGAAGTACCTGCCCACCGAGACCTCCGAGCAGGTACGGCGGGAATTCGAGGACTTCGTACACCACTGGGCCATGATGGATCCTTGGCTGCGCGAGCACCCGCCGGAGGTCCAGTGGGACCTGTACGGACTCCATTTCCCCGAGTTCAACACCGATCCGGAGGGCCCCCTGGTCCGCGGCATCCTCCGGCAGAGTGCCCGCCACGGGCTCCCGGGCCGGGTCACCGGATTCCCCGCGGTCTGCGATGGCGCGTTCTACGAGGGTGCGGACCCGGTGATCTTCGGTCCCTGCGGCGCAGACGCACACGGGGTCGATGAGTGGGTGGACATCGACTCCCTCATCGGAGTCGCGAAGGTAATGGCCGTGACAGCAATCGAATACTGTGGAGTCACGCGATGAACCGATTCCAGGGAATGGTCGCCATCGTCACTGGCGCCGCAAGCGGCATCGGGCAGGCCACCGCCGACCGGCTGGCCCAGGAGGGGGCAGCCGTGGTCGGCACCGACCTCACCGCCTCCGCGACCATCGAAGGGCTCAACGTGGCCGACGAGGCGGCCTGGATCAGGACGATCGATCAGGTGCGAGCCGAGCACGGTCGGGTGGACGTTCTCGTCAACAACGCCGGCACGGGCGGTTCGCAGTGGTACCACGAACTCGACGCCGAGGAGTGGGACCGCGTCATCGATGTCAACCAACGCGGGACCTATCTGGGTATGAAGCACGTTCTGCCAGGGATGTTGGACGCCGGTCGCGGTGCGATCGTCAACGTGGCCTCGATCTTCGCGACCCATGCGGTCGCCGGGAACTCCGCCTACCACGCCAGCAAGGCCGCGGTAGTCGGCATGACCCGCAACGCCGCTGTCAGCTACGCCGACCGCGGTGTGCGAGTCAACGCCGTGGCACCGGGCTGGATCGACACTCCGCTCACCGCGCTGCAGCCGCGCGAACTCAACCAGAGCTACATCGACGCCACCCCGATGCGCCGCGGCGGGGTTCCCGGCGAAGTCGCATCGGCGGTCGCGTTCCTCGCCGCGCCCGAGGCCTCTTTCGTAACCGGCACTGTGCTGCACGTCGACGGGGGGTACCGGGCGACATGACGAAAGACGACGCGCAGGTATGGCCCGGCCATGAAGTCGCGGAACTGTGCGACGGGACGGCTGTCGTCGGCGACGTGTCCGATCCGCGGATGTGGGATCGACTCGTCCAGGGCACGACCCACGACCTCGGCGAGGTCACCGCCCTGGTGAACAACGCGGGAGTGTTCCGGGTCGGCGACATCACCACTTCCGACCCACGAGAACTCGACCTGCTGTACCGGGTCAACCAGCTGGCGCCGATACTCGCCGCACGCGCCGTCGCGCCCTCGATGCGCCGGGCGGGGCGGGGCTCCATCGTGAACATCTCCTCGACTGCCGGATTGTGCGGCCGAGCCGTTGACCGAGCGGCCATTCGTCATGCGAGCGGCTGGTGATCGACGCCGCGTCCCGCCGGCCGCGGCAGCAGGTACTCACGGACGCAAGGTCTGGCTCGATTCGGTGTGGGCGCGGACTGCCTCGGGGGAGCTGAGCAGCGGGAAGACCTCGCCGGCGAGCCAAAGATCGTAGAGGTCGTCGTAGTGCGAGCTGCGCGGATCACCGGACTGGCCCGGGGTGTTGATCGCAACGCTCGCGTCCCAGTTCCCGACATCGACGACGAACCGAACGCTGGCGCCCGTCGTCTGCACACCAGTCCCTGGATCCCGCACCGCGACGCCGACCGTCTCGGGACCGCCGGCCTTGGGCCGCGGCCCGATCCGCAGCCACGGAAGGCTTTCGTCGGCATGCTGCGAAAGCGGGTGCCGCAGAAGCGACGTGTTCAGCCGGCCCCAGGACCAAGTGGCGGGGTCGTCGCCCAACCGCTCCCGACACCGGCGCACGGCAAGCCCCAGCGTCTCCACGAGAACCCGCGTCCGGTCCTCACAGGCGTTGAGCAACTCGGTCTGCACCGTCATGTCACCGGACAGCGAATCGTCCGGCAGCACCCACGCGAGAGCTGCCTCGAGCCGGTCGTGCGGAACCAGTGGACGCAGCGCGTCCCGGTAGAGACGTTCACGCAACGGTCCCCGCAGCCACGTCTCGAACAACGCCGCGGCGGCCGAGTCGGTGCCCATCCGGTAGTCCCAGTCGTGCAGCCGGGTGAGCCCGGCGCTGATGTCCGGGTCGTCGTCCCCGCCACCGGCGGGGAGAAGGGAGCAGACGCTGCGTGCGACGATGCTGAGATCATCGTTCTGCAGCGCGATTGACCCCGCCACATCGCAATGCGTGTCCGCGCCGAGTACTTCACTCAGTCGCTGCGCCCGGAACGGCGGGTACCACTCGTAGGAGACAGGAACAGGGTCCCAAGACCCGTCCTCGGGAAGGTTCATCTCGTTGGCGGTCGCCACCCAGCCCCTGGCCGGATCGACGACGGTGGGCAACTCGCGGGCCTCCCGGAACCCGGCCCACTCATAGCGGCCATCCCCGGGCACGGGGAACAGACCGTTCCAGTTCGGGCGGATCGGAACCAACGCCCGTGGGCACCAGCCGATCCGGCCGTCGGCGTCGCCGAACACATGGTTCACGCCGGGCGCCCGCCATGGATCCAGGGAGGATACAAAAGCAGCACCGTCGCCCGCGTCGAGGTAGTTCAGGCTTGCCAGGTACGGCGCGGTGCCGGGCTCGAGCCACGCGGCGCGTACCGCGTGTGCGACGCCACGTGCCGCGTCGGAGTGAATGACCGGGCCGTGCCGGGTGAAACGAAGCTCGACCTCCCGGTCGCCGTCGGGCGACGGGATCCGCTCATGCACCACCTCCATTGACTCCCAGCCGTCGCCGTACCGGTATCGCGAGTCGTCGTCCGGATGGAGCTCGTAGACGTAGAGATCCTCCTGATCGACCGCCCAGATCGTGAGCCCGAACGCGACTGCGCCGTTGTGTCCGATGGAGATCCCGGGCAGCGCGGGCTCCCCAGCACCGATCACGTCGAACTCGGGGCAGCTGAGATGAACCAGGTAGCGCAGTGACGGCAACGACATCGCTCGATGTGGATCGTTGGCCAGCAGCGGACGCCCGGACTTGGTGCGCCCTCCGGCGACGACCCAGTTGTTGCTCCCTTCAAGGGTGCGCGTCGGCGCCGGGTGCGTCGCGACGGGACCCATGGCAAGTCGGTAGGTATCGAGGACGTGTGGGTCGACGGCAGCCAGATCAAGCCCCTCTGGAACCGACAGTGAGACCGCAGGCTCCCGCCGTCTGCGCAAGCCCTCCACCTCTGCACCGAACTCGCGCAGGGTCACCGCGCGCGCGACTTCCTGTTCCAGGTTGCCGTAGAGGCCGTGCGACCTGAGCCGGACAACGTCCTCAGGCTCCCAGAGAGCCGGCCGATACCCGAGTTCGGTGAACTCCGGGGGCAGCAACCCAGGGTCTCGCTCTGTGGCCGCGATCCAGGCGTTCACTCCTGCAACGAAGCGGGTGACCGCGGAGCGGGCCCGCGGCCCATATGCGGCCCACTCTTCATCGATATCGCCTCGATACAGGAACAGCCTCGCGGCACGGTCTCTTTCGACGTAGTGTGCTCCCAGCACCTCCGCGGTGCGGCCGAGACCGCGCCGCCGCCACCAGTCCAGCTGGAACAGCCGGTCTCGCGCGGCTACCCAGCCTTGAGCGAGGAAGGCGTCGTCCGCGGACGACGCCTCAATGTGTGGGATCCCCCAGCAGTCGGTACGTATGGTCACGGACTGCGTCAGGCCAGGTATGCGCAGCGGGGTGCTGTCTTCCACCGATGTCCTCCTGATGATCGAACCACCCTGTAGTTCAAACTGTCCACAGGGATTGATGAACGGAAGTTGCTATGCCGCTCAATTTGCCCGAAGGTAAGCGTTTTGCTGTGAATATCGGAGCTGATTTCGACGCCCACGCAGCCTGGATGGGATCGTTCAACCTAACCAGCCCATCGTATCTATCACGGGGCGAGTTCGGAGCCGAGGTCGGCGTACCTCGTATCCTCAATCTGTTGCGACGCCACGATATCCGGGCGACCTTCTGTACGCCAACCCATACGATGGCGACATTCCCCGAACAATTCCGGACAATCGTCGATGCGGGCCACGAGATTGCCGCGCACGGATGCTACCACGAGGCTGTTCCCACCTTGGATCCGGCAGAGGAACGGCGACTGATGAAGGTGACACTACAGCACCATGAGAAGTACGTCGGCGTGCGGCCTCGCGGTTACCGTTCCCCGGCATGGGACTTCACCGCGCTGACCCCAACCCTGCTCGACGAGTTCGGATTCGACTGGGATTCGTCCCTGATGGGGCGCGACTTTCAGCCGTATCACCCACGGCCCGTGGTCACCCTCGACCGAGAGAACGGAAATACCTTCGGGGAGCCGGCCAGGTTCCTCGAGTTTCCGGTGTCCTGGTATCTCGACGATTTCCCGCCGACCGAGTACGTGCCCGGAATGAACTCGGGCTTCACTCCGATCAACGCGCTGCTCGAGCAATGGATCGCTCAGTTCGACTATGCCTACGCGAACGAGCCGAATGGGGTTCTGTGTCTCACGACCCATCCGCAGTGCATCGGGCGAGCGCACCACATCACCGCACTTGAGCGTTTCATCGAGCACGTCGCCGCGCACGATGGCGCGTGGTTCGCATCGTTGAGTGAAATCTACGATGTCTGGACCGAAGAGTGAGGCGGGGACCGGCACAGGGCGAGATGTAGCCAACGACCACCATAGCGAGTATGGCGACATCCAGATGTTTGCAGGGTTCCCTTGCTGCTGCCGTCCGGTCACTCTGTCTGCATGAGTCTGTGCCGCCCTGATTGACCTGCCCGTGTTGCCCGCCAAGAGACTCCCGAACAGCAGTTGAGAGGTGATCCTCCGATGACCGGCTTCGTCGGTGTGAAGAACATGATTCGCTGGCTTACCACGCAGGGAATCGCCCCGACCCTGACCGGGATGGCGGAGGCAATAGAGGAGGACTTTCGGCGGTGGCCGGTGTTCAACAAGACGGAGCGCGTGGCCAGCCATACGCCGTTCGGTGTCATGGAATTGATGCCGATCGCAGACCCGGACCTTTATAGCTTTAAGTACGTCAATGGGCACCCACTCAATCCCGCGCGCGGGTACCAAACGGTTACCGCCTTTGGTGTGCTGGCCAATGTTCACAATGGATACCCTGTCTTCGTCGCTGAGATGACCATACTGACGGCGCTACGGACTGCCGCCACATCGGCTATGGCGGCTCGTGCGCTGGCCCGAAAGGATTCGACGGTCATGGCCATGGTCGGAGCCGGAAGCCAGTCCGAATTCCAGGCCATTGCCTTCCGTGAGCTTCTCGGCATCCGACGGCTTCGAATCTATGACACGGATGACCGTGCCACGGAAAAGTTCGTGCGTAATCTGACCCCCCTCGGATTCGATATTCAGGTATGCCCCTCCGGGAAGGAGGCAGTTCGGGGCGCGGAGATCATCACGACGTGCACCGCGGACAAGACACATGCGACATTGCTGTACAGCGCGGATGTCTCCCCAGGGGTCCACGTCAACGCGATCGGCGGCGACTGCCCTGGAAAAACTGAACTGGATCCAGAGATCCTGCGCCGCAGTACGGTGTTCGTGGAATTCGAGCCCCAGACGCGTATCGAGGGGGAGATCCAGGCGCTACCCGAAACGTTTCCGGTGACTCCTCTGTGGAAGGTTCTCGCGGGTGAGGCGGCAGGGCGGACCACCGGAAACGACATTACCGTCTTCGATTCGGTCGGATTCGCGATTGAAGACTACTCGGCCCTGCGGTACCTGTATGAAAGCGTCAGCGGCAGTCCTCTGTGCGAGGAGATCGATCTTGTTGCCGACCCGGATGATCCGAAGGATCTCTTCGGTTTTGCTCTCGCGCCGAGTCCGGTTTTCTAAGCCGCGCCGGGCCCCTGCAGCCGGCTTGGGAAATCCGTGGATCGGGTCCGCTCAGGTGAGGAGTTTCGCGAGCTGGGCCATCTCGGCGGGCGGGTCGATCACCGGCTGGATGAGGAGTTCGTCGATGCCGGCCTGTTCCAGGGCGGTGATACGGGTGAGGAGGTCGTCGCGGGTGCCGACCAGGGCCAGGGTGTTCATCAACGAGGGCAGGACCAGGTCGCGGTCGCGTGGTGCGATGCGTTCGAGGTAGTTGGGGTAGAGCTTGGTGTGCCGGTCCGGTGCGGTGGAGGTGGTGCCGCGCCGGTCGAGGAGCCGCCGCACCGCCTCGCCTTCCTCGGGGCCGAGTTGCCCGGCGAAGGCGGGTGTGTCGGCGGCGAAGGCCAGTAGCGACATGACGAGGTGGCCTGTGGCGTCCCGGGCCGGGTCGCCGTGGGGATCCTCGTCCTCGTCGAGGAGGTGGAGCGAGGTGACCACGTAGGAGTCCGCCCGGGAGTCCGGGTGGGAGTCGGGGGCATGGGGTGTGGCCTGGGCGGCGTGGCGGCGGGCGTCGTGAAGCGCGTGCCAGGCGGTGGGGTCCAGCAGGCCTACGGAGATGAGGCCGGTGCCGCGGCGGCCGGCGACGGCGGCGGCCTTCGGTCCGAGCAGCGCGGCCACGATGAACTCGATCGGGTCGGCGGTGTTCACGTGCCCCCCGGTGTGCAGGAACCGGATGTCGCGGACCCGGTCACCTTCGCGATACTCCGTCGAACGTCCGGCGCACAGGTCCTGCAGTGCGGCGATGAAGTTCTCCAGCCTGGCCGCCGTGGTCGGCCGCATGCCCAGGGTGCGCCGGGCGGTGTTTCCGGTGCCGACCCCGCAGATGATCCGGCCCGGTGCCAGGGCGTTGAGGCTGGCGAGCCCGCTCGCGGCGGCCGGGGCCGAGCGCAGGGCCGGTGAGGTCACGCCGATGCCGAGCCTGATGCGGCTGGTGGCCTTCGCACACAGGCTCAAGGCGACGAAGGGGTCACCGTGGACCATCGGGGTGTCGTAGACCCAGAAGCTGTGCAAGCCCATCTCCTCGGCCCGCACGGCGAGGTCCTCCACACCGGGGTGTGCGGCGACGATGACGCCCGTACGCATCAAGACCTCCAAGGTGTGCGGATGGGACCGGACGTGCTCAGCATGGCAGTTCCCGGCGCAGGGCCGTCGCGGAGTCGCGCGATCTCGTACCGTCGCAGGCCGGATGGCCGTGCCGCCGGGTGCTGGAGCGGGTCTGCCCAGGTGGGGTACCGGGCCCTGACGGTAGATCAACGGGCCGTGGTGGCGCATGATGGAGGAGCCCGTACCGTCAGAAGCGAGGTGCCGCGTCCCGATGAAGCGCAAGACCAGAATCCTCCTGGCGGGCCTGGCTTCCGTGGGCGGCGCCGTCGCCGTCGCGGGGCTGCTGCACAACCGCCGGCCTGATCGCAGGGAACGCCTCCACGCCACGGTCTTCAGCGAGCCCGGCTACATGGGCCGCAACAAGAGGCTGACCTGGACCGGCGGCGAGCGCGAGGTCGTCCCGCTCACCCGGGTACAGCTACCGCGCATCGGCTCGATCAGGCTGGAGCGGCTCGTGTACCGCTTCCAGCCCGAGGTGCGGCTGCCGAACATGCGCATCCTGTGGCACGCCCTCACCGAGCGCCCGGACCCCACGGACCCCGAGGGCGGCGTGGCCGGCTTCATCGCCATGCACCAGCTCGTCGGCATGTTCTCGGTGGGCTGGTGGGAGCCGGTCCGCGAGTCCGAGGCGCGGTCGGGAGTGCGGCTCTGGGCCGGGCGCCCCGGCTATCCGCCGCCCGCGCACGGCGAGGGGAACCCCTCCGGTAGGGCGGCCCCCGGCAAGGGGGCGGCTTCCGGTGAGGCGGCCGCTCCCGGCGCCCAGCCCTGGCACGACGTCCTGGCCAACACGCCCGACCTCGGCTCCTGGAGCACCCGCACCCGCTACCTCGAACTCGGCTACCACCACGGAAGCGGCCCCCGCGGCTGACCGGCCGCCTGCCCTGCCTGCTCCACCCTGCCCCTCGCGCCGCCACGTCAGTGGTGGGCGACGTGGGCGGTCAGCGCCGAGCGTGGTGGACGGCATGGTCAGGCTCCTCGCGGGTGTGAGCGTGGGTGTGTGTGCGGGTTCGAGGGGTTGAGCAGGCGGGCGATCTCGGCCTCGCCGTAGCCGAGTTCGGCGAACACGTCGCGGCTGTGCTGGCCGAGCGTGGGCGGGGCGGTGCGCACCGGTGGGCGCTCGCCGCGGAAGGTGACGGGGAAGGCGATCTGCCGCAGCGGCCCGATGGCGGGGTGGTCGACGTGCCGGACCATGCCCAGCGCCTCGGTCTGTGGGCAGTCGTAGACCTCGTCGAGATGGCGGATGGGGGTGACCGGGACGCCCTCGCTCCCCAGCAGGGCACACCAGTGGGCCACGGTGTCGTCGACCAGGACGGCCTGGAGCTTGGCGTTGAGGGCGGCGCGGTTCGCCACCCGATCTCGGTTGGTGACGAACCGCGGGTCGTCCACCCATTGCGGGTGGCGGAGCGCCTCGCACAGCCGGCGGAACAACGCGTCGTTGCCGACAGCGATCACGAAGTGTCCGTCGGCGGCCGGGTAGGCCTGGTACGGGACGAGGCTCGGATGGCCGGAGCCCAGGCGCCCGGGGCGCTCCCCGGTCGCGAAGTAGCCGGTGGCCCAGTTGATGTGCAGGGCCAGCTGGGACTCGTAGAGCGAGGTGGTGACGTACTGCCCGTGTCCCGTGCGCTCCCGTTCGACGAGCGCGGAGCTCACCCCGATGAGGCCGAAGAGGGCGGCGGCCAGGTCCCCCATCGCGTATCCGGCCTTGACGGGCGGGCCGTCCGGCTCGCCCGTGAGCGACATCAGGCCGGCCGAGGCCTGCGCGATCATGTCGTAGCCGGGCTCGTCGCGCAGCGGTCCGTGGTCGCCGAACGCCGAGATGTGCAGCAGCACCAGGCGCGGGTAGCGGGCGGACAGATCCTTGTAGTCGAAGGCGCGAGCGAGGGAACTGCCGGGGCGGAAGTTCTCCACGACCACGTCGGCGGTCGCCAGCAGCCGGTGGACGGCCTCCTGGCCCAGGGGCGACTTCAGATCCAGCGTCACCGAGCGCTTGCCGCGGTTGGCGGCCAAGTAGTACGTCGCGTCGGGGCCGTTGAAGGGCGGGCCCCAGCCGCGCGTGGGATCGCCGCCATCGGGGTGTTCGACCTTGATGACGTCGGCGCCGAGGTCGGCGAGCGACATCGTCACATACGGTCCGGCCAGGATCTTCGACAGATCGACGACCTTGATCCCGGCGAGCGGGGCGGCCGCGGGCTGCTCAGACACGGGTGGCCTCCGTCGCCTCGTGCCCGGCGCCGGGCGCGGGGACCAGGGCGAGGGGCACCCGGCCGCCGTCGGCGAGTTCGGCGAGGTGGTCCAGCGCGGTGCGGGGGAGGGCGTCCGGGTCGTTCAGCAGGGCAAGGTAGGCGTGGGCGACCAGGAACGTGCGGCCGTTGCCGGTCGCCTCGGCCTCGTACTCGGCCTGCTCGAAGAGGAGTGTGGCCATGATGGTGCGGGCGAGTTCACCGGCAATCCGGCCGATCCTCATCTCCGCTTCCTCCCCGGGGAGTTCCAGGAGCCGGTCCCCCTTCTCGCGGAGGGTCTTCCAGCGGTCGGCGAGGCGGTCGGTCCCGTAGGTGTCGGCGAGGGTGTGGTGGGCACTCCGGCGGCGCATGCAGCGCAGCACGTCGAGCGCGATCACGTTCGACGACCCCTCCCAGATGGAGCCGAGGTGGGCGTCGCGCAGCAGGCGCGGGTTGACCCAGTCCTCGATGTAGCCGTTGCCGCCGCGGATCTCCATCGCCTCGCCGGTGACGGTGCGGGCGCGCTTGCACAGCGTGTACTTGGCGAGTGGGGTGAGGACCCGGATCAGGTCCCGGGCGGCGGCCGACCCGTTGTCGGCCTCGGTCAGACGGGCGGCCGCCTCGAGCACGAGGCCGAGTGCGGCCTCCGCGTCGACCACCATCGGCAGCAGGGTGGCGCGCATCAGGGGCTGCTCGAACAGTGGCTTGCCGAAGACTTCGCGGACGCGGGTGTGGTCGATGGACTCGCGGACGGCGCGTCGCATCAGAGCGGTGGCGCGCATGGCGTTGGAGAGGCGGGAGACATTGACCATCTCGGCCATCTGGCGGAATCCGCCGGTGAGTTCGCCGACCGGGGTGGCATACGCCTCATCGAGGGAGACCTCGGCGCTCGCGATGGACCGCGAGCCGAGCTTGTCCTTCAGGCGGTCGATACGGATGGCGTTGCGGCTGCCGTCCGGGCGCAGCCTCGGGACGAGGAACATGCCGAGCCCGCGCGTGCCCGCGCCCTGCCCCGGGACGCGGGCGAGCGTGAGTATCACATCGGCGGCCGGATTGGAGGCGAACCACTTCTTGCCCGTGAGCGTCCAGTGTGTGCAGTGGTCGGTGGCGAGGGTCCGGGTGAGACCCACATCCGTACCGCCCTGCTGCTCCGTCATGAACATCGCTCCGGTGGCGCGGAGTTCATGGTCGGTGGAGGACAGGGCGGTGATCTCCTCGGCGTACCGCTCCGGGTCGAACAGGCGCAGGACACGGGCGGCGGAGTCGGTCATCGACAGCGGGCACGCCATGCCGAACTCCGACTGGACGTATAGGTAGGAGAGTGCGTACTTGACCGTGTGCGGGATCGCGGTGGGCCAGCCGTGGACGCCGGGGCGGTGCGACATCGCGGCGAGGCCGAACCGCTCGTACGCGATCGAGGCCACCCGGTCGTGCGCCGGGTGGTACTCGATCTCGTCGACGCGTTCACCGTCCGGGGCGTACTGGCGCAGCTTCGGCGGGTTGGCATCGGCGAGCGCGGCCTGCCGGTCGAGCTCACCGGCGGCGAGTTCACCGAGTTCGGTGAGCAGCGGTTCCACTCGGGCGCGGTCCTCGGCGGACAGGAGCCGGTCGAGCAGCGGGCGCAGGGCGGGGTCCTGGTCGGCGTGGTTCACGGACGGTTCTCCTGTCAGGCGAGGCGGGTGCGGCGGTGAGGCGGGTGAGGCAGGTGAGGCGACCGAGGCAGGTGAGGCGAGCGAGGCGGCTCAGACGGGTGTGGCGGCGCGGGCGGTGACGGCGGGGGAAGGTTCACCGGTGCGGGCCAGCAGGGGCAGCACACCGAGGAGGGTCACGGCGGTGTAGCCGAGGCCGAGGCCGACGACCGGCCAGATCGAGCCGGAGGCGCTGAGCAGGTACTGGGCGACGATCGGTGCGGTCCCGGCGAAGAGCGTGGTGCACAGCTGGTACGACAGGGACATTCCGGTGTAGCGGACCTCGACGGGGAAGACCCGGGCGAGGATGCCCGCCAGCGCCGCGTAGTACATGGCGTGCGGGAAGGTCGCCAGCCCCATCCCGAGGACGGCGAGCCAGAAGTTGCCGGTGGCGCAGAGCACGAACATCAGCGGCAGGACGACGAACTCGGGCATGAGCATCCACAGCACGGCCTTCTTCACCGGCCACTTGCTCGCCAGGACGGCGCCGAAGGGCTGGACCACGACCTGCACCACGAGGGTGAGGGAGATGACGGTCAGAAAGGTGGTGCGGTCGAAGCCGATGTCGGAGGTGGCCCAGGAGAGCGCGAAGGTCGTCTTGATGTAGGTGATCGCGACGCCGGCGGTGCCCGCGAGTACGCCCAGGGCGACGAGCAGCGGATAGCGGGTGAACACGACCTTGATGGGCAGCTTGGCGGTTTGCCTGCGTTCCAGGACGGCGAGCATCTCCGGGGTTTCCGCCAGCCGCAGCCGGATGACCAGGCCGACGGCCACGAGGACGGCGGAGGCGAGGAAGGGTACGCGCCAGCCCCAGGATTCGAAGGCGGCGTCCGGGAGCCTGGCGATGCCGAGAAAGGCGAGCGTCGCGAGGAGATTGCCGACCGGGGAGCCCTGCTGGGCGAAGGCTCCGTAGAGCAGCTTCCGCTTCGGCGGGGCGTACTCGGTGGCGATGAGCACCGCGCCGCCCCACTCCCCGCCCATCGCGACGCCCTGGACCATGCGCAGCAGGACGAGGAGGACCGGGGCGGCGGCGCCGATCTGCGCGTATCCGGGCAGCAGTCCGACGCAGAAGGTGGCCGTACCCATCATGACGAGCGTGGTGATCAGGGCCTTCTTGCGGCCGTGGCGGTCGCCGTAGTGGCCGAATATCAGGCCGCCGAGGGGGCGGGCGAGGAACCCGACCCAGAAGGTGGCGAACGCGGCCAGCGTGCCGACCGCGGGCGGGACGTCGGCGAAGAAGACCTTGCCGAGGACGAGCGCGGAGGCGGAGCCGTAGATGTAGAAGTCGAACCACTCGATGGTGGTGCCGACGAAGGCGGTGATCCCGGCACGTTTGGCGTCGCGGGCCGTGGGCGGCCGAACGGCGGGAGCGGTGTGCTGCATGACGAGCGTCCTCTCGTAGCGGCAGATCTCGCCACGAGAGCCAGTGGAGGGGAGCGGTGCGGCCGCTCGGCGCCCCATCGCGAGATGGGCATCACTGTGCACCCGCCGTTTCAGAGGTGTCCAAGACCAATTCCGCCCATCGGTCAGACGTCATCCGTCTCAATCGGCGGCCGACCGCTGCTATCCGTGGAAGTCGGCCGGAGTGGGCAGGACCCGGTCGGCGACGCGCAGCACCGCCGCCAGCGCGGCGGACTGGTTGCCCGAGCGCCAGCCCAGCGCGATCGGCAGCACCGGTACGTCGTCCCCGGCGAGAGGACGGAAGACGACATGTTCCAGTTGAATGTTGCGCGCCGACTCCACGACCACCGCGAGGCCGACACCCGCGCCGACCAGGGCGAGCATGGTGTACGAATCGGGTGCTTCCTGAGCTGTCCGCGGCGCGAACCCCGCCTCGTGGCAGGCCTGCATCATCGCCTCCCGCACCGCGGAGCCGCGAGAGAGCGGGAACGTCACGAACGGCTCCCGCGCCAGCTCGGCGAAGGCCACCTCGGCACGGTTCGCGAGCGGATGGCTGTCCGGCAGCGCCAGTTGCAGCCGCTCCATGCGGACGACCCGTGCGCTGATCCCGCGCCGTACGGGCAGCGCCACGAAGCCGAGGTCCAGCGACCCCTCGGCGATCCGTCCCAGCGCCTCGCCGGCATAGGTCTGGCCTTCCAGCACCAACTCGATACCGGGGTGTTCGGAGGTGACGGCACGCGTCAGCACCGGCAGGGCGGAGTAGCTGCTGGCACCCGCGAAGCCGAGCGTGACGCGGCCGACCTCGCCCAGATGCGCCGCCTGCACGGTCCGTCGTGCGGCCGAGGCCTCGGCCAGCAGACGCCGGGCGGGCTCCAGCAGCGCCCGCCCCGCGGCGGTGAGCTGCACGGACCGGGTCGTACGGTCGAACAGCCTGACCCCGAGGTCCCGCTCCAGCAGCCGGATCTGCTGGCTCAGCGGCGACTGGGCGATGTGCAGCCGCTCGGCTGCCCGCCCGAAGTGCAGTTCCTCGGCGACGGCGACGAATCCGGAAAGGTGACGTAGCTCCACGCACCCGACCATGCCATCCACACCGCTCCAAGAGAACTGAGGCCGTATCAAATTACTTCGGCCGAGGCCGGTTCTCGGCAGAATTCATAACGCCCCGGGAACACCGGTGTGAAACGAGTGTGAAGAAGGTTTCGGTTGGGCTGACCCGGCAAGGGGGAGCTCCATGAGTTACCCCCATGACCGCATAGCGGATAACAGTCAGTACAACAGCGATGGAAATCGCCCATACCATGCCGACCCAACCGGATATCCCGCCGCCAATCGGCGTCGGGCGGGCAATGGAGGGGGTCTGGGCGCAGACAGGACAGCGCTGGTCATCCACACGCTCGCAGACATTGCCGCGGGGTTTCTGGCGTTGTGGATCCTGCTGTACATGCTCGATGCGAATCAGGCGAATGTCTTCGTCGACTTCGTGCACGGTGTAGCGGACTGGCTCGCCGGCTGGTCACAGGACATCTTCACGATGGACACGGAATCCGTGCGAGTCTTCTTCAACTACGCGCTGCCCGCGGTGATCTACCTGGCGATTGGGCACGGCGCCGCGGCGTGGGTGCGACGGCTCTGACCCCGCAGGCTCGGTGGCCGGTACCCCTCCTCGTGCCGAGGGGTGCCGGCCGCCGCCGTGTTCGGGCGGACAGCCGCTCCGGATCGCGTGATGACCAGCGGCGATGCCCCACGCGGACGATGTCGGCAGCTAGGGCTCGCAAGGGGTCTCGAGGAGGGCGCGGGCGGATACCGGGTACCCGCCCGCGCCACGCGCCCCGCTGTCCCTGTACTCGGGGGGACCGGAGATCGACCAGGGAGGGCGCGCGCCGATGACCAGTCGGCAGTACCTACAGCGCCGGACCGTAAACGCGCGTTACTCCTGGGCCATTTTCGCCCGTCGAACCCCGCCCGAGCCTGGCCGAGTAACACGATCCGCGCCCTCGGCGCTGTAGGTGATGGCGCCGTCGGCACCATCGTGGAGTGGTGTGTGTGGAGCCATGTCGCAGCCGTACGTGGCAAATCCCAGAACGTCAGCACACAAGAGCCGGAGGCCCATCGGGAGCACACACTGGTAATGTCCGAAATGCAGGATGGTCGTAGAGTCTTCATATGCGCAGCCATGGCTGACGGGAAATATCGGCTGTGCGCTTTTCGCTGTCCGCCTTGGACTTGTGTATCAAATTGGAAACACTCCGGGGCGCATCTCCTTCGCCATTTGCATTTCAGTCGGGTGAGGAATGCACACTGTCCGGCATGCACCCAAGGACAGACAGCGGAAACCCTGGCTTCGCGCACCCCTCTGGATGGGGAAACACCGCGCCGGGCAACGACGGCACGCACCCACCGGATGACTTCCCGTACGAGGAGCACGGTGGTGGGCACCGCGGCAGGCCGCCGCACCGCCGCCGTGGCAGGACGGTCCTGCGTGTCCTGGTCGCCGTGGTCGTCGTTCTGCTGGTCGTCTCGGTGGCGACGTACTTCTGGGCCGACTCCGAGCTGCGCAAGGAAGTCGACCTCGGCAAGGTGGTCGACCGCCCCGGGACGGGGGAGGGCACCAACTATCTGATCGTGGGGTCCGACAGCCGCGAGGGCATGTCGGACCAGCAGAAGAAGGACCTGCACACGGGCTCCGCCGACGGCAAGCGCACGGACTCGATGATGCTCCTGCACGACGGCGCGTCCGGCCCGACACTCATATCGCTGCCGCGCGACTCGAACGTGACCATCCCGAAGTTCCGCGGCTCCGAGTCCGGGCACATCAAGGGCCCGCTGGGCGACAACAAGCTGAACGCCGCGTACTCCATCGACGGCCCGCAGCTCCTGGTCCGCACCGTCGAGTACAACACCGGCCTGCACATCGACCACTACGCGGAGGTCGGGTTCTCCGGCTTCGCCAACATCGTGGACTCCATCGGCGGCGTCGACATGACCCTCGACAAGGGCTTCAAGGACAAGTGGTCCGGCGCCGACTTCGACGCGGGCGAGCAGACGCTGAACGGCCGGCAGGCACTCGCGTTCGTCCGCACCCGGCACGCGTTCGCCACCAGCGACCTGGAACGCACCAAGAACCAGCAGAAGTTCCTCTCCGCGCTGGCCAGTCAGACCGCGACGCCCGGCACGCTCCTGAACCCCTTCAAGCTCTACCCCACCATGGGAGCCGGACTCGACACCCTCGTCGTCGACAAGGACATGAACCCCTACTACCTGGCCAAGATGTTCTTCGCCATGCAGGACGTCACCGGCAGCGGGGGCAAGTCGATGAACATGCCCGTCTCCGGCAGCGTCGGCGGCAACCTCCAGTGGGACAAGGTCAAGGTCGGACAGCTTGTGCGAGAGCTCAAGAACGACGAGCCGGTCACCGTGACCGACACCCGGTGATCCCCGCCGAGCGGTGGCCGGCTGGCCACCGCTCGGCATGAGCCGTGGCCATACATCGGTTGGCTGGCGCCTTCCATCACCTTCATGCCGCTGAGCTGCCCAACTCACCTGCGGATATGGGCCCTTCTGAATTCCGATACGTCGGAGGTCTTCCCCTGGGCCTCATATGGCCTGCACCATGCCGGTAGTTCACCACCGGATATGGGAGGCACATACGTGACCGCGCCAACAGGGAACGGGATCTCTCGAAGAGGAGTGATCGGCTCGGCGGCCGTAGCCGGCTCGGCGGTCGCGCTCGGTGCCGGAGGGCGGCTGACCGGCTCCGGTACCGCATGGGCCGCGCCCCGGGAGCCCGGCGGGTCGGGAAGCTTGACCGAACGGCTGGCCAGGTCCGCCGCTCCGCGATGGCGGCGGATGCCCGGCGACTGGAAGGACGGTCCCTTCCTCGGCAACGGTCTGCTCGGGGTGAACGTCTACCGGGGCGCCACGGCCAACTCCGTAAAGGTGATGGTCAGCCACAATCAGGTACAGGACCAGCGACCCCAGTGGGCCGCCACGTACGGCTATTCACGCCTGCCCATAGGACATTTCGACCTCACACTGGCAGGCGAGGTGACCGATGTCGACTGGACCCTCGACATCTGGGACGCCGAGCTGAACGGCACCATCACCACCACCCGGGGCAGCGTCCGCTTCTCGATGCTGGTGCACAACGCCCGTACCGCGCTGCTGATCTCCACCCGGCCGAGTGCGGGGGAGGAGAGCGCGGCCTGGTCGTTCACATGGATGTCCGCCACCTCGCCCCGGACGAAGGGCAAGCCCGCCGACTACACCGGCAACCCCGACCCCCGTACCGGCTCCACGGGCGCCACCCACTACGTCGAACAGCCGTTGATCGCCGGTGGCGGGTGGACCACCGCCTGGCGGGAACGCCGAGTCGGCACCGGCAGGCTGCTCGCCGCCCATATCGTCTACCGCTACCCCGACGACCTCTCGAAGACCACCGAACTCGCCGTGGCCGAGGTGGCGCGCACCCTGGCCGAGGACCCGGACGACCTGGTGCGTGAACACCGCGGCTGGTGGAACCGCTTCTACGAGCACAGCCTGCTCTCCGTGCCCGACAAGCGGATTCAGGACTTCTACTGGATCCAGCTCTACAAGGCCGCCTGCGCCACCCGCGCCGGAGGACCCTCGATGTCCGAATGGGGACCCTGGTATCCGGAGACCGGCGGGAGCTGGACCGCGGTCTGGTGGAACCTCAACGTCCAGATCGCCACCTGGCTGATCCAGGGCTCCAACCACCTCGAACTCGACTCCGTCACCTCCACCTTCAAGAGCTTCGAGAAGAACCTGCCGCTGTCGCTCCCGCCCGAGATCCCGAACGAAGAGATCTACGCCCTGTCCCACCCCTCCGACTGGACGCTGCGCCCCGGCGCCCACACCGTCGGCGTCCCGGGCACCTCCACCAAGACCGACAACAACGGCAACCTCTCCTGGGCCATGCACAACGTCTGGCTCAGCTACCGCCACACCATGGACGTAGCGATCGTGCGCGATGTCCTCTACCCGATCCTCGTCAAAGCGGTGAACTACTACGACCACTTCCTCTACGAGGGCGGTGACGGCAAGCTGCATCTGCCGCTCACCCGCTCTCCGGAGTACGCGGACGCGGTGGACTGCACCTACGACCTCTCCCTGCTCCGCTGGGGTTGCGCCACGCTCCTCGACTGTCTGCGCATCCTCCGCACCGACAACCCGCGCGCCGGGCGCTGGCGGGAGATCCTGCGCCGTCTGGTCGACTACCCGCGCGGCGCGGACGGCGTCCTGATCGGCGCCGACACACCACTCGCCGACTCCCACCGCCACTTCTCCCACATGCTGTGGCTGTACCCGCTGCACGAGCTCACCTGGGACCGGCCGGCCGACCGGGACATCATGCGCACCACCTTCGACCACTGGGCGGAGGACCGCAGCCTCTGGGCGGGGTACAGCTACGCGGCGGCCTCCTCGATGGCGTCGCGGATGGGGCGGCCCGACGACGCCCTCGACTTCCTGACCACCTTCACCGGGAACCTCTTCGACGAGTCCTACATGGACTGCTACATGACCGCGAACACCATGTACGCGGAGGACACCAACCTGGGCATCGAGAGCCCGCTGACCACGGCCCAGTCGATCCTCGACATGGGGATGCAGAGCCATGGCGGCGTCGTCCGGGTCTTCCCCTCCGTCTCACGGCGCTGGCCCGACGTCTCGTTCCAGGCCCTGCGCGCCCAGGGCGCGTTCCTCGTCGACGCGGACCGCTCCGACGGCAGGACCCGGTGGGTGCGGGTCCACAGCGAGGCGGGTGCGCCACTGGTGCTGCAGCACGGCATCGCCGGCGCCGTCGACGTACGGGACGAGCACGGCCGCCGGCTGCGGTACCGGGAGACGGGACCCGGCCGTATCGAGATCCCGCTCGGCCGGGACGAGACGGCCGTCGTCGCCCCGCGCGGCGCCCACCCGGACCTGCGGCCGCGCGACGTACCTGCCGTCGGCGACGCGAAGCCGTGGGGGCTGCCGGACTGAGCCGGGGCTCCGGAGAGAGGCCAGGTGCGCGGGTGGTCCCCCGGTCAGTAGAACTCGACGGTGTTGACACGGTTGATCAGCTCGTGTCCGTCGAGGAGCCGGGTGGCGTTGGCGGCGAAGAGTTCGGCGATGAGGCGGTCCTCCGCCGCGTCGAGCGCGGCGGTGTGCGGGCTCACCAGCACCCGCTCGTGGTCCCACAGCGGGCTGTCGACCGGCAGAGGCTCCGTCTCGAACACGTCCAGCGCGGCGAAGCCGACCCGGCCGGAGTCGAGTGCGCGGGCCAGGGCGGCCTCGTCCACGACGCTGCCGCGGCCGACGTTGACGAGGGAGGCCCCGGGGCGGAGGGCGTCGAAGAACCGCTCGCCGAGGAGGTGCTCGGTCGCCTCGGTGCCGGGGAGCGTGTTGACGACGGCGTCCACGGTCGGTGCCACCTCGGTGATGCGGTCGGGGTGGATCATGGTGGAGACACCGGGGACGGTGACGCCTGACCGGCTCGTGCCGATGACCGTCGCACCCAGCGCCTGGAGTGCCCCGGCGACGGCCCGGCCGATCCCGCCGAGGCCGAGGAGGAGCACGGTCTGGCGGCTGACCTGTCCCATCGTCCAGCGGCCGCCCCACTCCCGGTCACGTTGCCGGCGGCTGAGGCGGGGCAGATCCTTGGCTCCCGCGAGCACGCCGAAGACGGCGAACTCCGCGAGCGGGCGTCCGTGGACCCCGGCCGAGGTGGTGAAGAGGACACGGTCGAGTTCGTCCGGACGCAGCCCGGCGGCCTTGACCTGACTGCCTCCGCCCGCGGCCATGGTGTGTACCCAGCGCAGGCGCGGATTGGCCCGGACGGCTCGCGCCAGGGCGGCCGGGTCCACGTCGGGGACGCCGTACAGGGCGTCGGCGGAGTCGATGGCCTCCTCGTAGGCGCGCTGCCGCGCGGCGCCGCGCGGCCAGGCCGGGTCGCCCGCGAAGTCGGCGGGCCAGCGCATCGGAGGCAGCAGATCATGGTCGACGACGAGGTCGATCCGCGGCTCCAGCTCCCTGACGCGGGCGCGGTTCTCCTCGGACAGCGGGGCGGCGACCGCGACACGGAGACGGCCTCCCGCCTGGTTCCGGCCGGTCATCGGACGCCCGCGTTCCGCAGTGCCTCGACCTCGGCGTCCAGTGCGGCCTCGCGGGCGACGATCTCCTGGACCGACGTCAGTGCCTCGTGGGCCCGGTGGGGCGGGATGACGATGACGCCGTCCCCGTCGGCCGCGACGATGTCTCCGGGGTTCACCACGACGCCGCCGATGGCGACCGGTTCGCCGATGGCGCCGGGCCCGTTCTTGAACGGGCCGGCGGGGGTGAGCCCCCGGGCGAAGACCGGGACGCCGAGTTCCCCGATGATCGCGGCGTCGCGGACGTAGCCGTCGACGATCGCGCCGACGGCCCCGTACGCGGCGAAGCGCTGGGCGAGGTTGTCCCCGATGACGGCGCGCCCGTCGTGGCCGAAGGCGTTGATGACGAGGATGTCGCCGGGGCGGATGTGCTCGAGTGCCGCGATCACCGCCTTGTTGTCCCCGGCGACGGTCAGGACCGGAAGGGCGGTTCCGACGGCCTTGGCGCCCTGCCAGACGGGTGCGATGCCGCCGTCGACGATGTTCAGCCGGTCGAGCGCATCGCCGAGGTTGGCCACGGAGTGGGCGCGGAACCGGTCCAGCAGCTGCCCGTCGACGCGCTCCCATGAGGGTGTCACGCGCACGTTGTCCTGAGTCATCGAGGGCTCCTTCGGATGGTGTCCGGCGCGAGGGAGGAAGCGCGCCGGCGACGGTGTCGTACGGCATAGAAAATGCGAAAGTTTTCGCGTTTCATGGGTGTCAGTCTGCATCGCTCCGCGCCGCAGGACAAGGGCCGGTGTGGGGGAGTGGGCCACCGGAGCCGTTCCCGATCGTATGGGCAACTCCGACAATTCGGGACGGAAGTGCGGCGGAGGTGAGGGGTTAACGTGGGGGCAACGCGGACCCTTGACCGCCCCAAGAATGCGAATCTATTCTCATTCGCGATTCAAGTCGCACCTTGGAACCGTCGCGACGAGCGGTCCGGCACGGACCACCGCGAGCCCTGGACGGACGGGTTCCTGAACATCCAGAAGCCACCCTCACCGCGGCTGCCGGCGGCTACCAGGCTCAGCTCACGATCCTTCTTCAGGACACCCTTCCCGGAGTCCGCGACACCGAAAGTGAACGCGTATGACAGCGTCAGATCGGCTTGACACCACATCAGCCCGTCCGGAGGCGGTGCCGGGCCAGTTCGATACGGCAGCCGCCAATGTCGTCTCCGCCGATGACAAGGTGGTCCGCAAAGCCACCTTCGCGGGCGCGATCGGGTCCTTCGTCGAGTGGTACGACTACGGCATCTACGGCCTGCTCGTCACCTATCTCGCGATCGACATCATGGGGGAGGCCGAGGCCGGCAACCTCTTCCTCACCAACGTCGGCTTCCTGATCAGCTTTGTCGCCCGCCCGTTCGGCAGCGTCATCTGCGGATACCTCGGTGACAAGATCGGCCGGAAGTCCCTCCTGGCCACCCTGCTGGTCCTCATCAGTACGGCGACCGCGGCGATCGGGCTGATCCCCTCCCACTCGGTCATCGGCATCGCGGCGCCCGTCCTCCTGGTCCTGCTGCGGGTGCTCCAGGGCTTCTCGGCGGGCGGCGAGGTGGCCGGTGCGATGTCCTTCGTCGGCGAGTACGCCCCCGACGCGCGCCGCAACTACATGATGAGCTTCATCGCCGTGGGCTCGTTCATCGCCCTGATGTTCGGCAGTGCCTTCTCCGCCATCCTCATCACCGCGCTCGGCGACGACTCGATGACCTCATGGGGCTGGCGTCTGCCGTTCCTCCTGGCCGTCCCCCTCGGGTACATCGGCTTCTACATCCGCCGCCGGCTGGAGGAAACCCCTCATTTCGAGGCGCTGCGCGAACAGAGGACGGTAGCGCGCAACCCGCTGCGGGAGGCGCTGAGCTCGCCGCGCCACCTGAAGGCGATCGGGCTGACCATCTTCCTCCCCGCGCTCAACGGCCCCGGCTACTACCTGCTCTTCGTCTACATGCCGACGTACCTGAAGACCTCGCTCGGCGAGCACGACTTCTCCATGCTGCGAGCCCTCATGGTCACGGCGTTCAGCCTGATCGCCATCGCCATATGCATCCCGGTCATGGCCCGCCTGTCGGACCGGATCGGCCGCAAACCCGTCCTGGCCGGATCGGCCGTGGCCATGGCCGCCGTCTCGTACCCGATGTTCCGGCTCCTCACCACGGGCGAGTTCGGGCTTGCCTGTATCGGCACCATCGTGCTGGCGATCGCCTTCTCCGGGCACGCCGCCGTCGTCCACACCGCGCTCGCCGAGATGTTTCCGACCAGCGTGCGCTACTCCGCCTACAGCATCGGGTTCTCCATCTCGACCATCATCTTCGGCGGCAGCGCCCCCCTGCTGATGACCGAGCTGATCGAATCGACCGGCTCCAACATGATCCCCGCCTACGCCTCCATCCTCACCGCTCTGATCACCTTGGCCACTGTCGCCTTCGTGCGCGAGACCAGGGGCCGGCCCCTCGCCGGCCACTGAGCCACCCGGCGGCATCCCACTCGGCGCCCGCCCCTACCTCAGGAGACACCTCATGGGAAGCAATTCCGTAGCCGTCGTCGCCGATCTCGGCGAGAGCTTCGGCAACTACACGATCGGCGACGACGCCGCCCTGCTCACCCTCGTCACCTCCTCGAACATCGCGTGCGGCTTCCACGCCGGTGACCCGCGCATCATGGACCGCACCGTCGCCGACTGTGTCGAGCGGGGCATCGAGCTCGGCGCCCACCCCGGCTACCCGGACCTCGTCGGCTTCGGCCGCCGGCTCATCGAGGCCACCGAGGAGGAGATCCGTACGGACGTCCTCTACCAGCTCGGCGCGCTCGACGCCTTCGCCCGGGTGCACGGCGGCACCATCAGCCATGTGGCCCCGCACGGCCGTATGGGCTCCATCGCCCAGACGGACGCCAAGCACGCGCGGGCCATCACCGACGCGATCGCCGCGTACAACACCGACTACATCGTCATCTGTCAGCGCGGCCTGCTCGCCGAGGAGTCCCGCAAGCGCGGCCTCGAGGTCGGCTACGTCTTCCTGGCCGACCGCGGTTACGGCGACGACGGCATGCCGGTGTCCCGCTCGCACGAGGGCGGCCTGATCTACGACCCCGAACTCATCGGCCGGCGCTCGGCCCAGGTCGTGCAGGAGGGCACGGTCCGCTCGGTCAACGGCAATGTGGTCCCCCTCGGCCATGACGCGGACGTCCTGCTCCTGCACGGTGACCACCCGACCGTGCTGGAGAACGGCACCGCTGTGCGGGCAGCACTGGACGCCGCCGACATACGGGTCACCGGACTGCGGGACGTCCTGGCGGAGAAGGCAGAGAAGACGGAGGCCGCGCTCGCCGGCTGACGTCGGGCGCACCAGGCGATGACCACAGCACAGTACGGCGCCATCACCGTCGAACCCTTCGGGGACTCGGCGGTGATGGTGACCATCCCCCACGCCGACCAGGCCATCCGCAGAGCCGCGACCGTCGCCTTCCGCGACCGGTTCCTGGCGCACCGCCCGCACGGTGTGCTCGACGTCGTCTCCGGTCTCGAATCCCTGCTCATCGAGTTCGATCCGCTGCGGACCGCGCTCCAGCACGTGGAGTACGCGGCTCGTCTGGTGGCGCGGTGGGCGCCCTCCCCGTCGAGTACCACGGACGGCGGGCGAGCCGTACGGACCTTCGCGATTCCCGTCGTCTTCGACCACGACAGCGGTCCCGACCTGGCCTCCGTCGCCGGAGAACTGGGACTCGCGCCTGCCGAGGTCGTCGAGGCGATCGCGGAGTCCACCTTCACCGTCGCTCTCCTCGGCGCGGCGATGGCCCCGATGATGGACGGTCTGAAGGTACCCGGGCCGGTGCGCCGCCGTGCCGAGCCACGGACGGACGTCGCTCCCGGAGCCGTCATGATCGCCGGTACCAACGCGATCATTCAGCCGTTCCCGGGGCCGACCGGCTGGCGGGTCGTCGGCCGCACTCCGCACACCATCGTCGACATCTCCCGCCCTGACCCGGCGGCGTTCGGGACGGGCGACATCGTGCGCTTCGTGCCCGTCACACGGGATGAAGCCGAGGCGCTGAAGGCCGGTTTCCCGCTGCCGACGGGGGAGGGCGCATGAAGACCGTGGCACTCGAGATCACCGGCACCGGCTGGATCACGACGTTCCAGGACCTCGGCCGACGCGACACCGAACGCCGCGGAGTGCCCACCGGCGGCGCCGCCGACCAGCACTCGGCAACCGTCGCGAACCTCCTGGTGGGCAACGCCCGCAGTGCGACCCTGATCGAGAATCTCGGAGGCGAGCTGGCGCTCGTGCCCGACGAGGACGTCCTGGTCGCCGTGACCGGAGCTCCCGCCCGGGTCACCGTCGCGGGCGGGCCGGTCGAGGGCTGGTCGCCGCTGGTCGTTCCCGCCGGGCACGAGGTACGGGTCCGCGGTGATATGAACAGGGGAGCCCGGGTCTATCTGGCCGTGAACGGCAGAATGACCTCGCGGACGCTGCTGGGCAGCGCGGCCCCGGACGCCCGGATGGGATTCGGGCAGAACCTTGCCCCGGGCTCTCGTGTACTGCTGGAAACGGGGTTCGGCGGATTCGGCCGCAGTCTGTTCGAGCCGCCGTTGTTCCGGCTCCCCGTCCCCGTGCCCCGCTTCGACGACGGCCCCTGGGTCATCGACGTCGTCGCCAGCCATGGCATCCACGCGGTCCCCGGCATCCGCGAGATGGTCGAGGAGTCGGCCTACGTCGTCACCCCTCGCTCCAACCACGTCGGACTCCGTCTCGACGGCCCCGTACTGCATCCGGACACCGACGCCGAGATCGTCTCGCACGGGGTGCCCATCGGCGCGCTGCAGATCCCGCACGCGGATGAGCTGATCGTGCTCGGCCGCTACCGGAGCCTGACCGCGGGCTATCCGATCGTCGGCGTTGCCGCGCGTGCCTCGTTGCCGATGCTCGGGCAGGCCGGCCCCGGCCGGGAACTGCGGTTCCGCTGGATCGACCGGGAGAGCTCGCTGCGGCGGTTCGCGCGGCGCGCGGCGGAGGTCAGGGCCCTCGGGCATGCCGCCGCCGAGGCGTTCGGCGCCCTCGGCTTCAAGGAACCCTTGTCACACACTAAATGAGAAGATATTCTCACTTGTAATTGGGATCGCAGATGAATCATGGAGGAGGAGCGGTGACACCGTCGGCCGGCAGGATCGCGCTCATCACAGGAGCGGGCAGCGGGATGGGACTCGAGACCGCCCGGCTGCTCGCCCGCGACGGCGCCACGGCCGTGCTGCTCGGCCGCAGACAGCGGGTCCTCGACACCGTCGCGGCCACGATCCGCGCCGAGGGCGGCACCGCCCTTCCCCTCGCGGCGGATGTCACCCGCGCCGAGGACGTCACCCGCGTCGTCGAACAGGTCCATGCCGCGCTCGGCCCGATCGACATCCTGGTGAACAACGCGGGGAGCGCCTCGTCGGTGCTCAACCCGCAGTGGCTCCCGCACGACGAGTGGCGCCAGGTCCTCGACGTGAACCTCACCGCGGTCTTCCAGCTCACCCAGGCCGTCCTGCCCGACATGCTCGGCCGTGGCGCCGGGACGATCGTCACCGTCTCCTCGCTCGCCGCCGTCAACCCCAACCTGCTCGGCGGGGCCGCCTACGGTGCGGCCAAGGCCGGGGCCCGCAACTTCATGACCTTCCTGCACAACACCTTCCGCAACCAGGGGCTGCGAGCGATCACCGTGCTGCCCGGGGAAGCGGACACTCCCATCCTCGACAACCGCGCCCGGCCTCCGGAGCCGGAGGAGCGCGCCACCATGGTGCGGCCGGAAGACGTGGCCGAGGCCATCCGCCTCGCCGTCACCCTTCCCCAGCGCGTCGTCCTCCAGGAGATCGTCGTGGCCCCCACCCGGCAGCGCGACACCTCCGACGACCTCGAGATCAGCCGCTGGGCCGGAGCGCCCGCCGACGCCGCACCGCCGGCCTGACCACCCGCCACCAGGAGGAGCGCATGCCGCCCACCGTCACCACGCAGCCGCCCCGGTTCGCCACCGCCGACGCCGTCGCCCGGATCGCGGCCGCGTCCCGCCGGACGCAGCAGCCGCAGTCCCGGGCCGACCTCGTCTCCCTCGCCATGGGCGAACCCGATTTCGACACTCCCCCCTCGGTGACCGAGGCGGCCCAGGCCTCGCTGCGAGCCGGACGGACCCACTACTCGCCGCTGCTCGGCGAACCCGCCCTGCGCGAAGCACTGGCCGGGAAGCTCGCCGCCACCGCCGAAGCGCCGGTCTCCGCCGCCGACATCCTGATCACCCAGGGCGGGACCGCCGGCCTCGCCGCCTCGATCCTCTCCATCGTCAACCCCGGCGACAAGGTGGTCATCCCCGACCCCACCTACTCCCTCTACGCCGACCTCGTCGCCATGGCCGGGGGTGTCGTCGACCCCGTACCGCTCGGTCCGGACCTGCACTGGGACCTCGACCGGCTCGCCGCCGCCCTCGACGACGCCAGGCTCTTCGTCTTCTGCAACCCCGTGAACCCGACCGGGATCGTCCACGGCCACGAGGAACTCTCCGCGCTCGCCGATCTGCTCGACGGCACCTCCACGATCGTCATCTCCGACGAGGCCTACTCCGACCTGGATTACACCGGGCGGCCCTTCACGTCCGCGGTCTCCGTCGACGGGCTGCGCGAGCGGACCGTCTACTGCCAGACCTTCTCCAAGAGTTACGCGATGACCGGCTGGCGCGTGGGTTACCTCTGGGGCCCGTCACCCCTCGTCCAGGCGGCCGCACGCGTCCACAACACCTTCAACGGGTCGGTGAACACCTTTATCCAGGACGCCGCGCTCGTCGCGGTGGAAAGCTGTGCGGATGACGTCGCCCGGATGCGCGCCGCCTACGAGGAACGCGGCGAGATCATGCGCAAGGAACTGGCCTCGATACCCGGTCTCACCCTCAGCGCGCCCGAGGGGGCCTTCTACCAGTTCCCGCGGTACGACCTCGGCCTGCCCTCCGTCGATGTCGTGGCGGCACTGCGCACGCACGGTGTCGCCGTCCGGCCCGGAAGCGAGTTCGGGGCCCGGGGCGAGGGGCACCTGCGCCTGTCGTACGCCGCCGGTCCGCAGTCCATCGTCGAGGGCGTCCGCAGGCTGGCCCACGGCCTCGCCGCCCTGCGATGAACGCCGTCCCGGACGCGAGGAGGAGTCGTCCCATGCGCAGTGACACCGAGCGCAACCGCAGGCATCTCATCAAGGCGGCGGCACGACTCTTCGAGAACTCGCCCACCCCGGTCAGCCTCGCGGAGATCGCCAAGCATGCCGAGGTGTCCACCGCGACCGCCTACCGCCACTTCTCCTCCGTGGAGGAGATCCTGCACGCCTTCCGCGCCCAAGTGGGCTCCGAACTGAGGGACTTCAGTGCCGCGCAGACCACCCGGGGCATGCGCAAGCTCGACGCGGTGTCGCGGTACTGGGTGTCCCTGGTCCTCGAGCACGGCGGTGCGATGGCGCAGATGCGCTCGCACCGCGGCTACCTCGAGCGACTTCGCGAGGGCACCGGCTATCTCACCCCGCAGGCCGAGGCGCTCACCGAGCCACTGCGGCAGACGGCCGAGGAGCTCGGTCTGGGAGACCTCGGCGACGAAGCCCTGTATCTGTGGAACGCGTTGTTCGACCCACGGGACATCCTCGACCTCATCAAGAGCGGACGAACCGAGGACGAGGCGGCCACCCGCCTCATGGGCGCCCTGCGCGGAGCCCTGATCGGGTGGTCGGCGGCCCGGCACGGCACGCCGGACTCCGGTCTGGTCTCTTCCCCACTGAAGGCCGACACCGGCTGAAGTACGCTGTCGGCGCACTTCAGCGCCTGAAGCACAGCTCGGGCCGGCGCCCGGCCGGCCCGCATGCGAACGGAGAGAACAGCGCACATGGACGTCAGCGCCTACCTCGAGGCCGTCTACGGCAATCTCCACCGCCGGGATCCCGCGGAAACGGAGTTCCATCAGGCAGCACACGAAGTGCTGCAGGCGATAGGACCCGTGCTCCAGGCCCACCCGGAGTATCTGCACGCCAGGATCGTGGAACGGCTCTGTGAGCCCGAACGACAGGTGATCTTCCGGGTGCCGTGGGTGGACGATCAGGGAACGGTGCAGGTCAACCGCGGCTTTCGGGTGGAGTTCAACAGCGCCCTCGGCCCGTACAAGGGCGGGCTGCGGTTCCACCCCAGTGTCAACCTCGGCATCGTCAAGTTCCTGGGTTTCGAGCAGATCTTCAAGAACGCGCTCACCGGCATGGCGATCGGCGGCGGCAAGGGCGGTTCGGACTTCGATCCCAAGGGCCGCACGGACGGCGAGGTGATGCGCTTCTGCCAGGCGTTCATGACGGAGCTGTACCGGCATCTGGGCGAGCACACGGATGTGCCCGCCGGGGACATCGGAGTCGGCGGCCGTGAGATCGGCTACCTCTTCGGCCAGTACAAGCGGATCACCAACCGCCATGAGTCCGGCGTTCTGACCGGCAAGCCGGTCGGCTGGGGCGGATCGCACGCCCGCACCGAGGCGACCGGCTACGGCGCGGTGTTCTTCGCCCAGGAGATGCTCGCCACGCGCGGCCAGGACTTCGACGGACGGCGGGTCGTGGTCTCCGGATCGGGCAACGTGGCCATCTACGCCATCGAGAAGGTCCACGCCCTCGGTGGCCGGGTGGTGGCCTGCTCCGACTCCTCCGGCTACCTGGTCGACGAGGACGGCGTCGACCTGGAACTGCTCAAGGAGATCAAGGAGGTGCGCCGCGAGCGGATCTCCGCCTACACCGAGGTGAAGACGACCGCCCGGTTCTCCGCCCGGGGGTCGGTGTTCGACGTGCCGTGCCAGGTCGCACTGCCGTGCGCGACCCAGAACGAGCTGCACCAGCAGGACGCCACCGCGCTGACGAAGAACGGTGTGCTGGCCGTGGCCGAGGGCGCGAACATGCCGTGCACGCCCGAGGCGGTCGAGGTCTTCCGCGGCGCGCGGATTCTGTTCGGTCCCGGCAAGGCCGCCAACGCGGGCGGGGTGGCGACCTCCGCACTCGAGATGCAGCAGAACGCGTCCCGCGAGAGCTGGAGCTTCGAACGTACGGAGGACCAGCTCGCCACCATCATGCGGCAGGTGCATGCGCAGTGCCGCGCCACCGCGGAGACCTACGGCGGTGACGCCGACGACTACGTGCTCGGCGCCAACGCCGCGGGCTTCCTCCGTGTCGCCGAGGCCATGACCGCCCAGGGGGTCGTCTGACCTGCTGCCGACAGGACGAGGCGGGGGCCGCATGACGTATTGGCCCCCGCCGGGCCACCGGCGCGCCGCGACGCTCCGAGGTACCGCTACGAGGCCGACGGTCCGGTCCAGTCGGCGGCCACATGGCCGATGCGCACCCGCTGCGGGTGGTCGCCGACCGATACGGACGCGGTCTTCTCGCCCGTCGCGAAGTCGATCGCGGTGACCCGGTCGGCACCGCTCTCGGAGACGACGCACGCGGTGCCGTCGCCGCTCACCGTCGCCCAGTACGGCTTCGAGGTCGGCACCAGGGGGCCTTCCTGGAGCGATTCCCGGTCCACGACGGTCGCGTAGTCGTCCATCGTCCCGGCCACGCACAGCTTCTTGCCGTCGGGGCTCATCGACAGGCCGTGGTGGCGGGAGTCGTTGACCCAGGTGGTGCGGTCCTCGCTGGTCTCAGGGTTCTTCGGGAGGGTCTTCGCGCGGGTGATCTTGTCCTTGGCCACGTCGTACTCCAGGAACCCGTTGAAGAAGGAGACCTGGAAGTAGAGCTTGGACTCATCGGGGGTGAAGGCGACGGGCCGGACGGCGTCGGACAGGTCCTTGCGGCCGAAGGCGTCGAGCCGTTCGCGCATGTCGATGACCTTGACCTGCCGATATGTGTTCGTGTCGACCACGGTGATGTGCCGATCGCCCTTCGTCCAGTCCATCGACGGATCGTCCAGGTCGGTGTTGACCTCGCCGATCGACATGTTCCAGAGGTACTTGCCGCCGTCGGTGAAGACGTTCTCATGGGGCTTGTCACCGGCGGAGAACGAGCCGAGCTGCTTTCCCGTCTCGATGTCGAGGACATGGACCGTGTTCGACGTCGAAGCCGACACCGCGACGCGTTTGCCGTCGGGGGACACGGCCATGTGGTCCGCGCGGAATCCCGACACGGGGAAGCGCCAGTTGAGCTTGCCCGTCGTGACGTCGATCGAGACCACGTCGGCGAAGCTGGGCCGGGAGACGACGATGGCGGAGCCGTCCGGGGTCGAGTACATGTCGTCCACGAACTGGTCGTGCCCTTCTCCCGGACCCAGCCGGATCCCCAGGAAGAAGGCGAGCTTGATGGGGTTGAGGTAGATCTCGGTGAGCCGCTGGTCCTTGTCCGGTATGACGTTGATCCGGCCGATCCCGGCCAAGTCGCCGGTGGACTTTATGACGTCGGCGGTGCCGTCCCAGTTGTTGCCCACGAACATCACTTCCCGCAGGCCGGCCGCCTTCGGCTGGGCGGAGGCGCTCACCGCCGTGGAACCGGTCACGGCCAGCGCCACGGCGGCGGCGAGGGAGAGAATCATTCGGGTGGAGCCACGGTGCTCGGGAGGCATGGCCACTCCATTGGAGGTGATGGGGGTATGTCATCGTCGGGGCGCCACCTACTGGAAAGTAATGAAGTCGGATGGCTCTCACAAGAGCTCGGACGGCAAAAAATGACAGACTCTCAACTTCACGACGGACAAGGTCTGTTTTGATGCACTGGACGCTGGAACGACTGCTGCCGGCCTTCGACAAGCGTGAACACCACAGCCGACGGATCGACGCCCCGCCGGAGCGGGTCTGGCGTGGGCTCGTGGACCTGCGGGTCGGCGAACTCGCCGTGACCCTCGGCCTGATGCGGGTGCGCGGCGGCCCCAGGACCTGGACCGGCGGTGTCGACCCCGGAGCCCACCAGGGCGTGGACCCGCGGGTCCTGGAGTGGCTGCCACCCCGGGAGATGGCCGCCGACCCGCCCCATGAGGTGGTGCTCGGCGACATCGCCCGCTACACCGCGTTGCGCCCCGTGCGTCCGGATGTCGAACGCGGTGATCCGGAGGCGTTCGCGCACTTCGACGAAGCGGGCTGGTCCAAGGTGGTGATGAACTTCCGCCTCACCCCCGAGGGCGACGGCACATGGCTGTCCACCGAGACCCGGGTCCTGAACACCGACCCCGCCACCCGCCGCGCCTTCGCCCTGTACTGGGGCTTCATACGCGCGGGCAGCGGCATGATCCGCCGTGATGTGCTGCGAGCCATCGCGAAGAAGGTGGCCGGCGGCGGACTATGACGACGGCTCCAGTCTTATTGAGGTCAGGAAGCGGCGAGCCTGGACGAAGAAGCGTCGAGCTTCTCAGATGTGTCGAGCTGCTCAGATATCGGGGAAGGCAACCTTCGTGAGCTCTTCGGAGACCTGCCAGATGCGCCGGGTCTCCTCGGTGCCGCGAAGGCGCGAGTAGAGCTTCTGCTCGCCGGGAGGGCCACCCATGTGCCCTGGTCCGCGCGGCCCATAGAACCCGCCACGCTCGGCGTCGGGGGAGGTGGCGGCGTAGAGGGCGGGAAGTTGCGCGGTGTGGACTGTCCCGGCGAGGATGCCGCGGGCTGACAGAGCCCGGATCATGCGCACGCCCAGGGTGTCCTTGGCGCGTCCGATCTCGGGGCGAGCGGCGAGCAGGTTCGTCGGAGCGACCCCGGGATGGGAGAGGTTGCTCGTGATGCCCCAGCCATTGGCCCGACTGCGCCGGTCGAGTTCGAGGCCGAAGAGCCCGAACGCGATCTTCGACTGGCTGTAGGCCTTCATGCCGTCGTAGGAGCGTTCCCAGTTCAGGTCGTCCCAGTTGATGGCGCGCTGATTCGCCGCGACGCTGACCTGTGAGGTCACGCGTGCGTGGCCGGCGCGCAGCAGCGGCAGCAGGTGGGCCACCAGGGCGAAATGGCCGAGGTGGTTGGTGCCGAATTGAAGCTCGAACCCGTCGGCGGTCGTCTGCCGGTCGGGCGGGGTCATGACGCCGGCGTTGTTGACGAGGATGTGGATCGGCCGGCCCTCCTCCTGCAGGGTCTTGCCGAGGGCCGTGACGGAGGCGAGCGAGGACAGGTCGAGCTCGCGGAGCGACACGTTCGCGTGGGGCGTCGTCTGACGGATCGTGGTGAGCGCGGCCTCGCCCTTGCGTGGGTTGCGAACGGGCAGGAGCACTTCGGCCCCGGCCGCGGCGAGCCTCGTGGTGAGGCCGAGCCCGATGCCGTCGCTCGCTCCGGTGACGACGGCGCGCCTGCCGGACAGGTCGGGGACGGTGATGTCGATGGGTTTGCGTGGCATGCGCCCACTCCTGGGTTGTGTCGTTGCCTCCACCGTCGTGGAAGACGGCGGCGCTGTGTCAGGGCTGCTCGATCCACTGATCAGGAAGTCCGGGCTCTCCGGCAGGATCCGCGGCGGTGCATGTGTGAGCCTGACCGGCGGCTATGGGATCGCCCCGCCGACGGCTGTGGCGCTGCCGATCCCGCGCGCCGAGTCCGTGACCACGGCGACCTTCCCGGTGAGATCAGTCATGCCCTCGTTCCCTTCGCGACCGGGTACGTCACTGAGCCTCGGATGGCGCCGTAGCGGCGGCAACCCGTGAAGGGGGGATTGAGAATCCGTGGATGTCGAGATGCGCGGGCGGTAGAAATGAACGTCGAAGGGGTCGAAGGGGTCGAAGGGCAGGCACGCACGGTGACGGAGGCGCGCGCGGTGATCGATCGGACCGGACTGGCGGAGTTCCTCCGGCGCCGCCGGGAGTCGCTGCAACCCGAGGACGTCGGCCTCCCGCGTGGACCACGCCGCAGGACAAGCGGGCTGCGGCGGGAGGAAGTGGCCGCGCTGTGCCATATGTCGACCGACTACTACGCTCGGCTCGAGCGGGAGCGCGGACCCCAGCCGTCCGAGCAGATGATCGCCTCCATCGCGCAAGGGCTCCACCTCTCCCTCGCTGAGCGCGACCATCTGTTCCGGCTCGCCGGACGGACCCCGCCCCCGCGGGGCGCGGACAGCGAGCACATCGGTCCCGGCCTGCTGCGCATCCTCGACCGGCTGCAGGACACTCCCGCGGAGATCGTCACCGAGCTGGGCGAGACGCTGCGGCAGACCCCGCTCGGCATCGCGCTCACCGGCGACCTGACCGTCTACAGCGGCCCGGCCCGCAGCCTCGGCTACCGATGGTTCACCGACCCCGCCACGCGACAGCTCTACGCCCCCGAGGACCATCCGTTCCTCACCCGCATGTTCGCCTCGGGCCTGCGCGGGGTGGCCACACTGCGGGGTCCTGGTTCCCGCGCGGCCCACTACGCCGACCTGCTGCTCGCTCAGAGCGAAGAGTTCCGTCAGGTGTGGAACGACCACGAGGTCGGCATCCGGCCCAACGAGGTGAAACACTTCATCCACCCCGAGCTCGGCGCATTGGAGCTGACCTGCCAGACGCTGCTCGATCCGGACCAGTCGCATTTCCTCATCGTCTACACCGCCATTCCCGGCAGTGAGAGCTACGAAAAGCTGCAGTTGCTGTCCGTCATAGGAGCACAGGCGCTGCGCTGAGGGGCCCTCCTCGCCATACGGCACAGCCACTGTCAACGACGCTCGTGGTCAATGCGTCCAGTAGAGCTGCCACAGAGCGCCACAGAGCCGCCACCGCTGTCACAGACGTCGTCTAGTGTGCCGAAATATGGACCTGGACCTTGCGGGACGACGGGCGATGGTGACGGGGAGCAGCGGCGGTATCGGTGCCGCCGTGGCCCGGCGGCTGGTCGACGAAGGGTGCGCTGTGCTGGTGCACGGCCGCGACCCGGCGCATATCGGCGACGTCGCGGAGCGGCTTCGTGCTGTCGGCGGGGTGGTGGACGTCGTGCTGGGCGACCTTGCCGATGAGGCCGCCGCCGGGACGGTGGCCGAGCGGGCCCGGGAGTGGGGCGTGGAGATACTGGTCAACAATGCCGGCCCCTTCGCCGAGCACGACTGGGAATCCGCGGAGCCGGCGCTGTGGCTGGACGCGATGAACGGGAACGTCGTGTCCGCGGTGCGGATGATCCGGGCCCTGGTGCCCCAAATGCGCGAGCGCGGATGGGGAAGGGTGGTCAATGTGGGCAGCCGGGCCGCGACGACTCCGTTGCCGAACATGGTCGAGTATTCGGCGGCGAAGGCGGCGGTGGTCAACATGACGACCAGCCTGGCCCGGCATCTGGCCGGATCCGGCATCACCGCGAACACGGTGAGCCCCGGTGTCATCGTGACGGACGGCATGCGGCAGATGTTCGAGGACGGAGCGGCCGCACGCGGCTGGCCGGAGCAATGGACAGAGCTGGAACCGCTGGTGGTGGCGGAGTACGCCCCGAACCCGACGGGCAGGCTCGGCACCGCGGCGGATATCTCGGCCGTGGTCGCGTTTCTCGTCAGCCCGCTGGCTGGCTACATCAACGGAATCAATCTGCGCGTCGACGGGGGTATCGCGCTGGTGCCGTAAGGCCGACCGCCCACCGCATGATGTCCGCCCGCACACGCCCAGCCTGGCTGAGAAGGACTCCTTGGTCTTGAGGCTCTCCCGGCTAAAGGCCAAGGCCATGAAGTTATGGGTCTGGGTGGGGCCGCAAGTGGGGTCTGATCTGGAAGAACGTTGGACGCGAGAAGCGGAGCCCCGGTAGAACTGGCTGGTCCGCCAAGACAAGCCGTTCACAGCACCGGAGGCTCCGCTGGCAGGTCAGTGTGTCGTCACCCGCGAGATCGCGGTAGCCGACGGTGTCTTCGCTCCGGGGCATCTGGGTGAGCTGACGCAGATCGTGCCGTTCGAGATGGCCGCCGCCTTCCCCGATGAGACACGCCGGGCGCTGCGCCGCGCGGTGGGCACCACCACGGGCAAGCTGGTGCTCAAGGTCGCGGTGTTGTGACCTACGGCCGAGAGCGCTGGGCATCGGAACGCGGGTGTTCGACGGGAAGGCGGGCGGGCAGGCCGCGCAGCAGCGTGTCGAGGAACAGGTCGAAGCGGGGCGGCGCGCCGTCCATGGAGACGCCCTGGTCGACCGCGCCGAGCCACTGGACGACGCCGAGTCCGAAGACGTACCAGCTCTGCTGTGCCGCCTCCGGTGCGGCGCCGGCCGCGATGAACGCGGCCTCCACCCGCTCGCGCAGCCGCCCGAACGAGGCCGGGTTGTGCCGGTGCGGATGCGCGACGCGGGCGGCGTATCCGGGTACGGCCAGGAACTCGTCGTGCATGGCCCATGCCAGGCTGGCCAGCCATGAGCGCCAGGTGTGCTCCGTGGGGTCGTCCGGCGGCAGGATGCGCTCGACCATGACCTCGCTGATCAGGTCGAAGAGCCCTTCGCGGTCGCGGACCCAGCGGTAGAGCGCGGAGTGTGAGACGCCGAGGCGACTGGCGAGTTCCCGCATGGTGAGCGTGGTGAGGTCGCACCGCAGGGCGGTGGAGACGATCAGCTCGCGGCTCAGCCGCGCGGGACGCCCCCGTGTGGGGGGCGCGGTGCTCTTCGGTTGGGGGCCATGCCGATGTGCGCTCAACGGCTGTCCTCGATGAGGCGTCGCAGCGAGGGGAGCAGGGCATCGAGGTCCTGGCTGGTCCGGAACGCGACGAGAGTGGTGCCCTCATCGTCCCTTCCCTTGGGGGACTGAGGTGCCGGGAAGAGAGCGAGGACTTCGCGCATCGCCTCGTCGACCTCTGCGACGGGGTCCGCGGACTCTCCCCGGAGCCATCGGCGCAATACGTGGTTGTGAGCCGCCACCACTGCCGCCGCCATGAGCTCGGCCCGAAGCGAGGCCGCCTCGGTGGGGTCTCCCATCCAGTCCGCGATGAACTCACGGAACAGCCGCTGGTACCGCGCCACGCTGGCGATCTCCCGGTCCCGCAGGGCGGGGACCTTACTGGTGAGCGCGTACCTGCGGCGCGCGAGGTCGCCCTCGTCAATGTAGTGCAGCAGCACCAGGCGTACGGCGTCGGACACGGCGACCAGGGCGGTGCTGTCACTGGAGGTCGCCAGGCGGTCCCTGATCAGCTCCAGCAGCCGGTCATGGTCGGGGAAGATGACCGCTTCCTTGGACCGGTAGTGCCGGAAGAACGTCGTACGGCCCACTCCGGCCCGTTCAGCGATGTCATCGACGGTGGTCCGCTCGTATCCGCGTTCGTCGAAGAGAACGAACGCGGCGTCCGCGAGCCGGATCCGCGCGGCTGGCTTCCTCATGACCACCCATCTTTCCCTGTCTCAGTGCTCGGAGACCACTTGCCCCACCGAGCGGTACTGAGTACCGTCTATAAGACATTGAGTACCACGAGAGGGTTCCGGCGTGGATTCCGTTACACAGAGTGAGTCCGGTGTGCCGATCCAGACGGTGTACGACGGCTGGGTGCTGATGGATCCGCCGCGCAGGACACGGACAGCGTGCTGCCCCCGATGCGCGAGGCCCTGAGGCTGCGCGCCACGGTCGGTGAGGTCTCCCACGCGCTGCGCGACGCCTGGGCCGCGCACATCTTTCACGAGACCTTCTGACTACGCATGCCATGTCGCCGACGTATCAGCCCGAAGGGATCCATCCGGTGAGTGCCGAGCCCGAAGACGTGTCCGACATCGACATCCACACCACCGCCGGCAAGCTCGCGGATCTCCAGCGCCGTATCGGGGAGGCGACGCACGCCGGCTCCGCACGCGCCATCGAAAAGCAGCACATCAAGGGCAAGTTGACGGCCCGTGAGCGGATCGAGCTGCTGCTCGACGAGGGCTCCTTCGTGGAGCTCGACGAGTTCGCCCGGCACCGCTCCACCAACTTCGGCCTGGACGACAACCGCCCCTACGGCGACGGCGTCGTCACCGGGTACGGCACGGTGGACGGCCGCCCGGTGGCCGTGTTCTCCCAGGACTTCACCGTCTTCGGCGGCGCGCTGGGCGAGGTCTACGGCCAGAAGATCGTCAAGGTGATGGACTTCGCGCTGAAGACCGGCTGCCCGGTCATCGGCATCAACGACTCCGGCGGCGCCCGCATCCAGAAGGGCGTGGCCTCCCTCGGTGCCTACGGTGAGATCTTCCGCCGCAACACCCACGCGAGCGGTGTCATCCCGCAGATCAGCCTGGTCGTGGGCCCCTGCGCGGGGGGAGCCGTGTACTCCCCGGCGATCACCGACTTCACGGTCATGGTCGACCAGACCTCGCACATGTTCATCACCGGCCCGGACGTCATCAAGACCGTCACCGGTGAGGACGTCGGCTTCGAGGAGCTGGGCGGCGCCCGCACCCACAACTCCACCTCCGGCGTGGCCCATCACATGGCCGGCGACGAGAAGGACGCCATCGAATACGTCAAGCAGCTGCTGTCGTACCTGCCGTCCAACAACCTCTCCCGGGCGCCGGTCCTCCCCGAGGAGGCGGACCTCGCCGTCACGGACGAGGACCTCGAGCTGGACACCCTCGTGCCCGACAGCGCCAACCAGCCGTACGGCATGCACACGGTGATCGAGCACATCCTCGACGACGCCGAGTTCTTCGAGACGCAGCCGCTGTTCGCGCCGAACATCGTCACCGGCTTCGGGCGGGTCGAGGGCCACCCGGTGGGCATCGTGGCCAACCAGCCGATGCGGTCCGCCGGCTGCCTGGACATCAAGGCGAGCGAGAAGGGCGCGCTTCGTACGCACCTGCGACGCCTTCAACATCCCGGTCATCACCTTCGTCGATGTGCCGGGCTTCCTGCCGGGCGTGGACCAGGAGCACGACGGCATCATCCGCCGCGGCGCCAAACTGATCTTCGCCTACGCGGAGGCGACGGTCCCGCTGATCACGGTGATCACCCGCAAGGCGTTCGGCGGCGCCTACGACGTCATGGGCTCCAAGCACCTGGGCGCAGACCTCAACCTGGCCTGGCCGACGGCCCAGATCGCCGTGATGGGCGCCCAGGGCGCGGTCAACATCCTGCACCGCCGCACCCTCGTCGAGGCCGAGGCCGGCGGCGACGTGGAGGCGACCCGGGCGCGGCTCATCCAGGAGTACGAGGACGCCCTCCTCAACCCCTATGTCGCGGCCGAGCGCGGCTACGTCGACGCGGTGATCATGCCGTCCGAGACCCGTCGGCACATCGTGCGCGGCCTGCGTCAGCTGAGCACCAAGCGGGAGTCGCTGCCACCCAGGAAGCACGGCAACATCCCCCTCTAGTCCGGACCGCTCCCACTGGCCCCGTTGAACGAGCAGACCCCGACTCTTGGAGAAAGCAGCATGAACCACCTGTTGGAACGAGCGGAACATGCCGGCGCCGTTGCGGCACCGCACATGCGAGTGGTGCACCGGCTGACCGCGGCTGGGAACGAGCTGGAGTCGGCATGCTGACGAAGGTGCTGATCGCCAACCGCGGCGAAATCGCTGTCCGTGTGGCCCGCGCCTGCCGGGATGCCGGGATCGTGAGCGTGGCCGTCTACGCGGACCCGGACCGGGACGCGTCGCACGTCCGCGCCGCGGACGAGGCGTTCGCCCTGGGCGGCGCCACCCCGGCGACCAGCTACCTGGTGATCGACAAAATCCTGAACGCGGCATACGAGTCCGGCGCGGACGCCGTCCACCCCGGCTACGGATTCCTGTCGGAGAACGCCGAGTTCGCTCAGGCGGTCCTGGACGCCGGTCTGATCTGGATCGGCCCGCCGCCGCGGGCCATCCGCGACCTCGGTGACAAGGTCGCCGCCCGGCGCATCGCCCAGCGCGCCGGTGCCCCACTGGTGGCCGGGATCCCCGATCCCGTCTCCGGGGCGGAGGAGGTCGTGGCCTTCGCCGAGGAGCACGGCCTGCCCATCGCCATCAAGGCCGCTTTCGGCGGCGGCGGCCGCGGCCTGAAGGTCGCCCGCACCCTCGAAGAGGTCCCTGAACTCTACGAGTCGGCGGTCCGCGAGGCGGTGGCCGCGTTCGGCCGCGGCGAGTGCTTCGTCGAGCGCTACCTGGACAAGCCCCGCCATGTGGAGACCCAGTGCCTGGCCGACACCCACGGCAACGTGATCGTCGCCTCCACCCGTGACTGCTCGCTGCAGCGCCGCCACCAGAAGCTGGTCGAGGAGGCCCCGGCGCCGTTCCTGTCCGAGGAGCAGGTCGCGCAGCTGTACTCCGCCTCCAAGGCCATCCTCAAGGAGGCCGGCTACGTCGGCGCCGGCACGGTGGAGTTCCTGGTCGGCCTCGACGGCACGATCTCCTTCCTGGAGGTCAACACCCGTCTGCAGGTGGAGCACCCGGTTACCGAGGAGGTCGCCGGGATCGACCTGGTGCGCGAGATGTTCCGCATCGCCGACGGCGAGAAACTCGGCTACGGCGACCCCGAACCGCGCGGCCATTCCTTCGAGTTCCGCATCAACGGCGAGGACCCGGGCCGCGACTTCCTGCCCGCCCCGGGCACGGTCACCACATTCATCCCGCCGTCCGGTCCGGGCGTGCGCATGGATGCCGGTGTGGAATCGGGCAGCGTGATCGGCCCGGCGTGGGACTCGCTGCTGGCCAAGTTGATTGTCACCGGTGCCACCCGCGCGCAGGCCCTCCAGCGCGCGGCCCGCGCCCTGGCCGAGTTCCAGGTCGAGGGCATGGCGACCGCCATCCCGTTCCACCGCGCGGTGGTCAGGGACCCGGCGTTCGCCCCCGAACTGACCGGCTCCACCGAGCCGTTCACGGCCCACACCCGCTGGATCGAGACCGAGTTCGCAGGCGGGATCAAACCCTTCGCCGCCCCCGCGGACGCGGAGACGGACGAGGACCCGGGCCGCGAGACGGTGGTCGTCGAGGTCGGCGGCAAGCGCCTGGAGGTCTCCCTGCCGTCCTCGCTGGGCATGTCACCGGACCGCACCGGCCACGCGGGCGCCCGCCCCAAGCGGCGCGCGGCCAAGAAGTCCGGCCCGGTCGCCTCGGGTGACACCCTCGCGTCCCCGATGCAGGGCGTGATCGTCAAGGTCGCCGTCGAGGAGGGCCAGGAGGTCAAGGAGGGAGACCTGGTCGTTGTCCTGGAGGCGATGAAGATGGAGCAGCCGCTGACCGCGCACAAGTCCGGCACCATCAAGGGCCTGTCCGCCGAGATCGGCGCCTCCCTCACCTCCGGCGCCGCGATCTGCCAGATCAAGGATTGACGACACATCAGCCCGCCCTCGTTCCCTTCACAGAGCCGCTCCGCCGCACCCGGCAGCGGCCAGGAGAATTCGCCATGTCCCATACAGTGATCGAAACGGCAGACAACGGCCCCTTCGAAGGGGACGGCGTCCCGACTGTCGCAATTCGGATTGACGCGGACCATCGCAGCCCCATCCCAGCAGGGGGGATCCGGGACGGGGTGCTGTACTTCCAGCGCTGCCGCTGGTGCCATACCTCGGTCTTCCGCCGCCTGCTGTGCCCTGTCTGCGGCTCCACCGACATGGCCGAGGAACGCAGTGACGGTATCGGCGTCATCCATCACGTCACCGTTGTCGGTCGCAGCGCGGGCAAGCCCCGCGCCATGGCCATCATCGACATGCAAGAAGGGTTCCGCCTCCGCGCCAGGGTCAGCGCCGTGCCGCTGGCCAGGGTGTGTGTCGGGGCCCAGGTACGGCTGGGGTTCGGGCCGCAGCCACAGGAGATCGCCTTTCACCTCTGCGACGCATAGCGGGTGCGGGATCCGGATCTCGGGTTCGGCGGATACGGCCGCATACTGGAGTACCCGATCGCCCGGCTGTACGCTGACGCGCGCGTCACTCGTATCTATGCCGGGACAAGTGAGGTCATGAAGGTCATCGTCGCCAAGTCCCTGGGGTTGTGAGGCGTGGACGACTTCGCGGGCCGACCGGGGGCTGCCTTTGTCGCGGGCGGCACTGGGGCCATCGGTGCGGCGATCGTACGGTTGCTCGCCGCACGCGGCAGCGACATCGCCTTCACCTACCGAGCCAACCAGGACGCGGCGCACGCACTCATCGAGGAGATGGAGGCATTCGGGCGTCGGGCTGCCGCGACCGCGCTCGACCTGACCGACGAGGAGGCCACAGCACGGGCCGTCCGGGGCGCCGCGGCGGACTTTGGCGGCCTGCACACCCTCGTCTACGCGGCCGGACCGCACGTACCGATGACGCATCTGAGCAAGGTGACGCCCGGCCGGTACCGCACGCAGCTGGAGGCCGACGCGGTGGCGTTCTTCAACCTCGTCCACCCCGCGCTGTCCGTGCTGCGGGAGAGCCGGGGCAGCATCGTCGCCGTGACGACGGTCGCCACGCGGAGATTCCCGGTCCGAGACGGGCTGTCCTCAGGGGCCAAGGGTGCCGTCGAGGCGGTGGCTCGGGCACTCGCCGCCGAGGAGGGACGGTACGGCGTCCGTGTCAACTGCGTCGCCCCCGGCATGCTCACGGACGGCATGGCCAGCCGGCTGATCAGCTCCGGCGAGCTGGACGAGGAAGCCTTGGCCGTCGCCCGGCGCAACATCCCCCTGCGCAGGTTCGGGCAGGCGCGGGACATCGCCGAGGCGGTCGTGTTCCTCGCGTCGGAGCGCGCCGGGTTCATCACCGGGCAGGCGCTGGGGGTGGACGGTGGGTACAGCGTCTGACCGCGCGGGTCACGACACGATCGCCCGGCCGCCGACATAAACGGTCCGTACGGCATATACGGTCCGTACGGCCTCGGCCGACAGCACGTCGTCCCCGCTTCCGCCGGACGGCGGAAGCGGGGACCCACGGGTGCGGGTGGATCAGAGGGCTTCCGCGGCGCTACGGAGGTTCTTGGCGGCCAGGGCCAGGCCCTCGGTCTGGGAGTAGGCGGCGTCCTCGTGTTCGATGTTGACGGCCATATCGGGGTTCACCTCGGCGAGGGCGCGCAGGAACTCCGTCCAGAAGGGGACGTCGTTGCCGAGGCCGACGGCGACGAACTTCCACGCCGGGTCCTCGGGCCAGGCGTTGCACCAGAAGCCGTAGCCGGTGGGGACCTTGCCGGGGGCGTCGGCGGGGACACGGGTGAAGGACGTGTCCAGGACGCCGCGGATGTCGGCGCCGGGGCAGAGCGTGGCGTCCTTCGCGGCGGCGTGGAAGACCAGCGGGCCGAGCCACTTGATGGCGGCGACGATGTCCATGCCCTGCCACATCAGATGGGAGGGGTCCATCTCGGCGCCGAGGTTGGTCGCGCCGGTCTCGTCGACGAGCCGCTTGAGGGTGACGGGGGAGAAGACGACGTTGTGCGGGTGCATCTCGATGGCGACCCGGACGTCGTTCTCCCGGGCGAGCGCGTCGATCTCCTTCCAGAACTCGACGGCCACGCCCCACTGGTAGTCCAGGACGTCCATGTAGACGCCGTCCCAGGGGTTGACGACCCAGGAGGGGTACTTGGCGCCGGGGTCGGAGCCCGGGGTGCCGGACATGGTGACCACGTGCCTGACACCGAGCAGGCCCGCGAGGCGGATGGTGCGGCGCAGGTCGTCGGCGTGTTTCGGGCCGACACCGGGGAGGGGGTTGAGCGGATTGCCGTTGCAGTTGAGGCCGGTCGGTTCCATCCCCCGGTCGGCGAAGACCGCCAGGTACTCCTCGCGCGCGGTGGCCGAGGACAGCAGCAGGTCGACCGGGCAGTGCGGGGAGGGGATGAAACCGCCGGTGTTGACCTCGACCGAGGTCAGACCGTTCTCCTTCAGGATGTCCAGGGCCTCGGAGAGGGTGTGGTCGTGCAGGCAGGCGGTGTAGGCGCCGAGCTTGAGGGGCATGGGTGCAACTCCTTAGGGGTGTTTCAGACGGCGGGCGGAACGTCGACGGCGGTGCCGCCCCGACGCGAGGACTCGACGACGGCCTGGATGATCTCCATAGTCCGCAGGGCGTCGGCGAACGTGGCGCAGGGCGGCAGCGGTTCGGCGACGCCCGCGACCTGGTCGAGGAAGGCGCGGGCCTGGTAGGTGAACATCTCGGCGTTGCCGCCGCCCACGCCCGGTGCCTCCATCGGGTAACCACCCTTGAAGTAGGGCAGGTTCGGGCCGGCGATGATCTGGCGGGCGCCGCTCGGGCGAGCGTCGGGCTGTGCGTCGTCGAAGAGGTATTCGGCCGGGCGGTGCTGGTCGAACGCGGCCCGGCCGCCCACGCCCAGGACGTCGAAGGAGAGCCCGTTGGGCAGGCCGAAGGCGGTGCGCGAGACCGAGAAGGTGCCGACCAGGCCGGACTCGAAGCGGACGGTGAAGGACGCGGTGTCCTCGTTCTCGACCGCGCCGAGCTCGTCCGAGACGGGCGCGGCGTTATGGCCGACGACCGCGCCGAGCGGCAGGGGCCGCTTGGGGATCTGCGTCGACAGCGAGGCACCGGAGACCGCGGTGATGGGGCCGGCGATGTACTCGGCGGTGTCGATCACGTGCGCACCGACGTCCCCGAGCGCACCGGAGCCGGGCCCGCCCTTGAACCGCCAGCTCAGCGGCCCCTTCGGGTCGGTCGCGTAGTCGCACCAGTACCGGCCGCTGAACAGCGCAAGATCGCCCAGCTCATCGCGCAGGACATGATCGCGGATCGCGGCGATGGCGGGGGAGCGGCGGAAGGTGTACCCGACGGCGGTCACCACATCGGCGCCACGCTCCAACTCGGCCATCGCACGGGCATCCTCGAGCGTTCCCGCCAGCGGCTTCTCGCACAGCACATGCTTGCCCGCCGCGACCAGCGCCTCGGCGATCGGGCGGTGCAGAGCGTTTCCCACGACGATGCTGACGGCGTCGATCGTCGGGTCCTCGGCGACCGCCTCCCAGCTCGGCAGCGCCTTCTCATAGCCGTAGCGGCGGGCGGCGTCCTCGCCGAGCGCGATGTTGGCGTCGGCTATCGCGGCCAGCCGGACCGGCGGCAGACCCGCGTCGAAGACGGTGTTGACGTTGCGGTAGCCGGCGGCATGGGCGCGGCCGGCCATCCCGGCTCCGATCACCGCGACGGAGAGGGGCTGGGCGGACGTGGTCATGGCGGATGCCTTTCGAAACGAGGGAAAGAGAGGCGGAACGGGACAGGAGCGGGTGATCAGGCGGCGTACCGCCGGCGGAAATGGGACTCGATGGCCTCCATCGAGCGGCCCCGGGTCTCGGAGACGGTGCGGACGTGGAAGATGAACGCGCCGACCCACCTCCTACCGGCCGGCAGGGGCGTGGGGTGATGGGGGTGCGGCCGTCAGGAATGGGCGGCCAGGTATTCGTCGATCTTCTTCCGCATGAAGGCGGAGGACTCCCTGGCCCGTTCCTCCCAGGCGAAGACGCAGGCGGTCAGGGCGCCGTCGAAGCCGTGTGCGCGCAGTTCGCGGAAGAGCTCGTCGAAGTCCACCTCGCCCTGGCCGATGTCGAGGTGCTGATGGATCCGGGCCGGGGTGCCGGGCGGGTTGAGGATGTAGCGGTTGCCCGAGGAGGCGGTGTGGTCGAAGGCGTCCGCGAGGTGGACATGGGTGAGGAGGTCGCCCGCGTACTCGATGATGCCGGGCGCGTCGTCGCCGATGTGGAAGGTGTGCGGGGCGCAGTAGAGGAAGCCGACGTGGGAGTGGTTGATGCCCCGGATCAGGTTGATCGCGTCGTAGCCGTTCTCGATGAAGTCGTCCGGGTGGGGTTCCAGCGCGAGCTTGATGCCCTCGCGCTCGAACACCGGGAGCAGTTCCTCCATCGAGCGCCAGAACTGCGCCTCGCTGCGGTCCGGGTCCTCGGGGCGGCCGTTGAACTCCGAGATCATGCTGTCCACTCCGAGGTCCGCACAGATCTGGATCGAGCGCTTCCAGTACCGGACCGCGGCCTGCCGTGCGTCCTCGTCCGGGCCGGACCAGCGGAACAGGGGCAGCAGGGAGGAGACGCCCACTCCGGCCGTGTCCAGCGCCTTGCGGAACTTCCTTACGGTGGCGTCGTCGACACGGGGGTGGCGGAAGAAGGGGATGAAGTCCTCCCGGGGGGAGAGTTCGATCCACTCGTAGCCCAACTCCGCGACCACCGAGGGCAGTTCGAGAAGCGGCACGTCGCGGATCATAAACGGGTCGAGGGCGATCTTCATGGGGAATCCCTTCGGGTCGGGGGAACACGGGTGGAGCGGGTCAGGCGCGTCACCGGGTGCCCTTCGCGGCGAACTTCGCGATCGTGCCGACGTTGGACTTGTCGACGAAGGCCGGTCCGGTCAGCACCGGCTGCTCACCGCCGCCGCTGAAGTTGCCGTTGGTCTTGTGGAGCCACAGCGAGTCGATCGCCAGATAGCCCTGCAGATACGGCTGCTGGTCGACGGCGAACTGGATGTCGCCCTTCTCGATGGCGGAGACGAGTTCCTTGTTGAGGTCGAAGGTGGCGACCTTCGCCCTGCCGCCGCCCTCGGACACGGCCTGTACGGCGGTGAGCGCGATGGGGGCGCCGAGCGTGATCACCTCGTCGATGGAGCCGTCCTGCTCGAGCTTGGCGTTGATCGTGGACTTCACGGAGGGCATGTCGGTGCCGTTGACGTAGAGGATCTCCGTCTTGCCGCGGAAGGTCTTCTTCACACCGGCGCAGCGCTCTTCGAGGTTGACGTCCCCCTGGGCCTGGATGACACAGAGGGCGTGTTCGGCGCCGGTGCCATTGAGCTTGGTGCCGAGCGCCTGGCCGGAGACGGACTCGTCCTGTCCGAAGAACGACAGCAGGCCCTGCTCCTTCCAGACGCCCAGACCGGCGTTGAGGCCGACGACCGGGATGCCCGCCTTCCCGGCCTTGGCGACCACCGCCTTCAGGGCGTCGGGCTTGGCGAGGGTGACGGCGATGCCGTCGACCTTCTGGTTGATCGCGTTCTGCACCAGGTTGGCCTGGTCGCCCGCGTTCTCGTCGCCGGAGTAGATGAGCTTGACGTTGTCCTTGGCGGCGGCAGCCTGGGCGCCCTTGTGGACGGTGTCCCAGAAGGTGTCGCCGGCGGGCGCGTGGGTGACCAGCGCGATCGTCATCCGGGGGGTGCCGGCCTTGCCCGCGGGGACGTCGGCCGCCTCCTCCTGGGCCTTCTTCCCGCCCGCGCTGCTGGAGCACCCCGAGAGGGTCAGGGCGACAGCGGCAGCGGCGGCGACGGCCACGACGCGCGGGGATCTGGCGGATCTCGGGGGACGGGGCAGAGATATGCGGCTCATGCTGCGTGCACCTCGCTGTGCATCGGGGAGGGGCGGGAGGGGGATCACCGGCTGCCGGTGGGGCGGGGACGCCACGACGGCTCCGGTCGGCGCAGCCTTTGTTGGAACGACAGGACAATTTAAAGCGCTTTAAGTCCTGGTACTATCGGCCGTGTCGCACGAGGGTGTCAAGGGTGTCGCCCGAGGAGATTCGCGCCGGGGAGGCACAGGTGGAGGACGGTGGTTCCGGGCGTCACCAGAACGGCACGCCCAAGCGCCCCAGGCTCGAGGACGTGGCCGCGCGGGTGGGCCTGTCCACGGCATCGGTCTCCCTGGTGCTGCGGGGTGTGCCCGGCCCGAGCGAACGGACCCGGCAGCGCGTCCTGAAGGCGGCCGCCGACCTCGGCTACCAGGTGGACCGCACCGCCAGCACACTGGCCAGCAGACGCAGCCGCCTGCTCGGCGTCATGGTCGACATCCACAGCCCATTCCACGCCGAACTTGTCGAGCACCTGCACACCGCGGCCGAGGAGGTCGGCTACGACCTGGTCCTGAGCACCCTCACCCGCACCCGCGACGAACGCACCGCGGTGGACACCCTGCTGGCCTTCCGCAGCGAGGCGCTGATCCTGCTCGGCCCCACCGCACCCGCGGACGCGCTCGCCGTGCTCGACAACAAGGCCCCCGTCATCACCGTCGGCCGCCGGATCGCGGACACCGCCCTGGACGTCGTACGCACCGCTGACGACGACGGCGTGAGTCAGACCGTCGATCACCTGGTCGGGCTCGGTCATCGCGAGATCGTCTACGTGGACGGCGGGAAGGGCGTCATCGCCACCGACCGGCGCCGTGGTTACCGCACCGCCATGCGCCGCCACGGCCTTGGCGACCACATCCGTGTGCTGGCCGGAGACAACACCGAAGCGGCCGGCGAACGCGCCGCCCGCCACCTCCTCGACGGCGGCCGACTGCCCACCGCGGTGGTCGCGTACAACGACCAGTGCGCCATCGGCGTCCTGGCCGCCCTCGCGCGCGCCGGAGTCGCCGTCCCGGGCGAGGTGTCCGTGGCCGGCTACGACGACGACACCCTCTCCCGGCTGAGCTGCTTCAACCTGACCACCGTCAGCCAGAGCGCCCGGGAACAGGCCCAGCACGCGGTGACCGCCGCCGTGGAACGCCTCGACCAGGACCGCACCGAGCCCCGCGAGGTCGTCCTCACCCCGCGCCTCGTCGTGCGCGGCACCACGGCCGGGCGCGGATAGGGGAACACTGCGCTCGACGCGGCCGTCCGCCGCGCCCGCGCGCCGGGCTCAGTCGTTCCATTGTTTGCGTGCGAACGCGGCCGATCCGGTCACCAGGGTGTTGGGGGGAACGTCCTTCGTGACGACGGCTCCGGCGCCGACCACGGCACCGCGTCCGACCGTGACACCGGGAAGTGCCGTCACCGCCGCGCCGAGCCATGCGCCGGCTTCGATCGTGATCGGTGCCCGGGTGATGAACTCGCTCCGCTCGGAGGCCGGGAGAGGGTGGTCGGAAGAGATGAGATTGGTCTTCGGACCGATCAGGACGCCGTCGCTCAGGTGGATGCCGCCCTGGTCCAAGAAGGTGCAGCCCTGGTTGACGAAGACGTGTTCGCCGAAGTCGATGCCGAGCCCGTGGTCGGTGTAGAAGGGCGGATAGACGGTGACGGAGTCGGGGACGGGCTTGCCGACGATCTCGGACAGCAGGGCCGCGCGGGCGGCCTTGTCGTCGAAGGGCAGGACGTTGAGCCGTGACGTGAGCGTGGTCACGTGCTCGATCCGCTCGGCCACTCGCGCGAACTCGGCGGTGCGGACGTAGAGACGGCCTTGATCAGGCATGAGGATTCCTCACGTGGTGGCGTTCGGACCGTATCCGTCGGATGGCACCCGTCGGATACGACAGTCGATCAACCAGCCGTGCGCACCTTCGTCGCCGTCGCGGACGCGGGACAGTTCCAGGAGGCCGCCGCGGGTCTGTCGATCACGCCGCAGGCCGTGTCCAAGCGCGTCGCCGCGCTGGAGAAGGAGCTCGGTGTCCGGCTCTTCATCCGTGACGCCCGTGGAGCGCGGCTCACCATCGACGGACAGGCGTTCCTGCCCCACGCCCGCACCTTCCTGCACTCCGCCGAGCGCGCCGTCGCGTCGGTGCGGGCAGGCCGTCGGGCGCTGCGCGTCGACGTGATCGGCCGCCAGCTCTCCCTGACAGGACTGCTGCGCGGCTTCCATCTCGCCCACCCCGAGATCGAGCTGGACGTCGTGACGCTTTACGACTCCGACACGGCCATCGCCGCCGTCCGGGACGGGACCATCGACGCGACGTTCCGTGCCGTGACCATGCCGGGCCGATCGTTGCCCCGCGGCGTGGAGGCCACGTCCGTCTTCGATGAACCACTGCACCTGTTCACCGGACCACGACACGAGTTCGCGAACGCCCCCGCGCTCACCCCCGCCCAACTCGCCGGACGACGGATCTGGATGCCCGGCAACCTGCCCGGCACCGAGTGGGCCGCCTACTACGACGAAGTGTCCCGGCCGCCCCAACGGCGCCATCTGGACACCGGAATGGACGCGGCCCAGGCATTGACGGGCAATTAGTTACCAGTGGTCACTAACGATGTTAGGGTCACCTGACCCAAGTCGTCGATGTCCTCTCGTTCCTCTTGGGAGGCCGGAAGGTGCCCTGTGGAAGCCGTATCCGACGAACCCGGTGGCAAGGGCCTCACGCGCCCCGTCACCGCCGTTCTGCTGCTGGCCGCCTTCGTCGTCGCCTTCACCCAGGGCGCCGTCATCCCCGCGCTCCCGCTGTTCCGGCGTCAGCTGGGCGTCTCCGCGTCATCCGCCGCCTGGCTGGTCACCGCGTTCATGCTGGCCTCGGCGGTGGTGACGCCGATCGCCGGGCGGCTGGGCGATCTGCTCGGCCACCGCCCCGTACTGCTGGCCTGCCTGGGATGCCTGGCGGCGGGCGGCGCGCTGGCCGCGGCGGCCGACCACGCGGGCTGGTTCGGCGGCGTGCTCGCGGGGCGGGCACTGCAGGGTGTGTCCGGCGGCGTGTTCCCCCTGACGTTCGGACTCGCCCGACACTGGACGCCGCCCGGACGGCTGCATGGTGTGATCGCCGCGCTCAGCGCGATGTTCGGCGTCGGCGGGGCACTCGCGATGGCGGTCGCCGGGCCGCTCGCCGGTGCGCTGGGTACGGCGGCGCTGTCCCTGCTGTCCGTGCTGATCACGTTCCTGGCCCTCGCCGGGGTGCTCATCCGGCTGCCGCGCGGCGACACCCCGGCGCGCACCGGACGGCACGGCACAGTGCTGGACCTGCCCGGCACCCTGCTCCTGGCGGCGGCGCTGGTGGCACTGCTGCTGGGCGTGACCCAGGGCCGGACGTGGGGATGGGGTTCGGCCGCCACTCTCGCCACGCTCATCAGCGCCCTCGTGCTCGGCGCCGGCTTCGCCGCCGTCGAGTCCCGGTCGTCCGAGCCGGTCGTGGACCCGCGCCTGTTGCGCGGCCGTGGCCCCGCGCTCACGCATCTGGCCACGTTCGTGATCAGCGTGGCGATGTTCGCCGCGGTCACGCTCATCCCGCAGTACGCGCAGACCCCGGCACACGCGGGTTACGGGTTCGGGACGTCGGCCACCGGAACGGGGTTGCTGCTCGCGCCGATGGCCGTGGCGATGGTGGCAGCAGCGCCGCTGTCCACGCGGCTCGCGGCCCGCGCCGGCAGCGGGACCGCGTTCCGGGCGGGCGCGGCCCTGGCCGCGACGACGCTCGCGGCGCTCGGCGTGGCGCATGGCGCGCTGTGGCAATTCGCCCTGGCCGGGACGGCGCTCGGAGTGGCATACGGGTTCGCGTTCGCCTCGTTGGGCGGCCTGGTCGTGAACGCGGTGCGTCCGGACCGGACAGGCGCGGCGACGGGCGTCAATACGCTGCTGCGCACGCTCGGTGGCGCGGTGGGCGCACAACTCGCGGCCGTGATCATCACCGGCTCCGCCGCCGCGCCCCCCACGGAGACCGGCTACACCGTGGCCTTCCTCGCGTCGGCCGCGGTCGCCGCCGTGGCCCTCGCCCTGTCGGCCGCGCTACCGAGGACGCGGACACCGGATGGCCGGCGTCCGGATCGATCGCCGTCGAGGCTGTGCGCTGTCCGGCGAACCCGGCGGGACAGCGCACAGACGTGACGTGGGCCCCGGCTACCCTCGTGCCACCGCGATCGAGCCCTGGAGCCGTTCCCCCGCCTCGAAGATCATGTACGGCACCCCGTGGTCGGTGCCGAACGACGGCGCCGCCGACCTGCCGTTCTCCGGTGGCCCGGAGCGGGAGTTGTAGAAGACGCCCAGATGGCGACGGAGCGAGAAGTCCGCGCCCACCTCGGTGATCATGAGGTCGCCGCCGCTCTCCTTGTCCTTGTTGTAGACCACGTACGCGGAACCGTTGCGCGTGAGCAGATGGGGGCCGCCGACGTTCACCGCGCCGACGTCCGAGTGGCGCACCAGCGGGGTCTGGTCGAAGGTCCAGTTCCGGCCGTCGGCGGACCAGCCCCAGCAGATGTCACGGTGGTTGGTGGTGTTGTTGAGCATGAACAGCATCACATAGTGTGCTCGGCGCGACGGCAGCTCGTGCCGGAAGACCCTGGCGTACGACGTCTCGGTGGTGCCCGACGGCATCATCGAGGTGGACAGGACGACCTTGTCGTAGGTGAAGTGGACGCCGTCCTCGGAGCGGGCGAGCCGTGTCGTGGTGTTCTCGCCGTGGAAGTACAGCCAGAACTCCTTGACGTCCTCCTTCCACAGCACATGCGGTGAGGAGACATGGCTGACCGAGTAGTGCGGGGACCACTTGTTGGACACGATCGGGTTCGCCGGGTACTCCGTGAACGGGCCCTCCAGCGAGTTCCCGTAGGCGAGGCAGATCCCGCCGGGCGCGTCGTGCGGCGCGTAGTAGAGGTAGTAACGGCCGAGCGGCGACGCCAACTTGTCGTAGACGCCGCGCACGGTCGGGAAGATGATCTCACCCGTCGGGTTGTACTTCAGCTGTGACGGCGTCAGCAGCGTCCGAACGTAGGTGTAGTCGGGGAAGCCTCCGGGCGCGGCCGACGCGGTCTGCGCCGACAGGCCACCGAGGGTGAGCGCGGCGCCGGTGACGGCGGTCGCGCGCAGGAACATGCGACGATCCGGGCCGGACTGCGGCTCTTGCATGATCGGCTCCTGAGGTCGGTTGCTGTTGAAGAGGGTGCTGTTGGAAGGACGTCACAGTTGGGTCGCGGCGGTGACACACAGGCCCCCGAGCGCCACGGCCCACACATACGGCAGCGTCCGGACCATCACCTGCTGCGGTGAGACCCCCGCGTACTGGGCGGCCCACACGGTCTGGGTGCTGGTCGGGTCGGCGACGCCGAAGACCTGGTTGTACGAGGTGGCCATGCCGAGGACGGCGGTGGCCGGGTAGATACCGGTGGCGATGAGGACGCCCGCGATGCCGGCGCCGAGGCCGAAGACATTGAGCGGGCCGCGGTACAGGCACAGCGGCACCAGCACCGTGAAGACCAGGACGAACAGCACCGCGTTCTGCGGGCTGACGGCCTTGACGAGCGGTTCGAGGGCGTCGACCGCGCCGGGCAGTTTCACCGCGGCGAGCAGGATGCCGATCGCCACGAACAGTGTGATCGGGGGCGCCGCCACCTCGAAACCGCCGTACAGGGTGCGCAGCAGCCGTCGGTTCATCTCGCGTGGCCGTGTCGTCGTCACCAGCGCGTACACCACTCCCGCCAGCAGCGAGGGAATGATGGCCAGTTCGAAGCCGAGGGCCAGGACCAGCGGAACCACGGGCGTCAGCAGCGCGTACCACGGGGCGTCGCCGAGCAGCTGCCGTCGGCCGCGTGACGTCGGCCTGCCCTCCAGCGACTTGAGCGACCAGGTGTGCTCCACGCCGCGCCGCCGCGACTCCACCAGGACGTACGCGACGGCCGCCACCAGCGCGAACGGGAACAGCTTCACCATGAAGCCGCGCACGGTGTCCACGGGCAGTTCCAGCGCCGTGGAGAAGAACTGCCACACCGGCAGCTCGAACGGGACACCCACCGCGATGCCCATCAGGATCGTGCCGGCGGCCGTCACCTTCGGGATGCCCACCGCGATCATGGCCGGGATCCCGATGAGCCCGGCGAGCATCGCCGCGGGCGCGGACCCCGTCACCGTGCCCACGAGGGCCGACACCGCGAGGACGCCGAGCGCCACGAACACCGGCCGGTCGCCGCCGAACTCCACGATCTTGCGGACCAGGGTGGCCGCGATACCGGTCTCCTCCAGGAGCTTGCCGAGCCACGACCCGAGCAGGATCGCGACCATCGTGGCCGCCAGCGCGGGCGCGCCCTCCTGGAGCACCGTGTCCAGCACGCTGTTCTTCCCGGTCAGCGGCGCGCCCGCGGCGAACGCGATGGCCACAGCGAGCAGCACCAGCGCGAACGCGGTGGGCAGCCTGCGGGTGAGCATGGCGGCGACGCCCGCCGCCATGAGGAGCAGAATCACGACACCCATCGATCCGTCTCGCTTTCGGGCACCTCTGGTTTTTTGGACATTGCGGCGGCCAGCGCCTCGGTGAGCAGCAGGGGGCTGCGGCCGAGGCCGCAGGCAGCGCGGGCGTAGGCGTGCGCGGCGAGTTCGTCGGCGCCCGCGACATGCGCGTACAGACGACGCGGCCCGAGCCGCAGCGCGGTGTGGCCGAGCGCCCGCTTGAACTCGGCCCGGACACGCGCGTGATGGAGCCAGGCGTGCGCCCGCTCGTGGGCGAGGGCCGCGGCCAGCACCGACCCCGCGGGAAACCAGCTCCGCCAGCCGAGCTCGGCGACGAGCCGTTCGGCGCGGTCGACCGTGTCGACGTACACCTCGACCACCGGCGGCCGCGACCGGTACCGGGCCAGCAGACCGGCGGTGAGTCCGCCGTCCCGCTCGACCACCCGGACCGGTACCGGATCGGGACTCATGCGGCGTCCGAACTCCTCGGCCGCCTCGGCCCATCGGCGCAGGACCAGCGGATCGCGGCCCTCGTGCGTGGGCGTCCCCGCGAGCAGCCGCACGGCGAGGTCCAGATCGTGGTCGTGGCCGGGGTCGAGGCCGAGGCCGGGGCCGTGGTCGCCGCTCATGCGCGGGACTCCACGACCGCGACCACCGGCTCGTCGGCCGCGCGCGTACGCAACTCGCTGCGGGCCAGCGCGAGCAGCGCTTCGGGTTCGAGCACCCCGGACAGATCCGCGATCCGGCCGCCCACCAGCAGGCGCACCGCGGGCGCCCGCACCCCGCCGTCGCCGTACGAGGTGGACTCCCGCACCAGTGAGGCGAGCACCTCGCCGGCCGCGCCCACGGTCGTCGTCCGCACCCGAGCGTCGGACACTCCGAGCCGCACCACCCCGTCCGCGTCCACGACCCGCACCGGCTGCCGCCCCGCCCGCAGCCGGCGCCGCACCTCCGTGCCGTACACCGTGTACGCGTCCGTGCCGGCCAGGATCCTCACCCGGGTCTCCTGTGCCTTGAGACTGGTGGCGGCCGCGCGCAGCCGCTCGGCGTCGTCGGCGCGGTGCGTCCGGTCCCGTGTGCGTAGCTCGGTCGCGCCGGTGGCGACGGCCCGTACGGTGCTGGTCTGCGGGTCGACCGTCACCTCGACCTCCACGCCGTCGGCCGCCGCGCCCTGCGCGACGACCGCCCGCTCGGCCTCGGCGCGCACGGCGAGGATGTGCTCCTGGGTGGCGCCGGGGATGATCCGCTCGACCTGTTCGCGGACCAGCGCGAGCGCCACCCCGATCGGGCTGATGACCTCGTGGTGACGGGCGATGCGCCCTTCCAGACCGGCGGCGCGGGCCAGATGCGGGGTCACGGCCGCCGCTCCGCCGCCCCCGCCCACCAGGACGGCGGTCTCCCGGCCGAGCCGGTAGTCGCGGATCATCGTGTCCACGACCGCCCGCACCGACGCCGTCCCCGCGTCCAGCACGGCCCGCGCCGCGCCCGCCACATCCATGCCGAGCAGGGCGGCGAGCGGGGCGAGCGCCGCCCGCGCCGCCTCCGGGTCGCAGCGCGCGAAGTCGCTCTCGGGGACCCGGCCGAGCGCGTTCGCCGCGCACGTCATCGTCACGGCGAACCGGCCGCCCGCCGCGTCCAGGACCACATGGTCGCCGGGGTCGCCGTCCATCGGCCGCACCGTGGAGACCTTCGCGTCCCGCAGCTCGTCGAGCGAGGCGAAACAGGCGTAGGGAAGCCCGGCGATGTGCGCGCTGCGCGGACCCACGCCCGTGACCTTCCCCGCAGAGACCCGCACCATGGACCCGCCACCGACACCGACGGTGCGCACATCCAGGGCGTTGAGGTACGACGCCCGGCCGAGGATCGTCGCATGCCGCACCGCCACCTTGCCGCGTCGCACCACACTGATGTCCGTCGACGTGCCACCCGTCTCCAGGAACACCCCCTCGCTGATCCGCTCCCGCATCAGCGCCCCCGCCACACCCGCCGCGGGCCCCGACAGGACCGTCAGCAGCGGGCGGCGCCGCATCTCGTCCAGCGACATGACACCGCCGTCGCACCGCATCACCATCAGCGGCGCCGTGACCCCGGCCTTGGTGATGGAGGAGTCGACGAGATCGGCCGTGGCCAGCATGCGCGGCAGGATCGCCGCGTTCACCACGGCGGTACGGGTCCGCTTGTGCAGCCCGTACAGCGATGTGATCTCGTGTGCCGCCGCGACCGGCAGCCCCGTGGACCGCGCCACGTCGAGCACGGCCTGCTCCCCTTCGGGCCGGTCCACCCCGAACGGCTCGGTGGCCACGATGACTTGGGCGCCCTCCTCCTGTACGCGGGTCACGGCCGCCCGCACCGCGTCGCCGTCGAACGGGTCCGCCACATGCGCGTACACCAGCGGAAGCCGCTTGCCCGGGGCGACTTCCAGTTTCCCGAACGCGGCGAGGCGCCGGGTGAACACGGCACCCGCCCCCGTGCCGATCCCGATGAGCCCGACCTTCGCCACATCGCCCTCCAGGAGCGCGTTCGTGGCCTGGGTCGTGCCGTGCGCCAGGAACGTGACGTCGGCCGGGGTGCGCCCGGCCTGTTCGAGGAGACGGCCGAGCGCCTGGACGATGCCGTGTGCGACGCCGTCCTCATGGTGGTGGCTGGTGGGCACTTTCACCTGGCCCACCAGTTCGAGCGTCGCGGCATCGACGGCCACGGCGTCCGTGAACGTGCCGCCCACGTCGATACCGACGCGGACGCGACGGTCAGGGGACATGTCGGGCACCTCCTTGTGCGTTGACGTGCGTATGTTGCCGAAGGGGGGACCGGTCGAAGGGGGACCGGTCGAGGGCGGCCGGTCAGTAGCCGCGGACGTCGGGCCAGCTCCTTTGCACGCCCGCCCGGTCCAGCACCCGCGCGAACTCCTCGAACCGCTTGTCGTCCGCCTGCACCTGGTGCGGCTCCACGTCCTCGGCCAGACAGTGCGCGGCGAGCGCTCCCGCGACCTCGCCGACGTTCCATTCCACGGGGTGCAGGCGGTAGCAGCCGTTGGTGATGTGCGTCGTGCCGATGTTCTTGCCGCCGGGCAGCAGGTTCCGCACCCGGCGCGGGACCATCGCGCCCAGCGGGATCTCGAACGGCACCGAGCCGATGTCGATGTAGGTGTCGCCGCCGGTCGAGGGGTGCAGATCGATGCGGTAGCCCCCGACCCCGACCGAGTCCCGGTAGTGCTTGGTGCCGTACGGTCCCACGACGTCGATGGCGACGTCCTGCTCGACGACGGTCGTCACCGCCTTGACGCGCCGCGATTCGCGTACATAGGCCGCCTTGGCGAGTCCATCCGCCGTGCCCGTCACATCGGGGCGGATGCGCAGCCCGGGGAACCCGGTGCCACCGTCCGCGCGCGGTGCCTCGGTCTGCAGCCAGTACAGGACGGACAGCGACAACTGCCGTGCCTCGCACAGCGCTTCGGCCTCCTGGCCGATGAAGGGCTTCCGCCAGTAGTCGTTCAGGGGCCAGTTGACCAGCGTGATGTCCGAGTCGAAGGCCCCGGGCCGGTGCAGCTTGCGGGCCAGGATCCGGCGGAAACCCCACAGCTCCTTGTCCCCGGCGTCCGCGCTCTGGTCCGCGCTGACATCCAGCGGATCCAGTGCGGGGTTGGGCACGAACGTACGCGGGACGGACTCCAGCGTCCGCGGGTCGGGAGCCTCGAACCCGAGCAGCGGCCCCGGCCAGAATTCGGGGCGGTAGGCGCGCCAGAAGTCATAGGTCCCGGGCCGGTCGATGGTATGGTCCTCGCCCTCGTGGTGGGAGAGCGCGAAGCACACCGTGATGCCCTGCTGGTTACCGGGCTGGGCCTGGGCGGGGGCGTGCGGCTCCCCGAACTCGGCATGCGACTCGGCCCCGCTCGCGTGCTCCACACCGGCCAGCTCGAGCAGCTCACCGGTCTCGGTGGCGTCGATGACGTAGGGGGCGGCGAGGGTGCGCAGGGTGCCACCGCGCAGGTCCCGTACCGTGACGGCCGTGATGGCATCGTTGTCGTGCTCGGCGGAGACGGCCCGGTGCTCGGTCAGGACGGTCAGCAGCCCGGAGGCCCGGTGGGGCGCGAGCATCGCCTCCAGGACGGCGAGCGCGACGCGCGGCTCGTGGCACAGTTTGCTGACGCGCCCGGCGCCCGGGTTGAGATCCGTGAGCCCGAGTGCTTCGCCCCGCAGCGGATACCACTGCCGGTAGTAGGCCCGGATGCCCTCGCGCAGGGCCCGGTACGTCGCCGTCGTGCCGAACCGCTCCACCCACGGGTGCTCGTCCGGCGGCACGGCCTGCGCCGTCAACTGCCCACCGATCCAGTCGGTCTCCTCGGTCATCACCACGCGCCGGCCCGCGCGGCAGGCGGCGAGTGCGGCGGCGACGCCGCCGAGGCCGCCACCGACGATCAGGATGTCTGGCTGGGGTATCACCGTGCTCCTCGTGGTCGTGACTGAACTTCGTTCCATGGCACCGGAGTTGCCCCGGTGCCGGTCGCTACGGTGGCGGGACGGGCGGGCCCGCCGTCTCGCCCGCACGGAACTCGCAGGCCACCAACGGCTCCCGCGCCTCCTCGCCGGCCACGAGCGCGGCGAGCAGCCGGACGGCCGCGGCGCCGAGCCGGTGCCGGGGGATGTCGAACCCCATCGGCACGGGCCGGGCGGCGAGGTCGGCGGGCGGGCTCCCGAGCAGCCCCAGCGAGACATCGCTCGGGCAGCTGAGCCCGGCATCCCGGACGGCGGCGTTCAGCGCCCGCCACGCCGCCCCCGTGTCGGTCTCCTCGGCCACGAACGCGGTCACCCCGTCCGCGACCAGGGCCCGCACGCGCCGCGCGGTCAGCTCAGGTGCCGGATCGGCGCAGCGCAGCACCGCGCCGGGACCGCCCGCGATGCCCGCCGCCGCCAGGCCGTCCAGGAAGCCCTGCTGACGGTCGGTGGACGGGGGCGCGTCGTCGTCCTCCCGTACGAGCACGATCCGCCGGTGGCCCAACTCGGCCAGATGGGCGACGACTTCACGGCTGGCGCTGACATAGTCGGCGCCGACCCAGGCCAGCCCCTCCAACTCCTCGCGGCGGCCCAGATGCACCACCGGAAACCCGTCGGCGACGAGCCGCTTCAGTTCGGCGCGCGGTACGTGCCGGCCGAGGAAGAGGCAGCCGTCGGCCAGCCGGACCCGGCTCAGCGCGTCCGGTCCCGCGGCGCCCGCGCCACCGGTGCTCGACCCCGTGAACAGCACCAGGTCGTAGCCCCGGGCCGCCGCCTCCTGCTCCACGCCCACCAGGAACGGGTAGTACGAGTGCTGTACATCGGTCGGGAAAGTGGCGGTGAAGCTGAAGACGCCCAGCAGGTTGTTGCTGGCCGCCGCCAGCCGCCGGGCCGCCGGGTCCGGCACGTAGCCGAGACTGCGGGCCGCGTCGAGGACGCGCTGCCGGGTCTCCTCGGAGATCGCGGCGGCTTTGCCGTCGCCGCGCGCCGACAGGACCAGTGACACCGTCGCCTGCGACACTCCGGCGAGCCCGGCCACCTCGGCCTGCCGCGGCCGTGACGTACGGCTCGCGGAACCGGGGTTTCGTCCCGGTTTCGCCCGCTTCTTCGGCTGATCCACCCCTGAGGTCCCCTCGCTCACCGATCTGTTAATGCGCATTACTAATGCGCATTAACGAACTCTGGCGTGAGCTTCACCCACCGTCAAGGGCCAGGACGGAACCATTCCCACGGGACGCACACCCCACGGAGCACGCAGCGATCACCGTCGTGCCATGCCGACGCCCGGTCAGGCGGCTCCCGGCAGTGGCGGACCAGTCGACTCGGGTAGTCTGACCATCAGGTTCACTTCGTGAACATGCGTGTCAGCCCCTCGATCACCATCCGGCGGAGGCTCCCATGAGCAAGTCGACGAGGCCGTCCGATGCCGCGCGCGCGGACCGGGGCGACCAAGCCGATATCCAGGCGGTGAGCAGGGTCAGCCAGATCCTGTCGCTGTTCGAGCCCGCCACTCCGGAAGTGACCGCCGTCGAGGTGGCCGAGCGGCTCGGCCTGAACCGCACCACCGCGTACCGGTACTGCACGTCCCTGGTCGCGGCGGGGCTGCTCGAGCGCAATGCCGAGGGCAGCTATGTGCCCGGTGGTCTGCTGCTGCAACTCGGCGCCTTCGCCATCGGTCACCGCAGTGTCATCAACCTCGCCCCGCGCCATATGAAGGCGCTCGCGCGGGCCACGCAGACGACCGTGGTGCTCAGCCTCTGGGGCCTCACCGGGCCGGTGGTCTCCCGGGTCGAGGAGAACATCTCAACCGTGGTCGTGGTGTCCGTACGGGTGGGCAGTCATCTGCCGCTGGATTCGGCGCAGAGCAAGGTCTTCCTCGCGTACCACGCCGACCAGCTGTCCATGGAACGGCTGATGGCGAATCTGTCGGGCCAGGCACGGGAGGAACTGCGCGCCGACGTCGAGCGGGTTCGTACCGCGGGCCACTGCTCCGCGATGAGCACTCCCGGAGTCGTCGCGGTGGGAGCGCCCGTGTTCGACGAGGACGGCATCTGTGCCACGATCGCGATCGTCGGCCCGGACAACACCCTCTCGATGTCCGACGACGCCCCCGAGTTGAGTGTCATCGTCGACACCGCGCGTGCGCTCACCCACGAACTCGGCGGCCACTACCGGCCCGACGACTTCGGCCGGCGGGCGGTGTAGGGCAGCCGCGGGCCGCGCGGAGCCGGGCCGGGTGGCGCCGGGTCAGGCCGATTTCGGGTCAGGCCAATTTCGGGATCGTGCTGTCATCGGCCATGTCGACGTCCCTGGTCTCCGGGCCGAGGAAGCCACCGAACGCGATCAGTGCGCCGGCGAGCGCGATCAGGACGGCCGGGGCGAGGTGCGACGGCATGACGCCGTCGAATTGCCGCAGATAGAACTGGTAGAACGCCGGCGCGATGAGCGCGAGGCTGTACCCGACGCCGTAGCCCGTGGAGCGGATGCTCGCCGGGAACCGCTCGGTCAGATACGCGGCGATCGGGCCGAATGTGCCGACGGTGAAGACGCCGATCATGACACCCCAGCCGAGGGCCGTCCCCAGGCCACCGTCGGAGACCATCAGCAGCGCGTATGAACCGGCGCCGATCACCATGACCGACAGACCGTAGCCGATGTAGAACCGCCGCCTCCCGATGCGCTGGGACAGCAGCCCGAAGAGGGGGTAGGACAGCGCGGCGGAGACGTTGATCACGAGCATGGTCAGCGTGACCTGCTTGCTCGAGAGCAGAAGGTGCTCCTTGAGCTGCCCGGGGGTCACGGCGGCCTCCATATTGGTGGCCAGCCAGGTGCCGGTCATCAGCACGAACACCTGGGCCAGCGATTTCGGGTAGCGCACCAGCAGCCGGGCCAACGGCAGTTTGTGCCGCTCCCCGGTGTACTCGGGCGGCGGCTCGTGCACCTGCGTGAGGTAGTAACGGAACAACAGGGCCGCCAGCACCGCGCCGACCAGGAAGGGTATCCGCCAGCCCCACTGCACATAAGCGCTGTGCAGTCCGGTGGACGGCAGCGCTTGCAGCAACAGCAGGGTGAGCGCGGCGATCATCGCGTAAGCGGCGGGGGAGGTGGAGGTGATGAGCGAGGCGTTGAGGCCGCGCTTGTGCCGTGGGCTCCACTCCATCGCCAGGGGCACCGCGGTGGTGTACTCACCGCCGAGGAAGATCCCGTCGATGAATCTCAGCGCGATCAGCAGGCCGACCGACCAGGTCCCGATCGTCTCGTGGCCCGGCAGACACGCGGTGATCAGCGTGATGACGCCGAAGCCGCCGACCGCGACGAGCGTGGTGCGCTTGCGCCCGACCGTGTCGGCGAAGTGGCCGAAGATGATCGCGCCGAGCGGGCGGCCGATGAGCGTCGACGCGAACACCAGCGATGCGAGCAGGGCCGTGGTGCTCGCGCTCAGATGCGCCGACTGGAAGTAGTCCGTCGCGGGCGCGAGCACCACGATCGGCAGATAGATGTCGAATTGGTCGACGAAGTAGGCGAACGCCCCGCCACGCACCGCGGCGCGCGCCCTGGCGGTGTCCGGACCGTGCGGGGTGTTCGGGCGAGCGTCGTCGTCCAAGGTCGCCGACTGCTGCTCTGCGGGGGGCAGTGGGGACATCGCGTCCTCCGGATCGGTTGCTGGCTGCCCGCAGCTCTGAGGTGCCACATGCGGCGCGTTGCGAACTGCGTGTTCACGAAGCGAACTGCTGACCACCCTAAAGTTGTGACTTGCGTCGCACAAGACTGCTGCACGGGGTTGACTTGCGGTCTACAGTGAAACACGAATTCACAATGCGAACCGAGGTGGTCTCCTATGAGGGAACGTCCTGCCATCGCCGCCGTCCTGGACGGCCTGGTCGACATGCATGTCCACTCCGGCCCCAGCCCGTTTCCCCGGCGCTTCGACCACGTCGAAGCCGCGCAGGACGGTGCCCGGATCGGGATGCGCGCCATGGTCGCGAAGTCCCACCACCACAACACCCAGATGGACATTCTGGCGATGAGGGGACGCCTGGCCGGGGTCGCCGCGTCCGCCTACGGTGGCATCGCCCTCAACAGCACCGTCGGCGGTCTCAATGTGCACGCGGTGCGCATGTGTCTGCGCATGGGCGGCAAGGTCGTCTGGTTCCCGACCATCTCCTCGGGCCGGCACATCGACTGCCACCCCGAGGACGGGGCGTTCCCGACCACCACCGTGCCCCTGACCCTGGAACGCATCGACATCGTCGACGACAGGGGGGAACTGAAGCCCGAGGCGGCCGGGATACTCGACGAGATCAAGGAGCAGGAAGCCGTTGTCAACGGCGGTCATATGTACCCCGAGTACATCCGCACGCTGTTCCGGGCCGCGAAGGACCGCGGCATGACGCGGATGGTCGTCAGCCACCCCGACTATGTGATCGGCGCCGATCCCGACCTGTGCCGCGAGCTCATCGCACTCGGCGCGTTCGTCGAGCACGAGGTCGGCATGTACGACCCCGAGGGGATGCAGAAAAGGGATCCGAAGCGGCTGCTGACCTGGATCGAGGCGCTCGGCCCCGAGCACACCGTACTGGCCTCGGACTTCGGGCAGGCGGTCAATCCGAAACCGGTGGACGCGTGGCTGCGGGTCGCCGGGGCGCTGCTCGACCTCGGCCTGCCGGAGAAGGACCTGCGGCGCATGGTCCGCGACAACCCGGCCTATCTGCTCAACCTCGACAGCTGAGTGACAGCCGAGCGAAAGGACACCACGGTGTACGAAAAGGACGACCCCCGCTCCTCGCTCGCGACGGCGACCGCGCCACGGCCGGACAGCGGTGCCGCGATTGCCGCCGCTCAGTACTTCGATCTGCACCGCCTCGCCCCGCCCGGCGCCGCGACACCGGACGCCCGTACCGCGGTCGTCCGCGCTCAGAACGTGGTGCTGGTGCACACCGAGGCGCGGGCCGGTGACGACCTCGACAACGGGACGCTCGACGGTGAGCTCGCCGTGGTGGTCACCGGTGCCTCTCCCGCCTTCACGGTGGCCACCGGCGACGGCGGCACACGCATCGACGCACCCGGGCTCGTCGTGGTCCCATCCGGTGCCTCGCGGATCAGTGTGCACGGCGACGGCCCGCTGATCCGCCTGGTCGAGGCCGGCGAGCCGGCGTGGCGGGACCGGGCCGCCAACGCCGGGGCCTACGCGGAAGACCACCCGCGCGTCGCACCGCTGGAGCGGTGGCCGGAGCCCGTCGGCGGACCCGCCATGCGGTTCTATCCGCTGGCCGAGGTTCCGGACGACCCGGCACGGTTCGGCCGCATCTTCCGCACCCGGTCGTTCATGGTCAACTTCCTGCCCGAGATGGACGGCCCGCGCGACCCGCGCAAGCTCTCACCGCATACCCACGACGACTTCGAGCAGCTGTCGCTGGCCGTGCGGGGCCAGTATGTGCACCACATCCGCACCCCCTGGCTGAGCGACAGCTCCCAGTGGCGCGACGACGAGCATGTGCGGCTCGGCAGCCCGTCCCTCGCGATCATTCCGCCGCCCACCGTGCACACCTCCGAAGCCGGCGATCCCGAGGTGAATCAGCTGATCGACATCTTCAGCCCGCCACGCACCGACTTCTCGGAGAAACCCGGCTGGGTGCTCAACGCCGACGACTACCCGATGCCATGAGCGCGCCACGACGCACGGGCGCCGGGCTGTTCGCGCCGGACCGCGCCACCACCCCGCTCGGCACCTGGCTGAAGATCGCCTCGGGTGAGCCGGCCGAGATCATGGCGTTCGCCGGGTTCGACTTCGTCGTGATCGACCTGGAACACGCGCCGCTGGACCTCCAGACCGCGTACCGGCTGATCAACTCGGCCGCCGCGCTGGGCATGGTGCCCCTGGTGCGGGTGCCGGACAAGACAGCCTCGACGATCCAGAAGATCCTCGACGCGGGGGCCATGGGCATCCTCGTGCCCCACGTCGACACCGTCGAGGAGGCCGCCGCCGTCGGGCGGGCGTGCCGGTTTCCGCCCCACGGTGTGCGCGGCGCCGGCGGCACCAGCCGTGCCGGGGCGTGGGGGCTGCGCCCCGGCGCCGACTACCTGGCCACCGGCAACGACGACGTGCTGTGCGTCCCGCAGCTCGAGAGCGTCGAGGCCATCGAGGCCGCACCGCGGATACTGGCCCTCGACTCCGTCGACGCGGTGTTCGTCGGCGCCGCGGACCTTTCGATGTCGATGGGTTCCACCCCGTCCTCGCCGGAGGTGCTCGAACTGATCGCCTCCGCGCAGGACGCCGCGCACGCCGCGGGCAAGCGCTGCGGGCTCGCGTTCGGCGGCGCGCCCGAGCGTGCCGCGCGGGCGGTGCGCGACGGCTGCGACTTCGTTCTGCTCAGCAATGACACATCGATGCTGGCGGAGACCGCGCGCGGGCTGGTCACGGCGTTCCGGGAAGCGGACGGTCACCGATGACGCTCTCCTTGCCACGCTCGGCGCTGTCGATCGCCGAGCTGGACGACCTCGACCACGAGGGAGCGGTGCGCTTCCTCCGCGTACTGGAAGAGGCCGGCCACCCGATGGTCTGGATCCCCGAGGTCGCCGGGCGCGAAGCGTTCACCACCGCCGCGCTCGCGCTCGGCTCGACACGGCGGATGGTCGTGGGCAACGGCGTCGCCCGCGCGCTCGAACGCGTGCCGAAGTCCGCGGCCTCGGCGGCGCGGGACCTCGCCGCCGGCTATCCCGGGCGCTATGTGCTGGGGCTCGGGGTCAGCGGCGCGGTCCGCGAGCGGGGCGTCGGCCCGCTGCCGTTCCTCCGCCACTACCTCGACGAAGTCGACGCGACCATCGCCCGCCGCGGCGGCGGCCGGGCGGCGGTGCCGCGGGTGCTCGGCGCGTACTCGCCCGGGATCACCCGCCTCGCCTCCGAACGTGCCGACGGCCTCATCACCTTCCTCGTCACACCGGAGCACACCCGCTGGGCGCGCGAGACGATCGGGGACGACCTGTTCCTGTCGGTCGTCCAGTGGGCGGTGGTGGGCCGCGACCGTGCCGCCGCCCGCGAGGTGGCACGCGGGCGTCTCGCCTACTACCTGACGCTGCCGCACCAGATCGCGAAGCTGACCCGGCTCGGGTTCACCGAGGCCGACCTCACTCCGCCCGGGTCCGACCGGCTCGTCGACGCCCTCGTCGTCAGCGGCACGCCGGAGCAGGTGCGCCGGGCGGTGCGAAGGCAGTACGACGCGGGCGCCACCCAGGTCGCCATCAGCCTGGTCGGCCGGCTCGACGACGCCAAGCTCGACGCCTACCGGGCGCTCGCCCCCGCACACCATCCGAACGACGGGAGAGGACACATGACCACCACCGAGGAGAACGACTGATGCGGGCGGCCGGAAAGGTCATCATCACCACCGCGGTGACGGGCTCCGTACACGTACCGTCCCAGAGCCCCTACCTCCCGCTGTCCGCCGAGCAGGTGGCCGAGGCCGCACTCGAGGCGGTCGAGGCCGGATCCGCCGTCGTGCACCTGCACGCCCGGCAACCGGACGGGCGGCCCACGTTCGAGCCCGAGGTCTTCGAGCGGATCATCGGGCGGATCACCGCGCGCACCGACGCCGTCATCAACATCACGACCGGTGGTTCGCCGGCGATGACGATGGAGCAACGCCTGGCGGCGGCCGTCCGGCTCCGTCCCGAGCTCGCGTCGATGAACATGGGCTCGATGAACTTCGTGTACTCGGGGATGGCCGACCGGGTGACCGACTGGAAGCACGACTGGGAGAGGCCCCACGTGCTCAAGTCCTACTCCCGACCGTTCATCAACACCTTCGAGACGATCGAACACGCCTTGCGTACGCTCGGCGAGTCCGGCACCCGGTTCGAGTACGAGTGCTACGACATCGGACACCTCTACTCGCTCGCCCACTTCGCCGAAAGAGGCCTGGCCAAGCCGCCCCTGCTGATCCAGGGCGTGTTCGGCGTCCTCGGCGGCATCGGCGCCGATCACGCGAACCTGGACCACATGGTGCGCATCGCGGACAAGCTCTTCGGCGACGACTGCTCCTTCTCCGCCTTCGCGGCCGGCCGTGACCAGATGCGGTTCGCCACCCACAGCGCCCTGCTCGGCGGCCATGTGCGCGTGGGGCTCGAGGACAGCCTGTGGATCGGCAGGGGGCGGCTCGCGGAGAGCAACGCCCAGCAGGTCAGGAAGATCCGCTCCCTCGTCGAGGACGCGGACAAACAGATCGCCACACCGGCCGACGCGCGGACGATGCTCGCGCTGCGCGGCGTCACGGACATCGACAGGAGCACGGTCTCATGAGCACTCCGCCGCTGGCCGGCAAAGTCATCCTCGTCGTCGGGGCGAGCGCGGGAATCGGAGCCGACGCCGCGCACGTCCTCGCGGAGGACGGCGCCGCGCTCATGCTCGTCGCACGCACCAAGGAGCCGCTTGCCGCGCTTACGGAGGAACTCGCCTCCGCCGGACACGACGTGGCCTTCACGACCGGAGATGTCTCCGACGCGGCGAGCGTGACCCGGTTCGTCGATGCCACCGTCGCACGGTTCGGCCGCCTCGACGGGGCGTTCAACAACGCCGCGATGACCCAGGGCGGGCGCCTCGACGCGGTCCCGGAAGCGGACTTCGACCGGATCATGGCCGTGAACGTGAAGGGCACCTGGCTGTGCGTCCGCGAAGAGGTGCGCGTCATGGAGCGGCAGGGCCTCGGCTCGATCGTCAACGTGAGCAGCATCGGCGGTCTCCGCGGCAGTTCCGGCATGGGCGCGTACCAGGCCACCAAACACGCGGTCATCGGCCTGACCCGCACCGCCGCCCATGACTTCGGACCCCTCGGAATCCGGGTGAACGCGCTGGCCCCCGGCCCGACCGAGACCCCGATGCTCGCCGAGACACGGCGCGCGATCCCCGGCGGCGTGGAGGCCCGGATCGCGGCCACTCCCTTGCGCAAGGTCGGCACGGGCCGGGAGGTCGGAGCGAGCGCGGCATTCCTCCTGAGCGACCGCGCGAGCCACATCAGCGGAGCCGTTCTGCCGATCGACGGTGGGCTCTGCGCCTGAACCGCCCATAACCCCGGCCCTGCGCGGGTGGCTACGATCGCGGCATGACGATCACGTATGAGTGGCGAGGTGAGGTCGACAGTGCGGCCATTGAAGCCTTGCACGCCGAGGGTTTCGACCATCCCCCTCTGAACGTCGACTGGCTCGCGCAACTGCGTCGGCACAGTCTGGGCTGGGTCTGCGCACGCGAAGAAGACCGCCTCGTCGGATTCGTCAATGTCGCCTGGGACGGCGGCGTCCATGCCTTCATCCTCGACACCGTCGTGGCCCGCGGGGACCGGGGGAGCGGTATCGGCACAGCGCTCATCGCGGCGGCGGTGGAAGGCGCCCGCGCCGCTGATTGCGAATGGTTGCACGTTGACTTCGACGACGAACTGGAGTCCTTCTACGTCGACTCCTGCGGGTTCAAGCGGACGAAGGCGGGACTGATCGCCCTTTGAACCAGTGGCTCCCACGAGGGCGGTCCTCAACCCGCGCCCACCCGGGTGCGTGTTCCCGGACGAACTCGGCGAAAGGGCGGGGCGGACGGCCGGTCAGGTCCAGCACCGCGGTGCTGACCTGGCCCTCGCGACCAGCCCTGATGCTGTCTTCCACGGCAGCGAGGGCGGCGGCGAACTCGGCAGGCATGCCTGCCGATCGGTAGTTGGCGGCCTGCTCCTCGACTCCGATGTGCACCACCCGGACCGGTCGCCCGGTGCAAGCGGTGATAATCGCCGCCGTGCCCTGGTAGCTCAGTGCCTTCGGCCCGGTGAGCAGGTGATCGCGCCGGTCACCGGGGTCGATGCCGGGGTCGGCCAGCAGGGCGGAGGCGACGGCTGCGATGTCTCGTGCGTCGATCCAGCCCACTCGGCCGTCACCGGCGGCGGTACGGATCTCGCCATGCCGCCGGATCCGCTCGCCCAGCGGATGTGAATCAAGGAAGTTCTGCATGAACCCGGACGCGCGCAGCACGACCCACCCGGGCCGGGCCCGCACCCGCGCCGCCAGCTCCAGCGCGCCAGGCGCGTCCGGCAGCACGACGGCGGAGCCGAGGAGCACCAGCCGGCGCACGCCGAAGCGTTGAGCCTCGGCCAGGAACGGCCCGGCCAGAGGCATCGGATCCACGCTGGCCGGCGGCGGCACCAGGAATACCCGGTCCACGCCGCGCAGCGCGGCAGAGTGGGTGGCCGGGTCATCCCAGTCGAACCGGACCGCGTCGGGGTCACCGGCAGACGGGTTGCGGCTGGCCACCCTGACCGGCACACCGTTGCCGCGCAGCAGTTCCACCAGCGCGGTCCCGGTCTTCCCGGTGCCGCCGGTCACCAGCACACCGGTCATCGGGTGCCTTCCTCGGGAGCGTTCTGCACTGTCGTGCCCTCCAGTGTGCAACGGGGTGTGACCGGTCCAGACTGGACGCGGGCCCGCCGCTTGGGAACGGACGGCTTAGCCCCGGACCGCCAGTCCGTGGCTGAGCCGGATGTCGCTGTGCCAACCTGGCCAAGTGAGCAGAATCGAACTGGCCGACTTCCTGCGTCGCCGACGGGAGGCGCTGCGCCCGGACCAGGTGCCGGTCACGGTCACTCACCCGCCGGGCCGGCGCGCCCGACGCACTCCGGGGCTGCGCCGCGAAGAGGTGGCCGCACTGGCCGGGGTGTCAATCAGCTACTACGAACGACTGGAGCAGGCTCGCGCACCGCGTCCGTCCCCACAGGTGCTGGCCGCTATCGGCACGGCGCTGCAGCTCACCGCCGCGGAGCGCGAGTATCTGGCACGGCTGGCCGGACAGGTCCCGCCCGGCACCGGCACCGATCGGGCGCCGGTGTCCGCCGGCGCCCGTCGGCTGCTGGACCGGCTCGGTCCGATACCCGCATACCTGGTCGACGAGCGCCAGGACATCGTGGCCTGGAACGGCGCGGCAGCCGCATTGATCACAGATTTCGGAGTGCTGTCCGCCGAGGAGCGCAACACCGTGCGGCTGTCCATCCGGCTGAACGGCGTCCTCTGCACGGCGCCGGCCGACGCGGAGGGCGAGTTCGCCCGGCAGACCGCCGCCCAACTACGCTGGGCCGGCGCCCGCTACCCGGCCGAACGCGTGCTTGGCGAATTGGCCGACGAGTTCGCGGCACACAGCGCGGACTTCGTCGCGGCATGGCGCAGCCATGATGTTCGGCCCATACCCACACTGCGCAAGCATCTGCGCCACCCCACGCTGGGCGAGCTCGACCTGGAGTGCCAAACCCTGCTCCTGCCCGACACCGACGTGCGGTTGGTGATCTATACCGCGGAACCGGACAGCCCGAGCGCCGCCGCGCTCGCCCGGCTCGACACCCGCGATGCGCGGCCCCACCTCACCGGCGGTGGCAGGGGTCAAGCGGCGCCTACGACCCCGTATGCCAGTCAGAACACGGAGCGCGGGTCGTAGAACTTGTCGACGTTCTTGCAGTTGATGCCCGCGGCCCGCGTGTACTCCTGTTTCTTGAAGCTCTTCGGTGCCGCCTTGCCGGTGCCGATCTGCAGGGCGATGTCGAAGGCGCGGTCGGCGGCGAGGGCGGGTGAGTTCAGTCCGGTGGAGATGTACCGGCCGTCGCAGCCACCGGATTTGATCTCCTGCAGTGCCTGTTTCTGCCCGTCCGCCGCCGCGGCGACGAGGGTTTTCTCGTTGCCCTTGTCGCGCAGGGTGCTGAGGGCTCCGAGCGTCATCGAGTCGTTGAGGCCCACGATGAGGTCCACGTTGCGGTGTGCGGCGAGGATCGACTCGGTGGCGGGTACCGCGGCGTCCTGGGAGTAGTTCGCGGGAGTCCTGGCCACGAGGTGGTATTTGACGCCACCGGCGCGCAGTCCGTCGAGGAATCCCCGCTGGCGGTCGGGGCCGACGATCTCGTCGTCCGGCCCGCCGTTGAGGATGGCGAGGCTGATCGTCTTGCCGCGGTGGAACCGCTTGGCCGCGAGCCGTCCCGAGAGCTTTCCGATCGCGTAGTTGTCGGAGGAGACGGAGGTGACACCGACCCCCTCGATACCGGTGTCGACGAAGACCAGGGGTACCTCTCCCGCCACGTCCTTCAGCTGTACCTGCTGTGTCTTCGGGCTCATCGCGTCGGCCACGAGGACGTCGATGCCCTGCGCCACCAGGGTCTGGGCCTGGTTCAGCTGGGTGACCGCGTCGCCGTCGGCGTTCTGCACCTCCAGATGGAAACCCTCCTTCCTGGCCTTCTTCTCGGCGACGTCGACCATGGCCGCGAAGTAGGGCGCGTCCAGTTGCCGTTGCGAGAACCCGATCGTGACGTCCTTGACGTCCTTGGCCTCTCTGACGCCACCCGAGGATGCCTTGCCTCCGATGGTCGAGCAGCCGGCCAGGACGACGGCGGCCACCGACAGCGCGGCGAGCGAACCCCGTCGCATGGTGTCCATGCATGACTCCGTGTTCTGTCTGGTGATGCGCTGAGGTCAGGAATGTGCGATCTGTGCGGTGGGTGCGGTCCGGTGCCGGCGGCGCCGGGTGAACTGGACGGTGGTGAGGACCATCGCGAAGATGATCAGGGCCCCGCGGAAGGCGTCCTGCAGGAACGTGGAGACGTTGAGCAGCACCAGCAGGTTGGAGATCACGCCGAAGATGAGCGTGCCGAGGACGGCGCCGAGGACCCGGCCGCGGCCGCCCACGAGGCTGGCACCGCCGATGACCACCGCCGCGATCGAGTCGATCTCGTAGTTGTCCCCTCCGGTCGGAGTGGCCGCGCCGATGCGGGCGGCGAGCAGGAAGCCCGCGAAGCCGACCAGCACACCGGCGATCACATACACCGTGATCATGGTGCCCTTCACCGGGACACCCGAGGCGTACGCGGCCTCCTTGCTGCTCCCCAACGCGTACACCCGGCGCCCGAACACCGTGCGCCGGACGAGGAAGGCCACGGCGACCGCCAGGGCGATCCAGATGACACCGAGGACCGGGACCCCGGCGATCGCCGTCGTGGCGATGGTGCGGAAGTCCGCGGCGTGGGGGCTGACCGGCTGGCCCTCGGTGTAGGCGTAGACCAGCCCCCGGCCCAGCGCGAGCATGCCGAGGGTCACGATGAACGCCTCGAGCCCGCGGTAGGCGATGAGATAGCCGTTGAAAGCCCCGATGGCGGCGCCCAGCGCGATCGCGACCGCCACGGCGAGCAACGTGTTCCCGCCGCCGAAGAGACCGGCGGAGAGCACACCGGCGAGCCCGGCGACCGCGCCGACGGAGATGTCGATGCCACCGGTGAGCACGATGAGGAACTGCGCGAGCGTGACGATGCCGATCACCGACACCTGCAGCAGCAGGTTGGAGAGGTTGTAGGAGGAGAAGAACGCGTCGGAGGTGAGGCCCGCGAAGATCAGCAGCGCGATGAGGATGTAGAGCGGGTACTGCTCCTTCGACCATTGCCCGAAGCGACGGAGCGCCAGACCGCCGGTGGTTTCCCCGGGGGCCTTCGGCGGCGCGTCGGCAGTGCGGGCAGCGGTGTCCTGTGTCACTGGATCTCTCCTCCGAGGGCGGTACGGGTCAGGTCGTCGGTGGTGCTGGTCTTCGAGACGAACTCGCCGGCGATGACGCCGTCGCGCAGCACGATCACCCGGTTGCACAGGGTCAGGGCCTCCTCGGCCTCGCTGGTGACGACCACGACCGCCTTGCGCCGCTCGATGAGGCCCCGCACGATCTGATAGATGTTCAGCCGGGCACCGACGTCGATGCCCTTGGTCGGTTCGTCCAGCACGACGACGTCGGGCTCGCTCTCCAGCACCTTGGCTATGCACACCTTCTGCTGGTTGCCACCGGAGAGCGAGCTGGTGAGGCGTTCCGCTCCGCCCTTGATCTGGAACTCGTCCGTCAGCCGCGCCACCCGGCGGCGCTCCCGGCGGACGTTCAGCACTCCGCCGGTCGAGAACGAGCCGAGGGTGGACAGCGTGAGGTTGCCGGCGTTGTCGAAGTCCTTGACGAAGCCTTCACGCCGGCGGTCCTCACTGAGGTAGGCGATCTTCTCGCGCAGGGCGGCCCGTGGTGAGTGCGGGTGCACCTCGCGGCCACGCACCCGTACCGTGCCGGTCTCCCGCCGTTGATGTCCCGAGATCGACCGGGCGAGGGAACTGCGCCCGCTGCCGACCAGACCGTAGATGCCGACGATCTCGCCCTCCCGCACCGAGAAGGAGATGTCACAGGCCGACCCCGACGACACCCCCCGCACATCGAGCAGGGTGGGGGCGGCGTCCGGGCTGACCGGCTCCGGCGGCTCCAGGGCCATCACGGCCTCGCCGATCATGAGCGTCATGATCTCGTCGGGTGTGGTGTCCGCCGTCTCGACGACGTCCACCAAGGAGCCGTTGCGCATGACCGCGATGCGGTCGGCGAGCGCGAACACCTCCGGCATGCGGTGCGAGACGAAGACGACCGTGGCACCGGCTTCGCGTTCCTTGCGCACGAGTGCCTCGACGTCCTTGAAGTGCTCCTCGGTGGTGGAGGCGGTCGTCTCGTCCAGCAGCAGGATGCGATGCTCGTTCACCTGGGACCGGCTGAGCGCCACCATCTGACGGGGGCCGGGCCCGAGCCGTCCGGCGGGCATACCGAGGTCGGCGTCACGCATCCCGACCACACCGAGGGCGGCGCGGGTCCGCTCGGCGCGCTCCCGGCCCCCGACGAGCTGCCACGGCTTGCGGCGCCCGGCCGAGCTGAGCCCGGTCAGCCACACGTTCTCCTGGATGCTGAAGGTATCGACGATGACCGGCTCCTGGTGCATCAGCAGCACCCCGGCATCGAGCGCCGCGGACGGTGTGGTGATCTCACCGTCGTAGCCATCGACGATCACCCGCCCGCTACTCGGACGCTCCTGACCGGCGAGGAGTTTGGCCAGCGTCGACTTTCCGGCGCCATTCGCACCGCAGATGGCGAGCACCTCACCCGGGTAGCCGCTGAGCGTGACGTCGGAGACGGCGACCACGCCCGGATAGACCTTGCCGACCCCGTCGAGAGTGAAAGTGGCCGTCCTCGGCGGCGATGATGCGGACGCCGAAGACGCAGCCGCGCCCATCGTGCTCAATTCGGTTCGCTCCTTCACGATCGGAAGCCGACGAAGTACTCGCGTGCATGTTTTTGATGCGATTGCGCTTGGCCGTACGCAAGCCTGCGGCGCCGGTCACGGGTGGATGACCGCCTTGACGCAGCTGCGGTCGTCCCGGACGGCGTCGAGGGCCGCGCCGAAGGAGCCGAGTCCGAAGCGGTGGGTGATCATGCCGTCGGTGCGTACCCGGCCGGTGCGCAGGACCCGCAGCGCGCGGTCGAAGCTGAAGGCCTGGGTGAACGATCCGCGTACGGTCAGTTCGCGGCTGAAGATCTCATGCGGGGACAGCTCGATGCGTTCCCGCTCGCCGGCCATGCCGTAGAGGAAGACGGTCCCGCCGTCGCGGGTGAGCGGCAGGCACTCCTCGATCACGGGGAGGGCGCCGGTCGCGTCGACGACGGTGTCGAAGCCGTCGGGTGCCAGCGAACGCAGCGCCGTACGGGCGGCGGAGGGGTCGCGGCGGTCCATGACGACCGTCTCGTCGGCGCCGAAGTCCCGTGCCAGCCGCAGCTTGGCCTCGGTCGGTGCCGCCACGGTCACCCGCCCGGCGCCGCTGCCGGCCAGCAGCTGTGCGAGCAGCAATCCGGTGGTGCCGGCCCCGAAGACCAGGACGTCGCCACCGGGCGCGGGGGAGAGGATGTCCATCCCGTGCATGGCGCATGCCACGGGCTCGGCGAAGGAGACCACGTCCAAGGGGATGTCATCGGCGGGGTGGCAGGCCGTCGCGGGGACCACGATCAGTTCGGCGAAGCCGCCGGGCCGGGTGACACCGTGGTCCCGCAGCCGGGTGCAGAAGGCCGGCTTGGCGCGGCGGCAGTTGGCGCAGCCGCCGCACGAGACGCGGTTGTTGACGGCCACGCGCTGCCCGACGGCCAGTTCGGCCACCCCCTCTCCGGTGGACTCCACCTCCCCCGCGATCTCGTGTCCGGGGGTGAGCGGATAACGCGGGGAGAACTCGCCGCGGTGCAGATGGGCGTCGGTGCCGCAGACCCCCGCGGACCGCACCCGCAGCCGTACCTCACCGGGGCCCGGCTCGGGATCGGGCAACTCGGCGCAGCGGTATTCGAGCGGTCGGTCGTAGACAATGGCTTTCACACCGTCTCCTCGGTCGTGGCCGTATCGGTGGCGGGGGTCTTGGTGGCAGAGGTAGCGGTGACGGGCTGCCGGTGGCGGTTCGGCGGCTCCGGTCAGCCGACGGCCACCAGCACCTTCATCTGGTCGGGACTGCCGGCCGCCCGGAAGGCCTCGTCGGCCCGGTCCAGCGGGAAGGTGGCGGTGATGAACTCCTCGACCGGTACGGCGCCCGCTGCCAGGAGCGAGACAGCGGCGCGCACATCCTCCTCGACGTACATCAGCGAGCCCCGTACGGTGATCTCGCGGTCCTGGACCAGGTCGAGCGGGACGCTCGACGGGCCCTGGGGCACACCGACGACCATGACGGTGCCGCCCTTCTCGACGATCTGCACGGCCTGGGTGACTGACGCGGAGACGGACACGCAGTCGAACACCGCGTCCGCACCGCCACCGAGTCGTTCCCGGACCACATCGGGCAGGCCGGGGGTGTCGGGGGCGTAGGCCGCGTCCGCCCCCAGCCGCAAGGCGCGGTCGCGCTTCGCCGCCACCGGGTCGGTGACGATCACTGTCCGAGCGCCCGCCGCCCGAGTGGCCAGGGCGGTGAGCAGCCCGATCGGCCCGGCGCCGATGACCAGGACGTCACTGCCCGCGAGGTCCCCGGCCCGGCGTACGGCGTGCACGGGGGTGGCCAGTGGCTCGACGAGCACGGCCTGTGCGTCGGTGAGCCCGTCGGGCACGCGGTGCAGCCGGCCGGCGGGAACGGTGAAGCTGTCGGCCATCGCTCCGGCCGTCTGGCAGCCGATGACTCGCAGGGTCGCGCAGATGTTGTAGCGGCCCGAGCGGCAGTGGCGGCAGGTGCCGCAGACCAGGTTGGGTTCGAGCAGGACGCGATCTCCCTCGGCCAGGGACGTGACGCCGGGGCCGGTCTCGGCGACCACGCCCACCGCCTCGTGCCCGGGGTGGTACGGCCGGGAGATGAAGGGATGTTCGCCTCGGCGGGCGTGGACGTCTGTGCCGCAGATGCCGATCAGCCGGGTGCTGACCCGCACCTCGCCGGCGGCCGGCCGCGGTCGCGGCACCCGGTCCAAGGTGACCTCGCCGTCGGCGGTGACGGTCACCCGACGGTCCATGGCGGCGGTTTCGCCGGTAGCGGTTTCCGCCGTGGCGGTTTCCCCCGTGGCGGTTTCCGCCGTGCCGGGTGAGGGTGTCGTCGGTGTGTTCATCGGAGTGCGAAGCCCCCGTCCATCAGCAGTTCGGTGCCCATGCAGTAGGCGGCGTCGTCGCCGAGCAGCCAGGCGATGGCGGCGGCGATCTCCCCCGGGTCCGCGAACCGGCCGGCGACCGTGCCCTCCTTCCACGCCGCGTGCATGTGCTGCTTGAGGTCGTTGAGGGGAGTGGCGACATAGCCGGGCGCGATGGCGTTGATCCGCACACCGCGAGGTCCCCACTCGACGGCCAGGGACCGGGTGAGGGCACTCACGGCGGCCTTGGAAGCGTTGTACACCGACTGCTTCTGCGGATAGTTGACGATATGCGTGCCGGACATCGAGGAGACCGTCACGATCCGGCCCCCGCCCGCGTCCAGCATCTGCCGGGCGGCCGCGGTGCAGCTGAGGAAGGTGCCCTTGAGATTGACGCCGAGCACCCGGTCGAACTCGGCGACGCTCATCCGCTCCGCCGGAACGTCGTCCTCGACGACCCCGGCCGCCGTGACGAGACCGTCGATGCGGCCCCCCGCGGTGACCACGGTGTCCATCGCGGTCGCCACACTGCGCTCGTCGGTCACATCACACAGAACGGGTCTGCCGACGGGAGACTCGGTGAGATCGAGGGCGTACACCTCGGCGCCGAGATCGGCCAGCCGCGTGCAGGTGGCGCGTCCGATGCCACCGGCGGCTCCGGTGACCGCGATCCGGGCACCCTGATACCAGGACATGGTGTCTCTCCTTGGAGTGGGGCCGCGGGCGGCTCTGTTCCGGCAGGCCCATGAGGTTGTGGCGAGCGTCTGGCTCCGGCAGCGATAAGACTTCCTGTACGTACAGGATGTCAAGAGGACGGGCTGTTGTATTTACTGTCGCGCGTTACGCTTGCGCCGTGGGAACCGGACGGATTGACCGCAGCTCCGCGCTGCCTTTCTATGCTCAGCTCAAGGAACTGCTGCTGCCGCAGCTCGGACGTGTGTGGGAGGTGGGTGAGCGCCTGCCCGGCGAGGTGGCGCTGTGCGAGCGGTACGGCGTCTCCCGGACCGTCGTCCGTCAGGCCCTCGACGAACTGGAGGGCGAGGGCCGCATCGTGCGGCGCAAGGGGCAGGGCACCTTCGTGGCCGCCCGGAAGGTGGACGAATCCCTTTTCCAGTCGATGACCGGCCTGTGCGAGGACGTGGCCGCTCGCGGATCCGAGCTGGTCAGCGCGGTGCGGCGGCTGGAGTTCGCCCCCGCCACGGCGGACGCCGCCCATGAGCTCGACGTCGCGGAGGGCTCGACCCTGCTCCACCTGGAACGGCTGCGTTACGTCAACGACGAGCCATGGGCACTGTCCAGCACCTGGTTGCCCCACTATGTGGCGCCCGGACTGCTCGACGAGGACCTGACCCGGCAGTCGCTCTACGCCCTCCTGGAGGACAAGTACGGCGTCAATCTGGACCACGGCAGGCGCCTGGTGGAAGCGGTGCCGGCGGCCCCTTCGGTGGCCGAGGCGCTCGGCGTCGACGTACACGACCCGGTGCTGCTCCTGCGGAGCACCGCCTGGGACCAGGAGGGCAGGCCGGTGGAGTACTTCACCGCGTACCACCGCGCCGACCGCAGCCGCTTCCAGGTGCATGTGCGGCGCAGCCGGGCCCGGTCGGGGGCGCCTCCGGCGATGCTGGTGAGCGACGACGGTGAGTGACTCCACCGGTGTCCGCCCGGCCCTTCGCGGCTGACGACCCGGCAGCGGCCGCCCTTGCCGGGCCCCTTTCGGCAGCGGACTGACGGCTCCTCAGGTCTCGTACCTCGTGTCCTCCCGGGTGGCGCCACCGTCGGGCGGGGACCGTGTGACGAAGACCTTGACATCCTGTACGTACAGGATGACAGTTGCCCGGAGCGGCGAGACATCGCTGTGGCGTCACCTCGATGGGAGATCCACGTTCCATGCCGTCCTTCGCGACTCCGCCCGTCCTGCCGCAGGTAATCGGTTTCGACACCGCCACCGGTGCTGTGACCCCGGTGGGCCGGATGATCGCTTGCAGGGTTACCGATCTTGTGGGGCTCTGCGCGGACGAGACGGCGCGCCGGTACATGGCTGAAGCGGGCGACCCCGTCGTGTACGAGGTGGTCTCCTCCCGGGTGCCCGAGACCTCCGGCGAGTTGCCGCAGTCGGTCACCACGATCCACCCGGGCACCATCGGTGGCGAGTTCCATTTCACCAGGGGCCATATGCATACGCGTGCGCGCGGGGAGGTCTACCTCGGGCTGACCGGCACCGGCGGGCTGCTCACCTTCGACGGTCGGCGGGCCGTCTGGGTGGCCATGGCCCCCGGCACCATCGGCTACATCCCGCCGGGCTGGGCCCATCGCAGCGTGAATACCGGGGACGAGCCATACCGTTTCCTCGCGGTGTATCCCGGTGACGCGGGCCATGACCACGCCTGGGTCGCCGAGAACGGTATGGGCCACCGGGTCATGCGCGGGGCGTCGGGGGAACCGGAGCTCGCCCCGTTCCCCCGGCCCGCGGCCGGATCCCGGTAAGGAGAAGACATCTGTGATCATCGCTCATGACCTCGGTACGACGGGGGACAAGGCGTCCCTGCACACCGACGACGGCCGGCTGGTGACATCGGTGACCGCCCGCTACGCCACCGATTTCCGGGCCGGCGGCATCGCGGAACAGGACCCGGAGGCCTGGTGGCGGGCGGTCTGTCAGGCGGGCCGCGAACTGCTGACCCGTACCGGCACGCCACCGGAGCGGATCAGCGCCATCGGATTCAGCGGCCAGATGATGGGAGCCGTGCTGCTCGACAGCGCACACCGGCCCGTGCGGCCCGCCATGATCTGGGCCGACCACCGCAGCGCCGAACAGGCGCGGAAGCTCGTCACCACGCTCGGTGAGGAGCACGCCTACCGGCTCCTCGGACACCGCGCCCACCCGACGTACTCCCTGGCCAAGGTGATGTGGGTGCGCGACCACGAGCCGGACACCTTCGGCCGGGTGGCGCATGTCTGCCTGGCCAAGGACCACATCGTCCAGCGCCTCACCGGCACGCTCGTCACCGACCCCTCCGACGCCTCCAGCACCAACGCCTTCGACCAGCGGGCGGGCACCTGGTCACGGGCCGTACTCGACGCGGCGGACATCGATCCGGGCCTGCTGCCCGAGGTCGTGCCGTCCACCACCGTTGTCGGCCCAGTCCGGCCGCAGGCCGCCGAGGAGACCGGGATGCCCGCTGGAGTCCCCGTCGTCATCGGTGGCGGAGACGGGCCCTTGGCCGCTCTCGGCGCCGGTGTGCTGACACCCGAGGACGGCGCGTACGCCTACCTCGGTTCCTCCTCGTGGATTTCGATGTCGGCCCGGCAGCCGCTCTATGACGCGGCCATGCGGACCATGACGTTCAACCACGTCCTGCCCGGACACTATGTGCCGACGGCCACCATGCAGGCGGGTGGCGCCTCGCTGGAGTGGATCGCGGAGGTGCTGCGCCCCGACGACGGATCGGAGCGCATCATCCGCACCCTGGCGGACATCGAGGACGCCGACACCACGGGCCTCTACTTCCTGCCCCATCTGCTCGGCGAGCGCTCACCGTACTGGAACGCCGACGCCCGCGGCGCCTTCGTCGGGCTCTCGCGGCACCACGGCCCCGCGCATCTGGCGAGGGCCGTGCTGGAGGGTGTCGCCTTCAACCTGGCGACCTGCGTCACCGCGTTCCGCGAGGCCGGGCATCCGGTCGACCGCGTCGACGCCATCGGCGGCGGCGCGGCCAGCGACACCTGGCTCCGGATCCTCGCCGACGTCTGGGGCGCCCGGATCCACCGCCGCAGCATCGTCGAGGAGGCCAACAGCCTCGGCGCCGCGGTCACCGCCGCCGTGGGCAGCGGCCTGGTCGACGGCTTCGAGGCCGCACGCGGGCTGTCCGACGTGCGGGCGCGGTTCGACCCGTGCGCCGACCGGCACCGCGACTACACCGCGCGCCATCAGGAGTTCCTGGACGCCTACCGCAGCCTGGAGCCCTGGTTCGGGCGGGGCGGCTCATAACCGGGCCGGACACTGCTCCCACGGCGCTCGGACGACGAGCCCACCCCCGCAGGCAGGGGGTGGGCTCGTCCCTGAACCGCTGTCAGTTCCCGCGGGTGCGCCCCGCGGCGGTGTGCCGTGGCGGTCCCACCGGATGCACCGTGATCCGGATGTTCGCCATCTGAGGCTGTCCCGTGTAGGGGTCGCGCGGGAAATCGGCGGCGTTGAGCCGGCTCACCGCGGTCCCGGACACCCGTACGTCGAGGTCGGTGTCCGGGGCGTCGCCGAAGCAATGCGCCATCGAGGCGGTACCTGTCATGACGGACGCGTCGCTCTTCACCAGCGCCCGGACCTCGCCCGCCCCGGAAGCCACGTCGACCTCGTCGTCGTCGGCGAGTCCGAGGATCGCCATGTCCTCGGGGTTCATGAACAGGGGATTGTTGGTGATTCCCCGGTTGATCCGGTCGAGGTTGTAGGAGGAGTTGACCTGGATCATACGGCGGTTCAGCAGGCGGAGCCCGTCCCGTGCCTGCCCGGCATCCCCGCCCCGGCAGTCCGCGAGCGCGTGCATCATCTCCGCGTTCCCGACGCAGAGCCGGCCCTGCCAGCCCTCTTCCTTGGGCAGCACGGCGACCGGTTCCCCGGGGTCGAAGATCCCACCGTGGGGATGGCCCTTTACGGTTTCCAGGGGAACGCGCGCCCGCTGGGTCCACAACTCGATGATCTCGTCATGGGTGGGCCGGCTGCTCATGTCCAGCTTGGGCAGCGGCTGCTTGCCCTGCGGAGGCGGGCCGATCCGGAAGGGGGAGCGTGGTACCCATGAGATCTGGAGACCGAGCCGCTTCGCGATCTCGAAGAAGACCTCCCACTCTTCCAGCAGGTCCGAGCCGGGAGGCCGCTCGACCACGGCCGGTGTGTACTGCGCCCAGGACGCCGAGTGCCCGGTGTAGCCGTTGGCATAGCCCACCGTTGCCGAACTCGCGGTCTGTATTCCGGGTATCTCCAGGCACATCGTCGACGCGAAGACGTAATGGGACCGTCTGGCGGTCTGCGACATCCTCACATCGAAGCTGACCAGCAGGTCCAGCGCGTCCATCGACCGTACGGTCCGCTCCTGGCCGGGGAAGGCGACGACCGGGTTCCCGCCGAGATTGAACAGGGCTCTCACCCGCCCCTCGCCTTCGAAAAGGATCTCGTCGGCGAGGTCCGCGGTCGGCAGACCGGCGAGTGAGTCCCTGCGTCCCGTCGCGCGCAGCGTCTCGCCGAAGCCGTACGCCGGGACGGGAGGCGATGCCTGTGCGCGGAACGTCGGCCGGGGAGCCAGCGGACCCGTCGCCGCGACCACTTCGCCTTCGCGCAGATAGTGCCCGCAGATCGTGTCCAGAGCCAGGATCAGGTACTCGAGCAGGGTTCCGCGTGCCGCGGACATGTTCCCGCCGGTGCCGGCCACGGCGTAACCGCGTCGCGCCGTGCCGAACCAGCGCGCGGCCGTGACGATGTCCTCCGCCGCGATCCCCGCCCGGTGCGCCACGTAGTCGGGGGTGAATGGCCGTACGGCAGCGGTGAGGGCCGCGAGGCCGTCGACGTTCTCGGCCACGAAACCGCGGTCGTAGAGCTCCTCCGCCAGGATCACGTGGAGCAGTCCCGCGACGACGGCGACGTCCTCGCCGGGCGCCGGCTGCAAGTGCAATGAGGACAACCGGGCCGTCTCGGTCCTCCTCGGGTCGACGGTGATCGTGTACCCGCCGCGCTCCTCGACCTCACGCAGCAGGTCGCGAGGCACCCCGGCCGGGATGCCCTTGTAGGACATGAGGGGGTTGATGCCGATCCAGAGGACGACCTCGGGCCGGTCGAAGGCCTGGGCCGGCGCCATCCAGTACCCGTGCAGGCCGGCGGCGACGTGCTTGCCGGGCTGGTCGATCGTGTTCGCGCTGAAGAGCATCGGCGAGCCCAGCTCCTCCAGCAGGGAGCGTCCCATCCCATAGGCGGGTGGGCTTTGGACTGACTGGGTGCCGCAGTAGAGGGCGATACTGCGCGGCCCGTGTTCGGCGACCAACCGCTCCACGGCCGCCGTCACCTCGTCGAGCGCCTGCTCTGACGAGATCGGCGCGAAGCTCCCGTCCGGGAGCCGTTTCATGGGCCGCAGCAGCCGCGAGGGATCGTTGAGCAACTGGGGGAGGAGGCGGCCTCGGCGGCAGCTGTAGCCACGGTAGAGGGGCGCATCGGGGTCTCCGCCGACCTGGACGGCGCGGCCTTCCTCCACATCGACCAGAATGGGGCAGCGGTTCGCGCACAGCCGGCAGGTGGAATGGCGCCGATCGCGCATGGGCCTGCGAGACGTTCCCAAGGCTTTCGCCCCCTTCGGTCACTGTGTCCTGGCGATGGCGATCATGTCGCCCACGGCGGTGAACTTCTTCCGGGGCGTTCCACCGCGGAGTCCCCGCTCTTCCTCGGTCCGGCGGATCCGCGACCATCCCGCGAAGTCGACGTAGTCAATCCGGCGTGCAGCGACGAGCTCCGTGAAGGATTCGGGCCCGGTATCCCGCGACTCGGGCGAGACGACATCGAGCAACGTCGAGACCGTCTCGAGGGAACATCGCTTGTTGCTTCCGATCACGCCCGTGGGACCCCGTTTGATCCAGCCCGCGCAGAAGAACCCCGGGTCCCCCTCGTGCATGATCTGCCCCCTGGCATGGGGGATGGTTCCCGAAGCCTCGTCGAAGGGGAGGCCGGGCACGGCGCGGCCCCGATAACCCACGGCCTTGAGGACGAGGTTCGTGGCGATGGTCTCGGTCTGTCCCGTGGGGCGGAGCCTGACACCGGACGCGTCCCGGTCGAGCTCGTTCCGCATGAACGTGACCGACTCGACGCCGGCGGAGCCGTTTATCGTCAACGGCGAGAGCAGATAACGCAGATGGATCGTCCGGGGAGCCGGCGCCATGTCATTCGATGACATGTCTTTGACGAGCCGAAGCGCGAGATCGTCGGGCGCGGCATCGCAGGCCTCGCTCACCTCGTGGTGCCTGGTGCGCACGCGCACTCCGTCGAGCTGCGTGAGCGCGAGAAGTTCCGGAAGCGTGTACGCGGCGTGTTCCGGTCCGCGCCGGCCGGCGACGGTCACCTCCTCGATGCCGCTCGCCCGCAGCGCGGCCAGCGCGTGAGCCGCCATATCGGTGTGGGCGAGCTCCCCGGTGTCGCGCACCACCATGCGGGCCACGTCCAGCCCCACGTTGCCGTTGCCGATCACGAGGGCTCGCGGTCCGGTGAGGTCGAAGGCGGTCGGCACGAAGTCGGGATGTGCGTTGTACCAGCCGACGAACTCGCGGGCGGAGTGACAGCCGGGCAAGTCCTCGCCGGGGATGCCCAGTTCCCGGTCGCCGGGTGCTCCCGCCGCCCAGATGACCGCGTCGTGATGCGCCCGGAGTTCGTCGAGGCCGATGTGCTCGCCGACGGTCACGTTGAAGTAGCACGAAACGGAGGGATGTGACAGGACCGAGTCGAAGTAGGTGGCGACGTTCTTGGTGGCCTGGTGGTCCGGCGCCACGCCGGCACGCAGCAGACCGTGTGGTGTCGGCAGGCGGTCGATCATCGAGATACGGGCCGTGCTGTGCTCCAGCAGAGCGGCTGCCGCGTAGCAGCCGGCGGGTCCCGCCCCGACGATGGCGACCCGCAGCGGTGTGTCCACGAACCGGGGTGCCGGCCGGGGCGGTACCCGAAGTGCGGGCCTGCCGGAGAAATGGCGTTCGTTGATCTCCACATAGGGCGACTCGGCGGCGGTGATCTCAAGATCCGTCCGAACCGCGTCCGCCGGGCATGCGTCCAGGCACGCCCCGCAGTCGATGCACGCCCGCGGGTCGATGTAGAGCTGTTCGGCCCGGTCGAATCCCGGCTCGTCCGGGGTGGGGTGGATGCAGTCGACCGGGCACACCGGTACGCAGCTCGCGTCGTTGCAGCAACCGTGGACGATGAGATGGGTCATGACGCCGGTGCCGGCGACGGACTTTCCGCCGGCTCCCCCGTGCTCGTCCTCTTTATGGTCGCGAGGGTGATCAGCGCGATGGCCGTGGCCACGAACATGAGGAAGGCCGGGGCTGAGTCCATACCGGTGGCGGTGACGAGAAGTCCCGCCACGACGGGCGATATCCCGGCCCCGAGAACGGCCCCCAGGTTCCAGCCGAGCGCCGACCCCGAATACCGGACCGCAGGCGGGAACAGACTGACGAATGACGGGTACACCGCCGCCTGGAGCGCGTAGTTGCAGGCAGCGGCCGCGAGGTAGAGGAGTCCGACGACGGCGATGTTGTGGACCAGGCCCATGAGCAGAATCGCCGGATAGATGATCAGCGAGCAGGCGATGAACATGGTGCCCACACTTCGTCTGCTGCCGAACCTGTCCACGGCCAGGCCGCCGAGCGAGAAGGCCGGGAGTGCCAGGAGCAGGACGACCGCGGACAGCCAGAACACGCTCTGCTGCGCGATATGCAGCACCTGGGTGAGGTAGACGTTCATGTAGACCACCACGAGGACCGCCGGCACACTCGCCGCCGTGTTCAGCGCGAACACCTGGAGCAGCGGCACCTTGTGCTCCTGGACGACGCGCCGCAGCGGGAACCTTTCGAGCCGGGACTCCGCCGCCAGCTGCCGGAACTCGGCGGAGTCCTCGAGCCGCAGCCGCAGCCGTAGCGACAAGAGCAGGAGCGGAATCGCCAGCAGGAAGGGGATCCGCCAGCCCCAGGCCGACATCGCTTCGGTACCGACGACGAGCGTCGTGGTTCCCACGGTGATGGGCGCGAGCACGGCCCCGACCCCTGAGCCCAGCGTGCCGATGGAGATCAAGTGGCCACGCTTGCGGCCTTCCGACACTTCCCAGAGATAGGTCGCAGCCCCGATCAGCTCCCCGCCGGCGGCGAAACCCTGCACGATGCGCGTGACGACGAGCAGCGCGGGAGCGAGCAGACCGGCCGCCGCGTACACCGGAACGAGGCCCATCAGAGCCGTCGCGAGACCCATGATGAGCACCGTGAGCAGGAGCGCGTCCCGGCGGCCGCGGCGATCGCCGAGCCAGCCGAAGAAGACCCCTCCGAGCGGCCGCGCGACGAATCCCGTTCCGTACACCGCCAGCGCCGCCAACGTGGACGTGGCGGGATTCTGCGTCGGGAAGAACTGCGGCGCCATCGTGACGGTGAGGAACGCGTAGACGAGGAAGTCGTAGTACTCGATCATGGACCCGGTAAACCCTGCGACGCCGGCGCGACGCCGCAGCTCACGACTCGGGGTCTGTGGACGCGTGTCGCCGGATGTCGACTCTGTCGTGGTCATGGGGCTCCCAATTCGCGCGGGGGAGGAGTGGGGTCTTTCGGTTCGGCGGAGCGGAAGGCTTCAGGAGGCGGTGGTCCCGGCCCAATGCCCAGGGAGGCTTGAGATGCTGCAGCCGCTTCCTCGCGGTACGGCTTCGGTGAACAATGCCCGGCCCGTTGCCGGGTCCAGGTACGACCGCACCGTCACCTCCGGGCCGGATCCCGCCAACGTCCCCTCAAGGATCGTGCAGCCCTCGAACCACATTCTCGGAGCGGAGGTGAGAACGGTCCCGCTCTCCAGCACGACTGCTTTCCCCTCATACCCCACCACTCCGGGGTACAGGGGCACCGTCGCCGCAACCGTCAGCTCGGCCGGGTCCACCTTCTCGATATCGGCCGGCCCGCCCGTCGCGTGTGCGAGGCGCTGAGCTCGCCTGCGATCGCGCTCGCCGGCGGTCGCCTCGTGATTGACCTCGCCCGCCTGGGTCACGACCACGCCGTATGTCGCGAGCGCCTCCCCGGCCTCGTACACGAAGTCGTTCACATCCCGCACCACATCGGCCGGATCCCGGTCCAGCGGGTCGCCGACTCCGCCGCCGGACGCACACCGGAGAGTGAATTCCTCGTCCTCGGCGATCGACACGTCCGCCTGGTCCATGCCGAGCCGGTGAACGGTCCCGTCCCTGCCCGTGTGCAGGAGTTCGGTCAGGTCGCCGATGGACCCGCCGGCGATGCCCGACATGGGGATATGGCCATGCATGCCCAGCATCTGTCCTGTGGCCGACGGCACGCCGCGGGGCCTGACGTGGAATTCGATGCCCCGCCCCGAACGCCAGCGGCCCGCACCACCCGTTCCCCGTCGCAGCGACCGGGACACGACCTGGATGGGATGCAGATCCTCGAGTATTTCGACGTCCGAGATCAAAGCGGGGATACCCGAACCGTCGAGCCCCACCGTGGGTACGTGGTACGGGCTGCAGTCGACGCCGTCATGTCCCCAGCCCGCCGATGCGCCGACGAGAGCCCCTTCCATGAACGCCCAGCCGTCGAAGCCCCCGTCCGGTGTGGGAGCGGCCCATGTGCTCAAGCCGATGGCGCCATACGCCCCCGGAGCATTGACCTCCGCGCCGAGTTGCGGCTCCTTGGCGCTCCATGCCGCGAGCTGAACGCAGTGCATCATCATGGTGCCGGCACTGAACGCGACATGCATGTGTCCGCAACCCAACGGCGCGGGAGCAGCTGCGTGCGTGATGCTCGACTCGGGGCATGTGACCGTGATGGGGGGTACGACGCCCTCGTTGTAGGGGAGGTCCGGCATGAACTGGGGGCAGAAGTAGCTGAGGAAGGCGCTGAGGATGATGTAGGGCTGCGAATTGATGAAGAACGGCACCTGAGGGTGGCTGCCGTCGAAGTCGAAGTGCAGTTCCCCCGCTGAGATCGTCAGAGTGCAAGGGACCGGCAGTAGTTCACCACGCCATTCGACCCAGCTCTTCGAGACGTACACGCCCTCCGGAAGCGATTTGATCTTGGATACGAGCTCGGCCTCGGAGAGCTGCCGAAGTGCCTGAACGCCGTTTCTCCACGAGTCGAGCCCCACACTCTCGATCAGGGTGACGGACTTCTCGTACGCCACGTGCGCTGCCGCGGTCAGGCTTCGCATGTCCATTTCGACCACGTCCGGCATACGCACGTTGGTGAGTACCAGACCCCACACGTCTTTGCACTCCTCGCCGGCAGCGAAAAGTCGCACCGGGGGAATGCGAAACGCCTCCTCGTAACACGAGGTCGCATTCGGAGCGAACGATCCGAACACGGCACCGCCCATGTCGATCATGTGGGCCGACATGCAAATCCAGGTGCACAGTTCGCCCTGTGCGTAGATCGGGCGGCAGATGAAGACGTCAGAGGGGTGAAGGCCGCCGCCCTGGTACGGGTCATTGACGAGGAAGATGTCGCCATCCGCCACCGAATCGCCGTACTTCGTCAGGATGGCCCGCACCGACCTCGTCGCGGCGAGCCAGTGCAGCGAGATGAACCCGCCGCCGACGATGAGTGCGCCATCCGCCGACAGCAGCGTTGCCGAGAAATCCTTGCCCTCAGTCGTGATCGGACTGATCGCGGTGCGGTACACCGCGTCCGCGGCGTCATTGGCAACCGCCTGCAAACGAGATCGGAGAATCTCCAGTTCGATCGGGTCGAAGTCAAAGTCCGTGGGTTGCGCCATGGTTCCTCGTTTCAACTGAAGATCAGTTGTTTCCAGACTCGACGTCAAGAAGCAAGGTACGCTGAGAGTCCATACGTGCCGTGGCGCCCGCAGGCACCCAAATAGTGGTGTCCGCGCCGTCCAGGCATGCGGGTCCGTCGATTCGAGCTCCCGGTTCGAGGTCTTCGACCATGAAAACGGGGACGTCGGTACGGGGCCCGAGCCGTTCAAGCTGTATTGACCGGCTCGACGAAGGGGTGGCGATTTCAGGCTCGCCGGTCCCCTCCGCCACGTTCGGCAGAGCCGCCGGCTGTCGGCCCGTCCCGACCACGCGCAGCGAAACCATGTCGATCGTGGCATCGAGGAGGAGTGCGCCCCGGCCGTACCGGCGGACATATTCCCGGGTGAACTCCTCGACGACGTGGTCGACGCTCTCCGGGGTGACGTCCGGACCGGGGAAAGCGATCGTCAGGTCGGAGACCTGTCGCCGGAAGCGGAGGTCGGCCTCGACGGAAATCGACCGGTCCTCCTCGTCGACACCGTCAGCCGTGAGTTCCTTCTTCACTGCGGCTATGATGCTGGAAGCTCTTTCGGCGAGCCCGGGAACATCGAATGGGATGCTCTTTCCCACGGCGATGGTTCGTTCCCGACGGACGGCGGAGGATGCTGCTCCGTATGCCGAGAACACCGACGCGACCTCGGGGACGATCACGCGCTTGATGCCGATGGCCTTGGCGATCTCGGCGGTGAAGAGACTTCCGCATCCGCCGTAGGAGATGATCGCGTGGGTCCTCGGATCCTGGCCCCGATTCGCGACGGTCGCTCGCGTCGCTTCGGCCATGTTGTTGAGAGCGATGGATCGAATGCCCCAGGCGACCTCCTCGGTGGTCAACCCCAGAGACTCGCCGATGCGCGAGCAGGCTTCCCTGGCCGCGCGTTCATCGAGCTTCATGGACCCACCGAGGAACGCCTGCGGGTCGATGTATCCCAGTACCAGGAGCGCGTCGGTGATCGTCGCGTCGCTGCCGCCGCGACCGTAGCAGGCAGGCCCAGGGCTCGCGCCCGCCGACTTCGGTCCCAGTCGCAGCACCCCGAGGCTGTCGATCCAAGCCACAGAGCCGCCTCCGGCTCCGATCGACTGGACGTCGACGTGCGCAAGCGACGTCAGCGTCCCGAAGACCTCGCCCCGAACGGTGCGTGTGACGGCTCCGTCACTGATGAGCGCGACATCGAAAGACGTCCCGCCCATATCGCATGCGATCGCGGCCGGGGCGCGGTGTTCGGTGGCGACCACCGCACCGGCGGCCACCCCCGCTGCCGGACCTGAGTGGACGAGCCGAAGGGGTGTGGCGCGCGCGGAGCTGAGCGTCATGGCACCACCCGCGCAATTGATGACGAGCAGCCGTCCGCGCAGTCCCAGGTCGCGCAACCGCCCTTCGAGGTGATCGAGGCCGGAGAACGCTCCACTGGTGTATGCGTTGAGGGCGGCGAAGGTGGTGCGTTCGTAACCACGCTGGATGGGGTTGAGCATCGACCCGCACATGACGGGAACGTCGGGGAACGCCTTGCGGAGGACCTGCTCCGTCAGCTCCTCGTGGACCGGGTTGATGTGAGACCACAAGTAGGACACGGTGAGGACCTCGACGCCGCGCTCGTGCACCAGCTCGGTCGCCGCGCTCAGTACCTGATCCACGTCAAGCTCGAGGAGCACATCGCCGTCGCGGTCGATTCGCTCGGCAATCCCCCGAATATCCCGGCGTGCGACCAGCTCCGGCGGGCGGACGACCCACCCGTCACGGTTCAGCCGACGTCCTTTGGAGATGCCGAGCTCGTCCTCGAATCCGGCAGTCGTCAGCATGCCGACGCGGCGACCCGTTTGGCTCGTCAGGATGTTCGTGACCGCGGTGGTTCCCAGCGTGAGACGTTCGGCCCGGCCGAAGAAGTCATGAATCGGAACATCGGCCTTCTCGGCCAGCAACCGGCAAACGGCGATCACGCCGTCGCCCAGGTCGGCGGGTGTCGTCAATGTCTTGGCACGGTGCACGGCGCCGTTGCCCTGGAGGACGCCATCCGTAAACGTGCCACCGATGTCGATGCCGATGATCATCACAATTCACCCTCGATCGATGGTGTCCAAATCAGATTGCGCATGTGGGTGAGTACTCCGAAGGGTGCCGATGGGGCCCGGTGTCGGTGTCGTGACCTTCGCAGGGCCGGGCGACCAAGCGTCCGGCAGCCCACGAGCAGGTGCTCCGTCTCGGACCCGGTCATCCGGCTCCGCTGTCCTGGCGCCTTGAGGGGCGCCGAATGATGCCCAACCCGATTGCTCCCGACTCGGCACCGAGTCGACTATCCAAGCCCGGGTGACCTGCGACAGGACGGTAGCGCCCAGCTTCGATACATACAACCATTCTGCATTAGTTAACTCATTCGTGTTCGGAGTCGATCTTCGGATCCGCGGGTCGCCCGGCCCGGACGGGTGCGGAGCGGAGGCGCTCGCGTGCCGTTTGGGAGCGGGGTGACGAGCGGCCTCGGGGGGCGGCTGGGCGCGGTTGGACAACGGGGAATGTCCTGCGGTCAAGGCCCCTTCATCGGGGCCCGCACAGCATTGACAGGTTAGATAAGTTCAATGAATATGGCCATCGAGAGTCAGAGGGTCCATCGGTCATTCCGAGCGCAGTGGAGCGCGGAACCACCGTCGCCGCCATGGACGCGAGGCCTGCAGCACACGCGGTGCGACCGTCCTGCCACTCCGGATCGACATGTGAAGGAGCAGCGTGAAGTTCACCATCGAGTATCCCGTCGCCGCACCCGGATACGACAAGGCCCTGGCCTCTGCCGAGGGGATGGCCCGGCTGTCGCGGGCCGCGGACGCGCTGGGGTTCGACGCGATCGCCTTCACCGAGCATCCCGCCCCGTCGTACAAGTGGCTGCAGACGGGCGGGCACGAGTCCCTCGACCTGGTGGCCGCGCTGTCGTTCTGCGCCGCGCACACCGAGCGGATCCGGCTCATGACCTATCTGCTCGTGGTCCCCTACCATCACCCGCTGATCGCAGCCAAGGCGCTGACCACGCTCGACCTGCTCTCCGACGGACGGTTGGTCGTGGTCGTCGGCACGGGTTATCTCCGATCCGAGTTCCTCGCCCTGGGGCTTGAGATGGAGGACCGCAACGAGATCTTCGACGAGGCCCTTGAGATGATGAAAGGGGCCTGGACGCAACTGCCCTACGCCTTCAAGGGCAAGCACTTCGAGGCGCGCGGGGTGGCATCGGTGCCGCAGCCGCGGCGGATGGGCGGCCCGCCCATCGTGATCGGCGGAAACAGCGCCTTGTCCCGTCGCCGGGCAGCACGGCACCAGGGGTGGAGCCCGCTGATGTCCACGCCGGAGGTCTCCAGGACCACGCGAACCCCGTCTCTCGCCACCGTGGCTCAGCTTGCCGCCCAGGTGAGGGAAGTCAGGGAACGGGCTGTGGAGGAGCAGGGAGAGGGGACCGAGCTCTTCATCCAGGTCCAGTCGCCGCAGTGCAAGTACATGCGCAATCCCGGTTCGGTCGAGGAGCACCGCGACCACCTCGGCCAGCTTGAGGCGGCCGGCATCGACTCGTTCGTGCTGCAGCCCAGTGGTGAGAGCGTCGAGGCGGTCGTGGCCGGCATGGAACAGTACGCCGATCACTTCCTCTCCTGATGGCGGCGGCAGCGCCGCCGGTGCGGGACTCGCGGTGGAGAGGTCTGCACGACGCCGCGGAAGGGCCTCAGACCTTCGCCAAGCCATGAGAGGGGCAGTTGGTATGAAGATCGGCATCGAGATCGACTGGCAGCGGACGAAATTCGACGTGAACCGGGAACGTCTGGAGCTGGTGGACGGACTCGGCTACGACATGGTGTTCACGGCCGAGAACATCGGCAACGACGGCCTGACGCCCCTGGGGTATGTCGTGGCGGCCACGAAGCGGATAGGGGTGGGCACGCGCATCATCCAGAACACCGCCCGTACCGCCCCCATGGCGGCGATGTCCTTCCAGACGCTCCGCCACATGGCCGGCCCCGATCGGGAGATCATCGCCGGGCTGGGCAATTCCAACCCCGCGAAGACGGAGGCGTGGCATGGCCTGCCGTGGACACCGGCGTACTGGCGGATGCGTGACTACGTCGCCGTCATGAAGAAGGCCTTCCGCGGGGAGGTCGTGGCCCACGAGGGCAAGACTCTCGCCATCCCGTTCCACCATCCGGGCGAGCCACCGAAGTACGAACCCATGCGGCCCCTGCTGGAGACGGACCCGGACATCAAGATCATGTTTGGCGGTGGCACCGAACTGATGATGGCCAACGCCGCCGAGATCGCCGATGGATTGATGCCCAACGGGGGCTGGGCGCCCGGGATGATGAAGGTGTACCGCCCGATCCTGGAGAAGGGGCTCGCCAAGCGGGCGACACCGATGCGGGTCGAGGACTTCCCGATCTGGGCACACGTCGACGTGCTGGTCACCGACGACATCGAGCGCGACATCGGCCAGTTCAAGGAGTACGTCGCCAAGTGGACCGGCGCTCACCCGGGCAAGGGCGGCGGCCACGAACTGCTGACCTCCCGCGGCTACGGCGATGTGGCCGACCGTGTCCTGGAGCTCTACCAGGCAGGTCGGGTCAAGGAGGCCCAGGACGCCGTGCCCGACGAATACATCGACGAGTATTGGTTGCTCGGCTCAGTGGACCGGATCATCCAGCGGTGGCGTGACAAGTGGATCAACGACGGGTGCAACCTGATCGTACGCACCGACAACTGGCCGAGCGCCAAACCCGCCGACAACCGGATATACGAGCCGCTGATCCGGGCCCTGCGCGGCTGAAGACGCACCCCGTTCGCCGAGCCACCGCCACATCGGTGAAGACCCCCATCAAGAATCTGGTCGACAGCTGGGCGAAGTAAAGAACCTGGATCACGGCCATTAGCCCGAGAAGAGGGATCAGATGAAGCTCTGGTGCCATGTGACGAACACGCCCATGAATCAGCTACTCGAGTTCACCCGCATCCTTGATGACCTGGGCTTCGACGGAGTGGCGCTGGCCCACCACCTGGTGGATCTCGAGGCGGCTGGTGCTGAGCACCCGTACCGCAAGGACGATGAAGACAAATGGTGGGACTCTTCGGGCGCCTCGGATCCCGCTACCCCCGATCCCTGGGTGACCGCGACGGCGATCGCGAACGTCACGAACAACATCGTCATCGCTTCTTCGATCTTGGTGCTGCCGCTGCAGGACCCGTTCAGCGTGGCCAAGGCGGTCTCGACGGCTGCGCACTTCAGCCGGGGCAGGCTGGTGATGGGGGCCGGTGTCGGATGGATGCGCGACGAGTACGAGTTGGTCGGCGCCGACTTCAAGACCCGGGGCGCCCGGATGAACGAGATGCTGGAGGTGATCCGGCTTCTGCTCACGGGAGATGTCGTCGACTACGACGGGGACTTCTTCAAGTTCAGCGGGGTTCGCCTGGCTCCCCCGTACGACACCGCCGTGCCGATCTACCTGGGAGGTGAGAGCCCCCGCGCGCTCAGGCGGGCGGCCAGGTACGACGGCTGGTTCGCCGCGGGCCCTTACGATGCTCCGACGGCGCTCGAACGGTGCAGGGCGATGCGTGCGGCTCGCGCGGAAGTGGACACTCTCGACAGGCCGTTCGAGTGCATCGTCCCCCTGGTGGACGTGCCCACCAAAGGCGAGTGGGAGGGGATGGCCGAAGCCGGTGCGACAGGTGCGATGTTCGTCCCCGCACGCCGATCGGATCTCCGGATTCGAACCATCGATGATCGCCGTGCCTACGCCGAGCGCATCGTCTCACTCGCGCAGGAATGCCGTTAGGGAATGCGAAGAAGACCGATGCGGGACAGCGGGCTGACGCGCCCCGGAGAGGGGACGGGATGAATCTGCCGGAGTACGGCCGGGGCCTGGTCATCGAGGAGTACGGCAAGCCCATGAAGCTCAGGGATTTCCCCGTCACCGCGCCGTCGGCGGGGGGAATCCTCGTGAAGATCGAGACTGCCACACTGTGCGGGTCGGATGTGCACCTATGGGAAGGCGCATATGAGCGGCACGGCCCCAGGCTTCCCCTCATGCCGGGCCACGAGGCAGTGGGAACCGTCGTGGCTCTTGGCGAGGCGGTGGAAGCCGACTCAGTGGGCCACGCCCTTTCGATCGGGGACCGGGTCGTCTGGGAGCACGAATCGTGCGGGCAGTGCTACGCATGCAATGTGCTCCGACGCCGGACGCTGTGCACTAACCGCCGGCTGGGCATGTTGACGAGCACGGACGATTCCCCCCACCTCAACGGGACGATCGCGGAGTACTCGTATGTGTGGCCCGGCTCGGGTCGTCTCCGCGTCCCCGATGCCGTGGAGAGCACGTGGGCGTCGGCGGCGAGCTGCGCGTTTCGGACCGTGCTGCACGCGATCGAGCGGCTCGGCCAGGTGGACTACCGGCATGATGTCGTGGTTCAGGGCTCCGGGGCGCTCGGGCTGTTCGCCACTGCGATGCTCTCCACGTTGAACCCGCGCAAGCTCATCGTCATCGGTGCGCCGGCGGGCAGGCTCGAGGTCGCGTCCGCGTTCGGAGCCGATGAGACGATTTCCATCGAGGACTGTCCCGACCCAGCCGAGGGCGTATCGGCGGTGCTGGCTGCTACGGACGGCCGTGGAGCGGATGTCGTCTGCGACTTCTCCGGTGGCCCCGGCGTGGTGGGTGAAGGCATAGAGTTCGCCGCGCCCGACGGCAGGCTCCTGATCGTGGGGTCGACCACGCAGACCTCCCAAGCGATCGACCCCACCCTCATCGTCGTACGAAACCTCACACTCTTCGGATCCACGAGCGCGGAGATCGGCTCCTACTACCGGGCCATGCGGTTCCTGGAACGGCATCGCGATCGTTTCGACTGGGACCTGCTGGTCGGCAACGCACGGTATTCGCTGGACGACGCGGCCATCGCGTTCGACAGGATGAAAGCCTTCGACGAGGTGAAGGCGGTCATAGAGCCGCATAGGAACCTGAGTGGCACGGTGTAGTGGCCAACTGCTCCCGGTCAGATGCGGCCGGCAGCCGGTCCGGCAGGCCTATCATTGAACTGATTTAGTAGAGTGAATTAGCTACTGCAGGTCATGGTCGAGGCGGGAGAAGCATGACAGCAACTAACGGTCGAGAGGGCTGGGTCCCGGTCGACGAGTTCGTCCGTGCGCCCAAGGCTGCCGAGATCATTGCGAAGAGTATCCGCCGGCGCATTGTGCTGGGCGAACTGCGGGAGGGCGACACACTGCCCTCGGAGGCCGACCTCATGGCGCAGTTCGGGGTGTCCCGGCCCACGCTGCGCGAGGCCTTCAGGATCATGGAGGCGGAGTCGCTCATCAGCATCCGCCGTGGGGCGCGCGGTGGCGCCCGGGTGCTGGCGCCGGATCTGTCGGTGGCGGCGAGGTACGTCGGTCTCCTGCTCCAGCTGAGCGGGACGACGATCGGTGAGGTCTACGACACGCGGGTCATCATCGAGCCGGCTGCCGTGCACCGCCTCGCGACGCGCCGCAAGGAGCGCGATCTCGAGGACCTGCGGGCATGCGTCGAGGAGCTGCGCAAGCTGGTCGAAGCCGCGAAGGCCGACCCCGGCATATCCCTGGACGCGGGGAGCCGGCTCGCCTGGCGGTTCCACGAGCTGCTGATCGAGCGCGCGGGAAACCGTGCCATGGCGATCCAGTGGGGTGTGCTGCGCGATGTCATGGAGACGCATCTGGCGTCCGCCGTGTCCCGCAGTAGTGACCGGTCCGACGCGGTGGAGTCTTTCCGGCGGTCCGTCCGCTCCTACTCGAAACTGGTCGCCTTCCTGGAGGCCAAGGACGCCGAAGGCGCTCAGCGTCACTGGCGTAAGCACATGGATGTCTCCAGCAAGATCCTGCTCGGGACGGAGGCGGACCCGAAGGCCGTCGTCGACCTCTTCGACTGACTCAAACAGTGCACTAATTAAGATATACTTCTGCCGGTGTGGTGAGGTCTTCGCGACGGCTGACCGTGATCGGGCTCGACAATTCAGACCGAACGGAGAGTCATTTCCATGCACACGAGGGTCGCGATCGTGACAGGAGCCAGTCGTGGCATCGGCAAGCGCACCGCATTGGAACTAGCGCACCGCGGCTACGGCATCGTCGCGTCGGCGCGGGCGCTGGAGCGGGACGGACGGCTGCCCGGCAGCCTGGCCGAGACCCGGGCGGAGATCGAGGCCGCGGGCGCGCGCGTCGTCGTGGCACGTGCCGACATGTCCCGGCGGGACGAGGCGAGCGCGCTGGTCTCCACCGCCGTGGAGACGTTCGGCCGGCTCGATGCCGTGGTGAACAACGCGGCGTTGACGCATGGGGGCAACGTCCCGGTCACCGAGCTCGAGTTCGAGGACTGGCACGCGCAGTTCGACACGAACCTGCACGGCCCTCTCGCGCTGATCCAGGCAGCCGTCCCCCATCTCTCCAGGGCCCGGGGAGTGATCGTGAACCTCTCCTCCGGCGCAGGTGACCTGAAGCCGGCGGTGGAGGGCCCGTTGCTGTACAGCGTGGGGTACGCGGCCAGCAAGGCGGCTCTGAACCGGCTGGCGAACGCCCTGGCCGGCGAGTTGATGGCGCTCGGGATCGCCATCGTCAACGTCGATCCGGGTTCGGTCAGCACCGAGCGCCTTGAGCGCCGGCTCGACACGCTGTCGCCCGAGCACAGGGCCCGGCTGGTGTCCATGGAGGTACCGGCCGTCGCGATCGGCCACCTGGTGAGCTGCGGCACTGCTCTGGAGTGGACCGGCCGGCTGCTGCGGGCCGCTGACTTCGTCCGGTCGCAGGGGCTCGGAACGGCAGTCCCCGACTCTGCCCGGATCTGAACGCAGCCGGTCGTCCTTTGATCAGCCGGGGACCCGGACCCCGGAGTCGCGTCTGCGGAGCAGTCCTTGTTGCTGGGTGCTCGCGACGAGGGCGCCGTCACGGTCGAAGAGAAACCCGCGGCACAGCGCCAGGCCCTGTCCCGCCCAAGGGCTCTCCTGCTCGTGCAGAAGCCATTCGTCAGCGCGGCGGAAGTGATGGAACCACACGCTGTGGTCGATCGTCGCGAACTGGATGCCGGGATCCTGAGGTATCACTCCGTGGTGCGTGGCGGCCACGGAGAGCAGCAGGTAGTCGGAGAGGTAGAGCAGGGCGGCGCGGTGCATCAGCGGGTCACCGGGCAGCGGTGCCCTCGCCCGTATCCAGATCCGCTGGCGCGGTGGGGTGGACGCGCCACGGCTCGCGACCACCCGGTTCGGGGGGATCGGGAACCGGAACTCCACTGAACCGCGCGCCATTACGGCCTGGGCCCAGGCGAGGTTTTCCGGGTCGTCGCGGAGCAACTCCTCGACCGTGGGCAACTGCTCGGGGGGCGGTGCGCTGGCGCGCGGAATCTGGTGGTCGAACCCGGCTCCCTCGCGCTGGAACGAGGCCGTGAGCTGGCAGATCAAGTGACCGTCTTGGAGGCCGTCGACATGGCGGGTGGAAATGGACGTCCCGTCACGGACCGGCCGGACCCGGTAGGTGACGGGTGCGTCGGAGTTCCCCTCGCGCAGGAAGTGGGTGTGCGCCGAGTGAAGAGTGCGCTCCCGGGCGACGGTGAGACCGGCGGCCATCGCCGCCTGGCCGGCGATTTCGCCGCCGAACTTGCGATGCATGCCGCCTCGTCGGGACAGGCCCCGGAAGCTGTGGCGCTCGACCTGCTCAAGTCCCAGGAGCTCCGCCAGGGAACCGGTCCGGCCGGGCAGGTCACGATGGCTCCCGGCGGGGGGCGTCTCGGCTTCTGTCATGACAGATAAGTCTAACTTAGTTAGCGAGCTTAGCAAGGGCTGAGCGTGTCAGCCGATCACACCCCGGGCATGGAGATCGGCGACCGTCGCCTCGTCGTAGCCGAGCTCCGCGAGGATCGCGTCGGTGTGCTCGCCGGTCAGGCACCCGCCGCGGGTTCGCACCCGCGAGCGCGAGAAATGGGTCGCCGCATCCAGCCGGCGGTGCTCGTCGAAGACCGGGCTCATCGCGTTGACGCAGTAGCCCGCTTCGAAGGAGGCGTCGTTCTGGAAGAGCTTCTCGGGAAGGTCTTCGGCGACGGCGACACAGCCGATGCCGGCGGCACGGAGGTCCGTCTCCCAGGTGTCGTTGGGCCGGGTCAGGAATATGGCGGCCAGCACGTCGGCCAGCTCGCTGTCGTGCTCGGCACGCGAGGAGACGGTGGCGAACCGCTCGTCGCCCGCGAGGTCGGTGTAAGGAGCCAGTGCGGTGGCCAGTCGTTCCCACTCCCGTTCCTGCGGAGCGGCGAGGCACAGCCAGTGCCCCTCGGCGGCCTCGTAGAGGCGGTACAGCGCCGAGTACCCGTAGAGCAGGCGGTCCGGTTGGATCGGAGCCGACCGCCCCTCGTAATCGATGTTGCGGTCGATGAGGCAGTGGGTCGCCGTCGCGAGCATCGTCGTCGTCAGGGCGCCCATCGGCCTGCCGCGGCGCCGGGCGAGAAGGCCGAGCAGCATCGCGCTCGCCGCGCCGGAGGCCGCCACGCCGTCCGCCTGACCGGTCTGGTTCGCGGCCGCGGTGTAGAGGCGGATGATGCTGGACTTGATCTCGGCCAGGTCGTCGGTAGCGCCCGCCGCGTCGGGGACGTCGGACAGCGCGAGCCCGGAGGCGGCGCCCATGGACGGTGCGTAGGCGGGACTGTGACCGTACGGCCCGTCCGTGCCGTAGCCCGGGGCGTTGAGGTAGACGAGGTCGGGGTTCACGGCCCGGAGGGTCTTCGCGTCGACCCGGGCCCGCTCGGCGGCGCCCGCCCGGTAGGTCTGCACCACGATGTCGGCGCGCTCGGCGATCCGGTGGACGATCTTCAGGCCCTCCTCGCTGTTCAGATCGAGCGCGACGCTCTCCTTGCCCTGGAGGACTTTGGCGCCACCGGCTTCCGGGAAGGCGGCGAGGCGCCGCATGGTGTCACCGGCCAGCGGTTCGACCTTGATCACCCGGGCCCCGAGGTCGGTGAGGAGCGTCGCACCGTACGGCCCGGCGAACATCGAGCCCAGTTCGAGCACGGTGACTCCCTCAAGAGGCAGACCGGAGGGGGCCGGATCGTCGGGCGCGGTGGCGCGGGGAGTGTCGGCGCCGGTCAGCAGCGCACTGCCGCCCTCGCCGAGGCGCGGCGCCGGACGGAGTTCCGTGATCGGCGCGCCGTCGCTGTGCACCATCGTCGACGGCTGGCGCACCGGACCCAGATCGGGGTCGTCGACCACGACGATACGGCCGTCGTGGACCAGTTGCGGATGGTCGAAGGCCTCGGTGGGCGTACGGAACCGCTCCGCCTGGATACTGGGGTTGGCCGCGAAGACCCTGTTCCACTCGTCGAGCGTGCGGCTCCTCGCCTCATCGATCATGATTTCCCACAGCTCCAAGCGGAGCGCGGGGTCGGCCAGGTCGGGGAAATCGGCCCACTTGGGCTCGGCGAGCAGCTCGCTCAGGCCGAGTTCCTCGGCGAAGGCGGCGAACAGCCGGGGCTCGGCCTGAGCGAACTGGAGCCAGTGGCCGTCGCTGGTGGGTGTGGAGAGCAGGTTGTAGATGAGCCTGCCCCGGGGGTTGCCGTCGTCGTCCCACGGCTTGCCGACGGCGGAGAACGCGTCGGGCCAGCGCAGGGCGACCAGCTGCATGAAGTAGGAGTACGTGTCCATTGTGGACAGCCCGCGAACGAGGTCGGCGTGCACGTGCTGGCCGCGGCCGCTGGACTCGCGTTCGTAGAGTGCGCAGAGGATCCCGTGCAGTGCCGTCTGCGCGGCACCCCAGGAGGCGTACGGCGTTGACACGAAGGCCGGTCCCGGGCGTGGAGCGGCCGGGGCCTTGCTGTGCATGACCCCCCACCTGGCCATGACCAGGGCCTCGTAGCCCTGAAGGTCGGCATCGGGCCCGGCGCCCCAGCCGGTGATGCCCGCGCTGACCAGTCGTGGATTCACCTCGCCCAGCTTGTTGGGGGTGAAGCCGAGCCGGGCGGCCGTGCGGGGCCGGAACGTGGTCACCAGTACGTCGGCCCTGCGGACCAGCTCCCAGACGCGCGCGTTGTCGGCGTCGTCATGGAGGTCGAGCACGCGGCTGCTCTTGCCACGGGCCAGCCCCGGCCATCCCGTGAGGGAACGCAGCGGGTGCCCGCCGGGCGGCTCGACCATCAGGACGTCCGCGCCGGCATCGCCCAGGAACTGTGACACCAGCGCGCCGGGAAGGGCGGTCGAGAGGTCGAGAACCGTCAGTCCGGCCAGGGGCTCCGCCGCCGCGCCTTCGTTGGGCGCCATCTCGTGCATCTCCGGCTCTCTCTCGTGTGATCGTCCTTGATCCGTGGTGATCTCTGACCCGTCGTCCACGGGTGGTCATAGGGCGTCGGCGCGGCCGGTACCCGCGGTGCGCTGCCGTCAGCGTCCGCCGTCGACCCGGGCCCGCGCCGAGGCGGTACGGCGCGATGCCGTGGCGTTGCCTTCGGAGGCGGGGAATGCCGTAGGGGGCAGGACTACTGTTACGTCAAAGATATTACTGATTTATACAAGACGGTAGTCGGCGGTGGCAACCATACGGAGTGGTCGAGGTGCGGGCGGCCGTGGGGCGATGCACCTGTGACGCCGACGCGACCGCGGGTCCCCCTCCTTCGTTCCCGGCCTTGCCAGGATGAGGTTATAGAGTAAGATGATTGCACCTTATAAGTGAGGGGCATGATGGAGACCGATCTCGCAATGGCGCTGGTGAGGCTGGCACTTGGGCCCATGTTGCTCGTGCACGGGTGGAACAAGCTGGCAGGTGCCGGGGGACTGGCGGGGACGACGGCCTGGTTCGGGGGGCTCGGCCTGCGTCCCGCGTGGCTTCACGCGCGCCTCGCCGCCGGCACCGAGATCCTGGCCGGCGCGCTGGTCACCGTCGGTCTCCTCAGTGGCCTCGCGGCGACCGCGTACGTCGGGCTCATGCTGGTGGCGGCCCTCACCGATCACAGGGGCAAGGGATACTTCGTGTTCAAGGGCGGTTGTGAATACACCGTCCTCGTCGGCATCGTCGCGGTGGCCCTGGCCTCCGCCGGGCCCGGTGCCTGGTCGGTCGACCGACTGCTCGGCCTCGATCTCGCCGGTGCGCTCTGGGCCGCCTTCGCGGCGGTTGCCGGGGTGGCCGCCGGGCTGGGCCTGCTGTTGACCTCCTACCGGCCCGCCAAGGCCGACTGAGTCACCGCGCACGGCCCGGCTCCCGACCGAAAGGAAGAGAGCGCGCCCATGACCGATGCGGTCATCGCGAGTGCCGTACGTACCCCGATCGCCACCGCTCACGGAGGCAAGCTGCGCGTGCCACGTTCGCCGGCGGCGTCGTCACCGGGTTCTGCCTTGACGAGCATCCGCGGCGCGGCACCACCGCCGAAAAGCTGGCCTCGCTCCGTCCGCCGCACTCGACAAGGGCCGGGTCAACGTCTACGGCAGCGGCCGCGGCCTCGGTCATCGAGGCCCTCTGACCGTCCCCTCAGGGCTTGAGGGCGGAAGGTTCGGGTCGCTGCGGGAGCCCGTTCTGCGCTGCCCGCCCGGCGGGCCGATCACGCTGTTGCGGCCCGTGCGGCCGCTCGGCGACCGTAGACCCATCGGGCACGGCCGTATACCGGCGCCCAATAGACCAAGGGGTGTTCTCCGCATGGATGACCACGACGAAGACAACGGCGGCCCGCACGGGAAGCCGCTGGAGTTCCCGACCGGGACAGCCGATTCCGGTGGTCACCGCGACGGCCGGGCGATCCCCCCGCAGAACGGCCACCCCTGCTGCCTCTGCTCGTGCGGTGAGTTGGGACGTCGGGGCGCCGCCCCAGGGCGAAGGCCTGTATCAGGCCCGCCTGCGCACGGGCGGCGTCCCCGCCTGCCGGAGGCGGCGTCGCCCGAGAACGGCAGGATGCCTCGTACCGGCCTCCCCTCGGGCAGTGGCACGTGGCTGGACACGGACGTCCCGGTGACGGGTGGCGGGCCCGGGTACGGCGCGCTGATCGAATCGCTGCGCGATCTCCTCGACGGGTTCGCCGCGGCCAGTCCGGACGAGGAGACCGTGCGGGCCCTCACCGATGCTTTCGCCGCCTGGTCCGAGAGGCTGGAGAGTCACCGTGTGGGGGAGCGGCAACAGGTCTTCGGCCGTCGCCGCGACCTGCACGGCCGCGGCCAGGTGATGTCTCCGAAATTCGCCGCCGAGGAGTTCGACGAGCGGAGCGTGAAGGGGACCGTGACTTTCGGGCGCTATTTCCTCGGTGGCAACGGCGCCGTCCACGGCGGTGCGATCCCGCTGCTCTTCGACGAGGTGATGGGCAGACTCTCCAACACCGCGGGCCGGTCCCAGTCGCGTACGGCCTTCCTGCACACGGACTTCCGGTCGGTCACTCCGGTCGGGGTGCCGTTGAGCGTGCGGGCGTGGTTCGAGAGCGAGGAGGGGCGCAAACGGTTCATCCGCGCGGAGATCAGGGACGGTGACACCCTGTGCGCCGAGTCCCATGGGCTCTTCCTCGCCCTGCTTCCCGGGCAGCCCTGACATCGCGGCTCATCTGCGGTGGCGTGGAGGTGTACGGCGGGGGCGATACCGCGCCCGAGGCCGATGCGGGACCGGTCGGCCATCGGGTGAACCATTCCCTGAGTAAGCTAACTAGGTTAGACTTGCGGAATGACATCATGGGCGGCGAAGACCTGGTTCATCACCGGTGGTTCGAGCGGGATCGGGCGTGCCCTTGCGGCGCGCGTGATCCGTGCGGGGGGCCGGGTGGCGGTCACCGCGCGTGATGCGAGCCGCATCGATCTCGATCTCGGGGACCAGGGCGTGGCGCTCGACCTCGACCTTGCCGACCCGGGGACCTTCGCGCCCGCTCTCGCGGCCGCCGAGAAGGCGCTCGGGCCGATCGATGTCCTGGTCAACAACGCTGGATACGGTCTCCTCGGCGCGATCGAGGAGACCGGCGAGGAGGAACGCCGGGCTCAGATGGAGGCCAACTTCTTCGGGCCGACGGCGCTGACCGGGCTCGTCCTGCCCGGCTGGCGTGCACGCGGGGCGGGAATGATCGTCAACGTCTCTTCGGTCAGCGGGGTGCTGGGAGCGGCGGGGTCCGGTTACTACGCCGCCAGTAAGCACGCACTCGAAGGCTGGTCCGACGCGCTGCGTGGCGAGCTCCGGCCGTTCAGCATCCACGTCCTCGTGGTCGAGCCGGGGGCCTTCAGGACGGGCTTCTTCGCCCGCTCCCGCCGCTATGCGCAGAAACAACTCGGCGTCTACCCGGCCGTGGACAAGCGACGTGAGGAGGAAGGCCGAGGCGACGGACGGCCGCCCGGAGACCCTGAGCGCGGCGCGCTCGCGATTGTCGCGGCACTCGATTCCGACGAGCCCCCGGCTCATCTCGTGCTCGGCCGCTTCGCCACGGCGATGATCGCCGACGCCCTGGAGCGACGGATCGCCGAGCTGGAGCTGTGGCGCGAGGTCTCCGAGGGAGCCGACTTCCGCGAATGACCCCGGCGGCCGTCGGCGCCCGGAGTGGCGCTCGGCCAAGACTCGGGTTCACCCAGTCCCTCGGGATCGAACGTCCCGTCGGACATGGGGTTCACCTCCGAGGTGGACGCTCATCTGCTCCAAAGGCGGCGGATGTCCCCGCGCCTCGCCTTCGGAACCAATCGGGAACATCTCGAAAACCCTGCGTGTGAGGAGCCCATGCCGTGAGCGCACCATCGTCGCCGAGAGTCTGCTCGGCCTGCCCAGAGGTCCGGTGACGCCGTCATGAAGCTGGGGATGCCGTGGAACGGCGCCGAGGTGGCCAAGGAAGCCGAGCGGGCGGGTTTCACCTCTTTCTGTACGGGTGACTTCGTCGATCACGACGCCTATCTCTCCTTGGGCGAGATGGCCAGGGGCGTCACCACGGCCGAAGTGGGTACGGCCATCGCCTACGCGTTCGCGCGGACTCCATACGCCCATGCGACAGCGGCCCGCCAGATCCATGCGACCGCGCCCGGGGGAATGTTCCTCGGGTTCGGTACCGGGGCCTTCAAGGTCAATCGCGACTGGTTCGGGGTCCCCGCGGACAAGCCGATGGCCCGGATCCGCGAACTGATCCCCGCGGTGCGCGCCTACCTGGAGGCGGAGAACGGCGAGGTCGTCTCCTTCGAGGGCGAGTACTACCGTATCGAGGCCGACATCCGGGCTCCCGTCCTGGGCAGGCTCGACATCCCGCTGCTGCTCGCGGGATTCAACGCCGGCATGGCCCAGACGGCCGGCGAGGTGGCCGACGGCATCATCGGGCACGGTCTGTTCACCGGGCGGTGGTGGCGCGACGTCGTGCGGCCGCGGTTCTCGGCGGGTGTCGAGCGCAGCGGACGGACTTCGTCCGACGTGCGCGAAGTCGGCTGGCTGATCACGGCGGTCGACGACACGGACCCGGACCGGGCGATCCGCGACGCCAGGCGGATGATCGCGTTCTACCTGACCGTGAAGACCTACGACCCCTTCGTGGAATTTCACGGGTGGGAGTCCGCGGTGGAAGCCCTGCGCGCCGCCTTTCGCGGAGGCGACACCGAGGCGATGGCCGAGGCTGTCACGGATGAGATGCTCGGCGCGATCGCCGTGTGCGGCACCACGGCACAGGCCCAGGCGATGCTCGACGCGCGCAGGGGCGGGCTGCCGCGGGGCACCGCCTATTTGGCGCCCCCGTCGTTCCTGGTCAGCAAGCGGCGTCAGGCGGCGTACTGCAGGGCCTCACTGAACCTGAGGTCGCCGGAGTGACGGTGCCGCGGCGGCATCGGCCAGTGCCGGAGATCCCTTGCCCGGCCCATGTATCTAGTTATATAGTTAAATCATTACGATGAAGTCGGTTGGGTGGTTGATGGAGGTTGTATGAGTGAAACGACGGAGCAAACCGAGCGCACTGCCGGAGTGATCGATCCATCCGATGTCGAACAGGCCAAGTCGATCCGCGGGCTGCTGTTCCCGAGCAAGGTCCCCGAGCTCCACACCACCGCGTCCTTCGATTCGATCCGCAACTTCGCACGCAGCTATGGTGACGACAACCCCCTCTACACCGACGAGTCCTACGGTGAAGACACCCGGTGGGCGGGGCAGGTGGCCCCGCCGCTGGTGGGCGTCGCGCTGAACAAGCCCCTGCTGGGAGACCAGCGGCCGAAGCACACCAAGCAGCCGGCGTTCCGCGGCGTCCACAACTTCGTGTCCGGCACCGCCTGGGAGCTCTACCGGCCGGTCCGGCCGGGCGACTCGCTCTACACCTTTCAGGGGTTGGAGTCGGTGGAGGAGAAGCAGTCGGAGTTCGCCGGCAAAACCCTCATCCTCACTCGGCGCCATGTGCGGATGAACCAGAACGCCGAGGTCGTCTCGGTGGCCCGGGTCATCCTGATCCACGCCGAGCGCAAGGCCGCCAGGAGCCGTGGCAAGTACGACCACGAGCCCACGTCCTATACGGAGGAGGACCTGGCGCGCATCGACGCGATCTACGCCTCCGAGCGGCGGCGCGGCGCCGACGCCAGGTGGTTCGAGGACGTGCGGGTCGGAGACGGGCTGGGCCCGATGGCCAAGGGGCCACTCACCACAACCGACATCATCGTCTTCCACTCGGGCGGCTACGGATTCAGCCCGTTCGCCCCGGCCTCGAACCGCCTCGGCTGGCAGAACAGGCAGCGGATCCCCGCGTTCTACACCCCCAACGAGCAGGGAATCCCGGATGTGTCGCAGCGGGTGCACTGGGACCCCGCGTGGGCCAGGCAGGTCGGTGCGCCGATGGCGTACGACTACGGCGTCATGCGCGACTGCTGGCTCTCCCACCTCGTCACCGACTGGGCGGGCGATGATGCGTGGCTCGTACGCCAGAGCAGTCAGATGCGGAAGTTCAACTACCTCGGCGACACGCACACCCTCACCGGTGGGGTGACGGCGAAGCGCGTGGAGAACGGACAAACGGTGGTCGACCTGACCCTGACCGGCGTCAACCAGCGCGGTGAGGAGACATGCCTTGCCACCGCCACGGTCGCCGTCCCCAGTCGGGAGCACGGTGAGGTCAGGCTCCCCGAGGCGCCCGCGGAACTCACCGAGGACGCCGCCCGTCTGATGCGGCGCCACCTCGAGCTCAAGGGTGCCCGCGGCTGAGCGCGGTGGTGACCGAGGGCCGGGGTCCGGGCCGTGTCATCACGATCAACCGCCCCGAGCGCCGCATGCCCGGCTTCCTCCGGAACATCCCCGCGCGGACGATGGGCTGAGAGCTCAGAGCCCGCGGAGCTCCCGTTCAACGCGCACGGGAGGCAGGGGGAGCTCGGCCCAGATGGTCTTACCGGACCGGCCGTAGCGGATACCCCAACGCTGGGTGAGCTGAGCGACGAGGAACAGACCGCGGCCGCCCTCGTCGGTGATGTGGGCGCGGCGCAGCCGTGGGTGGGTGTTGCTGGGGTCTGAGACCTCACAGATGAGCACCCTGTCGCGGATGAGACGCAGTTCCATGGGGCCGCCGGCGTAGCGGATGGCATTGGTGACGAGTTCGCTGACGATGAGTTCGGTGGTGAAAGCAGCCTCGTCGAGCCCCCAGGCGGTGAGCTGGTGGCTGGTCGCCTCGCGGGCGTCGGTGACGACAGCGGGGTCGGCGGGGAATTCCCAGGCGGAGGTGGCATCGGGCGCGAGGGCCCGGGTGCGGACGAGGAGCAGGGCGATGTCGTCGCGGGGCGGGGAGTCGATGGCATCGGCCATCAGGGCGTGGCCGAGGTCGTCCAGGGCCACGCCTGGACGGCAGAGCGCCGCGAGGCGATCGGTCAGCCGCTGGAGGCCGGCGTCCTGGTCGGAGCGGTCGAGGAGACCGTCGGTGTACAGCACCAGGACACTGCCGGGATCCAGCTCAAGGGTGGTGGTCTCGAACGGCAGGCCGCCCACGCCCAGCGGCGGACCGGGAGAGAGCGCCACGGGGTGGGCGGTGCCGTCGGGACGGACCAGGACGGGAGGCGGATGGCCTGAACTGGCCAGGGTGCAAAGACGGCTGATCGGGTCGTAAAGGGCGTACAGACAGGTGGCGCCGATCGTGTCGTCGTGTGCGGGGGCGGCCTCCGAAGCGAGCCGGGTGACGAGGTCGTCCAGACGGGTGAGGAGCTCGTCGGGGGGGAGTTCCAGATCGGCCAGTGTCTGGACGGCGGTGCTCAGCCGGCCCATGGTGGCCGTGGCGTGCAGCCCGTGGCCGATGACGTCACCGACGAGAAAGGCGGCGCGCAGGGAGGGCAGTGGTATGACGTCGAACCAGTCGCCGCTGATCTCGGAGCCGCCGCCGGCGGGCTTGTAGAGGCCGACCGTATGGGCGGCTGCGGTGTCGGTGGTGGCGTGCGGGAGCAGTCTCTGCTGCAGGGCCACGGCCGCACGGTGTTCGCGCGTGTAGCGGCGGGCGTTGTCCACGCTCAGCGCCGCGCGGGTCGCTATCTCCGTCAGCAGCTCCGCGTCCTCCTGGTGGAAGGGCTCTGGCTGCTCGGTGCGCCAGATGGCGACCGTGCCGAGCAGGAGGCCGCGCGCGAACAGCGGGACCCACATGGCTGAATGACCGTGCTCGGGGACGAACAGCCGCGCCAGCTTCTGGCCGGTGGCCGACTCGGTTTCCGCCCGGTCGGTGATGATGGCCTTGCCGCGCTGGACGCTGCGCAGGCTGAGGGCGTCCCGGAGCCGCGGGACCGCGGCTCCCGGTGGGAGGGTGGGGCAGGTGCCGACGGGGGCCACGGCGGCCCGTCGCATGTGCGGATCTCCCCCACCGAGGACCTTGGGTGGCTCGTCCCCCTCGAACACCGCCTCGGCCAGCTCCACCCAGGCCAGGTCGCCGAGAGCCGGGACCAGGATGTCCGCCATGTCCTGAGCGGTACGGGTGACGTCGAGTGAGGTGCCGATGTGGGCCGAGGCCCGATGGCGCAGCTCCAGGTCGCGATGGGCCCGCGGCCGACCGGCGGCGTCATTGAGGAAGACGGCGAGGCCCGCCGGGAGCCCCCGCTCGTCGTCCAGCCTGAAGGCGGACAGCGAGAAGATCTCCTGCGGCTCGGGTGCCTGTGTCGAGCGCCGCGTCCGGTGCTCGCGTCCCACCAGCGGCACGCCCGTGGACAGCACCTGGCGCAGCGCCGCCTCGGCGGCCTCGGCGTCCTCCGCGGACATGACGTCCGCCAGCCGGCCGCCGAGGGGTGGGCCCGGCCCGCCGGGCATCTCGGATGTGGTGTTGGTCCGCACGACCCGCAGCTCAGGGTCGTGGATGCCGATTCCGACGCGATCCTGGCCGAGTAGCGCACGCAGCAGGGACGCGCCCTGTCTCCAGTCGGTCACGCTGCGGATGGGCGCCGCCAGAACGGCGAACTCGGAGCGGGGCTGGAGCGGCAGCACGCGAAACGCGACCTCGACCGTGTCACCGGAGTGGTGCCGCAGCGCTGCCCGCCCTGCCTCCGGGATCCCGGTTCCGCCGCCCTCGGCCAGGCGGGGTCGCTCCGAGGCGTTGGCGAGGAGGTGTGCCACCGGGCGGCCGCAGACCTCCGAGGCCGTACGGCCCAGCAACTCCTCGGCCCCGCGCGTCCAGCTCAGTACGATGCCCTCGCGGTTGATTACGGCCGTCGCGATGCCGTCCAGCGAGAACGGTTCGGCTCCATCGCACTGGCCCGTCATCGTTGTGGCTCTCCCTCGCCTGATGGGTTCTATGCCCAGTATGGGTCATTACGTACGGTCGGCGGGATTATGGGGTGGATGCCGGATCGCGCACACGCCGGCCGGCGGCGCGCATCTTCCAGGCCGCGCCCCACGGCATGCGCGCACGCGCTGTACGGTCCGGGCCCTTCTCGTGCGCTGGGGCTGGCCGGCCGTGCGCCTGCTCGGCCCGTAAGGGCGGCGCGGCATGGCCTTCGCGGACTTGCCGCCTCAGCCGGGCCTCGTTCCGGCCGTGACGCCGCTGACCCCATCCGGCCGCACGACAGTCTGGCGGCACTGGTCTATCTTAGTTCACTAAGTGATGCCCATGTCTTGGGCGGCGGTGTGCCGCGCTGGAGAGGCGGAGGAACATGCAACGCAAGCTCTACGAGCAGGACCACGAGGACTTCCGGGCGACGGTGCGGGAATATGTGGAGCGCGAGGTGCTGCCTCACCGAGAACGCTGGGACGCCGACAGGATGGTCGGGGGGAGCGCCTGGCTGGCTGCCGGCCGCCAGGGGATTCTCGGACTTGCCGTGCCGGAGGAGTACGGCGGCGGCGGTGTGGCCGATGTCCGCTACCGCAGTGTGGTCATCGAGGAACTGGCTCGCGTGGGCGCCGCCGCGGTGAACCTGGGGTTCGGGCTGCAGGACGACATCTTCCTGCCGTATCTGCTGAGCCTGGCCACCTCGGAGCAGAAGGCCCGTTGGCTGCCGGGTGTGGCCAGAGGGGAGCTCATCGGCGCGATCGCCATGACCGAACCAGGCGCCGGCAGCGATCTGCAGGGCATCCGCACCACTGCCGTGCGCGACGGGCAGGAGTGGATCCTCAACGGCACCAAGACCTTCATCACCAACGGCATCGCCGCCGGCCTGGTGATCGTCGTCGCTCGGACCGACCCGAGTGCGAGTTCGCACGGCCTCAGCCTGCTCATGGTCGAGCATGGGATGCCCGGCTTCGAGCGCGGCCGGAAGCTGGACAAGATAGGTCTGGTGGCCCAGGACACCGCCGAGCTGGCCTTCGAAGACGTCCGAGTGCCTGCCGGCAACCTGCTCGGCGAAGAGGGAGGCGGCTTCGCGCACCTGATGGCGAACCTTCCCGGTGAGCGGCTTTCCATCGCGCTGCAGGCGCTCTACCCGGCACGGGCCGTGCTGGACTGGACGCTGGAGTACACCAAGGAGCGCATGGCGTTCGGCAAGCCGTTGGCCGCATTCCAGAACACCCAGTTCCGACTCGCCGACATGGCCACCGAACTCGACGTCGTCCAGGCGTACGTCGACAACTGCCTGCGTGGCCTCAACGCAGGCGAACTCACCGCGGTGGACGCCGCCAAGGCGAAGCTCGCCACCACCGAGCTCCAGCAACGTGTGGTCGACCGCTGTCTGCAACTCTTCGGAGGTTACGGCTACATGAGCGAGTACCCGGTCTCCCGGGCCTTCCTCGACGCACGCGTGCAGACCATCTACGGGGGTACTTCCGAGATCATGCGCACCATCATCGGCCGCGACGTCACGGGGATGCGCTCATGACGGGGGCGGGGGCGAGGGCGGACGCTGCGGACCACCTGGTGCGAGAGCGGCGGGGTGCCGCCGAGTGGCTGGTGCTCAACCGGCCCGCCCGGCGGAACGCGCTGACTGTCGAGCTCGTCCGCGACCTGGCGGACGCGGTGGCGCAGGCGGGCGCGGACCCCGAGGTGCGGGCCTTGGTCGTCACCGGAGCGCCGCCCGTCTTCTGCGCGGGAGGTGACCTCACCGCCTTGTCGGCCGTGGCCGAGAGGGGTGCGCGCGCGGTCACCGACGCCGTGTACGGGCAATTCCAGCGCCTTGTGCGGCTGCTGCGCGATGTCCCGGTTCCCGTACTCGCCGCCGTCAACGGGCCCGCTCTGGGCGCCGGCCTGGACCTGGCCCTGGCCTGCGATCTGCGCTATGCGAGCCGAACGGCGAGCTTCGCCAGCTCGTGGATCAACGCCGGACTCGTTCCGGGCATGGGAGGCGCTCATCTGCTGACCCGGACTGTCGGCAGTACGCGGGCGAACGAGATGGTCCTCACCGGGCGGGCGGTCCCCCCGGACGAAGCGTACGCATGGGGCCTCGTCAACGAGGTCCTCGCGCCCGAACAGCTGGAGGAACGGGTCACCGAGGTCACCGGTGAACTGGCGAAGTTGTCCCTCGCCGCACTCAGCAGCAGCAAGGCGTCCCTGCGCCGGGCCCTGAGCTCGGAGTTCGATCACGAACTTGCCGTGTTGGGCGCCGTGCAGGGGGGACTGCTCACCGGTCAGGAGTTCCGCGACGCGATGGCGCGCTTCAGAAAGAAGTCTTGAGGATCTTTCTCGCCCACGGCGCCCCGTCCCGTCCCCGGGTTCGGGGTGCCGTGGCGTGGGCGGCTCCCGCGGTCAGGAAGCGAAAGATGAGCCAAGGCGCATCTAGATAACTAGGTTATCGATGCTTTATCGCATCGTTATCTATGAAAAATGCTGTTCAAGCCCTTGTCGCACTTCCGCCCTCCCTCCATACTCTCCTCATCAACAAAGTGAACTAAGTTGATGAGGTGCTATGTCAGGCAAGAGAATCGCCCGCAGCTCGTTCCGAGCGGCCGCCAGTGCTTGTACGGTCCTGGCTCTCACGCTCGTCTCGGCCTGTGCCGGCAGCGACGCCGCCACGACCGGGGAGGCAGAGAAGGCCGAACTGCCCGTGAAGAAGGCACAGGGCAAGCCGATCGTCATCGGCATGATCAACAATGACAGCAACGCGGCGGGCAACTTCGCCAACGTCGGTCAGGCGACCCGCGCGGCGGTGAAGTACATCAACAACAACCTGGGCGGGGCCGGCGGGCGGCCGATCCGCCTCGAGTACTGCGCGTCGAACGGGACGTCCGCGGCGTCGGCGAACTGCGCGGCGCAGTTGCTGCAGGAGAAGCCCGCTACGGTGATCGGCGGCCTCGATCTCGGCTCGGACGGCTCCATTCCCGTTCTTGCCAAGGCCGGTGTGCCCTACCTGAGCCCGACGCCGACCAGCTCCGCCGATCTCACGTCCCCCACGTCGTTCTCGTTCGTCGCGGGATCGGCGCCGTCACAGGGCGCCGCGGCCACCTATGCGGCGAAGGAGCTGAAGACCAAGAAGGCCGCCGTCCTGTTCAACGAGAACCCCCAGGCGCGACTGACCGCCGAGAAGTTCGTCCGGAACGTGCTCAAGGCGCATGGCGTGAGCCACGTGACCATGGCGCCCTTCAGCGCGAACGAGACCGATATGGCCGGTCCGCTCAGCCACGCCCTCAAGGGCGGGACCGACACGGTGTTCGGGATCATGCCGGAGGCCGGATGCGTCAATGTCCTGAAGGCCAAGCAGTCGTTGGCCAGCACGGCGAACTACTTCTTCAGCGGCAACTGCGCCGCGCCGAGTGTCCTCAAGGCCGGGGGAAGCGCGGCCGAAGGGACGTACTTCCCCGTGTCCGTGCAGCCCGCGAACGCGGACACCCCCGACACCAAGGCGTTCCGGTCCGCCATGGCGCGGTACGCCCCCTCTGTCGATCTCGGGGTCTACCCGGAATCCGCCTTCGGTACGGCCGTGACCCTGTCCCGGGTGCTGGCCAAGATCGACAAGCCGGACGACCCGTCAGCCGTGATGAGCGCCCTCCGCGGGCTGAAGAACCAGCCGACGTTCGTCGGTCCCAAGGTCACCTGTGACGGCAAGCAGGTCAAGAGCCTGCCGTCCGTCTGCAGCGACAAGGTCCGCATTGTGAAGAGCGAGAACGGTGAGCTGAAGGACGACGCCGGGCGCTGGTACCCCGAGTGATCATCTCCATGCTCCCGGTGGATCACCGGCGGACCGAAGGAACGACATGATCGAGCTCCTGCAATTCGCCCTCCTGGGCCTCGGCGCGGGAACCATCTACGCCGCGCTGGGCACGGGAGTGGTGCTCACCTACCAGGCCGCGGGTGTCATCAACATCTCCCTGGGCGCGATGGGGATGTACATCGGCTACACCTACGCCTTCCTGCGCAACGAGAACCTGCTCGTCCTCCCGATCGGCACGTTCTCCATGCCGGTCCTGCCGGTCTGGGCCGCCATACTGCTCTGCCTCGCCATTGCGATGCTCCTGGGCCTGCTCGCCTACGCACTGGTCTTCCGTCCGCTGCGTGCGGCGTCGGGCCTGCTGAAACTCGTGGCCGCCGTCGGCATCGTCATGGTCCTGCAGTCCCTGGCGGTCCTGCGATTTCCGAGCACGAGCGCCAGTGTGCCGCCGATCCTGGCGAACGACCCGCTGCACATCGGCGGTCTGACGGTGCCCTGGGACAGGTTCCTGCTCGCGGCCGCCGTCATCGCCGTCGCCGTCCTGCTGTGGGCCATGACGCGGTTCACCCGCACCGGACTGGCGATGCGGGCGGTCGCCGAGGACGAACGGGCGGCCATGCTCCTGGGGCACTCTCCCGGCCGGCTCTCCGCACTGGCCTGGTTGGGGTCATCGGCGCTGGCGGGGCTGCTGGGCATCCTCGCCAGCCCGATCACGGGGCTCGACCCGGTGACCAACAGCCTGTTCGTCGTGCCGGCGCTCGCCGTGGCGATCGTCGGACGGCTGCGCTCCTTCGGCGTGACGGTCGCCGCCGGCATCGCCCTGGGCATGATCCAGAGCGTCGTACTGAAGCTCCAGGGTGACTACTCCTGGCTGCCGCAGACCGGACTGCGCGACGTACTGCCCTTCCTGGTGATCGTCGTGACGCTCGCCGTCGGCGGCGGGCGGTTGCCCTCGCGCGGTACGGAAGAGGACCCGCGGCTGCCGGCGGTGCCGCGCGGTGGCACGAAACCGATCACCGTCGCCGCGACGCTCCTGGCCGGCGTGGCGCTGATCCTCACTCTGGACGGGCCGTACCGCACCGCGCTGACCACGTCCGTCGTCGCCGTCCTGGTCTGCTTGGGCATCGTCGTCGTCACCGGCATGCTCGGACAGATCTCGCTGGCCCAGATGACCTTCGCCGGCGCCGCCGGATTCGTGCTCAGCAATCTCACCACGCACACCCATCTCCCGTTCCCGCTCCCTCCGCTCATCGCGGTGACGCTCGCCGTGCTCCTGGGCGTGGGGGTCGCCGTGCCCGCGCTGCGCATACGGGGAGTGACCCTCGGCGTCGTCACGCTGGGCCTCGCCGTGGCCGTGTCGGAGTTCGTCTTCAAGAACCCCGACTGGACGGGCGGGTTCGGCGGCAGCCGGGTACCGGAACTGCGCCTGTTCGGGGTCGGTCTCGGCGGCGGCGGAGACGTCGGGTTCGCCCTGTTCGCCCTGTTCACCGTCACGGCCTGCGCGGTCGGCGTGGTCTGGTTGCGCCGGACCCGCCTCGGTGGCCAGATGCTTACGATCCGCGCCAACGAGCGAGCGGCTGCGGCGGCGGGCATCAACATCGCCGGGGTCAAGCTGACGGGCTTCGGCATCGCCGCCGGCCTCGCGGGAACGGCCGGTGTACTCCTCGGATACCAGCAGGAGAGTCTGGCCTTCCAGAACTTCGACGTGTTCGTGTCGCTCACCTACGTCGCGGTGGTGTACCTCGCGGGCATCAGCCGGGTCTCCGGTGCCGTGATCGCTGGTCTCATGGCCCCCGGCGGGCTGGTGTACTACGCGCTCGACCGCTGGCTGGAACTCGGCAAGTACAACGCGATCGTCAGCGCGATCGGACTGCTCGTCGCCCTGGTGACCACCCCTGGTGGTGTGGCAGGGGAGCTCGACCGGCAGATGCGGTGGCTCGCCGGCAGGCGGCGCCGCCCGACCGTGCCGGAACCGTCCGGCGAGCAGGCCGCTGTACTGGGAGAGGAGACCGAGCGTGTCGTCACTCGCACTACGTGATCTGAGCGTCACCTTCGGTGGCGTACGCGCCCTCGAAGGCGTGAGCCTGGAGGTCGCGGAAGGAACCCTCACCGGTCTCATCGGCCCCAACGGCGCCGGCAAGACCACCCTGCTGGACGCGTGCACCGGCTATGTCGCCGCACGCGGCGAGGTGTACCTCGGCGATCGCCGGCTCGACAACCTGGCGCCCTACCGGCGCGCCCGCGCCGGACTGGTGCGCACCTTCCAGTCGCTCGACCTGTTCGACGATCTGACCGTGGCGGAGAACGTGGCCACCGGAATGCCCGGAGAAACCAACCGGCGCTGGTGGCACCAGCTGAGGCGGATGCCCTCCGCCGACATCCCGGTCCTGCACGACCTCCTGGGGTCGCTCGGGCTCGACGGCGTCGCGGACCTCCTGCCCGGTGCCGTCAGCCAGGGGCAGCGGGCGCTGGTGGCCCTGGCCCGCGCCCTGATCGCCCGCCCCGACGTGCTGCTCCTCGACGAACCCGCGGCGGGCCTCGACACCCATGAGAGCGAAGAACTGGGCCGGCGCCTGAGAGGCGTGTGCGAGCGGGGCACCACCGTGCTCCTGGTGGAACACGACATGGGCCTGGTCCTCGGCAACTGCGACCACGTCCACGTCCTGGACGGCGGCAAGCAGCTCGCCTCGGGGACCCCGGCGGAGGTCAGGAGCGACCCCGCCGTCCTCGCGGCCTACCTGGGCGAAGGGAGTCCGTCATGACCGGCGCGGACAGCGCAACCGACACGGCCGGTGTCGCCGCCGCCGAGCCCGCGCCCGCCGTCCTGCGAGTGCGGGGCCTGCACGCCGGCCACGGCGCGGGCACCGTCGTCCGCGATGTCGACCTGCACGTCGCACCGGGGGAGGTGGTGGCCCTCTTCGGGCCGAACGGCGCGGGCAAGACCACCACGCTGCTGACCCTGTCCGGCTGCCTGCCGGCCCACGCCGGGCAGATCGAGTTGCTCGGCGCCCCGATCACCGCGCGCACCGGGGCCCGTGCTCTGGCCCGGCGCGGTCTGCGCCTGGTTCCGGAGGACCGGGGGCTGTTCCGGCAGCTGACCGTCAGGGAGAACCTCGCGCTCTGCCTGGAACAGCGGCGCGGCGGCCGGGCCCTGATCGAGGAGGCACTGACCGTGCTGCCTCAGCTGCGTCCGCTGCTGTCCCGGCGCGCCGGGCTGTTGTCCGGGGGTGAACAGCAGCAACTCGCTCTTGTGCGTGCTCTGTTGGGGCGCCCCCGACTGCTCTTCGTGGACGAGATGTCGCTCGGCCTCGCGCCGAGGATCGCCGGAGAGCTGCTGCGGACGCTCCGTACCCTGGCCGTGGAGCGCGGACTCGGCGTGCTGCTGGTCGAGCAGCATGTGCCCGCCGCCCTGGAGGTGGTGGACCGGGTGTACGCGCTGGCCCGCGGCCGTCTGGTGCACAGCGGGCCCGCGGATGAACTGCGCCGCGACCCGGGCCTGCTCCAGGCCGCCTACCTCGGCGGTACGGACCAGCGTGACCGGACTGCTCAAGACACCTGATGATCTCAAACTTGTACGCCCCGGGAATCCGCTGAGAGCTCCCGGGGCGTACAGGTGTGCATGGGCACTCATATGGCTCAGGGGAAGACCGAGAGCGTCTCCACGAAGTCGTCGATCCCCCCGGGGCCCGGTTCCGCGCCGATGAACGGGCTACGCTCGGTCACCGGGCGCGCCGGGGGGCGGTGGTCGTTCGACCCTGCCTTCCGTGCCTTCCGTGCCTTCCGTGCCTTCCGTGCCTTCAGGGACGGGGACGATGAGGGCGGAAGACCGGAAGCAGCCAGCCGTCCGAGATTGGGGAGAAGTCCACGATGAGTTCCATACCGATCCGGACCTCGTCCGGATCGGCGTCGATCACATTGCTGATGAGGCGGGCACCCGGCGCGTCCGGCAGGTCGACGACGGCCGCCACCACCACGGCGTCGTCCAGCCCGGGGATGTTGCGGACGACGGAGAAGCTGAAGACGCTTCCCCGGCCGGACAGCCGGACCCAGTCGACGTTCTGTGACTGGCACTCGGGGCAGAACGGGGTCGGCGGCAGCCGGAAGTGGCCGCAGTCGGCACAGCGCGGTGCGGTCAGCCGACGTTCCCGGGCCGCTTGCCAGAACGGCTCGGTGACGTGATCGGTGGCGATCCGTACCCGCTGGGCGGGCAGCGCCCGGGACAGGGCGGCGCTCATGCGTCACGCCCCAGGACCAGGCCGCTGACCGGGATGGTCGCCGGGCCGCCGCTGACCAGGGCCAGCTCCGCTCCCGGCACTTGGTTGACGGCGGTGCCGCGCAGCTGCTCCACCGCTTCCCGCACATGGGTCATGCCGATCACGTAGCCCTCCGAGAGATGTCCGCCGTGTGTGTTGACGGGGATCGAGCCACCCTTGTAGCGGATGGCCCCGCTCTCCACGAAGGCACCGCCCTCTCCCTTGGCGCAGAAGCCGTAGTCCTCCAGCTGCATCACGACCATGGGTGCGAAGTGGTCGTACAACAGGGCCACGTCGATGTCGTCCGGACCGACGCCGGCCTTGGCGTAGAGACGCTGGGCCACCGCCGCGTGGCCGGAGGAGGCGAACGTCTCCTCCGGCATGCCCATCCAGCTGAAGCCCCGGCCCCACTCCCGCCGTCCACCGTGCGCGGCCGCGACGACCGGCACGGGCTTCTGGCGGAGGTCACGGGCGCGTTCGAGACTGGTGGTGAGGACGGCGACCGCACCGTCCGTCTCCATGCAGAAGTCGTACAGACACAGTGGCTCGGCGATCATCCGTGCGTTGAAGTAGTCGTCGAGAGTGAGCGGCGTGCGCCGCAGCGCGGTGGGGCGCGTGATCGCGTTCTCCCGGGTGGAGATCGCGACCTCGGCGAAGGCCTCGCGGCGGGTGCCGTAGGCGTGCATGTGACGGCGGGCCAGTACCGACATCAGGTGTCCTGGGCCGGTCAGGCCCGCGGGCTGGATGAACGACTTCTCGGGCGTGGGCTCGGCCTTGCCGAAGACACCGCCCAGCCGGTACTCGGGGAGCTGCTGCAATGCCATGACACTGACCACGCAGGTCGCGTCGCCCGCGACGATGGCGGCGCGGGCCAGGCCGATGGAGCCGGCCGAGCCGCCCCCGCCGGCGGTCAGCGAGGCTGTGAAGGTCACTTCGGGGATGCCGAGGGTTTCCATGAGGGAGGCGGTCTCCATGGACCGGCCATAGCCACCGCCCGCCATGGAGTAATAGGCGAAGCCGTCGATGTCCTTGACCGACAGCCCGGCGTCCTCACAGGCCGCCAGGATCGCCTTGCCCGCCAGCTCCGTGATGGTCTGCGGGTGTGATTCACCGCGGGGGTAGTACGGCGTTGCGCCGACCCCGACGATCGCGGTGTCGGGGGTTTGCGGAGCCATGGGCGTCTCTCTTTCGCGGTCTCCGTCGGATACAGTCAACCTAGGATTCTTAGTTCACCATGTCGGAGTCAGAATAGTTCCGTCCGTGGTCTGTCAGCAAGGGAGCGGGTGATGAGGAGCTCTGCACCGTTCCCGGCCGCGGGCGATCACCGGACGGGCCGACGTGGGGCCGAGCGAGATAGCTATCCTCGTAAGTGACGTAACCCAGGTCTCTCCGTGGCCACGGCGGGCCCGGATCGCAGTGAAACAGTGAAGGCGGAAACCTATGGCGGGGTCGGACGAGCGGCGTCCTGATGGTGTGAACTGGAACAATGGGGGGGCGGTTGCAGCGGTCAACGGCGTGCGCGCGCCGAAGACCGGTGAGCTTGTCGCTCGGCGTCTGCGCCGCATGATCGTCGATGGCGAGCTCAAGAGCGGTGACTTCCTGCCGCATGAGCCGGAACTGCTGGAGCACTTCAATGTCTCCCGTCCGACTCTGCGGGAAGCCGTCAGGGTCCTGGAGTCCGAAGGGCTCGTGGAACTCAGGCGAGGTTCGCGCACCGGGGCCAGGGTGACAGTGCCTGGTCCCGAGGCCGTCGCCCGGCCGGCGGCCCTCCTTCTCCAACTGGAGGGTGCCACGCTGGCCGACGTCTACGTGGCGCGCAGTGCGATCGAGCCGCCGGCCGCGCGGCTGCTCGCGCTCGACGGCGACGAGGAGAAGTACGCGGCCCTGGAGCAGGCGCTGGAGGAGGAGCGGGCCAACCTGGACGACGTGGATCGATTCGCCATCGGTGCCGCCCAGTTCCACCTGCGTCTCGTGCAGCTCTCCGGCAACAAGACCCTGGCCGTCATGGTGGGGATGGTCTACGAGATCATCCTGCGCCAGTCGCAGATCGTGGTCCGCGCTCGCCGTGAGAACACGCCCAGCCTGAGCCGTCAGCACAACAACCGGGCCGTGCGTGCGTACGAGAAGCTGGTCAAGCTGGTGCGCTCGGGTGACGGTGACGCGGCGGAGGCGTTCTGGCGCAAGCACCTCGCGGTGGCCGACGAACTGGTCCTCGCCGGCAGTGAGGCGACAAGGGTCATCGACATCCTCGACTGACCACCCCGGCGTACCCGGCCCTGAACCGGGCGCACCTGTTGCGCCGGCCAACTCGCTCACATGGGGTCCGGTCATGGCGGAGCCGGGATGTTCCACGTCAAGCGGAACACCGTGGCCACCGCCTCCCTGGCCCCCCGGGGGTGGCCAGGTCGCGGCCTGCCCACCCCGGGGACGCTGCTCAGCCCGTGGACGACCCTGTGTGCGCTCGGGCCAGACGCAGGCCCTCGTCCCTGCTCGTGGCGATGACCTCCCATCGCTCGCAGGAGCAGGCGCACACGTAGCCGCCCTTGTCGTGGGGGATGACGGACTGGGCGACACAGGCGCCGACGCTGGCCACATCGTGCAGGAACTCGGTGGGCGAGTCGTACATCACGTTGTCGGACATGGCTCAGGCTCCCGCGACGGCCGTCGGCAGCGGGGGCACGTGGGGGAACAGCTCGGCGAAGACACCGGTGGTGATCCGTTCCCTGACCTTCAGGTCGACGCCGTCGAACAGGCCGTGCAGCGTCTCCTGGGTGTGCCCGAAGGTGCCCTCCATGTGCGGGTAGTCGCTGCCCCACATGACGTTGTCGTAGCCCATGGACGCCGCGGCGGCGACGGCGGTCTGGTCGTGCTGGAAGGAGGCGTACACCTGGGAGTAGATGATCTCCCGCGGGGATCGCTCGAGCTTGGGGCGGACCATGGCCGCGTGCTGGCGGTAACCCTCCTCGATGCGGTCGGCGATGAACGGTACCCAGGTGGCGCCACCTTCCGCGACCAGCACCTTCAGGTTGGGGTGACGGTCGAGAGCGCCGGAGGCGACCATCTTGACCACCGCACGCTGACCGCCGAACGTCGTCTCGGTGTAGTTCAGTACCGCCCCGCCCGGACCCCGGTACACGACGCCGGCCATCGCGCCCGTGGAGAGGTCGACCGGGTCGGTGCCGATGTGGAAGGCCAGCACCATGTTCGCCGCCTCTGCGGCGGCCCAGAGGGGCTCCCACGCGTCGTGGTTGTAGTCCTTCTGCAGCGGATGCGGCCTGACCGGCAGGAACACTGCCCGGAATCCCATCTCTGCGGTCCGCTCCAGCTCCCGGACGGCGTCCCCGATGTCCAGCGTGGACACCTGGGCGGTGGCCACCAGCCGCTCGGATGCCTGGTCGATGGTCTCCCAGGACCAGTCGTTGCTCACCCGCAGAGCCTCCCGTAGCGCTTCGGGGGTGCGGAACGACGAGCTCCACAGACCCAGCGACGGGAAGACCAGCTCACCCCAGATGCCCTCGTTGTCGAGGTCCTTCATCCGCAAAGTGACGTCCCGGGCACCGGGCGCCCGGTTCGCCGCCTCGCGGAACTCCTGAGTCGCCGACGGCGGAGTGGCGCGGCGGAAGGACATGCCATCGATGTGGACGGTCTCCCACATGCCGTCGGGGTCCTTGACGCTCCGCGGCATGAGGTCGGCCAGGTGCGCGGGGACGTTGCTGCGCCACAGGTCCTCGGGCTCCATGAAGTGCGAGTCACCCGAGTTCGCCCAGATTTTCTCCATGACTCTCTCCTTGAGTGGGTGGTGATCAGTTCGATCCGGTGAAAATGCTGTTTTCAACGGTGCATGTCGACTCGCCGACTGTCAACGGCCTGCGGGACGTCTTCGAGATGGCAGTGCAGAGCGAGGTGGGCGGGGTGTCGGGCTCCCGGCAGCTGGACCCAAGGTTGGGGTTGGCGAAAATGACATTTTCGATTGACTCGCGGTCCGGTTGCGTACTGACATAAATAACTTCGTTAGCTACGATGGAGTGATCGAGTAAGGGAGCGCCGTGAGGTTCACTGTCGAACATCCGATCGGAAAGCCTGGCTGCGTGCCGGAGCTGTACGGGCCCGAGGGGCTGCGCGCATTCGCCCGCGCGGCGGAGGAGGCGGGCTTTGACGCGATCGCGTTCACGGAGCACCCCGCGCCGTCGGGGAAGTGGCTCACCTCGGGGGGACACGCGACCCTCGATCCGCTCGACGCCCTCGCCTATTGCGCCGCGGTCACGGATCGGCTGCGCCTGATGACCTACCTGATGGTGCTGCCGTATCACAGCCCCCTGATGGCGGCCAAGCGGATCGCCACCGTGGACCGGCTTTCCGGCGGTCGGCTGACGATCTGTGCCGGCGGGGGCTATCTGCGGTCGGAGTTCAACGCGCTCGGCGTGGACTTCGAGCGGCGCGGTGAACTGTTCGACCAGGCACTCGATGTGCTGCGGGACCTGTGGACCGACGAGTCCTACACCGGCGAAGGGCTTCGGTACACCGCGCATGGCACGGTGAGCACCCCCGGCCCTGTGCAGGTGCCTCATCCACCCGTGTGGATCGGCGGCAACGGACGGAACGCACGGCGCCGGGCCGCCCGTGCGGCCCAGGGCTGGTCTCCGCTGCTCAACAGCGCCGGCATGGCGGCCACCACCCGGACCACGGCGCTGTCGACGCCGGCCGACCTGGCGGCGGCTGTCGCGGAGTTGCGCCACTTCGCCGCCGAGGCCGGACGCGACCCGTCGTCCCTCGAGGTACAGGTGCAGACGCCGCACAGTGACGTCCGCCCCGGAGAGGGCGCTCATCTGCCCCGGCGCGATCACCTCGAGGAACTCGCCGACGCCGGAGCCACCTGGTTCGTCGTTCGTGTGCCTGGAAGCAGCCTGGACGAAGCCCTCAGGGCCTTGGAGTACTACGGACGTGAGGTGATCGCGAAGTGGCGGTCGGAGAGGAGCGGGCGATGACCTTCGAGCTGGGTCTCGACGGCAAGGCCGCAGTGGTGACCGGGGCGGGTGCGGGCATCGGCCAGGCCATCGCGGTCGCGCTGGCCGGGGCCGGCGTGCGGGTCGGGTTGATCGACATCGACTTCCAGCGAGCCGAGGCAACGAGGGCGCTGGCCGAGACGGCCGGGGGTACGGCGATCTCGCTGGTGGCGGATGTGATGGACACCGCCGCGCTGACCGAAGCCGTCGCGGCCACGCACCGGACGTTCGGTCGACTGGACATCCTGGTCAACAACGCCGGTGGTGTGCGGGCCAGGCGTTTCCTGGACCAGAGCGAACGCAGCTGGCGCCGTCACATCGACATCAACCTGGTCAGCATGCTGGCGGCGACCTCGGCCGCCGCGCCGATGATCGCTTCCTCCGGAGGCGGTTCGATACTCAACATCACCAGCATCGAGGGTGAGCGTGCCGCTCCCATGTACGCGGTGTACGCCGCCTGCAAGGCCGGGGTGATCAGCTTCACCCGGACCATGGCGGTCGAACTGGCCGAGCACCGGATCCGGGTGAACGCCCTGGCGCCCGACCACACCGCTACGGCCGGCAACCGGGGGATCCTGACAGGCCTGGTGGACCCGGGCGCCCTGCCGCCTCGCCCACCGGACCGCGAGGCAGCTGTCAGGCGCTACGTCCCGTTGGGCCGCGAGGGCGCCGCCGAGGAGTGCGCCGACGCGGCGGTGTATCTCTGTTCCGATCGCGCAGGCTATGTCACCGGCATCACTCTCCACGTGGACGGCGGTACCGCCGCGGCAGGAGGCTGGGTGCGCTCGGGCGGCGGCTGGACCCTTTACCCGGACGCGGCACCTCTGGCGGGGTGGGACGCGGGATGACGGCCGGGTCGCCCTGGTGACCGGCGGTGCACAGGGCATCGGGTGTGCGCTCACCGTTGGAAGACGGGCTTCCCCGCTCGCAGAACCAGCGCCACCTGGTCGGCGGACGGCCTGGCCAAGGCCGCTTCGACGGGTTCGCCGAGCAGACACAGGTCGGCCGGGCAGCCCGGTGCCACGCGCCGAGGAGGGCCGCCGGGGGAGTGCGGCGGGGACAGGAACCCGGCCAGAACCACCCCGGGGGCGACACGTTCGTGAGAGCCGAGCACCCTCCCCGACGGAGTGCGGCGGGACGCCGCGGCGGCCATGGTGCGCCAAGGGTCCGGATCGCCGAACGGGGCATCGCTCGACGGCGCGGTCGGCACGCCGTGTGCCAGCAAGGTGGCGTAGGGATAGAGGTGTTCGGCATCCCGGGGATCCACCGACGCCAGGTAGGTGTCGCCCCGTGTGGCGATGAAGGAGGGCTGGGTCACGACCGTCAGCCTCTTGGCGGCCAAGTGCTCGCACATCTCGGGCGGCACCACGGCCGCATGCTCCACACGATCGCCCTCGCAGGTTCCCACGATCTCCAGCGCGGCCAAGGTGAGCAGCAGGGATTCCCTCGTCACACAGTGGACCGCCACGGGACGCGCAGCCCGGTGCGACCGGTCGATCAGGCCCGCCAACTCCTCGAGACCGGGGAGGTCGTGGTCGCGCAGCAAAATCTTGTACGGCCCACTGGACAGGCCGGGAGCCAGTGGTGTCCCGGTCGCGGCGCCCAGCAGCTGCACCCCCTGACGCAGGCGGCCCCCAAGTACGGCGGTGCCGATCAGCTCCAGACCTGCCGCGTCCAGGTCCGGCGTGGCATCCGTGACGCCGGTGATCCCGTACGAGGCCAACCGCTCGCCCACGGACGCCAGATCGGGTGGCTCGGCACCGATCGCCGCCCGCAGCCGGACGTCGTAGCGCCAGAGGCGTCCGGTCGGATGTCCGGCCGCGTCCCGTTCGACGTCCAAGGAGTCGTCCAGCGCCGAAGCGACGGCCGCCAGCCCCGCGCTGTTGAGGATCCACAGTGCCCCGCCCCGGTGCTGGAGGCGCACCGGGCGGTCGGCGACCATGCCGTCCAGGGCGGTTCGGTCCAGCAGACCGGCCACCGACTCGCTGTACCCGGTGCCGCGCACCCAGCCGCCCGCCGGAACCGCGTCTGCCGCCCCGCGCAGGACGGCACGTAGTGCGGCGGCGTCGTTCACGGCCGGAGGACCGCAGACGACGGACCGCTCCGCGGCGCCCATGGCGAGCAGATGCGCATGATGGTCGTGGAGCCCTGGCAGCAACGCGCCGCCGCGCGCGTCCACGAGATCCTCGTCCCGCGCCGGGCGCAGCCGCTCCGCCACCTCGGTGACCCGTCCGTCGCGTATCCGGACGTCGGTGAGGTGTCCGTCGGTGCGGCATCGCGCGATGAGCAGGTTCACGGACGGCACCACCGGGTGAGCACGCGTGCGGTGTCGGCTCCAAATTCCGTGGCCCGCTGCCCCGGCCGTGGCGCGCGTGGCGCGCGGACCGGGAAGACCTCGTGCTCCGTCTCCACCCACCAGTCGCCGTCCGGGGCCTGCCGTACGACATGCGGTTCGGCGGGCCCCCGAGCGGCGAAGGCGGCGACATCCCGCATGGAGACGTCGATCAGGCAGCCCTGTTCCCCGGCGAGGGCCGCTGCCGTGGAGACCGCCGCGTGGACACCGGTCAATGGGTCCGCCAGGGCGTCCCCGCAGGGCAGCGGCCCGTGCTCGGTCCGGACGACCAGACCCGCTCCGGCGGCGACATCGTCCCCGAAGCCCACACGGTTCGCCCATGGCCCCGTCCGCCCGTACGCCGTGATGCTGGTCCACACCGTGCCCGAGGCAACAGCCTCCTCGGCGTCGATGCCGAGGTGCCGCAACGCCCTGGGGCGCGAGGCCTCGAGAACGACGTCCGCCGATTCGAGGAGCCGCCGCAGGGTGGCGACGCCGGCCGGTGAGGTGAGATCGAGGGAAACGGACGCATGCCCGGCGTGCAGGAGGTCGTAGAAGGCCGGTGGGCCGAACCGGGCGCCGTCGAGGCGGTGCGGGCTCTCGACCTTGACGACGTCCGCGCCGGTCAGGCCGACCAGCCGCGCGCACAGCGGGCCCGCCCACAGGGAGGTGAGGTCGACCACGAGCGGGCGCCGGCGCCGGTGCTTACGGGGGCCGCCGCCGTGGATCAGCACTGGCCTGGGGCCGGATCCGGCGGTCCCGCGGCGGTGCGCGGCCTGTTCGTCCGGCAGGCCGCGGGGGGTCACCGGTACCGTGGCCGCCGGGATGCCCAGCAGTTGGGCACGTTCGGCCACATCGACCGCCCTCCGGTCCGCCGACCAGCGTTCGAGCACCTCCCAGACGTCGGTTTCCACGGGGTTCTCGACGAGGGCGGCAACGAGGTCGCGATCGTCCTCCCGGGACAGTGAGACGCCTACCCAGCCGTCCACGGCGGACAGGATCCTGAAGGCGCCGCCCGCCGACCACGGGCCGCGCCGGGACAACCCCGCGATGGCCGCGCGCTCGCCCAGCAGGTCGGTCCCGGGCAGCCGGACGGCCTTTCCCGTCCGTGCCCGGCTCAAGGCGGCGACGGCGTCGAGCGCGATGCGCAGCACGCCGGCCGGGGCTCCGGGGGCCGCGAGCGGTGCCCCGTCGGGCAGTCCGGTCAGAGCCATCGCTCCCGAGTCGGCCCAGTCACGGAGCCCTCCTGCCGGGGGTCCTTGCACGCAGTCGCCGAGCAGAGCCGCCGCCGGAGCGCCGAACGCGGCGGCGAGCCACGAGGTTTGGTGGCGGGAGTCCCCGGGTGACACCGGGGGCAGGGACTCCTCGCCTGCTGGATCGCCGTGGCGCGAGTCGGATGTGGATGCGGGCATTGATGTCAGTCCCCACTGCGACGCTGTCTGCATCTCGCCGGGCCGCCCACGGCCGAAGACGGCTCGCGGTCCGGCAGCCGCCAGAAGGGCCACGCCGGACCACCAGTCTACTGGCGCGTGCGATGCGGTGAGCGCCGGCCGGGTATGAGTGCTCCCCGCTGGATCACCAGGAGCGCCGTGATGGTTTACTAGGTTGTCTATGTTGAAAGGGGGGCCATGTCCATGGACGGTAACCGGGTTTCCGGAACAGGGCGGCCGCTGAAGGGCGGCCGACCTCGCCTCACTCGTGTGCGGCCGGGGCTGTGGAGCCTTCCGATCCCGCTGCCGGGGCCTCTTGGGCATGTCCTGGTGTACGTACTGGAGACCGACGCGGGCCCCTATCTGGTCGACGCGGGCTGGGACACCGAGGAGGGCTGGAGCGCGCTGACCGCAGGGCTGCGGGCGCTCGGCACGCGGGTCGAGGACGTCCGCGGCGTTCTGGTGACCCATTCCCACCTCGATCACTACGGCCTCGCCCCGCGCATCCGGGAGGTGTCCGGCGCCTGGGTGTCCCTGCACGCGCTGGACGCCGCCGGCCTCGCGCAGTTCCGCGCCGATCCGGCCTCGCTGTCGGCAGCGCTGCTGCGCCGGGCCGGGGCGCCGGAGGCGGAGGTGAGGAAGGCGCTCGACGACATCGGAACGCGCTCCGGGCAGGACGCCGCGCCCCCGGACCGTCACCTGACCGACCGCGAGCGGCCCGACGTTCCCGGCTGGGATCTCACCACGCTGTGGACACCCGGCCACACCCCGGGCCACCTCTGCTTCTGGGAGCCGCGTCACCGCTTGCTGCTGACCGGGGATCACCTGCTGCCGCGGACCACGGTGGGGATGCATCAGCCGAGGGACGAGACCGACGACCCCTTGGGGGACTATCTGGAAACCCTGGAGCCGCTGGTGCGGATGGAGCCGGATCTCGTACTGCCCGCCCACGAGTACCGCTATACCGACATCGCGGCCCGCGTCGGCGAAGTGCGCGACCACCACGCGGCGCGCACGGCTCTGGCGGTTTCGGTGCTGCGTGAGGGGCCCGTCACCGCATGGCAGCTGGCCGGGCGTCTGCGGCGCTCCGGCAGCCTGGAGGGGCTGCGGGGCTTTCCGCTGCGTGCGACGGTCTCCCGGGCGCTGGTGACCCTGGCTCACCTGCGCCGCCTCGGCGCGGCGCGGGAGGTGCCGGGCCCGCCGCCGTACTGGACGGCCACCGCGCGTCTCCAGCGGTGTCCGGGCGTCTTCCCGGGCTGAGGAGCCGTCGGTCCGCTCTGTCACTCGTCGGGCCGCTGCATGACCGATCCGCCCGAGAGCAGCTCCCGCGCGCCCGGCACGTCCCAGTCCTCCAGCACCTCGAGGCTGTGCGCGCCGGGCGCCGCCCGCGGTCCGGCGGCACGGGTCGCCGTGGCGGAGAAGCGGGGCGCCGGGGCGGGGACGGCTTCCCCCTCGGCGGTGACATGGACGTTCCGGGCCGTCATATGGGGCTCGCGCAGGGCCTCCGACCAGTTGAGAACCGGCGTCACGCACGCGTCCGCCCCGTCGAAGACCTTCTCCCACTCGGCGCGCGGATGCGAGGCGAAACGGGCGGCGAACGCCTCGCGCATCCGCGGCCACGCCGTACGGTCGTGTTGTGAGGGAGCCCATTCGGGCATGCCGAGCAACTCGACGAATCGTGCGTAGAACTGGGGCTCCAGCGCGCCCACGCTCATCCAGCCGCCGTCGGAGGTGGCGTATACGTCGTAGTAGGGAGCGCCGGTGTCGAGCAGGTTGCGGCCGCGCTCGTCGGCCCACCCGTTGTGGCGGCGCTCGGCCCAGATCATCGCCGCGAGATGTGTGACACCGTCGACGATGGCCGCGTCCACGATCTGTCCCTCGCCGGTGGCACGGGCGTGGTGCAGCGCGGCGAGTACTCCCACCACCAGGTAGAGCGCGCCGCCGCCGAAGTCGCCGAGCAGGTTGAGCGGCACCTGGGGCGGGCCGCCGGCCCGGCCGATCGCCGCCAGGGCACCGGTGAGGGAGATGTAGTTGATGTCGTGGCCCGCCGTGTCCGCCCGCGGACCGTGCTGCCCCCAGCCGGTCATACGGCCGTAGACCAGACGGGGGTTGCGGGCGTGGGCGGCGGCCGGGCCGATGCCCAGACGTTCGGCGACGCCCGGCCGGAACCCCTCGATGAGGACGTCCGCGCGCTCGGCGAGCCGCAGCACCGTGTCCGCGCCGCCGGGGTGCTTGAGGTCGATGATGATCGACCGGCGGCCCCGCTCCAGGAAGTCGGAGATGGGGGACGGTTTGGGGCGGTCCACCCGGACGACGTCGGCGCCGAGTTCGGAGAGCAGCAGCGAGGCCATGGGAGCCGGGCCGAGGCCGGCGATTTCGAGTACGCGGACTCCGGCGAGCGGGCCCTGCGCCGAGCCGGTCACGCGCTCAGCTCCCTCAGGGTGTTGACGTCCCGGACGCGTCGCCGGTGTGTCGCGGCCAGCGGCTTGGCGTTGAGGGTCGTGGCACCGCTCTCGGCGAAGGCCGTGACACGCTCCTTGACCCAGCCGGGCGGACCGATCAGGGAGACGCCCCGTACCAGTTCCTCGGGGACCGCCGCGGCCGCGTCTTTCCTGCGGCCGTCGAGGAAAAGGTCCTGGATCGTCGCGGCCGCCTCCTCGAAGCCGTACCGGCGGGTCAGATCGTTGTAGAAGTTCCTGCCCTTGCCTCCCATGCCGCCGACGTACAGGGCCAGATGCTCGCGCACCTGCTGTTCGGCGGCCGCGCGCTCCTCGGCGTTCTCGGTGATCGCGACATGCGTGTCGACGATGGTGTCGAGCGCGGGCAGTTCGGGGGCGCGGCGGGCCGCGCCCGAGTCCAGGGACTCGCCGAACGCGGCACGCGCGCCCTCGGGGAAGTAGAAGATCGGTTCCCAGCCCTCGAACAGTTCGGCGGCCAGGGCGACGTTCTTCGGACCGAGCGCCGCCAGGACCATGGGAACGCGTGCGCGTACCGGGTGGTTGATCAGCTTGAGCGCCTTGCCCAGGCCCGACCCGCCGTGCGCCCGGCTCAGGGGCAGCTGGTAGCGCGGTCCGTCGTGCACGACCGGCTCGCGGTTCCACACCTTGCGGCAGATCTCCGTCACCTCCCGGGTACGGGCGAGAGGGGCGTCGTACGGCAGGCCGTGGAAGCCCTCGACGACCTGCGGGCCGGAGGCGCCGATCCCCAGGGTGAAGCGGCCGCCCGAGACGTAGTCGAGGCCGGCCGCCGTCATGGCGAGCAGCGACGGTGTGCGGGAGTAGATGTTGAGGATGCCCGAGGCGATGCCGAGGCTGCTCGTCCGCGCGGCCAGGTAGCCGAGCTGGCTCACCGAGTCGAAGCTGTACGCCTCCGGGACGAAGACGATGTCGAGTCCCGCCTTCTCGTAGTCGACCAGTTCGTCGACCGTCTCGGCGAACCCTCCGCTGTAGGCCATCGGCATTCCGATCCGCATGTCACCGGTCCTCTCACACGTCATTCGGACATCTGGCCGCCGGGCCGCGGCTGCGGTGTGAAGCAGACCGGCCCTGGAGTCATCATAGGTGACCTAGTAAACTAACCTACAGTTGTTGTGGTGAAGGAGGCTGTCATATGTCCACACGCGATGCCGTCATCGTCGATGCGGTCCGCACTCCGGTCGGCAAGCGGCGCGGAACTCTCGCGGACCATCACGCCGCCGACCTGTCGGCTCATGTGCTCCGGGCGCTGGTCGAGCGCACCGGGTTCGACCCGGCGCTGGTCGACGACGTCATCTGGGGCTGCGTGCAGCAGGTGGGTCAGCAGGCCAACAATGTGGCGCGCATGGGCGTGCTCGCGGCCGGCTGGCCCGAGTCGGTTCCGGCCACCACCGTCGACCGCCAGTGCGGCTCGTCCCAGCAGTCCGTGCACTTCGCCGCCGCGGGCCTGATCTCCGGGCAGTACGACGTGGCCGTCGCGGGTGGTGTCGAGATGATGAGCGCCGTACCCATCGGATCCTCGGTGAAGGACCCTGAGCTGGGCAGGGCCGGCGGCCCGCTGGTGCAGGAGCGTTACGGTGCGACCTTCAGCCAGGGTGTCGGCGCCGAAATGATGGTCGACAAGTGGGGCTTCGGCCGCGCGGAGATGGACGAGTTCGCCTCGGCCTCCCATGCCAAGCTCGCGGAGGCGACCGACGGGGGACGCTTCGAGGGCCAGCTCGCACCGGTCGCCCTCGCCGACGGCACGGTCTTCGCCGCGGACGAGGGTCTCCGGCGGGGGACGACCGCCGAGAAGCTGGCCGGGCTGCGGCCCGCCTTCAAGGAGCACGGCACCATCCACGCCGGCAACTCCTCGCAGATCAGCGATGGTGCGGCGGCGCTGCTCATGATGACCTCGGAGAAGGCCGCCCAGCTGGGCCTCACCCCCATCGCCCGCGTGCACACGGCCGTGCTCGCCGGTGACGACCCGGTGCTCATGCTGGGCGCCCCGATTCCCGCCACGGCCAAGGTGCTCGCCCGCTCCGGTCTGGCCATCGGCGACATCGGCGCCTTCGAGGTCAACGAAGCCTTCGCGCCCGTACCGATGGCGTGGCTCGCGGAGACCGGAGCCGATCCCGGGCGCCTCAACCCCAATGGCGGTGCCATCGCCATCGGCCACCCGCTGGGCGCCTCGGGGGCCCGTCTGATGACCACCCTCGTCCACCACATGCGGGACAACGGCATCCGTTACGGCCTGCAGACCATGTGCGAGGGGGGCGGCATGGCCAACGCCACGATCGTCGAGCTGCTGGCCACGGTCTGACGGTGACGACGACGGCCCTCCGGGTGTGAACGGAGGGTGATCCCACAGTGTCATGCTCATGGGACTGTTCCAGACATAGTTATCTCAGTATGCTTTCTTTGGAAGTGGAGGTGGCCTATGGGCGCTCGCAGTCGCCTGGCCGAACTGCTGAGCAAAGCTCCGGTGGACGCTCGGGCCGTGGAGTTCGAGGATTCGTGGTGGCATTGGGGCGCTCTGCGTTCGACCGCCCGGGGTCTCGACGCGTTGCTGACGGAAGCGGGCCTGGGAGAAGGAACCAGGGTCGGGGTCGTTCTGGAGAACCGGCCCGAGCACCTCGCCGTCGTCTGCTCCGTGCTCGCCACCGGCCGGTGCGTCGTCACCCTGAACCCCCTCCAGCCTCCCGAGCGGCTGGCCGCGGACATCGCGCGCAGCGGACTGCCCGTGGTCGTCGCGTCACCCGGCACGCTGGACGACGAGAGCGTGCTGGGCGCCGTCACCGGGACCGGGCTGGGACTCCGGCTCGGGCCCGACGGCGGCCTGGAGCCGGCCGGAGGCACGCCGCTCCTGGACGCCGAGACCGCCATGGGCGTCTCCATCGAGATGCTCACCTCCGGTACGACCGGCCCGCCCAAGAGGATCCGCCTCCTCGACCGACAGTTCGACACGGCCCTGGAATCCAGTGGACAGAGCCCGAAGAAAGGGGCGCTGCTGCGCTCCGGGGTGGGCCTTGTGACCACCCCGCTCGTACACATCGGTGGTCTGTGGAGCGCACTCTCCGGCCTCTACGCAGGTCGCCGCCTCGTCCTCCTGCGCCGCTTCGCGCTGGAGCCCTGGGTGCGCGCGGTCGAGCGGCACCGGCCGCCCGCCGCCGGACTCGTCCCGGCCGCGCTGCGTACCGTCCTCGACGCCGCGGTGCCGCGGGAGAGGCTCTCCAGTCTGCGCGTCGTCACCTGTGGCACCACCTACTGCCCGCCCGAACTCGCGGACGCCTTCTTCCGCGCGTACGGCGCCCGCGTCCTGATGACGTACGGGGCCACGGAGTTCGCCGGCGCCGTCGCCGCCTGGACTCTTCCGCTGCACAAGAGATGGTGGGACACCAAGGCGGGCAGCGCCGGACGCCCTCTCCCGGGTGTCGAGATGCGCGTGGTCGCGGACGACGGGACCGAGGCCGCGCCCGGCGAGGTGGGACGCCTGGAGATCCGCACCGCGCAGTCGCCCGACGGGGGCGACGCCTGGGTGCGCACCAGTGACCTCGCCCGGCTCGACGAGGACGGATTCGTATGGATCCACGGCCGGGCGGACGACGCGATCATTCGCGGCGGTTTCAAGGTCCAGCCCGACCAGGTGCGCCGGGCCCTCGAGCGGCACCCCGCCGTGCACGAGGCGGCTGTCGCCGCTCTGCCGGACGCCCGCCTGGGCCATGTGCCGGTGGCCGCCGTCGAGCCGAGGCCCGGCTGCACACCGCCCACCGCGCAGGAGCTGACCATGTCCTGCCGTGAGGTGCTCGCCCCGTACGAGATCCCGGCCCATATCCTGGTCGTCGACGCGCTGCCGCGGACACCGTCGTCGAAGGTCAGCCGCGTCGAGTTGCTCGACCTCGTACGGGCCTCGCTGGCCGCCGACGGAGCGGTATGACCGCCGGGGCGGCCCCCGTCCGGGAGACCCCCGGGACCTCGCGGGAGCCCATGTCGGTGACGATCGCCCCCTGGCCGGTGGCGCAAGGGTTCCGCCGGTCCTTCCAGCCTATTTCCCTCATCCCGGCGGGCAGGGCCGGGAAGCGCGGACTGCGCCGGCTTCCGCACGGGCCGCGGCCGACGCGGCCGGAGGCACCTTCGCCGAGAATGAAACGCACACCTTGGGAGTCACAGTGAAGCCACGAATCGGGCAGACGCTCGCCAGCACCGTTGACGAGACGACCGTCATCGTCGTCCGTGCCCCCGGCACCGACGTGAGGATCACCTGCGGAGGCGCGCCGATGTGCGACGCACGCGAGAAGCCCGGCACCGCAGGGGGTCCCGACCCCGCTCAGGCCGGCGGCACTCTGCTGGGCAAGCGCTACGCGGACGACGAACTCGGCCTGGAGCTGCTGTGCACCAAGGCCGGGCAGGGCACGCTCGCCGTGGACGGGCGCCCGCTGCCGGTCAAGGCCGCCAAGGCGCTTCCGGCTTCCGACTGACCCGGCGAGAGGTGAGCCTGCAGTGAACGTGACGATGCTGCTCGACATGGCGGCCGAGGGCTTCGGGGACCGTGTGGTCACCGGCCGACGGGAGGGCGGCCTGACCGCTACGGAGCTCCGCGCGGCCTCTCTCGCGGCCGCCGCCGACATCCGTGAGGCGGGTGCCGACGCGGTCGTCTTCCTCGATGTGAACGGTCCCGCCTTCCCCGTCGCCCTGTGCGCGGCGGCCCGAGCCGGTGTACCGCTCGTTCCCGTGAACTACCGCCTCGGCGAGGAGCAGCTCTCCACGGTCCTCGCCAACCATCCCAAGGCCTTCGGGATCGCGGGCCAGGAACAACTGGAGACGCTGAAGCGGGCGGGCCTGCGGGCCCGCACCTGCCAGGAGTGGCTGCGCGCCACCCGGGAAAGCGCGGTGGCGGACCTCGAAGAGACGTTCACCGACCCGGAGGCCCCGGCCGTCATCATCTACACCAGCGGCACCACCTCGGATCCCAAGGGAGTGCTGCTCCGCCACACCAATCTGGTGTCCTACGTCCTGGGCACGGTCGAGTTCGCCTCCGCCGAGCCGGACGAGGCGGCGCTGATGAGCGTCCCGCCGTACCACATCGCGGCCGTGGCCAACGTCCTCACGAACCTCTACGCCGGACGCAGGACGGTCGTGCTGGAGCGGTTCACCCCCGAGGAGTGGCTGCGGCTGATGCGGGACGAAGGCATCACCAACGCCATGGTGGTGCCCACGATGCTCGCGCGGATCGTGGACAGCTGCGCCGACAAGACGCTGCCGGCGCTGCGCGGACTCGCCTACGGCGGGGCACCGATGCCCTCGGTGGTGATCGAGCGGGCGCTCGGGATCTGGCCGCAGGTCGGCTTCGTCAACGCGTACGGCCTGACCGAGACCAGTTCGACCATCGCCGTCCTCGGCCCCGAGGACCACAGGACCGCGTTCGCGAGTGACGCCCCGGCTGTCCGCGCACGCCTGGCCTCGGTCGGCCGCCCGGTGCCCATGGTCGAGCTGGAGATCCGGGACTACGAGGACAGGCTGCTCCCGCCGGGAGAGAAGGGACGGGTCTGCGTACGGGGCGAGCAGGTCTCCGCCGAGTACGTGGGGCAGGGCAGGGCCGTCGACGCCCGGGGGTTCTTCGACACCCGTGACCACGGGTACCTGGACGAGGACGGCTATCTGTTCATCGCGGGCCGTGCCGACGACACCATCATCCGCGGCGCGGAGAACATCGCCCCAGCGGAGATCGAGGATGTGCTGATGCGGCACCCCGCCGTCCTGGACGTCGCCGTGGTGGGCGTACCCGACGACGAGTGGGGACAGCGTATCGAGGCCGTGGTCGTGGCGCGGCCGGGCGCAACCGCCGAGCCCGAAGAACTGTGTCGGTTCGTCCGCGATGCGCTGCGGGGGAGCAAGACCCCGGACCGCATCGAGATCTGGGACGAGCTTCCGAGGACGCCCACGGGCAAGCTGGTGCGGCGCAGCGTCGTCACCCGGCTGCACTCCGGCGCGGCAGGGCTTTGAACCAGTGGGGTGGGGCCCGCCCCGCCCCGGCCGGGCCGCCCCCCCCCCCCCGGGGGGTAAGCCGGGGGGGAACGCGGCGTCCCCCCGCCCCACCA
>NZ_JAGGLR010000011.1 GCF_017874715.1 Streptomyces iranensis | reverse complement strand
CCCAGGGTGCGTTTCTCTCCCAACGGCCACGCCCTGGCAACCCTCACCTCCAACGGCGCCCGCGTCTGGAGCACCGACGCCGACTACGTCGCCACCCGCGTGTGCCGCCTCAGCACCGGGCACCACTGGGCACAACTCCTCCCCGACCAGCCGGTAGAGGGCCTGTGCCCGACGTGATCAGCCACCGGCCTGGTCGGCTTCTCGGCGGTGTCGTACTACTCGGGGCCGAAGGCGTCCGCCGCGGTGATCTCAGAAGCCGCTGTCGGTGTGCGGAGAGTCCTACGGACGGTGTCGCGGAGCCAGCGGTGGGCGCCGTCGGCCGTGTGCCGGGGGTGCCAGGCCATGCCGATGGCCAGTGGTGGCAGCGCCAGGGGGATGTCGAGGAGGTGCAGTCCGAGGGCGTTGGCATCGTGGGTGAGGGGCGAGGGGGCCGCGCCGGGGTGTGCGGCGGGTACGAGGCAGACCAGGTCGCTGCGGGCAGCGAGGGTCATCGCGGCCAGGTGGCTGGGGAGGACGACGCTGACCCGCCGGTCGAGGTTCAGCTCGGCGAGGGCGGTGTCGAGGGGGCCGGTGAACCGGCCGCGGCGGCTGACCACGATGTGTTGGGCGGCAGCGAGCCGGGCCGGGGTCAGCGGCCCTTCGGTGAGTGGATGGCCGGGCCGGACGGCCGCGACCATTCGGAGGCTGACCAGTTCTTCGATCCGGGTCTCGGGGTCCACGTGGTCGATGGATCCGATCTCCAGGTCGATCCGGCCATCGCGCAGCGCGGGTCCGGCCTCCAGTTCTTCGGCCCGGACCCGGAACGAGACTCCCGGCGCCTCCCGCCGGGCCAGTCGCAGCAGCCCGGGGGCCAGTGCCGCGCCGACCAGGTCGGCGGCCTGGAGGGTGAAGGTGCTGCGGAGGCTGGCGGGGTCGACGCTCGCGCCGGGGCCGAGCAGCGCTCCGAGGCTGCGTACCACTGTGGCGGCTTCCTCGCGCAGGGCCTGGGCGCGTGGGGTGGGAACCATGGTCTGTCCGGCCCGGACCAGGAGGGGGTCCTGGAGGATACGGCGCAGACGGGCGAGGGTGCGGCTCATGGCGGCGGGCGAGGTGTGCAGACGTGCGGCGGCACGGGTCACGCTCTGCTCGGCCAGCAGAGCGTCCAGCGCGATGGCGAGATTGGCGTCGATGACCGGATCCGGGCTGTTCACCAGCATCATTCCATTTCGAGCAATGATTCCGTGCTGAAGTTCCCATTGTGGCAGTACGGAGATCCTCAGCAGGATGAGGGGCGTACCCGAACCAGCACGACCTGCGAGGTTTTGTTGATCGTCATCACTGCTCCCACCGGGAACATCGGCCGTCACCTGCTCTCCCGGCTCCTGGAGTCCGCTCCCGCCGCGGGTGAGGAACTGCGCGTGATCGTGCGCGATCCCGCCCGGCTTCCGGACGAGGCGCGCGGCCGCGTCGAGGTGGTCACCGGATCGCACGCGGAAGCCGGTGTCCTCGACCGGGCCTTCGAGGGTGCGGACGCCGTCTTCTGGCTCGTCCCCCCGGACGCCTCCCTGACCCCGTACGACGCCTACAGCGGTTTCACCCTCCCCGCCCTCAAGGCGCTCGCCGCCCACGGCGTCGGCCATGTCGTCGGCGTCTCCGCGCTCGGCCGCGGCACCCCGCTCGCCGACCGGGCCGGCCTCGTCACCGCCTCCCTCGCCATGGACGACCTCATCGCCGGCACCGGCGTCGCCTACCGGGCGCTGGCCTGCCCGTCCTTCTTCGAGAACCTCCTGGAGGAAGCCGACTCGATCCGCGAGAAGGGCGTCTTCACCGACTCCGTCGACGCCGACCGCAGGGCCCCCTTGGTCGCTGTCGCCGACATCGCGGCCACCGCCGCCGGCCTGCTGCTCAACCGCTCGTGGACCGGCGACGACAGCGTCCCGGTCCTCGGGCCGCAGGATCTGTCCCCCAACGACCTGGCCCGCATCATGACCGAACAGCTCGGCCGCCCCGTCCGCTACGAACGCCAGCCGCTCGACGAGCTGTCCACCACCCTCGTCGGCTACGGCCTCAACGAGGCATTCGTCCAGGGCATCGTCGACATGAAGCGGGCCAAGGACGAGGGCCTCGACGCCGGCATCGCCCGCACTGCGGACACCACCTCCCCCACCGGCTTCGAGCAGTGGTGCGCCCAGACCCTCAAGCCCGCCGTCCTCTCCTGAAGTCCGGCACCCGGCGCCGGGACACACAGAGCCCGGCGAACCAAGCCCACCCGCCACCCTGGAGGCACCCTGATGTCCGCTGCGAAAACCGAACCGCCGGTCACGGCGTTCATGCTGGTCAAGACCACACCCGAATGGCTCGCCCTGACCGTCCAGGAACGCGTGGACGCCTTCACCACCCAGGTCCTCCCGGCCATCGAGGCCAAGACCACCGGAGTCCGGTCGCGCTTCTACGACACCGAGTTCTACTCCGCGCGCGTCACCGACGTCTGGGTGTGGGAAGCCGAAGACCACCACGCCTACCAGCGCCTCATCGACGCACTGCGCGAAACCCCGTTCTGGGACCGCTACTTCGAGGTCATCGACCTTCTCGTCGGCACCGAGAACGGCTACGCGCGAACCTACGGTCTCGAACCCGTCGCCACCATCACCACCTGACACACCGCCCACTCGCGCAACTGGGCCGATGCTCTCCGGCCGGTTGCGGCCGGAGGGCATCGGCACCCAGCATCGTGGTCAGGCACCAACACAAGCTGCCAAAGCCCCCCGAACGGCCTCAGCTCTGCTTGGCCTGAGCCTCCTTGGCAGAGGCCTCCAGTCGGTTCCAGTAATCTTGGTACCACGCCTCGTCGCCGCCATCCATGTTGCTGTTGCCCTCCCGCAGGCCGACCTTGCCGTCGATCAGCTCGCGGACGATGTCGGCGTGGCCGGCGTGCCGGTTCGTCTCGGCCGTCATGTGCAGCATGATCCGCTGAAGCGTCACGTCTCCGCTGTCACCCCACCATGCGACATGGCCCATCGCGTCGAGCGGTAGCGCCCCGATCGTCGCGTCGGCGTGCGTCCAGGCGCGGTGGTAGAGGCTGAGAACATCCTCGCGCGACTCGTAGGTGGTCGCCCACATGTCCGAGTTGGGCTCGGCGCCCTCCTCGTGCCAGGGGAGGGATTCGTCGTGCGGGCGGCCGAAGGTCGGGCCGAAGTACCCGAGCTCGACGCCGGCGAGGTGCTTGACGAGGCCGAGGAGGTTGGTGCCGGTCGGCGTCAGGGGGCGGCGGATGTCGTACTCGGACAATCCGTCCAGTTTCCAGACGATGGCTTCGCGGGCTGCTTTGAGATAGCGGTGCAGGTCGTCTTTAGGATCATTGGGCTTCATGGGGCCGAGTCTCGCACCACCTGCCCACAGCGGTCGCGTGAGTTTGCCGCTATAGGTCACCACCGCGGCCGTTCATTCAACGGGAGGCCAAAAGTCCGTACAGCAGAGGGACCCCCGGCTCCGGCAGCCGCCACCAGCCGGACGAGCCACGAACCATATGGGGCCAGCGTGGCCAGGGCAGTTCAGGACTCTCGCGCAGCCGTCGGATGTCCAGACCGGCTCCGATCAGGGCGTTGACGACCTCGCCCAGCCCGTGCATCCACTCGTAGCTGTCGGTGGCGCCCTCGACGGCCGGGCCGTCGGTGTAGGTGTGTGTCGCGTCGCGGTGTACGGGGCCGCTGCCACCCAAGTAGTCATGCCGGAGCAGGAGTTCGGGGCCTTCTCCGGGGGCGGGCTTCGGGCCCAGCGAGTTCAGGAGCGGGTGGAACTCCACGATGTACAGGCGGCCGCCGGGACGCAGCAGTTCGGCGACGACACCAGCCCAGCGGTCCAGGTCGGGGAGGTAGCACAGGGCGCCCTTGCCGGTGTAGACGACGTCGAACCGACGCCCGCCGAGGGCCGCCACGGCGTCGTACACATTGGCCTGTACGTACCTCACGTCGAAACCGGCACGCGCCGCGATGCTGGTCGCCGCCGTCACAGATGCCGCGGAGAAGTCGAGGCCGACGGTCCGCGCCCCGCGCTGCGCGAAGGCAATCGTCTCCGTGCCGAGGTGGCACTGCAGATGCAGCACGTCGCGGCCGGCCATCTCGCCGAGGTCGTCCCACTCCCACGAGGCGAACCAGCGGGACGGGTCGGACTCCCCGTCGAGCCCGTAGAACCGGCTGGCGAGGTGGACTGGCGTCCGGGCATCCCAGTTCGACTGGTTGGCCCGCATCATCCGCTCGTACGCGTCGGTCATGGGCTCACTATGGCAGGCGTCCGCAGCAGATGGAGAAACCCCGGGAAAGCCGCGGACTGCCACAGACGGCACCGGCGGACTGCCGCGAGATCTTCGCAACTTGCCGTGGGCGGTCGTCCATAGGGCATCGGGAATGATGACAGAGGGAGACTAAACGTCCGAGGAAGGCGCCCTCTCAGACATACCCACGATGTGTCCCCGCGCGACCAGCTCCAAAGTGGCCCAGACCGCGATGGACTGCACGGCCAGCAGCGCGATGAGGACGAACAGCTGGACCGCCCCGGCCTCGACAGGTGAGGATCCGCTGAGCAGCATGCCGACATAGGCGCCGGGAAGCGTGACGAGACCGACCGTGCGGGTCTGGTCGAGGCCGGGAATCAGCGCGTCGGAGGCCGCAGGGCGGGCGATCTCCAGGCGGGCGTCGCGGTCCAGGAAGCCCAGGGCGAGGGCTGCCTCGACCTCCCCTCTGCGGGCGGTGAGTTCCTCAAGGGCGCGGCGTCCGGCGAGGACCGTCGCGGTGAGCGCTCCGCCCGTGAGGATGCCGGCCACCGGAATCAGTGCGATGCCTTTCGGCGGCAGCAATCCGGTCAGAAGGAGCGCGGCGAGGACAGGAAGCACACCACACGCGATCGGCGCCGCCGCCCAACGCCAGCTGGGATGGCGGGTGACGCGGTGGCCTGCGGTCCACGCGGCAACGGACAGCATCAGGACGACGAAGCCGAGCGTCAGCGGCAAGACATGCACGACCACACCGATGACCAGGGAGACCACGGCGAGTTGCAGCGCGGCGCGTGCCCCGGCAATGGCGATCTCCTTCCCATAGCGCCGGGCGCCGCGGGCATCGCCGAAGTTCGCCCGCGCGGCGATGGCGACCGCGGAGGCGAGCAGCGCCGCCATGACGACGCCGAGGGTCGCGTTGACGGGCAGCAGCATCAGCGCCACCTCTCGGCGGCGGCGCGGGTCAGGGCGCGGACGGCGTCCCTCCAGTCAGCCACCAGACCAATGTCGCACTGATCGAAGACCGGCGCGTCGGGATCGTGGTTGATCGCGACGATGGTGTGGGCGCGTGCCACCCCGACCAGGTGATCGCGGCTTCCTGAGATACCGATGGCGAGGTAGAGGCGCGGAGCTATGGAGCGTCCGGTGATGCCGACCTGCCGGTCGTGCGCCTGCATACCGGCGTCTGTGACCTTGCGGGTCGCCGCGAACTCCGCATCCAACAGGTCGCGCAGTCCGTCGAGTTCGGCATAGCCCTCCTTGGGGACGCCCGCGCCGACGCCGATCACCACATGGGCCCGTTCAACGGCATCGTGGTCGCCGCGTGGGGTGCGGTGCAGCACCCGCACGGCCGGTTCCTCTGCGACGTCCAAGGTGCGGTGCGTGATGGAGCGGGCGGCGCGGGGGGCGGGCAGCGGCAGGCAGCCGGTGTGCACCGTCGCGATCCGGGTGCGTCCGACGGCGGTGATGTCGGCGAGGGCGGAGCCCGTGGGTTTGGTGCCGATCAGGAGCGTCGACTCGGCCGCCTCCTGCGTGCGCAGGGAGGTCAGGTCGCTCATCAACCCGCCATCGAGGCGCACCGCCAGGCGAGCCAGGACTTCACGGTCCCAGGCGGTGGAGCCGGACAGCACCGCCCACGGTGGTTCCGGCCGGGACGCGGCCCAGTCCGCGAGCGCGCGGGCCAGCGAACGTGGTCCGCTGTCGGTGAAGACGAGGGCGTCGTCCGCCCCGGCCGCCGACAGGCGGGCGAGGTCGGCATGCGGGGTGGCGACGACGACATGGCCGTCCGTCCGCGCCGCGATCCCGGCCGCGGCCCCGAGCAGGGCGCGGGCGCCGACGGACCGCGGCGCACCGGTGACCGCCAGGATGAGCGGCCCGCTGAGCCGGGGCGGGCCCGGCGGAAGTGTCGAGGCGGGAGCGACATCGAGCCGGGCGGCGCGCTGGTCGATCAGCTCCAGGACACGCCCGGCGTCGTCCGGGTCACCGGTGAGGAGCTCGGGCCGCCGGCCCTGCCGGATCGTGTGCACCGCGAGGACGGTGGTCGGGCTGGCGGCAGCCGCCCGCGCCCCGGGCAGCCCGGTCAGGGGCAGGGTCGTGACGGCAGCGGGGGACGGCCAGTTCTCGGGCGCTGCCTTCGCGGCGGCACACGAGCGCTCGGCGACGGAGATGACGGCCGGCAGCTCGGCCTCGACCTCCTCGACGGCATCCTCGCGTTGCAGGACGGCGACGAGTCGACGCGTGCCACCCGCCATGCGCAGGCCGACGTCGAGGACGGGGCCGATGAACGGCAGGCCGAGCAGTTCGGCGGTCATGGGGCCGATCGCGCTGGTGGACCCGTCGGTGCTGCTGCGTCCGGCGACGACGAGGTCGGGCGCGCCCTGGGTGCGTACCGCCGCGGCGAGCGCGTGCGCGGTGACGAGGCAGTCGGCGCCCGCCAGGGCGGGATCGCTCACATGCAGCCCGTCGTCGGCACCGCAGGCGATGGCCTCTCGCAGGACGTCCACGGCGCGCGGTGGCCCGAGCGTGACGGCCGTGACACGGCCGCCGCAGGCGCGGCCCAGTTCGACGGCGCGGGTCACCGCGCGCCGGCACCAGGCGTTCATCTCGGCGGGCAGACTCGTCCGGTCGATGCGCCGTCGGCTGTCGAGGGCCGGTGAGCTGTCGTACGGCGGAACCTGTTTGACCAGTACGGCGATGTGCAAGGGCTGCTCGTCGGCCATGGCGCTACGCAACGCCCGTGCCGACGATCAGGCCGACCCCGAAGGTCACCGCCGCGGACAGGCTGCCGAGTATGAGCTGACGGCCGCCACCGAACCAGGCGGGGCGGGCGGTGAGGCGGGCGATGAGGCCGCCGGCGAGCAGCAGGCCCGCGGCGCTGGCCAGCAGGGCGGGCAGGATCGCGGTCGCGCCGAAGAGGAACGGCAGGAGCGGGATGAGCGCGCCGATGGCGAAGGCCAGGAAGGACGATCCGGCCGCCGTCCATGGCGAGGGCAGGTCGTCGGGGTCGACGCCGAGCTCTTCGCGGACGTGCACGCGCCAGGCCACTTCCGGGTCCGCGCTCAGCTCCTGTGCCACTTCGGCCGCGAGGGTGGGCCGTACGCCCTTCGCCTCGTAGATCATGGCGAGTTCGCGCAGTTCGTCCTCGGGGTGCCGCTCCAGCTCGCGGCGTTCCTTGGAGATCTCGGACTGGGTGAGTTCGTTCTGCGAGGAGACGGAGGTGTACTCGCCGGTCGCCATCGAGCAGGCCCCGGCGACCAGGCCCGCGAGTCCGGTCAGGACCACGGACGAGCCCGTGGCGCCGCCGCCCACCACGCCCGCGACGAGGGCGAAGTTGGAGACGAGTCCGTCCATCACGCCGAAGGCAGCCGGCCGCAGCCAGCCACCGTTCACGTCCCGGTGGGCGTGGTGCAGTTCGGCCGCGGAGGTGCCGGCGGTCATTGCCATGGATTGTCCAATCTCGTTGAGCAACTGCTCATTCCCCATAACCAGGAGAGCTCAATTAGGTAAGGATTACTTTCCTTGCCGCTTCCGTTCTCTCCCCAAAGACCGTAGAGTTGCCTGGCCATGGCGGAATTGGTGGTGACCGACAAGTCGGGACTCGAAGGTTGGGCTCCTCGACAAAGCGTTCGGCGCACGCGACGCAAACACTGGTGTCCCTTTCCGGAAACACGAAATCGCCGTGCGACTGCGAGGACCCCCATCATGATCCGGCCACTGACATACGACAGCTTTCCCACCCATGCCGCCCTCACCGAGCTGCTCAGATCGTGGGCGAATGACCGACCGCACCTGATGCTCCTGGAGAGCCTCGGTCCTTCCCTGGAAGGCCGGGACATCTGGCTCGCGACACTGACAAATACGGCGACGGGCCCCGCCGGCGACAAGCCGGCATTCTTCGTGGAGGCCGGGATCCACGCCGCCGAATGGGCCGGCGGATTCGCGGCCCTGCATCTCATGCACCGATTGCTCGCCGCGCACGGAACCGACGAGCGGGTGACCCGGCTGCTCGACACCCGGACGCTGTACGTGGTGCCGCGCCTGAATCCCGACGGTGCCGAGCACGTGATGTCCGAGGGCCGCTATGTACGCTCCAGCATGCGGGCCTACCCACATCGCGGGGAGCGGCCGGGACTGCGGTTGGGGGACGTCGACGGGGACGGTCGGGCGCTGTTCATGCGGCTACCCGATCCGGACGGGCCATGGAAGGCGCATCCGACGGAGCCGCGGCTGCTGGTGCGGCGCGAGCCGGACGAGGTCGGTGGCAGCTACTTCCGGCTCTTCCTCGAGGGCGAGATCGAGGACTACCGCGGCGATGTCGTGCCGGTGGCCGACCCCGTGGAGGGCATCGACCTGGGGCAGAACCTGCCGACGGACTGGGCCGCCGCGGACCGGATCCCGGACAACGCGGGTCCCTACGCGGGGTCCGAACCGGAGACCCGGGCGGTTCTGGAGGCCGTGACCGGGCGCCCGAACATCACCGGCTTCGTCACCTGCCACACCTTCGGCGGACTGCACCTGCACCCACCGCTCAACAGCGGCGAGCAACTGCCGTACGCGGACCGGCGGGTGTACGACACCGTCGGCGCGAAGGCCGCCGAGCTGACCGGCTACGACGTCATGTCGTTCCAGGACCTCAAGTACGACCCCGACGTCCCGTTCCGCGGCGGCCAGCTCGGCTGGTACTACGACCAGTTGGGCATCTTCGCGTGGATCACGGAATTCTGGAGCCCGCAGCGCGCCGCGGGCATCGAGTCCTACCACCCCTCGCGCTGGCTCCTGGACCATCCCGTCGAGGACGACCTGCGGCTGATCGAGTGGAGCGACAAGGAGCTGGAGGGGCGGGGCTTCGTCGACTGGTACCCCTTCGAGCACCCGCAGCTGGGCCCGGTCGAGCTGGGCGGCTGGGACATCATCAACTACTGGTACAACCCGCCGCTGCACCGGGTGGAGGCGGAGGTCGCCCCGCACACCGACTGGATCGTCTTCCAGGCCCTGTGCTCGCCGCGCCTGGACGTGCGCACGGTGTCGGCGACCGAGGAAGCACCCGGCGTGCACCGGATCCGTGCGGTCGTGCGCAACAGCGGCTGGCTTCCCACGTACGTGACACAGCAGGCGCTGCGCCGCGGGGTGGCGGGGACGGCGACGGCATCCCTGGAACTGCCCCCGGACGCGCGTCTGGTGGCTGGTGAAGCGACTGTGCAGCTGGGCCAGCTGGAGGGCCGCAGCGGGGCGCTGTCGACCACCACATGGTGGGGGCACGACCCCGGAACGCCCGATCTCGCGGCGGCGGAATGGGTCGTGACCGCCCCTGCCGGGGCGACCGTGACGGTCCGCGCCCGGCATCCGAGGGCCGGGGCGGCCATGGTCGACGTCCGTCTGGGCACCTGACCACGGCTCTCGCGAAAGGGGGTGACGGATCACTGCCGTCACCCCCTTTGCCTTCCCTTCTCCCGCTCCAAGTGCGGCTCAGTCCGCGCGATACGTCCAACGCCCGCCGAGCAGCGTGCCGAAGACCGGCATGGCGGCCAGTTCGTGCGGTGCGAGGTCTCCGGGGTCCTCCTCGGTGAGGACGAGGTCGGCCCGGTCGCCGATCCGGACCGCGTCCCGCCCTGCGGCAGCCGCGGCCAACGCCGCGTCCAGTCCGATCGCCTGCTCCGGATGCCAAGGTTCACGGCCGCTCTCCGCGCCGCGGTGCACAGCGGCCGCGATCCCCCGCCATGGGTCCAGGGGAGCCACGGGCGCGTCCGAACCGATGCGCAAGGTCGCCCCGGCCGCGAGGAGATCGGCGTAGGCGTAGGCCCGATCGGTGCGGCCACGCCAGTGACGGTCGGCGATGTCCCGGTCGTCCGGGGCGTGGGCCGGCTGAACCCCGAGGACGAGGCCGGGGCGCGCGAAGCGGGGCAGGTCGGCCGGGTCGACGAGTTGGGCGTGCTCGATCCTGCCGCGCGCACCCACCCGTTCGAAGGCGTCCAGCGCGATGGTGTTGGCGCGGTCCCCGATCGCGTGCACCGCACTGTGCAGTCCGTGCGCGGCGGCTCGCGCCATCAGTTTCTCGAGGTCGGCGGGAGGGGTCTGCAGGATTCCGCAGGAGAGGCCGTCGGAGCCGGCACCCGGGTACGGCTCGTGGCACAGCGCCGTCCTGGTGTTGAGGGAGCCGTCGACGAACACTTTGACCGGGCCGACGGTCACGAAGCCGTCGGTGCCGGGCAGCGGATCGCCGGTGCGCAGGCCGTCGGCGATCGTCTGCTCCAGGTACTCGGGGTAGACGGCGCCCGTGACCCGTACCGGGAGCCGCCGGTGGCTCGGGCGCCGCGCCCAGTCCCTGAGGTTGTCGGCGTATTCGAAGTCGAGGAGATGGGTGACGCCGCGGGCGGCGGCGGCCCGCAGCGAGTCCGCCACCCACGCGTCGATCACGTCCTCGCCGACCTGTCCGAGGCGGGCCACTGCGTCCAGAGCGTCGTGCTCGCGCAGCACCCCCGTGGCGTGCTCGGCCCGGCCCAGGCGGGCGAGCGCGGCCTGGCTCAGCCAGGCGGTGTGCAGGTCATTGCTGACCAGAGCGACGGCCCGCTCCCCCGCCCAGGCCAGCAGATCGCGGTGCGGCTCATCGCTCCACAGGCCGTCGCGGAAGCCGAATCCGATGAGTGGTACGTCCGGCGGCTCGGCGGCGCCGCCCGCGGCACGGGCCATCTCCTGCGCCGCCGCCCGCGCCGACGTCGCCGCGGACAGATCCACGCGGCGCCGCGCGCTGGCCCATTGCACGCTGTGGACATGGGCGTCGGACAACCCTGGCAACAGGGTGCGACCGTGGGCGTCGAGAACGTCGTCGGCGCCGTCGGGCGGCATATCGGGGGTGACAGCCGTGATGCGGCCGCCGGTGATCGTGACGCTGCCGCGCGGGCCCCGCGCGCCGAGTCGCACATCGCGCAGCAGCAGCGTCCGGCGGCGTGTGACGGTGCGGCTCAGTGCCTCAGACACGGGCGACCATCACCTTCCGCATGGCATCGGCCAGTTCGGGGTTGCGGTGCGGGTCGTCACCGGCGAGGGCCGCCACCACCCGCTCCACGGTCTCCCGAGGTTTGTCCTGGCTGAGCTTGTGCTTGCCGACGACGCGGGTGGGCTCGAGCCGGAATCCGGTCGTGTGCGGGGCGATGGACTGTGCGTAATCGGCCACCGTGTCCAGACTCCACGGTCTCGGCCTGGTCCCTTCGAAGTGGTCGACCGTGCGCCGCAGCACGTCGAATGTGGCGTCGGCGCCGAGGACCGTGGGACGTCCGTGCAGGTGGGCGACGATGAAGTTCCAGGTCGGAACGTACGGGCCGGTGCCGTAGGTGCTGGGCGAGACATAGCCGTGCGGACCCTGCACGACAAGCACCGCGTCGTGTTCGCCGAGCCGGTGCGCGTCGGCGTCGGCGCGGGCCAGATGCCCGACCACCGCGATGCCCGATCCCGTCTCCGGCTCGTCGACCAGCACGGGCAGGTGGGACACGACGGGCGCGGCCTCGTCCGCCGTGATCAGGGTCGCCCATCCGTACCCGGCGATCAGCTGTTTCAGCTGCTCCGGGTCGGTCAGGGCGAAGAGTTCTTGTTCGAGCATGGAGTCCCCACGGGTCGGCTGACGCTGTCGTGCCGACGGTAGGTCGCGGCCCCGGCTCGTACTTCGTGCGCGGCGAGCATTTGCGACCGGGGAGTTTGTCGGCGCGCACACACCTCGATGACCGCCCTCTATGTTCTGGTGCTGAGGTCGTGCAGGCGCAGTTGCAGCCAGGTGGCGAGTCGGGTGTCCGGGTCGTCGAGGTCCAGGCCGAACAGTTTCTGAATCCGGCGGACGCGGTACCGCAGCGTGTTCTCGTGCACGGAAAGCCGGGCCGCCGCGGGCACGGCCTCGCCGAACGCGTCGAGGTAGGCGAGCAGCGACTCGGTGTACGTGGACGCGGTACGGGCGTCGTGCGCGATGATGCGCTGCACCGGGCCCGGCGCCAAGTCCGTTGCGGGCGAGCCTCGTTCGAGGAGTTCCAGGAGCGTGACGCGGCTGCGCACCTCCTCCAGGGCGGCGACCCGCGGGGAGTCGGCGTCGGCGGCCAGGGCGCGCAGCACCCGGTCGGCCGTGCGACGGCAGGCGGGGACATGGTCGAGGACGTCGCCGGTCATACTGACGCCGCCGTGCAGGGTGAGTCCCGTATTGCGCCGGACCGTGTCGCAGACGTTCTCGGCGAACTTCACCGCGCGTGCGAGCGCTCCCGCGTCGGCGCGCACCGGCAGCAGCGCGTACACGGTGCCGCCCGCGGCGACGCACAGTGCCTGGGGATGCCAGGCCTCGCAGTACAGATTGACGAGGTCGACGGTGCGGGCTCCGGCGAGGCCGGGGGTGTCCTCCGGTGTCGCCTGCGCGAATGCGACGACTACAGTGCGGGCGTCGGTGGCGAGGCCGAGCTGGGCGGCAGCCGTGTGCCCGCCCACGCCGCCGTCGAGGAGCGCGGCGAGTACCTCCGCGCGCCGCCAGCGGTCGGGGTCACGGTGGGTACGGGCGCGCAGCAGGTGCAGCGCGGTGACCTTGGCGGCCTCCACGATCGCGGCCGCCGCGCCCTCGCCCAGCGCCGGGGCACCGTCCAACGCCCATAGGAGACCGAGGAGTTGAGATCCCGCGCGGACGGCTATCGCGAGCCGGTTGGTGTGGTCGGGCTCCGGTATGTCGAACCAAACGGGGCCGTCGGCGCGGATCACACGCTGGTACTCGTCGCTGTTGCCGGGGCGGTGCGGGGTGAGCCGGCCGAGGATTGCCTTGCGCCGGATGTCGTCGATCTCCTGGTGCGGCAGGCTGGAGTGCGCGAGGACGTGGCCGTGCGGATCCTCGATGGTGATGGCTCCGCCGACCTGGTAGGCGATCACATTGGCCAGGGCGAACAGGTCGCCCATGCCGACGGACGCGTAGGAATCGGCGGATGGCTCGACCGCTCCGGTGGCGGCGGTGGCGAGCGCGTCGAAGTGCCGCCACGGCATGTCGTCCGGGATGGTGCACAGCGCGACGCCCGCCTCCTGCGCCCCCGCTGCGGCTGCCGCGAGGTCGGCCCCGCGGGCCTTGAGGACGACGGCGCAGTAGCCCGCCTGTCCCGCTTGCCTGATGGCCTCCAGGGTTCCATCGTCCACGGCGCCGCCGGCCAGCAGGAGCAATCCGCCCGGTTGCGGCGGAACCGGTTCGTAGAGCCCCTGGACGACGGGCTGCCCGACCGGCACCTCGTCACCGCGCGGGATGCACACGCTGTCCAGGACGAGCGGGCCGAGCGTCTCGCGCAGGCGGCGCAGGGTGATGCGACCGGAGTTCTGGAGAGCCAATGGTCCGGTGGCCGGAAAGGATCGTTCGGGGTCGCTCGGCATTGCGTCATCGTAGCCACAGCACGGGCCCGCGCTTCAAGATCCATCAACACATCACCTGGGCATCACCTCGCTTTGCTGTCACCAGATTTCATGACTTGTCCATGCGGCGTAGGGGTGTGTGTTTCCTCAGGGTCGACGCCGTGTGGAGGCCGACAAACACTCCGGGACGATTTTGCGCCACCCGACGATGTCGGGCCCTTCGCCGTGCGGGACTCTCGGGACCCGCAACCCGACAGCCTCGGAGGTAGCCGTGTTCCCTGTGCTCAGACGCCGCAAGGGGGTGCGGGCCGCGGCGGCCGGTGCCGCCCTGTCCGTGCTCGCGGCGCTCACCGGCTGCGGTGCGGACGGCGTCGGCCGGGCGGCGCCGGGTCCGGACGGCGGCTCCTTCAGCATCGGCGTCCCCGCGTGGTATGTAGCGCACCTCACGCCCGGCCGGGCGGGCAAGAGCTCCGTTGCCGATGCGATCTGGACGCCGCTCACCCGGATCGACGACCGGGGGCGGGCCGTCGGCGCGGTGGCTCAATCCGTACGCTCCTCCGACCTCCGGCACTGGACCATCGAGCTGCGCCACGGCTGGACGTTCCACAACGGCGAGCCGGTCACCGCCCGGTCGTTCGCCGACGCCTGGAACGCCGCCGCCTACGGGCCCAACGCGATGCCCTACGGGTATCTGTTCTCCGACATCCAGGGCTACACCGACCTCAACCCCCTCAAGGGAAAGCCGAAGCGCACGACCTTGTCCGGGGTACGTGCCGTCGACGCCCACACCCTGAAGGTGACGCTGTCCCGGCCACTGTCCGTCTTCCCGTACACCCTCACCAGTACGGTGTTCGCACCGATGCCGAAGACCGCGTTCAAGGACCTGGCCGGCTTCGACCGGCTGCCGATCGGCAATGGCCCCTACGAGGTCGCCGCGCCCGGCATCAAGCCCGGAGTGCAGCAGCTCACCCTGCGGCGGTACGACGGCTACGCCGGCCCCGAGGGCAGCGCCGCCCGCATCACGGTGAAGTCCTACCAGGACGACGCCACCGCGTTCACCAGCTTCCAGTCCGGAGCGGTCGACGTGGCCCTGGCCTCGGGCAGCCGGCTGGCGCAGGCGCGCCGCACCGACGCGGACGACGTGGCGCTGTCGACCGCCGGCGGCGTCGTCTACCTCGGATTCCCGCTGTGGGACAAGCGATTTCGGGACCGGCGGGTGCGGCAGGCGTTCTCCCTGGCGATCAACCGCCACGCCGTCACACGCTCGCTGCTCCAGGGCCTGGCCTCTCCCGCCGCCGGTATCGCGCCGGACACGGTGACCGGGGGCGGACAACGGGCCTGCGCCGACTGCCGCTACGACCCCACCCGGGCCAGAAGGCTGCTGTCCGAGGCCGGCGGCTGGCACGGCCGCCTCACGCTGTGGACGCAGGCGGACCCGGCCATGCAGACGGTCCTGGAGGCCGTCCTCAACCAGCTACGCACGAATCTCGGCATCACCTCGATCACCCTCGAGGCGCAGCCCACCGACCAGCTCTATCCGAACCTGTCCGCGCACAAGGCCGACGGCCCGTTCCTGCTCTACATGGGCGCCTCCTACCCCGCGCTCTACGCCCAGGCGCAGCAACTGTTCACCACGGGCTCGGGCACCAACACCACCGGCTACCGGAGCGGTACGTTCACCTCGCTCCTCGATCGCGCCGCGGCCGCCCGCACCACGCCCCGTATCACCGCCCTCACCCGTCGCGCCGAACGCACCGCCCTCGACGACCTTCCGCTGGCGCCCCTCTACCACCCCGTGACCGGCGCCGTACACGGGCCCGATCTCACGGGGGTGCATCTCGACTTCCTCGGCGACGTGCAGCTCGCCCGTATCTCGGTTCGCTGAACCCGCTCGTCTCCCGCCGTAGTTGAAGGAAGGAACGGATGTGGCGCGCTTCCTCGTTCGCAGACTGCTCACAATGATCCCGGTCGTCCTCGGGACGACGTTCATCATCTACGCCGCCGTGTACGCTCTGCCCGGCGATCCGGTCCAGTCCCTGGCCGGGCCCGACCGCGCCGTCAGCCCGGCCGCCGCGGCCGCCCTGCGCTCCCACTACCACCTGGACTCGTCCCTGCTCGTCCAGTACGGGCACTATCTGTCGGGTCTGCTGCACGGTGACTTCGGCATCGACTTCGGCGACGTGCCGGTCTCGTCGCTGATCGCGGCGGGCTGGCCGGTGACCGTGCGCCTCGCGCTGACCACGTGGGTCATCCAGGCGGTGGCCGGTACCGGCCTCGGGGTCCTCGCCGCGGTGCGTGCGGGCCGCTTCCCGGACCTCGCGGTCCTGGGCGGCTCCACTCTGATCCTCGCGGTGCCGTACTTCGTCACGGCGTACGTGGCGCAGATCGTGTTCGGCGACCGCCTCGGCTGGTTCCCCGTCTCCGGCGTCGACGCGGGCTGGCCCCGCAGCTATCTCCTACCGGCGCTGTGTCTGGCCCTGTTGGGCGTGCCGGAAGTGGCCCGTTTGACGCGGGCGGCCGTGCTGGAGAACCTGGGCGCGGAGTTCGTCGACACCGCCGTCGCCAAGGGTGCGGGCCGGATACGGGTGCTGGTCAGGCATGTACTGCGCCCGTCGCTGATTCCCATCGTGTCCATGCTGGGGCTGACACTGGGCACGCTGCTGTCCGGCACGATCCTCATCGAGGGGATCTTCAATCTGCCCGGTCTCGGCTACCAGACGTTCCAGGGCGTCCAGCAGCACAACGGGCCCGTCGTGGTCGGCATCAGCACGCTGCTCGTGCTCACCTTCCTGTTCATCAATCTCGTCGTCGACGTCCTCTACGTCGTCATCGACCCCAGGATCCGCCTTGACTAGCCTGCTGTCCGCCCCTGAGGCGGCCTCCGCGTCCTCTGCCCTTGAACCCGTCCCGGCCAACGGCCCGTTGCGCTCCCTGCTGCGCCGCCCGCGGTTCGTCTTCTCCGCCTTTGTCGTGGTGCTGCTGTGCGCGGTCGCGGCCGGGCCGGGGTTCTTCGCCGGATGGTTCGGGCACGGCGATCCGCACGCCTGCGATCTCGACCACAGCGGTCACGGGCCCACCGCCGGCCATCCGTTCGGCTATGACATCCAGGGCTGTGATCTCTACAGCAACGTCATCCACGGAACGCGTGATTCGCTCGGCATCGGACTGCTCACCACCGCCGTGACCCTGGTGACCGCGGTCGTCCTCGGCTGCCTGGCCGGTTACTTCGGCGGTCTGCTCGATCTGCTGATCAGTCGGCTCATGGACGTGTTCTTCGGATTCCCCGTGCTGATCGGCATGATCGTGGTCCTGGAGACATTCAGCGTGCACAGTGTCACCAGCGTCTCGCTGGTGCTCGCCCTGTTCTCGTGGCCCGTACTCACCCGCATCATGCGCTCGTCCGTGCTCACCGTCCGCGATCTCGACTACGTCGTCGCGGCACGGGAGTTGGGCGCCGGACACCTGCGCATCCTGGTGCGTCACGTCATCCCCAACGCCATCGCCCCGGTCGCCGTCCTCACCAGCATGAGCATCGGCGGCGTGATCACCGCGGAGGCGTCCCTGACATTCCTGGGCGTGGGGCTGAGGGCACCAGCGGTGTCCTGGGGCGTCCAACTCAACACCGCCCAGCAGTACTTCACCGACCATCTGGGCCTGCTCCTGTTCCCCTCGCTGTTCCTCTCCCTCGCCGTGCTCGGCTTCGTCCTGCTGGGCGACTGCCTGCGCGACGCCTTCGACCCGAGGTTGCGATGACTCCGTCTCCACGCCCCTCCCCGCCCTCCCCCGGCCCTCTCACCGCGCTGCCTGCCTACGACGCCGACGCCCCGGCCCTCGCGGTGGACGATCTGCGTGTCGAGTTCCCGGCCGCTCGCGGCCGACGGACCAGCACCGTCGTCGACGGCGCTTCCTTCCAAGTGACCGCCGGGCAGACCCTGGCCGTGGTCGGCGAATCCGGTAGCGGCAAGAGCATGACGGCCCGGACGGCCCTGGGCATCCTTCCCGCCGGTGCGGCGGTCCGCTCCGGCAGCGTCCGGGTGCACGGCGTAGATCTGCTCACGCTCGACGAACGACGGCTGCGGACGGTGCGCGGGAGGCACGTGGCGATGGTCTTCCAGGACGCGCTCGTCGCGCTCAACCCCGTGATTCCCGTGGGCCGGCAGATCGCCGAGGTGTTCCAGGTACACGGCCGGGCCGGTCGCCGGGCCGCTGCCCGGCACGCGGTGGACCTGCTCGACCGGGTCCGCATCCCCGACGCGGCCCGCCGCGCGGGCCACTATCCGCACCAGTTCTCCGGCGGTATGCGCCAGCGCGTCGTGATCGCGATGGCGCTCGCGCTCACCCCGCAGGTACTCATCGCCGACGAGCCCACCACCGCGCTCGACGTGACCGTCCAGGCCCAGATCCTCGCTCTGCTGCAGGAGCTCCAGGATGAGCACCGGCTCGCCCTTGTCCTCGTCAGCCACGATCTGGCCGTCGTCGCGCAGAGCGCCGACCACGTGGCCGTGATGTACGCGGGCCAGGTCGTGGAGTCCGCCCCCGGATACGAGTTGTACCGACGCCCGGCACACCCCTACACTCGCGCGCTCCTCGACGCCGTCCCGCGCCGCGGCCGCAGGGGGCACCCCTTGGCAACCCTGCCGGGCGCGCCGCCCGACCCGGCGCGCCCGGCGGACGGATGTCGCTTCCGTCCACGCTGCCCGCTGGCCCGCGCGCAGTGCGCGACTCCCCCGCCCGTCCACAACGTCGGGGCGCAGCACACCAGTTCATGCCACCGCTGGCAGGAGGTGACCGGCTCATGACCGCTGAGCCGCACTCGACGCCCGTCCTCGATGTGCGCGATCTCGTCAAACGCCATCCGGCCGGTAACAGGCCACTCGCCCGGCGTGGCGGGCACCAGATCACGGCGGTGGACGGGGTGGACCTGACGCTGCGCCACGGCGAGACGCTGGGGCTCGTCGGCGAGTCGGGCAGCGGCAAGTCGTCGCTGGCCCGGCTGCTGACCGCGGTGGACCGCCCCACCTCGGGCGAGATCACTGTGCTCGGCCGCCGCTTGGACCTCCTGCGGGGGCGTCGGCTGCGCGAGATGCGCCGCAACATACAACTGGTCTTCCAAGACCCTTACACCAGCCTGGACCCCCGGATGACCGTGTACGACATCGTGCGCGAGCCCCTGCTCATCCACCGCGAGGTGACACCTCGCGCCGACCACCGCGCCCGCGTCGCCGAGCTCCTCGAACTCGTCGGCCTGAGCCCCGACCACGCCAGTCGCCGTCCCCACGAGTTCTCCGGCGGGCAGCGTCAACGCATAGGCATCGCCCGCGCCCTGGCGCTGCAACCCGGCATCCTCGTCTGCGACGAACCCGTGTCCGCTCTCGACGTCTCGGTCCAGGCCCAGATCGTCAACCTCTTCACCGCTCTCCGCAGCGAGCTGGGCATCTCATACATATTCATCGCTCATGACCTGGCCGTGGTCGAGCACGTCGCCGACCGGATCGCGGTCATGCGACGGGGCCGCATCGTCGAGACAGGGACCGTCGCGGACATCTACGACCGCCCCCAACACCCGTACACCCAGGAACTGTTGGCCAGCTCCCCGGACCTGGAGCCGGCACTGCGCGGCCGAGCGGTCCCGGATCCCGGTTATGAATGGCTGAGATGATGCCGTACCAGGCGGACGAAGTCCGCGGTGGCGGGGTGCGCCGGGTCGGTGGGCCAGGCGAGGTAGACCGGGACGGACGCGGCGTCGGCCAGGGGGACGTAGCGCACACCGGGGTGGGAGTGGTGGTGGCTGGTGCCTTCGGCGGTGACCCCGACCGCCTCGCCGGTGGCGATGGTCGTCAGCCACTCGTCCACTCCGGGCACGTCGATCGTGACCGGACGCCGTCCTTGCGGCCACAGCTCCACCCCGGTGGTGGCCGCCGTGGAGCACAGCGCCACCACCTGATCGGCCAGGTCCGCCAGGGTCAGTTCGGAACGGCCCGCCAGGTGGTGGTGGTCGGGCAGTGCCGCCAGACGCCGTTCGCTGACGAGCTCGACCAGCGTGATCGAGCTGCTCTCCTGCGGGCGGACGCGCAGGAAGGCGAGGTCGGCCTGGCCTCGCCGCAGAGCGGCCTCGGGGTCGTCCCGGCGGCGGATCTCCGCCCGGACCTCCGGATGCCGCTCCCGCCAGGTACGCAGCAGCGGGACGGTGTGGCTGCCCAGAGCGGCCCAGGCGAACGCCAGCCGGAGCGGCCGGGACGATCCGGCGGGGGCCGCTGCCTCGGTGAGGGCGTCGTCGAGCTGACGCAGGATGCGGTGCGCGTGCTCCCACAGACGCAGACCGGCGTCCGTCAGCTCCAGACGGCGGGTGGTGCGCTCGACCAGGCGGACCCCGAGCCGGCTCTCCAACTGCTCCAGCGTCCGCGACAGGGCGGGCTGGGTGATATGCAGGGCACGGGCCGCCCAGGTCACCGTTCCCTCGTCGCCGATCGCCGCGAGCGCGCGCAGGTGCCGCACATCCACATTCATGTCTCCCAAGCATAAGTCCCTGGTCGAAGGCATTTCCCTCCGGGCCATGAGGGTGCCACCGTCGAAGGCATGAACATCTTGCTGATCGGCGCCGCCGGAACCCTTGGCCGGACCCTTGACACCACCCTGCGCGAGCGCGGCCACCGCGTCCTGACCGTGGGCCGTACCTCCGGTGACCTGCGTTACGACCTGACCGACCCCGAGCAGACCACCGCCATGTACGAGGCCGCCGGCCCGCTGGACGCCGTGGTCAGCGCCGCGGGCGAGGTCCCCTACAAGCCGCTGCCCGAGCTGACCCCCGCCGACTGGAGCTCCGCCTTCACCGGCAAGGTGCTCTCCCAGATCGAACTGGTCCGCCAGGGCCTGCCCCATGTGGCCGAGCGCGGCTCGTTCACCCTGATCACCGGCATTCCCGGGCGCGAGCCTGTGCGCACCGGCGCCGCCGCCGCGCTGGCCAACGGCGCCGTGGAAGCCTTCGTCCGGGCCGCGGCCGTCGAGATCGCACCGCAGCGAATCAACGCCGTCAGCCCCAACGTCTTCACCGAGTCGCTGCCCGATTTCGGGGAGTACTTTCCCGGCATGGGATCGGTCGACCTCACAGACGTCGCCCAGGCATACGTCCGCTCCGTTGAAGGCGCCCAGACCGGACGCATCTACGAACTCTGACCCCGGCGCGCAGCGTCGCCTCGGGCTCGCCGTGCTTGCCGGTCACCGCGACGCGCGGCTGGTACGGGATGGGCTCGACCGGCCGCGCTCGTCGACAACCCCCTTGCGCCGCTCCTTGCGCATCACCACGCCCGCCCGCCACCGATCGGGGGTGATGCGGCGTCGGGCCGCACTCCGTCCGTGTCGTCGGGTATGAGCGGTATGGACGGTATGGACGGGAGAACACTCTCCCACCGCCGTAGGCCGGACACAGAGCGGGAGAGGCACGGATGGCGGACGAGGTGAGGGCCGGTGGCCGGGGAGCCGGTGTGCGCCGGGGCGTGGTGGGCGGGTCGGAGGAGGTGCGTGGCGGTTGGGCCGGGCTGCTCGTCATGGTCCCGGTGCTGCTGCTGATCGGCGGGGTGGTGCTGGACGTCTTCGGGCCGGTGCCGTACGCCGGGTTGCCCCTGCTGTCCGCCGGTCCGCTCGCGGCCTGCATGGTGCTGACGTTCCGGGGTGCGGCGATCACCGCGGCCGCCGCCTGTGTGCTGGCGGTGTGCGTGGATGTGCTGGTGAACCGTCCGCTGACGGCGCTCGTGGTGAACCTGCTGGACGTGGCGGTGATCAGCGCGATCGCGTTGTGGCTGAAGTGGGTGGTCCAGCGTCAGGGACAGCGCTTCGCGGCGGTGCGGGCCGTGGCCGAGGTGGCGCAGCGGGCGGTCCTGCCGCCGCCGCCCGCGCGGGTCGGGGCGGTATCGGTGGCCACCCGGTACGAGTGTGCTCACGCGGAAGCGCTGATCGGCGGGGACTTCTACGCGGTGCGCAGTTCGCCGTTCGGGGTGCGGGCGCTGATCGGGGACGTACGGGGCAAGGGGCTGCCCGCCGTGTCCACCATGGCCGTGGCGACCAGCGCCTTCCGTGAGGCGGCGGATCAGGCGGCGACGTTGTGGGAGCTCGCCGAGTACATGGAGCGGGCCCTGGTCCGGTTCGCGGCGGACGTCGGCGACCAGCCGGACGCACTGGAGCGGTTCGCCACCGCCGTACTGGTCGAGGTCAGCGAAGCGGAGGGGCGGGTACGGCTGCACCACCGCGGTCATCCGCCGCCGTATCTGATCCGCGGGGGCCGGGTGACGTCGCTGGAGCCGTCGGCTCCGGGGCTTCCCCTGGGGCTGGGGCTGGGGCTGCCGGAGGGCGTCGGCGTGTCCGGCTGTGACACCTTCCCCTTCCACCAGGGGGACTACCTGCTGCTGGTGACCGACGGTGTCACCGAGGCGCTCGACCGGCACGGAGCCTACTACGAACCCCGTACCAGGCTGGCCGACCGGGACTTCCGCACAGCGTCGGAGGTGGTGGACACGCTCGTCGCCGATGTCACCGACTGGACCGGGGGCCGGCGACATGACGACATGGCGATCCTGGCCCTCACGCCGATCCGCTGAGGGGAAGGCACGGGGCAGGGACAGGATGCCGGTCGGCGCGGCCTCGGCGAACCGGTCACCGGACGGGTCGGTGTCCAGCACCATACGATCTCCCGCTCCTGTCGGCCCCGTCCCGGTAGCCGGTACGGTGGGTGGCTCTTCGGACTCAATGGGGGAGTTGACGTGTGGGGGATCAATGGTCGTCAGGGGAAGGCTTTATGGGGCGGTGGCCTCGCGCTGCTTCTGGCAGCGGTGCTCGCAGGTTGCGGGGGCGGCGATGGGCAGTCCGGGGGTCTGACCGGATCAGCGTCCGGTGCGCCGAAAGGGTCAGCGTCCGGTTCGTCGGCGCATTCCAGGACCGGGCTGCTCTACCGGGACAAGGAAGTCTCGCTGAGTGATATCCAGGCGATCAAGGACGGATGCCCGTCCGACTTCTCCTTCTACGTGGAGTTCGCGGACAGCGGGCCGCGCGTCCTCGGGCCCCATGAGTCGAACCCGCGCCTGAACGACGACGGGGACCAGACGGACGAGGGCAGGCCGCCCGTCCTGTCCTGGGAGCCTCCCTGCTCCTGGGACAACGAGGTGTTGGACTTCGACGACGTGCCCGTCACCAAGGTTGCCGCGGACGCCGGGGACCTCGACCAGGCGGGCTGCCAGGCCGCCGCACGGGCAGCGGTCGGCAACGGCACGCATGTCGACCGCTACAAGACCCGGGCCCTGGCGGTGGGAGACCGGTTCTGCGAGGACTTCGCCGCGGGCGGGCGCGTGGTCCTCCTGCGCGTGGTGAAGGTGAGCGGATCCCCCGTCGGGGAGCTGACATTGTCGGCGACCCTGTGGGCCGGGCCGGCGAAGACCGAGGGCGCGCCGCCGCAGCCCGGTGACAAGGTCTACGAGAACCAGCCCGTCACGGTGTCCGACGACGTGGCCAAGGCGCACGGCTGCGTCCTCGGCAGCGTTGGGCTCGGTTCGGACATGCCGGTCGCTACGTACAGGAGCAGACTGAACGGCGGCGGGGGAGACATCGAGTACTCCCCGAGCTGTCTGTCCGGAAGCCCGAAGATGCGGTTCCGCGGATACGTGGCCCGGGTGGAGGGCACCGCCGACCCGGACCTCACCGCTTGCCAGGACGCCGCGGCGCGCGGCGAGAGCAACGAACTCGAGGTACCGGTCTCCGAACTGCGGGCCGGGGACCGGTTCTGCAGGTTCGACAGTCTCGACAGGGACGTCGCTCTGCTGAAGGTGACCGCCGTAACCGCCAAGCGCCCCGCCTCGGTGACCTTCTCGGTCACCCGCTGGAAAGCTCCCGAACCGTCGTAGCAGCGGCCCAGGGCGGCCTGCCACCGGCAAGCCGCCCCCCGCTCACCCCCCCCAAAAAAAAGACACACACAGACGCGCTGTTCCAGCAGTGGATCGGGCATGGAGGCAGGGTTACGTCCATGGGTGGTTCCGCGAGAAGTAGCGCTTCGACCGGCGTTTGTTCCAGGGGCAGCGCTATGACGGGCCATGCCTCCCTTCGATGGTGAACGAACCACGGGTGCCGGACAGCCGCAGGATGCGGGCGAGGAAATGCGGGACGGCGCACAGCCGCAGCTCGACGTCACCGGCTTGAGCGGTGCGGGCGGCGGCCAGCAGCGCGCTCAGCCCCGTGCAGTCGCAGAACGTCAGCCCGCCGAGGTCGACGACCACCACACGGTTCTCCCCGACGGCGTTCTGGAGGGCCTGACGCACGTCGCCGGCGGTCACAAGGTCAAGCTCCCCCGACACCGCGACCCGGCAGCTGTCGGGCCCGGTGGCTTTCCGGTCCACCCTGATCGTCTCGTGCACCGGCCTGCCCCCTCGGCGCGAGGCAGTCTTCAAGGGCCTGCGTCCAGGAAACCCCCGGACCAGCGGCCCTGTCCACTTCCGCCGGGTACGTCAGCGGTCATACGGGGTCGGGGGCGCGCGTGCACGATCGGCCGCATCTGCGCAGAGCGGTGACCGACAGTGGTCCACTTTTTCCCGCTCTACCTCGTTCTGGACCGTCCGACGGCCGGCACTGGAGGGGGATCAGATGTCGCGCAGCTGCCAGCAGGCTGAAGTGGCGGCAATCGCTTCATTCCAGTGCCAGCGCCGCCAGCACCGTGGCGGCCAGCGCCGCACGTGTGACCATGCCCGACACCGAGGTGTTCTCCGAGCGGGCGTGTGCGCCCGAGCCCACCGCGCCGATACCGTCCAGGACCGGCGTGCCCTGGGCCACGACGAAGTTGCCGTCGCTGGCTCCGCCGACCGACGCCTCGGGCAGGTCGTGTCCGAGCAGCGCGGCGCAGCGCCGCGCCAGGTCGGCGAGTGCGGCGACGCTTTCCGTCCGTTCGAACACAGGGCGGTTCCAGCCCCCCGTGACCTCCACGCGGGTCCGCGGGTCGACGGGACGCAGAACGGCCAGGGCCTCTCCGACGCGTCGTTGTTCGGCGGCGGTGGCGACGCGGACGTCGATGCGGCCGACGGCGTGTCCCGCCGTGACGTTGCTGCGGGTGCCTCCCGCCACCACGCCCACGTTCAGCGACGTGCCCGCGTCCGGGGAGCGCAGGTCCGCCAGGCGCAGGATCTGGTGGGCGAGTTCGTCCACGGCGCTGGCTCCGGCGGTCGGGTCCAGTCCGGCGTGGGCCTCGCTGCCGGTGACCGTGACGGTGAAGAGTCCGACGCCCTTGCGGGCGGTCTTGATCGCGCCGTCGGCGGCGGCCTCGAAGACCATGGCGAGCCTGCTGTCGCGGGCCTCCTCCACGATGGCGTCGCGGGAGGCGAGGCTGCCGGTCTCCTCGTCGCCGTTCAGCATCACGGTGCAGGCCGGGCGGGGCAGGTCGAGGGCGTCGAGGGCGCGGAGTGCCCAGACCGCCTGGACGAGGCCGGCCTTCATGTCGAAGACGCCGGGTCCGCTGATGCGGTCGCCGTCCCGCTGGAAGGGCCAGGTGTCGAGGGTGCCGGTCGGCCATACGGTGTCGTAGTGCCCGAGGAGAAGTACCGGGCGGTCGTCCTGGGCGGTGGTGTCCCGGGCGGTGGTGTCCCGGGCGGAGTAGCGGCGGACGAGGATGTCTCCGGTTTCCTCGCGCGCGAGGGTCTCCTCGGCGTCCGGTTCGCCGAGGCGTCGGTCGAGCCAGCCGCGCAGCCAGCCGAGGCAGGTGTCCAGTGCGTCCAGGTCGTCGCTGGCGCTGCCCTGGGAGGTGTAGGCGGCGAGGTCGGCGACCATGTCCTCGCGGCGGGCGTCGAGCCATTGCCGGACCGCCTCGGCCTGTGCGGAATTGAGGGGAAGCGAGGGTGCGGGGGCCTGGGCCAGGCGGTCCAGTTCGTCCAGCCGTGCCTCCGACATGTCGTGCGCGGCGCCCTCCAGTTGGCGAAGGCCGTTCACGACCGTGCGCAACAGGGTCGTGGGCAGGCCTTCGCGTGCCGCGTGGTGGAAGACGTCGGTGTAGTGGGTGGGGGCTTCGACGGGCCGGTGGCGTACGGCGAGGTCACGCCAGATACCGCTGCGGTCCTTCGTCTGGGTGCGCAGCCATGCGGTGAGGCGGTCGAAGGCGGCGTTCCGGGCAGCGGGGTCCGCTCCTGGCCGGAAGGCGTGCGGCTCGAAGGCGTCGAACGCTTCCAGGGTGACGCCGAGGCGGTCGGATACGGCGAAGACCTCGCCCGTCAGGGCGGCCATGGCGGGGCGGTGCCGGTCGATGAGGTCGGCCATGGGGGCGTCCGCGAGGGCGGTGGCGGCGAGCATGGCGCCGAACCCGGCTTTGGCCCACAGGTATCCCTCGACGTTGTCACTGGTCACAGCCGGGCCCCAGCTCCGCAGGTCGGCCACCAGGGCCCGGACTCTCGGGCTGACCGGCGCGCCGTCGGGCTCGCCGATGACGAGGGCTCCGGCGCCGCCGTCCTGGATGACGCCCGGTTCGATGACGTCGGCGAAGATGTTCACGAAGGCCGCGACGGTGCGGGCGGCGCCCACACGCTGGGCGATCGAAGCCTCGTTGAAGCCGTTCTGCAGGGAAACGACGTAGCCGTCCGGGGCCAGGCGGGGCGCGATCCAGTCGAGCGCGGTACCGGTGGCCTGTGCCTTCACGGCCAGCAGTACGCGTCCGAGGGGGCCGGCGAACTCGTCCGGGGTGGTGGCGGTGACCGGCACGCTCTCGCGGGTGCCGCCGCGGGCGACGACGAGTCCGTGGCGGCGGATGGCGTCCACGTGGGTGTGGTCGGCGTCGACGAGGGTGACCGGGTGGCCGGCGCGGGCGAGGGCGAAGGCGAGGGTGCCGCCGATCGCTCCCGCGCCGACGACGGTGTATCCGGGCCTCTTCGGGTGGGTGTCGTTCACCGGGTGGGTGTCGTTCATCGGGTGTGTCCTTCCGCGGTCGCGGTCGCGGCCGCCGGCACGGGGCCGGACAAGGTGGCGCGGGTGTCGTCGGGCTGCCAGATCCGGGGCAGGTGCAGGGCGCCCGTGCTGGATCCACCGTCCACCCGCAGGATCTCGCCGGTGATCCAGGAGGCGTCGGGACCGGCGAGCCAGCACACCGCCCGCGCGATGTCCCGCGGCGTTCCCGGGCGGCCCAGTGGGTTGGTGCCGATGGCCTCGGCGTACTGGGCCGATACGGGGTTGCAGTCGCTGGCCACCAGGACGAAGCCGGGGCTGACCGCGTTGACGCGGATGCCGTGCGCGCCGAGTTCCAGGGCCGCGGCGCGGGTGGCCATCTCCAGGGCGGCTTTGGAGCTGGCGTAGGGGCCCCCGCCGGGGCGGGCGCGCTGCGCGGCACCCGAGGAGATGTTGATGACCGAACCGGACCGTCCATGCCCGCTGGCGAGCCGGGCGAAAGCGGCGGTCGCCAGGACCGGGGCGCGCAGGTTGACGGCGAACAGCCGGTCCCAGGCCTGCGCGTCCACGTCGGCCATGTCGAGGGAGGGGTAGACGCCCGCCGCGTTGACGAGGATGTCCACGGGGCCGTGCTCCGCCCAGGCCGCCTCGACGACGGCGGTCGGCGCGTCGGGGTCGGTCAGGTCCGCGTCCCGTGTCGCGGTACGGGTTCCCAGACGTGCCCTGGTCCGCTGGAGCGCGGCGGGGTCGCGGTCGACGAGGGTGAGGAACGCGCCCTGGGCGGCGAACTCCTCGGCGATCGCCCCGCCGATACCGCCCGCGGCGCCGGTGACGAGGATGTGGGTCATCAGCTGAACTCCTTGTCCTTGGTCTCCGGCATCGTGAGGTAGACCACGAGGGAGATCAGCGAGGCCGCCGATACGTAGACCCACAGCAGGTCGCTGTGGCCGCTCTCGTGCAGCCAGGTCGTCAGATAGGGCGCCGTGCCGCCGAAGAGCGCGACTGCCAGGGCGTACGGCAGGGCGATACCGGTGGCGCGTACCTCCGGCGGGAACTGCTCGGCCATGATGACGGCGCAGTTGGCGGAGTAGCCGAGGATCAGCAGCATGCCGATGAGCTGGACCAGGAACAGGCTGAGAAAGCTGTTGCCGAGCAGGTGCAGCAGAGGCCAGGCCAGGACGGTGAAGCCGCCGGCGAACGCGGCCATGGTCGGCTTGCGTCCCACGCGGTCCGAGACCACGCCCATGAGGGGCAACGCGATGACGAAGACGACCAGGCAGAGGGTCTGTGACAGCAGCGCGGTCTTCAGTGGGATGCCGGTGGTCAGATTCGCGTACGTAGGAAGGTAGTTGACCCAGATGTAGTAGGTGAGGGTGCCCGCCACGGTGATGCCGGCGACGCGCAGGGCGGCCGCGGGGTGCTCCACGAACATGGCCTTGACGGGATTGGCGCGGGTGCGGCCGGCGTCCTGGACCTGGGCGAAGGAGTCGGTGTCCGCCACGGAGATCCGCAGCCACAGGCCGACCAGTCCGAGCAGGCCGCCGAGGATGAACGCGACGCGCCAGCCCCAGGAGTGCAGGGCGTCGTCGCTCAGTGTCGAGGTGGCGAGCGTGCCCAGGAGGGAGGCCACGAGCACGCCGCCGGCGACCGACACCTGCTGCCAGGACCCGGCGAACGCGCGCCTGCCGCGAGCCGCCGACTCCACGAGGAACGCGGAGGAGGAGCCGAACTCGCCGCCTGCGGAGAAACCCTGCACGAGCCGGGAGGCCAGCAGGATCAGCGGCGAGGCGATGCCGATGCTTTCGTAGGACGGGGTGACCGCGATGACGAAGCCGGCGCCCGCCATCAGGCCGACCGTGAGGGTCATGCCCTTCTTGCGTCCGTGGCGGTCGGCGTAGGCGCCGAGCACGGCCGCACCGACCGGACGCATCACGAATCCGACGGCGAAGACGGCGAGCGTGGACAGCAGGGCCACCGCGCCGTGGCTCTTGGAGAAGAACTCATCTGCGATGATCTTGGCGAAGATGGAGTACAGCGCCCAGTCGACCCATTCGACGGTGTTGCCTATGGTGCCGGCGACGATGGCCTTGCGCTGGGCGCGGCTCAGCCGGAGCGTGGCGGGGGCGGCGCCGTTTTCGCGCAGGGGGCCGGTGGGCGTGGCGGATCCGGTGTTCATGGTGTGTGCTCCGGGGTGTCGGCGGCGGAACCGGCCGCGGTCCGGCCGTGCAGCACGCCACGGGCCGTGTCGGCGAGCTGGGCGTGCGTCGCGTACCAGACGCCGGGGTGAGCGGCGATGTGGTCGAGAAGTTCCCGCAGTGCCACGAGGCGCGAGCGGTGACCGATGACGTGCGGGTGCAGGGTGAGCTGGAAGACGCCGCCGTCCCGGTACGCGGCGTCGAATTCGTCGGTCCAGATCTCCCGTACGTCGCGCGGGCGGCTGTGCGGGCGGACGGACCCGTAGCGGTCCATCGTGAAGTACGGGGCGTCGTCCCGGATCCAGTCGACGGGGATCTCCACCAGGCCGGTGGGCCGGCCCTCGGCGACGATCTCGTAGGGCTCGTCGTCGGCCATGAGCGAGGAGTCGTAGGCAAAGCCCAGCTCGAGCATGATGTCGAGGGTCGAGTCCGAGAAGTCCCAGGACGGGGTGCGGATGCCGACGGGGCGCCGGCCGGTCAGCGTGGTGAGGGTGTCGAGGGCGCGCACCGTGAGTTCCTTCTCATCCTCGCGGTCCAGCAGCATGTTGCGCTCGTGGATCCATCCGTGGACGGCCAGTTCGTGGCCGTCACGGGTATAGGCGCGGGCCTCCTCGGGGTGGACGAGGGCGGAGACGGCCGGCATGAAGAAGGTCGCCGGGACGCCGTAGCGGGCCAGGAGGTCCAGGATCCGTGGAGCGCCGGCACGGGCGCCGTACTCGCCCTGGGCGAGTCGGCCGGGGCTGGTCTCGCCATCGCGCAGCGGGATCGTCTCGTGGTCGGAGTCGAAGGAGAGGGCGACCGCGACCCGGGCACCGCCGGGCCAGCGGTCGGGGACCAGCCGCCGTCCGGCGCGAACCGCGTCGATATGGCCGCGCCAGGTGCGCTCGGGCCAGCGCCAGCTCTCCGAGGGCAGGCCGAAGTCGTCTGTGGGCATGGTGGTCTCCACAAGGATCGGGGGGCGAGAAGGATCGGGGAACGGGAAAAGGACCGGGGAACGGGAAGAGGGCGGATGGCGGTACGGCGGGGCCGCCACCGGGCGGTGTGCCCGACAACCGGCCGGGGGCTCAGGCGGCGCGGACCATCCGGTGCCAGGAGTACTTCAGGGTGGCCAGGTGCAACGTCACGTCGGAGGCGATCAGTCCGGGCAGTGCCCCGATGATGTCGCTGGTGTAGCGCAACAGATCGGTGCGGCGGGGCAGAACCATGTGTCCGACGAGGTTGAAGCGCCCGGTCGCCGCGCACAGGAACTTGGTTCCCGGATGCCGCGCGAGCTGCCGCCCCGCGGCGTCGAGCCGGTCGGGCTCGATCGACAGCCACACCATGAACTCCGCGTCGTACCCGAGCAGGGTCGGTTCGACGAGAGTCCGGAACTGCAGGATGCCGCGGGAGATGAGCCGGTCCATGGCCCGTGCGACACCGGACTCGGTGTGGCCCAGGCTCCGGGCCAGGGTGCTGACCTGGGCGCGGCCGTCCTCCTTGAGGGCCGCGGCAACCTCCTGCTCCAGACCGGTCAGCGCTTTTGGCGCCTCGTCCCAGTCGGCGCGGTCACACGACGACGCGAGGGTGGCGGGCCGCAGGTCCGCGGCCGCCTCAACGGGCAGCAGCCCGGTGTCCCACATCGACGCGGAGGTGAACGCACGGATGACGGCGACCGCCTCGGTGCTGGTGATCAGGTCGGCCCCGGGCAGGTCGGTGAAGAGCATCCGCATCATCTCCTCGTTGTCGCGGGCAACGAAATCGACGATGAGATCGGCGGCACCGGTGACGACGGCCAGGAAGCGCACGTCCGGGCTGACCGCGAGCCGGTCCGCGAGGTCCAGCCCGCGGCCGGGCCTGGCCTGCACCCGGACCAGCATGGAAGAGCCCTCCCGCGTGCGGTCCAGCTCCAGACTGCCGACGACCCGCAGCACTCCCCGCTCGCGCAGGGCCTTGTAGCGCCGCTGGGCGGTCGTCTCGCTCGTACCCACCCAACGAGCCACCGCGCCCCACGGAGCGCGACCGTTGAGCTGGAGCGCCGCGATGACACGGCGGTCCAGGTCGTCGATGGTGTCCACGGGGGCTCGGTGGGTCATGGGGCGGACGCTAATCAGCGCTTTTCCGCTCGTCAATGACGGAATCCTGCATCACTCCAGGTCACAGCCGGGTGATCCAGCACCACCCGGGGTTACGAAGGTGTAACGCCCGCAGTTCCGGTACGCACGTACGGATGACGTCGAGCGTGACGGATTACGTCACACGAGAATCCGAAAAAGTTCACCCTCACGGTTCCGGCCCAACGCGTTGGCGTGCTCCAACGGTGCGGGCACCGGATCGGGTCGGCCCAGAAGGCGTAGACCGGGGCCAGCCGGTGAGGCGAGCGATGTTCCGGAACCCGGGCTTGACGCCGGTCGACAGTGCCCGGTCTCCTCCCGCTCCACAAGAAGTCTACAGTTGTATACTTACGTGAGAGTTACTTCGCGTTACCGCAGAGTGCGGACGTGTGAAGCGGGCCCATGAGAGGGAAATACGAGATGAACCTCAACCTGACCGGTAAGCGCGCGCTCGTCACAGGTTCGAGTGCGGGGCTCGGGGAGGCCACCGCGAAGCTGCTGGCGGCCGAGGGTGCCACGATCGTGGTCCACGGCCGGGACGAGAACCGCACGGAGAAGGTCGCGCGGGAGATCCGCGAGGGTGGCGGGACGGCCGGCGCGGTCGTCGGTGACCTTGCCGACGACCGCGCTGCCGCCGACGTCGCCCGTGCCGCCACCGCGGACGGCCCCGTCGACATCCTGGTCAACAACGCCGGCTTCTACCGACACCTGTCCTGGGCCGAAGCCACCCCCGAGGAGTGGCGCGACACCTACAACGTCAACGTGGTCTCAGGCGTCCGCATGATCCAGCACCTGGTCCCCACCATGCGCGAACGCGGCTGGGGCCGTGTCGTCACCATCGGCGGCGGACTCGCCTCCCAGCCGATGAACACCCACCCCCAGTACAACGCCACCCTGGCCGCCCGGCACAACCTCGCCGTCTCCCTCGCCCGCGAACTCAAGGGCACCGGCGTCACATCCAACGTCGTCTCGCCCGGAGCGATCCTCGTCGAAGCCACCAAGGATCTCGTCATCGGCATCGCGCCCGCCCGCGGCTGGGGCCGGACCTGGGACGAGATCCAGCCCAACGCCGTCCAGGCCCTCATCCCCAACGACCAGGAACGCTTCGGCGAACCCGATGAGATCGCCGCAGCCGTCGCCTACCTCTGCAGCGACTACGCCCAGTACGTCAGCGGAGCCACCATCCGCGTCGACGGCGGGCTCATCCGCTCCGCCTTCTGAGCGCACACCCCGCCATCCCGCGTGCCGGTGACGGATGGCTACCCGTCGGTGCCGTCGAGACCGGTTCCGGGCACAGACGTGCCGCCCGCCTCGTGGATGACCGGTTCGAGCATATCGGCGAGGAGGGCTGCGAGGCGGCCGTCGTCGGCCGTGACGAGCGGGGTGGTACCGACGACGCTGCGCAGCAGCCATGTTCCGGCGACCAGCGCGAGGGCGAGCTGCGCGCGGAGGTCGGCGTCCGATCCGTCGAGCAGCCCCGCGAGGCGGGCGCCCACATGGGTTTCCACGCCCTGCCGGACGATGTCCGCCGCCTCCGGATCCGGTGCCGAGCGCAGCAGCAGGAGAAACGGGTCGAGCCGCTCGGCGCCGGACGCGGTGCGCTCGGCGAGCGTGTGGGCGATGGCCCCCGCCAACCCGGTGCGTTCGTCGCCGACGACGGTCGGCGGTGCGAAGGCACGATCGACGGCCTGCGCGAACAGGCCCTCTTTCGAGCCGAAGTAGCGGTTGATCATCATCGCCGTCACGCCCGCCCGCTCGGCGATCTGACGCACCCCGGCCCCGGCGTATCCGTGCTCGGTGAACTCCACGACCGCGGCGGCGAGAATCGCCTCGCGTGTCGCGGCGCCGTCGCGCCTGCGGGCAGGATGTGCGGTGCTCATGGGCAGGAGCATACGGGGCGCTGACGCACGGACTTCGGGACGGTGGAGCCGCGAACGGCCCGCTGAACGAGGAAGACCGATCGCAAGACGAGGCGACCCACCGGCGGTGATGCCTGTGTCGGCGTCTCATCCGGGTCGAACCGCTGGCGGCGGAGTCCGGGAAAACTGGTTGACCGGCTGCCGGCGGGTCCGGCGAGAATGGCGCGGTGATAGCCACGTCGCCTCAAGGACCGGTCGAGCTTCCACGGATCGTCACCGAGTTCGCGGCGGGGCGGCCGGTGCGGGCCGTGTGGAAGAACGAGCTCGGCGGCCTGACGTTTCGGATCGGTCTGGGAGATGCGCAGCAGTTTGTGAAGTGGACGCCACCCGACAGTGGTATCGACCTCTCGGCCGAGGTGGTGCGCTTGCGCTGGGCAGCGGCGTTCACTGTTGTGCCGCGCGTAGTCGACGAGGAGGCGGACGAAACAGGGTCCTGGATCGTCACAGCCGGCTTGCCCGGACGCATGGCGGTGGACGACTACTGGAAGCGCGACCCCCGGACCGCAGTACGCGCCATCGGCACTGGGCTGCGCGCCCTGCATGAGGAACTGCCCGTTGCGGACTGCCCGTTCGACTGGTCGGCCGAACAGCGGCTGGAGACGGTTCGGCCACGAGCGGCGGCGGGCCGGATCAATCCGGCGGACTGGCATGAAGACCTTCAGCACATCGGGACCGTGGAGCGTGCGCTCGGCGTGCTCGCCGACATCCCGCCGGTCGACGAGATGGTCGTCTGCCATGGCGATGCCTGCGCCCCGAACACCCTCATCGGCGACGACGGCACGTGCAGCGGCCATGTCGACCTCGGTGCGCTCGGTGTCGCCGACCGCTGGGCCGACCTCGCCATCGCCACATGGAGTACGCAGTGGAACTACGGTCCCGGTTGGGAGGAGTCGCTACTCGAAGCCTACGGGGTGGTACCGGACCCGGAGCGGATCATGTATTACCGGCTGCTGTGGGAACTGTCGGACTGAGCCGCTGGACCTGCTCGGTGCGGTGAAGCGGTTTCAGCTGTCGCAGCGGCGGCGACCTTTGGTGTGTCCGCACCCGGCGCGCATCCCACCGTGCTCAGATCGTGGGTTCGGGCCGGACCGCACCGCCGACCGTGTGCATGTGCCGCAGCCCTTGCCGGTACGAGTCGAGCAGCCCGGTCTCGGTGTACAAGAGCCCGAGGTCGCGGCAGTGCTCCCGGACCAGGGGCTGTACGAGCCTGAGGTGGGGCCTGGGCATGTTCGGGAAGAGGTGGTGTTCGATCTGGTAGTTCAGCCCGCCGAGGAGCCAGTCCGTGACCGGCCCGCCCCGGACGTTCCGCGAGGTCAGGACCTGGCGGCGCAGATGGCCCCAGCGCTCGCCCGCCGGGTCGGGCATGTCCATGCCCTTGTGGTTGGGTGCGAAGGCCATTCCCAGGTGGAGCCCGAAGAGCGCCTGATGGAGCAGGGCGAACGCGACGGCCTTGCCCACCGGCAGGCAGGTGAGCAGCAGGGCGCCGTAACCGACCGTGTGCAGTGCCAGCAGCGCGCCCTCGACGGCCCGCTCGCGCATCGGCTGCCGCCGCAGGTCCTGGACGCTGCTCACCTTCAGGGCGATGCCTTCGAGCAGCAGCATCGGGAAGAACAGCCAGGCCTGGTGGCGGGTGACCCATCGGGCGAATCCGCGGCGCACAGCGGCCTGCTCCGCGGTCCACACGAGTGCGCCGGCGCCGACGTCGGGGTCCTTCTCGATGTGGTTGGGGTTGGCGTGGTGCCGGTTGTGCTTGTCGTTCCACCACGCGTAGCTCATGCCCAGGAGCAGATTGCCGTGCAGCAGTCCGATGGCGCGGTTCGCCCGGCGGCCGACGGCGATCTGGGCGTGCCCGGCGTCGTGGCCGACGTAGGCGGTGCGGGCGGACAGGATGGCGAGCGGCGCGGCGAGCAGCAGCGTCCACCAGGTGTCCCCGGCCAGGACGAACCCCGTCACCACGGCGGCCAGGGCGAGGAGGTTCACGGCGATCATCCGCGCGTACCAGCCCTTGCGGCGCTCCAGCAGCCCCTGTCCCCTGACCTTCCGCAGCAGGGGAGTGAACTCACTCCCCTGCTGCGTGGTGGCGCCGACGGGTGCGGCGGATGTAGACGGCGCGGTGGTCTGAGGCATGGAGGACTCCGGTCCTGAATCGGCCAGCAAGGCTCTGACCTGCTTAAACGTACGGACCGGGGACCATGCGGCACCATGGCGTCAACACCCCGGCCGCACGGGGGCCAGCCCCAGGGCCCCGAAGGGGGTTAGCGACACCCCCACCCGGCATCCAGACGACCACCACGTGCCGGGGGGGGCGAAGAGGCGGCCGAGGAGGAAGCTGCGGACGCCGTGCTTGAACAGTTCCGGCCGGGGGTCGGGTTTGCCGGTACGCGGATCGCGCGCGGGCGATCAGGACGTGCTCGTGCCGCCCGCCAGCGTGCGGTACGCCTCGAGGACGAGGCCGTGGAAGTGGTGCACACCGTGCTCGGAGAGCCCCGGTGCCCGCTCGGGGTCGTAGACGATCCGGCCCTGGTCGAAGGCGGGCGTGCCCATGCCGCGCTGGACGCTCTCGACCAGACCGATGTCCTGCACTTGCAGCACCTCGTCGATGTACCGCACCGACTGCTCCTCCGCCTCGTTGAGCTCCGGGCTCTCCAGGAAGAAGTCCCAGGTCTCCACGGTTCGGTCGGGCCCGGCCGGCAGCACCTGGAAGATCATGAAGTTGCCCCGCCCGGGGTAGCGCAGCAGGCACGTGTTGGGCCACAGCCACCACACCGCGTGCTCCTTGACGGTCGCGCCGGACACGTCGTATGCGATGTTCTCGGACGTGCCCGCGTCCGCGAAGTGGCTCGACCAGATGCCGTGGGTCTGCACGTCGTAGGTGTCCATGTCCACGAGCGACACGAACTCCCTGTGCGCGATGTGGCAGTGGTAGCACTCCAGGAAGTTGTCGATGACGTTCTTCCAGTTGGTCTTGACGTCGTAGTTCAGACGCCTCGCATGGGTGAGCCCGGCGATGTCCGGTGCCCGCTGGGTGATCTCGGCGGCGAGGTCGGGAGCCTGCTCCGCCAGGGGCCGGGCCGCCGGGTCGAGGTTGACGTAGACGAAGCCGCAGAACTCCTCGACCTGGATCCGGTCGAGGCAGATCCCCGACCTGTCGAAGGTGTCCATCCTGGCCGTCTGCCGTGCCCCCACCAAGGCGCCGCCCAGGTCGTACGTCCACGCGTGGTACGGGCACACGATGGTGCGCGTCGTTCCCTCGCCCGACAGGAGTTCGTGCGCCCGGTGCTTGCAGACGTTGTAGAAGGCGCGCAGCCGCTTCGACCGGTCGCGGATCACGACCACCGGCAGCTCGGCGACGGTCGTGGTCACGTAGCTGCCCGGCCGCGTCAGCTTCTCCACATGACAGACCCACTGCCACGTGCGGCCGAGAATGGCCTCGAGGTCCACTGTGTGCCACTTCGGGTCGGTGTAGGCCTCAGACCGGAGGGACATGGAGTTCGCGGGATCCTGGTCATAGCCGGAGGCGATCGTCTCGGCCTCTTCCGCGGTGAGAGTAGCCATGTCCCGGAAGATAGGCCGGATTGGACGACCGTTCAATCCTTCGGTCGGTGGTCGTCGGAGGTCGTACCGCGCCCCGCCCGGGTCAGCGGCCGCATGGGATCGCCCTGAGCAGGGAAAACGACTGTTGGATGGGCGCCGGTTCACACGCGTCGAAAGTCCGGCTTAGCTATCCGCAGCGCCACCCCAGAAACTGGACAATCGTTCAATGAAGCGCGTCATTCCTCGGCCGGGGCGGGGGCTTGGGGAAGGCATAGCCGGAAGCATGCTCCGAGGGTCCGAGGGGTGAGGGTGAGGGTGCCTCGGTGGCGGTGGGCCAGGTCGCGGGCGATGGCGAGGCCCAGGCCGGTGCCGCCGTGGTCGCGGGAGCGGGCGTCGTCGAGCCGGACGAAGCGTTCGAAGATGCGCTCGGCGTCCTCGGTGGGCACGCCCGGTCCGTCGTCGTGCACCGTGAGGACGACCCAGGCGTCCTGGTTTCGGATGGTGATCTGGATGCGGTGTGCGGCGTGGCGGGCGGCGTTGTCGATGAGGTTGCGCAGCAGCCGTTCGTATTCGTCGGGGTTTCCGTGTGCGTGTGCGGGGGCGGTGCTGTCGCAGGTGAGGGTCAACGGTCGTTCGGTGAGGGGGTATTGCTCGGTCAGCCGGGAGGCGAGGGCCGTCAGGTCGACGGTTTCGGGGTCGGCTGTGGGGGTGCGGGTGTCGAGGCGGGCGAGGAGCAGCAGGTCTTCGGCGAGGGCGTGGAGGCGGCGGGTCTGTCGTGCGGCGGTGGTGGCCGTGGCGGGCCAGTCGGTGCGTTCCGGGTAGGCGAGCGCGACTTCCAGGCTGGCGAGCAGTGTGGTGAGGGGGCTGCGCAGTTCATGGGCGGCGTCCGCGACGAAGCGGCGTTGCTGGGCGGCGGCGGTGTCGAGGCGTTGGAGGGTTGAGTTGATGGTGGTGGCCAGGGCGGTGATCTCGTGTCCCGTGGCGGGGACGGTGACGCGTTCGCGAGGGTCGTTCGGGGTGACCGAGGCGGTGAGGACGCGGATGGCTTCGACCGGCCGCAGCGCGATGCGGACGGTGAAGTAGGCGGCGGCGGCGATCAGTACGAGGCTGACGAGCCCGGCCCGCAGCAGCAGGCCGTCCGTGGTCTTGGTGATTGCCTCGGCGGTGTCCGGAAGCACCACCACGTAGGCCCGCAGCGTGGCGTCGGCGGTGACGCCCAGAGCGGCGGCTTTGTCACTGCTCAGTTCACCGGCCCAGATATCGGCGTACAAGACCGGGTAGGTCCCGCCGGCCACGTCGAATCCGTTCCCGGGGTCGTAGTCGCGGCGCAACGGTATGCGGATGGGCCGGACCGTATAGGACCAGGCCGCATTGTCATCCGGTGGGGCGGCGGAGAGCGCGGATGGGGCGGGCAGCACATGGCGGGTGCCGGGATCGAAGTTGTCCATGCCTCCGCCGCGGGCGACAGCGGAGCGTCGGCCGGTCGCGACGACCTCGTACGGCACCGCGCTTCTGCGAACGGGAACCACCCCCTCGTTCAACTGATCGACGAGAGCGAGGAGATGCTTCCGGGCTTGTTCTTCGGCGATCTGCGTGCTCTGGCGGTAGACCTCGCGGTGTACCCACCAGCCGATGCCGACCAGGATCACGGCGGCGGTGACGGCGGCGGCCAGGGCCGCGCGGGCTCGTACCGAACGCGGCCACCAGCGGCGTCGCGGCTCAGCCGCGTTCACGGTCGTCCACCAGCCGGTAGCCGGTACCCCGTACGGTCTGCAGGGACTTCCGGTGGAACGCGGCGTCCACCTTCTTGCGGAGGGCGCTGACGCGCGCCTCCACCAGGTTGGGATCCTGGGCTTCGTCGGGCCACGCGTGATAGAGCAGATCCGTTTTGGAGACCGCCTGGCCCGCCCGGCGGGCCAGCAGCTCCAGCACGGCGAACTCCCGGGGTGTGAGTTCCACCCGGGCCCCGGCCCGGCGGCAGACCCGGCCGGCGACGTCCAACGAGAGGTCGCCCACGGCAAGGACGGGCGGGGCGACCGTGGCGGCTCGTCTGACCAGGGCCCGCAGCCGTGCGACGAGCACCATGTAGGAGAAGGGTTTGGCCAGGTAGTCATCGGCCCCCGTGTCCAGGGCCTCTGCCTGATCCCACTCCCCGTCCTTGGCGGTGAGTACCAGGATGGGGGTCGCGTTGCCCTCCCGGCGCAGCTGGGCACAGACCTTGTAGCCGTTGAGTCCGGGCAGCATCAAGTCCAGTACGACAAGGGCGTATTCGCCGGTCCGGGCCATCCACAGTCCATGCCGGCCGTCATGGGCGAGGTCGACGCTGTAGCCCTCGGCGGTCAGACCGGTGTGCAGGGTGTGGGCAAGGTCAACCTCGTCTTCGACCACCAGGATGCGCATGTGGTGCAGCCTCGCACAGTGCCGGCCCGCCTTCCTGATCGGCCGGTCAGGTTGGGTCAGCATCCCGTCAATGAGGTCCGGGCACGCTGGCGCGGTGTCTTCGCCACTGCTGAAAGGCCCTGTCGCCGATGTCCGTTGCTGAACGTGGCCCCGCCGTGGCCAGGACGGTTTCCCCTCCCGTACTCGCCCGTCGACAATCACCGAGCCCGGCCAAAGCCGTTGTCGTCATCGCGCCCTCGTCGCTGACCATCGCTCTGGGGCTCTGGGGTATCCGCAGGAAGAACACCATGTGGGGGGACGAGTCCGTCACCTATCAGCTCGCGCACCGCGATCTTTCGCAGATATGGCACACCGCCCACCATGTTGATCTGGTCCATGCCCTCTACTACGCCGTGATGCATGAGATCTTCGGTCTCTTCGGCGGAGGGCTGCTGACGTTGCGGCTGCCGTCTGTGCTGGCGATGTCCGCGGCGGCGAGCGGAGTCGGGCTTCTGGCACTACGCCTGGCGGGACCCCGTGCCGGGCTGCTGGCCGGGCTGGTGTTTTCGCTCCTTCCCCAGGTACAGAAATACGCCCAGGAAGGCCGCTCGTATGCCATGGTCTGTGCCCTGGTCACCTGGGCCACCTATGCGCTCGTGGTCAGCGTCCCGCATCGCGCCCGGTGGCGGTGGGCGGTCTATGGCTCCACCATGCTGCTGGCCTGTCTGCTCCATGAGTTCGCGGTCCTCGCCCTGGTCGCACACGGCGTCACGCTGGTCGTCTCCCGTGTTCCACGAGCGGTGCTGAGGGCGTGGAGTGCGGCTGCCGCGGGCATTGTGGCCGGGCTGTTGCCGCTGGCGATCTGGAGTGCGGGGCAGTCGGGGCAGGTGTCCTGGATCGGCGGACCGGTGCGGCTTCGTGGTGTCCTGGTGGTGGCGGTCCTGGGCGTGGCGTGTGCCCGAGCGCCCCTGGGGGTGAGGGGGCCCGTGCGGCTTTCCGTGCTGGCTGTGCCGATTCTTGTGCTTCCGACCTTTCTGCTGCTGATCGCTTCACCGGTCAAGCCCATTTTCGTCGACCGGTACGTGCTCTACAGCAGTATCGGAGGTGCGTTGCTGCTGGGCGCCTGGATGGACTACTTCCACCGGCGGCAGCAGTCTCGCCGCAACGTGTGGATCGCGGCGGTTGCCGTACTGGCCGCGCTCGTCCAGCCGAGCATATCGCTGAGGACTCCCCAGAGCCGGAGCAATGACGTCACCGCCATCGGCGCCGCCGTACGCAAGGAAGGCCGTCCCGGCGACGGACTGCTCTATCTCTCCGGCCAGCACCGGATCTTGACCGCGGCCGACCCCGAGGACACCCGTTTCCTGACGGATCTGGCCCTGGCGCAGGATCCCGTTTCGTCGAACACACTCGCAGGTGTCGAGCTTCCCGCCCGGGACATTGCGGCACGCATGCTGGAATTCGACCGGATCGTCACGGTCCGCGACCCAGCGGGTGCGCACTCGCCGGCCAACCCGCGGGAGCAAGCGAAAACCAGCACCCTGCGGCGCCACTTCCGCGAGTACGGAACAACCCATGTCAACGGGGCGCGAGTCACCGTCTATGTCCGAGACCACGACCCATCTCCGAAGGCCGGTCTGGATCCAGCAGACCGGGAGCGAGCGGTTGGGTGACGAGGTGACCGCAGGTGGTGCCGACCCCGCCAGCACCACCGCCGGCACACTGTCTCGACCCGGAGCCACGCCCGCCACTGGCCATGGACGGAAGAGATCACCGACACGATCAGTCGGCTCGGCACCTTCCCGGACCCCAGGCTGACCGACAACGGCCCGGGGAAGATCGGGGATGTCGGGGATGCCGGCGATGTCGATCTCCTCGAACCCCGACGAGCAGCAGAGCCACCGACCGGACCGTGGCAACCGGCGCCCACCCGATGCGACGAGCGGGCCGCCTGCGTGCCCGCACACGCAGCGCGACGACGGATGGGGCGGCCCGTGGCTGTCGCCGAGCGCGTACCTCGGACCGGCCGCCGGTGCGTGGACACGAGGTCGACGCGGGGTGGTCCATGCGTGGTCTGGTCCAGTAGCGGCTAGTCTCATGCGGGTGGGCGACACGACTGCGGAGCATGAGAAGAAGCTCGACCGGGAGGAGCAGATCCTCGACGCCGTTCTCACCCTCTTGTCACAGCAGGGAATCTCGGGTGTCAGCATGCGTGCGGTGTCGCGGCAAGCCGGCGTCTCACTGGGGCTGGTCAACTACTACTACGGCGACAAGGACACTCTCATCTGCGCAGCCCTGCGCCGCATCGAGAGACAGGACATGGCCATGGTCGCCCCGGATCCGGCCAAGACCCCGGAGGACAACCTCCGGGCGGTCCTCCGTCGTGTTGCCAGGTCCGAATTCCTGACGACGGAGTATCTCTCCCTGCGCCTGCAGCTGTGGTCGCTCGCCCAGGTTCACCCGGTCTTCGGAGAGATCAACACAGCCGCCCAGAGGCGCTACCGAAAGGCCCTGGCGACGCTGATCCGTACCGCCCGGCCGGAGCTGCCGAGGACCGAGGCGAACAAGCGGGCCGCCGACATCGACATCGTTCAAAACGGCATGTGGCTCACGGCGCTACTCGGCCTCGACCGCGCTTCGATCCGCCGAAGCGTCGCCCGATGCGAAGAGATCGCCTTCCGATGACCAGCGAGATCGTTTCAGGACCCCTCCCCCAATTCAGCCGGGCCACCGAGCGGGTGCCTACGCCGAGGGCGCGCGGCTCGGTGCGCCCACCGTGATCCAGGTCGCCGACCGGTTCTCCCTGTGGCAGGGGCAGGACACTCTCCGGGAGAACCAGCCCCGGCCCAGCCGACTGGCCCCCTACAAGCCCTACAGGCGTCCTCGGCTCGATGCGAGTACCTGAACGGTGCCTGCGACAGCCGCGAGAGCAGCAGAGCAGTGTTGCCATCGCCTCCAAGAAAAGCCTTTGCGCATGCCGGCGTCCGGATGTTGGGTGGCACGGTGACCAACCACGATGAGGCGGCGGCCGTCCGACCGTTGACCCTGGCTTGGGTGAACCGGCACCTGAAGACCGGCGAACGGATCGTCAAAACAGAGGCACTGCACGGCGGCATCACCGCCGAAATGCGGAGGCTGACCATCAGCACACGGGATGGAGGTACCCGTGACCTGGTGCTGCGGGCCTTCGTCGACCCGTTCTACAGGGAGCGCGCCGAGGACTTGCTGAGCAGGGAGGCCCACGCTCTGACCCTGCTCACGGGGACCAGCGTGTCGGCTCCTGGACTGGTCGCGGCTGATCCGACCGCCGCGCATTGCGAGTATCCGTCGCTCCTGATGACACATCTGGCGGGCCGGACGGTCCTCGACGATGAGGGATTGGAGACGCGCGTCCCTCTACTGGCCCGTCAACTCGTGGCGATCCACGCATTGCGACCCACCGAGCGGCCCCGGGGATATGTGGCGTTGACGACCGCCGACACCGTCGTCACTCCGAAGGGCGCCGACGCGGCCGCATGGGCTGCGGCGATCGACGTGATCCGCAGGCCCGCACCGCCCTATGAAGGGCGATTCCTGCACCGGGACTTCCAGCCCGGCAACGTGCTGTTCGACGTGGAGCCCTCAGGGCCGGCAGGTGCCCGGATCACCGGCGTCGTCGACTGGGCAGCGACCTCCTGGGGCCCGGCGGATCTCGATGTGGCGCACTGCTCCACCAATCTCGCGGTACTGCACGGCCCGGCGTGGGGTCTGCGGTTCGCTGAGGCGTATGAGGAGGCCGGCGGGGTGCTGGCCGCGACCGCGAGCGAGCGGCTGTACTGGCAGGTGCGGGACGGGCTGGCGTTCTCGGAAGAAGTGCGGTTGGTGTCGCGGCCATGGCGGGAAGCAGGGAGGACAGAGCTGACGACGCGAGCCGTGGAGGAGCGCCTGGATGCCTATGTCACCGCCCTGATGGACGCGCTGGGCTGAACCGGAGCAGCCCGGGGTGCGGGCACGGTGGCGAGCGCCGGGCCAGGCTGCCACGTCCGGACATCGGCGCCGAGCGGCCAATGCCGTCCAGGAGCGCTGGAAGCGCGGGCTATCCCTCCAGCGCTGCCAGCGCCTCCTCGTCGAGCATGACGTCGCCGACAGCGAGGTTCTCCTCGAGGTGGTCGATGCTGCGGGTGCCGGGGATGAGAAGTGTCTGCGGCCCCCGGGTGAGCACCCATGCCAGCCCGACCTGGGACGGGGTTGCGCCCAGCCGCGTCGCTACCTCCCGCACGGCAGGCTGGTCGGCGACCTTCGGCAGCTCCGGGAACCCCGATCCGAGTGGGAAGTACGGCGCCCAGGCGATGCCGTGCTCGCGGCAGAGGGCGAGAACGGGCTCGGACGAACGGTCGACGAGGCTGTAGGCGTTCTGTACGCAGACGACACCGGCCGGCAGGGCGTGCCGTAGCTGGTCGGCGTCGACGTGGCTGAGGCCGATTCCGCCGAGCAGCCCGGCGTCGCGCAGGGCGATCAGCTCGGCGAGCTGATCGTCGAAGTCGACCCGCTGGCCGGCGGGGATTCCTTGCGTCCGGTACATCGGGTAGATGTTGACCACGTCGAGGCGCTCGGCGCCCAGCGTGCGCAGGTTCGCCTCCAGCTCGGAGCGCAGTTCGGCGGGCTTTTGCGCCGGGCGTAGACCGTACTGGCCGTTCGGGTCGCTGGTGGCACCGACCTTGCTGGCCAGCACCAGGTGCTCGGGGTAGGGGTGCAGGGCGGCTCGGATGCGCGCGTTGACGCGGCCCGCTCCGTAGAACTCGGCGGTGTCGATGTGGTCGACGCCCAGCTCGACGGCCCGGCGCAGCACGGCGAGGGCGCGCTCGTCGTCGCCGTGCTCGAGCTGCATCGCGCCGTAGCCGATGCGGGAGACGGGACGTCCGGCGAGAGACGTGAGCCCGCCGGGGTGTGGGCGTGCGTCCGAAGTGGTGCGGGTGGTGGTCATGGTGGGACTCCCGTGGGACGGTAGGCTCACGATTAAGCGGAGGGACCTCCGCAACGTATCACAATCGGAGGTGCCTCCGTTTCATGGCTGCTGTCGACCGTGAACCACGCCTGCGGGCCGACGCCCAGCGCAACCGGGACCGCCTCCTCGAGGTGGCCCGCGGCGCCTTCACCGCCGGACAGACGCCGACCCTGGAGGCCGTCGCCCGCGAGGCCGGCGTCGGGATCGGCACGCTCTACCGGCATTACCCGACCCGCGAGGCGCTGATCGAGGCGGTCTATCGCGCCGAGCGCGCGCAGTTGTGCTCCCGCGTGGAGCCGCTGCTCGCCGAGCACGAGCCCGTCACCGCACTGCGCACATGGATGGACGACTACGCCGACTTCATCGCCACCAAGCGCGGCATGGCCGAGACGCTCAAGGCGATCACCGCCGAGGGCACGGCTGCCTCCGCCCGCGCGCGGGCGAACATCAACGGCGCCGTCGGAGCACTGATCGCCGCCGGGGCGCGGGAGGGCACGCTCCGGGCAGACGTGCGTCCCGACGACGTCGTCAGCACCCTGGTAGGGATCTTCCTCGCGACCGAAGACCGTGAGCAGGCCGGGCGGATGCTCGACCTGCTCGTCGACGGCTTGCGAGTCGGGGCATCAGCGAAGCGCGACTGACGGGGCCGGGCACCTCTCCCACGTCCCGGGTTGCAGGGGCCGTCGCCGCGACGATCGCCCCGAAGACCTCACCCGGCAGGGACAAGTCGGCCGGCAGCGGCGCCCTGATCGGCCGCTCCGCCTTCGTCGGCGTCGACAACGGCGGGCATTACGTCTACGACGCGGGTTCCGCCTGCGCCGACAAGGCCACCGTTGGCTTCCTGGCCATCGGCCGCCTGCCGGGCAAGGATGTCTACTGCACCGACGCCGCGCGGAAGCGACCCGCGCCGGTGAGCGGAACGACGCCACAACATGTGGTGGTCCGAGGTCACGGTCGGTCCTCTCCACGGCGAGTGGACGACCTGGGGCCGAGACCAACCCGACCACCACACGCCCTCTGGCGCTCGAGCTCACGATGGCCGCGGGATCCGGCGGCGCCCTACACAGTCGGCACCCATGGCCCGCAACGAATGCTCGGAGCCTCACAAAACGCCATATGCGTTGCGGAAGCTCGGCCTGAATTCCGAAGCGGCCAGGAAGGCATTGCCAATAGGCTGATCGCATGTTCACAGTTCGTCGCGCTGGCCAGTACGACGGGGACGTCCTCGGCGAGATCCACGCCGCTGCCTGGGAGGCGGCTTATGCCCCCTTCTTCGCTCCGGAGTTCGCCGCACGTGCGGTCCAGAGCAGACGAACACGATGGCACAAAAGGCTCGCACAGGGAGCAGGGACGATCCTGCTAGCCGAACACGACAGTCGTCCACTGGCGATGTCCGCCTTCGGCCCATCCTCAGCTCGGCCCGGTCTTGCCGAGATCCTCACCTTTTACAGCCACCCCGACAGCTGGGGCAGCGGTGTCGCCGCCGCGTTGATGACCGAGACACTGCGCCATCTACGCAACGACAAGTTCGCCCAGGTGCACCTGTGGACGCTGCGCGACACCCCGCGATCCCGTCACTTCTACGCCAAGTGCGGCTTCACCGAGCGCGGCACCGCACGCACCCATGACTTTGGCGATGGGACCCCCCTTGACCAGGTCGAATACGAGCGGGTGTGCTGATACTCGCAGAGGGACTCTCGCCGTCTCCGGACCTGCCGAAGCTCCAGCGATATTTCATGATCTGCGTGCGGGCTGCATCGGCCGGCCAGCGCATGGTGGGGCGGGATTGCGGCAAACCTGGGGCATTCTCTACATTCAGCCCGCTGTTGGGGATACCTACTGGGTCTCCGGCCCTCTTCGAAGCCGGACAGTCGGCCCGGCAGCTACAGCACAGGAGGCCATCGCCATGGTGGTCCAGCGCCTTCCGGCTGACTGCGGTCCTGCCTTCCTGGGCAACCCGGAGGAACTCGCGGCTCATGAAGCCACAGCGGAGTGGCACCAGACCGACGAAGGTTAAATGACACGTTGAGGGCCTGTTGCGAAAGTGCCGACCGTGATGTCTGATCCCCGCCAGCACGGTGAGCCTTCGCCGGTCATGCTGGCGACATGACGATGCCATCCACTACAGACTCCGTAACCGTCCTCACCGGTATGTATGCGGCTGAGGCGGAGTACCTGGCGACCGGAGGCCCCGGCGAGGCTTCATTCGACTTGCTCGCCCCCTTCTTCGCACCGAATGTCGAGCTGCATCAGGCAGATGCTCTGCCATACGGAGGCACCTGGCGTGGGCACAACGGAATGACGCAGTTCTTCCTCGCGATGGGACAGGCCTGGGAAACGTTCGACATGGTGGAGCAGGAGTTTCTTGCCACCGGTGAGACCGCGGTCGTGCTCACTCAGGTCCGTGCTCGCGCTCGTGCGACCGGCCGTCAACTCAGCTTCCCAATCCTGCAAACGATCACAGTCAAGGACGGGCAGATCACTGAGGTCCGTCCGTTCTACTGGGATACTCAGGCCATCGCCGACGCCTGCGCCGGGTCCGCGCCAACAAGCTGAGGCCGACCGCGAATCCACTCGCGGTCACACCGGCCGTGATCACCACCGCCAGCGGCCTCTGCCCCTGCTCGACTGCCAGGTGGATCTTGCGGGTCAGCCGACCGCGAGACCGACCGAGTCCGTGGTCGGTCGGCTCGACACCAGTGCCGCCAGGTGCTCAACGGCCCTCCGAGGCCGGTCCTCCGTCACCGCCAGGGCCTTAGCGCCTGCTCCGGCACGGCGAGCGCGGATGTCCTCGGCCGTCGGTCGACCGGGGGACAGGTGTACCGCGAGTCCGAGCCCCTATCCAGGAGTGAGGTTCTCACTCATCGGACCGCGCCCTCGGGGCGGTCGATGATCGGAAGGGAGAAGGGCATGGCCACGTTCAACACGGAGATCTTCACCGGCGGAGGGGGCTGGCAGCAGGACGAGCCCCTCAGCATCAGCATCGGCAACCGCGAGGAGGTCGTCCCGCAGAACGGCGGCCCCGCGACGGGGACCAGCGTCACCTGGCACAGCCCCAACGCCGGGTCGGGCAGCGTCACCTTCTTCGACGACGGCAGCCGCTTCGAGGGCACCGCTCAGTTCCCGAACGAAGGGCCTGTCGGCTACCGGGGAACCCTGAGCGACTGACCAGCCGCCTTCCGGCGGGGCCGCCGTTCTCGATAGCGCCTTCTTCGTGGGCGGGTCATCGGCCGAAGGGGCCTGAGCTGCCGGAGCCGATGGCTCCGAGTCCGCCGGGCCCCTTCTCCGGAGCAGCGCGCCTGGACGGTAGTCCGCCGGATCGTGGGGCGGCGGCTGGAGGCCGAGGACCGGCCGCCGGCGTTCGTCATTGCCCAGGCGCTCGGCTTCCACGGCAAGAGCACCACCCATGTCGCCACCGCCGCCGGAGCCCCTGGAAGAACTACGCACCCGGCGACCACAAACGACGATGTCCACGGCTCCGGTGAGGCACCGGTGAGGCACCGGTGAGGCACCTGCCAGGTGGACCGGCCTTGGGGTTACGCCTGCAGGCGCTTGATCCAGGGATGAGGTCCGTACGTCTTGGAGATCGCGTCGACGAGCCAGCGTCGCTGCCGATCCGTGAGCACGGGCAGCACGGCGTCGAAGTCCTCTTCGTCCTTGGGCCGAGGTGTCTTGGCTTTGTAGTAGAGCTGCACGTCCGGGGCGAGAAAGGGAACACCGTCAGCCGAGGTCATCCCCAGCGTGCTGATCGGCCTACGCACCCGAGGGTCACGCCGTGACACCCACTCCTGGCCGCGGGACTCGTCGATCATGATCTGGATGCGCCATGGATCGTCGGCCCCGGCTCGGCACCAGATGTCATGAACCCCCAGGGACAGGATCTCGTCCGGCGCCCACGGACGCAGGCTTCCCGGCGGATCGGCGGCCCACCATTGCCAGCCCGGCAGAGCCTGCTGGACCACGAGCTGGTCACGCCGCAGCAGCAGGACATCGAAGTCTCCATGGCTCCGGATCCGGCGGCCCACCGCGAGCTCGATCGCGAAACCCCCAGCTACCCACCAGCAGGACTCCAAGCCGGAGAACCTCGCGACGACCTCGCTCAGAGATGCGGGATCCCATCTGCCGAACGGACCCCGGAGACGTGTCATGCCGCTCATTCTTCCCTGGCTGTCCTTGAGCCGACGCACACCACCATTGATCACGAGCAGTATCGGACACGGGAGCCGAGAGGCCGTCAGGAGCGCGGAACCGACCTCCCGCTCCCCCGCCCTCGCCGGTGTCTGTCAGCGGCCAGTCCGGAATGGCTCTGTCGCGATTTCCGTGATCCCTCTTGTTGATCTTCATCGGGTGAGGAGTACGCGTTTGCGGAGGAGGTCGTGCTTCGCGCGGCCGAACATCTGCCGTTTCAGCATCTTGATGCGGTTGACGTGGCCTTCGACGGCGCCAGAGTTCCAGTGCAGGGTGAGGCCGGCCATGACCGCGTCCCAATCCTTGCGGAGCCCAGAAGCGAAGCCTCGCAGCTCAGGGTGCTGGCTCTGCTCGGCATCGTCGGTCCACTGCTTGAGCTTTTCCCGGCCCTGACGGTGGACGAGGATCTCGGCGAACCGCGCGACGAGCTGACAGGCGGCGTCCAAGTCGCTGCTGCGGTCGCGGAGTTCCTTGAGGACGACGCGGTCGGATTCGGGCCGGTTGTCGGGGTGGGTGAGGATCAGGGTGGTCACCTCCCGGACCTTCGGGACCGGCGGCCAGGTGGTGGGTTTGGCGTTCTCCTGGAGCCGCAGGAGGAAGCGGCGGACGGTCCGTTCGCTGACGGTCAGTCCGCGGTCGGCGAGTTCGCGGTGGAGGCGGCTGGTGCTGGTGCAGCCCTCGGCCCAGCGGGCGGCGAGGTAGGCGGCATGACCGTCGAGGCTGCTCTGCCTGCCGGTGGGGCTGGCACCGATCAGCTCGTCCGCCGTGGCTGCGCGCATGTTCTTGCGGACGGTCTTCGGGTCGAGACGGAGTTCGGCCACGATGCCGCCGATGCTCATCCCCTTGTCCATCAGCGCGTGCACCGCGGCGTGACGTTCGCGGATGCGCTGGGCCCGCAGTCCCTCGGGCTTCTCCGGCACGGTGACCTCGGGTTTCTCCGGCGGGGACGGGACCCACTGCGGCCGGAGCCGGGCGACGAGCCGCTCGGCGGCGTCGCCCAGGTTCTGCCACAAATGAAAGCGATCAGCGACCTGGACCGCGTCGGCAGCGCCCTGATCGGCGCCTTCGGCGTAGTAGCGGGCCCGGTCACGGCAGATGACCTCGACGCCCGGGTGGCGGGTGAGCCAGTCGGCCAGCGCGTCGGCGGAGCGTTCGGGTAGCAGGCCCACTGGCCTGCGGTTTTCCATGTCGATCAGAACAGTGCCGTAGTGGTGGCCGCGCTTGAGTGCGAAGTCGTCGACGCCCAAGACCCGCACCCGGCCGACCTCGGGGTCGGGCAAGGCACGGATGAGCCGCAGCATCGCGTCCTTGCCGACGGCGATCTCCTGGAGCTCGGCGAGGCGGGCGCCGGCCCGGCCTCCGAGGGCCAGCGCGATGGCCTCCCGGACGGTGCGTAACAGCGTAGTGCACCGGCCGTGCCGGAAGGTCAGCCCCGGGATCTGCTCGGCGAACGTCTTCTTCGGGCAGTTCGAGCTGCCGCAGAAGAACCGGCGAACCCGCAGGTGAAGGACGGTCTGCTGGTTCGATATCGCGGTGTCGGACATCTTCCGCTCGTAGCCGCTGTGCACCCGCTCCGACACCGTGCCGCAGCCGGGACAGACCGCCGACGGCTCCCGCCCTCGCGCCTGGATCCGGACGGTACGGCCCGTCGCCCGGATCAACTCGACGTGCAAGAGGGCGAAGTGCGGGAAGAGGACGGCGAACAGATCATCAACGAACACCTGGAATGATCACGAGCCGCCAAGATCGACATCTCAAGTTTCACGAAAATCGCGACAGAGCCTCCGGAATCCCCATGTACGGCCAGTTGAGATGTCACTCTCGGTTTCGGATTGACCGGTTCCTGATGTGGCCGGTCACGTACAGGTGGACGCGATGGGATGCCGGCCAGGTCGGTACCGGGCACAGGCGATCAACTGTCTGCGCAGGCGTCTTGGCCGACGAGTTGTGCCACGCGCTCCATGCAGCGCAGCCGGGCAGGAGAGAAGTCGTAGGGCATCTTGGTGATCGCCTCCGCGGCGCCCATCCGCGTGTCCTCCTCCTCTGCCAGGTCGGCGTCGTAGGTCTCGAAGAGCTCGTCATCGGCGGTGTCCAGCCCGGCTGCCGTGATGGCCTGCATGAGGGCCATGTGGTGGGTGTATCGCTGTACGGCGATTTCCTCGACGCGCGGGTCATCGGGGTCGACGCCGTCGTCGAGGGCGGCCTCGGCCTCGTCGAGACGGTCCTCCTCGGCCCGTAGATCGGGATGGGTGGCCAGCACGATGTACACGCTGGCCTGTATTGCGGAGCCGAGCGGACCGAAGATCCGTTCCGTGACCAGCAGGGACTCCAGGTCGGAGGTGCGCAATGCGCCAGGGGGCAGGTGGCTGAGCCGATCCGTCACCAGCTCGGAGAGCAGGCCCTGCGGGCTGCCCACAGCCCGCAGGCGCCCGACGGCCGCGCGCTGACGTTTGATGTCGGCCTCCTGGGTAGCCAGGGATTCCTCCAGCCGGCCCAGGGTCTCCTCGATGTCCCCGGATTCGTCGAAGGCAGCTCGCATGTCGTCCAGACTGATGCCGACCTCCGCCATCCTGCGGATCCACAACAGACGGATCATGTCGTCGTAGCCGTAGCGGCGGCGGCCGTCTCCACCGCGCTCGGGTTCCGGCAGCAGACCGATCTGGTGGTAGTGGCGGATAGCGCGTGGGGTGGTCCCGGCGAAGGCGGCAGCAGCGCCGATCATGACCTGGCGGGGCGGTGTGATGGAGGGGTACATCGCAGACGGAGCCTTTCGTGCTGTGGTACCTCGACGACACCACATGCCGCTACGGCAGGTGCAACAACACACCACCCGGGGGACCGACCGCGAGGCCTTACACGCAGAGTGACATCGGCGGCCAGAAAACTCCCCACCAAGTGGCCGCCGCCGGGGGGGAATTCCAACTGGCCGCCGACAGGTGTCCCGGGCGGCGACCTCGTCCGCCTTCATCGCGGCAATGCACACCGTCTCGTAGAGGCCGTCGGCGGATCTTGCGCGGGCCGGGCCCGGTAGGTTGCCCGCATGCCTTCTGTACTTGTTGTTGGTTACGATCCACAAGCGATACCCGGCCTCGACGGGGACGCTCTTCGCGCCGCTCTTGACGCGGAGCTGGCCCGGTTCGGCGACCACGGCATCGACGCGTCCGCGACGGTGGTCGTGTTCGACGACTCGGCCGAGTCCACCCTCGTCGAATCGCTGACGAGGCACCCGTGGGACGTCGTGGTCGTCGGTGGCGGGATCCGCAAGGCCGAGCCATTGCTTCCGCTCTTCGAACAGGTCGTGAACCTGATCCGCCGCCATGCGCCCCAGGCCGCCGTCGCGTTCAACACAAGTATCGGGGACAGCTTCGAAGCCGCACAGCGGTGGCTGTGAATTCCGTCCGCCGTGGACCACGCGCCTGACCTCGTGCACCGCTACCGAGCAGCGGCCGAGAGGACACTCTCAGTCGCTATGGGCGACCGGCTCGGGACCCGCGTCGAGCGCGTCGAGCACCGCGTCGCCGTTCGCCCTCGCCCACTCGGTCAGCATGTGGATCGGATCGATCAGCGTCGCCCCGAGCGGGGTGAGCTCGTACTCGACGCGGGGCGGCACCTCGGCATAGGCGTGGCGGCGGATGAGTCCGTGCGCCTCGAGCCGTCGGAGCGTCTGGGTGAGCATCTTGCGGGAGATGCCGCCGATCAGCTCGATCAGCTCGCCATGGCGCACCGGGCCCTGGCTGAGGCCGTAGAGCACGACCACCGTCCACTTGTCGGCGATCAGCTCGACCGCCAGACGCGCCGGACAGTCGGCGAGAAAGGCATCACCGGGACCGAAACCGCTCATGGCGCCAAAGGTACCTGTGCCAGAGGTACCTGCTGGTTCCTATCGGAAACCTAGCCTGGGTTCTCTCCCCCTCCAAAGCCAGGAGAGTCATGCGAGTCATCAGCCAGCAGACGCTCGGCGGTCCCGACGTGCTCACCATCGTGGACGCGCCCGAGCCCCAGCCCCTCCCGACCGAGGTTCTGGTCCGCGTCAAGGCGATCGGGCTGAACCCGCTGGAGGCGCGTCTGCGCGCCGGCGAGTTCCCGCTGATCGGCCGGCCGCCGTTCATCCTCGGCTGGGACATCAGCGGCGTGGTCGAGGAGGCGCCGCAGACGTGGCGGTTCAGGCCCGGCGACGAGGTGTTCGGGATGCCGCTGTTCCCACGGGCGGCGAGCGCGTACGCCGAGGTCGTGTCGGCGCCGGCGTTGCATCTGGCACCCAAGCCGGCGTCGCTCTCGCACGTCGAGGCATCGGCGCTGCCGGTCGTCGGGCTTACGGCGTGGCAGGGCCTCGTCGACCTCGGCGGCGTGACCGAGGGCGATCGCGTCCTGGTCCACGGCGGTGGTGGCGGGGTCGGCCATGTCGCGGTCCAGATCGCGAAAGCGCTCGGCGCGCACGTGATCGCGACCGCCGGCGGGAGCAAGCGGAAGTTCGTCGAGGGGTTCGGCGCCGACGAGGTGATCGACTACACGGCGGTCGACTTCACCGAGTCGGTCCGCGACATCGACGTCGTGCTCGACACGATCGGCGGCGACACCGTCGAGCGGTCGCTCGGAGTGCTCCGCCCAGGCGGTCACCTGGTGACGGCGGTCGCCGAGGAGGATTCGGAGCTCATCGCCAAGTACGAGGCGGCCGGCATGCGCTTCAGCGGTATCGCGGTCGACCCCGATCCGGTCGCCCTGCGAGGTCTCGTCGAACTCGTCGAACAGGGCAGGCTCCGGGTTCACGTGCAGGAGACGTTCCCGTTCGAGCGCGTCGCCGACGCGCACCGGCTGCTCGACGGCGGTCACCTCCAGGGCAAGCTCGTCCTCACCGTCTGATCCCGTCGTGGGGCCTCGTGCGAGCGAGGCCCCACTGATGAACGGCTGGTCACCTCCCGCGCCTGGGGCGAACCCGGCAAGCGTTGATGAGACGAGAGATCCGCGACGCAGCGGCCCGACTCTTCACGCAGCGAGGGATATCCGCGGTCGGCTCAAGGACGTGGCGGCATAGGTTGGCATCTCCAAGGCCGCGATCTGCCACTACATCGAGGACATCTCATTTGGCGTATTCGGCAGTTCTCGCTGGCGGGGTCGAGGTCGAAGCGTGCGACCGGGGCGTCTTCGACGCCGCCGACGCATTCGTTGAACAATCGCTCGGCTTCAGGCAAGAGCCGTGCGCGCGCGGCGATCTGGTCGTGGTCGCGATGTTGCATGCCCCGCTGCTCGCTGTGGCGGCGTGAAAACTCGACTGCGGGTGGCCCCCGCCTCCCCTTAGGCTTCCGCTCACGGGGCCGAAGTGCCTTGCCGACAGTGGTCGGTCAGTGGATCGGAGATGCACGGGGCCATGACTTCTCAAGTGTTCGCGGTCTGCTTCGGCGCGAGCCAACCGCTGCGTCTGGCGCAGTTCTGGTCCGGGGTTCTGGGTTGGGAGCCAGCCGACGATCCCCACGGTGGCATCGCGCTGTTGCCCAGTGATGACACCGGGTTCCGAATCCGTGTTGTTCCGAGCCAGAAGCAGAAGGTGGGACAGAACCGGATGCACTTCGATCTGACGAGTGCGTCCCTGGAGGACCAGCAGCAGACGGTGGCCAGGGCGCTGGCGCTCGGCGGACGCCACATCGACGTCGGCCAACGCCCGGAGGACGGGCACGTGGTACTGGCCGACCCTGAGGGCAACGAGTTCTGCGTCATCGAGCCGGGCAACGAATTCCTTGCCGACTGCGGCTTCATCGGAGCGCTGGCCTGCGATGGTTCGCAGGCGGTCGGGTACTTCTGGAGCGAAGCGCTGGGGTGGCCGTTGGTCTGGGATCAGGACCAGGAGACCGCGATCCGCTCGCCGCACGGCGGTCCGAAGTTCACATGGGGCGGTCCGCCGGTAGCGCCGAAGAAGGGCGAAAACCGGCTGCATTTTGACCTCGCCCCACCTGCCCACGCTGACCTGCAGGCAGAGGTCGAGCGCCTGCTCTCCCTGGGGGCGACTCGAAGCGACACCGGCCAGGGCGAGGCCGGCGGCCGGGTGGCGATGGCTGATCCCGACGGCAACGAGTTCTGCGTGCTGACGCCCAGGTAGCGCGGCAACGGACTTCGGTCATGACGGACCGTGTTCGAGAAGTTGGGCCGGGCGGTGGTACTCACCTCTGAGTCCGGCAGCGCTTCGCGGTGGACCTTGCCCCGCTCGTCGCCGTGAAACCGTACGAGCCCACCCCGTAAGCGGGATGGGCTCGCCTTCTGAGCGCCGGGCAGACCTTGCACCCGCATCTCCCCGCGGGAAGCGGGGCGTCTTTCCTTGGACCACCAACGCGCGTTCGGCTACCTGGAGTTCGGGCGACCGCGACAAGATCGGGGTATAGCGCACGGCACCTGTCGGGACGGTCTCCGGACCCGGGCCCGGGACAGCACCGCGCGCGTCGGACTACCGGCGCCGCAGCAGCCGGTGCATGGCCTCCGCGGACTCGGTCATGGCGGCCAGCGAGCAGGATTCATCGGTGACATGGGCCTGTTCCGGGTCACCCGGTCCGTACACCACCACCGCCGGATCGCCGAGCCGGCCGGTCAGCACCGAGGCGTCGGTGAAGTAGGTCGCGTACTCGGCCGGGCGGGCCGAGGAGCCGGGGGCCAGGATCTCCCGCGCGGCGGCGGCAGCCGACGGGTCGGTGGCGACGCCGGGCAGGTCCAGCAGCTGTTCGAGGGCGATGCCGTCGCCGCACAGCCGGGCGATCTCCGCGACCGCCTCGTCCCGTCCGAAGCCGGGAACGGTGCGCACGTCCAGCCGCATCTCGGCGTGGTCCGGCACCAGGTTGGGCTGCTCGCCCGCGTGGAACGTGCCGATGTTGACCGTGGCCGGGCCGTGGGTCGGGCTCACCGGCCAGTCACGGTGCCCGTGGATCCTGCTCGCCGCGGCGGCGAGCGCGGCGATCGCGTTACGGCCCAGCTCCGGGCGGGAACCGTGCGCGGAGACCCCACGGGCCGTCGCGGCGAGCCACAGCACGCCCTTGTGGCCGAGGACGGTCCGGTTGCCGGTCGGCTCGGCCACGATGAGCAGGTCGGTGGGGGTGAGCGACGCCGCGTCGATCTCCTCGGCCCCATGGCAGCCGGTCTCCTCGCCGAAGGTGAAGATCAGCTGTACGGCGGTGTCCCGCGGGCTTTCCCGGACGGCCCGTATCGCCGCCTCGACCTGGCAGGCCACGCCCGCTTTCATATCGCTGCTGCCGCGGCCGAGCAGCCGGCCGTCGCGCAGCTCCCCGCTCATCGGGTCGAACGACCAGCCCGACGGGTCGGCGGGCACGGTGTCCAGGTGTCCGGTGAAGGTGACCGGCATCCGTGGGACCGCGGGCCCGAACCGGGCGATGACGTTGGCCCGGCCGGGTATCGGCTCCTCGACCCGGACGTCGAACCCCGCGCCGTCCAGCCGGTCCGCCACCAGTGCGGCGGCCGGTGCCTCCCGGCCGCCCCGGGTGTCGATCCGCACCAGCCGCCGCGCGAGGTCCGTCGCACCGCGCCAGGTGTCCGCGTCGTCCATCGGGGTCCTCCTCGGGTTGTGGTGAGTCGCCGTCATATGCGGTCCGGGGGCGTTTGCGTGGCCCGGGTGCTGTCGCGCACGACCAGGGTCGGCACGAGTGAGATCCGCGCGTGCGGACCGCGCTCGGCGTCCTTGGCCAGGCTCGCCGCGGCCAGCAGCCGTACCGCCTCCGCGGCGATCCGGTCGCGGGGCTGATGGACCGTGGTCAGGGCCGGTTCGGCCAGCCGGGAGAACTCGATGTCGTCGTAGCCGGTCACCTGCACCTGCTGGGGCACCACGAAACCGTGGGCCCGGCACGCGCGGGTGGCCCCGAGCGCGATCAGGTCGTCGGCGCATACGAGCGCGTCCGGCAGGCCGCCCTCCGCGATCAGCCGGGCCACGGCTGCCTCGCCCCACTCCACGCTGTAGTCCCCGAGCAGCACCTGGTCCGGCTTGACCTCGATGTTCAGCTCCTCGGCGCGCCGCCGGAACCCGGCGAACCGCTGCTCCGTGGAGGAGTGGGTCATCAGCGAGCCGATGAAGGCCGCCGACCGTGCCCCGCCGTCGTGGAGGTGGTCCATGACCTGCCGCATCGCGGCGACGTCGTCGACGCCCACCCAGTCGGTGGTGGTGCCGTCGACGAACCGGTCGAGCTGGACGAGCGGCAGCCGGTCCGCGGTCTGCTGCACGGCGGGCCGGCTGTCGACGCCATGGCTCGGGCTGACGATGATGCCGTCGACGTTGCGCGCGGCGAGCGAGGCCAGCCGGCGCGCCTCGATCCGCGGGTCGGAGCGCGCGTCGCACAGGAACAGTTCCTTGCCCTCCTTCCCCAGGGCGTGTTCCACGCTCTCCACCAGGGAGGTGAAGAACGGGTTGGTGATGCTGGGCACGACCATCCCCACGGTGTCGGTACGACTGTTGCGCAGTGCCCTGGCGATGACATTGACCTGGTATCCCAGGTCGTCGGCGGCGCGGCGGACCTTGCGTTCGACCGCGGCCGAGACCTGGCCCCGGCGGGAGAGCACCCGCGACACGGTGGCGGTGGAGACACCGGCCCGCTCGGCGACCTGAGCGATCGTGACCCGTTGCAATCGATTACCTTCCTGCCGGGAAACATGGCGGTCACCTGGCTCCAACACCGATGTGACCTGACGCGTTGAATCAGCATAGAGCCTTGACACGGCAGCTGACCCCTGCCTACGGTCCTCCGCAACTCGACTGTAATCGATTGCATTGAGGTGGCGCGATGACGACGTCCGGGAGCACGAGCGGCCTTGGGGTGTTCCCGCCCCGGCCGAACGCGGTCAAGGAGCTGTTCGGCACCCCGAAGGTCGTCATCGGCGTGGTGCACCTGCCGCCGCTGCCCGGCAGCCCGCATTACGAGGGCGCCCCGCTGGACGAGATCTGCGCCTTCGCGGTCGAGGAGGCGCGGGCCTATCTGGAGGGCGGCTGCCACGGGCTGATCGTGGAGAACCACTGGGACATCCCGTTCCTCAAACCGGGCGAACACGGTTATGAGACATCGGCGGCGATGGCCGTGGTGACCGACCGGGTGCGGCACGCCGTGCTGGAGGGCGCCGGCGGCAGGCTCGGGGTCAGCGTGCTGTCCAACGCCGCCGAGTGCTCCATCGCCTCCGCCTGGTCCGGCGGCGGCGGATTCGTACGGGTCAACCAGTGGGCCAACGCCTATGTCGCCAACGAGGGCATCATCGAGGGCCAGTCGGCACACGCCAGCCGCTATCGCAGCCGGATCGGCGCCGGCCCGGTCAAGGTCTTCGCCGATGTGCACGTCAAGCACGGCTCGCACGCCATCGTCGCCGACCGCACACTGGCCGAACAGACCGAGGACGCCGAGTTCTTCGGCGCCGATGTGCTGATCGCCACCGGCTCCCGGACCGGGGACGCCGCCTCACTGGAGGAGGTCGAGGGCATCTCCGCCCACACCACCCTGCCGGTGGTGATCGGCTCCGGTATCACCGCTGCCAACATCGGCGGCCTGCTGCCCGCCTGCGACGGGGTGATCGTCGCGTCCTCGGTGAAGGACAACGGCCGCTGGTGGGGCCGGGCCGACCGGGCCAAGGTCCGCGAGCTGACCACCGCGGCGGCCAAGGCCGGAGTGGTGCTCCCGTGATCGTCTTCTGCGGGTACGCCAACATCGACCTGACCGTCGGTGTGCCGGCGCTGCCCGCTCCCGGTGACCGCGTGCAGGCGACCGCCATCCGCCACGGCCACGGCGGGATGGCCGCCAACGCCTCGGCGGCCGCGGCCCGGACCGGGGCCGACGCGTGGTTCGCCGGTGTGGTCGGACCGGAGCCGCGGAGCACGGCGTTCCTCGCCGCACTCGCCGCCGACGGGGTCCGCACCGACTGGACCGCCCGCACCGGTACCCTCACCACCGCCGTCGTGCTGCTCACCCCGGACGGCGAACGCGCCGTGATCAGCCAGGACGACGAGCTGGACGCCCGGCACATCATCCGTACGGTACGGGCCGCGCGCGAGGCCGGGGCGGACTGGCTCTACCTCGACGGCTACCGCTTCCCCGAGGCCGCCGCCGCGCTGGCCGAGGCCGCCGCCGACGCCCCGCCCGGGACGCCCGGACCGGGCCTGGTGGTGGACCTCGACGGCTGCGACCGGGCGGAGGCGATGCGCACCGCGCTGTCCGCGGCCGATCACGCCGTCGTCGGCCGGCCGCTGGCCGTCGCGCTGCTGGGCGGAGAACCGGCCCTGGTCCGGGCCGCCGCCGACATGGACGTCCATCTGGTCGTGACCGACGGTTCGCGCGGCTGGACCCTGCTGACCCCGGCCGGTGAACGCCACGACGGTCCGGCGATCGAGGTGGACACGGTCGACGCCACCGGGGCCGGAGACTGCTTCACCGGCGCATACTGCGCCGAACTGGACCGGGGCCGGTCCCCGCTGGAGGCGGCGCGCTTCGCCGCCGTCGCCGCCGGTCTGTCCTGTACCCGGCCCGGCGCCCGTGACGGGCTGCCCGACCGGCGGGCCATCGACTCCTGGCTCGCGGCCCATCCCACCCCCGGAACCCCGGAGCCGACCCGCACCAGGTAGGACAAGGAGAAGCAGATGCGCCAGAAAGTGACGGCCGTGGTCGCGCTGGGCCTGCTGCTGACGACCGTCGGCTGCGACACCCAGGCCCGCCGCGAGATGGCGGCCGAGAAGAAGTCCACCGAGCAGGGCCCGCCGCCGCCCGCGGAGGTCGCCCGGTCCTGTACCGTCCGCGGCCACGCTCCGAAGATCGGTATCGTGCCCATCAACCTCCAGGCGCTGTTCTTCAACCAGATCAACACCGGCGCCCGGACCGTGGCCCGCAAGGCCGGGGTCAAAACCCAGATCGTCAACGGCAACGACGACTCCGCCACCCAGTCCAACGCCATCGACGACCTGGTGGCCAACCACTACGACGCCGTCATCGTGGACGCGGTCGACACCGAGGGCATCAAGCCCGCCATCCGCCGGGCCAAGGCGGCGGGCGTGCCGGTCGTCGCCGTGGACGCCACCGTCGACGACCCCGCGGTCTCCGCCCAGGTCGGCGTCGGCAACGCGGAAGGCGGCCGGCGGATCGGCGAGGCCCTGCTGAAGACGGCCGGCAACCGCGGTGGGATCGGCGTCGTCGGCGCGCTCAACAGCACCATCCAGAACGAGCGGCAGAAAGGATTCACCAACACCGTCACCGCCAAGGGCATGAAGATCCAGAACGTGGTCGACGGCCGCAACATCCAGGAGAACGCCCAGACCGCCGCCGAGAACCTGCTCACCCGCGACCCCGGGCTGAAGTACGCCTACGCCACCGGCGAGCCCGCCCTGATCGGCCTGGCCGCCGCCGTGGTCAGCCAGCACCGCACCAAGGACCTCAAGGTCGTCGGATGGGACCTGTCCAGCCAGGCCGTCGACGGGCTGCGGGCCGGCTGGATCACCGGTGTGCTGCAGCAGAACACCTTCCGGTTCGGCTACGAGGCCATGAATTCCGCGATCGACCTGGCCTGCGGCCGCACCACCCGCCGGCAGGTGCCCGTCCCCACCCAGCTGGTGACACCGGACAACGTCAAGGACTACCTCTACTACCTGGAGAAGTGATGGGCGAGAGCGCGCTGGTCTCCCTGCGAGGAATCACCAAATCGTTCGGCGCCGTCCGCTCGCTGCGCGGCGTCGACCTGACCCTGGCCCCGGGCGAGGTGCTCGGCCTGGTCGGCGACAACGGCGCCGGGAAGTCGACCCTGATGAAGGTCCTGGCCGGTGCGGTCCAGCACGACAGCGGGCAGATCTCCATCGACGGCCGCGACGTCCGCTTCACCAGCCCCGCCGACGCCCGCCGCGAGCGGGTCGGCATCGTCTACCAGGACCTCGCTCTGTGCGACACCCTCGATGTGGCCAGCAATCTGTTCCTCGGCCGTGAACCGCGCAGGGGCCCCTTCATCGACCGCGCGACGATGCACGCCCGAGCGGCCGAAACCCTCTCCGAGCTGCACGTCCGGGTGAAGTCCACCTACCAGGAGATCGGCGAGCTGTCCGGAGGGCAGCGGCAGGCCGTGGCGATCGCCCGTGCGGTGTCGTTCCGCCCGCGCGTGCTGATCCTGGACGAGCCCACCGCCGCCCTCGCCGTCGCCGAGGTCCGGCAGGTGCTGAAGATGATCCGCGACGTCGCCGCCCAGGGCGTCGGCGTCATCCTGATCACCCACCGGCTGCAGGACCTGTTCGAGGTCTGCGACCGGATCACCGTGATGTACGAGGGACGCAGCGTCGAGGACGCCCCGATCTCCGATCTCGACATCGAACGGCTCGTCGCCATGATCACCCGATCCGGCGCCACGAACGGCGGGCCCGGCACCGAGGAGGTGGCCTGATATGAGCGCCGACACCGCGACGCGCCCCACCGCCGTACTGGGCCGGCCCCCGGGCCGCTGGCAGCGCGCCAACAAGGCCACCCTGGCCATGCTCGGCGTGGGAGTCGCGCTCTTCCTCGGCTTCGGCATCGCCGCCCCCAACTTCCTGACCTTCAACAACCTGTCCAACCTGGCCACCCAGGTGGCGATCACCCTGATCGTGGCGGTCGCCATGACCTTCGTGATCAGCACCGGTCAGATCGACCTGTCCGTGGGATCGATCCTCGCGTTCACCGCCACCTGCGCCGCCGAGATGCTGCAGGCCGGCTGGGACTCCTCCGTGGTGATCGTCGTGGCGCTGCTCGCCGGGCTCTTCTGGGGTGCCGTCAACGGATGGCTGTCGGCGTATCAGAAGATCCCCCCGTTCATCGTCACCCTCGCCACCATGTCGGTCGTCCGCGGTCTGGCACAGCTGTGGACCAAGGGGTTCTCCGTCCCCATCGACGCCCGGCTCTTCGTGGCCAAGCTCGGCGACGCCTCCTTCCTCGGACTGTCCGCACTGGCCTGGATCGCCCTGGCCACGGTCGCCGTAGGTGCGGTCCTGCTGTCGAAGCTGCCGTTCGGCTCCTACGTCAACGGGATCGGCTCCCAGGAGGAGTCCGTGCGGCGGGCCGGGGTGAACACCGCCCGGATCAAGATGATCACCTTGATGCTGACCGGAGTGGCCGCCGGAATCGCCGGGCTGCTCACCGCGGCCCGGCTGGGGTCCGGCTCCGCCAACTCCGGACAGGGTTTCGAGCTCACCGTGATCGCCGCGGTCGTGCTCGGCGGCACCAATCTGTTCGGCGGCCGGGGCACCGTGCTCGGCACCGTCATCGGCGCCCTCATCACCGGAGTCATCGCCAACGGCCTCAACCTGCTCGGCGTGAGCCCGTTCCTCACCCCCATCGTCACCGGACTGGTGCTGCTCGCCGCGATCTGGCTCAACCTGCGCGGCCGGGCGATGGCCGACCTGTTCACCCATCTGACGGGCCGCTCATGAGCGGCCCCTCCCCCAGCACCGTGACCACGGTGACCGGGCCCGTGCCCAGCACCGGGCTCGGCCTCACCCTCACCCATGAGCATCTGCGCAACGACGTCCGCAAGGCCGTCACCACCCCGGCCGACCCCCGGCTCGGCCAGCTGCGCGACGCCCGCACCACACCCGAACTGGCCTGGCTGCTGCGCGAGCAGCCCTACGCCTGCCTCGACCACTGTGTGCTCGACGACACCGAAGGGATGCTGGCCGACCTGCGCGCGTTCGCCGCCGCCGGGGGCGGCACGATCGTCGACGTCACCCCGGGCGGACTGGGCCGCGACCCGGCGGCGCTGCGCGCGTTCTCCGAGGACAGCGGCGTACGTGTGGTCATGGGCAGCGGCTGGTATCTGGAGCCCTACCATCCCCGGCCACTGTCGCCGGCGGACGAGCGCGGCCTCGCCGTCGCGTTGCTGGCCGAGTTCACCGAGGGAGCCGACGGCACCGGGATCCGGCCGGGCGTCATCGGCGAGATCGGGGTCTCCCCGCGGTTCACCGAGGGGGAGCACACCGCGCTGCGCGCCGCCGCGCGCACCCAGCGCGAGACCGGTGTCCCGCTCTACGTCCATCTGCCCGGCTGGCAGCGCCGCGCCCACGAAGTCCTCGACCTGGTACTGGGCGAGTACGGGGTGGCGCCGGCCGCCGTGGTGCTGTGCCATATGGACCCCTCGCACGCCGACCCGGACTATCAGCGGTCGGTGGCCGACCGCGGCGTCTGGCTCGAATTCGACATGATCGGCATGCCGTTCCGCTACCCCGGCGAGGGGCAGTCCCCGGCACCCCACGAAACGGCGCACGCGATCGCCGGGCTCATCGCCCGCGGACACGGCGACCGGCTGCTGCTCAGCCACGACGTGTTCCTCAAGAGCATGCTCACCGCCTACGGCGGCAACGGCTTCCGCTATGTGCCGGAGCTGTTCCTCTCCCGGCTCGTCGAGCACAGCGTGCCCCGGCGGACCGCCGCGGGCCTGCTGCACACCAACCCGGCCCGGCTCTTCGAGCACGCCGCCGCGTCCTGACGTCCTGACCACCGTCCCGGCGTTTCGCCCCATCCCCGTTACGAAGGAGCACCCTGTGAGCCGCGTCCTGATAGCCGGTGAGAGCTGGATCTCCCAGTCCACACACATCAAGGGGGTCGACTCGTTCACCACCAGTACCTATGTGACCGGAGTCGAGCCGTTGCGCCGGGCGCTGGAGGGCCGCGGGCACGAGGTCACGCACCTGCCCGCGCATCTGGTACCCGGGCAGTTCCCGGGCGATGCCGAGGCGCTCGCCGGCTACGACGTCGTCATCCTCTCCGACATCGGGGCGAACTCCCTCCAGCTCTCCCCCGAGGTGTTCGAGCGGGGCACGCCGGGGGCCGACCGGATCGACGCACTGCGCGGATGGGTCGGCGACGGCGGCGGGCTGCTGATGGTCGGCGGCTATCTCTCCTTCACCGGCTTCGAGGGCAAGGCCGCCTACCGCAACACCGCGCTGCACGAGGTGCTGCCGGTCGAGCTGCTGCCCGAGGACGACCGCGTCGAACTCCCCGCGGGTGGCCGCCCGTCGGCCGTCGGTACCGGCCATCCCGCCCTCGGCGGGGTGACCGGCGAATGGCCGCCGCTGCTCGGCTACAACCGCGTCCGGCCACGGCCGGGGGCCGACGTCCTGGCCACCCTGGGCGGCGACCCCCTGGTGGCGGTGGCGGAATACGGCGCGGGACGCTCGGCCGTCTTCACCTCCGACTGCTCCCCGCACTGGGCGCCCGCGGCGTTCTGCGAGCAGTGGGACGGCTACGCCCGGGTCTTCGGCGGCCTCGTCGAATGGCTCTCCCGGTGAGCCGGTCCGAGCGGCTCCTGAAGGCCGCCGCACCGGTCATGGAACAGGCGCTGCGCATGCGCTTCGTCACCGAGGTCACGGCCGGCACGATCAGCGACGCCGACTACGCCGACTACCTGGAGATCGAGGCCGCGTTCGTGGAGACGGCCACCCGGCTGCACGGACTGGCCGTGTGGGGCGCCCCCGGCCGGACGGCGCTGGAGCGCAACGCCCGTGCGGTCCACGCGCTGACCACCACCCAGGCGGACTACTTCCGCGAAACCCGCGCCGCCTGGCCCGTCCCCGCCCGGCCGGACGCCGCCCGGCGGGCCGAGGTGCTGTCGCGGTACGCGCTCGACGTGGCGCGCGAAGGCGGCTACCCGGCGGTGATGACCATGCTGTTCGCCGCGGAGAGGCTCTACCTCACCTGGTGCACCCGGGCACATGAGCACGGCGCCGTCCCCGACGGCGCGATGAGCGCCTGGGTGGCGCTCCACGCCGACCAGGCGTTCCGGGACGGGGTACGGGCTCTCGCGGCGGAGGTCGACGCCCTGCCGGACGACATCCCCCAGGAGCGGCTGACCCGCTGGTTCACCGGCATGCTGGAGGCGGAAATCGCGTTCCACGACGCGGTCTTCGGGTGACCGGTCCCCGGCGGGGCCGAGTCCCCGGACAAGGCCGATCAGTCGTCCGTGGGCTCCTCGTGCAGCCGCTGGGTAAGGTCGTCGGCCCAGTCCCGAGCCCAGGCTCGCAGGGTGTCCGTGTCCGCCTCGGTAAGGCCGTAGGCGATGAATTCCTCGTCCTCGTACCACTCCGCACCCGCCAGACGCGCCTGGAGATCCTCGAGACAGAACTCGTCGCGGGCGTGGCGGCGGCCGAGTCGCTCCAGATCCGCGGTGGTGTGGAGGCGGGAAGCTGCGTGGACGTCGATGAGGTCACGCACGGCGCCGCGGTCGGCCAGCGCGCGCACCTTCGTGCCGATGACGTCGTCCAGGGCGAGGACGGGTCCGTACTCGGTCGCCGTGGGTGGGCGCCAGAACGCCTCTTTGAGGATGTCGACCTCGCACTGCTCACCGCTGGCGGGATCCGTGACCACGAGGCGGCCGGAGAGCGGGTCCACGCCCACCTCTCTCACCTGCCAGCCGCGGTCGGCCAGTCCGGCGATGAGGGAGCGGGTGATCTCCGCCATGGGTGCGGGGTTCTCCGTGGCTACGTCGAGGTCCTGGCTGAGCCGGTCGACCAGGCCGTGCGCCTGGACGGCGTACCCGCCGGTGATGACCAGGGGGTAGGGAGAGCCGATGGCCAGGACGTCGGAGAGGAGCCTGCGGTGGAGCTCGCTGAGGTTCACGCCGCGGCTCCCGGACGGGCCGAAGCCAGTTCGGGGAAAGCCTCCTCCCACACGTCGCGGATGGCCCGGCTGATCAGCGTGCGCAGGACGGGCCACTGGGCGATGAGGAGATCCCGGTTCAGCAGGGCGATCAGGTCATCGTGCTGCCCTTCGGCGAGCACCGTGCGGTACATGCTCATCCTCGACCGCGGTCGGTCCAGATCGAACCGTGTCAGTCCCGACCACGCCACATGCAGCGGCAGCTGGACGGAGCCGTGGGTCGGCCCGGCCAGCCGGCCGAGCACGTCGGGGAGCCTTCGCGCGTAGCGCTGGCGCAGCACCTCGGCGGCGGGCGGTGACGGCTCGGCGGCAGGCATGGCGGACATGCGACCAGTATGAATGACGCAGGCCCTCCCGGGCCTCACACCCGGCGAGGACGCCGATCGGTGGCCATGCCCGACCTGGCGCGGGATGCGCCACGACGTGGCCGCGTCGGCTTCAGACGGGCAGGAAGTCCCTCGCCATGCGCGCCGCCACCCGCTCCAGCAGGGGCCCCGCCTGTGCGAGGCAGCGGGGGACGTCGGGCTCCAGTTCGGTCAGAGCGTAGGCCCGCTGGATGCCGACGGCTTTCAGGGAGGCCGGATCCAGGGACAACCGGCCGCAGACGCAGCCCGAGCGTGGCGAGGCCGGCGGGGGTGGGCTCGCCGAACAGCCGGAGCCGCGCCAGGCCACCGTCGGGATAGATGTCGAGCCTAACGCGGCTGACGGGGCGGGAGGCGCCGATACGGAAGCGGTGCCGGGTGTCCCGCTGCAGCCGGGTGCGCGGCAGCAGGTCGGACCAGGCCCCGGGATCGTCCGGGTCCGCCACCGTGGCGTCGATGCCCCGCAGCCGTGCCGACCCCGGGGAGTTTCCGATGAAGTACGAGGTGTCGAGCGCCGCTTGGGTGAGGTGTCCGTGCCCGCGGCGAGTTCGACGATCACCCAGTCGTTGCCGCCACCGCGGCGTCGGCGGGTTTCCCATCCGTCGCCCATCACCCGGGGAAGCCCCGGGGACCAGCAGGTTGTTGGGCGGGGATTGACATCCTCACCCGCCTAAAGGAGGGCGATTCCCGCCTGCCGCGCGGTTGTCGGGCGCGACTTCGGGTGGGTTCCTGCTTCAACGCGCTGTGCCGGTACGGATACCGGTCTTACCTGCGCTCCGCGGGCTGACACGGCCAGTCCGGCCGCCTTGGCGACGTTGACCGCCGCATTGATGTCTCGGTCCAGGACGGTCCCGCACAACTGGCACATCCATACGCGGACGTGCAGGGGCTTGGGGCCGTCCTTGATGCCACAGGCCGAGCAAACCTGAGAGGTCGGCTCGAATCGGCCGATGCGCACGAAGGTACGCCCGTACCGGCTGGCCTTGTATTCGAGCATGGTCACGAACTGCGACCATCCGGCGTCGTGCACAGACTTGGCCAGGCGTGTGCGGGCGAGTCCCTTGACCGCCAGATCTTCCACCGCGATGGCTTGGTTTTCGCGGATCAGCTTGGTGGAGAGCTGGTGGTGGAACTCGCGGCGCGCATCGGCCACCGTCGCGTGAGCGCGGGCGACACGAAGCCGGGCCTTGTCTCGGTTGGCGCTCCCCTTCTCCTTACGGGAGAGGGAGCGCTGAGCCTTCTTGAGCTGCTTCTCAGCCCGGCGCAGGAAGCGCGGACTGTCGATCTTCCGGCCGTCCGAGAGAACGGCGAAGTGCCCCAGTCCGAGGTCTATGCCGACCTCGGGTGTGACTGGCGGCAGGACTTCCTCGCAGCCGGTCTCCACGACGAACGAGGCGAAGTAACGACCCGCGCTGTCCTTGATCACGGTCACGGTGGACGGGATGGACGGCAACATACGCGACCACTTCACGGGCACATCGCCGACCTTGGGAAGGCGCAGCTTGCCAGCGGGGGTGATCTTCCATCCGGCGTTCGCGGTGAACCTGATTGCCTGCCGGGTGTCCTTCCGGCTCTTGAAGCGGGGCGGCCCCATCTTGGGGCGCTTGCCCTTGAGGCCGTCGAAGAAGTTCCGGTACGCGATGTCCAGGTCCCGCAGGGACTGCTGGAGGATCACCGAGACACCTCGGTCATCCATGCCTCGCACCGGGGTCTTCTTCGACGCTGTGAGCCGCTTCGACAGCTCACCGGCAGTGACGAACGGCAGCCCGACGGCGCGGGCGTCCTCACGGACGCGCAACGCGTCGTTGAAGACCACCCGCGCACACCCGAACGCCCTTGCCAGCGCAGCACGCTGACCGGCGTTCGGGTACAGACGGAACCCATACCTGAGCTGCATAGCGATCACCATACATACATGATTCATGTCACCACGCTGGAACCCGAATCCCGATATACGCACGGGCCGTCACGTTGTCTACAACCTGCAGTTCACTTGGTTTTCGTCACGAAGTACCGGCGCAAGGCTATGACGGACACCATGCTGACGCGCGGCTTGGCCGCGACGACACCGCCGCCGAGGGCACGGGCGGCGAGATCGGGAAGCCGGGTGAAGTCGCTCATGCTCTCTCTCCTGTTCCCGGGGGTCAGCCGAGGGCCACGCGGAGCGCCGTCGGGGCGTGGTGGGGGCCGGTGGCCACTTCCTCGAACTCCGCGACGTTGTCGAGTTCGGTTCCCATGGACACGTTGGTGACGCGTTCGAGGATGACCTCGACGACCACCGGTACCCGGTGCTCGGCCATGAGCTTCTTGGCCTCCTCGATGGCGGGCGCGATGCGGTCGGGCTCGAGCACGCGGACGGCCTTGCAGCCCAGCCCCTCGGCGACCTTGACGTGGTCGACGCCGTAGCCGCCCAGCTCGGGGGCGTTGACGTTGTCGAAGGACAGCTGGACGCAGTAGTCCATGTCGAAGCCGCGCTGCGCCTGGCGGATCAGACCGAGGTAGGCGTTGTTGACGACGATGTGGAGGTAGGGGATCTGGAACTGGGCGCCGACGGCGAGTTCCTCGATCATGAATTGGAAGTCGTAGTCGCCGGAGAGGGCGACGACGGTGGCGCCCGGATCGGCGGTCGCGACTCCCAGGGCGGCGGGCACGGTCCAGCCCAGCGGCCCGGCCTGGCCGGCGTTGATCCAGTGCCGGGGGCGGTAGACGTGGAGCATCTGCGCGGCCTGGATCTGGGAAAGGCCGATCGTGGAGACGTAGCGCGTGTCGGGCCCGAACGCCTTGTTCATCTCCTCGTAGACCCGCTGCGGCTTGACCGGCACCTGGTCGAAGTGGGTCCTGCGGAGCATGGTGGCCTTGCGCTGCCGGCAGCTGTCGGCCCAGTCGCCGCGGTCCCTGAGGGCTCCGTCGGCCTTCAGCTCCCGCGCCGCCGCGACGAAGAGCTCCAGCGCGGGCCCGGCGTCGGAGACGATGCCGTAGTCGGGGGGAAAGACCCGGCCGATCTGGGTGGGTTCGATGTCGACGTGGACGAAGGTGCGGCCCCGGGTGTACGTGTCGAGGCCGCCGGTGTGGCGGTTCGCCCAGCGGTTGCCGACACCGAGGACGAAGTCGGACTCCAGCAGGGTGGCATTGCCGTAGCGGTGGGAGGTCTGCAGACCGACCATGCCCGCCATGAGCGGATGGTCGTCGGGGATGGAGCCCCAGCCCATCAGCGTGGGCACCACCGGCACCCCGGTCAGCTGGGCGAACTCCACCAGCGATTCGCTCGCGTCGGCGTTGATGACGCCGCCGCCGGCGACGATCAGCGGCCGTTCGGCGGCCTGGAGCAGCTGGACGGCCTTGTCGATCTGCGCCCGGGTGGCGACCGGCCGATGGGCCGGAAGCGGCTCGTACGTCTCCAGGTCGAACTCGATCTCCGCCATCTGGACGTCGATCGGCAGATCGATCAGCACCGGACCGGGCCGGCCGGAACGCATGAGGTGGAACGCCTGCTGGAACGCGCCGGGCACCTGCGCCGGCTCCAGCACGGTCATCGCCATCTTGGTCAGCGGCCCCGCGATGGAGGCGATGTCGACGGCCTGGAAGTCCTCCTTGTGCAGCTTGGCCACCGGTGCCTGGCCGGTGATGCACAGGATCGGGATCGAGTCCGCCGCGGCCGAGTACAGACCGGTGATCATGTCGGTGCCCGCGGGGCCGCTGGTGCCCACGCAGACCCCGATGTTCCCGGCCTTCGCGCGGGTGTAGCCCTCGGCCATGTGCGAGGCCCCCTCCACATGCCGGGCGAGGACATGCGTCAGGCCGCCGTTGGTGCGCATCGCGGAGTAGAAGGGATTGATCGCCGCACCGGGCAGACCGAAGACATGGGTGGTTCCCTCACGCTTGAGGATCTCCACCGCCGCCTGGGCCGCGGTCATTCGAGCCATGGGGATGCTCCTGTCGATTGGACAATCGGGGGTGGGTTCAGTGGGTGGCGCGGCCGGCCAGCCGCTCGACGCCGCGCAGCAGGGCGGAGTGGTCGAGCCCGCCGTCGCCGCGGGCGCGGGCCGAGGCGACCAGTTGGGCGACGAGAGCGCCGACCGGCAGGGGCGTCCCCACGGCCCGTGCCGCGTCGGTGACGATGCCCATGTCCTTGTGATGCAGGTCGATACGGAAGCCGGGCTTGAAGTCGCGGTCGAGCACCGCCTGCCGCTTGCGGGCCAGGACGGTGGAGCCGGCCAGGCCCCCGCCCAGGACCTCCAGTGCCGCCTCCAGGTCCACGCCCGCGTTCTCCAGGAAGACCACGGCCTCGGCCAGGGACTGCAGGTGGATGGCCACCATCAGCTGGTTGGCGGCCTTGACCGTCTGCCCGGCCCCGTGCGGGCCGACGTGCACGATGGTGGTGCCCAGTGCCTCGAACACCGGCCTGGCGTCGGCGAAGTCGTCCGGGTCGCCGCCGACCATGATGGACAGCACTCCCTCGATGGCGCCCGCCTCGCCGCCGGACACCGGGGCGTCGAGCGTACGCAGGCCCTTGTCCCGCGCGGCGGCGGCCACCTCCAGCGAGGTCTGCGGGGTGATACTGCTCATGTCGATCAGCAAGCTGCCCGGCCTGGCGTGTTCCAGGACGCCGCCCTCGCCGAGGACGATCTCCTTCACCTGCGGGTCGGCCGGGACCATGGTGATCACGACCTCGGCTTCGCGCACCGCCTCGGCGATGCTGTCGGCGCCCCTGCCACCGGCCGCGGCCAGGGTGTCCACGGCCGCGCGGCTGCGGTTGTGGCCAGTGACGGTGTGTCCGGCCTTCACCAGGTTGGCGGCCATCGGGCCGCCCATGATGCCCAGGCCGATGAAGGCGATCTTCCGGGAAGTGGCGATCATCGTAGGTTCCTTCGAGTCGTCCGTGTCGTCCGTGTCGTCCATGTCGTCGTGGTGGTCCGGAACGGCGGGTCAGGGACCGGGTCAGGCGTGGCGGTCGCTGCCGCGCCGCTCGCGTGGGAGCCAGTCGAAGCTGTCCGCGCTCGGGCCCTCGGACTTGTACTCCAGGCCCACCCAGCCGCCGTAGCCCGCGGCCTGGAGGCGCAGCAACAGCCCGTCGAGGTCCAGCCGTCCCGTACCGGGCGCGCCCCGCCCGGGTGCGTCGGCGATCTGGACATGGCCGATGCGGTCGGCGTGAGTGGCGATCACCCCGGCCACGTCGTCACCGTTGACGGAGAGGTGGTAGAGGTCGGCCAGGAGACGGAGGTTGCGGCTGCCGGACTCGGCCGCCACCCGGTCGATGACGGCGGTCGTGTCCGCCGCGGTGAGCAGCGGATACGCCGGGGCGCCGCTGACCGGCTCCAGCAGGATCGTGCCGCCTACGCGCTCGGCGGCCTTGGCCGCCAGCGCCAGGTTCTCCACCGCCAGGTCGTCCTGCTCCGCCGGGGCGGCGCCGTCGACCCGGTTGCCGTACAGCGCGTTGAACGAACGGCATCCCAGTTGCTCGCCGATCGCCATGGTGACGTCGATGTTGTCGCGGAACTCCGCGGCCCGGCCCGGCCAGGACACCAGGCCCCGGTCGCCCCCGGGCATGTCCCCGGCGAAGAAGTTCAGGCCGGTCAGGCGGACACCGGCGGCACGCACCGCCCGCACGAAGGCATCGGCCTCCGCGTCCGTCGGCACGGCCGTCGGGTAGGGCCACCAGAATTCGACCGCGTCGAACCCCGCGGCCTTCGCGGCGGCCGGACGCTCGAGCAGCGGCAGCTCGGTGAACAGGATTGACAGATTGACCGTGCAGGGAAGTCGGCTCTTCATCAGTGCTCCCGGCCGAGGCTCTTCAGGTACGGACGCCAGCCGCCGAAGTCGGTGATCTCCTTGTGAACGCCCCTCTCCAGCTCGCCGCGGCGAAGGACCATCGAGAAGGACGAGGAACCGTCCGGGAGCCGGATGATCCCGAACTCCAGTTCCGGCGGCTCGGCGGGCAGCAGGTGGTCGCGCAGCACCTCGTCGGGGACGTCGTAGACCTCGCCTTCCACCGCGGTGCCGGCACCGGGGTCGGGCAGCAGCCCGGGGCAGGTGTCCCGGATCGAGAAGAGGCGGTAGCCGGGGGCGGTGCGGGTCCGGGCCACGAGGGGGGCTCCGCGCAGGTGGTGATGGAAGGGGCCACCCTCCATCGCCTGGCCGTTGAGGAACATGCGTGCCATGAGATCTCCCCTTTCTTGAGGGCGTGCGAGTACGGGTGATGGGCCGGAACCGGAGTGGGGTGCCGGCCAGCCGGGGGCGGCAGAGCGTCGGGGTCTTCTGCGATGTGGATAGTATTTTCTGCAATGCGGAATAACAACCCCCCGACCCGTCACTCACCCCGAACACCCCCACCCCACGCCCCGCGCTTCGGTGGCAGACTCATCGGCACGGTGGCGACGTCCGGACGGATGGGCGGAGCGGGGACGCGAAAAGCCTTGACAGGCCACCACGGCGGACCTATACATCTGCCAATCGAAAAATAAATTCCGCATGGCGAAAAGCACTTCGGCCCCGTCCTCACCTGCCGCCGAGGCCTTGGTCGGCGGCCCCCGGTCGGCGGGCCTGGTCAGCGGCCCCGGTCAGCGGTAGGCGACCAGCTGATGCGCCGTCTCTCCTACGCCATGCGCGGCGTCTCAACGGCCCCGTCCCGGCCGCACCGCGCGAGACGTGCCACCCCGCCCCAGACGGCCTCGCCCCACCAGTGGAGTACGGCCCGGCCCAGGAGGTTCTCTACGTGAAACCCATCCATCTGCTCGGCGCGATCCCATTCCTCGGGATCCTCGGGGGAATCTTCTTCGCGAACCGGGTGACGCCTTACGTCCTCGGTATGCCGTTCAACCTCTTCTGGCTGGTCATGTGGGTCGTGCTGATCTCGGCGACCATGGCCGTCATCTACCGCCTGGACCCGGCGAACCGGGAGGAGCAGAGCTCATGATCGCCCTCTCCGTCATCTTCGCCTTCCTGCTCGCCGCCCTGGGCCTGGGACTGCGCGCCCGCCGTGGCAGGGACATGGATCTCGAACAGTGGTCGGTGGGCGGCCGTGGCTTCGGGACGGTCTTCGTCTTCCTGCTGCTGGCCGGCGAGATCTACACGACCTTCACCTTCCTGGGCGCCTCGGGATGGGCCTACGGCAAGGGCGCGCCCGCGTACTACATCCTCTGTTACGCCTCACTGGCCTACGTCCTGTCGTACTGGCTGCTCCCGGCCGTGTGGCGCTACGCCAAGCAGCACCGGCTGATCTCGCAGTCCGACTTCTTCGTCGCCAAGTTCAACAGCCCGCTGCTCGGCGCGCTGGTGGCCCTCGTCGGAGTCGTCGCGATGGTGCCCTATCTCGTCCTCCAGCTCAAAGGGCTGGGGATCATCGTGTCCATCTCCTCCGACGGCCGTATCTCCTCCCACTGGGCCATCGTGATCGGCACGGTGGCGCTGACCCTCTATGTGACGATCTCGGGCATCCACGGCTCGGCCTGGACCTCGGTGCTCAAAGACGTCGTCATCCTCGCGATCGTCCTCATCCTCGGCATCTATCTGCCGATGCACTACTTCGGCGGCGTCGGGGAGATGTTCCACGCGGTGGACAAGGCCCACCCCCAGCTCCTCACGCTGCCCTCCAGCGGCATGAGCACCTCATGGTTCGCCTCCACCGTGCTGCTCTCGGCGGTCGGGTTCTACATGTGGCCGCACAACTTCAGCGCCTCCTACAGCGCCCAGAACGAACGCGTCTTCCGGCGCAACGCCATCCTCATGCCGCTCTACCAGCTCATCCTGCTCTTCGTATTCTTCGTCGGCTTCACCGCCGTCCTGGTCGTGCCCGGCCTCAAAGGCGCCGACGCCGACCTGTCCCTGCTGCGCATCACCACCGCCACCTTCCCCTCCTGGTTCGTCGGCATCGTCGGTGGCGCCGGGATGCTCACCGCGCTGGTCCCCGGATCCCTGCTCCTCATGACCTCCGCGACCTGCCTGGCGAAGAACGTCTACCGCCTCGCCCGGCCCCACACCAGCGAGAAACACATCGCCCGCCTCGCACAGCTGCTGGTGCCCGCCCTCGCCCTGATCTCCCTCTACTTCACCTTCAACGGCGGCAGCTCGATCGTCTCGCTGCTGCTCATGGGCTACGCGCTGGTCACCCAGCTCTTCCCCGCCCTGCTGGCGAGCTTCGCGCCACGGCAATTCGTCACCAAGGAGGGAGCGGCGGCGGGCATCATCGCCGGAGTCACCACGGTCGCCGTCGTCACCCTCTCCGGAGCCACGGTGGGCAGCCTCCTGCCGGGACTCCCCCAGGCGGTGAAGGACCTCAACGTCGGCATCATCGCCCTCGTCCTCAACACGGTGGTCATGGTGGCCACCTCCGCCGTCACCCGCACCGCGAACCCCGCCCCCGTAACCACCGCTCCCCTGCGCCCCGAACCCGAAGCCACGGCCGGCACCGGCTGACCCGCTCCCCGGGTCGGGGCCTCATACGGGCGCCCCCGGCCCGGGGCTTCGGTTACTCCTGGGAGGGAATCCCCGGGCAGCGATGGCCGTGCGCAGGCGCGCGGCCATATCGGCGGCCTCCTCCGGTGGCACGGCACGGACAGGACCCCGCTCTCGGTCATCAGGGCGTGGAACTGCTGCTGCTCGTAGGGGACGCCTGCCGGCGTCCTCGTAGACCGTCTCGTGCGAGTAGCCCGGATGTCCGGCCAGGAACGAGCAGACGAAGCACGGCCCGCTCCGCGCGCGAGCCGTGTATGCCTCAAGGTCCGTGGCCTGCCGGTCAGTTGACATCCGCACTCCTCTCATCGGGGTGTTTCAGTGTGCGGGTTGTCGCCCACAGCAGCAGGGCGGCGAGGCTGAACGACGCGCCGAGGACCGTCACGGCGGGCCACCCCGCCGTCGCGTAGGCGAGGGAGGAGCCGAGGGCGCCGAGGCTGCTGCCCGCCGAGTAGAAGACCATGTAGCCGCCGATGATCCTGCTGCCCGCGTCGGGCCGGACGGCGTGGATCAGGGTCTGGTTGGTGACGTGGACGGCCTGCACGGCGAAGTCCAGCAGGACGGCGCCGATCGCCAGCGCCCACAGCGATTGCCCGGTCAGGGCGATCGGGAGCCAGGAGAGCGCCAGCAGGGCGAGGCCGGCGCCGGTCGTGTGCTCGGCGAGCCCCCGGTCGTTCCAGCGCCCGGCCACTCCGGCAGCGACAGCCCCGGCCGCCCCGGCGAGCCCGAACGCTCCGATCGCGGTGTGCGACAGCGACCACGGCGGACCGCTCAGGGGCTGTGCCACACCGCTCCACAGCGTGCTGAAGGCCGCGAACACCAGCAGTGCGAGCACGCCCCGGACCCGCAGCAGCGGATGGCGGACGAACAGGGTGACGGTCGAGGCCACCAGCCGTCCGTACGACGCCTCGCGCATCCCGGCGGACGGCGCGCCCGGGGGCAGAACACGACGCAGCGACAAGGCGAGGACGGCGGTGACGCCCGCGGACGCCAGGTAGACCGCCCGCCAGCCGGCGAGGTCGGCGAGGACGCCCGCGGCGGCGCGGGCCAGCAGGATTCCGGTGACGATACCGCCGGTGACCGTCCCGACGGCACGGCCACGCCGGGCGGGCGGGGTCAGGGCGGCAGCCGCCGCGACCATCGTCTGGGCGACAACGGCGAGCAGTCCGACCACGGCGAGCGCGCCGAGCAGCGCCGCCACGCCCGGCGCAAGCCCGGCGGCCAGCAGTGCCAGTGCCAGCAGTCCGAGCTGACCGGTGACCAGCCGTCGGCGGTCGAGCAGGTCGCCGAGCGGCACCAGCGTCAACAGGCCTGCCGCATAGCCGAGTTGAGTCACGGTGACGATCACACCGAGCAGCCCCGAGCCGAGCGCGAACCGCTCGCCGAGGGTCACCAGCAGGGGCTGGGCGAAGTAGACGGTGGCGACGGAGCTGCCGCAGGCGAGTGCGAGCAGGGGCACGAGCTCGGCGGGTGGCGACGCGTCCGGCGCCGGTGCCGTGGCAGGCGCCCGGTGGCCGCCGGTCCCGCCGCACCCGCCGACCGCACCGACCGCACCGGAGCGCTCGATCGCCATACCGACACACCTTCCGTTCGGTTGCATCTTGCTACCGACGCGACAGTAGCCGTGCGAGGTAGCATGTTGCAACCATCCCTGGGAGGGATCCGGGGAGCTGGAGGAGAGGAGCCACGGATGGTCGCCCGCACCCGTTTCGACGCCGCCCCCTGTCCCGTCGCCCGGACGGTGAACGCCATCGGCGACTGGTGGTCGCTGCTGATCGTGCGGGACGCCTTCGACGGCAGCCGCCGCTTCGGCGAGTTCCAACGCGGTCTCGGCATCGCCAAGAACATCCTGGCGGCACGGCTGCGCGCGCTGGAGAAGGCCGGGGTGCTGCACGCCGAGCCCGCGCCGGACGGCGGGTCCCACCGCGAGTACCTCCTCACGGACAAGGGCCGCGCCTTGTTCCCGGTGATCGTCGCTCTGCGCCAGTGGGGCGAGGAGCAGTGCTTCACCACGGGCGAGGACCACTCCCGCCTGCTGGACCGCCGGACCGGCCGCCCGTTGCGCCCTTTGCGGATTCAGACGGCGGACGGACGGCCGGTGGAGCCGGAGGACACGGTCGTGGAGAAGGTGCCGGAGAAGGAGGGCGGGAAGGGCGGGTGATCTCCGGGTGTTGACAGGGGTGTTGCCGCATCCGCGTCCCACGCATACACCGGTGGCAATACGATGCGGTCACACGACCCGCCTCTCCATCACGGTGGCATTCATGAACAGCGTGTACTCGCCCATCCTGGAGCTCAATCTCCTCCGGGAGTTCGACGATCAGTTCGGGACGCACAGCTACGCGGATGGCTTCGAGCTGCTCGACTACGACGACAAGAGCGAGCTCAAGGGCTGGCTGGACGATCCGGAGAACCCCAGCCGCGCCGAGTTCTTCGACCAGCTGATCCCTTTCGCACACGCCACCGGCAGCGGTTCGGGCTACGCGCTGTGGCGGTTCGACGACCGGGCCGACCTCGCGGACCTTCCCGTCGTGTTCCTCGGCGACGAGGGCGACGTGTGGGTCCATGCGCGCAACCTGCGAGAGCTGCTCCGGCTGCTCCCCGTCGAACGTGACGTCGCCTACGAGGACGAGGACCTCGACGAGCTCTTCCCGGCGCGGCAGGAGTACCTGACGTGGCTGGAACGGAACTTCGGTCTCACTCCGCCCGACGAAGACGAGGAAGTGGCCATCGGCAAGGCGGCCATGTGCGCGTTCGGCCCGCGGTTCGCCACATGGCTGGCACGGTTCACGAACGAAGGCGTGATCGATGACATGGTCAAGATGCTGGACTGAGGCCCCGGGCGGCCGCTCAGGCGGTCTCGGCCCGGCCACGGTGGTCGAGGACGTGGCGGCGTTCAGCGCGGAATGACCCAGCCCGGCGCCCAGGTCCCGGTGGCGTCGTGGCCGGTCGCCGTGGTGGCGAGGTGGGCGCGGAGGGTGGCCAGCGCCGGGTGGGGGTTGTCGCGGTGCCAGAGGAGCGAGTGCGGGTAGACGGGCGTCGGGTCGGTCACCGGGATGCGGCGCAGGCCGTGGCCGGCGGGCCAGACGAGGCGGGTCTGCTCGCTCATGAAGGTGGCCAGGGCCGGGGTGTCGGCGATGGTGTCGAGGAGTGCGTCGGAGCCGAAGTTGGGGCCCGTCGCCTCGATGGTGAGCCCGAACTCGGCGACGAGGTCGTCGTAGTAGGCGGCCCATTCGGTGCCGGGGACGATGCCGGGCATCCAGATCCGGTGCCCGGCGAGCTGGGCGACGGTCACCGACCGGGCGCCCGCCAGCGCGTGGGCGGGGCCGGTGAGGAGCTGGAGCGGCTCGTCGAGCACCCGGACGGACTCGATGTCCTCGGGAAGGGGCCGACCGGGCATGGCGACGGCTCGGAAGGAGGCGTCGATCGTACCGGACCGGATGGCGGCGACGGCCGTCTCGACATCGAACAGCATCACCACGTCGAGGTCGATCTCGGGGTGCGCGTGGTGGAAGCCGCGCATCAGGCTCGACTGCGCGCTGCGCGAGGCGATCACGTCGACGCGCAGCGGACGGCGGCCGGTGCGCACGGACGAGACCGCGCGCTCGGCGACGCGCAGCAGCTCGCGCGCGTGGGGCAGGAACGCCTGCCCGTCGATGGTGAGCCCGGCGCCGCGCGGAGTGCGGTTGAAGAGCCGCACTCCGAGGTCGCGCTCCAGCGCGGCGATGCGCTTGGAGACGGCCTGCTGGGTGACCGCGAGCTCGGCGGCGGCCTCCTGGAACTGCCCCGCGTCGGCGGCGGCGACGAAGGTCCGGACGGTGTCGAGGTCCATGCCGAAACCCTAGGGCCACAACCATCGGTTGTGGCAGGCGGCCCCGCGGTTGTTTGATCCCTGGGTATGGCGCTCGCTTTGATGCTTCCGATCGCGGATCGGTTGTGCGAATGAGTGGCGAGGGGCATCGGGTATGAGGAGCGGGCACCGACCGGGACAGCTGTTCGGACATCGGCTGGGGCGGCGGTTCGGGTGGCTCTGGGGCGCGTACGGGACCAGCGCGCTCGGCACCTGGCTCGCCTTCGGCGCGTTCCCGCTGCTCGCCATCCAGGTGCTGCACGCCGGAGCGGCCGAGGTCGCCGCGCTCTCCTCCGTCGGGGCCGCGGTGGGCGCGGCCGTGGCGGTGCCGCTCGGCCCGTGGGTGGAGTTCCGCCGCAAGCGGCCGGTGCTGATCACGATGGACCTGGTGCGGTGCGCGGCACTGCTGACGATCCCCGCCGCGTTCGCGCTCGGCGCGCTCACCTTCCTTCAGCTCCTGCTGGTCTCGGTCGTCGTCGCGGCGGCCGACATCACCTTCCGCGCCGCCTCCGGCGCGTACCTGAAGACGCTGCTGCCGGCCGATGGCCTGCTCGTCGCCAACGCCCGGTTCGAGTCCACGGCCTGGACGACCACGATCATCGGACCGCCGCTGGGCGGCGCGGCGATCGGGCTCCTCGGTCCGGTGGCGACGGTGGTGGCCGACGCGGTCAGCTACCTGCTCTCGGCCCTGGGCATCCGCGCGATGGGCGGACACGAGCCGCGCCCGGAGCGCCGGGAGACTCCGCGCATGCGGACCAGGGACCTGCTCGACGGTTGGCGTTACATCCTCGCCGACGCGACGCTGCGTCCGCTGTTCTTCAACACCGCCTTGTTCAACGGCCTGGTGATGGCCGCCCAGCCGCTGCTGGCCGTCCTGATGCTGGGCCGGCTCGGGTTCACGCCGTGGCAGTACGGACTCGCCTTCGCCGCGCCCTCGATCGGCGGGCTGCTCGGTTCATGGCTGACCCGACCGCTCGTCACCCGGTTCGGGCAGCACCAAGTCCTGGTCGCGGTCGGGGCGCTGCGCGCGATCTGGCCCGTCGGCCTGGCCCTCCTGGGGCCGGGGACCGGCGGGCTGCTGCTGGTGATGGGCGTCGAGCTCGGGCTCATCTTCTGCTGCGGGGTCTTCAACCCCGTGTACGCCACCTACCGCCTCGAGCGCACCGCGCCCGATCGGGTCGCCCGCACGCTGTCCGCCTGGGCGGTGACGACCAAGGCCTCGACCGCGCTCCTGACGGCCGTCTGGGGCGTACTGGGCGGGCTGCTCGGCCCGCGTACGGCCATCGCCCTGGCCGGCGTGCTCCTGCTGGCGACCCCACTGCTGCTCCCCCGCCGCGCGGCAGCGCGTCTCTCGGAGCCGGGGCCGGAACCGGAGCCGGAACCGGAGCCGGAGCGGGAGCCAGAGCCGGAACCGACCACGCGTCCGAGACCGGATCCGTACTCGAGCCAGTCGAGCGGCAGCACATGATGGGGCGCGATGAGCGTGATCCCGTCCACGTCAGCGTGCGGGTCGATTTTCGCCGGCCAACGGCATCAAGAAAGAGGGCAGCCTGCGTCGCGGGGTGCGCTGCAGGGAGTCCTCGACGATCATCTCGAAGTGGGTCAGGTGGCGCACCATCTCCCGTTCGATCTCCTCAGGATCCCCGCGCATCATCGCGGCCAGGGTGGCCTCGTGCAGTTCGACGCCCGCTTCGTAGTCCTCCGGCGTGCGCAGCATCAGCTCGTGGATCGGGGCGATCTCGGTCTCGAGACCCTTCATCATGCGCTCCAGCGACGGGTTGCCCGCCGCGCGCCACATGATGCGGTGGAAAAGCTGCTCCGCCTGCTGGGCGCGCGTTACGTCATCGCGCTGCTTGCGCAGCAGCTGGATGGAACGCGCCATCTCGTCGTAGATCTGATCGGTGGCCCGCAGCGCCGCCAGCTGGGCAACGCGCGGCTCCACAGCCTTCCGTGCTTCGAGAATACGGAAGATTGTCTCGGGCGACAGATCGCCGGCGACCTCATTGGTGTCCTCTTCCAGCCATTCCGGGATCCAGATGGAGATGACTTCGGCGTTGCCATTGCGTCCCTGACCGCTCTTGAGGATTCCCGCCTCGGTGAGCCGACCGATGACGTGGCTGATCGTGGGGCGGGAGACGTCCATCTGTGCTGCCAGAACGCGTTCACCCAGCAGAGCGTCGCCCTCGCGCAGTTCACCCGACTTCAACCGGTCGAGGAACTGCGCCATCACGTCGTGCGTGACCCGTCGTGAACGAACAGGAGCGAACTGACGCATGGATGTCATCCCTTGGAGAGGAATCGGGCATTACCGTCTACGGTAATGCATGTTGCCAATGGGTAACTGTGCAGGCGCGGAAGAACTCGCCCTCGCGCGGGTGCGAGGGCGAGCGCGTCGGGCCCCGAAGCCGCACGGGGTCAGTCGCGGACTTCGGGGCCGGGCACCCGGCAGCGGCCGGGCGTTCATGAGCGTGGATGGATCAGGCCACTGCCACGCCCGCGCTCTTCAGCAGCTGAACCAGCGTGGCGCACTCATCGGTGCCCAGGGCGAGAGTCGGCCTGCGGGCGGGGCCCGCGCTGTGTCCGACGACGTCCAGGCCCGCCTTGATGCCCGCGCAGTAATTGTGCGACTCCAGGAAGTCGCAGATAGGCCAGATCTTGGCCCACAGCTGCCGGCCGGCCTCCAGGTCCTTGCGCTCGGCGACGGCCTCCCACAGCTGCACCGCGAGCTCGGGGATGAAGTTCGCCGCGCCCCAGATCGCGGCCTCGGCGCCGGCGGCCAGGCCGTAGAACGTCAGCGTGTCCCAGCCGTTGAAGGCGGTGATGCGATCGCTGTACCGGGACAGGAGAGCACCCAGCGCGACGGCGTCACCGGAGGTGTCCTTGAGGTAGCGCACACCGTCGAGCTTGCTGAGCTCCGACAGTTCCTCGGGCGACAGCTTCACGCCGGTGGCGCCGGGGATGTTGTAGTAGACGATCGGTACGTCGACGACGTCGGAGATGTCCCGGAGGTAGGTGGACAGCTCCTGGGGCGACATCCCCTCGTAGAAGGGCGGGACCACCATGATGGCATCGGCGCCGGCCTCGGAGGCGTGACGGCTGAGCTCGACGGCGTTCTTGGTGGCGATCGAGCCGGTGCCGGGGATGACCGTGATGCGCCCAGCCGCGGCCTCGACGCACACCTCGGTCACCCGCTTGTGCTCCTCCAGGGTCAGAGCGGTGAACTCGCCGGTGCTGCCGGTCGGGACGATGCCGTGGACGCCGGCCGCGACGAGCCGCTCTATGTGGGCGCGAAGCAGCGGCTCGTCGATGCGCGAGCCATCCTCGGTGAACGGCGTCACCAGGGCCACCTGGATGCCCTTGATCTGCGGGTTCTTCTTCATCGGGGACGAAGCCCTTTCCATGTCGTTGAGTGCGGCCGCCCAAGTCGACGAAGCGGTCGGCCACTGGGCGCAGGTGAGTGCGGCCCGCCGAAGGAGGAGTGGGGACCGGACTAGGCCAGGTCGACCATGACGTGCTTGAGACGCGTGAACTCCAGGAGGCCGTCCTGCGAGTTCTCGGTGCCGACACCCGAGGCGTTGAAGCCGGAGACCGGCAGATCGGGACCGAAGACCAGGTGGGTGTTGACCCATACCGTTCCGTAGCCGAGCTCGGCCTGGACACGCGCGGCTGTGGCGACATCGGAGGTGAAGACGGACGAGGCGAGTCCATAGCGGGTGCCGTTGGCCATCGCCAGGGCCTCGGACTCGGTCTCGAAGCTCTGCACGGTGATGACCGGGCCGAAGATCTCCTCCTGGACCAAGTGCTCGTCCTGGCGTGCGCCGGCCACCAGGGTCGGGGCGAAGAAGTAACCGCCGCCCGGCAGGCTGTCGCCGCCTGTCGTGATCCGCGTGCCGTCGCTCGCGTTCTTGACCTTCGCGGCGACACGCTCGCGCTGCTCGGCGGTGATCAGGGGACCCAGCACTGTCTTGGGGTCAAGGACGTCTCCGACGGCCACCTGTTCCAGACGGGACGTCAGGCCGGCCACTACCCGCTCGTACACGTCGGCGTGCGCGATGACACGGCTCGCCGACATGCACTCCTGGCCACCGTTGTAGAGAGCGGCCGCGGAGATTGCGTCCAAGGCATGCTCCAGCGCCGCGTCCGCGAAGATGAGGACGGGGGAATTGCCGCCCAGCTCCATGACGGCCTTCTTGACGCCGTCCGCCGCGGCGATGCCGACCTTGCGGCCCGTTTCGATGGAGCCCGTGAAGGAGACCAGATCCACATCGGGGTGCTCGGACAGCGCCGCACCCGCTACCGCTCCGCTCCCGTACACCACGTTGAGGACACCCGTGGGCAGGTACTGCGCGGCGAGCTCGGCGAAACGCGCCGTGGAGTAGGGCGTGGCCTCGGCCGGCTTGACGACGACGGTGTTGCCGGTGGCGATCGCCGGGACGACCTTGGCGACCACCTGGAGCAGGGGGTAGTTCCACGGCGTGATCGCCGCGACGACGCCCACAGGTTCGCGCCGCATCGTGGACGAATAGCCGGCCAGGTAGTCGCCTCCCGAGGGAGCCGGTAGGTTCCGTGCGGCGCCCGCGAAGTAGCGAATGGCATCAATGAGGCCGGGCACCTCCTCCTCGACGACCGCGGTGATGGGCTTGCCTGCGTCCACCGACTCGATCACGGCGAACGCTTCGGCCTGCTCCTCGACGGCGGCGGCCAGGCCCAGCAGCGCGGCCGACCGCTCGGACGGAGTCTTGGCCGCCCATGCCTTCTTCGCCCGGTTGGCGGCCTCCACGGCCACCGCCACGTCCTGGGCCGTGCTGTCGCTGGTGTACCCGATCGCCTCACCGGTGGACGGGTCGTGTACGGCTCGGCGTTCGCCACCCGCTGAGATCCAGCTCCCGTCCACGAAGTTGCCGGTGACACGGCCGGCCAGTTCGGCGACTCGTCGGCGTGCCTGCGCCGGGTCGATATCGAAGGTCATGTCCGCTCCTGTTCACTGCCGGGCTCCTCGGATGACCTGCACGCTAGTCACACTGGCCTTGAATGGCAATGATACATGGCCATTATCTGGTCAGCTCTTTGGCGTGTTACGTGGGCGCACCGCAGCAGAGAGGGCGCTGCGGTTTGTCGAGATGACGACCTTGAGCTGCGTAAACGTAAATCTTCCACCGCCTGGGAGGGAGTGCTCCATCGAGGCTTCCGTGATGGAAATCGTGGACCGGCTCTGGCCAAAAACGGTAAACACAAGTAGCCTCATGTCAGATGTCCGGCGCGCTGCCTCATACATGCCTCAAAGCGGTCGACAAGGATCCGCACCGATGGGCCCCAGGCCCCCGCCGGGGCAAGAGGCACCCGGCCCCCGACCAGGTTCGCGCCGCGTACCCCGGGCTCGACCGGTTCCTGGGGGTCCGCCGTCGGCCCGACCCGCACGGTGTGTTCCTCAATGACCACTTCCATCAGCTGTTCGACGTCGCTGACGCCCGACGGGGCGCGCCCCGTCCCGTACCCCAGCACCACGGAGCAACCATGACGCCAACCGTCAGCCGAGAAGGCCAGCAGTTCATCGCCGGACGCCGTCGCCGCGGTGGTTCGACCACCGAGCTGAACGTCATCGATCCCTCCAACGGCACCCTCGTGGCCGAGGACACCCACGCATCGACCGCCGACGTCGACGAGGCTGTCGCGGCGGCGCGGACCGCGTTCCCCGAGTGGTCCCGTGCCACTCCCGCCGAACGCTCGGCGCTGATGCACCGCCTCGCCGCCGAACTCGACGCAGTGGCACCGGAGCTGGCCTCACTGGAGAGTCGGCAGGGCGGCAAGCCCATCAAGCTCGCCGAGGGATTCGACATCCCCGGAACCATCGACAACGCCGCCTTCTTCGCCGGTGCCGCACGTGACCTGAGCGGAAAGTCCGCAGGGGAATACTCCGGGGAACACACCTCCAGCATCCGTCGCGAGCCCATCGGCGTGATCGGCTCCATCAGCCCCTGGAACTACCCGTTCCAGATGGCTGGCTGGAAGATCCTCCCGGCCATCGCGGCCGGCAACACCATCGTGCTCAAGCCTGCCGAACTCACCCCGTGCACTTCGGTCGCCTTCGCCGAAGCCGCCTCCCGCGCCGGAATCCCCGACGGTGTCATCAACATCGTCACCGGCAAGGGATCCACCGTCGGCGCCCATCTGACCGGCCACCCGGACGTCGACATGATCTCGTTCACCGGGTCGACGCCGGTGGGGCGGCGGATCGCCGCCGCGGCGGCCGCCACCACCAAGCGGCTCCACCTGGAGCTGGGAGGCAAGGCGCCCTTCGTGGTCTTCGACGATGCCGACCTGGAGGCGGCCGCACGTGGCGCTGTCGCGGGCGCGCTCATCAACGCGGGCCAGGACTGCACCGCCGCCACCCGTGCCTACGTCCAGCGCCCCCTGTACGACGCCTTCGTGGACCGCGTCGCCGAGCTGATGCGACAGGTGTCCGTCGGCCCCGCCGACGACCCGGCCACCGACCTGGGATCCCTGATCAGCGGCGACCACCGCGACCGTGTCGCGGCCATGGTCGACCGCGCACGCCGGGACGGGGCCGAGGTCGTAACGGGCGGACAGGCCGCCACAGGTGAACTGGCTGCCGGAGCCTACTACTTGCCCACCCTCATCGTGGACGCGGACCAGCGCAGCGAGATCGTCCAGGACGAAGTCTTCGGCCCGGTGCTGACCGCTCTGCCCTTCGACGACGACACCGAGGCCCTCGCCCTCGCCAACGACACCCGCTATGGGCTCGCGGCGTCCGCCTGGACCTCCAGCGTCTTCCGCGCCCAGCACGCCTCGGCCGAGATCGCCGCGGGATGCGTCTGGATCAATGACCACATCCCGATCATCAGCGAGATGCCCCACGGGGGCTACAAGGCCTCCGGATACGGCAAGGACATGAGCACCTACGCCCTCGATGACTACACCCAGATCAAGCATGTGATGTCCGCTTCACGGCCCACGGCCGCGAAGTCCTGGCACGAACTCGTCGCCGCCTCGATGGGAAAGAACGCATGAAGATCCTCCTCGTCGGAGCGTCCGGCGTCCTCGGCTCCGCTGTCTCCACCGCTCTGATCGAGCGCGGCCACCACGTCGTCGAGGCATCCCGCCAGGGCAAGTGCCAGGTGGACCTGCGCGACGCCCGTAGCATCACCGCCCTGTACGACGCCGTCGGCCAGGTCAACGCCGTGGCGTGCACCGCGGGCAAGACACCCTTCGCCGCCTTCGGTGACCTCGCCCTCGAGGACTACAGCAGCGGCCTCGAGGACAAGCTCCTCGGCCAGATCGAGCTCGTCCGCCAGGGCGTCGACCACGTGACATCGGGTGGCAGTTTCACCCTCGTCAGCGGTGTCCTGGCGGCCCGGCCCATCGCGACGGGCACCGTCGCGTCCACCGTGAACGGCGGGGTCGAGGCGTTCGTCACCGCAGGCGCCGCAGTCGTGCCCCACGGCTTGCGTCTCAATGCGGTCAGCCCCACCGCGCTGGAAGAGTCCTGGGGCGGCTACGCCGACTTCTTCCCGGGCTTTCTCCCCGTTCCCGCCGCCACGGCGGCGCTCGCCTATGTACGAGCGATCGAGGGAGTCGGCACCGGGCAGATCCATCCCGTCGGCCACTGAGGACCCACTCCGGGTGCGGGAGAGGGCACGCGGAGCCTCCCCGCTCCCGAGCTCTCTCCCCCTACTCCGACGCGCACCCATATGCCGTCCTACCGGCGTCGCCGTGTCCATCACGCGGCCTCCTCACCGCTCGGCCCAGGTGGCCGTACGAAAGGAACTCTCATGAACACTCCACCCACGGCCCGAAGCGGGACCGCCGAACCCGCGAACGTCCTCATCATCGGGGCCGGGCCCTCCGGTGCCGTCACCGCTCGCCACCTCGCCGAACGCGGGTTCAGCGTGGTCTGTCTCGAACAGGGCGACTGGGTCAACCCGACGGAGTTCCCCGGTGACAAGCCGGAGTGGGAACTGCTGTCGATGCGCCGATGGCATCACGACCCGAACGTCCGGCGTCGCGCCGCGGACTATCCATGCGAAGTCAGCGGGTCGGACATCCACCCGGTGATGTTCTCCGGCGTCGGCGGCAGTAGCCTGCTCTTCGGCGCCCAGTGGATGCGGCTGCTGCCCTCGGACTTTCGCACCCGCACCCTCGACGGCGTGGGTGACGACTGGCCTTTCACCTACGAAGAACTGACCCCCTACTACGACCGGGTGGACGCGGAGGTCGGCCTGAGCGGGCTGGAAGGCGACCCCGCCTACCCGCCGGGCTGGACGCCGCCCATGCCGCCGCACCCCATCGGCAAGATCGGCAAGCGTGCCGCGCGCGGCATGAACAAACTCGGTTGGCACTGGTGGCCCGGCCCCAACGCCATCGCCTCCCAGCGCCACGGCAATCTCGCCCAGTGCGTACGGATCGGCGCCTGCGAGACAGGCTGTCCGCAGGGAGCCAAGGGATCCTTCGACCTCACCCACTGGCCCATCGCCCTGCGCGCCGGTGCCCGCCTCATCACCGGAGCCCGGGTCCGCAGGATCCACACCGACCACAAGGGACTGGCCACCGGAGCCGTCTATCTCGACCGGGACGGCAATGAGCATTTCCAGCCCGCCGAAGTGGTCGTGCTCGCGGCCAACGGCGTGGGAACTCCCCGACTGCTCCTGCTCAGCCAGAGCGATCAGTTCCCCGACGGGCTGGCCAACTCCTCCGGCCTGGTCGGCAAGCGGCTCATGCTCCACCCCAATGGCGAGGTCACCGGCATCTACGACGAGGACATGGACAGCAGGCTCGGCCCGGCCGGGCACTCCATCCACTCCTTGGAGTTCTACGAGACCGACGCCGACCGGGGCTTCGTGCGCGGCGCCAAGTGGCAGGTCATGCCCACCGGAGGCCCCCTGCGGGCGCTTTCCCTCCACGACGACGCCCCCTTCGAGGACCGCTGGGGCGCCAACGTGCACCAGTTGATGCGCACGACCCTCGGCCACACCTTCCAGTGGGGCGTCAACGCCGAGGATCTGCCGGAGGAGACCAACACCGTCACCTTGGACGGCGAACTCACCGACTCCGACGGCATCCCTGCTCCAAAGATCAACTACAGGATCTCGGAGAACACCCGGCGCTTGATGCGCTTCAGCCTCAACCGTCTCCACGAGGCCCACGAGGCCGCCGGCGCCCTGAAGACCGTAGAGACGGAACTGTGGAGCGACCAGCCGGGCCATCTGCTGGGCACCGCACGGATGGGCGAGGACCCGAACACCTCCGTCGTCGACGGATACGGACGCGCGCACGACGTGTCCAACCTGTTCATCGTCGACGGCAGCGTCTTCCCCACGGCGGGTGCCGTGAACCCGACCGCGACCATCGCCGCCATCGCCCTGCGCACCGCCGAACACCTGGCCAAGAACGCCCGTGCCCAGGAGGTACCCCTGTCATGACTCTCAGCCCCGAACAGAACGCCACCCTCCTGGAGCTGGCCGCAGCCCTCATCCCCGCCGGGGAAGGGGAACCCGCGGCGGACGCGGTCCTGGCCGACGGCGTCTGGCTCGGCCGGGCCTTCGCCGCCGAACCGTCCCTCGTGCCGGCCGTAGCCCGCGCCTGCGACCAGGCCATGGGGCTGGAGCCGCACGACGCGCTGCGTCGCCTGGCCGAAGAACACTCGGCCGACACACGGGCGCTGACCACGCTGATCTCCGGGGCCTACTACATGGTTCCCGAGGTGCGCGAGGCCATCGGCTATCCCGGCCAGGTGCCACGTCCCGCGTCGCTCACGGAAGCCGTCGACGACCTCGACGAGAACTTGATCGGGCCCATGCTGGCCAGCGGCCCGCGCTACCGCCCGACCCCCGGCGCCGGCGCCCCTGTGTGAAACGAGCTTGTACGGCCGGCTGTCGGCGGCCGCCGGCCGCACCGTCCCGACTCGCCGCTTTCGCGCGTATCTCAGGAGGAATGGCATGACCTTGAAGATCATCGTGCCGGTGAAGCATGTGCCCGACGCCACCGGTGACCGCTGCTTCGCCGACGACCACACCACCGATCGAGAAGCCGTCGACGGCCTGCTGTCCGAACTCGACGAGTACGCGGTGGAACAGGCTTTGCAGCTCGCCGAGTCCACCGACGACGCCGAGGTCGTCGCCCTCACCGTCGGACCCGACGACGCGGTGGACGCGCTGCGCAGGGCGCTGGCCATGGGCGCGCACCGGGCCGTGCACGTCAGCGACGAGGCGATCCATGGCAGTGATGCCCTGGCCACCTCCGCGATTCTCGCCAAGGCCATCGAACACGTCGGTTACGACCTGATCGTGTGCGGGATGGCCTCCACCGATGGTGCCATGGGCGTCATCCCCGCACTGCTCGCCGAACGGCTGGCCGTCCCCCAGGTCACACTGCTCGCCGAGCTCGCCCTCGACGGCGGCACGCTCACGGGGCGGCGCGAGGCCGATCACGCGACCGAGCGGCTGCGGGCCGGGCTACCCGCTCTCGTCTCTGTGACCGACCAGTCCGGTGAGGCTCGTTACCCGACTTTCAAGGGCATCATGGCGGCCAAGAAGAAGCCCGTCGAGAGCCTCGATCTCGACGATCTGGGGCTGACCGGCGATCAGCTCGGCCTCGCCGGAGCCAGGACCACGGTTCGCACGATCACGGCGCAGCCCCCGCGGCAGGCGGGAACGCTGATCGAAGACGATGGCGAGGGCGCCAAGCAACTCGCCGCATTCCTCGCCGAACGGAAGTTCCTCTAGTGGCCGCCGAGCACACCTCAGGAGACAAGAACAATGGGTGACGTCCTCGTCCTGATCGACCACAACGACGGCCGGATCCGCAAGCCGTCCCTCGAACTGCTGACGCTCGCCGGCAGGTTGGGCACCCCCGCCGCGGTCGTCCTTGGAGGAGACGACCCGGAGGCGCTCGCAGTCCAAGCCCATGAATACGGTGCGGCCACCGTGTACGTGGCCGAAGCCCCGGAGATCGCCGACCACCTCGTCGTCCCCAAGGTCGACGCGCTGGCCCAGATCGCCGGGGAGGCCAACCCCGCGGCTGTACTTCTCACCTCCTCCGGTGAAGGCAAAGAGATCGCTGCTCGCCTTGCCCTTCGCCTCGACGGCGGCCTTATCACCGACGCGGTCGATGTGCTGTCCGGCGACGACGGCCCCGAGGCGGTCCAGTCCGTCTTCGCCGGATCGTATGCGGTCGTCTCGACGGTGGTTCACGGCACGCCCGTCATCGCCGTCAAGGCCAACGCGGTCACCCCGGAACCGGTGCCCACGGCAGGTCGTACGGAGCAGGTCACCGTGGCGTTCTCGGCCCTGGCCACCAGCGTGAAGGTCGTCAGCAGGACCCCGCGGGCCAGTGAGGGGCGGCCGGATCTCGCCGAGGCGGCGATCGTCGTCTCCGGAGGCCGAGGGGTGGGCGGACAGGAGGGATTCGCCGTGGTCGAAGAACTCGCCGACGCGCTCGGAGCTGCCGTCGGCGCCTCGCGCGCCGCCGTGGACGCGGGCTGGTACCCGCACTCCCAGCAAGTGGGCCAGACGGGCCGGCAGGTGTCCCCGCAGCTCTACGTGGCGGCAGGCATCTCAGGGGCGATCCAGCACCGCGCCGGGATGCAGACCTCCAAGACCATTGTCGCGGTCAACAAGGATCCGGAGGCACCAATCTTCGGCCTGGCGGACTACGGAGTGGTCGGCGATCTCTTCGACGTGCTGCCGAAGCTCAGCGAATACGCCCGTGCGGACTGAGAGTCCGACGCTGTCGGGGATCTTGGAAATCCGGGTTGCCGGGCCTGGTCAACATTGCGAAAGCGCGCTCCGTTTCCCCTGCTCAGCGCCTGGTGAACGAGCCCGGTCGCAGGGACGCGGCTCTCTGCGGTGGCGATCAGTCATCGCTGTCACCCAGCCCGGCCCGTCATCGTCATCGGGCGGACCGCGTGGAACATCTCCGAGGCCGCGGGCCGTCCCTCGTGGCCCAGCTGACGCAGCGCTGGGGAACCCGCTACGCGTCGACGGGGAAAGCCATCTGGACCGAGGTGTCCCCCACCTCCACGGAGTTGCCGAGCGCTCGGGTGGCAGAGGCGTCCTCACTCTGACAAAACCGGCCGACGCGGGCGAGCACACCTGAATCCTATAGACGACTGGTCTAATGCGATGTAGGGACGCTTTCGGTGAAGCACTACTGAGGAGCTACTTCGCGGACCATGTCGCGGACATGGACCGCATCCTCGCCCCGTCTCCGGGCGGCCGGCCGCCGAGCGGCTGATGGCTTACTGGCAGCAGTGGCGGGAGACGCAGAGCTTCGACCACTGCCAGGGCAAGTGCCTGGCAGTGAAGCTCAGCGCCGAGGTCGCCGACCTTTCGGAGCCGATGCGCCTGTCCCTGAAGGAGGGCACGGACGCGGTCGTCGACCGCATCGCGCGGGCGATCAACGACGGCCTGAAGGACGGATCCCTCTCCGTCGGCAGCGCCCCCCACGACGTCGCCCGGCTGCTGTACGACCTGTGGCTCGGCGCGAGCGTCATGGCCAAGATCCACCGCAGCCTCGCCCCCTCGATACCGCCACGGCGCTAACCCGCCAACTCCCGCACTTGCAGGAGCCCGGCTCCCACAGGAGTCCCACACCCCAAACCAGCCCCGGGCCGACGGGAAAGCCCCGCGCACAAGACCCCACACACGCCCTGACAAAATAGACCGGTCAACTAGAAGGAGCATGTCATGAAGGTCCTCATCGTCCTCACCTCTCACGACAAACTCGGCGCCACCGGCCGCACCACCGGCTTCTGGCTCGAGGAACTCGCCGCCCCCTACTACCGTTTCCGGGAAGCCGGCTGGGACATCACCCTCGCCTCCCCCAGGGGCGGCCAGCCCCCACTCGACCCCAAGAGCAACGAACCCGCCGCCCAGACCGACCAGACCCGCCGCTTCGAAGCCGACCCCGAAGCCACCAACGCACTCGCCCACACCGTGCGCCTGGACTCCGTTACCGCCGACGACTTCGACACCGTCTTCTACCCCGGCGGGACGGCACGCCCCTCATCCACGGCAAGCAGGTCACCGGCTTCGCCAACTCCGAAGAAGACGCGGTCGGACTCACGGGCATCGTCCCCTTCCTCGTCGAAGACGAACTCAACCGCCTCGGCGGCATCTACACCAAGACCGACGACTGGCAGCCTTACGTCGTCCGCGACGGCCTTCTCATCACTGGCCAGAACCCCGCATCCTCCGGCCCCGCAGCCGACGCCCTCATCCAACTCACCACCCGTCCCTGACCCACACCACCACAACCCACACACCGCAATCAGGCAGCTCAATGCAAAGAGCGGCAACTGCTCAGTCGCCGACTGCCAGTCGCGGCAAAGTCAAACAGGAACATGGCTCATGCCCGCGGCCGCGATCGGCCACCTCCGCGTCACCGTTTCACGGTTCGGGGTGAAGCCGGTCGACTGCGCCGAGGTTCTGTGTCGTCGGCACGGAGACCTTCCCACTCCACAAGACGGGGGGGCGTGGTCTCCGTGCCCTCCTGACAAGACGGCCAGATCCTATTCGTCCAGCTGAACGTCCACTGTCACAGCTGAGTCCCTTCCGGTACCTCTCCTCCGCTGCGACGGCTGCGGGATCCGGTGTCGTCTCCGGACCGACTCGCGGCCGCCGTCGCGCGCATGCGCTCGGCAATCTCGATCGCGTCGCCCTCAGGACCAGTCTTGTTGCGGTCCGGGTTGCGCGTGAACAGGTAGACCAGGCCTGCACCGGCGACTACGGCGAAGCCGATCAACGCGATCCACTGGTCGTAAAAGGGGCCGTCTCCGGTCGGCATCGCGAGCAGTACCATCGCCAGCACGCCGTAGATCAACGCTCCGATCGTGATCGGAGTACCGGCCTTGCCCAGGGCGAACTGCCCCGCGGGACGCCAGCCCTTCAGACGCATTCGCAAGCTGGCAAACACAACCATCTGGAACGCGCAGTACACCCCGAGGACCTGGAACGCCGCGATCCGCAACAGTGAGTCCGGCTGGAAGTACACGAAGGCGATGATGAAGATGGGCAGCACGTTGACCGCGACGAGAGCGTTCAACGGCACGCGCCGCTTCTGCGACATCTTGGCGAAGCGCTGGCTGCCGGGGAACATGTTGTCCCGGGCGAACGAATAGACCAGGCGGCTGGCGGCGGCTTGCTGTCCCATCACACAGGCGATGAACGAGATCAGCGCCACGACGAGGAAGATCTTCGTTCCGATGACACCCAGCGAGGAGAGGAGGATCGCGGGGATGGGGTTGTCGATGTCGCCGCTGACGATGGCCGGCAGATCAGGCGCGGCGAGCAGGTAACCGGAGAAGGAGAAGAAGGCCGAGACCGACCCCACCACCACCGTCAGCTGCATGGCCAAGGGGATGCGGCGACCAGGGTTGGGCACCTCTTCCGCAACCTCGCCGCAGGCCTCGAAGCCGTAGCAGAGGACCAGGCCGACGATGGAGGAGCCGAGGAACGCCCAGACGTAGCCCTCCCCATCGGCGCCGGCTCCGAGGGTGTCGAAGAAGACCGAGAAGGGCTGATGCCGGTTGAACAGCAGAAGGTAGAGCCCGACGAGAATCACACCGCTCAGCTCGGCGACGAGACCGACCTTGGCGATCTGCGACAGGGTCTTGGTACCGCCCACATTCAGCAGCAGACAGACCACGATCATGCCGGTCGCGATCAGCGCCTGAGCCAGGGGGCTGGCCCCACTGTCCAGCGATGTGGCGTCGGAGAACAGTGCGACCACGAAGTTCGGACTGAACAGCGCCGTCGTGGTGATGGCGACGATCACCGCGAATACGTATATCCAGGACAGGATCCATGCATAGCGACCGTTCCAGAGCCTGCGTCCCCACTGGTACAGCCCACCAGCGAGCGGATACTGCGACACCACCTCGCCGAACACCAAGGTAACCAGGAACTGGCCCGCTCCGACGATGAGCATCCAGTAGATCGAGACCGGCCCGCCTGTACTCACTCCTGGCGCGAACAGGGAGAAAACCCCGACGAGCGGGGAGAGGTACAGGAACCCGAGAGCAAAGTTGGACCAGAGGCCCATCTTGCGGTCGAACTGCTGCTCGTAGCCGAGCGCCCTGAGCTGCTCGGCCTCGGGAGTCAGCTCCCTACTGGGCTTATCTATTTCTGACATGGATACCTGCCCTAGATCGTCGATGCGTCACTGCGGCTGAAGCCATTGCGAGAGAACTGACTCAAGGAGAGAGGGCGCTCCTGAGGCGAGCCGGCATCTGCCGACCCCAGGGGGCTCGCCCCCGAGTCCTGCTTGCCGCCTGATGATGACCGATGAAGGTAAGCTTGCATAGCCATTAATGGATAACTTTTGATCCACCGGAGCTTCACCTTGCTGTGAATCACGAAAAAACCGACAACCAGGGGCGCCACGACAGACATCGTTCGAGCCCGTTCAACATCGGCTCTGCAGGCAACCGGCCAGGCCACGACCGCGGAGGACGGCCAGAGCAGGCATTACCATAGGTGGCCATACAAGGTTCCTCGTGATAGGGATGCCACCCATGCGCCAGTTCTTCCCTGTTCGTTCACGACGGGTCACGCACGACGTGATGGCGCAGCTACTCGACCGGCTCAAGTCGGGCGAGCTGCGCGAGGGCGATGTTCTACCAGGTGAGCGGGCCCTGGCAGCGCAGATGGACGTGTCCCGTCCCACGATCAGTCACGTCATCGGTCGGCTCACCGAGGCGGGTGTCCTCAAGAGCGGTCAAGGACGCAATGGCAACGCCGAAGTCATCTCCATCTGGATCCCCGAATCGCTGGAAGAGCACGGCAACGAAGTCGCCGGCGACTTGACGCCCGAGGCAATCTTCCGCATCCTCGAGGCGCGCAAGGCCGTAGAGCCGCGCGTTGCACAGCTGGCCGCATTGCGAGCCACTGATCAGATCTACGACGAGATGGCGCGGTCCATCCGGCTCATGCGCAAACAGCGTAACGACGTGACCCGGTCTCAGCAGGCCGAACAGCTTTTCCACCGAATCATATGGCGCGCGGCGGGCAATCCTTCACTGGAGCGCATGATGAAGGGCCTCGAGGCCGAGATCGCTCCGATTCACGAATTGATGCTGCGCACCACCGAGGACTTCGAAGCCGGCATCGAACTGCATGAGGCGACACTGGCCGCACTCATGCGGGGGGACCCGGACGAGATCGAACGGGAAATGGTGCGTCACCTGGCGCACTTCGAAGCAATTGTCGAAGACGCGCTGCAGCGCACCTCCCGGCGCAAGCTACCTGCTTTTTTGATGCCGCTGGACACCCAGAACTGACGGGAGACAAATCCGCGCAAATTCACGAGGGCGGAGCCGCTGGGATCAATGGATCAACGCTCGGGCTCCCAGGGCCTTCCCACGACGAAGCCGCTCTGGAAGGGGTCAGAGGGATCAAGCACCAGCTGGTTGAGCGAGGTAATCCAAGCGCGCCCGGAAATACTCGGCACGACAGCCTCGTAAGGGCCGACTCTGGCGGTGTCCTCGATCCGGGCGTCGAAAAGGCTACCGATGAGCGATTCATGGCGAAACAGCTGGCCGGGCTTGAGCTGACCATGGGCGTGCAGAACTGCCACACGGGCGGAAGTGCCGGTGCCGCACGGGGAGCGGTCGACCCGCCCCGGGGAAACGATGACGGCATTCCTGGAGTGGACTATCTCATTTCCGTACTCGTCCTGACCGTGGTGGAGTGGGCCGGCAAACAGGGTCTGCGTGATGCCGGGGATGAGCGGGTTCTCCGGGTGGACCACCTCGAGCTGCTCAGCGCCCGCCTTCTTGATGCGCTGCCCGACCTCGCACAATGCCGCTTCTTCACTCACATCAAGCTTGAAGCCGACAGCTTCGGCATCAACAACCACGTAGGTCATGCCGCCGTAAGCCACATCGACGATCAGCATGCCCAGGCCCGGTACGTCCAGGGACGCGGTCTTGTGGTAGACGAAGGCGGGCTGGTTGACGAGCTTGACCCGTTCCACCTTGCCGTTCGCGCAGTGACACTCAACCTTGATCAGGCCCGCCGGTGACTCCAACACCAGGTCAGTCACCGGCTCGGCCATCGGCAGTATGCCGGTCTCCAATAGCACTGTGGCAACGCACATCGTGTTGGAACCTGACATCGCCGGGTATTCCGTGGACTCCAGAATGATGAAACCCATGTCGGCCTGAGGGTTGTTTGACGGCACGACGACATTTGCGTTGTGCCACACCGCACCGCGAGGCTCCTGCAGCAGCAGTTTACGCAACTGGTCGTGGCGCTCCTCGAAGTACAGCCGCTTGTCGAACACGGTTTCGCCGTGTATCGGCGGCAGACCCCCGACGACAACCTTCCCGGACTCGCCTTCGGCGTGCGCGTCAACCACGTGCAGCGAACGACTGAACCTCATGGAGCCACCTTCCCACCAGCGGTTACGCGAACATCAACTAATAGGCTAGTTGGACTCACCATTTTTGGCAAGGTCAAGTGTCCTCCTGGAGGGGATGTGCCGGCGCGCACACGGCATCCCGGCAGGCACCGCCAGCTGTCAGCGCACCCTGTCTGCGTGAAACCCGAGGTTCGGATCGTTGGTCTGGACGTACGGCCGCCGTGCTTTACACGGCATATGCCGGAAGCGGCTGCTCGGCCCAGATGATCTTGCCGTTGTCGGTGTACCGGGTGCCCCACTCCTCGGCAAGCTGGGCGACAAGGAAGAGGCCTCGTCCGCCCTCGTCGGTGCTGGCCGCGTGACGCAGGTGAGGGGAGGTGCTGCTGGTGTCGGAAACCTCACAGATCAACGAGCGATCGCGGAGCAGGCGTACCTGGATGGGTCCGCTTCCGTAGCGGATGGCGTTGGTGACCAGTTCGCTGAGCAGCAATTCGGTGGTGAACGCGACCTCGTCCAGCCTCCAGTCGCTGAGCTTACGGGTGACGGCGGCCCGGATGTCGGAGACGGCGGCGGGGTCGGCGGGCACGTCCCAATGGGCGATCTGGTCCGGGTCCAGGGCACGGGTGCGCGCGAGGAGCAGGGCGATGTCGTCGTGCCGGTGGTCGGGTACTACGGCGTCCAGGACGACCTGGCAGGAGTCCTCCAGCAGGAGGCCGGAGTGTGACAGGTCGCGGCCCAGCCGGTCGAGGACGGTGTCGATGTCGCCATGGCGGTTGTCGATGAGTCCGTTGGTGTAGAGGAGCAGCCGACTGCCTTCTGGGATGTGTATATCGGCGGTTTCGAAGGGAAAGCCGCCCAGGCCGAGGGGCGGTCCGGCGGGTAGGTCGGGGAAGGTGACGGTGCCGTCGGGGTGGGCGAACGCGGGTGGCAGATGGCCGGCGCGGGCGAGGCTGCATCGCTGGGAGGTGGGGTCGTATATGGCATAGAGGCAGGTGGCGCCGATGACTCCACCGCCGGTAGCGCTCTCTTCATCCGTGGCGGTCTCGTCCTGGTCGAGTCGGCCCACGAGTTTGTCGAGGTGGGTGAGGAGTTCGTCGGGGGCGAGATCCAGGGCGGAGTAGTTGTGGATGGCAGTGCGCAGCCGGCCCATGGTGGCGGCGGCGTGCAGACCGTGGCCGACGACGTCACCGACGACGAGGGCGACGCGGGCACCGGACAGCGGGATGACGTCGAACCAGTCCCCGCCGACACCGGCTTCCGCGGGCAGATAGCGGCAAGCGACCTCGACGGCGTTCTGATCCGGTAGGTCGTGAGGCAGGAGGCTGCGTTGCAAGGCCAGGACCATGGTGTGTTCGCGGGTGTAACGGCGAGCGTTGTCGATGGGCAGGGCAGCCCGGACAGCGAGTTCATGGGCCAGGGAGCAGTCATCCTCTGTGAAGGGGCCGTGTTCCTTCAAGCGGTAGAAGCTCGCTACGCCGAGGGCTACGCCGCGAGCGTTCAGAGGAGCGGTGATGAGGGAGTGGATGTTGTGGCCGACGATGGTGTCCTCAGAGTGCTCGGGTTCCTGAGACAGCCATCCAGCGGCGGCCTTGAGGTCAGACTCCAGCTGGGGATGGCCGCTGGCCAGGCAGCGAGCTTGGGGCGTGGCGGGTGCGAAGCTGATCCGGTCGCCGACCGGATGGAATGGGTAGTCGTCGCGGACGCCGTGGCTCACTGTGCGGCGTAGATCGGTTTGAGGCTCCGGGGATTCCTCTCCACGGATCACGGCGTCACTCAGGTCGATGATGACGATGTCGGCGAACCGTGGCACGGCTATCTCGGCGAGCTCTTGGGCGGTGCGGGTCACGTCGAGAGTGGTTCCGATAAGGGCGCTGGCGTCGGACAGCAGTTCCAGACGGCGGCGGGCCGCTAGGGCGATCTTCCCGACCTCCGGCTCGCCGACCAGGAGAAGTCGCTCGCCAGTCGTGCTGGGGGGACGGGGTGTCGTACGCTCCGGCGGCGCACCAGGGGGGCGCGTGACACCCAGGAGAGGTACCGCTGGCGGGGTCGATCGCTGTGGAGTGGAACCCGGCGGTTCCTCGGCAGGAGTGGCCACAGCGAGACGATGTTCAGATCCGCCGCGGGCGAAAACGGCCTCGACGGCGACACCGACCACCCCGGAGTCGCTTGTGACTGGCCGGCTCAGCAGGGTGGCTGCCTGGCCGTGGGAGAGGGGCACCTCGATGGCCGCCTTCTGGCCCGAGGAAATCAGCTCAGCCGCCCTTTCTCTCAGCAACATCTGGTCACGCCAGTGCAACGTGCTCTCGGCCAGCTCGCCCAGCTGGAAATGTTGCCCGTCTGGTTTCATATCCGGCGTGTTCGCACGGTTCCTGGTCTCGAGGTATGCCTGCAGCAGTGCGCGCTCTCGTGCCGACCTCTGCTCCAATAGCCCCCGTTCGATGGCCTCGACTGCCCTGTGCATCAGGGACTCCAGCATTGGAATCGTGTCATGCACCGGGAAATCGAAGTCGATGATGCCTTCGATATGCCCGTCGAGGGGGTCACGCAGCGGGAAGGAAATACAAGCTTCCGACTGACCGGATTCCGAGAAGTGCTCGGCGCCGACTACGAAACTCGGTCGTCTTTCCGCCAGGGCCATGGCGACAGCGTTGGTCCCGGCGAACTGCTCGGCAACGTTGAAGCCTGGTTCGGCTTGGACCGGGCGGAGTCGTTTGATCATGGATGGGCCGCCGAACCGATGCTGGAGCGCGGTGCCCTTCCCGTCGGTGAGGGTCACGAACATCTCTGTCCCCGCTATCTTCGCTGCCAGCCAGTCGAGGACGGGCCCAGCCGCGCGGACAAGGCGACTCGTCGTGTCGTAGTCCTGCCGATAGAGGGGATCATCATCGTTGGGAGAGATTCTCAGGTAACGGCAGCGCTGCCACGAGGAAAGGATCACGTTGCGTACGCCTCTCGCGACCGGCTCGCCCTCCAAGAACCGCTCGCGGGCGCGCGCCAGATCTCTGAGGCCACCCTCCGCAACGATCGCCATCTGGTTCATTTCCCACATTGGAGCGCTCCAACCACCGCGCGATTCGCTTGCCGGGCCCCACACTCAGTTTTGCATGTACCACCCCAGAGGCCGTGGCGTCCGTGAAGAATCCTCCGGGGTCTTCGAGAGAACACCCCCACTCAAGTGGACAGCGCTACCGACCGTGCGCAATTGAGTTGCCGAGAGTCATGGAGCGCTTTATCGTCCACCACACGGACATCGGTCCCGCATGCCTACAGTGGACCCATGACCTAACCCATCGGCCGCCTGGACAGAGAGCACTGCTTGCCGAGTTCTCCGTTGCGGATGCTGATCCACGATCGGGCGCAGATCCTCGTCGACCACTCCCGCCTTGCGCGCAGGCAGGAGTGCATCCACCAAGGACCGATTTTGGACGTAAACCCTAACCATTAACGGTCAGCATGTCTACCATGTGATGGCAGCCATCAGAGGTGCGTTGTGTCCGACCACGCAGAATGGCCCTCTCCCCTCTCCGCCTCCTCCACCGCCGACCGTGAGGATCTGCACCGGCTCGGATACAAGCAGGAGCTCCGGCGAGTGCTCGGGCTGTTCTCCAGCTTCAGCGTCCAGTTCAGCATGATCGCCGTGGGTTCAGCACTGTTTCTGACACTGCCGCTGGGCCTCCACTTGTTCGGACCCGCCATGTTCTGGTCCTGGGTGGTCGGGGGCGGGTTCCAGCTCGTCCTCGGCCTGGCGGTCGCACAGCTGGTGTCCGCGTATCCGCTGGCCGGCGGCGTCTACCAGATCATCGGCCGACTCACCCGACGACACGGACCCGCCTGGCTCTCCGGATGGTTGTTGCTGATCGCCCATATCGTGTCGCTGCCCGCGCTCGCCGTCGGCATGGCCCCCTACATAGCGGGATGGTTCAATGTCACGCTGCACGGGACCAGAGACGTGCTGGTGTGGACGATCGGGCTCATCGCACTGGTGACACTCATCAACCTCACGAGCGTCAAGATCTCCTCGTTCATCAACAACCTCGCTGTGGTCGCCGAAGTAGTGGGCTTCACACTGGTGATCGTCGCCCTGCTCGTCGTGAGACATCCCGCGCAACCGCTGGACTTTCTGACCAACTCCGCAGGCACGGCCCAGGGCGGCTGGGTCGGTCCGTTCCTGCTGGCGGCGCTGGTCCCGGGTTACGTCATCTCCAGCTTCGACTCCTCGGGAAACGCTTCCGAAGAGACGTTGGATGCCGCCCGTACGGCACCCAAGGGGCTGATGCTCGCCAACATGACCGCGTATGTGATCGGAACTCTCGGGCTCGCACTGGTCCTCCTCGCGGTCGAGACCCTTCCCGCGGTCATGCACAGTTCCAAACCGATGAAGCTGATCATCTCCAACAGCGTAGGCACCGGGGTGGCGAACATCTTCGTCGCACTGGTGATGGCAGCGCTGGTAGGCGCGATGGTGATGCTGCAGCTGACCGCCGCACGCATCCTTTTCGCCCAGGCGCGGGACGGGCAGCTGCCGTTCGCCGGATGGTTCCGCAAGCTCAACAAGGAGGCCATACCCGCCAACGCCACCGTCGTCAGCGGAGTACTCGCGATCGGCTTCGCCGCGTGGTCCCCGCTGCTGAACATCCTGACGGCGATGACCGCGCTCGCCTGGACCCTGGGCTATACCGCCGCGGCCGCTACCGGCCTATGGGCCCTGCACACCAAGCTCCTTCCCCACTGCCCCTGGAATTATGGCGCCTGGTCGATTCCCATCTTCTGGATCGCCACGGTCTGGGGAGCCGTACTGTGCGTGATCCTCGTCTGGCCGGATGTACTACACATCGGTGTGGGCATCGCCGGAGTGATCGTGACCGGTCTCATCGTCTACCGGCTCATCCCCGCTGCCAGACGAGGCCGTGTGACCCACGAAGACGCCCCCGAAGAGCGCCACCCGGGCGGAGCCGCAAGTACGGCTGAGTCCTCCTGACTCCCGTCCGCAAGCACTCTGCCTCCCTTGAATCGAACTCTTCTCATGACCACGAACACGACCGGGATACGCCGACGGCCGACACTCGACAAGAGGAAGTAGGTCCTCATGGTTTCAGCACCGAGCAACGTGGCCGATGTCCTCGTCATCGGCTCAGGACCTTCCGGCGGCGTCGTGTCGCACACGTTGGCCGCACGGGGGCTGCGTGTGGTCTGTCTGGAGCAGGGCGACTGGGTCAACCCGACCGACTACCCCGTGAACCACCTTGAGTGGGAGCTGCTCATCCAGAAGCAGTGGGCCCATGACCCGAATGTGCGCAAGCTGCCGGCCGACTACCCGGTGGACGTGTCCGAGTCGGACATGTGGCCCGTGATGTACAACGCAGTCGGGGGGTCCAGCCTGTTCTTCGGCGCAGAATGGCCCCGACTGCTGCCTTCGGACTTCCGGGTCCGCAGCCTCGACGGCGTCGGCGACGACTGGCCGATCACATACGCCGACCTTGCCCCGTGCTACGACGAGATGGACGCGTTCATCGGGGTCTCCGGTCTCGGTGGTGACCCCGCCTACCCCGAGGGGCTCGACTACCCACTGCCGCCACATCCCCTGGGCAAGGTCGGCCGACGTGCCGCCGCAGGCATGAACGCCCTCGGCTGGCACTGGTGGCCCGGTACCAACGCCATTCCCACGCAGCGCTTCAAGGAACTCTCCCAGTGCGCTCGCTGGGGTACCTGTGAATGGGGCTGTCCCGAGAGTTCCAAGGCGTCATCGGACGTCGCCTTCTGGCCTCACGCACTCCGCTCGGGCGCCACGCTCGTCACCGGTGCCCGCGTACGACAGATCCTCACCGGCAAGGATGGGCGTGCCGAAGGCGCCCTGTGGATCGACCGCGAGGGCGTGGAGCACCGGCAGCCGGCGCACTCGGTCGTGATCTGCGCCAACGGCATCGGCACCCCGCGTCTGCTGCTGCTGTCGGCCTCAGCCCAGCACCCCGACGGCCTGGCCAACTCTTCCGGCCTCGTCGGCAAGAACCTGATGCTCCACCCGAACTGCAGCGTGACGGGTTTCTACGACGAGGACCTGGAGAGCTGGCGTGGACCGGCCGGGCAGCTCATCCATTCCATGGAGTTCTACGACACGAACCCCGAGCACGACTTCGTGCGGGGCGCCAAGATGCACGCCCTGCCCACCCCCGGCCCCCTCTCGGCCATCGAGGTCCACCGTCCCCTCCCGTACGACGAGCTGTGGGGCCCGGCCATCCACAAGGTGGTCCGCTCCCACGCGGGTGGCATCCTGTGGGCTGCGAACTCCGAGGATCTCCCTGACGACGCCAACCGGGTCACGCTGTCCCCGGGCCTGACTGACGGCAACGGCATTCCCGCCCCTAAGGTCCAGTACCGGATCAGTGAGAACACACGCAAGATCCTCAAGTTCGCGGTGGACCGCATGGAAGAGATCCACGCTGCGTCCGGGGCCAGGGAGACCTTCCCGGTCGAGCTGTGGGTCGACCAGCCAGGCCATCTGCTGGGCACCGCGCGCATGGGCGACGATCCCGCGACGTCGGTGGTGGACTCCTACGGCCGCGCCCACGACGTGGACAACCTGTTCATCGCGGACGGCAGCATCTTCGTCACCAGCGGGTCGGCCAACCCGACGTGCACGATCACCGCACTGGCCCTGCGCGTCGCCAGGAACATCGCCGACACCGCCTGCAACCAGAAGGTGGCCCTGTGAGCACCACAACGCCCTCCGGCCGGCCCTTGCGGCTGTCCGTCCCGCCCAAGTGCCACGCACCGCGGCCCATCACCGCCCGCGAGCTGGCGACCCTCCGCGCGGTGGCTGACGTCCTGGTTCCGGCCACCGGCCAGGATCCCGCGGCTACGGACGCGCCAGACTTCGACATCTGGCTGCATCGCGCCGTGGACGCACGCAGCGACTCCTTCGACCTGCTCACCAAGGCGCTCGCCGACTTGGACGGTCTGCGTCAGGCCGCGCTCGACGTCGCTCTGCGCCGACTGCACGCCGAGGAGACCGAGACCTTCGTCGTCCTGTCGGCCGTGGTCGCCGGAGCTTGGCTCATGGTGCCCGAGGTGCGGGCCGCCATGGGTTACCCGGGCCAGAAGCGCGACGTACCGCGCCTCGAGGAAGCCGCCGACCAGCTCTCGGACGGCATCCTCGCCCCGGTCCTGGAACGCGGACACATCTACACGCCGGCTCCTGAATAAGCCGACAGGTGCCGCATATCGCGCACCGGGTCAGAAGCCCACGTCGGCGGGGCGGTATGTCGGCGCTCTGCGGACCCGGCCGGCCTGCTCGTATGCGTAGGCCAGGCGGAGCAGGGTCGGCTCGCTCCACGCCGTGCCCATGAACGTCAGGCCGACCGGCAAGCCGGAAGCGAAACCCGCCGGGACGCTGATCGCGGGGTATCCGGCGAGTGCGGCGGGCGTGGACGCGCCGCCGCCGTAGCCGTCCCCGCGGACCAGGTCGATCTTGGCGGGCGGTCCGGTGGTCGGCATCACCAGCGCATCGAGGCGGAAGCGCCGTAGCACCGCGTCGATGCCTTCGGCACGCGACAGCCGGTGGTTGGTGGCCAGCGCCTCGCGGTACTCGCTCTCGGTGAAGTCCAGCCGGTGCACGGCCTCCAGACCGTCCTGCCGCACATAGCGGAGCTCGCGGTCGGCGTGTGCGCGATTGAACGCGATCAGCTCCGCCAGTCCGCGCGGGTGGTCGCCGGGGGCTCCGGCCAGATAGGCGTTCAGCGCCCGCTTGATCTCGTACACCTGAACGATCTTCGAGCTGGGGAGGTCCTCGAGCCGCTCGGCCGTCGGGATGTCGGCCGGGTCGACCACGGTCGCGCCGGCGGCGCGCAGCGTGGCGATTGCCCGCTCCGCGATCTCGTCGGCGTGGTCGCTGTAGCCGAAGTACACGGTTCGCGGTACGCCGATCCGCGCACCACGCAGTCCTTCGGCGTCCAGGAAACGGGTGTAGTCACGATGGAAGTGGCCACGGCTCGCCTCGGTCGCCGGATCGCGGTCGTCGATGCCGACGAGGACGCCCAGCAGGATCGCGGCGTCGCGGACCGTGCGCGCGATCGGGCCGACACTGTCCTGGCTGGGCACGCCGGGGATCACTCCGCCGCGCCCGACCAGTCCAACGGTCGGCTTCACCCCGACGACGCAGTTCGCCGAGGCGGGGTCGATGATCGAACCGTTGGTCTCGGTACCGATCCCGGCAACACACAGATTGGCCGCGGCGGCGACCGCCGTACCGGAGCTGGACTCGTTCGGAGACCGATCCAGCTTGTAGGGGTTCCGGGTCTGCCCACCGCGGGCGCTCCAGCCGGCGTGGTGGGTGAGCGACATCCCACCGGCCCACTCGCTCAGGTTGGTCTTGCCGAGGATGACGGCACCGGCCGCGCGCAACCTGGCCGCGACCGTGGCGTCCCTTGCCGGCCGGAGGCCCTCCAGGGCGAGTGATCCGGCCGTTGTGTGCATGCGGTCCGCGGTTTCCACCAGGTCCTTCAGCAGAACGGGCATGCCGTGGAGGGGCCCACGGGGACGTTGCCCGGCGTCCAGACGCCGGGCCTCTCGCAGCGCGTCGGGATTGACCTCGATCACCGCGTGCAGGAGCGGATCGATACGTTCGATCCGGTCGAGGTAGTGGCGGGTCAGCCGTTCCGCGTCGAGCCGCCCTTCGTCCATCCGCCCGCGAAGCTCGGTCATGCCCAGTTCGTCCAGGCCTCCGGTGGCGGGGCGGGCCTGGGCGGGGGCCGCGCCAAACCAGGGCGTGGCCGCCGCGGCGGTGCCGAGCGCGAGCATGCTCCGGCGCGTGGCGTTGATCCGGTCAATCCGGTACGGCGTGCTCATAGGTCGGCACGCTAGAGGTGCCACCGACGCACCGCGCTCCGGCTGTCCCCCGGCTCTTCACTGGTGATATCCCCCTGCCGCACCGGGGGAACGCCGGAGACCGGGAGCGGTACGGGCGAGCTCAGGCGCTTTCACCGACCGGCGGGCGCGGCCGCCACGTCGCTGCGCAGGATCCGCTCCTCCGCGTCGGCCAGCCAGAAGAAGACCGGCGGCAGGCCGAGCTCGATCACCGCCAGTGCGGTCTGGAACCACTGCGGCCAGCCGTGCATGGCGAGCGAGAGCAGCCGGCCCATGCCGCCCAGCAGGAAGACGCCGGCCAGCCACCGCACCGCCCGCGCCGGGATCGGACGCTGCCGCGCGGCCCAGAGCCAGGCCAGCCCGTAGCCGACGAAGCTGGCCCCCATGAACCGGCCCCAGCTGTCGACCGTCGTACCGGCGGAACCGGCGCCGGGGATCGCCGCGTTGCCAAGTGCCACGTGGTACAGCCCGATCGTCACGCAGGCCCAGCCCATCAACTGTGTGAGTATGCGCAGAGTCCTGGCCATAATCCCTCCAAGCCGTCTTGCCGGAGCTTAGTTGACATGCGTCTACTAGATTGGGCGCGCTGGTTGACACATGTCAACTAAGCTTCGTTCGTGCCTCCTCGCCAGCGACTCGCCCCTGCTGACCGCCGCGCCCAGCTCCTCGCCGTCGGCGCACGGCTCTTCGCCGCACACCCCTACGCCGATGTGCTGATGGAGGAGGTCGCCGAACAGGCCGGTGTCTCCCGGGCCCTGCTCTACCGCCACTTCCCCAGCAAGCACGCCCTTTTCGCAGCCGTCTACCAACAGGCGGCGGACAAACTGCTCGCCGAGACGCGGCTCGACCCTGCCGACTCCCTGGTGGAGCAGCTCATCCAGGGCATGGACGTCCATCTCGACTATTTCGTGGCGAACCGCAACGCCGTCCTCGCCGCGAATCGGGTCCTTGCGGGCGACCCGGTGATCCAGACGATCATGACGAACGAGCTGGACGCGCTTCGCGCGCGGCTGCTGGCCGTACTCCCACTCGCGGACGAGAGCGCCCGTGAGGCCGTCTCCGGCGTCCTGAAGAGCTGGCTGGTCTTCGTCCAAGTCCTCTGCGTCGACTGGCTCACCGAGGAGACCTGTACCCGCACCCAGCTGCGCGACGTCTGCATCGGCGCGGTTCTCGGCGCCCTCCGGCCGCTGCTCGCCGAGGATCCCGCCCCCGGCTGGACCACCACTCCCGGTGCGTGACGCCGACCACCCCGGCCGTCGAACGCTTCCCCCTGTCGCCGCGGCGCCGGCGGGGTCGAGCTCAGACGGTACCGGTCGGACGGTGCAGATAGCCGCCGACGGGTGGGCCGACGACCCTGCCCGCCCGCAGGATGTGGTTGCCCCTCAAGAAGGTGTCGGTGACCTGGGCGGTCAGCTCGAAGCCCTCGAACGGGGTGTACTGCTGCGCCGACTCCGACTCCGCGGCGCGCACGGTCCAGGTGCGGCCCGGGTCGACCAGGGCGATGTCGGCGTCGAAGCCGGGGGCGAGGCTGCCCTTGGTGCGCAGCCCAAAGCGCCGGGCCGGGTTCCAGGAGGTCAGCGCGGCGATCCGGCCCAGCGGCAGACCGCGTTTCGTTCCCTCGGTGAGCAGGCCGGACAGGAGGTACTCGGCGCCGCCGAAGCCGGCCTTGGCGAGGAAGACGTCGTCCTCGGGCTCGCCGAACTTCACCTCCTCGCGGCAGCACGCGTGGTCGCTGACGACCCAGTCGACGGTGCCGTCGAGCACGTGCTCCCAGAGCGCCTCGACGTCGTCGCGGGGCCGCAGCGGCGGGTTGACCTTGCCGCCGAGGCCGTGTGCGGTGGTGATGTCGGCGAGCAAATGCCCGACGGTCACCTCACGGCGGAAGTCGATGTGCGGGAACGCCCGGCTCATCCGCACGGCCGCGTCGACCGCCTTGCGGGACGACAGGTGCAGCAGGTTGATCGTGGGCAGCCCGGTCTCGTGCGCCAGGTAGGAGGCGACGGCGACCGCGAGGCCTTCGGAGTGCTGCGGCCGGGAGGCGCTGTAGGCGGCGAGCCCGGTCAGGTCACCCGCCTCCTCGACCAGCCTGGTGTACGCGGTCATGATCTCGGCGGTCTCGCAGTGCAGGGAGAGGGAGATCTCGTCGGCGAGCTCGGGAAAGCGCTCGCGGGCGGCCTGCACCCCGCGCATGACGAACTCGAAGTGCGCGTAGTCGTACCGCTCGTCCTCGGGGAGCATCAGGAACGCGTTCTGGTCGGCCGATCTGCCGTGGAGGCCGTGGCCGCCGTAGAACATGAAGACCTTGAACGAGGTGACGCCGGACCGCTCGATCAGGTCGGGAATCTCGTCGATGTGAGCGCGTGAGATCGGCGCGAGGTGGAAGCCGTAGTCGACATGGGCGCGGCCGGAAGCGGCGGCCAGCACCTCGGGGAAGAAGTCGGCGTACGCACCCGCCTTGTTGAGGTAGTAGCGGCCGGTCCGGGTGTAGGTCAGGGCGCTGGTGACGCCTCCCTGTGCGCACGCGCGGCTCTCGCCGGCCGCGTCCTCGGGCAGCGGGTGGTAGATCCCCCAGTGCTGGTGGGCGTCGACGACCCCGGGGAACGCCAGCCTGCCTCCGGCGTCGACCACCCGGCGGGCGCCTTCCGTGGCGATGTCAGAGGCCACGGCGGCGATCCGGCCTCCGCTGACAGCGATGTCCGCGGGGCGCGCGTCATCGTGGTCGTGGGTGACGACACGGGCGTCCTTCACCACCAGGTCGTATGCGGTCATGCGGCCTCCTGCCTCTGGCGTCCTCGGTTCGTCATGCGCCGATCACCCGGTTCTCCTCGGCCCAGAAGACGAGCCGCTTCCTCGCGAACCGGATGATGAAATGGGCGATCAGCCCCAGTACGGAGAGCACCACCAGCACGGCGAACATCCCCGCGATGTCGAAGTTGTAGTTGGTCTGCAGCAGGAGGTATCCCAGGCCCTCCTTCGCGCCGATGAACTCGCCGACGACGGCGCCGAGGATCGAGAAGACGATCCCGATGTCCAGCCCGGCGAAGAGGAAGGGGAGCGCGCTCGGCAGCCGCACCATCCGGAACACCTGCAACCTGCTCGCGCCGAACACCGTGAGCACCTGGATCCGGTCGGCGTCGGCCGAGCGCAGCCCCTCGATGACGTTGACCAGCACGGGGAAGAACGAGATCACCGCCGCCATGACGACCTTGCTCGTCATGCCGAAACCGAACCAGACGACGAACAGCGGCGCGAGTGCCACCTTGGGCACCGTCTGGAAGGCGACGACATACGGCATGAAGGTGCGCTCGATGAGCCGCACCTGGGAGATCGCGGTGCCCAGCACCAGCGCCGCCGCCACTCCGAGCAGAAAGCCGTAACCCGACTCCAGGACCGTCACCTTCAGATGTCCCCAGAACAACGGGTCCGCCAGCTGTGCACGGAGGGCGTCGAAGATCTGCGTGGGGCGCGGCAGCACATAGTCGTCTATACCGAAGGCGGGGACCGCGAATTCCCAGGCCAGCACGGTGACGACGAAGACGGCGGGAGAGAGCAGCAGTTCGGGGCGGTCTCGCAGGTCCACGCGGAGCCGCCGCTCGCGGAGCCGCTTCATGAGTCGATCACCCAGGTGGCGTTGAAATGCCTGCGGATCCGCTCGACGAAGACTCCGGCGCGGTCCGAGGCCATCGCGCCGAGTGTGCGCGGGCGTTCGAGCTCGATGTCGACGATCTCGGCTATGCGGCCGGGGCGGGGGCTGAGAACCACGACCCGGTCGGAGAGGAAGACCGCCTCGGGGATGGAGTGGGTGACGAACACGACGGTCTGGCCGCTCTCCCGCCAGATCCTCAGCAACTCGACGTTCATCGATTCGCGGGTCAGGGCGTCGAGTGCGCCGAAGGGCTCGTCCATCAGCAGCACGGCCGGGTCGTGCACCAGGGCCCGGCAGATTCCGGCGCGCTGCTGCATCCCGCCGCTCAGCTCATGCGGGTGGCTGCCCTCGAAGCCGTCGAGGCCGACCATCGCGAGCAGCCGCTCGGCCCGCTCCCGGTACACCGAGGCGTCGAGCTTCCGTATCTCCACGGGCACCATCACGTTCTGCAGTACGGTGCGCCAGGGCAGCAGGGTGGGCGTCTGGAAGACCATGCCCACCTCGGGCAGCGGCCCCGTCACCTCGCGGCCGGCGACGCGGACCGCCCCCTGGCTCCTGGGGACGATCCCGGCGAGGATCTTCAACAGGGTGGTCTTGCCGCACCCCGACGGGCCGACGACCGACAGGAACTCGCCGCGCCGGACCGTGAAGGTGACGTCCGAGAGTGCGTGGGTCGGCTCGGACCTGCGCGGCCGGTAGGTCTTGTGCAGCCCGGTGACTTCGATCCAGCGGTCTTCGCCCACGGTCCCCCCGCTCTCCTGTTCTCGCCGCCTTCCCGCGTCACCCGGCGGCCTTCGCCTTCGCGATCACGTCCGCCGGGTCGAAGTCGTTCGCGCCCCCCAGCAGGCTGCCGTCCCACAGCTCCGGGAGGGAGACGTCCTCGGTGATCTGACCGGCCGTCCTGGTGTAGGCGACCGTCTTGTCCCACTCCGCGTCGCTGATCGCGCCCCAGTCCTCGAAGTTCCCGGGCTCACCGGTGGCGGGGACCGCGGTCCTGATCCACGCCTCGAGGGTCCTGGTGTCGTCGGCGATGCGGTCGTCGGCCTTCTTGCCGGTCAGCAGCTGGGGGAAGGCCTGGTAGCCGTCGCGCATCGCGGCCTCGGGGTTGACGGCGGAGAAGAGCAGTGCCTTGTAGGAGGCGCGCAAGTAGCGCGTCAGCACGTCCTTCTTCTCCTTCAGGGTCTTCTCGGTCACCACGTAGGTCAGGGAGCGGATGCCGTCGAAGGCGTCGGAGTTGTCGAGATAGCGCAGATCGGTGCCCGTGTTCTCGATGGTGGTGTACGCCTGGGTGTACAGGGCGAGCACGTCGACCTTGCCGTTCTCCAGGGCGGCCAGGGCCTGTGCGCCCACGCCGACCGGCAGCAGGTCGACGTCCCCCGCCGCGTCCAGTCCGGCGTCGCTCGCGTACGCGCGGGCGTAGATGGCCGAGCCGGAGGCGAGGCTGATGACCCCGATCTTCTTGCCCTTGAGGTCGGCCGGGCTCCTGACCTCACTGCCGGGCCGGACGGCCATGCGCCAGGGCCAGTTCCGTACCAGGCCCCCGATGGCCTTCACCGGGACGCCCTTCTCCCGTGCGGCGAGGATGGCTCCCGCGTCGGCCGGCGCGATGTCGGCGCTGTTCGAGGCGACGGCCTGGACCGCTGCCACCGACCCGTCGGTGTTGATCACGTCGACTTTCAGCTTCTCCGCGGCCAGATAGCCCTCGGCGTCGCCCACCGCGTAGGTGGCGACCTCTTCCTTGGGGGCGATCACGGCCGAGGGAACGGCGAGTTGGAGCGTGTCCCGGGCGTCCGGGTCACCGCCGGAGGACGACGAGGGCCCGTCCGCGCAGGCGGAGAGCGCCGCGAGGACGGCGACGCCGAGGCCGAGCCGTAAGGACAGTCTCATGTTCCGTACCTTTCGTGGCCGTGCCGCTCGATGAGGTCGGCGGCGGTGCGCAGCCCGTCGCGGGCCCGGATGGTCGTGGAGGCTTCCGTCAACCTGTGCCGCAGGCGGGCGTCGCCGAGCAACTCGGCCAGGGCGCCGTGCAGTTGAGCGTCGGTGAAGCGGTATGTGTCGAGGCGGACGCCGTAGCCGAGTTCGGCGATCCGCTGTGCGTTGTCGTACTGGTCCCAGAACAGCGGGAGCACGATCATGGGCTTGCCGAAGTGGAGGCTCTCGGTGGTCGTGTTGTTGCCGCCGTGGGTGATGACGAGGTCGACGAGCGGGAGGATCCGCGTCTGCGGGAGGAACTCCGCGCCCCACATGGTGGGAGGCAGCTCGATCTCATCGTGCAGCGGCCCCTTGGAGACGATGCAGCGGTGCGGGGTGCGTGCCAGGGAGGCGATGATCCGGCGCATGAGGCCGACGTCGGCGGAGCCGAGGGAGCCCAGGCTGAAGTAGATCAGCGCGCTGCCCTCGGGCCGTGCGGCCAACTCCGGCGGCAGGGTGAACTCCTCGTCGGTCTCGCGGACGGAGGAGTCCAGCCGGTGCCAGGCAGGGCCCAGCGGGCGGGCCGCGGCATAGTCGGCGATCTCCGGGTAGACGTACAGGTTCAGCTCGCCGTCGTGGATGAACTCCAGGTCGGGCAGCGGCCTCGCGCCCTGGTCCACGACCCAGGCGTTGAACCCGGCCCAGACCTCGCGGTGGGTGCGGTCGTACTCGGCACGGAACTCGGCCCAGCCCGCGCGGTCACCGGACGGGTACCCGGAGAAGGGCGGGGGAACGCCTTCGCCCTTCACCTCCAGCGGGTTGCAGGAGACGATCCGCACGAAGGGCACGTCCGCCGTGGTCAGCGCGGGGAAGCAGACGACGTTGTCCTCGACGATCACGTCCGGCCGGACCCGGTCGACGATTTCCTTGAGCCGAGGTTCGCAGTACCGGGCGCCGGCGGCCAGTTCCTCCCAGACCGGCCTGACCCATGTGCCCAGCTGTTCGATCGTGGGCCTTTGGAACTCGGGGGCGGTGTCACGTACGAAGTCCTTCCAGAACTGGCCCGCCTCCTGGGGCCTCTGGGGCGGCGGGGCCAGGTCGACCAGGTCCTCCTCGAAGCCGAGCGGGGCGAGTTTGCCCTTCCAGGACGCCTCCGCCGCGAACACCACGCGGTGGCCCCGTCGGCGCAGTACGTCGCCGATGCCGACGCAGTTGTTGGTCGGGCCGTACGCGCTCTCCGGCGCGAAGAGGATGGTCAGGGGTCTTCCGCTCAAGGGGCGTCTCCCGTCGTCTCGATCAGTACCGCGCTCTCCGGGTCCCACGACAGCGCGACGCGGGCCCCGGATACCACCGTGGCCGGGCCCGGAACGGTCAGCAGGACCGGCCGCTCCAGACCGGGGACGGTGACCGCGATCCTCGAGGAGCCGCCGAAGTAACTGATGTCCAGCACCGTGCCGCGCAGGTAGGCGTCCGTGCCCCCGGCGGCGAGCCGGATGCTCTCCGGACGTACGCCGACCAGCCCCGCCGCCTTCCCGGCCGGGGCGGGCAGGAGACCGACGCCGGGTACGTCGAGTCCGCCGGTGGGCAGCAGCCGTCCGGAGAAGACGTTGTTGGCGCCGACGAAGCCCGCGACGAACCGGCCCCGAGGGTGCCGGTAGAGCTCGACGGGGGTGTCGACCTGCTGGACGCGCCCCCGGTCCAGGACGGCGATCCGGTCGGCGAGCGACATGGCCTCCTCCTGGTCGTGGGTGACGACGAGGAAGGTGGTGCCCACCTCGTGCTGGAGGCGCTTGAGCTCCAGCTGCATCTCGGCGCGGACCTGTTTGTCGAGCGCCGACAGCGGCTCGTCGAGCAGCAGCACACGGGGGCGTTTGACGATGGCACGGGCGAGGGCGACCCGCTGCCGCTGCCCGCCGGACAGCTGGTGCGGCCGTCTGCGGGCCTGCGCGGTCAGCCCGACGGTGGCGAGTACGGCCGCGACCCGTTCGCGGATCTCGCCCCGGGCGAGCCCTTCCCGCGCCAGCCCGTACGCGATGTTCTTCTCCACGGTCATGTGCGGGAACAGCGCGTACGACTGGAACATGAGGTTGACCGGCCGCCGGTGCGCGGGCACGGCCAGCAGGTCCCGGCCGTCCAGGGCGACCGTGCCGCTGTCCGGGGCCTCGAATCCGGCGAGGACGCGCAGCAGGGTGGTCTTCCCGCAGCCGCTCGGGCCGAGCAGGGCGAAGAACTCGCCCTCCTCGATCTCCAGGCTCACCCCGTCCAGGGCGGTGACCTCGCCGAACCGCCGGGTGACGGCATGGATACGGATCACAGCGCCTCCGTCAGCCGACTGACCCGCTGGGCGGCGATCACCACGGTGAAGCTGACCGCGAGCAGCAGGGTGGCGAGCGCGTTGATCTCCGGGGTCACGCCGAACCTGATCATCGAGTAGATGACGATCGGCAGGGTGGGATCCTTCGGCCCCGCGGTGAAGAAGGCGATGACGAACTCGTCGAGCGAGAGGGTGAACGTCAGCAGCGCGCCCGCCACGATGCCGGGGGCGAGGGTCGGCAGGGTGATGCGGAGGAACGTGGTGACCTCGTTCGCGCCGAGGTCGCGTGAGGCCTCCTCCAGGGAGGGGTCGACATGGGCGATCCGGGTGCGCACGACGGCCGTGACGAAGGCGAGGCCGAAGACGGTGTGGGCGAGCAGCACCGAGTGCAGGCCGAGGGTGGCCGAGACGAGCGAGTAGAACGCGAGCAGGCCGATCGCGAGCACGATGTCCGGCAGGACGGCGGGCAGCACCGACAGGGCGGGCAGCAGCCGCGACCCGCTCGCGTGGCGGGCGAGCCCCACGGCGAGCAGTGTGCCGAGGACGGTGGACAGGGCGGTCGCGCCCGCGGCCACGATCAGTGTGTTGGCCAGGCCCCGCAGGATCTCGTCGTCGCCGGCCAGCGTGCCGTACCAGGCGGTGCTGAACCCGGACCACTCGTAGGGGCTGGCCGAGCGGTTGAACGACATCACCACCAGCACCACGACGGGCGTGTAGAGGAACGCGTACGTCAACCACAGCGGGAGGAGCGTCGCCCGGCGCATCAGCGCCCGCCCAGCCGGCGCCCGGCCCAGGCCTGCGCCATGAGCAGCAGGACCAGGAACGCCATGAGGGCGAGGGCGAGCACCGAGCCGAACGGCCAGTCCCGTGCGTTGAGGAACTGGTCTCTGATCAGATTGCCGACCATGACCGTGTGCCCGCCGCCCAGCAGTTCGGGGACGACGAAGTTGCCGAGGCTGGGAACGAAGACGAAGACACAGCCGGTCAGCACGCCGGGCAGGGTGTGCGGGAGGGTCACGCTCAGGTACGTCCGGGCCGGGCGGGCGCCCAGATCGGCCGAGGCTTCGAGCAGCCGCGGGTCCACCCGCTCGATCGCCGAGTACAGCGGCAGCACCATCAGCGGGAGATAGGCGTAGAGCAGCCCGAGGACGACGGCGGGTTCCGTGTAGAGGAGTTTCAGCGGCCGGTCGATCACCCCGATGCCGGTGAGGGCCGAGTTGACCACGCCTCGGCTGGACAGCAGCACGATCCAGGCGTAGGTACGGATCAGGAAGTTGGTCCAGAACGGGAGCACGACCAGGACCAGGGCGACCGTGCGCCATCTGCCGGGCAGCCGGCTGATCGCGTACGCGGTCGGGTAGCCGAGGAGAAGCGCGAGCAGCGTGGTGACGGCGGCGATGCGCAGCGAGTCGGTGAGGACACCGGCGTAGAGGGGGTCGGTGATCCGCGCGAAGTTCTCGCCGGTGCTTCCGTCCTCGTACGCGATCCCGCCGAAGCGGCCCCGCCGGAAGACCGTGTAACCGATCAGCAGGGCCAGCGGCAGCAGGAGCAGGACGGCCAGGTAGGACAGGCCCGGACCGAGCAGGACGAGACGGGCTCGCAACGGTGGTCCTCCGGCCGCCTTCCCCCGGCGGGCCATCAGCCCGCGGTGACTTCCGTGACGATCCGGGTGTACGCCGTCGCGGCGTCCCCGAGGTCGACGACGGACTCACCCTTGAGCAGTTGCTCGGGGGCCATGGCGAGCGCGGGGTAGCTCTTCAGCAGGGCCGGGTCGAGTTCGGCCATGGCGGCGGTGTTGGGGACCTTGTAGAAGATGTTCGAGGCGACCCAGGAGTGCACCTTCGCGTCGAGGACGTAGTCGATGAAGGCGTGCGCCGCCTCTTTGTTCTTCGACGACTTGAGGATGACCATCGTGTCGGTCCAGAGGTCGCTGCCCTCCTTGGGGACGACGAAGCCGATCCTCTTGTCGTCGGTCGGGCACCACCCGTCCCAGGCCTCCGCCAGCACCGCCTCCCCGGACCCCAGCCGGTCGCCGAACGTGGTGTCGTCGTAGGCGAGGAGGTCGTCCTTCGCGGTGAGCAGCAACTCTTTGACCCGGGCGAGCTGTTGCTCGTCGGTGGTGTTCACCGAGTAGCCGAGGGCCTTCTGCGCGGGGAGGAAGAGCCAGCGTTCGGTCTTCAGCATGGTGGCCCTGCCCTTGACCGCGGCGCGCGGCTTCAGCAGGTCGTTCCAGCTGTCGGGGGTGTAGCCGAGGAGGTCCTTGCGGTAGCAGAGCCCGGTGGTGCCCCAGGTGTACGGGACCGAGTAGACGTTGCCCTTGTCATGGGCGAGCCGGGCGGCGAGCGGGTCCAGGTTCCTCAGGTGCGGGACCAGATCGTGGTGGATGGGTTCGAGCAGCCCCTGCGCCGCGAGCGCCTGCGCGTACTGGCCGGATACGAACGCCACGTCGATGCCGCTGTCGGCGGAGGCGGTCAGTTTGGCGACGATCTCCTCGTTGGTGCCGTGCTTGGCGACGGTCATGGGTGCGCCGACGGCCGACTCGAACCGGGCGGGAAGGTCCTTCGGCATATAGCCGTCCCAGTTCGAGACGGTGAGCCGCTGCTTGCGTAAGTCCGCCTCGGGGTCGAGCGACGCGGAGGCGGCGGGGCCGCTTCCGCCCGGTTGGCCGTCGGCGCCGCAGCCGGGGAGAAGGAGCGCGAGGACGGCCGCCGTCGCCGCCACGGACACGTGCCTGAACCTCAGTGCGCCTAACACGCCACTCCCTTGCTGTCGAGATCAGCCGGCCGAGCGTGGGTCGTGCCCGGTTCGCCGAACGGCTCACGGGCAGGCATCGATTTCCGGATTTTCGCATCATTGGCATGCACCGGGCAAGATAGCCGTTTCACCCGGCCTCGTTCTCACTCAGGGCGCGCCGCCGTCACCCCATACGGGCGTAATGTGTGGATATGGGTGATGTTCGGTGCCAATGGTGCGATGCGCTGCTACCGGATCAGGCCGGCCACAATCGGCGGTATTGCAGCCCAGCTCACCGACAGGCGGCCTGGCGGGCTCGGCATCGATGGCCGACGGCGGCCCGGACGCGGCAGACGATGGTGCTCGCGGGCGCGGACCTGCTGGCCCGGGTTCAGGCGGTAGCCCGGCAGACGAATGATCTGTCCCCGGCGCGGGAGGCCGCGGTGGGCTGTCACTGTGCCGCCGTGGCGGAGGTTCCCGGGCTGGCTGACCGGCTGGTGCGGTATGCGGTGCTCGCCGATCGGCAGGCTGGAGCCAGCTGGGCGCGGATCGGCGCCGCCCTGGGGACCAGCGGCGAGGCGGCCAGGCGCCGCTTCGGGCATGTGCACGACCTCCCGGGAGAGGGCCGGGGGCCGCGGGACGACACCACGCCTGCTGTCGGCTCCGGTATGGAGCTGCTGGACGCGCTCCTGTGCGCGGCGGTGCGGGCGACAGACGCGTCAGCGGGTCTGGTGTACCTGCTGCCGCCGGGCGGGCAGGTGCTGCGGCTGGCCATGACGACCGGGGTGCCGCCAAAGATCACCGCGCTCTGGGAACGGTTGCTGCTTCCGGCCTCGGGTCCCGTGGCGGACGCGGTCCGTGAGCGGCGCCTGGTGTGGCTCGCCAGCCAGGCAGAGCTCGCGCGCCGCTACCCGAGGGCAGCGCTGGTATGGCCCTACCCCGTGGCGCTGGCCGCCGCACCGGTCACCTTCGGTACCACCGCTTGGGGCGGACTGGTGCTGCTGTGGCCCGAACCGCGCCCATCGCACCTGAGCGCGCATGAGCGCGCCGTGATCCGCTCCACCTGCGACCGTGCGGGCGCGCTCCTGCGGCATGCCGCCGCGGACGGGCACCCGATATCACCCGAGGAGCCGCATGTGGCGGTCCCACCGCGGGCCCGGACCGCCGCGCGGGCCGCGGTGGGCTTCGCCGACCGCCTTACGGAGGGCTGTTGCGTACTGGATGCGCGGGGCCGGATCGCCTTCATCAGCACCACCGCCGCCGACCTGGTAGGTGGCAGCGTCCCGGAGCTGCTGGGCGCACCGCTGTGGGAGGCACTGCCATGGCTGGACGACCCGGTCTTCGAAGACCGCTACCGGGCCGCGGTCCTCGGCCGCCGGCCCACGTCCTTCACCGCCCTGCGCCCGCCGGACCGGTGGCTGTCCTTCCAGCTCTGCCCGGACGCCTCCGGAGTCAGCGTGCGCGTCTCCCCCGCCGACCACACCGCCCCCATGGACCACCCGGAGCCGGGGCGCAGAGCGAACATCGCCACACCGACCCGGGCCGGCACACTGTACGACCTGATGCACCTGGCCGGCGCGCTCACCAAGGCCGTCAGCGTGCGGGACGTGGTCGAGCTGACCGCCGACCTGGTCCTGCCGGCCTTCGGCGCCCAGGGCTTCGTCCTGTCCGTCGCCGAGGGCGACCGGTTGCGTGTCGTCGGCCACCGCGGCTACCCGCCCAAGGTCATCAGCCGCCTCGACATCCCTCCCTTCCGGGACGAGTCGGCCCCTACCGTGCGCGCCGTGACCACGGGAGTACCCCTCTTTTTCGCCTCCCCCCGCGAAATGGAGCAGCTCGCCCCCGACATCCCGCGGCTGACCAGGAGGGCGGCCTGGGCCTTCCTGCCGCTCCTGGCCTCCAGCCGCCCGGTCGGCTGCTGCGTGGTCTCCTACGACCAGCCCCACGACTTCACCCCCGACGAACGCGCCGTGCTGACCTCTCTCGCCGGACTGATCGCCCAGGCCCTCGACCGCGCCCGCCTCTACGACGCCGAACACCAGCTCGCCCACAGTCTGCAGAGCGGCCTGCTCCCCGCCACCCTCCCCACCGTGCCCGGACTGGAGGTGGCGGCCCGCTATCTGCCCACGGCCCGCGGCATGGACATCGGCGGCGACTTCTACGACCTCATCCGCTGCGACGCCACCACCGTCGCCGCGGCCATCGGCGACGTCCAAGGCCACAACGTGAACGCCGCCGTCCTCATGGGACAGGTCCGCACGGCCGTCCACGCCACCGCCGGCGCACCTCCCGGCGAAGTCCTGGCCCGCACCAACCGCCTGCTCACCGACCTCGACCCCGGCCTGTTCACCAGCTGCCTCTACGCCCATATCGACCTGGCACACCACCTTGCCCACCTGGCCACCGCCGGCCACCCGCCCCCACTCCTGCGCCACCCCGACGGCCACACCGAGATCCTCCACCTGCCACCCGGCCTCCTGCTGGGCATCGATCCCGACACCGACTACCCGGCCACCGAGATACCCCTGCCGCCCGGTGCCGTGCTGGCCCTCTACACCGACGGTCTGGTCGAAAGTCCCGACATCGACCTCGACGACGCGACCGCCAACCTCGCCGACCAGCTCACGCAGGCCCCGGACCAGCCCATGACCACCCTGGCCGACACTCTCATCCACCACGACCCACACACCGACCCCCGGAGCGATGACATCGCCCTCCTCCTGCTCCATCTACAACAGGACGGCGGATGACATACCCTTCGCCCGGTTCGCCAGAGACCCCCAACGGGCCCGCCAGGAAGACCTAACGGAGTCCTGCGAGGACCGACCTGACGTCACGGAACGGTGTCTGGCCGTATTCACGGTAGGGAGGCGACTCCGCGTACCGGAAGTGATCGCGCACCGCTGTCCGCGCGGCCTCGGGGTCCCCGGACTCCAGCGCCTCGACAATCGGGTCGTGCGAGCCGATGCCCCACTGTTCCCCGCTCTCCGGCTCCGGGGGGATGGAGCTGACGATGATCAGCTCCTGAAGCGGTTCGATCAGCAACTCCAGCGCGGGCAGCCGCAGTGCCCTGATGATCGACAGGTGGAACTGCAGGTGCTCCTGATGCGCCGTCGGCCAGTCCTTGGCCCGGACCCCGTCCTCGAACCGCCGCAGATGCCCGCGAAGCGGCCGCAGCGTCTCATCGTCACGCACCCGCGCAGCCTCGGCGGCAAGCGTTGACTCGAGCGTGACCCGGGCGGCGAGAACCTCGCCGATGGTGACGTCCGAACGCTGCATCCGCAGCGTCAGGGCGGTGGTGAGGATGTCGTCGCGCGGGACGGCGACAAAGATGCCGTGCCCCTGCCGCACCTCGACCAACCCCATGGACGACAGCGTCCGCAGAGCGTCGCGCACGACGCTCCGGGAGACCCCGAGCGATTCCGCGAGCGATTCCGCGGTGGGCATCCGGCTGCCCGGTGCGTACTCCTCGTGCACGATCGCCTGTCGCAGTTGTGCCACGACCTGGTCGCTGAGCCTGCCCACTCGTTCTCCTCGGTGTCCTCGTATGACGGCCCTACGCCGGTGCGGAACTCCACGCGTGACGGCGTCAGCGCCGTCGGAGGTGATCGTACTGGCAGGGCCTTGTCAGCGGAAAGCATCATACCTATGCTCCATTTCCATCATAGGTATGATCCTTCCGCCGCTCGCCGGTGGGGACCTCTGCTCGTCAGAGCATCGACACAGGAGTGAGCAGATGAGAGTTCTTCACGGCATCGCCGCGACGGCTGTCGCGATGGCGGTGCTCGGGACAAATGGCTGCACCAACGACGACAGCGCCGGTGCAGGCACCGGCGCGCGACCCGAGAACGCGGGTCTGCCCTCCGCACCGCTCGCGGTGAAGAGCGCGGTCGACTCGACGTTGCGGGCGAGGTTCCCCAAGCACATCCGGACGAGCGGCGTGCTGCGCGTCGCCGCCGATCCCAACTATCCGCCGAGCGCGTTCAAGAGTTCCTCAGGGAAGATCATCGGTGTCGGCGCCGACTTCGCCTCTGCCATCACGGCCAAGACGGGCCTTCGTTTCCAGTGGGTCCAGGTGCCCTTCGACGGGATGCTCGCGGGTCTGAAGGCACACCGTTTCGACGCCAGTTGGTCCGCCTGGACGGTCACCCGCGAGCGCACGGAAGTGCTGAACCTGGTCACCTACCTCGAAGGAGGCACTTCCGCACTGGTCAAGGCCGGGAACCCCAAGGGGATCGAGAAACCGCTCGACCTGTGCGGACGCACGATCGCCGCACAGACCGGCACCACCCAGGCCCAGGGCAACATGGACAGCCTGCAGCACCAGTGCAAGGCGGCGGACAAACCGGCGCTCAAGCCGATGATCGTGCCGCAGCAGACCAACGTCAATCAGGCGGTCGCCACCGGGCGCGCGGATGCGATGCTCGCCGACAACTCGGCGGTCGCCTACCAGGCGAAGCTCCAACCCGATCTCTTCAAGTCCGTGGACACCATTCTGATCAGCCCGGAGCCGGTCGGCGTCGCGGTGCCCAAGAAGGACTCGCAGCTGGCCGACGCGCTCGCGGCGACCTACAACGCTCTGATCGCCGACGGCACTTACCCGAAGATCCTCAAGCGCTGGGACATCACCAACGCCGCGATCACGAAGTCCCAGGTCAACCGGGTGACCTCATGAGCGGATCCACCGACACCCGTTTCCACCACGACCGGGTCGACCTGGCGGATCTCGTCGCCATCGCCGATCACGAACCGGTCCGGCGGCGCGCTGCCGGGCAGAAGGTCGGCGGGGCCGTGATCCTGGTGCTGGCCGGTTTCGTCGTCGCGATCCTGGTCACCAACCCGGGCTTCGACTGGCCGACGGTCGGCCGCTACCTCTTCGACGTCAGTGTCCTCGAGGGCATCGCCGTGACACTGGAACTGACGATCGCCGCCATGTCGGTCGGCATCGTGTGCGGTGTCGTCCTCGCCGTGCTGCGTCAGTCGGGGGGCCCGATCCCCCGCTTCGCGGCGACGCTCTACATCTGGTTCTTCCGCGGTACGCCGGTACTGGTCCAGGTGCTCTTCTGGGGGTTCGCCGCATCGCTGTTCCCGCGGATCGGGCTGGGCATCCCGGGTGGCGGGTTCCTGGTGAGCTGGGATACCAACGAGGTGATCCCGATCTTCGCGGCGGCGGTGCTCGGCCTCGGGTTCAACGAGGCCGCGTACGTCGCGGAGATCGTCAGAGGCGGACTGCTCAGCGTGCCGGCGGGGCAGTCGGAGGCCGCGGACGCACTGGGCCTTGGGCGGCTTGCGACCCTGCGGTTCGTCGTCCTGCCGCAGGCGATGCGAGCGATCATCCCACCGATCGGGAACCAGTTCATCTCGATGCTGAAGATGACCTCTGTCGTACTGGTCATCGGCGTCGGGGACCTGCTCGAATCGGTGACCCAGATCTATTCGCGCAACTACCGGCAGATCCCGCTGCTGATCGTCGCAAGCATCTGGTACCTGGTCATGACCACGCTGCTCACTCTGGTGCAGGCGCGTCTGGAGAAGCGGTTCGGCCGCAGCCTCAGCCGAGTGGGGGGCGCCCGATGACCGATGTCGCGACCGGGCCGGTGATCCGGGCCCACGACGTGCACAAGAGCTTCGGCAGCCTCGAGGTGCTGAAGGGGATCGACCTGACCGTGGAGCGCGGCGAGGTGGTGTGCCTGCTGGGAGCCTCGGGTTCGGGCAAGTCCACCTTCCTGCGCTGCGTCAATCACCTGGAGACCGTCGACCGCGGATTCATCCTCGTCGATGGGCGGTTGATCGGCTCCGATCTCGTCCGCGGGCGCCTGCATGAGGCACGTCCCTCGGTCGTCACCGAGCGCAGGTCCCGGATCGGAATGGTGTTCCAGCAGTTCAATCTGTTCGGACACATGACCGTGCTGGAGAACGTGATTCTGGCGCCCATGCGGGTGAAAAAGGAGGCCCGGGAAGTCGCCGTAGAGCGCGCCGTCCGGCTGCTGGGGCGGGTCGGGCTCGGGAACAAGCAGGACTCCTACCCCGCCCATCTCTCCGGCGGGCAGCAGCAGCGCGTGGCGATCGCGCGGGCGCTGGCGATGGAGCCGACCCTCATGCTCTTCGACGAGCCGACCTCCGCGCTCGACCCCGAACTCGTCGGCGAGGTCCTGGACGTGATGCGGTACCTCGCCGCCTCGGGGATGACGATGATGGTGGTGACGCATGAGATGGGGTTCGCCCGTCAGGTCGCCGACACCGCGGTCTTCATGAGTGAGGGCCGCATCGTCGAGCAAGGGCCACCGGAAAAGGTCATCGGCGCACCGGACCACGAACGCACTCGTGCCTTCCTGGGGAAGGTACTGTGACGGCCCGGGAAACACCGGCACGGCGGGTCACCGAGCGAATCGAGCGGCTCGCTCCCCAGCTGACAGAGCTGAGCCGAATGATCCATGGGCTGGCCGAGCCGGGGTTCGCCGAGCACAGATCCGTCGCCGCCATCGCCGAACTGGTGACGGCGCACGGGCTCGAAGCGCGGGTGGGCGTTCACGGCATGGAGACCTCGCTCGAGGCCTGTGCGGGTGATCCGGCCGGTCCCCGGATCGCGATCCTCGCCGAGTACGACGCGCTGCCCGGCATCGGGCACGGCTGCGGGCACAACGTCATCGCCGCGGCGGCGACCGGAGCGTTTCTCGGACTGCTCGACGTGGTCGGCGAGACGGGCGGCTCGGTCGTCCTGCTCGGCACACCGGCCGAGGAGAACGGCTCCGGCAAGGAAATCATGGCCCGAGCCGGAGCGTTCGCGGGAATCGACGCCGCGATCATGCTCCATCCGGCCAACTGCGACGACACCCACTTCGCCGCGCTCGGGCTGCGTTCGGTCGAGGCGGCCTTCCACGGGATCCCGGCCCATGCCTCGGCCCGGCCCGAGGCCGGCCGCAACGCTCTCGACGCCGTGGTCGCCGCCTATCAGGGTGTAGCCGCCCTGCGTCAGCACATGCCGCGGACCGACCGCGTGCACGGAGTCATCACCGAGGGGGGCGAGGCCGCCAACGTCGTGCCCGCCAGGGCGTCGCTGCGGCTGCTGATCCGCTCCCCCCAGCTGGACTCGCTCCTTGCTCTGAGCGAGCGGGTACAGCGCATCCTCGCGGGTGCCGCGCTGATCACGGAGACCAGGCTCGACGCGGTGTGGGACCGGATCCAGCCATGCCTGCCGGTGCGCGGTAACGACGCGCTCTCCACCCGCTTTGGCGTGCATATGGCCGGGCGCGGGCGGACCCCGGGCGCGCCCCGGAGTCCCCAGGGCTCGACCGACCTGGGCAACATCAGCCTGCGCGTTCCGGCGATCCATCCCACCCTCGCCATCGCGCCGCCGGAGGTCGCGCTCCACACCGTCACCTTCGCCGGGTACGCGGGCTCGGAGCGGGGCGACCGGGCGGTCGTCGACGGGGCGGTGGCCCTGGCCCTGACCGCGCTCGACTTCCTCACCGACGCCGAGCTACGGGAGCGCGGCCGCCTCGAGTTCGAGGCCGCCGGCGGTGTCGTGGACGTACCGGCTCTGCTCACGCCTCCCGGCGGGCAGCCGGGAACATCGGAAGGGTCTTGAATGAACCAGGACGACCGCGGGCTCGCGACCAGGTTGCTGCACGGCCGGGGAGCGAACCCGCTGGGGGCAGTCGCGGCTCCGATCTTCGACACGGCGTCGTTCGCCATGGCGGACATGGCCGCCCACAAGCGGACCGTCGAGGACCCGTCGGTCCACGACTACTACTCGCGGGTCCGCAATCCGACCGTCGCCGCACTCGAGTCGACGCTGGCGTCGATCGAGTCGGCGCCACGCGCGCTGGCCTTCGCCTCGGGGATGGCGGCGATCACGACGGCGCTGCTCGCACTGGGCCGCCGCGGGGGGCACTTCATCGCGTCCGACCAGTTGTTCGTCAACAGCCGGGAGTGGCTGGCGCACGACCTTCCGGACTTCGGATGCGAGGTGACGTTCGTCGACCTGACAGACCCGACGGCGCTGGAGGCCGCGTTCCGGCCCACCACCCGCGCGGTGTTCTTCGAGGAGTTCACCAACCCGCTGCTCGACGTTCTCGACATCGAGGCCATCGTCGCGATCACCCATGATCACGACGCGCTGGCGGTGGTGGACAACACCTTCGCCACGCCGGTGCTGATCCGGCCGCTGGAGCTCGGCGCCGACATCGTGATCCACAGCGCGACGAAGTACTTGGCCGGGCACGGCCGGGTGCTGGCCGGGGCACTGGCCGGTAGCGGACCGGCCATGGACGCGATAGCGGTGATGCGCCGCAGACTGGGGACGATCATCACCCCGCACAACGCGGCCGCCGTCATGGAGGGGATGAGCACGCTTGAACTGCGAGTCGACCGGGCCAGCGCCACCGCGCTGCGACTCGCCGAACTCGCCGACGCCCACGATGCGACGAGCACGGTCAACTACCCGGGGCTCCCGAGCGCACCGGCGCACGAGCTCGCTCGCCGGCTGACGGGTGGCCACCGCTTCGGCGGGATGCTCTCGTTCGCACTGCTCAGGCCGGAGCGCAAGGCCGCGGTCTACGACGCCTTCACACGGTTCATCAGGGCCACCAGCCTCGGTGACGTCGTGAGCCTGGTGGACTCCGTGGACGATCCCAATGTCCTGCGCCTGTCCGTCGGCATCGAGAGTGCCGACGACCTGCTTGTCGACCTGGAGAAGGCACTCGACGCGGCGCTGTGAAGCGACGAGGCCCGCCCGGAGCGGCTCGGCCCCTGACCGCCATGTCGGAAGACGACGATGGCACGGAGGTCCGTGAAAACCCGTTGGCGGACCACGGCGACCACTGGTAGCTTTCCGGAGGCCGTGCGAGACAACGAGGAGGTGGTACCCGTGAACACACTACTGACATGGGTGCTCCCCTCTGGGGTCACGGTCGGGCGATAGGTCGTCCGGGAGCGCCGTTCACGAGCACTCCCGAAAGGCAAGACCATGCGATTCACTTCCGAACAACGCCTCGACGACGGCGTCCTCGAACGCGAATTCACCCTCGGCGAGGTGCCCGGCATCCTGTGGACGCCCGGATCCGCATCCGCACCGGCGCCGCTGATCCTGCTCGGCCACCCCGGCGGACTGCACAAGATGTACCCCCGGCTGGTGGCCCGCGCCCGGCACTCCGCGGCGGAGGGCTTCGCCGCGGCCACCATCGAGCTCCCCGGAAGCGGTGACCGGCCCCGTTCCGCCGCCGCCGAGCAGGCCCGCGCCGACCTGCGCCGGGCGCTGGAGGCCGGCGAGCCGGTCGACGACGCGATCGTGGACCGGCTCGTCCTCCCGCTGGTCGAAAAGGCGGTCCCGGAGTGGCAGGCCGCCCTGGACGCCCTCCTTCCGCTGCCCGGGATCGGCGGCCCGGTCGGGTACTCGGGAGGAGTGATCGCCATCGGGACCCGGCTGGCGGTGGTCGAGCCGCGCATCTCGGCCGCCGTTCTGTTCGCCGGGAGTTTCGTGCCTCGCGCCCTGTTCGAGGAGGCCCGGCGGGTCACCATTCCGCTGCACGTCCTGCTCCAGTGGGACGACGAAGGGAACGACCGGCAGCGGGCCCTGGACCTGTTCGACGCCTTCGGCTCCAAGGAGAAGACTCTGCACGCCAATCTGGGCGGGCACACCGGCGTCCCGCAGTTCGCGGGGGACGCGGCGGCCCAGTTCTTCACCCGGCATCTGAGCTAGCCGCCGCCCACCCCGGCCGTCAGGCCGGCAGCAGACGGTAGGCGGTGTCGGCCGGGCGGCGCCCGGCCGACACCGCCTCCATCAGCCGGGCTCACGCAGTACGGCACTCGGCCCGTACCTTGCGGATCGCCGGGCAGGCGACCGACGCGAAGGAGCGCAGCAGGGTCACGGCACCACCGGATCGCGCGGTGCGCCGCGACGTTCCGGCGCGGCCCGCCACAGCATGTCGCCGATCCGTTTCACGGCGCCCACCGCGGCGCCCCGGCGCCACACGAACAACAGTGGGGAGGTGGCACCGCCACCCGCGAGCGGAACGAACCGCACACCGGCCCGCGGGGAGCGGGCCACCGCCGAGGAGACCAGGGCCACCCCGTCACCGGCCGCCACCAGCCCGAGGAGCAGTTCGGTCGCGGTGGCCTGGTACCGGATGCGCGGGGTGAAACCGGCCCGTGCGCAGCCATCGAGGAGCACGGGAAGCAGACCCTGCCTGACGTCCCGCCGGTACACGACGAAATCCTCGTCGGCGAGGGCGGACCACTCGATGGGCGATCCGCCGTGCGGATGCGCGGACGGCAACGCCATGACCAGCGGGTCGTCGAACAACGGCCGTACCAGGACATCGGCGTCGGCGGCGACCGGGCCCCGCACCACGGCGCAGTCCAGTTCGCGGGCGTACAGCCCCGCCAGCAAGTCGGAGGTGTCCCCCTCCCGCAGCTCCCATTCGTCCTGCGGATGTGTGCGGCGGATCTCGTTGACGACCGAGGGGAGCAGTTCGAGGGCGACCGCCTCGACGGAGCCGAGCACCAGGGCGCGGCGAAGCCCCCGGGCCACCTGGGCCGCCTCCTGGACGGCGCGGCCCCAGGACGTCAGGGTCCGGGCCGCCTCGGCGTGCAGCACCTCGCCCGCGGGGGTGAGCGCGACATGGCGCGAGGTGCGGTCGAACAGGGGGACGCCGACGACCTTCTCCAGCGCCCGCACCTGCCGGCTCACCGGTGGCTGGGTCATGGCCAGCCGCTCGGCGGCACGGCCGAAATGCAGTTCCTCGGCAACTGCGAGGAACACTCTGAGCTGCTGGAACGTCGGATCCATTCCCATTCGGGAATGGATAGCACGCCAAGAGGAATTGGACAACGGTTTCCGTCGACCCGAAAGTGGAGCAACCTTCGGACCGCGACACGACGGGTGTACGGCGAAGGGGATCCCGCCCTCTCCCCGATCTTCGGCAACCGTGGAGCGCCCATGCCATCCTCAGTCCCCTCCACACCGCCCGGTACGCCTCCGAGCGTCCGGCGCCCCCTGCTGGCCGGAGCCGCCGGCAACTTCGTCGAGTGGTTCGACTTCGGTGTCTACGGTTTCCAGGCCACCGTCATCGCCACCGCGTTCTTCCCCGGTCACGATCCGACCGCGGGGTTGCTGGCGACCTTCGGCATCTTCGCGGTGGCCTTCTTCATACGTCCCGTGGGCGCCGTCGTCCTCGGCAGGCTCGGCGACCGGGTCGGCCGGCGTGCCACGCTCTCCCTGGTGGTGCTGATGATGTCGGGCTCCACCGCTCTGGTCGGGGTGCTGCCCACCCACGCGTCCGTCGGGACACTCGCCCCGGTGCTCCTGCTCGTCCTCCGGCTCGTGCAGGGCTTTTCCGCGGGTGGCGAGTACTCGGGGGCCTCCGCCTTCGTGGTGGAGTACGCCCCGCGCGAGCGCCGGGGGCTGTACGCCAGCGTCCTGTCGATCTCCACCAACGCGGCGTCCCTGTGCGGTCTCGGCCTGGCCGCGCTGCTGACGCAAGCGCTGGGCGACACGGCGATGCAGTCGTGGGGATGGCGGATCCCGTTCCTGCTCGCGCTGCCGCTCGGCCTGGTCGGGCTGTATCTGCGGCTCCGGGTCGACGACACTCCCGAGTTCCTGGCCCTGCGGCGTGACGCCGAGGTCGAGTCCGCCCCGCTGAAGGCGACGTGGCACGGTCAGCGGCGGGCCATCGGCGTGGTGTTCGGCGTGGTGACGTTCAACGCGGTCGCCTTCTACGTGCTCGGCAGCTACTGGCCCACCTACCTGACGAGCGTCGTCGGGCTTCCCCGGACCACCGCGCTGTGGTCGTCGGCCGCCACCTATCTGGTGCTCATCGCGCTGGTGCCGGTGTTCGGCCACCTGTCGGACCGGTACGGGCGGCGTCCGCTGATGACGTACGCGGCGGGCGGGCTGACACTCCTGGCCGTGCCCGCCTTCCTGCTCTCCTCGGTCGGCGGATTCTGGCCCGCTTTCGCCGGTCAGCTGCTGTTCGTGTCCGTCGCGGGCGCGACCGGGCCGGTGGTGACGGTGTTGCTGGTGGAGATGTTCCCGACCCACATCCGCTACACGGCCTCGTCCATCGGCTACAACCTGTCGTATCTGGTGTTCGGCGGCACCGCCCCCTACGTGGCGACGTTTCTGATCTCCCATACCGGGTCGAAGCTGTCTCCCGCGGTGTACATCACCGTGATCGCGCTGGTATCGCTGCTGGTCATCCGGTTCTGCCTGCCGGAGACCGCGCCCCGCGCCGTGAAGCCGGCGGCGGAGTCCGCCGACTCCGGGGCGGTGACCGTGTCGTGAACGATCTGCTCGTCTCCGGAGCCGCCGTCGTGGACGGCACCGGCACGCCGCCCTTCGCCGCCGACGTGCTGGTACGTGGCGAGCGGATCGAGGCCGTCGAACCGCCCGGCAGCGTCGAACCGGCCGGGCGGCGGGTGCTGCGGGCCGGCCCGGGGCAGATCCTCACGCCGGGGTTCGTGGACGTCCACTCGCACAGCGACAACGCTCCCCTGCACCCGACCGTCGACCCGTCCAAGCTCGTCCAAGGGGTGACCACGGAGGTGGTCGGCAACTGCGGCTTCTCGCTCGCCCCGGTCGGCGACCCGCATACCTTCACCGGATTCGCCGAGCAGGTGTGGCCACCGCTGTCGCCGTCCTGGCGCGACCACGAGGGGCTGTTCGCGGCCGCCGAGGCGGGCGGCCACGTCACCAACCATGTCCCCCTCGTCGGACACGGCACCCTGTGGACCGCCGCCGACGGCGATCCCGCCGTCATGCGCCGGATGCTGCGCGAGGCACTGGCGGCGGGCTGTTTCGGAATGTCCACCGGACTGGCCTACGCACCGGGCGCCGCCGCGGACACCGGACACCTCCTGGAAGTGTCCGCCGAACTCGGCGGGGACGACGTGTACGCCACGCACCTGCGCAGCGAGGGCGCCGGGCTCGACGCCGCGGTGGAGGAGGCGCTGACGGTCGGCCGCACGGCGGGCTGCCGCGTGCAGATCTCGCACATCAAGGCGTCGGGCCCGCGGCGCTGGGGACGGCTGCCCACCGTCCTGGAGCGGCTGGACACGGCGCGCGAGGGTGGCCTCCGCGTGGGCCAGGACGTGTATCCGTACACCGCGTCCTCCACCATGCTCTCCGCCGCCCTGCCGCCCTGGGCCCATGAGGGAGGCGCCGAAGGGCTCCTCGCCCGGCTGGCGGACCCGGCCGGGCGAGCGGCGATCCGTGCCGCGGTCGAGGGCGGCGAGGACGGCTGGGACAACCATGTGGCCGCCGTGGGGTACGAGGGGATCACGGTCGCCAGCACGGCCTCGGGCACCCACGACGGACTGCCGCTGCCGGAGGTCGCCGACCGCCTGGGCTGCGATCCCTTCGAAGCGCTGGTCCGCGTGGTCGCCGGCGAACGCAACCGCGCCAACATGATCGTGGAGTGCATGGATCCGTCGGACGTGGCCGCGGCGCTGCGCCACCCGCACACCACCATCGGCACGGACGCCGCGCCACCCGGGTTCGGCGGCCATCCGCACCCACGGGCGTACGGCACCTTCCCGCGGGTCCTCGGCCGGTACGTCCGGGAGGAGGGCCTGCTGACGCTCCCCGAGGCGGTGGCCGCCATGACCTCCCGCGCCGCCGACGCGTTCGGGCTCGGCGGGCGCGGCCGCATCGTCCCCGGAGCCTTCGCCGACCTGGTGCTCCTCGACCCGGCCGTGGTCGCCGACCTGGCCACGTACCGCACCCCGGTCGTGTCACCAACCGGTGTGCACACCGTGCTGATCGCGGGCCGCGAGGTGGTCCGGGCCGGCATGCCGACCGGACTCCGGGCAGGCCGCCGACTGGAGCCGCCCCGCTGACGGTCGGCACACCCCCGCGTTCCACCATCCCCCACAACCGAAGGACACCCCGTCACACCATGAGCAGCATCCCCCTCCCCGACCCGCACAGCGCCCTCGACCTGCTGCGGGACATGATCCGAGTCGACAGCCGGACCGAGACACCGGGGGAAGGCGAACTCGCCCGGCGCCTGGTGGCCCGTATGCGCGACGCCGGCCTGGAAACGGAGTTGATCCCGGTCTCCCCCGGCCGCTTCAACGCGGTCGGGCGGCTGCGCGGCACCGGTGGCGGGGAAAGCCTGATGTTCAACGGCCACCTGGACACCAACCCGCTCACGGAGGGCTGGACCGTCGACCCCTGGGGCGGGGTGACCGACGACCGCTTCGTGTACGGGCTGGGCGTGTCGAATATGAAGGCGGGGTGTGCCTCGTACCTCGCCGCGGTGGAGACCCTCCTGGCCCATGGGACACGGCTGCGCGGCGATGTCGTCCTGACCTTCGTCGTCGGCGAGCTCCAAGGCGGCGTCGGAACGCTGAAACTCATCGACGAGGGGCTGCGGGCCGACCACTTCGTCAACTGCGAGCCGACGGACCTCAACGCCCTGACCCTGCACGCCGGTTCGGTGGACTTCAGCGTCGAACTCACCGGTGCCACCCGCCACCTGTCCAAGCGGGAGGAGGCGGTGGACGCCATCATGGCCGCCTGCGAACTGATACCCCGGATCAACGCCATGACGTTCGGCGGTGCGGCGACCCCCGAGCACCGTGTCGTGAACCGGGCCAACGTCGGTGTGATCCGCGGCGCCCTGTCCCGGGAGTTCAACGAGGCCAGGCCCCCTCAAGTCGCCGACGTCGTACGCCTGTCGGGGGCCGCCCGGTTCGCCCCCAGCCAGAACCCGGAGGATGTCCTGGGAGACATCCGGCGCCTGATCGAGACCGAGCTGCTCCCCCGCTTCCCCGGCCTCGGAGCCGAGGTCGGGCGGCACGGCCCGGCATCCGGAAAGCCCGACTTCCCGCCCTTCGCCGCCGACCTGGACTCACCGGTGGTCCGCGCCGTCGCCGCCGCCCACCACGAGGTACGCGGAACCGATCAGGCCAACGGCCCGTTGACGCCCTACTGCTTCTACGGCAGTGACGCGGGACATCTGATGCACTCGGCCGGCATGTCCGGGGTCGTCTGCGGTCCGGGCGGACGCTACAACACGATGCCGGACGAGCGTGTCGACATCGTCGACTACCTGGACGCGGTCCGCATGCACCTCGCCACCATGCTGCGCATCTGCGGAGCCGCTGACACCGCCGATGGCCACAGCGGAGCGGCACGGCCGTGAGGTGAGGAGCCCCGCCCTCGCGCCTGGTCTGTCGCGCCGCCCGATAGCGGGTCATATGCCTCCCATCCCGGAGTTGGCGAGGCCGTTGATGAATCTGCGCTGCAGCAGGAGGAAGAGAATGAGCATCGGCGCGATCATGATGAATCCGGCCGCGCTGATGAGCGTGAAGTTCTGGGTGAAGCCCTGCTGAAAGGTGAAGAAGGTCGTCGACAGCGGCATCTTGGAATCCGACTGGATCATCGTCACCGCGAACAGGAACTCGTTGTAGGCCGACAGTCCGGTGGTCAGTGCCACCGTAAGGATTCCCGGAACAGCGTTCGGCAGGACGACCTGGAGGAAGACCCGCAGTTCACCGGCCCCGTCCACCCGGGCGGCCTCCTCCATCTCGCGCGGGATTCCCAGCAGGAACGAGCGCAGGAGCAGGGTGCCGAACGGGGAGAACAGCCCGCAGTAGATGAGGACCAGCCCGATCCGGGTGTCGTAGAGGCCGGCCCGTGCCCACATGTAGAACAGCGGGACGAGGAACATCTGGGAGGGCAGCGCGCTGGAGACGAGCAGATAGGTCATGAACGCCGAGGCCCCGCGCACCTTGAGCCGCGCCAGGGCATAGGCGGCGAGGCTCGCGACCACGCACGTGATCGCCACGGTGCCGAGGACGATCTGCAGCGAGTTCCACAGGCCCGCACCCATGTTGGCCTGGGACCACGCCGAGGTGAAGTTGCTCCATGTCCAGCTCGTCGGCAGTCCGAGGGAGTCGGCCGCGTACTCGCTGTTCGTCTTGAGCGCGTTGAAGAAGAACAGCACGATCGGGCCGAGGGAGAAGATGGCCAACGCCGTCAGCGCGACGTACACAGCGGTACGGCCGATCGGGAACCCGCGGCGCCGGCCCCTGGCCGGTGCCGTGCCACCACCCCGCGCTCCGCGGGCCGACGTGTCCGGTGATACGGCGACGCTCATGTCTCCCACTCCCTGGTCTTGCGGATCACGAGGTAGACGGTGACCACCACGCCGCTGATGAACGCCATGACGATGCCCGTGGCGGAGGCGTAGCCGCCCTGGAGGTTGGAGAAGGCGTTGCGGTAGGCGACGGTCGACAGCAGGTCGGTCGAGCCGGCCGGCCCTCCCTGGGTGAGGATGTAGACGTAGTCGAAGGCGAGGAACGACCAGATGATCGTCATCAGGCCGAGGAAGGCGAAGGTCGGCCGGATGGCGGGCAGGGTCACCGCGAAGAACTGCCGGGTCGCACCGGCGCCGTCCATGGTGGCCGCCTCGTACAGGCTCGGGTTCACGCCCTGCATCGCGGCCAGGAACACCACGACCAGAAAACCCCACCAGGCCCAGTTGTTGACGAACTCCACCGACCACAGAGCCAGGTGCTGATCACCGAGCGGATTGATGTGCAGCAGGTTTCCCAGGCCGTTCTGCGGGTCGAGGATACTGCGCCAGATGGACGCGTTCACCACGCTCGCGACGATGTACGGGATGAAGTACAGGGTGCGGAACAGCAGCCGGAAGCGGCGGATCCGGGACAGGGCATAGGCCCCGAACAGCCCCATCGCCATCGGCACGATCAGGAAGAAGACCGTCCACAGGACGTTGTGCTCCAGCCCCTGTACGAACTCGGGGTCCCGGAGCAGGTTCCGGTAGTTCTCCAGGCCGATGAAGTTCGCCTTGGAGCTGATGCCGGTCCAGTCGGTGAACGAGTACCAGACGGAGAAGGCACTCGGGACGAGGACGACGAACAGGTTGAAGGCGATCAGCGGCAGCAGGAACAGCCAGCCGGAGACCCTGCGGTCGCGCAGCCGGGCGAGAACGCCCGGACGGTGCGGAGCCGGAATCCGGGACACGTCCGGTCCGGCTCCCGCCGCGGCGGTGGATTCTGAAATCGTCATGACAGTCCTCCACCCGGCTTCGGGGCCACCGGCACCCGGCCTTCGGCTCTCTCCCTCGAGAAGCGGGACTCGATGCCCGCGCAGTACGCCTTCGCGCTCAGCCGGCCGGTGATGACGTTCTCGAAATAGTCGATCATGTAGGTCTCGGTCTGCTGGGGGAAGAACGTCCAAGTGGTGTAGCCGATGGACCTCGCGGCCGACAGCTGCGAGTACAGCCGGACGATCCGCGGGTCCGCCTCGGCGGAGAAGTCAGCCGCCGAGATGTGGATGGGCGGCGGCTCGAAGTTCATCCGCTCGACGCCGGCGATGATCGTCTTCAGGTCGGTGGTGAGGAAGTTGAGGTAGTCGGCAGCGGCCGCGGTGTTCCTGAAGTTCGTGTTGATCCCGACGGACTGGCCGATCGCCAGATCCCAGACGATCCGCGGAACGCCCTTGCCGAGCGACGGCACGGTCGTCCAGTCCCATGTGGCGTCGTTACCCGCCGCCTTCCCGAAGTAGCTGCCCAGGTTCGAGAAGTCCCAGGTACCGGAGAGCATCCCGGCCGCCTTGCCCGAGGCGAGCTGCTGGTAGGTGGTGGGGAAGTTGTTCGTGAAGTAGAGGTCGACGCCACCTCCGAACCACCCTTTCTTGAAGTACGTGGCCAGCCGGTCGATCGCGTCCACGAAGACGGGGTCGGTCCACTTGGTCTCGCCGCGCAGGGCCGAGTGCACCGCTTCGGGGCCCGCGCCATGGTTCAGTCCGAGGCCGACGAACCACTCGTTGGCGCCCTTGTAGTCGGCATTGCCCGCGGACAGCGGGACGTGCCCCTTGCCCTTGGCCTCGGAGCAGAAGCTCTCGAACTCCTCCAGCGTCTTCGGCGGGGCGAGGCCGAGCTTGTCGAGCGTGGCCGGGTTCCAGTAGAAGACCATGGTCTCGTACGAGGCGGGCAGCGTGACGAGCTTGCCGTCGACCTGGGAGGCGCTCAGCGCCCAGGGCGCGAACTTGTCCGTCCAGCCGTAGTGCCGCACGTATGGCCCCAGGTCGGCGAGATAGCCGGCGGACCAGTACGAGGAGACGAAACTCGACGGCCCGGGTGTGACGATGACCGACGGTCCCGAGCCGGCGGCCAGCGCCGTCTGGATCAGGCGGTCGATCGTGCTGTCGGCCTTGGGGCTGAACCGCACGGGGTACTTGCCCCGGTAGCCCTCGGCGAAGTGCTTCCGGAAATAGTCGTTCTGCTGCGCGTCCGCGAGGTTGTTCCAGATCGTGATGGCATCGTCGGAGCCACCCGGATCTGTCGACCCGCACGCGCTCAGCAACGCCATCGCCCCCAGGGTGCCGCCGGCGCCCAGGAGTTGGCGACGTGAGATCGTGGCCATCCTCATCTCCGTTGCTAGAGGGGTTTGCTGGAGCGGCCCGTCCCGGGTGGACGGGCCGCGGCCCGTCAGCCTGTTTGGGCGAAGCGCACGGTGCGCGCGGCCAGATCGGAGATGACGGAGTCGTCGAACCCGAACAGCGCCGAACGGGTCCGGTCGTGCAGGGGCTCGATCAGGTGTTCCGGGAGCCCCGCCGTGCCGGTGAGGATGCCCGCGACCGAGCCGACCGTGGCACCGTTGGAGTCGGTGTCCCAGCCGCTCATGACGACCTTGCCGACGGCGCTCGTGTAGTCGCCCTCGCACCACAGCAGGGCCGCGGTGACGGCGGCCGCGTTGTTGATGGTGTGGATCCATGAGTACTGGCCGTAGGCCGCGTGGATCTCGTCGAGCGCGGCGTCCCAGGTCAGCCCCTCGGAGCGGAGCCGGACGACGTGGCTGAGGGCCTCGTGCAGGCGGGAGCGGGGCGGCACCACGGTGAGCGAGGCGTCCACGGCCTCGGCCGCGTCCGACGCGGTGAAGGCGCTCGCAACCAGGGCGGCGGCCCACATCTCGCCGTAGACGCCGTTGGCCGTGTGGGAGAGCGCGGCGTCCTGGTGGGCCAGCGCGGCGGCGGCCGCGGGGTCGCCCGGGTTGACGTAGCCGAAGACGTCGGCACGGATCTGCGCGCCGATCCACTCGCGGTAGGGGTTGCGGAAGCGGGCGACCTGCGGAACCCGCAGCCCGTTGCTCAGGTTGAGGTATGCCGCGCGCTCGGCGGTGAAGATCTGCCGCAGCGGGAACAATTCGGTCCAGGCCGTGCCCACGTGCTCCGGGCGCAGCCCGCGGCCGTGGGTCTCCAGCAGATGCAGGCCGAGGATCGTGTAGTCGATGTCGTCGTCGCGTGCCGAGCCGTCGATGTTCCCGCGCGTGGTCTCCGGCCAGCAATCGCGGAACGTGAAGCCCTCCGGCTGGGGGTCGAGGGCGACGATGTAGTCGGTGAGCGGATAGGAATCGGTGAACTTCAGGTAGTCGCGGATGCGCTCCACGGTCCAGTGGTCGCCGTCCTCGACGGGCTTGCCGAGGTTGCAGCCGGCGACGCGGCCGAGCCAGGCCGCGTGCACCTGGTCGTGGTAGCGGTCCTTGTCGTGGGCGACGGCCCGCGCGGGCGACACGGAGACCTGGATGTCATCGAGCGACTCGGGCTCCTCGTAGGTCCAGCCGGGCAAGCGGGTGCTGTCGCGCATGCCGTCGACCAGCGCGAGCAGGGCATCGCGGTCCTCCGGATCGGTGGCGTTGGCCGCGCGCACCACGTCGTCGACGTCGTACCAGGTCTCGCGGCGCTGGGCGACCTCGTCGGCGAGGAGATCCTTCGGCCGACACGCGTCGGTGGCGGTGTGCCGGTATGCCTCGTCGAGCTCCACCGAGGAGCCGACCGGAGTCTGTGTCATGGGTTATGCGTCCGTTTCTCTGTGTGCATTTTCTGGGTGCATTTTCTGGTGCATTTTCTGGGCGCAAATCGTTTTGCATCCGTTTTGCATCCGGTGGAGACGGTGCGGTGCGAATCCGGACCGGCTCGCAGGGCGGGGAATGAAAGGAGATCAGGCTGACTGTCTGACGACCAGCCGGGTCGGCAGGACGGTTCGTTTGCGGGGCACGTCCGGGCCGTTCTCCACACGCCACAGGATGGTGCGTGCGCAGGCGTCACCGACGGCCGCCGCGGGGTTGACGACGGTGGTCAGCCGCGGCGAGACGAGAGCGGCGGTCTCGATGTCGTCGAATCCGACGATCGCGACGTCCTCGGGCACCCGCAGGCCGGCCGCGTGAGCCGCCTGCACGGCACCGATCGCGATGAGGTCGTTGGCGCAGAGCACGGCACGCGGCCGGTCGGGGCCGGCCAGCAGGCGGGCCGTCGCCGCGGCTCCGCCCTCGCGGTCGAAGGGGGAGTGCTCGATCCACCGGTCGGGCACCTCGATGCCCGCGGCGGTGACGGCGGCCCGGAACGCCTGCAGCCGGAAGGCGTCGGTGGAGGTGCCCGGTGCCCCGTCGACAAAGCCGAGTTCGCGGATCCCCTGGCGCACCAGGTGGTCGACGGCCTCGCCGAGCCCGCGGGTGTCGTCGGTCAGCACGGAGTCCGCCGGGATGTCGCCGTACTCGTCGGTGGTGATGACGAGCGGCATGGCGGGGCCGACGACCTCGCGCACCTGGGCGGCGGAGAGCGCCATGGGCTGCATGACCACCCCGTCGACCCCGCGGGCCACCATCTCCTCCAGGAGCCTGCGCTCCGTGGCGGCATCGCCGTCGGTGTTGCCGATGAAGGAGACGTACCCCTCCCCCGCCAGGACGTCGTGGATCGCGCGCGCCAAGGCGGGGTAATACGGGTTCGCGATGTCGACGAGCAGCAGCGCCACCGACTGGGTCCGTCGGCTACGCAGCCCCCTCGCGACCATGTTGGGTCGGTAGTTCTGCTGCTCGACGGCCTCCATGACGCGCTTGCGAGTGGCGGCGGAGACGGCGCGCTTCCCGCTGAGAGCATGCGACACCGTGGTGGGGCTGACCCCGGCGGCGGCGGCAACGCTCTCGATGCTGGGGCGGTCGTTCCTGCGCGTCATTGCGTCATCCGTTCGAACCTTGCGGATACAAAACGTTTTGCGTCCGGTTCGGCTTACCGTCGGGCATGGGGTCTGCCCGTGTCAACACCCTTGCGGCACATCCTTGGCATCAGCGTCGACATGGACCTGCGGTCGTCCCGACGTGGCGGTCGGCGACCGCGGGATCGGGCGGGCACGGAATTGTTCAGCGTCTCTGTGCGCTGATGTACTCGGAGGGTATGGGATGCCGACGGTGTGCGAGCCGACCAGCCCGAGTGACCGAGGCGACAGACATTGGAGGGGCCGACAATGGCAACGCAGATGCGGCGGGCCGTGCTGGCGGGCGGATGTTTCTGGGGAATGCAGGACTTGATCCGCCGGCTCCCGGGGGTGGCGGCGACCCGGGTCGGATACACCGGGGGCGATGTGGCCAACGCTACGTACCGTAACCACGGGACCCACGCGGAGGCCATTGAAATCCTTTTCGACCCCGAGAAGACCGACTTCCGCGCGATCTTGGAGTTCTTCTTCCAGATCCACGACCCGAGCACCGAGAACCGCCAGGGCAACGACATCGGCCTCAGCTACCGCTCGGCGATCTACTACGTGGATGACGAGCAGAAGCGGATCGCCGAAGACACCATCGCGGATGTGGATGCCTCCGGACTGTGGCCGGGCAAGGTCGTCACCGAGGTCGAGCCAGTGGGCCCCTTCTGGGAGGCCGAGCCCGAGCACCAGGACTACCTGGAGCGCTACCCCGACGGCTACACCTGCCACTTCCCGCGCCCGGGATGGCGGCTGCCCGCCCGCGCGAAGGGCTGACCGCTCGCCGTCGTCACCTTTCTGCCACTGGCCGTGCTGACGTGCTGAACGTCGGGCTCACCAGATGTCCGGCGTCGGGATCGCCCGGCTGAAGTCGCCACCGCGCAGTGCGTCGGTGGGGATCGACCAGTGCATCCAGCCGCTGTCGCCGCCGATCCACCAGTCGTCCTGCCCGGACAGCTGAAGCAAGTGCTGGTAACGGCTCGAATCCTCGCCGTCCGGCGGCGTCGGCGAGGATCCCGTGGGGAACACCGGCCAGCCGAAGGCCATGTCCTCGGCGTGGAGCGCGTACGGCTGCTCCGACCAGCCGGGGAGCAGATCGGTGATGTCGTAGACGGGCATGTCGTCGACCACGGATCCGAGGTCGACCGTGTCCCAGGCCGGATCGAATGTGTCGGGGAAGGCGAACCCGGGTGAGGCCGTCCACGCGACCGGCTCGAAGACGCTCGACCGGGCCGGTGCGTCCGTCTCCACGGCGTGGGCGGAAGGGGCCGGGATGACCGCCCCCAGCCGCGGGTCGATCAAATCCAACTTGAGCAACAGTTCAAAGGCGGCGGGATCGCATCGCTCCGATTCGGAGTCGAGGGAGAAGAAGTTCAGCAGCCCCGTCCCAGCGGGGAGAAGGTCACCCAGCCAGGGGGCCAGGGCGTCCGTGTCGAGGACAGCGAGCAGGCTCAGCGGTACGCCCTCACAATCCGGCCACGGCGTACCCGGTTCGAGCATCGCCCGGCCGCCGAATCGACAGTGCCCGGCGGCCTCCCCCGGCCCGGCTTCGGCGACCGCCTGCGGTGAGCAGCGCGGCACGGACGTGGCGGCCAGTTCCTCGGCCACATCCCCGAGTCCAAGCTCCAGTTCCCCCGACGCTTCTCCTTACGTGGAGCCCGGGATCGTCGACGGTGCCCCGCACAGGGCGGCAACAATGCCTACCGTCGCTCCGGCGAGATGTCCGCCGCCGGCGCCAAGGACGCTGAAAAGGAAGCCGACCGCATCGAGCCCGTGCTCAAGCGACTATGGGGGCAGAAGAAGTGGGACCCCAAGAGCGTGCGCGCGGCACTACTTGAACTGGGGTACGAGGAGGAGCGGACCGGGCCGAAGGGAGAACGCCTCGGCGGGACGCTCACCGTACGGAAGATGTATCCGCGCTACGAGATCGACCACAACGTCACCCCCGAAGGCGCCCTGATAGGCCTTCGCGTCCATGACGATGCCTGCGTCACGGCGTTCGTGCAGAAGACCAACTTCGAGGTCAGGACCAACGGGCCATTCATGGAGAGCGGCTGTTTCGAGCCGCCCTACGGCCACTGAGAGACGGTGCGGGGCACGTTCGGTGAGGCTCCCCGCTCCGCGGCCTGGGCCGGCCCCGCGCGTCGGTCGGCAGGCTGGGCGATGACAAGTTCGCCGTCGTGCCGCCTCTCCCCCGCGGCCGCCGACCAGTCCGCCTTTCGAGTGAATAAGGAGGCATACCCACCGTATGAGCAAGCCGTCGGCCAAATAGTGAGCAAGGCAGCCGGACACGAATCTCCGGTCGCGCCCGAACACGACAGCCCACGGATCGAAGAAGGGTGACAACAATGCGCACGGAGGCCACCAAGCGGGTCACACACGTCTTCTCCCTCTTCGACGCCAATGGCAACGGCGTCCTCGAAGCCGATGACTTCGACTTCATGGCGAACAACGTCATCGAGGCCGCGCCCGACGCGGACGAGGCGGCGAAGGACGCGATGCGCACGGGGTTCCACCAGTACTGGACGACCCTGGCCAGGGAGTTGGACGCCAACGACGACGGCAAGATCAGTTACGAAGAGTATGTGGCCTGCGTGCTTTCGCCCGAGCGCTTCGACTCGACGATCGGCGTGTTCGCCGAAGCGCTCGCCGCGCTCGGCGACCCGGACGGCGATGGACTCATCGAACGCCCCGCGTTCGTCGCGTTGATGAGGGCGATCGGCTTCAAGCGCGCGAACATCGACGCACTCTTCGACGCCTTCGACCCCTCAGACCTGGACCGGATCCAGGTGGCCATCTGGGTTGCCGGGATCAAGGACTACTACGCCCCGGACAAGGCGGGCATCCCGGGCGACCTCCTGGTCCCGGGCACGGCGGTCTGACCACGGGAACCGACGGCGAAGTCCGTGCGCGCCGCACTGGCGGGCGCAGACGGGCCGGTGCGTCTTCAGCGCAGGAGTAGCGCAGGAGTGCAGACAGGCACTCGATCAGCAGCCCGCCGCGGTGAGCCATTCCGTGATGGTCGCGATGGCCCGCGTATGCAGCTCGGGGGCTGCCTCGGATGCCGACCGGCGGAGTTCCGCTGGGTGGATGTCTGCCGCAGCGAGGGCTTCGGCGTGTCCGACGAGCCATCTCTCGATGTCCTGTGCGGGCGTCTCCAGGTGGAACTGCAGGGCGAGGATCTGTGTGCCGAGCGCGAAGGCCTGGTGCGGGCAGGTCGGAGTGTCGGCCAGGAGCTGTGCGTTCTCGGGGATGCCGAACATGTCGTTGTGCCAGTGCAGTACCGGCACTCCTGCCAGGTGGCGGAGCGGGGAAGCCGCCCCTTCCGGGGTGAGTCTCACCGGGGCATAGCCGATCTCTCGTGCCGCGCCGGGAGTGACCTGCGCGCCCAGCGCACGGGCCAGCAACTGCGCGCCGAGGCAGATTCCCAGCGTCGCCGACCCGTCGGCCAGCCGGGTGCGCAATGCGGCCAGTTCGTCGGCCAGGAACGGATAGCGGTCGGCGTCGTTGGCACCGACCGGGCCTCCGAGCACCACCACCAGCTCGGCCGCCCGGACCGGAGCGGTGTCGACCGGCTGGGTGGCGACGTCCAGGTAGCGCGTCAGGTAGCCGCGCTCGTGCAGCAACGGTTCGAGAAGGCCGAGGTCCTCGAAACCGAGGTGCTGGATGACCAGTGCCGTCCGGCTCGGTGAGGTGTCCGCGATATCTGTGGGCATGGCCGCTTTCCTCTCGGGTGGCCGGCGGGTCATGTGCGCAGGTAGGACGCGCCGTTGAGGTCGACGACGGTTCCCGAGGTCCAGGCCGCCGCGGGAGACGCCAGGAAGTGGACCGTGGCGGCGATCTCAGTCGGGGTGCCGACTCTGCCGAACGGGCTCTCCCCCCGCAGCCGCTCGCCTTCCGGTCCGGACAGCTTTGTGGCCTGCCGCTCGGTGGCCACGAAACCCGGCGCGACCGAGGTGACGGCGATGCCGTGCGGGGCCAGCGCTACGGACAGCGACTGGCCGAGGGCGTGCAGTGCGGCTTTGGTCGCCCCGTAGGCCGGGAAATCCGGTTCTCCTCGGAACGCACCGCGTGAGCCGATGTTCACTATCGCTCCGCCCGCGCCGCGGTCGATGAGGTGGCGGGCGACGGCCCAGCTCAGGTCGGCCGCGCCGAGCAGGTTGACCTGGACCATGCGGCGCCAGATCCGCTGCCAGTCGGCCAACGGCGTGTCCGGGATCGAGTGCCGAGTGTCTGCCGTGGGCGCGACGGCCGCGTTGTTCACCAGCACATCCACAACGCCCAGCGCGGTCACCGCCTCGGCTGCCAGCCGCTCGGCCGCGTCGGGCTCGCCCAGGTCCGCCTGGAGCAATGCGTGTCCTTCGCCCGGCAGCTGCCGCAGGGTCTCTTCGGCGTCCGAGCGGCGGCCGGCGTACTGAATCGCGACGCGGTCGCCGCCTTCGGCGAAGGCCAGCGCGACTGCCCGGCCGATACCACGCGAACCGCCGCTCACGAGTACGCCCCTCATCGGGCGAACACCACGCAGGCTCGACGCCCGGCCGTGGAAGTGGCGGCGGCGGCCGGATCGTCGACTGGGACGGCCAGGTGCATGGCGGGTCGGTGGGACATTGTGGGGCCTCTCCGGTGGGCTCGCTGACCGGAACAGCATGCTCAGGCTGATGTTCTAATGTCAACATTGGGACATCAGCGAAGCGGAACGACTGGCGTCGGAGATGTCTTGATGTCAACATCGAGCTCATGTCATCCGCACTGCCGAAGGCCCCCCGTCGCGGGCTGGCCGACGAAGCCGCCGACCTGGTGCGAGCGGCCATCTTCTCCGGACACTTCCCGCCCGGGGCCGCGCTGCGCGAGGTGGAGCTGGCCGCGCACCTCGACGTGAGCCGGGGCTCGGTCCGCGAGGGTCTGGCGCAACTGGAACGAGAGGGGCTGGTCCGCAGTGGCTGGCACCGGGGCACCACCGTCATCGACGTGACAGCACAGGACGTGGAGGAGGTCTACACGCTGCGCGCCGCGCTGGACCGGCTGGCCGCGACCACCGCGCGGCGTACCGCCACATCTGAGCAGTTGTCCCGGCTGGACCAGCTGATCGCCGACATGGCAGCCGAGATCGCCGGAACCGCCGACACCCGCCGCCTGGTCACGCTGGACATCGCCTTCCACGACCAGATCTACACCGCCGCGGGGAACGGCAGGCTGACGACCGCCTGGCAGGCCATCCGCTCACAGCTGCACCTCTTCCAGCTGCGCCGCGCGGACGCGGGCTACGACCACTACCGCGCCCGCGTGGTCGACGAGCACCGGGAACTGGCCGCGCTGCTGCGCTCCGGGGACCGCCGCACGCTGGCCCGTCTGGCCGAGGAACACGTGGACTCCGCGCGCCGCAGCCTGCTGGCCGGACTGCCGGACTGAACCGGGCCCGCGACTAAGGGGCGTGCCCCGCACTGGCGTGCCGTGGCACGGCGCTGTTCGTCATTACCGTCAGCCGCTGACCAACTTCCGGAACTTGCGCACCAGCTTGACGACGCCCCAGACGACGAGGCATCCCAGGATCAGCAGGAACAGGATCGCCTGCCACAGGGGCATCTTCTTCTTGCCGGTGGACGAACTGCCGTCGTTGCCGCTCGAGGAGTAGCCGCCGCTCCTCGACTTCTTCTTGTAGCCACCGCTCTTGCTCACACCACCGCCGCTCTTGCTCACGCCACCACCGCCGCCGCTGCCACCGCCTCGCGTCGACGACAGCGCGACGTGCGAGACGGAGTCACGCGCCGGCGCCGCCTGGGCCGTGGCGGGCGCCGCTGCGAGCAGGGCGCCGATCAGGAGGAGTGTGGTTGCCAAACGCATGAGTGATCCCCGTGATGGTAGGTCGGAAAGCCAATCGCGCCAGGGCGCAGCGTCGCACCCTAGATCATGGATTGGTGCTGTCGAAACCCGGGTTCTGGTCCACTCCAAGCCGACCGGCGTTGATGCCGTCGGACACCAGTACTGAGGCCAGGCTCCGCGGCGGGCGCGGGCTAGACTTCCGTCGTGGTGGAAGGGGCTTGGTGAGCTGTGCGCGGACGGCTGTCTGAGGCGGGTGCGGACTCCGCGACGCGCGGTTCCGCGACCTTGCGCGACGTGGCCGCGCTCGCCGGTGTCTCGGTGAGCACGGTGTCGAACGTGGCCCGCGGCCGCGGGAACGTCCGGGAGGAGACCCGGCAGCGGGTGCAGGACGCGATCGACGAGCTCGGGTACCGCCCCAACCTGGCCGCGCGGCGGCTGCGTTCGGGGCGCTCCCATGTGCTGGGGCTCGCCCTGCCGAGTGTCACGGTGCCGTACTTCCGCGAATTCGCCGACTCCGTGCTGCGCGAGGCCCAGGAGCACGGAATGTCCGTGCGCATCACGCAGACGCACGGCGACGTGCGGCGCGAGCGCGGTGTCTGTGACGATCCGTACCTGAGGCACGTGGACGGAATCCTGCTCGTTCCCGTCGCGCTCGGCCAGGAGGACATGCGGGCGCTGACGGTGACGAAGCCGCTGATCGTGGCCACGGCGTCGTTCACCGCGGGCCGTGTCGACTCCTTCGACACGGACCGGTTCGAGGCGGCGCGCACGGTCGTGGCCCATCTCGTCACGGGCGGGCGGCGCCGCATCGCCGCCCTGGCCCCGGGTGAGGCGCTGCCGGCGGAGAGCGACGAGCGCTATCTCGGGTACGTCGCAGGTCTGCGCGACGCCGGGCTGCCGGTGAGCCGCCGCCGGGTGGTGAGCACGGAGACCGTCACGTTCGCTGCGGGCGCCGGCGCGGTGCGGACGCTCGTGGAGCGGGCGCCGGAGACGGACGCCGTGTTCGCACTCGGCGACGCGCTGGCCCTGGGCGCGCTCCGCGGTCTGCGGGACGCGGGGCGCACCGTGCCGGGGGACATCGCCGTGGTCGGGTTCGGCAATGTCGCGCAGGCCGCCTACTGCGCTCCCACCCTCACCACCGTCGACCCGGGGCGGGAGGAGATGGCACACCGCGCCGTCTCGCTCCTGGCGGAACGCGCGAAGGCGCGGACGACCGGCGCGGTGCTCCCCGAACCGGGACACCACACGGTCGGGTTCCGCCTTGTCGAACGGGAGTCGAGCGCCGTTGCCAGTGAATGAGCCGGAGTCGTCCGGTGGCCGGCCGACGGTGGTGCGCATGCGCGACGTGGCCGCCGCCGTCGGTGTGTCCGTCAAGACCGTGTCCAACGTCGTCAATGCCACCGGGCAGGTGAACGAGGCGACGGTCCGAGCCGTGCGCGCCGCGGTCGAGGAGCTCGGCTACCGCCCCAACCCCCTGGCCCGCGGCCTCAATTCGAGGGCGACGGACACGGTGACGCTCGCCCTGCCGGGCCTCGGGTACGGCTACTGCGCGCCCCTCGCCGCCGCGGTCTTCGATCTCGCGGAGGCCGAGGGCATCAGCGTCGTGATGGAGCCCACCGGGGGCGACCGCGAGCGGGAGCTGGAGGTGCTGCGCAATCGCGGGGGCCTCTCGGACGGCGTGCTGCTGATGCCGGCCGCGATCACCGCGCGGGACCTGGGGGACCTGCCGTCCCCCGGCCCCGCGGTGCTGATCGGATCGCGCCGGGTGGAGGGCCCCTTCGACAGCGTCACGTCGCGGGACACCGTCGCGGCCGAGGCCGCCGTGCGGCTGCTGCTCGACCGTGGCGCCTCGCGCGTCGTGCTGCTGGGCGGTGAGCGGAAGGCAGGCGGCGACAGCGCGGCCGCCCTGCGCACCGACGGATACCGGCGCGCGCTGACGGCGGCGGGGCGGACGCCCGACCCGTCTCTCGTCGTGGAGACGTCACAGTCCTCCCGGCACGACGGGCATGTGGCGATCGCTCAACTTCTGACCCGGCTTCCGGGCGGGGAAACGCCGTTCGACGCGGTGCTCGCGCTCGAGGAGCCGCTCGCGCACGGGGCGTTGCACGCCCTGCGCGGGGCGGGGCGGGACGTACCGGGGCAGGTCCAGGTCGTCGCGTTCGGCAACGACGAGGACGCGGAGTACTCCTCCCCCGGCCTGACGACCGTCCGGGCGGATGTCCGCACGATGGCCCGGCGCGCGCTCGACCTGCTCACGGCGCGGGTCCGGGAGGGCGCGCGCCCGCGGAGCCAGGTCGAGGTGCCGCTCACCATAACCGAACGCGAGTCAACATTTTCCTAACGTCCGGTCATTGACGGCGAACGTCACGCGGTCCTAACGTCCACCGCAATGCAACGGTTACCGTAACCGTTGGAATCCTCAGTGGAGCCGCTGTATGCCAAGGCCAGACCCACCTCGGATCGCCCCCGCCGCGCGCCGTACCGTACTCGCCGGCTTCCTCGGCTCGACCTTCGAGTGGTTCGACTTCGGGCTCTACGGAACCACCGCGGCACTCGTCTTCGGCCAGGTCTTCTTCCCGGCGCAGAGCAGCGCGATCGGCTCCCTGCTGGCCCTTACGACGACCGCCGTCGGGTTCTTCGCCAGGCCCATCGGCGGCCTCGTCTTCGGGCACTTCGGCGACCGGGTCGGCCGCAAGAAGCTCCTGATTCTCACGATGCTGCTCATGGGCATCCCGACGTTCATGATCGGCCTGCTGCCCGGTTACGCCACGATCGGCGCGGCCGCCCCCGTCATCCTGCTGTTCCTGCGCGTACTGCAGGGCATCGGCCTCGGCGGCGAGTACGCCGGTGCCGCGCTCGCCACGATCGAGTCGGTGCCGAAGGAGCGGCGCGGCTTCTTCGGCTCCATCCCGCAGCTCGGCAACCCCGTGGGCGGCATCTTCAGCAGCGGGCTCGTGCTGCTGTGCACCTGGCTCTCCTCGGACACGCAGTACGAGGACTGGGTGTGGCGGGTCCCGTTCCTGCTCAGCGGAATCCTGCTCGTCTACACCCTCATGGTGCGCACGCGCCTCGCCGAGAGCGGGGACTTCATACGCCTTCAGAAGAAGCGCGGGGTGGAGAAGGCGCCGCTGATCACGCTGCTGCGCGACCACTGGGCGCCGCTGCTCCTCGCGCTGGGCGCGCGCTCGGCCGATGCCATCACCGGCAATGTCGTCGGGCCCGTGGTGACGGCGTACATCGTCACCTACCTGCACCGGAGCGACAGCATCGGGATCGTCGGAACGATGATCCCGAGCATCATCTGCCTGCCGCTGATGCTCTACCTCGGCAGGCTCGGTGACCGGTTCGGGGTGCGCCGCACCTTCGTGTGGAGCGTGCTGTCGATGGCCGTGACCACCTTCCCCCTGTTCGCCCTGCTGCGGACCGGGACGCTCTTCTGGATGGTGCTCGGGATCACGATCTTCCGGCTGTGCAACTCGGCCCAATTCGCCGTCCAGAGCACGTTCTTGGCCGAGCTGTTCCCCACCGAGGTCCGCTATACGGCGGTGTCGTTCGTCTACCAGGTCGGCTCGATCCTCGGCGGTCTCACCCCGCCGGTCGCGTACGCCATGCTCGTGGCGTCCGACGGCTCGCCGTGGTGGCTGGCCCTCGCCGTGGTCGTCTCGGTCCTGTTCAGTACGGCCTGCGCGGCCGTCATCGGCCTGCGGTTCTCCCACGCCGGCCCCCGTATCACCGACGGCCCGTCGACCGACGGCGCCGCCCTCGCCGAAAGGACCACTCGAGCGTGACCGCGCGCCACCGGCCCGACATCGTCCTCGTCCTGACCGACCAGCACCGTGCCGACGTCAGCGCCCGTGAGGGATTCCCGCTGGACACCACGCCGTTCCTCGACGAGCTGGGGCGCTCCGGGGCCTGGTTCGACCGCGCCTACACGACCTCACCGCTGTGCTGCCCCGCGCGCACCAGCCTGATGACCGGACGGTTCCCCAGCGCGCACCGCGTCACCCAGAACCCGGCGCGTCCGCTCGCGGTCCGCGACGCCGATCTCTTCAGTGAGGCCCGCGCCGCCGGTTACGCCACGGCGATGATCGGCAAGAACCACACCTATCTCGACGCCTCGTCCGTGGACCACTGGGTCGAGTTCATGCATGACGGCCAGGTGACCACTCCGTCAAAGGCGTTGAACAAGGAGTTCGACAAGTGGCTGGCGGCGCTGCGGCACCGCACCCACGAGAAGCCGACGCCGTTCCCGGTCGAGGCCCAGAACCCGCACCGCATCGTCGACGAGGCGCTGGCCTGGGCCGCCGGTGTCCCGGAGGGCCGGCCGTTCCTGCTGACGGTGTCCATCCCCGAGCCGCACAATCCGTATCAGGTGCCCGATCCCTACTTCTCGCTGTTCCCCGAGGAGTCGCTGCCGCCGACCCGCACCGGGGCCGAGGTGCTGGAGGGGAAGTCCTTCCCCTGGCGGTATCTGCGCAGCCTGGGCGAGCGCGCGGTGGCCGACTACGAGGGAGCCATCGCCCCGTCGCGTTCCAACTACTTCGGCATGCTGCGGCTCATCGACGACGAACTGCGGCGTCTGCTCACCGGGCTGGAGAGCCGGCACCGGGTACGCGAACGCGTCGTCGTCGCCACCGCGGACCACGGCGACTTCGCGGGCGAGTACGGACTGGTGCGCAAGGGCGCGGAGATCCCGGACATCCTGGCCAGAGTCCCCCTGGTCGTCAACGGGGACGCGGTGCGGCCCTCCACCTCCGGCGCGCCGCGTCCGGAGCACGTCTCGCTCGCGGACCTCATGCCCACACTCTGCGAGGCGATGGGGCGCGAGCTGCCCGACGGGGTGCAGGGGCGCAGCCTGTGGCCGCTGCTGACCGGACGGCCCTGTCCGGCGGAGGAGTTCAGCAGCTCTTACGTGGAGCAGGGCATGGGAGGACTCCCGTACGGCCCCGAGGACGTGGCCGGCCAGATGCCCGGACTCATCTTCGACGGCCCGGACGGCGAGCCCCGCTGGGACGAGCTCAACGCGGCCACGCAGAGCGGACGCCGCCGCAAGGTCCGCAGCGGGGACTGGACCCTGTACGCCGACGTCGTCGGGGACTTCCGCCTGTACAACCTGCGCGAGGACCCGCTGGAACTGGTGGACCGCTGGTCGGATCCGGCGGCCGCCGACGAACGGGTCAGGCTGCTGTCCCTGCTGGCCGTGTGGCAGATGCGGGCCGAGGACCCGCTGCCGACGGTCCCCGACGGCTACCGGCTCAAGCGGGACCCCCGCAACCACCTCGCTCCCTACCGGCATTCCGAGGGAAAGGGACAATCCTCATGAGACAGCGACGACACCCGCGTACCGGAAGAAGCGCAAGAGCCGGAGGAGCCGGAGGAGCCGGAGGAGCCGGAGGAGCCGGAGGAGCCCGGTGGCTTCTGGGGCTCCTCCTCGCCCTGCTGCTGACGGCCATGAGCACCGCCGTCCAGCCGCTCTCCGCGGCGGCGAACGACCCGGGCGCCAGCTTCTACACCAGAGCGTCGGGCAATGAGTTCCTCGCCTACTCCCGCATCATCCGCCTCCAGCACAGCGGTTCCGCCAACGGAACGCTCATCGGCACCTTCGAGCACGCGACCAAGGACGGCACCGCGTCCGACTTCGTCATCCGCACCTCGAAGGACGACGGCAGGACGTGGAAGACGCTCACGACGCTGGACGACCCGCTGGAAGGCGAGAACCACCCGTCGGACCAGTTCTGGCAGCCGTTCCTCTTCGAACTCCCCCGGAAGATGGGCGAGTTCCCGGCCGGCACCCTGCTGCTGGCCGGCAACATCGCGCCCAGCGAGAAGGTCCGTACCGACTTCGTGCTGTGGCGGAGCACGGACCACGGGGCGCACTGGACCTTCCAGTCGATCCTGCAGACCGGTGGCGGCAGCATCGGCGCACCTCATGGCGGATCCGGAGTCTGGGAGCCGTTCCTGACCGTCGATGGCGCCGGCCGTCTGGCCATGTACTTCTCCGACGAACGGCGCGAGCCCGAGTACGCCCAGATCATCGCCCACGTGGTGTCGGGCGACGGCGGTGTCACCTGGAGCGCACACCCCGACGGCTCCACGAACTTCGCGCCCGGACTCGTCGTCGACGTCCGGAGCGACGTGGACACCGACCGTCCGGGGATGCCGACCGTCGCCACGCTCCCGGACGGGCGGATGGTCATGGCGTACGAGATCTGCGGCGAGGGCCGCAACTGCGAGGCCCATACGAAGACGTCCACCGACGGGGGTGCGACCTGGGGCACCGGACCATCGGATCTCGGGACCATGGCCGTCACGTCCGACGGCCGGTACCTCGGGAGCAGCCCGTACATCGTGTGGAGCCCGGCGGGCGGTCCTTCCGGACAGCTGATGCTGACCGGGATGCGGACCCGCTTCACGGGGACGAACGCCTTCAGTCCCGAGGACCGGCAGGCCGTCTTCATCAACGACCCCGACGCCTCCGGGCCCTGGTCCTGGACCCCCGCGCCCTTCGGACCCGTCGCCGACCCCGCCCAGAACTGCAGCACCAGCTACAGCCCGCACCTGCTCCTGGACGCCTCCGGCAGGACGGTCCGCTTCACCACGGCCACCGCCACCGGGCCGACCGGCTGTATGGAGGCCACCGCGGTGGCCAACACCGGAGTCCTGCCCTACTCCGACACCTTCGCGAAGGGGATGTCCGGCTGGGTCGACTACGGGGGCTGCTGGGCGACGTCGGACAGCGTCCTGTCCGAGACGTGTGGTGGCACCGGCGGGAACAAGTCGATCACGGGTTCCACCGGGTGGACCGACTACCGCCTGGCGGGCGATGTACGCATCGACGGCGGAGCCCAGGCCGGATTCGTCGTGCGGGCGTCCGACCCGGGCAAGGGGGCCGACGCGCTCGACGGCTACTACATCGGTGTGTCCTCGCGGCGGATCGTCCTCGGCAGGCAGAACGGTGCCTGGAAGGAGCTGGCACGGACGGCCATCCCCGGCGGCCTGTCCACCGGGACCTGGTACCACCTGACGGTGAAGGCCGTGGGCTGCACCCTCACGGTGACCGGCAGTCCCTCGGGCTCCTCCGCCACTCCGGTCGGCTTCGCCTACAGGGATCCGGACTGTTCCTTCACCCGGGGCGCGGTCGGGGTACGCGACCAGGCCGGGACCGCGAGTTGGCGGCATATGACCGTCACCAGGAGCGGCTGAGCGCCCGTGCGCCGAGGGACCGTCCTTCGTCCGGCGGTCCCTCGGCCCGGATCGGCGAATAGGGCGAATAAGCGGCCCGGCTCAGCGAAAAAGCTGTTGGCGCCCGCCGTTCGTGGACTCCCGGGCGCGCAGCCAGTGCGGAGCCGTGTGCACCTCGAACGGCAGGGGCACCTCCGAGCGGATGCGGGCCGCCAGGCACTTCACAGCGAGCGAGGCGATCGCCGCCTTGTCGGGGACCACGGACGTCAGTGACGGCGTGCTGTAGAGCGCCTCGTCGGAGCCGTCGATACTCGCCACGGCGACGTCGTCCGGGATGTGCGACCCCGCTTCGAACAGGGCCCGCTGGGCCCCGACCGCCAGCAGGTCGCTGAAGCAGAAGACCGCGTCCGGCCGCACGCCGACCGGCAGGGCGGCGAGAGCGCGCATCGCCAGCAGGCCGTTGCGCCGGTCGAACTCCTTGATGGAGGGCGCGAGCCGGGGGTCGTACGTCACCCCGGCTTCGTGCAGGGCGAGCTGGAAACCTTCCAGACGCTGACGGCTGGTCGCCGACGCCTGGCGGTCCACGCCGATGGCGGCGATCCGGGTACGGCCGAGGCCGGCCAGGTGCGCGGTGGCCTCGCGCGCGGCCGCGACGTTGTCGATCAGGACGTGGTCGGCCCCCACCTGGTCGCGCTCGTAGCTGCGCTCGCCGAGCAGGACCAGCGGGAACTCGCTGGCCACGGCGGCGAGTTCGTCGGGCGAGACACCCAGAGGCGACAGGATCACACCGTCCAGCAGTGACGCGCCGACACCGGTCGCCAGGCGCAGTTCCTCCGTCGCGTCGCCCGATGTCTCCTCGATCAGGACGGTCAGGCCCAGCTGCGCGGCCTCGGCCCGTACATGCTGGGCGAGCTCGGCGAAGTACGGCGTGGCCAGATCCGGGACGGCGAGGCCGATCAGGCCGCTGTGCCCGGTGCGCAGGCGGCGGGCCGACGGGTTGGGCCGGTAGCCGAGCTCGTGCACGGCCTTCAGTACGCGCTTCCGCGTGGCCTCGGACACGCGGGGAGCATTGCGTACAACGTTGGACACGGTCTTGATCGAGACCCCTGCCCGCTCCGCCACGTCCTTGAGTGTCACCGCGGTCACTGACCGAACCTCCTCACCTGTGTTTCTCCGCATTATGCATCGGATCCAGCGGGCTGTCAGCGCCGGGGCGGCCCGGAAACCCGTTCCTGACGAGGGGTTGACCGTGGCGAGATTTCGCGGTTACAACGTTGGAACCAATCGATAGCAAGCGGTTGCTGCCAGGGGCCTCACACGGGCGGCCGACGACCGTCCGTCGGACGGTCCGGGCCGCCCGCCCGTGCCCACGGCGCCGCGCTCACCACCCACCTCAGAAAAGGGTCCGCATGTCTTCGCACCGCTCCACCACCCCACTGCGCACAGCCGTGGTCGGCACCGGAGGCATCGCGCGCTCCAGCCACCTGCCCGCGCTGCGGACGCTGGCCGACGCGGGCGAGGTGGAGATCGTCGCCGCCGTCGACGTCGACATGCACGCGGTACGCGCCTTCACCACCGGCGCCGGGATCCCCTACGCCTCGACGGACCTCGACGCGACCCTGGCCGAACTGCGTCCGGACCTCGTGGTGCTGTGCACCCCGCCCGCCGTGCACCGCGGCCAGGCGGTGGCCGCGCTGCGGGCGGGCGCCTGGGTGTGGTGCGAGAAGCCGCCGTGCCCGTCCCTCGCCGACTTCGACGCGATCGAGGCCGCCGAGCAGGCCGGGGACGCGGGACCGTACGCCTCGATCGTCTTCCAGCACCGCTTCGGCTCCGGCGCACGCCAGGTACGGCGACTCCTGCGGGAGGGGGCGTTCGGCCGCCCGCTCGTCGCGCACTGCTCGACGACCTGGTACCGGGACGCCGCCTACTACTCCGTTCCGTGGCGCGGGCGGTGGGCGACCGAGGGCGGCGGACCCGCCATGGGGCACGGCATCCACCAGACGGATCTGCTGCTCGACCTGATGGGTCCCTGGAGCGAGGTGCGGGGGATGGCGGCGCGGCTCGTGCACGACGTGGAGACCGAGGACGTGTCCACGGCACAGGTGCGGTTCGCGAGCGGTGCCGTGGCCACCGTGGTCAACAGCGTGCTCAGCCCGGACGAGGTCAGCCGCATCCGCGTCGACTGCGAGCTCGCCACGATCGAGCTGACCCATCTGTACGGCTACCGCAACGCCGACTGGCGCATCACCGCGGCCCCCGGCGTCCCCGAGGAGACGGTGGCGGCCTGGCGCGACTTCGGTACGGACGAGCCGAGTTCGCACCTGGCCCAACTCCGCGCCCTCGTGGCCGACATCAGGGCCGGACGGCGCCACGCCACCAGCGGCGCGGGCGGGCGTCAGACGCTCGAGTTCATCACCGCCCTGTACAAGTCCGCGTTCACCGACACCCCGGTCCGCGCGGGGGAGATCGGACCCGGCGACCCCTACTACACCGAGCTGCACGGCGGCGCCCAGGGCTGGGCCCCCGCCACCCCAGCCAAGGAAGAGGCCCCCGTATGACGCTCGCACCGACCCGCCCGAGCCGCCGGGCCGTCCTCGCCGCGGCCGCCGTCGGCCTCAGTACGGCCCTGACCTCCACGCTCTCCGGCTGCTCCGCCGCGAGCGGCAGCACCTCAGGCGGCGTCACCCTCACGTTCTCCTGGTGGGGGAACGACGACCGTGCCGCGCGTACCGAGAAGGCGGTACATCTCTTCGAGAAGGAGCACCCGGACGTCACCGTCCGCACATCCAATGGTGAATTCGGCGCCTATCTGCAGAAGCTGGCCACCCAAGCCGCGGGCGGCGGAATTCCCGACGTGGTCCAGCTCGACTACCGGCAGATCTCCCAGTACGCCGGCGGCGAAGCGCTCAGGCCACTGGACCACGTCATCAAGTCCAGGACGATCCGCACATCCGAGATGGACAAGGGCCTGCTGCGCACCGGCACCTACGAGGGCGGGCAGTACGCCCTGCCCATGGGCCGTGGCATCACCGGATACGCCTACGACTCCGCCGTCTACAAGAAGGCCGGAGTCCCCACGCCCCAGCCGAGTTGGACCTGGCAGGACTGGGGGAAGGCCAACAAGAAGATCGCCGCCCTGGGTCTGAAGTCCCCCGACGGACGCCCCTACACGGGCTCCAACGACGGCGGCGACAACGAGGACGTCTTCGAGACCTGGCTGCGCGGCCGGGGCGGGAAGCTCTACGCCAGTCAGACCGAACTCGGCTTCACCGAGGACGACTTGACGGCCTTCTGGTCGTTCCGCGACCGGCTCCGCAGGGAGGGCGCCATCGCCCAGGCCGCGGACACCGTCCAGGCCAAGAGCACCGAGACCAGCCCCATCGGCCGCCACCTCGCGGCCGCCGACTTCACCTGGGACGCGCCGTTCCCCGGGTACACGAGCCTGCTCGGCGAGGACATCCACTTCGCGCCCGTGCCCACGACCGGCGGCCACCAGGGCGCGTACTTCAAGCCGAGCATGCTCCTCGGCGTCGGTGCGAACAGCAAGCACCCCAAGGAGGCGGCCCAGTTGATCGACTTCCTCCTCAATGACCCACGGGCGGGCGACATCCTCGGCTTCTCCCGCTCCACCCCGCCGAACCGCGAGATCGCCGCCCGGGTCGCCAAGACGCTCAAGGGACCGGAGCGGGAGATCTACGACTACGCGCAGACGATGGAGAAGTACGGCCTGGACGACCCGCCGACCGCACCGCCGCCCGGCGACCTCGCGATCCAGAGGGCGTTCAAACGGGGCTACCAACGCGTGATATACGGCATGGCCACCCCGCGGCAGGCGGCGCGCGAACTCATCGACGAGGCGAACCGGGAACTGAGTTCATGAGCACGGTGTCGACGACGAGGGCGCCCGCGCGCGCCGACCGCACGACGGATCCGCGCCCGGACAAGAGGAAGCGGCGCCCGGTCCGTGAACGGCAGTGGCCCGCCTATGTGTTTCTCTCCCCGTGGATGATCGGCGCGGTCGTGCTGACCCTGGTGCCGATGGCCGTGTCGCTGTACCTGTCGTTCACGGACTACAACCTGTTCGACCCGCCGCACTGGGTGGGCCTGCGCAACTACGAGGAGATGCTGTTCGAGGATCCGCGCTACTGGCGGTCGGTCGGCACCACGATGCTGTACGTCGTCGTGGCCGTCCCGCTGAAGCTGGGCCTCGCCCTCGGCGTGGCGATGCTTCTGAAGAACCTCGGCCGGGGCCGGGGCTTCTACCGCTCCGCGTTCTACGCGCCGTCGCTGCTCGGGGCGAGCATGTCCATCGCCCTGGTGTGGAAGGCGCTGTTCAACGACGGCGGCACGGTCCCCGACGTCCTGGGCGCGGTCGGCATCGACACCGGCGGCTGGGTCGGCGACCCCACCCTCGCGGTGTACGCGGTCGTCCTGCTGACGGTCTGGCAGTTCGGCGCACCCATGGTGATCTTCCTGGCGGGCCTCCAGCAGATCTCGCCCGACCTCTACGAGGCCGCGGCGCTCGACGGCGCGGGCCGCTGGCGGCAGTTCGTGTCCATCACCGTGCCGATGCTGTCCCCGGTCGTCTTCTTCAACCTGGTCCTCGAGGTCATCAACTCGTTCCAGGTCTTCACCCCGGCCTTCGCCATCAGCGGCGGCGACGGCGGACCCGCGGACTCCACGATGTTCTACACGCTCTACCTGTACGAGCGCGGTTTCACGGCCTCGCACATGGGCTACGCCGCGGCGATGGCCTGGCTGCTGCTCATCGCCATCGGCGCGATCACCCTGATCCTCTTCCGGACGTCCCGGTCCTGGGTCTTCTACGCGGACGAGGAGGGACGATGAACATCGCCACGAAGCGGTGGCTGCCGCACACCGTCGCGGCCGTGTGCCTGCTGGTCCTGCTGTACCCCCTGGCCTGGCTGCTCGCCACGTCGCTCAAACCGGCCGACGAGGTGGTGACGAGCCTCGACCTGTGGCCCAGCCACCTGGAGTGGTCGAACTACACGACCGCCCTGGACGGGGTCTCCGGCGTCACCGTCACACGCCTGCTCGGCAACACTCTGCTGATCGCGGTGGGTGCCGTCGTCGGCAACGTCCTGTCCTGCTCACTGGCCGCCTACGCCTTCGCCCGGCTGCGCTTCCGCATGAGCAAGGTGATGTTCGCCTTCATGGTGGCGACGCTGATGCTGCCGCACCACGTCGTACTGATCCCGCAGTACATCATCTTCAACCGCCTTGGCCTGGTCGACAGTTACTGGCCGCTGATCCTGCCGAAGTTCCTGGCCACCGAGGCGTTCTTCGTCTTCCTCGTCGTCCAGTTCATGCGCGGGCTGCCGCGCGAGCTGGAGGAGTCCGCCCGGATCGACGGCTGCGGTCCCTTCCGCACATACTGGTCGATCACACTGCCGCTGACCCGTCCCGCGCTGATCACCACGGCCATCTTCACGTTCATCTGGACGTGGAACGACTTCTTCACGCAGATGATCTATCTCTTCGCGCCGGAGAAGTTCACCATCACGCTCGCCCTGCGCAGCTTCGTCGACCAGTCCAGCACCTCCGCGTACGGCCCCATGTTCGCCATGTCGGTGATCTCCGTGCTGCCGATCGTGCTGTTCTTCTTCGTCTTCCAGCGCTATCTCGTGCAGGGCATGGCCACGTCCGGACTGAAGGGGTGAGGCACACCATGGCCCACGCACCGACCGCGCCCCGGCGCGAGCGCCGGGAACCCGGAGAGGTCTTCGGCTCCGGTTTCACCCTCTTCGCCGACATGCTGCTCGTCTCCCTGCTCACCAGCGCCGCCTGCCTGCCGGTCGTCACGGCCCCGGCCGCGTTCGCCGCCGCGTCCGCGACGCTCCGGCAGGCCGCGGGCAACAGCGTCCAGGTCACAGCCGGTACGTACGGGGCTCACCTCCGTGCCCACCTGTCCGCGCGTTCGGCGGCCCTCGGTCTGGTGCCGCCGCTGCTCGCGGTGGTCGTCCTGATCGATGCCGCGCTGATACGCGCCGCGCTGCCCGGAGCGGCCGTCATGGCGCCCGCCCTCGCGCTGCTCGTCCTGGGCGCCACGGTCGTGGCGCTGCGGGCGACCGCGCTCGAGACACCGCACCTGCTGTCCGCACGCGAGGCGCTGCTCCGCTCGGCCGCGGACCCGCGCGGCAGTCTTCTCCTGACCGGTGGGGTGATCCTCGGCGGGCTGCTGGCCTGGTCGATTCCGCTGCTGATTCCGCTGTTGCCGGGACCGCTGGCGTTCGCCGCCACGGTCGTGGACCTCCGCTCCCCAGCGGACGCCCTGGAGAACTGAACGGCAGCGCGGCACCTCTCCATCCCCCACCCACGCACCACATCACCGGAGCTCACGCATGCCCTATCCGCACCTGGACGCCGCAGACCATCCGAGGCCGCAGCTGATCCGCGATCCCGACTGGCGCGACCTCGGCGGTCCCTGGCAGTTCGCCCACGACGACGAGGACCGCGGCCGCGCCGACCGGTGGATGGACCCGGCGACCTCCGCACCGTTCACCGGCACCGTCACCGTGCCCTATCCGCCCGAGTCCGCGGCCTCGGGCGTGGCGGACACCGGCTTCCACCCCGTGCTCTGGTACCGGCGCACGGTCGACGTGCCCCGGCCGGCCGCCGGACGGCGACTCCTGCTGCACTTCGGTGCGGTCGACCACCGGGCCGAGGTCTGGCTGAACGGCCGCCTGGTGGGACGTCACGAGGGCGGGCACACCAGCTTCAGCTGCGATCTGACCGACGCCGTCGACCGGGACGGCGAGCAGACAGTCGTCGTCCGCGCCGAGGACCAGCCGCTCGACGCCGCCCAGCCACGCGGCAAACAGGACTGGCGCCGGGATCCGCATGTCATCTGGTACCACCGCACCTCCGGGATCTGGCAGCCGGTGTGGCTGGAAGAGGTCCCGGCCGAGCACATCACGCTTCTGCACTGGACCCCCGAGGTCGCCCACGCCCGCGTCCGCTGCCGGCTGCGCCTGGGCCACTGGCCGCAGCGCCCGCTCACCGTGACGGTCCGCCTCATACGGGGCGAGCGGGTGCTCGCCGAGCAGCGGACGCTGTTCGAGGGCCAGGAGACGGAGTTCGACGTCGCGGTGCCCGCCCTGCGCCACGGACAGGACCTCGACGACCTGCTCTGGAGTCCGGAGCGGCCTCAACTCGTCGACGCGGTGGTGGAGTTGCGTGACGCGGCCGATGACACACCGGTCGACCGCGTCACGTCCTACCTCGGCCTGCGCGACATCGGCTGGGACGACGGCGTCTTCCTCCTCAACCACAAGCCGTACTTCCTCCGGTTCGCGCTCCAGCAGGGCTACTGGCCCGCTTCGCATCTGTCGGCCTCGGCCGGCGAATTGCGCCGCGACGTCGAACTGGCGAAGGAGATCGGCCTCAACGGGCTGCGCGTCCACCAGAAGATCGAGGACCCGCGCTTCCTGTACTGGGCCGACCGGCTCGGGCTGCTGCTGTGGGAGGAGATGCCGTCGGCGTACGCGTTCGGCGCGCAGACCGTCGAGCGCGTGGTCGCCGAATGGACCGAAGCCGTCTCCCGCGATCTCAGCCACCCCTCGATCGTCGCCTGGGTCCCGATCAACGAGTCCTGGTCCGTGCCGAACCCGGCGCTCGTCCCCGCACAGCGCCACTTCATGGACGCTCTCTACCATCTGACCAAGGCCCTCGACCCCTCCCGCCCCGCCGTCTCGAACGAGGGCTGGGAGATCTCCGCCGCCGACATCTGGGGCGTCCACGACTACACCCAGCACGGGGACGTACTGCGCGAGCGCTACGGCCACGCCTCGCTGCGGCAGGGCGACATCGCCGAGCAGTGGCCCGGCGCCAAACGCCTGACCCTGGACGGCGTCCGCCACCAAGGGCAGCCGGTCGTCCTCAGCGAGTTCGGCGGCGCCACCTTCGAACCGGCGGAGGGCGCCGAGTGGTTCGGCTACGACACCGTCGCCACGAAGGAGGACTTCGCCGAACGCCTCGCCGACCTGGTGGCCGCCGCGGTGGACTCCGGGCTCGCGGGCTTCTGCTACACGCAGTTCACCGACACGGAACAGGAGACCAACGGCCTGCTCACACCGGACCGCCGGCCGAAGATCCCCCCGGCCGAACTGCGCCGAATTCTCACCCGACCCCCTGTATAGCGTGTCTCGTTCTTCCGTAGAGGAGAAACCGCAATGGCACGATCCGAGTACAGCCGTCGCCGAGTGCTCCAGGCATCCGCGCTCGCCCTCGCCTCGGTGCTGAGCCCATGGAGCACGGCAGCCGGCTTCGCCGCGTCGGCGGGCATCCCCGATGAGGACGGCTACGATCTATGGCTGCGCTACCGCCCCACTACGGATCCCCGGCGGCTCGAGGAGTACCGGAAGGCCCTGGCCGGTCTGGCGCGTCAGGGCGAGGGCGGCGTCATGGGGAACGCCGAGCTGGAGCTGCGGCGGGCCGTCGAGGGCTGCACCGGCAGCGCACCGGCCCGGGTTCCCGCCGATCGGGCCTCGGTTGTCATCGGCACGGTGGACGAGTCGCCGGTCGTGCGATCCCAGGTGAGTCCCGATCGGCTGGCCCGGATCGGTGAGCAGGGGTTCGTGATCGAGATGACGGGCACGCCGGGCGGGCGGCGACGGCTGGTCATCGGGGCCCACAGCGATCGGGGCGTGCTGGCCGGGGTCTTCCATCTCATCCGTCTGCTGCAGCTCGAGCGTCCACTGCACGGGCTGTCGGTCCTGCAGAAGCCGCGGACCGCACTGCGCATGATGAATCACTGGGACAACTTCGACGGGTCGATCGAGCGTGGCTACGCAGGCACTTCGATCTTCGAGTGGGACAAGCTGCCGGACATCTCCGACCGGGTCGTCGACTATGCGCGGTCCATGGCGTCGATCGGCATCAACGCTTCGGTGCTCAACAACGTGAACGCCAGTGCCGACTTCATCACCAGCGGGATGCTGACCAGACTCGGCCCCCTGGCGGCACTTCTCCACTCGTGGGGGATCTCGACCTGGCTGTCCGTCAACTACGCCAGCCCGATGATCCTGACCGCGGACGACGCCGATCCGATCACGACGGCCGATCCCGCCGATCGACGGGTCCAGCGGTGGTGGCGGGACAAGAGCGCCGAAGTCTTCAAGAGCCTGCCCGGCTTCGGTGGGTTCCTGGTGAAGGCGAACTCGGAGGGGCAGCCCGGCCCGCTCGACTACGGACGCACCCATGCCGAGGGCGCGAACATGCTGGCCCGCACGGTCGCACCGCACGACGGGCAGATCGTCTGGCGCAGCTTCGTCCACGAGGACTTCGGCGACTGGGCGGAGTACCAGTACCGGGTGTTCGCCCCGCTGGACGGCACGTTCGACGACAACGTCATCCTGCAGACCAAGTACGGGCCGATCGACTTCCAGATCCGCGAGCCCGTACACCCCCTGTTCGGCGCGATGCGCCAGACGAACCAGATGCTGGAACTCCAGCTCACGCAGGAGTACACGGGTCACGAGATCCACACCACCTATCTGGCTCCGCTGTGGCGGGAGGTGCTGACCTTCCCGACGCGGGGGCCCGGCACCGGACCGACCGTCGCCGACATCCTCTCTGACGGCGATGGACGCGCGCCGCGGGCGGGCATCGCCGGGGTCAGCAACTTCGGCAACGCCCGCAATTGGACCGGCTATCTGCTGGGAGCGGCGAACACCTACGCCTTCGGCGGGCTGTGCTGGAACCCGGACGCCGATCCCCGGGAGCTGGCCGCGGAGTGGGCCGCGCGGACCTTCGGCCACGACGGCACGGTCACCGAGACCGTGGCCGACATCCTGATGCACTCGCGCCGCACGTACGAGGACTACACCTCGCCGCTGGGGATGGGCTATCTCACCGACCCCGGTGGCGACCATCTCGACCCGAGCCCGCTGAGCACCCTCTTCCAGTCACACCACTCCACGACCGAGGGCACCGGGTTCGACCGCACCGAGGCGACCGGCAGCGGCTTCACCGGGCTCTACCCGCGGCCGTGGCAGAAGCGCTACGAGTCCACGGCGACCTGCCCCGACGACCTGCTGCTGTTCATGCACTGGGTGCCGTACGACCATCGGCTGCGGTCGGGCAAGACGGTCATCCAGCACATCTACGATACGCACTTCACCGGGGTCGACCGCGTCGGCCGGTTCCTCGCCGAGTGGAGCGAACTGTCCGGGGAGGTCGACCGGCAGCGCCATGCCGCCATCGAGGCGGGCTTCGAGGCCCAGCGGAAGCACGCGACGTTCTGGCGCGACACGGTGGTCGGATTCTTCTTCGACAGGAGCCGCGTCGTCGACGCGAAGCGGGAATGGCTGCAAGCGGCGCTGAACGGCTCGCGGGTGCTGCTCGGCGGTCGGCCGAACCTCTTGCCGGTCACCGTCACCAACGCCTCGGCGCGGGATCGCGACCTCACGGTCGTACTGCGGCCACCGTCGGCGGACTGGCACACCGAGCCCGCCGAACAGTCCGCGGCCGCCGCCGCGACCGCGGAGTTCGAGCTGCCGGTCACACCCCCCTTGCCGGGCACCGTCGCCGCCCTGGACCTGGACGTGGCGCCGAAGCTCACCCGGCTCGACGGCCGGCCGCCGTCCCTGGTCGTCGCCCCCGATGGCGGGCGCTGCCTCATGGCGCTCAACGCCGGTCCACGGAACGGGACTTCGATGCCCGGCTACGACGCGCTGAACCCTGAGTCGGCCTGGTCCGCGCCGGTGGGCCACGGCTGGGTCGGCGCCGCCCCGTCGGCCAGGGACCGCGGTGGCGAGCCCCTGCTGCGCGACCATCTCTGGCACAACTCGTCCCGGGTGCTGCGCGTCGCCCTGCCGGCCGGCAAGCACACCGGGTACGCGCTGGTCGGTGACACCGGCGCCACGGCCTCGCCCACCCGGATCGCGGTGGACGGCGCCACCGCCGCCACCAGTCCGAAGCAGCCCGGCGGAACCTTCACCTGGCTGGAGCTCCCCCTCGACGGAGGTGCCACCGGCCGCACCACTGACATCACGTTCACGGGCGTGGGCGGCCCCTGGCGGCTGTCCGCGTTCGCCATCACGGATCCGGCCGCCCCGGCACCGTCCCTGGTAGTGCTGAGGGCGGCGGCGGATCCGGTGTGGTGGACGGGCCGGGCCAACCCGGTCACGGTGCTGGTACGCAATACCGGACCCAAGGACCGCGACGTCACCGCCCGGCTGGTCACCCCCGACGGCTGGTCCGGCACCGAGCGGACCGTGACCGTCGCCGCCGGAGCCGAGCGAGAGCTGACGGTCACCGCGACCCCGGTGGCCACTCCGGGATTCGCCACCGTCGAGATCCGGCTCAGCAGCGGCGACGAGGAGGTCGAGCGCGGCCGGTCGGTGTCCGTGGTCACCACGCCGCACCCCGATGACGCGGCCACGGCGTTCGACGCCGGCCCGCCGTCCAGCCCGCTGCTGACCGGGTACACCAGACTGTCGCCCGAGGACGACTACACCGACGACCGCGGCTTCGGCTGGGTCGGCGACCGGCCGATCACCCGCGACCGGGGCAACGCCGACGATCTGCGCCGCGACATCGTCATGCAGAAGGGCAAGCCCAGCGTCCTGCGCATCCCGGTGCCGGCCGGCAAGCACACGGTGTGGGTGCTCACCGGCGACTCCCTCACCGATTCGGGTGTCACCACCATCTCCGAGGACGGCACGGTCCTCGGACGCTCCGGCGACGACAGCCTGCCCAGCCGGGCCTTCGTCTGGTTCTCCTTCGGCCTCGACGGCGGCGCGGACGGGCGCACCGCCGACCTGGAAATCACCGGCTCGAAGCTGAACGGCCTCTGGCGCGTCGCGGCCCTGGTCGTCGTCTGAGCCCACCCCCGCGCCGTACGCCCACCGGTTCCTCCGGGCGCGGCCCGCGACCCGGCATCTCCGCTGTCTCAGGCATCTCTGACACCTCCGGCATCCACGAAGGAGAGCTCCCCACATGGCATCGAAGTCAGCACGATTCCCCGCGGTCCGGGGCAGACCCGGCGTCGTCCTCCTCGCCCTGCTCATGGTCCTCGGCCTCGGCAGCGCGCATCCCGGACCGGCCGCGGCCGATCCCGCCGATCCGCCCGGGACGTACCAGAACCCCGTGATGGACGAGGTCGCGGACGCCTTCTCCGACCCATCGATCATCCGGGGCAAGGACGGCTACTGGTACGCCTACGCGACCCAGACCAGCATGCGCCGGGACAACCAGGGAGGCCCGTGGGAGTCGCAGCACTTCATGCCGATCACGCGATCGGCCGACCTCGTCAACTGGACCTACGTCGGTGACGTCTTCGGACCCGACAACCACCCGGAATGGCGCGACTTCAAGAGCACCTACTACTGGGCCCCGGACATCCGGTACCTCAACGGCAAGTACTACCTCTACTATTCGGTCGCCGGAGACGACAAGAACACCATCGCGCTGGCCACCGCGGACCACCCGGCCGGTCCGTGGAAGGACATCGGCCACCCCGTGCTGCCGTACGGGACGACGGTCAATCAGATCGATCCGTCGGTGTTCCTCGACTCCGACGGCCAGAAGTACCTCTACTACGGCTCGTTCCGCGACGGCGGCATCCAGGCGGTGCGCCTCAACGAGGAGGGCACCGCGCCGGTCGGCACTCCGGTACAGGTGGTCGGCGCCCGGCGCGGCGAGGCCGCGTACGCGGTGAAGCGGGACGGCTGGTACTACCTGTTCTACTCCGGCCTGGGCTGCTGTGCCCGTGACAAGGGCGCCTATCCGGTGTTCGTCGGGCGGGCCAAGGACCCGATGGGCCCGTTCACCGACGCCGAGGGGGTCGGCCTCGCCGACCTGCACCCCGGTGGCACGATCGTCAACGCGCCGAACGGCAACAAATGGGTCGCGACGGGCCACTCGGCGAACGTCGTCGACAAGTCCGGCCAGGACTGGATCCTCACCAACGGATTCGACCGCCACGAAAGCGATCCGAACTGGGGCGGACGGCCGGCCATGATGGACCGGCTCGACTGGATCGACGGCTGGCCGACCGTCCGCGCAGGCGCCTGGACCAGCGAGGACCGGCAGTCCGCGCCCATGGGCGGCTGGGGCTCGGGGAGCACCTTCGACGACGGCCTGGACGGCTTCGACATCCTCGGACACGGCTCGTGGACCACGGGTTCGGATCCCGACTCGGGACGCTATGCCCGCGGCCGGTCCCGGGCCGCGGCCCCGCAGCTGCTGCTGCCGCGGCGGGCCCCGGACGGCGATGTGAGGCTCGAGGCCGACGTCCGGCTGCGCGACGACGAAGGCCGGGTCGGCCTGGTCCTGGCATCCGCGGGCCGGTCCGACCACGCCGTGGCCTGGCTGGATTCCACCGGCACGCTCTCCGTCGAGGTCACCCGGGACCGGAAGGTGGTGCGGAAGCGGACCGCGCGGCTGCACGCGGACACCGATCCGCGGACCTGGCACTCGCTCACGGCCGAGATCCGCGACGGGGCGGCGCACGTACAGGTCAGCTCGGCCATGCTCGACATGCCGCTGGCCGAACTGACGGTGGACGTGCCAAAGGACTGGCGCCGCGGCGGTGTCGCCTCGACCCGCGGCGCCGGTGAGGCGGACAACGTCGGCGTGACCCGGCTCTACACGCCGGTGACCGTCAAACAGCCGGACCCCGGGGTCGGAGCCCGGCTGCCGGAGTACGACGAGGACTTCGACGACGACCGGCTGGACGGCTGGAAGTGGTTCGGCCCCGCCGACGGGAAGGTCGCCGACGGCCAGTACGTGTGGCCGACGCAGGATGCCGACTTCTCCGGCAAGGGGACAATGGCATCGGCGCTGCTTCGTGACGCTCCGACCGGCACCTACACGGTCGAGACCAAGCTGCGCTTCCCGATCAGCGACGCCCCCGACGGGCGCAGCCAGGCCGGGATCATCGCCTTCCGGAGCCCGGAGGACTCGATCCATCTGGCTCCGACACGGACCGGTCCATCACGGCAGGCTTTCCTGTGGATCGGCCGGGACCGTGACAGCTGGCCGGAGCTGCAGCTGGGCCCGTCGGCCGACACCATGTGGCTGCGGCTTCGCCATACCGTCGATCCGAAGACGGGCGAGCACAGATTCCAGCCGGCCACGAGTCGGGACGGTGAGCACTACATCTGGGGCGGGGTCTGGCATCTGCCCGCCGGCTCCGACCCGTCCATCGGCCTCGTCTCCCTGGCCGGTGAGGGAGTGACCGCGCGCTTCGACTACGTGCGCTTCTACTCCTGACGCCGTTCCCGCCGCCCCTTCCGGGTGTGCTTGTCTGGACTCATGTCACAGCGGGAAGTGCCTCTGAAGCCTGTCCGGCCCACGCCTCCGATCGCGGGTCTGGGATCCTTGCTGATGCGGCGACGCAGCACACGCGGCTTCGGGGCCCGGCCCCTGAGCATCGCCCAGGTCGCACTCATGGTGTGGGCGGCGCAGGGGCGGACAACCGGTGAGCACCGCACATGCCCGTCGGCACACGCGTTGTATCCACTGACACTCACAGTGGTCGCGGGCAACGTCGACGGCCTCGCCGCCGGGACTTACCGGTACGACGCCGAGCGCGATGTGCTGACTCTGATCACTGCCGGCGACCACCGCGACCGGGTCGCCGGCACTACCCTCGCCGACCACGACTGGCTGCGTCGCGCGGGTGCACTGCTGCTGCTCAGTGGTGATCTGGAGGCGGCTGCGCGCCATTTCGCCGATCAGCCGCCGCTGGGGCGGCGGGGTGCGCGCTATGTGTGGCTGGAGGCCGGGCATGCCAGCCAGAACGTCTATCTCCAGGCCACTGAGGCGGGCCTGGGCGCCGTGCTCGTTGCCGGGTTCGACGACGACCGGCTCCTTGGACTCACCCCCGCGGTCGTCCCGTCCGGTCAGCACCCACTGGGACTGCTCGGTGTCGGTCATCCGGCCGATGGGCGGGGTTGATTCTCCACCTGACGATGTCGTCGCCGCCACCTCCCCACGCATCGGAGTCCAGGATCGATTGTCAGTGGTGGGTGAGAAGGTAGGAGCATCGAAAAGGAAAAGGGGGAGCGTCCATGTCCGGAAACCAGAACTACATCAATCACGTTGCTCTTGTGCTGGATGCCAGTTCGTCCATGTCACACCTGAGCCGCAAGGTCGTCGAAGTCGCCGACCAGCAGATTGCGTATCTGGCCCGCCGTTCGAAGGAACTGGACCAGGAAACCCGCGTCACGGTGTACGTCTTCGCCGACAAGGTGGAGTGCGCCATCTACGACAAGGACGTGCTGCGGATGCCGTCCCTGAAGCAGCTTTACCGGGTCGGTGGAATGACGGCTCTGCTGGCGGCCTCACTGAAGTCGCAGCGGGAGCTGGCGCAGACGGCTCAGCTGTACGGCGACCACAGCTTCCTGACGTTCGTGCTGACGGACGGCCAGGAGAACGCGAGTCATCGCTGCCTGGATGCCCCTACCAAGAATCCACGTGAACTGGTGCAAGCCGTGGCCAAGATGATGGCGACGCAGGAGGACAACTGGACACTGGCCGTCCTTGTGCCGGACCAGATGGGCAAGCGCGAGGCCATGCAGTGCGGTTTCCCGAAGGACAACATCGCCATCTGGGACGCCACGAGCACACAGGGCCTGGAGGAGGCAGGGCAGGTCATCCAGCAGGCCACCGAGAACTTTATGGTGGGCCGGGCACAAGGCATCCGGGGATCGCGGGCGGTGTTCTCCACGGGCGCGGAGGCGGTCAACAAGGACACCATCGAGGCGGCCGGTCTCACCCCGGTGGACCCGTCGGAATACCAGCTGATTCCGGTGGCTCGGGAAGCGGCGATCCGGGAATGGGTCATCGAATGCGGACACACCTTCCGTACCGGCTGTGCGTTCTATCAGCTGAGCAAGTCGGAGAAAATCCAGGCGCGAAAGCAGATCGCGGTGCTGGAGAAGAAGACGGACCGGGTTTACACGGGGCCGGAGGCCCGATCCCTGCTCGGCCTGCCGGACACGGAAGTTCGCGTCAATCCGGACCGCAACGACGACTTCACGATATTCGTGCAGAGCACCAGCGTGAACCGGAAGCTGGTCCCGCACACCCGGCTGCTGCTGATGATCTGAGGCGCCGCGAGCTGGGACCCGAGCCCAGTCCGTCGCGGTGAGCGAGGGGCCGCGACCCCGTGGTCCGGGGTCGCCGGCTCGCTCACAAGCAGGGGCTCAACGGGCTGACCTGACGTCGGCTGTGTGGGGGGGAAACCGAAACGGGCCCGTCCCGGGGGCGACTACCGCCGTGCGGCAGCCCGGCGGGCGTGGCGACTCACATCGCCGATCAGGTTGATGCGGACCCGTCGCTCTGCGAAGCGCCACTGCCCATCACGGCGCTCGAAGCGGTCGTGGTACCGACCGGCGGCGATGGGTTGCAGCGGCAGGTCGGGCAGTGCCTGGAACACGGTGACGTACGAACGCGAGACCGCCGTGCTCGCCTGTTCATCGACCTCGATGGCAACATTGGTGGTGACGTGATGGGTTCGCGGCGTGCCGTCGGCGTAGACGATCAACGTGTCCTTGAACATCTCCTCGATCGCGTCGCGCCCGCTGACAGACTCGCCAGTGCCCGAGAAGGTGGCTTCAGCGAGAAGCGTGCCGAGTCCCGCGAAATCGCCGTCGTCCACGAGTTCGGCGTAACGTGCGATCAAGTTCTCGATGGCTCGGTGGCTCGACGTCGGATCGGCGGGCATGCCGGTGGATGCGGACATGGTCTCCTCCAAGCGAAGCGGGAGATCTTCAGCGTGCTGCCCCCGGCGACGACAAGGCTGCGAATCGGCCGGTGGCGACACGTTAGCTTGGCACGTTCTGACACCTGAATGAACGCTGCCGCCGATCGACCGCATCCCCGCCGGCCGGCCGTACTGCTCGGGCGAGCACACAAGGGCTACCCCGGTGCTGACGGATCACAGCGGCTGGCTGCCCCGGCAGACGGCAGCCCGGTCCTGATCGCGTCGCACGGGCTCCGGGCCGGGCTCGTACCGGAAAGCTGGTGCCCGTTCGGAGGATGCCGCGGGACGGACACCGGCGCGGGTGGCGCCGACGCTGGCCATGACCACGAGAACCAGGCCAACTGTCGCAGCCGTCCCGGGGCGCTGGCCGAGAACGAGCAGACCGACCATGAGGGCGATGGCGGGCTCGAGGCTCATCAGAGTGCCGAACGCGGACGTGGTCAGATGACGCAGGGCGAGAAACTCGAGAGCGAAGGGGATGACGGGGCTGAGCACCGCCAGAGCCAGCATGGTCCACAGCGGTGACCACGTGAGGTGTTCGGCGAGGCCCGGGGCGGCGATACCCAGGCCCACCACCGCGGCGACCGGCATGGAGACAGCCAGCCCTTTCAGGCCGGTGACGCGATCACCGACCCGTTGGGTCAGCAGAATGTACGCGGCCCAGCACCCCGCGGCGAGCAGCGCGCTCCCCACCCCCACAGGGTCGGCGCCACCGTGCCAGGGCTCGGTCAGCAGCACGACGCCCGCCGCCGCCGCGGCCGCCCAGATCAGGCGTCCCTTCCTCGGCCCGAAGAGGGAGACAGTGAGCGGTCCCAAGAATTCCAGTGCGCTTGCGGTCCCCAGCGGGAGACGGGCGATCGCCTGCATGAAGAAGACCATCATTCCGGCGGTCACGAGACCGAGCACTATGCAGGCAAGGAGATCCCGGGAGGTGAAATCACGAGGCCGGGGGCGGATGGCGGCCAGCAGGATCAGCCCCGCCCAGCCCAGGCGCAGGCCCGCGGTTCCCAGCGCGCCGAGCTGTCCGAACAGCGGAACCGTCAGAGCCGATCCGAGCTGCACGGTACACATCGAGGTGGCGGCCATGAGGAAACCGGCCCCGGCGCCGGCATGGCGCGAGCGACGGGGAGGGAGCGCCTCAGGTGGTTCGGGAGCGTTCATGGGCTCCAGTAGAGATCCTTGACACCGTTCACGTCCACGTGTTGATCCCGAATGATTCGTTCGGGATTCATGGACAATGGAGGGATGGAAACACGCCGCCTGCAGATGCTGGCCGAGCTGGCCCGGAGAGGCTCGATGCGCGCGGTGGCCGAGGCCACCGGCACGACCACCTCGACGGTTTCTCAACAGGTCGCCGCTTTGGCTCAGGACATGGGAACGGCACTCATCGAGCCGCATGGGCGCAGGGTCAGGCTCACGCCGGCGGGCCGCCGTCTGGCGGAACACGCCGTGACGATCCTTGCGGCAGTCGAGGCCGCGCGGCGGGACCTGAGTCCCGACGCCCCGCCGACCGGCACGGTGCGCGTGGCAGGCTTCGCCACGGCTATCCGAGCCCAACTGCTGCCCATCATCAGCAACTTGGCGACAAGCCATCCTCAGCTCGGCATCCTGGTCCGTGAGCACGAACCCGCCGAGGCCCTCCATCTGCTGGCGAACGACGAGGCCGACCTCGCGCTCACCTACGACTACAACCTGGCACCGGCCGAACCGGACCCCGCGGTCGTGATCACCCCACTGTGGACCGCCCCCTGGGGTCTGGGCATTCCCGACCACGCCGCCCGTCCCTCGGCACCGGGCGCCCCGGAGGTCTTCCGCTGGTTCCGCACGGCGGATTGGATCGGCAACTCGCGCAACACCGGTGACGAGACCGTCATCCGGACGCTCGCCTCCATGGCCGGCTTCACCCCCCACCTCACTCACCAGGCGGACAACCTCGACCTCGTACAGGGCATGATCGCGGCAGGAATGGGCGTAGGGCTGCTGCCGCTGGGCACCCCCACGTCGCCCGGTGTCCATCTGGTGCCGCTCACCGCGCCGGACGTCGTCCTGCGCGCCTTCGCCGTCGCCCGCCGGGGTCGCGACGGCTGGCCTCCGCTGGCCCTGCTGACCGACCTGATCATCCGGCAATCGGCGCAGAGCGCATAGTCCCGATCGCCGCACCGGCCACCGGCGTGGACGGTGCGCCGGGGGCGCGGAACGTCACGGCAATGACCCGTCCGGACTCCGCGCGCCCTGCCCATGAGCCACCGGACGCGGCAATGATGAGCGGACCGCGCGTGATCCACACGACTCCGCATATCTGCCCCCGGGCAGGTGGCATGCGGTGGAAGGAAGCCACGTTGTTGCTTCTCATCTCCCCGGACAGCGTCGAGGAGGCCCTCGACTGCGCGAAGGCGGCGGAACACCTCGACATCGTCGATGTCAAGAAGCCCGACGAGGGCTCGCTCGGCGCGAACTTCCCCTGGGTCATCCGGCAGATCCGCGACACGGTCCCGGCGGACAAGCCGGTCTCCGCCACCGTGGGAGACGTCCCCTACAAGCCCGGCACAGTGGCCCAGGCGGCACTGGGCGCAACGGTCTCCGGAGCCACCTACATCAAGGTCGGCCTCTACGGATGCACCACGCCCGAACAGGCCATGGACGTCATGCGCGGGGTCGTCCGGGCGGTGAAGGACTATCAGCCGGACGCGTTCGTCGTCGCCTCCGGCTACGCCGACGCCCACCGCATCGGCTGCGTCAACCCGCTGGCGCTGCCCGACATCGCCCGCCGTTCCGGCTGTGCTGCGGCCATGCTCGACACAGCGATCAAGGACGGGACACGGCTGTTCGACCACCTTCCGCCCGAACTCTGCGCGGAGTTTGTCCGGCAGGCCCACGAGGCCGGTCTGCGCGCCGCCCTCGCGGGCAGCGTCAAGGCCGCGGACCTCGGCACGCTCACCCGCATCGGCACCGACATCGTGGGGGTGCGCGGCGCGGTCTGCGAGGGCGGCGACCGCGACGCCGGAAGGATCCAGCCGCAGCTGGTGGCCGCCTTCCGGGCGGAGATGGACCGGCACGCCCGGGAATACGCGGCGTCCGTCGCCACCGCGGGCTGACCGCCGGTATGCCGGCCGGCCCGCCCCCTCGCGCGCCCGGAACCAGCGGCGGGTGCCTCGCCGTCCTCGATCCGGCCACCTGCGAGACCTTCGACGAGGCCCCCGATCAGCGGCCGGACGAGCTGGACGCCATCGTCGGCCGGGCCCACGCCGCCTGGCGCGGCTGGCGAGCCGACCCCGCCGCCCGCACCACCGCGCTGCTCGCGGCAGCCGACGCCGTGGAGGCGGCCGGGGCCGACCTCGCCCCGCTGCTCACCCGTGAGCAGGGCAAACCCCTGGCCGAGTCGTACGCGGAGGTCGCCCGCACGGCGGCACGCCTGCGTTACTTCGCCGAGCTTGGCCCCGAAACCCAGCCGATCACGGACGGCCGGCCGGTGCGCAGCGAGATCCGCTGGCGACCGCTCGGGCCCGTCGCCGCGATCGTCCCGTGGAACTTTCCCCTCCAGCTCGCCTCGGCGAAGTTCGCGCCCGCGCTCGCCGCGGGCAACACGATGGTGCTCAAGCCCTCCCCGTTCACACCGCTCGCCACACGGCTGCTGGCGTCCGTCCTCGTCTCCGCCCTCCCCCCGGACGTCCTGACCATCGTCACCGGCCGCGAACCGCTCGGCGCCCGCCTCGCCTCCCATCCGGGGATCCGCCACGTGACCTTCACCGGCTCGGTTCCCACCGGGCGGGCCGTCGCGCGGGCCGCGACGGCCTCGCTCGCCCCGGTCACCCTGGAACTGGGCGGTAACGACGCCGCCATCCTGCTGGAGGACGTGGAGGTGGAGCGGATCGCGGACCGGCTGTTCTGGGCGGCGTTCCGCAACTGCGGGCAGGTCTGCATGGCGGTCAAGCGCCTCTACGCCCCCGCCCGGCTCTACTCGCAGGTGGTCGAAGCCCTCGCACAGCGTGCGAAGTCCGCCGTCGTCGGCTCCGGGCTCGACCCCGGCTCGCAGCTGGGACCGGTCAGCAACGCCCCTCAGCTGGCCCGCGTCGAGCACTACACGGCCCTGGCCCTGGCGGACGGTGCCCGAGCCGTGGCCGGCGGCCACCGGCTGGACCGGCCGGGCTACTTCTTCGCCCCCACCATCCTGGCCGATGTCCCGCCCGACAGCCCGGTGGTCACGCAGGAGCAGTTCGGTCCGGTCCTGCCGGTGCTGCCGTACGTCAGCCTCGACGGAGCCATCGAAGCGGCCAACGACACGGGATTCGGGCTGGGCGGCTCGGTATGGGGAACCGACCTGGACCGGGCCGAGGCGGTGGCCGGCCAACTGGAATGCGGGACGGCGTGGGTCAACCACCACGCCGAAACCTCCCTCGCCCAGCCCTTCGCGGGCGTCAAGGACAGCGGTGTCGGCGTGGCGGGCGGGCCGTGGGGGCTGTATGGCAACCTCAGCCCGTTCGTCGTGCACCGTCCGGTTGAGGTGTGAGGGATGAGGTTCACCGCGGCGGTACTGCGCTCCTACGAGAGCCGGTTCAGCCTCGAGGAGGTGATGCTCCACGCGGGGCCGGGCGACGGCGAGATCCTGGTGAGGATCGCGGGCTGCGGGATGTGCCGGACCGATCTCGCGGTCCGGCACTCGGCAGGCCGCTCACCACTGCCCGCGGTGCTCGGCCACGAAGGGGCCGGAGTCGTGGTGGAGACAGGCGGTCCGGACACCGGCCTGAGCACCGGCGACCACGTCGTGCTGAGCTTCGACTCCTGCGGACACTGCCGGAACTGCGTGGGCGCGGCTCCCGCCTACTGCGATTCCTTCCCCGCGCTCAACCTCTTCGGAGGCCGCAAGGAGCACGCTGCGCGGTTCACCGACGCGGGCGGAGGCGCGTTGGCACCCCGGTGGTTCGGCCAGTCCTCCTTCGCCGAATACGCGATGGTCCCGGCCCGCAACGCCGTCCGGGTCGATCCCACACTGCCCATCGAACTCCTCGGACCGCTCGGCTGCGGCTTCCTCACCGGCGCGGGAGCGGTCTTCCACTCCTTCGGTGTCGGCCCCGGCGACACCATCGCGGTCTACGGCGCCGGGGCGGTCGGCCTGGCCGCGGTGCTGGCGGCCACCGCCGCCGGAGCGGTGACCGTGGCCGTCGACCGGCACCCCGAGCGGCTGGCCCTCGCCGAGCGGCTCCACGCGATCCCGCTGCACGCCGCATCGGCCGACCCGCCCGACCCGCCTGCCCTGGCCGACCGCATCCAGCAACTGACGGACGGCGGCACACACTACGCACTGGACACCACAGGCTCCCCCCAGCTGATCAACAATGCCCTTCGGGCCCTGCGCCCGACCGGCCACCTCGGCCTGGTGGCACGCCTCCACACCCCATTGCCACTCGAACCGGGGACCTTGGACCGGGGCCGGAAGATCTCCCACATCTGCGAAGGGGACGCGGTGCCGGGACTGCTGATCCCCCGGCTGACCAGGCTCTGGCAGGCCGGGCGGTTCCCCTTCGACCAGCTGATCCGCACCTACCCCCTCACCGACATCAACCAAGCCGAAAGCGACTGCGACGCGGGCCTCGTGGTCAAACCCGTCCTGATTCCCACGGGGCACGGGGCCAAGGGAGGACACTTGACTTCCTCCCCCTCCTGAAGGAGGGGGATTCCTACGGCTCGCGCCGTAGAGGTTTCTGCTTCATCGCCGACTGCCCCATCCGGGAGGTCTCCCGTTGAGGTCTCACACCAGCTCCCCAGACAGACACCGCCAGCCCGGCGGCCAGAAGGTTCTTCGCGGCGTTCACATCACGGTCGTGGACCATTCCGCAGTCGCACGTCCAGGTGCGGACGTTGAGCGGCAGCTTCCCGGCGAGGGTGCGGCAGTGGGAGCACAGTTTGGAGGAGGGGAAGAAGCGGTCAACCGCGATCACTTCCCGCCCGTACCACTGCGCCTTGTACTCCAGCATGCTCCGGAACTTCGTCCACGCGGCGTCGCTGATGGCGCGGGCCAGACCCCGGTTCTTGACCATGTTGCGGACGGTCAGGTCCTCGATCACGAGCGTTTGGTTCTCGCGCACGAGTCGAGTGGTCAGCTTGTGCAGGTGGTCGCACCGGCGGTCGGTGATCCTGGCGTGGATCTTGGCGACCCTGCGGCGGGCCTTGGCCCGGTTCGCGCCGTCGCCCCGGGCCTTCTTCGCCAGGCGCCGCTGCGCGAGCGCGAGACGCCGGCGGTCGCGGCGCTCGTGCCGGGGGTTGGCGATCTTCTCGCCGGTGGACAGGGTGAGCAGGTGGCCGAGGCCGACATCGATACCGACCGCGTTCTCGTTGCCGGGCAGTGGCTGGACGAGCGGGTCCTCGACGAGGAGGGACACAAACCAGCGTCCGGCCGGGTCCTGCGACACCGTCACCGTGGACGGCTTCGCGCTCTCCGGCAGGGGGCGGGACCACACGATGTCCAACGGTTCCGTCATCTTGGCGAGGGTCAGCTTCCCGTCGCGGAAGCGAAACGCACTGGTGGTGTACTCCGCGCTCTTGCGGGAGCTCTTCCGCGACTTGAACCGCGGGTACTTCGCCCGCTTGCCGAAGAAGTTCGTGAACGCGGCTTGCAGGTGCCGGAGCGCCTGCTGGAGGGGAACCGAGGACACCTCGTTGAGGTAGGCCAGCTCTTCGGTCTTCTTCCACTGTGTCAGCAGAGCCGACGTCTGGTTGTAGTTGACCCGCTCCTGTCGCGCCCACGCCTCCGTACGGGCCGCGAGCGCCATGTTGTAGACCTTCCGCACGCACCCGAACGTGCGCGACAGCTCGGCCACCTGCGCATCGGTCGGATAGAAGCGGTACTTGAACGCCCGCTTCACGTTAGTGCTCACAACTCACAAACTAGCAGATCAGCTTGTGACTCCTTGCGGGTTCGTGTGAGCGGGCGCCGGTCCCCCCTGACGGCGAACCGGCAATCCCCGCCCCGCTACGCAGGAGTCCGCTTCCTCCCCGACCTGAAGGCCGGGGTATACACGGAGGAATCACGATGACCGACCCAGCGCATCACAACACCGGTGTGGAAGGCGTGGAAGGGGGTGTCGGCCTGACCGCTCTCATGGTCGCCGCGGCCCGAGCGATCGAGACCCACCGCCACGACAGCCTGGCCCAGGACATCTACGCGGAGCACTTCGTCCACGCCGCACCGGCCTCCGCGGACTGGCCGGTACGCATACACCAGGTCGCGGACGGAGACGCGAACCCGCTGTGGGGACGCTTCGCCCGCTACTTCGGTCTGCGAACGAGGGTCCTCGACGACTTCCTCCTCCAGTCGGTGCGCGCGGCGGGAGCCCGCCAAGTGGTCCTGCTCGGGGCGGGGTTGGATGCGCGGGCGTTCCGACTCGAGTGGCCTCCCGGCTGTGTGATCTTCGAAATCGACAGGGAAGGCGTGCTGGAGTTCAAGCACAAGGTACTCGGCGGACTGCCGACCACCCCGAAAGCAGCCCGCGTACCGATCCCCGTCGACCTGCGCGCCGACTGGGCCGCGGCGCTGACCGACGCGGGCTTCGACCCGGCCGCACCAAGCGCCTGGCTGGCCGAAGGGCTGCTGTTCTACCTGCCCAACGCCTCCGAGACGAACCTCATCCACACGGTGGACCGGCTGAGCGCAGCAGGAAGCACGCTGGCGTTCGAGGTCAAACTCGACAAAGACTTGCTCGAATACCGCGACAGCCCCCTGTACACCGCGACGAAACACCAAATCGGCATCGACCTGCTCAACCTCTTCAACCGGGAACCACGACCCGACTCCGCAGGCGACCTCGCGGGCAGGGGCTGGACCACAACCGTCCGGACGCCCTTCGACTACACCCGCCGGCACGGACGCGGCCCACGCCCCGAACAGAACGACGCACTGGCGGGCAACCGATGGGTATTCGCCCATAAACCCCGCCCCTGACGCCGCTGTCCAGGAGCAGCGATAGCACGGCACGAACGGGGTACCGGTGGGCCCATGCCTGCCACGCCGAATCCGACGAAAACCCGCGCCGCGCTCCGCCTGTCAGCGCGAATCTCCCTCGAGCTGCTTCTGATCCTCGCCATGGCGGCGGTGGTCCTGTGGGCCATGGGCCGGATGTGGCCGGTCCTCTGGCCACTTGTCCTCGGCCTGCTCCTCACGACCCTGACCTGGCCCCCGGCCCGCTTTCTGCGCGGGCGCGGGTGGCCTCCCGCGCTGGCCGCCTCGGTCGTGACCGTGCTGTTCCTCCTGGCCGCCACGGGCATCGTGGCGCTGATCGCCGTACCAGTGGCCGCCCAGTCCGGCGAACTGACCGACGGTGTCACCGAAGGCATCCACCAGGTACGTCAATGGGCCGCCGGACCACCGCTGAACATCGGCGACGCCCAGATCGCAAAGGCCTCCGACACCGCCGCCGCCCGGCTCCAGAGCGGCACCGGCAGCATCGTCACGACGGTCGTCACCGGGATGAGCACCGTGGTCGACGGCCTGATCACCACCGTCCTGGCGCTGTTGCTGATGTTCTTCTTCCTCAAGGACGGCCCACGGTTCCTGCCCTGGCTCGCCCGCCAGCTGCCCGGCCGGCTCGCCACCGACATCCCCGTCGTGGCCGCACGCGGCTGGGACACCCTCGGCGCCTTCGTGCGCTCCCAGGCGCTGGTCGGGCTGCTCGACGCCATCCTCATCGGGCTCGGACTGTGGGCCTTGGGAGTACCACTGGTGCTGCCGCTGGCGGTCCTGACCTTCATCTCCGCGTTCGTCCCCATCGTGGGGGCCCTGTTCGCGGGCGCGGTCGCGGTGCTCATAGCGCTGGTGTCCAACGGCCTCACCGACGCGCTGATCGCGCTGGCCCTCATCGTCGTGGTGCAGCAGCTGGAGGGCAATGTGTTCCAACCCATGATCCAAAGCCGCGGCCTCGGCCTCCACGCCGCGGTCATCCTGCTGGCGGTCACGCTGGGCAGCAGCCTCGCCGGGGTCGTGGGCAGTCTGCTGGCCGTACCGGTCGCCGCACTGATCGCCGTGATCTGGAACTACCTACGCGAACAACTCGGCCATCCGCCGGAAGAACCAGAAGACGACGATCAGCACTCCGATGACACGGTCACGCCGTAACCCCTCAGCCGCCGCGGCATGCGGCCGGGCCCGCGGGGTACCCGGCGGAAACACCTCACACTGGGAGTACTTCGCCATGATCTTCGGCATTGTTGGCATCTGTGTCGTTCTGGCCGTGCTGGCCTTCCTGGTCCCACGCCTGTCCCGGCACCCTGAACGCGGCACCCAACGCACCCTGGGCGCCGGATCACGCGCCGGCGGCAAAGCCCCCGGCCTCCTGGGACGTATCCTCAGCAAACCCTTCCGCAGCAGTTCCAAGGCAGTCGGCCGCAGCGGCTCCGCCGGGCGACGCGCCCGAGGCCACATGCCGTTCTGAACCCCGACTCGGCATCCGGCGGCTAGGTGTATTGATGGCCGACCGCGCACCAGACCGGACGTGGTCCTGGCGGACAGGGCATATTCGTCCCGCGCGATCCGCGAGCACCTGCGCCGGCGCGGCATCCGGGCCGTGATCCCCGTTCCGGCGGACCAACGCGGCCACCGACTGCGGCGCGGCAGCCGAGGCGGCAGACCACCGGCCTTCGATCGCGAGACCTACAAGCAGCGCAATACCGTCGAGCGGTGCATCAACCGCCTCAAGCAGTGGCGAGGCATCGCCACCCGCTACAAGAAGACTGCCACCATCTACCTGGCCGGACTCCACATCGCCGGCATCTTCCTCTGATCCGCCCGATGATCCAAACGAAACCGCCTAGCCGAGGGTCCACTTGCCCGTGCGCTCGGGATCCGGCCCGACCTTTTCCATCAGGTACGTCACGGACGTGATCTTCGCGTCCTTCGGCACCTCGAAGACGATCCAGCCGGTGACCCGCTCGCCCGGCTTGATGATCATGTTGGGGCCCAGGGAGTCACCGACGGTGGGGGTTCCGGCCTTGCCCTGATATCCCTGCCCGTTCACGTCGAAGACGTTCGCCTCCGCATACCCGGAGTCTTGGTAGGTGCCGGTGCCGGTCTCGACGATGGTGAACTTGGCGGCCACGAGGCGGTTCCCGGCGGCAGGCTCGAGTACGCCGATCGCCGACTTGGCGTGGTTCTCGAACTTCTCCAACGTGAAGTCGCCCTCGATCGTACCCGTGCCGTTCAGGCTGCCTTCCATCCCCACCAGCTTCAGGGTGTCGCCGAGCTTGCCGACCCGCGCCTGCGTGCTGCCGGCGGTGGCGCCGGGCGACTGCTCGCCGACCGGCTGGGCGGTGCTGCTGGAGCCGGCGCCCTTCGTGGGCCCCCCCGTGGGCCCGGCCTTGTCGCTGCCCCCGTCCGAACCCCCGCATGCCACAAGGGTGGCGGTGAGCGTGACGACTGCGGCGGCAGCCGCGATGGAACGGCGCATGGATTCCCCCCGTACATTCCCGATGGACCAGATGAGTATGACGACTGATTCAGGTCAGTGTGTCGATGCCTGGAATCCTTGTACAGATCGGTGGTGCGGGGAACGGCCGTTGTGTAACCGAACTGCACCAGGGTCCGTCTTCAAGCGGATCTTGCCGAGAGCAGGAAAGACGCGAGGGTGACCACTGCTTCGTAGGAAGTGGCGGTCTTCTCGTGGCGATGCCGCGGAAGCCTTTGAGGAGGTCCTCATCGGTGTCGGCCTGGGCCCATCAGAGCGGTGAACACCCACTCCCAGGTGCTGTCGACGGCCCACATCCGCAGTGTCGTAGACGCCGCGCCAGTTTCCGTACTTCACCGGCAGGTGCACCCACCGCTTTCCCGTCTGGAACTTGAAGGCGGTCACGTCGATCACCTCCCGGTGATCCCTCCAGCGACCGCCCCGCACCGGCGTCCGGTCCGGGAGCAACGGCTCGATCCGTGCCCACTGCGCATCAGTCAACGACACATCAGACCAACGATCCGATGATCCGAACGACACGCCCTAGCCCTCGACCCGTTTCAGGCCGCGCACGGCCGGGATGGCCAGCAGCAGGGCGCAGGCGACGAGCGCCATCGTCGCGGACACGCACAGCAGCGGCACCGTCCCCGCGACGACCGCGAGCGGCCCCGCCAGCGCCTGCCCGACTGGCTTCATCACCAGGGAGCCCGCCGCGTCGTACGCGTGCACCCTGCCGAGGACGTCCTGCGGGATATGCGTCTGTACGCTCGTATGGAACATGACGATCCAGAACGCCATGCCCACACCGCTCACCCCGTAGCACCCGGCGATGAGCGGCGCGGGAAGGCCGAGGGCGACGCCCAACGGCATGAGCGCCCAAAGGATCATGGAGAGGGCACCGGCCCGGAGCGGATACCGCGGGCGGAACCTGATCGCGACGATCCCGCCCAGCACACTTCCCGCCCCGAGGGACGACATGACCAAGCCGAACGTCGATGTTCCGTAGTCGGTGACGAGCGTGCTGTTGCCGAGGGTCATGGTGGGGCCTGCGCCGGCCAGCTGCCAGAGCATGAAGACGACGATGACGCTCCACAGCCAGGTCCTGGCCCGGAACTCCCGCCATCCCTCGACGAGATCGGCCCGGAACGACGATTCGCCGTCCCGCGCGGCCGGGCCCATCGGGACCGAGTGGAGCAGGACGAGGCAGGCGCCGCTGACCCCATAGGTCAAGGCGTCGAGGGCGACCACCGTCGCCGGTGAGGAGATCGCCAGCAGCAGGCCGGCCAGCGACGGGCCGATCACGGCGGTGACGGACTCCGAGATGCGGAGGGTGGCGTTGGCCTTCTGTACGTCCTGGGCTATGCGCGGGGTGATGCTGGCGACTCCCGGCTGGAAGATCGCGCTGCCCGCCCCGATCAGGGCCAGCAGCACCAGGATCTGCCACAGCTGCGGCGTACCCAGCAGGAACAGCAGCGCGAGTACCGCCTGAGAGCACAGCCGAGCCGTGTCCGAGACGACCATCAGCCGCCGGGCGCCGAGGCGGTCGGACAGCACCCCGCCAAAGATGATCAGTGCTGCGAACGGCGCTACGAGCGCGGCGAGCGCATAGCCCACCCCACTCGCCCCGTACCCCGCCCGGATCACGGCGGCCGTGATCGCGACGGGGAGCATCGCGTCGCCCAGCAGGGAGGTGGTGCGGGCGGTGAAGAACAGCCGGAAGTCCGCTGTCCACAGCGACGGATCAGACGAGGTCTCCTTGACTTGCAGGTCACGGGCCATGTCCGAGCCAGCCACCGCACACCGTCCCACGTATGCCGTTGATCACGACCAGGGCGACAGTGTTGTGCCTCGACCGTCCCTCAGTCAACGGAATATGTTCGACAGGCTCAGCACGTACGCGCGTTTGCAGAGACCGGCTAGGAGCGGGTTCGGCACAGTTGCCGGTCCACGAGTGTGCTCATGGCCTGCTGGGTGTCCTGGCCGCCGTCACTGGTGACGTACACCACGGCGGTCCGGGTCCCGTCCCGGGTGACGCCGCCCCAGGTGTGATAGCCCAGCAGTTCGCCCAGGTGACCGAAGTAGCTGCCACCACAGGAGAGCGGGATCTCGCCCAGACCGAGTCCATACCTCACGCCCAGCTCGGGCGCGGGCTTGGTGGTCGTCATCTCGTCGAGCTGCGCCGGAGCCAGCAGACGGCCGCCGAGCAGCGCGGCGTAGAACCGGTTCAGGTCGTGCGTGGTGCTGATGATCGAGCCGGAGCCGACGGCCATGCTCGGATTGAGCGTCGTGACGTCGATACTGGTGTCGGTGGAGAACGCGGCGTAGCCGTGGGCGTGCGGGCCCCGGATGGACGGGAAGGTGCCGGGCGTACTGGTGTCCCTCAGGCCCAGCGGGCGGATGATTCGGGCGTTCACCTCCTGTGCCCAGCTCCGGCCGGTGACCTCGTGGATGATCATTGCGGCGAGAATGTAGTTGGTGTTGGAGTACGACCAGTCAGTGCCCGGCGGGAAGTTGGGAGGGTGCCGCATCGCCGACCCCACCAACTCTTCGGGGGTGTAGGTGCGGAACCGCTCGGCTCGATAGCCGTCCGCGCCGTTCAACGCGGCTATCTCCGGCTTGACTTCAGGGATGCCGCTGGTGTGCTGCAGCAGCTGCCGCACGGTGATCCGGCCGCCGTCGTTGCCGCTGCCCCGGACCACTCCCGGCAGCCACTGCTCGACGGTGTCCTCCAGGGACATTCGCCCCTCACCGACGAGTTGCAGCACGACCGTCGCGGTGAAGGTCTTGGTGGCACTGCCGATCCGGAGCCTGCCGTTGTGCGGCATCGGCCTCCCGGTGCCCCTCTCGGCCGTCCCGGCGCGCGCGCTGTCACGTGTGTGCGGTGACGTCACCTCGGCGAACGCGCCGACGGCTCCGGTGTCGTGGATCGCGTCCACCTGCTGTTGGAGCGGATCGGCCCGCTGGGGCTTCGCCGACGCCGTCAGCCCGGTCGATGTGGCGAGGAGGACCGCGGCCAGGCCGGTCAGGACAAGTGGGCCTCGCCGACGCGTTCCTGACACATGCATGGTGTCCCCTTTTCCGTTCAGGTCGCCTGCGCGTTCAGAAACCGCCGCCCAGGCCGTGGCGCGCGGCGGCTTCGCCCCCGGAGCCGGTGGTCGACGACCATCCCATCAGCGGAGAGCGGATCGGCCCATCCGGCCAACCCCCTGACATGCCGACGCGCTGCCCTCAGGGCGCTGCCTGGGGCTACCCCCAGGTACCTGTCAGACCCCGCACCGGCCCAGCGGCGTCAGGATCGAGTCCGACGCGAAAGGCGACTGCCGACGAGCGCGCGACGACCGCCGACCGAGGCGCCTCGCGGAGGTGCGGACCGGCGCGTGGCCGTCCCGGGCACCGGGTCAGTGCGGTTGCCGAGCGCTCAGGGCCGTATTGCCCGGCGCCGCCGACACGGTGTACGCGATCCGGGTGGCGGTGGCGTCAGGGAGTGCGGAAACCGCGAAAGGTCACGTGCTTCCGGCTCGCGAAGCCGAGCCGTTCGTAGAGCCGGAGCGCGCCGGTGTTCGCCTCGGCCACATGCAGGAAAGGGCGTTCGTTCCGAGCCAGGATGCGGCCGACGAGGGCACTGATCAGTCGGGCGGCATGGCCTCGCCCGCGTGCCTCGGGGGCGGTGCAGACGGCGCTGATCTCGGTCCATCCCGGGGGCCGGAGCCGTTCGCCCGCCATGGCCACCAGTCTGCCGCCCTCCCGGATGCCGAGGTAGGTGCCGAGTTCGACGGTGCGCGGCCAGAACGGTCCCGGTTGGGTCCGTGCGACCAGGTCGAGCATCTGGGGCACATCGGCCGCGCCCAGTTCGGCCACGTCGGTGCCGTTCGCCGAAGGAGGCTGGTCGGGGCGGCCGCTGCCGGGCCAGATCAGCTGCCGGCCTTCGAGGACGAAAACCTGCTCCCAGTCCAGCGGAGGGGACGCCTGGCAGCTGAACATGTCGGCGAACGCGGCCGGTCCGAGGAGCCGCGCGAGACCGGCCCAGTCCGCCGCGCCCGCGTCGGCCGGTACCGCCGAGAAGGTCGCGACTCCCGGCAGGTAGGTGGCGGCCCGGCCGATCCGGCGCCCAAGGCCCGCGTGGCGGCCGCGCAGCGACTCGCCCACCGGGTCGTCGAGTGCCGCGGTGTCACCGCTGTCACCGCTCGTCATCGTGATGTGCCTTTCCCCCTGCGCGCGGTCGGCCGAGCGGCGCGAGACCGCCCGACGCGTTTCCCCCGACTGGATTCCTGCCGACGCGTCCGGTAGTGGCGCCGGGCTGATGGAACCATAACCGCCCCGGCCCATCGCTTCGCGAGGGGGCCGGACGCCCTCCCGGTCAGTGCCTTGAACTGGGGTGATCGGACGGAAAAGCCGCGGTGTCGGTCACACATCGGTGGCTGTCGGTCCGTTGTCGGTGGTCGGTCGGCGGGGCCTGGAACCTTCAAAAGAGATCCTGCCGGGCGCCCATCCGGCAGGCGTGCGACAGCAAGGGACCACCATGACCACTGACGTCACCATCATCGGTGCCGGACTCGGCGGCCTCACGCTCGCCCGCGTCCTGCACGTCCACGGCATCCCTGCCACCGTCTACGAGGCGGAGGCCTCCCCGACGGCGCGCACGCAGGGCGGGATGCTCGACATCCACGAGGACAGCGGACAGCCGGCTCTCGAGGCGGCCGGCCTGACGGACGAGTTCCGCGGCCTCGTCCTGGAGGGGCGCCAGGCGATACGGGTCCTCGACCGGGACGGGGCCGTCCTGTTCGACAAAGCCGACGACGGTACGGGTGGCAGTCCCGAGGTGCTGCGCGGCGAGTTGCGGCAGATGCTCCTCGGCTCGCTCCCGGCGAACACCATCCGGTGGGGGCACAAGGTCAGTGGGACCCGTGCCCTCGGCGAGGGCCGCCACCAGGTGACCTTCGCCGACGGCAGCACCGTCACCACCGGCCTGCTGGTCGGCGCGGACGGCGCGTGGTCCCGAGTCCGGCCACTGCTGTCCGACGCCACCCCCGAGTACATCGGCATGTCGGCCGTCGAGACCTGCCTGTTCGACGCCGACACCCGCCACCCGGCCAGCGCGAAAGCTGTCGGCGGCGGATCGCTGTTCGCGCTCGCGCCGGGCAAGGGATTCCTGGCCCACCGGGAGAAGGGCGGCACCCTGCACACCTATGTGATGCTCGCCCGGCCGCGGGACTGGTTCGCGGACATCGACTTCACCGATGCCGCCGCGGCCACCGCACGGATCGCGCAGGAGTTCACCGGCTGGGCACCGGAGCTCACCGCGCTGATCGCCGACGGTGACACCGCCCCCGTGCCGCGCCCCCTCTTCGGCCTGCCCGTCGAGCATCGGTGGGATCGGGTGCCGGGGGTGACTCTGCTCGGCGACGCCGCCCATCTCTCGCTCCCGAACGGCGAGGGCGCCAACCTGGCCATGTACGACGCCGCCGAACTCGGCAAGGCCATCGCCGCACACCCCGACGACGTGGAGACCGCGCTCACCGAATGCGAGCAGGCCATGTTCCTCCGCAGCGCTGCGGCCGCCACCGAAGGCACCTACGTCCACGAGTTGTTCTACGGAGACGACACACCCCACAGCTTGATCAACATGTTCACCGGAGGTGAGTAGGCCCCATGAGCCGCCGACTCCCACACTCACCTCGAAACGGCTCCCGCACCGAGGCTCCGGTCCACATCGTGTGGTGGACGGGGGCCCACCGGTTGAGGTTTGCCGCGAAGCGTCCTGCTGACCTAGGCACGGACACTGGCGTAGCCGCGGCGATAACCCTGTTCCCTGATCTCCTCCCACAGTTTCCAGGAGGGCCCGCGGGGCACCGCGGGTGGCACCTTCGGCGAAGAAGGGCGCCGGTCACGGCAGACGATCTCGTCGCCCGAACCCGGCTCCACTCATCAGGCCCCCTTGGAATCGATCATCCAGGGAATAGGGAACCGGGAGCCGCTCTACCGGCGCACCGCCGAGATCAGTCCGCCGGGCCGCTCCTCGCGCTGCGGCGGGGTGCTCATCGGGCGGCCGTAGGCGGCGGCGCGTTCGCGCAGGGTGTGGCTGTCGGCCTCCCAGCCGTGCCCGGCCAGCCAGCCCACCGGGTCGTCGGGCATCTCCGAGACCCACATGGACGCCGCCGAACCCGGCACGGCGTCCGCGCCGAAGCGCTCGAGCACGCCGCGCGAGCCCAATGTCATCCCCATCCGACTGCCTGCCGCCGACTGCGTGCTGATCCGGGCCAGCAGTAGCTCCACCGCGTCCTCGGGCAGATAGATCAGTAGTCCTTCGGCGATCCACGCGGTCGGCACGGCCGGGTCATGTCCTGCGGCGGCCAGCGCGCCTGGCCAGTCCTCACGCAGATCCACCGCGACGGTGATCCGCTCGCAGCCTGCGACGGCCCGCTCCTGGCGCAGCACCGAAGCCTTGAAGTCCAGTGGCGCGGCGGTATCGACCTCGAACAGCCGGGTGCCCTCGGGCCAGTCCATCCGGAAGGCCCGGCTGTCCATGCCGGCGCCGAGCAGCACGACCTGCCGGACACCGGACGACGAGGCCTGCCGCAACAGGTCGTCGAGGAACTTCGTCCTGATGACGATGGAGAACGACACGGCCAGCCGACGGCTTCGCGCGGCCTCGTCATCGGGCAGCGGCGGCGAGGAGGGCCACAGGCCGCCGGCGGTCGCGAAGGCCTGTGCCAGTGGGTCGCGGAACAGCGCGTTCTCCCGCTCGGTCTCCAGCGCCCGCACCCTGGCCACCCCCACCGCCGTGGCCCACACTCCCGACGGCTGCACCCGCTCCTGCTCATCAGTCACCGCGCCAGCCTAGACGATCGGTTCCAACGGGGGCCTGATGAGGGGAGTCGGCTTCATGCGCGGCCGGGCAGTCATGCGCGCACTGACCGCCTACGACCACTAAAGCCACCATTAGGCGAAGATCAACAGTCACCCTGTGTAAGCGACCACACGAAGTGGGCCAGAGCCCGCACCGAGATACACAGCCAACCGATATCGGATCGCCTCGGACGGATGTGTGATGGCAGGCTGCCCCCATGGATCACGCGGAAGTACTGCTCATCGGAGGGCGGGCCGGAGTCGGCAAGACGACGGTGGGGTGGGAGGTATCGGCCGTACTGCGGGCCGCAGCCGTCTCGCACGCGGTCATCGATGGCGACTTCATGGGTCAGGTCCATCCGGCCCCGGTGGGAGATCCCCACCGCTCGGAAATCACCGAAAGCAACCTGACGGCCGTGTGGGCGAACTACGCCCGAGGCGGTTACCGCCGACTGATCTACACCAACACCGTGAGTGTGCTGCCTGAGTCCACGGGAATGTTCGAGCGCGCTATGGGAACGGGGACACGGATCATACGGGTTCTGCTCACCGCCTCCGATGCCACCGCCCGAGAGCGGCTCGTGCGCCGGGAACTCGGCTCGGAGCTGGAGCAGGAGCTGGAAGGCAGTGCTCGCAAGGCATGGCTGCTGGACCAGCGGGCCACCGCGGAGACCGTACGGGTGGTGACGGATGGGCGTGCCGTCGTGGATATCGCGCGCGAGGTGGTGACCGCCACCGGCTGGGCCAAGCACCACTTCGCGAGCAGCCCCTGACACCTCCTCGCCGCGAGCCTCCCCAGTGCTCTGACCGGGAAGGTCCGCCGGGGGGTGGCTTCGCCTCGGTAGCCTGCACGGCATGACCAACTCATACGCGGACTCCGACGACGCCGCAGTCGCGATAGCCGGGGCGCGGGCGGGCGCGGACGTGGTCCGCGACATGTACGGCCGGCGGCTCAGCCGCATCGACAAGGGCGCCGGGGACTTTGCCACCACCGCCGATGTGGAGGCCGAGAAGGCGATCCTCGGCGTCATCCGTGCCGCGCGGCCCGATGACGCGGTACTCGGCGAGGAAGGCGGGCAGCAGGGCGCCGCCGACGCTGTGCGCCAGTGGCTGGTGGATCCCCTGTGCGGCACGCTGAACTACGCCGTCGGGAACATGCTGGTGGCCGTCAACGTGGCGCTGCGCGATGGGGCGGCGGCGGTGGCCGACCCGTTCGGCGGCGAGGTCTTCTTCACCGACGGGGAGACCGCCTGGGTGCGGCATGACGGGGCCGGAGACGCGCTGCTGACGCCCACGTCCGCTTCCCGGTTGGTGGACGTCAACCTGGATCCGCCGTTCCCGAGTGCGCCCGGGTTTCGGACCGTGGATCTGCTGGCCCACTCTGAGTTCATCGAACGTTTCCGGCCGCGCGTCGTGTCCACGACGCTGGCGCTGGCCTGGGTTGCCGCCGGTAAGCGTGCCGCGTATGTCACCGATGGCGGCGCCTTCTCCAGGAGCGTGCATTTCGCGGCCGGCATCGCCCTGTGCCGGGCTGCCGGCTGCGTTGTCACCGGGATCGACGGTGCCCCGATAGGCGAGGCGGGTCGTGGGCTTGTAGTCGCCGCCGACGACGAGACCCACGGGCTGCTGATGTCGATGACGCGCAGCCGAGGCCGGCGGTCGCGGACCCGGGCGCGCGGTGGTTCGGCTCCCCCGGCCGGCGCGGGAGTTCAGGAGCCGCCGGTCGCCGTGACGAGCCCTGATTCGTAGGCGCTGATGACCAGTTGCGCACGATCGCGCGCTTCCAGCTTGCTCAGCAGCCGGCCGATGTGTGTCTTGACGGTGCCGTGGCTGAGGTGGAGGTATTCGGCGATGTCGGCGTTGGAGAGGCCGCGGGCCACCAGCACGAGCCTCCCCACGACCGTGGCCGCCCGCGGAGTCGGCCCTGTGCGCCATGCGGCCTGCCAGGGATGTGTACCCGCGAAGGATCCGAGCCCGCCTGCGGCGGACACCGCGGCGGCGAGTGTCCCGCCGCTGTGCAAGCCCATGGGGGCCGCCATCACCGGGTATGTGATACCGAACATTTCGGTGAATCTCGTGCGCAACACGGGTCGACGTTAGCGAACACGGCGAGCCCGAGCCCACCAGCAACGCGGTGGACGGTCAGTCTTTCGGCCTCGGTCCGGGCCCGCGCAAGCCTCTGCGAAAGACCACTGCTCCCTGTCACGCGGAGCGGGAGAGCTGTTCGCGCACCCATGCGGGGTCGGGGTTGGTGTGTGGCCGGCCTGCCACGACGACGGTCGGTACGGTCTCGTTGCCGTCGTTGGCCGCCCGCACCGCTGCCGCACCAGCCGGGTCACGCCAGATGTTGACCCAGTGCACCTGGCGGGCGTCGCGGCCCAGGCGGATACGCAGGCGGAGGCAGAACGCGCAGCCCGGTCGCCAGAAGACGACTGGACGGCCGTCTGCCGCGCTGCGCCGTTGTGCCTCCGGTGCGCTGATCGACCTCGGGAAGATCAGGGGCGAGTTCACGCCTGCGAGCAGTACGAACACCAGCAGGGGCGCTACGGCTGCGCCGGGGTTTCCGCTGGAGGTCAGGCCAGTGGCGAGGGCTGCGCCGCAGAGTACGAGGACTATCGGCAGGATCCAAGCGCGCGTCATAGCGGCCAAGGCTATCGGTGAGCCGGGCGCCGGCTTCATGACGTCGGCTTCCCGGTCTCCCGACCGCCGACGTACGTCGCCACCACCTCGATGTCCCCGATACGCGATGTATCGACCCGCCGGGGGTCGTCGCCGAGCACGACCAGGTCGGCGAGCTTGCCCGGGGTGAGACTTCCCAGGCTGTCCTCCCAGCGGCAGGCGAACGCGCCTGCGACCGTGTAGGCCCGCAGGGCCTCGTCGAGGGTGATCCCCTCGTCCGGGCCGATCACCTGACCGGACTCGGAGGTTCGCTCGACCATGAACTGGATGGCCCTCAGCGGAGATCCGTCCGTGACGGGACGGTCGGAGCTGCCGACGAGGGGGATGCCGTGATCCAGAAATGCCCTGCCGCGGTAGAGCCACGGGGCCCGTTCCTCGCCCATGATCGCCGCGTAGTCGTCGCCGAAGTAGCGCAGGAAGTTGGGCTGGACGACCGCGCTGATGCCGAGTTGCGCGAAGCGCGGGAGCTGGTCGGGGCGGATCAGGCCGGCGTGCTCGATGCGGTGCCGGGCGCCGGGGCGTGGCCGGAGGTGCTGGGCCCGTTCCAGGGCGTCCAGGGCCACGTCGGCGGCGCGGTCGCCGATCGCGTGGACCGCGAGCTGCCACCCGGCCAGATGGCCGTCCACGATCGTGTCCGCGAGCACCTCCGGGTCGTCCTGTAGCTCACCCATGTGGTCCAGCCCCTGGTACGGGCTGCTGAGCGCGGCGGTCCGGGCCATCATGCCGCCGTCCGTGTAGATCTTCAGCGCGCCCACGGAGAGCCGGTCGTCCCCGAACCCGGTGCGCAGTCCGAGGTCGAGGGCTCGCGGAATCCCGTCGGCTTCGTGTGCGGCGACCGGGTGCAACCGGTCGGCGGACACCATGACCTGTACGCGCAGCGGCAACAGGCCCGATTCATGGGCGAGTTGGTAGGCGCCCAGCTCGACCGGGCTGTGGCCGAAGAGGGTGTCGCCGATGCCCGCCTCGGCACAGGCGGTGACGCCCTCGGCCAGGCAGGTGCGGGCGGCGCGGGCGATCGCCTCGGCCAATTCCCGCTGGGAGTACGGGAGGCGCAGAGCGCGGGCGGCGCCCATGGCACCCTCGGCGAGGAACCCGCTCTCGTGCGGGATGTCGGCGGGGAGCAGGTCGAGGGCGGCGGAGTTGACGAGGCAGCCGTGCCCGGAATCGTGCATCACCAACAGCTTGCGCCCGTGGCTGACCTTGTCCAGTTCGGCGGCGGTCAGGTGGCGGCCCAGGGCTCGCTGGTCGTAGCCGACGATGCTCACCCAGGCTCCGGGCGAGCTGTTCCGGGTGACGGCCTCCTCCACGGTGGCGAGCACGTCGTCGATCCGCGTGCGCCCCGCGATGCTCGGGGTCTTCTGCTTGAACCCGGTCCAGGCCAGGTGCACATGGGGGTCGATGAACCCGGGCAGTACGGTGGCGCCCCGCAGGTCGATCACCTCGCGGGCGGGCAGGGAGGTCACGGCCTCGTCCAGGCCCACGATCCGGCCCCGCCAGATGCCCAGGTCGTGGGCGACGGGGTGGTCCGGGTCCATGGTGCGGAAGCGGGCGTTCGTCAGTCTGGTGCAGAGCATCTGCCAGGGCTCTCCTCGGTGCCTGGGCGGCTTGCGACGACAAAGGGGCCGGGGGTCGGCCCGAGTCAGTCCTCCATGGTCTCCGCCAGGGACCGGGGGCGCAGGTCGGTCCAGTGGGCCTCGATGAACTCCAGGCACGCCTCGCGGGTGTTCTCGTCGAAGACGATCGTCCATCCCCCGGGCACCTCGGCGAAGGCCGGCCAGAGCGAGTGCTGGCCCTCGTCGTTCACCAGGACCAGGAAACGGCCTTCGGTGTCATCGAAAGGGTTTGTGCTCATGCCCATCGCCTCCTACGAAGACCACACTTAGGTTAGGCTCGCCTAATTGACGGGAGTTTAGCTCTGTCCCTTCCCTCTCACAAGGAGACGTTCATGCGCCTGGGCGCGGCCGATGGGGAGAACGCCTTCGCCGGGTTCGGGCTGCCCGGCGCACCCGGCACCGACGAGTTCTGGGCGGCGGCGAGGACACCCGCGTCGGTGCCCGCCGACGGCGGTGGTTGGGTGACCTTGTTCCTGTGGCGCGGCTCTCCTGCGAGCATCGGCTTCGAGAGCTGGTCGGAGCCGGTCGCCCTGCGCCGGTGGGGTGACACGGACTGCTGGTACGCCGAGGTGCGCATGCCCGAGCGGCTGCGGGTGACCTATCAACTCCTCGTGGGCGACGCGGCGCACGCCGATCCGTTCAACCCGGCCGGTGCGGGCGGTGACCGGTCCATCGCCGCGACCCCGGACGCCCCGGCCCAGCCGCACTGGCCCGTCATCGGCACCGGCGCCGACGCCGTACTGCCACTCCCGCGCACCCGGATCCGCTGGAGCAGCGAACGGCTCGGCGGGCGGCGCACCGTGCGGGTCCACCCGGCGGGTGGTGGCGGACCCGTGGTCCTGCTGCTCGACGGGGACGACTGGCTGTACCTGCACCCGGCCATGACCGCGTTCGACTCGGCCGTCGCCAGTGGCGAGATGCCCGCCGTCACGCTCGTCTTCCTGCCGAGCAAGGACAGGGAGACCGAGTTCGGGTGCGGACCCGCCCTGTGGGAGGCGATCCGGGACGAACTGCTGCCACTGGTGGCGGAATCCGGCGTACCCGCCGATGTGGACCAGCTGGTGGTCGCCGGGCAGAGCATGGGCGGGCTGAGCGCGATGTACGCGGCACTGGAGTTCCCGGACCTGGTGTCCCGCGTCGCCTGTCAGTCGGGGTCATTCTGGTGGACACCCGACGCCATGGACCTGCCGGACCCCTTGGGCGGCCCGGTCGGCGGCACCGTCGCCGCGTGGCTGCGGGAGCGTCCCGACCTGTCCGGTCTGCGTATCGCGTTCGACGTGGGGGAACACGAGACCCGGATGCTCCCCCACTGCGAGCTGACCGAGACCCTGGCGACACGAACCGGCGCGACCGTACGGGTCTCGCGGTCGGCGTCGGGCCACGACCGGGCGGGCTGGCGGCACGCCCTGCTCAGGGATGTCGCCTGGGCATTCGATGAGCAGGCGGCTCGTTAGCCGATCGGTTCACCGGGCCACCACCGCGCAGTAGTCCTCGTTCGTGGCGAGGAGGTTGCGATGGGTGTCCTCGGCGGTGATGACGCCGTCGTCCAGTGCGAGGACACGGTCGGCGGCATCCAGGAGGGCCGGGCTGCTGGTGATCACGATGGTGGTCCGGCCCCGGCGCAGCTTCGCGACGTTGCGCGCGATGAGCTGCTCGGTGACCGCGTCGACGGCCGTCGTCGGGTCGTGCAGGACGAGGACATCGGTGTCGGCGGCGAGGGCGCGGGCCAGGGACAGCCGCTGGCGCTGGCCCCCGGAGAGGTTCGCACCGCGGTCGCGGACACCGTAGTCGAGCCCTTCGCGGTGGAGGGCGACCACGTCGGTCAGCATGGACGCTTCGATGGCCTCGGGGACCATCCGGCTACTGCCCAGTGGGTCGATGTTCGTACGGAGGGTGCCCGCGAAGATCTCCCCGTCGTACGGGTTCACCAGCATGTACGCGCGGACCGCCTCGACCGACAGGTCCCTGAGCTCCCGCCCGCTCACCCGCACCGCTCCCTCGTACGCGTCGGGCGGGACGGTCACGGCCAGGATCGACGCCAGGTCGGCCGCCGCGCGCGGCTGGTAGGCGGCGATCGCCACGAACTCGCCGGCGCCCACCTGGAACTTCAGCTTGCGCAGGGAGCCGTAGCGGAGGCAGTCGATCTCGAGGTCTCCGCCCGCGGCCGGGTGCTCCGCCCCCGAAGCCGTCACCGGCGGCGCGGCCAGCACCAGCGCCATCCGCTCGGCCGACGCGCGCGCCATCATCACGTACTTCGGCATCTCCGAGAACAGCTTGAGCGGTTCCATGATGAACTGCGCCAGCCCCACCGCCATGACGAGTTCGCCGATGTTGATTTCGCCGCTCCACGCCAGCGAGCCCGCCGTCAGGGTCACGGCGGCGGCGAGGACCGCGTTGAGGGCCAGCGCGGTGCCCGCGTACACGCCGTTGACCTTGGCGACCGTGATGGCCTGGTGGGTCGCCTCCGTGCTGACCTCACGGTAGGACCGGAACGCCGCGTGGTTGCCGCCGAAGCCGTGCAGCGGGCGCAGCCCGGTGATCAGGTCGGCGACCTTCGCGCCCGCCCGCGCCACCCGGGCCTGCTGTTCGCGGGTGCTGGAGCCGATCCGCTTGGACAGCACGCTCAGGGCCGACAGGATCGCGACGGTGCCCACGATCACCAGCAGGCCGAGCCGCACGTCGGCCAGGCCGAGGGCGACCGCCGCGACCAGCACCGCGACCAGCGAGCTGATCAGCAGCGGGACCACCTCGATGATATCGGCGGTCTGGTCGGCGTCCTCGGTGGCGATGGTCAGCACCTCGCCGGACTTGAGGTCCACGTCCCTGGCCACCGGCTGAAGGCCACAGGCCGCGACCTTCACCCGCCAGCGGTGTGCCTCGGTCGTATTGGCCTTCTGGAGGATGCGCATCCCGAACCGCCACGACAGCGACACCGTCGTGATGATCACCGCCAATGCGGCGATCGACAGGCCCAGCGCGCCGAGGCTCCGGTGGCGCATCGTGTGCTCGACGATCAGGCCGAGCGCGATGGGGAAGGCCGTCTCACCCGCCTGGTACAGGCCCATGAGGACGGTGCCTCGGGCCATGGCACCGATGTTGCGGCGCAGTGCGGTCCGGAGGATGTCGGACCCCGGTCGGGGCCGCCGGGTGTCAGGAGTTGTCATCGAGGTCTCGGGCATCGTTGTGGCGGGCATCGAGGTGGCGGGCATCGAGGTGGCGGGCCATCGCTTCCGGGGTGCGCAGGGTGAACAGGTCTCGGATCGTGATCACCGGACCGTACTCGCGGCGGAGCAGCCCGATCAGCCGCACCGCCAGCATGGAGTGCCCTCCCAGGGACACGAAGTCGCTCACCGCGCTCACCTCGTCGTCGTCCAGGTCCAGCGCCTCGGCGAAGAACTCGCACACCACGGTCTCGGTCTCGGTCGCGGGCCCCCGCTCCCCCGCCGTGGTCAGCGCGCCCAGCGGCTTGGCCGCCGGCAGCGCCTTGGTGTCCGCCTTCCCGTTCACCGTCAGCGGGATGCCGTCGACCTGGGCGTAGTGCGTCGGGCGCAGGAAGTCCGGCAGCCCGGCGCCCGCTTCGGTGGCCACCGTCGCCAGCTCCGCGCCCTCCAGCACCAGATAGGCGGCCAGCCGGTACGCGCCGTCGACCTGCGGATCGGGCTGGGCGACCGCGGCGACGAATCGGACCGCGGGATGTGCCGCGAACGCCGCCTCGACCTCGCCCAGTTCGACCCGGTGTCCCCGGATCTTGACCTGCTGGTCGGTGCGGCCCAGGTACATCAGGTTGCCGTCGGGCCGACGGGCCACCAGATCCCCGGTGCGGTACATGCGCTCGCCGGGTGCGCCGTACGGGCACGCCACGAAGCGGTGCGCGGTCTGGGCGGGCTGCCCGAGATAGCCACGCGCGATGCCGATGCCCGACACATACAGCTCACCGGGCACTCCGTCCGGCAGCGGCCGCAGCCATGGATCCAGTACGTGGACATCGGTGTTGTCGATCGCCACACCCACCACCGGGTCCTGACATTCGAAGGTGCCGACGCCGAGGGTGTTGATGGTGTACTCGGTGGGTCCGTAGAGGTTGTAGCCGACCGTCCCCTCGGTCTCGGCGAGCCGCTGCCACAGCGCCGGGGTGACGGCCTCGCCGCCCAGCAGCACCAGCGCCGGACGCCGTTCGGGGTTGTCGAGCAGGCCCTCTGCCACCAGCTGCTGCGCATAGGTCGGGGTCACGTTGATGACGTCGATGCCGTGCTCGAGGCAGTACTCGACCAGCCGGGGCGCGTCACGGCGCAGCTCCTCGTCACAGATGTGCACCTCGTGGCCGTCGGCGAGCCACAGCAGCTCCTCCCACGACATGTCGAAGGCGAACGACACGGTGTGCGCGATCCGGAAGACCCGGTGGCCGTGGACCGCCAGCACCGGCTCGAAGATCCGGCGCTGATGGTTGATCAGCATATTGGTGAGCCCCGCGTACTCGGTCACCACACCCTTGGGCTTCCCGGTCGACCCGGAGGTGTAGATGGTGTACGCGGGGTGCCGCAGCCGGTCCGGGTGGTCCGGCGCGAACGTCACAAACGGCTCGGCCTCGGGGAGGGGCCGGTCCAGCTCGATCAGGTCGCCGGTCAGCCGGGGCGACACGGCGCTCACGGTGAGAGTCACATCAGGGCGGGCGTCCGCGACGATCGCGGCGATCCGCTCGTCCGGGTGGTCCAGCTCCAGCGGAACGTACGCGGCGCCGACGCGCAGCACGGCGAACAGCGCCACGATCGAGTCGCGGGAGCGCGGGATCGCGAGGCCCACGGTCGTCTCGGGGCCGATGCCGCGCCCGGCGAGCACACCGGCCACGGCGCGGCTGCGGTCCCGCAGCTCGGCGAAGGTCATGGCCGAGCCATGGGCGACGAGCGCCACCCGCTGCGGGTCGCGGTCCGCCGCCTGGTCGAACCGGTCGACCACGGTGTCCGTGCCGATGTCCGTACGCGTCTCGGGCGAGGGCTCCGGTCCCAGGCCGGGCAGGGCGCCGACCGGGCCGGCCGACCGGGCCAGGTCTTCGAGCACACGCAGGTAGTCGTCGAGGAGACGGCGGGCGTTGCCGGTGTCCTCGTCGCGGTACTCCAGCTTGACCGTGAGCCGGTCGCCCGGCGTGACGACCCAGGTGAACGGGTAGTGGGTGGAGTCATCGGCTGCCACCGAGGTGATGCCGTGCCTGGCGTTCATCTCGGCGAACGCGTCCATGTCCAGGAAGTTCTGGAGCACGAACAGGTTGTCGAACAGGGTGTCGTGCCCACTGGCCCGCTGGATCTCGCCGAGCCCCAGGTGCTCGTGGACCATCGCCTCGACCCTGGCCTCCTGGACGGCCGAGAGATACCCGCCGACCGTGTCGTCCGGCCGGGCCCGCGTCCACATGGGCACGGTGTTGAGCAGTACGCCGACGATGCCGTCCAGGCCCTCGCCCTCCCGGCCGGAGACGGTCACGCCGAACACGGCATCGCTACGGCCCGTACGGGCGCCCAGCAGGAGGCCGAACGCGCCGGTCAGCACCGAGTTCAGCGTGACGCCGTGCGCCTTGGCCGCTTCCCGCAGCAGATCCGACAGCTCGGCGGACAGCGTGTGCACGAGGGCGGCCGGCAGATCGTCCGACAGGGCGGGCGCCGGTCCGGCGAGCAGCGTCGGCCCGGGGAGACCGGCCAGGTGCTCCGCCCAGAAGCGCTCCGATACGGCGGAGTCCCTGGCGTCGAGCGCCCGTGCGTGGTCCTCGAAGCTGGGCGTGGCCGGGACCGGGGCGGGCAACTCGCCCGCGAGGACGGCCTGGTAGGCGTCGAACAGGTCCCGCAGCACGATCTCGCGGGACCAGCCGTCCCACAGCAGCAGGTGGTAGCTGAGCAGCAGCCCGTCGCGGTCGTCGGGCAGACGCACCACCGTCATCCGGATCAGCGGCGGCTCACCCGGGTCGAATCCGGTGTCGCGGTCCCGGGTACGCAGGGCCTCGACCTCCGCGTCCGTGGAGAGCGCGACCGTGCGGACATCGGCCCGGCGGCCCGCCCCCAGGACCTGGACCGGGTTTCCGTCGTCGTCGGTGGTGAAGCCGGCGCCCACGACCGGGTACCGCTCGATCACATACGCCATCGCCTCGGCCAGCGCGTCGGTGTCCAGGCGCCGGTCGAAGGTGAACCAGCTCTGGGCGACATAGTGTCCGGCCGGGCCCGCCATCTGGGCCTGGAAGAACAGGCCCCGCTGGAGTGGGGTGACCGGTGCCGTGCGCTCGGCCGTCGCGGAGGCGTCCGCGATGTGTTCCAGTGCGCGCCGCCAGTGTTCGGTGATCTCGTCCGGGATGCCCTCGGCGAGGGTGAAGTCCGTGTGCAGGCTTCCGGTGGCCGCGTCGGTCCAGGCGTTGACCTCGACGGCGTACGGGCTGCCCTGATCGCCGCCGGTGAGGCGCAGCGCCTGGGACTCGCCGCCTCGGCCGAGATAGTTGAACAGCACCTGGGGGCGTGCGGTGAACAGCGGGGCCGTCTGCGGGGTGAGGTACCTGAGTTGGCCGTAGGCGACGTGCCCCCGCTCGTCCGGCTGACACTCGGCCACCTCGTACGCCGCCGCGACGGGGTCGGTGTGCGCCGTGAGCCGTACGGGCGCGATGGAGGTGAACCAGCCGACCGTGCGGGTGTAGTCGTGGTGCTCCAGCGCCGGGACCCGGCCGTGCCGCTCCAGCTCGATCGCGAGATCGGTGGGCGATGGCTGGATGTGGGTCAGCGCGGTGCGCAGCGCGCCGCACAGCAGCTCGGTGAGGCCGACGCCGAGTGCCGCGGGCGCGGTACGCGTCACGCGGTCGCTCACGTCGGGGGCGAGTACGACGGCGGTCTCACGCAACTCGCCTATGGCAGGCAGCAGTTCGGGCGCCTGGAGGGTGGTGACCCAGTGTCCGAGGTCGTCGATGGCATGGGTGGCTTGGAGGGTCAGCGCTTCGGCGTACTCGGCGTACGACGTGGTCGGCGGGGGCAGGGTCTCCCCGCGCAGGGCAGCGGCCAGGTCGTCCAGCAGGACCAGCCAGGACACCGAGTCGACGGCGAGGTGGTGCACGGTGACCACCAGGGTCCGGCTCGCCGCCAGCCACGAGAACGCGACCACGTTCCCGGACTCGGGATCGAGCCGTCCGGCGGCCTGGTTCGCCACGGCCGTCGCGTCGGCCGTGTTCGCCCGTACGACCGTCATCTCGACGGAGGGCTCGGTGCGCAGGGCCCACACTCCATGCTCGACGCGCAGCCGCAGCCGGAGGGCCGGGTGCGCGGCCACGACGGCGTTCGCGGCGCGCTCGACCTCGGCGAATTCGGTACCCTCCGGGGCCACCAGCGTTCTGGCCTGGGCGAACCGGGCGAGCGAGCCGCCCAGTTCCCGCTGGCGCAGGATGATCGGCGTCGGGGTCAGCGGGCCGTCCTCGCGGCGGGCGGGCGCGGGTGCCGGGGCGGCCTGCGGGGTGCGCGTTCCCAGGTGCTCGGCGAGCGCACGCGGTGTCCTGAACAGGAACACGTCCCGTGGCGCGATCGTCAGGCCGAGCGCCCTGGCCCGGTTGATCACGGTGATGGCGACGATGCTGTCGCCTCCGGCGCGGAAGAAGTCGGTGTCGGCGCCAGCAGCGGCGCCTGGCAGCGTCTCGGTGAAGATACGGACCAGCGCGTCGAGCGCGGCGTCTTCGGCTGCGGGTGCGCCCCGCAGGGGCGCGGGGAACTGCGCGCCCAGCCATGACGTACGGTCAGACGAAGAAGGCCCCGTCGCGGCGCTCTCTGTCAACGCTCTCCGGTCGAGCTTGCCGTTGACGGTCAACGGCAATGCCTCGACCGGCAGAACCCGCCCCGGCATCATGTGCCCAGGCAGTTTCGTGGACAGCAGATCGCCAAGGTCGTCCGGCACCTGGCCCACGACATGAGCGACCAAGTGGTCCCCGCTCTCAGCCACCGTGACGGCCACGTCGACCACACCGTCGAGCTCCCTGACCACGCCTTCCACCTCCGCCAACTCAATGCGGAATCCCCTGAGTTGGACCTGGTCGTCGGTGCGTCCGGTGAACTCCAGCTCACCGTCGAGGGTGCGGATGGCCAGGTCGCCCGTGTGGTACATGCGGGAGCCGTCGCCCATGAACGGGTTCGCCACGAAACGGCCCGCGGTGAGCCCCGGCCTGCCCAGGTAGCCGAGGGACACCTGGTCGCCGGCGACGTAGATGGCGCCCACTCGGCCCGGCGGCACCGGCCGGAGCCGGTCGTCGAGCAGATGGATGGCCAGGCCGGGGATCGGGCCGCCGATCGGGCTCACGTCGTCATCGGCGCCGAAGTCCTCGTCGGTCAGCACCCGGTGGGTGACATGGACGGTGGTCTCGGTGATGCCGTACATATTGACCAGTTCGGGCGATCCGGTGCCGTGCCGCTCGATCCAGCCGCGCAGCCGCCCGAGGTCCAGCGCCTCGCCGCCGAAGATGATCCGGCGCAGCGCGGGCAACGGCTCGCCCGTATGCCGGTCGGCCTCGATGAACTGGTAGAACGCCGACGGCGTCTGGTTGAGCACGGTCACGCCGCGCTCGCGGACCAGCCGGTGGAAGTCGACCGGCGAGCGGGTCAGCCCGTACTCCGGCACCAGCAGCTCACCGCCGTGCGCCAGCGCGCCCCACAGTTCCCAGACCGCGAAGTCGAAGGAGAAGGAGTGGAACTGGACCCATACGTCGTGCGGTCCGAAGTCCATGTCCGGCCGGGTGTTCGCGAGCAGCGTCACCACGCTGGAGTGCGGGACGACGACACCCTTGGGTCTGCCGGTCGAGCCGGACGTGTAGATGACGTACGCGGGGTCGTGCCACCTCACCTCCGGCCCGGCCTCCGTATCGGCCTGCGGCGGCTCGTCTCCCTGAACCAGCACACGGGCCGGCACACCCGCGCGGGCCAGCAGCCGCGTGAAGCGGTCCCGCTGCTCACGGTCCACGAGAACGACCTGCGGAGCGGCGTCGGCGAGGAGGTACTCCAGCCGGTCGTCCGGGTAAGCCAGGTCCAGCGGTACATACGCGCCGCCCGCGGTGACGATCGCGACCAGGGCGACCACCTGCTCGACGGAGCGTGGGACGGCGACGGCGACCCGTTTGCCGGGCCGGATACCGGCGGCACGCAGGGTCCAGGCCAACTCGTCCTTCGCGTCGGCCAGTTCGCCGTAGGTCAGGGACCGGGTGCCGCCGTCGAGGGCGCACTGGGTCACGGCGGTGGCGGCCGGGTCGCGGTGCGCGGTGGCGTCGAACAGTGCTCCCAGGGTCGTCGGGGTGATCCGCTCGGGACGCCGGTCGCTCTCGGGCGTCAGGTCGCCGACAGGGACGTCCGGCCGGGTGAGCAGGCGGGTGAACGTGTGGGCGAACGCGCGCAGGATCGCCTGGGCGCCCGGCTCCCGCAGCAGTTCGCCGTCGTAGATCAGGTTGAAGCGCGGACGGCCGTCCAGTGCGCGCTCCACCACCAGCGTCAACGGGTAGTGCGGGGCGCCCTCGTTGACGATGCCGGTGATGACCAGCGTGTCGTCGGGCCGCCGCAGGGCGTCCACATCGGTCGCCACGTCGAACACCACCAGGGTGTCGAACAGGGTGCCCACGCCGGCCTGGCGGCCGATCCCGGCCAGCGAGACATGCTGGTGCGGCAGGACCGCGCTCTGGTGTTCCCGCACCGAGGCGAGCAGATCACGCGCCGTGGTGGTACGGGTCCAACGGGCCCGCACGGGGATCGTATTGATGAACAGACCCACCATGTCCTCGATGCCGGGCAACTCGGCGTCACGCCCGGACACCGTGGAACCGAACACCACGTCCGTGCCGTGCAGGACGGAGCCCAGGGTCACCGCCCAAGCGCTGTGCACGGCCACGCTCAGCGGCACACCGGCCGCCCGGACGGCCGCGTCGATGTCGTCCTCCGGCTCCACGGCGGTGTCGGCGAACCGGTCGGACGGGGTGTGGCCCTCGGCGACCAGCGAGGGGCCGGGCAGCCCGGCGAGCTGTTCGCGCCATACGCGGTCGCTCTCGTCGTCGTCACGTCCGGCGAGCCGGCGCACGTATTCGGAGAAGCCGACGGCCGGGTACCCGGTCCCCGGCGCATGGTATTCGGCGAGCAGCGCCCGGAGCATGGGCGGCACCGACCAGCCGTCGGCGATGATGTGGTGCACAGTCTGCACCAGGACGTTCCGGCCGGGACCCCCGCGGATGAGCGTGTACCGCATCAGCGGGCCGTTGGCCAGGTCGAACCCGGCCCGTCGGTCCCGCTCGGCCAGGTCGCGGACCTCATCGTCGGTGACGCCGGGGCGGTCCACCGTGCTGAAGGGCGCTTCCACACCGCTCTCCAGGATGGAGACCACACGGCCGTCGGCGAGGGCCACGAACCGTGCGGCCAGGTTCGGGTACAGCGTGAGCACCCGGGTGGCCGCCGCCGCGAGCCGGTCGGCGTCCACCGCGCCGTCCAGTGTCAGCAGCTGCTGTTCGACGTAGGCGCCGGCCGAGTCGTCGTCGAAGACGGAGTGGAAGTACAGGCCCTCCTGCAACGGGGTCAGCGGCAGGATGTCGCGCAGCGCCGGGCCGTCCAGGGCCTCGACGTCGGCCTGCGTAAGGGGCACGAGCGCGAAGTCGCTGGGAGTGTGGCCGCCCCGGTCGAGCGAGGCCAGCCCGGCCAGGGCCGTCCGGAAATACCCGCCGAGGGTCGCGATGTCCTCGTCGGTGAACATGCCGTCGGGCCAGGAGATGGTGGTGACCAGTTCGTACTCGCCGGTGGCGGCGGGTTCGGCGATCGCGTTGAACTCCAGGGAGCGCGGCAGCCGCATCCCCGGATCGCGCTTCTCGCCCAACTGGTCAGTCGTGCCCGCGAGTTGCCAGTTGCCGGTGGCTCCCGCGTCGAAGCGGCCCAGGTAGTTGAAGAGCACCTGTGGTGCGGGCGTGTCGAACTCGACGCGGGTCAGGTACCGCAGCGCGCCGTACGAGACGCCGTTGTCCGGCACGCGGGCGAGGTCTTCCTTGACCGCCTTGAGCGCGGCGGTCAGGTACTCGGGGGCGGTGAAGTCGGCCGCCGCGCCGGGATCCACGGTCACCGGGAACAGGGTGGTGAACCAGCCCACGGTCCGCGACAGCGCGGGCTCGAAGCCGGCGGAGCCCGCCACGAACTGTCCTTCGCGGCCGTGGCCCTCCAGTTCGATGTGGGCGAAGGTCTGCTCCTGCCCCAGGTCGCGGCGCCACCGGGCGAGGGCGACGGCGAGTCCGGTCAGCAGTACGTCGTTGACACCCGCGTGGAACTTCGCGGGTATCTCGCCCAGCAGCGCGGCCGTGACCCCGGGGCCGACCGAGATGGCCTGGAGCCGCTCCGCCGCCACCGTGTCGGCCGTGGAGAGCGCGCGCCTGCCCAGCAGTCGGTCCTCTCCCGGCAGGGGACGCCAGTAGGAGGAGCTGTCCGCGTCGAACGCCGCGCGCTCCAGCAACTGCGTCCAGCGCCTGAACGACGTGCCCACCGGGGGCAGCTCGATCGGCGCACCCGAGGTGAGCTGCCGCCATGCGGTGGCCAGGTCGTCCATCAGGATCCGCCAGGACACTCCGTCGATCACCACGTGATGGGCGATCAGGACCAGCTGCCGCGCCCGGCGGCGCCAGACCGCACGCAGCATCACGCCGCCCGCCGGGTCCAGCCCTTCGGTGGCGAGCGCCACACACTCGTCGAGCGGCCGGTCGCTCTCCTGCCATCCCGGAGCGGCCTGGTCCGCCTCCGGGATGTCGAAGCTCCAGCGTTCGCCGCGCACCAGCTTGGCGCGCAGCATGTCGTGCCGCTGGATCAGGGCGGTGAGGATCTCGTCGAGCGCGTCGGCGGTCAGGTCCGCCGGGGTATTCAGCACGACCGACTGCACGAAGCCACGAATCGCGTCCGTGGTGTCCCCGAGCCACTGCACGATGGGCGATCCCACGACGGAACCGGTCGCGACATCGCGGTGGTCCACGGTGGAGACGTCTTCGCGGCTCGCCACCGCTGCCAGTGCCCCCACGCTGCTGTGGGTGAAGATCTGCCGTGCCGTGACGTAGAGCCCCGCGTCGCGCAGTGCGCTCAGCAGGGAGATCGCCAGGATGCTGTCTCCGCCGAGTTGGAAGAAGTCCTGGTCGACACCGACCTCGTCGAGCCGCAGCACCGCCGCGACGGCCGCGCACACCGCGTGCTCGTTCTCGGTGGTGGGGTGTACGAGCGAGCCCGCCGGGACCGCGGGCTCCGGCAACGCGCCCCGGTCGAGCTTGCCGTTCGCGGTGAGCGGGAACTCCGTCATCACGACGACATGGGTGGGCACCATGTACTCCACCATGTGTTCGGTGGCCCACGCCTTGACCTCGGCCGCCCTCAGCTCCTCGCTGCCGGTGGCCGGGATCACATACCCCACCAGGTAGGTGCCGCCTGTCGCGTTCTTCTTCGCGACGACGCAGGTGTGCCGTACTCCGGGGTGCTCCGCGAGACCGACCTCGACGTCCTCGATCTCCAGCCGCATACCGCGGATCTTGATCTGGTTGTCGGCCCGGCCGAGGAAGTCGAGCGATCCGTCCGGGGTGTACCGCGCGAGGTCACCGGTCCGGTACAGCCGGGACCCGTCCGCGGCGAAGGGGTTCGCCACGAACCGGGACGCCGTCAGGCCGGGCGCGCCCACGTATCCGCGTCCCAGAAGGAACCCGCCCACGTAGAGTTCGCCGCCGGCCCCGACCGGGACCGGGCGCAGTTCGTCGTCCAGCACATACAGCTGGGTGTTGGGGTTGGCCTTGCCGATCGACGTCGACAGCCGTTCCGCCGCCCCCCGGTAGATGACGTGCGAGACGCCGATCGTCGTCTCGGCCGGGCCGTAGCCGTGGTACATGGGGATGTCGAGCTTGGTGCGGAACCTCTCGTACAGCTCCGGGGTCAGCACCTCCCCGCCGCACCACACGTGCCGCAGGCTGTCCAGCCTCCCGGAGTCGCCCGCGATCTCCAGCAGCACGTCCAGCATGGACGACACCAGATACGTGAAGGTGACGCGCTGTTCGGCGATCACGCTCAGCAGGTGGTGCGGATCGCGTTCGCCGTCGGGCCGCAGGATCACCAGCCTGGCGCCGGACACCAGCGGCAGGAAGATCTCGTTGATGGAGATGTCGAAGGACAACGGCGCCTTGAACAGCGATGCGTCGTCGTGGCCGAAGCCCAGGATCTCGTTGATCTGCCACAGCAGGCGTTCACTGATCGCCGCGTGCCGGATCATCGCGCCCTTGGGCCGCCCCGTCGAACCGGACGTGAAGATCACGTATGCCAGGGCGTCGCCGGGGACGGCGACCGCGGTGCCCTCCGTGGGGTGGGAACCGAAGCGCCAGTCGCCGAGGTCGACGGCCACGGCCTCCGGTTCGGCCGGATCGCGTTCCCCCGAGTCGTTGAGCTGCACCACGACCTTGGCGTCCTCGATGACGACGGCCCGGCGCGCGGCCGGCCACTTCGGATCGAGCGGCACGAACGCGCACCCCGCCTGGAGTACGGCGAGCAGCCCGATCACCATGTCGGCGGAGCGGCGCAGCGAGATGCCGACGACCTGTTCGGGGCCAAGTCCGCGTGCGATGAGGTGGTGGGCCAGCTGGCCGGCCAGCCCGGCCGCCTCACGGTAGGTCAGCGACCGGCGCTCGTCGACGATGGCGACGGCGTCCGGCCTGGTCCGCGCCTGCTCGCGGAACATCTCCACGATGGTCGGGCGGACCCGGTCGGTCTCGGTGTCGTTCCACCCGGCCAGGGCCTCGAGCCTCGCCGCCACGCCGGCCGGGCCGATGGTGCCGATGGGCCGGTCCGGGAATTCGGCCAGGTCGTCCAGTGCGAGCTGCGCATCGGCCGGCCCAACGCCGCCCGGGAGGACGATGCTCCGCTCGTCCGCGCCGACCTCCCAACCGTCAGGCGCCGTACCGCCGTTGTCGACCCATCCGAGGATGTCGGCGAACAGCGTGCCGGGGGTGAGGTCGATGTCGTGGGGGCTCCGGCCCGTTGCCCAGTACGACAGCGCGATGGCGCACGCCTCGGCGATGGTCCGGTCCGAGAAGTCACCGATCCGCCGGCGTACGTCGGCGACATGTGTGGGAGAAAGCAGTACGCGACGAGCGCTCGGTTCCACCATCGATGACTCAGCATCCCTTCCGCGTCATGAAAAGCTCTTCTGAATCAGGGGTGGCTAACTGCCTTCTCGCCAGGCCCGCCACAGGCGCGCATACCGGCCGCCCAGGGCCACCAGCTCCTCGTGGGTTCCCTGCTCCACCACGCGTCCCGTGTCCAGCACGGCGATCCGGTCCGCCGCCATCGCCTGGGTCAGCCGGTGCGCCACGAACAACGTGGTCCGGCCCGAGCACGCGGCCAGCACGGCCCGCTCCAGCTCGGCGGCGCCCTCGCTGCCCGCCTCCGCGGTCGACTCGTCGAGCACCACCACCGGCGACCGGGCCAGCACCAGCCGGGCCAAGGCGATCTGGGCGACCTTGGTGACGTCCAGCCGCTCTCCGCCCTCGCCGACCAGGGTGTTCAGCCCGTCGGGCAGCGCGTCGGCCCATCCATCGGCGCCGACCGTGCGCAACGCGTCCATCAGCTCGGCGTCGGTCGCCTCCGGCGCGGCCAGCCGCAGGTCGTCGGCGAGCGGACCGGAGAACACATGCGTGTCCTGCGTCAGGATGCTCACCATGGCCCGCGCCCCGGCCTCGTCCAGACCGGCGAGGTCGGTCGGCCCGATGTGCACCGACCCGGCCTGCGGGGTTCCGATGCCCGCGATCAGCGCGGCGAGGGTCGTCTTGCCCGCGCCCGTCGCCCCCACCAGCGCGAGCGAGCCGCCCGCCGGGATCGTCAGGCTGACGTCCCGGAGGACCGGATCCTCGGCGTCGGGATAGCGGAACGTCAGCCCCTTCACCGTCACCGGGTACGGCACGGCGTCCACCGGTGCGACGGCCGCGTCGCCCACCAGCCGGTCCTCCGCGGCCTCCCCGACCACGCCGACCAGCCGGGTCAGGCTCGCCCCCGACTTCTGTGCCTCGTCGAAGGTGAACATGATGGAGCCCAGCGGGGTGAACAGCCGATGGAACATCAGCGGGGCCGACGACACCTCGCCCAGGCTTGCGGCATCGGTCTCCAGCAGGGCGTACCCCACCACGATGATCAGGACAAGACCGATGAACTCGGCGCGGTTCTCCCTGCCGACGAACCGGCCGAAGAACCGGAACACCTCGATACCGAAATTGCGCACTCGCCACGACTCGCTGGTGACCTGCTCGCGGAAGGCGCCCTCGAGGCGGTACGCCCGGACCGTGTCGATCCCGTTCAGGCCACTGATCAACGCCTGTGCGCGGTCTGCCTGGGCCGCCCGCTGCTTCTGGTAGAGCGGGGCGGACCGGGGCAGGTACCAGCGCAGGGCCAGCGCGTACGCGGGCAGCGCGCCGGCGCCCGCGAGGCCGAGCCGCCAGTCCAGTCCGAACATGCCGACCGTTGCGATGAGGACCAGCACCCCCGCCGAGAACACGGTGGGGACGGCGGTGCGGATGCCCTTGGACAGCACGGCCACGTCGTCACCGACCCTGGACAGCACGTCTCCCCGGCCGACCTGCTCGATCCGGGCGCTCGGCATCCCCAGCACCGCACGGACGGCGCCTTCCCGCAGTCCCGCGAGCAGATCCGCGCCGAGCCGCCCGATGAGATAGGTCGACGCCGCGGCGGCCGCCGCGCCGAGCAGCGCGGCGGCCCCCATCAGCACCCCGATCGTGACCAGGGCCGAGCGCGGTTCACCCTCGACCACCCCGTCGACCACCCGGCCGAGCAGCAGCACCGGGAGCACCTGGAGCGCCGCCCCGGCCACCGTGGTGAGCACGGTGGCGGCCGTCAGCCAGGGCATCTCGCGGCAGTGCGCCGTGACCCATCGGGTGGCCACGCGTCCGGTCGCCGTACGCAGGGTCGCCGGGGTGACACGCACGTCAGTGGTGCTCACCCCCGGCCGGCCGACTTGACGAGTTCGTCGATCGCGTACGGCAGGGACAGCAGGGTGCCCTGGGAGATGGCCGCGCCGACGGCCGGGCCCTCGCTGTCCAGCAGATACGACACCTTGCCCTTCTTCACGGCGTCCAGGTTGGTGAACAACTGGAATTTCTTCAGCGCCCGCTGGTCCGTCTTGTCGTTGATGACGAAGACGCGGTCGACGTCGACCAGGTCGACGCGCTCGGGGGAAAGGACGGTGAAGAACTTCCCGTCCGCGGCCTTGTCGATCTTGGTCTGGTAGGTGAAGCCAATGCCCGTCAGCAGCCGTCCGCGCACATCGGTGGAGGTGAACGGCGCCACCGAGTTCTTGTACCAGGACAACGCGACGGCGGTCTGGTCCGCGAACTCCGGATGCGCCTTCTTGGCCGTGTCGAGCTTGTCCTGGATCCCCTTCACCAGCCTGCTGCCCTCGTCCTCCTTGCCCAGCGCCTTGGCGATCTGCCCGGCGTTGTCCTGCCAGGGGGCGCTGAACGGCTCCTTCTCGCCCTTGGTACGGCCGACGGTCGGGGCGATCTGGGAGAGCTTGTCGTAGGCGGCCTTGTCGATCTCGGAGTAGACCGCGACGATCAGGTCCGGCCGCAGGGCCGCGATCTTCTCGTAGTTGGGGCCGGAGTCGCCGTTCTTCATGACGACCTCGGGCCGGGTGTCGCCCCACTTGTCCTTCACCCAGGGCCACTGGGTGTTGATGTCCGGCTTCTTGCCCGCCGGGTTCGGGTACTGGTCGACCATGCCGACCGGTCTGACACCGAGCGCCAGCATGGCCTGGTCGTCCGTGTAACCGACGGAGACGACCCGCTGGGGAGCCTTGGTGATCTTCGTGGATCCGAACGCGTGCTCCACGGTGACCGGGAATGTGCCGGAGGCGGCGGCGGGGGCGTCGTCACTCGCTTCGTCCGCCGAGTCGGAACCACATCCCGCGAGGAGGCCGACGCCGAGGGCCGCCGCGGACAGCGCCGCCGCCAACCGCCGCCATGGCGCCATACGCGTCGTTCGATGGAGAAGCATCCGGAATCCCTTGCTATCGCGCCGTCCGTTACACCCCTGACCAAGGGCAGGCAAACCTTATCCCGTGGAAGTGAGGCTAGCCTAGCCTTACTTGTGAAGTCCTTACCGGAACCTGGCCGGGCCGGACATGGGTACGGCCGATCGGCACGATGAGCGGCCGATCACCCACCGGGTCGTCAATGACCGTGGCACGCAGCCCGAATGCCTCGTCCAGCAACTCGGCGGTGATCACGTCGCGCGGGTGCCCCTGCGCCAGGATCGAACCCGCCCGCATCACGATGAGGTTGTCGCTGTACCGCGTGGCCAGATTGAGGTCGTGCAGCACCATGACCACCGTGCGGCCCGACTCGTGCAGGTCGTCCACCAGGTCGAGCACGTCGATCGCGTGCGCCAGGTCCAGGTAGGTGGTCGGCTCGTCGAGGAGCAGCAGATCGGTGCCCTGGGCCAGGGTCATCGAGATCCAGACCCGCTGGCGCTGCCCGCCGGACAGCGAGTCGACCGGGCGGTCGGCCAGATCCGACACTCCGGTCATGGCCAGCGCGCGCTCCACGACACCGGCGTCGTCCGACGACCACTGCCGCAGCCAGCTCTGATGCGGATGACGCCCCTTCGCGACCAGGTCGGCCACCGTCAGCCCCTCCGGCGCGACCGGCGCCTGCGGCAGCAGGCCCAACTTCTTCGCCACGTCCCTGGTCCTGAGCCCCGCGATGTCCTCCCCGTCCAGTACGACGGCCCCCTCGGCCGGTTTGAGCAGCCGTGTCAGGGTGCGCAACAGGGTGGACTTGCCACAGCCATTGGGACCGATGATCGTGGTGATCACGCCGGGCGGGATCGTCACGTCCAGGTTTTCGATGACGGTCCGGCCGCCGTACCCGACCGTGACGCCTCTGGCCGCGAGCCGCGTATCGCCCTGGGCCGCGGACTCGATGTCGGTGATGTGCTCGGCGCTCACAAGCCCCCCTGTATCAAGGTGTTGCCTGACGTCATTGCCATCTATCTGAGGTTCGCCCGCACCAGCAGACAGACGAGGAAGGGGCCGCCGATCGCGGCGGTGACCACGCCGACCGGGAGGGTGATCGGCAGCGCCGTGCGCGCGACCAGGTCCGAACCGATCAGCAGCGACGCTCCCACCATGCCGGAGGCCACCAACGGCGGCGTCGGGCACCTCGCCAGACGCATCGCCACCTGCGGCGCCACCAGCGCGACGAACGGGACCGGGCCCGCGGCGCTCACCGCCACAGCGGCCAGCAGGACCGCGCACAACAACAGGACCGCCCGCACCATCGAGTACCGGACGCCCAGGCCGGCGGCGACCTCGTCGCCCAAGTGCATCGGCTTGAACTGGAACGCGACACAGGACACGACGACCAGGAGGACGAGCGTGCACCACAGCGCCACCCGGACCTCGCCCCACGAGCGGCCCTCCAGCGAGCCGACCAGCCACGCCTGGGCTCGGGCCACGTCCTTGATGTCGGCCGTGGCCAGCAGCCATGTGGTGATCGCCTCCATCACGGCGCTCACCGAGATGCCGATGAGGATGAGCCGGAAGCCGTCGATACCGCGCCGCCACGCCAGGAAGTACACCAGCAGTCCGGTTCCTAGACCGCCCGCGAGCGCCGCCGCGGACAGGCCCACGGCGCTGACGACCGCCGCGGCGGTCCCGCCCGACACCGTCACCAGGAACACCGCGACCGCGCCGGCGCCCCCGGTGACTCCCAGAATGTCCGGGCTGGCCAGCGGATTGCGGGCGATGGACTGAGTCAGTGCCCCGGACACCCCCAGCGCGACCCCCACGATGAGCCCGGCCAGGGCACGCGGCATCCGCAAGTCCATGATCACGAACTCGTCGACCCGCTCGCCCCCGCCGAGGATCGTGGCGATCACCCGGGACAGGCCGATGGGGAAGTCCCCGACGCCGATGGACAGGCAGAACACCAGGAAGGTGGCCGCGGCCAACAGCAGCGTGACGCTCACCAGCCAGGGCCGCCACACGAACGACACCTGGCCGAGCCGTACGCCCGGTGCCACCGATCGCTTCACATCCGTCCCGCTCATGTGTTCTTGAACTTTCCGAGCCACACCAGGGCCGCGAAGAACGGGGCGCCCAGGAGAGCTACGACAACACCCGCGTCCAACTCACCCGGCCGCACCACCAAGCGCCCCACGATGTCGCAGACCAGGAGGACGACGGCCCCGAGCAGACCCGCGTACGGCACCAGCCAGCGGTAGTCCGGCCCGGTCAGATACCGGGCCACATGGGCCACCATCAGTCCGAGAAACGCGATGGGGCCGCACGCCGCCGTCGCCGCGCCCGCCAGCAGGGTGATGGCGACGATGCCGACGGTCCGGCTCAGCGCGATGTTCACGCCCAGCCCCCGCGCCACGTCGTCACCCAGATTGAGCAGGTTGAGGGCGGGCAGCGTGGTCAGCGCCAGCACCAGCCCGACGGCGATGAACAGGGTCACCGGCCGGATGACATCGAATCCGGCACCGGCCACGGAGCCCGCGTTCCAGAACCGCAGCGCGTTCAGCGACGCCTGGTCCGACAGCGCGACCGCCGTGGTCATCGCCGTCAGGAACACCGTGATCCCCTGTCCGGCCAGTACGAGCGTCAACGGGTTGCCGGCCCCCCGGCCGATGCTCGCCAGCCCGAACACCACCACACCGGCGACCGCCGCCCCCAGGAAGGCGAACCAGACGTACTGGAACGGGTCGGTGAACCCGAACAGGGCGATCACCGACACCACGGCGAACGAGGCACCGGCGTTCACCCCCAGCAGGCCCGTGTCGGCGATCGGGTTCCGCGTGTACCCCTGGATCAACGCCCCGCCGACGCCCAGGGCGATGCCCGCCACGATCGCGAGCACCGTCCGGGGCACCCGCACGGTGCGCACGATGAGCCTGATCTCGGTGAGGCGCTGGTCGGAGTCCGGCGCCGCGAACAACCCGTGCCACACCTCGCCGGGACTCAACGCGCGCGCACCGACGGCCAGCGACACCGCCCCCGCGATCACGAGGAGCGCCACCAGCGTGCCCATGCCCACAACCCGCCGCCGTCGGGCCTCTGTCGTGCCCCTGGCCAAGGGGCGCTCAATCGCAGTCGTGCCCATGTCTCAGTACGTCATCCCTACCGGGCGGTGCTGCCGACGCCGTCGGCAGCCGGCCGGGCCTGCCCGAATGCGGATGTGACGCCCCTGTCGAGGAGCGAGTCCAGGATCTCGCCGACCCTGATCGCGGTGTTGGACAGCAGAGAGGATGTGATGCCGTGCGTGTGCTCCGTGCCGCCTTGCAGATAGATGCCGCAGCGCAGCCCGGGGTCCGTCACGATGCGGTAGTCACGCTCGACGCGGAAGCGGCCCTCGTCGTCCCTGAGGCAGCGGTCGGCGACTTCGCCGAGGAGGCCCAGGGGGTCGGCCGGACTGTAGCCGGTGGCGAAGACCACGACGTCCGCGTCCAGAAGCGTCTCCTCGCCGGTGACGAGGGACTTCACGGTGGCACGGACCTGCATCGGCGTCTCCTTGACGTCGGCGAGCCGGGACACGTTGAGAAAGCGCAGCCGCTCGACGCCGAGAACCTTCTCCTGGTACATCTGCCGGTAAAGGTCGTCGATCAGGTCGATGTCCACCACGGAGTAGTTGGTGTTGCCGTGGTAGTCCATCAGCCGGCGCTTCACGTTCTCGGGCGCGGCGAAGTAGTCGTCGACCGCCCCGGGGTCGAAGATCCGGTTGGCGAAACCGCTGTCGTCGGCGGGGCTGTAGCCGTAGCGGGAGAAGACCGCGCACACCTCGGCCCCGGGGAAACGGCGGTGCAAGTAGGCGACGTTCTCGGCGGCACTCTGCCCGGCGCCCACGACGATGAACCGAGAGGGCGAGGTGCCCTCCAGCTCGTCGGCCTTCGCCAGCAGTTCAGAGGTGTGCCAGACGCGGTCGCCGCGTTCCACGCCCTCGGGCATGAGGGGACGCAGCCCGGTACCGATGACGAGGTTGCGCGCGCGGTGGACGGCGAGCCCCTCCCCCGACCGGACCGTCACGTCCAAGTACTCCACGGCTCCATCGCGGACGACGGGCACGATGCCGACGACCTCGTGGCCGTAGGAGACCATGTCCTCGACCTTGGCCGCGGCCCATTCGAAGTAGTCGTGGAACTCGACCCGCAGCGGGAAGAGGTTCTTGTGGTTGATGAAGTCGATCAGCCGCCCCTTGCTCTTCAGATAGCAGAGGAAGCTGAACTCACTGGCCGGGTTCCGCAGCGTCACCAGGTCCTTGAGGAAGGACACCTGCATGGTGGCGTCGTCGATCAGCATTCCTCGGTGCCAGCCGAAGCGTGGCTGCTGCTCGAAGAATTGGGCGTTGATCGTCTCTCGCCCACCGACGCGTGCGTTGTGCTCGCTGAGTGCGATCGCCATGGCCACATTGGACGGCCCGAAGCCGATACCAATGAGGTCGTGGACCGGTAGAGCGTCACCAGGAAGAACCTGTGACATGTCACTCCCATCGTGCGGGGCAATCGCCTGTCAGGCATGGGGAAGTCGCGGTGGCCACGCCGACGGAGCGACATGGCGACAACTTAGGTGAGCCTAAGCTAAACCCATGAGACTGTCGATAGCGCCGCCCGACCATCCGTACTCGCCAACTGAAAGATCAGATGGGCCCGTTGCAGGCTAAGGTAAGCCTTGCTTTACTTGCTGCTCGGCCATCCCCTGCTTCGAGGAGGAACCCCATGCGGGTCGTCATGTTCGGCTACCAGACCTGGGGGCACCGCACCCTGCAAGCCCTCCTGGACTCCGAACACGACGTGGTACTGGTCGTGACGCACCCCAAGAGCGAGCACGCGTACGAGAAGATCTGGAGTGACTCCGTCGCCGAACTCGCCGAAGAGCACGGCGTCCCGGTGCTGCTCCGCAACCGCCCTGACGACGACGAGCTGTTCGAGCGCCTCAAGGAGGTCGACCCGGACATCATCGTGGCGAACAACTGGCGGACGTGGATCCCTCCGCGCATCTTCCGCCTGCCGCGCCACGGCACGTTGAACGTCCACGACGCCCTGCTGCCGAAGTACGCCGGCTTCTCCCCGCTGATCTGGGCCCTGATCAACGGCGAGCCCGAAGTGGGCGTCACCGCGCACATGATGAACGACGAACTCGACGCCGGCGACATCGTCCGGCAGGAGGCGGTTCCGGTCGGACCGACGGACACCGCCACCGACCTCTTCCACAAGACCGTCGACCTCATCTCCCCGGTCACCATCGGCGCGCTCGGCCTCATCGCCGCCGGGCAGACGGAGTTCACCAAGCAGGACCGGTCCCAGGCGAGCTTCTTCCACAAGCGGTCCATCGAGGACAGCCGCATCGACTGGACCTGGCCGGCGGAGGACCTCGAACGCCTGGTCCGGGCCCAGTCCGAGCCGTACCCCAGCACCTACACCTTCCACAAGGGCAAGCGCCTCGAAATCCTGGCCGCGGTCGTCTCCCAGGGCCGGTACGGCGGCACTCCCGGCCGCGTCTTCTACCGCGAGGGCGACGGCGTGGCGATCGTCGCCGGAGCCGACGCCCGCACCGGCCGCAACCACGGTCTGGCCATCACGCGCGTACGGACCGAGGACGGCCGCGAGATGGGCGCCACGGAGTACTTCACCTCCATGGGCGGCTATCTGACCAGCCACCCCTGACGTCTCGGCCCGGACAGGATCAGCGCCCGTAGTGGTGCATCAGTGCTTGGTGGGCCGAGCGGGACGTCGTTGGCCCGCCGTACCGCTTCCTCCGCGCGGGGCTGCGGGCGCTTGCCGAGGAGGGCATACTCGACCCGCTCCCGGGCGGCGCGCCCCCGTCCCCGCCGTCACGGCCAAGGACGTCCTCGGCCTCTACGCGCTGCGCGCCAGGCTCGGAGCGCCGCTCATCCGCCGGGTCGCCATGCTTGACGGACGCCGCGGACGCCGCGGACGCCGCGAACGCTCGGCCCCCGGCTCAAGCCGACGCTCGCCCCCCGACTCAGATGGCGGCGCGAATCGCCCGTTCGAAGCCCTCGACATGGCTGTGGGCGAGCTGTGCCGCCTTGTCGGGGTCACCGGCGACGACCGCCTCGATCAACGGCCCGTGCTCTCCGATGTGACCGGCCATGTCGGACAGACGGTCGATGAACAGGCACCAGATGCGGGTCGCCAGGTTGTCGTGGCGGACGAGCGTGTCCTCCAGGTACGGGTTGTGCGTGGCGGCGTAGATCGCGCGGTGGACCTGGAGGTCCAGGCGCATCAGCTCGGCGGCGTCGCGCTGAGGTGAATCCGCGCCCTCCAGCTCCCGCAGGGCGGCCGTCAGGGTCGCACGGTCCGCGGCCGTGGCGCGCCGCGCGGCCAGGGCGGCGGCCAGGGGCTCCAACTCCTGGCGCACCTCGGAGATATGGGCCAGGTCGGTGATGTTGACCTCGGTGGCGAAGGTGCCGCGCCGGGGGTAGGTCGTGATCAGGCGCTCGTACTGGAGCCGCTTGAGTGCCTCGCGCACCGGCGTGCGGCCGACACCGAGGGACTGCGCCAGCTGGTCCTCGTTGATCGGCGCGCCGGGGCGGATCTCGAGCATGACGAGCCGGTCGCGGATGGCGCGATAGGCGCGCTCGGCGAGGGACAGCTCCTCGCCCGCGGGTTCGGTCGCCACCTGCTGCATGAAATGCCCCCTTGACCTGTCTCGCGAGCTCTCATACCTTACCGCAGAGGCTGATATATCAGTTGCCCATTAGTTGGCTCTCAGGATGGTGGACAGATGGCAATCAACCAGTCGACCAGCGCAGTCGCCTCCCCGCTCGCCCTCCCGCTCAGCGAACTCGACCCGGACGTCGCCGCCGCGGTGGAGGCCGAGCTGCGCCGCCAGCAGTCCACCCTCGAAATGATCGCCTCGGAGAACTTCGCTCCGTCGGCGGTCATGGAGGCCCAGGGCTCGGTCCTGACCAACAAATACGCCGAGGGCTACCCCGGCCGCCGCTACTACGGCGGCTGTGAACACGTCGACGTGGTCGAGCAGATCGCCATCGACCGGGTGAAGGAGCTCTTCGGCGCCGAGGCGGCGAACGTCCAGCCGCACTCGGGCGCCCAGGCCAACGCCGCCGCGATGTTCGCCCTGCTCTCCCCCGGCGACACCATCCTCGGCCTCGACCTCGCGCACGGCGGCCATCTGACCCACGGCATGAAGATCAACTTCTCCGGCAAGCTGTACGACGTCGTGCCGTACCACGTGCGCGAGTCCGATCTGCGCATCGACATGGACGAGGTCGAGCGGCTCGCGCTCGCACACCGGCCCAAGATGATCGTCGCGGGCTGGTCGGCCTACCCCCGCCGGCTGGACTTCGCCGCGTTCCGCCGGATCGCCGACGCGGTGGGCGCGTATCTGATGGTGGACATGGCGCACTTCGCCGGGCTGGTGGCCGCGGGCCTCCACCCCAACCCGGTGCCGTACGCCGACGTCGTGACGACCACCACGCACAAGACCCTCGGCGGCCCGCGCGGCGGGGTGATCCTCAGCCGTGCCGACCTGGCCAAGAAGATCAACTCGGCGGTCTTCCCCGGCCAGCAGGGCGGCCCGCTGGAGCATGTCATCGCGGCGAAGGCAGTGGCCTTCAAGGTGGCGGCGGGCAAGGAGTTCAAGGAGCGCCAGCGGCGCACCCTGGACGGCGCCCGCATCCTCGCCGGGCGGCTGCTGGCCGACGATGTGGCCGAGGCCGGGATCACGGTGCTGACCGGCGGCACCGAGGTCCATCTGGTCCTGGTCGACCTGCGCAATTCCACGCTCGACGGGCAACAGGCGGAGGACCGGCTGCACCGCGTCGGCATCACGGTCAACCGCAACGCGGTGCCGTTCGACCCCCGCCCGCCGATGGTCTCCTCGGGACTGCGGATCGGCACTCCGGCCCTGGCCACCCGCGGCTTCGGCGAGGCCGAGTTCCGCGAGGTCGCCGACATCATCGCCCAGGCCCTGAAGGACGAGCGGCTCGACGACGAGCGCGCGGGCCTGCTGCGCGACCGGGTCGGGAAGCTCGCCTCCGCCTTCCCCCTCTACCCCCGCCTGAACGGAGACGCGGCATGACCTCCCAGCCGCTGCCGGAGCACCCGGACTTCCTCTGGCGCAACCCCGAGCCGCGCCCCTCGTACGACGTCGTCATCGTCGGCGCGGGCGGCCACGGCCTGGCCACCGCCTACTACCTGGCCCGGAACCACGGCATCACCAACGTCGCCGTCCTGGAGAAGGGCTGGCTGGCCGGCGGCAACATGGCGCGCAACACCACGATCATCCGCTCCAACTACCTGTGGGACGAGAGCGCGGCGATCTACGAGCACGCGCTCAAGCTCTGGGAGGGGCTGCCGGATGAGCTGGACTACGACTTCCTGTTCAGCCAGCGCGGCGTCCTCAACCTCGCGCACACCCTTCAGGACGTCCGCGAGGGCGTGCGCCGGGTGGGCGCCAACCGCCTCAACGGCGTGGACGCCCAGTGGCTGACGCCGGACGAGGTCGCCGAGGTCTGCCCCATCCTCAACGTCTCGCCCCGCACCCGGTATCCGGTCCTCGGCGCCACCTTCCAGCCGCGGGCCGGTATCGCCAAGCACGACCATGTCGCGTGGGCGCTGGCGCGCCGGGCCGACGCCATGGGTGTGGACCTGATCCAGGGGTGCGAGGTCACCGGCTTCGTCAAGGACGGCGACCGGGTGGTGGGCGTCGAGACCAGCCGTGGCCGCATCCGCGCCGGCCGGGTCGGACTCGCGGCCGCCGGGCACAGCAGTGTGCTGGCCGAGCTGGCCGGTTTCCGGCTGCCGGTGCAGTCCCACCCGCTCCAGGCGCTGGTCTCCGAACTGCACGAGCCGGTCCACCCGACCGTGGTCATGTCGAACCATGTACACGTCTACGTCTCCCAGGCACACAAGGGCGAACTCGTGCTGGGCGCGGGCGTCGACTCGTACAACGGCTACGGGCAGCGCGGCTCCTTCCACGTCATCGAGCAGCAGATGGCCGCGGCCGTCGAGCTGTTCCCGGTCTTCGCCCGCGCGCATGTGCTGCGGACCTGGGGCGGCATCGTCGACGTCACCCCGGACGCCTCCCCCGTCATCGGCACCACCCCCGTCGAGAACCTCTACGTCAACTGCGGCTGGGGCACCGGCGGGTTCAAGGCCACCCCGGCCGCCGGCTGGACCTTCGCGCACACCATCGCCACGGGCGAGCCGCATCCGCTGAACGCCCCCTTCGCCCTCGAACGCTTCGCGACGGGCGCGTTGATCGACGAACACGGCGCCGCGGCCGTGGCCCACTGAGAACCGGCTGAGCACCGCCTGAGCGCCCACTGAGAGGCCGCCGAGAGCCCGCTGAGAGCCCGCTGAGAGAAGGACACCGTGCTGCTGATCACCTGCCCATGGTGCGGTCCTCGCGACGAGGCCGAGTACCACTACGGGGGACAGGCCCATGTCCCCTACCCCGAGCGCCCCGCCGACCTCGACGACGAGCAGTGGGCCGCGTACGTCTTCTACCGGGACAACCCCAAGGGCCCCTTCGCCGAGCGGTGGACGCACAGCACCGGCTGCCGCCGCTGGTTCAACGTCCTGCGCGACACCGTCAGCTACGAGGTGCTGGCCTCCTACCGGCTCGACGCGCCCCGCCCCGAACTGCCCCAGGCCGGAGGAAACCGATGACCGACCAGCCTCGCCGGCCCGACCAGCCCGACCAGCACTGTCGGCTCCGGCAAGGGGGCCGTATCGAGCGCGGCACCGTACTGCGGTTCACCGTCGACGGGCGTGAACTGACCGGCCACCCCGGGGACACCGTGGCCTCCGCGATGCTGGCGAACGGGGTCGTCGAGGTCGCCCCGTCGATCTACCGCGGCCGCCCGCGCGGCATCGTCGCCGCAGGCGTCGAGGAGCCCAACGCCCTGGTGCAGCTCGGCGGTTCATGCTCGGAGGGCATGCTTCCGGCGACGACGGCCGAGCTGTACGACGGGCTGTCCGCCAGGACGCTTTCGGGGATGGGGCGGCTCGACCCCACTCCCGACCCCGCCGTCTACGACAAGAAGTACGTCCACACCGACGTCCTGGTCATCGGCGCCGGACCGGCCGGGCTCGCGGCCGCCGCCGCTGCCACGGGCTCCGGCGCCCGTGTGATCCTCCTCGACGACCAGCCGGAGCCCGGTGGTTCGCTGCTCTCCGGGCGCGCCGAGAGGGTCGGCGCGCAGACCGCCCTCGACTGGGTCGCCGAGGTCCGCGCGGCGCTCGACGCCGCCCCGGAGGCCGTCGTGCTGCACCGCACCTCTGCGTTCGGCTCCTACGACGACAACTATGTACTGGCCGTGCAACGGCGCACCGATCACCTCGGAGCCGACGCGCCCGATCCCTCCGAGGGCGTCTCGCGCCAGCGGCTGTGGCACATCCGGGCCCGCCAGGTGGTCCTGGCGACCGGCGCCCACGAGCGTCCGCTGGTCTTCGCGGGGAACGACCGGCCCGGGGTGATGCTCGCCGCGGCCGTGGGCTCGTACGTGAATCGATACGCCGTGGCCCCCGGCTCGCGGGCCGTGGTGAGCACGACCAACGACAGCGCCTATGACACGGTCGCCGATCTCCACGCCGCCGGGATCGACATCGCCGCCGTCGTGGACGCCCGTCCCGAGCTGTCCCGCCGGGCCGCCGAGGTCGCCACGGCGACCGGGGTACGGGTGCTGACGGGCGGTGCGGTGGTCGACACCGCGGGCGGCGGCCGGCTCACCGGCGTCACCGTCCAGGCCCTCGACGAGGAGGGTCGACTCACCGGCGGCCCGGAGTCGTTCGACTGCGACCTGCTCGCCGTCTCGGGCGGGTGGAGCCCGGTGGTGCACCTGCACAGCCAGCGCCAGGGCAGGCTGCGCTGGGACGAGGACCTGGTCGCGTTCGTGCCCGACGGCACCGTACGGGACCAGCGGGTCGTCGGTGCGGCCCGGGGGACGTACGACCTCGACGGCTGTCTGGCCGAGGGGGCGCGGGCCGGTGCCCGGGCCGCGACGGACGCCGGGTTCCCGGTCCCCCTGCCGTCGCCGGACGAGGCCCGGCCCGGAGGCGGCCCGATCCGCGCACTGTGGCTGGTGCCCGCCCCCGAGGGCGATCCCGGCGGCTGGCACACCCACTTCGTCGACCTGCAGCGCGATGCCACCGTCGCCGACGTCCGGCGGTCCACCGGCTCGGGCATGCGCGGTGTCGAGCACGTCAAGCGCTACACCTCGCTCGGCACGGCGAACGACCAGGGCAAGACCTCCGGCGTCAACGCGATCGGTGTCATCGCCGAAGTCCTCGGCGCGGGCGCGTCCCCCGGAGAGATCGGCACCACGGCCTACCGGGCGCCGTACACGCCGGTGGCCTTCGCGGCCCTCGCCGGGCGGGAGCGCGGTGAGCTGTTCGACCCGGAGCGCATGACCTCCATTCACGGCTGGCATGTCGCACAGGGGGCGGTGTTCGAGGACGTCGGGCAGTGGAAACGCCCCTGGTACTACCCCCGGCCCGGCGAGGACATGGATTCGGCCGTGGCCCGCGAGTGCCGCGCGGCCCGTGAGGGGGTGGCCTTCATGGACGCCTCCACCCTCGGCAAGATCGAGATCTGGGGCAGAGACGCCGGGGAGTTCCTGGGCCGCGTCTACACCAACGGCTTCAAGAAGCTGAGGCCCGGCATGGCCCGCTACGGCGTGATGTGCAAGCCCGACGGCATGATCTTCGACGACGGCGTCACGCTGCGCCTCGAGGAGAACCGCTACTTCATGACCACCACGACCGGCGGCGCCGCCGGAGTCCTGGACTGGCTGGAGGAGTGGCTGCAGACCGAGTGGCCCGAGCTCGACGTCCACTGCACCTCGGTGACCGAGCAGTGGGCGACGATCGCCGTCGTCGGCCCGCAGTCGCGCGAGGTGGTCGCCCATCTCGCCCCCGACGTCGACCTGTCGAACGAGGCCTTCCCCTTCATGGCCCTCCGCGAGACCACCCTGGCCTCCGGTATCCCGGCGCGTATCTGCCGGATCTCCTTCTCCGGCGAACTGGCCTACGAGATCAATGTCTCGGCGTGGTACGGCCTGGCGGTCTGGGAGGAGGTGTACGCGGTAGGCCGACCGTACGACATCACCCCGTACGGCACCGAGACCATGCACGTCCTGCGGGCCGAGAAGGGCTACATCATCGTCGGCCAGGACACCGACGGCACCGTCACCCCCAGGGACGCGGGCATGTCCTGGGTGGTCTCCAAGCAGAAGGACTTCATCGGCAAGCGCTCCTACTCCCGCCCCGACACCTCCCGCTCCGACCGCAAGCACCTGGTCGGCCTGCTGCCGAGCGATCGCAGCACCCGGCTGCCCGAGGGCACCCAGCTCATCGCGCCGAACGTGCCCGTCACCCCCGAGGCCGGGCCGGTGCCGATGCTCGGCCATGTCACCTCCAGCTACCACAGCCAGGCGCTGGGCCGTCCGTTCGCCCTCGCCCTGGTCGCGGCCGGCCGGGACCGCGTCGGGGACACGCTCCTCGCCCCCGTCGGCGACGACCTCGTCCCCGTCCAGGTCACCGAACCCGTGCTCTACGACCCCGAAGGGACCAAGCGAGATGGCTGAGCCGACCGACGCGAGCCCGGTGGCGCTGCGCACCAGCCCCCTGGCACATCTGGCGGACCGGATGCGCGCGGCCGCCGTCACCGGCGCCCGCGGTGTCACGCTGGCCGAGCGGCCGTTCATCTCCATGGTGAACCTGCGCCTCGATCCCGCTTCCGAAACGGCCGACCGCGTGGAGAAGACCCTGGGGGCACCACTCCCGCGAGCGTGCGGCCACACCACCGCGTCCGGCCCCCACACGGTCGCCTGGCTCGGCCCCGACGAGTGGCTCGTACTGTCCGAAGAGCCCATCGACACCGCCGAGTTGCGGCAGGCGCTCGCGGGAGACCCGGGCTCGGTGGTGGACGTCTCGGCGAACCGCACCACGCTGGAGCTGAGCGGCCCGGCCGCCCGCCAGGTGCTGGAAAAGGGCTGCCGGCCGGACCTGCACCCCCGGGCCTTCGGCCCCGGCCGGGCGGTGTCGACCGCGGTGGGGCCCGTCCCGGTGCTGCTCTGGCAGCTCGACGACGCACCGACGTACCGGCTCCTCCCGCGATCCTCGTTCGCCGACCATCTGGCGCGCTGGCTCATCGACGCGATGAGCGAGTACCGCGCGCCGGAGGTGCCCTGACGAGGGCCCGGCGCGGCCGTGTCCACCGGACGTCCAGCCCTCGTCCAGGAGCCGCCTCTGATTCGGCCATACCTGGCCACGTCGGCCGGCACCGCGTCGTCCTCGGCCAACGCCTCGCCGGAGCTGGGCGTGCGTTCCCAGCCCGACGGAGACGGCCAGTGCGACGGGCCGACGAATCCGCCAACCGCCTGTTCCAGGCACGCAGGCCCCAGGCCCCAGGCACTCAGGCACCCAGGCACCCAGGTCTCTCCGAGGGATCACCCTGCCGGTGAAGCCGGCCGCCGCCCGCCGGCCCCGCCGATCATTGACCGGGCCAGTGGGCCGCCCTCGTCATCGCGATCGGTGTCGCTCGGGCCCAGCCGCACACAGCATTCCCCGGGCTCGGGAGCCAGCACGGCCTGGACCCCGTTGACCTCAAGGCCGTTGACGTAACCGGCGAGGAAGGCATGGTTCATGCCGCACACCAAGTCGGGGGCCTTCGCGGTCAGCGGGTGGAACGGGCAGTTGCGCAGCCGGAGCTCGGTGGGGGCTTCCCGGACGGGTTCGTAGCCGTACTCGTCCAGCAGGCGCTCACAGACGGTCAGCCCGCGCTCGGGGCCCAGGCGGCCGGGGCGGGTCTCGTCCCGCGCGGCCTCGCCCATCCGCCGGCCGCGCCGCTCGGCCGCCCGCACCGCCGCCTGCGCGGCGTTTTCGTCGGCCTCCTCGGTGAGGACGGCATCCAGGAGAAGGTCCGCCAGGAGTTCATGGCGCCGCTCGGGGATGCTGACCGTGATCTGAGCGTCGGTGGGTTCGTACACCTTCGGCCGTCTGCCGACCTTGCGGATCCCGCCGGGCGTTTCATAGCGGGCGCGCAGCAGGCCGGCGTCGACGAGCTTGTCGAGGTGGAAGGCGGCCAGCTTGCGGGAGATGCCGACGCTCGCGGCGGCCTCGTCACGGGTCACCGCACGGCCGGCACGCCGGATGAAGACGAACATGCGCCGCCGCGAGTCCTCGCTCAGGACGCTGACGGAGTCGATGGCGGTATTGACCGCGTCGGCCGGCGGAGTCGAGTCAGAAGCCACCAGAGCACGATAACTCCCACTCACATAGGCACAAGCGCCCTTTCGGCTCTCTGCACTGCGTGGCTTGACGCGCCACCTCAATAAGACCAAGATTCATTGGCGAAACTCATTTGGGAGGAGCCAGGAGTGTCCGGCTGCCTTCGACATGCTCATCTCGGGAGTTCTCCATGGACAACGTCCTCGTCCCGCCCACGGCTCCGGGCATCGGTGGCAGCTGACATGACCGAGCTCGCGCCCCGCGCCACCGCCCGAATACACCCGGACGCCCCGGAGGAGCCGGCACCCGCGGGCCCCACTCTGCGGGTGGTCCATGAGTCCGGCGACATCGACCTGGCCGCCGCGGAAGCCGCGGCCGGCCAGTTCCTCAACGCCCTGGGTATCTCCACCTCGTCGGAGAGCCTGCGCGGCACACCGGGCCGGATGGCCCGCGCGTATGCCGAACTGTTCAGCCCGCGCCCCTTCGACCTGACCACCTTCCCGAATGACGAGGGTTACGACGAGCTCGTCCTGGCCCGCCGCATCCCCGTCCGGTCGGTGTGCGAACACCATCTGCTGCCGTTCGTCGGCACCGCGCACGTCGGCTATCTGCCCGGCGGCCGCATCCTGGGCCTGTCGAAGCTGGCCCGTGTCGTCGAGCACTTCGCCTGCCGCCCACAGGTCCAGGAACGCCTGACCAAGCAGGTAGCCGACTGGCTCCAGACCCATCTGGAGCCCAAGGGCGTCGGTGTGGTGATCGAGGCCGAGCACTCCTGTATGACCCTGCGCGGGGTCCAGGCCACCGGATCGAGCACCATGACCTCCACCCTGCTCGGCCTGCTGCGTTCCGACGCCCGCTCGCGCAGCGAATTCCTCGCCCTGACCGGCGCGGCCTCGTGACCGGCAGCTCGTGACCAGCGCCTCGTGACCAGCAGCTCGGCCACCGCCTCGGCCAGCGCGAGGACCGCACTCACGATGTACTCGTGATGGGCTTCGTCCTGTACCCATGGCATGATAGTTGAATCCGTAACTAGATTGCGTGGGAGGTGGCCTCGGTGAGCAACGTGGAAGCCGACGAGCCTGCGGAAGTGAGCTGCGGGGCACAGGTCCGCGGCGGGCGGCCGGACGAGGCACCTCGGGTCGAGGTGTTCCCCGCCCGGGAGGTGCCCCTGGGCGGACCGCGGGCGATGTCCGTGCGGCGGACGCTGCCGCAGCGGGCTCGGACGCTGATCGGAGCCTGGTGCTTCGCCGATCACTACGGTCCGGACGACGTCGCGGCGACCGGCGGCATGGACGTCGCCCCGCATCCGCACACCGGTCTGCAGACGGTGAGCTGGCTGTTCAGCGGGGAGATCGAACACCGCGACAGCCTAGGCAGCCACGCCTTCGTCCGGCCCGGTGAGCTGAACCTCATGACAGGCGGATACGGCATCAGTCACTCGGAGGTTTCCACCGCGGGCACCACCGTCCTCCACGGCGTCCAGCTATGGGTGGCACTGCCCGAGGCGCATCGGAACACCGGGCGGGACTTCCAGCACTACGTACCCGAACCCGTGCGGGTCGACGGGGCCGAGATCAGGGTCTTCCTGGGCTCGCTCGCCGGAGACCTCTCCCCGGTGCGGACGTTCACTCCGCTGCTCGGCGCCCAGATCACCCTTGAACCGCGGGCGGCGATCACCCTCGCCGTGGACGCCGGCTTCGAGCACGGCCTGCTCGTGGACAGCGGGGAGGTCCGCCTGGCCGACACCCTGCTGCACCCGGCCGACCTGGGCCATGTCCACCCCGGCGTCAACGCTCTGACGCTGGTGAACGAGTCGGACGCTCCGGCGCGGACAATCCTGCTCGGCGGCACTCCGTTCGAGGAGGAGATCGTCATGTGGTGGAACTTCATCGGGCGGTCCCAGGACGACATCGCACAGGCTCGCGAAGACTGGGCGTCGGGCTCCCGCTTCGGCACGGTGCACGGCTACGACGGCAGCCCGCTCCCCGCCCCCGAACTCCCCTCGGTACCCCTTAAACCCCGCGGACGCACACGCTGAACTGAGCCGCGGCGCGCCGTCAAGACTTGGCGAGCGCGGGTGCCGGCACCCAAGCCATGCCTCCAACTCTGAAGTGGGGCGATCGATACTTCCGCGGCGATGCGGTCAAGCCGAGGGCTTTGGTTCAACTAGTGAATCCAGCACGACTCTTGACCGACAAGGGCAGGGTCCAAGACAGTCATTCCGTGTGAGCGCTCTCTCGACTCCGTCGGCGCTCGCTCTGCCCACTGTGCCCGAGTTCCCGTAGCCCGATCTCCCATCACCCCACGCCAGGAGCGGGCTACGGGGGCTCGCACATCCCGTCACCGCTATTCCTTCAACGAAAGCAGCCCCCCACATGTTCAGGATCACTTCCTCAGATACGACGGCGGAGGCCAAACCCCGCCGCCGCCGACGACGCGTTCTGGCCTTCGTGGCCGCCTTGTCGCTTCCATTGACCGGACTGCTGGCTCTCACGGTGTCCTCGAACACCGCCGCCGCGGGCGAGTCCGCGCCCAAGGCCGAATGGACCACCGTCTTCCAGGACGACTTCGACGGCGCGGCGGGCACCGGTCTGAACAAGGACGACTGGCTGTATGACATCGGCACCGGCTATCCGGGCGGCGCCGCGAACTGGGGCACCGGCGAGATCGAGTCGGTCACGGACTCGACCGACAACGTCTACCACGACGGTGACGGTCATATGGTGATCAAGCCGATCCGTGACGGTTCCGGGAAGTGGACCTCCGGCCGCGTGGAGACCCAGCGCACCGACTTCGAGGCGCCCGCCGGTGGGCAACTGGAGATCAGCGCTTCCCTCAAGCAGCCCAACCCGGAGAAGGCCCTCGGCATTTGGCCCGCCTTCTGGGCCATGGGCGCCGACGCCCGCCCGGTCGGAGCCACCAACTGGCCGAGCATCGGCGAGCTGGACATCATGGAGGACGTCAACGGGCTGAGCAAGCACTCGAACACCTTCCACTGCGGTGAGTGGGCCGGCGAGTGCCACGACCCGGACGGGATCAGCAGCGATCTGCTGCCGTGCGACGGCTGTCAGACCGACTACCACACGTACTCCGTGATCGTGGATCGCACCGACACCTCCGCCGAACAGCTGCACTTCTACCGCGACGGCAAGGAAACCTTCACGGTGAAGCAGAACCAGGTGTCCGCCGAGACCTGGAAGAAGGCGGTGGACCACGGGTTCTTCGCCATCTTCAACGTCGCGGTCGGCGGCTCTTACCCGAACAAGGTCTGCGGCTGCACCTCACCGGCGGCGGACACCACCTCCGGTGCGGGGATGAGCGTGGACTGGTTCTCCGTCAAGGTGAGCAATTGACTTCCGCTCCCCGGCCTGATGGCCGGGGATTCCCGCCACGGTCGGCTGACCGTCTCGGTGGGTCCCGCTCCACCGCGCTGGGCCGGTAGGAGTACCGGCCTTATCTGCGCTCGACAGGCTGACACCGCCAGTCCGGCGGCCTTGGGGACGTTGACCGCCGCGCGTTGATGTCCCGGTCGAGGACGGCCCCGCAGGCCCCGCACTCCCGCACTCGGAGGTGCGGGGGCCTGGGGCCGTCCTCGACGCAACCTGCTGCGGTGCCGTTTCCGCCGGTGATCGCCTGCCTGCGATCACTCGCGAAGTCGAGAACGGTACTCGCCCGGGGGCATGCCTCGGGCACGTCGGAAGGCACGGCTGAAAGCGTGCGGAGAGGCGTAGCCGACCGCGCCGGAGATCGACTCGACCGGCTCGTCGGTGTCGCGGAGCCGGATGGACGCCAGGTCCATGCGCCACTGCGTCACGTACGCGCCCGGCGTCTGTCCGAGGGCGGACCGGAAGTGCCTGGACAGCGTCGCCCGGGAGACCGCCGTCGCGGCCGCCAGGGACCCGGTGGTCCAGGGGTGTTCCGGTCGGGCGTGGACACATTCCAGGGCGTCGCGCACGACCGGATCACGCATCGCGCCCAGCCATGAGCCGGACTGCTTCTCCGGGTGGCGGGCCAGCCAGACGCGTACGAACTGGATGAGCAGAAGGTCGACGATGCTGTTGACGGCGGCGGTAGTGCCGATCTGCGGCTGCGCGAGCTCCGCCGTGAGAAGCTCGACGGTCCTTCTGAACTGTGCGTTCTCCCGGCTTGTGACGTGCATCGGCCGGACGAGGGAGGTGAGCACCGGCGTACTCACCTCCGGGTCCTGCTCATAGTGCAGGACGAGCACTTCCGTCTGCGTCGGCGTCGAGCCCAGGTGCAGGGCGCTGCCGTCGGTGAGGGCCTGGGCCGTCGCCTTCCGGTCACAGGAACCCATCGTCGTGCTGGACCCGCCGGCTATCCCGTGGGCGGTGCCCGGCGACAACAGGACGGCGTCTCCTGCCCGCACCTCCAGGGGTTTCCCGCCCGGGACGTGGAGCCACATCGTGCCACGGGACACCACGTGCAGTGCCGCTCCCGGATAGGAGTCCAGCCACAGGCCCCAGGTCCCTCCGGCCTTCAGCACAACCCCGAGCGCCCCTCGCGCACCCGATACACGCAAGGTCTCCGCGAGTACGTCCATCGTTCCATTCTCGTCGACGGGCGTCAGCCGACGTCAAGAACGATCTTTCCGTGCACCTTCCGCGCGAACAGTGCCTGGACGGCGTCGTCCACGTCCTGCCAGTCGCCTCGCAGTCCGACCGGTGCCGAGAGCCTCCCGGTGGCCATGAGGCCCAGCAGGTCCGTCAACTCCCCGCTGGTCGGCGTCATGTCGCCGTAGGTGGCGATGGCGCGGGGTTCGCCGAAGCCGAACAAGGCCCCCGACGGGAACGTGGTGTCCTGCCCCGAGGAGTAACCGACCAGGTGGATGGTGCCGCCCTCGGCGAGGGAATTCCACGCCTGGGCCACCAGTGGCCCACCGACCGTGTCCAGGACGAGGTCGAACCGGTACTCGGTCTCGGCCAGGTCGGTCAGGTCGGTCAGGACCTTGTCGGCCCCGAGTTCACGGAGTCCGGCGGCCCGCTCCGGCGAACCCACGAGTGCCGTCACCCGGGCGCCCGCCAGCGCCGCCAACTGGACGGCGAAGTGCCCCACGCCCCCGCTGGCGCCGGTGACCAGGACGTTGCGCGCCAGCAGGGAACGCTTGCGCAGCACCCGCAGTGCGGTGACTCCGGCGATCCCCAGCGCGGCACCGTCGGCCAGCTCCACGCCCTCGGGGACGGTGCCGAGCGAGGCGGGGCTGACTGCCACTCGCTCCGCCCACGCGTGGGAAGACATCCCCAGCGCGACGCGCGTACCTTCGGGTGGCCCCGAGCCGTCGGATGCGGCGCGCACCACGACGCCGGCCGCGTCGTGACCGTGCACAGCGCCCGCCGGCCACTGGTGCACGTAATTCAGCTCGCCGAAGTTGAGACCGATGTGCCGTATCTCGACCAACGCCTCGTCGCTGGACGGCACGGGCTCATCGACATCGGCGAACCGGACGGGTCCGGCCTCGCCGTGATCGACCACAAGGGCACGCATGGGTGTGTTTCCTTCTCTCGTGGATGCGCCTGAACACTCGGCGCGGCAGCGGACGGAGTGCGCGAACGCCGCACTGCCGCCTCCTTGAAACCCTACGCGGGACCAGCACAGCGACCAGTCCCGTGAGAGTCGATCAGTTGACGATCTGTATCAGTGCGGCTCGCGCGCGGCGTCGAGCTCTGCACGCATCCGGTGGATGACGTCCCGACAGAGCGCGCTCGCGAGAAGGGCTCCTGCGGCGGACCGTAGGAGCCCTACGAGGATCCGCTCAGAACGGACAGGTGTCCTGCCAGCGCGTGACCGCTGGGTGCCTTGATAGCCCGGCATCAGCACGACGCCCGGGTACGAGCCACTCGTCGGATCCGGGATCGCCGCGAGGACGGAAGCGTTCTCGGTGGGCGAGCCGGCCACGACGCGGGGCCGGGACCGTAACGGGGGAGTCGCTCTGGACGGGCGACGGGTTGGACGCATCGATGTACCTCCCGGATGCGGCGCCGGTGCGGGTGCGCGCTGTGGAAGCGCAGCGCGACCGCACCGTAATTCGCGCCGGAGACAGCGGAAGTCGGCTTTCTGCCCAGCGGAAGGAAAAGCGGCGTGCGGGGTTCTTCGACGGCCCTTGTGTGGTCAGGGCGTGGCCCCATCTCGCAGAAATCGGGCGACCTCGGCGGAGTCGGCCACGGGCAGATCTCCGGCGGCGAGCAGACCGACCTGGGTCAACACCGCGGCTTGGTCCCAGTAGATCCGTTCGCTCTCCATCAGGCCGTCGCGGAATCTCACCATCACCACCAGGGCCACTTCGACGGGCCGTCCGGTCGGAGCGAGCCCAGGCAGCAAAAACGGGATCTCCTGGTCGTGAGGCATCCGCATGATGATCTCCTCGACGAGGAAGTCGCTGCCCACCGACCGAGCCGTCGTCTCCATGACGGTGTTCCGCGGAATGCCCGGGATGAACACATCGCGGTAGTAACCCCGTAGGTATTCCTTGCCGAAACCACCGCTCATCGTCGGCAGATGCATCACACTGGCGTCCTCCACCATGGTGCTCACCGCCAGGTCGGCATCCTTGATCACAAACTCGTACGCCGTGTGCTGCTCCCACAACGCGACCATTTCCTCTTGGTTCACGATGTCTCATCCTCCAAAGGTCCGTCCCAACGGCGGGTTCCTCGCCGATCAACCCCAGCCGACCAACGAACACCGCCACGGAGGGGATACGGCCGGGCATCACCAGGCCCCTCTTCGGGCGAGCAGAGGTGAGCCGCCGCGCCGCCGCGCGGCTCCGTCACGCGAGGACAGTGCCGGTGCTCGCCGCGCGGGCCCATACGATGAAGGCTGTCGACGCGGTAGCTGAAGTGCTGGACTTCGCCCGAGCGCGTACCGGGCTCTCCAACGTGACGGTGTCACTGTGCCTCGGATGCCTGTGGCCGCGGCACTTCGCCCTGAGGTGACCGCCGACACCCATTGACCGAACGGGGGCTTCGACGTCGTGTTCTCCTCATCCGCCGCACCACCCCGACCGACCGCGCCGCACATGGTCGTCTGCGGTGACGACGCGCTCGCACACCGCCTGGCCGCAGAACTCCACGACGTCTACCGGGCACGGGTGACGCTCATCATCCCGGGCGGTGTCTCCCTGGCGGAACCCACGGGGCGGGGGATGGCGGGAGGCCGTGCCGCCGCACTCTTCGGCCGGTTGAGCACGGCCGTCGGACGGGTCCCGCCGCCGAGGTCCCCGGACGACGCCGCCCCGGACCGGGGGGTGGAGGTCATGGAAGCCCCGGCGCTGGACGACGAGGTGCTGGCCGAGGCGGGTATCGAGCATGCGACTGCGCTCGCCCTGGTCCATGACGACGACGAGGCCAACATCCACGCCGCGCTCCGCGCTCGCCGCCTCAACCCACGGCTGCGCCTGGTCATCCGGCTCTACAACCGCAAACTCGGCCAGCACCTGGAGGATCTCCTCGACCAGGCGGCGCGGGTCGCCGCCCCCGGAATGGACCAGGCCGAGCTGGACGCATCCACCACCGTGCTGTCGGACGCCGACACCGTGGCCCCCGCACTCGCGGCCACCGCCGTCGCGGGCACCAGCAAGGTGGTACAGGCCGACGGGCTGCTGCTGCGCGCGGCCGAGCGCATTCCGCCCGGCTCCGACGAGGTCGCCGATCCGGGGCTGTGCACCCTCGCCCTGCTCTCGTCCACCACCAGCGATCCGGGCGGCAGCGAGGGCTCCGAGGGCAGCGGGGACGAAGGGCCCAGACTGCTGCCGGGAGACGAGGAGGTCGCCGCCGCCACCGGGCGCGGCACGGTGGTGCTGGAAGCCGTCTCCGCCACCGGCGCACCGCCGCCGCCGCGGCGGCTCGGCAGCCGCAGACTGCCGCTCGCCTCACTCTTCTCACGCCGGCTGCGCTGGTCCGTAGCCGGCATGGCAATCGCCGTGCTCGCGCTCGCCGTCGCCTCCTGGTACTTCACCGGGGCCGGTCTCCTTCACGGGGCCTACCTCACGGTGCTGGACGTCCTGGCGATCGACGAACCCGCGCTCGACGAGCCGACCGGACGCAAGATCCTCCAGCTCCTCTCCGGGCTGACCGGACTGCTTCTGCTGCCCGTCCTGGTGGCCGCCGCGCTCGAAGCGCTGGGCACCTTCCGCACCGCGTCCGCGCTGCGCCGCCCTCCGCGCGGCCTCTCCGGCCACGTCGTGCTGCTCGGACTCGGCAAGGTCGGCACCCGGGTCCTGGCCAGACTCCGGGAGATGGACATCCCCCTGGTGTGCGTGGAAGAGGATCCCGGGGCACGCGGCATCCCACTGGCCCGCAGGCTGGGGGTGCCGACCGTGATCGGCGATGTCACCCAGGAGGGCGTCCTGGAGGCCGCCAAAATCCAGCGCGCGCACGCCCTGCTCGCCCTGACCAGCGTCGACACCACCAATCTGGAGGCGACGCTGTACGCCCGCTCGGTCAAGCCCCGGCTGCGGGTGGCCCTGCGCCTCTACGACGACCACTTCGCCACCGCCGTCTACCGCACCCTGCGCGCCGCCCACCCACAGGCGCTGACCCGCAGCCGCAGCGTCTCGAGCCTTGCGGCGCCCGCCTTCGCCGGGGCGATGATGGGCCGCCAGATCCTGGGCGCCATACCGGTCGAGCGCCGGGTACTGATCTTCGCCGCGCTGCATGTCGCCGGACATCCGCGGCTGGAGGGGCGTACCGTCGCCGAGGCGTTCGCACCGGGCGCCTGGCGGGTGATCGCACTGGACACGGCCGAGCCCGAGGACCGGCAGCGCGACCTCGCGGCGGCACCCCGCTACGGCGAGGCCACCCGGCAACCCGCCCTGGTGTGGGAGCCGCGCCCCGATTACGTCCTGCGGTCACAGGACCGCGTGGTGCTGGCCGTCACCCGCCAGGGCCTGGGTGAACTTCTCGCCGGTCACCCACCCGCCGGTATCCACGGATCGCGGGGAGCGGACCGATGAGACAGTGCCGGATACCCGCGGGCGCGGCGCCCGGCGGTACGCCAAGAGGAGGCGGCCATCCGCCCTGCCGTGGGTACGGGTGTCAGAAGGTGGACGCGATGTCGTCGTAGGTGGCCTCGTCGATCAGGCCGGAGTCGTCGAGGACGTTCTGGTGGTCCAGGACGGTGAGATTGACCTCGGAGGCGAACCGGCGCACCACAGAGTTCTTGGTGCTGGCGCGGACCTGGGCGATGGTGACGAAGATCTTGCCGTGGGTGCCGCGGAGGATGTTGGCGAACTTCTTGTCGAAGTCGGCCCCCTGGGCGTTCTCCAGGGTGCGGACGAAGCCCTGTTGCTCGGTGCTGGCCTCGTCCGGGATGGCGACGTTCAGTGCCTCGGCGGTGTTGCGAACGAACTCATCCAGCTTGGAGTGCCCGTCCATGACATGCATCCCGGCACGTTTGACGGCCTCGCTGGTGGCATGGGTCTGGGCGAGCCGACCGGCGGGGGCTTCCCACAGATTGGCCTGCCGCACCTTCACCAGGAACTCCATGTCCAACTTGCTCACCGGGCCGGCCGTGGTGACGACGTCTCCGGGGGCGGCAGGCTTGGCGCTGGGGAAGCTCGCCGAGGAGTTCTCCGTGGCGTTCGCATCGCCTCGGGTGGCCCAGACGATGGCTCCGGCGATGACGGCCAGAGCGACGAGCAGGACGCCCGCGATGGTCAGATTGCGTGAGCGGCCGGGTACTGACCGGGCGTGAGCGGTCATGGTGCCTCCTGGATCGGGAGTGCGTCCGCCTGGGGGAGACGGACGCCTGCGTCGTAGGCACGCAGCACGCTAGGCTTTTAGACACTGCAAAATATGCCCTTTGATCAAGGGTGCGGAACCGATGGCAGGGCCCCCTCCGATCCGCTACAGTCTCCCGCTCCCCCAGCACCATGGCTGGGTCACCCGCTTGTGCGCGATGAGTATCTTGAGGCTGTGCAACATTTGCATGATCGAAGTAGTTGGCGAAGGCCACCCGCTCCGGCACGGGGAGGAAATCGAGCGATGAAGGCCCGACGCATGCGGATGCGCTCGACCTCCGGGCTGCGCAGGGCGGTGCTTCGAGCGCCGATTCTGCTCTACCGATGGCACCTGGGGTGGTTGCTGGGCAGTCGGATGCTGCTGCTCACCCATACCGGCCGCACGAGTGGTCTGCCGCGGCAGGTCGTCCTGGAGGTGACCGGGCGGGACCCGCGGACCGGCGCGTATCACCTCGCCTCGGGTTTCGGTCCGGGCGCGCAGTGGTACCGCAACGTCCAGCGCACTCCGCAGGTCACCATTCAGGTCGGCCGCCACAGGATGGCGGCGGTGGCCCAGCCGCTGGACCCCGAGGGGTCCGGGCGCCTGATGGCCGCTTACGCCCTGCTGCATCCGCGCCTGGCCCGCGGGCTGATGCGGATGTGCGGCCTGAAGACCGACGGCAGCGTGGAGGACTACCACCGCATCGGACGGGACCACATCCCCTTCGTTCGCGTCCTCCCCGATGAGCCGTCAGGGAGCCCGGCCCCGCCCGGCCGATGACGCTCGCGCTGACCCTGGAGAGGACCACGGCACCGAAGGACTCCATGGCGTAGGTGCCCAGGAGAGTTCCGGCCGGCATGCCGATCCCCCGCCTCCCCAGCAGGCCATCTCATGCGACGTCAGGCCGTCACAGTCGGCGAGATCCGTCGGCCACGACCACGCGCAGCGGCGCCCGGAATGACAGCAGCCCGAGCATCGGTGCTCCCTCCGCGCCCTCCACAAGACGTACCTTCGGCAGGGCACGAGCCGCCGCCCGCAGGGCCACCGCCGCCTCGGTTCGCGCCAACGACGCACCCGGGCAACGGTGGCGACCGGCGCCGAAGGCCAGGTGGTGGCGGACGTTGGTCCGGTGTGGACACATCCGTTCCGGATCGGCGAAGACCTCCGGGTCCGAGCCGCTGCCCATGAGCATCAACAGCAGCTGTGCTCCCGCGGGCAGCTCGGCTCCGCCCAGTTCCACCGGTTGTGTCGCGGCCCTGCGCCAGGTGGTCACCGGCGGCTCGCGCCGCAGCACCTCCTCCACCCAGGCCCATGCCGCTTCCGTATCCTGTGCCGCCTTCGGCCACAGTTCGGGCTCGATGAGCGCCCGGCGCAGTACGGTGGCGATGAGCTGGCCGGTGGTCGACTGGCCGGCGACGAAGACAAAGAAGCAGGCGCCGACCGCCGTCTGGGGGTCCAGGGGCGCTCCATCGGGCAGCCGGTGCCGGGCGAGTGCTCCGATGAAGGAGTCGGCGGTGGCCTTGGTGGTGCGCACGGTCGTGGTCAGCCATTGGTGGAACTCACCGGCCTGCTCCGCCAGTTCCAGCTGTCGCTCCGGTGCGGGTGTGCCCCAGAACAGCTCCAGCGAGGCGTCGCTCCAGCGGATCAGCGTGGCCGGGTCGACGTCTCGGATGCCCAACAGCTCCATCAGCACCCGGCAGGGAAGGACCTGCGCGAAGGAGGCGAACAGGTCACATTCACCGTCGGCGTCGATCCGTGCCCGCGCCGTGTCCAGTAGCTCCCCGGCCAGGCGCTCGATCACCGGTACGGCGGCCGCGACGCGCCGGGCGTTGAAGAATCGGGTGACCACCCGGCGCAGACCGGGGTGGCTGTCGGTGCCGTTGTTGGCGAGCGCGGGCGGGAGCTGGAAACCTGCCCTGGCGAGCACCCGCAGTACGGCCACGGGCAGCGGGGTGACCGCGTGCTGGGCATTGTCCGGGCGGAAGGTGCCGGGGTCGAGCAGCACCCGACGGATGTCCCGATGGCGGCTGACCAGCCACAGACCGGTACCCGCGTCGTGATGCACAGGCGCCTGGGACCGCAGCAGGTCCAGCCAGGGGTAGGGGTCGCGAACGAAACCGTCCCCGAACAGGTCCAAACCGTCCAGCGGACCCCCCGCGCCGCCGGGCGGCAGGGGCCCCGCCACCCCGCTGCCGGGTCCACCGTCGCGGACCTCCGTACCAGGTGGGGAGGTGTCCAGAGCCGGGATGTGCACGGACGGACGCTAACACGTGGCCGTCCCGCCACCGCCGCCCTGTGCGCGGCATCACTCGGACACACGGCGCCCACCCCGTTCGATCACACCGGACCCCTCCCCCACCCGCCGACCGGCCACCAGGCGCGTGCCACAGTACCGACCATGGCCCAGCACCCCGTCCAGCCGACCACACCCACCCCGGCCCCGGGCGATCGGTCCATCCCCGCACCGGATGCCGCCGCGCCCTCCACGAGCCGGACCGATCCGTACCGCGCCCGCCCAGGGCATGTCGCCCCCGCCCCGACGGCGGTCTTCGACTGGATCGACCGGCGCACCCAATTGCGCCGCCGCGCCGGGCTGACCCGTCAGCTGCGCCCACGGCCGGCCGACGAGCCCGTACTGGATCTGGCGGGCAACGACTACCTGGGCCTGGTCCGCCACCCGCGAGTGGTGCGGGCGGCCACGGAGGCGGTGGCGCGCTGGGGCGGCGGCGCCACCGGCTCACGCCTGGTCACCGGCACCACGCAGCTGCACCTGGAACTCGAGGAGGAACTGGCGGACTTCTGCGGCTTCGAGGCCGCATTGGTCTTCTCCTCCGGATATACGGCCAATCTGGCCGCCCTCACAGCCCTGACGGGACCGGGCACACTCATCGTCTTCGACGCCTACAACCACGCCTCCCTGGTCGACGGCTGCCGACTTTCCCGGGCGAAGGTCACGCAGGTACCCCACCGCGAGCCGGCCGCGGTGCGCACCGCGCTCACCGAGCACGGCGGGGGTCGCGCCCTGGTGGTGACCGACTCGGTCTTCTCGGTGGACGGCGACGCCGCGCCGCTGACGGAGCTGGTACGGGCGTGCCGTGCGCATGGCGCCGCGCTGCTGGTGGATGACGCGCACGGCCTCGGAGTGGTCGGCGACGGAGGCAGCGGCGCGCTGTCGGCCGCCGATCTGGCCGGCTCCCCCGATGTGGTGGCCACCGTGACGCTGTCGAAGTCGCTGGCGTCTCAGGGCGGGGCCGTGCTGGGCCCCCGCAGGGTCATCCGGCACCTCACGGAGACGGCCCGCACCTTCGTCTTCGACACCGGCCTCGCCCCGGCAAGCGTGGGCGCGGCCCTGGGCGCGCTGCGACTGTTGCGCGAGGAGCCCGAGCGCGCCGCACGAGCCCGTGAGGTGGCCCGGCGCCTGTCGACAGGCCTGGCGGCCGCCGGGCTGGAAGCGAGCGTGCCGGACGCCGCCGTGGTGTCCGTCCGCGCGCCCTCGCCGCAAGCCGCCGTGACATGGGCGCAAGCCTGCCGGGAGGCAGGCGTGGCGGTGGGCTGCTTCCGGCCGCCATCCACGCCCGACCGCCACTCCCGGCTTCGACTCACCGCCCGCGGTGACCTCACCGACCACCAGATCGAGCAAGCCGTGACGGTGGTCGCCCGCGGGGCCCAGTGCGGGGGTACGTAGAGGACTGTCTTCGCCGTGCCGCCGAAGGGGATCCAGAGCGGATCGCCGCCGTCTACACAGAGAAGGTCGACTGGATGGTGGCCGAGAATCCGCGGGTGCGGCGAGGCAGTGGTGATGGGCCATCTCTCCGGAACGGTGCCGGCTACCGGAAAACCCCGATGGCAAGCGTCGAGCCACGCGGGGAGCCGCTCGCCCTGGCGCCCGGTGAGAGCCACCGCCTGACATCACCAGTTGGTGTGTGCCTGGGAGCCGTTCGGCACCGCGGGCTCGCCGCCCGCTTCCGTGAACGCCTGCAACGCGTCGATCAGATAGCGACGCCGGCCCGGCGGCATGGCCTCGACGATGCGTGCGATCTCCTGCCGACGCCGATCGGTGGCCTCAGCCACGATCCGCCGCCCGCCCTTGGTGAGCGAGATCACGCTGGTGCGCCGGTCCTCCGCCGAGACGCCGCGCGCGACCATCCCCGCCGCGACCAGACGGTCGATCATGCGCATCGCGGTCGACGGCTGTACCCCCAACTCGCCCGCCAGCCCGGACAGGCTCAGCGGCCCCCGGCCGTCGAGCACCACCAGCATCCGGAACTGCGGCAGCGTCAGGGACTCCTCCACCGCGGCCAGCGACCGGGCTGAGACGGCGACCAGCAGCCGGGACGCGGTCAGCAAGGCGGAGACCATCGCCTCGGCATCGGACTCGGGGGCTGGAGAACGGCGCGGCATACGCCCTTTCTACCGTCTCGACCCGCCGTACGGGGCACCGGCCGCCTCCCATGCCCGCGCTCGAACACGCTCACTCAGCCCTCGCCGGGCCGCACGACGACGGCGTTGGCCTCGACACGTCCGCCGTGTTCGAAACGGAGGGTGAAGGGCACCAGGTCTCCGGCCCGCCAGCGGGCCGTGGCCGGGACGGTCACATCACTGGTGAACGGTGACATGTCGAGCGTGCCGCCTGCCGGAACCGGCAGGGACTCCGCGGCCTGCGGGTAGGCCGATCCCCGCCCGGTCATCCGGTGACGGCTGAGCGAGATCCCCCCGGTGACCGCGGAGGACGTCACCTCGACCAACCGGTCCCGCACCCCGCCGGTGTTGGTGATCCGGAAGAACGCGGCGGTCCGGGGCACTCCCGGGGCGGGCAGGAAGAGCCGCGCGTCGGTGACGTCGACGCGCGGGGGCCTGCCCGCGTTGCCCGAGGCGGTCCACACGGCGAGACCACCCAGCGCCAGGACACAGGCGCAGGCCGGGGCGACCGCGGCCAGTAGGGAGTCCGTGAGGCGACGGTGGCTGGGTGTCCAGGAGGGGTTCGTCATCGGGCGGGTCTCCACCTCGGTATCGGGCCCGGGGCCGCGGTCGCGGTCGCGGGCAGGCGGTCCACAAGCGGCGAACAGGAGCATCACAGGGGTGTCCGGGCGGCGGGCCGGGTGGGTCGTCCGCCGGTCGGTGACGGCCGCCAGACACGCAGTCGCAGGCTGTTGCCGACCACGAGCAGTGAGCTTGCCGACATCGCGACCGCGGCCAGCATGGGGTTGAGCAGGCCGACCATGGCCAGCGGCACGGTCACGACGTTGTAGCCGAAAGCCCAGAGCAGATTGGCCCGGATCGTGCCCAGCGCACTGCGGGCGAGGCTGACCGCGTCCGCCAGGGTCTCGATGTCACCGCGCACCAGGGTCACGTCGGCCGCCCCGATCGCCACGTCCGTGCCCGTGCCCATGGCGATGCCGAGGTCGGCGCCGGCCAGGGCGGCCGCGTCGTTGACACCGTCGCCGACGACGGCGACCCGGTAGCCCTGCTCCCGCAGCTCGCGGACGAGGGCCGCCTTGCCCTCCGGGGTACAACGGGCGTGCACCTCCTCGATGCGGAGGTCGGCGGCGACGGCACGGGCGGGCGCCTCCCGGTCGCCGGTGGCGAGCACCGGTCGCACCCCCAGGCGGCGGAGCCGGTCCACGGCCCGGTAACTTCCCGGTCGCAGGACGTCCCCGATCTCCATCAGTGCCTCGGTCTCGCCGTCGACGCGGACCACGACCGGTGTGCGGGCGGCGGTCCCGCCGACCGGCAGCGCCCGAGCCAGGGCGGGCGGCAACGCGTCGTCCGGGGCCAGGACCTCGATCAGCCGGCCAGCCACCCGCCCGCGGACGCCCCTCCCCGGCAGCGCGAGGAAGCCGGTCACGGCCGGAAGCGGCTCCCCGGGAACGGTTCGCCGGGCATGGGCGGTGATGGCGCGCCCCAGCGGATGTTCCGATCCCTGTTCGACCGCGCCCGCCAGCCGGACCACCCGCTCCTCGCCGAGTCCGCCCGGCACGGCCGTGACCCGGGCGACGCTCATGTGCCCGGAGGTGAGCGTGCCGGTCTTGTCGAGCACCACGGCATCGAGGTGCCGCAGTCCCTCCAGCGCCCGCGCCCCGCTGACCAGGACACCGAGTTGGGCGCCCCGGCCGGTCGCCGCCATCAGCGCGGTGGGGGTCGCCAGGCCCAGCGCACAGGGGCACGCCACGACCAGGACGGCCACGCACGCGGTGATCGCCGCCTGCGGCTCGGCGCCGGCCCCGAGCCAGAATCCGAGCACCGTGACGGCCAGGGCGAGCACGACGGGGACGAACACCCCCGCGACCTTGTCGGCGAGCCGCTGCGCCCGTGCCTTGCCCGCCTGGGCCTCGGTCACCAGCCGGGTGATCCGGGACAGTTGGGTGTCGGCCCCCACCGCGGTGGCCCGTACGAGAATCAGCCCTCCGGCGTTGACAGCACCGCCGATCACCGGCGCGCCGGGGCCGACCTCCACCGGCTCGCTCTCCCCGGTCACCAGGGAGAGATCGACGGCCGAGCCGCCCTCCACGACCGTGCCGTCGGTGGCCAGGCGCTCCCCGGGCCGGACGGCGAAGACCTGGCCGACCCGCAGTTGTGCGATCGGGATCAGGCGCTCGCCGTCGCCGTCGCGTACCGAGACCTCCTTGGCGGCCAGCCGGGCCAGGGAGCGCAGTGCCGCGCCGGTTCCCCGGCGGGCCCGTGCTTCCAGGTGGCGGCCCGCCAGGACGAACAGCGGTACGCCGACGGCGGCCTCCAGATAGATGTGGGCGACGCCGTCCGAGGCGGTGGGCACCAGGCTGAACGGCATCCGCATGCCGGGATCGCCGGCGCCGCCGAAGAACAGCGCGTAGCAGGACCAGGCGAAGGAGGCCACGACTCCCAGCGACACCAGGGTGTCCATGGTCGCCGCCGAGTGTCGCAGTCCGCGCGCCGCCCGCAGGTGGAAGGGCCAGGCTCCCCAGACGACGACGGGCGCGGCGAGTACGAAGCACAGCCACTGCCAGTCGCGGAACTGCAGACCGGGAACCATCGACAGGACCAGCACCGGCAGCGCGAGCAGTGTCGTGATCACCAGCCGGTCGCGCTCCTGCCGGGCGTCCTCCGCTTCGTCCTCGTCCTCGTTCTCGCGCCGTCGCTTCCCGGGCGGCTCGGGGAGCGCCGCGGAATAGCCGGCCTGCTCGACGGCCGCGATCAGCTGGTCCGGGCCGACCCCGGGCGGGTGGTTCACCCGGGCCCGGCCGGTGGCGAGGTTCACATTCGCCGTGACCCCGTCCAGCCTGGCCAGCTTCTTCTCGACGCGCCGCACACAGGCCGCACAGGTCATTCCGCCGACGGCGAGGTCGGTCACGACCGTCAGGGAAGTCGAGTCGGCGGCCATCAGCGCCCGCTTCCGTGGTCCGTGCCCATGCCGTCCATGTCCATGCCGCCACCGCCGTGGCCGCCTCCTGAGCCGTCCTGTGTCGTGCCGGTGCGGTGCATGCCGGGGGCGACGGGCCCGGCGCTCGTGCCGACGGCGTAGGAAGCGGCGAACACCACCACGAGCAGCAGGAGGAAGCCGCACAGCGCCGGCGGGGGCCATGCTCCGGACAGCGACGCGGCCGCCCGGCGGCGGGCAGGTTGGCGGTTCTGCTCCATGTGACGAAACTCCGATCGCTTCGTACGGCCTCAGCCAATCCGGCCGTACCGGTAGAGGAGTCGGAACGACCGGCATCCGAGTTCCGATGCCTCGCTGTGACGCGGGTCACAACGGGGGCGCGGGCCATCGCCTGGCCCTGGCCGGTGTGTTCGGCCTGCCCGGCGAGCGTGTGACGGGCTCAGTCCTGTTCGTAATGGCTCGGTCCGCCGTGACGGTGGACGAGGCGGCCGAGCTGTTCCGCGCGGGTGCGGGGCATGAGGGTCCAGGTGCCGTCGGTGCGGTGCAGGGCGGCGGAGTGCCAGGGGGTGGTCCAGACGTCGGGGGCGTCGAGGAGCCGGATGCCGAACTTCGCGGCGCCGATGGGCTGGGGGTGAATGGACAACCGGACGGCGCGAGGGTGGTGCTCGGCGATCAGATCGCCCCAGGCGCGACTGCGCTGAATGACGCCGTACGCGCGTCTGCGGCATTCGCGTTGGAGGGCGGAGCGGGTGCCGGTGAAGTCCGCGGTGTCGTCGAGGAGGAATCGGGTGATGCCCCGGTACAGGGCCAGGGTGTGGCCCTCGGAGCGGACCTCCGACCGCAGCGCCTCCAGGGTCGGGGCGTACCGCTGGTGCACCCGGGCGCGCTTGGCGCCGTGGGGCAGGTCGCCCAGCACATCGCGCAGGTCGAAGACGGAGAGGCGGTGCAGGTCCGCCTCCCGTATGAGGTGTCCGAGCGCGTCCGCGTAGGCGTCTATGTGGTCGTCCGGGACGCGGATGAGGTCGCCGAAGACATGGCCGTCGGAGCAGATGATCACGCGGGCGCCCGGCGCGTGGATCCGCTCGATCTCCCCGCACAGGGTGTTGAGGAAGCCGAGGGACAGGCGTTCGCCCTGGTCGGGGAGGTGGCCGAGGACCTTGGCGGGGTTGGGGGACTTGCAGGGGAAGCCGGGCAGGGTGAAGACCACGGGTTCTCCGGCGCGTACGAAGCCGGCGATCTGGCGCAGTTGGTGCGGGAACGCCACCGCTCCCCCGGGCGCAGCGGCGGTCGTGCGGTGGTGTGGCAGGAGCAGGTTGAGGATGGCGGCGCTGATGCCGCTCGTGGAGCGGGTGTCCGGCGTGGTCGTCAGCGGCATGGATGGGGTCCTCCCGGAAGGTGTGCGAGGCGTGCGGGCATGGCCGTACGGCGCCTCGGCGTGGTGCGCCGGGCGCCTACGGGTGGGAGCGGGCGGGAGCGGGCGGATCGGCCGGGCCGGCCCGCGCACGGATGACGGGCGGCACCGGTCCCGTGGGCCGGGTGGGGCCCGCGGTCACCGGCGCTGGGTCAGGTGCGCCGGCCGTAGCCGACGGGCAGGTGGTTGGTGCCCCGTCCGAGGACCGCCGGGATCCACTCGATGTCCTCGTCGTCGATGGCCAGGTGCAGTCCGGGGAGGCGGGCCAGGAGGGTGTCCAGGGCGATCTGGAGCTCGGCTCGGGCGAGGGCGGCGCCGGGACAGAAGTGGATGCCGTGGCCGAAGGCCAGGTGGGGGTTGGGCGAGCGGTCGAGGTCGAGTGCGTCGGGGTCGGGGAAGCGGCGCGGGTCGCGGTTGGCGGCGCACAGAGAGATGATCACCGAGTCACCGGCCGGGATCCTCGTACCGTGCAGGTCGCCGTCCTGGTCGAGGAAGCGCCACGTGGTCAGCTCGAAGGCGCTGTCGTGGCGGAGGAGCTCGTCGACCGCGCGGGGCGTCAGGCCGGGGTTGTCGCGCAGCCGGGCGAGCTCGGCGGGGTGGCGGAAGAGGGCGATCAGGGCGGTGGTGATCTGGTTGGTGACCGGCTCCTGGCCGGCCACCAGGAGCTGGAAGATCATCGAGTCCAGCTCCTCCGGCGACAGCTCTCGGCGGTCGCGGGCCACGACGAGGCTGCTGAGCAGGTCGTCCTCCCGGTGTTCGCGCTTGTGGGCGACGACGCCGGCGATGTAGGCCTGCAGTCCGTGCAGGCGGGCCTCGTACAGCGGACGCCCGGGGTCGGCGGGGCCCACCGGCTGGACGACCTTGCCCCAGTCGCGGTCGAACCGGGCGGCCAACTCGGGTGGCAGGCCGATCACTTCGGCGAGGACCCGGAAGGGGAAGTGGGCGGCGAAGCCGGTGACGAGGTCCGTGGGACCGGTTTCCGGGAGGGCGTCGACGAGGGCGTCGGCCAGCTCTTGGAAACGAGGCCTCAGCCGCTCGATACGGCGCGGGGTGAAGGCGTCGGTGACGAAGCGCCGCATGCGGGTGTGGTCGGGCGGGTCCTGGTGCAGGAGGTGGACCTGGAGCTGGGAGTGTTGTGGCTCGGGCATGATCGAGGCACGGGCGCGCCAGTGGTCGTTGCCGCGGTCGTGGCTCTTGCCCAGGCGGTCGTCGTTCAGCGCGGCGTGGGCGGCCTCGTAACCGGTGACGAGCCAGGCGTGCACACCGCTGGGGAACAGGACGCGATGGACGGGACCGCTCTCGCGCATCCGCTCGTACAGCGGATAGGGATCGGCCTTGTACGGGCAGCCCATGAGCGGGACCGGGTCGGTCAGGGGTTCGCGTGGGCGGTCCGCGTCCATGGTGGGCAGAGGCTCCTGGGGGGTCATGCAGGGCGCTCCTCAGAGGGCGAGGTCGGGCTGGTGGTGGTCGAGCCAGAGGGCGAGGTCGACGACGCGTTCGAGGCGGAGCCGGTGGCCCCACCGGAGTTGATCGGGCGCGGTGTCGAGGCAGGGTTTGATGCGGGTCTCGTCGGCGAGGGAGCGGACCCGGTCATCGGCGAGTGCGTCGCGGGCCATGTCCTGCAGGCCACGGTTGTAGTCGGGGTGGTGGGTGGCCGGGTAGTGGTTCTTGGGCCGGTGCAGCACCGACTCGGGCGCCAGCCCCGTGCCCGCCGCGCGCAGCAGGCTCTTCTCCCGGCCGTCGAAGCTCTTCAGCGCCCATGGGGAGGTGAAGGCGTACTCGACGAGCCGGTGGTCGCAGTAGGGGACGCGCACTTCGAGGCCCTGTGCCATGCTCAGCCGGTCCTTGCGGTGCAGGAGCTGGCGCAGCCAGCGGGTGAGCGACAGGTGCTGCATCTCGCGTTGCCGGTGCTCGGTCTCCGACTCGCCTTCGATATGCGGTACGGCGGCCAGGGCGCCACGGTATGTGTCGTCGCGGAACTCGCCGATTCGCAGGTCGAGTTCGGGGTTGAGCGGCATGGCGGCCTCGTCGCCGGTCACCAGCAGCCAGGGGAAGGTGGGCGCGGCGAGCGCCTTGGGGTCGTGGAACCAGGGGTAGCCGCCGAAGACCTCGTCGGCGGCCTCACCGGACACGGCGACGGTGGAGTGTTTCCGGATCTCCCCGAAGAGGAGGTAGAGGGAGGTGTCCATGTCGCCGACACCGATCGGCGGGTCGCGGGCCACGACCACGGCCCTGCGGTGCTCCGGGTCGAGCAGAGCGCGCGGGTCCAGCACGACCGTGCTGTGATCGGTGCCGATGAACGCGCCCGCCTCGGTGGCGTACGGGGTGTCGTGGCCGGTGCGCAGGACGTCGCCGGTGAAGCTCTCGGCCTGGTCGCTGTAGTCCACGGCGTAGGAGCGGATGCGGGCGTCCGGGCCCTCGCGCAGGCGCAGTTCGTCGGCGAGCAGGGCGGTCAGGACGGTGGAGTCGATGCCGCCGGACATCAGGGAGCACAGGGGGACGTCGGCCTCCAGCTGGGCGCGGGCGGCGGTGCTCACCAGGTCGTGCACGCGGGCGACGGTCGCCTCCCGGTCGTCCGGGTGGACTCCGGCCTCCAGCTGCCAGTAGCGGCGTTCGCGGATGCCGTGCCGGTTCAGCAGGAGCAGGCCGCCGGGCTCGACCTCCCGTACGCCTGACCAGACCGTCGGACCGGTGTTGAACAGCAGGCTGTACGCCTCGCGCAGGCCGTCCGCGTCCACCCGCGGCCGGATCTCCGGGTGGGCGAAGAGTGCCTTGGGTTCGGAAGCGAAGGCCAGACCGCCGTCGACGGCTGCCCAGAACAGGGGTTTGACACCCAGCCGGTCGCGGACCAGGAGCAGCCGCCGCTTCCGCTCGTCCCACACCGCGAACGCGAACATGCCGTCCAGGTGGTCGGCCACCGCCTCGCCCCACTCGGCGTAGGCGCGCAATACCACCTCGGTGTCACCGCGGGTCCGGAACTCATGGCCCAGGTTTCTCAGTTGGGCGCGGAGCTCATGGTGGTTGTAGATCTCACCGCTGTAGGTGAGGACGCTCGTCGGGACATCCGGCCGGTCGGTCATCGGCTGTACGCCGCCTTCGATGTCGATGACGGCCAGGCGACGGTGACCGATCGCGGCGTGCTCGCCGAGCCAGACTCCGCCCGCGTCGGGCCCGCGCGGGGTGAGAGTGGCGGTCATGGCCTCGATGACCGGGGCCTGGGTGCGGGCGTCCTGGTGGTAGGACACCCAGCCGGTGATTCCGCACATGGGTTACGACTCCTCGGTGAGGGCTTGAGGACCGATGGCTCAGCGGGGTGCGGCGGGTGCCGTGTCGGTGACGTTCTCGGGGAGGTTCGCCGGACCTCGGGCCGACAGGGCGAGCAGGGGCACGGCGAGGCAGGCGGCGGTGGCGGCGAGCGCCAGGGCCGTCCGCGCGCCGCCGTCCGGGCCCGTCAGCCTCCAGGCCGCCGTGGCGAGAGCCGGGCCGAGCGTGAAGCCGAGGCTGCGGGCGAGCTGAACCGTGGAGCCGACCGTGGCGGTGCGGCCCGGCGGAGCGGCGCCCATCACCAGGGCCTGGGTGGGTCCGCCGGTCAGCCCCATGCCGAGTCCGGCCAGGACCAGCCGCCAGGCCACGTCGGGCGGGGACCAGCCGTCGCCCGGCAGGACGAGCAGCAGCAGTCCGGTGGCGGTGAGGGCGGCACCGGCGACCGCGACGGGTCTGGCACCGTAGCGGTCGGCGAGCCGTCCGCCGAGGGGGCCCGCCAGCCCCATGCCGAGGGGGAAGGCGAGCACGGTCAGGCCCGTGGTGGTCGCGCTGACGTCCTCGTCGTGCTGGAGGTGCAGGGCGACCACGTAATGCATGGCGGCGAAGCCCACCGCCAGCGCCAGCACCGCGCCGTGCACCCGCAGCAGCCCCGCGGCCCGCAGCACATCGGTCACCGGTCGGCCACCCGGGCCCCGCAGCCACCACCACAGCGGCGGTACGGCGACAAGGGCGAGGGGGAGCCAGGCGGGCGCGTCGGAGACCAGGGTCAGGGACAGAAGCAGGATCGTCACTCCTGTGGCCGCCAGGGCCGCATCGACAAGAGAGCGCCGGTCCGGGCGGCGCGGGCGCCCCGACCGGGGCATCGCCCGCCACACCACCACCAGCGCCACCAGGCAGAGCGGGATCTTGACCAGGAAGATCCAGCGCCAGCCCAGATGGTCCAGGACCAGCCCTCCGACCGCCGGTCCGATGACGGCACCCAGGGGACCGAGGGTCGCCGGCACGCTCATCGCGCGCCCGCGCAGTTCCGGCCGCACGGAGCGGACCGCCAGCACCGGCATCAGCACGAACAGCACGGCGCCGCACGCGCCCTGTCCGATCCGGGCGGCGATCAGCCAGCACGCCCAGGGGGACGCGGCGGCAAGCGCGCTGCACAGCCCGAAGCCGGCGGTCGCGGCCAGCAGCGCGGGGCGGACACCCATGTCGTCGAGCCAGCGACCGACCGGCAACAGCAGGGCGACGACCGGGAGTTGATAGCCCAGGACCACCCACTGCGCCGCCGCGGCCGACACCCCCAGGCCCTCGGAGATGTCCGCGAGCGCCACGTTCACGATGTTCATGTCGAGCATCGCCACGAACGACAGGACGCCCGCCACCGACACCAGGAGCCAGCGGTCATGGACTCCGGATGCGTCCCCGGGCCGCTCCGGCACGTCCCCGCGCCGCTCCGCACCGGAAGCGTCGTCCGTCATGCACCCTCCCTCTGACCATCCACCGCGTTTTCGCGATGGTCGAGGGCGATCAGCGGGTCCCCGGTCAGCGGGTGCTCGATCACGGCCGCGCGCACGCCGAACACCTCGGCCAGCAGGGGCGGTCGCAGCACGTCACGGGGTGCGCCGGAGGCGACCACGCGGCCGTCGTGCAGGACGTGGAGCCGGTCGCACACGGAAGCGGCGGCATTGAGGTCATGCAGCGAGACCAGGGTCGTACGGCGGTGGCCGCGCAACAGGGCGAGCAGCTCGACCTGATGGCGGAGGTCGAGGTGGTTCGTCGGCTCGTCCAGGACCAGGACGTCCGTCGCCTGGGCGAACGCGCGGGCCAGCAGTACGCGTTGGCGTTCGCCGCCGGACAGCTCGTCGAAGCGGCGGGCGGAGTGGTCCGCCATGCCGACATCGGCGAGGGCACGGGCGACCATGTCCCGGTCGGCGGCGTCTTCCCCGGCGAACGCCCGCTTGTAGGGGGTGCGCCCCATGGCGACGACCTCACGCACGGTCAGCTCGAAGTCCGCACCGCGCTCCTGCGGTAGGGCCGCGATGTGCCGGGCCGACCGGGCGGGGCTCAGCTCGCGGATGTCGGTGCCCTGGAGCAGAACGCGCCCGGCGGTGGGCTTCAGATGCCGGTACACGGTCCGCAGAAGCGTGGACTTGCCACTGCCGTTGGGCCCGACCAGGCCGGTGATCTCGCCCGCGGCCGCGATGAGGTGGGCACCGGCCACGACCGTGCGCCCGGCATACGCGACATTCAGGCCCTCGATGTCGATCCTCAACCGACGCTCCCCCGGTCCGTCCTCGGCTCCCACTTCCCCGGGCAGGACCGCCTCCCCTGTCCTCCGTCCGGTCCTCAACTCCCGCTCCCCAACCGCCGGTCCAGCAGATACAGCAGCGCCGGAGCGCCGATCAGCGAGGTCACGACCCCGACCGGCAGTTCCTGCGTGTCCATGGCCGTGCGGCACACGAGGTCGACCACCACCAGCAGCAGCGCGCCGAAGAGCGCCGACACGGGCAGCAGCCGACGGTGGTCACCGCCGACGACCAGGCGGCAGACGTGGGGGACCATGAGCGCGACGAAGGCGATGGCCCCGGAGACCGCGACGAGGACGCCGGTGAGCAGGCTGGTGACCGCGAACAGCTCACGGCGCAGCCGCACGACGTCGATGCCGAGCCCGGCGGCCGTCTCATCACCCATCAGCAGCGCGTTGAGCCCCCGGGCCCTGGCCTGGAGCAGCAGCAGGACCGCCGGAACCGCCACCGCCGGGGCGGCCAGCAGGGGCCAGCTCGCGCCGCTCAGGCTGCCCATGAGCCAGAACAGCACACTGTGCGTCTGCTGCTCGTCCCCGGCCTGGAGGACGAGGTAGCTGGTGAAGCCGGACAGGAACTGCCCGATGGCCACCCCGGCGAGCACCAGTCTCAGCGGCGCGAATCCCCCGCCGCGCCGGGCCACCGCCCAGACGAGAGCGAAGGTGGCCAGGGCTCCCGCGAATGCGGCGCCGGACAGGCCGAGACCAAGAGCGCCCCCGGTGCCGAGGCCGAGGACGATGGCGGCGACGGCTCCGAGGGAGGCGCCGTTGGAGACGCCAAGGAAGTACGGGTCGGCCAGTGGGTTGCGGACGAGGGCCTGCATCGCCGTACCGACCAGACCGAGCCCGGCACCCACCAGCGCAGCCAGCAGAGCGCGCGGAAGGCGCAGTTGCCAGACGATCAAGTCGTTCGTACCGGGCCTGGGGGCATGGCCGGTCAGTCTGCGCCAGACCACGCTCCACACCTCATCCGGCGGGATCGACGTGGAGCCCCAGGCGACCGCCGCCGTGACGGCCACGAGCAGCGCGACCGCGAGGAGCAGCGCCAGCGGCCCGGCGGGTACGGAACGCCGGGCGCGCGCGGGGGTGTCGGTGGCGCCATCGGTGGCGCCCTTCCTGCTCACCGTGGTGTCGAGCACGGTCAGCCGACCTTGCCCGGGTAGAGGGCCTTGGCGATCTTCTGAACGGTGTCGGCGTTCTCGACACCGGCGATGGTGGTCTGCTCGGAGCCGATGCGCAGGAAGTGGCCTTCCTTGACGGCCTTCAGGCCCTTGGTGGCGGAGTTCGACTCGAGCCACTTCCGCGCCTCGTCGAACGCCTTCTCGTTCGCCGCCCGGCTGCCCCGGTTACGGACGCCCAGCTGGATCCAGTCCGGGTTCCTGGAAATGACATCCTCCCAGCCGACCTGTTTGTAGTCGCCGTCGCAGTCGGCGAAGACATTGCGGGCACCGGCCAGAGTGATCACCGCGTTGGCGACCTGCCTCTTGCAGACTGCGGTGGGCTGCTTGGTACCGGCGTCGTAGTCGAAGAAGAAGTACGTCGGCCGCTCGTCCTCCGCAGTCCTGCCGACCGCTTTCTGGACGGCGCCCACCTTCTCCTTCATGCCGTCGACGAGTTCCTTCGCCTTCGCGCTCGTGCCGGTGACCGCGCCGAGGGAGGTGATGTCGGCCTCCACCGCGGACAACTCGGTCAGCGCGCGCTTGTTCCGCGCCGCACAGGCGGTGGACTTGAGGTAGATGTGCTTGATCCCGGCCGCCTTGTACTCCTCCTCCGTCGGAGCGTCGCCCATGCCGCCGCCCATGTTCATCGAGGCGAAGGTGTCGATGTACACATCCGCGCCGGAGCCGAGGAGCTTCTCCTTCGGGATCACGGATCGGGCGAGCACCTTCACCTTCCGCGCCCGCGCGTCGAGTTCACCGGGCAGCGTGCCCTTGCCGGGCGGGAAGCCGGTGCCGAGCACCTTCTCACCGGCGCCCAGGCGGAGCAGCAGCTCCAGACTGGAGGCGTTACTGGTGACGATCTTCTCGGGGGCCTTGGAGAACGTGGTCTCGGCGCCCGTGCAGTCGGTGACGGTGACCGGGTAGTCGCCGGTGGCGGGCTTCTCGGCGCCGGCACTCGCCTTGTCGCCGTCGCCACTGCCGCCCCCGTCGCCACAGCCCGCCACGAGGAGGCCGCTCAGCACGACAGCCGCCGTACCCCACCACACACGAGAACGCATCGAAACTCTCCTGGATCCACTTGGTACACGGCGAGGGAACGTCGCCCCGGTCCAGTAGTCGTGGCGGAGATGGCGTCGGTTCCCGCCCGTTGGCAGGCATGCGAATGCCGTCCCGCGGCAGCCTCCCGCGTTTCAGCCCTCCGAGGGTGTGCCCCAGCCCGGTACCGGGTCACCGACATCGTGCGCGGCGAAGAAATCCGCGACTTCGGCGGCTTCTTCCGCGTCCGGCTGATCGTTGTCGGAATGACTTCCGGCTCGGACCATGCCCGGCATCGATACGGGATCCTGGTCGACGGTGAGCGCGCCGGCCTGACCGCGTACCGCGACCGCGGTGAGCAACGCGTCTTCCATCACACGGAGGTCGGCGACGCGTTCGCCGGGCAGGGCCTGGCCGCGCTGTTGGTCGAGCGGGCACTCACCGACGTACGCGACTCCGGGAAGCGGATGGTGCCCGTCTGCTCGTACGTGGCCAAGTTCGTCGAGAAGCACGGTGAGTTCGCCGACATCACCGACCCCGTGACCCCCGATGTCCTGCGGTGGCTGGAAGCGGAGCTGGACTGACGCACCTGGACGAGCCGCTGCCCCCGACGATGGGCCAGTACCAGGGACTACGCGGAGTGGAACAACAAGGCGGTCGGTTTACTTCAGCGTCTTCAAGCCCGGCGACTACAACGTGGACTCGCTCAAAAGCGTGAACCGCCCCGGGTGCGGCCGGACCCGTTTCCGGGTCCGGCACCCGAACATCCGGCGACCCCCGTACGGCTCCGTGGCCTGGCAGCTCGCCCTGCCCGGCAGCCGGCCGGTGGTCAGCTGCCGGTGGACCGGACGGTGCTCATGATCTTCTTGAGCTGGGCGTCCGTCAGCGCCTTCGGGACTCCTTGGTCCGCGTAGATCACCCAGCCGTGCATCGTCCCGTCGGGGAGCTTCTGCGCGACGCTGTGCACGACGGCCTTCGGCGGAACGCATGAGCTCGGGCGGTTGGTGACGGTGACCTGGGCGGTCGCGGTGTAGCCCTCAATACCCCCCTGCTTCCACGGCTTGGCCTGGCTGACCTTGATCTTGGGCTTGTGGTCCGCACCGCCGTACGCGGCGAAGCCCCAGTTGCCCGCCCAGTTGCGGGCGTTCTCCTGGAGCGTGCCGTCCTTGCCGCCGCCCGTGGTGCCGACGGTGGCGAGCTGCCCCTTCCCCGCCTCACCAAAGGCCTTGGGATTGGGGCTCGACGAGCAGCCGCCCTCACGGTAGTTGCCGGCCGCGGTCATGACGACGATCGGCTGGCCGTTCTTGTCCGTGTAGGAGAGGGCCGTGTCCTCGTCGAGGACCTTCCACTTGTCGGCCTTGGTGGGCACGTCGTATTGGAAGTGGTGCTTCTGCGAGGTCTGCGTCTGCCACCCCGTGAACAACGGCCGATCACCCGAGGGGCTCGCCGGGGCGGAGGACTGGGACGACCCCTCGGAAGGCGCCTTCGACTCCGCGGCACCGGTGTCCTTGTCCGTGCCGCTGCCGGTGTCCTCGTTGCATCCGCTCAACGCGACGGCCATGCCGATGCCGACGGCCGCGATCAGGGTCTTCTTCATCCGCCGGGACGGCATCGAGGTGGACTGTGGGTGCTGTGCATGGTTCTTGAAGATCTTTGGCTGAGACATGACCGGCACTCTAGGCGAGCCGCGTCGCCACACATCACCAGGTGAGCGCCCCACCGCAAGACGGATACCCACTCGTGACACATCACATCAAGCTGATACGCGCGGTGGGGCCTCGTAGGCAACGCCGACCTTGGCGGCCAGGCCGGAGATCATCAGCTCCAGGCCGTACTGGAACTCCGCGTCGTGATCGCTGTCGGCCAGATAGGGCGCCGTCGCGGTCAGAATCGGGTCTCCGGAGGCCGCGATGGCCTCGGTGCGCTGCTGGACCTGGTCGCTGTCCATGGCGCCCAGATAGATGGCGTAACCCAGTTCGCGCATGATCGAGCCGACCATGAATGCGGTGTAGCCGCGCAGGACGTGGACCGTCTCCTCGGGGGCGAGGCGGAGTTCGTCGAGGCAGGCCAGCGTCGAGCGCATGGCCTCCAGGGCGGCGGGCGACTGCGTGGGCCGGGTCAGCACCAGGGGGAACGCCTTCGGGTGCCGCTTGGCGGCGGCGCGGAAGGCGGCGGCGTGCGCCCGGATCCGCTGCTGCCAGCTTCCGCCCTCCTCCTCGGGAAAGGCGATACCGGCCAGCAGCGCTTCGGCGACGCCGTCGAGAAGGGCCTCCTTGTTCGGTACGTGGTTGTAGAGCGACATGTTCTCGATGTCGAGCTCCGTGGCCAGTCTGCGCAGCGAGAAGGCGTCGGGGCCATCGCGGTCGATCATCGTCACCGCTGCCGCGATCACCTTTTCGCGGGTCAGGCCGACCCGCCTGCCACGGCCGGTTCCTCGCGCCGTCATGCGTCACCTTCCCTTGACATCACTTACGTCGCAAGTCTAGCGTTCCGGCCCACAAGACTTGCGGTGCAAGTGTCGCGGTGGGCGATCGCACTGGCTTCACGATCTGACCAGGGAAGAAGGACTCGATCGATGGAACTCGCCTGGCAGGACACCGACGTCCTCGACATGCCCACGCCCGGCACCCCGATCACCACCCTCGGCGGCCTCGCGGACCTACCCGGCGGCTACGGCGCACAGCTCGGGTGGGCCCGTACGCGGGCGGAGGCGCTGCGTACCGAGTTCGCGGCGACCGGTACCCCGGACACCGTCACCACCTGCGACCTGGTGACCCTGCCCTATCCGACGAGGTTCGGCCTCTTCCGTGCCTCCCGGGCCATCGCCCCGTTCCTCGCCATCACCAACCGCATGCTCGTCATCCGCTGGACCGAGAGCGACGGGCGGCGGCGGGTGCTCCTGTTCGAGCCGAGCGATGTCCAACTCGGCCGCAACACCCCGTACTTCGCCGCGCTGGCCCGCCGCACACCCGGCCCGGTGCGATCCCTGATGGTCACCGAACACGGCACCGTCCTCGGGCATCTGGCCCGGCTCGGCATCGCGCCCGAGGACGTCGACTACCTCCTCTTCGACCATCTGCACACCCAGGACCTGCGCCGGTGGATCGGCACCAGCACACCCCAGCCGGATTTCGGCGACGGTCCGGTCGAGCCCGCGTTCCCCCGCGCCAAGGTGATCGTGCAACGGCATGAACTGCTGGCCATGTCCGAGCTCCACCCACTCCAGCGGCCCTGGTACCAGCCCGAGGCCTATCGGGATGTGCGGCCCGAGGCCTTCCTCGCCGCCAACGGCTCGCTGCTCCTCGGCCCCGGCGTCGCGGTCATCTCCACCCCCGGCCATGTGCTGGGCAACCAGACCCTCCTGCTGAACACCTCCAGCGGCATCTGGGCGTCCAGCGAGAACGCCATCGCCGCCGAGTGTCTGACCCCCGAGCACTCCCGCATGCCCGGCATCGCCCGCTGGGCCCGCGCCTGGCAGCAGGAGGTCGTCCTGAACGCCAACACCATCGAGACGACGGCCGAGCAGTACAACTCGCTCGTCATCGAGAAGACGCTCGTCGACCGCGCCCAGGCCGACCCCCGCTTCCTCCAGTTCTTCCCCTCCAGCGAGCTGACCGCCGCCTGGACCAACCCCGGCACCGGCCCCACCTTCACCCACAAGGCAGTGACTCACCGATGACCACCGTGATCAGCGACGAAATCCTCGCGTCCCGCCAGAAGCTGGTCCTGGACCACTTCCACGACGAGGTCCGCCAGGAGTGGGACGACGTCCTGGCCACCTTCCCGCATCCGCGCTACGAGCTGATCCCCACCATGACGGTCCACGACGGCGACACGGCCGTACGCGGCTACTACCGCGACAGCCGCCGCGCCTTTCCCGACCAGGACCACGAGATCATCGCCCTGCGCCACAGCGGCGACGCCGTGATCGTCGAATTCTGGCTGCTGGGCACCCACCTCGGCCCGCTGGGCGCGATCCCGCCCACCGGAAACCGCTTCCGTGTCCGCATGACCGCGTACTTCATCTTCGGCGACGACGGAGACGGGGCTGAGAACCTCGTCTGCGAGCGGATCTACTTCGACAGCCTCACGCTGCTGAAACAGCTGATCGGCGGCCTGAACCTGCGCAACCCGCGCAACTGGCCGCTGGCCGTCCGCTGCCTGCGCGGACTCCTCAAGGAAGCCGGCGGCACCCCGCACCCCGCCCTCGTCAACACTCCGAAGGCGGACCTGTCGTGAAGGTCCACCACCTCAACTGCGGCACCATGCACCTGCGCGGCGGGCCGCGGCTGGTCTGCCACGTCCTCCTTGTCGAGACGGACGCACAGGGGCTCGTGCTCGTCGACTCCGGCTTCGGCCTCATGGACATCGCCACCCATGGCCGCCGCGTGGGCCCGGCCCGCCACTACATCAAACCGGCCCTGGACCTCGAAGAAACCGCCGCCCGCCAGGTCGAACGGCTCGGCTTCCACCGCGGCGACGTCCGCCACATCGTCCTCACCCACTTCGACGCCGACCACATCGGCGGCCTCGCCGACTTTCCGCACGCCACCGTCCATGTCACCGCGGCCGAGGCACACGGCGCGATCCACGCCCCCTCCTGGCGGGAACGCCTCCGCTTCCGCCCCGCCCAGTGGGCCCACGGCCCGAGCGTCGTCGAACACAGCCCGGACGGCGAGGCGTGGCGCGGGTTCGCCGCCGCCAAGGAGCTCGACTCCGTCGCGCCCGGCATCGTCCTGGTCTCCCTCCCCGGCCACACCCGCGGCCACGCCTGCGTCGCGGTCGACACCGGCACCCGCTGGATCCTGCACGCCGGGGACGCCTTCTACCACCCCGGCACCCTCGACGGCCGCGCCCCCGTGCCCGCGGCCCTCCGCGCCATGGAGGCGGCCGTCGCGTACGACCTGGAACAGGTCCGCGCCAACCACGCCCGCCTCGGTGAGCTGCACCGGCGCGCGGAACCCGACCTGACGATCATCTGCGCCCACGACCCGGCCCTGTACGAGAGGATGCGGGCCGGTTGAGGGAAGAGCCCGGGTGGCAGCCGCCGCACCCGGGTGCGGCGGCTGCCACCCGGGCTACCAGGGCACGAGCTGGTCCTGGTGGTTGAGGAATTTCAGGCCCGGTTCGCCGCTGTGGCGGTCGATCGTGTCCACCACGCCCACGATGGACTGGTCGATGGTCAGCGGTGCGTGTGGTCCGCCGAGTTCGGTGCGGACGTGGCCGGGGCACATGAGCAGCAGCGTGTGCGCGGCTTCGGCGTACCGGGCGGCGTAGCTGCGCATCAGCTGGTTCAGGGCGGACTTGCTGGCGCGGTAGACGTCCTGGCCGCCCTTGGTGTTCAGGCCGAGGCTGCCCTGGCGCGAGGACATGACGCCGATGGTCCCGGCCGGGGCGACCAGCGAGCGGAGGGACTCGACCACGCGCATGGGGCTGAGCGCGTTCGTGACCATGACCTCGGTGAACATCTCCGTCGGTACGTCGCCGATCGGAATGTTGCCCCTCGTGATGGCGGCGTTGACGAACAGCAGGTCGAGCGTGCGATCAGCAAGGCGCTCGCGCAGCGCGGCGATCTCGTCCGGCTCCGTCATGTCCACCGACTCGACCGTGACCCGGCCCCCGGATGCCTCGGCCAGGTCATGGAGGCCGGTGCGCCGCTCGCCCCGGACGGTGCCGATGACGTTCCAGCCGCGGTGCGCGTACTCGGTGGCGAGGCCGAGTCCGAGGGTGCGGGACGCGCCGACGATGAGAGCGGTCCTGGGGTCGTTCACGCCTGGACCGCCGGCTTGAGGACCTCTTCGCACCACTGGCGGAAGGTCGTCGGACTGGCGGTCTCGGGGGTGCGCCGCACGCCCTCGTCGATGCCGTCGTCCTTGGAGCGCATCATGTCGACGTAGCCCTGCACGATGGCGTCGCCGACGCCGCGCCCGGTGAATGCGGCGCGGAGGTCCTCCAGCGACTGCCGCTGGTAGCGGATCGGACGGCCGAGCACCTCGGACATGACGCGCGCCATGTCGTTCGCCGAAAGGTCCTCGGGGCCCAGCACCGGGACCTCGCCCGTCCCCGCCCACGAGCGGTCGAGCAGCAGACCGGCGGCGGCCGCGGCGATGTCTCCGGTGGTGGCCGTCGGTGCCGCGCGGTCGGCGGCGACGGTGTCGGTGAACACGCCGTCGTCGCGGATCGAGGCCACCTGCCGCAGCAGGTTGTCCATGAAGCTGGGGCAGGCGAGCGCCCGGTAGGCCACGCCCGTGCCCGCGATGAGGTCGTCCATGGCCAGCGAGGCCGTCACATGCCCGGCGCGGCCCGCGGCGGGTGTGCCGCGGCCGAGAGCCGAGACGCCGACGACGTGTCCGACCCCGTGGACCGTGAACGCCTTCGCCGCGGCGCGTGCGAACCCGGAGTAGGCGGCGTCCAGACTCGGCGCCTGCGGGTGTGGCGGGGCCAGCCAGAAGACGGCGTCCGCGCCGGCGAAGGCCCGGTCGACGACCTCGTCGTCACCGTGCGAGCCGGTGACGACGTCGACTCGGGCGCGGACGGCATCGGGGAGCTTCCCCGGGTCGCGCACGATGACACGCAGCTCTTCGCCCCGCTTGGGGGCTTCGTTGAGCAGGATTCCCATGACCCGGCCGCCGATCTGGCCGGTGGGAGCGGTAATAACGATCATGTTGTGAGTCTCGGGGCGGACAACCCGTGGCGTCCAATACCTTCCCCGGCAATTGATACCTTGAGGGCATGGATCTCGATCTGCGCAAGCTCCGCTATTTCGCCGCGGTGGCCGAGCACCGGCACTTCGGCCGGGCCGCGGAGCAGCTCTTCATCGCCCAGCCGGTCCTCAGCCGCCAAATCAAGGCGTTCGAGCAGGAGTTGGAGTGCGCCCTGCTCGTACGGACCACCCGCAGCGTGGAGCTGACCCCCGCCGGGAAACAGCTCCACGAGGAGGCGCAGCGGATCCTCGGGGCGGTCGACGCGGCGGTGCGGCGCGTACACGACGCCGAACGGGGCGCCCAGCGCCTCGTCGTCGCCTTCTCCCCCGGGCTGCGTGTGTCGGCCGCGATCCGGGCCTTCACATCGCGCCACCCGGACGTCGAGACCGACGTCGTCCCGGCTCAGTGGTGGCAACCGGACGCGCCGCTCCGGGACGGCCGGGCCCAGGTCGCATACCTGCGCCAGCCCTTCGACGCCTCGGGGTTGCGCACCATCCCCATCGGGCACGAGCCCAGGGTCGCCTGTATGCCCGCGACGCACCCGCTGGCGCGCCGCGAGAAGCTCACCACCGCCGACCTCGACGGCGAGAAGATGATCACCGCGACGACACGGCCGATGTCCTCGATCGAGGAGAAGTTCGAGCTCATCGCCACCGGGCACGGTATCGCGCTCATCTCCATGAGCGCCGCGCGCTCCTACTCCCGCCCCGACCTCGTCCACCTCCCCGTCACGGACGCCCCAGGGGCCGAGACCTGCCTGGCCGTCGCCACGGACCGGCCCGAGAGGCAGCTGCTGCGCGACTTCCTGGAGATCGCCACCGCGACGCTGCGGCGCGCCTGAGCGGACTTCGTCTCACCCGCCCCGGCGCTGGAACTCGGTCATCAGCTGATCCACCACCACACGCAGTGGCAGGTCCAGGGCCCGAGCGGCGGATTCCACATCGGAGAGCTCCGGTTTGACCGTACGGCTCCCGTCCCCGACCTCGGACACCTTGACGCCGATGTGCTGCCGCCGCCCCTCGGGTCCGATGGCCACGGTCACCGACCGGCGGGGCAGGGTGGCCCGTTGCCAGGACGACCAGCGCACGCCCACCGTGGTGGTGTGGCGGAACACCGTGTCGACGACCGCTTCCCGCAGGCTTTCGTCGCACAGGGCGGTGAGGACCTGTCCCTGCCGGCCGTGCCGGGCGGTGATGGAGCTCGTCCAGCAGTCCCAGGCGCCGGCGGCCCGGACGGCGGTGAGCACCGACGGCCACAGCTGCGGGTCCATGTCGTCGATCGTGGCCTCGACCACGAGCACATCGCCGGACGGCCTGCGCACGGTCTCCTGGAGGGTGCCCACGACGACCCGGGTGATGTTGGGGCGGTCGGCGGGGTCCCGGGAACCGCCACCGATGCCGACGCCGCGCACCGTCATGGCGGGGAACGCCCCGGGCCGGGCGAGCGCGGCGACCAGGGCCGCCCCGGTGGGGGTCGTGCGCTCCCCCTCCAGGTCTCCCTCGGTCAGCGGCAGGCCCGCTCCCGCGGCGATGCCCAGCACCGCCGGGGTGGGCACCGGCAACCGGCCGTGCTCGGCGCGTACGGTGCCGCTTCCGGACGCCAGTGGCGAGGTCGTCACCACGGGATTTCCGATGAGCAGCCCGAGGTCGTCCAGCGCCGCCGCGCAGCCCACGACGTCGGCCAGCGCGTCGAGCGCCCCCACCTCGTGGAAATGCACCGCTGTGGGGTCGATTCCGTGTACGCCGCCCTCGGCGTGGGCGAGCACCTCGAACACCCGCCTGGCATAGCTCCTGGCGTCCGCGCCCAGCTCCGCCGACCCGACCAGCGCGAGGACGTCGTCCAGGTGTCGGTGCGCCGGAGCTCCCGCGGGGACGCTGACCTGGGCGCGCAGGCAGCGGAATCCGCCGCGGCGGCCGGGTTCGAGGCGTACGGCGACGCCGAGGCCGAGCGACGCCACCGCGGCGGCGACCCGCCCCCGGTCCGCGCCCGCGTCGACGAGAGCGGCCATCAGCATGTCGCCGGCCAGCCCGGACGTGGCGTCGATCCAGCAGGCCCGCTCAGCCATGGCACGCCACTTTGAGGATCTTCGCGACATGCACGGCGGCACCGAAGCCATTGTCGATGTTGACCACGGCCAGCCCGGGACTGCAGGACGACAGCATGGTCAAAGCGGCGGCGACGCCCCCGGTGGCCACGCCGTAACCGACGCTGGTCGGCACGCCGACGACCGGGGCCGCGACAAGGCCGGCGACCACGCTGGGCAGGGCTCCGTCCATTCCGGCCACGACGACGAGACAGTCCGCCGCGCGCACCTCGTCCAGCTTCGCCAGCAGCCTGTGCAGTCCGGCCACTCCGACATCCGCCATCACCTCGGCGCCCACGCCCAGTGCCGTCAGCGTGGCCAGGCATTCACGGGCCACCGGCAGGTCGGTCGTGCCCGCGGTCAGGACCAGGGCATGCCCCGCCGGTGGTGGCGGCTCTCCTACGGTGACCGTCGCGGCCGTCCGGTCGACGCTCACCACCTCGCCCGGAAACGCCTCGGCCGCGGCGTCGAGGACCGCTTCGGGGCAGCGGGTCGCCAGAGCCGGGCCGGTGCGGTCGTGCGCCCGCAGCTCGGCCAGGAGCCGCAGCGTCTGCTCGGGCGGCTTGCCCGTGCCGAAGACCACCTCGGGGACGCCCGTTCGCGTCCTGCGGTCCACATCGAGCCGGGCGTAACCACCGACTCCGACCGGCCCGCTCACCGGCTCCGCTCCACCGGAGTGACCGACAGGTTCAACGAGCCGGAGCGGAAGGGCCGTTCATCGATCTCCACCTGGTCGTAGCCGGCGGCCCGCACGGCCGCCACCACCGCGGCGCGCTCCCCGGGATCGCCCGCCCGGACGAGTTCTTCGGCGGCCAGCTGCACTCTGCCGAGCCGCCCGTAGTGCCGCACCCGCAGCACCCGGTAGCCGAGCCGCTTCAGCGCCAGCTCCGCCCGGTCGACCTGCTCGAGCACGGGAGCGCTGACGGCCGTGCCGTACGGGAGGCGGGAGGCCAGACACGGGGAGGCCGGCTTCTCGGCGGAGGGCACGGCCAGGGCGTGGGCCAGCGCCCGGACGGCTTCCTTGCCGAGACCGGCCTCCAGCAGGGGATGGCGTACACCGTGCTCGGCCGCGGCGCGCAGTCCCGGGCGCCAGTCGCCGATGTCGTCGGCGTTCGCGCCGGACAGCACCGCCGCGTAGCCGCGCCGCGCCGCGAGTTCGTCCAGCCGGTCGTAGAGCTCGGACTTGCAGTGGTAGCAGCGGAAGCGGTCGTTGCGGCGGTAGCCCTCCCGGGCCAGCTCGGCGGTGTCGACGACTTCATGGGCGATACCGACCGAGGCGGCCACGGCGCGCGCTCCCTCGAGCTCACCGGTGGCGAGCGCGGACGACACGGCCGTCACGGCCAGCGCCCGTGCCCCGAGCGCTCGCGCCGCCACCGCCGCCACCAGCGACGAGTCGACGCCGCCCGAGAAGGCGACGACGGCGCTGCCGACGGCGCCGATGCGCGCGGTCAGGGCCTCCAGCGGAGTGGTGGTGTGCACGGTCAGCCCTCCTTGGGTTTCTTCGCCTTCGCGGCGGCGATCAACTCGTCCGACGGCCACCCGTCGTCGAGTGCCTGGCACACCCGCAGAAACGCCCCCGGATCACGGCCATGACGGCGGGCGGCCAGGGTGATCGGCTCCCGCGGGGCTCCACCGCAGTAGACACAGCCCACGCCTATCGCGGACAGCAACCGCATCGCGGAGCCGTCGGGATGCCGCCCGATCAGTTCCGTGATGGTGGTCGAGCCCCGGACCGGTGACCGGGGCGGGCCGCCCTGATTCACCGCGGCGCCTCTTGCGGGAAGCGCAGGGGCTGGGCGTCCAGCCGGACCAGCTCGCGGGGCAACTGGTACCGGGCGAAGGGCAGGATCGCCACCTTGGCGTCGGGGCCGTGGCGCTCCATCGCCGCCGCGAATGCCGCGTCCAGCGAGGTGGTGGCGTCGATGCCGATGTCCTCCGCCATGGCGAGGTTCTCTTCGAGGGTGACCAGGGTCAGGTGCTTGCGCACCATGACCTCGTAGATCGGGGCCCAGATGCAGCCCGCCCACATCTGGATCTCACGGGCGTGGATGTCCCCCAGCAGCCGGTGGTAACCGGCCTCGGAGGGTGGCATGTAGGGCTTCATCAGGTCCATCAGGGCCAGGCCGGGGAAGAAGCCCGTCTCGGTTCGCACACCGGGCGAGGGACTGGTGTAGATGATGGTGCCGCCGTCGCGCACCACGTAGTCGGCTGACATGCAGCCCCAGCCGGTGTGGAAGAACAGATGGTCGGTGGGCGCGAACACCCCGCAGACGACGATGTCGGCCGGACCGCTTTCGGCCACCGGGCTGTCGAAGGCGTAGATCTCGTTGAACCGCTCGATGGTCCTGCGGTGCGACACCGGATGTGCCCCGAAGTTCATCTCGATCACCTTGCCGCGGGTGTCGAGCAGGACGTCCAGGGTCGCGGTGAGCCCGGCCATCGTGGCGATCTCGTCGATGTCCGAGCGCATCGGTCCGGCCAGTGCCCCGTAGTGCGTCTGGGGCGACATCACGAAGTTGCCGTGGTTGGCCTCGATGGTGATGTCGGCGCACACCCCCGGCATGACCAGCTTGCCGCCTCCGCCGTAACCCCAGTGGTTGGCTTGTGCCTGTCCGATCGCGATCACCACGTCGTGGCTGGTCACGGACTCATGCACCCATGCGGGCGTGCCCCGCGAGGTGACGCCGAGGTGGGTGTAGACGTCGTAGTTGAGGGGGTCGTTCTGGATCAGCGGGATACCCAGCCGGGCCATGCGCGCGAGGTTGTCCCGGCCGACCTTCTGCTCGATGTCGCGCTGCGACATCGATATGACCTTGCCGTTGCCGGTGATGACGGTGGCCTTGGTGGTACCGGCTCGTTCGATCTCGTCGAGCACCGCCGGGAGGATCTTCGAGGCCGGGGTGGGCCGGAACTGGTTGTCGATGATGACCGTGATGCTCCGGCCGCCCTCGAGCAGCTGCGCGAGACTCGGCCCGGCCACCGGGTTGGCCAGTGCGCGCCGCGCCTCGTCGGTGGTGTTCTTCACCGCGGGGGGTTCGTCGGGGTAGATCGCCGCGAGCAGGTTCCGCTCGGGGAAGTCGAGGCCGAGTTCCTCGCGGCGGACGTTGCTCTCGTCGTCCATGACGCCGATGGTCAGCGGGTCCAGCGATTCGTAGGGAATTCGTGCGTGGAATGTTCCGGTCATCGTCGACCTCTTCGCAAGCGGCGTAACCATGCTCAATGGACCGTATGTTTAAGATGGTTGATCAATATATCGGAAGCTAGGCGAGATTTCAGATGCTGTCAACGCTCGCGCATGCGCCGACCCCGTCACAGACCGCTTCCGACCTGCTCGGCCCGTTCCGGCCGCCGGCCGAAGGACACCGAGCCCCGGGTTTCCGGAACGGCGATGAGCGTGACGACGAACACCAGGCTCGCCCCGGCCAGGAAGAACACCAGCCGCGAGGGCACATCGGTGAGATCGGGACTGAGCAGGCTGACGAAGGTCGGCATGAGCCCGCCGAGCATGAAGCCCAGGTTCCAGCTGACCGCCGTCCCCCTGGCCCGCAGCTCCGTCGGATACCGCTCGTTCAGGAAAATCATCAGTGGCGCGTAGGCCGCGTTGGACAGCATCACCATGAGCACGCACAGCACCGCGACCACGGTGCCGCGCTCTCCCCCGGCCGCCGCGATGGCCCACACCACGGCCGGCAGGGCGAGGAGGTTGCACAGCCCGAATCCCAGCATGGTCCTGCGACGGCCGACCCGTTCGCTCAGCTCCCCAGCCCCGATCGCCGCGACCACCACCGCCACGCTGCACACCAGGAGGATGAGCCCGCGCTGGCGTTCGGTGACGGGCACGATCTCGCTGAGCAGGGTGGGCAGGAAGCCCGACGTCAGGTAGTACTGCGCCCCGCCACCGGCCGCGACGGCGACGTTCAGTGCGAGGATCTTCTTGCCCCTGCCGCGGAGGAGTGCACGGAACGGCACCGGCTCGGGGGCCCGGTCGGTGTCGTTTCCCTCCCAGGCCGGTGATTCCTCGACCCTCCTGGCGACGAACAGGCTCAACAGCGCACCGGCGAGCCCGCAGAAGAACAGCACCCGCCAGCCCCAGGCATCGAAGGCCGGACCGGGAAACGCCGCGGAGACACCGATGTACGCCACGCTGGCCAGCGCCCCGCCCAGGCCCGCCCCGCCGGCACCGATCAGTCCGCTCATCAGACCCCGCCACCGCGGGCCGATGCTCTCCGTGCCCAAGGTGTGCGTGGTCGCGGTGACACCGCCGACGAACAGGCCCTGGGCCACCCGGAGGGTCAGGAAGAGGACCGGAGCGAGCACACCGACGGCGGCGTAATTCGGCACCAGTCCCATGGCCGCCGTGGTCACGCCCACGCCGCTCATCACCACGACCATGGCCTTCTTGCGGCCCCTGCGGTCGGCCACTTCGCCGAAGAGCGCGGCACCCGCGGGACGCATGACCACCGTGACGGCGAACGAGCCGAACACCGCGGCCATCCCGAGAGTCGGATTGGATGTCGGGAAGATGCTCTTGCTGACCGGCCCTGCGACGTAGAGCAGCAGGAACAGATCGAACAGGTCGAACGACCACCCCGCGACCGAGGCGAAAACCGCGGCACCTGGTGACTTCGCGGGCTGGTGGGTGGCGGGACTCATGGTGTGCTCCTCGTCTCGGAGTGGGCATACGGGAGGGCCCCGTGGTTTCGGGATGAGTCCACGGGCGTCGCGGTCGGCGGGGAGGGATGCCACTAACACCTGCGTCTAACGCTCCTTCTCCCGGCCGCTCCGCCGACGCGTTCCGGCACCGCGCAGCAGCCGCTTGACGCGGTCGAGCAAGGGCGCGAACACCAGGCTCAGGGCGCTGGGGGCCTTCACCGGCCCGGACGGCGCCTGCCCGGATGTCGCCGCTTCGGTGACGGCGTCGGCGAACTGCTCGAACATCCGGCGGCTGACGTCACCGGCGAGAGCGCGACCGAACTGGGCGATGCGGCCGGTGAGATAGACCTTGGCGTCGGCGTGCATCGCGGTGCCGGTCTCCGTGGCCTCGGTGGTCAGTGTGATGTCCGCCTGTGTCTGCGCTCCGCCGGTGTCCTGGCCTTGTGCGATCGCCCGCAGCCGACCGGTCTCGCGGTCGTGTTCGAGGATCTGCGCCACTCCGTTGAAGGCCAGTTTGATCGGTCCCACGGAGACCCGGGCTCTGCCCGCGTAGTGTCCGTCGCCGTAGTCGTCGGTGAGCTCCGCACCCGGCAGGCAGCGCGCGAGCAAGTAGATGTCGTCGAGAACGCCCCAGACCCTGTCCTCGGGCAGGTCGATCTCCGTGGTGATCCGCACCGCGATGGTGGGATCACCGCTGGGCAGCACGATGTCCTGAACGTTCGACGACACCGTGTCCCCGGCCTCATCCGGGCCGTCGGACGCGTCCGCGCCCTGCCCGGCCCGGCCGACCAGCGCCGTACGCACGCAGTTGCCCGGCTCGGGGATGCCCTCGGGGTGGGTGCGCCGGGTCTCGTCCACCGCCGTGAGGATGTTCCGGTACCCGGTGCAGCGGCAGATGACGCCCGACAGCTCCTCCGGCAACTCCTCCTCGGTGACCTCCGGCTTGTTGACCAGCAGGTCGTAGGAGCTCATCAGGAAGCCCGGGGTGCAGAAGCCGCACTGCAGGGCGTGGTGACGCCCGAACGACTCCTGCAGCGGGTGCAGGGAGTCGGGCCGCCCCAGGCCCTCGACGGTGACGATGTCCGTCCCGTCCAGCTGCACGGCGAACAGCAGACAGGCGCGGGCCGCCTCGCCGTCGACCAGCACGGTGCACATACCGCAGACCCCGTGCTCGCAGCCGACATGCGTACCGGTGAGGCCGAGGTGGTCACGCAACGCGTCTGCCAGGGTGACCCGCGCCGGGAGGCTCAGCACCGTGGGCGTCCCGTTGACGGTCATCCGGACCTCGACCGGATCGTCCGCGCCGGCCTTCACCGGGCGCGGCGTGCGGGGCCCCGCCTCGCGGGACCCGGCTTCACCGACGGTCATGTGGTCACCTCCTCGGCGCCATCGCGGGCGCGCTCATAAGCCTTGGACAGTTCCCGGCCGGCCAGGGCGAGCAGCAGCCGGCGCCGGTAGTCCCTGGACGCGTGGATGTCGCCGTCGGTGTCGACGATCTCCTCGACGACGGCGGCGAGTTGCTCCTTGAGCCGGCCCGCGAGCCCGTCGCCGCCGTCGGTGACCGCGGCGGCGAGTTGCTCGGAGAGATCACGGGTGACCGGCCGGTCGGATACGCCGAACGCGGTCATCGTCGCCTCCGGGCGGCCCGCGCGCAGACGTACCCGCACGGCGACGCCCGCGAGCGCGAAATCGCCGTGGCGACGGGCGATTTCGGCGAACCCGAACCCCTCCCCCCCGGTGGCCACGGGCAGCCGTACGGAGGTGAGGATCTCGTCGGGGGTCAGCGCCGTGGTCATCGCGCCGTGGAAGAACTCCCGGGCGGACACGCGCCGGTGGCCATTCGGTCCGGTCAGCGTCAGCTCCGCGTCGAGGCAGCAGGCCACGGCGGGAAGCTCGGCGGCGGGGTCGGCGTGGGCGAGGCTGCCGCACACCGTGCCCCGGCTGCGCAGCTCGCGGTGGCCCACCCAGGGCAGCGCCAGGCGCAGCAGGGGAACACCCGCGCCGAGCGGGTCCCGCTCCACACGGCGCTGCCGTACGGTCGCGCCGATGTGCAGAGCCGGCCCGGAGCGGGTCAGCGCGCCGAGTTCTTCGATGGAGTTGATGTCGATCAGCGTGTCGGGGCGGGCGAGCCGCATGGCGAGCACCGGTGTCAGCGACTGCCCGCCCGCGATGACCTTGCCGCCCCCGCGGGTCTCCGCCAGTTCGGCGATCGCGTCGGAGAGGCGCGAGGGACGAACGTAGGCGAACGGTGCGGCTTTCATGAATCAGATCACCGGCCCTGGAACTTCGGGGCCCGCTTCTCGCCGAACGCGGCGACGCCCTCGGCGAAGTCGTGGCTCGACCGCAGCATCGCGTACGCCTTGCGCTCCAGCTCGATCCCCGAGTAGAGCGGTGCGTCGATCCCCTTGTCGAGCACCTCCTTGGCGGTGCGCAGGGCCAGTGGCGAGTAGCCCAGCATGGTCTTCACCACCCGTTCGACCTCCGCGTCCAGCGCCGCGCGATCGGGCAGCACGGCCGATACCAGGCCCCAGTCCCCGGCCTGCCGCGCCGTGATGCGGGTCGCGGTCATGACGTGGTACTTGGCGCGGGAGAGACCGATGAGCCGGGCGAGGCGCTGGGTGCCGCCGGAGCCGGGGATCATGCCCAGACGCATCTCCGGAAGGGCGAACTCGCTGCGCTCGGTGGCGATACGGATGTCCGTGGACAGCGCGAGCTCGAAGCCGACGCCGAAGCAGTAGCCGTCGACCGCGGTGATGACCGGCTTCGGGCTGCGGGACGGTGCCGTGATGTTCTGGCCCAGATCGGTGAAGTCGACGGGCTCCATCTCCATGAAGCCGGGGATGTCGCCGCCCGAGGTGAAGTGCTCGCCCTCGCCCCGGACGACCACGACCTGGACGCTCTCGTCCGCGTCGACCTCGGCGAACCGGTCGGCCATCGCCTGGCGGGTCTCCATGGTGACGATGTTGTATTTGCCGTGATCGAGGGTCAGGTAGGCGACACGTCCGTCGTGGCCGTGGTCCAGCCTGATCCGGCCTCCGGTCAGTGCCATGTCACAGGTCCCTTTCATTGTCAGTGTCATTGAGCAGCTCGTTGAGCACATTGCCGTGCAGAGGAAGGGTGGTGATGTCCACGCCCGCCGGAGCGAGCGCGTCGGCGACCGCGTTGGCGATCGCGACGGGAAGGCTCATGCTGCTGCCCTCACCGCAGCCCTTCGCGCCGAGGCGGGTGAGGGGTGAGGGGGTCTCGAGGTGGTCGCTGTTGAGCGCGTACCGTGTCTCGGCCGTCGTGGGACACAGATAGTCCATGAACGTGGCCGTCGGTTGTCCGGCGTCGGTGTAACGCATCTCCTCGAACATCGCACCGCCTATGGCGTGTGCGAGCGCGCCGTGGATCTGGCCTTCGAGAAGCGTGGGGTTGAGGATGGTTCCCGGGTCGTGCACGGTCACCACCTTCTCGAGCCGGAGCTGCCGGGTCTCGGCGTCGATCGTCACGGTGGCGAGCTCGGCGACGAATCCGTAGCACAGGCTCGAGTTGATCTGGTCGTTCCGGCCGGCGGCCTTCGACTGAGGGGGTGTGAAGGCGGCCTCCTCGTACAGCCGCGCGGTGGTGCCCTCGGGCAGCGCTCCGGGGTCCCAGTGGACCAGCCCGGCCGCGTGCCGGAACAGCACCGACCGTTCGGGCTCGTCCCGGAGCCGGACTTGGCCGTCGGCGAGTTCCACCTCGTCCGGCGGGACGTCCAGCAAGGTGGCACCGGCGACCTTGACGGTCTCGGCCAGCTTCTCGCCGGCCTCGACCAGCGCGCTGGTCAGCAGGGGGGCGAACCGCGACGAGTAGCTGCCGGAGGTCACCGTCCAGGGGGTGGTGGCGGTGTCCATCTCGACCACCGGACGGACCTGGTCCAGCGGCAGCCCGAGCTGTTCGGCGACCACGGCCTGGGCGACCGTGGCGTGGCCCTGCCCCTGTGGCACGGTGCCCAGCAGGACGGACACGATGCCGTTGAGGTCGACGCTGACGCGTACGTGCTCGGTGGAGCCGGACTTGCCGCGCCCCGCCGTGCGCTGTTCGGCCGGGGTGGCCAGGCTGACATAGCCGATGTTGGTCGCCGACGGGTCGACGATGGTGGCGACGCCGATGCCGTAGTACTCACCGCGCTCCCGCGCCGCGCGCTGCTCCTCGCGGAGTGCCTGGTAGTCGGCGTTTTTCAGCAGCATCTCCAGCGCGCGCTGGTAGTCGCCCGAGTCGTAGACGCCGCCGGTCGGAGTGGCGTACGGGAAGTCCTCACTGCCCACCAGGTTGCGCTGCCGCAGCTCGACCGGGTCCAGGTCGCAGACCTCGGCGATCTTGTCCATCAGCCGCTCCAGGCCGAAGTACAGCTGCTGGCCGCCGAATCCACGGTTGAGTCCGGTGGGTGTCTTGTTGGTCACGACCGCGCGGGAGCGGATCCGCACGGCGTCGATCGTGTACGCGCCGGTGATGTTGCCGAAGCAGCGGTACAGCGTGCTGGGCTCCGGCGGGCGGAGATACGCGCCGACGTTGTCCACCAGATCCGCGCGGAGTGCCCGCACCTCGCCGTCGGCGGAGACCGCCGCTTCGAACCACATCACGCGGTCGGATCCGGCGGAGCTCGCGAGCATGTGCTCGATGCGGTCCTCGGTCCAGCGCACCGGGCGGCCGGCGTACTTGCTGGCCAGCGCCATCAGGGCCACATAGGGGTAGATGCCGGCCTTGATGCCGAAGCTGCCGCCGTTGTCGGACGGGATCATCAGCCGGACGCGTGAGGCGGGTACGCCCAGCGCCCCGGCCAGCACCGGGACCATGGAGAACGGGCCGTGGAAGTTCGCCCACGCCTGAACGGCCGGTCCATCGGCCTCGTCCTGCCAGTGGGCGACGACCGCGTAGCACTCCATCGGGGTGGACGAGTACCGCGGGAAGGTGTACTTGCCCTTCACCACGTGGTCGGCGGTGGCGAAGTGGCCGTCCACATCGCCGAATTCAAAGTCCCGATCGGTCGCCACATTGCCATCGGCGCCCTCGTGCAGCCGCGGGGCGTCGGGCAGGAGGGCCTTCTCGACGTCGACCACCGGGGGCAGCGGCTCGTAGTCGATCTCGACGAGTTCGGCGGCGTCCTCCGCGAGGTAGCGGTCCGCCGCCACCACCACGGCGACCGGTTCACCGACGAACCGGACCTTGTCGGTGCCCGTCGGGTAGTACGGCATGGGCGTCTTGAGGGAGAGCGGGAACGGCCGCAGTGTCTCGGCGACCTCATCGGGACCGATCACGGCGGCGACACCGGGGTGCCGCCGCGCCCGTTCGAGACGTACGCCGCGGATGCGGGCGTGCGGGTGCGGGCTCCGGACGACCGCGGCGGTCAGGGTGCCCGGCAGCGGGTCGAGGTCGTCGAGGAAGCGGCCCCGGCCGGTGAGCAGTGCGGGGTCCTCGATCCGTGCGGTCGGCCGCCCCGGCCGTTCCGTGGTCGCGGTCACGTGGTTCACCTGTCTGTCGCGGTGTCGCTGTCGGCCAGCGAGCGGTAGTCGCCGGAGCTCAGCCGACGGCGGAGGATCTTGCCGGCCCCCGACTTCGGGATTTCCTCGACGGCGATGAGCCGCTTGGGGCGTTTGAGGGACGGCAGCCCGGAGCCTTCGCGCACATAGGAGCGGAGCTCGGTCAGCGCGTGGTCGGGGGTCGTCCCGCTCTCGGGGACGAAGAAGGCGGTGGCGGCCTGCCCCCAGCGGTCGTCGGGGAGCCCGACGACGACGACCTCGCTGATCACCGGACAGCCGATCAGCTTGTCCTCGATCTCGTCCGGATAGATGTTCTCGCCCCCGGAGTTGATCATGTCGTCGACGCGTCCGGTGACCCACAGGTCGCCGTCCTCGTCGGCGACGGCGAGGTCACCGGGGAAGTACCAGCCGCCGCGGATCGACTTGGTGTTCGCGTCGGGCCGGTGCCAGTATCCGGCGAAGGCATCCGGGTTGCCCATGGAGACGGCGATCTGTCCCTGCTCGCCCGGCGCCACCTCGGCATCGGGCGGGGCGTCCGGGAACGGCTCCACCAGGCGGACCCGGGAGAAGACCCCCGCCCGGCCCGCGCATCCCGGCTTCGCGATGACGTCGGTCCCGACGGTGAAGGTGTAGATCTCGGTGGATCCGAAGTGGTTGACGAAGGACTCCGGCCGCAGCGTGTCCACCAACCGCTTCACCAGCGTCGGAGTCATCGAAGCGCCCGCGTAGGCCAGCTTGCGCACGGATGTGGCCTCCCCCAGACGGCCGGTGCGCAGCAGCGACCAGTAGACGGTGGGCACCAGGTAGAGCGAACTGATCTCCTCCTGGGCGATGAGGTCGAGCATCTCCTCGGCGTCGAACTTCGTCTGGGGAACCCAGGTGCCCGCGGCGACGACGGTGGCGATGAGCGTGCGCAGTCCCATGGTGTGGAACAGCGGCATCACGCCGAGCGTCGTGTCGAAAAGTGACTGTCCGCTCTGCAGCAGGTGGGCGACCGAGGCGTGGAACTCGGCGCTGTGCGTGCGCGGCACACCCTTGGGCCGGCCCGTGGTCCCCGAGGTGTACAGCATGACGCTGATGTCCCGCTCGGACACCCGGACGTCGAGCGGTCCGTCCGGCTGGTCACGCGCCAGGCGCTCGATGGTCGCCTCGGCCGGGTCTCCCGAGCGGATCCACGGAACCGCCTCGACGGAGGCGAGCGCCTCCTGCGCGAGAGCCGAGGTGGAGTCGTCGGCGATCACCAGCGCCGGCTCCGCGTCGGATATGCAGTAGGCGAGTTCCGAGGGGCCGAGGCGGAAGGACAGGGGTACGGAGACGGCTCCCAGCTTCTGCGCCGCGAGATGGAGGCTGGCCAGCGGTTCGCCTCCGGTACTCAGGAGCACCACCCGTTCCCGCGGACGGACACCGAGCTCGGCCATCGCCCGTGCCAGCTGATTGGTGTGGCCGTCCCACTGTCCGTACGTCATCGGGGTCCTGCCACCGACAGCCCGGCGACGCGGATGGCGCTCGGCTGTCCAGCGCAGAACCGTGCTCAGATCCATCGCGGTCCTCTCCATTCCACATGCGCCTGCCGGCGCTCGGCGGAAGCTTCCCCATCGCACAGTGCGAGTCGCACCGTATGATTCGGACTATCGTTGGGGTTGGAAGCTACGCCGACCTGAGGAAGGTGTCAACGGTCTGGAGTCTGGAGACGACGACCACGCTTCTGGGCATGCCTGTAAGACGAAAGCCGCCATGCCCTGCGGGCATGGCGGCGTGTTATTGTGCGCCGGTCCTACCGGGCCGTCGGCCGCCTCTTCATGGACGAGAACTCACCGCGCTCGACGCGTTCCTGGACACCGCGCCAGAACTCGCGCGCGGCGTATTCCATGCCCAGGCCGAGCTCGAGGGTGACCATACGGCTGGAGACCCCTTCGATCCCGCCGTAACGGCGCTGCATCTCCTCGTACTCCGCGATGCGCCGCTCGTGCTGCTCGATCTGGTCCCGGGCGAGGCGCGCCACGTCGTCCGGCTCCGCCAACTCGTTGAAGAAGAGCTTGATCTCCGCGATGTCGCGTAGTTCGAAGTGCTCCTTGACCGGCTCGGCCAGCCAGTCCCGCAGCGCGGCGTCGCCCGCCTCGGTGATCGTGTAGATCTTGCGCCGCCGCCCGGTGTCCTCCTCGTGCACGTCCAGAAACCCGGCCCCCTGAAGCCTTTTGGGCTCCGCGTACAGCTGAGCGTGCGGGAAGTTCCAGAAGTAGCCCACAGACCGGCCGATCGCGCGCTTGAGGTCGTAGGGGGTGGACGGGCCACGCATGGCGACCATCCCGAGAACCACGTACGACGTCGTCGAGAGCCGGAATGCTGACATGGTCCGAAGCGTACCGTGGCGCCGATGGCCCTTTCGCCTCGGCGTGGGAAAGCGGCAGTTCACCACCAACGCCCCGAGCACATCTCGCCGCCGGTTCAGCTCCCGGGCGTGAGCTCGAGCGTGTCGAGCACTCCGTACACCCCGAGGAAGGCGATCGCCACACTGCTCAGGACGAGGGCGGCGGTCAGCCACGGGTTGGCGCGGAAGCGGGGCGGAACCCCGGTGTAGCGCAGGCGCCAGACCGCGACGACGACCGCGAGCAGGAAGATGCCACCGCCGATGCCGCCGATCTGCACCATCAGGACCGGGGACTGGACCCACAGGAAGATGCACATCCACACCGGGGGCAGACAGCAGGTGAGGATGCGGATGGTGCGCGTGCGGACGCGCATGTCGTGCCAGTCGACCACTCCGAGCAGCCCGAGGGTGTTGGTCCACAGGCGGGGAACGCTGGCCGACGAGGCCACGGTGACCGAGAAGAGGACGGCGATCGCGCCGCCCAGGAACAGGTACTCCGCCCATGGGCCGAGCGTGTCGGTGTAGATGTGCGACAGCGTGGTGATCATGTCGTTGCCCTCGGGCACCAGGCCCTGCGGATGGAGCACCGAGGCGCCGATCACGTAGAAGGACAGGGTGCAGATGGTGCACACGACCCAGGAGACGCCCACGTCGAGCCGCATGACCTTGAGCCAGCCCTCGGCCCGCCGGGCGCGCTGCTCGCTGCCGTCGTCGGGGCCGGTCCAGCGGGCGTAGCCCTTCTCCAGGCACCAGTAGGTGTACGTCGTCATCTCGTCGGCGCCGACACCGGTGATCCCGAACATGGCGAGCGCGATGCCGACCGTGCCCGCGGGGATCTGGAAGCTCAGCCCGTCGGCGAACTGCTCGGGGCCGTATCCGAAGGCGGTGAACGGCAGGGCGAGGGCCAGACCGAAGGTGATGATCGTCTTGAGGGTGATGCCGACGATCTCGACCCGCTCGACGACGGGGTACTTGCCCGTCTGCAGGATGAGGATGGCGGCGCCGGTCACGATGAGGGCCCAGATCGTCAGCGACGATGTGCTCAGCGAGCCCCCGTGGATCGGCAGCAGGATCGAGCAGGCGGCGGCGGTGCCTCCGATGATGCCGCCGCGCTGGAACATCTTGGCGAAGTCCATGCCGATCCAGAGCCAGTTGATCCAGCTCAGCCGGCCGATCCGGGGGCCGACGTCGCGGAACCCGTCGAGCGCGGGCCGCCCGTTGAGGATGGTCCAGCGGGCCAGCTCCATCTGCACCCACACCTTGACCGCGGTCGAGACGATCACCAGCCACAGCAGGGCGAACCCGGCCTTCGCACCGAGCGAGGTGGTGGTGATCAGCTCACCGGAGCCGACGACGGCGGCGGACAGCACGAGCCCGGGGCCGAGGTGGCGCAGTCGGCCGCGGAAGGTCTCGGGGGCCGGGCGGGCGTCTTCGGCGCGCAGCGCGTACGGGTCGGCCTGCGCGGGTGGCGGCGCCGCCGTGGCGCCGTCGGTCGTGGTGGACATAGCGGGTCCTTAGGGGATCTTCCGGCGCCGTCGCCGGTGTCCGGAATGGGGACAGGGGTCGTGTGGGGGCGTGTCGTGGCGCCGTGTGCCACCGCGTCTCAGCGCGCCGGGTGGTGCGGCTCCTCACCCGCCAGTACGCGGACGACGTCCTCGGCCACCATCGCGCCCATGGCCTGGTTGGCCTCGGGCGTGCAGGCGGCCATGTGCGAGGTGAGGACGGTGCGCGGGGCCTCGCGCAGCGGATGGCCGGCGGGCAGCGGCTCGGTGCTGAACGCGTCGAGGGCCGCGGCTCCGAGGTGCCCGGAGCCGAGCAGGTCGGCGAGCGCGTCTTCGTCGATGAGGCCGCCGCGCGCGGCGTTGACCAGGATCGCGCCCGGCTTCATCGCCGCCAGGCGGGAGCGGTCGAGCAGCGGGGTGCCGGACGGGTCGGGCGGAGTGTGCAGGCTGACGGCGTCGGCGCGCGCCAGCAGGGCGTCGAGCGCGGCCGGTTCGGCGCCGTGCGCGCGGATGTCGGCCTCGGGGACGTACGGGTCGTGGGCGAGCAGGTCCATCCCGAAGGCGCGGGCGTAGCCGGCCAGCAGGCGGCCGATGCGGCCGAAGCCGACGATGCCCAGCGTCCTGCCGTGCAGTTCGGGGCCGAACAGCTTCGGCCAGCCGCCCGCCGCCACCGCGGTGTGCGAGGCGGTCAGGGAGCGGGTCGCGGACAGCAGCAGACCGAAGGTGTACTCCGCCACCGCTCGGGAGTTGCTGCCCGGCGCGCACACCACCGGGATCGCGCGCGCGTGGGCGGCGGCCATGTCGATGGTGTCGACGCCGACCCCGTGCTTGGCGATCACCCTGAGGCGGGGTGCGGCGTCCATCACCTCGGCGGTGATCGGGTCCATGCCGACGATCAGCGCATCCGCCTGGGCCGCGTACGACAGGAGTTCGGCGGTGGGCAGAGCCGCGTCCTCGCGGGGGCGCAGGGGGCCCGCTCCGGCCTCCTCCAGGATCTGCCAGGGGCGCGCCGAATGCCGGGCGAAGGTGGGCGTCGTGATGAGCGTGGTCGGCATCAGCGGGCCTCGCCGCGTGCCGCCCGGAGGTGGGACGTCGCGATCTGCTGGAGATGCACGACATCGGCCGCCACCGTCGCGAACGTGAAGCCTTCGGCGAGGCGACGGGCGGCGCTCTCGCCGTCGGCGTTGTGGATGCCGGCCGCGATGCCCACCGCCTCGGCCGCCTCGCGGACGCGGGCGAGGGCCTGCTCGAACTCATCCTGTACGGCAGGGTCGGTGGACGTCGCGCCGCCGATGGCCAGGCGCAGATCGGACGGGCCGACGTAGACGCCGTCCAGGCCGGGGGTCGCGCAGATCTCCTCGAGGTTGGCCAGGCCGTCGGCCGTCTCGATCATCGCGAGGACGGCGGTCTGATCGTGCGTGTCGGCCGGGTCCGGGCCGATGCGGAGCTGGGCGCGCATCGGGCCGTACGAGCGGCGGCCCAGCGGCGGGTAGCGGACTGCGGCCACGGCCTCGGCGGCGTCCTGGGCGTTGTCGATCATCGGGACGATCACGGCGCTCGCCCCCGCGTCGAGCGCCTTGCCGATGTAGGTGAGGTCATTGGCCTCGACGCGCACCATGCCGACGGCGGTGCTGCCCTTGGTGTCGGTGGCGAGGAGGTTGTTCAGCATGCCCTGGTAGCCGAAGAGACCGTGCTGGGCGTCGAAGGCCAGGTAGTCGTAGCCGACGCGGGCGAGGCGCTCGGCGGCGACCGGCGAATCGAGCAGGGACCAGTAGCCGATGAGCTGCTCACGATCGCGGAGTGCGGTGATGAACTGGGCGGAGGTGCGGCCGGTGGCCATGTGTGTCTCCCTTGCGACGTGGCGAGAGGTGGGCGGCGGGGTCAGCGGTTGTAGGCGGGCATCGGACCGCGCAGCCGGGCGCCGACCTCGTCGCAGGCGGTCAGGACGTCCGCGGGCAGCGGGCCCGCGGACGCGGCGGCGATGTTGGCCCTCAGGTGCTCGACCTTGGAGCCGCCGAGCAGCAGCGCGTCGGTGGAGGGCCGGGACAGCAGCCAGCGCAGGGCCAGGTCGGTCAGCGGCAGGCCCGCGTCGGAGGCGATGCGGGTGAGGTCGGTGACGGCCTGGAACACCTCTTCGTTCCAGTACCGCTCGCGGTACATCGTGGCCACCTTGGAGTCGCCGAAGCGTCCGCTGTCCGGGACCTGATCGAAGCGGTGGCGGCCGGTGAGCAGGCCGCCACCGAGCGGGTTGTAGACCACCGTGCGCAGTCCGGTACTGGCGGCGAATTCGACGTACTCCTCCTCGATGCGGCGCGCGAGGAGGTTGTGGAGCTGCTGGGCGACGACGGGCCGGGGGGCGCCGACCTCGTCGGCCACGCGGTTGAGCTCGGCGATCTGCCAGGCGGCGAAGTTGGAGACGCCGAGGGCGAGGACCTTGCCCGCCCGTACGAACTCGGCGACGGTCGCCAGGGTCGCGCCGAGCGGTGTCCCCCGGTCCGGCTGGTGCAGGTAGAAGAGATCGACGTGGTCGGTGCCCAGGCGCTTGAGGCTCCCGTCGAGCGCGGCGCGCAGGCCCTCGGGGGAGAGCGGCGCGTGCTCGCCCTGGTCGGGGTGCGGGATACCGGCCTTGGTGGCGAGGACCACCCGGTCGCGGCGGCCCGGCAGCAGTTCGGCGAGGATGCGCTCGCTCTCACCGCCCGCGTAGCCGTTGGCGGTGTCCACGCCGGTGATGCCCGCGTCGAGCGCGGCGTCCACCATCGCGGCGGCCGTCGCGCGATCGGCGGTGTCGCCGAAGGTCATCGTCCCGAGGACGAGAGGAGACAACGGGACGGGCACATGCGGGAGTGCGAGGCCGACGGTCACGGGCGGGTTCCTTCCGAGGCGGGTGGTGCGGGTGGTGCGTGGCGCTGGTGGTGCGTGGCGCTGGTGGTGCAGGTGAGACGGGTGGTGCGGTCGTACTCGTAGGCGGTCATATGCGTGATGTGCGCATCGCACATGGCGCCGATGGCTCCGCGGCCCCGACCGGTCGCCGCGCTGGCTCCCGGCGACGCACCGCGCGGCGGCCGACTGCTGTGCGATGCGATCCGCTGGGTAAGCCGGTACGCGCCGCGCCCACAACGGCGACGCGGTCCATGGGTGACGGCCGTCGGCGCCATGGGAACGCTCGCACGGTTGCGTAAATCACGCAAGACGTATCGCGCAGATCACGCAGCTTATGCCATGATCCTCACTGGGCCCGACCGTGTTGTCCATCGACGGTGCCGGGTACTCGCCGCCGCGCACCGCAGCCGCCCGAACCTTCACCGCCCGCCCCCGCCTCCCGCCGCCCGCCTCCCGCCGCCCGCCGCCCGCCGCCCGCCTAGGAGCTGTTCTCATGCCCACCCCCCTCCCCCTCATCGCCGTCACCATGGGCGACGGTGCCGGTATCGGCCCCGAGGTCGTCGTCGCGGCCCTGCTCGACGACGCCGTCCTGACCCGCTGCCGCCCCGTCGTCATCGGTGACGCGCGGCGGCTGCGCGAGGCCGCCCGCGTCCTCGGCCTGGATTGCGAGATCGCCGCCGTCGACCATCCGCGCGACGCGGAGTTCACACCCGGCCGCGTCAACGTGGTCGACCTCGGGTTGCTCCCCGCCGATCTGCCCTGGGGCAAGCTGTCGCGGTTCGCGGGGGACGCCGCGTACGCGTACGTCAGGCGCGCCGCCGAACTCGCCGTGGCGGGCGAGGTGCACGCCATCTGCACCGCACCGCTCAACAAGGAGGCCCTGCACACCGCGGGCCACCTCTACCCCGGCCACACCGAACTCCTCGCCCATCTGACCGGGACCGAGGAGGTCTCGATGATGCTCTCCACCGAGACGGTGAAGGTCATCCACGTCACCACGCATATCGGCCTGATCGACGCCGTCCACCGCGTCGAGCCGGGCCTCGTCGAGCGCACCGTGCGCCGCGGCCACGAGGCGATGGTCCGCGCCGGCACCCCGAACCCCGTCATCGGTGTCTGCGGCATCAACCCGCACGCGGGTGAGAACGGTCTGTTCGGCTACGGCGAGGAGGACGAGAAGATCGTTCCGGCCCTGGAGAAGCTGCGCGCCGACGGCGTCGACGCCCGGGGTCCGCTCCCCGCCGACACCGCCTTCTTCCTCGCGTCACGCGGCGACTACGACCTGATCGTGGCGATGTACCACGACCAGGGCCACGGCCCGGTCAAGGTGCTGGGCATCGAGGCGGGTGTCAACCTCACCGTGGGCCTGCCCGTCATCCGTACCTCCGTCGACCACGGCACCGCCTTCGACATCGCCGGAACGGGCACGGCGGAAGCGGGCAGCATGGTCGAGGCCCTGCGCCAGGCGGCCGGGATGGCCACGGTGCCGGCCACCCCGGCGGCCTGAACCGCCGCCTCCGGCAGGGGGACGGGGCAGACGTGGTCGCCTCCCCCGGTTGTCAGGCTTGCACGGTGGGCCGGACGACGATCTCGCTGATGTCGGTGCCGACGGGCTGCTCGATCGCGTAACCGATCGCGGACGCGATGGCGGAGGGTGGGATGGCGATCTCGTCGCGCTGCCGGGCCGCCGCCTCCGCTGCCTCGGGACTCGCCCCCTTGCCCACGCCCTCGGTGTTGGTGAACCCGGGTGAGATCAGGGTGACGCGCAGATGGGGTCCCGACTCCTGCCGCAGTCCCTCGGTCAGCACCTTCACCGCCGTCTTGGTGGCCGCGTAGACGGCCTGCGGGGATTTCACGACGTAGGCCGCGGTGGAGGCGATGTTGACGAACTGGCCGGAGCGCTGCCGCCGGAAGACGGGAAGTGCCGCCCCGATACCGTTCAGCAGGCCGGTGATGTGCGTCGCGACCATCGCGTCCCAGTCGTCCTGGCGGAGTTCGTCGAACGGAGACACCGCCATCGTGCCGGCGTTGGAGACCAGGACATCGAGCCGGCCGAACCGGTCGAGCGCCACGTCCGTCAGCCGCTTGAGGTCCTCGCGGCGCGTCACGTCGATGACGGCCCCGACGGCCGAGCCGCCCCGCGCCGTGATCTGGTCCACCACCGCGTGCAACCGGTCTTCCCGCCGGGCCCCGAGCACGAGCCGGGCGCCTCTCTCGGCGAGGTAGGTCGCCGTCGCCGCTCCGATGCCGCTGCTGGCACCTGTGATCGCCACGACCTTGCCTTCGACACCTGACATGACCAATGTCCTTCCAAGGGGATATACGCAGGCCAGACCATGACCTACAGTGGAAGTGGGGGCGCCACCACTTACGTCAGACTAAGTGGGCGCGTCTCCGTTTAGCAAGGTGAAGGGGATCCGGAGAGGGAATGGCGACCGCTGATGGCCGACAGTGCACAACGCCCGCTGCGAGCTGACGCACGGCGCAACAGAGACAAGATCCTCGCGGCCGCGGTGCGCGTGTTCGCCGAGGAGGGGCTGGACGCGCACCTGGAGCGCATCGCCAAGGAGGCGGGCGTCGGCAGCGCGACGCTGTACCGCAACTTCGCCACCCGTGAGGCGCTGATCGAGGCGGTCTATCGCAACGAGGTGGCTCAGCTGTGCGACGCCGTCCCCGATCTGCTCGACGAGAAGCCGCCCTACGAGGCCCTGCGCGCCTGGACACGTCTCTTCCTGGACTACGTCACCGCGAAATTCGGCATGGCCGAAGCCCTGCGTGCCATCGCCGCCGCGGGAAACAACCCCTACGGCCACAGTCGGGACATGATCCAGGCCGCCATCACCGTCCTGATGGACGCGTGCGCGGCCGCCGGGACGATTCGCACCGACATCAGCCCCACCGATATGGGTGCCGCCCTCGAAGGCATCGCCCTCACTTCACCCGGGCCCGAACACCGGGAACGGGCCGAGCGCCTGCTCGACCTCACCCTGGACGGTCTGACGGCCCGTTCGTGACGCCGTGAGCGGGCCGGCCGAACCGCGACGGCCGCGCCCCCTTCCGGTGCGGGTGCAGTTCGATGGTGAGTGAGGCGGCGGTGAAGACGGAGGAGTAGGTGCCGACCGCCAGGCCGATCAGCAGGGCGAGGGCGAAGTCGGCGAGGGTGTCGTCGGCGAGGACGGCGAGGGCGGTGAGGATGAACGCCGCGCCCATGCCGGTGTTGACGGTACGGGGCAGAGTCTGCAGGATCGCCCGGTTGGTCAGGCGGGGAAGCGGTGTGGTGCGGTCGCGGCCGAGCAGTTCGCGGACGCGGTCGAAGAGGACGACGGAGTCGTTGACCGAGTAGCCGATGACGGTCAGCAGGGCGGCCAGGAAGACTCCGTCGATGGGCTTGCCCAGCCAGGCGAAGGCGCCGATGAGGATCGCCACGTCGTGGGCGAGCGCGACGACGGCCGCCGTCCCGAAGAACCAGCGGAAGCGGACCGCGAGATACAGCAGTTGGGCGCCCAGCGCGAGAGAGAGGGCGATGAGGGCGTTGCGGCGCAGTTCGTCGCCCATGCTGGGGCCGATCAGCTCGTCGCGGATCTTCCTCGTCTCGCCGCCGAGGGCGCCGACGGTATCGGTGACGGTGGCCTCGTCGGCGTTGGTCAGGTTCTCGGCGCGCACCGTGAGCCCGGTGTCGCCGGAGGACTGCACGACCGCGCGGGGGAATCCGGCGTCGGTGAGGGCGGTGCGGGCCCGGTCGGGGTCGACGGGGGTGCTGGTGGCGTACTCGATCAGCCGGCCACCGGTGAACTCGATGCCGAGGTCCAGGCCGCGCACGAGAATGCCCGACGCGGCCATGCCGGCGAGTGCGGCGGAGGCGGCCAGCCAGCGGCGGGGCCGGCGCATCAGGAACGGGTCGCGGCGCAGCAGCCGGTCGCGGACCCATCCGGTGCTCGCGATGCCGGTGACGCGGGGCCGGCGGAAGACCGCGGGGCGGTTTGCCGCGTACTCGGCGAGCACCCGGCTGATCACCAGGGCGCTGACCATGGAGGCGAGGACGCCGATGGCGAGGGTGATGCCGAAGCCGCGCACCGGGCCGGAGGCGAAGGCGAACATGAGGCCCGCGGCGATCAGCGTCGTGATGTTGGAGTCGGCGATCGCGCTGAGGGCACCGCGGAACCCGGCCGCCAGTGCCGAGCGGGGGCTGGGGCGGCTGCGGGCCGCGTACTCTTCGCGGGCCCGTTCGAAGACCAGGACGTTGGCGTCCACGGCCATGCCGATCGCCAGGACGAACCCGGCGAGGCCCGGCAGGGTCAATGTGGCGCCGAGCGCGGCCAGGGCGGCGTAGGAGATGAGGCCGTAGCAGGCCAGGGCCGCGGTCGCGAGCAGGCCCAGGAGCCGGTAGACGGCGATGATGAACAGTGCGGTCAGTGCGGTGCCGATGGCGGCGGCCCAGACCGCGGCCTCGATCGCCGCATCGCCGAGCGTGGCGCCGATGGTGCGCTGTTCGACGGTCTCGACCGGTACGGGCAGGGCGCCGCCGGAGATGAGCAGGCCCAGTTCGCGGGCTTCGGTGTCGTCGAAGGAGCCGGTGATCTGGGTGGTGCCGCCCGGGATGCCGGTCCCGCACGGTACGGAGGGGTCGACCTGCGGCGCGGAGATGATCTTGTTGTCGAGGACGATGGCGACCCGGCGCTGCGGGTCACCGGCCGGGTGGCAGGCGGCCCGCGCGGTGACCTGCCGCCATCGGTCCTGGCCGGTCTTGGAGAAGTCGACCGTGACATGCCAGCCGGCACCGCCCTGCTGGTCGAAGCGGGCGTCGGCGCCCTCGACGTCCCGGCCGGTCAGATCGGCGGCCCGCAGTCGCAGGGGCTGTCCGGAGTCGTCCGGCAGCACGCGCTCCTTGGCCGGATCGGCCGGCGGGGAGGTGGCGCCGTCGGCGGTCCCGGCCGGGCCGAGGACCGCGTGGACGGTGAGCTGCGCGGTGCGGCCCAGCACATCGGCGGCCTTCTTCGGGTCATGAACACCGGGCAGCTCGACGAGGATGCGGTGATCGCCGGAGCGGACGAGGGTCGGTTCGGCGACGCCGAGCGCGTCGATGCGGCCGCGCAGCACCTCCACGGTGCGGGCGGTGGCCGCGGCGTCGGCGTCGGCGGTGGAGGTGGAGCGGGTTTCCAGCAAGATCTGGGTGCCGCCGCGCAGGTCGAGGCCGAGACGGACCGGCGTGGTGAGGGCTATGGCCAGCGATCCGGCGATCACGGCGAGGGCGAGTAGCGCACGCACACGCAGGGATTTCTGATGTTTGTTCCGGTGATTCCGTTTGTTTCGGTTGTTCGACTTATTGCGGCGTTTCAACACGAGCCTCCGGCAGGCACGTCGCGGCAGCGGCACGCGCGGCCGCGACGGGAGAAAGGGTGATGGGTGGCGTCAGGTACCTGCGGGCGCCGGAGGGGCCCGGCCGCGGTCGTGGGCCGATCGGCCGGGAGAGACGGGTACGCACGCGGAAGGCGCTGAACCACGGGTACCGGCAGCCGGATCGGCGTCCGTATCGCGGAGGTCGGTGGCGTGGTGATCCGGTGGGCACGGGCACTCACCGAGGTGGTCGTGTCGGACCCTGGCCTGGGCCGCGCAGCCGGCGGCACACGGGTCATCCGCGCGGGGCCCGGTGTCCGGACGCTCGGCGCCCGTGGCCGCCGGGGCCGGATGGGACACCGAGGCCGGATGGGACACCGGGCCGGAAGCGGCGCGCGCGGTATCGGCGGGAACCAGCGCCAGCAGGACGGCGAGGAGCGCGATGAGCGTTCCCGCGAGCCGGTGACCGGCGGTCGGGATGGTGCGGGGTGCTGGGCGCATGCACCGTCCCTTTCCTACTGGGTGCTCGTTTTCCCGCTGGGCGCTCGACGCGGGCCGGACGTCACGGTTCGATGAGACCGGCGCGGATGGCGTAGCGGGTCAGCTCCAGCCGGTCGTGCAGACCGAGTTTGTGCAGGAGGTTGGCCCGGTGGCGGTGCACGGTCTTGACGCTGATGAACAGCATCTCGGCGATCTCCTTGGAGGAGTGCCCTTCGGCGACGAGTTTGAGGACCTCCTCCTCGCGGGGGGTGAGGAGCTGGTCGGGGTCTTCCTCACCGTGGCGGACGCGGTCCAGGTAGTTGCGGATGAGGGCGGTGACCGCGCCGGGGTAGAGGAACGGCTCGTTGCGCACCGCGGCCCGGCAGGCGGCGACCAGATCGCGGTCGGCGACCGACTTCAGCACATAGCCACAGGCCCCGGCCTTGAGCGCCTGGAACAGGTATTGCTCGTTGTCGTGCATCGTCAGCATCAGGATGCGCAGGCCCGGTTTGAGCGCCACCAGCTCACGGGTGGCCTGGAGACCGGTCAGGCGCGGCATGGCGATGTCGAGCACGGCCAGGTCGATCTCCTGGCTCCGGGCCGCCTCGATGGCCTCGGCGCCGTCCCCGGCCTCGGCGACGACCTCCAGGTCGGGTTCCCTGTCGAGGATCAGGCGTACGCCACGGCGTACGAGGGCGTGGTCGTCGGCGAGCAGGATGCGGATCGGCGTCACGGTCGTGGGAGACGGTGCCGAGGCCGTGCTGGGTCCGGGCGGGGTCGGATCGGGCATGGTCAGAGCTGCTTCCTGGGGGCGGGTGTGATGAGGCGGATCCGGGTGCCGGTGCCGGGCGTCGAGGTGATGTCCAGGGTGGCTCCGGCGAGCAGGGCCCGTTCGCGCATGCCGCGGATCCCGGCGCCTTCGCAGGCGGCCTCGATACCGCGGCCGTCGTCGGCGATCTCCAGCACCACCGCCTCGCCGACGCGGTGCAGGCTCACCTCGACCTGCCGCGCGTCCGCATGGCGGGCCGCGTTGGTCAGGCTCTCCTGAGCCACCCGGTACAGCACGAGCTCGCTCTCCTGGCCGAGGGTGGGCAGGTCGGCGTCGAGGCGGCGCACGACACGCAGCCCGGTGTGGGTGGCGAAGTCCTGTGTGAGCGAGGTCAGTGCGCTGACCAGGCCCAGGTCGTCCAGGACGCCGGGCCGCAGACGGCGCACCAGACGGCGGACCTCGTCCAGGCTCTCCCGGGTGATCTCCTGGGCCTGCTGGAGGTCTTCGCGCAGCGGCTCGGGGGCGTCGTCCGCGGCGCGCTTGAGCACCAGCAGGATCGCGGTCATGCTCTGCCCGACCTCGTCATGCAGTTCCTGTGCGATGCGGCGCCGCTCCGCCTCCTGGGCCAGCAGCGCCCGAGCGCTGGACGTGGCCCGTTCGTGCTCCAGCCGGTCGAGCATGGCGTTGAAGGTGCGGATCAGCTCGGACACCTCGCTGCCGCCGCCGGGCACGGGCAGCCGCTGCCCCGGGCGCAGCAGGTCGACGGTGGTCATCAGCCTGGTCAGCCGGTCCAGCGGGGCCAGGCCCCAGCGCAGCAGGGTGCCGTTGGCGACCAGCATGACGGCGAGACCGCCGACCAGGATGATCGCCTCGGTCAGCAGCACCGGCACGGAGACGGTCACCGGCGCCCACAGCAGCAGCGCCGTGGCGGTGCCCAGCACCAGGGCGTTGAGCCCGAAGATCCGCCAGAACAGCGACACCGGGGAAACTCCTCCTTCCGCGCTCCGCGTGTGATCAGCTCTACTGTCGCTCATCGCCCCCGGGCGGAGCCGCAACGGCTGATCACGACCGAGCCTGACACAGCCTGCCTCCCGCACCGCGCGCGGTCGATGGGGTCCGTTCCCCATATCCGAGGTCATCGGATACCCATGCGCCGTTCCCCGCCATCGCCGTGTGGTCACCGCTGTCCCGGGCAAATGGGGTCCGCGCCCGATGGGCTTCCGACGCCGAGTCGAGCAGAGTCGAAGAAGATCGAGCCGTCCGGTACGGCCAGTGCTCGCGGTCGTGGAGACCGCGGCCGGCGCGACCGGGCGGCCGCTGCTGCGCGTAGCGCGCTTTTCGAGAAAGGACCTCACCGTGCCGCTCGACACCGCCCAGACCGGTCCCCGCCCCGGGCGACCGACCTCTCATGAGGCCCGCCAGCGCCTGGAACACGCCCGCAACAGCCGTCTGGCTCAGCTGCGCGCCCTCGACGAGGGCGTGCAGAGCACGGACGCCCATCTGGTGTCCGCGCAGACGGAGGCGATCCAGCGGGTGCTCACCGAGATCGACGAGGCGTTCGCCCGTGTCGACGACGGCGTCTACGGCACCTGCCAGGGCTGCGCCAAGCCCGTCCCCGCCGAACGCCTGGAGATCCTCCCCTACACCCGGTACTGCGTCGCCTGCCAGGGCCGCGCCACCGCCTGACCCGACCCATCCGACCCGTCTTCGTCTCCGCCCTGCTCAAAGGGGTGAAGTGGTGAACCACCAGACCATCGGCAACCCTGCCACGCACCTGTCGCCAGAGGACCTTGCCGCGCTGCGGGAGAGCCTGCACGAACAGCGCCTGTTCCGCCAGGAACAGCTGCGGCAGATCGCCGCGCCGCCCCGCGCCGAGGACCTGCTCCGGCGCCGCTCCGCGGCACAGGCCGAAGTGCACGTCAAAGTCGCCGCCTCCGCGCGCATGGTCCTCGCCGACGTGGAGGCGGCGCTGCGACGCATCGCAGAGGGCCGCTACGGCACGTGCCACCTGTGCCGTCGCCCCGTCGAACGCGACCGACTGATGATCGTTCCGCAGGCCCGCTACTGCGCACGGTGCCAGCAGGTGCGGGAGGCCGGACGATGACCGTCCTCCGCCGCTTCCGGTCCGGCTCCCCCGCCGGACACCGGCACCGGCCCTGGCCGGCGTGCCGACACTGCTGCGGGCTCGCCCTCGACCTGGGCAGCGCCCGCACCCGCGCCTGGATCGCCGGCCGCGGTCTGATCCTCGACGTACCCACCATCACCTTCCCCGGTGCCGGGGCGGTGTACCCGATCCAGCGCGGCGCCATCGTCGACGTCCCGGGAACGGCCCGGATGCTCGACCGGCTGCTCAGCCATCGCCTGCCCCGCCTCACCCGCCCGCTGGTGATGGTCACCGCGCCCGTGCTGGACGGCCCCGCCTACCGGGAACGGGCCCGCACCGCGGTGGAGGTGCTGCGCCCGCGCGCGGTCCTGACCGTCCCCACCGCACGCGCCATCGCCCTGGCCGCGGACGCCGACCTCTCCCTGCCGCTGCTCGTGGTGGACATCGGCGCCCACCTCACCGAAGTGGTCCTCCTCCTCGACGGCCTCGTCCACGACGCCCGCCGCACCGCCCTGGGCACCGCCGACCTCGCCGGTGCCGGCGCGACGGCGGAGATCAGCGAAGCCATCACCACCATGATCACCTCAATGCTCCGGCAGGACCGCACGTCCCTCACCGCCGAGGCCCTGACCCGGGGAGCCCTCCTGGCGGGAGGCGGCGCCCTGCGCCCCGACCTGACTCGCCGGCTCATCGGCGGCAGGCACGCGCCTCTGCGGGCGGTTCCCGCGCCGCACACCGCGGCGCTCCGCGGCGCCGCCAAGATCCTCCAGGCCGCGCACGGACATCCGTCGGCCGGTGGCACGTCCCCACCCGGGTCTGGCCCGCCCTTCCGCTGACCCCACCGCCGCACCGGCCGGGGTCTGCTGTACGCCATCCCCGTACGCCAGTTGGCGTCCCGCGACCGGACCGACCGCATCCGGCCGCGGTCAGCCCCCCGCCCCGGAAGGAGAACCACCGTGTCCGGCGTGATACCCCCCGCGCAGCCACCTCCCGACCCCCCGCACCACGGGCTCGTGCATCCCCTGTCGCTGTGGCGCTGGCGGCACAATCCGCTGTACCGGTGCACCGACCGCCTTCAGGGCCGGATCGCACTGGCGTTGTTGCTGCTCGTGCCGATCCTGGGGCTCGGTGCCGCCTTCGCCATCGGTGACGCCGCCCACCGCCACTACCGCGCGGCCGCCGAGCACCAGCGACAGACCCTGCACCGCGCCACCGCCGTCCTCACCCACGACGCCCCGGATCACCCGGAGCCCGGATCGGCGGAGGCGAGGGAGAACCGCTACCCGGCCACGGTCCGCTTCACCGACCCGCACGGACGGACCCGCACCGCCGAGACCGGCGTCCTGCCCGGTCTGAGCGCGGGCAGCTCCGTCCACGTATGGGTCGACGCGGACGGGGCGATCGCCGAGCCGCCCATGACCACCGAACAGATCCGCAGCCGCACCATGGGCTGGGGACTTGTGGCCTTCCTGACCGTGACCCTCGCCGGTGCCGCCGCCTACCGCTGCGCCACCGTGGTCCTGCGCCGGCGCAATCTCGCCGAGTGGGACACCGAGTGGGCCGAGACCGCGCCACGCTGGACCACGTCCCCCTGAGCCACGGCCGGCGGCAGCCGCGCCCCGGCTCAAGAAGCCTTGACCATGGGCCGGGAGCGCGGCCTCGACGCCGGTGACACGTCAGCCGCGGAGGGGACCCTCGCAGGTGTAGTCCGACGTGCCCGCGCGCTGGTCGGACCAGATGTCCACCTCGCCGAACCAGCAGTTCATGTCGGTCAAGTTGTTGTCGCCGCCCGCGGCCCGGTCGAGGATGAAGTAGTCGACCGTCTCGGACATGTCCTCGAAGACCGCGTCCGTGTTCCCGGCGTCGGTCAGGTTCGCGGTGATCCGGCCGGTGCAGACGAACCGGGGACGCTCCACCGCGCCGGTGGCACGGCAGTCCGGGTCGGACGCGGTCATCGCGGTGAAGGAGGAGCGAATCTGGTCGGCCGAGGTGTCACGGAGCTCGCCCGGGGGCGTGTAGGTGGTGTGGGGCACGTACAAGTCGCCGACGTGGGCGATCTGTTCGTCGAGGAAGCGGTCGTACGCGCTCTGCAGCCCCGCGTCCCCGCCGAGCCGGCCGCGCCAGGCGTCGAAGGCCGCCGGGTCGTCGGAGCGCAGGTCGCGGTACATCTCCCGCAGGAGGGAGGGGTGTTCGATCCACAGGAACTCGAAGAACGTGCCCGCGTAGTCGTAGAAGCGGAAGCCGTCGCCGTCGTAGGTCGCGTGCAGGAGCTGGTTCACGGTCATGCGCGGCCCGCCGCCGGCCGTGTCGTCGATGATCCCCTGAACCAGGGACTTGCGGACCCGGATGCCGTCGTCGCGGGTGGCGCCGTCGAAGAACTCGGCGGTGCCCTCGTCCATCGCGGTGGTCCGGTCGCCCTCGTACCAGGGTCCCTCGCCGAAGAGGCCGGGCACCGCCCAGCGACCGTTGAGGTAATGGGTGTACTCGTGGCGGAACAACTCCTCCAGGGTCAGTGAGGAGTCCTGCGGGACGCGACGCTGGTACGTGTAGAAGGTCGCCCCCCTCTCGATGTAGACGCCGCCGTTGTTGGTGTCCATTCCGGTGAGGAGCGGGTGGAAGTTCTCGTAGTCGGCGCGGGAGCCGTACAGGACGACGTGCAGCGTGGTGTTGGTGTCGTCCGCGAGGGGCGTCTCCGTGCCGAGCACGCGGTGGAACTGCGCCTTGACCCGCTTGCTCGCGTAGTACAGCTGGTCGACGGTGTTCCGGTCGAGGGCGGTACGGACCTGGATGCCGTCGGTGCCGCCTGTGCCGTAGTCGTACGTGTACGGGAAGAGACGCTTCTCGATGTCGTCCTTGCACACGTGGTACGGGGCGCAGGCCTCGAACACCCCCAGCCAGGTGGCGACCTTCGCCCAGGGGGCGCTGCTGTCCCCGAAGTTGCGGGCGGTGGTGTCCAGGAGGTTGCCGAGGCCGGAGACGATCTCGTCGCGGAGCCCTTCGATCTGGCCGAAGCGGCCGTACTCGCCGAGTGCGTCGCGTATCACCCAGGCGTTGGGCCCGTCCTTGAGGTGGGTGTGGCCGGCGAAGGAGCTGAAGGCCGCCCGGTACGAGGGGTCGGCCGTCACCGCGGCGTGGAAGTCGGCGTCCTTGTTGCCGGGATACACGCCGAGGTAGTTCACGGTGAGCGCCGCGAGGGCGGCACCGGCCCAGGAGGTGTCCTGGGCGGTATCGGGGTGCTGGGCGTCCATGGTGGCCAGCACCCGCTTGATCAGGGGCAGTTGGTACTGGCGCAGGCCGGGGGCGGAGGCCGCGTCGAGGGCTTCGCGCAGGGTCTCGGCGTTGGGTCGGGTGACGTCGAAGGTATGGGCGGCCGAGCCGAAGGCGTCGACAGCCGCGCGCATGGCGTTGACGGTCGGCGCGTCGGTGATGTCGATCTCGTCGTGCGAGAAGTCCTGGTACGCCACCGCGTGCAGGTAGGTGAACATCTCCAGCAGATGGCTGCCGTCCTTGCCGTCGTGGGAGGCGGCGAGTTGGGTGATGCGGCGTGAGACGGCCTGGACATGCTCGTCCGACATGACGGGGACGAGTCGCTGGTCCCAGGTCCACAGGACCGAGCACAGACAGCCGTCGGCGGTGACGGCGGGGTCGGCCAGGAAGTCGGCGAACCGCTCCGGGGGCAGGCCCGTGACGCCGTCGAGCGTGCAGGGCACGGATGCCTTGCCGAGTGTGGCGTGCGGAGTGACGGCGCTGCCCTGGCCCTTCGGCTCGGGCGTTCGGGTTCCGGGGACACCGCCACCGGTGAGTCCGCCAGGGGCCGGGACCTCACGTACCCGACGAGGGGCCTTGGCCAGGCGGTCGACCCTGTCGAAGGGGTCGGGCGAGGCGGCCGGCCGTAACGCCGAAGGCCGCGCGGGAGCGGGGACGGCCGCGTGACCGGACGGGGTCGCCGTCACGCAGAGCGTCACCGCCGCCACGGCGATGAGCAGGCTGCTGCGCGTGGATCCGCGCAGGTTTCTCGACTGGAACACCGTTGGCTCCTGTGGGGGAGGTGGCAAGGGCTATGGGTGCAGCGGTGCTTCAGGGCCTGAATTGCCCTGTGCGGGGCCGCATATGAGAGCGCAGAGCGTGGTGCCATGTGATGCGTAACGTAATAATGTGAAATTGCACAGGGTGCAAGGCCCTCGACGCGACGGATCGCGGAGAGCTTGTCAACCGTACGGATCAAGGAGGACCAATGCACGATGATCCCCTGACCGGCGCACCTCGGACGGCCGGCCATGACCTGCCCGTCTCACCGGAGTTCAAGGTCTTCATGGCGGGTGACTGGGCGCCGATGCCGCTGCCCGCGGACATCCGGCCCGCCGCCGCCGACTTCACCGCCGCTCGCCGCGCCCGGCTGTCCGCCCGCTTCCCGGGCGAGCGGCTGGTCATCCCCGCGGGAGAGCTGAAGGTCCGCTCGAACGACTGCGACCACCGCTTCCGGCCGTACAGCGCGTACGCCTGGCTCACCGGTCTGACCGGCGAAGAGCAGGCCGGGCATGTTCTGGTCCTGGAGCCGGACGGGCCGCACCGGCATGAGGCGGTCCTGTACGTCCGGCCCCGCTCGCCGCGCACCGACGACGGCTTCTACCGGGACCGGCGCTACGGCGAGTTCTGGGTCGGCCGGCGCCCCGACCTCGACGAGACCGCGCGCATGACCGGCATCCGCTGTGCCGTCATCGGCGACCGGGCGGGGCTGCCGCCGGGCCGCGACGCCACGGCCGACGCGGAACTGTCCGCGGCCCTGAGCGAGTTGAGGCTGATCAAGGACGCCTGGGAAGTGGGGCAGCTGCAGCTCGCCGTGGACCACACGGTCACCGGTTTCGAAGACGTGGTACGCGCCCTGCCCCGCGCCCTCGCCCAGCCACGCGGCGAGCGCTGGATCGAGGGCGTCTTCGGCCTGCGCGCCCGCGCGGAGGGCAACGGCACCGGCTACGAGACCATCGTGGCGTCCGGTGCCCACGCCTGCGTCCTGCACTGGATACGGAACGACGGGCCCCTGGACGCACGGCGGTTGCTGCTTCTGGACGCGGGCGTGGAGACGGACAGCCTCTACACCGCCGACATCACGCGCACCCTCCCGCTCTCCGGGCGGTTCTCCCCCGTGCAACGGCAGGTGTACGACCTCGTGCTCGCCGCCCAGGACGCGGGCATCGCGGCGCTCAGGCCGGGCGCGAGCTTCCGTGCTTTCCACCGGGCCGCGATGCGCGTGATCGCGGAGGGGCTCACGGAATGGGGTGTGCTCAAAAGCCCCGAGGGCGACTTCCACCGTCGCTACACCCTGTGCAGCAGCGGACACATGCTCGGGCTCGACGTACACGACTGCGCGCGGGCACGGGCGGAAACCTATCTGGACGGGGTGCTGGCGGAGGGTCAGGTGCTGACGGTCGAGCCCGGCCTCTATCTCCAGGCGGACGACGAGACGCTCCCGGACGAACTGCGGGGCATCGGGGTGCGCGTCGAGGACGACCTGGTCATCACGGCCGAAGGAGCACGGCTGATGTCAGGTGCCCTGCCGCGCACCCCGGACGCGATCGAGACGTGGATGGGAGAGCTGATCGAGAGTCGCTGAATCGGTAGCGGCAGCCGCACACGGGCACCCGCAGGAACAACGCCCGCGAGAACAACATGACATTGTACTCTGGTGATCCTCTCGGCCGGGAAGGCACGGGGCACGAAGGGAACACCACCGTCATGGGCCGCCTCAGGCAGCGCAACCTCATCACCACCAGGGAGCGGCTGCGCGACCAGGTGGCCCACGCCCTGCGCGCCGCGCTGATCTCCGGCGAACTGCGCCCCGGCGAGGTCTACTCGGCGCCCGGCCTGGCCGAGGACTTCGGCATCTCCGCGACGCCGGTGCGCGAGGCGATGCTCGACCTGGCCCGCGAGGGCCTCGTCGAACCGGTACGCAACAAGGGCTTCCGCGTCACCGAGGTCAACGAACGCGACCTCGACCAGTACACCGAGATCCGCGCCCTGATCGAAGTCCCCATGATCGGCCGGATCACCCGCGGCGCCGCCCGCGAGGACCTGGAAGCGCTGCGCCCGGTGGCGGAGGACATCGTGCGCGCCGCGCGTGAGCACGACCTCATCGGCTATCTGGAGGCCGACCGTCAGTTCCATCTCTCCCTGCTCGCGCTCGCCGGAAACGACCGGCTCGTCGAAACCGTCGGCGACCTGCGCAAACGCTCACGTCTGTACGGACTGACCACACTGGACGAGCGCGACCAGCTGATCCCGTCCGCCGAAGAGCACATCGAACTCCTCGACCTGATGGTCGCGGGTGACGTGAGGGGCGCCGAGAAGTGCATGGCCCGCCACCTCGGCCATGTGCGCTCACTATGGGCCAAGCCAAGTCGTCCCCGGCGGCAGGGCGGATGACCGGGTCGGTGGCGGTCTGCCGACAGCGGTCGCGGCCACCGGGCCGCGACCGCTGTCATCGCCGGGTCAGTCGTGCGGTGTGGTTTCGGCTCGCTGCCCGGGAGCGGGCATGGCCGTCGGCTTCTTGTGCGGGCTGAAGAGGAAACAGCACAGGGCGGCGGCCACCAGGACCACGGCGCATGCCACGAGGGCGGTCTGCATGGCGTTGACGAAGCCGGTGGCGAACGTGTCGGCGGTGACGCGTTCGTACAGGCCGGTCGTGGCGGGGTTCAGGCCGTCGGGTGGCGTGGGCGGACGGTAGTCATGTGCGGCGGCGGTGCTGCGGTCGATGAACTGGGCGCGCAGCTCCTCCGGTAGCCGACCGGCCCGCTTCTCGGCCTCGCCGCGCAGGGTCGAGGAGAGGCGGGCGGACAGCAGGGCGCCCAGCACGGCGGTGCCGAGGACACCGCCGATCTGCCGGGTGGTGCTGGAGACTCCGGAGGCCGCCCCGGCCAGCCGGGGATCGACACCGTCCATGGTGGCCTGCTGCAGTGGTGCGAACGTGGCGCCGCTGGCGATCCCGATGATGGTCAAACCGGGTAGCAGACGCCATGCGCCGCTGCTGGGGCCGACCATGGCGACCAGCACCAGCAGGCCGACGGCCAGCAGCGTCATCCCCGTCAGCAGGATGTACTTACCGCCGAAGGTGTCCGACAGCCGCCCGGCGTACATCGAGCCGACGGCGGTGAGCACGGCGTTCGGCAGCACCACCAGACCGGTCTCCAGCGCCGAGTACCCGCATGCCATCTGCAGGTACAGCACCAGCACGAACATGATGCCGATCATGCCCAGTTGGAAGATGAACCCGACCCAGTTGCCGACCGCGAAGTTGCGCGCACCGAACAGGGCCAGTGGCATCAGGGGCTCGTCCCGCTGCCGGTGCTGCCGGAGGACGAACGCCGCCAGCAGCGCGACGCCGGCGACGATGACCGAGGCGATGCTGATCGGCCCGGTGATGGTGCCCCAGTCGTAGCGTTCTCCCTCGATCAGGCCGAACACGATGCCGCTCAGCCCGGCGGTGGCCAGCGCGACGCCGACCAGGTCGAGTCGGTGTCGGCGCTCCGAGCGCATGGGCGGGGCGTACGTCAGCGCCAGCACGGCGGTGGCGATCCCGATCGGAACGTTGATGAAGAAGATCCAGCGCCAGCTGAGGTGGGCGAGCAGGAAGCCGCCGAGGACCGGGCCGACGATCGGGGCGAAGCCGACGATCGCACCGAACAGGCCGAACGCCCTGCCCCGCAGATGCGGCGGGAAGATCGTCAGGATCGACGAGATGACCTGCGGAAACAGCAGCGCGCCGCCCACTCCCTGCAGCAGCCGGGCGGCCAGCAGCTGGGGCGGTGAACCGGCCAGCCCGCACAGCGCCGAGGCGATGGTGAAGACGATGATGCCGATCACGTACAGCCGCCGGTATCCGAAGATGTCGCCCAGCCGTCCGGTGGTGATCAGCAGCACCGAGAAGAGGAGCAGATAGCCGTCGATGACCCACAGCACCTGGTCGTAGGAGGCGTCCATGCTGTGGATCAGCGTGGGGATGGCTACGTTGACGATGGATCCGTCGAGCAACGACATGAAGAAGCCGATGCACATGATCGCGAGAACCAGCCACGGACGCTGTGTGGCGGGTTGCTCGGGGGATTTGACTTCCGGCACTCCGGAGACCTCCCTGAGGGGAACCGTCTGCGGGGCGGTGACACGGACCAGGCCGCCGATGCCGGAATGGCGATATGGCTGGAACACGGTCCCGGGCAGATCCCCCGGGGCCCGGAAAGAACCAGAAGGGCCGACACGCGTCGCCACCATCACAGAACACCCGTTTCCAGGATGTGATGAGTGACTTCCACCTTCCCCGTGTCATCGGGACCCGGGTGAAGCTGGTTGGCGAGGCGAAATGCCCAACGGTGAGAAGCCGGTTCGGAGCCTAACACACCGTATTCGGCCCGCACGCACAGGAGATGACCCGGGCGGCGACGTGCTCGAGCCCGTCGTGGCGGATGTGGGTCAGGCGGGGGTGGCGGGGGTGGCGGGGACTCGGAAGTAGTGACCCTTGTCGAGGTCTTCGAGGAGGCCGGGGCGGGTCGGCCGCCAATCCAGCAGTTCGCGGGTCAGGGCGTTCGACGCCGCGACGTCCTGGCCGAGGAAGCCGCCGAGCCAGGTGAAGTGCTCGGCCGCGGCCTCGGGGGCCACAGGGGTCACCGGTACCTCGAGGTGACGGCCGATCACCTCGGCGATGTCCCGGATCGGGACACCCTCCTCCGCGACGCCGTGCAGCACCGATCCCGCCGGGGCCTTCTCGACCGCCAGGCGGAACAGCTGCGCGGCGTCGAGGCGGTGGACGGCCGGCCAGCGGTTGGCGCCGTCGCCGATGTGGCCGGAGACACCCTTGGCTCGGGCGATGGCGACCAGGGCCGCCATGAAGCCGTTGTCCCCCTCACCGTGGCAGGTCGGAGACAGTCGCACCACGGACGAGCGCACGCCGCGCGAGGCGAGTGCGAGCGCCGCCTGGGCGGTGGCCGACCGGACCGAGGCCGGCGAACCGTCGATCGTGGGTGAGTCCCGCTCGGTCGCCACGCGCCCGGACGCGAGGCCGACCACACCGGAGGCGAGGACGAAGGGGCGGCCGGTGCCGGAGAGCGCGTCGCCGAAGGTGTCAACGGCGCGGCGGTCGGCCTCGGCGGCACCCTGGAAGTCGCCGGTGAAGGCGATGTCGTGCTTGAAAGCGAGATGGATCACACCGTCCGACGCGGCCGCGGTGCTCCCCAGGACGTCGAGGTCGTCAACGGTGCCGCGGACCACTTCCACCCCCGCGGCGGTGAGGGCGGCGGCGGAGGTGTCGGAGCGGGCGAGCCCGACAACCTGGTGCCCCGAGCCGATGAGCTCGGGAACGACGGCGGAGCCGATCCAACCGGACGCACCGGTCACGAAGACGCGCATGAGAGATACCCCGAATCATCGATGTCAGTCACTGTCATCAGACTCTAGCATCTGATGTCAGTCACTGTCGTCGCGCGGGATCCGAGCATGGGTAGGATCTGAGCATGGGTAGGTGGGAGCCGAACGCGCGCGGACGCCTGGCGCAGGCGGCGTTGGAGCTCTATGGCGAGCTCGGCTACGAACAGACCACAGTGGCGGAGATCGCCAAACGGGCCGGCCTCACCGAGCGGACCTTCTTCCGGCACTACGCCGACAAGCGCGAGGTGTTGTTCGACGGATCGAGTGCGTTGCAGGAGCTGTTTGTGACCGCGGTCGCCGAGGCACCGCGGTCCGTGGCGCCGATCGGTGCGATAGCGGCGGGGCTCGAGGCGGTCTCCACGGTGTTCGAGGGTCGACGCGAGCACGCCCGGCAGCGGCAGGCCGTCATCGTGGCGAACGCGGAACTCCAGGAGCGCGAGCTGATCAAGCTCGCCTCGATGTCAACCGCGCTCGCCGACGCCCTGCGCCGACGCGGTGTCACGGGACCGGCCGCGAGCCTGACCGCTGAGGCGGGGGTCGCCGTCTTCAAGGTCGGCTTCGAGCTCTGGCTCACGGCACCGGAGGAACGTGAGATGTCGCAATTGATGCGGGAATCGCTGGACGAACTCAAGGCCGTGACCACGCGCGGCTAGGCAGTTTCGGCTGGAGCGGCTGGAGCGGCTGGTCGTCGGTCCGGGGCCACAACCGGCCACGGACGTGGGCTGTCGAGCCTGGGGGACATGGGCCGCGGCGAGTGGGGCGGACGCCTCCACCGACCACGATCCGCCGCGGATCCCGCATCGCCTAAGCTCACGCACCATGTCGTCACCGCACACCTCCTCCCCCGCGCCGGACGCCACGGTCATACGTGTCGGCCGCCGCAGCGCCCTGACGGGGCTCCCCTGCTCCATCGTCCTCATGGTCATCGGTGCCGTCGGCATCTTCGGCGTCGTCCTGGTCGCCACCGGGAAGCAGAAGGGAGAGTCCACCGTGACCGGGTACGTGGGACTCGCGTTCGCGGTGGCCCTCGGCGTTCTGGGCATCGTCCTCTTCATCCCCTTCTGGGCGAACCGCCGCAGCAGGATTCTCATCGACCACACGGGCTTCTGGCTCGAAAAGGGAGGGCTCCAGAGGGTCATCCCCTGGAACAGCGTCGCCGGAGTCGCCCTCTACTGGAGCGAGTTCGGCCGCAACGGCAAGATCTACTCCCTGGAGCTGTACCCCACCGCCACCATCGACCGCGACGACCCGCTCCTGTGGAGCCTGGTCCGCGACGAGGAGCCACTCCACCCCGGTCTCCCCCGCCTGCGCCACCGCGTCACCCTCACCGCCCCCAACCAGCGGCCGGTGGCCGAGGCGGTCCGGAGCCGCGTACCGCACATCTGGCTCGGCGAGTCCCAGCGCGCCGCGGGCCACATCGGCCGCCCCGACATCAGGGGACACCGGCAACGTACACGGGGCCGTACCTCCTGAACCCACCACAACGGCGTCGGACACGCCGTGTCCAAAGGAAATGGGGACCCCATGCCCGCTTACGTCATCGTCAACGTCGATGTGCTCGACGAAGAGGCCGGCCTGGCCTACGCACACGTGGCCCAGACATCCATCCTCAGCCACGGCGGCCGTTACCTGGTCGCCGGCCCCACTCCCGAGCCGGTCGAAGGCACCTGGGACTCCTCCCGGCTCATGGTCGTCGAGTTTCCCGATATGGACCGGATCCGGGAGTGGTACGACTCCCCCGAGTACCGGCGGGCCCGGGAGATACGAGAGGGCAAAGTCACGGTCGGGATGCTGTTCGTCGAGGGTGCGCCGCCCGAGGGCTTCTCCCTCCCGGCCTAGGAATTGTTGGGCGGTCATGTGCGGAGCCGGATGGTCAGGGCTGCCGCGGTGGCGGTACCGAGGAAAACGCAGCCGCGTCTGTCGTATCGAGTAGCGGCATGGCCCGTTGCTGGTCAAGTGAGCTTGGCGTCGACGTCGAGGGAGCCGACGATCGACCGCAAGCTCGCGACGAGCGCCGCGATGGAACCGGTACGGGCCTCGGCGCGGCTGATCGCGCAGATCCGGACACCGTCGGAGGCGTCGGCGATCCGCCGGAACACGACAGCGGGCAGGGAGTTGGTCAACGCGATCGGTCCGGGGTGGACACCCACGTGTCCACGCGTGGCCACGTGCACGGCCAGCTCGTCATAGCGCCCCACCTCCTCGATATGCGTACGGGGGATACCGGCCCGGATGATGTCCGCCTGCAGCTGGCTCTCGAGGTAGGGATTGTCGGCACGCGGGGTGATCAGGATCTGACGGGTGCGGAGGTCGGTGAGCGCCACCTCGTGGCGGCTCGCCAGCGGGTCCGCCGCCTGCAACACGGCGACCAGCGGGAACGAGCCGAGTACGGTACTGGCGATCCCGGGTTGCTCGGGGACCGACCAGCACAGGCCCACGTCCACCTCGCCGTCCGCCACGGCGGCGAGTTGTTCGGGGGTGTGCATGGGGACCGGACGCCAGCGGCCCCGGGCCTCGTCGTCAGCGGCGGCGCCGGGCCAGGCGTCGACCAGTCCTGGCAGGATCAGCTGCCCCAGCTCCGGGGTGTGGGCGACGACGAGGTCACGATGGCGCGCCGAGCGCAGACGGGCGGCCCGGTGGGCCTGGTGCAGCGCCTCGATGGGCGGCCGGATCGCGGCGGCGAACTCGGCGCCGAAGGGCGTCAGTCGCACCCGTCGGCTCGTACGCTCGACGAGTCGGCTGCCGAGGCTGCGTTCCAGACCGGCGACGGCCTCGCTGACACTGGGCGGAGCCAGGTGCAGACGGTCGGCCGCCCGCCGGAAATGCAGTTCGTCCGCGACGGCGAGGAAGCACTCCATCTGGCGCAGGTTCACTGCCGTTCTCCCGTCACTCCATAGGGTAAGAACCACGACGAGCAGCCAGACTCTTGTACCACATCGTTCGGATTCGCCGAACGATGGCTTCGGCAATCCCCAGTTGATCAGCCCTCGGGTTGGACTGAGTATGGCGATGTGAGCGAGACCGGTGGGCGACCGCGACGGGCCTGGATCGCGCGGCTGAGCCCGCGGGGTGAGGTCGGCCTCGACCGGGCGGCAAGCCCGCGCGCGATCGTCGAGGACGCCGTCGCGCGCGTCGGCGCGGACCCCGTGCGCTGGGCGATCGAGCTGAATTCCGTGGTCCTGCGGCGGATCGTCGACGAGGTGCCGGTGCTCGGCGGCAGTCCGGCCGCGGTCGAGATGCTCCGCCGGGGCAACGAAGCGACCACCCTGCGGGCGCTGTTCACTCTGGCGGAAGGCCCGGCAGCCGCCCCGCCGACCGGTGAGGCGATCCTGGCGGGCATCCGCGAGTTCGTTCACCGGGCCATACCGCTCGAGCGGGTGTTGCACGGCGTCCGGGTCGGGCACGCGGCGACGACCGAGGCGTTCCTGCGGGCCTGTGCCGGGCTGGTCGGCCCGGAGGAGGCGGTCGCCGAGGTCACGGCGATCTCCCGCGAGCTGTTCTCCTACGTCGATGAGCTTTCCGACACCATGATCCGCGCCTACCTCGTGGAGCACGAGGTGTGGAGCACCAGCGCGGCCGCGGCACGGGCCGACCTCGTGCGTTCCCTGCTGAGTGATGCCGCGGCGGCGGACGTCGACGAGGCGTCGCGCGTCCTCGGCTACAACCTGCGGCGGACCCACGAGGCGGTGGTGGTGTGGTCGGACTCGCCGAAGGGCGGCGCCACGCTGCAGGCGGCGGCGATCGAGCTGCTCCGGGCCCGTGGCGCCACCACGACGCTGGTCGTCCCCGTGGCCTCGGGCCGGTTGTGGGCGTGGGGCACCGTACCTCCCGACGGGACGGACGGGATGGACGGGACGGGCTGGACGGACCGGACGGACCAGACGGACCGGACCCACCCGACCGGTTCATGGGAGACCGTCACGGAGGCACTGTCCCGGCAGCGGATGCAGGCGGCCTTCGGGGCCCCGGGTTCCGGCGTCGCGGGCTTCCGCCGCTCGCACCGCGAGGCCCAGCGCGGGGAGAGGGTCGAGCGACTGCGGCGCGAGGCCGGACGGGCTCCGAGGTACGCGACCGCCTACGCCGACGTCGCCGCCATCGCGCTGTTGGCCACCGATCTCGACGCGGCCGGTGACTTCGTACGACGTGAACTCGGCGGGCTCGCCGCCCGCGGCGCGCCCATGGAGGCACTGCGGACCACGCTCTACCACTACCTCGACGCCGAGCGCAGCCTCGTGGATGTCGCCCGACGCCTGCACGTGGCCAGGGGGACCGTGACCTACCGCGTGAAGCGGGCCCAGGAGGTGCTGGGACACGACCTCGACGACCGCCGCTTCGCCCTCCACACCGCCCTGGCACTCGCCGAGGAACTGGGGGACGCGGTGCTCCTGCCGCGCGACGTCGAGCGGTGAGCCCGATGTGCGGTGAGCCCGATGTGCGGTGAGCCCGATGTACCGGTCGCGGCTCGGCCCGGCAGACCAACGGGAGACCGGAATCCTGAGCCGGCGGACCAAGCGGCCGCCCCGGGAGCCGGAGTCTACTTCCTGATGTCGGACGCGGTGACGTACGAGACCGCGCATCCCGACAGACGGATTCCAGCCCAACGGGAGGCCCACGATGATCGACCGAGAGACCTTTACCGAGCTGATGAGCGGGGTGTGTGCCCCGGTCACCGTGGTCACGGCGACGACCGCCGACGGGCGACCGCACGGCAGCACCGTGTCGAGCTTCGCCTCGCTCTCGCTCGACCCTCCGCTGGTGAGCTTCGCCCTTGACCGCGCCTCGGGGCTGCTGGCCCACCTCCAGCCGGGTGACCGGGTGGGGGTGAACATCCTCGGCGCCCACCAGCAGGAGCTGGCGTCGGCGTTCGCCCGCCGACGCCAGGGACCGGGCTCGAAGTTCGACGGCGTCAGCTGGACCGTCCGCGCCGGACTCCCCTACCTGCCCGAGTCCGCCGGCTGGACGGCGGGACGCGTCGAACGCCACGTGGACGGCGGTGACCACGTCCTGCTCCTCGTGTGCCTCGAGGAGGCCGAGTCGACCTCCGCGGCCCCGCTGATCTACGCGCGCCGGATCTTCGGCACCCACGCCCCTCTCGCGGTCGCGAGCTGACCCGTACCCCGGATGATCCCCGCCACCGAAGTGACGACGATGAACATCACCATGGACGTTCCCCGCACCACCGACGCCGCGCGCAAGCTGCGGGCCGACCTCGTCGAGCGCGCCGCCGCACTGCGGCCGCTGCTCTCCGGCAACGCCGATCCGACCGACCGCGAGCGCGGAGTGCCCGCCGAGAACATCGACGCCCTGGCCGAGGCCGGTCTGCTCGCGCTGATGCGGCCCGCCCGGTACGGCGGTCTGCAGACCGACCACCGCACCCTGCTGGAGGTCGGCCGCGAGGTCGGGCGCGCCTGCGGCTCCACCGCCTGGGTGACCTCACTGCTCAACGCCAACGCGTGGTTCGTCGGGCTCTTCCCCGCCCAGGCCCAGGACGACGTCTGGGCCCACACCCCGCACGCCCGGGTCGCCGGGGTCGTGACCCCCTCGGGTACCGCGCGCGTGGTGGAGGGCGGCTACCGGGTCAGCGGGCGCTGGGCCCCCGCATCCGGGTGCGCCCACGCCGACTGGGCGGTCCTCGGGGTCAACCGGCCGGACGCCGAGGGCACGCCGGACGCCGTCGGCATCGTACTCGCGCCGATGTCGGAGCTGACCATCGAGGACACCTGGTTCGTGACGGGCATGCGCGGGACCGCGTCGAACACGCTCGTCGGCGAGGACCTCTTCGTACCCGCACACCGCTTCCACTCCGTCCCCGACGCCATCGAGGGCCGCTACGCCACGCCCTTCACCGACGAGGCGCTCTACCGGGCACCGTTCGTGCCGACCGCCGCGCTCGTGTTGACCGGGCCCCAGCTCGGGCTGGCCGCGGCGGCTGTCGATCTCTTGGTGGAGAGGGCTCCGCAGCGAGCGTTGACCCTGACGAGCTACACCTCTCAGGCCGAGGCACCCACCGTCCAGCTCGCCGCCGCGCACGCGGCGTCGCTCGCCGACTCCGCCCGACTGCACGCCTACCGTGCGGCCGCCGACATCGACGAGGCCGCACGGGCCGGGGTGTTCCCCGATTACGACGCCCGAGCACGGATGCGGATGGACGCGGGGATGGCGGCGGTCCACGCGCGTGAGGCGGTCCGCATCGTGTGCTCGGCCCAGGGGGCTTCGAGCTTCGGCGAGTCCAACCCGCTGCAGCGCATCTGGCGCGACATCGAGACCGGGAGCCGGCACGCCGTCCTCAACCCCGAAGTGGCCGCCGAGATCTACGGGAAGTCGCTGTTCGGCATCCGGGGCACGGTGTCCGCGATGGTGTAGGACGAGGTTCGCCGACGGCAGCCGACGGCGCGTCCGCGACGAAGGCGGTGCCCCGGGAGCGACCCCGCTACCGGGGCACCGCCTCGTCGTGCGATGTCAGCCGGCTCCATGACCTCCGTGGTGAAGCCGGTAGTGCTGGGCGAGGAGATCACGTCCGTAGTCGTTGCCGTTGGGCGCCCGCACGATGGTGTGGACGTGGAAGCGGGCGGGCTCGGGATTGGCGAGGAAGACACCGGGATGGTTGTCGTACTCGACCAGGAACACGGGTGAGTGGATCCGGTAGTAGAAGGCGCACTCGTCGTCATGGCCGCCGCGCCAGGCGAACCGCGTCTCGTCGAAGTGCTCACGGACGAGTGCCAGGGTGCGCTCGGCCTGTGGCGTCGGGAGGCGGTCGAGGTAGACCCGGATCAGCTCCACCAGACCGTCACGCTGGTCGGCCGGCAGGCTTGCCGCGACGATCCCCTCGGGAGGCAGGACGAGGTTGTCACTGCCCGCACCGGCGAGATGCCGTCCGTTCCACGGTCCGGCGAGCTCGGGCGGAAGGTCCTCCGCGCGCAGCGAGGACCCCATCAGGAACTCGCCCTCCCGGTCGGGGTCCAGGGTGCGGCGGAAGGTCAGGGCGACCTCGGTCTCGTCGCCGAAGGCCGTGATGCCCTCGAACCGTCCCGTCCCGGTCGTCGGCTCGGCACCGAGGAACACGGGGGCGAGAACCACCTGCCCTCCGACAAAGACGCAATGCAGGTCCACGTGATGGCCCATCAGCTGCCATCCCCACGGGGAGTCGCCCGAGGGAGTCCCGAAGACGGTGAACCAGTAGGCGAACTCCGTGAGGGTGTCCCGGTAGTCGTCGATGAGCTCGCCCAAGTGCTCGTTGAGTGCCATCGCCGCTCTCACCTGGGCGTATCCGGCAGGGCTGAGGCTCGCCTCGACGACGGCGAGTGCGCGGTCGCGGTCACGCTCGGTGAGACGCTCCAGGCGCATGCCCTTCGGGTGCCATGTCGGGATCGCGTTCGTCCACAACCGCCACTCCGGAGCGTCCATCGGCAACGCGGCGACCACCCTCTGGTGGGGCGCCAGCCCGTCGAGATAGGACCGGGCCGTTACGACGGCGGCGTTGGGGGAGGTTCCCGCACCGTCAAGGCGGTAGAGGCCCTGGCGCGGCGTGCCGTTGTCGGTGATGCCGACGTAGGGCTCGCGATGACGGCGCAGACCGGCGGTCAGCTCGTGGGCCGCCTCCGGCGGGATCAAGTCGTCGAACAGATGGGAGTCGACGATCGGCAGATCGCCCCGAGTGGTCGGCAGGGGGAAGTCTCCCGGGTGCCGCTGGTGGGACATCGGTCTCCTTACTCGGTGGGAACAGCGAGGACGTCACCCGGCAACAGGAAGCGGTTCTCGATCCGCCGGGAGGCGATGAGCCACCGGCGAGCCTCACCGTCCGGCCCGCCGGCCCGGACGAAGCGGTCGAACACGTCGGCGACCAGCACCGGAACGGCCGTCGGGACGGGAGGCTCGCCGTCCTGCGCGTAGAGCACCAGGGCGGACACGGCCTCGACGAGGCCGGTCTCGTGACGCAGGACGTGGAAGTTGGACATCAGGTGACGCGAGACCCGCGGGCCCCGTGCGGCGCGGTCGCCGTACACGCCGTTGATCTCGTCGGTCCCGCGGAAGGTCCGGCGCGAGAACGTCAGCTCGGCGTCGGTGGTGAAGAAGCCGGAGGCCGCCGAGCCATCGCCGTGGTCGATCTCGAACCACAGCGCCGTCACCAGCATCGACAGTTCGGTGTACACGAGGGCGAGGGCCGGACCGCCGACGGCCCCGGTGTCGTCGGCGGTCATCGGCAGACCGCCTTCGCGGCGGTGCGTACACCGCTCACCAACGCGTGTGCGCCCTGGCGCAGCATCGTGGTGTCGGCTCCCAGGACGAGGAAGTCGTACCCACGGCGGTCCAGCAGTTCCGGCGCGTTGCCCGCCGCGGTGGTGCCCAGGGTGATGTGGTGGTCGGCACAGCGCCGCTCGGCCGCCGCGACGAGGTCCGCCAGTCTGCCGTCATCCTCGCGGAACCGGCTGGAGACCGCGAGATCGGTCGGGCCGATGAAGACCGCGTCGACGCCGGTGACTTCACCGATCTCGACGATCGCCGAGAGAGCTCCGGCGCTCTCGGCCTGGACAACGAGGCGAACCTCGTCATTGCCGGAGCGCAGATAGTCGCCGAGGGCCTCGAGCCCCCACCGGCCGGCTCGTCCGGAGGTGCTGGCCCCGCGTCGTCCGAGCGGCGGGAACCGTGTCGCTCGCACGGCGTCCCGCGCCCGGGAGGCGTCATCGACCTGTGGGACGAACAACCCGGCCGCACCCGCGTCGAGCGGGACCTGGACGTCGCGTGGTGCGGTGCCGGCGACCCGGACGAAGGGCGCGAGCCCGCAGCCAAGGGCCAGCCCGATCATGGTCGACGCCGTGCGGCTGTCGATCGCGCCGTGCTCGGCGTCGATCACGACGAAGTCGAACCCGGCGAGTGCGAGCAGTTCGACGCTCTCCGGTGCCGGGAGTTTGACCCAGGCTCCGAGCCGGGGGAACGCAGCGCCCGTCACGGCTGGGTTCCCTGGTATTCGGCGGCGTTGAGCACCCAGCCCTTCACGAGGAAGTCCTCGCGCGGCGGGGCGAAGACGTCGATGAGCGTATGCGGGCCCGCGCCCACGGCCCGGGTGGTGTGCACGACGGTCGGCGGGATCAGTGTCATCGAGGGACTGCCGACCCGGATGTGCTCATCGTCGCGCCACTCACTCATCCGGCCGGTCCACGGAACCCGGAGGTGATGGGCGTAGCTCCCGACGAGGGTCACCGACATCTGCTCGAAGTCCTCGTGGGAATGCGGCGAGAGCCGTTCGGTGTCGCGGGGCCCCTCGTACACCGGAAACCAGTTCACCATCAGCGACGCCGTCCGGAAGATCCGGCCGAGGCGTCCCTCCTCCTCGGGTATGTCACGCAGGCGATGTATCCGGATCCCGTCACCGGCGGCCTCGGTGGGCTCCGGTAGCGGTGCGGCCCGCGGGTCGGGTGCGGCGGCATGGTTGACGGCCCGTCCCATCTGCTCGTCGCAGCGGGCGGTGAACACCCGCGCCACCGTCGTCGACGACGCCGCATGGACAGTGCTCGTACCGGCCGGTACGACGACGAGGGCGGGCTCGGACACGGACACACATGCCCGACCGCCGTGCTCCACGCCCACCACCGCGTCGTCCTGGACGAGCAGCACATACTCGTCGGGCAGGTCGTGTTCGGTGAGGCGGTCCTCCGCTTCGAGCTCGGTGATCGCCACCACGAAGTTCCGGCCGCACACCGACCACGTCCGGCTGCCACCGGCGGAGACCAGGTCCGGATCTCGCTCCGCGATCTCGTCGACGACGGAGGTTCCTGCGATTGCGGCGATGGTCATCGGCCCTCTCCTCTGTGGCACTGCGGGGACGACATGAGCTTCACGCCGGCCCGGCCCGGGAACAATCGCGAGTTTCCGAGCGCACCGATCGACTGAGCCGAACCATCGACACTCACCCTCCTTCGAGTTCCCGGCGCACGGTGGCGGCGACGCGGGTGAGCGCGGCGCCGAGGTGGCGGCGTTGAGCGGCGCTGAGGGGGTCGAACACGAGCCGCTTCACCTGCGCGACGTGTTCCGGTGCGCTCTCGACGAGCTTCCGCCGACCGGCGTCGGTCAGGGTGGCGAGGGTGTATCGGCCGTCGGTGGGATCGGGTCGGCGGACGACCCAGTCGCGGGCCTCGAAGCGGTCCATCACCTTCGACAGGCGAGGCTGGGTGCTGTCGCATTCCCGGGCCAGGTCGCTGAGTCGCATCGTGGCCTCGTCGGTCATGGACAGCCGGGCCAGAACGCCGTACTCGAAGTTGGAGATGCCCGCATCTCGTTGCAGCTGACGGTCGAGGGCCGCCGGGAGTGCGATGACGACGGTGAGCAGAGCCTGCCACACGTCCTGCTGATCGTCGTCGAGCCAGGGTGAAGGAGTGTCCATGAGACCCATCGTACTTGCCTGGGCAACTCGAATGACTTGCCTGGGCAAGTCTTGAGGGTTACTTTCTGAGTTGCCCAGGAAAGTGAAAATGGGCATACACACTGGAGGAAAGTGCCATGAAGGCAGTGCGTTACCACGGCTTCGGCGGCAGCGAGGTCCTGCGCTACGAGGACATCGAGCGTCCGGTCCCCGGCACCGGGCAGGTGCTGGTGCGGGTGGCCGCCACATCGTTCAACCCGGTCGACGACCACATCCGCGCCGGTGTGCTGACCGAGATGATCCCGGTCGCCCTCCCGCATGTGCCCGGGATCGATCTGGCGGGCACCGTCGCCGAACTCGGCGCGGAGGTGGCGGACCTGGAGGTCGGTGACCGGGTCGTGGCGATGCTGCCCCTCGACGCCACCGGTGCGGCCGCCGAGTACGTGCTCGCCCCGGCCGAGGCCCTGGTCGCGGCGCCCCGGACGATCGAGCTGGTCGACGCCGCGGCGCTGCCCCTGACCGGCCTGGCGGCCTGGCAGACGTTGTTCGAGCTCGCCGAGCTGAAGCCTGGGCAGACCGTCCTGGTCAACGGGGCAGGGGGTGCGGTGGGTGGCCTCGCGGTGCAGCTCGCCGTCGACGCGGGAGCGCATGTGACCGCGGCGGCCGGTCAGCGGCACGCCGAGCGCCTGCGGAGCTACGGCGCGGACCGGGTCGTCGGCCACCTCGATCGCGCCGAGGGCCCGGACGTCGTGGGTGGTCCGTTCGATGTCCTGCTGAACCTGGTGCGCGTCACACCGGATGAGGCCGCGCGGCTGTCGCGCTACGTCGCCGACGGCGGGGTGGCCGCGAGCGCGGCCGGCCCGATTCCCGAGGAACCCGCGCGGTCGGTGCGTACCGCGAGCCTGTTCGTCCGCGGCGACGCCGCCCAGCTGACCGAGCTGGTCGCCAGGGTCGACGACGGCCGGCTCCGGATCCACGTCGCCGCCCGCCGCCCGGTGGCCGAGTCACGCGCGGTGCACGAGGACGCCGCCGCCGGGCGGCTGCCCGGTAAGACCGTCCTGACCGCTCCCTGATCGCCCGGCCGGGACGCGCTCATGGATGAGCGGCGTTCGCCGCGACGCTCGGCTCGCGCCGTCCGGCGGGGCCGGGCTGGTCCCGGATGAGCGTGCGCAGCAGGTCCGCCACCAACGCGGCGGCCTCCGAGAGGGGCTGCACCTCGGGGGTGCACAGGGACATCGCGGTGTGGAGCTGGGAATCGGCGAAACGGTAGGCACGTACCTCATCGGGGGCGAAGTGGGCTCGGGTCGCCGTGAGCGGCAGGACCGTCACCCCGAGCCCGCTCACCACCGCGTCCCGTAGCACCATGCCCGGCTCGATCTCGGCGACGACCGAACAGTGCAGTCCCGCGGCGTGGAAAGCGGCGTCGGTGATCCGCCGCACGGTGTGCACCTCGCTCGGCAGGATGAAGCCCAGCCGGCTTGCCTCCTTGAGCGTGATGGAGTCGCCACGGTGGGTGACGGGCGGGAGCCTCGCGCTGGAGATCAGACAGAAGTCCTCTTCGAGGACGTGCTCGAACACGACCCCCTTCACATACCCGGGATCGTAGATGAGCGCCATGTCCACCTGTCCGAGCAGCACGGCCTGGCTCATCACCACCGTCAGGTTCTGGATCAGCTGCAGCTGGATGTTCGGATACCGTTCCCGCACCACCCGCAGCAGTGGTACGGCCAGGCCCGGCGCCATGCTGTACGAGGCGAGGCCGACGGTCACCAGGCCCGCCGGAGTGTCACCGCCCGCACGCAGGTCGATGCGGGCGGCCTTCTCCAGACGGAGAATGCCCTGTGCGTAGCGGTAGAGGGAGCGCCCGGACGCCGTGGCCACCACACCGCGGCCGGTGCGTGTCAGCAAACGCGTCTTGACGTCGTGCTCCAGTGCGGAGATGTGCTGGCTGAGCGCCGATTGCGTGATGTGCAGCGAGTCCGCGGCCCTGGTGATGTTGCCGACGTCGACCACTCTGACGAAGTAACCGAGCCTTCGGGTGTCCATCGCGCTCCTCCTCGGAGTTGTCGTCCCGGCGGCCCGGCGCCGCTGCGCGCGGTGGCGTGGTCCTGACCGAGGCGGCACCGGCCGACGGGACACGAGGCACGCAGGTGAACGTACCCCTCGTGGCCCGTCGGCGGAATAGGGGCACGGGCGGGCGGGCCACCGGCCGGGGTCCCGGTCGCGGCGGCCCGCGCCCCGTTCACCGGGGCGGTGGCTCACCGCCTCCTCCCGGCGAGAGAACCTCGTAGACGGCCGAATGGTCCTCGCCGCCGAGCCCGCGGCCGAGCAGTTCCGCGAACACCTCTCCGGTGCGGCGCGATTGCGGCAGGCGGGCGCCCAGTTCATCGGCGAGTTCGGCCGCGTACCGGAGGTCCTTGACCTGGTTGGCCGCACTGCCGCCGAGACCGTACTCCCGCTGGAGGATCTTGGCGGCTTTGGCCTCCAGTACGGCACTGGCGGCCAGGCCACCCCGGAACACTCGGACCAGCTGTTCCCCGCGGAGCCCGGCTCTACGGGCCAGATCGAGGGCTTCGGCCACGGACAGCAGGGTCGCGGCCACGATCACCTGGTTGCACAGCTTCGCCACCGTTCCCGTGCCGGGCGGGCCCATGTGTTCGACGGTCGCGGCGAAGGACCGCAGCACCGGCTCCACGTGGCGGTATGCCTTCGGGGTCGCGCCGGCCATCAGGCTCAGGGTGCCCGCGCGAGCCCCGGCATCGCCACCGCTCATCGGCGCGTCGACCACGGCGATACCGAAACCACCGAGCCGTTCCGCGAGCCGGCCGGCCTTCTCCCGGGACGTGGTGCTGAGCACGACCACGTGTGTGGTGCCATGGCCCGCCCATTCGCGGATGACGGGGTCCGGGGCGATCTCGTCGAACTGATCGACGTCCGGCAGCGCGGACAGCACGATCTCCGCGCGGAGGTCCCCGGGATGCGCGACGGCCCGGTCGCCGAACGCCTCCGCCCTCTCACGGGTCCGGTTCCACACCTGGAGCGGGAAGCCCGCGCGTGCGAGGTGCCCGGCGACCGGCGCGCCCATCGGGCCGAGGCCGACCATTGCGACCGTGGGTCCCCTCACTCCTCCACGACCAGACCCTTGGCCTTCAGCTTCTCGGCGAGTCCGTGCACCTCGATCAGGGACCTGTCGCCTCGGCGGTGCTGCTCCCGGATCTCCGCCTCATGGTCCTCTCGCTCCTGGCAGAGCCGGACGACCTCCTCGGCCTCCTCCGGGTCGACCACCACGATGCCGTCCGCGTCACCGCGCAGGATGTCGCCGGGCCGGACGATCTGCCCGCCGATGGAGATCGGCCGGTTCACGGTGCCGAGGGTTTCCTTGACCGTCCCCTCGATGCAGACCGAGCCGGAGAAGACGGGGAATCCCAGCTCTCGCAGGTCCGCGCTGTCGCGCACTCCGGAGTCGGTGACGAACGCGGCGAGCCCCTTGCTCCGGCACGCGGTGGCGAGTACGTCGCCGAAGGAGCCGGCCTGCTCGAATTCCGAGGCCGCGACGATCACGACGTCACCGGGCCGGGCATACGAGATCGCGACCTGGACCATGATGTTGTCGCCCGCCTGGGCCTCGGCGGTGAAGGCCGGACCACAGAAGGACATACCGGAGTCGACGGGCTTCAGCCGGTGCGCCAGCGCGCCCTTGCGCCCCTGCGCCTCATGGATGGTCGCGGCGGAGAACCGGCCGAGCGCGGCCACCACGTCCACGGACGGGCGGTCGAAACTGGTGCGCACATGGATCATGAAAGGTTTCCTTTCGTTTCAGGACTCGGGGTCCGCGGATATGCGCAGCACCGTCTTCGACGACCGCGAGGAGTCCGCGGCGCGGGCGAAGGCCTCGGTGGCGGCGCCGATGGGGAAGGTGTGGCTGAGCACCGCGTCGAGGGAAGGGTCCCTCGTGAGTGTGGCGATCGCGGTGTCGAGTTCGATGTCGAAGCGCTGTGAGCCGTACAGCGCCAGTTCCTTGGCGATGACCGCCGACATGGCGACCGGGACCGGTTCGCGCGGCAGCATGCCGAGTTGGAGCACGGCGCCGCCGGGGCGCGCCGCGTGCAGCACGGTGGCGAGTGAGGACACGGCGCCCGCCGCCTCGACCACCACGTCGAACGAGGATTCCGGAACGCCGTCGCCCCGAGAGGGTTTCACGGTCAAGGCGGCGCCGACGGCGGCGGCGACCCGGAGCGGGAAGTCATGGAGGTCGGCGGCGACGATCTCGCCGGCGCCCGCGTGCCGGAGTGCGGCGATCGCGAGGGCGCCGATCGGGCCCGCTCCGCTGACCAGCACGCGCGCACCTCGTACGCGCTCGCCCAGATGCGCCACCCCGTGCAGGGCGACGGCCAGCGGTTCGGCCAGTACGGCTCGGCGCAACGGCAGTTCGGCGGGGAGCGGGCGCAGTTGGCCGGGCAGCACCTCCAGCAGTTCGGCGAAGCCGCCCTGGGTGTGCGGGCGGGTCGAGGCGCTGCCGAGGTACGTACCACCGGGACGCAGGTGCAGACCGGTGGCGGTGGTGGCACCGGGCGGCGCGCAGGGCGTCGCGGGGTGGATCGCGACGCGGGTGCCGACGGCGGGTGCGTTGGAGACGTCGGGGCCGGCCTCTGCGACGACGCCGACCACCTCGTGGCCGAGCACCAGCGGTTCGGTGACGGTGTACGGCCCGTTGCGGCCGTCCGCGGCGTAGTGCAGGTCCGATCCGCAGATGCCTCCGTACACGATGCGGACCGCGATCCGGTCCGGTGCCGTGCGCGGGCCGGGCAGTTCGTCCACCCGCAGGTCTCCCGGTCCATGGACGACGACGGCTTTCACGGTGGCGGGCTCCTTTCGTTCGGTTCGGGTTCAGCGCCCGAGGTAGCCGCCGTCGACGGGCAGCACGGTCCCGTGGATGAACCGGGCGGCGTCGGAGGTGAGGAAGAGCGCGGCCCCGGCGATGTCCTGTGCGGTGCCCCACCTTCCGGCGGGGATGCGTTCGAGGATCTGGCGGTTGCGGGTCTCGTCGGCGACGAGCGCGGTGTTCATCTCGGTGGCGATGAACCCGGGTGCGATGGCGTTGACGCGTACGCCCTTCGGCGCCCATTCGTTGGCCACCGACTTGGTGAACTGCCCGACGGCGCCCTTGGACGCGGCGTAAGCGGAGGCCGTGAACCCGCCGGTGAAGGAGAGCATCGACGCGAGGTTGATGATCACCCCTGCCCCGCGTTCGAGCATGGGACGGCCGAACCGCTGCGTCAGCTCCATGACGGTCCGGACGTTGAGGTGCTGCACCCGGTCCCAGTCCTCGACCGGGAAGTCCTCCACGGGGTGGCGGATGTTGAGCCCCGCGTTGTTGACCAGGATGTCGACCCGGTGGTCCCGCAGCACCTCGGCCGCGACGGCGGACACCCGCGCGGGGTCGCCGAGGTCGGCCACCACCGGTATGTACTTTCCCGCGTGTCCGGTGACCTCGCGGCGGTGGATGCCCACGACGGTCGCGCCGTTGCTCAGAAAGAGGTCGGCGATGGCGTGCCCGATTCCGGAGCTGGCTCCGGTGACCACGGCGGTCTTGCCGGTCAGGTCGGCGGTGAACGGAACGTCGTCCACGGTGGTCTCCTCCTCGTGTGTCATGCGATGTGCGACCCGCCGTTGACGTCGTAGGTGACGCCCGTGAGATATCCGGCGCGCTCGCTCAGCAGGAAGGCGATGACCGCGGCCACGTCGTCCACGGTGCCGATCCGCCCCACAGGCAGCTCCCGGAGCAGTACCGCCTTGCGCTCGTCGGACAGCGGGCCGCCCATGATGTCGGTGTCGATGGAGCCGGGCGCCACGGAGTTGGCGGTGATGCCGTACGGTCCCAGCTCCCGGGCGAGGGTGCGGGCGAAGCCGAGCAGTGCCGCCTTCGAGGCGGAGTACGCGGCGCGCCCGTACACGCCGCCGCCGCGCTCGGCGGAGGCGGACGAGATGTTCACGATGCGGCCGAGCCGCCGCTCGGCCATGATCTTCGCCGCGGCCTGGGTGATATGGAAGGTGCCGTGCACATTGACGTCGATCACCCGGCGCCACTCGGCCTCCGGGACCTCCAGGAACGGCACGGGCGAACTCACCCCGGCGTTGTTGACCAGCCCGACGAGCTGCGGCAGCGAGGTCCGCACCCGGTCCACGGCCGTCTGGACCGCGTCCCGGTCGCGGATGTCCACGCCGATGCCCAGGCAGGCCACCCCGTGCTCGGCCCGAAGACGCGCGGCCACGTCCCGGCAGGCCTCGTCGTCCAGGTCCAGCACGGCGACCGACCAGCCCTCGGCCGCGAGCCAGGAGGCGGTCGCCCGGCCGATCCCGCGTGGCGAGGCGGCTCCGGTGACGATGGCGGTGCGTTCCGGTGGGAATTCGGTGGCGGGCGGAGGCGGAAGTGTCACGGTTCTCCTGTCGTGGGGTCAGCCGGTGCGGGGGAGGACGCGGCGGAGGTAGGCGGCGTTGGTGGCGCCCACGCTCAGGCCGTCGCCGCCGTAGTGCTCGACCACGAACGCGCCGGCGAATCCGTGGGCGATCGCGTAGCGGACGGCGGCGCGATAGTTCACGATGCCGAGTTCGAGGGAGGTGGGGTGGGTGAGGACGGTGCCGGTGGCGGGGTCCTCCAGGCGCGCGTAGTTCTTGATGTGCCAGTAGTTGGTGCGCGGCGCGGTGACCGAGACCAGGTGCTCCCAGGTGTCGGCCGGACGCTGCTGCCGGATGAGGTTGCCGATATCGGGATTGAGCCCCACCGTCTCGTGGCCGATGTCGTCGAGGAAGCGGATCGCCTCGTCGGCGCTGCCCAGGTACGTGTCCTCGTACAGCTCCAGGGAGAGTTCCACGCCGACGTCGGCGGCGTGGTCGCCGAGTTCGCGGAAGCGGCGTACGGCGAGGTCGCGCACCGCGGGGTCGGCCGGTGCCCGGTCCCCCGGCACCGTCCAGAACCACAGCGCGCGCCGCTGCTCCGGGGTCAGGGTGTCGTGGAGTCCGAGGCACACGATGTCCGCGCCGAGGGCGGCGGCCGCGTCGATGGTCCGGTGTGAGAAGGCGAGGTTGCGCTCGCCCCGCTCGGGATGGATGACGCTCTGCCGGACCACGCCCACGCCGGGCACCGTGAGTCCGGCGTCGTCCAGGACGTCGCCCAGCGCCGTCAGCCGGGCCCGGTCCAGGTCGCCCAGGGGCAGCCAGGCGGTGGACAGTTCCAGATGGGTGAACCCCTCGTCGACGACGGGCTGGAGGAGGCGGCGCCACTCCTCGGGATCCAGCTTCGACACCGGGGTGCCGTCCGCCGCGTGCGGCGGGAACTGCAGCATGGCCGCGGCGATCGGCCAGTCCTCGGGCGTGTGGGGCACGGGGAGCGGGCAGGACGGCACGGCCAGGGAGGGCCGCTCGGTGTGCGCGGGGGACCCGGAGGCCCCGGGGGGCCTATCCAATGCGAAGACCTCCGTTGATGTTGTACGTCGCGCCGGTGATGTACCCGGCCTCTTCACCGATGAGGAATTCGATCAGCGCGGCGACATCACGTGTGGTGCCGAGCCGCCCGACCGGCAGCTGCGCCAGGAACGCGGGCTTGCGGTCGTCGGTGATGCGGCCGCCCATGATGTCGGTGTCGATCGTGGCCGGTGCGACCACGTTGACCGTCACCCCGTACGAGGCCACTTCCAGCGCGAGCGCGCGGCTGAACGCCTCCATCGCGCCCTTGGACGCGGCGTACGTGGACTTGCTGTACGTACCGCCGCCGTTCTGCATCGCCGTCGACCCGAGGGTCACCACCCGGCCGTAGCCGCGCTCGGCCATGCCGGGCACGACGCGCTTGCTGACGACGAAGGTGCCGGTGGCGTTGATCCGCAGGACGCGTTCCCAGGTGGCCAGGTCCACGTCGAGGAAGGACACCGGTGAGCTGATGCCCGCGATGTTGGCCAGGGCGGTGATGGGCGGCAGTTCCGCCTCGAAGGTGGCGACGGCGGCGTCCACGGAGGCGGGGTCGGCGATGTCCGCGACCACGCCGGCCGCCGCGACGCCGTGTTCGGCGCCCAGCGCGGCGGCCACCTTCTCGACCTCCGCGTCGACGTCGAGCAGGGCGAGGCCCCAGCCCGCCGCGGCCAGCCGCTCCGCCAGCGAGCGGCCGATGCCGCGCTCCGAGGCCGCCCCGGTGATGACCGCCGTGCCGCGGCGTCCAGGGTCGTCGTCCGTCATGTCCTGTCCCTCTCGTCGTCGTGTTCGTTGCCGTGGCCCCAAATGCCTTGCGGGAAAGGGCCGTTCACCGTCTCGGCGGGCCGCTCACCACGGCTCACCGCGATCAGTGACGCCATCACGCTCACCGAGACGGCGGCGGTGTACTGATCCGTCCAGCACAGGGAGTGCGGGGCGAGGATGACGTTGTCCAGCGCGATCAGCGGGCTGTCCGCCTCCAGCGGCTCCTCGGTGAACACGTCCAGGCCCGCTCCGGCCAGCCGTCCGTCCGACAGCCGCGCGGCCAGCGCCTCCTCGTCGATCACCGCGCCGCGCGCTACGTTGATCAGCCGGGCGGTCGGCCGCATCAGCGAGAGTTCGCGCTCACCGATGAGACGCCGCGTACCGGAGTTCGCGGCGACGGTGACCACCACGTAGTCACTCTCCGCCAACACCCCTTCCAGGGAGCGGAGTTCGATGCCGAACTCGGCCGCCTCCCGGCCGCGGTCGCTGCGGTTGTACCCCAGCACCCGCAGCCCTTGCGCACGCGCCCTGCGCGCGCTCTCCAGGCCGATGCCGCCCAGCCCGACGATGCCCACCGTCGCACCGGTCAGTCCTGAGCCCCGCCACTCCCGTCGCTCCGTCCACCGCCCCTCGCGCACCAGCCGGTCCTTGATGACCAGGTTGTGCGACAGGGCGTACAGCAGCGCGATCACGGAGTCGGCCACCGGCCGCCGCACCGCCTCGGGGGTGTTGGTCACCAGCACACCGCGCCGGGCGCAGGCATCGATGTCCACGGCGTCGAAGCCGGCGCCGAACCGCGCCACGTGCCGCAGCCGTCCCGACGCCGGTATCGACGCGGCCGAGACTCGCTCGGGTCCCAGCACGAGGACCGCGTCGGCCCCTTCGAGCTGGTCGGCCCGGAGCTCCTCGACCTCGTCGTCCAGCACTCGCCACGCAAGCCCGGCGTCGGTCAGCCGGGAGAGCTCGATATCACCGAAAACGGTACTTCCATCCGGCTCGGCATAACCGCGTGTGACCAGCACCTGATAAACCACAATGGCCTCTCTCCGCATTCGACAACCGCTGTCGGAGCGTATGTTCCGCCGGGCCGCCCGGAGCGGTCGAAGCGGAAAGCCGCATAGCGGCATCGCGATTTCCGATGATTCCCCGGCGTTATGCCGGGGCGACGCCCGAAAGGCCGTTGATCGCGCCGATATCCTCCGGTGTCAGCGTGATATCGACGGCCGACAGGTTCCGCTCCATCCGGTCGCGATGCGCGGACTTCACGGTCACCGCCACCTTGTGGTGCAGATTCCACGCCAGGACGACATCACGTGCCGAACGGCCGTGCCGCCGCGCGACATCGGCCAGCACCGGGTGGTCCAGATCGGTGCCGCGCAGCGGGCTGTGCGCGCTGAGCAGCACATCGCGTCGGCGCATCGCCTCGGCGAATTCCGGGTCGTGGTTCCCGGGCCCCCACCGCACCTGGTTGACGGCCGGGTACTCCCCCGTCGCCTCGTGCAGCGCGTCGATGAGCTCGACCGGGTAATTGCTCACGCCGATGGCCCGTACGAGGCCCTCGTCGCGGGCGCGGATGAACTCGCGCCAGCTGGTGACGCCCGGGTACCCGCCGGGCGGCCAGTGGATCAGCCACAGGTCGAGGTAGTCGCAGCCCAGCGCGGCCAGGCTCTCCTCCAGTGTCAGCCGTTCCCTGCCGACCTGGTCGGGCGGCATCTTGGTGGTCACGAACAGCTCGGACCTGGGCAGGCTCGTCGTCGCGAGGGCCGTTCCGACGGCGGCCTCGTTGCGGTAGCGCGTGGCGGTGTCGACCAGTCGGTAGCCGACCGAGAAGGCGGTCAGCACCGCCTCGGTGGCCTGGTCGCCGCGCAGCGGATGGGTGCCGAAGCCGAGCAGCGGCATGGTGCGGCCGCCCGCGTCGGCCGTGGGCACCCGGCCCGCTCCCGACGGCAGGGATGTGTCCATGAACGTTCTCCTCATGCGGTCGTGGCCGGTGGCCGGGTCAGTGGAGTTCGACGAGCCGCAGCGGCGTCCGCGCCTGCGGCTCCGCGCCCGAGTCGGTCAGCACGACGGTCTCCGCCAGCTCGACCGCGCCACGGCCCGGCACCGTGACCTCCGTCCGTACGCCGAGCACCATGCCGGGCTCGGCGGTCACCTCGCTGTCCCGCGGCAGTGGCAGCGACGCCCCGCCGCCGCGCAGCGCGACGATCCGGCAGGCCGCGGCGTGCTCACCCGCCTCGCGGTCGAACGCCTCGCGGCCGTCGCGGAGCGGAGCACCCGGCCGCAGCGCCGCCAGCAGCGAGGCCGTCGCGGCGGCACACGCGGCGCCCGCGGCGCGCAGCGGGCCGTCGGGCTCGCCGAGTACGGCGGTCGCGGCGGCGTATCCGGCGACCCCTTCCAGCAGCGGGTGCAGGACGAAACGGACCGGTGTCCCGGCCGTCAGCCGGGCGGTGCCGGGGTCGTGGCCGCGGACGGTCACCAGGTCCGAGCCGGCGGCCCGGCCGGTCATGCCGTACGGGTCGTACCACCCCAGCAGGCCACCGGCGCGGCGGATCGAGCGGTCGACGTTGCCCGACAGCTCCCGTACGTCCATGCCGACGTGCAGATGGTCCATGACCGCCGTATAGCCGACGGCGGCGAGGTCGGCGGCCGCGGCGACCGCGGCGAGCTCACCGGGCTCACCGGGCTCACCGCTCGCCAGTTCGGTGAAGACCAGGTCGGCGGCGGGTCGCAGCCGTACTCCCGCTTGGCTGACCTGTCCGAACACCTCCCACGGCAGATCGGCTTCCGCGCCGACCACGCCGCCCGCCACGCCGCCCGCGCGCAGTACGGCCGTGATCGCGGTGGGGAGATCACCGGCCGCGCTCGTCACCGTGCCCTCGGTGGTGAGCAGGACGGCGGTCCCGTCGGCGAGGCCGGGCGTCCGTCCCAGCGCATACCGGCGCCCTCCGGGCGAGGTCAGCACCAGGGCCGCGAAGCCCGCCTTGTCCAGCTGTTCGCTGAGCCGGTCCAGTCCGGTTCCGGCCTGGTGGGTGGCAGCAGTCGGCACGGGACCACCGTCCTTTCGGATGTGCGGGTGAGGGTCAGCGCTTGAGCGGTTCGAAGGCCGTCTCGTGGATGCGCAGCGCGGCGACCCCGGCGACGGCGGAGGTGAGGACGAGGTAGATCGCCGGGATCCAGGTGCTGCCGGTCGCGGCGATGAGGCCCGCGACGAGCAGTGGGGCGGCGCCGCCGAAGATCGCGGTACCGAGGTTGTAGCCGACGCCGTACGCCACGGTACGTACGCGGGTGGGGAACAGTTCGGCGAGCGTCACCTGCATCACGCCGTTGGTGCCGGCGAAACACAGGGACATGAGCACCGCGCCGACCGTCGCCGTGGCGAAGGATCCCCGCGTCAGCAGCCAGTAACAAGGGAAGCCGATGACGACCATGGTGAACGCCGAGGTGCTGAGCATCCTCTTGCGGCCCACCCGGTCGGACAGCCGTCCGGCGTAGAGCACGGCGAACGTGCCGACGGCCAGCATGATGGCCGTGACGAGCAGGCCCTCCAGGGCCGAGAAGTGCATCTCGTCCTTCATGAACGACGGCATGTAGATGAACAGGATGAAGTAACCGGAGCTGTTGAGCAGCGGCAGCACGATCGTCGTCCCCATCGCGCGGCGGGTCTCGCGGGAGGCGAGGGCTTCCCGGAGCGGACTGCCGGTCACCCGGCCCTCTTCCTCGGCCTCGGCGAACTCGGGCGACTCGTCGGCCATGCGCCGGATGATCAGGCCCACCACGCCGAGCGGCAGGGCGAGGAGGAACGGCAGCCGCCAGCCCCACGTCTCCATGGACGAGGAGCTGAGCACCGCGGTGAGCAGGGCGGCGAACAGGGTGCCGAGCAGCATCGCGATGAACGTGGCGGCGTTGGCGTAGCTGACCACCCGCCCCCGGCGCCCCTCCCCGGCGTGTTCGGCGAGGAACGAGTTGCCGTTGCCTGGCTCGCCGCCCATCGCGAAGCCCTGGATGAAACGCAGCAGCACCAGGGCGATCGGTGCCCAGACGCCCGCGACGGCGTAGCTCGGCAGGAAGCCGACCAGGGCGGTGGACAGGCTCATCATGGTGATGAGCACCAGCAGTACCCGCTTGCGGCCTATCCGGTCGCCCCACGACCCTGCCACCGCGGCGCCCAGTGGGCGGAAGAAGAAGGGAATGGCGAAGGCGAGGAATGTCAGCAGGACACTCGTGGTGGGGGCGTCGCTGGGGAAGAACACGACCGCGAGAGTCCCGGCCACGAAGCCGTAGACCGCGTTGTCGTAGAGTTCGATGAAGACGCCGACGAGGCCACCGATGATCGATGCTTTCGTCGCTTTCGGCGTGTTGTCCGTGGCGACCCTCTGCACACGCGGCGGGGCTTGGGAAACCTTGTTCACGAGGACTACCTTTCTCAAGGGTGACGCCGTCGTCACCGGAAGGCTGACACCGGTCGACCGCCGGATCGAGGAACTGTGGCCAGCCATGTTTCCTCGGCAGTGCTGGAATACATACATGGGCGCCGGATCCAGCTCCGTTTCCTCTTCCGCCATCAAGGAAACTTATCGCTGTCGGCCCACGGGTGGGACGCGTGCCGGTGCGATTTCTTCAGCGGCGCAGCAGGGATACCGAATGGGCGAGTCCGGCGACGGCCTCTCGAATGGTGTCGGAGGACAATGCGAAGCTGGCCCGGAAATGGCCGGGGAAGCCGTAGGAGTCCCCCGTGATCACCACCACCCCGGAGGTCTCCAGGAAGTGTTCCGCGAGTTCGGCGTCGGACGCGAGCGTCACCCCCGACGGCGTCACGGCCCCCATGAGGGCGGAGGCGTCGGTCCATACGTAGAAGCCGCCCTGAGGGACGGTCGGGCGCAACCCGTCGATCTCCCCGAGTCCGGCCACGAGCAGGTCCCGGCGTTCGGTGTAGATCCGCACCGTGCGGTCGATGAACTCCCGGCCGCCGTCGAGCGCGGCGACCGCGGCCGCCTGGCTCACCGACGACGGGCAGGACGAACTCTGCGACTGGAGCGTGCCGATCGCCCCGCACAAGGACGCCGCCCCGGCACCGTAGCCGATGCGCCAGCCGGTCATGGCGTACGCCTTGGACACTCCGTTGACCAGGAAGACGCGCTCCCGCAGGTCGGGAGCGACGGTGACCGCGCTGGGCACCGGCCGGGCACCGAAGTTGATCTCGTCGTAGATCTCGTCGCACAGCACCGAGACATGCGGATGGGCACGGAGGACGTCCGCGAGCCCGCGCAGTTCCTCCTCGCCGTACACCGCGCCGGTCGGGTTGTTCGGCGTGTTCAGCACGACCCATTTCGTCCGGTCGGTGATGGCCTCGCGCAGCCTGCCCGGGGTGAGCTTGTACCCTTCCGCCGCCGTGGTGCCCACGATCACGGGCCGCCCGCCGTTCACCGTGACCATGTCCGGATAGGACACCCAGTACGGTGCCGGCACGATCACCTCGTCGCCCTCGTCGAGAGTGGCCACGAACGCCAGGAAGATCAGCTGCTTGGCGCCACCGCCCAGGCACATCTCCTCGGCGCCGTAGGACTGCCCGGTCTTCCGGCGCAGCCGAGAGATGATCGCCTTCCGCAGGGCGGGCGTACCGTTGGCCGAGGTGTATTTCGTCTCTCCCGCGCGAATGGCCGCGATCGCCGCGTCCTTCACATGGTCCGGCGTATCGAAATCGGGCTCGCCGATCGTGAGCGGAAGAACCTCTCGGCCCGCCGCCTGAAAGGCGCGCACGCGGTCCGCGACGCGGGAACTCGGTGATTCCTTGACCCGCGACATCCGCTCGGCCAGCACGGGCATCCGTAGCGTTTCGAACAAAGTCATCCTCATTCTCCTCCGGCGGTGCGGTAAGAAGGTGCGGTAAGAAGGTGGGTGGGAAGCGGATGTGAAGTGTCAGGAAAGTGCCGCGAAAGCGGTTCGCGCGCGGAGCGCGATCCGGTCCAGGAGCCGCCGTCGCTCCAGGTAGGCGGCGGTGGCGGCGGCCGCGGTCGTCCGGCGGAAGCGGATCTCCTGGCCGGGCCTGAGCTGCGCCGCGACATCCTGGGCTCGTGAGGTGAGCACCGCGAGCACCGGGTATCCCGCGGTGATCCCACGGCCGCGCATCAGGACGAGCAGCTCGTCGCCCGCCGGGGCCTCGACGGCCCCGACCGGCACGCCGCGCGACAGCACCTCCCCGGGGGCCGGTCGCCGCGGTACGTATCCGGCCACGCGAAGACCGACGTGGTTGATGCGCGGAGTGACCGTGTACCGGGAGTCGAACAGCCGCTGGAGCCCGGAGCCGAACTCCACGGCGTCCGGCCCGTCGATGACGTCCAGCACTCCGGGCACCCGGCCGATGTCCCGGGGGATCCCGAAGTCGAAGACGGTGGCCCCGAAGCGCCGGTTCACCAGTGGTGGATGGGAACGGAACAGGGACAGGGACGCACCCGAGGTGACGGAGGTGCCGAACCCGATCATCGAGTCCGGCGCACAACTGCCCATCAGCCGCGGCACGTCGAACGACCCGTGCACGGCGACGTAGGCACGCAGACCCGCGTCGGAGACGCCGACCCGCACCGTCTCCCCCGCCCGCACCGAAAGCGGTGTCCACGCCGGATGCGGCCGGCCGTCGACAGCGGGTTCGGACGGGGCCCCGGTGACGGCCATCAGGACGTCGTGGCTGGGGCGGAGGGTGAGGCCGAAACCGGTGGTCTCGATGAGCGGGTCCGTGGGCGCGTTGCCGACCAGGGCGTTCGCGGCACGCGCCGCGAACTGGTCGAGCGCCCCGTTGACCGCCAGTCCGCGCGAGGGGCCGCGGGTGCGGCCGAGATCGGTGACCACACCCGCCGTCGCGGACTCGGCGTACAGCTCGGGCCGGTCAGTCATCGTGGCGGTGACGCATCGGGGTGCCGAGAAGGCCGTCGTAGCCGGCCTGGTCGACCGGGAGGAACCGCACCCTGTCGCCGGGCCGGTACGGCACGACGGCCTCGGCGTCGGTCCTCAGGATGTCCAGCGGGGTACGGCCGATCTGCCGCCAGCCGCTGGGCGCGGCAACGGGACCGATGACCAGCTGGCGGCCCGCGACGGAGATCGCGCCAGGCGGCACACGCAGCCGGGGAGTGGCGAGCCGGGGGACGGGGACCGGGAAATCCGGTCCGTCCGTCATGGCCGACGCGGCGGGACCGCCCAGACACCGGATGAGATGCTCCTTCGCGCAGACGAGTTCGATGACCCTCGCCACCGGCTCACCGATCACGTCGGCCACCCATCCGAGGTCGGGGCCGGCGGCCCCGCCGAACAGCACCGGTACGTCGATGACACCGGAGCGGACCGGCTCGTCCTGCTCGGGCAGGGTCTCCCAGACGCCGATGTGCGACGCGATCGCCTCAGCCGTCGTGTGGTACGGGTCGAACTCCACGAGCACCGCGTCATACGTCGGGACGGCGGACACCGTGGGCTGAACCGCGCCGCGGTTCAGCCATCCCGCGAGCCGGTGCACCGCCTTCCACACGTCGTCGGTGTCGGTGCCGACCACGGTGACACGCAGCGTGGAGTCGCCGCACGGCGAGACCTCGATCTTGGTTGCCATCCCGGTGCCCGTCACGCCGCCCGGACACCCAGCACCTCGTCCAGCGGCGCCAGCCGGACTCCGGCGGCCCGCAGTTCGTCCCGGATGCGCGAGGCGAGCTCCAATGCCGCGGGGCCGTCGCCGTGCAACTGTACGCAGTCGGTCCGGACGGGTATGTCCACCCCGTTCCGGCTGGTGATCAGCCCCTCGGTCACCATCCGGACGGTCCGGTGGGTGACTTCGTCCGGGTCGTGGAGTACGGCGTCGGGCTCCGACCGCGACACCAGCGTGCCGTCGTCCTCGTAGGCCCGGTCGGCGATGCCCACCATGGCCATCCGCAGGCCGCGTTCGCGCGCCACGGCCGCCATCTCGCCCTCCTGCATCAGGATGGCCAGGGACGGGTCGAACGCCTCGACCGCGTCGGCGACGGCCTCGGCGTAGTCCCGCCGGGTCACCACGAGGTTGCCGAGGCGCCCGTGCGGTGCCAGGTGGTTGACGCGGGTGCCGTGTGCGCGGGTGAACGCGGACAGCGCACCGAGCTGGTACAGGACGTCCGTGCGCACCTCGTCCGGGGTCAGGTCCATCGCCCGGCGCCCGAAACCCACCAGGTCGGGGAAGCTCGGATGGGCGCCGACGCCGACGCCGCGCTCCACACAGGCGCGTACGGTCGCGTCCATCACCCGCGGATCCCCCGCGTGGAAACCGCATGCCACGTTCGCGGAGGTCAGCAGTTTCAGCAGTTCGGCGTCGTTGCCCATGGTGTAGGACCCGAAACTCTCTCCGAGATCGGCGACGAGATCGACGACAGGCACAGTGAGGCTCCTTTCCCGCCGGGGACGGGGCGGCGTCCGAACCACGTCCGGCGCTCGTGTGAACGGGTCCGGTATGGACCGTGTCCAGCTGAGACGCTAGATCCGCCACGGCCCGGGAAGAAGGGCACATCAGAAAGGCCCATGGCCGCATAGCGGATACCGATGGGACCGCGCACGGGGTCTTGACACCTCCGGCGGGCGGGCGCGTCGGGTGTGCTTCAGCGGCCACGGGCAGCCACCGGGGACGTGTGGTGGCCGTCCCACCCGGCTCCGCCGGACGCGACGCGGTGTGTACGGATGATTGCGGGAATGCGACCGCCCGCGACGGCACATGACGCACCGCTACGTGTGCGTGTCGTGTTGATGTCAGCCCTTGCCGCCCGCACACGGCCCGGCGAATCCTCGACGAGCCGGAAGCGTGACCATGCGCTCCCCGCGAACCGCGCAAGGCCCACAACCAGCAGAGCGCGCACGCACCACAGCGCGCCACCGACCGAGGAGGACTCCCTCGCGATGGCAGTGATGCGTACCACCAAGCGGCGGATCGCCGCGGGAATCGCCGCCGCGGCGGCCATCGGAGCAGCCACCGTGCTCCCCGCCCACGCCGCCCCGGCCGAAGGCAGGGTCCTGAACACCGGAGCCGCGGAAGCGGTCCCGGGCAGCTACATCGTCACCCTGAAGAAGACGGCCGACTTCAAGGCCTCCTCCGCCCGGGGCAAGGACCTCATATCCGGGTACGGCGGCGAGGTGAAGCGGACCTTCACCGCGGCGCTGAACGGCTACGCGGCGAAGCTCGAGCACACCGAGGCCAGGAGACTCGCCGCCGATCCGGCGGTCGCCTCCGTCGAGCAGGACCAGAAGGTCCACGCCGACGCGACCCAGACCGACGCGCCCTGGGGCCTGGACCGGGTCGACCAGTCCAACCTGCCCCTGAGCGGCACGTACACCTACCCCGACAGCGCCGGCAGCGGCGTGACCGTCTACGTCCTCGACACCGGTGTGCGGATCACCCACGCGCAGATCAGTGGCCGGGCCTCGTACGGCTACGACTTCGTGGACAACGACACCACGGCACAGGACGGCTACGGCCACGGCACACACGTCGCCACGACCGTCGCCGGAACCACCTACGGCGTGGCCAAGAAGGCGAAGATCGTGGCGGTCCGGGTGCTCGGCAATGACGGGTCCGGCACCACGGCCGGTGTCATCGCGGGTGTGGACTGGATCACCGCCAACCACTCCGGACCGTCCGTCGCCAACGTGTCGCTCGGCGGCGGTGCCAGTACCTCCCTCGACAGCGCGGTGACCAAGTCGATCGCGTCCGGGGTGACCTACTCCATCGCGGCCGGCAATTCCAACGCCAACGCCGCGAACTACTCCCCCGCACGGGTGCCGACCGCCCTCACCGTCGGCGCCACCACCAACACCGACGCGCGGGCAAGCTACTCCAACTACGGCTCGACCGTGGACCTCTTCGCCCCTGGGTCGGACATCACGGCCGGCTGGAACACCTCCGACACCGCCACCTACACGGGCTCCGGGACCTCCTTCGCCGCCCCGCACGTCTCGGGCGCCGCGGCGATCTACCTCTCGGGCCACACCACCGCGTCCCCGTCCGAGGTGGGGAGCGCGCTGGTGGACGGGGCCACGTCGGGGGCGCTCTCCGGCATCGGTTCGGGCTCGCCCAACAAGCTGCTCAAGATCGTGCAGTGACGCCCTGACCGGCGCACCGGACCTCCGCTGATCACACCCGCCGCCCGCCGGGTCCCACCCGGCGGGCGGCACTCCGCCGTCCGGCGGTGCGACACTGTCCACGCGGATCGGCCGTGCCGCCGGGGACGCGGCTCGCCACGGACGCGTGTCGCCACGCAAGTGCCGCCGCGGGAGGTGACGAAACAGACCAGACTGTCGACTGACCGATATCCACGGCCCGCGCAGGGCCACACTCAGGCGGAGCCATGACTCTTCACGAATCCCTGCTCGACGCTGTCGGCGACACCCCGCTGGTCAGACTCACGAGGATCGCCTCCGGGGTGCCCGCCCCCGTCTACGCCAAGGTGGAGTTCTTCAACCCCGCCGGCAGCGTCAAGGACCGGGCGGCGCTGGGCATGGTCCTGGCGGCGGAGGAGTCGGGGGCACTGGCGCCCGGCGGCGTCATCGTCGAGGGGACCTCCGGCAACACCGGGATGGCGCTGGCCATGATCGCCGCTCAGCGGGGCTACCGGTCGATCGTCGTCGTCCCGGACCGTACGAGCCCCGAGAAGATCAAGACGCTCAGGGCATACGGCGCCGAGGTGGTCGTCACCACGGGGGCGCTCCCGCGTGAACATCCGGAACACGTTCGCAACGTCGCCGCGCGCCTGGCGGCGCGGACACCTGGCGCCTGGTACGCCAACCAGTACGACAACCCCGCCAATCCGCAGGCCCACCGGACCACGACCGGCCCCGAGATCTGGGCCGAGACCGGCGGCCGGGTCACCCACTTCGTCGTCGGCGTCGGCACGGGCGGAACGGTCACCGGGACCGGCGGCTTCCTCAAAGAGGCCAGCGGCGGGCAGGTCCGCGTGATCGGCGCCGATCCGCTGACGTCCACGTACTCCGGCGGCGACGGAAGTCCGTACTACGTGGAGAGCATCGGCCACTACCTCCACCCGCAGACCGCGGAGGACGAGTACCCGGAGTCGTACGACCAGTCCGTGGTGGACCGCTTCGAGCGGATCGGGGACCGTGAGTCGATCACGATGGTACGCAGACTGGCCCGCGAGGAGGGCATCCTCGCGGGCGGCTCGGCGGGCACCGCGGTGGCCGCGGCGCTGCGGGTGGCCGCCACCCTCACCCCGGACGACCTGGTGGTGGTCCTGCTCCCGGACTCGGGCCGGGGATATCTGTCGAAATACTTCGACGACGACTGGCTGCGGCGCTTCGGCTTCCTGGAGGACCTCCCGGGAACGCCGACCGTCGCCGACGCCCTCGGCGACCGCCCGGCCCCCCTCACCGCCCTTCCCTCCACGGCCACCGTGGCCGACGCGCTCACCACCGCCGGAGCGCTCGTCCCGGTGCGTCTCCCCCGCTCCGGTGACAACGCGACAACCGATGTGTCCGAGGTCATCGGCGCCGTCCGGCCCGATACGCTCCGCGCCCTGGTGGCCAGGGACCCCTCGGCATCCGCCGCCCCGCTCCACGACCATCTCCTCCCCTCGCCCCCGGCCGTGGGCATCGGCGAACCCGCCGACGAGGCCGCCGCCCGACTCGCCCCGGGCACCGGCGCCGCCTGGGTCCTCATCGACGGCCGCGTGTCCGGCACCATCACCCACGACGCCCTGCGGCAGACCACCGGCCAGGCCGCACACGATCGCAATGGGGCGGCAACACAACGCTGTTGACGAGCCCGCCGAGGAGTCCCGGCAGATCCGGGCAGCCCAGCTGCGCTGGCAGGTCGTCTTCCGCCGTGCCCCGCGTGATTCCCGTACGGCTTCGGCCACCCGACCGCGGTGAAGGATTCCGCCCATCCGCTGGGCTATCCGTACAACGTCCAACGGACCGGCAAGGCCGGCACCTGGCACATCGGCGGGCTGTGGCGGCAGCCGGGCGGGGCGGTTTCGGCCGGGCGACCTGAGAACACGTGGTCAGGCGCTCCGGACGCGGCGGATGAGCAGATACATCTCGCAACCGAGGCAGTAGCCGAAAGCCGCGTTGAGGAAGGCCGCGGCGAGGGCGAGCCCGGCCGCGGCCATGCCCAGCCAGTGAACGCCGGCGAGGTAGCCGACGGTGCCGACCAGGCTGAAGCCGAGGCCGACGCCCTGTGCGAAACGGGGCGGCCGGGCGTCCTCCAGCTCAGCGGGCGGACGGAGTCCGGGCCGAACGGCCACTCGGTACAGCCAGCCGTACGGGGAGTACCGCAAGCCGGCGAACGCACCGAGCGCGAAGACCACGGTCTGCGCGGCGAGCAGGGCACCGCTGCCAGTGATCAGTACCGCGGACAGGACGAGTGTGGTGAGCACGGCGGCGAACCGCGGGCCGCGCGGGTCGATCTGCATGGGGAGGACTCCGGGAGGAGGGAGGACGGCGATGACCGGTGCGGATGTCAGCGACAGCGGGAGGCCGTGGCCCGGCAGAGGTCGACCACACGACGGCTGGTCAGCCGCGGCGAACGGGAGGAGTCCATGGCGGTCATGCTAGTGGAACGGTGTCGACGGGACGATGGCCGGTTGCCCGGGAAGGGGCCCGGTGGATGCAGACTGGTGGCATGACCGGGTTGATGGTGTGTGCCGCGGCGCTCCTTCTGGCGAGCGCCTTCGGAGTCGTGCGTGCGACGCGCGGCGGAAGACTTCGGCCGCGGCCGCGGGATGGCGCGGTGCGCCTGTCGGCGGTGGAGCTCGGGGCCGAGTTGGGGGGCCGGGCCACGCTGGTCCAGTTCTCCACCGCCTTCTGCCGGCCCTGCCGGGCGACACGGCGGTTGCTGGCGGAGATCGCCGGGACGATGCCGGGTACGGCGCATGTGGAGATCGACGCGGAGGACCGGCTCGAGCTGGTCAAGCGGCTGGGAATCCTGCGGACGCCGACCGTGCTAGTGCTCGACCGGGCCGGCCGGATCGTCGGCAGGGCATCCGGACAGCCCCGGCGCACGGAGGTGATGGCGGCCATCGGCGAGGCGACCGGGGCCACCGCCGCCTCGCCGTAATCAAGCCGAGGGACCCCGCCGGGGCGCGCCAACGGTGGTGCCGTGGCCACGGTTCGCGGTAGCCGCCACGTCCCTCGGAGCGGTCGGCACCAGGTGCGGATGGCTTGTTCTGTTGCGGTCACATGAACGAACCTTCGATCCATCGCATCCGACTTCGCGGCCAACCGGCTGTTCCACCCGGCCGTGGGAGCCCGAAGCGTTCACGGAGTGTGCCGTCGGGATACTCCTTCCGGAAGAGTCCGCGTGCCCGCAAAATCGGGACCACCAAGCGCGTGAAGTTCTCGAAGTCCACGGCGGTGTCGGCCGGCATGATGGTGAACCCGTCAGCCGTGCCCCCGCGGAACCAGTCTTCGAGGTCGTCGGCGACCTGTGTCGCGGAGCCGACCAGGAGCCGATGGCCCGCTCCACCGGCCGAGCGGTGGACCAGTTCCCGCGGTGTGCGGGGGCGCTCGGCGATCAGGGCACGCGTCGACTCGTTGAAGCCGATGGAGAACGCCCCTTCCGCCGGAGTGTCCGGGAGGTCGTCGATCGTGATGGTGTCGTCGGGCCCGAACCTGCCCGCGGGCAGACCGAGACCGGTGACCACGGCCGCGGCGAGCCGCTTCAGCGGGAGCGTTCCGTACAGTTCCCGCTCCCGGCGCCGGGCCTCGTCCTCGGTCTCGGACACGAGGACGACCACGCCGAGTGAGACCTTGACGTCGTCCGGGTGGCGCCCGGCCGCCGTGGCGCGCCGGCGGATGTCATCGCGGAAGGCGACCGCCTTCGGCTGGGTCTGCGCCACGGTGAAGACGACATCTGCGAAGTCACCCGCGAGCCTCAGCCCGCCTTCCGAGCCTCCGGCCTGGACGATCACGGGTCGTCCCTGTGGTCCGGCGGGTACGGGCAGTGGGCCGCGAACCGAGAAGAACTCGCCGTGGTGGTCGATGGGGTGGATCAGCTTCGGGTCGGCGTATCTGCCGTTTGTCTTGTCGCCGGTGATGGCTCCCGGCTCCCACGCGTCCCACAACCGGGTGACGGCGTCCAGGAATTCATGGGCCCGGCGGTATCGCGTCGGTTTGTCCGGGTGGTCGTCCAGCCCGAAGTTCGCCGCGGCGGCGGTGGTTCCGGTGGTCACGATGTTGACCGCGGCGCGCCCCTTGCTCACATGATCCAGCGCGTTGAAGCGGCGCGCGAGGTTGTAGGGCGAGTTGTACGTCGTGGAGCTGGTGATGACGAAGCCGAGACGGTCCGTGCTCCCGGACAGGTGGGTCAGCAGGATCAGCGGGTCCAGCCCGGTATCCGGTGCGTGCTCGATACCGGCTCCGAGAGCTGGACCGTCTCCGAGGAAGACCGCGTCGATCGTGGCATCCTCGGCGGCTTCGGCGAGCCGCCTGAAATGACCGACGTCCAAGTAGGCGAACGGATCGGCGTGCGGCAGTCGCCACGCCTGCCGGAAGTGTCCAGGAGTCAGGAGTGAGAGGTTGAGGTGAAAGCCGGTCACGGCCGCGGGGCTCCCCTCCGGGGGATCGGTGGTTCGGACACGGTGGCGCGCGGCTCCTGGAGCGGATGCCATCCGAGCAGCGGTGCGACCTCCCGGGCGGTGGCGGTGAGCAGCCGGATGTGCTCGTCGAACTCCGGCACGCCGGGGACGAAGCTCACGAGCAGATCGGTGGCTCCGGCAAGGGACGGATCGGCGGCGAGCGACTCGGCGACCGCACCGGCCGGTCCGAACAGCGATCGGTCGCGTTCGAGGTATTCCTCGACGCTGAGCTCGACGTCGTCGCGGCGCCTCGATCCCCATGACTGCCAGCGGCGTACACCGGGGGCGACGGCGCGGAGGGCACCGGCGCTGTCGGGGTGCGGATAGACCGCGCGCGAGACCTGGACGCGCGGTTCGTACCCGGCCTCGGCCGCGGCTCGGCGGTACGAGGCGACGATATCCGCTTGCTGCCCGGTGCTCTGTCGACCGGCCCAGTCGCCGGCCCGGGAGAGCTGCAACCCGTCGCCAGTCCTGGCGGCCGCGATCGCCGCGTCGACGGCCCGTACGGGGTCGCTCGTGGTCGCCTGCCACAGCCGCCGCCGCACTCCGGTGTCCGGTGGGTGAAGCACTTCCCCGGCGGTGTTGACCGGACGCCCCTCCAGGACCTCGTGGAGTTTCGCCACGTTCCGGTCGAAGAGTGCCTGCTTGTCATCGAGGCTGCGGCCGAACGCCTCCCAGGCCGTGGGGAACGGCCCCGAGCCGATGCCCAGTTCGACCCGTCCGCCGCTGAGCTCGTCGAGCACGGCCGCGTCCTCGGCGACCACCAGGGGATCGGCCAGCGGCAGGACGAACACACCGGTACCGAGCCGGATGCGGCTGGTGTGCTCGGCGATCGCGGCCAGCAGGACCAGTGGGGCGGAGACATGTTCGTTGCCCTGGCGGAAGTGGCGGTGGATCACCCAGCCCGAGTCGTAGCCGAGTCGCTCGGCGGCGACGAACAGGTCGATGGCCTGGCGGTAGGCCGCGGCGGGGGCTAGGTCCGAGTCGAGGTGGAGCAGGAAGCAGAGCCGGAAGGGGCGGCCGTCCGCCACCCCGGCTCCGACCGCCCCGGCCCGCTCGGGGGTCCGCTCAGACACGGACACCGGTCCCGTGGACGCCGTGCCGGTCGATGAGCGCGAGCTCCTCATCGGTCAGCGGCGGGAAGTCCAGCGCTTGGGTGTTGTGGTCCAGCTGCCAGGTCGAACTCGCGCCGATGAGCGCGCTGGTCACCTGCGGCTGCCGCAGCACCCATTGCAGTGCGAGCTGCGCCAGTGACTGTCCGCGTCCCCGGGCGATCTCGTCGAGGGCCGTGGCTCGTTCGCGGTAGGTGTCGTCGATGTCATCGGCCGACAGGAAGGCGCTGTTCTGGGCGCGGGCGTTGGGAGGGATCACGCCGTCGAGGTACTTGTTGGTCAGCAGTCCCTGGGCCAGCGGGCTGTAGACGACGAGGCCGAAGCCGTCCTCGGCGGCCAGCTTGAGCAGACCGTTGATCTCCGGGCGGCGATCGAAGATCGAATACCGTGGCTGGTGCACCAGCAGGGGAACCCCCGCCCGGCGGAGCAACTCGGCCGCCTCATGGGCGCGCTCCGGGGTGTAGTTGGAGAGTCCGGCGTACAGCGCCTTCCCGGACCGGACCGCGGTGACCAGGGCGCCGACCGTCTCCTCCAGCGGAGTGGCGAGGTCGGGGCTGTGGCTGTAGAAGATGTCGACGTAATCGGTGCCGAGGTCACGCAGGCTGTGGTCGAGCGAGGTCAGCAGCGACTTGCGCGAGCCCCCCTTGTGGTAGGGGCTCGGGCCGATCGGGTTGCCGGCCTTGGTCGACAGAATGAGCTCGTCCCGATAGGGGGCGAGGTCCCTCCTCAGCACCGTGCCGAAGAACTTCTCCGCGGCGCGGTGCGGGGGGCCGTAGCGGTTGGCGTTGTCGAAGTGGGTGATCCCGAGGTCGAAGGCGTGCAGCACGATCTCGCGCTGGGTTTCGTAGGGGAAGTCGGCCCCGAACTTCTGCCAGAGGCCGAAGGAGAAGGCGGGCAGGTCGAGGCCCGAGTTCCCGGTGCGGCGGTACTCCTGCCCGGTGTAGCGGTCGTCCGCCGCGTGGTGAGTGGTTTCGAAGGGTCCGGAGGCCGGCATGAATGGGTGTCCTTTCGCGGACGTCGGAGGACGTGGCAGCGGTTGCGGGCCGGGCGTGCTCTCAGAAGAGCCCGGTGGTCGGTGGTTCCTCACCGGCGAGGTGGTAGGCACCGACCACGGCGGCCTTCCAGTCCCGGGGATTGTGGTTGGCGACGGTCCGGGCGTTGCGCCAGTGCCGGTCGAAGGCGTACTCCCGGTCGGTCGCGGAGCCTCCGCCCACGTCGAAGAGCAGCTCCCCCGCCTTGAGAGCCGACTCGACGGCGAGGTACTGCGCCTGGGCGACGGCGATGGCCGCGGTGGCACCGGCCGCGCGGACCTCGTGGTCCGGGGTGTGCCGGACCTGCTCCAGGGTCTCGGCCGCGAGGACGACGGAGGACCGGGCAGCGTGTGCGCGGGCGGAGATCTGGCCCACGACATGCCGGACGTACGGGTCGTCGATGCTCGTGTCCGCCGTGCTGTGTTTGATCGGACGAGCCTTCTTCCGCCCGAACCAGATCGCATCGTCGAGCGCGGCGGCGGCGATACCGGCCTGGATCGAGGCCAGGTACAGCTGCGCGAACGACCCCAGCCACGGATTGCGCAGCTTCGCCTTGTCCGTGCGGACGAGTTCGTCGTCGGTGACGCGGACGTCGGTCAGCCGGGTGGTTCCGCTGGCCGTGAGGCGCTGGCCGACGGCGTCGAAGTCGTCGAGCAGTTCGACGCCTTCCCGATCGGTGGGAACGGTGAACTGGACGATGTCGCCGTCGTCGGCTACCGCTGTGCCACCGAACCAGTCCGCGTAGAGACCGCCGGTGCTGTAGTACTTGGTGCCGTTCAGCACGTAGCCCGCGCCGTCGCCGCGGATGGTGGTGGCCACCGAGCCACTCGCGCCACCGCTTCGTTCGTTGCCGGTACCGGCGAAGAGGTCACCGCGTCGGAGCCGCTCGAGCGAACGCTCCCGCTGGGGCAGGTCGTGGCGCGTGGTGACGTGGTTGGCCGTCAGGAAGCTCGACCGGAACGCCTGGGCGACGCCTGAGTCGGCACGGGCCAGGTCGATGACCACCTCGGCGATGTCACGGACCGTGCCGCCCGCACCACCGTCCTCCGCCGGAACGCCGATCAGCAGCAGCCGTGCCTCGGCGAGCGCACGTACCTGCCCGAACGGATAGTTCCGGGTGCCTTCACGGCGGCGGGCGGTCGCGGCCAGCTCCGCCAGGACCGGAGCGATCGCGGTGCGGATGCCCGCGACGGTCGGCGGAGCGGCCCGCTCGGTGGCCTGGTCGGTGGCCCGCTCTGTGGCGTGGTCGGCGTCGTGGTCGGCGTCGTGGTCGGCGTCGTGGAGCGTCCAGGTCATGAACCGGCTCCGATCGGTTCGGGCAGGCCGAGGGCGGCGCGCAGAGTCGCTCCGCCGGAGAGCCCGAGGCGTGGCACGAGTGCTCGCACCACAGCGAGCAGCCGGTCGTGGTCCCCCGTCGGGGCGAGCTCCAGCCCGTCGAAGCCGTACCGCTCGACCCAGTCGGCCAACTGGGCGGCGGTCCGCTCCGCGGGGGTGTCATCCGCCGGCAGTTCGACCCTGCCGAGCACCGCGATGTCCCCGCGCCGTCGGCCGACGCGGTCGAACGCCTCGGCCAGCCGCGCGGTCACCTCTGACGCCCTGGCCCGGGAGATGACGACGGCATCGGCCAGGGCCACGACATCGGCCCAGTCCAGATCGTCGCGAGCGTCGGCGACAAGCACCGGCCGATCCTGCGGCGAGGACGGTCCGTCGAGTGGCCCCGCCACTCGGTAGAAACGGCCCTCGTGGTCGATCGACGTGATGAGAGTGTCCTCCGCGAAGACGCCGGTGGCCTGGTCGCCGAGCAACGCCGCGGCGGGAAAGCTCTCCCACAGGCCGGTGAGGACGCCCGCGTATTCGGCCCAGCGCCGGTGCCGCGCCGTGGCCGAACGGTCGGGCGCTGTGGCCTCACTGACCTCGTCACCGTCTCCCGCTCGCAGGGCCAGGCCGGAGCGGCCCGCGGTGGCCCGGTCCAGCGACAGCACCCGGCGGGCGAGGTTGTACGGCGCGTTGTGCGTCGTCGGGGCATCGACGATCCAGTGGGACTCGGGGAAACGGCCGGCGAGGTGAGCGGCGACCACCGTGGGGTCGAGTACGTCATCCGGACCGCCGTCGAGAAGGCGCACCGCGGTCACGCCCGTATCGCGGGCGGCCGCGACGATCCCGGTCGCGTCGGCGACGGAGAGGATGGACCCGACCGCGAGGTCGAGGACGATGGTTCTGGTCATGTGGTGTTCTGCTCCCCTTGCCTAGCGGGCGGCCTCGGGCACGGCGGACCCGCGGGACGGCCGCGGTCGGCCCGGCGTCTCGAGGCCCAGATGGCCCCGCAACGTGGTGTCGTCGTACTCATGGCGGAAGAGACCACGGCGCCGGAGTTCTGGGATCACGTGATCGACAAAGTCATCGAACCCGGACGGCAGCACATCGGGCATGACGTTGAAGCCATCCGCCGCGCCCTCCTGGAACCACAGCTGGATGTCGTCGGCGACCTGCTCCGGAGTGCCGACCACGATCCGGTGGCCGCCACCGCCGCTCAGTTTGCGCAGCAGCCGGCCGAGCGTGGGATTCTCCTTGTCGATGATGGCTTTCACGACCCGGTAGAAGGTCTGCGAGCCACCGGCCCGGTCCGGCTCGACCAGCAGCTCGCGCGGGATGGGTTCATCGTCCGGCAGTCCCTCCAGGGAGAAGCCGAGCTGACCCGCGAGGCGTTGGCGTGCGTAGGCGTCGGGAAGGATCTCGTCGAGCGTCTCGCGCCGTCTCCGGGCCTCCTCCTCGGTGCTGCCGAGTACGGTCGAGAGGCCGGGCAGGACGACGACGTCCTGGGGACGGCGTCCGAACTCCAGTGCCCCCGCGCGGATCTCGTCACGGAACGCGCGGGCATGGTCGATGTCCTGGTCCGCGGAGAAGATCACTTCACCGACGCGCGAGGCCAGGCGGCGTCCGTCACTGGATCCACCGGCCTGCACGACGACGGGGCGTCCCTGCGGAGAGACGAAGGTCCGCCGGTCCGCCCACTGGGCGATGACCTGGTGGGTGAATTCCGCCGCCCGTCGATACCTCTGCGCGTGCTCGGGCTCGCCGGTCCGTCCGAAGTTGCGTGCGGCGGCGGCGCCGGCGGTGGTGACGACGTTCCATCCGACCCGGCCACCGCTGAGGTAATCCAGGTCGCCCACCCGGCGGGCGAGTTCGATCGGGTCGTTGTAGCTCGACGAGAGCGTCCCGATCAGTCCGATGCGCTCGGTCCGGGCGGCGATCCGCGCCAGTACGGTGGTCGGTTCCAGGTTGTTGCCGGGCCGGTGGCGGACGAGAGGCTCGAGGACCGGGCCGTCGGCCAGGAACACCGCGTCGAGCTTCGCCGCCTCCGCCTTCTTCGCGATCCTGGTGTAGTGCTCGATCGTGTAACTCGCCCGCCCGTCGGTCCCGGGGAAGCGCCACGAACCGCCGAAGACACCGGCGTTGAGGATATTGACGTTGATGTGCAAGGGGCGGGTCACTGTTGCTGTCCCTCCTGGGAACGCCGACCGCGGTCGTACGACGACTGCGGGGCGACACCGTTGACGACGAACGCGCCGATGACTCTTGGCTTGTATATGACCGGGTTGTGTGAGGCGAGGGTGCGGGCGTTGCGCCAGTGCCGGTCGAGGCGGGCACTCTCCCGGACCGCTGACGAGCCGCCCGCGTTGAAGGCGATGGTCGCGGCGTCGAGAACCGCCTCGATGATGGCGACCTGCGCGGCCGACACATCGATGTAGTTGGCGGTATACGCCTCCCGCGAGCCGTCCCGGTCGGCTGTCTCAAGGCCTTCGGCGACCGTCCCGAGCAGGGAGTCCACCGTGAGGGCGCGGGTGTGGAGGCGACCGACGACGCCCAGCACCTCGGGGTCCTCGGTGGCCTGTTCGGACAGTGCGTGCAGGCTGGTGCGGGTGCGGGACCTCACCACGGAGACCGTCTCGTCGACCAGGCTGCGGGTGATACCGGCGAGGTTTGCCAGGTGTACGAGCTGCACGAACGACGGGAGGGAGCGCAGGTTCTCCTTGAACCCTCCCAGTTCCCCGTTCTCCTCGACGGGGACGCCGTCGAATACGGTCGTACCGCTTCCGGTGAGACGCTGCCCGATCCCGTCCCAGTCCTCGGCGTGGGTGACGCCGGGATGCCGCGCGGGAACCACGGCGAACCAGCGGTTGCCGTCGTCGTCCGCGACCGCGACGCGGATGTGGTCGGCGAACAGAGAGCCGGTGGAGTAGAACTTGGTCCCGCTGACCACCTTGCGGCCGTCCACCTCATGGACGCGTGTCGAAATGCCGAAGTCCGGGCTGCTGCCCGCCGCCTCGGACTGGGCGTTGCCGAACACGGCGCCCTCCGCGATCTTGCGGAGCCAGTAGTCGCCGACGTCGGGATCGTCCGCGTGCCGCAAAATCTCCACCGCGGTGAAGTGGCCCCGCAGGATCTGCGGAATGTTGGAGTCGGCCTTGCCTGCCTCGGCCAGCAGGCGGAACAGGGTGGGCAGGTCGACGCCGAAGCCGCCCTGCGCGATCGGCACGCGCAGACGGCCGAATCCGGCGTCAGCCAGTTCGCGCACGAACTCGTACGGGTGCTTGCGGGACTGGTCGCGGACACCGGCCTCCGCTTCCAGCCGCTCGAAGATCCTGCGGAACTCGGCCACGGCCTCTTCCAGCGCGTGGGACGGGTCGGTCATGGGGCTCCTTCGTGGATCAGCGGCCGGCCAGCTGTCGGCCGGCCATGGCACCGAGCAGTTGAGCGGTGTAAGGGGAGGCGGGGCTCTCGAAGACCTGGGCGATCTCTCCCTGTTCCACGATCCTGCCGCGCCGCATCACCGCGACCCGGACGGAGATCGCCCGCACGACGGCCAGGTCGTGCGAGATGAAGACATACGTCAGGCCGAGCTCGCTCTGCAGCTTGACCAGCAGCTCGAGGATCTGGGCCTGAACGGAGACATCGAGCGCCGAGATCGGCTCGTCGAGTACCACGACCTTCGGCTCCAGTACGAGTGCCCGCGCGATCGCTACCCGCTGACGCTGTCCCCCGGACAACTCGCGGGGGTGACGGTGGAGGAACGAGGCCGGCAACGACGCCGCCTCCAGCGCGGCGACCACCCGGTCACGGTTCTCCTGTCGGCGACGCCGAGCGGAACCCGCCGGCTGGAAGGACCGCAGCGGCTCCTCGACCACCGAGAGGACGTCGAATCGCGGGTCGAAGGAGGCGTACGGATTCTGGAAGACGATCTGGACGTCGCGTCGCAATGGGCGGAACGCCTTGGTGTTCAGGGTGCCGACCTCGGTTCCGAGCAGCGAGACCCGGCCCGCCGTCGCCTGTGTGAGGCCGGTGAGGACGCGTGCCGTCGTCGACTTGCCGCTGCCGGACTCTCCGACGATCGAGAAGGTCCGGCCGCGTCCCACGGTGAAGGAGATGTCGTCGACCGCGGTGTGTCCCTCGTAGCGCTTGCTCAGGTTCCTCACCTCGACCGCGGGCTCGGGGTCCCCGGAGGGAGTTCCGCCGGACCTGTCCGTGACGAAGCTCAGCCGTGCGGGCACGTTGTCCAGCAGGTGCCTGCTGTACTCGTCCTGTGGGTTCTGGACGAACGCCGCCGTGGGCGCGAGTTCGGCCAACCGTCCATCGCGCAGCACACCCACGAGATCGGAACGGTCCGCGGCCACACCGAGGTCGTGGGTGATCAGCACCACGGAGGTGCCGCCGCGGCGGCGCAGGTCATCGATGAGATCGAGCACCTGGGCCTGGACGGTCGCGTCCAGGCCGGAGGTCGGCTCGTCGGCGACGATCACATCGGGCTCGACGGCCACGGCGGCCGCGATCAGCACTCGTTGCCGCATACCGCCTGACAGCTCGTGGGGAAACTGCCGATAGCGCCGCTCGACGTCGTCGAAACCCACCAGCTCGAAGAGTTCGTGGACCCTTTGCCGCCGCGCCTCGGTGTCGAGGCTGGTGTGCAGGCGTAGGACGTCCTCGACCTGCGGGCCCACGCGACGGACCGGATCGAGGGAGACCGTGGGATCCTGCGGGATCAGGCTGATCGCGCGCCCCCGGAGCCCCCGCAGCCGACCACCGGACAGGTCGCTGATGGTGCGCCCCCGATATCTGACCGAGCCGCCGAGCAGTCGGCCGTTGGTGGGCAGCAGTCCCAGGATGGCGTGTCCGATCGTGGACTTGCCGGAGCCGGACTCACCGACGAGAGCGAGGACTTGGCCCGGTTCGAGTTCGAACGAGATGTGCTCGACAGCCGTCTTGGTACCGCGCCCGGCCTGATAGCCGACACTCAGATCCTCCACGGCCAGGACCGGCCCGGACGGTGCGGTGATGTCCCGGGCGACCCGCGGTGTCACGTCACTGCTCATCGCTTCTGCCTCTCTGCGAAGTGGCGGGCGAGGCGGTTGCCGGCCAGCACGACCGCGGCGACGGTCAGTGCCGGGTAGACCACCAGGTAGGGCTCGCTCGCCATGAAGTTGCGGCCATCGGCGACCAGACGGCCCCACTCCGGGCTCGGCGGCTGCGCACCGAGCCCGAGAAAGCTCAGTGAGGCGATCCAGATGATCGCGATGCCGAACTGGATGGTGACCAGCGACAGCGTCGGCCCCAGCGAGTTGGGGACCACATGGCGCAGCAGGACCGTCGACGAGCGGGCGCCGCTCGCGACCGCCGCCTCCACATACTGGCTCGCCTTGGCACGCAGCACCTCGGAGCGGATGAGCCGCGCGAACGCCGCCGACGATGTGAGGCCGACAGCGGCGGCCGCCTGCAAGATCCCGTAGCCGAGGACGACCACGATGGTGATGGCCAGCAGGAAACCCGGAATGGACAGCACGACGTCGATCAGTCGCATCACGATCGCGTCGATCCAGCGGCCGAACCAGCCGGCGAGGGCGCCGAAGACCGAGCCCACCGCGACACCCAGAGCCACGGCCACCACCGAGCCCGACAGTGACGCGCGGGCGCCGTGGACGACACGGGTGTACTGGTCGCGGCCGAGCCGGTCGGTGCCGAACCAGTGCGCGCTCGACGGCGGCAGCAGCTTGTCGGTCGCCCCGATCGCCGTCGGGTCGGAGTGGGCGAACCATCCGGGGACCAGCGCCCAGAGAACCGCCACCACGAGGACCGCTCCCGCCACCACGACCGACCAGTGACGGATGGGCCACAGCAGTATCGTGAGGGTACGGCCTCGCGGCGCCTTCCCGGGCTGCCCGGTCTGCCGCACTTCGACCGGCGGCGTCGGGTTCTCGATGGTCGTTGTCATCGTGCCGCCACCTCTTCCGGGAGCCGGGGAGACATCGCCTCGTCCACGCCGGGCCCGGTCGGCGTGCTCCCCGTCGAGCGTTTGGTCCTCTTCGAGCGCGCGGCGAGAATGTCGGCCCGGATGCGCGGATCAATGAGCGGGTGGACCACGTCCACCACGAGATTGACCAGGACGTAGCCCGCGGTGGCGACCAGCACCACGCCCTGGACGACGGGCAGGTCCTGAGTGTTGACGGCGTTGAGGGTGATCTGGCCGATGCCGTTCCGCGCGAACACCGCTTCGGTGACCACCGAACCGGCGATCAGCTCACCCACGGCCAGGCCCAGCATGGTGAGCACCGGCAAGGACGAGTTCCTCAGGACGCCGCGTCCGAAGATGTACCGCTCCCCGGCTCCCCTTGCATGGAGCACATGCACGAAGGGCTGTCGCCGGGTCGCCGCGATCGAGGCGCTGAACACCTGGGACAGCGGTGCCGAGATCATGACGCCCAGGGTGACCGCGGGCCCCACCAGGGCCAGGAAGGTTCCGTCGTCGACCGCGGGGATCAGGTGCAGCTGGAACGAGAAGTAGTAGAGGATCAGGATTCCGATCACAAAGCTCGGCACCGAGGCGGCCAGGGCCGGGAAGGACCGCAGAAGAGTCCGCAGCCAGTTCCACCGTGCATAGCTCCCGCCGACTCCCACCCCGGCGGCGATGACCGCTCCGAGGACAAAACCGAGAGCCGTCAGCCGCAGGGTGCCGGGCAACGCGTCACCGAGCAGATCCGATACCTTCACCCCGCTGCTCAGCGAGTACCCGAGGTTCCCGTGGAGCAGGGCGTCCAGCGCGCGGACGTACTGGACCACCACCGGATGGTCGAGCCCGTAGAACGCCTTGAGGAGCTTGCCGTCCTCCGGCGTCAACTGGTTCTGCGGATTGTTGATCAAATTGGAGATCGCGTTGCCCGGCAACGCGGTGAGCAGGATGAAAGCCAGTGTGTAGGCCGCCCAGAGAACCAGGACGGTGTGCATCAGGCGCTTGAGGACGTAGCGGGCCATGAGTCAGGACAACCAGGTGTTGTAGAACTGCGACCGGGCCACGGCCTCGGTCTGGAAGTCCTGGACGTTCGACCGCAGGCCGAAGACCTGCGTCTCGTCGTACAGCGGAATGGCGAGGGCGTTTTTGAGGACATAGTCCTGGACGGCCTTGATGTCCGCCGTACGCTTCGTCTGGTCGAACTCGGCGACCTGGGCCTGGAGCAGCTTGTTCAGTTCGGGGAGCTGGGTGTACGTCGCGTTGGTCAGGTCGCTGTGCCACTCGGAGCGGAGCACATCAGGCTCGGCGCGGGAGAGCTGGCCCTGGGCGAAGACGGTGTTCTTGCCGATCTCCGCCTCGTACTGACTCATCGACGGGCTCTTGAGTTTCACCTCGGCCCCCACCTTCTTCCACTGCGACTGCAGCACTTCCACCACGGCTTGGGAAACCTGGTAGTACGGCGTGACATAGAGCGTGAACGAGAGCCGCTTGCCGTTCTTCCTCCGGATTCCGTCGGATCCGGACTTCCAGCCGGCCGCCTCCAGAAGCCGCTTGGCCTTGGCAGGGTCGTATGTCAGATACGGGCTGCCGTCCGGCGCCTTCGGCGTGCCGTGGACGAGGATGCTCTTGGCGACCCCGTAACTGGGCGAGAGCGCGATGTCGTTGATTTCCTTTCGGTCGGTCGCCGCCTGGAGCGCGCGCCGCACCTCGAGGTTCCGGGTGGGGGCGTTCGCCGCCAGGGAGATGTGGAGTTGGTTGCTCTCACCCTGCGCCGGGAATGCCTTGACCTGACCGCCGAAGCCTTTGACCGTTTCCTCGTCATCGGGCGCGATATTGCGCACGACGTCGGCTTGTTGCGACTGCAGGGCGCCCACGGCGGTGCTCTGCTCCGGCACCGTCGTGTATCGGATTTCCGACAGATACGCCTTGCCCTGGTGCTTGAAGCCCTTCGGCGCCCAGTCATAGTCGTCGCGGCGCTTGAGCGCCACGTTGGTCGTGCCATTGCCGCCGGCGACGACAAACGGGCCCGATCCGATCAGGCTGGTGAGCTTGCCCTTGTCGTTCCAGTTCTTCTTGAGATACGACTCGGCCAGAATGCCGGTCCGGTAGATCGAGAGGACCTGGAGGAATCCGGCATTGGGCTTCGACAGCCTGACCTGGACGGTCCGCGGGTCGACAGCTTTCGTGCCGACGTAGTTCGCGAAGAACTCGTCCGGTGCCACGCCGAGTTTCTTGTCCCCGAAGGCGTGCTGGTCGAGGTTGTGCTTGACCACCTTGGCGTCCAGCCTGCTGCCATCGCTGAACGTCACACCGGAGCGGATCTTGAATGTGTACTTCAGATGGTCCGGGCTGACCGTCCAGCTCTCGGCGAGCCACGGCTCGATCTTCCCGGTCTTCGGATTCTGCCACGTCAGCCGGTCGGCGAGGTTCGTGGTCACGTTGCTGTTCGACCACAAGGTGTTCGTTATCTGCCAGGCCTTGTAGTTCACCGGGTCGTAGAACTTCAGTGTGCCGCCGTACTGTGGCTTCCCCGCGTCACCCGACGAGTTCGCGGTGTTCTGGGTGCCGCCGCTGCAGGCCGAGAGCAGCAGGACCGCTGTCGCCAGGGCGGCGCCGTGGGGCGAAAGCGCCCGGCGTTGGGAGAGCTTCATGGCAGCGGGATTTCCTTCCAGGAACATGGTGTTGATGGGCGCTGCCGGACAAGAGCGGACGCGGAGGTCCACATGAACTCGAGACGGCGACAAGCCCGATCAGAACAGAGACTGGGCAGCACACTTCTCTTCGACTGTGCCCTCAGGTGAAAGGGATGGCAGGCCACATCGGGGCGAAATCCGCATCTCGGTGAACGAGATGGGTGAAAAATCGGGAATCAAACTCCCGGGCGGGCGCAAACGGCCCGGCCCATCAACACCGCGCGCTGCAAACCCGGAGCAGGTCGACGCAGCGTTCGCTGGTCAGCAGCGGATCCGAAACCATGGGCAGAGATTCCGTGATGGCCCGCCACCCTGTCAACCACGTCTTGTCATACGGACGGGTAAACCGCCGCGGGGCCACGGCCGTCCTCATCGCAGCTGACGACGTCGGGCCGGGGCCCAGGGGACACATTGACATTCTCAACACGCACACCGAGACTCGATCACATGTGTGAGGTCCTGCTCCTTACGAGCGAGCGTTGTGTCGACCTCCTCCGCGTGTCCAGCGCGCAGTGTTGATCCCGCATCCATTCCCCTCCACTGCGCCGCCACTCAGCCAGACACGAACCAACTGGCCCGACCCGCCATGACCGTCCTGGCTCGTGTCGTGCCGACACCGGGCAAGCAGCGATCGGAAGCATCATGAGCCTGGAATTTCTCTGGTACATACCCAACACCGTCGAACCGGGCCACCGCGGCGACGACACGACATCGGGCTGGGGGTCCATCGAGTACTCGACCGACCTTGCCCGATCGGCAGAGGGTCACGGCTGGAGCGGGGCCCTGCTCGGCACCGGATGGGGACGCCCGGACACCTTCACCGTCGCCACGGCGCTGGCCGCCCGGACCACGACGTTCAAACCCTTGATCGCGATCCGTCCCGGCTACTGGCACCCGGCGAACTTCGCCAGTGCGGCGGCCACGCTCGACCAGCTCAGCCGGGGACGCGTCCTCGTCAACATCGTCAGCGGGCTGGACAACCCGGCCGCCTACGGCGACACCAATATCGAACCCCCGCAACGGTACGCCCGCACGCAGGAGTTCCTGCACCTCGTGCGGCGTCTGTGGACCGAGGAGGACGTCACCTTCCACGGCGAGCACTTCCAGGTCACCGGCTCAACCGTCGCGCCACGCCCGTACCCGACCGGCGGGAGGACACATCCGACGCTCTACTTCGGCGGCGCGTCCCCGGCCGCCGAGCGGGTGTCGGCGGCCGAGGCCGATGTCCAGCTGTTCTGGGGTGAACCACTCGACGGGATCGCCGAACGCGTCGACCGGCTCAAGACGCTGAGCGAGCAGGTGGGCCGACGGCACAAGCCACTGGAGTTCGGGCTGCGGATCACGACACTGGTGCGCGACACCACCGAGGAGGCATGGCATGCCGCCGAGGAGAAGGTGGCGAAGATGGCATCCGCCGCCGGTGAGACCACGTGGACGGGGAATCGCAGGACGGCGGTCGGACAACAGCGGCTCTTCGACCTCGCCCAGCGCGGAGAGGTGCTCGACACGTGCCTGTACACCACCCCGGGCAAGTTCGGCGCTGGCGGAGCGGGGACCACCTGGCTGGTCGGCTCCGCCGACGACGTCGCCCGCGCACTGCACGGCTACCGCAAGCTCGGCATCACCCACTTCGTCCTGTCCGACACCCCCTACAAGCAGGAGATCGGCCGGATCGGTGACCAACTGCTTCCCCTGCTGCGCGATTCCGCCCCGTAACCGGCCTGCCGGACAGCCGTTGGTCCATCTCTCGGTGGCGTTCACCCTGAACCACCCCGCCCCAGGACCCGTCTTCCACCTACCAGACACCGGTGCGCTTCCGCCGTCCGTATCCGTCTCGGTCTCGGCTCAGCGGCGTCGCCACTCCTCGGCGAGCAGTTCATAGGAGCGCACCCGGTCGGCGTGGCGGTGGGTGATGGTGGTGATGAGCGGCTCGTCCGCGCCGGTGGCCTCCTGGAGTCCGCGTCGGACCAGTGTTGGGCGCGGGCCTGTTCGGGGCCGGGGAAGGGAATGGCGCCCTCGGCCGAACGCGGCGCGGTACGCCTCGGTGGCCTCCAGGACGGTGGCCGGGCTGACGTGGTAGTCGGCGGCGAAGCGCAGACCGCCCCGGCCCGCGACCTGGGCGCTCCGCCCGCCGCTGCTGCCGAGGATCCACACCTGCACATCGGCGCCTTCGCCGGGGATCGCGTGTGCTTCGACGCCCTCGGCGGAGCGGTAGTCGCCGCGCAGGAGCGCGAGGATGTCGACGGGCAGGCCGTTCGGGGTGCGTCCGTCGATGACGGGGGTCGTGGTGGGCGGTGCGTCGACGGTGGACAGGGCGGTGCGATGGCCCAGCTGTACGGCCCCGGAGCCGAGGCGGATCGTGGAGGTGGCGGAGGCGGTCGAGGCCAGGACGACGGCGGGCGAGGTCCCGGCCACGCCCGGGTTGAGGTGGTGTTCGGCGAACCAGTAGCGGGCGTAGCCGAACCGCTCCGTCCGCTGGACGAGGTCGACGCTGTTGCGCAGCGCCTCGGCGGCGGTGGAGCCGGAGGAGATGGGCACGACGTCGAGGACTGCGAGGGGGATGCCGGACATGGTCGGGGTTCTCCTCAGCGGTCGGCGGGTGTCCCGGCGCCGAGCACGGCGCGGGCGGGGCCGTGGCCGTATGCCTCCCAGCGGCTGAGGGTGATGGCCAGGAACTTCATGACGCGACCCGGTCCTGGTGCGACTCGGTGCCGGGGTGGGCCAGACCGAGATGGTCGCGCAGGGTCGTGCCCTCGTACTCGGTGCGGAACACACCGCGCTCCTGCAGCAGCGGGACGACGGTGTCCGCGAAGACGTCCAGCCCGCCGGGGGTGATGTGCGGTACCAGGATGAAGCCGTCACTGGCATCGGCCTGGACGAAGGAGTTGATGATCTCGGCGACCGTGGCCGGGGAGCCGATGAAGGACTGGCGGCTACCGGTCTCGATGACCAGGTCACGGATGGACCACTTGTTCGCCGCCGCCAGCTCCCGCCACTCCCGGGCGACGGCCAGCGGATCGCGGTACATCCGCACCTGGGCGCGGCCGCGGGCGATGGTGTGCTCACCGGTGTCGGGGTCGATGTCGGGCAGCGGGCCGTCCGGGTCGTACGAGGACAGGTCCCGGTTCCAGACGAACTCCAGGTGTTTGATCGCGGTGGCGCCGCTGACCTGTTGGCGGCGAACCTCGTGGGCCAGCTCCCGCGCCTCGGCGTCGGTGTCGCCGAGGACGAAGGTGGCCGCGGGCAGGATCAGCAGCTGGTCGTGGGTGCGGCCGTGGCGGGCGAGGCGGCCTTTGACGTCCGTGTAGAACGCCTGCCCCTCCTTCAAGGTGCTGTACCGGCTGAAGATGGCGTCGGCGCCGGCCGCGGCGAACTCCCGGCCTTCCTCGGAGTCACCGGCCTGGAAGATCACCGGGCGGCCCTGCGGGCTGCGCGGGACGTTGAACTGCCCGGCGATGTCGAAGTGCTGTCCCTGATGGGCGAAGGCACCGGCCCGCGCGTCGTCGAGGAAGGTGCCGGATGCCTGGTCGGCGACGATCTCGTCGCCCCGCCAGGAGTCGAACAGCTCGGTGGCGGTGGCCAGGAACTCCTTGGCCCGGGAATACCGTTCGTCCTGCGGGAGGAAGCCGCCGCGGCGGAAGTTCTCCCCGGTGAAGGCGTCCCACGAGGTCACGACGTTCCACGCGGCGCGCCCGCCCGACAGGTGGTCGAGGCTGGCGAACTGGCGGGCCACCTCGTAGGGCTCGTTGAAGGTGGAGTTGATGGTGCCGGTCAGGCCGAGGCGGTCGGTGACGGCGGCGAGCGCGGACAGGACGGTGAAGGTGTCCGGCCGCCCCACCACGTCCAAGTCGTAGATTTCGCCGCCCTGTTCGCGCAGCCGCAGCCCTTCGGCGAGGAACAGGAAGTCGAACTTGGCGCGCTCGGCGGTCCGCGCGAAGTGTGCGAACGAGCTGAACTCGATATGGCTGCCCGCCGCCGGATCACTCCACACCGTGGTGTTGTTGACGCCGGGGAAGTGGGCCGCCAGGTGGATCTGCTTGAGCGGTGTACTCATGGTCGGTGGTCCCTCCGGCTCAGACGGTGGCGTAGCGGTTGGCGGGGCGGGCGAGGCCCAGCAGCCCGCGCAGGGTGTCGGCCTCGTAGGACCGGCGGAAGGCGCCGCGGCGCTGGAGTTCGGGCACCAGGCCGCGGGTGATCGCCTCGAGGTCGTGGCCGATCACACCGGGGCGCAGCCGGAAGCCCGACAGTCCGGTCGGCTGCCAGCTCAGAAGCAGCTCCGCGAGCTGTGCGGGGGTGCCGGTGAACACCTTGGCGTCGCTGGTGTACGGGCGGCCCGCGAGGGCGTCCAGGCGCTCCAGGCGGGCGGCCGCGGCACCGGGTTCGTCGTCGAGGAACACCACCAGGTCGCCGAAGACGTGCAAGGGCTCCTCCGCGCGTCCCGCCGCGGCCTGGGCGGCGCGGATCTCGGCGACGGTGGCGCGGGCCTGGTCCGTGTCGTGCGGGGTGATGTAGCCGATGTCGGTGGAGGTCGCCACCAGCCGGTAGGGCACGCTCTGATGGGCCAGCGCGCTGACGACCGGCTGTCCCTGAGGTGGCCTGGGGGTGATCGAGGGGCCCTTGACGCTGAAGTGCCTGCCCGCGAAGTCGATGTAGTGCAGCTTGTCGCGGTCGATGAAGCGGCCGGTGGCGACGTCCCGGATCTCGGCGTCGTCCTCCCAGCTGTCCCAGAGGCGGCGTACCACCTCGATGTAGTCGGCGGCTTCCTCGAAGAGCTCGGCGGTCAGCTCCCGGACCACCGGGGTGTCCAGATCCCCGGGGCCGAAGCGGGGAATGGCGCGGCGGCCGATGTGTTCCGCCTCGTGGCTCCGCCTGGACACCCGGATCCGCAGCCCGGCGCGGCCGGTGCTGACGTAGTCCAGCGTGGCGATCGCCTTGGAAATGTGGAACGGCTCGGTGTGGGTGGCGACGACGGTCGGCACCAGCCCGATGTGCCGGGTCAGCGGTGCGACCCGGGAGGCGATGAGCACCGCGTCCAGCCGCCCGCGCACCTGGTCGGTGCGGCCGTCGGGCTCGGTCCGGTGCGAGGACTGGAGCGAGAGCCCGTCCTCGAAGGTCACGAAGTCGAGCAGACCGCGCTCGGCCTCGGTGACGACATCGGTCCAGTACGCCGGGTCGAACAGCTCCCGGGGCCGGGCCTGCGGCTCGCGCCATGCGGCCGGATGCCAGCCCGCCCCGTCGAGGGCGACGGCGAGATGCAGAGGGGTGGATGAGGACTCGGACACGAAGGGTGCCTCCCTGGTCGGCCATGGGTCATCACCGCACCCCATCGGGAGGGCGCGGTGTCCTTGGAGGTGATCAGGTCAGCGGCGACAGAGCGCGCCGGCCACGCGCAGCAGGTCGATGTGGTGCCGGGAGTACAGGCGGACACCCTCGCCGAGGGCCGGAGTCGGCGCGGGCGGACAGGTCATCGGCCGCGACACCATCGCCTCCCGTTCCCGTGTCCGACGGGCCTTCGGGCCCTGGCTGATATCTCGGAACGCTACGTGAGGCCGGTGACCTCACGCAATCGTCAACTCGGACGGGGCCGCGGCATATTCCCCGACGCCCATGGGCAACCCGACAAAAGTGTGGGCGACCCCGCTGACGCGCGGCACCCCGATGACGGGATCGGTGGAGATGTTCCGGACTGACGACACGCGGGCATGGGCCCGTCGGCATTCGCGCCCGACGCACCCGCTCCGTCCTCGCTCCCTGACCAGGCGGCTGCACATCGACCTGCTGCGGATCTCCAGCTCCTACAGCCCAGCAGGCCCTCAGCGCCTCTGATCGCGACCGTTCGGAGGGCGCGGCCATCGTTTCAGGGGCCCGGGGCGCATTCAGCCACCGGCCCCATCCACCATCCAGCCCCGGGCGTCGAGCCGCCCGGGGCCCCGCCATGACGAACGCGTTCTGCCGCGTGGAGCGGTGCGGGTCGAAGCACTGCGGCTCGGTGGTGACACCTCAGGTCAGCGAGGTACCGGAGGCCGAGGTGCGGGATCCGGCGCCGGAGGGGGCACACCCGGCGGCCAGGAGCAGCGGGGCGATCAGGAGGGCGGCGAGACGCCGGGGGTCACGCGCGGCTCCCCCGCTCCGCACGCCCGGTGGCGGGCAGCCACTTGGCGAAGCAGACGCTGTACGGGTCGCGGGAGTAGGGCGGATAGGGCGGGATGCGGTACCAGCCCTCGCGTGCGTAGAGGGCGGCGGCCTCCGGCTGCCGGACACCCGTCTGCAGCATCAGCTCCGCGACGCCCCGTTCGGCCGCGGACGCCTCGACGGCGGCCAGGGCCGCCGCGGCCAGCCCGCGGCCACGGTGGTCGGCACGGACGAAGACGCGCTTGACCTCCCACCGGTCGCCGGGCAGCGCGCGCAGCGAGGCGGTGGCGACGGGTTCGCCCGAGCCGGTGAAGGCGATCCAGGTGACGGCTATCTCATCGGCGGTGGGCGGGGGCGGCAGATGCGGACGCGGCTCGAAGACGGCATAGCGGGGCTTGATCTCCGCGTCCATCAGCGCCCGCAGCTCGGCGGCCGCCGGGTCGTTCCAGCCCAGCGCCACCCAGCGGACGGGCCCGTCCGGGGCGAACGCGGGGGCGGGTACGGCGGCGGGGGTGGGCGTATGGGTCATCGGGCCGTCTCCGGGTTCGGTGCCTCGGCCAGCCGGCCGACCGCCGTGGCCACGTCGTGCTCGGCCACCGCCCCGATGCCGAGGCGGATGCGCCCCGGAGAGCCGGTGCCGCCGGGCAGGGCCCGGGTCCGGCGTCCGTACAGCGCCCGCGCGTCGGCGGTGACGCGGTCGAACAGGCCGGGTGTGGTCAGCAGCCGGGTGGCGATGGTCTGCGTGAAGGTCGAGAAGTGCTGATCCTGGTTGGCGCGGGGTCGCGTCACCGCCGGGAGCAGCCATGGCGGGCCGACGATCCGGCCGAGGCGCAGACCGGGCCCGAGGGTCTTGGCGAAGCTGTTGACGCGGATCACCCGGTCGCTGTCGGTGCTGAGCCGGGGCACGTGGTCGCCGGAGTACCGCAGTTCGCGTAGACCCGATCCGCCACGGCGATCCCTTCGTGGCGGCCGATCCACTCGCGCAGCTCCGGTGTCCCCTCCACACCGGAGTACTGGAGCGCATCGGCCGCGAGGCCGCCGAGTACGTCGGCGGCGGCCTCGGCCAGTTCCTTGACCGGCAGCGCTTCGGCGGCGGGAGAGGGCCATGAAGTGTGTCTCCGATGAGCAAGGGGGGGTTGGGTGGGTGGCCGGAGCGCCTGTGGCCCGTGCCGTCGCCCGATCCGCTCCCCTCCTGGTACATCCGTCGTCCACTCCCTCGGACCAGTGGCGCGAAGGTCTCGGCGAGGCGAGTTGACGCGCCGTCATGCCCCACGGCGCACAGGAGTGCGGCCCCGTACGGGCAGACGGATCACACGCGGGGAAACAGATGGGAGAGGGCGCCCCGGCGGGCAGCCGTCAATGCCTCAACAACACTGCGCGCTCACCACTCGACCGAGGTCGACGTGATGGCGGTACACCAGAAGCGTGGAGGCCATGGGCGCCACCCAACACCGGCGTTCGCGTACTGGTCAAGCAGCGACCAGCATGCGGAACGGTGGACGGCCGCCGGGCACACCGCACATCTCACCATGCGGTCCGCTGTTGACCTGGGCCAACGGGAATGTGAGCATCCCATCCCATGTCGCGGACCCTCTTCTGCACGCGCCGCCGCACGGTCGATCACATGGTGATCACCAGTGCCGCCTGTTTCTCTCACTGACCTCATTCCCGCTCGGGGCCGGCCCGTCTCCTTCCTTTGGCGCGCCCGCCCGCACCCTCCCAGAGCGTCGAGGAGTACACACGGTGATCCGTGTAGAGAAACTGCACAAGACCTTCGGCACCGGTACCCGTGCGCGGCCGGTGCTCCATGAAGTCGACCTGAACATCGCACAGGGCACCATCGGCGCCGTCGTCGGCCCCAGTGGCGCGGGGAAGAGCACTCTGGCCCGCTGCGTGAATCTGCTCGAACGCCCCACGTCCGGACGGGTATGGGTGGCCGGAACCGATGTGACGGACCTTCCGGAACGTGACCTCCGCCACGCGCGGCGGGCCATCGGAACCGTCTTCCAGTCGGCCAATCTGCTGCGCCGGCGCACGGCGGCGCAGAACGTCGCGATGCCACTGCGCTATCTCGGCGTGACCGCGCGGGAGGAGAAGCGCCGCGTCGCCGAACTGCTGGAGCGGGTCGGCCTCACGGACCGCGCCGACGACTACCCCGCCCAGCTCTCCGGTGGCCAGCGCCAACGCGTGGGCATCGCACGGGCGTTGGCGCTGCGGCCCAAGGTGCTGCTGTCCGACGAGGCCACCTCCGGTCTCGACCCGGCCGCCACCCGGTCCGTCCTCGCCCTGCTGCGCGAGCTGCGCACCGACCTGGATCTGGCCATCCTCCTGATCACCCATGAGATGGAGGTGGTCCGCGAAGTGGCGGACACCGCCGCCCTGCTGCGCGAGGGGCGCGTCGCCGAGTCGGGCCCCGTCCACCAGCTGGTGGCCGATCCGCACTCCGCGCTGGGCAACGCGCTCCTTCCCGACCGGCCGGTCTCCTGGGACCGGCCGGGGCTCGGTACGTGGCGGCTCACCTACCAGGGGCACGCGGTGCCCACGGACTGGCTGACGCGGCTCGGTGCGGACCACGGGCTCGATGTCCATCTGCTGTCCGCGACGGTGGAGGAGATCGCCGGGCGGGCCGCGGGCCGTGCGACCATCGCGGTCGGCCACGACCGGGCGGACGAGCTGACCGCGGCCCTGGACGGCTGGGGCATCCACGCCGAACCACTGCCCGAACCACTGCCCGAATCGCTGCCCGGACCACTGCCCCCGGACCACAGTGCCCGCGCCGAAGAACCGGCAGCCTCCGAACCGGCGTCCGAGGCGGCCGCGGAGACGGCCGCGGAGACGGTCGTATGAGCACCGACCTCGACAAGCTGTGGCCGCTGCTCTTCCCCGCGATCGGGCAGACCCTCCAGATGGTCGCCGCCGTCATGGTCATCGTCGTCGCCGTGGGCACCCCGGTGGGCGTGGTGCTCCACAACTCCTCGCCCGGCGCGCTGTTTCCGCACCGGGCACTGCGGGCCACGCTGAGCTGGGTGGTCAACCTGGGCCGTTCGCTGCCGTTTCTGATCCTGATGGCCGCGATCATTCCGTTCACCCGGTACGTGGCGGGCACGACCATCGGGGTGTCCGCGGCGATCGTGCCGATGTCGCTCGCGGGCATCCCCTACTTCGCGCGGCTGGTGGAAACGGCCCTGCGGGAGGTGGACCGCGAGGCCACCGAGGCGGGGCGCGCCGCGGGCGGCTCACGCCTTCAGGTGATCGTGTCCGTACAGCTGGCGGAGGCGCTGCCCGCCCTCGTGGGAAGCCTGACCATCGCGATCGTCGGCATGCTGGAATTCTCCGCCATCGCCGGGACCATCGGCGCCGGTGGCATCGGCTATCTGGCCATCAGCTACGGCTACGAGCGCTTCGACACGACGGTCATGACCGCCACGATCGTCACGCTCATCGTCATGGTGCAGGTGATCCAGTTCACCGGCGACCGCATCGTGCGCCGCCTCGCCCACTGAGGTCGCTGAGGCCACTGAGGTCGCTGAGGCCACTGCGCCCGCCGCACCCCGAACCTCCTCATCCCACCGGGGAACACCCATGCCTTTCGTCCATGACCACGGCTTCGAACTGAAGTCCAGACTGCCCCGCCGCATCGCCATCACGGCCGCGCTCAGCGCCGTCGCCCTCGCCGTCGGCTCACTGGCCGCCGCACGGGTGGGCGGCGAGGACCATCCGCCCCTGGGGAAGACCCTGAAGGTCGGCTACAACCAGGGCAGCATTCCGCAGAGCGCCATCGTGAAGTACATCGCCGACAAGGTCGACCGGGACCACGGCATCACGGTCGAGCCGTACCCCGTCAACGACGCCAACCAGGTCAATGGCTCGACCGCGGACGGCAAGCTCGCCGCGAACATCACCCAGCACGCCGAGTGGCTCAAGGTCATCGTGGCCAACGAGGGCTATGAGGCCAGGGCCGTCCAGCCCATCTTCACCCAGGCGTTCGCCCTCTACTCGCAGAAGTACGGCAGCGTGCGCGAACTGCCGCACGGCGCGCGGATCACCCTGCCCAACGACCCGGCGAACCAGACCCAGGCGCTGCTGACCCTCCAGAAGGTCGGGCTCATCAAGCTCAAGAAGGATGTGGACCCGCTCACCGCACAGCTGGGCGACATCGCCGAGAACCCGCGCGACTTCCACTGGCACGAGGTGTCCCTGGACGCCATCGCCCGCTCCCTCCCGGATGTCGACGCCGCCATCAACTACGCCTACAAGTTCCGGGTCGCCAAGATCCCGGTCAAGCAGCGCATCCTGCTGCCCCCGGCCGACGAACGCTTCGCCATCCAGCTCGTCGTCGGCGACGCCTACGCCGACGACCCCGCCATCACACGGCTCAAGGCCGCGTTCGCCGACCCGCGGGTGGCCCGGTTCATCAGACACGACCTCGACGTGGAAACACAGCCCGCCAAGATCCCCGCCGACCAGCGTCAGCGAGCCGCCCCATGACCCTCTCGCCCGGCAGGCGACACCTGCACCTCAACGTCAACATCTTCCAGTCAGGGATCTTCGCGGGTGCGTGGCGCGCCCCCGACGGCGACCCGCGCGCCGCCTTCTCCCTCGGCCACTACATCACCACCGCCCGCGTCGCCGAGGCCGCGAAGCTCGACGCCGTCTTCCTCGCCGACACCCCCGTCCTCACCCCCGACATCGCCCACCGCCCCGAATACGCGCTGGAACCCACCGTGATCCTGGCCGGGATCGCGGCCCACACCAGCCGTATCGGCCTGATCGCCACCGCCTCCACCAGCTACAACGAGCCCTACAACATCGCCCGCCGGTTCGCCGCGCTGGACCACCTCAGCCGGGGCCGCGCCGGGTTCAACGCGGTGACCACGACCGGTCCCGCCGCCGCCCGCAACTTCGGTCTCGACCAGGCGCCCGCCCACCGGGACCGCTACCGGCGCGCCGCCGAGTTCGTCGGCGTCCTCGGCGAACTGTGGGACAGCTGGGACGACGACGCGCTCATCGGGGACGACGCGCGCGGTGTGTTCGCCGACCCGGCCCGTATCCACGCCATCGACCACCAGGGCGAGTTCTTCCGCGTCCGGGGGCCGCTGAACACCCCGCGATCGCCGCAGGGCCGCCCCGTCCTCGTCCAGGCGGGCGGCTCTCCCGACGGCATCGAACTCGCCGCCGCGCACGCCGAGGCCGTCTTCAGCGCCGCCCAGACCCTGGACGAGGGCAAGGCGTACTACCGCGCCGTCAAGTCCCGCGCCGCCGCGCTCGGCCGTGACCCCGACGGGATCGTGGTGCTGCCCGGACTGTCCACGGTGGTCGCCGCCACCCGCGACGAGGCGCTGGAGCGGCTGAACGGCCTCCAGGACCTCATTCCGCTCCGCTACGGCCTGGACCGGCTGGCCGCCCTGCTCGGCATCGACGCCGACGCCCTCGACCCGGACGCGGAACTGCCGTGGGACCTCATCGGCCCCGCCGAGAACGTCCAGGGGCCGCAGACCTTCTTCACGGTCACCACCGAGCTGGCCCGGCGCGAGCGACTGACCGCCCGACAACTGATCCGGCGGCTCGGCGGCGGACTCGGACACCGTGTCGTCGCGGGCGGCCCGGCCGACATCGCCGACACCATCGAGGAGTGGTTCACCTCAGGAGCGGCCGACGGCTTCAACCTGATGCCCGATGTGCTCCCCAGCGGCCTCGCGGCCTTCGCCGAACACGTCATCCCCGAGCTGCGCCGCCGGGGGCTGTTCCGGGACGACTACGCGGGCACCACGCTGCGCGACCACTTCGGCCTGGCCCGGCCCCCGGTCGCCCGGTACGCACCCGACACGGCGGAGGTGCCGGTCCGATGACCCGCCGGCTCAGTCTGCTGGTGAACATCACCGGCGTCGGAAACCACCCCGGGGCCTGGACCCTGCCCGGCCGGGCCCCGGACGCCTACGTCGACCCGGACCACCATCTGCGGGTGGCCCGTACCGCCGAGCGCGGCGCCCTCGACGGGGTGTTCCTCGCCGACATCCCCGCCCTCCACGGCGACGTCGGCCACGGCCCCGGGCAGGCCCTGGAACCCTCGATGCTGCTGACCTACCTCGCCGCCGCCACCGAGCGCCTCGGGGTCGTCCTCACCGGGTCCACCACCTTCAACGAGCCCTACAACCTCGCCCGCCGGGTCCTCTCACTCGACCACGCGTCGCGGGGGCGCGCCGGATGGAACGCGGTCGCCACCTTCTTCCCCGAGGCGGCGCGGAACTTCGGTCTCGACACCGTGCTCGACCCCGGCACCCGCTACCGCAGGGCGGAGGAGTTCATCGGCCTGGTGCACCGGCTGTGGGATTCCTGGGAGGACGGCGCGCTCGTCGCGGACACCGACGGCGCGCGCTTCGCCGACCCCGACCGGATTCACTCCGCCCAGCACAGCGGCGAGTTCTTCGAGGTCGCCGGGGCGCTCAACGTGCCGCGCTCCCCACAGGGCCGCCCGGTGACGGTGCAGGCCGGGGCCTCGCCACAGGGCGTGGCCCTCGCGGGACGCTTCGCCGAGGCCGTCTACACCCCGCTGCTCGACCGCGAGGGGGCGCGTGACTACCGCGCCCGGCTCGCCGGACAGGCGCGGCGGTACGGACGCGATGTGTCCGGCATCCGGCTGCTGCCCGGCCTGACCCCGGTGATCGGCGGCACCGAGGCGGAGGCCCGCGCGCGCTTCGCCGAGCTGGAGGCGGGCGTACACGAGGACGCGCGGCAGCTCGCCCGGGTGGCCCGTACGCTCGGCCTCGACCCCGCCACCACCGACCCCGAAGTGCCGCTGACCGAGGCCCAGTTGTCGGGACCGCCGCCGGACCGGCTGCCCACCGGGTTCTTCCGTGCCCATGCCGAGATCGCCCGTCGTGAGGGACTCTCCCTGGCCGGGCTCGCCGCCCGCACCATCGGCGGCCACCGGTCGGTCGTCGGCACCCCCGAACGGATCGCGGACGACATCACCGGCTGGTGGTCGGCCGGTCTGGTGGACGGCTTCACCCTGCTGCCCGACGCGCTGCCCGACGGCCTGGACGCCTTCGTCGACCACGTCGTGCCGATCCTGCGGGAACGCGGCGTGTTCCGCCAGGGCTACACGGGCACCACCCTCCGCGATCACCTGGGGCTCCCGGTACCGGCACCGTCATACGAGCCTTCCGGGCAGAAGGGGGCCACGGCCCGATGAGGTCCATGGACGCGGTGCGGGCGAGTGCCGTCGGAGCTCTGCGGGTCCCGGTGGCGTACGGCGGCCCGGGGGCGAGCCTCGTGGACCTCTTCCGGACCGTCATCGATCTCGCGGAGGCGGACTCCAACGTGGCACAGGCGCTCCGGCCGCACTTCGGTTTCCTCGAGAAGCTCATCAGCGACGGCGGGAAGGAGGACCGCGAGCGGTGGTTCGCGGCGGCGCTGGCGGGCGAGCTCTTCGGCAACGCCACCGGGGAGACCACCGCCAAGCACCCCGGCGACATCCACACCGCGCTGGTGCTCGACGGCGACCGCTACCGGCTGAGCGGCACGAAGTGCTACAGCACCGGCAGCCTGTTCGCCGACTGGGTGGTCATCGCCGCGAGGAACCACCTCGACCAGCGGGTCCGCGTGGTACTCCCGCACGGCCGCCCCGGGCTTCGGCTGATCGACGACTGGGACGGCATGGGCCGGCGCATGACGGCGAGCGGCACCACGGAGCTGGACGACGTGGCGGTGTACCCGCACGAGGTCGTCGTGGACGGGGCCGTGGGGGTGCGCCGGACCCATCTCGGCGCGTATCACCAGCTCTTCCTCGCCGCCGTGGAGACCGGCATCGCCAAGAACGCGGTGCGCGACGCGGTCGGCCACGCCCGCGACCGGGCCCGCGCGGTCCGCCACAGCGGCGTCGACCACGCGGTCCAGGACCCGTTCGTGCAGCACACCGTGGGCGAGATGGCGGCGCTCGGGTATGGTGCCGAGGCCACCGTGCTGCGCGCGGCCGCCGCCGTCGACCGCGCCCTCGCCGGCCCCCACGGCGACGACGGCGTGGCGGGCGGTGAACCGGCGCTCGCCGAGACGGCCACCGAGGTGGCGCAGGCGCAGGTGGTGGCCGCCCAGGCGGCCCTGCGGGCGGCGGAGCGGCTGTACGACGTGGGCGGAGCCTCGGCCACCCGGCGCGAGTTCAACTTCGACCGCCACTGGCGCAACGCCCGTACCCTGGTCAGCCACAATCCGATCGCCCACAAGGCACGTGTGGTGGGCGACTACCTCCTCAACGCCGAACCGCCGCCGCTGACGGGGTTCTTCTGAGCCCCCGAGTCCCGGCCGCCGATGACCAGGGACGGTACGCCACCGTGGCGCACGCGCCGCGGAGAAGAACACCGCCGACACACAGCCGTCACATCCGAATGGGCATGTGCGGTCGACCCCGGGAGTTCACCCAGACATGACTGTAGGAGTCGCACTCACCGCGGCGGACGCGGACAACCAGATCGATGCCACCGTGCGCCTCGCCAGGGAGGCCTCGGCCGCCGGGCTGCGGTCCGCCTGGTTCGGGCAGACCTTCGGCGCCGACTCGCCCCAGCTCGCGGCCATCGTCGGGCGCGAAGTACCGGATCTGCACGTGGGCACATCCGCCATCCCGGTCTTCGGACGTCACCCGTTGCTCGTCTCCAGCCAGGCCCAGACGGCACAGGCGGCCACGCACGGCCGATACCACCTGGGGCTCGCACTCGGCACCAAGCTCCTGACCGAGGCGGGCTTCGGCATCCCCTTCGAGAGGCCCATCGCCCGGCTGCGTGAATTCCTCACCGCGCTACGGCAGTTGACCGAGACCGGCGCCGCCGACTTCCACGGCGAACTGCTGACCGCGACCACGCCGATCCCCGCCCGCGTGCCGGGTGCCGGGACCGGAGTACCGCTGCTCGTCGCCGCGATGGGCCCGCAGGCGCTGCGGGCCAGCGGGGAGCTGGCCGACGGCATCCTGCCGTACCTCGCCGGGCCCCGGGCCCTGGCCGAGCACATCGTCCCCGCCGTCACCGCGGCGGCGGAGGCCGCCGGCCATCCCGCGCCCCGCATCGTGGCGCTCGTACACGGTGTGGTCACCGACGATGCCGACGCGGTACGCGAGACGGTGGCCGAACAGCTCGCGTTCTACGAACAGATCCCCTCCTACGCACGGGTCATCGGACTCTCCGGCGGCACCCGGGCCGTCGATGTGTCCGTGATCGGCGATGAGAAAACCGTCGCCGCCGAGGTGCGGCGCTACCGGGACGCCGGGGCTACGGAGGTGGTGTTCTCGGGGACGGAGGCCGCCGGTGAGGCCGCCCGGCGCCGCACCTGGGCGCTCCTGGGGGAACTCGCGGGCTGAGCACCCCCAGGGTTCACCCACTGACCCGCACCCCTCCCCTGTCCTCCCTGACGTCCCGGACCGAACGTCCCGGACCGAACATCCCGAAAGAGAAGGAAGACACCGAAGAGATGACCACGTACCGCACCCTCGGCCGTACCGGCGTGAAGGTCAGCCCCCTGACCCTCGGCGCGATGAACTTCGGCGCCTGGGCCAACCGTGACCACGACGACGCCGTCAAGATCATTCACCAGGCCCTCGACGCGGGCATCAACGTCATCGACACGGCCGACGTGTACTCCCAGGGCGAGAACGAGGAGATCGTCGGCAAGGCGCTGGTGGACGGCCGCCGCGACGATGTGTTCCTCGCGACCAAGTTCCACGGCCGGATCGGTGACAACCCGAACCACCAGGGCAACTCACGCCGCTGGATCCACCGGGCCGTCGAGGACAGCCTGCGCCGCCTGGGCACCGACCACATCGACCTTTACCAGGTCCACCGGCCCGACCCCGCCACCGACTTCGAGGAGACGCTCGGCGCACTCGACGACCTCGTACGGCAGGGCAAGATCCGCTACTTCGGCACCACGACCTTCGAGCCGCACCAGATCGTCGAGGGCCAGTGGATCGCCGAGCGCCTGCGCCGCCAGCGTCCCGTCACCGAGCAGCCCCCGTACTCCATCCTGGCGCGGGCGGCGGAGCGGGCGGTGCTGCCCGTCGCCGAGCGGTACGGGCTGGGTGTCCTGCCGTGGAGCCCGCTGGCCGGTGGCTGGCTGTCCGGTCGCTACCGCAAGGGGGACACGGCACACGCCGTGTCCAGCCGTCTGGAGCGCCAGCCGCACCGGCACGATCCGGAGCTGGTGGCCAACCAGCGCAAGCGCGAGGCGGCGGAGCAGCTCGCCGAGCTGGCCGACGAGGCGGGCCTGTCGCTGATCCATCTGTCGCTGGCGTTCGTGCTGGAGCACCCGGCCGTGTCGACGGTGATCATCGGCCCGCGCACCCAGGAGCACCTGGTGAGCCAGCTCGGCGCCGTCGACGTCCGTCTCTCGCGGGACGTGCTCGACCGGATCGACGAGATCGTGCCGCCCGGCACCACGATCAGCCCCGCCGACGAGGGCTATCAGCCCCCGTCGCTCACCGACCCGGCCACCCGCCGCCGCCCGGCCGCACGAGACTGACGCTGAGCGGCGACCAGGGCTCAGCGGTCAGCGCAGAAGGTGGCCGGAGGCACGCAGCACGTACACGGCCACCTTCTTGCCGAAAGGTCAGTCGTGGGGCGCGTAGCGGCTCTCCGGGCCGTCGTCCTCCCGCCCGGTGAGCGCGTCCACGCCCAGCCGGGCGAGCAGTCGCTCGCGCAGCGCGGCGTACTCGGCACCGGCCGGCCGACGCGGCGCGGGAACCTCCACGGCGAGGTCGGCGGCGATCCGGCCCCCGTCCAGGACCACGATCCGGTCGGCGAGCGCGACGGCCTCGTCCACGTCGTGCGTGACCAGCAGCACGGCGGGACGGTGCCGCTCGTACAGGCGAGCCAGAAGAGCGTGCATACGGGTCCTGGTGAGCGCGTCGAGCGCGCCGAACGGCTCGTCCGCGAGGAGCAGTTCGGGCTCGCGCACCAGGGAGCGGGCCAGCGAGACCCGCTGCTGTTCACCGCCCGACAGCTCCACCGGCCAGGCGTCCTCCCGCCCGGCCAGACCCACCTCGGCGAGCGCGGTGCGCGCCCGCTCCTCGGCGTCCGCGCCCGTGAGGCCGAGTGCCACGTTGGCCAGCACCCGTTTCCACGGCAGAAGCCTGGCGTCCTGGAAGACGACCGACACATGGGCGGGCGCGCTCAGTACGCCTTCGCCACCGGCGTCGTGGTCGACTCCGGCGAGCGCCCGCAGTACGGTGCTCTTGCCGGAGCCGCTGCGGCCGAGCATGGCCACGAACTCCCCGGCGCGCAGGCTCAGATCGAGCCCGTCCAGCACCCTGCGCCCGCCGAAGGCCCGTACGAGCCCCTCGATGCGAACGGCCGCCCCGGCCTCCGGGGCGGTGACCGTCAGCCCGCCAGTGTGCGTCGCCATGACAGGACCTTCCTCTCCACGAGCCGTACCAGTCCGTCGGAGAGCAGCCCGAGAAGTCCGTAGACGACGAGACCGACGATGATGATGTCGGTCTGCCCGTATGTCCGCGCCAGCCCCATCATGTAGCCGATCCCGCTGGTGGCGTTGACCTGTTCGACGACGGCCAGCGCCAGCCACGCCGCGGTCACGGCGAAACGCATCCCGAGGAGGAAGCCGGGCAGTGCGCCCGGCAGCACGATGTGCAGCAGGAAGCGCGGGCGGCTCAGCCCCAGCGTCTCGGCGAGCTCGACGTACCGGCTGTCGATGGTGCGCAGTCCGTTGTGGGTGTGGATGTAGACCGGGACGAAGGCACCGAGGGCGATCGTGATGACCTTCATGGACTCCCCGATGCCGAACCACAGGATCAGCAGCGGGATGAGCGCGAGCGAGGGGATGCCCCGCTTGATCTGCACCGGACCGTCGATAACCCCCTCGCCGAGCCTGCTGAGCCCCGCGATCAGCGCCAGCAAGAGCCCGGCGGCCGTGCCGTACGCCAGACCGGACAGGGCTCGCTCGGTGGAGGTCCACACATTGGACTGGAGCCTGCCGTCCGCGATGAGGTCGCCCGCCGTGGTCACCACCGTCCAGGGGGCGGACAGGTTGCGCGCGTCGATGAGGCCGGTGGCCGAGCCGGCCGACCAGACCGCGAGCAGCAGGAGGGGGCCGAGGGCCCGGCCGTACGGGATGGGCCGACCGGGACCGAGCCGCCGGCGCGCAACGCGGCGCCCGGCGTTCCCCGCGGCCGGGGCCGCCTTCGTGGTCTCGGCGAGCGACAGCCGCCCGCCCGGGACGTCCGTGCTCATCGCGGCCGCCGCGCTTCCGCGACCGCGTCGGCGGCGACCGGCTCGTACCGGCGGTCGAAGAGGATTCCCGCGTCGAACCTCTTCTGGTCCGTCTCCTTCGCCAGCAGGTCGACGGTCTTCTGCTGCCGCGCGATGGCCGGCGTCCAGTCGGCGGGGATGTCCGGATGGCCGTTCTGCTTGACCAGGTACTCACCGTCCGCGCGGGTGAGGCCCTGGTCCTTGACGTAGTAGCCGTCGATCCACTGCTTCGGGTGCCGGTCGACCCAGACCTCCGACCGCGCCCAGAACCTGATGAACTCCCTGATCGCGGCCGCTTTCTGCGGATCGCTGACGGCGTCGGTCAGTGCCCACAGATGTGCCGGATCGTCACGCAGGCCGTGCTGGATGGTCTTCCCGCCGTCCTTGCCGTATTTCGCGGGAAAACGCTTGATGTTGACGCTTCCGAGGGGCGCTACGTCCACCTGGCGGCTGCCGAGCGCGGTCGGGTACACATCCCCCGTGCTGGGCAGCTCGACCAACTGCACATCGTTCTTGGTGAGCCCCGCCTTGGCCAGGATCCGCAGCACGAGCGCCCCCTGGGCCTGCCCCGGGCTGTAGGCGATCTTCTTGCCGCGCAGGTCCGCCAGGGTGTCGACGTCCGCCCCGGGAGCGATTCCGAGCTCGTAGACGGGGTGCCGCAACGGATCCTTGCGGAATTCCGTCGCCACGAGCTTCGTATCGAGACCGGTCCAGTGGGCGTGTATCGACGGGATCTCCGCCGCCGAACACAGATCCAGGGAATGCGCGCGGAAGGCCTCGGAGCACTGCGGACCGCCACTGATATTGGCCCACTTGACCTTGAAGGGCAGCTTGTCGATCTGCCCCGAGAGCTTCAGCGCCACCTGAGTGTCCGGCGCACCGACCGTAATCGACGTATTCGCCTTCACCTTCTCCGGAATCTTGATGTGGGCGACGTTCTTGCTGTCGGCGGCGGTCGACGAGGTGGTGTTGTCTGCGCAGCTGACCAGCAGCGAGGCGCAGGTCAGAGCGGTCAGGACGAGCGGCGCGAGCCTGGGCATACACGTTCCCGGGTGCAAGGCGTACGGCATCGGAGCGTACGGAAGTGAACTGATGTCGCGGGGGGGGTGGAATTCGTCACGTGTGAGGGGTGTTCATTGCTGGATTTCAGCCATGCTGCTGGATTTCAGCTACACAGTGCGACGGCGATACGCATCAGATCGACAGGGCGCCGCTGCGTGAACCGCGGAGAGATCGGCATGCCGCTGAAGCTACCCACGACGTCAAGAAAGGGTCAAGCACGCGTTCGTATTTCCGGAAGGCGGCAATGACTACTTCGTACGGCTGCCATGTTCGCGTTACATGACCACGGACGGAGTCCCCGCGGTGTCCGTTTCGCGGAAGCCGAGGAGGGCTCGTACCGCCTCGATGGTGGCTTCGGTCAGGGAGGGGTCGCAGCCGCCGCGGGCTCGGGCACTGAGGCGGACCGGGGGAACGGCGGGGAGGTCGTGGCGTGGCGCGAGGCCATCAGGGTACGGACCGCCGGGGACGGCGAGCAGGGCGGCGCCGAGCCCGGCGCGGGCCGCGTCCAGCACCCCCGCGAGGTATCCGGCCTCGGCGACCACGGTGGCGGCCGTGTGATGGGCGGCGAGTGCGGTCAGGGCGCGGCGGCGGATCACGCAGGGATCGCTGATGGCCACCAGGGGCAAGGGGGCGGGTGCGGCGGGTGGTTCCCAGCCGGGAGCGGCGTACCAGCGCAGGGGGAGTTCACCCACCGGGGTGCCCGGGGCGGACGCCGCCTCGGTGACGTAGACGGCGAGGTCGAGTTCACCGCGTGCGACGGCATCCGTCAGCCGCGCCGAGCGGTCGATGCGCACCCGGACCTCGGCGCCGGGCCGGGTGTCGCGTACGGCCGCGGTCAGGACGGGCAGGATCTGGTCGGCGCCGTGCTCGGTGGCGCCGATGATGACGGGTGCCGCGTCGGCCGGGTCCTCCCCCATGAGCCGACGGAGGGCCGCGTCGTGTGCGCCGACGATCTGCTGGGCCTCTTCCAGCAGTCGGGTGCCGTGGGGGGTGAACCGGGTCTTCCGGCCGTCACGTTCGACGATGGGGCGTCCTAGGGACTTCTCCAGCCGCCGGATGTGCTGACTGACGGTGGACTGGCTGAGGGCGAGTGCGCCGGCAGCGCGGTGGAAGCCTCCGTAGTCGGCGACGGCAATGAGACTGCGCAACGCCACGATGTCCAATACCGGTCGCATGTGCGCAGGCTAGCAACCGATCGATCGGAAATCACGATCGATTTTGATGGCAAATCATCGTTGGACGGCCGGCTCCGGCCTCGTGCATCCTGAGGTCATGCCGCGTACAGCGTTCGTGGCGGTCCTCGGGCCGCGCACCCACCGCACCGGATCCGGGCCGTCGGCCGCCGGACCGGCGGTGTGCCGTGCCACCGGCGCCCGGCTGACCCGGCGGCGCGTCGTCGACTTCGGCCGCACCGGCGCCATGCGCTGTCGCTGACTCAACCCATTCCCGGCGGACTCGCCGTCGCCGCTCGATCGCCGCCGCGGGTTCGTCCCTCCGCGCTTCCCCGCCGGCAGGCGCTTCCCGCCTGCGTCTCTTCCTTTCTCCTCCGCACCTCCGCACCCGCACGGCCGCTCCATCCCGCTTGTGCGTGCGGGCGGGCACCGCTGTCGATGAATCGAGTTCTCATGTCCTCTGCTCAGCCTGTCCACGCCTGGGACGAACCGGCGGGAATCGCCCCGCGCGGCACCCTCGTACTCCTCCCCGGGCGGGGTGAACACGGCGGTGTGTACGAGCGGTTCGGCCGCCGGATCTCCGCCGACGGCTATCGCGTCCGCGCCCTGGGGGACGCCTCCTCCGCCCCGGAGGCCGTCGCCGAGGCGGCCACCAAGCTGTTGCGCGACGAAACGCTCCCGGGCCCCCGCGTGCTGGTCGGATCCGACACTGGGGCCTCCCACGCCGCGCGGCTCGCCGCCCTCGACGCCTCCGGGCCGGCCGCGCTGATCCTCGCCGGGCTGCCGGCCGGGCCGCGCCCCGCCGAAACGGCCGCTCGGGACTGGGAGGAGGAGCTGGAGCTGCGCACCGCCTGCCCCACACACCGGGGCAGGCTGACCGCCGACCCCGCGTTCCGGCGCGGCGCCCTGGCGGGCCCGCCGACGCTGGAGTCGCCCACGCCGGCGGGGATCTCCGTTCCCGTGCTCGGGCTGCACGGTGCCGAGGACACCGTCAGCCCGCTCGGTGCGGTCCGCCGCGTGTTCCGCGAGCTGCCCGGCGCGGAGCTGGTGAGTCTGGCCGGTACCCGGCACGACGTCCTCAACGACGTGACGCACCGCACCGCCGCCGCCACGGTGGTCCTCTTCCTGGAGCGACTGCGGCTGGGCCCCGGCCTGACGCCCATCGCCGTGCCGGAGGCCCTCGCGTGACCGCCCCCGTCCTCACCACTCCGGCCGAGCTGTACTCCCGGCTGTTCCACGGCGGTCCGGCGCCCGTCGTCCTGGACGTACGGTGGCGGCTCGGCGATCCGCACGGCCATGAGCACTACCGCGCCGGGCACATCCCGGGCGCGTGCCACGTCGACCTCGACGCCGAACTCTCCGCCGCGCCCACTCCGGCCGACGGCCGCCATCCACTGCCGGACCCCGCCACCTTGCAGCGGTCCGCGCGCCGTTGGGGACTCACCGCCGACCGGCCGGTGGTGGTGTACGACGACAGCGGCAACACCGCCGCCGCTCGCGCCTGGTGGCTGCTGCGCTGGGCCGGGGTGGAACGGGTCTCCCTGCTGGACGGGGCGCTGGCCGCGTGGCGCGCGGCCGGACTGCCGGTCGAAACGGGCGAGCCCGCCCCGCCGGCCGAGGGGAATGTCGTCCTCGCCCCGGGGCAGCTGCCGGTGCTGGACGCCGACGCGGCGGCCGAGGTGGCCCGTACGGGCGTCCTGCTGGACGCGCGGGCGGCCGAGCGGTACCGGGGCGAGACCGAACCGGTCGATCCGCGCGCCGGGCACATCCCCGGCGCCCGGTCCGCCCCGACGGGCGACAACCTGGCACCGGACGGCACGTTCCACAGCGTGGAGGAGCTCGCGCGGCGTTTCACCGCGCTGGGCGCCGACGGCACGACAGAGGTCGGTGTCTACTGCGGCAGCGGCGTCACGGCCGCCCACACGGTCGCGGCCCTGGCCCGCGTCGGCGTCACGGCCGCGCTCTACCCGGGCTCCTGGTCCGCCTGGTCCGCCGACACCGCCCGCCCCGCGGCCATGGGTGCGGCGGCGGGCTGATCCACCGCCCGCACACCTCCTGTGAACACTTCCCGACCGAGAGGCCGCACCATGCCCTCCCCGCACTCCTCCGTGTCCGGGGCCTCACCGCCCCCGCGCACGTCCGCACCACCACCCCCCGGTGCGGCGAAGGACCCGACGCCGCCCGTCAAACCCGCCGCGGCGCGGACATCCCGCCCCACCGCCCCGCGCGCCCGGCCCCGCCTCCGGGTCCCGCGCGGGGTGCGCCGGGCCTCCGGGCCGGTCGGTCTGCTGCTGCTCTGGTTCCTGGCCGCCGCGACGGGCGTGCTCCCCGAGACCGTGCTGGCCTCCCCCGTGGACGTCGTGCGGCGCGGTGCGGACCTCATCGGCACCGGTGAGCTGCCGCAGGCCATCGCCGCCTCCGGCCGGCGAGCGGCCCTCGGCTTTCTCATCGGCGCGGCCGTGGCGCTCACCCTGTCGCTCACCGCCGGTCTGTTCCGGCTGGGCGAGGACGTCATCGACGCGTCCATGGGCATGTTCCGCGCGATTCCCTGGGTGGGCCTGATCCCGTTGTTCATCGTCTGGTTCGGCATCGACGAGACACCGAAGATCGCGCTGGTGGCGCTCGGCGTCACCTACCCGCTGTACTTCAACATCTACGGCGGCATCCGCTCCGCCGACGCACAGCTGATCGAGGCCGGGCGGATGGTGGGCCTGGGCCGTATCGGACTGATCCGGTACGTGATCCTGCCGTCCGCGCTGCCCGGTGCGCTGGTGGGGCTGCGGTACGCGCTGTCCACCGCGTGGCTGGCCCTGGTCTTCGCCGAGCAGGTCAACGCGGACGCCGGTATCGGCTATCTGATGAGCAACGCCCAGCAGTACTTCCAGACGGACGTGATCGTCCTGTGCCTGGCCGTGTACGCGGTGCTGGGGCTGCTGTGCGACTTCGCGGTGCGGCTGCTGTCCCGGCGGCTGCTGGACTGGCGGGCCTCGTTCGACGGGGAGGGAGCATGACCGCGGTGAACGGCACGAACAGTGTGGAGGTCCGCGGACTGACCCGCGCCTTCGGCGACAAGACCGTGCTCGACGGGCTCGACATCACCATCCGTGCGGGCGAGTTCGTGGCGCTGCTCGGCCAGAGCGGCTGCGGAAAGTCGACGCTGCTGAGGATTCTCGCCGGGCTGGACAGCGAGACCGAGGGCGAGGTGGAGGTACCGCGGCGGCGCTCGGTGGCCTTCCAGTCGCCACGGCTGATGCCGTGGCTGCGGGTGTGGCACAACGTCGTGCTCGGTCTGCCGGGCGGGGACCGCGCGCTCGCCGGGCGCTATCTGGCCGAGGTCGGCATCGAGGAGTACGCGGGCGCCTGGCCGCGGACGCTTTCCGGCGGCCAGGCCCAGCGCGTCTCCCTGGCCCGCGCGCTGGTGCACGAACCCGAACTGCTGCTGCTCGACGAGCCGTTCGGCGCGCTCGACGCGCTGACCCGCGGCAAGGCGCAGCGGCTGGTGGCCGATCTTTGGCAGCGGCACGGCTGCTCGATCCTGCTGGTCACGCACGACGTCGAGGAGGCGCTGCTGCTGGCCGACCGGGTGCTGGTGATGGACGACGGGCGCATCGCCTACGAGGCGGAGGTGGGCCTCGACCGCCCGCGCGACCTCGGCTCCCCCGACTTCGTGGCGTTGCGCGGCGAACTCCTGCGACGGCTGGGCGTCGACGACGCCTCGGCCCTTTCGCACCATCGTGAAGAGGTGACCACATGAATCGCTCGCACACCCGGAGCCGCGGGGCCACGGCCGCGGCGCGCGCCCTCGGCGCCGCGCTGTCGCTCACCGCCCTCCTCGCCACCAGCGCGTGCGCGGGCGACAGCCGGGCGGCGTCCGAGACCGATCCGTCGAAGGTGACACTGACCCTGGGCGACCAGGCCAAGAACCTGAAGACGCTGTTCGAAGCCTCCGGCGCCCTCGAGGGAACGCCGTACAAGGTGAAGTGGGCCGAGTTCGAGGGTGCCGCACCGCTGTTCCAAGCCGTGCAGGCCGGGGCCGCCGACACCTCGTACGCCGCCGATCTGCCCACGCTCCAGGCACTCGCCGGCGGAGTACGCGTCAAGGCCGTCGGAGCGCTGCACAACGACGGCACCCACACCGGGATCGTGGTCCGGAAGAACTCCCCCGTGAAGAGCGTCAAGGACCTCAAGGGGAAGAAGGTCGTCGTCTCCTCGGCCAAGGGGTCCATCGCCGAGTATCTGCTGGCGCACGCGTTGAAGCAGGCGGGGCTGAGCTACTCGGACGTCCATGTGCAGTATCTGCTGCCCACCGACGCCCAGGCCGCCTTCACCTCCGGCAAGGTCGAGGTCTGGGCCACGTTCGGCGTGTACAAGACGGTGGCCGAGCAGCACGGCGGCCGTCTCCTGATCAACGGGGCGAACGGGCGGGTGAGCGGCTACGGCTTCGTCGGGGCCTCCGAGGAGGCCCTTCAGGTCCCGGCGAAGAAGAAGGCCATCACCGACTACCTGCGCCGCCTCGACAAGGCGCTGGCCTGGTCCCGCCGGCACCCCGCGGAATACGCCAAGGCCATCCAGCACAACAACGGAGCCTCGGCCACGGTCGCCAAGGCCCTGGTCGACCAGTCCAACAGCGAGCTGCTGCCGGTGAGCGAGCCGGTGATCCGGTCCGTGCAGAAGGTCGGCGACACGATGCACGGCATCGGTGTGCTCACCCCCAGCCCGACCCTCGCCGACCACGTCGACACCAGCCTCGTCAAGGAGTGACCGCAGCCATGCCCGTGGAGTTCATCAGCGCCGTCCACCCCAACCCCGCCACCGAGGGCGACCCCACCGCGGGTTCCGGAATCGATGTGGACTATGCCCGCCGATACGCCCGAGCCCTGGACGACGGAGGCTTCGACTACACCCTGGTCACCTACCACTCGGCCGCCCCGGACGCGCTGCAGCTGGCCCAGTTCGTCGCCCATCACACCGAGCGCATCAAACCGGTCCTCGCCCACCGCCCCGGGGTGGTCTTCCCCACCCACGCGGCCCGCGCGCTGGCCACGCTGGACCAGATCAGCGCCGGACGGCTGGTGGTGCACATCATCTCCGGCGGCAACGACGAGGAGCAGCACCGCGAGGGCGACTATCTGAGCAAGAGCGAGCGGTACGCCCGCTCGGACGAGTACATCCGGATCCTGCGCGGAGTGTGGGAGGCCGACGGGCCGATCTCCCATGAGGGCCCCTACTACCGCTTCGAGGGCTTCCGCTCCGATGTCACCCCGTACCACGGCACCATCCCCATCTCGGTGGGCGGTTCCTCCGAGGACGCCTACCGGGTGGGCGGGCAGCAGGGCGACATCTTCGGACTGTGGGGCGAACCGCTGAAGGAGACCGCCGAGCAGATCGCCTCGGTGAACGCGTACGCGGACGCCGCGGGCCGGCCCCGGCCACGCATCTGGGTGTCCTTCCGGCCGATCATCGCCCCCACCGACGAGCTGGCCTGGGAGAAGGCCCACCGCACTCTTGGCGCGGTCAAGGCCAACCACGCCGAGCGGGCCAAGCGCCGCCACTACCCGGCGGTCGGCCGGGGCACCCCGGCCAACGTCGGATCACAGCGGCTGCTGGCCGTCGCCGAGCGCGGCGAGGTGCACGACCGCTGCCTGTGGACCGCGCCCGCCGCGGCCACCAATGCCGCCGGTGCCTCCACGGCGCTGGTCGGCTCCCCGGAGACGGTCGCCAAGGCGCTGCTCGACTACGTCGACATCGGCTGCGAGCTGCTGTCCATCCGCGGCTACGACCCGCTCAACGACGCCATCGACTACGGGCGTCAGGTACTGCCGCTGGTCCGTCAGGAGCTGGCGCACCGCGCCGCCACCTCGGCCGCCTGACACCCGGCCGCCGTCTCCTTTCCCGTTCTCCTCATGAAAGGCACCATCCGAATGCCCAGGCCACCGGCCCGCTCCCGCTTCCGGCGCGCCCGCGCCCGTACCGCTCTCGCCGCCGTCGTGGCGCTGACCGCCGGTGCGCTGAGCGCCTGTGGCGGCACCGCGGGAGCGGACGGGGACGGGAAGGGATCCTCCGTCACCCTCCGGGTCGGGGCGACCGGCTGGAAGGAGGAGGAGGCCCTGCTGAAGTTCGCGCACCTGGACGACACTCCGTACCAGGTGAAGTGGAGCCTGTTCCAGGGCGGCGACAGGCAACTGGAGGCGGTGCGCGCCGGTGCGCTGGACGTGGCGAGTTCCAGCGAGATCCCGCCGGTCTTCGCAGCGGCCGACGGAAAGCCGAACTTCAAGGTCGTGGCCGTGAGGCGCGGCAACACCCTCAACCAGGAGGTCGTGGCCCCCAAGGGGTCCTCGATCACCTCGATCTCGCAGCTGCGGGGCAAGAGGGTCGGCTACGTCAAGAACACCACCGCCCACTACTTCCTCTACGAACTGCTGAAGCGGGCCGGGCTCGGCTGGGACGACATCGAGGCCGCCCCGCTCGATCCCGACAAGGGGATCGCCGCGCTGAACGGCGGTTCCATCGACGCGTTCGCCGGATACGGCAACGCGGTCATCACCGCCCATCAGCGGGGCGCCCGCACCATCGGTTCCGGCAAGGACATCCTCTCCGGCAACTTCCTGTGGACGGCCTCGGACGACACCCTCGGCGGCGCGGCCGAGCGCCGAGCGCTGGCGGATCTGCTGGCCCGTATCGACAAGGCGTTCGCCTATGTGCGCGACGGGCGCCGAGAGGAGTACGCGAAGCTCATGGCCGCCGCCACCCACCAGCCGGTGGACCAGGCGCTGGAGGAGTTCACGGCGGGAGAGGCCCAGCGCAGGACCGGGATACGGCCGGTGAGCGCCGGGGCCACCGCCTCCGAGCAGAAGGTCGCCGACGCCTTCGGTGACCTCGGGGCAGTGCGGCGGAAGCTGACGGTGAGCGAATTCTGGAGCGACCGTCTGACCCCGCGACTGCGTACGGAACTCGCCTCATGACCATCGGCTTTTCGCTTCCCGCCCCGGACCTGACCTCGCTGTCCTCCGTGACGCGACGGCTCGCCACCACCGCGGCCGGGTACGACCGCGACGGCACGTTTCCGGCCGAGGGGATCCGCACCGCCCACGAGGCCGGACTGCTCACCGCCACCGTCGGCGAGCGGTACGGGGGCCCCGCACTCGGGGTGGCGGACACCGCGCGCATCCTGCACGCGCTCGGCGAAGGCGATCCGTCGGTGGCGCTGATCGCCGCCATGAGCCTCTCCGTCCACCGCCGCCAGGCCGTGCGGCCGCACTGGCCGGAAGAGCTCTACGGGCAGGTGCTGGCCGACGCCGCTTCGCGGCCGGTGCTGCTCAACCACATCCGTGTCGAACCCGAACTCGGCTCGCCCGCGCGGGGAGGGCTGCCCGCGACGGTGGCCCGCCGCACGGCGCACGGCTGGGCACTCAGCGGCCACAAGCGCTTCGCGACCGGTGTGGAAGGGCTGGACTGGCTGCTGGTCTGGGCCACCACGGACGAGCCCACGCCGCGGGTCGGCACCTTCCTGGTGCCCGGCACCGCGCCCGGAATCGAGATCACTCACCGCTGGAACCATCTGGGGCTGCGCGCCAGCGGAAGCCATGACATCGCGCTGCACGACGTCGAGATTCCCCAAGGCAACGTCATCGACCTGGCCGAGTACGGCGCCGCGGCGGAGCAGGACAACCGCGCGGGCGCGGCCCTCCACCTGCCGCTGGCCGCCCTCTACCTGGGCGTGGCGCGGGCCGCCCAGGGTCATGTCCACCGCTTCGCCCATGAGCGGATCCCCGCCAACCTCGGCCATCCGGTGGCCCGTACCGAGCGCTTCCGGCGCGTGGCCGGTGAGATCGCGCTGCGGCTGGACTCCGCCGAACACCTGGTGTTCACGGGTGCGGAGCGGGTCGACGCGGCCGACGGCTCGTACACCCCCGAACACGCGCTGGGCGCCCGTGTCCTGGCGGACCGGCATGCCACCGAGGCGGTCGCCCTGGGGTTGCGGCTGCTGGGGAATCCGGGGCTGTCCCGCGACAACCCCCTGGAGCGCCACTTCCGGGACGTCCAGTGCGCCCCGGTACACGCCCCGCAGGAAGACACGGCGCTGCTCGCCATCGGCACGGCCGCGCTCGGCACACGAAGTGAGAGGCCGACATGACCGTCCCGCTGTCCGATGCGGATACGGCCGACCGCACCGACTCCGCATCCGCGCACGCCACCGATACGGGTACCGCCGCCGCGCTGCTGGCGGCGCTGCGCCGCGACCTGCCCGACGGGACACTGGGCACCGGCCCCGAGGCCACCGGCCCGTATGCCACCGACCGATCCGGAAGCCGCCCGGCGGGCCTTCCGCTCGCGGTCGTCCACGCCACGCACACCGAGCATGTCCAGACGGCACTGCGGCACGCGCACGTCCTGCGGGTGCCGGTCGTGCCGCGCGGGGCGGGGACGGGTCTTTCCGGCGGGGCGAGCGCGGGCGCGGACAGTGTGGTCCTCGACCTGTCACGCATGAACCGCGTCCTGGAGCTGAGCCCCGAGGAGCAGATCGCCGTCGTCGAGCCGGGGGTCATCACGGCCGACCTGGACCGTGCGGCGGGAGAGTTCGGGCTGCGCTACGCGCCCGACCCGGCGAGCGCGGCGATCTCGACCGTCGGCGGGAACATCGCGACCAACGCGGGCGGGCTCCGCTGCGCCAAGTACGGGGTGACCAGGGACGCCGTCCTGGGCCTTGACGCGCTGCTGGCGGACGGGACGTCGATACGGACCGGCCGGCGCACCGTCAAGGGCGTCACCGGCTATGACCTGACGGGCCTGCTCACCGGCTCCGAGGGCACCCTGGGTGTGATCACTGCCGCGACCGTACGGCTGCGCCCGGTGCCGGAGGAGACCGTCACGGTCGCCGCGTACTTCGCCACCTTCGCCGAAGGGGCCGAGGCCGTCTCCGCGCTCACCGCCGCCCGGATCGAGCCCGCCATGGCCGAACTGCTCGACGGCCCGGTGCTGGGCGCGGTGGACGACGCCCAGGGCACGGATCTGCGGTCGCGCGGCGGCGCCCTGCTGCTCTTGCAGTGCGACGGGCGGGGTGCGGCCGCCGAGGCCGACGCGGCCGTACGGCAGCTGCGCGGACGGGCCGACTCGGTCGAGGTCACCGAGGATCCGGCCGAGGCGGATCGGCTGCTCGCGGCCCGTCGGCTCGCCCTGCCCTCGCTGGAGCGGCTGGGCCGTCCGCTGATCGAGGACATCGCCGTCCCCAGGAACCAACTGGCGGCCGCCGTAAGGGAGATCGACGCCGCGGCGGACCGGCACGGGGTGCGGATCTTCACCTTCGCCCATGCCGCCGACGGCAACCTCCACCCCATTCTCGTCCTCGACCCGGCCCTCCCCGCCGTCCCGGACGCCGCCTGGCGGGCGGCGGGCGACATCTTCACGGCCGCGCTCCGCCTCGGTGGCACGCTCACCGGCGAACACGGCGTGGGCACCCTCAAGCGCCGCTGGCTCGGCGACGAGCTCGGCCCGGACCAGCACGCGCTCCAGCGTCGCCTCAAAGCGGCCTTCGATCCGCACGGCATCCTCAACCCGGGCAAGGCGCTATGAGATCAGCCGGGGCCGGGGCCGTCGTGCCGATGACCGGCACCGGTCCTTGTGTCCCCTCCCCCCTCTTCCCCTTCGTTTCCGCTCCTTCCGTACCGACGTCTTCGAGGTGAACCCCGCCATGCCCACCATCCTCTCCATCTCCGGCAGCCCCTCCCCCACCTCCCGCACCGCCCGGCTCCTGCGCAGCCTGGACTCCCGGCTCACCGCCCAGGGACACCAGGTGATCCCACTGGACGTCCGTACGCTTCCGGCCGAGGCCCTGCTGCACGCGGACTTCGGGCATCCGGAGATCGTGCGCGCCACGGAGCTCGTCACCCGGGCCGACGGTGTGGTCATCGGCACCCCGGTCTACAAGGCCGCGTATTCGGGACTGCTGAAGTCGTTGCTCGACCTCCTGCCCCAGTTCGCGCTGGAGGGCAAGACCGTGCTGCCGCTGGCGACCGGCGGCAGCACCGCGCATGTGCTGGCCATCGACTACGGGCTGCGCCCCGTGCTCGCCTCCATGGGCCCCGCGCACATCACACCGGGCTGGTTCGTGCTGGACAAGCACATCGAGGTGGGGAAGGACGGGGGCGTGGTGGTGGACCCCACCACGCGGGAGGCGCTCGAACGGCTCGTCGACCAGTTCTCGGCGGCGCTGAGCGGCCCGTACTCGGCGGGCGTGGTCGCCGCGTGACCGCGGGCCGGGGTTCCTCCACCGTCGCGGGGGGGGGGGCCGGGGGGGGGGGGGGCCCGCCCCGCGCCCCCCGGGGGCCCCCCCCCCCCCCGCCGCGGGGGGGGGGGGGGGTGGCGGGGGCCGCGCGCGTCGGGC
>NZ_JAGGLR010000010.1 GCF_017874715.1 Streptomyces iranensis | reverse complement strand
GGCCCCGTCGCCGGGCGCCGGGTCGGCGGGGGCGGGCGCCGGTGGCGGCTTCCGTGCCCTGGCGGTCAAGGGCCCCTCCGGACCGCGGACCGGTGAATCCCAGGGCGGCTCTCCGGGTGCCCCTCGAAATAACACTTGATCTGGAGCAACTATCGTGTCAAGCAGCCCGCCGCTGCCCCAGGGCGCACCACGGTCATATAGGGCGATATCCTGCACTGAGGTCAGTGCTCGCGACAGGAAGGTGAGGACCCTCTATGTCCGAGCGCCGCCGCACCCCGCGTCCCACGAAGCGCCACCCCTGGCGGCGCCCGGCCGACGCCACACCCCGCCCCGCCCCGGGCCCGCCGCGCGGCGAGCCGCCCGCCGCGGCGGGCGACGGGGCCCCGGCCGAGGTCGACGAGCGCAGTGTGGTGGACGCCGCCGTGTACCGCGACGGCCGCCGGGTCGGCACCCCCGGGTCCCTCGCCGCCACCTACCGGCGGCTGCGCGAGGAGACGGGCGCCATGGCGTGGATCGGGCTGTACCGGCCGAGCGAGGCGGAGCTGCTCTCGCTCGCCGAGGAGTTCGATCTGCACAAGCTGGCCATCGAGGACGCGATGGAGGCCCATCAGCGCCCCAAGCTGGAGCGCTACGGCGAGACCCTCTTCGTGGTGCTGCGCGCCGCCCGCTATCTCGACGCGCCCGAGGAGGTGGACTTCGGCGAGCTGCACGTCTTCGTGGGCCCCGACTTCGTCATCACCGTCCGGCACGGCGCCGCCCCGGACCTGTCCGCGGTGCGCGCCCGGATGGAGTCCACCCCCGAGCTGCTGGCGCTGGGCCCCGAGGCCGTGCTGTACGCGATCCTCGACGCGGCCGTGGACGGCTACGCCCCCGTCGTGGCGGGGGTGCAGAACGACATCGACGAGATCGAGACCGAGGTCTTCCGCGGCGATCCCGAGGTCTCGCGGCGCATCTATGAGCTCTCCCGCGAAATGGTGGAGTTCCAGCGCGCCACCCGGCCGCTGGTCGGGATGTTGCACGGGCTGATGGCGGGCTTCGACAAGTACGGCACCGATGAGGAGCTCCGGCGCTATCTGCGGGACGTGGCCGACCACGTCACCCACACCAGCGAGCGTGTGGACGGCTTCCGCTCCGCCCTCACCGACATCCTCGCGGTCAACGCCACCCTGGTGACCCAGCAGCAGAACGCCGAGATGCGGGCGCTGGCCGAGGCGGGCTTCGAGCAGAACGAGGAGGTCAAGAAGATCTCCGCCTGGGCGGCCATCCTGTTCGCCCCCACCCTGGTCGGCACCATCTACGGGATGAACTTCACCCATATGCCCGAGCTGCACTGGGTGCTGGGCTACCCGTTCGCGATCCTGCTGATGGCGGTGGTCTGCGTCAGCCTGTACCTCATCTTCAAGCGCCGCGACTGGCTCTGACGGCGTAACACCTCTCCGGCGGTTCTAGGGAATCCCTCGATGAACCGCTGATTCAGCCGTTTTCCGTAGCTCCTCCATGCCGTTTGTGCTTCGATGCCGTGCGGCACGGCACCGGCGGGCGAGCGACGGGAGTGGGCGTATGGACCGGCGAGGGTTCCTCAGGGGCGCGGCCGCACTGTCCACCGCGGGGCTGGTCACCGCCGTCGGCGGCACCGCGACGGCCACCGCCGCGCCGCCCAGGGCGACCGCCGCCCAGGACTGGCTGTCGGCCATCGCCGACGCCACTCCGGTCCAGCGGCTGACCCTGCCCGGAACCCACGACTCCGGCGCCCGCTTCGGCGGTCCGTGGACGGAGTGTCAGAACACCACCATCGCCGACCAGCTGGCCAGTGGCATCCGCTTCCTGGACATCCGCTGCCGCGCCTTCGAGAACGCCTTCCCCATCCACCACGGCGCCTTCTACCAGAACCTCAACTTCGACGACGTGCTCGGCGCCTGCCGCTCCTTCCTCTCCGCGCATCCGTCGGAGACGGTGCTGATGCGGGTCAAGCAGGAGTACTCGGAGGAGAGCGCCGCGGAGTTCCGCCGGATCTTCGACATCTATCTGGACGACAAGGGCTGGCGCTCCCTGTTCCGCCTGGACACCACCCTCCCCGCCCTGGGTCAGGCCCGGGGCAGGGTGGTGCTGCTCGCCGACTCGGACGACATGCCGGGGGTGCGGTACGGCGACGGCGCGCTCTTCGACATCCAGGACGACTACATGGCGGAGCCGATCGGCAAGTACCCGAAGATCGAGGCGCAGTTCCGCAAGGCGGCGGCCCAGCCCGGCAAGCTCTTCATCAACTACGTCTCCACCGCCGCCCTGTTGCCGCCCCGCTCCAACTCGGACCGGCTGAACCCGCGGGTGAAATCGTTCCTGGAGGGCGCCGAGGCACAGAGCTGGATCGGGCTCGGGATCGTTCCGATGGACTTCCCGAACACCTCGTCCGGCCTGGTCGACGCCCTCGTCCGGCACAATCCGGCGGGCTGACCGCCGGGCGTCAGCGGCCGTGGGGCCGGCGGAAGACGTGGACCGCCGGGTCCGCGTAGCGCACCAGCTCCAGCGCCTGCTCGGGGAACCACTCCCCCGCCTCGGGGTTGACGGTCCCGCGCACCGGGTCCAGGGGCCCGTCGGTGCCGCGCAGGCAGCGCCCGTCCGACTCGCCCGGCGTCTTCACCCACAGCGCGGCGTCCAGCAGTGCCTCGCCGGTACGGGTGGTGGGGCGGCGGCCCAGACCCCGGCCCGGCGGGTTGCACCATGACTGGACGTCGTTGTGGCGGTGGGTCGCGGCCCTCGGGGTCCAGGGGCCCTGGCCGTTGCGGCTGGTGTCGGTGACGTAGTGCTTCATACGGGCCGGGTCGTCCGGTACGTGATGGCGCAGCCAGCGGCGGACATGCCGCCGCGACCAGCTCTGCTCGGCGCAGTCCTCGGGGTCCCCGCCCTCGTCGGCGTAGGCGAGGCAGGAGGAGACCAGCCGGCCGTACCAGGCGCTGTCCGGGTCGGTCTGGTAGTGGGAGACATTGAGGGCGAAGCCGGTGGCGCGGTCGATCCCGGCCTTGATCAGCCGGGGCACGATACTGCTGACGGAGTGCCAGCCGGAGTGGCCCGCGTCCAGGTACACCGACGCGTTGCCGAGCGCGCTGAGGACGTCGACCGCGTAGTTGATCTCGGAGTAGCGGGCGGCGGTCTCCGGGTCCTCGACCACCGGGGTGTCCAGGTCACCGGTGTCGCTCCCGTCCTCGGGGGTCACGGGGTCGGGCGTGGGCAGCGGGGGCAGCTCGGGCAGGGTGCCGGGCTGCTCGGCGGAGGGCTCGGGGTCGGGGCTCTGGGACGCGGCGGGCTCGGGGTCGGCGGCCTCCGGGGGCTTGGGGGCCGTGTTCTCGGCGGCGGCGGGGCGCGCGTCCGTGGGCTGCGAGTCGGTGGACTGCGCGGCCTCCTCGCCGGTGCCGGAGGCGGCCGATGCGGCGGGCGGGGCCGTGGCGGCGCCGGGGTCGGGCAGCGGCGGCAGCTCGGTGGGCGATGCCTCGACGGCGGGCGACTCCTCGGCGGCGGGCAGTTCCCCGACGGCGGTCTGCTCCGGCTGCTGCGACTCGACGGCGGTCTCTTCGGCGTTCGAGGCGTCGGCGCAGTCGGAGGGCAGCAGCGCCAGCGAATCGGGTTCGAGGACGATCATCACCTTGCGGTCGCCGATGCCCTCGGCGACGGCGTCGATCCACGCCTGGTACGCGGCGAGGCCGTCGGCTCCCCCGCTCGAGTAGCTGCCGCAGTCACGGCCCGGGATGTTGTAGAGGGCGAGGACCGGCAGCCGCCCCTGCCAGCCCGCGCTCCGCGCCGTCCGGCGGACCAGCCGCGTGACCTGCTCCGGGGTCTCGTCCCCGTACCAGACCGCGTGCGGCGTCCGCACCATGGCGAGGAGCCCGGCGGAGTCACGGAAGTCGCCCCGCCAGGCGAGCCGGGCCACCTGGCGGTAGGAGTCCCGGTCGGGGGGCGGGGCGTAGAGGCGGGCCACGCGCGGGGACTCGTCGTCGTCCTCCGACACGGCCGCGCTCACCACGGGGCTGATCAACAGGGGCAGGGTGGCCGCGGCCACGACGGCCGTCGACACGGTGAGGATCTTGCGTCTCTTACGCACGTGCGCACTCCAGGGGGCGGCAGGACCAAGGTCGGTTTCTGACTCTCACTCAGGAACCGGCACCCGGCAAATGAACCTTCCGCCAGATGGCGGAGGGTTTTTCCCGCTCAGGAGTGGCCTTATGTCAGACGATCCTTCTGTGATCTGATGCGATTTCAGGTGCGCGGAGTCTCGGGCGACGGCGTCCGACGGCGTTTCAGGCGACCGAGCCGATCCGGTCCGAGGGCGCCCGGGTGTCGTGGTGGATCGGGGTCCGGGCACCCGTCAGCGGCGTTCCGCTGCCGCCCCGCCGGTTCGCGACGATCTCGCCCGCGATGGACAGCGCGGTCTCCTCGGGCGTACGGGCGCCGAGGTCCAGCCCGATCGGGGAGCGCAGCCGGGCCAGCTCCGGCTCGCCCACACCGGCCTCGCGCAGCCGCCGCAGCCGGTCCCGGTGGGTGCGGGCGGAGCCCATCGCGCCGACGTACGCCACGGGCAGCCGCAGCGCCCGCTCCAGCAGCGGGACGTCGAACTTCGGGTCGTGGGTGAGCACGCACAGCACCGTGCGGCCGTCCACCTCGGTCCGGTCGAGATAGCGGTGCGGCCAGTCGACTATCACCTCGTCGGCGTCCGGGAAGCGCGGCCCGGTCGCGAAGACCGGACGGGCGTCGCAGACCGTGACGTGGTAGTTCAGGAACTTCCCGATCCGCACCAGCGCACTGGCGAAGTCCACCGCCCCGAAGACGATCATGCGCGGCGGCTCCACGCTGGACTCGGCGAGCAGCGTGACGGGCCGCCCGCAGCGGCTCCCCTCGGCGCCGATCTCCACGGTCGCGGTGCGCCCCGCGTCCAGCAGGCCACGGGCCTCTGCGGCGGCCGTACGGTCCAGCTCGGGGTGGCCGCCCAGGGTGCCGTCCCAGCCGCCGTCCGCGCGGACGAGCAGGGCGCGGCCCAGCAGCTCGGGCGGGCCGTCCACGATCCGGGCCAGCGCGGTCGTCCGGCCCTCGGCGGCGGCGGACGCGGCCTCGGCGAACACCGGGCGCAGGTCGCGGTCGGCCGCCCGAACCGGGCTGACCAGGACATCTATGACCCCGCCGCAGGTCAGGCCGACCGCGAAGGCGTCCTCGTCGGAGTAGCCGAAGGTCTCCCGCACGCTCTCGCCGGTGCGCAGCGCCTCCTGGCACAGCTCGTACACCGCGCCCTCGACACAGCCGCCGGACACACTTCCGACCGCCGTGCCCTCCGCGTCCACGGCAAGGGCGGCGCCGGGCAGCCGGGGTGCGCTGCCGCCCACGGAGACCACGGTGGCGACGGCGAAATCCCGGCCCTCCGCGCACCAGCGGTGCAGCTCGGCGGCGATGTCCAGCATGGTGATCAGCTCCTCGGACGGCCATGTACAGGCCGCCTATATTCGCGTCAACGCGCCGGACCCGCGAAATCTGCCCTCAGCCGCCGGTCAGATGTTCCGGGCGGACGGGCACCCGCTTCAGTGGGCGGCCCGTGGCGGCGCGGATGGCGGCGACGACGGCCGGGGTGGAGGAGAGCGTCGGCGCCTCGCCGACGCCGCGCAGCCCGTACGGGGCGTTGTCGTCGGCCAGCTCCAGCACCTCCACCGGCATGGCCGGGGTGTCGAGGATGGTGGGGATCAGATAGTCCGTGAACGACGGGTTGCGCACCCGCGCCCCGTCCCGCGAGACGACGATCTCCTCCATCACGGCGAGCCCGAGCCCCTGCGTCGAACCGCCGTGGATCTGCCCGACCACCGACAGCGGATTGATCGCCTTGCCCACGTCCTGCGCGGCCGCCAGCTCGACCACCTTGACCAGGCCCAGCTCGGTGTCGACCTCGACGACCGCGCGGTGGGCGCAGAAGGAGTACTGCACATGGCCGAAGCCCTGTCCGGTGCGCAGATCGAACGGCTCGGTCGGCCGGTGCCGGAACTCCCGCTCCAGGTCGATCGCCTCGTCGCCGAGGATCCCGGCGAGGTCGCCGATCACCTCGCCGCCGTCGGTGACCACCTTGCCGTCCTCCAGCCGCAGCCGTTCGGGCTCCGCCCACGCGGGGTGGGAGGCGCCGAACCGCTCGCGGCCGCGCCGCAGCACCTCCGCCCGGACCGCCTCGCAGGCGTGCTTGACGGCGCCGCCCGTCATATACGTCTGGCGGGACGCGGAGGTGGAGCCCGCCGAGCCGACCCGGGTGTCGGCCGGGTGGAGGGTGACCCGGTCGACGCCCAGTTCGGTGCGGGCGATCTGGGTGTGCACGGTGACACCGCCCTGGCCGACCTCGGCCATCGCGGTGTGCACCAGGGCGACCGGCTCGCCACCGATCACTTCCAGCCGGATCCGGGCCGTGGAGTAGTCGTCGAAGCCCTCGGAGAAGCCGACGTTCTTGATGCCGACCGCATAGCCCACCCCGCGCACCACGGCCTCGCCGTGGGTGGTGTTGGACAGCCCGCCCGGCAGGGCCCGTACGTCCACCGGGCCGCCCGCCGCCTCCCAGTCGCGCTCGGGCGGCATCGGCAGCGCCTTGACGCGGCGCAGCAGCTCGGCGACCGGGGCCGGGGAGTCGACCAGCTGCCCGGTGGGCATGGTGGCGCCCTGCGACATGGCGTTGCGCTGCCGGAACTCCACCGGGTCCAGGCCGAGTTCGGCCGCCACCGCGTCCATCTGGGCCTCGTAGGCGAAGCAGGCCTGGACGGCGCCGAAGCCGCGCATCGCACCGCAGGGCGGGTTGTTGGAGTAGAGGGCGATGGCCTCGACATCCACATTCCCGACGACGTAGGGGCCGATGGACAGGGAGGCGGCGTTGCCGACCACCGCCGGGGAGGAGGAGGCGTACGCGCCGCCGTCCAGGACGATGCGGCACTGGACGTAGAGCAGCGTGCCGTCGCGGGTCGCGCCGTGTTCGTAGGTGAGCTTGGCGGGGTGGCGGTGGACATGGCCGAAGAAGGACTCGTAGCGGTTGTAGACGATCTTGACGGGCCGTCCGGTGCGCAGCGCCAGCAGACAGGCGTGGGCCTGCATGGACAGGTCCTCGCGCGCGCCGAACGCCCCGCCGACGCCGGAGAGCGTCAGCCGCACCTTGTCGGCGGGCAGCCCGAGCACCGGGGCGAGCTGGTCGCGGTCCACGTGCAGCCACTGGGTGGCGATGTAGAGGTCCACCCCGCCGTCCTCGGCGGGCACCGCGAGCCCCGACTCCGGGCCGAGGAACGCCTGGTCCTGCATGCCCACCTCGTAGTCCCGGCGGACCACCACATCGGCGCGGGCGCGGGCGGCGGCGACATCGCCGCGCCGGATGGGCTGGCGGTGCACGATGTTCGGATGCGGGACATGGGACGCGTGGTGGTCCCGGCGGCCCGGGTGGAGCAGCGGAGCGTCCGGTGCGGTGGCGGTGGCCTCGTCCACGACCAGCGGCAGCTCCTCGTACTCCACCGCGATCCGGGCGGCGGCGCGGCGGGCGGTCTCGGGGTGGTCGGCCGCGACGATCGCGACGGGCTCGCCGTGGAAGCGGACCCGGTCCTTGGCGAGCACCGGCTGGTCGTGGATCTCCAGGCCGTAGTGGGTCCCGGCGGGCAGATCGTCATGCGTCATGACGGCGTACACCCCGGGCAGGGCGAGCGCCTCGGCGGTGTCGACGGACCGGATCGCGGCGTGGGCGTAGGGGCTGCGGAGGGTGAAGCCCCACAGCATGTCCTCATGCCACAGATCCGAGGAGTACGCGAACTCGCCGGTCACCTTGAGGGTGCCGTCCGGGCGCGGGGTGGACTCGCCGACGGTCCCCCGGGTGGCGCCGGTGGCCTGGGTGAGGGTGGCGGGGGCACTGGCGGTGCGGTCTGCTGCCATGGTCAGACCGCCTCCCCGGTGCGGGCGGCCGCGAGCCGGACCGCGTCGAGGATCTTCTCGTAGCCGGTGCAGCGGCAGAGGTTGCCGGAGAGCGCCTCGCGGATGTCGGCGTCGGAGGGGTCGGGATTGCGCTCCAGCAGCTCATCGGCGGTCACCAGCAGCCCGGGAGTGCAGAAGCCGCACTGGACGGCGCCCGCGTCGATGAACGCCTGCTGGACCGGGGCCAGCGGGGCGACCTGCCCAGGGCGGGTCGGCTCGGGATGCCGGGTTGTCCCTGGCGTCCCCGGGTGACCCTCCTCGGGCTCACCGGGGCAGACGGCTCCAGCCGCTTCGCCGGACCGCTGCCGGGCGTGGTCCGCGAGCCCCTCGACGGTGACCACCTCGCTGCCCTCGGCCTGCCCCGCCGCCACCAGACAGGCGCATACCGGCACCCCGTCAAGACGGACCGTGCAGGAACCGCATTCGCCCTGCTCACAGGCGTTCTTCGAACCAGGAAGCCCCAGCCGCTCGCGCAGCACGTACAGCAGGGACTCGCCCTCCCAGACGTCATCGGCCTCGTACGGCCGCCCGTTGACCGTCATGTTCACGCGCACTGTGCGGTCCTCCCCTCTCCCTCGCGATACGCCTCCCAGGTCCAGCCGAGCGTGCGGCGCGCCATGACCCCCACCGCGTGGCGGCGGTAGGCGGCGGTGCCGCGTACGTCGTCGATCGGGCGGCAGGCCCCGGCGCACAGCTCGACGAAGCGCCGGACGACCGACGGGTCGAGGGGCGCGCCGCTGTCCCAGAAGCCGCCCTCGTCCAGCGCCGCGCCCAGGAACTCCTCGGCCTCCCGGGCCCGTACCGGCGTGGGCGCGGCCGATCCGATGCCGGTGCGCACGGTGCGGGTGCGCGGATGGAGCGCGACGGCGAAGGCGCAGACCGCGATCACCATGGCATTGCGGGTGCCGACCTTGGAGAACTGCTGCGGACCGTCCGCTCGTCGGATGTGCACCGCCCGGATCAGCTCATCGGGCTCCAGGACGTGGCGCTTGACCCCGGTGAAGAACTCCTCGACCGGGATCCGCCGGGTGCCGCGCACCGACGCGACCTCCACCTCGGCCCCGGCCGCCAGCAGCGCGGGGTGGGCGTCCCCGGCGGGCGAGGCGGCGCCGAGGTTGCCGCCGACGGTGCCGCGGTTGCGGATCTGCGGTGAGCCGACGGTGTGCGCGGCGAGCGCGAGGCCCGGCAGCTCGGTCCGGAGCTCCTCGATGATCCGGGTGTACGGAACGCCCGCGCCCAGCCGGACCGTACGGTCGGTGGCCTCCCACTCGGCCAGTTCGGCGACGCGCGTCAGATCGAGCAGATACTCGGGCCGCCGGTGATCGAAGTTGATCTCGACCATCACATCGGTGCCGCCCGCGATGGGCACGGCGGTGGGGTGCTCGGCCTTCGCGGCGAGCGCCTCCTCCCAGCCGGCGGGGCGCAAAAAGTCCATGGGTCTCTCTTCTCGAATCGTCGGCGTCGGCGTCGGCGTCGTCGGGAGGGGCTCCCCTCCAGGAACTCTGCACACGGCTCAACGCCAGTAGACCGAGGTGTGGGCCACATGGTGCAGTCACCAAAGACATGAAGCAATTGGCTGGCCAGGGGCCAGGCCTTGTAGATTCGAACGAACAGCGGGGACCGGAAACCTCGCGGTATTCGACCGGCGACACGGAACAAGATCGGCTGGCATCACATGCGGCTGCGCGCACTGCTGGAGAACGACACCCTGGGGCTGCGTCTGCTCGGCGGCGAGGACGAGCTGGACCGTACCGTGCGCGGCGTGATGACCACCGATCTGCGCGACCCCAGCCGCTATCTCTCGGGGGGCGAGCTGGTGCTGACCGGACTCGCCTGGTGGCATGAGCCGGAGGACTCCGAGCCGTTCGTCCGCATCCTCGCGGCGGCCGGGGTGGCGGGTCTCGCGGCGGGCGAGGCGGAGCTGGGGGCCGTGCCCGAGGATCTGGTGCTGGCCTGCGGCCGCCATCGGCTGCCGCTGTTCTCCGTGGTCGAGGACGTCGCGTTCGCCACGATCACCGAGCATGTGGTGCGCCAGGTCTCCGGCGAGCGGGCCGGGGACCTGGCCGCGGTCGTCGACCGGCACCGCCGGATGATGACGTCCGGGCCCGCGGGCGGCGGCCCCGAGGTCGTCCTGGACCTGCTCCGTTCCGACCTGGACCTGACCGCGTGGGTGCTCTCCCCCACCGGCCGCCGGATCGCGGGCCCGACCGCCGCCGGAGCGGCCGCGGAGCCGCCCGCGGCGGTCGGCGCCCAGCTGGCGGGCGAGCAACTGGCCGCCCGCCGCGACGGGCGGCGCGGCCCGCACCGGCTGACCGCCGCGGACGGCATGACGTACTCCCTCTTCCCCATCCGCAGCGGTGACCCCGGCGACGACGTGCGCGAGACCGTGCTGTCCGACTGGGTGCTGGCGGTCGGCGCGGACGCCGACGAATGGCCGGAGGAGCGGCTGGATCTGCTCTACGGGGTCACCCAGCTGATCGCGGTCGAGCGCGACCGGCGGAACGCCTCCCGCACGGTGCGGCGCAGGCTCGCCCAGGAGGTGCTGGAGCTGGTCCAGTCGGGCGCGCCGCCCGCCGAGATCGCGGCCCGGCTGCGGGTGGCCGCCCCGGTGCTGCTGCCGGGCCTCGGCACGGCGCCGCACTGGCAGGTGGTGGTGGCCCGGGTGGAGTGGGGCGTCACGGCGGAGCAGCAGTACGGCGCGGACGGCGGGACGCGGCTGGGCAGCGCGCGGAAGGGCGCGGACGGCGGGACGCGCGAGGGTGCCACGCGAGACGGCGCCCCATGGGACGGGAGCGCGCGGGGCCGGGACGGATGGGGCCGGGACGGATGGGGCCGGGACGGATGGGGCCGGGACGGACGGGAAGGCGTAGCGCGGGACCGGGGCGCGCGGGAGGGCTCCTCACCGGAGAGCAGGGGCGTCCCCGATGGCATCCCCGGCGGCCAGGTGGCCCAGTCGCTGCTGGAGGAGATCCTGGTCGACCCGTACGCGACCGGGCCGGAGCCCTCGGACCGGATCGCCGTGGCGCACACCGGTGACGAGGCGGTGGCGCTCGTCCCCCTCCCGGCGCTCTTCAACGGCCCGTCGGACGGCGCCACGGGCCACCCGGAGACGGAAGAGGTACAGGCCGACGCGCTGCTCGCCGCCGTCCGGGAGCCGCTCTCCCGGGGCCTGGACGGCGACGGCAGGCTGACCCTCGGCGTCAGCGCCGCCGTGCACTCCGCGGACGGGTTGCGGGGCGCCCTGGAGGAGGCCCGGCACGCCCGGCGCGTGGCCGCCGCGCGCCCCGGGCGAGTGTGCGCGGCCGGGCACCAGGAGCTGGCCTCGCACGTACTGCTGCTCCCCTTCGTCCCGGACGATGTGCGGCGCGCCTTCACCGCCCGGCTGCTGGATCCGCTGCGCGAGTACGACCGGCGCCACCGGGCCGAGCTGATCCCGACCCTGAAGGCGTTCCTGGACTGCGACGGCTCCTGGACGCGCTGTGCCGCCCGGCTCCACCTGCACGTCAACACGCTGCGCTACCGGGTCGGCCGGATCGAGCAGCTGACCGGGCGCGAGCTGTCGCGCCTGGAGGACAAGCTGGACTTCTTCCTCGCGCTGCGCATGAGCTGACGCGGCGCGGAGGCGTCTGGGGAAGCGTGTGCGCAGGCGCCTGGTCAGGCGTCTGCGGTGGCGCCCGCGGGAGCGCCCGGAGCGCGCCTCCGGGCCCCACCGCGACATCACCCTTGCCAGGGGTTTGTGAATTCATTCACACCAACCTCTTGGCCGGGCGCGCGCATTCGTGCTGAGATTCGCCCACAGCTTCCGGCTCGATGGCGCGCTTGGGGAGGGCAATGTGGCGGACACCGCCATGTCACCACCTGGATCGTCAGGTTCCCATTCCGAGGTAAGAACGGGGCGCGGGCTCGACCCGCTTGTGGACGACCCACTCGACACGGCGGTATGGCGGCTGCGCTCGCGCGGCTGCTGGAAGGACGCCGCCGAGCTGCTCACCCCACGGGCGGCGGACGACGCCTCGGCCGCGCTCAAGCGCAGCATCGTCCTGACCGAACGGTGCATGTACACCTCGACCGGCTGGGACGCGGCCGAGGACGCCCTGCGGGCGGCGGAGGCGCTCGCGCTCACCGACACCGAGCGCGGCGCGACCGCGTGCGAGCGGGGCTATCTGGCGTACGCGTCCACGCTGCTCGGAGTGCGGGACCGGGCCGACGAGGCGCGGACCGCGCTCGGCCGGGCCGCCGCGCTGCTCTCACCGGGCTCCCCGATCCGGCCGCTGCTGGACTTCCGGCGCGGGTTGATCTCCCAGCACCTCGCCCACAACCCGACCGGCGCCCTGGCCGCCTTCCAGCGCGCCCACGCGGGCGCGGCGGCGCACGGCGACACCTTGCTGCGCTCGTTCACCTGGCGCCATCTGGCCGCCATGGCGGAGGCGGACGGCGATCTGCCCGACGCTCGGCACGGCTTCGCGGAGTCGCTGCGGATCCGTGAGGAGCTGGGCTACCTGGTCGGCATCGCCCCGGCCCTGGCCGCCCTGGCCGACGTGGAACCCGACCCCGACGAGGCCACCCGCCTCCGCACCGAGGCCGGCCGCCTGGTCCGCCTCCTGGGCGGCGTCCCCGTCTGGCTCGCGGAACAACTGTCCCCCGAGGAAACCGCCGACTGACCGGCCCCGGCTCGCCCCGGGAGAACCACAGCATGCCCCGGGGCGAACCCGGCCGGGGGCGCGGGACGACCCGTACGCCCCCAGCCCCTGCGGGGCATCCGGCGGACCACGCGGGCGGAGCCGCATATCGATGCCTTCCCCGCCCCCGCCCCTTCCCTCAGCATCGATATGCGGGCTCCGCCGCATGGCTGGGGCTCCGCCCCAGGCCCCGGGGCCTGGGGCGGAGCCCCAGTTGAGGGAAGGGGCGGGGAGGGGAACAGCCCGCCGCAGGCGCCAAGAACCGCCGGACGCCTCCTACTGGCCCCCAGCTCCCAGCCCTCAGACCTCGGACCTCGGACCCCAGCCTTCGGACCCCAGCCCTCGGCCCTCGGTCCTCAACCCTCAGACCGTCGGGGCGAAGTGGGCCCTGGTGAGGGATTCGACCGTGTCGAGGTCGCGGGCGGCCAGGGCGTCGAGGAGGGCCATGTGCTCCTTCGCGTCGGCGACGAGGTCGGCGGTGCGCGTGGTGCGGCCGCAGGCCAGGGGCCACTGTGCGCGGCGGTGCAGATCGTCGGCGACGATCACGAGCTGCTGGTTTCCGGCCAAGCCGAGCACCGTCTGGTGGAAGGTGCGGTCCGACTCCAGGTAGGCGGCCCGATCGCCCCTTACGGCGGCCGCCGCCGTCGCCTCGGCAAAGGGCCGCAGCCCGGCCCAGCGCTCGGGCGCGATCGCCTCCGCCAGGCTGAGCATCACCGGAACCTCCAGCAGCGCCCGTACCTCCGCCAGCTCGGCCAGGTCGCGCTCGCTGCGGCGGGCGACCCGGAAGCCCCGGTTGGGCACCACCTCGACGGCGCCCTCGCCCGCGAGCTGCTGCATGGCCTCCCGTACGGGGGTGGGAGAGACGCCGAAGCGCTCGGCGAGCACCGGTGCGGAGTACACCTCGCCCGGGGTCAGCTCACCGCCGGCCAACGCGTCCCGCAGGGCGTCCAGGATCTGGCCGCGCACCGAGTGCCGGCGCGGGGACCTGCGTGCCGCGGGCGCGCCGCAGGAGGGCAGCGGCTCCATCGCCGCCTGTGCTTCGGACTGATCCACTCCGGTCCTCCTGACATCCCATCGAAACGATATGCGGAGGCCGCCCCCGGGCAAAGCCCGTAAACATCATTTAAGGTCGCAGTAACGTTGCTCCTCGTACACGGACCGTAGCTCGACCGGCAAGCCGATCGGTCGGATTACCCGCGATCGGGTTCCGTGAATAGAATCAAGCCGCTTGCACAGCGCGAGTGTTCGGATCGCATCGCACCTATTCGCGTGTCCCCCCGCCTACTTGGCGGCCTCTTGTCCCAAAACCGCTCGAGGCCCGGCAGGATTCCGCCAGGATGTCGCGCGCGGTAGGCCGTACTGCGGCCAGAACTTCATGGAAGCCAATCAAGGGGCACCGGATGAGACTGACCGACATATCGCTGGTTCTGCCAGTCGTCGTGGCGCTCGCCGGCGTCGTGGGGGCGGCGGTTGTCCTCGCGCGCGGCCGACGGAAGAAGGACGAGAGCGTCATCACCGACTCCTGGGAGCGCAGCGAAGAGCGTCGGCGCCGTAAGGAGGCCATCTACGGGATGGCCGCCTATATCCTGCTGTTCTGCTGCGCCGGGGTGGCCGCGGCGCTCTCCTTCCAGGGCCTGGTGGGCTTCGGGCGGGAGAACCTGGCGCTGACCAACGGCTGGGAGTACCTGGTGCCGTTCGGGCTCGACGGCGCGGCGATGTTCTGCTCGGTGCTGGCGGTGCGGGAGGCCAGCCACGGTGACGCCGCGCTCGGCTCGCGCATGCTGGTGTGGCTGTTCGCGGGCGCCGCGGCCTGGTTCAACTGGGTGCACGCGCCGCGCGGCATGGGCCACGCGGGCGCTCCGCAGTTCTTCGCGGGCATGTCGCTCTCGGCGGCGGTCCTCTTCGACCGGGCCCTGAAGCAGACCCGCCGGGCCGCGCTGCGCGAGCAGGGCCTGGTGCCGCGGCCGCTGCCGCAGATCCGCGTCGTCCGCTGGCTGCGCGCTCCGCGCGAGACCTTCGCCGCCTGGTCGCTGATGCTGCTCGAGGGCGTGCGGACGCTGGACGAGGCCGTCGAGGAGGTCCGCGAGGACCGGCGCGAGAAGGAGCACAACCGCACCCGCCGGCGCGACCAGGAGAAGCTGGACCGGGCCCGGATCCGGGCGCTCAACCGGCAGCACCGGATGTGGGGCCGCCGCGGTGGCCGTCAGGTGGAGGTCACCGCCGCCACCCCGCCGCCCGCACAGCTCAGTTCGGAGCCTGCCATAGGCGAGAAGGTGCTGGAGACCGCCGGGGCCGCGGAGCAGGCCCAGCTGGCCGCCGCCTCCGCCCGGCCCGCCCTGCGCTCCGCGGGCGGCGCCGAGTCCGCGACCGGCGACCTGGGCCATGACCTGGACCGCGACCGGAACAAGGACCGCGATCGGGATTTCAGCTTCGGCTTCGGTGAGAAGGACAAGGACTCCGAGGCCGACCGTTCCCACACCATCGACCTCACGGCCGAGGACGACACCCTCACCCTCCCGCGGCTGGACTCCCTCGAGGAGAAGCTGGCGCAGATCGAGCGCGCCTTCGGCTGAGCGGGGCTGAGGCAGCGGCAAGGGCGGGGGCCACGGATCCCCGCCCGCCGCCCGGCGGGTCCGTACCGCGCAAGGCGCCGACGCGCGCCACAACGTCCGCGCCGCAACGTCCGCGCCACGACGTCCGCGCCACGCGTCGATGGGACGCGGCTACGGAACGCCCTCGGCTTCGAGTTCGAACCACAGGACCTTGCCCACCCCGTGCGCCCGCACGCCCCAGGCGTCCGCGAGCGTATGCACCAGCAGCAGTCCGCGCCCGGATGTGCTGTCCTCGGCGGGCCGGTCGCGCAGCGTCGGGTGCCGGGACACGAAGTCCCGCACCTCCACCCGTAATCGCCCGGTGACGCGCGCGCCCGGCCCGTCCCCCATCGAGGCCGTGACCTGCGCACCACGGTCGGTGTGCACCAGCGCGTTGGTCACCAGCTCGCTGGTGAGCAGCTCGGCCAGATCGGCCCGGCCGGGCCCGCCCCAGTGCCGCAGCATCTCGCGCAGCTCCGCGCGGACCCGTGCCACCCCCGCGAGATCGTCGTGCGCCAATCGCTTGCTCAGGACCGGGCCGCACTCCACCGGAACGGCCTCCGGAACGGCCTCCGGAACACCCTCCGGAACGGCCTCCGCAGCCTTCGGCCCCGCATCCGGCCGGCCCTGCCCATGCCCCCGGCCCGGCCGTACAGGCTGACGCTTCATCCTCCCCCGCCCCGGCCGCCCCCTGACGGCGGCCAGCGTCGAATGTCGTCGAACACGCTCACGGAAATGCATGCCCGCGTGTTGCCCCCCACACACCGAGGGAACTGTTGGGAGTGATCCGCTGAGTGATCCCCCGAGCTCGAACCGAGGAGCCGTGATGCACGACGACCGACCACTGGTGGAGGGGCGCCTGGACCGCGCGCTGCGCCAGTTCATCAGGCCCGCCCAGTACACGGCCCGGGTGCCGCTCACCCTCTCCGCGTGGCGTACCCCCGGTGAGCCGGTGCCGGTCGCGGAGGCGCTGGCGGGCACCTACGAGCCGTTCACCACCGGCACGGACTGGGGCAGTCCGTGGTCGACCTGGTGGTTCCGGCTGGAGGGCGCGGTGCCCGAGGGCTGGGCGGGGCGGCGGGTGGAGGCCGTCATCGACCCGGGCTTCACCGACGACGCCCCGGGGTTCCAGGCCGAGGGGCTGGTGTACGACGCGGAGGGCGTGCCGATCAAGGGCATCCATCCGCGCAACCGCCACATCCCCGTAGCCGCCCCCGCGGCCGGTGGCGAGACCGTACGGCTGCTGCTGGAGGCCGCCGCCAACCCGTCCGTGCTGCGCGACGGCTTCATTCCGACCCGGCTCGGCGATGTGCTGACCGCCGGGGACGAGCCGCTGTACCGTTTCGCCTCGGCCGAGCTGGCCGTCCTCGACGAGACCGTCTGGCATCTGGTCCTGGACATCGAGGTGCTCTCGGAGCTGATGCACGAGCTGCCGGAGGACCGGCCGCGCCGCCATGAGATCCTGCGTGCCCTGGAGAACGCGCTGGACGCACTCGACCTCCACGACGTCCCCGGCACGGCGGCCGCCGCCCGCGCCGAGCTGACCGACGCGCTCGGCCGTCCCGCGCACTCCAGCGCGCACCGGGTCTCGGCGGCCGGACACGCCCATATCGACTCGGCGTGGCTGTGGCCGCTGCGCGAGACGGTGCGCAAGGCGTCCCGCACCTTCGCCAATGTCACCGCGCTCGCGGGCGAGTACCCGGAGCTGGTCTTCGCCTGTTCACAGGCGCAGCAGTACGCCTGGGTCAAGGAGCACCAGCCGCATATCTGGGAGCGGATCAAGAAGGCGGTGGCGGACGGCAACTGGGCGCCGGTGGGCTCGATGTGGGTCGAGTCGGACGCCAATATGCCCGGCGGTGAGGCGCTGGCCCGGCAGATCGTGCACGGCAAGCGGTTCTTCCTGGAGGAGCTGGGGGTGGACACCGAGGAGATCTGGCTGCCGGACTCCTTCGGCTACACGGCCGCCTTCCCGCAGCTCGCCAAGTTGGCGGGGGTGAGGTGGTTCCTCACCCAGAAGCTGTCGTGGAACCAGTCCAACAAGATGCCGCACCACACCTTCTGGTGGGAGGGCATCGACGGCACCCGGGTCTTCACCCACTTCCCGCCGGTGGACACCTACAACGCCCGGTTCAGCGCCTCCGAACTCGCCCACGCCGAGAAGAACTTCGCCGACAAGGGGCTGGCCACGCGCTCGCTGGTGCCCTTCGGCTACGGCGACGGCGGTGGCGGCCCGACCCGCGAGATGCTGGAGAAGGCGCGGCGGCTCGTCTCCCTGGAGGGCTCGCCGACCGTCGAGATCCAGCCACCTTCGGAGTTCTTCGCCGAGGCCGAGCGGGAGTACGGGGCCAAGGCACCGGTGTGGTCGGGCGAGCTGTATCTGGAGCTGCACCGGGCCACGTACACCACCCAGGCCAAGACCAAGCAGGGCAACCGGCGCGGCGAGCATCTGCTGCGGGAGGCCGAACTGTGGGCCACGGCCGCCGCACTGCACGCGCCCGGCTACGCCTATCCGTACGACGAGCTGGACCGGATCTGGAAGACGGTGCTGCTGCATCAGTTCCACGACATCCTGCCCGGGTCGTCCATCGCCTGGGTGCACCGCGAGGCGCGGGACACCTACGAGATGGTCTTCGCCGAGCTGGAGGAGATCATCGCGGGGGCGGTGGCCGCGCTGGGCGGCGGCGGGCCCGCCGTACTCAACGCCTCGCCGTACGAGCGCGAGGAGATCGCCGTCCTGGACGCGCGGACGGCGGCCGCCCTGCCGTCCGGGGCCCCGGTCCAGCCGCTGGGCGAGGGCCGGGCGGCGGTCGCGGTGCGGGTCGCCGGGCTGGGCGCGGCACCCGTGGGGACCGCCCCGCAGGCACCCGCCGCCGCCAGCGGCGCACCCCATGGGGCACCGCCGGTGACGGCCCTGAGCGACGGCCAGTCCATCGTCCTGGACAACGACCGGCTGCGGGTGACCATCGACGCCGAGGGGCTGCTCACCTCGGTGCTGGACCTGGACGCGAGCCGTGAGGTGCTGGCCCCCGGCGCCCGCGGCAACCTCCTCCAGCTCCACCCCGACCACCCCAACCACTGGGACGCCTGGGACATCGACCGGCACTACCTCCGCCGCCACACCGATCTGACCGACGCCGAATCCGTCGAGCTGATCGAGTCCGGTCCGCTGCGCGCCACGGTCCGGGTCATACGGTCCTTCGGCGCCTCCCGCATCACCCAGGAACTGACGCTGGCCGCGGGCAACCGCCGCCTCGACATCGCCACCGAGGTGGACTGGCAGGAGTCGGAGAAGGTCCTCAAGGCGGCGTTCCCGCTGGACATCCACGCCAAGGTGTCCACCGCGGAGATCCAGTTCGGCCATGTGGACCGCGCCACCCACACCAACACCAGCTGGGACGCGGCCCGGTTCGAGATCTGCGCCCACCGCTGGCTGCGGGTCGCCGAGCCCGGGTACGGGGCGGCGCTGCTCAACGACTCCACGTACGGCCACGACGTGACCCGTACGGCGCACGACAGGGGCGAGGGCACGGACGCGGACGGGGACGGAGGCGCGGACGGGGGCACGGGCGAGGGCGAGGTGCTGGGCACCACCGTGCGGCTCACCCTGCTGCGTGCCCCGCACAGCCCCGACCCGGAGACCGACCTGGGCGTCCACCGCTTCCGCTACGCCCTGCTGCCGGGCGCGGGCGTCGCCGAGGCGGTCGCCGAGGGGCTCGCCCTCAACCTGCCACTGCGCACCCTCCCCACCGGACCGTCCGAGCGGGCGCCGCTGGTGTCGGTGGACAACCCCGCGATCACGATCGAGTCGGTCAAGCTCGCGGAGGACCGCAGCGGCGATGTGGTGGTGCGGCTGTACGAGTCCCAGGGCGGCCGGGCGGCGGGCACCCTGGTCACCGGCTTCCCGGTGCTCGGGGCGGAGGTGACGGACCTGCTGGAGCGCCCACTGCACGAGGCGGCCACGGGCCCGGGTGGACTGACCCTGGCCTTGCGGCCGCACCAGATCCTGACGTTGCGGCTGAGGCCGGTGAGCGGCTGAGGCGGGGGCCGGGGGCGGCTGACCGCCCCCGGCCATCCACGGTCCGATCAGGGGCGCGGTACGTTCCGGAGTGGACGAGGGCGAGGAAGTCACCCATCAGCATGGTGAATCCGCCGTCGCCGGACATCGAGATCACCTGACGGCGGCGGTCCGTCTTGGGACGCACCTTCGGCGTCAGACAGCTCAGCGTCTCCCGCACATCGCCCCAGACATGCCGACGTCGTACGGGTTGTCGTACTGGACGAAGGTGCGTATCCCGATAGCACGAGGAAGCCCCGCCCGGCGCCGCGGGGAAGCGCACGGACGGGGCCGTTGACGGGTGCTGGCTGACCTACGGGACGACGCCCGTTCCACCGCACCTGCTACACGGGACGGCATACATCGCGCCGTCCTCACCGACAAGCACAGTCGCCGAGGATCGGGGCCGAGATCGGTGAGGCGATCCCCACCGGCGTCTGCGTCCGGCCCAGCAGCCACAGGCATCGTCCGGGAGTGCTGACGGCGCCTGGAACCGACTCGCGAACCGGACTACGTCGACCGCACGAGGGTTTACCCATTGCGACATGGCGACCACCTCCTGTAGCCGAGAATACGTGCCGCGCGTCGGGCTGTCAGCGCGTCAACTCAGTTCGGGCCCGTGTTACTGCAGTCGCCGGCGCATGTGCCCTCGCCACCGGGCTCACTGTGCTCACATCCGGCCGCAACCGGGATACTCCGGTCGGTCGGCGCCGGCCACAGCGCGGCGGCCCTTTCGCGAGGCGTCACGGCCGCGACACGCGAGATCGCCTCTCGTCGCGGCAGGTGGTCGTCCCTGCTGGGGAACCACGTCACGACGTCGCCCCGTCGTGGCGGACCAGCGTCGCCCCCGGCCCGATCTGCGTCCCGCTGGCGCGGATCCGGCGCAGGGCCGCGTCTCGGGAGTTGGGCGGTGGCGGTGCTGCGGCGTCTTCCACGGCCACGCATGTCCCACCGGCTTCGGTGACGAGCTGCCGCAGATGAGCTCGGGTGTCCAGCTCATACGCGACGCGGTTCCAGGTCGCCACCAGGCACACGGTGCGGCGTCCCTGGCCTTCCTGCTTCATTGCCGCGATCATGCCTTGCCAGAACGGCCGACGTTCGCCCACAGCGGCGTCCCCGCGATCGACCCATTGACCCGCGACGTCCCAGCCAATCTCGGCAGAGTAGGCACGGCAGATGGCGATGCGGGCGAGCAGTCGATCTGTCTGGCTGGTCCCCTCGCGGTCATAGATGAATACGAGGGTGTTCGACTCGTCGGCGGTCATTGCGGCTCCCGGTCACTGGTTTCCCCTGTGTGGCCAGGTAACGACGGGTGAATCATGGTCAGTTGACACAAAACTTGCACAACGAGGCGTCAGGCCCTCCGGAGATAGGGACGCGGGCGAATTGGCGTGCGACAGTTGGGCCATGCACAGCGCACCGTCAGCGGGCGAGAACATCGCGGTATTGCGCAAGGTCCGCAGGCTGAGTCAAACGGCTCTCGCCCGCCAAATGGGGATCACGCTCTCGTACCTGAGCAAAATCGAGACAGGACTACGTCCGGCGACTCCGCCAATCGTGGCAGCAGCGGCAGGCGCCTTGAAGGTGACGACGGCCCGCGTCTACGGCGATCCTTTCGCCGATCCGTCGAAGCAGCATGAGCTGATGGGCGATCTCCGAACAGTCGTCCGCCGGCACACACTGCCACGCGAAGACGTTCCGCCCCCCGACGAACTGGCAGCGTCTCTCAAGCGGGCCGCTGAGTTCCGTGCCGACACCGACTACCTGAAGCTGCTCCAGCTCCTCCCCAAGCTGCTCGGCCAGGTCACCGCGACGGCCATGGAGAGCGACGGGGACGCTGTTGCGTGGGGGAACGTGGCTGACGTGTATAGCTGTGCCTACGCCTGCGCTCACCGATTCCGACAGCCGGACCTGGCAGACATGATCGTGAGCCGCCAGCAGTGGGCGGCTCAGCAGACCTGGAACCCCGAAGCGGCGGCTGCTGCGGCGTGGAACGAAGCGGGGACGTACCAGTCGGCCGGCGAGTATTCCGATGGATTGGCGATCATCGAGCGGGCCATCGTCAGGTACGAGAAGACTCCGGGTGATGATCTGGAACGAGTCGTTCACCTTGGCTCGCTTCACCTCCGCGGCATCGTTCTGGCCTCCCGCCACGAGGACGCGAACGCCACCGCGGACCACGTGCGCCGGGCGAAGGCGCTAGCGGAGCGGGTCACTGGGCCCGATGTCCTTCAGCACAACCTGACGTTTGGACAGGGCAACACCGCGCTGTACGAGCTGGCCGCACAGATCGAGCTGAACCACCCTGACAAGGCCGCGGAAGTGGCGGCCCCGCTACTGAAGACTCCTCCCCCGGGCCTCAAGCCGTCGCGTGTGGGCCGGTTGGCAATCGACGCTGCCCGTGCTCGCCTCGCGACGAAGGATCTGACGGGTGCGGAGGACGCACTGAAGTACGCCTTCCACGTCGCCCCGCAGATGGCGGAGATCCATCCGATGGCGCGGGAAGTACTGCGCGTGCTGTGGACGCTCCACCAGTGCAGCCGACCGGAGTTGTTGGCCATGGCAAAGCAGTCCGGACTGGCGTCCTGACCAACGCGAACAGCCCCCGCCGGATGATGCCGACGGGGCTGCTGTGTTACTTGGTCACTTCGTCTGGCGGGCGGTCTGATCAGGGGCGCGGTACGTTCCGGAGGTTCGAGCGGGCCATCTGGAGCATCTTGCCGACGCCCCCGTCCAGCACCATCCTGCCGGCCGAGAGCGCGAAGCCGGTCACCATCTCGGCCTTGATCTTGGGCGGGATGGACAGCGCGTTGGGGTCCGTGACGATGTCCAGGAGCGCGGGCCCCTTGTGCTGCAGTGCGGCGCGCAGCGCGGACCGCAGGCGCTTGGGCTTCTCCACCCGCTCGCCGTACACCCCCGCGGCACGGGCGATCTGGGCGAAGTCCGGGTTGTGGTAGCCGGTGCCGTGCGCGGGCAGGCCCGAGACCAGCATCTCCAGCTCGACCATGCCCAGCGCGGAGTTGTTGAACAGGATCACCTTCACCGGCAGGTCGTACTGGACGAGGGTGAGGAAGTCACCCATCAGCATGGTGAATCCGCCGTCGCCGGACATCGAGATCACCTGACGGCGGCGGTCCATGAACTGGGCGCCGATCGCCTGCGGCAGCGCGTTCGCCATCGAGCCGTGGGTGAAGGAGCCGATCATCCGGCGGCGGCCGTTGGGGGACAGATAGCGGGCGGCCCACACATTGCACATCCCGGTGTCCACGGTGAAGATCGCGTCGTCGGCGGCCTCCTCGTCCAGCACCGACGCCACGAACTCCGGGTGGATCGGGATGTGCTTGTCGACCCGGCGGGTGTACGCCTTGACCACGCCCTCCAGCGCGTCGGCGTGCTTCTTCAGCATGCGGTCGAGGAAGCGGCGGTCCGTCTTGGGACGCACCTTCGGCGTCAGACAGCTCAGCGTCTCCCGCACATCGCCCCAGACGGCGAGGTCCAGCTTGGAGCGGCGGCCCAGGTGTTCCGCGCGGACGTCCACCTGAACGGTCCGCACATCGGAGGGCAGGAAGGCGCCGTACGGGAAGTCGGTGCCCAGCAGGATCAGCAGATCGCATTCGTGAGTGGCCTCGTACGCCGCACCGTAACCGAGCAGACCGCTCATGCCGACGTCGTACGGGCTGTCGTACTGAATCCACTCCTTGCCGCGCAGGGCGTGCCCCACCGGCGCCTTCAGGAGCTCGGCGAAGGCCATCACCTCGTCGTGCGCCCCGGCACAGCCCCGGCCGCAGAAGAGCGTCACCCGCTCCGCCTCGTTGACCATGCGGGCGAACCGGTCGATCTCCGCGTCACCCGGGCGCACCGTGGGCCGGGACGTCACCAGGGCGTGCTCCTCGGCGCGCTCGGGCGCCGGGCGGGCGGCGATGTCGCCGGGGAGTGCCACCACGCTGACCCCGCTGCGGCCGATCGCGTGCTGCACGGCGGTCTGCAGCACGCGGGGCATCTGCTGGGGGTGGGAGATCAGCTCGCAGTAGTGGCTGCACTCCTGGAACAGCCGCTCGGGGTGGGTCTCCTGGAAGTAGCTGGTGCCGATCTCGCTGCTGGGGATGTGCGAGGCGAGCGCGATGACCGGGGCCATGGAGCGGTGGGCGTCGTAGAGCCCGTTGATCAGATGGACGTGCCCGGGGCCGCAGGAGCCCGCGCAGGCGGCGAGGGATCCGGTGAGCTGCGCCTCGGCACCGGCGGCGAAGGCGGCGGTCTCCTCGTGCCGCACCTGGATCCAGTCGATCGCGGCGTTGCGGCGGACCGCGTCCACCACGGGGTTGAGGCTGTCGCCGACCACGCCGTACAGCCGCCGCACACCGGCGCGCACCAGGATGTCCACGTATTGCTCCGCCACGGTCTGCTTGGCCATCGCGCGCCCTCATCCCTTTCGTCCCGGGTCGATGGGGTGGGTGACGGTTGACCGCCACCTCGCACCTTTCGTCCATCAACCCATGGACGGCGCGCTTACGCCTCCCAGACGGCGGCCGCCGTACGGTCGTCGGCGTAGCCCTTCACCCCCGTCTGGGCGTCGGCGAGGAACGCGGCGAGCCCCGGCGCCTCCGCGGTGTCCCAGCGCTCGGCCAGGCGATCGGCGAGGGCCGCCTCGCCGCGCAGGGGCTCGGCGAGGCCCGCGCTGCACAGCAGCAGGGTGTCGCCCGGCCGGGCGACGGAGGCGCGGAACCGGAAGGGCCCGTGGACGGGCTCGGACTCGGGTGGCGCCGTGCGGTCGGAGGCGCAATCGGAGTCGGGGCCGGGGCCGGAGTCGGGGCCGGAGTCGGGGTCGGGGTCGGAGTCGGGGCCGGGGTCGGGGCCGGGGCCGGGGCCATGGCTCGGTCGCCGGCCGGGCGGGCGACCACTCCCATAGCCGATGACGGGCCCGCCGACGGTGTCCCGCTCGCCCCCGTCGGGTTCCAGGTCCTGCCAGACGCCGTCCCGCAGCCGGAAGAGCCCGCCGTCGCCGACGCCGAAGAACACCCGGGTACGGCAGGCCGGATGCGCCGGGAGCAGGAGGCAGCGCACCGACGCGGTGTGGTCGGCGGGGGCGAGGCCGCGTACGGTCGCTCCGGCGCGCAGCCGCCCGTAGGCACGGTCGGTGAGCCGGTGCAGCCCGGAGCTGAGGGCGCCGCGGTTGGCGGTGTGGATGTCCTCCGTCAGCCGGGCCTGATTGCTGCCGACCGCCCCGGCGATCCACTCGCACAACTCACGCGCCACCCGATGCGCCCCCGGGTCCGCCCGCTGCCCACTCGCCACGGCCACCAGGAGAAGGGCGCTGTCCCCGGTCCCGAACCGCACCGCGAGCAGCGCGTCCCGCCGCAACTCGCCCCGGTAACGGGCCGCGTCCCCGCGCAACGACGCGGCCCGCAGCGTCAGCGTGCCGTACCGGGCGCCCTCCAACACGGTGTCGGGCACCACGTCCCGGAGATCCTCCGGATCCGTGACGGGAAGCGTGGTCGGCTCGGTCTCGTACGTGGGCGGCTCGTCCCCGACATACGAGGCGGCCGCGGCCCGCCAGGGCCGCGCCGGATCGGCCCGCAACGCGGCCTCCGGCGGAGGCGGCACCCCGGCACCACGCGGACCCGAGGACGGCGAGGGCGGCCCGGACACCCCGGCACGCCTGGGAGGACTGACCGGGGCGGCGGCCCCGGGCACCCCCGTCGAGCCGGTCCGTCCGGACGCGCTTCCCGGGCTTCTGGGTCCAGGCGCGCCCGACCGGCTCGTGGATCCGGGCGAGCTTCCCCGGCTGGTGGGCCCGGGTGCGTCCGCCGGGTTAGCGGGTCCGGGCGAACTCCCCCGGCTCGTGGGTCCAGGCGCGTCCGCCGGGTTTACGGGTCCAGGCGCACCCGATCGGCTCGGAGGTCCGGGCGAGCTTCCCCGGCCGGTGGGTCCGGGCGCGTCCGCCGGGTTAGCGGGTGAACTCCCCCGGCTCGTGGGTCCAGGCGCGTCCGCCGGGTTTGCGGGTCCAGGCGCACCCGACCGGCTCGCGGGTCCGGGTGAACTCTCCCGGCTGGTGGATCCGGGTGCGTCCGACCGGCTCGCGGGTCCGGGCGAACTCCCCCGGCTCGTGGATCCCGGCGCGTCCGCCGGGTTTACGGGTCCAGGCACACCCGACCGGCTCGCGGGTCCGGGCGGGCTTCCCGGCCTCGTGGGTCCCGGCGCGCTCCCCCGGCTCGTGGGTCCCGGCGCGCTTCCCGAGTCGGTACGTCCGGGTGCACCCGCCGGGCCGGTACGTCCCGGTGCACCCGTCGGGCCGGTACGTCCCGGTGCGTTCCCGGGGTCCGCGCGGCCGGGTGCGTCCCCGGAACCCGCGCCGCCCTGTGCGGCACCGGAACCCGCGCCGTCCCATGGAGCACCCGGTTCCGTACGTCCCGGCCCCGCGCCGGAACCCCCGCGGCCGTCGGAGGGCGGGGTTGCCCCAGACCCCGTACCGCCGCCCTGCGAGGGCGATGGAGCGCCAGGCCAGTCGTCGTCCTGCTCGGTCCCCGAGCCCGCGCCATCCCACGCGGCGCCCGACCCCGTGCGTCCCGGTTCGGCACCGGACCCCGCGCGGTCCTGGTTGGGCAGTGTGGCACCGGGCTCCTCGTCGGCGGGAGATCGCCACCCCTGCGGGCCACCTCCGGCGTCGGCGTCGGAGCCCGGGGCGGCACCGCCCGGCTCCCCCGTCCGCGGGCCCCAGGGGGCGCCCGCAGCCGGTCTCTGATTACTGGCGTCCTCGTCGCCGGCGAGCGTGCGGGAGGCCGAATCGAACCGGTCGTCCACGGAGTCGGAGGCCGCCGCGGGCCCCGCGTCCGCACGACGCGGGTCGTACAACTCGCCCCACCAGTCGTCCTCATGACGGCGTCGGTCGCCCTGCTGGCTCATCCCCACATTGTCCACAGGGAGGCTCCACGGGAACACCACGCGATGACCGGCCCGAGGCCCGCCCAAGATCCCCTCAAGCAAACCGGAGCACGCTCAGCCGTTTGGCCCCAGGAGCCCGGCCCGGCAAGTGGCCCGCCCCTGAGCCCGGGGCGGGGTGTCGGGGCGAACCGCTGCTCGCCCCGACGACGTAAGGCGTGACCGCGGCCGGAGGGCAAACCCGAGGAGCGGGGAGTGACACCCCGCGAGCCGAGGGCGGACGACTGGCCCGGGGCCGCGAGCCGAGGTCGGACGACCGGAGCCGGGGCCAGGGCCAGGACTGGGGCCGGGGCGACCGGGCGGACCCCGCCCAAGCAGCGCCCAAGCAGCCCCGCGCCCTCACCCCCTGTACGTCTCCAGCAGCCGCAGCCAGATCTCGCTGATCGTGGGGAACGACGGCACCGCGTGCCAGAGGCGGTCGATGGGGACCTCGCCCGCTACCGCCACCGTCGCCGAGTGGAGCAGTTCGCTGACCCCGGGGCCCACGAAGGTGACGCCGATCAGGTGGCCCCGGTCCAGGTCGACGACCATGCGGGCGCGGCCGCGGTAGCCGTCCGCGTAGAGGGCCGAGCCCTCGACCTGGCCCATGTCGTAGTCGACGACGCGGATGCTGCGGCCCTCGGACTCGGCCTGTTCCGCGGTCAGCCCGACCGCGGCGACCTCCGGGTCGGTGAAGACGACCTGCGGTACGGCCGCCTCGTCCGCGGTCGTCGCGTACTCGCCCCAGCGGCTCGTGTCCAGCCGCTCGACGCCCCGCGCGCGTGCCCCGATCGCCGCGCCCGCGATGCGCGCCTGGTACTTGCCCTGGTGGGTGAGGAGCGCCCGGTGGTTGACGTCGCCCGCCGCGTACAGCCAGCCGTCGGGGACGTCCGTCACGCGGCAGGTCTCGTCGACCGTCAGCCAGCCGCCCGGTTCGAGCCCCACCGTCTCCAGGCCCACGTCCGCGGTGTGCGGGGCGCGCCCGGTGGCGAAGAGCGCCTCGTCCGCCTCGAGCTGTTCCCCGCTCTCCAGGGTCACCGTGACCGGCCCCGCCGCCCCGCCAGGCCGGGCGAGCCCCTTCACCGACGTACCGGTGCGGATCTCGGCCCCGGCCTCCCTCAGCGTCTCGGCGACCAGCTCGCCCGCGAACGGCTCGATCCGGTTCAGCAGCCCGGAGCCGCGCACCAGCACGGTGACGCGCGAGCCGAGGCCGCACCAGGCCGTGGCCATCTCGGCGGCCACCACACCACCACCCACGATGATCAGCCGGTCCGGCACCGTGCCGGAGCTGGTGGCCTCCCGGCTGGTCCAGGGCCGGGCCTCGGCGATCCCGGGCATGTCGGGCAGCGCGGCCCGGGTGCCGGTGCAGACGGCCACCGCGTGGCGGGCGGTGAGGGTCCGCTCCCCACCGTCGGATCCGTCCGGCGGCGTCACCGCGACCCGCCGTGGCCCGATCAGCCGCCCATGGCCGCGCACCAGGTCGATCCCGGCCGAGTCCAGCCAGGTGAGCGCGCCGTCGTCCTTCCAGTTGCCGACCTCCTTGTCGCGGTGGGCGAAGACGTCGGCCGCCGCCAGCGACCCCCCGACCGCTTCCCGCAGCCCCGGCACCTGGCGTGCCTCGGCCCGCGCGAGCACCGGGCGCAGCAGCGCCTTACTGGGGACGCAGGCCCAGTACGAACACTCACCACCGACCAGCTCCCGCTCCACGATCACCGTGGAGAGCCCGGCGGCGCGGGTCCGGTCGGCCAGATTCTCACCGACCGGGCCCGCGCCCAGCACGATGACGTCGTACTCGTCCGTGGCCTGATTCATCGCAACCCGCTCTCTCGCTCGTATCACCGTCGCAGGGCCTCCGGGGGCCTCGCAGGGTCATCGTGGCGTCGAGTTACCGCGCACAGCCACCCCAATCGGCGTTTCGGCCGAGCGCTCCCGGCAAGGGGAGGCCCCCGCCCGCGTCCGCTGCGTACGGGGCGCTGCCGCGCGACAGTGATCGCATGACTGTTTTCACCGAACCCGAGGCCGACTACCTCAGATCGCAGCGGATCGGCCGGCTGGCCACCGTGGACGCGCAGGGCCGGCCGCAGGCGAACCCGGTGGCGTTCTTCCTCAACGAGGACGGCACGGTCGACATCGGCGGCTACGCCATGGGCAGGACGAGGAAGTGGCGCAACACCGGGACGAATCCGAAGGTGGCGCTGGTCGTCGACAGCCTGGTGAGCGAGCAGCCGTGGATGGTGTGCGGGGTGGAGATCCGCGGCGAGGCGGAGCGGCGCACGGGGCCGCATGACCTCGGCGCCCATCTGAGCGACGAGGTCATCCGGATCCATCCGCGCTGGGTGTACAGCTGGGGCCTGGAGGACGTGCCCGGGGACAAAACCCGGAGCGTGGGCTGACCGAGGCCGGTCCCGGTCGTACCGCCACCGCTACCGCCACCGCCACCCCTATCGCTACCGCTTAGGCCCCCGCTTGCGTTCCATCATGTGGCGGCCGAGCGCCTGCCGCTGCTTCCAGTCCCGCCGCAGCTCGGCCCGCAGCCGCGCGTCCGTGCGGGCCGCGAGCCGCTCGTTCTCGCGGAGCAGCTTGCGGTAGCTCTCCAGCCGCCGCTCCGGCAGCGAGCCGTCGTCGATCGCGGCGAGCACCGCGCACCCGGGCTCGGCCCGGTGGGCACAGTCGGGGAAGCGGCACCGCCCAGCGAGCTCCTCGATCTCGGCGAACGCCTGTGCGACACCACCCTCGGCGTCCCACAGCCCCGCCCCGCGCAGCCCCGGGGTGTCGATCAGCACCCCGCCCGAGGGCAGGGGCAGCAGATCGCGGGTGGTCGTGGTGTGCCGCCCCTTGCCGTCGCTGTCGCGGATCGCCCGTACGTCCTGGACGGCCTCGCCCACCAGCGCGTTCGCGAGCGTGGACTTGCCCGCGCCGGACTGGCCGAGCAGCACGGCGGTGCCGGAGGCGAGCAGGGCGCCGAGCTCCGCCAGCCCATCCCCCGTCGCGGAGCTCACCGCGAGCACCCGTACACCGGGCGCCGCCGTCCCGGTGTCGGACACCAGATGGGCGAGGGTGTCCGGGTCGGGCACCAGATCGGCCTTGGTGAGGACGAGCAGCGGCTGGGCGCCGCTCTCCCAGGCCAGCGCGGTGAACCGCTCCACCCGGCCCAGGTCGAGCTCGGCGGCGAGGGAGACGGCGATGACGGCGTGGTCGACGTTGGCCGCCAGCACCTGACCGTCCGAGCGCTTGGAGGAGGTGGACCGTACGAGGGCGGTACGGCGCGGCAGCAGCGTACGCGCGTAACGCGGATCGCCCTCGGCGTCCACGGCGGCCCAGTCGCCGGTGCACACGATCCGCAACGGATCGCGCGGCGTCACCAACTCGGTGTCGGCCCGTGCCAGGCCGCTCGGCGTGACCAGATCGCACTGGCCACGGTCCACCCGGATCACCCGGCCGGGCACCAGGCCCTGTTCGGCGTACGGGGCGAACGTCTCCGCCCAGCCGTCGTCCCAGCCATAGGCGGCGAGGGAGTACCGAGAGGCGGGATCAGAGGAGTCAGAAGAGCCGGTGGAAGTGTTGAACACGGAGGAAACCCTTCGAAGGGCGGCCTCCGAAGAGGTGTCAGCCGGAGACCGCGGGGGTGGAAATGAGGAACTCCTGAACGCGAGCGGCGCTCGCCACCGAGACCGTCATCAATGTCCTCACCTCCTGCTTTCCTCAACGCGCGGCAACACGGACCAACAGGGCCCGCACGGAACGGAGAAACCGTAGCCCATCCCCGCACCGGACGCCATCCATTTTTCTTTCGTTGAAAACGAAAGGGGCTGCAATCAACCACCCTGTGACCAGGGGAACATGACCCCGCACAGCGGCTCCCGAACATGCTTGCGCACCCGCCGGACGCTGAGGTACCTTCGCGGCAGTTGATCTTTGTATTCACGCGCGATAAACGGGTCAGGTCACCAGGTCACGGGGGAGTGTACCTAGTTGTCCACAGTCGCCGATTTGCCATGGCTTCACGATGTCCATGATTCGGTAGCGGTCATCGGTTTCTCTTGTCGTTTACCGGGGGCCCGGACGCCCGAGGAATTCTGGCGGCTGCTCAGCGAGGGCATGGACGCGGTCACTTCCGTACCGGAAGATCGATGGACTCCGCGGCAATCCGACGACGGGCCCGGGGCCCGAGCCGAAGGCGAAGCCGGAGCCGAAGGCGAAGCCGGAGCCGGGACGGAATTCGGCGCCTTCCTCGACGCGGTGGACCACTTCGACGCCGACTTCTTCGGCATATCGCCGCGCGAGGCCGCCGCCATGGACCCCCAGCAGCGGCTGATGCTCGAACTGGGCTGGGAGACCCTGGAGGACGCGGGCCTCACACCGGCCCGGCTCGCCCAGGGGCGGACGGGGGTGTTCGTCGGCGCCATCAACGACGACTACGCCACGCTGCTGCGGCGCCACGGCGGCGATTCCGCGGTCACCCATCACACCCTGACCGGCCTCCAGCGCGGCATGATCGCCAACCGGCTCTCCTATCTGCTGGGCACCCGCGGGCCCAGCATGGTCGTGGACTCGGGTCAGTCGTCCTCGCTGGTCGCGGTGCACACGGCCTGCCAGAGCCTGCGCAACGGCGAATGCGACACCGCGCTCGCGGGCGGGGTCCACCTCAATCTCGCGTACGACGGCGCGCTGAGCGCCGCACGCTTCGGCGGGCTCTCCCCCGACGGCACGTGCTTCACCTTCGATTCCCGGGCCAACGGCTTCGTCCGCGGCGAGGGCGGCGGTCTGGTGCTGCTCAAACCCCTCGCCCGCGCGCTCGCCGACGGCGACCGGATCCATGGGGTGCTGCGCGGCGGCGCGGTCAACAACGACGGCGGCGGGGACAGTCTCACCACCCCCAGCCGAACCGCCCAGACGGAGGTGTTGCGCCGGGCGTACGCCGCGGCCGGGGTCGCCCCCGACCAGGTGCAGTACGTCGAACTGCACGGCACCGGCACGCCCGTCGGCGACCCCATCGAGGCGGCGGCGCTGACCGAGGCGATCGGCGCGGCGCGGACGAATGACCGGCCGCTGCTGGTGGGGTCCGCCAAGACGAACGTGGGCCATCTGGAAGGGGCCGCGGGGATCACCGGCCTGATCAAGGTCCTGCTCGCCCTGAAGGCGGCGCACCTCCCGCCCAGCCTCAACTTCCGCTCGCCCAACCTCGCGATTCCGCTGGAGGAGTGGAATCTGCGGGTGCAGACCGAGCTGTCGGCGTGGCCGCGCCCGGATGCGCCGCTGATCGCCGGGGTGTCCTCCTTCGGGGTCGGCGGGACCAACGCCCATGTCGTCGTGGAGCAGGCTCCGGTGGTCTCACGCGCCGAGGGCACGGCCGAAGGCGCTGCGGGGGCGTGGGGTGGTGACGTACTGCCGTGGGTGATCTCGGGGCGCACGACGCTCGGGCTGCGGGCGCAGGCGGCCCGGTTGCGGTCGTTCGCGGCGGGCGGTTCGGCGGGTGGCTCGGCGGACGGTTCCGCGGACCATCCGGCGGACGGTTCCGCGGACCATTCGGCGGACGGTTCGGCCGACGGCGGCGTCTCCCCCGCCGACATCGGATGGTCGCTCGCCGAGCACCGGACGGCCCTGGAGCACCGTGCCGTGGTGGTGGCCGGGGACCGCGATGGGTTCCTGGCCGGGCTGGACGCGATCGCCTCCGGTGAGCCCTCCGCCCATGTGGTGGCTGGGGTGGCAGGCGAGTCGGCCGGTGGTCCGGTGTTCGTCTTTCCGGGGCAGGGTTCGCAGTGGGTGGGCATGGCCGCCGAACTGCTCGACGGCTCGCCCGTGTTCGCCGAATCCATCGACCGCTGCGCCCAGGCCCTGGCCCCGCACACCGACTGGGATCTCCTCGACGTCCTGCGGGACACCGAGGACGGCGCCGCGCTGGAGCGCGCGGAGGTGCTGCAGCCCGCGCTCTGGGCCGTGATGGTCTCGCTGGCGCGGGTGTGGCGTTCGCTCGGCGTCGTCCCGTCGGCCGTCGTGGGCCACTCCCAGGGTGAGATCGCGGCCGCGTGCGTGGCCGGAGCGCTCTCGCTGGAGGACGGTGCCCGGCTGATCGCCGTACGCAGCCGGATCGCTGGGGCGCTGATCGGCCGGGGCGGTCTCGCGTCCATCGGCGCGTCGGAGGAGCGGGCGGCCGAGCTGCTCGCGGACCGGGACGACGTTTGGATCGCCGCGGTCAACGGACCCGGCGCGACGGTGGTCGGGGGCAGCCCGGAGGGGCTGGCCGAGGTCACGGCCAGGGCGGAGGCCGCCGGGCTGCGGCACCGCACGGTGGCCACCGCGTACGCCTCGCACACTCCGCATGTCGAGGCGATCCGCGGGGAGTTCCTACGGCTCGCGGCGCCGGTCGCGCCGCGCGCCACGGACGTGCCGATGTACTCGACCGTCACCACCGCCCCCATCGCGGGCGAGACGCTGGACGCCGAGTACTGGTACCGCAACCTCCGCGAACAGGTCCGCTTCCACGACACCGTCCAGAACCTGATCGCGGACGGCAACTCCCTCTTCCTGGAGAGCAGTTCGCACCCCGTGCTCACCACCGCCGTCCAGGACACGGGCGGCGTCGCCATCGGCACCCTGCGCCGGGGCGAGGGCGGCACACAGCGGGTGCTGCTCTCGCTGGCCGAGCTGTGGGTGCACGGGGCTGCCCCCGACTGGGGGAAGGTGTTCGCCGGGACCGGTGCCCGCCGGGCCGAGCTGCCCGGCCGCGCCTTCCAGCGGCGGCGCCACTGGTTCGGCACGGTGGCGTCCCCGGCGGGCACGGATGCCGCGCCGGGGGCCGCGAGCCTTGATGTGGTTCATCAGGTGCGGGCCCAGGCCGCCGCCGTCCTCGGACATACGACGGTGGCCGAGCTCGACACCGGACGGACCTTCAAGGATCTCGGCTTCGACTCGATCTCGCTCAGCGATCTGTGCAACCGCGTCAACGCCGCGCTGGGCACCCGCCTCTCCCCCGCCGCGCTCTTCAGCCACCCGACCCCGGCCAGGCTCGCGGAACACCTCGCCGCCACCGCCGCCGGCCCTTCCTCCGCGGCCACCCCGGAGGTCGCCGGCGACGCCGACGAGCCGATCGCCATCATCGCGATGAGCTGCCGCCTCCCCGGTGGGGTGCACTCCCCGGAGGACCTGTGGCGGCTGGTAGCGGACGGACGGGACGCCATCTCGCCGTTCCCTGACGACCGCGGCTGGGATCTGGAGCGACTGCACGGCACCGAGAGCACTGGCAGCACCGGAAGCACCGGAAGCACCGGAAGCACCGGAAGCACCGGAAGCACCGGAAGCACCGGAAGCAGCTTCGCCCAGAGCGGTGGATTCATCGACGGGGCCGCGGACTTCGACGCCCGCTTCTTCGGCATCTCCCCGCGCGAGGCCCTGGCGATGGACCCCCAGCAGCGGCTGCTGCTGGAGACCTCCTGGGAGCTGCTGGAACGGGCGGGCATCGCGCCCGACGCGCTGCGCGCCACCCGTACCGGTGTGTTCGTCGGCACCATGGACCAGGAGTACGGACCACGGCTGCACGAGGCGCCGGAGGCGGTGGACGGCTATCTCCTCACCGGCAAGACCGCCAGTGTCGCCTCCGGCCGTATCGCCTATCTGCTCGGGCTCACCGGACCCGCCATCACCCTGGACACCGCCTGCTCGTCGTCGCTGGTGGCCCTGCATCTGGCGGTGCAGTCGCTGCGCCGGAGGGAGTCCACGCTGGCCCTGGCCGGTGGGGTGACCGTCCTCAACACCCCGGGAATCTTCACCGAGTTCAGCCGTCAGGGCGGGCTGGCCCGCGACGGCCGGTGCAAGGCGTTCGCGGCCGGGGCCGACGGCACCGGAATGGCGGAGGGCGTCGGCATGCTGCTGGTGGAGCGGCTGTCCGACGCCCGCCGCAACGGCCATCGCGTGCTCGGCGTGATCCGTGGCACGGCGGTCAACCAGGACGGCGCCTCCAACGGCCTCACCGCGCCCAACGGCCACTCCCAGGAGCAAGTGGTCCGGCAGGCGCTGGCGGACGCGGGGCTGTCGACGTCCGATGTGGATGTGATCGAGGCGCATGGCACGGGCACGGCGCTCGGCGACCCGATCGAGGCGCAGGCGCTGCTCGCCACGTACGGCCGGGACCGGCCCGCCGACCGGCCCGCGCTGCTGGGGTCGGTGAAGTCCAACTTCGGCCATACCCAGGCGGCGGCCGGAGTCGCGGGCGTCATCAAGGCGATCATGGCGATGCGCCACGGTGTCGTCCCCGCCACGCTGCATGTGGACGAGCCGACCCCGCACGTGGATTGGGGGTCCGGTGGTCTGGAGCTGGTGACGGAGGAGCGTCCGTGGCCGGAGGCCGGACGGGCGCGGCGGGCCGGAGTCTCGTCGTTCGGCATCAGCGGGACCAATGCCCATGTGGTCCTGGAGCAGGCCCCACCGGCTCCCGCCCCCTCCCGCGCCCCTCGCCCCGCCAATCCGCTCGTCGAGGCGGAAGGTGTGCTGCCGTGGGTGGTGTCGGGCCGTTCGCCCGCGGCGCTGCGAGCGCAGGCGGCCCGGCTGGGTGCGTTCGCCGCCTCCTCCGACGCCACGCCGCCGGACATCGCGTGGGCGCTGGCGACGCAGCGGGCCGCCATGGAACACCGTGCGGTGGTGGTGGCCGGGGACCGGGACGACTTCCTGGCCGGGCTGGACGCGATCGCCTCCGGTGAGCCCTCCGCCCATGTGGTGACTGGGGTGGCCGCCGGGTCGGCCGCCGGTCCGGTGTTCGTCTTTCCGGGGCAGGGCTCGCAGTGGGTCGGCATGGCCGCCGAACTGCTCGACGCCTCACCCGTGTTCGCCGAATCCATCGACCGCTGCGCCCAGGCCCTGGCCCCGCATATCGACTGGGATCTGCTCGATGTGCTGCGGGCGATCGGGGATGAGGCGGCGCTGGAGCGGGTGGATGTGGTCCAGCCCGCCCTCTGGGCCGTGATGGTGTCCCTGGCCCAGGTGTGGCGTTCGCTCGGCGTCGAGCCCTCCGCCGTCATCGGCCACTCCCAGGGCGAGATCGCCGCCGCGTGCGTGGCCGGTGTGCTCTCGTTGGAGGACGGCGCGCGGCTCGTGGCGCTGCGCAGCCGCCTCATCGCCCAGGAGCTGGCCGGACTCGGCGGCATGGTCTCCCTCGCCACCTCCGCCGAGCAGACACACGACCTGCTGACCGGCCACGATGACGTCTGGACAGCGGCCGTCAACGGGCCCACGTCCACCGTCATCGCCGGGAGCCCCGCCGGGCTCGCCGAGGCCACGGCGAAGGCCGAGGCCGCTGGGGTCCGGACCCGTGCGATCGCCGTCGACTACGCGTCCCACACGCCGCACGTCGAACGCATCCGGGAACAGCTCCTTGAGCTCGCCGCACCCATCACCCCCCGCGCCGGTGACGTCCCCCTGTACTCCACCGTCACCGCCACCCTCATCGACGGCGGCACCCTCGACGCCGAGTACTGGTACCGCAACCTCCGCGAACCCGTCCGCTTCCACGACACGCTGTGGACTTCGTTGGCCGACGGCCACACCCTCTACCTGGAGTCCAGCCCCCACCCCGTCCTCACCACCGCCGTCGAGGAGACCGGCCACGCCGCCGACCAGCGCATCCTCGCCACCGGCACCCTGCGCCGTGACCAGGGTGGCGCCCGGCGGCTCCTCGGCGCCCTCACCACCCTGTGGGCCCATGGCGTGGACCCCGACTGGGCGGCGGTGTTCGCACCCGGCGGCGACACACCGGTCGATCTGCCCACCTACGCCTTCCAGCGCGAGCGGTACTGGCTCGCGCCCCTCGGGCCCGGCTCCGCCGTACGGGTCGATCTGCCGTCCGCCACCGTGGCGGCCGACGGGCCCGAAGCGCTCGGCGGCTTCGCACGCCGGGTGGCCGACGCCGCCGATGGCGCGCCCCGGCTGCGGGTGGTGCTGGACGAGGTGCGCCGCCACGCGGCCGCCGTGCTGGGGCTGTCGTCGGTGGACGAGGTGGAGACGCGGAAGGTCTTCCGGGACCTCGGCTTCGACTCGCTGACCGCCGTGGAACTACGGAACCGGCTGGCCGTGGCGACGGGTGTGGCGCTCGCGCCCTCCGTCGTCTTCGACCATCCGACGCCCCTGACGCTGGCCCGGCATCTGCTGGACCGGATCACGGGCGGGGACACCGCAGGAGCGGGCCCGTACGCGCCGGGCGAGGTCGTGCCGGTCGTGCCGGTTGCGCCGGGGACGGCCGCCCTGGACGAACCGATCGCGATCGTGGCCACGAGCTGCCGTTTCCCCGCGGGCGTACGGTCACCCGAGGATCTGTGGCGGCTGCTGCTGTCCGACCAGGACACGCTCTCCGCGTTCCCGGCGGACCGCGGCTGGGATCTCGACGCGCTCCACCACCCCGACCCGGAACGCCCCGGCAGCAGCTATGTCCACAAGGGCGGATTCCTCCCGGACGCCGCCGACTTCGATGCCGACTTCTTCGGCATCTCGCCGCGCGAGGCGATGGCGATGGACCCCCAGCAGCGGCTGCTGCTGGAGACCTCCTGGGAGGCGCTGGAACACGCGGGCATCGACCCGCTGTCGCTGCGCGGCAGCCGCACCGGGGTGTTCATCGGCCTCGTACCGCACGGCTACGGCGGTGCGGGCGCCGACACCGAGGGGTCCGAGGGCTATCTCTTCACCGGAGCGGCGGGAAGCGTGGCATCCGGCCGGATCGCCTACAGCTTCGGGCTGACCGGACCGGCCGTCACGGTGGACACGGCGTGTTCGTCCTCGCTGGTGGCACTGCATCTCGCCGTACAGGCGCTGCGCAACGGCGACTGCGGGACGGCCCTCGTGGGCGGCGTCTCCGTGATCTCCACACCGGGTGTGTTCACCGAGTTCAGCCATCAGCGCGGGCTCGCCCCCGACGGCCGCTGCAAGCCCTTCGCGGCGGCGGCGGACGGCACCGCGTGGGCGGAGGGCGTGGGCGTACTGCTGGTCGAACGGCTGTCGGAGGCCCGCCGCAACGGCCACCAGGTGCTGGCCGTCATCCGTGGTACGGCGGTCAACCAGGACGGCGCCTCCAACGGCCTCACCGCGCCCAACGGGCCGTCCCAACAGGCGGTCATCCGCCAGGCGTTGGCGAACGCCCGTCTCACACCCTCCGATGTCGATGTGATCGAGGCACACGGGACGGGTACGGCGCTGGGCGACCCCATCGAGGCACAGGCGCTGCTCGCCACGTACGGCCAGGGCCGATCCGCCGAACACCCCGCGCTGCTGGGCTCGATGAAGGCCCATGTCGGCCACACCGGCGCGGCGGCCGGGGTCGCGAGCGTCATCAAAATGGTGCTGGCCCTGCGCCACGGCGTCGTTCCCCGCACCCTGCATGTGGACGAGCCGACGCCGCATGTGGACTGGGACTCCGGCGCGGTGCGGCTGGTGACGGAGGCTACGGGCTGGCCCGAGGCGGAACGGGCGCGCCGCGCGGCGGTGTCGTCATTCGGGGTCAGCGGCACCAACGCCCATGTGATCGTGGAAGCGGCCCCGACGGCGGACACCACGTCCCAGTACAAGCCCAACAAGCCCAACAAGCCCACGGAGGGTGTGCTGCCGTGGGTGATCTCGGCGCGTTCGGAGCCCGCGCTACGGGCACAGGCAGCACAGTTGCGCGCGTTCGTGGCCACGAGCGATCGGCATCTCGCCGACATCGGCTCGTCGCTGGCACGGCACCGGGCCGCGCTGGAGCACCGTGCGGTGGTCGTGGCCGCCGACCGGGACGACTTCCTGGCCGGGCTGGACGCCGTTGCCACCGGCGAGCCCGCCGCCCATGTGGTCAGCGGCGTGGCCCCGGGCGAGCCGCCCTCCGGTGCCGTCTTCGTCTTTCCGGGGCAGGGGTCGCAGTGGGTCGGCATGGCCGCCGAACTGCTCGACTCGTCAAAGGTGTTCGCCGAGTCGATCGACCGCTGCGCCCAGGCGCTGGCTCCGCATATCGACTGGGATCCGCTCGATGTGCTGCGGGCGATCGGGGATGAGGCGGCGCTGGAGCGGGTGGACGTGGTCCAGCCCGCCCTCTGGGCCGTGATGGTGTCCCTGGCCCAGGTGTGGCGTTCGCTCGGCATCGAGCCCTCCGCCGCCATCGGCCACTCCCAGGGCGAGATCGCCGCCGCGTGCGTAGCCGGGGTGCTCTCCCTGGAAGACGGCGCACGGCTGGTCGCGTTGCGCAGCCGCCTCATCGCCCAGGAGCTGGCCGGACACGGCGGCATGGTCTCCCTCACTGCCCCCGCCGACCAGGCGCGCGAGCTGCTGACCGGCCGCGACGACGTCTGGATCGCGACCGTCAACGGCCCGTCCTCCACCGTCATCGCCGGGAGCCCGGCCGCGCTCACCGACGTCATGGCACAAGCGGAAGCCACCGGGATCCGGGCCCGTGCGATCGCCGTCGACTACGCCTCCCACACCCCGCACGTCGAACGCATCCGGGAACGACTCCTCCAACTCGCCGCGCCCATCACCCCCCAGGCCGGGCATGTGCCCATGTACTCCACCGTCACCGCCGCACCCATCGACGGCGAGACCCTCGACGCCGAGTACTGGTACCGCAACCTCCGCGAACCCGTCCGCTTCCACGACACGCTGCGGACTTTGCTATCCGACGGCCACACCCTCTACCTGGAGACCAGCCCCCATCCCGTCCTCACCACCGCCATCCAAGAAACCCACCCCAACGCCCGCGCCACCGGCACCCTCCGCCGCGACCACGGCGGCACCCAGCAACTCCTCACCTCCCTCGCCACCCTCTGGACCCACGGCCTCACCCCCACCTGGCCCGCAATCCTCACCCCCAACACCCCCACCCCCACCAACCTCCCCACCTACCCCTTCCAACGCCACCACTACTGGCTGGACACCGCGGCCCCGGGCCGACACCGCGCCAACGCAATGACGGGCGCGGATCCGCACACCGGTTTCTGGGAAGCCGTGGAGCGCGAGGATCTGGAAGGGCTGGCTCGGACCCTGCGGTTGGAGGAATCCCAGGCGGAGTTGACGAGCCTGTTGCCCGCGCTGTCAGCGTGGCATCGACGGCAGAGCACGGCGTCCACGATGGACGCGTGGCGGTATCGCGAGGGCTGGAAACCGCTGCCCGACACCACCGCGCCCGCGCTGTCCGGCACCTGGCTCGTCGTCCTGGCACCCGACCAGAAGGGCGATGCGCTGTACGAGGCGATCGCCACGGCCCTGAACCGGCACGGCGCCACGGTGGAAACGGTGGTCGTGGCGCCCGACGATCCGCGCCACTGGGCCGACACCCTCGCCGCCCTCACCGCACACACCGCCCTCGCCGCACCCACCGCGGCGCACACCACCGCGCCCGTCGTCGGCGTGCTCTCGCTGCTCGCCCGCGACGAGGCCGCCGGGCCGCACCGCACCCTGCGGCTGATCCAGGGCCTGGAGGCGGCGGGGCTGTTCGCGCCGCTGTGGTGTGTCACTCAGGGCGCGGTGTCGGTCGGCGCCCACGATCCGCTGACCGGCCCGGCGCAGGCGCTGGTGTGGGGTCTGGGCCGGGTGGCGGCACAGGAACTCGCCACCCGCTGGGGCGGATTGGTGGATCTGCCCCAGGAGCTGGACGAACGGACCACGGCCCGGCTGTGTGCCGTACTGGCCGCCGGGGGCCACGAGGACCAGGTCGCGGTCCGCGCCACCGGGGTCCTCGGGCGTCGTATCGTCAGGGCGCCGCGCCTCGGCGATGTGCTCGATGACGGCTGGTCCCCCGGCCCTGGCACGGTTCTGATCACCGGTGGCACCGGCGCCCTCGGCAGCCAGGTGGCCCGTCGGCTCGCGGCCCGTGGCGCCGAGCATCTGCTGCTCGTCAGCCGTCGCGGGGACACCGCGCCGGGAGCGGACGAGCTGGTGGCCGAGCTGACCGCCTCGGGGGCCAAGGCGACCGTGGCGGCCTGCGATGTCGGGGACGCCGACGCGCTCCGCGCGCTTCTGGCGTCGATTCCGGCCGCGTACCCCCTGACCTCGGTGTTCCACACGGCGGCCGTCCTGGACGACGCCGCCATCACCTCCCTCACCCCCGAGCAGGTGGACCGCGTGCTGCGGGTGAAGGCGGATGCGGCGTGGCGGCTGCACGAGCTGACCCGGGACCTGGAGCTGTCCGCGTTCGTGCTGTTCTCCTCCCTGGCGGGCACCGTGGGCATGGTGGGTCAGGGCAACTACGCGCCCGCCAACGCCTATATGGACGCCCTTGCCCGCCACCGCCGCGCACGGGGGCTGGTGGCCACCTCCGTGGCCTGGGGTTCCTGGGCGCAGGGCGGTATGGCCGAACGGGACGCGGTGACCGAGCTGCGGCTGCGCCATGGCGTACCGCTGCTGCCGCCGGAGTCGGCGCTCCTCGCGCTGGAGGCCGCGCTGGCGGACGGCGAAACGGCCCTGGTGATCGCCGATATCGACTGGGACCGCTTCGCCCACGCCTACACCGCCGCCCGCCCCAGCCATCTGCTCGAAGAGATCCCCGAGGCCCGGCGGGCGCTCGGCGCGGTCGACGGCGCGGTCGACGGTGCGGCGGCCCCGGCGCCGGGTGGAGGTACCGGCGGTACGGTGGCGGCCCTGCGCGACCGGCTCGCCGACGCGAAGCCCGAGGAGCGCGAACGGCGGCTGCTCGACGCCGTACGCGGCCAGGTGGCCGCGGTCCTCGGCCATGGCTCGGCCGACGCCGTGGGCACCAGGCGGCCGTTCCTGGAGCTCGGCCTGGACTCGGTCACGGCGGTGGAGCTGCGCAACCGGCTCGGGAGCGCCACGGGGCTCCGGTTGCCCGCCACCGTGATCTTCGACTTCCCGACCGTGGCCGAACTCGTCGGCTATCTGAGCACTCTGCTCTTCACCGGCATCGACGGCGACTCGGATGGCGGCGCCAAGGGTGACGGCGCCACCGGTGACGGTATCGCCGGTGACGGTGCCGCCGAACTCGACGGTCTGGACCGGCTGTTGGTGTCACTGCCGAGCGACGCCCCAGCCCGTTCCGAGATCGCCGACCGGCTGCGCCGGCTGCTCCGGTCCGCCGTGGGCGCCATGGACGCCGTAGCGGCCGTGGACACCGCCGCCGAGGATCCGGTGACGTCCGACGATCTCGAAGCGGCCACCAACGACGAGCTCTTCGACTACATCGAGAAGGAGTTCGGGATCTCCTGATCCCGTTCCGTCCACCCCGCTGACCAGCCGGTCCTTCCACCAACACCCACCTCCCACCGCCGACTCTTCGCATGGAGCCCCGACATGGACGATGTGCACAAGCTCCGCCACTATCTGACCCGGGTCACCGCGGAGCTCAAGGAGACGCGGGCGCAACTGCGGGTGGCGGAGTCGGCGGCCGCCGAGCCGGTGGCGATCGTCGGGATGAGCTGCCGCTACCCCGGCGGAGCGGCCTCGCCCGAGGCGCTGTGGGAGCTCGTCGAAGGCGGCGGGGACGCCATTTCCGGGTTCCCGGTCGACCGTGGCTGGGATCTGGCGGGGCTGGTCGACCCGGACGGCGAGCGGCCGGGCACCTCGTACACCGCCGAGGGTGGGTTCCTGCACACCGCGGGCGAGTTCGATGCCGACTTCTTCGGCATCTCCCCGCGTGAGGCGCTTGCGATGGACCCCCAGCAGCGGCTGCTGCTGGAGACGTCCTGGGAGCTGTTCGAGCGAGCGGGCATCGATCCGGTGTCGCTGCGCTCCAGCCGGACCGGGGTGTTCATCGGCGCCAGCTTCCATGACTACGGCAGCAGGCTGCCCGCGATCCCGGAGGAGGTCGAGGGCCATGCCATGACCGGTGTCGCGGGCAGTGTCGTCTCCGGGCGCATCGCCTACACCTTCGGGCTGACCGGCCCGGCCCTCACCGTGGACACCGCGTGTTCGTCCTCGCTGGTGGCGATGCATCTGGGGGTACGGGCGCTGCGCAACGGCGAGTGCGGGATGGCGGTCGTCGGCGGTGTCGCCGTGATGTCCACGCCGGATCTGTTCACCGAATTCAGCAGGCAGCGCGGGCTGGCCCGGGACGGCCGGTGCAAGGCCTTCTCCGCCGCCGCGGACGGCATGGGCGCGGCCGAGGGCGTGGGACTGCTGCTGGTGGAACGGCTGTCCGACGCCCGCCGCAACGGCCATCAGGTGCTCGGCGTGATCCGTGGCACCGCGGTCAACCAGGACGGCGCCTCCAACGGCCTCACCGCGCCCAACGGCCCCGCCCAACGGCGGGTGATCCAGGACGCGCTGGCCGATGCGGGCGTGGCCTCGTCCGAGGTGGACGTGATCGAGGCGCACGGGACCGGTACGGCGCTGGGCGATCCCATCGAGGCGCAGGCGCTGCTCGCCACGTACGGCCAGGACCGGCCCGCCGAACGCCCCGCGCTGCTGGGGTCGGTGAAATCGAACCTCGGCCACACCCAGGCCGCGGCGGGCGTGGCCGGTGTGATCAAGATGGTCATGGCGATGCGCCATGACGTCGTACCGCGCACCCTGCATGTGGACGAGCCGACGCCGCATGTGGACTGGGACTCCGGCGCGGTGGAGCTGGTGACGGAGAACACGCCATGGCCCGAGGCAGAGCGGGCGCGCCGCGCGGCGGTGTCGTCATTCGGGGTCAGCGGCACCAACGCTCACGTGATCCTCGAAGCGGCCCCTACGGCCGACACCACACCCGAATCCACACCCGAGCCCGCACCCGAACCCGCACCCGAACCCGCACCCGAATTCACGCCCGAATTCACGCCCACGGAGGGTCTGCTGCCGTGGGTGCTCTCGGCACGCTCCGAGACCGCGCTACGAGCGCAGGCAGCGCAGTTGCTGACGTTCGCGGCCACGAGTGACCGGCACCTCGCCGACATCGGCTGGTCGCTCGCACAGCACCGGGCCGCGCTCGACCACCGCGCGGTGGTCGTGGCCGCCGACCGGGACACCTTCCTCGCCGGACTGGACGCCGTCGCCACCGGCGAGCCCGCCGCCCATGTGGTCAGCGGCGTGGCCCCAGAAGAACCGCCGTCCGGCGCGGTCTTCGTCTTTCCGGGGCAGGGGTCGCAGTGGGTCGGCATGACCGCCGAACTGCTCGACGCCTCAACCGTGTTCGCCGAATCCATCGACCGGTGCGCCCGGGCCCTCGCCCCGCACCTCGAGTGGAATCTCCTCGACGTCCTGCGCGAGACCTCGGACGAAAGCGCGCTGGAGCGGGTGGATGTGGTCCAGCCCGCCCTCTGGGCCGTGATGGTGTCCCTGGCCCAGGTGTGGCGTTCGTTCGGCGTCGAGCCCTCCGCCGTCATCGGCCACTCTCAAGGCGAGATCGCCGCCGCGTGCGTAGCCGGTGTGCTGACCTTGGAAGACGGCGCACGGCTGGTCGCGTTGCGCAGCCGCCTCATCGCCCAGGAGCTGGCCGGACACGGCGGCATGGTCTCCCTCGCCACCTCCGCCGACCAGGCGCGCGAGCTGCTGACCGGCCGCGACGACGTCTGGATCGCCACCGTCAACGGCCCGGCCTCCACCGTCATCGCCGGAGCTCCGAGCGGGCTCGCCGAGGTGACCGCCGCAGCCGAGAACGCCGGACTGCGCACCCGCACCATCCCGGTCGACTACGCCTCCCACACACCCCACGTCGACCGCATCCGGGAACAGCTCCTCCAACTCGCCGCGCCCATCACCCCCCGCACCGGCGACGTCCCCCTGTACTCCACCGTCACCGCGGCCCGCATCGACGGCGAGACCCTCGACGCCGAGTACTGGTACCGCAACCTCCGCGAGCAGGTCCGCTTCCACGACACGCTGCGGACTTTGCTGGCCGACGGCCAGACCCTCTATCTGGAGACCAGCCCCCACCCCGTCCTCACCACCGCCATCCAAGAAGCCAACGCCCACGCCACCGGCACCCTCCGCCGCGACCACGGCGGCACCCAGCAACTCCTCACCTCCCTGGCCACCCTCTGGACCCACGGCCTCACCCCCACCTGGCCCGCAATCCTCACCCCCAACACCCCCACCCCCACCAACCTCCCCACCTACCCCTTCCAACGCCACCACTACTGGCTTTCGGCGGCCGAGCGAGTCGGGGATCTCGCGGGCGCGGGGCTGTCCGTGGTGGGGCATCCGCTGGTGGCGGCCGGGGTGAGCATGGCCGAGGGCGGCGGGTTCGTGTTCACGGGCCGGATCTCCGCCCGTACGCAGCCATGGCTGGCCGACCACATGGTGCTGGACCGGGTCCTGGTGCCGGGCGCGGCCCTGCTGGAGCTCGTGCTGGTGGCCGGGCAGCACGTGGGCGCCGAACGGCTGGACGAGCTCGTTCTGCACACCCCGCTGACCCTGCCGTCCGACGACACCGCCCTCGACATCCAGGTGGGCATCGACGTGGCGGACGAGCGGGGCATGTGCGGCGTACGGCTGCACTCCCGGCCGCACCGCCCCGAGCAGGACGACGGTCCGGCGGACTGGGTGTGCCACGCCACGGGGACGCTGACGGCGTCCGCGTCGTCGCCCGGCGCCGCGGACACGGACGCGGACGCGGAGCCGGAGGCCGAGGCCCAGTGGCCGCCCACCGGCGCGGAGCCGGTGGACATCGACGCGTTCTACGAGCGGCTGGCGGACCACGGCTATGGCTACGGCCCGGTGTTCCAGGGCGTGCGTGCCGTATGGCGCCGGGGCGAGGAGATGTTCGCCGAGGTGCGGCTGCCGGAGTCGGCCGCCGGTGACGCGGACCGGTTCGGTGTCCATCCGGCACTGGTGGACGCGGCGTCGCAGACGCGTCTCGTGAGGCTCCTGGAGGGTGAGACGGAGCGGATGATGCCGCTGTCGTTCTCCGGGGCGCGGCTGCACGCCACGGGCGCGACCGTCGCCCGGGTGCGGACAGCGCCCACGGGGCCGGGCGGGATCTCGGTGCGGATGACGGATCTCACCGGGCTGCCGATCCTCACCGTCGACGAGGTGGTCTCGCGGCCCCTGACGGCCGACGCGCTGACGGTCGCCACCGGGACGGCCCCGGACGCGCTCTTCGAGGTCACGTGGACTCCGCTGCCGCTCCGGCCGTCCGAGGCCACGGAGCCCATGGCGGTGCTCGGCGCTGCCCTGCCCGACGTGCCCGACGCCGCCGTCCATGCGGATGTGGCGGCGCTCCTCGCCGCCGTACGCAGCGGCACACCGCTGCCCCCGCTGGTGGTGCTCCCCGCTCTCCCGGCACAAGCCCCGGACGGGGGCGCCGACGTGCCCACCACCAGCCGCGAGCACCTGACGGCCGTACTGGCGACGGTACGGGAGTGGCTGAGCACTCCCGAACTCGACAGCGTCCGGCTGGCGTTGGTGACCCGGGGCGCGGTGGTGGCGTTCCCGGGTGAGCGGGCCGAGCTAGCGCCGGCCGGGGTGCGGGGGCTGTGGCGTTCGGTGTGCTCGGAGCACCCGGGCCGGTTCGCGCAGGTGGATCTGGACGGTGCGCCCGAGTCCGCCGCGGCGCTGGCCGCCGCCCTCGCCACCGGTGAGCCCGAGCTCGTGGTGCGCGCCGGAGAGGTGTCCGTGCCACGGCTGGGCCGGGTCTCGGCGTCGGACGCCGGAGTGCTGGCGGCCCCCGAAGTGGCCTGGAGCCTGGACCTGGACACCGGGGGCACCGTGGAGGGGCTCCGGCTCGTGCCCGCTCCGGGGGTCGAGGAGCCCCTGGCCCCTGGCCAGGTGCGGATCGCGGTACGCGCCACGGGCGTCAACTTCCGTGATGTCCTTGCCACGTTGGGCGTCGTCCCCGGCTCTGAACCCGGCGGTGAGGGGCTCTTCGCGGCCGAGGGCGCCGGTGTGGTGCTGGAGGTCGGCCCCGGTGTCGACGGCCTCGCGGTGGGCGACCGGGTGATGGGGCTGGTGTCGGGCGCGTATGCGGGCCCCGTGGCGGTGGCCGACGCCCGGATGGTCGTGAAGATGCCTCGCGGCTGGACGTTTCCGCAGGCGGCGTCGGTGCCCGCCGCGTTCCTGACCGCCTACTACGCCCTCGTCGAGCTGGCCCGGGTACGGGCGGGCGAGTCGGTTCTGGTGCACGCCGCCGCAGGTGGCGTGGGGATGGCGGCGGTACGGCTGGCGCGCCATCTCGGGGCCGAGGTGTACGCCACCGCGAGCGAGCCGAAGTGGCCCGTGGTGCGGGGCATGGGCGTTCCGGCCGAGCGGGTGGCCTCGTCACGCACCCTGGGGTTCGCCGACCGCTTCCTGACCGCGAGCGACGGCCGGGGCGTCGATGTCGTACTGAACTGCCTGGCCGGGGAGTTCATCGACGCCTCGCTGACGCTGCTGCCGCGCGGCGGCCGGTTCATCGAGATGGGCAAGACGGACGTCCGGAACGCCGATGAGGTGGCCGCGCGATGGCCGGGCGTCGGCTACCGGGCGTTCGACCTCGCCGAGGCCGGGGCGGAGCGGCTGGGCGCGATGCTGGCCCATCTCGCCGAGCTGTTCGAGGCGGATGTACTGGCGCCACTGCCGGTGACGGCGTGGGACACCCGCCGGGCGCGGGAGGCGTTCCGCCACGTCAGCCAGGCGCGCCACACCGGAAAGGTGGTGCTCACCCCTCCCCAGGACGCGATCGAAGGCACCGTGCTGATCACCGGTGGCACGGGGGTCATCGGCTCGGCGGTGGCCCGGCATCTGGTCACCCGCCATGGCGTCACCGACCTCGTCCTCGTCGGCCGCCGGGGCCTGGACGCCCCCGGAGCACGCGAACTCAGGTCCGAACTGGCCGGGTTGGGCGCCACGGCCCGCGTGGTGGCGTGTGATGTCTCCGACCGGACGGCGCTGAGCACGCTGCTGGACGGCCTGCCGGGGCTGCGCGGTGTGGTGCACGCGGCCGGAGTGCTGGACGACGGTGTGGTCTCCGCGCTGACCCCCGAGCGGCTGGACACCGTGCTGCGCCCCAAGGCGGACGCGGCCTGGTATCTGCACGAGCTGACCCGGGACCGGGACCTGGCGCTGTTCGCGCTCTTCTCCTCCGCCGCCGGAGTGCTGGGCTCGGCGGGCCAGGGCAACTACGCGGCCGCCAACGCCTTTCTGGACGCCCTCGCCCGGCACCGCCGCGACCAGGGCCTGCCCGCACACGCCCTCGCCTGGGGCCTGTGGGGCGAACGCGGCACGATGACCGGTGGCCTGGGCGCCACCGACCTCGACCGGATGCGCCGTCAGGGCGTACGGCCGCTCACCACCGACCAGGGGCTGGCGCTCTTCGACGCGGCCATACGGGCGCCCCGCGCGCTCAGCGTTCCGGTCCGGCTGGACGTGGCCGCCCTGCGCCGCCACGGTGAGCCCGCGCCACTGCTGCGCGGGCTGGTCCGTACGACGACGGTCCGGCGCGGCGCGGCCAACACGGCCACCGGCGGCGGGCTGCGGGATCGCCTGGCCACGCTGCCCCCGGCGGACCGCGAGCGCACACTGAGCGACCTCGTACGGGCCCAGGCCGCCGTGGTGCTCGGGCATACGGGCGGTGACGCGGTGGCCGGGGACCGCTCCTTCAGGGACCTGGGCTTCGACTCACTGACCGCCGTGGAGCTGCGCAACCGGCTCGGCACGGCCACCGGGCTGCGGCTTCCGGTGACCACCGTGTTCGACCATCCGACCCCGGCCGCGCTGGTGGCCGAGTTGCTGCGGCTGCTGGCGCCGGACGGCGAAGCCACCGCCGCCCGGCCCGCCGTCCCCGCGTCGGCCTATGCGGCCACGACGGCCGATGACGACGACCCGATCGCGATCGTCGGGATGAGCTGCCGCTTCCCCGGCGGGGTGCGCTCGCCCGAGGAGCTGTGGCGGCTGCTCGCGGAGGGGCGGGACGCCATCGGTCCCTTCCCCGACGACCGCGGCTGGCACGCCGAGCTGGGCCGCCCCGGCACGCCCGGGGACGTGGGCCACGCACCGGCCGGTGGCTTTCTGTACGACGCGGCCGACTTCGACGCCGAGTTCTTCGGCGTCTCGCCCCGTGAGGCGCTGGCCACGGACCCCCAGCAGCGGCTGCTGCTGGAGACCACATGGGAGGCGTTCGAACACGCGGGCATCGACCCCACCGCACTGCGCGCCACCCCGACCGGGATCTTCGCGGGGCTGATCTACAACGACTACGCCACGCGCTTCCCCGAGCAGCTGGCCGACGGCTTCGAGGGCTATCTCGGCAACGGCAGCGCGGGCAGCGTGGCCACCGGCCGGGTGGCCTACACCCTCGGGCTCGAGGGCCCGGCCATCACCGTGGACACCGCGTGCTCCTCGTCCCTGGTGGCGCTGCACCTGGCCGCGCAGGCGGTACGGCAGGGCGAATGCGGCCTCGCGGTGGCCGGTGGGGTGACGGTGATGTCGACCCCGCGGCCGATCGTCGAATTCAGCAGGGTCGGCGGGCTCGCCCCCGACGGCCGCTCCAAGGCGTTCGCCGCCGAGGCCGACGGGATGGGCTTCGCCGAGGGCGTCGGCATGCTGGTGGTCGAGCGGCTGTCCGACGCCCGCCGCCGCGGCCACCGGGTGCTGGCGCTGCTCCGGGGCTCCGCGCTCAACCAGGACGGCGCGTCCAACGGCCTCACCGCGCCCAGTGGCCCGGCCCAACAGCGCGTCATCCGGCAGGCGTTGGCGAACGCGGGCCTCACAGCGGCCGATGTGGACGTGGTCGAGGCGCATGGCACGGGGACGTCGCTGGGCGACCCGATCGAGGCGCGGGCCCTGCTCGCCACGTACGGCCGGGACCGGCCCGCCGACCGGCCGGTGGTGCTGGGCTCGGTGAAGTCCAACCTCGGCCACACCCAGGCCGCGGCCGGGGTCGCGGGGGTCATCAAGATGGTGCTGGCCCTGCGCCACGCCGTCGTACCCCGCACCCTGCACGCCGAACGCCCCACCGAGCGGGTGGAGTGGACGGCCGGTGCGCTGCGGCTGGCCACGGAGAACCAGCACTGGCCCTCGGCCGACGCGCCCCGGCGCGGCGCGGTGTCGTCGTTCGGGATCAGCGGCACCAACGCCCACGTGATCCTGGAGGAGGCGCCGGACGCCACCACTCCCACTGAGCCGACGCCGGTGGCGGTGCCGTGGGTGCTCTCGGCGAAGAGCGCCGACAGCCTGCTCGACCAGGCCCGCCGCCTGCGGGAGCGGCTGGCCGCCGAACCGGATCTGGCGCCCGTCGATGTGGCGCGCTCGCTGCTGTCCCGGGCCGTCTTCGGCCGGCGCGCCGTGGTGATCGGCCGTACCCGGGAGGACTTCCTGGACCGGCTGGCGGCGCTCGGCCGTGGCGAACCGGCCACCGGTGTGGTGCGGGGCGTGTCCGACGAGGAATCCCTCTCCGCCAGCCGGTCGGGGCCGGTGTTCGTGTTCCCCGGACAGGGCTCGCAGTGGGCCGGGATGGCTGCCGAACTCCTTGACGCGTCAACGGAGTTCGGCGAGTCGTTCGACGCCTGCGCCCGAGCGCTGGCCCCGTATGTGGAGTGGTCGCCGCTCGATGTGGTGCGCGGACGGCCCGGCGCGCCGTCGCTGGACCGCGTCGATGTGGTGCAGCCGGTGCTGTGGGCGGTCATGGTGTCCCTGGCGCGGGTGTGGCGGTCCCATGGGGTCGAGCCCGCCGCGGTGGTGGGGCATTCCCAGGGCGAGTTGGCGGCGGCGTGTGTCGCGGGGGTGCTCCCGCTGGACGACGCCGCCCGTGTCGTCGCGCTGCGCAGCCGGCTGATCGGAAGCGAACTGGCGGGCCGGGGCGGCATGGTCTCACTGCCCGTGCCGGTGGACGAGGCCGGGAAGCTGGTGGCGCCCTGGGGCGAGCGGATCTGCCTGGCCACCGTGAACGGGCCCGGCTCGACCGTGGTCGCCGGGGACGCGGCGGCGCTGGACGAGCTGATGGCGGCGTGTGAACGGGACGGGGTGCGGGCGCGCCGCATCCCGGTGGACTACGCCTCGCACACCCCACAGGTCGAACGGATCCGGGAGCGGCTGCTGGAGCTGGCCGCGCCCATCACGCCCCGCCCCGGCGAGGTGCCGATGTACTCGACGGTGACCGGCGCCCTCCTCGACGGCGCGAGTGCCGACGCGGAGTACTGGTACCGGAACCTCCGCGAGACCGTACGGTTCGAGCACGCGACCCGCGCCCTCGCCGACGCCGGGCACACGGTGTTCATCGAGGTGAGCCCGCACCCGGTGCTGATCCCCGGGATCGAGCGGACGGTCGAGGAGCGGATCGAGGGGATCGAGCGGATCGAGCGGACGCCGCAGAACACTTCGGCGGACCGCGCGGCCGTGGTGGTGGGCACGCTGCGACGGGACGAGGGCGGCCGGGAGCGGCTGCTCACGGCGCTCGCGGAGCTGTTCGTGGCCGGTGGCGCGGTGACGTGGGCGACCGCGTTCGCAGGCGGGCGCCCCGTCGATCTGCCGACGTACGCGTTCCGCGCGCGGCGGTACTGGCTGGACGCGCCCGAGCACACCGGGGACGTGGGCGGCGCCGGGCTCACGGCGGTGGGCCATCCGTTGCTCGCGGGGGCAGTGACCCCGGCCGGGAGCGACACGGTGCTGTTCACCGCGCGGCTGTCGCAGACCACTCACCGCTGGCTCGCCGACCACGCGGTGCTGGGCGGGGTGGTGCTGCCCGGCAGTGTGTTCCTCGACTGGGCGCTGTACGCGGGGCGAACGGTCGGCTGCCCGTCACTGCCCGAACTCACCCTCCAGGAGCCGCTGTTCCTGCCCGCCACCGAGGCGGCCCACCTCCAGATCCAGGTGGGCGAGGCCGATGAGGAGGGTCGGCGGGAACTCACCGTGCACTCCCGCCCCGAGGCGGCGGCCGGGGACACGGCGGCGGGCTGGACCTGCCATGTGCGGGCCGTCGCGGCACCGGACCCTGTGGACCTGGAGGACGGCCAAGAGGGCGGCGGCACGGCTGCGTTCGCCGAGATGGCGGCCGCCTGGCCGCCGCCCGGTGCCCGTGCCGTCGACCTGACGGGCTTCTACGACCGGCTGGCGTCCGACGGGTTCGACTACGGCCCGGCCTTCCGCGGTCTGCGGTCGGCCTGGCGGCGCGACGGGGACGTCTTCGCGGAGGTGGCCCTGAGCGAGGGGGAGGGTGGCGGACCCGTGGGCGGCTTCGTGCTGCACCCCGCCCTGCTCGACACCGCCCTGCACGCGGTCGGCATCGGCGGGTTCTTCGACCGGGCGGGGTCGGCGGGCGCGCCGATCCGGATGCCGTTCTCCTGGACCGGTGTCCGGCTGCACTCCGCCCCGGACACCGCCCCGCCCGCCACCGTACGGGTGCGGCTGTCCGCCGTCGGTCCGGATGCCATCGGTGTCCATCTCACGGACGACGACGGTCAACCACTCGTGGGCATCGATGAGTTGACGCTGCGCCCGGTGTCCACGGACCGGTTGCAGGCGGCCGCGGAGGAGCGTGCGGCCCGCCCCGTACGACGCGAACGGCCGGGCCCCCGGCCGCAGGACACCGCCGCCGCCCAGCGCCTCCTGTCCGCCGCGCCCGAGGACCGGGAGCGGCTGCTGGCGGACCTCGTCCGGGAGCAGCTGCGCGCGGTGCTCCACCATGAGGCGGGCGCCGAGATCGGCCCCGACACCGAGTTCCTGGCGCTCGGCATGGACTCGGTGCGCGGGATCGACCTGCGCGACCGGCTCGCCACGCTGCTCGGACTCCGGCTGTCGGCCACGGCGACGTTCGAGCACTCGACCGTGGACCGGCTCGCCGGGCACCTGGCCACGCTGGTGGACAGCCGGGCCGCCACCCGGCCGAGCGCGCCTGTGGCCGACGACACCACGCCCCCGGAGCAGACCGCACCCGAAACAGCGCCCGAGACCGCGCCGGACGGCTCCGCGCCGCCGCCGTCCGCCATCGAGCTGGAGCTGGCGAAGGCCACCGCGGCCCCGGAGTCGGACCCCTACGACAGCCTCACCACCCTCTACCACCAGGCGTACGCCAGCGGCCGCGCCCAGTCGGTGGGCATGGCGCTCATCCAGGCCGCGGGCCGGCTCCGGCCGTCCTTCACCACCGAGGACGCCGCCGACCACGTCCTCCCGCCGGTGAAGATGGCGAGTGGCGACGGCACCCGGACCACGCTGGTGTGTCTGCCCGCCATCACCGCCACCGCCGGGCCGATCCAGTACGGGATGATGGCGCAGATGTTCGAGGGCAGGCGGGATGTGCTCTCGCTGGTCAACCCGGGTTATCTCGAAGGCGAGTTGGTGGCCGACAGCTTCGACGCCCTGATCGAGCTGCACCTCCATCAGCTGCGCGCGGCCCTCGGCACCGAGCGCTACGTCCTGGTGGGCCACTCCATGGGCGGGCTGCTCGCCTACGCCCTGGCAGAGCGGGCCGAGCGGGCGGGGCTGCCGCCCGGCGCGATCGTGCTGCTCGACACCTTCGAGGCCACCCACCAGTTCTCCGAGAAGACCCACATCGCGCTGAACGAAGGCCTGGACTCCCGGGAGCAACTGCTCGGCGACTTCGCGCTGACCGGCGCGAAGCTCTCGGCGAGCGGGCGCTACAACGCGCTGCTGATGGAGGAGTGCGCCCTGCGGCCCGCCCAGAGCCCGACGTTCTTCCTGAGCGCGGCCGAGCCCATGCCCCACCAGGACGAGGGGTTCGAGGGCGACGCGTGGCGCGCGGTCTGGCCCTTCCCGCACACCGCCCGAGCCACTCCGGGAGACCACTTCACGATCATGGAGCACCACCTCCCCGAGACCACGGAGGCCATCGAGAACTGGCTCACCGAACGCGGTCTGTGACCGCGTCCGCCCGCGGCGTGGGGGCTTCGCCCCTGGACCCCGGGGTCCAGGGGCGAAGCCCCTGCTCCGCCGCGTGGTCCGCCGGACACCCCGTAAACCTGCCGCCCAAACCCGCCGTCGAAAGGACCTACGCCACCATGACTCTGCCCGCCTTCGAAAGACTCGTCCCGTCCGGTACGGACATCGTCGCCGACCCGTACCAGCTCTACGCCATGCTGCGGGAGCAGGGCCCCGTGCACCGGGTGCCCAGCCACGGCGCGGACGACGTCTGGCTGATCGTGGGCCATGAGGAGGCCCGCGCCGCCCTGACCGACCCCCGGATGAGCAATGACATCCGCCACTCCTCCTCGTGGCAGGACGACGGGGGCAACGCCATCGGCCTGAACATGCTGCAGACCGATCCGCCGGACCACACCCGGCTGCGGAAGCTGGTGGCGCGGGAGTTCACCGCCCGCCGGATCGAGGCGCTGCGGCCGCGCATCCGGCAGATCGCCGATGAGCTGCTGGACGCCATGCTGCCGCTCGGCCGGGCCGATCTCGTGGAGTCGTTCGCCATGCCGCTGCCGATGGCGGTGATCTGCGAACTGCTCGGCGTACCGGCGGCCGACCGGGCCGACTTCCGCGGCTGGTCCAGCGAGATCGTCTTCCCCAGTGGCCCGGAGGCCGCGGGCGCCGCCGTGGCCGCCATGACCGGCTATCTGGCCCGGCTCATCGAGACCAAGCGGGAGGCGGAGAGCGACGATCTGCTGTCCGCCCTGGTCCGCACGATGGACGAGGACGGCGACCGGCTCTCGTCCGAGGAAATGCTCGGCATGGCCTTCCTGCTACTGGTCGCCGGGCATGAGACGACCGTCAACCTGCTCTCCAACGGCACCTGTGCGCTGCTGCGCGCCCCCGAGCAACTGGCCGCCCTCCGCGCCGACTACGCGCTGCTGGACGCCGCCGTCGAGGAGATGCTGCGCTACGACGGCCCGTCGCAGTCCACGGCACACCGCTTCACCACCGAACCCGTGGAGATCGCGGGCACCAAGATCCCCGCGGGCGAGCCGGTCCTGGTGCTGCTCGGCTCGGCCAACCGCGACCCGCGGCGCTTCGCCGACCCCGACCGCTTCGACATCCACCGGGACGCCCGGGGCCACCTGGGCTTCAGCCACGGCGTCCACCACTGTCTGGGCGCGCCGCTGGCCCGGCTGGAGGCCACGATCGCGCTACGGGCCCTGCTGGAGCGGTGCCCGGACCTGGCCCTGGACACCGACCCGGACACCCTGGCCTGGCGCCCCAGCATGATGCGCGGCCTCCTGCGGCTGCCGGTGCGGTTCACCCCTGCGGGGTAGGCGGGGTCGGGCGGGACAGGGCGCGGCGCGGTCAGCGCACCGGGTGGTCGTCGTCCGCCGCGGTGTCATCCGCGCCGTCCGCCGCGGACCGCACCTCCGGACGCCTCGGCCCCTGCCGGGGCGTCCGGGGCTCCCCGGTCGGCTTCCCCGAGGGCTGTGTCCCCGGTGTCTCCGGTGTCTCCGGTATCCCCGGCGCCCCTGTGGGCCGCGTCTTCTCCGGGGACTGATCGGCGGGCTTCCCGGCCTCCCCGGCCTTCCCGGCGGCCCTCTCCCCCGCCTTCTCACCCGGCTCACGCTTCGTGTGCAGCCGGGAGCGTATGTCGCCGTGCGGCAGGAACTGGGCCCAGCGCTCGGGGAACTCCGACGGCGGGGTGATCTCCGCCGCGCCGTCGTCCGCCGTGCGCTGCCCCTGCGCCCGCAGCCGGGCGCCCTCCTCCCGGGCGCGGGCGGCGCGCTCGGCACGCCCGGCAGCCGTGGCCACCGAGGGCCAGACCCGGTCGATCGCGGCGTTGACCGCCGCCCCGACCAGCACCGCGAAGGCGGACACCCCGATCCACAGCAGCACCGCGACGGGGGCGGCCAGCGAGCCGTAGATCGTCGGGCCCTCGACCGTATGCACCAGGTAGATCCGTAGCAGGAAGCTGCCCAGCACCCATATCGCGAGGGCCACCAGCGCCCCGGGAATGTCCTCCGGCCACGGCGAGCGCACCGGTACGGACACGTGGTAGAGCGTGGTGAGGAAGGCGATGGAGAGCACGATCACCACCGGCCAGTACAGGACCGGTACGAGGTCCCCGCTGGACGGCAGCAGGTCCACCACCGCCTCCGGCCCGATCACCATCAGCGGCAGCGCCACCGCCCCGACCACGAGCGCCACCAGATAGAGCAGGAAGGACAGCAGTCGGGTCCTGACGATCCCGCGCCTCCCCTCCAGCCCGTACATGATCGTGATGGTGTCCACGAACACGTTCACCGCACGGGAGCCGGACCACAGGGCGATGGCGAAGCCCAGCGAGATCACATCGGGACGCCCGCCCTTGATCACATCGTCCAGCAGCGGCCGGGCGATCTCCTTGACACCCCGGTCGGACAGCACGGTCGCGGAGGCGTCGAGGATGTTCTGCCGGATGGTGGCCACCGTGTCGGTGCTGGTCCAGGCGTCGAAGTAGCCGAGCAGCCCGATCAGGCCGAGCAGCAGGGGCGGCAGCGACAGCAGGGTGAAGAAGGCCGCTTCGGCGGCGAGCCCGGTGACCCGGTACTCCATACAGGAATTGATGGTGTCCTTCAGCAGCAGCCAGGCCATCCTGCGCTTGGACACATTGCGGTACAGGGCGCGGGCCTTGCGGAGCCGGCCGGACGGCTTCGATGTTTCTTCTGCTGGCTGCACCTTCTCACCGTATCGGGGGTTTTCACCGCCGCTCATCCGGTGACCAGGCCGAATCCGCGCAAAAGGGCGCCGCGAGGGCGTTGGCGGAGGGGATGCCGCGCCGACTCGGCACCACCCTCCGCCCGCCGGGCCCACTGTCCGTGCCGGGTACAGCCATGCGCAAAGGTTGCGCCGCGTTGCAGCCGTCCGGACGGTCGGTGGGAGCGTGGGGGCCGCGGGTCAGCAGCCTCCGCAGTTGTAGTAGGTCACGTCCCAGTGGTTGCTCTCGCGGGCGTAGACGTTGCCCGAACCGGACTTGTACTGCTGGGCGCCGTCACCGGGGCGCGGGCCGATGTTGGTGAAGGTGCCCGTGATGTAGTTGCTGAGGCAGCTGGTGGGGCTGAAGTCCAGCTTGTAGCCGTTCCAGTGGCTGTACGTACCGGAGGCGTGCCCGGTCTCCGTGCCGCCGGTGATGGTGAGCGCGCAGCCGGTGGCCCCCTTCAGGGTGACGGCACCCTGCACGGTGGTCAGGTTGATCTGCTCGAACGAGGTACAGCTGGGGTTGTTCCGGTCCGAGCAGCCCCCGCTGGAGGTCCAGGAGATCCCGGCGCCGCGCAGCCGGTTCGCCGCGTCGGAGTGGCTGAGCTTGGTCACCGCGGCGGCGGAGGGCGCGTCGGCGGCCGCGGGGGCGCTGGGGGCGGCCGCCGCGCTCTGGGCGGTGGACACGCCGGTGGCGGCGAGGACCGCGCCGCCGAGCAGGGCGCCGAGTCTGATCCGGGTGCTGGTCACAGCCATGGTCGTCTTCGTCTCCTTCGTCTGCGGATCCGTGGACCGTCGAGGACGGCGGCAACACGATCCCAGCCCTCCGTGCCGGGCGGGAGACTCACCGGGAAAATCGGGACAGCGGGACGATGGGCCGCCCGGATGTTCCAGTCCGGGTTCAGCGCCTGCTCCCGGGTGCCGCCCAGCTTGCGCAGCGTGCCGTCGTACAGCTGGAAGACGCCCCAGTTCCGGGTGGCGTTGGAGTTGGGCAGCCGTATAGAGGGGATCGAGGTACGAGGCGACGTGGGTGCGGGGGTGGGGTTGGGTTGGTCGGCTCGGTCGGGTGCTGGTTTCGTCTCGCGCCTTCGGCGCATTTGAGCAGCGGCGGCGGGGGTGGGGTCGCCGGGTGCCGGGCCGGTGGGCGCCGGCGCCGGTGGCGGCATCCGCGCCTGGAAGCTGGGCCGATGCCGGACTGACGGCCCCTCCGGGTACCCGTCGAAAAAACGCTTGATCTGGAGCAACTAATTTGTCAAACGTTTTCGGGAGGAGTACCCCAACCCCTCTCGCTGTCCGGCGCTGCCCCCAGCCCCCGGGCGCGGGTGCCGCCACCGGCGCCGGCGCCCACCGACCCGGCACCCGGCGACGCGGCGCGCGCCCCACCCGGCTGCCCCGCTGCTCAAATGCGCCGAAGGCGCGAGACGAAACCCGCACCCGACCGAGCCGAGAAGCCCATCCCGCCTGAACCCAGACCCGATAAAACACGTCCGGTTCCGGCTCCGGCTGCGCGGCCACGCCGGGCCCCGACTCCGCCCCCGTCTCGGCATCCGGCCCATCCACCGTCCCAACCCGTGAGACATCCTCCGTGGCGGGCCGGGCAGCCCCGGCCCGGCCCACCGATACCGCGGCCGGCGCCCGCGAAACGGCCCGCTTGCGCTCCGCATCGGCAAGAACCCACCGCCGATGCAGCTCCAGCAGTTCCTCACCGCCGGCCCCGCACACCTTGCCGAACCGCGCGAGCACCTCGTAGTCGCCGGGCACGCTCGCGCCCGAGCAGTAGCGGTGCAGCGCCGACGCGCTCACCCCCCTTCCCGGACACCCCGACCCCGCCCTCCCCGCTTGAGCGATACCCGTCAAGGCGAGTCAACGGCGCCCATGGTTATCTGTCCACCATGACCACCACCGTGACCACCTGGCACCTGGAGCAGACCGCTCCTTCCGATCTCAGCCCGGCACAGGAGCCGCCCGCCACGGCCGGGGTGCGGATCGTCCGGGCCGAGGTGCCGAGCCCCGAGTTCAGCCACTTCCTCTTCACGGCGGTGGGCTCGGATGTGTCGTGGACCGACCGGCTGGTGTGGTCGCGGGAGGCGTGGGAGGAGCATCTGCACCGGCCCGGCGTGGAGACCTGGGTGGCGTACGAGCGCGGGACCCCGGCCGGGTACATCGAGCTGGAGGGCCAGGACGAGGGCGTGGTGGAGATCGTGTACTTCGGGCTGCTGCCCGCCTTCCGGGGCCGCCGCATCGGCGGGCATCTGCTGACCTGGGGGACCTCCCGCGCCTGGGACATGGCCGACCGCTGGCCGGACCGGATGCCGACCAAGCGGGTGTGGCTGCACACCTGCAGCAAGGACGGGCCGTACGCGCTGGACAACTACCGCCGCCGGGGCTTCCGGGTGTTCGACGTCAAGACGTCGGACGAGGAGTGACCAACACCACAGCGTCTTGCATCTCGAGACAGATTCGTCCGCATAGTGGATTAAGGTGGACTCGTCAGAGACCACCATGCGACGCTTCCATCATGTCTCGAGCTGGAATCGCCTTGGTGAGTCGACGCCACGTCGACCTCGGCCGCATGTCCAGCGCGATCTGTCCGGCGGGCTGACCCGCACCTCGACAGGGCCGTCATCAAGGCCCCGGGCAGCACCACCACAGCTTCCACCACCACAGCTTCCGCATGCCCCCGACGACGTGGGCGAGCGCGCACGCCTCGACACTCCCCGCCGCATTCGCACCGGTCACCGCCCAGCCCCCTGCCCGCCTGCGCGTGCGCAGGTCAGGCGGTGCGCGCCAACGTACTACCCGCCGCACCAGAGCCGCATCGAAGGACATACACCGCCATGGCTGCCACCCCGGAACGCGCAAGCGCTACGCCCCGCCGCAAGGCCGGACGCCACCGCGGCGAAGGCCAGTGGGCCGCGGGGCACTTCACCCCTCTCAACGGCAACGAGCAGACCAAGAAGGACGATGACGGTCTCAATGTGCGGACACGCATTGAGACGATCTACGCCCACCGCGGCTTCGACTCCATCGACGGCGCCGATCTGCGCGGCCGGATGCGCTGGTGGGGTCTGTACACCCAGCGCAAGCCCGGGATCGACGGCGGCAAGACCGCGATCCTGGAGCCGGAGGAGCTGGACGACGAGCACTTCATGATGCGCGTCCGGGTGGACGGCGGCCGGCTCAGCACCGAGCAGCTGCGGGTCGTCGGCGAGATCTCGGAGGAGTTCGCGCGCGGCACCGCGGACATCACCGACCGGCAGAACATCCAGTACCACTGGATCCGGATCGAGGACGTGCCCGAGATCTGGCGGCGGCTGGAGGCCGTCGGGCTGTCCACCACCGAGGCGTGCGGCGACACCCCGCGTGTGATCATCGGCTCGCCGGTGGCGGGGATCGCCGAGGACGAGATCATCGACGGCACCTCCGCCATCGAGGAGATCCACCAGCGCTACATCGGCAGCAAGGAGTTCTCCAACCTGCCGCGCAAGTTCAAGACCGCCGTCTCCGGCTCCCCGCTGCTCGACGTGGTGCACGAGATCAACGACATCGCGTTCGTCGGCGTGCGCCACCCCGAGCACGGCCCCGGCTTCGACCTGTGGGTCGGCGGCGGTCTTTCCACCAACCCCAAGATCGGCATCCGGCTCGGCGCCTGGGTCCCGCTGGAGGAGGTCCCGGAGGTCTGGGCCGGGGTCACCTCGATCTTCCGCGACTACGGCTACCGCCGGCTGCGCACCCGCGCCCGGCTGAAGTTCCTGGTCGCCGACTGGGGCCCGGAAAAGTTCCGCCAGGTGCTGGAGGACGAGTACCTGAAGCGACCGTTGTCCGACGGCCCGGCGCCCGAGCAGCCCGTCCAGCAGTGGCGTGACCACATCGGCGTCCACCGCCAGCAGGACGGCCGCTACTACGTGGGCTTCGCGCCGCGCGTCGGACGGGTGGACGGCGCCACCCTCACCAAGATCGCCGACCTGGCCGAGGCACATGGCTCCGGGCGGCTGACCACCACCGTCGAGCAGAAGATGATCGTGCTCGATGTGACCGAGGACCAGGTGGAGTCGCTGGTCGCCGGGCTGGAGGCGCTGGACCTCCAGGTCAAGCCGTCCACGTTCCGGCGCGGCACGATGGCCTGCACCGGTATCGAGTTCTGCAAGCTGGCGATCGTCGAGACCAAGGCGCGCGGCTCCTGGCTCATCGATGAGCTGGAGCGCCGGCTGCCCGAGTTCAACGAGCCGATCACCATCAACCTCAACGGCTGCCCGAACGCCTGCGCCCGTATCCAGGTGGCGGACATCGGCCTCAAGGGCCAGCTGGTCATGGACGACAACGGCCAGCAGGTCGAGGGCTACCAGGTGCACCTGGGCGGCGCCCTGGGCCTCGAGCCGGGCTTCGGCCGCAAGGTGCGCGGGCTGAAGGTCACCGCCGCCGAGCTCCCGGACTATGTGGAGCGGCTGCTGCGCCGCTTCCAGGAGGAGCGCGAGGACGGCGAGCGCTTCGCCACCTGGGCGGGGCGTGCCAGTGAGGACGCTCTGAAATGAGTGAGCGTGCCGCGCCGTTCTACTGCCCTTACTGCGGGGACGAGGATCTGCGTCCCTCGGAGGAGGGCCATGGCGCGTGGGAATGCGCGTCCTGCAACCGCGCGTTCCGCCTGTCGTTCCTCGGGCTGCTGGCCAAGGGCCTGCGGCACGACCCGATCGATGAAGGGGGCACGGCGATATGACGACCCGGCTTGAGGACACCGATCTCGAAGGGCTCGCCGAGAAGGCGGGCCACGAGCTCGAGGACGCCCCGGCGCTGGACATCCTGCGCTGGGCGGCGGACACCTTCGGATCGCGTTTCTGCGTCACCTCCTCGATGGAGGACGCGGTGGTGGCACACCTCGCCTCCCGCGCCTTCCCCGGTGTCGACGTGGTCTTCCTCGACACCGGCTACCACTTCCCCGAGACCATCGGCACCCGTGACGCGGTGGCGGCCGTGATGGACGTCAACGTCATCACCCTGACCCCGCGCCAGACGGTGGCCGAGCAGGACGCCGAGTACGGCCCCCGGCTGCACGACCGCAACCCCGACCTGTGCTGCGCCCTGCGGAAGGTCCAGCCGCTCGAGGAGGGGCTGCGGGAGTACGACGCCTGGGCCACGGGATTGCGCCGGGACGAATCGCCAACTCGCGCCAATACCCCGGTCGTTGGCTGGGACGCCCGGCGCCGTAAGGTGAAGATCTCGCCGATCGCCCGCTGGACGCAAGCGGATGTCGAGGCCTATGTCGCCGAGCACGGTGTGCTGACCAACCCCCTGCTGATGGACGGCTATCCGTCGATAGGCTGCGCGCCCTGCACCCGTCGGGTTCTGGAGGGCGAGGACAACCGGTCCGGCCGCTGGGCGGGGAGCAACAAGACCGAATGCGGGCTGCACGGCTGATGGCTGTCGACCAGGAGAACGAGATGAGCGCCCCCACGACCACCGGTGCCACGGTGTGGCTGACCGGTCTGCCGAGCGCGGGAAAGACCACGATCGCCTATGCGCTGGCCGAGCGGCTGCGCGGCGAGGGCCGCCGGGTGGAGGTGCTCGACGGGGACGAGATCCGCGAGTTCCTCTCCTCGGGTCTTGGGTTCTCCCGCGAGGACCGGCACACCAACGTCCAGCGGATCGGCTTCGTGGCCGAGCTGCTGGCCTCCCACGGGGTCACGGTGCTGGTGCCGGTCATCGCGCCGTACGGGGACAGCCGCGAGGCGGTGCGCAAGCGCCACCAGCGCGAGGGCACCCCGTATCTGGAGATCCATGTGGCCACGCCCGTGGAGGTGTGCTCCGAGCGGGACGTCAAGGGGCTGTACGCGAAGCAGGCGGCGGGCGAGCTTTCGGGGCTGACCGGTGTGGACGACCCCTACGAGGCCCCTGCCGACCCGGATCTGCGCATCGAAACCCACAGGAACAGCGTGCAGGAGTCGGCGGCCGAGGTGCGGTTGCTGTTGAGTGAAAGGGGACTGCTGTGAGCCACCCACGCGCGGCCACCGCGTCACGGGCCGTGACGCTCCCCGCACCGGGGCGCCGCACCCAGGGCGATTCCGCCGATATGACGGGAAGCTACTACCGCAGCCGAGCGAACGAAAGGGGCGCGGCATGACGACCGTGACGGCGATCAACGCGGGCGAGGGCGCGGGCCTGTACGCGCTCGCGCACCTGGACGCGTTGGAGTCCGAGGCGGTGCACATCTTCCGCGAGGTGGCGGGCGAGTTCGAGCGGCCGGTGATCCTTTTCTCCGGCGGCAAGGACTCCATCGTCATGCTGCATCTCGCGCTCAAGGCGTTCGCCCCGGCGACGGTCCCGTTCTCGCTGCTCCACGTGGACACCGGGCACAACTTCCCCGAGGTCATCGCCTATCGGGACGCCGCCGTCGCCCGGCACGGGCTGCGGCTGCACGTGGCCTCGGTCCAGGAGTTCATCGACGACGGCCGGCTGCGCGAGCGCCCGGACGGCACCCGCAATCCGCTCCAGACCGTGCCGCTGCTCGACGCCATCGAGAAGAACCGCTTCGACGCGGTCTTCGGCGGTGGCCGCCGGGACGAGGAGAAGGCCCGCGCCAAGGAGCGGGTGTTCTCCCTCCGGGACGAGTTCGGCGGCTGGGACCCGCGGCGGCAGCGCCCCGAGCTGTGGCAGCTCTACAACGGCCGCCACTCCCCCGGTGAGCACGTCCGGGTCTTCCCGCTGTCCAACTGGACCGAGCTGGACGTGTGGCAGTACATCGCCCGGGAGAAGATCGACCTGCCGCAGATCTACTACGCGCATGAGCGCGAGGTCTTCCGGCGCGGTGGCATGTGGCTGGCGCCCGGTGAGTGGGGCGGCGCGAAGGACGGCGAGACCGTGGAGCGGCGCATGGTGCGCTACCGCACCGTGGGCGACATGTCCTGCACCGGCGCCGTCGAGTCGGACTCGGTGAGCATCGAGCAGGTCATCGATGAGATAGCCGCCTCCCGGCTGACCGAGCGGGGGGCGACCCGCGCCGACGACAAGCTGTCGGAGGCCGCGATGGAGGACCGCAAGCGCGAGGGGTACTTCTAACCATGACGAGCAATCTGACCTCCGAGGAGCAGGCCGCGGCGGCCGCCGTGGAGCGGTCCGCGGCCACCTCGCAGCTGCGGTTCGCCACCGCGGGCTCGGTGGACGACGGTAAGTCCACGCTGGTCGGGCGGCTGCTGCACGACTCCAAGTCGGTGCTGGCCGATCAGCTGGAGGCCGTGGAGCACGCCTCGCGCAGCCGTGGCCAGGAGGCGCCGGACCTGGCGCTGCTGACGGACGGGCTGCGGGCGGAGCGGGAGCAGGGCATCACCATCGATGTCGCCTACCGCTACTTCGCCACGCCGAAGCGGCGGTTCATCCTCGCCGACACCCCCGGCCATGTGCAGTACACCCGCAACATGGTTACCGGCGCCTCCACCGCCGAGCTCGCGGTCGTCCTGGTGGACGCGCGCAACGGCGTGGTGGAGCAGACCCGGCGGCATGCCGCGGTCGCCGCCCTGCTGCGGGTCCCGCATGTGGTCCTCGCCGTCAACAAGATGGACCTGGTGGACTACGCGGAGCCGGTCTTCGCGGCCATCGCCGAGGAGTTCACGACCTACGCGGCCTCGCTGGGCGTCCCCGAGATCACCGCCATCCCGATCTCGGCGCTGGCCGGGGACAACGTGGTGACCGCGTCGGCGAACATGGACTGGTACGGCGGCCCGACCGTGCTGGAGCACCTGGAGACCGTGCCGGTGGGCACCGACCCGTCCCAGGATCCGGCGCGCTTCCCGGTGCAGTACGTGATCCGTCCGCAGACCGCCGAGCACCCCGACTACCGCGGCTACGCGGGCCAGATCGCCTCCGGTGTGCTGCGCGTCGGCGAGGCCGTCACCGTGCTGCCGTCCGGCCGGACCAGCACCATCACCGGGATCGACGCGCTGGGCGCGATGGTGGACGTGGCGTGGGCCCCGCAGTCGGTGACCCTCACCCTCGCCGACGACCTGGACATCTCGCGCGGGGATCTGCTCGCGCCGAGCGACCACGCGCCCGAGACCACCAGGGACGTCGAGGCCACCGTCTGCCATCTGCACGACCGTCCGCTGCGCGTGGGCGACCGGGTGCTGCTCAAGCACACCACCCGCACGGTGAAGGCGATCATCAAGGACATCCCGTCGCGGCTGACGCTGGCCGATCTCTCGCACCACCCGGCGCCGGGTGAGCTGGCCGCCAATGACATCGGCCGGGTCGTGCTGCGTACGTCCGAGCCGCTGGCGCTGGACGCGTACGACGCTTCGCGCCGCACCGGCTCCTTCCTGCTGCTCGACCCGGCCGACGGCACCACGCTCACCGCCGGAATGGCGGGCGACTCCTTCGCGGCACCGGCCAAGGGCGCCGAGGCCGCGGCGGACGACGAGGGATGGGACTTCTGACGATGGCCGGTGAGGTGTTCTCGACATTCGCCAAGGAGGGCGGCCGCGTGGGCAGCGGGGCGCTCGGCAGCGGGCAGGGCGGGGTCGGACGATGTGCGGGCTGATGCCGCAGTCCGCACCTGTCCACCAGTACCGCCGCCGAAAGCCGTCTGAACTGCCGGGCGTCCTCTGACGCCGCCCCGGCCCGTCGAGAGGAACACCCCCGTGTCGTCTGCCGTCCGCCTCATAGCTCCGCGACCAGCCGAGCGCCCCCGCCGCCGCACCCGGATCCTGGCGGCGGCGGCCGTCCTCCCGCTGCTGATGGGCGCGCTGGGCGCCTGCGGTTACGGCTCGGAGAAGAAGAACGACGACACGGGATCCTCAGCGGTCCCCGCGGCAGGCGGTGAGAAGGTCGACGGTCTGGACAAGGTGAAGGTCGGCTACTTCGCCAACCTCACCCATGCCACCGCCCTGGTGGGGCTGCGCAAGGGCGGCCCGATCCAGCAGGAGCTCAAGGGCACGAAGGTCTCGCCGTACGTCTTCAACGCCGGGCCGTCGGAGATCGAGGCGCTCAACGCGGGCTCCATCGACATGGGCTGGATCGGCCCGTCGCCGTCCATCAACGGCTATGTGAAGTCCCACGGCTCCAACCTCAAGATCATCTCCGGTTCGGTCTCGGGCGGTGTCAAGCTCGTGGTCAACCCGAAGAAGATCAAGAGCCTGAACGACGTCAAGGGCAAGAAGATCGCCACCCCGCAGCTGGGCAACACCCAGGACGTGGCGTTCCTCAACTGGGTCAAGAGCAAGGGCTGGAAGGTCGACGCCCAGAGCGGCAAGGGCGATGTGTCGGTGGTCCGCAGCGACAACAAGGTGACGCCCGACGCGTACAAGTCCGGTGCCATCGACGGGGCGTGGGTGCCCGAGCCGACCGCGTCCAAGCTGGTCGCCGACGGTGGCAAGGTGCTGCTGGACGAGTCCTCGCTGTGGCCGGACAAGAAGTTCGTGATCACCAACCTGATCGTGAAGCAGTCGTTTCTCGAGGAGCATCCGAAGGTCGTCGAGGCCGTGCTGCGCGGCTCGGTGAAGACCAACGCCTTCATCAAGGCCAACCCCGAGCAGGCGAAGAACGCGGCCAACGCGGCGCTCAAGGAGGAGACCGGCAAGCCGCTGCCCGCCGAGGTGATCGACCCGGCGTGGAAGTCCATCCAGGCCACCGACGACCCCCTGGCCTCGACGCTGAACACCGAGGCCGACCACGCGGTCCAGGCGGGGCTTCTGGAGAAGCCCGATCTCAAGGGGATCTACGACCTGGCCCCGCTGAACAAGGTCCTGAAGGCCGAGGGCAAGCCGCCGGTCTCCGCCGCGGGTCTCGGCAGCCAGTAGCCGCCCGTCCGTCCCCGTACGCACCGTACGCATGTACACGCATGTACACGCATGTACGCATCCATCAGGAGGTGACCGGATGTCCCCGGCACTGACCACCGAGAAGGACGACCGGGCGAGCGCCGCGGCGGCGGGCTCACCCGGCCCCGCCGGCTCCACCGGTTCGGTATCGATCGCCCATGTCCACAAGTCCTTCGGCCGTCCCGGGGCGGCCCAGGCCGTGCTCGAGGACATCAACCTCCAGGTGCGGCCCGGCGAGTTCGTCTGCATCCTGGGGGCCTCCGGCTGCGGTAAGTCCACGTTGCTCAATCTGGTCGCCGACCTGGACGAGGTGTCCTCGGGGGCCATCGAGGTCCCCGGCGGCCGGCCGGCCCTGATGTTCCAGGAGCACGCCCTGTTCCCGTGGCTGACCGCGGGGAAGAACATCGAGCTGGCGCTGCGGCTGCGCGGTGTGCCGCGCGCCGACCGCAGGCCGCGGGCCGAGCGGCTGCTGGAGCTGGTGCGGCTCAGCGGCGCCTACGGCAAGCGGGTGCACGAGCTCTCCGGCGGGATGCGGCAGCGCGTGGCGCTGGCCCGCGCGCTGGCACAGGACTCCAGCGTGCTGCTGATGGACGAGCCGTTCGCCGCGCTCGACGCCATCACCCGCGATGTGCTGCACGAGGAGCTGACCCGGATCTGGAGCGAGACCGGCGTCTCGGTGCTGTTCGTGACCCACAACGTCCGGGAGGCCGTCCGGCTGGCCGAACGCGTGGTGCTGCTGTCCTCCCGGCCGGGGCGGATCGTCCGCGAGTGGACGGTGGACATTCCGCAGCCGCGCCGCATCGAGGACGCGGCCGTCGCCGACCTGTCCGTTGAGATCACCGAAGAACTGCGTGGGGAGATCCGCCGCCATGGCCAGCAGTAAGACCACCCGCGGCACCGCGGTCGAGGAAGCCGACGGCGGGAACGGCGGGAAGCAGCCCATCGAGAAGTCCATAGAAAAGTCCGTGGAGAAGTCCACTGGCAAGGCGGGCCCGGGGCAGGACCTGGCGGGCCTGGAGGCCGGTCTGGACGCCCTGGACACGGTGCAGACCAAGCGGGTCTCGCCTGCCGAGGTGCTGGTCCAGAAGGTGCTGCCGCCCATCGTGGCCGTCGCCTTCGTCCTGGCGCTGTGGAAGGTGCTCGTCGTCGCGAAGGTCACCCCCGACTACAAGCTCCCCGACCCGGGGCTGGTCTGGGACTCGCTGCACCAGCTGTGGCTCCAGGGCGAGCTGCTCGACATCATCTGGACCAGCGTCTCGCGTGGTCTGTTCGGCTTCCTCATCGCGCTGGCGATCGCGACCCCGCTGGGTCTGGTCGTCGCCCGGGTGAAGTTCATCCGCGCCGGTCTCGGCCCGATCCTGTCCGGGCTGCAGTCGCTGCCGTCGGTCGCCTGGGTGCCGCCCGCGGTGATCTGGCTGGGCCTGAACGACCAGATGATGTACACCGTCATCCTGCTGGGCGCGGTCCCCTCCATCGCCAACGGACTGGTGGCCGGCATCGACCAGGTGCCCCCGCTGTTCCTCCGCGCCGGACGCACCCTCGGCGCCCGCGGTCTGGTCAGCGCCCGGCACATCCTGCTGCCCGCCGCGCTGCCCGGTTACGTCGCCGGGCTCAAGCAGGGCTGGGCCTTCTCCTGGCGCTCGCTGATGGCCGCCGAGATCATCGCCAAGTCCCCGGACCTGGGCCTGGGTCTTGGCCAGTACCTGGAGAACCAGCGCAACAACTCCGATATGGCGGGGGTGCTCCTCGGCATCCTCCTGATCCTCGTCGTCGGCATCGCCATCGAGCTGCTGATCTTCGCCCCGATCGAGCGCCGGGTGCTGCGCAGCCGCGGCCTGCTGGCGAGCGCCCGCTGAACGAAGACCGCTGAACGAAGACCATCGAACGGGAAAGCCACCGAACGGAAGGCCACGGAAAGCCATCACCATGTCTGCCCCGACCCTGCTGATCATCGCCCACGGCAGCCGCGACCCCCGCCACGCGGCGACCGTCGGCGCGCTGCGCGCACGGGTGCGGTCGCTGCGGCCAGGGCTGCGGGTGGAGGCGGCGTTCCTGGAGTTCAACGCGCCGCGCGTACCGCAGGTGCTGGCCCGGCTCGCCGCGGAGGACGCCACCGAGGTGATCGCCCTCCCGCTGCTGCTGACCCGCGCCTTCCACGCGAAGACCGACATCCCGGCGGTACTGCGCGAGGTCACGGCCCGCCACCCCCGCCTCTCCGTCCGCCAGGCCGACGTCCTGGGCCCGTCCCCGCTGCTGATGGACGCCCTGGAACGCCGTCTGCACGAGGCGGGGCTGCGCCCCGCCGACCGCGCCTCGACCGGGGTCGTCCTGGCCTCGGCGGGGTCCACCGACCCGGAGGCGATCGCGGTGATCGCTGAAATCGCGCGGGAGTGGCGGCACACCGGATGGTGCGCCGTGCGACCCGCGTTCGCCTCCGCCTCTCTTCCCCGCACCGAGGACGTCGTCCGCGCCCTGCGCGCGGACGGCGTCCCCCGGGTGGCGGTGGCCCCCTACGTCATCGCCCCCGGCCGCCTCCCCGACCGCATCGCCCACGGCGCCGAAGCCGCGGGCGCCGACCTCCTGGCCCCCGTCCTGGGCCCCGCCCCGGAACTGGCCCGCCTCCTGCTGACCCGCTACGACGAGGCCCGCCGGACGGGCCCGGTCCTGCTCAGCGCCTGACCGCTGCCGCCACCTCCGGACGGTCCACCTCGTCGGGCGGCCAATGGCCCAGCGCTGCCGGCCTCCTGGCCGGTCGGCGGGCTGCGCCCCGAGGCGAGGGCCGCGCGGGGTCCCGGAGAAGCCGACGAGGTCGAGATCCCTGGGATGGTTGTAGAAGGCCGGTGCCAGGGGAAAGCCTCGTGACAGCCTGGTCACCCGCCGGCTCGACACACACGCGGGAGGAGCACCGTGAGCGACAAGGAAGGCGCCGGGGGCGCGGGGAACGGCGGCGCCGTCGTGGCCGGCCACGATGAACCCGTCATTCGGGGAACCGTGGCGAGGTCGAGGGCGCGAGGACCTCGCGTACCGAACCCCCGGCGCTCATGACCTTCCGGTCGTTTCCGAGGCGGAGGTGGGGGCAATGACGCCGGATCAGGGCGGGGTACGCGTCGTGAGAAAGGCAGGTGCCCTGCTGGAGGCGCTTGCCGCCGGCCACGGGCCACAGACGGTGGTGCAACTGGCCGAGGCCACGGGCGAGCCCCGTACGACGATCTACCGACTGCTCTCGACACTGCAGAGAATGGGGTGGGTCGAGGAGACCACGAGGCGAGGCCACTACGCCCTCGGACTCAGGCTGGTCGAGCTCGGAAGGGCAGCCATCGAGCAGGGATTCGAACGGCGCATCGCCCTGCCGGTGCTGCGCGCTCTGCGCAACGAAACCGGACTCACGGTGTACCTGACCGTCCTGCGGGGACTGCGCGCGGTCTGCGTCGAGCGGATGGACGGTCGTGAGGTGCTGACTTTCGGCCTGCAGTTCGGCGGCTCGCTGCCGCTGCACGCCGGTGCCGGCCCCAATGTGCTGCTCGCTTTCAGCGGCCCCGCCGTCTATGAGCGGTGGCGAGAGCGGGTGATCGCGCGCGGCGAGGCCGAGGCCCTGACTCCCCGTACACCCCGCAGTCTGTCGACGATCGACGCTCTGGTCAGGAACGTGCGGCACAACGGATACGCGGTGAGTTCCGAGACCAACACCATCGGGATCGCCGCTGTCGGGGCGCCGGTGCTGGCCAGGGACGGGCATTGCCTTGCGGCCGTGTCGCTCAGCGGTACGCCTGAGGAGATCCTCGACCCGCGCCGGCAGTCCGGCCTGATCGAGAGCGTCCGGCGGGCAGCGCAGCGGGTCGCCGACCTCAGTGACTCGCGCCTGGCTCCCACCCCACCCGGGTCTGACCTGTAAGGCTCTGGATTCCCACGATGCGGACATATCAATGCCGCCTCGCGGGAACTTCGGGGCGTGGCCCGCCGCGCGGCCCGGCCCGGGTGTCTCATCGCTGTCGAGCCGCCGATCCAGGCTCACCGATGTCGATGAGGAGAGGATGCGTGAGTACCACGAGCATCGAAGACCGGCAGGGCGGAGTTGGTGACGGCGCAGCCGTCCCCTACCGTGGCCCGCAGCCCTACGGTGTCCCGGACGACCTGGTCATCCCGCGCGTCCTCGAATTGGACGACGCCGACGATCGCCTGTGGGTCCCCCAGGCCCCCGACGTCAGCTTCCGGCCGCTGCTGCTGTCGGTGAGTCAGGGCTACTTCGTCAACCTGCTGCGAGTGCGCCGCAGCGGCGTCCTGTCCCGCCACCAGCACGCGGGTCCCGTGCACGCCACCACCCTGCGCGGCCGCTGGCATTACCTGGAGCACGACTGGTGGGCCGAGGAAGGCGGCTACTCGTTCGAGCCGCCGGGCGACATCCACACGCTGGTCGTTCCGGACGGCGTGGCGGAGATGATCACGATGTTCCACGTCACGGGCGCCTACATCTACGTCGACCCGGACGGCAAGCCAACGGGCGTCGAGGACGTGTTCAGCAAGCTCGGTGCCGCGCGCGAGCACTACGAACAGGTCGGCCTCGGCGCGGACTTCGTCGAGCAGTTCATCCGCTGACGCGTCCGCTGCTTCGCGTTCTCGGGCAAACGCGCCCGCGCACGTCCGATGGACATCCGATGGAGGAGCGACGGCATCGTGCAAGCACTGGTCAAGCGATCCGGCACACCAGGTGATGTCGCGGTCATGGAGAGGGAAGTCCCTGACCCCCCGTCTGGGCATCTGCTCATCCGCACCGAGGCTTGCGGCCTCTGCGGGAGCGATGTCCACGCCTGGCGCGGTGACCGCGGCTACGAATGGGTCGCCCCTCCAGTGACATTCGGGCACGAAGCCGTCGGCCGTGTCATCGCCGTCGGCCCGGGGGCCGACCCCGCCTGGGTCGGAAAGCGGGTCGTCCCCATCGCCATAGACGGATGCGGTGAGTGCGTGACATGCCGACGCGGTCTGCGTCAGATCTGTCCCCGGCGCACCGTGCTCGGCCTGTCCTTCGACGGCGCGGCCGCGGAGTCCTTCCTCATATCGGAGGCACGGGTGGTCGAAGTCGACGTCGACCTCACCTCAAAGCTCCTGGCACTCACCGAACCCGTCTCCGTCGCCTACCGCGCCGTTCGCCATCTGGAGCAATCACCGGGCGGGCCTCTCGACGTCGTGGTCAGTGGGCCAGGGCCCATCGGCCTCGCCGCGGCCCTCCTGCTCTCCCAACGTGGCCACCACGTCGTACTGACCGGTGCCGAACGGGACCGCGACCTACGACTGGCGACCGCGGCGTCGCTGGGGCTCAAAGCCCTCGTGGCCACGGAGGCCGAGGAACTGACCCCCGATGGGTGGATCGAGGCATCTGGATCCGCCCATGGACTGGGCGCGGCCCTGCGACAGACGCTGCCGGGCGGCACCGTCGTCGTTCCCGGACTGTTCGGCGCGCCCGCCGACCCGGATGTCAATCTGCTCACCCGCCGAGAGATCTGCCTGAAAGGCAGCTACGGTTCGCAGGCCGAGGACTACCGGCACGCGATGAGTGTCCTCGCCGCCGATCCACAGCTGTGGTCGTCTCTGCTCGACGTGCGCCCGCTCGCAGACGGTGTCGCGGGGCTACAAGCTGCCGCTTCAGGTGAGACGTTCAAGGTCGTCCTCGTTCCTGGGGCGAACTGAGCGCACAGCAGACCCATGGCACACCCGCACAAGACCTTGGTGAGGCAATCATGGAGCAACAAGCCATCGGCCAACGACTGCGGCAGTGGTTCTCCCTCGAAGGGCAAACCGCTCTCGTCACGGGTGCGGCACGCGGGCTGGGCCACGCCATAGCCGTCGCGCTGGCGAAGGCGGGCGCTTCCGTCGCGGCGGTCGACATCGGTGACATGACACCGCTTGTGAAGGAGGTCGAAGACCTCGGCGTAACGTGTCGGGCCCGAACAGCCGATCTCACCGGGCTGTCTCCCGATGCCGCCGAGGGACTCATCGCCTGGGCAAATAAGGGTGACTCTCCGGCCACGATCCTGGTCAACAACGCCGGCGTCATCCGACGCGGCCCCGCGCTCGATGAGGCTGCTGACCAGTCCTGGCGCGATGTGCTTGACCTGAACCTTTCCACCCCCTACCTGCTGGCACGGGCTTTCGCCGGGAAGGCGATCACGGAGGGGAGGGCGGCGAGCATCATCAACATGGGCTCGGTCAACTCGTTCCAAGGTGGTCTTCACGTCTCGTCGTACGCCGCCGCCAAGCACGGCCTGCTCGGTCTTACCCGGGCGCTCGCCAACGAGTGGGCCCCTGACGGCATCAGGGTCAACGCCATCGCACCCGGCTACATGGAGACCGTCCTGACCACCGCACACCGGGAAGACGCGGATCGCGCCGCCCGCATGCTGAGCCGAATCCCCTTGGGCCGCTGGGGCGTACCGGAGGATCTGGCCGGCGCCGCGGTATTTCTGGCCTCCAACGCCTCGGCCTACGTCACGGGCTCGGTGATCGGTGTCGACGGGGGCTGGCTGGCCCGCTAGCCGCCATGCGCGGCGTTCCCGGAGCGGCTGAGCCACACCAGCCTCGCCGTCACGCCGTCCTCACCGCCGCCTCGCGTGATCCATCGAAGCGCCCGCTCCGGCGAGTTGAGGACCATCTGGCCGGTGCCGTCGGCGGTGGTCACGTGGACGGGCCCCTCGGCGAAGGCCATTCCCCACGCCGCGACGCACCCGTCTTTCTACCCGGGCCGCACCTCGCACTCCTGGACGACGGCGAAGATTCTGGGCGCGACGGCGAGGACGAGGTCGCAGAGTTCCTTGGACCTGCGTCGTGGCGCACGGCAGACTACCGGACAGCCCGGAGGAGAAGAAACGGAACAGTCGGAGCGCCCGAACGTCACCGTCAGGGTGATCCCTTTTGATGTGGACGGCTTCGGCGGAGCCGGAAACTCCATGCTCTACGTCGGCGGGCCCGTTCCCAAGCTTGATACCGCGCAGATCGAGCCATGCACGGCTCGTTCTGGATGGACGCGGAGTCGGAGCTCACGAGATACCGCGCGCTACTGGACAAGGCCGAGGCTTCTTCCCTCGCGGTAGGGGCGTCTCGGGATTTCATTCACCGCATCGCGCAAGAAATACGAGAGAGATAACCATGTCGATGGACCACCTCGGGCGGTAGCCACGAGCGGCGGCGGCTCCACCGCCATGGCTGAAGGTCTCGGGGGCGTCCATACCAGGTGGCACACCGGGTCAAGAAGCACCGGGAGTCACAGCCAGCCGGTCTAGCCCTCCGGGTAGAAGACGAAGAGCGTGCAGCCCGTGGTGGTCTGGGGGATGTGGGAGGAGCCGGCGGGGGCGTGGATGAAGGTGCCCGCGGGGTAGTCGCGGGCGCCGTCGTTGAAGGTGCCGGAGACCACGAAGACTTCCTCGGGGCCCGGTTCGTGGACGTCCAGGCCCTCCCATGAGGTGCCGGGGTCCATCTCCAGGACGTGCGCCTTCGCGCCGTTGTCACCGGTCCACAGGGAGCGCAGGCGGATGCCCGGGAAGAGCTCCTTCACCGGGGCGTTCTCGACCGCTGCGGCCACATATCCATCCGTGAGGTTCATGCCGTTCAGCGTGGCATGGGGGGCGTGAGCGCCCAAGGGCACAGCCGGTTGGTCTCGCCACCCGGCTGCGCCCCTGGGACCGATCACTTCACCCGTCGGATCACCCGTTGGAGCCTTACTCGACGACCTTCAGCAGCTTGTTCGGCGTGCCGTCGCCCGGGTTGGAGATCTTGTCGGCGGTGGCGCCGTCCGTGAGGGCCTTCGACACGTCGGCCGGCTTGGCGTCCTGGTGGCCGCCGAGGTAGACGGCGGCGGCGCCCACGACGTGCGGGGTGGCCATCGAGGTGCCGGAGATGGTGTTGGTGGCGTCGTCGCCGGTGTTCCAGTCGGAGGTGATGTCCGAGCCGGGGGCGTAGATGTCCACCACGTCGCCGTAGTTGGAGAAGTCGGACTGCTCGTCCTTGTCGGTGCTGGAGGCGACCGTGATCGCGTCCTTCACCCGGGCGGGGGAGCTCTGGCTGGCGTCGGCGGACTCGTTGCCCGCCGCCACGCCGAAGGTGACACCGGAGTCGATGGCCTTCTGCACAGCCGCGTCGAGGGCCTCGTCGGGGGTGCCGCCCAGGCTCATGTTGGCGACGGACGGACCCTCGTGGTTCTCGGTGACCCAGTCGATGCCCGCGACGACCTGCTCGGTGGTGCCGGAACCCTGGTCGTCGAGCACACGCACCGCGACGATCTTGGCCTTCTTGGCGACACCGTGCTCGGCACCGGCGATGGTGCCGGCCACGTGGGTGCCGTGGCCGTTGCCGTCGTCGGCGCTGTCGTCGTTGTCGACCGCGTCGAAGCCGGACGTGGCGCGGCCCTCGAAGTCCTTGTGGCTGGTGCGGACACCGGTGTCGATGACGTACGCGGTGGCGCCCTCACCCGCGTTGTCGGGGTAGGTGTACTTCTTGTCGCCCTCGGTGTCTTCCTGGTCGATCCGGTCCAGGCCCCACGACGGCGGGTCCTCCTGGGTGCCCTTGATGGTGTAGCGGTGGTTCTGGACCACCTTGGCGACCGACGGGTCGGCGGCCAGCCGCTTGGCCTCGGTGCCGGAGAGCCCGTTGGCCGAGAAGCCGTTGATGGCGGAGTCGTAGCTGCGGCGCAGCTCGCCACCGTAACGCTCGGCGAGGTCCTTGCCCTCCGAGGCGGCCTTGATGCTCTTGCCGCCCTTGAGCATGACGATGTAGCTGCCGTCGACGGCGTTCTTCGTCTGGGTGCCGTAGACGGTGCCCTCGGCGGGCTGGGCGGTGGTGGCGCCGGCCGGAACGGCCACGAAGACACCGGCGGTGACGGCGGTCGCGGCGGCTATGGCCAGACCGAGTCGACGCGCGTTGCGTTGCTTGTGAACTGCCATGACGAGGGTTCCTCCTCGTGCGGTTGTGGGGGGAATCCGCACCCCGGATCGCGTCCGATCCCTCAAGTGCGGTAGATCCGGAGTGTGTTGGGGCCACTCCGGTCCTGACAAAACCCTGACTGATGAGTACGGGTCAATTCAAGATCCGCACCGATGTGTGACATAGGCAACGTTCTTCGCATCAACCCCGCGCCGACCATGGCATCAACGCCCTTTGCGTGTAAGGGGCCCGCATCAGGGAGGGTAGGGCTGTCCCCCCTTCTCCGGTTGGAGGGAACCACCGAACGGTTCACCGGTCAGCAGGATGGGTCGGCCCGACGCCACGGCCTAGCGTCGTCAACGAGTGGCGGGGGCAGTCCGCCACCAGGGCATAGGGGGATGTCGTGGCGGACACAGGCCGCTTGGAGAGGCCGCGCGGGATAGCGGCACGCGCGGGCAGTTGGAGTGCCCGTCACCGGTGGGCGGCGGTCGGGTGCTGGGTGCTGCTGGTCATCCTCACCCTGGCCGTCGGCTCGATGACGGGCCGGGTCGATGTGTCGGAGAGTGAGCAGGTTCCGGGCGAGTCCGGGCGTGTCTCGAAGATTCTCGACGAGGCGGGCATTGACGATGCGGCCGGGGAAACCGTGCTGATCCAGGCGAAGGGCGGTCAGGCGGAGGGCGGTCAGGCGAAGGGCGGTCAGGCGAAGGGCGGTCAGGCGAAGGGCAGCGGGCTCACCGCGAACGATCCGGCCTTCCGCAAGGCGGTCGACGCGGTGATGGCCGGCGTACGCGACACCGGCCAGGTGACCGCCCTCCGCTCCCCGTACGAGACGAAGTCCATCTCCGCCGACCGGCGCTCCGCGCTGGTGCAGTTCGAGATGCGCGGCGACGCGGAGAAGGCGGCCGATCACATCCAGCCGGTCCTGGACGCGGTGGACAAGGCTGGGGACGGCCACCAGGATCTGCGGATCGAGGAGTTCGGCGACGCCAGCGGCCAGAAGGCGTTCGACGACGCGTTCGGCGACGACTTCACCCAGGCCGAGTACTCCGCGCTGCCGGTGGCCCTCGGCATCCTGCTGATCGTCTTCGGTGCGCTGGTGGCCGCGCTGCTGCCGGTGGTGCTCGCGATGACCGCGTTCCTGGCCACCACCGGTCTGGTGGCGATGGTCAGCCACTGGGTGCACATGAGCGACACCGCCAACTCCGTGACGCTGCTGGTGGGCCTGGCCGTCGGCGTCGACTACTGCCTGTTCTACCTGCGCCGGGAGCGCGAGGAGCGCGCCGCGGGACGGGACGCGCAGACGGCGCTGCGGGTGGCGGCGGCCACCTCCGGCCGCGCCATCCTGGTCTCCGGCGTCACGGTGATCGTGGCGATGGCGGGCATGCTCTTCACCGGTATCGCGGAGTTCAAGGCGATGGGGCTCGCCACTCTGATGGTGGTGGCGGTGGCGATGGTCGGCTCGGTCACGGTGCTGCCCGCGCTGCTCTCGCTGCTCGGTGAGCGGGTGGAGAAGGGCCGGTTGCCGTTCGTGGGCCGCGCCAAGCGGCGCGGCGGCACCGAGAGCCGCGTCTGGCGCGCCGTCCTCCGCCCGGTGCTGCGCCGCCCCAAGCTGTCGCTGGCCCTCGCCGGTGGCGCGCTGATCGCGCTGGCCGTCCCCGCCGTGGGGATGAACACCGCGAACCTCACCCTGGACCAGGAGTTCGGCGACCGGCTGCCGGTCGTGAACGCGTACAACCACATCGACGAGGCGTTCCCGGGTGGCTCCGATCCGGCCAGGGTCGTGGTGAAGGCGGACGACATCGACGCGGCGCCGGTGCGCGACGCCCTCGCCCGCTTCCGTACCGAGGCCGTGGCGAAGGGCGCCTCCAAGGGCCCGGTCGAGGTGACCGTCCACCGCGAGCAGAACCTGGCCGTGGTGGAGGTCCCGCTGATCGGCGGTTCGGACGAGGGCAAGGCCGAGAAGAGCCTGGACGTGCTGCGGAACGAGGTGCGCCCGGCGACCCTCGGCGCGGTGGACGGGGTGGACGCCCCCATCGGCGGCTCGACCGCCTCCTCCAAGGACTTCAACGACAAGCTCGGCTCGGCCGTCGCCCCGGTCTTCGCCTTCGTGGTGGTCTTCGCCTTCCTGCTGATGCTGATGTCCTTCCGGTCGCTCACCATCGCCGTGACCTCCATCGTGCTCAACCTGCTGTCGGTGGGCGCCGCGTACGGCATCCTCACCGCGGTCTTCCAGCACGGCTGGGGCGCGGGGCTGGTCGGCGCGGAGGGCGTGGGCGCGATCGTGTCCTGGCTGCCGCTGTTCCTCTTCGTGATCCTGTTCGGGCTGAGCATGGACTACCACGTCTTCGTGGTCTCCCGGATCCGCGAGGCGCGCCTGGCGGGCCGCACCACCAAGGACGCGGTGGTGCACGGCGTGGTGACGACGGCGGGCGTGGTCACCAGCGCCGCCGTCATCATGGTCGCGGTCTTCTCCATCTTCGGAACGCTGTCGATGCAGTCCATGAAGCAGATGGGCGTGGGCCTCGCGGCCGCGGTCCTCATCGACGCCACCGTCATCCGCGGGGTGCTCCTCCCGGCCGTGATGTCGCTGCTGGGCGAGCGCAACTGGTACCTGCCGAAGTGGCTGGGGTGGCTCCCGGACCTCGCCCATGACGAGCCCGCCCCGGCCCAGCGGCCCAGCACCCTGGTGGGCGCGGGCGCGTCCCCGAAGCCGGAAGCGGACGAACGGCCCCGGCACGCGAGGGTCTGACGACCACGTCCAGCGCATCCTGAACAACCCTCAACCGGTCACACGGCCTTCGCGCCGTGTGACCGGTTCGGTGTGTGGGGTGGAAAAGGCGTTGCGGGGTGTCCCGGCCAGTCCCTACGGTGCGGGGATACGGCGGAGATCCGCATACGCGTCCTTTCGCGTACGCGCGCACGGGAGGAGTACACCGATGGGCGGAAGTCCCGGCATCGGCGTGTTCACCCGCATCACTCGTGGCTGTGCCCGGGTGGCGTGTGCGCGCGCCCTTCCTATGCCTGCCCGCCGCCCGCGGCGCGGCCCCGGTGCCCTGGCCGGCCCGGACGCGCCCGGTGTCTCTCCGAGTCTGTGAACGGTTCGCCGTCGAGGTGGTTCCTCCACCTGAGCGGCTGACCCGCCAGACTTCCCATCGGTCTCTCACCGTGAGCTGATCTCACCCATCCACGCGCCCTCGGCCAGGGCCCCCGCCAGTCCAGGAATCACTCGTTCCGGGACGGGCGGCAGGGCCCGTTCCGCGCTGCTGCCGCCCGCCCGGCTCCGAAAGGACCGTGGCCGTGGCCCGCAATCGACACCATCCCCATGCCCAGCGCGGTGGCGAACCGCGCCGCAACACCGAACCGCCCCGCACCGAACCGCCCCGCACGGAACCGCGCCGTACCGAACCGCGCCGTACCGAACGCGACCGCGCGAGGCGTGCGTACGGGCAGAACTTCCTCATCGACCCGGGCGCCGTCGCCCGCGTCGTACGCGCCGCCCGCCCCGGGCCCGGCGATCTCCTGGTGGAGGTCGGCGCGGGCAAGGGGGCGCTCACCGAGGCGTTGGCCCCGCGCTGCCGTGAGCTGATCAGCTATGAGATCGACCGGCATCTGATCCCGGGGCTTCGGGAGCGGCTCGCCCGCTCTCCCCGGGTCCGGATCGTGCACCAGGACTTCCTCGAGGCGGCACCGCCACGCGAGCCGTTCGCCCTGGTCGGCAATGTGCCCTACGCCCGTACCGCCGAGATCGTGGCCTGGGCGCTGCGGGCGGGGCCCAGGCTGACCTCGGCGACGCTGCTCACCCAGGCGGAGTACGCCCGTAAGCGCACCGGGGACTACGGCCGCTGGTCCCTGCTGACCGTACGGTCCTGGCCGGAGGTCGAGTGGCGGCTGTGCGGGCGGGTGGCACGGGCCGCCTTCCGGCCGGTGCCCGCGGTGGACGGCGGGATCCTGCGGCTGACCCGCCGGCCGCGTCCGCTGCTCACCGACCCGGCGGCCCGGTCCGCCTACGCGGACCTGGTCGAGCTGGGCTTCACCGGGGTCGGCGGCTCGCTCCACGCGTCACTGCGCCGGGTCTGCCCCGCCCGCGCGCTCGACCGGGCGTTCCGGGCGGCCGGGCTGGGGCGGGACGTGGTGGTCGCGTATGTGACGCCGGAGCAGTGGCTGGTCCTCGCTCAGGAGTTGACCGAGGTGGTGGCCGGAATGCGCTCTTCGGCCGCTTCGAAGGAGTTCATGGTGCGGGTGAAGTCCCGGGTGGACAGCAGGAACTTGTAGATGATGGCCAGCTCGAAGACGAGCAGCAGCACACCCGATACGACGGTCGTCGCCACCACCGCGTCGACGGCCGGGCCGATGATGAACACGCCCATCTGGAACTCGATACCGCTGATGAGATGAGCGCGGATGCGGTGGCGCTGCAGGAAGTTCCGGCACCGGACCCACCACGGGAAGCGGCGCCGGAACTCCTGGTGCAGATCGACGACGGCGGGGCGGCGCGGGGCCGGTACCGGGGCCGGTACCGGGGCCGAAACCGCGGCGGCCGTGGCTTCCAGGGGCACCGTGGCCTCCAGGGCCGCCACCGGCTCCAGAGGGGCGACCGGCTCCAGAGGGGCGACGGGCTCCAAGGGAGCCACCGTGTCGTGGTCCGTCTCCAGATCGGCCTTGGGGTTCTCCCGCAGCAGGTCCTCCATGAAGGCCAGTTCGGCCTGGTTCTCGGCCTTGCGGGCCGCCCGCATCCGGGCCTTGATCTGCTTGCGCATCCCATGCCGGATCTTGAAGATCTCCAGCGAGTCGATGTAGCGCAGCGCGTCCAGGAAGGTGACGGCCAGCGCCAGCCACAGATACAGGACGTCATCCGTGCGCGCGTACTGACCGGCCATCAGGGCGACCGAGCACACCAGCACCCGGATCCGGTCGAAGACGAAGTCCAGCCAGGCCCCGAAGACCGAGCCGGTGCCGGTCAGCCGGGCCAGCTTGCCGTCCATGCAGTCGAAGATGAAGCTCACGTGGTAGAGCACGGCCCCGAGTAGCAGCCATCTCCAGTCGCCCTGAGCGAAGCACGCGGCGGAGCCGAGGCCCACCAGGAACGCACCCCAGGTGAGCTGGTTGGGGGTGGCCCGGGTGTACCTGGCGATCCAGCGGACCAGCGGTGTGGCCACCGGGTCCACGAGCATGACGGTCCACCACGCGTCTCGCTTCTTCTCGGTGATCCGGCGGACCTCGGCGAGCGGCGGTATGTCTCGGGGCATGGTCAATCTTTCTGGCGTTAGACATGAGTTCACCTGAAGGTAAGAAGCCGTTAAGGGAAGAGACAAGATCCGACAAGGGCAACCTTTGTCGGGGGTTAACGGTCTGCTGGGGGGACCGGGTCCATGGCACGGTCAGGTGCGTCGGCGGCGCGGCCGCCGCAATGACCGACGTATGGCGATTCCTGCCACCGGCCACGGTTCCATCGTTGTAGTGGGTCCTACCGCTGATAGCGGGCGAGCACCAGGTTCCCGTCGTCGACCAGCCGCTCCCGCAGCTCCCCCATGCCGATGGCCCCGCTGTAGTACTCCTGCAGCGCCGGGGTGGCCACCTTGTCCTTCCACTCCGGGTAGCCGCGCACCGTCTGCGCGGGCGCCGGGCGCAGCTGTCCGGCCAGGGCGGTGCCGGTGGCCCAGCCGTGGCGGCGGGTGTGCAGGGCGGGGTCCCGCAGCGCGGTCCGGCCCGTTGGAAGCATCCAGTCGCCCCGGGCGAGCCGCACCATATGCAGCGGGCGCAGGAAGAAGTCGATGAAGCGCGCGGCCTCGCGCTGGTACGGGCTGTCGGCGGCGATGGACAGCGTCTGCGGGCTGACCCCCTGCCGCTGGTCGCCGCCGGGCCCGGCCGGGGACGGCAGTACGGTCCAGGCGAACCCCTTGGGCGCCTGCTGCGCGATCTGCTGACGGTAGGAGAAGCCGAGCGGCACCATCGCGTACTTCCCGCCGAAGAAGCCGGGGAGGGTGTCGGAGCCGCCCATGCCGAGGGTGGTCCGCGCGGCGGTGCGGTCGCCGCCCAGCTGGTCGTGGATGACGCGGGGCACCCGCTGGTCGGCGGCGTCGAACCGGACGGTGACCTTGCCGTCCGTGCCCCGGTGGAAGACCTTGCCGCCGGTGGAGAGCGAGAGGTTGAGGGTCGCGGAGACGGGCTCCTTGAGCGGCCAGGCCACACCGTACGCCCCGTCCCGGGTCAGCTCTTCGGCCGCGTCCTCGAACTCGGCCCAGCTCCAGGGCCGTTCGGCGGTGGGGATCCGCACCCGGGCCCGCTCCAGCAGCGCGCGGTTGGCGATGAGCACGCGTGGTTCCTGGAGGAACGGCACACCGTGGACGCCGCCGCCGAAGGTGGCGGTCTGCCAGGTACGGGGCGGAATCTCGTCCTTGAGCCGCCGGGGCAGCAGACCGGTGAGATCGGCGAGATAGCCACCGTAGGCGAAGTCGGCGAGGTCGTCGGTGGCGTCATGGATGATGTCGGGCGCCTCACCGCCCTCGAAGGAGGTGAGCAGCTGGTCATGGACGCCGTCCCAGCTGCCCTGGACATATTCGACCCGGATGTCGGGATGGGCCGCGTTCCACTCCCCCACCAGCTGTTTGTTGGCCGCCACGGATTCCTGCTGCCAGGCCAGGGACTGGAAGCGCAGGGTGATCCGGCCACCGGTCGCCCGCCGCCGCTCGGGCGCGCAGCCGGACAGCAGCGCTCCGGTGGCGGAGGCGGCCAGCAGCGTTCGGCGGCGCATCAGTGCTTCACCGCCCCGGCCAGAGTGCCGCTGGTGATCCGGCGCTGGATGAGCGCGAACAGTACGAGCGAGGGCAGCGTCGCCAGCAGTGAGGCGGCGGCGAGCGGGCCGAGATCGGCGACGCCCTCGGTTCCGATGAAGTGGGTGAGGATGATCGGCATCGTCTGTTTCCGCGGGGACTTGAGCAGGACGAGCGCGAAGAAGAACTCGTTCCAGGCGGTGATGAACGCGAAGAGGGCGGTGGCCACGATGCCGGGGGTCAGCAGTGGCATGGTGACGGAGATCAGCACCCGCAGTCTGCCCGCGCCGTCCACGGCCGCGGCCTCCTCCAGCTCGCGCGGTACGGCCCGTGCGTACCCGGCCAGCATCCACAGGGCGAACGGCAGGGACCACACCACGTACACCATGATCAACCCGGAGAGGGAGTCGATCAGGCGGACCTCCTTGAGCACCAGGAACAGCGGAATGATCACCAGGACGAAGGGGAACGCCTGGCTGACCACGATCCAGCCGGTGGCCGCCCGGGACAGCGAGGAGCGGTGGTGGCGGGCCATCACATAGGCCATCGGGGTGGCGATGACAACGGTGATGACCGCGGCGGCGAGGGAGGCGATCAGGCTGTTGCCCGCGGACCGCAGCAGCGGCTGCTCCTCGAACGCCTGGCGGAAGTTGTCGAGGGTGGGATGGTCGGGGATCCAGCCTGGGTGGAGGCTCGCCAGCTCGCGCGGCGGTTTGAACGCGGTGGAGACCAGCCACAGCAGGGGGAAGGCGAGGAAGACCAGATAGCCGAGGAGGGCGAGGTACTGGCCGGTGCGCGCCGCGCGACGCCTGACGGCGGGGCCGCGACGCACGGGGCCGGGGCGGGGGTTACGCACGGTGCTGGGGCTGGGGCTGGGGCTACGCATGGTGCGGGGGCTACGCATGGTGCGGGGGCGGGGACGTCCTCCGGTGGGGCGGGGGCTCATGCCTCGTCGTCTCCCTTCAGCCGGGCCACGAGATGGACGGCCAGCAGGATGGAGACCACCGCCACCAGCACACAGCCCATCGCCGCCGCGTAGCCGAACTGGCCGTAGCGGAAGGCCTCTTCATAGGCGAAGAGCATCGGCAGCCGGGTGCGGCCGCCGGGCCCGCCGCCCGTCAGGACGTAGACCAGCGCGAAGGAGTTGACGTTCCAGATGAAGCTGAGCGCGCTGATGGCGAGGGCGATGGGCCTGATGGCGGGCCAGGTGACGGCACGGAAGCGGCGCCAGGCACCGGCGCCGTCCATGGCCGCGGCCTCGTGCAGTTCGCGCGGCACATTCGAGAGCCCGGCCAGCAAGGTGACCGTGACCTGCGGAAGCCGTGCCCAGATGCCGACCACGACGACGGCGGGCAGGGCGGTGGACAGACTGCCGAGCCAGTCGCGGTGGGTGCCCAGCGTCTCGTTGAGCACCCCCGCGTCGGGGTGGTACACCAGCCGCCACATGATGCCGACCACGACCTCCGGCATCGCCCAGGGGACGATCGCGAGCGCCCGCGACAGCCAGCGGAACCGCAAATCCTGGTGGAGCAGCAGCGCGAGGCCGAGCGCGAGCAGGAACTGCGGTACGGAGACGGCCACCGCCCACACCAGGCCGATCCGGAAGGACTCCCAGAAGAGGGTGTCGCGCAGCAGGTCCTGGAAGTTGAGCAGCCCGATCCACTGAGTGGGGTCGGTGCGGCCCGCCTGGGAGTCGGTGAATGCGAGCGCGATGCCGTAGAGGAGCGGGCCGACGCTGAGGAGGAGAATCGGGATCAGCGCGGGCAGGACCAGGAACCACGCCCCGTGGGCGGAGCCCTGTCGGCGCGTCACGCCGCTGCCCGAACCCTTGGCTGAACCCCGGCCCTTGGCGGAGCCCCGGTCCGAGCGCGCCGGGTCGGCGGTCACGGGTATCACGGCAGGGCCCCCTTCGGACGCGGTGGGAGGGCGGTCCGGGAGGGAGAGCCCACGTCATCGTGCGGAGGGTGGGCGGTGCAGTCAAGCGGTTCTACCTGCGAAGTCGATGCGGCCGTCGGTACGGCGGTCGGTACGGCGGTCGGTACGGCGCTACGGACGTCGATGCGGACGTCGATGCGGCGGGGGTCGCACGGCTCGATGCGAGACTTGGCCGTCGGCAGGGAGAAGTCGACGACGAGAAGTTGGCGACGAGAACTCGGCGAGGAGAAGGGGCATGCGGTGGCGGAGGTCGCGTTCACGGAGGAGCGGGCGCGGGCGGTGCTCTCGGCCGCGCTGCCGCCCTACCGGGCCGGTACGGCGGAGGCCCGGCTGCTGGCCCTCGGTGAGAACGCCGTCTTCGCCGTCGACAGCCTCTCCCTGGTGGTCCGGATCAGCCGCGACCTGGAGGTGTGGGACCGGGCCGCCCGGGAGCTGAGGATCGCCGACTGGCTGGCCCGGGAGGGGCTGCCCGCGGTCCGCCCCGACCGGCGCTTCGGCCCCGAGCAGCCGCTTCCGTTCGCCAACCATCTCGTCACGTACTGGCAGCGGCTTCCCGACCCGGTACGCCCCGCCGGGGCGCGCGATCTCGCGGAGCTGCTGCGGATGGTGCACGCCCTGCCCGACCCGCCCGGCGACCCGGCGCCGCTTCCCCTGCCGCGCCGCGATCTGCTGGGCGGGGTCGAGCGCTGGCTGCGGCTGGCCGGGGACGCGATCGACCCGGCGGACGCGGCGTATCTGCGCGCCCGCCGGGACGACTTCGCGGCCGCCGTCGAGGAGCTGACCCCGCGCCTCACCCCCGGCCCGATCCACGGCGACGCGCTGCCGCGCAATGTGCATATCGGCCCGGAAGGCCCGGTGCTGGTGGACCTGGAGACCTTCTCGCACGATCTGCGCGAGCACGATCTGGTGGTGATGGCCCTGTCCCGGGACCGCTATGGGCTCGACGCGGCGGAGTACGACGCGTTCGTGGCGGAGTACGGCCGGGACGTCCGCGAGTGGCCCGGCTGCGCGGTGCTGCGGGGCGCGCGGGAGACCGCCAGCTGCGCCTGGGTCTCCCAGCACGCCCCGGGCAACCCGGCGGCCCGCGCCGAGTTCGCCCGCCGCATCGCCTCCCTGCGGGAGGGTGACACGGCGGTGCGCTGGCACACGTTCTGAACGAACGGCTCCGCTTCAGGGCCCACCCCGCGGCTGAGCCGCCGATCGATGCTTTCCCCTCCCCGCCCCTTCCCGATACCAGGGGCTCCGCCCCTGGACCCCGGGGCCCAGGGCCGGAGCCCCTGCCACCCGCCGGACCCACATGTCGATGCTGCGGGAAGGGACGAAGCCCCGGCCCGGGGTCCGAGGCGCAGCCCCCGCCCGAGGTCTGAGGCGGAGCCCCGGTCCGGGGTCCGGGGCGCAGCCCCACCCGGGGTCCGAGGCGGAGCCCCGGTCCGGAGTCTGAGGCGGAGCCCCCGCCCGGGGTCCGAGGCGAAGCCCCGGTCCGGGGTCCGAGGCGAAACCCCCACCCGGGGTCTGAGGCGAAGCCCCCACCCGGGGCCTGGGGCGAAGCCCCGGTCCGGGGTCCGAGGCGCAGCCCCCGGTCCGGGGCCCGAGGCGAAACCCCCACCCGGGGTCTGAGGCGAAGCCCCCACCCGAGGCCTGAGGCGAAACCCCGACCCGAGGCCCGACGCGAAGCCCCGGTCCGGGGCCCGAGGCGAAACCCCCACCCGGGGTCCGAGGCGAAACCCCCGCCCAAGGCCCGAGGCGAAACCCCGACCCGAGGTCCGACGCGAAGCCCCCACACCCGAGGTCTGGGGCGAAGCCCCGGTCCGGGATCTGGGGCGAAGCCCCCACCCGGGGTCTGGGGCGCAGCCCCTCGGGGTCTGGGGCGGAGCCCCAGATTTGGGAAGGGGCGGGGAGGGGAACAGCCCGCCGCAGGCGTCCAGATCCGCCGCGCACCCCACACCGGGACGAACGGCCCGGGGCTGCCAAGCGAGCCCCGGCCCGACCGACCGCACGCCGACACGCGGACCGACCAACGCGCCGTGCGGCATTCGCTCAGGCGCGCCATCCCGGGTCGCGGCCGCTCAAGGCGATCGCGCGGTCCAGCCGCGGCGCGTCGGCCGGGACGGGGATCATGGGGCCGAACAGCTCCTTCGGGCGCTCCTCGTCCGGGACCGCCGCCAGCCATTCGATGATGGTCTCGACGCTGCGGGGATCGCAGTCGTAGGGCTGGCCGGTGGCGCGGGCGAGATCCCAGCCGTGGATCACCAGCTCGTCCAGCGCCACGATGCCCATCATCTGGGCGGGCATGGTGACGCCCCCGGCCTCCGTGGTGCCCAGCCAGGCGGACGGCTCGCGCCAGGCCACGGCCAGCGCGTCCAGGCGGCGCGGCAGTTCCTGCCGCCAGTCGGGGTCCAGCCGGTCGGCCGACCCCTGCCCGGGGGCGGGGCCCGCCACGGCCGTGGTCTTCTCGGCGGCGTGGCGCATGGCGAGGGCGAGCCCCATGAAGTGGTCGAGCAGATCTGCGACGGAGTAGGCGCCACATGGTGTGGGCGCGCTGAGCTGCTCGTCCGTGACGCCGCGGAGCAGCGCCGTCACCCGCTGCGCTGTGGGTCCGAAATCGATCATGGTGGTCTGTTCGTCGGTCACGGTCGTCTTCTCCTCGCTCGAGTCCGTGGGCCGCGGTCCGTGGGCCGCGGTCCACGGTCCGTCCCCCCTACCCGTACGGACCGGCCCGCCGCCGGAAACTCATCGGTGCGGCGCGCTCCGATATCCGCCCGGCGGGCCGCTACCCCACCACGGCCCCCGCCGCCCGCAGCGGCCAGCCGCCGTCCACGACCGCGTCCGGCGTGCCCTTGCGGCGCAGCCAGGACTGGAAGTCGGCCGCCCAGTGCGCGTACCACCCCACCTGCTTGCGGTGGAGGTCCCACAGCTCGAGCCCGGCGACCTCGCCGTACCGCTCGGCGAGCGCGCAGGCGACCCGCACCGCCGCCAGCGCGTCCGCCCCGGCGTCATGGGCGCGGTCGTGCACCACCCCGTACTCCCCGCAGACGGCCTCCAGCGTGCGCTTGCCCTTGCGGTAGCGGTCGACGGCGCGGTCTATCGTGTACGGATCCACGACGGGGCCGGTCTCGGTGCCCTCCAGCCGCTCGCTCAGCGGGCGCAGTCCGTGCCGCCCCAACTCGGCGGCGAGCAGGCTGAGATCGAACGCCGCGTTGTACGCCACCACCGGGGCGCCGGCCCGCCAGTGGGCCACCAGCACCTCGGCGACCTCCTCGACCACCTCGCGCGCGGGCCTGCCCTCCGCCGCCGCCCGCTCACCGGTGATCCCGTGCACCGCCACGGCGTCCTCGGGGATGGGCACTTGGGGGTCGGCCAGCCACTCGCGGCGCCCGATCGACTCCCCGCCCCTCACCTCGACCACGGCCGCCGTCACGATCCGTGCCGTGCGCGGATCGGTGCCCGTCGTCTCCAGGTCGAATCCGATCAGCAGCCCCCGGTGCCAGCCCATGGCCGCCCCTCCCTTTGTCGTACTTCCCCCATGTGTGCACCACCTTCCCATGCACCACTGACAACGGCCGGGACACCGGACCAAGTCCTCAGACGTCTGAGGACTCTGTGTTAGAGTCCCCGCCGTCCTCGGATGATCGTTCAGGGAGAGGCGGCGCGGTGGCGGCGGAGACGGCACGCTTGCGGCACGGACCCGTGGTGCCACGGGTCGAGAGCGCCCTGCGCGCGATGCTCGGCGAGGGCCGCTGGCGGCCCGGCGAGCGGCTGCCCAACGAGGTGGCGCTCGCCGCCGAACTGGGCGTCGGCCGCTCCTCGGTGCGGGAGGCCGTACGCCTGCTGGCCCATGACGGGCTGGTCGAGGTGCGCCACGGCTCGGGCACCTACGCCGCGCGGCCCCCGGCGCCCGCCGGGGAGGGCGATATGCGGCGGCTGCTGCGCCGGGCCCGGCTGCGGGAGGTGTACGAGGTGCGCCGCGCCCTCGAGGTCGAGGCCGCCCGGCTGGCCGCCGGGCGCATCCGCCCCGAGGACATCGGGCGGCTGCGGGACCATCTCGCGCTGCGCGAGAAGCGGGCCGGAGGCGATCCGGCCGCCTTCGTGGACGCCGATCTGGCCTTCCACCGGACCGTGGTGGAGCTGTCCGGGAACGCCGTGCTGCTCGGCCTGTTCACCTCCGTCCTGCCGGTGCTGCGCGAGGCGCTGGTGGAGATGGTCAGCCATGAGCCCGCCCTGCCCGATGTGTCGTGCGCCCACGCCGAGCTGCTGGACGGGCTGGCGCGCGGGGACGCCGACACCGCGATCGCGGCCACGGTCTCCCACCTCGAGGCCGTCATGGAACTCTTCGGCGGCGACGACGACGGCGGCGGCGGCAACGACGGCGGCGGCAGCCGCGGCAGCAGCAGCGACACAAGCGAACTCGAAAGCGACAACAGCGAAAAGGAGGTGGCGGCCCCGTGACCGCCCCTGCCGTCCCCGTACTCAGGCTGCGCGAGGTGGATGTGGTGCGCGACGGCACCCCGCTGCTGCGCTCGATCTCGCTCACCGTCCACCAGGGCGAGCACTGGGCGCTGCTCGGCTCCAACGGCGCGGGCAAGTCCACCCTGCTCAGCCTGGCGGGCGCGCTGGTGCACCCCACACGCGGCACGGTGGAGGTCCTCGGCCGCACGCTGGGGCGGGTGGATCTGCGGGAGCTGCGGTCCTTCGTGGGCCATGTGGACCCCCGGCATCCGCTGCGCTCACCGCTGCGGGTGCGGGACGTGGTGCTCACCGGGCTGACCAACACCGTGGAGCCGGTCCCCCGCCACCACCCCACCCCCGACCAGCGCGACCGGGCCGACCGGCTGCTGACCACCCTGGGCATGGGCGGGAAGCTGGACGCGCGCTGGCCGACCCTGTCGCAGGGTCAGCGCGGCCGGGTGCTGATCGCACGGGCGCTGATGCCCCTCCCCCGGCTGCTGCTCCTCGACGAACCGGCCACCGGTCTGGATCTGGCCGCCCGTGAGCAGCTGCTGGAGAGCCTGGACACCCTGCGCCGGGACCACCCCGAACTGGCCACGGTCCTGGTCACCCACCACCTGGAGGAGCTGCCCGCCAGCACCACCCACGCCATGCTGCTGCGCACCGGGGAGTGCCTGGCGTCGGGCGCGGTGGACGAGGTGGTGACCACGGACCACATCACCAAGTGCTTCGACCACCCGGTGCACATCAGCCGCACCGACGGCCGCTGGGCCGCCCGCGCCCTGCGCCCCCCGTACCAGGGCACCGGCTCATAGCGTGAGTTCAGGACACTCATAGCGTCAATTCACGACACCGCCGTCAGTTCAGGACACCGACGTCAGTTCAGGACACCGGCCGGGAGTCCGCCCAGACGCTTTCGAACTCCTCGCGGTAGGTGCCGAAGAGCCCGCCCTCGCCCTCCTCGGCCGCACCCTCGCGGACGACCTCACGGCCCCGTCCGCCGCCGCGCAGCACCAGGACCGGGGCCTCCATGCCCCGGGCCTTGCGCAGATACGACTGGACGACGGCGAGGCCGTCCGCGCCGTCGCCGTTGACCAGGTAGGCGGTGAAGCGGGGCGTCTCGTCGAAGACATGGATCTCGAACGCGTCCGGGTCCCGCAGCCGGGCGCGCACCCGCCGCATATGGAGGATGTTCATCTCCACCGAGCGGCTCATCTCGCCCTTCTTCAGGCCGAGCTCGCGCTCCCGCCGCCGCACCGCGCTGCTCGCCGGGTTGAGGAAGAGCAGCCGGGCCCGGCAGCCGGATTCGGCCAGCCGGACCAGCCGGCGGCCCGAGTAGTTCTGGACCAGGAGGTTGAGCCCGATGCCTACGGCGTCGAGGCGGCGGGCGTTGCCGAAGAGGTCCTCGGCGGGCAGCTGGCGCTGGAGCCGCACCCGGTCGGAATGGACGCCGACCACATCGGCGTAGCGGTCGCCGACGAGATCCTCGACGGCGTCGATGGGCAGCCGGTCGGCGGAGGGGGAGCCGGTGCCGCTGCCGAGGATCTCCAGCAGCCGGGCGGAGGCCCGCTCGGCCTGGGCGAGGACCGTCTCGGACAGGGCGCGGTTGCGGGAGACCACGTTGCGGGAGACTTCCAGCTCGTCCAGGGCCAGCTCCACCTCGCGGCGGTCGTCGAGGTACGGCTCGAAGCACGGCCAGTGCTGGACGAGGAGCTCACGCAGCTGCGGCAGGGTCAGGAAGCTGACGACATTGTCGTCGGCCGGGTCGAGCAGATAGCCCTTGCGCCGGCTGACCTCCCGTACGGCGACCGCCCGCTGCACCCACTCCTGCCCGGCGGGGCCGGCCGCGGCGATGACCCAGTCCTCGCCGTGGACCGGTTCGTAGATGGGCCGCAGCACGGCGCTGACGACGGCGCGCAGCCGCTGTTCCACGAGGTTGAGCCAGATGTAGGCCCGCCCGGCCCGGCGTGCGCGTGTGCGCACCTCGCTCCAGGCTTCGGCGCCCCAGTCCAGTTCCGCTCCGATCTCCATCGGCCGCACCACGGACACCGCGCCGGGAGGTGCGTCGGTGGAGCCGTCACCCCCGGGACCTCCGTCACCGGGGGGCAGCTCCAGCCCGCCCGAGCTCACCTGTGCACCGCCTTCCGCCCCCATCCAACGATCACCGCAGACTACTGCGCTGGCGGGGGCGGTGCGACACTCAGGTCCTGCCTATCAGGTCAACGTTCCTCTTCTGTATGGCCGTTGTGTCCGGACAGTGCAGGCGGCGTGAGGGGATTCATAGCGGTGACATCGCGCGGGGAGAGCTGGAAGCCCTGCCAGTGCACCGGCATCGGCTCCTGGTCCTCATCCCGGGCGATGTGATGGAACCCGATGTTGACCCACACGATGGGGTGTTTGAGGGTCTGCGCGTTGACCCACTTGTCGACGCTCTTACCGGCACCGGCGCCGCAATTGCGCAGATTGTTGCTGGCGAACTGCTCACACTTGTTGTACTCGGTGAAGTAGACGTCGTGTTTGGTGAAACTACGCCCCTGGTACTTGGTGGTGTGGCCCGGAACGATCTCGTAGCTGCGCGGATGGCCGTCCTTGTTCTTGCCCGCCGTGCTGACCACGCGCCACCACCGCGCCGCCGCCGCGTCACCGGCCAGCTCCTTGCCGACCGAGGTGCGGGTGGTCTTGGTCTTCGGGATCCGTCCGGGGGTCGCGGTGGTCTTGGAGTCGTACTGCTCGACCTTGCTCTTGGGCGAGCCGTCCAGCCCGAAGTTCAGCCGCCAGAAGACGTTGTGCGCATGGCTGGTGGCGTAGTCCTTGGCGCCCTTGCCGATGGGCCAGCCGCGGCCGTCGCCCGCGTCGTAGTCCATCGGGGAGAGCGTGCCGGTGGCGCCGGCCTGCATGGTCATGGTGCCGTCGCCGGCGAACCGCCACTCGGTGATGTACTCGTACCAGCCGACCTGATTGACGGTGTAGAGCAGCAGATCCTTGCCCTGGAGCTGGTAGACCTTGTTCTCACTGCCCGCTCCGAAACCGCCCTCGCCCATGCGGTAGGCGTGGCCGCGGGCCCGGGTGGTGGCGCACAGGCCCTTCACATTCGGGTGGTCGGGGTCCCAGGCGTCGGGCACCCGCACGGTCTTGATGGTGCCGCCGGGGCACTCGGCCGGATCCAGCTGCTGCAGCCCCTGGGCGAAGTCCTGCCCGGTGAGGTCGTCGTACTCATTGCTGCCGTCGTCGTAGGGCACATGGATCTGGCCCAGCTTCGCCGAGGTCAGCACCTTGATCGGGGCGCTTTCGCCCTTGGGCTGGTACGAGACGTCGTCGAGTACAAGACCGGCCTTGCTCTCGTAGTGCCAGCACATCCGCCAGGTGGTGCCGCCGTCGAGCTTCTGTTCGATTCTGTACGGGGCGCTGCAGTCCGCCGCGGCAGCGGTCCGCGGGGCCGCCTGGGCGCTGCCGACCGGCCCGGCGGCGATCGCCACGGTGCCGAGCAGCGCCGAGGCGCCGATGGCCGCCGCGACCCGGGCACGGGCGCGGCGGAGCCTGCTGTCAGGCATGGGGAGACTCCTGTAGTGAAGCGTTGAGAGGTGTGCGAGACGCTGGGGCCGGGCCCTAGCCGAGCTTGGTGACCTTGTGGGCGCTCAGGTCGACCACCATCTGCCGGGCGTCGATCCAGGGGCCGTTCACCACCCGGGTGAACAGCCGTACGCAGCGGTGCTTGCCGCAGTCCTGGACCGAGGCCGGACCGGGGTTGCTGCCCTCGCCCGCGCGGTAGACGAAGCCGGTGACGGTCAGCTGGTCCGGTCGGGTCAGCGCCTTGCCGGTGGCGTCCTTGAAGTCCTTCTTCAGCCCCTCGCCCAGCTTGTCGGCCATCAGCAGCCGCGCGGCCTCCATCACCTCGTCGCGGTTGGGCGGCGGCTGCACCGCGCGCTGGGTGTCGGTGCCGGTGACCTTGCCGCTGCCGAGGTCGACCGTCTTGGTGACGTAGGTGTCGTCCTTGTAGTCGTAGTACGTCACCTCGGCGCGGCGCGGCGGGTCGGCGGCCCCCACCTCGTCGGGACTCAGCTCCGCGAGGTCGGTGGAGAGCCGCTCGGGGCCCTTGGCGCCCTTGACGTCCTCGCTGCTCATACGGAAGTCGCGCCCGGCCGCGAGGCTCTGGGCGCGCTTCATCTCGTCGTCGGTCAGCGGATCGCGGCCGCTGCCGGTCTTGCGCTGCTCGGGCGCCTCCTCCACCACTCCGGGCTGCTGCCGGGCCGCCTGGCCCTGCTCCGCCGAGGAGCTCTGGGGTCCCCCACCCGAACCTTCCTCGCCGGACGCGCTCCCCGGGAGCGTCACCCCGACCATGACCGCCGTGGCGGTGATGGCCACGGCCGCGCCGGCCACCACCTTGCCCAGGTGGCGGTGCATCATCTTGCGCACATTCTCCCCCAACCCCCTCTGTCGTCTTATCAGAGCGCATAGCGGGATACGCGTATGCCTCCGGGTCACCCGGTAGGACGAACCGATATGGCCGTAGGTTGCCTCACTTTTGAGGAAGTTCTGCCGAAAGAGCGGATGGCTCCGGCCAGTTGGGAAAGGATTCAGGGTCGGTCATGTTCCGTCCGGTGCCTGGGGTGCTCGCGGCCCCCGGAGAAGAAGTGGAAGAGTCGACGCATGCAGGTCTGGCCGGGACAGGCTTATCCCCTTGGCGCCACCTACGACGGCGCCGGAACCAACTTCGCGGTGTTCTCCGAGGCCGCTGTCCGCATCGAGCTGTGCCTCCTGCACGACGACGGCTCGGAGACGGCGGTCGAGCTGCGGGAGTCCGACGCGTTCGTGCGCCACGCCTATCTGCCGGGGATCATGCCGGGGCAGCGCTACGGCTTCCGGGCCCATGGCCCGTACGAACCGGAGCTCGGCCACCGCTGCAATTCCGCCAAGCTGTTGCTGGATCCGTATGCCAAGGCGATCAGCGGGCGGGTCGACTGGGGCGAGGAGGTCTACGGCTACCACTTCGGGCGGCCCGACAAGCGCAATGACCTCGACTCCGCCCCGCACACCATGGCGTCGGTCGTGGTCAATCCGTACTTCGACTGGGGCGACGACCGCCCGCCGCGCACCGACTACCACCGCATGGTCATCTACGAGGCGCATGTCAAGGGGCTGACCATGCGCCACCCCCGGCTGCCGGAGGAGCTGCGCGGGACCTACGCGGCGCTCGCCCATCCGGCGATCATCGAACACCTGACCGAATTGGGCGTCACCACACTGGAACTGATGCCCGTACACCAGTTCGTCCACGACCACCGGCTGGCCGACGCGGGGCTGGCCAACTACTGGGGCTACAACACCATCGGCTTCTTCGCCCCGCACAACGCCTACGCCTCCTGGGGCGACCGGGGCCAGCAGGTGCTGGAGTTCAAGTCGGCCGTCCGGGCGCTGCACCAGGCGGGCATCGAGGTCATCCTGGACGTGGTCTACAACCACACGGCCGAGGGCAACCACCTGGGCCCCACGCTCTCCTTCCGGGGCCTGGACAACGCCTCGTACTACCGGCTGACCGAGGACCGCCGGTACTACATGGACACCACCGGCACCGGGAACTCCCTGCTGATGCGGTCCCCGCACGTGCTCCAGCTGATCATGGACTCGCTGCGCTACTGGGTGACCGAGATGCATGTGGACGGCTTCCGCTTCGATCTGGCGGCGACGCTGGCCCGGCAGTTCCACGAGGTGGACCGGCTGTCGTCGTTCTTCGACCTGGTCCAGCAGGATCCGGTGGTGAGCCAGGTGAAGCTGATCGCCGAGCCCTGGGACGTCGGCGAGGGCGGCTATCAGGTCGGCAACTTCCCGCCCCTGTGGACCGAGTGGAACGGAAAGTTCCGGGACACCGTGCGGGATCTGTGGCGCGGTGAGCCGAGGACGCTGGCCGAGTTCGCCTCCCGGCTGACCGGCTCCTCCGACCTCTACCAGGGCGACGGGCGGCGCCCGCTGGCCTCGGTCAACTTCGTCACCTGCCATGACGGCTTCACCCTGCGCGACCTGGTGAGCTACGACGCGAAGCACAACGAGGCCAACGGCGAGTCCAACCAGGACGGCGAGAGCTACAACCGGTCCTGGAACTGCGGGGTCGAGGGCGAGACCGACGACCCGGCGGTGCGGACACTGCGCGAGCGCCAGATGCGCAACTTCATCGCCACCCTGATGCTCTCCCAGGGCGTGCCGATGCTCAGCCACGGCGATGAGTTCGGGCGCACCCAGGGCGGCAACAACAACGCGTACTGCCAGGACAACGAGGTGTCCTGGGTGCGCTGGCCGGATCACGCCAAGGGGCAGGACGGCGAGCGGGAGCACCGCTCGGCGCTGGAGCTGCTGCGCTTCACCCGCTCGCTGGTATGGCTGCGCCGCGACCACCCCGTCTTCCGGCGCCGCCGCTTCTTCCACGGGCGGCCGGTGGAGGGCACCCATGACGAGCTGTCGGACATCGCCTGGTTCACCCATGAGGGAGAGGAGATGACGCCACGCGACTGGCAGGCGGCGCACGCCAAGTCCCTCGCGGTCTTCCTCAACGGCAGCGCGATCTCCGAACCGGGGGCGCGCGGTGAGCGGATCACCGATGACTCGTTCCTGCTGCTGTTCAACGCCCACCACGAACCGCTGGACTTCGTCGTGCCCATCGACCACGGCAAGCAGTGGCAGCTCATCGTGGACACGGCGGTCGCGGAGGGCGTGGAGCCGGGCAGCGGGTCGAAGGTGGCGGCGGGCGACCGGCTGACCCTGGTGGACCGCAGCCTGATGGTGCTGCAGCGGCCCGCCTAGGGTCTGGGGCCGGCTCAGGTCCGGGGTCCGCCCGGTGGGGAGGACCGCGATGAAGGCGCATGAATACTGCGCCCCCTTTCGGCTCCGGCCGGGAGGGGGCGCCTTTGTGCTGCCTTGCGCTCTTGACCGAGGGGTTCTGGTGGATGACCGTCGTAGAAGTCCGTAGAAGCAAAAGGAATGGGTAGAGCCATGACGCTACGGTTCATCGCGAAAGACCCGAACACGAACGGTGACAACTGCCCGACCGTCTGGGTGGATGAGAAATCGAAGGACCTCATCATCCAGGGGTGGAAGGCGGACAGCGCGACGGAGCAGGAGTGCCTGGAGACCGGCAACAGCCCGGAGAACCGGGATGAATGGTGGAACGACTTCCATTCGACCATCGCCGAGGCGGTGGAACGTGGGGTGAAGGTGCGCCGGGCCCGGGTCGTCTCCGAGCCGCTCTCGGAGTACATCCGCTACGAGCACTCCTGCACGTTCCAGAACATCCTGGCGGGTGAGGAGGTCCGGTGGCTCCCGCGCCGCCTGGCCTCGGACCTCTTGCTCCCTGGCAACGACCTGTGGCTCTTCGACAACGACCTGATCCGTTTCGGGCTGTTCTCCGGTGAAGGAGCCTTCGTCGGACATACCCTCAGCGTTGACCCGGACGTGAGCAAGAACGTCTCCGAGGCTTTCGAGAGCATCTGGAGCCGGGCACTTCCGCATGACCGCTACTCCATCTGAGCGCAGGGAATGACCGAGTCACCTACAGCCGCCGTGCAAGCTGCCCGACGCCAGCTCGCAGCCCGTCTCCGGAAGATCCGGACCGAGGCGGGGCTGACGGCCACGGAGCTTGCACGGCGGCTCGACTGGTACCCCTCGAAGGTCTCGCGCATCGAGCACGCCCGCACTCCTCCGGCGATAGCCGATATCCGAGTCTGGTGCGCGGCCTGCGGCGCCGACAACGCTGTGGAGGACCTCGTGGCCTCCGCCCAGTCCGCCGACTCGATGTACATGGAGTGGCGACGGCTCCAGAAAACCGGGCTACGGCACCTCCAGGAGTCCCGGGCGGAGTTGTATGACCGCACTCGCCTGTTCCGGGTGTACTGCTCCACTGTGATCCCCGGGCTCCTCCAGACGCCCGCCTACGCCGCCGCGCTCCTGGAGTCAATCTCGCGGTTCCACAACACCCCGAACGACGTGACCGAGGCCGTAGAGGCCCGGATGAAGCGCTCCCGAGTGCTGTACACCAATGGCAACCGCTTCTCGGTGCTCGTGGAGGAATCGGTCCTGCAATACCAGATCGGCGACACGGAGACGATGGCGGGACAGCTCGGCTACCTGCTGACCCTGATGTCCTTGCCCTCGGTCAGCCTCGGCGTGATCCCGTTCTCAGCCCCGCGCCCGACCTGGCCCCTGGAGACGTTCAATGTCTTCGATGACGCGCGGGTCCACGTGGAGTTGCTCTCGGCAGCGGTGAAGATCACGGCTCCGAGCGAGGTGGAGCAGTACGTTCGGGCCAGCAAGACGATGGCGGGAATGGCCGTATACGGGAGCGCGGCGCGCGAGCTGATCACCGAGGCCATCACCCACCTCGGGTAGACCAGATAGAAAACCGTAGAAACTGATTGAGGACACTTCTCCACCTTCCCTACGGTCGCTGCACACCGGCTTTCCCTCAGGTGATTCCGCCGTCCTTGGCGATCTGGGGCGCGAAGTCGGCGGGTTCCTGCTGATCGTTGGACAGATGTCCGTGACCGCTACACCTCGCCCCACGGGGCACCCCGGATACTCCCAGACCATGCGCCGCGCGCCGGAGAGCGCAGAGGTCGCCCACAAACTGGCACGGACCGCACTGGCCGCCTGGGGCGAGGAGGACCTGATCGAGGACGCCGCCCTGGTGATCAGCGAGCTGGTCTCCAACGCCGTCGACCATGCCCGCCTGGAATCCATCCGGATCGTCGTCACCCGGCCCTCCGAGAAGTTAGTCGGCCTTGGCGTCGTGGACCGCTCCCGCAATGTTCCCTACGTGCGGACGGACTCCGATGGCGACAACACCCGGGGCCGGGGGCTGCTGTTGGTCGACGCCCTCACGGACCGATGGGGGACGGACCGGTACCGCTGGGGCAAGCAGGTCCGGGGTGAGCTGAAGTGCGACTGATCATCCTTGGCGCCGACTATCCGCAGCACTGCCGCCCGCATGACCTCACCGCGGCATGCCGGACGCCCGGCGCCGCATGCGAGACGGGCGAGGCCCTGCTGGCCCCCTACAACACCGCCTCACGCGAGGGCGGACGCGCGGCCCCGTAAACCGGGCGGGCCACTGGCTACCCGGGTCCCCCGTCCCGGGTTCGACTTCGCCGCTGGTGGTCCGCCCCCCAAGCCCCCCCCTGCCGGCCGGTACAACCGAGGCGCACGAGCAGGGTCCTGTTGACGCCTTCGTCCGGGATGTCGTTCTCGGGGTGCCTGATCGGATCCGGGCCCCAGTGCCGGTACTCACCCCGAAGGGTCATCGAAACCCTCAGGTAGATGTCCTTTTTGTGGTGGGGCGCGTCGGGTGGGTACGTACGTTCATATGACCGCTGACCCCGGCACACCCACCGCCACCTATCGCCTCCAGCTCCAGCCCGCCTTCCCCTTCGCGGCGGCGGAGCGAGCGGTGCCGTATCTGGCCTCGCTCGGCGTCTCCCATCTGCATCTGTCCCCCGTGCTGGAGGCGGTGCCCGGCTCCAGCCACGGCTATGACGTGGTGGACCACTCCGCCGTCCGGGCCGAACTGGGCGGCGAGGAAGGGCTGCGCGCACTCGCCCGTACGGCGCGGGCGCACGGCCTCGGGCTGATCGTCGACATCGTGCCGAACCATATGGCCGCCCCCGCCCCCGAGCGGCTCAACGCCCCGCTGTGGGGGGTGCTGCGGGAGGGGCCGGAGTCGCCGTACGCGCGCTGGTTCGACATCGACTGGCGGGTCCACGGTGGCAAGGTGCTGCTGCCGGTGCTCGGCGGTCCGCTCGGCGAGGAGTGGGACCGGCTGCGGGTCGAGGACGGGACGCTGCGCTACTACGACCACGCCTTCCCGCTGCGCCCCGGCACCGAGGGGCTGCCGCTCGCCGAGCTGCTGGACGCCCAGTGGTACCGGCTCGGCTGGTGGCGGCTGGCCCGCACCGAGCTCAACTACCGGCGGTTCTTCACCATCTCCGAGCTGATCGCGGTGCGGGTGGAGGACCCGGAGGTGTTCGACGCGACCCATGCCACGCTGCTGGAGCTGGTGCGGGACGGGGTCGTGGACGGGCTGCGGATCGACCATCCGGACGGGCTCGCCGACCCGGAGGGGTATCTGCGGCGGCTGGACCGTGCGGTGCGGGCGGCGGCGTCAGAAGGCGACATCGGCCAGCGGACAGCGCCGGAAAGGGGCGGCGCCCGCTGGACCGTCGTCGAGAAGATCCTCGCCCGGGACGAGCGGCTGCCCGCCACCTGGCCGGTCGCCGGGACCACCGGCTATGACGCGCTGCACCACATCGACGGGCTCTTCGTCGACCCGGACGGTCTGGAGAAGCTGACCGCCCTCTACCGCGCCTTCGCCGCTCCCCCGGCCGACCTGGGCGGCGACTGGGCCGCCACGGTCCGCCGCGCCGCCCATGAGGTGGTCACGCATGAGCTGGCCGCCGAGGTGGAGCGGCTGACCCGCACCGCCTCCCGCATCTGCGCGGCCGATCCCCGGCTGCGCGACCACGCGCCCTGGGCGCTGCGCACGGCGATCCGCGAGCTGCTGGTGCGGCTGCCGGTCTACCGGCCGTACGCCGCCGTGGGCGGGCCGCCCGCGACGGACGCCGACGCGGTGATGCTGCGCTCGGCGGCGGCGGACGCCCGGGAGGCGTTCAGGGTGGCGCAGGAGGCCCGGGTGGTGCGGGTGGTGCGGGACGCGGCGCTGGGCGGGCTCGGGGACGGCCCGGACCACCGCGACTTCTGCGCCCGCTTCGCCCAGACGGCGGCCGCGCTGCGCGCCAAGTCGGTCGAGGACACCGCCTTCTACCGCTACACCCCGCTGCTGTCGGCCGCCGAGGTGGGCGGCGATCCGGGACGGCCTGCCGTGGCCCCCGAGGAGTTCCACGCCTTCGCGGCACGGCGCTCGACGGACTGGCCCGCCACCGGCACGGTGCTCTCCACGCACGACACCAAGCGCAGTGCGGACGCTCGGGCCCGGCTCGCGGCGCTCACCGAATCCCCGGGCTGGTGGGGGCGGACGGTCGAGGAACTGACCCGCTCGGCCCCCGCCCCCGATCCCCAGCTGGCCTGGACGGCCTGGCAGACCGCGCTCGCGCTGGGCCACGGGGACCCCGAACGGCTGGTCCCGGCCGTGCTCAAGGCGGTGCGCGAGGCGGGGCTGCGGACGACGTGGACGGAGCGGAACGCGGCGTACGAGGCGGAGGTGACCGCCTTCCTGGAGGCCGGGCCGTGCGCGGCCGACCCGTCGGTGTGGGCCGCGATCGGCGCCGAACTCGACGGACCGGCGCGGGCCAACGCGCTCGGCGCCGCCCTGCTCCAGCTCACCATGCCGGGCGTCCCCGACCTCTATATGGGCACCGAACACGTCTATACGGCCCTGGTCGACCCGGACAACCGCCGCCCGACCGAGCTGGGCGGCGAGCCGACGGACGGCCCGTCGGCCGAAAAGCTGCTGCTCACCCGAGCCGCACTGAACCTGCGCCGGGCGCATCCGGAGTGGTTCGGCCCCGGGAGTACGTATACGCCGCTGCTCGCCTCCGGTCCGTCCGCCGAACACTGCGTGGCCTTCTTACGGACGGACAGCAGCCCGGACGGCATGGACAGTACGGACGGCGGCATGGGCAGTACGGACGGCATGGACAGCACCGGCGGCACACCCGGCGGCGCCGTCACCGTGGTCACCCGGCTCTCGCGGCGGCTGGCGGAGGCAGGTGGCTGGGGCGCGGCCCGGCTGCCGCTGCCACCGGGCCGCTGGCGGGACCTGCTGACCGGGCGGACCGCCGAGGGTTCGGCAGCGCTGGATGAGCTGCTGTCCCGGCTTCCGGTGGCGCTGCTGGTCCGGATCTGACGGGCCAACCGGAAGCCGCCCGTCCGGGCCCATCCGAACGGCCCACCGGAACGGCCCGTCCAGCCCCCTCCCTGACGGGCCGCCAGAAAGCCTGCGGCCTTCATGTCCTGAAGCATTTACAGCTGCCCTGGGGCGCGCTACGTTCACCAAGAAATTGGGAGCGCTCCCACGCCGACGGTTCCTGACCCGTTCACGTCGAAGGGAAAGCACGCGCAATGCCTCGACGATCACTGGCACTCGCCTCATCCGCACGCCCTCCGGGCGGCTCCCGCGCGCGCAGGTCCGTACTGCTGGTCCTGCTCTCGGTCCTGCCCGCCCTGGGCCTTGTCTTCTTCTCCGGCGGCAGCGCCTCCGCACACGGCGCACCGATGGCGCCGGGCAGCCGCACCTATCTCTGCTGGAAGTACAGCCTGTCCTCGACCGGTGAGGTCAAGCCGACCAACCCGGCGTGCAAGGCCGCGTACGACAAGAGCGGCGCGACGCCGTTCTACAACTGGTTCGCGGTGCTCCGCTCGGACGGCGCGGGCCGCACCAAGGGGTTCATCCCGGACGGCAAGCTGTGCAGCGGCGCGGCCACCGTCTATGACTTCTCCGGTTTCGACCTGGGCAGCAAGGACTGGCCGGTGACCCATCTGACGTCCGGCAAGTCGATGCAGTTCTCGTACAACGCCTGGGCCGCGCACCCGGGGTCGTTCCGCAGCTATGTCACCAAGAGCCCGATCGACCCGACCAAGCCGCTCACCTGGAACGACCTGGAGGACCAGCCGTTCAACACGGTGACGAACCCGCCGCTGTCCGGTCAGGTCGGCACGGTGGACGGCAAGTACACCTGGACGGCCGATCTGCCCTCCGGCAAGAGCGGACGCCACATCATCTACACCGTGTGGACGCGCTCGGACAGCCAGGAGACCTTCTACAGCTGCTCCGACGTGGTCTTCGACGGCGGCAACGGCGAGGTGACGGTCCCGGGCGCGAGCAGCGGCGGCGGTGGCGGCGGTGGCGGCGATCCCACGGACCCGCCGGGCAACCCGCCGACGGCCTCCTGCGCCGCCACCCAGAAGGTGACCAGCACCTGGAACGGCGGCTACCAGGCCGAGGTGACGGTCTCCAACTCCGGTGTCACACCCATCTCCTCATGGATGGTCGACTGGACGGTGCCGTCCGGGCAGCGGATCGACAGCGTCTGGAACGGCAAGCTGAGCGCCAGCGGTTCCTCGGCATCGGTCACCAACGCCGACTGGAACGGTTCACTGGCCACCGGGACGTCGACGACCTTCGGCTATACGGCCGGCGGCGGCTCTCCTGACCCAACGGCCGCGCCGATCTGCATGGTGCACTAGTCTGCGTCTCACATTGGTCCACGCAGGTGCTCCGACCCGCTCATTGATCTGTCAGGTGCACCTCATCCCGCGCGCCGGTCTGCCGCTCCTTCCCCCTCGCGGGCGGCAGACCGGCCCCGCCGGAAAATATCGCGTGGACACGGAGACATCGGCGCCCATAGAGTGCGGCCACGCCCTTGATCGAGGAAGGAGGCGAGAGCAATGAACATCACGACGTTTCCGCGCTCCCGCCCCCTGTCCCCCGGGCGTACCCGCGTCTGATCACACTTCGTTCGATCAGGCATCCGACCGGGAGCGCATCTCTCTCCTGGAAGGAATTCCATGACCGATCTGGTCATCCGTCCCCTCACCGAGGGCGACGCCCATCTGTTCCATGACCTTCAGGTCCCCTCGCTCGTCGGCCGGGGCGTCTTCGGCCACACCTACGCCACCGTCGGCCAGGGCGGCGAGTACCGCCCCGACTGGACCTGGGTGGCACTGCGCGAGGGGCGGGTCGTGGCCCGCGCCGCGTGGTGGGCGGGGCCGGAGGACTCCGCGCCCATCGCCATGGACTGGTTCGACTTCGCCGAGGGCGAGGCCGACGCCGCCGCCGAACTGCTGCGCACCGCGCCGCTGCGCACCGAGTACGCCCTGCTTGCCCCGCCCGGCTGGCGCGAGCAGCCCGAGGTGCGGGCCGCCGCCCAGGCCCGTGTCGACGCCGCCGTGGCGGGCGGGCTCACCCCCCTGGTCGAGCGCTACCGCTATGAGTGGACGCCGGAGTGCGGACTGCCCGCCCGCCCGGGGCGGCTGGAGTTCCGGCCGGAGCCCGATGACGCGGCGATCGAGGACGTGCTGCGCCGCATCATGCCGGGCTCGCTCGACGCCCACGACCGCCGCGCCATCGAACGAGGAGGTGTCGACGCCGCGGTGCGGGAGCTCATGGACTTCTTCTCCTGGTGTCCGTCGCCGCGCGAGTGGCGGCGGCTGGCCTGGACGCCCGAGGGCGAGCTGGTCGGCATCCAGGTGCCCGCGCACAATCCGTCGGGCCCCTGCGTGAGCTTCATAGGGGTCGTCGCCGAGCAGCGCGGCCACGGCTACGCGTACGACCTGCTCGTGGAGTGCACCCACGACCTGGTGGAACGGGGGGCCACGAGGATCGCGGCGGCGACGGACCAGCCCAACCTCCCCATGGCCGCGCACTTCGCCAGGGCGGGGTATCCCATCACCCAGGAGCGCATCGACCTCGTCTGACCGATGTCGCCCTGCTGTGCCGCCGGCGCCGCGTCCCGCAGCATGGTCGAGGATCGTAGCCAGGTCGAGGATCGTCGCCAGGTCGAGGTGAGGAGACGCCAGTGCTGTTCGAGGTGTGGGCGCCGCACGCCGAGCGGGTCGGGCTCCAGGTGGACGGGCGGGACCGTCCCATGGCGCCCGACCCGGGCCGCGCGGGGTGGTGGCGGGCCGAGGCCGAGGCCGGGCCCGGCACGCGGTACGGCTTCGCGCTCGACGGCGGCCCGCCGCTCCCCGATCCGCGCTCCCGCCGCCAGCCGGACGGCCCGGAGGGGCTGAGCGCGGTGGTCGACCACTCCCGCTTCCGCTGGGAGCGGGAGTGGTTCGGGCGGCCACTGCCGGGCGCGGTCCTCTACGAACTGCACATCGGCACCTTCACCCATGAGGGCACCTTCGACGCGGCGGCCGAACAGCTGCCGCACCTGGCCGAGTTGGGCATCACCCATGTGCAGCTGATGCCCGTCTGCCCGTTCCCCGGGACCCATGGCTGGGGTTACGACGGCGTGGCGCCCTGGGCGGTGCACGAGCCGTACGGCGGACCGGAGGGGCTGGCGCGCTTCGTGGACGCCGCGCACGGGCACGGCCTCGGCGTGGTCCTCGATGTGGTCCACAACCATCTGGGCCCCTCCGGGAACCACCTCCCGGCCTTCGGCCCGTACTTCACCGACACCCACCACACCCCCTGGGGCGCGGCGGTCAACCTCGACGCGCCCGGCTCCGACGAGGTGCGCGCGTACTTCCTCGGCAGCGCGCTCGCCTGGCTGCGCGACTTCCGGCTCGACGGGCTGCGGCTGGACGCGGTGCACGCGCTGCGCGACACCCGGGCCCGGCACTTCCTGGCCGAGCTGTCGGCCGCCGTGGACGCGCTGGCCGCCCGCACCGGCCGTCCGCTGTTCCTCATCGGCGAGTCCGATCTCAACGATCCGCGTACCACCGCCCCGCGCGAGGCGGGCGGCCACGGTCTGCACGCACAGTGGAACGACGACTTCCATCACGCCCTGCACACCTTCCTCACCGGTGAGCGGCAGGGCTACTACGCCGACTTCGCCGCCGAGGGGCCCGGGGCGCTGGTCAAGACGCTGATGGGCGGCTTCTTCCACGACGGCACCCATTCGGCGTTCCGGGGCCGCCGCCACGGCAGTCCGCTGAACACCCACACCACCCCCGCGCACCGGCTGCTGGGCTACGCCCAGACCCATGACCAGGTGGGCAACCGCGCGGTCGGCGACCGGCTCTCCGCCCGGCTCTCTCCCGGGCTGCTGGCCTGTGCGGCGGCCGTGGTGCTGTGCGCGCCCTTCACCCCCATGCTCTTCATGGGCGAGGAGTGGGGCGCCCGTACGCCCTGGCAGTACTTCACCGACCACCAGGATCCGGAACTGGCCGAGGCGGTGCGGTCCGGCCGCCGCCGGGAATTCGCCGCCCACGGCTGGGCCGCGGGGGACGTGCCCGACCCCCAGGACCCGGCCACCCGGCTGCGGTCCTGCCTCGACTGGCGGGAGCCGGAGCGGGAGCCGCACCGGGCGCTGCTCGACTGGTACCGCCGGTTGATCGCGCTGCGCCGCGCCGAACCGGCCCTGACCGACCCCACCTGGTCGTACACGGGCCTGTCCTCCGGTTCGGACGGCTGCTTCAGCTTTCAGCGCGGCCCGCTGCGGGTCCTGCTCAACCCGGGCGACCGGCCGGTCAAGACCTGGCTCGGGCCCCGGACCGGCGAGGTCACCGAGGTGGTGGCCGCCTGGCGGCGGATCGAGCTGCCGGGCCCGGACGGCATGCTGAGGCTGCCGCCCGAGACCGCCGCCGTGCTGCGCTGCGGCTCACGGCGATGAGCGCGAGGCTCAGGCCGAGGCGCCTGAGCCTCTCCGCGGGGTCTCCCCGGCCGTCAGCTCTCCTCTGGGCTCAGCCGCAGCGAGATGGAGTTGATGCAGTACCGCTGGTCGGTCGGGGTGGGGTAGCCCTCGCCCGCGAAGACATGGCCGAGATGCGAACCACAGCGGGTGCACCGCACCTCGGTGCGGACCATGCCGTGCGAGCGGTCCTCGATCAGTTCGACGGCCGAGCTGTCCGCCGGGTCGTAGAACGACGGCCAGCCGCAGTGGCTCTCGAACTTCGTCTCCGAGCGGAACAGCTCCGCCCCGCACGCCCGGCAGGAGTAGACGCCGACCGTCTTGGAATCGGTGTACTCACCGGTGAAGGCACGCTCGGTACCGGCCTCCCGCAGTACGTGGTACTCCTGCGGAGTCAGCTCCGCGCGCCACTGCTCCTCCGGCTTGTCGATCTCGTACGCCATGGGGACGGACCTCCTCAGTTCTCCGGGCTCTGCAGGCGGGCGAGGATCTCAGGACCGAGGTCCGTCACATCGCCGGCGCCCATGGTGAGAACAAGGTCACCGGGCTTCGCCATTCCGCCGATCAGCTCGGGCACCGCGTCCCGGTCGTGCTCGGCGGTCACATCCGCCCCGTGACGGGCCGCGGCGTCGATGATCAGGGCGCTGGTGACGCCGGGGACCGGGTCCTCGCGGGCGGGGTAGATGTCCAGGACCACGGAGGCGTCGGCGAGCGCAAGCGCCTCGCCCATCTCGGTGCCCAGCTCCTGGGTGCGGCTGAACAGATGCGGCTGGAAGACCACCAGCACCCGGCCCTCCCCGGCGCCGCCGCGGATCGCCTCGAGGTCCGCGGCGATCTCGGTGGGGTGATGGGCGTAGGAGTCGATCACCTGCACCCCGGCCGCGGTGCCCTTGAGCTGGAGCCGCCGCTTGACGCCCGTGTACGAGGCGAGGGCGGGGGCCAGCTCGGCGGCCGGGACGTCGAGGGCGGCGCCCGCGGTGAGCGCGGCCACCGCGTTGAGCGCGTAGTGGCGGCCGGGGACGGAGACGGTGAAGGTGAGCTCCGCGCCGCCCAGGGACTGCGCGAGCCGTACGGTGACCTCGCTGGTCAGCCCGTGCGGCTCGACGGCCAGGACTCTCACGTCCGCGCCCGCGTCCGCGCCGTAGGTGAGCACCCGCAGACCGTCGCGCCCGCCGACCCGGGCGGTCAGCTCACGGGCACCGGGGTGATCGGCGGAGATCACCAGCGCGCCGCCGGGCCGGACCCGGCCGACGAAGGTCTGATACGACTCGTAGATCTCGTCCATCGAGGCGTAGTTGGCGTGGTGGTCGAGCTCCACATTGAGGATGATCGCCACCTCGGGCGCGTACTTGTGGAAGCTGCGGTCGCTCTCGTCGGCCTCGGCGACGAAGATCTCGCCCTCGCCGTGGAGGGCGCTGGAGCCGGGGGCGTCCAGATCGCCGCCGATGACGTACGACGGGTCCAGGCCGAGGGTGCGCAGCGAGACGGCCAGCATCGAGGTCGTGGTCGTCTTGCCGTGGGTGCCCGCGACCGCGATCGGCCGGGAGCCGTCCATCAGCGCGGCGAGCGCGTCGGAGCGGTGCACCACCGGGATGCCGCGCTCCCGCGCCGTGACCAGCTCGAGGTTGTCGTCGCGGATGGCGCTGGAGACGACGACGCTGGTGGCGTCGGCGGCGAGGTTCGCGGCGGAGTGGCCGATGTGCACCGTCGCGCCGAGCTCACGCAGCGCCCCGACGATCGGCGAGTCCTTGGTGTCGCTGCCCGAGACCCGCGCGCCGCGCATGGCGAGAACCTTCGCCACGCCCGACATCCCGGCGCCGCCGATGCCGATGAAGTGCGGTCGATCCAGCGTGTCGGAGGCGGTGCCGGCCGGTGCCATGTACGGGTCTCCCCTGGTTCGCGGTGTGTGCTGTCGGCCCGATTCTCGCACCCCGGCGGCCCGCCCCCGCCGATGGCCGCCGACGGCCGACGGGGGGCCGGGGGGCTGGGGGCCGGGGGGCCGGGGGGCCGGGGCTCAGCCGCCGGCCGAGGGCTGGTCCTCGTCCACCGCGTGCGCGAAGAGCTTCAGCACCGGGACCCCCACCTTGTGGCGGGCCCGCGAGGCCCAGTCCCGGTGGAAGAACTCCTCCACGAAGTGCGGGGCGGTGAGCACGATCACCTCATCGGCCCGGGTCTCCTCCACCACCCCGCGCAGCACCTCCAGCGGATGACGCTGGACGACATGGCCGCGGGCCCGGCTCCCGGCCGCTTCGAGTGCCGCCACCGAGTGGGTCAGCGCCCGCTCGGCGGGCTCCAGCGCCTCCTTGCCCTCCGGCTCGCCCCCCTCCTGGGCGGCCTGCTCCAGCTCGCCGAGGGCGATGTCGTCGATCGCGCGCAGCAGCCGGTCCTTGCTGCCCCGGGGTTGCATCAGGACGACGAAGGAGACCGGATCATCGCCGTGCAGGGTGGTGACGAATTCAACGTCGGCGGGGGTCAGGGGCTTCTCAATCATCAATACGCTCGTGAACACGGCGGATGCCCTTCTCCTTCGCGATCCCATTCGCGGGTTTACAGACGTTTTTATGAGTTATTGGTAAATCCGACGGTAGCGGGTGAAAAGAAACCCGGCTTCCTCCAGAACGGAAGCGAGAGTGAAGCGTTCCGGTTCCCCCAGTACGGGGCCGTTCATGATCCGCTTCGCGTCCCCCGCGGTGACCAGGGGGGCCACCGCCAGACACAGCTCGTCCAGCACCCCGGCCGCCGCGAACTCCGCCAGCAGCGTGGGGCCGCCCTCGGTGAGCAGCCGGGTGTGGCCGAGCTCCGCGAGCGCGGTCACGATCGCCGCCGCGCCCACCCGCCCGGACGGCCCCGCTCCGGCGAAGACCACCTCGGCCCCCGCCGCACGGGCCGCTTCGATCCGCTCCTCGGCTGCCGTCGCACCCGTGATCACGATCGTCGGGACCAGCGGCTCGGTGAACAGCGGCTGCGAGAAGTCCAGGTCCAGGCTCGCGCTCACGACGGCGATCGCGGGCGCGGGCGACTGGCCGAGCGCCGCCCGCCGCTTGGCGAACGCCTCCCGGGCGCGCGCCGGGCGGTAGCCCTCGCGGCGCGCGGTCTCCGCGCCCACGACGACGGCGTCGGCGAGCCCGCGCAGCACTCCGAAGATCCGCATGTCCGCGTCGGAGGACAGGGGCTTCGACCGGCCGTCGTGTTGGGCCGCCCCGTCCAGCGAGGACACCATGTTGGCCCGCAGAAAGGCGCCGGAGGGGCCGTGCGGCGGCTCCGGGTACGCATAGGCGTCGGCCAGTTCGCCAAGGGCCCATTCGCGGTTCTCGGCGGGCGTTTCGGCGGAAATGCCCGCAGTCGTCGCGTCGGACGTTCCGACAGGTGTTCCGGCGGACGTTCCGGCGGGCGTTTCGGCAGGCCTTCCGGTGGGCGTTCCGGTGGGCGTTTCGGCAGGCGCGGGGACAGGCACGGGGAACAGGCGTCGCATAGGCCGCAGTGTGACATGCCTCCCTCTCGGACAGTGGTCGGGTGAAGAGCGACTACCCTGGACATCCGTGTCTGCACCAACCACCGCATCCGGCTCGGCAGGCCGCATAGCCGCCGAAGCCACCGAAGCCCCCGCAGCCCTCACCGCCCGTGCGCCGCAGGTTCCGGCGGAGCGTCTGGTCGCCGAGATGGTGCCGCCGCCCCGCTTCGCCACCGTGAGCTTCGACAACTACCTCACCGACCCCGGCCAGCCCAGCCAGGCCGAGGCGGTCGAGGCGCTGAGAGCCTTCGCCGCACGGCTCGGCGACGGCGCGGCCGCGAAGGGCGGGCGCCGCAGGCACTGGTTCCGCCGGGAGGCCAAGCCCGCCGCGAACGGCGGCCCGCGCGGGATGTACCTCGACGGCGGCTACGGCGTCGGCAAGACCCATCTGCTGGCCTCCCTGTGGCACGCCACCCCGGCCGCCCCCGAGCTGAAGGCCTTCGGCACCTTCGTGGAGCTGACGAACCTGGTCGGCGCGCTCGGCTTCCAGCAGACCGTGAAGACCCTGAGCGGACACCGGCTGCTGTGCATCGACGAGTTCGAGCTGGACGACCCGGGCGACACCGTGCTGGTCTCCACGCTGCTGGGCAAGCTGGTCGAGGCGGGCGTGGCGCTCGCCGCGACGTCCAACACGCTGCCCGGCAAGCTGGGCGAGGGCCGGTTCGCCGCCGCCGACTTCCTGCGCGAGATACAGGGGCTGTCCGCCCGCTTCCGTACGCTGCGCATCGACGGCGAGGACTACCGCCACCGCGGTCTGCCCGCGGCCCCGGCCCCGCACTCCGACGAGACGGTCACCCGGGCCGCGCACCGCGTCCCCGGCGCCTCCCTGGACGACTTCCCCGCCCTGCTGGACCACCTCTCCCGGGTGCACCCGAGCCGCTACGGCGCGATGTGCGACGGCCTCCAGGCCGTCTGCCTGACCGGGGTCGCCCCGGTCCCCGACCAGTCCACCGCGCTGCGGCTGGTGGTGCTGGCCGACCGGCTCTACGACCGCGAGGTGCCGGTACTGGCCTCCGGGGTGCCGTTCGACCAGCTCTTCAGCGAGGAGATGCTGAGCGGCGGCTACCGGAAGAAGTACTTCCGGGCGATATCCCGGCTCACCGCCCTGGCCCGGGACGCGAAGGGGCTGGCCGACGCGGCGTACAAGCGCTGATCGGATAGTTCTTGCGCATCGTTTAGTTATTGGGCATCGCTTAGTTCATGCGCATCGCTGATCGAATGGTTCCCGCGCGCCCGCGCGCGTGATACACACATCCGGTCATCTTCTCTGTCCGCCAGCAGGGAGTTACCGCATGTCAGCGACACGACGTCAGCTTCTCGGCCGCACCGGCGCGCTAGGGGCCACCATCGCCTTCACCGGCAGCGTCTCCGAGCTCTTCGCCGGAGCGGCCGCGGCCGCCGAACCGGATTCCCCACCACTCGGCCGGGGTGGCTACGGCCCCCTGGTGCCCGACCCGGACGGACTGCTCGACCTCCCGGAGGGATTCCGCTACCGGGTGCTCTCGCGCGAGGGCGACGAACTCCGCTCCGGCGAGGGCAAGGTCCCCAGCCACTGCGACGGCATGGCCGCCTTCCCGGGCCGCGCCGGCGGCCACCGCGGCCGTACGCATCTGGTCCGCAACCATGAGAACCGTAACGACGCCGCGATCCGCGTCCCCGCCGTGAACGGCCTCACCTACGACCCGATGGGCCTGGGCGGCTGTACCGCCCTGGAGCTCGACTCCGGCAATCACGTACTGTCCGAGCGGGTGGCCATCGCGGGCACCGCGGTCAACTGCGCGGGCGGCCCCACCCCCTGGCACACCTGGCTGACCTGCGAGGAGACCGAGGACCGGGCCGGTACGAACGGCTACACCAAGGACCACGGCTTCATCTTCGAGGTCGACCCCTACGATCCGCGCCGCACCGGCGCCGTGCCCCTCACCGCCATGGGCCGCTTCCAGCACGAGGCCATCGCGGTCGATCCGCGCAGCGGCGTCGTCTACGAGACCGAGGACGCCTTCGAGAGACCCTTCGGGCTCTTCTACCGCTTCCGGCCGAAGAAGCCGCTCGGCGGCATCGGCTCGCTGCGCGCGGGCGGGCGGCTTCAGGCGCTGCGGGTGCCGGGGGTGCCCGATCTGTCCACCATCCAGGAGCCGGGCACCACCTTCGACCGCGTCGAGTGGGTGGACGTCCCCGACCCGCTCGCCCGCCAAACCCCCATCCGCTTCCAGGACTTCGGCCCCGGAGGCATCACCCACGCCCAGAAGCTGGAGGGGTGCTACTGGGGCGGTACGTCGGTCTACTTCGTCTCCAGCTTCGCCAAGAGCGCGGACGGCTCGGCGGCCGACCACTTCGGCCAGATCTGGCGCTACGACCCCGACCGGAGGCGCCTCACGCTGGTGATCGTCTTCGGCCCCGAGACGGATGTCCAGCTGCCCGGCGAGTCCCCCGACAACATCACGCTCGCGCCCAGCGGCGGCCTGATGGTCTGCGAGGACGGCAACGGCGCACAGCATGTCTTCGGGGTGACCCGGCGCGGCGAGGTCTACGCGATGGCGCGGGGGCAGCAGAACATTGGCACGCCGGACGAGCCGGAGTGGGGTGAGTTCGCGGGCGTCACCTTCGCGCCGGACCGCCGCACGATGTACGTGAACTGCTACACCCCGGGCACAACGTTCGCCGTGACGGGCCCCTGGCGTCGCTGAACGCCGCCCGGCGGAGCGGAGCTTCGTGGTGCTGCGTGGTGCTGCGTGGTGCTGCGTGGCCGCCCGCTGGGGCAAGCAACGCACGGGCGCTCGCTAGCCGGAGCACGCCGTGCGCTGGGCCTCCTGCCATTCGCAGACGGGGCACAGCGTCGCTCCGGGGCGCGCGGCGGGGTACTCGGTGGGCTCGCCGCACTGCACGCAGTCGGCGTACGGCGGGCCCTCGGGAAGGTCCGTACGGTCGTCCATGACCCGAACCCTACGACCGGCGGGAGCTCAGCGCGCAGGCCAGCGCGGTCGCCCCGGCGGCGGCCGCGCCGGCCAGGGCCAGGGGCAGCAGGGGCATCGGCACGGTGCCGCTGTGCGAGCCGTCGACCAGCCCCGACACGGCCGCGTTCGCGGGCGAGGCACCGGCCACCGACACCAGCAGCGCGGCGAGCAGCGTGGCCGGGATCGCCCAGCCGGGGCGGCGCAGCAGCGGCCGGTTGCACAGCGCGCCGACGGCCGTGCCGAGCAGGGCGCAGGCGACCGCGGTGAGCAGCCCGGAGACGGTCGCCTCGGGCACGGGGATCTCGTGCAGGTGATCCGCGGTGTACGGATCGCTGACCGCCGCGACGAACAGCGTCCCGGCGGTGCCCAGCACCAGCGCCGCGCCCAGCGCGGTCAGCACCGAGGCGAGGTGCACCCGGCCCGGCCCCACCGCAGCCGACGCGCAGTCGCGGGCCGCGGCGGGCTCCTGGGTGACGCACGCCCGCACCAGCCAGGCGGCGACGGGCAACAGCGCGGCGGCGGCGTAGCCGAGCGAGTCGAGGATCGGCTGCCCGGTCTGCACCCCGATCCCCAGGAACGCGCCGTAGAGCAGCAGCGGCGGCAGCCAGCGGTGCGAGCGGGCCAGCAGGGCCGCCTGATAGCGCAGCAGCGCGGTCATGCCTTCTCCTTCGCCCCTCGGGCGGGCTCCTGGGCGTCGTTGTCGTTGATGGTCGTCACCGCGCGGATGTGCCAGGGCGGCTCGGCGGTCAGGAGGGTGCGGAGCAGACCGTCGGAGTCGGCGGCGCCGACCTCGACCGTCAGCCGTACGCCCCGCCCCGCCGGACCGTCGGCCCCGCTCCCGTGCGCGGGCGCGGGCGCGGGCACGGGACCGTACTCACGCACCACCGCACCCGCCGGCTCACCGGGCAACCCGGCCCCCGGCGCTCCCTCGGCCTCCACCCGCACCCGTGGCCCGGCACCGGGCCCGTCCTGCGCCGCCGACGGCCGAACCGTGCCGTCCACCGGCTCCAGCCGGGTCTCGGTGACGCGCAGGACGCGGTCCGGGGCCCCGGCCAGACGGCGTGGGTCGTGGTCGACGAAGACGACCGCGCCGCCGTCGGCGACGCGCTCGGCGACCGCCGTGTCCAGCACCCGGCGCGCGGCCTGGTCGAGGCCGGTCCACGCCTCGTCCAGGATCAGCAGGCCGGGGGATGCCAGCAGCGCCTGTGCCACGGCGATCTTCTGGCTGGTGCCCTTGGACAGCTCGGCGAGCGGGGTGCCCGCATAGCCGTCCGCGCCGAACCGCTCCAGCCACTCCCCCGCCCCGCGCGCCGCCGCGGCGCGGGACAGCCCGTGGATCCGGCCCAGGTGGGCGAGGTAGCCGAGGGCGGAGAAGGGCAGCTCGGCCGGGAACCGCTCGGGGACGTAGGCGGTGGGCGGGCGGCCGGTGATCCGGCCCGCGCTGGGTGCGTCGATCCCGGCGAGCAGCCGCAGCAGCGTGGACTTGCCGCTGCCGTTGCGCCCCTGGATACGGGTCAGCGAACCCGGCGGCACCTCGAGATCGACACCCCGCAGCACCCAGGGTCCGCCCAGGCCGTAGCGGCGGCCGACTCCTCGCAGTCTCATGCCGGTTGAGCATAGGCGCGCCCTTCTCCGAGGGGAGGCCCTCGGCGCGCGGAGGCCTTGGGCCTTGTCCGGCGGAATCGTCGCGGGCCCCGCGACGCCTGGCACGGCGCCCCCGGTCAGCCGCCATGTCACAGGCGCGAAGATCCCGGACAGGGCTTGACCCGCTGTCCTGGCACACTTGGCGCGTGACCAGCACCGACGCCGACACCGAGACCGGCACCCAAACCACCGCTCACCAGGGCTCCGGATCCGCCGCCCGCAGCAGCCCCTTCCGGCACGCCGAGATCGACCGGGACGCCGCACCGCAGTTCGTGTTGCCCCTGGTGGTCCGGATCGAGAAGGCCGCGCCCCCGGCGCGTACGGACGCCCTGGAGACGGCGGCGCGCGCGGTGCTGGTACTGCTGTCGGACGAGCGGGCGACGGCCGCCGACGGCGAGTGGGCCCAGGCCGTACGGGACTGGCAGGACGCCCGGATCCGCAAGGTCGTACGGCGGGCGCGGGGCGCGGAGTGGCGGCGCGCGTCCGGGCTGCCGGGCACCACGGTCACGGGCCGGGCACCCGCCGCGACCCCGGCCGAAGACGTAACCGGGCACGAGGACGGGCACGGGGGCGGGGACGGGCACGAGGACGGGGACGGGGCTTCGGCGGCGGCCGCCGAGGTGCGGGTGTTCCCGCCGGTGCCGCTGGACGGCTGGCCCAAGGAGCTGGCCAAGCTCCAGGTCTCCGGCACCGACCTGAGCGACCCGGAGCCGCCGCCCGCTCCCGACCCCACCGGTCCGGTGCTGTGGCTGAGCCCCCATGTGGAGATGTCGGCGGGCAAGGCGATGGCCCAGGCCGGGCACGGCGCCCAGCTGGCCTGGTGGGAGCTGGACGACGCGGCGCGGGCGGCCTGGCGCGAGGCCGGGTTCCCGCTGGCGGTGCGTACGGCCTCGCCCGAGCGGTGGGACGAGCTCACCGCGAGCGGCCTGCCGGTGGTGCGCGACGCGGGGTTCACCGAGATCGCGCCGGGGTCCTGCACGGTCGTCGCGGACCACCCGGCACTGCGGCGGCGGTAAGGCCGTCCGCGGCGCCGGGGGTCTTGGGAGCCCAGGGACCGACTCTTGGGAGCCCAGGGACGGACTCTCGGAGCCCGGGGACCGACTCTGGGAGCCCACGGCCACGGCCCCCCTGGCTCCCCTCCGCGCCCGGGGGAGCTATCCCTTGCGGCGGCGGATCGCCCGGGTGACGACCGGCGGAAGCACATCGGCGGCGAACCGCCGGACCGCGGTGGGGCGGCGCGCCGCGGGTGCGGACGCCGGTGCGGTGGACGCGGAGCGCGGCTCGGGAGCCGGGTCGCGCGGCTCGTGGGCGAAGCGGGAGGTGGGCGGGGTCGGGTTCGCGGGCTTCCCCGAGAACCGCAGCACCCTGCGGCCCGCGATCTCCTGCACGCTGGTGTGCATCCCCTTGCGCCACTCCTCGTCCGCGAGCATCTCGTCCTGGATCGGCTCCGGGTCGCCCCAGGTGCCGTAGAGCTTCTGTGTGGACAGGCAGATGGGCCGCAGCCCGCGGGTGAACACCGCCTCCCAGGTCGCGGCGGCCACGCCCGGGGTGTGCTCGGAGCGGAAGTCGTCGAGGACGACGAGACCGTCGGGCACCAGCGTGTCGTGCGCGGTGTCGATGTCGCCCGCCACGTGCTCGTACAGATGCGAGGCGTCCACGTGGATGAAACGGCAGGTGTTCGTGCCGACGTGGTCGGGCACGACGGAGGTGGGGCCCTGGATGACGTTCGGCAGCTCGTCCCAGAAGGCCAGGTAGTTCTGCTCGAAGGCGGTGCGGGTCAGGGTGGCGTACGACTTGCGCGCCTCCGCCGCGTTCTTCTCGTCCGGCGCCTCGGCGTCGAAGAGGTCACAGATCGTGAACCGCTCGTTCGCCCGCAGATAGGTGGCGGTGAAGATGGCGCTCTTGCCCATGTAGGCACCCATCTCCATCAGGTCCCCGCGCTGGCCGAGGCGCTCCTGGCGGCTCAGAAAGCGGTCGAACAGCACTTGGTCAAGGCTCGGGAACCATCCCTTGACGTCATTGAGGCAGCGGGGACGCTGGGCCGCGGGGGCGGTGGTGACCGTCATGTGGCTCTCTGTTCGTCGATGGCGGCGGTCTTGAGAGACGTGTCCGGTTGAACGTGTCCAGTTGAACGTGTCCGTTTGAACGTGTCCGTTTGAATGTGCCCGGGAGCCCCAGGAAGACAGGCCTCGGGGACGGGGTCCCAGGGGACGCGAGTGGGCGCCACGGTCGCAGTGAAAGGCAACGCGGGGCAGTCCCCCTTGTGACCGTTCTGTGACCACGCCTCCTCCGGAAGGTCTTACGGAGCGGTGACGGAACGGCGCGGGGGCGGGCCCAGGCGCCCGCTCGGGCCTAACGTCGCCCCCATGCGCGTACTGGTCACCGGAGGTGCGGGCTTCATCGGCTCGCATATCGTCACCGCCCTCGTCGAGCACGGCCATGAACCGGTCGTCCTCGACGCCCTGCTTCCCGCCGCTCACCCGACGGCCGCCCATCCGGCTCCGCCATCCGTGGACGGGGAGTGGATCCACGCCGATGTGCGGGACCGGGAGGCGGTGGTCACGGCGCTGCGCGGAGTGGACGCCGTATGCCACCAGGCGGCGATGGTCGGTCTCGGCAAGGACTTCGCGGACGCCCCGGCCTATGTGGGCTGCAACGACCTGGGCACGGCGGTACTGCTGGCGGCGATGGCCGAGCGGGGGTTGCGCGAACTGGTCCTCGCCGGGTCGATGGTCGTCTACGGCGAGGGGCGCTACGACTGCCCCCGCCACGGCCGGGTCCGTCCCGGTCCGCGCGCCGAGGCGGATCTCGCGGCGGGCCGCTTCGACCCCCTCTGCCCCGAGTGCGGCACCCCGCTGCGGCCCGGCCTGGTGGGGGAGGACGCACCGGCCGATCCCCGCAATGTGTACGCGACGACGAAGCTGGCCCAGGAACACCTGGCGGCGGCCTGGGCCCGGTCGGTGGGCGGCCGTGCGGTGTCGCTGCGCTACCACAATGTGTACGGGCCGGGGATGCCGCGCGACACCCCCTACGCGGGCGTCGCCTCCTTCTTCCGCTCGGCCCTGGCGCGCGGCGAGGCGCCCACGGTCTTCGAGGACGGGGGCCAGCGCCGGGACTTCATCCATGTCCGTGACGTGGCCGCCGCCAATGTCGCCGCCCTGGAGGCGGCGCCGGAGGTGGTGTCCCCGGCCGCGCTGACCGCGTACAACACCGGCAGCGACGACCCCCACACGGTGGGCGAGATGGCCACGGCCCTGGCCACGGCGTTCGGCGGCCCCGCGCCCGTGGTGACGGGCGGCTACCGACTGGGCGACGTCCGGCACATCACCGCGGCGTCCCGCCGGATCCGCGACCAGCTGGGCTGGCGCCCGGCGGTCTCGTTCCACGAGGGCATGACCGAATTCGCCCGCGCCCCGCAACGAGCGGGGGTGTGAGGGAAGGGATGTGAGGGGAGTGGGGTCGCTCAGGACGTGACGGCGGCGGGGAGGCGGACCTCGAAGCGGCAGCCGCCGTCGACGTTGCGGACCGCCGCCTGGCCGTCGTGGGCCTCGACGATGCCACGGACGATGGCCAGGCCCAGACCGGCGCCCGCCGGGGGTGTGCGGGCGTCGCTGCCGCGCCAGCCGGTGTCGAAAACGCGCGGAAGGTCCTCCTCCGGAATCCCGCCGCAGCCGTCGGTGACCGACAGCACGACCGTGTCCGCCTGGCGCTCGGCGGACACCGCGACCGTGCCGTCGGCCGGGGTGCGGCGGACCGCGTTGACGAGGAGGTTCCCGAGCACACGGGTCATCTCCTTGCCGTCGACCTCCACCGGGACGGGGTCCACGCGGTCGCCGATCAGCTGGACGCCCAGCTCACGGGCGAGCGGATCGACCCCGGCGAGGGCATCGCCGACCAGGTCGTAGACGGAGATCCGGGTGGGAGCGAGGGAGAGCGCCCCGGCGTGGATGCGGGAGAGCTCGAAGAGGTCGCCGACCATCGTGTTCAGCCGCTCCACCTCGGTGCGTATCCGGCGGAGGTAGCGGTCCGGGTCCGGGGCCACCCCGTCCTCCAGCGCCTCGGACATCGCGCGCAGCCCCGCCAGCGGGGTGCGCAGATCGTGGGAGATCCAGGCGACCAGCTCCCGGCGGGAGGACTCCAGGGCGCGCTCACGCTCGCGGGAGGCGGCCAGCTTGGCGCTGGTGGCGGCCAGTTCACGGCCGAGCGCGGCGAGTTCGGCGGTGGCCTGGCCGTCGGGGGCGGCGAAGCTCCCGCCGTCCCCGAAGGAGCGGGCGGCGAGGGCCAGCGCGTTGCTGCGCGCCACCACCCAGCGGCCCAGCAGCAGCGCGGTGGCCAGGGACACCACGGCGGCCATGGCGCAGACGGTCGTGACCACCGTCAGGTCGTGCGGGGACAGGAACATCGCCCAGGCGACGGCCAGAGTCCCGGTGAGCATCGCCGTGACCGCGACGGCGGCGACGACGGCGAGGGACACCGCCACCGAACGGCCGCGCACCAGCCGCAGCGCCAGCGCGCCCAGCAGACCGGCCGCCGCCGCGCCGAGGAAGGCGAACACGGCCATGAGGAACACATCACGCATCGGAACCCGGCCCCCGTCCCTCGCCCCGTCCCTCGCCCTGCCCCTCGCCCTGCCCCTGGTCCGCGCGCCCCTCGCCGTGGGCCTTGTCGTTGGTCTCGGGCGGGGCATCGAAGCGATAGCCGATGCCCCATACGGTCTGGATGAGCCGGGGCGCGGCGGGATCGTCCTCGACCTTTCCGCGCAGCCGCCGCACATGGACGGTGACGGTGGACAGATCGCCGAAGTCCCAGCCCCACACCTCGCGCATCAGCTCCTCGCGGGTGAAGGCCACCCCGGGGTGGCGCAACAGAAAGGCCAGCAGGTCGAACTCGCGCACGGTCAGGGCGAGCTCCCGGCCGTCCCGGGCGGCCCGCCGGGCCAGGGGGTCGAGGGTGATCCCGGCCCGGTGCGTCACCTCGTCCGAGCCGAGGCCGGGGCCCGAGCCGAGACCCGGGCCGGGGCCGGACGAGCCGGGGGCCCGCGGACCGGGCCGGCCACGGCGCAGCACCGACTCCACGCGCAGCACCAGTTCCCGGGGACTGAACGGCTTGGTGACGTAGTCGTCCGCGCCGATCTCCAGGCCGAGGATCCGGTCCTCCTCGTCGCCGCGCGCGGTGAGCATGATGACCGGCACCGGGCCCTTGTCCCGCAGCGCCCGGCACACCTCGAGCCCGTCCATACCGGGCAGCATCAGGTCGAGGACGACCAGGTCCGGCCGGCGGGCGGCAGCGCGGGCGAGTGCCCCGGGACCGTCGGCGGCCCGGTCCACGGCGAAACCGGCCCGGCCGAGGTACCCGGCGACGACCTCGGCGACGGTCGGGTCGTCGTCGACCACGAGCACGCGGGTGGGAGAGGGGTTCTGCTGCATGCCCCACAGCGTGACACCGGGGGCGGCACCAGGGGGCGCCGGGGAGCCCGCTGCCCAGCCGACGTCCGTGTTTCGTAAGAACCTGAAGCCCGAAATGTCGCTTTCTTCTTCGTAGTGTGGTGCGGGTGACAAACTCGACCACCCCCTGTGCGGACGTCGTCCTGCCGTGTCTGGACGAGGCCGCCGCCCTGCCCTGGGTGCTGGCCCGCATCCCCGACGGCTGGCGCGCCATCGTCGTCGACAACGGCTCCACCGACGGCTCGGCCACGATCGCCCGTGACCACGGCGCCACCGTCGTCCACGAACCCCGCCGTGGCTTCGGCGCCGCCTGCCACACCGGGCTCCTCGCCGCCGAGGCCGACATCGTCTGCTTCTGCGACTGCGACGCCTCGCTCGACCCCGGACTGCTGGCCGCCTTCGTGCGGACCGTGGCGGCGGGCGAAGCCGACCTCGTGCTGGGCCGGCGACGCCCCCAGGAGCGGGGGGCCTGGCCGGTGCACGCCCGGCTCGGCAACCTCGCGCTGACCCGCATGCTGCGGCGGCGCACCGGCCTCACGCTGGGCGACCTGGGCCCGCTGCGGGCCGCCCGGCGCGAACCGCTGCTCGCCCTCGGCCTCACCGACCGCCGCAGCGGCTACCCGCTGCAGATGGTCGTGCGGGGCGCCGACGCCGGATGGCGGATCGAGGAGCGCGAGGTGCCGTATCGGCCGCGCACCGGGAAGTCGAAGGTCACCGGCACCTGGCGGGGCACCTGGCACGCGGTGCGCGATATGCGCGCCGTGCTGCGCCGACCGCCGGAGGCCCCCGACCTGGCCGCCCCCACGAGGGCCGCGCGGTGAGCCCCGCGCCACACGAGGGTGCCCACGCGGCGGAGGCCCCCTCGGCTCCGGACCGCGCCAACTCCGGCCCAGGTGGCGCCGACGGGCGTCCGGTCGCCGGTGCGGACGTCCGCACGGGCACCGGCTCCCGGGCGGCCCACGGAGAGGGGACGACGCTGCTCATCATCGCCAAGGAGCCGGTGCCCGGACGGGTGAAGACCAGGCTCACTCCCCCGTACACCCCCGCCGAGGCCGCCTTGCTCGCCGAGGCGTCCCTCGCCGACACGCTGCACGCCGCGCTCGCCATGCCCGCGCGGCGCCGGGTGCTGGTGCTCGACGGACACCCCGGGCCATGGCTGCCGCCGGGATTCGAGGTGGTGGGGCAGTGCGACGGCGGTCTGGACGAACGGCTCGCCGCGGCCTTCGCCGCCTGCCGGGGCGCCACCCTGCTGATCGGCATGGACACCCCGCAGGTCACCCCCGCCCTCCTCGCCCCCGCGCTCAACCCGGGGAGCCGGCACGACTGCGACGCCTGGTTCGGCCCGGCCGCCGACGGTGGCTTCTGGGCCTTGGGCCTGGCGGAACCGGACCCCGAACTGCTGCGGGGCGTGCCGATGTCCACCGCCACCACCGGTGCCGCCCAGCGGCGCCGGCTGACGGACGCGGGGCTGCGGGTGCGCGACCTGCCGATGCTGCGCGACGTGGACACGGCCGAGGACGCCGTATTGGTGGCGTCCGACGCCCCGGGCGGGCGGTTCGCCCGGACCCTCGCCCGTCTGTCGTCCCGGACCACCACCCGATGAGCACGGCCGAGACAGTGCGCGACGGTTCGGTGCGCGACGGTTCGGTGCGCGAAGGGTCCGTACACGACGGATCGGTGCGCGAAGGATCCGTACACGACGTGTCTGTGCACGGTGGAGCGGTGCGCGAGCGGACGCCCGCTCGCCGCGCGGCCGCGCCCTGGCACGCCGATCCCTATGTCCGAGCGCTCCACGCGGGCCGGGGGCCGCTGTTCCTGCGCCGGGCCGACGGCTGGATGCTGCCCCTGGACGTCGAACGCTGGTGTGCGGACGCCGACGCGGCCGACCGGACCGTGCTGCGGCGCTGCCAGGGCCCGATACTCGACATCGGCTGCGGCCCCGGCCGACTGGTGGCCGCGCTGACCCTGCACGGCCACCCCTGCCTGGGCATCGACGTCAGCCAGGCCGCGGTCGCCCGTACGGTCCGCGCGGGCGGGCCCGCGCTGTGCCGCTCGGTCTTCGAACCGCTGCCCGGCGAGGGACGCTGGGGCACGGCGCTGCTGATCGACGGCAATATCGGCATCGGCGGCGATCCGCGCGCCCTGCTGGCCCGCGTCGCCCAACTCACGGCCCCCGACGGGCTGCTGATCGCGGAGGCCGCCGCGGCGGATGTGGACGAGCGGGTGCGGGTGCGCGTGGACGACGGCCGGGGCGACGTGGGAACGGCCTTTCCCTGGGCCCGCGTCGGCGTCCGGGCGCTGCTGCACCACGCACAGGCGGTGGGCTGGAGCCCGGTCGAGCAGTGGACCGCGCGGGACCGAGGCTTCGTATCGCTGCGCCGCACGCCACCGCTGCCCCGGTCCGGCACGGAGCGCTGAGCCGTGCCCGCATGGCCGCGCCGTCCGCCGCGCCGCCCGCCGCGGCCCGGCCGACTCGCCCGGTGGCCCAGCCGGGCGCCCGATCGGGCGCCCCCGCCATACTCCGCCCCGGGCCCTCGACCACCGGCCCGCGACCGCCCCGCACCACCGCCCGACGGCACGGACGAGCCCCGTCCACCCGAGCGCCCCGCCCCGCCCGCGCGGGCACGGACCGCCCGCCGCTGGATCACCCCGCTCGCCCTGGCCACGCTGCTCGGCTCGCTGGTCGCCGTCCTCGCCCTCACCTTCCGCAGGGACGACTTCCACACCGCGCCCGGCCCGCTGTCCCGCTGGTACGCCATCGCCTGGGCACTGTTCGCCGCGGCCGCCTGGACCGTCCGCTGCCTGGGCGCCCGCCAGGCCGCGGTGTTCGTGCTCGCGGGCAGCGCGGCGATCGCCGCCACGGGTCTGCTCGCACCCCCGCGCACCAGCACCGACGCCTACCGCTACGCCTGGGACGGGCGCGTGCAGGCCGCTGGCATATCCCCCTATGACCACGCACCCGAGGACCCCGCGCTCGCCCCGCTGCGCGACCGCTGGCTCTTCCCGCAGGGCACCGCCTGCCATGGCCCCGACCGCGCCCCCGTCCGCCCCGCGCCCGAACATCCCACGCCCGTCCGCCCCACGCCCGAACAACCCACGCCCGGCGCCGCCGTGCGCGCCGGTCCGGAGCCCGATCGCCCGCCAAGCGCCTCCGCCGAGCCACAGTGCACACGCCTGAACCGCCCCTCGGTCCATACGATTTATCCTCCCGCCGCAGAGGGCTATTTCTTGCTTGTACACCGCTCGGCGCCGTCAGGTTCCACCCTCCTCCCCCTCCAGACCGGCGGCGCGCTGCTGTCCGTCGCCACCACCGCCGTGCTGCTCGCCGCGGCACGGCGCCGCCGCGATCCACGGCTCGCGACCGCCCGCGCCGCGCTCTGGGCCTGGTGCCCGGCCGTGCCGGTGGAGGCGGTGAACAACGCGCATGTCGACGCGCTGGGCGTGCTGTTGACCGTCGCCGGCCTCGTCGCCGTCCCCCGCCGCCGCGCCCTGGGCGGTGCGCTCCTCGGCGCGGCGACCGCGGTCAAGCTGCTGCCCGCCGTGACCCTGCCGGGCGCGCTCTCCGGCGTCCTCGCCACGGCCGTCCCCAAGCCCCTCACCGCACTCAAGAGGCCCGCAGAAAGCCCCACCTCGCCGACCGCGGCGATCCGCCGCGCCGCGGCCGTCGTGCTGCCCGCCACCGCCGTCGTCGCGCTCGGCTACCTCCCGTACGTCCTGCTCTCGCACTCCTCCGTCCTCGGCTATCTCACCGGCTATGTGGCCGAGGAGGGCTACGAGACGGGCTCCACCGCCGCCGCCGACAAGAACCGCTACGCGCTGCTGCGCCTGCTCCACCCCGACCCGGAGGCCTGGGCCCTCCCCGTGATCGCCGCCGCCCTGCTCGTGGTCGTGGCCTGGGTGCTGCTGCGCGGCGACCCCCAACGGCCCTGGCGCGGCGCGCTGGTGGTGACCGGGGCCGCGTTCCTGTTGATGACGCCCGGCTACCCCTGGTACGCGCTGCTGGTGGTGGCGCTGGTGGCCCTCGACGGGCGCTGGGAGTGGCTCGGCCTGCCGCTCGCGGGAGTCGCCCAGTATGTGACGGCCCGTGCGGTGGACGACGGCGCGTGGGTCGGGACGCTGGGGTACGCGGTCGCCGGCGCGGCGGTCATGACCGGCTGGGCCCTGCGGGCCCGGCAGGTCCCGCGGGCGGCTTCCGCTCCCCGGCGGAATCGGCGGAATCGGCCGAAGCGGCCGACGCGGCCTCCGGAGCCCCGCCCCGAGCCCCCGGACGACGCCGCCACCCCCGGATCGCCGCCCGGATCACCAGCCACAGCGCCGAGGCGCCGAAGAGTACGGCGGTGATCAGCAGCCAGCGCGGCCAGAAGACGTCGGCGCTCAGCCCGGTCGCGTTCTCGTAGCGGCGCTCCTGCCGACCGAGGATCAGCGGGAACCACACCAGCAGCAGCACACCGGAGAGGAAAGCGGGCACCCGCACATGGTTGATCCACCGGGCCGGGGCCGGGAGCACGGCCGCCACGGCACGGTCGGCGAGCGCGTACAGCGGAAGCAGCACCAGATCGTGGAGGACGGCGGCGCCGACGAACCACAGCGCGATGCCGAACCAGTCGCCGCTCAGCAGCCTCACCCCGGCGTAACCCGTCAGTGCGAAGGAGCACAGCAGCAGCACCAGCCGCAGCGGGGACTCCCCGTCCAGCCGCCGCAGCCCAACACGGCTCCGCCCGAGAAACCTCATACCGTCCCCCCGAAGGTCAGTCGGCCGACCCACTTGGTGTTGTGCACACCCGGAGCCCCGGGCACGATCACGCGCGCCGGATAGCCGTGGTCCGGCGACAGATCCGCGCCGTTGACCCTCAGCGCCAGCAGCGAGCGCGGGTCGCGGACCTGGTGCTCGCTCAGCACGACGCTGCGGAAGGAGCCGTGCCGCTGCACGGACTCGACCAGGACCCTCGGCGGCCGGTCGGCATGCCCCGCCAGCGCGGCGAGGTCGGCCAGCCGCACCCCCTCCCACCGCTGGTCGGGCGTGGACCACCCCTCCACACAGGCGATGGGCAGCGCCGCGCCGTGATGCTCCAGCCGCAGCAGCCGCTCCCGGGTGAGGACGGTCTCGTGGCCCGCCGCACCCCGCACCACCAACCGCCAGTCGGGCCCGATGTCGCGGGCGCGGATGCCGACGGCCACGGTGGTCTTGTTGATCTGGAAGCCGTTCGGCCCCCGGCCCGGCTCACGCCCGTGCGGGGCGAGCAGCGCGCTCGTACGCAGCGGGCCGCCGATGCTCTGACCGGCCGTCACCACCAGCAGCGCGAAGGAGCCGGTGCCGACCATGGCGAGCGCGCCCCGCCGCGACATGGTCGGCGCGGCGGGCCGCGGGCTGACCAGGCCGGTCTCGTCGGGCGGCTCCGGCCGGGTGTCGGCGGTGCGGGTGCGCAGCTCGGCCCGCAGCTCGCGGCTCCGCAGCGTCCGCACCATGAGCGGGATCCGCAGCGCCACATGGACCACGAGGGCGGCCATGAAGATCCACGCCCCGTAGAAGTGCAGCGGATAGAAGGAGCCGGGGAAGACGTAGTCCAGCTGGACGTTGAGCACGCCGGTGGCGAATTCGAACAGTCCCCCGCCGACCAGCAGGAGCAGGGAGAGCCGCTCCAGCGCGTGCCCCAGGGACCGCACCGGCGGCCAGGCGAACAGCTTGGGGATGACCGACCACAGCTTGGCCAGCAGCACGGGGACGAGCACGACCCCGAGCGTCACGTGCACTCCCTGGGTGACGCGGTAGAGCCAGGAGGGGTCGGTCGGCCAGGAGAAGAGATAGAAACCGAGCAGCCCCTTGTCCGGTGTCTTGTCGTTGACCGGGGACAGGTCGGGGTTGTAGGCGGCGTACGACAGCAGTCCGGTCACGAAGAGCACGGGGATGCCGAAGAGCAGGATCAGGCCGAAGACGGACGTCAGCCAGGGGCCGCGCAGCGGGCTGCGCCACAGGGCGCGGCGATCACGGTCGGTACGGGGAGGGTGGCTCATGGCATGACCGTAGGACCGCCGCACCGCCGCCAGTGGGCTTGAGGCCATGACGAAACGGTGACGTCACGGGCCCTGCCGGGAAGATCTGACGGTCCGGTGACGGCGCGCGGCGCGGCGGCCCGGCGGCGGGCTCGGCGACGTAGCGTGACGTCGTGAAGCTCCCTCTCCGCGACGACGTCGACATCCAGCCCACCCAGGACGACACACGGACCGGCCGTCGCCGGGACGTGTTCGCCGCCGCTGCCGCCGCCCTGGTCTTCGCCGTCGCCGCCGTCGTCGGCACCCTGATCGAGCGGGCCGATCACTCCCTGTACGTCGACTGGGCGCCGCTGTACGCCGACTGGCTGCCCCATGTGGGCCCCGGTACGCCCCTCGCCCTGGCCGTCGCCGCGGCGGTCGTCCTCCACGGCCACCGGCTGGCGGCGCGGCTGCCGTGGCGGGGGCTGCTGGGCGCCGTCTGGGCGGCGGCCATGGCCTGGATCTGGTCGCTGGCGCTGGCCGACGGATGGCGGCGCGGGGTGGCGGAGCGGCTGACGGCGCGCCACGAGTATCTGCGCGGCATCGACCGGTTCCAGGACATCGGCGCGGCCCTGCGCGGCTTCACCGGCCATATCCTGCTCACTCAGCCCGACCACTGGCCCGCCCATATCGCGGGCCATCCGCCGGGTGCCGTGCTCACCTTCGTGGGCCTGGACCGGCTGGGCCTGGGCGGCGGCGGTTGGGCGGGGGCCTTCTGCGTCACCGTGGGCGGCTCGGCGGCGGTCGCGGTCCTGGTCACGCTGCGCGCCCTGGGGCAGGAGCGGGCGGCGCGTACGGCCGCCCCGTTCCTGGTCCTGGCGCCCGGGGCGGTATGGGTGGGCGCCTCGGCCGACGGCTACTTCGCGGCCGTCGCGGCCTGGGGGCTCGCGCTGCTGGCGCTCGCGGCGACGCGTACGGTCCGGGCGCCCGTGGCGGTCGCGCTGGCCTCCGGGCTGCTGCTGGGGCTGACGGTCTATCTCTCGTACGGGCTGACGCTGCTGGCGCTGCCCGCCGCCGCCGTACTGCTGCTGGCCCGCACCGCGCGGCCGCTGCCCTTCGCGCTGACCGGGGTGGCGGTGGTGGCCGGGGCGTTCACGCTGGCCGGGTTCCGGTGGTGGGAGGGGTACTCCCTGCTGGTCGAGCGCTACTACCAGGGCGTGGCCTCCGATCGCCCGTACGCGTACTGGGTCTGGGCCAATGTGGCCGTCGCTTCGGTGGTCGCCGGTCCCGCCTGTGTCGCGGGCGCGCGGCGGATGCTGTCGGCGGTGCCCGACGCCGCCCGGCGGCTGCGCCTGGGCAGGCCGGTCGGTCCGGGCGGTCCAGGCGGTCCTGGCCATCCTGACCGTCCGGGCAGTCCTGGCCGTCTGGATGGTCCTGGCCGTCTGGGCGATCCTGGTGCGCCGTACGGGCTCGTCGTGCTGACCTTCGCCGCGCTGCTGGCGCTCGTCGTGGCCGATCTGTCCGGGATGAGCAAGGCCGAGACGGAGCGGATCTGGCTTCCGTTCATCGTCTGGCTGCTGCCCACCACCGCGCTGCTGCCCGCCCGTGATCGCCGCCGATGGCTCCTGGTCCAGGCCTGTCTCTCACTGCTCGTCAACCACCTGCTTTTGACCGGTTGGTGAGGATGACTGATGTGAAGGGCACGTGATACTTCTGTGATACTGAGGGGGACGTACATCTGTACTGTTGCCAGGGGGCGGGACCCGTGAAGGCGCTGAAGATCGTGAAAGCGTTGAAGGCTTTAAACGCGAAGAACGCCTATGGCGTGGCCGCGCCCATAGGCGCGCTGACGGCCGTGGCCGTCGTGGTGGCGCTGCTGATAGCCCTGACCTCGCCGGGGGACGCGGGGGGCGCGCAGGACGGGGACCTCCCCGCGGCCGCGGCGTCCCCCAAGTCGGACCGGGTCCCCAAGGAGCCCAAGAAGGAAGACAAGTACGCCCATTGGGACGGCAAGGACAAGGTGCTCGGGGACGGCTCCACGTCCTACACCGGACCGCAGCCGCACCAGCTCAAGCCCGAGAAGCTCAAACCGGGCGAGAAGCCGCCGCAGTTCGTGGTGTTCTCCTGGGACGGGGCGCTGGAGAACGACGACCATCTCTTCTCCCGCTTCCGCGAGGTGGCCAAGGAGACCAACGCCACCATGACGTTCTTCCTGAGCGGCATGTATCTGCTGCCCAAGTCGAAGAGCGACCTCTATCGGCCGCCCCAGCACAAACCGGGCTCGGCCGCCATATCCTTCCCCACCGACGAGCACATCAGGGAGACCCTGGAACAGCTGCGCGGGGCCTGGCTGGACGGCAATGAGATCGGCTCCCACTTCAACGGCCATTTCTGCGGCGCCAAGGGCGGGGAGGACTGGTCCACCGAGGAGTGGAAGAGCGAAACGGAGCAGGCATATTCGTTTGTGAAGCAGTGGAAGACGAACACCGGCTTCACCGACATCAAACCGCTGCCGTTCGACTATGACGTGGAGCTGGTGGGCGGGCGCGCGCCGTGCCTGGAAGGCCAGAAGACGCTGATTCCGGCGATCAAATCCCTCGGCTGGCGCTATGACGCGAGTTCCCCGGGCGACTTCCAGCTCTGGCCCTCCAAGATCGATGGAATCTGGAACTTCCCGCTGCAGCTGGTGCCGTATCCGGAGAGCGAGAAGCAGGTCCTCTCGATGGACTTCAACTTCCTCTTCAACCAGTCCGGTGACAGCACTGAGGGCGATCCGGCGAAATACGCGGAGTGGGAGCGGCTGACCCGCGAGGGATATCTGAACGGATTCGAGCGGGTCTACAACGGAAGCCGGGCGCCGCTGTTCATCGGCAACCACTTCGAGACCTGGAACGGCGGCATCTATATGCAGGCCATCGAGGACGTGATGAGGAGCGTCTGCCGCCGCGACGGAGTGCGGTGCGTGTCGTTCAAGCAGCTCGCCGACTGGCTGGACGCCCAGGACCCGAAGGTCCTGGAGAAGCTGCGGATGCTGGACCCGGCGGAATCGCCGGACTGGTCCACGTACGCCAAGAGCAAGTGAGCGGTCCCGTTGCGGGGCCCTTTCCGCCGGTGCGGCTCAGGCCGAGGCGGCTCACGCCGGTGCGGGTCATTCCGCCGCCCCGTCCGTCATATAGCTCTTCCAGATGTCCATCGGGTAGGTGTCGCCCGAATTATCGGCGCCTCCACCGCCCATTCCCTTGAGCGGCATCAGCTCCTGCGACTTCGGATCCACCCGGGACAGCGAGACCGCCGTCGAGAGCTTCTTGGTGTACCCGACGAACCAGGCGGAGGTGCCGTCCTGCGCCGTGCCGCCCTTACCGGCCACCTCGCCACCGCCCACCTCGCCACCGCCCACGGCTGCCTCGCGCGCCGAACCGTCCGGGCTCTGGACCGCGCCGCGCAGCGCGTCGTCCACCTGCGCCGCGACCGCCGCGCTGAAGGCCCGCTTGGCGCTGTCCTTGCGCAGCTCGAGCTTCTGCCCGCCGTGGGTGAGCCCGCTCACCGAGTACGGCGCGTAGTGCGTGCCTTCGGCCGCGAACGTCCCGTAGGCGCTGGCCATACGGATCGAGCTGGGGGTCGCGGTGCCGAGCGAGAACGCGGGCACCCGCGCGCCGAAGCTGCTGGGCAGCAGCCCCGCGTCGATGGACGCCTGCCGGACCCGGTCCAGGCCGACGTCCATGCCCAGCTGGATCATCGGGGTGTTGATGGACCGCACGATCGCCTGGCGCAGCGAGACCTGCCCATAGGAGGCGTCGTCGTCATTGGTGGCCCGCACGATCTTGCCGCCGCGGTCCCAGTACGGGCCCTCGGGCGTATGCACCGCGATCTTGTTGTCGCCGTCGTAGAGCGTCGAGGGCGTCACGGCCTTCCGCGCGCCGTTGCGCTCCAGCAGGACGCCGTCGCGCAGCGCCGCGGCGTAGACGAAGGGGGTGAAGGAGGTGCCGGCCGGGACGGTGGAGGCGTTCGCGTCGTTGAATCCCTGCTCCAGATAGCCGGGGCCGCCGTACAGCGCGCGTATGGCGCCTCCCGGGGCCACCGAGGCGGCGCCTATGCGCACATGGCGGTCCTCGGGGCGCTGCTCGGGGTCGAGGTCGTCCCGGGTCTCCTTTACCGCCTTGGCGAGCGCCTGGACCTTCGGCTTCTCGAAGGTGGTGTGGATCTGATAGCCGCCCAGGTCGAAATCGGCGTCGGATATGTCGGTGTGGGAGCTGACATACGCCTTGGCCGTCTCCACCAGATAGCCCACCTGCCCGGTGAGCCCCACCGGCTTGGGCTGTGCCTTGGGCTCGGGGAACGTCGTATAGCGCGCCCGCTCGGACTTGGAGAGCTTTCCGATGTCCACCATCCGGTCCAGCACCCACTTCCAGCGGTCGACGGCCCGCTTGTGGTTCTTGGTGCTGAGCGTCGGATCGAAGGTTCCGGCGCCCTTGAGCAGCGAGGCGAGCAACGCGCCCTCGCTCGCGTTGAGTTCCGAGACGTCCTTGCCGTAGTACGCGTACGCCGCCCGCTGAATGCCGTAACTGCCGCGTCCGAACCAGCTGGTGTTCAGATAGCGCTGGAGGATCTCCGGCTTGCTCATCCGGTCGTCCAGCTTGATGGCCATGAACATCTCGGTGAGCTTGCGGGAGAAGGTCTGGCGCTGGTTCAGATAGGCGTTCTTCACATACTGCTGGGTGATGGTGGAGCCGCCCTGCGTCTCACCGCCCGTCACCATCCGCGTCACCGCGCGCATCAGCCCACTCGGGGACACTCCGCTGTCGGTGTAGAAACTGGCGTTCTCGGCGGCCAGCACCGCCCACTGGACGTCTTCCGGCACCTTGTCCAGCGGCACTTCCTGCCGGTTGACCGGGCCGGTGCGGGCCATCTCGGTGCCGTCGGCCCAGTAGTAGACGTTGTCCTGCTGAGTGGCGAAGTCATTGAGGTTCTTCGGGATGTCGGTCTGCAGATACAGAAAGCTCAGCAGACCGGTCAGACTGCCGAGGCAGAAGAGGAAGAGCAGGGCTATCTGACGCCACGACGGCAGCCATCGCGTCACACCGCGCCGCCCCGCCCGGGGGTAGTCCAGCCGGATCCGCGTGGCCGCCCACCGGCGCAGCCGCATCCCCCGGCTCCTCGATGGCGGCTTACGGCGGTGCTTGCGGTGCTTCCCCATGGCGTTGTCGCTGCTGCCCAGCACGTGTTTCCCCCACGCTCGCTCCGCGCGCGGGCGCGGCACAAAGGTGTGATCTTCCATCCCCCCAGACCAGACCGATCCTATTTTCCCTTCTGAACGTCTGTCGCCACAGGGCCGGAATTTTTTGTAACAGTGACCATATTCAGGGACTCCACCCACCCGGTGACCTTTCGCACCGCCCGTGCCGCCCCCTGGCCAGCGTCCGGACGGCCACCGCCCGCGGGCCGTCCCCGCCGTGACACCCCGAAGCTCAAATGAACCTCTGAACCATGCGGCCGGGGGATTCGTCCTCCCTGTATGGGGTCATGACTCCGGCACGCGAGAACACACCGCGGGGGACGCGGTACGGAACGAGGAGGGGGAGCCATGGTGCGCCTCGGTACCGGAATCGGCTGGCGACCGGAGATCGCCGATGACATCGCGCGGCTGCCCGGCATCGACTGGGTGGAGGTGGTGGCGGAGAACATCTGCCCCGACCATGTGCCGGACGCGCTCCGGCGGCTGCGCGAGCGCGGGACCACGGTGGTCCCGCATGGGGTGTCGCTCGGCCTCGGGGGAGCCGAGCGGCCCGACCCCGGCCGCCTCCGGGCGCTGGCCGAACGGGCCGAGGCGCTGGGCTCGCCGCTGGTCACCGAGCACATCGCGTTCGTCAGGGCCGGGGGGCCACTGACCGCGTCACCGGCCATGGAGGCCGGGCATCTGCTGCCGGTGCCGCGGACCCGTGACGCGCTGGACGTGCTGTGCGAGAACGTGCGCATCGCGCAGGACGCGCTGCCGGTGCCGCTCGCGGTGGAGAACATCGCGGCGCTGATCTCCTGGCCCGGCGAGGAGATGACCGAGGGCCAGTTCCTGGCCGAGCTCGTGGAGCGCACGGGGGTGCGGCTGCTCATCGACGTGGCCAATCTGCACACCAACCACGTCAACCGGGGCGAGGACCCGGCCAAGGCGCTGGACGAGCTGCCCACGTCGGCGATCGCCTACGTCCATGTGGCGGGCGGGGTGGAGCGGGACGGGGTGTGGCACGACAGCCACGCCCATCCGGTGACCCAGCCGGTGCTCGACGTGCTCGCCGAGCTGTGCGCCCGTACGATGCCGCCCGGGGTGCTGCTGGAGCGCGACGAGGACTTCCCGGCGTCCGAGGAGCTCGCGGGCGAGCTGGACGCGATCCGCGCGGTGACGGCGGCGGGGGCCGGGGGCGGGGGCGGGGGCGGGGCCGGGGCCGCCGAGGCCTCGGTGAGGGCGTCCGCCATGCCCGACGCACTCATGCCCGACGCGCCCGTTCCCGACGCACTCGCGCCCGACGCGCCCGTGCCCGACGCCGTCCGGGAGCGGCTGGCGCTCGCCCAGGCCTCGCTGCTGTCCGCGCTGGTCGGGGACACCCCGCCGCCCGAGGGCTTCGACCGGCGGCGGCTGCGGGTGCAGAGCGCGGCGCTGACCGCCAAGCGGGCGTCCGTGATCGCCAAGGTGGCCCCTGAGCTGCCCGAGATCCTGGGCACCGGCTACCGCCCGGCGTTCGCGCGGTACGCCGACGGCCGCCCGATGACCGGCGGCTACCGCCGGGACGCGATGTCGTTCGCCGAGCATCTGCTGGCGGACGGCCGGCCCGACGACGCGGCCGCCCGGCGTCGGCTGACGCGGTGGTGGCAGGAACGGTCCGGGCCCGCGCCCCTGCCGTCCCATCCGGCGGCGCGGCTGGCCCGCCGGGTCCGGCTCGCGCTGAGCGGGGGGCGGTGAGCGGCATGGGCGCGATCGTGACCCTGGTCTACCTGGCCGTCGCCGTGTCGTCGGTGGTGCTCATCACGGGTACGGTCCGGGCCCGGCGCAGGGAGGTCTCCGGGCCGGTGTACGCCCAGGTACACAACCTGCTGGAGGCCGCGTTCCTGGCGGGCGGGCCGGGGCGGGTGGCGGACACCGTGATCAGCGCGATGTACGCGGACGGGCGGCTGGCGATCGGCGACCCCGGCGTGGTCTCGGTACGGCAGCCGGTCGCGCGCGGCCCGGTCGAGGAGGAGCTGCTGCGGCTGTGCGCCATCTCCCCGCACGGCGGCCTGAAGTGGCTGCGCCGGGAGCTGATGCGCAGCCCGGTGGTGCAGGCGATCGGCGACCAGCTGGCGGGCCGCGGGCTGATGGTGCGGCCGGACGCCCTCCGGTTCTGGCGGGGCGTGGCACGGACGCAGATCGGGCTGTGCGCGATGGGGGTGTTTCTGGCCGTCCTGATCAGTATCGGCTCCGTCGCCGACGGCGGGCCTCCGCTGATCTTGACGATCGCCCCCGCGCTGTTCACCGGTTTCCTCATCGGCGGAATCTGCTCCAGTGCGGGCAAGCGCAGGCTGACCGCCGCCGGGCAGCGGGCGCTGGCGACGTACCGGAGGGACTCGGGGGTCGGCATACGGCGCGCCCGGTCCATCGGCCATCCGGCGACGGTCCCCCTGGCGGTCGTCGTCGCCCTGACCGGTGTGGCCGCCCTGGCGGACGACCCGCTGCTGCGGGCCCAGCTACTGGATGCGCAAAAGGTGCCCGTCACCTCGGGTTCGTCGACCGACTCGGGGTCGTCGGGGTCGTCGGGACCCACGGACTCCGGCGGCGGATCGTGGTGCGGAGGTGGAGGCGGCGGAGGCGGTTCCGGTTGCGGAGGCTCCTCGTGCGGCGGCTCGTCCTGCGGCGGAGGCGGCGGCGGTTCGGGCTGCGGTGGAGGCGGGGGCTGCGGTGGTGGTGGCGGGGGCGGCGGCTGCGGAGGCGGCGGCTGAGCCGCCGCACGATGGGCCGCGCTGCGGCCGGGAGGCCTGGCGGAGCCCGCCGGGCGCCACCACCGGCGGGCGCCGGGCGCGGGCTGGGGTGCCGGGCTTGGGCGGGTGCCGGGGGCGGGCGGGTGCCGGGCACGGGCGGGTGCCGGGGGCGGGCTGGGGTGCCGGGCACGGGCGGGTGCCGGGGGCGGGCGACCGCGGCCCGACCGAGCCGAGCAGCGGCTGGTCGAGCCGCCCAGGCCACGGGCGCCTATGACGGCCGGCGAGGCGTCCTCGCCGATTCGTGGCGGCTCGGCCACCGGCATCCCGCGCCGCAGCTGTACGGAAAGCCCGCGGCCCCATCGCGGTCCCGAGCAGAGTTGCGGGGCGTCCGGCGGACCGCGCGGCGGAGCCGCGTATCGACGCTTTGTTTTCCCCACCCCGCCCCTTCCCGATACCAGGGGCTCCGCCCCTGGACCCCGGGGGCAAAGCCCCACCACGCGGCGGAGCCGCATACCGACGCTGCGGGAAGGAGCAGACCCTCGGCCCGAGGCCTGAGGCAAACCCCCGACCCGGGACCTGAGGCAGACCCCGACCCGGGACCTGGGGCTCTGCCCCAGCCCGGGGCCTGGGGCAGAGCCCCCACGCGGCGGAGCCGCATACCGATGCCGCGCGAAGGAGCAGAGCCCCGACCCGAGGCCTGAGGCAGACCCCCGACCCGGGACCTGGGACAGACCCCCGATCCAGGGCCTGAGGCAGAACCCCGACCCGAGGCCTGGAAAGACCCCCGGTCGGACCCTGGGCAGACCGGGGGCCTGAGGCCTGGGGCAGACCCCGGCCCGAGACCTGAGGCAGAACCCCCACGCGGCGGAGCCGCATACCGATGCCGCGCGAAGGAGCAGAGCCCCGGCCCGAGGCCTGAGGCAGACCCCCGACCCGGGACCTGAGGCAGACCCCCGGCCCGGGACCTGAGGCAGAGCCCGACGGGCAGACCCCGACCCGAGACCTGGGACAGACCCCCGACCCGAGGCGTGGCGCAGACCCCGGCCCGAGACCTGGGGCAGAGCCCCCCCCACGCGGCGGAGCCGCATACCGGTGCTGCTGTGGGGAGGGGCGGGACCGCCGCGGGTGTCATGGTCCGTCGGACGCCGCGTCGTGGGTCTGCGCGGCGCTCGCCGCATTCGTGCGAGTCGTTCATATCGTGAAAACCGTGGCGCGGTGATGGCCGGGTCGAGTAGAACTCGGCCATGTTGTGGGTCCTCTTCCTGCTCGTCGCGTGGGGCGCGGCGGTCGTCAGTTGCACGCGGCTGTGCCTGGCGGCGGTGGCCGCCGCTCAGCCGATGGAGCCCGAGCCGGGGGCGGATGGGAAGGGCCTGAGCCTGTACGAGGCGGCGTTCCTGTCCGGTGGGCCGCGGCGGGTGGGGGATCTGACGCTCGTCACGATGTACCGGGAGCGGCGGCTGCTGCTCGCGCACACCGGCTGGGTCACCGTGGTGGATCCGGACGGGCGGGACGAGCTGGAGCGGGCCGTGATCAGCGCGATAGGACCGGAGGGGCAGGCCCCGGTGCGGCCGGTGCGGGCCGTGCTCGACACGGCCGCCCCGGTGCGGGCGCTGGGTGACCGACTGGTGACGGCGGGGCTCGCGGTGCCCGCCTCGGCCCGTACCAATGTGGCGGTCGCGGTGCGGCAGGTGCGGGCGGCCTGCGCGCTGGTGCTGGCGATGGCGGCCGCCGCGCTGCTGCTGGTGCCGCCCGCGGCGGGGCGCGGTCCGGTGGCCGCGTGGTTCGTGCTGCCGCTGCTGCTGACGGCCGGCTGTCTGCTGATCGCCCGGGTCGAGGCGCATCCGTACTCGCGGTGGGCCTCCCCCGTCGGTCAGCGGCTGCTGGGCCGGATCGACGTGCCCCCGCGGCGGACCCTCGCCCAGCGCTCCGGAGGCGGCGCGGACGGCGGTGGCGACGACGGCGACCTGCTCACCGCGCTCGCCGTGCACGGCACCGCCACCCTCCCCGACCCGGCGCTGCGCGCGGCCCTGAAGACGCATTGGGGTCATTGACCCCGACACCGCGGCCCGGTGCTTTACATGGTCATCCGGCGCGCCAAATATCCCTTTCATCGCGCGATGCACGAAGGGATGGCCAGTGAGAGCAGCAGCGCTGTACGGCATCCTCGGGCCGCTGTCCCTGTCGCTGGCCATGAGCGCGCTGCTCGCGACGCCCGCCACCGGCCGCCCGCTCGCCGCGCCCACCGTCCCCGCCCCTACCCCCGCCGCCACGAATCCCGCGACGCCCACCGCGTCCACCAGATCCGCCACGGCCCCGGCCGGTGCGGCGGGCGCGCCCTCCGCGACCCGTTCGGCCCCCGCCGCCTCCGCCGCGCCCACCTGGACCACCTGGTCCGCCCCACCCATCTCGGCCGCCCCAGCCCTCCCGGCCGCCGCCCCGCCCGGCAACGCGGCCGCGGCCCGTGGCGTGGCGTTCGCCGCCCGGCGCGCGGCGCAACGCGGTATCGCCTTCCGCCGCTGCCCCCGCGCCGAGGCGCTGGCCGCCCCCATCACCTGCGGAAAGGTCTCCGTACCGCTCGACTACGCCCGTCCCCGCGGCAAGCACGTCTCCCTCACCGTCAGCCGGATCCGGGCCACCGGCCCGAAGGCGCGGCGTCAGGGTGCGCTGATCTACAACCCCGGCGGACCGGGCGCCTCCAGCATGGCGTTCCCCGAGTACGCGGCCGAGGACGCCTTCCGCCGGGTGGCCGCCGCCTACGACTTCGTCGGCTACGCCCCACGGGGTGTGGGCCGCTCCGCGCCGCTGTCCTGCCAGCGGCCGTCGGCCTATGCCAAGGCGCCGACCAGTTCCCCGCCACACCCCACGGCCGCCTTCAAACGGCGGCTGGTGGCGCGGGCGCGCGCCTACGTCCGGGGCTGTGTGCGCCGCTCGGGCCGCGCACTCGCGCACTACACCACCTTGAACAACGCCCGCGACCTGGAGGTGCTGCGCGCCGCGCTGGGCCAGCGGCGGCTCACCTTCGTCGGCGCCTCGTACGGCACGTACTACGGGGCCGTCTACGCCACGCTCTTCCCGGGGCGGGTGCGCCGGATGGTCTTCGACAGCGTGGTCAACCCCGCCCCCGGGCGGATCTGGTACCGCGACAACCTCGACCAGTCGCTGGCCTTCGAGCGGCGCTGGCGGGACTGGCGCCGCTGGGTCGCCCGGCACCACGCCGTCTACCACCTCGGCGCCACCGCGGACCGGGTGCTCGCCTCGTACGACACGGCGCGGCGTCGGCTGGCGCGGAAGCCGGCGGGCGGGGTCGTCGGCACCGCCCAACTCCAGAGCGCGTTCCTGAGGACCGGCTACAACGACGCCTACTGGGATCCCGCCGCCCGAGCGCTGGCCGCGTATCTGCGCGGCGACCCCGAGCCGCTGATCGAACTCGCCGCGCCCGATCCGGCGGAGGCGGCCGACGACGAGAACGGCAATGCCGTCTACACCGCCGTGGAGTGCAACGACGCGCCCTGGCCGCGCGACTGGGCCACCTGGGACCGCGACAACACCGCCCTCGCCCGCCGCGCGCCCTTCGAGACCTGGGACAACGTGGCGATGAACCTGCCGTGCGCCTTCTGGCCGCTGAAGCCCGGCCGCCCCCTCGACGTGGGGAACCTGGAGGCCGTGGGCCCCCGGACCGGGCGCGTCGCGCTACCGCCGGTGCTGCTGCTCTCAGCGGAACGGGACGCGGCCACGCCGTACGCGGGGGCGAAGGAGCTGTGGCACCGGCTGCCCGGCTCCTCGCTGGTGACCGAGCGGAAGGCGGGGACGCATGGTCTGTGGGGCGGCCCGAACGACTGCGTCAACCGCCATGTGGACACCTATCTGCTGACCGGGAAGACCCCCGGCCGGTCTGCCTTCTGCGCCCCGCGCCCGGAGCCCGCGCCGCTGCCGGAACCGGCCCCGCTGCCCGAGTCGGGCAAGCAGCCGGCCGCGATCCCGGGCACGCCGTAGGAGAGCGCCGGGGCCGGTGCGGGACGGCTGTAAGGCCGTCCCGACCTCCGTAAGGCCCTGGGAGGTGTCCGACGGATGGTGTCCGACGGATCTTGATGCCTGCGGCGGGCTGCTCTTCCGCTCCCCGCCCCTTCCCGACGCCTGACGACATCCGGGTCCAGGCGGAGCTGCGGGTCCGGGGCGGAGCCTCCGCCACGCGGCGGACACCCCGTAAGGGCGTCAGGCCAGACCGGCGACGAGCTCGGAGACCGCCCTGCGCCGCCCGGTGTAGAACGGCACCTCCTCGCGCACGTGCCGGCGCGCCTCGGAGCCCCGCAGATGGCGCATCAGGTCGACGATCCGGTGCAGCTCGTCCGCCTCGAAGGCCAGGATCCACTCGTAGTCGCCGAGCGAGAAGGACGCCACCGTGTTGGCGCGCACGTCGGGGTAGCCGCGGGCCATCTTGCCGTGGTCCGCGAGCATCCGGCGGCGGTCCTCGTCGGGCAGCAGGTACCAGTCGTAGGAGCGGACGAACGGGTACACGCTCACGTACTCGCGCGCGTTCTCGTCCGCGAGGAACGCCGGGATGTGGGACTTGTTGAACTCGGCCGGGCGGTGCAGCGCCATGTTGGACCACACCGGCTCCAGGTGCCGTCCCAGCCGGGTGCGGCGGAAGAGGTTGTACGCCTCCTGGAGGGCGTCGGAGGTCTCCGAGTGCCACCAGATCATGACGTCCGCGTCGGCGCGCAGCCCGGACACGTCGTAGGTGCCGCGCACGGTGACGTCCTTGGCGGCGAGCTGGGAGAAGAGCTCCTCGACCTCGTCGGCGTAGCCGGTACGGTCCTCCGGCAGCACATCGCGCAGCCGGAACACCGACCACAGGGTGTAGCGGATGACCTCGTTGAGGTCCTTGGCCTTCTTACCGGCATTGGGAGTCTTCTCAGGTGCAGCAGTCATGGCCCTATTCTCGCTCTCCGGCTCCGGCGCCCGGCTCCAGGGGGCCCGCCAGGGCGCCCAGCAGCTCATCGGCCGCCTTACGGGCGCTGCCGACGCACGCGGGGATGCCCACCCCGTCGTAGAGGGCGCCGCACACCGCCAGCCCCGGCACCTTGGCGACCTCGGCGCGGATGCGGGCGACCCGGTCGAGATGGCCCACCGGGTACTGGGGCAGTCCGCCGTCCCAGCGGTCCACGCGGCTCGCGACGGGCTTCGCCGTCAGGCCGACGGCCTCGCCGAGATCGGCGAGCGACATCCTTACCAGATCGGCGTCGTCCCGCTTCAGATCCGCCTCGTCGTCAAACCGCCCGATCGAGGTACGCAGCACGAAGAGATCGGGACCGGCGTCGCGCAGCCAGCCCCACTTGCGGCTGGAGAAGGTGGCCGCCTTGATCGTCCGGCCGTCGACCGGCGGCACCAGGAAGCCGCTCCCCTCGGCGAGCGAGGCCACATCGGTGCGCCGGAAGGCCATGGTGACCAGCGCCATCGAGGCGTAGTCCACGGTGGCCAGCTCGGCGGAGGCGGCCGGGGCCCCGGCGGCCAGCAGCCGGGCGGCGGCGGGCGCGGGCACCGCAAGCACCACGGCGTCGGCCGCCACCACCGAGGGGCCACCTGTGCCGCGTGTGCCGTCCGCGCTGCCTGTGCCGCCTGTGCCGTCCACGCCGCCCGTGCCGTCCGTGCCGCCCGTACCGTCAGCGCCGTCCACGGCGACGGTCCAGCCGTCGGCGGTGCGCCGCAGCTCCCGTACGGGCGCCCCGGTGCGGATCTCGCCGCCCGCGGCCCGTACGGCGTCGGCGACCGCGAGCGGCAGCCGCCCGATCCCGCCGTCGATGCCCATGAACACGGGGCCGTCCTGCCGTCGCGCGGAGCGCTCGGCCAGCTCCCGGACGCCCTCGGTCAGCGGGCGGCCGGACTGGGCCACCTCGAAGAGGGTGGGGACCGACGCGCGCATCGAAGTGCGATACACATCGCCCGCGTACACCCCGCCCAACAGCGGTTCCACCAGCCGGTCCACGACCTCGCGGCCGAGCCGCTCCGCCAGGTACCCGCCGAGCGCCACGTCCTCGCCGACCGGCGTGGGCGGCAGCTCGCGGTCGCGGGCGATCCGGGCCATCCCCTCCTCCGAGATCACGCCGGACGCGGCCAGCGGCTCCAGATCGCCGGGGACGCCCATCACATGGCCCTTGGGCATCGGGCGCAGCCCGCCGCGCGTCCAGAGGAAGGCGGTCGCGGTCGCGGGCGGCTGCAGCCGGTCGCCGAGGCCCACGGCGCGCGCCAGCTCGACCGCCTCCGGGCGACGGGCGAGCATCGACTCGGCGCCCAGGTCGACCGGTACGCCCTCGATCTCGCCCGAGCGCAGCTTGCCGCCGAGCCGCCCCGACGCCTCCAGGACCGTCACCCGCGCCCCGCCGTCCAGCAGCCAGTGGGCCGCCGCGAGGCCCGCGATTCCGCCGCCGATGACCACGACATGGCCGGTGCGCCCCGCCCCCGGGGTGTTCGCCGCTCTCATGCCCCCACTCTCTCACCCGCCCCCAGGGCGTGCTGCGCCGAGGCCGTGGCCAGGTCGGCCTCGATACGGGCCGCGGTGGCGCGCAGCGCCGGGAGGAGCTCGCCGCGGGCGCTCTCGGCGGTGCCGCGACCGGCGTGGGTCGCCACGTTGAGCGCGGCCGCCACCCGTCCGCGCGCATCCCTCACGGGCACGGCGAGCGACCGCAGCCCCTCCTCCAACTCCTCGTCGGCCAGGGCGTACCCCTCGGCCGCCGCGCGCTCCACGACGCGCGCCAGCTCGGCCACGTCGGTCACGGTGTGCCGGGTCAGCGGCTCCGGCCGCACCCCGGCGAGGTGGGCGGCGCGGGCGTCGGCGTCCAGGCCCGCGAGCAGCACCCGGCCCATGGAGGTCGCGTAGGCGGGGAAGCGGGTGCCGATGGTGATGTTGACGCTCATGATGCGGACGGTGGGGACACGCGCGATGTAGCGGATGTCGCCGCCGTCGAGGACGGCCAGGGACGCCGACTCATGGACGATGCGGACCAGTTCGCGCATGTGCGGCTGGGCGATGTCGGTGAAGCCGAGCTCCGCCAGGGGGGCGTAGCCGAGCTCCAGCACTCGCGGCAGCGGCCGGAAGGTCCGGCCGTCGGCCTCCGCGTACCCCAGCTCGACCAGGGTGAGCAGCGAGCGCCGGGCGGTGGCCCGCGCCAGCCCGGTGGCCTCCGCGACGGCGCTGAGCGTCATCCCCCCGCCCCGGCCGCCGCCAGGCCCCGCGCCGACGAGGCCGTACGTCATGCCCCCGGTGGCGCCGGAAGCGCCGCGCGCCGCGTCCTCCACCGCGCGGGCCTCGCCCTGGTGCGGGCCCCGCGCCCCGCCCAGGGCCGCCCCGGCCAGGGCCGACCCGCCCAGGGCCCGCAGCACGGCCAGTCCGCGCGCGAGGGACTGCAGGAAGCCCGCTCCCAGCTCCCGCTTGGCCATCCGCGCGGGATCCTCGCCCACGGCCGTGCCGGAGTCCGCCGTACCCGAAGCGACCGAAACAGCCGAGGCAACCGAAACAGCCGAGGCGACCGAAGCGACCGAAGCAACCGACCGTGGCCGACGCGCCGTCAAAGCCGCCTCCATCGCCGGGAGTTCCGCACCCAGCGGCCCCAGCACCGCCGCCCGCAGCGAGTCCACGTCATGGCGGCTGGTGTGGCTGACCACGTTGACCGCGCAGACGGTACGGCCCGAGGCGTCCCGTACCGGAACTGAAACCGCCACCAGCCCCGGTTCGATCAGCTGGTCGTCGACGGCCCAGCCGTCCCGGGCGGCCTCCTTGACGCGGGCCTCGAAGTCCTCGCCGGAGGCGGGCCGATGGCGGGGCGGGACGGCCGGGAACGCGGTGTCCAGGGGGTCCTCGGCGCGACGGGCGCGCCAGGCGGCCCAGTCGGCCCCGGACCACTCGGCGGCGAAGAGCGCGCCGGGCGAGCAGCGCTCGGCGGGGAGCAGATCGCCGATCCGGAAGGCGAGGGACATGGTGCGGCGGCGGGTGACCTGGACGACGAAGCGCACCCCGCCGCCGTCGGGGACGGCGACCGAGACCGACTCGTCGAGCCCGTCCGCGAGCCGCTCGGCGAACGGGCCGAGCGCGGCGGGCAGTCCGCTCGCGGCCAGATACGCGTTGCCCAGCTCCATCAACCGGACCGCCAGGCCGATGTCGCGGCCGTCGAGCGTGACGTAATCGAGCTGTTCGAGCGTGCCCACGACGCGGTCGACCACGGACCGGGCGAGCCCCGTGCCGCGCACGAGATCACCGGGCCGGACGGCGGTCCGTCCCTCGTGTGCGGCCAGCCGGGTCAGCTCGCGCAGCACGGCGAGGCCGCGCTCGAGAGGCCCGACGGGGCCATTGACAGGTGGTGGCACCGGGCTGAAACTCATCACCAGTCGATTATGAACGAAATTTCACTCAGCGAACAAGTGGCGAAGGCGAAACGGGCCGCATGGATCACCACAGCGACATGGACCACCACGGCAAGGGGACGATGTGATGCGCACGACCGTCGGCATCATCGGTGGCGGGCCCGCCGGGCTGCTGCTCGCCCGGCTGCTGCACCGCGCCGGGATCGGCTGCGTGGTGCTGGAGAGCCGGGACCGGGCGTACGTCGAGCGGCGCCAGCGGGCCGGGATCCTGGAGCAGGGCACCGTGGACGTGCTGCGGGAGTGCGGCGCCGGCGGGCGGCTGGACCGCGAGGGGCTGCCGCACCAGGGCATCGAGCTGCGCTTCGAGGGCCGCGGCCACCGCGTGGACTTCCCCTCCGCCACCGGCGGCAAGTCGGTGATGGTCTACGCCCAGACCGAGATCGTCAAGGATCTGATCGCACTCCAGCTGGAGGAGCCGGGCGGCCCCCCGCTGCTGTTCGAGGCCGAGGCGCTGGCCATCGAGAAGCCGGACTCCGCCGCGCCCGTCATCCGCTTCCGCCACGAGGGCCGCGAACAGACCCTGAGCTGCGACTACGTGGCGGGCTGCGACGGCTTCCACGGCATCGCCCGGCGCGCGATCCCCGCCGACCGGGTGCGCACCTTCGAGCACGCCTACCCCTACTCCTGGCTCGGTGTGCTGGCCGATGTGGCGCCGTCCTGCGAGGAGCTGATCTACGCCCGCCATCGGCGCGGCTTCGCCCTGCACAGCATGCGCTCCCCCCATGTCTCCCGGCTCTACCTCCAGGTGCCGGGCGGCACCGACCCCGACGACTGGTCCCATGAGCGGATCTGGGACGAGCTGTCGACCCGCTTCGCGCTCGACGGGGACTGGACGCTGGAGCGCGGCCCGATCACCGCCACCTCGGTCACTCCGATGCGCAGTTTCGTCCAGGAGCCGATGCGCCACGGCCGGCTCTTCCTGGCGGGCGACGCGGCGCACATCGTGCCGCCCACCGGCGCCAAGGGGCTCAATCTGGCCGTCACCGATGTGATCACGATGGCCCGCGCGCTGATCCACCACCAGGAGACCGGCTCGTCCGAGCTGCTGGACGGCTACTCGCGGACCTGTCTGCGCCGGGTGTGGCAGGCCGAGCGGTTCTCGTACTTCATGACGGACACGCTCCACCGCCGCCCGGACGAGACCCCGTTCGAGGACCGGGAGCGGATCGCGCGGCTGGAGCGGATCGCCTCCTCCCCCACCGCCTCCGCCGAGCTCGCCGAGAACTACGTCGGCCTCCCGCTGTCATGACCGCCTCCGGCCCCCTCACCCCCATCAGCCCACCGGGCACCCGCGCCACCGACGGCCGGGACGGCGGCCGCTCGGTCGCGGGCCGGATGCTGGCGGTCCTCGACGCGTTCGACGCCTCGCACCGCTCACTGTCCCTCACCGCCCTCGCCCGGCGCGCCGGGCTGCCGCTGGCCACCGCGCACCGGCTGGTCGCCTCGCTCACCCGCTGGGGCGCCCTGGAGCGCGACGCCACCGGGGCGTACCACATCGGGCTGCGGCTGTGGGAGGTGGCCACGCTCTCCCCGCGCGGGGTCGGGGTGCGCGAGGCGGCCCTGCCGTTCATGGAGGACCTGTACGAGGCCACCCACGAGAACGTCCAGCTCGCCGTGCGGGACGGTCTTGAGGTGGTCTATGTCGAGCTGATCTCGGGTCACTCGGCGGTCCAGGTGCGCACCCGGGTCGGCAGCCGCTGGCCGCTGCACGCCACCGGCGTCGGTCTTGTGCTGCTCGCTTACGGGCCGCCACGGCTGTACGAGCGGGTGTGCGCCCGCCCGCTGCGCCGCTACACCGAGATGACGATCCAGGACCCGCACCGGCTGCGGGCCGCCCTGGCCGAGGTGCGGCGCACCGGGATCGCGGTCAGCGACCGGCAGATCACCATGGACGGGCTGTCCATCGCCGCCCCGGTGCGCGGACCGGGCGGGGAGGTGGTGGCCTCGCTGTCGGTGGTGGTACCGGCCGCGGAGGGGCGGGCCCCGGGGCTGATCCCGGCCGTACGGGTCGCCGCGCACGGCATCTCCCGTACCCTCGCCGCCGCCCTGGGGCAAGACCCCGTCGCGGAGGCTTCCGGTCGGTGAAAGACCCGCGAACGCGCCTTGCCGCGCCCGATGTCCGGCCACATTCTGTGTGGCACCAGCCGAGCCGCCGAGCCGACACGCCCAGGCCCGAGAGGGGACATGGAGACATGCCCGAAGTGACCGCAGAGCCCACCGCGCAGGGCCGGGAGGCGCCCCGCGGCGGCTGGCAGCCGTATCACACCCTGTGGGCCATGCTGCTGGGCGGCTGGCTCTTCTCGTACGCCGACCGCACCATCACCGGCCCCGTCGTCACCTGGCTGATCGAACACGACCACGGCATGCTGGGCTCCGCCAGCCATCCGCACGCGCTCGGCGGTCTGATCGGCAGCCTCTTCTTCGCGGGCTACATGCTCACCCAGTTCCCCGGCGGCTATCTCGGCGACCGCTTCGGGCACCGCACCATGCTCGCGGTCTCGCTGCTGTGGGCGGGGGTCGCGACGCTGGCCAGCGGCATGATGAGCGGGCTGATCGCCTTCGTGGTGCTGCGGGTGCTGACCGGGCTCGGCGAGGGCGTCTTCTACTCCAACGACCGCTCGCTGATCGCCCAGCGCACCCCGCCCGCGAAGGCCGGTCTCGGCATGGGCGTCGCCATCACCGGACTGGCCATCGGGCTGACGGTCGCGACCATCAGCGCGCCGTACCTGATCGACTGGGGCGGGGAGGTGCTCGGCGAGGAGGACGCCTGGCGGATGCCGTTCCTGGTGCTGGGTGCCGCGACGCTCGCGTTCGGCGGGGCCACGGCGGTCTATATGCGCCGCATCGGCGGCCCGCTCAAGGCCACCGGCTCCACGCTGCGGCTGCTGGGGATCTCGGCGGTGCTGTGCGCCGCGGTCATGACGGTCTATCTGATCGCCGACGGGGCGGGGATGCCGAGCTGGGGCGTGGCCATCCTCGAATGCGTGCTGGCGTTCGTGCTCATCGGGGCGATCTTCGCCCGGCGCAGCGGCCGGCTGGGCGCGGTCTCGCGGAACCGCAGTGTGCTGCTGCTCAGCTTCGCCTTCATCGCGGTCATGTGGAACCTGTGGTTCTTCAGCTTCTGGTCGGTGTCGATCGTCGCGGACGCCGCCCACAGCTCGTTCCAGAACGCCGCGCTGGTGGCCACCTTCAACGCGGGCGCGGGCATCCTCGGCTTCCCGGCCGGGGGTCTGCTCTCGGACCGGGCGAAGGCCCGGGGGTGGGGGCGGCGGCCGCTGCTGATCGCGTTCACCGTGGTCCAGGGCGTGCTGGTGCTGGTGTTCGCCGCGTATCTGCAGACCCATGAGAAGCCCTCCCTCTGGGTGATGTCCGTCCTGCTCTTCGTCTCCAGCCTGTTCTTCAACGCGCTCCAGCCGATGGCACACGCGCTGCTGAACGACGTGGTGGACGCGGCCGAACGCGGCGCGGCCTTCGGGCTGTTCAACCTGGTCGGGGAGATCGGCGCGGTGGTCAGCCCGGCGCTCAGCGGCACCCTCTTCGACCACTACGGCAGCTGGACGAACGCGGTCTACATCGACGGCGCGCTGATGCTCGTCAGCGCCGTGCTCTACACGCTGATCCGGGAGCAGACCTCGCGCGCTTAACTTGGTGCCCTATAGCCGGACATCCAGTGGCGGAGGGGCATTCATGACGGCGGCACGACGCATGGTGGTCATCGGAGGCGACGCGGCGGGCATGTCCGCCGCGTCGCGGGCGCGCAGACTCAAGAGCCGGGGCGAGCTGGAGATCCTCGCCTTCGAGCGCGGTCAGTTCACCTCGTACTCGGCCTGCGGCATCCCGTACTGGGTCGGCGGGCTGGTGAACGGCCCCGACGAGCTGGTCGCCCGGACGCCCGAGACCCACCGGGGCCGCGGGATCGACGTACGGACCCACACCGAGGTCGTCGAGATCGACCTCGCCGGGCAGCGGGTCCTGGCGCGGGACCTCGATCCGCACGGCGAGGGCGAGCAGTGGTACGGCTTCGACGACCTGGTCGTCGCGACCGGCGCCCGGCCGCGCCGCCCCGGGATGCCCGGGATCGACGCCCCCGGCGTCCACGGGGTGCAGACCCTGGACGACGGGCGGGCGCTGCTGGAGTCCCTGGAGGCCACCCCGGTCGAGCGGGCGGTGGTGATCGGCGCCGGGTACATCGGGGTGGAGATGGCCGAGGCGCTCATGCAGCGCGGCTCCCGGGTGACCGTCCTGGAACGCGGTGAGCAGCCGATGTCCACGCTCGACCCCGACATGGGGCGGCTGGTGCGCGACGCGATGTCGGGACTCGGCATCGACACCGTGACCGGCGCCGAGGTCGCCGAGGTGGTCACGGGTGAGGACGGCCGGGTGCGGGCGGTGGCCACCAAGATGAGCGAATACCCCGCCGATCTGGTGGTCCTGGGCCTGGGCGTGGCCCCGGAGACGGGGCTCGCCCAGGAGGCGGGGCTTCCGGTGGGCGAGTACGGCGGGCTGCTGACCGATCAGGCCATGCGGGTGCGCGGTTACGACAACATCTGGGCGGGCGGCGACTGTGTCGAGGTCCTCGACCTGGTCTCCGGCCGCACCCGGCACATTCCGCTGGGCACCCACGCCAACAAGCACGGGCAGGTCATCGGCTCCAATGTGGGCGGCGACTACGCGACCTTCCCCGGTGTCGTCGGCACGGCGGTCAGCAAGGTCTGCGATCTGGAGATCGCCCGCACCGGGCTGCTGGAGGCCGAAGCCGCCGCCGTGGGGCTCCAGTTCGAGACGGTCACGATCGAGGCGACCAGCCGCGCCGGGTACTACCCGGAGACCCGGCCGATGACGGTGAAGATGCTCGCCGAGCGGCGCACGGGACGGCTGCTCGGCACGCAGATCGTCGGCCGCGAGGGCGCGGGCAAGCGGGTGGACGTCGTGGCGGTGGCGCTGACCGCCGGGATGACGGTGGAGCAGATGACGGCGCTGGACCTGGGCTACGCCCCGCCGTTCTCGCCGGTGTGGGACCCGGTACTGGTGGCGGCGCGCAAGGCGGCTGCGGCCGTAAGGGGGGCGGAGCACCGCTGAGGGGGCCGTGCGCTGTTCCGGGGCGTCCGGCGGGCCATGCGGTGGAGCCGCATATCGTTGCTTACCCCGCCCCGGGGTGTCCGACGGTACGCGTACGCCTGCGGCGGGCTGTTCCCCTACCCGCCCCTCCCCACAACCGGGGCTCCGCCCCGGACCCCGCTCCTCAAACGCCGGAGGGGCTGATTTCAGCGCCCCGCCCCTTCCCGCGGAACCGATACGCGGCTCCACCGCGTAGCAGGGGCTCCGCCCCTGGCCCCCGGGATCTGGGGCGAAGCCCCGGGCGGGGGCCGGGGGGGGCGGAGCCCCGGTGGAGGGCCGGTGGGCGGAGCCCCGGGCGGGGACCGGGAGGCGAAGCCCCGGTGGGGGCCGGGAGGCGAAGCCCCGGGCGGGAGCCGGGAAGCGAAGCCCCGCGCGGGAACCGGGAGGCGAAGCCCCGGTGGGGGGCCGGGGGGCGAAGCCCCAGTGGGGGGCCGGGGGGCGGAGCCCCGGTGGGGTCTGGGGCGGAGCCCCGGTGGGGTCTGGGGCGGAGCCCCAGTTGTGGGGAGGGGCGGGGAGGGGAACAGCCCGCCGCAGGCGGTAAGCCCCCCCACGCCACCGATCAGCTCGCGCCGTCGATGATCCGCAGCGCCTGCCGGACCCGCTCGGCCACATGGCGGGGGCAGCCCCACGCCTCGGGGTCGAAGGACGGCTCGGGCGTATCGTGCTCCCCCGGCGCGTACAGATGGTTGAGATGGGCACCGTAAGGGTCCTCGTGGAAGCCGAAGTGACGGCGGCCCGCCAGCTCGGCCAGCACCTCCCAGGGGTGCGCATCCCCGTGCGGGCAGGACCCGGCCACCGGGTCGGTCCGCACCGCGCCGAGGATCGCCCGCAGATCCCGGTGGACGGCCTCGGGCGGGGCCTCCTCGCCCGAGGTCACCGACCAGCAGGCCACCAGCAGCAGCACCAGCCGCTCACGCGGATCGGCCGGGCCCGCCGCGAACCGCCGCGCGGCCCACAGCCCGGCGTCCTCCGCGGCCTGCCCGTCCCGGCAGCGGAAGCGCACGGCGTGGGTGAGCCGTTCGATGTCGATCCGTCCGTCAGGGCGCGGCAACACCTCGTCCAGGTGGGCGGTGTCCCGGAGGCCGAAGAGCCGCTCACGGCCGGTGCGCAGATGGTCCAGCGCCTCGCGGGCGATCCCGGCGAGGAAGGCCGGGCACAGCCATGCCTCCAGCGGCGCCGTCTCCAGCTCCTCGCGGTGCCAGTGGCGGTAGACGCCCCGGCCGCCGGGGCTGAGCAGATGGATGCCCACGGTGGCCTGCTCCGCGGTGTCCCGGCCGACCTCGGGGTGTTCGCCCTCGCCGTGCGCGCAGGAGGCCCCGCCGAGGCCGGGCAGCACCGCCTCCAGGGCGTCGACCATGGTGTCCAGGACCCGCCGGTCGCGGATCCGGCCGCTGGCCGCGTACCAGCAGGCGGCGTGCAGGACGACCACGAGCCCCGCGCGGTGGTAGCCCAGGGGGCTGGCGACCAGGTTCCTGGCGTAGGCGGACAGCTCCTGGGCGGGGTCCACGGCCGCGCTCGGGTAGTCCCAGACGATCGAGCGCAGATCCTCGGCCCGGCGCGCGTCGCGGACCGGGAGCCGGGGCGGGATGCCGCCCACGCTGCCGGGGGCGATGATGTCGACGGCGACCCGCGCGTACCCGGCGATGTCGCGCGGGCACAGCCACTGCTCCTTGGTGGCGTCGTCCTCCCAGTCGGGGTCCTGGTCCTCGGCCAACCCGTTGGTGAGCAGCGGCAGATCGTCCACGAAGTGGTCGATCCGGTCGTCCAGATCGCTCTCGTACGGATGCGTCCGGTGGGCGCAGGGGGCCTCGCGCAGCCGCCGGTCCGTGGTGTGGAGCGCCTCCAGGGCCGCCGCCGCGACGTCCTCACGGGAGAAGCGGCCGATGTGCGCGGCCATCATGACCAGCCCGAGCGTCCAGGCGTACGCCCCCTCGCCCGCGGGATCGGCCACCAGCCGCCTGGCACAGTCCAGGACGACCCGGTCCGAGTCGCCGCCATAGGTCTCGTGGAGGATGCCGTGCCAGTCGTCGACGAAGTGGACACACTCCGGCGACTCCTGCGGGGCTGACAGCGCGGTGGCGGGCATGTCGGTCATGCCCCTCACGACGCCACGGGAGGCACGCGGGTTCCCGCTTGGTTCAGACCTTCACAGAAGGTGCGCGCGATGCGCTCTGGGTGTGCACATACTCGACGAGTCGGGTGAGCGCGTCCGGATCGGTGCTGGGCAGCACGCCGTGGCCGAGGTTGAAGATATGCCCCTCCACCCCCCGGGCCGCCTCCAGCACCTCGTCCGCCTTGGCCTCGACGGCCGTACGCGGGGCGAAGAGCACCGCGGGGTCGAGATTGCCCTGGAGCGCCTTGCCGGGGCCGACTCGCCGGGCGGCCTCGTCCAGCGGCACCCGCCAGTCGACGCCGACGACGTCCGCGCCCGCCTCGCCGAGCAGCCCGAGCAACTCACCCGTGCCCACGCCGTAGTGGATGCGCGGCACACCGTACCCGGCGACGGCGGCGAAGACCTTCGAGGACGCGGGCAGCACGCTGCGGCGGTAGTCGGCGGGGGCCAGGGCGCCCGCCCAGGAGTCGAAGAGCTGGACGGCCGACGCGCCCGCCTCGATCTGGACCTTGAGGAAGGCGGTGGTGATGTCGGCGAGCCGCTCCAGCAGCGCGGCCCAGAACGCCGGGTCGCCGTACATGAGCGCCTTGGTGTGCTCGTGGTTGCGCGAGGGGCCGCCCTCGATCAGATAGCTGGCGAGCGTGAAGGGGGCGCCCGCGAAGCCGATGAGCGGGGTCGCGCCGAGCTCGCCGACGAGCGTCCCGATGGCCTCGGTGACGTACTTCACATCGTCCGGATCGAGCGGACGCAGCCGCTCCAGATCGGCGCGGGTGCGGATCGGCCGCTCGACGACCGGCCCGACACCGGGCTTGATGTCGAGGTCGATGCCGATGGCCTTGAGCGGTACGACGATGTCGCTGAAGTAGACGGCCGCGTCCACCCGGTGGCGGCGCACCGGCTGCAGCGTGATCTCAGTGGCTAGGTCGGGCCGCATGCAGGAGTCGAGCATCGCGATGCCCTCGCGCAGCTTGCGGTACTCCGGGAGCGAGCGCCCCGCCTGCCGCATGAACCACACAGGTGTATGGGGCACCGGCTCCCGGCGGCAGGCCCGCAGAAAGGCCGAATCGGCTGTGGCACTGGCCGCGGCACGGCCGGTCTGATGCTGGCCCGAGGGCCGCTCGTTGGCGCTCATGCCCCAGATTTTCGCACGGGCCGAACGAGTGACCCGCCAACCCGGGTGTTCCTCCCCGGTTAGGGCCCTCAGTGCGCCTAGTCTTCCGGGCATGGCAGCGGTTCAAGGACACCTCGCGAACGGTGCTGACGGCCCTGACGGCACGGACGCGGGCGGTGAGGACACCCCTCCCGCCTTCCGGCATGCCGTCACCGCGCTGCGCGGTGTGCGGGTGCGGCCCGAGGTGGAGCTCGATCCGACCCCACCCCCGCGTCGGCTCGCACCCTACTCGTACGCGCTGGAGGCGGTGGTCACCGGCGCGGCGGGCGATGACGAGGAGCTGGCCGAGGGGCGGCTGATCCTGTTGCACGACCCGGCCGGGCACGACGCCTGGCGCGGCACCTTCCGCCTGGTCACGCTGGTCCACGCGGACCTGGAGCCGGAGATCGCGGCGGATCCGCTGCTGCCCGAGGTGTGCTGGTCCTGGCTCACCGGCGCGCTGGAGGCACGCGGCCTGCCCTACGGGGAGCCCAGCGGCACGGTCACCCGGGCGAGCTCGCACTACTTCGGCGCGATGGGCGAGCGGGAGCCGTCCACCCGGATCGAGATCCGCGCCTCCTGGACCCCGTCCGACCACCCATCCCCCGAACCGGCCCACCCCGGCCCACGCCGCCCGGAGCCGACGGGAGAGGGCGCCACCGAACGGCTGGGCGTGCCGGACACCGCGGGACACCTGGCCGCGTGGTGCGACCTCCTGTGCCAGATCGCGGGCCTGCCACCGGCGGGGGCCACGGAGGCGGGGGTCGTCTCGCTGCCGCAGCGGAGGGGCCCTCAGGCGCGCTGAGTTTCGGGATGTCCGGGATGCCTTGAAAAAGATGTCGAGCTTCCGGATGTCCTGAAAAAGATCAGGCACGATCGATCAGTCGTCCTAATTGCCCGAATTGTTACTCACCAAATCGTGATCATTCTCTAAAGCCCGGCCGTATCGGTGCCGAAGGACGTGGTGACCCGTCCCACCACTTCCCCAGGAGGACCTGGTGTCTGTTCTCCTCGAGCAACCGTCCAGCCTGGTCGCCTATCGCCCGAACAAGCCGACGGCCATGGTGGTCGTTGCCGACCCCCGCGTTCGTTCCACCGTCACCCGCCACCTCTGGGCCCTCGGGGTGCGCGACGTCATCGAGGCGTCGTCCATCGCCGAGGCCCGTCCCCGCATCGGGAATCCACGCGACATCTGCGTGGCCGATGTCCACCTCCCCGACGGCTCCGGCCTCACGCTGCTGTCCGAGACCCGCGCCGCGGGCTGGCCCAACGGGCTGGCCCTGTCCGCCGCCGACGACATCGGCGCCGTACGGAACGCACTGGCCGGCGGCGTCAAGGGCTACGTCGTCACCGGCACCCGCACCAACCTCGGCATCCCGGGCCGCCCCGGCGCCGCCCCGCTCGGCGCCGCCGCCCGGATGCACCGCCGCCCGCCGGGCGCCCCCGGCCACCCGGGCGGCTACCGGGAGCTGTCGGGCCGCGAGGTCGAGGTGCTGAGGCTGGTTGCGGAGGGCCAGTCCAACAAGGCCATCGGCGTCTCGATGGGCCTGTCCGCGCTCACCGTCAAGAGTCACCTCGCCCGGATCGCCCGCAAGCTGGGCACCGGGGACCGGGCGGGAATGGTCGCGGTCGCGCTGCGGACCGGAATCATCCACTGAGCCGTACCGCCCGCCCGGCCGCCACACCGCCGCCCACCACCACCCGCGCCCGCCGACGGAACGTTCCGTCGGCGGGCGCCCTGCGTACTCGCCGCACACAGCTACCCTTGACAGGTGACCGACGCCCAAGAGACCGCAGCAGAGACGACACTGCGAACCACCGGGGGCGCTCCTCCGGACGACCTCCCCCCGGCGCCGGTCCCCTTGCTGGAGCCGCGCGAGGGCATCCCGCCCGTCACCGCCGACGTGGACACGCTGGCCGAGGTCATCGCGACCTTCGCCGCGGGCCACGGCCCGGTGGCCGTCGACGCCGAGCGCGCCTCCGGCTACCGCTACGGACAGCGGGCCTATCTGGTCCAGCTGCGCCGGGCCGGAGCGGGGACCGCACTGATCGACCCCGTCGGCTGCCCCGACCTCTCGGGTCTGGGCGCCGCGATCGCCGACGCCGAATGGGTCCTGCACGCCGCGACCCAGGATCTGCCCTGCCTGCGGGACATAGGCATGGTCCCGGCCCGGATCTTCGACACCGAACTCGCGGGCCGGCTGGCCGGGTTCGCCCGGGTGGGGCTCGGCGCCATGGTCGAGAACATCCTCGGATACGCCCTGGAGAAGGGCCACTCCGCCGTGGACTGGTCCACCCGCCCGCTGCCCGAGCCCTGGCTGCACTACGCCGCGCTCGACGTCGAGCTGCTGGTGGACCTGCGCGACGCGCTGGAGGACGAGCTGGGGCGGCAGGAGAAGCTGGAGTGGGCGCACCAGGAGTTCGCGGCCATCGCCGCGGCCCCGCCCGCCCCGCCGCGCAAGGACCCCTGGCGGCGTACGTCGGGGATGCACAAGGTCCGGCGGCGCCGGCAGATGGCCGTGGTGCGCGAGCTGTGGACGGCCCGGGACCGGATCGCCCAGCGCCGCGATGTCTCGCCGGGCAAGGTGCTCGGCGACGCGGCCATCGTCGAGGCCGCGCTGGCCCTGCCGGGAGACGTCCGGGCACTGACCGCCCTGAACGGTTTCGGCCACCGGATGAACCGGCGCCAGCTGGAGCAGTGGCAGGCCGCGGTGGACCGGGCGCGGGCGCTGCCGGAGGCCGACCTCCCCCAGCCGGGCCAGCCGGTGGCCGGTCCGCCCCCGCCGCGGGCGTGGGCCGACAAGGACCCGGCCGCCGCCGCGCGGCTCTCCGCGGCGCGTGCGGCCGTCACCCAGCTGGCCGAACAGCTGAATCTTCCGCAGGAGAACCTGATCGCCCCGGACACCGTCCGACGGCTGTGCTGGGAGCCGCCAGCCGAGCCGACGACGGATGCGATCGCGTCCGTTCTCGCAGGTCATGGCGCCCGTCCCTGGCAGATCGACCAGGTGACCCCGGTGCTGACGGCCGCCTTGCTGACGCCCCCGGCGTGATGTGACGCGCGTGGACCGGCGGCCCCGCCGCCGGTCCACGGCTGTGACCTTCAACCCTCCGGCGGTGGGGACTGGGCAGCTTGGTTACTCATAAGTAGCATGAGGGTGTGACGGCGCGCCCCCGGCGTGCCCGCAGCAGTGCCATCCCGCACCTGGAGGAGAGCCAACGTGCCTCGTACCGCTAGGGACGTCGTCTTCGTCGACGGCGTCCGGACCCCATTCGGCAAGGCGGGCCCGAAGGGCATCTACCACGAGACCCGCGCCGACGACCTGGTCGTCAAGTGCATCCGGGAGCTGCTGCGCCGCAACCCGGATCTGCCGCCGGAGCGCATCGACGAGGTGGCCATCGCCGCGACGACGCAGATCGGCGACCAGGGCCTGACCATCGGCCGCACCGCGGGCATCCTGGCCGGGCTGCCCCAGTCCGTCCCCGGCTACTCGATCGACCGGATGTGCGCCGGTGCGATGACCGCCGTCACCACGACCGCGGGCTCCATCGCCTTCGGCGCGTACGACGCCGTCGTCGCGGGCGGCGTGGAGCACATGGGCCGCCACCCGATGGGCGAGGGCGTCGACCCCAACCCGCGCTTCGTCTCGGAGAAACTGGTCGACGAGTCGGCCCTGTTCATGGGCATGACGGCGGAGAACCTCCACGACCGGCTGCCGCACATCTCCAAGCGGCGCGCCGACGAGTTCGCGGTGCGCAGCCAGGAGAAGGCCGCCAAGGCGTACGCCAACGGCAAGATCCAGCAGGACCTGGTGCCGATCTCGGTGCGCCGCACCTCCCCCGAGGGCGGGGAGACCGGCTGGGGCCTGGCCACCGCCGACGAGCCGATGCGTCCGGGCACCACGCTGGAGAACCTGGCCACGCTGAAGACCCCGTTCCGCCCGCACGGCCGGGTCACGGCCGGTAACTCCGCGGGGCTCAACGACGGCGCCACCGCCTCGCTGATCGCCTCCGAGGACTTCGCCCGGGAGCTGGGCCTGCCGGTCAGGATGCGCCTGGTCTCGTTCGCCTTCGCGGGCGTCGAGCCCGAGGTGATGGGCTACGGCCCGGTCCCGGCCACCAAGAAGGCCCTGGCGAAGGCCGGTCTGTCCATCGAGGACATCGGCCTGTTCGAGATCAACGAGGCGTTCGCCGTCCAGGTCCTGTCGTTCCTGGACCACTACGGCATCGCGGACGACGACGAGCGCGTCAACCAGTACGGCGGCGCGATCGCCTACGGCCATCCGCTGGCCTCCTCAGGTGTCCGCCTGATGACGCAGCTGGCACGGCAGTTCGAGGAGCGCCCCGAGGTCCGCTACGGCATCACGACGATGTGCATCGGCTTCGGCATGGGTGGCACCGTGATCTGGGAGAACCCGCACTTCGAGGGGAACAAGTGACCAACACCGCAGAGCTTCTCAAGGGAGCGGCAGAGCTCTTCCCGGGAGAGGTCGTGACACAGGCGCACGTCCGCCACCTCGACCTCCCCCAGAACGCGGGCCGCTTCGCGCTCATCACACTGGACAACGGCCTGGACCACACCAAGCCCACCACCTTCGGCCCGGCCTCGCTCGCCAACCTCAACACGGCGATCGACCAGGTCGAGAAGGAGGCCGCGGACGGCGAGATCACCGGTGTCGGCATCACCGGCAAGCCGTTCATCTTCGCCGTCGGCGCCGACCTCAAGGGCGTGGAGCTGCTGAAGCGCCACGAGGACGCGCTGGCCATCGGCAAGGGCGGCCATGACGTCTTCAAGCGGCTGTCCACGCTCGCCGTGCCCACCTTCGCGTACTACAACGGCGCGGCGATGGGCGGCGGGGTCGAGGTCGGACTGCACTGCGCCTACCGCACCGTCTCCGCGGCGCTGCCCGCCTTCTCGCTGCCCGAGGTGTTCCTCGGCCTGGTGCCCGGCTGGGGCGGCTGCACCCTGCTGCCGAACCTGATCGGCGCCGACCGCGCGGTCTCGGTCATCATCGAGAACTCGCTCAACCAGAACAAGCAGCTCAAGGGCGAGCAGGTCTACGAGCTCGGGATCGCCGACGCGATCTTCGAGGGCGCGGACTTCCTCGAGCAGTCGCTGATCTGGACCGCCGCCGTCCTCAAGGGCGAGATCGAGGTCGTACGGCCCGAGATCGACCGCGGCGACGCCTGGCACGAGGCCGTGGTGCGCGGCCGTGCCATCGCCGACGGCAAGGTGCACGGGGCGGCCCCGGCCGCCTACCGCGCGCTGGAGATCATCGACGCCGCGCGCAACGGCGACCTCGCCCTGGGCTACGAGGCCGAGGAGAAGGCGCTCGCCGACCTCATCATGGGCAGCGAGCTGCGCAGCGGCATCTACGCCTTCAACCTGGTGCAGAAGCGCGGCAAGCGCCCGGCCGGCGCCCCGGACAAGTCGCTGGCGCGCCCGGTCTCCAAGGTGGGCGTCGTGGGCGCGGGGCTGATGGCCTCGCAGCTGGCGCTGCTGTTCGCGCGGCGTCTCGAGGTGCCGGTCGTACTGACCGACATCGACCAGGCGCGGATCGACAAGGGCGTGGAGTACGTCCACGGCGAGATCGACAAGCTGCTGCTCAAGGGCCGGATCAACCAGGACAAGGCCAACCGCCTCAAGGCCGCGGTGACCGGTTCGCTGGACAAGGCCGCCGCCTTCTCCGACGCCGACTTCGTCATCGAGGCCGTCTTCGAGGAGATGGGCGTCAAGCAGCAGGTGTTCGCCGAGGTCGAGGCGGTCGTGCCGGAGCACGCCATCCTCGCCACCAACACCTCCTCGCTGTCGGTCTCCGAGATGGCCTCCCAGCTCAAGCACCCCGAGCGGGTCGTGGGCTTCCACTTCTTCAACCCGGTCGCGATCCTGCCGCTGCTGGAGATCGTCCGCGGTGCGAAGACCGATGACGCGTCGCTGGCCACGGCGTTCGGCGTGGCCAAGAAGCTGAAGAAGACCGCCGTCCTGGTCAAGGACGCCCCGGCGTTCGTGGTCAACCGGATCCTGACCCGCTTCATGGGCGAGATCCAGAACGTCATCGACGAGGGCACCCCGGTGGACGTCGCCGAGCGCGCCATCGAGCCGCTGGGCCTGCCGATGTCCCCGCTGGTGCTGCTGGAGCTGGTCGGCCCGGCGATCGGTCTGCATGTCTCCGAGACCCTGCACGGCGCGTTCCCGGACCGCTTCACGGTCTCGGAGAACCTCAAGCGCGTGGTCGAGGCGGGCAAGCGCGGCTTCTACGTCCACGACTCAGGGGAGCCGAAGCTGGACCCGGAGGTCGCCGCGCTGCTCCAGCAGGGCGACACCGTCCTCACCGAGGAGCAGGTGCGCGCCCGGGTGCTGGACGCGGTCGCGCAGGAGATCGGGCTGATGCTCGAGGAGGGCGTCGTCGCCGAGGCGCAGGACATCGACCTGTGCCTGATCACCGGCGCGGGCTGGCCCTTCCACCTGGGCGGCATCACGCCGTACCTGGACCGCGAGGGCGTCTCGGAGCGGGTGAACGGAAAGACGTTCCTGGCGCAGGGCGTGGCGAGCGTTCCCGCGTAGCTTCGGCGGCGCATGGCGTACCCGGGTGCCGGGCGGGCGAAGGCCCGTCCGGCACTTGGGCGTTCCGTGGCCCGCCCCACCGGCGGCACCGCCCCCGCGCCCCGGCGGAGGGCGCCCCGCCCGCGCCACCCGCCGCGGCCGGACCACCGCCCGGCGGCGAACACCCGCCACGCGTATCCGGGGCGGATCACGCCCGGTCGGGTCATGCCAGGGGCGGGTCACGCCCGGGGCGGGAAACCGACCGGCGGCACCTACTCCGGGCGCCGGGCCGCCGCGCCGAACGGGCTCTCAGCGGGGCTGTGGCGCCGCTCAGCCGCTTCCCACGCGGGTCCAGGCCCGGAGCGCCAGCCCGCGCTCGTCGGTCTTCTGACGGGCCACCAGGAGCTTTCCGTCCAGCGCCAGCGCGGCCAGCACCACCCGGCCCTGGTCGTCCAGCGCCAGCGCCGGGGTGTGGGCGCCCTGCTCGCCCGAGGGCGTCCACCACACCCCCGCCGCCTCGTCCTCGCAGGGGTGGGCGGCGACGGCCAGCCCGCCGGCCGCGGTGTCCTGGTGGGCCAGGACGGTGCAGTCGTGACCGTCCACCATGGCGCGCACCGCGGCGACCGGGCCGGTGCCCGTGGCCCCGCCCAGCGGGGCGGGGGCCGGGGCGTCCGGCCGCCAGGCCATGACCTCACCGCTGCGGGCGTCACGCCAGTAGTGGGTGAGGGTGCCGGGGCTGCTCTCCACCATGGACGCCGAATCCGGCCGGGCGTCGGCGGGGACGTCCTCGCCCCGCTTGGGGGCGGCGCCGGGCTCGGGCTGGTACCAGCGCAGCGCGGCGCCCTTCCCGGCCGGTGCGAGCAGTTCGAGACGGCCGTCGGCGGTCGCGGCCGCCGACATGCCGCCCAGTACGTGCGTGCCCTTCCAGTCGGTCCAGCGCTCCCACGTGCCCTTGGGGTCCTGCCGCCGCGCGCTCACCCCGCCCCCGGCGTTGCGCACGAAGACGCGGAGGGCACCGGAGGAGTCCACCGCCGCGGCCGGCGGACCGGTCCGCTCGGCCTTGCGGGCGTCCTTCGGATGCGGGGTGCCCAGCGAGTACCACGCCGTCAGCGGGCGACCGGACTGGAACTGGGTGGCATGGACGATGTCCACGCGCGCCGGTTCCCCGGCGCCGCCCGGCCGGTGCCTGAGCCCCACCAGATGGGCATAGCCCTCGGGGCTCTGAATGATGGTCAGCCCGGCCAGGCGGCCGGACACCTCGATCAACCACGGCCCCGACCACCTCGCCCCTCCGGGGCGGTCCTCGGTCCAGCGGGCGACACCGCCCGCCACCGGTGCGTAGGCCGTGAGCCTGCCGTCCTTGCCGCGGAGCAACCGCAACGCCATGGCCCGCTGCCAACCCTTCCCCGAGCCCTTCCACCTGATCGAACGATGTACATAGTAATTTGCCTGGACTATGGATGGGGTTGTGGTCGTGGACGCCGCCAATGTGGTCGGCTCGGTTCCGGATGGCTGGTGGCGTGACCGGCGCGGCGCCGCCGAGCGGCTCCGCGACCGGCTGGCAGTCCTCGCCGGGGCCGGGCTCCCCGGCCGCCCGGGTGTGCCCGGCTGGGCCACCGACCCTCCGGTGGACATCGTGATGGTGGTCGAGGGCGCGGCGCGGGGCGTCGAGCCGGTGGCGGGCGTACGGGTGGAGAGCGCGCCGGGCAGCGGCGACGACCACATCGTGGCCGTGGTGGCGGCCCGTGAGGAGGGCCATCCCTGCCTGGTGGTGACGGCGGACCAGGGGCTGCGGGCGCGGGTCACGGCGCTGGGCGCGGAGACGACGGGCCCCCGGTCGGTCCGCCCGAACGGCCCGGCGTCCTAGGCCCGTCAGGGCCCAGGAGATGTCCGATGGATCGCGCCGCGGGCCGTTCCCCTCCCCGCCCCTTCCCTTAACTGGGGCTCCGCCCCAGACCCCGGCCACGTCGCAGGTGACCCGGTCGGCCCCCGGCCGGTGAACTCACCGCGGCGAAGGTCCGCCCCTGGCCCCCGGGGCAAAGCGAAACGGGCCCTCCGCCCCAGACCCCCGACCGGACGGCCCGAATGTACGCGGTCATCCGCCGGTCATCCGCCGCGCCTGTGTGCGGACCGCGACCAGCCCGCCGGCGAAGGCGTTCACGCAAGCGACGGTCGGCTCGTCAACGCCCGGGGCCCAGAAGGCGAAGCGAAGCCGGGGCTCCACCCCGGACCCTGCCGGATGACCCGGATGTGCGCGGGCGTCCGCCCGGTCGTCCGCCGCGCCAACCTGCCGACCGCGGCCAGCCCACGGGTGGAGGTGCTCACGCCCTCACCGCCACCGCGAACAGCGCACGCCCTGGCCCCGGAACACTGACAGCCTGCGCGGTCGGGATGCCGACCCGGCAGGAGCCCGCTCCTTGCCCCCAAGATCCAGGGGCGCAGCCCCTGGCAGCGGAAAGGGGCAGGGAGGGAAAAAGTCCGCAGACCCCTCCACGCCCTGACCCCGCCACACTGGCCGACCACTCGACCACGGCCTCACAAACCGCGCGGACGGGATGCCGACCCGGCGGGGCCCGCTCCCTGCCCCCAGGGCCCAGGGCGCAGCCCCTGGTAACGGGGAGGGGAAAGCGTCGATATGCGGCTCCGCCGCGTGGTCCGCAGGCCCCTACCCCGTACGCGTTCCCGCCTCGCTCACCCGGCTGTGGCGGCGCCCGTAGAGGAAGTAGACGAGGAGGCCGATGACCATCCACACCCCGAACCGCACCCAGGTCTCGGCGGGCAGATTGAGCATCAGCCACAGCGACGCGGCCACCGAGAGGATCGGCAGCACCGGGACCCAGGGCGTGCGGAAGGCGCGGGGCAGATCGGGGCGGGTGCGGCGGAGGATGATGACGCCCAGCGCGACCACGACGAAGGCGAAGAGCGTGCCGATGTTGACCAGGGCCGCCAGCTCGGAGATGGAGGTGAACCCGGCGACCACGGCGATGACCACGCCCAGCACGATCGTCGAGCGGTACGGGGTGCCGAAGCGCGGATGCACCCGGGAGAAGACCCTGGGCAGCAGCCCGTCGCGGCTCATCGCGAAGAACACCCGGCTCTGGCCGAGCAGCAGGATCATGGACACGGTGGTGAGTCCGACGGCGGCGCCGAAGCTGATGAGGCCCGCGTAGAACGGATGGCCGGTCGACTTGAAGGCGTCGGCGAGCGGCGCGTCCACCGACAGCTTGGTGTACTTCTGCATGCCGGTGACCACGATGGACACCGCGACGTACAGCACCGTGCAGATGAGCAGCGAGCCCAGGATGCCGCGGGGCATGTCCCGCTGCGGATTCCGGGTCTCCTCCGCCGCGGTCGCCACGATGTCGAAGCCGATGAAGGCGAAGAAGACCACGGCGGCGCCGGTGAAGATGCCCTGGACGCCGAAGGTCGTCGGTTCGTAACCGAACATCAGCTGGATCAGCGGCGCCTTCAGCCCCGAGCCGGAGACCGAGCCCTGGGCCTCGGGGACGAACGGGTGGTAGTTCTCCGGGTGGATGAAGAAGGCGCCCGCGATGATGACGAGCAGCACCACGACCACCTTGATCGCGACCACCGCGGAGGTGACCCGCGCGGACAGCTTCATGCCGAAGACGAGGATCGCGGTGATCGCCAGGACGAGCAGGAAGGCCAGCAGGTCGAAGGAGAAGCCGTGTGCGGCCTCGGGCCCGGACAGGGCGTCGGGCAGATGCCATCCGGCGTTGTCCAGCAGCGAGCGGATGTACCCCGACCAGCCCACCGAGACCACGGCGCAGGCCAGCGCGAACTCCAGCACCAGGTCCCAGCCGATGATCCAGGCGGGCAGTTCGCCGAGCGAGGCGTACGAGAAGGTGTACGCGGATCCCGCGACCGGAACCGTCGAGGCGAACTCGGCGTAGCACAGCGCGGCCAGGGCGCAGGCGATACCGGCGGCCACGAAGGACAGCGCGGTGGCGGGCCCCGCCTGCTCCTTGGCGACCGAGCCGGTGAGCACGAAGATGCCGGTGCCGATGATGACGCCGACGCCGAAGACCGTGAGGTCCAGGACGGACAGGGACCGGGTGAGGGCGTGGTCGGGCTCCTCGGTGTCCTGGATGGACTGCTCGATGCTCTTCGTCCGCAGGTAGCGCGGCCGGACTCTGCCTCCGGTGCCTCCGCCTGGTTCCGATACGTTCACCGGTGCCACCTCCACGCCTGCCGTGCGGTTCATGCTTCTGGTTACCGATCGGCGGCGAGGTATGCACGCTCGGGGCCGTCCCCGATTCACCCGATGGGGGCGGGCGGTGCGACACACGCTGGGCCGGTCGGAGCAGGAAGCGCTCCGGCCGGCCCAGGCGGAAAGGGGCGGTGGCTCAGTCGCGCACCGGCTCGGCCGTCGTCGGCCGGGTCACATCGGCGCCCTGGGAGCCCGCGTCCGCGGACTCGTCCCCGTAGCGGCCGCCGATCCTGGAGACCAGCCCGGTGACCTGCCGGGCGATGTCCGGTGCGGTCAGCCCGATCTCCGCCATGATCTCCTTACGGGAGGCATGGTCGAGGAAGCGCGGCGGGATGCCGAAGTTGCGCACCGGCATGTCGAAGCCGCCGTCGCGCAGCGCCTGGGCGACGGCCGCGCCGACACCGCCGACCCGGCTGTTGTCCTCGACGACGACCACGACGCGGTGGAGGTCGGCGAGGACGGGCAGCTCCTCGTCCACCGGCTTGACCCAGCGGGGGTCGACCACGGTGGTCGAAATGCCCTGCTTGTCCAGGAGGTCGGCGATCTCCAGGCACATCGGGGCGAGCGCGCCGACCGAGACCAGCAGTACGTCGGGGGCGTCCCCCGCGGACTCGGCGGGCTCCCGCAGTACGTCCATGCCGCCGATCCGGCCGACGGCCGCGACCGCCGGGCCCACCGCGCCCTTGGAGTAGCGCACCACGGTCGGCGCGTCCTCCACCGCCACGGCCTCGCGCAGCTGGGCGCGGACCTGGTCGGCGTCGCGCGGGGCGGCGATCCGCAGACCGGGGACCATCTGGAGGAGCGACATGTCCCACATGCCGTTGTGCGAGGCCCCGTCGGTGCCGGTGATACCGGCGCGATCCAGGACGAAGGTGACCCCGCACTTGTGCAGCGCCACATCCATCAGGACCTGGTCGAAGGCGCGGTTGAGGAAGGTGGCGTAGACCGCGAAGACCGGGTGGACGCCGCCGGTGGCCAGGCCCGCCGCCGAGACGGCCGCGTGCTGCTCGGCGATGCCCACGTCGTAGACCCGGTCCGGGAAGCGCTTGGCGAACTCGGTGAGCCCCACCGGGTGCAGCATGGCCGCGGTGATCGCGACGATGTCCTCGCGCTCCTCGCCGAGCTTGACCATCTCCTCGCCGAAGACCGAGGTCCAGTCGGCGCCGGAGGCCGAGATCGGCAGCCCGGTGTCCGGGTGGATCTTGCCGACGGCGTGGAAGCGGTCCGCCTCGTCCTGGAGGGCGGGCTGGTAGCCGCGGCCCTTCTCGGTGAGGCAGTGCACGATGACCGGGCCGCCGAAACGCTTCGCCCGCTGCAGCGCCGACTCCAGCGCCTCGATGTCATGGCCGTCGATCGGGCCGACGTACTTCAGCCCCAGATCCTCGAACATGCCCTGCGGGGTGATGAAGTCCTTCAGCCCCTTCTTGGCCCCGTGCAGCGTCTCGTACAGCGGCCTGCCGACGACCGGAGTGCGCTCCAGCAGATCCTTGCCGCGGGCCAGGAAGCGCTCATAGCCGTCGGTGGTGCGCAGGGTGGCGAGGTGGTTGGCCAGGCCGCCGATGGTCGGGCCGTAGGAGCGCTCGTTGTCGTTGACGACGATGACCAGCGGGCGGTCCTTGGCGGCGGCGATGTTGTTGAGCGCCTCCCAGGCCATACCGCCGGTCAGCGCCCCGTCGCCGATCACGGCGACCACATGGTCCTGCTTGCCCAGCAGCTCATTGGCCTTGGCGAGACCCTCGGCCCAGCCGAGGACGGTCGAGGCGTGGCTGTTCTCGATGACGTCGTGCTCGGACTCGGCGCGCGAGGGATAACCGGACAAACCGCCCTTGCTCTTGAGCTTGGAGAAGTCCTGGCGGCCGGTGAGCAGCTTGTGCACGTAGGACTGGTGGCCGGTGTCCAGCAGCACCTTGTCCCGGGGCGAGTCGAAGACCCGGTGCAGGGCGATGGTCAGCTCCACCACGCCGAGATTGGGGCCGAGATGGCCACCGGTCTTGGAGACGGCGTCGACGAGGAAGGAGCGGATCTCCGCGGCCAGCTGGTCCAGCTCCTCCGGAGTGAGCCGGTCCAGATCGCGCGGTCCCGTGATGCGGGTCAGCAGCACCCGTGCCTCCTTGCTTCGAGCGTCTCCATGGAGCTTGCCGTCCGCCCGAGTCTAATGTTCCGCCCTCCGGCGCCGACCTCCCCCCATGCGACCTCCGTCACGCGCGTTCCCTTCGGACGGCTGCCCGGTGCCTTCCGTGAAGGCACCGGGCAGCCGGGTGAGCGGATGAGGCGTCCGGGGTCAGCCGCGACCCGCGGACCGCTGTGTCCTGCGCGACACCGAGTCGATGACGACGGCGGCCAGCAGCACCCCACCGGTGATCATGTACTGGACGGAGTTCGCGACGCCCAGCAGGTTCATCCCGGACGAGATCGAGCCGATGACCAGCATGCCGAGCAGCGCCGACCAGACCGAGCCCCGGCCGCCGAAGAGGCTGGTGCCACCGATGACGGCGGCCGCGATGGCCTCCATCAGCAGGTTGCCGGTACCGGCCTGCTGGCTGGCGGAGCCGATCCGGGAGGCGATCATGATGCCGCCGCACGCGGCCATCAGCCCGGCCAGCGAGTAGACCGAGATCCGGATGGCGACGACGTTGATGCCCGCGCGGCGGGCGGCCTCGACGCTGCCGCCCAGGGCGATCACCTTGCGCCCGTAGGAGGTGCGGCGCACCACGAAGTCCAGGATCACCAGGACCGCCACGAAGATCACCAGGGCGAGGGGCAGACCCTTGTACTGGTTGAGCCGCCAGGCCGCGGCGAAGACGATCACCGCGAGCACGCCCGTACGGACCAGGATCTCGCTCAGCGGCCGCGAGGGTACGCCGACCGCCTTACGGCGCCTGCTGTCCAGGAACTGGGCGAGGAAGAAGCCCGCCGTCGCCACCGTGGCCGCCCCGTACGCGGCGATCAGCTGGCTGAAGTAGTGCGCGGTGAGATCGCGCACGAAGCTGTCGTCCGCGATGCTGATGGTGCCGGTGGTGCCGAGCACCTGGAGCATCAGACCGTTCCAGGCCAGCAGACCGGCCAGGGTCACCACGAAGGCCGGTACGCCGATCTTGGCGAAGAAGAAGCCGTGCACCGCGCCGAGGAGCGCGCCGCTGGCGAGTGCCGCGATCACCGCGATCCCCTCGGGCACCCCGTGGTTGACGTTGAGCACCGCCAGGGTCGCCGCGGCCAGACCGCTGACCGAGCCGACGGACAGGTCGATCTCACCGAGCAGCAGCACGAAGACGATCCCGACCGAGATCATGCCGGTGCCGCCGAGCAGGATCGAGAGGTCGGAGAGGTTCTTGGGCGAGAGGAACGCACCGTCCTTCGCCTGGAAGACCGCCCAGATGATGGCGATACCGACGATGACCGGGACCACACCCAGATCACCGCTGCGCATCTTGCGGCCGAACTCCGTCAGATAGCCCTTGAAGCCCTCCTGACGGACCAGCAGCCGGGGGTCGACGACGGTGACCGCGTCCTTGGCGACGGGGTTGGCGTCGGCCGGGCCGCTCGCCTTGTTGGCGCCGTTCGACGGGCCGCCGTTGGTCTTGTCGACGTTCGTGGTCACTTCGCGACCTCCCCGCTACGCGCCTTGCGGCGGGTCACGGCGTTGTCCGTGGCGCCGGTGATGGCGGAAATGATCTCTTCCTGAGAGGTGGTCTTCACATCGAAGATGCCGTTGTTGCGGCCCAGTCGCAGCACCGCGACCCGGTCCGCGACGGCCTTCACGTCGGCCATGTTGTGGCTGATGAGGATGACGGCGAGGCCGCGGTCGCGCAGCCGCTCGACCAGGTCCAGGACCTGCGCGGTCTGCTCGACGCCGAGGGCGGCGGTCGGCTCGTCCAGGATCACCAGCTTGGGCTCGCCGAGCATCGAACGGGCGATGGCGACGGTCTGCCGCTGGCCGCCCGAGAGCGAGGCGATCGGGATCCGCACACTGGGGATGCGGATCGACAGGGTCTGGAGCAACTCACGGGAGCGCCGCTCCATTTCGACCTCGTCGAGCACCCCGGCGCGCAGGATCTCGCGGCCGAGGAAGAGATTGCCGACGACGTCGATGTTGTCGCAGAGGGCGAGGTCCTGGTAGACGGTCGCGATGCCCAGCTCCTGGGCGTCGTGCGGCCGGCTGACCTGGACGGGCTTGCCCTGCCACTCGACGACGCCTTCGTCGGCGGGGCCGACTCCGGCAATGCTCTTGACGAGGGTCGACTTGCCGGCGCCGTTGTCGCCCACCAGGGCGACGACTTCACCGGCGTGGACCTCCAGATGGATGTCGGTGAGCGCCTGGACGGCGCCGAACCGCTTGGAGATCCCGCGCAACGCCAACACGGGTCCGTTCGGCACGATGGCCATCTCCGTTCCGGGCAGGGCGGTCCCTGCTGTGTGACGGAGGGGAGAGCGCGCTCTCCCCTCGGATGGGGGGTGAGTCAGGGAGGCGGGCCGTCCGCGGTTACGGACGGCCCTGCTCCGTCAGGTGCCGGAGACCGGCCGCTATGTGCCGGAGATCCGGCGCGTTACTTCAGACCGGCCTCTGCGCACGCCGCCTTGAACTTGGCGGTGCAGATCTGGGCGACCGTGTAGTTCCCGTCCTTGACGACGGTGTCCTTGATGTTCTTCTTGGTCAGCGAGATCGGGGTGATCAGGGTCGCCGGGATGTCCTTGGTGGTCGGGCTGTCGACCGTGTTGGACTCGTTGACCTTCTCGCCGCGGCCGAGCGCGATGGCCATCTCCGCGGCGGCCGCGGCCTCGTCCAGGTAGGACTTGTAGACGCTCATGTACTGCTCGCCGGTCACGACCCGGCGCACACCCTCGAGTTCGGCGTCCTGGCCGGTGACCGGGGGCAGCGGGTTGAAGCCGCCGCTCTTGAGCGCGGTGATCGCGCCGCCGGCCATGCTGTCGTTGGCCGAGTAGACGCCGACGATGTTCTTCTTGCCGAGCGAGGAGATGGCGCCCGTCATGGCCTCGTTGGCCTTGTCCGCGAGCCAGCGGTCGATGTCGTACGACTTGCCGACGTCCACCTTGCCCTTGAGGACGGACATCGCGCCCTTCTTGAACATGGCGGCGTTGGGGTCGGCCTCCCAGCCGTTGAGCATGACGATCTTGCCGCTCTTGGCCTTGTCGCCCAGCGCCTCGAGCAGCGCCTTGCCCTGGACCTTGCCGACCGTCTCGTTGTCGAACGAGGTGTACGCGGAGACCGGGCCCTCGGCCAGCCGGTCGTAGGCGACGACCGGGATACCGTCCTCGTCGGCCTTCTTGACCGAGCTGGCGATGGACTTGGAGTCCACCGAGTCGAGGATGATCGCGTCGACCTTCTTGGTGATCATCGAGTCGACCTGCTGCTGCTGAACCGAGGGGTCGGACTTGGCGTTGACGTACAGGATGTTGCAGTCCGCACAGAGCGCCTTGAGCTTCTTGGTGATGTATGGCCGGTCGAAGTTCTCGTATCTGGCCGTCTGGTCCTCGGGCAGCAGCAGCCCGATCGTGAGCGGACCGGTCTTCTTCTTCTCGTCCTTCTTGTCGTTGTCGGCTTCCTTCGCCGAGCCACAGGCGGCGAGGGCTACCGTCATCGACATGACAGAAGCGGCAAGAGCGACGCGACGCATCGTTGCGTTCATTTAGGGCTGACCTCCCTGACGAGGCCGCGTCATTGCGGCCGAGGTGGCTGGAAGTCAACTCGGCTGCCCGCATGGCGTCAAGAAGTAAATCCTTAACGAGATGGCAACGGTGCCATTCGTTATCTGAGTGAACGCAGCCGGACAGGCGGGATAGACGGAGCGTGACCGGACAAAGCCTCTCAAGGCTTGCCCACGGCTCCAACAGCCCCCGACCGGCGGTCAGGTGAGGGCCGGAGCCCCCGCCGAGAGCGCGCCGTCCAGCAGCGTCGAATCGCCCATCTCGCTGAGCACCAGCGCGAGCGCGCCCAGCACCTCGGCCCGGCCGCCCAGCGCCCCCGGCATCACCGACAGCTGATGGGCCGCGCTCGGGATCGCGTACCGCGCGACCGACTCCCGGATCGGGCCCAGCACCAGCTCCCCCGCCTCGGCGAGCTGGCCGCCCAGCACCATCCGGCTCGGGTTGATCAGATTGCAGAGGTTGGCCACCCCGCTGCCGATGTGCCGGCCGACGTCCCCGATCACCCGCCGGCAGCCCGGATCGCCCTCGCGGGCGAGCTGCACCATGCGCTCCACGGTGAGGTCCGCCCCATGACTGGAATGCAGCAGCGGCAGCACATAGCGGGCAGCGGTGAAGGTCTCCAGACAGCCGCGATTGCCGCAGCGGCACACCGGGCCCGACTCGTCCAGGGTGATGTGGCCGATCTCGCCCGCCGTACCGCCGGGGCCGCGGTAGATCTTCCCGCTGATCACCAGCCCCGCGCCGACACCGTCGGCCACCTTGATGTACGCGAGGTCGCCGACCCCGCGGCCGGAGCCCCAGACCAGCTCGCCGAGCGCGCCCAGGTTGGCGTCGTTGTCCACGTGCACCGGCACCCCGAGCCGCTGGGCCAGGTCGTCGCGCGGGTTGGTGCCCGCCCAGCCCGGCAGGATCGCGGTCGAGCCCAGCGTGCCGGTCTCCACGTCGATCGGCGCGGGCACGCCGAGCCCGACGCCGACCACCTTGTCCTGGCTCAGCCCGCTGGCCGTGATCAGCCTGCTGACCAGCTGCTCGGCCCGGTCCAGGCCCTGCGAGGAGGAGGCGTCCACATCCAGCGGCTCGGCCTCCTCGGCCAGCACCTGATGGGCGAGGTTGCCGATGGCGACGCGCAGATGCGTATGGCCGAAATCCACCCCCACGACGATGCCCGCGTCACCGCTGAGCGAGACGCTGCGCGCCCGGCGGCCGCCTGCCGAGGTGGGCGTGACCTCGACCGTCCCGCCGTCCTTGAGCTCGCGCACGATGTTGGAGACGGTGGCGGCGGACAGCCCGGTGGACCGGGCGATCTCCGCCTGGGTCAGCGAGCCCGCCATCCGCACCGCACGGACCACCCGCTCGAGGTTGGCCCGGTGCAGCGACGACTGCGATCCCGGAGTCTCCACGCCCATCCACTCCCGCCTTCGCGGGCGGCACGACGGCCGCTCCGCCGACCGGACCGCAGCAGTGAGGCCCGGCTGTGTCTCCAACATGTGAACTCTAAGCTGAGCCGCCACGGTTGTCCCACGTCAAGCCCCCGGCCGCCGTGGGACCGCTCGCGGTACCCTCCGCCACCCACAGCGGCACGGCCCCGTCCTTTCCGCGGAACGGAAAGGACGGGGCCGTGAAAAGCCCTCTGTGATGTGCTCCTATTTGAGCGCGCCCGCGGTCAGACCCGCCTGGACCTGCCGCTGGAAGAGGATATAGACGGCGAGTACGGGAAGCATCGCCAGCACCAGACCGGCGAAAAGCGCTGACCAGTCGCCCTTGTACTGCTGACTGGCCGCGAGCTGCACCAGCCCCTGGGTGAGCACCCGCTTGTCCTCATCGGTGTTGAGCACCGTGGGCAGCATGTACTGATTCCACTGACCGAGGAAGTTGAAGATCCCGACGCTGATCAGTCCGGGCTTCGCCATCGGCAGCATGACCTGGAAGAACGTCCTGGTATGGGACGCCCCGTCGATCAGGGCCGCCTCCGCGATCGAGGAGGGCAGCGTCTTGAAGAACGAGGTGAGGAAGAAGACCGTGAACGGCAGCGAATAGGCGATATAGACCAGAATGAGCCCATGAAAGGTGTTGAGCAGGCTCATGTTCTTCATCACGAAGAACAGCGGCACCAGCGCCAGGATGATCGGAAAACTCATCCCGCCGACGAACATGAAATAGATGAACCGCTTTCCCGGGAATTCGAAGCGGGCCAGGATGTACGCCGCCATCGAGCCCAGCAGCATCGTCCCGATCAGGGAGCAGCCCACCACCAGGATCGTATTGAGGAAGAAGTCGCCGATGTTCGACTTGCTCCAGGCCCTGGTCCAGTTGTCGAAGTGCAGGGCCGAGGGCAGCCCCCAGGGCGAGGTGAAGATCTGCTTGTCGGTCTTGAGGGAGCTCATCACCGCCCACAGCAGCGGCAGCGTGACCAGGAGTCCCCAGACCACGAGGATGCCGTGCGAGAAGACGTTGAGGATCTTGCCCTCGCTGCCGATCCGGCCCTTGGGGGTGAAGCCCGGCGGCGGCTGCTTGCGGACGGGCCCGCCGGCCGGTGCCTCGTCCTCCTTGGTGACGCCCGGGAGCTCCGAGGGCGCTGCGTGCGAGGTCACTGTGGTACCCCCAGATCGGCGGTCGGGCGGCGGTGGCCGGGTGCGGTCGGTGTGATCGGCATCAGTACTCCAGCCGTTCGCGCCGGCCGAGCCTGGTCACGATGACCGCGAAGATCAGGGTGACGATGAGCATCGCGACGCCGATCGTGGTGGCCCGTCCGGCCTGCCCGTCGTGGAAGGTCTTGGTGTAGACGTAGTAGCCCATGACCTGGGTGGAGTCGGCGGGGCCGCCCGGCCCCACGGTCATGATCTGCACCACGGCGAACGCGTCGAGCGCGATGATGCCCATATAGATCCAGCCGGTCTGGACCGTGTCCCACAGCAGCGGCAGGGTGATCTTGAAGAAGGTCTTGACCCGGTTGGCCCCGTCGAGCAGCGCCGCCTCGTAGAAGTCCCTCGGGATGGAGCTCATCCCGGCGGAGAAGAGGACGACGTAGAAGCCGACGTTGCTCCAGACCATCACCGCCATCAGGCACCACAGCGCCAGCTTCGGATCGGCCAGCCACTGCTGCTGGAGCGAGTCCAGGCCGACTCCGTCGAGGAAGGAGTTGATCGCGCCGTTGCGCGGGTTGTAGGTGAACTGGAACAGCAGGGCGACGATCGCGATCGACAGCACCTGCGGGAAGAAATAGATCACCTTGTACAGGCTCGACCCGCGCACCCCGGAGACCGCCGCGTTCTTACGGCCCCGGCCGCCCACATTGAGCATGAAGGCGAAGAAGAGCCCGAGGCCGAGCGTCACCAGCGGCACCACCAGCAGCAGCAGGACATTGTGCCCGACCGCTTTCCAGAAGATGTCGTCATGCAGCAGCCAGTCATAGTTCTTGAACCCGACCATCTTGAAGTCGGAGCTCAGGCCCGTCCAGTCCGTGAAGGAGTAGTAGATGGCCTGGACGAACGGCGAGATCACGAAGACCGCGTAAAGGATCACCGGCAGGGCCAGGAACCCCGCGATGAACCGGTACTTCCCATGCTGCATTTCTACCGACCTCGGTCTTCCCCTACGGATAATGCCGTCGGCGACGCGTGGACCCGCATCAGACGTGCTTGTACTTCTTGACGGCGTCGTCCTTGGCCGTGTCATCGGCGAACTGCTGGCACTTCTTGATCGCCTCGGCGGGGGTCATCCGGCCCGCCATCATCTCGCCGAGCGCGCCGACGCCGATCTTCTGCTTCTGCAGCGTCCCGTACCAGTCCTGCATCCGCGGGTTGACCACGTTCTTGCCCGCCTTGGTCAGCGCCTCCTGCGCGGACTCCAGGCCAGACGGCAGGCTGAGGCCGTCGGTGCCGCCGTTGAGGGAGGAGAGCGAGGACACCTGCTTGATGAAGTTCTTGGTGGACTTCTCACCGAGCATGATCCGCAGCAGCTCCATGCCGCCCTCGGGGTTCTTGGCCGTTTTCGGCACGATGAACGGCTCACCGCCGGAGGCCCAGATGGTGCCGAACGGCATCTTGTCGCTCTTGTCCAGGCTGGACGGCGCGCCCACCGCCATCTGGAAGTCCTTCGGCGTGGTCTTCTGCGACTCGTTCTCCACCCAGGACCCGTTGGGGATGAACAGCGCCTTGCCCTCGTTCCAGGCCGTCTGCGACTCGATGTGGGTGAGGCCGGGGGTGCCCTTGAGGATGTAGCCCTTCTTGTAGAGCTCGTAGTACGCCTCGAAGGCGGCCTTGACGGCCGGGTGCTTCCAGGCGTTCGCCTCCAGATTGTCGATCGAGTCCAGGACGTCCCGGCCACCGATCTTGGCGATGAAGGGGTAGAGGCTGAACGGCAGGTAGTAGGGGTACTTGCCGGGGTAGGTCCAGCCCGCGACGCCCTTCTTCTTCGCCTTCTCGCAGACCTTGAGCATGTCGTCCCAGGTCTCGGGGTACTCCACGTCGAGCTTGGCGAGGTTGCTCTTGGAGTGCCAGACACCGTAGACGGTGTAGGCGTAATAGAGGACCCACACCTGCTTGCCGTCGAACTGGCCCATCTCCGCGACACCGGGGCGCAGGGTCTCCCGCACCGTCTTGTTCGGGTCGTCCACGGAGGGCGCGTCGAGCAGCGGGGTGAGGTCGGTCAGCTGGTTCTTGCCGACCAGGGTGCCCATATCCATCTGCTCGGCACCGTTGTTGTCCACGAGGTCCGGCGGGGTGCCGCCGTTGAAGCGCGGCTGGAGCACGGTCTGGATCTTCTGGGTCGCCGAGTGCTTGACCTTGCCCTTGGTCTTGGGGAAGGCCTTGGCGAACTCCGCCTCGGCGTCCTTGGCGTACTGCTGGCCGAAGCCGCCGTCGAAGATGACGACATCGAGCGCGGCGCTCTCATTGACCGCGAGCGGGTTCTTGGCGCTCTTCTTGCCCTTGTCGACCTTCTTGGAGTCGTCGTCACCGCCACTGGCACAGGCGGACAGCGCGCTCATCGCCGGCACGGTGATCAATCCGAGCGCCGCCGAGCGCTTGATCAGATCGCGACGGCCGACATCTGAGGTGGATCCCATGCTCAAGTCCTCGCCTTCGTCAGGACTCAGGCGGTGTAACGGTCTCCCGTACATACTCGCCTCCGGCGAGGGGCCCGACACCGCGGGTCAGTTGAAGCGTCAAGCGGAGTATTGCTGGGTGTACGCCGGGGAGAGCGGATGACCCGCCGAGGCCCTCCGATATAGGCCGTGGTGCGGCCTTCCCCCTGGGGCGACAGGTATAGTCCACTGGGCCTCATATGGGCAAGATCGAGAGGTCATCGGGTACCAGTCTTTCCCGAGTTGAGACCTGCCCGACATACCGTAAGGGGAGACCAGCCGCGCGGCACGCCGCCGTGCGGGCTCCCCGAAAGGCGGTTCCCGTGTCCCGGAAGCAGCTCACCCTCGCCACCAGCATTGTCGTGACCGCGACACTCGCGGCCACCGCGGGGTGTGGCTCCGGCAGAGGGGGCTCGTCCGCCGGGGACAGCAAGGGCGGCGCGGCGATCGGCAAGGGCATGGCCCAGCTGCCGGTGGAGCCCACCCAGGCGCCGACCGAGGAGCCCACCGACGACCCCACCGACGACCCGTATGACGAGCCGTCGGACTCCCCCACCGGCGGCTCCGGCCTGGTCACCCCGGACGCCAAGATGGGCACCTGCGGATGGGGTTCGAACGGCAAGCCCTACGCCAATGTGAAGATCAGCAACTCCGGTTCCGGTACGGCCTACTACTCGCTGCTGGTCGGCTTCGTGGACAGCTCCGAGAAGGTCGTGACCACCGGGGTGGAGTCCGACGCGCCCGTGGCGGGCGGCTCCGAGAAGACCATCAAGGTCAGCGGGCTCAAGGCGGACAGCTCCCACACCGCGAAGAAGTGCCGGCTGTCGCTGGCCACCAAGTCCGACGACGCGGACTGACGACACGCCAGGAACAACCCCGAGGGGCACCCGGAACCGCCCCCATGGACGCGGGCCGTACCACCGACAGGGGTACGGCCCGCGGCGTACCACCCGCCGCACGGGCGCCCATTGAGCGCTGTCCGCAACCTTGACACCACCCTCCCCCTGCCTCCCTACTTATCTCTGCCCGACCCAGTGGACAACGTTGTCAGACTCGTTGAGAGGCTGAGTATGCGACAGAGACGACCCCAGAGACGATGGCGTGGGATCGGACGGTCGGCCGCCCTGGTGGCGGCCGTCCTGCTGGCGGTGACGGCCCAGGGCGGTGCGGTCGCCGCCCCCGCCGGCCCGGACTCCGCGCACCACGCCGACCGCACCTTCGCCTCGTCCTTCGAGTCGGGCGATCCCCAGCCCGACTGGCGGAACACGGTCGAGACCGGCCCCGACGGCAAGAAGAAGGCGTCCGGAGTCGACGGAGGCTACTCCTCCGGGATCCCCGGCAATGTCACCGACAAGGTCACCGAGGTCCGCGCGAGCGACGAGAACACCGACGGCGGGGAGATCAAGGAGAACCTCGTCGACGGCGAGGTCACCAGCAAGTGGCTGGCCTTCGACACCACCGCCTGGCTCGAGTTCGACCTGAGCGAGCCGGTGGAGGCCGTCCGCTACGCCCTCACCTCCGCCAACGACGCCCCCGGCCGGGACCCGAAGGACTGGACCCTCAAGGGCTCGGCCAACGGCTCCGACTGGACGACGCTCGACACCAGTAAGGACGAGACGTTCTCCTCGCGCCAGCAGACGCGGGAGTTCTCCTTCTCCAGTTCCACGGCCTATCAGCACTTCCGGCTGGAGATCACCCGCAACGCCGGGGACGACATCGTCCAGCTCGCGGAGGTGCAGTTGGCCAACGGCGACACCACTCCGCCCGCCGCCTCCGACATGCAGACCCAGGTCGACCGCGGCCCGACCGGCTCCCCCACCGCCAAGGCCAACGCGGGCTTCACCGGCACCCGTGCCCTGCGCTACGCGGGCACCCACAAGCCGGACGGCCGGGCGTACTCGTACAACAAGGTCTTCGACGTCGACACGGCCGTCACCCGGGACACCCAGCTGTCCTACCGGATCTTCCCGTCGATGACCGAGACGGACCTCGACTACCCGGCCACCCATGTCTCCGTCGACCTCGCCTTCACCGACGGCAGCTACCTCAGCGAGCTGCCCGGCGCGGTCGACCAGCACGGCGCCCGGCTGAGCCCACAGGGCCAGGCCGCCTCCAAGACGCTCTACGTCAACCAGTGGAACCACAAGGAGTCGCGGATCGGCGCGGTCGCCGCGGGCAAGACGGTCGACCGGATCCTCGTGGCCTACGACTCCCCCAAGGGCCCCGCGCAGTTCCGCGGCTGGGTGGACGACATCGCGATCGCCCCCAAGGCGCCCGAGAAGCCGCTGGCGCACCTGTCGGACTACGCGCTGACCACCCGCGGCACCAACTCCAGCGGCAGCTTCTCGCGCGGCAACAACTTCCCGGCGACCGCGGTCCCCAATGGCTTCAACTTCTGGACGCCGGTGACCAACGCGGGCTCCACCGACTGGCTCTACCAGTACGCCCGCGCCAACAACGCCGACAACCTCCCCACCATCCAGTCGTTCAGCGCCAGCCATGAGCCCAGCCCCTGGATGGGCGACCGGCAGACCTTCCAGGTGATGCCGTCCGGGGCGAGCGGCACCCCCGACGCCGGGCGCACCGCCCGCGCGCTCCCCTTCCGCCATGAGAAGGAGACCGCCCGTCCGTACTACTACGGGGTGACCTTCGAGAACGGCCTCACCGCCGAGATGGCGCCCACCGACCACGCCGCGGCCATGCGCTTCACCTATCCGGGCGAGGACGCCAGCGTCATCTTCGACAACGTCAACAACAACGGCGGGCTGACCCTCGACGCCGAGCACGGCGTCGTCACCGGCTACTCCGACGTCAAGAGCGGACTGTCCACCGGTGCCAGCCGGCTGTTCGTCTACGGCGTCTTCGACACCCCGGTGAGCGCGAGCGGCAAGCTGGAAGGAGGCGGCGGCAAGGACGTCACCGGCTACTTCCGCTTCAAGCCGGGGAAGGACCGCACGGTCACCCTCCGGCTCGCCACCTCGCTGATCGGCGTCGACCAGGCGAAGGCCAACCTCGATCGGGAGCTGCCCGCGTCACGGTCGTTCGGGCAGGTCAAGCGGGCCGCCCAGGCGGAGTGGGACAACATCCTGGGCCGGGTCGAGGTCGAGGGCGCGGACCGCGGCCAGCTCACCTCGCTCTACTCCAGCCTCTATCGGCTGTACCTCTATCCCAATTCCGCTTTCGAGAACACCGGCACGGCGGCAAAGCCCCGCCACCAGTACGCGAGCGCCTTCTCGCCGGCCACCGGGGAGAACACCCCGACCCACACCGGCGCGAAGATCGTCGACGGCAAGGTGTACGTCAACAACGGCTTCTGGGACACCTACCGCACCACCTGGCCCGCCTACTCCCTGCTCACTCCGAAGCGGGCGGGCACGATGGTCGACGGCTTCGTGCAGCAGTACAAGGACGGCGGCTGGATATCCCGCTGGTCCTCACCGGGCTACGCCGATCTGATGACCGGCACCAGCTCGGACGTGGCCTTCGCCGACGCGTATCTGAAGGGTGTGCGGTTCGACGCCGAGGCCGCGTACGAGGCGGCGCTGAAGAACGCCACCGCGGTGCCGCCCTCGTCGGGCGTCGGCCGGAAGGGCATGGCCTCCTCGCCCTTCCTGGGCTACACCAGCACCGAGACCCATGAGGGGCTGTCCTGGGCGCTGGAGGGCTATCTCAACGACTTCGGCCTCGCCAACATGGGCAAGGCGCTCTACGCGAAGACCAAGAAGGCCCGCTACAAGGAGGAGTCCGAGTACTTCCTGCACCGGGCGCAGGGCTATGTCTCGCTCTTCGACGACAAGGCGGGCTTCTTCCAGGGCAAGGACGCCAATGGAAAGTGGCGCGTGCCCTCCGACAAGTACGACCCCCGGATCTGGGGCTACGACTACACCGAGACCAACGGCTGGGGCTACGCCTTCACCGCCGCCCAGGACAGCCGGGGCCTGGCCAACCTCTACGGCGGCCGGGCGGGTCTGGCGAAGAAGCTGGACACCTACTTCTCCACCCCGGAGACCGCCTCGCCGGAGTTCGCCGGTTCCTACAACGGCGTCATCCACGAGATGACCGAGGCGCGGGACGTCCGCATGGGCATGTACGGCCACAGCAACCAGGTCGCCCACCATGTGACGTACATGTACGACGCGGCGGGGCAGCCGTGGAAGACCCAGGAGAAGGTGCGCGAGGTGCTCTCCCGCCTCTACACCGGCAGCGAGATCGGCCAGGGCTACCACGGCGACGAGGACAACGGCGAGCAGTCCGCCTGGTACCTCTTCAGCTCGCTGGGCTTCTATCCGCTGGTGATGGGCGGCTCGGAGTACGCGATCGGATCGCCGCAGTTCACCAAGGTCACGGTGCATCTGGAGAACGGCCGCGACCTCGTCGTCAAGGCCCCGCGCAACAGCGCGCGGAACGTGTACGTCCAGGGTCTGAAGGTCAACGGCAAGGCGTGGAACTCCACCGCGCTGCCGCACTCGCTGATCGCCAAGGGCGGCACTCTGGAGTTCGCGATGGGCCCCAAGCCGTCGGCCTGGGGCACGGGGAAGAACGCCGCGCCGTCCTCCATCACCAAGGACGACAAGGTGCCCACCCCGCGCCACGACCTGACGGTGCCGAGCGGCGGTACGGCGCTGCTGGACAACACCTCGGGCACCGAGGCGACCTTCGAGTCGGTGAACCTGCCGGTCACGGAGCCGGGCCGCGCGGTGCAGTACACCCTGACCTCGTCGGACCGCGGCAAGGCCCCGACGGGATGGGTGCTCCAGGGCTCTCCGGACGGCGAGAAGTGGCGGGACCTGGACCGCAGGTCGGGCGAGTCCTTCAACTGGGACAAGCAGACCCGCGTCTTCTCGGTCAAGAACCCCGGCGTCTATGAGCACTACCGCCTGGTGCCGGACGGCAAGGCGACCCTGGCGGAGGTGGAACTGCTGAGCTGAGCGCTGCCGGAGACCGGCGGAGGTGGAACTGCTGAGCTCACCCCCGCCGGTCTTCGAGTTGACTCAGTCAGCCAGTCCCCTCAACACCTCTGCCTCCCGCTCCGGGGCCAGCCCGACAGGACGGCGGTCGGGGCGTTGCGGGGCATTGCCGCCAAGGGTGCGGAGCCAGCGCCATGTGGTGGACACCGTGTCGGCGACGGGGCGGCAGTGGAGGCCCGTCGCGATCGCCTTCGATACGTCCGCGGTGTGCAGGGCGTCGTACAGCTCGCCCGGGGGCAGCCAGATCGGGAGGTCGCTCCAGGGCTCGATGCCCGCGGCGAGGATCCGGTCCGGAGGGGTCCAGCGGAGTGCCGCGTCCGAGCCGGTGATCCGTACGCAGGTCTCCAGGAGCTCGCCCATCGTGGTGTGGCCCGGCGGGCTGACGAGGTTGTACGGGCCGCTGAGGCCGCGTTCGGCCGCGTCCAGCGTCCATGCGGCCAGATCACGGACATCGATGTACTGGAGGGGCAGTTCGCGCGGGCCGGGGGCGAGGACCGGGCCGCCACGGGCGATGCGCGTCAGCCACCAGGGGAGACGGCCGATGTTCTCGTACGGGCCCAGGATCAGGCCCGCTCGGGCCAGCAGCGCGCGGTCGGCGAAGGCCGACAGCGCGGCGAGTTCGCCGCCGCGCTTGGCCTGGGCGTAGTCGGCCTGCACGGCGTCAGGGGACGCCTCCTCCACCAGTGGGCCGTCCTCGTCCAGCCCGGCCGACGCCGGGTAGGCGTAGACCGAGCGGCTGGAGATGTAGACGTATGTACCGGCACGGTCGGCCAGGAGGCGGGCGGTGTCGCGTACGGCCGAGGGCGCGCCGGACCACGTGTCGACCACGGCGTCCCACTCGCCGCGCTCCAGGGCCGCGAGCCCGTCCGGCGCGGTGCGGTCGCCGTGCAGGGCGGTGGCCCCCGGCGGCGGGGTGTGGTGCCCGCGGTGGAACACCGTCACCCGCCGGCCGCGGGCCACCGCCTCCTCGGCGATCGCGCGCCCCACGAACTCCGTTCCGCCCAGCATCAGAAGTCTCATGTCGGGAACTGTGCCCGCCATACCCGCGGATGCTGGGTGGATTAGCGGTGAGCAGATCCGGTCAGCCGCGGGCGACCGCGAAGACGTGGAGATCCGCGTTGTCGGGCAGGGTGACGCTCTTGATCGTCTTGCCTTCGGGTGCGTGGAACGCCTTCGTGGCGAAGATGTAGGCGTCCACCACGTCCTTGTCGCCGCCGCTGATGTTGCGGTACGGGGTCTTGGCGAGGGTTACGTTCCCGTACTGGACCGTTCCCGCGCCGCCTCCCACCGTCCAGTCGGTGAAGGACAGGTCCGCCTCGTCGGAGCTGCCGTCCGTGTAGGTGACCTTGGCGGTGGCCTTCTGGTTGCCGTTGACGGCGCTGCCGATGAAGGAGAGCGCGGTGGATTCGGGCAGGGTGAGGGTCTGGCCGGTGGTGGAGGCGTTGTCGGGGCGGCCGGACGGGGAGGCGGGCCAGGCGTAGTCCAGGCCCTGGGTGGTCCCCTTGGCGCCCGGCTCGAGACCGGCGGCGGCGAGGGCCTGGCGGGAGTAGCTCCAGCCACCGCCGTCGTAGTCCCCCTCGTCGTGCTCGCCGGCGTCCTCGGTCGCGCCGACGTTGTTGTACGCCGCGAGCAGCGAACCGGGGGCGGCCACGGTCAGGGTGATCGGCTGGACGACCTCGGTGCCCTCGCTGGTCACCGTCACCTTCGCGTCGTAGAAGCCCTCGGCCGTGTCCTTCCCCGCGCGCAGCGAGATCTCCGCCGTGCCGTCCGCGCCCACCGTCCCGGAGGCGGGTGAGGCGGTGATCCCGTCGGGGGCGTCGGTGGTGAAGCGCACCTCGGGGCGGTCGCCCTCGCTGACCGGGACGGCGGCCACCTTCACGGTCAGGCTGTCGCCCGGGGCGAGCGTGCCCGTGGTGGGCCCGACCCCGATCTGGTACGGCTGCTCGCCCTCGCGGAAGGAGGGCGGGGCGTCGGACGGGGCCGAGCCCCAGGCGCGGTCGGGGGCGTCGGACAGGGTGTAGTCCAGCGTTCCGCCGTGCCGTACGAAGGACTCCGGCAGCCAGGGGCGGTCGCTCGCCCGCCCGTTCACCTTCAGCGCCTGGACGTACGGCGCGCCGGGCGCGGCCTGCGGGGCGCGGATGGAGATGTCCCGGCCGCCGCGGCCGATCTCGATCCGCGGGAAGAGGGGCGAGGCCAGGACCAGTTCGGCGCGGGAGGGCACCTGCGGATACATGCCGAGGGCCGAGAAGACGTACCACGACGACATCTCGCCGAGGTCGTCGTTGCCGGGGATGCCGTCGGACTTGGTGGTCCACAGCCGGCGCATCGCGGCGCGCACGGTCTCCTGTGTCTTGTACGGCTGTCCGGCGTAGGCGTACAGATAGGGGACGTTGATCGACGGCTCGTTGTCCAGCTCGGACTTCTCGCCGCCCGCCCCCGTGAGCGCCCAGCCCCCGTCGGCGTCGTGGAAGAAGGAGTCCAGACGCTTCACCGCGGCGTCCTTACCGCCCATGGCGGCGAAGAGACCGGCGGGGTTGTGCGGCACCATCCAGGTGTACTGGGCGCTGGTGCCCTCGACGAAACCGTTGCCGGTGGCCGGGGTGAAGCCGGTGACCCAGCTGCCGTCGGCCTTGCGGTTGGCGGCATAGCCGCCGGTCTCCGGGTCGGCGGCGGCGTTGAAATTGTTCTGCCACCACTGGGCGCGGCGTGCGAAGGTCTCGGCGGTGTCCTTACGGCCCGCGGCCCGCGCCAGCTGGGAGAGGGCGAAGTCCGCGCCGGACATCTCGAGGGTCTCGGCCGCGCCGCCCCAGGCGTTGGAGACGGACGGCATGTAGTGCAGCTTCAGGTACTTGTCGAGGGAGGGCCGCTGGCCGACCGACATGATGGGCTTGCCCGCCGGGCTGCGGTCCTTCTCGGTCGGCTCGGTGGCCGCCTTGACGAGCGAGTCGAGGGCGGCGTCGAGGTCGTAGTCGTCGCCGCCGAAGGCCCGGATCCCGGCGAGGGCGGCGGCCGACGGGTCGCCGTTCATCACATGCGTCCCCGAGGCGCCCTGGAGCCAGCGGTCCCAGACGCCGCCGTTCTGCTGGGCGAGGTTCAGCAGGGACTGGGCGATGTCGGAGCCCTTGTCCGGCTCCAGCAGGGTGAGCAGCTGGAGCTGGGAGCGGTAGACGTCCCAGCCGGAGAAGGTGCCGTACTGGGCCCGGTGGCCCCGGCTCACCCGGTGCACCTCACCGTCGCTGCCCCGGTAGCGGCCGTCGGTGTCGCTGATGACGTTGGGGTGCAGCAGCGAGTGGTAGAGCGCGGTGTAGAAGGTGGTGCGGTCCGCGTCCGCGCCGCCGCCGACCCGGATGGCCGACAACTGCCGCCGCCAGGCGTCGTACGCGGCGCTCCGCACCTGGTCGAAGCCGCGCCGCGGCGGGTTCTCGGCGGCGAGGTTGGCCCGTGCGCCCTGGTCGCTGACGTAGCTGATGCCGACCTTGACGCCCACCCGGCGGGTGCCCGGGGCGAATTGGAGATAGCCGCCGGAGCCCTTCCCGGCCACCGGGCGGCCGTCGCCGCCATAGCCGCCGGAGCCGCCCTCGGCGCTGGTGGTGCCGGGCCGCAGAGTGCCGTCCCGCCAGGTGCCCTGGGCGGTGAACGGGGTGTCGAACGTGGCGGTGAAGTGCAGCGTGTAGTAGCTGCGGCGCCCCTCGGGGTCGAGATAGCCGCAGAAGTTGCCGCTGGTGACCGAGCCGGAGACGGTGCGGTGCGCCGGGTCGATGGTGAGGTCGGCGTCCGAGCTGCCGACCTCGGAGGAGGAGGTGCGGATCAGCAGGGAGGCGGTCTTGTCCGCGGGGTAGGTGAAGCGGGCCGAGCCGGTGCGGGCGGTGGCGGTCAGCTCCGCACCGGCGCCGGAGGCGAGGGAGACCTTGTAGCGGCCGGGTTCGGCGGTCTCGCCGGAGTGGCTGAAGTCGGAGGCGTAGACCTGGTCCTTGGTGTCGGCGGCGGGTGAGGAGGTGACCTCGCCGACGTGGGGGAAGAAGGGGATGTCGCCCGCCCCGCCCGCACAGCCGGTGCCTGACATATGGGTGAGGCTGAAGCCGCGGACGCGGGTGGCGTCGTAGTGGTAGCCGCCGGGCGCGGCGGTGCGCGTGGCGTCGCCGCGGGTGTTCTCCGGGCTCCACGACAGCATGCCGAAGGGCGCGACGGCTCCGGGGAAGGTGTTGCCGCCGGCCGAGCTGCCGATGAGCGGATCGACGTACGCCGCCGGGTCCTTGACCAGCGTCGGCGGCGGGGCGGCCGACGCGGGCGCGGTGGCCGCGGTGGCGAGGAGCCCCGCGGTCAGGGCCGCGGCCGCCAGGGCGGCCAGGGGTCTTGAGGGCATTGCGGTCCCACCTTGTTCGGAAGGGCCGTGATCGCCGGGTCGAGCAAGCCGTGGGGACCGTACCGCACGGGGGCCGTCGGCCGTAAGGGGGCGGTGACGGTCTTGACAGGGACACCTGGTTGGCGGCGTACTGATCGTTACAGTCAGCCTGACAACGTTGTCGCGTTCGCCGGTCGAGCAAGCCGCTTCCGCGTACCGGCAATCGCTCATCGGACGCGCCATCATGGGCGCATGATCCTCCGCCAGCTACGTGACACCGACGAGGACGCCGAGGCGGCATGGGAGGTGGTGGCCGCCGCCTTCGGGGACTCCGCCGCCCTCGCGGGCGAGGACGGATGGCCGCCGGGGCACATGGCCGAGGCCCATCAGCGGAACCGGCATCTCGCCCGCACCGACCCGGGCGGCTGCTGGCTCGCCCTGGACGAGGCCGGGATGCCGCTCGGCGTGACGCTGTCGGCCCGGCGCGAGGGCACCTGGGGACTGTCGATGTTCGCGGTGCTGCCACGGGCCCGACGGCAGGGTGTGGGCCGGGAGTTGCTGGCCGCGGCGCTGATGTACGGACGGGGGTGTCTGCGCGGCATCATCTGCGGATCGGAGGATTCGCGCGCGGCCGGCACCTACCGGCGCGCCGGGTTCGCGCTGCATCCGGCGATGCGGCTGCGCGGCACGGTCGGACCGGAGACCAAGGAGCGGCTGTCCCCGCCGGACGGCGCGGTGCACGAGGGCGTGGCCCGCCACCGGGACCTGCTGGACTCGGTGGACCGCCGCACCCGGGGCGGCGCGCACGGCGCCGACCACGAACTGCTGCTCACCCAGCGGCGGTTGCTGGTGGTGGACGACCTCGCGGGCAGCGGCTACTGCTACGTCGGCGAGGACGGCGAGGTCGAGATGCTGGCCGCGACCTCGCGGCGGCTGGCGAAGCGGCTGCTGACCGCCGCGCTGCTGTGCCTTCCGGAGGGCTCCGACGCGCGGGTCGCGGGGCTGACGGCCGAACAGCAGTGGGCGGTGGACGTGGGGATCGAGGCCGGGCTCGAGCTGTCCACCGGCGGCTATGTGTGTCTGCGGGGGATGCCGCCGCCGATGCCGTACATCCCGTCCGGAACGTTTCTCTGACCGTGGCTCCGACTGGGTACGCGGACGGGCCGCACCCCTGCCCGGGGGTGCGGCCCGTCGCCGCTGCCGTGAGCCGCGCCTACTTGCGGATCAGCGAGCGCAGCACGTACTGCATGATGCCGCCGTTGCGGTAGTAGTCGGCCTCACCGGGGGTGTCGATGCGCACCTTGGCGTCGAACTCCAGCTCACCGGCCTTGACCTTGACGGTGTCCGGGATGCCGCCCTCGTTGAGCGCGGTGACGCCGGTGATGTCGAAGGTCTCCTCGCCGGTCAGGCCCAGCGACTGCGCCGAGGCGCCCTCGGGGAACTGGAGCGGGAGGACGCCCATGCCGATCAGGTTCGAGCGGTGGATGCGCTCGTACGACTCGGCGACGACGGCCTTGACGCCGAGCAGCGCGGTGCCCTTGGCGGCCCAGTCGCGGGACGAGCCGGAGCCGTACTCCTTGCCCGCCAGGATGACCAGCGGGACGCCGGCCGCCTGGTAGTTCTGCGAGGCGTCGTAGATGAAGGAGACCGGAGCCCCGTCCTGCGTGAAGTCGCGGGTGAAGCCGCCCTCGGTGCCGGGCGCGATCTGGTTGCGCAGCCGGATGTTGGCGAAGGTGCCGCGGATCATGACCTCGTGGTTGCCCCGGCGGGAGCCGTAGGAGTTGAAGTCGCGACGCTCGACACCGTGCTCGGTGAGGTACTTGCCGGCCGGGGTGTCGGCCTTGATCGCACCGGCCGGGGAGATGTGGTCGGTGGTGACCGAGTCGCCCAGCTTGGCCAGCACACGGGCGCCGGCGATGTCCTCGACCGGGCTCGTCTCCATGGTCATGCCCTCGAAGTACGGGGGCTTGCGCACGTAGGTGGACTCGGCGTCCCACTCGAAGGTGTTGCCGGTCGGGATCGGCAGCGCCTGCCACTGGGCGTCACCGGCGAAGACGTCCTGATAGGACTTGTTGAACATGTCCTCGCCGATGGCGTTGGCCACGACGTCGTTGACCTCGGCCTCGGTCGGCCAGATGTCTTCGAGGAAGACCGGCTTGCCCTCCTGGTCGGTGCCCAGCGCGTCCGTGGTGATGTTCACCTTCATCGAACCGGCGATGGCGTACGCGACGACCAGCGGCGGGGACGCCAGGTAGTTCATCTTGACGTCCGGGTTGATCCGGCCCTCGAAGTTCCGGTTGCCGGAGAGCACCGAGGTGACGGCGAGGTCGGCCTCGTTGACGGCCTTGGAGACCTCGTCCGGCAGCGGGCCGGAGTTGCCGATGCAGGTGGTGCAGCCGTAGCCGACCAGGTTGAAGCCGACCTTGTCGAGGTAGGGGGTCAGGCCCGCCTTGTCGAAGTAGTCGGTGACGACCTTCGAGCCCGGGGCCAGAGTGGTCTTGACCCACGGCTTGCGGGTCAGGCCCTTCTCCACCGCCTTCTTGGCCACCAGCGCGGCGGCGACCATGACGTACGGGTTGGAGGTGTTGGTGCACGAGGTGATCGCGGCGACGGTGACGGCGCCGTGGTCGATCTCGTACGTGGACCCGTCGGGGGCGGTCACCAGGGTCGGCTTGGTGGGCACGCCGTTGGAGACGGCCGGGGCGTCGGAGGCCGGGAAGGACTCCTTGCCCGCCTCGTCCTCCTCGGCGTCGGGCACGTAGTTACGGACGTCCTGGGCGAACTGCTGCGCCGCCTCGGCGAGCACGATGCGGTCCTGCGGGCGCTTCGGGCCGGCGATGGACGGGACGACCGTCGCCAGGTCGAGCTCCAGCTTCTCGGAGAAGTCGGGCTCGGCGGCCGGGTCGAGCCAGAGACCCTGCTCCTTGGCGTACGCCTCGACGAGCGCGACCTGCTGCTCGGAGCGGCCGGTGAGCTTCAGGTAGTTGATGGTCTCGTCGTCGATCGGGAAGATCGCGGCGGTGGAGCCGAACTCCGGCGACATATTGCCGATGGTGGCGCGGTTGGCGAGGCTCGTGGCCGCCACACCCTCGCCGTAGAACTCGACGAACTTGCCGACGACACCGTGCTTGCGCAGCATCTCGGTGATGGTCAGCACGAGGTCGGTGGCAGTGGTACCGGGCTTCAGCTCACCCGTCAGCTTGAAGCCGACCACGCGCGGGATGAGCATCGAGACCGGCTGGCCCAGCATCGCGGCCTCGGCCTCGATGCCGCCGACGCCCCAGCCGAGCACACCGAGGCCGTTGACCATGGTGGTGTGGGAGTCGGTGCCGACCAGGGTGTCCGGGTACGCCTGGCCGCCCCGGACCATGACGGTGCGGGCCAGGTGCTCGATGTTGACCTGGTGGACGATACCGGTGCCGGGCGGGACGACCTTGAACTCGTCGAAGGCGGTCTGGCCCCAGCGCAGGAACTGGTAGCGCTCCTTGTTGCGGCCGTACTCCAGCTCCACGTTCTGGGTGAAGGCGTCCGGGGTGCCGAACCGGTCGGCGATCACGGAGTGGTCGATGACCAGCTCGGCCGGGGCCAGCGGGTTGATCTTCGCCGGGTCGCCGCCGAGCTCCTTGACGGCCTCACGCATGGTGGCGAGGTCGACGACGCAGGGCACACCCGTGAAGTCCTGCATGATCACGCGGGCCGGCGTGAACTGGATCTCCTGGCTGGGCTGGGCCTGCGAGTCCCAGCCGCCCAGCGCGCGGATGTGGTCGGCGGTGATGTTCGCGCCGTCCTCGGTGCGGAGCAGGTTCTCCAGCAGCACCTTGAGGCTGTAAGGGAGCCGGGCCGACCCCTCGACCTTGTCCAGCCTGAAGATCTCGTACGATTCGTCGCCCACCTGCAGGGTGCTGCGGGCGTCGAAGCTGTTCGCCGACACGACAGTCTCCTTCATGCATGATTTCGCGCGTACCACCGCAATGCTGCCGTCACATGCCCGCGCCGATCCGCTAAGGTAGGGCTAAGTTAGGTAAGCCTTACCGGCGCGGGGCGACTATGCGCCTTCCAGCAGATATCTCGATGTCGAGATAACTCTAGTACATCGCCCCCGCGCGGTCATGCCCTGCCCGGGTGCGAGCGCGGTCCGGGTGCCGCCGCGCGCGGTCTCCGGGGGCGGCGGAGCACGGTCTACGGGGGCGGCCGAACACGGTCTACGGATGTCGCCGCGCGCGGTCCGGGTCGGTGCACCGGCGTTCACCCGTGCTCACTCATGTGCACCGGTGTCCCCCCGTTGTGCTCACCCGTGTGCACCCGTGTTCCCCCGTCTTCACCGGTAAGGGTGATCGCCGACTGAGCCACCCCCGCCACCGCGATACTGCTGCCATGGACCCGCATCTGCTCCGCACGTTCATCTCCGTGGCCCGCTGCGGATCCTTCTCCGACGCCGCCCATGAGCTGGGCTTCACCCCGGCGGCGGTCTCCGAGCACATCGCGTCCCTGGAAGCGGATCTGCGGACGTCACTGCTGACCCGGCGGCCGGTCATGCTCACCAGCGCGGGCGCCCGGCTGCTGGAACACGCCGGTCCGCTGCTGCTCCGTCTGGACGCGGCGCGGGCCGACGTCGAGCGGCTGTCGGGCTCCGGCGCCGCCCGGCTGGTCGTGGGGGCCTCGCCACTGGCGATGACCCCGAGAATCGCCACGGCCCTGGACCGGGTGCGCCAGGCGCATCCGGCCGCCAAAGCCTCCCTGCGGATCCTCGGCCGCCGGGAGATCCCGGCCGCGGTGGCGTCCGGGACCCTGGACCTGGGACTGGTCGACGGCCCGGCCACCCCCGCCGACGCCCTGCCGCTGCCCGAGGTGGGCCCGCTCACCGCGGTCACGGTCGCGGAGGCCCCGCTGGTGGTGGCCCTGCCCACCGGCCACCCGCTGGCCCGCCGCCTCGGCCTGCGGCTGGCCGACCTCGCCGACGCCAACTGGCTGGACGCCCCGGATGCCGCCATGCCGCTGGAGCAGCTGCGCGCGGTCAGCCGGACCGACGGCTTCCGCGCCTCGCTGACGTACGAGGGCACCGATGTCCGCGGCCTCCTCGCCCTCACCGCCGCCGGCCACGGCCTCGCCCTCCTCCCCCACCCCGCCACCAAGGGCACCCCCGGCATCGTCACGTCCCCCCTGATCGCCCCCCGCCTCCTCCACCGCACCGAACTCCTCCACGGCCCCGCGGTCGACGGCCCGGCGCGGACGCTGGCGGCGGTGGTGACGAGGGATCGTCACCGGTACGGGTGATCCCCGGGGCCGGATCCGCGCACGCCGCGTATCCGCCGCGATAGACCTCGCGTTCCGACACCCCGTGGAGGACCGATGAGCACACGACCACCCGCGTACCTGGCCGACGATCCCGAAACCGCCCTCAAGTACGCAGTCCAGCGCATCCGGGGCTTCGACCGCGTACAGGTCATCGAGGGGTTCATCGAACCGCTGTCGCCTGCTTGGGACCACGAGAGCACGATCGCGAAGGTCCGGGAGCGCCTCGCGCCCAAGGTGAACGCCCTGGGCTGCATGGCGGGATCAGGCGACCTGGACCTCCCCGGCACCCCCAACTGGTTTGTGCCGGACCTCGCCATCGTCCCCCGGGAGCTCGCCAAGGACGCCGGGGCCCTGCTCCCCGACCAGACCCTCCTGATCGTCGAGGTGACCTCAGACTCGAACGGAGACACCGACCGGGTCGTCAAGCCGCGCCGCTACGCCGAGTACGGCGCCCCGCTGTATCTGCTGGTCGACCGGCAGCAGCGCGCCTGCACGCTCTACTCCGCGCCTGGCAACCTCGGCTACACCAAGGCGGACGGCCCCCACCCCTTCGGCACTCCGCTCTCGCTCCCCGAGCCGTTCGACCTGGAGCTGGACACCTCCGAATTCTGAATTCTGATGGGCCTCAGCCGCCCCCGAGGCGGGTTCTGACCAGGGTCAGGACCTCCTCGTCGGAGAGGCCCAGGGCGCGGGCCTGGTCCACCAGGCCCTGGACGCCCTCCAGGAGCCGGGCGCGGGCCGTGGGCCGGTCGCCGGTGACGACCGCGCCGCGGCCTCGGCGCAATTCGATCAGGCCCTCCTCGCGGAGCCGTTGGTAGCCGCGCAGGACCGTGTGGACGTTGACGCCGAGGGATTCGCCGAGCGCGCGGGCGGCGGGGAGGCGTTCGCCGGGGCGTACGGTGCCGTCGGCGATCGCGCCGCGTACGGAGGCGGCGATCTGGTCGGCCAGCGGGACCGCGGAGCCGGGGTCGACGCGGAAGAGCATCTCAGCCGCGCTCCCCCGCCGCCGGGCGGTCGCGCTCCATCAGGGTGTTGGGCACAGACGCCGCGTCCCGGCTCGCGAGCAGCCAGCCCAGCGCGCCCATCACGGCCGCGACCGCGAGGGCGATGCCCAGTTGCCACAGGGGCTGGGAGACCCGGGAGGCGCGGGTGGCGTCGGCGTTGGCGTTGGCGACGAGCAGGGACGCGAAGGCGTGGCCCAGCAGGCCGGACATGCCGTAGCCGAGGGTGACCGCGAACCGCTGGGCGCGGAGGCCCTTGGTCAGACGAGTGGTGGACACGAGGGTGAGGAGGCCGGAGCCGAGGAGGACGGCGGTGACCACCGAGAGGAACGCACCCGTACCGGTGAATCCGTCGGCCTTCCCGTCCGCGCCGAAATGCGTGGCGAGCGGGTCCGGCAGCCGGTCGCGCAGTCCGGCGAAGGTCGCCACGACCACGGCCCACGCCAGCACAAAGGGCAGTGCGACGACCAGCGCGCGCCGTCGGACAGGACGCATGTCGACCCCCTCGCTTCACCGCACATTTCCTCACTTGTTTGCATACTAATAGAACAATGCCCGAGTGGAGAGCCGTCACTCCTTCCGCCTCCCACGTCGCGTGCGCATCTCATATGTGAGATAGCCTCTTCTCCATGACTGACGACTACCTCTCACGTATCGGCAAGCTCATCCGTGACGCCCGTCAACACCGGGGCTGGACCCAGTCCCAGCTCGCGGAGGCCCTCGGCACAAGCCAGAGTGCGGTCAACCGCATTGAGCGGGGAAACCAGAACATCAGTCTTGAGATGATCGCCAGGATCGGTGAGGCCCTGGACAGCGAGATCGTCTCCCTCGGCTACGCGGGCCCGATGCACCTCCGGGTGGTCGGCGGCCGCCGGCTGTCCGGGGCCATCGACGTCAAGACGAGCAAGAACGCGTGTGTGGCGCTGCTGTGCGCCACGCTCCTCAACGCGGGCCGTACGACACTGCGGAGGGTCGCCAGGATCGAGGAGGTCTACCGCATCCTCGAGGTTCTGGGCAGCATCGGCGTCCGCACCCGCTGGATCAACGACGGCGCCGATCTGGAGATCGTGCCGCCCGCCGAGCTGGACCTCGAGGCCATGGACACCGAGGCCGCCCGCCGGACGCGCAGCGTCATCATGTTCCTCGGCCCGCTGCTGCACCGGATGGACCGCTTCCGGATTCCCTACGCGGGCGGTTGCGACCTCGGCACCCGCACCGTGCAGCCGCATATGACCGCCCTGCGCCACTTCGGCCTCGAAGTGACCGCCACCGACGGGATGTACCACTCCCACGTCGACCGCTCGGTCGCCCCCACCCGCGCCATCGTGCTGACCGAACGCGGCGACACCGTCACCGAGAACGCGCTGCTGGCGGCCGCCCGGCACGACGGCGTCACGGTGATCCGCAACGCCTCGTCCAACTACATGGTCCAGGATCTCTGCTTCTTCCTGGAGGAGTTGGGCGTCAAGGTCGAGGGCGTGGGCACCACGACGCTGACCGTCCACGGCGTGGCCCACATCGACCGCGATGTCGACTACTCCCCCTCCGAGGACCCGGTCGAGGCGATGAGTCTGCTGGCCGCCGCCGTCATCACCGAGTCGGAGCTGACGATCCGCCGGGTACCGGTGGAGTTCCTGGAGATCGAGCTGGCCGTCCTGGAGGAGATGGGGCTGGACCACGAGCGCGGCGGGGAGTACGCGGCGGACAACGGCCGTACCCGGCTGGTCGATCTGACCGTGCGCCCGTCCAAGCTGCAGGCCCCCATCGACAAGATCCACCCGATGCCGTTCCCCGGCGTCAACATCGACAACGTGCCCTTCTTCGCGGCGATCGCGGCCGTCGCCCAGGGCTCGACGCTGATCCACGACTGGGTCTACGACAACCGCGCGATCTACCTCACCGAGCTCAACCGGCTCGGCGCCCACGTCAAACTCCTCGACCCGCACCGCGTCCTGGTCGAGGGCCCCACCCGCTGGCGCTCGGCCGAGATGATGTGCCCGCCCGCCCTGCGCCCCGCCGTGGTCGTCCTACTGGCGATGATGGCCGCGCCGGGCACCTCCGTACTGCGCAACGTGTACGTCATCAACCGCGGCTACGAGGACCTCGCGGAGCGGCTGAACTCGATCGGCGCCCAGATCGAGACCTTCCGCGACATTTGATGACCGAATGCCGCCGCGCCCTCTCTGACCTGCGGTGCAACGGGTCAGGAAGGGCTGCGGCGGCACCTCTGGGATCGGCCAACTGCTCGGCACCGGTCTCGGCGGCGCTTCCCGCAAGGCCCCGTAGCTCGGAGTCGAGGCTGGCGTCCTTGCTCGCGTTGATAGCTGCGCCGAGGTCGCCGACCAGGCCCAAGTCGTCATCGTCGTCTTCCGGAGTTCTCACGCCGACTGGCCCGGCAGACGCCAGGCCACGCCATCCGGCTCGTCCAACCACAGCGTATGAACACCTTCCGGGTCCACCGTCAGGCCGTAGCGCTCATGCCCCGGCCGCCCGGCATCCCGCCACTGGGTGAGCAGCGGCTCCCGCTCGGCCCACAGATCACGCGGCCCACCGTGGTCGAGCCAGGCGGTCATGACCCCGGCCTCGGTCATGGTGATCCGTGCCCATGACGAGCTCTCCGGGTCGAAGAGGCATCGCGTCTGCCGACCGTCCTCGGCCACCAGAGCGAAGTCGTTGACCTCCGGCTGCAGCAGCGCGGAGAGGAACTGCGGCCCGGGGGCGTCCAGGACTGCGGGGAGGGTGATCTCCCGGGTCTGGCCGGACCACGTCAGCAGCGGCTGCACGAGCCGCCCTGTGGTGGTTCCCACCGTGTCGGGGGTCGGCCGGGCATTCATGAAGGTGGCCAGGCCGGAGAGGAACGTGCCGCCGGCGGAGTGGTCGTTCCGGACCACCAGGCGCACGATGCCGCAGCCGATGTTCGCCACGATCACCCCACCCGGGCGCAGTTGGTCCCGCCAGGGCGTCGGGATCCGGCCCACCCCGCACGTCGCCAGCAGCCGATCGTACGGTGCACGCTCCGGGTACCCGGCCGTCCCATCCCCCGCGACGAGGGTGGGTTCGTACCCGGCTGAGCGAAGGCGGGTCTTCGCCGAGGCCACCAGCTCGGGGTCGACGTCGACCGTCACGACATGGTCGGGCCCGAGGCGGTGGGAGAGCAGCGCGGCGTTGTAGCCGGTGCCCGCGCCGATCTCCAGCACGGTGTCCCCGTCCCGCACATCGAGGGCCTCGAGCATCTCGGCCATGAGGGAAGGCTGCGTGGAGGAGCTGGTGGCGGTGCCATCCTGGTCGAACTGGGTCAGCAGGGAAACGTCCTGGTAGGCCGCGGCCAGCCAGGCGGGGTCGCCCTGGCTGTACCGGTGCAGGCTGCCCTGCGCCCGGACGGTGAAGTCGGAGACGAACTCGTGGCGGGGAACGCCGAGGAAGGCGGCGCGCCAGGGCTTGGACCGGATACAGCCGGTCCTCGCCAGGTGGTCGGCCATGTGCTGGCGCAGTTCGTCAGCGGACGGCGTGTTGGTGATGCTCACGGGTGGGCCCTCTCGAGTAGGTCAGCGAGTGCTCGGGTGATGGGCGCTCTCAGGTCGGGGACGAATCCCCACTGCCCGTTCGGATTTACCTCGATCAGGTGCCAGCGCCCCTGTGGGTTAACGAGGAAGTCCAGGGCGGCGTATCGCAGGCCGAACGTGAACATGAGCATGTGGACGCCCCGAGCGATGTGCTTGGGCAGCTCGCACGGCTTGTATGTCAGGCTGTCGTAGTCCGCCCGGAAGTCGAGGCGGGAGGCTGCTGACCCGGCGTGGATCTCGGCGGCGAACAGCTGACACCCAACGGCGGTGAGCCGCACCTCGTATGCCTTGTCCACCCACTCCTGGAACTGGTGGGCGGTGCGCCCGACGGACTCGTCGATCTCGCCGGGCCGGACCTGTGTGGTCCACAGGGCCTGTGGGCGGTCGTCGTGGTCGCTGGGGTGGGTGGTGCCGAGTGCCTTGTACGCGGCGACTTCGCCGGGCAGCGCGGCGACGAACTCACGGGCCTCGGCCAGGTCGTTGGTGATCAGCGTCCGGGGTACGGACAGTCCGCTGCGGGCCGCCGCGGCCAGGGCGACGGGCGGGAACGCAGCCAGGGCGTTTCGGTTCGGGTGGTTCACCCACAGGGCGGGCAGCGTGTACAGCAGCCCATTGAACCCGGCATGCGCCTCTGCCTGGGCCCATCGCGCGTCCTGCTCGGACATGTCCGGATGGAGCCGGTGGGCGCCGGGGCGCCGGTAGTACACCGACCGGACCTCGGTGAGAGAGACGTCCCGGTGCTGACCACGTAACGCGCCCTCCCACGACGTATGGTCGGGGCCGGGTCCCTGCCCTGCGACCGGTGACTGTCCCGGCTGCACCTGCCGCAGGGGGTAGGAGGGTGGGCCGCTGACGCCGTCGTCCGGTACGGGGCCCGGAACACCAGCGACCCACCCGGCTTATGGGGCCGGGTTGCTCGCGAAGCAGAGCCAGACTGCGGGGACCGGCAGCGCGGTGAGCGCGACGAGCAGCAGGCCCATCCGGGCAGCGCGGAAGACGAGCAGCCCGGCCCGCACTGCGGGGGTCTGTCGGTGGGGCCTCATCGGGGGTCTCCCGGGCTCTTCCGGCGGGGTGGGGGTGGCTGCGCCCCTTCGGGGAGGTTGGCCCGTACCTCGCGGTACAGGGCGCCCCCGGCGGCACACCGCTCGCCGGTCCGGCAGCCGGGGCAGTCCACGGCGTGGCCAAGCCAGCGGCTCCAGGCCGTCGGCTCGGGCTCCGGCGGCGCGGGCTCCGCGCCGCAGGTGGGGGCGCAGGCCCACACCTCGTAGACCATGTGGGCAGAGCCGCGTTTGACCGTTACGGTGCCCAGCGGCCGACTGGGCGCGTCGGTCAGGCGTAGGCCGCAGAGCACGCAGTCCCAGCCGCTGGTCTGGGCGTGGGTGAGCGTGTCGGGGTCCACCAGGGCCGAGACCGTCGCCTGCTCGGGGGCCGTCATCGGGTCCTGCCCCGGTCGAGCGCGCGGCGCATGGCGGCGGCCTGGGCGACGGAATCGCGCGGGTAGTCCCGGGCGTGGGTCGGGCAGGCGTAGACGGCCGCGCTGGCGACACTGCCGCTGTGCTCTATGGACACTGGGACCGGTTCGTCGGTGGGGAGTTGGCAGCGGTAGCAGAGCTGTCGGCCGTCCGGTTCCGGGCCGAGGACGGCATCCAGGGCCTGGCGCAGGGCGGGCACCAGGTGATGGGTGTCGGTCAGGTACTGTCCGGGGCCGAGCGGGATCCGCCAGTAGGTTCGGTGTTCAGGCCCCCAGGACGCGGGCGGTACGCCGAGGAGGGTGCCCTCGTCGGCGAGCTCGGTGAGGACGCGGACCTGGCGCATCCGCCACCCGCGGGGGGTGTCCGTGCCGATCGCGATGAGCCAGTACGTCTTGCCGTAGGTGTCGTCCTGGATGACCGCTCCGGACTGGTCACCGAGCAGTTCCAGGGCGCGGTCCGCGACGCTGGTGGGCGCGGACACGGCGTCCCACCATGTGCCGACCGGTAACGCCTCGACGTCTTCGGTGTTCGGCGGTGTCCACGGCAGGACTTGGGGATTCGTCGGCACAGTAGCCCCCGGACATCATCGGTGATCGGGTGATGACTGACCGTAAAGACGTCTGGGGCTGTTCACCCGAGCTGTCAGTTCGGGTGAACCACAAGCTCGCCGGTCAGAAGACTCCGACCCGCTCTGCCAACTTCTCCGCCTGGCGGGCGTGCATGGCCCGGCCGCGTCGGATCACCGTGAGCATCAGCTCTCGCGCCAAGGGAGTACGCGCCAGATCCTCCGGCGCCAAGTCCTCCAGCTCCAGCAGACTCAAGAGCACCGCGGCGTCCTCGCGGCGCAGGTTGTGGCAGCGGGCTACCTCGAGATTGAAGGTGAACGACCGCTCCATTGACGGGAGGCCGCTGGTGTCCACCTCGTCCGCGACATGCAGCGCCTCGCTCGCCTCGCCTGCTTCCATTTCGATACTGACTTCGTGCAGGTCCACGTTGGTGGGACCGAACACGGTCCACATGATGTTTCCCTCTCCGACCTTCCTAGCCGCTGGGCGGGCCTGGGTGCGCAGGCGTTCCCGCGCCGCCGACCAGTTGCGGTGCCTGGCTTCGGCGACGACCGCCACCAGCTGGAGCGCACCCGACATCGCGACCCGATCCGAGGCGGACATGGGCACCTGGCGTAGTTCCTCGACAGCGCGTAGCGCGACCTGCTCGGCGCCATCTGGTTCCTGCGCTGCCAGGAGAACGTGTCCCAGGTTCCACTGAGCAGCCGCTATCCGCAGCGGATCGTCTGCCTCCTCGGCTGCCCTTACCGCCCGATCGGCAGCCATCATCGACAGATCCACACGCCCAGTGCGTCGCAGGTACGACCGCAGCAGGAAGTAGAGGTCAGCCGTCACGCGCATGACGTCCCGGCGTCGGCCGGTGTCCTCGGCTGACCGGTGGGCCCGCGCAGCGTGCTCGGCATCAGCGATCAGGCTGGGCAAGACACCAGCCATGTCGGTGAACCGTGACTGGCTGCTTTGCCAGGCTCGCCAGGCGCTCTCCACACGCTCGCGTAGCGCTGTCGGCGCGGCAGCGGGGGCGCTGCGAGGTGGCCCGTAGCCCATGAGCGCCTGCACGATCGCGGGCTCGGTGGTGTCCGGGGGCACGCGGCTGGGCGTGGGCGTGTCAGCGAGCAGTGCGGCGGTGGGCACTCCGAGCTCCTGGGCGATGGCGTGCAGGATCGGCAGGGACGGGATCTTGAGCCCCCGTTCGATCTGGGACAGGTAGTCGGGAGAGATACCGGCGAGCCCGGCCACAACGTCCTGTCGCCGTTCGCCGCGATAGTGCCTGATCCTGTCGCCGACTGGCAGATCGGATGCGACCATGCCTACCTCCGTACGTATCCCCACTCAGCGCATGGTGCGCGTCACCAACGGGGCCGGTATCCAACGATCGGAAGGCGAGGCAGTGTCGCTGCTCGTGTTGTGGGACATCGACCACACACTCGTAGATACCCGAGGGGTCGGCCGTGAACTCTGGGCTGAAGCCTTCGAGGAGGTTACCGGTCAACCCATGCGGGAGCAGGCGAAGATCGACGGGTCGACCGAGCCGGTCATCCTCCGGGAGACGCTGGAACTGCACGGTCTGCCGGACAACCGGGCACTCTTCGAGGAGTTCGCCCAAGCACTCGGTGCCGCGCACGTCCGGCGGGCGGCCGAGCTACGCGAGCGCGGGCACGCCCTCCCTGGGGCGCCGTTGCTACTGGCGGCCCTCGCAGCGCATCGCGAGGTCACGCAGACCGTAATGACCGGCAACGTCCGGGCAGCTGCAGAGGTGAAGCTGATGGCCTTCGGGCTCGACCAGCACATCGACCTGACGATCGGTGCCTTCGGCGAGGATGCAGACGAGCGTCCGCAGCTGGTACGCACTGCCCTGCAGCGTGCTCAGGTGCCATCAGAAGACGCCGTCCTTGTTGGAGACACTCCATACGACGTCGCGGGTGGGTTGAGCTGTGGCGTCCGGGTGATCGGGGTGGCTACCGGGCGTACCAGTGCGAGCGATCTACGGGCTGCCGGTGCTACGGAAGTCGTCGAAGATCTTACGGATACGGGGAGGATGCTGAAGCTCCTGATGAGGTAAGGGAGGCACCCGCGCGGGTATCGGGTGTGTCGGATTTATGATCCATCGCGTGGATATTCTCGGCAGACTCATCGAACTCCAGACAGCAGCTGACGCCGAGCACGCCAAGCTCACCAGCCTCGACGGGCCCGAGCACGCCGCCCAGCGGCAGAGCTGGTTCACGGCCGCCGCGACGATCCAGGCCGCCATTACCGAGCACGCCCAGGAGAACGGGCTCAACCGCTTCGACCTGGAAGCCGCGGTCAAGAAGGCCGCACGGCACCCCTCGGACGACGGCTGAGCACGACGCCCCCTCCGGGGCCCGCGTGTACGCGGGTTCGGTGGGGTGTGGCATGGGGCCGTCTCGATCCTCGGTGGGGCAGGGGGCTGTTTAAATAAATTAGGAATAATTCTTGACAGGGTTTCGGCCACGGGCCACAGTCCTTGCCGTGACGCCGCCGACGCCGTCGGAGGGCGCGGCCGCGTCACGTCTCCTTCCTGCTTCCCAACCATCGGGAGAGGCACGTGACGTCACCCCAGCCCGCACGGAGACCCCGTCACCGCACCCTCGTCCGCGGCGCCGTCGCGACCGCGATCGCCGTGGTCCTGGCCGCGACCGCGGTGCCGACGGCCGCGGCCGATCCGGCCGTGGACCAAGGCGCGCCCGACTACTACGACAGCGGGCTCGCCCCAACGCCCTACATGGGCTGGAACACGTACTACGGACTGGGCGCGCCCACCGAGAAGGAGGTGCGCGCGGTCGCGGACCGGCTCGTCAGCAGCGGGTTGCGCGACAGCGGTTACGACATCGTGTGGCTGGACGGCGGCTGGCAGGCCGACACCCCGCGTGACGGGCGGGGGCGGCTGGCGGCTCACCCGGACCGCTTCCCCTCCGGTATCCCGGCCCTCGTCTCCTATCTGCACCAGCGCGGTCTGCGGGCCGGTATCTACACCGACGCCGGCACCTACGACGGCGGCAAGAGCTGCGGCCTCGGCAGCCGTGGCCACTACACCGAGGACGCCCGGCAGTTCGCGGACTGGAAGATTGACGCGATCAAGGTCGACTTCCTGTGCGGCATCGGCGAGAAGCTCGATCCGGGTCCGGCCTTCAAGGAGTTCGGCGACGCGGTCGCGAAGTCCGGACGCCGGATGCTGCTGAACCTGTGCAATCCGCTCACCGACGACTGGGGCCTGCCGCACACCCCCGAGCAGGACGCGCACAACGCCTACGCCTACGCCCCGACGATCGCGGACTCCTGGCGCACCGGCACCGATATCGCCTGGGGCACCCCGAGCCCCGGTCAGTGGCCCAATGTGCTGCGCAACATGGACGCCAACGCCTGGCACCCCGAGGCGCAGGGACCCGGTCACTACAACGACCCCGACTACCTCATCCCCATGCGCCGCATGGTCGACGGCTCACTGGAGCTGACGGAGGAGGAGTCCACCACGCAGTTGGTGATGTGGGCCGAGATGGGCTCCCCGCTGGTCATCGGCTCCGACCCCCGCTCCCTGTCCGATTCGATGCTCCGCACGCTGCGCAACCCGGAGATCATCGCCGTCGACCAGGACCCGCTGGCCGTCCAGGGCGTGCGGGTGGCCACCGACTCCGTCGGCGACGTCTACAGCAAGGCCCTCTCGGGTCACGGTCGGCGCGCCGTCGTCCTGCTCAACCGCTCGGACCGGCCCGCCGAGCGCACGGTGACCTTCTCCGACGTGGCGCTGGGCGGCCCGGTCGCGGTCCGCGACCTGCGTGCACGTGCCGGCCGCGGGACGCACACCGGGTCGTACACGGTCGAGGTGCCGGCGCACGGCACCGCGTTCCTCACGCTCACCGGCGAGGACGCCCTCCCCGGCGCGGACCTGGGCCGGAAGACCTCGGCGAGCCCGGCCGTCGTACGCGAAGGCGACACGCTGACCACCTTCTTCCGCGGACCGGGCGGCACCCTCGTCCAGCACACGGACGACGGCGGCGACGGCAGGCCGCGGACGAAGGATCTCGGCGGCCCGGCGCACGGGAGGATCCTCGGCCAGCCCGCCGCCCACGCCTCGGCGGGCGGGCGGATCGACGTCTTCGTGCGGGGCGCCGACTCCCGGGCGTACCGGCGGGTCTTCGCGCACGGGCGCTGGGGCGGCTGGCAGGCCCTCGGCGGGAAGCTGACCGACGCGCCCTCGGTGGCGTTCACCGACGGGACGCACTGGACGCTGACCGCGCGCGGCGCGGACGGGCGGATCAGCCAGCGGGGGCCGTCGTCCGGCTGGTCGTCGCTGGGCGCGCCGGGCGACCGGCCGACGTACGGCAGGCCCTCGGCCGTCGTGGACGCACGGGGCCGGATCCATGTGGCCGTCCGGACCTCGGCGGACGAGGTGTGGACGCGGTCGCGCGACGCCTCCGGGCAGTGGTCGGAGTGGAGTTCGCTCGGCGGGACGGTGAGCGGCAGCCCGACGCTGGTCGCCGTGGGCGACGCGGTGGTGCTGTACGCGCGGGGCGCCGACTACACGCTCTGGCAGCGGCGGTACGGACACGGCGACTGGGAGGGGTGGAGCAAGCGGCCGGAGTTCCCCAGCGGCGCGTTCGACGGTGCGCTCGGGGCGGTCGCGGGCCCGGACGGGGCGGTCGCGGGCCCGGACGGCGCGGTCGCGGGCCCGGACGGGGCGGTCGACGCCGTGTACCGCGGGGTCGACGGCTCCGTACACCGAACCCAGTTCAAATAAATTAGGAATTAATATTGACGTGGTGCGAGCGCCACGCGAACCTGGATCCGCCGCGAGCGCGCCCCGGCCCCGTCAGCGGGGCCGGGCCCCGTCGAGTGGATCCACAAGGAGCACTTCATGCGATACGCACACCCCAGCCGACGGCTGTTCCTCGCCGGCCTCGGCGCCGCCGGGACCACGGCGCTGCTCAGCGGCTGTGTCACCGCCGGCTCCTCCGGCAAGAGCTCCTCCGGGGGCGGAGCGGTGACCTTCCAGTCCAACCTGTCCGCGCCGCAGGCGAAGGCGGCGATGGAGGACCTCGTCGCCGCCTACGCCAAGGAGGGCTCCGGGCGCGCCACCCTCAACACCGTCGCCGCCGAGACCTTCCGCACCCAGCTCCCCACCTATCTGACCTCCGCCAACCCGCCCGATGTGTACACCTGGTACCCGGGCTCGGTGGCGGACGCGTACGCGCGCAAGAACCTGCTGCTCGACCTCGGCGAGGTGTGGTCCGGCTCGCCCGACCTCAAGCGCTACTCCAAGGCGCTGACCACCCAGTGCACCTCGACCGCCGGTAAGAAGGTCTTCGTGCCCAGCACCTACTACTGGTGGGGCATGTTCTACCGGAAGTCCAACTTCGCCAAATGGGGCGTCAAGGAGCCCAAGAGCTGGGACGACTTCCTCGACCTGTGCGACAAGCTGAAGGCCAAGGGCGTGACGCCGATCGGCCTCGGCGCGGGCAGCAACACCCCCTGGGTGGCCTCCGCCTGGTTCGACTACCTCAACATCCGCATCAACGGCGCCGACTACCACCGCCGCCTCCTCGCCGGGAAGCAGCGCTTCGACGACCCCGAGGTGCGCAAGGTCTTCGACCGCTGGCAGGAGGCGCTCCCCTACTTCGACCCCGACGGCACCGCCCTCGCCTTCCAGGACGCCACGACCGCCCTGCTCGCCGGCCGGACCGGCATGATGCTCATCGGCACCTTCTTCGCCGACGCCGCGCCCAAGGGCGCCCTCGACGACATCGACTTCTTCCGCTTCCCGGTCATCGACCCCAAGGTCCCGCTCGCCGAGGAGGCGCCCACGGACGGCTACTTCGCCAGCGCCCGCACCGGACGCCGCGACGGGGTCTTCGAGCTGCTGCGCTACCTCGCCACCGCGGAGGCACAGGAGATCTACATCAAGGGCTCGTCGGGCACCGTCCTGCCCTGCCACCCCGACGCCAAGGACGCCGGGACCGCACTGGTGAGGAAGGGCCGCGAGCACGTCCAGGAGGCCGCCGAGATAACCCAGTTCTTCAACCGTGACTCGAGCGACGCGCTCCAGCCCACCGCGGACACCGCGCTGACCAAGTTCCTCGCCAAGCCGAAGAGCATCGGTTCGATCCTCACCGACTGGCAGCGCGACGCCGAGAAGATCTGGAAGGCGTGACGTGGCCGTCCTCACCGCGCCCGAGCGCACGCCCCCGGCCCCGCCCCCGGCCCGCGGCAGGTGGGCCCGGGGGCCCCGGCGCACGCCCCCGCTGGTCCTCGCCTTCCTTCTCGTCCCGCTGCTCGCCGAGTCGCTGTGGGTGTTCTGGCCCGCGCTCCAGGGCTTCTATCTCTCCCTGAACAAGTGGGACGGGGTGTCGGCGCCCGAGTTCGTCGGCCTGGGCAACTTCGCCGAGATGGCCCACGACGAGGTCTTCCGCACCGCGGCCGTCGACACCGTGCTGTGGCTGGTGCTGTTCGGCGGCCTGTCCGCGCTGCTCGGCCTCGGCGCCGCGCTGCTCCTCCAGCAGGAGCGCCGGGGCGTGGGCTTCTACCGCGCCGCCCTCTTTCTGCCCGTCGTGTTCTCCCTGGTGGCCACCGCCCTCGTCTGGCAGGCCATCTATCAGCCCGACGGCGTCCTCAACCGGATCCTGGAGTCGGTCGGCCTGGACAGCCTGCGCCACGCCTGGCTCGCCGACCAGGACACCGCCCTCTACGCGGTCATCGTGCCCGCGCTGTGGCGCCAGGTCGGCTATGTGATGGTGCTGTACCTGGCCGGGCTCAAGGGCATCGACCCGGTCCTGTACGAGGCGGCGAAGGTGGACGGCGCCGGGCGGTGGCAGCGGTTCCGGCATGTGACGCTGCCCCAGCTGCGCAGCGTCAACGCCGTGGTCCTTTCGGTGATCATCATCGACTCGCTGCGCTCCTTCGACGTCGTATGGTCCCTGACCCGGGGCGGCCCCTACCACTCGTCCGAACTGCTGAGCACCTATATGTACTCCACCGCCTTCCAGTCCCTGCGCCTGGGCTATGGCTCCGCCCTGGCCGTCGTGATCTTCGTGCTGGCCTTCGGCGTCATCGCCTCCTACCTCGTCCGCGCCTTCCGGGAGGCCGACTGATGACGGCACTTCGCAGCTCCGCGGCCCTGCGCCGGCGCCGCGCGGCCACCGCCGGCTTCCACCTCGGGGCCGGGGCGCTCGCCGCTCTGTGGCTGCTGCCCATCGCCCTGGTCGTGGTGACGAGCCTGCGCTCCTTCGACGACATCTCCGCCCACGGCCTGGGCAGCTGGCCCCGCTCCTTCACCCTCGGCAACTTCCAGCAGGCGTGGAGCGACGGCGGCCAGCAGCGCGCCCTGATCAACAGCCTGATCGTGACCATCCCCTGCGTACTGGTGACCCTGGCCCTGGCCGCCATGGCCGCGTTCGCCCTCAGCCGCTACGAGGTGCCCTTCCGCCGCTCCCTGCTGCTGCTGATGCTCGGCGGCAACCTGCTTCCACCGCAGATCCTGCTCATCCCGGTGTCCAAGCTGAGCGAGCTGATGGGCGTCTACGACACCCTGCCCGCCCTCATCGGCGTGCAGATCGGCTTCGGCGTCGGCTTCTACGTCTTCGTCCTGTACGGCTTCATGCGATCCATCCCGGTCGAGATCCAGCAGGCCGCCGTCGTCGACGGCGCCGGTCCCTGGCAGATCTTCTGGCGGATCATCCTGCCGCTCAGCCGCCCGGCGCTCGCCGCGCTCAGCGCCCTGTCCTTCACCTGGATCTTCAACGATCTGCTGTGGGCCATCACCGTGCTGCGCAGCGACACCAAGATGCCCATCACCGCCGCCCTCATCGGGCTGCAGGGCCAGTTCGTGTCGATGTGGAACGTGATCGCCGCCGGGTCCGTCATCGCCGCGGCCCCCACCGTGGCCGTCTTCCTCCGGTTCCAGCGCCACTTCGTGGCCGGTCTCAACCTCGGAGCGGTGAAGTGACGCCGAACCAGCGCTGGACGCTGCGCACCGACCACACCGGCTACACGGTGCGGCTGTCCCCGGACGGCCCCTGGGCCGAGCTCGACGCCTGGGGCCCGCTCGGCGTCGAGACCGGCCCGTCCGCGCTGGACTGGTCGCACCGCACCCACTTCATCACCCCCGCCGACGCGGCGCCCGCCGAGTACCTGCCGTCCGGACTGCGGCCGTTCACCGGCGCCGACCTGGTGGCCGCACGACCGGGCACGGACCGCGGCGTGTGGTGGGCCTTCGAGGGGGCCACGGAGGAGGCGGGGAGCCTGCGGCTCACCTTCACCGACGATGTGCTCGGCCTGCGTACGGTCCTGTGCTACGCCACGGTGCCGGGCACCGATGTCATCCACCGCTGGACCGAGCTCAGCTGCACGGGCGACGAGGAGCTGTGGCTGGAGCGTTTCGACTCGGCCGCCGTGAACGTCCCCGTCACCGCCGGGGCCCGGCTGACGTATCTGGCGGGCCAGTGGTCGCAGGAGTTCCAGCGCACCCAACTCACGCTGTCCAGAGGCACGTTCACCATGGGCAGCCGCCAGGGCGTGCCCGGACACGCCTACGCGCCCTGGCTCGCCGTCCAGGACGCCGCGGACCCGGGCGACGGTCCCGCCTATGGCCTGGCCCTGGAGTGGCCCGGCAACTGGCACCTCACCGCGGAGGCCGAACCCGGCGGCGCGGTGCGGATCCGCGCGGGCCGCGTACCGCACGAGGGCCGGGTGCGCCTGGCGCCCGGCGACACCCTCACCACACCACGGCTCGCCTGCGCCTTCAGCGCCGAGGGACTTGACGGGCTGTCCCGCGTCTGGCACCGCTACGAACGCCGGCTGACCGGCGAGCGGCTGCACCGCCCCCGCAAGGTCCTCTACAACTCCTGGGAGGCCACCGCCTTCGACGTCGACGCGGCGGGGCAGCTGGAGCTGGCGAAGGCGGCGGCGGACATCGGGGCCGAGCTGTTCGTCGTCGACGACGGATGGTTCACCGGCCGCGCCGACGACACCGGCGGGCTGGGCGACTGGTACCCCGACCCGGTGGCGTTCCCGGACGGCTTCGGCCGGTTCGTGGCGGACATCCGTGCCCTGGGCCTGGACTTCGGCCTGTGGATCGAGCCGGAGGCCGTCAGCCCCGGCAGCGCGCTGTACGCCGAGCACCCGGACTGGGTGTACCGGATCGACGGCCGTCCGGCCCGGCTGGTGCGCCACCAGCTCCTGCTCGACCTGGGCCGGACCGATGTCCAGGACTTCGTCATCGCCACCCTGGACCGGCTGCTGACCGGCCATGACATCAGCTACCTCAAGTGGGACATGAACCGGCCGCCGACCGAGCGCGGCCGCCCCGGCGCCGGTCCGGCCGACCACCTCGACCTGGACGCCCAGCACGTCGCGGGCTATCTGCGCGTCCTGGACCGGCTGCGCGCCGCCCACCCCCGGGTCACCGTCGAGGGATGCGCGGGCGGCGGCGCACGCGTCGACCACGCGACGATCGCCTGCACCGACGTCGTCTGGCCCAGCGACAACACCGCGCCGCTTGACCGGCTGGCCGTCCAGTACGGCTTCCTGCACGCCCATGCCCCGCATGTGATGAGCTCCTGGGTCACCGACGCCCCCGGCGTCTTCGACCCCCGTCCGCGCAGCCTCGCCTTCCGCTTCGTCACCGCCATGTGCGGAGTCCTCGGCATCGGCGCCGACCTGCGCCACTGGGACGCCGGGCGGCGCGCCGAGGCCGCCCGCTGGATCGCCCGCTACAAGGAGGTGCGCGATGTCATCCACCTCGGCGAGGCCCGGCTCCTGGGCAGCCCGCTGGACGCCACCTGCGGGGTGCAGTACGACGGCCCCGACGGACGCACCGTCGTCGCCGCGCTCGGCACCGGCCGCCTGGACGGGGCCCCGCTCGTCCCGGGGCGTCCGGCCCGGCTCCGGCTGCGCGGCCTCGACCCGGCCGCCCGCTACCGGGACGACGCGTCGGCGACCACCTACAGCGGCGCCCATCTGCTGCACTACGGGCTGCCGTTCGCCTGGAGCGCCGACCACGATGCCGAACTGGTGGTGCTGATGCGGCAGTAGAGACTTCCGACGGCACACCCCCCGACGTACAGCGAAGGAGCCCGACCCACGATGGAACCGCCCCGCCGCCGCGGTGACCGCTTCACCGACCGCACGGCCGTGGTCACCGGAGCCGCCTCCGGCATCGGCGCCGCCACCGCCGAACGCCTCGCCCAGGAGGGCGCCGCCGTCGTGCTCGCCGACATCGCCGAGGAGCGCGGCACGGCGGTCGCCGAGCGGATCGGGGAGGACGGCGGCCGCGCCCGCTTCGTGACCGCCGACGTCTCCACGGAGGAGGGCTGGCGGCGGATCGCGGCCGCCGCCCGCGACTTCGGCCCGGTCGACGTGCTCGTCAGCAATGCCTACACCGTCGACGTCGCCCCCGCCCACGAAACGTCCCTGGATTCCTGGCAGCGGCAGCTCGCCGTCAACCTCACCGGCGCCTTCCTCGGCTTCCGGGCCGTCCTGGACGATCTGCGCGCCCGCCGCGGAGCCGTCGTCCTGACCTCGTCCGTCCACGCCCACAAGGGCATCCCCGGCCACCCCGCCTACGCGGCCTCCAAGGGGGCGCTGCTGTCCCTGTGCGGTCAGCTCGCCGTCGAGTACGGGCCCGAGGTGCGGGTCAACGCGGTGCTGCCCGGCCCGATCCTGACGGCGGCCTGGGACCGGGTCTCCCCCGAGGACCGCGCGCGCAGCGTCGCCGAGACCGCGGCCGGGCGGTTCGGCACCCCCGAGGAGGTGGCCGCGGCCATCGCCTTCCTCGGCTCCCACGAGTCCTCGTACATCACGGGTGCGAGTCTTCTCGTGGACGGCGGCTGGAGCGTCGTCAAGTCCTCCGCATGACCACCGCGATCAGCTCGCACCAGAAAGGCAGTACGACATGACGCCCTACGCCCGCCGCGGCGTGCACGGCCAGACCGTGGAGGCCCTCGCCCGCCGCGTCCTGAGCGGCGACCTCCCCGAGGGGTCCACCCTGGACCTGGTCGCCCTGCAGAGCGAACTGGATGTCAGCCTCACCGCCCTGCGCGAGTCGCTGAAGGTCCTGGCCGCCAAGGGGATGGTCGACGCCCGTCAGAAGCGCGGCACCTTCGTGCGGAGCCGCTCGGACTGGAACCTGCTCGACGCCGACGTCCTGCGCTGGCAGTTCGAGAGCGACCGCACCACCGACGCCGACAGCGCGCTGCTGCACAACCTCGCCGAGGTGCGCGGCATCATCGAGCCGGCGGCCGTACGGCTGGCCGCCGAGCGGCGCACCGACGCCGACCTCGCCGCCCTGGACGCCGCCGTGGACGCGATGGGGCAGGGCGGCTCCGACGCCGCCCACGCGGTGGAGGCCGACCTCGCCTTCCACCGCGCGCTGCTCGCGGCCACCCACAACGAACTGCTCGAACGCATGGAGATGGTGATCGAGTCGGGCCTCGCCTACCGCGATCGCATCGTGCACAGCTCCCCGCACAGCGAGGATCCGGTCCCCGCCCACCGCGCGGTCCTGGACGCCGTACGCGCCCGGGACCCGCGGGCCGCCGAGGCCGCCATGCGGGCCCTGCTCGACCAGGCCGGTCGCGACCTGGACCGGATCGGCGGCTCCCACGACATCGCCGGCTCCCCCGACATCGGCGGCTCCCCCGACGACACGGAAAGGCCCACCCGCCAGTGAAGATCACCCGTATCGAGACCTTCCTCGTGCCACCGCGCTGGCTGTTCTGCCGCGTCGAGACCGACGACGGCGTGGTCGGCTGGGGCGAGCCCGTCGTCGAGGGGCGCGCCGAGGTGGTCCGCGCGGCCGTCGACGTCCTCGCCGGCTATCTGATCGGCCAGGATCCGCTGCGCATCCAGGACCACTGGCAGGTGCTCACCAAGGGCGGCTTCTACCGCGGCGGACCCGTCCTGTCCAGCGCCGTCGCCGGTCTCGACCAGGCCCTGTGGGACATCGCGGGCAAGACCTACGGCGCCCCCGTGCACGCCCTGCTGGGCGGCCCCGTACGCGACCGCGTCCGGGTGTACGCCTGGGTCGGCGGCGACGAGCCCGCCGAGCTGTCCGAGCAGATAGCCGCGCAGGTCGAGGCGGGCTTCACGGCGGTGAAGATGAACGGCGCCGGGGCGACCTCCCCGATGCCCACCCCGGCCGAGACCGCCGCGGTCGTGGACCGTGTGGCCGCCGCCCGGGAGGCGCTCGGCCCGGACCGCGACGTGGCCGTCGACTTCCACGGCCGCTTCACCGCCGCCGGGGCCCGCCGCGTCCTGCCCGAACTGGCCGCCCTCCACCCGCTGTTCGTGGAGGAGCCCGTCGTCCCCGAGCACGGCCATCTGCTCCCCGGCCTGGTCGCCGCGAGCCCGGTGCCCCTCGCCACCGGTGAACGGCTGTACGGGCGTGCGGAGTTCCTGCCGGTCCTCGCCGCCGGCATCGCCGTCGCGCAGCCCGACCTGTCCCACGCGGGCGGCATCTCCGAGGTCCACCGCATCGCCTCGCTCGCCGAGACCTACGGCGCCCAGCTCGCCCCGCACTGCCCGCTCGGCCCCATCGCGCTGGCCGCCAGCCTCCAGGTGGCGTTCGCGACGCCGAACTTCCTGATCCAGGAGCAGAGCCGCGGCATCCATTACAACAAGGACGCCGATCTGCTGTCCTACCTCGTCGACCCCGAGCCGTTCCGCTTCGTCGCCGGCCATGCGCCGCGCGGCGACGCCCCCGGCCTCGGCATCACCATCGACGAGGCGGCCGTACGCGCGGCCGACCGCACCGGCCACGCCTGGCGCAACCCGGTCTGGCGGCACCCCGACGGCTCCTTCGCGGAGTGGTGACGGCGTGCTGGAGATCGTCACCGACTCCGCGCACGGCGGCCGCTGGACCTCGCTCCGCGCGGACGGACACGAATGGCTCTGGCACCGCCCGGCGCCGGAGCGGGAGCGGGCGTCGCCCGGGGACGCCTTCGTGGACGCGGGCGGCCTGGAGGAGTGCGTCCCCACCGTCCGCGGCACCCCCGACCACGGTGACGCCTGGTCGCGCCCGTGGCGGCGCGAGGGGGACGCGGACACCGTGCGCTGCGACCGGTTCGCGCTGACGCGCACGATCCGCGCTACGCCCGACGGCGCCGAGGCCGGCTACGTCCTCCGCGCCGATCCGGGCTTCCGCTTCATCTGGGCCGCCCACGCCCTGCTCGACCTGACCCCGCGCGCGACCCTGCGGCTGCGCGAGGGGGCGCGCACCCGGCTCTTCCCGGAGGCCGCGCCACTGCTGGACCGGCCCTGGCCGGCCGGGGCGCCGTGGGTCGAGGGCGACTGGCCCGCACCCCTGGGCCCGGCCCTCGACCGGTTCGGGCCGGACGACGGCACCGCGGTCGGCGCGGTCGTGGACACCCCGCGCGCATGTGTCCACGACGGCACGCGATGCCTGGCCCTCGCGCTCGAGGCCGACGACGGGCAGCCGCTGTCCGTCGCCGTGTGGCGCAACCTCGGCGGATTCCCCGCCGAGAGCCCGTACCGCAGCACAGGGGTCGAGCCGATGCTCGGCCGCGCCTTCGACCTCGCCGACGCGGGTCCCGGCGACGCCGCGCTGGTCCCCGCCTCGGGCGAGGTCCGCTGGCGGCTCACGCTGACCGCGACCTGCCACTGCCCCTGAACCCGCCCCACCCTACGAGGAGTTCCGCCCGTGGACCTGCGAGCCGCCCTGGCCGCCCATCGGCTGGTCGCCATCGTGCGCGGCAGCGACCCCGAGGCCGCGCTGCGCACCGTACTGACCCTGGCCGACGAGGGCATCGAACTGATCGAGGTGTCGCTGACCGGCGAGGACGCCCTGACCGTCATCGAGCGGGCCCGCGAGGCCCTCGGCCCCGGCCGCCCCCTCGGCGCGGGCACCGTGCTCACCGCCGACGACGCCCGCGCCGCCCACCGGGCGGGCGCCGACTTCGCCGTCACCCCCGGCCTGGGCGAGGGGATGTCCACCGCGCGCGAACTGGGCCTCCCGGTGCTGGCCGGTGTCATGACCCCGACCGAGGTCATCGGCGCACGCGCGCTCGGCGCCGAGGCGTTGAAGATCTTCCCGGCCGCCCAGGCGGGCGGGCCCGGCTATCTCGAGGCGCTGCGGGGACCGTTCCCGTACGAGGTGTTCGTACCGGTCGGCGGCGTCGACGAGGCCGCGGCCCGCGCCTACCTCGCCGCCGGGGCGACCGCCGTCGGCGTCGGCTCGCCCCTCGTCGGCGACGCCGCCGACGGCGGCGGCGGCGCGGACGCCCTGCGCGCCCGCGCCCGCGCCTTCCGCACCGCGGTCCAGGAGGCCACCCGGTGATCGAGGACCCGCGCCCCATCCGCCCCATCCGCCCCACCCGCCCCGACCGGCTCGGCCTGGGCGAGGGCATCCGCTGGACCGGCAAAGCCCTCGTGCTCGTCGACATCCTCGAGGGCCATCTGCTGACGGCCCCCGAAGACCCCACCGCGCCCCTGGAGACGCTGGCCGAGCTGCCCGTCCCGCTGGGCGCGGTGGCGCCCGTCGCGGGCCGGCCCGGCACCTGGATCGCCGCCGCGGGCACCGGGATCTGTCTGCTCGGCCCCGACGCCGCCGCCACCTGGCTGGCGCGGCCCGAGGCGGATGCCCGCCCCGCCCGGCGCATGAACGACGGCACCGCCGACCCGTCCGGCAGGTTCTGGGCGGGCAGCATGGCCTACGACGCCGACGAGGACGCGGGCTCCCTCTACCGGGTGGACCACGACGGCACGGTGGTGCGGGTGCTGGCGGACATCACCATTCCGAACGGGCCCGCGTTCACCGCCGACGGACGCACCATGTACCTGGCCGACAGCGCCCGCGGTGTCGTCCGCCGTTACCCGGTCGACCCGGCGACGGGCACGCTCGGCTCGCCGACGACGTATCTCACGGTCGACGACGGCAGCCCGGACGGGATGGCCGTCGACGACGAGGGCGCGGTGTGGATGGCGGTCTGGGGGACAGGGACGGTACGCCGTCACCTGCCGGACGGCACGCTGGAACGCACCGTGCGGCTGCCCGCGAGCCAGCCCGCCGGGGTGTGTCTCCAGGGGGACGTCCTGCACATCACGACGGCCACAGTGGGCCTCGCGGCACCGGGCCCGTACGACGGCGCCCTGTTCTCGGTCCGGGTGGAAGTGCCGGGACCACCAGCGGCGGAGTACCGCCCGGCGGCCGGGCCGATCGGGGGCCGGGCCGATCGGGGCCGGGCCGATCGGGGCCGGGCCGATCGGGGCCGGTGGTGAGCGGGTCGCGTGCCGTGGGCACTGAGCGGTTCGGGCGAAGTCCGCTACGGTTCGGCAGCGCCCCGCAGGGGCGCGGGGCCGTATCGACATGCGGCTCCGCCGCGGGGCGCGACCAGCCACGACGGCGCCGCGGACGGCCGACGACGCATCGCGGCACTTCCAGCGGAGCGCTTAGCCGAGCGCGCCCACCCGCGCCGAGCGTGGTGGCCGGTGACGATGGGGCGGCACCGGCGGCCGCGTCACGGCCAACCGGGGGGCGGCCGGTCGCTGGTGGCGCGGAATCGCGGACCGCCGCGTCCTGGCCTCCCGCCGACGGCAGCGTGGTCTGCGTCGGCGAGACGATGGCCGCCCTCGCCCCGGAACCGCCCGCGTCGCTGGACACCGGCGAGAGCCTGCGGCTCTCCGTGGCGGGCGCGGAGTCCAACGTGGCGATGTACCTCGCGGACCTGGGCGTTTCCGCCGTATGGCTCTCGGCCCTCGGCGACGACCCGTTCGGCCGGCGGGTGCGTACCGCCGTCGCCGCGGCGAACGTCGACGTCTCGGGCGTACGCTCCGACCCGCACCGGCCGACGGGCCTGCTGGTGAAGGACCCCGGCCCCACGGGCACCCGCGTCCACTACTACCGGCGCGGTTCGGCGGCCTCGGCGCTGGGACCCGAGCTCCTGGACGATCCGCGGCTCGGGTCGGCGGCCCTCGTGCACCTCACGGGCGTGACGCCCGCGCTCTCCGCGTCCTGCCGCGCCCTGGTGGAACGGGCGCTCGCGACCCCTCGGGCCGACCGCGCCCACGCCATCAGCTTCGACGTCAACCACCGCCCCGCGCTGTGGCCGGACGGCACGGCCGCCACGGTCCTGCGCGACCTGGCCGACCGCGCCGACATCGTCTTCGTCGGCCTCGACGAGGCGCAGCACCTGTGGGGCGCGGACCTCGACGCGGGCGGCGTACGCGAGCTGCTGCCGCGTCCGCGGCTGCTCGTCGTCAAGGACGGCGGGCGGGAGGCGACCGCCTTCGGCGACGGGCCGGAGGTCACGGTGCCCGCCCCGCACACGGAGGTGGTGGAGCCGGTCGGCGCGGGGGACGCCTTCGCCGCCGGTTTCCTGGCGGGGCTGCTGCGCGGCGGGGCCCTGACCTCGGCGCTGCGACTCGGCCACATCACGGCCGGGTCCGCGCTCAGGGTGACCGGGGATCACGGCCCGCTGCCGGACGCCGCCACGGTCGAGCGGCTGCTCGGACTCACCGAAGGGGCATGGGCGGCGCGCGCCTGAAGCCCTCACTGGAGTCGTCGGAACCGATCCGCCTATTTGCCTCGTATAGCGTGAATGCGCCTTTCGGTCCCTAGGTCCCGTCAAGAGTGGCCCACAGCCCCTTCCGGAACTATCGTCCGCTTCATACCGTCAAGGGCTGCGGTACTCCGCTTCACGCCGACCGACTGGACGCCTTCCGTGCCCGATCCCTCCCACGCCGCCACCTGGCGCTTCGCCCTGCCGCACACGACGGCCGCCGTACCGCTGGCGCGTGCGCTGATCCGGAACACCCTGGCCGACATCGGGGCGCCCGTGGACGGCGACACGGCGGAGCTGCTGACGGCCGAGCTGGTGGCCAACGCGGTGCGGCACACGACCGGTGACGAGCCGATAGAGCTGGTGGTGGAGCTGGTGCCGACCGGGGACTGGCAGGTCGAGGTGCACGACCAGGACCCGAATCCGCCCGGCGGGCTGGACTCGCTGGGGCGCCCCGAGGGGCCCAAGAGACCCGACGGCCTCGCCGAGGGCGGACGCGGTCTGCTGCTGATCCGGACCCTCAGCGCCGACGCGGGCTACCGGCCGACCCCCTACGGCAAGGCCGTCTGGTTCGTCCTCCCGCCCACGGAGGACTGAGGGCCGCCCGTAGGACGGCCGAGGACCGCCCACCGACGGCGGAGGACCGCCCGCCGAGCGCTACCGGGCGCCGAGCGTCGCGACCAGCACCGCCTTGATCGTGTGCATCCGGTTCTCCGCCTCGTCGAAGACGACGGAGTGCTCGGACTCGAAGACCTCGTCCGTGACCTCGAGCTCGGTCAGCCCGTGCCGCTCGTGGATCTCCCGGCCGACATCGGTGCCCAGGTCGTGGAAGGCCGGCAGGCAGTGCAGGAACTTCACCGCGTCGTTGCCCGTGGCGCGCAGCACATCCATCGTCACCGCGTACGGCCCGAGCAGCGCTATCCGCTCGTCCCAGACCTCCTTGGGCTCGCCCATGGACACCCACACATCGGTGGCGACGAAGTCCGCGCCGCGCACGCCCTCCTCGACGTTCTCGGTGAGCGAGATCCGGGCGCCGGAGGCGGTGGCGAGCTGTCGCGCCAGCTCCACGATGGTGTTGTCGGGCCACAACAGGCTGGGCGCCACGATGCGGACGTCCATGCCCAGCAGGGCGCCGGTGACGAGGTAGGAGTTGCCCATGTTGTACCGGGCGTCGCCGAGGTAGGCGTAGGCGACCCGATCCAGTGGCTTGTCGCTGTGCTCGTTCATGGTCAGCACATCGGCGAGCATCTGGGTGGGGTGCCACTCGTCGGTGAGGCCGTTGTAGACGGGCACCCCGGCGTGGGCGGCGAGCTCCTCGACGACGCCCTGGCCATGGCCCCGGTACTCGATCGCGTCGTACATCCGGCCGAGCACCCGCGCGGTGTCCCGCACCGACTCCTTGTGACCGATCTGGGAGCCGACCGGATCGAGATAGGTCGTCGAGGCGCCCTGGTCGGCGGCCGCGACCTCGAAGGCACAGCGGGTACGGGTGGAGGTCTTCTCGAAGATCAGGGCGATGTTCCTGCCGCGCAGCCGTCGCTCCTCGGTCCCCGCGCGCTTGGCCGCCTTCAGCTCGGCGGCCAGGTCGATCAGGCGGCGGAACTCGTCGGCGGTGAAGTCCAGCTCCTTGAGGAAGTGGCGGCCGGTGAGGTCAATCGCCATAAGGGTGGCTCCTAGGTCACGGCGAACACGTGGCGGATCAGCGGCTACGGCGGGGTGCCGCGGCCCGGAACCATGGAAGCATATACGACGCTCTGCATATATGCGGAGACGGGTAGGTGAATCCTGGCCTTACGGCTCGAAGGAGAATCCTGGCCCTACGGCTGGCTCGAAGGCGAAACTTCGACCCTACGGCTCCACCGGGTCCCGCTCGACCGGACAGCTCATGCACCGCGGCCCGCCCCGGCCCCGGCCCAGCTCGCTGCCCGGGATGTCGATGACCTCGATCCCGCACTTGCGCAGGTAGGTGTTGGTCGTCGCGTTCCGCTCGTAGGCGACCACCACGCCCGGCTCGACCGCGAGCACATTGCAGCCGTCGTCCCACTGCTCGCGCTCGGCCGCGTGGACGTCCTGGGTCGCGGTGAGCACTCGGATGGAGTCCAGGCCGAGGGCCGCGGCTATCGCGCGGTGCATATGCTCCGGCGGATGGTCGGTGACCTTGAGTTCCTGGCTGCCCGCGCCCGGCTCGATGGTGTACGAGCGGAGCATCCCCAGCCCCGCGTACTGGGTGAAGGTGTCCCCGTCCACCATGGTCATCACGGTGTCCAGGTGCATGAAGGCCCGCCCCTTGGGCATGTCGAGCGCCACGATCGTCCGGGCCGAACCGGCCTCGAAGAGCCGGTGGGCGATCATCTCCACCGCCTGCGGGGTGGTCCGCTCGCTCATCCCGATCAGCACCGCGCCCTTGCCGAGCACCAGCACATCGCCGCCCTCGATGGTGGAGGGGTACGCGGCCTGGCCCTCCGACCAGACGTGGAAGTCCTCCTTCGCGAAGAGCGGGTGATGGCGGTAGACCGCCTCGTAGTGCACCGTCTCGTGCCAGCGGGCGGGCCAGCGCATCGCGTTGATCGACACCCCGTCGTACACCCACGCCGAGGCGTCCCGGGTGAAGAGGTGGTTCGGCAGCGGGTTGACCAGGAAGTCATCGGGTTCCATGGCGTGGAAGCGGACGGAGATCGGCTCCGGGTACCGCTCCAGGTACTCCCGCTTGGTCATGCCGCCGATCAGCGCCTCGGCCAGCTCCGGAGCGGTCAGCTCGTCGAAGGCGACGCGCAGATGGTCGGTGGCCAGCGGCCCGTACTCCTTCTCGTCGAAGACCCGGTCCAGCACCAGCGCCCGCGCGTCCGGCAGGGTCAGGCTCTCGGTGAGCAGGTCCCCGAAGAGATGCACCTCGACCCCGCGGTCCCGCAGCACATCGGCGAAGCCGTCGTGCTCCTGGCGGGCACGGCGCACCCACAGGACGTCGTCGAAGAGCAGGGCGTCCTTGTTGGTGGGTGTGAGCCGCTTGAGCTCCAGGTCGGGGCGGTGCAGTATGACGCGGCGCAGCCGCCCGGCCTCGGAGTCGACATGGAATCCCATGACCCCATCTTCGCCGCTCGCGGCCCATTGTGAACGCTCCGCGCCACGGAACTGTCGATCTCTCGCGCGGACCGCCTTCGGCGGAGCGGCGGGGGAAACGCGCGCGCCGCGTGGAAGGCGCCACGCGGGCCGCCGGGGGCGGTGAGCGGGCGGCGGGCGGTCCCCGTTGGTCCCGCCGCGGCGGGAGAGCCGCCACGCCGCGGGGCGGAAGCCCCGCCAGGGTCCGGTGCGCCGGGCGGCGGGAATACGCGCCACGCGGCAAGCACCATCGCGGCCCACCACAGGCAGGGAGCAAGCATCCGGTCGACCACCACGATTCCGCCACGAGAACGGAAGACCGCCAGCAGCCCGGTGCGCCGGAAGGCGGGAATACGCGCCGCGCGGGAAGCACCATCGCGGCCCACCACAGGCAGGGAGCAAGCATCCGGTCGACCACCACGATTCCGCCACGAGAACGGAAGACCGCCAGCAGCCCGGTGCGCCGGAAGGCGGGAATACGCGCCGCGCGGGAAGCACCATCGCGGCCCACCGGCAGGTCCCGGCGGGGGCGGGACCTGTGTCGGCCCCGGCGGGGGCGGGGTCCGTGTCGACCCCGGCGGGGTCCGGGTCCGCGTCGGCGGGGGCGGGGTGCGGTCCGCGTCGGGCGCTCAGCGGGCCGCGATCACCACGATCAGCACCAGCGCCACCGCGATGAACCCCAGCAGGGCCGAGACCCACAGCTGGCCGGGCTTCAGATCGATACGGCTGCCGTCGTCGGCGCTCCCGCGCCGCCATCGCCGCCGTGCCGCGCGCCGGGCGGCGCGGGCCGCCGCCTCCCGGTGCTCCCGGGACTCCTCGGCCACGCCGCCGAACAGCGCCTTCCAGCCCTTCTCGCCGAACCCCGTGCTCTGCCGGGTGCCGACGATCCGGCGTACCACCTCGCGGCCCGCGCCGTCCCCTGCCGTCCACAGGCCGGGCAGGACGCAGGCCATCAGCTCCGGCACCGCGCCGCGCCGCGCGTACGGGCGGACCAGCCCCTCGTACAGCATCAGCGCGTTGCGCACCCGCAGCCTGCGGTCGGGGTCCGGGGCCGGTCCGCCCGCGCCGCCCGGGGCGCGGTGCGGCGGGTCGAGATAGAGCTGGGCGAGCAGCACCTTCTCGCAGACCGCGTCCGCCAGCTCCGGTCCGCGCTCGGGTGCGCGGCGCACCAGCTCGACCACGACGCGGGTGGCCCGCTCGGCGGGCAGCCCCTCGTCGAGCGCGCTCAGCAACAGGCCGTCGTCGGCCTCCCGCACCGCCGCGGACAGGGCGTCCCCGCCGTGGCGCAACGCCTCGCGCAGCATCCGCGCCCCGGTGACCGAGATCCGGCGCGCCCCCGCGCTCGCCGGCCTCTCGTGGGCGTGGTCGTGGGCGTGGTCGTGGGTGGTCTCGTGGGTGGTCTCGGTACCTGTCGGGTCCTCTGTCTCTTTCACCATCGACGTTCTCCTCACAGTGCCTCCAGCACCTCCCGTATCCGCGTGGCCGCCCCGGCGTCGAGCGGCTCGTCGCCGTCCTGCGCCAGCCGGGGAAGGAAGTCGCACAACACGGCCAGCTGCCGCTCGTCCCCCGCCGCCCGCCGGATCCAGCCGACCAGCGCGTCCTCGGCCGCACCGGCGGATCTGGCCCAGGTCAGCGCGGCCCGCAGCAGCTCGGCCAGCCGTGGCCCGCACTCCGGGTGAGCCGCGAGCAGCGCCGTGGCCAGCGGCCAGGCGGCGTACGGCTCCAGCTCCGGCACCTCGCCAAGACCCCACAGATGCGAGGTGCGGGCGGTGACCGCGCGCAGCGTCGCGAGCAGCGCCAGGTCCCGGCGGGCCCGCCGGGTGTCGCGCAGCCAGTGGGTGAGCGCGGCCAGTACGGTCTCCGGCTCGGCCCCGGCCAGCAGCCGCACCACGCTGTAGGAGGTGGTACGGCCGTCGTCGGCGCGGGCGAGCCGGCCGAGTTCCTCCAGGGACGCCGCGACCGAGCCCGCCGCCAGGCCGTAGCCGTGGGCGAGCGCGGCGGTCTCGCGCTCCCGCTCGTCGTCGCCGCGCGCCCATGCGTGCAGCAGCCCGTTCACGGCGGGGCGCACCTCCGGGGCGCGGGACGCCTCGGCGAGCGCGGTGGCCGCGGCCATCCGCTGCACCGGGCTGTCGGTGCGGGCCAGCGGCAGCGCCAGTTCGACCAGGCCGTAGAGATAGTCGCGGGCGCACAGCACGCCCGCGGCGACCGCCGCGCGCACCCACACCTGGGGGCGCGGGTCGTCGCACAGCGCGCGCAGCCAACGGGCCATCGGGCCGCGCAGGTTGTGGTGGGCGTCCCAGGACTCGTGGAGCACGGCGGGCGCCAGCCGCCGCCCCTCGAACCACACCGCGCGCACGGGCAACGAAGCGTCCCCGAGGTCCTCCACCCCCTCGCCGTGGACCGCGCGCGCCGTGGCGAGGCAGGCCGCGGGGCGGGCGGAGAACAGCGGGCGGCCGGGTGCGTACTGCGGATCGAGTGTGACGGCCAGTTCCCAGGCCAGCAGCTCGGCGGCCTCCGCCATGACGCTGTGCGCCGAGCCGTCGAAGACGGCGAGCGCGATCCGCAGCGCGGCGGCGCGCAGCGCGGGCAGCGCGGCGGGCAGCGCGCCGGGGGCCCCGGCCTCCAGGAACCACTCCCGGGCCTGGTGCGGGGCGAACGACCGGCAGTGCTCCAGCAGCCGCTCGTCGGACGCCCTGCCCTCGGCGTGCGCGGCCAGATGCCCGGCCAGCCGGGCGGCCTCGCCGGGCCGTGGCTCGTCCAGGCCGAGCGCCTCGGCCAGCTCGGGGCGGCGGGCGGTGGCGCGGGCCGTCTCCAGCAGTCCGGCGGGGCGGTCGGCGAGGAGCTCGGTGAGGTGGCGGTCGAGGACGTCGGCGGCGGCCGGGGGCCGGTAGGCCACGGCGTGGCGGCGGCCGCGCAGCAGCCGGTCGGCTGCCGGGCCGCCCGCCACCAGCACCACGCAGAACGCCTCGTGCTCGGCGAAGTGGCCGCGCAGCCGGTCCAGCAGGGGCTCGGCCGTGGATTCGGCCTGGTCGGCGGGGAGTTCGAGGAGATAGCCATGGCCGCGCTCGGTCTTCTCCACTCCGGACGCCCCGTCCGGGCCGACGTATCCGAGCCGGGAGACCCCGCCGCCGGTCAGCTCGGCCAGCTCGACGAGGAGGGCGAGCCCGGTCCAGGCGCGGCCGGTGCCGGGTTCGCCGCACAGCGCCACCAGGTGGGTGCGGCGCAGATGGTCGCGCATCGCGGCATGTCCGGGGACGGCCCGGTGGAGCCGGCGCAGCCGGGCCAGCTCCTCGCGCGGCACCGGGCCTTCGGGCAGGGGATGCGGCGCCGGATCGGCGCACAGCCGGGCGGGGCCGTAGGCGATGTGCAGATGGGCGCGGGCCTCGCGCGCCGTACGGGCACCGCCCGGCTGGCCCGCCCCGTCCAGCGGGCCGCCCTGGGGGATGTCCAGCCGTCGTCCCCGTGACTGTGCCGGGGCGCTCACCTCTTCCGGTGCGCTCACGTCTTCCGGTGCGCTCATCGCCCGCCGTCCTTCATGCCGTGGCCCCCGTCTCGCGATGTGGTGGTGTCGGGGTGCCGGTGAATGCCGGAAGCGGGCGGCGGGGCTCGTCCCCCTGCCCACCCCGCCGCCCTTCTCCGGTGCGGGGCGCTCAGGCCTCGTCCGGCAGACCGTCACCGGACAGCGGCCGGGCCGTGCGCACCCCCGTCGCCCACGGTCCCGCGCCCTGTGCCGACTCCAGGGTCGCCGGGGAACGGCGGGACGGCTGTAGCCGTTTACACAGTCGCGTCAAAACGCGGGGGAGTGCGCGCCCGCGCCCAGAGCCTGTGTCATATCCCCGGCCAGGCGTGCGACGCCTGGCACGCTCCCCCAGCTACCGCTGGGAGGTGCCCCCTCTCGCCGCGTTGCCGCACGCTGATCCGACCGGGGATACGACACAGACTCTCAGTCGCGGGGGCGCGCCGGGATCTGCTCCCCCGTCGCGCGGCCCTCGGCCAGCAGCCGCAGCAGTCCGATGTCCATCACCTCGAAACGGCGCGCGGCGGTCCGGACCACGCCCTGGCCACGCAGCAGCCGCAGCGCCTTGGCGACCGCCTCCCGGGTCGAGCCCACGGCGGCCGCGATGTCGTGCTGGGGCATCTGGAGATCGATGGTGATGGTGCCGTCGGCACCGGAGTGGCCGGTGCGCTCGGCGAGTTCGACGAGCCGGGCCGCCAGCCGCTGCAGCACCTTCTCGGAGGCGAGTGAGCGCCGCTCGCCGTCGGAGCTGCGCAGCCGGGAGCTGAACTGACGCATGATCAGTACGGTCGCGACGGGACGCGCGGCCAGATACGCCCGGAACCGGTCGCCGGAGACCACCACCGCCTCCATCCGGCCGAGCGCGGTGACGGTGGCGCTGCGCGAGCCGTGGTCCACCGCGGCCTGGTCGCCCACGACCTCGCCCGCCCCGCGCAGCGCCAGGATCAGCCGCACCCCGCGCTCGGTCTCCACCGAGACGGTGGCCCAGCCCAAGGTGATCGCCACGACGAAGGTCGTACGGTCGTGCTCGCGCAGCACGACCTCGCCGGGGGCGTAGGCGCGGGAGGTGCCGAGGGCGAGCAGCGCGCGGCGGTCCTCCGCGGGGAGCGCGTGCAGGAAGGGCCGTCCGTCCTCGAAGAGGCTCATCCGCCCTCCCCGCTCAGCTCGTCGTCGTCATTGCCTGCGGAGAATCCAGGGACCGCTCAGCACGCTAGGCAGGTGGCACGGGCACGTCAATGGTGCCGTATCGGGTCCGTGCCGGATTCACGGCTCTCGCCGGGGGCGGTACGCGTCTCCCCGTCGCCGGTACGAACGCGTGTGCACAAGGCCGCGCCCGCGACGGCCGCGAATGCGGCGGTCACGGCCGGGAAGACCCACCCGGCGCGCAGCGCGTCAAGACCCGGCCGTGCGGCCCCGCCGGTGATCACGACCAGCGCCGCCACGCCCAGGGCCGAGCCGCCCTGCCGGGACATCATCAGCACCCCCGAGCCGAGGGAGAGCTGACGGGCCGGAAGCAGTCCGGCGGCCGCGAACATCACCGGCTGGTAGAGCCCCGCCCCGACCCCGGCGAGCACCAGGCCGGGCATGAACTCCACGGCGTAGTGCGCACTGTCGCCGCCCGCGAGGAGCAGCCACCACATCGGGCCCGCGGCGAAGCACAGCCCGCCGGTGATCGCCGTGGTCCGCTCCCCCAGCGCCCGTACGATCCGCCCCGACACCATCGACACCACCAGGAGGCTGAGCGGCCAGGGCGCGACGGCGGTGAAGGCACGGGTCCGGAACAGCGCGGGGTCCACCACCGGATCCGGATGGCGGCGTACGTGCGCCACGGCCAGCGCGCCCAGCACCAGGCCCGCGACGAGGAAGCCGAGGGTGGCCGGGGCGCCGTAGCCCCAGTCGGCGGTCTCGACGCAGGCGGTGGTGAGGGACCCGCGCGCCCGGGAGCTGCTGGAGGGCGGTGATCTGCCGGTGGACCGGATCGCGGAGCTGTGCGGACTGGGCACGGCGGCCAACCTCCGCCGCCACTTCACCCGAGCGGTCGGGGTGCCCCCACACGACTACCGCCGCGCCTTTCGCGCCCGGGAAGCGCGGACGCCCTCGGCCGTCTGAGCCCGGTGGCCTGGCGGCCGGGGCCTCGGCCGCCAGGCCCTACGGGATGTCCGGCGGACCGCGCGGCGCTTCGCCCCTGGCCCCCGGGTCTGAGGCGAAGCCCCAGTTGTGGGAAGGGGCGGGGAGGGGAGCAGCCCGCCGCAGGCGTCAAGATCCGCCGGACATCCCTGGAGCGTCGCCACTACAACCGTGGGTCCACCGGCTCCGACTCCAGCGCGAGCACCGCGAAGACCGCCTCGTGGACGCGCCACAGGGGCTCACCCTCCGCCAGCCGGTCGAGCGCCTCCAGGCCGAGCGCGTACTCGCGCAGGGCGAGTGAGCGCTTGTGGCCCAGGTGGCGCTCCCGCAGCCGGGCCAGGTTCTCCGGGCGGGTGTACTCCGGGCCGTAGATGATGCGCAGATACTCGCGGCCCCGGCACTTCACGCCCGGCTGGACCAGCCGGCCGTCGCCCTTGCGGACGAAGCCCTGGAGCGGCTTGACCACCATGCCCTCGCCGCCCGCGGCCGTCAGGTCCAGCCACCACCGGACCCCCTCGGCGACCGACGCCTCGTCCTCGGTGTCGACGATCAGCCGGCGGGTGGAGGCCAGCAGCCGGGCGCCGTCGGCGGCCGGCTTCTCCGCCTCGATCATCCGGTCGATCAGGGCGAGCTGCTGATCGTGCGGAAGCGCGGTGGCGAGGTTGCGGCCCTGGACGGCCAGGATCTGGAACGGCGCCATCCGGATGCCGTCCAGCCCGTCGACCGGCCAGCAGTAGCGCCGGTAGGCATCGGTGAACGCGGCCGCATCCGACGCCCGGTCGCGCTGCTTGACGAGCAGCGCGGACACCTCGACACCGCGCGCCTCCGCGCCCTCCAGCGCCGCGAGGACGCCGGGGAAGACGGCGCGCGAGGCGGCGCCCACCGCCGCGTACTGCCGGCGCAGCAGCCCCTCGGCCTTGAGCGACCACGGCATCAACTCGGCGTCCAGCAGCAGCCAGTCGGTGTCCAGCTCCTGCCACAGCCCGGCGCGGTCGAGGCAGTTGCTCAGCCCGCGCAGCACGGTCTCCGTGAGCTCGGCGTCGTCGAAGAACGGCCGTCCGGTACGGGTGTGGATCGCACCGGAGACGCCGTCCGGCGTGCCGAAGCGCTCCCGCGCGATGTCCGCGTCCCGGCACACCAGCGCCACCGCACGCGAGCCCATGTGCTTCTCCTCGCAGATCACCTGGCGCACCCCGTCCGCGCGGTAGGCGGCGAACGCCTCCACCGGGTGTTCGAGGAAGCCGCCGTCGGCGGCTCCCCCGCCGGTCCCCTCCTTGGAGGTGGCGGTCGGCGCCATGGTGGGCGGAAGGTAGCCGAGCAGCCGGGGGTCGACCGCGAAACGGCTCATGACCTCCAGCGCCGCCGCCGCGTTCTCCTCCTTGACCGCGATCCGGCCCATGTGGCGGGTCTCGACGATCCGGCGGCCCCGCACATCGCCCAGGTCGAGCGGACGCCCGTCGGCGCCTCCGGGGGTCTCGGTGGTCAGCGGCTTGACCGGTTCGTACCAGACCCGCTCGGCCGGAACGTCCATCAGCTCGCGCTCCGGCCAGCGCAGCGCGGTCATCCGGCCGCCGAAGACACAGCCGGTGTCCAGGCAGATGGTGTTGTTGAGCCAGGAGGCGCGGGGGGTGGGGGTGTGGCCGTAGACGACGGCGGCGCGGCCGCGGTAGTCCTCGGCCCACGGATAGCGCACGGGCAGGCCGAACTCATCGGTCTCCCCGGTCGTCTCCCCGTACAGCGCGTGCGAGCGGACCCGGCCGGAGGTGCGGCCGTGGTACTTCTCGGGCAGCCCGGCGTGACACACCACCAGCGCCCCGCCGTCCAGTACGTAGTGGCTGACCAGCGACTCGATGAAGTCCCGCACCCGGTCGACGAAGGCCGGGTCCGCACGGTGCTCCCGGTCCAGCTGCTCCACGGTCTCGGCGAGGCCATGGGTGACCCGGACCTTGCGGCCCTTGAGATAGCGGCCGAGCTTGTTCTCGTGGTTGCCGGGCACGCACAGGGCCGCGCCGGAGGCGACCATGCCCATCACCAGGCGCAGCACCCCGGGGCTGTCCGGGCCGCGGTCGACGAGGTCGCCGACGAAGACCGCCGTACGGCCCTCGGGGTGGGCGGCGTCGACCGGGCGGCCGAGGTCGTCGCGGCGCAGGGCGTAGCCCAGCTTGCCCAGCAGGGTCTCCAGCTCGGAGCGGCAGCCGTGGATGTCGCCGATGATGTCGAACGGGCCGGTGAGATGGCGCAGATCGTTGTAGCGGCGCTCGGTGGCGACCTCCGCGGCCTCGACCTCCTCGACGCCGCGCAGGACATGCACCTTGCGGAACCCCTCGCGCTCCAGGGACTTCAGCGAGCGGCGCAGCTCACGGCGCTGGCGGGGGATGACATGGTCGGGCATTCCGGCGCGGTCGGGGCGCCCGGCGTTGCGCCGGGCGCACTCGCCCTCGGGCACGTCGAGGACGATGGCCACGGGCAGGACGTCGTGCTCACGCGCGAGATTGATCAGGCTGCGGCGGGACTCGCTGCGGACGTTGGTGGCGTCGACGACGGTCAGCCGTCCGGCGGCCAGCCGCTTGCCCGCGATGTAGTGGAGCACGTCGAAGGCGTCGGGGGTGGCGCTCTGGTCGTTCTCGTCGTCGGCGACCAGCCCGCGGCAGACGTCGGAGGAGACGATCTGGGTGGGCGGGAAGTGGCGCCGGGCGAAGGTGGACTTGCCGGAGCCGGTGGTGCCGACGAGCACCACGAGGGACAGGTCGGGCACGCCGATGGTGCGCTTCTCCTCGGTCATGCTGCCGCCTCCTTCGTGGTGGTCGCGGTGGTCGTGGTGGTCGTGGTGGTCGCGGTGGTCGCGGTGGTCGTATCGGTCCCGGCGGTCGTGTGGTCGCCGCCGATACGGAAGAGCGCGAGCTGGGTGGGCGGGCCGACCTCGGGGTCCTCGGGGCCGACGGGGCGGAACTCCACCGCGTAGCCATGCCGTTCGGCCACCTCCCCCGCCCAGGCCCGGAACTCCTCGCGTGTCCACTCGAAGCGGTGGTCGCCGTGGCGCATCCGCCCGGCGGGCAGCGTCTCCCAGCGCACGTTGTACTCCACGTTGGGTGTGGTCACCACGACGGCCTTGGGCCGTGCGGCGCCGAACACCACCTGTTCCAGGGCGGGCAGCCGGGGCGGATCCACATGCTCGATCACCTCGCTGAGCACCGCCGCGTCATATCCGGCGAGCCTGGAGTCGGTGTAGGTGAGCGCGCCCTGGGTCAGCTTCAGCCGAGCCGACTGCCGCTCGGCCGCGGCCATGTCGAAGCCGGGGCGGTCCAGCCGCAGCCTCCGCGCCGCCTCGTTGAGCGCGCGCATCGACACATCGACGCCCACGATCTCGGTGAACCGCGCCTCCTTCAGCAGCGCGCCCAGCAACTGCCCCTGGCCACAGCCCAGATCGAGCACCCGGGCCGCCCCGACCCCGCGCAGGGCGTCGAGTATCGCCTCCCGCCGCCGGACCGCCAGCGGCACCGGCCGCTCCTCGGCACCCTCCTCGCTCCCGTTCTCCTCCAGCTCCATCAGCTCGGCCGCCGCCGGTTCGCCGACGGCGTTGTCGATCTCCTCCGCCGCGGTGTCGTCGGCCTCGGCGAGCCGCGCCAGCTCCAGCCGCTCCAGCGCGCTGCGCGTCAGCGACCAGCGCCGGGCCAGATAGCGGTTGGTGATCAGCCGCTGCTCGGGGTGGCCCTCCAGCCAGCCCTCACCGGAGCGCAGCAGCTTGTCGACCTCGTCCGGGGCGACCCAGTAGTGCTTGGCGTCGTCGAGCACGGGCAGCAGCACATACAGCTGGCGCAGGGCGTCGGCCAGCCGCGGCTCGCCCTCCAGCACCAGCCGTACATACCGCGAGTCGCCCCATGCCGGAAACTCCTCGTCCAGCGCCACCGGCTCGGCCGTCACCGCCCAGCCCAGCGGCGCGAAGAGCCGCTCGACCAGGGAGGCACCGCCGCGCGCGGGCAGCGCGGGCACCTCGATCCGCAGCGGCAGCGCCCGCTCCGGCAGCTCGGGCCGGGCCTTGCACTGGCCCCGCAGAGCGCTGGAGAAGACCGCGCTCAGCGCGACCGCCAGCAGGGAGGAGGCGGCGTACGGGCGGTCGTTGACGTACTGCGCGAGCGCGGAGTCGGGGGCGCCGCCCCGGCCCTTGCCGCGGCCCCGCCGCACCAGCGCAACGGGGTCCACTTCCAACAGCAGCGCCGCGGTGCAGCGTTCGGCGGTCGCCTCGGGGTAGAGGACATGGGCGGTGCCGTAGGAGGTCGAGAACCGCTGCGCCTTGTCGGGATGCTTGTGCAGCAGAAACCCGAGGTCGGTCGCGGGGCGGTCGGCGGTGCCGGTGGTGGTTATCGTCAAGAACACCCGTCCGAGTATCGCCCGGCGGTCCTCCCTCACCTAATGGTTTCTCATCAGGGCCGCCAGCTCCGCGATCCGCTCCGGGCCCACCCGGCAGCAGCCGCCGATGAGCCGTGCTCCCGCGTCCCGCCATGCCTTCACCCGCCCCGGGTCGAAGGTCGCCCGGCCGCGCCAGCTCCGTGCCGTGGCATCCCACTCCTCTCCGCTGTTCGGATACACCACCACCGGCTTGCCGGTGGTGTCGGCCGCGATCTCCACGGCCCGGTCCGCGTCGCCCGGTGCACAGCAGTTGACGCCGACCGCGATCACCTGGTCGACCCCCGCGGCCAGGGCGAACGCGTCCCTCAGCGGCTGCCCGGCCCGGGTGGTCTCCCCCGCGATGCTGTAGGAGAGCCATACGGGCACCCCGCATCCCTCGACGGCGCTCAGCATCGCCGCGGCCTCATCCGCGTCCGGCACCGTCTCCAGCGCCAGCGCGTCGGGACCGGCCGCGGCCAGCGCCTCGATCCTCGGCCGGTGGAACCGCGCCAGCTCGGCCACGCTCAGCCCGTACCGCCCGCGGTACTCGCTGCCGTCGGCCAGCATCGCCCCGTACGGGCCGACGGAGGCGGCGACCCACACCGGCTCCGCGTCCCGCTCGCCCGCGGCCGCCCGTTCGGCGGCCGCCCGCTCGGCCCCCGTGCGCGCCAGCTCGACACCGCGCCGCAGCAACGCCGTGGCCTCCTCGCAGCCCACGCCCCGGTGGGCGAAGCCCTCGTAAGTCGCCTGATAGCTGCCCGTGATGAGCACCCGTGCGCCCGCCCGTGCGTAGGCGGTGTGGGCCGCCTCGAGCTGCCCCGGGTCGTCGGCCAGCAGCCGGGCCGACCACAGCTCGTCGGAGAGATCGCAGCCCTGTGCCTCCAGCTGGTTGGAAAGACCACCGTCGAGGACGAGTGGTCCGCGCTCCAGCGCGGCGGCCAGGGAGGTGGGGGCTACGGACATCTCGGGTGCTCCTGGTGGTGCGCTCAGCCCAGCTGGGCCTGGACCTGCGAGGAAATCAGCTCCAGGTGGTCGAGGTCGTTCAGGTCCAGCATCTGGAGGTAGAGCCGGGAGGCGCCCGCCTCCGCATAGCGGCCGATCTTCTCGACGACCTCGGCCGGGGAGCCCGCCAGGCCGTTCTCCTTCAGATCCTCGACCTTCCGGCCGATCGCCGCGGCCCGCCGGGCGACCTCGGCATCGTCCTTGCCCACGCACACCACGAGCGCGTTGGAGTACACCAGGTCGTCGCCCTTGCGGCCGGCGGCCTCGGCCGCCTCCCGCACCCGGCCGAACTGGTGCTCACTGTCCTCGGGCGAGGCGAACGGCATATTGAACTCGTCCGCGTACCGCGCGGCCAGCCGCGGGGTGCGGGTGGCCCCCTGACCGCCGATCAGCACCGGCACCTTGCTCTGTGCGGGCTTGGGCAGCCCCGGGGAGTCCACCAGCTGGTAGTGGGCACCGTCATGGCCGAAGGTCTCGCCGACCGGGGTCTGCCACAGCCCGGTGACGATGGCCAGCTGCTCCTCCAGCCTGGCGAACTTCTCCTTGGGGAAGGGGATCCCATAGGCCCGGTGCTCCTCCTCGAACCAGCCCGCGCCCAGGCCCAGCTCGACTCGTCCACCCGACATCTGGTCGACCTGCGCGACCTGGATCGCCAGCACACCGGGCAGCCGGAAGGTGGCGGCGGTCATCAGGGTGCCCAGCCGGATCCGCCGGGTCTCGCGGGCCAGCCCGGCCAGGGTGATCCAGGCGTCGGTGGGGCCAGGGAGGCCGTCCACGTCTCCCATGTGGAGGTAGTGGTCGGACCGGAAGAAGGCGTCGAACCCGAGGTCCTCGGTGGCCTTGGCGGCGGTGAGCAGCGTGTCGTAGGTCGCCCCCTGCTGGGGCTCGGTGAAGATGCGAAGATCCATGGCACCCATCCTGCCTCGTCACGCGGCACCACCCCACTCCCCACCCCACTCGCGGAAGGTGAGGTGCCTGAGCATGCCGTGCACCCGGTCCCGGGCCTCGTCCGCCGCGTCGATCGCCTCCACGCACTGCCAGTACAGCGCCTCCTCCTCGGTATTGGAGGCGACCCCGACCAGCGCGAAGCCCGCCTCCGCGAGCAGTTCCCCCAGCGCCGGCAGCACCTCCCTCGGATCGCGCACCTCCGAGAGCTGGGCGGCCCGTAAACCGCCGCCGCGCAATGTGGGGTGGTGCAGCGCCGGGTGGAACAGGGCGCCGCGCGCCCGCCCACCCGCCTCGCACAGACCGCGCGCCTCCGCTCGCGCGGCCGCCGGGCCGCTCACCACGAAATATCCGCCGACCGCTTCGGCCAGCGCTTGAACCTGCCAGGCTTCGGCCACGATGTCGTGCACGCTCCCGGCCTTCGCCAGGGCGTGCCGGGTGACACCGATCAGCCGCATCGCGTCCATTCCCCGCACCCCTCTCAACGGACTTCCGAGCCCGTCACTCCTCCACTACCCAGAGTGATGACTAACAGGCCGAAAAGCTAGGGGAATTCAGGAATCTGTTGACAACAGTTGCGATGTGGATAACTTCTTCACCACGGAGAGTGACGGATCAAGGGGTCGGAGCCTCGCGAGTCACCGGAGATCACGGTTCACCGTCACAGCCCCCGTTCACCGTCATAGCCCCCCGTTCACCGCGAGATCACCCATTCACCGCCAAAGCCCCCGTTCACGGCCAGCCCCCGTTCACGGTCACCCCCCGTCGGCGCCGCGCTCGGCCCCCGTTCGCGGTCCACCCCGAAGCACCGCGGCCCCCACCCGACCGCGCTCGGCCCCCGTACGCCCTCAGCGCGCCCCGTTCACCGGAAACCGCATCTCGTTCCGGTCGATCTTCGCCGAGAGCGCCGCGAGCGCGTCGATCCCCAGCACCTCACAGAACTGGAGCAGATACGCCAGCACATCCGCGACCTCGTCCTCGACCCGGCCCGCTCTCCCCTCCTCCTCCATCACCCGTGCCGACTGCTCGGGCGTCAGCCACTGGAAGATCTCCACCAGCTCCGACGCCTCGACGCTCAGCGCCGCCGCGAGGTTCTTGGGCGTGTGGTACTGCTGCCAGTCGCGCGCCGCCGCGAAGGCGGCCAGCCTGCGCTGCAGCGCCGCCACATCCAGGCCGTCGGTTCGTCGCTCGCTCTCATAGGACTCGCTCACGCCCCAGGTTTACCACCGTGACGGGGGCGTCCCCGACCGCCCCCGTCACGTCCCCCACCGTCCCCACGAGCCGGATGTGCCCCCGTGCGCACATCCGGGCCGCCACCCCCAGGAGCTCCCGCGCCTGCCGCCGGTCCAGACACCGGTCGAAACCGTCGGCCAGCACGGTCAGCACCTGCCGCGCGGGGAGCACATCGGCCGCCGGGTCCACGGCCAGCACACCGGGCCCGGTCAGCAGCACCAGCGCGAGCGCGAGATACCGCAGCTCGCCGTCGCCGAGGCGCTCCACGGGCATCGCGCCGAGCTCCCCCTGCTCGACCAGGGCCCGCACCACCCCGTCCGCGCGCCCCTCCGTGACCAGCCCCTCGACCGGCCCGGCGCACCCCGCCCGGACCGCCGCGACCAGCGCCGCGTGCCGCGTACCGCACTCCCGGCTGGTCCGCCGCAGCACCGCCGCCAGGTTCTCGCAGCCGCCGCGCAACCGACCGTCCCTCGGCGGCGCCGGCGTCCGCATCCGGTCCGGCCGCGGGTCGCAGGGGAAGACCGAGCGCAGCGCGATGACCACCTGCTCGGCGGCGGCCAGCGCGAGCCGCTGCCCCTCCGTCGTGCCCGCGACCCGCAGCGGCAGCAGCGAGGTCGCCAGCCGGTCGTCGGGCAGCGGGGCGCGGGTCACCGCGACCGCGCCCGCCGTGTGCCAGGCGGCCTGGACACAGCGCCGCCCCGGGTCGCGCAGCGCCGTCTCCAGCAGGGTCTCCCCCGCCCCCGTCATCCGCTCGCCCACGATGCGCAGTTCGGGCTCGGCCTGTACGGCGACATCGACCCGTACGGGCCCGACCGGGCCGTCCACGGTGCAGCCGATCCGGAAGCCGCGCCGCCCCTGCCGGTCCGGCCGCGCCCGGCGCGGGATGTACGCGGCCGGATCGCGGAACACCTCCGCGAGCCGGGCGCCGCCCGCGAGCCGGGCGAGCGCCGCGTACGCCTCCAGCACCCCGGACTTGCCGCTGCCGCTCGGACCGGAGATCAAGGTCAGCGGCCCCAGCCGAAACGCGGCACGGCGGTGGCTCTTGAAGGCCGACAGCCTCAACTCGGAGACGATGGGCCGCAGTTCGGTCCTTGCGGGCAGCAGCCCGGATGCGCTCATGCTCCGGAACATATCTGTGGCACATACCGCCGAACCGTTACTCCTTCCGTATCTTCCTACCATCGGGGGATAGCCGCCGTGGCCGATGATGACCAAGGGACAGCGGATGTTCGGCGCTCGAGGAATTGAGGACGGTACGGGGGCCCATGGCTGACAGCACGTTCTGGATCGCGGCCCTCACCGGCGGCACCGCCGTCCTGGCCAGCTGGGTCACCAGCCGCGGCAACACCCGGGCCGCCCGGATCCAGGCGGACACCGCGGCACTCGCCCAGCGCGCGGAACGGCTGCGCGACAGCAGGCGCACCGCGTATCTCGATCTGATCGAACAGACCCACAGCATCGGCGAGTTGTACTGGGAGATCGCCGCCGCCGAGCGCACCGGCACGGCGGAACGCCGCCCCGCCCTCCTGGACGAGCTGGCCGAGCGGGAGCGCGACGAGTACGGCAAGATGCGCCGCTGTGTGCGCGTGGTCGAGCTGGAGGGCCCGGCCGCCGCGGCCACCGCCGCGAACGTGCTGCAGAAGGCCACCGGCCCGTTCCACCGCGCCCTGGGCGCGATGCGCTCCGGGGAGCCGGAGGCGGGGCAGCGCTTTCACGCCGCGTTCCGCCCGTTCTGGCAGGCCCTCACGGAGTTCGTGGACGCGGCGAAGACGGCCCTCCAGGAGGTCTAGCGGGGAGTCCCGACGAGACGTGGCGGAGCGCCCTGACGAGGCACGACGGAAGGTTCCGGCGAGGCGTACGAGGTGCGTTGTCAGGAACGGGACGGGCCGGTCGGGAACGCGCCCGCGAGAAGCCACCGGACGCGCGATTTTTGTCAACTACATGTCAGTCCGGGCCACTTCACGGCCCGTCCGCACCGCGGCCCCCGAAACTCGGACGGTGGCCGTCGGCCCGGGGTTCGGGGGGCGCTATCAGCACGGATGCTGAGACGCGGACCGCTTCCCTAAACCCTTTGGCGGAGCCGCCCTCACCCCCCAGGCCGATTTCCACGAGGACACGTGGTGCCGCCCGAACGGCTGTCCTAGCGTGCCCTCTTACTGGAACCTTAAATCCCTAAGGAGCGTCATGTTCGGGCGAATAGGACGGTTCTCCGTCAACCGTCCATGGCTGATCGTCGCGATGTGGATCATCGCGGCGATCGGCCTGGCCATCCTTGCCCCACCGCTGAAGTCCAGCACCGACCAAGCCGACTTCCTGCCCTCGCACTACGAATCGGTGCGGGTGACCAAGCTCCAGGAGCACGCCTTCCCGCAGCAGGAGAGCGCGGCCGCCATCCTGGTCTACCAGCGGCCGGACGGCGGAAAGCTCTCCGAGGCCGACAAGGCCGCCGTCATCAAGGCGACCAAGGGGTTCCAGGACAAGAAGTACAAGACCTTCAAGTCCGTGGTGACCACGCCCCAGGCCGTCTCCAAGGACGGCAAGATGGCGCTGGGCAACATCTACTCGACCAAGAAGAACGTCTACGACGAGGACACCCAGCAGTCGATCAAGGACCTGCGCGCGGACCGCGACAAGCTGCTGAAGGGCACCTCGCTGAAGGTCGATGTGGCTGGTCCGGCGGCCTCGGCGCTCGACTCCACCGAGTCCTCGGGTGACACCGACGCCATGATCATGATGGCCACCCTGGTCCTGATCATCGTGCTGCTCGGCGCCATCTTCCGCAGTCCGCTCATCGCGCTGATGCCCGTGCTGATGATCCTGGTGATGTTCATCATGGCCCAGGGTCTGATCGGCACCGCCAGCGACTGGTTCGGGCTCGAGGCCGACAGCAGCGTCTCCGCGATCCTGATCGTGGTGCTGTTCGGCGTCGGCACGGACTACATGCTGTTCCTGCTGTTCCGCTACCGCGAAAACCTCCGCAAGGGCGAGGAGCCCAAGGAGGCCTTGATCCAGGCGGTCACCCGGGTCGGCGAGACCATCGCGTCGGCGGCCGGCGCGGTCATCGTGGCGTTCCTCGCCCTGACGCTGTCGACGATGGGCAGCATGCGCGCCATGGGCCCCTCGCTGGCGATCTCCGTCGCAGTGACCCTGGTGGCAGCCCTCACCCTGGTGCCCGCGGTGTTCTCGCTGCTGGGAACGAAGGCGTTCTGGCCGTCCAAGGCGTGGAAGCAGGCGCCCCGCAACCGGCTCGCCAACGGCACCGGCTCCCTGGTCTCGCGCCGTCCCGGGCTGATCGCCGCGGTGTCCGCCGGTGTGCTGGCGGCCCTCGCGGTGGGCGCGTTCGGCTTCAAGGCCGAGTTCGACACCGAGAGCTCGCTGCCGAAGGACCTGGAGTCCGTCCAGGCCATGGCGGAGCTCCAGAAGAGCTTCTCGGCCGGTGAGTCCGACCCGAGCCTGGTGTACGTCCAGTCCAAGGGCGGCGCCAAGCTGGACGCCGCGGCGCTGGCCGGGTTCCGCAAGAAGCTGGAGGGGGTCGAGGGCGTCGGCGAGGTCTCCCCCGCCGTGCCCAACCCCAAGGGTGACGTGGCCCAGTTCAACGTCGTGCTGAAGTACCGGCCGGCCTCCGAGAAGGCCATCGAGCTGGTGGCCGGGGACCTGCGGGACACCGCGCACACCTCCGCGCCCCAGGGCAGCGAGGCCCTGGTGGGCGGGACGACAGCGGTGCTGAGCGACATCGAGGATGCGGTCAACCACGACTACCGGCTGGTGTTCCCGGTCGCGGGCGTGGCCATCATGCTGATCCTCGGCCTGCTGCTGCGCAGCGTGGTGGCGCCGCTGTACCTGATGCTCGCCGTGGGCCTCGGCTTCGCCGCGACCCTGGGCTCGACGGTCTGGCTGTTCCAGGACATCAAGGGCGAGAACGGCCTGCTCTTCATGCTGCCGATCGTGGTCTATCTGTTCGTGGTGGCGATCGGCACGGACTACAACATCCTGATGGTGGCCCGATTGCGGGAGGAGGTCGGGAAGGGCAAGTCCCCGGCCGAGGCGGCCCGGCTCGCGGTGGCCCAGTCGGCGCCGACGATCGGTTCGGCCGCCATCATCCTGGCGGGCACCTTCGGTGTGCTGATGCTGGCCAGCAACTCCATGCTCCAGCAGATGGGCTTCGCCGTCGCCTTCGGCATCCTGCTCACCGCGTTCATCATGGCGCTGCTGCTGGTGCCGACGGTGACCGCGATGCTCGGCTCCAAGGCGTGGTGGCCCAACCACCGCTTCGACTCCCCCCACACTGCCGGTACTTCCGGCCCGGGGCGGGCCGAGGAGCCCGACGCCGCGGAGACCGTACGGGTGTGATCTGCGGCTTACCCGGCCGCCGAACCACCGCGGTGGCCCTTCGCGACATCGTCGCGGAGGGCCACCGGTGTCGGGTCCCGCCGGGCCGCCGCCGGTGGACCGCGTCGAGCTCCCGTCGCAACGCACAGAAGGAGAGCGCGATGGACCGGTGGGACCGGATGGGGCGGCTGGCCGCGTACGGGAGCGCCGCCGCCATGGCCCCCTATGCCGTGATCAAAGTGTCGTGGGTGGTCGGCTCACTGCTCGGACTGGCGCCCGTCGGGGCCGGGTTCGGGCTCGCCGAATGGGTGGTGCTCAACACCGTCACGGTCGGCATGGCGGTCATCGGGATCACTCTCGTACTGGCGCTGGCCAGGCCGTGGGGGATGCGGCTGCCCGGGGTGCCGCTGGTCTTCTGCGCCTGGGTCGGCGCGGGGTTCCTGGTGTCGATGCTGCCGTACGCGGTGGCCGACTCGCTGCTGTCGGAGCCGGACACCTCCGGGTCCGGGAGCGACAGCGACCCGCAGATGCCGGGCTGGGAGGCCGCCCTGATCCAGTTCGGCTTCATCGGCATGGGCCTGGGCCTCACCCTCGCGCTCCCCGCCTATCTGCGCAGACGCTGGCCGGAAGCGTTCACCGGCCGGACCGGCGGTCCCTCACCGCTCGGCCGGGCGGCCGTGGCGCTCGGCGCCGCCGTCGGCCTGATGTGGCTGTACTGGGCGGCGGGCGGCACCGCGGGCCTCGCCCACCCCGACGAGGGCCGCACCACCTGGCGCCTGCTGTGCGGGATCTGCGGCACCTGGGCGCTGGTCGCCGCGTTCGCCGTGGCCCGCCCGAGCCGCGGGGGCCCCGGCCGGCTCCCCCGCTGGCTGCCGCCGGTCCTCGGCTGGCTCGGCTCGGGCTCGCTCTTCGCGTGGAGCGGCTGGAAGCTGCCCTTCACCCTGTACGTCGCGCTCGCCTCGCCCCCCGACGTCGTCCTCCCGGAGCGGCTGGGCCTCGCGATCGCCCTCCACCTGTGCGCCGTTGTGACCGGCGGCGCCATGATGTGGACCCTCACCCGCTCCCCGGGCCGCACCGGCTCGGGCGTGGCCACGGCCCGGCCCGCCTGACGCCGCCCGACGCGGGCGGCCGCGCGGGGCCGGACGCTTCCGCCTCGGCCCTTCCTTCTCAGCGCTCCTCGCGCACGGGCTCCAGCACCGCCACGCACTCCACATGATGCGTGACCGGGAAGAGGTCGAAGGCGCGGGTGCGGCGGGGGGCGTAGCCCGCCTCGCGGAAGTACTTGAGGTCGCGGGCGAGGGCCGCCGGGTCGCAGGCGACGTAGGCGATGCGGCGGGCGCCCAGGGCCGCGACGCGGGTGACCGTCTCCTTGCCCGCGCCCGCGCGGGGCGGGTCCAGGACGATCAGGTCGGCCTCGGTGATCCCGGTGCGGGGCAGCACCTGCTCGACCTTGCCGTGCTCGATACGGACGCGCTCCAGGTCCTGGAGGTTGTGCCGGGCGTCCTCGACCGCGCGCTTGCTCGACTCGATGCCCAGCACCGCGCCGCGCTCCCCCACCCGCTCGGCGATCGCGCCCGCGAAGAGGCCGACACCGCAGTACAGATCGAGGGCCATCTCGCCCCTACGGGGCATCAGGCCCTGCATCACGGCCTCGACGAGGACGTCCGCCGCCTTGGAGTGGACCTGCCAGAAGCCGCCCTCGCCGACCCGCCAGGTGCGGCCGGCCGCGCGCTCCCGGACGAAGGGGCGGCCATGGACGCGGTGCACCAGACGGGTCCGCTCCCGGCCGCGCGACTCACTGACCCGCAGCACCGAGACCGGCCGGTCCAGCTCCACGATCGGCAGCCGGCCGCCGGGGCGCGGGGTGAGGACCACCTGCCGGTCGGAGGAGCCGGTGGCGGCGATGGCCTCCACGGTGGCGATCTGGGGCCATTCACGCTTCTCGACGCCGAGTTCGCTGACGCCGGGGGCGGCGATCAGACAGTGGTCGATCGGCTCGACCTCGTGCGAGCGGTGGCGGCGCAGCCCGGGACGGCCCTGCTCGTCCACCGCGAACTGCACCCGGGTGCGCCAGGCCGGGACCTCGCCGCGGGCCACCTTGTCGCCGGGCGCGGGCTCGACCGTGCCGTCCCAGCCCGCCTCTTCGGGGGTGAGCCCGGCCAGCCGGGCCAGCTGCTCGGTGATCACGTCGGCCTTGAGCCTGCGCTGGGCTCCGGGGGCGGCGTGCTGCCAGTCGCAGCCGCCGCACTTGCCGGGGCCCGCGAACGGGCAGGGCGCCTCGACCCGGTCCTTGGAGGCGTCCAGCACCCGCACCGCGTCGGCGCGCAGGAAGCGCGCGCCCTCCTCGCCCTCGGTCACCCGGGCGACGACCCGCTCGCCGGGCAGCGCGTGCCGGACGAACAGCACCTGGCCCTCGGCGGTCCGGGCGATGCAGTGGCCGCCGTGCGCCACCGGGCCGACCTCGACCTCGTACTCCTCGCCGACCAGCGATGCCTTGGGTTCACTTTGCATGGCGGGCTCAGGGCTCCAGAAGGGGTGAGGGGGCGCAGTGGGACAACAGCCCACGAGTCTACGTCGCGCCGGACCGCACCCCGTCACCCCCGGATCCCCAAGCCCCTGGGCCTAGCCCCCCGGCACCTGCGTGGTGACGCCGGGCTTCTCGCCCTTCGCCCCCTTCTCGCCCTTCTCCCCCCTGGGCGGGATCACCGGGCCGCGCCGCACCGCACCCGGCGCGCTCCACTCGGCCCGCTTGCGGGCCCGCTTCCGGGCCAGCTCGGAGGAGTCCAGCTGCCACGGCACGGAGGTCACCATGACGCCCGGGGTGAACAGCAGCCGCCCCTTGAGCCGCAGCGCGCTCTGGTTGTGCAGCAGATGCTCGTACCAGTGGCCGACCACGTACTCGGGGATGAAGACGGAGACCACATCGCGCGGGCTCTCCCGGCGCAGGCTCTTGACGTAGTCGATGACCGGCCGGGTGATCTCGCGGTAGGGCGAGTCGAGGATCTTGAGCGGCACGTCTATGCCGCGCTCGTGCCACACCTCCTGCAGCGCCTTGGTCTCGGCGGGATCCACATTGATGCTCAGCGCCTCCAGCCGGTGGGAGCGCATCAGCTTGGCGTAGGCCAGGGCGCGCAGCGTCGGCTTGTGGACCTTGGAGACCAGGACCAGGGAGTGCACCCGGGAGGGGCGCACCTCCTCCTCGTCGAGCTGTTCGGTGGCCGCCGCCAGCTCCTCGGAGACGCCGTCGTAGTGGCGCCTGATGGCCGTCATCGTGACGTAGAAGATGACCATGCCGAGCAGGGCGACCCAGGCGCCGTGGGTGAACTTCGTCAGCAGCACCACGACCAGCACCAGACCGGTGAAGAAGGCCCCGAAGGTGTTGATCGCGCGGGCGCGGATCATGCGGCGGCGGGTGTTGGGGTTCCGCTCGGTGGCCAGATGGCGGTTCCAGTGCCGCACCATGCCGGTCTGGCTGAGGGTGAACGAGACGAAGACACCGACGATGTAGAGCTGGATCAGCCGGGTGGAGTCGGCCCCGTAGAGGTAGACCAGGACCGCGGCGGCCGAGGCCAGCAGCACGATGCCGTTGGAGAAGGCCAGCCGGTCGCCGCGGGTGTGCAGCTGGCGGGGCAGATAGCGGTCCTGGGCCAGGATCGAGCCGAGCAGCGGGAAGCCGTTGTACGCGGTGTTGGCGGCCAGGAACAGCACCAGCGCGGTGGCCCCGGCCAGCACCACGAAGAAGAACGAGCCGTCGCCGAAGACCGCGGCCGCCACCTGCGAGATCACCGGGTTCTGGGTGTAGTCGGCGCCGAGCGGGGTGCCGTTCTTCAGCAGGTCGTGCGCGGGGTTCTCGGCCATCTTGACGTTGGTGGCCAGGGCGAGGGTGATGATGCCGACGAACATGGCCACGGCGAGGCCGCCCATCAGCGCCAGGGTCGTGGCCGCGTTACGGCTCTTGGGCTTGCGGAAGGCGGGCACGCCGTTGCTGATCGCCTCGACGCCGGTCAGGGCGGCGCAGCCGTCGGAGAACGCGCGCAGCAGCAGGAAGATCAGCGCGAAGCCGGCCAGCCCGGTCTGCTCGGCGTGCACCTCGAAGCCCGCGGTGGGGGCCTTCATGTCGTCGCCCAGGACCAGCCCGCGGTAGGCGCCCCAGAGGATCATCGCGAAGACGCCGCCGACGAAGACATAGGTGGGGATCGCGAAGAGCTTGCCCGACTCCCGAACGCCCCGCAGGTTCATGAGTGTCAGCAGCAGGATGATGCCGACCGCGCAGAGCGTCTTGTTCTCGACGAAGAAGGGGACGGCGGAGCCGAGGTTCTCCACACCTGAGGAGATCGACACCGCCACCGTGAGGACGTAGTCGACCAGCAGGGCGCTGGCGACGGTCAGTCCCGCCTTGGGGCCGAGATTGGTGGTGGCGACCTCGTAGTCACCGCCTCCGCTGGGGTATGCGTGCACGTTCTGGCGGTACGAGGCGACCACCGTGAACATCAGCACGACGATGGCGATCGTGATCCACGGGCTGTAGTGGTAGGCCGACGCACCCGCCACGGACAGAACGATCATCACCTGCCCCGGCGCGTACGCGACGGAGGACAGGGGGTCGGAGGCGAAGACGGGGAGCGCGATGCGCTTCGGGAGGAGGGTCTCCCCCAGCTTGTCGCTGCGCAGCGCCCGCCCGATCAGGATCCGTTTCGGGAGGTCGGTCAGTTTGGACACGCAGAGGATCGTAAGGGGTAGCCCAGGCCCCCGCCCACCCGCCCACCCCCGGGAAAAGGGGCGGGCGGGGTCTGGCGGGCCTGTAGGTACTGGACGAGGGCGATCAGCGCGTGGGTGGAGGAGATCCGGTCCCGGGCGTCGCAGGTCACCAGGGGCGTCTCCGGAAGCAGATCCAGGGCCTCCCGGACCTCCGGCTCGGCGAAGCGGGGGGCGCCCTCGAAGTGGTTGACGGCGACGGCGTACGGCAGTCCGTGCTCCTCCAGGACGGCCATCACCGGGAAGGACTGCTCAAGCCGCCGGGTGTCGGCCAGGACCAGCGCGCCCAGCGCCCCGACCGTCATGTCACGCCACAGCCGGGTGAAGCGCTGCTGCCCCGGCGTGCCGAACAGATAGAGCACCAGGGACTCGCTGAGGGTGAGCCGGCCGAAGTCCATGGCGACGGTGGTGGTCGTCTTGTCCTCGGTGCCCCGCAGATCGTCGGTGAGCGCACCGGCCTCGGTCATCGTCTCCTCGGTGCGCAGCGGCCGGATCTCCGACAGCGAGCTCACGTAGGTCGTCTTGCCGACGGCGAAGTGCCCGACGACGAGGATCTTCGCCGTCACCCGCACCGTGGCCGGGAGATAGGCCGCCTGGTCAGAGACGAGCGCGGAGTCCATCGAGCACCTCCTGGAGCAGCTGGACCTCGGGGAGTTCGGCCGGTGGGATGGGGGCCCGCGCGCTGATGTGGCCGCTGTCCACGAGGTCGCTGAGCAGGACCTTGGTGACGCTGACGGGCAGCTCCAGATACCCGGCGACCTCGGCCACCGAGAGCGCCCCGCCCAGACACAGCTCCATGACCCGCCGCTTCTCCGGGCTGAGCCCGGTGAGCGGCCGGTCGGGGTGGGCCATGACCAGGGTCACCAGGTCGAAGGTGTTACGAGTCGGGTAGGCACGGCCGTCGGTCACGACATACGGCCGTACCAATCCTCGCCTCCCAGGGCTCATGCGTGACTGCCGATCCCCTGCCGCGGGAGGCCCTGCCTCGGCGGGCTGGTGAGCTCCTTGCCGAGCCGGTCGACGAGTTTCTGCATCCGGTAGCTGACCGCCTCCATGTCCACGGCCTCGGTGGCCGAGACCGCCAGATACGCACCGGGCCCGGCGGCGATCAGGAAGACGTACCCGCCGACGAACTCGACGAGCGTCTGCTGCCAGGGCGTCTCGTGCGGATCACAGAACTCGGAGGTGGAGCGGCTGATCGACTGCAACCCGGAGAGTGCGGCGGCCTGGCGCTCGGCCTCGTCGCGCGCGATGCCCTTGGAGTGTGCCCGGAGCATCCCGTCCGCGGAGAGCAGGATCGCGTGCCGCGCCTCCGGCATCTTGACGACCTCGTCGAGCATCCAGCCGAGCTCGTTGTTGAGATGGTCGTTCATGCCTGGCGATTCCCTTCGTCATGGTGAGGGGCGGAGTCCTGGGTGGCGGAACGGCCGGAGCGGGTGCCGCGGGCGAAAGCGCCCATCCGCGAAGCGGTTTCCTTCGCCGACCGCGCGCGGAACGCGCCCGTGTCGGAGTCGGCGGCGCCGGTCTGCCCGGCGCCCGTGGTCCAGTCGCCGGGCGGCGGGGTGGCGCCGGCCTCCCGGCGGCGGCGCTTGGGCAGACCACCCGCCGTGGTGCCGTACACGCGGGTGCCCTCGCTGTCGGGGGACAGCTGGGGCGCCGGGGCGGGTGCCGGTTCCGGGGCGGGGGCCGCCGGGGCCGGTGCCGGAGGCTGGGCCTGGTGCGGGATCGGCGCCTGGTGCGGGGCCGGAGCCTGGTGCGGAGCCGGAGCCTGGTGCGGGATCGGGGACGGCTCCTGCGCCTGGGCCGGGACGGTCGGCGCGTGCGGCGCTCTCCTGACGGGACGGGTCCGGCGGGAGGGGATGGTGTGCAGCGGCTCGGCGCCCCCGGGGTCCTGCCCGGCGGCGCCCGGCCGCCCGTCGGGGTCGTTATGGGTGAGCAGCTCGGTCGGCAGGAACAGCACGGCACGCACACCGCCGTACGGGGACCGGGTGTCCACCGAGACGCTGAAGCCGTACCGCCCGGCCAGCAGGCCCACCACGGCGAAGCCGAACTGCGGCGGGTCGCCCAGCCGGGAGACGTCCACGGCGCGCTGGCCGGAGAGCAGGTTGGCGGCCCGCTGGACCTCCTGGCCGTCCATGCCCACACCGGCGTCGTCGATCACGATGCAGGCCCCGTTGTGCACCGGCTGGAGGCTGACCTCCACCGAGGTGTTGGGCTGCGAGTGGCGGGCGGCGTTGTCCAGCAGTTCGGCGACCGCGAGCACGGCGGGCTCCACGGCCCGGCTCACCACGGCGACGTCGATCAGGGCATGCACCTGAACCCGCTGGTAGTCGCGGATGCGCGACTTGGCACCGCGGACCACATCGGTCAGCGAGGAGGCCATCCGCTGGCGGCCGGGCCAGGAGCCGCAGAGCACCGCGATGGCCTGGGCGCGCCGGCCGAACTGGGCGTTGGCGTGGTCGATCTCCATCAGGTCCCGCAGCACATCGGGGTTGTCGTGCCGCTCCTGCATCTCGGAGATGGAGACCTGCTGTTCGTTGGCGAGTCCCTGGACGGCTCGCATGGACGCCTTGAGCGCCGCCTTGGCGGAGGCGTCGGCGCGCGTCTGCGCCTTGTCCACCGCCCGGATGAACTGCTCCATGACGGAGTGCAGGCTCTGCGCGAAGGCCGTCCCGGCCAGCTTCTCGTCGCGCAGGCCCGGCAGCGGGCCGGACTGGCTCAGCGCGTCGGCGATCGAGGGGAGGCGTACATCGACGAGGTGGCGCGCCTCCTCGTCACGGGCGCGCAGGCTGTCCTCGAGCGTGGCATTGCGCCTGCGGACTCCGGCGGTGATCTGCCGCTGGCGGATCAGAAGCACCAGGACGACGAGAAGCGCGGCGGCCAGACACCAGCTCACCGCCTCCGATATGTGATCAGTCATCAGGAACCTCGTGCAGGGGAAGCGCGGGCGCGGAAGGAACGTTCAGAGCCCTGATGTCCCGTCCGGAAACGGAATACGACGATCATCTTAGCCATGTCGTGACCTAGCGTCCGACACCCGTGACAAAGTTCGAACCAGCGGGGACCACTGGGCATTTGTCATGTGGTATCGGTGAAGATCCGGGATTTCAGACGAAGATGAAGGGTCGCGACCACCCGAGGAGCGCCGTAACCCGGGCCCACCGTAGTGGTCACAGCTGATCACCAACAGCCTTTTCACCCTCCATCCGCAACCGGAAATGATCGTTACCTCTTTACTCCCGGCGTGTCCGCGATCACCTCCTGCCACCTCCCCTCATCACCGATCACCGCGGGAACTTTCGCGCTATGTCGTACGTCACCACCTTCGTTTCCGGACCGTCGCGCGCGGACGGGGGAGCAAGCCGCCGGTACGGATACGGTGGGGACAGGTGCCGCGGCGGCCGACTCCCGTCGCCCCCGGGCACCGGCATCGGGGTCTCGCCCCGCTGTCGCCCCGTAAGTCCTGGAAGGAAGATGTGAGCAGGGTGTTTGCGCAGGTCGGCACGGTCATCAGGAGTGCGGGGTAGGACGCATGCATATCGTGATCATGGGCTGTGGCCGGGTGGGCGCGGCCCTCGCCCAGACCCTGGAGCAACAGGGGCACACGGTCGCGGTCGTCGACCAGGACCCCACCGCCTTCCGCCGCCTCGGCGCGGGCTTCGGCGGGCGCCGGGTGACCGGCGTCGGCTTCGACCAGGACACCCTGCGCGAGGCGGGCATCGAGGAGGCCGGGGCCTTCGCCGCGGTCAGCAGCGGTGACAACTCCAACATCATCGCGGCCCGGGTGGCCCGCGAGATGTTCGGCGTGGAGAACGTGGCGGCCCGGATCTACGACCCCCGCCGCGCCGAGGTCTACCAGCGCCTCGGCATCCCGACCGTGGCCACGGTGCGCTGGACCGCCGACCAGATGCTGCGGCGGCTGCTGCCGTCCGGCGCGGAGCCGCTGTGGCGGGACCCCAGTGGCGGGGTCCAGCTGGCCGAGGTGCACATCTCCCCCTCGTGGGTGGGCCACAAGGTCAGCACGCTCCAGGAGGAGACCGGGGTGCGGGTCGCGTTCCTCACCCGGCTCGGCGAGGCGATGCTGCCGAGCTCCGGGACGGTGCTCCAGGAGGGCGACCTGGTGCATGTGATGATGCGCACCGACGAGATCGAGAAGGTCGAGGCGGCGTTCGAAAAGGGCCCCGAGGAGGCAGGCCGATGAGGGTTGCCATTGCCGGTGCGGGCGCCGTGGGGCGTTCCATCGCGAGCGAGCTGCTGGAGAACGGGCACGAGGTGCTCCTCATCGACAAGGCGCCGACCGCCATCTCGGTCGAGCGGGTGCCGCAGGCCGAGTGGCTGCTGGCCGACGCGTGCGAGATCACCTCGCTGGACGAGGCCGCGCTGCAGCGCTGCAACGTGGTCATCGCGGCCACCGGTGACGACAAGGTCAACCTCGTCGTCTCGCTGCTCGCCAAGACCGAGTACGGGGTGCCCCGGGTGGTCGCCCGGGTCAACAACCCCAAGAACGAGTGGCTGTTCAACGAGGCGTGGGGCGTCGATGTGGCCGTCTCCACCCCGCGTCTGATGTCGGCGCTGGTCGAGGAGGCGGTGAGCGTCGGCGATCTGGTGCGGCTGCTCCGCTTCAGCCACGGCGACGCCAACCTGGTGGAGCTGACGCTGCCGCCGGAGGCCGCGCTGGTGGGCACCCGGGTCGGCGATGTGGAGTGGCCTGAGGACACCACGCTGGTCACCATCATCCGCGGCACCCGCGTGCTGACCCCGAACAAGGACGATGTGCTGGAGGCCGGGGACGAGCTGCTGTTCGTCGCGGCGCAGGCGCGCGAGGAGCAGCTCGAGGAGCTGCTCTCCGTCCAGCGCCAGGACGCCGCTGGTTAGGCCGTGAACTCCCGCCCTGGGCTCCCGGCTCGGGAGCCCAGGGCGGCGGGCCTCAGTGCCGGGGCGGCTGCCGGTCGGCGGATTCGGTACGGGCCTCGGACACGATCTGGCCGGTCCACTCCGAGAGCAGCGGATCGGTGATCTTGTCCGCCTCGGCCTTCGCCCGCTCCCGGTCCCGCTCGGCCTTCTCCTCCGCCTCCATCTCCGCGATGACGTCGATCGGCGGCGGGGCCTTGGCCAGGAAGATCCAGGTCAGATAGACGCAGAGCAGGAACGGCGGAATGCCGAGCGCGACCTTGACCCAGCCGAGCTGAGTGGCGTCCCCCCACCAGTACAGCGGGAACAGCACGGCCGACTTGGCCAGCAGGATCAGCCCCCACGCCCAGGTGGAGCGGGTGTAGGCGCGGAACCGGCCGGGGTTGCGGGTGCGCCAGGAGAGGTTCTCCTTCAGCATCGGCCCCAGCAGCACCCCGATCAGCGGGAAGCGGAAGATCGCCGAGAGGATGTAGGCGATCGCCAGGCCCAGGGTGTACAGCATGCCCGGCAGATAGAAGTTCTTCGCATCGCCGGACATCATCGCGAAGATCGCGCCGAAAGCGACCCCGAAGATCCCGCTGAAGGCGTGCTTCAGCGTCTCCTTACGCACCAGCCGGGCGAGCCCGAGCAGCACGGTGAGGCCGAGCGCGGCGATCGCGGCGAGGTGGATGTCCCGCTTGATCGTGTACATCAGGACGAAGACCAGACCGGGGACGGTGGTGTCCACCATGCCCCGCACCCCGCCGAACGCCTCCAGGAGCGCGGTGTCCGCCGCCGCCCTGCTGTCGGCGGCGGTACGTCGGTGCCCGGTCGGGGGCGTCTTGTCGTCTGGCGTCACCGGCTACTCCTGTCCGAGCGGTCGGAGTTCGTACTTCGGATTGAACAGCACCCGGCGCCCATGGCTCATGGAGATCCGGCCCGAGGCGATCAGCTTGCGCCCCGGTTCTATCCCGATGATGGAGCGACGGCCCAGCCACACCACGTCCAGCGCGGCGGTGCCGTCGAAGAGCTCCGCCTCCAGCGCGGGAACTCCGGCCCGCGGTCTGAGGGTCACCGTACGCAGCGTGCCCGTCACCTTGACGATCTGACGGTCACCGCAGTCGCCGATCTTGGTACAGCCCGCGGCCTCCGCGTCCTGCTGCAACTCGGCGGAGTGCAGTTCCTCCTGGGAGCTCGACAGCCGGTCCAGCATCCGCCGGAACCGGCCGGCCGGTTTGTCGGACCTGTCTCCCCTGTCGGCCCCGTCGGAGGGGTGGCGTACGGAACTCATACGGCCAGCGTACCGGTGAGCCATCGCCGAAACGCCGTCCCCGCGCTCATCGCTCGAACCGGTAGCCCATGCCCGGCTCGGTGACGAAGTGGCGCGGATGCGAGGGGTCGGCCTCCAGCTTGCGGCGCAGTTGCGCCATGTACACCCGCAGGTAGTTGCTCTCGGTGCCGTACGAGGGGCCCCAGACCTCCTGGAGCAGCTGCTTCTGGCTGACCAGGCGGCCGGCGTTGCGCACCAGAACCTCCAGCAGATGCCATTCGGTGGGGGTCAGCCGCACATCGCGGCCGTCGCGATGGGCCTTCTTGGCCGCCAGGTCGACGGTGAACACGTCGGTCTCCACCACCACCGAGTCCTCCGGCCGCCCGACGGGCTCGGCGCGGCGGACGGCCGCGCGCAGCCGGGCGAGCAGCTCGTCCATGCCGAACGGCTTGGTGACGTAGTCGTCCGCCCCGGCGTCGAGCGCCTCGACCTTCTCGTCCGAGGTCTGACGGGCGGAGAGCACCAGGATCGGCACCCGGGTCCAGCCCCGGAGCCCCCTGATCACCTCAACCCCATCCATATCGGGCAGGCCGAGGTCGAGCACGATCACATCGGGATGGCGGGCGGCGGCGAGCCGGAGTGCGGTGGCGCCGTCCGAGGCCGCGTCCACCTCGTACTTGCGGGCCTTCAGGTTGATCACGAGGGCGCGCACGATCTGCGGCTCGTCGTCCACCACGAGCACCCGGTTCATCTGGCGGGCCTGCCTTTCCGTGTCGTTGTGCCTGACGTGGAGCCGGCCTGGACCGGGAGGCCGGGGCCGGCCGGCGGGCGGTCGCGGGCGACACCCAGCGTGAGCACCATGGTCATCCCGCCGCCGGGGGTGTCCTCGGCGGTCAGCCGCCCGCCCATGGCCTCGGCGAAGCCACGGGCCACGGCGAGCCCGAGGCCGACCCCGGCGCCGCGCGGGGCGTCCCCGTACCGCTGGAAGGGCTCGAAGATACGGTCCTTCTCGCTGTCCGGCACGCCCGGCCCACCGTCGGCCACGCGCAGCTCCACCCGGTCGCCGAGGGCGCTCGCGGAGACCAGTACGGGGCGGTCCGACGGGCTGTACTTCACCGCGTTCTCCACGATGTTGGCGACGGCGCGCTCCAGCAGCCCGGGGTCGACCGCGACCATCGGCAGCTCCTCGGGGATGTCGAGGGCGACGTCGGCCTCGGGGACGCCGACGAGCGCCATCGGCACCACCTCGTCCAGGTCGATCTCCCGGATGAGCGGGGTGACGGTGCCGGTCTGCAGCCGGGACATGTCCAGGAGGTTGCCCACCAGGTGGTCCAGCCGGTCGGCGCCGCTCTCGATGCCCTCCAGCAGCTCGGCCTCGTCCTCAGCCGACCAGGCCACGTCATCGGAGCGCAGGGAGCTCACGGCCGCCTTGATGGCCGCGAGCGGGGTGCGCAGATCGTGGCTGACGGCGGCGAGCAGCGCGGTGCGGATGCGGTTCCCCTCGGCCAGCTCACGGGCCTGCCCGGCCTCCTGGGCCAGCCGCTGCCGGTCGAGGACGACGGCGGCCTGGGCGGCGAAGGCGGCCAGCACCCGGCGGTCCTCTGCGGGCAGGACCCGGCCGGAGAGCGCGAGCGCCATATGGTCGCCGACCGGCATGTCCACCTCCGCGTCCTCGGGCCGCTCGGGCGGCGGGCTGCCGCCGTGGCCGCCGACGCTGCCCGCACAGGTCCAGGGGGCGACGTCGCTCTCCCGCTCCAGCAGCGCGACGGAGTCCATGGCGAACGTCTCGCGGACGCGCTCCAGCAGCGCCTCCAGGCTGGTCTCGCCGCGCAGCACGCTGCCCGCGAGGAAGGACAGTATCTCGGACTCGGCGCGCAGCCGGGCGGCCTGATGGGTGCGGCGGGCGGCGAGATCCACCACGGAGGCCACACAGACCGCCACCGCCACGAAGATCGCTATGGCGACGATGTTCTCGGGGTCGGCGATGGTCAGGGTGTGGGTGGGCGGGGTGAAGTAGTAGTTGAGCAGCAGCGATCCGACGGCCGCCGAGGCGAGGGCGGGCACCATGCCGCCCAGCAGGGCGGCCAGCACATTGAGGAACAGGAAGAGCAGCACCTCGTTGGCGAAACCGGGCCCGGCCTCCGAGGCGAGGGTCGCGCCGGTGGCGGTGAGCAGCAGCGTGAGCATGGCCGGTCCGGCCACCCCGACCACCCAGCCCGCGATCAGCCGGGAGCGGCCGAGCCGGGCGCCGCGCGCGACCGGCAGCCCGCGGCCCTTGGCGACCTCGTCATGGGTGACGATATGGACGTCCAGGTCGGGCCCGGACTCGCGGGCGACGGTGGCGCCCACTCCGGGTCCGAAGATGTACTGCCAGGTCTTGCGGCGGCTGGAGCCGAGCACGATCTGGGTCGCGTTGACCCCGCGGGCGAACTCCAGCAGCGCCCGGGGGATGTCCTCCCCTATGACGTGGTGGAAGGTGCCCCCGAGGTCTTCGACGAGGGTGCGCTGGACCGCCAGCTCCTTGGGGGATGCCGAGGTCAGACCGTCGCTGCGGGCGATGTAGACGGCGAGGATCTCGCTGCCGGAGCCCTTGGCCGCCATCCGGGCCGCCCGGCGGATCAGCGTCCGCCCCTCCGGGCCGCCGGTCAGCCCGACGACGATGCGCTCACGCGCCTGCCAGGTGGAGCGGATGGAGTGCTCGTCACGGTACTGCTGGAGGTATTCGTCCACCCGGTCGGCGGTCCACAGCAGGGCCAGCTCGCGCAGCGCGGTCAGGTTCCCGGGTCGGAAGTAGTTCGAGAGCGCGGCGTCGACCTTGTCGGGCGCGTAGACGTTGCCGTGCGCCATGCGGCGGCGCAGCGCCTGGGGCGACATGTCGACCAGCTCGATCTGGTCGGCCCGGCGCACCACCTCGTCCGGGACGGTCTCCCGCTGGCGCACCCCCGTGATCGACTCCACCACGTCCCCCAGCGACTCCAAGTGCTGGATGTTGACGGTGGAGACGACGTCGACGCCCGCCCGCAGCAGTTCCTCGACGTCCTGCCAGCGCTTCTCGTTCCGGCAGCCGGGGACGTTGGTGTGGGCGAGCTCGTCGACCAGCGCGACGGCGGGGCGGCGCGCCAGCACCGCGTCCACGTCCATCTCGCTGAAGGTGGACCCCCGGTACTCCACCTCCCGGCGGGGCACCTCCTCGAGCCCGTGCATCATCACCTGGGTGCGCCGGCGGCCGTGGTGCTCCACGAAGCCGACCACGAGGTCCGTGCCCCGCTCGACCCGGCGGTGCCCCTCGGAGAGCATCGCGTAGGTCTTGCCGACGCCCGGTGCCGCACCGAGGTAGATCCGCAACTTTCCGCGTCCCATGCCCCTATTTTCCCTGTTGGACGGCGCCTGAGCGCTCGGCGAGCTTCCGGCGGGCTACCCGTCGAGCAAACCTCGCCACCGGCCCGGACCGGCCGTCCCTTGACGCCTCCCTTACGGCCATCGGCGCCCTCTTGACGCGTCTCTGACGTGCGGCGCCCCGAACAGCTCGGGACAGAGACCGAACACCTCGGGGCAAACCCCAGGAAAAATCCGGTGGGCCGTACTCCGCAGAGAAGAGTACGGCCCACCGGTAGACGCTCACATCGGGCCGGGCCTTACGCCGTCGGCTCAGCCGGACGCGAGCGAGCAGCCCGCCAAGGCGTCAAGACCGGAGGGGGCGGTCGAGCCCTGACGGGAGATCGAGAGTTCGATGCGGTCGATCGTCGAGGCACGCTTGTCCTTCAGCGGGCCGAGGATCGCGTTCTGCACGAAGTTGGGGCCGCCCTCGCCCTGGCTGGTGCTCAGCCGCTTGTTGGCCTCCGCCAGCTGGGTGTCCAGCAGCGCGAGGTTGCGGTCCACCTCGGCCTGGGCGGCGGCCGGTACATCGCCGATCTCGGAGGCGACATCGGGGCAGTTGATCGTCTGGCCGGAGTCCTCGCCGGCCCCGCTGCCCTGGTCGGCTCCTCCGCCCTGCTCGTCCGTGGGCTGGGACGCGGCGGCGGTCGGGCTCGCGGCGCCGCCCGCCTCGCTATCGGAGCCCGCCCCCGCCCCGCCGTCCGACAGCGTGCACTCGGCGAGCGCGTCCAGCCCCGCCGGCTTCTCGGCGCGCCGTCCTATGGAGATCGCGATGCGGTCCAAAGTGGACTTCCGCTTGTCCGCCAGCGGCCCGAGGATGGCGTTCTGTACGAAGTTGGGGCCGCCCTCGCCCTGGCTGGTGCTCAGCCGCTTGTTGGCCTCCGCCAGCTGGGTGTCCAGCAGCGCGAGGTTGCGGTCCACCTCGGCCTGGGCCTCCGCCGGGATCTCCGGGAGGGAACCGGCGACGGCGGGGCAGCTGATGGCCGGGGCCGCCTTGGTCGACGCACTGGCGTCGCCGCTGCCGTCCTGACCGGCCATGGCGGCTCCCACCGCGACGGCCGCACAGGTGATACCGCCGATCGCCCCGGAGAGGAGGATTCTCCGGCGGTGGAGTAACGGAAGGCCACGCGACATCTGATCACTCACCTCGTTGAGGTCGGACAGGGGTGTCTCTCGCGACGCGCCTTCTCCCCCTCGGAGCGTCACAAGGTCTCGCGCCCATGAGTACGGCCGGTGTGCCGGGTGTGTTCAACGGGTTCCGGGAAAACCCGGAAAACCCGAAGGGAAGGCTCCGGAACATGCCGAAGGGGCCCGGGGGCCCTGCCCCGGGCCCCTTCCGGGCCTTGGTGCTCTGCCGTACGAGAGTTGCCGTACGCCAGCTCTCGTACGTACGCGAGGGCGGCTCAGCGCACCTCGGAGATCTCCGGGCCGCGCTGGAGCCGGTCGGCGCCGCCCGCGAACCGCGAGCCCTGCGCCTCGTCCTGCTGCACCCCGTCGGGCACCATCTGCGCGTCGTCCGGCAGCTTGAGGACGATCGGATCGCGCGGGGCCATCGGGCCCTCGCCGCGCACCACGACCGTGTCCCGGAAGATCGCTTCCAGGAGGCTGCCGGTCTCGGGCTGCACCGCGCCCTGCCCGGAGATCACACCGCGCAGGAACCAGCGGGGCCCGTCCACGCCGACGAAGCGGACCACCTGCACACCGTTCTTGCCGTCCGGGAGCTGCACCGGCACCTGGGCGCGCAGCTCCCAGCCGAGCGGGCCCTCGACCTCGTCCACGATCCCGCCCTGCTGGGTGATGCCGGTGGCGATCTCGTCGCGCACCTCGCCCCAGATGCCCTCCTTCTTGGGCGCGGCGAACCCCTGGAGCTGCACGGCGCTGTCCCGCAGCACCACGGTCGCGGCGACGATCGCGTCCCCCGCGACCTCCACCCGCAGCTCCATGCCCTCCACGCCGGGCACGAACAGACCACCGAGGTCCACCCGGCCCTCGCCGGGCTCGCGCACCTCGGACACGTCCCAGGGGCCCTCGGGGCGCGGGGCCGGCGGCAGGCTCACCCGCCCGCCCTCCACGGGTGCGGCGGTGTCCTCAGCGCCGTCCGCGTCCTCCGCGTCCTCGGCCAACTCGTCGGAGGTCACGTCGAGCGACTCGACGTCCTCCTTGCTGCGCTTGCGGCGACGTCCGAACACGTCATCGTCCTTCCCGGTCGGAACCGACCGAAGCGAATCCATTCCCACCCGTTGTGCCGTCCACGGCGGCATGACCGCCGGTGGACCCGAAGCCCCCTTCGGCCCGCGCCGACCCGGGAAGCTCCGCCACCTCCTGGAAGCGCACCTTCTCGACCTGCTGGACGACCAATTGGGCGATCCGGTCGAAGCGCTCGAACCGCACGCTCTCGCGCGGGTCCAGATTGACCACGATCACCTTGATCTCTCCACGGTACCCGGCATCGATGGTCCCCGGGGCATTCACCATGGCGACGCCGCAGCGCGCGGCGAGTCCGGACCGTGGATGCACGAAGGCGGCATACCCCTCCGGGAGCGCGATAGACACTCCGGTGGGCAGAACCGCGCGCTCCCCGGGGGCCAGCTCGGCGGGCTCGGTGGTGACCAGGTCGGCCCCGGCGTCGCCGGGGTGGGCGTAGCCGGGGACCGGCACCTCGGGGTCCACCCTGCGGATCAGCACGTCGACGGGGTGCGGGCTCATGGGTTCACCTCGAAAGCGCGCGCGACCTTCACCTGATCCGGATCGGCGAGCGCCGCGTCGATCTCCTCCGTCCGGCCGTTCTCGATGAAGTGGTCGACCCGCACCTCTATGAAGAGGGCCTGCGCCCGCACCGCGACGGGGCCGTCGGGGGCGTCGATCCGGCCCGTGGCCGAGCAGTAGATCTTGCGTCCGTGCACGGCGGCCACCCGTGCCTCCAGGTGGAGCTCGGCGCCGACCGGCACGGGCCGTACGAAGTCCGTCTCCAGCCGCCCGGTCACCGCGATCACCCGCTGTAGCCAGTTGAGCGACCCGAGCGTCTCGTCCAGCGCCGCGGCCAGCACCCCGCCGTGGGCCAGGCCCGGCGCGCCCTGATGGCCGCTGCGCACGGTGAACTCGGCGGTGACGCTCACGCCCTCGCCCGCCCGTGTGGTCAGCCCCAGGCCCCGCGCCTGGTCGCCGCAGCCGAAGCACTGGTCGTAGTGCGCGCCGAGGGCCTCCCCGGGCGCGGGCGCGTCGGGGTGGCGCACGGGGGCCTTGGAGTCCTCCGGCGGCGTCAGCCCTGTCGTTCGTCCACTCACAACGGCTGACCTTACCCGCGAGAACAGTCCGGGTCGGCGGCCATGCCAAGCTGATACGCATGCAGCCTTACGACGAACGCCTCAGCGCGCCCCGTTCCTGGTGGTTCATCGCGGTTCTGATGGGGGTCTCAGTGGGGTTGATCATGCTGCCGTTCGGCACCCTGCCGATGCTCGGCGGGCTGATCGGCGGGGCGGCACTGGCCTGTGTGGCGGTGAGTTCGTACGGCTCGGCGCGGGTGCGCGTGGTGGCGGACTCGCTGGTGGCCGGCGAGGCGAAGATCCCGGTGTCGGCACTGGGCACCCCGCAGGTGCTGGACGCCGCCGAGGCGGCCGCCTGGCGGACCTACAAGGCCGATCCGCGGGCGTTCATGCTGCTGCGCAGCTACATCCCGACCGCGCTGCGGGTGGAGGTCACCGATCCGGAGGACCCGACACCGTATGTGTATGTGTCCACGCGGAATCCGGAGGCGCTCGCCGCCGCGCTCACTGCCGTTCACTCGGCGTGACAGGGGCGCGCGAGGAGCTCATTTCTCCAGGGCTATGGGGAGGTCCCAGGGGATCTGCTTGCCCCGCAGATCCTTGCGGACCTTGCGCGCGAGCTTCTTGGTGTCGCGCCGGTTCATCGCGGCTCCCACGGCCGCGCCGACCATGAAGGGCGCCAGGGACGGCATGTTCCGGAAGCCGCGTCTGAGGACCTGCTGCCGCAGCTCGCGCTTCATCTGGACACCGAGAGCCGCGTTGACGGTCGCCGGCTGGGCGACGTCGATACCGCGCTCCTCGGCCCAGGCGCCGAGGTAGGCGACGGCGCGCTGACGCGTGGAGCCGGGCGCGCGCACCCCGTAGACCTCGTGCAGCTCGGCGATCAGCTTGAACTCTATGGAGGCCACGCCGACGATCTCGGCGGCCAGCTCGGTGGGCATGGCGGGCGGGGCCGGCAGCATCGCCGCGGCACCGACGCCCGCGCCCACTGTGGCCGTGCCGCCCGCGGCACCGGCCACCAGCTTGTCCGCGAGCTCTTCGGGGCCCAGCCCCGGGAACTGCCTGCGCAGCGTCGCGAGATCGCGGACAGCGATACGTGGGGCGTTCGCGATGATCCGGTCGGTGACCGCGTGGACCCCCGATCTCGCGCGCTCACCGCCTCGTCGCACCCCACGCCCGACAGCGGTCGCGAGCGAGGCCATCCGGCCTCGCCCGGTCTCGTTCATGTCGTCGTGTTCCACCTCCACCACGCCGACCCCGCGGCTCAGGCCGCGCAGTCGCGGCAGATCGGCTGGCCGTTCTTGGTCTCGGCGGCCAGCTGGCTGCGGTGGTGCACAAGGAAGCAGCTCATGCAGGTGAACTCGTCGGCCTGGCGGGGCAGGACCCGGACGGACAACTCCTCGTTGGAGAGGTCCGCACCAGGCAGCTCCAGTCCCTCGGCCTGCTCGAACTCATCCACGTCGACGGTGGACGCGGACTTGTCGTTCCGCCGGGCCTTCAGTTCCTCGATGCTGTCCTCGTTGACGTCATCGTCGGTCTTGCGTGGGGTGTCGTAATCCGTTGCCATGTCTGTCTCCCCCTCTGGGTGTCTGTGGTGTCTCCAGCGCACGTAACGCGTGAGAGGCCGGACTTGTGCCCGACCCGAGGCGGAGATTTTGCCTCACATCAAGGTCTGTTACTCAATCGACACCCAACCGCACCCCTGAAGAGGTGATCGGGTTGGATGGCCATCGGGACCGTACACGGTCCGAATGTCGCACTCACATGCGCCATGACGTGTACTTCCCGTGATCACGGCCCCTGAAAACCCGGATTTTCCCGGCTTTCCGTCAACCGTGACGATCACACAGAGTATGTGGCCGGAAAATCGCCCATGTGATCGATCACACACCCTACATCGGGTGGGCGGATCACGAAAATTCCGCCCAAAGCGAACACATCCCGGTGGGTGCCCGGCCGCGCGCTCTCCGGCATCACACCGGCAGCACCACCCGCATCACCAGGCCGCCTCCCTCGCGCGGCTCCGCCGCGATGCGGCCGCCGTGGGCGCGCGCCACCGAGCGCGCGATCGACAGTCCGAGGCCGACGCCCTTGTCGCTGCCGGTGCGCTCCGTACGGAGCCTGCGGAAGGGCTCGAAGATGTTGTCCATCTCGTAGGCGGGGACCACCGGGCCGGTGTTCGCGACCACCAGCACGGCCTGGCCCTGCCGGCTCTCGGTGGTGACCTCCACCCAGCCGTCCTGTGCCACGTTGTACCGCACCGCGTTCTGGACCAGGTTCAGGGCGATCCGCTCCAGCAGCACCCCGTTGCCCTGGACCACCGCGGGGGCGCGCTGCCCGCGCAGCTCCACGCCCTTGTCCTCCGCCTCCGCCCGTACCTGCTCCAGCGCCTGGGAGGCCACCTCGGCGAGGTCCACCGGCTTGCGGTCGACGATCTCGTTGTCGCTGCGGGCCAGCAGCAGCAGGCCCTCCACCAGCTGCTCGCTGCGCTCGTTGGTGGCCAGCAGGGTCTTGCCCAGCTGGGTCAGCTCCGGAGACGCCTGCGGGTCCGAGAGCTGCACCTCCAGCAGGGTGCGGTTGATCGCCAGCGGCGTGCGCAGCTCGTGCGAGGCGTTGGCGACGAACCGCTGCTGGGCGGTGAACGCCCGGTCCAGGCGCTCCAGCATCTCGTCGAAGGTGTCGGCGAGCTCCTTGAGCTCGTCGTCCGGGCCGTCCAGCTCGATCCGGCGGGACAGGTCCGAGCCCGCCACCTGGCGCGCGGTCCGGGTGATCCGGCCGAGCGGCGAGAGCACCCGCCCGGCCATCGCGTAGCCGAAGGCGAAGGCGATCACGGACAGGCCCAGGAGGGCTATCAGGGAGCGGCGCAGCAGCCCGTCGAGGGCCAGCTGGCGCTGCTCCTTCATGCAGGTGTTCAGGACCGCGTTGAACTGGTCGGGGCTGCTCTGGCCGATGATCTCGGGGCAGGTGTTGTTGGTCGGCTGGACACTGCCGCCGACCAGCTTGAACGGCAGCTCGTTGCCGACGTGCAGGGCCTGGGCGGCCAGCAGGTAGATGATCGTCAGCAGCACCACCCCGGCGATCAGGAACATCCCGCCGTACAGCAGGGTGAGCCGTATCCGGATCGTGGGGCGCAGCCAGGGGTTGGGGCGCGAGCCGGCCTGCGGGTCCCAGCTGGGCTTGGGCGGCGCCGTCGGCGGCAGCGGGGTCGGAGTCGTCGCCATGCCCGATCAGATCCGGTAACCCGAGCCGGGGACGGTGACGATCACCGCGGGCTCGCCCAGCTTGCGGCGCAGGGTCATCACGGTCACCCGCACCACGTTGGTGAACGGATCGGTGTTCTCGTCCCAGGCCTTCTCCAGCAGCTGCTCCGCGGAGACCACGGCGCCCTCACTGCGCATGAGCACCTCCAGCACCGCGAACTCCTTCGGCGCCAGCTGGATCTCCTTGCCGTCCCGGAACACCTCGCGGCGGTTGGGGTCCAGCTTGATCCCGGAGCGCTCCAGGACGGGCGGCAGGGCCACCGTCGTCCGGCGGCCGAGCGCCCGGACGCGCGCGATCAGTTCGCTGAAGGCGAAGGGCTTGGGCAGATAGTCGTCCGCGCCGATCTCCAGGCCCTCCACCCGGTCGCTGACGTCGCCGGAGGCGGTGAGCATCAGTACACGGGTGGGGATGCCGAGTTCGACGATCTTGCGGCAGACGTCGTCGCCGTGCACGAGGGGCAGGTCCCGGTCGAGGACGACGACGTCATAGTCGTTGACGGCGATCCGCTCCAGGGCGGCGGCTCCGTCATACACGACGTCGACGGCCATGGCCTCCCGGCGCAGTCCGGTGGCCACCGCATCGGCGAGCAGCTGCTCGTCCTCGACGACGAGTACGCGCACGTCGTTGGTCCTTCCTCGATTGCCGCAGTGGGCGGGGTGATCTCGCCGAACTCGATGAGTGTTCGGCGCCTCCATCCTGCCTCGAAGTCTCATAAACCGGCGGTAAGAGGGTGGCCGTGGGACCCCGAGTGCGGATCATGGCCACGGCGGAGGGGTTCGCGGCGGCCGGACCGCCGAATTCAGATTCTTTCGGGCCCGGAGGTTTCCCCCGAAGACGGGGTGGGGAGGACGACTGCACACCCGCGATCACGCCCTGTCCCCGGCATATCTGGCCGGCATTGCCGTCGGCAGGGGCCACTCACGTGATCAACCCGCCGTCGGCACACCCCCGTGCCACCGACCCACGACGAGGGGGCGCAACATGGACGCGTTCACCGCAGGCATTCTGCAGCGCATAGAGAACACCAAGTCCGATCTCATTCGCGCCCGTGAGACGGGCGACGACTTTCTTGTGGACGTGGAGCAGTCGGAGCTGGAAGACCTCCGTCGCCTCGCCGCCGAGCACGGCGTCGAAGTAAGCGCCTCGTTTGCTTGATCCCTTGTGGATTCCGGACCCGATCCAGATCCGGATTCCATGTGACCGTGTGACCGATTCCCATTCACCGCCGGATGGTGATCCAGAAAACATCCGGTAACCACGCTGAAGCGCCCCGGTGTCCTCGTGACTCCGGGGCGCTTCCGGTGTGGGACGGCGCCTGGGGCGGGATTTCAGTCGTGCCAGGCACCCTGGTCGTCCAGAAGCCCCCGCAGCGGCTCGAAAAGGCCGGGCGCGGCGGCGATGGTCAGCTCGGTGGAGGCCGGGACGCCCGGCCGCCCCCCGGTGAGCGCGCCCGCCTCGCGCGCTATGAGCGCACCGGCCGCGAAGTCCCAGGGGTTGAGCCCGCGCTCGTAGTAGCCGTTGAGCCGACCGCAGGCCACATCGCACAGATCGATGGCGGCCGATCCGCCGCGCCGGATGTCCCGCACCCGCGGCAGCACCCCGCCCAGCACCCTGGCCTGCCCGATGCGGCGCTCGCGCACATACCCGAAGCCGGTGCCGATCAGCGACTCCTCGAGCGGGGCCGCGGGGCGGCAGTGCACCCGCTCCCCGTTCCGCCACGCGCCCTGGCCCAGGACCGCGTGGAAGGTCTCACCGCGCACCGGGGCGATCACCACCCCGGCGACCGTCTCGCCGTCCTTCTCGGCGGCGATGCTGACCGCCCACGACGGCAAGCCGTAGAGGTAGTTCACGGTGCCGTCGAGCGGGTCGATCACCCAGCGCACCCCGCTGCTGCCCTCGCTGCTGGAGCCCTCCTCCCCCAGCACTCCGTCCCGCGGGCGGCGGCGCGCGAGGAGGTCGGTGATCAGCTTCTCGGCGGCGATGTCCATCTCGGTGACGACGTCGATCGGGCTGGTCTTGGTGGCCGCCACCCCGAGGTCGGCCGGGCGGCCGTCGCGCAGCAGGTCCCCCGCGCCGCGGGCGGCCTCGAGCGCCGTCTCGAGGAGTTCGGTCATGAGCGGGTCGGTCATCGTGCTCCTTAGCGGGTTGCCCGGAGGGGCGGGCTGCGGTGGCGGGCCGGGACGGCGGACGCGGTCGGTCGGAGCCCGGAGCGGGAGGGCGGGCGCGGTCAGTCGGCGCCCGCGGCGGCGGGGCGCGGCGACCGGGCCGGGCAGCAGCCCACCGGGCACACGTCATGGCTCGGGCCGAGGGCACCCAGGGCGCAGCGCTCCGGGGCGGCCGCCGCCCGGCCCTCGGCGCAGCGCTCGGTGGCCGCGCGCTCCAGCACCAGATCGCGCACGCACGCGGCGAACCGCGGATCGGCGCCGACGGTCGAGGCGCGGGAGACCGGCAGCCCGAGTTCGGCGGCCTTGGCCGTGGCCTCGGTGTCGAGGTCGTACTTGACCTCCATATGGTCCGAGACGAAGCCGATCGGGACCATGACGACGGCGGGCGCGCCCTCGCCGTGCAGCTCCTCGAGGTGATCGCAGATGTCCGGCTCCAGCCAGGGGATGTGCGGGGCGCCGCTGCGCGACTGGTAGACCAGCCGCCAGGGGCGCTCGACGCCGGTCTCCTCGCGCACCGCGTCCACGACCAGCCGGGCGACATCGAGGTGCTGGGCGACGTACGCACCGCCCTCCCCGTCCTCGGTGTGTGCCTCGACCGGGCCCGAGGTGTCGGCGGCGGCGGTCGGGATGGAGTGGGTGGTGAAGGCGAGATGGGCCCCGGCCCGCCGGTCCTCGGGCAGCTCCGCGAGGGCGGCCAGGGTGGTGTCCACCATGGGCCGCACGAAGCCGGGGTGGTTGAAGTAGTGCCGCAGCTTGTCCACGCGCGGCAGCGGCAGGCCCTCGCCCTCCAGGGCGGCCAGGGCGTCCGCCAGGTTCTCGCGGTACTGCCGGCAGCCCGAGTACGAGGCGTAGGCGCTGGTGGCCAGCACCAGGATCCGGCGGTGGCCGTCGGCGGCCATCTCGCGCAGGGTGTCGGTCAGATACGGCGCCCAGTTGCGATTGCCCCAGTAGACCGGCAGGTCCAGGCCGTGCTCGGCGAAGTCCTTGCGCAGCGCGTGCAGCAGCTCGCGGTTCTGCGCGTTGATCGGGCTGACCCCGCCGAAGAGGAAGTAGTGCCGGCCGACCTCCTTCAGCCGCTCGCGGGGGATGCCCCGCCCGCGCGTGACGTTCTCCAGGAACGGCACGACGTCATCGGGGCCCTCAGGACCGCCGAAGGAGAGCAACAGCAGTGCGTCATACGGGTCGGGGGCAGGCTGTACTGACTGATCCGCCATGCTCCCGATCCTGCCACCCGCCGCTGACAGGCGGGAAACGGCCCTGCGCGAACCGGGGACGGGCCCGTAATCTGTATCAGCGCTCGACGATCCTTACCCTGCTCACGGCGGAGACTGCCTTGCCCAGTGCCAGCCCCTACCGCGCGATCTTCGCCGCCCCCGGCGCCAAGGAGTTCTCCGCGGCCGGCTTTCTCGGGCGGATGCCGCTGTCCATGGCGGGCATCGGCGTGGTCACCATGGTCTCCGAACTCACCGGCCGGTACGGGCTCGCGGGCGCCCTGTCGGCCACGCTGGCGCTCTCCGCCGCCGTCATCGGCCCGCAGATCTCCCGGCTGGTCGACCGGCACGGCCAGCGCCGGGTGCTGCGCCCGGCGACCCTCATGGCACTCGCCGCCATCTGCGGGCTGCTGCTGAGCGCGCACCGGGGCTGGCCGGACTGGACGCTGTTCGTCTTCGCCGCCGCGTCCGGCTGCGTGCCCAGTGTGGGCTCCATGGTGCGGGCCCGCTGGGCGGCGGTCTACGAGGACTCCCCGCGCCAGTTGCACGCCGCGTACGCGTGGGAGTCCATCGTCGACGAGATCTGCTTCATCGTCGGGCCGGTCATCTCGATCGGGCTGTCCACCTCCTGGTTCCCGGAGGCGGGCCCGCTGCTGGCCGCCTGCTTCCTGGCGGCCGGGGTCTTCTCGCTGACCGCGCAGCGGGCCACCGAGCCCGTACCGCATCCGCGCGGGCACCACACCGGCGGTTCGGCGCTGCGCTCGCGCGGGCTCCAGGTGCTGGTGGTCACCTTCATGGCGACCGGCGCGATCTTCGGGGCGATCGACGTGGTGACGGTTGCCTTCGCCGAGGACGAGGGCCACAAGGGCGCGGCCAGTCTGGTCCTGGCGGTGTACGCGGCGGGCTCCTGCCTCGCGGGCGCGGTCTTCGGGGTGCTGCGGCTGAGCGGTCCGGTGTCCCGTCGTTGGTTGTGGGGTATTTGTGCGATCGCCGTGAGTATGATCCCGCTCCAACTGGTCGGGAACCTGCCGTTCCTGGCCGTGGCGCTCTTCGTCGCGGGCCTGGCCATCGCACCCACGATGGTCACCACCATGGCCCTTGTCGAACGGCACGTACCACGCGCGCATCTGACCGAGGGGATGACCTGGGTGAGCACCGGGCTCGCGGTCGGGGTGGCGCTCGGCTCGTCGGCCGCCGGATGGGTGGTGGACGCGGCCGGCGCACGGGCGGGGTACGCGGTGCCGGCCGTGGCCGGGGCGCTCGCGGCCGCGGTGGCGTTCCTCGGGTACCGCCGGCTCCGGCCGGCGCCACAGCGGGAGGGGTCGGGTGCGGATGGCCGTCAGGACCGTGAGGACCGTACGGAGCAGCGTGTGGCGTAACTGGGCGGGGAACGTGATGGCCCGCCCGGCGCGGATCGTCGCCCCGTCGTCCACGCAGGAGCTGGCCGAGGTGGTGCGCCGGGCGACGGCGGAGGGGCTGAAGGTGAAGGCGGTGGGCACCGGACACTCCTTCACCACCGCGGCCGCCACCGACGGGCTGCTGATACGCCCCCACCGGATGGCGGGGGTGCGCGGTCTTGACCGCGAGGCGGGGACCGTGACCGTCGCGGCCGGCACCTCGCTCAGACAGCTCAACGAGACGCTGTCGGCCCATGGTCTTTCGCTGGCCAATATGGGCGACATCATGGAGCAGACGGTGGCCGGGGCGACCTCCACGGGCACCCACGGCACCGGCCGGGACAGCGCCTCGATCGCCGCCCAGATCAAGGGTCTGGAGCTGGTGACGGCGGACGGTTCGGTGCTGCGCTGCTCGGCGGAGGAGAACCCGGAGATCTTCGCGGCGGCCCGGATCGGGCTCGGCGCGCTCGGCGTGGTCAGCGAGATCACCTTCGGGGTGGAACCGGAGTTCCTGCTCTCGGCGCGCGAGGAACCCATGCCCTTCGACCGCGTGATGGCCGATTTCGAAGAGCTCGTGGCCGAGAACGAGCACTTCGAGTTCTACTGGTTCCCGCACACCGGCAACTGCAACACCAAGCGCAACAACCGCAGCACCGGCCCCGCCGCCCCGGTGGGCCGGGTCAGCGGCTGGGTGGACGACGAGCTGCTGTCCAACGGCATCTTCCAGGTGGCCTGTTCGGTGGGCCGGGCGGTCCCCGCCACCATCCCCGGAATCGCCAAAATCTCCAGCCGCGCCCTGTCCGCCCGGACCTACACGGACATCCCTTACAAAGTCTTCACCTCTCCGCGCCGAGTGCGGTTCCTGGAGATGGAGTACGCCGTGCCGCGCGAGGCCGCGGTCACGGTGCTGCGCGAGCTCAAGGCGACCGTCGAGCGGTCCGGACTGCGGGTCAGCTTCCCGGTGGAGGTGCGCACCGCGCCCGCCGACGACATCCCGCTGTCCACCGCCTCCGGGCGCGAGACCGCGTACATCGCCGTCCATCTGTACCGGGGCACCCCGCACCGGGCGTACTTCACGGCGGCCGAGCAGATCATGATCGCGCACGGCGGCCGTCCGCACTGGGGCAAGCTGCACAGTCGCGACGCCGCCTATCTGGCCGGGGTCTATCCCCGGTTCGGGGAGTTCGCGGCGGTGCGCGACCGGCTGGATCCGGACCGGCTGTTCACCAACGACTATCTGCGGCGGGTGCTCGGCGACTGACGCCTCGGGGCGCGTCGGGCGACTGACGCGTCACGCCCCGTCGGACGACTGACGCGTCACGGCGCACCGGTGGCGCCGGGTGTGGGCGCGGTCTCGTCGGAACCGTCCGCTCCGCTCTCCGTGGCACCGCCGGACGGGGTCCGGGAGGGGCCCGGGGTGGCGGGCGCGGAGGTGCCGGGCTCGGTGGTGCCGCCGGCGCCGCCGTCCTGGCCGGAGCCGTCGCCGGAACCCGTGCCGGAGCCGGACGAACCGGACGCGTCGGGCGTCGGCGCGGTCGAGGCGTCGGCCGCGCCGCCCCCGCGGGAGGTGCCCGGGGACGGCGCCTCGTCGGCGCCCCGGGAGGAGCCGGGGCCGTGCGACGGGACGGTCGGGTCCCGGCGCGAGGGGCCGGGGGTGGACTTCGACCCCGAGGAGCCGTGCACGCTGTCGCTGACGGTGGTTCCGGTCCGGTTCTCCCCCCAGACGTTGGACACCGGGCCGCCGGAGAACATCTCGATCCCCGTGATCACGCTCATGGCGGCGACGAAGACGGCGGCCGCCCCGACGGCGTGGCGCCGCCGGACGCGCGGCCGGGCGCCGTGCGTGGTCGGCTCGCCGTACTCGCCGGGGGCCGGGGCCGGCGGGGGCGTGACCGGCTCGGCGGGGCCGCCGTACCGCCGGTGCCCGGTCGGTCGCGTCTGGACCCGCACCTCCTTGATCTGCTCACCGGTGCGCCGGAACAGATGCTGGAAGACGGTGCCGCCCGCGGTCGCCACCACACTCACCACACCGGCGCCCAGGATCGTCCCGTAGACGCCCAGTTTGGACGCGAGCACCGCGGCGGCGACGGCCGCCAGCGCGCTGCCGGCCACATGGGCCACGCTCAGCTCGATCCGCCCGCTCTTGTGTTGTCCGTCGCTGTCGGCCTTGCCGTGCATCTCCCGCCTCGCTTGGACATTCGTTCCAGCCTGCAGGGAGAAGTGACCAATAAACGAAGCAGATCGTTCCGATTCTGTCGTTTCTGTGAAACTTGCCACCCAAATTGGGCTTCACTTCGAAGGATTCAGGCTGCCACCCCCCTCCCGGCCATGAACTCGGCTGGCGTGCCGCTCTACCTGAGCGGCCCGAATGGAGTACTGTGGCGAGCCCTGGCCCCGCTTTCCCGTCCGGCCGCCCGGACCCAACGGGAGGGGTCGGAAGGCGGCAACCAACCAACCCGGGCAACTCGGCAAAGTTGTGGCAGGCTGCACCCGGGCAGGCCACACTCGTCTAGCGGGAGAGCAGCGACGCAACCGTGACGTCGGCAGGCACCACCCGGGAGGTCCCCATGCCCGAACTGCGTGTCGTGGCCGTCAGCAACGACGGCACACGGCTGGTGCTCAAGGCTGCGGACAGCACGGAGTACACACTTCCCATCGACGAGCGACTGCGCGCCGCGGTGCGCAATGACCGCGCTCGGCTCGGCCAGATCGAGATCGAGGTCGAGAGCCATCTGCGGCCCCGTGACATCCAGGCCCGTATACGTGCCGGCGCCACCGCCGAAGAGGTCGCGCAGATGGCGGGCATCCCCGTCGACCGCGTGCGGCGCTTCGAGGGCCCGGTGCTCGCGGAGCGCGCCTTCATGGCCGAGCGCGCCCGTAAGACTCCCGTGCGCCGCCCCGGCGAGAACACCGGACCGCAGCTCGGCGAGGCCGTCGCGGAGCGGCTGTTGCTGCGCGGCGCCGAGAAGGACACCACGCAGTGGGACTCGTGGCGGCGCGACGACGGCACCTGGGAGGTGCTGCTGGTCTACCGGGTCGCCGGTGAGCCGCACTCGGCGAGCTGGACCTACGACCCGCCCCGGCGGCTGGTCCAGGCGGTGGACGACGAGGCGCGGGCGCTGATCGGCGAGGCCGACGACACGCCCGAGCCGAGCTTCCCGTTCGTGCCGCGGATCGCTCGGCTGCCGCGCGACCGGGACAGGGACCGCGATCGCGACAGGGACCGGGACCGGACGTCGCCCGAGCGCCTCGGCGACGACGACGCCCTGGCACCCGCGTCCGCCTCGCTGGACGACGGTCTCGGTGAGCGGGACTCGCTCACCAGCCTGCTGGAGGCCGTGCCCAACTTCCGGGGCGACATGGTCGTGCCCGAGGCGCCGGTCGCGTCGGCGGCCCCGCCGCCGGACGAGCCCACCGAGGAGCCGGAGGCCGTCGAGCCGCCCGCCTCCGCGGCGAGCGCGGGTTCGGCGTACGCGGATGTGCTGATGCCGCGCTCGGTGGCGGGCCACCGCGACCGGCTGACCGGTACGACGGACCGCCAGGCGGAGGCGGACGGCGTCCGGCCTGGCCGCCGGGCCGCGGTGCCGAGTTGGGACGAGATCGTCTTCGGCACCCGCCGCAAGAAGCAGGAGTAGCGGCCGCCGCCGCGCCGACGGGCCCTGCCACCGCACGCCGGTGGCGGGGCCCGTCGGTTTGGTCAGCCCCGCTCGGGGCCGGTGGCCACGGGCCGGGCGCCGTCCGAGGACCATTCGCTCCAGGAGCCGACGTACAGGGCCGCCGGAACGCCCGCGACCGCCAGGGCCAGCACCTGGTGCGCGGCCGAGACCCCGGAGCCGCAGTACACCCCGACCTCGGCGTCCCCGGTGGCGCCCAGGGCCGCGAACCGTTCGGCCAGCCGCTCGGCGGGCAGGAAGTGACCGTCGTCCGTGACGTTCTCCGCCGTGGGGGCGGAGACCGCGCCCGGGATATGGCCGCCGACGGGGTCGATGGGCTCGACCTCCCCCCGGTAGCGCTCGCCCGCGCGCGCGTCCAGCAGCACTCCGCGCCGCGCGAGCGCCGCCGCGTCGTCCGCCTCCAGCAGCGGCAGGGCCCCGGGGCGCGGGACGAAGTCGCCCTCGGGCGCGTCCGGCACCTCGGTGGTCAGCGAGCCGCCGACCGCCGTCCAGGCGGGCAGGCCCCCGTCGAGCACCCGGACGGACGGATGGCCCGCCCAGCGCAGCAGCCACCACGCGCGCGCCGCCGCCCACCCCTGTCCGCCGTCGTACGCCACCACGCGCCGGTCCTGGCTCACCCCGGCCCGGCGCATCGCGGCCGCGAACGCGGAAAGATCGGGCAGGGGGTGGCGACCGGACTTTCCGGGCGGACCCGCGAGCTCGGTGTCGAGGTCGACGTAGACGGCACCGGGCAGATGCCCCGCTTCGTATGTGGGGCGGCCGGGAGGCCCGCCGAGCTGCCAACGCACATCGAGCAGGAGCGGAGGATGATCCTCCGTCAGTTCGCTCATGAGATCGGATGCGGTGATGATGGCATGCATAGGGATCATCCTTGCGTAGGTATCTCTGCGTCGATTGGACCACTCGGTCACCCGGTGTACGTCCGGGCGACACCAGAGCGCAATGAAGCCGAAACGGATGTGCGGCAATAATTCGGGCATTCTGCTGCGAGACACGGCGAATTGCGGTTCCGCCAGGGCGCTATGTGCGACAGGTGGTGCAAACATCTGTCGGGCCCCCCGCATCAGCACCTCCGCACGACCGCCCCGCGCCGCCGACCGGCCCGGGGCCGTACGTCCACCACGATGGTCCGAGGAGAGATTGACGTATGACCGAGGCAGCGACTCGGCGCACACCGGGCACGCCCTGCTGGACGAGTCTGATGGTGCACAGCCTTGCCGCGACACAGGACTTCTACCACTCCCTGTTCGGCTGGGAGTTCACGCCGGGCCCCCAGCAGCTCGGCGCGTATGTCCGCGCGGTGCAGGGCGGCCGACCGGTCGCCGGGCTGAGCGAGCTGCCTCCGGAACGCCATCTGCCCGTGGCCTGGATGACCTATCTGGCCTCCGACGACGCCGATGAGACCGCCGAGATGATCCGCGCGTGCGGCGGCACCGTGGCGGTGGGCCCGCTGGACGCCGACGAGGCCGGCCGGATGCTGATCGCCGCCGACCCCGAGGGCGCGGTGTTCGGGGTGTGGCAGGAGTGCACGTACGCGGCGGCGGAGCCCGGGGCACCGGGCACCCCGGTCTGGCACGAGCTGCTGACCCGTGACGGCACCGGAGTGCTGAAGTTCTACAAGATGGTCTTCGGCTACCAGTCGGAGCCGACGGTCCCGGAGGAGCCGGGCTGCCGCACGCTCCACCTGGACGGCCGGCCGGTCTGCGCGATCCAGAGCGTGGGCGGCGCCCTGCCGCGCGACCGGGGCCCGTACTGGATGACCCACTTCGCGGTGGACGATGTGGACGAGACGGTGCGCCGGGTGACCGCGCTGGGCGGCCAGGTGGTGCGGCCGCCGTCGCGGGGAGCGAGCGGCCATCGGGCCACGGTGCGGGACCCGGAGGGGGCGGCCTTCACCGTCGTACGACGCACCGAGGGATGAGCCGGGCGACGGCCGGAGGACCAGGGGCCGGGGGCCGGGCGACGGCCGGAGGACCAGGGCCCGGGGGCCGGGCCGCGGGAGGACGCCGTCAGTCGACGGGCAGCACATCCGGTGACAGGGCGGCGGCGCGCGCCCCGGCGGCCGTCATCCGGCGCCGGTGGTGGCGTCGGCACAGCACCTCGTAACCGACCTCGCTCCCCGGCCGGTTGACGTCGCCCACGACCACCTGGGCGCCCTCGACGACCATCTCGCCGCCCACCGTACGGGCGTTGTGCGTCGCCCGAGCACCGCACCAGCACAACGCCTCCACCTGCAGCACCTCCACCCGGTCGGCGAGCTCCACCAGGCGCTGGGAGCCGGGGAAGAGCTTGCTGCGGAAGTCGGTGGTGATGCCGAAGGCGAAGACGTCCACCTCCAGGTCGTCCACCACCCGGGCGAGTTGGTCGATCTGCGACGGGGTCAGGAACTGCGCCTCGTCGGCTATGACGTAGTCGACCCGGCCCCCGGCGGTCAGCGCCTGGACCACATGGGTGTAGAAGTCGAGGTCGTCGGCGACCTCGATCGCCTTGGTGGCCAGCCCGAGCCGCGAGGAGAGCTTGCCCTCACCCTCCCGGTCGTCCCGGGTGTAGATCATCCCCTGGAGCCCGCGCGCCGAGCGGTTGTGCTGGATCTGCAGAGCGAGGGTGCTCTTTCCGCAGTCCATCGTTCCGGAAAAGAACACCAGCTCGGGCATGAGGAGGCGGGGCCTTTCGTAGCGCGGGGGCAAGCGGGGCGGGCGTGAACGGGGGCGCTCAGGAGCGTACTTCGAGGAGCGGCACCAACTGCTCCAGGGGGGTCATCGAACCGTGCAGCCCGACCATGGCGGACTCCTTCGGCTCGGTGTGCGAGGCGACGATCGCGACGTCGTCGCGCGCGGCGGCCACGATGTCGCCGATCCGCCGGTACACCCGGTCGTCGACGCCCTTACCGCCGCCGTCGGCACCGCCGGGGCCGCCGAACCAGCCCGCCTCGATGGCCTCGTCACGGCCCGCCACCCACATCCGCTCCCCCAGCACCTCGCGCCAGACGGCCAGCACATCGCCAGCGGCGCCGGGGACGGCGTACACATGGCGGGCGCGGCCCTCGCCGCCCAGCAGCGAGACGCCCGCGCGCAGCTCCCAGTCCTCGTCGAAGTCGATACGCGACTCCGGGTCGAAGGGGATGTCGATCATGCCGTGGTCGGCGGTGACATAGAGCGCCGAGCGGGGCGGGAGGCTCTCGGCGAGCCGCTGGGCGAGCCCGTCGACATAGCGGAGCTGCTCACGCCACTCGGGCGAGTCCACGCCGAAGCGGTGCCCCTTGCCGTCCACCTCGCTGTAGTACGTGTAGACGAGCGAGCGGCCCGCGGCGCCGAGTTGCTCGGCGGCGAGGTCCATCCGCTCCTCACCGGTGAGCCGCCCGTGGAAGGTGCCGCCGCTGAGCGCGACCTTGGTGAGCGGGGTCTCGGCGAAGGTGGGCGCGGAGACCTGGCAGGTGCGCACGCCCGCGGCGTCCGCGAGCTGGAAGACGGTCGGATACGGCTGCCAGGCGTGCGGCTCCGTCCAGGGCTGCCAGCGCAGCTGGTTCATCAGCTGGCCGGTGTCCGGGTCCCGCACGGTGTAGCCGGGCAGGCCGTGGGCGCCGGGCGGCAGCCCGGTGCCCACCGAGGCGAGCGAGGTCGCGGTGGTGGACGGGAAGCCCGCGGTGAGCGGCTCCCCCGAACCGTTCAGCGAACTGGGCAGCAGTGAGGTCAGAAAGGGCGCCTCGCCGGGGTGGGCGCGCAGCAGCTCCCAGCCGAGGCCGTCCACCAGGAAGACGCAGACGCGGTCGGCGGGGGCCAGCGCCAGATCGGAGGAGAGCCCCGGGACCTCCTGGCCCGCGGCCACGGCGGGCAGCAGATCGGCGAGCGAGCCGGTGCCGTACCGCGGCAGGGGCGCGGAGCGGGGGTCGAGCGGGGTGGGCTCGGGCCAGAAGGAGGCGGCGGAGGGCAGCGGGCCGGTGGCGGAACCGGACATCAGCGGCCGGTGTCCGGGGTGGCCGCGGTGGCCTCGGAGAGCGCCTGGGCGAAGGCGAGCGTCTGACGGACGGTGTCGGGGCCGTCCCCGGCCTCGCTGACGCGCAGGCTGAGGTCGTCGGCGGTGGAGGAGCCGGTGTAGCCGTGGTCGGCCTCGCAGTTGGGGTCGCCGCAGGCGGCGGGCTCCAGGTCCAGGCGGCTGACGGCGCCCCAGCCGATGGTCAGCACGACCTCGCGGGGCAGCGTGCCCGGGGTGTACGACTCGGGGTTGGCGACGACACGGCTGAGCACGACCGAGGAGATCCGCTGGACCTTCACGGACTCGGTGGAGGTGGTGGCGTACGGCGACGGGGAGGTGCCGTCCGCGGCCTGCTCGTCGGTGTGGCTGACGATGAAGCGATTGCCGGTGAGGACGAGGACCGTCACATGGCGGCGGACCTCGTTGGCGTCGAAGGTGGTCTCCTGGTGGACCAGGTAGGACACGATGGGCTCGCCGCCCACGGCGGCCTCCACCGCCTCGGCCACGAGTGCCGGGTAATAGCCGCTGCGCTCGATCGCCGCGCGCAGCCCCTGGGTCGTCGTACCGGTCTTCGCCATGTGCACCATCCTACGGGGCGACGCCGACACGGGCGCCCGTGCCCGTCGAGGCTCGGACGACTCCCGCCAAGGTTCGGACGACCGCACGCCATGGTTCGGACGGCTCGGCGGGCGGCTCAGTAGGCGGGCATATGGCGGGGGCCGAGGTCGGTGCGCGGGGGCGGCGGGGCGAGCCGCGCCGAGGCGCCCAGCACGGACAGGCCGTGCTGGGCGACGACGACGGGTTCGAGGTCGACGGCGACCATCTCGGGGTGGTCGTCCACCAGACGGGACACCCTCAGCAGCAGCTCCTCGAGGGCCGCGGTGTCCACCGGCTTGGAGCCGCGCCAGCCGAACAGCAGCGGCGCGGTCCGGATGGACCGGATCAGCTCGGCGGCGTCCTGGCCGGTGACGGGGACGAGGCCGTGGGCGGTGTCGCCGAGCAGTTCGGACGGGGCACCGGCGAGCCCGAAGGAGAGCACGGCCCCGGCGGCGGGGTCGATGGCGGCCCGTACGACGGTGTCCACGCCGCGCGGTGCCATCCGCTGGACGACCAGCCCCAGCTCCTCGGGGCGGCCCAGGTAGTCGGTCAACTCGGCGTAGGCCCGGCGCAGTTCCGTCTCGCTGCCCAGCTCCAGCCGCACCCCGCCCAGGTCGGCGCGGTGGCGCAGATGGGAGGCGGTGGGCTTGAGCGCGACCGGGAAGCCGAGCCGCTCGGCGGCCCGTACGGCGGCGTCGGGCTCGGGCGCGGGGAGGGCGGGCAGCACGCTGACGCCGTAGCGGGCCAGGAGGCGCTGGGTGTCGGCGGCGGACAGCTCGACGCCGGGGCCCGTACCGTCGAAGGCCCCGCCGCTCGTGGCTTCGCCGGTCCCGCCGCCCATGTCATGGCCGGTCCCGGCGCTCGTGGCTTCGCCGGTCCCGGCGCCCACGGCATGGCCGGTTCCGGCGCCCGTGCCGTCTCCGGTCCCGGCTCCCGTGCCGTCGCCGCCCGTGCCGTCGGCCGGGGCGAGCAGGACCTGGATGTCGGCCGCCGCGCCCGCCTCGTCGATGTCGTCGTACTCCGGAACCCGTCCGGGCTCGGCGGCCTCCTCCCGCCAGCGCGCGTACCGCACGGCCTCGGCGAGCGCCCGTACGGCCCGCTCGGCGGCGGGGTAGGCGGGGATCCGGCGGGTGCCGGGGGCGGGCTCGTCGCCGGTGCCGGCCAGGGCCTGCGCGAGCTCCTGGATCTCCAGGTGGACCACCGCCACCGGTTTGGCCGGACCGGGCCCGGGGGCCTGCGCCGCCTCCCTTACGGCCGCGGCCAGTGCCTGAGCGCTGCCGTCGCCGACCCACGGGATGGCGGTGACGACCACGGCGTCGCAGGTGTCGTCGGCGAGGGCCTCGGTCAGGGCGCGCCGGAAGTCGTCCGGGGCGGCGTCCGTGGTCAGGTCGCGGGGCGGCAGCGGGCGGAGTTCCTCGGTGAGGCAGGCGTCGTAGGTGATCAGGCCGAGCGACTCGGAGTTGCCGAGGATGGCGACGCGCGGACCGGCGGGCAGCGGCTGGGAGGCGAGCAGCACCCCGGTGTCGGCGAGTTCGGTCACGGTGTCGACCCGGATGACGCCCGCCTGCCGCAGCAGATCGGAGACGGTGGCGTCCGGGATCCGGGTGGTGGGCACGGCGTGGCCGGTGGGTGCGCTGCCGGTGTGGCGGGCGCCCTTGACGACGACCACCGGTTTGACGGCCGCGGTGCGCCTGGCGAGCCGGGTGAACTTGCGGGGGTTGCCGATCGACTCCAGGTACATCAGGACGACGTCGGTAAGCGGATCGTCGTACCAGTACTGGAGCAGGTCGTTGCCCGAGACGTCGGCGCGGTTCCCGGCGGACACGAAGGTCGATATTCCGGCGATCCCGGCGAGGCTCGCCAGCCCGGCGCCGCGCCGGTTCAGCCCGGACAGCAGCGCGATGCCGATCGCCCCGGACTGGGTGAACAGGCCCAGCCGGCCGGGGTTGGGCAGCTGTGGGGACAGGGAGGCGTTCAGCCGGACGCCGTCGGCGGTGTTGATGACGCCGAAGGCGTTGGGGCCGATGACGCGCATGCCGTAGGACCGGGCCTGGCGTACGAGGTCCCGCTGCCGGTCGCGGCCTTCGCCCCCGCTCTCGGCGTATCCGGCGGAGAGCACCACGAGCCCCTGGACGCCGTGGTCGCCGCATTCGGCCACGACGTCGGGCACCCGCTCGGCGGGGACGGCGACGACGGCCAGGTCCACGGGCTCCTCTATGGCGCGCAGCGAGCGGTGGGCCGGGACGCCCTCGGGCTCCAGGCGCGTCATGTCGTCGGGGAAGGCGTGGTTGACGGCGTGGACGCGCCCCGTGAACCCGGCGTCCAGGAGGTTGCGCAGCACGGTGCGGCCGACGCCGCCGGGCGTGCGGCTGGCGCCGATGACGGCCACGGAGCCGGGCGCGAGCAGCCGCTGGACGGAGCGGGCCTCGGCCCGCTGCTCGCGGGCGCGCATGACGGCCAGGGAGCGGTCGGTGGGTTCGAGGTCGAACTCGAGGCGGACGACCCCGTCCTCGAAGCTGCGCTTCTGGGTGTAGCCCGCGTCCGTGAACACCTTGATCATCTTGGTGTTGGCGGGCAGCACCTCGGCGGCGAACCGCCGGATGCCCCGCTCGCGCGCCACGGCGGCGATGTGTTCGAGGAGCGCGGAGGCCACTCCGCGGCCCTGGTGGGCGTCCTGAACGAGGAAGGCGACCTCGGCCTCGTCGGCGGGGGCAGCGGCCGGCATCCCCCGGCCGTCGATGCGGTCGTAACGAACGGTGGCGATGAACTCATCCCCCACTATGGCCGCCAGGCCCACCCGGTCGACGTAGTCGTGGTGGGTGAAGCGGTGGACATCGCGGTCGGAGAGACGGGGGTAGGGCGCGAAGAAGCGGTAGTACTTCGACTCGTCCGAGACCCGCTCGTAGAAGCTGACCAGCCGCTGGGCGTCATCGGTGGTGATGGGACGGATCTGTGCCGTACCGCCGTCCCGGAGCACCACATCGGCTTCCCAGTGGGTCGGGTAGGCGTGATGGTCCGACGGGCTCCGCATGGGAGCCAGGGTACGGGCCCGCCCGGTCCGGATGGTGGACACCCTTGCGTCGGGGCCAAGTGTCGGGGGAAGGTCCGTATCGGGCCAGTCCGGGCACGGCCGGGCCCACTCGGACATCGTTCGGGTGGATCCGGACACCGTATGATTTTGGTCTAGACAACAGCACCGTCACACCTGAAGGGCAACACCATGGCTGAGCGCCGCGTCACCATCGGCTGGGCCGAGGGCCTGCACGCCCGCCCTGCGTCGATCTTCGTCCGGGCGGCCACCGCCGCCGGCGTCCCCATCACGATCGCCAAGGGCGACGGCACCCCGGTCAACGCCGCCTCCATGCTGGCCGTGCTCGGCCTGGGCGCCCAGGGCGGCGAGGAGGTCGTCCTGGCTTCCGACGCGGACGACGCCGAGGTCGCGCTCGACCGCCTGGCGAAGCTGGTGGCGGAGGGCCTCGAGGAGCTCCCCGAGACCGTCTGACCCCGGGCGAGCCCTGCCTGGAATTCCCGGGTGATTCCCGGGAATTCCAAGGATTCGGCACGGCGGGGCCGCGGTGGCCGTAATGGCCACCGCGGCCCCGCCGTTTTTCTGTTTCCGCCCACGGAATTCGCAAGGAGCCCAAGAAGTTGTATACGGGAGCTCTGTTAATTCCGGCCGCTCGCCGTGTTGACGGAATGTTTCGAAGTCCTCACCGGAATCGGGCGGCGCAGCCGGTATTCCGACAGCGCGCGCTCGGTGTGCGCCGCGGCGAGCGCCCGCGCACGGTCGGCGTCGCCGCGCGCCACCGCGTCCACCAGCGCGCCGTGCTCCGCCCAGGACTCCACGGCCCGCGCGGCCGGGTCGGGGCGCGCGGCGCCCTCGGGCGGCGCGGACCGCGCCCCGGGAGCGGCCGCGTACACCCACGCGGTCTTACGGCGCAGCTGGACGAGCAGCGCGGCCAGGCTCGGGCTGCCGGACGCCTGGGCGAGCGTCTCGTGGAACCAGTCGCCCAGCGGCCGCAGTTCGCCGAGCTGACCGCCCTGGGCGCGCTCCCGGCCGAGCCGGACCAGTCCGCGCAGCACCTTCAGATGGGCCTCGGTGCGGCGCTGTGCGGCCCGCGCGGCGCCCAGTGGCTCCAGCAGCGCGCGGATGTCCAGCAGATCGGCCGCCTCACGCTCGGAGGGCTGGGCGACGCAGGCCCCCGCGTGCCGCCGGGTCGTCACGAAGCCCTCGGACTCCAGGGTGCGCAGGGCCTCGCGGACCGGCACCCGGGAGACGCCGTAGCGCCGGGCGAGCAGTTCCTCGGTGAGGCGGCTGCCCGGTTGATACGCGCCGGAGACGATGTCGTCGCGAATCGCCGCGCAGACCGCGTGTGCCGAAATCCGGCGACCGCCCTGGACCGCGTTCGTATCCCCGCTCACTTACGGTCCCGCATTGTCGAACCTCCGCCTTAACGCCCGCGAAACGCGGCCATGGAATGCGCGTTGAACGACTCTATTCCACGCGGACGCCATTTCCGATGGCGGGAAGCATTTCATGGCTATTTTTTGGTCAGGCGGGCGGTGGCACGCCGAAGGCCCCGTCCGGCGGACGGGGCCTTCTCGGAAGTCTCACGGGGTCTCGGGATCTCGGGATCGTGAGACCGCGCGGCGTTCGCGTCGGACGCGCGACGGGTCAGACGCTGACGCCGTGCGTGCGCAGGTACGACAGCGGGTCCATGTCCGAGCCGTAGTCCGGGCTGGTGCGGGCTTCGAAGTGCAGATGCGGTCCGGTGACATTGCCGGTGGCGCCCGACAGGCCGATCTGCTGGCCGGGGGTGACCTTCTGGCCGACCGAGACGCTGATCGACGACAGGTGGCCGTACTGGGTGTACGTGCCGTCGTTCATCTTGATGACGACGTTGTTGCCGTAGGAGCCGCCCCAGCCCGCCTCCACGATCTCGCCCATGCCCACGGAGTGCACCGTGGTGCCGGTGGAGGCGTGGAAGTCGATGCCGGTGTGGCTGCCGGAGGACCACAGCCCGCTGGACGCCTGGTAACCGGTGGAGACGTAGGAGCCGCTGATCGGCGACACGAAGGTGTTGAGGCGCTTGCGCTCGGCCTCGCGTGCCGCGCGCTCCTTGGCCTCGCGCTCGGCCTTGGCCTTCTTCGCCGCGGCCTCCGCCTTTCTGGCGGCCTCCTGGCGGGCGATCGCCTCCGCCTTGGCCTTGGCGGCGGCCTGCTCGGCGGCGGTCTCCTGGGACTGCGCCTGGGCCTCGATGTGGTCCGCGATCCCGTCGCCGATCACGATCGCCTGGGTCAGACCGGTCTGCTGGGGACTGGGGCCCCCGTCGGCCGCGAACGCCTGTCCGGTGAGCCCGGCGACCACACCCGAGGCGACGGTCGTGATGCCCACGACGTTCGCGCCCGTACGGATGTTGACCTTACTGGTGCGGCGATGTTTCCCGGTGGCAGTGCGGGTGGACGCCATACTGAGGCGCACTCCTTTCCTTCCTTCTCGCCTACCGGGTTAGCTGACGGGTTCGGAGCAGGAAGGTCTCCTACGGACCCCTCCCCCGGCCGGGGAAGGCGCCCGATTCACCCCTGGGGACGTGTTGGGTCCCCGGCTCCCCTGGCTTGCGCCGTACGGGGACTCGGCGATGACTGTCCGGTGCCGCGGGTGCGGCGGGTCGCTGGCGAACAGCCGGACTGACGCTAAACGGGCCCGCTTTCGATCACCAAACGGTTCCGGTTTTTTGTTGCTCTCCCCACAAACCAAACAAGCAGCCAATCCCATAAATCGGGCATGTCGGAAGGACCCCGGCGCCCTTTCGGGGCCGGGGTCCTTCCGCTGTCGGCTCATGGGCCGGACGTCCGCCGGACCGCCTGCCGGATCGTCAGTGAGCCGCCCGGACCGGTGGTTCCGCGCATGGATCCGGCCAACTCTCCTGCCCTAGTTGGAGATCACGCGCACGTCTAGTTGGAGATGACGCGCACGTCGCCGATGCCCAGCGCCCGGACCGGCTCCTCGATCGCCGAGGCGTCCCCGACCAGCACCGTGACCAGCCGGTCCGCCGGGAAGGCGCTCACCACCGCGGCGGTGGCCTCCACCGTGCCGGTCTCCGCCAGACGGGCGTACAACTGCGCCTGGAAGTCGTCCGGAAGATGCTGCTCGACCTGGTCGGCGAGGGTGTTCGCGACGGACGCCGCCGTCTCGTACTTCAGCGGGGCGACGCCCACCAGGTTCTGCACCGCGACATCGCGCTCGTCGTCGGTCAGCCCCTCCTCCTTCAGCGTGCGCAGCACCTTCCAGAGGTCGTCCAGCGCGGGGCCGGTGACCTCGGTGGCCACCGAGCCGCTGATCGCCAGCATCGAGGCGCCCGAGGAGCCGCCCGCGGGCGACGGGGGCCCGGAGCGCAGCACCTGGCCGAAGGCGCGCACCCCGTAGGTGTAGCCCTTCTCCTCGCGCAGCACGCGGTCGAGGCGAGAGGTGAGGGTGCCGCCCATGCAGTACGTGCCGAGCACCTGCGCGGGCCAGACCCGGTCGTGGCGGTCGGCGCCCACGCGCCCGATGAGCAGCTGGGTCTGCACCGCGCCCGGCCGGTCGACGATCACCACACGGCCGGTGTCGTCCGCGACGATCGGGGGAGCCGTGCGCGGCGCGCCCGCCCCACCCGTCCAGGCGCCGAGGGTGTCCGCGAGCGCCCGGTCCAGGTCGACGCCGCCGAGGTCGCCCACGATGACGGCGGTGGCGGTGGAGGGGCGGAGATGCGCCTCGTAGAAGGCCCGCACGGCCGCGGCGTCGATGCCCTCGATGGTCTCCTCGGTGCCCTGGCGCGGCCGGGACATCCGCGACTCGGCCGGGAAGAGCTCCGCGGAGAGGGCCATGGAGGCGCGGCGGGCCGGGTTGGCCAGCTCATGGGGGATCTCGTCCAGCCGGTTGCGCACCAGCCGCTCGACCTCGCCGTCCGGGAAGGCGGGGGCGCGCAGCGCGTCGGCCAGCAGACCGAGCGCCTTGGGCAGCCGGGAGACCGGGACCTCCAGGGAGACGCGGATACCGGCGTGGTCGGCGTGGGCGTCCAGCGTGGCGCCGCAGCGCTCGAGCTCGGCGGCGAACTCCTCGGCGTCGTGCTTGTCCGTGCCCTCCGACAGGGCGCGCGCCATGATCGTGGCGACGCCTTCGAGCCCGGCCGGCTCGGCGTCCAGCGGCGCCTCCAGGTTGATCTCGACGGCGACGACCTGCTGCCCGGGGCGGTGGCAGCGCAGCACGGTGAGACCGTTGGGCAGCTCACCGCGCTCGGGGGCCGGGAACGCCCACGGCCTGGGGGTGCCGCCCTTGGGCTGCGGGTGGAAGGTCATGGTCGCGGTGACGGCGTCGCTCACTGGGCCGCCTCCCCTTCTGCGTCGGTCTCGGCGGCTTCGGCGGTGTCGGCTGCGTCCTCGGCGCCCTGGACGGGCTCGTAGACCAGCACGGCGCGGTTGTCGGGGCGCAGCCGCGCCGCGGCCACGGCCCGCACCTCCTCGGGGCTGATGTCGAGCACCCTCTCCACGGCGGTCAGCGCCAGCTGCGGGTCGCCGAAGAGCACCGCGTAACGGCAGAGCTCGTCGGCCCGGCCGCCGACCGTGGCCAGCCGGTCCAGCCACTCGCGCTCGATCTGCGCCTGGGCGCGCTCCATCTCCTGCGGGGTCGGCCCCTCCTCGGCGAAGCGGGCCAGCTCCTCGTCGACGGCGGCCTCGATGGCGGGCACCTCGACCCCACCGGAGGTCTTCACGTCCAGCCAGCCCAGCGAGGGGGCGCCCGACAGCCGCAGCAGGCCGAACCCGGCGGCCACGGCGGTGCGGTCGCGGCGCACCAGGCGGTTGTGGAGCCGGGAGGACTCACCGCCGCCGAGGACGGTCAGCGCCAGGTCGGCGGCGTCGGACTCACGGGTGCCGTCGTGCGGCAGCCGGTACGCGGCCATCAGGGCGCGGGCCGGGACCTCCTCCTCCACGACCTCGCGCAGCTGATCGCCGATCACCTCCGGGAGCGTGCCGTCGCGGGGCGGCCGCTTGCCCTCGTGGGAGGGGATGGAGCCGAAGTACCTCTCGATCCAGGCGAGCGTCTGCTCGGGGTCGATGTCGCCGACGATCGACAGCACGGCGTTGTTGGGGGCGTAGTAGGTGCGGAAGAACTCCCGCGCGTCCTCCAGGGAGGCCGCGTCCAGGTCGGCCATGGAGCCGATCGGGGTGTGGTGGTACGGGTGGCCCTCGGGGTACGCCATGGCGACGAGCTTCTCGAAGGCGGTGCCGTACGGGACGTTGTCGTACCGCTGACGGCGCTCGTTCTTGACGACGTCGCGCTGGTTCTCCAGGCTCTCCTCGTCCAGCGCGGTCAGGAGGGACCCCATCCGGTCGGCCTCCAGCCACAGGGCGAGCTCGACCTGGTGGGCGGGCATGGTCTCGAAGTAGTTGGTGCGCTCGAAGCTGGTCGTGCCGTTGAGCGAGCCGCCGGCCCCCTGCACCAGCTCGAAGTGGCCGTTGCCGGTGACCTGCGCCGAGCCCTGGAACATCAGGTGCTCGAAGAGGTGCGCCAGGCCGGTGCGCCCCTTGACCTCATGGCGCGAGCCGACGTCGTACCACAGACAGACCGCGGCGACCGGGGTCAGATGGTCCTCGGAGAGCACCAGGCGCAGGCCATTGGCCAGGCGGTGCTCAGTCGCTTTCAAGCCGCCGGAGCCGGCCTGCTGCGTGGCCGTGTGACCCATGGGCATGTACGTCCCTTCGATCGCGTGATGGAGCGCGTGCCAGCCGCTTGCGCAGCGCTTCTGTCACTGTATGCAAGGGGACGGACATCTGGCGAAGTTCCGGTCCACTCCCGTCCCGCCGAGCTGTCCCGAACCGTTTCGGCGAGCCCTCCGGCGCCGGATCCGGGCCCCTTCGAGGGGCTTCGTACGGTGCCGCCGGGCGCGGTTCCGGGGCCCGCCCCGACCGCGAGCGCCCCGGGCCGTTCCACACTTGTCGGTAGGCCGGGCCACAATGGTCCGCGTCAGATCCCGCATCGGCAGTTGAAGGAGCCCCAAGCGCGATGGCCCGCCGCCGCACGAAGACCCCGCCGCCGGACGACTTCGAGGAGCGCATCCTCGACATCGACGTCGTCGACGAGATGCAGGGCTCCTACCTCGAGTACGCCTACTCGGTCATCTACTCGCGCGCGCTGCCCGACGCCCGAGACGGGCTCAAGCCCGTGCACCGCCGCATCCTCTATCAGATGAACGACATGGGCCTGCGCCCCGAGCGCTCCTATGTGAAGTGCGCCCGCGTCGTCGGCGAGGTGATGGGAAAGCTGCACCCGCACGGCGACGCGTCGATCTACGACGCGCTGGTGCGCATGGCGCAGCCGTTCTCCATGCGCCTGCCGATGGTCGACGGCCACGGCAACTTCGGCTCGCTGGGCAACGACGACCCGCCGGCCGCGATGCGGTACACCGAGTGCCGGATGGCGTCGGCGACCTCGCTGATGACCGAGTCGATCGACGAGGACACGGTCGACTTCTCCCCGAACTACGACGGCAGTGAGCAGGAGCCGGTCACCCTCCCCGCCGCCTATCCGAACCTGCTGGTCAACGGCACGTCCGGAATCGCGGTCGGCATGGCCACCAATATGCCGCCGCACAATCTGGGCGAGGTCATCGCCGCCGCCCGCCATCTGATCAGGCACCCGGGCGCGGACCTCGACACGCTGATGCGGCATGTGCCGGGACCCGACCTGCCCACCGGCGGCCGGATCGTGGGCATGAGCGGCATCCGGGACGCGTACGAGACGGGCCGTGGCACCTTCAAGATCCGCGCCACGGTGGCCGTGGAGGACGTGACGGCCCGCCGTAAGGGCCTCGTCGTCACCGAGCTCCCCTTCGCGGTGGGGCCCGAGAAGGTCATCTCCAAGATCAAGGACCTGGTCGGCGCGAAGAAGCTCCAGGGCATCGCGGACGTCAAGGACCTCACCGACCGTGAGCACGGGCTGCGGCTGGTCATCGAGATCAAGAACGGCTTCAACCCCGAGGCCGTGCTGGAGCAGCTCTACAAGCTCACGCCGATGGAGGAGTCCTTCGGCATCAACAACGTGGCGCTGGTGGACGGCCAGCCGCTCACACTGGGCCTGAAGGAGCTGCTGGAGGTCTACCTCGACCACCGCTTCGACGTGGTCCGGCGGCGCAGCGAGTTCCGGCGCACCAAGCGACGGAACCGGCTGCACCTGGTCGAGGGTCTGCTGGTGGCCCTGCTCGACATCGACGAGGTCATCCGCCTCATCCGGCAGAGCGAGAACGCGGCGGAGGCCAAGCGGTCCCTCATCGAGCGCTTCGGCCTCTCCGACATCCAGACGCAGTACATCCTGGACACCCCGCTGCGCCGGCTGACCAAGTTCGACCGGCTGGAGCTGGAGTCGGAGCGCGACCGGCTCAACGCCGAGATCGAGGAGCTGACCCGGATCCTCGACTCCGACGCCGAGCTGCGCAAGCTGGTTTCCGCCGAACTGGCCTCGGTGGCCAAGAAGTTCGGCACCCCGCGCCGCACGGTGCTGCTGGAGTCGTCGAACGCGCCGGTGACCGCGGTGCCGCTGGAGGTCGCGGACGACCCCTGCCGGGTGCTGCTGTCCTCCACCGGGCTGCTGGCCCGTACCGCCAACGGCGAGCCGTTCCCGGTCGAGGGGAAGGCCAAGCGCGCCAAGCACGATGTGATCGTCTCCGCGGTCCCGGCCACGGCCCGCGCCTCCGTGGGGGCGGTGACCTCCACCGGGCGGCTGCTGCGGCTCTCGGTGATCGACCTCCCGATCCTCCCGGAGTCGGCCGCACCCCCGAATCTGTCGGGCGGGGCACCCATCGCCGAATTCCTCTCGCTGGAGGACGACGAGGAGCTGATCTGCCTCACCACCCTGGACGAGTCCTCACCGGGGCTCGCGATCGGCACGGAGCAGGGCGTCGTCAAGCGCGTGGTCCCCGACTATCCCGCCAACAAGGACGAGTTGGAGGTCATCGGCCTCAGGGAGGGCGACCGGATCGTGGGCGCGGTGGAGCTGTCCACCGGCGAGGAGGATCTGGTCTTCATCACCGACGACGCCCAGCTGCTGCGCTACGCGGCCGGCCAGGTGCGGCCGCAGGGCCGCGCGGCGGGCGGTATGGCGGGCATCAAGCTCACCTCCGGCGCCAAGGTGATCTCGTTCACGGCCGTCGACCCGGCGAGCGACGCGGTGGTCTTCACGGTCGCGGGCGCCAGCGGCACCCTCGATGACTCGGTACAGCAGTCGGCCAAGCTCACCCCCTTCGACCAGTACCCGCGCAAGGGCCGGGCCACGGGCGGGGTGCGCTGTCAGCGGTTCCTGAAGGGTGAGGACTGCCTGGTCATGGCCTGGGCGGGCGCGATCCCGGCCCGCGCGGCGGGGGCGAACGGCTCCCCGGCGCCCCTGCCGGAGATCGACCCGCGCCGCGACGGCTCGGGCGAGCCGCTCGCCAAGCCGGTGACGGTGGTGGCCGGGCCGGTGTAGCCCGGACGGGCGGACGGGCCTGGCCGGACGGACGGGACGGGCCGGGGCTGGCAGGACGGGCGGGACGGGCCGGTATGGCCCGGACGAGCAGGACGAGCGCGCGGAGGCGCGGCACCGCGAGGGTGCCGCGCCTCTCGCCGTTCCTGGGTGCCTCGCCTGCCTCGCCGCTCACGGGCATCGCGCCGCTCATGGGCATCGGGCCGTTCCCGAACACCACGCAGCTCACCGGCACCGCGCAGCTCACGGCCGCAGGCGCCGCTCACGCCCCTCGGGCCGTCCGCACACGGGCCGCTCCGCTCCCCGACCCGCGGCACGGCTCGCCGCGGCACGGCATGGCCCGATGTGACGGCCGACCCGCTCCCGGCCCCCGGCACGGCCCCTCGCCGCGGCGCCGCAGCGGCCCGAGTACGCCCGCCGTCCAAGGACGGGGGCGATCCTCCGCCGTGCGCACGGCCGCACCAAGCTCCCCGGCTGCCACCGGGAGCGCCCCCTTACCGCGGCCGGGCCGCCCCGGTTCGCGTCCGGGCGCCCCGGTGAAGCGGGCCCCGTACGGCGGAAGGCCACGGCAAACGATTCAGTGGCCGCTGCCGTTGCGCCGGGCGCGCATCTGCCGGAGGGCGAGACGCGCACCGGCGTGGCCGCGGTCCGCTGCCCGCTGGAAGTGCCGCTCCGCATCGCCCAGCTCGCCGCGGTCCAGGTGGACGGTGCCGAGCACCACCATGGCCGAGAGATCCCCCGTCTCGGCGGCCTTACCGAGCCAGTGGACCGCCTCGGCGTACGCGCCCCGCTGCCCCAGCCCGATGCCGTAGACGGTCATCCCCCGCGGATCTCCGGCCTCGGCCGCCTTACGGGCGAGCGATTCCGGAATCGGCCGCCCCTCGTCGTAGGCCGCCCTCACCATGGCCCTCAGCCCGGGATCCAGCGAGCGCGCCCCGCGTCTCCCCCGGCGGCTGCGCCACCGCGCCCATAAGCCACCCATATCCGCCCCCTCCGCCCCCTGGGCGCCATTTTCCCGTCTGCTCCCACCCCATGGAACGGCGAGTACGCGGCGGAATACGGACCGCTGCGCTCCGCCGCCTGGGGCCCAGGGGCCGATGAGGCGCCGTCCGGCTCCGGTCGTTCATCGCTCCACCACGGCTCCGGCGCGTACGCACGACCCGGCGAGCGCTCTCGATCAAGAGAGGTTAGGCTTACCTTCGTGAGCACGTGCGCGACCGCCTCCCGCGACCTGTCCGAGCCGCTCGCCGGGACGGCGGCCACCGCCCCCACCTGGCTGCTGGTGGAACAGCCCGGACCCTGGGGCACCGAGGCCCTCACCGCCAGCCGCCTCGACCCGGCCGCAGGGCGCGCCCTGGAGCGCGCCGCCGAGGGCACCGGCGTACGGGTCGCGCTGATCCGCCGCCCCGGCCGCCACGCCGATCTGCACACCGGCGCCCGGCACCGGGTGTTCGTGGCCCACACCCGGCCCGGCCGCTCCTGGATCCGCACCACCGCCCTGGACGACCCGGCACGGCTGCTCGACCTGGACTTCGCCGCGCTGGGCGCGGGCGACCCCGGCGGGCTCACCCTGCGCCCCCATGCGCCCCACAAATTCCACGAGCCCCACGAACTCCACGAGCCCCATGACCCCGCCGCCTGGGAGCAGTACACCGGCGATCCGCTGGTGCTGGTGTGCACCAACGGCAAGCGCGACCGCTGCTGCGCCCTCCTCGGCCGCCCACTGGCCGGTGAGCTGGCCGCCTCCGGGGTCCACAGCACCTGGGAGATCACCCACATCGGCGGCCATCGCTTCTCCCCCACCCTCGTCGTGCTGCCGCACGGCTACACCTACGGCAGAGCCACCGCACAGGGCGTCAAGGACGTCATCGAGGCGCTCCGGAACGGCCGGGTGGTCACCGACGGCTGCCGCGGCCGTTCCGCCTGGGAGCGCCCCGGCCAGGCGGCGGAGCTGGCCATCCGCGAGTTGACCCGCGAGGACGGGGCCGACGCGCTGACCGTCGTACGGACCGAGGGCGCGGCCCCGGTCTGGTCCGTGACCGTCGAGCACCGCGACGGGCGGGCCTGGCGGGTGAGCGTCGGGCAGCTCGCCGCGGCGCCGCCGCGGCCGGAGAGCTGCGGCTTCCCCCTGGGCTCCCCGGCCCGGATGGAGGTCGTCGGGATCCGGACCGCCCGGCGGCCCGTACACGGCGTACGGGCGATGGCCGCCGGGCGCCTCTGACGCCCAGGCCCCGCTCCGTAAAGCCCATATCCACCCCCGCGGCACCCCTTGATCGCCGCTCCCGGCCCCCTCCGCTGGCGCCTCCCCAGGTCCTGCCCCGGTCCCTCCCACGCGCCCTTGGTTACCCTTCGTTGCCATGAGCGCCGCGATACCGCCGGGGCCGGCAGCCACGGCCACCAGGTGGCGCATCGGCTGGCCCCGACGCGTCTTCTCCCAGGTCCTGCTGATGCAGCTGGCCATCGCCACGGGTGTCACCGTGCTCGCGACCGGCCTCTTCCTCGCGCCGCTGAGCGACCACCTCGACGACCAGGCCATGCGCCGTGCCCTCGCCATCGCCCAGACCACGGCCGCCGAGCCCCGGATGGCCGACGCGCTCCAGCACACCCGGCCCACCCCCGGCGGGCCGGTGCAGACCGAGGCGGAGCGCATCCGCCGGGCGACCGGCGCCGAATATGTCGTGATCATGGACCGGCGCGGGGTGCGCTGGTCCCACACCTCCCCGGACGAGATCGGTAAGCATGTCTCCACCGACCCCACCGAGGCCATCGAGGGCCGGGAGGTCATGGAGATCGACGACGGCACCCTCGGCCGGTCGGCCCGCGGGAAGGTGCCCCTGCGCGCCGGGGACGGCCGTATCGTGGGCGCCGTCTCCGTGGGCATCTCCTACGAGAGCGTGCGCGCCCGGCTCGTCGCCGCGGTCCCGGAGATGCTCGCCTACGCGGGCGGCGCGCTCGCCGTCGGCGCCCTGGCCGCGTACGTGGTCTCCCGCCGACTCCAGCGGCGCACCCATGACCTGGCCTTCTCCGATATCTCGGCACTGCTGGCCGAGCGCGAGGCGATGCTGCACGGCATCCGGGAGGGCGTCGTCGCCCTCGACGTCCACGGCCGCATCCGGCTGATCAACGACGAGGCCCAGCGGCTGCTGGATCTGCGTCCCGAGGACACCGGGCAGCCCCTGGAGGCGGTGCTGGCCCCGGGCCGTACGACCGATGTGCTCTCCGGGCGGGTCACCGGCGCCGATCTGCTGGCCGTCAGCGGCGGCCGGGTGCTGGTCGCCAACCGGATGCCGACGGACGACGGCGGAGCGGTGGTCACCCTGCGTGACCGCACCGAGCTGGAGCGGCTGGGCCGCGAGCTGGACGGCACTCGGGGCCTGATCGACGCCCTGCGGGCGCAGGACCATGAGCACGCCAACCGGATGCACACCCTCCTCGGCCTGATCGAACTCGAACTGCACGACGAGGCGATGGAGTTCATCACCGAGGCGATCGGGGTGCACCGGGCCACCGCCGAGCAGGTCACCGAGCGGGTGCACGATCCGCTGCTGGCCTCCCTGCTGGTCGGCAAGGCCACGGTCGCGACCGAACGCGGCGTCTCGCTGTCCGTGGCCGAGGACAGCCTGCTGCCCAACCGGCTGGTGGACCCACCGGGGGTGGTGACGATCGTCGGCAATCTCATCGACAACGCCCTGGACGCGGCGGTCGGTTCGCCGGAGCCGCGGGTCGAGGTGGAGCTGTGCGCTGACGACCGTACGGTGCTGCTGCGGGTCTCCGACACCGGCCCCGGGATCCCCGCCGACCGGCGCGACGTGGTCTTCACCGAGGGCTGGTCGACCAAGGAGCCGCCCGCGCACGGCAAGCGCGGCATAGGGCTCGCGCTGGTCCGCCGGCTCGCCGAACGCCAGGGCGGCAGCGTCCGCGTGTCCGACCGGGAGGGCGGGGGCGCGGAGTTCACCGTCGTCCTTCCCGAGGCGCTGGCCGAACAGCCGGCCGGGGCGCCGCTGACCGCGACAGGAGAGCCACGATGACCCTTGGAACCGGACCGGGCGGGCCCCTGGAGGTGCTGGTCGTGGACGACGACGTCCGGGTGGCCCGGGTCAACGCCGCGTACGTCGGCAAGGTGGCCGGATTCCGCGTCGCGGGGCAGGCGCACACCGCCGCCGAGGCGCTGGCCTTCCTGGAGGACGCCCGGGGCGGCCAGGACGCCCGGGGCGCCCAGGGCGCCCACGTCGACCTGGTGCTGCTCGACCACTATCTGCCGGATGAGACGGGGCTGTCGCTGGTGCGGCGGCTGCGGCAGCTCGGCCATCACACCGACATCATCATGGTGACCGCGGCCCGCGACATCGCGACCGTCCAGGCGGCGATGCGCCATGGCGCGCTGCAGTACCTGGTCAAGCCGTTCACCTTCGCGGGACTGCGGGCCAAGTTGGAGGGGTACGCGGCGCTGCGCCGTGCCCTGGAGGGCGACGGCGAGGCCGGGCAGGACCAGGTGGACCGGATCTTCGGCGCCCTGGGCGGCGCCTCGGCCGGCCCCGCCGAACTGCCCAAGGGCCATTCGGCACTCACCGCCGATCTCGTGCGGGAGGTGCTGCGGGGCGCCGAGGGCCCGCTGTCGGCGCAGGAGGTGGCCGAGCGCTCCTCGCTCAGCAGACAGACCGCACAGCGCTATCTGAAGCTGCTGGAGCGCACGGGCCGGGTGCGGCTCAGCCTCAAATACGGCGAGACCGGCCGCCCCGAGCACCGCTACGACTGGGTCTGAGCCCCTTCCCGCCTCAGGCCGCGCCCGCCCCGGTGAGGGCCCGCACCTCCGTCTCGGCGTGCTTGGCGACATGGGCGGGGGCGTCCGCGGGGGCGGGTGAGGTGACCGTCCCGAGCCAGCCCGCGAGGAACCCGAGGGGCACCGAGACCAGCCCCGGGTTCTGGAGCGGGAAAAGGTGGAAGTCCACCCCGGAGAAGATCGCGTCCGGGCCGCCGGAGACCACCGGGGACAGCACCACCAGCACCACCGCCGGAAGCAGCCCCCCGTAGACCGACCAGACCGCGCCGCGCGCGGTGAACCGCCGCCAGAACAGCGAGTACAGCAGCACCGGAAGGTTCGCCGACGCGGCGGCGGCGAACGCGAGCCCCACCAGGAACGCCACATTGAGGTCCGCGGCGAGCAGCCCAAGACCGATCGCGGCCGCCCCGATCCCCACCGCCGCGATCCGCGCGACCACCACCTCGCCGCGCGGGGTACGGCCCGCCCTCCGGCTCAGCGAGCCGTAGAGGTCATGGGCTACGGAGGCCGAGGAGGCGAGGGTGATCCCGGCGACGACGGCGAGGATGGTGGCGAAGGCGATCGCGGCGACGACCGCGAACAGCACCGTGCCCCCGGTCGACCCGGCGCCGCCGCCGAGGTCCAGCGCGAGCAGCGGAACGGCCGTGTTCCCGGCCGCGTTGGAGGTCCGTACGGCATCGGTGCCCAGCACGGCGGCCGCGCCGAAGCCGAGCACGATCGTCATCAGATAGAAGCCGCCGATCAGCCCGATGGACCAGATCACCGAGCGACGGGCGGCACGGGCGGTGGGCACGGTGTAGAAGCGCGAGAGGATGTGCGGGAGCCCGGCGGTGCCCAGCACCAGGGCGAGACCGAGGCTCACGAAGTCCAGCCGGGCGGTCCAGTCGCCGCCGTACTTGAGCCCCGGGGCGAGGAAGTCCACGCCGTGGCCGCTGTTGCGCGCCGCGGTGCTGAGCAGGGTGTCGAGATCGCCGCGGAAGCGGACGAGGACCAGGGCGGTCAGCGCGATCGCCCCGCCCATCAGCAGCACGGCCTTCACGATCTGGATCCAGGTCGTGGCACGCATCCCGCCGAGCGCCACGAAGACCACCATCAGAGTGCCCACGCCGATCACCGTCCAGGCGCGGGCGCGGCCGCCGGTCTCCCCGAGCAGCAGGGCGACCAGACTGCCCGCGCCGACCATCTGGGCCACGAGATAGAGCACACAGACCGTGACCGAGGAGATGCCCGCGGCGATCCGGACCCGGCGCTCCCGCATCCGCGCGGCCAGCACATCCGCCAGGGTGAACCGGCCGCAGTTGCGGACCAGTTCGGCCACCAGCAGCAGGACCACCAGCCAGGCCACGAAGAAGCCCACGCAGTACAGCACCCCGTCATAGCCGAAGAGCGCGATCAGGCCGGAGATCCCGAGGAAGGACGCGGCGGACATGTAGTCACCGGCGATGGCGAAGCCGTTCTCCATCGGGGAGAACAGCCGCCCGCCCGCGTAGAACTCCTCCGGCGAGCCGTGCCGCCGGCGCCCCGCCCAGGTGGTGATGGCCAAGGTGACCGCCACGAAGACGCCGAAGAGCAGCAGCGCCAGGCTCTGCTGATCGCCGGTCACCGTCCGTGCCCCCGCATCATCTCCTGCGTCACCCAGCGGAGTTCGAGCGCGACCCGGTCCCGGCGCAGCCGTGCGTGCCGGGCGTACGCCCAGGTCAGCAGGAAGGTGGTGGCGAACTGCGCGAGCCCCGCGACCATCGCCACATTGAGCGTGCCCACGACCGGGCGGGCCATCAGTTGGGGGGCGGCGGTGGCCGCGACGACATACGCGAGGTACCAGATGAGGAACACGGCGGTCACCGGGAACACGAACCGGCGATAGCGGCGGCGCACCTCCTGGAAGGCGGCGCTGCCGTGCACCTCCGTGTAGACCGCCTGGGCGGCGGGCGGACGCGCGCGCCCGGGGTCGCCGTCCGTGTCGTCCGCCTCACCCCAGCCGGACGCGAGCGCGTCGTACCACGGGTCCTCCAGCCGCGCCGCTCCCGTGTCGCGCGCGTTGTGCATGTCCACCCCGAACACTCCTTGTTCACTGCGGCATTCGCCGCGTGACCAAGGATGGGCAGATCAGAAAGATCCAGGACCCTTCAATACCGGACCTTCACCCCATCAGGTGACTCAGGTGATGAACTGCCCGGAAACGGCACTACAGGAGCGGGCAGCGCGGGGAAACGCCGACGGGGTCCCCCGGGTGGGAGACCCCGCCGGACCGGCCCTGCCGAGGGGCCGGGCGTCAGACGTCGATGCGCGACCGGTCCAGGGTCGCCGCCGAGTTGGTGATGAACGCCTTACGGGGCGCGACCTCATTGCCCATGAGGAGGTCGAAGGCGCCCTCGGCGGCCTCCAGATCGCTGATGTTGATCCGCCGCAGGGTGCGGTGGCGCGGGTCCATCGTGGTCTCCGCGAGCTGGTCGGCGTCCATCTCACCGAGACCCTTGTAGCGCTGGATGCCGTCCTTGTAGCGGATCTCCCGGCGCTGGAGGTCCAGCAGGGTCTCCTGGAGCTCCTGGTCGGAGTAGGTGTAGACGTACTTGTCCTGCCCCCGCTTGGGGTTCACCAGCTCCACCCGGTGCAGCGGCGGCACGGCCGAGAAGACCCGCCCCTGCTCGACCATCGGCCGCATATAGCGCTGGAAGAGGGTCAGCAGCAGACAGCGGATGTGCGCGCCGTCGACATCGGCGTCGGCGAGGAAGATCACCTTGCCGTAGCGGGCCTGGTCGATGTCGAAGGTCCGGCCCGATCCGGCCCCTATCACCTGGATGATCGCGCCGCACTCGGCGTTCTTGAGCATGTCGGAGATCGACGACTTCTGCACGTTGAGGATCTTGCCGCGGATCGGCAGCAGCGCCTGGAACTCGGAGTTCCGGGCCAGCTTGGCCGTGCCCAGAGCCGAGTCCCCCTCGACGATGAACAGCTCGCTGCGGCCCACGTCGTCGCTGCGGCAGTCGGCCAGCTTCGCAGGCAGCGAGGAGGACTCCAGCGCGGTCTTACGGCGCTGTGCCTCCTTGTGCTGGCGGGCCGCGATGCGCGTACGGGCCGCGGCCACGGCCTTCTCCAGGATGGCGCGGGCCTGCGCCTTGTCGTCCCGCTTGGCGGAGGTCAGGAACGCCTTGAGCTCCTTGGAGACCACATTGGCCACGATGCGGGAGGCCGCCGAGGTGCCCAGCACCTCCTTGGTCTGGCCCTCGAACTGCGGCTCCGCCAGCCTTACGGTCACCACCGCCGTCAGGCCCTCCATGGCGTCGTCCTTGACGACGTCGTCCTCGGCGACCCGCAGCAGCTTGGCGCTGCGCAGCACCTCGTTGACCGTCCTGGTGACCGCCCGCTCGAAGCCGGCGACATGGGTGCCGCCCTTGGGGGTCGCGATGATGTTGACGAAGGACTTGAGGGTCGCGTCGTATCCGGTGCCCCAGCGCAGCGCGATGTCGACGCCCAGGTCGCGGGTGACCTCGGTCGGCGTCATGTGGCCGCGCTCGTCGAGGACCGGCACGGTCTCCTTGAAGGTGCCCTGTCCGGACAGCCGCAGCACATCGCAGACGGCCTTGTCCTGGGCGAGGTACTCGCAGAACTCGCTGATCCCCCCGTCGTAGCGGAAGGTCTCCTCGACCGGCCCTTCCTGCCCCTCCAGTCCCCGCTCGTCCCGGACCACCAGGGTGAGCCCCGGCACCAGGAACGCGGTCTGCCGGGCGCGCGCGTACAGCGTCTCCACGGAGAGCTTGGCGTCCTTGAGGAAAATCTGGCGGTCCGCCCAGTAACGGGTGCGGTTGCCGGTGCGGGTCTTGGGAACCCTCTTGCCCTTGAGGAGGCCGCTGGACGGGTCGAACGGGGCGTCCGGCCCGGATTCGGTGAAGATCCCGGGGACGCCGCGGCGGAAGCTGATCGCGTGGGTCTTGCCGTCGCGGTCCACCTCCACGTCGAGGCGGGAGGACAGCGCGTTCACCACGGAGGCGCCGACGCCGTGCAGACCGCCGGAGGCCGCGTACGAGCCACCGCCGAACTTTCCGCCGGCGTGCAGCTTGGTCATCACGAGCTCGACGCCGGACAGCCCCGTCTTGGGCTCGATGTCCACCGGGATCCCCCGGCCGTTGTCCCGTACCTCCACAGAGCCGTCGTCGTGGAGGATCACCTCGATGTGATCGCAGAAGCCGCCCAGGGCCTCGTCCACCGAGTTGTCGATGATCTCCCAGAGGCAGTGCATGAGGCCACGGCTGTCGGTCGAGCCGATGTACATGCCAGGGCGCTTGCGCACTGCCTCGAGCCCCTCGAGGACGAGAAGGTGCCGCGCAGTGTAGTTGGAGCCGCCCCGGTCTGCTCCGGTCAGCAGCGCAGTGGACGGCACGGACGTGTCGGCGGTCACGCGGTTCGCTCCTCGCTGAATTTCTGGTTGGCCCAGCTGTGGGCACGATGGTGGCATGGTCGCCCGTCAGAGCGTACCGAGGCTTGATAGAGCCTTTGTGCCGCCACCCGTTGAAACGTCCATGCTAGTCGCACCGGCCACCGTTTCGCTCGTACGTTCGATAGCTCACGGCGGTGCCGCACACATCACGTTCCCTTTCAGGCATGAACCATTTAGGCTCCGGGCACGTCCTCATTCACAACCGGCAACCCAGCCGGGAGGGCAAATCAGACAATCGACGCGAAGCATCAAAGCTAGGCAATACGGCTCATTCGCCGCCAAACGTCACCATCCGGCCTACTCAGAAGCAACTTTTGGGAAAAAGCCACGAGCGGGAACGATTTCAGGCTGGTTGGATGTTGACCCTGGTACGACAGCTCGTCGAGCTAGAGAAGAGGCGACGTGACTACTGTTCTGACCCCCGCGAGCCCGTTGACGGCCGCTGACCGCTGCGATCGCTGCGGCGCCCAGGCGTACCTGCGCGTCGTGCTGATCAGCGGTGGTGAACTGCTCTTCTGTGCCCATCACGGGCGCAAGTTCGAGCCGGAACTCAAGAAGATCGCCGCGGAAATACAGGACGAGACCGAGCGACTCACGGCCGTTCCGGCGTCCGCGTCCGAAGACGAACGCTGACGCCTCATACCCACGACGACGAGCGACGCCGGCCCAGGGCCGGGTTCCGGGCGGTCTGCCCCCTGAGCGGGGCGGCCGCCCACGCTCGTATCGTGGGTCCTTCCGCAGCATGACCCAGGGGCAACCTTCCGGCAGGACGCAGGGGCAACCTTCCGGCATGGCCCAGGGGCAGCCTTCCGGCATGACGCAGGGCGATCTTTCGGCATGGCCCAAGGGCCCCGCGGAGTTCGCTCCGGGCCCCTTCCGGGCCCATCCACAGGCACCCCGGGCTCCGCGTCAGCCATGGGCGGCCACCAGACCGGCCACCGAAGAGATCCTCGTGTAGACGCCGGGCCGCCCCGCCACGGCGCATCCACTCCCCCAGGACACCAGGCCCACCAGCCGCCCCCGGACCACCAGAGGCCCTCCGCTGTCCCCCTGACAGGCGTCCCGGCCCCCGTCCGGCAGTCCGGCGCAGACCATGGAGCGCGGGTCGTAGTCCCCTTCGGCATTGCCCGGATAGGCGCTCTCACAGACGCTGTCGGCCAGCACCCGGACCGTCGCGGTGCGCAGCGAGGAGGCATAGGTGCCATCGCCCTCCGTATCGCCCCAGCCGTACACCGCGGCCCGTTCACCCGGCCGGTACGCCTGGTCACCGGTGCCCGCCATGCGGATGGTGTAGGCCGCGGGCACCGTGACCCCCAGGGTGAGCACCGCGATGTCCCCGGCCCGGTTGTCGCCCTCGTACGCCGGATTGACCCACACCCGCGCGAGCGGGTACTCCACCCCGTCCTTCTTCCGCAGGTCGTTGCGGCCGATGATCACCTTCAGGTCCCGCACCTCCCGCCAGTCCTTGCCGAGCACCCCACGGCTCAGACAGTGGGCCGCCGTGACGACCGTCGTGGGGCCCACCACCGCCCCGCCACAGAACTGGCCCGACCTCTTGTGCCCGAAGAGCTCACGGCTGGCCACGGCCACCGCCCAGGGCGCCTCGACCGTACGGGCCGCATGCCCGCCGATCACCACCCGGTCGGCCGTCGCCGGGGCCGGCGCGGTGAGCACTATTGCGAGCGCGGCGGCCAGCGGCACCGCCAGGGCGATGAGGAGCGAGCGGAGCGACCTAGGCATGCAGCCTCCTGACCATACGGAGCAAGACGCATACTCAGCGTTACCCCCTCTGTCGCGAAGCGCATCCCGAGTGGGCCAAGCGGGGAACATGGCGCCGGAGGACTTGGCACCGGGCAGCGCGAAGGCCGGGCTCCCCCGGAGGGAGCCCGGCCTTCGCGCCGTACCGCTTCCGCCATAAGGCGGCTATGAATAGACGGACCGCATCAGTCCAGGTAGTCGCGGAGAACCTGGGAGCGGGACGGGTGGCGCAGCTTCGACATCGTCTTGGACTCGATCTGGCGGATGCGCTCACGCGTCACGCCGTAGACCTTGCCGATCTCGTCGAGGGTCTTCGGCTGACCGTCGGTGAGGCCGAAGCGCATCGAGACCACGCCCGCCTCACGCTCGCTGAGCGTGTCGAGCACGGAGTGCAGCTGCTCCTGCAGCAGGGTGAAGCTGACCGCGTCGGCCGGGACGACCGCCTCGGAGTCCTCGATGAGGTCACCGAACTCGCTGTCGCCGTCCTCGCCCAGCGGGGTGTGCAGCGAGATCGGCTCACGGCCGTACTTCTGGACCTCGATGACCTTCTCGGGGGTCATGTCGAGCTCCTTGGCCAGCTCCTCCGGGGTGGGCTCACGGCCCAGGTCCTGGAGCATCTGGCGCTGGACGCGCGCCAGCTTGTTGATGACCTCGACCATGTGCACCGGGATACGGATGGTGCGGGCCTGGTCGGCCATGGCGCGGGTGATCGCCTGACGGATCCACCAGGTGGCGTACGTGGAGAACTTGTAGCCCTTGGTGTAGTCGAACTTCTCGACCGCGCGGATCAGACCGAGGTTGCCCTCCTGGATGAGGTCCAGGAAGAGCATGCCGCGGCCCGTGTAGCGCTTGGCCAGCGAGACCACCAGACGGAGGTTGGCCTCCAGGAGGTGGTTCTTGGCGCGGCGGCCGTCCTCGGCGATGATCTCCAGCTCGCGCTTGAGCTTAGGCGCCAGCTTGTCGGAGTTGGCGAGCTTGTCCTCGGCGAACAGACCGGCCTCGATGCGCTTGGCGAGCTCGACCTCCTGCTCGGCGTTGAGCAGCGGGACCTTGCCGATCTGCTTGAGGTAGTCCTTGACCGGGTCGGCCGTGGCACCGGCCGCGGCGACCTGCTGCGCGGGGGCGTCGTCCTCGTCCTCGTCGGAGAGCACGAAGCCCGCGTTCTCCGGCTCGGCCTCTGCGCCCTCGGGGCCGGGCTTGCCCGGTGCCTCCTCGATGACCTCCTCGCCCTCGAGGAGCTCGTCGGTGACATCCTTCTTGGCGGTGGCCTTCTTCGCGACCGTCTTCTTCGCGGCGACGGTGGCCTTCTTCGCGACCGCCTTCTTGGCCGCGGTCTTCTTGGCGGCGGCCTTCTTCACGGGTGCGGCCGTGGCCTCACCGGCCGGGGCAGCGCCCGGGTCCGCGGTGGGGGCGGCCGGGGCGGCGGGGGCCTTCTTGGCGGTGACCGTCTTGGCCGCGACGGTTTTGGTGGCGGTGCGCTTCGCCGGGGACTTCGCTGCGACGCTCTTACGGGTGCGCTTGGGCGCCTCTGCGGCACTGACCATCAGCGTCACACCCTCCTCGTCGAGGATCTGGTTGAGGCTGCGCAGTACGTTCTTCCACTGGGTTGGCGGAATCTGGTCAGCCTCGAAGGCCCGGCGCACATCGTCGCCGGCGATCTGCCCCTCAGCCTTTCCCCGCTCGATGAGCGCCATGACAGACTCCGACTCGGCGATCTCCGGCGGGAGCGTACGGGATGTGCTGGCCGACACGAACAACCTCTCGGAACGTTGGAAACGGCTTCCGGCTCAGTCCGCTGGGGACCGGAGCCGACGACCGCCGGCAGGGATGAACCGACGGCGCGGGCGGAGTGCGGAGGAGTACAGCGATTTGAGCGACATCCGTATTCCCTCCGCGGCTGCCACCTCTTTAATCATCGCGCTGCCCCAAAGAGCGTTACGCCCAATACTCGTGGCCCGAGTCACACCCCATAACGGTCTTAATGCCCATCCAACGGGACAGAAAACTCCCAGTCGCGCACCGATGGGAGTCACACGGCGCCGATCGATCAGATCGCGCCGCGCCGCCGAACCCGCGACGCGGGATCCGGCGACGCCCTCTCGTACGCCGTACGGCATTCATCGGGCCGGAACTCGCCGCCTACTGACACCGTCTTGCCGTACGTCGTACGCCGCACGCTCCGGAAGCCCGGCGATCCGGGCGACCGGACGCGCCGCGGATCAGTGCTCGCGCGGCGCGGGCACCCCGACCTCGGCATGATCGAGATCCGGGTGGACGGTCAGCAGCTGGCGCATCGCCGCCTCGGCCGCCGCGGCGTCGCCCTCGCCGACCGCCTCGACGATCCTGCGGTGGTGGGCGACCCCCGCCTCGGTGAGGCGGTCGCAGCCGGAGACCGGGGCTCCGGAGACATGGAGCGCGGCGGCGACGATGCCCGCCAGGTGCTCCAGCATCCGATTGCCCCCGATCTGGAGCAGCAGTGCGTGGAACTCGGCGTCGGCGCGGGAGAAGGTGAGGGCGTCACCCTGTGCCAGCGCATGGCCCATGATCTCGACCATGTCGCCGAGCCGCTGCTGCACCTCCTCGCGGCCGTGCCCGGCGGCGAGGCGGGCGGCCAGCGGCTCGATGGTCCAGCGCAGCTCGCACAGCTCACGGCGCTGGCCGTCGCGCTGTGGACCGAAGGCGCGCCACTCGATGATGTCCGGATCGAGCAGGTTCCAGTCGCTGACCGGGCGGACCCGGGTGCCCACATTGGGGCGGGCACTGACCAGGCCCTTGGCCTCGAGGACGCGCAGCGATTCCCGTACGACGGTGCGGGAGACCTCGAAGCGCTGCCCGATCTCCTCGGGGACGAGCGGACGGTCCGCGCCCAGGTCACCGGAGACGATCATCTGGCCCAGCTGCTGAACGAGTTGGCCGTGCAGCCCGCGGCCCCGGTTGCCGGCCGCGCGTCGGCCCACCCGGCCGATCTCCGCCTCGGCACCGTCCCAGGAGGAGGGGGCGCTGCCGCGGTCGGCGCCGGGGGCTTCGGCGTAGGAGTAGCGGTCAAGCTCGCCCGAACCGGCCAGGCCGGAGTCGGCGGGGCGAGCCGCGGTCATCGTGGTGTGCGCAAGGGTACTCACGCATCCTTTGTCGGCGACGCCTCGGAAGCCCTTGAGGTCTTTGGTGAAAAGCACACGAAAGGGTGATCGCCCATTACCTCATAATTGACGCTCAATCGGACAGAAAGAAGCATCCTTCGGGGAGTTGCGAGCAGTTCGCGCGACGGCTGTGCGAATCCACTTCCGGCCTGATCCACTGGCTGACTACGGGGGCCGGGCGGCCTCCGGGCCGAGCGGGCGGCGGGGTTGGGGGTGCGTCGGAGCGGGCGGGCTTGGACGACGGGACGGACGTGGGCGCCTGGCACGGGGCTGGTGCTACTGACGGGTGCTACTGGCGGGTGCTCTTGCCGCGCAGACCGGTAAGGGCATAGGCACACAGCAGGACGGCCACCGACAACATCAGCGCCTGTCCGACCGGTTGGGACGCGAGCCGCAGCGCGACCGCCAGCCCTCGGTCGACCATGGAGGGCGACCGGTCCAGCGTCGCCGCGCGCAGCCGGTGCGGGAGCATGACCAGCGAACGCAGCGACGGGTCCTGCGCCGCGCGCTGGACGACGGGCACCGCGAGGATCGGCACGGCGAGCAGGGTGGCCAGCCCGAACGCGGTGGAACGGAAGACTCCGGCGGCGAGCAGCCCGGCCCACGACGAGCCGATGGTCAGACCGAGGACACCGACCACCAGCGCGGGCCAGTCGCCCGGCAGCGGCACCGCGTTGCCGCCCACGAGCAGCAGGAGCGCCGCGCTGTCGAGCACGATGACGCCGAGCGACAGCAGGACGGCACCGGCCGCACAGACCGCGAATTTGGCGGCCAGCAGCCCGAGTCGGCGGGGCACGGCGTCCCGGGTCGCGGCCAGTGCCGGAAAGCGGAACTCGTCGCCGAAGGCGAGGGCGCCCAGGAGACCGGCCGCGATGGCGACGGGAGGCAGCGGGAGGTCGGCGGGCCAGCCGGTGAGCCGATGCAGCTCCCCGGTGTCACCGGCACGGGCGAGCAGCACGGCGGCGAGGAGCGAGGCCACGATGGAGGCGACGCCGATCAGCCAGCCGGTCCGCACGCCGGTGGCACGACGCACCTCGTAGCGCATCGGCCAGGCGGGGCCCGGGAAGCGGAGCTTGGGGAGCAGCCGCAGCGGGGGCGCTTCGGGGTCGCGGGCGCGGGCGGCCGCGGGAGTCCCCGGGCCGAGATCGGCGGTCTCCTCGACGAGCCGGTGGACCACGATGCCGTGGCGGTAGGCGGTCTCCCCGACCGACGCGGGGGACAGGCCGTAGACGGAGATGTGGGTGTCGTCGTCGCGCACCACGGAGAACGGGTCGGCGGGCGCGGCGACCGGCTCCTCCTCGGGCTCGGTCCCGGCTCCTACCCCGACTCCGGCCCCGACGGCGACCCCGACCCCGATCCGCGCGTGGACCGCTTCGGCGCCGACCGCTTCAGCGCCGGCAGCGGGGGCGGGGATGGAGGCGGGGGCGGGGGCAGCCTTGTCCGCCGGGTTTGCCGCGTCTGCCTTGTTCGCCTTGTCGTTGGCTGCTCTGTCGTTGGCTGCCTTGTCGTGGGCCACGGCTTCCGTGGTGGCCTTCTTCGCCTCGGCCGCGGCGGAGCCCCGGGTGGCGAACTGGGCCATCCTGACCTTGCGCCAGATCGCCCTCTTCCTGGCCTTGGGCCCGGCGCTCTCGGCCTTGACGACGTCGCCCCCGTCGGCCACATCGGGCTGGGCCGTGTCGGCCTGGGCAACCTCGGCCTTGGCCGCGAGCTCGGCCGCCGCCCGCGCCTCCTCCGCCGCCTGGGCCTGGGCCAGCTGCCGGGCGGCCTCGACCTCCTCCTCCAGGACGGCGGCGAGGCGGCCGACGAGCGGCGAGTGGACGACGACACGGGGGCGCAGCCGGGTGCGGGCGAATTCGTCCACCGGCTGATCGGCCACCAGCCGCCCCGATTCCAGGGTGAGCACCTGGTCCGCGAGGCGGATCACGCCCTCGGCATCCTCGGTGGCGACGAGGACGGCGCCACCCTGGGCGGCAAATTGGCGCAGCAGCCCGTACAGCCAGGTGGTCTCCCGGGCCGACAAGCCCCGTGCGGGCTCGTCGAGGACCAGGGTGTGCGGGTCCCCGAGCAGGGCGGTGGCGATCCCGAGACGACGCTCCGCCCCGGTGGACAGATCACCGATGCGCTCGTCCGCCAGATCGGTGAGGCCGACCACATCGAGCACGACATCGGCGCGTGCGGCAGCCACCCCGGCCGCGGCACCGAGCATCCTCAGATGCCCCCGCACGGTGCGGCCCGGGTGGCCCGGGACGTCCTCGAGGAGAACGCCGATCTCATGAGCCGGGCGCCGGATGCGGTGCAGGGGGCGGCCCCGGAAGAAGGCGGAGCCATGGCCCCGGTCGAGCTGCAGCAGAAGCCGCAGCGCGGTGGTCTTGCCCGCGCCGGGGCCGCCGAGCAGTGCGGTGACCCGGCCCGCCGGGGCCTCGAAGGTGAGGTCGTCGACAACGGGCGGATGGTTGCGGCGGGGGGTGCTGGTCAGTCCGGTGGCCTGGATCATGGCTTCTCCCGCGGGGCATGGAACCGCTCGATGGCACGTGGGGACTGGTGGCGTACCGGAGAACGTTAACCCGCTATGTCCTATTTCGTCAGGACATAGCACTCCCGGGGAGTCGTCGTGTCATGACCCGTCACACCTCGGGACGAAGCATGGGCGGATTGAGCAGCGTCGCCCCTCCCGCCCGGAACAACTGGGCGGGACGGCCGCCCTGACGGGTCGTCGTACCACCGGTGGGCACCAGGAAACCCGGAGTGCCGGTGACCTTGCGGTGGAAGTTGCGCGGGTCCAGGGCCACGCCCCACACCGCCTCGTACACCCGGCGCAGCTCGCCGACCGTGAACTCCTGCGGGCAGAAGGCGGTGGCCAGCGAGGAGTATTCGATCTTGGAGCGAGCGCGCTCGACCCCGTCCGCGAGGATGCGGGCATGGTCGAAGGCGAGCGGGGCGGCCAGATCGCCGTCCCGCCCGAAGGCTCCCTCCCGGTCGAGCAGCGACTCGACCGGCGCCCAGCGCACGCTGTGCGCGTCGCCCCCGGCCCGGGGCGCGGGCAGATCGGGCGCCAGCGCGAGATGCGCCACGCTGACCACGCGCATCCGGGGGTCCCGTTTCGGATCGCCATAGGTGGCGAGCTGCTCGAGGTGGGCCGCGTTCGGCGGAACCGGAAGCGTGGGATCATGGGCGAGCAACCCGGTCTCCTCGGCCAACTCCCTGGCAGCGGCGACGGCGAGATCCTCATCGGGCCGCACGAAACCGCCGGGCAGCGCCCACCGCCCCTTGAAGGGCGACTCCCCGCGGCGAACGGCCAGCGCACACAGCGAATGCCGCCGCACGGTGAGCACGACCAGATCAACGGAGACGGCGAATGCCGGAAAAGCCGACGGGTCGTAGGGCATGACGCGATCATAGTCGTCTGCCTGACGATAATCAGGCCCTTGAGCATGATCACCGATGTTCGTGAAATCGCTCTCTCAAGCGCTCGCCTGCACGATTCCCACACTCCCTTCCGAATCCCCCGAGCCGCCCCACACGGGCGGACCGCCACACCCCAACCCACCGGCCACCCCGGACCGTCGCGCCTCGGCAGACCCCCTCGCCGTCCACTGTCCGACCCTGGCCGCCGGGTCTCAGCACACCCGCCTGCCGCCCACCGGCCGCCCCCGGGCCGCGTGTCCTAGGCCCGAGCCGTCCAGCGGATCGGCACCCCCGAGGGCGGCCCCACAGCCACCCCTGACCCCGCCCCAGGGGCTCCCCCGGCCTGGCGGGGTCAGCGGCGGCTGCGCGTGCCCCGACCGCCGGTGCGGCGCCGGGTGCGCGGCCGCCCTTCCGGGCGGCGCCTGCCGCCCGGGGCGCTCGACCCTGCCGAGCCGCTCCTGCCGCCCGGCCCCGCCACCCCGCCCGGCCGCTCCCGCGCCGACTGCCGCTCCCTCTGACCTTCCGCCTCCCCCGATTCCTCCACTTCGTCCAGCTCCTCCGCTTCCTCCGGTTCGTCCAGCTCCTTCACTTCCGCGCGGGCGGCCGACTCGGCGGGCTCAGCCGACTCGACCGGTCCCGCCGTTTCCATGATCGTTCCGGCCGGGGTTCCTGCCACCCCCTGCGGCTCGGCCGCAGCCAAGTCGCCGAGCCGCTCCAGTTCCGCGTGCACCGCGGCGTGCACGGCGCGGTCGGCGCGGTCGGCCGGGCCGGAGCGCTCGGAGTCCTCCCGGCGCAGGCATTGACGCAGCAGCTTCGGATGGACCCCCTCATTGCACGCCTGGTGCAACAACCTCGCGAAGAGGTAGTCGGGATCAACACGCAGGGCACGCCCGAGCGCCACCCGTGCCATGAGCTCATCACCCGCCGACCAGGCGACCCACCCCGCCAGGGTGAGCGGCGCCGCCGCATGCTCCCCGTAAGAGCCGACACAGCGTCGGGCCAGCGCGCGCCACAGCCGCAGCGCCGCGTCGGCGTCCGCTTCCTCCATCCAGCCGGCCACCCGGTCCCGGGTCCGCCGGTCCTGCAGCCCGATGATCAGCGCGGCCGCGTCCTGGTCGTCGAGCAGACCGTCATCGCGGAGATCGGCCGCACAGGCGTCGGCGACCGGCGGCGCGGCCTGGAACGTGTCCAGCATCCGGCCCACCAGACCGAGGGTTTGCGCACGCACCGTCACGGAGCCACCGGCGTCCAGAATCCTCGGTACAAGATCGGCCCCGGCGGCGTCCAGAGCCCGCTCCTGCCCATCGGCCCGAGGCGCCCCGAGCGGGGCGAGCCTGGCCTCCATCTCGCGCAGCGAGCCGCGCACCTGGACTCCCGCGAACGTCGCGGCCGCGGCCATGACCGACGTGCCGGGCAGGGCGAGCGGAACGCCTTCCGGCGGACAGCAGCGCCGGTCGGGGCAGACATACGACCAGAACCGGCCGCCGGAGATGCACAGCGCCTCGAACACCGGCACCTCCAACCCGCCGCACGCGATGCGCAGCCGCTGAGAGAGGGGCCGCAGCCGCTCCATCGCCTCCTGCGCGGACTCGCCCTCGGCCGGCTCCTGGCACAGGAACAGAACGACTCCGTCCGGCCGCACGCCCCGCCGCTCGCTGCCGCTGATCAGGCATTCGGCGAGCTGATCGCAGACCTCGGGCCACTCCTCCGGGCCCCGGGGAATGCCGAGCCTCAGCCTGCCGCCGAACCGGCCGCGGGCGCCGTGCAGCGCGATCATCACGATGCTGTCGTCCGGCTGGAAGCCCAGGACATAGGGCAGGGCGTCGGCGAGCTCGGCCGGGCTACGGAGGGTGACCTGCTCTTCGCCGGGCAGACCGGCCGCTTCGTTGTGTCGAGTCATGGCCCGACGGTCCCTCAGCCCAGCCGACCCCGCCACCCCTGTGGATAACGTTATCCACAGGGGTGGCGGGGGCATTGGCGCGATGTCGGCGGGATCGGGTTGCATGGGGGCATGAGTGACGAAGACCTGCACCTCTCGGCCGACCGCGTCCTGGCCCGCCTCGTCGGTGACACCACCGGCTCCGCCCGGCTCCGGGAGGATCAATGGCGGGCGATCGAAGCGCTGGTCGCCGAGCGCCGCCGGGCGCTGGTCGTGCAGCGCACCGGCTGGGGCAAGTCGGCGGTGTATTTCGTCGCCACCGCGCTGCTGCGCGAGCGCGGCAGCGGTCCGACCGTGATCGTCTCCCCGCTGCTCGCGCTGATGCGCAACCAGGTCGAGGCCGCCGCGCGCGCCGGTATCCAGGCCCGAACGATCAATTCCGCGAACACCGAGGAGTGGGACACCATCCAGGCGGAGGTGGCCGCGGGCGAGGTGGATGTGCTGCTGGTGAGCCCGGAGCGGCTCAACAACCCCGACTTCCGCGACCAGGTGCTGCCCCAGCTCGCCGCCGCCACCGGCCTGCTGGTCGTCGACGAGGCACACTGCATCTCCGACTGGGGCCATGACTTCCGGCCCGACTACCGCAGGCTGCGCACCATGCTCGCCGATCTGCCCCAGGGTGTGCCCGTGCTCGCCACCACCGCGACCGCGAACGCGCGGGTCACCGCAGATGTGGCCGAGCAGCTGGGCACGGGCGAAGGAGCCGGGCGGGCGCTGGTGCTGCGCGGCCCGCTGGACCGGGAGAGCCTGCGGCTGGGCGTGCTGCCGCTGCCGGACGCCGCGCATCGGCTCGCCTGGCTCGCCGACCACCTCGATGAGCTGCCGGGCTCCGGGATCATCTACACCCTCACCGTGGCCGCGGCCGAGGAGGTGACTGCGTTCCTGCGGCAGCGCGGCCACACCGTCGCCTCCTACACCGGCAAGACGGAGAACGCGGATCGCCAGCAGGCCGAGGAGGACCTGCTGGCCAACCGGGTCAAGGCGCTGGTCGCCACCTCAGCGCTGGGCATGGGCTTCGACAAGCCGGACCTCGGCTTCGTGGTCCATCTCGGTTCGCCGTCCTCCCCCATCGCCTACTACCAGCAGGTCGGGCGCGCCGGGCGCGGTGTGGAGCACGCCGAGGTGCTGCTCCTGCCCGGTCGCGAGGACGAGGCGATCTGGCGGTATTTCGCCTCGCTCGCCTTCCCGCCCGAGGAGCAGGTGCGCCGCACGCTCGACGTGCTCGCGTCGTCGGACCGCCCGGTGTCGCTGCCCGCGCTCGAGCCCCAGGTCGAGCTGCGGCGGTCGCGTCTGGAGATCATGCTCAAGGTGCTCGACGTGGACGGCGCGGTGCGGCGGGTGCGCGGCGGCTGGACCGCCACCGGGCAGCCCTGGGCGTATGACGCGGAGCGGTATGCGTGGGTGGCACGCCAGCGGGAGACCGAGCAGCAGGCCATGCGGGAGTACGCCACGACGGCCGACTGCCGGATGGAGTTCCTGCGGCGGCAGCTGGACGACGAGAAGGCGGCGCCCTGTGGCCGCTGTGACAACTGCGCGGGAGCGCGGTTCACCACCGAGGTGTCCGCCGCCGCGCTGGACGCGGCGCGCGGCGAGCTGGGGCGGCCCGGTGTCGAAGTGGAGCCGCGCCGGATGTGGCCGACCGGGCTGCCCGCGGTGGGCGTCGACCTCAAGGGCCGCATTCCGGCGGGTGAGCAGGCCGCTCCGGGCCGGGCCCTGGGCCGTCTGTCCGACATCGGCTGGGGAAACCGGCTGCGGCCGCTGTTGGCCCCGCAGAACCCGGACGCACCGGTGCCCGACGATGTGGCCGGTGCGGTGGTGACCGTGCTCGCCGACTGGGCCAAGGGCCCCGGCGGCTGGGCCTCGGGTGCGCCGGACGCCCCGGGCCGCCCGGTGGGCGTGGTCACGATCGCCTCGCGCACCCGCCCACAGCTGATCCGGTCGCTCGGCGAACGGATCGCCACGGTCGGCCGGTTGCCCCTGCTCGGGAGCGTCGCGTACCACGACGGCGAGATCGACACCCGGGTGCCGCGCACCAACAGCGCTCAGCGGCTGCGGGCGCTGCACGGCGCGCTGACCGTCCCGCCTCCGCTGGCGGCGGCCCTTGCCGAGGCGGGTGGACCGGTGCTGCTGGTGGACGACCTGGCGGACACCGGCTGGACCTTGGCCGTCGCCTCCCGGCTGCTCCGCCGGGCCGGGGCAGCCGGGGTCTTTCCGCTGGTCCTGGCCGTTCAGGGATAGGGACGGCCGCGATTGCGGCGGGGCGCGAACCGGCCAGGAATATAGAACGCGCATCCAGGTAAAACAGTCAGTGGTGCCGACTGCGCATTGCCGCGCGCGGGCGCTACCGCGAGAATTGTCAGCAGCTCCCCCGCCCCCGGTCCGGCCGTGGTACCGACGGGGCTGTGTCGTGGCCCGCGCCCGTGCCCGACCCTTCGCACGGACCGTGGGCGCAGACGAAGGGAGGACCGTGACCTTCGGCTTCGTTCCGCCACCGGCCGCCGATTCCGCTTCCCGAGCCGGCCGGATGCTCCAGCCCGCCGAGTGGGCGGCAGCGGGAATCCCGTTGCTGCGCAATCCGCGCGAGGTGGTCACCGGACTGCACATCCGCCATCTGCCGACGCCCTCGACCGCCGTCGTCGCGGTCCTCGATCCGGAGGAACGGCTCACGGCGAGCGCCTCGTTCGTCCGCCGCGGCGCTGCCGCCGTCGACGGCTGGGACTTCCGGAACGCGCTGCTGGCGCAGTTGCGCCGGGTGATCCCGCACGATCTGCGACGCCGCACGCCGATCCGCACCGCCGTACTGCTCTACTGCCGCGAGGGCGAGAGCCGGTGGACGGAGGAGGACGGCGCCTGGATGTGGGGGCTGCGCGACGCCTGCACCCTGCACGGCCTGCGCTGCGGTGCGTACATCACGCTGACCCACGACGGATGGCGGGTCCTCGGTGAGGGGCGGGGCGGCCGTCGGCCGCACTCCGCTTCGCTGCCGACCAAGCTGGGCGTGGCCGTCGAGGGCGACGGCGACGCCAAGGCGCTGCCGCGGCCCCACCTCGGAGGGCGGCACAAGGCGCTGAGCCACCCCGCCGCCGTCTGACCGGTCGCGGGCCGCACGGCCACCGGCCGTCCGGACGCCGGACAGCTCCGCCACGGGGGACAGAGACCGCCGGACACCGGGCGTTCGGGGACGTGCGGCCTCAGACGCCCGGACCGATGAGGGTGTTGATGCGCTCCGGATCGCCGCAGACGATCAGCAGCGTCCCGGCACGGCCCATCGCCTCGGGCAGCGCGCGGGCCACGGCGTCGTTCACACCACCGTTGACGGCGACGACCACGACCGGACGGTCCTTGAGACGGTCGGCATCCGCGCCGGCGTAGAAGACATCGTCTCCGGCGTCGTGCTGCGCCCAGTAGGACGCCTCGCCGAAGGACAACTCATGTGCCGCCCACGGATGCTGCTCCCCGGTGGTCAGCACCAGGATCTCACCGGGGGGCCGACCGGAATCCAGCAGCAGGTCGACCGCCTCGTCCGCCGCGTCCAGAGCGCCGTCCACCGTGGCGGGGATCAGCTGGATCTGGGGCGTGGCCTTCGTGGCGGTGGGTGCGGCCTTGGCAGCCGAAGCCGCCGGGGCGGTCGGCACGGGCTTCGTCGCATCGCTCGTGGTGCGCTGCGACTGAGCCGACGAGGTTCCGGCGGGGCCACGGTTGGGACCGGGGCTTCCAGGCCGCCGCGGTGCGGGCCGGGGGCCGGGACCAGGGACAGGACGAGGGGTCGGCGCGGTACGGCCTGCGGCCGGTGTCGCGCGGGGACCCGGGACACTCTCGTGAATCTGAGGCTCCTCGGGGATGAGAGGCATGGGCTGATGTCTATCAAACGTCGGTGCGAGTCGCATCGGCGGGTGGCGGTTTTGACCGCTTGGTCTGCTCAGAAGTCGAAGCCGAGTTGGCCTTCGCCCTCCAGCCCGACCGGTTCGGATGTGCTGCGGAACCGCTTCAGGTGCCGCCAGCGGGGCAGCCCGTCCATATAGGCCCAGGACAGCCGGTGGTGGGGCGTGGGTCCCAGTTCCCGCAGGGCGGCGCGGTGCGTGGGGGACGGATATCCGGCGTTGTCCCCGAAGCGGAAGTCCGTGTGCTCGACTCCCAGTTCGGCCATCATCGCATCCCGGCGGACCTTGGCGATCACCGAGGCGGCGGCGACGGACACACAGGACTGATCGCCCTTGATGACCGTACGAACCGTCCAGGGACCGCCGAGGTAGTCGTACTTCCCGTCCAGGATCACCGCGTCCGGCCGGACCGGCAGCGCGTCCAGCGCACGCGTGGCGGCGAGCCGGAGGGCGGCCGTCATCCCCAGGTCGTCGATTTCCTCGGGGGAGGAATGACCCAGGGCGTGTGCGGTGACCCACGAGTCCAACTCCAGGGCCAGGGCCGTGCGCTTCTTGGGACTCAGCAACTTGGAGTCGGTGAGCCCGGTCGGCGGACGGCGCAGACCGGTGACCGCCGCGCAGACCGTCACCGGACCGGCCCATGCCCCGCGCCCGACTTCGTCGATACCGACGACGATCTTGGCTCCCGTCGTGGCTCGGAGCGAGCGCTCGACACTGTGGGTGGGCGGTTCATAGGCCATGGCGAGGACAACCTTACGCCGCTCTTACCTGCGTTCGGAACCCGGATCCCCAGCAGTGATCACCGGCCGCCGCCGGCGGTCGCCGCTTTGGTGGATCCGGTGGCCGTTTCCGCCCAACGTGACGTGACACACGGCAGGTTCGGGTGGCAAACCGGATGGCGCACGCATCACGCCCCCGCGAAAGGTCAGCCGGCGCCCGCCGGGACCCACTCCGGCAACGACTCGGTGCGATCCAGCCAGTCGGCGGGCGGCGCACCGGCAGCCTCGGACGCGACCACTCCCCCGACGATGGCGCAGGTGGTGTCCACATCTCCGCCGGCCGAGGCCGTCCTCCAGAACGCCTCGTCGAAGGAACCCAGGTGGCGAGCGGCCGCCCACAGGGCGAACGGCACGGTGTCATGGGCGCTGGTGCGGCGGCCGCAGCCGAGCACCGCGGCGACGGTCCCGGCGTCCGCGTAGTCGAGCATGTCACGGGCCCGGCGCAGCCCCGCCTGGACGGCGCTGCGCGGCACCACCTCGACCACCCGGTCCAGCAGTTCCCCGGGCCCGCCGTGGCCCGCCGGATCGGCCACCAGCGCCGCGGCCGCGGCCACCGCCATGGCTCCCGCCACCGCCTCGCGATGCTGATGCGTGGTGTACGCCGAGATCTCCGCCTGATGCGTGGCCTGCTCCACATCGCCCGCGTACCAGGCACCCAGCGGGGCGATCCGCATGGCGGCGCCGTTGCCCCACGAACCCTGCCCCTGGAACAGCCCGGCGGCCAGGTCACGCCAGTCGCCGCCCTCCCTGGTCAGGCGGAGCATCCGGTTCACGGCGGGGCCGTAGCCCCGGTCGAAGTCATGGTGGTCGGCGAAGGACCGGGCGAGATCGTCCTGGTCGATCCGGCCGTGGGTCACCAGGACGGCCAGGATCGAACAGGCCATCTCGGTGTCGTCGGTCCACTGCCAGGGAGTGGGCGGCAGCTCGCGGCGCTTGAGGTGGGGATAGTTGTCGGGGACGAAGAACTGGGAGCCGAGGGCGTCGCCCACGGCCAGCCCGCGCAGGCTCCGCAGAGCCCGGTGGAAACGGTCAGCGGTCATCGCTGCGCACTCTAATCGGTGTGGCCGTAGGGCCTAGGGGTGCACCAGCGTTCGAAGGGCCGGTCGAGGTGGTAACGCCCGTCGGAGCCGAGTAGCAGGGTCCGCATCTCGCCGTTGCCCGGGTTCGACAGCGACTCGAATTCGGCGACGTTCCAGTGCAGCCACCGCATGCAGAACAGGCGCATGGTCAGCCCATGGGTCACCAGCAGGACGTTCGGCGGATGGGTGGGGTCGTCGAAGCTGCGCCACAGGCTCTCCAGGAAGGCGTCCACCCGGTCATAGACGTCGGCGCCCGACTCACCCTGTGCGAACCGGTAGAAGAAGTGGCCGTAGGCGTCGCGGTACGCCATCTGCTTCCGCACGTCCTCCCTGTCCTGCCAGTTCCCCCAGTCCTGCTCCCGCAGCCGCGGCTCCTCCCTGACCCGAGTGCGGGAGGGGTCGAGATCGAGCAGCTTCAGGGTCTGGTGGGTGCGGCGGTACGGCGACACATAGATCGACACGCGCTCGTCGCCGAAGGTGGCGCGCAGCCGCTCGCCCGCCTCCTCCGCCTGCCGGCGCCCGGACTCGGTCAGCCTCAGGGCATGGTCGGGCACCCTTTCGTACACCGAGTCATCGACGTTCCCCTCCGATTCTCCGTGCCGTAGGAGGACGATGCGCCGGGGTCGTGCCATGGCGCCACCCTAGATCGAGGCCGTGGCCGACGCCTCGCTCCCCTCCTCGGCCAGCGGCCGACCTCCTCGTATCTCGCGGCGCCGCCCGGTGAAGCGGCTGCGCAGCAGCCGGTCGTGCGAGACCACCACCAGCGCCCCGGTCCACTGGGCCAGCGCCTCCTCCAGCTCCTCCACCAGGCCGAGGGCGAGATGGTTGGTCGGCTCGTCGAGCAGCAGCAGATCGGCGGGGCGGGCCAGCAGCCGGGCGAGCGCCAGTCGGCGGCGCTGGCCCGCGGAGAGCGACCCCACCGGGACGTGGAGGGCATCCGGGCGGAACAGCCCGTACGACAGCAGCAGGTCGGTCTGCTCCTCCGGTGTCCCCGGCAGCCCCCGGCCGAAGGCCGACAGCAGTCGCTCCCGGGGCCGGGCAACCGGTATCTCCTGGGCGAGATAGCCGATCCTGCCCCGGCGGGCCACCCGGCCGGCCGCCGGTTTCTCCACCCCGGCCATGACCCGCAGCAGCGTGGATTTGCCCGCGCCATTGGCACCGTGGACAAGGAGTCTGTCCCCGGCCGCCACCGTGAGCCGGTCGACCGCCAGCCACTCCCCCACGCGGACATCGTGAAGGTCAATGAGCAGACCGGCCGTCGTGCCCCCGGCGGGGAGCGCGGAGAACCGCAGCGGCTCCGGTGGGCGCGGCACCGGGTCCTCCTGGAGTCTGCGCAGCCTCTCCCGCGCGTTCCGCACCCTGCTGGACACCGAGGACTGCACACGTCCCCGGTCCCGGTCGTAGGCCATCTTGTTGCCGTCCTTCATGCCGCGGCCCGGGGCTACCCGCCGGGCGACGGTGGCGGCGGCCTCGGCGAGCGCGGCCGTCTCCGCGCACCACTCCTCGTACGCCTGCTCCCAGCGGCGGCGCGCGGCGGTCTGCTCGGCGACGAATCCGCCGTACCCCCCGCCGTACCGCACCAGGACGCGCCGGTCGGCGTCCACCTCGACGATCGCGGTCGCCACCCGCTCCAGGAAGACCCGGTCGTGGGAGACCGCGAGGACGGTGCCCGGATGCGCCCGGAGCGCCTCCTCCAGCCAGCCGAGCGCCGCGCCGTCGAGGTGGTTCGTCGGCTCGTCCAGCAGCATCACCTCGGGGGCGGCCGCGATCAGACAGGCGAGCCCGAGCCGGGCCTGCTCACCGCCCGACAGGCTGCCGAGCCGCCGCTCGTACCCGATGCCGCCGAGCCCCAGGCCGTACAGGGCCTTCTCCACCCGGGCATCCGCCTCATAGCCGCCGCGGGCCTCGAACGCGGTGAGCAGATCGCCGTACGCGGCGAGCACGTCGGGGGCGCCGCCGCCGAGATCCGCCTCCAACTCGCGCAGCCCGCGCTCCATGGCGCGCACCTCGGCGAGGGCGGTGTCCACCGCGTCGCGCACCGTGTGGTCCGGCGGCAGCTCGGGCGTCTGGCCGAGATGGCCGACACCGCCGTCGGCCACCGTCACCACGGCGCCGTCGTCCGGTGACTCGCGCCCGGCCAGCAGCCGCAGCAGGGTGGACTTACCGGCCCCGTTCTCCCCCACGACGCCGATCCGCTCCCCGGGCCGCACCGCGAAGGACACGTCGTCGAGCAGCAGCCGGTCACCCCGGGACAGCGTGACGCCTCGCAGCGAGATCTGAGTGGGCAAGGGCGCACCTCCGAGCACGCGAGCGGCCACCCGGACCGCACACTCCAAACACAACTGAAGTTGCGTTACCCTCAGCATGACACAGCGAACCCGCTAACACAACTGGAGTTGCACTTGTCCACAGAGAGCGCCACCCCGACGCCGGGCACCGTCCGCCCCGGCGGGCGCACCGCGCGCACCCGCTCGGCGGTGCGCGACGCCGTGCTCACCGGCCTCGCCGAGCACGGCTACCCCGGTCTGACCGTGGAGTATGTCGCCGAGCGCTCCGGCATCCACAAGACGACCGTCTACCGGCGCTGGGGCAGCGTCGAGGGGCTCGTGGCGGACGCGCTGGACCTGGCGGGAGAGGACGCCTGGACGCCGCCCGACACCGGGGATCTGGAGGGCGATCTGCGCGCCCTCGCCCGCGAGGTGACCGAGACCTTCGGCAGCGCGTCGGCCGCCGCCGCGCCGACCGCCTTCATCGCGGCCGCGTTCCAGTCCGAGCGCGCGGCGCAGGCGCTGCGCGACTTCTACACCGAGCGCTTCGCGCGCTGCGAATCAGTGGTGCGGCGGGCCGTCGACCGAGGTGAGGCCCCCTCCGGCACCGACGCCGCGGCGGTCGTACGCGCCGTCTCCGCGCCCATGTTCTTCCGGGCGCTCATCACCCGCGAGCCCATCGACACCCCGTTCGCCGACCAGACGGCGGCCGCCGTCGCCGTCGCGGTCCGGGCCGGGGCCTACCTCCCCGCCCGTCGCTGATCAGGACCGTCCCTCGACCGGCAGAGGGCTCCGCCTCACACCGTCCAGGCGGACTCGACCCGTACGACATCGCCGGCGATCGCCGCCACATCCGCTTCCGTCTGCGCGCGCAGGCCGAGCCGCTCGACCCGCTCCACGCGGTACTTCCCGTGCTCGGCCGCCGAGTCCCACATCGACAACACCAGGAACTCGTTCCCCGGCGCCTCCCCGAACACCCCGCGCAGCATCCCGGGCGATCCGGCCATGGCCGGGTTCCACACCTTCTCCTGGACCAGTGTGAAGTGATCCACCCGGTCGGGGCGCACCCGGCAGTGGGCGACGCGCACCACGTCCGCGTCGGAGAACCGCGGCTCGAAGCCGACCTTCACATCGAATCGGTGCTCGAACAGCCGGACTTGCATATCCCGGTACGTGCCCGACTGCGAGGCCGCCAGCCGGTCGTGCGAGCGCGCCATGAAGGAGTCGTAGAACGCCCGGCTCTCCCAGAACGAGAAGACATGCGCCACATTCGGCCGCCCCCGGCTCCAGCCACCGCCCTGCCCCCGGAATCCCGGTTCGCCGGGCAACCCCGCCCACTTCCGCTGCCCCCGCTCGAAACCCGGGCGGTCCACCACGGTGCAGCGAATCCACTTGACCAGCACCGCGCCATCCTACGGCCGTACGGTGGCCCTCATCACATACCGGAGAGTCCGCCCCCGGTTCGCCATCCCGTCGTACGGCGGCGGGGGACAACGGCGGCGGGGCGCGGACCCGAAGGCCCGCGCCCCGCCTCGGATGTCATCCCTCGGATGTCATCCGTAAGGGCTCGCGATCAGCTGCAGCCGCTCGTCGAACCGCAGCCCTCGCACAGGTAGCAGCTGCCCGCACGGCGCATCTTGGTGCCGCAGGAGAAGCAGAGCGGCGCGTCCGCGTTCAACCCCAGCTGGATCTCGACCAGTTCGGTCGAGCTGTGGGCCTCCTTCGCCGACTCGGACCCGCTCCGCGACTGCGACGACGACCCACTGCTCTTCGGGGCAGCCACATGGCGCGGCGCCGACTGGGCCAGGCCCTCGACGTCCACCTCGTTGGCGGCGGCCTCGTAGGACCCGGTCTCCAGGTGGCGCTGGCGCTCCTCGGCGGAGTGGATGCCGAGCGCCGAGCGGGTCTCGAAGGGCAGGAAGTCCAGCGCCAGCCGGCGGAAGATGTAGTCGACGATCGACTGCGCCATCCGCACGTCCGGGTCGTCCGTCATACCGGCCGGCTCGAAGCGCATGTTGGTAAACTTCGAGACGTAGGTCTCCAGCGGCACGCCATACTGCAGGCCGACCGACACGGCGATCGAGAAGGCGTCCATCATGCCCGCCAGGGTCGAGCCCTGCTTGGACATCTTCAGGAAGACCTCACCGAGACCGTCGTCCGGGTAGGAGTTGGCGGTCATGTAGCCCTCGGCGCCGCCCACCGTGAAGGAGGTGGTGATGCCGGGACGGCCCTTGGGGAGACGCCTGCGGACCGGGCGATACTCGACGACCTTCTCGACCTCGGGCTCGACCTGCTCCTTCTCCTCCTTCTTCTTGGCGGAGAGCGGCTGGCCGACCTTGCAGTTGTCGCGGTAGATCGCCAGCGCCTTGATGCCGAGCTTCCAGCCCTCGAAGTAGATCTCCTCGATCTCCTCGACGGTGGCCGACTCCGGCATGTTGACCGTCTTGGAGATCGCGCCGGACAGGAACGGCTGGGCGGCCGCCATCATCCGCACATGGCCCATCGGCGAGATGGAGCGCTCGCCCATCGCGCAGTCGAAGACCTCGTAGTGCGCGGGCTTCAGCCCCGGCGCGTCGATCACATTGCCGTGCTCGGCGATGTGGGCGACGATCGCCTCGACCTGCTCCTCCTGGTAACCGAGCCGCTTGAGCGCCTTGGGGACCGTGTTGTTCACGATCTGCATGGAGCCGCCGCCGACCAGCTTCTTGAACTTGACCAGGGCCAGGTCCGGCTCGACGCCCGTGGTGTCGCAGTCCATCATCAGGCCGATGGTGCCGGTCGGCGCGAGCACCGACGCCTGGGCGTTGCGGTAGCCGCTCTTCTCGCCGAGGCGCAGCACGTCCTGCCAGGCCTCGGTGGCCGCGGCCCAGACCGGGGTGTCCAGGTCGTCCATGCGCTTGGCGGCGGCGTTGGCGTCCGAGTGCTGCTTCATGACGCGCTTGTGGGCGTCCGCGTTCCGGGCGTAGCCGTCGTACGTGCCGACCACGGCGGCGAGCTCCGCGGAGCGCTTGTACGAGGTGCCGGTCATCAGGGAGGTGATGGCTCCGGCCAGGGCCCGGCCGCCGTCGCTGTCGTAGGCGTGACCGGTGGCCATCAGCAGGGCGCCCAGGTTGGCGTAGCCGATGCCCAGCTGGCGGAAGGCGCGGGTGGTCTCGCCGATCTTCTCGGTCGGGAAGTCCGCGAAGCAGATGGAGATGTCCATCGCGGTGATGACCAGCTCGACGACCTTGGCGAAGCGCTCGGCGTCGAAGCGCTGGTTGCCCGCGTCGTCGTCCTGGAGGAACTTCATCAGGTTGAGCGAGGCGAGGTTGCACGAGGAGTTGTCCAGGTGCATGTACTCGCTGCACGGGTTGGAGGCGGTGATCCGGCCCGACTCCGGCGAGGTGTGCCAGTGGTTGATGGTGTCGTCGTACTGGATGCCCGGGTCGGCGCAGGCCCAGGCGGCCTCGGCCATCTTGCGGAAGAGCGCCTTGGCGTCGATCTCCTCGATGGGCTCACCGGTCAGCCGGCTGCGCAGCCCGAACGACGAGCCGGACTCCACCGCCTTCATGAACGTGTCGTTCACGCGGACGGAGTTGTTGGCGTTCTGGTACTGGACGGACGTGATGTCGTCGCCGCCCAGGTCCATGTCGAAGCCCGCGTCGCGCAGGGCGCGGATCTTCTCCTCCTCCGTGACCTTGGTCTCGATGAACGCCTCGACGTCCGGGTGATCGACGTCGAGCACGACCATCTTGGCGGCCCGGCGGGTGGCGCCGCCCGACTTGATCGTTCCGGCGGAGGCGTCGGCGCCGCGCATGAAGGAGACGGGGCCCGAGGCGTTGCCGCCCGAGGAGAGGAGCTCCTTGGAGGAACGGATGCGAGAGAGGTTCAGGCCGGCGCCGGAGCCGCCCTTGAAGATCATCCCCTCTTCCTTGTACCAGTCCAGGATCGACTCCATGGAGTCGTCCACGGAGAGGATGAAGCAGGCGCTGACCTGCTGCGGCTGCTTGGTGCCGACGTTGAACCAGACAGGCGAGTTGAAGCTGAAGACCTGGTGCAGCAGCGCGTAGGTGAGCTCGTGGTCGAAGATCTCGGCGTCCGCGGGCGAGGCGAAGTAGCCATTGTCCTCACCGGCCTTGCGGTAGGTGCGCACCACGCGGTCGATGAGCTGCTTCAGGCTCGCCTCCCGGTCCGGGGAGCCCACCGCACCACGGAAGTACTTGCTAGTGACGATGTTGACCGCGTTCACCGACCAGAAGTCGGGGAACTCCACGCCGCGCTGCTCGAAGTTGACCGAACCGTCGCGCCAGTTGGTCATGACGACGTCACGACGCTCCCAGACCACCTCGTCGTACGGATGTACGCCGGGGGTGGTGTGGATGCGCTCGATGCGCAGACCCTTGTTCGCCTTGCTGCCCTTGGAGCGGGAGCCTCGTGCCGGGCCGCTCGTCGTCTCTGTCATTCCGCCTCCCTGTACGGGCGAAAACGCCCTGATGTGCCCATTTCTTCCCCGGGCACGGTGTGTCTGTCTTTCACCCGGAGACGGCGAGCGCCCCGGGCGGGTATGTGGGCCGCCGGTCAGTCGGCGGCGCTGGCCGGCGCGGGGGCCTCCGCGGCCCCTTCGGCGCCGGGCCCGCGGTCGTGCGCGGGAGGCCGTTGCTGGTCACGCAGCTCCGCCACGGCTGCCTCGAAGTCCTCGAGGGAGTCGAAGGCGCGGTAGACGGAGGCGAAGCGGAGGTAGGCGACGAGGTCGAGCTTCTGGAGCGGGCCGAGTATGGCGAGCCCGACGTCATGGGTGGACAGCTCGGCGCTGCCGGTGGCCCGGACCGCCTCCTCCACCTGCTGACCGAGCTTGGCGAGGGCGTCCTCGGTGACCGGACGGCCCTGGCACGCCTTGCGAACCCCCGAGATGACCTTGTCGCGGCTGAAGGGCTCGGTGACCCCGCTCCGCTTGATCACCATGAGTGACGCGGTCTCCACGGTCGTGAAGCGGCGCGAGCAGTCGGGACACTGGCGGCGCCTGCGGATCGAGCAGCCGTCATCCGTGGTACGGCTGTCGACGACGCGGCTGTCGGGGTGCCTGCAGAAGGGGCAGTGCATGACTCCGATCCCTCCCTCACCCTCAAAAACGGCGCATGACTGAACATGCCTGAACATGCCTGATGAGCCCCGTCCGGGCCGTAAGGCCCTTCGAAGCGGCCACAAGCATAGGCCAAAACTCTGTCGGCGGATCCACCAGGGACCACAACCTGTGGGTGGCTTGCATCCATCAAACCACTAGATCTGGTGTCCGGCACTCAACCGAGCCGGATGGCGTGTCACGGGTCGGGAGCAGGCACGAGACTACGCGAACCCCGTGCGTCCCGGATTCACAGGGGTCGGGATGCAAGACTGGGGCCGCCGCACGGCGACCGGACCAAACGGCGTATACACCTAACCCTGTGATCACGTCAGTCCATCTGCGAAATTTCACTCGAACGTGTGTTTGGCGCAACCTTTCGAAAGCAACTACCGTTGTCCAACTAGGGAGAACATCTCGAGAGGGGCCGTCGTGACCACCACCGCAGAGAGCGCCACTGTTACCGCCCAGGAGCGCTCCCAGAGCCGACTCGAACAGACACACGCGATGAACCAGACCCACCCGATGAACGACGACGCCACGACCCCGGAGGGGCAGAAGCCCGCGCGCTCGCTACCAGGACGACCTCCAGGCATCCGGGCGGACAGCTCGGGGCTGACCGACCGGCAGCGGCGCGTCATCGAGGTCATTCGCGACTCTGTGCAGCGGCGCGGCTACCCGCCGTCCATGCGGGAGATCGGTCAGGCGGTGGGCCTCTCCAGCACCTCGTCCGTCGCCCATCAGCTGATGGCCCTGGAGCGGAAGGGCTTTCTGCGGCGCGACCCCCATCGGCCCCGGGCCTACGAGGTCCGCGGCTCCGACCAGCCCAGCACCCAGCCCCCGGACACCACCGGCAAGCCCGCCGCCTCCTATGTGCCGTTGGTCGGCCGGATCGCGGCCGGTGGCCCGATCCTCGCCGAGGAGTCGGTCGAGGATGTCTTCCCGCTCCCCCGGCAGCTGGTCGGCGACGGTGAGCTCTTCGTGCTGAAGGTGGTCGGCGACTCCATGATCGAGGCCGCCATCTGCGACGGCGACTGGGTGACGGTGCGCCGCCAGCCCGTCGCGGAGAACGGCGACATCGTCGCCGCGATGCTCGACGGTGAGGCCACGGTGAAGCGTTTCAAGCGCGAGGACGGCCACGTGTGGCTCCTCCCGCACAACGCCGCCTACCAGCCGATCCCCGGCGACGAGGCGACCATTCTGGGCAAGGTGGTCGCGGTGCTGCGGCGCGTCTGAGCGCGCCGGATCGAGGTGCGCCCTTAGCGTGCCCTACGACCGGGCCCCGGGACCACTGCGCCGGTTCCGGGGCCCTGCTGTGTCTCGCGACCGTCGAGGCCCTGTCGTATGAGACGACCGCGCCCCCGCTAGGCCTCCTGTTCCTTGGCCGCCGCGTCGATGGCGGCCAGCGAGCGGCGCACCTGGTTGCGGTCGGTGGTGTACCAGAATTCCGGCATGGACTTGCGGAGGAACGAGCCGTAGCGGGCCCGCTCGACCCGCGGATCCAGGACGGCGACGACGCCCCGGTCGCCGGAAGCCCGCACCAGCCGACCCGCGCCCTGGGCCATGAGCAGTGCGGCATGGGTCGCGGCGACGGCCATGAAGCCATTGCCCCCGGCCTCCTCCACCGCCTTCTGGCGGGCACTCATCAGAGGGTCGTCGGGACGGGGGAAGGGCACCCGGTCCATCACCACCAACTGACAGCTGGGCCCCGGCACATCGACGCCCTGCCAGAGGGACAGCGTGCCGAACAGGCAGGTCCTGGCGTCGGCGGAGAAGGAGCGGATCAGCTCGCCCAGCGTCTCCTCGCCCTGGAGGAGGATGGGCATGTCCAGACGCCCGCGCAGCTCCTCCGCGGCCGCCTGGGCGGCGCGCATGGATGAGAACAGCCCGAGCGTGCGACCACCCGCGGCCTCGACCAGCTCGGCGAGCTCATCGAGCATATCGGCGCGGCTGCCCTCGCGGCCGGGCTGGGCGAGATGCTTGGCGACGTAGAGAATCCCCTGCTTGGAGTAGTCGAAGGGCGAGCCGACGTCGAGGCCCTGCCAGTGCGGTGTGGCCTCCTCGCCGCCCTTCTCACCGCCCTCCGGATCCTGCGGACTCTCGGGGGCGAGACCGAGTGAGGCGGCCACCCCGTTGAAGTCCCCGCCCAGCTTGAGCGTGGCGGAGGTGAGGACGACGGACCGGTCCTCGAACAACTTCTCGCGCAGCAGACCCGACACGGAGAGCGGGGCGACACGCAGCGAGGCGCCGAAGCGGTCATGCCGCTCGTACCAGACCACGTCGTACTCGGAGGCTTCGACGATCCGCTCGGCCACCTGATGGATGTTCTCCACGGCGCCCAGCGCCTGTTTGCGGACCGCGTCCTCGTCCTTGACCGAGGCGTCCCGTGTGGCGCCGAGCGCCGAGATCACCGTGCGGGCCGCGTCGCGCAGCGCCATCAGCACATAGCCGAGATCCTCGGGGATCTTCTCGAGGCGGCCGGGCAGGGCGAGCTCCATCAGCCGCTCGAAGCCCTCGGAGGCGGTCTGCAGAGCGTCCGCCGCCTGTTCGTTGACCAGCTTCGCGGCACGCCGCACGGCGCGGTTGACCTGGCCCGGGGTGAGCTCTCCACTGGCCACGCCGGTGACCCGGGAGACCAGCTCATGGGCCTCGTCGACGATCAGCACCTCATGGCTGGGCAGCACGGGGGCGCCCTCGATCGCGTCGATGGCGAGCAGCGCGTGATTGGTGACGACGACGTCGGCGAGCTTGGCCCGCTCACGGGCGGCCTCGGCGAAGCACTCCGCGCCATAGGCACACTTGGACGCGCCGAGGCACTCCCGGGAGGTGACCGACACCTGGGACCAGGCGCGGTCCGAGACACCGGGGGTCAGATCGTCCCGGTCGCCCGTCTCGGTATCGTCCGACCAGTCGCGCAACCGCAGCAGATCCTTGCCGAGCTTGCTGGTGGGCGCGGCGGCCTCGAACGGGTCGAAGAGCCCGGCCTCATCCGCGTCCTCCTGCGGGACGCCCTCGTGGAGCCGGTGCAGGCACAGATAGTTGGAGCGGCCCTTGAGCATGGCGAACTCAGGGCGGCGGCGCAGCAGCGGATGCAGCGCCTCCACGGTGCGGGGAAGGTCGCGCTCGACGAGCTGCCGCTGCAGGGCGAGGGTCGCCGTGGCGACGACGACGCGCTCGCCGTGAGCGAGCGCGGGCACCAGGTAGCCCAAAGACTTCCCGGTGCCGGTGCCGGCCTGGACCAGCAGGTGGGAGCTGTCGTCGATCGCCTCCGCCACCGCTTGGGCCATGGCGGTCTGGCCAGGGCGCTCGGTGCCGCCGACGGCGGTTACGGCGGCGTGCAGCAGATCTTCGAGTGGAGGCGAGGACGATTCAGTCATAGGGCTGCCAGCCTAAGGGGCGGCACCGACATCACTCCTGTCGGTGTGGTCGGTGACGGACGGTTTCGGCCGGGCCGGGGCGCGGGAGGATCTTCGCTCCGTGGCGCGGGCGGATCCGCGCCGCATGGGAACCGGCACCGGGCGAGCGGTGTATCAACAGTGGAATCTCGCATCGAAGCAGATGGATCACCGGGGGGCACGGATGGTTGCGGAGGCTCACAGGACGTGTCGCAGGGCACGGTCGCGCAGCATCAGCGCGGCGCGTTTGCCGGGAAGTTCGACTTCCGCAGAGAAGCGGAAACCGGCGCCGAGAAAGGCGGCCACGGAGGGGTTGTTGCGGAGATCCGGTTCGGCCACGACCCGGGTGCAGGACGGACGGTGCTCGAGGACGAGGTCGGCGGCCGCGCGGAGCAGCGTGGTCCCCAGGCCACGGCCGCGATCGCTGACCCGGCCGATGAGCAGGTGGATACCCGTGTCGTGCGGCCGGGCCGGGTAGTACCGCGCGAGCGGGTCCAGATCGGCGCGGTACACCTCCCAGTAGCTCATGGGCACACCGTCCAGGACGCCCAGACAGGGCACGCTGCGCCCATCGCCGTCGAGCTGGTCCCCGAGGTGGCTCGCGGTCGCCTCCTCGGGACCGTCGAGCTCCCAGAAAGCGGCCACGGACGGGTCGTTCATCCATTGGGCGATGAGCCGCAGATCGCGCCCGATGCGGACGGGGACGAGCTGGAAGGTGCCCAATGGGGTGTTGGTGGGCCCCCATTCGACGATGTGGTCGAGCAGATCCGGCCGGTCGTCGGCCTCCGGTCGGGCGGAGCCCAGGTCGATGAGTCGTGCGATGTCCTCTTCCTGGCGCAGCCGCATGTCGATGGTGTCGTCGGTGCTGGAGCTCGTACTGGAGTCGGTGTGCGGCACGGCGATGCTCTCCTCTCAGGGGTCTGGGCACGTCGGAGGGAAGTGGGGGTGAGGGGCGTGATCGCGGGTCGCGGAGTCAAGCCATGGGGGTGACAGCGGTGGAGCCGGAAGGCGAGACGGACATGGAAAGGGGGTTGGGGATGGTCACATAGACGGACTGGGTGTCCACCGGTCCCACGAGCTCGTCCAGGCCGCGCAGCCGCGTGAGCAGATTGGCCTTGCAGCGCAGGGTGGGTGTCTCCAGGAGCCGGGCGGGAAGCGGTGAGCGGGTTCTGCCGTGACCGGACGCGGCCTCGGCGAGAAAGCGGCGGAACGCGGCCAGCAGGACGCGCTCGTCGACGAGTCGCTGGGACCCGAAGGCACCGATCAGTCCGAGGACGTTGTTGACACCCAGGTAGTAGGCGAACCGCTCGTCGGTGACGTCGTCGGAGACGAAGGTGTCGCTGCGGCCGCCGATACCGGGCAGTCGGCGCTGGAGTTCGGCGTGCCGGGACGCGCGGAAGTAGTAGCCCTGGTTGTCCCGGTAGCGGCCACCGACCGGCCAGCCGTCGGGGTCCAGCAGCACCAGAGTGTTCTGCTGATGCGCCTCGAGCGCGATGCCGGCCTCTCCGTCCAGCCAGAGCAGGGGGCGTACGACCGTGTGCAGATAGCGCAGGAACCACTCCGTGCCGACGGCCGCAGTGGAACGGCCGGTGCGAGCGGCGAGCCGGGCGACGAGGTGGGCGAGCCGGGAGCGCATCACCGGCTGTCCGGGCCAGGGGCGCGGCGCGAGGAGTCCGGCGACGCAGACGGCGTCGTCGCCGGGGCCGAACGGGTTGTGCCGGATGACGACGTCAAGGCCGGTCAGGGGCTCGCCATCCGGTCCGTCGACGGCGAGCCAGGCCGGATCCCGGACGATGTCGAATCCTGGGAAGCCGGGGAAGGCCGCCCGCCACTGCTCGGCCAGTCCGCTACGGAGCAGCCGGTGCACCTCGACACCGCGGCGAAGCTCCTTACGGAGGTTCTCACGACGGGAGTTGGTGATCCGCAGACCGAGGGAGAGTTTCAGCATGGCCGGAGCGCCGGGCCGGTAGACGGTACGGACCGACGAGGTGGGATGCCAGGGCCCGCCGGACGGCCCGAGGTCGTGCAACAGGCCGGCGTCGAAGAGGGCGGCGACCTCCGGACGGTGCCGGATCTCGCGAGCCTGCCAGGGATGCAGGGGCAAGGGCACGGTGCCGGTGGGCAGTTGGAGGCCGCTGCCCGCCAGGGAGAGGGCGAGCCGTTCGGCGGGCACGGTCCGGCCGCGCTCCGTCCAGGCCGACTCGCAAGCCAGTGCGGACCGGCCGACCGCGATCCAGTGAAGAGGGAAGGAGCCACGCGTTTCCGGTGAGCAGACGGTGGATTCGGAGTCGGAGAGGCCTTCGCGGCTCTTCGGCGTGGGATGCAGGGGGTGACCGAAGAGGAGGGACTGTTCCGCGCTGAGGAACGGGGTGCTCGTGCTCGGATCGGCGGGTGTGGCCCGGCGGAGGGTGAGGAAGAGGGCGGTGCGCCGTACAGAGTCCGCGACACGGCCGACGAGTTCGGTGGCGTCCGCCTCGGGGTCGTCCCGCCGCGCGCTGTACGTCGCCTCGCGGCTGAGCAGGGCCGAGAGTGTGACGGCGCCGACAGCGGGCGCGTCATGGGGGCCGTGCTCCAGCAGTGGCGGGCCGAAGCGGTGCCAGCCGGTGGGCGACCAATAGCGCACCGGGACGAGGAGGACGGTTCCGCTGGCGGCGAGGGGAATGCGCAGGGTGTCCCCGTCGGTGCGCACGAGGCCGCTCTCGCGCACCCAGCAGCGCAGCAGGTTCTCGACGGCTGCGGCGTCGGCCGCGATCTGCGGGTCGGGGTCGTCGAGCGGATCCGCACCGACCTCGCGGGCGCGGGCCTCGCGGGCGCGGTTGTCTGACGACGCTTCATGGTTGTCGTGGTGCTGCCGGGGCACGGCCGTCGCGGCGAGGGGCGGCCCCTGGGAGGGCAGCCGCAGCGCGGGCGGCTCCTCCGCCGACGGCTCCGGAGCGGGTGGCGGCTCCAGGGCAGGTGACGGCTCCGGGGCGGGTGGCTGGGGTGCTCCCGTTCCCGCTCCCGCCGCGCTGGCGGGCGGCGCCGTGGCGGGCGATGCCCCCGAGGGCAGTGGCGCCGGTGCCGCGGACGGCCGCGCCGCTGTTGGGGGCGATGGGGGTGCTGGGGGCGATGGGGGCGCCGTCTGGTCGCCGGCGGCCGTCGTGACGGTGGACGGTGCCCTGACCGTCGAGACCGTCGCAGGTGGGACGGGCGGTCTTGTCGCCTCGGCCGGGGGAGGCGCTGTGTGGGGCGGGTGTGGGAAGGGCGGCGGGGGGCCGGGGCGAGCGGAGTCGTCGGGGTCGGCCAGGGCGCCGGGCGCGGGCTGCGGTTGGGGAGACAAAGGGGCTCCCCCGGGGGTGTGCGGCATGGTGGGTGCGGCGCGGGCGTCACGGCGTTCATGTCCTGGGCCCGGCGCCTGCCTCCTTCGGTGGTGCGATGGCGGTGCGGTCGTACGGTGCGGGACGCGTCACCGGTGGTCTCCGGCGAGCGACGGGGCGAACGGGGCAGCGGTGGGAGGGAGTTCGTGGGAGCGGGATCCGGCGGTGTGGATCGCCGCGTCCAGGGCGTCGGTGAGCCGGTCCAGGACCGCCTCTGTCTGCTCATCGGTGATGGTGAGTGGGGGGAGAAGACGGATCACCGCGCCGTGGCGCCCGCCGAGTTCGACGATGAGTCCGCGCCGCAGGCACTCCTGCTGAACGGCCGCCGCGAGCGCGGGATCGGCGGGCGGAGCCCCCGTACGCATGGCACCGGCGTACGACGCTCCCCCGTCCAACGCCCCGCCCGCACCGTCGTCTTGAGCGCCCGCCCGTCGGCCTCCCTCGCGCGGAGTCGTCTCGCAGGGGGCCGCCTCGCTCGGGGATGCCTGGTACGGGGATGCGAAGCCCGGGGCTCCTTCGCGGGTGGCGTTCGTCGCCGGCCCGGCCCCCTTGGCATACCCGGCCCCCGCAGCGTGTCCACCCGGCGCTGCGTTCCCGGCCTCCCCTGCGGGCCCAGCGTCCTGGTCCACCAGTTCCAAGCCGATCATGAGGCCGCGGCCGCGTACGTCTCCGATCCACGCACGCCCAGTGGCGAATTGGCGCAGCCGGTCCAGCATCCGGGCGCCGACGGTTGCCGCGCGTTCGGCGAGATTGTTCTCGCGGACGTAGGCGAGGGTCGCGGCGCCCGCGGCCATGGCCAGTTGGTTGCCGCGAAAGGTGCCCGCGTGGGCTCCGGGGGGCCAGACGTCGAGATCCTCGCGGTAGACCACGACGGCCAGCGGCAGGCCACCACCGATGGCCTTGGACAGCACCATCACATCGGGCACCACCCCTCCGTGATCGACCGCCCAGAAGGCCCCGGTGCGCCCGACGCCGGTCTGGACCTCGTCCGCGATGAGCGGGATGGAGCGGGCCGCGGTGATGTCGCGCATCCGGCGCAGCCAGCCGTCCGGGGCCGGGATCACCCCGCCCTCGCCCTGCACCGGTTCGAGGATCATCCCGGCCGGGCCGGGCACCCCGCCCTTCGGGTCGTCGAGCAGCTTCTCGGTCCAGCGCGCGGAGAGTTCGGCGCCGTGCTCCCCGCCGACCCCGAATGGGCAGCGGTAGTCGTACGGAAAGGGCAGCCGGGTCACACCGGCGGCCGGGGCACCGCCGGAGACGGCCAGGGCTCCGGCCGTCATGCCGTGGTAGGCCCCTGAGAAGGCGAGCAGGCCGTCGCGCCCGGTGGCGGTCCGCACCAGCTTGAGCGCGGCCTCGACCGCGTCCGTTCCCGCCGGTCCGCAGAACTGCACCCGCGCGCGGGCGGCGAGTCCGGGCGGCAGGGTGGCGAACAGCTCGTCCGTGAAGGCGTCCTTGACCGGTGTGGCCAGATCCAGGACCTGCAGCGGCGCCTCCGCGTCCAGGACGGCCCGGATCGCGTCCAGCACCACCGGGTGGTTGTGTCCCAGGGCCAGCGCCCCGGCCCCGGAGAGACAGTCGAGATAGCGGCGGCCGTCGGCCCCTTCGACCGTCATCCCCCGGGCCCGCACCGGAACGATGGGCAGCGCACGGGCGTAGGTGCGGGCGGCGGACTCACGCAGCGCCTGGCGCCGCAGAATGCCCTGGGCGGCGCCGCCGTCGTCGGAGACGGCGGCCAGGGCCATCGGCGGGAGCTGGGTCACGGCCACGCGTCTCGGTCCTCCTGCTGCTGAACACCCTCCGGCTGTCCCCCGTACGTACCAACGACGCGTGGCGCTCTGGATCACGGGCTGGGCGAAGATCCTTGCGGCCGGGAACCAAGGACCCGCTCGCAGCCGTCGTAGGCGGCACCGGCATAGTGGGATACCACCCCATTGCCGGGGCGGTGCATGACAATTCCATACAGGCCGTAGAGCAGCTCAGAACCTCAGGGGGAGTCCCACCCATGCCATCCAAACGCCGACCCGCACTGGCCGTGGCCGCCATAGCCTCGGTTCTGGCGCTCGCCGCCACCGCGTGCGACTCCTCGGACGACAACACCGATGCCAAGCCGACCGCGTCGTCGGAGCAGCAGGGCGTGGACGACATCAAGCTGCCCGACAACCTCAACGACAAGTTGAAGAACCTCGGCATCGATCTGGACCAGTGGAAGAACGGTGCCTGGAACAAGTGGGACAAGGACGACTGGCTGCGCGAGGCCGGTGACTTCATCAACCCGATCATCAAGGGCCTGTGGAAGCCGGACCGGATGCGCGAGGCACAGGAGCCCGACAAGCCGGTCGACGACGGCGATATCGCGGACGACCAGGGTGTGACCGACCCCGATCCGCAGCCCGTCCCGGCCAAGGAGGTCACCAGCCCGTACAGCTCCAAGGTCCCCTACGCGGGCAAGGTCTTCTTCGACGGCCCCGAGGGCTCGATGGTCTGCTCCGCGACGGTGGTCGAGGACCCGGCGCACCCCGGCAAGTCCAACCTGGTGTGGACGGCGGGCCACTGCGTCCACGCGGGCAAGGGCGGCGGCTGGTACAAGAACCTGATGTTCGTGCCCTCCTACAACGACGCGGGCAAGTCGCAGGCGGAGCTGGAGAACGCCACCAAGGAGGAGCTGGCCCCCAAGGGCGTCTGGTGGGCCGACTGGGCGCAGACCTCCTCGCAGTGGCTCGACAACGGCGCGGCCGTGGGCGGTAAGGGCGCCCCATACGACTTCGCGGTGATGCATGTGAAGCCGGAGGCCAGCGGCGGCAAGTCGCTCGAGGAGACGGTGGGCGGCGCGCTGCCGGTCGACTTCAACGCCCCGGCGGTGAAGTCCATCGACGAGATCACGGCCACCGGTTACCCGGCCGCCCCGCCGTTCGACGGCCAGAAGATGAACCAGTGCGCGGACAAGCCGGGCCGGCTCTCCCTGGACGCCAAGCAGCCGACGATGTACCGCATCGGCTGCACCATGACCGCGGGTTCGTCCGGCGGTGGCTGGGTCGCCAACGGCGCGGACGGCAAACCGGCGCTGGTGTCCAACACCTCGATCGGCCCGTCCAACGCGACCTGGCTGGCGGGCCCGCATCTGGGCCCCGAGGCCAAGGGTGTCTACAGCGCGGTCAGCAAGAAGTTCGCGAACCAGTGACCGGCTGAGCCGGTAGCCGTCAGGCAGCCGTCCATCCCACGACGAGGGCCCGCCCCCGGAAATCCGGGGGCGGGCCCTCGTCGTGTAGGTGTCGTAGGTGTCGTAGCCGACGCGGTGCGGCTGGTGTGACCAGCTGGCTAGCGCTGTCCGGCGGCCGTGGCCGGGATGAAGCGCCGCAGCTCCGCCGCGAGCTCCTCGTGCACGCGCGCCTTGAGCAGCGTGCCCTCAGGGGTGTGCTCCTCGGAGAGCACCTCGCCCTCGACGTGGGTGCGCGCGACGAGCTTGCCGTGGGTGTACGGCAGCAGCACCTCGATCTCGACCTGCGGCCGGGGCAGCTCCTCGTCGATCACCGCGAGCAGCTCGTCGATGCCCAGCCCGCTGCGGGCCGACACCGCCATAGCGCGCCGCTCCATGCGCAGCAGCCGCTGCACAACGAGCGGATCGGCCATGTCCGCCTTGTTGATCACGACGATCTCGGGCACGTCGACCGCGCCCACATCGCGGATCACCTCGCGCACGGCGGCCAGCTGCTCCTCGGGGGTCGGATGGGAGCCGTCCACCACATGGAGGATCAGATCGGCGTCGCCGACCTCCTCCATCGTGGAGCGGAACGCCTCCACCAGGTGGTGCGGCAGATGCCGGACGAATCCGACGGTGTCCGCCAGTGTGTAGAGCCGCCCGCTGGGGGTCTCGGCCCGGCGCACGGTCGGGTCGAGGGTGGCGAACAGCGCGTTCTCCACCAGGACGCCCGCGCCGGTGAGCCGGTTGAGCAGCGAGGACTTCCCCGCGTTGGTGTATCCGGCGATGGCGACCGAGGGAACCTTGTGGCGCCGGCGCTCCTGCCGCTTGATGTCACGGCCGGTCTTCATCTCGGCGATCTCGCGGCGCATCTTCGCCATCTTCTCGCGGATGCGGCGCCGGTCCGTCTCGATCTTGGTCTCACCGGGACCACGGGTGGCCATACCGCCGCCCGAGGATCCGGAGCCTCCGCCACCCATCTGGCGGGACAGCGACTGACCCCAGCCTCGCAGCCGCGGCAGCATGTACTGCATCTGGGCGAGCGAGACCTGCGCCTTGCCCTCTCGGGACTTGGCGTGCTGGGCGAAGATGTCGAGGATCAGGGCGGTCCGATCGACCACCTTGACCTTGACGACGTCCTCGAGGTGGATCAGCTGCCCGGGGCTCAGCTCACCGTCGCAGACCACGGTGTCGGCACCGGACTCGACCACGATGTCACGCAGTTCCTCGGCCTTGCCGGAGCCGATGTACGTGGCGGGATCCGGCTTGTTGCGCCGCTGGGTCACGCCGTCGAGCACCAGGGCGCCGGCGGTCTCGGCGAGCGCGGCGAGCTCCGCCAGGGAGTTCTCCGCGTCTTGCACCGTGCCGGAGGTCCATACGCCGACCAGCACCACGCGCTCCAGGCGCAGCTGCCGGTACTCGACCTCGGTGACGTCCTCGAGCTCGGTGGACAGCCCCACCACGCGCCGCAGGGCGGCACGGTCGGAGCGGTCGTACTGGTCGCCGTCACGCTCCTCGTCGATCTCGTGACTCCAGGCGACGTCCTCTTCCATCAGGGCGTCGGCCCGAAGGCTCTCGGCGGGGCGCTGCCGGTCCTGCGGAAGGGAAGAGGAGTGGGTCAAAGGAATCCTTACGTCGTGGAATACCGTCACTGTCGACAACGCGTGGCGGGCCCGCGGGATTCCCCCGCCGGGGCCGGCCACGGACGCCGACCCCTTGATGGTCGCACGCGGCGGGCGGGCCGTCACCCGGGTTTCACGGCCCATGGCACCGCGTGACGGACCGCGTGCCGCCCCGCCCGCGCGCCGGGCAGCGCGGCACCCTTCGTGGTCTCCTTCTCCGTCTGCTTCCAGTCGGGGTGTCCCGGCATCGGCGGCGTCTTCCTGCCGTACAGCCACGGATGGAGGAATCCGCTCAGATCGCGCCCCGCCACCGTGGAGGCCAGCCGGACGAAGTCGGCGGTCGAGGCCACTCCGTCGCGGTGGCGGAGCACCCATCGCCGCTCCAGCCGCTCGAAGGCGGCCCGGCCGATCCGCTGCCGCAGCGCGTACAGCACCAGCGCGCTGCCGTCGTAGACCACCGGGCGGAAGATGCCGATCGGCTGGCCGGGGTCGGCGGCCTCGGGGGCCGCGGGCGGCCCTCCCTCGGCCCGCCAGGCGTCGGACTGCCCGTACGCCTTGCGCATCCGCCGTTCCAGGCTCGCCTTACCGCGCTCATCGGCGTACAGCGCCTCGTACCAGGTGGCGTGGCCCTCGTTGAGCCACAGATCCGACCAGCGGCGCGGGCTGACGCTGTCGCCGAACCACTGGTGCGCCAGCTCATGCACCATGATCGACTCGATGTACCACCGGGGCAGCTGATCGCTGGTGAACAGATCGCGCTCGAAGAGGGAGAGCGTCTGGGTCTCCAGCTCGAAGCCGGTGGTGGCGTGGGCGATCAGAACGCCGTAGGTCTCGAAGGGGTAGCGCCCGGCCTTCTTCTCCATCCAGGCCAGCTGTCCGGGGGTGCGCGCGAGCCACTTCTCCAGCCGTGCGCGGTCCGCCGCGGGGACGACGTCGCGCACCGGCAGCCCATGGGGCCCGGTGCGGCGCGGCACGGCGGAGCGGCCGATGGAGATCTGCGCCAGCTCGGTGGCCATGGGGTGGGCGAGGCGGTACGTCCAGACGGTGCGCGAGCCCTTGCGGACGCGCTGTCCGGGCAGACCGCCCGCGACGACCGTAAGGCTCTTCGGAGCGGTGATCCGGAAGGTGAAGCGGGCCTTGTCGGCGGGGTGGTCGTTGCACGGGAAGACCCGGTGGGCGGCGTTGGCCTGGTTGGCCATGGCCAGCCCGTCGCTGGTGCGGACCCAGCCGCCGTTCATGCCGCTCCGCGGATCGCTGGTGTGGCGGACGGTGACCCGGAAGGCGGCGCCCTTACGGAGGGGGGCGGACGGGGTGATCACCAGGTCCTCACCGGCCGTGGCGAACCGGGCCCGCGCTCCGTCGACCCGCACCGAGTCCACGACGCCCTGGGCGAAGTCGAGGTTGACGGTGCGCAGCGGGGCGGTCGCGCGGGCCTCGATGGTGGTGACGGCGTCGAGCGGCCGGTCCTGACGGTGGTAGGCGAACGCGATGTCGTACGCCGTGACGTCGTACCCGGGGTTGCCGAGCTGCGGGAAGAGGGGGTCTCCGATGCCCAGGGGAGCCGGGTGCGCGGGGGACACCGGCCCCGCGGCGGAGGAGGGGCCGACCGCGAGGAAGACGGCGGCCATGGCGGCGGCCACCGACGCGGTCCTGCGGCGCCCGGTGCGCGGCGGCCAGGGGCGGCGCCCCGAAGAAAGCGTCATGTCCTACGGCTACCAGCGCCCCGGCGCCCGCGCAGTCGCTCCCGGTCTTGATCCACCCGAAGGAGTTCAGGCGCCCGAAAATGATCAGGAGCGTGCCGCTCAGGAGCGCGCCCGTCCGTCAGTGCGCCGCGGCCATGCTGCGGCCCTCGCGCGTCACGTCGTAGACCCCGGGGACGTTCCGCATGGCCCGCATCAGCGTCGGCAGCCTGCCCGCGTCGGGCAGCTGGAGCGTGTAGGTGTGCCGGACCCGCTGCTCACGCGGCGGTTCGACGGCGGCCGCCACCACCTCCGCGCCCTCGGCCGCGATGGCCTCGGTGAGATCCGCGAGCAGATGCGGCCTGCTGAACGCCTCCGCGAAGAGGGTCACGCGATAGTCCCCGCCCCCGTCCCCGTCGTCCTCGTCCGCCCAGCGCACCCCGACGGCCGTGCGCCCGGCCGAGGTCATCCGCGCCACTCCGGGGCACCGCTCGCGGTGCACGGTGACGGCCCCTCCGCGGACCGCGAAGCCGGTGATCGCGTCGGGCGGCACGGGGGTGCAGCAACGGGCGAGCCGTACGGTCGCGCCGGGCAGGTCGACGACGATGCCCGCCTCGGGGCGGCCCGCACCGGGCGACGCGGGGGCGATGGTCTGGCCGCCCTGCGAAGTCTGCGGGTCCCGCGTGGCCTGCGGGTCCTGACCGCCCTGCGGGTCCTGACCGCCCTGCGGGTCCTGGCCGTCCTGTCCGTCCTGGCCGGTGGGCTCGGCGGCGGACTCCGGCTCCTCGGCGGCCTCCCGGGGCTCGTGCTGCGACGCCGGATGGGCGGCCAGCCAACGGTTGATGGCGATGCGGGCGGCCGGAGTGCGGGCGTGGTCGAGCCACTCCGGCGAGGGACCGTGGGAGGCGGTGTCCCGGGTGTCGCTCGCCATCAGCAGCTGCAGGGTGTCACCGTCGCGCAGCACCGTGCTCAGGGTCGCGATCCTGCCGTTGACCCGGGCGCCGATACAGGAGTGCGCGTCGTCGCCGTACAGGGCGTACGCGGCGTCCACGCAGCTCGCGCCCGCGGGCAGGCCGAGCGTCCCGCCGTCGGAGCGGAAGACGGTGATCTCCCGGTCCTGGGCGAGGTCGTCGCGGAGCGAGGTCCAGAAGATATCGGGGTCGGGGGTGGCGCTCTGCCAGTCGAGCAGCCGGGACAGCCAGCCGGGCCGGGTGGGGTCGGCCCGCTCGCCCTCGGGGGCGTCGGCGCCCTCCGTCGGGGCGTACGGATTGCCGAGAGCGATCACGCCGGCCTCCGCGACCCGGTGCATCTGGCTGGTGCGGATGAGGACTTCGGTGACCTCGCCGTCGCGCCCGGCCACGGCCGTGTGCAGCGACTGGTAGAGGTTGAACTTGGGCACCGCGATGAAGTCCTTGAACTCCGAGATCACCGGCGTGAAGCAGGTGTGCAGTTCGCCGAGGACCGCGTAGCAGTCCGCGTCGTCGGAGACCAGGACGAGAAGGCGGCCGAGGTCGGTGCCGGTCAGCTCGCCGCGCTTGAGCCCGACCCGGTGGACGGAGACGAAGTGCCGCGGCCGGACCAGGACTTCGGCGGTGATGCCCGCCTCGTGCAGCACGCCCCGTACGTCCTCGGCGGCCTGGGCCAGCGGGTCGGGGCGGCCGGCGTGGGCCTGGAGGAGCTCGCGGGTCCGCGCGTACTCCTCGGGGTGGAGGATGGCGAAGACCAGGTCCTCCAGCTCGGTCTTGAGCGCCTGCACCCCGAGCCGCTCGGCGAGCGGGATCAGCACATCGCGGGTGACCTTGGCGATGCGCGCCTGCTTCTCGGGGCGCATCACGCCGAGGGTGCGCATGTTGTGCAGCCGGTCGGCGAGTTTGATCGACATCACCCGGACGTCGTTGCCGGTGGCGACGAGCATCTTGCGGAAGGTCTCGGGCTCGGCCGCCGCGCCGTAGTCGACCTTCTCCAACTTGGTGACGCCGTCGACGAGAAAGCGGACCTCCTCGCCGAACTGCTCCCCCACCTGATCGAGGGTCACATCGGTGTCCTCGACCGTGTCGTGGAGCAGCGAGGCGGTCAACGTCGTGGTCTCGGCACCCAGTTCGGCGAGGATCAGAGTGACGGCCAGCGGATGGGTGATGTACGGCTCACCGCTCTTGCGCATCTGACCGCGGTGGGAGGACTCGGCCAGGACATACGCCTTGCGGAGCACATCCAGATCGGCTCCGGGGTGGTACGCGCGGTGGACCTTGGCCACATGCTCGATCGCGTCAGGCAGCCGGCCGCGGGAGGCGGACCCCAGCAGGGCGGCCCGACTGAACCTGCGGAGATTGCGCAGGTCGATGCGGGGGAGGCCGCGCCTGCGGCCGAACGGGGCCTGGTCGGTGGCCTCTGCGCTCATGGGCACCTCCGGCGGCGTCGAGCGTCAACCGGCGTGGGTACTCCCCCGGGGCCGGTGCTTGATGCTATCGAGCCCATCACGCACGGCCGACCGGCTCTCGCCCAGAGTGAAACGGATCACCCATTCGAGGGAAGTGTCAGCCGAGGTCCGTGCCCAGCCAAGAGGGATCTATCTCCCCCTCGGCCACGATCACGGCAGGGCCGGTCATCTCCACCGTACCGTCCGGCCGTTCGCTGATGACAAGCCGCCCTCCGGGAACGTCCACGGTGTACGTGACGGGGTGCCCGGTGACGGCCGGATCGGCCCCGTCACGGCGTGCGGCGGCCACCATCACGGCGCAGGCGCCGGTGCCGCAGGACCGGGTCTCTCCGGAGCCGCGCTCATGCACGCGCATCGCGACATGGCGCGGGCCGCGGTCGACGACGAATTCGACGTTGGTGCCGTGCGGGTACACGGCGGCGGGGCGCACGGCGGGGGCCGTGAACAGATCACCGGCCTGGGCCAGGTCGTCGACGAAGGCGACCGCGTGCGGATTGCCCATGTTCACGTTGCGCGCGGGCCAGCTGTGGTCACCGACCGTGACCGTGATCTCCCCTTCGGGGCCGGGCTCGGGCAACGCGGCCCCGCCCATCACCACGGTGATCGGGCCATCGGTCCCGGCCGTGGCCTCACCCGGCCGGGCGGCGTCACCGGCGTCCTTGGCGATGTGGGCCCGGCGCACCCCGGCCCGGGTGGCGATCGCGAGATCACCCGCCTCGACCAGCCCGGCGCGCTGAAGGTACCGGGCGAAGACGCGGACTCCGTTGCCGCACATCTCGGCGATGCTGCCGTCGCTGTTGCGGTAGTCCATGAACCATTCGGCCTGGTCGGCCATGCCCCGCGCCTCGGGGTGTGCCGAGGACCGCACGACGCGGATCAGGCCGTCGCCGCCGATACCGGCGCGCCGGTCGCAGATCCGGGCGACGGTGGCCGCGGACAGCTCCAGACGACCGTCCGGGTCGGGGACGATGACGAAGTCGTTCTCGGTGCCGTGCCCCTTCAGGAAGGCCAGCCGTGGTGCGGTGCTCATTCCTCGATCCTACGGGGCACCGCGCGCGCCGTCCCCCGGTGCCCGGCCCGCCCGGGGGACCCACTGGACGGAGGGCCTAGCGGAGACGGGCCACCCGCCAGAAGGTGAGGGCGGCCAGCAGCGCCACGATCACCACATAGAGCACGACGAAGCGCCAGTCCGGGCGGCGCCCGGAGCCTCTGGGGGGCAGACCCGGCCAGGTGTAGCCCACCCGGCGGGCGGCCATCAGGCCCCAGCCCGCCGCACAGCAGCTCAGCAGCAGGCCGAGCATGGCCACGACCGCCCCTCCGTCGCCGAACTCGAAGGCGAGCGGGAAGGCGAACATCAGCGAGCCGAGGATGGCCAGGGCGACGATCGGCGCGATCTGCCAGATCCGCAGCCGACGCGGCGGGCGCAGCTCCCGGAAGGACTCCCCGGAGACCGAGCCCGCGCCGGCCTCGCCCTCGGAACCGTCCTCGAGGACCGGTGCGCCGGGTTCGTGGAGCCCTCCGGCCTCATCGGGGCCGTCCGGGGTCAGCGGCCGCGCGTCTCCGTGCGGCGATTGCTGCGATGCGTCGCGAGGGCCGGCCTCCATCGCCACACACCCTCCCAACTCCAGACACCACGGCACGATCGGAGCTTGATGATGGCATGCCCGCCGGGGCCCGAATGACGAGCTGAGCTTCCCGATGCCATGACGTGATCAGGCTGTGACCGCCCGTTCAACCAACGCGAGCGCACTCGCCAGGAGTTCCCCTCTGTGGTCGGCCGCTCCGCTGAGCCAGTGGACCCTGGGATCGCGGCGGAACCAGGAGTCCTGACGGCGTGCGAACCGCTTGGTGGCGCGCACGGTTTCGGCCCTCGCCTCCTCCTCGGCACACTCTCCCGCGAGCGCGGCGAGCACTTGCTGATAGCCCAGCGCGCGGGAGGCGGTACGGCCGGAGCGCAGCCCGGCGTCCTCCAGCCGGCGGACCTCCGCGACCAGCCCGGCGTCCCACATCCGGTCCACCCGCAGGGCGATCCGCTCATCCAGCTCGGGCCGCTCGACGTCGACGCCGATCTGGAGCGTGTCGTAGACCGCCTCGTGTCCGGGCAGATTGGCGGTGAACGGGCGGCCGGTGATCTCGATGACCTCCAGCGCCCGGACCACCCTGCGGCCGTTGCTGGGCAGGATCGCGCGCGCCGCCTCGGGGTCGGCGTCGGCGAGCCTGGCGTGCAGGACCCCGGAGCCCCGCTCCTCCAGCTCGGCCTCGAGCCGGGCCCGGACGGTGGGGTCGGTGCCCGGGAACTCGAGGGCGTCGATGGCCCCTCGGATGTACAGGCCGGAACCGCCGACCAGGACGGGGGTACGGCCCTCGGCGAGCAGGCGGTCCATCTCGGCGCGGGCCAGCCGCTGGTACTCGGCGACGCTCGCGGTCTGGGTGACGTCCCAGATGTCCAGCAGCTGGTGCGGCACCCCCTGCCGCTCGTCCTCCGTCAGCTTGGCGGTGCCGATGTCCATGCCCCGGTACAGCTGCATGGAGTCGGCGTTGACGACCTCGCCGTCGAGGTGTCTGGCGAGCGCGACGCCCAGATCGGACTTTCCGGCCGCTGTGGGGCCGACGACGGCGATGACTCGCGGCGGATGGCCTGCAGTATTCACCGGGCCAGTCTCGCAAATGCCCCGGGGCTCCTCGAATGAGCGACGTAACGGGGCACCGCCGGGTTCGTTGCCTGTTGCGAGGTTCCGAGGGCCGGTTCGGAGGAATCGGCCGCAGCGCGCCGCACAGTCGCCGCGCACCGCACAAGAGGGCACTCCGGGCGGCACGGGATTCCGCCCACGCGAGTTTCGCCCACACGAGTAAGGTATGGAGTAGATATGGGCGTGTTTTCCAGGTTTCGTCGTGCGTCGAAGGAGGCGAGCCGTTCGTCCGGGGAGGCACCGTCCGTGCGGGACTCCCAGGCCACGGCCGACGTCATGACGGCGGAGACCGAGTCCGGGACCGCGGATGGGGCTGAAGCCGCGCGGAGCGGGAAGGAGAATCCGGCGGGTGAAGGCGCCGGGATCCCCAAACAGCAGTCCGCGGCCGACGCGGCCGACAGCGAGACCGGTGAGAGCGCCCGCGCATAGGCAACCGACGAGGGTAGGTGGCACATGGGCCTGATGGACAATCTCAAGGCCAAGGCCGGTCAGATGAAGGGCAGGGCCGGCAGCTTCGCGCAGCAGCACGAGGCCAGGATCGGGCGGGGCCTGGAGAAGGCGGCCAAGTCGGTCGACACCAGGACCAAGGGCAAGTACAGCGCCAAGATCGAGACTGGCACGGGCAAGGCGAAGGACGCTCTCAACCGCCTCTCCCAGATGGACGAGCGCAAGCCCAAGCACAAGGGCGACGCATAAGACCGGCCAAGCAAACAAGGCACAGAAGACGGGGGCGGGCGATGCCGGGCCCGGACCGGCCGGCCCCGCCGGTACGCGGCCGTGGAGCGCAGGCTCCACGGCCGCGAGCGGGTTAGGACGACCAGCTCGCCACGAAATACCCCACGCCGTACGGCGCTTCGTCATACCGCAACTCCCCCTTCAGGCGCGCCCCCTCGCCCGCCCCCGCGAGCACCTGCAGCGGCGCGCGACCTGCCGCCTTGAGCTCGTACGCCAACTCCTCGTCGAGCGCGGCCAGCGCCCCGGTGTCGGCGGCCGCCAGCGCCCGCGCCACCTCGGCGTCGAACGCGGCCGCCCGCTCGTCGAGATAGCCCGGCGCCTTCAGCGTGCGGCATGCGGTGCCGTCGCCCATCACCAGCAGCACGACCCGCTCCGCCCGCCCGGCGAGCTCCCTTCCGACTTCAATACACCGCTCGGCCGCGAGAGGTTCCCCCACACCCAGCCCCTCGACGGGCACCGCCGGGTCCCACCCCGCGCGCTCCAGCAGCCAGGCGCCGACCGCCAGCGACGTCGGCAGCGAGCGCGAGGATCCGCCGTCCGGGGCGTCCTTGCCGCCGGACGCCCCGTCCTCCGTCACGGGTGCGGCTCGCCGCTCCGGCACCGGCGCGGCGAGCCGCACATCCACTTCCACGCCGAAGCCGCGGAACGATCCGGCCGCGCCCTGCGCATGCGGCCCGCGCCCGGCGCGATCGGCGGGTCCCACCACGATCAGACACTCCGGACGCGCCGCCGCGAGGGCGTGGATGACCTCGAAGCACTCCGCGCGCAGCCCGTCCAGCTCGGGGGCGGCTCCGGCGGCGACCTCGGGCACCAGCAGCGGCGGACACGGGCAGACGGCGGCGGCGATCAGCATGATCGTCAGCCTAGCCGTGCGCTCAGTCGCAGCCGCAGCCCGCGGTGGGCGCGGCCGGCTGCGGCGGCGGGGCGCCCACCGTCGGCAGGCCCAGCATCACACCCGCGGGTTTCTTCTCCCCGGGCGCGTTCCGCCGCTCCCAGGCGTCCCCGGCGCGAGTGCGCCGCACGCCCCGGGCCGGGCCCTCGGCCAGCAGATGGTGGGGGGCCGCGTAGGTGATGTCGACGGTGACGACATCACCGGGGCGAACCGGCTCCTGGGGCCGCGCGAAGTGCACCAGACGGTTGTCGGGGGCACGGCCGGACAGCCGCCGCGTGGCGTCGTCCTTACGGCCCTCGCCCTCCGCGACCAGCACCTCCAGCGTGCGCCCGACCTGCTTCTTGTTCTCCTCCCAGGAGATCTCCTCCTGGAGGGCGACCAGCCGCTCGTAGCGCTCCTGGACGACCGCCTTGGGCACCTGGCCGTCCATCTCGGCGGCGGGCGTCCCGGGCCGCTTGGAGTACTGGAAGGTGAACGCCTGGGCGAAGCGCGCCTCGCGCACCACGTGCAGCGTCTGCTCGAAGTCCTCCTCCGTCTCACCGGGGAAGCCGACGATGATGTCGGTCGAGATGGCGGCGTCCGGCATCGCGGCGCGCACCTTCTCGATGATGCCCAGGTAGCGCTCCTGCCGGTACGAGCGGCGCATCGCCTTGAGCACGGTGTCCGAGCCGGACTGCAGCGGCATGTGCAGCTGCGGCATCACGTTCTCCGTCTCCGCCATGGCGGCGATGACGTCGTCGGTGAAGTCGCGCGGATGCGGCGAGGTGAACCGGACCCGCTCCAGTCCCTCGACCTTCCCGCAGGCGCGCAGCAGCTTGCTGAACGCCTCGCGGTCGCCGATGTCGGAGCCGTACGCGTTCACGTTCTGGCCGAGCAGGGTGATCTCGGTGACGCCCTCGGCGACCAGGGTCTCCACCTCGGCGAGGATGTCGCCGGGGCGGCGGTCCTTCTCCTTGCCGCGCAGCGCCGGGACGATACAGAAGGTGCAGGTGTTGTTGCAGCCCACGGAGATGGAGACCCACGCGGCGTACGCGGACTCGCGCCGCGTCGGCAGGGTGGAGGGGAAGGCCTCCAGGGACTCGGCGATCTCGACCTGGGCCTCCTCCTGGACGCGGGCGCGCTCCAGCAGCACCGGCAGGCTGCCGATGTTGTGGGTGCCGAAGACCACGTCGACCCAGGGGGCCTTGTTGACGATGGTGTCGCGGTCCTTCTGGGCCAGACAGCCGCCGACGGCGATCTGCATGCCAGGCCGCCGCGCCTTGATCGGTGCGAGTCGGCCGAGGTTGCCGTACAGCCGGTTGTCGGCGTTCTCCCGCACCGCGCAGGTGTTGAAGACGACGATGTCGGCCTCGCCCTCGCCGGTGCCGTCGGGCGCGCGGACATAGCCCGCCTCTTCCAGGAGGCCCGAGAGCCGCTCGGAGTCATGGACATTCATCTGGCACCCGTAGGTGCGGATCTCGTAGCTCTTGGGTGCTTGAACGTCCACTGCCGGGCTCCGGTCGCTGCTGATGGTCACCCAACAAGGGTAGGCGCTCACAGAAGCCCCTCTGCCGGGCGGTGGACCGGGCCACCGGCCGGGCCACCGGCCCGTCCCTCGGGTATGGGCCGACGGCCGGGCACCGGCACACTGTGTTCCATGACACGGAACAGCGCACAGGGCAACATGCTCGACAAGGCGATGGCCGTCCTCGACTGCTTCCGTCCCGATGGCGGCGCGTTCCGTCTCACAGAACTGTCCGTGCGTACCGGGCTGGCCAAGACCACCGTGTTCCGGCTCTGCGCCGATCTGGTCCGTCTCGGCCTGCTCGAACGCGACGCCGAGAGCTACCGGCTCGGGGGCGCCCTCTTCGAACTGGGCTCACTCGTCCCGCGCCGACGCGATCTGCGGGAGGCCGCGCTGCCGTTCCTGCAGGACCTCTTCGAGGCCACGCACGAAACCGTGCACCTCGGGGTGCGCGAAGGCCACGAGGTGGTCTACGTCGAGCGTATCCACGGCCACGACGCCCTTCGGCTGCCGTCCCGCATCGGCGGCCGACTGCCGCTGACCTGCACCGGCGTCGGCAAGGCACTTCTGGCGTTCTCGGGCTCGGAGCTGGTCGAGGAGATCCTGGCTGCGCCTCTGCCAGCCCTCACCCCCCACTCGATCACCGATCCGGACCGGCTGCGCACGGCCGTCGAGCAGGCCCAGGTCGCGGGTCTGGCCTACGAGGAAGAAGAGGCGGCTCCGGGGGTCAGCTGCATCGCGGCTCCCGTCTTCGACGGGCCGACCTCGGTGGCGGCGCTGTCGGTGGCCGTACCCCGCGGCCGCTTCCGGCCGGCGCAGCTGGCACCGGCGGTCCGGACCGCGGCCCTCGGCCTGTCGAGAGCCCTGCGCTCCGGCAGATGAGCGGGTGGCCGCCCGCACGACGGGTTCCGAGGCTCGCCCCTCCCCTCGTGCGGCGGCTCGCCCCTCCCCTCGCGCAGCGGCTCGCTCCTGCCCTCCCGTAGCGGCTCGCTCCCGCCCTCCCGTAACCGCTCGCCCCTCCCCTCCCGTCAGCGGGCCTGGCAGGATCCTCGCCATGGCCCTCACCCTTCCGCGCCTGGACCGGCGCCGTGCCCTGCAGTCCGCCGCCGCGGGCCTCGTCGCCCTCGGGCTGCTGCTGTGGTGGCTGCTGGCGTCGGGCGGCGGCCCCTCGCCCAGCGGCCGGGTGACGTTCGCGACGGGGGTCTCCACCGGGGTCTACGACACCTACGGCCGGATGCTCGAACAGGATCTCGCCCGGGACCTCCCCGATGTCGATGTGCGGCTGGAGCGGTCCAGGGGGTCCCCGGACAACGTCGAGCGGCTGGCCCGGGGCAGGGCCACCTTCGCCATCGCCGCCACCGACGCCGTCGCCGCCTACCAGGGCGAGGGAGCGGGGCGGCTGCGGGCCTGCGCCCGGCTGTACGACGACTACATGCAGCTGGTCGTGCCGAGGGGCTCGTCCGTACGGTCGGCCCGCGATCTGAAGCATCTGCGGGTGGGCGTGGGCGGCGACGGCTCCGGCGTGCAGCTGATCACCCGGGCGCTGATCAAGGCCGCCGGGCTCGACTTCGACCGGGACATCCGGGCCAAGCGGGTCGGCATCGACGCCATGCCGAGGCTGCTGCGGCAGGGCAAGCTCGACGCGTTCTTCTGGTCGGGCGGGCTGCCGACCACCGCGGTGCGCACCCTGGCCCACGCCTACCCGATCCGGCTCGTCCAGCTCGGCGACCTCACCGGCCCACTGCACCGGCAGGGCGGGGTGACGCGCTACTACCGGGCGGCCACCGTGCCCGCCGACGCATACGAGGAGATACGCAGACCGGAGCCGGTCAAGACGATCGCCGTACCGAACCTCCTGGTCACCACGGACCGGGTGGCACCCGGTCTGGCGGAGGGCGTCACGCGCACGGTGATAGAGAACCGGGACCGCATCGGGGCGAAGGTGCACGCCGCCCAGAAGGTGGACCTGCGAACCGCCGTCTTCACCGATCCCCTCGCCCTCCACAAGGGCGCGGCGCGCTATTACCGCTCGGTCAAGCCGTAGCCCGGCACCGCTGCCGCCTCGATACGGCCGACGGCCGGGACCTGGTCCGGCAGGATCTTCACATGACAGTGAAGAACGGCAGTCGGTGGAACCACAACATCCACTACCACCCCCGCATCCTTCACGCGGTCCCCGATGGCGCCCAGCGCGCCCTCGACGTCGGCTGCGGCGAGGGCATGCTCGCCCGCGCGCTCCGGCGGACCGTGCCGCACGTCACCGGGATCGACCGCGACGCGGCCGGCATCGATCAGGGACGTGCGTACGGGGACGACGTCGACTACGTCCTCGGCGATTTCCTGAGCCATCCCTTCGAGCCCGCCTCGTTCGACGTCATCGCGTCGGTGGCCACCCTGCACCACATGGACGCCGCCACCGGGCTGGTCCGCATGCGCGAGCTGCTGCGGCCCGGCGGGGTCCTGGTTGTCGTCGGCCTCGCCCGGAACACCATGCCCAGGGACCTGCCGCACGTCCTCGCCGCCGTGGCCGTCGGTAAGGTCCACCGCGCCAGGAAAGGGCATTGGCAGCACCCGTCGCCCGTCGTATGGCCGCCGCCGGTGACCTACCCGGAGATGCGGGCGCTGGCCGCCGACCTCCTGCCCGGCTCGCGGTACCGCCGCCACGTCCTGTGGCGCTACAGCATCGTCTGGCGCAAGCCGCGGGACTGAACGGCGAGCGGGCCTTACGGCCGGCGTCACGTCCTTACGGTCCGCGTCACGGACTCACAGCCCGCGTCACGGACCTCACAGCCCGCCTCACGGACACAGCCCGCCTCACAGTCCTCGCGGTCCGCGTCACGTCCTTACGGTCGTCACGGCCTCACCGGGCCCCGACCGCGGCACCGTAATGGTCACGCGCAGACCACACGGCTCGTTGGGCGCGTAGTCGATCGTGCCCCCGCCCGCCGCGAGCAGCGCGCGAGTGATGGACAGGCCCAGACCCGAGCCCGAGACGTTCTGGTGGCGGCTGCTGCGCCAGAAGCGGTCGCCGATGCGGGCGAGTTCGTCCTCCGTGAGGCCGGGGCCGCCGTCGGCGACGACGATCGCCACGGTGTCGCCCTCCGTACGCGCCGAGACCTCCACATGCGCCCCCTCGGGCGTGAACTTCAGGGCGTTGTCGACGACGGCGTCCAGCGCGCTGGACAGGGCCACCGGGTCGGCCCAGCCGGTGATGGCCGCGGGGCCGGTGTAGGCGAGCCCGACTTCCTCCCGCTCGGCCACCGGAAGCCAGGCGTCCACCCGGTCGGTGGCCAGCTCCGCGATATCGGTGAGCCGCAGATCCGCGGCGGAGTGCTCGGCCAGGGCGAGGTCGAGCAGATCGTCCAGGACGCTGGCCAGGCGCTTGCCCTCCGCGCGCACCGAGGCGATCTCCTCATGGCCGTCCGGCAGCTCCAGCGCCAGCAGCTCGATGCGCAGCAACAGCGCGGAGAGCGGATTGCGCAACTGGTGGGAGGCGTCGGCGACGAACGCCCGCTGCTGTTCGAGGACTTGCTCGACGTTGTCGGCCATCTCATTGAACGAGCGGGCCAGCCGCCGCAGCTCCGGCGGCCCGGAGGCGGCCGCGACGCGTGACTGCATCCGCCCGGTCGCGATGTCATGGGTCGCGGTGTCCAGGACGCGTACGGGCCGCAGCACCCATCCGGTGAGCCGGAATGCGGCGCCGACGGCCAGCAGCATCGCGGCGCATTCGCCCGCGCCGATGACCAGCCAGCCGTGCAGGGTCCGCGACCGCATCTGGCCGGTGGGCGAGTCGGTGACGACGACGGCCACCACATCGCCGTCGCGGACGACAGGGGACGCCACGGTGAGCCTGCCCCGCTGCCAGGGCCACACCTGGGGCGGATCGTGGCTGCGGCGCCCGGCGAGGGCCTCGTCGAACGCCTGGGCGCTCTCACCCGTGTCCGGCAGCCGCCAGCCACCGGGCGCCTCGGCCATGGGCGGCGCGTCCCGGTCCCGGTAGAAGACCCCGGCCCGGATGCCGTACAGGTCGTGGTAGCGCTTCAGCTCGGCGCGCAGAGTGTTCAGCCGCTCGTTCCCCTCCGCGCCGACCGCCCCCGTGGGCCCGGCGGTGACGAACTGGGCGAGCGCGGCGAAGCGCGCGGTGTCGTCGATCCGGTCGACGACCACGCGCTGCTGCTCCCGGGCGGCCAGGCTCCCGGCGAGCGGGAAGCCGAGCGCGAGCAGCACGCCCGCCATGAGGACGATGAGGAGGGGGAGGAGCCGAGTGCGCACCGAGGGAGCCCCGGCCGCTCAGCCGGCCGGGGCGACGAGGCGATAGCCCACCCCGCGCACCGTCTCGATCAGGGCGGGCATCCGCAGCTTGGAGCGCAGGGAGGCGATGTGGACCTCCAGGGTGCGCCCCGTCCCTTCCCAACTGGTGCGCCAGACCTCGCTGATGATCTGCTCCCGGCGGAAGACGACACCGGGGCGCTGGGCGAGCAGGGCGAGCAGATCGAACTCCTTGCGGGTGAGCGAAACGGTCGTCCCGTTGACGGAGACCTGGCGGGTGGGCAGCTCGATGGTCACCGGGCCGAGCCGCAGCGGCGGATGGGAGCCGTCCGGGCTCTCCTCGGTGCCATGGCCCGGGTCGTGGGCGGCGGTGCGGCGGCTGACGGCGTGGATCCGGGCGAGCAGTTCCATGGTGTCGTACGGCTTGACCACGTAGTCGTCGGCGCCGAGGTTGAGTCCGTGTATGCGGGAGCGCACATCGGCGCGTGCCGTCACCATGATCACGGGGGTGGCGGTGCGCTTGCGGATCTTGCCGCACACCTCGAAACCGTCCTGGTCGGGCAGGCCGAGGTCCAGGAGGACGACGCCGAAGGGGGCGCCGGTGTCCGGCAGCAGCGCCTGCAGCGCCTCCTCGCCGCTGCGGGCGTGGGTGACCTCGAAACCGTGCTTGGAGAGGATGGCGGACAGGGCCGCGGCGACATGGTTGTCGTCCTCGACGAGCAGCAGTCTCACCGGCCCCTCCGCCACCTTTCCGTATCAGCGGAGACGCGCCCCGTACGCGTCTCCGTCACCATGTCTTCGAATGCGGCCACGAACATGGCCACAGGGCATCCACCCCGATCGACGGGCAGCCGTCAAGACGCATTGGGTCACACACTGGTTTCCGTTACGCAGCCGGTACTGCGCGCGTCGTCCCGTTCACGCAGAGTGTCGCATCGCGGCCATATCGTTATCCTCAATTTCAGCTCAGATGTAATGACGCTGGTCGCGGGCGCTCATTAGTGTCCTCCCAACCGAGGAGGACGGAGCGAGACGCCGATGAGCGAAGTATCGGTGACCAAGGACGCCGCACCGGTGGCGAACGCGTTGGTTGCGCTGTCAGGAGTCAACAAGCACTTCGGCGCGCTGCATGTGCTCCAGGACATCGACCTGACCATCAGCCGCGGCGAAGTGGTCGTCGTCATCGGACCGTCCGGGTCCGGGAAGTCGACGCTGTGCCGCACGGTCAACCGGCTGGAGACGATCGACTCCGGCTCCATCACGATCGACGGCAAGCCGCTGCCCCAGGAGGGCAGGGAGCTCGCCCGGCTGCGTGCCGACGTCGGCATGGTCTTCCAGTCCTTCAACCTCTTCGCGCACAAGACGGTGCTCGAGAACGTGATGCTGGGCCAGATCAAGGTCCGTAAGGCGGACAAGAAGGCTGCCGAGGAGAAGGCCCGCACGCTGCTCGACCGGGTCGGCGTCGGCGCCCAGGCGGACAAGTACCCCGCCCAGCTGTCCGGTGGCCAGCAACAGCGCGTGGCGATCGCCCGCGCCCTGGCCATGGACCCGAAGGTGATGCTCTTCGACGAGCCGACCTCGGCGCTGGACCCGGAAATGATCAACGAGGTGCTGGAGGTCATGCAGCAGCTCGCCCGGGACGGCATGACGATGGTCGTCGTCACACATGAGATGGGCTTCGCCCGCTCCGCGGCGAACCGGGTGGTCTTCATGGCCGACGGCCGGATCGTCGAAGAGGCCGAGCCGGAGCAGTTCTTCAACAACCCCCGCAGCGACCGGGCCAAGGACTTCCTGTCGAAGATCCTTCACCACTGAGCCCGCCGAGCCCGCCGGGCCCGCATTCGGCCCGGCAGACGCTCCACGTTCGCCACTGCGTACGTGAACCACGTACTGAACACAGAGGGATGGGCACCATGAGGATTCGTAAGACGGCCGCGGCGGCCACGGTGGTTCTCGCGCTGGCCGCGACGGCGACCGCCTGTGGCGGCGAGAAGGGCAACGCCGGGGACAAGCCGAAGGGCGGCGAGGTCTTCAGCGGCGACTACACGGTCGCGAAGGATGTGAAGATCGACTCGCCGACCCTGAAAGCGGCGCAGAAGCGCGGCAAGATCGTCATCGGCGCCAAGGCCGACCAGCCCTTCCTCGGGTTCCAGGACACCGAGGGCAAGCGCTCCGGCTTCGACATCGAGATCGCCAAGATGGTCGCCGCCGACCTCGGCTTCTCCGCGGACAAGATCAGCTTCAAGACGGTGGACTCCAACGTCCGCGAGACCTCGATCTCCAAGGGCCAGGTCGACTACTACGTCGGCACGTACACCATCAACGACGAGCGCAAGAAGCAGGTCGGCTTCGCGGGCCCGTACCTCACCGCCGGCGCCGACCTCCTGGTCCGCGAGGAGGACAAGGGCAAGATCACCGGCCCGGACAGCATCAAGGGCAAGAAGGTCTGCTCGATCGTCGGCTCCACCCCGCTCCAGGAGATCAAGAAGCCGAAGTACGGCGCCAAGACCACCGAGCTGAGCAAGTACTCGCTCTGCGTCAAGCAGCTGCTCGACGGCCAGGTCGACGCGGTCACCACCGATGACGCCATCCTCAAGGGCTACGCCGCCCAGCGCCCGAGCAAGCTGCACGTGGTCGGCAAGCCGTTCACCGAGGAGCCGTACGGCGTCGGCATGGACAAGAGCGACAAGGCGCTCCGCGACGCGATCTCCGACTCGCTCGAGAAGCACATCAAGAACGGCGACTACAAGAAGGCGTACGAGGGCACGCTCGGCAAGTCCGGCTCCTCCTACGTCGCGCCGAAGACGCCCCTGCCGCGCTACTGAGCAGGGTTACTGAGCAGGGCCATCCGCCCGCTCGCTCACCCGTTCGCCTGTTCACCCCGAAGCCGGTGCGCTCCGCACGCCGCTGACCTGACCGCTACCGCGGAGAATCGATGAACGTACTTCTCGATCATTTGCCCCAGTTCCGGGAGGGGTTCCTGGGAACCCTCTCCATCACGGCGGCCAGTGCGGCGCTGGCTCTCGTGCTGGGCGTCGTCATAGCCGGCTTCCGGGTATCGCCCATACCGCCGCTGCGGGCGTTCGGGACGGCCTGGGTCACCCTGCTGCGCAACACCCCGCTGACCCTGCTGTTCCTGATCTCGTTCTTCGTGATCCCGCAGATCTTCTTCCCGGGGACGAGCCCCTTCGTCCTCGCCATGATGGCGCTGGGCTGCTACACGTCGTCCTTCGTCTGCGAGGCCGTGCGGTCCGGTATCAACACCGTGCCGCTCGGCCAGGCGGAGGCCGCCCGCAGCCTGGGGATGACCTTCTTCCAGACCCTGCGGCTGATCGTCCTCCCCCAGGCCACCCGGTCCGTGATTCCCCCCATGAGCAGCATCTTCATCGCGCTCACCAAGAACTCGGCCATCGCCGGGGCGTTCAGCAACACCGAACTGTTCAATGTCTCGAAGCTGCTGAGTGACAAGGGCTTCGCGATCGGCTGGATCTTCCTGTGGATCGCGCTGTGCTACCTGGTCATCACGTTCGCCATCAGCGGTCTCTTCCGGCTGCTGGAGAACCGCCTGGAGGTGGCCCGATGAGCTCGAGCGTCCTGTACGACGCCCCCGGCCCCAAGGCGCGCGTCCGGAACCGCGTCTTCTCCGTGGTCGGCGGTCTGGCCGTGCTCGGGCTGATCGCCTTCGCGGTGGTACGGCTGAACGCCAAAGGTCAGTTCGCGCCCGAGATGTGGGACATCTTCAACTACGCGGGGGTGCGGACCAGCATCCGCGACGGTGTGGTCACCACCCTGAAGGTGTTCGCGGTCGCGGCGGTCCTCTCCCTCGCCCTCGGTGTGCTGCTGGCCACCGGCCGGCTCTCGGACCACAAGCCCGTCCGCTGGTTCGCGACCGGCTTCATCGAGCTGTTCCGGGCCGTCCCGCTGCTGATCACCATCTACGTGCTGTGGGTGCTCTTCCTGACCTACCGCTCGGACCTGGGGCTCAGCGGTGACAACACCGGCTTCTGGGCCCTGGTCATCGGCCTGACCGTCTACAACGGCTCGGTCCAGGCCGAGGTCCTGCGGGCGGGCATCAATTCGGTGCCCAGAGGCCAGCGCGAGGCCGCGTACGCCCTGGGCATGCGCAAGACCCAGGTCATGATGACGGTCCTGGTGCCGCAGGCCGTAAGGGCGATGCTGCCGACCATCATCAGCCAGCTGGTGGTGACGCTGAAGGACACCTCCCTCGGCTATGTCATCACCTACCAGGAGCTGCTGTTCCAGCTTCAGCAGCTGGCCGGCAACACCGTGGTCAACGACGAGAACCCCTACGTCCCGGTGATCATCGTCGGCGGTGTCATCTACATCGCGATGTGCCTGGCCCTCTCCGCCCTCGCCACCTGGATCGAGCGGCGCGGCCGGCGCGCCAAGACCGGCATCCGGGTCGCGGACGCCGGACAGCCGCTCGCGGCCGCCGACGCGCTCGATGTCGTCGACCAGTCCGCGACCTCCGCTCCGGACGCGTCCGCGGGCAAGACGAACTGAGGGGACGCCCCCGGCCCTCCGGGCGGACGCCGTCCGGGGAGTCGGGCGGACGCCGCCCGGGGCCGGGCGGATGAGCGAGACCCCTACCAGGGCGGTGGCGCGCGCGCCACCGCCCTTCGTCGCTTGACGCGGGCAGCGGCAGTGGGTTGCATGCTTTCTGTGATCGCTCACCGGGTTCCAACTGCCAATTTCCGTACGTCACGTACGACCCGCAGGGCCACAGGAACCGCACCGTGGACCCGGTGATCGTCGCCGGGGCGGGCCCGGTCGGCCTGACCCTGGCCCTCGCCCTCGCGCGCCTCGAGGTGCCCGTCATCCTGCTGGACGAGTCCACGGAAGCCGAGGAGAGCCGCCTGGCCCGCACCGTCGTGCTGCGCCCGGACGCCGCCGCCCTGCTGGAGCGGCTGGGCTGCCGGGTCACCGCCCGCACCCGGCCGTGGACCGGATGGCGCACGATGCGGCGGCGGCAGCTGGTGCGGCAGGTGCCCCTCACTCCCGGCGGCCTCTTCGGCGGTCCGCCGTCGCCCGAGCGCGGCACCGGCGGCTGGGGCGGCGGCCTTACGGAGGCCATGGACGCTCCCGAGGGTGACGGGTCCGCCTCCGAGGACGAGTCGGCGCCGGTGTCGGCGCCCTCACCGCTGCATCTGCCCCAGCACGAGCTCACCAGGGCGCTGCGGGGCTCGCTGGCCGCCATGGGCGACGAGGACCTCGTCCGGATCGTCTCCGGAACCCGGATCGACGACCTGGAGCAGGACGACCACGGGGTCGGGGTGCGCACCCGGGGCGCCCAGGCCACCTGGTGGCGGGGCAGCTATCTGGTGGGCTGCGACGGGCCGCGATCCACCGTCCGCAAGCTCCTCGGCGTGCGCTTCCCGGGCCGTACGGCGGTGGAGCGGCATGCCGTCGCGGCGCTGCGGGCCGAACTCCCCTGGCCCGGCGAGGCCCTGCTGCACCGCTCCCCGCCCTGGCGCAGCATCGACGCCGAGGTCACCGCCAAGCCGCTGCCGCACGGCCTGTGGCGGATCGACTGGCTGCTGCCGCCCGGCCGCGACCTTGTCACCCCTGACGCCCTGATGGTGCGGGTGCGCGACACCCTCGCGGGGTGGTGCGGCGAATCCGAGCCCCCCTATGAACTCCTGGACACCGGCGTGCACACCGTGCACCACCGGCTCGCGCTGCGCTGGCGCGTCGGGCGCGCCTTCCTGGCCGGGGACGCCGCCCATCTGCTGGGCGCGCTCGGCACCCAGGGGTTCGAGGAAGGGCTGCGGGACGTCGACAACCTCGCCTGGAAACTGTCCCTCGCCTGGCACCACGGGGCCTCGGACGCGCTCCTGGACAGCTACCAGGCGGAGCGGCGCGGAGCCGTCGGGGCCCGGCTGCGCGCGGCGGACCAGGCGCTGCCGCTGGTGCGCGCGGCCGGCGGCTGGCACGCGGTACGGCGCACCGTGCGGCCCGGCGGGGCGCGCGGGCACGACACGCTGCTCACCGAGGGTCACCTCGGGCGGGGTCCGCTGGGCGCGCCGCCCGTCTACGACCGTTCGCCGCTGGCCCCGGCCGCGCCGCCGGACGGCTCGGTCACGGTGGGGACGGCGCTCGGGGCGCCGGTCGCCGATGTGCCGGTGACCGCGCCGGACGGTTCGGTCGTACGGCTGCGGGAGCGGCTCGGCCGGGAGCTGCTGGTGGTGCTGGTCGCCCCCGGCACCGGGGTGTGGGACCGCCGCCACTGGATGCGGGCCGGGCTGATGCCGCGGCTGGCGGCGGCCGTCGCGGCGCTGCCCCTGCGCACCGAGTTGCTGGTCACCGAGGCGTACCCGGGCGCCCCGGCGCACACCGTGCTACTGGTGCGGCCGGACGGCCATCTCGCCGCGGCGCTGTCGGGGGTGCGGCCGAGCGCGCTGTACGTGTGCGCGGACGCGGCCCGGGGCGGGAACGCGGCCAGGGGCGCCCCGGCGGAGGCGAGCGCACGGCGGTAGTGCGTACGGGAAGCGCGGGCTCAGCGGGGCGCGCCGGGGGTTGACACTCCTGCCCCCGGCCGCGTCTCCGGGCGCGTGGTGCGTGTTCGGGCGCGGGTGGTCGTCCGCGGGGCGCGGGTGGTCGTCCGCGGGGCGCGGGTGGTCGTCCGCGGGCGTGCTTGGTCGGTCCGCGGGCGTGCGTGGTCGTCTCCGGGGCGTGCGTGATCCGGGCGCGCATCGAGGTCCGGGCCGGTGAGGTTGACCTTCCTTTCCGGCACATGATTCACTTCGCAGCGTGACTGACACCTGCTTGCCTCGCTTCTGGCGGAGGGTCCATCTGGACCTGGTCCGCTACGCGGGCTGTGTCTGTCGTCCGTCCTGTTGATCCGCCTCTTTCCCGCGCGGCGCGGCCGCGCCCCTTTCGCGATCATTCAGGACGGTTCTCTGTGCCCGACGTACGCACTTCCCCCTCCAGTCCCGTGCGCCCCTCCGCGGACCTCGTCACGGACCCCGCGTCCGGCCCCGTCGCCCCGCCCAGCGCCGCGGAACTGCTCGACTTCGCCCGCCGGACCGCCGCCGACGCCGAGCTCGTCGCCTCGCTTCCGCTCGATCCGGAGGGCCGCACCTGGCTGCGCCTCGCCGGGCCGGGCGGCAGCGAGGCCTGGCTGATCGGCTGGCCTCCGGGCACCGGCACCGGCTGGCACGACCACGGCGGCTCCCATGGCGCCTTCGTCTCGGCGGCGGGTGAGCTCAACGAGCAGTCACTCGCCGCGCGGCTGCCCACCGAGGGCTGGAAGACCCTGGAGCTGGCCGACGGTGTGGACCGCGAGCGGCGGCTGCCCGCAGGACGTGGCCGGGCCTTCGGACCGCATCATGTGCATGAGGTGATCAACCCGTCCGACACCGAGCATGCGGTGTCGGTGCACGCCTACTATCCGCCGCTGCCGCTCATGCGGCGCTACAGCCGCACCGGTCAGACGCTGCGGCTGGAGCAGGTCGAGCGGCCCGAGGAGTGGGGATGAACGCGATGGGCACGACCGACACGACCAAGCGGAGCGTGGACGAGCTGCTGGCCGAGGCCCGTGAAGAGCTCGACCGGCTGGAGCCCCTCGACGCCGCCGCGGCGCAGGTCGAGGGCGCACTGCTGGTGGACATCCGGTACGCGGCGCTGCGGGAGCGCGACGGCACCATCCCGGGGGCGCTGATCGTCGAGCGGAACGAGCTGGAGTGGCGGCTCGACCCGCAGTGCGACCACCGGCTGCCCGAGGCCACCCACCACGATCTGCGGGTTGTGGTGGTGTGCAACGAGGGCTACGCGTCCAGCTTCGCCGCGGTCTCGCTGCGCCGGCTGGGGCTGGCGCGGGCGACCGATCTGATCGGCGGCTTCCAGGCGTGGCGCGCGGCAGGCCTTCCGGTCAACTAGCGCCCCGCGTCTCGGATGCCGGGACGGGCCTGGAGCTCTCGGAGGTCGGCCGCCGAGGCTCAGAGATCCGGAAGGTGACGCTCCAGCAGCTCCGTGTCCTCCCCCTCCTCCTCCAGCGCGCACCGCACCACCCGCAGTGCCAGCCCCTCGGAGTAACCCTTGCGGGCCAGCATCCCGGCGAGACGGCGTATCCGCTTCTCCCGGTCCAGGCCACGGGTGGCCCTCAGCTTGCGCTCGACCAGCTCGCGCGCGGTCTGCTCCTCCTGACCGGCGTCGAGCTGTCCCACGGCGTCGTCGATCAGGGTGGCGTCCACGCCCTTGGTGCGCAGCTCCCGGGCGAGCGCCCGCCGGGCGAGCCCTCGGCTGTGGTGCCGGGACTCCACCCACGCCTCCGCGAACGCCGCGTCGTCGATCAGACCGACGTCCTCGAACCGGGACAGCACCTCCTGCGCCGCGTCATCGGGGATGCCCCGGGTGCGCAGCGCGTCCGCGAGCTGCTTACGAGTGCGCGGGGTCCCGGTGAGCAGGCGCAGGCAGATTGCCCGCGCCTGCTCCTCCGGGCCCGGCGGCGACCCCTGCTCGGCCCTCGACAAGGAGGGGGCGCCGCTGTCCGGACGGTCCGGGCGCTCCGGACGGCCTGGGCCGTCCGGCCATTCGGTCCGCCGTGTCATGGATCAGCTCTTGGCCGCGGCGGTCTTGGCCGCCTTCGCCCCGGACTTGGCCGCCGGGGCGGCCACGGCCTTCGCCGGTGCGGCGGCGGCCACGCCCGCGGCACCCGCCGCGTCCGCGGCGGGCTCCGCGGCGGCCGGGTCCTGGGGCTTCACTCCGATGCCGAGCTTTTCCTTGATCTTCTTCTCGATCTCATTGGCGAGATCGGGGTTGTCCTTCAGGAAGTTGCGGGCGTTTTCCTTGCCCTGACCGAGCTGGTCGCCCTCGTAGGTGTACCAGGCGCCGGACTTGCGGACGAAGCCGTGCTCGACGCCCATGTCGATCAGACCGCCCTCGCGGCTGATGCCCTGGCCGTAGAGGATGTCGAACTCGGCCTGCTTGAAGGGCGGCGCGACCTTGTTCTTGACGACCTTGCAGCGGGTGCGGTTGCCGACCGCGTCGGTGCCGTCCTTGAGGGTCTCGATGCGACGGATGTCGATGCGGACGGAGGCATAGAACTTCAGCGCCCGGCCACCGGTCGTCGTCTCCGGGGAGCCGAACATGACGCCGATCTTCTCGCGCAGCTGGTTGATGAAGATCGCGGTGGTCTTGGACTGGTTCAGCGCACTCGTGATCTTACGGAGCGCCTGGCTCATCAGCCGGGCCTGGAGACCGACGTGCGAGTCGCCCATCTCACCCTCGATCTCCGCGCGCGGTACCAGGGCGGCGACGGAGTCGATGACGATGAGGTCGAGAGCGCCGGAGCGGACCAGCATGTCCACGATCTCGAGCGCCTGCTCGCCGTTGTCCGGCTGGGACAGGATCAGCGAGTCGGTGTCCACGCCGAGCTTCTGCGCGTAGTCCGGGTCGAGGGCATGCTCCGCGTCCACGAAGGCGACCGTGCCGCCCGCCCGCTGGGCGTTGGCCACCGCGTGCAGGGTCAGGGTCGTCTTACCCGAGGACTCCGGGCCGTAGACCTCCACCACGCGGCCGCGCGGCAGGCCGCCCACGCCGAGGGCGACGTCGAGAGCGGTCGACCCGGTGGGGATGACCTCAATGGGGTCGTTCGGCCGGTCGCCCATGCGCATCACGGCGCCCTTGCCGAATTGCCGTTCAATCTGTGCGAGCGCGGCGTCGAGGGCCTTCTCGCGGTCGGTTCCTGCCATGGGTCCCACCCGGTTTGCTTGAGTCGATCGCTTCACGTCCATGACGCTAGCGCCTGCCACTGACAAGCGGCCCTGTCGTCCTCGGCCTGTGGATAACTGCCGGGGCCTCCATGAGAATGGATGTTCGATTTTTGTGTCAACCACGCCGCGCCAGCGCGGCGCGCATCCGCGCGAGGGCCGAGACTCCGCGCCGCCGCGCGCGCCCGTGCACCCGCGGATCGTCGGTCACGTCGTAGCGCTTGATGTACGCGCCGAGGAACGCCTGGAGTGTCGCGGTCGCCGGAATCGCGATCAGCGCGCCCACGGCGCCCAGCAGCGCGGTGCCGGCTATCACCGATCCGAAGGACACGGCCGGATGGATGTCCACCGTCCTGGCGGTGATCCTCGGCTGGAGCAGATAGTTCTCGAACTGCTGGTAGATCACGACGAAGATCAGGACCCACAGCGCGTACCAGGGCTCGATGGTGAACGCGATCAGCATCGGCAGGGCCCCGGCCAGGTAGGTGCCGATGGTCGGGATGAACTGCGAGATCAGCCCCACCCAGACGGCGAGCGCCGGGGCGTAGGGCACACCCAGGGCCTCCAGCAGGATGTAGTGGGCGACACCGGAGATCAGGGCCATCAGCCCGCGGGAGTAGATGTAGCCGCCGGTCTTCGCGACCGCGATCTCCCACGCGCGCAACACCTCGACCTGCCGGGTCGGCGGCAGCACCGAGCACAGGGCGCGGCGCAGCCGGGGGCCGTCGGCGGCGAAGTAGAAGGCGAACAGGGTCACCGTCAGCGTCTTGAACAACCCGCCGAGCACCTGTGCGGAGACGTCCAGCACATTGTCGGCACTGTTCTTGACGTAGCTCTGGAGCCAGTCGGAGTGCAGCAGGCTGTCCTGGATCTCCAGACGCGACAGATGCGTATGGAACGTGTCGTTGATCCAGCTGACCACGTCGTCGAGGTACTTCGGGAAGTCCTGGACCATGGTGATGATCTGGTCGGCGAGCATCGAGCCGAGCAGGGTGAAGAACCCCGCGGTGCCGACGAGGATGGCGAGAAAGACCAGCCCGGTGGCCAGCCCCCGGCGCATGCCCCGGGCGGCCATCCGGTCCACGGCCGGTTCGATCGCGAGCGCCAGGAAGAACGCGATCAGGATGTTCAGCAACAGCCCGGTCAGCTGGTCGAAGGCCCAGGTCGCAAGGCGGAAACAGGCCACCAGCGCGAGTGCGAGCACCATGGCGCGCGGCAGCCAGCGCGGCATGCGCGCGGCGGGTTGCGGGGATTCCGAGGAGACCCGAGCGGCGCTCGGGTTGTCGTCGGCGTCGGAGGAGAGGGTCTCTTCGGTCGGGGCCACGGAGCAAGTGTGGCGTACACCGGTCGAAGAAATCCGGCCACCCCGGGAAGCTGATACGTCCGGAGCGCCCGGGGACCGCTCAGCGCCTGCCCTCGGGGATCTCCATCGCGGCGCAGACCCCGCGCCAGACCTCCTTGGCCTCCCAGCCGTCCCTCAGCGCCTCGTGCACCGTCCGGCCGCCGAGTTGCGACATCACATGATCGCGCGCGAAGGAGTCGGCGTACGCCTCGCCGAAGTGATTCGCCATTCGCTGCCAGAAGTCCGTCAACCGCATGCGCCCAGTATCGCGCTCCCGGGGTGCACCGGTGCGTGAGCCCCCTACCGACCGTGCCTTCCGGCCTACGGTCTGTCCATGGATCGATCCGCAAGCCTCCCCTCCTCGCCGTCGTCGCCCCCCTTGCCCCCGCCCGGACCCGCCGACCCGGCCCGGCTGGCCGGGTCCTCCGCGCTCTCCCGCGCCGAGCGGTTCGTCTGGCTGACCGCCCGCGTGCTGGAGCAGCGCAGATTCGCGTACCACTTCCTGGGCGGCGGCGCCGAGGCCGTCGAGACCGCGCTGACCACGTACCTGGGGGCCGACGGGGGCTACGGCCATGCGCTGGATCCGGATCTGCGCGGCCCGGTGAGCCAGCCGCCGCACGCCGTGCACGCCTTACGGGTGCTCGACGGGATCGGGCGGTGCGGCGGGCAGCGGGTGGAGCGCCTGTGCCGCTACCTGACGTCCGTGTCCACCCCGGACGGCGCACTGCCCGTCTGCCACCCTTCGCCGCACGGCTACCCGGCGGCCCCCTGGGTCCCGTCGGCGGACGATCCGCGCGGTGATCTGCTGACCACCGGGCCGGTGGTGGGACTGCTGCATCGCAACGAGGTGTGGCATGCGTGGCTCTTCCGGGCCACGGACTTCTGCTGGGCGGCGGTCGCCGCCCTGGGGGAGGGCGGCGCGGCGGTGCGTCCGTACGAGGTCGCCGCCGCCGTCACCTTCCTCGACGGGGTGCCGGACCGGGCCCGCGCCGAGGCGGCAGCCGAGCGGCTCGGCCGCCGGGTGCGGGAGGAGCGGCTGATCGTGCCCCACCCGGCCGCCGACCCCACAGAGGACCGCCCCCTGGCGCCGGGGCCCTGTGAGTCCCTCCAGGTGCACGACATCGCCCGTACGCCCGGCTCCCTGGCGCGCCGGTGGTTCACGGACGCCGAGGTGGAGCGGTTCCTGGACACACTCCTGGCCGCACAGCAGGAGGACGGGGGCTGGCCGCCGCCCCGGCGCGCCTGGACGCCGGGGGCCACGCTGGAGTGGCGGTCGGTGGCGACCATCGAGGCGCTGCTGACACTGCGGGCCTACGGGCGGCGGATCTGAGCGCGGGCGTCCGGGAGGTCACAGGGCCCGGACGCCGGCCGTGACGGCGACGGCCACGGCGACCACGACCAGGAAGGGGGCGCGGAGCACCAGCGCGAGCGCCGCCGCCCCCAGCCCGGCCGCCCTCGCGTCCAGGAGGAGGTGCCGACCGTCGCTGAAGGTCTGCTGGGCGGTGAGCGCGGCCAGCAGGGCCACGGGCAGCAGCGCGGCCAGACGCCTGACGAGCGGGCGCTCCAGGACCCCGGCGGGCACCGAGAGGCCCAGCAGCTTGACCAGGTAGCAGCCCGCCGCGGTGACGCCGATGGCGATCCAGGTGGTCATCGGCGCTCACCCGGCTCCGCGCCGCGCGCCATGCGCCCGTGCACCCCAAGGACGACGGGAGCGGCGAGCGCAGCCACCAGGACCGGGACCCCCGCGGGCAGCACCGGCTGGCACAGCAGCACCAGCAGGACGCCGAGACCGGCCACGGCCCGTTCGACGGTGCCGCTGAGCATGGGGGCCAGCAGGGCGAGGAAGACGGCGGGCCCGGCGGCGTCCAGGCCCCAGGCGTCGGTGTCGCCGAGGGCGGACGCACCCAGGGCGCCGATCAGGGTGGTGAGGTTCCACAGGACGTACAGCGTCAGCCCGGTGACGGTGAAGCCGAGGCGCGCGCTGCGCCGGTCGGGCTGGGCGAGGGCGACGGCCGAGGTCTCGTCGATGACCCATTGGGCCGCCAGGGGGCGCACCGCGCGCGGCAGCCCGAGGAGTCCGGACAGCCGCAGCCCGTAGAAGGCGTTGCGCACCCCGAGGAAGAACGCCCCGGCGGCGGCGGTGAACGGATTGCCGCCCGCCGCCAGCGCGCCCACGAGGGCGAACTGCGACGCCCCGGTGAAGACCAGCAGGCTGAGCGCACAGGTCTGCAGCAGGCCGAGCCCGGCGCCCGCCGATGTCACCCCGAAGGCGAAGCCGGAGAGTCCGACCGCGACACCGACGCCCAGGGCGTCGCGGACGACGGCCGAGTCCGCCGGGGGCGTGGCGGGATCGGTTCGTATCTCTATCTGTTCTGACACAGCGCGCACTTTAGGAGAGCGCTTCGACTCCGGTCTTGTACGTTCTTGCGCGCTCACGCCGGTAGGCGCCCGGTGGCACCCCCACGATCCGGGTGAAGTGACGGTTCAGGTGGGACTGGTCGGTGAAGCCGACGGCGACGGCCACCTCAGCGGGCGCGCTCCCGGCGTCCAGCTGCCGCCGGGCCCGGCGGACCCGCGCGTCGGTGAGCCAGGTGTGCGGCGGCATCCCGTAGACCGCGCGGAAGGCGCGCAGGAGGGCGAAGGGACCGGTGCCCAGCTCGGCCGCCAGCCGCTCCAGGGACGGCGGGTCCGCCATCCGCTCCTGGAGGATCGCGCGGGCGCGCGCCGCCGTCCGGGCACCCGCGGTGCGCGCCGTGCGCTCGGGGAGCGGGCCGCCGTGGTCGCGCAGCAACCGGGCCAGCGCGATGCGCAGCAGGCTGTCGGCGGCGAGCGCGTTGCCCTCCTCCGCGGCCCGGTGCACAGCGGTGACCAGCCGCGCCCCCTGGGGGTCGTCGACGGTGGGGATCCGGAACCCGGCCGTGCCCCGGAGCGTGGTCGTCTCGGCGGCGATACCGGCGACCAGGTCCGCGGCCGGGTACAGCACGCTGTACGCCCACCCCTCGGGCGCCCCCGCCCGTCCGGTGTGCGGCACCTCCGGGTTGATGAGCGCGAGCCCGCCGGGCCCGGTGCGCTCGATGGCGCCGCGGTGGTGGAACTCCTCGACGCCCTCGGTGATCGCGGCGATCACGAAGGTCTCGTGGGTGTGCCAGACGAAGGTCTTGTCGATGTAGCGGGCACGCAGCAGGTCGACGCCCGGAAGCTGGGGGTACCGCCAGTGCCGCGCGCTCTCCCGGTTGGCCATGGCACCATTGTGCGCCCCGCCCGGTCCCCCTCTGACCTGCGGCTCCGTCCATTGTCAGTGGTGCGGTGCACGATGGAGGGCATGGCAGGCTCGGCGCTCGACGGATTCTCCCCGGCCACCCGCGGATGGTTCACGGGTGCCTTCACCGCGCCCACGCCCGCGCAGGAGGGCGCGTGGCAGGCGATCGGCGCGGGCTCGGACGTCCTGGTCGTCGCCCCCACCGGCTCGGGCAAGACCCTGGCCGCCTTCCTGGCGGCCCTGGACAAGCTGGCCGGTGAGCCGCCGCCCGCCGAGGCGAAGAAGCGCTGCCGGGTGCTCTATGTCTCCCCGCTGAAGGCCCTGGCGGTGGACGTCGAGCGCAATCTGCGCAGCCCGCTGACCGGTATCCGCCAGGAGGCGGTGCGGCTGGGCATGCCCGAGCCGGAGATCCGGGTGGGCACCCGCTCGGGCGACACCCCGGCCGCCGAGCGCCGCGCTCTGTCCACCCGCCCGCCGGACATCCTCATCACCACCCCCGAGTCGCTGTTCCTGATGCTCACCTCCGCCACCAGGGAGGCGCTGCGCGGGGTGGAGACCGTGATCCTGGACGAGGTCCACGCCGTCGCGGGCACGAAGCGGGGAGCCCATCTCGCGCTGTCCCTGGAGCGCCTCGACGAGCTGCTCGAGCGCCCCGCCCGGCGCATCGGCCTGTCCGCGACCGTACGGCCGGTGGACGAGGTGGCGCGGTTCCTGTCGCCCCGGCGCAAGGTGGAGATCGTCCAGCCCCCGTCGGGCAAGGAGTTCGACCTGTCGGTGGTCGTGCCCGTGGAGGACCTGGGCGAGCTGGGCGGCGCCCCCGCCCAGGAGGGCGAGGCGGGCGAGCGGCCGTCGATCTGGCCGCATGTGGAGGAGCGGATCACCGATCTGGTCCAGGCCCACCGCTCCACCATCGTCTTCGCCAACTCCCGCCGGCTGGCCGAGCGGCTGTGCAACCGGCTGAACGAGATCGCCTACGAGCGGGCCACCGGTGAGGCCCTGCCCGAGGACCACTCCCCCGCCGAGGTGATGGCCGAGGCCGGTGCGGCCCGGGGCGCGCCCGCGCTGCTTGCCCGCGCGCACCACGGCTCGGTGTCCAAGGAGCAGCGGGCGCTGGTCGAGGAGGACCTCAAGGCGGGCCGGCTGCCCGCCGTCGTCGCCACCTCCAGCCTCGAGCTCGGCATCGACATGGGCGCGGTCGACCTGGTCGTCCAGGTCGAGTCGCCCCCCTCGGTGGCCTCCGGGCTGCAGCGGGTCGGCCGGGCCGGACACCAGGTGGGCGCGGTCTCCACCGGAGTCGTCTTCCCCAAGTACCGCGGCGACCTGGTGCAGGCCGCGGTGGTCACCGAGCGGATGCGCGAGGGCGCCATCGAGTCGCTGCGGGTGCCCGCCAACCCGCTGGACGTGCTCGCCCAGCAGCTGATCGCCATGACCTCCATGGACACCTGGGACGTGGACGAGCTGCTGGCCCTGATCCGCCGCGCCGCGCCGTTCGCCTCGCTCCCGGAGTCGGCGTACACCTCGGTCCTCGACATGCTCGCCGGGCGCTACCCCTCCGACGCCTTCGCTGAGCTGCGGCCGCGCCTGGTGTGGGACCGCGTTGCCCATACGGTCACCGGCCGCCCTGGGGCGCAGCGGCTCGCGGTGACCTCCGGCGGCACCATCCCCGACCGCGGGCTCTTCGGCGTCTTCCTGGCGGGCGCCGACCCCAAGAAGGGCGGCGGGAGGGTCGGGGAGCTCGACGAGGAGATGGTCTACGAGTCGCGGGTGGGTGATGTGTTCACCCTGGGCACCACCTCATGGCGGATCGAGGACATCACCCGCGACCGGGTCCTGGTCTCCCCCGCCCCCGGCGTCCCCGGCCGGCTGCCCTTCTGGAAGGGCGACCAGCTGGGCCGCCCCCTGGAGCTGGGCCGCGCCCTGGGCGCGTTCCTGCGCGAGGTGGGCGCGCTGCGGCCGGAGGACGCCCGTCTGCGGCTGCTGGCCGCCGGTCTGGACGCCTGGGCCGCAGAGAACGTCATCGGGTATCTGGACGAGCAGCGCCGCGCCTGCGGACATGTGCCGGACGACCGCACGATCGTGGTGGAGCGGTTCCGCGACGAGCTGGGCGACTGGCGCGTGGTGGTCCACTCCCCCTTCGGCGCGCAGGTCCACGCCCCCTGGGCGCTCGCCCTGGGCGCCCGGCTCTCCGAGCGGTACGGCATCGACGCCCAGGTCATGCACGCCGACGACGGCATCGTGCTGCGGCTGCCCGACGCCGATCTCATGGGCCTCGACCTCCTCGACGCGGACCCGATGCGCCAGGGGGTGGAGTACGACACCGAGCAGTCCCCGGTGGGGGCGGCCGATGTCGCGTTCGACAAGGGCGAGATCAACCAGATCGTCACCGACCAGGTCGGCGGCTCGGCGCTGTTCGCCTCCCGGTTCCGCGAATGCGCCGCCCGCGCCCTGCTGCTGCCCCGCCGCGACCCCGGCAAGCGCACCCCGCTGTGGCAGCAGCGCCGGCGCGCCGCGCAGCTCCTCCAGGTGGCGAGCGAGTTCGGCTCCTTCCCGATCGTCCTCGAAGCGGTCCGCGAATGCCTCCAGGACGTCTTCGACGTCCCCGGCCTCACCGAGCTGATGGGCGACATCGAGGCCCGCCGGGTCCGGCTGGTGGAGGTGACCACCCCCGAGCCGTCCCCCTTCGCCCGCTCGCTGCTCTTCGGCTATGTGGCGCAGTTCCTCTACGAGGGCGACTCCCCGCTCGCCGAGCGCCGCGCCGCCGCGCTCTCCCTGGACTCGCGGCTGCTGGCCGAGCTCCTAGGCCAGGCCGAGCTGCGCGAGCTGCTCGACGCCGACGTCCTGGCCGAGCTGGAGCAGGAGCTCCAGTGGCTCACCGAGGACCGCCGGATCAAGGACGCCGAGGGCGTGGCCGACGCCCTGCGGGTGCTCGGCCCGCTCACCGCCGCCGAGCTGGCCGAACGAGGTGCCGGACCCGGGTGGGCCGACGATCTGGCCGGGGCCCGGCGCGCCATCCGGGTCCGGATCGCGAGCGAGGACCACTGGGCCGCGGTGGAGGACGCGGGGCGGCTGCGGGACGCGCTCGGCACGGCTCTGCCGGTGGGCGTCCCCGAGGCGTTCACCGAGCCGGTCAAGGACCCCCTCGGCGATCTGCTGGCCCGCTACGCCCGCACCCACGGCCCGTTCACCTCCGCCCAGGCCGCCGCCCGCTTCGGCCTCGGCGCGGCCGTCACCGAGGGCGCCCTGCACCGGCTCGCCGCGAGCGGCCGCGTCGTCCAGGGCGAATTCCACCCGTCGGGGCTGGGGCAGGAGTGGTGCGACGCCGCGGTGCTGCGCCGGCTGCGGCGCCGTTCCCTGGCCTCGCTGCGCCACGAGCTGGAACCCGTGCCGCCCTCGGCGCTCGCCGCCTTCCTCCCGCAGTGGCAGCATCTGGGCACCCACAGCCTGCGCGGTATCGACGGGCTGGTGCGCGCGGTCGAGCAGCTCCAGGGTGCGCCCGTCCCCGCCTCCGCCCTGGAGAAGCTGGTCCTGCCGTCCCGGGTGAGCGACTACACCCCCACGATGCTCGACGAGCTCAGCGCCTCCGGGGAGGTCGTCTGGGCCGGTGCGGGCGCGCTGCCGGGCAAGGACGGCTGGGTCACCCTGCACCTGGCCGACACCGCCCCGCTGCTGCTGCACACCCCGCACCCCCTCGAGGCGGGCCCCCTCCACCAGGCCGTCCTCGACTCCCTGGCCGGGGGGTACGGGCTGTTCTTCCGCCAGATCGCCGAGCAGGCCCGCGCCGCCGGGCACGAGTTCCTGGATCCCGAGCTCGCCGAGGCCCTGTGGGACCTGGTCTGGGCGGGCCGGGTCACCGGTGACACCCTCGCCCCGCTGCGCTCCCTGCTGGGATCGGGCCGTACCGCGGGCTCCACGGCCCACCGCGCCAAGCGCACGGTCCCCCGGGGGCGCTATGGCGGCCTTACCGGCCGCACCGGCCGGCCCACGGCATCGCGCAACGGGCCGCCCACCGTCGCCGGGCGCTGGTCCCTGCTGCCGGAGCGCGAGCCCGAGCCCACCCACCGCGCCCACGCCCTGGCGCGCGCCCTGCTCGACCGGCACGGCGTGGTCACCCGCGGGGCGGTCGCCGCCGAGGGGGTCGAGGGCGGCTTCTCCGCCGCCTACCGGGTGCTGTCCGCGTTCGAGGAGTCCGGCCAGGCGCGCCGCGGCTATGTGATCGAGGGGCTCGGCGCCGCCCAGTTCGCGATGGACGGCGCGGTGGACCGGCTGCGCGCGGTCAGCACGGCCCGCGACCGCGCGGCGGCCCCCGCCTTCGACGGACAGCGCGGGCAGCCCCGGCGTGCCTTCGTGCTCGCCTCGGCCGACCCCGCCAACGCCTACGGCGCCGCTCTCCCCTGGCCCGATCCGCCCGCGGACGCGGGCCACCGGCCGGGCCGTAAGGCGGGAGCGATGGTGGTGCTCGTCGACGGGGAACTGGTGCTCTACATGGAGCGGGGCGGCAAGACCCTGCTCGCCTGGCCCTCGGGCGAGGCCGAGGCCGCCTCCCCGGAGGACGACGCCAGGCTGTGGACGGCGGTGGAGGCGCTGGCCGAGTCCGCCCGCGCGGGGGCGCTCGGCTCGGTCACCGTCGAGCGCGTCAACGGCGCCCAGGCGCTCTCGTCCCCGATCGGCAAGCTCCTGGAATCGGCGGGCTTCCACCCGACCCCGCGGGGCCTCCGCCTGCGCCCTTGATCAACAGCCCTCGTCCGCGCGCCTGAGCTGCACCCTGGGCCCACGCCCCTGATCACCCGGCGCCCCGCCTGGTCTCGCCCCCGGCATCATGGATGGCATGCCCGAAGGAGACACCGTCTGGCAGACCGCACAGCGCCTGCACCAGGCCCTCGCCGGAGCCCCGCTCATCCGCAGCGACCTGCGCGTCCCCCGTCTGGCGACCGCCGACCTCACCGGCCGCCAAGTCCTCGGGGTCGTCCCGCGCGGCAAGCATCTGCTGACCCGTGTCGAGGGCGGGCTGACCCTCCACTCGCATCTGCGGATGGACGGCTCCTGGCAGGTGTACGGGCCGGACGAACGCTGGCGCGGCGGCCCGCACCACCAGATCCGGGCCATCCTCGCCAACGCGGCCCACACCGCCGTCGGCTACCGTCTGCCCGTCCTGGAACTGCTCCGCACCGGCGACGAGGACCGTGTCGTCGGCCATCTGGGCCCCGATCTCCTCGGCCCCGACTGGGACCCGGACGAGGCACTGCGCCGACTGCTCGCCGATCCCTCCCGGCCCCTGGGCGAAGCGCTGCTCGATCAGCGGAACCTCGCCGGGATCGGCAATGTCTACAAGTCCGAGCTGTGCTTCCTGCTGCGCGTGTCCCCCTGGCTGCCGATCGGCGAGGTGCCCTCCCCCGAGCGCCTGGTGGCCCACGCCAAGAAGCTCCTGGAGGCCAACAGGAACCGGCGCGTCCGGGTCACCACGGCCGAGTCGCGCCGCGACCGCAGGCTATGGGTGTACGGGCGTCCTGGGCGGCCCTGTCTGCGTTGCGGTACGCCGGTGCGCGCCGCCGACCAGGGGGACGCGGGTCAGGAGCGCTCGACCTTCTGGTGCCCGAGCTGCCAGGCGGGGCCGCAGGGTCCTGTCCCGTCCTGACGCGGAGGGCCTCCCCGGCGGCGGGTGCCGCCCCTTCTGGGCGAGGGACCGCAGTGCACCGGCAACAGGCTCAGCCCCCAGCCGCCGACCGCCAACGCCCCCTCCACCGGTCCGGCCTCCCCCGGCTGCACCGCCAGCCGCAGCACAGACCACCACCAGACGCCGCCCAGAGCGAGCGCGAGCACCCATCGGACCGGCCTGAAGCCGTGGGTGTCGGCCCCTCCGACGGCTGCCATGACTGCCTCCTTCGGCGACGCTGAGCGCTCCGCGGGAAGTGGCGCGAGGTGCGGTCGTTCATCCGCGGCTGCGTCGTGGCTGGTCGTGCGGTTCCCCGCGCCCCTTCGGGGCGCGACCGAACCGCACCGGACTTCAGTGAGGCCGCTTAGACGCCTGTTCGCACACGGCGGGAGGGCGCACAGGAGGCACGTCGGCACGTGTCGGACACTCGCGCTCCCCCCAGTTTGCCCAGCCGGGCGATACGGCGCACCCAGAGCGGGGCACCGGGCCGGAACGAGGCGCCCTCAGCCTCGCCCGACCTGGCCCCGCGTCCGTCTCAGCTCCGCTGGCCGCCGTTCTCGGCCTGGAACATCCAGTGGTGCTTCTCCAGGTCACGAGTGAGCTCGATGAGAATGTCCTGGGTCACCGGGTCCGGCTCGTCGGTCGCCCTGATGCGCTCCCGCATCCGCCCGATCACCGCTCCGAGGGCGTCCACGAGCGTCCGGACGGCCCGCGCGTCATCGGTCCAGCCGTCCTTGACCGTGTCGACACCACTGGTCGCGGCGACCGTCTGGGCCCGTCCGTCCGGCGGCACCCCGAGCGCAGAGGCCCGCTCCGCCACCGTGTCCGCATACTCCCTGGTCGACGCCACGACCTCGTCGAGCTGCAGATGAACCGTGCGGAATCGCGGGCCCACGACGGTCCAGTGGATCTGCTTGCCCACCAGGTGGAGGTCGACGAGGTCGACGAGGGCGCCTTGCAGCGCGTCGGCGACGATCTTGAGGTGCTCCTCCGGCAGCGGGCTCTTCACCACAGACATCCACTTCCTCCTGTTCGAACCGTTTGGCCCCTCTTGATTGCCTCTCTTCCTCTGGGGTGACCCGAATCCGGCCGGACAAACATCGAGGCCCCGGCCGGTATGGCTACCGGTCGGGGCCTCGGAGAGCTGGCTTCTGAGGGCGTTCTCAGGCCGCCACCACGTCCACGGCTTCCTTGGGCGTCTTGATGGTCACCCGCTCCTCCGGGACGCCCGTCACGGACGTCACAGACACGGGGTTGAGCACGGGCCGCATGGGCGCCGGCACCTTCTCGGTGGTGGACGCGGCCGACTCGGCCAGCTCGGCGAGCGACAGCTCGTCGCTGACCTCGCGCATGACCTGCGACATCCGTACCTCCAGGGCGTCGCAGATGGCCGACAGCAGCTCGGACGAGGCTTCCTTCTGGCCGCGCTCGACCTCTGACAGATAGCCGAGCGACACCCGGGCGGAGGAGGAAACCTCGCGCAGAGTACGGCCCTGGCGCTGGCGCTGCCGGCGCAGCACGTCACCCAGCAGGCGACGGAGCAGAATCATCGCTGGCTCCCTCCTCGGACCTCGGATCCGGATCCTTCACGCCCCACCGTACCGCCTCGGGCTGCGCCCGTGCGGGGAGCGATGTCGTGTTCACTCAGGGCTGCAAACATCAAATCTCGTCGTGTTGTTCCGTATCCTTTGCCCCCGCCGTCGCGATCAATTCGCTGAACAGCAGCTTGACTGCGGCATGAACGGTCTGGCCGCGGATTCCGGCGCGGTCTCCTTCGAGCCGCAGCGCCGCCGCGGCCACCGCGTCCGAGGGCCCCGCGACAGCCACATGAACGGTGCCCACGGGCTGGCCGTCCTGTGGTGTGGGACCCGCCACACCGGTGGTGGCCACGCCCCAGTCCGCGCCCAGCGCACGCCGTACGCCCCGGGCCATCTGCCGGGCCACCTCGGCGTCGACCGCGCCGCGCTCGGCCAGCAGGGCCCCGTCCACACCCAGCACCTCGTGCTTGAGGTCGGTGGCGTACGCCGTCACCGAGCCCCGGAAGGAGCGGGACGCGCCGTCCACCGAGGTCAGTTCGGCGGCCACCAGACCGCCGGTGAGCGATTCGGCGGCGGCCAGGGTCTGCCCGCGCCGCTCCAGCAGCGCCAGCACATCGGCCGCCGTCCCGCCGTCGCTCACTGTGTGGCCTCCTCCGTCGTCCGTCCCGCCCGGCGCAGCACGATCGCCTGCCGGACGTAGTCGAGGCCGGTGACCACGGTCATGACGACGGCCACGGCCATCACCCAGAACCGCAGCGAGGCCAGCGGTCCGGTCAGCGCCAGGATGTACATCCCGACGGCGGTGCCCTGCGCGAGCGTCTTCATCTTTCCGCCCCGGCTGGCCGGGATGACCCCGATCCGGATCACCCAGAACCGCATCAGTGTGATTCCGATCTCACGGAAGAGAATCACCCCCGTCACCCACCAGGGGAGGTCGGACAGCGCCGACAGACAGATCAGCGCCGCGCCCATGATCGCCTTGTCCGCGATCGGATCGGCGATCTTCCCGAAGTCGGTGACCAGGTTGTACCGGCGGGCCAGATGACCGTCGAAAAGATCGGTGATCATGGCGATGGCGAACGCCGCCCACGCGAAGGAACGCCACGCCGGGTCGTACCCGCCATTGTGCAGCATCAACAACACAAACCCGGGCACCAGCAGCAGCCGCACCATGGTGAGGATGTTGGCGATGTTCCACAGACCGGCGGGCCTGACCGTGGCGGCGGCCGGCCGGCGGTGACCTCCCGCGGCGGAGGCCGGGACACCCGTCATCTGTCCGCCTCTCCGGTGGACGCGCCGCCGCCCTGCCGCTCCAGCTGCTCAAGCGGCTCCGCGACGAGGTCCACTCCCTCCGTCGCGATCACCTTCGCTTCGACCATACGGCCCACCTCCGGCTCCCCGTCGGTGCGCAGCAGCGTCTGGCCATCGGTCTCCGGCGCCTGGTGGGCGCCACGGCCCAGGACCGCCCCGGTGTCGTCGATCTCCTCCACCAGGACCGCCACGACCTCGCCGAGCCGCTCCTCCGCCCGCTGGGCGGTCAGCTCCTCCGCGAGCCGCGAGACGCGCTCCAGGCGCTCCGCGACCACCTCCGGGTCGACCTTGTTCTCGTAACCGGCGGCCTCGGTGCCGTCCTCGTCCGAGTACCCGAAGACGCCGATCGCGTCCAGCCGCGCCGCGTCGAGGAAGCGCTCCAGCTCGGCCAGATCCTCCTCGGTCTCGCCGGGGAAGCCGACGATGAAGTTGGACCGGGCGCCGGCCTGCGGCGCCTTGCCTCTGATCGTCTCCAGCAGCTCCAGGAACCGGTCGGTGTCGCCGAAGCGGCGCATGGCGCGCAGCACCCCGGGCGCCGAGTGCTGGAAGGACAGATCGAAGTACGGCGCGACCTTCTCGGTCGAGGTGAGCACGTCGATCAGCCCGGGACGCATCTCGGCGGGCTGAAGGTAGCTGACCCGGATCCGCTCGATGCCGTCCACCGCGGCCAGCTCCGGCAGCAGCGTCTCCAGCAGCCGGATGTCCCCCAGGTCCTTGCCGTACGAGGTGTTGTTCTCCGAGACCAGCATGATCTCCTTCACCCCCTGCTCGGCCAGCCAGCGGGTCTCGCCCAGCACATCGGAGGGGCGGCGGGAGATGAAGGAGCCGCGGAAGGACGGGATGGCGCAGAACGAGCACCGCCGGTCGCAGCCGGAGGCCAGCTTCACCGAGGCGACCGGGCTGCTGTCCAGTCTGCGCCGCAGCGGGGCCCGCGGCCCGGAGGCCGGGGCCACCCCCTCGGGCAGATCCTCGGGCGCGGTGTCCTGGGCGTGGCCGGGGAGCGCCACCGAGGTGGCGTCCTGCCGCTCGGCGGGGCTGATCGGCAGCAGCTTGCGGCGGTCGCGCGGGGTGTGGGAGGCGTGGATGCCGCCGGAGAGGATGGTCTGGAGGCGGTCGGAGATATCGCCGTAGTCGTCGAAGCCGAGCACCCCGTCGGCCTCGGGCAGCGCATCGGCGAGCTCCTTGCCGTACCGCTCGGCCATGCAGCCGACGGCGACCACGGCCTGGGTGCGGCCGTGGTCCTTCAGATCGTTCGCCTCCAGCAGGGCGTCGACCGAGTCCTTCTTGGCGGCTTCGACGAAGCCACAGGTGTTGACGACGGCGACGTCCGCGTCGGCGGCTTCCTCGACGAGCTCCCAGCCGTCCGCCGCCAAGCGGCCTGCGAGCTCCTCCGAGTCCACCTCGTTACGGGCGCAGCCAAGAGTGACAAGGGCGACGGTGCGGCGTTCGGGCATGGGCTCACACTACTTTGTCCCCACGACAGCCCCCGCTGCCAGGGCTGCCGATCCTCGCGCGGGTCAGCCCGCCTCGGGGTCTCCCTTGGTGTAGCTGAGCCGCTGGACGGCCCCGCTGGTGCCCACGTTCTTCACTTCCTTGCCGTTCACGAACAGCTTGATCGCCCCGGCGTTGCCCAGCACCAGGTCGATGCGCCTGCTGTCGCTGAAGGTCTTGGAGTCGCCCTCGCGCAGCACGCCCTCCTGGATCAGCCGGCCGTTGTGATCCTGGGCGGAGATCCAGCTCTGGCCGCCCTCGGCGGTCAGCTTGACGGTGACCTTGTCCGCCGGGACGCCCGCGATGGCGCTGTCGGACGGGTCGGGCTTGTGCGGGGTGGCGGGCTTGGAAGGGGCGGCGGTGTTGGTGGGCGCGGAGGCGCTGGGCTTGGGCGAGGCGGTGTCCTCGGCGACGCTCGAGCCGCCGCCGTCGCCGCCCCGGAACAGGGTGAAGCCCACGAATCCGACGACGGCGACGATCGCCGCGACCATCGCGGCCGTCCAGTTGGGGCGCCGGGGCTCGGGGCGGATCCGTTCGGCCTCGAACAGCGGCGCCGGCGCGGTCGGCGCGGGCCGGCCGCCGTGCTCGGCGTCGAACTGCGCGATCAGGGACTCCGGATCGAGGCCCACGGCGCGCGCGAGCACCCGGATGTGCCCCCGGGCGTAGACATCGCCGCCGCAGCGCGAGAAATCGTCCTGCTCGATGCCCCGCACGATGGGGGTGCGCACCCGGGTAGAGGAACTGACCTCGTCGACGGTCAGCCCAGCGGAGATACGGGCCTGCTGGAGGGCGCGACCGATGGAAGGCCGGTCGTCTTCGGGGGAGTTGCCGTCTTCGGGAAGGTTGCCGATGGACACGGGGGCGCCTTTCGAGCGTGAGCCACCTGCTGGGGGTTCAGTCTAGGGGTGGGGCGAAAGGGTCGGGCAAGCGGGAGGACGGAGTTTGTCCGCCATCGGGATTGCCGTTCGATCACGATTCTGGGGTCTCACTCCGCCACCTCCCTCAACTTGACGTTTCGGTAGGGGAAACGGTTGCCCGCCAAACCCTTATGAGTGAGCCTTACCGCGGATCACGTCGAGCACGCCATCCAATTCATCCGGCTTGACGAGCACATCGCGCGCCTTGGATCCCTCGCTCGGGCCGACGATGTTCCGGGACTCCATGAGATCCATCAGCCGCCCCGCCTTGGCGAAACCCACCCGCAGCTTGCGCTGAAGCATCGACGTGGAGCCGAACTGAGTGGAAACCACCAGCTCAGCGGCCTGGCAGAGCAGATCGAGATCATCGCCGATCTCCTCGTCGACCTCCTTCTTCTTCGACGTCCCGACCGTCACGTCGTCGCGGAAGACCGGTGTCATCTGCTCCTTGCAGTGGGCGACGACCGCCTCGACCTCGGACTCGGTGACATAGGCGCCCTGCATCCGGGTGGGCTTGTTCGCGCCCATCGGCAGGAAGAGGCCGTCGCCCTTGCCGATCAGCTTCTCGGCGCCGGGCTGGTCCAGGATGACGCGGCTGTCGGCCAGCGAGGAGGTGGCGAAGGCGAGTCGTGAGGGCACATTGGCCTTGATCAGACCGGTGACGACGTCCACGGAGGGCCGCTGGGTGGCCAGCACCAAGTGGATCCCGGCCGCGCGCGCCAGCTGTGTGATCCGCACGATCGAGTCCTCGACGTCCCGCGGTGCGACCATCATCAAATCGGCCAGCTCGTCGACGATCACCAGCAGATACGGATAGGGCTTGAGCTCCCGCTCGCTCCCCTCGGGCTCCTTCACCTTCCCCTTGCGGACCGCCGCGTTGAAGTCGTCGATATGGCGGAAGCCGTAGGCCGCGAGGTCGTCATAGCGAAGATCCATCTCCCGCACGACCCACTGGAGCGCCTCGGCGGCTCGCTTGGGGTTGGTGATGATCGGTGTGATCAGATGCGGAATGCCCTCGTAGGCGGTCAGCTCCACCCGCTTGGGGTCGACCAGCACCATCCGCACATCGTCCGGCGTGGCCCGGACCATGATCGATGTGATCAGGCAGTTGATGCAGGACGACTTGCCGGAACCGGTCGCGCCCGCCACCAGCACATGCGGCATGGTGGCCAGGTTGGCCGCCACATAGCCGCCCTCGACGTCCTTGCCCAGCGCGACCAGCATCGGATGGTCGTCGCCGACGGAGTCCGCCGAGCGCAGCACATCGCCCAGGTTGACCATCTCGCGGTCGCTGTTGGGGATTTCGATGCCGACGGCCGACTTGCCGGGGATCGGGCTGATGATACGAACATCGGGGCTGGCGACCGCGTAGGCGATGTTCTTGGTCAGCGCGGTGATCCGCTCGACCTTGACGGCCGGGCCCAGTTCCACCTCGTAGCGGGTGACCGTCGGGCCGCGGGTGAAGCCGGTGACGGCGGCGTCCACCTTGAACTCCGTGAACACCTTCGTCAGCGACTCCACGACCGCGTCGTTGGCCGCGCTGCGGGTCTTGCCGGGGCCACCGCGCTCCAGCAGGTCGAGCGTGGGCAGCGAGTAGGTGATGTCGCCGGAGAGCTGAAGCTGCTCGGCGCGCGGCGGCAGCGGCGCTCCGGACTCGACCGCGGGCCGGGTGAGATCGGGAACCTGGGCCGAGTCCGCCTCGTCGGCTCCGTCCGGACGCTTCCCGGCCGCCGCCCCGCCCTTGGCTCCGCCCTTCCCGGACTCCTTGTCGGCATCGCGCGCGCCCGGCACCCCGCCGCTCGCGGCTCCGTCCTCGCGCTCGCCCGAAAGCCCGTTGCTGAGCCCGGCGACGAGCGGCGAGGGCTGCACACCGTGCAGCACGGCCCCGTCCAGCGAGGCGGCGGCAGCGGCCGCCACGTCCACCGCGTCCAAGGGCCGGTCGAACGGCGGTTGAGTGGACGACGAGCGGCGCGAGCGCCGGCGCTTGCGCAGCGCCTCCTCCTCGGCCCGCTCCGGGCCTCCGGCGCCGTCCGGGTCCTCTTTGGCGAGCGAGGTTCTGCGAGACCGTCTGCCGGGCGTCTCGCGCCATTCGTCGGCGTACTCCGCCGCGTCGTACCCGGCCTCCGACGCGTACGCGTCCTCGTGGTCCCGCACCAGGCCCAGCCGGACGCCCAGCTGCCGCAGCCGGTGCGGAATCGCGGCGACCGGCGTCGCGGTGACCACCAGCAGCCCGAAGACGGTGAGCAGCACCAGCAGCGGTACGGCCAGCACGTCGCCCATCAGGTAGATCAACGGCCGGGAGACGGCCCAGCCGATCAGACCGCCCGCGTCCTGCATCGCCGCGGTGCCCTCGCCGCGCCCCGGGGCGCCGCAGGCGATGTGCACCTGCCCCAGGACGCCGATGACGAGCGCCGAGAGCCCGATGACGATCCGCCCGTTGGCCTCCGGCCGCTCCGGGTGGAGGATCAGCCGGACGGCGATGGTGCCCAGCAGTATCGGCACCACCAGGTCGAGCCGGCCGAAGGCGCCGGTGATCAGCATCTCGACCAGCCTGCCGACCGGCCCGTCCAGATCGGACCAGGTGCCCGCCGCGACGATCAGGGCGAGGGCGAACAGCAGCAGAGCGCTGCCGTCCTTGCGGTGGGCAGGGTCGAGTCCCTTGGCGCCGCGTCCTATGCCGCGGAACATCGCCGCGAGGCCGCGCGCCATGCCCATCCACACGGCGCGCACGATGCGGAACAGGCCGCTGGTCGGATTCGGGGCGGGTGCGGGAGCCGCCTTCGACGCCGCCTTCTTCGACGCCGCCTTCTTCGCGGGCGCGGCGGACTTCTTGGCGGGTGCCTTCTTCGCGGGCGCCTTCTTGGCGGCCGCCTTCTTCGCCGCGCCTCCGGACTGCCCGGCGCGCTTCTTCGAGGTGCCCGCCGCGCTCTGGGAACCCTTGCCGGACGTACGAGAGGCCATGGAGGCGAGGTTACCCGCGTCCGCCGTACGGAGCACGCATGGCGGGGGTATCGGGCAGCACTGACGTCACACCGGTGCCGCTGCGCCGACGAGGCGGTGAGACGGCCGTGACGGCGCGTCAAAGTGCGGGTGACCGGTCGGCGATGACCGACCGACGGTGACGGTGGGGCGGGCGGATCAGTTCTGCGAGGGGACCTGGCCGGCGCCGCTGCCCGCACCCGGTTCGAGCGCGTCCAGCGCCCGCCGCAGACCGGTCAGCTTGCGCTCCAGATGGGCCGCGGTGGCCACGGCCGCGGCATCGGCCGACTCGTCCAGCTGCTTGGACAGCGCCTCGGCCTGCTCCTCGACGGCGGCGAGCCGCGCGGACAGCTCGGCGAGCAGCCCCGCCGACTCCTTGGCCTCCCCGGCGGCGGGCTGGCCACCCTCCAACTGCAGCCGCAGCAGCGACGCCTGCTCCCGCAGCTGGCAGTTCTTCATGTACAGATCCACGAAGACCGAGACCTTGGCTCTGAGCACCCACGGGTCGAAGGGTTTGGAGATGTAGTCCACCGCGCCGGCCGCATAGCCCCGGAAGGTGTGGTGCGGGCCGTGGTTGATCGCCGTGAGGAAAATGATCGGGATGTCGCGGGTCCGCTCCCGGCGCTTGATGTGCGCCGCGGTCTCGAACCCATCCATGCCCGGCATCTGGACGTCCAGCAGAATCACCGCGAAGTCGTCCGTCAACAGCGCCTTGAGCGCTTCCTCCCCTGACGATGCCCGCACCAGGGTCTGATCGAGCGCGGAGAGAATGGCCTCCAGCGCCAGCAGATTCTCCGGCCGGTCATCGACCAGGAGGATCTTGGCCTTCTGCACCATGCCCCGTCCTCCTCGTCCCGGCTTGGGGTCTCCCCAGCTCGCAGAGCTGAGGGAAGCACCGGGCGCCGCCCCAGGGGACGGCTCCCTTGTGCCGCCCGTCCTTGTGCCGGTCATGGTAGCCGCACCCCGCTGTTCGCCACACCCTGTCACCGCGATGTCACTGTGCACGTAGCAGAAACGCGGTGGGAGACCAGAAGGTTCCCCGAATACCGCGTTCCCACACGTGTTCGGCGACACTCAGTCAACACCACGGTTGTCCCGCGCGTGCCTCGGGTCACTCCACTGACATCCACTGCTCCATCACCGTAAGAAGATGATCGGTGTCGACCGGCTTGGTGACGTAGTCCGACGCGCCCGCTTCGATGCTCTTCTCCCGGTCGCCCTTCATCGCCTTCGCGGTGAGGGCGATGATCGGCAGCCCGGCGAACTGCGGCATCCTGCGGATCGCGGCCGTCGTGGCGTAGCCGTCCATCTCCGGCATCATGATGTCCATCAGGACCAGCACGACATCGTCGTGCTGCTCCAGGACCTCGATGCCCTCCCGGCCGTTCTCCGCGTACAGCACCTGCAGCCCGTGCTGCTCCAGCACGCTGGTCAGCGCGAAGACATTACGGATGTCGTCGTCGACGATCAACACCTTCTCGCCGTGGAAGCCGCCCACCGGCTCCGGGGCCACCAGATCCTGGCCGCCCAGCAGCCACGGCTCGGGGGCCTGCGCCTGCCGTCCCGGCCGACGGCCCGCCGACCGGGCACCCGGCTCCGTATCCGGCTGCGGCGGGGCCTGCTCCGCGTCGGTCAGCGACGCCTCCTGCTCGGCCCGCTGACGCCGCCGGAACAGCCCGGAGCCACCACGGCCGCGCGCCGCCGGAGAGCCCTCGGAGGCGTCCTGTGCGGCCTCCTCCCGCTCCGCCGCGGCACCGTTCTCCGCGGTCTCCTCCACGGCGCCGGGGAACGCCTCGAGCGCCAGCGGGGCCGAGCTGCTCGGGGCGAGCTGCGGGTAGCCCTGGGGCGGCAGCTCGCTGGGGTGCAGCGGCAGGTAGAGCGTGAACGTCGAGCCGCGGCCCGGCTCACTGGCCGCGTGGATCTCGCCGCCCAGCAGCCGGGCGATCTCCCGGCTGATGGACAGGCCCAGTCCGGTGCCGCCGTACTTGCGGCTGGTGGTGCCGTCGGCCTGCTTGAACGCCTCGAAGATCACTCGCATCTTGCTCGCCGCGATGCCGATACCGGTGTCGGTCACCGAGAAGGCGATCATCTCGGCGTCCGCGTCGCGCAGCGCACCGTGCTCCAGCAGCTGCTCCCGGATGGCGTGCGGCACATCCGCGCCCGCCGGCCGGATGACCAGCTCCACGGCGCCGCTGTCGGTGAACTTCACCGCGTTGGACAGCAGATTGCGCAGCACCTGCAGCAGCCGCTGCTCGTCGGTGTGCAGCGTCGCCGGGAGCTCCGGCGACACCCTTACGGAGAAGTCCAGGCCCTTCTCCGCGGTCAGCGGCCGGAAGGTGGCCTCCACATAGTCGACGAGCTGGACCAGGGCGATACGGGTCGGGCTGACGTCCATCTTGCCCGCCTCGACCTTCGACAGGTCCAGGATGTCGTTGATCAGCTGCAGCAGGTCGGAGCCCGCGCCGTGGATGGTCTCGGCGAACTCCACCTGCTTCGGCGAGAGGTTGCCGTCGGCGTTGTCGGCGAGCAACTTGGCCAGGATCAGCAACGAGTTGAGCGGCGTGCGCAGCTCGTGCGACATGTTCGCCAGGAACTCGCTCTTGTAGCGCATCGAGACGGCGAGCTGCTCGGCACGCTCCTCCAGCACCTGCCGGGCTTCCTCGATCTCGGTGTTCTTGACCTCGATGTCGCGGTTCTGGCGGGCCAGCCGCTCGGACTTCTCCTCCAGCTCCGCGTTGGACGACTGGAGGGCCTTCTGCCGGTTCTCCAGCTCGGCCGACCGCTCCCGAAGCTGCTCGGTCAGCTCCTGCGACTGCTTCAGCAGCACCTCGGTCTTGGTGTTGACGCTGATGGTGTTGACGCTGGTGCCGATCATCTCGGCGATCTGGTTGAGGAAGTCCTTCTGGATCTGGGCGAACGGCTGGAACGACGCCAGCTCGATCACGCCCAGCAGCTGCCCCTCGAAGAGCACCGGCAACACGATCACATGGGCCGGAGCCGCCTCGCCGAGCCCCGAGGCGATCTTGAGATAGCCCGGTGGCACGTTCTCCACCAGGATCGGGCGCTTCTCCTCGGCGACCGTGCCGATCAGCGTCTCACCGGGCTTGAAGCGGTTGGGCATCGAGCCCTGGGTGTAGCCGTAGGAGCCGACCAGCAGCAGTTCGTAGCCGTCGTCGGAGGTGCTGTCCGCGACCACGTCGGTCCCCTCGCCGGGCGGTACGGCCAGGAAGAACGCACCGTGCTGGGCGGAGACCACCGGGGTCAGCTCGCTCATGATCAGCCGGGCTACGTCCTCCAGGTCGCGACGGCCCTGCATCAGACCGGAGATCCGGGCCAGGTTGCCCTTGAGCCAGTCCTGCTCCTTGTTGGCGAGCGTGGTCTCGCGCAGGTTGGCGATCATGGTGTTGATGTGGTCCTGGAGGACCTGGATCTCGCCGGAGGCGTCCACGTCGATCTTGAGGTTGAGATCGCCGCGGGTCACCGCGGTGGCCACCTCGGCGATGGCGCGCACCTGACGAGTCAGGTTGCCGGCCATCTCGTTCACCGACTCGGTCAGATCCTTCCAGGTGCCGGCCACGTCCCGCACCCGCGCCTGGCCGCCCAGCTGGCCCTCGGTGCCCACCTCACGGGCCACCCGGGTCACCTGGTCGGCGAACGACGAGAGCTGGTCCACCATCGTGTTGATGGTCGTCTTCAGCTCGAGGATCTCGCCCCGCGCCTCGATGTCGATCTTCTTGGTCAGATCACCCTGGGCGATGGCCGTGGTGACCATCGCGATGTTGCGGACCTGGCCGGTCAGGTTGGACGCCATCGAGTTCACCGACTCGGTGAGGTCCTTCCACGTCCCCGAGACGCCGGGCACCCGGGCCTGGCCGCCCAGGATGCCGTCCGTGCCCACCTCGCGGGCCACGCGGGTGACCTCGTCGGCGAACGAGGACAGCGTCGTCACCATCGTGTTGACGGTGTCGGCCAGCGCCGCGACCTCGCCGCGCGCCTCGACCGTCACCTTCTTCGTCAGATCGCCGTTGGCGACCGCGGCCGAGACCTGCGAGATGTTCCGCACCTGGATGGTCAGGTTGTTGGCCATCAGGTTGACGTTGTTGCTCAGGTCCTTCCAGATACCGGTCACACCCGGAACCCGCGCCTGACCGCCCAACTGCCCCTCGGTGCCCACCTCACGGGCCACCCGGGTCACCTGCTCGGCGAACGACGACAGCTGGTCCACCATCGTGTTCACCGTCGTGACCAGCTCGAGGATCTCGCCCTTGGCATCGACGGTGATCTTCTTCGACAGATCGCCCTTGGCGACCGCCGTCGTCACCTCCGCGATCGAACGCACCTGGGACGTCAGGTTGTTGGCCATGCCGTTGACGGACTGGGTGAGGTCCTTCCACGTCCCGGAGACGCCCTGCACCTCGGCCTGACCGCCCAACTGGCCCTCGGTGCCCACCTCGCGGGCGACCCGGGTGACCTCCTCCGCGAAGGACGACAGCTGGTCGACCATCGTGTTCAGAGTGTTCTTCAGCTCCAGGATCTCGCCGCGCGCGTCGACGTCGATCTTCTGGGAGAGGTCACCGCGCGCGACCGCCGTGGCCACCTGCGCGATATTGCGCACCTGGGCGGTCAGGTTGCCCGCCATGCCGTTCACCGAGTCGGTCAGATCGCGCCAGACGCCCGCCACACCGGGCACCTGCGCCTGACCGCCCAGCCGGCCGTCCGTGCCCACCTCGCGGGCGACCCGGGTCACCTGCTCGGCGAAGTCGGAGAGCTGGTCGACCATCGTGTTGATGGTGTTCTTCAGCTCCAGGATCTCGCCGCGCGCGTCCACCTCGATCTTCTGCGACAGATCGCCGCGCGCGACCGCCGTCGTCACCTGGGCGATACCGCGCACCTGCGCCGTCAGGTTCCCGGCCATGGAGTTCACGGAGTCGGTCAGGTCGGCCCAGACGCCGCTGACCCCATCCACCCGGGCCTGACCGCCCAGCCGGCCCTCGGTGCCGACGTCCCGCGCCATCCTGGTGACCTGGTCGGCGAACGAGGACAGCTGGTCCACCATGGTGTTCACGGTGTTCTTCAGCTTGAGCATCTCACCGGAGACGTCGACGGTGACCTTCTGCGACAGATCGCCGTTCGCCACCGCCGTCGTCACCTGGGCGATGTTGCGCACCTGTCCGGTGAGGTTCCGGAACGCGGTGTTCACCGAATCGGTCAGATCCTTCCACGTACCCGCCACGCCGGGCACCTGCGCCTGACCGCCCAGCTCACCCTCGACGCCGATCTCCCGGGCGACCCGGGTCACCTCGACACCGAAGGACTGCAGCTGGTCCACCATCGTGTTGACGGTGTTCTTCAGCTCCAGCATCTCTCCGGCCACATCGACGGTGACCTTCTGCGACAGATCGCCGTTCGCCACCGCCGTCGTCACCTGGGCGATGTCCCGCACCTGCGCGGTGAGGTTCCGGAACGCGGTGTTCACCGAATCGGTGAGATCCTTCCACGTACCCGCCGCACCCGGCACCTGCGCCTGACCGCCCAGCAGCCCATCGGCGCCGACCTCGCTGGCCACCCGCGTGACCTCGTCCGCGAAGGTACGCAGCGTCTCGGTCATGGTGTTGATCGTGTCGGCCAGCTGCGCGACCTCGCCGCGTGCGCTCACCGTCACCTTCTGCGACAGATCACCGTTGGCGACCGCCGTGGTGACCTGGGCGATCCCGCGCACCTGCGCGGTCAGGTTCCCGGCCATGAGATTGACGGAGTCGGTGAGGTCCTTCCAGACGCCCGCGACGCCCGGCACCTTCGCCTGGCCGCCGAGCTCACCCTCGGTGCCCACCTCACGGGCGACCCTGGTCACCTCGGAGGCGAAGGAGGAGAGCTGGTCCACCATCGTGTTGACGGTTTCCTTCAGCTCGAGCATCTCCCCGGACACATGAACCGTGACCTTCCGGGACAGATCACCCTTGGCCACCGCCGTGGTCACAAGAGCGATGTCACGCACCTGAGCGGTGAGCCGGGAGGCCATCGTGTTGACGGACTCCGTGAGATCCTTCCACGAACCCGACATTCCGCGCACCCGGGCCTGGCCGCCCAGCTTGCCCTCGGTGCCGACCTCACTCGCGACCCGCGTCACCTCGTCGGTGAACGCCGAGAGCTGATCCACCAGGCCGTTGACCGTGCGCCCCACCTTCAGGAACTCACCCCGCAGGGGGTGCGCCGACCCGTCGGAGCCCTGGGCCCGCAGGTCCATGCGCTGCTCCAGGTCGCCCTCGGCGACCGCCGACAGCACCCGGCCCACCTCGGACACCGGCCGTACGAGATCGTCCACCAGGGCGTTGGACGCGTCAATGGCCGCGGCCCACTGCCCCTCACAGGCTCCGGTCTCCAGCCGCTCGGTGAGCTTGCCCTCGCGGCCGACCACCCGCCGCACCCGGGTCAGCTCGCCCGTGAGCTGCAGATTGCGGTCCGCGACCTCGTTGAAGACCGCGGCGATCTCGGACATCACGCCCTCGCCCGAGACCGTGAGCCGCTTGCGGAAGTTCCCGTCCCGCATGGCCGTCATCGCGGTCAGCAGCCGGTTCAGGGCCGCCGTATCCACTTCAGTCGTCCCATTGCTCCGGGACCGTCCGCCTTTCGCGCGCGTATTCGTGCCCCGCGCCGCTGCGCCAGACTCCACCGTGTCCCTCCCGCAGGGTTGACCGTCCTCGTCGGGTTCTTCTTCCAGCTTCCCCAGTGTTTCACCATGCCCCAACCAGGCCATAACAGTTCGGCAGCATCCCACACCGCCGAGGCACCTCTGGGTGGAATCGAAGCCGACCGGCATTCGCGACGGCATCGGTGGTAAGTAACCTGGCAACCGGCCAGGGCATCGGAGGGGCGCTGCGACATGGGTGAGCAGTTCGCCGAGACACTTATGAGGAGACCTGTGATCACCGCGCGGGCAGCCGCCACCTTCGAGCCGGTGGGACGCTCGGTCGCCGCCGCCCGCACCTTTGTCCGGGACACCCTCCAGGGGTGGGGCCTCACCGACATCGTGGACGACGCCGTCGTCCTGACCAGCGAACTTGTCACCAACGCGGTGGTGCACGCCGGTACCACCGCCGATGTGGTCTGCATCCGCGCCGACACCGGCGTGCGCGTCGAGGTCGCCGACCGCTACCCCGAGCGCGAGGTCCCGCTGCAGAGCAACGGCGGCCACCACTTCGGGCACCCCGACCGCGAGGGCGGCCGCGGTCTGCTGCTGTGCGCCGCGCTCGCCGCCCGTTGGGGCGTCGAGTACACCGCGACCCACAAGCAGGTATGGTTCCAGCTCGACTTCCCCGACCGCCCGGCCGGCACCCGGGCCGCCGGGCCCGCCCTGCCCTCCAGCGCCCTGCCCATCGCCGACTCCCGGGTCCGGGTGGGCGTCGTCCAGGTCGACAGCGGCGGACTGATCAGCGCCTGGAACGACGACGCTCAGGAGCTGTTCGGTTACCATCCGGAACAGATCATCGGCAAACCACTGACCGACCTCGCGGCCTGGCCGCACACCCCCGGCACCGGCACCGGCGTCGCCGAGGCGCTTCTGCTCTCCCGCTGGGAGGGCTCCTACGGGATCCGCGGCGCCGACGGCCGGGTCTCCCCCGTCTACGCCTCCCACCTGCGCATCCGCGACGCCGAGGGCGAGCCGTCCACCGTCTGTCTGCTGGTCCGCGACCTCGAGCGCGCCGTACTCCAGAGCCCGATGCGCGGTGCGAACGTGGACACCGCCGAAACCGCCGAGCGAGGCCCGGCCACCGACGCCTTCGAGGTCTTCATCGGCTCCCCGGCCCCCGACGACCTCGACGGACTGCTCCAGCGCACCGTCGAGCGGGCCCGCGACATGCTCGACGGCGACGCCGCCTATCTGCTGCTCGCCACCGACGACGAGACCGAACTGGAGGTCCGCGCCTCCACCGGGCTGCCCTCCGCCCGCCAGCGCTTCGCCCGCGTCCCCGTCGAAGCGGGCACCGGGCGCTACGGCTCGGCCCGGATGCCCGCCGTTCACGAGGATCTGTCCGCGGTGCCCGGCGCCGTTCCCCTGCTGGTGAACACGGGGATGCGCTCCGTGGTCACCGTCCCGCTGAAGGTCGAGGGCCGGCTCACCGGCTCGCTCGGCGTCGCCGCCGAGTCCCCCGCCCGCTACAGCAACGAAGAGGCCCTGCGGCTGCAGTTCGCCGCCGACCGCATCGCCCTCGCCGTCGAGCGCGCCCGCCTCACCGAGCTGGAGCGGCTGCGCCGCGGCTCCCTGTCCTTCCTCGTCGAGGCGTCCGACCTCCTTGCGGGCACCCTGGACCGCGATCAGACACTGGCGCTCATGGCCCAGATGACGGTGCCCACGCTGGCCAGTTGGTGCGCCGTCTATACGGTCGCCGACCAGGCCTCCGAGCCCGAGCTGTCGTACGTTCTGCATGAGGACGAGGACCGCATCGACGGGCTCAAGGCCCTGCTGATGAAGATCGACCCACCGGAGCAGGTCCCCACCGGCGGTGCCCGCAGCTGGTCCGGCCCCTACGACGCGGCCCACGCCGCCGCCCTGCGCACCTCGCTGCGCAGCCTCAGCCTCGGCGACTCAGCCCGCCCCTCCTCCGGCCCCGGCGCCTCGCTCGCGACCGCCTCCGCGGTCGGCGGGGAGACGGTCGTACTGCCCCTGGTGGCCCGCAACCGAGTCATCGGCATGCTCATCCTCGGCAAGCCCACCGACGAGCACTTCCGCCAGGAGAACCTGGAGCTGGCCGAGGATCTCTCCCGCCGGGCCGCGCTCGCGCTGGACAACGCGCGGCTCTACTCGGAGCGCACCGCGATCAGCCAGTCCCTGCAGCGCAGTCTGCTGCCGCCCGAGCAGCCCGAGGTCCCCGGAGTCGAGGTCGAGGTCATCTACCGCGCGGCGGGCGAGGGCAACGAGGTCGGCGGCGACTTCTACGACCTCTTCCCGATCCGCGACGGGGCGTACGGCTTCGCCATCGGCGACGTCTGCGGCACCGGACCGGAGGCTGCCGCGGTCACCGGACTCGCCCGGCACGCCCTGCGGCTGCTCGCCCGCGAGGGCTTCGGCGGCCCGGCGGTCCTGGAGCGGCTCAACGCGGCGATCCTCGACGAGGGCGCCCGCAGCCGCTTCCTGACTCTCCTCTACGGCGAGTTGTGGCCGCAGCACGACGGCAGCGCGGTGCTCAAGGTCGTCTGCGCCGGACACCCGCTGCCGCTCCGGCTGCGCCAGGACGGCAGCGTGGAGGCGGCGGCCGAGCCCCAGCCGCTGCTCGGCGTCATGGAGGATCTGGAGCTGTACGAGCAGACGGTGACGCTCGACCCTGGCGATGTGCTGCTGTGCGTCACCGACGGTGTGACGGAGCGGCGCGAGGGCACCAGGATGCTCGGCGACGACGGCCTTCTCGATGTCCTCACGGCCTGCACCGGCCTTACGGCGGGCGCGGTGGCCGCCCGGGTGCTGCGGGCGGTCGAGCGCTTCGCCCCGGATCCGCCGTCCGACGACATGGCGATCCTGGCGATGCGCGTCCCGGAGCCCGAGCCCGCCGACGCCTGAGATGTTCGGGTATCGCCGGGCCTCCGGCGATGCCCGAACATGACGAAGGCCCCCGCCAGTTGGCGGGGGCCTTCGCAGGAGAGCCCCAATACGGAATCGAACCGTAGACCTTCTCCTTACCATGGAGACGCTCTGCCGACTGAGCTATTGGGGCGCGTCGACGAGATCGATCATACCCGAACTCGAGTACGCTCCCGACCACTCGCCCCGTGGCTCAGGCGGCTGACTGCAGCAGCCCGCCCAGCGCGTTGCAGGCCGAGACCACGCGCTGCAACTCCCGCCGCGACATGGTCGGATCGACGGGCAGCGCCAGGCACTCATCGGCCGCGCGCTCGGTCTCCGCGAGCCACAGATCGCGCCGGAAGCGCGCGGTGCGGTGCGCGGGTGTCTGTACGGGCACATGGCATACGACGCCGCGAGAACGCAGCGTACGGGCGAAGGCGTCCCGGTCCGGCCGACCGTTGCCGGGGACCCGGACGACGTATTGCTGGTAGGTGTGTTCCACACCGGGCGCGACAGGCGGCGTGCGGACGCCACGCAGCTTTCCGTCCAGATAGGCCGCGTTGGCCTGCCGTCGCAGTATCTCCCCGGCGGGCTCGGCGGCGGCCCCGTGTCCGATCACCAGCACGCCGTGCCGCCGGCCGAGCTCGGTGAGGGCCGCCATGTCGGCGGGATGTCCGAAGGTGTGAATGGCCACGATGGCCGCGGTCCTGGGCGTCAGCGCCTCGGCCACCGCGGCCGGGTCTATGCAGTAGGTATAGGCGTCGATGTCCACGAACACCGGCCTGGCGCCGGCCAGCAGCACCGCTTCCGCGGCTTCGGAAGTGCCGTAGGACGGCACGATGACCTCGTCGCCCGGTCGCACACGCGCCCGGGTCAACTCATGCAGCAGCTCATCCGTAGGAGTCCCCATGAGCGGCATCGTGCCCAGACAACATGAACACCGAGTGGCTCGCAACACAACATGAGAAGAGCCCTGCCGGTGACCGAAGTCCCGACAGGGCTCTCTCTGCAAAATTTGTTCGGCGGTGTCCTACTCTCCCACAGGGTCCCCCCTGCAGTACCATCGGCGCTGAAAGGCTTAGCTTCCGGGTTCGGAATGTAACCGGGCGTTTCCCTAACGCA
>NZ_JAGGLR010000009.1 GCF_017874715.1 Streptomyces iranensis | reverse complement strand
GTGCGTGTGCCGGAGGTGGTGGTTTCGTCGGGGGACGTGGCGTATGTGATGTTCACGTCTGGTTCGACGGGTGTGCCGAAGGGTGTGGCGGTCAGCCATGGTGCGGTGGCCGCGCTGGTGGCGGATGGGTGTTGGAGTGCGGCGGCGCGGGGTCGTGTGTTGATGCATGCGCCGCATGCGTTTGATGCGGCGGTGTTTGAGGTGTGGGTGCCGTTGGTCAGTGGTGGTCGGGTGGTGGTGGCGCCGTCGGGGCGGGTGGATGCGGCGGTGTTGGCGGGTTTGGTGAAGGCGCATGGGTTGACGGCTGTGCATGTCACGGCTGGTTTGTTCGGTGTGCTGGCGGAGGAGTCGCCGGAGTGTTTGTCGGGTCTGGCGGAGGTGCTGACCGGTGGCGATGTGGTGCCTGCGGGTGCGGTGGCTCAGGTGAAGGCTGCTTGTCCGGGGGTTGTGGTCCGGCATTTGTACGGTCCGACCGAGGCCACGCTGTGTGCCACGACGTACGCGGTGGCTCCGGAGGCGGTGGCTCCGGCGGTGTTGCCGATTGGTCGGCCGCGCGACAACACCAAGGCGTTCGTCCTCGACGAGCACCTCGACCCCGTACCCCCGGGCGTCAAGGGGGAGCTCTATCTCGCGGGTGCCGGGCTCGCTCACGGCTATCTCGGTCGGCCGGGGCTGTCGGCGGAGCGCTTCGTAGCGTGCCCGTTCACGGATGGGCGGATGTATCGCACGGGCGACCTGGCGCGGTGGACGGCTGACGGTGAGTTGGTGTTCGCGGGTCGGGTGGATGAGCAGGTGAAGATCCGTGGTTTCCGGGTGGAGCCGGGTGAGATCGAAGCAGTGCTCGCCACGCACGAGAGCGTCGGCCAGGTCGCGGTCGTCGTGCGTGAGGACCGGCAGGGCGACAAGCGCCTCGTGGCCTACGTCGTAACCAACGGCAACGGCGAGAGTGGCTTGACTGGGCTGCGGGAATACATGGCCGAGCGGCTGCCCGAGTACACGGTCCCGGCCGCCCTGGTCCCCCTCGACACCCTCCCGGTCACCGCCAACGGCAAGCTGGACCGTGCCGCCCTCCCCGCCCCCGACTTCGCCGGTACCACCTCCGGCCGGGGCCCGGCCACTCCGACCGAGGAGATCCTTTGCGGGCTCTTCGCCGAGGTGCTGGGCCTGGAGCGGGTCGGCGCGGAGGACTCGTTCTTCGAGCTGGGCGGCGACTCTCTGCTCGCCATGCGGCTCATCGCCCGCATCCGGTCGGTGCTGGACACCGACATCGGGATCGGCAGGCTGTTCACGGCGCCGACGGTGGCCGGGGTCGCCCGGCTGCTCGACGCCCGCGAGGACGGCACCACCTGGGCCGCGCTGACGCCGCGGCCGAGGCCGGAGGTGCTGCCGCTCTCGTACGCCCAGCAGCGGATGTGGTTCCTCAACCGGCTCGAAGGCGTCGGCGAGGGTGCGGGCTACAACCTGCCGCTGGCGCTAGGGATATCGGGAAACCTGGACGTCGCCGCTCTGGAGGCCGCGCTGGGCGATGTCGCCGACCGGCACGAGAGCCTGCGCACGATCTTCCCCGAGACGGACGGCGAGCCCCGGCAGCAGGTGCTGGAGGGCGACGCGGGCCGGCCGCCGCTGATCGTCGTGGAGACCACACCGGACCAACTCGGCGCGACCGTGGCGGCGCACTCCGGGCGTGGCTTCGAGCTGAGCGCCGACCTGCCCTGGCGCATCCGGTTGTTGGCGACCGGGCCCACGGAATACGTGCTGTTGCTCGTGGCGCATCACATCGCGGTGGACGGCTGGTCGATGGGCGTACTCGCCCGGGACATCGGCGTGGCGTACGCCGCCCGTCGGGCGGGTGGTGCGCCGGGGTGGGAGCCGCTGCCGGTGCAGTACGCGGACTACGCGCTGTGGCAGCGCGAGGTACTGGGCGATATCGAGGACCCGGACAGCGTGATCAGCGGCCAGCTGGACTACTGGCGTGCGGCCCTGGCCGACGCGCCCCAGGAGCTGACGCTGCCGACCGACCGGCCGCGCCCGCCCGCGTCCTCCTTCCGGGGCGGCACGGTGCCCCTGCACGTGGACGCCGAGACCCACGCCCGGCTGGTGGCGGCCGCCCAGCAGGGCAACGCCACCATGTTCATGGTCGCCCAGGCCGCACTGGCTGTGCTGCTGACCCGGTTGGGCGCGGGCACGGACATCCCCATCGGCACCGCGATCGCAGGTCGTGGCGACGAGGCCATGGACGCCCTGGCCGGGTTCTTCGTCAACACGCTGGTCTTGCGGACGGACGTCAGCGCCGACCCGACGTTCAGCGAGGTGCTGGCGCGGGTACGGGAGACCGGTCTGGCGGCGTACGCGCATCAGGACGTGCCGTTCGAGCGGCTGGTGGATGTGCTGAGCCCGGAGCGATCGCTGGCCCGCAACCCGCTGTTCCAGGTCATGCTGGCGCTCCAGAGCGCCGCGCCGGAGAAGTGGGAGCTGCCCGGCCTGGAGGTCGACACGCTGCCCTCGACCGCGGACCCCGTGGCCCGCTTCGATCTGTCGGTCACGCTGATTGAGCACCGTGATGGTGTGGGGGCGCCGGCGGGGTTGGGCGGGGCGTTGCTGTTTGCGGTGGATTTGTTTGATGAGGGTACGGCGCGGGGGTTGGCGGGGCGGTTGGTGCGGGTGTTGGAGGCGGTGGCGGCGGATCCGGGGGTGCGGGTCAGTGAGATCGATGTGTTGGGGGAGGTGGAGCGGGCTCGGGTGGTGGCGGAGTGGAATGCCACCGAGACCACGCTGCCCGCCGGTTCGATCGTGGAGCGCATCGAGGCGCGGGTTGCGGCGGCGCCGGATGTGGTGGCGGTGCGATGCGGTGAAGAGGCGCTGTCTTACCGGGAGTTGGACCGGCGGGCGAATCGCTTGGCGCGGCTTTTGACGGAAGTGGGTGTCGGTCCGGAGTCGCGGGTTGCGCTGTGTCTGCCGAGGTCGGTGGACATGGTGGTGGCGGAGTTGGCGGTGTGGAAGGCCGGTGGTGCGTTTGTTCCGCTGGATCCGGAGTATCCGGCGGAGCGGTTGGGCTTTGTGATCGTGGACAGTGGTGCCGAGGTGGTTCTCGGTACGTCGGAGAGCTTGGCCGGGGTGCCGGTCGGTGGGGCCCGCGTCGTGCGTATGGAGCAGGCGGATGGCGTCTCCGCTGAGCCGCTGGGGACGGTTATCGCTCCCGGTCAGTTGGCGTATGTGATTTATACGTCGGGTTCGACGGGGCGGCCGAAGGGGGTGGCTGTCGGGCATGGTGGTGTGGCGAATCTGGCTGAGGCGATGCGTCCGGTGTTGGGTGTGGACGCAGGTGTGGTGGCGTTGCAGTTCGCGTCATTCAGCTTTGATGCCGCCGTCCTCGATGTCGCTGTGACCCTCGCCGCCGGTGGCACTCTCGCCGTCGCCACCGCGGCCGAGCGTAAGGATCCGCAGGTGCTGGCGGAGATGATCGGCCGGTGTGGGGTGCGGGTGGCGAGTGTGGTGCCGTCGCTGCTGGGGGTGCTGGATCCGGATGCCGTTCCGGGTGTCAGCAATTGGGTGCTGGGTGCGGAGCGGTTGAGTGCGGAGCTGGCCGGGCGGTGGTCGGCGGGTGCGCGGGTGTGGAACACGTACGGGCCGACCGAGGCCACCGTCATCACCACCGCCACCACCACTCCGCTGGATGCCGCGCTGGAGGAGGCTCCACCGATTGGCCGTCCCCTCCCCAATGCCCGCGTCTATGTGCTTGACGCGTTCCTCAAGCCGGTTCCCGTAGGTGTCACGGGCGAGGTCTATATCGCCGGTGCCGGGCTGGCCCGGGGCTATTTCGGTCGGCCGGATCTGTCCGCCGAGCGTTTCGTCGCCTGCCCGTTCGCCGCGCCGGGCGGTCGGATGTATCGCAGTGGCGATCTGGCGAAGTGGACCGCCGAGGGTGATCTGGTCTTCGCCGGACGGGTCGATGAGCAGGTCAAGGTCCGTGGTTTCCGTGTCGAGCCCGGCGAGATCGAGGCAGTGCTGGCCGCCTGTGAGGACGTGGCCCAGGCCGCGGTGGTGGTCCGCGAGGATGGGCCGGGGGACAAGCAGCTGGTCGCCTACGTCGTCCCCGACGGGGAGCTGGACGTCGCGGCGGTACGCGCGTTCGCCGCTGGGCGGCTGCCGGAGTACATGGTTCCGGCGGTCGTCGTGCTGGACGCGCTGCCGCTCACCGTCAATGGCAAGCTGGACCGCGCCGCACTCCCCGCCCCCGACGCCACAGTCACCGTGGCGGGCCGGGGCCCGGCCACTCCGACCGAAGAGCTCCTCTGTGGGCTCTTCGCCGAGGTGCTCGGCGTGGAGCCGGTCAGTGCCGATGCGTCGTTCTTCGAGCTCGGCGGTGACTCGATCATGTCGATGCTGCTGGTGTCGAGGGCGCGTAAGGCCGGTCTGGTGGTGAGCGCCCGGCAGGTGTTCGAGCGACGGACCCCGGCGGAGCTGGCGCTGGTGGCCGGTGATGCGTCTGCTCCCGGTGGTCTGGAGGGGAGTGGCGACCCGGGCACGGGCGAGGTGCCATTGACCCCGGTGATGCATGAGCTGCTGAACCGGGCCGGAGCAGAGCGTATCGGTGCGGTGTTCCAGTCCACGGTGGTGGTGGCTCCGGCAGGGATGCGGCTGGAGACGCTGACCGGTGCCGTGCAGGCGGTGGTCGACCACCACGACATCCTGCGGGCGCGGCTGGAGACCGAGCCCGCCACCCGCCTCCTCGTCCCCCCGACCGTGTCCGTGGCCTCGTGGATACACCGGATCGATGCCGGCGCGGCCGGGAGTGACCTCGAGCGCCTGATCGCCGAGCAGTCGCGGGCCGCCGCGGACCGGCTCGATCCGCGAGCGGGTGTGATGCTGCAGGTGATCTGGTTCGACCTCGGACCGGACATCCCCGGACGGCTGCTGATACTCCTCAACCACCTGGTGGTGGACGGTGTCTCCTGGCGCGTCCTCGTGCCAGATCTGGCCGAGGCGTACACCGAGCTGGCCGCCGGCCGTGAGGTCGTGCTGGAGCCCGTACCCACCTCCTTCCGGCACTGGGCTCGCAGCCTGCGGACCGAAGCCACGGGCCAACGACGACTCGCCGAACTCACCGCCTGGACGCAGCAGTTCGACGGCAACGATCCCCTCCTCACCTCGCGGCCGGTGGACCCGGACCGGGACCTCGGCACCACGGTCCGGCAGCTGTCGGTGAAGGTGTCCACGGAGGTCACATCGGCGCTGCTGACCAGCGTGCCGACGGCGTTCCACGCGGGCGTCGACGACGTACTGCTGACCGGCCTGACCGCCGCGTTGGCCGAGTGGCGCCGCCGCCAGGGCCAGGACACGGCCGGGGTCCTGCTGGATCTCGAGGGCCACGGCCGGATCCCGCTGGCGGAGGGGGTGGACCTGACACGCACGGTCGGCTGGTTCACCAGCAGCTACCCGGTGCGGCTGGACGTCGGCGTCGCGGACGTCATGGAGCTGCGCTCCGGCGGGGCCGCGGCGGGACGGGCCATCAAGCGCATCAAGGAACAGCTCCGCGCCGTCCCCGGCGATGGGCTCGGCTACGGGATGCTCCGGTATCTCAACCCCGAGACCGCACCCGCCCTTGCCGCCCTGCCCGCCGCCCAGATCGGCTTCAACTACCTGGGCCGATTCCCCGGCCAGCGGAACCAGAGCGAACAGGGTCAGCGGCCCGTCGAGCGCCATGCCTGGCAGACCGTCGGCGACGGCGGCCGAGGTGGCGGCGCCAACGACCGGATCCCGGTCATGCACGCCCTGGAGGTCATGGGCGTCGTCCACGACCTGCCCGACGGCCCCCAGCTCACCCTCATCGTGTCCTGGCCGTCCGAGCTGCTGGCGGAGTCGGCCGCCCGGAGCCTGCTGGACGGCTGGGCCGCGATGCTCACCGGGCTGGCCACACACACCACGGACATCGGCGCCGACACCGGTATCGGTGGATACACCCCCTCCGACTTCCCCTTGGTGGACATCAGCCAGAGCGAGTTGGACGAGTTCGAAGCGACAGCGCAGCAGATGGACGAAGGAGCTTGAGATGACCGACTCCGCTCTGGTGGGGGTATGGCCGCTGTCGCCGCTGCAGGAGGGCCTGCTGTTTCATGCGGTGTACGACGAGGAGGGCATCGACGTCTACGTTGAGCAGATGATCACCGGCCTGGAGGGCAAGCTTGACTCCGCGGTGCTGCGGGCGTCCTGGCAAGCGCTGCTCGACCGCCACGAGAGCCTGCGTGCCGGATTCCAGCGACGTGCCTCCGGTGCCCCGGTCCAGCTCATCATGCGCCGGGTGACCCTGCCGTGGCGGGAGGAGGATCTGTCCGGGCTGGACGCGGATGTGGCCCGTGCGGAGTCGGAGCGGTTGGGGATCGAGGAGCGGGAGCGGCGTTTCGACCTGGCGGTGCCGCCGTTGCTGAGGGTGTTGCTGGTCAAGGTCGGGCCGGATGAGTACCGGATGATGGTCACGCTGCATCACATTCTGTTGGACGGCTGGTCGCTGCCGGTGCTGATGCGGGAGTTGTGGACGTGTTACGAGGCCGGGGGCAGCGCACACGGTCTGCCGCCCGTCACCCCGTACCGCGAGTATCTGGCCTGGCTCGCCCGCCAGAACAAGGAAGAAGCCATGGCGGCCTGGCGGAAGACACTGGCCGGGGCGGATGAGCCGACGCTGGTGGCCCCGGCCGAGTACAACGGGACGTTGGCCCACTCCGCCATGGTGTCCGGCAGGGCGAGCAAGGAGCTGGACCAGGCGCTGCGCGACCTGACGCGCCGCTTCCACGGCCTCACTCTGAACACCGTCGTTCAGGCCGCCTGGGCTCTCGTCGTCGGCAAGCTGACCGGCCGACGGGATGTGGTGTTCGGCGCCAGCGTGGCCGGACGGCCGCTGGACCTGCCGGGCATGGAGAGCATGCTGGGGCTCTTCATCAACACCGTGCCCGTACGCGTGCGCTTCGACCCGGCGCAGTCGGTGGCCGAACTGCTGGCGGAGCTGCAGGCCGAGCAGGCGGTGCTGGTGGACTACCAGTACCTGAGCCTCAGCGACATCCAGCGGCAGGCCGGGCCCGGGGCGACGTTCGACACCATCATGGCGTTCGAGAGCTTCCCCTCGGGCACGAACGCCCGGAAGCCGCCGGGCGGCAAGCCATCGGGTGACGAGGCCGAACGACGCGGACCGGGCGGCCTGAAGTTCACCGAGCATGGACTCCGGGAGTCGATCAATTACCCGCTCGGCCTGGTGGTCGGCCCGAGCGGCGGCCTGGGCATGCGGCTGAGCTACCGGCCGGACCTGTTCGACGAGGAGACGGCCCAGGGGCTGGTCGACCAGGTGCTCCGGGTGCTGGGGCAGATGGCGGCCGATCCGGAGACGTTGGTCGGTCGGCTGGATGTGTTGGGGGAGGTGGAGCGGGCTCGGGTGGTGGGGGAGTGGAATGCCACGGGGGCTGCGGTGCCTGGTGGTTCGGTTGTGGAGCGGTTTGAGGGGTGGGTTGGGGTGGCGCCGGATGTGGTGGCGGTGCGGTGTGGTGGTGAGGCGTTGTCGTATGGGGAGTTGGATCGGCGGGCGAACCGGCTGGCGCGGTTGTTGAGCGGGGTTGGGGTGGGTCGGGAGTCGCGGGTTGCGTTGTGTATGGCGCGGTCGGTGGACATGGTGGTGGCGGAGCTGGGGGTGTGGAAGGCCGGTGGTGCGTTTGTTCCGCTGGATCCGGAGTATCCGGCGGAGCGGTTGGGCTTTGTGATCGCGGACAGTGGCGCCGGGGTGGTTCTCGGTACGTCGGAGAGCTTGGCCGGGGTGCCGGTCGGTGACGCCCGCGTTGTGCGTATGGAGGAGGTGGACGGGTTCTCGGCGGAGCCGCTGGGGAGGGTCGTTGTCCCCGGTCAGTTGGCGTATGTGATTTATACGTCGGGTTCGTCGGGGCGGCCGAAGGGGGTGGCTGTCGGGCATGGTGGTGTGGCGAATCTGGCTGAGGCGATGCGTCCGGTGTTGGGTGTGGACGCGGGTGTGGTGGCGTTGCAGTTCGCGTCATTCAGCTTTGATGCCGCTGTTCTCGATGTCGTCGTGACGTTGGCCGCTGGTGGCACTTTGGCGGTGGCGAGCGCGGAGGAGCGTAAGGATCCGCAGGCGCTGGCGGAGATGATCGGCCGGTGTGGGGTGCGGGTGGCGAGTGTGGTGCCGTCGCTGCTGGGGGTGCTGGATCCGGACGCTGTGGCGGGTGTGAGCAATTGGGTGCTGGGTGCGGAGCGGTTGAGTGCGGAGCTGGCTGGTCGGTGGTCGGCGGGTGCGCGGGTGTGGAACACGTACGGCCCGACCGAGGCCACTGTCATCACCACCGCCACCGCGACCGCACTGAAGACCGGGTTGGAGACTGCGCCCCCTATCGGTCGGCCGCTGCCCAACAACAAGGTGTTTGTGCTGGACCCGTTCCTCCGGCCGGTGCCTTTTGGCGTGATCGGCGAGGTCTATATCGCCGGTGCGGGTCTGGCCCGGGGCTATATCGGTCGTCCGGGGCTATCGGCGGAGCGTTTCGTTGCGTGTCCCTTCGCTGCGCCGGGCGGCCGGATGTATCGCAGTGGCGACCTGGCGAAGTGGACCGCCGAGGGTGATCTGGTCTTCGCGGGGCGCGTCGACGAGCAGGTCAAGGTCCGTGGTTTCCGCGTCGAGCCCGGCGAGATCGAGGCAGTTGTGGGGGCCTGTGAGGGCGTGGGGCAGGTTGCGGTGGTGGTCCGGGAGGACGGGCCGGGGGACAAGCGGCTGGTCGCGTACGTGGTCCCTGGTGGGGACCTGGACGTGGCGGCCGTGCGGGAGTTCGCGGCGGACCGGTTGCCGGAGTACATGGTCCCGACCGTCGTCGTGCTGGATGCGCTGCCGTTGACGGTCAACGGCAAGCTGGACCGAGCGAAGCTCCCGGCCCCCGATGCCACAGTCACCGTGGCGGGCCGGGGTCCGGCCACTCCGACCGAAGAGATCCTCTGTGGGCTTTTCGCCGAGGTGCTCGGCGTGGAGCGGGTCGCCGCTGATGCCTCCTTCTTCGAGCTCGGCGGTGACTCACTCCTGGCGATGCGGCTCATCGCCCGGGTCCGGGCGGTGCTCGACACCCGGATCACCATCCGTGAACTCTTCACCGCCACCACGGTCGCCCTGCTCTCCCGCCGTATCGAGGAAGAAGGCAACGCGGACGGCCGGGCCCGCCCCGCGCTGGTGCCGTGCCCCCGGCCGGACACCGTACCCCTGTCGTACGCCCAGCGCCGGATGTGGTTCCTCAACCGCCTCGAAGGCGCGGGGGAAGGCGCGGGCTACAACCTGCCGTTGGCGCTCCGGGTCTCCGGCGAGCTCGGCAGGGTTGCTCTGGAGGCGGCGCTCGGGGACGTCGCCGACCGGCACGAGAGTCTGCGTACGGTCTTTCCCGAGACCGATGGCGAGCCGCGTCAGCATGTGCTGGCGGATGACGCCGGCCGACCGTCGCTCGTGGTGGTGGAAACGGCGGAGCAGGAGTTGCCGCAGGCCCTGGCGGCGCATTCCGCTCGCGGCTTTGATCTGAGTGTTGATCTGCCGTGGCGGGTGCGGCTGTTGAAGACGGGGTCGTCTGAGTATGTGCTGTTGATCGTGGCGCATCACATCGCGGTTGATGGTTGGTCGATGGGTGTGTTGGGTCGGGAGATCGGGGTGGCGTATGCGGCGCGGCGGGCGGGTCGTGCGCCCGGCTGGGAGCCGTTGCCGGTGCAGTACGCGGACTATGCGCTGTGGCAGCGTGAGGTTCTGGGTGACCTGGAGGATCCGGACAGTGTGATCAGTGGCCAGCTCGGCTATTGGCGTGATGCGCTGGCCGGTGCGCCGGAGGAGCTCGTCCTGCCGACGGACCGGCCCCGGCCCGTCGTGTCCTCCTTCCGTGGCCGATCCGTACCGGTCCGGGTGAGCCCGCAGGCCCACGCCCGGCTGGTGGCGCTCGCCCAGCGCGGGCGGGCCACGATGTTCATGGTCGTCCAGGCGGCGCTGGCGCTGCTGCTGTCGCGGATGGGTGCGGGGAAGGACATTCCGGTCGGTACGGCGGTGGCGGGGCGTGGGGATGCGGCCTTGGACGGGTTGGTGGGGTTCTTCGTCAACACGCTGGTGTTGCGGAGTGATGTGAGTGGCGACCCGACCTTTGTGGAGTTGTTGTCCCGGGTGCGGGAGGCGGATCTGGACGGGTATGCCCATCAGGATGTGCCGTTTGAGCGGTTGGTGGAGGATCTCAATCCTGCTCGGTCGTTGGGGCGTAATCCGCTGTTTCAGGTGTCGTTGGGGCTTCAGGGTGCGCCTGCGGGTGGGGGGCGGTTGTGGGATTTGCCGGGGTTGCGGGTGCGTCCGTTGGAGTCGGGGGCGGAGGCTTCGGCACGGGTGGATCTGGCCCTGGATTTGGCCGAGCACCGCGATGGCGACGGCAACCCGGGCGGGCTAGACGGCGCGTTCCTTTATGCCACCGACCTCTTTGACCAGCGGACGGTGGAGGGGCTGGCCGAGCGGCTGGTGCGGGTGTTGGAGCAGGTCGCTTCGGATCCCGCGGCTCGGGTGAGTGAGGTCGCCGTGCTGGGTCCGGGCGAGCGGGGGCGGGTGCTGGAGGAGTGGAACGCCACCGAGCGAGAGGTTCCCGTGCGGCCGTTGGGGGAGTTGTTCGACGAGCGGGCCGGGCTGTCGCCGGGTGCGGTGGCGGTGGTGGGTGCGGGTGGTGAGGAGTGGTCGTACGGGGAGTTGCGGGATCGGTCGGATCGGGTGGCGGGTGTGTTGGCCGCGCGGGGTGTGGGGCGTGGTGATCTGGTCGCTGTGGTGTTGGAGCGGTCGGTTGATGTGGTGGCGGTGTTGCTGGGGATTGCCAAGGCTGGGGCGGGGTTTGTGCCGGTGGATCCGGCGTATCCGGCCGAGCGGGTCGGGTGGATGGTTGAGGACTCGGCACCTGCGCTGGTCATCTGCTCCGAGGAGACCAGGCAGCTGGTCCCGGACGGGGCGGAGTGCTTGGTGTGGGTTCCGTCGGATGCGGTGGCGGAGCCTGGGCCCGCTGTTCCGGTGGATGTCGATGATGTGGCGTATGTGATCTATACGTCGGGCTCGACGGGGCGGCCGAAGGGCGTGGCGGTGACGCATCGCGGCATCGGGAACCTCGCCAGTGCCCAGATCGAGCGGTTCGCGGTGGGCGCTGATGCGCGGGTTCTGCAGTTGGCCTCGCTGAGCTTCGACGCTTCGGTGTGGGAGCTGTTCATGGCGCTGCTCTCGGGCGCCGCGCTCGTGATGGTGGACTCGGACAGGCTCCCGCCCAATGGGTCGTTGAGCGAGGTGGTGGCGGAGCTCGGTGTCACCCATGTGACGGTGTCGCCGTCGGTGCTGGCCACGGTGGAGGAGTTGCCCGAGAGTCTGGGCACGGTGGTGGTGGCCAGCGAGGTGTGTCCGCCGGGGTTGGTGGAGCGGTGGGCGCCGGGGCGGCGGGTGGTCAATGCGTATGGTCCGACCGAGGTGACCGTGTGCGCGACGATGAGCGAGCCCCTGGAGGCGTCCGGCTCGGGCCCGGTGCCCATCGGGCGGCCGAACCCCAACACCGCTGTCTATGTGCTGGACGAGCGTTTCCACCCCGTCCCCGTGGGAGTGCTGGGTGAGCTGTATGTCGCGGGTCCGGGCCTCGCACGTGGCTATCTCGGTCGCCCCGGGCTGACTGCGGAACGCTTCGTCGCGTGTCCGTTCACAGGCGGGCGGATGTATCGCACGGGTGACCTCGCCAAGTGGACCGCGGAGGGACAGCTCATCTTCGGCGGCCGTGCGGATGACCAGGTGAAGGTGCGTGGTTTCCGGGTTGAGCCCGGTGAGATCGAGACTGCTCTCGCCGCCCACGAGGGGGTTGGCCAGGTGGCGGTGATCGCTCGGGAGGATCGCGCCGGGGACAAGCGGCTGGTTGCTTACGTTGTGCCGGATGGCCCGGCCGACGTCACCCAGTTGCGGGCGTTCCTCGCTGGTCGGCTGCCGGACTACATGGTCCCGGCTGTGTTCGTGACGCTCGGCGCGCTGCCTGTCACGGTGAACGGGAAGCTGGACCGGGCCGCACTCCCCGCTCCTGACTTCATTGGTGCGGCGATGGCGGGACGTGGTCCGGAGACGCCCACCGAGGAGCGCCTGTGTGCGCTCTTCGCCGAGGTGCTGGGCCTGGACGAGGTGGGTGCCGAGGCGTCGTTCTTCGAACTCGGTGGCGACTCGATCCTGGTGATGAAGCTGATCGCCCAGATCCGTGCCGTCCTCGGCGCCGAGGTGAGCATCCGCGCGTTGTTCACCGCTCCGACGGTGGCCGACGTGGCCCGGCTGCTCGACGGTACGGAGGACGGAACCGCCCAGCAGGCGCTGACCGCTCGGCCACGCCCGGAGGTGCTGCCGCTGTCGTACGCCCAGCAGCGGATGTGGTTCCTCAACCGCCTCGAAGGCGTCGGCGACGGCGCGGTGTACAACCTCCCGCTGGCGCTCCGGCTCTCCGGTGAGCTCGACAGGGTTGCTCTGGAGGCGGCGCTCGGGGACGTCGCCGACCGGCACGAGAGTTTGCGTACGGTCTTTCCCGAGACCGATGGTGAACCGCGCCAGCATGTGTTGACGGGCGAGGCGGGTCGGCCGCCGCTGATCGTCGTGGAGACCGCGGAGGAACACCTGCGGGAGGTACTCGGCGGCTATGCCGCCCGAGGTTTTGACCTGAGCGTTGATCTGCCGTGGCGTGCACGGCTGTTGAAGACGGGGCCGTCCGACTATGTGCTGTTGATCGTGGCGCATCACATCGCGGTTGATGGTTGGTCGATGGGTGTGTTGGGTCGGGAGATCGGGGTGGCGTATGCGGCGCGGCGGGCGGGTCGTGCGCCCGGCTGGGAGCCGTTGCCGGTGCAGTACGCGGACTATGCGCTGTGGCAGCGTGAGGTTCTGGGTGACCTGGAGGATCCGGACAGTGTGATCAGTGGCCAGCTCGGCTATTGGCGTGATGCGCTGGCCGGTGCGCCGGAGGAACTCCTCCTGCCGACGGATCGGCCCCGGCCGGCGGTGTCGTCCTTCCGCGGTGGCGAAGTGCCGGTCGCCATCACCGCGGAAACCCATGCCCAGCTCACGGAGCTCGCCCAACGGGGTGGGGCGACGATGTTCATGGTGATGCACGCCGCCATCTCCGCCCTGCTGTCGCGGATGGGTGCGGGGAAGGACATTCCGGTCGGTACGGCGGTGGCGGGGCGTGGGGATGCGGCCTTGGACGGGCTGGTGGGGTTCTTCGTCAACACGCTGGTGTTGCGGAGTGATGTGAGTGGCGACCCGACCTTTGTGGAGTTGTTGTCCCGGGTGCGGGAGGCGGATCTGGACGGGTATGCCCATCAGGATGTGCCGTTTGAGCGGTTGGTGGAGGATCTCAATCCTGCTCGGTCGTTGGGGCGTAATCCGCTGTTTCAGGTGTCGTTGGGGCTTCAGGGTGCGCCTGCGGGTGGGGGGCGGTTGTGGGATTTGCCGGGGTTGCGGGTGCGTCCGTTGGAGTCGGGGGCGGAGGCTTCGGCACGGGTGGATCTGGCCCTGGATTTGGCCGAGCACCGCGATGGCGACGGCAACCCGGGCGGGATCCGCGGCGCGTTCCTTTATGCCACCGACCTCTTTGACCAACGGACGGTGGAGGGGCTGGCCGAGCGGCTGGCGCGATTGCTGGACCAGGTCGCGGCTGACCCTTCCGCTCGGGTGAGTGAGTTCGAGGTGCTCGATGGCGCCGAGCGGGAGCGGGTGCTGGAGGTATGGAACGCCACCGAGCGGGACGCTCCCGTGCGGCCGTTGGGGGAGTTGTTCGACGAGCGGGCCGGGCTGTCTCCGGGTGCGGTGGCGGTGGTGGGTGCGGGTGGTGAGGAGTGGTCGTACGGGGAGTTGCGGGATCGGTCGGAGCGGGTGGCGGGTGTGTTAGCCGCGCGGGGTGTGGGGTGCGGTGATCTGGTCGCTGTGGTGTTGGAGCGGTCGGTTGATGTGGTGGCGGTGTTGCTGGGGATTGCCAAGGCTGGGGCGGGGTTTGTGCCGGTGGATCCGGCGTATCCGGTGGAGCGGGTCGGGTGGATGGTTGAGGACTCGGCGCCTGCGCTGGTCATCTGCTCCGAGGAGACCAGGCAGCTGGTCCCGGACGGGGCGGAGTGCCTGATGTGGGATCCGTCCGCCGTTCACTCCGTGGACGTGGACGTGGACGTGGACGTGGACGCGGCGCCGGTGGTCTCCGTGAGCGTGGACGACGTGGCGTACGTGATCTACACGTCGGGCTCGACGGGCCGTCCCAAGGGCGTGGCGGTGACGCATCGCGGCATCGGGAACCTCGTCAGCGCGCAGATCGAGCGGTTCGCGGTGGGTGCTGATGCGCGGGTGCTGCAGTTGGCCTCGCTGAGCTTCGACGCTTCGGTGTGGGAGCTGTTCATGGCGCTGCTCTCGGGCGCCGCCCTGGTGATGGCCGACTCGGACAGGCTCCCGCCCAACGGCTCGCTGGGCGCGACGGCCACGGCGCTGGGCGTCACGCATGTGACGGTGTCGCCGTCGGTGCTGGCTACGGTGGAGGAGTTGCCCGAGAGTCTGGGCACGGTGGTGGTGGCCAGCGAGGTGTGTCCGCCGGGGTTGGTGGAGCGGTGGGCGCCGGGGCGGCGGGTGGTCAATGCGTATGGTCCGACCGAGGTGACCGTGTGCGCGACGATGAGCGAGCCCTTGGAGGCGTCCGGCTCGGGCCCGGTGCCCATCGGGCGGCCCATCGCCAACACTCGGGCATTCGTCCTCGATGAGCGTCTCCACCCCGTCCCCGCGGGGGTGCTGGGTGAGCTGTATGTCGCGGGTCCGGGCCTCGCACGTGGCTATCTCGGTCGCCCCGGGCTGACTGCGGAACGCTTCGTCGCGTGTCCGTTCACAGGCGGGCGGATGTATCGCACGGGTGACCTCGCCAAGTGGACCGCGGAGGGACAGCTCATCTTCGGCGGCCGTGTGGACGACCAGGTCAAGGTGCGTGGTTTCCGGGTCGAGCCCGGTGAGATCGAGACCGCCCTAGCCGCCCATCCGAGCGTCGGCCAGGTGGCGGTGATCGCCCGGGAGGACCGTACGCGGGACAAGCGGCTGGTTGCTTACGTCGTGCCGGACGGCCCGGCCGATGTCACCCAGTTGCGGGTGTTCCTCGCTGATCGGCTGCCCGACTACATGGTCCCGGCCGTGTTCGTGACGCTCGGCGCGCTGCCTGTCACGGTGAACGGGAAGCTGGACCGGGCCGCACTCCCCGCTCCTGACTTCACCGGTGCGGCGATGGCGGGACGTGGTCCGGAGACGCCCACCGAGGAGCGCCTGTGTGCGCTCTTCGCCGAGGTGCTGGGCCTGGACGAGGTGGGTGCCGAGGCGTCGTTCTTCGAGCTGGGTGGCGACTCGATCCTGGTGATGAAGCTGATTGCCCAGATCCGTGCCGTCCTCGGCGCCGAGGTGAGCATCCGCGCGTTGTTCACCGCTCCGACGGTGGCCGACGTGGCCCGGCTGCTCGACGCTACGGCGGATGGCACCACCCGCACCGGCTCCGACGACACCGGCCTGTTGCTGCCGCTACGGGCCGAAGGCGACCGGCCGCCCGTGTTCTGCGTCCACCCGAGCACCGGGCTGGGGCGCTGCTACGCGGAACTCGCGGACCACCTGCCGCCGGACCGCCCGGTCTACGCGTTGCAGGCTCGTGGCTTCGGCACGGATGAGTCACTGCCGCGGACGGTCGAGGAGATGGCCGCGGACTACGTGGCGAGGATCCGGACCGTGCAGCCGGCCGGGCCCTACCACCTCCTCGGCTGGTCGTTCGGTGGCACCGTGGCCCATGCGATGGCGGCGCTGCTGCAGCAGCAGGGCGAAACGGTGGACCTCCTGGTCAGCCTCGATGGCTACCCGGACGCCGACGAGGCGGAACCGGCCGACGAGCCCTCCGCCGAGCCCCACGAGCCCTCCGCCGAGCCCGCCGAAGGGCCCCGCGGCGGGCGGCGCAAGCGGGTGCGGATGCTCTCCGAGATCCAGAGGGTCAACGCGAACAACAACCGGCTGCTCCAGCACCACACGCCCGGCGTCTTCCGCGGAGAACTGCTGCTCTTCGTCGCCGCGGAGGGTCGGCCCGCGTCGGCTCCCGCGCAGCTGGCTCCGGACAGCTGGGCGTCGTACGTCGACGGGCATGTCGAATCGGTCCGGATCGCCTCCGATCACGACGGGATGCTCACCGGAGAGCCCGTCGAAACGATCGGTCGGCTCATTTCCGCGCAGCTGCTGACGGAGAATTAGGGAGAGGGTGGAGAGAGAGTATGGACGAGAAGGAGAACGCGGCCGCGGGCGAGCCGCCCGAGGGCATGCGCCGACGGGGCAGATTAGGCATTCTGCTCGTTTCGCTGGGGGCCGCCGTGGCGATCGCGATGGTGGCGGGCGGATTGGGTTTCGCGCTCGGCTCCGATGATTCCCCGAAGTCCTCCGGCAGCGCCGGGGCGGGGGACAAGAGGGCCAAAAGCATGGCCTTCGTCGAATGCCTTCGGGACAATGGCGTGCCGGACTTTCCCGATCCGGCCGCGGACGGGTCGATTCTGCTCGACCCGAGCAGCGGTATCGACGTCAAGGGCGATGCGTACAAGAAGGCGGAGAAAGCCTGCGAGCGGCTGATGCCCGAAGGGCGCCGGGCTTCCCCGCCGCCCGGTGGGATGCCCGATCTGACGAAGTACGTGGACTGTATGCGGAAGAACGGCGTGCCCGACTTCCCCGATCCGAAGGGCGGCGGTTTCGCCCCCGAGGAGGCCGGGATCGACGTCAAGTCGCCCGAGTTCCGGGACGCCCACAAGGCTTGCGAGCAGCACCTGCCCGCAGGGGCGCCGGGCCCGGCGTAACCCTGCGCGGACCCGCCCGGCCCCGCGTAGGCCCACGTGGGCCCTCCGCGCGTAACCCCGCGCGGTGCCCTGCCGGGCGCCACCTCTGCCCCGGGCCGCCGGACCAACCCTCCGGCGGCCCGGGGCTTCCGCATGCCCGGCGCGCCGGGACCTGCGTATATCCGACCGCACCCCACCCCCGCCCCCCCACTGAAACCTCAGCGAAACCGCCCCCTCGCTAAAACAGGAGGTACAGGAAATCCCGAAGGAATGGGGACAGTGGCATGGTGGTTATCACGGAGCGGCCGTCGGATGGCAGTGCCGCACCCAAGAAGAGGCTGCGGCGCACCACCGCACTGGCGGCGCTGCTGACCGGGGTCGCCTTGCTCGCCACTGCCTGTGGCGACAACGACGAACCCGATAAGAGCGTGGCCAGTGTGGGCTCCGGGAAGAACTCGGAGTCCAAGAAGCCGGAGGCCGGTACACAAGGGGACGGGCTGAAATTCGCGGAGTGCATGCGGAAGAACGGCCTGCCCGATTTCAAGGACCCGAAGCCCGGTGAGGGCATGGGCGCCGGAATCGACCCGCAGTCGTCGGAGTTCCAGAAGGCCGAGAAGGCCTGCAAGCAGTACATGCCGGCCCCGCCCCCGCAGGAGGGTGGCGGCGGTCCGGGCGATGTGTGGCCGACCGAGGACAAGCTCAAGTACGCCAAGTGCATGCGCAAGAACGGTGTGCCCAGCTTCCCCGACCCGGACGAGAACGGTGGCTTCAAGCTGGAGGTCGACCCGACCACTCCGCAGTTCAAGAAGGCGGAGGACGCCTGCAAGCAGTACCAGCCGGAGTCTCTGCGCAACATGGAGCCCAATAAGCCCGGTGGGGGCTCGGCGTGAGTGCGACCCAGACCCCGACCGAGGACGAGGAAGCGAGCCCCCCGGAGCGGCAGAGCGCGCCACCACCGGCGCGGCGCAAGCGGCGCGGGCTGACCGCGATCGTCGTCGTGGCGATCGTGGTCGCGGCGGGCGCGGGCGTCGTCGTGGCCGATCCGTTCAAGAAGTCCGAGAAGGACTCGTCGGCCAGGACCAGCGCCCCCACCGGGCTGGCGAAGGTCACCCAGGGCTCCTTGTCGGCCCGCACCCTGGAGAACGGGACGCTCGGCTACGCGGGTTCGTACGACGTCGTCAACAACGCCAAGGGCACCATCACCAAGCTGCCCGCCGTGGGCGATGTGATCAGCCAGGGCGAGGTGCTCTACCGCGTGAGCGGCAAGCCGGTGGTGATGCTCCAGGGCGCCGCCGAGCCGGTGTACCGCGATCTGGCCTACGGCGCCGAGGGAGCCGATGTGCGGCAGCTCAACGCCGCACTCGTCAGCCTCAAGTACGCCACCAAGGCGCAGATCGACCCCGACTCGGACTACTTCAGCATGCAGACCTTCTATGCGCTCGAGGAGCTGCAGGAGGACGTCGGTCTGAAGGAGACGGGTGAACTGTCGCTCGGGCAGGCCGTGTTCCTGCCCGCCGAGGAGGTCCGGGTCATCAAGTCCGGGGCCGTACGCGGCGGCCCGGCCGGGCAGGGGCAGAACGTGCTGCAGGTCTCCTCGACCCAGCGGCAGGTCACCGTCGAGCTCAACGCCAGCCAGCAGACCGGAGTGGCGGTCGGCGACAAGGTGACCATCACCCTCCCCAACGGCAAGTCGACCGACGGCGAGGTGTCATCGGTGGGGAAGGTGGCGAAGCAGGCCGACGACAAGACCACGATCGAGGTGCAGATCAAGCCGAAGGACCCGAAGGCCACCGGCGGGCTCGACCAGGCACCCGTCCAGGTGGCCATCGTCTCCGACACCGTGAAGGACGTGCTGTCGGTGCCCGTGAACGCGCTGCTGGCGCTCGCCGGAGGCGGTTACGCCGTCGAGGTCGTCGAGGCGGGTGGCAAGCACAAGCTGATCCCGGTGCGTACCGGGCTCTTTGACGACAGTGAGGGCAAGGTGGAGGTCAGCGGCGCCGGGCTCGGGGTCGGCCAGAAGATCGCGGTGCCCGCGTCATGACCGGCGTGGAGACCGAGACGCGGCCGGTCGACGTCCGGACCACCGGCGAGGCGGTGCTGCAGCTGGAGGACGTGACCAAGGTCTATCCGGGTGCCTCCCCGGTCGTGGCGCTGGACGCGGCCGGATTCACCATCCACCGGGGCGATTTGGTGGCCATCGTAGGCCCCTCCGGCTCCGGCAAGTCGACCCTGCTGCAGGTCATGGGCACCCTGGACCGACCGACCTCCGGAACGGTACGGGTCGTGGGGGAGGACGTGGCCGCGATGTCCGACCGGGCGCTGGCCGGGCTGCGCGCCACCCGGATCGGCTTTGTCTTCCAGCAGTTCTTCCTGGCCGAGCACGCCACGGCGCTGGAGAACGTGGCCGACGGGATGCTGTACTCGGGCGTCCGGCGCCCGGCCCGGCTGTCGGCGGCCGCCGTGGCCCTGGACCGGGTCGGCCTCAGCCACCGGGTCCACCACCGGCCGTCGCAGCTGTCGGGTGGCGAGCGGCAGCGGGTCGCGATCGCCCGCGCCCTGGCCGGTGACCCGGCGATCGTGCTGGCCGACGAGCCGACCGGCAACCTCGACAGTGTCGCGGGTGCCGCGATCTTCAAGCTCTTCAAGGAGCTCAACGCCGAGGGCACCACCATCGTCATGATCACCCACGATCGGGAGCTGGCCGCCCGGCTGCCGCGCCGGATCGAGGTGCTCGACGGCCACATCGTCGCGGACGTCATGTCGGCGGAGGACCCGCTGGACATCGAGAGGCGGTTGCCATGACCTCCACGGCCACCGCCCCCGGCCGGCTCCACCCCGCCGACCTGGGCCGGACCGCCAGCGTGGGCCTGCGCACCCGCCGGATGCGGGCCGCCCTGTCGGCGCTGGGCATCGCCATCGGCGTTGCCGCGATGGTGGCGGTGCTCGGGCTGTCGTCCTCCTCGCAGGCCGGGCTGCTCGCCGAGATCGACAAGCTGGGCACCAATCTGCTGAAGGTCACTCCGGGCCAGTCGCTGGGTGGCGGGGACGCCAAGCTCCCCGTCGAGGCGCCGGGCATGATCTCCCGGATCGGCCCGGTCGAGGCGGTGCAGAGCACCGGGAAGACCGACGCCGAGGCGTACCGCAGCCCGCACATCCCGAGCCTCAACACCAACTCCCTCTCGGTGAACGCCGCCAGCCTGCGCCTCCCGGCCGCGGTGCGCACCTCGATGGCCCAGGGCAGATATCTCAACGCCGCCACCGCGCGGCAGCCGGTGGCCGTCCTCGGCTGGGACGCCGCCAGCCGGCTGGGCATCTCCCGGATCCACCCGGGCATGCGCGTCTGGGTCGGCGGCCAGTGGTTCTACGTGTCCGGGGTGCTCAAGCCCGCGAAGCTGACACCGGAGATCGACTCGGCGGTGCTGGTGGGCTACGAGGCCGCGAAGAAGTACCTGGACTTCGACGGCCACCCCTCCACGGTGTACGTACGGTCGGACACCGACCAGGTCAAGGAGGTCCGCAAGGTCCTGGCCGCCACGGCCAACCCGCAGAACCCCAGCGAGGTCAGCGTCACCCAGCCGTCGGCCGCGCTCGAGGCCCGAGCCGCCGCGCGGTCGGCGCTGGACGGACTCTTCCTCGGGCTGGGGGCGGTGGCCCTGCTCGTCGGGGGCATCGGCGTCGCCAACACCATGGTGATCTCCGTGCTCGAACGCCGCTCGGAGATCGGCCTGCGGCGGGCGCTCGGCGCCACCCGTGGCACCATCCGGCTGCAGTTCCTCTCCGAGGCGATCCTGCTCGCCATGCTCGGTGGCGCGGTCGGGGTGGTGCTGGGCACGCTGGCGACCTTCGTCTACGCGGGTGTCAAGGGCTGGGAGACCGTCGTCCCGGTGCTCGCCTGGGCGGGTGGACTCGGCGCGGCCGTGGCCATCGGCGCCATCGCCGGGCTGCTGCCCGCCCTGCGGGCGGCCCGGATGCCACCGACGGAGGCGCTGCGTACGGTCTGAACCGAGCCGCCCGGCACCGTGGTGAATCCCCCGTCCCGGTGCCGGGCTTCGGGCTGCCCGATACGGGGACCGGTGGACACGTACGGCCCCGCGTCCAGACGTCCAAGTGCGCATTTCTGTATGGGAGTTGGCTCCCCGAGACTGGGCGGAACCGGTGACGGGGGAGGGCCATGGCCATGAGTGGCAGCGCGCTGGAAGAGACCATCCGTGATGTACTGATCGGCCTCGCCGTGGTCGTACCCGCGGCCGTCGTCTGCGGGCGGATCGCCCAGCGGCTGCGGCAGCCGGCGGTGCTGGGGGAAATCGCCGCGGGCCTGATGCTGGGGCCCAGTCTGCTGGGGCTGCTGCCCGGGAATCCGACCGCTGTCCTCTTCCCGGACCAGGCCCGCCCCTTCCTCCAGCTGCTGGCCCAACTGGGCCTCGTGCTCTTCATGTTCGGCGTGGGACACCACCTCGACGTTGCGCAACTGCGGGGCCGGGGCCGTCAGGTGGTGTCGGTCTCGCTCAGCTCCGTCGCCCTGCCGTTCGCCCTGGGCACGGGCCTGGCCGTCGCCTTCGTGTCCTGGGGCCTCACCGAGCGGGGGCAGATGGGGCTGCTCGGCCCGGCGCTGTTCCTGGGCGCGGCCATGTCCATCACGGCCTTCCCGGTGCTCGCCCGCATCCTGACCGACCACGGTCTGGCCCGGGAGCGCATCGGCGCCATGGCGCTCGCCTGCGCCGCCCTCCAGGACCTGCTGGCGTGGGGCATCCTCGCGGTCGTGGTCGTCGTGGTGAACGCCGACGGCTCCTGGCCGCTGGCCCGGATGGCGCTGCTGTCCGCCCTCTTCGTCCTCGGCATGCTGTACGTGGTCAAGCCCGTGCTGCACCGGCTGCTGGCGGCCGAGCGGCCCTGGAACCGGGACAGCACAGTGGTCCAAGGCGTGGTCTTCAGCGGTCTGCTGCTGTCGGCCTGGGCCACCGACGCGATGGGGCTGCACACCGTGTTCGGCGCCTTCGTCTTCGGCGCCGTCGTACCGCGCCGCCTGCTCGAGGCGCGCGCTCCGGAGGTGCCCGCGCGCATTGAGCAGTCGAGCCTGCTGCTGCTCCCGGTCTTCTTCACCGTCACCGGACTGTCCGTCGACTTCCAGGGGCTCGGCGGCCAGGGCCTGGCCATGCTGCTCGCCGTGCTCGTCGCGGCCTGCGCGGGCAAGTTCATCGGCGCCGCGGCCGCCGCCCGGCTCACCGGGGCCACTCCACGGCAGGCCATCACCCTCGGTGTGCTGATGAACGCGCGCGGACTCACCGAACTCGTACTGCTCAACGTGGGGCTGGGCCTCGGCGTCATCGACGGCCGCGTCTTCACCGTGATGGTGGCCATGGCCGTGGTCACCACGATGATGACCGGCCCGCTGCTGCAGCGCCTGTTGCCGGCGCCCCCGTCGCGCACCGCCTACCGCGGTGGCGAACACGGGGGCGCCGGTGGCGCGGCGGAAGCAGGGGCGGGTCCGCGGCCGCTGCCGCGCGACGCGGCCGGAAGCGGTCAGCCGGATACGGCGCTCAGGGAGCCGTGACGACCGCGCCGCCACCCGCCCCGGCCGTGATCCTGCCGGGGCACAGTCCGCGTGCCGCGAGCCCGCTGAGGATCTGCGGCACGGCGGCGACCGTGGTCTGGTATCCGCCGTCGTGCATGAGGATGATGCTGCCCGCCCGCATGGTGGCGGCGGCCTGGACGATCTGCTGAGTGCCGGCCCCGTTCCAGTCCTGGGAGTCCACGCTCCACAGCACCTCGGTCAGCCCGAGACGGGCCTCATCGGCCCTGACCTGCGCGTTGGTCTCCCCGTAGGGCGGCCGGAACAGAGTGGGTGTCTGTCCGGTGATGCGCCGGATGGTGTTCTGGGCGCCCGCGATCTCGTTGTACGCCGCCGGCTCGCCGATCTGGGTGAGATGGGGGTGCGAGGTGGTGTGATTGGCGATCCACATACCCGCCGTCTGTTCGGCCCTGAGCAGGTCCGGATACTGGTCGGCGTGGAGCCCCCAGATGAAGAAGGTGGCCTTCGCGCCACCCGCCCGCAGGGCGTTGAGCAGGGCTTGCGTCGACCCCGGGTTCGGCCCGTCGTCGTACGTCAGACCCACGTATCCATTGGGGCAGTCGGCCCAGGCCCTCTCGGTGTGCGCCGCGCCGTGCGTGGCCGCGGGCGACGGGGCGGCGGAGAACCCCGCCAGGGCGGCCGTGGCCGCGGCGACGAGTGCGAACCGCCGCGCTTTCCCGGTGCTTCTTGTTCCTGTTCGTCTTGGAGCGGACTTTCCGCGTCCGGTCATGGTCCCTCCTGAAGTGCGGGTGTGGTGTGGTCCCTGCCGGTCGGCTAGGAGGCGGTGCACGAGCCGATGGTGGGGGCCGACCAATCCCCGTTCGCCATGACCGTGAAGCCGAAGCTGGTGGCCGCTCCGGCGCCCAGGTTGCCGTTGCCGTTGGGCCTCATCGTCATGACCTTGCCGCCGCTGTCCCAGCTGGGAGCGCCATTCCAGGTCGTGGAGACGCTCTGCGCGGAACGCACGGTCACCGTCACCGTCCAGCCGCTGATGGCCGAGGATCCGGCCGTCACCGTCACCTTGCCGTTGAAACGGTCGCCCCACCGCTGTGTCTCGGAGTACGACGCGGTGCACGACGTGCCGCCACCGCCTCCGCCACCACCGCTGGTGCCGCCCAGCGCGGTGAGCACCGCGGTGTAAGCGGGCTTCTTGACGTAGTTGTCGTCGAACAGCAGCGGGGTGCCACTGGCGCGCCATGAGTACTTGTCGGTGACCCCCCATACGGTGATGCCGGTGCAGCGGGACACGGCCAGACACGCCTGGGTGACACGGCGGTAGCTGTCGGCCTGGGCCGAGCCGGAGCCCTCGATGTCCAGCTCGGTGATCTGCACATCGACGCCGAGGTCGGCGAAGCGCTGGAGGTTCTGCTGGTAGTCACCGGGGACCGGGGACTGGCTGTTGAAGTGCGACTGGAAGCCGACGCAGTCGATCGGCACACCGCGCGCCTTGAAGTCCTTCACCATGTTGTAGACGGCGTTGCTCTTCGCGTTCTGGCCGTCGGTGTTGTAGTCGTTGTAGCAGAGCTTGGCGCCGGGGTCGGCGGCACGGGCGGTGCGGAACGCCTCCTCGATGAAGCCGTCGCCGAGCTTGTCCTGGAACGGCGAACTGCGCCGCGCACCGCTGTTGCCGTCCTGGAACGCCTCGTTGACCACGTCCCAGGCGTAGATCTTGCCCTGGTAGTGCTGCATCACCTTGGTGATGTGGTTGTTCATCGCCGAGCGCAGCTCGGTGGCGCTCAAACCGCCCACCCAGCCGGGGAGTTGGGAGTGCCAGACCAGGGTGTGGCCCCGGATCTTCATGCCCTTGCCCTGGGCGTGGCCGACGATCTGGTCGGCGCTGCCGAAGTTGAACGAGTTCCGGGAGCTTTCGACGGCGTCCCACTTCATCTCGTTCTCGGGTGTGACGGCGTTGAACTCGGTGTCCAGCGTGCTGGCGTACGGGGATTCGCCGAGGTGGTTGGCGGCCACGGCGGCGCCGAAGTAGCGGCCCTTGGCCGCCGCCGCGCCGCCGAGGGTGCTCGCGGCGCTGGCGGGACCGGACAGGGCCAGGACACCGGCCGTGGTGAGGAGGCCGACGACACCGAGGCTGAACGCCCTTCGGACGCGTAACCGAGGACGGCGATCTCCGCGCTCCTGACGGGCGTGACGGGAATCGATGACCATTGCTGTCCCTTCTTCGGGGGCGGGTGGCAGTGGTGTGCCGATGGGCAACGATCGATGCGGAGTATGCTGCGCGGCGGATGCGACGTCAACGCTTCTTCCGGAATGATTCCGGTAGAAACTCTCGCTGACGCTGATGGTTCTTCGGCTCTGATCTGCGTCTTCTTGGTGAGTGCGCGTGGTCATCCACGGCGCAAAGGATCTCATCTCGCCAGTCTCCGAAAAGTTTTCGGTGTCGCGAAGATGTGTTATCGGCCGTACTGCCCGCCTCCGTCGGCGACTGCAGTCAGATGACGGATACCGCCCATGACCCACCCCGACGAGAATTCTGCTGCGAATCGGACTTCTCATGAACAAGGCGAATATCCATGCAGCAGATAACCTTGGGCGACGTCACCGTCACACGCGTCGAGGAATACTTCGGATCCGTCGAACTGACGCCCCGGACCTTCTTTCCGGAAAGCCCTGAGGAGGTCTGGGAGGACAACGCCTCCTGGCTGGTCCCGGACTTCTACGACCCCGGCACCGATAACGTGCGGTCCGCGATCCAGACCTGGGTCCTGCGCAGTGCGGGCAAGACCATTCTCGTCGACACCGGTGTGGGCAACCACAAGCACCGGCCCTACGCACCGGTGTGGAGCTATCTGAACACCGACTTCCTGGGGAATCTCGCCAGGGCCGGGGTGCGGCCGGAGGACGTCGACATCGTGGTCAACACCCATCTGCACGTCGACCACGTGGGCTGGAACACCCGCCTGGACGGTCGGCAGTGGGTGCCGACCTTCCCGAACGCCACGTATCTCATCCCCGAGCGCGACTTCGAGTTCTGGAATCCGGAGAATGAGCACAAGCCACTGCTCGGCAGGGGCAATCAGAACGTCTTCGAGGATTCCGTCGCCCCCATCCGGGAAGCGGGCAAGGCGCTCCTGTGGGACGGCAGCCTCGATATCGACGCCAATCTCCGTCTGGAGCTCGCCCCCGGACACACTCCGGGATCGTCCGTGCTCGCTCTCGATTCCCGAGGGGATCGCGCGCTCTTCGTGGGGGATCTGCTGCACAGCCCGGTGCAGTTCGCGGATCCCGACACCAACAGCTGCTTCTGCGAGGACCCGGCCGAATCCCGTGCCACCCGCCGCCGGGTCCTCGGCCGGGCCGCCGATCGGAACGCCCTGGTCTTCCCGGCCCACCTGGGCGGCCACGGCGCCGCCGAGGTGCGCCGCGAGGGCAGCACGTTCGCCGTCAAGGAATGGGCCGCCTTCGCACGCCTGTGACCGGCGGCCGGAGCGATACCGAGGAAGAGACACACCACGCATGACGAACCACACCACCGCCCCCGTCGTCGTGACCTCCCACGGCGCGGTCCGCGGCCGCCAGGAGGAGCACGCCGCCGTCTTCCGGCACATCCCGTACGCCGCCCCGCCACGTGGCGCCGCCCGGTTCGCCCCGCCGACGCCGCACCCGCCGTGGGACGGCGTCCGGGATGCCACCGCCGCGGGCCCCACGGCACCGCAGCCGAGGCGCGACGCGTTCGGCCGCCTCGACATGTCCCCGTACTTCGGACAGGGCTGGGTCCCGGGCGAGGACTACCTCGCGGTGAACATCTGGACGCCCGACCCCACACGCGACGACCTGCCCGTGATGGTGTTCGTGCACGGCGGCGGCTTCGTGGCCGGGTCCACCCGGTCCGAGCTCTACGACGGCACGGCCTTCGCCCGGGACGGCGTCGTCCTGGTCACCCTCAACTACCGGCTCGGGATACCCGGCTTTCTGCACCTCCCCGACGCCCCCGACAACCGGGGCCTGCTGGATGTGATCGCGGCGCTGCGCTGGGTCGGGGAGAACATCGCGGCCTTCGGGGGCGACCCGTCCCGGGTGACGCTCTTCGGCCAGTCGGCGGGCGCCACCATCGTGGGCGCGGTGGTGGCCGACCCACGGGCCGAGGGGCTCTTCCAGCGGGCGATCATCCAGAGCGGCAGCGGCCTGGGAGCGTTCAGCCGTGCCCAGGCGAGCCGGGTCACCCAGGCCCTGGCCCGTGTCCTGGGGACCGCCGCGACCGCGGAGGCGCTGGCGTCGGTCCCCGACGAGCGCTTCGTCGAGGCAATGCCTCAACTCGCCGGGATCGATCTCACGGTCGATGGGCGCTTCGACCCGCTGATCGGCCTGAGCGCGTTCAGCCTCGTCCTGGACCAGCAGCCGGCCGAGGCCGTGGCCACCGGACGTGGCGCGGGCATCGATCTGCTGCTCGGCACGACCGCCGAGGAGGGCAACCTCTATCTGGCCCCGTCGGGCCACCTCACGTCCTCGACCGAGGAGGACGTCCACGCCACGGCGGCCCGCTCCCACCCCGCCCCCGGGAAACTGGTGGAGGTCTACCGCCGCGAGCGGCCCGGGGCGTCCCCGGGTGAGCTGCGGGCCGCCATCATGACGGACGCCCTGTTCGGCGTGGGCACCCGGCGGCTCGCGACCGCCCACGCCCGGCACCCCTCGTCGCGTACCCACGTCTACGAGTTCGCCTGGCGGTCGGAGGCGCTGGACGGCCGGCTCGGCGCCTCGCACGTCATGGAGCTGCCGTTCGTGTTCGACCGCACCGAGCCGGCGCGGCTGCACGGTCCCGAGGCGATCCTCGGCCCGGCCGAGCCGCCCGCCGAACTCGCCTCCCGTGTCCACTCCACCTGGATCCGGTTCGCGAGGACGGGCGACCCCGGCTGGCCGCCGTACGACAGCGTGCGCAGGACGACTATGCGCATCGCCGAGACATGGACGCAGGTGGCGGACCCCGGCGCCCAGGTACGGCTGGCCTGGGAATAGCGCCACCACGGGCGCGCCATGGCGGGCGACCCACACTCAACCGCACCACGCGCGACCCGCACCACGGACGACCCGCACCACGCGCGACCCGCACCCAACCCCACCACGCGCGACCCGCACCCCATCCGCTCTCCGCGGCGGATGGGGTTCCGCGGGTCCGATGTGTTTTGGGCCCCGGCAAGGGCTTGACCAGAGGCGAAGTGGCTCCTACATTCCTCACACCCTCGAGGTAGATCGATTAACCACTCGTTAACCGCCTGGTTGGAGACCCCCGCAGTGCACTCACCGCTGACTCGGCGCGGCTTCCTCGCCGCCGGTTCCGGCCTCGCCGCCGCGACCGTCCTGCCCGGCCTTTCCGCCTGCTCCGCGCTCACCGGGGCGGACTCCGATCCCGATACGCTCGTTGTGCACAGCCAGCTGGGCACCACCGCGCCGGGATCGCCCACCTACCTCGTGGCCCTCGACCGGTTCCGCAAGGAGAATCCGGGACTCAAGGTCAATAACCTCATCAACGGCGACGACCTCGCGCAGGTCTACGAGACCTCGCGGCTGGCCCGCAAGGAGCCGGACGTCGTCATGGTCAACCTCTACGACAAGACACTGGCGTGGACGGACGTCGGCGCCACGGTCGACGTCAAGGGCTATCTGGACGACTGGGGGCTGCGGACGCGGGTGCTCCCGCAGGCGCTCGCCGAGTGGACCGACGCCAAGGGCAGGGTGCGGGCCTTCCCCTACTTCGCCACCAACTGGCCGATCGCCTACAACCGGGCCCTGCTGGACCGGGCGGGCGTCGACGCGATACCCACCACGGGCGACGAACTGATCGCCGCGGCCCGCAAGCTGCGCGCCAAGGGGATCGCGCCCGTGACCGTCGGTGGCAACGACTGGACCGGGCAGAAGCTGCTCGCCCAGATCATCCAGACCTTCCTCACCGAGGACGAGGCCCGGCACGCCTACTCCACGGGGGACTTCGGAGCCAAGGGCGCCCGGGAGGGCATCGAGTACTTCGTGACACTGCGCGACGCGGGCGTCTTCGCCGACAAGGCCCAGGGCCTCACCTCGGACTCGATGACCACGCAGTTCAACACGGAGGCCGCGGCGATCGAGTCGGCGATGTCCTCGGCGCTGGCCAAGGTGCCGCCGAAGGTGGCCCGGCACACCGAGGTCGGCGGGTGGCCGCTGGCCGACGGTGCCGCGCACGACAAGCCCACCATCCTGCGCACCTACACCCTGATCGGGTTCTGGATCAGCCCGAACGGCACCGAGAAGATCGACGCCGTCGAGAAGTTCCTGCGCTTCATGTACCGGCCCGACACCGTCGCCCGGTTCATCAAGGAGAGCGGCCGCGACATGGCGCTGCGCTCCGACACTCTCAGCACCGATTTCCCGCTGGTCGCCGCGGCCCAGCGGCTGGGCTCGACGGTGAGCCAGGCGCTGCTGCCCGATGTGTACGTCCCGCCCGCCGCCGCCCAGCCGCTGATCACTGCGACCAGCACCTCCTTCACCCGCGGCACCAGCGCCGCGAAGGTCCGCGCCGCGCTCGAGACCGCGTACCGCTCCGCGTGAACCGCCCGCCCGTTCGCTCATATCCCGAGCCCGACTCCACGGGAGCCACCTCATGACGACGCTGACGTCGCCCCCGGGCGGGGCCGCGATCCGCCACCCCGCCCCGCCCGCCGCCACAGGCCGTATCGGCACACCCCGGCAGGGCGGCACGATCCTCGCCATCCCGGCGCTGATCTGGTACGCGGTCTTCATGATCGGCCCGGTGATCGCCATCTTCGTGATCGCCGCCCTGCACTGGCCGGGGATGCTCCAGCCGGTGTCGTTCGCCGGGCTCGGCAACGTCCGCACCGTCCTGGACGACCCCGTCTTCTGGGACGCGATGCGCAACACCGCCGTCCAGCTGGCGGTGGCGCTGCCGATCATGATCGTATGCGCCTACATGCTGGGCTACTACGTGGCGCAGAAGCCCCCCGGACACCGGGTGATCCGCTATCTGCTGTTCATCCCCGGCCTGATCTCCACCCCCGCCAAGGCCATGGTGTTCTACGCGGCGCTGTCCCCGGACGGGCTGGCCAACGGCGCGCTCCAGTCGGTGGGGCTCGGTTCGCTCACCGACGCCTGGCTCGCCTCGCCGTCCACGGCCCTGGCCTGTCTCATCGCCCTGGACGTGTGGAGCGGGATCGGCTTCACCGCCGTCCTGTTCGCCGCCCGGCTCGACAGCGTCCCCGACGACCTCGGCGAGGCGGCCCAACTGGACGGGGCCGGGCACTGGCGGACCATGTGGCGCATCCACTTCCCCGTGATCCGCGACTACGTCGGCGTCGTCACCATGCTGCAGTTCCTGTGGACCCTCTTCGGCTCGGCACAGCACGTGCTGCTGCTCACCCAGGGCGGCCCCGGCAGCTCGTCCACGACGCTGTCGTTCCTCGTCTACCAGAAGGCGTTCATCGCGGCCGACCTGGGCTACAGCCAGACCGTCGGCGTCATCCTCTTCCTGGCCGGGCTCGTCGGGCTGCTCGCCATCCGCCGCGCATTCCGCCAGAACTACTGATCGTAAGGCGGCTCACCATGAAACTCGGCAAGCGCTGGCTGCCCGCACACATCCTGGTGTGGACCTACGCGGTACTGCTGATCGTGCCGCTCTACTACTTCCTCGCCTCCGCGTTCAAGAGCAACGAGGAGATCTTCGCCCATCCCTTCGCACTGCCCGAGTCGTTCGGCTTCGGCAACTTCCGTACCGCCTACGACAGCGCCGACCTGGGCACGGCCGTCGTCAACTCCGCCCTGGTGACGGTCCTCGCCCTGGCGCTGACCCTGCTGCTGGCGCTGCCCGCGGCGTTCGCGCTCGCCCGCTCGACGGGACGGCTCGCCTCGGCGATGGAGAAGGTCTTCTCGCTGGGCTTCCTGATCCCCACGTTCGCGGCGCTCTTCCCCACCTTCCTGCTCGCCGCCGCCACCGGGCTGTTCCACACCCGGCTGTTCATGGTCTTCTTCCTGCCCGCGACGGCGATGCCGCTGTCGGTGGTGATCCTGGTGCAGTTCATGCGGACCATCCCCAGGGAGATGGAGGAGGCTGCCCGGATGGACGGGGCGTCCACCTACACGGTGCTGCGCCACATCTACATACCGATGTGCCTGCCCGGCATCGCCACCGTGCTCCTGCTGAACTTCCTCACCTTCTGGAACGAGTACCTGTACTCGCTGATCATCATCGGCCCCGACCCCGAGCAGCGCACCGTGCAGGTGGCCCTGCCCACCCTGAAGGCCATCACCGGCACCGACTACGGTGTCCTCACCGCCGGTACCGTCCTGACCCTGATCCCCGTATGGGTCGTCTACACGGTGCTCCAGAAGCGCATGCAGCAGGCGCTCATCAACGGGGCGGTCAAGGCGTGAGCACGACCGCCGCGAAACCCGGACGGCGCCCCACCATCAAACAGGTGGCGGCCGCCGCCGGGGTGTCCACCGCCGCCGTGTCCCAGGCGTTCAACGACAAGGGCCGGCTGTCGGAGGCCACCCGGCAGCGCATCCTGGACACCGCGACAGAACTCGGCTGGTCGCCGAGCGCGTCCGCCGCCGCCCTGCGCAGCGCCCGCACCCGTACCCTCGCCCTCGTCGTCCGGCGCCCCACCGATGTGCTCGGCGCGGACCCGCACTTCAGCGAGCTGATCACCGGCATCGAGGGCGAACTGGCCCCGCGCGGCTACGGTCTGCTGCTGCACCTGGTGGCCGGGGCCCAGGAGGAGAACGCCCTCTACAAACGGCTCGCTGCCGAGGGCCGCGTCGACGGCGCCGTCCTCACCGACGCCCGCGCCGACGACCCGCGCCCCGCCCTGCTGGCCCGCCTCGGCCTGCCCGCCGTGCTGCTCGGTCCCCCCGACCGGGCCGCCGCCGTGCCGCGCGTCGGCCTCGGCCACCAGGACGCCGCCGTCGAGGAGGTCGTCCGCCACCTGCTCGGGCTCGGACACCGGCGGATCGCCTATGTGGCGGGCCCCGCCGACCTGAGGCACACCCGGCTGCGCGGCGGGGTCTTCGAGACCGCCCTCCGGCAGGCGGGCCTGCGGCCCTACGCGGTCCTGCACACCGATTTCACCGAAGTGTCCGCCGTCGCCGCCACCGAGGCCCTGCTGGACGCCGCCGACCGCGCCACCGCGATCGTCTACGCCAACGACTCCATGGCGATGTGCGGTATCGGCGCGGCCCAGCGCGCCGGGCTGCGCGTCCCCGACGATCTGTCGGTCGTCGGCTACGACAACCTGCCGCTCGGCCGCTGGCTGCACCCCCGGCTGACCACGGTGGACCAGCAGGTGCAGCGGGTCGGCGCGGCCGCCGCCCGGCTGCTCCTCGCACGCTGCGGCGAGGACGTCGAGGAGGCGGCGCTCGACGACCGGCCGCGGCTGGTCGTCCGCGAGTCCACCGGACCCGCCCCTGGCTGACGCCCCAACGGTGTCGCCCCCGGCTGACACCCGAACCCAGCCCCTGACCTTGACCCCGCCCCCGACCCCGGCCATGTGCCGGGCCACCCCCCACCCCGTACCACCGACATCCGAGAAGGACCATGCGACGCCACAGCGCCCAGCTCACCCACCACCCCGCCGTCCTGCCCTGGCTCGGCGCCAACTTCTGGTCCCGCACCGGCGGGCCCCTGATGTGGCGCGACTACGACCCGAAGACGGTCCGCGAGGAACTGCGGGTGCTGCGCGAGCACGGCCTGACGATGACCCGGTCGTTCTTCTACTGGCCCGATTTCCATCCAGAGCCCCACCGCGTCGACGAGACGCTGTGCGAACACTTCCGCGACTTCCTCGACGCCCACACCGAGACGGGCATGGGCACGGTGCCCACCTTCATCGTCGGCCACATGTCGGGCGAGAACTGGGACCCCGTCTGGCGCGGCGGCCGCGACCTCTACGAGGACGTGTGGATGGTCGGCCGCCAGGCCTGGTTCGTGTCCCGGATGACCCGCCGCTTCAAGGACCACCCGGCGGTCACCGGCTGGCTCATCACCAATGAGATGCCCGGCTACGGCCGCGTCTACCAGGTGGATCCGCCCTCCTCCGAGGTGGTGACCGCCTGGGCGCAGGCCATGTGCAACGCCGTACGGGCGGCCGGCGGCACCCAGCCCGTCTCCCTCGGGGACGGCGCGTGGGGCATCGAGGTCACCGGGCGCGACAACGGCTTCTCGCTGCGCGAGACCGCCGAGTACGTGGACTTCGTGGGCCCGCACGTCTACCGCTCGGACACCGACCGGCCCCGTCAGCACCTGCGCGCCGCCTTCGAATGCGAACTGGCGTCGGTCACCGGACAGCCCGTCGTCCTGGAGGAGTTCGGGCTCTCCACGGACACCGTGTCCGATCGGAACGCGGCGGTCTACTACCGGCAGACCCTGCACAACTCGCTGCTCGGCGGGGCCACGGGCTGGATCGCCTGGAACAACACCGACTACGACGACCTGTGGGACCGCTCACCGTACGACCACCACCCCTTCGAGATGCATTTCGGCATCACCGACCACACCGGCGCCCCCAAGGCCCCGCTGCTCGAACTCGCCGCGTTCGCCGAGGTGTTGAAGGCCGTGGACTTCGCACACTGCCGACGCGCCGACGCGGACGCGGCCCTGGTCGTACCCGCCTTCCTGGAGCGTGGCTACCCCTACAGCAGGCCTGCCGACCGGCCGCTGATCTTCACATCGCTGCATCAGGGCTATGTGGCCACGCGCGCCGCCGACCTGCCGGTGGGCTTCACCCGGGAAGCCGACGGCCTGCCCGGCGACGCGGCGCTGTATCTGCTCCCCGCCACCCGCCAGCTCACCACGCGCACCCGGCGTGAGCTCGAACGCCGCGCCCACGCGGGCGCCACCGTCTACCTCTCGTTCTGCTCCGGCGAGCACCCCGGGACCCGCGGCCCGTGGTTCGACGACCTGGACGGGCTGTTCGGCGTCGAACTGCAACTCTCCTACGGTGTGGCCGAGCCCATCGAGGACGATGTCCTGGAGATGACGTTCACCGAGGACTTCGGCGGGCTTACGGCCGGGACCTCGCTGCGCTTCCCCGTCGCGGGCAACGAGGACAGCCGGGCGTATCTGCCGGTGGTTCCGCGTGATGCCCGGGTGGTGGCGGTCGACGCCCACGGGCGGCCCGCCCTCCTGGTGCGTGACACCGGGCGTGGCCGCACCGTCCTGGCCACCTACCCCCTCGAGCACATGGCCGCCCGCACCGCCCGCGCCAACCCCGAGGAGACCCACCGGCTGTACGCGGCGCTCGCCGACGTGGCCGGGGTCCACCGCCCGGTGACGGTCGACAGCCCTCACGTCGGCGCGGACCTCCTCGTCCACGACGACGGGCGCCGCTTCGTATGGCTGGTCAGCCAGAGCCCGGACGAGGTCACCGTCCGCCCCGTGGCCGAGGGAACGCTGCGTGACCTGGCGTCCGGCGCGGCGACGGCGGATGTGACCCTCGGCCCGTACGGTGTGCGCGTCCTGGAGCTGACGTGACCGACCAGCCCTACCGCGACCCGACGGCGCCGGTGGCGGAGCGGGTCCGCGATCTGCTGGGGCGCATGACGCTCGGCGAGAAGGTCGGCCAGGTCAACCAGCGCATGTACGGCTGGCACGCCTACGAGCGTAACCACAGCGGCCACCGGCTCACCGACGCCTTCCGCGCCGAGGTCGCCGCGTACGGCGGGATGGGGGCCCTGTACGGGCTCCAGCGGGCCGACGCCTGGTCCGGCGTCGGCTTCGCCGACGGCATCACGGCGGCGGACGGGGCGCGGGTCGCCGATGCCGTACAGCGCCATGTCGTGGAGAACACCCGGCTGGGCATACCCGTGCTGTTGGTGGAGGAGGTTCCGCACGGCCACCAGGCCCTGGACGGCACCGTGCTGCCGGTCAACCTCGCCGTGGGCGCCACCTGGGACCCCGCACTCTACGAGGCCGCGGCGGCCGCGGTCGGCGCCGAGGTGCGGGCACGCGGTGGCCACATGGCGCTGGTCTCCGCCCTCGACCTGGTGCGCGACCCGCGCTGGGGCCGCGCGGAGGAGTGCTTCGGCGAGGACCCGTATCTGGCCGCCCGGCTCACCGAGGCGCTGGTGCGGGGGATGCGCACGGCCGACGTGGCCGTGGTGCTCAAGCACTTCGCCGGTCAGGGGGCCACGGTCGGCGGACGCAACAGCGCGGCCACCGAACTGGGCGCCCGTGAACTGCACGAGATCCACCTGGCGGCGGCCCGGTCCGGGATACGCGCCGGTGCGGCCGGGGTGATGGCGGCCTACAACGAATTCGACGGCCTGCCGTGCGTCGCCGGCCGACCGCTGCTGACCGAACTCCTCCGGGAGCGGCTGGAGTTCGACGGCATCGTCATGGCGGACGGCGGCGCCATCGACCGCCTGGTCCGGCTCACGGGCGACCCGGTGGCCGCGGGCGCCCTGGCCCTCAACGCCGGATGCGACCTGAGCCTCTGGGACGACTGCTTCCCGCGGCTGGCCGAGGCGGTGGAGCAGGGGCTCGTCGCGGAGCGGACCCTGGACACCGCCGTGGCCCGGGTGCTGGCGCTGAAGTTCCGCCTGGGCCTCTTCGAGCGGCCCTACGCGCCTGTCGAAGCGCCTGGCGCACAGCGCTCCGACCCCGGCGAGCTGAGCGAACGCATCGCCCGCGCGTCCATCACACTGCTCGCCCACGACGGGGGAGTCCTGCCGCTGGCACCCTCGGCCCGCCGGATCGCCGTCCTCGGCCCGAACGCCGACTCCATCGCCCAGCAGATCGGCGACTACACAGCGCCACAGCGCCCCGGCTCCCACCACGTCACGGTCCTGGACGGCATCCGGTCGGCCGCCCCGCCGGACACCGAGGTCACCTACGGGCCAGGGTGCGAGCTGGTCGGCGGCGACCTCTCCGGTGTCCCCGAGGCGGTCGCGCTGGCGGCGGCGGCGGACATCGCGGTGCTCGTCCTGGGCGGGTCCAGCGCCCGGTCCGGCGACACCACCTTCGACACCAACGGCGCGGCCGTCGTGAGCTCCGCCAACCCCGCCGGAATGACCTGTGGCGAGGGTGTCGACCTGGCCGAACTGTGCTTGCCAGAAGGGCAGTTGGCGCTCCTGGACGCGGTGGCGGCCACGGGTGTGCCGGTCGTCGTGGTCCTCGTCCAGGGCCGTCCGCACGCCCTGCCCGACCTCTCCGGCACGGCCGCGGCGGTGCTGAGCGCCTGGTACCCGGGCCCGTGGGGCGGCCGGGCCGTCGCCGACGTACTGTTCGGCGCGGTCGGGCCCGAGGGGCGGCTGCCGGTGTCCATCCCCAGGTCGGCCGGGCAGCTGCCGGTGTTCTACAACGCCAAGGACCACCGGTACCGCGGCTATGTGGACCAGCCCGCCACCGCCCGCTACGCCTTCGGCCACGGCCTTTCGTACACCACCGTCGCGTACGCGCCGCCACGGCTCTCGCGCGCCCGTGTGACCCCGGACGACCCGACGCTCAACTGCCGGGTCACCGTGCGCAACACCGGCGAGCGGCCGGTGCGCGAGACGGTCCAGCTCTATGTGCGCCGGCTGTCGGGCGGCTCCTCGTGGCCCCGCGTACGCGAGCTCCGCGGCTTCGCCCGCCTCGACCTGCGGCCGGGGGAGGAGGCCGACGCCGTGTTCGCGATCGACGCCGACACCCTCGCCTCCGTCACCCGGGACCTCGGCCTCGCCGTCGAACCCGGAGAACTCCTGCTGGAGACCGGGCCCTCGGCCGTCGAAACGCAGGGGGCGCGGCTGGTGATTGAGCCGCCGGGCTGATCGCACGCTGTCTGGACGGTTATGTGATGGGCCGTCAGTATGGTGGCCGGGCGCGCCGGGTCCGGCGGAGCCGCGTTCGGGCACCATCGCTCACCCACGGGAAGGCCGCATGCCGACCAGGAGAACACTCAGGTACCTGACGGGAATCGCGTCGATCCTCGCCGTGCTGGCCACGGCGCCGGGGCCGGTCGCCACCGCCCGACAGCCCGCCGCACCGGCGGCCCCCGCCATCTCCGACCCCGTCACCTCCGCCACCTCCGTCACCTCCGCCTCCGTCACCTCCGACCCCGTCACCTCCGCCACCGCCCCCGCGGCCGACACCTGGCAGCCGCCGCTGTCGACCCGCGGCCGGTACATCGTGGACGCCAAGGGTGACCGCTTCCGGCTCAAGTCGGCCAACTGGGATGGCGCGCAGGGCTCGTGGACGGGGAGCGGCAGTGTCGAGGACCCCGCCAACCACCACTCCGGGCAGAACTCCTCCGGCATTCCCCTCGGCCTGGACCGGGTTCCCCTGCCGACGCTGCTCGCCGACTTCCATCGGCTCGGCATCAACAGCATCCGGCTGCCGTTCTCCAACGAGATGATCCACGCCACGGCGACCGTTCCGGACGGTGCCGTAGCCGCCAACACCCAACTGCGCGGAAAGACACCCCTGCAGGTCTTCGATGCCGTGGTGTCCGCTCTCAGCCGGGACGGCTTCGCCGTCATCCTCAACAACCACACCAACACCACCCGGTGGTGCTGCGGCATCGACGGCAACGAGCGGTGGAACAGCGGCCAGTCCACGCAAGCGTGGATCGACGACTGGGTCTTCATGGCCCGCCGTTACGCCGACGAGCCACGTGTGGTGGGCGCCGACCTCTACAACGAGGTGCGCCGCGATGTCCTGGACGACCCCAACTGGGGTCTCGGCGATGAGCACGACTGGTACACCGCCGCGCAGCGCGCCGCCGACCGCATCCTCACCGAGGCCGACCCCGACCTCCTCATCGTGATCGAGGGCATCAACTGGACCGGGATTCCGGTGGACGGGCTGCCCCATGAGCGCCCCACCCTGGCCCCCGCGCGCACCCTCTCGCACACCCTCGTCAACACCCACAAGCTGGTGTACTCGGCCCACTTCTACGGATACACCGGCCCGCGCCACAGCGGTGCCACCGGCGTCGGCGAGACACACGACCCCCGGTACCAGGACCTCAGCCGCGATGAGCTCTATCGAGTCCTGTCCGACCAGGCGTTCTTCGTCGCCGAGGACGGCGGGCGGCACTACACGGCACCCGTGTGGATCAGCGAGTTCGGCATCGGATCGGCCGAGACGGGTACCGCGCCGCGCGCCTGGTTCACCAATATCACCGACTACTTCGCCGACCGTGACGCAGACTTCGCCTACTGGCCACTCGTGGGATGGGAGGGCCACGACAACTGGGCGCTGCTGCGCTACGACTCCACGGGCCGCAGATACGGAATCCTCGACCAGGGCGACTGGCGCGGTACGGCGTGGCAGCGGCTGATGACCGCGCCCGAACGCACCGGTCCCGTCGACCGCGTCCCGGCCTGGCGCATGCTCGTCACCGACCACGGCGACCATGTGCAGTCACTGATCGAGCGGGGCCGGGGCGACTGGGATCCGGGCGCCTACAAGGCGGCCTGCCCTGATGGGCTGCGGCTCATCGGCCTCAGCCACACCGCCGGCCGCGGGCTGTGCACCGACACCGGCGCCGACGACCCGCGCGCCCCCGGCACCGCCCATACGGTCGTCACGGATGAACGGTACGTACCCGCCGGTGGCGACTGGGCCTCGGGCTACACCAAGTTCCAGTGCCCCTTGGACCAGTTCCTCATCGGCTACAGCCGCCGCGGCAGCCGGGTGTCCGCCGCACTGTGCGCCCCGGCCCGCACCCCGCTGGGCCCCACGGGACGTACGGTCTGGTTCGACCGCTCCGACAACCGGCCCGCCGACGCCTCGGGTGGCGACTTCGCCCACGGCGCCTACAAGGGCCAGTGCGCGGACGGCGAGTACGCCGCCGGTATCGCCTTCACCACGCGGGTGGGCAGCTCCGGCGGCCCGGACGCGCTGCTGTGCCGCCGCCTGTCCTGAGCCGCCAGTCGCTACGCCACCCTTGCCCGAATCTGACGGGTCGTCATATCGTAATCGTAAAGCGGTGTGCGCAGCCGTTGTCGCACGACACCCGCTCAACCGGATCAGGAGTTACGGGGTGGAGCCGCACACCACACCCGGGGCCGCGCCGAAAGTACGTGCCCGCGCGGTGACCCGCACCTTCGGGCACGGAACCCGGCAGGTGCACGCCCTCGGACCACTCGATATGGACATTCGACACGGGGAGTTCTGCTGCATCGTCGGCCCGTCCGGCTGCGGCAAGTCCACGTTCCTGCGCATCGTCGCCGGACTCGTCCGCCCCAGCGGTGGCGAGGTCGAGATCCGCGCTCGTCGCCGGCACCCGGCCGCGATGATCCCGCAGGACTACGGCATCTACGACTGGAAGACCGTGCTGGCCAACGTCCGCTTCGGACTCGATGTGCGGCGCGTGCCACGCAAGGCCGCCGACGCGCGGGCCAGGGACTGGCTGGCCCGGCTCGGCCTCTCCGACTTCGCCGACGCCTATCCGGCCACCTTGTCGGGCGGGATGCGGCAGCGGGTGGCGATCGCCCGCGCGCTCGCGGTGGAGCCGGAGGTGCTGCTCCTGGACGAACCGTTCGCCGCGCTCGACGCCCAGCTGCGCACCATCCTCCAGGACGAGCTGCTCGCGGTGTGCCAGGCGACCCGCACCACCGCACTGTTCGTCACCCACAGCCTGGAGGAGGCGATCGTGCTCGGGGACCGGGTGGTGGTGATGTCGGCCAGACCCGGCAGGGTGATCGCCGAACGGCACCCGCCGTTCGAACGCCCGCGCACCGGGGCGATGCGCCACTCTCCGCAGTTCGCCGCCCTGCGGTCCGAGCTGTGGGAACTCCTGCGCGACGAGGTCCAGCGGGGCGGGGCCGGTGCCACCGCTCCGGCGGACTCGGTGGGGAATCCCTCATGAAGGGCGAGAACACGGCAGCCCCGGCCCCGGCCGCGGCCGCGCGGCCCGGCCCCGGCGAAGGTGAACAGGACGGCGGGTCCGCCGAGACGACGCTGCTGGTGCGGCGCCCCGGACCGGGGGAGCGCGATCCGGTCCGCGCCCACCGGCGCCGCCGCGCCATCGAACTCTCCCTCGCGCTCGCCGTGCCCGCCGCGCTGATCCTGCTGTGGCAGCTCGCCGCGGATCAGCGCTGGATCGACTCGCGTATCTACCCCGCGCCGTCCACGATCGCGGCGGACGGCTGGCAGCGCGCCGCCGACGGCAAGCTGTGGCCGGACGTATGGGCCACGCTCAAGCGGGTGATCGCCGGTTATGCGCTCGGCACCGCCGCGGGCTATCTCTTCGGGCTGCTGATGGGCGCTCTGCGGATGGTCCGCGCGGCGCTGGAACCGTTGCTCGACGCGCTGTACGTGGTGCCCAAGCTCGCACTGCTCCCCGTGTTCCTCAATATGTTCGGCCTCGGCGAGGGACCCCAGATCGCGCTCGTCGCGACCACCGTCTTCTTCTTCGTGTGGATCTCCACGATGGCCGCCGTGATGGGCGTCGCCGAGGGCCACCGGGAGGCCGGAGCGGTATTCGGCGCCGGTCCCTGGCAGATGTTCCGCCATGTCCTGCTGCCCGCCTCGCTGCCGCAGGTCCTCGTCGGCATGCGGGTCGCGGCCGGAGTGGCGGTCCTGGTCATCGTCGCCTCCGAGCAGATCGCCGCGAACGACGGCCTCGGCCACCTGATCTTCGACTCCCGGACGCTGTTCCAGAACGACGTGATGTTCGTCGGCATCGTCTGCGTGGCCGTGCTCGGCGTGGTCTTCTCCGAACTCGTCCGGTTCATCGGCCGCCGGCTCACCCCCTGGGCGCCGCGGGACCGCGGGCGGCCCCAGTCCTGACCCCCTACCTCGGCTCCGACTCCGGTCCTGACCCCCACCTCGGCTCCGACCCCCGGCCCCGGAAGGCGGCACCCATGGCACGGACACCCTCCCTCGCCCGCGCCCTGCTCACGGGCGTGACCCTGCTGGGCGTCCTCGGCTCCCTCGCCGCCTGCGACGCACAGACCTCGGACTCGACGGGCACGGGCACGGGCGCGGGCGCGCGGAGCAAGCCCCGCCCGATCACCCCCGTCGCGGGCTGCGCCAAGGGCTGGACCGATCCCTCCGACAGGTCCGCCGCCCGCAGGCCCGCCCGTTGCGAGCCCGGCGCGCCCGCGCCGAAGCCGCTGAAGAAGAAGACGAAGGTCGTCGTCTCCGCCTCCACGCTGACCGCCGAGTATCTGGCCCCTCTGCGGATCGGTGTGGCGAAGGGCGAATTCAGCAAGGAGAAGCTCGACGTCGAAGTGAAGCTGCTGCCCACCCCGGACGCGCTTCCGCTGCTCGCCAAGGGCGATGTCGACGTCCAGTACGCGGCGCCGGAGGCCGCTGTGCTCAACGGCATCCGGCAGGGGTTCGACATTCGCTGGGTCGCCGGCAACTTCACGCCCGCGCCCGGCTCCAAGAGCGGATTCTGGGCCAGGCTGCGACCGGGGGAGACGGCGGAGGGGGTCAGCCTCAAGGACCGTACGGTCGGCACCCTCATCGGCAAGGGCTCGGTCATCACATACCCGATGGAGAAGGTGCTCTCCGCGCACAAGGCCGATGTGGACAGCGTCCGCTTCCAGCAGCTCGGCCCGGCCGAGGTCCTCGCCTCGCTGAGGAACGGCGGAGTGGACGCGGCCTGGCTGCTCGACCCGGTGTGGCGCCAGGTGGACGGCGACGCGGGCTACGCCTTCCTCGGCGGTCAGCCGAGGGGTGAACCGCTCGGCGGGCTCCTGTTCGGACCCGATCTGCTGACCGGGGATCCGGACGCGGGGGTGGCGTTCCTGCGCGCCTACATCCGCACCGTCAACACGTACTTCGCCGGGGACTACAAGAAGGACAGGGCATTCCTCGACGACCTCGGCGACGTGCTCAAGACCGAGCCGGACACCTTGGCCGCCGTGCCGTCGCTGCGTATGGACTGGGAGATTCGCGCGGGCACCGTGGACCGCCTGCAGAAGGCGTATGCCACCGCCGGGGTGGTCGAGGGCGACCCCCTGCCCGAGGACCAGGTCGTGGACCGCTCGTTCTACGCGGAGGCGGTCGGCCACAAGCCTTAGCCGATAGATCTTGACGCGTACGGCGGGCCGTTCCCCTCCTGCCCCTTCCCGCGGCATCGATATGCGGCTCCGCCGCGTGGTCCGCCGGACACCCCGTAGCGCGCAACATGCCCTGGATCATGGCGCTGTTCAGCCCGCCGAACGGCCGATAGTCTGGCCTGCGCCGTAGCGGGCCGCTTCTCCCCTCCGTGCCGCGCGTCAGTCGCCGTGTGGCTTCCCCACACGGACCTCATGGCCCGGCCGGAACGGTCCAGCTGTCGACTTGAGGACATCGAACATGCAATTCCCTCCATCCGAGCCATCCGAATTGGCGTCCCTGGCGGTCGAGCCGCTGATGACACGGGACTTCGAGACCCGGCCCGCCGCGGTCTACGCACGCCTGCGGGCCCGGTACGGGCCGGTGGCACCCGTCGATCTGCATGGGATCCCGGTCTGGCTGGTGCTCGGCTACCGCGAGGTGTGGGAGGTGCTGCGCGACGAGAGCGCGTGGAAGAAGGACGTCCAGCACTGGCGGTGGCTGCGCGAGGGCCGGGTGCCGTCCGACTGGCCGCATCTGCCCGGCTACCAGGTCAGCCATCTGCTGATGCAGGACGACCAGCGGCACAAGGCGACCCGCGCCGCCGTGGAGGAGGCGCTCGCCCCCTTCCAGGACACCGACGCGCCCCAGTCCTGGGAGCTCGCGAACGCCGTTTCCCGCCACGCCGACGAGCTGATCACCTTCTTCGCGGACGGCAGCGAGAGCGGATGGGTGGACCTCGGCGCGCAGTTCGCGCGGGCGCTGCCGCTGATGGCCGTCAACCGGCTGTTCGGCTTCCCGGTCGAGCAGGGCGACGACGTGTTCATGGACTCGTGGCGCATGGTGGACGGCGGACCGGAAGCCGCAGCCGCCGTGGGCCGGTTGGTGGCCGCGACGACCGAACTCACGGCGTACAAGAGGCAGCACCCCGGTGACGACCTGACCACCCGGCTGCTCGCCATCGAGCCTCCGCTGACGGTTGAGCAGATCGGCCTGGAGCTGTACGCGATCATCGTCATCATGTCGGAGCTGGTCAGCCACGCCATCACCAACAGCGTGCTGGAGGTGCTGGCCGGAGAGTCCGGAACGCGGGCCGGACTGATGGCGGGGCCGGTCGAGGAACTGGTCAACCGCGTGCACATCGCCTCGCCGCCGTGGGTCAACCTCACCTTCCGCTTCCCCGCGGTCGACACCGATCTGGGGGACTTCCGGCTCGCCGCGGGCGATGCGGTGGCGCCCTCGATCGCCGCCGCGCATGGCGATCCGATGTTCGCCACGCCCGGCAGCCAGGACGCGTCGGTGAGTTCGCGCGCCCATCTGGCCTGGGGCGCGGGTCCGCACCAGTGCCCGGGACGGGGGCTCGCCGACATGATCGTCACCACGGCGGTGGGCAAGCTGTTCGAACGGTGTGACTTCGAACTGGGTTTGCCCGTGGACCAGTTGCCCTGGCGCTCGTCCACGCATGTGCGCGGCCTGAAGTCCTTCCCGGTCCGGTACCGGATGCGGACGCGGCAGGCCGCCCCGATGGCCCCGGCCGCCGGAGCCGCGGCGCCCGCCCCGCTGCCGGAGCCCGCGCCATCCGCCCACGCGACGGAACGGCCCCGCTCCGCGCTCTGGCGCTTCCTGGCGAGCCTGCGCCGAGGCTAGGGGGTCCCCGGCGGACCGTGCCGCCTGCGGCGAGCTATTCCCCTCCCCGCCCCTCCCCACAACCGGGACCCCGCCCCAGCCCCCGGCCCCGAGACTCCGCCCCAGCCCCAGCCCCCGGCCCCGAGACTCCGCCCCAGCCCCAGCCCCCGACCCCGGGGCTCCGCCCCAGCCCCCCGGACCGGGGCTCCGCCCCAGAAACGTCCGGGTCCGAGGCTTTGCCCCAGACTCCCGGGCCGGGGGCTTCGCTCCAGACGTCCGGGCCGGGGGCTTTGCTCCGACGTCCGGGTCCGAGGCTTTGCCCCAGACTCCCGGGCCGGGGGCTTCGCTCCAGACGTCCGGGCCGGGGGCTTTGCTCCGACGTCCGGGTCCGGGGCTCTGCTCCAGACGTCCGGGCCGGGGGCTTCGCCTCAGACCCCCGGACCCCAGGGCTCCGCCCCAGAACGCCCGCGCCCGGGGCTTCGCTTCAGACGCCTGGGTCCGGGGGCTTCGCCCCAAACCCCGGCCCCTGGGGGCTCCGTCCCAGACGCCGGGCCCGGGGCTTCGCCCCAGACCCTCGGATCGGGGCTCCGCCCCCTTGATCCCGGGGTCCAGGGGCGAGGCCCTTGGTATCGGGTAGGGGCGGGGAGGGGAAGGATCCGCCGGACACCCCCGTACGCGTCCGCGCCCAAGCTCGGCGCGTAAGCCCCTTGCGCCGGGCCGTCGGCCTGTAGTGCGCTGACCCTCATGAGGAGCATGAGGGTCATGAGCGCCATGAGGAAGCCGAGCCTTGCCACGCTGGTCGCCGCCCTGGTGGCAGGCTCCCTCTGCGCGGGCGCACCGCAACCGCGGGCCGAGGCCGCCGAGGCCGCCGAGGTCGCCGATGTCGGCGGTGTCGCCGAGGTCGGCGGTGACACTTCGTCGCCGCCGACCGCTTCCCCCGCCGAACTCGGCGTCGATCTCGACACGGTGACCATCCCGGAACTCCAGGCGCGGATGGCGAACGGTTCGCTGACCTCGTCGGCCCTGACCACCGTCTATCTGCGGCGGATCAAGGCCATCGACCCCACGATCCACGCGGTGCTGCGCACCGACCCCACCGCCCTGCGGCAGGCGGCCGCCAGCGACGCGAGGCACCGCCACGGCCACGCCCGCGGCCCGCTCGACGGTATCCCCGTCCTCCTCAAGGACAATGTGAACACCCGCGACCTGCCCACGACCGCCGGGTCGCTGGCACTGGCCGGAAGCCCGCCGGACACGGACGCCGCCCTGGTGACACGGCTGCGCCACGCGGGGGCGGTGATCCTGGGCAAGACCAATCTGTCCGAATGGGCCAACTTCCGCGCCGCGAAGCCGACTTCGGGGTGGTCGGCCGTCGGCGGGCAGACCAGCAACCCCTTCGTACTGGACCGCAATCCCTGCGGGTCATCCGCCGGTTCGGGCGCCGCGCTCGCCGCGTCGCTGGCGCAGGTGGCGGTCGGCACGGAGACCGACGGCTCCATCGTGTGCCCGGCCGGGATGAACGGGGTGGTCGGCCACAAGCCCAGCCTCGGCCTCGTCAGCCAGTCCGGAGTGGTCCCGATCTCCGCCGAGCAGGACACCGCGGGGCCGATGGCGCGCAATGTCATCGACACCGCGCTCACCTTCTCGGTGCTCAGCGACACCACGCTCCCCGGCGATCCCGCCGCCCTTCCGAAGACATCCGGTCTGCGCGGCAAGCGCATCGGCCTGTGGCGGCTGCCCTCGCTCGGGCCCGAGGTGGACGCCGTGATGACCCGTACCGCGAAGCGACTGCGCACGGCGGGAGCCGAGGTCGTCGAGGTGACACCGCCGTACCAGGACCGGCTGGCCGAGCTGGAGTTCCCCGCGCTGCTGAGCGAGTTCCACCGGGACATCGACGCCTACCTCGCCACCCGCAAGGGCCCGCGCGACCTCGCCGAGCTGATCGAATTCAACCGCGCCCACCCGGCGGAGCAGACCTGCTTCGCAGGCCAGGAGCTGTTCGAGCAGGCACTTGCCGCACCTCCCACCACCGACCCCGAATACCGGGCCATGCGCGCCGAGTTGAAGGACGTCTCGCGGCGTTCCCTCGACGAGACCATGGCCACCCATCACCTGGACGCCATCGCCTCGCCGACGAATCCGCCCGCCTGGACCACCGACTGCGCACGCGGCGACAACGACGTGATCCCGTCCTCGACCCCCGCGGCCGTGGCCGGTTACCCGTCCCTGTCGGTGCCCGCCGGGTTCGTGGACGAGCTGCCCGTGGGCGTGCTCCTGATGGCCGGTGACCACGAGGACACCGAGCTGTTGTCGCTGGGGGCCGCGGTGGAGCGCCGGCTTCACGCCTGGCGGGCGCCGCGCTACCTGCCGTCAACGGGAACCGACGCCGCCCGGTGAGCGGCCCCTCGGAACGTCTGCCGCAAAAGCCACAGATACTCGCGCTAGTGTGCGCGCGTGAACCTTCATGTCGTCATAGGATTCGGGCCCGCGGGGGCGGCCACTGCTCGGCTGCTCGCCGAAAAGGGCCATACGGTACGCGTCATCACCAGGTCGGGCCGCGGCCCCGAACCGGGTATCGAGCACATCGCGCTGGACGCGACGGACAGCGAGCGACTGACCGAGGCGGTGCGGGGCGCGGCCGCCCTCTACAGCTGTGGCGCACCGCCCCTCCACCGCTGGGCGAGTGAATGGCCGCCCCTGGCCTCGTCGCTCTGCGCGACCGCCGAGGCCACCGGGGCGGTCCTGGTCATGCTGGGCAACCTCTACGGGTACGGCCCGGTGGCCGGCCCCATGACCGAGGAGCTGCCGCTCGCCGCCACCGGCACCAAGGGGAGGGTGCGCGCCGCCGTGTGGGAGCGGGCGCGAGACCTCCATGAGCAGGGCCGTATCAAGGCGGTCGAGGTGCGGGCGTCGGACTTCTTCGGGCCCGGGGTGACCGACGGCGGACACCTTGCCGGGAGGGTCGTGCCAGCTGTGCTGCGCGGCAAGTCGGTCTCCTCGCTCGGAGACCCGGACACCCCGCACAGCTGGAGCCATATTCCCGACGTGGCCGCCGCCCTGGCCGAGGTGGCGGGCGAGGAGCGGGCCTGGGGGCGCGCCTGGCACGTACCGACGGCGCCCGCGCTGTCCACCCGCGAGATGGTCGACCGCCTCGCCACGCAGGCGGAGACCGGGCCGGTCGCGGTGCGCAGGCTGCCGTCGGCCGTGCTGGGGCTCGCGTCGCTGGTCTCCCCGCTGCTCCGCGAGCTCAGAGAGGTCCGGTACCAGTTCGACCGGCCCTTCATCATGGACGCGAGCGCCTACGAAGCCGAGTTCGCGGTGCGCGCCACCCCCGTCGACGAGCAGGTCAAGGCGACGGTCGAGTGGTGGCGCGAGCGACTGGCCACGGCCGGGTGACGGCCGTGACAGCGAAGGAATCCACAGTGGGCGCAAGCGGAACGCGGCGCGACGACGTCGCGATCGTGGGAATGGCCTGCCGGTTCCCGGGGGCGCGGAACGTCAACCAGTACTGGCGGCTCCTCAACGAACCGCGGGCGCAGTTCGCCACCGTCCCGGACTCGAGATGGCGCACCGCCACCTTCCTCAGCGACAACTTACGCGACCCATCCTCGACCTATACGGACACCATGGCGCTGCTGCCGGACGTGGGCCACTTCGACGCGGCGCACTACGGCATCCCGCCCCGCCGGGCCAGATCGATGGATCCGCAAGGGCGGCTGCTGATCGACCTGACCCGGGAGGCCATCCAGGACGCCGGATGGGAGACCGAGGGCTTCGACCGCGAGGAGACCTCGGTGATCACGGCGCTCACCGAGAGCGGCTATCGCGAGATCACCACCATGCGCGTCCGGATGCGCCAGCTGACCGGCGGCGAGTTCGGGGCGCGGGCCACCGATCCCCGGTGGCCGGAGACGGTCCGCGCGGTGGACGGGCTGCACGGCTCGTCCGTGGCCGGGCTGCTGCTCAACATGGGGCCGAACACCGTCAGTTCGGTATTCGATCTGCACGGCGAGAGCTATGCGCTGGACTCGGCGTGCTCCGGTGGCCTCATGGCCGTGGCCAACGCCGTGTTCGCACTGCGCGCGGGGCGCTGCCGCATCGCCTTCGCGGGCGGCGCCCAGCTGATCCTCGCGCCCGACCTGCTGGTGGGGCTGTGCCGGATCGGCGCCATCTCGCGCAGCGGCAGATGCCTGCCGTTCGGCGCGGAGGCCGATGGCTTCGTCCTGGGGGAGGGCGCCGGGGTCCTGGCGCTGCGCCCCCTGGCCGACGCGCTGGCCGCCGGCGACCGGGTCTACGCGGTGATCCGGGGCGTGGGAACGGCCAACGACGGGACCGTACAGGGCGGAATGCACCCCCAGGCGGCCGGTCAGCTCAGGGCCCTGCGCCGGGCCTACCGCGACGCCGATCTGACCCCGGACGCGGTGGGCTACCTCGAGGCGCACGGCACCGGGACCACCGTCGGCGATCCGGTCGAGGTCGGCGTCCTGGGCGAACTGCGGGGCGAGCGGGGCGCACCCGCCTTCCTCGGCGCGGTGAAGGCGGTGGTCGGACACGCGCTCAATGCCGCCGGGATGGCCGGGCTGGTCAAGACCGTGCTGGCCGTGCACCGGGGAGTGATACCGCCACAGCCGGAGTTCGACCTCGCCGACCGCTCCGGGCTCGACGCCGCACGGCTGATCGTCCCGACGAAGCCCACCGTATGGCCGGAGTCCGGGCAGCCGCGCCGGGCCGGGGTGAGCGCCTTCGGCTTCGGTGGCACCGGTGTCCATCTGGTGGTCGAGGAATGCGCCACCGCACCGGCCCGTCCCGCACCGGAGGAGGGACCGCGGCTGCTGGTGCTCAGCGCCCGCGACCGGGCCGGGCTGGTTCGTTACGCCCGGGAGCTGGCCGACACCCTCGCCGAGGACCGGCCGCCGCTGGCCGGGGTGGCGGACACCCTGGCCCGACGGGCGCCGCTCGCCGAGCGCCTCGCCCTGGTGGCCGAGGACACCGCCGACGCCGTCACCAGGCTGACCGCCGCCGCCGAGGCGGTGGCGGCCGGCCGCACCGGGCAGCTCGGGCCGGGGCAGATGGCCGGGACGGTGCCACCCGGTGAGCAGCCGGAGGCCGCCGTGCCCGCGCCGGGCCCGCTGTCCGCCGCGGAAGGCCCGGACGCGCTGGCCCGGCTCGCCGAGCGGGCGGTCACCGGCGCGGGGGTCCGCCCGGTGATGGACCACATACCCCCCTGCACCCTGCCACCGAGTCCGCTCGCCCCGCGCCACCACTGGGCGGTGGACGAGTCGGCGCGCGCCCCCGAGGAGGCCCCGCCCGCCCTCGCGGCAGTGGGGGACGGCCGGACCGGGCCGCTGGACGCGCGGGCCGGTGGCGGGTCCGCCGCGTCCATCGTGCTCGAAGAGCTCTCGCGGACCGGTGTCTTCCCGCTCGCCGATCTGACCGAGCGGATGGAGCTGGTGACCGACCTCGGCTTCGACTCCCTGATGCTCCAGGAGCTGGAGGTCAACATCGGCAAGCGGATACCGGGATTCCGCACCGACGAGATCTTCTCGTCCGACCTCACCGTGGCACGGCTGGTCGGGCTGGTCGATCCGCATCTCACCGGGGAGCCCGTCCTCGGTGAGACGCGGCCCCGGGAGATCGGTGAGATGCGGCCCCGGGAGATCGGTGAGCCACGGCCCCGGGGGACACGGGCGGACTGGGACGCGGCGACCGCGCGCGCCGATGACTTCCCCGAGGTGCGCCAGTTCGAGGAGCGCCTGAGCACGATCACGGGCAGCGGCGCGGACTTCCCGTACTTCCGCGTCCACCAGGGCACCATCCGCGATACGACCATGATCGGCGAAAGGCCGTATCTGTCCTTCGGCAGCTACAACTACCTGGGACTCTCCGGCCACCCGGCGGTCAACGAGGCCGTGCACCAGGCGGTGGACCGGTACGGGACCTCGGTCTCGGCCAGCCGGGTGCTCTCCGGCGAACGGGACCTGACCGTACGGCTGGAGCGGGCGCTGGCCGACTTCCTCGGCACCGCGGACTGCCTGGCGCTGGTGAGCGGCCACGCCACCAACGTCACCGCGATCGGACACCTCGTCGGCGCGCGGGACCTGGTGGTGCACGACGCGCTCGCCCACGACAGCATCCTCCAGGGCTGCGCCCTGTCCGGGGCGGCGCGGCGCCCGTTCGCCCACAACGACATCGGCGCGCTGGAGGACACGCTGCGGCGCAACCGGTCCCGGTTCAGGCGGGTGCTGATCGTCGTCGAGGGCGCCTACAGCATGGACGGCGACCTGGTGGACCTGCCCGCCGTGATCGAGCTGAAGCGGCGCTACGGCGCCCTGCTGATGGTCGACGAGGCGCACAGCATCGGCACCGTGGGCGAACGCGGCCGTGGTGTCGGGGAGTTCTTCGGCGTCGACCGGACCGATGTGGACCTGTGGATGGGCACCCTGTCCAAGACGTTCGCCAGCTGCGGGGGCTATCTCGGCGGCTCGGCCCGGATGGTGCGGTGGCTGCGGCACACGCTGCCGGGCTTCGTCTACAGCGTCGGCCTGACCCCGGCCAACGCGGCCGCGGCGCTGGCCGCCACCGAGCTGATCGTCGCCGAACCCCGCCGGGTACGCGCCCTGCGGCGCAACGCGGAGCTCTTCCTCGGCCTGGCCGGCTCGGCAGGCCTTGCGACGGGCACCAGCGCCCACACCCCGATCGTGCCGTGTCTCCTCGGCGGCTCGGCGAGGACCCTGCACATCGCGGACCGGCTGTTCGACCGCGGTGTGATCGCCGATCCGATCTTCCACCCCGCGGTGGAGGAGGGGCTCGCCAGGCTGCGGTTCTTCGTCACCAGCGAGCACCGCGAGGACGACATCCGGCGCACTGTGGCGATCCTGGCCGAGGAGGTGGCGGCCACCGGGGGATGAGTGAGGCACCGTCGGATCAACCTCAGATCAGGGTGCGTTCGATCCGGCTGAGCATGGCGTCCTTCCCGGATGCCCCGGCGTTCCCGGCCGTGGGCGCGCCATGCCGCTCTTCGGTGCCGCCCACCCGTTGGGAGAGCAGATAGGCGATGATCTCCGCCTCCTGCTCCTGGACGTCGTCGTAGGTCGCGCGCAGGAGCATGTCACGCACGAGGTCGGGGTCGAGGTTGGGGAAGAGGAGGCGGGCGCTCGCCTCGTCCAGCCAACCCGCCCCGCGATGGCAGCAGATGATGTGGCCCAGCTCATGCAAGATGATGTGCTCCTGATGCGCGCTGGTCGTGTTGGCGTCATAGAAGATGAGGTCCTCGTCGCGGGCGGCGACCCACATGCCGCAGGGGTGCGTCGCCGGCATCGGCATCGGGACCAGCGTGATCGGGCGGCCGCGGACCTCGCCGAGATGGCGGCAGAGCTCGGCCACATCGGCCACCTCCGGCAGGTCGAGGTCGGCGATCCGCCGCGCACCGGCCTTCCGGAGCCTCTTGAGCTGACTGCGGCGGTCGTGATCGGCCGACCGCCCCTTGCCTGCGCCCCTCACCCAGCCGCACCCCTCATTCCGAGTCCGAGTCCGAGTCCGAGGCGTCGGCGACCGGCGGAAGGCCCTGGAGCTGCCGGTACTGATCCATGATGGTCGTGATGGCCTCGAGGTTCTCCTTCTTCATCCCCGCCGCGCGCATCGCCACGGCACGGACCCCGGCCTGGCGCAGCGCCTCGATCGCGGCGATCTCGCTGAGCACCGACTCGGCGACCTGGTCGTCGAAGAAATAGGCCACCGAGACGCCGAAGAAGCGTGCCAGGGCGGCCAGCAGGTCCGGTGAGGGATTGGAGCGCTTGCCCGTCCGCAACTGCGACAGATACACACCCCCGACCTTCAATTCGGGGTTGGCCCGCTTGAGCTCCTCCGCCACCTCGGCGTTGGTCCAGTGCTTGCCCTTGGGACGAACCGTCTTGAAGAGGTTGTCCAGACGCACTGCCAGCATGGGCCGGTCGTCAGTCTCGGACATACGAATCTCCCTCCCTCACCTCCTCGGCTTTGCCCCCGGCTAATCGGCAGTTTCGCAGATTAGCGGTCAGTTGACAATCGGACGCAACTCCGCCACCGTGGACCTCGTCGATAGCTGCTGGCTAACTCCGCTCACGGGGGTGGCCGAGTTGGCTGCCAGTCCTATCGGCCTGGTCCGGCCCGGCCTTCCGGGGCCGGGGCCGGACCGGACCGAGTGGGGCCACCCACTCGGCTCGGAAGAAGGAAACGGGGGACACGGGGGGATCACGGGGGAAGTCCCGCTCGGCCTGACGGGGGCAGACCGGGCGGGATCCTCCCTCGGCGCGAGCGCGCCCACGGTCCCTCGGCGCGCTGTGCCGGCGTTCAGCGCGCCTTGCCGAGCCGCCGGTAGGCGGAGGCCACCTTGGTGAGCCAGACGACCTCGGCGGTGAAGTTGTCCGTGTCGCGGTCCCCGAAGTCGCCGGTGTCCGCGTTGTCGTCGGGAATGGTGCCGGTGCGCTTGGCGTGCAGGGCCTGCCTGATCTGAGCCGCCTCGGCGAACGCCTGCCGGGCCTCCTCGCTCCCTCTGGGGCCCGCCCCGCCGTCGCCGTTCGTGGTGCGGTCGATATAGGGGCGCAACTCACGCCACCCGTCCCGTATTTCGATGACCCTCCGGTGTAACCGGTAGTTGAGGTCGGAGACCGCCGCGGCCCCGGGCGGCTCCAGGACGATGTCCGGCGAGGACTCGTACAGATCCCGCCACAGCGGATACAGCGCCCGGTAGGACCGGTAGCCGCGCGCCCACTCCAGCAGCTTGGTGGCCGACGGCCCCCAGGAGGAGATCGTCAGGGCGAGCGAGAGGGTGACGATGCCCAGCGCGCTGAAGACGGAGGCGGCCAGGGTCCAGGCGCCGATGTCGAGACCGCACGCGGCCGTGACGACGTTGACCACCCGGGCCAGGCAGTACAGGAAGAGGATCACCGCGGCGACGGAGAGCAGCCGCAGGGCCTGCCGCAGCGAGGTCTTGCTCGCCATACGGGCGTAGGGCCCGCACTGGCGCAGGATGGTGACGCACGGAACCGCCTGGGAGACCATGAAGACCAGGAGGTAGGTGAGGACCAGCGGTTGGCCGCTGCCGGTGTTGAAGTCCTCGGCCGGCCGGCCGGGGCCGTCGGCGATGAGGAAGAGCGCCGTGAGAAGCGCGTTGAGGGCGATGCCGGTGATCAGCCAGTAGCGCGCCTTGCGCCCCGACTCCTCGGCGCCGGTCGCCCAGCGCAGCAGGATGATCTGCGCGCTGACGCAGAACGCGACCGCCGACAGGTGCATCACCAGGATCGCGAGGTTGCCGACGCCCAGGAAGCGATCGCTCCCCATGGCGACGGCACCCATCGTGAAGGTGAGGCACTGCAGCAGCAGGGTGACTAACAGCGTGCGGTAGGCGCTGTCCCGCCAGCCGCGTCTGACCTGGAACAGCCGGTAGCCGAGCGCCGCGTACGACGACAGCGCCGCGATGACGAAGCAGAGAGTCTTGATGGTGTTCACGGCCCTTTCCCCCACAGGTGCCGCGGACGCGGCGAACCGTTCAGTCGGTGTTGTCGCCCAAGGGAACCACGAGTCCGATCCCTTCGGCCGCGACGGCGACGGCGTAGTCGAAGAACGCGGCCTCGTCCCGGACGCTGTCATGGGTGCGGCTGAAGACCTGGAACACCAGGAGCCCGATCAGGCTGCTCCACAGCACGATGCCGCGCTCGATGACGTCCGAGAACGGGGCCTCGGGCGTGCCGCCGAAGAGGTGCACGGCCTCCGGCAGGAGCAGCGGCGGCCCCGGCACCTCCCGCCGGGGCGCGGTGAGTTCACCGGCCTCCAGCGCCGACCGCACGATGCCGGCCAGCACCGCAGGGGTGCGCGAGGCGGGCGGGACGGTCTCCTGCGGGGCGTGGTAGTCCGGCACGGGCGAGCCGTAGACCAGCGTGAACTCGCCGGGGTAGGCGAAGGACCACCGGCGCAGCGCCCGCGTGACCGCGAGCAGCCGCGCGCCCGCCGACGCGCCCGCGTCCAGGGCGGCCCGGTCGGCCTCCTCCATCGCGGCACCGGAGTCGTTGTAGGCGTCGATGAGCAGCGCGGTCAGCAGATCGTCCCGGTGCGGGAAGACGGCTTCCACCTCGCTGACGGAAAGGCCGCTCTCACGGGCGACGGCGGCCGGGGACAGCCCTCCGGCGCCCAGTTTCACCAGCAGTTGGCGCGCGGTGGTCGTGATGACCTCCCGAGCCCCGGAGTCGTCGTCGGCGGAACGTGTTCCGGAATCATCCATGGGCCAAACCGTACCGGTGCCATGGCACTTCGCGCCGCGCGGACCAGCCCCCGGGTCGCGGGCCGGGAGGCGCTCATGACCGGTCGGCGCGCGGCGGACCCTGACCTGAACCCTGACCCCGGAGGGGTCTTCGCGGCTATGGTGAGCGGGATGTGAGCGGGTGCACGGGCTCGGCGGGGGACGCGCGCCGACGCCGCGAGGGAGGGGCTGCTGTGGACGGCGGCACGGTGGGGCTGCGGATCGCTTCGGCAGTGGTCGTGCCGGTGGTCAAACGACTGCTGCTGCCGCCCGCGAGCGCGCCCGGCGCGGAGTACGGCGAACGGCCCGTACCGATCCGCCGGCTCGTCTCCTTCGCCAGGGAGCACCGCACCCTCACCGAGGACGATCTGCACAAGCTCGCCCGCGAGCTGGTCCGCCGCGCCGTGCGGGCCGCCGGGCCGCACGATCCGCCGATCGGCGCCGATGAGCACGACTCCGTGGGGCAGGCGCTGACCCGCACCCTGCACGCGCTCGGCGATCTCGACATGGACGACGTGCACGCCTTCGCGCTCGGCCCGGAGCGGCTGGCCGCCGAGCTGTCCCGGCGCGCGGGCCCCGACACCCGCAGGCTCCTCAGCGACGACGCCGCCCGCTTCCACGACCGGCTCCTGGAGACGGCCTGCGTCCACCTCATGCGCTTCTTCAGCCAGCGGCCCGGGTTCGCGGCCCGAGCCCAGATCGAACAGAGCCGCGAGATCCGGGAGCAGAGCGAGAAATTGGACGCCATCCTGCGGCGGCTGCCCGACATCAGCCGCCAGGACGAACAGTTCGAGGAGGAGTACGCGCGCTACGTCGTCGAGTGCCACGGCCGGCTGACCATCTACGGCGTGGACCTGCGCGAACCGGACGGCCAGGACTGGCCGCTGGAAACCGCGTATCTGAGCCTCCAGGCCAGGCCGTACCGCGATGGCACCGACCGGGTGCCGGTGGTGAACGGCGAGCCCGGCGCCGACCGGGACACCGAGACCGAGCGGGCCCCGGGCCCGGCCGAGGCGGTCTTCGCCACCCATGAGCGCGTCCTGCTGCGCGGGGTCGCCGGCACCGGCAAGACCACCCTCGTCCAGTGGCTGGCCCTCTCCACGGCGCAGCAGGAGCGGGTGCCGGGGGGGCTGTCCCAGCTGTTCGGGCGGGTCCCCTTCGTACTGCCGCTGCGCACCCTGGCGCGCAAGGACTCCGAGCTGCCGATGCCCGACGACTTCCTGCGCTGGATCGGCTGCCCGCTGGTGGGCACCGAGCCCGACGGCTGGGCCGCGCGGGTGCTGCGGCACGGGCGCGGAGTGCTCCTGATCGACGGGGCCGATGAGATCCCGAAGGACGACCGCACCCGCGTACGGGCCTGGCTGAAGAAGCTGCTCGCCGTCTTCCCCGGCAATCTGTGGCTGCTCACCTCCCGCCCCGCCGCCCTCGAGCGGGGCTGGCTGGCCCGCGAGGGGTTCCAGGAGTTCGCGCTCGCCGCGCTGCGGCCCGCCGACATGAAGCAGTTCATCCAACGCTGGCACACGGCGGCCGGGGCCTCGCAGGAGCTCGGCGATTCGCTCACGCAGTCGCTGCGCAGCAGCCCCGAGCTGAGCCGCCTGGCGACCAATCCGCTGATGTGCGGCCTGATCTGCGCCCTGCACCGGGAGCGGCGCGGCTTTCTGCCCCAGGGCCGCGCCTCCCTGTACGAGGCGGCGCTTTCCATGCTCCTGGAGCGGCGCGACCTGGAGCGCGAGGTCTACGGGCGCAGCCGTAAGCCCGTCCTGGACCAGAAGTCGGCCACGGAGCCGCTCCAGAGGCTCGCGTACTGGCTGATCCGCAACGAGCGGACCCAGCTGGACCGCCCCGACGCGGTGAACGTGGTGCGGCGGCTGCAGCCCTCCGTGCCCCGCCTCGCCGAAGTCGGCACGGCGGAGGAGACCCTTCAGCACCTGCTGGAGCGCTCCGGTCTGCTGCGCGAACCCGCCCCGGGCGCGGTCAACTTCATCCACCGCACCTTCCAGGACTTCCTGGGCGCCAGGGCCGTGCTGGAAGAGCGCGATATGGGCATGCTGGTGAACAACGCACACCTGGACCAGTGGGAGGACGTGGTGCAGATGGCCGTCGCACAGGCTCGACACCAAGAGCGTGCCGACCTGCTGACCCGGTTGCGGGAGCGGGGCGACCGGGAGCAGGACGCGACGGTCCAGGCGCGGTTACGGCTCCTCGCGCTCGCCTCCCTGGAGCAGGCCACCCGCCTGGAGCCCACGGTCCGCGAGGCCATCGAGGACCGGGCCGCGCGGCTGCTTCCGCCGCGCAGTCTGCGGGAGGCCAGGTCGCTCGCGCAGACCGGCCCGCTGCTGCTGGGCCTGCTGCCCGACGCCAAGGATCTGGAGGGCGACGAGGAGCTGGCCACGGTCCACGCGATCTGCCAGATCGGCGGGGACGCCGCCATCCCCAGGCTCCGGGAGTTCCTGGGCACCGGCCAGCCCGCGGTACGCGCCCAACTGCTCGCCCACTGGGACCGGTTCGACACCAAGGCGTACGCCGAGGAGATCGTACGGCCGCTCCTCGACACCGCGCCCGAGGAGCTCGTCACGGTGCGCTCCCACGCCGAGCTGGAGGCCCTGCGCACCATGTCCGGCTATCAACGCGTCGGCCTGCACGGCGACTTCGCCCCCGAGGCGATCCGCGCCACGCTCGACCCGCGGCAGCTGCGCGAGCTGCGCCTGCGCAACACCCTCCAGCTGGAGAACCTCGATCTGCTCTCCGCCTACCCCGAGCTGGAGACCCTCGCCCTCCAGGGCTGCCGGAACGTGAAGGACCCCGCGCCGCTGACCCGGCTGCCCCGGCTGCGGCGGCTGGAGCTGCGGGACCTGCCGCAGTTCGAGCCGCTGCTGAAGCTGGCCGACTGCCCCCGTCTCGAGGGGCTGCTCATCGGGCCGGAGGTGCCCTGGCGCGGCCTGTCCGACCTGCCCCGCCCCGCCGAGCTGCGGCTGCTCTCACTGCCGTCGTCGGCGGCGCAGCTCGCGGGGATCGTGGAGTGCCGGGAGCTGGCGGAGCTGCGGCTCCAGGACGCCAGCGAGAGGCTGACGCCGGACGAATGGGGCTCCCTCATCGCCGAGTTGCCCCAGCTGCGCAGGCTGACGCTCTCCCCGCAGCAGCTGAGCATGCTGCTGTTCGCGCCGCGCACCGAGATACCCCAGGTCACCCATCTGGATGTATGGGCCAGGGCCGGTGTCGCGGTTCCGCTGCGCCGGATCGCCCGGCGGCTTCCGGGACTCGAGGAGATCCATCTGTCGCAGGTGGCGGAGCTCGATCTCGCCTCCCTCGCCGGACTGCGCCGACTGCGCCGGGTGCGGCTGGTCTACCCGGGCGAGATCCGCGGCGCGGACTCGCTCCCTGAAAGCGTCGACCTCGACATCTATCCGCACCCCTGACCGGCACTATCTCCGACGGTGCCGCGTTTACCTGGTGGGATGTTTACCCAGGGGGTAAATTCAGGATTGTAGGCGTAGTTGGTACGGATGTCAGCGGCTGATGTCTCGGGGGAGCGGTGCCGCCCGTCTCCGAGGTCAGGGCTGCCGGGCAGCAGAGGACGACTGAGGCGGGTCGCAACGGGATGGGCGTATCGGAAGGGTCATCGCTCTATGGCCGGGACCCGGTGCTGCACTCGCTCGTATCCAGGCTGACCGGTCTGGCCTACGACGAGCGTTCCCGGGTCGGCCGGGAGTATCAGGGCGATCTGCCCGTGGTGCTGCTGACGGGGTACCACGGGATGGGGCGCAGCGCCGTCCTCGAGGAGCTGGCGGCGCGCTATCGGGACCGGCTGCCGCTGGCCCACGTCCGGGCCGTGGCCACCGAGCCCGCCCCCTTCCCGCCCGCCCCGGCCGACGGCGGCGCCCCCACCGCCTCCACCCTGGTGGAAGTCCTGGCGGAGCTGGTGTGCGGGCTCGCACCCGGGTTGCGCCGCCGCTTCCCCGTCCTGGTGCCCGGCCTGTTCGCCGTCTCCGGCTGGTACCACGGCAACGGCGAGCAGCGGGACGCCGCGTGTCTGTGGTTCGCCCGGCTGCTGCTCGCCTGCCGCCTCGCCGACGGCGACGAGAACGCGCTGAGACACGCCTGGGCCACCGCCGTCGAAGGCCGTCTGGAGACCATCGACGCGGAGGCCGACGAGGAGTGGGGCCGGGACGCGGTCACCGCCGCCGTGGTGGCCGAGTACACCGACCGGCACCAGCCGGCCGCGGCACAGGAGTGGTACCGGGGGCGCTTTCCGCGGGGCGCGGACGGCCAGGAACCGCTGGTGCTCCTGGGGGAGTGGTTCCAGCGGGGCGGCGACTACCGGCACGCGGCCGAGCAGAGCCTGATGGCCGCCTTCCTCCACGATGTCGCCTCCTCCTACGGCAGGCTCCAGCGGTGGAACCGCGAACCGTGGCCGCTCATCCTGCTCGACGACGCCCACTGCCCGTCCGGGCAGGACTTCCTCGATCTGCTCCTGGCACACCGCGCGCTGCCCGAACGCCCCGACCACGAGGAGCTCGTCGTCGTGGCCACCCGCCTCGGCGGCTTACCCGAGGACGCGTCCGACGCCGTCCGCCGCGACCTGCCCGACCTGGTGAAGTCCACCGGCTGGCAGCGCAGGGGCCTGACCCCGTCCGCCGGGCTGCTCGCCGTCCCGCTCACCCCGCTGAGCCGGGACGACATCCTGCCCCTCCTGGTGCCCGGCTGGCCCGCCCGGCCGCTCCACCCCTATCTGGCCTCCGCCGTGCACTCCCTGACGGGCGGGCACCCCGCGGTGACCACCGTGCTGTGCGCGGCGGTCCTGGACGCCACCAAGCGGGGCCGCGGCGTGGACCCGCGGGACCTCCTCGAACTGAACGCGAAGGACGGCCGCCCGGTCACCGAGGCCCTCCTGGAGCGGCTGCTCCCGGACCGGCGCCAGCGCGACCGGCTGACCCTGCTCTCGCTCGCCCGCGACAGCACTGCGGCCGAGGCGCTGGCCGAGCATCTGCGGCTCCAGGCCCGGACCAGCTGCCCGCCAACTCCGCCACCGACTACCTCGAAGAACAGCAGTGGCAACAACTCACCCCGCCCGACCAGCCGTTGGTCACCGACGCGCTGCTGCGCACCCTGCTGGTGCACGAGGCGCGCCGCACCTCCTCGCGGGCCGAGGACGGCCGAAGCTGGCAGGACATCCACCGCTTCCTGCGGATGCACCACGCCCAGCGCGGTGAGAGCGGCGAGGCCGACGCCCTGCGGCACACCCTCGCGGCCGGAAACGCCGAGACGGTGGTAGCCATGCTGACGGAGGAGTTCCAGTCGGAGAAGGACGCCCACGCCGCCGCCCACTGGCTGCTGTGCCTCCAGTACGCCGCCACCGCGCCCACCCCACCGGCCCAGGAGTGGACCGACGAACGGATGCAGATCGCCCTCGGCGCGCACGACGGCCGGTACGCCGAACTGCACGAGATCGAGCGCTGCGTCAACCGGCTGCTGCACGCCCTGTGGCATGTCTCCGAGCCGCACGCCGAGCCGGACCCCGACATGTGCAAGGCGGTCGGCGAGGAGCTGGCCTATCTCTCACCGCGCCATCCGTCCTGGCACGCCGTCCTGGGCCAGGCGGCCCGCAACTGGCCCGCGGCGGCACGGAAGAAGCGCCCCTTCCCTATCTCCGGTCAGTGAGGAAGCATGCTGCTCCGTCTGTTCCGCCGTCATCCTCGCGAGTGGGGGCCGCTCGAATGGCTGGCCGTCGTCGGAATCGGCGTCCTGGTCGCCGCCGCGATCACCATCGCCGTCAACGTGGCGCAGGGCCCCGGCAGGTGCGGTGACGACCTGCGGGACATCGACGGGGACTGCGTGGGCGTCACCGAGGAAGCCTTCGAGGCGGACCCGGGCATCGAAAGCCTCATCGGGGCGGTGGCGGACGAGAACGCCCGGGTGAAGCGGGGCTGGGAGGACCCGCCGAGCGGGCCCAGGATCCCGTACGTACGGATCGCGCTGATGATGCCCTTCACCGCGGACGACCACAGCGCCATGACGGTGGACATGATCCGCCGCGGCATCGCGGGTGCCCTGGCCGCCCAGCGGCAGGCCAACCGCTTCGGCGGACCGCACTACCAGCTGCTGCTCGCCCCCGACGGCCGCAACCTCGACCAATGGGAGCCCGTCGTCGACCGTCTCGCCGAGCTGACCAAGGACACCCGGGCGCCGCTGGTCGGCGTGACCGGCATCCCCAGCAGCACACCGGAGACCCGTAAGGCGATCGCCGCGCTCAGCAAGCACAGCATCCCCACCGTCGGCCCGGTCATCACCGCGGCCAACATGAACTCCCCGTACTTCTTCAAGACCTCGCCCAACAACGACCAGTTCGCCCGCGCCCTCAAGCTCTACCTGGACAGAAAACCGGCCCGGCACAGAGGCTTCCTGGTCTGGGACAACCGCAGCGAGGACGTCTACTCCCAGAACCTGCGCAGCGTCTTCGAACGGCACTTCGGCGACGCGTACGACCTGACCAACCACAACTCGAACTTCACCGGCACCTCCGGAACCGACAAGGGCATCCCCCAGCGGTTCACCGACGCCGTCCAGAAGATCTGCAACGAGAAGTCCGACACCGTCTTCTTCGCGGGCCGCGACCAGGACCTCCCCGCCTTCATGGAGCGCATGGCGCAGGAGGGCAGCTGCGGGCGCACCACGACGCTGCGCATCCTGAAGGTCGGCATCGGCCTGGAGCCCACGCTCACCGGGGACGCGCCCCGCCGATGGCTGGACGAGGCACGCGCCACGATCGTCGACGCCTCCGCCGTCGACCCCGCCTGGTGGGCGGGCGAGCCCAAGAAGGCGCTCGGCCGCTTCCTGGACCGCTTCAGGGAGATCGAGACCCGGCACAAGCTGGGCGACAAGCCGCTCGACGACGGCTACGCCGTGATGTACCACGACGCCTTCACGCTGCTCGCGGGCGCCGTGGACCGCACCTTCGCCGAGATCAACGAGGGCGGCAAGAAGACGCCGGAGGCGTTGAGCATCCCGACGAAGGACGATGTGTACAACACCCTCATCATTCCGAGCATCGCCGGTGACGGGTGCAGCTCCTGCCTGGTCGGCGCCGGAGGGACGTACGGGTTCGAGGGTCCGGGCAAGAACGACCAATGGGCCGTGTGCAAACCCGTGCCCGTGGTCGAGTTCCCGTCGAGGGTCCGCTCCGGCGATCCGGGCGCGCCCGGCCTCTACCGCACCTACCGGGACGGCTCCAAGAACGCCTGCCCCTCCTGAGGCCAACCGCGCGCGGCGGTTCAGCCGGTCTTGCGCGCCACCCCGCCGTAGTAGCCGATCTCCCCGGGCCCGGTCGGCGGCGGGGCGTCCGGGCGCCAGAACGGGACCTCGGCCAGACCGGGCTCGACCAGGGTGAAGCCGTCGAAGAACCGCTCGATCCGATCGCGGGACCGCAGGCTCAAGGTGGCGGTGGCATCGTTGTAGACGGCCGAGGCCGCGCTGCGGTCGGCGAAGTCGTCCGTGGCGTGGGAGAGCACCAGGAAGCTCCCGGCGGGGAGCGCGTCGCGCAGGGTGGCGACGACCCACTCGGGCCGCTCCGCCTCGGTGAGGAAGTGGACGATGGCCACGAGGAGCACCGCGACCGGCCGGTCGAGGTCGATGACCTGGCGGACCTCGGGGTGGTCCAGGATGGCCCGCGGGTCGCGCAGATCGGCGAGCGCGATGCTGGTCGCGGCCGAACCGCGCAGAAGCACATTGGCGTATGTGTTGACGATGGGGTCGTTGTCGACGTACGCGACGCGTACGTCCGGCGCCAACTCCCTGGCGACCTCGTGCACATTGGGGGAGCTGGGCAGCCCGGTGCCGATGTCGAGGATCTGCCGGATCCCGCTGTCGACCACATGGCGCACGGCGCGCCGCAGGAAGTCGCGGTTGGCCCGTACGCCGCTCCACACCTCGGGTGCCGCGGCGGCGAGCCGGTCAGCGGCCTCGCGGTCCACCTCGTAGTTGTTCTTGCCCCCCAGCAGGTAGTCATAGATCCGGGCAGGATGCGGCCTGCGGGTATCGATCTCCTCGGCGCGGAAGCCGTTCTCCGTCAACGCAAGTCTCCTCTCGACGACCGTCACGGCCCCCGCCCGCGTTCGACTGGCGAACAGCTTCCCACACCGACCCCGGTGCCGGACGCCGGAGTTCTCCGCGCCCGGCCTTCCGGTGTCAGACGGCCCGGTCAGCCCTCGGTCGCCGCGGCTGCCGGTGCCGCTTCCGCCTCCGCCTCCGCCGCCTCCGCTTCCGCCGCTGCCGCTGCCGCCGCGGCGGCAGCGCGGGCCTGGCCCTTGCGGCGCGACCGCTTGCCGTAAAGGGCCGTCCACGTGCCGAGGGAGCCCAGCACGGCGTAGATCAGGACCGGGCTCAGGATCACCATCGTGTCGGTTCTGAGGGTGTAGGACAGCACGACCCGGACCGCGGACTCGATGCAGTAGGCCACGCCCCAGACGGTCGTCATCGTCATCATGGCCCTGCGGAAGCCATCGACATGCCACAGGCCGTTCCACCAGGCGGTGCTCGCCTCGGTGCCGTCGGTGGCGAACTTGCGCCCCAGGTAGAACATCAGGGGGCGCGGCGCCAGCAGCGTCGCCAGGCACAGCACCCCGAACAGCCCGGTGACGCATGAGTCCTTGATCAGCAGCGCGCGGGCCGAATGCGCTCCGACGGTCGACACCACGGCCGTGATCACGATGAACACCAGCGTGACGATGGCGAGTTCATCGAGGCGGCGGCGCCAGGCGAGGTGGACGGCGCCGTCGACCACCGGCCACGCGCTGCTGATCAGCAGCGCGGCGAATTCGCTGAAGCCATGGTCGCGCAGTGCGTTGTACGTAATGATCGGTGCGGCGACATTGAGGCTGAGCGTGACGGCCCAGCCGAGAATGGCGGCCCTCTTGGACCGGGCGGGCGCTTTCGGCCGCTCGCCGGTCTGTGGCGCCGGCGCCTCCGTATCCGATGCGCTCGAGGCGCCTTGCGTGGTCGAGTCCTGAGTGAGCACGGTTCCCCTGTAAGTGTGCCTGGTGGTGCTGTGCGTGGTGGTACGAGAAAAGAGAAACGTAAAGCAGTCATGTCGTAAGAGGACAGTGCAGGGACGCCGATGTTTCGGGAAGTCACAGTCCATTGCGCTGAGTGGCCCTGAGAAAAGCCCTTTGCGAACACCGTCCGGTTAACGGCAGTTTCCGGTGTGTACGGTGCACTGGAAAATCCGGCCGCGCCCCCTGATAGCGGGTCATTGCGGGGCTTCTCCTTACGCCAGGCATACGGGAGAGCCGGTACCACGGCGTGGTCGGCGGCCTCCGAGTGACGTCACCCGGGGGGCGCGGGCGCCCCCAAGGGTGCGACCCAGCCGGTCGGCGCCGCCGATGCCCCGGGCGGAAGCGCACCGGCCCCGGTGGCCCGAGCCATGCTCCGCATGGCCGCTCCAGGGAGGTGGCGCGAGCTGGCCGGAGGTTGCGGGCGGTGACGGGCGCCGGGCGGTGACGGGCGCTCGGTTAACGCCTCAGAGCGGCATTTCTCGGCCAGCTTTGGTCCGTACCTGTAAGTGATCTCTTCTGGAGACGAACCTGTGGGCGTCAACGTCCTTGATCCCCCGTCACGGAAGGATCTGCCTCATGTGGTACCGACGGATCAGACGGACCGCGGCGCGCGGCGCCGGAGCGCGCGGCGCCCGCGTCCTCGCGACCGGATGCGCCCTCGCCGCCCTCGGGCTGGCGGCAGGCCCGGCTCCCGGCGCCCTGGCCGCCCCTGCGGAGGGCACCCCAACCGCCGTAACCTCACCGGTCCCTGACGCCATGGCCCACACCGTCACCCTGGTCACAGGCGAGCGCGTCACGCTCGGCGCGGACGGGAGCGTCGTCGTGGCGCCGCGGCCGGGAGCGGAGGCGGACTATGTCACCCGACGGTTGGACAACGATGTCTTCGTCATTCCGCTGACCGCGCTGCCGTATCTGGGCCGCGCCCTGGACCCCGCGCTGTTCAATGTCTCCGCCCTCGCCGAGGCCGGGGTGACCACCACTCCGGTACGGGTCGAGGCCACCGGGGGCGCCACGGCGCCGCGTTCGGGTCCCGCCTTCGGCGCGGCGCTGGCGAAGCAGGTCGGCGCCGAGGCGGCGGAGGGCTCCGCCGGCGACGGCCCGCTGTTCGGCGGCGTCACCTCCGTCGTACCGGCGGTCGCCACGGCTGATGGGCGGGCCGCCCCGCGCCCGCCCGCGCGGGCGGACGACACGCGGGCGGACTTCACGCGGGCCGACCATACGCGGGCCGACCACCCCGTGAAGGTCACCGTGCTAGGTACGGACGGCAAGCCCCTCCCGGGCACCACGCCGTTCGCCCTGGCCAACGTCGACGACGCCGCCCGCTACCGGGAGCCGTCCCTCCAGGCCGTCGACGGCGAGGCGAAGGCCGAGGTCCCCGCGGGCCGCTACAGCGCCATGGTCTCCGCCCCGACCTTCGACGGCGCGGGCGAGTCGACCGGCATCCGCATGGCCACCGCCGAGTTCACCGTCCCCGACGGCGCCACCGGGACCGATGTCGTACTCGACCTGCGCAAGGCCACCGAGCGGGTCACCTTCTCGACCCCGCGGCCGGCCGAGGAGCACCAGCTGATCCTCCACTACCTGCGCGATGACGCCAAGGGTGAGGTGGCGGTCAACGGCGGCGTCGGCGTCTCCAGCGGCGCCCCCGTATACGTCCAGCCTTCCAACCGCCCCGTCACCACCGGCGATCTGCGCTTCAACGTCTACACCCACCGCAAGGCGCCCGCGGACGCCGCCATGCCCTACTCCTACGACCTCAAGCTGGCCAACCCCGCCGGGGTGATCGCGAAGAACCAGCACTACAAGGTCACCGGTCGCCAACTGACCACCGTGCGGACCAACTACCACAGCGATACGCCGGGCCGCGCCCAGGAGATCGCACGCCTGATGTATCTGCCGTACGAATCGAGCGGCGAGGCGCTGTCCGAGCCGTTCAAGGCACCGGCGCAGCGGATCGAGTACGTGGGCGGCTCACCCGGCGCCTCCTACCAAGGCTGGCTCAAGGCCGGGGAACGGCGCTTCGTGTCCGAGAAGCAGACCCTCCGGCCCGGCCGGACCACCGCGGTCGACTGGCTGCGCGGCCCGCTGGCCCCGGGCTTCACCGAGCCCGCGCGGGGCGCCGCCGCGGAGGAGACGTGGTACTGCGCGGCGTGCCGCAAGGGCGACGCCCTCACCTTCTCCCTGGCCACGGTCATGGACTCCGCCGGTCACCACGTCCTCGCGTTCCCGTCCGACATCACCTCCTCGCACTTCGCGGTGGTCTCCGGCGACACGACCCTGTACGAGGGCGACGGCGTCTCCGGTGGCGTCCTGACCGTGCCGCCGCGGACGGCTCCGTACAGGGTGGTGTACGACCAGACCAGGACGAACGGCGAGTTCCACCAGTCGCTGACCACGCACACCGAGTGGACCTTCTCCTCGGGCCACTCGGGCGCCCAGACCGTGCCGGACAACTGGACGTGCGTGTCCGAGGCGGGCGAGTACGACGGGCCCGCCGAGTGCTCGGCGCTGCCGGTCGTCGTCCCGCACTACCGGCTCGACGCGGCGCTGGACGGCACCAGCCCGGCCGGTGACGACCATCTCGTCGTCGGCTTCGGGCACGTACCGGGCGTGGCGGGCACGCCCGCGGTCACCAAGGCGAGGGTCGAGGTGTCCTTCGACGGCGGCGAGCGGTGGACGGCGGCGGCGATCACGGCGCTCGGCAAGGGCCGGTTCCGCGCGGACTGGACCACCCCGGACGCCGCGGTGGGCCGGGACGCGTCGCTGCGCGTCACCGGGACTGACGCGGACGGCAACACGGTGGCGCAGACGGTGAAGAGCGCGTTCACGGTGGCCGCGGCCCGGGGTCAGGGCGTGTCCGCCGGATCGTGATGCCTGCGGCGGGCTACTCCCCTCCCCGCCCCTTCCCGAAACCGGGGCTCTGCCCCGGGCCCCGGTCCGGGGTTCTGCTCCGGGCTCCGGTCCGGGGTTCTGTCCCCGGCCCCGGACCGGGGCTCCGCCCCTTCCCGCAGCGTCGATATGCGGCTCCGCCGCGTGGCGGGGCTTCGCCCCGGGCTCCGGGGTCCAGGGGCGGAGCCCTTGGTATCGGGAAGGGGCGGGGAGGGGAGAGCATCGATATGCGGCTCCGCCGGATACTCCGTAGCGCGGGTCGTCCTCCGCCCACCGGGCGGTCACCGCAGGAATGGCCGGGTGGTCAGCCCGCGTCGTCCTTCGCCCACCGCGCGGTCACCGTGCCGATGGCCGCCACCGCTTGTCCGATCTGTCTGTCGCTCGCGCGCACCGACCGCGCGAACTCGATGTGCAGGAACGGCACATGTTCGGCGGCGGCCCTGCGGCCCTGGACGTTGTCGCGCCCCTCCAGGGGGCAGCTGCGGACCCAGGCGCGGCAGACCGAGAAGTGCCGCGCGGTCAGAGCGGCCGCGAGGCGGCGGGCGTCCGGGCGGCCCGCCCGGCCCCTGCCGGTGGAGGCGACGACGTCCCGGCCCGGCGCGGAGTCGTCGGCGAAACCGTGGAGCTGGACGCCGGGCAGCCCGCGCCGGGCGAGCTCGTCGCAGACCGCGTCGAAGACCGAGTCCGGGCGGTGGGCGGCGTCGGCGGCATCGTCGTCCCCGGCCCTGCGGTGGGCGCCCGCGAGCACCAGGACGCCGCCGGGGGAGTCCAGGAGCACGCGTGCGCCGAGCCGTTCGGTGTCCGCGTCGGAGACCGGGTGCGGCACCTGGACCGACCAGCGGACGGGCGCGGAGAGGTCCACATAGATCCGGGCCCAGCCGCGCGGGTCGGGCCCGTCCCCGGTGTGGTCGGACAGCTCGGCGTAGCGGCGGCGGGTGCCGGTGTCGGTGCCGGTGGTGCCGGTGGTGCCGGTGGTGCCGGTGTCGGTGTCGGTGCCGGTGAGCGTACGGAGCCGGAAGCCCACGTCTGCGAGGAGCGGGCGGGCGCGGCCCGGGTGTCCGTCGAGGATCAGGCCCACCGCGTCGGCGACGTCCCGGCGTTCGGCGCGGCGCGGCTCCCGGTAGTCGCCGTCGGGGTCGAGCCCGGCGGTGAAGTCGGTGATCCTGCGCTCCAGTGGTCGCTCCAGCGGGACCTCGGGGGCCCGCGCGCCGTCCGACGTACGGCCGTTGTCGTCTCCGGACGACCGGGCGATCGTATACGTGCTCAATGCCGCCACGAGCAGGCCGAACACGACCGTGACGGCCGCCACGGTGATCGCCTTCGCCCGTACCTTCGCCATGACCGCCTCATCGTAACCACCCGCTTTACAAGGGCATATCGGGATGAGAGGGGTGAAGAACGGTGAAGAATGACCTCTGGGTGAACGCCCGGCAAAGAATGCAAGGCCACCGTCTGCCCAGACTTGATTGAGACCAAACAGGTTTCCTCGTTTTTTCTTTAAGATGTGCAACCCTTTGATCGGTCTGGCTGTCTGACGGTCCGGATCGCACTCGAGTGCGCTCTGTGTGGTGTGAGTTGCATGAGAGGAGCCCATCCGTGGCCGCTTCGCGTCCGAAGCGGCGGCACAAGGTCCGCCGAAGGGCCGACATGTCGCTTGTGGGGGGTATTCGTCCCCCCATAGCCGTGCTGTCGGTTCTGCTTCTCTCCCTCGCGGGAATCACCGCCCTCACCCTGGGCAAACCGGACAACGCCCTGGTCCCCAGGGCGGTCCTGACCTCGCAGCAGTACGTCGCCGAGGACGGCGCCATCGCGCTACGGGCGTCGCTCGACGAGTCGGTCACCGACCTCACCGGCACCGCGACCCTCTTCAACGAGGGCAAGCCGGTCTCCGCCGACACCGTGCTGGACAAGGTCGGCGAGGTCTACCAGAAGTGGCGTGGCACCGCCGTCATCGAGATCAAGTCGGGCAAGATGCTCGCCGCCCGCGGCGAGAACGTCCCGCTGACCGCGATCGATCTCAGCAAGCTCTCGCGCAGTGACGGGCTGGCCCCGCGCATGGTGCGCCTGGAGAACGGCCAGACCCGGCTGATCATCCCTGCCCTACTGTCCTGGAAGGGTCGGCCGCAGCAACTGCTCGTCGCCTCCAGCACCCTCGGCTTCCCCGGTGTCGACCTCGGACCGGGCCGCGCCATCGGCGTCGTCGACTCCACCGGCCGGCTGCTCTCCAGCCACGGCGCCCTGGACAGCGAGCGGGCCAGGAAGCAGCTCGACTCCTTCGCCAAGACCGCCGCGCGCAAGGGCCGGCAGCACCCCATCAAGGCCAAGGAGCCCGGCGCGGGCGGCTACACCGGCGTCAGCGGCCACCTCACCGGGGGCGCCGCCGAGGACGTCCGCGCTGTCGGCGGCTACGCCACGCTCACCCCGCCCCAGCCCGGTGAGTCCACCACCGCCAGCAGCCTCGGCCTGACCGTCGTCACCGGGGTCGACGTCTCCGCCAAGGTCTCCCAGATCACCCGCCCCGCCTTCGGCGTGGCCGCCGCCGGGGCCCTGCTGTTCATCGGCGGGCTCGCGGTGATGGTGCTGCTGGGCACCGTGCAGCGCCCGCTGATCCGGCTGTTCCTGGAGAGCCGCCGCCTCACCCGCGGCGACCTCGCCCGCCCGGTGAGCGTGCCCAGGGCCGGCGAGGCCGCCCGGGTGGGCGCCGCCCTCGAGCGGCTGCGCCGGCAGCTCCAGGGCGAGCCCGCCGATGCCCCGGGCCCGGCCGTACGCAAGGGCCTGGGCGCCCGTGCCCTGCTCGCCGTCTGCGCCGTCCTGCTGCTCGTCTGGTCGGTCCCGCTGATGCTGGTGCTCAACCGCGCCGACTCCTCCGTCAAGGTCCCGGCCCAGATCGTCCACGACCAGAAGTCCCGCACCGTGACCCTCAGCGACCGGGTCCGCCGCGCGCTCAACGAGGGCCACGCCGATCTGTCCGCGGTCGCCGCCCTGATCGGGGACCGCACCACGCCCGAGGACATGAAGAAGGTCCTGGAGCGCACCATGGAGGACCACGACCGCTACCAGTCGATGTACGTCCTCGGCGCCGACGGCGAGATCCTCGCGCGGGCCGGTGACGGCCCTCACCACGAGGACGGAAAGGGCCCCTCGAAGCGCGCCATCGAGGTGACCGGCGAGGGCGGCAAGAAGCCCGTGGTCACCGCCACCGCCCAGGCGCCCGGCCGGGGCGGGGCCGCCGTCGTCGGCGAGTTCCGCATCGAGTTCGTCAACGCGCTGCTGGGCCGCCAGGGCATGGGCGAGGTCCGCGTCGTGGACGCCAAGGGCCGGGTCATCGGCGGCGACTCCGGCTACATCGCCTTCGAGAAGGCGCCCTCGCACATGAGCTCGCTGCTCGCCGCGAAGCAGGCGAACGCCACCGTCCAGCGCGGCGGCACCGTACGGGTCGCGGCCGTCGCGCCGTTCAGCGGCGGCGGTGCGGCCAAGTCGCTCCAGTGGAGCCTGGCCAGCTGGCAGCCCGCCTCGGGCCTCGCGATCCCCGAGTACAGCCTGCAGAACCGGACCGTGCTGGCCGGACTGCTGGGGCTGACCGCCGCGGCCGCCTGTCTGGGCTGGCTGCACATCGTCGTCGTACGGCCCCTGCGCGCCCTGGCCGGACAGGCCGAGGCGCTCGCCGCGGGCGACCGCAAGACCGTGCTGTTCCCACGCCACCACGACGAGGTCGGCGCCGTGGTCCGCAGCCTGGAGCTGATCCGGCAGCAGCTCCAGGGGCAGCCCCGCAAACGCGACGGCGGCAGCCGGACCCCCGCCGGCGTCGGAAGGAACTGAGGCCCCACCGTGCTCTTCCTCTACACCGTGCTCGTGGTGTGCGAGGCCGTCCTGCTGATCGCCGGCATCGTCGAACAGCGGCGGCACCAGACCAACCTCGACGTGATCCCCACCCGGGTCCTGGTCAACGGCATCCGCGGCAAGTCCTCCATCACCCGGCTGTGCGCGGGCGCCCTGCGCGGCGGTGGGCTGACCACCGTGGCCAAGACCACCGGTACGGCGGCCCGCTTCATCCACCCCGATGCCACCGAGGAGCCCGTCTACCGGAAGTTCGGCATCGCCAACGTGGTCGAGCAGATCGGCATCGTGCGCCGCGCCGCCGCCTACGACCCGGACGCGCTCGTCATCGAGTGCATGGCGGTCATGCCGGCGCTCCAGGAGATCAACCAGTCCAAGCTGATCCGCTCCACCATCGGCGTGCTGTGCAACGTCCGCGAGGACCACCTCGCCGAGATGGGCCCCACGCTGGACGACGTGGCGCGCTCGCTGTGCCGGTCCATGCCGGAGAACGGCATCTGCGTCACCGCCGAGCAGGACCGCTTCCACATCCTCCAGGAGGAGGCGGACGCCCGGAACTGCCAGTTGATCTACGCCGACCCCACGACGGTCAGCGACGAGGAGCTGCGCGGCTTCAGCTGGTTCACCTTCAAGGAGAACGTGGCCATCGCGCTCACCGTCGCCGAGCTGGTGGGCGTCGACCGCGCGACCGCCCTCCAGGGCATGTACGACGCCCCGCCGGACCCCGGCGTGCTCTCCGTCGAGCGGTACGCCACCGAGGACGGCAAGAAGCTGCGCTTCGCCAACGTCTTCGCGGCCAACGACCCCGAGTCGACGCTGATGAACATCAACCAGCTGCTCGACCTCGGCGCCGTCCACCGCCCGCTCAACGTGGTCATCAACTGCCGCCCCGACCGGGTCGAGCGCAACGGCCAGATGGGCGAGATCATCCCCGATCTCGACCCCGAGCAGGTCTTCGTCATCGGTCACCCGGCCAAGTCCGCCATCGACGCCATCCCGGCCCAGTACCGGGACCGCGCGGTCGACCTCGGCGGCGACCGCCGGGATCCCGAGGAGTTCATGGCCGAGCTGCTCGGCCGCCTCGGCCCTGACTCCTCCCTGGTCGCCATCGGCAACATCCACGGCCAGGGCGAGATCCTCCTGGAGCACCTCGCCGAGCTGCCGCCCGACGAGAGCGCCGATGACACCCCGGCGGCACCGACCGCACCGGCGGGCGGCGAGCGCCATGTCGAGCACGTGGACACGGTCCAGCTGTACGCGCCCCGCCTGGACCCCTACCAGGGCTACCCGGAGGCGTACGAGACCCGGTACGCGCCCCAGACGCACGTACCGCATCAGCGCACCCCCGAGCGGCCGTACCCGCGGACGGCACCCGGCCAGGGCTCCCGGGAGCCCTGGCCCGCCGCCGTACCGGCCTCCGACGCCCCGCGGCCCCGCGGCCTGTTCGAGCCGCGGGTTCCGCCCGCCCCGCCCGCCGACGACTCCCAGCAGTGGCAGAACCCAGGAGAGCAGCACCGTTGATCCCCTCCGTCCTCACCCCTGAGATCGCCGCCATCGGCATCGCCATCGGGCTGCTCTTCTCGCTGGTCTGCTACCTGACCACCAACCTCTCGCCCGGCGGCATGATCACCCCGGGCTGGCTGGCGCTGACCCTCGTCGAGGATCTCCAGCGGGCCGCGATGGTCGTCGGCGTCACCGTGCTGACCTACGTGGGCACGCTGCTGATGCAGAAGTACGTGATCCTCTACGGCAAGAGGCTCTTCGCCGCGGTCGTCCTGCTCGGCGTGACCCTCCAGGCGACCGTGATGATCATCCTGTCGCTCGAGTTCCCGCTGATGTACGCGAACCAGACCCTCGGCTTCATCGTCCCGGGCCTGATCGCCTACCAGCTGGTCCGCCAGCCCCGGGGGGCCACCCTGCTGTCCACCGGGTCGGTGACGCTGATGGCGTATGTCGTCCTCACCGCCGGAATCCTCCTCGGCGTCATGCCGTCCGCCTGACCCACCACCGGAGCCGATCCCATGCCACCGAAGAAGAAACGCCCCGTACTGCACGCCGTCACCGTGCTCGCGCTGCTCGGCGCCAGCGGCTATCTGACCGTGGAGCTCAGGAAGGACGAGCAGGACAAGACGCCGGCCACCCAGGCCGTCATCGACGAGCCGAACCTGGAGAACGGCACCGGCCAGCAGAGCGGCAAGCAGACCTGGGAGCGGCTGAAGAACCCCGCCCGCACCATCCTGCGCGGCGGCAACGGCCAGATCCTCGCCACCTTCACCGACCACGCCCGCACCGCCACCCTGCGCGGCCCCTCCCGCACCTTCGGCGAGCCCGCCAACACCAAGTCCAAGGTGATCACCGAGGACTGGGTGCGGCTGATGCCGGAGCCGTGGGCCGAGGGCGCCGAGAAGAAGCAGTGGTTCAAGGACTGGTTCAAGGAGAACTACGGCAGCAAGAAGGAGGACCTCTTCGCGATCGCCTTCCAGTACGTGACGGGCGCGAAGGTCAAGAAGGACGCCCAGGGCATCCCGTACGCGGGCGACGCGGTCTTCGGGCCGTTCAAACCGGACGGCGTGGACCGGCTGGAGCAGAACGACTTCTACGACTACCTCGGCATCTCCTACACCTTCCGCGACGGCACCACGATGGCCGCGCGCAAGGAGCGCTACCGGGCACTGGACTGCTCCGGCTTCATCCGCATGGTCATGGGCTACCGCGCCCGCTACCCCCTGATGGCGAACAACGCCCTCGGCGACGGCCTGCCGCGCACCGCCAACGGCATGGCCCGCTCCAAGGTGGGCGTCGATGTCATCAAGATCCAGGGCTCCGGCCCCTGGTACACCCGGCCCACCAACATCGATGTGCTCCAACCCGGTGACCTGCTGTTCTTCAAGATGGATCACCGCACCGGCGACCATATGGACCATGTCGCCCTGTACCTGGGGCTGGACACCGACGGCCACCGCGTGTTCGTCTCCAGCCGCAAGGAGCAGAACGGCCCCACCATCGGTGACAACGGCGGTGTCTCCCGGATCGATGGCAACGGCTTCTACGCCGGGCTCTTCCGCAGCGCCAAGCGCCTCTGAGGGCGTGGGGGGAGAAAATCGGGATGAACCAGGGCAAAAGTTTTACGCGTGGCGCTAGACTTTAACGGCTCGTTTCCTTGTAGCGTTCGCGTTTGTACGGGTAGGTTCTGCGCCATGACCGCATCCCAGACTCCGACCACTGCCGAGGAGCTGCGCGGTGTCGGCCTGCGGGTGACGGCCGCCCGTGTCGCCCTGCTGGAGACCGTCCGGGACGGTGATCACCTCGGGGTCGAGGCGATCGCCTCCGGGGTACGCGACCGTGTCGGCCACATCTCCCTCCAGGCCGTGTACGAGGCCCTTCACGCCCTGACGGCGGCGGGCCTCGTACGCCGCATCGAACCGGCCGGCAACCCGGCCCGGTTCGAAGGACGCGTCGGCGACAACCACCACCACGTCGTATGCAGGTCGTGTGGTGCCGTCGCCGATGTCGACTGCGCCGCCGGTGAGGCACCCTGCCTGACCGCGTCCGATGACCACGGCTTCTCCGTCGACGAGGCCGAGGTCATCTACTGGGGCCAGTGCCCCGACTGTTCCACCGCCACCAGTTCCTGAGCACCATGATCCGCCCTAGCGTGGAAGGATTTCCATGTCCGAGAACCATGAGGCAATCGTCGTAGACCCGAAGACAGAGGAAGCGGGGGGCTGCCCGGTCGCGCATGGGCGTGCTCCCCACCCCACGCAGGGCGGCGGCAACCGGCAGTGGTGGCCGGACCGGCTCAATCTGAAGATCCTCGCCAAGAACCCCCCGGTGGCGAACCCGCTGGGTGCGGAGTTCGACTACGCCCAGGCTTTCCAGGCCCTCGACCTCGCGGCGGTGAAGCAGGACATCGCCGAGGTGCTGACCACCTCGCAGGACTGGTGGCCCGCCGACTTCGGCAACTACGGCCCGCTGATGATCCGTATGGCCTGGCACAGCGCCGGCACCTACCGCATCAGCGACGGCCGCGGCGGCGCCGGTGCCGGTCAGCAGCGCTTCGCCCCGCTCAACAGCTGGCCGGACAACGCCAGCCTCGACAAGGCCCGCCGTCTGCTCTGGCCGGTCAAGAAGAAGTACGGCCAGAGCATCTCCTGGGCCGACCTCATGGTCCTCACCGGCAATGTCGCCCTGGAGACGATGGGCTTTGAGACCTTCGGCTTCGGCGGTGGCCGTGCGGACGTCTGGGAGGCCGAGGAGGACGTCTACTGGGGCCCGGAGACCACCTGGCTCGGCGATGAGCGCTACACCGGCGACCGTGAGCTGGAGAACCCGCTCGGCGCGGTCCAGATGGGTCTGATCTACGTCAACCCGGAGGGCCCCAACGGCAACCCGGACCCGATCGCCGCGGCCCGCGACATCCGTGAGACGTTCCGCCGGATGGCGATGAACGACGAGGAGACCGTCGCCCTCATCGCCGGTGGCCACACCTTCGGCAAGACCCACGGCGCGGGCCCCGCGGACGCCGTCGGCCCGGACCCGGAGGCCGCCCCGATGGAGCAGCTGGGCCTCGGCTGGAAGAGCACCCACGGCACGGGCGCGGGCAAGGACGCCATCACCAGTGGCCTCGAGGTCACCTGGACCACCACCCCCACCCAGTGGAGCAACGGGTTCTTCAAGAACCTGTTCGAGTACGAGTACGAGCTCACCAAGAGCCCGGCCGGCGCCAACCAGTGGGTGGCCAAGGACGCCCCGGAGATCGTCCCGGACGCCTTCGACCCGAACAAGAAGCAGCGCCCGACGATGCTCACCACCGACCTGTCGCTGCGCTTCGACCCGATCTACGAGCCGATCTCCCGCCGGTTCTACGAGAACCCGCAGGAGTTCGCGGACGCCTTCGCCCGCGCCTGGTACAAGCTGACCCACCGCGACATGGGCCCGAAGTCGCTGTACCTCGGCCCGGAGGTCCCGGAGGAGACCCTGCTGTGGCAGGACCCGCTGCCCGAGGCCGAGGGTGAGGCCATCGACGCCGCCGACGTCACGGCGCTCAAGGCCAAGATCCTCGACTCCGGTCTGACCGTCTCGCAGCTGGTCGGCACCGCGTGGGCGTCCGCCGCCTCCTTCCGCGGCAGCGACAAGCGCGGCGGCGCCAACGGCGCCCGGATCCGCCTGGAGCCGCAGCGCGGCTGGGAGGTCAACAACCCGGACGAGCTCGCGCAGGTCCTGCGCGCCCTGGAGACCATCCAGAGCGAGTTCAACTCCGGGACCAAGAAGGTGTCCCTGGCCGACCTGATCGTCCTCGGTGGCTCCGCCGCCGTGGAGAAGGCCGCCAAGGACGCCGGTGTCGACGTCGAGGTGGCCTTCGCCCCGGGCCGTGTCGACGCGGCCGACGAGCACACCGACGCCGAGTCGTTCGCCGCGCTGGAGCCGACGTACGACGGGTTCCGCAACTACGTCGGCAAGGGCAACCGCCTGCCGGCCGAGTACCTGCTGCTGGACCGGGCGAACCTGCTCACCCTGAGCGCCCCGGAGACGACCGCCCTGGTCGGTGGTCTGCGCGTGCTGGGCGCGAACCACGACGGTTCCAGGCACGGCGTCCTCACCGAGACCCCGGGCAAGCTCACCAACGACTTCTTCGTCAACCTGCTCGACCTGGGCACGACCTGGAAGTCCACGTCCGAGGACCAGACCACGTTCGAGGGCCGTGACGCCTCGGGCGCGGTCAAGTGGACCGGCACCCGTGCCGACCTCGTCTTCGGCTCCAACTCCGAGCTGCGCGCCCTCGCGGAGGTCTACGCGAGCGACGACGCCAAGGAGAAGTTCGTGCACGACTTCGTCGCGGCGTGGGTCAAGGTCATGAACCTGGACCGGTTCGACCTCGTCTGATCCGCTCCGAGCACCATGTCCAGGCCGGTCCGCACGGACCGGCCTGGACGCTTTTCGGCCCGAAATGCCGGTCCCGGCAGGGCCGACGGACACGCTTTGCCATCTCTTTACAACGCGCCGCGCCGCTGCCTCGTCTCTCCGCTCGATCCGTAACCCAGCCCGCCGAACTGCCGGGCGGACCGACGAAAGAGAGCGACTCCATGCGCCGCACTGTCCTCAGCGCGATGACACTCGCGTGCACCGCCGTACTGGCGACCACCGTGCCCGCGTTCGCCGACGACGCGACCCCCGCCCCCCGCCGCACCCCCGCGGCCTCCGCCAGCCCGGTCCCGAGCGAGGCGCCGACCCGCAAGCCCACCGCCGCCGCCCAGGCCCCGAGGGAGGAACCGGCCAAGAAGCGGGACCGCGGCCAGGTCGCCGTCGTGCCGAAGGGCGCGCCGAACACCGGAGTGACGGACGAGTCCTCCGGGTCGTCCGGGACCGAGAGCGCGCTGATCGGCGGGGGAGCCGCCGCCGTGCTCGCCGCGGGCGGCGCGGCGGTCCTCGTCGTCCGCCGCCGGCGGGCGACCGGGGCATGACCCCGTTCTCCAGGCGCGCCTTCGCCACCGCGGCGGCGGCCTCGCTGCTCGCGGGCTGCGGGGGCCACCCGGCCCGGCGGACCACGGCCGCACCGAGCTCCGGGAGGAGGCCACCGCCGACCCCCGGGAAGGCGGCGCGTCCCCTTGGGCGCTCGGTCCCGGTCGGGCTGCGGATCCCGGCCATCGGCGTCGACACCCCGGTCATCCGGCTGGGGCTGGCGCCGGACGGGAGCGTGGCGGTCCCGCCGGTCACGGCCCACGACCGCGCGGGCTGGTACCGGCACTCGCCGACACCGGGGCAGCTCGGCCCGTCGGTCATCCTCGGCCATGTCACGGTCGGCGCCTACGGCGACGGGGTCTTCCGTCACCTGGCGCGGCTGCGCCGGGGCGACCGGGTCGAGGCGCGCCTGGAGAACGGCACGGCGGCACAGTTCGACGTCAGCGCCGTACGAACCGTGGCCAAGGCGGACTTCCCGGCGGACGAGGTCTACGGGAACGTGGACCGCCCGGAGCTGCGGCTGATCACCTGTGGCGGCCCCCGCTCCGGCGACGGCTACCTCGACAACGTGATCGTCTTCGCCACGCTGACGTCCGCCGGCCCCTGACCCCCGGATCCCGGGCCCGTGGAACCCATACCGGCGGCCCGGGATCCTCCCCTGACGAAGTGCCCGCACGGCCGAGTGCCGTCACGACCATGGAGTGCGTTGAAACGGTCCCGTGACAGGGCGGCGTCCGAGCTGTTCGCCGCCCTCTACCCGCGCCTGGCCGGCTGGTGCCGCCGGCTCGTCGACGACGACGAGACGGCCCATGAGATCGCCTCCGAGGCGTTCACCCGGCTCTGGGCCCGCTGGACGTCCGTGGAGGAGCCCCGCGGCTTCCTCTACGTCACCGCGGCCAATCTCGTCCGGGACCACTGGCGCAAGGTGGAGCGCGAGCGCAGGGCCATGCGCCGGGCCACCACGGAAGCCGCCGTCCGCCCCCACACCGAACAGTCCGACCCGTCGGTGCGCCTGCTCGTGCAGTCGCTGCCGGAACGGCTGCGCGTCCCGATCCTGCTGCACTACTACGCTGACATGCCGATCCGGGAGGTGTCCGTACTGACCGGGCGCAAGGAAGGAACCGTCAAGGCCGACCTCCACGCGGCCCGGGAACTGCTCCGCGTCCACCTGAGGAGAAGCCTTGACCCCACGCTGTGACGACGGCCCGGAGCACCTCGGCCCCGAGCGGGAGCCCGACGACCCCCTCGCGGTGATCCTGCGGCCCTCCTCCGACTACCTCGGCCCGCCCCCGGGCCGGTACGAGGCGATCCGCCGCGCCGCGGCCCGCCGCAAGCTGCTCCGCACCGCGGCCGGGGTCGGTGTGTCCTGCGCCGTGGCCGCCCTCATCGCGCTGCCGCTCCGCGCGGCGGCACCCGAGCCGCCCGCGCGCCCGACGGTCCCGCTCGCCCCGCCGCCCGCGACCGGCCGTACGACGCCCCCGCTTCCGTCGGCGCCCGCCGACCCCTCGGCGTCACCCTCCCCGTCGGCGCCGTCCCAGTCCGCGGGGAAGCGCCCCGGCCGCGGGCCCAGGAGCGAGACATCCGGCCCCCGGGACGGCGCGGAGGTCCCCACCCGCGGACGGTCGACGGCCTCCGGCTCCTCGGCGCGGGCCGTGCCGTCGGAGAGCCGGAGGGGAACTGCCACCACCCCCGGAACGACCCCTCGGCCGTAGGCGGTCCCCGAGCGGGACCGCCTGGGGCCCTGTCGCTTAAGCCTTCGAACCGATGCCGGTCAGCGACCGCACCTCCATCTCCGCCTGCTTCTTGGGGTCCGCGGGCTCCTTGCTGAAGACCGTGCCGAGGAAGCCGCAGAGGAAGGAGAGCGGAATGGACACCAGTCCGGGGTTGGTGAGCGGGAACCAGTGGAAGTCCACGCCCTTGATGATCGACGTGGAGCTGCCGGAGATGGCGGGGGAGAAGATGATGAGCACCAGGCCGGACACCAGTCCGCCGTAGATGCTCCACAGCGTCCCGGTCGTGTTGAAGCGCTTCCAGAACAGCGTGTAGAGGATCGTCGGCAGATTGGCGGAGGCGGCGAGCGCCAGGGCCAGCGACACCAGGAAGGCGACGTTCTGGCCGTTGGTCAGGATGCCGCCGAGGATGGCCAGGAAGCCGATCACGAGCGCCGTCAGACGGGCGACCCGGATCTCGGACCGCGGATCGGCCTTTCCGTTCCGGATCACATTGGCGTACACGTCATGGGCGAACGATGCCGAGGCGGCCAGGGTCAGTCCGGCCACCACCGCCAGGATCGTCGCGAAGGCCACCGCGGAGACGATGCCCAGGAGCATCGCACCGCCGATCTCGAAGGCGAGCAGCGGAGCCGCGGAGTTCTCGCCGCCGGGCGCGTTCACGATCTTGTCCGAACCGACCAGCGCGGTGGCGCCGTACCCGACGAGCAGGATCGACAGATAGAAGATGAACATCGACCAGGAGCACCACACCACCGAGCGCCGGGCCTCCTTGGCGTCCGGCACGGTGTAGAAGCGCATCAGCACGTGCGGCAGGCTGGAGATGCCGAGGACCAGCGCCAGGGAGAGTGAGACGAAGTCGAGCTGGTCCATCGCGTTCTTGCCGTACCAGCCGCCGGGGTTGAGCAGTTCGCCGCCCAGCGGGCTGTTCTGCGACGCCTGGTCGAGGATCGCCGAGAGGCTGAACCCGAACTTGCCGAGCAGGAACACGCTCATGAAGGTCACGCAGATCAGCAGCAGGCCCGCCTTGATGATCTGCACCCAGGTGGTGCCCTTCATGCCGCCCACCAGGACGTAGAAGACCATGACGAGGCCGACGCCGGTGATGATGAGGGCCTGCCCGCCCTTGCTGTGCACATTGAGCAGCAGGGCGATCAGACCACCCGCGCCGGCCATCTGGGCGAGCATGTAGAAGAACGTGATCACCAGGGTGGCGTTGGCCGCCGCCGCGCGCACCGGGCGCTGCTTCATGCGGTAGGCCATCACATCGCCGACCGTGAACCGCCCGGTGTTGCGCAGCCGTTCGCCGACGAGCAGCAGGGCGACCAGCCATGCCACGAGCCACCCCACGGAGTAGAGGAAGCCGTCGTAGCCGTGGACGGCGATCGCCCCCGAGATGCCGAGGAAGGAGGCCGCGGAGAGGAAGTCGCCGGAGAGGGCGATGCCGTTCTGGACGCCGCTGAAGGCGCTGCCCGCGGCGTAGTAGTCGGAGGTGGTCGAATTCCTGTTGGTGGCCTTGTAGACGACGAGCAGCGTGATGACGACGAAAGCGAAGAAGACGCTCAGGTTGATTATCGGGCTGCCGGTCGCGCGGGCTGCGATCTGCACTGTCATTCCTTGCCGACTCCCGCCAGCTCGTGGATCGTGTCCACCTGGGGATCAAGTTTCTTGCGCGCGAAGCGCCGGTATGTCAGGACGATCGCCATGGTCGTCACGAACTGCAGCAGACCGAAAACGGTGCCGGTGTTGACCGCGCCGAACAGCTTGCGGCTCATGAAGTCGTGGTCGTAGGCCGAGAAGAGAACGAAGGTCATGTACCAGCACAGGAAGAAGGCGCTCATCGGGAAGATGAACCAGAGTAGTCTTTTGCGCAGGAGTTTGAACTCCGGGCTCTGCTGGATCGCCTCGAAGTCGGGCTCCCCGATGTCGTCACCGCGATCGGCGAACCCCGTTCCGGTGGCCCGCTCGGATGGCAAGGAAGCGGGCGATCGCACCGATTTATTCATGGTTTTCTCCGGGGTTTTTCTGACGAAAACGTCGGTTCGGGGGCGCCCGCGCTCGGGCGTCAGGGGAGGGCAACCGGCGGGCCCTTGACGCGGCAAGTGTAGTAAGGCACCGGACGCAGTCAACGTCGCACCTGCTTCTCACCGGCGCAGGTGGGCACGTGTCAGGGTGCGCATCCGGCTTCGGCGCCATCTCGAATATGACGGGAGAGGTCGCTGAACCAATACTTTGTCTCACCTTCCCGTGTTGTCCTTTTTGACTTGGTGTCAGGTTGCCGATGGATGCTCAGGGTTGCGCCTTGAGGACATTTCGGCACCCGGCGTTGTGTCCCAAGTGTCGCCACTGGTAGAACCTCATCTCGGGTAGAACGTCCCATCGTGCGCGAGCGTGAGTGCGGTGAGCGTGCCGCCTGGGCAGTGCGTCTGCCATTGGCATATGACGGCAGCTCCCGGCTCGCCACTCCCTCCCCCGGGGTGTTTGGATAGGCCAAGGATCGCAGTCTGCGGGGGTGTTCCCGAGAAGCCGGAGGTAGGTTGATCTGTGGGTTTCCTCGACCGCTCTCGCATCGTCGCAGGCGCGGGCTGGAATCGTTGGCTGATTCCTCCGGCGGCGCTTGCGATCCACTTCTCCATCGGCCAGGCGTACGCCTGGAGTGTCTTTAAGATACCCCTGGAGGATTCCCTAGACATCTCGGGAACGGCTAGCGCCCTCCCGTTCCAGATCGGCATTCTGGTGCTGGGGCTCTCCGCCGCGTTCGGGGGAACGCTGGTGGAGAAAAAGGGGCCGCGCTGGGCCATGTTCGTGGCGCTCGTGGCCTTCTCGACCGGCTTCCTGGTCGCCGCGCTCGGCGTCGCCACGCGCAATTACTGGCTGGTCGTCCTCGGCTACGGCGGCATCGGCGGAGTCGGCCTCGGTATCGGGTACATCGCGCCGGTGTCCACCTTGATGAAGTGGTTCCCGGACCGGCCGGGCATGGCCACCGGTACGGCGATCATGGGTTTCGGCGGTGGCGCGCTGATCGCGTCTCCCTGGTCGACGGAGATGCTGAAGGCGTTCGGCAGTGACACCAGTGGCATCGCCAAGACGTTCCTGGTGCACGGCCTGGCCTACGCCGTGTTCATGTCGCTGGGTGTAGTGCTGGTGAGGGTGCCGCCGGAGGGCTGGCGGCCGGCCGGCTGGACGCCCCGCGTCGACGCGGGCAAGCCGCTCGTCACCACCGCGAACGTATCGGCCAGGAACGCGGTGCGGACGCCGCAGTTCTGGCTGCTCTGGGTCGTGCTGTGCATGAACGTTACTGCTGGTATCGGGATCCTGGAGAAGGCCGCCCCGATGATCCAGGACTTCTTCCACGACACGGCGAGTCCGGTGAGCGCGAGCGCCGCCACCGGGTTCGTCGCGCTGCTGTCCCTGGCCAACATGGCCGGTCGCTTCGTGTGGTCCTCGGTCTCCGACGTGGTCGGCCGGAAGAACATCTACCGGCTGTACCTGGGCGCCGGTGCCCTGCTCTACCTCACCATCATGCTCGAGAAGGACAGCAGCACCGCGCTGTTCGTCGCCTCGACGATGGTGATCCTTTCGTTCTACGGCGGCGGATTCGCCACCGTTCCGGCCTACCTCAAGGATCTGTTCGGCACCTACCAGGTCGGCGCGATCCACGGCCGGCTGCTGACCGCGTGGTCGGTCGCCGGAGTGGCCGGACCGCTCATCGTGGATTCCATCGCGGATTCCGCACATGAGGACGGGCGTTCCGGCCCGGCTCTCTACACCTTCTCGTTCTCGCTCATGATGGGTCTGCTCGTCATCGGCTTCATCGCGAACGAGCTGGTACGTCCGGTGAATCCGAAGTTCCATGAGCCGGAGCCGGCGGCCCGGGAGGAGTCGGCACCCCCGGAGGAAACCCCCGATCCCATTCCGGCAGAGAGGCGGTAAACCGGTGACTGACGCAGACGGCCCTTCGCCGAACGCGACCAAGACGGGTTCCCCCGTGGTGATGGTCGTGGCATGGCTGTGGGTGACGGTGCCGTTTCTGTACGGCCTCTATCAACTGGCGGAGAAAAGCAGCAAGTTGTTCGAGTAAAGGCAGGCGCGCGGGCGCATCGCCGAAGCGATGGACCCGCGCGCCTGCCGGGCGTTCGACTTTCCCCATCCCGGGAAATCCCAGGAGAAACGGCATCGTGATACATCCCTGTGGGCAAGCCGGTCCGAGCGCGGAGCGCGTCTCATGACCCCGGGCAGGCATGCGGCCGCGCGCGACCGCTCGCCGTCGTGGTGGGCCGGCGTCATGGAGTGGCGCAACTGGCGGCTGCCGGTGAAGCTGGGCGCCGTTCTGGTGGTGCCCGCTCTGCTCGCCGTGGCCCTGGGCGTCGTGCAGATCCAGCGCGACGTCGAGCGCGCCAACTCGTACGCGGACGTGCAGCGGCTGGTCAAGCTGCGCGGTGGACTGCGGCCGTTGATCGGCGATCTGCAGATGGAGCGCACCCTGTCGGCCGAGCGGCTGGGTGACGGCGGGTCCGCCGATCCGGCCATGCTGCGCCGCCAGACCCAGCGCGTGGACCGCGCTCAGGCCGCCGTCACCCGCACCACGAAGCGGACCACCGGTCTGAAGGGGGTTTCGGCCAACCGCTACCGCGACGCGTCCAGGCTCCTGGACGGACTGCCCGGCCTGCGCGAGCGGGTGACGTCCAAGGATCTGGGCTCATGGACCGCGGTGACCGAGTACAGCAAGATCATCAACAGTCTGCTCGACCTGGACCAGGCGCTGGGCAGCGGGTTCGGTGACGCCCAGCTGTCCGGACCGGCCAGCGCGCTGTACGACCTGGAGATGGTCCAGGAGCAGGTCCACCTCCAGCATGTGATCGTCATGGTGGCGCCCGAGCCCGGCAGGCTGGAGGACCCCAAGCTCATCAGGGCGCTCCAGGAGTCCGACATCCGCCTGCGGGACAAGCTGAGCGACTTCCGCGCCGTGGCCACCGCGGGGGACCAGCGCGCCTACGACCGCACGGTCACCGGTCCGGAGGTCGATCGGCGCACCAAGCTGCTGGACGGCGTGCTGTCCCAGGCGGGTTCGCTGAACGCCGGGCGGAACGGCGCCGACGCCCCGCCGTTCTCCGGCCGCACCTGGCACCGCAGTTCGGAGGCGCACGGAAGTCTCATCAGCACGGTGGAGAAGCGGCTCGCCGACCGGCTCCGAGTGACCTCCGCCAAGCTCCAGGACGAGACCAGCGACCGGGCCGGTGCGGAGTCCGTGCTGCTCTTCGCCGTGCTCCTGCTCGCCTTCGCCATCGGCATCGCCATCGCCCGGCATCTGCTGCGGTCGCTGACCGTGCTGCGCTCCACCGCGCTGGACGTGGCCGAGCGCCGGCTCCCGGAAGCGGTGTCCAGCATCCGCGAGGGCGAGGCGTCCAGCACCGCGATCAGCGCCGTACCGGTCCACACCACCGAGGAGTTCGGACAGCTCGCGAGGGCGTTCGACGCGGTGCACGGTCAGGCCGTGCGCCTGGCCGCCGAACAGGCCGCGCTCCGCGGCGATCTGCGCGACACCCTGGTCAACCTCTCCCGGCGCAGCCAGAGCCTGGTGGACCGGCTGCTGCGCCTGATGGAGCAGCTCGAGTCGCACGAAGAGGACCCGGACCAGCTGGCCAGCCTCTTCAAGCTGGACCACCTGGCGACCCGTATGCGCCGCAACAACGAGAACCTGATGGTCCTGTGCGGCAGCACCCCGGTCCGTCCCTCCGAGCAGCGGGTGCAGCTGGACAGTGTGCTGCGCGCCGCGGTCTCCGAGATCGAGCACTACCGGCGGGTGGTGGTGGAGCCCGTTCCCACCGCCGAGGTGATCGGGTACGCTGCCGGTGACCTGGCGCGAATGATCGCTGAGCTGCTGGACAACGCCACCGCGTTCTCCCCGCCGGAGGCCCAGGTGACCGTCAGCAATACACTACGGCTGGACGGTTCCGCACTGATCGAGGTCCGCGACGAGGGATTTGGGATGAGCGGTGCCGAACTGGCCAAGGCTCATCGGCGCGTGGCGGGGGACGCATCCGTGGAGGTACCTACGTCCCGGCAGATGGGCTTGACCGTCGTCGGTCAGCTGGCCCGCCGCCACGGCGTCACCGTGGAGCTGATCTCGGAGCGGGGCACCGGTGGCGGACTGCGCGCGGGTGTGCTGGTACCGGCCAGGCTGATGCTCGGGGACAAGCCCGCCATCGCGGGCCGGGAGAACTCGCTGCCCATCCGGAGGACTTCCGCCAAGACGTCCGAGCCGGCGCGGCCGCACCGTGAGCTCGGCGGCGCCCCGGCGACACCTCTGCCGCGCCGCGTGCCCGACGGCCCCCGCTCGCTACGCGCCGGTGACGCCCCGGCCGAGTCCGAGCACGCGGGCCGCTCCCTGCCGGCCCGCCCCAGCTCCTCGCGGGCGTTCACGGATCCCCAGCAGACCGGCGGACTGCCGCGTCGGAGCCCCGCCAAACCGGACCACCCCGCCAAGCCGGGCCATCCCGCGCCGGTCGGCGAGGGCACACCGGTCGGCAAGGGCACACCGGTCGGCAAGGGCGCACCGGAGAAGTCCGGCCGCCTGCCCGGCGACGGCGGAACGCCCGCGGACCGCCGTACGGCACAGCCGCCGGGGCAGCCCACGGTGCCACCGCGGCGTTCGCGTCCCACCGCCCCGGACGACGCTTCCTCACCATGGTTCGCGTCGCCCGAGACGGCCCCGGCGGGCTCCCATGGCGAGGAGCCGCCCGATGACCGGAAGTCCGTGGACCTTCCAGCGTCCGACGCCTCCCGGCGGCCCGACCCCGCTCCGCCCGGACCTCCCGACGAGAGCCGGCCGGACCCCGCGGACGAGCCCGGCCAGATCGTCCATGAGCGGCCCGGCGCCGCGGACGCGGGCGGCGTCACCCAGGCCGGGCTGCCCCGGCGGGTGCCGCGCCAGGGCCAGGCGGCGGACCGGGACAAGCCGCGCGCCACCGGAGAGCGGCCCGCGCCGCGCGCCACCGCGGACGACGCCGCCGCACGGCGGAACGCCGGACGCACCCATTCGTTCCTCAGCAATTACCAGTCGGGCATCCGGCGGGCTCAGCCCGACGGACGCGACGAGACATAAGGTCTCAGCGAAGATGGACAGGAAGAACCCATGACCTCACCCCAGCTGCGGGAGGTGAGCCAGTTCGGATGGCTGGTCACCAACTTCACCGAGCGTGTGCCCAATGTGGCGTGCGCCGTGGTGGTCTCGGCCGACGGGCTGTTGCTCACCGCGTCGGACGGGCTGGCGGCCGATCGGGCCGAGCAGGTCGCCACCATTGCCGCCGGGGCCGTCAGCCTGATCCAGGGCGCTGCCCAGTGCCTGGATACCGGTGATGTGCGGTCCTCCGTGATCCAGATGGAGCTCGGGAACATGCTCCTGATGTCGATCAAGGACGGCTCGTGCCTCGTGGTGCTGGCGGCGCCGGACTGCGAGATCGGTCAGGTGGCGTACGAGATGACGGTACTGGTCGATCAGGTCGGCGAGATGCTGACCCCGGAACTCCGCGCCGAGCTGCAGGAATTGAACCTGCGGGCGGTAAAGCGGACAGCAGCCCAATAGGGCGGACGGGGAGATGATGAGCACCGGTGAAGGCCCTTCCGGGCAGGGACCTGGGAGAGAACAGGGGGCGGAGGACGAACAGACCTTCGCCGACGTGCTCAACGCCTTCAGCTTCGGCAAAGGGCGACGCGGGCGGAAGCCACCCCGGTCCGACGGGGCGCCGGAGGGCGCCCGGTCCCGCCGTCGGGGCGGGGACGCCCGGCCCGAGGAGCCCGGGGAACCCTTCTCGCGGGGGTCGTCGGAGCCGGAGCGGTCGGGGGTCTGGGATTCCGAGCACGACGGGAGCCAGGGCCCGGCCTCGCTGGTGCGCGCCTACTCGTGGGCGGGCGGCCGGACCAGGTCCGACCATCACTTCGAGGTCGAGACCCTGGTGACCACCACCGAGCTGGGCCACCGCTCGATGGACACCCTGCAGGCCGACCACCGCCCGGTGATCGCGCTGTGCCAGGAGCCGCGGTCGGTGGCCGAGGTGGCGGCCATGCTCTCGGTGCCGCTGGGGGTGGCCAAGGTCCTGCTCGGCGACATGGCCGAGCACGGCCTGATCACCGTCCACCGGACGGCTTCCGCGGAGGGCGAGGTACCGGACGTCTCCCTGATGGAGCGCGTGCTGGTGGGGCTTCGGCGGATCTAGGGCCTGTCCGGCGGCTTCGCCGCGCGGGAATCGACAGGTCCCCGCGCGGCGATATGCCCGCCTCTGTGTGAAATGCCCACCGAGGAGCGTCCACCCGCTGATTGCTTGTGCGTGTTCAAAGCCGACACTGAGCAGTTTCACGCTCTTGACGTGATTCGTTCTGATCGGTTTACTCCCTGGCACGCCGATGTCGAATCCTCGGCGGCAGAGGTACGCCCAGCCGGTATGCGGCTCCGCCGTGAGTCCGGCCCGAGTCGCCAGGTCGCTGTCCGTGACCGAGGCGGGGCCGTGCCCTCGGATCATGGAGCTCTCAGCGATGAGCCTGAACCGTTCGCGTATCCCTCCCCCTGTGCGCGGCGGTCCGTCCCGGCGTGGGGTGCTGCGTGGCGGCGGGGCGATGGCGCTCACCGGCGCCACGGGCGCCGCCGTGGCGGGATGCGGGACGGGCCTGGGGGTGGATTCCCACGGAATCGTGCACATCGAGGTGTGGCACGGGCAGACCAGCACCGCCCTGCGAGCGGTCAAGCGGCTCGTGGCCGACTTCCACCACCGCCACCCGAAGATACGGATCGACCTGAGCGGTGGCGTGCTCGCGGACGACATGCTGCAGAAGGTGATGGCCGGTCTCGTCGCCGGATCCCCGCCCGATGTCGCCTACATCTTCGGGTCCGACCTGGCCAGCGTCGCCAGAAGCCCCCAACTGGCGGATCTGACGGCGGTCGTGGAATCCGGGCAGGTGCCGTGGAAGCAGTACTGGCCCGCCGCCCGGGAGGGCGTCACGGTCGACGGTGTGGTCCGTGCGGTGCCCGCGGTGCTGGACTCGCTCGCCGTGGTGTGCAACAAGGCCCTCTTCCGCCGGGCGGGTCTTGAGCTGCCGGGCCCCGGCTGGACCTGGCGGGACTTCATCGAGACGGCCAGGAAGCTGACCGACCGCGGCAGGGGCACGTTCGGCACCGGCTGGCCCGCCGCGGGTGACGAGGACACGGTGTGGCGGATGTGGCCCATGATCTGGGATCTGGGCGGCGAGGTCATCGCCGAGGGCAAGCGCGAGATCGGGTTCGCGGGCGAACCCGGGGTCCGGTCCCTCGAGGTGCTCGCGGCACTCGCCAAGGACAGAAGCGTCTACGTCGATCCCAAACCCGGTGGCGAGCAGATGTACCAGGCGTTCGCCGCCGGCCGGCTGGGCATGGTCGCCACCGGGCCCTGGCAACTGCCCGACATCCGCCAGGCGAAGATCGACTATCAGGTCGTCCCGCTGCCGAGCTTCCACGGCAGGTCGGTGACCATCTCCGGCCCGGACACCTGGAGCGTGTTCGACAACGGCTCCGCGCGGCTGAAGGCCGCCCGTACGTTCGTCGGCTGGCTCATGGAGCCCGAGCAGGCGTATCAGTGGGACACCCAGGCGGGCAGTCTGCCGCAGAGCCGCCCGGCCGAGCGCCGTCCGCAGTGGCGGGCGTACGCGGCCGAGGTGCCCGGTCTGCCGGTGTTCACCGAGGTGCTGGAGACCGCCCGGGTACGGCCCGTCGACCGTGCCTACCCCAAGATCTCCATGCCGTTCGGCGAGGCCATCACCGCCGTCCTGCTCGGCAGGAGCACACCGGCGAAGGCGCTGCGGCGGTGCGCCGACGAGGCCAACGCGGCCATCGCCAAGGTGCGTTGAGGAGTTCCCCATGTCCCGTCTGCCCACCCCCATCACCCGTCCGGCACCCCGCACACCGGCCCGTCCCGCACGCCGCAGAGGCCGTCGGGAGGCCGCGACCGCCTGGGCGTTCGTCCTCCCCTCCGTCCTGGTCATCCTGGGCCTGAGCGTCGTCCCCGTCCTGTGGTCCCTGCTGCTGTCGTTCCAGTACAGCGACCTCCTCACCCCGAGCGTCTGGGTGGGCTGGGACAACTACCGCCAACTGGCCGACGATCCGCAGTTCGCCCAGGCCGTGCGCAACACCCTGGAGTACACGGCGCTGTACGTACCGCTGAGCATCGGTCTGGGGCTGGTGCTCGCGCTGGTCCTCAACCGCCGGATCCGGTTCGCCGGTCTGTACCGCACGCTGCTCTTCGTGCCGTTCGTGGTCTCGGCCGCCGCCCAGGGCGTGCTGTTCTCCTTCATCCTCGACCCGGAGTTCGGCGCGGCCAACTCGCTGCTGCACCACCTCGGAGTCTCCCCGCAGGGCTTCCTGTCCGACCCGGGCCAGGCGCTGCTGGTCCTGGTGGGCATCTCGCTGTGGAGCGGCACCGGTTTCTGCGTCGTGATCTATCTGGCGGCCCTCCAGGACGTGCCCCGCGAACTGACCGAGGCCGCCACCCTGGACGGCGCGGAGCGCCGTCATGTGCTGCGCCATGTCACCCTGCCCACCATCGCGCCGGTCAGCGTGTTTCTGCTGCTCTGGCAGACGATCAGCGCGCTGCAGGTCTTCGACCTGGTGTATGTGACGACGAAGGGTGGTCCGCTCGGATCCACCACCGTGATCGTCTACTTCGTCTGGGAGCAGGCGTTCCGCAACTTCACCGCCGGTTACGGGGCCGCGGCGGCCTACGTCCTCGGCGTCGCCCTGCTGGTGGCCGCCGCCGCGCTGCGGCTGGTCCGGCGCCGTGGCGACCGCCGTATCGAGGGAGCCACGTCATGACGGACCCGTCCCCACGGCGGCGGCCGCGGCTGCCGTTCAGCCCGTGGCATCTGCTGCTCGCGCCACTGGCGCTGCTCTTCGCCGTACCGCTGATCTGGCTGGGGCTGAGCTCGGTGATGAGCGACGCGGAGATCAACCGCTTTCCGCCCGCGCTCTGGCCCTCCGGGATCCACCTGGGCGGCTACCGCTTCGTGCTCGGCAACGCGATGTTCCCGCGCTGGTTCGCCAACTCCCTGATCGTCTCGGCCGTCGCGGTCGTGTCCAATCTGCTGCTGGGGACGCTGGGCGGATACGCCTTCGCCCGGATGCGGTTCGGCGGGTCCCGGGTGCTGCTGGTGCTGATGCTGGCCACCATGGCCATCCCGTTCCAGCTGACGATGATCCCGACCTTCCTGGTGATGCGGAAGCTGGGGCTCGTCGACACCCTCGGGGCGCTGATCGTGCCCTCGCTGGTGACGCCGTTCGCGGTGTTCCTGCTGCGGCAGTTCTTCCTCTCCCTGCCCAGGGAGCTGGAGGAGGCCGCCTGGATCGACGGGTGTTCGCGGCTGCGGGTGCTGTTCCAGATCGTCGTACCCCTGTCCCGCCCGGCGCTGAGCACGGTCGCCGTCCTGACCTTCCTCACCACCTGGAACGACCTGTCGTGGCCGCTCATCGCGCTGAACCACGACGCCAACTACACCCTCCAGCTGGGCCTGACCACCTTCCGGGGGCAGCACCACACCCAGTGGTCGGCCGTGATGGCGGGGAATGTCATCACCGTCCTGCCGGTGCTGCTCGCCTTCCTCGCCGCCCAGAAGACCTTCGTCCGGTCGATCACCTCCACCGGTCTCAAGGGCTGACCGGCACCGCCCAGCCCCTCCCTCACCCGTCAGGAACCCGTATGCCACCCACCTTCGACCTGCTCGTCATCGGGGACGCCAACCCGGACGTCATCGTCGGACCGCTCGATCCGCCGCTCGCCTTCGGCCAGCGCGAACAGCTCGTCGACAGCGGCGCGCTCACCCTCGGCGGATCCGCCGCGATCACCGCGTGCGGCGCCGCCCGGCTGGGGCTGCGCGTGGCCTTCGCCGGACGCGTCGGGGACGACGGCGCCGGACACTACATGCGCGACCGGCTCGCGGCGCACGGCGTCGACGTCCAAGGACTGCACCTGGACAGCGCCCTGCCGACACCGCTCACGGTCATCGTGACCCGCGGGGACGACCGGGCCATCCTCACCTCCCCGGGCACACTCGCCGCCACCTCGGGACGCGACATACCCCCACACCTGCTGACCTCGGCCCGCCACCTCCACGCCGCGTCCTTCTTCCTCATGCCGGGGCTCGCCGCCGATCTGCCGGACCTGTTCGACGCCGCCCGCGCGACGGGCGCCACCACCTCGCTGGACACCAACGACGACCCCTCGGGCCGGTGGGACCGCGCCGCGCTGGCGCCCGTCCTCGCCCGGACCGACCTCCTGCTGCCCAACGCCGCCGAGGCACACCGGCTGGCGGGCACCGACGGCACGTCCGTGGCGGACGCCGCCGAACTCCTCGCGCGGCAGGTCCCGCTGGTGGCCGTCAAGAACGGGCCGGACGGTGCGCTGTGCCACGACGGCCGGACCCTGCTCACCACCGCCGGGATCCGTGTCACACCCCAGGACGCCGTCGGCGCGGGCGACAGCTTCGACGCGGGCTTCCTCGCCGGACGGCTGACCGGCCGGCCCATCGCCGAGGCGCTCGACCTCGCCGCCGCCTGCGGTGCGCTGTCCACCCGTGCCGCGGGCGGCACCACCGCCCAGCCCACCTGGGACGAAGCCCTCACCCACCTCACCGCCAACGGAGACATCCCGTCATGATCAACCCCAAGATCGTGCTGATCGGCGCGGGCAGCGTCGTCTTCACCCAGGGCCTGCTGGCGGACCTCTTCGCCTTCCCGGAGCTGAAGTCCGCGCGGATCGCCCTGCACGACATCGACGCCGAACGCCTGGCCACCGCCGAGGCCGCCGCGCGCTACATCGCCGAGCGGCGGGGCGCCACCGCGCACATCACCGCACACGCCGACCGGCGCGAGGCACTCGACGGCGCCGACTTCGTCATCAACCTCGTCCAGATCGGCATGGGGGAGGCCACCCGAGTCGACTTCGAGATCCCCGCGCGCCACGGTGTGCGGCAGACCATCGGCGACACCCTCGGCGTCGGCGGCATCTTCCGCGCACTGCGCACCTTCCCGTTCCTCAAGGCGCTGGGCGAGGACATCGCCGCCGTATGCCCCGGGGCATGGCTGCTCAACTACACCAACCCGATGGCCATGAACGTGCAGTACCTCGTGGCGGCCACCGGGCTGACCCGGGTGGTCGGCCTGTGCCACTCGGTGCACTGGACCATCCATGACCTGTGCAATCTGCTGGAGGTCCCCTTCGCCGAGGTCACCTACCGCGCCGCCGGGGTCAACCACCAGGCGTGGGTGCTCCGGCTGGAGCACGACGGCAGCGACCTCTACCCCCGGCTGGACGCGCTGATCGCCGATGACGAGCAGCTGCGGCGGCGGGTCCGCGTCGACATGTACCGGCGGCTCGGCTACTACCCGACGGAGACCAGCGAGCACTCCTCCGAGTACGTGCCCTGGTATCTGCACCACGACAGCGAGATCGAGCGGCTGCGGCTGCCCGTCGGCGCGTACCTCGGCATCGTGGACGAGAACGTGGCCGAGTACGAACGCACCCGCGACGCGCTCGCGGCCGGAGCCAACATCGACGTCGAGGGGACCATGGAGTACGCCCCGCAGATCATCCACTCCATGGTGACCGGCACCCCCAGGACCGTCTACGGCAATGTGCCCAACCACGGCCTCATCGAGAACCTCCCGGCCCACGGCGTGGTCGAAGTGCCGTGTCTGGTCGACCGGTCCGGTGTGCGGCCGACCCGTGCCGGTGCGCTGCCCCCGCAGCTCGCCGCGCTCAACCGCACCTACCTCAGCATGAACGACCTGGTGGTGCGCGCCGCCCTGGAGGACGAGCCGCGCCATATCCGGCACGCGGCCATGACCGACCCGGCGACCGCCGCCGCCCTGCGGGTCGAGCAGATCTGGGAGCTGTGCGACGAGATGGTGCGCGCACACGGCGAGCGGCTGCAACCGGCGCTGCGCGCGACCCTCGCCATCTGACAATACGAAGAATAGTGTGCCAAGCGGCTCACGATGCCGCGGTGCCGTCGGTCGCCTCACGGAGCACGTCCCGCACCTGGCCGCGCAGCCACGCGTGGGCGGGGTCGCTGTCGTGCCGGTGATGCCAGGTGAGGACCACCTGGGCCGGTGGCAGCTCCAGCGGGAGCCGCCGGGTGACGAGGCCGAGCCTCGCCGAGGCGGGTCGGCAGACCCGCTCGGCGACGACGGCCACGGCGTCCGAACGGGACACCACGTCCACCGCCGCGGCGCTCGTCGGCAGGGACGCGATCACCCACCGCCGCAGCCCGCGTTCGGCGAGGGCGTCGTCGATGGCGTCGTGCAGTCGGCCCCGGCGCGAGACGGTCACGAAGGTCATGCGGATGAGCTTGTCGAGACCGACCCGGCCCTTGGCGAGCGGATGCCCCCGCCGCAGGGCCAGCACCATCCGGTCGGTGCCGACCACCTCGGAGGAGAGCTCCGGGCGGCCCGGCCGGTCCGCGCCGATCTCCAGATCGACCCGGCCCCGGGCGAGGTCGGGCTGGTCGGCGGAGGACTCGGCCAGCAGGCTCAGGTGGATGTTCGGGGCGGTGACGCCGACCCTGGCGATCAGCGGGGCGGCGAGGGCCGCCAGCAGCGCGTCATGCCCCCGCACCGTGAAGTGCCGGTTCAGCCCGGCCAGGTCGAGTCGGCGTACGGGAGTGAGCACGGCGGTGGCCCGCCGGACCAGGTCGCGGGTCTCCTCGCGCAGTTCGAGGGCGCGCGGGGTCGGGACCATGGTGCGTCCGGCGCGCACCAGGATGTCGTCGCCGGTCGCGCGACGGATCCGGGCCAGCGTCCGGCTCATCGCCGGTGGCGAGAGGTTCAGCCGGTCCGCCGCGGCGGTCACGCTGTTCTCCTCCAGCAGGGCGTCGAGCGCCACGAGCAAGTTGAGATCCACCCGCGCCACGGTAGGGCAGGCCCCGGCGGGATCGCGCGGGGCGTTATGCCTCATCCGGCCGCGTGGCGTGTGCGGCCCCCGCCGCCGGGCGGGGGCCGCGGATGTGCCGGGTGTCAGCGGGTGTACACCTCGGCGCGGTCCACGCTCACGAACGAGGCGCCCGACTGGGCGTTGTGCTCGCCGGTCACCCGGACGCGCAGGGTGTGCCGGCCGGAGGCGAGCCGGGGACTGAGGTACTGCAGCGTCTCGCCGGTGCGGATCGCGCCGTAGAAGTCGACGCGTTGCTCGGGGCCGCCGTCGATGCTGAGGGCGGCTATGCCGTTGCCGGTGTCGCGGACCGACAGCAGGGCGATCCGGGTGCCGGTGAAGGAGAAGGTGGCGGCGTTGCCCGCCCGGTCGCTCCAGTGGTCGTCGCTCCAGAAGCACTGGGTGGCGCAGCCGGTCCCCGAGTTCCAGGTGCCGGTGTACGACACGCTTCCGTCACCGCTGGACCGGTTGTCGTCGTTGATCCAGTATGTGCCCGCTCCCGGGTCGCCGGACGGCAGGTCCTGGGTGGCGCCCATGGCGAGCGGGCGGCCCAGGTTCGGGCTGCCGTCGGCGTTCCAGGTGATCTTCTGCGCGCGGGTGGTGCGGTTGGAGTAGGTGTTCACCGATGTGCTCTTGGCGTGGTAGACGATCCAGTCCTCCTTCCCGTCGGGCGAGCGGAAGAACGCGTGGTGGCCGGGCCCGTAGACGCCGTGGTCGTCGGCGCGGGAGAACACCGCACCGGAGTGCTGGGTCCAGTTGCCGGGCACGAGCGGGTCGGCGGCGGACGGCAGGGACATCATCCAGACCTGGTAGTCCGGCTTGCCCGTGTCGCAGGTGGAGTACGTCATCCAGGTGCGGCCGTTGCGGTAGAGGAACTCGGGGCCCTCGCGAACCTCCTGGCAGCCGCCGGCCGCGTTGATGGCGACCGCGTTGCCCGAGACGGTGTACGGGTTGGACATCGGAGCGATGTTGAGGCCGTTGTGCTGGTACTGGTTGATACCGGAGTAGGCGAGGTAGAGGCGCCCGTTGTGCTCGAGGATGCCGGGGTCGATGGCGAAGTCGGCGGTGTGGTTGGGCGGCGTCAGCCGGGACTTGAAGTGGTAGGGACCGGCCGGGTCGTCGCGGTCGGACTCCAGCACATAGAGCCGGTGGTGGTCGTCGACCCCGTCGTCGGCGGTGTAGTAGAGGTACCAGCGGTTGCCGAAGCGGTAGAACTCCGGTGCCCAGATGTGCTGGTTGCGGGAGCCGTCGGTGTCCGTCCACACGGTGACGGGGTCGGCGTCGAGCAGGGTGCCCAGGGAGTTGGAGCGCCACATCCGGATGCTGTCGCCCTGCGTGGTGGTCAGGTAGTAGGTGCCGTTCCAGGTGGTCACGAAGGGGTCGGGGCCGGTGTTGAGGGGGTTGCGGAAGGTGCCCGCGGCGGCGGTGTGCGGGGCCGCCGTGGCGGCGGGCGGGGCGGAGATCAGGCCCCACAGGATGGCGAGCAGGGCGGTGAGCAGTGCCGCGTGGCGGCGGGCGGTGCGATGGCTCATGGGCGCTTCCTTGCGTCGAGGCGAGTACGGCTCGTGAGGGTTGGTTTGTGGGGAAGGGGTCACAGGCCGTCCGCGGCCGTCAGCGCGCCAAGGGCACTGGCCTGGGTGCGCCAGTCCACCTGGTTGGGGGCGGTGCCCGCCCAGCGCTGGCCGAGCCGGTTGAGGGGGTCGCGGTCGGTGGCCCAGATCGAGTCGGCCTGCTTCTTGACGTACGCCCGGTAGGTGGCGGATCCGGTGGCGTCAGCGAGGTCGGCGAAGTGGCGCATGAAGACGCCCTTGAACTGCTTCTGGTTGTCGTCGCACGCGTTGCCACCGGTGTCGCAGGACTCGGTCAGCACGCCGTCGCGGGTCAGCGCCGCCGAGGTGGTCGCGGCATCGGCCAGGCGCCGGGCGGTGTCCAGGTACCGCTCGTCGCCGGTGGACCGCCACAGTTGGGTGAAGGCGCCGATGGCGAGGCCCTGGTTGTAACTCCACACGGTCTGGGCGTTGTTGCGGCAGCCTGCGGTCAGCCCGTCGTTGACCAGGCCCGCGCTGTTGATCAGGCCGCTGTCGAGATACCAGGTCGCCGCCGTGGCCGCCCGGCCGCCCCACACGGAGTCGCCGGAGATCCGCTGGTGCAGTGATGTGGTCAGCCACAGGTACAGCCCGTTGGTCACGGCGTTCTTGTAGGTGCGCTCCCGGTCCCACCACACACCGCCGCCGCAGCTGCCGGTGTCCCAGTACTGGTGGACGTAGGTGGCAATGGTGACCGCCTCGTCCAGGTAGCGCCGTTCATGGGTGTGGTCGTACGCGGCCAGCCAGGCCACGCCCCACCAGGCGGCGTCGTCGATGGCGCGGCTGATGAAGTGGCCCTCCACCGCGTCGGAGCTGCGCTCGCCCGGGGCGAAGGTGCCGCGGTTCTGCTCGAAGGTGCGGGCGATGACCCAGTCGTAGTCGTGCCGCCCGGTGCGCTGGGCGAAGTCGATGAGCGAGGTGACCGCGACGGCCGAGTTCCACCAACTGCTGCGCCACCAGCCCTCGTAGGTGTGGTACGACGCCATCAGCGCGTCCGCCGCGGCGCGCGCCCGGCTCGGCGCGGGCCTGACCCAGGCCGTGCAACTGCCCTCTTGGTGGGCGGCCGCACGGCCGCACGCCCGGACCGCCCCGCCGAACATCAGCCCGCGCGGATCCCGGGTGGCGAACATGGCAGTCCGTGTCGAGGTCTTGCCCGACGCCACGCTCGTACGGCCCAGGGAGGAGCCCTCGGGCCAGGTGGCGCCGGTGTCCCAGGAGCGGTCGAGCCAGATCTCGTCGCCCGCGCCACCGCTTTCGATGACGCCCCACGCCATCGAATTCTTCTGGTCGACATGGAGGCTGATGGTCCGCCCGAACAGAGTGGTGGAGGGCACCGGGCGGTCGTCGCCCGCCGCGGTGGCGGGGTCGGCGCCGTCGCAGAACGTGCCGTCGCACACCTTGGGGTGGACCCAGTCGGTGCAGGTGACACCGGCGGCGTCACCGCAGGCACGGAGCCAGCCGCGCCGGTGGCCCACCGGGTCGGTGAGGTTGTACATCAGGGTGCGGGTGCCGGTCCAGGTGCCGGGGATGCTCGCCTTGCCGAGCAGTCCCTCCCAGGTGGCGCCCCGGTCCCAGGACCGGTCCAGCCAGACCGCGTCGCCCGCCACACCGTTGTCGATACTGGCCCAGGCCATGGAGTCGGGGTCGGAGACGTGCAACTTCAGGGTCCGGCCATTGAGGTTCACATTCGGTACGGGGAAGGTGTCGCGCTGCGCCTTCGAGGGGTCCAGGGTGTCGCACGCCAGTGCGCAGACCGGGGTGGCGGCACGGGACGGCGTGGGGAGGGCGACCAGCCCGGCCAGGGCGATGGCCAGGGTCAGGAGTCCGTGGAGGACACGGTGGAGCCGCGCTGACATGACGTACCCGCCTTTCCATGGGGGGCCGTGCGCTGAAGCGTGGGGGAGGAGAGAAGTGGCGGCCGCCCGCGCGAGGGCGGCCGCCGAGGGCGCGGGCCCGTCGATCTGGGCCCGCGGCGGTCGTGCTAGGGAGCCCAGGGCGACTCGATCGCCCAGGTGGTGTCCTCGGTGAAACTGGCCGGGCTGTCCCAGGCGTGGGTACCGCCGGACTGGGCCAGCCACAGCTCGGCGTTGATGTGCCGCAGATACTGCCCGGGGAAGTTGGCGGCCGACATCCGGATGCCACCGCTGCCCTGGGTCGGGCACCAGGTGGCGTCCTCCTTGTACCCGGTGGAGCCGTCACCCGCCTCGCGCCGGACGCGGAAGTCGCGGTGGCGCAGATACTCACCGGGGTAGTTGCGGGACTCGAAGGAGTAGCAGAGCTTGTTGGCGAGACCCTGCCTGACCGTCCAGGTGGCGTCCCGCTTCAGCAGATCGGCGCTGGCCTGGTTCACCACCTCGGTGAAGCCCAGCCCGTCGTAGTGGCGGATGTAGCGGTCGGTGTAGCCGGGGGTGGTGACCCGGATCGACACGTTCTGCCCGACGGGCAGTTTCACCGTGGCGCCGGTCGACCGGGAGGCCGTGATGAGGGCCTGGTTGGCGGCCCGGACCCGGGCCTGGTCGACCTTGACCACCTGGCGGTCGTAGGACATCAGCCCGTTGGCCTCGTTCTCCACGTCCGTGATCTGGGTGTAGACGGAGGCCGACAGACCGCCGGCGGGCATACCGCTCTCCCGGATCCCGTCGAGCAGGCCGACGAGCCGGTTGTTGAGCGCGGAGACGCTCGGCTGGTCCTCGTAGCTGAACCCGCCACCCGGATACCACTCATGGCCGGGCACCCGGTAGCCCAGGCCCCCGTACTCCCCGAGCACCGAGGCGCGCACCGACTCCGCCGGGGTGTTGCCGGGCCCGACGTAGTTGTGGTTGTCGATGACGTCGCCGTTGCCGCCGTCCTTGGCGGCGCAGCAGTTGACGCCGCTCATGTTGTCGACCAGGCGCGAGGGGTCGTACGCCTTGACCATGTCGGCGATGCGGGCCTGGTCGTACTGGCCCCAGCCCTCGTTCTGGTCCACCCACTGGATGAGCGCGGGCGAGCTGCGGTGCTGGTCGATGATGGTGCGGTACTCGCTCTCCCACTGGGTGCGGGCCGCGGTGTCCGGGGTCTTGCCGCTGTCCATCGAGGGCATGTCCTGCCACACCAGCAGCCCGAGCCGGTCCGCCCAGTAGAACCACCGCTGCGGCTCGACCTTGATGTGCTTGCGGACCATGTTGAAGCCCAGGTCCTTGTGTTTCTGCAGGTCGTACTTGAGGGCCTCGTCGGTGGGCGCGGTGTAGATGCCGTCCGGCCAGTAGCCCTGGTCCAGGGTGCCGGTCTGGAAGACGAACTTGCCGTTGAGCACCGGCCGCCGGACCCCGCCCACGTCCTTCACCGCGATCGACCGCATGCCGGTGTAGCCGCCGACCTTGTCGGCTCCGGTGGCGCCGGTGAGCTCGGCCGTGACGTCGTACAGGAACGGGTCCTCCGGCGTCCACAGATGGGCGTTCGGCACCGGCACGGAGAGCTCGGCGCCCACGGTGCCGGTGGCGCTGCCGACCGTCGTACCGCCGCTGGAGACGGTGACCTTGACGCCCGCGCCGTCGGCTCCTCCGGCGCCGCGCACCGTGACCCGCAGGGTGTTGTCCTCCAGGCGCGGGACCATGTCCAGGCGGGTGATGTGCGCGGGGGCGGTGGGCTCCAGCCAGACGGTCTGCCAGATCCCGGACGAGGCGGTGTAGACGATGCTCTTGCCGGGGTGCGGGGTGACGTCCTGGACGCGCTGTTTGCCGATGGCCTGACCGCCGGTCTCCGTGGGGTCGTACACGGAGATGACGATGGTGTTGGTGCCGCCGTTCAGCAGGGGGGTGATGTCGTACGAGAAGGCGTCGTAGCCGCCACGGTGGGCGGCGCCCGCCTGCTTGCCGTTGACCCAGACCGTGGTCTCCCAGTCGGACGCGCCGAAGTTGAGCTGGACGCGGCGGCCGTTCCAGCCGGAGGGGACCGTGAAGCTGCGCTTGTACCAGAGCTTGTCATTCTGGGTGATCTTGCGCTGGACGCCGGAGAGCGCGGACTCGGGCGCGAACGGCACCCGGATCTGCTCACCGAACGTGGCCGGCTGTCCGGCGTCGCGGGAGGTGACCGCGAAGTCCCAGATCCCGTTGAGGGGGGACCAGTCGGGCCGGGTGAGCTGGGGGCGCGGATACTCCGGCAGGGGGTTGTCGACCGGGACCTGGTTCGTCCACGGGGTCGTCATCGGGGAGGGTTTGGGATCCCAGGCCTGGGCGGCGTGGGAGGGGCCGGCACCGGAGACGAGCAGACCGGTGGCGGCCAGCGCGGGGACCACGACGGCGGCCACGCGCCGCCGCCAGGTCCGTCTTGGACGGAGGAGGGAGGGGAAGCGAAGGAACAAGTGTCTCAGCACGCTGCTGCTCCATGGTCCGGTTGGCGCCGCCGCCCGGAGGACGGCGGAACTCTTCCACAGGGAACACTTGCTGCACGCAATACCAGAGCACTCACTCCAGTATTTGTCCATACCTTGGGACAACGTTGTCGGACGGGCAGGGTCGCGTGCGGAGCAGCAGTGCGCGGGAGGGTTCTAGATCGCCTGGGGTGGCCCGGAGGCGTCCCCCGGTGACCAGCGGGGCTGGATGCCCGCGATATGACAGGTCATGAAGTACAGCGGAATCGGCGGTGTGTACGGCGAGTCGTCCTGGGGGTGATGGATCAGGCGGGGGAGGCGGGAACGCCCGGAGTACTCGCCGCTCAGGTCGGTCATCCGCGCCCCGACCGCGTAGCTGGTGAACAGCGGCCAGGCGACGTCGATGTTCGACCCCGACGGCACGATCCACCACCACCGCTGGTCGTCGGCGAAGACACAGCCGATGCGGGGCAGACACTTCATGACCCGCCTGCCGATGTCCGTGGGCATCCCGACCGCGTCGTATCCCAGTCTGGCGGGAAGTCCGTCGGGGAGCCGCAGGCGTCCGCGGTGGCCTCGCCAGAGGCTCGCCGCACCGAGTGATGGGGCCTCAGGCATCTCACGTGCCTCAGGTGCCTCGGGGGCAACAAACTGTCGGTCCATGAGTCAGTGACACTCTTCCGTGCGCGACGGCAGCTCGGCCCATACGATCCGCCCCGGCCCGTGCGGGGCGTCCCGGACGCCCCAGGCGCTGCTCACCGCGCCGACCAGCAGAAGCCCTCGTCCGCAGTGCTCATCTGGGTCGGGGGTGCGTGGCGCGGGGAGGGTGCGGGCCCGGATCTCGTCCTCGACCTCGAGGCGCAGATGTCCCGCGCCGAGGCTCAGCCTGCACTCCAGGTGATCGCTGACCGTATGCGTGATCACGTTGGTGACCAGCTCGGAGACCACGAGGAGCGCGTCGTCGCACACTTGGGCGCTCACGCCCCAGGCACACAGCCGCTCGCGCACGGCCGCGCGGATCGTGCGCACCGCGGAGGCGGTGGCCGGAAGCCGTAAAGCACATCCCGGGTGGGTGTCCTGCTCCCGGGACGTCCGAAGGGGAGTCAGGGGAAGGGCGAGGGGAGCCACGAGCGGCCGCCTTTCGTCTGCCTGCGCATCATGACCGTGCCGTTCCCGCACTGCGCAGTGCCTACGGACGTACCCACGCAAGCGTTCCCACCGTGATCGGACGGTGTTACCACTGTGACAGGTGCAACGAACGACTTGCAAGCGGTAAATTGAAAATTGCAAGTTGCCATCGAGGGGATGCCGTTCCCGCGGCCGGTGACCGTGACAGACTGCAGCCGTAGCCCGGTGTGGGGAGGTAAGAGCGTTGGCGGCGGAAACCGCGTGGGGCGGTGCCCCCTCTGTCCTCCGCATGATCCTGGGCAGGCAGCTGGAGGAGCTGCGGACGCGCGCCGGCCTGACCTACGACCAGGCGGGTGTGGCGATCGGGGTCAGCCACTCCACGATCCGCAGGATGGAAGCCGCCAAGGTGGCCCGGCTCAGACTCGCGGACGTGGAGAAGCTGCTCCAGACGTACGGCATCACCGACCGGCATGAGCTCGACACCTTCCTGAAGTCGGTCCGCGAGGCCAACAAGCGCGGCTGGTGGCACACCTATCGCGATGTGATGCCGGACTGGTTCGCCGCGTATCTGAACCTGGAGCAGGCGGCGCTTCAGATCCGCGCCTACGAGGCGCAGTTCGTCCACGGGTTGCTGCAGACCGAGGACTACGCCCGTGCGCTGCTCAGCGCCGGAAACCCGCACGCTCCGTCGGAGGCCACCGAGCGCAGGGTCGCCCTGCGCATGCAGCGCCAGGAACTGCTGTCCCGGGAATCCCCTCCCCGACTGTGGGTCGTGATGGACGAGACGGTGCTGAGGTGGCCGGTCGGGGGCCCGGCCGTGATGCGCGCCCAGATCGACCATCTGATCGAGGTCAGCGCCCTTCCCCAGGTGACCGTGCAGATCATGCCGTTCGGGAGCGGCCCGCATCCGGCCATGCGGGCCGGTGCGTTCCATGTCTTCCGGTTCAGGGCTCCGGAGCTGCCCGACATCGTCTACCTCAGCGGCCTGGTCGGCGCGGTGTATCTGGACAAGGAGGACGACGTGGTGGTGTATCGCGAGGTCCTGGACCGGATGGGCGCCCAGTCGGTGCCCGCCAGGAAAACCGAGGCCGTCCTCGGCGCAATTCGCAAGGAGCTCTGAAGTGCACCACCACATACGCAGCGGCATGCCCTCCCACGACCTCGGCACCCTGGGCTGGTCCAAGCCGTGGAGCGACGACGCCGGCGGCGCCTGTGTCGAAGCCAAGAAGCTGTACGACGGACGGGTGGCGCTGCGTCAGTCGACCGACCCCGACGGCCCCGCACTGGTTTTCACCACGAACGAGATGACCCGGTTTCTGGCGGGTGTGAAGGCCGGCGACGCCGACTTCCTCTGCTAGCGCCACGGCACCGCATCCTTCCCGGTCGCGCGGGCCCGTCCCGGCCCGCGCGACCGGGGGCCACACCGACAGCGAACTGACGATCCACTGGGAGGGGACGCCTTGAGCGACAACGGATGGTCGGCCGACCGCATCGACACCGAGAGTGCGCATTCGGCACGTATCTACGACTACATCCTCGGGGGTAAGGACTACTACCCGGCCGACAAGGAAGCGGGCATCGCCATGTCCCGCGAGTGGCCCGCCCTGCCGATCCATATGCGGGCCAACCGCGACTTCATGAACCGGGCCGTGCGCTACCTGGCCGAAGAGGCGGGCATCCGGCAGTTCCTCGACATCGGCACCGGCATCCCCACCTCGCCCAACCTCCATGAGATCGCCCAGGCGGTGGCCCCGGACTCCCGGGTCGTCTACGTGGACAACGACCCCATCGTCCTCACGCTCTCCCAGGGCCTGCTCGCCAGCACCCCCGAGGGCAGGACCGCCTATGTCGAGGCGGACATGTGCGAGCCCGCCACCATCCTGGAGGCCGCCGAGCTCCGCGAGACCCTCGATCTGACGCAGCCGGTCGCCCTGACGGTGATCGCCATCGTGCACTTCGTCCTGGACAAGGACGACGCCTACGGAATCGTCAACCGCCTTCTGGAGCCGCTGCCCTCCGGCAGCTATCTGGCGATGTCCATCGGCACCGCCGACTTCGCGCCGGACGAGGTGGCCCGGGTCGCCCGTGAGTACGCGGCCCGCGACATGCCCATGCGGCTGCGCACCGAGGCCGAGGCCGAGCGGTTCTTCGGCGGCCTGGAGCTGGTCGAGCCCGGCCTCACCCAGGTCCACAAGTGGCGCCCGGACGCCACCGTCACCGAGGACATCAAGGACGAGGACATCGCGATGTACGGAGCGGTGGCCCGCAAGCCCTGACGTCGTTGACCGACGTCGTTGCCTGACGTCGTTGACCGGTGGGCCCGGCGCCGTGTCCGGGCCCACCGGCAGACTGCCCCTCGGCTCAGTGCGAGGGATGCGGTTCCCTCGGCTCAGTGCGAGGGGTGCCGTTCGCGATCGGCCGCTCGCTCCGGCTGACCCGCCGGGAGGACCATGCGTTGTGCGGGGCTCCAGGTCTCGCGGGTGGACAGCACCCCGAGGAGTCCCACCAGCGCGACGCACACATAGAGTCCGGCCGGGCCCACCCAGCCGAAGGACTCCGCGAGCAGCACGGCGAGGAACGGCGCGAAACCGGCCACCGAGGCCGCCGTCTGGTAGCCCAGCGAAGCTCCGGACGTACGGGTGGCGGTGTTGAACAGCTCGGCGAACCAGGCGGCTTGGGTGCCCGTCAGCGCCGCGTGGATCACCCCGATGCCGATCAGGAAGATCAGCACGATGAGCACCGGAGCCCCCGAGTTGGCCATCAGGTACATCGGGAAGCCGAAGACCGCGGCCAGCACACACGCCACCAGGTAGACCGTGCGGCGGCCCACGCGGTCCGTGAGCGCGCCGGAGAGCACGGTGGTGGCGGTGGCGAGCAGGCTGGCGGTGACCACACCGGCGAGCGCCACGCCACGGTCGCCGTCGTCGCGGTCGGTGATGTAGGAGAGGAGATAGGTGGCCGTCAGGTAGTAGGCGCAGGACTCCACCACGCGCAGGGCGATGATGCGCAGGATATTGCGCCAGTCGTCGCGCACCACGCTGACCAGCGGGTTGCGGACGGTGGTGCCCTTCGCTCGGGCGGCCTCGAACTCCGGGGACTCGGTGAGCTTCAGCCGGATTACCACTCCGGCCACGATCAGCAGGGCGCTGGCCAGGAAGGGCAGCCGCCAGGCCCAGTCGGAGTCGAGGGTGGAGGAGAGCAGGAAGGCGATGTTGGCGAGCGCGATGCCCAGGGGGTTACCGGCCTGCGGTATCGCCGAGTACAGGCCGCGGCGGGTGCGGGGCGCGTGTTCGTACGTCATCATCACGGCGCTGCCCCACTCGGCGCCGAACGCCAGCCCCTGGACACAGCGGATGACCACCAGCAGTACCGGCGCGGCCACCCCGACCTGCTGATAGGTGGGCAGCATGCCGATCAGGACGGTGGCGATGCCCATCGTCAGCAGGGCGCCGACCAGGACCGGTTTACGCCCGTGGCGGTCTCCGAGGTAGCCGCCGACGGCCCCGCCGATCGGGCGCATCAGGAAGCCGACGCCGAGGGTGACGAAGGCCAGCAGGGTGCCGACCACGGGATCCGAGTTGGGGAAGAACGCATCGCCGAAATACAGGGCGGACGCGGTGCCGTAGGCAACGAAGTCGTAGTTCTCGACGCAGGTGCCGACGGCGGACGCGAGGGCTGTCCTGACGCGTCCTCGTGCGGGCGACGAGGGCGAGGTAGGAGCGCTCATACCGGTCTCCTTCGAGCGGAGGTGTGCCAGGGACGAGGTGCTGGGGAGGAGGTGGGCTGGGGACGAGGCGTGCGGGGACGAGGTGTGCCGGGGACGTCGGATGTGTTCGGTGGAGATCAGATGTGTTCGGCGAGCTCGCGGGCCGAACGCAGCTCCAGATCGCGGAGCTTGGCCACCCGGCGTACGGTGTCGGCGTCGTCGTCGAACGTCGCGCCCAGGAACGACTCCAGGACCTCCGTGGCCATGGCGGGCCCGATGAGCCACGCGCCCATGGCGAGCGCGTTGGCGTCGTCGTGCTCGACGGCCTGGTGGGCGGAGTACACGTCATGCCCGAGACCGCATCGAATGCCCGCGATCTTGTTGGCCGCCATCAGCGCCCCCGCGCCCGTCCCGCACACCAGCACGGCGCGATCGGCTTCTCCGCTGCGTACGGCGTCACAGGTGGCGAAGGTGATGTCGGGGAAGTCGACGGGGGTGTCGGTGTCGGGGCCGAAGTCCGCCACTTCGTGTCCCAGACGTAGCAACACCTGGCGGACGTGTTCTTTGAGGGGCAGCCCCGCGTGGTCGTTGCCGAGTGCGATGCGCATGGTCAGCCTTTCGTCTGTGCGTCGGGCAGGGTGGGTCGCTCCGCGAACGCCACGCCGAGGCGGCGGGTCCGCAGGGTGCGCGGGTCCGCGGAGTGTGCGAGTCATGGACTGCGACCTATGGACTGCGAGTTGTGGACTGCGGGTTGTGGACGGGTCGGGCCGTCAGGCGGAGGGACGGCTGGCAGCGGTGTGCGGTCGCGCCGCCGATGACCGGCGGGGGATCAGCCGCATCGGCAGGACGACCGACTCGGCCGTGCCGCCGTCGATGACATCGAGCAGGAGCCGCATCGCTGTCGCCCCTAAGGCGCGGGCATCGTGGGCCACCACCGTGAGCGGGGGATCGAGTTCGCCGAACCACTCGATGTCGTCGAAGGCGACCAGGGCCAGATCCTCGCCGATCCGCAGACCCCGTTGGCGCACCTCGGTCAGGGCGCCGACCGCCATCAGGCTGTCGGCGGCGAGCAACGCGGTCGGCGGCCGGTGGTGCGCGAGGAGTTTCGCGGCTGCCGTGCCACCGCTCGCCCGGCGGAAGTCCCCCGCCGTGATCAGCGCCGGGTCGTCGTCCAGGCGGTGGCGGGCGATCGCCTCCAGGAACGCGCTGAGCCGCGCCCGCCCGGTGGACACGGAGGGCGGTCCGCCGATGTATCCGATGCGGGTGTGGCCCTGTTCGGCGAGGTGGGCGACGGCGAGTTCGACCCCCTGTGCGTTGTCCGCGGTCACGCTCGGCACATCGAACCCGTCGACGGTGCGGTCCACGAAGACCAGTGGCACCCGCGCCTGTTCCAGTGTGCGCAGATTGCCGCGGCCCTCGCCCTGGGGGGCGATGATGATGCCGTCCACCCGCTGGGTGAGGAACACCTCCAGGTAGGTGTCCTGTTGTGCGGTGTCCTCGTTGGCGTTGGCCAGCAGCGTGACGTACGACGAGGCGAGCGCGGTCTGTTCGGCGCCGTGGGCGATGTCCGCGAAGAACGGGTTGCGCACGTCGGAGACGAGCAGCCCCACCGCATGGCTGCGAGCCGAACGCAGCGCCTGTGCCCTGGCGTTCACCCGGTAGCCGAGCTCGGTGGCCGCCGCCCGCACCCGTTCGCGGGCCGCGGGTGAGGTGGCCGAGTGGCCGGAGAGCACCCGCGACGCGGTCCCCACGGAGACACCCGCGCGGGCTGCGACGTCCTTGAGGGTAACGGTGGCGTCCACATGCGGCCTTTCACTGGGGCGTGCTCGTGCGGGTGCGGCGAAGTCGCCGCCCTGGTGGTGTGAGGTCGGGGAAATGACGGCAGGGACGGCGGGCTTCGGAATCGATTCCATGGAATCGATTCCAGCGGGGATCCTGGTGGACGAGCCCACCCGAGTCAAGAGTTCTCACAAGGCTCGTTCAGCCGTCTCAGCCCGTGGTCGCCCGCCCGGCCCGGAGCGGGCCGGACACGCGGACTCGTCAGGGGCGTTACGCCCGCCGGCTGTAGCGGCGCTCCGGGCGGCCGGCCGTGCCGTAGCGCAGGGAGACGTCGGCGTGGCCGGTGGCGTGGAAGTACTCCAGGTAGCGGCGGGCGCTGACCCGGGAGATTCCGATGGCGGTGGCCGCCTCGGCGGCGGAGACGGTGCCGTCCGCCTCGCGGAGGGCGCGCTCGACGAGCTGGGCGGTCTCCACGCTCAGGCCCTTCGGGAGGGCGCCGCCCGCGGGCGGCGCGAACGCCCCGGCCAGGACGCGGTCCACATCCGCCTGGCCACGGACGACCGTGGTGAGCAACCGCCCGCGCTGGGTCGCATAACGTTCCAGACGGGGCTGGAGATCCTCGTAGTCGAAGGGTTTGAGGAGGTAGTCCACCACTCCCTGGCGGACGGCGCCGCGCACCGCGTCGGCCTCCCGGGCCGCGGTGATCACCATGACGTCGCAGTCGTGCCCGGCGGTGCGCAGCCGGGAGATGACGTCCAGGCCGAAGAGGTCCGGCAGATAGAGGTCGAGCAGGACCAGGTCGGGCCGGAGCGCGTCGACCGCCTCGATCGCCTGCTCGCCGGTGTGGGCGGTGCCGACGACGCGGAACGGCGCCACCCGCTCCACGAAGGTGCGGTGGACGCGCGCCACCATGAAGTCGTCGTCCACGACGAGCACATCGATCGTGCCGGCCGACTCGGTCATCGGGTCGCTCCTTCCGCCACCGCGTCGGCGGGGTGGCTGACGGACATGCGGGCGCTGAACATCGCGCCCTGGCTGGTGTTGGTCACCGCGATCTCGCCGCCGCGGCGCTCGCAGACGAGCCGGGTGAGCGCGAGTCCGATGCCGCGCTCGCCTTCCCGGGCGGCCTTGGTGGTGAAGCCGTGGGCGAAGACCTCCTGGGCGAGTCCGGGGGCGACGCCGGGGCCGGAGTCGCGCACCACGATCTCCACACTGGTGTGGTCCTGCCGCAGCTCGACCTCCAGCCACGGCTCCTCGCCGTCCCCGCCGCCACCCTTGTTCTCACCGCCGTGCTCGGACGTGGCGGCGTCGATGGCGTTGTCGACCAGATTGCCGACCACGGTCGCCACATCGGCGGCGTCCTCGGGCGTCAGCCGGTCCAGCGCGGTGCGGTCCGACAGGCGCAGGATCACCTTCCGCTCGGCGGCCTGGGACGCCTTCGCCATCAGCAGGGCGGCGATGGCGGTGTCCCGGACCCGGCGGCCGATGGACATGTCGAGCGACTGGCGGCGCTGGTTCAGCGCCCGGATGTAGCGCACCACCTCCTCCTGCTCGCCGATCTGGATCAGCCCGGAGATGGTGTGCAGCTGGTTGGCGAACTCATGGGTCTGCGCACGCAGCAGCTCGGAGGTGGAGCGGAAGGAGCCGATCTCGCGCTCCAGCCTCGCCAGCTCGGTGCGGTCCCGCAGGGTGGTGACGGAGCCGAGCGGCCGTCCGTCCTTGACCACGGTCATGCGGTTCATGACCAGGACCCGGCCGTGTCGGACCACGACCTCGTCCTTCGGGTCCGCCGATTCTTTCCGCGCCCCGGCCAGGACGTCCAGCAGCCGTCCCTCGATGCCCAGCTCGGCCAGGTTCCGGCCCACACAGTCCTCGGGCAGGTCCAGCAGCCGCCTGCCCATGTCGTTGACGAGGGTCACCCGGTGCTGCGGATCGAGGGCGACGACGCCCTCGGCGATTCCGTACAGCATCGCCTCGCGGTGCTCGGCCAGCCCGGTGATCTCGCGCGGCTCCAGACCGAGCGTCTGCCGTTTGACGCGCCGGGCGAGCAGCCAGGAGCCGACGACGCCGAGCGCGCTGGCCACGCCTAGGTAGACGGGGAGGTACGAGGACGCGCCGCTCAGCCGCTGCCACACGGTGGGGGACGTCTCGCCGATCATGACGGTGCCCAGATGCCGCCCCAGGTCTTTCCCTGTCGCACCGACCACCGGCACCTGCGCCACCAGCTCCCGGCTGCCGTCCCAGTCCAGCGTGCCCGACCAGCCACGGCCCGCGCCCACCCCCTCGCCCAGGGGCAGCCGGTCGCCGAGCACGGTGGGATTCGTCGAGCTGACGACGCGCCCGTGGCGGTCGGCCACCGTGACGGACGTCACCCGCGACTGCACCCGCGCCGAGTACACCAGCGGGGCCAGCTCCTCCGCCGGTGAGGGCCCCACCAGCCTGCTGCGCACCAGCGGCTGGGCGGCCAGCTGCTCGGCGAGCGCACCGACCCGGCGGCCCTCCACCCGGTTGAAGGTGGCCTCCGACTGTGCGAGCGAGACCGCCGCCACCGCCATCAGCACCACCACCACGATGGCGAGCTGGAGCAGCAGCATCTCGCCTGCGAGTGTTTGGCGACGGAACGCGGCGACCACAATGAACTCAATCTCTCCTGCTGACACAACCTGGGCGCATTGTCCACCAGGCCGCACAATCATGGCGTCCGCCGGATGGGAAGCGAAAGGGAGGTGCCATGAGACGTCGCACCGGCACCGGCACCCGCACCCGCGCCCTGTCCGGCGCTCTGGCCGCCGTGCTGTCCCTGCTCGTCGGCGCCTGCGGCACCTGGCCGGGCACCGGGGACACCCGGGACGACGGGCTGCGGATCCTGGTGCCGAACACACCCGGAGGCGGCTACGACACCACGGCCCGGACCGTGGCCCGGGTGCTGGAGGAGACCGGGACCACCTCGGACATGGAGGTGTTCAACCTGCCCGGGGCCGGTGGCACGGTCGGTCTGCAGCGCACCGTGGACGAACGTGGCAACGGCCGGCTCGCCCTGCAGATGGGTCTCGGCGTACTGGGCGCGTCGCATGTCGCGCACGCCAAGGTGACCGTGGCGCGGACCACCCCGATCGCCCGCCTGATCGAGGAGCCCGAGGCGGTGGTGGTCCGCAAGGACTCGCCGTACCGCACCGTCGCGGACCTGGTCGCCGAGTGGCGGAAGCACCCGGGAGACGTCACGGTCGGCGGTGGCTCGTCGCTGGGCGGCCCGGACCACCTGCTGCCCATGGCGCTGGCCCGCGCCGTCGGCATCCAGCCGAAGACGGTGCGCTACGACGCCTACGACGGCGGTGGCGGCGATCTGCTCCCCGCCCTGCTGGACGGCCGGGTCGACTTCGCCACCAGCGGTATCGGCGAGTTCCTCGACCAGATCGCGGCCGGGCAGCTCAGGGTGCTCGCGGTCACCAGCGACCGGCCCGTGGCCGCGCTCCGCGGGGTGCCGACGCTGAGGGCGGCCGGGATCGACCTGGTCTTCGACAACTGGCGGGGGATCGTCGCCCCGCCCGGCATCAGCTCCGCGGACCGCGAACGCTGGATCGAGGTGCTGACCGCGCTGCACGCCTCCCGGCAGTGGAAGGCCGAGCTCACCCGCCACGGCTGGACCGACGCCTTCACCACCGGCGGCGCGTTCGCCACGTATCTGGCCCGGCAGGACAAGAACGTGGCGGAGCTGGTCGGACACCTGGGACTGGACTGACCGAACACTCCGCCGTGGCGGCGGCCGCACGCCCTTCTCGCCGTTGAACCACACCGCCCCCATCCCGTGACCCACCCATGCCCTGGTGGCGTACGAACCCCCCGCATGCCCTAGTACGAACCCATATGTCCCGGAAGGCACCGCATGACCGCACACACCTGGTGGCTGCTGCTCATCCTCACGGTGGCGATCGCAGCACTGATCTATCTCATCAACTCACGGCTGCGGGTCCATCCGTTTGTCGCGCTGATCCTGGTCAGCGTGGGTACGGGGATAGCGGCCGGGGAGCCTGCCGCGAAACTCGCCGGATCCATCGAGGAGGGCGCCGGCGGCACCCTCGGCGACGTGGGCGTCACCCTCGCCCTGGGCGCCATGCTCGGCCGACTGCTGTCCGACTCGGGCGCCACCGACGCCATCGCCCGCGCCCTCGTCGCCCGCGCCGAGCCCCGCAGACTGCCCTGGCTGGTGGGTGCCGCCGCGTTCGTCATCGGCGTGCCCATGTTCTTCGAGGTCGGCCTGATCGTGCTGCTGCCGTTGATCTTCAGCGTCGCCCGCAGGATGGAGGAACACGGCGGCACCAAGGGCAGCCCGTACGTACTCCTCGGTGTGCCCGCCATCGCCTCGCTGTCCACCCTGCACGGGATGCTGCCGCCCCACCCCGGCCCGCTGACCGCCATGACCGGTCTGCACGCCGACCTCGGTCTCACCCTCGGCGTCGGCATCGTCTGTGCCGTGCCCACCGTCATCCTGGCCGGGCCCGTCTACGCCCGCTGGATCGCGCCCCGGCTTCCCGATGTCGCTCCGGACGCCGAGCTGGTGGCGCAGTTCACGGGGGCAGAGCGTCGGCCCGCACCGGCCGCCGCCACGGCGGGAGCCGGTGCGTCTGGTGTGTCCGGTGCGTCCGGTGCGTCCGGTGCGTCCGGTGTGTCTGATGCCTCTGGTACGTCTGGCGCGCGGGCGAGCGCGGAGGTGCCCCGCCGGACTGGTGTGCCCACCGGGCTGGCCGTGGCGGCCGTGCTGGTGCCCGTCGTCCTGATGCTGCTGCGCACCCTGGCCGAGACGGTGCTGGACGAGTCGAGCGGGCTGGGCGCGGCGCTTGTGTTCGCCGGAGAACCGCTGGTGGCGATGCTCGCCGGTTTCGTCTTCGCCCTGGGGGTGACGATGGTTGGCTCCGCGCGCACTGGCGGCTCCGGCCGTTCGGCTGAGGAGACCCGTGCCTCCCTGACCGACAGCCTGAAGTCCATCGCCGCCATCCTGCTCATCATCGGCGGGGGAGGGGCGTTCAAGCAGGTACTTCAGGACTCGGGCATCGGCGATGCCATCGCGTCGGCCGCAGAGGGCGCCCATATCAATGTGATCCTGCTGGGCTGGCTCATCGCCCTGTTGCTGTCGCTGACCACGGGCTCCGCCACCGTCGGCATCGTCTCCGCCACCGGCATCGTGGCCCCGCTGATCGGCGATGGCGGGGGCCTGGAGGCATCTCTGCTCGTGGTCGCGATCGGCGCCGGTTCGCTCGGCCTCAACTACGTCAACCACGCGGGGTTCTGGCTGGTGAAGGAGTCGTTCGGAATGGATCTCACCCAGGCCACCAAGACCCAGACCGCCGTACAGACCCTGGTCAGTGTGCTCGGTCTGGCGATGGCCCTGCTGCTGTCGGTGTTCGCCTGAGACACCGGTCGCTCGCGGTGGGTCCGGTGGCCCGGTGGCTGTCGGACCCAGCTGCGAGACTCCGGCCATGGATCTTGACGAGCTGTTGCGGTGTCTCGCGGAGGCCGAGTCGGGTGAGCTGCGGGAGGAGTTGACCGGCGGGCGCTATGTGGTCGTGCAGTACAACCCCGAGGGGACGTATTTCGACGACGCGGACCTCGCGGAACTCTTCGGTGCACCCGCACCCGCACCCGCACCCGCACCCACCGCCGGCGCGGAGTTCGAGGAGCTCGAGGATGAGGAGGATGCTCCCTTCGACGTCATCGGTGTCGCGCCCTCTCTCTACGAGGCGCTGGACCTCCTCGGCGACGAACTTCCCGACGAGGAGTGGCTGACGGAACTCGACGAGGAGGAGTGGGCGGCGGAGGCGGCCGAGTTCGGCGAGGACGTGTTCGGCACAGCCGCGGAAAGCGCGGGCAGCGCGGACGATCCGGACGGCTCGGACGGCGAAGAGGGGAACGAATGGCTCGGCCTCCTGCGAGGCATACAGGACCCGCGGCGGCGCTCCGTGGTCCAGTTACTCTGTGGCGTCCTCGGCCCGATGGACTTCCTGACGGAGGAGTTCGCGAAGGACGTCTATCTGGGCGGCGTGGCGATACGGCTCCCCGGAGCACGGTTCGTCATGCTGGCCAGCGCCGCACCGCCGAACCAGGAAGTGGCATTCGCCATCCTCGAACTCCCGCCCCGCGGTACGCCCGACCCGGTTGGCCGTGCCCTGCTGCGGGCGTGTGCCGCCGGGGACGTGGGCGCGCTGCGTGCCGCGCTCGGCGAGGGCGCTGACGTCGGCACGCTCGACGAGTACGGCGCGACACCCCTGCACCACGCCGTGGCGGCGCGTTCGGCCGCGGCCGTCGACGCGCTGCTCGCGGCGGGCGCCGATCCGCGCGCCCAGTCGGCCTTCGGCAACGCACCCCAGTTCACAGCCGCGGGCCCCGGCCGCCCCCACCCCACCACCCGCCGGGTCGAAGGCGAGGAGCACTGGGGCGTCCTGTGGTCCCTGCTCGACGCGGGCGCCGACATCAACGCCGTCAACACCGCCGGTCAGACCCTGCTCGACCTGGTCATCCGGACGGATCCATACCCGGAGCGACAGGTGCGCCTGCTGCGGGAACGGGGAGCCGTCAGCGGCGAACTCACCGACGTGTCCGTGGACTGGCTCGTCCGCAGAGTGCCGTACGGCTACGAGGACGAGCTGCGCATCCTCCGCAATCACGTCCGCTTCCTGCTGGACACCGGCGCGCCGTACGACCATCCGCTGGACTCTCTGCTCGCCGTCACCGGCTACTACGAGCGCGAACTCTCCGCCGACTACCTCGTCGAACTCGTCGACCTCATGGTGAGCCGCGGGGTGCGTGACCGGCCGGGCACCTATGGCAGGACGGGACGCGAGAGCGCCCAGCAGTGGGTCGACCACGGCCTGACCCACTACCAGGCCGTGGTGGACCGGCTCACCGAGGCAGCGGCCGGGAGTGAAGGGGGCGGACGCTGAGCGGCCTGGTGCGAACGCTGAGGTGAGAGCTGGGTCAACGCCGGGGTGAGGGATTGCCGTCCGGCTGGAACCCGCCGCTCCGTTCGCGCCTCCCTCTAGAGGAGGGCAAGTGAGTTGGGGAGCGGGAGCTTGATGACCGGACCGAATGGCGAGACCACGCTCCCGCAGGTCTTGATGGGCGCGGCAGAGGCGGCCCCGGACCAGGTGCTGGTGCATGTCCGAGGCGACGGTGGCGAGCGGACCGTCTCCTTCGCGGAGCTGCGGGACGAGGCGCTGTGCGCCGCCGGTGGCTACCTCGCGGCCGGGGTGGCGCCCGGTACCTGTGTCCCGCTGCTCGCCGACCGCGGCGACGACTTCCAGGTGTTGTTCTGGGGTGCGTTGCTGGCCGGTCTCATTCCGGTGCCGCTCGCGTCCGATGTCCGGCGGGTGGCGCCGGTGTGGGAATCGCTCGGCCGTCCGCCGGTGGCGGTGGACGGGGCCACGGAGAGGCTGTTGCGCGAACTGCCCGACGGTGTCGAGCCGTTGCGGCTGGACGAGTTGCGGCAGGGCCGCCCGCCGGCCCGGCTGCCGGAGGCCACGCCCGGCGAGATGGCCTTCGTCCAGTTCTCCTCGGGCAGCACCGGAGCCCCGAAGGGCGTCGAGCTGACGCATGCCGCCGTGCTGGCCAATCTGGAGCAGATGCGCCTCGCCGCGGCCATCACGCCCGACGATGTGGTGGCGAGCTGGATGCCGTACTTCCACGACATGGGGCTCATCGGCACGCATCTGGCCCCGCTCGCCGCGCGCGCCAAGCAGGTGCGGCTGGAACCGTTGTCGTTCGCCAAGCGTCCGGCGCTGTGGCTGGAGACGGCGGCCCGCCACCGGGCGACCCTCCTGTCCGCCGCCAACTTCGCCCTGGCCCTGGCCGTACGTCGGATCCCGGACGAGGCGTTCACCCGCTTCGACCTGACCTCCGTGCGATTGGTCCTGGTCGGTGCCGAGCCGATCGCCCCGGCGGTGTGGCGGAGGTTCGTGGCGAAGGCGCGGACGTCCGGCCTCGACGAGCGGGCACCGCTGCCGGTCTACGGCCTGGCCGAGGCCACCTTGGCGGTCACCTTCCCGCCCCTGGACGAAGTGGCGGTGGAGCGTGTGCTGGACCGGGCCGCCCTCAGCCGCGGCCACGCGGTGGACACGGTCCGGGGCCCGGACGCCGTGGAGCTGATGGACGTCGGTCTGCCGGTGCCCGGGTGCGAGGTGCGCATCGTGGACGACGCGGACCGCCCGCTGGACGACCGGCGGGTGGGCCACATCCAGGTGCGCGGACCCCAGGTGGCGCGCGGCTACCGCAACGCTCCCGAGGCGACCGCGGCCACGTACGTGGGTGGCTGGTTGCGCACCGGCGACCTGGGCTTCCTGGCCGACGGCCGGTTGTGCGTCACCGGCCGCCACAAGGACGTGCTCTTCGTGTCCGGGCGCACCTTCCACGCGCCGGACCTGGAGGAAGTGGCGGCGGCCGCCCCCGGCCTGCCGACACCGACCCTGGCCGCGGCGGTGGGCTCCACCGACCCGGTCGACGGCACGGAACGGGTGGTGGTCTTCGTACGCTGGCCCGGTCCGCCGAGCGCGGCGGCCACCGTACTGGCGGAGGTGGCGGCACGGGTCCGGCAGGCCCTGGCCCACGACGACGTACGGGTGCTGCCCCTGCCACCGGGCGCGTTCCCCCGAACGACAAGCGGCAAGCTGCGGCGCCGTGCGATGCGCGAGCGCTATGCGGCGGGGGACTACGCCGAGGTGGAGAAGCGGTGGGGGCGCGGGGGTTTGGCCGCGGCCGCCGGGGCCGCCCGCGGGGCGTTGGGCTCGCGGCGGGAGGTTGCGCGGGCCGTCACTGGCATATGGGCGCGGGTGCTGGGCGTGCCCGAGCACGCCATCGGCCCGCATGACCGGTTTCTGGCCGTCGGCGGTTCGTCGTTGAAGGCGATGGAGGTGATCGCCGAGGTGGAGGACGCCTTCGGCGTCACGGTGCCACCGGCGGCGCTGCGCGACCGTGACACGGTGGCCGCGCTGACCGAACACGTGATGGCGGCGCGGCGCGCCGGGCCGCCGGACGCCGCTCGGCCTCGCGACACCGCAGGCGACGCCGACCCGGGAGCGATCGCGGTCGTCTCCATGGCCTGCCGCTTCCCCGGCGCGGACACCCCGGACGCCTTCTGGGACCGGCTCGTGGCCGGCCACGACGCCGTCGGTCCCGTACCGGCCGCCCGTTGGACACCCCGGCCGGAGGCCACCGCCCGGTGGGGCGCCTTCCTGGACGACCCGTCCCGCTTCGACGCCACGTACTTCGGCATGGACGACCAGGAGGCGGCCGCGACCGACCCACAGGCCCGCATCTTCCTCGAACTGGCCCATGAAGCTCTGGAGCGCGCGGGCTACGCGGGATCCCGGCGGGCGGGCCGCCGCATCGGTGTGTTCGCCGCGACCGGGGAGAGCGGCTACCGCGAACTGCTGTCCCGGGCCTCCGGCCCGGACGGCGGGCTGCCTCCCGCCGCGTTGGTCGGCAACCTCCCCAACCTCGTCGCCGCCCGCGTGGCGCAGAGCCTCGATCTGACCGGTCCGGCCCTCGCCGTCGACACCGCCTGCTCGTCGGCGCTGGTCGCGCTGCACTTGGCGCGCCGCAGCCTGCAGTCGGGGGAGTGCGACCTCGCCGTGGTCGGCGGAGTCAACCTCGCGCTGGCCCCGACCGGCCACCGGCTGCTGGAGCAGGCGGGCGTGCTCTCCCCGACCGGCCGCTGCCACGCCTTCAGCGCCGCGGCCGACGGCTTCGTCCCCGGGGAGGGTGGCGCGGCGATCGTCCTGGCCCGGCTGGACGACGCACACCGCGCGAACGATCCGGTCCTGGCCCTGCTGCGCGGCACCGCGGTGAACAACGACGGGCGTTCGCTGAGCCTGCTGGCCCCCAACGCGCTCACCCAGCGGGAGATCATCGTCCAGGCGTACCGCGACGCGGGCGTCGACCCCGACAGCGTGTCCTACATCGAGGCCCACGGCACCGGCACTGCCCTCGGCGACCCCGTCGAACTACGCTCCCTCACCCAGGCGTTCCCGCCCCGCGCCGACGGCCGCCCCCGACTGCTGGGCTCGGTGAAGACCAACCTCGGCCACCTGCTCAACGCCGCCGCCATGCCGAGCCTGGTCAAGGTGGCCCTGGCCTTGGGCCACCGCCGGCTGCCCGCCTCACTGCACCACGACCCACCCGCCGCCTCCCTCCCCGACGACGGCACGGCCGGTTTCCAGGTGGTCACCGAGCACCGCGCATGGACAGCCCCCGGCCCGCTGGTGGCCGGGATCAACGCCTTCGGCTTCGGCGGCACCAACGCCCATGCCATCCTCGAGGAGGCGCCCCGGCGCTTGCCAGGTCGCGGCGGGCGGTTGGCCACTGCCGGGCGGGGTGAGACGGACGCCGCGGGCGACGGCGCCTTGGGCGTCGAGGGTGGTCCGGGTCACGGCCCAGGCGGTCGCCGCGTACGGCTGGACACCAGCCCGCCTGAGGCGGACGCCGCAGGTGACGACGGCCCGGGTCTCGAAGACAGCCGGAGCCACGGCCCAGGTGTTCAAGACGGCCCGCAGGAGCAGTACGGTCCGAGCCACGGCCCGGAGGTCGGCCCAGCGGGCCGGGACGGCTCAGGAGACGAAGACGGCCCGCATCTGCTGACTCTGTCGGCGCGTGGCGCCGACGCCTTGGCGGCCGCGACCCGTGACCTCGCGGCCCATCTGCGAGCTCACCCGGAGCTCGACGAGGGCGACGTGTGCGCCACTGTCAACACCGCCCGCGACCACGGCCCCCACCGCCTGGCAGTGGTGTCCCGTGGCGACCTCGCCGAACGTCTCGAAGCCCACACCACTCCCGCCGTGGTCCGCTCCCGGCCCCGGCTCGCGTTCCTGCTGCCCGGCCAGGGCACCGCGCGGCCGGGGCTCGGCCGCGCCCTGTACCGCACCGCACCGGAGTTCCGCCGTGTGATGGAGGAGGCGTCCGCCCTCGTCGGCGAGGTGCGCGGACGCACCCTGGCCCAGTGGTGCCTGGACCCCGGTGCCTCGCCCGCCGATCTGGCCCACACCGAGGTCTCCCAGCCGCTGCTCGTGGCGTTCGGCGTCGCGCTCGCCCGACAGCTGCGCGTCTGGGGCGTGCGCCCGGACGCCGTCACCGGGCACAGCGTCGGAGAGATCACCGCCGCTTGTGTCGCTGGGTCGCTGACCCTGGCCGAGGCGGTGCGGTTCGCCGCCGAACGGGGGCGTCTGATGCGCGAACTGGCCGAACCGGGCGCCATGGCCGCCGTACGCGGCGGTGAGGACGCCGTCGCCGAGGTGGTGGCCGAGTCGGCCGGTGCGCTGTGCGTGGCCGCGGTCAACGCCCCCGGGCAGGTGGTGATCGCCGGAGCGCCGGATGCCGTCGCCAGGGCCGTCGGGCGGCTGGCCGCCGACGGGGTCACGGTCCGCGAACTCCCCGTATCCCACGGCTTCCACTCGCCGACGATGCGCCCGGTGGCCGACCCGCTCACCGCCGCGGCCACCGAACTGACCCCGCTCCCGCCCTCGATTCCCCTGCTCAGCACGCTGACCGCCGAGTGGCAGCCGCCCCTGGACCCGGCCCACTGGCGCGAACACGCCCTGCGGCCCGTGCGCTTCGGCGCCGCGGTCGAGCGGCTGCTGGACGACGGGTACGACACGTTTGTCGAGCTCGGGCCCGGCGCCACCCTGCTGGGGCCGGTCCGCGCCGTGGCGGCCGACTGCGATCCGTCGCCGGAGGTGTTCGCGCTGGCGGCCCCGGGCGCCGGAGCCGCCACTGGTGTCGACGCCGGACAGGCTCTGCTGACCGCCCTGGGGCGGCTGTGGACGCGCGGGGTGGACCTGGACCACTCGGCACTGGGCGAGGGACGGGCACGCGTGCCCGTCCCGACGTACCCGTTCCAGCGCCGCCGCCACTGGCCAGAGCACCGGCACGAGCACCGAGGGAAGCACAACCCCGACCCCGCAGCGTCAGTGCCGCTGCACCGCGTCACCTGGTGCGAGACGCCTCCCGCGCCGGACGGGGACACACTGGACACACGGCACACACGGCACACACCGCACACACCGCACACCATCCGGCTGGTCGGGCCGGACTCGGAGCTGGCCCGTGCGCTGGCCCACCGCCTGGAGCGGCGCGGTGTCACGGTCCGCCGGGACGGTGACGCCTCCCTCGCCGAACCACCCGCGCAACTCACCCTCTGGCTCGCCGGACCGGCCACTGAGTGCGCGACCGTGACGGACCTCGACGCCTCGACGCACACCGTACTGACCACGTTGCGGGACCTGCTCCCATCGATGAGCCAGGGCAGTGGCCGTCTGCTGGCGGTCACCGAGGACGTGCACGCCACCGGCGCCACCACCGAACGGCTGCGCCCCGCCCAGGCGTTGCTCACCGGCCTGGCGCTCGCGCTCCCCGAGGAATTCCCGCGCCTCACCGCGTACGGCGTCGACCTGTCCTCGTACGACTCCCTGGACACCCGGCTCGACGCCCTGGAGCGGGAGGTGCTCGGGCAGAACGCGCCGGACGTCGGCGGCACGGTGGCGTGGCGAGCGGGCCGCCGTCTGGTCCGAACCCCCGTGGCGGTGGCGGCCGGCGCGCCGCCCTCGTCCTCGCCGCTGCCACCCGACGGCACCTATCTGATCACCGGCGGTACGGGCGGGCTCGGCGCCGCCCTCGCGCGCGACCTGGCCGGGCGCGGCCAGCCGACCCTGGTCCTCGCCGGCCGTTCGGCCCGTCCGCCGAGCAGTCTGATGGCCGAACTCGACGCGCTCGGCGCCACGGCGGACTACCGCGTGGCGGATGTGTCCGCCGAGGCGGATACCGAGGCCCTGGTCGCGGATCTGCCGCCGCTGGACGGGGTGTTCCACACCGCGGGAGTGGTGCGCCCCGGCACGATGCGGACCAAGTCGCTCGAGGAGATGGCCGAGGTGCTGGCCGCCAAGGTGCGCGGCAGCCACCTGTTGTCCCGGGCCCTGTGGCGCCACGGCCACCGTCCGGCGGTGTGCGTGGCCTTCTCCTCGGTCACCTCGGTGCTCCCCGGCCTGGCCGGTGCGCTCGGCGACTACGCCGCGGCCAACGCCTTCCTCGACGCGTTCGCCGCCTCCGAACGCGCGGCCGGCCGCCCGTGGCAATCGCTCAACTTCGCCGCGTTCGCCGAAACCGGCCTGGCCGCCGGAGCCCGGTCGCGAACCGCCCCCGCGACGACCCGTGGCGTAGCGCCACTGACCCCGGGCGCGGGCCTCGCCGCGCTGCATGTGGCATGCGGCATCGACGCCGCGCAGCTGGTGGTGGCCGAGCTGACGGCCGAGCCTGCCACCGTCCGCCCCGGCGCCGCGGTGTCCGGGACCGCCAGGTTGGAGTTCGCGGTGTCGAGCGCCGCCGGGCCCGAGCGTGTCGCCTCCGCCACGGACATGTCCGGGACCGGCGCCCCCGCAACCGGCACGGCCCCCGCCCCCGCCACCGGCACGGCCGCCCCCGCCCCCGCACACATCACCGGCGTTCTGCGCCGCCTCCTTGCCGAGGCTCTGCACCGCTCACCCGCCGAGGTCGGCGACGACGAGCAGTTCCTGACCATGGGGCTGGACTCGCTCTCCGCCGTGGACCTTGTCAGAAGGCTGGAGTCGGAGCTGGGCCGGGCCCTGCCGCCCACGCTGTTCTTCGAGTACCGGACGATCGGCGAGCTGGCCGCCCATCTGTCGACCGACCAGGTGGAGACGGAGCCGCCCGCGCCCCCGCCGCACCCCGCCGACACCGGCCGGACGACAGCGTTCGGCGATGGGGTCCCGCTGCCCCTCACACCCGTGCAACTGGCCTTCCACACGGGCGGCAGGCTGCACCCCGAGGTCGCCGCGTACGCGTATGTGCGCCAGACCATCAGCGGCGCCCTGGACGCCGGTCTGCTCGGCCGGGCGCTCGCGCTGCTCGCCGAGCGCCACCCGATGCTGCGCGTCAGGATCGGGACCGACGGCACGGCACCCGCCCAAAACGTGGCTCCCCCGGAACCGCACACCATGCCCTTCTGGTATGAGATCCGCCACGCCGACGGCCCCCTGGCCGACCTGGAGGAGGCGCTGTGCAATCGCCCCTTCGACCTGGCCACCGAGGCGCCGGTACGTGCGGTGCTGGTGCGCGAGCGCGCCGACCTCGCCCACCTTCTGCTCGTACTGCACCACGCCGCCGCGGACGGATTCAGCCTCAACGTCCTCGGCGAGGAGTTGTGGTCGGTCTACACCGCCCTCGTGCACGGCCGTGCACCCGAACTGCCACCGCTGGAAGCGGGCTTCGCCGACTACGCCGCCGCCGTCGAGGCGGAACGGTCCTCGCCGGAGTTCGCCGAGGACCGGCGGTACTGGCGTGACGCACTCACTGCCCACGCACTCACCGCCCACATCCACACCCACATCCACACCCACACCCACGCCCACCCCACGCCCCTGGACCTGCCCTGGGACGGCGACCCGGAGGGGCCGCCCGCGGCGCCGCTCACCGCACACCAGGTGGCCACCGACCCCGACCTCACCGCCGCGCTGCGCGAGTGCGCCGCCGCCCACGGCGTTTCGCTCTTTCACCTGCTGCTGGCCGCGTACGTGCGCTGTCTGGCGCGGTGGAGCGGGCAGCGTGGCATCGCGGTCAACGTGGCGCGCGCCCGCCGCGAACTCCGGCTGGCCGGTCTCGACCGGCTGGTCGGCCCGCTCGCCGACACATTGCCGCTGTCGGCCACCGTCGACCCGGACGAGCCCGTGCCCGCCCTGGCACAGCGGTTGCGCGCGATCTGGCTGGACGCGGAGCGGCACGCCCGGCTCACCAGCCCGGACATCGCCCGGCTGCTGCCCACCACCGGGTCCCGACCGCGTACCGCCTCCCCGGCGGGGTTCAGCTTCGCCCGCTTCCCCGCCACGACCGACCCCGACTGCCCGGTCACGGTGCGCCCGGCAGCGGCGCGTACCGCATCCGCCGCCACGCGCCTGGGACTGCTGTGCTGGGAGAGCGAACGAGCCCTGCACTTCTCCTGGAACTTCCCAGCGCGGCTGCTCAACCGGACCACCGTGGAGCGCCTGGCACGCGAACACCTCGCCGAATTGGCGGAGCTGGCCGAACTCGCCACGCCCACCCGAAGGGACATTCCCGCACCCGAACCCGCACCCGAACCCGCACCGGCACCGACCCCGCTGCCCGCAGCCGGGCGCGGGATCGTTCAGCGGCTCTCAGCACGATTCCGGGCGGCCGCCGACCAGATCGCGGTCGCAACCGGCGACGCCACCATGACCTACGGCGCACTCGACCGGGCCGCCGCCGCACTCGCCGACCGGCTGCGCGCCCGTGGCGTCGCCCCCGGGGACCTGGTGGGCCTGCTGACCGAGCCGGGTGCCGACACCGTCGTCGGTGTCGTCGGCATCCTGCGGGCCGGGGCCGGGTGGGTGCCGCTGGACGCCACCCACCCCGCCGCGCGCCTGGCCGACCAGCTCCACCGGTCGACGGCCCGACACGTGGTGTGCCACGAGGCCACCCGAGCGAGGGCCGACACGCTCGACGACGTGACGACGGTGGCCATCGACGACCCCTCACCGGCACCGGCACTGCTTCCCGTAGCCGACCCCGACCCCGTAGCCGACCCCGACCCCGCCCCCGACGCCGTCGCCTACGTCATCTTCACCTCAGGGTCCACCGGCCGCCCCAAGGCCGTACCGATCACCCACCGGGCGATGATGAACTACCTGGACTGGGCCGTGGACACCTTCGGCTACCGCGCGGGCGACCGGCTGGCCCAGACCGCTTCCGTGTGCTTCGACGCGTCCGTACGCCAACTGCTGGCACCGCTGCTGGTCGGAGCCACCGTTCACACCCTGCCGCGGAATCTGGTCCGCGACCCCGAGGCGCTGCTGGACCGGGTCGTACGGGACCGGATCACCGTGTGGAGCTCGGTGCCCACGCTGTGGGAACGGTTGCTGACCGCCGCCGAGACCCGGGTACGGCGCGGCGCGCCCCGCCCCGACCTGTCGGCGCTGCGCTGGATCCACGTCGGCGGGGAGGCGCTGCCCGCCGCACATGTCCGTCGCTGGTACGACCTGTTCGGGCCCGGCCACCGCATCGCCAACCTGTACGGGCCGACGGAGACCACCATCAACGCCACCTGCCACCTCATCGAGGCCCGCCCCGGCGACGAGGTGCGGCGGCTGCCGATCGGCCGTCCCATCTCCGGCACCGAGGTCGCGGTGGTGGCCGAGGACGGGCGCAACCGCACCGTCGTCGGCGAGCCCGGCGAACTCCTCATCGCTGGAACGGGGCTGACACCGGGATACCTGGGTGATCCCACGCTCACGGCGGCGGCGTTCACCGAGCGCGACGGCAAGCGCTGGTACCGCAGCGGCGACCGGGTCCGCCAACGCCCTGACGGCGCACTGGAGTTCCTCGGCCGTCTCGACGACCAAGTGAAGATCCGCGGCCGCCGGGTCGAACCGGGGGAGATCGAAGCGGTGCTGCAGACCCATCCCCGGGTCGCCGAGGCTGCCGTACTGCACCGCGACGGCCGACTGACCGCCTTCGTGGAACCCCTGCCGGGCGGCCCCGACCCCGATCCGGCACAGCTGCGCGCCCACCTGGGCGGCACCCTGCCGGACTACATGCTCCCGAGCCGATTCCGATTCCTGGACGCGTTGCCGCTCACGGGCACGGGCAAGGTCGACCGCCGCCGACTCGACGCGACGGCCGCTGACGCGGACACGGGAGCGGCGACGGGTACGACCTCGCCGCGGACCCGTGACACCCCGGCGGCCACACCGACCGAGCGTGCCTTGGCCGGTATCTGGTCCGAGGTGCTGGGCGTCGCGGAAGTCGGCCGCGAGGACGACTTCTTCGCGCTCGGTGGCGATTCCATCCTGGTCCTGGAAGTGTTCGCGCGACTGGAGAAGGCGTACGAGGGGGAACGGCCGGGGGCTGCCCTGCCGAGGCCGACGGTCATCTACGAGCACAGCACGCTCACCGCCCTCGCCACGGCCGTGGATACGGCCACCGCTGCGGACGCGGCAGTCACTGTGGACGAGACCGCCGCGATTGATCAGGCATCGGACCCGGCAGCTTCGGGAATCCCGCTCGTTCCGGCGGACGTGGCCGATCCAGGCAACTCGCCCGCTCCGGCAAGCGGCGCCACCTCCGACCTCGCTGGTGCGGACCTCACGCCATACCCCCTCACCCCCACCCAGCGCGGTTTTCTGGTCGCCGAGGCCATCGCGCCGGGCTCCGGGTCCGCGTGGCTTGCTCAGTTGCGCCTGCGTGGTCCGCTGCGGGCCGATCTCTTTCAGCGCGCGGTCGATGCCCTCGTCGTCCGCCACCCCATGCTGCGCACCGTCTTCCCCGCGGGCGCCCGCCCGCCCGTCCAACAGGAGCTGCCGCCCACGCTGCGGCTCCCGGTCGACTTCGAGACGCCGGCATCGCCCGACCTGGTCGAGGAGCGGGTCGCCGACGAGCGCCATCGTCGGTTCGAACCGTGGGCGTGGCCACTGCTGCGTCTGCGCGTGCTGACCACCGGCCCCGACGAGCACACGCTTGTCGTCCACGCCCACCACCTCATCGGTGACGGCTACAGCGCGGCCCTGTTCGGCCGGGAACTGATCACCATTTACGACCGGCTCAGCCGTGGCGAGCCGATCGGGCTGCCACCGCTGCGCAGCACCTTTCGCGATTACGTCAGCCTGCTCCAGCGGCCGGATACGAGCCACGGCCCGGACCCGGCGGCCATCGCCTGGCAGGCCCGCCACGCCATCCCGTACCAGCGGCCCGACCTGCGCCGCTCGGGCGCACGGAGTGGCGAGCCGGCGGGTGCCGGGGCCACCGGGGCCGGCTCCGCGGAGTTCAGGTCGGCGGGGTTCACGCTCGACGCCGAGTTGACGGCCGGGCTGCGCCACCTCGCCACCACCGTCCGCGCCACGCCGTACGCCCCCGTCCTGACCGCCTACTACCGGGCTCTGGCGGGCCTCACCGGCCGGCGGGACCTCGTCCTCGGCCTGGCGGTCACCGGACGCGACCACCAACTGCCCGATATCAGTCGGCTGTTCGGCCCCCTGGCGGCCGCCGTACCGCTGCGCCCCGCCGTGGCGGAGACGGGTGCCGAGGCCACGCCCGGCCGGTCGTTCCACTCCTTCCGGGCGGACCTGCTCCGGATCACCGAGGAAGCTGTGACCGCACGGACGTACGGCGCTGGTGACGCCAGCGGCGGCGGCACGAGTGGCGACACCGGCCCCGACACTGGCGGCGCGGACGGCGGCATCGGCCGTGCCACCGGCGGTGGGCCCTCCGACAGCTCGCCCATCCCGACTGCCCCACCCACCCCGCTCGGTCTGCCGAGGGCCACCCAATTCCTCTTCAGCTACCTGGACTTCTCCGCCCTCGGCTCACCCACCGGAGCAACCCTCACCCTCGACTGGGACCATCACGACACGGAACTCGCCCCGCCGCCGGTGGGAACCGATGTGTTCCTGGCCGTGCGGCCGGTCGGGGACGAGCTGCGTGTCACCCTGCGGGCCTCGGCCGCTGCCCTCGATGCGCCCGCCTTCGCCGCGTTCACCCGCCTCCTGCGGGACGAGCTCACCCAGGCGGCCACGCCACGTCCGCGCCTTGCCCTGGCCCCTGCCCCGCGCACATCCCACACGGACGCCGCGCTCATCGGCTATCTCCCGGCCCCCGGCCACCTCGCGGCGCTCGCCGGGATCCCGGAAGCGGACCTGACCCGCGAACACATGCGGCATCTGCTCTTCCCGGACGGCGGTCCCCGCCTCCTGGAGGAGATCGGCACGCCGTTGGGCCGCTCCGCGTTCGTCGCGCTGCCGCTGTTCGCGGATGAACTCGCCGCGGGAAGCGCGCTCACCGGCCACACCACCCGCGCCGTCAGCCACGCCGCCCACCTCGGCGCCCGCTGTGTCTCCCTGGCGGGCATGATCCCCGCGCTGACCGGCTACGGATTCGAGGTGGTACGCGCCACCGACGGGGCGACGGCGGTCACCACCGGCCACGCCGCCACAGCAGTGTCCGTGGTCAAGACCGTTCACGCCGCGCTCGCCACGACCGAACTCGACCTGAGTGACCTGACCGTCGCCATGGTCGGACTCGGCTCGATCGGCACCTCTTCCCTCAACCTGCTCCTCACCCGCGCTCCGCGCCCGCCCGCTCACCTGCTGCTGTGCGATGTCGCGGGCAGCGCGCCCCGCCTGCGGGCGCTCGCCGCGGAGTTGCGCGGGAACGGGCTGGCCGGGTCGGTGGCGACGGCCGAGTCCGCACCGGCCCTTCCCGCCGCGGTGTACGAGGCCGACCTGATCGTCACCGCCGTCAGCGGTGGCAGCGGTGGCACGTCCGTTCTCGACATCGACCGGCTACGCCCCGGCACCGTCGTGGTCGACGACTCCTTCCCGCACTGCTTCGACACCACACGCGCCCTCGCCCGGATGCGCGAGCAGCGCGATGTGCTGACCGTCGGGGGCGGACTGCTCGCCGTCGGCGACACCGAGCGGCACATCGCCGACGACCTGCCACCGGCCGCCGCCTCCGGCTACGCGGAACGGTCCTGGCTGCCGGGCACGGTCGCCTCCTGCCGACTCGAATCCCTGCTGCACACCGCCGTGTCCGGCCTGCCACTGGTCCACGGGCTGGTCGACGCCTCCCATGCGCATGCCTACTGGGACGCGGTCGAGGCGGCCGGGGTCGGCGCCGCGCCGCTGCATCTCCTCGGCCACATCGTCGATACGCAGCCGTCATGGCCCGGGGCCGCCACTCATGGGAACACTCCCCACCGGGACGCCTCCCACCCGCACGACTGACGTCTGGTCGGCCCGAAACGGCGTCACCAGCGGTGCGGCACAGCACGTCTGCAATCCATTTCACCGCAACGTGGAGCGGGGCCCAAGGGGTGTCAAGGGGTGTCAAGGAGTGTCAGGGAGTGTCAAGGGGCGAGACATGCGGTCGATGGCGGGGTGCCGACGCGCGCTGCTGATATGGCTTTTCGCCAGGGCAAGGCCATCCGCGGGGTCACCTTGACGCTGAAATCGTTTTTTGTCAGCGTGCTCGCCATGCCTCGCAACGCAGTCATCGGAGTGGACATCGGCACCTCGAGCACCAAGGGCGTCCTCGTCGGTCTCGATGGCGCACTGATCCGCTCGGCCACCCGGGAGCACACCCCCGCAAGACCGGGTCCCGGCCACTTCGAGATGGACGCCGCCGTCTGGTGGCGCGAGTTCACCGAACTCGCCCGCGAGCTGACCGCCACGGAGGACACCGCCGTGGTCGCCGTCGGGGTCAGCGGCATGGGGCCCTGCGTCCTGCTGACCGATGAACACGACACCCCGCTGCGCCCCGCCGTGCTCTACGGTGTGGACACCCGCTCGGTCCACCAGATCCAGCGCATCGAGGCGCGGCTCGGCGCCGACGAGATCATCCGCCGTGGCGGCTCCGCCCTGACCACCCAGGCCGCCGGGCCGAAGATCGCGTGGATCGCCGAGGAGGAACCCGAGCTCTACGCGCGGGCCAAGCGCCTGTACATGCCGAGCTCCTGGCTGGTCAGAAAGCTCACCGGAAACTACGTCCTGGACCACCACTCGGCCAGCCAGTGCACTCCGCTGTACGACACGCTCGCCGGTGAGTGGTACGCCCCCTGGGCCGCCGAGGTCGCCCCCGGGATCGAACTGCCGCCGCTGCACTGGCCCGGCGAGGCGGCCGGCGCTCTCACCCCCGAGGCCGCCACGGCGACCGGCCTGCCCGCCGGAATCCCCGTCACCACCGGCACCATCGACGCCTGGGCCGAGGCCCTGAGCGTGGGTGCGCAGAACATCGGCGATCTGATGCTGATGTACGGCACCACCATGTTCCTCATCCACACCGTGCCCAAGCCGCTGACCAGCCCGTCCCTGTGGGGCACCGTCGGCGCCCTGCCAGGGACCCGGAATCTGGCCGGTGGCATGGCCACCTCCGGCGCGGTCGCCAACTGGCTGAAGGACCTGTTCGCCGACGGCGACCACGCCGAACTCACCGCGCTGGCCGCCGAGTCGGGCGTCGGCGCCAACGGCCTGCTGATGCTGCCGTACTTCTCCGGCGAGCGCACCCCGATCATGGACCCCGACGCCCGCGGAGTGATCGCCGGGCTGACCCTGTCCCACACCCGCGGCGACCTCTACCGGGCCGCGCTCGAGGCCACCGGGTTCGCCGTCCGCCAGAACATCGAGGTCATCGAGGCGGTCGGTGGCGACATTCGCCGGATGGTCGCCGTCGGTGGCGGCACCCAGGGCTCGCTGTGGACACAGATCGTCTCCGACATCACCGGCCGCCCACAGGAGTTGCGCACCATCACCATCGGCGCGGGCTACGGTGACGCGCTGCTGGCCGCCCAGCTCGTCGGGGAGGCCTCCATCGACGACTGGAACCCGGTGCGCGAGACGGTGACGCCGCGCGCCGAACACGCCGGGCGCTATGACGAGCTGTACGCCCTCTACCGGCGGCTGTACCCGGACACCGCCGAGACCGTTCACGCGCTGGCCGCGCTACAGGAGCGCTGAGCGCCACCCCCGCGGCCGCAGCGCCACCCGCGCCCCTCAACACAAGAGAATCCACTTCGGTCATGGTGATACCGATTCTGGCTGGCCGATGTCGGTCCAGTGCTTGCTCTTTGAACTGGATTCGGTTTTGCTGGGAGGGTCGTCCCAGAACCGGAGGGGAGTCGCGTGCGCGCGGAAGAAGTCGATCTGCTCATCATCGGCGCGGGTATGGCGGGGTTGACCGCCGGTGCCCGCGCGGTTCGCAATGGTCTGTCCGTCACGGTCGTGGAGATCGGTAAGGACGTCGGCGGTTCCGCGCTCTTCGCGGGTTACGCATGGACCGCGCCGAGCCACGACATCATGGACCAGCACAATCCGCATGGAGACACCGCGCTCAAGCGCGCCCTCGTGGATCGGTTCCCCGAGGGCATCTCATGGATCCGCTCCCTCGGCGTGGACATCAAGGACGCGCAGCGCGTTCTCGGTTTCGGCCGCGGGCACCAGTTCGACACCCATCAGTATGTCGCCACCTGTCGTCAAACCATCCGCCGAGGCGGTGGCGCGCTGCTGTTGGAAACGTGCACCGAAAGGCTGGTGGTCGAGGACGGTGTCGTGACGGGGGCGGAGCTGCGACTGGCCGATGGCACCCGCACGCATGTGCGCGCCGGGTCCACGCTCATCGCGACCGGCGGGTTTCAGGGCGATCCGGAACTCGGCGCCGCGCATGTGCACCCCCGTGCCGGGGGCATGCGGCTCCGCTCCAACCCCTTCAGCCGCGGCGGTGGCTACCGTCTGGCCACCGGGGTCGGTGCCGCCACCGGCCACGATGACGCGGGCTTCTACGGCCATCTCATCCCCAGCGGCATCCCCTTCGCCGACCCGGCGGACTTCGTCGACCTGTCGCTCTACTACAGCGAGCACGCCCTCCTGTTCAACGTGGACAACGACCGGTTCGTCGACGAGACGCTGGGCGACCACCTCACGGCCATGGCCCTGCTGGAGCAGCCCGAGAGCCGGGGCCTTCTCATCGCCGACGCCCGGGTGTTCCGTGACTGGGTCGTCGGCAGCTACGTCGAAGGCGCGGTCGCCGTGGACAAGTTCGCGCTGGCCGGTAAGCGGGGCGGCCGTGTGGGACTCGCCGAAGACCTCGACGAACTGGCCTACCTTCCGGAGGAATGGGGATATCGGGGCGGTGCCGTGCGCGACGCGGTCAAGCTGTTCAACGAACACACCGCGGCGGGGCTGGAGCCGGTGCCCGGCCGGAAGCTGGACCGCCTCCCGCTCGACGAACCGCCGTACTACGTGATCGAGGCGGTACCGGCCATCACCTTTCCCTTCCACGGGATCCGCGTCGACGACCGGGCCCGCGTACTGTGCGGGGACGGCGAACCGCTCCCCGGGCTCCTCGCGGCCGGGTCGGACACCGGCGGCCTGTGGCACCGCGCCTACGCCGGCGGCATCGCCTCTGCCCTGGTGTTCGGACTGACCGCCGCGGACACCGCCACCGCGACGGCCTCACACACCGGGTAGTGCCCCGTCAGCGCGCCGTCCACCCGCCGTCCACGTACAGCTCGGAGCCGGTCACGAAGCTCGCGTCCTGGGACGCGAGGAAGGCGACGGCCCCCGCCACCTCCTCCGGCCTGCCGAGCCGCCCCATGGGGGTGCCCTCGACCATCGCGGTGTGACGCGGTGTGCCCTGCCACAGTTCGCGGGAGAGCGGGGTCTCGATGAAACCGGGATGGATCGAATTGACCCGGACGCCGCGCGTGGCCCAGTGCAGCGCGGCGTTCTTCGTCATCAGCCGGACCGCGCCCTTCGCCGCGTGATACGAGAACTGGCTGCCGAAGCCGCCCACCGTGCCGAAGATCGACGCGATGTTGACGATCGAGCCGCCACCGGAGCGTTCGATCGCGGGGCCACCGTGCTTCATGCCGAGCCAGACACCGCCCTGGGTCACCGCGATGACCTTGTCCCAAGACTCCTGGGTCTCCGTCTCCACGGTGCGCATCTGGGCGACACCCGCGTTGTTGACGAGCACGGACAGGCCGCCCAGTTCGGAGACCACGCGCTCGACCGCGCCGCGCCACGCCTCCTCGTCGCTCACGTCCAGCGCGAGGCCCAGCGCCCGCGCTCCGTCGGCGGCCGGCTCCTTCGTCAGCTCCTCCGCCAGCTGGTCGCAGCGGTCGGCGTCCACGTCGGTCACCACCACCGTGGCGCCCTCGGCGGCCAGCCGCCGCGAGACGGTGGTTCCTATGCCGCCGGTGGCGCCGGTGACCAGGGCGATCTGTCCGGACAGTCGGTCTCGCACGGGTACTCCTTCGTCTCGTGTGTCAGTGGTCACGGCAGGAGCTCCAGCCCCGAGCGCAGCAGCGCGGGCACCGCGGATCCGACCCGTTCGAATCCCGTTCCGACCGTCTGTCCCGCCGAAAAGCGGGCGTGGATGCCCTCCGCGATGACGGCGAGCTTGAAACAGCCCAGGGCCTGGTAATACGGCAGGGCGCCGATGTCCCGTCCGGACTTCTCGGCGTATCGCTCGGCCAGTTCGCGCCCCGATCGAAAACCGGGGTTGGCCGTCGGGACATGCCGCGCCCCGAGGACCGGTTCGCAGGTCCGGTCCCAGTACATGAGCAGCATCCCGAGGTCGGCGAGGGGATCGCCGAGCGTGGCCATCTCCCAGTCGATGACCGCGGCGATCCGCCCGAAGTCGGCGGGTGCCAGGATGACGTTGTCCAGGCGGTAGTCGCCGTGCACGATGGCCGGGGCGCCGCTCGCGGGCAGGGAACGGGCCAGCCTGCCGTGCAGTTCGTCGAGGTCGGACAGGCTCCGCGTGGCGACCTTGTCCCACTGCCCACGCCATCGCCGCACCTGGCGCTCCAGATAGCCGTCGGGTCGGCCGAAGTCGCCGAGCCCGACGGTGGCGGCGTCCACCGAGTGCAGTGTGACCAGGGTGTCCACCAGCGCGTCAGCGGCGCGCCGCGGGTCGTCGGGCGGGAGGGCGGCGGCCTCGTCGCCGTCGCGCAGCACCATGCCCTCCACGAAGCCGACGACACAGAACGGCGCCCCGATCACCTCCGGGTCCGTGCAGGACAGCACGGCTCGGGCGACCGGCACCGCGGTGTCGCCGAGCGCCGCGACGACGCGGTATTCGCGGTCCATGTCGTGCGCGGTCGGTGTCAGCACCCCCAGCGGCGGTCGGCGCAGCACCCACCGGTGTGCTCCGTCGGTCACCGCGTAGGTGAGATTGGAGCGCCCGCCTTGCAGGAGCGTGACCTCGAGCGGGCCCTCGCACTCGGGTACGTGGCGTTCGAAGTAGCGCTGCAACGCGGGCACGTCGACTCCGGCCACGGTCGTCCCGGAACTGGTCACCGAGTGCCCCTCCGCTCCCGCGCCGCCCGCACCGCGCGCTTGGCGACGGCCCAGCGATGGGTCTCGGAAGGGCCGTCGTAGATACGGAACGGACGCACCTCGCGGTACAGCCGCGACAGCGGGGCGTCCCCAGAGATGCCGAGCGCACCGCATATCTGGACGGCCCGGTCGACCACCCGGTTCACCGCCTCGGAGACGTAAATCTTGGCGATCGAGGTGTGCTGGGCGGCCGGGCGGCCCTGGTCCAGCTCCCAGCAGGCCCGCCACAGCACCGCCCGGCCGGTCTCGATGTCGATCTCGGAGTCGGCCAGCATCTGCTGCACCATGCCCAGTTCGGCCAGCGGCTTGCCGAAGGCCGAACGGTCCGCCGCGCGTTCCAGGGCGATGTCCTGCGCCCGCCGGGCCACTCCGAGCCAGCGCATACAGTGGGTCATGCGCGCGGGCCCCAGGCGTACCTGGGCGTACGCGAAGCCCTGGTCCACCTCGCCCAGTACGGCCTCGTCCCCGACCTCGCAGCCCTCGAAGGCGATTTCGCTGTGCCCGCCGAAGAGGCCCTGGTCCAGGGTGTCGATATTCCGGACGATCTTCATGCCGGGGTTGTCGGCGGCGATGAGGAACATCGTCGCGCCGCCCGGGTCGCCGGGGCCGCCGCTGGTGCGGGCCATGCAGATGGCGAAGGCCGCCCCGTCGGCGCCGCTGATGAACCACTTGCGGCCGTCGATCAGCCAGCCGCCGTCGATCCGCGTCGCGGTCGTCGTGAGCGCACGCGGGTCGGAGCCGGCGCCCGGCGCCGGCTCGGTCATCGCGAAACACGAGCGCGTCTCACCGGCCGCCAGCGGGCGCAGATACCGCTCCTTCTGCTCCTCCGTGGCCACCACCTCGAGCAGATGCGTATTGCCCTCGTCGGGAGCCGCGCAGTTGAGCGCGAGCGGCCCCAGCAGCGAGTACCCGGCCGCCTCGAAGACCACTGCCTGCCCGCACAGGTCCAGTCCGAGTCCGCCCCATTCGGCGCCGACGTGCGGGGCGAACACCCCCGCCTCGCGGGCCGCGTCCTGGAGTCGGCGGCGCAGCGGCTCCGGTCCGGCGTGGACATCGCCGTCACACGCCTGCTCCTCGGGTATCACCACCTCCCGTACGAACTCGGTGGTGCGCCGCGCGATCCCGGCGACCCGTTCATCGATCTCGAACCCGATGGGCACGTTGTACTCCCGAGCTTGGCTACTGCCTACCTGTACGGCGATGTCGCGCTCCGCATCGTGGCTGGGCGCGACCGCGCACTCACGATGCGGAGCAGGTCCAAAAGCGCGGGCGCCGCACGCGGCGCGCTCCGCCTCTTACGAGTAAACCGAATCCAATTCAGATACTCAACCGGTGGGGCATGTGCCACTGTGGCGGCCGGCTCGCGCGGCGCTTCGGCACCGGCTGAACCGCAGGTCGGGCGCCCTGTGTACGAAGCCTTGCCGTCGTGTGCGCACGATCGTGTCCATGGTCTTCGCCGTGGTCCTGGAGAAAACCCCTGTTCGATGGCTAGCTGTACTGAGTTCAGTTCTGTAGCGTCCCGGGCGTCGGCAGGGAACGGACCGTGCCGCGGGGAAGGGAGCCGGATCATGAGCACCACACAGCAGCCCGCGCCGCCGGGGGAGGAGTCGGCGTCGTACGATCCACGTACGGTGCGCCGCGCGATGCTCGCCGGGAGCATCGGCACCCTGATCGAGTACTTCGATTTCAGCGTCTACGGCTATCTCGCCGTGGCGATCGCTCCGCAGTTCTTCCCGAGCGAGGATCCGGCTGCCTCGACGCTGGCGGCGCTCGCGGTGCTCGCCACCGGCCTCGTGGTGCGGCCGCTCGGCGGTGTCTTCTTCGGATGGCTCGGTGACCGCTGGGGGCGTCGCAAGGCGCTGGTCTCCTCGGTGCTGTGCATGGGGGTGGCCAGCAGCCTCACCGGACTGCTGCCGACCTACAGCCAGATCGGCGTGGTCGCCGCGGTGCTCCTGTTCCTCACCCGGATGGTGCAGGGCATCTCCTCGGGCGGCGAATCGGTCGGCGCCTACACCTACATCTACGAGTCGGCGCCACCCCAGCGCAGGGCCTTCCTCGGCGCCGTCACGCCCATCGGGTCCAACCTCGGGTTCATGCTCGCGGCCGCGACGGCCGGAGCGATCTCCGCCCTCACCACCAAGGAACAGATGGGCGACTGGGGCTGGCGGCTGCCCTTCCTGCTGGCCGTGCCGCTGACCCTGCTCTGCCTGTGGGCCCGGCTGCGGATCGAGGACACCCCGGAATTCAAGGAGGCCGCACAGCGCGCCGACATCCCCGCGGCTCCGATCCGGGAGGTCCTGGCCACTCACCGTACGGCGCTGCTGCAGTCCGTCGGCCTGGCCATGGCACAGGGCGGCGCCATCTTCCTCGGGCTGACGTACATCGGCATCTATCTGACCACCAACCTGGGATACGACACCACGCTGGTGTACTGGCTGTCCGCGGGTGTCGTGCTCGTCACCGTGCTGCTCATGGTGCCGGCCGGCCGGCTCGCCGCCCGATTCGGCTGCCGGCGCGTGCTGATGGGCGGGCTGCTGGGCTTCCTGGTGACCGCCTACCCCGCGATGCTGCTGATGGGCCAGGACAGCCTGGCGCTGGCCGGTCTGGCGTATCTGCTCCTGATGCTGAGCAGTGCGTTCGTGCAGGTCCCGGCGGCGAGTTTGTGGCCGCATCTGTTCGAACGCCGGGTCCGCTACACCGGTATGGCGATCGGGTACAACGTCGGCACCGTCCTCGCGGGCGGTACGGCTCCGTACATCGCGGCCTTCCTGGTCGACCGGACCGGGAACCTGCTCTCCCCGGCGTTCTTCGTCATGCTGGTCTGCCTGATCGGAATCGGTTCCCTGCTGACCGTCCGCAAGGATGTATAGGGGGTGTCGGCGTGGTGGCCGCAGGCCACCACGCCGCGCTCTAATCCGCGGCGGAGTGGCCGCCGAGGCCGATGGTCTGGCCACCGTCGATGAGGAACTCCCCGCCCGTGGTGTAGGAGGCGTCGTCGCTCGCGAGGAAGAGCACCATGCGGGTGACCTCCTCGGGCTCCCCGATGCGCGCCACCGGCTGACGGGCGAAGAGTCCGGGTGAGGCGGTCTCACCCATGGGCGTGCGGATGACTCCGGGGTGTACGGAGTTGACGCGCACCCCCGTGCCTGCCATGTCCAGTGCGGCGGCCTTGGTCATCCCGCGCACCCCCCACTTGCTCGCCACATAGCCGATGCCACCGGCGAAACCCGTCATACCGGCGGCCGAGGAGACGTTGACGACGGCCCCGCGGCCGCGCTCGCGCATACCGGGGAGGACGGTGTGCATGCCGAGGAAGGCGCCCACCAGATTGACGTCGATGATCCGGCGGAATTGCTCGGGCGACTGCTCCTCCACGCCGCCGTAAGTCATGATCCCCGCGTTGTTGACCAGGACGTCCACCGGGCCGAGGGTGTCCTCGACCGTGCGGACGACGGACCGCCACTCCGCTTCGTCGGTGACGTCGAGGTGGCAGTACCGCGCGTGGGGGAGTTCCGCGGCCAGGGCCTCACCCTCGTCGTCCAGCAGGTCGCAGACGGCGACCCGGGCGCCCTCGGCGACCAGCTCCCGTACATGCGTGGCACCCATGCCCCGGGCGCCGCCGGTGACGATCGCCGTTTTTCCGTCGAAGCGCATGCTGAACTTCCCTTCCGTATCCATGAGCCCGGCATCCATGAGCCCGGCGTCCATGAGCCGGAGCCATCGGTTCACCGCGAAGGTGATCAGTTGGGGACGAGCACGGTCCGGCCCCGGGTCGCGCCCCGGCGAAGCCGGTCGATCGCCTCCGGAGCGGCGGACAGCGGGAAGCGTTCCGTCTCGACGCGGAGCGCTCCCGAACGTGCCAGCGTGACGACCCCGGCCAATTCGTGTCGAGTTCCCCAGAAGGGCAGTGAGAGCCGGAAGCCGGCCGGGAGGACACCCGGTTTGGACACCGTCAGGCTGCCGCCTCCGCTTCCGACGACGGCGAGTTCGCCACCGGGGCGCAGGACACTGATCGCGAGTTCCAGTGTCTGTGCGGTGCCGACGAAGTCGAGCACGGCGTCCGCTCCCACGTTCCCGGTTCGCGCCCGCAGCGCGCGGGCGGTGTCCGGCCGCATCAGGGTGGAGAAGTCCGCGCCTGAGCGGTCCGCGAGAGCCAGGGCGTCCTCCCGGACATCGACTGCCAGCACCCGGCTCTCAGTGGTGGCGCGGAGGATCTGGACGGCCAGGTGGCCGAGCCCGCCGACACCGATGATGACGGCGTTGCTGCCCTCGCCGAGTGCGGGCCGGAGCCCCGACACGGCGTGGTAGGAGGTCAGGCCCGCGTCGGAGAGCGGGGCGGCCTGGTCGGCCGGCAGGTCGCCGATCGGCACCAGATGGCGGGCGGACGGGACGAGCAGATATGCGGCCATTCCGCCGTCCCGGCCCAGTCCCGCCCCGTGCCAGGCGAGGGTGTCACGCCGGTCGCAGTAGTTGCCGGAGCCCGCGACACAACGTGCGCAGGAGCCGCAGCCCCATGGCCCGTAGACCACCACGCGATCACCTGCCGCCACCCCGTCGGCGTCGGGCCCCAGGGCCGTGACCTGCCCGGCGACCTCATGGCCGAGGGTGAACGGAAGCCGGTAGGGGAGCGCTTCCGGAGGAGCGTCGATGACGTGCAGGTCGGAGCGGCACAGCCCGGCGGCTTCGACCCGCACCAGCACCTCGGCGCCGTGGGGGACCGGCCGCTCGACCTCAGCCGGTGCCGGAGCCTCGCCCCAGGCCGTCAGCCGCAGTGCCCTCATCTTCACCGTCCCGGGTCTTGTCAGCGCCGCGGCTGCCACGGTAACAGAGGTGAAGTCAGTTCAATAGATGGTCTGGGTAACTGAAGGGAGTCGATGTGACACGCGAAGATGTCCGCGCCGGGAGGTTCGCCGGCCGGGTCGCGATGGTGACGGGAGCCGCCTCCGGCATGGGCGCGGCGGTCGCCCGGCAGCTGATCGCGGAAGGGGCGGGGGCCGTCGTCCTGGCGGACGTGAACGGTGAGGGCGCCGCGGCGGTCGCCGAGGGACTGCCCGGCGCCAGGGCGATCGCACTCGACGTGACGGACGCGGCTGCCGTCGACGGCGCCTTCCGGGACGTACTGCGCCGGGACGGGCGGCTCGACGTCCTGGTGCACGCGGCGGGGGTCGACGATCCGGAGGCGAAGCGGCGCATCGCGGACGCGACGGCCGAAGGGCGGCCGGTCGAGCTGACCGACTCCCTCGACGACGCCTCCTGGCGGCGGGTCCTGCGCGTGAACCTGGACGGAACCTTCCATGTGCTGCGCGCCGCGGTGCGGGTCATGCGGCCCGCCGGGGCCGGGGCGATCGCGGTGATCGGATCGTCGTCGGCCTTCGACACACCCGTCGGCTATCCCCACTACGCGGCCTCCAAGGCGGGTGTGCACGCGCTGGCCCAGGCCGTGGCCAAGGAGGTCATCGCGTCCGGGATCCGCGTGAACGTAGTGGCGCCGGGGCCGACCGAGACGGGGATGGCGGCCCGCACCCCCGAGGCGCTGCGGGCCGGTTTCGCCGACCCGCGGGTGCGCCCGTACGCGACGCCCGAGGAGATATCCGAGATCGCCCTCTTTCTCGTGAGCGATGCCGCGGCGAACCTGGTCGGCGCGGTGCTGCTCGCCAACGGCGGCCGGTTCACCGCCTGACCGGGCCTCCGGAGCGGCCCGGGTGCGGGTCTTGCACGCCCGGAGTTCGATGTCTACCGTCTTGAACTGAGTTCAATTCTCATATTTTCACCCCCGCCCGTCGTACGAGCACGATGGAGATCCCATGCACCGTCGCCGCCCCGAGATCGACCCCCAGCTGCTGTCCGAAACGGACGAACAGCGGCAGCTGCGCACCGTCCTGCGAGACCTCTACGCCGAGGCGAGTGGCGTCGAGGATGTGCGCAAGCATCTGGCCGGCCCGCGCGGATACGACGAAGCGCTCTGGGCGCGGCTCGCGGGCGAGATCGGGGTCCATGGACTGGCCGTTCCGGAGGAGTACGGCGGGTCGGGGTTCACCTTCGCCGAACTGGCCGTGGCCCTGGAGGAATCCGGGCGCGCCCTGTACTGCGCGCCGCTGCTGCCCACGGTGGTCCTGGCCGCCCACGCCCTGCTGCTCAGCGGCGACCGTACGGCCTGCGAGCGCTATCTGCCCGGGATCGCCGACGGCACGCTCACCGCCACCGTGGCCGGGTTCGACGCCGACGTGCCCGGCGTTGCCGCGGAACAGGGGAACCGCGACGGCTGGGTGCTGCGCGGGTGGGCGGACTTCGTGCTCGACGGGGCCGGCGCGGAGCTGATCCTGGTACGCGCCGGAACACCCGCCGGACCTCGGCTCTTCGCCTGTGAGCCCGACCCCGGTACCTCCCTGCGGACCCCGCGCCGTGTCCTGGACGAGACCCGGCGCCAGGCGCTGGTGGAGTTCCGGGGCGCCCCGGCCACCGCCGTGGGTACGGCGGAGGGGATCGAGGACACGGTCTCGGGGACGCTGGACACCGGACGGGCCGCGCTGGCGGCCGAACAGGTCGGCGGCAGCGGGCACGCGCTGGACGCAACGGTTGAATTCGTGGCGCGGCGTCACCAGTTCGGGCGCCCCATCGGATCCTTCCAGGCCGTCAAGCACCGGCTGGCCGATGCGCTGGTGGCGCTGGAGGCGGCGCGTTCGGCGTCCGCGTACGCGACCGCCTGCGCGGCCGTCGCCTCACCGCAATTGCCGGTGGCCGCCTGTGCCGCCGCCGTGGTCTGCTCCGAGACCTTCCGCCTGGCGACGGCCGAGTATGTCCAACTGCACGGCGGTATCGGCTTCACCTGGGAACACCCGGCCCATCTGTACGTGCGCCGGGCGCGCGGCGCCGAGGTGCTGTTCGGTACGGCGGACCAGCACCGGGCCCGGCTCGCCGAACGCGTCGGCCTCGCCACCCACGGCGCCGCCTGAGCGGGCACCGGGGACGCGGGGATGACCGTGGACCGGTACGGCACGGCGGCCGCGGAGGCCGTCGCCGCGAGGGGTCATGCGCCGTACACGTGGAATCCCCGGCCGCTCTTGCGGCCCAGGTGAGCCGCGGCGACCATGCGCCGCAGCCCGCTCGGGCCGAGAGGGGCGAGGCGAGCGGGGGAGCGGCGTACGGCGGCTCCTTGGACTCCTCGTACATCGACTCGGCGACGGCCTGGGCTGTGTCCACGCGGTCACGACCGGCGGCGGCAGTTCGGGGGTCGATTCGGCGACGCCACATCGAGATGAGCAGGACTGAATCAGATTCGATTGGCTCGATCAGGGGGTTGACAAGGCGGTATCCGGGCTTCCAAAGTTGTAGTGAATTCAGTTCAGTTTCAGAGGGGTGAGGGATGACAACGGAAGACGAGATCCAGTTCGAGCGCGACGGCCACGTCGCCCGGGTGTGGCTCAACCGACCGTGGAAGAAGAACTGCGTCACCGTGCCGATCCTGGACCGGCTCGACGAGATCATCACCGAGGTGGACGAGGATCCCGACCTGCGGGTCCTGGTAGTGCGCGGCCGTGGCGGCACTTTCTGCTCGGGCTTCGACCTCGACAGCCTGAAGGCCGAGTACGTCGGCAAGTCGAACGCGATCGACGTCGCGGTGAAGTCCGCGAAGGTGTGCGACCGGCTGTACTCGATGAAGACGCCCTCGGTCGCGGTCCTGGAGGGCCATGTCACCGCCGGCGGCTTCGAGATCATGATCTCCTGCGACTTCGCCATCTCCGCCGACGACGCGAAGATCGGCGACTTCCACATCCGCCGTGCGCTCTTCGGCGGGGCCGGTCCGATCTACCGGGTGCCACGCATGATCGGCATCCGTAAGACCAAGGAGCTGATGCTCACCGGCAAGCTCCTCTCCGGCGTCGAGGCCGCCGAGTTCGGGCTGATCAACAAGTCCGCCCCGGCCGAGGAGCTGGACGCGACGGTCGAGGAGTTCATCAGCCACCTCGCCGACAAGAGCCCCTTCACCATGTGGCTCACCAAGATGACGATCGACCGCAGCCTGGACGCCGACACCCAGTCGCTGATGGTGATGGAGCACCTCGCCGTGGGCGTGGCGCTCAACTCCGAGGACGCGAACGAGGGCGTCTCGGCCTTCCTGGAGAAGCGCGAACCCAAGTGGCAGGGGCGCTGATCCGGATGGCCACGGATCCGCGGAGCCAGGCCGCCGCCGGGCCTCGAGCCGCCCCCGTGCTCAAGGCCACTGGCCACCGGCCCGTGCTCCAGGGCGCACGCTGCTCCGGCTGCTCGGTGACGGTCTACCCCGCGGACGACGCCTGCCCGCGCTGCGGAGGGCCGGCCGATCCGGTGGCCCTCCAGGGCACGGGCACGCTGTGGACCTGGACGGTGCAGCGGTACGAGCCCAAGTCGCCGCCCTACGAGCCCCCGCCCGGAGGCTTCGAGCCGTTCGCCCTCGGCTACGTCGAGCTGGCGGACGACGTGCGGGTGGCCGCCGTCCTCGACGTCGACGACCTCGACGACGTCCGCATCGGCATGGCTCTCTCCGTGACCGCCGGCCCCGGGGTGCCCCGGGCCAGGCCCACGACCCTGAGCGAGGAGGGCTCTTGAGCAGCGATGTGCTGATCTGCGGCGCGGGGCGCACCCCGTTCGGCCGATCGGAGGCGACCGGCCGGCAGCTGGCCCTCGCGGCCGTGAACGCCGCGCTGACGGACGCCGGAATCGAGTGGTCGCGGGTGCGGGCCGCGTTCGGCGGCAGCGACAGCGCGGGGCTCGCGGACACGCTGGTGGCCCAACTCGGCCTCACCGGACTGCCGTTCGTCAATGTCAAGAACGGCTGCGCCACCGGTGGCAGCGCACTGGTCTCCGCCGTGAACGCGATCCGCTCCGGCATGGCGGACGTCGTCCTCGCCGTCGGCTTCGACAAACACCCGCGCGGCGCCTTCGACCCGAGGCCCGAGGACTGGGGCCTGGGAGCGGAGTACGGCAGCGACGGGCTGATGGTGACCACGCAGTTCTTCGGCATGAAGATCCAGCGCTATATGCACGACCACGGCATCACCCCGCGGACCCTCGCACTGGTCGCCGAGAAGGCGTACCGCAACGGCGGCCTGACCCCCGAGGCATGGCGGCGCGAACCGCTGTCCGCCGCGGAGATCCTGGCATCCGGCATGGTCAGCGATCCGCTGACCCGCTATATGTTCTGCTCGCCGGGAGCGGGCGCGGCGGCGCTGGTCCTCTGCTCGCCCGAGGCCGCCCGTGCGATGGACGGCCCGCCGGTCACCCTGCGCTCGGCGGTCGTACGCACCCGGCGCTTCGGCTCGTTCGAGGTGTTCAGCCCGTGGATTCCCGGGGGCGAGCTGACCAGCGTCAGCCGCGATGTCTCGGCCGCCGCCTTCGAGGAGGCGGGACTCGGCCCCGGCGACGTGGACGTCTGTCAGCTCCAGGACACCGAGAGCGGTGCCGAGGTCATGCACCTGGCCGAGTGCGGGTTCTGCGAGGACGGCGAGCAGGAGCGGCTGGTCGCCTCCGGTGCCACCGGGATCGGCGGAACGCTGCCGGTCAACACCGACGGCGGCTGTATCGCCAATGGCGAACCCATCGGCGCCTCGGGGCTGCGCCAGGTGTACGAAGTCGTCCAGCAGTTGCGCGGACGGGCCGGAGACCGGCAGGTCCCGGACCGTCCCAGGATCGGCTTCACCCATGTGTACGGCGCCCCCGGCGTGAGCGCCTGCACGGTCCTGTCCCGTTGAACGGCCCGTTGAAACGTTCCGCTCAACGGCCCGCCGATCGGAGGTGGAGAAAGAGATGAGCGGCATCCCGGAACCCGAGGAGTTCCGCGAGAGGGCCCGGCGGTGGCTCGCCGGAGTCGCCCGGCCCCGCGCCGACGACGGGGAGTGGGGCAGTGGCTCCGACTCCGTCGCCGTGTTCGACAACTGGACCGAGGAGCAGGAGCGCGAGCACACCGCCCGCGTCCAGGAGTGGGAACGCACCCGCTACGACCAGGGCTGGTCCGCGCTCAACTGGCCGCAGGAGTACGGAGGACGAGGGCTGCCCGCCTACTACGAGCAGCTCTACCGTGGCGAGGAGGCGGCCTTCGACGTACCGCACCGCCCCGAGATCTTCCCCGTGACACAAGCGCTCGTGGCCCCCGCGATCGGCCTGTGGGGCACCGAGGAGCAGAAGCGGCGCTGGCTCGTGCCCCTGCTGCGCACCGACGAGCTGGCCTGCCAGCTGTTCTCGGAGACCGAGGCGGGCTCCGACCTGGCCGCGGTACGCACCAGAGCGGTGCGCGAGGGCGAGGGCTGGGTGCTGACCGGGCACAAGGTGTGGACCTCCGGCGCCCGCGTCGCGACCTGGGGCGTGGCGGTGTGCCGCACCGATCCGGACGTCCGCAAACACGCCGGTATCACCGTCTTCCTGGTGCGCATGGACGCGCCGGGCGTCACCGTACGGCCGATCCGGCAGATGACCGGTGGCACCAGCTTCAACGAGGTCTACCTCGACGGTGTGCGGGTGCCGGACACCGACCGGCTCGGGCCGGTCGGCGAGGGCTGGCGGGTCACGCTCAGTGTGCTGGCCGCCGAGCGGCTCGACTCCGGCGGCCTCGGCCTGGACAACGCCGACCGGGCGCTGGACCTGGCCGGGCACCTGCTGCGTCCCCTCACCGGCGCCGAGCGGCAGCGCGCCGCCGACCTCCACATCCGCACCCTCGTCCAGCGGCTCATGGGGCTGCGGGTGACCGCCGCCCTCGTCGCGGGGCGCGAGCCCGGCGCGGAGGCGTCGGTCGGCAAGCTGTACGCCACCGAGACCATGCGGCGCACCAGCGACCTGGTGTCCGAGCTGCTGGGGCCGAGCCTGGTGGCGGACACGGGGGAGTGGGGCACGTACGCCTGGACGGAGCACCTGCTGGGCGCCCCCGGCTACAGCATCGCGGGCGGCACCGACGAGATTCAGCGCACCATCCTCGCCGAACGCGTCCTCGGCCTGCCCAAGGAGCCCGTCCGATGAGCATGGCCACCGAGGTGCCGGAGCTGGCCGCCCGGGTCCGCGATCGGCTCGCCCGCCACCACCCGGGCGCGGTCATAGGGGAGTTGGAGGTGCTGCCGGGCGGCCACTCGGGGCTGACCTACGAGGTCGCGGCCGGGGACGCCCGGTACGTCGTCAAGGCCGTGCCGCCGGGGCAGCGGCCCGTCGGACGCAACGACGTCCTGCGCCAGGCACGGGTGCTGGGCGCGCTGGCCGGGTCCGCCGTGCCGGTACCGGGCGTGGTGGCCGTCGACGAGACGCAACCCGCCTGGTTCGCCATGGACTTCGCGGACGGTGAGGCCGTCGAGCCGGTACTGGACGACCACGAGGTGCCCGCCGCGACCGCCCGCGCCCGGATGCTGGAGATCGCGTCCGTACTACGACGCCTGCACGGCACCGATGTGCACACGCCCGCGCTCGACGCGCCCGCACCGCTCGACGCCGCCGGAGAGCTGGAGCGATGGAGCCGCACCCTGCGTGCCGTTCCCCTCGAACTGCGGCCCGGCGGGGAGGAGTTGCTGGTACGTCTCGCCGATGGCGTACCAAGTGGCCTGCCGCCGGTGCTGCTGCACGGGGACTTCCGGCTCGGCAATGTGCTGTGCGCGGGTGAGCGGGCGGTGGCCGTCGTGGACTGGGAGATCTGGAGCGTCGGCGATCCGCGTATCGACCTGGGCTGGTTCCTGCTCTTCGCCGACCACCGCAACTTCCCCCAGCTGGGACAGGCCGTGCCCGGCCTGCCCGGCGAGGCCGAACTGCTGGACGCCTACGGCGACGGCGGGCCCGCGCTGCCCGCGATGGACTGGTTCCGGGCGCTCGGCCGCATGAAGATGGCCGCGATCATGGGCCACAACCTGCGCCGCCACCGCGAGGGCAAACACCACGACCCGGACCAGGAACGCCTGCCACCCACCATCGCCGCGATGATCCGCACCGCACGCGACATCGTCGGCTGACCCGGCAGCGGTCCGTCCCCCACCGAACAGGAGCACTCGTGGACTTCGGACACTCGCCACGGGCGAGCGAACTCCAAGACCGCATGCGGTCGTTCATGGACGAGCATGTCTTTCCCGCGGAAGCCACGTACGACCGGCAGCTGGCCGAAGGAGACGATTCGCACACCCTGCCGCCGGTCATGGCGGAGCTGAAGGCGAAGGCGCGCGCAGAGGGCCTGTGGAACCTCTTCATGGCGCACGGCGACTGGGGCGCGGGGCTCAGCAACCTCGAATACGCGCCGCTCGCCGAGCTGGCGGGCCAATCCATCATCGGACCCGAGGTGTTCAACTGCTCGGCACCCGACACCGGCAACATGGAGCTGCTCGCGCTGTACGGCACCCCCGAGCAGCGGGAACGCTGGCTGCGCCCCCTGCTCGACGCGGAGATCCGCTCATGCTTCGCCATGACCGAGCCGGAGGTCGCCAGCTCCGACGCCCGCAACATCCGCACCCGCATCACCCGCGACGGCGACAGCTACGTGGTCAACGGCCGCAAGTGGTACACCTCCGGGATCCTCGACCCCGACTGCGAGCTGATCATCCTGATGGGCAAGACCGATCCGGAGGCGCCCACCTACCGGCAGCAGTCGATGCTGCTCGTCCCCCGGCACACCCCGGGCGTCACGGTCCTGCGCGACCTGCCGATGTTCGGCTACACCGACCGGCTCGGACACGGCGATGTGCTCTTCGAGGACGTCCGGGTGCCGGTGGAGAACATCCTCGGCGGCGAGGGCGAGGGCTTCGCGCTCGCCCAGGGACGGCTCGGTCCCGGCCGTATGCACTACGCGATGCGCGCCGTGGGCTTCGCCGAGCGCGCCCTGCGGCTGATGTGCGAGCGGGCCACCGAGCGCACCGCCTTCGGCGGGCCGCTGGCCGACCGGGGAGTGGTCCGGGAGTGGATCGCCCGCAGCCGCATCGAGATCGAGCAGGTGCGTCTCCTCGTCCTCAAATCGGCCTGGCTGATGGACACCGTCGGCAACGCCGCCGCCCGCATGGAGGTGGCCGCCATCAAGGTCGCGGCGCTGGAGGTCGCGCACAAGGTGGTCGACCGCGCGGTGCAGGCGCACGGCGCGGCGGGGGTCAGCGACGACACCGTACTGGCCCGGCTGTACGCCATCACCCGGGCGCTGCGCATCGCCGACGGCCCTGACGAAGTCCATCTGCGGACGGTGGCCCGCCAGGAACTCGCGCAGTACAAGAAGAAGACCGAGCCGACAACGGGGGCAGTGTGAGCGCCAACGGCCTCGACGGCAAGGTGGCCGTCATCACGGGCGGATCCCGAGGCATCGGCCTCGGCATCGCCACCGCCTACCGGGCGGCCGGTGCCCATGTGGTGATCGCGGCCCGCAAACCGGCCGGACTCGCCGAGGCGCGCGAGGAGTTGCTGCGCGTCAAGGGCGACGGCGATGTGCACACGGTGGTGGCGAACGCCGGTGAACCGGATCAGGCCGAGCGGTGCGTCGAGGAGACCATGGCCCGCCTCGGCCGGGTCGACGTCCTCGTCAACAACGCGGCGACCAACCCGTACCACGGCGATCTGCTCGACCTGGACCTGCCGCGCGCGGAGAAGACCGTCCGCGTCAACCAGTACGGCATGGTCGCCTGGACCCGGTGCGCCTGGCGGGCCTGGATGGCCGAGCACGGGGGAGCGGTGGTCAACATCGCCTCCGTCGGCGGGCTCGTCGTCGATCCGCACATCGGCTACTACAACGCCACCAAGGCCGCCATGCTGCACATGACCCGGCAGCTCGCCTACGAACTCGGCCCGCGCGCCCGCGTCAACGCCATCGCCCCCGGACTGATCAAGACGGAGCTGGCACGGGCGGTGTGGGAGGCCCGCGAGCCGATCCTCACCGCCAAGCTGCCGCTGCGGCGCCTCGGCACGGTCGAGGACGTGGCACACGCGGCGCTGTTCCTGGCCACCGACGCCTCCTCCTGGATGACCGGCCAGACCCTGGTGCTCGACGGTGGCGCGACCGCCCTGCCGATCGGGGTGGAGGGATGACCGCGCCACGCCCCGCCGAAGGGGGTGGAGGGATGGCCGCGCCACGCCCCGCCGATGGTGGTGGAGGGATGACCGCGCCACGGAACGTGCCCCGGCCCGCCGCCGAGCTGTTCTCGCTCCGGGGCAGGACGGCCCTGGTCACCGGCGCCTCCGCGGGGCTCGGCGCACGCTTCGCCACCGTCCTCGCACAGGCCGGGGCCACCGTGTTCGCCGCCGCCCGGCGGATCGAGAAGCTGAACGAACTCGCCGACTCCGACACCCGCATCCACCCGGTCGCCTGCGACGTCTCGCTCGCCGCCGACCGCGCGCGGCTGGCCGGGACGGCGCTGAGCGCCACCGGCCGCATCGACATCCTGGTCAACAACGCGGCCACATCCGGGGAGACCCGCGCCGAGGACGAATCCCCGGACGCCTTCGACGACGTCCTCGGCGTCAACCTCACCGCCCCCTTCCACCTGGCGCGCCTGGTGGCGGAGGCACCCGCCGTGGACGGCGACCCGCCCCGGAGCGTCATCAACGTCTCCTCCATCCTCGGCCTGGTCACCGCCGCCCCGCTGGGCGGCGCGAGCTACGCGGCGTCCAAGGCCGGGCTGATCGGGCTGACCCGGGAGCTGGCCGGTCAGTGGGGCGCGACCGGAACCCGCGTCAACGCGCTCGCCCCGGGCTGGTTCCGCACCGAGATGACCGCGGACCTCTTCGGCGACGAGCGCTCCAGCCGCTGGGTCGAGCGGAACACCCTGCTGCGGCGCGGCGGGGAGGCCCATGAACTGGACGGCGCGCTGCTGTTCCTCGCCTCGGACGCCTCCTCGTACTGCACCGGCCAAGTCCTGACCGTCGACGGCGGATGGACCGCGCGATGAGCGTCGGCATCGAGATCGACGACGGCCTGGCCCGTATCACCCTGCGCCGGGGCGCGGCGGGCAACGCCATCGGCCTGGACATGGCCCGCGGACTGCTGCACGCGGCGCGGGTCTGCGCCACCGAGTCCGTACGGGCCGTGCTGCTGACCGGCGAGGGGACGTCCTTCTGCGTCGGCGGCGACCTCGGCGAGTTCTCCCGGCTCTCCGGAGAGCCACTGGAGCGGCACCTTATCGCGGTGACCGGCGCACTCCATGACGCCCTGCGCACGTTCGCGGCGGGCGACGCGCCCATGGTGGCCGCCGTGCAGGGAGCCGTCGCCGGTGCGGGCATCGGCCTGGCCGCGTCCGCCGATGTGACCCTGGCCGCCGACAACGCCTCGTTCACCACGGCTTACACCCGGATCGGCTATACACCGGACGCCGGAGTGAGCTGGTTCCTGCCCCGGCTCGTCGGCCCCAAGCGGGCCCTGGACCTGCTGCTGACCAACCGCCGCGTCGCGGCGGCGGAGGCCGAGACCATCGGGCTGGCGAGCCGGGTCGTCCCCGCCGACCGGCTGGCCGCCGAGGCGCTGCGCACGGCCGAGGCGCTGCGCGACGGACCCACCGCCGCCTTCGGCGCCACCCGCCGTCTCGTCGCCACCGGGCAGACCGCCGACCTCGGCCCGCACCTGGACCGCGAGGCCTGTGCGATCGCCGCCGCGGCCGCCTCCGCCGAGGGCCGTGAGGGTGTCGCCGCCTTCCTGGGCAAGCGGGCGCCCGACTTCCCACCCGCCGCCCCCAGCACCTGACTTCTCCCCGAAACCCCTGGAGCCCCACCGTGTCGGAAGCATTCATCGTCGGAGCCGTCCGCACCCCCGTCGGCCGCCGCAAGGGCGCGCTCAGCGGCGTCCACCCCGCCGACCTCGGCGCTCATGCGCTGCGCGCCCTGCTGGAGCGCACCGGGGCCGACCCGGGCGCCGTCGACGACGTGTACTTCGGCTGCGTCAGCCAGATCGGCGCGCAGACCGGCAACCTCGCCCGTACCGCATGGCTGGCGGCCGGGCTGCCCCAGCACGTCCCCGGCACCACCATCGACCGCCAGTGCGGCTCATCCCAGCAGGCCGTGCACTTCGCCGCCCAGGCGGTCGGCTCCGGGACCGCCGATCTGGTGGTCGCCGGCGGGGTCGAGGTGATGAGCCTGGTGCCCATCGCCAGTCCCATGTACGTCGGAGAACAGGCCGGTATGGGCAGCCCGTACGCGGGGGACGGCTGGCGCGAGCGCTTCGGGGACCAGGAGGTCTCCCAGTTCCGGGGGGCCGAGCTGATCGCCGGGAAATGGGGCATCTCCCGCTCGGAGATGGAGGAGTTCGCGCTCACCAGCCACCAGCGGGCCCTCGCCGCGCAGGCCGACGGCGCCTTCGACGACGAGATCACCCCGGCCTTCGGGCTCACCGCCGACGAGGGGCCACGCGCCGACACCACCCTGGAGAAGATGGCCGGGTTGAAGAGCCTCACCGAGGACGGCCGGCTGACCGCCGCCGTCTCCAGCCAGATCTCCGACGGCGCCGCCGCCCTGCTGATCGCCTCCGAGGAGGCGGTGCGCCGCCACGGCCTGACCCCGCTCGCGCGGGTGCACACCATGGCCGTCGTCGGCTCCGATCCGATTCACATGCTGACCGGTCCGATCCCCGCCACCGAGAAGGTCCTGGACAGGGCCGGGCTGGCGATCGGCGACATCGATCTGGTGGAGATCAACGAGGCGTTCGCCTCCGTCGTCCTCGCCTGGCAGAAGGAGATCGGCGCCGACCCGGAGGGGGTCAACGCCTTCGGCGGCGCCATCGCGCTCGGACATCCGCTCGGCGCCACCGGCGCCCGGCTCATGACCACGCTCGTCCACCAACTGCGCAGGACCGGCGGACGCTACGGCCTGCAGACGATGTGCGAGGGCGGCGGCATGGCGAACGCGACGGTATTGGAGCGCCTTTGAGCACGGCCTATTCACGTCGATTGGCAACTGAGTTCAGCTTGGGGCTACTCTCGGGTACGGACAAGGTGGACTGCGGCCAGGGGACGAGGCATGGCGACGAGAATCGTTGAACCGGAAGCGGGACCGAGGTCCAAGCGTGCCGCCATCCTGGCGGCCGCCGTCGACTGCTTCGGCGAGACGGGGTTCGAGGCCACCAAGTGGTCCACCGTCGCCGAGCGGGTCGGCATCGGGCAGACGGCGCTGTACCACTACTTCGAGTCCAAGACGCACTGCCTGCTCACCATCATGCGGCTCGAGCTCCAGCGCTCCCACGACAAGTTCACCGAGGCGACCGAGGGCGTCGAGGAGCCGACCGAGGCGCTCCGGGCGGCCGTCCGCGCGGCCTACGACGTCTCGGACCACGAGGTCCTGCAGATGCGGATCCTCCACAATCACATGGATCTGCTCTCCGGCACGCGCAAGTCCAAGCGGGAGGAGGCCGAGCGCGTCGAGGCCCGCAAGCTGGTTCAGCTCGTCGAGCGGAACTGGACGAACCTGCTGGTGAAGGGCATGTCCATGGGTGCTTTCCCGCTCCGGGACGCGCAACTGCTGGGCTCGGGGGTGCTCGGCCTGATCGTCAGCGTCTGGCGGTGGTACCGGCCCTCGGGGCCGACGCCGCTGTCGGAGGTCAGTGAACTGATCGAGGGCGCGTGTGTGCGGATGGTCGCCACGTGATCCCCTGAGCGGCCCCCTGTCGCTTCCGGCCCCTGGCGGATATCCGCCGGGGGCCGTTTCGCGTTCCACGGACCCTTGTCAGCCGTGTTTCCCCGGGATTAACATCCAACCTGAATTGAACTGAACTCAGGTTGATCCGGGGCCCGTGGCGGCTCCGGGTCCCCGGGAGCGCTCGACCGCCGATCGAAAGGGCGCAGTCATGGCGTTGCGCACGTATATGGCCAGTATGGACAGCGACCATCCGGAACGGACGCTGGACCTGCTCGAACCCGACTTCCGATTCCTCATCGCCCTGCCGGGCACGGAGGTCAGCGGCGAGTCCAGGGAGGACTTCGCCGCGTACATCGCCGGCCGCAATCCCAAGGAACGGTCGCATGAGATCCTGCGCCACAGCCGGGAGGGCGACCTCGAGACCGTGTACGGGGTGGTGACGGAGGGCGGGCGGTACACCGGCTCCTTCCTCTCGGCCGCGGTGATCTCGCCCGGCGGGCTCATCGCGCGCTACCAGTCCTTCTTCACCACCTCGTTCGAACTGGTCGACTGGGCCCGGCAGGACACCGGACAGGGCGACGGGGGCCGGGCATGACGGACACCCCGGCCGCGGCCCCCTTCCTCACCGCGTGGTTCGAGATCCTCGACGGCGACGAGCCGTCCCGTATCCTCGACCTGATCAGCGACGACTTCTCGCTCTCCATCCTGTTCTCCACCGGCGACGGCAACGCCACCGACTTCGCCGGGGACCGTGCCGCCCTGGTGGGCTACCTCGAACAGCGCGAGAAGGGCACCCGCACCCACCATCTGCTGTCGGCGACCACCCTCGGACAGGACGAGCTCTTCCTGGGCGAGGTACGGCGCGAAGGTGTCCCCGAGGCCAGCTTCGTCGCCGCCGGGCGGGTGAACGGCGAAGGCCGGCTGCGGCGCCTGCTGATCGGGCGCTCGTCCGAGATCCGCTTCACCTGACCCTCGACCCCATGGAGAGCACCGTCATGTACAACCTCGTCCTGCTGGCGGCCCGGCCCCCGGAGTGGACTCACGAGCGGTTCATCACGTGGTGGCGCGGCGACCACGCGGAGCTGACCCGCCGCCTGCCCGGACTGCGCTCATGGCGTCACACCGAGATCGACGCCGCCCTGGAGCCGCGCTCCGAAGGCTGGGACGGGATGTCCGTACTCGGCTTCGACTCCCCCGAGGATCTGAGGAAGGCCCTCGCGAGCCCCGAGTGGGCCGATGCCGTCGCCCAGGTCGGCGACATGAAGGGCCGCCGGATCGCGGTCATGGGGCACGAGGCGGAGATGTTCACCGCCTGAGGATTCCCGGCTATCCGGGCAAACGGCGTTCGGCACAGCGCAACGAGGGGCAGGATGCGACAGGTAGTGCGGGAGTTCCAGCAGCAGGCGGACGAAGCCGACTTCGTCGCCGTGATCGACGACACGGGCAGCCATACGGCCAGGGAACTGCTCGAAGAGGCCGTACGGCTGGCAGCAGAGCTGTCCGCCGCCGCGCCCGACGGACGGGCGCCCGACGGACGGGCGCCCGACGGACCGGCGGGCGGCGGGTCGGTGGGCACCGTCCTGGTCCAGGCCGACAACTCATGGCGCACCATCGCCGCCACCCTCGCCGTGGGCCTGCGGGGCGGGGTTCTCGCGGTGGTCAATCGGCACACCACACCCGCCGAGTTCGCCGCCGCATGGGAGGACATCCGCCCGGACGCCGTCGTCGCCGAGCCCTCGGCGATGGACGAGTGGACGGTAGGCACCCGGCTCCCCGGCCCGGCCCGGACGGTCCTCGACGGCTGGACCTGCCGGTCCGCACCCCACCGGCGCGAGGTGGCGCGGTGGTCGGGCGGCGCGCTCATCGGTCTGACCTCCGGGTCGACCGGGCGGCCCAAGGGCGTCGTACAGTCCGAGCGGGCACTGCGCTACGCCGCCACGAGCACCGTCACCGTCAACGGCCTGGCGCCGGGCGACGCCGTCGCCGCGATCGTGCCGCTGTCGTCCACGGCGGCCTACTGCTTCGGGGTCTATCTCTCCCTCCTGCTGCGCGGGCCGCTCGTCCTCACGGGTAAGTGGGACCGGGCGGTCGCACTGCGGCGGATGGCCGACGCGCGCGTCCGCTGGACCATGTGCGTACCGACCATGGCGCTGCAGATGGGTGCCGAGGCGGCCGGCTCCGGCGTCCTCCGGGGCGTCCGGTCGATCACCGTGGGCGGCGGGCCCATGGACCGCGGCGCACTGGCCCGCGCCGAGCGGTCGCTGGGCACGAGGATCCTCCGCGTCTTCGGCATGTCCGAATGCCTGGGCCACACCTCGCCGAGCCCCGACGACCCCGAGGAGGTCCGGCTCGGCAGGGACGGCCGCCCCTTCCCGGGCACGGAGGTGCGCGCGCTCACCTCCGATGGCGAGGTGGCGGGTCCGGGGGTGACCGGCCGGGCGCAGGTCCGCGGCCCTTCCCTCTTCCTCGGATACGCCCGCGAGGGCAGGACCGATCCACCGGCACTGACGGAGGACGGCTACCTGCCCACCGGCGATCTGCTGATGGCCCACGAGGACGGCACCATCAGCATCATGGGCCGCGAGAAGGACATCATCATCCGGGGCGGCCGCAACATCGACATCACCGAGATAGAGCGCGCGGTCGCCAGCCATCCGCGCGTGGCCAGGGCCTGTGTCACACCGGTCCCCGACGATGTCCTCGGCGAACGCGTGGCGCTGCTCGTCGTCGCCGAGGACGGTGGCGGCGTCGAACTGGGCGAGGTGACCGGCCATCTGGAGAGCGTCGGTCTGTCCAAGACCAAGTGGCCCGAGTACGTCTACGACGTCGAGGAGCTGCCCCAGACCAAGGTCGGCAAGCTCGACCGGGGCGGGGCCCGGGACCTGGCCGTCAGGCTGCACACCCGCGAAGGAGGAGCATGACAACGCGGTTCGACCAGGCTCCATGGGCGGCGGCCGGAGTCCAGACCGTACAGCCAGGGGTGCACCGCGTGCCGCTGCCGCTACCCAACGACGGCCTGCACGCCGTGAATGTCTACCTCCTGGAGGATCTGGACGACGACGGCGGTATCGTCATGATCGACGGGGGCTGGGCGATTCCCGAGGCGCGCAAGACGCTCGAGGCGGCCCTGGGCGCCATCGAGCGCGACCCCGGCGACATCAGCCATATCCTGGTCACCCACATCCACCGCGACCATTACACCCAGGCGGTGGAGCTGCGCCGGCTGCTCGGCTCGCGCGTCTACCTCGGCGCGGGGGAGCGTCCGGGCCTGGAGATGCTCGACCGACTGCGCAGCGACCAGCCCGTCGGCTCGCTGCGGACCCTGCGCGCGGCGGGCGCCGGGGAACTCGCCGACCGCGTCGAGGCGATGGACCACGGCGGCTACGACCCGAGCGTATGGGAGGCCCCGGACCGCTGGCTGCAGGCCGGAGCCCTCCGCTTCGGCGACCGTGAGCTGCGGGTCGTGCCCACTCCCGGACACACCAAGGGGCATGTGGTCTTCCTGGACGAACAGCGGGGGCTGCTGTTCTCCGGGGACCATGTCCTGCCGCACATCACCCCGTCCATCGGCTTCGAGCTCGCCGAGCCGGGCGGCCATCCGCTCGCCGACTATCTGGACTCGCTGCGGCTGATGACCCGCTACGCCGACGCCCGCCTGCTGCCCGCCCATGGACCGGTCGCCGACTCCACCCACACCCGGGTCGCCGAACTGCTCGCCCACCACGACGACCGGCTGGCCAGGAGCCTGGCCGCGCTGGGCGAGGACACGCTCGACGCCCACGCGGTGGCCCGGAAACTCGCATGGACGCGCCGGGCAGTGCCGTTCGGGGAGTTGACCGCCTTCAACCAGATGCTCGCGGTCCATGAGACGGCCGCGCATCTGGATGTCCTCGTGCTGCGGGGGCAGGTGACGGCGGCCCGCGCCGACGGTGTGCATCGGTACACGCGCATGCGATGACGACGCCGTACGTACGTCCCTCGAATAGATCCGATGACCATGAGGTGGCAAGAGGCTAATCCCGGGCAGTTTGGCGTTCTCTCTCGACAGCCGGGTCGGAATTGCGTATCAATTCATCCGATCACTGAACTGTCGAGAGAAGGAAGGCCGCATCATGCAGAGACCGGGCTTATCCGCACGCGCCTTCGGCCTCATGGCCGCGACCGCCGCCGCCCTCGGGGCCTTCGTGGCCACCGGAACCGAGTCCTACGCCGCCCAGTCCGCCGCCCGGCCCGCCGTCCGGCCCGCGACGCCCCCCGCCCCGCGCTCCTCCGTCGTCACCTGGGCCTCCAGCGCCTACCCGGCCGGAACCGCCACCCAGGACCTGACCTACCGGTTCGTCGTCCACACCAGTGTCGGCGGCCGGGACCTGCGCATCCGGCTCTCCAACGCCTACGGCGACCAGCCGGTGACCTTCGGCCACGCCTACGCCGGCGTACGCGAGTCCGGGGCGGCGGTCGTGCCCGGCAGCAACGGACGGCTGACCTTCCGCGGCGCGTCGTCGGTGACCGTACCGGCGGGCGGCGTCGTGTACAGCGACCCGCTGCCCGGCGACGTCCGGCCCCAGTCGGACCTCGCGATCAGCCTCTACGTGCGCAGCGCGGGCACGCTCGCGACCGGCCACAAGGGGGCCCGCGCGACCCAATACGTCGCACCGGTCGGCGACCACGCCGCGGAGGAGGGCGCCGCCGCCTACTCCCAGCAGATCACTTCCTGGTACTACCTGGACGCGGCCGTCGTGCGGCCCCCGTCCCGCACCGGCGCCGTCGTCGCCTTCGGCGACTCGATCACCGACGGCTCCGCCTCCACTCAGGACACCAACCGCCGCTGGCCGGACTTCCTCGCCCGACGGCTGCTCGCCGACCCCCGCTCCCGGCTCAAGGGCGTCGCCAACGAAGGAATCTCCGGCAACAAGATCCTCGCCGACGGCTCGGCCGAGAGCGCGCTGAAGCGACTCGACCGGGATGTGCTCTCCCAGGCCGGTGCGCGCACGGCGATCCTGCTGGAGGGCATCAACGACATCAAGGCCACGCCGGGCCCCACGGCCGACGACCTCATCGCCGGCTACCGGCAGATCATCGCCAGGTCCCACGCGCGTGGCGTCTGCGTCGTCGGGGCGACCGTCATGCCGTACGAGGGCTGGCGGGAGTACGAGGCCGTCGACGAGACGGTCCGCCAACAGGTCAACGCCTTCATCCGCACCAGCGGCGAGTTCGACGCGGTCGTCGACTTCGACAAGGCCGTCAGGGACCCCGCTGCGCCCACCCGGATGGACCCCGGCTACGACAGCGGCGACCACCTCCACCCCAATGACACCGGCATGCGCGTGATGAGCGACGCCATCTCCCTCCGCGCCCTCAGCTGCGACCGATGACCCCCTGACCCCCCTCACCCCGGCCCCCGGCCCGCGCCGGGGGCCCGGCATCACCCAGGACGCGGGGCCAGGCTCCGCTGGTGGTCTCGGTCATCCAGGAGCGGATCATGTAGACGAGGAGCAGGCCGAGCAGGCCGATCGCGGCGCGCAGCTCGCGGTGGCCGCCCACGCGGCCGACGCGCGGCCGATCAAAGGGAGTTGCGTTGAGATCTCCGAGTGAGCGATGTGAGATCGCAATTGCGCTAAGGTGGACGTGTGAAGTACCTGCCGGCCATCCTGAGCGAAGATCATCCGAGCCTCAGCGCCACCGAGCGCGCATACGCCACCATCAAGCGCCAGATCATCGAGCTCGAGCTGGAACCTGGCGCTCATGTCACCAAGTCGACCCTCGCGCGCCGGGCCGGCGCCAGTACGATGCCCGCCCGGGAGGCCCTGACCCGGCTGCAGAGGGACGGTCTGGTGCAGGCGCTGCCCCGCTCGGGCTACCGCATCCTGCCGATCACCCTCAAGGGGACCCGTGATCTCTGCGCCTTCCGTCGGCTGCTGGAGGTCGAGGCGGCGGGTCTCGCGGCAGAGATCGGCTGCCCCGAGCGCGATCTTGCCCGGATGGAGGAGCTCCTGTCGGCCACGTACGAGACGGGGGACCCGGCCAGTCTCGACGCGTTCCTCCGCGCCAACCTCGAGTTCGACGCGATCATCGCCAACCGGTGTGGCAATGACATGCTGGCCCAGGCGGTCATCCGGGTCTTCGACGAGCTGGAGCGAGTCCTGCGGATCACGCTGAAGTCCCTGCCCTTCTCGGAACCGGCCGCGCACCAGCGGCGGGAGATCCTCGAGGCCATCCGGGACCGTGACCCGGCCGGGGCCCGTGCGGCCATGGGCGCCAGAACGCGGACCGCCCAGGAGCAGATCATCGACCAGCTTGTGTCCCATGCGTCACTCGCCGAGGTCAGCATCAGCGTCACCTGATCCCGGAGGGCCGGATTCATTTCGCGTTCCCCGGGGGTTGAAGTGGTTTTCCGGGCCGATGTAAGATCTCAATAGAGAACATCTAAGATCCTAGATGGGGGGTGGAATCTCAGACTCCCGCCTCCTGCCGCATCGAGATGATCACTATGAACGCCACAGCGCTCTGCCGGAGCGACCGGACATTCTCTCTGCCGCCTTCCGCCGCCGATGTGCCCGGGGTCCGGAGTGCCCTGGTGGAGACCCTCCTCGAGTGGGGAATCCCCGAGGGAGGTGAGCTGGTCCACAGCGTCGGCCTCATCGCCTCGGAGCTGGTGACCAACGCCGTGCATCACGCGGGCGTGTTCACGCCGAGCATCGTCGTCATTCTCAGGATCGGCGTGGACGGAACGCTGGAACTCGGTGTCCGCGACAACTCTCGGGACGTTCCGAGGCCGACGGCCGTCTCCCCGGAATCCACCCATGGCCGCGGAACGGCGATCGTCGACGCACTGCTCACCGAATTCGGCGGGAGTCTCACGGCCGAACGGCATCCCGACGGCAAGACCGTCTGGGCCCGGCTGCCCGGCTGCCCGGCGCGCCAAGATCCGTGAAGGGAACCCGATGAAGCTGGAACGTCTGCCGGCCCTCGAACTCGCCGACCGTGCCCGGACGGCGCCGCCGGGCCATGCGGCCATGGTCCCCTTCCGCGGGGTGCCGATGCTGCCCATGCCGGAACACGTCGTGGAGGCGGTGCGGACTGCCGCGGGCGAGGTGTTCCCGCGGAGCAGTCGCGGCTCCGGAGAACTCCGCCAGGCGATCGCTTCGCGTCTTGAGGCCGCGTACGGGCTCGCGGTGGACCCGGGGCGCGAGCTGCTGATCACCCATGGCGCCCAGCACGGGATGAGCGTGGTGCTGAGGGCTCTGCTGTCGCCGGGCGACGAAGTCGTGATCCCCGCTCCGAGCTATTTCTTCGACGGCATGATCCGCCTGGCGGGAGCCCGGCCGGTGTACGTACCGTCCGACGAGAGCCGCGGCTGGGACCATGTCCCGGCGGCTGTCGAGGCCGCGGTCACTCCGGCCACCCGGGCACTGCTGATCTGCAACCCCAACAATCCGACCGGCTATGTGCCCAGCCGGGAGCGGCTGCGTCAGCTTCTGGCGGTCGCCGCGCGCCACGGTCTGATCGTCTTCTCCGACGAGTCCTACGAGCGGTATGTATGGGACGGGCCCGGTTATGTGCCGCAAATGCTGCTGCGCGATCACCATCCGGACCTGGTCACGGTCACCAGCCTCAGTAAGAACTACGCCTTCACCAGCTGGCGGGTCGGCTATGTGCACGCCCCCGCCCATCTGCTGGAGCCGATCCACCATGCCTTCGAATGGGACGCCATCAACGTCGGCGACGTGGCCCAGGCCGCGGCGTATGCCGTCATGACCGGCCCGCAACACTGGATCGAACAAGAGTTCGCCACCATGCGAGCCCGGCGTGACATCCTCCGCGGCGGACTGGAGGGCGCCGGCCTCGCTTCGGTGCGCCCCGACGCGGGCGTTTTCGTCTTCGTCGACTGCGCCCCGCTCGGATTCCGTGGGCGCCGGCTGGAGCGGCTGCTGCTGGATCACGGCATGACGGCCATCGCGGGAGACGCCTTCGCGGGGCCGGATACCCATGTCCGCATGGTGTACGGGGGATCCGCCGCCGACCTCGAGGAAGTAGGGCGGCGGCTGGGGGAGTTGAGGCGGGGGAGGGGGGCCCGCCGGTCTGTCGCGGAGTAACGGGAACGGAAGTCGACGCGCGCGGTACGACGAGGTGCCGTCACGGGCAACGAAGAGATCCTACTCATTCATTGCTGAGATCTCAGATCTGCTTTATGGTCATCGCAACTGCCGGAGGGGTGGCACGAGGGAGCCCCTTCAGGGCCGCCTTTCAAGGAGCCGAACATGCCAGGACCCGCTTTGACCGATCCCGACGGAAGCTGGCGAGTCGCCGCCGACATCGGTGGGACCTTCACCGATGTCATCGCCCTGGGCCCGGGAGGCCGGGTCGTCCCCGTGAAGGTCCTCTCCACACCGCCGGACTTCGGCAGCGGCGTCCTCGGCGGAACCCGGGCCGCGCTCTCCGCGGCGGACGCGCTCCCGCACCAGGTCACGGCGATGCTGCATGCCACCACGGTGGCCACCAACGCCATTCTGGAGATGCGGGGAGCACGTACCGCCCTGGTGACCACGCGGGGATTCCGGGACGTGTTGGAACTCGGGCGCCTGCGCCGCCCCCTGCTGTACGACCTCTCCTGGCAACGGCCGACCCCGCTGGTTCCCCGGCGGCACCGCTATGAGATCGACCAGCGCATCACCGCCGACGGCCACCTCGAGCCTCCGGCGGACTCCGCCGAACTGGCGCGGGTGGCAGGCGAGATCCGGGCCGCGGGCATCGAGGCGGTGGCGGTGTGTCTGATCAACTCCTATGTCCGTCCCGAGGAAGAGCGCCGGGTCGCCGCCGAACTGCGGGCCCTCCTGCCCGGCACATTTGTGACCGCCTCCGTCGACATCACGCCTCAGATGCAGGAGTACGAGCGCACCAGTACCGCGGTCGTCAACAGCTATGTGGGCCCCCAGGTCCATGACTATGTCACGGCGCTCGGCGAGGGTCTGCGGGAAGCGGGCGTCTCCGCGCCGTTGATGATCATGCAGTCCAGCGGTGGTCTCCTCGACGCGCCCTCGGTGGTGGGGCGCCCGGTACAGATCATCGAGTCGGGGCCCGCCGCCGGCGTCATCGCCGTACGGAAACTCTCCCAGCTCATGGGCCTCGACTCGGTGGTCGCCCTCGACATGGGCGGCACCACGGCCAAGGCATCCCTCATCGAGGACGGGGAACCGTTCGTCGCCGGCGACTACGAGGTCGGCGGGGGCATGAACATCACCCGCGGCATGGGCAAGGGGGCGGGATACGCGCTGCGCGTGCCCTCCATCGACATCGCCGAAGTGGGTGCGGGCGGGGGCAGCGTCATCTCCACCGACGTCGCCGGATCCCTGCGGGTCGGACCGGAGAGCGCCGGGTCCCGGCCCGGTCCCGCCTGCTACGGCAACGGAGGGACCAGCCCCACGCTGACCGATGCCAACGTGGTCCTGGGCTACCTCAGCTCGCAGGCCCTGGCCGGCGGGCGGGTGGCCATCGAGCCGGACCTCGCCCGGCAGGCCATCGCCCCGGTGGCCCATGACCTCGGCGTGGACATCCCGGCGGCCGCGCGCGGAGCCTACGAAGTCGCCGTGTCCAGCATGACCAAGGCCGTCAAGGCCGTCACCAGCGAACGCGGCCGCGATCCGCGGGAGGCGGTCATGGTGGCCTTCGGCGGCGCCGGGCCCCTCTACGGCGCGGCCATCGCCCGGGAACTCGGTATCGACACCGTCATCGTCCCCGTGCACACCGGGCTGTTCAGCAGCCTGGGACTCCTCGTCGCCGACACCGAACGGCAGGCGGTGGTGCCCCACCGGGCGGACCTCGACGCACTCGACCTGCTCGGCGCGGAGTTCGACCGGATGGCCAAGGAAGTCACCGAGGCGCTGGGGGAGGTCGCCCCCTCGGCGCACACCGAGGTGCGGCGGGTCTTCGACATGCGCTACCGCGGTCAGCGGTTCGAGCTGTCCGTCACCGTCCCCGACGGGAAGCTGGACTCCGGCCTGATGGCCTCCGTGCGGCAGCGGTTCCACGCCGAGCACCACCGCACCTACGGCCGCGCCGGTACCGATGAGCTCGTGGAGATCGTCAACCTCCGCGTCCGCGGACGGGTGCGCAATCCCGTCGGCGTCGAGCGGCTCCTGAGCCTGCCGCCGTCGGCGCCCCGTGCCGAAACGACTCGGGAGTGCCGATTCGACCGGACCGAGCCGACCCCGGTCATCCCCCGCGCCGCACTGTCAACGGAGCCCCGGCAAGGCCCCCTCGTCATCGAGGACATGGATGCCACCACCCTCGTACCGCCGGCGGCCACCGCCCACCGCGACCGCTTCAACAACATCGTCATCAGCTGGACGACCACAGCCCCGGAGGCAACCTCATGAGCCCGCGCCCGATCAGCGACGCCGCCACGTTCGAGGTCTACCGGAACGCGGTGACCGGACTCGCGGACGAGATGGCGATCACCATTCTGCGCACCGCGCACTCCCAGATCGTCGCCTCCAGCATGGACTTCTCGGCCGCGCTGTGCGACGCCTCGGGACGGGTGATCGCGCAGGCCAACACCTGTCCGGTGCACCTCGGCTCCATCCCCGAAGCCATGGGCGCCGTGCTGACGGCCTTCGGCGACTCCGTCCACCCGGGCGACGTCTACCTTCTCAACGACCCCGACCTGGGCGGCATGCACCTGCCCGACATCTTCGCGATCGCCCCGGTGTTCACCTCAGGGCAGGAGCTGCTCGGCTACTCGGTCACCGTCGTCAACCACGTGGACGTGGGAGGCTGGGCCGCGGGATCCATGGCGGTGCAGTCCACCAGCATCTTCGCGGAAGGCGTGCAGATACCGCCGTCCCGGCTGTACGACGCGGGCACGCTCAACGAGACCTTCCTCGCGCTCATCCTCCGCAACGTACGCGAGCCGGACCTTCTCCGTGGCGACCTGGAGGCACAGCTCGCCGCGTGTCACGCGGGCGGGGAAGGACTCAAGGACCTGGCCGAACGCCACGGCACGGACGGGTTGGCCGCACTCAACGAGGAACTCCTCGCCTACTCCGAGACCCTGCTGCGCGCGGCGCTCGCCAAGGCCCCCGACGGTGCCTACGCGTTCGAGGACTTCATCGACGACGACGGCATGGGCTCGCCGCCCATCCCCTTCCGCGTCACCGTCACCATCACCGGGGACACCCTGCACGTGGACTTCACCGGGTCCTCCCCCCAGGTCGCCTCGGCCCTCAACGCCACCGAGTCCTTCACCCGGTCCGCCTCCTACGCGGCCATCCAGGGCGCCCTGGGATCCGACATCCCGGCCAACAGCGGCTTCTACCGGCCCCTCACCTTCACGATCCCCGAGGCCTCCATCCTCAACGGCCGAAGGCCCTCGGCCCGCGGCGCCCGGGGCCTGGTCGCCTACCGCATCATCGACACCGTCCTCGGAGCGCTGGCTCCCGTCTTCCCCGACCGGGTCCCGGCCGCGGGCGACGGCGGCCCGGACTCCGTGGCCATCGGCATCACCGGGGAGAACGGAACCACCAACGTCCTGTGGGACATCCTCTGCGGAGCCTGGGGAGCCCGTCCGGACCGCGACGGGGTGGACGGCGTCAGCCCGCTCGGCGCCAACCTGGCCAACGTACCGGTGGAGGAACTCGAGCAGTCCGGCCATGTGCGCATCGACGGCTACGGCTACCTGCCCGACACCGGCGGCCCCGGCCGGTGGCGCGGCGGCCTGTCGACCTTCCGCGACATGACGGTTCTCGCCCCCACGGTCTCGGTGCAGATCCGCTCCGACCGGCGCACGCACCTGCCCTACGGTCTCCAGGGCGGAGCCCAGGGCACGCCGTCGTCCAACATCCTCAACCCCGGCACCCCACTGGAGCAGATACTCCCCGCCAAGGTCGTCCAGCTCCTCGCCGCCGGCGAACGCCACCGGCACGTCACCGCGGGCGGAGGCGGCCACGGGGACCCCTTCACCAGGGATCCCGACCGTGTCCTGCGGGACGTACTCGACGGGAAGGTCACCGCCTCCGGAGCGACCCGCGACTACGGAGTCGTCATCACCCCCGACGGCGCGATCGACACGGCGGCAACACAGCGACGGCGCGCCGCTGGGCGCCACTAGCGCCGTCCCGCCCCCCACTCCACCGTCCACACCCCCCACCTCACCATCCTCGGACCCCGCTCACCGAGAGGACCCCGTCATGGCCGAGGTCACCGCCCTGACACAGACAGACGATGACATGCGCCGTGTATGGCGCAAAGTTGGTATCCGCATCATCCCGCTCATCGGCCTCGCCTACGTGATGAGCTACATCGACCGTGCCAATCTCGGCTACGTGGCACAGTCGCTCAACAAGAGCCTCGGCATCACCGCCGGACAGCTGGGCCTGGCCTCCGGCCTGTTCTTCATCGGCTACATTCTCGTGGAAATCCCCAGCAATATGATGCTGCGCCGGTTCGGAGCGCGGAAATGGATCACCCGAATCCTGGTCTCCTGGGGCCTCGTCACCATGGGCACCGCGGCCGTGCAGAGCGTTGCCCAGCTCTACGTCATGCGAATCCTGCTCGGGTTCGCGGAGGCCGGGCTGGCCGCCGGGATCCTGCTGTACATGACCTTCTGGTTCCCCAGGAGACAGCGGGCATGGGCCATGTCCATCTTCTTCATCATGATTCCGCTGTCCGGCATCATCGGATCGCCCCTCGCCGCCGCCATGCTGTCCTGGGGCGAACAGCTCACCGGTTTCGCCGGGTGGCGGTCGTTGTTCTTCACCGAGGGCCTCGTCACCATCCTGTCCGGAACCCTGATCTACGGCCTGCTGCCGGACCGGCCCGCCGACGCGAAGTGGCTGACACCCCGGGAGAAGGACGCCATCCAGCAACGACTCACCCTGGAAACCGCCCAGCAGAACGCGCACGGCGCGCTCACCGGGATGCGTCAGGCGCTTTCCAGCGGACGCGTGTGGATGCTGTCCTTCGCCTTCTTCGCCATCGTCTTCGGCCTGTACCCCATCGCGTTCTTCCTCCCGACGATGATCTCCGCTCTCACCGGGAACGCGTCGACGACCTCGGATGTCAGCAGCGTGCTGCTGGCCGGTATCCCCTCGGCCATCGCCATCGTCGCCATGCTCGCCTGGGCCAGGGTGGCGGCGCGCCGGTCCGTGGTGTTCTCCACGGCGGTACCCCTGGCTTTCGGTGCCGTGGGCCTGGTGCTGGCCACCCTCACCCATAACGACGTCCTGTTCATCGGGGCGTTCTGCGTCAGCGTCTCCGGTGTCTTCACCGCCATGCCGCAGTTCTGGCGACTGCCGCCGCTGTGCCTGACCGGTGCCGCCGCGGCCTCGGGCATCGCGCTGATCAACTCGGTGAGCAACGTCAGCGGCTTCATCGGCCCCTACATGACCGGCGCCATCGCGGACGCGACCGGCGACTTCAGCTACGCACTCCTGGCCATCGCCCTTATGCTCACCGCCGGATTGGTGATCCTGCTGACGGCCGGGCGAAAGGTGGAACAGTCGACCGCCCAGGATCCACTGCCCCAGCCCCACGACACGGAGAGGATCGGATGACCAGCCGCACCGACACCGCGCTCATCATCGGCGACATGCAGACAGGCATCCTGGCCAACTATCCGTTCAGCCGAGCGCCCGTTTCCCCGATGCGGGAGTTGGTACGCGCGGCTCGCGCGCACGGCGTCCTCGTTGTCCTCGTGCGCACGGAGCTGCGGGCATCGGGGGTCGATGTCTCCGAGAACAACACCGTACTCACCGCGTTTCACCAAGCCGGCTCACTGTTTCATGAGGGGGCCGGGGGGACGGACATCATTCCGGAACTGGCGCCGCGACCCGGGGACGTCGTCATCACCAAGCGCCGCACCAGCGCATTCGTCGGAACGGAACTCGAATTGGTGCTGCGTGCCCACCATGTGGAATCGATCGCGCTGACAGGCGTGGCGACCGGTGCGATGGTCGCGGCAACGCTCTACGACGCCCTGGACCGCGACTACAGGGTCACCGTCCTGAGCGACGCCTGCGCGGACGCCGAGGCGGACGTCCATGACTTCCTCATGGCACGAATCTTCCCCGGACGGGGCGCGCGGGTCATGACAGCGGAGTCCTGGCTCGGCGAACTGTGAGGATCCGCCCCAGCGGCGCCGGGGGCCTTGCCCCCGGCGCACGACGCCGAGGGGCTACGACACGACAGCGCCACCGGCGGGCTGCTCGTCGCTCTCCGGCTCCTGTGGCGGATGGCTGAGCTGTTCGCGTACGTAGTTCCAGGCCACCGCGATCAGCGCGGCCACCGGTACGGCGAGCAGACTGCCCACGATCCCGGCCAGGCTGCTGCCCAGTGTCACCGCCAGCAGGACGACCGCCGCGTGCAGGCCGAGGCCGCGGCTTTGGATCATGGGCTGGAACACATTGCCCTCGAGCTGCTGCACCACGATGATGATCGCCAGCGCGATCAGCGCGTCCGTCGGACCGTTGAACACCAACGCGATGAGCACCGCGACCACACCCGCGAACAAGGCCCCCACGACGGGGATGAACGCGGAGATGAAGGTGAGGACCGCCAGCGGCAGCACCAGCGGTACTCCCAGAGCCCACAGCCCGAGCCCGATGAGGATGGCGTCGAGCAGGCCCACCAACGCCTGGGAACGCACGAAGGCGCCGAGGGTGTCCCAGCTGCGCTCGGCCACGGCGGGGATGTCGGTGGCGAGCCGGCCGGGGAGCTGACGGGCGAGCCACGGCAGGAACCGGGGGCCGTCCTTGAGGAAGAAGAACATCAAGAAGAGCGCCAGGACGGCGGTGATCACACCGTCGACCACTGTGCTCACCCCCGCGACGACAGCGGTGACCAAGCTGCCCGCACTGCTCTGCAACCGGGCGGCCGCGGAGTCGGTGGCCTGCGCGATCTGGGCATCGTCGATGTTCAGCGGCGGCCCGGCGGCCCATTCACGCACCCGCTGGATGCCTTCGGTCACGCCGTCGGCCAGTTCACCGGACTGGGATGCCACGGGCACCGCGATCAGCGCCACGATACCCGTGGCGACCAGGAGGAACAGCAGGGTCACGACCGAGGCGGCCAGCGCGGGAGGCCACCCCCACCCGCGCAGAACGCGGGCCAGGGGCCAGGTAAGCGTCGTGAGGAGCAGGCCGACGACGAGCGGCCAGATGACCGACCACATCTGGCCCAGGGCCCACAGCACCGCCGCGGCCATGACGAGGATCAAAAGCAATTCGAGGGAGATACGCGACGATACGCGGAGCGCGGCGCGGGTTTTCGTTGAACTCAACGTGCGAGACATGGGGCCACCCGTACCCCATGAGTGCCTCCCCGCGCTGCCTTTCGGGAGCACCCTAGCCAAACTCCCAGTGTCCTCACCGGTGTTGAGGATGGGAGGGTGAGGAATCCCGTACGGGGTGGGCGTGTGTGTCAGGTTGAGCGGGCGTCCGGCCGGTGCCACGTCGGCCCGCGCGGGTGGGCCGGCCGAGGACGACTCCGGCCAGGACGAGGACCAGTCCGCACAGTTGCTGGACGGTCAGCACCTCCGTGGCGACCGTGGTGCCGAGCAGCACGCCCGTGACGGGGTTGAGCAGCCCGATCAGACCCACGGTCCCCGCGGGCAGGTGCCGCAGCCCGGTGAACCAGGCGGTGAAGGCCAGCGCGGTGGCGACCAGGGAGACGTAGCCGAAGGCGACGACCGCCGGTGTGGAGAGGGCGGGTGGAGGGCCCTCCACCACCGCGGCGGCCGGAAGCAGGAACAGCCCTCCGGCGGTCAGCTGCCAGGCGGTCGAGGCGAGCACATCGGTACCGGCGCTCCACCGCTTGGTCAGGATGTGACCGAAGGACGACACCAGCATGGCGGCGGCCGAAGCGAGAACTCCCGGCACGCTCACCCCTTCCGCTCCCGAGAGCAGCATGAGGCACACCCCGGCGAGCCCGACCACGGCACCGGACAGGTGCGCGGTCCTGGGCCGTTCGGCCACCAGGGGCCAGGCGATGAGCGTCATCGTCAGCGGGGACACCGCCATGACGGTCGATGCGACGCTCGTCGGCAGCAGCTGGGAGGCGACGTAGACGAGGACGAAGAACACACTCACGTTGAGCGATCCGAGCACCGCGGACCGCCACCACCACGCACCGTGCGGCCGACGCCACCGGCACAACGCCAGCAGGACGAGCCCCGCGGGCAGCGCCCGCAGAGCGGCCCCGTACAGCGGGCTCCCGGCGGGGAGGAACTCGTGGGTGACGAAGTAGTTGGCTCCCCACGCCACCGGCGCGACCGCGGTCAGCGCCACCCAACGCGCATTAGCTTCCATGGAAGACAAATATAGCTTCCCGGGAAGCTATATTTGTCTTCCATGGAACATCGGCAACCGCTGGACCGCGTGGCCCGCATCCAGGCCGACTGGCGCCGCGAACGGCCCGACGTCGACACCTCTCCGCAGGGAGTGATCGGCCGACTGCACCGCCTGGCCGGCCGGCTCACCGAAGAACTCTGCCGCGTATACGGCCGCTACGACCTCAACGAGGGAGAGTTCGACGTCCTGTGCGCACTGCGCCGCGTCGGCGAACCCTATGAACGCGCTCCTGGCGAGCTCGCCGCCCACACCATGGTCACCACCGGTGCGATGACCAAGAGGATCGACCGCCTCGAGCGCGCCGGACTCGTCACCCGCCGCCGCTCGGACGACGACCAGCGTGGCAGGATCGTCGCCCTCACCGGACCCGGGCGCGAACTGATCGACCAGGCGTTCACCGACCATATGCGCAACGAACGCCACCTGCTGAATCTGCTGACGCCGGTGGAGGCAGAGACGCTCGAAGCACTGCTCACGACCTGGCTCTCCCGCCTGGAAGACCCGCGCCCTCCCCGCCACGAGTGACCCGCCAAGTGGCGAGCGGGACGGGACCGGTCCCGTCCCGCTCGCGCTATACCTCTTGTTCTCTCACAGACGGAGGAACGCAATGACATCTCGGGAATCCGTTCCGTCGAGTCGTTGGGTCTTAGCCTTCGACTCGTCTTGTGGTAGCTGCAGGCGCCTCTCCGAGAGGATTCGGAAAGCTTGCTCCGGACGACTGGAGACCGTTCCGCTGAATCACCCGGAAGCGGTGGAGTGGCGACAGGCCACCCTGGGTGAGGACGCTGAATGGAAACCCGTGCTCTTCCGCGTCACCGTCGGCTCGGTGCGCGCGTGGACCGGACGTTCAATGGTCTTCCCCCTGCTGCGGCACCTCGGCCCTGTGTCATCGGTGAAGGTCACATACGCCCTGGGCGGGCTGCGCAATGAACTCACCGCCGCCCACAACGAGGAGCACGGCCGCGGGGTCACCCGGAAGAAGTTCCTGCAATTCGGTGCGGGAACCGCCATCGCCGGAACGCTGATCATCCGCGGACAGCTCCCCGCCTACGCCAGCGACCCCGCTGGTGCCTGGGTACGCGCGAACGCCCACAAGCTGCCCACCACGTACGACGACTTCGTCGGCTATCCGCTCGACTACCGCCGTGCCATCTACCGGCAGATCACCCCGCAACTTCGCAGCGCCTTTTGGCGGGAGCAGTTCGACCGCTACCGGGCGAGCAACCCGGATCTGACCGGTGACCAGTCCGCGGTGCTCGCCGCCGCTCGTTCCGCCGCCACCCCGGCTGGGCTGAGCGCCCCGCGCCGGGCGCCCAGCGCGTGGGACGTCGACTTCGGACGTCGCGCACGTGATGCCTTCGGCTACGACGAGGCCGCCGCGCTCTTCACCGTTCTCGGCTCGCCCGCCGAGCCGAGAACGGCGCACAGGGAAGCGCCGCACGGCGCGGCGTCCGCCTTGCGTGACTGCAACTGTTCCCAGGCTGACCCATGGTGCGGCACGGTGATCAAGTGTCAGTTCGATTTCGACTGCTCCACCACGCAATTCGGCTGCGGCACCCTGGGGTTGTACGCCTGCACCGGCCTCTGCGATTCCTGATCGATCCTGGATCGCGAACCTCGCAACCGCGTCAGTCGTGACGGGCTCCTGGGCCCGGGAGCGGGCCCAGGAGCGGCGGTCTACCGGGCCGCGTCGGGATACGCGGCGGTCGCGCGGATTTCGACGAGGAGTCCCGGGCTGGCGAGGCCGCTGACCCCGATGATCGTCCAGGTCGGGTAGGGCGCTTCGACGAGGCGCTGTTTGGCCTCGACGAAGCCGGGCAGGTGCCGGCGGATGTCGACGTGGTAGCTGGTGACGTCGACGAGGGCGGTCAGGTCGAGATTCTCCAGCCGAAGGATCTCCTCGATCTTCCGGATGGCGATCTCGGTCTGTTCCTCGATGGTGTCCGGGATGGTTCCGTCGGCGCGGCGACCGATCGTTCCGGCGATGAACAGGAGGCCGTGCGCGCGGACCGCGGCGGAATAGCCGAAGCTCGCGAAGGCGCCGGTGGTTTGCCCGAAGACCGTGTTGTCCTCGGGGACCTCGACGGTGTGGACGGTCATTGTGGTGGTTCCTTTTCCTTGTTGACGGGGCGGTGGAGTCCGTGGGGTCAGTTGCCCCAGCGGGACGAACGGCAGGCGTGCTCCAGCCGGGTCCGGCCGAAGGTCTCGCGTTCGCGGAGGAATTCGCCGGGGATCGTGTACCGGGGTGCGTTCTTCGGGTTTTTCGCGGCCTGCGCGACGATCGCGTCGGTGAGTGAGCGGATCATGTCCAGCCGTGGATAGGCGGCGTGCACCGCGTCGGCCTGCTCATCGGTGACGGCTTCGACGTGGTCGGCACCCAGTGGGCCGCCGAAGTCGAGGGCGACGCCTTCGCGGACGAGCACGCACAGCGTGCCGCGGCGTTCCGCGATACCCGGCGAGGTGTGCAGGGCGATGGCCTGCCAGACCTGGTCGGCGTCGGCCGCGGGCACTCCGCGGTCGGTGAGGAATGTGGCGGCCCGGTCGGCGCCTTCGACCTCGAACCGCCGGCCGTGCGGGCCGTCCGACGCCACGCCGAGGTCGTGCATCGCGCACGCGGCGAACAGCAGGTCGTCGTGGTAGTCGTGGCCGACGGCCAGGCCGAGGCGGCCGGCCACCAGCCGGGCGAACAGGTAACTGCGGATGCTGTGGTTGAACACGGACGGCGTTTCCACCGGCCGGATGAGATCCATGACGGCGTCGGCAAGCGGTGTGCCGGGCAGCGTGATCAGGTCGGCGGTCGCCTCGCGGGTAGGTCCGGTCATGTCTTCAGCCTGGCCGCGACCGCCCTGACCTGGCGAGAGGCAAAATTACCTCACTTCGATAGGATCTTGCCATGACAGTGCATCGAGTCGCGGTCCTGGCGCTGGACGGGGTCACCCCGCTCGACCTGGCGATCCCGACGCAGATCTTCACCACCCGGCCGGAAACCCCCTATGAGATGACCCTGTGCGCGCTGGACGCGAAGGTGACCACCACCGCGGGTTTCGCCCTGGTCGCCGACGGGGGACTGGAGCAGGTGCGCGGCGCCGACACCGTGATCGTGCCGGGATTCGAACCGATCCTCCGGCCGCCGGACGCCGTGCTCAGCACGCTGGCCGAGGCCCGCGACCGGGGCAAACGTGTGGTGTCGATCTGCACGGGCGCCTTCGCACTGGCCGCGGCGGGCGTGCTGGACGGGCTGCACGCCACGACCCACTGGAGGCATATCGACGAGTTCGAGCGGGGCTTCCCGGCCGTCACGGTCGACCGCGACGTGCTCTACGTCGACGAGGGCGACGTGCTCACCTCGGCCGGGGTGTGCTGCGGCATCGACCTGTGTCTGCACCTCGTGCGCCGCGACCTGGGGGCGGTGGTGGCGAACGAGATCGCCCGCGGTCTGGTGGCCGCCCCGCACCGGGATGGCGGGCAGGCCCAGTACGTACCGGCTCCCGTCGCGGTGGCCGGTGAGGCGTCGCTGTCCGGTACCCGGGGATGGGCCCTGGAGCGGCTCGGCGAGCCGCTCACGCTGCGCGTGCTCGCCCGGCACGCGGGTCTCTCGCAGCGTACTTTCATGCGCCGGTTCACCGAGGAGACGGGCACGACCCCGTTGCAGTGGTTGCAGGGCGCCCGCCTCAGCAGGGCGCGGGAACTGCTGGAAACCACGGACCACTCGGTGGACCGGGTGGCGCGGGGCTGCGGGCTGGGCACGGCGGCCAACCTGCGGCTGCACTTCCGGCGCGCGCTGGGCACCACCCCCACCGCCTACCGCCGCACCTTCGGGCGCTCGACGCCGCCCGGTCCCGCCTGTTCCCAAGCGCTATAGGCGGCTCCTACAGCGCTCGCTCACTTTTCGTCTCTGCCTCTCAACGCGCTTATCGCCTCTTACTTCGGTCGAGCGGACGAATAAGCATTGAGAGGTCCGGCGGCATGACCACAACCATGCATGGCTCATAGCTCCGGCAGCTGGCTGATGTCGAGTTCGGTGCCCGCGATCTCGGTACGCAGGGCGTTGAGCTGCTGGTAGTGGTCGACGGCGGAGGAACGCCGCGCCGCGACCAGCTCCAGCACGATGGCGTGCAGGATCGTCAGCGGCGCGATGAGTTCGTTCGCCGCCCCGTCGGTCGAGTCGGGCAACGGCAGCAAGATGTCCGCCCGGGTTCCCCTGCCTTCGTCGGTGGCTTCGGTGAGCAGAATGCTGCTCGCGCCGACGCGATGGGCGTGATCGAGAAGGATGCCGATCTCGCGGAACACCCGCAGTGGGGCGACGGCGACCACCGCGTGGGAGGGTTGCAGCCGCAGGAGGTCGTCGGCGAGGCGGAATCCGGTCGCCGTCCAGGCATCGGCCGCCTTGCCCACGCGCCTGAGGCTCAAGGCGAGGTGTTCGGCGACGGAGGCGCCGGGGCCGATGCCGTACGCCCAGACATGCTCGGCCTCGTTGATCGCCGCCACCGAGCGGGACCACTCGTCACTCTCGACGAGGGCGGGCACCTCACCGAGCAGCGCGAGCCCGGCGTCGATCACTGGTCGCAGCACGCCGTGCTCCGCCGGGCTCAGCCGCTGCACCCGGTCGTCGAGGACCTGCGCGGGATTGCGGCGGCGGGTCAGGTGCTCGACCAGGCTGCGCTTGAGGTCGTTGAGTCCGTCGAAGCCGAGCTTGCGGGCCGTGCGGATCACTGTGGCGTCGCTGGTCCCGGTGATCTCGCCGAGCTTCGCGGCCGAGGAGATGGCCGTTTGCTCGGGGTGTCGTTGCAGGTAGTCGGCCACCGCCCGTTCTCCGGTGGAGAGCGTCGCGGAGCGGTTGCGGATGCGGTGCCCCAAGGTCTCGCTCGCTGAAGTGTTCACGTCGTCCATTGTCCATCCAGGGATGAAGTGTTTGCTTCATCCATTGTCTGTGTGTGATGTGAATGCTACGTTCCTCGCGCAAACGGCTCCCGACACCTGCGGAGACAGCGATGAAACCACGCCACCAGCCGAGAGTCGCCGTCATCGGCGTGGGCACGATGGGCAGCCAGGTCTTGCACAGGCTCGCGACCATCGGCGTGCCTGTGACCGGGTTCGAGCAGTTCGACGTCGGCCACGAACGGGGCGCCGCGGGCGGGGAAACCCGTATCTTCCGCGTCGCCTACAAGGAGGGCGGCAGTTACGTGCCCTTGTTGCGCGAGGCCCGGCGCGCGTGGGACCGGCTCGGCGCGCAGGCCGGCGTCAGGCTGCTCGATCCGTGCGGGGCGCTGACCATCGGGTCGGCGCAGGATCCCGATGTGCGCACCGTCGTCGACGTGTCCGAGCAATGGGGACTCGACGTCGAGCGGCTCGACCACCGTCAGACGGCGCGCCGGTTTCCGCAGCACCGGCTCTTCGACGACGACGTGGTGCTACTCGACCGGCAGGGTGGGCTGCTGCATCCGCACCGCGCGGTGACCGAAACCGCCCTGCTCGCCCAGAAAGCCGGTGCGTTGATCCATACCGGCCACTCCGTCGTCGATGTCGTCGACACCGACACCGGTGTGGCCGTCCACTACCGCCGGGGCGACGAAGTCAAGGTCGAGAAGTTCGACCAGGCGGTCGTGTGCACCGGCCCTTGGATCACCCGCAGCGTGCCGAGGCTTGCGCGCGAGGTCGAGATCCGCCGCGCCGTGCTGTGCTGGTTCGATGCCGGACCGGGATGGGCTCCCGAGCACTTCCCGGTGGGAATCCGCCGCAGCAGCGGGGAGAACACCTTCTCCTTCTTCCCGGACGTCGGTGGTGGCCTGAAGATCAACCTGCATGTGCCGAAGTCCGTTGTGGACGATCCGGACCGGCTCGACCCGGTGGTGGAGCCGGAATATGTCCCGCGTGTGTCGGCTGCGGTGTCGCGGTGCCTGAACGGCCTGCCGACGCGGCCCGCCGTGGTGCGTACGTTCATGGAGGGCTACACCGCGGACAACCACGGCATCATCGGCCGCGACCCGGAGCGGCCCAATGTCCTGATCATGGGCGGGTTCTCCGGGCACGGTTTCAAGCTGGCTCCGGTGTTCGCCAGGTCCGCCGTGGACCTGCTGCTGACCGGCCGTACCGATGTCCCCATTGACCACCTGTCGCTGTCGCGGCTGGCCTGATCTCCATCCCGAAGGGATTTCCATGCTCCGCATCGGAATCGACGTCGGCGGCACGTTCACCGACGTGACCGCCCTGGACGCGGCTACAGGCCGGTTTTACATCCACAAGCTGCCTTCGACCACCGACGACCAGTCCGTGGCGGTCGCCGAAGGTGTCCGTGCGGTACTGCGACAAGCCGACGCGGACCCCGGGGAGGTCGGATATCTCGGGCACGGCACCACCGTTGCGACCAACACCGTACTGGAGTCCAACGGCGCACTCACCGCTTTGGTGACCACCACGGGACTGCGGGACATCCTGGAGATCGGCCGCCAGCAACGCCCCGACCTCTACGACATGGACGCGGACAAGGCGCCTTCGCTGGTCCCGAGGTCGCTGGTGCACGCGGTCGTCGAGCGGATGTCCGCGGAAGGCAAGGTGCTCACCCCGCTGGACGAGGACGACATCGCCGCCGCGGTGGATCGGGTCCGCGAGGCGGAGCCCGAGGCGGTTGCGGTCTGCTTCCTGCACAGTTACCGCAACGGAGACCACGAACGGGAGGTCGCCGACCGGTTGCGGGCCGCTCTACCGGAGGTCTACGTGTGTGCCTCCGCCGAGGTGGCGCCGGTGTTCCGGGAGTTCGAGCGGTTCTCGACCACCGTGGTCAACGCCTACGTCGGCCCGAAGATCAACCGGTATATGTCGCGGCTGGCCGAGCGGATCCGGGCGACCGGGGTGCCGGTCGAGCCCAGGGTGATCGGCTCCAGCGGCGGCATGATGTCGCTGGACTCGGTGAGCCGGTACCCGGTGACCACGCTGTTGTCCGGGCCTTCGGCGGGCGTCGTCGCGGCTTCGCATGTGGCCGGGCAGGCCGGTTTCTCCAACCTGATCACCTTCGATATGGGCGGTACCAGCACCGATGTCTGCCTCGTACGCGACGGGCGGGCACTGGTGTCCTCGCAGCGCCGGATCAACCACCGCCCGGTCCGCACGCCGTCGCTGGACATCCACACCGTCGGTGCCGGCGGCGGCAGCATCGCCCGGGTGGACTCCGGCGGGGCGCTGGAGGTCGGCCCGAGCAGCGCCGGTTCGCAGCCCGGCCCGGCCGCCTACGGGCGGGGCGGCGTCGAACCGACCGTCACCGACGCGAATGTCCTCCGTGGACGGTTGAACCCGGAGTACGTCCTGGGCGGCGCGCTCGCCGTGGACTACGCGGCAGCCGGGCGTGCCGTGGACAGCGTCGCGCGGGCGATGGGGGCCGACCGGTCGGTGGCCGCACGCGGCATCGGGCGGATCGCGGCGGTCAACATGGCCGGAGCGGTGCGCAAGGTTTCGGTGGAGGCGGGCGAAGACCCGCGCGGTTATGTCCTGGTCGCCTTCGGCGGGGCCGGCCCGCTGCACGCGGTCGAGGTCGCTCACGAGGTCGGCATGAGCACCGTGCTGGTGCCGCCGAATCCGGGCACGCTGTGCGCGCTGGGACTGCTCGTCACCGACATCCGCACCGAGTTCGCCAAGGCCGTGCTGGAGGAGGCCGACGAGCGCGACCCCGACAAGCTCAACGAGGTGCTGCACGAGGTGTACGAATCGGCTCGTGGCTGGCTGGCATCCGAAGCGCCGCCCGGTGCGGACACGAAGATCACCGGAGAAGCCAAGATGCGCTACGCCCGGCAGAATTTCGAGCTGTCGGTTGCCTTGCCGCAGCGGGTGATCGACGCGGCGCGGTTCGACTCCGGTGCGGTGGCCGAGATCGTAGCGGCGTTCCATGACCTGCACGCCAAGAGCTACGGCTTCGCACACCGCGACGCTCGGGTGCAGATCGTGGAAGTGCAGCTGACCGCCGCCGCGGCGGTCGACAAGCCGGAGCTGCCGGCCATCGCGGAAGGCTCCGAGTCAGGGGAAGCGCTGATCGGCCGCCGCCGGGTCGACTTCGACGCGTCCGGCCCGGTTGACACCCCGGTCTACGACCGCACGGGCCTGCGGGCGGGCACCGTACTGCCGGGCCCGGCGATCGTCGAACAGCTCGACACCACCACGGTCATCACCCCGGACGCCACCGCGCGCGTCGACCGCTACGGCAACCTCATCATCGAAGTGGAGCAGCGATGAAGACTCTCGACCCCATCACAGTGCAGGTGATCGGCGCGTCCCTGGTGACCGTCGCCGAGGAGATGGGCGCGGTGCTGCGCCGGGCGAGCTACTCGACGAACATCAAGGAACGCTCGGACTGTTCGACTGCGCTGTTCGATGAGCACGGCAAGTTGGTCGCGCAGGCCGAGAACATGCCGATCCACATGGGATCGATGACCGGCCTGATCGACTCGCTGGTGGCCTCCGAGCTGACAGTGCGGCCGGGGGATGTGTTCATCACCAACGATCCCTACCACGGCGGCGGCACCCATCTGCCGGACATCACCATGGTCAAACCGGTGTTCGCCGACGGTGAGTTGATCGGCTACAGCGCGAACATCGCGCACCACTCCGACATCGGCGGCCGGGTTCCTGGCAGTAACGCCGGTGACTCGAACTCGCTTTTTCAGGAGGGCCTGCGCATTCCGCTGGTCAAGTTCGCCACGATGGACGGTGTCGAGCAGGCGCCGTTGGCATTCATCGGGCTGAACTCGCGGCTGCCCCAGGAGCGGCGCGGTGACATGCTCGCCCAGCTGGCCTCGGTGGAGATCGGGGAGCGGCAGCTGCGCGAGGTGCACCGGCGCCATGGCCGGGAGACGGTCGGCGCGGCCACCGCATACCTGCTCGACCACTCCCGCAAGCGGCTGGCGGCGGCGTTGCGCGAGGTCCCGGACGGTACGTACCGATTCCACGACCTGATGGACCCCAGCGACGGCCCCGCCACCGCGATCGCGGTGGCGATCACCGTTGACGGCGAACACGTTTCGCTGGACTTCGCGGGTACCGGTCCGCAGTCGCCGGTCGGCATCAACGTGGTGCGCCCGGCGCTGGAAGCGACCGTCTACTATGCGCTGAAGGCCGTGCTGGATCCGGGAATTCCGCCCAACGGCGGGTTTTTCGACGCGGTGCGGATCGACGCGCCGCACGGCAGCATCGTCAACCCGGTCGAGCCCGCGCCGGTGACCGCCCGCACCGACACCTGCCAGCGGGTGGCCGACGTGGTACTGGGCGCGCTGGCCGCCGCGGTACCGGAGCGGGTTCCTGCCGCCAGCCACAGCACCGTCACCTATGTGACGTTCTCCGGGGAGTGCGACGGCGACTTCTTCGTCTACCCGGAGGTGGTCGCCGGGGGCGGCGGTGCCCGGACTACGAAGGACGGTCTGGACGCTGTCCAAGTGCACATCACCAACTCCTCGAACCTGCCGATCGAGGCGCTGGAACAGGAATACCCGCTGCTGGTCGACACCTACGAGCTGATACCCGACTCCGGCGGCGCGGGCACCCACCGCGGCGGCCTCGGAGTGCGCCGGGACGTACGCATCCTCGGTGACAGTGCGGAATTCTCCGCGCATGCCGACCGGCAGGCAACCCGGCCATGGGGCCTGAACGGCGGTCACGACGGGAGTCTCGGACGCTTCATCGTCAACCCCGGCCGGGACGACGAGCACCGGCTGCCGGGCGGGCGGGTGTCCGGCGTACAGCTGCGCCAGGGCGATGTACTCCGGGTGGAAAGCCCCGGCAGCGGTGGCTTCGGCGACCCGGCCTCACGTAGTCCGGAACGGGTGCGCGAGGACCTGCGCAATGGGCGAATCACCGAGCAAGCGGCACGCGACCTCTACGGATTCCGGTCGGCCGACTGAGTGACCGCGGTCCCACGGCGCTGATCGAACCCTGGTATTGACCGATCGGAGTGCACGCATGACCACCACATCGACTGCTCCCTCTTCCGCCGGCGTCGACAGATCCCTCGTTCGGCGGGTGACCTGGGCAACCTGGACCGGCTGGGGCCTGGACGGATTCACCAACCAGATGTTCCCCCTCGCCCTCGGCGGGATCATCGCCACATTCGGCCTCACCACGGGGCAGGGCGGGTTGGCCACCTCCTGCGCGCTCATCAGCTCCGCTGTCGGCGGCGTGGTCGGCGGCAGGCTGGCGGACCGCTTCGGCCGGGTCCAGGTCCTGGTACTGGTAATCGGCGCTTACGCCCTGTTCACGGGCCTCACCGCCACCTCGCAGAACTTCGAGCAGCTGCTGTTGTGGCACACGCTCGAAGGTCTCTTCTTCGGTGCCGAATGGCCGGTGGGTGCCGCGCTCATGGCGGAATACGCGGCTCCGGAGCGCCGGGGGAGGGTGCTGGCATGGATCCAGTCCGCGTGGTCCGTGGGCTGGGCCGGCGCGAACCTCGCCTACCTGCTCAGCAACGCCTGGTTGCCGGAGACGGCCGCGTGGCGGGTGATGTTTGTGACCGGCGTCCTGCCCGCGCTGGTGGCTCTGCTGATCCGGCGGAAGCTACGCGACGTGCCGACGACCCAGGTGCAACGGAAGCCGCGCGAACAGGGCGCATTCGCCGAGCTTTTCGCTCCAGGACTACGCAAACACACCGTGTTGGGCACGCTGTTCGGTGCGAGCGGTCTGGCAAGCACCTACGCGATGCAGACCTGGATTCCGCTGTACCTGAAGGAAGACCGTGGGCTCAGCGTCAGCGACACCGCAATGTACATCTGGTTCATGATCGCCGGGAACTGGCTCGGCTATGTGCTCGGCGGCCACCTGCACGACCGCATCGGACGACGCTGGGCGTTCACGGTTTTCTATCTGGGAACGACAGTGTTCGGATTCCTGTTCATGGCAGTTCCGCTCGATGCCCTCTGGTACAACCTGCTGCTCGCGTTCGTGGTCGGCTTCTTCATCTCGGCCCAGGCGTCAGGCAAGGGCGCCCTGTTCACCGAGCTGTTCCCGGCACGCGTCCGCGGCACCGGCGCGGGCGTCACGTACAACGTCGGGCGCGGTGTCGCGGCGTTCAGCCCGGCGTTCATCGGCTGGGCAGCGGCGGGAAGCGGGCTGGGCAGGGCAATCGTCACCGTGGTGATGATCTGTACCGTCCTGACCCTCCTGTTCATCTGGCTACTGCCGGAAACCAAGGGCCGCGTCCTGGATTAGAAGGTCACCGAAGTGTCGCTGCTGGATGTGTTCATCGGTGAGGCGATACGGACGTGCGCCATGCGTTCGTAGACACGTGCGAGGGCCTGGTTACCGTCGGCCTCCTGCCCGTGTGACATGGCCTCCAGGTACAGCTGCAGCACCCCGGACGCCCCGGGTAGCGGCATGCCCTGGGCCGCCGCCGTGTCCACCGCGATGCGCAGATCCTTGACCTGGAGGGCGACACGGAATCCCGCGCTGTCGTCCCCGTCGATCATCTGCGGGGCGAGATGTTCGAGTACCCAGGACGACGCGGCGCCGCCCAGGAGCGCTTGACGCAGCACTTGCGGTTGCACGCCGAAGCGGGAACCCAGGGTGAACGCCTCGCACGCCGCCTGGATGGCGAGCGCCACCGCGACCTGATTGCAGGCCTTGACCACTTGCCCTGAACCGACCGGGCCCACATCGGTGGTCGAGCCCATGGTCTCCAGTACGGGACGGACGCGGGCCAGCGCCTCGGCCGTGCCTCCCGCCATGATGGACAGTGCTCCCGATACCGCTCCGCGCACCCCGCCGCTGACGGGCGCGTCGACCAAGGCGAGCCGCCGGTCGGCGAGTTCGGCCGCGAGCTCTTGTGTGGCAAGGGGCGAGATCGTACTCATGTCCACGACCACCGTTCCCTCGGCGCAGTACTCGAGGACTCCGCCAGGACCGAGTAGTACCTCCCGTACGTGAGGGGTGTCCGGCAGCATGGTGATCACCGTGGACGCTCCCTCGAGCGCCCGCGCAAGGGTGCCCGCGACCTTGAGCCCTTGGCCGCGGGCCCTGTCGCAGGCCTGCGACGACGCGTCGTAGACGCACAGTTCGATACCGGCGGCCGCGATATTGCGTGCCATGGGCAGGCCCATGACGCCGAGGCCCACGAAGGCCACGGGCCCAGCGGCGGGAGCGGGGAGCCGGGAGGGGCCGGCCGGGTGTGTGGTGTCTGGTGTGTCGGTCACAGCGTTCCTCCAGGGGAGACGGGGGTCTGGGGTGTGGTAGGTCCTGCGGCGGGAACGACACCGGTCGCGGTGTCGTAGTCCTCCGCGTCCACGTCCTCGTCTGTCGGGTCCCAGCGGATGACCAGCAGACAGAGCAGTCCCGCGAATGGCATCAGGGCGAGCCACAGCAGTGCGTCGAGGCCGTATGCCGCGGTCAGCGCGGGCCACGCCACCAAGCCGATGGTGCCGCCGATGCGGTTGCCGAACTGGGCGAAGCCGACGCCCACTCCTCTGATCGAGGTCGGATAGGACAAGGTGGCGATAACCGCTCCCTGGGTTCCAGGGCCGGCGGCATGGGAGAAGATGAACACGCCGAGGAACAGGGCGGCGATCCAGATGGCGCCGTCGAACGGCTCCTTGCCGAAGAGATTGACCAGCAGCAAGGAGGCCGTGGTTCCGCAGAAGCCCCAGAGGGCGAGTCTGCTGATGCGTACCCGGGGTGCGAGCCAGGTGGAGAGCAGTCCGCCGCCGACTCCGAACAGCAGATTGAAGGCGAGAGGGCCGACAATGCCGGTCAGGATGGTCTGGCCGAATACCTGTTGAGTCACCACCCCGATGGAGAAGCCGACCGCGTAGTACTCCGCGCCCTGGCAGAAGTTGACCACAAGGGCGAGGAGCGTACGCGGACGATAGGTGCGGTTCCACAGCCGGCCGAAGCTCTGCAGAACCGGTTCGGTGCGTGTGCGCTTCGGCATGCGCAGCACGGCGTCGTCGGCGACGGTGACGTCCACGCCGTAGGCCTTGCGCAGGATGGCTGCCGCCTCGTGCAGGTCTCCGTTCATGGCCGCCCAGGTCGGGGACTCCGTCAGGTACTTGCGCCGGAGGTAGAGGACCGCCGCGGTGGGCACCACTCCGAACCCGACGACCACGCGCCAAAGTTCCCCGATGTCCCAGGACAGCGCCTGAAAGACGTAGTAGCCGATGAGGAGAAGGACGAAGGTGGATCCCACCGCCACGTACCAGACGGGGGCGTACAGGTTGAGTGCCCTGCCTTTGTTCCGGTGCGAGGAGTACTCGGCGATGAAGCTGAAGGCGACCGGGTAGTCGATGCCCACCGAGATGCCCATCAGGAAGCGGGCGGCGAGGAAGAACCAGGCGTTGGGCGCGATCGCGCACAGGAGGGTGGCGATGATCAGCACGACGAGGTCGGCGGTGAACACCTTCTCGCGGCCGATGCGGTCCATGAGTGTTCCGCCCAGCAGGGAGCCGATCAGCGCGCCGACCAGGATGGCGCCCGCGGTGATGCCCAGCATGAGCGAGGACAGGTTGAAGGCTTCCTGGACGTAGCTGAGGCCGAAGGCGATCGATGTGAAGTCGTAGGCGTCCATGAAGATGCCGGCAAGCGCGATGACGACGACGAACTTGGCATTGCCGCCGCGGATGCGGCCGCTGTTCACCAGTGAGGCGACGTCTTGGGGATGGCGTAGCACAAACGAGTCAGGCATGGGTGTCCTTCTTCGTGTCCGGGGATGGCCGGCCGGGGCGTCGTGGTCAGGCGGAGCGGGTGAGTTCCGCCGCGGCGTCGCGTTCCATTTCGTGCAGCTTGGCGACGCGGCGTGCGGTTGCCTCGTCGTTGTCGAAGCGGGCTCCCAGGAACGCGACCAGGGCCTCCCGTGCCAGTGCCGGGCCGATGAGCCACGCGCCCATGGCGATCGCATTCGTGTCGTCGTGTTCCACGCCCTGGTGGGCGGAGTAGGTGTCGTGACCCAGGACGCAGCGGATTCCTGGGATCTTGTTCGCGGCGATCACGGCGCCCACGCCGGTTCCGCAGACGAGGACTGCCCGGTCGGCCCTTCCGGTGCGGACGGGCTCACAAGTGGCGCGGGTGATATCGGGAAAGTCGACGGGCTGGTCGTCGTGGGTGCCGAAGTCGGTGACTTCGTGGCCGAGTTCTTCGAGGACCTTGCGTACGTGGTCCTTGAGAGCAAGGCCCGCGTGGTCGTTGCCCAGGGCGATACGCATGGGTTTCCCTTCTGGTGAGTGGGGGTGCAACGGGTGGTGTGGGCAGGTGGAACCAGGCCCAGGCCAGTGGGCTTGGATCGTGGAGGCTTCGACCGCGCCTCAGGGCTTCAGGCCGTACCAGCGCATCGCGGTGCCTCCGCGGAGGGCGGCCAGCGCCCGCTCGTCGGTGGGGAGGGCGTGGCGGGCCACCTCGGAGAGATCGTTCCAGGCGCCGCTGTGGCTGCGGTGGAGTGTGATGACGGGCCAGTTGCTCGCCAGCATCACCCGGTGGGCTCCGAAGTGACGCAGTGCGTGCGCCGCCGGGTGGTGGAGGGCGGCGGATGACCAGGTGCGCCAGGTGGTGAGGACGTCGATGCCCACGGAGAGTTTCAGTGCCAGGTTGGGTAGCCGGCCAAGGGCGGCGATACGGTCCCGCCACGGTCCCCAGACCTCGTGGTCGCCGCCGGTGGCCATGGCATCCAGCGGGGGACGGCCCAGATGGTCGATGATGACGCGGAGTTGCGGGACGGCTTCGGCGACGCCGGCGACTTGTCGGGCCTGGGCTTCGGTGACGGGGACGATGTCCCAGGCCAGGTCGGCATCGGCGAGTTCACGGAAGAGGGCGAGTGTGGCGGGGGCAGTGAGCCATTCGGCGTCGTCGCGGCCGATGAGGCACCGCACCCCGCGGATCAGGGGGTGGGCGCGCAGCTCTGCGAGGAGGGCTCGGGCCGTGGGCGGATCGTGGAGCGGAAGCCAGGCGACGACACCGCGTACCCAGGGCGCCTGGGCCGCGTACGCGAGCATGCGCTCGTTCTCTTCGGGCAGGTCGGCGGACTGGATGAGGACCGTGCCGTCGATACCGCTGTCCTTCAGCGCCGGTTCCAGGTCAGCCGGCTCGAAGTCACGGGCGAGGATGGCGTGGTGGGAGGTTCGCCAGGGCTGCGGCTGGCGGGCGCTTCGCCAGAAGTGGTGGTGCGCGTCGACCGTGAAAGTCCGGTCCATCATCGACCTTCCCAGACGGGGGCGCGCTTGGTGAGAAACGCGGTGACTCCCTCGGCGAAGTCGCGGCTGCCGTAGCACGTCGCGTACAGGTCGTCGGCGTGCGCGGGGACCGTCGTGGCCAGGACTCTGCGATCGGCCTCCTTCAGGGCGGCAAGGGTGAGGGGGGCGCAACCGGCGATCCGGGAGGAGAGCTCGGCAGCGCGCTCCTCCAGAGCCTCGGGCGGGACGATCTCGCTGACGAAGCCCGTTTCGTGGGCCTGCGCCGCGGTGATCAGTTGGGCGGTGTAGAGCGCTTGGAGGGTGCGGGAGCGGCCGAAGCCCGTGTACAGGCGGGCGAGTGCCGCGGGGGCGAGACAGTTGCCCAGGGTGCGGCCGATGGGAGCGCCGAAGGTGGCATCCGGGGTGGCCAGGACGATGTCACAGCTCGCGGCGAGGATCGTGCCGGCTCCGACGGCCGGTCCCCGCACGATGGCTATCGTGGGCATGCGGAGGGCGGCGAGACGGTCCACGGCGCGGCCCACGCGGTGTTCGTAGGCGATGCCGTCGGCGCCCGAAGTGAAGCTGGTGAACTCGCGGATGTCGGTTCCGGCGGCGAAGGCCGCCTCACCCGCGCCGCGTACTACCGTGACGCGCACGCCGTCGGCGGCGTCGATCTCGTCGCACGCCTTCTCCAGTTCGTCGTACATGGAGAGGGTCAGAGCGTTGCGCAGGCGGGGGTGGGAAAACGTGAGGCAGGCGGTATGGGTTCCGTCGCGTTCCCAGCGAACGTGTGGTTCGGAGTGGCCGGTCATCGGGGCTCCGCCGGGGCGGGCATGAGCAGTTCGGCGTTGTGCTCGCCGAGCAGCGGCGGGTGGCGACGGATGCGGGCCGGGGTGCGCCCGAGTTTGACGGGGAAGCCGAGGACGCGAGTGGGTCCTTCGACAGGGTGCTCGTACTCCTCAACCATCGCCCGGACCTTCGCATGCGGGTCGTGCGCGAGGATGTGGGCGTAGTCGAGGATGGGGCCGGCGGGGACACCCGCGTCGAGGAGGAGATTCACCGCCTCCTCGACGGTGGTGGCGGCAAGCCTGCCCTCGATGAGGGCGATCAGTTCGGGTCGGTGTTCCATGCGGGCCATGTTGGTGGCGAACCGCTCGTCCCCGGCCAGGTGCTCCAAGCCGAGCGCCTGGCACAGTCGCTGCCACAGGCGCTGGTTGTTGGCGGCGATGGTGAGGTGTCCGTCGGCGGCGCGCACCACCTGGTAGGGCGCGGACATGCGGTTGGCCGAACCGAGGCGCTCGGGTGCCTTCGCGGTGCTGAAGAACTCCGTGGATTCCCATACGGACAGGGCGAGTACGGCCTCGTACAGGGAGGTCTCCAGGTACTGGCCCTCTCCGGTGCGCAGCCGGTGGATATGGGCGCCGAGGATGCCGTAGAGGCAGAACAGCCCCGCACCGAGGTCCCCGACAGGCAGTCCGCATTTGACCGGGGCGCCATCGGGGTCGCCGGTGATGCTGATGGCACCCGCCATGCCCTGGGCGATGAGGTCGTAGCCGGGGCGCTCCGCGTAGGGACCGTACTGGCCGAAGCCGGAGACGGAGGCATAGACGATGTCGGGCTTGATCGCGCGTACGGAGTCGTAGTCGACACCGAGACGGGCCGCGACACCGGGACGGAAGTTCTCGACGACGATGTCGGCGTCCGCCAGGAGCCGGCGGAAGCCCGACTTCCCCTGCTCTGAGCCGAGGTCCAGGGTGACGCTGCGTTTGTTGCGATTGAGTGCGTGGAAGGCGGGACTGTCACGGCCGGGCGGCGGATAGCCCCAGGAGACGCGCGTCTGGTCTCCGGACCCCGGCTGTTCGACCTTGATGACGTCCGCGCCGAGGTCGGCGAGGAGCATCGTGGCGAAGGGGCCCGCCATCACCTGGGTGAGGTCGACGACGCGCACACCATCCAGGGCACCGGGCCGCGGGGCAGTACGAGCGTCGGTACGGGCGGTGGTGTCGGTGGGTGTCATTGCTGGAGTCCCCCTCGGATTCGGCGACGTAGCTGTTCGCGGGGCGGCCGCTGTGCGGGTGTCAGTTCTGCTCGGCGCTCCGGCGCTCGATGCGCTGCGCCAGTGTCTGGGCCAGTAGCGCCGCATACGGCACGGGCAGCTGGACATCGCGGGCGATGGAGAGCACGTCCCACAGGTCCTTGGACCAGGAGCGCTGGTGGCGCGGGACGCCACCGCGGTCGTACGCGGCGGCGACATCTTCGAAAAAGCCCCATTCCCGGGTGACCCAGGAGTCGCCGGTGCTGGAGCCCACGGCCCGCAAAACGGCCTCGGCATCGACGCCATACGCCTTCGCCAGGTCCAATGCCTCGTAGGCACCCGCCAGCGCGGAGAACATCATCAGCTGGTTGGCGAGTTTGGCCACCGCTCCGGCGCCCAACGGCCCAATGTGAACGGTCTCGGTGGCGATCGCCTCCAGGTAGGGGCGGGCAAGGGTCAAGGCCGCCTCACTCCCACCGGCCATGACCGTCAGTTCTCCGCGCAGCGCCCGCTCCGCGCCCCCGCTGACAGGCGCCTCGACCAGTTCCACACCGTGTGCCTGTGCCTCCTGCCCTATCCGGTGAACCGTGGCGGGCAGCAGCGTCGAGTGAAGCAGCACCAGAGAGCCAGGTGCCAGCGAGGCGAGGAGTCCCGAGTCGCCCGTCAAGATCTGGCACGTGGCAGCGTCGTCGGAGACGGCCAGGGCAACGACCGCGCATCCGGCGAGATCCTTCACACCGCCTGTCGCCGCGGTCATGCCCGTGTCCTCGGCGGCTTGCATCCGCTGCGGGTCCAAGTCGTGTACGCGGAGGGCGTGTCCCGCTCCGGTGAGCGCGCGGGCCATGGGCAGGCCGATATTGCCAAGTCCGACGAAGCCGACGGATACGGCATGCGGCCGGGCTTCGGCCGGTTGATCTCCGTGCGACATGTCCGGCACCTCAGCGGGCCGGGCCGGCGCACGAAGCGCTGGTGGACCCGTTCCGCCGCCTGGTGCGGGACCTTACGTGTCCGTCGTACATCGTGAGAAGTGTCGCGTTGTTCATGGCCATACCTTCCAGGGGCAAGTGGCACTCCAGGGCCGATCCCGGAGCGGGTGCAGAGTGTGAGGCCCGTGCGGGTGGGGGCGGTGAGGCGCGGTGGGATCGGAGCGCGAACGGCGCATCGAACCTTGACATGTCACGTCATGCAGTTGATCCCATACGAAGCGCTCCGTCTATTGTCTTCAATCGCGCTCCGTCTATTGTCTACATCGACTGGTTGGGGATAGACAAGAGTCTTGCAACACCCCGTCCACCCCAGGGAGTCGCGCCCCATCGAGGAGAATGAGGAGCGCCGATGAAACCAGCACCGAGCACCAGCCGCCCGACCGTTCAGCGAGCAGGTGCGATGGCCGGCACCCCGGCCGGCCGGATCGACCCCCCGAGCATGGTCGAGCTGATCGCGGAGGAACTGCGTCGCCGCATCCTCGCCGGTGCCCTGCGCCCGGGTGATCGTCTCGTCGAGGAGCGCCTCACCGCCGACCTCGGCGTCAGCAGGCCGCCGCTGCGCGAGGCGCTGCGCCTGCTGCAACAGGAGGGCCTCGTCTCCATCGCGCCCCGCCGCGGCGCCACGGTCATGGAACTCTCGGCCCAGGACGTGCACGAGATTCTGACCCTGCGCTCCTCCCTGGAGCGGCTCGCCGTCGAACTCGCCGTCCCGGTGAGCGACCCGTCTCTCCTTGACGGCCCGCGCGCCGCCCTCGAAGCCATGCGACGCAGCGCGGAAAAGGAGGATCGCGCCGAACTCGTCCAGCTCGGTTACGAGTTCCACCGCTCCCTCGTGATGCTCGCCGGACACCGCAGGCTGGTCGAGATCTACGACTCGCTGTACCGGCAGCTGGTCCTGTGCATGGCCATGAACCTTTACGAGCGCGAGCACCGCCATGAAGACCTGACCCTTCATGTGGAGCGCCACCGTGAGCTGCTCGAAGTGATCAGCGGTGGTGACCTGCGGGCCGTACTGGACGCGTTCGCCGCGCATGGCGAGCGATCGTTCACGGAGCGCCGGCCGGAAGGCGATGGGGGGTGACCCCGACCCTCGCCGGTCACGGTCTCGCAGCACATCGGGCGGCGGGCAGCGCGATCTCAGACGACCCGCCAGGAACAAGGAGTACGACCATGTCCGCGTCCGCGTCTCTTCCGACTTCGCTCGACTCCGCACTGCGCTCAATAGCGGGCGAGCTGCCCGCCGAGGCCTACACCACGGACCCCGACATCCTCGCCTCCTACCGCACCGACCACGCCCCGTTCTGCCCCAGTGGTATCCCCGCCGCGCTCGTGCGGCCCCGGTCGACCGAGCAGGTGGCCGAGGTCATGCGGAGAGCGTACGAGCACAGCGTGCCCGTCGTCCCGCAGGCGGCCCGCACCGGGCTCGCGGGCGGCGCCAACGCCGTGGACGGCTGCCTGCTCCTGTCGGTGGAACGCCTGGACCGCATCCTGGAAATAGACACCGTCGACCAGACGGCACGGGCCGAAGCGGGCGTCGTCAATGCGGTGTTCTCACGGGCTGTGGCCGAGCACGGACTGTTCTACCCACCGGACCCTTCGTCCTGGGAGACATCCACCCTGGGAGGGAACGCGGCAACCAACGCCGGAGGCCTGTGCTGTGTGAAATACGGTGTGACTGGCGACTTCGTGCGCGGGCTCACGGTCGTACTGGCCGATGGGACGGTCCTGCGCACCGGTCGGCGTACAGCGAAGGGGGTGGCCGGATACGACCTGACCCACCTTTTCGTCGGTTCCGAAGGCACCCTCGGCGTGATCACCGAGGTGACGGTGGCGTTGCGCCCTGCGGCTGAACGCCCGCTGACCGCTGTCGCGTTCTTTCCCACCGCTGGTGCGGCATGCGCCGTCGTGCCCGACTTCATGGCGGACGGGGCGCGCCCCAGCCTCCTCGAGTTCATGGACCGTCCCACGATGGACGTCGTTTCGGGCTACCAGGACCTCGGTTTCCCCTCCGACGCCGGGGCGATGCTGATCGCCCAGTCCGATCGAGGAGAGTTGGCGCGCGGGGACCTGGAACGTTTTGCGCGGATCGCGGAGTCGCACGGCGGCGAAGCGCTGGTCGCCACGGACCCGGCCGAGGCCGAACTCCTGCTCCAGGCACGGCGCCTCGTGGGCATCGCCACGGAGCGACTCGGCAGCTACCTCGCCGATGACGTGTGCGTACCGCGCCGCAGACTCGCCGAGATGGTCGAGAGGCTCCCCGCGATCGCCGAGCGGCACGGTGTCCGTGTCACCACCGTTGCGCACGCCGGTGACGGCAACGTGCATCCCCATGTTCTGTTCGACCGGAACGACGAGGGCGAGGTGCAACGGGCCCACGAGGCGTTCGGAGCGATCATGGACCTTGGCCTGGCCCTGGGCGGCACGATCACTGGCGAGCACGGAGTGGGCCTGCTCAAGCGAGACTGGCTCGCCAAGGAACTCGGACCGGCTGGACTGCGCGTCCACCGCGAGGTCAAGGCGGCCCTGGACCCACGGCACATCCTCAACCCTGGAAAGGTCCTGGCCGCAAGCGGGACGCGACGCTGATCAACGGCCGGGTGCGACGACGACCGGCCGGGAGACGCGGCCGCTGCGGGCCCGGGATGGGATCGATCCCTCGTTGGGATGTGCTGCCGCCTGCGCGGATACTGGGCGCATGCGTATTGACTTCGACCCCGAGACCATGGGCTCCACCCCCTTCTACAAGCTGCTGACCTCGGTCATCGTGCCCCGGCCGATCGCCTGGGTGTCGACCGTCGGCCAGGGCGGTGCCGCGAACCTCGCCCCGCATTCGTTCTTCACCGTCGCGGCCGTGGCTCCGCCCGTCGTGCAGTTCACCTCCGTGGGGCGTAAGGATTCACTGCGGAATGTCGAGGACACCGGGGAGTTCGTGGTGAATCTCGCTCCCGAGGGGCTGTTCGAGCAGGTCAACGCGACCGCGACGGACTTTCCGCACGGGGTGAGCGAGTTCGAGGCGGTGGGGGTGGAGCAGGAGGCGAGCTTGCGGGTGAAGCCGCCCCGGGTGGCGGGGTCGCCGGTGGCGTTGGAGTGTGTGGTGCACAGCACGATGGGGCTCGGGAACTCGACGGTGGTCTTCGGGCGGGTGGTGCATGCCGTGATCGACGACGAGGTGATGGTCGACGGGCATGCCGAGGTCACCAGGCTGCGGCCGCTGTCCCGGCTGGGGAAGAACGAATGGGGCACGGTCGGTGAGGTGCTGGATCTCGCCCGGATCCGTTACGCGGACTGGGAGGGCCGGGGGCCGGAGAAGGCGTGAGGGCCGCGGGCCACGGGAGAGCCGCGGGCCACAGGAGACAGGAGAGGGCCGTGGTGATGGAGAGCGTGGTGTTCGATATCGGCTCGACCCTCGTCCGTGAGGACCGCTACTGGGGCTCCTGGGCCGACTGGCTCGGGGTGCCCCGGCACACTCTGTCCGCGCTGGTGGGGGCCGTCGTGGCGCAGGGGCGGGACGACGGGGACGCCATCCGGCTGCTGCGGCCGGACGGCGTGGACATCGACGCCGAGCGTCGGGCGCGGGAGGCGGCGGGGCGGGGGGAGCGGCTGGACGAGTCCGATCTGTACCCGGATGTACGGTCCGCGCTCGGCGCGCTGCGGGAGTCCGGGCTGCGGGTGGTGCTGGCCGGAAACCAGTCGCTGCGGATGGGGGAGCTGCTGCGGGGAATGGAGCTGCCGGTCGACGCCGTGGCGACGTCCAGTGGATGGGGGGTCGTCAAGCCCGATCCGGCATTCTTCCGGCGGGTGCTGGAGCTCGGCGGCGCCGCGCCGGGGGACACGGTGTACGTGGGTGACTACCCGGCCTTCGACATCCGCCCGGCGAAGGCCGCCGGGCTGCGCGCCGCGCATATCCGCCGGGGGCCGTGGGCGTATCTGTGGGCCGATACGGCCGACGCGGCGATGGCCGACTGGCGGATCGACTCGTTGAGTGAGCTGGTGGAGATTGTCGCCGGACCGTCGGGGCCATCGTCCCCGTAAGGCCGCAGCTCAGGGCAGGGGTGTGCGCTGGGTGAGGAATTCACACCCGGTGTGATGCGAGTGCTTGCATATATCTACCGCACACCCTTCCCTGGCGCCCTGTATGGCGCTTGACTCGTCCCATGCCGCTCAGGGGGCGCCAGACCTGAGCGAAGGGGCCGCCGGACTCCTCCCTCCTCGGCCGGCGGCCCATCTCCCTGCCTGTCCGGGGGATGTCCGAGCGGATGCCCGAGCGGATGTCCGAGAAGTGCGTCAGCCTGCCGACTCGGCCGCGTGGGCGCTCAGCACACCGAAGCCGATGAGCGCGAAGAGCGCGATGCCCAGCAGGATCCGGTAAATCACAAACGGCATAAAGCTCTTGCTTGAAATGAATTTCATGAACCACGCGATCACCACATAGCCGACAATGAAGGCGATGACCGTCGCGAAGATCGTTGGGCCCCAGTCGGTATGGCCCTCTGAGGCGTCCTTCAGCTCGAAGGCGCCCGAGGCCAGCACCGCCGGCACCGCGAGCAGGAAGGAGTAGCGGGCCGCGGCCTCTCGGGTGTAGCCCATCAGCAGTCCGCCGCTGATCGTGGCGCCCGACCGGGAGACGCCCGGCACCAGCGCCATCGCCTGGCAGACCCCGAATATGAGCCCGTCCCGGATGCTCAGCTCCTGGAGCGTCTTGCGCTGGCTGGCGACGCGATGCCGGCCGCCCGTCTCATCGCGGGCCGCACGCCGGTCCGCGAAGCCCAGCACGACGCCCATGACCACGAGGGTCGTGGCTATGAGCCGCAGATCGCGGAACGGACCCTCGATCGCGTCCTGGAGGGTGAGCCCGAGCACGCCGATGGGCAGCGAGCCGACGATCACCAGCCAGCCCATCTGGGCGTCGTGGTTGCCACGCCACTCCTTGCTGAAGAGCGAGCGGAACCAGGACGACACGATCCTGACGATGTCCTTGCGGAAGTAGATGAGCACCGCGAGCTCCGTGCCGATCTGGGTGATCGCGGTGAAGGCGGGCCCAGGGTCGTTCCAGCCGGCGAACGCGGCCGTGAGCCGCAGATGGGCGCTGGAGGAGATCGGAAGAAACTCAGTCAACCCCTGGACCAGCCCGAGGATGAATGATTCAAACCACGACATTGAGTCTTCGCTATCCAAGGCTGATCGTGCGCTGCTCGGTCCCTGGTCTCAGATGTCCAGGCATGACCGATTCAGGCGGGGCGGTCAGTGGGAAGCCGACCGTCGAGGATCAACGGCCGGTCGTGGGGGCAGCGTAGCGTCCCCGGCTGCGCGGCCCATCAAGGGCCTGGTCAGACCATCGGTTCAGCGCTTTGACCTTGGGTACTCGGGGCTCGGCCGCCCGGCCGCGGGCGCCCGGTGAGGATCAGCCGTGGACAGCCGTGGACAGCCGAGGAGCCGAACCGTATGACCGCGATCGGGCACGACGGAGGACAGGGCGGCCGACGGGACGGGGCCGGGGGCGGCGCCGGGAACGGGCCGGGCGGGACGATCACCACCGAGGTCCCGGCGCGGCTGGACCGGCTGCCCTGGTCACGCTGGCACTGGATGATCGTGATCGGCCTCGGCACCGTATGGATCCTGGACGGTCTCGAGGTGACCGTCGTCGGCAATATCGCCGGCCGTCTCTCCGAGCCCGGCAGCGGGCTGCCCATCACCGACGCGCAGGTCACCGGGATGGCAGCGGCCCTCTATGTGGCCGGGGCCTGTACCGGGGCGCTGGTCTTCGGCTGGCTCACCGACCGCTACGGCCGCAAGAAGCTCTTCCTCATCACGCTCGGGGTCTATCTGGCCGCCACCGCGCTCACCGCCATCTCCTTCTCCGTCTGGTGGTTCTTCCTCTTCCGCTTCCTCACCGGCTTCGGCATCGGCGGCGAGTACGCGGCCATCAACTCCGCGATCGACGAGCTGATCCCCAGCAAGTACCGGGGCCGCGTCGACCTGGTCATCAACGGGAGCTTCTGGCTCGGCGCGATGGGCGGCTCGCTGCTCTCCGTGCTGATGCTCAACACCAGCTTCTTCGCGGTGAACGTCGGCTGGCGGCTCACCTTCGCCCTCGGCGTCGTCCTCGGCCTGGTCATCCTGCTGGTCCGGCGGAACGTCCCCGAGAGCCCGCGCTGGATGTTCGTCCACGGCCGGGCGGAGGGCGCCGAGGAACTGGTCGCGGCGGCCGAACGGCGGATCGAGGACGAGACCGGGCGGCGCCTCCCCGAGCCGGACAAGGCCATCACCATCCGCACGCGGAAGAGCACCGGTTTCATCGAGATCGCCCGGACGCTCTTCCGGGCGTACCCCCGGCGCGCGTTCCTGGGGCTGGCCCTCTTCATCGGGCAGGCGTTCCTCTACAACGCCATCACCTTCGGCTTCGGCTCGATCCTGGTGAAGTTCTTCGGCGTGCCCAGCGGCAACACCGGCTACTACTTCGCGGTCATCGCCTTCGGCAACTTCCTCGGGCCATTGCTGCTGGGCAGGCTCTTCGACACGGTCGGCCGCCGGCCGATGATCTCGGGGACGTACATCCTCTCCGGTGTGCTGCTGTTCATCACGGCCTGGATGTTCGGCAACGGCTGGCTCAACGCGACCACGATGACCGCCTGCTGGTGCGTGGTCCTCTTCTTCGCCTCGGCCGGTGCGAGCTCGGCGTATCTGACGGTCAGCGAGGTCTTCCCGATGGAGACGCGCGCTCTGGCCATCGCCTTCTTCTACGCCATCGGCACGGCGGCCGGAGGCATCAGCGGTCCGCTGATCTTCTCGGATCTGACGGCGAGCGGGGTCGTCGCCGACACCGCGCTGGCCTTCTCCATCGGGGCGTCGCTCATGGTCGCCACCGGGCTGGTCGCCGTCTTCCTCGCGATTCCGGCGGAGCGGCGTCCGCTGGAGGACATCGCCGAGCCGCTGTCCGCCCGCGCGGCGGCCACGTCGGCCTCCGCCACCGGACCGGCCGGGGGCTGACGGACCCCGGCCCGGTCAGCCCACCGGGTCCGGTCAGCCCCCGGGGCCGCCTGTCAGCCCCGCGGCGCCATCTCGTCTGCCGCCGTGTCCTCCGTGGGCCGTACGGGCCGTACGGGCCGTACGGGCCGGATACGGCCGCGTTTGCGCCAGGCCACCAGCGCCCCCGCGACGGCGGGCACCGTGATGAAGGCCAGCGCGAGGAGGAAGACGGGCGAGGTGGGGGTGGTGGCGCGGCTGCCCGCCACCACGTACGCGGCGGTGTTCGGCACACTGCCCAGCCCGGTGGCCAGCAGGAACGACGGCCAGCCCATCCGGGAGACGGCCGCGCAGTAGTTGGCGGCGGCGAACGGCACGCCGGGGAACAGCCGGATCGCCAGCATCGACCGGAACCCGTGATGGCTCAACTGCCGGTCCGCCGCCGTGAGCCAGCGGCCCCGCAGCAGCGGCCGCAGCGCGTCCTGCCCCAGCAGCCGCCCGAGGCCGAAGGCGATCCCGGCGCCGATCACCGTGCCGCCGATGGCCGTGGCCAGCCCGGCCTGGATGCCGAAGAGCGCACCCGCCGCCAGGTTCAGCAGCGGCCGGGGCACCAGCGCGGCGGTGCCCACCCCGTACGCGGCCGTGAACAGCATCACGGCCGTCCCGCCCGTCAACTCCGGCCAGCCGTGGGTCAGCAGCCGCTGCGGCTGCCACAGCCAGACCGCGATCGCGGAACCCGTGAGCAGCGCGGCGAGCAACCCCAGCCGCGACCACGGCGAGAGGAGCACGGCGCGGGCGCGGCGGGCGGCCGGTTTCGCGGGCGGCGGGGCGACATCGAGCATCGGTGGAGCGTAACCGACCTGGCCCGGCGGACGCTGTGATGTCGTCGGGTTGTCGTCCGATTGTCGGCAGACCGTCGACGGAGGGTTCCGAACCCCGTCCACGGAGGGTTCCGAACCCCGTTGATGGAAGGTTCAGAACCCCCTCGGGAGAGGTTCCGAACCACCCGCCCCACCCACCCCGCGCGTACCGAAACGCACCGAAAACCATTCGACGTGGACCGAACAGTGCGCGAAGATCACAGCATGTTCCGGCTCGCCTTCCTCACGCCGACGTCCGCGGTCGCGGACGCGCCGAAGGCTGCCGTCCCCTCGCTCGCCCCGGCCGCGGTCGCCGCCCTCACCACGGACCCGCCCGCCGCCGTTCCCGCCGCCTGCCTCGACGGCGCCCGAAGCTGACCCTCCTCGGACAACTCCGACGGATCCCCCAGGGGGAGGGTCGGCGAGGTTCTGGGGTCCGCGCTTCCCACCCCCGCTGACGAGGAGAGACCGTCGCATGTCCAAGCAGACGTATGTGCGCACCAAGCCGCATCTGAACATCGGCACCATGGGCCATGTCGACCACGGCAAGACCACGCTGACCGCCGCCATCACCAAGGTGCTGAGCGAGCGCGGCACCGGCGGCGCCTATGTGCCGGCGGACCGTATCGACCGGGCGCCGGAGGAGGCCGCGCGCGGCATCACCATCAACATCGCGCATGTCGAGTACGAGACCGACACCCGGCACTACGCGCATGTCGACATGCCAGGCCACGCCGACTTCATCAAGAACATGGTGACCGGCGCCGCCCAGATCGACGGGGCGATCCTCGTGGTCTCCGCGCTCGACGGTGTGATGCCGCAGACCGCCGAGCATGTGCTGCTGGCCCGCCAGGTCGGCGTCGACCACATCGTGGTGGCCCTCAACAAGGCCGACGCGGGCGACCCCGAGCTCACCGACCTCGTCGAGCTGGAGGTGCGCGAGCTGCTCTCCGCGCACGGCTACCCCGGCGACACCACGCCCGTCGTACGGGTCTCCGGGCTGCGGGCGCTGGCGGGCGACCCGCGCTGGACCGGGGCGATCGAGGCGCTGCTGGACGCCGTGGACATCTACGTGCCGACGCCCGTGCGCCACACCCGGGCGCCGTTCCTGCTACCGGTGGAGAACGTGCTGACCATCACCGGCCGCGGCACGGTCGTCACCGGCGCCATCGAGCGCGGCACGGTACGGGTCGGCGACCGTGTCGAGGTGCCCGGCACCGACGTGGCCACGGTGGTCACCGGGGTGGAGACCTTCGGCAAGTCCATGGAGTCGGCCGAGGCGGGCGACAATGTGGCGCTGCTGCTGCGCGGAGTGGCGCGGGACGCGGTGCGCCGCGGCCATGTGGTGGCCGCGCCCGGCAGCGTCGTGCCGCGGCGGCGCTTCACCGCGCGGGTGTACATCCTCTCGGCGGCCGAGGGCGGTCGGCGGACACCGGTGTCCACCGGCTACCGCCCGCAGTTCTACCTCCGTACGGCCGATGTGGTCGGCGCCGTGGACCTCGGGGCCGCCGCGGTGGCGCGCCCCGGTGACACGGTCACCATGACGGTCGAGCTCGGCCGTGCCGTACCGCTGGAGCCGGGTCTCGGCTTCGCGATCCGCGAGGGCGGCCGCACGGTGGGCGCGGGCACGGTGACCACCGTGCTGCCGTAGCCATCACCGGCCCCGCTCGCCCGCCTCCGCCGTGCGGGTGGCGGGCGAGCGGAAGCCACGGCATGCGTGCGACGGCACAATGAGAGGGTGAACGAGCCGATACCCGTGAGCCGTGCCGTGGACGGCGGCACCGCCAAGCTGTTGCCGGACCTGGACCGCCCGCGCGCCTGGCTGCTCACGGTGGACGGCGCCCCGCAGTCGTATGTCGACCTGGACGATCCGGGCCATCTCGAATTCGAGTACACGCGGCGGATCGCCCATGTCCTGGACGCGGCCGCCGAACCCGGCGCCCCGCTCGACGTACTGCACCTGGGTGGCGGGGCGCTGACGCTGCCTCGGTATCTGGCCGCCACCCGCCCCGGCTCCCGGCAGGTGGTGATCGAGGCCGACCGGGGGCTGCTGGAGCTGGTCGCCGAGCACCTTCCGCTGCCGTCCGGGGCGGGCGTCACGGTGCGGCCGGAGGACGCCCGGACCGCGCTGGAGGCCGCGCCCGAGGGGTCGGCCGACGTCATCGTGGCCGATGTCTTCGGCGGTTCGCGGGTGCCCGCGCATCTGACCTCCGTCGAGTACGTCCGCGCCGCGGCCCGAGCGCTGCGGCCGGGCGGGTGGTACGCCGCGAATCTGGCCGACGGGGCGCCGTTCGCCTTCCTCCGCTCCCAACTGGCCACCTACCGCACGGCGTTCGCGCACCTCGCCCTGATCGCGGAGCCGTCGGTGCTGCGCGGCCGCCGGTTCGGCAACGCCGTGCTGGTGGCCTCCCAGTCCGAACCGCCGGTCGCCGTGCTGGCCCGCCGCGCCGCGGCCGACGCGTTCCCGGCCAGGGTCGAGTACGGGGAGGCGCTGGAGCGGTTCATGGGCGGCGCGGCGCCGGTGCGGGACGAGGACGCCACGCCCTCGCCGGAGCCGCCGGACGGGGCGTTCAGCGTGGGCTGACCGGCTCCGGGGCGGTGTCCGCGGCGGCGGCCGGTCCGCCCTCGGCGACGGGCTGGGTCTCGCGCCGGCGCAGCCGCCGTACGTCCGGGACCGTCAGCACCGCCAGCGTCAGCGCGAGGATCAGCGCCGAGCACCCCCACAGCGAGGCCGCCCGGCCGAACGCCTCCTCGGCCGGGCCCGCGAGCGCCGTGGCCAGCGGCACCATGGCGACCGAGCCGAACCAGTCGTACGCCGAGACCCGCGACAGCTTGTCCTCGGGGATCTCCTGGTGCAGCGCGGTCATCCAGGACACTCCGAACACCTCGACCGACACCCCGACCAGAAACATCACCACGACCAGCGGTGCGACCGGCACCGGGACGGCGAGCGCGGCCGACGGCAGCGCGAGCGGCAGTACGCACAGGGAGCCCGCGAGCAGCATCCGGCGCGGCCGCCAGCGCACCATCAGCAGACCGCCCAGGACGGTGCCCGCGCCGAACGCCGCGAGCGCGAGCCCCCAGGGGCGCGCCCCGCCCAGATGGTCCTCGGCCACCAGCGGGCCGAACACCGCCTCCGCCGCTCCGACCACCGCGTTGACGACGGAGAACTGGACGACGATCGACCACAGCCAGGGCCGGCCGACGAATTCGCGCCAACCTTCGCGCAGATCCCGCAGCATGCCTCCGCCGGGCTCCCGCCGGGCGACGGCGCTGACGTCGAGCAGCGAGCGCAGGGCGCCCGCGACCGCGAACGCGGCGGCGTCGACGGCCAGCACCCAGCCGGGGCCGACCACCGCGACCAGCGCGCCGCCGAGCGCGGCCCCGCCGATCTGCGCACCGTTCATGCCCATCCGGAACAGCGCGAAGGCGCGGGCGGCCTGTTCGCCGTTGACGCTGGAGAGCAGCATGCCCTCGGCGGCGGGGGAGAAGAACGCCTGCCCGGTGCCGCCGAGCGCGGACAGCACGGCCATCTGCCACAGCCGCGCCTCGCCGGACAGGACGAGCACGGCGAAGGCCGCCTGCGAGAGGCAGTTGAGGCTGTTGGCGGCGACCATCACCCGATGGCGGGGCAGCCGGTCCGCCACCGCGCCGCCGATCAGCAGGAAGACGACCAGGGGAAGGGTGCGGGCCGCCGCCACCAGCCCGACGTCGCCGCCGTCCCCGCCCGCCTCCAGCACCGCGAACGCCGCCGCGATGAGGGCTCCGGCGTTCCCGAGGCCCGTCACCACGGCGGCGGTGGTCAGCAGTGTGTAGTTGCGGCCGGCCCACGCGGGGCGGCGCGGCCGGAGGCGCGGGGCCGGAGGAGTCGTCACATCCGGACTATCCCTGGGGGCGGGCCCCGGCGTCCAACCGAATTCCGGCCGCCACGGTCGGAGCGGTCAGAAGGTCAGGAGACCTCCGACTTCACCGGCCGCAGCGAACTCATGATCTTCTTGATGGTGGAGTCCTTGACCTCCTCCTTGGTGCCCTTGACCGAGTACAGGACCCAGGTGGCGAAGTCGCCGTTGGTGTCCGTGTAGGTCACGGTGACGGCCTTGCCGTCGGTGGTGCACTTGTCGGTCTTCTTCACCCCGGTGACGGTGGCCGACGCGGTGTAGCCCTTGAGGCCGTGGGCGCTCTTGAACTTCTTGGCGTCGGTGACCTTGCGGGTCCCGGTCTGCTTCTGGTCGAAGGCGGCGAAGACCCAGTTCTCGGCCTCGATCTTGGCGGCCGACGCCTCGTCCTTGGCGCCCTGGGCACCCTTCGAGCCCGCCCCGGCGGCGTGGCTCTTGTCGACGTAGCCGTCCTTGTCCTTGACCGAGCAGTAGTCCTTCTTGTACCTCGCCGGAGCGGACATGACCACGAGCGGCTTGCCCTTGTCGTCCTCGAAACCGGTGCTCAGGCCCGGCGATTCGATCGTCCAGTCCGGGGGGACGTCGAAGGCGTTGTGCCGCTTGGGGCTGACCACCGGCTTCCAGCCGGGTATGACCGCCTTGACGTCGGTGGTGTCACCGCCGGCGCGCGGGTTGTCCGCACCGCCGCCACCCGGGTCCTCGGTCGGCTCCTCGGAGGCCGGGGCCGACGTGGAGGCGGGCGTCTTGTCCTTCCCCTTCGACTCGTCACCGCCGTCGCTGTCGTCCTTGCCCAGGACCAGCGCACCGGTGATGGCCGCGGCCGCGACGACCGCGATGGCCGCGACGATGGCGATGGTGGTCGTGCGCTTCTTGTTGTCACGCGGCGGCTGCGGTGCGCCGGGCGGGCCGGACGGAGTGCCCCACTGCTGGCCGGGCGGACCCTGGGGCGGGCCGTAACCGGGCTGCTGCTGGGGCGGCTGGCCGGACTGCCCCGGCTGCTGCTGGGGCGGCTGCTGATAGGGATTCGGCTGTTGGTACCCCGGCTGCTGATACGGGTTGGGCTGGTTGTATCCCGGCTGCTGGTACCCCGGTTGCTGATAGGGGTTCTGATCGTGCGGGTTGTTCTGCTCGCCCCCGGGCGGCTGCTGTCCTGGCCACATGGCCAGTAACGATAGAGGGGGCCGACGACAGCTGCTACGGCTGCCCCTTGAACTGCCCCTTTCCTCGCTTTCTACTGGGTGGTAACTTCCGGGGCATGTCAGAAACCCTGCCCTCCGTCGGTGAGATGCTCGCCGCCACGGTGCCCATGGTGCGCACCCTGAACCTGGAGTTCCGTGAGGCGTCGCCCGAGCGCGCGGTGCTGTGCCTGCCCGACCAGTCCGACTTCCACAACCACGTCGGCGGCCCCCACGCGGGCGCGATGTTCACCCTGGCGGAGTCCGCGAGCGGCGCCATCGTGCTGGCGGCGTTCGGCGATCAGCTCGGCCGTGCCGTACCGCTGGCCGTGCGCGCCGAGATCGGCTACAAGAAGCTCGCCAAGGGGCCCGTCACCGCGACCGCCACCCTCGGCCGGCCCGCCGCCGAGGTGGTCGCCGAGCTGGACGCGGGGGAGCGGCCTGAATTCCCGGTGAACGTCGCGATCACACGCGAGGACGGCGCGGTTACGGGCGAAATGTCCATCGTATGGACCCTGCGCCCCCAGTCCTGAGTCCGTCCTTCCTATCCCTGAGTCCGTCCTCCTCAGCCCTGAGTCCGTCCTCCCTTCGCCGGAGCCGACGCGAGCGGGAGCACGACTTGGGGATGATGGCGACCGCGCGCCGATTGAGTAGGCTTCCCGGCGTGCGCCGCGTCCTGTCCGGCGCACGCCGGGAAGCGGTCGCCACATGGGGAGGAACCGGCGTTGCATATCGAGGAATGGCTCGAGACCGTGCCCGCGGTCAGCGTGTATCTGCTCGTGGGTATCGTCATCGGCCTGGAGAGCTTGGGAATCCCGCTCCCCGGCGAGATCGTCCTCGTCAGCGCGACGCTGCTGGCGGCCTCCCAGGACCACATCAACCCCTACATCCTGGGGACGTGTGCCGTAGCGGGTGCGGTGATCGGCGACTCCATCGGCTACCTCATCGGCCGCAAGGGCGGTCAGCCGCTGCTCGCCTGGCTGGGCCGTAAATTCCCCAAGCACTTCAGCGCCGAGCACGTGGCCACCGCCGAGCGCTCCTTCCAGAAGTGGGGCATGTGGGCGGTCTTCGTCGGCCGGTTCATCGCGCTGCTGCGCATCTTCGCGGGGCCGCTCGCGGGCGTGCTGCGCATGCCGTACTGGAAGTTCCTCATCGCCAATGTGCTCGGCGGCATCGTCTGGGCCGGGGGCACCACAGCGGTCATCTACTCCCTGGGCAAGGTCGCCGAGGACTGGCTGAAGCGCTTCTCCTGGCTCGGGCTCGTGCTGGCCCTGCTCTTCGGCCTCGGCTCGATGCTGGTCATGAAGTGGCGCTCCAAGAAGACCAAGGCCGCGGCGGTCACGGCGGCCGATTCCGAGACCGCCGAGCCGGAGCCGGTCCCGGCCGGGGACTAGGGCGGACCGGCGGTCTCGATTGAACCGGCTGGACCGGCTGGACGGCTCTGCCGGAGCTACCGGCCGGGGCGCGGAACGCGAAGGGAACGACCAGGTGGGAGAGACGGTGCGCGCCTTGATCTTCGGCATCGACGGGAAGGAGCCACGGATCGACCCCGACACGTTCGTGGCCCAAACGTCGGTGGTGATCGGCGATGTCGTGCTGGCGGCGGGATCCAGCGTCTGGTACCAGGCGGTGCTGCGGGGCGATGGCGGCCCCATCGTCCTCGGCGCGGACAGCAACATTCAGGACAACTGCACGGTGCACGTCGACCCCGGGTTCCCGGTCTCCATCGGCGAGCGGGTCTCGGTCGGGCACAATGCGGTCGTGCACGGCTGTACGGTCGAGGACGACGTCCTGATCGGCATGGGGGCCACGGTCCTCAACGGCGCCCGGATCGGTGCGGGATCGCTGGTCGCGGCCCAGGCCCTGGTGCCGCAGGGGATGGAGGTACCGCCCGGTTCGCTGGTGGCCGGGGTGCCTGCGAGGGTGAAGCGCCCCCTCACCGATGAGGAACGGGAAGGCATCAAGCTGAACGCCCAGGTGTACGCGGAGCGGGCGAAGCACTACCGGGAAGCGCTCAGAGGCGACGAGTAGCTCGATGTGATCGGATGGTGGTCATGGACTGGGAAGCCTTCGCCGAGCGCATGGCCACCATGGCGCGGGATCTGCTGGCGCAGGAGTCCGTGGAGGCCACGCTGGAGCGGATCAGCGCATGCGCGGTGAACATCGTGGAGGGCTGTGACGCGGCCGGCATCCTGGTGCTCCACGGCAGCCGAGTGGAGTCCCTCGCCCCCACCGAAGGGCTGGTGGTGCGGTCGGACCGGCTGCAGGAGCGGCTCCGCGAGGGGCCCTGCTTCGACGCCGCCCGCCGGCTGGAGGGCGAGCGGGTGTTCCGGATCAAGGACTTCACCGAGCCCGAGGAGAGCTGGCCGGACTTCGTCAGGGAGGGCCGCGAGCTCGGCATCGGCAGCATGATGGGGTTCCTGCTCTACACCGAGGAGGAGAACCTCGGCGCCCTGAACCTCTACTCGCGGCATCCCGCCGCCTTCACCAAGGCCAGCGAGACGGCCGGCTGGCTGCTCGCCTCGCATGCCGCGGTCGCCTTCTCCAGCGCCCGCACCGCCGATCAGCTCCAGCAGGCGCTCCAGACCCGGCACACCATCGGCGAGGCCATGGGCATCCTCATGGAACGTCTGAAGATCACCGAGGACGACGCCTTCGCACTGATCCGCCGGGTGTCCCAGGAGCGCAACGTCAAGCTGCGGGACATCGCCCGGCAGATCTGCGAGAGCGGCGGAATCGACGACTGAAGCGTCGGCCCGAGCCGACGCATCAGCCGAAGCGGCTCTTCCGGCCCGCGGTCTGGACCGGAAGGGCCTGGCCACCGTGGTCCCCCGGGGGTCGCTGCGATGGCGTGACGCCCAGGTACCCCGCGGCCCCCAGTGGTAACCCCCACCGTCACCCGGATTTCGGCAGGGCCCGCGGGGCGCGGATCCCCTCCTTCGGCCGCCGCCCCGGACGTACCCGTGACCCGTGCGGGCTCCGGGGCGTCCTCACGGGCCGCCAGGTGGTGACGAGGGCCGCGGCCAGGAGGAGCTCGGCGAGGTCGCCGCCGTAGTACATGATCTCCGCGCCGCCCCGGACCTCGGCGATCGGCGCGTGGACCTCGACCCAGAAGCCTCCGTACATCAACTGGGCGATGACGGCGTGGGCGGCGATGGCGACGCCGAGGACCACCAGCCGGGCCGGCACCCCCGGCCGGGCCGGGGCCGGATCGGGACCGGCGATGACATACGCGAACAGCCAGCCCGAGAGCAGGAAATGGGCGTGCGTCAGCCAATGCCATCCGGGGTGGCTCATGGCGGCGTCGTAGACGGGGGTGAAGTACAGCGGCACCAGCCCGCCGGTGGTCAGCAGCAGGGCGGTGACGGGGTGGGCGAGCAGCCGCGCGGGGCGGGAGCGGAGCACGGCGGTCAGCCGTCGGCCGCGGTCCGGGGGCAGGGCGCGCAGCAGCAGGGTGACCGGGGCCGCGAGCACCAGTGCCAGGGGCGCGTACATCCCGAGCAGCAGATGCTGGGCCATATGGCCGCGGAAGTCCTCATGGGCGAACGGCGCGAGTGGCGGCAGCAGCGCCACGGCCACCAGGACGAGCCCCGCCGCGAAGCTCAGCGACCGCGCGAGCGGCCAGCGCCGGGCGGGGTGACGGCGACGGGCGCGGCGGACGGCCAGCGCGTAGGCGGCGGCACACCCCAGCAGGGCGAGGGCCGGCAGCCATACCTCCAAGGGACCGCCGCCCCCGCCGTGCCCATGGCCGGGATGCGCCGCGCCGCCACCCATCACCCGCGCCCGGTGGCGCGCGGCGCCTCGGGGCCGGAGGGGGCCCCGCCGCGCTGCAGCAGATAGCCGCCGGCCACCAGTAGGGCGCCCAGGACGAGGAAGCCGGCGTCCCACCACGGCTGTTCCGGGCCGCCGTGGACATGGTGGATGCCGAGGATCTGGTGATCCAGCACGCCCTCGACGAGGTTGAACAGGCCCCAGCCGACCAGCATCCAGCCCCACAGGACGCGGGAGCCCCACACCCGGCGCCGGTCGTGGGTGACCCGGGCGTAGAGGATGGCAAGCCCCAGCAGCACCGAGATCCAGCACACGGCGTGGAAGACGCCGTCCCATACGGTGTTCATCCGCAGACCGGAGACGGTGTGCGGGTTGTAGTACCGCACCCCGATGCGGTCGTGGTTGGTGCTGCTGAGCATGTGGTGCCACTGGAGCAGCTGGTGCAGCAGGATCCCGTCGAGGAATCCGCCGAGCCCCACCCCCAGCACGATCCCCGGCAGCCGGATGACGCGTGACGCGGGCAGACCGGCTCGGGCTTCCTCCGCCGTGGTGGCCATCACCGCTCTCCGTCCTGACGACAGCGTGGTCCCCCGCGCTCTCCGCCTCCACGGCTTCCCGGCCGGACCGGCTTCCTCACCTGTCGCTGCCGTCTTTACGCCATCTTGCCGAGCCGAGCCGAGCCGAGCCGAGCCGAGCCGAGCCGAGCCGGGCCGAGCCGGGCCGGGCCGAGCCGGGCCGAGCCGAGCCGGGCCGAGCCGAGCCGAGGCAGGCCGTCCGTCAGCCCCGTCCGTCAGCGCTGTCCGCTCAGGCCGCGGTGACGGTGAACAGCCCCCCGTCGGGGTCGCACAGGATCGCCTGACGGCCCGTGGGGGAGGCGTCCGGTGGGAGGGCGACCGTGCCACCGGCGGCGCGGGCCGCCGCCACGGCGGCCGTCACATCGGGGACGCGGAAGTGGACGTACCAGCGCGGCCGGACCCGCGGGTCGGGGGCCTGCTCGACGGCGCCGCCGTGGACCACCGCGAGCTTGCGGCCCTCCTCGCACACGATCACCTCGTCGTTCTCGTACTCCACGGAGCAGTTGCCCTCCGGTGACGCCCAGCCGAAGACCTCGCCGTAGAAGAGGGCGGCCGCGAACGCGTCACGGGTCCGCAGCTCCAGCCAGGCCGGGGCGCCCTTCTCCGGCCCCGAGGGCCAGCCGGGCAGCGCCTCTCCCGTCCAGAAGCCGAAGACGGCGCCGTCGGGGTCGGCGGCCAGCCCGGCACGGCGGCCGGTGCCGAACGGGAGCGGGCCGACGCCGACGGTGCCGCCCCGCTCACGGATGCGTGCCGCGGTGGCGTCCGCGTCCGCCACGGCGAAGAACGGCGTCCAGGCGACCGCGCCCCTGAGGCTGTTCGCGAGCGCCCCGACCCCGGCCACCGGCGCTCCACCGAACAGCGCCGTACGGAACTCCTCACCCAGCCCGGTGGGGCGCCAGGTCCACCCGAGCACCGCGGTGTAGAACTTTTGCGCCGCTTGGAGGCTGGGGGCGGCGAGACTCACCCAGCAGGGGAATCCCGGCCGTGCCTGGCCGATCGGCTTCATGGGCACCACTCCTCACAACTCCGCCCCGGCACCACCGCGGGGGACTGCATCGATGTACCCCGCCGGCCGGGCGCTATGCCCCGGCGGTGGCGCGGGGCCAGGTGTCCGGGGCGATGTCGTGCCAGATGTTCTGGGCCTGGATCAGCAGGGTGCCCAGGACGGCGGTGGTGCCGGGGGAGACGTAGCGCTCGTCGGTGAGCTGTTTGTGCAGGGCGCCGTGGCGCCGTTCCACGGCCTCCACCGCCTCGTCGAGTTGGCCGCGCGCATCGTCGAGTTCGCCGCGCGCGCCGTTGGGGGCGGCGGGCTCACAGATCATTTCGGCCCGTGCCTCGCAGGCCGCCGCCAGATCGGCGAGCAGGTGGCCGTAGTCGCGCAGCGGCTGCTGGTCGGGGGTGGGAATGGAGCGGTTCTCGTCGGCGATGTCGACCATGGTGCTCACGACCGCGCCCACCTCGGCGACGATCGCGCTCCACCGCTGGTCCTCGCCCTCGGGGGGAAGCGTCGGCGGCAGCTTCTCGCGCGACTTCCACGGCAGCCTGGGATTGAGCCGGAGGCTCTCATGGCTCCACAGCCGGGCGGATCGCAGACTCTCGTGCCGCTGCTGGAGCCGTCCGGCCAGCCGTCGCCAGTCGGCGGGGGTGTCCTCGGACCAGTCCCCCTGGGCCAGCGCCTCGGCGATGCTCGCCAGTGTCTCCTGGGTCCCGTGCGCCAGACTGCTGAGATTCTCCCGGACGTTCCGCAGATGGACCGGCGGCAGGATCAGCGCGTTCACCGCGATGCCGATCGCGGCGCCCAGCAGGGCCTGCAGCAGCCGGTGGGAGACCGTGAGGCTGGACACCGGGGCCGAGGTGAGGGTGAACAGCGCGGTGGTGGGACCGTAGATGCCCTGGTCGCCGAGGCGGGGCCAGTTGCTGAGCAGCATCACGACGGGCAGGACCAGGGCCACCGAGATCAGGGTGTTCCCCGTCAGCGCCTCGGCCCCCGCCGCCAGCAGGGTGCCCACGGCGATGGCCACCAGCTGCTGCAACCCCTTGAACAGCGAGCGGTAGACGGTGGCCTGGACCAGGACCACCGCCACCCACGGCGCCATCAGCGCCACCGGGTCCTTCAGCCACCACCCCGAGACCGCCCAGGCGAGCGTGGCGGCCCCGGCCGCCTTCAGCGACTGCACAAGCAGGTCCCGCTCGCGCCCCGGCCCCTGCCACGCCCGCGCCGCGGCGTCCACGATCCCCCGGGCCTCGGCCCGCACCACATACAGCTTTTCGTATCCGTGCCCCATGGCGTAGTGGGTTCCTGGGGCGCGTCGGCTTATGCATGGCCAGTCATGCATGGCCAGTCATGCATGGCCGCTCATGCATGGCCGAGCGCGGGCCGGGCCGCGGGCCGCTCAGCCCGTGGCCAGCAGCAGCGTGCCCACCAGGGCGAGCCCGGCGCCCGTGGCCTGGACCACCCGCAGCCGCTCGCCGAGCAGTCCGCGGGCCGCGACGGCGGTCACCACGGGGTAGAGGGAGGCGAGCACCGCGGCGACGGTGACCGGGCCGTGGTGCGCGGCGAGGTTGTACGTGCCGTTCGCGGCCACGTCGGCCAGGCCCACGAAAGCGAGCGCGGGCAGCGACGCCCACACCACGCCCATCCCGCCCTCGGGCAGCCCGGGGTTGCCGCGCCGGACGGAGATCAGCAGCGCGCCGCCGCCGACCGCCACATTGCACACCCGCTGCACGAACAGCGCGAGGAACAGCCCGGTCAGCGTGTCCGACGCCTCGGCGATCAGCGCCATCACCGAGCCGAAGCCCAGCGCGGCCACCAGGGTGAGCAGCAGCGTCTGCCGCTGGACCGGCGCCCCGCCGGTCTGCGGACCGCTCGCCAGGACCACACCCGCGACCGCCACCACGACGCCCGAGACCTGGAGCAGCCCTGGCCGCTCGCCGAGCACCAGCGCGACGCCGAGCGGCACGATGACCCCGCCGAGCGCGCCGAGCGGGGAGACGACGCCCATCGGGCCGAGCGCGAGGGCCCGGTAGAAGCACAGCATCGCGGCCGGGCCGACCACCCCGGCCGCCGCGGCGAACCACAGCTGCGGGCCCGCCGCGGACCATCCGCCGGTGGCGACCACGATGGCGCCGAGGACGGTGACCGCGATGATCTGGGAGACGACGACCACGGTGAGTGCGGGGGTGCGCCGGGTGAGCAACCCTCCGCCGAAGTCGGCCAGCCCCCAGAGCAGGCTGGTGGCAAGAGCGAAGAGTGCGGACATGGTGAAACCTCGCCGTACAGTGTGGTGGACGTGGGAGTACAGCCCACGGTAGTTCACTGTACTCGACTACGCCATTCACTATTTTGGACGGATGGACGGACCGGAACGTGACGGACCTCGACCAGCTCACGCAGTCGCTCGCCCGCAACCTCAAACGGTGGCGCAACGAACGCGGCTTCACCCTCGACGCCCTGGCGGCCCGCGCCGGGGTCAGCCGGGGCATGATCATCCAGATTGAGCAGGCCCGGACGAATCCGAGCGTGGGCACCACCGTCAAGCTCGCCGACGCGCTCGGCGTGAGCATCACCACACTGCTCGACTACGAGCAGGGGCCGCGGGTGACCTTCGTCCCGCCCGACCAGGCGGTGCGGATGTGGTCCACCGAGGCGGGCAGCTACACCTCGCTGCTCGTCGGCACCGAGGCGGACGGCCCGCTGGAGATGTGGGAATGGCGGCTGATGCCCGGCGACGAGAGCAGCTCCGATCCGCATCCGTCCGGCACGGTCGAGCTGATCCATGTGACGGCCGGCGAGCTCACCCTGGTGATCGGCGGTGAGACCCACACCGCCCCGGTCGGCACCTCGGTGGCGTTCGAGGCGAACACCCCGCACGCCTACCGCAACGACGGTACGGCGCCGGTGCGGATGACCATGGCGGTCTCGGTGCCGCCCGCGCGCTGAGGCCGCCGGGCCCGGCCCTCGCGCCCTGCTCCGACTGCTAGTTTGACGGCATGAGTACGCCGATGGATGCCTTCGACGAGGTCCGTCCCGCCGTCGAGTGTCTGGACCTGCTGACCGCTCCCGTCGCCGAGGCGCTGCGCACCTGGCGCGGCTCGGAGCCGGTGGAGCAGGTGCTCTTCGTGGACACGGACCCGGACAAGGCCGACACCGCCGTGCTCGTCGAGAACTACGGCTCCTGGCTGCTGGAGCAGTCCGCCAACTGCGTGGTGGTCGCGGGCAAGCGGGGCGGCGAGACGACCCTGGCCGCCTGCCTGGTCCTGGCCCACACCCGCGCGGACGTCAACGGCGTGGTGCGCCGCCACCTCGGCGCGCGCAAGGCGTCGTTCGCCCCGATGGACAGGGCGACGGGCGAGAGCGGCATGGAATTCGGCGGCATCACCCCGATCGGACTGCCCGCCGACTGGCCGCTCCTGGTGGACGCCGCCGTGGCCGACATCCCGTACGCCCTCATCGGCAGCGGCGGCCGACGCGGCAAGCTCATCGTGCCGGGCAAGCTGCTTGCCGGGCTCCCGGGCGCGGTGGTCCTGGAGGGCCTGGGCGCCTGAGGCCGCGCGTGCGTCGGCCGTCGCGCTCGGGTCCCCCGTGGCCGGCTCAGCCCAGCCGGGGAATCTCTATCGCCGGGCAGCGGTCCATCACCATGGCGAGCCCGGCGGCGCGGGTGCGGTCGTACGCCTCCGGGTCGATGACGCCGAGCTGGAACCAGACCGCCTTGGCGCCGATGGCGACGGCCTCGTCGGCGACCGGGCCCGCCAGGTCGCTGTTGACGAAGACATCGACCACGTCGACCGGGAACGGGATCTCGGCGAGCGAGCCGTAGCCGCGCTCGCCGTGCACCGTCTCGGCCTTGGGGTGTACGGGCACGATGCGCTTGCCGAAGCGCTGGAGGACGTCGGCGACACCGTATGCCGCACGCTGCTGGTTGGAGGACAGACCGACCACCGCCCAGGTGTCTCCCAGTTCCGTGAGGATCGTGCGGACCGTTGCCGGGTCGCCGTACATGCTTGCCTCCTGCGGGTGCGAGAGCCGACCTGTTTGCGGCACAACGGAAACCGTATGCGAGGGATTCCCCGGCGCCGGGTGTCCCCGCTCGGTACCTTACGAACCGTCCCGGGTGGACAGCTCCAGCCAGACCGTCTTGCCGCGGCCGCTGGGCGAGCTGCCCCATGTCGTGGCGAGGCTGTCGACGATGATGAGGCCGCGCCCGTGTTCGGCCTGCGCGTTTTCCTCTTCAGCGGCGGAGAGCGAGGAAGGCACCGGAGGCGAGACATCGGAGTCCCTGACTTCCAGGCGTATATGGTCCGGGTAGTCACGCAGCCGCAGTTCCACGTCGCTGTCGGCATGGATCAGCGCGTTGGTCACCACCTCTGAGGCCATGAGCTCCAGATCGTCCGTCATCGCGTCACGGCCCCAGCTGCCCAGATGGTCACGCATGAATCGACGCGTTTCCCGGACCCCTTGCAGATCATGTCGCTGGATCTCCATCCGGCTGCTCCGGTGCTGCGCGTCCGGCGTGGCTCGTTCATAGCGGGCGAGGAGCAGTGCCACGTCGTCATAGCGCTCAGGGGGTCTGGGTGCCGTGGCGATCAGCCTGTCCGCGAGTCCCTCAAGGTGGCGCTCGTTGTCCTGGCCGCCCGCCGCCAGGAGTGTGCGGACACCGGCCAGTGCCTCGGAGGATTGTCCGGGGGTGAGGCCGTCGGTGTACAGGAGGAGCAGCGAGCCGGGCGCCAAGGTGGTCTCGTATGTGCGGTAGGGGGTGGCGGAGTGGACGCCCAGTGGCACGTCCGCGGGCACGTCGAGAGCGTCGACGCGGCCGTCGGGACGGCGTACCAGAGGCGCGGGGTGTCCGGCCAGGGCCACTTCGGCCGCCCCGTCGGCAACGTCCATGCGCACGCAGCAGCATGTCGCCAGTAGTTCGGTGTCCAGCTCGGCAAGCAGGTGGGAGGTCCGGGTCAGTATCGCTGCCGGTCCGTGGTTCTCGCGCGCGTAGGCCAGGACGGCACTGCGCAGCTGGCCCATGACGGCGGAGCTCTCGACACTGTGGCCCTCCACGTCTCCGACCACGAGGCAGATGCGTGCGTCCGGAAGCATGATTCCGTCGTACCAGTCGCCGCCGACTCCGGCCGTCGGGCAGGCGGGCAGGTACCGGGCGGTGGTGATCATTTCTGGCAGGTCGCAGAGGATGCGCGGCAGCAGTCCTCGCTGGAGGCTTTCGGCGAGGGCGTGCTCGCGCTCACTCAGGCGGGCTCGGTCCAGTGCCTGGCCGAGCAGGTCCGCCATCATCATCATGACCGCTTGTTCCTCCGGCTCGAAGAGGCGCTCCTCGGCGAAGCCCAGGCAGCACACACCTACCGGGTTTCCGCTGGATCTCAGTGGGAGGAACGCCCAGGCACGCTGACCGTCGTCCCGGGCGTCGGGGTAGGCGGCGAGCAGCTGGGCGCGGTCCGGGAAGAGCAGCGGGTCCCGTCCGTGCAGCGCGTCGGCGGCCGGGGTCGGGCTGTCGCTGCTGGAGCCGTGAACCTGTCGGAGGTGTTCGGGGGCGACACCGCAGTGGCCCGCGACCCACAACCTGCCGTCGCCGACGATGTTCAGGATGAGGGACTGCGCGTGATACGGATGCATGAGCCGAGACTGGGCGGCCACGACCACATCGTGGGTCTCCGTGGCCTGGTTGAGGGCGGCACTGAGTTTGTGCAGCTGGTACATCAACGTCATGCCGGAGGACCCGGGTGCATCAGGTATGCCCCATACGGCAGTCTGCTCGCTGGGTTGCCGCAGGTCCGAGGTGTACACCGGCAGCAGCAAGGGATTGTCCGTGTTCGGCAAGGGCAGACAGTGTTCTGCCAGTGGCACCAGATTCCGTGCCAGCCGGTCGCCGATTCCCCGCAGCCGCCGACGCTTCTCGTTACTCATCAATCCGGCCCGGGACGGGATGCGGATGAGGGTGAGCGCTCCAAATCGGCTGCCGTTTGCGTGTAGCGGGGTGGAGGCCACCGCGTAGGGGAAGGGAACCACCCGGGCGAGGCCGGGGTCGTCCGCGCGCACCACCGGTTCTCCGAAGACGACTACCGTGCCCGTTCTGCACGCGGTCGAGGAGGCGTAAGGGGCGTCCAGCGCCATACGTTCCGGCATGGCGAAGATGGCCGGCGGGGTACCGCCGATCATGGCGGCGCGGAGCCACTCCCCACTGTCTTCCATCAGGTAAACGATGCCCGTGATGGAATCCAGGTCCAGGATGGCCTGACGAAGAGCGTCGGCCAGCAGCGCCTCAAACGCTGCGGCATCCGAGGGCGGGCTGGGCGGACTCCGGTACGGTTCGCCGTTTCCGGCGGCCGGCGGCATGGGGTGGCTCCTTGCTTCGCTCCGCGACGGTGTCGCTACCGTGCGACGGGTTCCAGGCGAGCGCAGACGCGGCGAACGGCACTCATGGGCGCGCCTGTGTCCGCTCTAAGACCATGATGCTCCCGTGACCCTTCTGGCGGCAGTCCCGTGTCGCGAAGGGGGACGTGGCCGCGTCCGGCACACGAGCCGCTCTCATGTGCCCCTTCATGCCACCCAAACGTATCGCTTGGCAGACACATCGTCCATGTAGCGGGACCAACTGCCTGGGGGGCGTGCTCTCTGAGTCACAATGTCCGGCATGGCGAATGAAAACGGCCTGATGATGATCCGCAAGGTGGCGGAGGTCCTCACGTTCCTGGCGCAGGGTGAGGCGACGGTGGCGGAAATAGTCGAAGCCACCGGGGAGCCCAGAAGTTCGATCTACCGCTTGTTGTCGGGCCTGCAAAGCGAAGACTTCGTCGAGCCGGGTACGCGTCGGGGCCGGTTCCGGCTCGGTATGAAGCTGCTGCCGCTCGGTGCGGCCGTTGTGGCGCGGTTCGACGAGCGGAAACTCGCCCAGCCGGCGATGGAGCGGCTTCATGACCTGACCGGGGAGACCGTCTTCCTCTGCGTGCCGCACCAGGACGAAGCCATCTGTGTTGAGCGGCTGGCCGGCAAGCGGGTCCAGTCGCTCGCCCTACGGGTCGGCGGTTCTCTGCCGCTGCATGCCGGTGCCGCGTCGCGAGCGATGCTGGCGCGCCGCGAAGCGGGCGAATGGGACGACTACATCCGACGGAACTCGCCTCTTGTCGGTTTCACGCCCTCCACCGTGGTCGAGCCTGCCGGACTCAAGGCCCTGCTCGCGAAGACCAGGGAGAGCGGCCTGGCCATCAGTGACCAGGATGTCACCGTGGGTGTCGCGGCGCTCGGGGTCGCGATCACCGATTACAAAGGTCAGGTGCGGGGCGCCCTGTCGATCAGTGGTCTTCGCGAGTCGGTGCTCGGTAGCTCCCTCGAGCAGTGGAGCGACGCCTTGATCGCCGCAGGTCATGAGGTCTCACGGGCTCTGGGCTGCGGGGTTGTCGGGGGGCAGGTCGCCGACTTCGGCTGAACGGGCGATTCGCGCAGCTCATTTGTCCCACACACTAGACATCGAGTCCGCCTCGTGGGAATCTCCCCATCGAAGGCGGCGCACGTCGCCATGTGAGGAGGCGGCGAATGTCCGGGGATCTGGTAGGGCGAGTGGCAGTGGTGACCGGTGCGGGTGGCGGGATCGGGCTCGCCTGCGTCCAGCACCTGCATGCTGCCGGTGCCCGCATTGTCGGGGCGGACCTCGACGTCAGCGGGCTGGAACCGCTCACGGCCTCCGGAGAGGTTCTCGGTGTTCCCGCCGATCTTCGTGACCCCCGTGGTGCGGCGACCGTCATGGAGGCGGCGGCGGGGGCCTTCGGCCGGATTGACATCCTCGTCAACAACGCCGGCGTGGCCCCCGTGAGGTCCGGCTTCCTCGAGACGGGCGATGCCGACTGGAGCGCGACCCTCGAGTTGAACCTCCTGGGCTATGTCCGCGCGGCCCGAGCGGCCATTCCCATGATGCGGTCCACTGGGGCGGGGGCGCTGATCCACATCGCTTCCGAAGCTGCCCGGATGCCGAACCCCCGCCTGCCCGACTACAGCGTCTCGAAGGCCGGGGTGCTGATGTTGTCGAAGGTCCTGGCCGCCGAGTTCACCTCTCAGGGCATTCGGTCCAACGTGGTCTCTCCGGCCTTCATCCGTTCTCCCATCTACGACCGGCCCGGTGGCATCGCGGAGTCACTCGCGGAGGAGTTCGGCGTGGACAAGGAGACCGCCTTGCGTCGATATGTCGAGCTCAATCGCATCCCGGTCGGCCGGCTCGGGACCGCCGACGAAGTCGCCGCCGTGGTCGCCTTCCTCGCATCGGAGCGCGCCTCGTTCATTTCCGGAGCCAATTTCGCGGTTGATGGCGGTGTCACGCCAACCGTGTGATTCACCAGCTAGCAAGCAAAGGGAAATTCCATGAAAGTCGCTGTCCAGGCCATTTCCACTCCGGGGCGAAGTGGCGCCGTGCTCGCGAGTGCGCTCGTCATCGCTGCTGGTGGGCTGGTTGGCTGCGCTGTCGGAGACGGTGCCTCCGACGGCAAGACCACGGTGGGTGTTACGCTCAACGCGGCCTCGAATCCGTTCTTCCTCGCCGAGGGGAAGGCGATCAAGGAGGCTGCCCGTAAGAAGTCGCTGGATGTGTCCGTCCAGTACGCGAATGCCGATGTCTCGGTCCAGAGCGATCAGATAGACACGTTCATACGGAAGGGCGTCGATTCCATCGTCGTCGATGCGGTCGACTCCAACGGCATCGGTCCGGCGATCCTCAGGGCCAAGCAGGCCCACATTCCCGTCGTCGCGATAGATGTGGCGGCGACCGGCGCCGATTCCACCATCACCAGCGACAATGAGCAGGCCGGACGGGAGGCGTGCACCTACCTCAGCAAGCAGCTCGGCGGCAAGGGCAAGGTGGCCATCGTCGACGGCTCCGCGGTCTCGGCGATCAATGACCGGATGAAGGGCTGCAAGGACGCCATCAAGGCCAGTCCCGGCATCAAGATCGTCGCAACTCAGCGAGCCGACCTCACGCGCGACAAGAGCATGAATGTGGCGAGCAGCATCCTCACCAGCCATCCGGATGTCGACGGCTTCTTCGGCGTCAACGACCCCACAGCCGTCGGTATCGCTCTCGCGGTAAAACAGAAGCGCGCCGACGTGAAGATCGTGGGAGTGGACGGAGCGAAACAGCTCACGGATCTTTTCGACAATGGTCTGGTGATCGGCACTTCGGGCCAGAGCCCTGCCCAACTCGGGCGAGAAGGGTTCGACAGGGCGGTCACGCTCGCGAAGGGTGAAAAGCCCAAGTCCAAGTTGAGCCTGGTGCCGACCTTCCTGGTAACCCCCAAGACGATCAGCGACTACGAAAGCTGGGGCTGATGAAATCACAGGTTGCTGGGGGGCCTGTCGCACAACTCGTCGGAATTGCCAAGTCATTTGCCCACAACCGTGTGCTGGACGATGTGACGCTGACGCTCGAAGCGGGACGCGTACATGTACTCGCCGGGGAGAACGGTGCCGGCAAGTCGACCCTGATCAAGGTTCTCACCGGTATCGAGCCGCAGGACGCCGGTGACATTCTGATCGACGGTCGCCCGGTGGAATTCAACGGCCCCGGCGACGCGCGAGCTCTCGGCATCGCGGTAGTCCATCAAGAACTGAGTCTGGTCCCGGATCTCACGGTCGCCGACAATCTCATGCTGGGTGTGGAGCCGCGACACCGGGGCGGGCGGCTTGATTTCCGATCGGCCCGTGAGAACGCCGTGGCGGCTCTGAACCGCGTGGGCGCTTCGCTCAGCCCGGGTGTACGAGTCGGGCAGCTCAGCGTCGGCGAGCAGCAGTTGATCGAGATCGCTCGCGCGCTCTCCGAGGACCCACGGCTCCTGGTGCTCGACGAGCCCACCGCCGCGCTGTCCCAGAAGGAAGCCGGCCACCTGCTGGGCATTGTCGAGGAACTCCGGGCCCAGGGGCTGGCGATCCTTTACATCAGCCACCGGATGGAGGAGATTCATCGGCTCGCCGACCACGTCACCGTGCTCAGGGACGGCCACGTCGCCGACTCGATGCCGCGAGCCGATATGAGCGAGGACCGGATCGTCACCTCGATGGTCGGCCGGCCCGTCAACGATCTCTATGACCATGGACGTGGATCCGCTCAGGGAGAGGTGCGGCTGAGTGTCCGCGGTCTGAGGTCGGGCGTCGTCCAGGAAACGTCGCTGGAGGTGCGGGCGGGGGAGGTCGTCGGTCTCGCCGGCATCGTCGGCGCCGGGCGGAGCGAACTGTGCCGGCTGATAGCCGGGTTCGACCGTGCCGACGGCGGCGAGGTGACCGTCGACGGACAGCGCGTGGACATCGCGAGGGCCGGCGGAGCGGCCGGCGCCGATATCGCCATGCTGCCCGAGAGCCGCAAGGCGCAGGGGCTCTTCCTCGGCATGTCGATCGCCGACAACGTGTGCATGGGCACCGCACTCGCGAAGCGGAGATTCGGCGGCACCTCTCCCTCCAGGCTCCGCACCGCGGCAAAACCCCTGGCCGACCGGTTGAGGGTGAGAGCGACCAGTCTCGACCAGCCCGTCGGGGAACTGTCGGGTGGCAACCAGCAGAAGGTGCTGCTGGCACGGTGTCTGGCCAAGAAGCCAACCGTGCTCATCCTCGACGAACCGACCCGCGGGGTCGACATCGGCGCGAAGGCCGACATCTACGGGCTGATCAATGACATCGCGACGCAAGGTGTCGCGGTCATTCTCATCTCGTCCGAACTGCCCGAGGTTCTCGGCATGTCCGATCGGGTGCTCGTCATGCATCAGCGCCGGATCGTAGCCGAACTGACCGGCAAGGACATGACCGAGGAGCACATCGTCCGGTACGCCACCGGGCTGGTGCGCAAACAAGTGGAGCCTGTCGAGGTGAACTCATGAACGACATCGTGGCCGCTGAACACGAGCGTGCGGTCGACTCGTCACGACCGACCGCACCCAAGCGCATGCGCCTGCATGCCGGCCTTTCCACTCTTGCCGACCGCCTGGGCGTCGCCATCGCGCTCATCGTCCTCGTGGTGCTCTTCGCCCTGGTCGCGCCCTATTTCCTCACCGTGGTGAATCTGCTGGACGTGGCGCGTCAGATCTCGGTGACCGCGATCCTCGGCGCCGGCCTGACGTTCGTCATCATGACGGCCGGCATCGATCTCTCAGTGGGATCGGCCGTCGGGGTCACCGCGTTCGCCGCCGTCTCACTCACCCTCGACGGCGCCCCCGCCCCCCTGGCCCTGGCCGTCGCCCTGCTGGCCGGGTTCGCGGTCGGCCTGATCAACGGCGTACTCGTGGCCAAGCTGGGCCTGGCGGCGTTCATCGTGACGCTCGCGGCGCTGACCTATCTGCGCGGTGTCACCTATGTCGGTACCGGTGGCACCACCATGTTCTCCACACATCTCAGCTACTCGGTGCTGGGTCAGGGCTCGGTTCTCGGCATCCCGGTGCCCATCGTCGTCATGGCCGCCGTGTTCGCCATCGGCTGGTACGTGCTGGAGCGCACCGTTTTCGGGCGCTGGGTGCACGCCGTGGGAGGGAACGCGGAGGCCGCACGTCTGGCAGGCATACCGGTGCGACGGGTCCTGGTGACCGTCTATGTCATCTCCGGTCTGTGCGCCGGCATCGGCGGGATCCTCTCCTCGGCCAAGCTCCAAAGTGCCGTCCCCGACCTCGGCACCGGCTATGAGCTCTCCGCCATCGCCGCCGTCGTCCTCGGCGGGACGTCCCTCATGGGCGGCCGCGGATCCCTCATCGGCACGCTCGTGGGCGCGGCCATCATCGGCGTCCTCGTCAACGGTCTGACGCTGCTCGATGTGTCGTCCTTCTACCAGCAGATCATCCAGGGAGTCGTCATCGTGATGGCCGTCGGCCTCGACAGGTTGAGGACTCGCAACGCCGTCACCGAAGGAGCATAAGAGTGACATCTCCTCAGCAGCATGCCGAACGACAGTCCGTTGACGCCTCGGCGCACCTTGCGACCGTCCCCAAAAAGCTCTTCATCGGCGGTCGGTGGATCCAGTCGAGCACCGGTGAAGGACCGCTGTCGGTGGAGGACCCCGCCCGGGGCCACACCATCGCGGAGGTGGCTGACGCGGGCGTCGAGGACGCCGTGGCCGCGCTCGACGCCGCCGTGGCGGCGCAACCGGCTTGGGCCGCGTGGCCCCCGCGGCGCCGGGCGGAGATCCTGCGGCGCGCGTACGACCTGATGGTGGAGCGTGCCGCCGCGCTGGCCGCCATCATGACGGCGGAGATGGGGAAGCCCTACCAGCAGGCCCTGGCGGAGGTGGAGTACGCCGCGGGTTACCTCCGCTGGTACTCGGAGGAGGCCGTGCGCGTCAACGGGCGGTTCGCCGTTCCGGAGAACGGGGTCGGCCGCATCGTCACCATGGGGCAGCCGGTGGGCCCCTGCCTCTTCGTGACGCCGTGGAACTTCCCCCTCGCCATGGGCACCCGCAAGATCGGGCCCGCGCTGGCCGCGGGATGCACCTGTGTCATCAAGCCGGCGTCGCAGACGCCGCTGAGCATGCTGGCGCTCGCCGCGATCTTCGAGGAGGCTGGTCTTCCGCCCGGCGTCCTGAACGTGTTCGTCAGCGGCAGCTCGTCGCGCACGGTCGGTGCGCTGATGAAGGACTCGCGGCTGCGCAAGATCTCCTTCACCGGGTCGACCGAGATCGGGCGACTCCTGGTCAGGCAGTCGGCCGACCAATTGCTCCGGGTCTCGATGGAACTCGGCGGCAACGCACCGTTCATCGTCTTCCCGGACGCCGACATCGAGGCGGCCGTCGACGGGGCGGTGATCGCGAAGTTGCGGAACAACGGTGAGGCATGTACCAGCGCCAACCGGTTCTATGTGCACCGCGAGGTGATCGGCGAATTCGCCGAGGCACTCGCCGAGCGTTTCCGTTCCCTGCGGGTGGGGCCCGGCCTGGAGCTGTCCAGCGACGTGGGCCCGCTCATCGACGGCGTACAGCGTACGAAGGTGGCCGATCTGGTCCGGGACGCGACCGAGAAGGGCGGTCGGCTGGTTGTCGGCGGTGGAATCCCCGACCGGCCGGGATATTTCATCGAGCCGACCGTGGTCTCGGACGTCCCCGAGGACGCTCGGGTGCTGACCGAGGAGATCTTCGGGCCTTTCGCCCCCGTGGCCGCGTTCGAGAAGGAACCGGACGTGATCCAGCGTGCGAACGCCAGTGAGTTCGGGCTCGCCGCGTACGTCTACACCAAGGACCTGGACAGGGCCATGCGTGTCGCCGAGCTTCTCGAGACCGGAATGGTGGCCGTCAACCAAGGCATGGTGTCGAACGTGGCCGCGCCCTTCGGCGGGGTGAAGCAGTCCGGGTTCGGGCGTGAAGGCGGCCCCGAGGGCATCGCGGAGTACCTGGAGACCAAGTACGTGGCGTTGAACGCCGGCACCCCTCCGACCACGGAGGCTGTTCGATGAGCCGTTCCACCACACTGGTCGTGGGCGCGCACGGTGTGATCGGAGGTGCCGTGGTGCGCCGTCTGGTCGCGGAGGGGCGCCACGTCGTCACCCTCGCCCGCCGTGGCACGGTCCGGCTCGAGGACGGAACCGAGATCGAGGACCATATCCAGGTCGACCTGCTGGACGCGTCCGCGGCGCGGGCCGGTCTCGGCAACCGGGCCGACATCACCGAAATCGTCTACGCCGGCTACACGGAACGCGAGACGATGGCGGCCACAGTGGCGCCGAACGTGGCCATGCTCCGGCATGTGCTCGATGCCGTTCACGCGTCGCCGTCCGAACTCCGGCAGGTCGTGCTGATCGGCGGGGGCAAGTCCTACGGGGAGCATCTGGGCGTCTACAAGACCCCGGCGAAGGAGTCGGACCCCCGGTTCCTCGGGCCGATCTTCTACAACGACCAGGAAGATCTCCTCTACGAGGACGCGAAGCGGCACGGATACGCATGGACCGTCCTGCGGCCGGATGCCGTCATCGGGCTGAGTTTCGGCTCACCGATGAACATGCTCACGGGCGTGGCCGTCTACGCCGGCGTCTGCCGGCACCTGGGCGTCCCGCTGCGTTTCCCCGGCACCCCCCGGACGTGGTCCGCGCTGCATCAGGCCACCGACGCCTCGGTCATCGCCGGAGCCGTCCACTGGGCGCTGGGATCGGCGGCGGCCCGCGGTGAGGTGTTCAACGTGACCAATGGTGACCACTTCCGATGGCAACACCTGTGGCCGGAGATCGGTGCGTTCTTCGGAATGGAGACCGCTCCGCCGCAGCCGATGTCGCTGGCCGAGCACATGGCCGACAAGGGTGGCGTGTGGGACGACATCGTCGCTCGTCACCGGCTCCGGCCCGAACCGATGGAGCACCTCGCGGCCTGGCCCTTCGTCGACGGATGGTTCTCGATGGAAGCGGACATGGTCCAGAGCACCATCAAGATCCGGCAGGCCGGCTTCGCCGACTGCCGCGACACCCACGAGAGCTTCATCGGCAACCTTGCGCGGCTGCGCGAGCTGTCCATCATCCCCTGACGTCCCCCTGCATTCTCCCTTGACGTCCCCCCTGCATTCTCATTGGAGAGCCGCGATGACCTCATCGAACGCCCACCACGCTGATCCGCGCGCCATAGCCGAGTCCTGGCTGCGAAAGTTCGGCACCTCTCTGACGCCGGGAAACGACCTGTCCCTACATTTCGCGCCCGAGTGTTACTGGCGTGATCTGCTGTCGTTCACCGGAGATCTGCGGACCTTTTCCGGCCCTCAGGTGGCCGAGGAACTGGCGCGGTGTCAGCCCGAGGTGAAGGCCACCGACTTCCGGCTCGCGGAGGGCCGGACCGAACCGCGCGTGGTCGAGCGGAACGGTGTGACCAGCGTGGAAGCCATCTTCGAGTTCGACGTCCTCGCCGGATCGGGTATCGGCGTGGTCCGGCTCGTCGATGTCCCCGGCCAGGGGTACCGCGCCCGGAATTTCTTCACCTCGCTGGACCAGCTCGCCGGGCATCCGGAGCACATCGGCGACAATCGCCCGCTGGGGAAGGCGGACTCCACGAAGTTCGAGGGCCCCAACTGGCTCGACCGCCGACAGACGGCCATAGCCTACGAGGACCGCGATCCCCAGGTGCTGATCGTGGGAGGCGGCCAGACCGGTCTGGCGCTGGCCGCGCGGCTCAATCAGCTCGACGTGGACACCCTCATCGTCGATACACACGAGCGCCCGGGGGACAACTGGCGCAAGCGCTACCACTCACTCACCCTGCACAACGCCGTATGGCTCAACGACATGCCATACATGCCGTTCCCGCAGACTTGGCCGGTGTTCGTGCCGAAGGACAAGCTGGCGGGATGGTTCGAATCGTACGTCGACGCCATGGAAATCAACTTCTGGGGCTCGTCCACGCTCGAGCACGGCGCCTATGACGAGGACTCCGGCACGTGGGAGGTGCGCATCCGCCGAGCGGACGGCGGCGTACGCGTCCTACGGCCACAGCACGTCGTGCTCGCGACCGGGGTGAGCGGCATCCCGTACGTGCCCACGCTCCCCGGACTGGACGAGTTCCGGGGCGAGGTCATCCACTCCAGCGCCTACACAGGCGGTGCGGAGCACACCGGCAAGCGCGCGATCGTCATCGGCACCGGAAACAGCGGACACGATGTCGCCCAGGACCTCCACGCCAACGGTGCGGCGGTGACGATGGTGCAACGGCGTTCGACCACCGTGGCCAGCATCGACCCGAGCGCCGCCGCCGCGGACGCGAGTTACCTGACCGCTCCCACGATCGAGGACAGCGACCTCATCGGTCTCTCCGTGCCGTACCCCGACATGTACGCCGGGAGTCAGGCGCTCACCGCCACGATGAAGGAGTTCGACCAAGACCTCGTCGCGGCGCTGGAAGCAGCCGGTTTCCGTACGGACTACGGTGAGGAAGACTCCGGATTCCAGATGAAGTACATGACACGCGGAGGCGGTTACTACCTCAACGTGGGATGCGCGGAACTCATCATCTCCCAGGAGATCGGGCTCATCCAGTTCGCGGACGCCGACGGCTTCACCGCTCAGGGGCTTCGGATGAGCGACGGGACGGTGGTCGAGGCCGATCTGGTCGTGCTCGCCACCGGCTACCAGAGTCAGCAGGAGGGCGTCCGCCGACTGATGGGGGACGAGGCCGCCGACGCCGTCGGCCCGATCTGGGGTTACGACGACGAGGGCGAAGTACGCAACATGTGGCGTCGTACCGCCCAGCGCGGGCTGTGGTTCTCCGCCGGCAACTTCCAGATGTGCCGCACCTACTCCAAGGTGCTGGCGCTACAGCTCCGGCAAGACCTGGACGCGGCCCGCTGACTGGACTGCCCATGGTGTGACGGGAGGCGGCGGACCGTCCCCGGGACGACGCCGTGCCTTCCGCTCCGGACCGCTCGGACTTGGCGCGTCCAGCGCCGGGTCCGAGCCCGGAATCCCTGGTACGCGCGGCTTTTAGCAGGAACTCCAGCATCCCCTGGATACGGATGGCCCTCGGCCCGGTCCAGGAAGAGCTCAAGGAGAGTCACCCATGACGGCCAACACTTCGCGGCAGGTTCCCGGAACGGACGACCCGGCCATGGTGTTGCGTGGACTTCGGCGCTACTACCCCGGAACAAAGGCGCTCGACTGGCACGACGACACATCGCTCACCATCGAACGGGGCCGCGTCCATGGATTGCTGGGGGAGAACGGAGCCGGCAAGTCGACACTGCTCGGTGTCATAGCCGGGCTGTCACCGCTGTCGGCCGGATCGATGGAGCTGCTCGGGCAGCCCTACGCCCCTGACAGCGTGGTGCGGGCCCGCCGGAGCGGGGTCGAGATCGTGCTGCAGGAGCCCGGCCTCGTCCCCTCGCTCACCGTCGCCGAGAACTTCCTCCTCGGCCGGGGCCCGGTGGCCTCCCGGGCCGGGATCGTACTGCCGGGCAGGACCGTCCGTGCGGTCGGGGACGCGCTCCAGGAGATCGCCCCACATATCTCACCCCGTACCCGTGCGGGCAGCCTCTGCCTGGAGGACCGCAAGCTGGTGGAGCTTGCCCGCGCCATGCACTTCAAGCCCAGTGTCCTGCTCGTCGACGAGATGAGCGCCTGCCTCGGCCACACCCGGCTCGAACTGCTCTTCAACGCCCTGCGCAGGCTCAGGGACGACGGTGTCGCCATCGTCTACATCTCCCACTACCTGGAGGAGATCCACCGTGTCTGCGACACCGTCACGGTCCTCAAGGACGGCCGTCTCGTGGAGACTCTGCCGGCCCGGACGGACACGAACACGCTGACCCGTCTGATGGTCGGCAGGGACATCGCCGCCACGCTGTACCGGACGGACAGGACCGAAAACGCCGGGGGTGAGCGAGCGCTGGCGGTCGACGGTCTCACGCTCGCCAACTCCTACCGTGACATCAGCTTCACCCTGCGGGCCGGGGAAATCCTCGGTATCGGCGGCCTGGTCGGCTGCGGGTCGCAAGAGCTGGCCAGGACACTCTTCGGGGACCTTCGAGCCGATGCCGGCAGTATCGCCCTCGCGGACGCTCCGTTCGCCCCGGCGGGCCCTCGTGAGGCTATCCGGCGAGGGGTGGCGTACGTTCCGCCGGACCGTGACCGCGAAGGGGTGATACTGCGGCTTTCGATCCTGCAGAACATCCTGCTGCCCACGCTGCGGCAGAGATCGCGGCTGGGCCTCTATCCGGGACGGTCGGACACCGGGATCTCCACCCGGATGATCAACGATCTGGTCATCCGCTGCCGCGGAGCGAGCGACGTGCCGTTCCATCTTTCCGGCGGCAACCGTCAAAAGATCGTCATCGCGAAGTGGCTGGTGGACCCGCCGAAGGTACTGATCCTCCACAACCCCACGCGAGGAATCGACGTCGGGGCGAAGTCGGAGATCTACACGCTCATCCAGCGCCTGGCCCAAGCCGGAACGGCAATCCTCTTGCTGTCCGACGAGCTCCCGGAACTGCTCGGTATGAGCGACCGCATTCTCGTTCTGCGCAGAGGTGCCATGACCTACGAAGCGCATCGTGAGGATCAGCCGACGGAAGAACTACTCGTCTCCCGGATGATCTGACAACTCAGGAGCGACGGAATGACGAAGATGATGGAAAGTTCCCCCCAGGACCGCGGTACGGCCACGGATGAGGACACGCTCCGCCAACCCTCGGCACCGACCGGACCCCGGCGGCTGACCGGTATGAGCAGAGCCCTGCCCCTGGCCGGACTCGTCGGCCTCATCATCGTGTACACCATTGCGGCCGGCGACCGGTTCATGACGGTCAACAATTGGGCGAACCTCGTACAACAGGCCAGCGTCGTAGCCATCATCGGCTTCGGCCTCACTTTCGTCGTCATAGCCGGTTCCATCGATCTGTCGGTCGGGTCGGTTGCCGCCTTCTCGGGAATGGTCGCCGCCATGACGGCCGGCGACCACGGCAGCTTCACCGGCATCGTGACCGGCCTGGCGGTCGGCGCTGCCTGCGGGCTGGTGAACGGGGTGCTCTGCAGCATTTTCAAGGTGCCCTCCTTCATCGTGACGCTGGGGATGCTGTCGGTGGCCCGCGGACTCACCATCGTCGTATCCGATTCCCGATCCGAGCCGGTGAGTGGAGCATTGGCCGGGATGGGCGTCGCACCGGGCATCTACATCGCCCTTGGCTGCGCGTTCGTGGTGGCATTCGTGCTCATGAACGGAACCACCTTCGGCCGCTACACGCGGTCGATCGGAGGTGAGGAGCGGGTCTCGGCATTGTCCGGGGTTCCGGTGCGCCTGGTGAAGGTGGCGGCTTTCGTGGTCTCCGGCCTGCTGGCCGGTCTCGGTGGTGTCGTTCTCGGCGGCCAGCTCGGCATAGCGACTGCCCAGGCGGCCACTGGTTTCGAACTGTCGGCGATCGCGGCCGTCGTTCTCGGCGGCACCCCGCTGACCGGCGGGATCGGCAATGTGTGGAATACCGCCATCGGTGCCTTCATCATCGTTGTCCTGAACAACGGTCTGGTGATTCTGGGAGTCGCCCCCGAGATCCAACAGGTGATCCAGGGAGCGATTCTCGTGCTGGCTGTCTTCGTGGCTCTCGACCGGTCCAAGATCGGCATTATCAAATAACCCTCGCTGCAAGGTGCCGCTTCTGCAGGAAGAGGAAAACCATGAACAGACTTCTGTCGCGCCGCGGGGCCATCGCCGCGACGGCCGCCCTGCTCTTCATAGGAACCGCCGCATGCGGCACCGGGAGCCGGAGCGGCAAGCAACTCACCATCGGCTTCGCCGCGCCGGTCCTGGCGAATTCCTACTGGAAGGCCAATGCGGACTTTGCCCGGAGGATGGGCGCACAGCTGGGCGTGAAGGTGATTGTGGCGGATGCCCAGGAGAGGGAAGACACCCAGCTGAAAAATGTTCAGGACCTCATTGCCCAAGGCGCCGACGGAATCGTCTTCGGCCCGACGACCGCGGAGATCGGACCGGCACTCCTCAGGGCGTGCCGACGGGCCGGCATCGTCTGCGGGGCCGCGGCCCGTAAGCCGGGGATAGAGCCGAGCGACGAGAGCGATTCGTATTACGCGGGCTACGTCGTGGGCAACGACACCGGCGACGGGGCGGCCGGGGCGGAGTCGCTCAGCGACGCCGGCTGCAAGAAGGTCGTGGCCATGAGCGGCCTACAGGGCAATTCGACGGCGGACGCGCGGCTGAACGGCTTCACGAAGAAAGCACGAGACCGGGGCCTGACCATCCTCGGCACCCCACAGCGCCCCGTGGAGTTGCCCGAATCCGGTCTCAAGGCGACGCAGAACTTCCTCGCCAAGTTCCCGGGCCCCCGCTTCGACTGCCTCTGGGCCTTCAACGACGGCTCGGCCATCGGCTCCATCCGGGCATTGAGCGCTGCTGGGGCCCAGAAGGTGAAGGTCGCGAGCATCGACGGTACCGCCGAGGGGGTCGCGGCCATCAAGAGCGGACGCATGCTCGTCTCGCCGGGGGGCGAGTTCATCAACGGCGGCCTGGCACTGATCGCCGTATACGACACCATCAAGGGCCATCCTCGGGCGAACCGGGCCGTGGTCCTGAACACCTTGCGGGTGACCAGGGGCAATGTCGACGCCTATCAGCGCGAATTCATCGACCGGCTTCCCCGCTACGACGCGAGAAAGCTGTCCAAGGCCCGCAATCCCTCGGCCGCCGAAGACGGCCTGAAGATCGTTTTCGGGCCCAAGGCGTAGCAGGCGGCGCCTGGTATGCGATCGCCGCTGCTCTCTCCCTGCCTCACACGATGTCAAGCAGAACGGACCCACCCCACATGACCACAGTTTTCGTCACCGGCGCCAATGGCTACATCGGTCAGGCCGTCTGCACGCGGTTCCAGATCGCCGGCCACTCGACAGTCGGACTGGTACGCGGCAGCGGTGCGGCCAAGGCGCTCAGCGCGCGCGGGATCACACCGCTCCTCGGAAGCCTCGATGACGCTCATACCCTGGCCGAGGCGGCCCGGTCCGCCGATCTCGTCGTGGACACCGCCAGCGCCGACCACGCGGACTCCACCAGGGCACTGCTGGACGCGCTCGCCGGAACGGGCAAGACCTATATCCGTACCAGCGGGACAGGCGTCTACACGGATCTGGCGCACGGCGAACTGAACGAGCGGATTTTCACCGAGGAAACCGAGCATTCTCCGGCGGAGGTGGTCGCGACCCGGTGGGCAACCGACCGGATGGTGCGGGAAGCGGCCGACCGCGGCATACGCACCATCGTCCTGCGGCCGTCCATGATCTACGGTGACGGCGCCAGCGAACAGCTGCCGCTGCTCATCCGCCAGGCCATCTCCTCCGGCCGCAGCTTGTACGTCGGGCGGGGCGACAACCGTTGGGGCAACGTCTATCTGGCCGACCTCGCCGAGGCCTACCTACTGGCGGCGGAGAAGGCGGTGGCAGGCAGCGTGTACAACCTCGCGGCCGGCGAAGCCCGTATGGGCGACATCGCACGCGCGGTGGCCCGAGGGCTTCTCGGCGTCGAGGAGGCCGAGTCCTGCGAGCCGCACGTGGCTTACGCGGCCTTCGGCCAGCGGTGGGTCGACGTGGCGTTGTCCAGCAACAGCCGGGTGGACTCCGGTAAGGCGCGCGCGGAACTCGGGTGGCACCCTCAGGGCCCCGACCTGCTGGAAGACCTGGTGTCGGGCTCCTACCGGCGGCTGTGGGCCCATAAGGCGGACCCGCACGACCATGTCGTGTCGGCGAGCCAGGACTGATTCACGGACGTCACCCGCCCGCCCTGAGTGACCTCTTCCGCCAGGGAGGTCACACCCACATCCATTCACCGAACGGCGGCGTTGCCCCGTGTGAACCGCGGAGGGAGGGAATACCCCGTGGCGCTGCTGGATGACACCTCGGAGGGCCGCGCCCAGTGCTGGCGAGCACTGGCCGCGTTGCACACCAGGATCGATACGCGGATTGAGCGTGCACTGCGCGCCACGTGCCGGCTCGGACTCAAGGAGTACACGGTACTGGACGTGCTCAGCCGCGAGGAGGAGTGGCGTATGTACCAGCTCGCCGCTGTCATCGCTCTGAGCCCGAGTGCGACCACCCGCCTCGTCGACCGCATGGAGCAGCAGGGGCTGCTGGTGCGGCATCTGTGCCCTACCGATCGTCGCGGCATCTCCACCGAGGCCAGCGAGGCGGGCCGCGACCTGCTGGCCGCCGCTCGTCCCGTACATGACGCGGCGTTGTGCGAGGCACTCGAAGAGGCTTCCGCGCTGCCCGGATCCGCCCCCTTGGTGCGGCTGCTGGACACCTGGGCTCCACAGGTCAAGCGAGGCAGACCCTGATCAGGCCGTGGGCACAACCACACCCGCGGCCCTCCGGTCCCGCACATGACCGGACCAGACCCAGCAAGAGAGGAAGAGCGAGCATGACCAGCGGTTTCGCACTGGTAGCCCGTTTCGAGCTGTATGACGAAGCGGCTGCCGAAGCTTTCGACGTACTGGTGGAACAGGCGCTTGCCGGCATCAGAGTCCATGAGCCCGGGACGCTCGAGTACATCGTTCACACGGTCTCGGACGAGCCCCTGACCCGGGTCTTCTATGAGCTGTACGAGGACCAGGCCGCCTTCGATCGGCACCAGGAGCAACCCCACACCCGGTACTTCATGACGGAGACGGAGCAACACATCTCTGCTCTGCACGTCACCTTCCTGCGGGCCGATGCGGGGAAGGGCCCGATGGCCAACTGATCCGGCATATGTTCTCGCTCACTGGACTATGCGTCCGGTCAGTGATAACTTCCGATAATGAGGGCGGTATGGCCCGGACCCGGCCGTGCCGCCAATGGGGCTCACCGACTGGGAGAGACACCGAATGACTGCACAGACGCCGGTCGCGCCGGCGGACCGCGAGCTCATCGAGCACATCGAGGAACGGGCGTTGTTCGCTCGTCTGGAGACGGTGCGGTTGATCTCGATTGCCAAGACCGGCCATTACGCGTCCGGTTTCTCGTGTGCGGAGATCCTGGCCACGCTCTATTACGGGGTGATGCGGCTGCGGCGTGGTGAGCCGGACTGGCCCGACCGCGACCGTTTCCTGTTCGGTAAGGGGCATGCGGCGGCCACGCTGTATCCGCTGCTGGCCGACTGGGGCTTCTTCGACGCGGCCGAGCTGGATGAGTACACCCGTCTGGGGAACGCCTTCGGTGACCACCCGGACATGACCCGCATCCCGGGGATCGACTTCAGCTCCGGGTCGCTGGGCCACGCCCTGTCTGCGGGGACGGGTATGGCGATGGGCGGCCGCCTCCAGGGGCGCCCGTACACCACGTTCGTCCTGCTGGGCGACGGGGAGTTGCACGAGGGGCAGGTCTGGGAGGCGGCCCTGGGCGCCGCGCACCACCGCCTGGGGCGGCTGGTGGCCATCGTCGACCGCAACGACCACTCACTGGATGGCCGTATCGACGGTGTGACCGGGATCGAGCCGCTGCTGGAGAAGTGGCGGGCGTTCGGATGGCAGACCCACGAGGTCGACGGCCACGACGTCTCGGCCCTGCTGCCCCTGCTGCGTTCGCTGGCGGAGGACACCGGCCGTGACCGTCCGGCGGTGGTGGTCGCCAACACTGTGAAGGGAAAGGGGATTTCCTATATGGAGTCCGAGTTCGGATGGCATCTGGGCTGGCTGGCCGAGCGGGACGAGGCCAACGCCCTGGCGGAACTGCGGGGGGCCCGGTGAGCGTCGCGCCCGGTCTGCAGCCGGAATCCTGGCATCTGCTGAGCCTGCTGGAACAGGCTCCGGGTCTTCAGGCCCTCGGCGACACCCTCGCCGACCTGGCCGACGAGGGCCATCCCGTGGTCGTCGGCACCGCCGACCTGAAGTACTCCAACGGACTGGTGCGCTTCCAGGAACGCCACCCGGACAAGTACCTCCAGTTCGGGATCTCCGAGCAGCATATGGTGTCCACGGCGGCGGGTCTGGCCACCACCGGCCTGCGGCCGTATGTGGCCACCTTCGCGTCCTTCATGGCGCTGCTGGCCTGCGAGCAGATCCGCACCGACGTGGCCTACACCCGTCAGCCGGTCCGGCTGATCGGCCACCACGCGGGAATCACCCTGGGGTTTTACGGGACTTCCCACCACGCGACCGAGGATCTGGCCGTCACCCGGAGCATCGCCGGGCTCACCGTGGTCGCACCGGCCGACACCGCCGCCCTGGCCGCGGTGCTGCGCGCCTCGGTGGACCTCCCGGGCCCGGTCTACTTCCGTATCGGCCGCGGCCGGGACCCCGATGTCTACCCGGCGGGGACCACCCTGGAGATCGGGAAGGCGGTCGAGCACGGGACGGGAAGCGACCTCACCCTCATCGCCACCGGTTCGATGGTCCACCCCGCGCTGGGGGCCGCGGCGGCGCTCACCGCGGACGGATACGACGTCGGAGTGCTGGACATGCACACCGTCAAACCGCTGGATGAGGAGGCGGTGCTGAGGGCCGCACGGCGCTCCCGGCTGCTGATGACGGTGGAGGAGCACAATGTGCTCGGCGGTCTCGGCGGCGCGGTGGCCGAGGTGATCAGCGAGCACGGCATACCGGTCCGGCTGCACCGCCACGGGATCCGGGACGAGTACAGCCTCATCGGCCCGCCCACCCATCTCTACGGGCACTACCGGCTGAACGCCGCCGGAGTCGAGGCAGAGGCCCGCGAAGCACTGCGTACCGCGAGCCGCTGGACACCTGGAGTGGACCGGGTCTGACGGTCGACGGGGGCACAACCGGCCGGGTACGCCGGAGATTCCCCGGGGCACGCCGGGGTGTCAACCCCGACGATGGTCAGGGGTCTGACCTGGCCGTTTGCCAGAGGTGGCGGGTCGTCGCCGTTTCTACGGTCACTGGCCATGGATTCAAGGACGCGATACGGCTCCGGCCGTCGACTGCTGCTCGCGGTGGCGCTGTGTGCCGCCGGGGCGGGAGCGGTGATGTGGTTGTCGCCCGGTGGGCTGGGCGACGCGGATCGGGTGGAGGTCAGGCGCGGCGCCTCGGTGTCGGTGTACCGGGCGGTGGCCGAGGCGGTGGCGGGAGCGCCCTCATGGGCCGGGCCGCTGCTGGAGACGGCCACCGAGGGCACGCTGGTGGCGCTGGGGCTGCTTCTGCTGTGGACGGGGTGGTCGGCCTTCCGGCGCGGGGACGCCTCCGGCGTGGCCGGGGCCGTGCTCACCGGGATCGGCACCGTGGCCGCCTACGTGGCGAGCGAGGGCGTGAAGCTGGTGGTGGACGAGGAACGGCCGTGCCGGGCGGTACGGGGAGTCGTGGCGGTGGCGGAGTGTCCCGAGCCGGGGGACTGGTCGTTTCCGAGCAACCACGCCACCCTGGCCACCGGGATCGCGGTCGGGCTGACGCTGTTCAGGCCCCGTCTCGCCGCTGTGGCGCTGCCGTTGGCTGGGGTGGCGGCGCTGCTGCGGGTGGCGGTGGGGGTGCACTATCCGCACGATGTGGCCGCCGGTGCGCTGATGGGCGCCGCCGTGGTGGCGGCGACGCTGGTGGTGGTGGGCCCTCCGGCAGTACGGGCGGTGTCAGCGCTGTTCGGGAGCGCCGGGTGGAAGGATTCCGGCCTCATGGGCGACCACGGCGGCGGCCGCCCGGTTCTCCACGCCCAGCCGGGCCAGGATCGAGCTCACATGGGCCTTGACCGTCCCCTCGACGACACGCAGCCGACGGGCGATCTGACCGTTGGACAGCCCGCCGCCGAGCAGGGCCAGCACCTCCCGCTCCCGGGCGGTCAGGGCATCGACCCGCATGCGGGCGGCGGTGCGGCGGTCGGCCAGGGCCCCCGCGCCACCGGACGCCAGATGCGCCACGACGCGGGCCGCGACCTTCGGTGACAGATAGGCGGCGCCGTCGGCCACCGCGCGCACCCCCGCGATCAGCTCCTCCGGTTCACCGGACTTGATGAGGAAGCCCATGGCGCCGCCGCCCAGCGCCTGGAGGATGTAGTCGTCCTCGCCGAAGGTGGTCAGCATGATGACACCGGTGGCCGGGGCCGTCCGGTGGATCTCGCGGGCGGCCTCGATACCGCCGGTGCCGGGCATCCGGATGTCCAGCACCGCCACCCGGGGCCGGTGGCGGTGCACCAGCTCCACCGCCTGGTGGCCGTCGCCCGCCTCGGCGACCACGGTGATGTCCGGATCGGTGGCGAGCACGGCCCGGATCCCCGCGCGGATCATCGGCTCGTCGTCGGCGATCAGGACCCGGATCATCGGACGCCCTTCCCGGTGAAGGCGTCGGCGGACACCAGGGTGCCGTGGCGGAAGCACAGCCGGTAGACGTCCCCGGAGCGGTCGTCGAAGGGGTCGGCCGTCATCGCGTAGTACTCGCAGACGATGTCCGTCCCCCTCGGTTCGGCGGCCGTCGGCCGGTGGCCGGTCTGGCGCTCCGGCAGATACGGCGCGATCCGGTCGCGGTCCTGTCCGGTGCGCAGCCGGGCGTAGTCGTCCGGGGCCAGTACCGACTCCCGGGCCCTCAGTGTGTCCCACACCCGCACCACTCCGATCAGCAGGGCCCCCGCGACCAGGGGCACCATCAGGGCCGCGAGCAGGGTGCGGCCGAGCCGGCGGCGGGCGCGCCGGTGGTCATCCGCCACCGGGGCTTCGGGAGCGTGGGGCGCCCCCGGCCGCCGGGTGGTGGTGCGGGGAAACGTGGCGCGGACGGCGAAACCGCCCGCCTCGGGGCCGTATCCGAAGGTGCCCCCGGCCAGTGCGACGCGCTCGTCCAGGCCGATCAGGCCGAAGCCCTCGCCGCCGGAGCGGACGGGAGCGGCGGCGCACGCGGGGCCGTTCACCACCCGGACCTCGGTTTCCTCGGCCGTATGCCGGACGTGGACGGCCGCCTCCGCACCCGGCGCGTGCTTGGCCACGTTGGTCAGCGACTCCTGCACCACACGGCGCACGGCGCGCTCCACGTCCGGTGGCAGCTCGCCGGGCTCTCCAGGCTTGCCGGGCTCTCCGGGCTCGCCGTCGCTCCGCAGCCGGACCGCGAGACCCGACGCCGACGCCCGCTCGACCAGCTCCGCCACACCCGCGCCCGCCGGTTCCGGCGGCGCTGCGTCCGGCTCCTGGCGCAGGACGCCGATCACCTCGCCGAGGCGGTCCACGGCGGCCGCCGCCCTGGCCCTGATGTCCCGGGCGGCCTCCCGGTGGCCGTCCGCCAGTCCGGGCGCCAGCTTGAGGGCCCCGGCCGAGAGGGCGATCAGGCTGAGCTCATGGCCGAGCACATCGTGCATGTCCTGTGCGATACGGGCCCGCTCCCGCAGCCGGGCCTGCTCGGCGATCAGCCGCCGCTCGCGCTCCAGCCGCGCGGCCCGGTCCCACCCCGCCCGGACCAACTCCCGGTACTGACGGCAGAACCGCCCCACGAACCACGGCAGGACGACCGCCCCCGCCACCACCGCCACGAAGCGGTCCGCCCAGGCGATCCAGGACGGCACCACGGCGACGGCCACCACGGCGCCCGCGACCACCCCGGTCAGCCCCACCGCCGTGGACCGCGTCCGCCCGGGTCGCCACCCCACCGCGAACGCGCACACCGCCGTGGGGACCACCCACCACAGGCCGACCACGCTCAACCCGGCGGCGGCGATGGTGGCCACCAGTGGCAGGTGTGCCGCCCAGGACGCCCACGGGCGGGCGCCGGATCCGGTCGTGTCTGTCTGTGTCGTCGTGTCCCATGTCTGTGTCGTCATGTCCCCCACCCGCGTGATCGGCCGGCTCGCAGAGGTGACCTTACGAAGACGGGGGACGGGCGGACACTGCCGAAAGACCAATCCCGCTCATCGCGCACCCCGCACGCACCCCGCACGCATCCGGCCGACGCCCAGGAGACGCATGCTGGTTATAGGGGAGGGAACGGGGGGAACCCGACTCATGCGGTCGGCGATCATCAGCTGTCGGCCGCGACCGACCGAGGGGGCGGAAGGAGAGGAAGACACCATGCCCGCAGGATCCAGCCGTAAGCGTGAACGGCAGTACGAGCACATCAAGGAAGGCGCCGAGCAGCGCGGCGCGTCCACCGGCCGGGCGAAGGAAATGGCCGCCCGTACGGTCAACAAGGAGCGCGCACGCTCGGGCGAGTCCAGGTCCGCCAGCAGGACCTCGACCCAGGACCGGAAGTCCGCGCCGCAGCGCGGCGGCCAGCGCTCCGGCAACCGGACGGGACCCAAGGGTCCGACGCGCGACCAGCTGTACAACGAGGCCAAGCAGCGCGGCATCGAGGGCCGCTCCAACATGACCAAGGACCAGCTGGCCAAGGCACTGGGCCGCTGACCCGGACGCCACGGCACCTCCTGCGGGACGCCGCCCTGCCCGCCGAGCAGCGGGGCCGGGCGGCGTCCGTGCGATCGGGCAGGGCGATGGATTGGCGGCGTCGGCCACGGGTACTCAAGGGCGATCATGCCAGGCACGACACTCCCCACCTACACCGCTCTGCACCAGCTCGTGGAGTTGATCGAGCAGGGGCCGCCGGTCTTCGTCCGCTGGTCCCGAGGGCCCGAGGCGGACCTGGCGGGCAGTGCGGTCAGCCGGGACGGACTCACCGGCATGGAGATGCCGGGCCTGTCGGCCAACCCCCTGGTCTTCGAGGAGTGGGCGAAGGACCTGCCCACCACCGTCTGGGTCGCCCGGAGGCTGTGCGACTACATCCACCTCCGGGACGACGACCAGGGCTCCGCCAATGTCCGCCCCTGGGTGCTCAAGGGGGAGGAGACCGGCCGGGGGCCGGACAACGAACCCCTGGTCCGCGATGTGGAGCCCGTCGCCTGGATCGCCGAGAGCGTGATCGCCGAAGCCGAGGACGTGGTGGCACGCCAGCGGGGCGCGTGGGGGCCGTTGCGCAGGCCGTCCCGGTTCGGCCGTGGCGGAAGCGGCGGAAAGGGGTGAGCGGGCGCATCCCCCCAACGCCGTGGGCTTCCGCCCGGTCGGCGGCCGCACGCGCGTGACCACCGCTCGGGAGCCGGGACATAAGGTGGCCTGATGCAGGAGCGGTACCGGACGGTCGCGCGCGAAGGCGTGCACGAGATCGAGATCAACAGATCGCGCTTCCTCTGCACGCTCGCGCCCGCCGCGACCGAGCAGGAGGCGCAGAACGTCATCCAGCGGGTCAGGAAGGAGCACCCCACCGCCACCCACAACTGCTTCGCCTATGTCATCGGCGCGGACGCCGGTGTGCAGAAGGCGAGCGACGACGGGGAGCCGGGCGGCACGGCCGGGGTGCCGATGCTGCAGATGCTGCTGCGCCGCGAGATCCGGTACGCGGTGGCCGTCGTCACCCGCTACTACGGGGGCGTGAAGCTCGGCGCGGGCGGTCTGATCCGGGCCTACGGCGGCGCGGTCGGCGAGGCGCTCGACGCGCTGGGCACCGTCACCCGGCAGCGGTTCCGGCTGGTGACCGTCACCGTGAACCACCAGCGGGCCGGAAAGCTGGAGAACGACCTGCGGGCGACGGGGCGTGCGGTCCGCGAGGTGCGCTACGCAGAGGCCGTGACGATCGAACTCGGGCTGCCCGACGCGGATGTGGACGCCTTCCGTGACTGGCTGGCGGACACCACCGCGGGCACCGCCGCACTGGAACTCGGCGGCGAGGCGTACCAGGACGCGTAAGGACGGCCTGGGCCTACGCCGGTGAGCGCACCGAGGGCGGGGACGGAGCGGACTCCGGTGTGCTCCGGTCGCCCCAAACTTATGCGGCTCCGCCGCGTGGTCCACCGGACACCTCGTAGCCATGGCTGGGAAACGGGCCGCCGCATGGGCGACACGGGCGGGAAATACGAGGTCCGTGAGAGACCGGGCACCGACCGCGGCTAACGTGGTCGGTGCCCGCACCACGCGCACGCCGCGGGTGTGATGTGGCCACTGGGGTGGGAGGAAGGACAGAAGTGCAGGTCGGAGACCGCTTGTGAGAATTCTGCACACCTCCGACTGGCACCTCGGGAGGTCCTTTCACCGGGTCAGCCTCCTTGCCGCGCAGCGGGAGTTCATCGACCACCTCGTCACCACCGTGCGCGAGGGGCACATCGACGCGGTGGTCGTCGCGGGCGACATCTACGACCGCGCCGTGCCGCCGCTCGCCGCCGTCGAGCTCTTCGACGACGCCCTGCACCGGCTCGCGGACCTCGGGGTGCCGACGGTCATGATCTCCGGCAACCATGACTCGGCCCGCCGCCTCGGCGTCGGTGCCGGGCTCATCGACCGGGCCGGGATCCATCTGCGTACCGACCCCGCCGGATGCGCCACGCCCGTCGTCCTCTCCCACGACCGCGGCGAGGTGGCCTTCTATGGTCTGCCGTATCTCGAACCGGGTTTGGTGCGAGAGGAGTTGGGCGCCTCGGCGGCCGGTCATACGGCGGTGCTGGGCGCCGCCATGGACCGGGTGCGCGCCGACCTTGCCACCCGGCAGTCCGGCACCCGGTCCGTCGTCCTCGCGCACGCCTTCGTCACCGGTGGCGCGGTCAGCGACAGCGAGCGGGACATCACGGTCGGCGGCGTCGCCTCCGTACCCGCCGAGGTCTTCGACGGCGTCGACTACGCCGCACTCGGCCATCTGCACGGCTGCCAGACCATCACCGAGCGCGTCCGCTACTCGGGCTCCCCGCTCGCGTACTCCTTCTCCGAGGCGGCGCACCGCAAGTCCATGTGGGTGGTGGAGCTGGGGGCGGCGGGTGAGGCGCCGTCGTGCGAACGGGTGGAGTGCCCGGTGCCGCGGCCGCTGGCCCGGATCCGTGGCCGGATCGAGGAGTTGCTCGCCGATCCGGACCTCGAGCGCCATGAGGAGGCGTGGGTCGAGGCCACGCTGACCGACGCGGTGCGGCCGCATGAGCCGATGGCGCGGCTGGCGCGGCGCTTCCCCCATGTGCTCACGCTGGTCTTCGACCCCGAGCGGCCCCCCGAGGATCCGCTCGCCTCGTACGCACAGCGGCTGCGCGGCCGCTCGGACCGGCAGATCGCCGAGGACTTCGTGGCCCATGTGCGGGGCGGCCGTGGCCCGGACGAGACGGAGCGCGCACTGCTCGGCGACGCGCTGGAGGCGGTACGGAGCGAGGCGCACGAGGGCGTCGTACCGGGCGAGGAGAGCGGCGCGGGGTCGACGGCGGCGGGTCCCGTGACCGCGGGGGCGACCGCTGGGGCGACCGCTGGGGAGGCGGCACGATGAGACTGCACCGGCTCGCCGTCACGGCCTTCGGCCCGTTCGGCGCCACCCAGGAGATCGATTTCGATGAGCTGTCCGCCGCCGGGCTCTTCCTGCTGCACGGGCGGACCGGCGCCGGTAAGACGTCCGTCCTGGACGCGGTCTGCTACGCGCTGTACGGCCAGGTGCCCGGCGCCCGCCAGGGCAGCGGGCTCTCGCTGCGCAGCGATCACGCCGAACCGCTGACCCCGACCGAGGTCGTTCTGGAATTCACCGTCGGGGAGCGGCGCCTGGAGATCACCCGGCGCCCCGAGCAGCCGCGCCCCAAGAAGCGGGGCACGGGGATGACGCGGGAGAAGGCGCAGACCCTGCTGCGCGAGTACGTCCCGCCGACGTCCTCGGCCGGCGCGGGGGCGGGGGCGGGGAAGCGGAAGGCCCTCAGCCGCTCGCACCAGGAGATCGGCGAGGAGATCGCGCAGCTGCTCGGCATGAGCCGGGAGCAGTTCTGCCAGGTGGTGCTGTTGCCGCAGGGCGACTTCGCCCGCTTTCTGCGCGCGGATGAACTGGCGCGCGGCAAGCTGCTGGGCAAGCTGTTCGACACCGGCCGCTTCGCCGCCGTCGAGGAGCGGCTGGCGGAGGGGCGGCGGGCGGCGGAGAAGCGGGTCGCGGCCGGGGACGAGCGGCTGCTCGCGCTCGCCCACCGCATGGCGCAGGCGGCGGGCCGCACCACGGAGCCGGACGGGCATCCGCTGCCCGAGCCGACCCCCGGTGAGCCGGGGCTGGCCGACGCCGTCCTGGAATGGGCCGCCATCGCGCGCGCGGGCGCGCGCGAGCGGCAGGACATCGCGCTGTCCGCCGTACGCGCCGCGGAGGCGGCCCACGACGGCGCCCAGCGGACCGCCGAGGCGACCCGCGAACGGGCCGAACTCCAGCGCCGCCACGCCGAGGCCCGCCGCCGGGCGGACGGCCTCGAACGGCGGCGACCCGACCACGACCGCCTGCGCGAGCTGCTGGAACGCGCCCGCGCCGCCGACGCGGTGGTCCCCGCACTCGACCTCCGCACCGCCGCCGCCCGCGACCACCACACCGCCGAAACCACCGAACACCAGGCCCGCACCCGCCTGTCCGCCGAGCCCGGCCTGGCGGCCATGACCCTCGAGCCGACCCCGGACATCCCCGACCAACGCACACCCCCTGACCGGGCCACCTCGCCTGCCACGTCCCAGCCCGCGCAGGGCCCCGGGTCCCCGGAGGAGGCCACCGCGTCCGCGGGGCAGGCTGCGCCCGAGGCGAGTCGTGGCGGGGTGGCCTCGGGCCCGACCGGTGCGTTGGGCGCGCCATATGGCGCGCGGGACCGGCGGGCCGAGTCGCGGGGCGTCGGCGGGGCGGTGGTGCTCGCCGAAGCCGATGCCGAGTGGCTGGGACAGGTCGAGCGGCGGGTGCGGGAGGAGCTCGGGGCGCTGGGGGCCGCGCGGCGGGGGGAGGTCCGGGCGGAGGCCGTCGTCCGTGAGATCGCCGCGCTTGAGCGGGAGGCTCGCGCCGACGACGAGGCGGTCGAGGAGGCCGCCGAGTGGCTCGCCGGATGGGAGGAGACCCACCGGGCGCATCAGCGACGGGTCGAGGCGGCGCAGGAGGCCGTCACCCGGGCCGAGCAGCTCGGCGGGCGGATCGAGCCCGCCGAGCGGCGGCTGGAGGCCGCCCGGCGGCGGGACCGGCTCGCCGGGCAGGAGGGGCAGGCGCGGGAGGAGCTGTTGCGGGCGCGGGAAGGGGCCGCCGCCGCGCGGCAGAACTGGCTGGACCTCAAAGAGGCCCGGCTGCGCGGTATCGCCGCCGAGCTCGCGGCCGGGCTGCGCGCCGGAGAGCCCTGCGCGGTGTGCGGGGCGACCGAGCACCCGGCCCCGGCCCGGCCCGGGGCCGGGCATGTGGACCGTACGGCGGAGGAGGCCGCGCTGGCGGACTACCAGCGCGCCGAGGAGGTCCGCGAGGAGGCCGAGCGGGCGCGGAACGCGCTGCGGGAGGCCCGCGCGGGCGCCGAGGCCACGGCGGAGGGCGAGGACGCGGCCGAACTCGACCGGGCCCTGGCCGAGTTGCGCACCGCGTACGCCGGGGCCCGAAGCGCGGCGGCCGACGCGCACGCCGCCCGCGAGGCCCTGGACCGGGCCGAGGGTGAGCACACCCGCCGTACGGAACAGCGGCAGGAGGCCGAGCGGCGGGCGGCGGCGCGCACCTCGCACCGCGAGGCCCTGGCCCGGGAGCGGGCCGCGCTGCTGGCCGACCTGGAGCAGGCGCGCGGCGCGGACGCCACCGTCGCGCGGCGCGCGGCGCGGCTCGAGCGGCAGGCGGGGCTGCTGGCCCGCGCCGCCGAGGGGGCGCGGGCCGCCGACGCGGCCGCGAACCGGCTGAAGGAGGCCGACGCCCGGCTCGCGGACGCCGCGTACCGGGCCGGGTTCGAGACCCCGGAGCAGGCCGCCGACGCCGTGCTGCACCCGGACCGGCAGCGCGAGGCGCGCCGCCGTCTGGACGCCTGGCAGTCGGAGTCGGCGGCGGTCGCGGCCGAGCTGTCCGACCCGAGGGTGCTCGCGGCCGCCCAGGCGCCGCCCGCCGACCCCGTGGCGGCGCAGACGGTGGCCGACGCGGCCACCCGCGCGCTGCGCGAGGTCTCGGCCGCGGACGCCGCGGCCCGCACCCGCTGCGAAGAGCTCGACGCGCTCTCCGCGCAGGCGGTCGCCGACGCCCGCCGGCTCGCCCCGCTGCGCGCGGAACACGACCGGATCGCCCGCCTCGCCGCGCTCGCGGCGGGCACCTCCGCGGACAACGAGCGCAGGATGCGGCTGGAGGCGTATGTGCTGGCGGCCCGGCTGGAGCAGGTCGCGGCGGCGGCGAGCGTACGGCTGCGCCACATGTCCTCCGGGCGCTACACCCTGGTGCACTCCGACGCCCGCTCCGGCGGGCGCGGCCGCTCCGGTCTCGGACTGCATGTCGTCGATGCCTGGACGGGCAGCGAACGTGACACCGCCACCCTCTCCGGCGGCGAGACCTTCTCCGCCTCACTCGCCCTCGCGCTGGGCCTGGCCGATGTGGTCACCGACGAGGCGGGCGGGGTGCGCCTGGACACGCTCTTCATCGACGAGGGGTTCGGCAGCCTCGACGAGCAGACCCTGGACGAGGTCATGGACGTGCTGGACTCGCTGCGCGAACGCGACCGTACGGTCGGCATCGTCAGCCATGTCGCCGATCTGCGCCGGCGGATCCCCGCCCAGTTGGAGGTGGTCAAGGGGCGCCAGGGCTCGGCCGTACGGCACCGGATGGCCGCCGCGCACTAGGGGGCGTCCGGCGAATCGTGCCGCCTGCGGCGGCCTGCTTTCCCCTCCCCGAAACCGGGGCTCCGCCCCAGACCCCGAAACCGGGGCTCCGCCCCAGACCCCGAAACCGGGGCTTCGCCCCAGACCCCGGACCGGGGCTCCGCCCCAGACCCCGAAACTGGGGCTTCGCCCCAGACGCCGGATCGGGGCTCCGTCCCAGATGTCGGGCCGGGGCTCTGCTCTAGACGCCGGGCCGGGGCTCTGCCCCAGACCCCGAAACTGGGGCTTCGCCCCAGACGCCGGATCGGGGTTCCGCCCTAGATGTCGGGCCGGGGCTCTGCCCTAGACGCCGGGCCGGGGCCCTGCCCCAGATGTCGGGCCGGGGATCCGTCCCAGACCCCGGGCCGGGGTTCTGCCCCAGATGTCGGGCCGGGGTTCCGCCCCCACACCCCGGACCGGGGCTCCGCCCCCACACCCCGGGCCGGGGCTTCGCCCCAGACCCCCGGGGTCCTGGGGCGAAGCCCCCGCGTGGTCCGTCGGACGGCATGTGGTGGGCGGGCCGCGCCCGTGCGGATGCGGCTTGCCCTCACCACCAGCGTGGAAGCGACAACGCGCTCAGAGTGCCGACAGCTCCGCCACCAGGTCGTCAAGGCCCAGCGACCCCTGCGACAGCGCCGCCATGTGCCACTTCTTGGCGTCAAAGGCGGCGCCGTGCGCCTTACGGGCCGCCTCCCGTCCTGTGAGCCAGGCCCGCTCGCCCAGCTTGTAGCCGATCGCCTGGCCCGGCATGCCCAGATAGCGCACCAGCTCACTGTCGAGGAACTCCGCCGGACGGCCGCAGTGCAGCCCGAAGAACTCGCGCGCCAGCTCCGGAGTCCAGCGCTCACCGGGGTGGAAGGGCGAATCGGCGGGGATCTCCAGCTCCAGGTGCATCCCGATGTCCACGATCACCCGCAGCGCCCGCATCATCTGCGCGTCCAGGTAGCCCAGCCGCCGCTCCGGGTCCGACAGATAGCCCAGTTCGTCCATGAGCCGCTCCGCGTACAGCGCCCAGCCCTCCGCGTTGGCGCTGACCATGCCGACCGTGGCCTGGTAGCGGGAGAGCTGGTCGGAGACGTGCGCCCACTGGGCGAGCTGCAGATGGTGGCCGGGTACGCCCTCGTGGTACCAGGTGGAGACCAGGTCGTAGACGGGGAAGCGGGTCTCGCCCATCGTGGGCAGCCAGGTCCGGCCGGGGCGGGAGAAGTCCACCGACGGCTGGGTGTAGTACGGCGCCGCCGCGCTGCCCGGCGGGGCGATCATCGACTCGACCCGCTTGACCCTTTCGGCCAGGTCGAAGTGGGTGCCGTCCAGCTGCTCGATGGCCTCGTCCATCAGCTCCTGCAACCACACCCGGGTCTCCTCGACGCCCTCGATATGGGCGCCGTGGGCGTCGAGGTGGCGCAGCGCCTCCCACGGGTTGGCGCCGGGCAGGATCTTCTCGGCCTCGGTGCGCATCTCGGCGTGGATCCGGTGGAATTCCGACCAGCCGTACGCGTACGCCTCGTCCAGGTCGAGGTCCGTGCCGTTCCACATCCGGGCCCAGCGGCGGTACCGCTCACGTCCCACCACTTCGGGCGCGCCCTCGACGGCCGGGGCGTAGGCGTCGCGCAGCCAGTCGCGGAGCGCGGCCAGCGCGCCCGTGGCCGCCGTGGCCGCCTCGTCCAGCTCACCGCGCAGCGCGTCGGGGCCCTCGGAGGTGAAGTCCGCGAACCAGCCGCCGTCCGTGCCGATCCACTCCGCCAGTTGCTCGAGGACCGTGGCCACCTGCCGGGGGCCGGCCGGCAGATTCCGCCGCAGCCCTTCGGCGAGCGAGGCGCGGTACCCCTCCAGCGCGGCCGGTACGGCGCGCAGCCGGGCCGCGACCGCCGACCAGTCCTCCTCGGTCTCGGTGGGCATCACGGTGAAGATGCCGCGCACCGAGTGCAGCGGGGAGCTCAGGTTGCTGACCGCGCGCAGGTGCTCATCGGCCTCGTGCACATCGAGTTCGGCGGTCAGCCGCTCCCGCAGCAGCCGGGCGCAACGGCGCTCGGCGTCACTGTCCGCACCGGGGCGCGCCTCGGCCTCGGCCAGCCGGTCCAAGATGGTGCGGTCGAGGTCGGCGATGGCCTTCGTCCCCTCGGGGGAGAAGTCCGGCAGGCGCCGGGAGCTCTCGGGAACGCCCAGGTAGGTGCCGGTGATCGGGTCGAGTTCGATGAGGGCGTCGACATAGCTGTCGGCGACCTGACGGGGCAGCGGAGCGTTCTTGGTATCGGACATGCGGCCCATCCTCGTACGTTCCGGGGTGCGGCGTCAGCACCACGGGAGTGTGACGCGTGGGCACCGGGGGTGCTATGAGGTTGCCGAGCCGTCCCGGGCGGGCGGCAGCAGCGGGCCGCAACTCCACTGCTGGAAGATCAGCCGGGTCTCGACCCGGGCCACCTCGCGGCGCGAGGTGAACTTGTCCAGCACCAGCCGCTGAAGATCGGCGGTGTCGGCCACCGCCACATGCACCAGATAGTCGTCCGGCCCGGCCAGGTGGAACAGCGCCCGGGACTCGGGCAGCGCCCGGATCCGCTCCACGAACGGGCCGACCAGCTCCCTGCGGTGGGGCCGCAGCTGCACCGAGAGCAGGGCCTCGAGACCGCGCCCCAGCTTGGCGGGGTCCAGGCGGAGTTCATGGCCGAGAATCACCCCGGAGCGGCGCAGCCGGGCCACCCGGTCCAGACAGGTCGAGGGCGCCACGCCGACCTGGGCGGCCAGATCGCGGTAGGTGGTCCGGGCGTCGTTCTGCAGCAGCCGTAGAATCTGAAGATCCACCGGATCGAGAGCGACGGTTTCGGCCATCGGCCGAACGTAGCACGGACATCGACCGCGAGGATCCGGTGGTTGTTCACCCTTCACGCATGGACATCAGGCAGAGCACGGAGAGCACGGAGAGCACAGGGAGCACGGGGAGCACGGGAACCGTACGGAGCACGGGGACCGCGCCGGGCACACAGGGCCCGCACGGTGACGCCGCCGCACGGCACGCGTTCGCCACGGAGGCCGTCCACGCCGGGCGCGAGGACCTCCCGGCCATGGGCCTGCACGCCGTACCCCTGGATCTGTCGACGACCTACCCCTCGTACGACAGCCGCCAGGAGGCCGCCAGGATCGACGCGTTCGCCGCCACCGGCGCCCGGCCGGACGGCCCGCCGGTCTACGCCCGCCTGGACAACCCCACCGTGGCCCGCTTCGAGACCGCCCTGGCCCGGCTGGAGGGCACCGAGAGCGCGGTCGCGTTCGCCAGTGGCATGGCGGCGCTCAGCGCGTGTCTGCTGGCGCGCGGGGCCCAGGGGCCGCGGCATGTGGTGGCGGTCCGCCCGCTGTACGGATGCAGCGACCATCTGCTGGACACCGGGCTGCTGGGCACCGAGGTCACCTGGGTGGACCCGGCCGGGATCGCGGACGCGATCCGCCCCGACACCGGCCTGGTCATGGTGGAGACCCCGGCCAATCCGACGCTCGCCGAACTCGATCTGCGGGCCGTCGCCCACTCCTGCGGCACGGTCCCGCTGCTCGCGGACAACACCTTCGCCACACCGGTGCTGCAGCGCCCGGCCGAGCGGGGCGCGAGCCTCGTCCTGCACAGCGCCACCAAGTACCTCGGCGGCCACGGCGATGTGATGGGCGGCGTGGTCGCCTGCGACGAGGAGTTCGCCCGAGTGCTGCGCCAGGTGCGGTTCGCCACCGGCGGGGTGCTGCATCCGCTCGCCGGATATCTGCTGCTGCGCGGGCTGTCCACGCTGCCGGTACGGATGCGGGCTGCGTCGGCGACCGCGGCCGAGCTGGCCCGGCGGCTGGCCGGCGATCCACGGGTGGCCCGCGTCCACTATCCCCGGATCGGCGGGGCGATGGTGGCCTTCGAGCCCCACGGCGATCCGCACGAGGTGATCGGCGGGGTACGGCTGATCACTCCGGCCGTGAGCCTGGGCAGTGTGGACACCCTCATCCAGCACCCGGCCTCCATCAGCCACCGGATCGTGGCCGAGGGGGACCGCCGCTCCTCGGGGATCGGCGACCGGCTGCTGCGGATGTCGGTCGGGCTCGAGGACGTGGCGGACCTGTGGCGCGATCTGGACCGGGCGCTGGGCCCTTCTGACGGCGGCCCGGCGGAGCGCGACGCCCGCCGGGCGGGGCACGGGGCCCCGGCCGGGCTCAGCGCGCCTGCGGCGGGACCGGCAGCGGAACGGCCGGCTCGGGTGCCGGTGCCGGTGCCGGGTCGAGGCGGGCACTGATCACCAGCGTGCCCTGCTCGATCTGGTAGTCCAGCGGCAGTTCGAGGGCGCGCATCGCGGCGACCATGCCGGTGTTGGCCGACTGAGTGACGGCGTAGACGCATCCGCAGCCGGTCTCGGCGGCCATCGCCACCAGCCGCCGCAGCAGCTCCCCGCCGACGCCGCGGCGCTGCCACTCGTCCTCGACGATCAGCGCGACCTCGGTCTCGTCCCCGTCCCACAGCAGATGGCCGAGGGCCACCAGCCGCCCGGAGGCGGTGTACGCGGCCAGGGTGCGGCCGAAGCGGGGGCTCAGCAGATGGGCGAGGTAGCGGTCGGCGTCGCCGACCGGCCCGTGGTAGCGCTGCCCGAGCGTGGCGGAGGAGCAGCGGGCGTGCATCTCGCGGGCGGCGGCCAGGTCGCCGGTGTCGGCGCGGCGCACGGTGATGGCGTTGCCCTCGGGCAGCGTCAGCACATCGTCGTCGTGCGGGATCCGCGGGCCGAGCCGGGCGTCCAGCTCGACCAGCGCGCGGGCGCGGGCGAACTCGGTGGGGGTGAACGGCAGATACGGCCGCTCGATGACGATCGCGCCGCCGGACGGGTCGCGCAGCCGCATCACGGTTTTCTCCAGGACACCTTCGGCGGGCGGTGTGCTGTCCAGCGACCGTCCGCCGAGGGACTTGGCGGGAACCGAGTGGATGGTGCAGCGGCCGAACAACTGGCGCAGGGCGAGCGGAAGTTCGGCGGCGTCCAGGGCGGTGCGGGTGGCCAGCGTCAGCGCCCGGGTCGGCGCGTCCACCAGGTCGTGGGTGTCGGCCCGCTCGACCCAGGTGTCACGGCCGCCCGCGGCGGCGACGGCGTCGGTCAGCCCGTCGGACGGCAGGGCCTCGGGCGCGCGCAGCAGGAACTCGTCCACCGTGCCGTCCGTCAGCGGATGGGTCTGCAGGGCCAGGATGTCGACCCGGTGCCCGGCCAGTGCCGCGCACAGTGCGGCGAGGGCGCCCGGCTCGTCCCGTACGGTCGTGCGCATCCGCCACAGCGCGGTGGTCTCGGGGGCCGTGGTCTCCGGGGCGCCCGCGGCGTGGGCGGGGTGGGCGTCGGCCGCGGGCGAGCGTGAGCTGCCCGGCGGCGCGTGGCCCTGGCGCCGTGACCACCATGCGACCAGATCGTGCCGCCAGCGGGGGCGGTGCCGGTGAGGGGGCTCGGGGGTCGCTCGAAATGTCATGCAAACACCCTTGCGTAAAGGTGTTGCGTGATCACGAACAGACTGTGACCTAAGGGTTAAGGGCGCATCTGGTAACAGAAGCTTATTTTGTCCGAAATCAAAAGGTTGAAGCCTGAGGTTCCGTCACCCTACCGCCCACCTGCGCAGTACGCTGCCGCACCGCCGTGCGTACGCCCGCTGGAAGAGCGGCACCAGCGGCCCTCCGGCCCGGCCGAACCAGGACTCCGAACGGCTGAACGCCGTCACCGTGAGTACCACCGACCCATCGGGCTCCAGCTCCACCACGAACGACTCCTCGCCCCGCTCCGGATGGCCGGGCAGCGTGCCGTACGCGAAGCCGGTCCGCGACTCCTCCGCGACCGTCCACACCACCTCGCACGGCGCGCGCAGCCGCAGCCGCCCGACTCCCAGACCCACCACGACCGGCCGCCCCGGCGTGGCGACCGGATCCGCGGCGCCGATCGACACCCCCACCGCGCGGTGCATCCGCCAGTCCATGACCGCCCGCCCGGCCGCCTCGAACGCGGCCCGCCCCTGGCCGACACGGGTCCGCACCCGCAGATGGCGATAGCCGGACGGCAGCGGCCACCGCCGGGTGGCGCCCACCTCCGGATAGGTGAGCCGGGAGGCCGGGCCGGGGGCGTCACTGGATCCCATGCCCGTACGGTACGCGGCGGCCTTACGGTGCGCGGCCCCGTCGGCGTACCGTACGGGGCCGCGCACCGCACAACGCGGCTACTGGCCGACCAGACCCGGCCGCAGCACCTTGGTGAACAAAACCTTCCCCCCGTCCTCGCGCAGCCGGACCGTCATCTCGGCGCTGTCGCCGTCGATGTCCACCTCGCCGTAGAACTGGAAGCCCTCGGCGGGCGAGACGTTCGCCACGGTCGGCGCCTTGACGAAGGGCTGCTCGGGGCCGAACGTGCCGTCCAGCCCGACCGCCGGGAAGGCACCCGCGTTCAGCGGACCGGAGACGAACTCCCAGAACGGCGCGAAGTCCTTGAACGCCGCCCGCGACGGGTCGTAGTGCTGCGCCGAGGTGTAGTGGACGTCCGCCGTCAGCCACACCGTGCCGGTGATCTTCCGGTGCTTGATGTGCCGCAGCAGCTCCGCGAGCTGGAGCTCACGGCCCAGCGGGGCGCCGGGGTCGCCCTGCGCCACCGCATCGAAGTCGCTCTTCCCGTCCGGGACCACCAGCCCGAGCGGCATGTCGCAGGCGATCACCTTCCACACCGCGCGCGACCGCGACAGCTCCCGCTTCAGCCACCGCAGCTGCTCGGCGCCCAGGATGCCCTGGGTGTCCTCGGGCTGGCGGCCGGGCGAGTTGGCGTCGCGGTACGTACGGCAGTCCAGCACGAAGACGTCCAGCAGCGGGCCCTGGTGCTGGACCCGGTAGACCCGGCCGCTCGCGTCCGGGCGCAGCGTGCTGATCGGGAAGTACTCGGCGAACGCCTGGCGCGCGCGGGCCGCCAGTACGTCGACGTTCTTCTCGGTGTAGCGGTCGTCGACCAGGATCTCGCCCGGGTACCAGTTGTTGAGCACCTCGTGGTCGTCCCACTGGGTGATGGTCGGCACCTCGGCGTGGAACCGGCGCAGGGCCGGGTCGAGCAGGTTGTACCGGAAGTTGCCGCGGTACTCGTCCAGCGTCTCGGCGACCTTGGTCTTCTCCGGGGCGATGAGGTTGCGCCAGGTGGAGCCGTCGGGCAGCTTGACGGTCTCCGCCAGCGGGCCGTCCGCGTAGATGTTGTCGCCGCTGCACAGGAAGAAGTCCGGCTCCCGGCGGCGCATCTCCTCGAAGACGCGGTAGCCGCCGTGGTCGGGGTTGATGCCCCAGCCCTGGCCCGCCAGATCGCCCGACCAGACAAAACGCACGCCCTTACGGCGCTCGGGAACCGTGCGGAACGTGCCGTGCACCGGCTCACTGGTACGGCGCGGGTCCTCCGGGTCGGCCAGCAGTACCCGGTAGTGCACCTGGCTCCCGGCGGGCAGGCCGTGCAGCGCGGTGCGCCCGGTGAAGTCGGTGCCGGGGCCGACCAGCGGGCCGTGCCAGCGCCTGGCCCGCGCGAAGGACTCGGTCGCGGACGTCTCCACGATCATCCGGGCCGGACGGTCGGAGCGGACCCACACCAGCCCCGACGACGTCGTCACATCGCCCACCTGAACGCCCCACTGGGCGCTCGGACGCCCCGACAGCGCCTGAGCGGGCGCGCCGGACGCGGCCGACGCGGCGGCCGATGCCACGGTGGGCACCGCGAGTGCCGCCGAGGCTGCCGCCGATCCCTGCAGTACCGTGCGCCGTCCGATCCCTCTGCCCGATTCCCGCCCCATGGTGTGCCCTCCGTCGCTCGTAGAACCGCTGTGCTGTTGTGTTTGTTATCGGTGCAAGGTGCCGCTCTTGCGAACGCCCAGTGAACAACGGTGCGGCCGCCCGGAGTAAAGACCCCGGCCGCGTGCGGTGCGGAGGTTGACGTACGGAGGCGGCGGGGCCGTCAGCGGCTGCCGTCCAGGATGACGCGGGCGACCAGCGCGGGATCGTCGTTCATGGGCACATGGCCGCAGCCGGGGAGGCGGACCAGCCGGGCGCCGGGGATCACCTGCTTGGCGCGGACGCCCTGGCGGCGCGGCAACACCCGGTCGCGAGAGCCCCAGGCGATGGTGACCGGGACATCGGGGATGTCGTGTGTGAACAGTCCGGAGCTTCCGGCGGCCAGCGTGGCGCCGAAGCCGGCCGCCTCGCGCATCGCCCGCGTCTCGGCGACGACGGCGTCCGGTGAACGCCGCGCGGGCCGGGCGTAGATGGCGCCGGTCAGCGCGGCCCGTCCGGCCGCGCCGCGGGCCAGCCACGCCACCATGGGCGGCGGCAGCGCCCGCGCCCCGGCCCGCATCGCGGCCAGCACGCCGAAGGCGTAGCGGCGCTCGGCCTCGGTCCAGAACCGGGCGGGCGACAGCGCGGTGACGGACCGTACGAGTCCGAGTCGGCCCAGCTCCAGGGCGATCAGCCCGCCGAGCGAGTTCCCGGCCACGTCGGGGCGTTCGACGCCGAGGGCCTCGAAGAGCGCGTCGAGCACGGGTATGACGCCGTCGAGGTCGTACGGGATGCCGTCCGGCAGCGCGTCCGACGCCCCGAAGCCGGGCAGATCCACGGCGATCACATCGCGGTCGACGGCGAGGATGTCCAGCACCGGCTCCCACGCCTGCCAGTGGTGGCCGATGCCGTGCAGCAGCACCAACGGCCGTCCCGCGCCGCGCCGTTCGTGGACGACCCGGGCGGTGCGGGGGCCGCCGGGGGTGGCGACGGAGAAGGAGAGGGACGCGGGCATCGGGTGGCTCCTCACGGTCGGCGTTCCGGCAGGCGCACGCGGCGTATGAGACAGCATGTCAGCAAGAGTTACCGGAGGGTAGACCCGATGGCCGATACCGGTAATGGCCGATATCGATAACCGACGGCCCGGACCGCGCACGCCGCCGACCGTGCGCGGCCGCCGCTACAGCCCGCCCGCGACCCGCAGCACCGCCCCTGTCGTGTACGACGCCTCCGGCGACAGCAGCCACGCCACCGCGCCCGCGATCTCCTCCGGCTCGCCCGGCCGCCCCATCGGCACCCGCCCCTGGACGCGCCACGGCCGCTCGGGGTCGCCCATCCGCTCGTGGATGTCGGTGAGCGTCATCCCGGGCTGGACCGAGTTGACCCGGATCCCCTCCGCCGCCAGCTCCTTCGACAGCCCGACGGTCATCGCGTCGACCGCCGCCTTGCTGGCCGCGTAGTGCACATACTCCCCGGGGCTGCCGGTCGTCGCCGCGCCCGAGGAGATGTTGACGATGGCGCCGCCCTGCCCGCCGTGGCGCGTGGACATCTCGCGCGCTGCGCGCCGGGCGCACAGCAGGGCCCCGGTCACATTGACGTCCACGACGCGCCGCATCACCTCCGGTGAGGTCTCGGTGAAGCGGCCCAACGGCCCCGTGATCCCGGCGTTGTTGACCAGGCCGGTGATCGGACCCAGTTCCTCCAGCACCCGGTCGAACATCGCCTCGACCTGCTCCGCGTCGCTGGTGTCGGCCTGGACGACCAACGACCGCACACCCTCCGCGCGCACCGCCGCCGCCCACCGCTCCGCCGCGTCCCGCGCGTGCTCGTAGCCGACCGCGACGTTGTGCCCGGCGCGTGCGAGCCGCACCGCCACCGCCGCGCCGATGCCGCGACTGCCCCCCGTGACCACCGTGACCTGGTCCATGCCCATCAGCTCAGCTCAGCTCCCGCCCCGTAACGCATCCTGCTCCGACGGTCACCGACGATAACCGGTCAGGGATTGGTCTTGACCAAGTACGCACGCCGCCTTATGGTCGCATTGATACTGCAACAACCTTTAATAAAGAAGCGCGCATAACTGTGAAGGCGCGCGGGACCGTCGGCCATCGCAATCAAGGGGGACAGGGTGGGGACCACGCAGCTGGAATCGGTGCCAGAGCCCAAGTACTGGCATCTGAAGACCGTGCTCAGCGACGCACTCGACTCGGAGTTCGCGGTCGGCGAGATCCTGCCCAACGAGCGTGAGCTGGCCGCCCGCTTCGGCGTCGCCCGCGCCACCCTCCGACAGGCCCTCGAGCAGCTCGAGCTGGAGGGCAGGCTGCAGCGCCGCCGCGGCGTCGGCACCACCGTCGCCCCGCCCCGCGTCGGCGTGGCCGTCGGGGACTACGCCCACGGCTGGACCGACGCCTCCGGCGAGAACACCTGGCAGACCGTCGACAGCACCGAGGTGGCCCCGCCCGCCGAGGTCGCCCGGCTGCTGGAGATCGACCCCGACACCCCGGTCCACCGGGTGCGCCGCACCCGGATGAGCCACGGCCAGCCGCTCGCCGCCGAGCTGCTGTACGTACCGGCCGAGTCCGTCCCCGGCCTCGCCGCCATCGACACCCCCAGCGGCCTGGCCCGCGCCCGCGCCGTGCTGCGCGAGCTGCGCCGGCTGGAGCTGGAGGGCCGTGAGCAGACCGTGGAGCTCGGCTCGGCCCGCGCGGACGACGCCAAGGAGCTCGACCGGCTGCCCGGCGCCCCCGTCCTCCTCGTGACCACCCGCTATGTGGCCCAGGGCCGCCCCGCGGCCGTCGCCGTGGCCACCTACCGGGCCGACACCTGCCGGCTCACCTTCGGCGACGCGGGCGAGGAGCTGCTGGCGGGCTGATCCGGCCTCGATGCGGCGCGATCCAGCCCCAATAGGGACTGATCCGGGCCCGGTGCGGCTTGCTCCGAGCCCGCCCCACGCTCCTGTGTACGTGTACGTGTACGTGTACCGTGCCGCCGCCGTGTGCGCGCCCCACCCGGCCACGTACACCACCAACGTGGCCGCGCACCGGTCCCGAAACGCCACGCCCGCCGTGCCTCCCGCGTCAGCGGCTCGCGCGGCGGGTCGTCACCGTGCTGTCGACCGCGAACAGCTCCTGCTCCACATGGTCCAGGGCCAGCCGCAGCGCCCCCGTGGTCACCGCCGCCTCGCCGAGCAGCGAGAGCGCGACCTGCGGGGGCCGCAGACAGTAGCGCGACAGCTCGTCGCGCAGCGGGGCCAGCACCCCGTCAAGACCGGCGGCCCAGCCGCCCACCACCACGACCTCGGGGTCCAGCGCCAGCACCAGGGCCGCCGTGTCGTGCACCAGCCTGCGGACGAAGCGGTCCACGGCCGCGCGCGCCCGCGCGTCGCCGTCCCGGGCCAGCGCGAAGACATGCGCCACCTGCGCCTCGTCCAGCGGGTTCAGCGGCTCCCCGGTCGTGGAGAGCACCTCCTCCGGGGCGGCCTCCCGGCCCAGCAGATGCAGCGCCCCGATCTCCCCGGCGGCGCCGCCGAAGCCGCGGTGGAGCCGCCCGCCGATCAACGACCCGGCCCCCGGGCTCAACCCGGCCAGCACGAAGACCACATCGTCCGAACCGGCCGCCGCGCCCTTCCAGTGCTCGGCCACCGCGGCCGTGTTCGCGTCGTTCTCCACCAGCACCGGACAGCGGAAGGACCGCCGCAGCCGCTCACCCAGGGGCAGCCCGGTCCAGCCGGGGAGCGCGGTGCACAGGTGGACGGTGCCGTCGGCCTCGACGACGCCGGGGCTGCCCACCCCGACCGCGCGCAGCGAGAACCGGGCCACCCCGGCGCGCCGCAGCAGATCCGCGACGGTGGTGCGCACCCGCTCCAGCCGCTCGTCCGCGGACGCCTTCTCCGACACCTCGCGCACGATCGAGCCGAGCGCGTGTCCGTCGAGGTCCGACAGGAGCGCGGCCACCCGGTGCGGCCCTATCTCTATGCCCAGCAGATGCCCGGCCTCGGCCCGGAAGCGGAAGCGGCGCGCGGGGCGTCCCTGGCGGCGGACACCGCCTTCCTCGGCGGGCACCTCGACCACCAGACCACTGTCGGCCAGCCCGTCGATCACCCCCTCGACGGTGGGCCGGGACAGCCCGGTCACCCGGGTCAGATCGGTGAGGCTCGCGCTCCCGGCGCAGCCGCCCGCCTCGTCCTGGGCACCGCCGGTGGCCGTGCCGGACGCGGTGGCCGCGCGCAGCGCGTGCAGGACCACGGCGGAGTTGATGCGTCGCAGCAGAGACGGATCCCCGCCGGTGAGCCGCCCCAACGTCGGCCTCCCTCCCAGTGCGTATCTGCCGGATCGTATCCGCTGGGCGCGGAGGCGGCGAGTGCCTCTTCCCAGCTCGGACCGCCCGGCCCTCGCGCGGGTCACCTGACGGGCGGCCAGATGTCCGACCTACACGGTTTACTGACGCCATGACCAGTACGGCGGACCATGTGAGCACGATCGATCAGCTGCGCGCGCGGGACTTCCCCGCGCAGCGGACCGCCGACGGATGGGTGGAGAGCGGCCCCGGCTTCCATGTCGCCGACCTCCGCGTCAGCGAGGACTTCTGGGACGCGGATCTGACCCGGGTCGAGGAGGTGCTGGAGGAGTTCGAGGCCGAGCTGAGCGTGCTGGCGCAGGTGCTGACCTTACGGTGGGGCGCCCCCGACGTCCTCGACCTCACCGACTCCCTGGAGCGCTCGGCGATGGGCGAGCCGGTCCCGCCCCCGCTGGACACGCTGTGCGGTTACGTACCCGAGCTGCGTGTCTGGCGCGTCGACGGCCGCTGGGTCGGGCTGGGGGTCGGGCAGGGCGACCGCGAGCTCCCGTTCCAGCTGCTGGTGGCGATAGGGGAGGAAGGGACGATATGACACCAGAGCGATGTCCGGCCTGGTCCGGGGCACGAAACGACCGGGGTGTCCTGATCGCATAGGCTCGGTGGATGGCGAAGTATTTCGATGTGCACCCCGATAATCCACAGCCGCGCACCATCAGCAATGTGGCTGACATGATCCGCTCCGGCGCGCTCGTCGCCTACCCGACGGACTCCTGCTTCGCACTGGGATGCCGGCTGGGCAATCGTGACGGCCTCGGCCGGATCCGGTCGATCCGAAATCTCGACGAGCGTCACCACTTCACGCTGGTGTGCCAGAACTTCGCGCAGCTGGGCCAGTTCGTGCACGTCGACAAAGATGTGTTCCGTGTGATCAAAGCAGCGACGCCCGGCAGTTACACCTTCATTCTCCCGGCGACGAAGGAGGTGCCGCGGCAGCTGCTGCACCCGAAGAAGAAGACGGTCGGAGTCCGGATTCCTGACCATGCCGCCACTCAGGCCCTGCTGGCCGACCTCGGTGAGCCGCTGCTCTCCAGCACCCTGCTCCTGCCCGATGAGGACGAGCCGATGACGCAGGGCTGGGAGATCAAAGAACGGCTCGACCACGTGGTGGACGCCGTGGTGGACTCGGGTGACTGCGGCACCGAGCCGACCACGGTCATCGACTTGTCCGGCGGCGAAGCCGAGATCGTACGCCGAGGGGCAGGCGACACGGCACGGTTCGAGTGACCGTGCCGACGGCATCACCTCATGTCTCAGGTGTCCAGGCGTAACCGAGGGCGCAGCGGGACCGGCGTCCGCCTAGCCGTCGGCCTCGGCGGCGGCCCTGAGGCGGCCGTACTCCTCCGCCATGGCGGGCAGCGTCCAGTGCGCGTTGAGCCCGCTCGGGTTCGGCAGGGCCCAGATCCTGGTCTCGCCTATGGTCCTCGTCTGCGGCCCGATCTTCGCCTTCTTGTCGCCGAAGGCGACCCGGTAGGCGGTGACCCCCGCCACCGCGAGCCAGCGCGGCCGCAGCCGGAGCACCTTCTCCTCCAGGATCCGGCCGCCCTCCCGGTACTCCTCGTCGCTCAGCTCATCGGCTCGGGCACTGGCGCGCGCCACCACGTTGGTGATGCCGAGCCCATGGCGCACCAGCTCCGACTGCTCGGACGGATCGAGCCGTCGGGGGGTGAACCCCGAGGCGTGCAGGGCGGGCCAGAACCGGTTGCCGGGGCGGGCGAAGTGGTGGCCGGTGGCGGCCGTCATCAGCCCCGGGTTGATACCGCAGAAGAGGACGCGCAGACCGTCCGCGACCACATCGGGGACGAGGCGGTCGCGGGCGGCCTCCAGCTCGGCGGGGGTCATCGCCGGCGTCAGAGGATCGAGCCGGGAGCGTAGGCGGCGGCCTCCGGCCGCTCCTTGACGATCTCCTCGATCCTGGCGACCACCGCGCCTACCTGGTCCGCGGCCGCACCCGTGAAGGAGAGCTTGTCGTCCATCAGCGCGCCCAATGCGGCCCGGTCCAGCGGGATCCGCTCATCGGAGGCGAGCGAGTCGAGCAGCTCATTGCGCTCGGCGCCCCGCTCGCGCATCGCCAGCGCCGCGCCCACCGCGTGCTCCTTGATCGCCTCATGGGCGACCTCGCGGCCCACCCCGGCCCGTACGGCGCCCATCAGCACCTTCGTGGTGGCGAGGAAGGGGAGGTAGCGGTCCAGCTCACGGGCGACGACGGCGGGGAAGGCGCCGAACTCGTCCAGCACGGTCAGGAAGGTCTCCAGCAGCCCGTCGAAGGCGAAGAACGCGTCCGGCAGCGCGACCCGGCGCACCACCGAGCAGGAGACATCGCCCTCGTTCCACTGGTCGCCCGCCAGCTCCCCGGTCATCGAGGCGTAGCCGCGCAGGATCACCGCGAGGCCGTTCACGCGCTCGCAGGAGCGGGTGTTCATCTTGTGCGGCATCGCGGACGAGCCGACCTGGCCGGGCTTGAAGCCCTCGGTCACCAGCTCGTGCCCGGCCATCAGCCGAATGGTCTTGGCCAGCGAGGACGGGGCCGCGGCCAGCTGCACCAGCGCGGTGACGACGTCGTAGTCCAGCGAGCGCGGATAGACCTGGCCGACGGAGGTGAACGCCTGCCCGAAGCCGAGGTGGGTGGCGATCCGCCGCTCCAGCTCGGCCAGCTTCGCCGCGTCGCCGCCGAGCAGGTCCAGCATGTCCTGCGCGGTGCCGACCGGACCCTTGATGCCCCGCAGCGGATAGCGGCCCAGCAGGTTCTCCAGCCGTTCGTACGCCACCAGCAGCTCGTCCGCCGCGGTGGCGAACCGCTTGCCGAGCGTGGTGGCCTGCGCCGCGACATTGTGCGACCGGCCGGCCATCACCAGCTCGGCGTGGTCGGCGGCCAGCTTGCCGAGCCGGGCCAGCACGGCGACCGTACGGTCCCGCACCAGCTCCAGGGAGAGCCGGATCTGGAGCTGCTCCACGTTCTCGGTGAGATCGCGGGAGGTCATGCCCTTGTGGACGTGCTCATGGCCGGCGAGGGCGTTGAACTCCTCGATGCGGGCCTTCACATCGTGGCGGGTGACCTTCTCGCGCTCGGCGATCGAGGCCAGGTCGACGGTCTCCAGGACCCGCTCGTAGTCGGCGAGGGCGGCGTCCGGCACCTCGATTCCGAGGTCCTTCTGGGCGCGGAGCACGGCGAGCCACAGCCGCCGCTCCAGCGTCACCTTGTACTCGGGGGACCACAGGACGGCCAGCTCCGTGGAGGCGTAGCGGTTGGCCAGGACGTTCGGAATGCGCGGCTTACCAGTCACGTGCACAGAGTCTACTGGCCGTCCTCGCAGGCCAGACCGGTGGCCGAGGGACCCCGCCGAACAGACCGTACGGATCCCGCGGAACGGCCCTGGACCTGGGGTTCGTGGATCAGTCCTCGTACGGCAGCAGCTCGGCGCGCTTGGGGGCCCGTCCGTCGCCCGAGGAGCGGCCGGTCAGCCGCCTGCCGATCCACGGCCCGAGGTGCTGGCGGGCGAACCGCGCATCCGAGGTCCGGCGGGCCAGCCACCCGACGGGCACCGCGGGCGGCAGGGGCGCGTTCCAGTCCTCCTCCGGCTCGAGGCCCAGCGCCTGCCATACGGCCTCGGCGACCCGCCGGTGCCCCTCGGCGTTCAGATGCAGCCGGTCCTCGTGCCACATCCGGGGGTCCCCGACGGCGTCGGAGGCGTACAGGTCCACGACGGTCGCGTCATGCCGCGCGCCGAGTTCGTCGATGAACGCGAACAGCCGCTCCATCCGGGGCAGGAACCGCTCCAGCACCGGTCCGCGCCGACCCGGGCTGCGCATCAGCACCAGCCGTTTGCAGCTGGGCGCCAGCCGCTCGACGGCCTCCTCCAGCAGTCCGCACACCTGGTCCACGTCGCATTTCGGCCGCAGCACATCGTTCAGCCCGCCGACCAGGGTCACCAGGTCGGCGCCCATGGCCGCCGCCGGGCCCGTCTGCTCCTCGACGATCTGCCCGATGAGCTTGCCGCGGACCGCGAGGTTGGCGTAGCGGAAGCCGGGGCCGCGGGCGGCGAGCCGCCCGGCGAGCAGATCCGCCCAGCCTCGGTAGGTGCCGTCGGGAAGCGCGTCCGACATGCCCTCGGTGAAGGAGTCGCCGACCGCGACAAAGCTGCTGTAGGTGATGTTCGTCTGCATGGCTCGGGCGATTCTATCCGGGTGCGTGGGCTGCGTGGACCGCCGAGCGCGAGCATGATGAGCCGCATGGCGATGACCCACATCTACTTCGAGGGCGGAGCGCGGAACGGGACGACCGCCAGCTGGAATGTGGAGCCCGGCGCGGACATCTACGACGACAACATCTTTCGGCCACCCGAGCTGTACCGGCGGACGAACCGCACCAAGGTCATCGGACGGGTCGAGTACGTGATCTTCCGCTACGACCCGATGGGCACCCGGCCCGGCCCCGGCCCCGGTTCCGGGCCCGGCCGCTGAGCCTCGCCCGGCCGTCCGGCCGGGGCCGCGGTTGGACCGGTTGGACCGTCCGGGGTTCCGCGCGCCGCGCGGCGGGGCAGTCTGGTCGGCGTGGATGCCTTCGAATGCGACCGTACGACCATGGCCATCGTCGCCGCCGCGCTCGCCGACGACGGGGAGGGCGCCGCCGCCCTCCTGGAGCCGCTGGAGACGCGCGATGCGTGCCGGGTCGCGGTGCGGCTCGCCGCGATGGCCGCCCATGCGCTGGTGGCGGTGGCCGAGGAGGGCGGCGGCGGCCGGGAGGAGGCGCTGGCCCACTGGCAGGCGTGCATCATCGCCCATGAGTCCAGACAGACCGAGGATTGATCGGGCACGGGTCGGCGGGACCCCTCAGGCGACCAGCTCGCGCAGTACGTCCTCCATGGTCACCAGCCCCTCCAGCCGTCCGTCCGCGGCGATGACCGCCGCGAGATGGGTACGGCTGTCGCGCATCGCGGTGAGCACGTCGTCCAGCGGCGTGAGCGACCGCACCCGGGGGATCGGGCGCAGCTGATCGGGGCGGAACGGCACCTCCCGGGGCCGTGCGTCCAGCGCGTCCTTCACATGCAGATAGCCCAGGATCCGCCCGGAGTCGTCCACCACCGGGAACCGTGAGAAGCCGGTCCGCGCCGACAGCCGCTCCAGCTCATCGGGGGTCACCCCGAGCCGCGCCCTGACCACCCGGCCCATGGGCAGCACCACGTCCCGCACCCGTCGCCGGGCAAGCTCCAGCGCGTCCCGCAGCCGCTCGGTGGCGCGGTCGTCCAGCAGCCCGGCCTCGCTGGAGTCCGAGACCATCCGGGCCAGCTCATCGTCGGAGAAGGTGGCCGAGACCTCGCCCTTGGGTTCCACGCGCAACAGCTTCAGCACCCCGTTCGCCAGGGCGTTCACGCCGAAGATCACCGGGCGCAGGGCGCGGGCGAGGGTGACCAGGGGCGGGCCGAGCAGCAGCACGGTGCGCACCGGCTCGGCCAGCGCCACGTTCTTCGGCACCATCTCGCCGAACAGCATGTGCAGATATGTGGCCAGGCTCAGCGCGATCACGAACGAGATCGGGTGCACCAGACCCAGTGGCAGACCCACCACATGGAACAGGGGCTCCAGCAGATGCGCGATGGCCGGTTCCGCCACGGCGCCCAGCACCAGCGTGCACAGCGTGATCCCGAGCTGGGCGGCGGCCAGCAGCGCGGAGAGGTGCTCCAGGCCCCACAGCACGGCCCGCGCCCGCCGGTCGCCCTGCTGGGCATGCGGTTCGATCTGGCCGCGGCGCACCGAGATCAGGGCGAACTCCGCGCCCACGAAGAAGGCGTTGAGGACCAGCGTCAACAGGCCGATCAGCAGTTGGAGAACGGTCATCGGCCCGTCGCCCCCTCGGCCCCGTGCACACCGCCGGCCCCGTCGCCGCCATCGCCCCCGGCGCCGCGCAGCGGCGCCCGCAGCCGGACCCGGGCCGCCCGGTGGCTCGTCACCTTCCGTACCTCCACCGACCAGCCCGCCGGCTCGACGGTGTCGCCGACGGCCGGGATCCGGCCCAGCTCGGTGGCGATGAGCCCGGCCAGCGTCTCGTACGGGCCCGGGGGCACCCGCAGCCCGATGCGCTCCAGCTGGTCGACGCGGGCCGCGCCGTCCGCGTCGTACAGCGTATGGCCCTCGGGGTCCCGGCCCATCGGAATCAGCTGGGCGGTCTCATGCGGATCGTGCTCGTCGCGGACCTCGCCGACCACCTCCTCGACGATGTCCTCCAGGGTGACGACCCCGGCCGTACCGCCGTACTCGTCGATCACCACGGCCATGCTGCGCTGGGCCGAGAGCCGGTCCAGCAGCCGGTCCACGGTGAGCGGCTCCGGGACGAACACCGCGTCGCGCATCACCTCCGACACCGGGCGCCGGGGCCGCTCCTCGGCGGGGACCGCCAGCACGTCCTTGATGTGGACGAGCCCGGCGACGGTGTCCAGGCTGCCCCGGTAGATGGGGAAGCGGGACAGCCCGGTGGCGCGGGTCGCGTTGGCCACGTCCTCGGCGGTGGCCCGTACGTCCAGCGCCACCACCCGTACCCTCGGGGTCATCACGTTCTCCGCGGTGAGCCCGGCGAGGTTGAGGGTGCGGACGAACAGCTCGGCGGTGCCCTTCTCCAGCGCGCCCTCCTTGGCCGAGTGCCGGGCGAGGGCGATCAGCTCCTGCGGACCGCGCGCGGAGGCCAGCTCCTCGGCGGGCTCCAGGCCCATCCGGCGCACGGTGCGGTTGGCGGTGTTGTTGAGATGACTGATCAGCGGGCGGAAGACGGAGCTGAAGACGCGCTGCGGAGTGGCCACGGCCTTGGCGACCGGCAGCGGCCGGGAGATCGCCCAGTTCTTGGGCACCAGCTCGCCGACGACCATCAGCACGACGGTGGACAGGAAGGTGCCGAGCACCAGCGCGGTCGAGTGGACGGCCGACTGGGGTACGCCGATCGCGGTGAGCGGCCCGGCCAGCAGGGCCGCGACGGACGGTTCCGCCAGCATGCCGACGACCAGATTGGTCACGGTGATGCCGAGCTGCGCGCCGGAGAGCTGGTAAGTGAGGCTCCGCACGGCCTTCAGCGCCCCGGCCGCGCCGCGCTCCCGGCGCCCGGCCGCGAGTTCCAGCTCGCTGCGCTCGACCGTGGTCAGCGAGAACTCCGCCGCGACGAAGGCGCCACAGGCCACCGCCAGGAGGAGGGCCACGGCCAGGAGGAGGACTTCGGTCATCGGTTCACCTCCGTCCCATGCTAGGGCCTGTCTGGGGTTGTGACCTGGATCAGGGAGCGTGCGTGCCACGCCCCGCGAGCCCAGATCACAACCCCAGACAGGCCCTGAAGGCTCCGCACGGCGGCGCCGCGCCCGGGAGGGCCGCCGGGGTCAGGGGCGCAGCGGCTTGACCCAGCGGCTCCACTGCGGCTGCGGCGCATAGCCCGCCGCGCTCCACGCGTGGTGGGCGAGCTCGTTCTCCTTGAGCACCATCGCGTCGCCGCGCCGTCCGCCCAGGGCCGCGAACCGCTCCTCGGCCGCCGCCAGGAGGGCCGTCGCCACGCCCTGGCGGCGGTGCCCGGGGTGGACGGCCAGCCGGTACAGATGGCAGCGCCAGCCGTCGAAACCGGCGATCACGGTTCCGGCGAGCTCACCGTCCCGCTCGGCCAGCAGCAGCGACTCCGGGTCGCGGTCGAGCAGCCGGGCCACCCCGTCCCGGTCGTCGCTGATGCTGGTGCCCTCAGCCGCCTCCTTCCAGAAGGTGAGCACGGTGTCGAGGTCGGCGGGGGCCGCGGCCCGTATCCGGAGATCGTTCATGGCCGTATCCCACCATCGGGCGGACCGCGGCGTCGACGGGATTCCGCCGGGTCAGCCGCCGTGCAGCTCCTCGATCACCGGGGCGAACGCCTCCATGTTGTGCTCCAGCACGGTGAAGTACGAGAAGCCGAACCGCTCGCGGTGGGCCCGCAGCTGCTCCGCCATCTCCTTGGCGCCGCCCAGCAGCAGCGCCGGGTGCTCCAGCAGCTGGTCCTCGGTGAGGTCGGGTGCGTACGGGCCCAGCTCACGGACCTTGGCGCGCCGGTCGTCGGTGGGGCCGACCATCTGGATGAGATAGTTCAGCTCGATGCCGGTCTCATCGGTCCCCTTGGTCCGCTCCGCTTCGGCGGCGAAGCGGCGGAAGGCGGCGATCCGGCCCTCCAGCGCCTCGGGGCTGATCAGCTGCAGGGTGCCCTGGGGCTTGCCGGCGGGCTGCGCCGCGCCGGTGAAGGCCGCGATGTCCGCGTGGCGCGCGGCCAGCCGCAGCAGCCGGTCGCCGTTGCCGCCGAGCAGCAGCGGCGGGCGCGGGGACTGGGTGGACCGCGGCCGGTGCTCGGAATCGGTCAGCAGGCGCTCCAACTCGGCCACGGTGTGCACCAGATGGTCGACCCGCTCCCCTGGCGAACCGAACGGCAGCCCGGCGCTGTCGTGCTCGGCCTTGACGTAGCCGGCGCCCAGGCCGAGCTCCAGCCGGCCGTCGGTGAGCGCGTCACAGGTGGCCACCTCCCGGGCGAGCAGCGCGGGGTTCCAGAAGCCGGCGTTGAGCACGAAGGTGCCCAGCCGCGGGCGCTCGGTCACCTCGGCGGCGGTGGCCAGTGCCGGGAACGGGGCGGGGTTGCCGAGGTGGTCGGGGGCCAGCAGCACGTCATAGCCGAGCTGCTCGGCGTGGCGGCACTTCCCCCGCCATGCCTCGGCCGATTCGAGGGTGAGCAGGTTGACTCCGAAACGGAACGGCCTTGCCATGAGCCCTCCTTGATCGCGGATACCGCGAACGTATCCGAGATCGGCTCCGTTCGGGGCCGCTCACCCTCATTCGGCGGCCCGGCCGATCGGGCACCGGGCCGGGGCCCCGGCGCTCAGTTCAGCGGATCGGGGTCCGGGGCGGCCCCGGGCGGCGCGGTGGCGGCCGCGAAGATGTGCATCCGCTCCAGCACCGCCTCGGCCGTGGGCCGTTCCATCCGGTCCACGATCCGGCCGTCGGCGAGGAAGAGCACCAGATCGGAGTGGGCGGCGGCGGTCGGGTCGTGGGTGACCATGACGACCGTCTGGCCCAGTTCGTCCACGGCCTCCCGCAGGAAGCGCAGCACCTCCAGGCCCGACCGTGAGTCCAGGTTGCCGGTCGGCTCGTCCGCGAAGATCAGCTCGGGGCGGGAGGCGAGCGCCCGCGCGCACGCCACCCGCTGCTGCTGCCCGCCGGACAGCTGGGCGGGCCGGTGCCGCAGCCGGTCCCGCAGCCCGAGGGTGTCGATGACCCGGTCCACCCACTCCTGGTCGGGTTTGCGGCCCGCGATGTCCATGGGCAGGGTGATGTTCTCGGCCGCGTTGAGCGTGGGCAGCAGATTGAACGACTGGAACATGAAGCCGATCCGGTCGCGGCGGAGCTGGGTCAGCTCCTTGTCGCCCAGGCCGGTGATCTCGGTGTCGCCCAGCCAGGCCCGGCCCGACGAGACCGTGTCGAGACCCGCCAGACAGTGCATCAGAGTGGACTTGCCGGAGCCGGACGGGCCCATCACCGCGGTGAACCTGCCCCGTTCGATCTCCACGTCCACCGCGTCCAGCGCGAGCACGGCCGTCTCGCCGCTGCCGTACGCCTTGGTCAGGGACCGGGCTCGGGCCGCCGCGTGGGCGCCGCCGTCCGCGAACCCGTCCGTCTTCGTTGCCGCCGGTGTGGACATGATGCCTCCCCGTATCGGAACGTCGTGCCCTCGATGGTAGGGACCCGGCCGCCGGTACGCGCGCCTGCGGACGCGGGCGTACGGGAATGCGAACGCCGACGGGAAGGCGATCAGGGACCGGAGGGCGCCGATGGGCGGCGGGCGGCGCCGAGCACGCACGGGGACGTCGGCAGCGTCGGGCCCCGGTCCGGGATGCGCAGCCGGCGGTGGCCGATCGGCTCGAAGCCCGCGGCCGCGATCTCCGACCGCGCCTCACGCGCCGTATGGCAGCCGCCGAACATCAGCGGCCACACCGTGCGGTCCAGCGCCCACTGGGTCGTCGCCAGGACCCGCCCCTCGGCGCGGCCGTGCTCGAGGAAGCGCAGCTCACCGCCGGGCCGCAGCACCCGCAGCAGCTCGGCGAGCGCGCGCCGCACATCGCGCACCGAACACAGCACCAGACAGGCCACCGCCGCGTCGAACCCCTCGCTCTTGACCGGCAGCGCCTCGGCGACGCCCGGCACCACGTCCACGGGCACCCCGGCGCGCAGCCCCGCCCGGGTGGCCAGCCGCCGCAGATGGCGCTCCGGCTCGATGGCGACGACCTCGGAGACGGTCTCGGGGTAGTGCGGGAAGTTCAGCCCGTTGCCCGCGCCGATCTCGATGACCCGGCCGGAGAGCCCGGCCAGCAGCTCGCCGCGCAGCTTGCCCAGCCCGGCCCGCTCGTCGGCCGACGGGCTCAGTCTGGCGTAGCAGCGGGCGAAGAGCGGATGGTGGACGGCGTCACGCGGGGGTGTGCGACGGCATACGGGCATGGGAGCTCCCCCTTGTCCCAGGTGCGGACGGTTTGTCCCGGCTGCGTCCGGGGATGGACGACGACCGGTACCCGGATTCTGCCCAGGCGGGGGGTGCCGCTACGCGGCCAGCCGCGCCGGGTCCCAGGTGCCGTCCAGCCGGGGCGCCAGCCAACCGGGAGCCTGGGCGCGGAACTCGGCGGGCGGCAGGGCGGGGGCACCCTGGGGGACGGCGCCCAGCAGCGGGACGCCGGAGGACTCCGGCAGATCGGCCACGTTGCAGCGGGAGGCGAGATCCGCGGCGGCGGGCCAGCTGCCGATGACGACGCCGGGACACTCCAGCCCGCGGGCGCGCAGTGCCTCGGTGGTCAGGGTGGTCGCGTTGAGCGTGCCGAGGCCCGCGTGGGCGACGACGAGGACGGGCGCGCCGAGCAGCCGGGCCGCGTCGGCGAGCGTCGCCCCCGTCTCGTCGAACCGTACGAGCAGCCCGCCCGCGCCCTCGACCAGCACCAGATCGTGCTCGGTGGCCAGCTTCTCGGTCGCCTCGGCCACCTCGTGCGGCCGCACCGGAGGCAGTCCGGCGCGGCGGGCGGCGGTGGCGGGGGCCAGCGGCTCGGGGTAGCGGGCGAGTTCGAGCAGGGTCACCGCCCCGGCGAGGCGGGCCACCTCCGCGGCATCGCCCGGCTCGCCCTCCGCGATGCCGGTCTGAGCGGGCTTGAGCACCGCCACCGAGCGGCCGTGCGCGAGCGCCGCGGCGGCGACGGCCGCCGTGCTGACGGTCTTTCCGATCTCGGTGCCCGTACCGGTGACGACCAGGACTGTCATCTTTGTTTCCGTTGCCTTTCGGTTTCGTTCGTGCCCCGGGCCGTCGCCCGGACTGCCCTCGCATGCCCCAGCCCGCGGCCGGTCTCTTGGGAAGAGCCGGCCGCGAGCGGGGCGGGCGGGTCAGACGGCCGCGGCCGCGGCCGTCCGGACCGCCGCGCAGATCCGGGCCAGATCGTGGTCCCCGGTGATGTACGGCGGCATGGTGTACAGCAGATCGCGGAACGGGCGCAGCCACACGCCCTCGCGCACCGCGGCCCGCGTCGCCGCCGCCATCGCCGCGTCGTCCATCGGACGGTCCAGCTGGACGACGCCGATCGCGCCGAGCACCCGTACGTCCCGGACGCCCGGCACGGCGGCCGCCTCCGCGAGACCGTCCCGCAGCCCGGTCTCGATCCGCTTGACCTCCTGCCGCCAGTCGTAGGAGAGCAGCAGATCGATCGAGGCGCTGGCCACGGCCGTGGCCAGCGGATTGCCCATGAAGGTCGGGCCGTGGGCGAGCACCGGCACCTCGCCGCGCGAGATGCCCTCCGCCACCCGCGGAGTGCACAAGGTGGCGGCGAGGGTCAGATAACCCCCGGTCAGCGCCTTGCCCAGACACATCACATCGGGGCACACCCCCGCGTGTTCGGCCGCGAAGAGCGCGCCCGAGCGGCCGAAGCCCGTGGCGATCTCGTCGAACACCAGCAGCACATCGTGCTCGTCGCACGCCTCGCGCAGCACCCGTAGCAGCGCGGGGGAGTGGAAGCGCATCCCGCCCGCGCCCTGCACCACGGGCTCCACGATCACCGCGGCCAGCTCATGGGCGTGGCGGGCCACCAGCTCACGGACGTGGCGTTCGTACGCCGGGTCGGGGTCCGCGTCGAAGCCGGGCGGCGGCGCGTCCGCGAAGATCTGCTCGGGCAGCACACCGGACCACAGCCGGTGCATGCCGCCGTCCGGGTCGCACACCGCCATCGGCTGCCAGGTGTCGCCGTGATAGCCGCCACGCCAGGTCAGCAGCCGCCGCTTGGCGGGGCGGCCGAGGGAGCGCCAGTACTGCAGGCACATCTTCACCGCGACCTCGACCGACACCGAACCGGAGTCGGCGAGGAAGACGTGCTGGAGCGGCTCGGGTGTGATCTCCACCAGCCGGGTGGCCAGCCGGACGGCGGGCTCATGGGTGAGCCCGCCGAACATCACATGGCTCATCCGGTCCAGCTGACCGCGCGCGGCGTCGTTGAGCGTCGGGTGGTTGTAGCCGTGGATGGCGGACCACCACGACGACATTCCGTCCACCAGCTCGCGGACGCCCTCCACCGGCTCGGCCAGCCGCAGCCGGACCCCGGCCGCGGACTCCACGACCAGCGGGTCCTGGCGGCCGGGCATCGGGCCGTACGGATGCCAGACGTGCTGCCGGTCCAGCTCCCGCAGCTCGGCCGGGGTCAGCGGCTCAGGCATTTGGCGGCAGATCCGTGCCCGCGCCGCGGCGGCGCACCGCGACCAGGCCGGCGTGGGACTCCTGCGTGCCCGCGGGGGCGGAGACCGTCGCACCGGCCGCCGCCCGAGCCGGTACGGCATCGGCGGGCACGCGGTCGGCGGACACGGCGTCGGCGGGCACGGCGTCGGTGGGCGCCGCGTCACCGCACGGGCCGCAGCCGCCGCCCTCCGCGCCGTGACCGCCGCAGCCGGAACCGGCGGCGGCAGCTGCGTCCGCGCGGTGCGCGGGCAGCGTCGTGGTGTCGGTGCCCTCCACCTCGAAGCCCGCGTCGGCGATCATCGCCAGATCGTCCTCGCCCGCCTGGCCCTCGGTGGTCAGATAGTCGCCGAGGAAGATCGAGTTCGCCAGGTTCAGGGCCAGCGGCTGGAGCGTCCGCAGATGGATCTCGCGGCCGCCCGCGAGCCGCACCTCGACGTCCGGGCAGACGAACCGCACCATGGCCAGGATCCGCAGACAGCGCTGCGGGGTGAGGTTCCAGTCCCCGGCCAGCGGGGTGCCCTCGATCGGGATGAGGAAGTTGACCGGCACCGAGTCCGGGTCCAGCTCGCGCAGCGAGAAGACCACGTCCACCAGGTCCGCATCGGACTCGCCCATGCCCGCGATCAGCCCGGAGCAGGCGGACATCCCCGCCGCCTGGGCCTGCTGCACGGTCGAGACCCGGTCGGCGTAGGTGTGGGTGGTGGTGATGTCGCCGTACGTCGCCTCGGAGGTGTTGAGGTTGTGGTTGTACGCGTTCGCCCCCGCGTCCTTCAGCCGCTCCGCCTGGCCGTCGGACAGCAGTCCCAGACAGGCGCAGATCTCGACGTCCTGGTGCTCGTCCTTGATGGCGGCGATGGTCTGGGAGACCCGGTCCACATCGCGGTCGGTCGGGCCGCGCCCGCTGGCGACCAGGCACACCCGCTTGGCGCCGCCCGCGACCCCGGCGCCCGCCGCGGCGGCCGCCTGCTCCGGCTTGAGCCAGGTGTACTTGAGGATCTCCGACTTCGAGCCCAGCCGCTGCGAGCAGTACGAACAGTCCTCGGGGCACAGCCCCGACTTGAGGTTCACCAGATAGTTGAGCTTCACCCGCCGCCCGAACCAGGCGCGGCGCACCTTGCCCGCCGCGGCCACCACATCGAGCAGCTCGTCATCGGAGGTCGCCAAAACGGCGAGCGCCTCTTCGCGGGTGGGCGTCTCGCGCCGCAGCCCCTTCTCCACCAGCGTGTTCAGCAGGTCCATGGCGACGATCCTTTCCTACCCCACCGCCCGCGGCCAAGGAGAGACCGTACAAGACGCGCTGATCGGGGTGTGTGTATTGCCACACCATTGACCGGGCATGGACGAGGCTACGTTCTATCCGGACCCGACAGCCGGTGCCCGAGACGAGTCCACGGAAGGCGAGGCAGCCGATGCCCCAGGACCGCGACGACGCGTTCGCATGGATCGACGCACAGCGGGAGCGGCGCGACCGGGCGGGGCTGATGCGCAGGCTCAGCCCCCGCCCCGCCGACTCCCCGCTGCTCGATCTGGCGAGCAATGACTACCTGGGGCTGGCCCGGCACCCGGAGGTGACGGCCGCCGCGGCCGCGGCGGCGCATCGCTGGGGCGCCGGGTCGACCGGCTCCCGCCTGGTCACCGGCTCCACCGAGCTGCACACCACACTGGAGCGGGAACTCGCCGAGTTCTGCGGATTCGAGGCGGCCCTGGTGTTCTCCTCCGGCTACGCGGCCAATCTGGCCGCCGTCTCCGCGCTGAGCGGCCGGGACGCCATGGTCGTCTCCGACGCGGACAACCACGCCTCGCTCATCGACGGCTGCCGGCTCTCCCGGGCCGAGATCGCCGTCGTCCCGCACGCCGACCCGGACGCCGTGCGCAAGGCGCTGGACGCGGCCGAGGCGGCCGAAGGGGACGCAGGGGAGGCGCGGCGGCGCGCCCTCGTCGTCAGCGACGCGGTCTTCTCCGTCGACGGCGACGCCGCCCCGCTGGCCGCCCTCGCCGGTGCCTCCCGGCAGTACGGCGCGGCGCTGGTGGTGGACGAGGCGCACGGCCTGGGGGTGCTCGGCGAGGGCGGGCGCGGCGCGGTGCACGAGGCCGGGCTCGCGGGCGCGCCGGACGTGGTGGTCACGGCCACCCTCTCCAAGTCGCTGGGCAGCCAGGGCGGGGCGGTGCTGGGGCCCGCCCGGGTCATCGGGCATCTGGTGAACTCCGCGCGGACGTTCATCTTCGACACCGGGCTCAACCCGGCGGCCGTGGGCGCCGCCCTGGCGAGCCTGGGGCTGCTGCGCCGGGAGCCGGAGCGCGCCGCCCGCGTCCGTACGGTCGCGATGGGGCTGTACGGGCGGCTGGCCGCCGCCGGGCTGGCCGCGGTGCGGCCGGACGCGTCGGTGGTGTCGGTGCGGGCCCCGTCGCCGGAGAAGGCGGTGCGCTGGGCCGCGGACTGCCGCGCGGCCGGGCTGATGGTGGGGTGCTTCCGCCCGCCGTCCGTCCCGGACGGCGTCTCCCGGCTGCGGCTGACCGCGCGCGGGAATCTGACGGCGGAGCAGATCGAAGAGGCGGTCGACGTGATCGTGAGGACCGCGCCGACCGCCTGATGGCTCACTGACGGGAGGGTGAGCGGATCAGCTCACCGGCGGAAGAGATACTTCACTGACGGATCAGCTTCCGGTTCCGGCCGAGCGGGAGGTGCCGGAGCCGGGGCCGTCGCTCTTGAGTCCCTCGAGGAAGGAGACCCAGGTCGACGGGGTGAACAGCAGGACGGGGCCCGCCGTGTTCTTCGAATCGCGCACGCCGAGCCGGTCGGGCCCCAGCAGGGCCGTCTCGACGCAGTTGTTCATTCCGACGCTGTAGCTGCTGCGCAGCCAGTCGACGGAGTTGGCGGACATTTTGGACATGGTGCCCCCTCAGGCGCCGCCCCCGATTTTGTTGATGAAGGACAACGATTCCTCAGGTGTCAGGGCATGAGCGCGCAGTACTTCGAACGCGGCGCTGTACGCCCGGAGGTCTTCTTTCCGCTCCAGATAGAGGCTACTCGTCAAGTGGTCGAGAACTACTACGTCCAGGTCACTAATGTGCGGAAAAGAGAAAATAATGAAAGGACCTGTCATACCAATGGGCATTCCGATAGAGAATGGCAGCACCTGTAGCTGCACCTGAGGCAATGCGCAGAGTTCGGCCAGATGGCGCAATTGCGCCGTCATCACTCCGGGCCCGCCCACCTCGCGCCGCAGCGCCGCCTCGTCGAGCACCGCGTGCAGCCGCAGCGGCCGCTCGCCGTGCAGCACCGACTGGCGCGCGATCCGCACCTCCACCAGCGAGTCCACCTGCGGCCCCGGCAGATCCGGGAGCGCCGCGAGGGTCACCGCCCGTGCGTAGTCCGGGGTCTGCAGCAGGCCCGGCACCACCGTGGTCTCCAGGGTGTACGCGTCCGACGCCTCCGCCTCCAGGCTGATGAAATCCCGGTAGGCGGGCGGCAGCAGATCGCGGTACGCGTACCACCAGCCGCGCCGTGACCCCTCCGGATCCGAGGCGCCCCCGCGGCACAGCGCCTCCAGCAGGGCGCGCAGCTCCGGGTCGGCGACCTGGTAGACCTCCAGCAGCCGTGTCACGTCCGAGGGCTTGGCGCCGCTCCGCCCGGTCTCGATCCGGCTCACCTTCGACTGGTGCCAGCCCAGCTGGTTGGCGACCTCACCGCTGGTGAGCCCGGCCAGATCGCGCTGGCGGCGCAGTTCCGCACCGAGCTTGCGGCGACGCACCGCCGGGCCGTATCGCATCAGTTCTCCCTCCCGCCTTCCTTTTGGCGCGTCACCCACAGCGCGTGTCGCACCAGTGGCCCAGTGTGCCTTCCAAATCCGGTCTTCCGTAGCAGAGTTCACCGCTTTGGGCGACAGATATATGCATAACTCGGTGGATCGCCCCCGATACAGAGGCCATTGGTGGCAGTCTGACGCGTAGAGCCGCGGGGCAGCCCACGACTTCACCGGCTTCGCTGGTCCACCCTCGAAACGCGTCCGCAGCCGCGCCCCGGCCGGAAAGGGACAGGCCGTCATGGCAGACCATCAGGAAGCATCCGTCACTCTGCCGAGCGCACCGGCGTCGGTTCCCGCGGCACGTGCCTATGTCACGGACGTGCTCGCCGAATGGGGGCTCGGAGCGGGAGCGGAGGCCGTGGACACCGTGCGGCTGATCGTCTCCGAGCTCGCCACCAACGCCGTGGAGCACACCGTGGGCCAGTCGCCCACCTTCACCGTGGACCTGCGGCTCGACCGCGAGCAGCGGCTGGAGATCGGGGTCACCGACAGCCATCCGAAGTGGCCCAGGTGGCTGCCGCTGGCCACCCAGCAGGACAGCGGGCGCGGGATGGTGATCGTCCGCTGTCTGGCCGCGGAGTCGGGCGGCGAGCTGTTCGTCACCCCGACCGCGGACGGCGGCAAGACCGTCTGGATCGCCCTGCCGTGGACCGTCCCGGTCCGCTGAGCCCGGCCGGACCGCCCCGATCCGCCCGAACCGCTCACAGCACGCGCTGGGCCTGCCGCTCCGAGACCCGCGCCTCGGCCAGCCGGCGGATCCGGGTGTGGACCCGCCCGGCGGCCGGGCCGATCAGATAGTGCGGCATGTCGCCGCGCTCGATCACCCCGTACCGGCTCGTGCCCATCAGATACGAGGAGTACAGGATCAGCCCGCTCGGTCCGCGCATATCGATGGCCAGCGCCGAGAAGCCGGGAAACTCCTCGGTCTGATAGACCCGCAGGCCGTCGGCCTCCGCCCCGTAGCGCTCCTTGAAACGGCCGAACCGCTCCAGCGAATCCTTGATCTTCCGCGTCATGTCCTCCTGGTACTGGCGGGAGAGCGTGGCCGCCGCGTCCGAGGACGGGTCCAGCAGATAGCAGTGGTACGTGCCGCCCCGGCGCAGCAGCCCGAGGACCGCGTCGCGGAAGCGGGCCGGGCGCTCGGTGGTGACCAGCCGGCCGGAGGTGGTGCGCAGCGCCGTCCCCATGTCCAGGACCTCCTCGGCCGCCGCGTCCAGCAGCCGCGCCTTCTCCTGCGGGCTCGGCCGCTCCGGATACGCGTGCACGGGGGAGCCGTCCGCCAGCCCCCGGCCCGCCAGCCATGCCTTGGCCGCCCCGTCCGGGCCGCCGTCGCCCGCCATCAGATAGACGTCCTTGCCCTCATGGCTTCCCACATGGGCGAACAGCTCCGCGTACCGCCCCGCGGTGCGGTACACATCCTCCGAGACCGCCAGACAGTCCGGCGGAGTGGCCTTCTCCAGATGCGCGGCCAGATTGATGTCGGGGGAGTGGATGGTGCCGGTCCGGCCCTCGCCGGTGTGCCGTATCGCCCCCTTGTGCAGCGCCATCCGCACATGCAGCTCGCCGTCCACCCCCGCCTGCGCGAACTCGTCCCGCAGATGGCGCAGATCGAGGGTGAGAAAGGTGCGGGCCGCCTCCAGCGCGACATCGCGGGCCACGCTCTCGCGATCGTCGTGGACCGCGAAGAAGCCCCCGTCGCCGCGCCAGCTCCATAAGTCGCCGCGGGCACAGCGGTGCTGGGCCGAGAACTGCTCGATCCGCGCGCGCATCCGCTCGCGCAGCAGATCGAAGGCGTGGGCGGCGCGGTCCCTGGGGTTCGAGCGGACGATCGTCGAATACCCGGAGGTGTCGACGAAGAGCAGATACACCTGGTCGTAGGTCCGGTCCGCCTGGAAGGGCTCGCTCATGCCGGCACCGCACCGCGCTCGACGGCGCTGCGCTCCACGCAGAACTCATTGCCCTCGATATCGGACCTCACCACCCACCCCAGCCCGTCCTCCGTGCGCCGGTCGTCCACCACGCGCGCGCCGAGCCCGATCAGCCGCTCCACCTCGGCGTCCCGGGTGCCCGACGGCGGCTGGATGTCCAGGTGCACGCGGTTCTTGACGGTCTTGGAGTCCGGGACCCGCAGGAACAGCAGCCCCGGCGCCCCGGGTTGCCCCGGGCTGATCAGCGCCCATTCGCCGTCCGGCTCGGAGTCCTTCAGGGGGTAGCCGGTCAGCCGGGACCAGAACCGTGCGAGGGCGTGCGGATCACGGGCGTCGAAGGTGATGTGCCGGACCGGGTTGAGATAGGCCATGCGATGCCTCCGGTGGTCGACGGGGCCGGTCCACGGCGGTGTCCCGGCCCCGTCAACCTACCCATGGCCACTGACGCCTACGGCGGGTCAGCGCACATGTCCGTACCAGACCTTCTTGGTCCAGATCCGCTCCAGCCGCACCACCTCGCCCGTCTTGGGGGCGTGCCATACGCGGCCGCCGCCCGCGTACACCCCGACGTGGTACACCCCGCTGCCGGAGTGGAAGAAGACCAGGTCACCGCCCTTACGGGAGGTGGCCTTGATATGGCGGGTCCGGTTGTACTGGGCGGCCGCGGTGCGCGGCAGCCGCTTTCCGGCCCGCTTGTAGGCGTACTGCGTCAGCCCGGAGCAGTCGAAGCGCTTCGGCCCCGCCGCGCCGTACTTGTACGGTGCGCCCTTCTTGGCGGCCGCGATGCGCAGCGCCTTGGCGGCGACGGTCGCGGCCTCGGCCTCCGGTGGACAGCCCGGCGTCGCCACGGTGCCGCCCACGGCGGCGACGGTGAGGGCGGAGACGGCGCTCGCTCGGGAGAACATCCTGGGGATACGTATGTGCGCAGACATCACACGAAACCCTTCGTGAGCCGACCCCGCCCCGGTGCGGTGGCGGGGTCCTGTCGTCTCCAGGGATGGTCACGCAGGCGGGGCGCCGGTTCCGACTCGAGAGGCCGCGGTGTGACGGTGGTCACGGCGGGGCCGTTCGGGTGGCGCCGACCGTTCCGTCCCACGCCGACGACCTGCTCGAACGGCCGTTCTGCGGCGCGGTGGGGCGGGCGGTGGGACGGACCCGGGGCGGCCGCGGGACGCAAGCCGATCCCGCTCGGAGCGCCGGAATCCCGCTCCGCCGTTCGGGCGACGGGGCCGACCGCCCCGCGCCCCTGACGAGCGCGGTCATCAGGCCCGCAGCGCCGGGGGCAGCGTGACGCGCTCCGCGCGCCGCTCACCGTCCAGCACCCGCAGCGCCCGGGTCAGGGTCGCGCTGTGCAGCTCGCTCTCCCCGCGCTCATGCATCAGCGTCAGCGCGTCCCGCAGCGCGGTGGCCTTCCCCACCAGCGCCTGGGCGGCCCGCAGACTGCCGTAGGTGTCGCGGCCGCGCGCCGGATTGATCCGGCCCAGCAGATCGACCACCTCCAGATAGCCGTCGATCACGTTCCCCTCCGCGCGGGTGAGCGCGGGCAGCGGGGGCAGCTCCGGTGGCAGCACCGCGCTCACCTCGCCCGCGGCGGCGGGCCCGGCCGCTTACGGCTCCGGGTGACCTCGTCCACCAGTCCGTAGGCCATCGCGCCCTCGGCGTCGAAGATCTTGTCGCGGTCGATGTCGGCCCGGATCCGCTCGGCGCTTCGGCCGGTGTGCCGCACCAGCATCTCCTCGAGCATCCGCTGGGTGCGCCGGAGCTCATTGGCCTGGATCTCCAGATCCGAGGTGGTGCCCTCGACCGGCTCGCGACACGCGGCCTGGTGGATGAGGATCCGCGCGCCCGGCAGGGCCAGGCGCTTGCCCGGAGTGCCGGCGGCCAGCAGTACGGCGGCCGCCGAGGCGGCCTGGCCCAGGCAGACCGTCTCGATGTCGCAGGAGACGAAGTGCATGGTGTCGTAGACCGCCGTCATGGCCCCGAACGAGCCGCCGGGCGAGTTGATGTAGAGCGAGATGTCCTGGTCGGGCGCGGCGTGCTCGAGATGGATCAGCTGCGCGATCACATCGTTGGCGGCGGTGTCGTCGATCGGGGTGCCGAGGAAGACGATGCGCTCGGAGAGCAGCTTGGAGTACGGGTCCATGGTGTGCGTCCCCGAGCTGGTGCGCTCGGTGAACTCGGGCAGGACATAGCGCGCGGTCGGTCGTTCCATCGCGTCACCTCTCGGCGTCGTCGTTCGCGGTGTCGTTGGCGGTCTCGTTGGCTCCGTAAAAAATGTACAGGATGTACATCCAGATATGATGGGAGCATGGCTTACGAGATTCCGGTGACGCAAGCCCGTGCAGAGCTCGCGGAGCTGATCAACCGCGTGGTGTACGGCGGCGAGAGGGTGGTCGTCACGCGCCACGGGAAGCCGCTTGTCGCCCTGGTGTCCGCTGCGGACCTGCAGCGACTCGAGGAGATCGAGACGGGCGGGGAGGAACAGGTGATCAGCACCGTGTCCTCGATGCGCCCCACCTCGTCCGCTCCGGGCGAACGGCGGCGCTTCGGCATCGCGGCGGAACACCGCGGCCCGGACGCCGAGGATCGGCGTCCGGGCCGCGAGGAGTGACGGACGGGACCGGACCGGCTCAGCGCCGGTCCGGTGCGGGGGTGCTGATCAGGAGCTGAGCGTCCAGATCGCGTTGGCGATGGCGTCGGTGTTCAGGTCCAGCGCCTTGTCGTCGATGTTCGACGTCTTGTCGCATGCGGAGTGGTAGCACGGGTCGAACGCCTCGCCCGCCTTGCCGCCCCACTGGTCGGCCTGCTCCTGGCTCATGGTGGCCTCGGCGCCGGTGAACAGACCGCCGACCCGCACGCCCGCGTCCTTGAACGGGGCGTGGTCCGAGCGGCCGTCGCCCTCGGTCTCCTTCTCGGTCGTGATGTTCTTCGCCGCGTACCAGTCCTTGAAGACCTTCTCCAGCTCCGGGTCGTCGTCATAGACGAAGTAGCCCGGGTTGGGGGAGCCGAGCATGTCGAAGTTGAGGTAGGAGTCGATCTTCGACTGCTCGTCGGCCGCCAGGCTGTCGACGTAGTGCGTCGACCCGACCATGCCGTCCTCCTCGTCGCCCCACCATGCGAACCGCAGGTGCTTGGTGGGCTGGAGGTCGGCCTTGGCCACGGCGAGCGCGACCTCGAGGATCGCGGCCGAGCCGGAACCGTTGTCGTTGATGCCCGGACCGGCCTCGACGGAGTCGAGATGGGAACCGGCCATCACGACCTTGTCGTCGGCGCCGCCCTTCCAGTCGGCGATGAGGTTGTAGCCCTTCTTGCCGCCGGAGGTGAACTCCTGGACGGAGGTGGTGAATCCGGCCTCGTCCAGCTTGCCCTTGATGAAGTCCAGGGACTTCTGGTAGCCGGGCTCGCCATGGGCGCGGTTGCCGCCGTTGGCGTCCGCGATGGACTGCAGCTCGCCCAGATCGGCCTTGACGGCCGCGACGTCCACGTCGGGGGCGGCGGCCTTGGTGTTGACGGTGGCCTCGGCGCCGGAGGCGCCGCTCAGCAGGGCCGCGGCGAGCGCGGCACCGGTTGCCGCCGCGAGGCTTCCGCGGCGAATTGACGCTATTCGCTTCACAGTTGGGCTCCGTTGTGATGTGGGGGGTTGGAGCGGAGCAGGTGAATCATGGTGTTGCGGTGATGAGAATCGGGGCTATCCGGTGGGGCCGTCAAGTGCGATAGCCGGACGTACGGGTCCGCCGAGCGGATGCCGGGCGGATGCCGGGCGGTCGCCGAGGGGGGTACGAAGACGTGACGGTGGCTTACCAGACGGTCTTGACCAGCATCGATCGGATTGATCAGGGTTGCTCGGCCAATGGCTCAGTTAACGCCGACGAAATGCCGCGGAACTAACCTGCGAAGGCCGGACGAAAGTCGCCCCGGATCGCGTAGAGCGGGCGGTTTCCGCCGGACCGGGGCTTCCGCGGGATGAGGGCGAGAATGAGGTGGTAAGCGTGCGTTTGACCCCGCATGAGCAGGAACGTCTGCTCATCCATGTGGCCGCCGACGTGGCCGAGAAGCGACGGGCCCGGGGCGTGCTGCTCAACCACCCCGAGGCGACGGCGCTGATCACCGCACACATCCTGGAGGGCGCCCGCGACGGCCGTGGCGTCGCCGAGCTGATGGCCTCCGGCCGCCGGGTGCTCACCCGCGACGAGGTCATGGAGGGCGTACCCGAGATGCTCCAGGACGTGCAGGTCGAGGCCACCTTCCCCGACGGCACCAAGCTGGTCACCGTCCACCAGCCGATACCCTGACGGGGGCCTGCCATGATCCCCGGAGAGATCCTTTACGCCGATGAGCCGGTGCTCCTCAACGAGGGGCGGCCGGTCACCCGTCTCACCGTGCTCAACGCCGCCGACCGGCCCGTCCAGGTCGGCTCCCACTACCACTTCGCCGAGGCCAACCCCGGCCTCGACTTCGACCGCGCCGCCGCCCGCGGCAAGCGGCTGAACATCGCCGCGGGCACCGCCGTGCGCTTCGAACCGGGCATCCCCGTCGAGGTCGCACTGATCCCGATCGCGGGGGAGCGGATCGTGCCGGGGCTGCGCGGGGAGACGGGAGGACGGTTGTGAGCGTCGCATCCGAGGCCGCCGGGCGGCACATGGCCGACGGGGTGCGCTGTCGCCTCGCGCGGAGAAGCGAACGAAAAGGTGCAGCATGACCGCTGAGCTCAACCGCGCCGCGTACGCCGATCTCTTCGGCCCCACCACCGGGGACCGCATCCGGCTCGCCGACACCGACCTCTTCATCGAGATCGAGGAGGACCGCGGCGGCGGGCCCGGCCGGGCCGGGGACGAGGCGGTCTTCGGCGGCGGGAAGGTGATCCGCGAATCCATGGGCCAGTCCCGCGCCACCCGGGCCGAGGGTGCCCCCGATACCGTGATCACCGGCGCCGTCGTGCTCGACCACTGGGGCGTCGTCAAGGCGGATATCGGCCTGCGTGACGGCCGTATCACCGGAATCGGCAAGGCCGGGAACCCCGACACGATGGACGGTGTCCACCCCGACCTCGTCATCGGGCCCGAGACCGAGGTCATCGCGGGCAACGGCAGGATACTCACCGCGGGCGCCATCGACGCCCATGTCCACTTCATCTCCCCGACCCTCGTCGACCAGGCGCTCTGCTCCGGGATCACCACCCTCGTCGGCGGCGGCACCGGGCCCGCCGAGGGCACCAAGGCCACCACCATCACCCCCGGACCCTGGCATCTCGCCCGGATGTTCGAGGCGCTGGAGGGATATCCGGTCAACATCGGGCTGCTCGGCAAGGGCAACACCGTCTCGCGCGAGGCGATGTGGTCCCAACTGCGCGGCGGAGCCCTCGGATTCAAGATCCATGAAGACTGGGGGGCGACCCCCGCCGCCATCGACGCCTGCCTCGGCGTCTGCGAGGAGAGCGGCGCCCAGCTCGCCATCCACACCGACACCCTCAACGAGGCGGGCTTCGTCGGCGACACCCTCGCCGCCATCGCCGGGCGCACCCTCCACGCGTATCACACCGAGGGCGCGGGCGGCGGGCACGCGCCCGACATCATCACCGTGGTATCCCAGCCGAACGTGCTCCCCAGCTCCACCAATCCGACCCGCCCGCACACCGTCAACACCGTCGAGGAGCATCTCGACATGCTGATGGTCTGCCACCATCTCAACCCGGCCGTCCCCGAGGACCTCGCCTTCGCCGAATCGCGCATCCGGCCCAGCACCATCGCCGCCGAGGATGTGCTGCACGACCTCGGCGCGATCTCGATCATCTCCTCCGACTCCCAGGCCATGGGGCGGATCGGCGAGGTGGTGCTGCGCACCTGGCAGACCGCGCATGTGATGAAGCGACGGCGCGGGGCGTCGGCCGGGGACGGCCGCGCCGACAACCACCGGGCGCGTCGCTATGTCGCCAAATACACCATCAATCCGGCGGTGGCCCAGGGCCTCGACGGTGAGGTCGGCTCGGTGGAGCCCGGAAAACTGGCCGACCTGGTGCTCTGGGACCCGGCGTTCTTCGGTGTCAAACCGCACCTGGTCATCAAGGGCGGCCAGATCGCGTACGCGCAGATGGGCGACGCGAACGCCTCCATCCCGACCCCGCAGCCGGTCCTGCCGCGCCCCATGTTCGGCGCGCTCGGCCGCGCGGCGGCCGGCGGCTCGGTCAACTTCGTGACCCAGGCCGCCTTGGACGACGGCCTGGCGGACCGGCTGGACCTGCACAAGCGGTTCGCCCCGATCCGCGGCACGCGGGGGGTCACCAAGGCGGACATGCGGGAGAACGACGCCCTGCCGCGGGTCGAGGTCGACCCCGACACGTTCACCGTGACGATCGACGGCGAGCCCGTCGAACCGGCCCCGGCGACGGAACTTCCCATGGCCCAGCGGTACTTCCTCTTCTGACCGGACCCGCCATGCCGACGAACGAGACCCCGCCCACTCCCCGGGACGCCCGCGGTCCGGCCGCGGGTGGCCTGCCGATGGACCTTCCCCCACCCCGCCCCTCCCCACAACCAAGGGACTCCGCCCCCTGGACCCCCGGCACCCCGCCACCGGGCGGGCCGGATCGGGCTCGTTCGGGGGCGGAGGATGTGGCTGTACGGCGTGTGGTGGGGGCCGCGGGGGCCGGGGGCGGGGTCCCTGGTGGGGTCGGTGCGTTGCTTGTTCTTGCCGATGGGCGGTTTCCCGCCGGAGGCCATGCTCATTCCGGGGGTGCCGAGGCCGCCGTCGCGGCGGGGCGGATCCGTGACGCGGTCTCCCTGGAGGCGTTCTGCCGGGGCCGGTTGCACACCGCCGGGCTCACCGCGGCCGGGCTCGCTGCCGCGGCCGCCGCCGGGCTCGATCCGCTCGCGCTGGACGATGCGGCGGACGCCCGTACCCCCAGCCCCGTGCTGCGGGCCACCGCCCGGCGGCTCGGGCGCCAGCTGATGCGCGCCGCCCGCGCCGCCTGGCCCTCGCCCGAACTGGACGCCCTGGCCGCCGCCCGGCCGCGCGGGGCACATCAGCCCGTGGTGCTCGGGCTCACCGCGCGCGCCGCCGCGCTGGGGCCGCCGGACGCCGCGTACGCCGCCGGGTACGAGGCGGTGAGCGGGCCCGCGACCGCCGCCGTACGGCTGTTGAGCCTCGACCCCTTCGACGCCACCGCCGTCCTCGCCCGCCTCGCCCCCGAGCTGGACCAGGTCGTGGCGCGGGCCGCCGACGCGGCGCGGCGGGCCCTCGACGAGGGCGCGGGCGCGCTGCCCGCCGCCTCCGCGCCACTGCTCGACATCGCCGCCGAACAGCACGCCACCTGGTCCGTACGCCTCTTCGCCTCGTAACCGGGACCACGCCGCCCCGCCCCCTGTTGGAACATCGGAGCCGTTCATGCACCTCGACCACGCGGACACCTACCCCCCGCGCCACACCTACGGCGCCTCCGGCCCCCACCGCCCCGACGGCACCCGCCGGGCGCTGCGCATCGGCCTCGGCGGGCCGGTGGGCTCGGGCAAGACCGCGACCGTCGCCGCGCTGTGCCGGGCGCTGCGCGAACAGTTCTCCCTCGCCGTGGTCACCAATGACATCTACACCCGCGAGGACGCCGAGTTCCTGCTGCGCAACGCCGTACTGCCGCCGGAGCGCATCACCGCCGTGGAGACCGGCGCCTGTCCGCACACCGCGATCCGCGACGACATCTCCGCCAACCTGGAGGCGGTCGAGGAGCTTGAGGAGACCGTGGGCCCGCTCGATCTGATCCTGGTCGAGTCCGGCGGGGACAACCTCACCGCGACGTTCTCCAAGGGCCTGGTGGACGCCCAGGTGTTCGTCATCGACGTCGCGGGCGGCGACGACATCCCCCGCAAGGGCGGCCCCGGCGTGACCACCGCCGATCTGCTCGTGGTCAACAAGACCGACCTGGCCCCCTACGTCGGCTCGGACCTGGCACGTATGGCCCGCGACGCCGAGGCCCAGCGCGGTGAACTGCCCGTCGCCTTCACCTCCCTGGTCGCCGAGGACGGCGTCCGCCCCATCGCCGACTGGGTCCACGCCCGCCTGGCCGCCTGGACGGCGGCCCCGGCATGACCCCGGCCCCGGACGCCGCGGCCGGGGCGGAGCGACCGCCGACGGCCGCACCGGGTGGCGTACCGCCACACCCCGCGCCGCGGATGCCGGGGAGTGCTCCGGAGCGGGCAGCCCCGAACCCGCGGCGAAGCGGCCCGGCCGCCTCGGGTACGACGGCCGCCTCGCGTGCGGCGGGCTCCGCGGGTGCGGCGGGCACAGCAGGTGCGGTGGACGTCTCGGGTGTGGTGGGTTCCGCGGGTGCGGTGGACGTCTCGGGTGTGGTGGGTTCCGCGGGTGCGGCGGGCACCGCAGGTGTGGTGGGTTCCGCGGGTGCGGCGGACGTCTCGGGTGCGGTGGGCACCGCAGGCGCGGCGGATATCTCGGGTCCGGCGGGCACCGCAGGCGCGGCTGGCACCTCGGGTGCGGTGGATATCTCGGGTGTGGTGGGCTCCGCGGGTGCGGCGGATATCTCGGGTGCGGCGGGCACCGCAAGCGCGGCGGGCACCTCGGCTGCGACTTGTGCCTCGGGCGCGACGCGCATCTCGGGCGCGACGCGCATCTCGGGTGCGACGGCAGTCGGCTCGCCTGCGACGGGCACCTCACCTACAACGGGCAGCTCCGGAGCGCTCGTACGGGCCACCGCCCGTCTCGTCGCCGAGGCGGACGGGCGCGGGGGCACCGCGCTGCCCGTGCTCGCCGGGGACGGGCCGCTCGCGTTGCGGCGGACCCGGGGCGTGGGTGGGGAGGCGTGTGTCACCGTGGTCGGGGCCATGAGCGCGCCCCTCGGCGGCGATCGGATCGCCCTGGAGGCGACCGCCGGGCCGGGTGCCCGGCTGCGCATCGGTTCCGCCGCGGCCACCATCGCCCTGCCGGGGCGGGCGGCCGGGCCCGCGTACTACGAGATCCGGCTGACCGTCGCCGACGGCGCGACCCTGCACTGGCTGCCCGAGCCCCTGATCTCCGCCCACGGCAGCGAACTGCTGATGACCACCCGTGTCGAACTCGCGCCCACCGCCCGCCTCGTGCTCCGCGAGGAGCAGATCCTGGGCCGTACCGGCGAATCCCCGGGGCGTTTGACCAGCCGTCTCACCGTTCACCGCGCCGGGCGCCCGCTCCTCGAACAGGAGCTCGCCCACGGCCCCGGCGCCCCCGGCTGGGACGGCGGCGCGGTCCTCGGCGGCCATCGGGCGGTGGGTCAGCTCCTCGTGGTCGATCCGTCCTATGACGCTCGTCCCATCGCGCCCCGCCGCCTCGCCGAGACCGCCGTCCTCACGCCGCTGACCGGCCCCGCCGCCCTCGCCACCGCCGTGGCCCCGGACGCCCTCGACCTCCGCCGGGCCCTTGACGCGGCGGCCGCAGCCGTGGGCTGATGTTCACGTCTTGATAAAGAAACGGCGGTTTGCCCTGTACTCGGCGGTAAGCAAGACAGAAGAATCCCCCTGACACTCTGTGATCATCGCCGCTCCTGGCGGCGCAACAAAGCAGGGGGATGACTACGTGAGACGCACAGCACTCTTCGGCGTGACCGGCGGTGTGATCGCCGGTGCGCTGATAACCGGTGCGCTGGCCGCCCCCACTGCCGGGGCATCGGAGCGGACGCCCGGCGGGGCCGCCGAGGCCCGTGGTGTGGCGGTGGCCGCGGCCAAGGCCGCGAAGAAGGGCATCGACTGGACGGACTGCCCCGCCGACTGGGGGCTGGCCAAGCCCATCCAGTGCGGCTATGTCACCGTGCCGCTGGACTACGCCAAGCCGAACGGCCGCACCATCAAGCTCGCGGTGGACCGGATCGCCAACACCGGCTCCGCCTCCGAGCGGCAGGGCTCGCTGATCTACAACCCGGGCGGGCCCGGCGGCTCCGGGCTGCGCTTTCCGACCCGGGTCACCACCAAGAACCCGCTGTGGACGAAGGTGTCGAAGGCGTACGACTTCGTCGGCTTCGACCCGCGCGGGGTGGGCCACTCCACGGCGATCTCCTGCGTGGATCCCCAGGAGTACGTCAAGGCCCCGAAGCTGGACCCGGTGCCCGACAGCGAGGCGGACAAGCGCGTCCAGCGCAAGCTGGCCCGTGAGTACGCTTCAGGGTGCAAGGAGCGCAGCGGCTGGATGCTGCCGCATATGACGACGCCCAACACCGCCCGGGACATGGACGTCATCCGGGCCGCGCTCGGCGACAAGAAGCTCAACTACCTGGGCGTGTCCTACGGAACGTACCTCGGCGGGGTCTACGCGACGCTCTTCCCGACCCATGTGCGCCGGCTGATCGTGGACAGCGTGGTCGACCCCTCGCGGGAGAAGATCTGGTACCAGGCCAACCTGGACCAGGACGTCGCCTTCGAGACGCGCTGGAACGACTGGAAGGCGTGGGTGGCGAAGAACGACGCCGCCTACCACATCGGCGACACCCCCGGAGCGGTCCAGAAGCAGTGGGAGGAGCTGCGCGCGGCCGCGAAGAAGAGCCCCATCGGCGGGGTCGTGGGCCCGGCCGAGCTGCTCGGGTTCTTCCAGAGCGCTCCGTACTACGACTCGTCGTGGGCCACGGTCGCCCAAGTGTGGAGCGACTACCTCGGCGGCGATGAGAAGGCGCTGGTCGAGGCCGCGGGCCCGGATATGTCCGACACCGCGGGCAACATCGCCTCGGAGAACGGCAACGCCGTCTACACCGCCGTCGAGTGCGCCGACGCCAAGTGGCCGACCAGCTGGGCGAAGTGGGACCGGGACAACACCCGGCTCCACCGCGACTACCCCTTCCTGACCTGGTCCAACGCCTGGATGAACCTGCCGTGCGCCACCTGGGGGGCCAAGCAGGGGACCCCGCTGGAGGTGGGGGCCGCCAAGGGGTTGCCCAAGACGCTGATCGTGCAGAGCACCCGTGACGCCGCGACCCCGTACCAGGGCGCGGTGGAGCTGCACAAGCGGCTGAAGGGCTCGCGTCTGGTGACCGAGAAGGGCGCCGGTTCGCACGGGGTCGTCGGTCTGGTGAACCCGTGTGTCAACGACCGGGTGGACGCCTACCTGCTCAAGGGCACGGTGGACGCCAAGGACGTGACCTGTGCTCCGCACGCCACGCCGGTGCCCGCGAAGTCGGGCGCGTCCGCGAAGGCGGCCAAGGCCGCGGAGGCCGCGAAGGAGGCGGCCGCCGTCGTCAAGTAGTCGGCTGGTCGGCTAGTCCTAGTCCTAGTCCTAGTCGGCGGTATGCGGTGCTGGGCCGGGCCCGTGCGTTCCCCGCACGGGCCCGATTCCGTTTCTCCGCCGCGCGCCCCGCAGCCACGCGTCCTCGGCCGCGTAGTCGAACAGATCGGTCATCGGGTCGTAGGCGGCGGCCATGTCGGGGAAGGCCGTGCGCCAGTCCGCGTCCGCCGCCAGCCGGTCCGTCAGCCAGGCGACGGTCGCCGGGAGCGATTCCGCATAGCCGGTCACCGGGCGGTAGCCCAACTCCCGTTCGGCCGCAGACATGTCGTAGACCATGGGGTGGGCCAGGCTCCAGGGGGTGCTGCCGACATGCGGATGCGGCGGCTCGCCGTCGACCAGCACCAGCTCGCTGCGCACCTCCAGCACCGCGTCCACGGCGGCGGCGATGTCGGCGACCGTCGGGGCCTGTGGGTCGCCCGCGTTGAGCACCCGTGAACCGGGCCGGTGGGCGGCCAGCCGCACCAGCTCCGCGATGTTGTCGACATGGGCCGGATGGAACCGGCTGCGGCCGCCGTACGCCAGGATCCGCACCGGCCGTCCGTCCAGCGCCCGCTTGACGAAGTACAGCTCACGCGGGGTGCGGCAGTGCGGGCCGTGGATCGCCCCGGCGCGCAGCAGGGTCGTCGGCAGCCGGTCCCCGGCGGCCAGCAGCTCCCGCTCCAGCGCCACCTTCCGGCTGCCGTAGTCGTCGCCGGGCGGGACGGTCCGCTGGGACTCGGGGAGCGGTACCGGATACCGTGGGGCGCCGTCCGGCCGGTCCTGGGTTCCGAAGCCCCGGCCCCGGTCGTCCTCGTACACCGCTCCGGTGGAGATCACCACCGCCGATCCGATCCGGTCGGCGAGCCCCAGCAACTGCCGTGCGTGCGCCCGGCCGTAGGCGACGCAGTCCAGCACCACATCGCAGCCGTCGCCGATCAGCGCGGCCACCGCGGCGGCGTCGTCCCGGTCCACGGCCACGCTCTCCACCGACCCGGGCCAGCTCTCGTCGCGGCCCCCGCCGCGCGAGGCGGCCCGCACCCGCCACCCCTCCTCGGCGAGCGCGCGCACCGCCGCCCGGCCGATCTGGCCCGTCGCCCCGATCACACATGCGCTCCCAGTGCTCATGCCGGGACGCTAAGGGCTCGAGCGCCATGCTGCCCAGACTCCTTCGCCATGAGCAGATTCGCCCTCGGCCGATCATTCGCGGTCAAAGAGTGAGTGCAGATGATCGCTTTTTCATGTTCTTTGAATTCACCGTGATGCATTCCGAAGAAAAAAGCATCTTCGATTCATGCGACGGTGAAACCGCTATGCTCCAGGGCCCATGACGGGCTGGCTCATCGCCCGCATTTCGCACTCATTTTCTCTTCGCTGTTTTTAAGGATGTCCATGGTTTTCGCCGGCACCTCATCCGGAGGCGGCACCTCACCCGGAGGCCGACGGCCCGCCTCCACGCTCGTATGGGTCATCCCTCCCGCCGCGATGGCGTTCTGCGCGGCGCTGGCCGTCGCCGTGGTCCCGGCCGGGGCGCGGGCCACGGTCGCCTGGTGCGGAGTGGCGGCGACGCTCGCGGTGGCCTTCGCGGCGGCCGAGGCGATGCGCCGCGGCCGGCTGATCACCACGCTGCGCACCAGGCTCTCCGCCCAGGAGGCCGAGTTCCGGCAGCGCCTGGCGGCCCAGGAGGCGGAGATCCGGCGGCTGACCCGGGAGGTGCTCCCCGCGACGGTGGCCCGGCTGCGGCGCGGTGCCATGGTGCACGAGGCGATGAAGGACGTCGACTACGCGCCCCGTCTCGACCCGGATTTCGACGCCGCCCACGAGCAGCTGCTGCGGTGGGTGCTGGACACCGTGCGGACCGAGGAGGACCTGAGGGACGCGGCCCAGCGGGCGTTCGTCAACATCGCCCGCCGGGTGCAGGCCATCGTCCACCAACAGGCCCAGGACATGCGGGAGATGGAGGACAAGCACGGCGCCGACCCGGACGTCTTCGAGGATCTGCTCCACCTGGACCACGGCAACGCCCTCATCGGCCGGCTGGCGGATTCCATCGCGGTCCTGGGCGGCTCCCGCCCGGGTCGCCAGTGGCAGAAGGAGGTGCCGCTGTTCAACGTCTGCCGCGGCGCCATGTCCCGCATCCTCGAGTACGAGCGGGTGGATCTGCACTCGGTGGCGGACGTCGCGATCGTCGGCCCCTCGGTGGAGCCGCTGATCCACGCCCTCGCCGAACTGCTGGACAACGCCACCCGCTACTCGCCGCCCAAGACCCGGGTGCACCTGACCGCGATCGAGGTCCAGTCCGGGGTCGCGATCGAGATCGAGGACGCCGGGGTGGGCCTGTCGGAGGAGGCGCGCAGACGCACCGACGCGGTGCTGCTCCAGGCGGCCACCGGATTCGACCTCAACGACCTGGGCGAGACACCGCGGCTCGGCCTGGCCGTGGTCGGCAGGCTCGCCGTGAGGTACCGGTTCCAGATCTCGTTGCGGCCCTCGGCGTACGGAGGGGTGCGCGCGGTGCTGGTCGTACCGCAGGACATCATCTGCCCCACCCCCGCGCCCGGCGGCGCGATCGCCCGCGCGGCCAAACTGCCCCCGCCCAAGCCCATCAAGCGGGCCACGCCCCTGCCGTCGCCCACCCGCACCGGCCCGATGGCGCAGGGCCGCCCCGGCCCCGGCCCCGGCCCCGGCTTCCGGCAGAACGGCGCCGGACTCCCGCAGCGCCGCCGCCGGATGCCCATGGTCGCCCCGGCCCCCTCGTTCCGCGTCGACTCCGCGCCCCCGGCGGCGCCCGCCCCGCCCCGCGAACCGGCCCGGCAGCCGGTACAGCCGGGGATCTGGCTGGACGCCTTCACCAAGGGGCTCAACGGCGAGCCGATCCCGGCGGCGGACGCGGCCACGGACGCGCCGGACCCCCGGAAGTCCCCCAGCACCCCGGACAACTCAGGCACCCCGAACACGTCGGACAAGGATGAGTAGGCAAGTGACGCAACCGCGGTTCAACATGGACTGGATGCTCCGGGACCTGGCGTCCAGCGTTCCGGAGACCCGGCACGTGGTCCTGCTGTCCTCGGACGGCCTGTGCATGGCCCAGGTCGGCGCGGACAAGGACACCGCCGACCGCCTGGCCGCCGCCTGCGCCGGGCTGCAGAGCCTCTCCGGCGCGATCGCCGCCGAGTTCCCCGAGGGGGACGGGCGGATGCGGCTGGTCGTCATCGAGGTCGACGGCGGGTTCTTCTATCTGATGGCGGCCGGTACCAGCTCGTATCTGGCGGTGCTCGCCGAGGACAGCGTGGACGCCGGGCTGATGGGCCAGTGCATGAGAGATCTCGTCGCCCGGCTCGGGGAGCACCTCAGCAGCCCGCCGCGGGTCGACGGACGCGTGACATGAGCGAGCCCGGCAAGCCGTGGGACGAGGGTGGCCCGGAGCGGCTCTACACGGTCAGCCGCGGCCGCGCCCCGCAGGAACCCCGGCACCGGCCCGTCGAACTCGTCAGCCTCATCGTGGCGCGCGCCGAACCGGAGCCGGGGACGGCCCCCGAGGCCGCGGCCGTGCTGAGGATGTGCCAGTTCCCGCTCTCGGTGGCGGAGATCTCCGCGTATCTGGTCCTGCCCGTCTCCACCGTCGCCGTGCTCCTCGCGGGGCTGCTGCGGGACGACCGGGTGGAGGTCAGGGCGCCGGTCCCGGCCGCCGTGCTGCCCGACCCCGAACTGCTGCAGGCGGTGATGCATGGACTACAGAACCTCTGAGGAAATCGCCGGACCGCGCAGCGAGGACACCCTCCCGGCCTCCGCGGCCGCCGCCGTCAAGGTGGTGATCGTCGGCGGCTTCGGCGTCGGCAAGACCACCATGGTCGGCTCGGTGAGCGAGATCCGCCCGCTGACCACCGAGGAGACCATGACCCAGGCCGGGGTCGGCGTCGACGACATCGCGGGGATCGAGCGCAAGACCGAGACCACCGTCGCGATGGACTTCGGCCGGATCAGCCTCAACGAACGGCTGGTGCTCTATCTGTTCGGCACCCCCGGCCAGGAGCGGTTCTGGTTCCTGTGGAACGGCCTCTTCGAGGGCGCCCTGGGCGCCGTGGTCCTGATCGACACCCGCCGTCTGGAGGTCAGCTTCGACGCGGTCGGACGGCTCGAGGAGCGCGGGGTGCCCTTCGTGGTCGCGGTCAACGCCTTCCCCGAGGCCCCCGTCCACTCCATGGCGGACCTGCGCGCGGCCATGGACCTGCCCGACTCCGTACCGATGATCGACTGCGATGCCCGCGACCGGACCTCCAGCCGCGACACCCTCCTCGCCCTCGTACGCCATCTGCAATCCCTCCACACCGTGACCCCGGAGACACCGTGACTCCTCATCCCGACGACCCCGGCACCGGGTCCGCCGATCTGCCGCCCACCCGGTGCCCCGTCCACACCGCGCTCTCCGACGCAGACGGCGGTCTGGTGGACCTCCTCGGGCCCGAGAACGAGAAGGACCCGATGGGGCTGTACGAGCGGCTGCGCACCGAGCACGGCCCGGTGGCCCCGATCGTGCTCGACGGTGGCATACCGGCCTGGCTGCTGCTGGGCTACCGCGAGAACCTGGAGGTCTCCCGCACCCCCTCCCGCTTCTCCCGCGACTCCCGCCACTGGCACGCCTGGAAGGACGGCAGGATCGCCGCCGACTCGCCCCTGCTGCCGGTGGTCGGCTGGCAGCCCATGTGCACCTTCGCCGACGGCGACGAGCACGAGCGGCTGCGGGCCGCGCTCACCGAGTCCATGGGGCGCTTCGACCGCCGCGGGATCCGCCGCCATGTCACCCGCTTCACCCACCAGCTGGTGAACGACTTCTGCGCCGACGGGGGCGCGGAAATGGTCACCGCCTTCGCCCAGCAGCTGCCCATGCTCGTCCTCACCCAACTGCTGGGCATGCCCGACGAGTACGGCCCCCGGCTGGTCGAGGCCACCCGGGACCTGATGAAGGGCACCGAGACGGCCCTGCGCAGCGACGCGTACGTCACCGACGCCCTCAAGGGCCTGGTGGACCGCAGGCGCGCCGAACCCGGCGAGGACCTGGCGTCCTGGCTGCTGGCCCACCCCTCCGGCCTCACCGAGGAGGAGGTGGTCCAGCATCTGCGGCTGGTGCTGCTCACCGGCAACGAGACCACCACCAATCTGATGGCCAACACGCTGCGCATGGTCCTCACCGATCCGCGCTTCCGCGCGTCCCTGGCCGGCGGTCATATGACGCTGCCGGACGCCATCGAGCATGTGCTGTGGAACGAGCCCCCGCTCACGGTCGTCCCCGGCCGCTGGGCCACCGGGGACACCGAGCTGGGCGGTCAGCGGATCAAGACCGGGGACATGCTGCTGCTGGGGCTGGCCGCCGGGAACGTCGACCCGGCCATCCGCCCCGACATCGCCGCGCCCATGTACGGCAACCGGTCCCATCTCGCCTTCAGCGGCGGCCCCCACGAATGCCCGGGGCAGGACATCGGCCGGGCCATCACGGACACCGCCATCGACACCCTGCTGCTGCGCCTGCCCGATCTGCGGCTGGCCGTGGACGAGTCCGAGCTGACCTGGCTCTCGTCCTGGATCTCCCGCCATCTCGTGGAGCTGCCGGTGGAGTTCATGCCCCGGCGCCCCGAGCCGGACATCATGGACCTCCCCGTCGAGGCCCTCCTGCCCCCTCGGCAGCGGGTGCCCTCGATGCCCGAGGACGCGTCGGCCCCGGTCCGGTCCGGCACCGAACGGCCCGCGGCGACGGCCCCCGGACGCGTCCCGTGGTGGGCGGCGTTATGGCGGTGGCTGCTGGGCAGGCCCTCGGGATCAGCTCCGAAGGGGTCCTCCGCCCCGTAGAGATCAGCTCCGGGCCACCACGACCCCCACGGTCAGCAGTCCGAGCACCACCCAGCTGAACCAGAGCCAGCCGTTGCTCCCCAGGGCCACGGTGTAGGCCGTCACCAGCACCAGGCCCCCTACCGTGGCCACCGTCATCGCCTTCGCGGAACCGGGCATCCCCGACCTCCTCACGGCGGTCCCGACGCCCCTTCGCCAGGACCCGGGCCACCCAGGGCCCGGGTCCATGGTCTCGCGGTCCGGGCCCCGACCGCTACGGGGTGTCCGGCGGGTCTTTCCGCTCCCCGCCGTAGGCGGCAAGGCCCGGCGGGCCCCTCCTGGCAGGCTGCCGGGACCGGACTCAGCGGCTCCGGGACTGGAGCGAGGTCACTGGCTCCGGGACTGGAGCGAGGCCAGATACGCGTTGTACGCCGCGAGCTCCTGGTCGCCGTCCCGGTCCGCGGTGCGGTCGATACGCCGCGCCTGGCGCTGCTCGGACTTGTACCACTGGTAGACCAGCGCCACCAGCACGATCACCGACGGGATCTCGCTGAAGGCCCAGGCGATACCGCCCGCCCAGGTCTGGTCCGACAGCGCGTCGATGCCCAGCGAGGCGGGCGGATGCCTGTACGTGCCGACCATGGGCTCGGACGCCATCATCAGCGCGATGCCGAAGAACGCGTGGAACGGCATGCCCGAGAACAGCTCCAGCATCCGCATCACATAGCCGGGCCGGTGCGGACCCGGGTCCACGCCCATGATCGGCCAGAAGAAGACCAGGCCCACCGCGAGGAAGTGGACCATCATCGCGATATGCCCGGCCTTGCTCTCCATCAGGAAGTCGAAGAGCGGGGTGAAGTACAGCGCGTACAGGCTCGCGATGAACAGCGGGATGGTGAACGCCGGGTGGGTGATGATCCGCATATAGCGGCTGTGCAACAGCGCGACCAGCAGCTCCCGGGGCCCCTTGCGGCCGCGCCCGGCCGCCGGGAGGGCCCGCAGGGTCAGCGTGACCGGCGCGCCCAGCAGCAGCAGGATCGGCGAGACCATGCTGATGATCATGTGCTGCACCATATGGACGCTGAACATGACCATGCCGTAGTCGTTCAGCTTGGTGCACATCGCGACCGCGATGGTCAGCACCCCGAGTACGAAGGAGACCACGCGCCCCACCGGCCAGGCGTCGCCGCGCCGCCGCAGCCGCGCGACGCCCCAGCCGTAAAGACCGAGCGCCAGCACACAGCCGACCAGGAAGAACGGATCGCCGCCGAACTCCAGCCCGCGCGACAGCGTGAACGGCGGCAGATCCATCATCATGCCGTGCCCGCCGTGATCCATCCGGTACACCTCCCAGTGCGCACGAAATGTGCTCGCACCAGCCTAGAACCGCATCGATCACAGCACGCACTCGGCCTCGGCGTACCGCTCGGCCGGGACCGTCTTCAGCCGCTCCACGGCCGACGCGAGCGGCACCAGGGTGATGTCCGTGCCGCGCAGCGCGGTGATCGTGCCGAATTCGCCGCGGTGGGCCGCCTCGACCGCGTGCCAGCCGAAGCGGGTGGCCAGCACCCTGTCGTACGCCGTCGGGGTGCCACCGCGCTGCACATGGCCCAGGATGACCGCCCGCGCCTCCTTGCCGAGCCGCCGCTCCAGCTCCGCGGAGAGGTGGCGGGCGATGCCCGCGAAGCGCTCGTGGCCGTAGACGTCCTTGCCGCCGGCCTCGTAGTCCATCGTGCCCTCGCGCGGCTTGGCACCCTCCGCCACCACCACGATCGCGAACTTCTTGCCCGCCTCGAACCGCGCCCCGACCGTCCTGGCCAGCTCCTCGATGTCGAACGGGCGCTCCGGGACGACGATGGCGTGGGCGCCCGCGGCCATGCCCGAGTGCAGCGCGATCCAGCCGGTGTGCCGCCCCATGACCTCGACGATCAGCACCCGCTGATGGGACTCCGCGGTGGTCTTGAGCCGGTCCAGGGCCTCGGTGGCGACCCCGACCGCGGTGTCGAAGCCGAAGGTCACATCGGTCGAGGCGATGTCGTTGTCGATGGTCTTGGGCACGCCGACGATCGGCAGCCCGGCGTCCGAGAGCAGCCGGGCGGCCTTCAGAGTGCCCTCCCCGCCGATGGGGATGACCGCGTCCAGGCCGAGCTCCGCCACATGCCCCTTGGCCCGCTCCACGCCGTCCCGCAGATGCTCGGGGCGCACCCGGGTGGAGCCGAGGATGGTGCCGCCGAGGGCCAGGATGCCGCTCACGGCGTCCAGGTCCAGCTTGCGGTAGTCGCACTCCAGCAGGCCCTTCCAGCCGTCCTGGAAGCCGATCACCTCATCGCCGTGGTCGACGGTGGCGCGGTGGACGACTGACCTGATGACCGCGTTCAGGCCGGGGCAGTCGCCGCCGGACGTGAGCACACCAATGCGCATGGCACGCATACCTCTGTCTGAGATGGGGGCCGACGGCCGGACCGCGTCGTCCGGCGGGACCCCGCCACCCTACAAGCGGGCGGGCGGCGGGGGCGCGGCCTGCGGCCTGATGTCCGACATGCGGTCACCCTGCGCTCGAACGGTGCCTGAGCTGCGCTCGGGCGAGCGGGAGGCGGCTCAGGCGGGCTGGGTCGCCGCCGCGATCCGCTCGTTGCGCAGCGCCTCGTACCACTGGTCGTTGACCGGCGGCAGCGCGTTCACATCGAGGGCCAGCTTCAGCAGGTGGTCCGCGATGTGCGGGTTGCGGGCCATCACCGGGCCGTGCATGTACGTCCCGAAGACGGTGTCGCTGTACGCGCCCTCGAAACCGTCCCCGGCGCCGTTTCCGTTGCCGAACCGGACCCGGGCGAAGGGGCGGGCGGTCGGGCCCAGGTGGGTGACGCCCTGGTGGTTCTCGAAGCCGGTCAGCGGGGGCAGCGCCAATCGCTCGTCGATGTCGGCCAGCACGTCCCCGACGCACCGGGCGCCCTCGCCGCGGGTGCTGACCACGTCCAGCAGCCCCAGGCCCTGCTGGCGCTGTCCGAGGTCGTTGACGAACTCATGGCCGAGGATCTGGTACCCGGCGCACACCGAGAAGACGATCGCCCCATTGGCCACCGCCCGGTTCAGCCCCCCGTCCCGCATCAGCCGCTCGGCGGCCAGCCGCTGCGGGCGGTCCTCGCCACCGCCGATCAGATAGACGTCCCCGGAGGTGGGGATCTGCTGGTCGGAGCGGACGTCCAGGCGGGAGACCTCCAGCCCGCGCTGCCGCGCCCGGCGCTCCACCACCAGGACGTTGCCCTGGTCGCCGTACGTGCTCAGCAGGTCGGGGTAGACCCACACCAGACGCAGGCCGTTCTGGCTCGTGCTACGCATCTTCGTGCCTCTCGTACGGGGGGGTCAGTTGCCGACCCGGCGGCGCAGGTCCTGGAACGCGGTGTAGTTGGCGATCACCTCGATGCGGCCGGGCGGGGAGATCCGTACCGCCTCGTCCGCGTCCGCGCAGACCCGGAAGTCCAGCCCGGCGACCTCCAGGCGCACCGCGAGGTCCAGCTTGCGGTCGCCGATCACGCAGATCGGGTGCCCGGCCAGCCGGGTGTAGTCCACGTCCCACAGCCAGGAGGTGTCGGTGCCGTCGGCGCCGCGCGCGTTCACCGAGAGGATCACCGGGGTGGGCGGCGGGTCGATCAGCGAGAAGGTCTCCAGCCAGCCGGCCGGGTTCTTCGCCAGCAGCAGCCGCAGCTGGCGCTCCTGGAAGGTGACCACGTCATACCGGCCGGCCACGGCCTGGACCTGGTACATCCGCTCCAGCGCGACCTGCGGGGGCACCCCGAAGGTGGCGGCGACGGCGGCCGAGGTGGCCGCGTTGGCCTTGTTCGCGCGGCCGGGGAGCTGGAGCTGGATGGGCCAGGCGGCGCCGTGCGGGTCGAGGACGTAGTCGCCGTTCAGCGCCCAGCTGGGCACCGGGCGGCGGAAGCCGCACTCCCCGCAGACCCAGTCGTCGCCCGGACGCTGCAGCACACCGCCGCAGGACGGGCAGGACCAGGCGTCGTCCTTCCACTCCTGCCCGGCCGCGACCCACACCACATTGGGGCTGGAGGAGGCGGCCCAGACGATCAGCGGGTCGTCCGCGTTGGCGATCACGACCGCCTTGCTGCCGGTCAGGCCCTCGCGCCACTTCTCGGCGAGCATCCGGGTCTCGGCGGCGCGGTCGAGCTGGTCACGGGAGAGGTTGAGGAGCGCGATGGCCTTGGGCTCGGTGTCGCGCGCCACACCGGCGAGGTACTTCTCGTCGACCTCGATGACGCCGTAGCGGGCATCGGAGCCGCCCGCCAGGGCGGAGGTGATACCGGCCGGCATATTGGCGCCCAGCGCGTTGGAGACGACCGGGCCGGCCGCCCGCAGCGCCTCGGCGATGAGCCGGGTGGTCGTGGTCTTGCCGTTGGTCGCCGACACCAGGATGACGTCCAGGTGCTGCGCCAGCCTGCTGAGCAGATCGGGGTCGAGGCGCAGGGCCACCTTGCCGCCGATCACCGATCCGCTGCCGCGGCCCGCGGCCTTCGACACCGCCGCCGCGGCCCTGCCCGCCGTCACGGCCAGCTTGGCCCGCGGTGACAGCGGCTCCGAGTTGCCTGCCATCGTCTTCTCGATCCTCCTCGCATACCGGCGCCGCTTCTGCCCCCCGAGGCGCCGGTGGTATGCCCCCTCCGCGCCGCGTCGCCGGCCGGGAGGCCACGGTCGGAGAGCAGCCTATCGAGATCCGGCGGCTGTCCCGAATTCCGTCCGTGCGCGGTGAGGCCCACCTCGCCGCGCCGTAAGCTTGGCTGCCATGCGACATGGCGTGATCCCGGGCAGCCGCGGTGCGGTGCGGCCCCTGCGGCTCCTCGGCGATCCGGCGCTGCGCGCGCCGTGCGAGGAGGTCACCGCGTTCGACGCCGAGCTCGCGCTGCTGATCGAGGACTTGTACGCCACGATGTACGCGGCCCACGGGGTGGGCCTCGCGGCCAATCAGATCGGTGTGGGGCTGCGGGTCTTCGTCTTCGACTGCCCGGACGACGAGGACCACCGCCATCTGGGGCATGTCGTCAACCCCCGGCCGGTCGCGGCCGACGGGGTGACGGTGCGCGGGCCGGAGGGCTGTCTGTCGCTGCCGGGTCTCGAGGCGGGCACCCCGCGCTACGACCACGTGGTGATCGAGGGCGTGACGATGACCGGGGAGCCGGTGCGGATCGAGGGCACGGGCTTCTTCGCGCGCTGCCTTCAGCACGAGTGCGACCATCTGGACGGCGGGCTGTTCATCGACCAGCTGACCGGGCTGCGGCGGCGCAGGGCGCTGCGGGCGATCCGCCGCGCCCCCTGGGCGCCGACCGGCGGCGCCGAGGCTGTGGAGGCGTAGGGGCCCGCGGGGTGTCCGGCGGACCGCGCGGCCTCCCGGCGCCTTCCCGCGGCGTCGCACATCGTCAGGTGCCGGGAGCCAGGAAGCTGCCGGGGCCTCAGAAGCCCGGTGCGCCGCCCCGGTCGTCCGCCAGCGACAGCCGCCCCCACAGCAGATCGGTGAGATGGTGCACCAACTGGCCGCGTGCGCAGGGCCGGTCGCGCAGCCACCAGTCACCGGCCGCGTGCATCATGCCCACGATCCCGTGGCCCCAGACCCGGGCCACCTCGTCGCCGCCGGGGCCCAGCTCCACCCGTTCGGCGATCACCGTGGCCAGCTCCTCGCCGAGCCGGCGCAGCAGCGGGGCGGAGTGGTGGCCGACGTCGAAGCTCTGCTCCGGCTCCTGCTGGCCGTGGTCGGCCGGGTGCATCAGGAAGCGGTACACCTGGGGCCTGGCCTCGATCGCGGCCAGATAGGTGTCCAGCGTGGCCTCCACGCGCTGCCTGCGGTCGTCGGCGGGCGCGTCCAGGGCCGCGCGCAGCGAGGCGAGCAGGGCGTCGGTGTGGCGCTTGGCGAGGGCGCGGTACAGCCCGCCCTTGTCGCCGAAGTGGCGGTACAGAATGGGCTTGGTGATGCCCGCTTCGGCGGCGATGGCGTTCATCGAGGCCTCTGGTCCGTCGCGCAGCACCACCCGGTCCGCGGCCTCCAGCAGCTCCTTGCGCCTCTGCTGGGCCGTCTGCCGCTGGTCGTCCCGCTGGCTGGTCCCGGTCCGCATGCGTTGCCTCCCCGCCCCCGATGTCGTACTCGCGTCCTACGCACCCGCGCTTCCCCGCGCGATCGCGCTCCGCGCTGAAGCGCAACGTAACACCCGAGGGGGGAGCGGGGCCCGCGTGCCCGGGGGAGTTGACATCGCCTACTGGGCGGTAACAGACTGCCGTTACCGCAGGTAATAAGCACGTGGAGGGGTCATGGCGGAGTTCTCGTTCGAGCTCGACGACGATCAGAAGGCGGTGCGCGACTGGATCCACGGCTTCGCCGCGGACGTCATGCGCCCGGCCGCCGCCGAATGGGACGAGCGCGAGGAGACCCCCTGGCCGATTATCCAGGAGGCCGCCAAGATCGGCCTGTACTCCCTGGACTTCTACGCCCAGCAGTACTTCGACCCCACGGGCCTCGGCATCCCCATGACCATGGAGGAGCTGTTCTGGGGCGACGCGGGCATCGCCCTGTCCATCGTCGGCACCGGCCTCGCCGCCGTCGGCGTCCTCGCCAACGGCACCGAGGAGCAGATCGGCACCTGGATCCCGCAGATGTACGGCGACGCCGACGATGTGAAGGTCGCCGCCTTCTGCTCCTCCGAGCCCGACGCGGGCTCCGACGTCGGCTCGATGCGCACCCGCGCCGGCTACGACGAGGCCAAGGACGAATGGGTGCTGAACGGCACCAAGACCTGGGCCACCAACGGCGGTATCGCAGGCGTCCATGTGGTGGTCGCGGTCGTCGACCCCGACCTCGGCTCCAAGGGCCACGCCTCGTTCATCATCCCGCCCGGCACCCCCGGTCTCTCCCAGGGCCAGAAGTTCAAGAAGCACGGCATCCGCGCCTCGCACACCGCCGAAGTGGTCCTCGACCAGGTGCGGGTGCCCGGCAGCTGCCTGCTCGGGGGCAAGGAGAAGCTGGACGAACGCCTCGCACGCGCCCGGGAGCGGGCCAAGTCGGGCGGGGAGCGGCTGAAGAACGCCGCCATGGCAACCTTCGAGGCGTCCCGCCCGGCCGTCGGCGCCATGGCGGTCGGCACCGCCCGCGCCGCGTACGAGGTCGCGCTCGACTACGCCAAGACCCGGCAGCAGTTCGGCCGCCCCATCATCGACAACCAGGGCGTCGCCTTCCAGCTCGCCGACATGCGCACCCGGATCGACGCCGCGCGGCTGATGGTGTGGCGCGCGTCGTGGATGGCCGTGAGCGGCCGGCCCTTCGAATCGGCCGAGGGCTCCATGTCCAAGCTGTTCGCCAGTGAGACCGCCAAGCAGGTCACCGCCCAGGCGGTGCAGATCCTCGGCGGCAACGGCTTCACCCGCGAGTACCCGGTCGAGCGGATGCACCGCGACGCCGCCATCTACACCATCTTCGAGGGCACCAGCGAGATCCAGCGCCTGGTCATCGCCCGCACCCTCTCCGGCGTTCAGATCCGCTAAACGCTCCGCTGGAAGTGTCGTGATGCGTCGTCGGCCGACTGCGGCGCCGTCGTGGCTGGTCGCGCCCGCGCGGCGGAGCCGCACATCGACACAGCCCCGCGCCCCTTCGGGGCGCTGCCCGAACCGTAGCGGACTTCCTCTGACCCGTTTAGGAGCGGCGGGCGCGTCAGACGGGGCCGACGCCCGCGCCGAAGCGCCGTTTCCGGGTCGCGAACGCGGCCAGCAGCGTGCGGAGCTCCTCACCGGTGAAGTCGGGCCACAGGGTGTCCACGAAGAAGAGCTCCGCGTAGGCCGCCCGCCAGAGCATGAAGTTGGAGATGCGCTGCTCCCCGGAGGTGCGCACCAGCATGTCGATGTCCGGCAGATCGGCGTGCGGCAGATGGCGGGTGAACAGCGCCTCGTCGATGAGCCCGGGGTCCAGCGCGCCGTCCGCCGAGGCGCGGGCCAGCGAGGTGGCCGCGCGGGCGATCTCCTCCCGGCCGCCGTGGTTGAAGCAGAAGGCCAGCGTCATGGCGCTGTTGTCGCGGGTGTCGTCCTCCGCGCGGCGGAGCGCGGCCAGCGTGGCCCGGGGGAGCCGGGCCTCCGAGCCCAGCCAGCGCAGCCGCACCCCCCGCTCGCCGTAGCCGCGGAAGACATCCGCCAGCTGGGCGGTGAGCCGCATCAGGGCGGCCACCTCGCCGCGCGGCCGGTTCCAGTTCTCGGTGGAGAAGAAGAACAGCGACAGGTGTTCGATGCCCTCCTCCAGGGCCGTGTCCACCACCCGCGGCAGCGCGAGCACCCCCGCCTGGTGGCCGCGGGTGCGGGAGAGGCCGCGCAGGGCGGCCCAGCGGCCGTTGCCGTCCATGATGATGGCCAGGTGCCGCGGCCGCCCCGGCGCCTCGTCGTGGGGGCCGCGGCGCTGTCGTACGACGGCGGGGGCCCCGGCGACCGACGCCTGGAGCAGCCGCTTGAAGGAGGGCACTCTCCAGGCCCCGACCTCGAACACCCGTGCGTCCCTCCGCCTCGCTTCCCGGCGCCGTGTCTGACGACGCGACGGGGGCGGGGGTTACCTCCCCGGTGGCCGAACCATTCGTTTGGTCGTCACCGCCGTCACGGCTTGCGCGCCACGCCCCCGTGGACATCGGTGGTCTCGATGTCCGTCTCGGAGGGGGCCGGGCGCCACAGCGGACACGACACGATACCGGGCTCGATCAGCTCCAGGCCCTCGTAGAAGCGGCTGATCTGCTCGACGCTGCGCAGCACGTACGGCACGGCGCCGGTGTCGTCGTAGCCCTGCTGGGCCTGCTTGAGCGCCTGGTCGGTGTCGGTGCTGTCGTAGTGCACGAAGTAGCTGCCGGCCGGTAAGGCGGCCTGGAGCCGCCGCACGATCGACACCGACTCCTCGTAGTTCTGGATGTGACCGAGGATGCCCATCAGCATCAGGGCGATGGGCCGGTCGAAGTCGAGCGTCTTCGACGCGGCCTCCAGGATCCGCTCGGGCTCGTGCAGATCGGCGTCGATGTAGTCGGTCACCCCCTCGCGGGTGCTGGTGAGCAGCGCCTGGGCGTGCCGGAGCACCAGGGGGTCGTTGTCCACGTAGACGATGCGGGCCTGGGGCGCCACCCGCTGGGCCACCTGGTGGGTGTTGTCGTAGGTGGGCAGCCCGGTGCCGATGTCCAGGAACTGCCGGATTCCGCATTCGCCCGCCACATGGGTGACGGTGCGGATGAGATACGCGCGCGAGGCGCGGGCCATGGTCGCGATGTTCGGGGCGACCTCCCGGTACTCGTCACCGGCGATCCGGTCGACCTCGTAGTTGTCCTTGCCGCCCATCCAGTAGTTCCAGATCCGGGCCGAATGCGGCACCGTGGTGTCGATCTTGGTGAGGGCCTGCTGGTCGGGGGTGGACGAGCCGTCTGTCATAGCGCCAGTCTCCTGCCGTGCGGATGCGATGCGGATGCGATTCGCGGGACACCAACTTAGGGCCGGTGCCCGGGAGTTCAGCTCTGCTCGGCGAACGGCACGGGGGAACGGATGCGCGGGAAGGGCCGGGCGAACGAGACCACCGGGGACTCCGGCGCCGCCTCGCCGTGGCCCGGATCCGGGTCCGGGCCGCCGCCGGAGGCCGGCCGCTCCTCGACGGTGAGGACCGGGGCGTGCTCGGCGAGAGTGGAAAAGGCGTGGTCATAGCCCGTGACCGCGGCGTCGATCTCCGCGAGGGCCGCCGCCGAGGCGCCGCGCGCGGCCAGCCGGTCCTCCAGCACGTACACCGGAGCGGTCACATGGACGAAGGCGCCGTCGCGCTCCGCCACCGCCTCGGCGAAGTCGAACGCCTGAATCCACGTCACCCGGGAGTGGCCACGGCGCAGCGGCCCGTAGACGAGCTCGCCGACCAGCCCGGCGTCGACCGCGAGGGCGCCGTCGTGCTGGAGGAGTTCGCGGTACGGCCGGACCGGGTCGACATGGGGCAGGTCGCGGGAGGCGCGGGTGACGGTGTAGCCGTGCAGGCGGGCGAGACCGGTCAGCAGCGCGTCCCTGCCGACTCCGTCGCAGCCCTCGACGATCAGGGTGCGGTGCTGTGTCACCGCGTGGTCGAGGTTCATTACGGCATCCTGTCGGTCCCATGGGCTCTGCACATCTGCAAGGGGGACGACACCGCCGCCCGCCACGGCGTCTTCAGTGTGCGTGGCGGGACGGCGGGGACGGGAGTGCGGTGCGGGGTTGTGCGGTTGTGCGGGCGTAGTGGTTTTCGGGGATTTCCGGGGAACGGGCCGTGGACGGCCCGCTCTAGGAGATGACGGCCCGCTCTAGGAGATGAGGAAGTCCGCTTCGCCGGCCTTCGCCGCCTCCAGGAAGGACGCCACCTCCGAGCGGGTGTAGATCAGCGCGGGCCCGGCCGGGTCGGTGGACTGGCGCAGCGCGATCCGCCCGTCCGGCAGTCGCTTGGCCTCGATGCAGGTGCCGCCGTTGGACCCGCTCCAGGGTTTCTCCCAGCCCTCAGTGCCCAGGTCCGTGGCCGGCATTCCGGTGTAGACGGGGTCATGCATCTCAGTGCTCCTTACGCAGTTCGGCCAGGATGGTGCTGCTGTCGCCGATCGGCTCGGCCTGGACCGCCATCCGGTCCAGGACCTCGAGATAGGCGACGACTTCGGCCGGCTTGTCCACATAGACCGCCCCGGTGAGGCTCTCGGTGTAGACGACGTCCGGCAGTTCGGAGAATCCGAAGCGGAAGTAGTGGAAGGGGCCGAAGGCCCCGGGGTGCGGCCCCGCCGCGAACCGCATGATCTGCAGCCTGACCTTGGGGATGTCCAAGGTGTCGATGAGGTGGTCGATCTGGTCGCGCATCACCCGCGAGCCGCCGACCGGGCGGTGCAGCACTGTTTCGTCGAGGATGGCCCAGATGGTCGGCGCGTCCGACTTGGTGAGCAGGCTCTGGCGCTTGACCCGAAGGGCGATCCGGCGCTCCAACTCCTCCTCGGTGTCACTCGGGAAGCCCATGCGTAGTACCGCTCGCGCGTAGTCCTCGGTTTGGAGCAGCCCGGGGACGTAGTGGGGCTCGTACGCGCGAATGACGGTGGCCTCACTTTCGAGGCTTACGTAAACACTGAACCAGTCCGGAAGCACATCGCGGAACTGATGCCACCAGCCCGGCTGGTTGGCCTCGCGTGCCAGAGCGAGGAAATCCTCCATCTCCGGGCCGCGGACGCCGTAGTTCCGCAGCAGCTCCTTCAGATACGGGATCTTGAGGCCGACTTCCGCCTTTTCCATCCTGCGCACGGTCAACGGGGTGACCTCGATGGCCTTCGCGGCTTCCTCGAACGACACCTTCGCCCGCTCGCGCAGATGCCGCAGACGCTTGCCCAGGACTCTCCGCAAAACGGTGGGGGCGGCGCCGGCCGGCCGTGCCTCGCTCACGTCCGCCTCCCGTAGGAATGGCTGTCATATGCCTGCACAGTGTGCCACGCGATGGATGACACAGACAGAGCGAGCGGAGCGCTTTGAAATTATCAGAACGAAGGTTGCGGGGTGACGGCATCACCACTCATAGTGAGCACGTGACCCATCTCACCCTCCATGGCGAGGGCTCCCAACCACCTATGTCCACAACGTCGTTGAGGCTCCCGGCTGACCGGTGGGCGGCGAGCGACGGGGATCCCGCAGACCGCCGTGGCTCGAAACAGGGACGGTCACGGTGACGCATCACGCACAGCCGGTAAGCGGGCGCCAAGGCGCCATGGCCAACGGCGCGTTGGCCGCCGCTCTGAAGGAATCCGGGTGCTCCTACGCCTCATTGGCCCTGCGGGTCAATGAACTGGGCCGTAGGCAGGGGCGCGAGTCGAACTACGACAAGGCGTCCGTCACCCGCTGGCTGCAAGGCGGACAGCCGCGCGGCACCACGCCGGAGCTGATCGCCGCCGTGCTCTCCCACCGGCTCGGCAGGCCCCTGGGCCCCGCCGAGCTGGGGTTCATCTCCGACCGACAGCGCCCGGTCGTGGCTCGGGCGCTGGCCTACCGGGAGGACGTAAGCGAAACCTTGCACACGCTCGCCGAACTCGGCTCCACCGACATATCCCGCCGCAGCCTGCTGGGTGCGGTGCCCTTCGTCGCCGGCGCGCTGGTGACCCCACAGCGCGAATGGCTGCTGTGGCTGGTCGAGAACCAGGACACCGCCCGGCTCGCACCCGCGGCCGAAGGCGGCCGCGTCGAACAGGTCCACGCGGCGATCAACATGTTCGACGAGATGGACAATCGCTTCGGCGGCGGCCAGGTCCGCGCCAGCATCGTGCTCTATCTGTCGACCGAGGTCGTCCCCATGCTCCAGCAGCGCGGCGCGCCACCGCAGGAGCGGCGCCAGCTGTTCACCGCCGCCGCCAAGCTGGCCGCGATGGCCGGCTGGAGCAGCTATGACAACGCCGAATACGGCTTGGCCCAGCGCTATATGACCCAGGCGCTGCGGCTGTGCGCCGAGGGCGGCGACCGGGTCCTGGGCGGTCAGATCCTGGCCGGCCTGTCCCATCTGGCGACCAACCTGGGCCAGCCCGAGGCGGGGGTCGAGTTGGCCCGGGTCGGTGTCGCCACCGCCAAGCACGCCGGAAGCCCGCTCGGGCTGATGCGGTTGCACGCCATGGCCGCCCGTGGCTACGCCGCACTGGACCAGCCCCGGGAGGCGTCCAAGTCGCTGCGCGCGGCCGACGCCCAGCTGGAGGCCAGCCAGGGTCCCGAGCAGGAGTCGCCCTGGGTGCGCTTCCTCGACCACCACTATCTGGCCGCCGAGGCGGCGCTGTGCTTCCGCGACCTGGGCAATGCCACGGACGCCGAGCACGCCGCCGCCGAATCCGTGCGCGCCAACGCCGAGCGGCGCCGGCGCCAGGCCATCAGCAGATCCGTGCTGGCCACGGCCTATCTCCAGCAGAGCCGGCTGGACGAGGCCGTGGGCACCGCGGGCGAGGCACTCGACACGCTCAGCGGGGTGCACAGCGAGCGCTCGATTCAGGCGCTGCGCGACTTCCGCACCCGGCTGCGGCCGCACCGCGGAGAGCCCATGGTCAGGGAGTTCGAGCAGCGCTCCCGGACCGTGCTCGGCGTGGCCGCCTGAGGTATCCGGCCTCGGGGCCTCGCCCCGCCGGTGCCTTGGGTGAAGTCTCCGGCCGCTCCACGTGGGCGGCCGGTGGCGTGTCCGGAGCGCCTCCGCTCGGGGGAGCGCCGGGGGGCAGAGCCTGTGTCATATCCCCGGTCGGATCAGCGTGCGTGCCAGGCGTCGCACGCCCGGCCGGGGATATGGCACAGGCTCTCAATAGCCTCCCGGCGTGGGGGCGTTCTGGGCTCGGTCCACGGGCAGATGCGCACCGGAGACCCCGCTCGAGGCGTCCGAGAGCAGGAACGCCACGACCTGGGCGACCTCCCGCGGGGTGACCAGTTCACCGCGTGGCAGCTCGGCCGTGAACCGGGCGTAGGCCTCGGGCTCTTCGGTGCGCATCCGGTCCCATCGCTTCCCCGGGATCAGCATGGACCCCGGTGAGACGGCGTTCACCCGGATCCCGTCCGGGCCCAGCTCGCGGGCGAGTGAGGCCGCCAGATGGATCTGGGCGGCCTTGGCCGCCCCGTACTGCGCCTGCGGCCCCGGCTTCCAGCCGGAGATGGAGGCGATCACCACCACGGAGCCGCCGCCCGCCCGGCGCAGATGCGGCACCGCGGCCTTCACCAGCCGGGCCGTATGACCGACGTTCATCTCCCAGGTCAGCGACCAGTCCTGGGAATCGGCTTCCTCGACGCCGCGGCCGCGAGCGCCACCGGCGCAGGCCACCACGCCGTCAAGACCGCTGAAACGTATCCCCGCCGCCTCCACGAACCGCTCCAGCAGCTCCGGCGCGGTGACGTCCAGCGCACTGGTGAACGGCTCCCCGTGCCCCTCGGCGCTCAGGGACGCCGTGAGGGACCGCAGATGCTCCGGGGTCCGCGCGCACGTGGCCAACCGCGCCCCGCCGGCGGCCAGGAGCCGTACGATCTGTTCACCCAGCCCCCGGGAGCCCCCGGTCACCAGGACGCGTTTGCCGTCCACACCGGACCGTTCCCCCGGGCCGGGCCGCCCCTCGCGGCCCCCGCTCACGCTTGCCACGTCCGGACCGTACAGCCCGAACCACTACGCCCGTACAACCGGACAACCCCCATGCCCTCTCGCCCACCGGCCGGTCCAACCGTTTGTCTACATGAACGGCGACCGATGGCGCTTTGCGCTGCCTTCGAAGGAGGAACCATGCCGGTAACCGGCACTCACCGCGACCGGGCCGTCTCCGTCCGTGGCAGCTGGTCCAGGCGGGTCGGGTGGGGCGTGCGCACCACCTGTCACCAGCTCAGATGCCACGCCGTCGGTCGCCAGAATGCGCTTACCCGCTCACCCGAACATCAATCACCCCATGTGCCCGTATGCCACCAGAGTCCACAGACCGATGAGGACCGTGAGGACCGACACCGTGAGCCGATCCTGTCCAGGACTGTCGCACCGGCCGGCGTCGGCCGATGAGGAGGGGGAGACGATGGGCCCGAGCCGTGGCGTCGCGGTCTCCGCGGACCGCCCGCGAACCGATCCGGTTACCGGGCGGGCCGCCGCGCCGAGACCCGCGCCGGTCGACGGCCCGGCCGGCGCGGCGATCCCCGTCCCCTGCCCCGGAGGGGAGAGGCCGGTGATCCCGCTGGACACCCGCCGGCTCTTCCGGGCGGAGTTCCCCGCCCTGCCCGACCGCGCCGCCGCGGTGCGCCGGATGGTCGCCGGGCATCTGCGCGACTGGCGGCTCGGCGCGATCGTGGACCATGTCGTCCTCGCCACCAACGAACTGTTCGCCAACGCCGTGGAGCACGGCAGCTCCGGCCCCGCCGACACCGTCACCATCACCGTCTCGCTGGAACGCTTCGGCCGTGAGCTGCGGGTGGAGGTGGCCGACGGCTCGCCCGTGGTCCCGGTCGCCCGCAGGCCGGAGCCCACCGAGGAGTCCGGGCGGGGGCTGGCCATCGTCGATGACCTGGCGGCCGACTGGGGCACCGAGCCGCCCGATCCCGGAGTCCGGGGGAAGAAGGTGTGGTTCACCCTGCCGCTGGTGGCCACCTCATGAACGCGGGGGCGCGGGGGGAGCGCCGGATGCGGGTCACCGTGGAGACCGACGCGGCCGAATGGCTGCTGGCCGCGAGCGACGACCCCGGGCGGGTGCGGCTCCAGTGGGCCAGCGGCACCGGCCTCGCCGATCTGCCGGTGGGCCCGGTCTTCGACCTGGTGCGGATGTGCGACGACATCGGCACCGCGGTGATCCAGGCGCTGCAGCGGCGCGACGCGGCGGGGCCGGTGATGCTGGCCACCGCCAGCCATGTGCTCTCCTTCCTCGTGCCGCCCGGATCCGCGGCCGAGTGGAAGGTCTGGCTGGCCGGGACGGTCTACGCCCGCCGCCGTACGGTGGCCGCGGCGGGGCCGGGCCGGGTGCTGCGCTGCCCCAGGCCCGGCTGCGTACGGCAGGGCCATGTCTGGCTGATCCGGCCCGGCGGCCCCCTCACCGACAGCCGCACCCTGCGCGCCGCCCTCCAGGAGGCCATCGACCGCCCCGGCCTCCCGGGTGTGCTGTTCCGCTGAGCGCTCCGCGGGAAGTGGCGCGAGGTGCGGTCGTTCATCCGCGGCCGCGCCGTGGCTGGTCGCCCACGCGGCGGAGGCGCACATCGACACTGCCGCGGCGGAGGCGCACGTCGACACAGCCGCGACTGAGCCGCACGTCGACACGGCCCCGCGCCCCTTCGGGGCGCGACCGAACCGCTCCGGACCTCAACGAGGCCGCTCAGGCGGCGGACTCCGGGGCGAACGCCGCGCGGTGTGCCTCGGCGAAGGCGCGGAAGGAGCGGGGAGCGCGCCCGGTGACCCGCTCGACGGTGTCCGTCGTACGGTCCTCCGCGCCGTGCCGGATGTCCTCGTCCAGCCCGGCGAGGAACGCGGCGTACTCCGGCGGCAGCCCTGTCGCCCCCAGCCTCTCGACCAACTCCCCGGTCTCCACCGCGACATGGCGGACCGGCCGCCCGGAGACCTCCGCCACGATGCGCGCCGCCTCCGGGTAACCGAGCGCCTCCGGACCGGTGATGACGTGGTCCGTGTTGTGCGGACGGTCGTCCAGCAGGGCCCGGGTGGCGACGGCGGCGATGTCCGCCGCGTCCACGAAGGCCACCCTGCCGTCCCCCGTCGCGGTGACGATCTCGCCGTCGCCGCGGACGGCCTGGGCCGCCGGATGGTCACCGGTGAAGTTCTGCATGAACCACGAGGGCCGCAGCACCGCCCACTCGGGCACGGTCCGCCGCACCAGCGTGTGCAGCGCGCCGAGGCCGGTGTCCGCCTCGTCGACCGCGGACGAGCTCAGCAGCACCGCCCGCCGTACGCCCTGGGCGACCGCCGTCTTCAGGAACGGCTCCACCACCGGCAGCGGCTCGGCCACCCCCAGGGGCGCGACGAGATAGAGCCGGTCCACGCCGCGCAGCGCCGCCGCGTGACCGTCGGGGTCGTGCCAGTCGAACCGTACGGCGCCGGCCACGCCCGCCGCGGCCGCGGCCTCGGGCCGCCGGGTGGCGGCCAGCGCCCGCGCGCCCTCCGCGCGCACCATCCGCAGCACCTTGGAGCCGGTGTTCCCGGTGGCGCCGAGGACCAGAACGGTGGGTTCAGCCATGGGTCCGGCCCTCCTCGGAACCGAAGCTCGTCTCGTCGAGCATCAGCGGATTCCAGTAGTCACGGTACGAGGCGATCTCGCCGTCGCGGACGGTGATGACGGCGACGTATCCGGGGCGGAGCGGGCGGCCGGTTCCGACGGCGACGGCGTCCATCGAGAACTCCACGATCAGCACGCCGGGGTCCTCGGTGAGATGGACGACCTCGTGCGCGACGGCGCGCAGATCGATGTGGTCGGTGTAGTCCCGCACGTATTCGCGCACGGCCTCACGCCCCTCCAGCAGGCGCGGCCGACCGGGCGGGGCGAAGGGGAACTCGATGGTGCCGTCGACGGCCCACAGATCCGCGAACCCCATCATGTCGTGGCCGAGCAGCAGCTCCTTCGCCCGCTCGAACACCTTGACGCGGTCGTCCATGACGTACCTCTCCTCAATCAGCAGGACGGGACGGTACCGTCCCGTCCGTACAGCATAGGACGAGACGGTACCGTCCTGTCCATCTGCTAACCTCGGGGTCATGCCGGAGCCCACCCGGCGCCCTCCGAGCGGCGCCGCCACCCTGCGCGCGGACAAGACCGCGGCCATCTCCGAAGCCGTCCTCGACGAGCTCGCCGAGCAGGGCTACGGCCGGTTGTCGATGGAGGCGGTGGCCAAACGGGCCGGGGTGGGCAAGAGCGCCCTGTACCGGCGGTGGCCGTCGAAGCAGCGGATGGTCATCGCGGTCGTGTCCGAGCTGAGCATCGCCCTGGTGGAGCTGCCCGACACCGGATCCCTGCGCGGCGATGTGCTGGCCGGGCTGCGCGCGGTGGCCGACTGGCTGACCCATCCGCGGTTCTCCCGCATCCTGCCGGACCTGATCGCCGAGGCGCAGCGCGACGAGGAGCTGAGCCAGGCCCTGGCCCGCTGTATCGGCGAGCCGCGGCGCGCCCGGATGACCGATGCGCTGGACCGGGCGGCCGGGCGCGGTGAGCTGCCGCCGGACCTCGACCGCGAGCTGGCGCTCGACCTGCTCGGCGGGCTGGTCTACTGGCGGGTCTCGGCCCGTGGCGCGCCCCTGGAGCCCGGCTACTTCGAGCGCGCCGCCGATATGGCGCTGCGGGCCCTGGACGCCCGGCCGCGCCGGGCCTGACGGCTGCGGCGTCCGCCGAGTGCGTGCGGGGTGCCTCCTCCGGATGGGGCCGGAGAACAGGGCATGGCGGGTCGCGGCCCCGCATCATCGCTTAGTGACGAGCGATGGTGAGCCGCCGCACGTCCTCGACCCAAGGAGCCCCCATGTCCATCGGCCTCTCCGTCCATATCGGACTCAACCAGGTCGACCCCGCGGCGTACGACGGCTGGAGCGGTGAGCTGGGCGCCTGTGAGCAGGACGCCGTGGACATGGCCGGGCTGGCCGACGCCGCGGGGTTCGATGTGACCGGCCCGCTGCTGAGCCCGGCCGCCACCGCGGAGACGGTCACCGCCACCCTGGAGGCCGCGGCCGGGCGGCTGGCCGAGGGGGACATCCTCTTCCTCACCTACTCGGGCCACGGTGGTCAGGTGCCCGACCTCAACCACGACGAGACCGGCGACCGTCTCGACGAGACGTGGGTGCTGTACGACCGTCAGCTGGTCGACGACGAGCTCTTCGAGCTGTTCGGGAAGTTCGCCAGGGGGGTGCGGATCTGGCTGCTCTCCGACAGCTGCCACAGCGGCACCGTGGCCCGGCGGCTGCCCGAGATGCTCAGCTCCCAGGAGCTCGACCGGCGCTTCAGCACCGCCGACCCCCGGGAGGTCGGCCGCAGGATCCGGGCCATGCCCCAGTCGGTGCAGGCCGCCGTCTACCGGCGCGACCGCGACGCCTACGACCGGATCCAGAACACCCGTACCGCCAAGGACCTCGCCAGGATCGACGCCAGTGTGCTGCAGATCTCCGGCTGCCAGGACAACCAGACCTCGGCCGATGGGATCGTCAACGGGCTCTTCACCGGTACCCTGCTGGAGGTCTGGCGGGGCGGTGGCTTCGCGGGCAGCTACCGCGGGCTGCACCGGGAGATCGTCAAGCGGATGCCGCCCGACCAGACGCCCAACCTCTTCCAGGCGGGTGCGCTGAACTCCGCTTTCGCCCGGCAGCGGCCCTTCACCATCTGAACCGGGATCTGAGACCGTGCCCATGTCATATCCGTATGCGGCGGCCAGCCGGGCGAGGTATGACAGTAGGAGGGCACGGCGAGCCGGTGAGGTGCCGGTATGACGACGCATGACCGTGTGGACCAGGAGGAAGAGGCGGCTATCAGCAGCATGGCGACCGGCCCGGGAGGGGTGCTCGACCTGCTGCGGGTCGCCGCCGTGGCCCTGGACGTCGAGGGGCGGATCGCCCTCTGGAGCCCCGAGGCTGAACAGCTGTTCGGTTACCGGGCGGCCGAGGCGCTGGGGCGCCGCGCGGACAAGCTGCTGGTCCACCCGAAGGACCGCCGGGCGGCCGTGGAGCTCTTCGCACGGGTACGGGCGGGCGACACCTGGGCCGGTGTCTTCCCGGTCCGCCGCCCGGACGGCTCCACCCTCGAGGTGGAGTTCCGCACCATGGGCCTGCGCGACGCCCACGGCGAGGGCTACGCCCTCGGCCTGGCCGCCGACGAGGGGACCGTACGGGGGCTGGAGACCGACCTGGCCGTCTCCGGCTTCCTGATCAGACAGTCGCCCGTGGGGCTCGCGGTGTTCGACACCGAGCTGCGCTGGCTGCTCGCCAACCCGGCCCTCCAGCAGATGAACTCGATCACCGAGTCCCAGGTGCGCGGCCGCCGCCTCGGGGAGGTGCTGCCGGGGCTCGACGTCGAGGCCATAGAGGGCGCGATGCGGCAGGTGCTGGAGTCCGGTGAGCCACTGCTGGACCAGCAGAGCGTCGGCCGGACCCCCGCCGACCCCGACCATGACCACGCCTGGTCGGAGTCGTACTACCGGCTGGAGGACCCCAGCGGCCGGATCCTGGGCATCGCCGTCTCCATCATGGACATCTCCCGGCGCCACCGGGAGACCAGCGAGATCGCCGAGGCGCGGGAGCGGCTGGCCATGATCGCCGACGCGAGCGTCCGCATCGGCACCACGCTGGACCTGCGCCAGACCGCCCAGGAACTCGCCGATGTGACCGTGCCCCGGCTCGCCGACCTCGCGGCCGTCGACGTCCTGGACTCCGTGGTGCACCGCGAGGCCACGCCCCGGGTGTGGACCGACGGCTCCGCCCGCTTCCGGGCGCTCGCCGTCGCCGCCGGGTACCCCACCGACGCCGTCCACGCGGCGGACCCGGTCGGGGAGATCGCCCGCTACGAACCCACCCGGCTGATCACCCAGTGCGTCCGCGAGGCCCGGCCGCTGCTGGTGCCGCACGTGACCGAGAAGGACGTACGGCGGATCGCCCGGGACGACGACGCAGCCAGGGTGCTGCTGCGCGAGGGAGTGCACTCGTACATCGCCGCCCCGCTGATCGCCCGCGGCAGTGTGCTCGGCACCCTCAGCCTGCACCGCACCATCAACCCCAGGCCGTTCGACGAGGAGGACCTCACCCTCGCCTGCGAACTGGCCATCCGCGCCGCCCTGTGCATCGACAACGCCCGGCTCTACGCCCGCGAACGCGACGCCGCGCTCACCCTCCAGCGCAGCCTGCTCTCCCAGCAGCCGCGCGACCTGGACGGCCTGGAGATCGCCTCCCGGTACCTGCCCGCGGTCAGCGCCGCCGGGGGCGACTGGTTCGATGTGCTGCCACTCCCGGACGGCAAGGTCGGGCTGGTGGTCGGCGATGTGATGGGCAAGGGCATCCACGCCGCGGCGATCATGGGCCAGCTGCGCACCGCCACCCGGGCCTTCTCCCGGCTCGGGCTGCCCCCGGCCAAGGTGCTGTGCCATCTCGACGAGCTCACGCCGAGCCTGGGGGAGTCCATCGCCACGTGTCTCTACGCGGTCTGCGACCCGCGCACCGGGCGGTGCGAGATGTCCACCGCCGGCCATCTGCCGCCGGTGCTGGTGCATCCCGGCGGCGACGCCGAACTCATCGACATCCCCACCGGCGCCCCGCTCGGCGTCGGCGGCGTCCCCTTCGCCTCGGTGGAGCGGGAACTGGCCGAGGGGGCGCTGCTGGCCCTGTTCACCGACGGCCTGGTGGAGAAGCGCCACCAGTCCCTCGACGTGGGGCTGCACACCCTGGTCCAGCTGCTGCGCCGCCACCAGGGCCCGCTGGAGCGGATCTGCGACCAGGTGCTGGCCGCGCTGCACGGGGCGCCGGACGACGACGTGGCCCTGCTGCTGGCCCGGCTGCGCCGCCCTCGCCTGCCGGAGAAGTCCGTGGTTACCGTGGAGAGTGGCTGAAGAAGGGCCGACCCGTCACGCACTCCGTCGATGAGATGACGTCCGCATGGCTCAGCTCGCCCGCCGCTCCGGCGTATTGATCACTCTGGTGGCCCTCGCCCTGGGGACCACGGCCTCCCTCGCCGGTGCCGCGGAGCCGATCCCCAGGCCCACCCCCAAGGTCGCCGTCATCGGCACCGGGGGCACCATCGCGGGCGTCAGCAGGACCAAGGTGTCCTTCGACGACTACCAGGCGGGCAAGCTCCCGGTGTCCCGGCTGGTGAACGACCTCCGACCCGAGGTGAACCGGCTCGCCGACGTGACCACCCAGCAGTTCGGCAACAAGGACTCCAACAACTACACGATCCCCGAGTACCGCCGGCTCACCGCCGCCGTCGACCACGCCCTGAAGTTCAACGACGGGGTCGTGGTCACCACCGGCACCGACACCATGGAGGAGTTCGCGTACTGGCTGGACCTGACCGTCCGCAGCGACAAGCCCGTGGTGCTCACCGGCGCCATGCGGCCCTGGACGGTGATCGGCTCCGACGCCCCGGCCAACCTCTACAACGCCATCCACCTCGCCGGCAGCGGCCGGACCAGCTGCTTCGGCACCGTGGTGATGCTCAACGACCAGATCCACGCCGCCCGCGAGGTGCGCAAGTCCGACACCCTGCGGCTGAACGCCTTCAGCAGCGGCAGCAGCGGAGAGCTCGGCGTTATCGACCAGAACCACATCCGCGTCAACCGCGCGCCCGCCCGGGTCGAGCAGTGCGGCAAGCCCGGCTGGAAGACCCCGTTCGACCTCGACCGGATAGCCCGGCGGCCGCTGCCGAAGGTCGACATCGCCTACAGCTACCAGGGCGCCGGGCCCCAGGCCATCAAGGCGTTCGCCGACGCCGGGGCGGCCGGGATCGTCACGGCGGGCACCGGGGCGGGCGGACTCTCCCCGGCCATGACCGAGGCCCGGGACGACGCCGCCAAGAACGGGGTGGTCATGGTCTCCGCCTCCCGCACCGGCTCCGGCGCGGTCTACGACCCCGATGTGCGCGGCGTCATCGGCGCCCAGGACCTCACCCCGCAGAAGGCCCGGCTGCTGCTGCTCCTCTCGCTGGCCACCACCCACAACGAGCACCGGATCCAGACCTGGTTCCACACCCTGGGCACCGGTCAGTTCACCGCCCGAACGTCACCGCCAGGTCGGTGAAGGCGGTGAGGCTGTCGGGGTCCTTCAGGGCATCCGGGTTCACGAGCTCATCCGCGGGGCGTCCGCGGAGGATCTGCTTCACGGGCGCCTCGAGTTTCTTCCCGGTGAGCGTTCGCGGCACCGAGGGAACGGCCAGGATGCGGTCGGGTATGTGGCGGGGGGAGAGCTGGCCCTTCAGCTCGCCCCGGATCTTGTCCTCAAGGGCGCGGTCCAGCGTCACACCGGGCGACGGAACGACGAAGACGACGAGTTCGCCGGGTCCGCCCGCCGCGTCCTCGAGGTGTACGACGATGCTGTCCGCGATCTCCGGCAGGCTCTCGACCACGGTGTAGAACTCGCTGGTGCCGAGGCGGACTCCGCCCCGGTTCAGGGTCGCGTCGGAGCGGCCCGCGATCGCGCACCCGCCGCCGGGACTGAAGATCGCCCAGTCGCCGTGCCGCCAGACACCCGGGTAGGTGTCGAAGTAGGACGACCGGTAGCGCTTGTCTCCCTCGTCGTTCCAGAACTTGACCGGCATCGACGGCATCGGCTGCCGGATGACCAGTTCACCCGGTTCGTTCACGATCTCGTTGCCCGCCGGGTCGAACGTGGTGACGTCCACGCCGAGGCACCGGCCGGCGAGCTCACCCGGCGCCACGGCCTGCCAGGGGCTGCCCGCCAGGAACGCGCCGCACACGTCCGTTCCACCGCTGATCGAGTTGGGCATGACGGCGTCGCCGAACTGTTCGTGGATCCAGTCGAACCCCTCGACGGGCAGGGGCGAACCGGTGACGCCGAGCTGACGCAGGCGGGACAGGCCGAACCGCTCGGCCGGCCGGAGGCCGTCCTTGCGGCAGGACCAGCTCCCACTGCGCCCCGAGGTCGGGCCACAGCGGATTGCCGTCGAAGAGGACGATCGCGGCGCGCCGCAGCAGAGCGGAGACGAGCGTGTTCCACATGGTCCAGGCCGTGGTGGTGAACCACAGGAACCGATCGCCGGGCCGTACGTCGAAGGAGAGGTCGTGGACCTTGAGCTGTTCCAGCAGGATGCCGCCGTGGCCGTGCACGATCGGCTTGGGCAGACCGGTGGTGCCGGAGGAGAACAGGATCCACAGCGGGTGGTCGAACGGGACCGGGACGAACGTCAAGGGCTCGCTGTCGACGAGCAGTTCGTCCCAGGCCATGGTGTCCGGCAGCGGCTCCGAGCCGTAGGGCACGTGCACGACGTGCCGGACGGACGGCAGTCCGGCCCTGATCCTGGCGACCTCCTGACGCCGGTCGATGGCCTTCGTCCCATGGTGGTAGCCACTCACGACCAGCAGAACCTCCGGGTCCACCTGGGCGAACCTGTCGACGATGCCACGGGTCCCGAACTCCGGGGCGCAGGATGTCCAGATCGCGCCCAGGCTGGCCGTGGCGAGCAGGGCCACCACCGTCTCCGGGATGTTCGGCAGATAGGCCGCGACCCGGTCGCCCGGTCCGACACCGAGGCGGCGCAGTCCGGTCCGGGCGCGGGCGACGGCGTCGCGCAGCTCGCCGAAGGTCATCTCGACGGGGCCGACCGTCTGGGACCGGGCGATGATCGCGACACGCTCCGGGGCGTCTTCGTCCCCCAGGACGTGCTCGGCGTAGTTCAGCCGGGCGCCGGGGAACCAGGACGCGCCCGGCATCTCGGCGGACACCAGGACGCTCTCATAGGGCGCGTGTGACCGGATCCCGTAGTACTCCCACACCGCCTCCCAGAAGCGGGCCACGTCCCCCACCGACCAGCGCCACAGCTCGTCGTAGTCGGCGAAGCCGCGGTTCTCGCGGGCACTTGCCCACTCGGCGAAGCGGCCGATGCCGGACGGCGGGGGTGGATGCGAGGGTCCGGCCGGTTGATGCGGGCGGGACGGTACGTGTTCGGTTTGCATGTCACCTTTCCTGCTCTGCCGCGGGTCAGACGATGGGCGGTTCCGGCAGGCGCCGGCCGCCGCGCATCGTGAACTTCGCGGGGTACTGCTGTACCGCCAGTTCGATGTTGTCCTCGGAGTCCCCGGTGATCCGGCTCCACGCCTCGCTGATGCTCTTCAGCAGGCTCTGGATGGCCTCGTCGCTGCGGCCCGCGCGGATGTGGGCGAAGATGAGCGTCTCGTCGGTCGGCGCCCCCGAACGGTAGGTGCTCTCCGGCGGCAGGTCGTGGAAGATCACGCTGATGAGGTCCATCGGCGACTTGATGACGTCGCGTACGACGGCGGTGATCTCGTCCGCCAGCTTCGCCTTGACGTCGGGGGCGAACCCGGCTCGGTTCTCGCACTGGATGACAGGCATCCGGTCCTCCGGTTCCAGGGGATGTGACGTGCTGTACGGAGAACCCTGAACGAAGAACGTGCGTCGCGCTTCTACGAGGTGGCCATGATGTGCGTCAGAGTGCCTTGTCGCCGCGATCCGCCTACGACACCGGCGGAACGTCGTACCGTCCGCCGAGCTCGGCCTCGCGGCGGAACGCGGAGGGGGACATGCCGGTCACCTGCCGGAATGATGTGCTGAAGTGCTGGAGGTGGCTGAAGCCGCAGTCGGTCGCGATGGCCGTGATGGACCTGGGGCTCATGGCCAGCAGACGTTTCGACTCCTCGATACGCAGCGACTGCACGTAACGCAACGGGCTCAGACCGACGCTCTGCTTGAAGGAACGCATGAAGTGGCGTCTGCTGAAGCCCGCCACGTACGCCAGGTCGTCGATCGTGATGCTCTTGCCGAGGTTGAGCCGGACGTATTCCTCGACTCGGTGAAGGCTCGGGGCGGGCAGACCGCCGGGCATCGCCGATGTCCGCGGAGCGACGCGGCCGGTGAGCCGGGACAGCTGAGCGAGCGACTGCATGGCCCAGCCTTCGAAGTACAGCCGGAACAGGCGGTCCGGCTGACCGGCCTGGCGTGACAGTTCCCGCAGGCTCCCCGTCATCGTCGCATGGTCGAATCCCACGACCGGACGCTTCGGCAGCGGAATCCCGCGGTCGGCCAGGAGGCCCGGCTCGAAGAGCACCACCGTGTAGTCGCAGTAGTCGTCGACGACGAATTCGCCGTCGATCTCCACGTGGGACGGGAAGAAGCAGAGACCGGAGGTCGCCGAGACCTTGGCGGCAAAGGGCCGGTCGTCAACGTTCAGCTGAAATCGCCGGACGCCATGGCGGAACCAGAACAACGCGAGCTTGGGCTGCCGGAAGCGCCACTCGATCGTGCCACTGGAGTGGCGCCGCAGCAGCTCGATTCGGGCGGAGCGGGCGTCAGCCGTGGTGGCGGACACCAGCTCGCCACCCACGTGACGGCGACTGGCGGCCGAGGCGACCGCATCGGACTTGCCACCCTCCATTCGAGGGAATGTACCACCCCACCATGGTCGACCACTCCGTGGTCTCTGAGCTCGGGCCCCGGCCGCAGCGGCGGCGGCATCGGGGTCGAGCACCGGTTTCGGAAAGGGACGGGGAGGGGTGCGACCCGCCGCAGGCGTCAAGATCCGTCGGACACCCCTCGGGGATGAGCGGCGCTGCCCCGGAAGGTGGCGCGGTAGGCGCTCGGTGACACCCCGAGGGCGGTGTGCAGATGCTGCCGCAGCGAGGCGGCGGTGCCGAACCCCGCGTCCGCCGCGATCCGGTCCACCGGCAGATCGCTCTCCTCCAGCAGCTGCCGGGCGCGCTCGAGGCGCCGCTGGGTCAGCCACTGCACCGGGGTCATCCCCACCTCGTCCCGGAACCGCCGGGAGAAGGTCCGTACGCTCATCGACTCCCGCTCGGCCAGCTCCCGCAGGGTCAGCGGACGGTCGAGCCGGGTCAGCGCCCAGGCGCGGGCCGCACCGGTGGAGCCACCGCGCCGCTCCGGCACCGGCCGCCGGATGAACTGCGCCTGGCCGCCGTCGCGATGCGGGGCCACCACCGAGGCGCGGGCCACCTCGCCCGCCACCGCCGCGCCATGGTCGCGCCGGATGATGTGGAGGACCAGATCGATACCGGCGGCGTCCCCGGCCGAGGTCAGCACCTCGCCCTCGTCCGCGTAGAGGACGTCCGGGTCGAGGGCGACGGCCGGGAACAGCTCCCGGAACCGGTCGGCCTCCTGCCAGTGGGTGGTCGCCCGGCGGCCGTCCAGCAGCCCCGCGGCCGCCAGGACGAACGCCCCCGTGCAGATCGAGGCGATCCGGGCGCCGGGGCGGATCCGGGCGAAGGCGCCGGTGAGCGGGGCGTCCAGCTTGCCCTCGGTCTGCGGTGCGTCCGGTTCGTTGGCGGCCGGGACGAGCACGGTGTCGGCCTCCGCCAGCGCCTCCGGGCCGTGTGCGACGTTCATCGTGACGTCGGAGTCCGTACGCACCTCACCGGGGACCAGCGCGCAGGTCACCACCTCGTACAGCGGCTCGCCCGCGGCCGATACGGCGCGGCCGAACAGCCGGTGCGCGATGCCCAGCTCGAACGGCAGCAGCCCGTGGCGGACCAGGACCGCCACCCGATGGCGGCCGGGGCGGATGAAGACGGACATGGCGCGATTCTCGCAGCCGCTGAGGATCCGGCCATCACTTCTTGGCGCGGCTCGGCTGCACCCGCTTCGGCTCGCCCTTCACCTTCGGATGCTCCGGCGGATACGGGAGGTCGCCCAGACCGTGCTCCCGCTCGTCCCGCGCGGCCAGCTCCAGCGCGGCCTCCAGGCGGAAGATGTGCTCGTCCATGTCCGCGTGCACATCGCCCAGCTCGCGGTAGCGCACCGGCATGGTGGCCAGATCGAAGTCGCGCGGCCGGGCGTCGGGGACCTCCTCCCAGCGCAGCGGCGCGGAGACCGGGGCATGGGGGCGGGGGCGTACCGAATAGGCGCTGGCGATGGTGCGGTCGCGGGCGGTCTGGTTGTAGTCCACGAAGATCTTCTCGCCGCGCTCCTCCTTCCACCACTTGGTGGTCACCCGCTCCGGAGCCCGCCGCTCCAGCTCCCGCGCGATCGCGATCGCGGACCGCCGCACCTGGGTGAAGGTCCACTCCGGCGCGATCGGGACGAAGACATGCAGCCCCCGGCCGCCCGAGGTCTTGGGCCACCCGCGCAGCCCCAGCTCGTCCAGCACCTCGCGCAGCTCTCCCGCGGCCCGTACCGCGTCCCCGTAGTCGGTGCCCGGCTGCGGGTCGAGGTCGATCCGCAGCTCATCGGGGTGTTCGGTGTCCCCGCGCCGCACCGGCCACGGATGGAAGGTCAGGCTGCCCAGATTCGCCGCCCACACCACGGCGGCCGTCTCGGTGGGGCAGATCTCGTCCGCGTGCCGCCCGCTGGGGAAGGAGATCCGGCCCGTCGGAATCCACTCCGGGAGGTTCTTCGGGGCCCGCTTCTGGAAGAACGACTCCCCGTCCACCCCGTCCGGATAGCGCTCCAGCGTCGTCGGCCGGTCCCGCAGCGCCCGCAGCGCGCCCTCGCCGACCGCCAGGTAGTAGCGGGCGAGGTCCAGCTTGGTGAACCCGCGCTCCGGGAAGTACACCTTCCCGGGGTTGGTCACCCGCACCGTGCGACCGCCGACCGTGAGCTCCACCGACTCTCCCATACGGACACGCTAGGCCCGCCCGCGCGGGGCCGCCTCCCGGCGGGCGCCCGGCCCGCCACAGGAGCACAATCGGACGTCATGGACCTTCCGGTGATGCCTCCCGTCGAGCCGATGCTGGCCAAGGCCGTGGCCACCATCCCGCCCGGGATGGTCTACGAGGGCAAATGGGACGGCTTCCGGGCCATCGTCTTCCGCGACGGGGACGAGATCGAGGTCAGCAGCCGCACCACCAAGCCGCTCACCCGCTACTTCCCCGAACTGGCCGAGGCGCTGCTCGCCAACCTCCCGCCGCGCTGCGTCCTGGACGGCGAGATCGTCATCGTGCGGGAGGGGCGGCTGGACTTCGACGCCCTCCTGGAGCGGATCCACCCCGCCGACTCCCGGGTGCGGATGCTGGCGGAGCACACCCCGGCCAGCTTTGTCGCCTTCGACCTCCTCGCCCTCGGCGACGCCTCGCTGCTGGACACCCCGCAGAGCGAGCGCCGCGCGGCCCTCACCGAGGCGCTGCGCCACGCCGAGGATCCGGTGCACCTGGCCCCCTGCACCGACGATCTCGAGGTGGCCCGGCAGTGGTTCGAGAGTTACGAGGGGGCGGGGCTCGACGGCGTGGTGGCCAAGAGCCCCGACCTCCGCTACCGCCCGGGTGAACGCGTGATGGTCAAGGTCAAGCACGAGCGCACGGCGGACTGTGTGGTGGCCGGGTACCGCGTCCACAAGTCCGGCCAGGGCATCGGCTCCCTGCTGCTCGGCCTGTACGACGACACCGGCCGCCTCCAGCACGTGGGCGTCAGCGCCGCCTTCTCCGCGCGCCGCCGCCAGGAGCTGCTGGCCGAGCTGGAGCCGCTGCGCATGGCGACCGTCGAGGGCCACCCGTGGGCCGACTGGGCGCGCGAGGAGGCCCATGCCGAGGGCCGGATGCCGGGCGCGCCCAGTCGCTGGACCGGGGTCAAGGATCTGTCGTGGGTGCCGCTGCGCCCGGAGCGGGTGTGCGAGGTGGCCTACGACCACATGCAGAGCCGCCGCTTCCGGCACACCGCCCGCTTCCGCCGCTGGCGGCCGGACCGGGAGCCCCCGCAGTGCACTTACGACCAGCTGGAGGAGCCGGTCTCCTACGATCTGGGGCAGGTGCTGGGCTCGCCCCCGGGGCCGTAGCGGATCCGTAGCGGAGGACTACCTCTGACCTGCTTGGCCGCCATGCGTCACCGCTTGCCGCCCCGGGCCGGGCGTTTGGCCATCCGTACGAACCAGTCGCGCGCCGCCTCGGCGGCCTGCTCCAGGGTGCCGGGCTCCTCGAAGAGATGGCTCGCCCCGGGCACCACATGGATCTCCTGCGGGGCGGCGAGCATGGCGGCCGCCTGCTGGTTGAGCCGCAGCACCTCGTGGTCGTCACCGCCCACGATGAGCAGCACCGGCGCCCGCACCCGGTTCAGCGCGCCGCCCGCGAGATCGGGCCGACCGCCGCGGGAGACCACGGCCGCCACCCGCTCCGGCCGCTCCGCGGCGGCCGTCAGCGCCGCCGCCGCGCCCGTACTGGCGCCGAACAGCCCCACCGGCAGCCCGGAGGTGGCCGGGTGCCCGTCGAGCCAGTTCACGGCGGCCCCCAGCCGGCGGCCCAGCAGCGGGATGTCGAAGCGCAGTTCGGCGGTGATCGCGTCCACCCGCTCCTCGGCCTCGGTGAGCAGATCGAACAGCAGGGTGGCCAGATCCGCGTCCTGCAGCACCCGGGCCACCGCGCGGTTGCGCGGGCTGTGCCGGGAGCTGCCGCTGCCGTGGGCGAACGCGACGACGCCGATGGGCTGCTCGGGAAGGGCCAGATCGCCCACGAGCATGGCGTCGTCCGCGGCGATACGGGCGGTCTCGGAGCGCATCGGCCACCTCCTGCCGGGGGTTGCGCGGGTTGGTGCTGCCGCTGGCGGACGGGCTGCCGCTGGGCGACGGGCTGTCGCTGTCGCTAGGCGTAGGCCATGAGCCCTTGCCGCAGCTCGCTGTAGAGCCGGGAGAGCCTGCGGGATATGTGCATTTGGGAGAAGCCCAGGATCTCACCGATCTGGCTCTGCGAAAGCCCCGCGAAGAACCTCAGATAGAGCACGTAACGGTCCTGCTCCGACAGCTCGGCGATCAGCACCCGCAGCGCCTCACGGTTGACGACGCGTTCGATCGCGGCGTCGTCCGCGCCCACCGTCTCGGCGAGCAGCCGCTCCTCGGCGCCCTGGACGGCGGCGTTGAGGGAGAGCGGGGTGCAGGAGGCGCTGGCCTCCAGACCGGCCTTCACATCCTCCTGGGCCATACCGGTGCGCAGACAGATCTCGTGGATGGTGGGGGTGCGCCCGCCGAGCTCCTGCTCCAGCGCGTCGCGCGCGGAGCGGGTGCGGGAGCGGACCTCCTGGATGTTGCGGGGGATGTGCAGGGTCCACAGATAGTCGCGGAAGTGGCGCTTGAGCTCGCCCGTGATGACGGGGATCGCATAGGAGGGGAAGGCGTGGCCGAGGTCGGGGTCGTAGCGGTCGACGGCCTTCACCAGGGCCAGCGAGGCGACCTGGGTGAGGTCCTCCATGTTCTCGCCCTTGTTGCGGAAGCGCAGCGCCAGGCGTTTGGCGACGGGCAGCCAGGCGCAGATGATCGACTCGCGCAGCGCGTCGCGTTCGGGCCCGGACGGGAGCCGGGACAGACGCAGGAAGGCACCGCCGGTGTCGGGAGTGTCGTCATGGCGTCGTTGGCGAGTCGCGGTTGCTGACATGGTCACTCGCCTCCGTGGTCCGATGTCACGGCGGTCGCCACCAGATTCGCATGGGCCCTGACACCTCGCAATTCGACCAAATTGGTGATGGTGTGAGCGCTTTTGGGTGGTATGCGGGTTTCAGGTGCTTCGTTCCGGCCGTGGCGGGGTATCCACACGGGATGAACGCACGCCTTCGTCTCGCCCAGCAGCCCGAGGCGGACGCCCTGCTCGAGCGCGATCCCCTGGCCCTGATGATCGGGATGCTGCTCGATCAGCAGGTGCCCATGGAATGGGCGTTCTCCGGTCCGTACACCATCGCGCGGCGCCTGGGCGGGGACGACCTGGACGCCCAGGAGATCGCCGCCCACGACCCCGAGGGGTTCGCGGCGCTGCTGTCGGAGAAGCCCGCCGTGCATCGCTACCCGGGCTCGATGGCGGGGCGTATCCAGCAGCTGTGCCGGTATCTGGCCGAGCGCTACGGGGGCGACCCGACCGCCCTGTGGCGCGAAGTCTCCTCGGGTCAGGAGCTGCTCCGGCGGCTGAACGAGCTGCCCGGCTTCGGCAAGCAGAAGGCGCAGATCTTCCTCGCGCTGCTGGGGAAGCGGATGGGGGTGCGGCCGGAGGGCTGGCGCGAGGCGGCCGGGGCGTACGGCGAGGAGGGCGCGTATCGCTCGGTGGCCGACATCACCGGGCCCGAGTCGCTGGACAAGGTCCGCGCCCACAAGCAGGAGCTCAAGCGGCAGGCGAAGCAGACGGAGCAGGCGAAGGGCGGCACCTGAGGCGCTGAGGCGGGGCGTTCAATTCGATTCGGTGCGGGCGGGGTTTTTCAGGCGGTGCCCAGTGAGTCCCGCAGGGTGTCCACGGCCAGGGTGAGCGCCGCCCGTGCGGCCCGGGTGTCGCGCAGCGCGTCCAGCATCAGGAAGTCATGGATGATCCCCTGCATCCGCAGGGCGGTGACCGGCACCCCTGCCTCCCGCAGCTTGGCCGCGTACGCCTCGCCCTCGTCGCGCAGCACATCCGCCTCGCCGGTGATGACCAGGGCGGGCGGCAGCCCGGCGAGCTGGTCGGGGGTGGCGCGCAGCGGGGAGGCGGTGATCTCGGAGCGCTGCGCCGGGTCGGTGGTGTACTGGTCCCAGAACCACTTCATCGCCTCACGGGTGAGGAAGTAGCCCTCGGCGAACTGCTCGTAGGAGCCGGTGTCGAAGGCGGCGTCGGTCACCGGGTAGAAGAGCACCTGCCGCACCAGCGGCAGATCGCCGCGCTCCTTGGCGAGCAGGGTGAGGGCGATGGCCATGTTGCCGCCCACCGAGTCCCCGACCACCGCGATCCGGGAGGCGTCGAGCCCCGCGCCCTCGCCGTGGGCCACGATCCACTGGCCCACCGCGTAGCTCTGCTCCACCGCCACCGGGTAGTGGGCCTCGGGGGAGAGGTCGTACTCGGGGAAGACGACCGCGGCGCCCACCCGGACGGCCAGCTCCCGGACCAGTCGGTCATGGGTGTGGGCGTTGCCGAACACCCAGCCCGCGCCGTGGATGTAGAGGATCGCCGGGAGGGTGCCGACGGCCTTCGGAGGGCGTACGATCCGTGCCCTGACGCCGCCCGCCGGGACGCCCCCGACGCTGATCCACTCCTCGTCCACCTCGGGTTTGGGCATCTCGCCGGACTGCACCTCGTCGAGCGTTCGACGGCCCTCGGCGGGCGTCACCTGATACGGATACGGCGGTTTGGCGGTGGCCTCGGCGAACGCCGCGGCGGCGGGTTCGAGGACGGGGCGGGCCGGAGCGGTGGTGGCCATCTGTTCTCTCCTTCGCCGGTCCGGTTCCCGTCCGACGATCTCACCCCGGCCGCCGCGGCACCCACCGCTGTTACGCCACCCGGGCGCTCACCGAGCCGGTGCGCTCACCGGCTCGGCGAGCGCACTGGGTCGACGGCCTCATCGGGTCGACGGCCTCACCGGGTCAAGGGGCCGGGCGCCGGTGAGGGGTCCGGGACCGGATCCGGGCCCGGCGGCTTGGGCACCGGGTCGGGGGACGGCTCCGGAGTGGGGCCGGGGGTGGGGCTCGGCGGCGGCTCGGGCGGGGGAGTGGGAATCGGGTCGGGCGGCGGACCCGGGGGCGGTCCGGGCACGGGGCCCGGTGCCGGACCCGGTTCGGGCCCGCCCGGACCGGGCGACGGGGTCGGAGACGGCGGCCCGGGATCTCGCAGCGTCGGGTGGATGTGGGTCGGGTCGGTCTGCCGTGCCACGGTGTCCTCCAAAGCTCTTGGGCTGGTGGCCACGTCACTTCCGGGGCGGGTGCCCCGGTCCCCTGGGATGTACGCATGGTCGCGGCGGTCGCTGTCGCCATGCGACGTCTTCCTGATCCGGATCCGGGAAATCCAGACCATCGCTCACCCACATCGTACGTACGACGGGTGCGCGGACCGCGCATGATCTGCGCGGCTCACGCGCGATGGGCGGGGGCTGCTCGTCCTCGACGACGCGGGTCACTGCGGGTCACTCGTCCTCGACGACCGTGACCTCGACCCCCTGGGCGCGTAGTGCCCGGATCTCCTCGGGGTCCGCGTCGCCGTCGGTCACCAGTGTCCAGCCGGGCGGCATCCGTACCCAGGTGTGGAAGGGGCGGCGGCCGATCTTCGCCGAGTGGGCCAGGACGTACACCGCCTCCGCTCGGCGGGCCATCAGCTCCTTCAGCCGGGTCTGGCGCAGATCCGCCTCGCAGATGCCGTGTTCGGCCGTCACCCCGTCGGCGCCCAGGAAGACCCGGTCGAAGGTCATGCGCTCCAGGGCGGCCTCGGCCAGCGGGCCGAGGAAGCTCTGGCTCAGCGGGCGGAGCGTACCGCCGAGGCATTCCACCTGCACGGTCTCCACATCGGCGAGCTCCTGCAGCGCGGTGAGCCCGGTCGTGGCGACCGTGAGCCCCTCGGCGGTGCGCAGTTCATGCGCGAGGGCGCCGACGGTCGAACCGGCGTCGAGCAGCACCGTCTCCCCGGCGCGCACCGTCGACGCCGCCCAGAGCGCGATGGCCCGCTTCGCCTCGAACGCCTCGCCCGTGCGCTGGCGCAGCGACGCCTCCGGGTGGGCCACCAGGGCCATCGCCCCGCCGTACGTCCGCGCCAGCCGACCGTCCGCCGTGAGCTGGGCGAGGTCGCGGCGGATGGTGGAGGCGGTGACCCCGAAGGTACGGGACAGCTCCTCCACGCTGGTCAGCCCCGTGGTCGTGGCCAGGTGGACGATCTGGTCGCGCCGGGCTCGCGCTCCGTTCACCGGCATGTCTTTCGCGTTCTTCACCGTGGACTCGGCCTCGCGTTCCTCGACGTGGCCCTCCGCGTCAGCGGGCGGGGGACGGCGACATCTCGGCGGCCTGCCGCAGCGCCTCGATCATGCTACCGGCGTCGGCCGTGCCCGTACCCGCGATGTCGAAGGCGGTGCCGTGGTCGACGGAGGTGCGGATGACGGGCAGGCCGACGGTCAGGTTGACCCCGGCCTCCAGGCCCAGCACCTTGACCGGGCCGTGCCCCTGATCGTGGTACATCGCCACGATCAGGTCGTAGTCCCCGCGCCCGGCCAGGAAGAAGGCGGTGTCGGCGGGGAGCGGGCCGCGGGCGTCGATGCCGTCCGCGCGCAGCACCTCCAGCGCGGGCACGATCTTCTCCTCCTCCTCGCCGTGGCCGAACAGGCCGTTCTCACCGGCGTGCGGATTGATCCCGCACACCCCGATGACGGGTTCGGGGGTGCCGGCGCGGACCATCGCCTCATGGCCGCGGCGCACGGTGCGCTCGACCAGGCCGGGCTCGATCTTCCGCACCGCGTCGATGAGCCCGATGTGGGTGGTGACGTGGATGACCTTCACCGTGGGGGTGGCCAGCATCATCGACACCTCCTCGACCCCGGTGAGATGGGCCAGCAGCTCGGTGTGGCCGGGGAAGACATGGCCGCCCGCGTGCAGCGCCTTCTTGTTGAGCGGCGCGGTGCAGATGCCTTGCACCTGACCGTTCATGGCGAGTTCGGCGGCGGTCCGTATGTACTGGTACGCCGCGTCCCCGGCCACCGGGGAGAGCTCGCCCCAGGGCAGATCGGCGGGGAGCAGCCCGAGGTCGATGACGTTGATCCGGCCCGGGGTGAACACCGACTCGCCGGGCGCGGTCACCGTGACGACCTCGCACGCGATGTCGCGCAGCCGGGCGGCCCGCCGCAGCCGCTCCGCGTCCCCGATGACCACCGGACGGCAGCGCCGCAGGGTGTCCGGGTCGAGCAGCGCGGGGACGACCACCTCGGGTCCGATGCCGGTGCCGTCGCCCATGGTGACCGCGATCAGCGGAAGCGGGGCGGGACCGGTGTCCGCACCAGCGGCCCCGGTGGGGGCGAGGTGGGGGGAGGAGTTCATGAGGTGACCTTCCGTTCGGTCGAGTGGGGGCGCAGCGCCTGGACGATGTGGCGCAGGGAGTCGGGGTCGCCGAAGCTGCCCGGTCGGGTCACGACGGATCGCCCGTCGGGGGTGCGGAGATGGACGGCGCCGTGGTGCACCTGGCCGACCGGGTCGAGCTCGGTCACCGCCAGGGCGTCCAGCACCCGGCGCGCCGTCTCGCCGCCGGTCAGCACGAGGTCGACGGCCCCGTCGTGCGCGGCGACGGCCGCGCCGACGGCCCGAGCAAGCCCGAGCACCAGCCGCCGCCCGGACACGGGCTCGGCGACCGGCCGGGGGGAGGGGAGGGGCACCGCCTCGTACGCGGGTGCCGGGCCCGGGGGCTTGGGCGAGGCGCCGAGGGAGACGACGGTGACGGCGGCGGTCAGCGCGGGCAGCCGCACCGTGGGCCCGTCCGCCAACAGCCCCGCAAGCGGAAGCCGCTGGTGGCGTGCCCCGTCCTCGACCAGCCGCCGGACCTGTTCAACGGCGGCGGGCTCGGCCGTACCCACGACGACCAGCACCGGCCGCCCGGTGTACGCCGAGGGCGAGGCCGGGTCGGGGTCGGCCGCGGTGTTCGCCGGGCGCCCGGTGCTGGTCGTCGCCGGTGGCGCGAGGGCCGGAGCCCTGGTGATGACGGCGGCGCCCCGGCCCAAGTCGTCCGAGCCAGCCGAGCCCCCGACGGCGGTGGCAGCCGAACCTGCGGCGTCAGCGCCGACCAGTCCCGCGGCGTCCGGACGCCCAGCGGCCTCCACGTCCGGGCTCGTGGCACCTGGTGTGGTCGGGCTTGTGGCACCTGGTGCGGCTGGGCTCGTGGTGCCTGGTGCGGCTGGGTTCGTGGTGCCTGGTGCGGCTGGGTTCGTGGCGGCCGGTGCGGCCGGGTCCGTGGCACCTGGTGTGGCTGGGTTCGTGGTGCCTGGTGCGGCCGGGTCCGTGGCACCTGGTGTGGCTGGGCTTGTGGCACCCGGCGTGGTCGGGTTCGTGGTGCCTGGTGTGGCTGGGCTCGTGGCGCCTGGTGTGGTCGGGTTCGTGGCACCCGGTTCAGCCGGACCTGTGGCACCCGGCGCGGCCGGGCCCGCGGCAACCGGTGCGGCCGGGCCCATGGCACCTTGCGCGGCCGGATCCGTAGCATCCGGTGCGGTCCGCGCCCCCGTGGCCGGGAAGGGCGTCGCCAGGTGGCGGCCCACGGCCAGGGCCAGGCCGCCCGAGCCGACCAGTCGCATCCCGGGGCCGTCCGCCAGCGCTGCCTCGACGATCGCGTCGAGATCCGCGTCCGTTTCCGCGTCGCAGATGGCCACCAGTCCCGCCGTCGCGGTCGCGCGCAGGGCGGTGAGCAGGGTGGGGCAGGAGGACCGTACGGTTGTGAGCGGGATCAGCGCGGTGGGCAGGCCGCCCAGCGCATGGGCCACCGAGACGGGCGGGGGGACGGCCTCGGCGCGCCATGCGTCGCCCTCGTGGAGCGGCACTCCGCCGATGTGCACCACCCCCGAGCGCACCACGCGCCCGGCGATCGGCAGCGCGGGGGCGAGCACCACCCCCGCACCGTCCTCCGCGAGCGCGGCGATCTCGGCGGCGACATTGCCCCGCAGCAGCGAGTCGATCTTCTTCAGGACGAAGGTGTCCAGCGCTTCCAAGGCGCCCGGGGCGCCCGGGGCGTCCAAAGCGTCCGGGGCGGCCCTGTCCGGCCAGGACATCCGCAGTGCCCCGCGGACCGCCTCCGCCGCCTCCGCGGCCGGGCGGTAGCGGGAGTCCAGGTCCAGGACGGTCGCCTCGCCGATATGACGGGGGCGAAGGGCCGTTGCCATGCCGTCAGTGCCCGGCCCCCCGAAGAGCAGCACCCGACTGCGTGTTGTGCGCGAGCAAACCGCGGCCGCCACCTCCGCGGCGCCCGACAGGTCATCCGCGATGGCCAGCAGTCTCCGGCTGGGTGTCATGTCCACCGGTACCTCCTCGAATGACCATGACAGGCGGAGCGGCCCAATGCCGTGGGCATCGTCTCCGTGGCCCCGATGATGGCATACGTTGCGCGAACTGCGCGAGAAGTATTGCGTAAAGCGCGCAGTCATGTCACGGTGACCGCCGCGACACTTCGACCCGTACGGCCGTCATCCGGGCGCCGCACGAGTCGAGCGAGCCGGTAGCTCGCCCAGAACGTCGCTCGCCTCAGGAACGCCGAGAGGTCAACGATGACCCGTATCCCCTACGCTCCGGCCCTCAGCCGCCGGTCCGTGCTGCGCCTCGGAGCAGGCGCCTCAGCAGGTATGGCCCTCGCCCCGCTCACCGGGTGCGCGGGGCCCACCGGCGCCCCCGGGCCCGGCGCCATCAGTCTCGGGCTGAACCGCTCGCTGGTCAGCCTGGACAACAAGCTCAACCAGTTCGACGCGGCGGTGACGGTGCAGCGCGCGGTGCGCCAGGCGCTGACCCGGATCGGCAAGGGGCTCCGCCCCGAACTCGTGCTCGCCGACCGCTTCGAGATGACCGAGCCCACCGCCTGGACGGTGCGGCTCCGCGAGGGGGTCCGCTACTCCGACGGAACTCCGGTCACGGTCAAGGACGTCTCGACCGCGCTGAAGATGTACGCGCGCGTCAACGGCTCGTTCATCGTCGGCCTCTTCCCCGAGATGCCCACCGTCGAGCCGGTCGACGAGCGCACCTTCCGCCTGCACACCAAGCGCCCGGTGCCCATCCTCGACCAGCTGATGGCCAACATCCTGATCAGCCCGGCCGCCAGGAACCGGCCCGAGGAGCTGTCCGGCGGGGCGGGCTCCGGCCCGTACGTGGTCACCGCGGCCAACTCCGGCACCGGCGAGTACACCCTCGCCGTCAACCCCCGGTACTGGGGCCGCCGCCCCACCGTGGACCGGGTCCGGGTGCGCTTCGTGCCCGAGGAGTCCAGCCGTGTCGTCGCCGTGCGCAGCGGTGAGCTGGACGTCATCGACACCATCACCCCCGACTCCGCCGAGCAGCTCAAGGGCCTGCCGGGGGTGCGCCTGGACCGTACCTCGGGCACCCGCGTCAACCAGCTGTTCTTCAACTTCCGCAAGCCACGCGGACATCCGCTGGCCGACGCCCGGGTGCGCGAGGCGCTCAGCTACGCCATCGACGGCGAGGCCCTGGTGCGCGATGTGCTCACCGACTCGGCCCAGCAGGCCGAGGGCGTCGTCCCGCTCGCCCTCAAGGGGGCGGTGCGCACCGGGCGTTATGTCCACGACCCCGGCGAGGCCCGCAAGCGCCTCGCCGCGCTGGGCGCGAGCGATCTCAAGGTGAAGATCATCTGGGAGTCGGGCGAGTTCCCCGCGGACACCTCGGTGATGGAGGCCGTGCTGGAGATGTTGCGCGGGGCCGGCGTCCGCGCCAGCCTCCAGCAGTTCGAACCGGGCGGCGACATCCAGCAGTGGCGGCAGGGCCGCCGCGGCGACTGGGACGTCCTCGGCAACGGCTTCTCCGTCCCCACCGGCCACGCCTCCACCAGCCTCCAGGGCATGTACGGCGGCACTCCGGAGAAGGAGCGGAGCCGGGACACCTACCAGGGCTATGTCTTTCCCCGGATCGCCACCCGGCTGGCCGACGCCTCCGCCGAAACCGACGAGAAGACGCGGAACGAGAGGCTCGCCGCCGTCCAGAAGCAGATCTGGGACACCCGCCCCTGCCTGTGGGCCTTCGTCCCCGATGTGGTGCTGGCCCGCCGCACCCGGGTGCGTGATGTGGGCCTGCTCCAGCTCAACTCCTACGACCTCGCCGCCGTGCGTCTGGAGGGCTGAGCCGTGACGCGCTATCTGATACGCCGCCTGGGCCAGAGCGTCCTGACCGTCTTCCTGACCCTCTCCACCGTCTTCGTCCTGGTCCGCATGGCCCCCGGCGACCCCGCCGCCGCCCTGGCCGGGCCCAACCCCTCCAGCGCGGACCTCGCCCGGATCCGGGAGCAGTTCGGCCTCGACCGCGGACTGTTCACCCAGTACGGGCTCTTCCTGCGCGATCTGTTCACCGGCGACCTCGGCACCAGCTACTCCTTCCACGCGCCCGCCCTGGACGTGGTGCTGGACCGGGTGCCGTACACCATCACCCTCTCCCTGTCCGCGATCGCCCTCACCGCCGTGGTGGCCGTGCCGCTCGGCGTGTGGATGGCCCGTCGCGCCGACACCAAGCGGGAGCTGGGCGCCAATGTGCTGACCATCGCCGGGCAGTCCATGCCGGACTTCTGGATCGGCGTGATGCTGCTGACCCTCTTCGCCGTGGCCGTTCCGGTGCTGCCCGCATCCGGCTTCACCACCTGGGGCGGACTGATCCTGCCCACCGTCACCGTGGCGACCCTCCAGATGGCGCTGATCTCCCGGCTGGTCCGCCGGGAGATGGTGGCGGCCCTCGCCTCGCCGTACGTCACCGTCGCCCGCTCCCGCGGGGTCTCGAACCGCGTACTGACCTGGCGCTACGCGATGGGCAACTCCGCCATCCCGGTGCTCACCGCGCTCGGCACCCGGTTCGCCGCGATGCTCAACGGCGTCGTGGTGGTCGAGGTGGTGTTCGGCTGGCCCGGGGTCGGCTCGCTGGTCGTCCGCGCCCTGGAGACCCGCGACTATCCGCTGATCCAGGCGACCGTGCTGGTCACCGCCGCGCTGGCGGTCCTCGTCCAACTTCTCATCGACCTGGCGTACCCGCTGCTCGACCCGCGGGTACGCCTGGGAAAGGCGGCCTGAGATGCAAGGCGCCCTCGAACCCCCGGCCCCCGCGCAGGCCGGCCCCGGGACCCGCCCCAGCGCGGTCACCGCCAGGGATCTGGCCCGCGCCGCCGCCACCCGGCGCCGCCGCAGCGCGAGCCTCAAGCTGTGGACGGGCGCGGTGTGCACCCTGCTGGTCGTGGTGCCGGTGGCCCTCGCCCAGGTGCTGCCCCTGCCCGGCGCGGGCGACCAGGACCTCTCCCGGCGCCGGCTGGCCCCGCTGACCGACGGCCATCTCTTCGGCACCGACCAGCTCGGCCGCGATGTGCTCTCCCGGGTGCTGCACGGCGGCCAGGTGTCCCTGACGGTCGGGGTGCTCGCCGTCGTCGTCTCCGGCCTCATCGGCATCGTCGCGGGCGCGGCCGCCGGGTACTACGGCCGCTGGGTGGACGCCGTCGTCTCCCGGTTGCTGGAGGCCCAGATGTCGCTGCCGCTGCTGATGATGCTGCTGCTCGTCGTGGCCCTCTTCGGCCCCTCCGTCACCGTCATCACCTGTGTCATCGCCATCGCCCAGTGGCCCGAGGTGGCCCGGCTGACCCGGTCGCTGGTGCTGGTCGAGCGGGAGAAGCCGTATGTGGCCGCCGCCCAGGTGCTGGGGCTGCCCCGGATCGCCATCCTGGCCCGCCATGTCATCCCCAACATCGTCCGCCAGGCATCGCTCGTGGTCCTGCTGCTGCTCGCCCAGGCGGTGCTGCTGGAGAGCGCCCTCAGCTACCTCGGCGCGGGCCCCCAGCGGCCGTTCGCCACCTGGGGCCGGATCATCTCCGACGGCCAGGACTACATCACCACCTCCTGGTGGCTGGTGACCCTGCCCGGCCTCGTCATCGTGCTGCTGGTGGTCGGGGTCAACCTGCTGGGCGACGGACTGCGCGACCGCACCCGGCGGCGTACGACGGAGGGCTCCCGATGAGCGACGCGACGAGCGATCCGGCGAACACCCCGCTGCTGGACGTCGAGGACCTGCGGATCGAGCTGATCACCGACCGCGGTGTGGTGCGCGCGGTCGACGGGGTCGGCTTCACCATCGGCCCCGGCGAGACGGTCTCCATCATCGGCGAGTCCGGCTCCGGCAAGTCCACCACCGCGATGGGGCTGCTGCGGCTGCTGCCCGAAGGGCTCGCCGTCCTCTCCGGAACCGCCCGGATCTTCGGCGCCGACGTCATCGCCGACGCCACCGCCGCCGGGCGGATCCGCGGCCGCGGGGTCTCCCTGATCCCCCAGGACCCGATGACCGCGCTCAGCCCGGTGCACACCATCGGCCGACAGCTGGGCGAGGCAATCCGGCTGCGCCACCCGGGGATGTCCCGCGCCGACGCCCGCGCCAAGGGCGTCGAACTGCTTGGCCGGGTGCGGATCTCACGCCCCGAGAGCCGCTGGGGCGCCTACCCCCACCAGTTCTCCGGCGGCATGCTCCAGCGCGTCCTCATCGCCATCGCCCTGGCCGCCGAGCCCCGGCTGCTGGTGGCCGACGAGCCGACCTCGGCACTCGACGTCACCGTCCAGGCGGGCGTCCTCGACCTGCTGATGGAGCTCCAGGAGCGCACCGGCGTCGGCATCCTGATGATCACCCACGATCTGGGGGTGGCCCGGCTGGTCTCCGACCGCGTCCACGTCATGCGCGACGGCCGTTTCGTGGAGTCGGGACCGGTGGAACAGATCGTGGACCACCCCCGCGAGCGGTACACCCGCGATCTGCTCGCCGCCGTGCCCACCCTGGGCCCCTGGGACGAGACCCCCGCGGCCGCCGTCACCGAGGAGGCGCTGTGACCCCCACACCCCTGCTGGCCGTCGAGGACCTGGTGGTCGAATACCCGGTCGCCGACGGTGTCTTCCGCGCGGTGGACGGCGTCAGCTTCGCCGTACCGCCCGGCGGGGCGCTCGGCGTCGTCGGCGAGTCCGGCTGCGGCAAGTCCACCATCGCCCGCTCCATCGTCCGGCTGCTGCGCCCCACCCGGGGCCGGATCCTGCTCGACGGCACCGATATCGCGGGCCTGCCCGAGCGGCGGCTGCGTCCGCTGCGCAAGCGGGTGCAGATGGTCTTCCAGGATCCGTACGGCTCCCTGGACCCGCATCTGACGGCCGAGGAGATCGTGGCCGAGCCGCTGCGGCTGAACGGCATGCGCTCCGGGGCCGCACGCGCCCGCCGCGCCGCCGCCCTCATCGACCAGGTCGGGCTGCCCGCCGGTGCCCTCCAGCGCCGTCCGGCCGAGTTCTCCGGCGGCCAGCGGCAGCGGATCGGCATCGCCCGCGCCCTGGCCGGCGGCCCCGAGCTGCTGGTGTGCGACGAGGCCACCTCCGCGCTGGACGTCTCCGTACAGGCCCAGGTGCTCCAGCTGCTGCGGGAGCTCCAGACCGAACAGGGGCTCGCCTACATCGTCATCTCCCACAACCTCGGCGTGGTCCGCGAGATCAGCTCCGAGGTGGTGGTGATGCGCGCCGGGAGGATCATCGAGTCCGGGCCCACCGGCACGGTGCTCTCCGCGCCCGCCGACCCCTACACCCGGGCGCTGCGGCGGGCGGCGCTCGACCCGACGACCATGCGGGGACGCAAACCGCGTGCCCTCGTGTCCGCGATCGCGGCCGACCAGGAACCTGTCGCGGCCGACCAGGAACCAGGGGCGACGCAGTGAACGCGCACGCACATACCCACACCACCAGCCAGGCGTCTCCCGGCGGGGTCGCCCTGCCGGGCATCCCGGTGCCGCTCTCGCGGCTGGTGCTCGGCACCATGACCTTCGGTGACACGGTGGACCGGGCGGGCGCCGCCGCGATGCTGGACACCGCGCTGGACGCCGGGGTGACGGGGGTGGACACCGCGAACGCCTACGCGGGCGGCACCACCGAGACGATCCTGGCCGAGCTGCTGCCCGGCCGCCGCGACCGGATCGTGCTCGCCACCAAGGCCGGTATGCCGCACTCCGACGCCGGCGGCCACTCACCGCTGTCCGCGCGCGGAATGCGCGCGGCCCTCGACGGCAGCCTGCGCCGCCTGGGCACCGACCATGTCGACCTGTTCTATCTGCACCAGCCCGACCGGGCCACGCCGCTGGAGGAGACCCTCGGCACGGTCGCCGAGTTCGTCACCGAGGGCAAGATCCTCGCGCTCGGCGTCTCCAACTACGCCGCCTGGCAGATCGCCGAGATCACCCACACCGCCGACCGGGTCGGCGCGCCGCGCCCGGTGGTGGCCCAGCAGCTGTACAACCTGCTGGCCCGGCGGATCGAGGAGGAGTACCGGGAGTACGCGGCCACCAGCGGGCTGCGCACCATGGTCTACAACCCGCTGGGCGGCGGCTTGCTGACGGGACGTCATACCTTTGAGGAGCAGCCGGAGTCGGGGCGCTTCGGCGACTCGCGGATGGCCGAGATGTACCGGCGGCGCTACTGGGACGCCGGGCTCTTCGAGGCCGTACGGAGCCTGTCGCGGATCGCCGAGGAGGCGGGCATCCCGCTGGTCGACCTCTCGCTGCGCTGGCTGCTCGGGCGGGACGGAGCGGACGCGCTGCTGCTCGGCGGCTCCCGCGTGGAGCACCTCCGCGCCAACCTGGCCGCCGCGGCGGCGGGGCCCCTTCCGGCGGATGTGGCGGCGGCGTGCGACGAGGTGGGGGCGCGGCTGCGGGGGCCGATGCCCGCGTACAACCGGTAGACCCGTGGCTCTTTCCCCACCCCGCCCCTTCCCGAACCATGAGCTCCGCCCCTGGACCCCGAACGCCCCGTGGGGGCCTGGCTCGCGCGCCGTGGCGGCGCCGCGCCGTGCGGTGCGGGCGAGGCGGGAGCCCGAAGCGCCCCCCGGGGCGCACGGGGTTCCGGGTGGTACGGGGCCGCGTGCCGCGGGAGGGCCCTTTGCCGTGGCCGGGGCTCCGCCCCTGGACCCCGAACGCCCCGTGGGGGCCTGGCTCTCGTGCCGTGGCGGCGCCGTGCCGTGCGGTGCGGGCGAGGCGGGGGCCGGGAGGGTCCTTCGCGGGGCCCGAAGCGCCCCGCGGGTGCCCGGGGTTCCGGGTGGTGCGGGGCCGCGTGCCGCGGGAGGGCCCTTTGCCGTGGCCGGGGCTCCGCCCCTGGACCCCGGACGCCCGTCGGGCGGGCACCGCGCCCCTCGGGCCTGCTCCCGGGTGGCGGCCCGCCGTGCCGCTCGGCCGTGGACATTTCCGTATCACCACAATCATAAGGAGCACGGCGCCATGACCGCCGACCATGACACCGCGACACCGCCGACGGACGGGCGGCTCCGGGCGCGCCCGGACGATCCGGCGCGCCAGGAGGCGTTCTTGCCCGCGCCTGCCGTGCAGAACCATGCCGCCAACCTCACTGTGCTGCCCGGAGGGGACCTCGGCTGTGTGTGGTTCGGGGGTACGCAGGAGGGCGTGCCGGACATCTCCGTGTGGTTCTCGCGGCTCGCCCCGGGGGCCGGCACCTGGACCGAGCCGGTGCGGCTCTCGGACGACGACACCCGCTCGGAGCAGAACCCGCTGCTGTTCCCGACCCCGGCCGGGGAGCTGTGGTTGCTGTACACCGCCCAGCGGGCGGGCGATCAGGACACCGCCGAGGTCCGGCTGCGGGTGTCCGCCGACGCGGGCGTCACCTGGGGCGCGCCGAGGACGCTGTTCCCGGCCACCGAGGCGGGCGGGGTGTTCATCCGTCAGCCGGTGGCCGTCCTGGACTCCGGGCGGTGGCTGCTGCCGGTGTTCCACTGCGTGGCCACCCCCGGTGTCAAATGGGTCGGCGACCGCGACACCAGCGCGGTGATGATCAGCGACGACCAGGGGCGGACCTGGCGTGAGCGGCCGGTGCCGGGCTCGACCGGCTGTGTGCACATGAATGTGCACCAACTGCCGGACACCACCCTGCTGGCCCTCTTCCGCAGCCGCTGGGCGGACGCGGTGTACCGCTCGCACAGCACCGACGGCGGGGAGACCTGGAGCGAGCCGGTCCGCACCGAACTGCCCAACAACAACTCCTCCGTGCAGTACGTCCCGCTCCCCGACGGGCGGCTCGCGCTGGTCTACAACCACAGCAGCCGTGCGGACGCCACGGCCCGCCGCGTGTCCCTCTACGACGAGATCGACGACGAGGGGCGGACCGGAGAGACACCGGCCCCGGCCGCCACGCCGGACGACTCCGCACCCGGCTCCTTCTGGGGCGCGCCCCGCGCCCCGATGACCCTCGCGCTGTCCTCCGACCACGGCCTGACCTGGCCCGTACGGCGCGATCTGGACACCGGCGACGGACACTGTCTGACCAACAACTCACGCGACCGGCTCAACCGCGAGCTGTCCTACCCCACCATCCGGCAGGGCTCCGACGGCACGTTGCACATCGCCTACACCTACCACCGCCAGGCCATCAAGTACGTCCGCGTCGCACCGGATTGGGCGGCCGATGGCTGAGTCCCGCCACGCCGTGGTCACCGGCGTCAGCTCCGGTATCGGCGCCGCGATCGCCGCCCGGCTGCTGGACGAGGGGTGGCGGATCACCGGGCTCAGCCGTACGGCCCCCGCGCACACGGCTGCGCGGCTGCACTGGATTCCGGCCGATCTGTCCCGGCCGGAGGGCCTCCCCGAGGTGCTCGCCCCGGTGTCCGGGGTGGACGCGATCGTGCACGCGGCGGGCGTTCAGCGCTCGGCGCGGCTGGGGGAGCTCGACCCCGAGGACGGATCCCTCATGTGGCGGATCCATGTGCAGGCGGCGGGCGTCCTGGTGGACACGCTGGTGGACCGGGTCGCGGACGGTGGCCGGGTGGTGCTGGTGGGCAGCCGGACGATGACGGGCGTCCCCGGCAAGAGCCAGTACGCCGCCACCAAGGCGGCGCTGCCCGCGCTGGCCCGGTCCTGGGCGGCCGAGCTGGCGCCGAGGGCGGTCACGGTCAACGTGGTGGCGCCGGGGCCGACGGACACCCCCATGCTGCGGGATCCCGGCCGTAGCCGCACCCCGCCCGTGCTGCCACCGCTGGGACGGCTGGTCCGTGCGGAGGAGGTGGCGGGGCTGACGTCGTTCCTGCTGGGCCCGGAGGGTGGCGCGGTCACCGGCCAGACGCTGGTGATGTGTGCGGGCGCCTCACTCTGACGGCGGCGCGGCGTCGCCGCGGGCGAGCGCCAGCAGGCCCAGCGTGTCCCCGGGCCGGGCCTGGATCGAGGGCAGCAGCAGGGTCCACAGATCGGCCAGCCGGTCCTCGACGAGCCGCCGCCCGTCGAGCGCCTCGGAGACGGTGTGCAGCCCGAAGAAGGCGCATACGACGGTCCGGGCGGCGGGCAGCGGGTCGACGTGCGTGGCCAGATCGCCCTCGGCGCGCGCCTTCTCCATCAGCTGCCCCACCGCGTCGATCCACCCCACGAAGGGCGGTGGCATGGGGGCCTCGATCAGGGTGCGCTCGGCCCACAGCCGGGCTCCGGCCCGCACCACGATGTCATCGCGGAAGGCGCGGGCCACCGCGAAGCTGAGCCGGACGAGTTGCTCCAGGGGCGGGGTGTCGAGGGCGGCGAAGCGCTCGATCAGCGGGGGCCAGGTGGCGAAGTGCTCCTCCACCACGGCGAGGGCGAGCCTTTCCTTGCTCGTGTAATGGAAATAGATCGCGCCGCTGGTGTGGCCGGACCGGGAGGTGATGTCGCTGATGCTCGTTCCCGCGTATCCCCGTTCGTCGAAAAGGAACGCTGCGGCCTCCAGAAGGGATCGGCGTGTTTGTTCGGCCCGTTGTTGCACGTGTTCGCCGTCCTTCCCCGTCGGATGTGACGGGGAGAACTTAGCGGACTTTCGGCCTGAGATGGTGATGAGGCGAGACAGGTCAAACATTATTAGTATTTTAAGGTGATCGTTCGTGAGGCTCATGGCCTTTCGGAGCCGTCCGGTCCCGCCGGGCGGCCGCTCAGCTGGTCCCGCACGGTGGCGCGGGAGGCGGTGCACCGGGTCTCGGTGGCCGAGGTGCTGCTCACCGATGTGCGTACGCACGGTGACAACCGGTTCGAGGCCGCGGCCCAGTGGCCGAGGTCCCATCCCACCTTCCCGCACGGCGGAGACGGCCGCCATCATCCGCTGATGATCGCGGAAACCCTGCGCGAGCTGGGGATCTACATCCCCACGCGGTTCTACGCGGTGCCCGCGGGGGCGCACTTCCTGATCCGCGACATCTCCTACCGGCTGGACCCCGAGACCGAGCCCCGGGCGCCGTACGGGGCCTCCGACATCACCTGCCGGGCCGCCGTCACCGACATCCGCACCAGCCCCTGCGGACGCTTCGTCACCGGGATGCGGCTGGATGTCGTGCTGTCGGCGGGCGGCAAGCTCTTCGCATGGGCCGGGGGCACCGCGCGCTTCCTCGACGGCACCACCTACGCGGAGACCCGGGCCGCCGTCCACGGGCACACCGCGCGCCGCAGATTGCGTGCCGCCGTACGGCCCTCACCTGCGCAACTGGCCGTTCCGGCGGCCCGGGACGTCCTGGTGGTAAGGGACGGGGGAGTGGTCTACCTCGACCCCGCCGACCCCCGCCATCCGTTCTTCTTCGACCACTGGAGCGACCATATGCCGGGCCTGGTCCTGCTGGAGGGCGCCCGGCAGGCCGCGGCGCTGGCCACCGGTGGGGCGCTGACCCGGCCCGTCGCCTGTCGGATGAAGGCGATCCGCTTCACCGAGTCGTATCCGCCGGCCGTGGTCGAGTGCACCTCCCACGGCCGGACGTGTGTCTTCCGGCTGCGCCAGGCCGGTATCTGCACGGCGGTCGGCGTGCTCCAGTACCTCTGAGCGACGAACATGCCGTGCGACGAACACTATGACGACGGACAGGCTGAACGACGAACAAAACGCCGACACTGAGTAGCCTCTTGCTTACTGCGGGTCATCAAACTAACGTAGTGATCGTTATGTTTCGGGCAGGCGAATCCCACGGCCTGTACGACAACAGCGGTCGGCGCGCAGCGCCCTTACGAGCCGCCAGGACGATTTCCACCGCGCGGCTCCCGCGGGTACAGGCATCCCCTGCGCCGATTCCTCCACCTCCCATGGAACGGCAGACAGATGACAGCCGAAAAGTTTCTCGGATGGACCCCAGCCGCAATCGTCTTCGACTGTGACGGCACCCTGATGGATTCCGAACGACACTGGGAGGAGGCGCGCGAAGTGGTCCTCAGAAGCCATGGAACCGCCTCCGACGAGGAGTTCGCGCGGCGCACGAAGGGGCTCCACTACACCGAATGCGGCCGAATGCTGGCCGAGTTCGCCGGTCGCCCCGAACTTGCCGACGAAATGACCGGACAACTCCTGGACGCCTTCCGCCGGCTGGTGGCCGACGACCCGGTCACCATGCCGGGGGCGCCCCAACTGGTCGCGAAGGCGGCCACCTTCGCACCGCTGGCCGTGGCCAGCAACTGCCCGCGGGACGTCGTCGAGGACGGGCTCGCCAAGGCCGGGCTGCTGCGGTACTTCGGCCATGTGCTGGTCCCCGAGGGGGACGTACGGCCCAAACCGTATCCCGACGTCTATCTGGAGGCCGCCCGGCTGTGCGGGGCGGCCCCCGGGGACGCCCTCGCGGTGGAGGACTCCCACTGTGGGTTTCTGTCCGCCTCGCGCGCCGGCCTGAGGGTGCTCGGCGTGGGCCCGCGCAAGCCGGTGGACGAGCCCCCGCCGGTCGATGTGTGGGTCTCCACCCTCGCCGACCCGGACCTGGTCAAGTGGGCGGACTCCCGGGCGGCCTGAGGGGCTTGAGTCACGCTCACCGCCTGGTCGGCGGGCGCCGCGGTCACTTCTTCCCGTCGTGACCGGCATGGCTCGCCGAGCCGTCCATGCCGTCCATGCCGTCCATCCTGTCCATGCCGTCCATTCCGTCCCCCGTCTTGGTCCCGCCGTGGGACCCGCCGTGGGACATGGACATCCCCTTCTCGAGCGATCCGCCGATCTTCTCGCGCAGGGGCTCCAGTGAGCCCATGGACAGGCCGGTGACCGACCAGCGCTTGCCGACCAGGTACATGCCCCCGTAGTCCTTCGACGTGGTCAGCCAGTCGTGCTGGCCCTTGTCGGTGGCGAAGGTGACCATCGTGAACCGCTTCTGACCGGACCCGCAGGAGCCCTGGCGCAGCTCCTCCGCCTCGGTGACGATCGTGGCCTTGCAGCCGATGGCATCGGCGATCTTCGTCAGCGGCGCGGGCTTCCCTGGCTTGGCGAACTCCTTGGTGTCGGGGGACACCTTCTTCTGCTCGTGGCCGGCGCCATGTGTCCGATCGCCTCCACCGCAGCCGGCCAGAAACAGCAGGGCCGCGCCGACCGCGGTGGCACGGAGAGCGAGTGACACATCAACCTCCCGTAGAAAATCCGGCGGGGCGGCCCGGGGTCTGATGCCTCGGGCCACCCGCCGCGGTGGACCAAAAGTAGTGGTTGTCGCCCTTACTGGCCCGCCTTCTTGCCCTTGTCGGTGACCGCGAACCAGGTGCCCTTCACGCCCTGCCCGTTGATGTCACCGGGCTTCTTGTCCCCGGTGAAGGTGTACAGCAGCCAGCAGTCGAACGCCGCCTGCTTGGTGCCGTCGGGGCGCTTGAAGGAGGTGACCTTCGCCGCGTCGAGCCCGGCGACCTTGGTGGTGTCCACGGCCTTGACCGGCTTCCAGGTGTCCAGGCAGGCACCGAGGCAGCCGGTCTTCATCGGCCAGGCGCTGTCCTTGTTGAACCGGTAGACGGTCATGCCCTTGCCATCCACGATGATCTTGCCCAGCTCGGCGTTGTTGTTGACCATCAGCTGGAGGCTGTCGTCCGCGGCCGCGGTCTTGCCGGCCGGCTTGCCGTCGGGCGCCAGCGCGTTCCAGGTGCCGCCCACGCCCTGGCCCTTGGTGTCACCGGGCTTGTTGTCGCCCGCGAAGCGGTAGACCGGCCAGCCCGCCAGCGTCAGCTGCTTGGTGCCGTCGGAGCGGGTGACCGAGCCCAGCTTGCCGGACTCGATACCGGTGGTGGCCGCGGCGTCGTCCGCGGGCACCGCGGGCCACTTGGTGGCGCAGTCGTCGTTGCAGTTGGACTTGGCCGGCTTGGGGGTGTCCTCGTCGAACCGGTAGAGCGTCCAGCCCTTGCTGTCGGTGACGAACTTGCCCAGCTTGGCGTCCTCCTTGACCGCCAGCTGCTTCGCCGGACCGGTGCGCTCGGCCTCGCCGCCCGCGCCGGCGCCGGTGTCACCGCCCGCCTCGTACCCGCCGCCGGTACCGGCCGCGGCCCCCGCGCCCGCCGACGCGGAGGCCCCCGCGCCCACGGTCTGGCTGCCGCCCGCCGGCTGCACATTGGCGCTGCCCGCGCTGTTGTCCTTGCTGCTGCCGCAAGCCGCCGTCAGCAGAACCATCGCTACCGACACGCCGGCGAATGCGATGTGACGCCGCTTCTCCATGGCCATTCCTCTGCAATCTCGATCGGTCCGGCGGTGATTGCGCCGACGCCGGTCCATACGGAGCCCGTGCGGACCGGCGTTCAGCGGCTTGCGAATTTGTCACCGGACGCAAAATTCTCCGGATCGCTGAGCGCACAGCAGTCGACGGCCGTTTCTCACGGCCGTCGCGGTGTCGGTGGTGCGGCTGGATCGTCCCCTTACTCCTCGATTTACTCCTCGATGCGCAGCGCCAGGGCGGGGCAGCGGCGGACCGCGCGGACCGCCTGCGCCCGCAGCTGCCGGGGCACTTCCATGTTGGCCGAGGACGGATAGCCGTCGATCCCGAGCGTCAGCACCTCGGGCGGCAGGATGTCCGCGCACAGCCCATGGCCCTGGCACAGCGACCAGTCCACCAGGAGCTTCTCCATCGGCCCCCGCTGGCGGCGCTCGTCGCGCGCCGCGGGGTTCAGCGGGGCGGGCGGCAGGGCGAGCGGCAGCGCGTCCTCCGGCAGCGGCAGCACCCCCATCGTGGGCCGCCCGCAGCCGGACCCGAGCGCATGCGCCTCGAACTCCTCGGGGAACGCGTCCAGCGCGGTGGTCACGAAACCGGCGGTGCCATCGGGATGGCTGCAGGCCCCGCGCTTCTTCACCGAGTTGACGTAGGCGCGCACATTGTCGATCGAGGACTGGCCACCGCCGCGCTCCACCTGGCCGATGGCGTCCGCGATCGCGGGCAGCCCGATGAAGCAGGGCCCGCACTGACCGGCCGTCTCGGCGGCCAGCCAGCGCGCGATCCGCGCGGTCTCGCCGAGCGGGCAGGTGTTCTCGGGGATGGGCAGTACCGCACCGGCCCCCAGCCGGGCGCCGTACTTCTTCATGGACTCCCGGGAGATGGTGGCGGCGTTGATGCTCTTGGGGTCCAGCCACTTGCCGTGGTAGCCGCCCACCAGCACCGCCTGACCGGGGGTGAGGCCGCACAGCTCCAGGACGTAGGTCAGCGGCACCCCGGTGGGTGTCTCCATCACGTACTTGCCACCGACCGTCAGCAGCGTGGTGCCCGGCTCGGTGGGCAGCCCCACCGAGCGGTACGGCAGGGCGCCCATCCGGGCGGCCACCGCGAGCTGGGCGAAGGTCTCGGTGTTGGACAGCAGGGTGGGCAGTCCGCTGAGCCCGCTGTCGCTGGTCCGGATCTTCCGGCCGTTGGGGATGGCCGGGGCGCCGCTGATGCCGTTGATCACCGCGCCGCCCTCACCGGCCACGAACCGGTCCGGGGTGCGGCTCACCCCCACCGGGACACCACTGGGGCCGCGCTCGGCGATCGCGGCGGCCACGGACTCCTCGACATCCTGGCGGTGCACCGCGATGGCCACCTCCTCGGCGCCGAGCGCCTCGGCCGCCAGCACGGCGCCGTCGATCACCAGATGCGGGGTGTGCAGCAGCAGTGCGGTGTCCTTGAGGCAACTGGGTTCACCCTCGCTGCCGTTGACCACCACGGTGCAGCGGCCCTCGCGCCGGCCGGCCGACTCCACGACGGCCTGGACCTTCTTGGCGAAGGGGAAACCGGCGCCGCCGCGCCCGCGCAGATCGATGTTCTCCGCGAGCGCCACGAGCTCGTCCGCCCGGAGGGCCGGCATGGTGCCATGGACGGTCAGATGGCCGACGCGGTCGAGCCGGTACACCTCGTCGAGCCCGGCCAGCAGCCGGGGCGGATCGACACAGGCGAGCCTGGGTTTCGTCGTGATCACCGGTCCCACCCGCGAGAGGCACCGAGCGGCTGGCTGTCATACCGGCCGGGCTCGGCCGAACGGGGGCGCGGCACGGTGGGATCGGACCGCCCGGTCCGGCCCTCCTGCATGCTGCGGGCGGGCGGGTTCCTGACCTCGATGCCGTCCGCCCGGTCGATGTCCTGGCGCCGCCGCTGCACCAGCCGCAGCCACAGCGCGATGGCCACACCGGCGAGCGCCGCGATGTAGCCGTAGGTCGCCCAGATCTTGGCGGCGCGTCCCGCCTTCAGACCGTGGATCAGCGCGGCGCACCACGCGGGGTAGGCGCCCACATGCAGCGCCCGCCACCAGCGGTAGCGCCAGCGGGAGTTGCCCCTGGAGGCGAACGAGCTGCGGGCCGCACCGGTCACCGCGGCGATCACGAAGAGATAGCCGGCGATGGTGCCGAGCCCGATCAGCACCGGCTGATTTGCGTCAGCGAACGGTATCGCGATGGACGCGGTGTTGGTGTGGCTCTCCGCGACCTTGACCCAGATGTGAACGGCGAGGAAGAGCAGTCCGGCGACCGCGGCCGCCCGGTGGATGGCCTGGGCGATCAGCCGCTGTTTGGTGTGCAGGATCATCTGGTCGGTCGCGGCGAGCCCCCACAGCACCGCCGACGTCAGGCAGACCAGCGCCAGTACGCCCGCCCCGAAGTCGAGAAACACGAACATCTTCGAGAACGCGCCGGCGCTCCATGTCACGTACAGGGACAGTGCGATGGTGCCGACGATGGCATAGATCCTGATGCTGCGTGGCCATCCGATGCCGGACGGATCACGCTGCTGGGTCCGGCGAGCGGCTCGTCGTCCGCCACGAGCTCGGCGTCCCCCGTGACGCCCCTGCGAGGAGGGGAGCGGCGTTTGGGACATGGACATTGGAGCCTCCCGATCGCGCGGATTCGCGCGGGTGACGAGATACGTCAAAGTCGTCTTGGGGGCAGCAGCTTCTCGGAAGTACACCTGATCTCCATAAGATTTGTCGTAACGTGACAACTTCTAGTGGACGAACCGTGCCCACACCGTTCCCGGCTGATCCACTGTCGTCTCAATGGCAAAGAACCGGCAAAGTGTCGGGACCGGGAGGGGGCGGAGTCCTCTATGACGTAGCGGAGGACCCTCGACTCCCTGACCGGTACTGGACGAACCGGTGACGGAGGCAACCTCCACGGACCTGACCGACCCCCCAACGGCCAGGTCTCCCCCCGGCAAGAACGAGGTAATGATGGGCGAACTCGTGAACCGCATCTGGTCCCGCCCCCGTGGCGAGTGGACCCGAGTGCTGCGCAATGAACTCCCGTCCCTGGCCGACGAGGTGGTTGAGAACCTTCGGCACAGAATCCCGGGATTCGCCGAACTCCTGGAGGACTCTGAGCGAGACAAGGTCCGATGGGGAGTCGAGCAGGCTCTCCTGACCGCACTCGGCCACCGCAAGGCGGGCGAGGACGGCGCGGGCGAGCCGGCCGCCGCCTCCGGTGAGGAGGCGCTGGCCGAGGTGCCGCCCGAGCGGGCCCGGCGCGATCTGTTCGAGGCCCTCATCGGCGAGGTGGCGGTCTCCGAGCGCACCCTGGTGGAGCTCTCCCGGGCCGCCCGCTGGCCGCTTCCCGAGACGGTGCAGGCCATCGCCCTGCCCACCCCGGGCGAGGCCCCGCAGCTGGCCGCCGTGCTGGGAGACACCCTCATCGGCGCGGTCGGCGACGAGCTGTGCCTGCTGATCCCCGACCCGGACGCGGACCCGGGACCCACCCCGGACACCGGCACCGCCGCCGCCCAGGAGGGCGAGAAGGACCCGGAGCGGGAACCCACCCCGGCCGAGCCCGGCACCCGGGCGGCGCTGGAGACCGCGCTGCGCGGCCGTACCGCGGCCGTGGGCCATGTGGTGCCGCTCAACGACGCGGCCTCCTCGCTGCGTTGGGCCCGGCGCCTGCTGACCCTGGCGCCCGCCCGCTCCGGCCCCGAGGCCCGGGTGCTCTTCGTCGACGACCATCTGTCGATGCTGCTGCTCCTGCAGGACGAGTCGCTGGTCCGGGCGCTGGCCGCCCGGTGGCTCAAGCCGCTGGTCGGGCTGACCCCCCGGCAGAGCGAGCGCCTGCAGATGACGCTGCTGGCCTGGCTGGAGGGCGGTGGCGCCCCCGAGGCGGCCAAGGCCCTCAAGGTGCACCCGCAGACCGTGCGATACCGGCTGCGCCAGATCGAGAAGCTCTTCGGGCCCGGCCTCCGGGACCCCCGAATACGCTTCGAGCTGGAGATGGCGCTGCGCGGCCGCAGGCTGATGGCGCAGGTGGACCGGATACGGCGGCACGCGTCCCGGGTGAGTCGCCGGACCCGTACCGGCGCGCCCCCCGGTGTCCGGCCGCTGGGCATCGCCAGGGAGGCGCGCGTCAACGGACTCTGACCAGGACTTACGCCAACAGGAGGCGAACCGCCGGCCGCGCTCACGCGGTCGGCGGTTTTCGCTGCTCCTGGCGGCTCGGGGAGCCCGCCGGGACCGCCGGAACGGGGCGGCTCAGCCCCTCGCCCCGGCGGGTGCCGCCGTACGCGGGGCCGTGCGCATCGCGGCGTTCAGGCCGAGGAGTTCGCGGTAGGCGTGGGAGCAGAAGGCGCATTCGGCGAGATGGCGCGCGAGTGCCCGGCCGCGCACCCCGCCGCGGCGCACCGAGGCGCCGAGCCGGCCGCTGTAGTGCCGGCACCGGTCGTCGCGTGCCGACTCCAGATGGGCCCGCAGATACGACTCCCGCAGCCCCTCCCGGGCCCGGAAGGCAAGCGAGGTCACCCCGCTGGGGGAGATGCCGAGGACCATGGCCACCCGGTGCGGGGGTTCCTCCTCGACGAGGGTCAGCCACAGCACGGTCTGCCAGCGTTCGGGGAGTCCCCGGAAGCTGCGGATGAGCGAGCGGCGGTCCTCCCGGGCCACCAGATGCTGCTGGGGGTCGGCCGTGGACGCGTGCTGCCGCCAGGACTCGAAGTCGGCGGTGAGCAGCACCCGGCGCTCCCCGGCGCTCCACTCCATCGCCGTATGGCGCACCACGGTGAGCAGATACGGCCGCCAGGGGCCCCGCGGACCGCCCCCGGCGCGAACGGCCTGGAAGGTGCGGAAGAACGCCTCGGAGGCCAGATCCTCGGCGTCGTGGGGGTCACGGCAGCAGGTCCGGGCGTAGCGAAGGGTCGCCGGGTGGTGGCGGCGGTAGAGCAGGTCGGCCGCGGCCGGACTGCTGCTGCCCGACCGGTAGCCCTCCCCCAACTGCCGGGTGAGCTCCTGGTCCGAGGGGGGACGGACCGGTCGGTCGGTATGTTCCGGCCCCGGGAACCCCTCGGCGTCCGGGTGCTCCACCGCCGGAGGGTCGGTGGCCGCCTCGTCGTCCGCGGCCTGGTGTAAGTGCCCGGTGACAGCGCGGCGCGCGCCGGCCTTCCGGCCGACGCGCGCCTGGTGAGTGTGTTCCATCAGCCGCACTGCTTGCCGCTGTTGATGCAGTCCACCGCCTCGTTCATCAGGTCCTCCGACATCACGTTGATGAAGTCGTCGTGGTCCGTGATGGGCTTGTGCAACTGCTCGGGGAAGCCGTCCACGGCGAACGGGGTGTTGGCCGGCACGTCGTAGGTGATGGTGTTCACCAGCTGGGGGATGGCCTTGAAGCCGTTGGGGCAGGAGCCGTCCTCGCCCGCGAACGCCACATGGTCACGGTGGTTGGCGCTGTCGATGTTCTGGCCGTCCCAGCAGCTCTGGAAGTCGAAGGTCCGGGTGACCGAGCTGCCCTCGGGGCAGAGCGGGTACTTGTCGGTCAGCTGACGGTCCTCGAAGCCGGTGCAGCTCCAGGAGGCGTTGGCGTTCTTGTCGCCGTTGGTGAACGCCTTGGCGTCACCGGTGATGATGCGCAGGAACTTCGGCATCGCCGTGACCTTGCTCTGCGCGTTGCCCTTGAACTCGATCTTGGAGCTCTTGGGGGTCAGGATCGTGCCGACGTTGCCCTCCTGGCCGCCGCCGAGCTGGTCGGCGTCCGCCTCGTCCTTGCCGTCCTGGGCGCGGACCACGGGCCAGTAGTAGGTCGACTTGTCGTCCTGGTTCTCGCAGGAGGTGCCGCCCTGCTCGAAGGTCTGGTTGTTGGCGAAGGCGTCGTTCTTGTCGCTGCCGACGTAGTCGTGCATGTGGTGGGCGCCGTTGCCGACACCGGGCGCGACGATGACGTTGTCACTGTTGCGCAGCCCGGGGTCGCCGACTCCGCACTCCGAGGAGAAGGTGCCGGCGGAGCCGTTCCCCTGGGCCTCCGGCGGCTGCTGGACGTTCGGCTGCACCTTGGTGATGTCGACGAAGTCGTCCTGCGCCGGGCCGTTGCCGGCCTGGCCGCCGGCGTTGCCGGGCACCTCGTTGGCGCCCTCGCCGCCCTGCTGGTCGCCACCTTGCTGGTCGCCGCCCTGCTGACCGCCCTGCTGGTCGCCGCCTTGCTGGTCGCCGCCTTGCTGCTGACCGCCCTGCTGGTCGCCGCCCTGCTGCTGACCGTCCTGGCCCTGGCCGGCCTGGTTGGCGACCTCCTGCCACTTGCAGTCGGCCATGCCCTGCAGCTGGGAGTTGTCGCCGCCCATGGCCGAGCCGATGTTGTTCAGCGTCTGGGAGCGGTCGTCGTTGAGCTTGGAGAGCACGGCGTCGTTCGAACCCTGCTGCTGGTTCATCTGCTGGTACGCCTTGGCCACCTGGTTGTCCAGCTCGGCCAGGTTCTTGTCGACCTCGGGCCTGGCCTTCGACGGCACGTCACTCAGCTGCTGCCCCACATCGGGGCACTGGATCGTCCCCGCCTTCGCGGCCACGGTGTTGTTCTGGTCGGAGCCGCTCTTGTCGCCGTGGGCGGACGCGTTGGCGGCGATGATCGCGGCCCCGCCGCCACCGAGCGCCAGCGCGGCGACGATGGCGACGGTCTTGTTCGTGAACCGCCCGCGTTTGTGGGTCTGTTGCCTCATGAGATCACTTCACTTAGTCGTTAGAGGGCGTCGAAGTCGACAAGCCCGGTGTCCTCGAGGACCGTGATGTGGTCGAGAACGATGGCATTGGCCCTGGTGGCCAGAGATCTGACCATGGAGTTGCGGCTCTCGGCTCGCACTTGCGCCACAAGGTTGAACACCTTGCCGTGAGCGGCGCGCAACCGGTTTGCGAAAACCCGCTCGAACTCGGCGCTGCTGCCGGCATTGGTCATCTCATTCAGCCAGCCCTGCTGCTGTGCGTTGGGCTGACTGGGCAGCTGGATTCCGAGGGCCCGGCCGACCTCCTCGGAGCGGCGGTCGAGTTCGGTGTGTCCCTCGATGAGATGCTCACCGGCGGTCTTCACGGCGTCCCGGCCGCCACGCTCCTGGGCGAGGCGCCCGGCGGGCCCCTCCCACGTTCCGGCGAGCCTGACTTTGCGGACAAAGTCCCGGTCAGTGGCCGTGAGCGGACCGTACTGGGTGCTGACCGTCCCACCGCCGTCGTCCGTGACGCCATTGCGCGGCTGAGCCACGCTGCTCTCACCGAACAACGACACCGGAATGAGGATCGCCGCCAGGGTGACGGCGAGCGCCCCGATGATGAGCCCGGTGCCGATGGTACGGCTGGAGGCGATGGATCTGGTGAGGATTGCTGATGGCACAGCGCCCTCCTTGGTTCGGAGTGACACCGGACGCTAGTACCTGGTGTGGCTCGGTCGTGGAGACCTCATCACTAGTGAATAAAGCCGGGACAGAGATCATTACCTGCTGGTACCCTGCGCGGCCGCCCTCCGGAGGGCGCTCACAAAGATTTTTCCCACCCGGTTGAGCAACTCACCGGGCCCGTACGTACGGCAGGGAGAACCCGGTGCACGGCCGCGCCCGAGCGGCCCGGCCGCACACCGTCCCGACGATCCGGAGGCGCCCCGCCGTGGATGCGACAGCGCGGAAGACCACGCACACCAGGCCCCGTCATCCGCTCAGAGCCGAGGCCGGATGCGGCGACTGCCGGTACTGCCCCAGTTTGCCGTCGAGGACCCGGGCATCGGGGTGGTTCAGCTCCTGGAGAATTTCCAGGGCCCGCCGCCAGTCGGTGCGGGCGGTGGCCACATCGCCCTGGGCCAACCGGGTGTCCCCCTGGTGGTGCAGGGTGTCGGCCTCCAGATACCGGTCGCTGATCTCGCGGTAGATGGCGAGCGCCCGGCCGTATGAGGTGAGGGCCTGCTCATACCGTCCGAGGTGGTGGTACGCGTACCCCAGGCTGTCCAGCGCGGCGGCCTCGCCGGACGCGTCGCCGATCCGCCGGTGCAGTTCGACCGCCTCCCGGCAGCGGGCCAGGGCGTGTTCGTACTCACCGAGCAGGATATGGGTCCAGCCGATCTCGTTGAGCACGCTGGCCTGTCCGCTGATGTGGTCCAGGGCGACATAGTGGCCGAGCGCGGGCCGGTAGTGGTCCAGCGCCTCCTGGTAGCGGCCCTGACAGTTGGCCAGGAAGGCCAGGGCGCGCAGGGTGCGGGACTGCCCGCCCCGCTCGCCGAGCTCCGTGAACAGCTCCAGCGCCCGCTCGAGATGGCCGTACGCCTCCTCGTACCGGCCCAGCCGTCCCTCGGCGAAGCCCAGGGTGCGGTGGCTGTGCGCCTGGCCGAGCCGATCGGACAGGGCCCGTGCCGCCCCCAGCGCGGTGCGCTGGACGGCGGTCTGCTCCTGCCAGTGGCCGCGCCGGTCCAGGAAGAGCTCCAGTGTCACGGCCAACTGCCAGGCGTGGGCCGGGAATCCGTGGTCCCGTGCCTGCTCGACGACCGACAGCAGTACGCGGCGCTCGGCCGAGAGCCATGCCTCGGCGCGCTCCTGGCCACCGAGGTGCTCGGGCGCCGCGTCGGGCCGGGCCGGGGACACGGGCAGCGGTTCGGTCCGGTGCGGGGCGAGCCGCGTGGCGGCGGTGCGCGCGGTGTGCAGATAGTGGTCGAACATCCGGTGCCGGGCGTCCTGGCGGATCTCCTCCGCCTCATGGTCCTGGACCAGCTCCATGGCGTACGCCCGCAGCAGATCGTGGAAGGTGTAGCGGCCCGGGTCGTGCTCCACCAGCAGATGGGCGCGGGTGAGCGCGGCCAGCAGGGCCCGGGTGACCCGGAGCGGCAGCCCGGCCAGGCTCGCGGCCGCCGCGGTGGAGACCTCGGGCCCCGGGTGCAGGGCGAGCAGCCGGAACAGCCGGGCGGCCTCCGGCTCCAGCGCCCGGTAGGACCAGGAGAAGACGCTCCGCGCGTCGGTGCTCGGATCGGCGCCCGCGAACGCGTCGAGGTTGCCCTGGCTCTCGCGCAACTCGGCGGCGACAGAAGAAAGGGGAAAGGAAGGACGGGTCGCGGCGCGGGCGGCCACCACCGCCAGCGCGAGCGGCAGCCGCCCGCACAGCCGGATGATGGTCGCCACCGCCTGCGGCTCCGCGGCGACCCGGTCCGTGCCCAGCCGCCGGACGAGTGCCTCATGGGACTCGGCCGGGGACAGCGGCCCCAGAGTAAGAGGACGGGCCCCCTCGCCCGCTATCAGACCGTGCAGCTGATTGCGGCTGGTGACGATGGTCAGACAGCCGGGGGAACCGGGCAGCAGCGGCCGTACGTGCTGGGAGTCCACCACATTGTCCAGCAGGACCAGCATCCGCCGCCCCGCCAGCAGACTGCGGTACAGCGCGGTCTTGGCGTCCAGACCCGTGGGCACCCGGCTCGGCGGGATCCCCAGCGCGTGGAGGAATCCGCGCAGCGCCTCGTTCGGCGACATCATCGAACCGGTCGGATCGAAGCCGCGCAGATTGGCGTAGAGCTGTCCGTCCGGGAAGCGGTGGGCGATCCGATGGGCCCAGTGCACGGCCAGCGCGGTCTTGCCGATCCCGGCCATCCCGTCGATCGCGCTGATCACCAGCGGGGCCGGTGAGGCGATCCCGGAGCCCTCGGGCAGCAGGGCGTGGATACCGGCGAGTTCGCTGTGACGTCCGCTGAACGCGGGCAGATCGGGCGGCAGTTGAGCCGGGCGGACTGCCGGGGCGGGCGGCGTCGCCGGAGGGGTGGGCTGGACCGGCTCGGCGGGGGCCGGGGTCGACCGGGGCACCACCTCGCGGTGGGCGGCGCGCAATTCCGGGCCGGGCGCCACCCCGAGCTGGTCCGCCAGCCGGTTCCGCGCCGTGGAGAAGACCTCCAGGGCCTCGGCCCGCCGTCCGGTGGTGGCGAGCACCCGGATCAGCTGGGCCTGCAGAGTCTCGTCCAGCGCGTGGTGGCCGGCGAACTGCTGGAGCACGGTGGGCAGTTGCTCCGGGACCTCGGAGGCCAGCGCCGTGGTGGCGGCCTCCTTGGCGATGGCCAGAAGTTCACGGTCGACACCGGAGAAGACGGGATGGGTCTGGATGTCGGAGGGGACTCCGGTGGCGGTCGGCCCCTGCCACAGGGCGAGCGCCCGGGTGAAGAGCTCGGCCCCCCGCTCCGGCTGCCCCTCGGCGGCGGTGCGCCGCGCCGATTCGCTCAGGTGCCGGAAGCGCAGCAGATCCAGCGCGTCCGGGTCGGCGTTCAGCCGGTAGCCGCCGGAGCTGCGCACCAGCCGGCTGCCCTCCGCCCGCGCCGCCAGGCCCGGTTCCAGCAGCCGGCGCACCGAGCCCACATGGCGGTGCACCACATTCACCGCGGTACTCGGCGGATCCTGTGCCCACAGGACGTCGACGATCTCGCTGAGGGCCACCGGCTGCCCTGCCCGCACCAGCAACAGCGCCAGCAGCGCTCGCTGTTTGGGCGGGCCCAGCTCCAGTTCGGCGTCCTCGCGCCACGCCCTGACCGGGCCTAACACCGTAAATCGCACAACTAGGGATCTTAGTCGAGCCCGTTTCGGGCACCGTGCTCTTCCGGCCGTGGTGTGTCGTCAGACTTTCGTCACTCAATCGGCGTCCCCCTTCTTTTACGCTCCCGCCATCAACACATTCGCCTCGGGGGGAACGGGACGATGGACATCAACGCGGCCGTCATGACCGACGCCGACACTTTCTTGACCACGCTGTACCGGCGCCATGGCTCGGCGCTGCTCCGGCTGGCGGCCCGATTACTGGGCGGGGACTGGCACCGGGCCCAGGACATCGTGCAGGAGGTGGCGATCCGGGCCTGGCAGCGGCCGATGGACGTCGGCCCCATGGACGCCACCGCCCGCCACCGGCTGTTCACGGTGGTGGACGATCTGGTCGGCGACCTGGTCCGCGACGCGCACCAGGACCAGGTGGAACCGCGGATGGACATGGCCGGTGAGGCCGATATGGCGATGCCGGCCGCGCCGGACGCGGTCGATCAGACGCTCACCGCCCGGGTGGTGTGGGACGCCCTGGCGGACCTGGCACCCCCGCAGCGGGAGGTGCTGCTGCAGCTGCACTATCTGGACCGCAGCGTGAGCCAGGCGGCCCGGGTGCTCGGGGTGCCTCCCGGAACCGTCAAGTCGCGGACGTACTACGCGACTCGGGCGCTGCGGTCGGCCCTGCGGGCGCGGGGGATCACCGACTGCTGACTGCCCCGGTCACCCGACGACTGCTTTCTGATCGAATGATCGCTACTATGGCGGTGTTTCGATATGAAGACGAAAGCCGATCGCGTCGGAGGTGGGGAACATGCGGGAGCCGGCGCAGAAGCGGCAGGCACGGATCGCGGCCCTCGTGGAGGCCCGGGGCAGTGCCCGGATCACCGATCTAGCGGATGAGCTGGCGGTGTCCGTCGTCACCGTACGGAGGGACGTGGAGGAGCTGGCCCAGCGCGGGGAGCTGCGCCGTGGCCACGGGGTGGCGCGCTCGCTGCGGCCCATGCCCACGGAGTCCACCGCCACCGGCGACACCATCGGCATGGTGGTCCCGGAGCGCAACACCTACCTCACCGAGGTCGTCCAGGCGGCGCGCGAGGCCGCCGAGAAGGCCGGGCTGCGGCTCGCGCTGCACATCGCCGCGGACGAGCGCGGGACCGAGCGCGCGGTCCGCCAGGCGCTGGACGCGGGCGCGCGGGGGCTGCTGCTCGCCCCGCGCTGGCGCACCGAGGCGGAGGCGCGGGCGGACCACGCCTGGCTCGCCGCCCTGGAGGTCCCCGTGGTGCTGGTGGAGCGCCGGCCCCACCGGGGCAGCGCGATCTACGGGCTGGACTGTGTGCGCTCGGACCACGCCTACGGGGTGCATCTGGCGCTGGAGCACCTGATCTCGCTGGGGCACCCGCGGATCGTACTGGCGGCGCGCGACGACAGCCCCACCGCACGGGTGATCCGGTCGGAGTTCGCCGCGCAGACCGCGGCCCGCGGCATCGGCGAGGGGTGTCCGGTGATGCTCAGCTCGCGCACCGCGGGGCCCGATCCCCACCCGCGCGACGAGCGGGAGGCCGACCTGGCCGCCGCGGTGCGCCGCGCCGGGGCCACCGCCGCCCTGATCCACGGCGACATGGACGCGCTGGTGCTGGTCCAGCGACTGCGCGAGGCGGGTATCGAGGTGCCGCGCGACTGCTCGGTGGTGGCCTACAACGACGTGGTCGCCGACATGGGGCAGATCGCGCTGACGGCGGTGGCCCCGCCCAAGGCGGAGGTCGGGCAGGCGGCGCTGGAGCTGCTGACCCGCCAGCTGGAGCGCACCCGGGCCGGGCGGTGGGCCGGCGCCGCCCGCCATCTGGAGCTGCTGCCGGACCTGGTGGTCCGGGATTCCACCGCCCAGCTCCTCTGAGCGTTTGACCGATTTAGTTTCTACTGTTCGATGTATTGACGGAATTTCAGTCAAGCGCTCAGGATTCCCTCTGACTCCACCGTTGAATCAGGGGAGGGTCCATGCCTGGTCATAGACTCCCAGGACGCCCGATGCCCGGACACCGGGCTACGGCGGGCACCACCGCACTGCTCACGCTGCTCGTCCTCGTCCTGGCGGGCTGCTCCACCAGCCGCGGGTCCGACACCGCCGGTGACGGTCCCGTGCGCCTCACCTTCTGGTCGGCGCTGCGCGGCAGTCAGGAGGTCGTCGACGAGTTCAACCGCACCCACACCGACATCAAGGTGAACTTCCAGCAGGTCCCCTCGGGCGAGCAGGGCGGCTGGGCCAAGCTCAGCAACGCCGCCCGCGCGGGCAACGCCCCCGATGTCGCCACCATCGAATACCCCCAGCTGCCCAGCTTCACCATCGACGGCGTACCCCGGGACATCTCCAAGCTGCTGCCCGACTCGGTACGCCGCAAGATCCTGCCGCAGGCGCTGGACCTCACCACCTTCGACGGGCGCACCTACGCCGTACCGGTGGACATCGAGCCGATGGTCTTCCTGTACCGCAAGGACATCTTCACCAAGAACCACATCCCGGTCCCCAAGACCTGGGCGGAGTTCGAGAGTTCGGCCCGCAAGCTCAAGAAGGAACAGCCCCGCTCCCGGATCGCCAGCCTCTTCACCACCGGCGGCACCCTCTATATGGCCGGGTACGCCTGGCAGGCCGGGGCCCAGTGGTACCAGACCTCCAACGACACCTGGCGCGTCTCCATGGACGACGCCCCCACCCGCAAGGTCGCCGGCTACTGGCAGCGGCTGATGGACGACGACCTGGTGCGCGTCGAACCCGGCTCCAGCCAGCAGTGGCGGGCCCATCTGCGCAGCGGCGAGACGGCCGGTTATCTGGCGGGCGCCTGGGCCGCGGGCTCCATGATGGCGTCCACCCCCGACGGCAAGGGCAAATGGGCCATCGCGCCGATGCCGCAGTGGGATCCGGCGAAGCCCAAGGTGAGCACGCAGGGTGGGTCGACCTTCATGGTCACCAAGGACAGCCGGCACCCCAAGGAGGCCATGGAGTTCATCTCCTGGATGGTGACCAGCCCCGACGCCCTGCGCGCCAAGCTCGCCAGCGGGGTCAGCAGCGCCTTCCCGTCCGTGCCCGGCCTGGTCCCGGTGGCCCGCAAGGAGATGGACACCAGCTACTACTCCGGACAGGACATCTTCGGTCTCTTCGGGAAGCAGGCCGAGATGATCACCTCCAGCTGGAAGTGGGGGCCGCGGATGGTCTCGACCACCACCTCCGGCGACGACGGGCTCGCTCGGGCCGGAGCCGGCAGCGGCACCGTCCTGGAGGCCCTGCGGGAAGCCCAGAGCAGAACCATGCCCGACCTGAAGAGCCTCGGCCTGTCGGTCACCACCGACTGAGCCCGCTCCGCCACCTCGCACCGCACCTTCAAAAGCCGCACTCACCACGCCTGAGCCGAGGTATCCCGTGAGCACAGTCACGTCCTCAAGACGGACGGCGCCGCCACAGGCGGCCGCCGCCGACCCGCCCCGCAGAATCGGACGGCGCCAGCAGCGGATCGCCGCCACCGTCCTGCTGACCCCCTTCACGGCACTGCTCATCGCCGTGTTCCTCGTCCCCGTCGGCTACGCCATCTACCTCAGCTTTTTCGGCGAGGACCACAGCGGGCTGGGCTTCGGCGGCGGGGAGACCGTCTTCACCGGACTGCGCAGCTATCTGGCGGTGCTGCAGGACCCCAGCTTCCTCTCCGGGTTCGGCACCATCGCCCTCTACTGCGTGATCTTCGTTCCCACCGTGGTCGTCAGCGCCCTCGCGCTCGCCCTGCTGCTCGACTCGGGTCTCATCCGGCTGCGGCGGACCTCGCAGATGCTGCTCTATCTGCCGCACGCCGTCCCCGGCATCATCGCGGCCGTCATCTGGCTGTACCTCTACACCCCGGGGCTCAGCCCGGTGATCAAGCTCTTCGCCCAGGCCGACATCACCATCGACTTCCTCGGCCTGCACACCGTGCTCCCGTCGATCGTCAACATCGCCCTGTGGAGCGGCCTCGGCTACAACATGATCATCTTCTATGCCGCGCTCCAGGCGCTGCCGCGCGAGGTGATCGAGGCGGCGACCATCGACGGCGCCGGCGGCATCCGCACCGCGCTCCAGGTCAAGGTGCCCATCATCAGGGCCTCCGTGGTGATGGTGTGCATGTTCTCCCTGATCGGCGCGCTGCAGCTGTTCACCGAGCCCATGCTGATGAACCAGGCCACCCCGATGGTCAACTCCCGCTTCACCCCGAACATGTACATCTACGACGCGGCCTTCCGCCGCAACAACTACGGACTCGCCTCCGCGGCCTCCGTCATCCTCCTGATCGTCACCTGCGTCCTGTCGTACGCCGTGACGCGCTGGTCGGGCCGCCGGGAACGGAGAGCGTGATGACCACGACCACACCCACCACCCCCGTGAACCCCTCCCGGGGACCGTCCAGGCCGCTCGGCAAACCCTTCGGCGGCTCCAAGCTGACCAGCCGCGGCATCGCCAACGCCGTGGTCCTGATCGCCGCCCTCTACACCATGCTGCCCGCGCTGTGGCTGGTGCTGGCGTCCACCAAGAACGCCGACGCCCTCTTCGGCAGCGACATCTTCTCCCTCGGCGACTTCTCCTTCGCCCGCAACCTCTCCGACCTGTTCTCCATGGACGGCGGGCTCTACGGCGAGTGGTACGTCAACAGCCTGCTGTACGCGGTCGTCGGGGCCCTGGCCGGCTCGCTCATCAGCGTCGCCGCGGGCTACGCCTTCGACAAGTACGAGTTCCGGCACAAGGAGAAGTTCTTCGGGCTCGTCCTCACCGGCGTCATGGTGCCGCCGACCGTGCTGGCCCTTCCGCTCTATCTGGTGGCCTCCGAGATCGGGATGGTCAACACCTTCTGGTCGGTCTTCGTCCCGGTGCTCTTCAACCCCTTCGGCGTCTATCTCGCCCGCCTGCTCAGCAGCGGCTATGTGCCCAACGAGGTGCTGGAGGCGTCCCGGGTCGACGGCGCGGGCGAGCTGCAGACCTATGTGCGGGTCAGCCTGCGGATGCTCGGGCCCGGGTTTGTGACCGTCTTTCTCTTTCAGCTCACGGCCATCTGGAACAACTTCTTCCTACCGATGGTGATGCTCTCCGACCAGCACCTGTATCCGCTCAGTCTCGGCCTCTACACCTGGAACAGCGCCGCCACCGTCTCGCCCGAGTACTACCCCCTCGTGGTCATCGGCTCACTGCTCGCCGTCGTGCCGCTGATCCTGGCGTTCGTCCTGTTGCAGCGCTACTGGAAGTCCGGACTGACCGCAGGGAGCGTCAAGTGACCGCAACCCACCTCTCCGCCCGCCGCCGCCCCCGTGCCGCCCTGGCCATGGCCGAGCGGTCCGCCCGGCAGGTGCTCGGGCCGGTAAGCCTGGACCGGCTCATCGACCTCCTCGACCTCGACCCCGGCCTCGTCCTCGACGACTTCACCACCCCGGCCGCCCGCCGCGCCCTCGCCGACACCGAACTGCTGGTCACCGGCTGGGGCTGCCCGCCCCTGGACCGCCGCACGCTCGACGCCGCGCCCCGGCTGCGCGCCGTGGTCCACACCGCGGGCACCGTGCGCCACCACATCACCGACGCCTGCTGGGAGCGCGGCATCGCGGTCTCCTCGGCGGCCGCGGCCAACGCCGTGCCCGTCGCCGAGTACACCGTCGCCATGATCCTGCTGTCCAACAAGCGCGTCCTGGACATCGCCCGGGACTACCGCGCCGAGCGGCGCACGATCGACTGGAACGAGCGCTATCCGGACGCGGGCAACTACCGCCGGACGGTGGGCATCCTCAGCGCCTCCGCCATCGGCCGCCGGGTGATGGAGCTGCTGCGCCCGTACGACCTCGACCTCCTGCTGTACGACCCGTATGTCACCGCTCAGGAGGCGAAGCAGCTCGGGGCGCGCCAGGTGCCCCTGCGGGAACTCTTCGCCGGCAGCGATGTCATCAGCGTCCACACCCCCCTGCTGCCCGCCACCCAGGGGCTGGTCAGCCGGGAGCTGCTGGCCGCCATGCCGGACGGCGCCACGCTCGTCAACACCGCGCGCGGGGCGGTGGTGGACCAGGAGGCGCTGACCGAGGAGGTGGTGGCCGGGCGGATCCGCGCCGTCCTCGACGTCACCGTGCCGGAGCTGCTGCCCGCCGACTCCCCGCTCTACGACTGCGACAACGCGCTCATCACCCCGCATATCGCCGGATCCAAGAGCGGTGAGCTGCGCCGCCTGGCCGACCTCGCCATCGGCGAGATCGAGCACTACGTCACCGGCCGACCCTTCGCCCACCCCGTACGACCGGAGATCCTCGACCGCTCGGCATGAGAGGGCGCGCGGATGGGTGGGGCGGAGTCGCGGGGCGATGGGCGGCGCCCGGCGGCGTTGTCGTCGGTCGACGACTACCCCCGGCTACCGCTGGGAGGTGCCCCTCCACGTCGCCTCCCTCCTCCGCCTTGCCATGCTCGCCCCTCGCCCCGCCCCTTCCCCCACCCCACCCGTCCGCGCGCCCTCTAACGTCCCGCGACCCCAGGAGGCCCACCCCACCATGCCCGAGCTCCCCTTCCTCCTCCCCGCCGACGACCGCACCCTCAGCCCCCACACCGGCTACACCCGCGCCCACTGGGAGGCCGCCGCGGACGGCATGCTGCACGCCGCCCTCCGCTACGCCACCCCCGGCCAGGCCCTGATCGACCTGCCCGGCCCGCCGTCCAGGTCCGGGGTGCGCTCCGACGGGCTCGAAGGGTTCGCCCGCACCTTCCTCCTCGCCGCCTTCCGCGCCGCCGGGGCCTCGGGCAAGGACCAGCACGGCATCCTGGAGCGCTACACCCAGGGGATCGCCCGCGGCACCCTCACCCCCGGGCGCGGGGACGCCGAGTCCTGGCCGGTGATCGGCCATCACGGGGCCCAGGGCCAGCCCATGGTGGAGTCCGCGTCCGTGGCCCTGAGCCTGCGGCTGACCGCGCCCTGGACCTGGGAGGCCCTGCCCTCCGACGCCCAGGACCGCACCGAGGAGTGGCTGCGCGGCGCGCTGCGCCATCAGCCCGCCCCCAACAACTGGTACCTCTTCCCGCTCACCGTGGCCGGTTTCCTCGACTCCGTCGGACGCGGCGACGCCGAGACGGCCCGCGCCTTCGAGCGGGGGCTCGGCCTGCTGGAGGGCTGGTACCAGGGCCAGGGCTGGTACTCCGACGGCGACGGGCGGTCGTTCGACCACTACAACGGCTGGGCGCTGCACATGTACCCGCTGCTCCACGCCCATCTCGCGGGCGACGGGGAGCTCCTGGACCGGCTCGGCCCCCGGCTGCACACCTTCCTCGAAGGCTTCTCACTGCTCTTCGACGCCGACGGCGCCCCCATCCACCACGGCCGCTCCCTCACCTACCGCTTCGCCGCCGGAGCCTCGGTGGCACTCGGCGCCCTCACCGGTCACACCCCCCTCGCCCCCGGCGCCACCCGCCGCCTCCTCAGCGGAGCGCTGCGCCACTTCCTGGACCGCGGGGCGCTGACCGAGGACGGGGTGCTGAGCCTGGGCTGGTACGGGCCGCACGCCGCGACCCTCCAGCGCTACTCCGGGCCCGGCTCGCCCTACTGGGCCTCCAAGGGGTTCCTCGCCCTGCTGCTCCCGCCCGACCACCCGGTGTGGACCGCGACGGAGGAGGCCGCGCCCGCCGAGGGTCCTGACCGGGCGCTGGCGCTGCCCGCCGCCGGATTCCTCGTCCAGACCACGGGCCGGGACGGGCTGGTGCGGCTGCACAACCACGGCAGCTACAAGCTCCGCCCCTGGGAGGCCGAACACGCGCCCGCCGACCCGCTCTACGCCCGGCTCGCCTACTCCACCCGCACCGGCCCCACCAGCGCGGACAACACCCCCGACAACCACATCGCGCTGGAAGAACGCGGTGTGCGCACCGCCCGGCTGCGCATCCACCCGCTGGCCGCGGGCCCCGACTGGCTCGCCTCCTCCCACACCCCCGCCTTCCCCGACGGCGGCCCCAAGGTGCCCTCGATCCGCATCGACAGCCTGACCCTCGTCCGCGGCCGCCTCGAAGTGCGCGTCCACCGCACCGTGGGCGTCCCCGCCGGGACCCGGATCCACCACAGCGGCTGGGCCGTCGCCCTGCCCCCCGGCACTCCCGCGGAGACCGAGGAGAGCGCCGAGATACGGCTGGACGGGGGAGAGGTGACCGGTCAGCTCCTCGGACTGCACGGCTGGGAGACCGCCACCGCGGTCCGTGCGCCGCAGGGCACCGCGTACGGGCCGTGGGCCCTGGTCCCCGAACTCACCGGCACCGTCGGCGAGGACCCCTCCGGCACCCTCTTCGTCGCCCTGGCCTCGCTCACCGGGGAACGCGACCCGGCCCCGCTCGCCGATCTCGCCACCGCCGAGGTGAACGGGCTCGCGGTCACCGTACGGCCGGCGGACGGCCGGGCCTTCGTGGTGGACTTCGGCGCGGGCGACGCGCCCACCGTCACGGAGGCCACGGAGGTCACGGAGGCCACGGAGGTGGGGGCATGACGCGGCTCGGCATCTGCTCGGTGACCCTGCGCCGGCTCGACCCGGACCGGGTGATCGCCGCCGTGGCCGGAGCGGGCCTGGAGTGCGTCGAATGGGGCGGCGACGTCCATGTGCCGCACGGCGACGAGGTCACCGCCCGGCGGGTCCGCGACGCCACCCTGGACGCCGGGCTCGCCGTCGCCTCGTACGGCTCCTACTACCGTGCCGGGCACAGTGATCCGGACGAGTTCGACGCGGTGCTCCGCTCCGCCGTGGCGCTCGGCGCCCCGCGCATCCGGATCTGGGCGGGCGCCACCGGCACGGAGGAGACCCCGCCCGAGGGGCGCCGCGCGGTGGTCGAGGACACCCGGCGCGCCGCCGCGCTCGCCGCGGACGCGGGGGTGGAGCTCGCGTACGAGTTCCACCGCAACACCCTGACCGACGGCGCGGACCACACCCTCCGGCTGCTGGACGAGGTGGACCGTACCGACGTCGCCACCTACTGGCAGCCGCCCGTCGACATGCCCGACGCCGAGGCGCTGAAGGGGCTGGACGCGCTGGGGGACCGGATAGCCGCGGTGCACGCCTTCTCCTGGTGGCCCGGGACCACCCGGCTGCCGCTGACCGCCCGCGCCCCGCTGTGGCGAAACGCCTTCGAGCGCTTGCTCGCGCACCGCTCCGAGGTGTCCGCCGACGGCCCGCCGCTGGATGTCCTGCTGGAGTTCGTACCGGAGGACGAGGAGCGGCTGCTGCCCCGGGAGGCGGCCACGTTGCGGGCGCTCGCCGACGTATAGCGGGCGCTCGCCGACGTATAGGGGATGTCCGGCGGTAGGCGTACGCCTACGGCGAGCTGCTCCCCTCCCCACCCCTTCCCGAAACCGGCACCCCGCCCCAGCCCCCGGCCCCCGCCCCTTCTCGGGGCGTCGATATGCGGCTCCGCCGCGTGGTGGGGCTCTGCCTCAGGTCCCGGGGTCCAGGGGCGGAGCCCTTGGTAACGGGAAGGGGCGGGGAGGGGAAAAAATCCTCACCGGGGGGTGCCGGAGGCGCCTCCGTAGGAGGTGCCCTCCTCGATGGTGCCGCCGAACCGCTCCCGGAACTTCTCCATGTTCTTCCGGGGCGAGGACGACAGCACCCAGCGGTTGCCGACCAGATAGACCCCGCCGTACATCTGCGCCGTCTCCAGCCAGTCGCGCTGGTTCTTCGCGGTGACGAAGTCGAGGAAGAGGAACTTGCCCCTGGAGTTCTTGCAGACGGCCTGGCGGTAGTCGTCCACCTTGGTGGTGAACTCGGGCTTGCAGCCGGCGGCCGAGGCGAGCTGCTCCACCCGCGCGGCCTTGGGCGTGGGACTGACGCTCGCGCTCGGCCGGGCGGCGTTTCCTCCGGTCTCCGCCTTGGCGTCCGCCTTACCGTCCCCGCCGCCGCATCCCGCGATGGCGAGCAGCGCGCCCACCGCCGCCACGACCGCCACCGCGCGCGGGCCGTGGCGGCGCGGGGCGCGGTCGGCGGTCCGGACGGGGTGCGGAGCGTCGGCGTCGGCGGCATCGTCGGCGGCGTCGTACATGAAAGGCCCTCTCGCATCGTCGGATCCGGGGTGCGGCTGCGTCCCTCGCGCCTACGGGTACGGATGGAGGGCGCCGATCGTTCACCGCCCTCGTGCCGTACCGCGCCGTACCGCGCCGTTCTCTGCCGGGCCGGGCGCGTACGGGCATGTCCGGACCCTTGACAGCCAGGTCGGATGCTGGATTACTGGACCGCGCCCGAACGGTAACCGAATGTTCGGTCGGCATCCGGAGGTGGTGGACGGCCCATGGTGGAATCGCTGAGCGCGGCTCCGCTCGACGACGCCGAGCGGATGAGCCCCGAGGAGCTGAGGGCGCTTCAGCTCACCCGGCTGCGCGCCACCTTGCGCCATGCGTACGACCATGTCGAGGTGTACCGCAAGAAGTTCCGTGAGGCCGGGGTCGGCCCCGAGGACTGCCGCAGCCTGGAGGACCTGGCCCGGTTCCCCTTCACCACCAAGGCCGATCTGCGCGACAGCTACCCCTTCGGGATGTTCGCCGTCGAGCAGAGCGAGGTACGGCGGCTCCACGCCTCCAGCGGCACCACCGGCCGCCCCACCCTCGTCGGCTACACCGAGCACGACCTGTCGGTGTGGGCGGAGGTGATCGCCCGCTCGATCCGCGCCGCCGGCGGCCGCCCCGGCCACAAGGTGCACATCTCCTATGGCTACGGCCTGTTCACCGGCGGCCTCGGCGCCCACTACGGCGCCGAGCGGCTCGGCTGCACCGTCATCCCCGCCTCCGGGGGGATGACCGCCCGGCAGGTGCGGCTCATCCAGGACCTCAGGCCCGAGATCATCATGATCACACCCTCCTATCTGCTGACGCTCCTGGACGAGTTCGAACGGCAGGGCGTCGATCCCCGCTCCACCTCCCTCCAGGTCGGCATCTTCGGAGCCGAGCCCTGGACGGAGGAGATGCGCCGGGAGATAGAGGAGCGCATGGACATCCACGCGGTGGACATCTACGGGCTCTCGGAGGTGATGGGCCCGGGGGTGGCCCAGGAGTGCGTGGAGACCAAGGACGGGCTGCACGTCTGGGAGGACCACTTCTACCCCGAGATCGTGGACCCGCTCACCGACGAGGTGCTGCCCGGCGGCGAGGAGGGGGAGCTGACCTTCACCACTCTCACCAAGGAGGCGCTCCCCGTCATCCGCTACCGCACCCGGGATCTGACCCGGCTGCTGCCCGGCACCGCTCGCCCCGCCTTCCGGCGCATCCAGAAGATCACCGGCCGTTGCGACGACATGCTCATCGTGCGCGGGGTCAATGTCTTCCCCAGCCAGATCGAGGAGATCGTGCTGCGGGTCCCGTCGGTGGCCCCGCACTTCCAGCTCGAGCTGACCCGGCGCGGCCGGATGGACCATATGACGGTGCGGATCGAGGCACGCCCCGGGGTCGGCCCCGAGCGGCGCGCGGACGCCGCCACGGCGATCGCGCGGGGAGTCAAGGACGGGGTGGGGCTCACGGTCGAGGTGGAGGTCGTGGACCCGGAGACGCTTGAGCGCTCCGTGGGCAAGATCCGCCGGGTCAAGGACCTGCGGGTGGAGGGCTGATCGGATGCGAGCGAGGGCTGGGCGGACGTGAGCGAGGGCTGAGCGGGCGCCAGGCCGAGCCGCCCCGAGCGCCGTCCGTGGACAGGACGGGACCCGGGGCACATGGGCTCGGTGTGTCGGCCCGAGGCCTTTCTCAGCTCTCAGCGCGCCAGCCCGAGGGCGGCGACCTCGTGATGGAGGGGCAGCCGCGCCCCGCACACGGTCGCCTGGGCCTGCGCCGCGACCCGGCGCCGGTCGTCGACGTCCCGCATCGGCCGCATCGGCCGGTGCACGTTCACCCGCACCGTGAGCCCGTCGGCGCGGATCACCCGGCGCAGCGAGTGGCCGAAGTCGTCCTCGCCGACGAAGGCGGCCACCGTGGTCGGGGCGCCGTGCTGGACGTAGTCCAGGGTCACCGGGCGCACCGGCGCGCCCGCGTCCAGCGCGGCCTGGAAGGTGGCCCGGCGGAAGCTGCCGCCGGTGCCCGCACACCAGGTGATGCCCTGCGGGAAGGCCATCACCGACTGGCCGTCGCGCAGCCGGGCCGCCATCTCCCGTACGGTCGCGGGGAGTTCGCGCAGCGAGTCGCGGTCGATGTACAGCGTCCCCGCGCGGGTGACCATCGGGCCGATCAGCGGCCAGCCCGCGATCTCCCGCTTGGCCAGCATGACCACGGGCTCCATCGACAGCAGCGCGATGATGTCGATCCAGGAGATGTGGTTCGCCACGATCAGCGTGCCGGTGGTCCCCGGGGCGCTGAGCGTGCTGTCGCCCACCACCTCCAGCCGGACGCCCAGGGAGTCCAGCAGTGTCGCCGCACGCGCCCGCAGCGTCTCGGGCTCGGCGATCCGCCGGCCGGACACCAGCGCGCCCAGCACCGCCCGGCCGAAGACCGCGGCCCGCCGGGCGACCCGGGTGGCCGGGACGCGGTCGGCGGCGTGGGCGACACAGCCGGTGGTGCACGGCGACCAGGCCGCCCAGGCATGAGCGGGCAGACTCATCGAGGCCGGGACGGTCACTGGGATTCACCCAGGAAGTAGCGGCGGTAGCGGTCGTTCATCCGCTCGGTGTCCAGCAGCACGAAGAAGTCGGCGTCGTTGAAGGCCCGGTCGTGCTGCGGGGATCCGCACATCCAGGCCCCCACCCGCAGATACCCGCGCAGCAGCGGCGGCACATCGGCGTAGCTGGGCACGCCGTCCAGCGGCCGCGAGGGTATCCAGGGGTCGAGCGGGTGGACCCGCATCTCCGGCGGGGCGGCGTGCTTGGTGGTGCCGAGCAGCCAGGCGTTGGCGGCGGCCTGCTCGCCCTCGGCCAGCGGCACCGAGGCGCAGCCCGCGAGATAGCGGTGGCCGGACAGCAGTACATAGCGGGCCAGGCCGGCCCACATCAGGTTGATCACGGCACCCGAGCGGTGGTCGGCGTGCACACACGCGCGGCCGGCCTCGACCATGGACGAGCGGACCTCGGCCGGAAGCCCGTGCAGATTGAACTCGGTGTCCGAGTAGAGCCGCTCACTGCGCCCCGGGGGAAGCAGCCGGTAGGTGCCGACCACGGTGTCCGTCGCCGTGTCCGTGACGATCAGATGGTCCATGACCTCGTCGAACTCGTCCACGTCGCGGCCGTCGACCGCCGCGTCCAGCCGACCGCCCCTCTCCTCGCCGAACACCTGGTAGCGCAGCCGCTGCGCGGCGTGGATCTGCTCCTGGGTGTGGGCGATCGAGGTGACGTAGGAGCTGGTGGGCGCCGTCGTGGACGTCGTGAGCACGGGCATTCCTGTTCTCCGTTCGGGGGAAGTCAGGAGCGGTGGGGACTGGGGAAGAGCGGAAGAAACGCCTCACTCGCCGTGCGGTACGCGGAGGCGGCGCGTACCGGGGCGTCCACCAGTCTTGCCGTGGCGACGTACGTCACAGTGTCCGTGCGGTGATTCGGCGACTGCCAGTCGATGACGAAAACATGCCGCAGGTCGGCCGTGGTTACGGAGCGGTAGCGCCGGGGCCGCCGCGGTCATCGGTGGCGCGGGTGGCGCCGGTGGCGCCGGTGGCGCCGGTGGCGCTCGGGAGCGGGAAGCCCAGCGAATGGGCCGCGGTGGCGGGGGTGGGCTGGGACCAGTAGTCGCTTACCGCCTCGGCCGAGGACAGGGAGCGGGTTTCGGCCAGATCCAGATAGAGGACGCCGTCGAGGTGGTCGGTCTCGTGCTGGACGATCCGCGCGGGCCAGCCGGTGAACTCCTCGTCCAGCTCCCGCCCCGTCTCGTCCTGCCCGCGCAGCCGGATCCGGTCCGGGCGGCCGACCACGGCCTGCCAGCCGGGGATGCTCAGACACCCCTCGAAGAACGCCGCCCGGCCGTCGCCGACCGGTTCGTAGCGGGGATTGACCAGCACCCGGTACGGCTGCGGCACCCGCCCGCGCGCCTCGCGCACCTCGTCCGTCACCTCCGCCGGGTCCTCGATCACCGCCAACCGCAGCGGCACACCGATCTGCGGGGCCGCGAGCCCCACTCCGGGCGCGGAGTGCATGGCTTCCCGCATCGCCGTCAGCAGCCGGTCCAGCTGGCCCGCGGCCAGCTGGCCCTCGTACGGCAGGGCCGGTCGCCGGAGCACGGGGACGCCCGCGGAGAGGATCGGCAGCGGGCGGGTCCCGGAGAGCAGTTCGTCGACGAGCTCGGAGAGGGTGGTGGTCGGCATGGGGGACAGCCTGGCAAGACGATCACGCCACGGCAATTCGGGGCGGGGGCGGGGGGCCGGAGTCAGGGCGCCCGCGCGTACGGGTGCTCACCATCGGACAAAGGTGAACAGGGCATCGATGGGGTCCGTAGACGCTGAGGAGCCGCCGGGGAACTTCCCACGCCCCCGCGCGGCTCGGCCGAGTCTCCCGGATCGGCCGCTGCCGCTCCGCGGTGCTCTCCCCGTTGTGTACGGCGGGGCGGCAGCCTTCCCGGCCACAGGGAGTGTCCGGCGAAGCTTGGCGCCTGCGGCGGGCTGCTCCCCTCCCCGCCCCTTCCCACAACCGGGACTCCGCCCCCGCCCCCGCAACCGGGGCTCCGCCCGAGGCCCCGGACAGGGCTTCGCCTCAGGCCTGCAAGTGGGTTTCGCTCGGGATCCCGGACCGGGTTTCGCCTCAGGCCGCGCAACCGGGGCCTCGCCCGAGGCCCCGGACAGGGCTCCGCCCCAGACCCGCAAGTGGGTTTCGCTCCGGATCCCGGACCGGGTTTCGCCTCAGGCCCCGCAACCGGGGCTTCGCCCCAGGCCCCGGACAGGACTTCGCCTCAGGCCTGCAAGTGGGTTTCGCTCCGGATCCCGGACCGGGTTTCGCCTCAGGCCGCGCGTCCGGGCTTCGCCCCAGCCCCCGAAGCCGGGGCTCCGCCCCAAACCCTGCAACGGGCTTCACCCGGACCTCGGGTCGGGGCTTCGCCCCCTCCCGCGGTGTCGATATGCGGCTCTGTCGGGTGGTGGTGGGGGGGGGCCGCCTCAGGCCCCGGGGTCCGGGGGTGGAGTTCCTGGCGTGCGGCGGAGTCGCGAAGGCATGCTGCGGGGAGGGGAATGCGTCGATATGTGGTTCCGTCGGGCGACCTGTGGGCGGGCCGTGAGTCCTACTCGGTTCGCGAGTTCGGCTCGGGTGGCGTGTTCTGCTCGGCGCGTGACTCCGGCAGCAGTTCCCGGATGTCGTTCGGCAGCACGCCGTACAGCTTCTCCATCAGCTCCGGGTCCACGGCCGAGTCCAGCACCTCGAAGAAGGCGGCCGCCTCGCGCAGCGCCTCCTCCTCGGTGTGCTCGGTGCGCCAGGCGATCCGGCCCGCGAAGCCGGTGAGGTCGAAGCGCTCGCCGTGGTCCCGCCGGTATGCCCGCTCCTCGGGTGAGCTCTCATGGGAGGCGGCGACGCGCCGCAGCGGCTCCGCCGCTTCCTGCGGCAGTTGGGCCGCCATATGGCCCGCCAGTCCGTCCGGGATGCGCTCGGCGAGCGTTTCGAGCGTCGCCCGTACCGCCCGCTCGGCGGACTGCCGGTCGGGGAGCTGGGCCCGGGTCTGGACCAGGCCCGTCATTTCTTCGTAGCGCATGGTCGGCGCTCCTCGTCGTCGGGTGCCCGGCTCGCTGTGCCGAGTGCCCCGTGCCGTTGGCTCAAACCTCCGCCGGGCGCTCGGCCCCCGGGGCGTCCTCCCGCGCGGTGAGCAGCGGGCCCAGTACCCGGGTGCCGGGGCCGGTGCGCCCGCCGGGGCCCGGGAGCTGGGTGGTGTTGCCGACTGTCAGGGGCTCTCCGCAGTGGGCGCATGCGGACACCGGCGTGGTGTCCCGCCCGCAGCCGAGGTGGCGGATCCGGGCCGGGGGCCCGGCGGGGCCCGCGTACCAGCGGTCGCCCCACTCCATCAGCGCGAGCAGTACCGGATAGAGCTCCTCGCCCTTGGGAGTGGCGCGATAGTGCTCACGCGGCGGCCGCTCCTGGTATCGCTCCCGGACCAGCACCCCCTCCTCGACCAGCCGGGACAGCCGGGCGGCCAGAACCTTACGGGATATACCCAGGTCATGGGCGAGATCGTCGAAGCGGGTGACCCCGGTGAGCACATCCCGCATGATCAGTGCCGTCCAGGCGTCGCCGAACAGATCGGTGGCACGGGCGATCGAACAGGCCACATCGGCGAGCGGAGTACGGGTCATGACCCGACCCTACCCGAGTTCCCTGAGGGAACTTATGGGTGTTAGGTTTCTTCGGGGAACCCGGCGAGCGAGCCCGGGGCGCCCCAGGCACCGGTGAATCCGCGAATCCGCGAATCCGCGCACCCGTGAGGGAGAAGACGATGGCCGCCGCTCCGCACATCGAACTGGACTCACGGTCACCCGAGGCCGTCGACGGCCGTCAGATCAGGGCCGTCACCTTCCAGGACAGCCGTCTGGAGTACGTCCGCACCACGCTCAAGAGCGTGGACCTCTCCGCGTCCGGAAACCGCGCCGTGGTCGTGGGCAGCGGCCGCGGGCTGCTGGCTCGCGGGGTGGCCGGTCTCGGCTTCGACGTCGTCGCCGTCGACCCCTCCGCCACCGCGACCGAGATGGCGCGCGAGGCGGGCGAGCGCGAACACCCCGGGATCGATTACCGCACCGCGCCCGCCGAGCAACTCGGCCTCGCCGACGGCGCGTTCGACCTCGCCTACTACGCGGACACCTTCGAGATCACCCCGGATCTCGACCGGGTGCTCGCGGAGGCCGCCCGGGTGCTGCGGCCCGGCGGGGTGCTGATCTACGACACCGTCAACCGCACCCTGCTCTCCCGGCTGATCTACCTCGGCGCCTTCCAGCGCGTCCCGATGACCCGGATCATGCCCGCCGGCCGCTACACGGCGGCCCGGCTGCGCACCCCTGCCGAGCTGACCGCCGCCTTGGAGCGGCAGGGGCTGCGCAACGAGGACATCTGCGACTTCAAGCCCAAGGATCCGCGCAGCCTGGTCAAGGCCACCATGGCGCGGCGCCGGGGGCGGATCACCGATGAGCAGATCCCGCCGATCGTCGACTTCGTCCTCGCCCCGGACGCCCGGCCACTGGTCACCTACCTCGGCCACGCCCGAAAGGGCTGAGCCGTGAGCCCGGTGCCCCGCCCCGCGCCCCGCCCCGGCCGCGTGGGCGCACACTGGGCACCGTGACTCGTAAGCGCAGCGCCGGACTCCTGCTGTACCGGGGTGCGGGCCCGGCCCCGGCCGTTGAGGTTCTGCTCGCCCATATGGGAGGCCCGTTCTGGGCCACCAGGGACGAGGGCGCCTGGACGGTGCCCAAGGGGGAGTACGACGAGGACGAGACCCCGGAGGCCGCCGCGCGCCGGGAGTTCCAGGAGGAACTCGGCGTGGCCCCGCCCGGCGGGGAGCCGGTTCCGCTGGGCTCCGTGACCCAGACCGGGGGCAAGCTGGTCATCGCCTGGGCGCTGGAGGGCGAACTGGATCCGGCGGGCATCACTCCCGGCATGTTCGCCATGGAGTGGCCGAAGGGGTCCGGCCGGATGCGGGAGTTCCCCGAGATCGACCGGGTCGCCTGGTTCGGCCTGGACGAGGCCCGCCGGAAGATGGTGACGAAGCAGCGGGTGTTCCTGGACCGGCTGGAGGAGTGGCTCCGGAGCGCGGAGGGTGCGGAGGGTGCGGAGGGCGCGGAGGGCGCGGGCCCCGGCGGCGAATGACCGGGACCCGCGCCCTTCCGCCCTCATCTCACCGTTTCCCTCCCGTTCCGCAGTGCACCGTCGCCGCTCCCCAGTCGGCGTGGTCATGCGCGTTGCCGTCGCCGCCGTCGGTGACCCGCAGCCGGAGCCGCTGCGCGCCCTCGACCCGGGCCTCCACCGGTACGGCCGCGTCCGAGCCGCGCACCGTCTCACCCCGGTACACCCGCTCGCCGTCGGCGTAGACCTCGAAGACGACGCTGCCGTCGGCCCCCACCTCGTCGTCCACGCCCGTCTGCGCGGTGAACGTCGAGCAGTCGCCGCCCAGGAAGACCTCGACCGTGGAGTCGGCGTGGGTGCCGAGGCCGCGCTCGTAGGCCGTGCCGTCGATGGTGAGGGTCTTGCCGTCGCCCGGCGCGGACTCGCCGTTGCTGCGGTCGCGTTCGACCGGGCCCCAGCCGTTGTCCGCGGTGATGAAGTCGAGCGTGGACACCGCCGCCTCACCGCGTGGCGGGGGAGGCGTGCCGTCGAGCTCGGCCGACGCCGAGCCGCTCACCCGCGCGCCACCGGCCGAGGTCGCGCGGACATCGGCCACGGCGGGCCGCAGACCGTCCGGGCTGCCCTCACCACGGCTGATCGTGGTCCGTACGGTCGCGGTCCGGCCCGCGGCGAGGTCACCGAGGTCGAAGGTGCCGGGCTCGGCGGTCCACCCCTCGGCCAGGCCGAAGGCGGCGGTGACATCACGCAGCGGGGTGTCGCAGGGGTTGGTGACGGTCAGCTCGGCCGAGGTGGAGCCGCCCGCCGGGACCGTGGTGTCGGCGGCGGTGAGCTTCGCCTCGGGGGCGCAGACCACCGGGCCGCGCGGGGTGCCGGTGCGGGCCTCGGCGCCGCTCAGCGGGCGCAGCCGCAGGGTGTAGGCGTACTCCTTGGCGGGCCGCACCTGGTACTCGGGCAGCACGGTGTGGAACGTCTCGCTCACCCCGCTCACCGCGTGGTCCAGGTGCAGGGTGTTGCCTCCCGGGTCCTTGCGGAGGGCGAACGGGTAGGCGGCGCGGTCGATCCCGGTGTAGGGGGTCACCCCGGCCGAGAGGTCCCCGGACACCAGGAGCCCGCCGCTGCCGTCGGACAGCGAGGCCCAGCGGACGTCCTCGTGGTTCCCGTAGTCCTGTGGCTTGGTGTATCCGGCGAACTGCTCGTCCACGTCGGTGGAGTACACCCCCACGGGGGCGCCGTCCTTACGGTCGTTGTAGTTCTCCTGTGGCCCGCGCCCGTACCAGCTGAACCGGTCGTAGCGGTCGGGTATGCGCAGCGAGAGCCCGATACGGGGCAGATAGGGCACCTTGCGCGCCGCGCCCCGGGCCTCCACGCGGTGGTCGAGGCGCAGCTCCCCGGTGCCGCTGACGGTGTACCGCAGGGTCTGGGCGAACGAGGAGTCCTTGACGCCGGGCGCGGCGGCGGAGGAGGGCACGGTGACGACGACCTCGCCGTTCCGCTCGTCCACCGTGACCTTGCCCGGCTCCGTGCGCAGCCGGTCCAGGCCCGCCTCGCGCCAGGGCCCCTCCTCGGAGCCGATCTCATTGCTGACCGGGGCGCGCCAGGCGTCCAGTTCCGGGCCGGAGCCGAGCAGCTCCCGGCCACCGGACTTCATGGAGACCAGCTCGCCACTGGCCCGGTCGAAGCCGTACGAGAAGCCGTCGCCGGTGACGTCAAGGCGGTCGTCGGAGGTGATGGCCTTCACCTTCCCCGGTGCCCGCGCGGGTGTCGTGCCCGCGAGTTGGCGGCCGCCGATGTCGAACTGCTCGACCGCCACCCGGTGTCCGGCCTTCGCCCAGGCCGTGTCCGCCGCCTGCACCGCTTCCACGGTCAGCTGCCGGTCGGCGTCCCTGGGGTTGGCGGGCGGCTTGGGCAGCTGGAGGGTGCTCCGCTCGCCGGGGGCGAGGCCGAGGCCGCGGCTGCCCTGAGCGAGGGTGCGGGCGCCCTCGGTGACGCGCCAGCGCAGCCGGAGGTCGCCGGTGCCGGTGAAGGACCGCTCGTTGCGCACCTCGATCCGCCCCGCGCGGGCCTCGTCGCCCGAGATCCGGATCGGGGCGTGGACGGCCGCCATGGTGCGGGCCTCCGGCTGGACGGTGCGGTCGGAGGAGACCACCCCGTCGACCCCGCCGGTCCCGGCGCCGTAGGACAGGAAGTCCCCCTTGCGGTCGAGCCGGTCGAAGTCGAGGGCGAGCACCGCGTCCCCGCTGGGGTCGGCGGCGAGCTGATCGGGGCTCAGCGCCTTGTGGTAGACGCGGACCTGGTCGACGGTGCCGTGTGCCATCCGGGTGCGGATGTTCTCCTGGTCGGTCTCCGGGTTGCGGCCGATGTTCACCGGCTGCGCGGAGTAGCCCACGCTGCCGGTCCAGCCGGCCGACGCGGTCTGCTCGCCGTCGATGAGCAGCCGGAGTGTCCGGCCGTCGAAGGTGGCGGAGACGCGATGCCATGAGCCGTACCAGCCCTCCGGGACATCCGCCGATACGGTGTGCCAGTCCCCGTCGCCGTAGACGAAGAACTCCAGGGTGTCCTTGTCGCGCATCTTCAGCGCATAGCTGTGGTCGCCCTTGGCGATCACGGTGAAGGAGCCGGTCCAGTCGGCGGGTTTCACCCAGGCGTCCAGGGTGAGCGCGTCCGACACCGCGTCCAGCTTCGGGTCGCGGTAGACCTCCACGAAGTCGTCAAGGCCGGACAGCTCCAGCGCCTTGCCCTGGTGGCCCGCCACCAGACCGGGCTTTCCGGAGGCGTACGACAGGATGTCGTTGCCGGAGGTGTCGGGGGTGGTCAGCAGCGGCTGGGTGATGTTCTGCTCCGCCCAGTCCCAGATGTAGCCGCCCTGGACCTGGGGGTACTTCCGCACCACAGCCCAGAACTCCCGGAAGTTGCCGAGCGAGTTGCCCATGGCGTGGGCGTACTCACCCATGATGATCGGCTTGGTGGTGGCCTTCGCCTTCTCCTCAAGACCCGAGGGGGAGGGGTAGCGCGGGCCCCAGACATCGGCGAACGGGGCGTCGCCGTCGGGGCTGTTGGGCTGGTGGTAGACCGGCCGGGCCGGGTCCGCACGGTCCAGGAAGTCGGCCATCGCGTAGTGGGCCTTGCCCAGTCCGGCCTCGTTGCCGGTGTCCCACATCAGCACGCTGGGATGGTTCTTGTCCCGTTCGTACATCGCGGTGAGGCGGTCCATGAACGCCGCCTGCCACTCGGGCCGTTCCGCCAGACAGTCGTCCGGGCAGGCGTCGTGGTGATGGGTTTCGATGTCCACCTCGTCGTCGATCCACAGACCGCGCGCGTCGGCCAGCTCGTAGAGGTACGGATCCGAGGGGTAGTGTGAGGTGCGCACGGAGTTGACGTTGAGCTGCTTCATCAGCGAGACGTCGGAGGCGGTGCGCTCACGGGCGGCGTGGCGGCCGGTGTCGGGGTCGGTCTCGGAGCGGTTGACGCCCTTGACGAGGATGCGCTCGCCGTTGACGAGGAGCTGTCTGTCCTTGATCTCGATCTCGCGGAACCCCACGGGCTGGGCGGTGGTGTGGGTGACCGAGCCGTCGGCGCCGGTGAGCCGGACGACGAGGGTGTAGAGGTGGGGCGTCTCATCGGTCCACTTGGCCGGGTCGGCCACATCGGCGGTGAGGGTGGTGGAGCCACCGCCGCCGCCCACCGTTCCCGACATCGTTGTCACCTTGCGTCCGCGCTCGTCGTAGAGGGTGCCGAGGACCTTGCGGTCGTCCGAGGCGCGCTCCGGGCCCTTGGCGGCCACATCGACCTCGGCGGTCAGCCGGGCGTCGCGGTACCGGGCGTCCAGGTCGGTCTTGACGGTGATGTCCCGCAGATGGTCGGCCGGGGTGGAGTACAGCCCGACCGAGCGGAAGATGCCAGAGAACCGCCACTGGTCGTAGTCCTCCAGATGCGACCCCGAACCCCAGCGGTGGACCTGCACCGCGATGGTGTTGCGGCCCGGGTGCAGCCGGTCGCTGATGTCGAACTCGGCGGGGGTGTAGCCACCCTGGTCATAGCCCGCGTAGGAGCCGTTCACCCACACTAGATAGCCGCTGGTGACGCCCTCGAAGCGGAGGAACGTCCGCCGCTTCTCCCAGCTCTTCGGCAGTTCGAAGGTCTTGACGTAGGCACCGGTCGGATTGACGTCGTGCGGGACCTTCGGGGGGTCGTCCGGATACATCTCGGTGGGGATGTTCCGGAACACCGGATGGTCCAGGCCGTCCGTCTGCCAGGTGTGCGGCACGCTCACGCTGCGCCAGCCGCCCTTGGAGGTGTCGTAGCCCTCGGTGAAGAAGTCCTTCGGCACCTCCTCGGGGCGGTCGGACATGTGGAGCTTCCAGGTGCCGTCCAGCGAGGCCGTCCAGCGGCTCTTGGTGCCGCCTCCGAGGGCCTCGGCGGTGTCGTCGTACGGGGTCAGCCGGGCGTGCGCGGGCTCCTGCCCGACCGCGGTGACCTCGGGGTCCTCCAGCAGCTTGTACACATTCGCGGGGGGATCGGGGGTGTCCGCCGCCGTCGCCGGGGCGGCGGGGACGGCGAGCGCGAGGGCCAGGGCGACGGCGGCGAGCCGGGGGAGCCGGGAGAGCGAGGGGAAACGGGGGAGGGGGAGGCGACGTCGGGGGCGTCGGGGCATCTGGTGGTCCACCCTTCTGTGGGGTGTGCAAACGCTCCAGAATGAACAGGCCCGAACATTAGCCAACGCACCCCCTCGCGCCAAGATGTCCCGCAGCACTCACCGTCGGCCCGGCACGGCTACCGTGAAAGGAGTGAGGGCCGTGCGGAATGCCGTGCCGAGCACGGTGGGGCCGACGGAGGCACCGTGGGTATGGAGAGCACGAGGAGTACGGAGTACCTGCCCCGGCTGCGGCTGGACGAGCTGCTGGAAGAGCTGCAGGTGCGCATCGACGGGGTGCGTGGCACCCAGGACCGGGTGCACAGCCTGCTGGAAGCGGTGCTCTCGGTCGGCCGGGAGCTGGATCTGTCGCATGTGCTGCGGAGGATCGTCGAGGCCGCGGTGGTGCTGGTGGACGCCGAATACGGGGCGCTGGGTGTCATCGGCGACGACCAGCGGCTGGCCGAGTTCCTCCCGGTGGGCGTCGGCAAGGAGCGGGCCGAGGCGATCGGGCGGCTGCCGTCGGGCCACGGGCTGCTCGGCGAGCTGATCCGCCACCCCCAGCCGCTGCGGCTGGCCGAGCTCTCCGAGCATCCGGCCTCCTACGGCTTTCCGCCGAACCACCCGCCGATGCGCTCCTTCCTCGGAGTGCCCATCCGGGTGCGCGACGAGGTCTTCGGCAACCTCTACCTCACCGAGAAGCGCGGCGGTAAGGAGTTCGACGGCGAGGACGAGACGGTGCTGTCCACCCTCGCCGTGGCCGCCGGGGTGGCCATCGAGAACGCCCGGCTGTACGAGGAGGCCCGGCACCGCCAGCGCTGGCTGGAGGCGAACGCCGAGGTCACCCACAGCCTGCTGTCCGGAGTGGACGAGACCAGGGTCCTGGAGCTGATCGTCGAGCACGCCCGCCGGATCCTCTCCGCCGACCTCGGTGTGCTGATGCTGCCGGTGGCCGGCACCGACGAGCTCCAGGTCGCGCTGGCGGCGGGCACCGACGCCGAGGCCCACCGCGGTCTGGTGCTGTCCCGCCAGGGCACCTTCGGCGGCGCGGCCTTCACCGCCTCCGAGCCGGTCACCAGCACCGATGTCCAGAACGACCCGCGGATCACGGTCGGCCCGCAGCGCTGGGACGGGCTCGGCCCGGCCGTCGCGGTGCCGATGCGGACGAGGGACGGGGTGGGCGGGGTGCTCTCGCTGGCCCGGGTGGCGGGCAGCCACGCCTTCACCCAGGTCGAGACCGACACGCTGCTGGGCTTCGCGGGCCAGGCGGCGATCGCGATGAAACTGGCCGAGCGGCGGCGCGACGCCGAACAACTCGCCCTGCTCGAGGACCGCGACCGGATCGCCCGCGATCTGCACGACCTGGCCATCCAGCGGCTCTTCGCCGCCGGGATGACGCTGCAGTCCACCCTGCGGTTCGTCCAGCACCCGGAGGGCTCCGAACGGCTGCTGCGGGTGGTGGACGACCTGGACGACACCATCAAGATCATCCGCTCGACGATCTTCGGGCTGCGCTCGCACGAGGCGGGCCCCGCGGTCCAGGGGCTGCGGGTCCGTACCGCCAAGACCATCGAGGAGGCCGTGCCCGCGCTCGGCTTCACCCCCTCGCTGCGCACCGAGGGCCTGGTCGACACCGATGTGCCGCGCTCGGTCGCGGACGACATGGTCGCCGTGCTGGCCGAGGCGCTGTCGAACATCGCCCGGCACGCGGCGGCCGACGCCGCCGAGATCTCCCTGATCGTGGCGTCCGGGCGGCTGACCCTCACGGTCACGGACGACGGGGTGGGCATCCCCGAGGGCGGCCGTCGCAGCGGACTGCGGAACATGGCCGAGCGCGCCGAGAAGCTCGGCGGTGAGCTGGAACTCGGCGAGCCGCCGGGCGGCGGCACCCGCCTGGTGTGGGCGGTACCGCTGCGGTAGGCGGTGGCCGGTGGCGCTGCGACAGGGGCCCGGGGCGCGTCAGCGGTGCCGGTCCAGCGCCTCGGCCGCCCCGTTGCGCGGCGTGGCCGGGCCCACCGGCCCGTAACCCAGCCGGATCAGCATCTGCACATGGCCGGGCGCCGGGTGGTCGTCGCTCAGCGACCACCGCAGGTCCGACCACTCCAGCGCCTGGTGCAGCAGGGACGCCCGGACCGCGTGCGAGGTCGCCAGCAGCAGCACGTGTTCCAGCGCCTGCCCGGCCCGCAGCCAGTCGGTGCGCCGGTCCTGGGCCGTGGTCAGCACGGCGATGGTCGGATGGGGCTCGAACGGGGCGGCGGGCCGATCGTCGCCCCAGCGGCCGTCGGGCTGTGGGCCGAGGTAATCGCGCATCGGCAGCCGTCCGGTGGCGTCCCGTGGGCCGAGGGCGTCCGGGGGGATTCCGTACGGCCCGGTGTCGCGGATCCAGGTACGGCTCTCGGCGAGCCGGCGCGGGTCCCCGGAGACGCGCCGCTCCGCCTCGGCGGTCAGCCGCAGCAGCCATGCGGTCTCCTGGGGGTCCGCCAGCCACAGCGTGGCCCCGTTCGCGCGCGCCGCCTCCGTCAGGTCGCACAGCACCCGTGCGGGCAGTCGGCGCGCGGAGTAGGGGGAGCGGCTGCTGTGCCGCCGCCAGATGACGTCGTACAGGTCGTCGTGCCCGTCGTGGCGCCCGGTACGGTCGGCGGGCGCCGCGGCCAGGCGCACCGTGGCCAGCAGATCCGGCTGCGACCGGTACGGCAGCAGCTGCACCACCGGGTCCCAGCCGAAGTGGGCCACGGCGACCCGCAGGTTGAACACGGCGGCCCCGGCGGAGACGCTCAGCGCCCGGCCCATCGGATCGGTGTACCGCAGCGCCCGCTCGGGGGCGGCCCGGACCTCCAGGGTGACGGTGTCGGGGTTCAGCCGGTAGCGCCAGGGCTGGGTGTTGTGGATGGAGGGAGCGGCCACGGCCGCGGAGATGAGCTTCTCCAGGATCGCCGCGTCGAGCATGGCGGGCTGCATGGGGTCCTCTCCTCGCCGGTGGGCCGTCAGTCGTGGTGGGTCGTCCATCAGAGTGGTCGACCGTCAGCGGTACGGGCAGGGCCGTACGGCCCCGGCCCCGGGCCATCCCGGGCCATTCAGGGTTATCCCGGATGGCCGTCGTCGGGGCGCGGGGACGAGTGGGTCGCCAGCACCGCCGCCTGGATGCGGCGCTCCACGCCCAGTTTGGCCAGCAGCCGGGAGATGTGGTTCTTGACCGTCTTCTCGGACAGGAAGAGCCGCTTGCCGATCTGCCGGTTGGTGAGCCCGTCCCCGATCAGCACCAGGATCTCCCGCTCGCGCGGGGACAGCCCGGCCAGCACCTCGTCCCTGGGCTCCTGCGGGGCGGTGTCGCCCCGCAGGGTACTCATCAGCCGGGCGGTGGTGGCCGGGTCCAGCATCGACTGGCCGGACGCCACGGTGCGCACCGCCGAGACCAGGTCCGACCCCTTGATCTGCTTGAGCACATAGCCCGCCGCCCCGGCCATGATCGCGTCCAGCAGGGCATCGTCGTCGTCGAACGAGGTCAGCATCAGACAGGCCAGCCCCGGCATACGGGAGCGCAGTTCACGGCAGACCGTGATGCCGTCCCCGTCCGGCAGCCGGACGTCCAGGATGGCCACGTCGGGCCGCAGCGCCGGCCCCCGGGCCATCGCGTGGTCCACGGTCCCGGCGTCGCCGACCACCTCGATGTCCGGTTCCGCGTCCAGCAGATCGTGCAGTCCGCGCCGGACGACCTCATGGTCGTCGAGGACGAACACCCTGGTGGGCGTCGCCGGTGTCGCTCGTGTCGTCTCGGTCTCCGTCATGGGCTCTCGCACCGTTCGTCCGCCGTCCGCCCGGCCCCCGGTGGGAATCCTGGCGCAGCAGGTCAGCGCGGTACCAGGGCCGAACGGGCCCCCAAGGGGGCTGCCCGGCCCTCGTCCCGCCCTCCCCGCGCATGCGACGGTCACGTCATGGGCACGCAAGTGCGCGGGCGGCGGATGTGGCGGTGGCGGCGCAATCCGCTCAGACGCCGCTCGGACGTGATCGAGGCGTGGGTCGTGCTCGTGACCGGCCTGGTGATCGCGGTCGGCGGCCCGGCGGCCGGGGTGGCCGCGGGCACCGCCGTGGACGCGTCACTGCGGCAGGAGCGGGCGGACCGGCACCGGGTGCCCGCGGTACTCAAGGAGGACGCGCCCGTCGCACAGCCCTCCGCCGACGGCTCCACCACCGGCCAGGTGCGTGCGATCGTCCGGTGGACCGGCCCGGACGGCGCCGTCCACACCGGTACGGCACGGGTCCACGAGGGGCGCAAGGCGGGCACCGCCACCGAGATCTGGATCGACGGCCGGGGCAGCCTGGTCCAGCGGCCGCCCACCCCCGAGCAGATCGCCACCCGCGCGGTGCTCGCCGGGACGTCAGCCGCGGCGGGCGTGGGCGCGGTGTCGCTGGCCGGACGCGGCGTGGCGCGCTGGCGCCTGGACCGCGCCCGCACCCAGGAGTGGGGCCGCGCCTGGGCCGAGGTCGGCCCCCGCTGGAGCCGCCACATCCGATGACGCGATGGCCGTGCCCGGCCGGGTTTTGCCCATGCGGCCCCGCCGGTCGCCCCAACCCGGGCCCCGGCGTCCGGGGCCTCCCGGTGACGGCCGGGATCCGTGCCCGCTGCCGTCATCCGGGCTGCTTCGCCCCCGAAAGGTGCCGCCCGGACGCCCAGGCCCCCGGCGGGCCCTGGACATCGCTTGATGAACTAGTTGCGCCAGATCAAACATTTTTCGGAAGGGGGTGCCGGACCCCGCCGACCCGCAGCCCGGAGAGGCTCCGGCCACCGAGCACGGAAGCCGCCACCGGCCCTGCCCCCACCGGCCCGGCGGTCGGCGGCGAGGCCCGCGCTCCCCGCCCCCTGCCCCGCTGCTCAATGGCGCCGAAGGCGCGAAACGAAATCCGCACCCAACAACCGATCGGTACCCTTGCGCGCACCGACCGGCACCGGCACCCGCACCGGCAGCTGATCGAGCGTGCCCGCCGGACCGCGCTCTCACCGCCGCTGGGTCGTATGGGGCGCCGCCGTGAGCTGGTTGTCGAAGTCGACCACGCCCTCGATCGCGCGGATGAGGCGGGCCGCCGCCGGGATGAGGACGGCTTCCTTGACCCGTCCGGTCAGGGTGACCACGCCCTCGTTCACGCTCACCCGGACGGTTTCCCCGTGGGCCGGGAAGAGATGGGTCACCACCTCGCGGCGCACCTCGTCCTCGATGTCCTCGTCGGGCCGCAGGAACACCTTCAGCAGGTCGGCGCGGCTGACGATGCCCTCCAGGCGGCCCTCCTCGTCCACCACCGGGAGCCGCTTGACCCGCTTGTGGGTCATGATCCGCGCGGCCTCGGCGAGCGTGGCGCTCGCGTGCACGGTGATGGCGGGGGACGTCATCAGCTCATCGGCCGTCACCGCGCCCGCCTTGGCGACGCCGGGGAGGTCGCGCAGCTGCGCCACCCGCGCGGGATCGCTGTCGCGGAACTCCTCCTTGGGCAGCAGATCCGCCTCGGAGACCACGCCGATGACCCGGCCCTCGCCCTCCAGCACCGGCAGGGCGCTCACCCTCCACTGCTCCAGGGTTCTGACGATCTCCTTGAACGGCGCTTCGCGGCCGACGGCGACGACGGTATGGGTCATCACATCGCTCACGATGTGCGCACTCCGGGGCACGGCATCCTCCTTCGTCACGCTGCCTGTCTTCCGCCCGCCTCGGCACCGGCCGCCAGCCGGACCTCGATCCGGCGGCGCACCTGCCCCGCCAGCCGGGCCAGCCCGGCGGAGGTGGCGGGCCGGGGCGGGGCCGGGCGCCGGATCCGCCGGGCGTGCGGCGGCAGCCCCGCGAGATCGGTGCCGAACCGCCGCCGGGCGCGGTCGAGGGTGTCGGGGGCTCCGGTCCGTACGCCCTCCCGCATCACGGTCTCCAGCAGCGGCGCGCCGCCGTGGGGCGGAAGTTCGTCGCGTTCGCCGATCACATCGGCGAAACCGGGGCGCCGCCACACCTGCTTGCCGCCCGGGGCCGTGGCCTTGGCCGAGGACAGTTTCATCACCGGCCGCCCGTCGTAGGCGACCAGCTTGTACGCGGTGTCGAGGGACGCGGCGTCGGCCGACACGCCCATCCGGGTGCCCACGGCGTAGACATCGATCGGCGCGCCCGAGTGGATCAGTTCCTCGATGGCGTACTCGTCGAGCCCGCCGCTCGCCACGATCCGCACCTCCGGCAGCCCCGCCGCGTCGAGGATCTCCCGGGCCCGCACCGCCTCTTCGCCCAGGTCGCCGCTGTCCAGCCGGATCGCGCCGAGGGGCCCGGACCCCAGCTCGCGCAGCACCCGCGCCGCGGTGGCCACGCCGGTCGCCGTGTCATAGGTGTCCACCAGGAAGGTGACCGGGCCGGGGTGGGTACGGGCGAACGCGCGGAACGCGGTCTCCTCGTCCGGGAACGCCTCGATGTACGAGTGCGCCATCGTTCCGGTGGCCTCGATCCCGTAGGCGGCGGCCGCCGCCACATTGCTGGTCGCCGTGAAACCGGTCATCGCGGCCAGCCGCGCCGACTGCAGTCCGGCCCAGGGGCCGTGGGTGCGGCGCAGCGAGAAGTCCACCACCGGGCGCCCCTCCGCGGCCACCGCACACCGGGCCGCCTTGGAGGCGATGGTGGTCTGGTGGCTGAGCTGCCCCAGCAGATACGTCTCGACCAGCTGGGCCTGCGGCAGCGGCGCGGTCAGCTCCAGCAGCGGCTCCCCGGCGAGGACGAGCCGCCCCTCGGGCACCGCCCGCACCTCGCCGTCGAAGCCGAGCCCCAGCAGCGGTTCGAGGTCCTCGTACGGACGGCCCATCGCCGCGGCGTACGCCGCCACGTCCTCGGGCTCCACGCGGAAGCCGGACAGGAAGTCCAGCGCCGGTTCCAGGCCCGCGGCGACCAGGAAGCCCCGCTCGGGCGGCAGATCGCGGACGTAGAGGTCGAAGGTGGCCGGGGCGGTCATGCCCTCGCGCACATACGACAGGGCCATCGTCACCTCGTAGAGGTCGGTGGTCATCGCCTCCGACACGTCACTCTCGCCTCCCTCCGGACATCGCCCGCTTCCCTCCGGGCATCACTCGTCTCCCCCCGGCGTCAGCCGCGCGGGACCACCGCCACCGGACACGGCGCGTGGTGCACCGCCGCGTGGATCACCGAGCCCAGGTGGGGGACGGGGCCCGGCTCCGTCTCGTCGCGGCCCAGCACGAGCAGCCCCGAGCCCGGCGCGGTGTGCACCACGCCGAGCGCCGGGCGCTCCGCGGTGAATGCCTCCGCCACCGGCACCCCGGGGTATCGCTCCCGCCAGGGGCGCAGCGCCGCGTCCAGCGCGCCCTCCGCCCCCGGCTCCTCCTCGTCCCCCGCCGCCGCCTCGTCCCCCGGCCCGTTCGTGCCCGCGTGCACGGCCCGCAGCACACCGCCGCGCCGGGCGGCGGCGTCGAAGGCGAACCGCAGCGCCTCCTCGTTCGGCCGTCGCAGGGACACTCCGACGGCCACATCGGCGGTCAGCGGTTTGTCGTCGGCGTGCACCATGATCACCGGGTGTACCCCGTGCGCGAGGATCTGGCGGCCGGTCGATCCGAGGAGGAAGCCGCCGGGGGTGCCGCGGCCGCGCGAGCCGAGTACCAGCATCTCGGCGTCCCGGGCCGCGTCCAGCAGGGCGGGCACGGTCTCGCGCGGCACCAGCTCGGCCGAGACCCGCAGCCCCGGGTGGGTGTCGCGCAACTCGCCCACCAGGTCGGTCAGCAGCCGCTGCGACCAGTAGCTCTGGTCGTCCTCGTGGGGGAGTGCCGGGGCCGGGGGCGACGGCGGGTTCCAGGCGTGGATCAGACGCAGCCGCAGATCGCGCAGCAGCGCCTCGCGCGCCGCCCAGTGCGCGGCCGGCGGGCTCTCGGCGAAACCGTCGACCCCGACGGTGATGGGTGCTCCCATGCGCATCGCCTCCCCGCTCACGTCCCCCGGGCCACCAGCGGACGGGCGGACTCGCCGAGCGCGATCTTGATCGCGCCGGTGTCGGCGGCGTGGGCGAAGACGTCGTACGCCTCCTCCATCTGGTCCAGTTCGAACAGATGGGTGATCAGCGTGGACGTGGGCAGCCGCCCGGCGGACAGCAGGGAGAGCAGGGTGGGGGTCGAGTAGGTGTCGACCAGCCCGGTGGTGATCGTCACGTTCTTGATCCACAGCTCCTCGAGATGCAGCGTCGCGGGCTGGGCGTGCACACCCACGTTGGCGATCCGGCCGCCCGGCCGCACCATCCGGGTGCAGGTCTCGAAGGACCGCGGGCTCCCGACGGCCTCGATCACCACATCGGCGCCGAGCCCCTCGGTGAGATCGTCGACCAGCCGCTCCGGGTCCTCGGCGGAGTCCGCCACCGCGTCGGCGCCGACCCGCTTGGCGGCGTCCAGCCGGGCCGTGTCCGGATCGACGGCGATGGTCCGGCCGGGGGAGAAGAACTGCGCCGCGGCGATCGAGGCCAGCCCGACCGGCCCGGCGCCCACCACCGCGACCGTATCGCCCGGCCCCACCCGGCCGTTGAGGACGCCCACCTCGTACGCGGTGGGAAAGACATCCGCCAGCAGCACGGCGTCATGGCCCTCGACCGACCCCGTCAGCGGATGCGTGGACAGATCGGCGAACGGCACCCGCACATACTCGGCCTGGGTGCCGTCGACCGTACGGCCCAGGATCCAGCCCCCGCCGCCACGGCACTGCCCGTAGCCGCGCTCCCGGCAGTAGCGGCAGTGTCCGCAGGCCGAGATGCAGGAGACCAGCACCCGGTCGCCGGGGCGGATCCCGCGGACGTCGGCACCGGTCTCGACGACCTCGCCGACCCCCTCGTGACCGAGCACCCGGCCGGGCTCGACGTCCGGCACCTCGCCGCGGAGGATGTGCAGATCGGTGCCGCAGATGGTCGTGGTGTCGATCCGGACGATCGCGTCGGTGGCGGCCTCGAGTTCGGGGTCGGGCACCTCCTGCCAGGAGGACCGCTCCGGCCCGTGGAAGACGAGTGCTTTCATGGCCGTTTCCCTTTCCTCCGGTTTCCTCCGATTGTCTTGGGCCGCCTTCGGCTCATGCCGCAGTTCCCCGCCGCCTCGTTACGCGGCGGGGGCTCATCGCTGGGGAACGACCGCGACCGGGCAGGCGGCGTGGTGCGCCACGGCCTGGGTGACCGGCCCCAGCCGGGGCCCGAACCCCACCCGGCGTGGACCGCGGCCCACGACCATCAGCGCCGTACCCGCCGCCGCGGCCACCAGCCGCCGGGCCGGGCTGTCCGACGCGACCTCCTCGAAGACCCGCACCTCGGGGAACTTGTCCCGGCACGGCGCCAGCACCTCGCCCAGCGCGTGCTCCGCCTCCTTGCGCGCGTCGCTCAGCCCCACGTCCACCACCCAGGGGGCGTCGTCCCGGATGGCGGGGACCCGGTTGGCGTAGACGGCCCGCAGCACACCGTCGCGCCGGGCCGCGGCGTCGAAGGCGAACTCCAGGATGTCGTCGCACGGCTCGCGCGGCTCCACGCCGACCACCACATCGCCGTGCCGCTCCTCGTGCCCGTCCGCCCGCACCAGGACCACGGGGGTCATGGAACGCGCGGCGAGCTCCAGGCCGACCGAGCCGAGGAAGAAGCCCGCGACCACGCCGATCGAGCGGGACCCCACCACCAGCAGCTGGGCCCGCTCCGCCTCGGCCAGCAGGACGGGCGCGGGCAGGCCGGAGATCTGGGCGGTGAGGATCGTCGTCTCCGGCTGGTCGGCGTCCAGCTCGGCGTGTGCCGAGCGCAGGGCGCGCTCGGACCAGTACTGCCAGGCGGCCTCCCGGCCCGGTGTCAGATCCTTCTGCTCGGGCCCCGGCCACGCGTTCACCAGTCGCAGTGGCGCGCCGCGCGAACGGGCCTCATGGGCCGCCCAGCCGGCGGCGGCCAGACTCTCGTCGGAACCGTCCAGTCCGACGGTGACGGGGCGCGCCATCGCTGCCTCCTTCCCGGCAGGCCCACTCGGCACCTCGGTTCGCCTCCAGCCGCGGCGCCGGGGGCGCCCACTTCTCGCGGGCCCTGATTGCGCGGTGCGCGGTAGTGGAGCGTCCGCTTCTCCGCGTCTGCCGGTTGCCCCCGGTGCCATCTCCAGCGGACCACGACCGGGCCCCCGCCGACAGGGCCGACCGGTCCCGGGGAGGCCCCGGGGACCAGGCCTTCCGGCCCTTTCCGCCGCCCAACGCCGACCCAGGACACGATCCGGTGCCCCCTGGAGATCGCTTGATGAAGTAGTTGCGCCAGATCAAGCATTTTTCGGAAGGGGGTGCCGGAGCCCGCCGACCCGCAGCCCGGAGAGGTTCCGGCCACCGAGTACGGAAGCCGCCACCGGCCCTGCTCCCACCGGCCCGGCGGTCGGCGGCGAGGCCCGCGCGCCCCGCCCCTGCCCCGCTGCTCAATGGCGCCGAAGGCGCGAAACGAAACCCGCACCCAACAACCGACGGGTGCGACGTCGAAGGCGCGAAACAAAATCCGCACCCAACAACCGATCGGTGCGACACGCCACCCATTCCACCGCCACCCATCCCACCGGCACCCGCCCCACCAGCGCCTACTCCACCGGCACCAGCACCACCGGGCAGTGCGCATGGTGCAGTGCCGCATGAGTGACGGGGCCGAGCTGCATGCCGAGCCGGGGCGTCCGCCGGTGGACGGCCAGCACCAGGACGTCCGCCGCCCGCGACGCCTCCACCAGGGCCTGCGCGGGGGCGCTGTGGGTGGTGTGCTCCCGCACCCGGATATGCCCGAACTCCTCGCGCAGCCCGGCCACCATCCCGTGCGCCACCGTCTGCTCGCGCTCGGCGCGCAGCGCCACCACCTCGCGTGCGGGCAGGGCGTGATCGCCCGCGAAGACCCGCGACTTCGGCCAGGCGTAGAGCACCCGCAGCCGGGCCCGGCGCCGGGCTGCCTCCTCGAAGGCGAAGCGGGCCGCCGCCGCGTCCGCGCCGCTCTCCACCCCGACCAGCACCTTTCCGTGGCCCTCGGGCCCGTACGCCATCGGGGACCCGCCGCGCACCACCAGCAGCGGGCGCCGGGTGTGGGCGGCCAGCCGCAGCCCGACCGAGCCGAGCAGCAGCCCGGTGAAGCCGCCGAGCCCCCGGGTGCCGATGACGATCAGCGAGGCGTCCTCGCCGATCCGCAGCAGCTCGGGCACCGCGTCCTGGGCCGTCAGGGTGGGCACGATGCGCAGGTGCGGATCCCGCTCCTGGGCCCGCGACATGGCCAGCCGCAGCACGGTCCTGGCGATCTCCACCGCGGGCCGCCGCGGTTCGCTGTCCGGGTCGAAGGCGACCGGGTCGGTCCGGGCCCACGGCCAGGCGTGCACGATCTCCAGCGTGGCGTCACGGCGCCGCGCCTCGGCGACCGCCCGGTCCAGCGCGGCCCAGGCGCTGTCGGAGCCGTCCAGGCCCACCACCACCCGGCCGTCCCGCATCGGCTTGCCGGCCGGGCGGGTCATCGCCGCGCACCTCCCCGGCCCGCGGAGTCGTCGACCCGGTAACTGAGCCGGTCGACCACGGCCACCACGCCGTCCACCTGCCCGGTCATCCTGATCGCGATGGGGATCTCGCTGTGCCGGTCCAGCCGCCCCTCCAGCCGTACGACCCCGTCGGTCACGGTGACCGCGACCGACTGCGGGCCGAGCCACAGCGACCGGACCAGCACCTCGTCGATCACCTCGGCGCGAATCTCGTCGTCCGGGCGGAGGAAGACCCGAAGCAGATCCCGGCGGGTGACGATGCCGATCAACCGGTCCTCCTCGTCGACGACGGGCAGCCGCTCGACGCGATGGCGGTCCATCGCGCGGGCCGCGTCCACGATGCTGTCCTGGGGGCGCACGGTGACCGCGGGGCGCGACATCAGCTCTCCGGCCGTCGGGGCGGGTTCGCTGAGATCGGTCCCGGTGATCATGCCGATCACCTTGTCGTCCGCGTCCACCACGGGCAGCCCGTTGAAGCGATGCCGGGAGAGCAGCGCACCGACCTCGTCGAACGACGTCTTGGAGCTCACCCGGACGACGTCGTCGGTCATCACATTGCCGATCTTGCGGTGCTTCATCCGTGCCTCCCCGGTCCGCTCCCAGGGTGGGACGGTGCTCCGGCCCCCTTCTTGGGCTGCCCGGGGTGCCCTCGGGACCGTTCGGCCCGCACGGGTGCCCTGGGCCGAACGACCCCTGGCGGGGCCGAAACGCCCCTCGCGCGGAATCCCGCACGGGCGCGAGGGTGAAGGCATCGGACAGGGGACGTAGGCGTGTCGCACGAGCGCGGGACCGCCGCGCGGAAGGTGGTGGGAAACGGTGGAGCTCCCCCTCGTGGTGGGCGTCGACGGCTCGCACCACGGCCTCCAGGCGGTGGACTGGGCGGTGGACGCGGCGGCCAGGCACGCGGTGCCGCTGCGGCTGGTCCACGCCTCGCTGTGGGAGCGGTACGAGGGCATCGCGCCCGCCGCCGACCCCGAGCGCCCGTGGGAGCAGATCAGGGACGAGGAGATCGCCGCGTCCGCCGCGGAGCGCGCCCGCCGCCGCGGCCCCGATGTGAAGGTCGCCGCCGAGATCCTGCCGGAGGACCCGGTGGACGCGCTGCTGCGCGCCGGGCGGGAGGCCTCGGGCGTGGTCGTCGGCTCCCGCGGCCGCGGTGAACTCGCCGGGCTGCTGCTCGGCTCGGTGAGCCTCGCGGTCGCCGCCCGCGCCACCTGCCCGGTGACGGTCGTACGTGGCGGTGAGCCCAATCGGGGCGGCGCCTTCGGCCGGATCGTGCTCGGCGTGGGCGAGCCCGGCGAGGCGGGCGGTCCGTCGGCCGCGGTCCGGTTCGCCTTCCACGAGGCCGAGGCGGGCGGCCGCACGCTGGAGGCCGTACGGGCATGGCGCGCGCCCGCCGGTGAGGTGACGGATGATCTGCTGCTGGAGGGGGACCCGGTGCGTGCCCACTGGGCACGGGCGGAGCGGACACTGGAGGACGCCGTGCGGACCCCCCGACAGGACCACCCCGGGGTCACCGTGCACCGCGCGACGGTCGAGGGCACGGCCCGCAAGGCGCTCCTCCACGCGGCCGCCACCGCGGATCTGCTGGTCCTCGGTGCCCGCCGCGGCCACGGTCACACCGCCGGGCTGCAGCTCGGCCGCATCGCCCACGCGGCCCTGCACCACGCGCCCTGCCCGGTGGTGATCGTGCCGGAGCGGGACTGAACGGCAGACGGCACGACCGGCGGGTACACGACCGGACCCCACCGGCGGGTACACGATCTGACCCCACCGGCGGGTACACGACCGGACCCCACCGGCGGGTACACGACCGGACCCCACCGGCGGGTACACAACTGGACACCACGAGACGGGCACGTCACCGCAGACCACGAGGGAGAGAGGTCCATGCCAGACGCACCGACCACGACGGGCTCGCCCAGCGGCGGGCTCGCCGACGACCGGATCCGCGCCCTGGACGCCCACTGGCGCGCCGCCAACTACCTCGCGGCGGGCCAGATCTATCTGCTGGCCAACCCGCTGCTGACCGAGCCGCTGCGCCCGGATCACATCAAGCCCCGGCTGCTGGGCCACTGGGGCACCTCACCCGGACTCAACCTCGTCCACACCCACCTCAACCGCGTCATCAAGGACCGTGACCTGGACGCCATCTGCGTCTGGGGCCCCGGCCACGGCGGCCCCGCGGTGCTCGCCGGCTCCTGGCTGGACGGCAGCTACTCCGAGGTCTACCCGGACGTCAGCCGGGACGCGGCGGGCATGGCCCGGCTCTTCCGGCAGTTCTCCTTCCCCGGCGGGGTGCCCAGCCATGTGGCCCCCGAGACCCCCGGTTCGATCCACGAGGGCGGTGAGCTCGGCTACTCCCTCGCCCACGCCTACGGGGCCGCGCTGGACAACCCCGGGCTGCTGGTCACCTGCGTCATCGGCGACGGCGAGGCCGAGACCGGTCCGCTGGCCGGCTCCTGGCACGCCAACAAGTTCCTGGACCCGGTCCACGACGGTGCCGTGCTGCCCATCCTCCACCTCAACGGATACAAGATCGCCAACCCCACGGTGCTCGCCCGGCTCCCGGAGCCCGAACTCGACGACCTGCTGCGGGGGTACGGCCATGAGCCGATCCACGTCGCCGGGGACGAACCGCTTCAGGTGCACCGGTCCATGGCGCACGCCCTGGACGAGGCGCTGGACCGGATCGCCCTGCTCCAGCGCACCGCCCGCGAGGAGGGCATCGCCGAGCGGCCGCGCTGGCCCGTCATCGTGCTCCGTACGCCCAAGGGCTGGACCGGCCCCGAGGAGGTCGACGGAGATCCCGTGGCGGGCACCTGGCGCGCCCACCAGGTCCCCCTGCCGGGCGTCCGGGAGAACCCGGAGCATCTGCGGCAGCTGGAGCGCTGGCTGCGCTCGTACCGCCCCGAGGAGCTCTTCGACGCCGACGGGCGGCCCCGGCCGGACCTGCTGGCCGAGGTCCCGGAGGGCGACCGCCGCCTGGGCGCCAACCCGCACGCCAACGGCGGACTGCTGCTGCGCTCGCTGCCCGTGCCCGACCTGGAGCGGTACGCGGTCCCCGTGGACAAGCCCGGCGCGACCCTGCACGAGCCGACCCGGGTCCTCGGCGGGCTGCTGGAGAAGGTCATGGAGGACACCGCCGACCGCCGCGACTTCAGAGTGGTCGGCCCCGACGAGACCGCCTCCAACCGGCTGGAGGCCCTCTACCGCGCCACCGGCAAGGCGTGGCAGGAGTCCACCCTCCCCACCGATGAGCACCTCAGCCGCACCGGCCGGGTCATGGAGATCCTCTCCGAGCACCTCTGCCAGGGCTGGCTGGAGGGCTATCTGCTGACCGGGCGGCACGGCCTCTTCTCCTGCTACGAGGCGTTCGTGCACATCGTGGACTCCATGGTCAACCAGCACATCAAATGGCTGAAGGTGTCCCGCTCACTGCCCTGGCGGCGCCCGGTCGCCTCGCTCAACTACCTGCTGACCTCCCATGTGTGGCGCCAGGACCACAACGGCTTCTCGCACCAGGACCCCGGCTTCGTCGACCATGTGCTCAACAAGAGCCCGGAGGTGGTGCGCGTCTATCTGCCGCCGGACGCCAACACCCTGCTCAGCGTGGCCGACCACGTCCTGCGCAGCCGGGACTACGTGAATGTGGTCGTCGCGGGCAAACAGCCCTGCTTCGACTGGCTCGATCTCGACCAGGCGCGCGCCCACTGCGCCCGCGGCGCCGGGACCTGGGACTGGGCCGGAACCGAGAACGGCGCGGGGGAGCCGGATGTGGTGCTGGCCGCCGCGGGCGACGTGCCCACCCAGGAGGTCATCGCGGCCGCCGGGATCCTCCGCCGCCATCTGCCCGATGTGGCCGTACGGGTGGTCAACGTCGTCGACATGACCCGGCTGCTGCCGAAGGAGGAGCATCCGCACGGGATGACGGACCATGAGTTCGACGCCCTGTTCACCCGCGACCGGCCGGTCATCTTCGCCTACCACGGCTATCCCTGGCTGGTGCACCGGCTGTCCTACCGCCGGGCCGTCCACCCCAACCTCCATGTGCGCGGCTATCTGGAGATGGGCACCACCACCACGCCGTTCGACATGGTGGTCCGCAACGACCTGGACCGCTACCGGCTGGTGATGGACGTCATCGACCGGACCCCCGGGCTCGCGGTGCGCGCCACGGCCGTACGGCAGCGGATGCAGGACGCCCGCACCCGCCACCAGGCCTGGATCCGCGAGCACGGCACCGATATGCCCGAGGTCGCCGAATGGTCCTGGACCGGCTGAACACCGGCCGGTGCCGCTCGCAGAGTCTGTGTCATATCCCCGGCCGGGCGTGCGGCGTCTGGCACGCTCCCCCAGCTACCGCTGGGAGGTGCCCCCTCTCGCCGCGTTGCCGAAACGCCCAAGTGGCTCCGCCACGAGGGCGCTCCGGCGCCTTGCGATCGCACGCTCCCCCAGCTACCGCTGGGAGGTGCCCCCTGACGCCGCACGCTGATCCGGCCGGGGATATGACACAGACTCTCACCCGGTGGGGAAGTAGCCCTCCAGATAGGCGTTGCGGAACTTCCCCGCCGGGTCGTGCTCGGCCAGCAGCCGCGCGAAGTCGCCGGCCCGGTCGTACGAGGAGAGGATCCGTTCCGGCGCGGCCGTCGTCAGCTTGCCCCAGTGCGGCCGCGCCCCCAGCGGCAGCAGCGCCTCCTCCATCGCCGCCACCACCTCGATCACCGCATCGTGATCGGGGACCCAGGTGAAGTGGAAGGCCACGCTGTCCCGGCCGTACGCGGGGCTCAGCCACAGCTCGTCCGCCGCGACCGTACGGACCTCGGACACCTGCACCACGGGCGCGATCCGGTCACCGAGGCCGCGCAGCGCGGCGAACGCCGCCGAGGCCGACTCGCGCGGCAGCAGCAGCTCCGACTGCAGCTCATCGCCGTTGCTCGGGGTGAAGTCCGGGCGGAAGTGCGGCAGCCGCTCATGCCACGGCCCCGGCGCGCCCAGCTGCTCGGTGCAGTGCAGCGGTGGCATCGCGGGCACCGGGTGGTGGTGGCGGTTGGCCGGGTGGGCCCCCAGCCACGGCTGCCCGGGGTCGGGGGGACCGGGCAGGTCGGTGCGGCACTTCAGCCACACCACGCCCTCGCCCGAGCGCCAGTCGGTGAAGACGCTGACGCTGTAGGCGGCGCCGAAGATCTCCTCGAAGCTGTCGTCCAGCCGGTCGAGCGGCAGCCCGGTCCACACCCACTGGGCCACGTCGAAGGTGGGCTCGATGTCCAGCGTCATGGCGGTGACCACGCCAAGACCGCCGAGCCCGACCACGGCCCCGTTCAGCCGGTCCGGATCCTCGTCCCGGCCGATTCGGGTCACCTCGCCGTCGGGGCCGACGAGCTCCAGCCCCGCGACCGCCGCCGCCAGACAGCGCTGGTCGCTCCCCGAGCCATGGGTGGCGGTGGTGCAGGCCCCCGCGACCGTGATGTGCGGCAGCGAGGCGAGGTTGGCCAGCGCGAAGCCCTCCGCGTGCAGGGCCTGGGCCACATGGGCGTAGCGCATGCCCGCCGCGATGGTCGCGGTGGACTTCCCGGGGTCTGTCTCCACCCGGTGCGGCAGCCGGTCCAGGTTCACCAGATCGCCCTCGGTGTCGGCGATGCGGTTGAAGGAGTGGCCCGTGCCCAGTACCCGTACCCGGTCGGCGGAGCTGACGATCCGCCGCAGCTCGTCGACGCTGTCCGGGTGGTGCAGCCGGGCGGCGGAGAAGGTGATGTTCCCGGCCCAGTTCGTCGGGGCTTGGGTGGTCGGCATCCGTGTCGTCCTGTTTCGGCTGGAGGGCGATGGGCGATGGGTGTTGGGTGATTGGTGATGGGAGGGCGAAGGGTGATGTGGTCAGCACCTTCGTACAGGCCCGCACCCTGATCCGTACAGACCCGGTTTCGCCGTCCATGGCCGGTCCATGACTGGTCCACGACCCGCACATGACCCGGACGGCCCAGCAGGACGGGCCGCCGTGCCGAAGCGCCCCGACGATGGGCCCATGACCGCCCCGAAACCACAACGCCCGAGGTCGGCACTGCTCGGCGAGCTCTGCGCGGAGTTCGCGGGCACCATGGTGCTGATCCTCTTCGGCTGCGGTGTGGTGGCGCAGGTCGTGGCGGGCGGCGACCTCACCAAGCCCCCGGGCGCACTCGGCGATCACGACTCCATCGCCTGGGCCTGGGGGCTGGGCGTCACCCTCGGTGTGTATGTGGCGGCGCGGCTCAGCGGGGCCCATATCAACCCGGCGGTCACCCTCTCCCTGGCGGCCTTCAAGGGCTTCCCCTGGAGCAAGGTCCTGCCGTACACCGTGGCCCAGACGGTCGGCGCGTTCGTCGGGGCCCTGCTGGTGCGCTGGAACTACACCGAGGCACTGGGGCACGCCGACCCGGGGCACACCTTCAAGACCCAGTTCGTCTTCTCCACCCTCCCGGGCAACGGAGCCCTTCCGGTCAGCGAATGGGGCGCGCTGCGCGACCAGATCATCGGCACCGCGATCCTGGTGCTGCTCATCTTCGCCGTCACCGATGTGCTGAACTCGGCCCCGAAGGCCAATCTGGGGCCCTTCGTCATCGGGCTGATCGTGGTCGCGATCGGCATGGCGTGGGGGGCCGACGCGGGGTACGCCATCAACCCGGCCCGTGACTTCGGCCCCCGGCTGGCCAGCTACCTCACCGGATACCGCAGCGCGTGGCGGGACCAGTACGGGGATCTGTACTTCTGGGTGCCGATCGTGGGCCCGCTGATCGGCGGGCTCGTCGGCGCCGCCCTCTACAAGGTGCTGATCAGCCGCTTCCTCCCGGCGGCCGAAACGGAGGTGGGCCGCACCCCGACCCCCGAGTAGCCGATCCGGGCCGTACCCCACCCACGAGAGGCGGCAGCATGCCGGAATTCATCGGTGCGGTGGACCAGGGAACCACCAGCACCCGTTTCATGATCTTCAACCACGACGGTGACGAGGTGGCGCGGTACCAGCTGGAGCACCGCCAGATCCTGCCGCGCGCGGGGTGGGTCGAGCACGACCCGGTGGAGATCTACGAGCGCACCAACTCGGTGATGCAGAACGCCCTCCGCGCGGGCGGGCTGTCCCCCGGCGACCTGGCCGCGGTCGGCATCACCAATCAGCGCGAGACCACGGTGATCTGGGATCCGCGCAACGGCCGCCCGTACTACAACGCCATCGTCTGGCAGGACACCCGCACCGACACCATCGCGGCCGCGCTGGAACGGAACGGCCAGGGCGAGGTGATCCGCCGCAAGGCGGGGCTGCCGCCCGCCACCTACTTCTCCGGCGGCAAGATCAAGTGGATTCTGGACAATGTCGAGGGCGTCCGCGAGGCCGCGGAGGCCGGCCACGCCCTCTTCGGCAACACCGACGCCTGGGTGCTGTGGAACCTCACCGGCGGCCCCGGTGCCGGCATCCACGCCACCGATGTCACCAACGCCAGCCGCACCATGCTGATGGATCTGGAGACGCTGGACTGGGACGACGAGCTGCTGGAGATCTTCGGCATCCCGCGGGCGATGCTGCCGACGATCAACCCCTCCTCCCACCCCGAGGCGTACGGGCAGGCCCGCACCTCCCGCCCGCTGCGCACCGCCACCCCCATCACCGGCGTCCTCGGCGACCAGCAGGCGGCCACGGTCGGCCAGGTCTGCTTCGCCCCCGGCGAGGCCAAGAACACCTATGGCACCGGCAACTTCCTGCTGCTCAACACCGGAGCGGAGCTGATCCGCTCGGCCAGCGGGCTGCTCACCACCGTGGCGTACCAGTTCGGCGACAGCCCTCCCGTGTACGCCCTGGAGGGCTCGATCGCCGTCACCGGCTCGGCCGTCCAGTGGCTGCGCGACCAGATGAAGATGATCGACGACGCCGCGGGCAGCGAGCGGCTCGCCCTCACCGTCGAGGACAACGGCGGGGTGTACTTCGTGCCCGCCTTCTCCGGGCTCTTCGCCCCGTACTGGCGCTCCGACGCCCGCGGCGCGATCGTCGGCCTCACCCGCTTCAACACCAACGGCCATATCGCCCGCGCCACCCTGGAGGCCATCTGCTACCAGAGCCGGGACGTGGTCGAGGCCATGGAGCGGGACGCCGACATCCACCTGGACGTCCTGCGGGTGGACGGCGGGGTCACCGACAACGATCTGTGCATGCAGATCCAGGCCGATGTGCTGGGCGTACCGGTCAGCCGCCCGGTCATCGCCGAGACCACCGCCCTGGGCGCCGCCTACGCCGCGGGGCTGGCCACGGGGTTCTGGCGGGACACCGATGAGCTGCGCTCCCACTGGAGCGAGTCCAGGCGGTGGGAGCCCCAGTGGGACGAGAGGACCAGGAAGGAGGGGTACACGGGCTGGAAGAAGGCCGTCCAGCGGACCCTGGACTGGGTCACGGTCGAGTAGGCCCGGCGGGGCCCGGGGCGAAACGACCGCCCCTGACCGGACCCGGTTGCGCCGGGCGTCCCGTGGCGGTTCGCTGGAAGTACCCGGTGGTGGCCGAGACACCCTGGGAACGCGCCGTGTCCGCCACCACCGCCGCTTGTCAGTGACCGACGCGGAGGTGATCCAGGTGAAAGCCGTCGTCTATGAGAAGCCCTATTCGGTGGCGGTGAGGGACGTCGACGATCCTCGGATCGAGCATCCGAACGATGTGATCGTGCGCGTCACCTCCAGCGCGATCTGCGGCTCCGATCTGCATATGTACGAGGGCCGGACGGCGGCCGAGCCCGGCATCGTCTTCGGGCACGAGAACCTCGGCGTGGTCGAGGAGACCGGTTCCGGCGTCGTGTCGCTGTCCAAGGGCGATCGCGTGGTCATGCCGTTCAACGTGGCCTGCGGATTCTGCAAGAACTGCCTCGCGGGCGACACCGGCTTCTGTCTCACCGTCAACCCCGGTTTCGCGGGCGGCGCCTACGGCTATGTGGCGATGGGCCCGTACAAGGGCGGCCAGGCCGACCGGCTGCGGGTGCCCTTCGCCGACTTCAACTGCCTGAAGCTGCCCCAGAGCGATCTCGAGACCGACTTCATCCTGCTCGCCGACATCTTCCCGACCGGCTACCACGGCTGTGAGCTGGCCCAGGTCTCCCCGGGCGAGAGCGTGGCCGTCTACGGCGCGGGCCCGGTGGGGCTGATGGCCGCCTACTCCGCGCTGCTGCGCGGCGCCGCCACGGTGTTCGTGGTCGACCGGGTCTCCGAGCGACTGGAGAAGGCCAGGGAGATCGGCGCCGTCCCCATCGACTTCAGCAAGGGCGACCCGGTGCCGCAGATCATGGACCGCACCGGTGGCGAGGGCACCGACAAGGGTGTCGACGCGGTGGGCTACCAGGCCCAGGCGCACGACGCCAGCCATGAGGAGCCCGCGTCGGTGCTCAATTCGCTGGTCGACACGGTGCGGCCGACCGGGCGGCTCGGCGTGCCGGGGCTGTACGTCCCGTCCGACCCCGGCGGCCCCGATGAGCACGCCAAACACGGTCAGCTGCTGGTCTCCATCGGCCGGATGTTCGAGAAGGGGCAGCGCATGGGCACGGGCCAGTGCAACGTCAAGCGCTACAACCGCCAGCTGCGCGACCTGATCATCGCCGGGCGCGCCCGGCCCAGCTTCGTGGTCTCGCATGAACTGCCGCTGGACCAGGCCCCGCAGGCGTACGAGAAGTTCGACAAGCGGGTCGAGGGCTACACCAAGGTGGTCCTGCATCCGGCGCTCGCCGCCTGATGCATCACTGAATAGGGTGGTATGCACCATAATTGGTCATGTGCACCCGAACGGCTGTCTCTTTCGGCTCCGGGAGGAGGAGCGATCATGAAGAACTCCCGGGTGGCGCTGGCCTTCGTCAGTGGCTATCTCTTCGGGCGCGGCCACAGGGGGACCTTGGTCCTCGGCCTCGCCGGTCTCGCCGCGGGCAAGCGCCTCAGCTCCGGTATCAGCCCACCGGGCGCCCAGCAATTGAAGTCCTCCGAGCTCGGCAGGCTCGGCCAGGAGATCGGCAGCCGGCTGGTCTCCGCGGGCCGGGAGGCGGCCATGTCGGCGGCCAGCCGCCGCGTCGACGCCCTGAGCGACCGGCTGGAGCACCGCGCCTCGGCGCTGCGCACCGGCGGCGCGGGGGACCGCGAGGCAGAGGCCGGGGAGCGCCAGGAGCCGGAGGACAACGAGGAGCCGGAGGAGCGCGAGGAGCGCGAACGCGGGAGCGCCTCACGGCCCCGCGAGCGCACCGGAAAGCAACGCAAACCGGCCGACCGTCCGGCGCAGACCAGGAAGCGGACCGGCTCCGAAGGGCCCGCGCGGCGAAGCCGGAGGTGAGGGCCATGGCTGAGGAAACCAAGGGGCGGACCGGCGGGCGCGGCGCGTTCGCGGAGCTGCCCACCGACCGCCTGCTGAAGGAGGCGCAGGACCTGCTGGCGGCGCTGGGCGAACGGGCCCTGGAATCGGTCACCCACCTGGGCAACCCACTGGGCAACCCCGGGACGGGCGCGCTGAAGGGCGGTCTGGAGCAGGTGAAGGACAAGGTCGTCGACACGGCCAAGGAACAGATGAAGGACCAGGTCAAGGGGAAGGTCAAGGAGCAGATCAAGGAGAAGGTCGTCGACAAGGCCAAGAGCATCATCCCGGGCCTCGGCGGCGGCGGCGACGGCGGCGGCAAGGGCGGCAAGAAGCTCAAGGTCACCAACATCGTGGAGCAGATGGACGTCGGCGCGCCCCTCTCCCTCACCTACAACCTCTGGACGGAGTGGGAGAACTTCCCCTCGTACATGAAGAAGGTCGAGGACGTCCAGAACGAGGCCGAGGAGGACCGCGAGGACGAGGCCGGGACGGAATCCGAGTGGAAGGCCCAGGTCTTCTGGTCGCACCGCAAGTGGCGCGCCGAGGTCATCGAGCAGGTGCCGGACAAGCGCATCATCTGGAAGTCGCGGGCCGAAAAGGGCCATGTGGACGGCACGATCACCTTCCATGAGCTGGCCCCCGACCTCACCCGCATCCTGTTCGTCCTGGAGTACTGGCCGCAGGGCTTCATGGAGCGCACCGGCAATCTCTGGCGCGCCCAGGGCCGCCGGGTGCGCCTGGAGATGAAGCACTTCCGCCGCCACCTCATGCGCGAGGTGCTGCTCGACCCCGACGAGGTCGTGGGCTGGCGCGGTGTGGTGCGCGACGGCGAGATCGTGGAGGACGACGAGCGAGAGGGGCGGGAGAACGAGGAGGAAGAGCCCGAGGAGGGCGAGGAGGACGACGAGCGCCACGACGAATACGAGGACGAAGAGCCCGAGGAGTACGAGGACGAAGAGCCCCGTGACGAATACGAAGAGGAGTACGAGGACGAGGAGCCCGCACGGCGCCGCGCGCGTCGCTGACGGACCCCGCCCCCGGAACGGGTGAGCGCGGTGACCGTAGCACGGCAGCAGCAGAGTCAGCATCTGGACCGGGCGAGTTCCAGCGCCCTTGTCGACGTGGTCGACCTCATCCTGGACAAGGGCCTGGTCATCGACGTGTATGTGCGGGTGTCCCTGGTGGGCATCGAGCTTCTGACCATCGACGCCCGTATCGTCGTCGCCAGCGTGGACACGTATCTGCGGTTCGCGGAGGCGACCAACCGACTCGACCTCGCCCGCAGCGGCACCGAAACCCATGGTCTGCCCGGCCTCATGGACGAGATCCAGGAGAGCGGCGGCAAGAAGAAGACCAAGGGCGCCCTGGAGGGCGTCAAGGAATCGGTCTCGGACCTGCTGCGGGACGATGATGACGACGAGGACCGGGAACCCGAGGCCGAGGAGCGGGAGCGGCCCCGGCGCACCAGGGGTTCCCCCAGCCACAGGGAGCGCGAGCGGTGATGGCCGAGGACGAACGTGCCTGCTACGTCTACGGGGTCGTCACGGACGACCGGCCCGATGAGTCGGTCAAGGACCTGCCCGCCGTCGGGGACCCGGAGGCCCCGGTGACCCTGGTCCGCCAGGGCGGCCAGGCCGCGGTGGTCAGCGAGGTGCCCGTCGACAAGCCGCTGGGCACCCCCGAGGATCTGCGCACCCACGCCAGGGTGCTGGACCACCTGGCCGCGCAGGGCTCACCGGTGCTGCCGTTCCGCTTCGGCACCGTGGTGCGCGACACCGCGGCGGTGGCGGACGAGCTGCTGGCCGAGGGGCACGACGACTTCGCCCGCGGCCTCGACCGGCTCCGCGGCCGTACGCAGCTCACCGTGCGGGCCCGCTATGACGAGGACGCCGTGCTGCGCGAGGTGGTGACCGAACAGCCGGAGGCCAGACGGCTCCGCGACGAGCTGCGGGGGCTGCCGGAGGACGCGGGCTACGAGCAGCGGATCGAGCTCGGTCAGCTCGTCATGGACAGCATCGCCGCGAAGCGGAGCGTGGACGCGCTGGAGCTCGACCGGCGGCTGGCGCCGTACGCGCTGGGCTCGGTGTCGGAGGAGCCGGCGTCCTCCGAAGGGCTGGTCAACGCCTCGTTCCTGGTGGAGGACGCGAAACGGCAGGCGTTCGAGGAGGCGGCGGAGGAGCTCGCCGCGCACTGGCACGGCCGGGTCCGGATGCGTCTGCTCGGCCCGCTGGCGCCGTACGACTTCGTGGCCGACGCGACACTCGAAGGGAAGGAAGGCGACGAGTAGCCATGGGACTGTTCACCGGCCTGGCCACGCTGCCGCTGGCCCCGGTGCGGGGCGTCGTCTGGATCGCCGAGCGCATCCATGACGAGGCCCATCGGCAGCTGTACGACCCCGAGGTGATCAAGCAGCGGCTGGAGGAGGTCGCGGAGGCCCGGGAGAGCGGGGAGCTCACCGAGGAGGAGGCGGCCCGGGAGGAGGACGAGTTGGTCCGCAGGCTGATGTCCCAGGGGCCGCCCGGCGGGGGCCTGGAGGTATGAGCCGTGCCCCGCGAACGGCCCCGCGAGGAACGCCACCGCGAGGAGAGGCCGCGCCCCCGGTCCCGTGAGGAACGGCCCCGCGAGGAGCGCGACCGGCGCGAGCATGAGCCCGAGCGTGACCGGCGGGAGCATGAGCCCGAGCGGGAGCGGCGCGAGCATGAGCCCGAGCGGCGCGAGCCCGAGCGGGAGCGCCCCCGCCCCCGGCGTCCCGCCCTCGTGGCCCGCGACGCCGCGCGCAGCGCGGCCCGCCATGTGCAGGCGCTGACCGGGCGGACCCCGGAGGGCGTCACCTCGCTGGAGCGCACGGAGGACGGCTGGACCATCGGCATCGAGGTGGTCGAGACCCACCGGATCCCGGACTCCACCGACCTCCTCGCCGAGTACCAGGTCGAGCTGGACGACCGCGGCGAACTCGTCTCCTACCGCCGCACCGAGCGCTACTACCGGGGCAGGGCGGAGAACCGGACATGAACCAGAGCTCCGACTGGAACCCACCGGTCCGGCGCACCGGCGCCGCAAGCGAACCCGCCCGCCGGGGCGCCGAGCCGTCCAGCCTCGCCGACATCCTGGAGCGGGTGCTCGACAAGGGAATCGTCATCGCGGGCGACATCCAGATCAATCTGCTGGACATCGAACTGCTGACGATCAAGATCCGGCTGCTGGTCGCCTCCGTGGACCGGGCCAAGGAGATGGGCATCGACTGGTGGGAGCACGACCCCTCGCTGTCCTCCGGCGCCCGGGACGTCCTGGAGGAGAACGAGCGGCTGCGGCGGCGCGTCGGCGAGCTGGAGGACGGCCGCGGCGCGCGCCAAGAGGACGACCACGGGACCCTCGGCGCGGAGCGGGAGGACGAACGGTGAACGGTTCACTCGCCAGCTGGCTGTACGCGGTGACGGCCGCCCCGGAGGACGGCACCCCGCCGCGGGGGCTCACCGGTGTGGCGGACGAGCCGGTGCGCCTGGTGGAGAGCGCGGGGCTGGCCGCCGTCGTGGGCTCCGTACCGCTGGAGGACTTCGGCGAGGACGCGCTGCGCGACCATCTGGAGGATCTGGAGTGGCTGGAGCGCACCGCCCGCGCCCACCACCGGGTGATCAACGGCGCGGCCCGCCACGGCCAGGTCATCCCGCTGCGCTTCGCCACGCTCTACCACGACGACGACCGGGTCCGCGCGATGCTCCAGGAGCGCCGGGACGACTTCACGGCCACGCTGCGGCGGGTGGCGGGCCGCACCGAGTGGGGCGTCAAGGCGTATGTCGACCCCAGATCCTTCCTGCCCGACCCGGACGAGCCCACCGGCGGCGAGGAGAGCCCCGGAACCGCCTATCTGCTGCGGCGGCGGGCCCAGCGGCAGGACCAGGAGACCGCGCATCTGCGCGCGACCGAGCGGGCGGAGGAGGTCCATGCCTCGCTCGCCGCGCTGGCGGTGGCCACGGCCGCCCATCCGCCGCAGGACACCGCGCTGGCCGCGTACGAGGGGTGGATGGTGCTGAACAACTCCTATCTGGTGCCCGACGCCCTCGGGGATGAGTTCACCGCCCTGGTGGCCGACCTGGGGGAGCGCTACCCCGCCATCACCCTGGAGGTCAGCGGCCCCTGGCCGCCGTACTCCTTCACCGCCCCGCCGCAACGGGTGGAAGAGGCCCAGCCGGAGGAGACGCCGTCGTGACCCGGGCGATCGAGCGGCGGGAGGTGGCCCTGGTCGATCTGCTCGACCGGGTGCTCGCCGGGGGTGTGGTGATCGCGGGGGAGATCACCCTGAGCATCGCCGACATCGACCTGGTGCGGATCTCGCTGCGCGCCCTGATCGCCTCCGTACGGGTGGAGAACGAGGAGGGAGGGGAGGGGGATCGCCATGATCGCCACGAAGGGGGACTGCGATGACGGATGACCACGCTCCCCGGCGGCCCGGCCGGCGGATCGAGGTGGACGAGGAGTCGGTCCGCAGGAGCCTGGCCGGTCTGGTGCTCACCATCGTCGAGTTGCTGCGGCAACTCATGGAGCGGCAGGCGCTGCGCCGCGTCGAGCAGGGCGGCATCAGCGATGAGCAGATCGAGGAGCTCGGGCTGACGCTGATGGCTTTGGAGCGGAACATGGCCGAGCTGCGGGAGCACTTCGGGCTGACCGAGGACGACCTCAACCTGGACCTGGGCCCACTGGGCCCCCTGCTGCCCCGCGACCGCTGACCGGCTCCCAGCCCCCCGACCGCCCGGCCAGTCCCGAACACCGCCCCTGACCTGCCGCTGACCAGGCAGTCCGGTGCCGATTCGCGAGACACCCGGGCCGGGTCCGGCAGCCGCCGAGTAATGTGCGGGTGTGGGGATCACGCTCAACCTCCAGCGCGCCCAACCGGCCGACGTGCACGTCGGCCGGTCACCGCTGGCCGAGCTCATGTCAACGCTGCACATCATGGCCGAGCCCGACCACCACCCCGAGGCCCAGCGCTGGACGCGACGGCTCGGGACGGCGCTCGCCCCCTCCCTCGCCCATGAGATGAGCGCCCTGTCCCCGCTGTGGGCCCGGCTCCGCTGCCGGCTGCTGTTCCCGCTGGAGCTCCCGCTGGACCAGCCCTTCGAGGACGAGCTGCGCCATCTGGAGAAACTGCCGCTCGAGGAGTTCGTGGGCCTGTGCTCCCAAGGGGTGCTCGGCTTCCGTGAGGCCGTGCCCCCGGCCGGAAGCCTGCTCACCGATCCGGAGGCCGCCGAGCGCTATGTGGAGCAGTGCGAGCGGCGCTCCTTCCGGCGGGGCGAGCTGGCCCACGACCTGGTGGCCTCGCCCGAGGGGCTGCGCGACCGGCTCCTGTGCTTCCTGGACTCCTGCGCCGAGGCGTTCTTCGCCTCCGAGTGGCGCGCGGTCCGCGACCGGCTGGAGTCGGCCGCCGGCCGGGTCCGTGCCGACATCCGGCGGCGCGGTCTGGCCGAGGTGCTGGCCGGGCTCAGCCCCACCGCGGTGGTCTCCCGGGGCGGCTCGCGGGTGCGCTACGACAAGCTGGCCGTCGCCGAGATCGAGATCGGCCCGCGCCCGCTCTTCCTGCTCCCCTCCGTCCATGTCTGGCCGCATCTGACCGTCAAGGACGAGGAGTGCCACCCCGTGGTGCTCCAGTTCGCCGCCCAGGAGGGCGGCACAACCGATCAGCTGACCCAGGCCGAGCTGCGGGCCCGGATGTCCGCGCTGGCTTCCCTGGGCCGGATGGAGCTGTGCCGCCATCTGCTGGGCGAGCCCATCACCACCTCCGAACTGGCCCAGCGGCTGGGGCTCGCCGATACGCAGGTCTCCCGCACCCTGCGCCAGCTCAGGGACGCCGGGCTCATCGAGTCCGAGCGCGAGGGCAAGTACGTCTACCACCGGCTGGCCACCAGCACCCTGCTCCGGCTGGGGCAGGACGTGCTGACGACCATCATGCGGTGACGGCCGTACGCCGGCCGCCCATCAGCCCGGCTGGGTCCACAGCAGCACCGCCGAGGGGTGGTCCGCGTCCATGTGGACGCGGTTGGTCGCCACCACCTTGCGGCGGCTCACCGCCTCCGGCACCCCCGTATTGGAGTTGACGTCGAACCGGGGGAAGTCGCTCGATGAGATGTCCACCCGCAGCCGGTGCCCGGCCTCGAAGCGGTTGGCCGTGTCCGGCGCCGGGATCTCGATCTCGTAGACCTCGCCCGGCTCCAGCGGCTCCGGGCGCTCGAAGGACTTGTGGAAGCGGCAGCGGAAGATGCCCTCGGTGAGGTTCATCGCGAAGCCGTGCGGATAGTCCTCGTTCGGCGGATGCACATCGACCAGCTTCACCGTGAAGTCGGTGTCCGGCGCGGACGAGGAGATGAACAGCCGCGCGGTGACCGGCCCGGCCACCACCAGTGGCTCCTCCAGCGGCGGGGTGGCCAGCGAGATCACATCGGGCCGGGAGTTCAGCGGCAGATACGGCGGGCGGGCACCGTAGAACCGCTCGTCCGGCACCTGGTCGAAGGCGCCGCCGACCATCACCGGCTCGCCCGAGGTGACCTGGCCGCCGAGCGTGGGCACCGGGTCGTTCGGGTCGAAGTCGTACTCCACCCAGGCCCGTGTCGCCGTCGGCCGCTCCCGGCTCAGCTCGCCCGAGGGACGGCAGTAGTACGCGGTCTCCCGGGTCCCGGCCGGGGGCCACTGGGTGTCGGTGTGCCAGCGGCCGCCGTGCCGCATCCGCCCGGCCGCGTCCCGCCGGCCGTCCCCGCCGCCCATCAGGAAGTACTGGACCCGCGGGATCGACTCCGGGTCGCCGCCCCCCAGCACCGCGTCGAACCACCGCTGCCGGAACGACAGATACGAGGTGTCCACATTGCCGCTGAGGGTCGCGGCGGGCCCGAAGTCCACGTCACCGGCGAAGGTGACACAGCGCAGCCCGTGTTTCCACGGCCCCATCACCAGATACGCCGGGGACCGCTTGAGCCGGCCCATGGCGGTGAAGTTCTCGATGGTGGAGCGGACATACGGGTCGTACCAGCTCGACATGTGCAGGGTCGGTACATCCGGGAAGCGGTCGTAGTGGCCGCGCCCGTAGATGGCCGGCTGGCGCCAGTACGCCCCGAAGGCGTCATGGCGCCACTGGTCCAGCAGATAGCGCTCGTAACTGTCCACCTGGCGCAGCGGTGAGACACCGGTCCGCCACGGCAGCACGGTGAACCAGTCGCGCAGATCCGTCCCCGCGAACGCCTTGCGCACCAGCGGGTCCCGCTCCGCCTCGGGGCTCTCCTCACCGTGCCGGAAGGCCCAGGTGATCTGCTTGAGCTCGAAGGCGCCGCCCATCCGCATCCCGGCCTCGTAGGCGCTGGCGAAGCCGCCGGAGTCCATGAACATCGCGGACAGCCCGGCCGGGGACTCGGCCGCGGCGGCCGTCTGGGCGTGGGCCGAGTAGGACACGCCCATCATGGCCACCCGGCCGTCGCACCAGGGCTGGGCGGCGATCCAGTCGATGGTGTCCGCCCCGTCCGGCCCCTCGCCGAGGTACTTCACGAAGGTGCCCTCGGAGTCCCCGCGGCCCCGGCAGTCCTGGCGCACCACGTGGTACCCCGCGCGGACGAAGAACGCCGAGGTCTCCTCGGGCGTGGGCACCGGCTCGTCGTGGCGGCTGCGGTCGGAGTCGCGCAGCTGCCGGCGGCCGTAGGGGGTCCGCTCCAGGATGACCGGGCGGGGCCCCGGCCGCTCCCGGTCGGTGAAGAGGTCGGCGGCCAGGACGATCCCGTCCCGCATCGGGACGCGCAGAGTGCGTCGCCACACCCGCTCGTCCAGCGGGCGGGCGGGCTCCTCACGGGCCGCCCGCCCTCTGTCGCCGGTCGTTTCGGTCTGACTGGTTCGTGCCATGGAAGATCTCACTGGGTCTGGGATTGCTTGGAGCCGTTGAGGGCGATCTGGTCCCGGGTGACGGTGGACAGCGGCAGCCCCCACTGGCCGAAGAGCTTGGCGTAGGTGCCCGATTCGTACAGCTTCCGCAGCCCCTTGACGATCACGGGCGCGAGCCCGACGCCCTTCTTGGCCTGGATGCCGTAGATGGCCGTCGCGGCGGGCAGATCCATCATGTCCTTCAGTTCGAGCGTCTCGAAGCGGTCGTGCGAGTTCTGGCTCACCGAGGTGTTGGAGGCGCTGGGCGCGGCCACCGCCTCCACCCGCTTGCTCTGCAGCGCCAGCGAGGCGGCGGGCAGATCGGTGTAGAGCTTCACGTCCACCGACGGCTTGCCCTTCGCGGCACAGCGCTTGTTCTGCGCCGCGAGCACGTTCTGCGTTCCGGCGCCCTTCTCGACGCCGACCTTGTGGCCGCAGACCTCGAGGCCGTTCTTGGGGCGGAAGGAGCCGTCCGCGAGCACCATCATCGTCACACTGCTCTGCGCGAAGTCGGCGAAGTCCACCTCCTTCTGGCGCTCGGTGAAGTCACCGGAGGGCGCGCTGAGGTCGATCCGGCCGGACTTCAGCCCCGGGATGACCGCGTCGAAGTTGGTCCGCTCCACCTTGATCTTTATGTCGAGCAACGAGGAGAGCTGCGCGGCCAGTTCGGGGACCAGCCCGGTGATCTTCCCGTCGGACTCGAAGGTGACATAGGGCGCGTACTCGCTGACGCCCATGATCAGCGTCTTCTTGGTGTAGGCCTGGGGCACCTCGGCGGCCAGCGCGTTGTCCTTGGGCTCAGGGGCGAGCGTGACCGCCGGACTGCTCTTGCCGTCCTTGCCGTCCTCGGGGGTGTCGTCCACCGAACAGGCCGACAGGCCGAGGGTCAGACAGGCCAGCAGGGCGCATGCGGCGACATGGGGACGGTTGCGCATGGGTGCTCCATTCCGGGAGGTGGGGGTGCGGAAGTACGGGACCGGTCAGCGGCCCCAGACGGTCTCGGCGACGCGCCGTACGTTGCCCCCGGCCAGCTTGGCCACGTCCGCTTCGGAGTAGCCGCGGTCGAACAGCCACCGGATCATATTGCCCACGGCCTCCGCGGGGTTCTCGCAGCCCCGTACGTACTCGACCTCCTCGTGCGGCGGCAGTTCGGGGGCCTTGCCGTCGTGCGCGTCGTCCTTGCCGAAGAGCGGGGCGAACGTCCGGTGCCAGGCCGTGTGATCGCCGAAATTGGTGTCCGGCCCGAAGGCCACGTGGTCGATGCCGACCAGATCGATACAGCGCTCGATGTGCTCCATCACCGAGTCCAGATCGTGCCGGGGGTGCCGGGCGGTGACGGTCGTGTGCGGCGCCGCCTCGACGCCGATGAACCCGCCGGACCCGGCGCAGGCCCGGATCACGTCGTCGGGCTTCATCCGCGGGGTCGGCCACAGCGCCCGGGACCCGGCATGGGTGATCACCACGGGGGCGGTGGAGCGGCGCACGGCGTCCAGGGCCGTCGCGTCCCCGCTGTGCGAGACATCGACGATGATCCCGAGGTCGTTCATCCGGCGCAGCGCCCGGCGGCCGAGCAGGGTCAGACCGGTGTCCCCGGCGTCGGCGAGCCCCGAACCCAGCTGGTTGCTCTCGCTGTAGACCAGGCCGAGCAGTCGTACGCCCAGACCGTAGAGCAGATCGAGCCGGTCGACGTCATTGCCGATCGGGGAGGCAGACTCCAGAGTCAGCACCACCCCCACCTGGTGGCCGGACCGCGCCCGGTCGGCGTCCTCGAGGGTGCGGACGGGCGCCACCAGCCGCTGATGGGCGAGGTCCGCCTGGCGCATGGCCAGGTCGCTGACCGCGTCGTCCCAGTCCCAGGGGGCATGGGAGCGGATCATGCTCACCGCGGCCGGGCCGCCGTCGAAGAACAGGTCCACCCCCGAGTGGGCGATCCCCTCGTAGGGGATCGACTCCCGGCCCTGGCGGCGGTACGCGGCGAAGTCGCCCGGATCGGCGGGGCGCAGCGAGAGGTGGTCATGGGCGGAGATCACCAGATGGCGCTCCTCGAAGTCCCGCGCGCGGACCTCGACGTCCTGGCTCCACTCCAGGGCGGCCCCGGGGACCCGTCCGAGCGCGGGCGCCAGCTCGAAGGCGCGGTAGTCCTCCCCGGCCGCCAGGTACTGGTACGAGCGGTAGGAGTCCCACAGCTTCAGGCGCCGGGCGGTCTTGGCGGGCAGGGGGAGTTCGGTGCTCATGGGCTGACCTTCGACAGAAACATGCGGGTGCGGTCGTGTGAGGGAGCGCGCAGCAGCGCGTCCGGGGTGCCCTCCTCGACGATCCGGCCGTCGTCCATGAAGACGATCCGGTCGGCCACATCGGCGGCGAAGCGCATCTCATGGGTGACGACGACCAGCGTCATGCCGTCGCGGGCCAGGTCCTTGATGACGCTGAGGACCTCCTGCACCATCTCGGGGTCCAGGGCGGAGGTCGGCTCGTCGAAGAGCATCACCTTGGGGCGCATCGCCAGCGCGCGGGCGATGGCCACCCGCTGCTGCTGGCCGCCGGAGAGCTTGTCCGGATAGCTGTCCAGCTTGTGGGCGAGCCCCACCCGGGTCATCAGCTCCACGGCCCGCGCGTCCGCCGCGGCCTTGGAGAGCCCGAGGACCCGGCGCGGGGCCTCCACGATGTTCTCGCGGGCGGTGAGGTGCGGGAACAGATTGAAGCTCTGGAACACCATGCCCATCGCCGAGCGCTGGGCGGCCAGTTCCCGGGCGCCGAGGTCATGCAGAGTGCGCCCGCGCAGCTGATAGCCGATCACGCTGCCGTCGACCACCACCACGCCCTGGTCGGGCACTTCGAGGTGGTTGACACAGCGCAGCAGCGTGCTCTTCCCGGAGCCGGAGGGACCGATCAGGCAGACCGTCTCACCTCGGTGGATATCCAGGGAGATGCCGTGCAGCACCTCGGTGCCGCGGAACGACTTGCGGATCCCGCGCAGGGAGACGATGGCCTGCGATTCCATTTGCGATGGCGCGGTCATACCGAGTGCTCGATCCTCTTCACTTTCCCGGCCTTGTCGGCCGAAATCAGGGTGTGTCGTCCCAGACGTCGCTCCAGGCGCTGCTGAAGAAGAGTAATGGCGCCAGTGATGATCATGTACCAAATGGCGGCCACGATCAACAGTGGAACGGTCTGGAAGTTCTTGGCGTAAATCAGCTGGACCGAGTAGAGCAGGTCGGCCAGGGTGATCACGCTGACCAGGGAGGTGGCCTTGAGGAGAGATATCAGCTCATTTCCCATCGGGGGGACGATCACCCGCAGGGCCTGGGGGAGGGTGATGCGGAAGAAGATCTGAGCCGGCGTCAACCCCAGTGCGGATGCCGCCTGACGCTGTCCATCGGGCACGGCGAGCAGCCCGGACCGGATCAACTCCGCGATGTATGCGGTCTCGTGCAGGGTCAGGCCGATGATCGCGGCGGTCAGCGGGCCGATCACGCTGTTCGAATCGAAGGTGATGAAACGCGGACCCCAGGGAATACCGAGGGACAGCGTCGGAAAGAGGGCCGCGAGGTTGTACCAGAAAAGCAGCTGCACCAGCATGGGAATGCTGCGGAAAACCCAGATGAAGGCGGCCGCGACCGTGGACATGAGCCGGGAGTCGCCCATGCGCATCAACGCGACCAGAGTGCCGGACACCAAAGAGAGCACCATGGTCGCCGCGGTCATTCCAATACTGACCCCGATGCCCTTCATCACCCGGATCTCGAAGAAATATTTGCCGACGGTTTCCCACTCGAAACGAGGGTTGGTGAATATCGTGGTCACCGCCATAGCGGCCAGTACCAGCACGATCGCATTGGCCACCAGAAGTCCGGGACGCCGTCGCTTCACGCGTTTGAGCACGGACGGCTCGGGTAGTGCATCGACGTTCAGGACTTTGGTCATGGCATGCCTTCGGACGGTCGGGTCGCGGCAGAATTACCGCATCCTAAAACCGCACCCACGGGCGCCCCGCAACAGTTGACACAGAACGGTCAACCGTAAACGGGGGAATGCGCCCGTCCGCCCGGATTGGCCGGGCGGACGGACGGACACCCGTTGGCGGAGGGCGCTCCGCCGGGCCTACAGCCCCTTTTCGAACGGGAGCGGACCGATACTCTCCGGATCGGCCGAGACATCGAACAGCGGGGTGTAGCCGGTGGCCAGATACAGCCCGCGCGCCTCCGGCTGGCGGGGCCCGGTGGTGAGGTAGATCCGGCGGTAGCCGCGCTCGGCGGCCGACCGCTCCAGCTCCGTCACCACCCGGCGGGCCAGCCCGCGCCGCCGGTGGCCCGAGTGCGTCCAGATCCGCTTGAGCTCGGCCGTCCGCTCGTCGTACCGCCGGTACGCGCCCCCGGCGACCGGCTCACCGCCGTCCAGCAGCAGTAGCAGGTCCCCGTGCGGCGGGGCGAACTCCTCGGCCGGATAGCGGTTCAGCTCACCGTCGGCCGCCCTGCCGTAGCGGGTGGAGTACTCATGCGCCAGCTCACGCAGCAGTGGCTCGACCCGTGGGTCGTCCACGGTCACCCGGACCACCGTCAGCTGTGGCTGTGGCTGCGGCTGGGGCTGCGGCTCGGCCACGGAGGTCATCAGCGCACCGCCGCGAGGGTCTGCGGGCCCCGGGCCGCGCGCTCGGCGTCCCGCTTGGCGACCTCTTCGCGGACGATCGGGATGACATGGCGGCCGAAGTCGATCGCGTCGCCCAGCAGGTCGTAGCCGCGCGCGGAGAGGATGTCCACGCCCAGGTCGTAGTAGTCCAGCAGCGCCTGCGCCACCGTCTCCGGCGTGCCCACCAGGGCGTTGGAGTTGCCCGCGCCACCGGTGGCGGCGGCGGTCGGGGTCCACAGCGCCCGGTCGTAGCGCTCGCCCGACTCGGCGATGGAGATCAGCCGCTGAGAGCCCGTGTTTTGCGGAGAGGGGGCCTCCGGGGTGCCCCTGCGGTGGTGGCGCACGGTCGTCGCCTCGCCCCGCTCCTTGCGGGCGCGGATGGCGTCCACCGTGCGGTGCGCCTTCTCCCAGGCCAGTTCCTCGGTCGGGGCGATGATCGGCCGGAACGCCACCTGGATCCTCGGCACATCGCTCCGCCCGGCCGCGGCGGCGGCCGCCTTCACCGCCGCGATCTGCTCGGCGGTCCGCTCCAGCGGCTCGCCCCACAGGCAGTAGATGTCGGCCTCGGCCCCGCCGGCCGCGTAGGCCGCGGCGGAGGAGCCGCCGAAGGAGACGCCCGGCCGCGGCTGCTGGACCGGGAAGACATCGCTGACGAAGTCGTCGAAGCGGTAGTGCTCGCCCTTGTGGTCGAAGGGTTCATGGGTGGTCCAGATCTTCTTGACGATCTGTATGTACTCGCGGGTGCGCGCGTAGCGCTCGTCCTTGGTGAGGGTGTCGCCCTCCCGCCGCTGCTCGTGGTCGTTGCCACCGGTGATGAAGTGCACCGTCAGCCGGCCGTCGCTGATCCGGTCGAGCGTGGCGAACGTCTTGGCGGCGTACGTCGGATAGGAGACGTTGGGCCGGTGGGCCAGCAGGAGCTGGAGCCGGTCCAGCCTGGCGGCGATGTACGCGGCGGCGGGCGCGGGATCGGGCGAGCCGGAGCCGTAGGCGAACAGCACCCGGTCCCAGCCGTGGTCCTCATGGGCTCGGGCGAGCCGCAGGGTGTACTCCTTGTCGAAGGCCGCGCCGGAGCGCGGCCCGGTCTCGGAGCCGTCGTTGGTGGCGGCGATGCCGAGGAACTCCACGGGCATGGGGTGACCTTTCGGAAGGCGGAGAAGCCGAGGAAGGCGAGAAAGCGGGAAGCGCCACGGACCCGGAAGGCGGCGTTGGCCTACCGGGGGTGATGGCGCGTCAGGCGCGGGAGGCGACGGGCGAGGGGCCCGGGATGGCTCAGAGGAGGGCGGCCGGTCGGGCGGCTCGCTGCCGGGTCAGCCGGAACAGGAGGCGGACCACACCCGACCGAAGTCGATGTGGTCGCGGGTGACCAGGGCCAGCTCAGTCCTCACTCGCATCATTCAGCACCTCAGGGGTGCGTTCCGTCAACCGCTGTCCACATGATGGCCCGTATGCGCTCCCGTTACGACAAAGCCGCCCGTATCCCCCTCGCGGTGGTGCGGGCGAGCGGGGATACGGGCGGCTGTGGCCTCGGCCGTCGGCCGTGGGCCGTGGGCCGTCGGCCGTGGGCCGTGGGGGCGGGCGGATCGTGACGCCTGCGGCGAGCCACGCGGCGGAGCCGCATATCGATGCTTCCCCCTCCCCGCCCCTTCCCTCAACTGGGGCTCCGCCCCAGACCCCGCTCCTCAATCGCCGGAGGGGCTGGAAGGCGGGGCTTCGTCCCGGGCCCCGCTCTTCAATTGCCGGAGGGGGTGGTAGGCGGGGCTTCGTCCCGGGCCCCGCTCTTCAATTGCCGGAGGGGGTGGTAGGCGGGGCTTCGTCCCGGGCCCCGCTCTTCAATTGCCGGAGGGG
>NZ_JAGGLR010000008.1 GCF_017874715.1 Streptomyces iranensis | reverse complement strand
GCATCGTCGCGGCAGCGTGCACACCGCCACCGGGCGCACCCGGAGCACCAGGCGGAGGCGGCGTCTGACCACCACCCTGCCCACCAGGAGCACCAGGAGCACCGGGAGCACCAGGGGTACCGGGCGCACCCGGCGCACCGGGAGGCTGCGGGGCGCCGCCGAGGCTGTCGGAGTCGAGCTGCGAGACCAGCTGCGTCGGTACGTACCCCCCGGCCGGAGCGCCGGGGGCACCGGGCCCGGACGGCGCGGGCGGCGGAGGCGTGGGGTCCGCACCCGGCCGGGCACCGGGCGCACCCGGCATCCCCGGGGCACCGGGCGGCGGAGGCGTCGGACCGCCGCCCGCCTTACGGGTGGCGGCGTCCGCGATGTCGCTCGCGTTGGGATTGGCACCCGGACCGGCGCCGGGGCCGCCCTGCTGCCCCGGGAAGTCGAGAGACGGGGCGATGGCCGTGGAAGGCAGCGCGCTGCCCCCAGACATCAACTCGGTCTTGGCGTCCGGCCGTATGCCCGGCGCCGGGGTGTCCTCGTCGTCGGACCCCGCGAGCGGCGGGGCGAAGACCGTGGCGGGCGGGGCGACCGAGCGGTCGTCGTCATCGTCGCCCTTGATGTCCGTACCGGCCCATGGCGTACCGCCGCCGGGCGTCGCCGCGTTGTCGGCCTGGCCCCCCGAGGAGGGCGTACCGGCGCCCGGCGCGGGCGGGGCCCACGGGCCGACCCCACCGGGCGGGGGCGGAGGCGGCGCGTTCCGCCAGCCCTCACCGCCGGACGGGGCACCGGGCGCGGAAGGAGCGCCCGGCGCGGGCGGGCCGCCCGGTGGCGGGTCGCCCGCGAGCGGACGCGCGACACCGTCGGACGGCCAGTCGTCCACGGCCCGGTCCCGGGGCGCGCCCGGAACGGGCCCACCGTGTGCAGGAGCACCCGGCACGGGCCCGGACGGGGCGGGCGCACCCGGCACGGGCGCGGGCGGAGCGGGCGCACCGGGCACGGGCGGGGCGCCCGGCGCGCTGTGCGGCGCGTCCGGACCGGCGCTCCGCGCGCCGCCGCCCGACGGCCAGTCGTTCATGCCCGGGGCACTGTGTCCCGGCGCCCCGGGCCCGGCGGCCCCGGACCCCGGCCCACCGGCCGACGGCCAGTTGTCCTCCGGCGGCAAGGGAGGCGAAGCGGCACCAGCAAGCGGAGCAGGGGGAGCAGGCGGAGCAGGGGGCGCGGCGGCACTCGAAACCGAAGCGGAACCGGCAGACGCGGCGGCGGCGTCCGACCCGCCCCCGCCCGGCTCCGCCCCCGCCCGCGGCTCGGGGAGTTCCAGCCGCCCCTCGGACCGGCTGTTCATCGCGTCCGCCGCCTCCTGGAGCCACTCCGGCGGAGTGAGCAGGAAGGACGTCGCGTTCAGGTCGATGCGCTCCTGCCGACCGGTGGTGGACTCGTCGCGGGAGCCGTCGGTCGTGTCGTACCGCTCCTCGTAACGGCGGATCACCTCGCCCACCGGCAGCCCCGGCCACAGCGTGGTCTCACCGCTGTCGCGGGCGATCACCATCCGCGTGCCCTCGGCTCCGTTGCCCGAGACCGGTCCGTCCGGGCGATCCTCGGCCCAGACCACGAAGCCCAGGTCGAACTCCCGGACCCGCGCCTCGCGCTGCTGATAGGCCGGCACATCGCCGTTGATCCAGAGTTCCGCGCGCTCCTGCGCCTGTGCGAAGGTCACCATCGCGCTCACCCCTCCACCGGGACGGCGTACGCGAATCCACCGTCCACCATCAGGTTCGCCACGGTCTCCAGCTCCGGCGGATTGCCCGCCAGCCGGAGCAGGAAGGCGTCGAAGTCGTCGCCGCACGGCAGCAACAGCCGCTCCACCCGCTCCTGGACCGTCCAGCCGTCACGGTCCCGCGCGTCGTCATACGCACAGAACCACACCGAGCCGATCGCGTCACCCTTCACCTTGACCGCGATCACCCCGCCCTGGACGAAGCCCACGCCCAGATAGTCCTTGGTGAAGTGGTCCCGCAGACACTTGTTGACATAGACGAGGTCATTGACCGCCGCCTCGTCGCGCACCGTGAAGAAGGGCTGGTCGATCAGCAGCCCCAACTCCGGGTCGAGCGCCGTGCCGACCGGTGCGCAGCCGCCCGCCGCCTTGAGGAAGGCGCGGTACGAATCGGGCAGCCGGTAGCCGAGGTCCTCCTCGACACCGAGCACCTGCTCCTCGGTGACGGAGATGCCCCGCAGCGGCAGGCCCACATGCATCGGCCGGGTCTCCTGCAGCGGACGGGTGCCCCGCTTCTCCTGGTCGACCTGTGCCGTGGCGAGCCCTCCGTGGTGCCGCAGCAGCGCCTTGACCTCGACCGGAATCAGCTCCATGCGCCGGGTGCCGACGACGTGGTGCCAGGTCCAGCCGTGCGGGGTGGCCACCGCCGACGCCTCGTTCCACAGCTCGTGACCAGTGGCGTGCAGCGCCGCGTTCGCCGAGACGTAGTCCGTCAGCCGGAGCTCGTCGACGCCGAACCCCTCCGGGGGTTCGGCGATTTCGGCGGCCGCGCGCGCATACGGCGAGAAGTCCGGAAAGCCGTTTTCGTCCACGCGGACACCCTTGGGGTGGCGCGCGGCCCGGACCGGATCCGGGAAGTGCACGACCTGCCCGGCGTAGGCCGTGTTCGGTGGCGCGGCATGCTGCCCGAGCCGACCTGTCGTCATGGCGGTTGCCCCCTGCTGATGCTGGCTACTGGGCACAGCCTATGCGGTGACGCAACCGTCCGAACCGGGCGGCCATCCCCCTTCATGGCGGCCTCCGCCCCCACCAGGTCGTTCAGGCCCGGACTACCGCAGCGCCCGCGGGATTTGGCAATCTGATCATTGCAACCGGGGGTTTGCACAGGGAGGGATCCACCACATGCACATCACGCAGAGCAACGGAGGCGGCGACGGCGCCACCCCCGCGGCCGGCGACCCCCGGCTGAGATGGAGCAGCGTCGACCCCGACGCCGGCCCACCGCCGCTCCACCGCCGCCGCGACGGCATCCTGCCCGCCGTCGCGGCCGCGCTGTCCGTCCGCGGCGACACGCTGACCTGCACCGGAGGCAAGGCCGACCAGCCGCCGACGCTCCATCCGCTGGTGCGGGAATTCCTCGACGCGCTCGCCAGCGGCCAGCGTGAACGATTCACCGGCCGCTGCCCCGAAGTGATCCTGCTCTCCCGCCATCTGTCGAACGTCGAGGCCGGCCGGTCCAAGCGCGCCTCCCGCAAACCGCTCACCCAGGGTGAGGCCCGCCGCTCCCTCAAACAGGCCAAACTCACCACTCGCCGGATCCGGGAGGCGGGCGACCCGCAGCACGGCAGCTACGCCCCGCCCTGTCTGTCCTGCGCCGCACTGCTGGCCCATTTCGGCGTACGGGTGGTGGGTGAGAGCACGTGAGCCAGGCACATCAGGCACCACAAGCACCACAAGCACCTCAGACGGCCCAGGCCCCGCCGGGAACGCGGACACCGCGGCCGACACGCCCGGCGCGGCGGCCGATCGACCGCTTGGACGTCACCCGCTTCTCCGTCGCCGTCGACGCCGCGCTGCGCGAGGCGGGCTGGCAGCCCGGCCACTGGGACATGAGGCGCGCCGAGGTCTGGGCCGACACCCTGCGCGCCCACACCTCCCCCGCGGGCCACCGGCACGCCGTCTTCCCGGCGGCGGTCGAGGCATGGGCGGAGTTCGGCGGGCTGCACATCCAACCGCCCGGCGCGGGCCGCGAGATCGCCCCGACCCCGTTCCGTATCGATCCCCTGCTCGGCCTCCACCTCGCCCGCACCCTCGGCGACCTGGGCCGGGCCCTGGAGACCGAGGTGAGCCCGCTGGGCGAGGAGGCCGACGGGCAGGCGGTGTTGACCATCGACGCGGAAGGACGGGTCTACAGCCTCGACCACACCGGGGACTGGTACCTCGGCCCCACCCTGGACGCCGCCCTCAGCACCCTCGTCACGGGCGCGCTCCCGGCCAGGCTGACCCGCGCGTAACGCGCGCCGTACCGTGTGCAAATCCGACCGGGCGTCGGCGCCAGGCCCTGTCCGGCGGATCGTCGCGGGCCCGCGACGCCTGACACAGCGCCCCGGCTATCGGCGGGATGCGCCCCGCAGGGGCGCGGGGCCGTGTCGATGTGCGGCTCCGCCGCGTGGGCGCGACCAGCCACGACGGCGCCGCAGACGATCGACGGCAGCTCAGGGGCACGTCCGCAGAACGCTTAGGCGCTCTTCGCGCGCCCCTCGACCACGGTGCGGTCCGCGGGCTGATCCGCGCGACCCGCGCCAGCCGGGCGATCCGTACCGTCGGGGCCGTCAGGCCCATCCGGGATGACCGCCGACACCCGGAAGCCCCCCGCCTCCGTGGCCCCCGACACAAAGCCCCCGCCGAGCGTCGAGACCCGCTCCCGCATCCCGACCAGGCCGTTCCCGCCGCTCGGCAGCCCCGCGTCCGCCGCGCCGCGCTCCGACGGCCCGTTCTCGACCAGGACCGCGATCTCGGCGGTACGGTGCGCCACCCGGACCCGGGCGCTCGCGCCCGGGGCGTGCTTGTGGACGTTGGTCAGCGCCTCCTGGACCACCCGATAGGCCGTCTGCTCCACCGGAGCCGTGTACCGCCGCTCCTCGCCCTCGACCGAGAGCTCCACGGCCATCCCCGCCGCCCGGGACTGCCCGACCAGCGCCTCCAGCTCCGCCAGCCGCGGCCCCCCGGCCACCTCCACGCCCTTCCCGGCCGCTCCGGCGGCCTCGGCGGCCTCCGCGGCGGCCGAGGCCGCGGCCGCCACCCCCGCCAGCGGCCTCTCCTCGGCGGAGGACCCGGCGGCATCGGCGGCGTCAGCGGAGGAAGACCCAGCGGAGGAAGAAGACCCAGCGGAGGAAGAGGAAGAGGACCCGGCGGAGGAAGAGGACCTGGCGGAGGAAGAGGCGGACCCGGCGGCGAACGCCGCCCCCGCCGGGGCCCGCAGACCGTCCTCCGACCGCAGCACCCCCAGCATCTGCCGCAGCTCCGTCAGCGCCTGCCGCCCCATGTCGCCCACCAGCGCCGCGTTCTTCGACGCCTTCTCCGGATCCTTGAGCGCCACCGCCTGCAGCGCCGCCGCGTGCACCACCATCAGGCTCACCCGGTGCGCCACCACGTCGTGCATCTCCCGCGCGATCCGGGTCCGCTCCTCGTTACGGGCCCACTCGGCCCGTTCCTCCGCCCGCTCCGCGAGCAGCGAGAGCTCCCGTTCCAGACCGTCCGCCCGCTCCCGCAGGCTCTCCACCAGCCGCCGCCGGGCCCGGACGTACAGCCCCAGCAGCACGGGCGGGGCGGTCAGCCCCAGGGTGAGCACCATGGCGAACATCGGGGCCTCCCACACAGAGGTCCCCAGACCGCTCTGGGGGTCGTCCCGGCGGAGGCCGATCACCGTGACGAGGAAGCTGCCCACCGCCGCCATTCCGGCCAGCACCGCCGTGATCCGGCGCGGCACCTCGGACGAGGCGAGGGTGTAGAGCCCCACGACGCCGAGCAGCAGGCCCATTTCGGCGGGGGTGACCGCGATCGATATCAGCACCACGGCGATCGCCCAGCGCCGCCGCAGCACCAGCGTGGCGCCGACGAGCACCCCGATCAGCACCCCGGCGGCCACCGGAATCCGGGCATCGTGGGCGAAACCGACACCCTCCGCCGCGCACTCGATCGACGACGCCACGGCGAGCAGGACATCGAGCCCCATACTCCGCCGTCGCGCCCACCACCACGGCCCCGCGGGCGCGCCCCGCGCGCCCGCCGCCTCTTCCCCCGTCGAACCCATAGCGACCAGCCTACGACCGGGCGCCAGCGCTTTTCCCGGTGACACGGCGGCGCGCCCACCCCGCCGTCCGCGCCCCCGACGGGCTGGCACATACCGTCGCACGGAAGGCTCCTGGTACGGCATAGTGGAGGGCGCCGAAGCGGCGATCTGATCGAATTCCGGTCAGATGGCCTGCGCCATCCCCCGTGGTGTAATTGGCAGCACAGTGGCTTTTGGTGCCATTTGTCCGGGTTCGAGTCCTGGCGGGGGAGCTTCATATTCCGCCTCAGCCGCCGCCTCGCGTTCCGCCTTCCCGGGGCCTGACGTCCCGGCTCGGGACCCTCCTTCCTTTCCGCCCGGAAACCTCTCGGTATCCTGCGGGTGTCCACCCCCGAAGCCGAAGGGCACACCCGTGAGCGCCAACCGCCCGGCAGCCGTCGTCGTCCTCGCAGCGGGTGAGGGCACCCGCATGAAATCGGCGACCCCGAAGGTTCTGCACGCCCTCTGCGGCCGCTCCCTCGTCGGGCATGTCGTCGCCGCCTCCCGTGAGCTCTCCCCCGAACATCTCGTGGTCGTGGTCGGCCACGCCCGGGAGCAGGTCTCCGCGCATCTGGCCGAGACCGACGCCGAGGTGCGCACCGCCGTCCAGCACGAGCAGAACGGCACCGGGCACGCCGTCCGGATGGGCCTGGAAGAGCTGTCCGACAGCGGGGTCGCCCTCGACGGCACCGTGATCGTCGTCTGCGGTGACACCCCGCTGCTGACCGGCGAGACGCTCCGGCGGCTCGCCGCGGCCCACGACGCCGACGGCAACGCCGTGACCGTGCTGTCCGCCGAGGTCCCCGACGCCACCGGCTACGGCCGGATCGTGCGGGAGGACGCGACCGGCGCCGTCACCGCGATCGTGGAGCACAAGGACGCGACCGACACACAGCGCGCGATCCGCGAGATCAACTCCGGGGTCTTCGCCTTCGACGCACAGCTGCTCACCGACGCCCTCGGCAAGGTGCGCACCGACAACAGCCAGGGCGAGGAGTACCTCACCGATGTGCTCGGCATCCTGCGCGAGGCCGGGCACCGGGTGGGCGCGTGCGTGGCGGGCGACCACCGCGAGATCGTCGGGATCAACAACCGCGTCCAGCTGGCCGAGGCCCGCAGGCTGCTGAACGAGCGGCTGCTGGAGCGGGCGATGCTGAGCGGCGTGACCGTCGTCGACCCCGCCACCACCTGGATCGACGTGACCGTCACCTTCGAGCCGGACGCGCTGGTCCACCCCGGCACCCAGCTGCTGGGGGCCACCCACCTGGCCACGGACGCCGAGGTCGGGCCGAACTCCCGGCTCACCGACACCACCGTCGGCCAGGGCGCGACCGTCTCGTTCACCGTCGCGCAGGGCGCGGAGATCGGCGCGGGGGCGAGCGTGGGGCCGTACGCGTATCTGCGCCCCGGGACCCGGCTGGGGACCAAGGCCAAGGCCGGCACGTACGTGGAGATGAAGAACGCCACGATCGGCGAGGGCACCAAGGTGCCGCATCTGTCCTACGTGGGCGACGCGACGATCGGCGAGCAGACCAATATCGGCGCCGCCAGTGTCTTCGTGAACTACGACGGTGTGAACAAGCACCACACCACCATCGGCAGCCACTGCCGGACCGGGGCCGACAACATGCTTGTGGCTCCCGTCACGATCGGGGACGGCGCGTACACCGCCGCCGGATCGGTCATCACCAAGGATGTGCCCCCGGGCTCGCTCGCCGTCGCACGCGGACAGCAGCGGAACATCGAGGGCTGGGTCGCCCGCAAGCGCCCCGGAAGCGCCGCGGCGCGAGCCGCCGAGGCCGCTCGTCGGGAGGACGAGGGCAGGCAGTGACATCTGCACAGGTACGCGTGCGGGGCGTACGGTGAGAAGTGCACCAAAGTGACATCCAAGGAGACTTGTTGTGACCGGGATCAAGACGACCGGCGAGAAGAAGCTGATGCTCTTCTCCGGCCGCGCCCACCCCGAGCTGGCCGAGGAGGTCGCCCATGAGCTGGGCGTCAGCTTGGTCCCGACCAAGGCATTCGACTTCGCCAACGGCGAGATCTACGTCCGCTTCCAGGAGTCGGCACGCGGTGCCGACTGCTTTTTGATCCAGAGCCACACGACTCCGATCAATAAGTGGATCATGGAGCAGCTCATCATGGTCGATGCGCTGAAGCGGGCCTCCGCGCGCTCGATCACGGTGATCGTTCCGTTCTACGGCTACGCCCGTCAGGACAAGAAGCACCGCGGCCGTGAACCGATCTCGGCCCGGCTGATCGCCGACATGCTGAAGACGGCGGGTGCCGACCGGATCCTCACGGTCGATCTGCACACCGACCAGATCCAGGGCTTCTTCGACGGCCCGGTGGACCACCTCTTCGCGCTGCCGGTGCTCGCGGACTACGTGGGCGCCAAGGTCGACAAGTCCCAGCTCACCGTGGTGTCGCCGGACGCCGGCCGGGTGCGGGTCGCGGACCGCTGGTGCGACCGGCTGGGCGCGCCGCTGGCGATCGTGCACAAGCGGCGGGACCCGGACGTGGCCAACCAGGTCACGGTGCACGAGGTGGTCGGCGATGTGCAGGGCCGGGTCTGTGTGCTGGTCGACGACATGATCGACACCGGTGGCACCATCTGCGCGGCGGCGGACGCACTGTTCGCGAACGGCGCGGAGGACGTGATCGTGACCGCCACCCACGGTGTGCTGTCGGGCCCGGCCGCGGACCGGCTGAAGAACTCCAAGGTCAGTGAGTTCGTCTTCACCAACACCCTGCCGACTCCCAACGAGGTCGAGCTGGACAAGGTGACCGTGCTGTCGATGGCGCCGACGATCGCCCGCGCGGTCCAGGAGGTCTTCGAGGACGGCTCGGTGACCAGCCTGTTCGAGGAGCAAGCGTGAGCGGCTTAACCTCCCCGGACCGGACATAGAGGCCACTCCCGTCAGGGGGTGGCCTCAGCCGTTGGCGGAGGCGCCCTCAGCCATTGGTAGAATCGTGGGGTTGCTCGGCGAGGGAGGCCGCTTCTTACAGTGGCTGTCCGTTATCGACGCGCTCTTCGTAGCAGGTCTGTCGTGGGCCGGGTAACGCCCACACACCGTAAACGATCTACGAGGAGTGCCCCATGGCCGAGGTCAAGATCTCCGCTAAGCCCCGCACCGAGTTCGGCAAGGGTGCCGCCCGCCGTACCCGTGCCGCCGAGCGCGTTCCCGGCGTGGTCTACGGCCACGGCGTCGAGCCGCTGCACGTCACGCTGCCGGCGCACGCCCTGCTGATGGCGCTGAAGACCCCGAACGTGCTGATCCGTCTGGACGTCGAGGGCGGCAAGAACGAGCTGGTCATCCCGAAGGCCGTGCAGCGTCACCCCATCAAGATCGGCGTGCTGGAGCACATCGACCTGCTGCTGGTGAAGAAGGGTGAGAAGGTCACCGTCGAGGTGCCGATCCTCACCGAGGGCGACCTGGCCCCGGGCGGCAACCTGCTCGAGCACCTGCTGAACGCCCTGCCGGTCGAGACCGAGGCCACCCACATCCCGGAGTCGGTCACCGTCTCCATCGCGGGCCTGGACGCGGGTGCCACCATCCACGCCAAGGACATCACCCTCCCGGCCGGCACCACGCTGGCCGTCGAGGAGGACGCGGCCGTGCTGCAGGTGGTCGCCGCCCAGGCCGAGGCCCCGGCCGAGGAGGGCGCCGAGGGCGAGACCGAGGGCGCCGAGGCGTAATCTGCGCCTGCTCCCTTTTCGCTTCTCCGGCCGCCGTCCCGCCCTCTGTGGTGCGGGGCGGCGGCCGTCCTCAAGGAGAGACAACCAGATGACGGACGACACGAGCCCCTGGCTTGTGGTGGGCCTCGGCAACCCCGGTGGCGAGTACGCGGGCAACCGCCACAACGTCGGCTTCATGGTGGCCGATCTGCTGGCCGAGCGGATGGGCGCCCGCTTCAAGGCGCACAAGTCGCGGGCTCAGGTCGTCGAGGGCCGGATGGGCCCGCCCGGACCGGCCGGCCGCCGCGTCGTGATCGCCAAGCCGATGTCCTTCATGAACCTCTCGGGCGGACCGGTGACCGCGCTGCGCGACTTCTACAAGGTGCCGGTCGGTCATATCGTCGCCGTACACGACGAATTGGACATCGATTACGGGGCGCTGCGGTTGAAGATCGGCGGTGGTGACAATGGCCACAATGGACTGAAGTCGATCACCAAATCGCTGGGTGCGGACTACTGCCGGGTGCGCTTCGGAATCGGCCGCCCGCCGGGCCGGATGGATGTCGCGGCGTATGTCCTCAAGGACTTTTCCGCTGCGGAGCGCAGGGAGTTGGACTACTTCGTGGACCGCGCGGCGGACGCGGTGGAGACGCTCATCGCGGACGGACTGGAGCGCGCGCAGGGGACGTACAACTCCTGAAAGACGCCGTTCGCCCGTTTGTTCGGCGGAAGGTTGACCGGCGGCCCGGGGATGGCGAGGATCGCCGCCATGGCTTCCACCGGTGTGACCAAGCGCAGCCGTACACGGCGGGCGGGCGAGAGCGCGTACGGATTTCTGTTGCTGGCGAAGAACGTGGCAATGACGCTCGTCGCGCTGCTGATCCTGGTCGCCGGGGTGTGGTCCTCCTGGGGCGACGCCAAGCCGTCGATGCTGACGAAGGGGCTTGAGCGCGGCACCGTCACGGTCTCCGACTGCGGCGACGAATGGTGCACCGGCTCCTTCACCCCGGCCCGCGAGGGCGGCAAGTCCCGTGGCCGGGTACGGATCGACGAGGCCGTCACGAACGGGACGGGCGACCGGGTGCCCGTGACCCTCAAACCCGGCACGGACCACGCCGTCCGCACCGGCGCCGCCGGTGTCTTCCACGCCTGGGTCCCCTTCGGCGGCTCCCTCCTCCTCACCTCCCTGATCGTCGCGGGCGGCCTCGGCCTACGCCGCACGGGCTGGGCCATGGGCCTGCTGGGCGCGGCGCTACTGGGCGCGTCCTTCGCCACGCTTACGCTGTAGCGCTCACCGGGTCCCCCTCCTGCGTCTGTTCTCCCCCTCCGTCCCGGGACCACCCCACCGTCGTGGTACGACCACCCCCCTTGGCTTGGGCAGTTCGACACCGCCGAACACCACGGCGGGGCTCCTCGCCATCGCGGCGGGGAGGAGAAGCCGTACCCGGCAGAGAAGCCCCATCCCGAGCGGGGAACACGTGCCGGGCAGCGCCGCAGCGCACACAGGAAGCTCGGCACCGCCGGACACCACCACAGGGGCCCTCGCCATCGCGGCGGAGAAGAGAAGCCGTACCCGGCAGGGAAACCTCGCCCCCCGAGCGGGGAACACCTACCGGGCAGCGCCGCAGCGCACACAGGCAGTTCGACACCGCCGGACACCACCACGGGGGCCCTCACCATCGCGGCGGGAAGAGGGGCCGTACCCGGCAGGGAAACCTCGCCCCCCGAGCGGGGAACACCTCCCGGGCAGCGCCGCAGCGCACACAGGAAGCTCGGCACCGCCGGACACCACCACGGGGGCCCTCACCATCGCGGCGGGGAGGAGAAGCCCTACCCGGCAGAGAAACCCCATCCCGAGCAGGGAAAACACACCGCACACCGGCAAAGCACACACAGGCAGTTCGACACCGCCGGACACCACCACGGGGGTCCTCGCCATCGCGGCGGGGAGGAGAAGCCGTACCCGGCAGGGAAGCCTCGCCCCCCGAGCGGGGAACACCTACCGGGCAGCGCCGCAGCGCACACAGGAAGCTCGGCACCGCCGGACACCGCCACGGGGGCCCTCGCCGTCGCGGCGGCGAGGAGAAGCCGTACCCGGCAGGGAAACCTCGCCCCCCGAGCGGGGAACACGTGCCGGGCGGCGGTGCGGCATGGCATGGCGTACCCACCAGGGGATCGGGCTCGGCAGCGGCGGAGCCGGCTGCCCGGCGGGGGGCCGGGGGCGGAGCCCCCGGGAATCTCACTACCTCACCAACACCACCGGGCGGGGCCCACTCCGTCAGGAGTGGGCCCCGCCCGGTGTCGGGTGCACGCCGTGGTCAGCCCGTGTTGCGGAGCCCCGCGGCCACGCCGTTGACCGTGAGGAGGAGGGCGCGGGCGAGCAGGGGGTCGGGGTCCTCGCCCCGCTCGGCCGCGGTGCGCTGGCGGTGGAGCAGGGTCACCTGCAGATACGAGATCGGGTCGAGGTAGGCGTCCCGGACGTGGAACGTCTGCTTCAGCACCGGGTTGGAGTCGAGGAGTTCCCGTCCACCGGTGATCCGCAGCACCTCCCGCACCGTCAGTTCGTGCTCCTCCTGGATCACGTCGAAGACATGCTTCAGCTCATCCGGGACGAGCGTGTCGACGTAGTGCCGGGCGATCCGCAGATCCGTCTTGGCCAGCGTCATCTCGACGTTGGACAGGAAGTTGCGGAAGAAGTGCCAGTGCTGGTGCATTTCGTCGAGGACAGTGTCGAGTCCGGCCTCGCGGGCGGCCTTGAGGCCGGAGCCGACGCCGAACCAGCCGGGGACGATCTGCCGGGACTGGGTCCAGCCGAACACCCACGGGATGGCCCGCAGGCCGTCGAGCCCGGCGCCGGAGTCGGGGCGGCGGGAGGGCCGGGAGCCGAGGTGGAGTTCGGCGAGCTGGTCCACCGGCGTGGAGGCGAAGAAGTACGCGGGCAGGTCGGGGTCGTCGACGAGCGTGCGGTAGGCGCCGTGCGCGGCTTCGGAGACGGTTTCCATGGCCGCGTCCCAGCGGGCGAGCGCCTCGTCGGACTGGCGCGGGGCGGTGTGCAGGGCGGATGCCTGCAGCGTGGCGGCCACCGTCAGTTCCAGGTTCTCGCGGGCCAGCGAGGGCACGAGGTACTTGTCGGAGATGACCTCGCCCTGCTCGGTGACCTTGATCTCGCCCTCGAGGGTGCCCCACGGCTGCGCGAGGATCGCGTCGTGGGTGGGGCCGCCGCCGCGGCCGACGGTGCCGCCACGGCCGTGGAAGAGCCGCAGCCGTACACCGTGCCGGTGGGCGACGTCGCGCAGCAGCCGCTGGGCGCGGTGGATCTCCCACTGGGAGGTGGTGATGCCGCCGAACTTGGAGGAGTCGGAGTACCCGAGCATGACCTCCTGGACGTCGCCGCGGAGGGCGACGAGCCGCCGGTAGGAGGGGTCGGCGAGCATCTCGTCGAGGAGCTTGTCGGCGATCTTCAGCTCTTCGGTGGTCTCCAGCAGCGGAACGATGCCGATCTTGGACCAGCCCGCGTGGAGGTCGATCAGCCCGGCCTCGCGGGCGAGGACGGCGGCGGCGAAGACGTCGTCGGAGCCCTGGCACATGGAGATGATGTACGACTCGACGATCTCGGGGCCGAAGCGCTCGAAGGACTCGCGGATGGTGTGGAAGACGCCGAGGGTCTTGGCACCGGCGGCGTCCAGCGGCGCCGGGGTGGGGGCGAGGGGACGCCGGGAGCGCAGCTCCTTGGCGAGCAGCTTGCGGCGGTAGTCGCGCGGCATGTCGGCGTAGCGCCAGGACTCCTCGCCGAGCCGGTCGAAGAGCTGGCCGAGGGCGTGGTGATGGGCGTCGGCGTGCTCGCGGACGTCCATGGTGGCGAGCTGGAGACCGAAGGCGGCGAGGGTGCGGATGGACCGTTCGAGCCTGCCGTCGGCGATGAGCTGGCCGCGGTGGGCGCGCAGGGAGTCCTGGACGAGGTGGAGGTCGGCGAGGAGCTCACCGGAGCCGAGGTAGTCACGGCCGGGCTGGTGGGGGGTGTCCCCGGCGAGCCGCTCGCGGGTGTTGACGAGCTTCTGCCGCATACAGGTGGCCTTGAGCCGGTAGGGCTCCTCGGCGTTGAGCCGCTTGTAGCGCGGGCTGATCTCGGGCAGCAGTTCGAGGTCGCGCTGGAGGGAGGCGAGGAGCTCCTCGGAGGCGCCGCTGTTGCGGATGGAGCTGGAGAGCGCGGCGCGCAGCTCGTCGATGATCTCCAGCGCGTCGGTGATGCCGTGCTCGTGCTGGAGGATCAGCACGTCGCGGGTGACCTCGGGGGTGACGTTGGGGTTCCCGTCGCGGTCGCCGCCGATCCAGGTGCCGAAGGTGAGGGGGCGGGTGGTGGCGGGCAGCTCGACGCCCACGCGCATCAGCTCCGCGGTGAGGTCCTCGAGGACGTCGCCGACGGCTCCGGCGTGCAGCTCGTCGAGGTAGTAGATGGCGTTGCGGGCCTCGTCGGCGGGCTCGGGGCGGGCGACGCGCAGCTCGTCGGTCTGCCAGAGCAGGTCGATGCTCTCGGCGAGCCGCAGGTCGGCGCGGCGGGCGTCACCGCCGACGGCGAGGGTGTCGAGCAGCTCGGCGATGCGTCGCAGCTTGGTGAGGACCGTGCGGCGGGCGGCCTCGGTGGGGTGGGCGGTGAAGACGGGGCGCACACCGAGGTTGGCGACGGTCGCCCGGAGGTGCTCGGGGTCGGCGTCCTTGAGCTGGTCGGCGGTGCGGGCGAGGATGCCGCCCTCGGCGGCGCGGCGAGCGCGCAGCTCGCGGCCGCGGTGCACCTGCTCGGTGACGTTGGCCAGGTGGAAGTAGGTGGAGAAGGCGCGGACCAGCTTGGCGGCGGTCTCGAGGTCGGTGGAGCCGAGCAGGTCGGCCGCGGCCTCGCCGTCACTGCGGGTGAGGGCGCGGACGCGCTCGACGAGTTCGAGAAGGTCGGGACCCTCCTGTCGGACTAGGGTCTCGCCGAGCAGGTCGCCCAAACGGCGGATGTCGGCACGCAGGGCGGCGTTGGTGTGGTCGGCACTGCTCACAGGTGCGGGCTCCTTGCAGTGAACGGGGTTCGAAGCGCGGCATCGATGCGTGCGCGGCGGGCGCCGCGGGCTGCTGACCCGGTGCTTTCGGCCTTGTGCGGACCGCGCTGTCCGACGCTCACCAGGATAGGCGGCACGCCCCTGGGTGAGACCAGAGCCCTATTGCCCCGCTTCCCGGCCCTGCCATACTTACGACGCCGTAGGTTACGCATCCGTAGCCATGCCCCCGAGCCCCACGAGGGATCCCATGACTGCAAGCCCCGACGTGGTCAACGACACGCCGAAGGCCCAGGAGGCCCCGCTTCCCTCCGCCACGCTCGGCGGGGACAGCAAGCGCTCCATCGAACAGCTCACCCTTCTCCTGTTCATCACCGTCCCCTTCGTCGCGCTGCTCGCGGCGATTCCCCTGGCCTGGGGCTGGGGAGTCAGCTGGCTGGATCTGGCGCTGCTGGTGTCGATGTACTACATCGGCTGCCACGGCATCACGATCGGCTTCCACCGCTACTTCACCCATGGCTCGTTCAAGGCGAAGCGGCCGCTGCGGATCGCGCTGGCCATCGCGGGGTCGCTGGCCGTGGAGGGCCCGCTGGTCCGCTGGGTGGCCGATCACCGCAAGCACCACAAGTTCTCCGACGCGGAGGGCGATCCGCACTCCCCGTGGCGGTACGGCGAGACCATTCCGGCCCTGCTCAAGGGGTTGTGGTGGGCCCATATCGCCTGGATGTTCGATGAGGAGCAGACGCCGCAGTACAAATACGCACCGGATCTGATCAAGGACGGTGCCGTCCGGGCGGTCTCCCGGCAGTTCGTGGTGTGGACGGTGGTCTCCCTGATGGTGCCGCCGGTGATCGGCGGACTGGTGACCTGGTCCTGGCAGGGCGCGGTGACCGCCTTCTTCTGGGGGTCACTCGTCCGGGTGGCTTTGCTGCACCATGTGACCTGGTCGATCAACTCGATCTGCCACGCGGTGGGCAAGCGCCCGTTCAAGTCGCGGGACCGCTCCGGCAATGTGTGGTGGCTCGCGGTGCTCTCATGCGGCGAGTCCTGGCACAACCTGCACCACGCGGACCCGACCTGCGCCCGGCACGGGGTGATGCGAGGGCAGCTGGATTCCAGCGCCCGGATCATCCGCTGGTTCGAGAAGGCGGGCTGGGCGTATGACGTCCGGTGGCCGAGCCAGGACCGTATCGATGCCCGCCGTCAGAAGGAGACCGCCGGAGCGGCATGATAGAGGACGTGGCGACCGACAGTAATACCAGCGGTGAAAAGGACCGGCCGCGCCGGGCCGGCCGGTCCTCCGGATCCGGAGCCCGGCGGCCCCGCCGGGTCCGGATGACCGGCAAGGAGCGCCGGGAGCAGCTGCTGGACATCGGTCGTACGCTCTTCGCCGAGCGCGGCTTCGAGGGCACCTCGGTGGAGGAGATCGCGGCGAAGGCCGGGGTCTCCAAGCCAGTGGTGTACGAGCACTTCGGCGGCAAGGAGGGGCTGTACGCGGTCGTGGTGGACCGCGAGATGCGACGGATGCTCGACATGGTCACCACATCCCTCACCGCGGGCCATCCGCGCGAGCTGTGCGAGCAGGCCACCTTCGCCCTCCTGGACTACATCGAGGAGTACACGGACGGCTTCCGCATCCTCGTCCGCGACTCCCCCGTCGCCCAGTCGACGGGCACCTTCGCCTCCCTGATCAGCGATATCGCCACCCAGGTGGAGGACATCCTGGGCCTGGAATTCAAGGCCCGCGGCTTCGACCCCAAACTGGCCCCCCTCTACGCCCAGGCCCTGGTGGGCATGGTCGCCCTGACCGGCCAGTGGTGGCTGGACGTCCGCAAACCCAAGAAGGCCGAGGTCGCGGCCCACCTGGTGAACCTGGCCTGGCACGGCCTGGACGGCCTGGAGCAGAAGCCCCGCCTGATAGGCCACCGCAAGTCCTGACCTCCCGGGGCTGGTCCGCGCGTCCCCCCTGTCGGGATGATGGTGGCCCACGGGGGAGGGGGAGACAAGGACATGACCACGGGGGAGCGGTCCGAGGCGCGCCGGAATGCGGTGGCGGTGGGGCCGGGCATCTGTCATGCGCTTGGTCTGATGATGCTGGCCATCACGGAGTGGGTGCGCGCCGATCTGAAGGACGCGACGTCAGCGGCGTCGCACGCCTATCTGAAGGACATGATCGAGTTTGCGGGCTCGCTGGCCGACACGGACTGGTACAAGCCCGTCGTGGACCTGTACGACAACGTCTCCTTCGGTGAGCCGCGGGCCGCCCTGTGGGCCGCTGTGTTCATGGCGCTCGTCGTGCGGCTCAACCGCTACGGGCCGGAGGAGGCCCAGCGGGTGCTGTCCTGGGTGGCCGCCGCGTACTGCCTGCTGGCCACGCTGGCCCTCCTGCCCTATCTGGCCGCCCCGGGGGTCGGCGTCATTCTGCTGCTGGCGCTGAGCGGGGGCCTGGTGAACGTGGCAACCCGCTGAGCGGTCAGCCCTGGTACACCATGGTGCACAGCAGTGTCCGGCCGTCGTTCACCAGCCATGACCAGTAGTACGTACGGTCGCCCTGGACCCGGGCGCAGTTCGCCGCGGAGGCGCTCGCCGGGGCCTTGTAGACGCCGGTGATGTGCAGAATCCGGTTGTACCGGACCGGGACCCGCTTCGCGTCGCAGTCCACCACGGTCATCAGCCCGGCGTTCATCCGCGCCTGCCGCCCGCTGCCCGTCTGCTTGGCCAGCAGGCAGTACCCCACCTTGAACTGGCGGGTCAGGCACAGGGCCGTGGTCCGCCCCCGCGAGGTGTACGACATGTAGTTCTGCCCCGGCCCCTGCCGACAGGCCCCGCCGCCGCTCCGCACCGCGCTCACCCACATGTAGGCGTTTCCGGCGTCGCAGTCGACCGGGGCGGGCATCCGGGTGTTGTAGTCGCCGCTCCCGGTGTCGTACACGGCGAGGCAGTCCCCGGAACTCACCGCCCGGTACGCCTCCTCGGTGGGATCCGGCGCCACGGTGGGTGTGGCGGGCGCCTTGGTCCCGCCCGATCCCCCGCCTCCCCCGCTGCCTCCGGAGCCGTACCCGGGCAGCGAGGCGCTGGGGACCCCCGTGGGAACTCCGCTGGGCAGCCCACTGGGGAGCCCGCCGGGACTCGTCGGCGGCCGTGAAGCCCCGCCCGACGGGAGGGCGCTGCCCGCGAAGGAGGTCTTGTCGTCCCCCTCGACCACCTGCGGCAGCGCGAGCACGGCGAACGCGAGGGCGGCGGCCACCAGTATCCAGATGCCGCGCTGCCGCTGTTCCTCGCTGCCCCCGCCCGTGCCCGGATCCGCCCCGCCCGACGCGCTGCTCATGGCTCTCCCCCGAGAAACGTGGCCACCGTTTTGTTGTTCAGCGCGTCAACGGTCTCATGACCTATCGGTTCAGGGGAGTGCTGTGGAGAGCTCTGCGGCAATGCGTGCCTGGCATGTGACCTCGACCGGCCGTGTCGGGTGTCAGACGAGCAGGGCCGCGCGCAGCTCCGGAACCCGGAGCAGATCGAGCGTCTCGTCCCCGAGGTCGAAGGCGAAAGCGACCCTGGCTTTCGGCAGGACGGCCTGTCGAAGCATGAACTGGGCCACGTCGGCGAAAGGCTGCTCGCGGATGGTGCGCACGGCTACTGCCATGTTGCGCTCGTTCCCCTTCTCCCGGCCCCGCTGCCAGGTGCTCACGCACATGCACACCACATCCCGTGCACCGCGTCGAGCGTCGGGCAGCTCGTCCCTGTTCAGCCCGCACACATCCAGGGTCGCCCGCCCCTTGTCCGTCAGCCCTGTGTACTCCCCGTTCTCAAGGCCCAGGTACAGGTGCTCGTAAGGATCTTCCCGCGTGGGATCGATGAGCAACGGCTCACCCGAGTTGTCCAGCGGGAAACGATCTCCTTTGTGATGGCTGTTGCAGGTCGTGCAGGCGAGGAGGTGGTTCAGCCAATCGAAAGTCCGTAACGGGTTGACCGCCAACGGCTCGAAGTGATCGACGTCCGTACTGAGGTCGTCGCAGCAGTACATGCAGCAGCGGTTGCCGTGCGCCATCTGCCCCAATAATCGGCGCAGCGGCGTGACGAGCTTGCGGCGCTGCGTGGTGTGGTTCCACAGACCGCGCGCGAGGTCGTACCGTTCTCCCGGCTCGGCCTTCGTCACTCTTTCCGTCAGTTCCGCCGCGTGAGCCACCAGTTGTCGCGGCAGCTCGATGCGCTGCACCCGGATCATTCGTCAAAGGCCCCGAGGCGCTTCAAGCGGGCCTCCACCTCCGAGACCCTGGTCCGCGGCGAACTCTTCAATCGCTGCCGCAGAGCCTCGTGGCGGTCCTCTTCCTCGTCCGTGGCCTGCCCCGTGACCACGCGTGCCTCCAGCGCCACCAGTTCCTTCCGCAGTTCCTGGGCCTCGCCCGAGTACGGGGTGTCCAGCCCGAACAGGTCCGAGAGCGCGGCGTCATCGCCTGTTCCGTACACGATGCGCTTCCACAACGCCTCGGAGACCACCTCCGGGGGCCGCGCCTCGTCCGGACCGGGCAAGCGGATCAGACCGCGCTCGTCGGCGGCCTGGCAGATGTACGGGCTGTGGGTGGTGACGATGAACTGGATCGCCGGGAAGTGTGCCTTGAGCCACTCCCCGATGCGCTTTTGCCAGGAGACGTGGAGGTGCGCGTCGACCTCGTCAATCAGTACCACGCCCGAGTGCGGCAGATACGGTTCGGGCCCCTGAGACTCAATACGCCGCCATCTGAGATCCAGATGTCCATAGGCGGTATACATCCGCCAGACGATGTCGAGGACCAGAGCGACAACGGTGCGGAATCCGTCACTCATCTGGTGCAACGGGAACATCGCGCCCCGGCCGTCGTTCCGGCACAGCCACGGTCCGTCGGAATCGACTTCGACGACGCGGTAGTCATCGGGCAGCAGATCGTGGTTGAGCAGCGCGATGACGGTGTCCAGGAGGTCCTGGGCTCCCGACCGCTCCTCCAGCCGGTAGAGATGTGCCGAGACCAGCCAGTCGACGGCCTCGGTCAGCGCGGCCTGCTCGTGGAAGAGCGTCCGCATCGCCGCGGCGCGGCTGGCTGCGCCGCGATGGGCGGCACGGGTCTGGCGTTCGTGGTACACCCCGGCTCCGGACAGCCTGCGGAACGGTCCGTACCCGGCGTGAAACCAGCCGACGGGTGACGACGACCACAGTGCGCCCGCCTCCCGACCCCCGCTGAACCTCACCTCAGTGGGCATGACATCGCCCGATTCCGGAAAGAGCGCGTCCTCGGGCTTCCACTGGAGCCGCACCTCGAATTCAGCCGTCCGGGGCCCCTTCCCGATCGCCTTGGCGCTCCCTGGGTCCTCTCCTGAGTCGGACCGCAGCGCCGCGGTGAGCCAGGCATGCTCCCGGCCGTCCGACAACCAGCCTTCCAGATCGTCGTCCAGCTGGGAGGCTCGCCGGTTTCCCGCGAGGCACAGCGCGATGGCCCGCAATAACGTGGTCTTGCCCGAGCCGTTGCGCCCGGCCAGCACCGTCCAGCCCGCGTAGCCGCCATCGGGCCGGGTGAAGTCGAGGTCCACGGTGCGCGGCCCATGGAATCCACGGACACCGTCCAGCCGCAGCCTCGTCACGTACACCGGCTCACCCCTTCTCCCTGTTACAGGATGTATACACGCTGTTGCGCCGCCACTGTGCGGATTGTGGACAGCCTCAGTCGCGCCGGAGTCCCGCCTTCACCTCGCTGACGAACGAGGCGAAGGCGTCGGCGGGGAAGGTCAGGACGGGACCGTCAGCTTTCTTGGAGTCGCGGACGGCGATGTGGGTGCGGAGGTCCGCGACCTCGACGCACTCATTGCCCTCCGGGCCGCTGTAACTGCTTCTGCGCCAGACCGCGGCTGCCACGCCAACGGTGGATATGCGATCGCTCATGAAGAGAACTCCTGTCGCACGGCCCCCAGCAGCCGCAGTGATGCTGTCGAGTCGGCTGCCTGTGAACGAAGGTAATCGAACGACAATTTATAGGAAGAGACCGCGTCCACGTCGTCGAGGTACAAGCCTCTGCGACGCATCTCGATGTACACGACGGCCATGGAGTTGAGCGGGTTTCGTGCATCGTCCCGGCCGAGGATGACGAAGTGCCCGGACCCCGCGGCATGGGCTCCAGCCGTGAAAGGGAGCAGCTGGATATCGACGTTCGGGCGCTGCGCCATCTCGTAGAGGTGGTCCATCTGCTCGGCCATCACAGCCTCATCACCCACGATGCGCCGGAGTACGGCTTCGTCCAGGATTACCCACAGGTGCAGGGGCACTTGCCGGTCAAGGATGCTCTGGCGCTGCATCCGGGCGTCGACCATGCGCTCGACCTGCTCGTTGGGGGTGCGCAGTTCAGTCGCCCGGTGGATCGCGGTCGCATAGCCACGGGTCTGCAGTAGTCCGGGTACGACGTTGTTCGCGTACACATGCTCGTACTCCGCCTCATGCTCGAACGAGACCAGGGGATCGATCCACTCCGGTACCGCGCTGTTGCCGACCCACCAGCCCTCGGACTGCGACTTGACGACGCGCACCAGCGCCTCCCGTTCCTCTGCGGATGCCTCGCAGGCGTCGGCCAGTGCCTTGACCGTTGCCCAGCGAATACGCGCGCGGTCCTGCCACGCCTCGTACCGGCTCACTGTCGCCTTGCTCACGCCCGCGCGCTCGGCGACTTGCGTCTGCGTCAGGCCGCAACGCTCACGCAGCGCGATCAGCCCCCGCGCGATCTGCATGCGTCCGGCCGGTCCCGTCATCGTGGCGGTCATCCCACGCTCCCTCCCGTCGAGTCCGCCGAGCGTATGCGGCAATGGACATCGAGTTGACGGCTCCAGCGAGTCCGTCAACCACACTGGTGAACTCTAGTGACGTAAAGGCCAGTTATTGGAATTCAATGGCAAGCTCCTCATGAAGGTCGAGATGCACCAGCCAATCGCCTCAAGGGAGCTGCCCATGACACCGCACACCCCCACCGCACTGGCCGTCGCCGCCGGAGCCCGGTTATCCGACGTCGAACGGGCCTGGCGAACCGGGCGGGCCGCGGAAGTGCCCATCGGCGTGGCGTGGGACGTCACGCGAGTGACCCGCACGATCGGGGCAGTCGCCCTGCATCGACTGCGTGCGAGTGGCACGGCCCTCGGGCTCGTACTGGACGTGCCACCGCGGGCGACTGTCGAATTCCTCGCGCCACCAGGCTGCTCCGCGAGCTGGCCGCCGCTGACCGGCACGCGCTGCGTCGCCTCCGGCGTCATGCGCTGGCCGTCACCTCTGACGGATCTGCGCGCCGGCCGCCGGGCCGCCTGCGGGCGGCGCTGGATCGTGGCACCGGATACGGCGGGCCCGCTCACCACCGACGGCGACGAGCTGTGCGAGGCCGTCGCCGCCGCGTTGGCCCATCTCGCCGGAGTGTGGCTCTCCGATGTCCGTACCAAGGGGGCCGGTCGTGGACCAATGCGCCGCGTCTCTTGAGGCGGTCGGTGTCGCGCTCGGCAGCGCCACACGCCCGCAGACGCTCATCCTGTGGACGCTGCCCGGCGACGATCTCGCCTCCGCCTCCACGGCCCGTCGACACGTGGCCGGGACGGCGCGTTCATGGGGGTTGCCCAGGGAACCACCGAGGCCCTGGAAACCGTCATCGGCGAACTCGCCGCCAACGCGCTGGAACACACCGCCAGCCGCTCGGTCGCGGTCACGCTCGCGCTGGCCGGGCGCTCGGCCGTCTTCACCGTGACCGATGAGGGCGCGGGCGACATCCCGGTCATCGCTCCGCCCGAGGGGGACGACGAGCACGGGCGCGGCCTGTTCATGGTCGCGGCACTGGCGCACCGCTGGGGCGGGCGACGCTCCCGTGAGGGACTGACCGTATGGGCCGAGGTGGTCACGGGAATAAGACTTCCGAGGGAAGGGGCTGTACCGGCACCCGACTCACCCCGGACCGGAACGGCTGAGCATCACGGCTTGACGATGGCCTCTCCGATGACGAAACCCTTCGCGGGGCCGTCGGGGATGACGGCGTCGGTGCCGTAGGGCACGCGGTGCTCGTCGGCGTAGACGGCCTTGTCGGGGTCGGGTGCCGTGAGGATGACGACCGTGCCGTCACCGTCGAAGTCGTCGATCAGGACGTAGAGCGGGATGCCCGCACGGGCATACGCGCGGCGCTTGCGCTCCCGGTCGCGCGATTGGGCTTCCCGTCCGGGCGAGACCACCTCGAAGACGGCCTGAACGCCGCTCGCGTCCACTCCGAGGTCTTCCTCGTCGGGGATCTCGTCGAGGTCCTCGGGGGCGATGAAGAGGTCGGGGATCCACACCTTGCGGCGGTGGATGAGATTGCCGTCCTGGTAGGCGGCGTGGTCGCCATCCGCGAGATGGACCTCCAGGGCCCGGCGGAGACGATTGATGATCACGGTGTGACGGCGACGGCCTGTGGGCGACACCTCGATGAACTCCTCGATGATCTCGGCCCGGTAGCCCTCGGGGAGTTCCATGGCCTTCCACGCCTGCCACAGCACCTCGTCCAGGGACACGGCCTCATGCCCGGCGGTCGAAGGCACGTCTTCCTCCAGTGCGGGGTACGGCTCATGCGCGAGAGCGGTCATCGTGAAGCACCTCCTCCATCAGTCTGGGCGCCGACGCCACTGCGGCACAAGCGACACAGTGACGCTATGCGTCCATGAAGCCTCATTACGGCAAACCCCGAGCCGATCATCTGATCGGGTGATATCACCCGATCGGCTCCAGGAATTCCAGCCGGTTGCCGACGGGGTCCTCGGAGTAGAAGCGGCGGTGCCCCGGCAGTTTCCCGTCCCAGACGACCTCGGCACCGTGCCCGGCGAGGCGGGCGGCGAAGGCTTCTATGCCGACGACCCTGAGACCCGGGTGAGCCTTGCGGGAGGGGCGGAAGTCCGGGTCGATGCCCAGGTGCAGCTGGACCGGGCCGCAGGCGAACCACAGGCCGCCGTTGGCCGCGAGGGCGGCCGGTTTGGGGATTTCGGTCATGCCGAGCACCTCGCCGTAGTAGGTGCGCAGGGCGGACTCGGTGTGGGGTGGGGCGGCGAGCTGTACGTGGTCGAGGGCCGTGATCATCGGGGGGCCTTGTGGGCGACGACGAAGATGCGGCGGAAGGGGAAGGCCGTGCCGTGGGGGGCGGAGGGGTAGGCGTCGCGGAGGAGGGCGGCGTAGGTGGCCAGGAAGCGGTCGCGGGCGGGCGGGTCGTCGGCCAGGGCGGTCAGGACCGGGCGCAGGGCGGTGCCCTTGACCCAGTCGAGGACGGGGTCGGGGCCGGTCAGGATCTGCACATAGGTGGTCTCCCAGGCGTCGACCTCGCAGCCGAGCGCGGCCAGGCGCTCCAGGTACTCGGTCGGCTCCAGGACGGTGGCCGGGTCACGGAGGCGGGTGGCGAGGCGGTCGCGCCATTCGGGTGCGTTGCACAGGTCGCGCAGCAGGGTGTGGCTTGGGGCCGTGAAGTTGCCGGGGACCTGGAAGGCGAAGGTGCCGCCGGGGCGCAGTCCGGCCAGCCAGGTGGGGAAGGCGTCGGGGTGGCCGGGGATCCACTGGAGGGCGGCGTTGGAGACGATCAGGTCGTAGGGCTCGTCCGGCGCCCAGTTCCGCACATCGGCCTGCCGGAGGTCGAGGCGGCCGCCGCCGGTGGTGGGGCCCGCGAGGGGCTGGGCCTCGGCGAGCATCTCGGCGGAGTTGTCCAGGCCGGTGACCCGCGCGTCGGGCCAGCGGTCGAAGAGCAGGGCGGTGACGTTGCCGGGGCCGCAGCCGAGGTCGGCGATGCGGGGCGGGCGGCCGGGGTCGGTGGGCAGCTCGGGGACGCGGGCCAGCAGGTCCAGGAAGGGGCGGACGCGGTGGCCGGCATGGCGCAGATACTGCCGAGGGTCCCAGTTGGGCGCGGTGGTCATGATCGGTCCCCCTGCGGGTACGGTCGGTACGAGGCGCCGTGGTCGCTCCTGCGCGTCCCGGCGCCTTACCGTGCTCCACGTTATCTCTTGATGTCAAGAGACTTCATGTCGACAGACCCACTACACTGATCGCCATGGAGGACGAGGTCGATCGGCTGGTCGCGGCGTGGCGGCGGGAACGCCCCGACCTCGATGTGGAACCGCTCGAAGTGCTCAGCCGGGTCAGCCGGCTCGCCCGCCATCTCGACCGGGCACGGCGGATCGCCTTCGCCGAGCACAATCTGGAGCCCTGGGAGTTCGACGTCCTGACCTCGCTGCGCCGGGCCGGGCCCCCGTACCAGCTCTCCCCCGGGCAGCTGCTGACCCAGACTCTGGTCACCTCGGGCACCATGACCAACCGCATCGACCGGCTCGCCAAGAAGGGGCTGGTCGAGCGGGGACCCGACCCCAGCGACCGGCGCGGTGTGCTGGTCCGGCTGACCGCCGAAGGGCGTGACCGCGCCGATCAGGCACTGGCCGGGCTGCTGGACCATGAGCGCGCCATCCTGGCCGAGCTCTCGCAGGCCCAGCGCGCCGAACTGGCCGCGCTGCTACGCCAGCTGACCGCCCCGTTCGACAATTTCCCCGGCTAGGTCGACCGGGCCCACACCGGCGCGCCGGGCCAGCGCCACGGCCGCGAGCGTGGAGTGGACCCCCAGCTTGCCCAGCACATTCTGCATATGGGTGCGGACGGTGTGCGGGGAGAGGAAGAGCCGCTCGGCGACGGCCTTACGGCCGAGCCCGGCCACCATGCAGCGCAGCACCTCCCGCTCACGCGGCGTCAGTGACTCGACCAGACGCTCGCTTTCGGTGCGGTGCTTACGGGCGGCCGTCAACTCCCGCAGGACGCCGGTGAGCAGAGCGGGCGGCAGATGGGTCTCCTCCCGCAGCACCCCCCGGATGACCGCGAGCAGCCGGACCAGTGAGCAGTCCTTGGCGACCCAGCCGGACGCCCCGGCCTGGAGCGCCGCCGCCGCGCGGCGCGGATCGTCGCGCTCGGCCAGCACCACGGTGCGCACCCCCGGCTGGGCGGAGCGGACCGCGCCGACGAGCGATATGCCGTCGGCCGCCCGGCCGTTCACCGCCCGAGCGGGACCGCCATGGGCCCCACCGTGCGGCCCGCCGTGCGCGCCGCCATGGATGCCGCTGTGCGCCGTGCCGTTCACCCCGCCGTACGGCAGCTCGGCCGGCGCCGGAAGCGGTGGCCCCATACCGTCGGCGGCCATGCCCAAGTCGGCGTCGACCAGCAGGACGTCGAAGCGACGCCCCTCCGCCGCTCCACGCTCCAGACAGCGCAGCGCCGCTGGACCGCTTCCGGCCGCCGCCACGTCCACGTCCTGCTCCGCCGCGAGGGCGGCCGCTAAGGACTCGGCGAAAATACGATGGTCGTCGACCACGAGAACCCGAATACGTGCCACAAACAACCCCCCACGTCGCCGGATGAAAGTTCCCGGATACACCGAGAAACAGTGCGGGTACGGCGCCCGGCGCAAGGTCACCGCAACCGCACGGCCGCCGCCGTGCCGTGATTGCTACCCCACCCCGGGCGTCGTACCTGACTGTCTCGCCCCCTGATAAGCGTCGGCCCCCACCGACGCTGTACTCAGAGTAAGGCCGTGGTCTCATATAGGAAGCGGATTAGCGAAACTGACCGCTCTCGGCTGTTCACTGTGGGTTTCTTGTTCGCTCTTGGGGAGTACGAGATCCACGAGCGGCGAAAATTTACCGAGAGGCGATCAACGGGCCGATGGATACGGCCCCCTACAGCCGCCGTGCCCCCGCACTGGGCACCGCCGGGAAGATCCGCGGCGCCCGGTGCCCGGCCGCGCCGAACGCCTCGGTCACCGCCTTGCCCACCGCCTCCGCGTCCCCCTCGGCCACCAGCACGATGGCCGAGCCGCCGAAGCCGCCCCCGGTCATCCGCGCCCCGAGCGCCCCCGCCGCGCATCCCGTCTCCACGACCAGGTCGAGCTCGTCGCAGGAGATCTCGAAGTCGTCGCGGCAGGAGGCGTGCCCGGCGGTCAGCACCGGCCCGATGGACCGCGCGTCCCCCGCGTCGAGCCGTTCGATGACCTCCTCCACCCGCCGGTCCTCGGTCACCACATGGCGCACCCGCCGCAGGGTGGCCGCGTCGCAGCCCAGCCGCTCCAGCTCGGCGAGCGTCGCGTCCAGCCCGTCGAAGGGCACGTCCCGCAGCGCCCGCACCCCGAGCGCCCGCGCGGCCGCCTCGCACGCGGCGCGCCGGCTCGCGTAGGCGCCGTCGCCCAGCTCGTGCTTGACGCGGGTGTCCACGACCAGCAGCCGCAGCCCCTCGGCCGCCAGGTCCAACGGCACCTGGCGCTGGGTGAGATCACGGGCGTCGAGGAAGAGGGCGTGCCCCTCGGTGCAGCACGCCGACGCCATCTGGTCCATGATCCCGCAGGGCACGCCCACGAACGCGTTCTCGGCGCGCTGGCACAGCTGGGCGATGCGCGGCGGGGTGAGCCCCAGCCCGTACAGATCGTTGAGCGCGGTGGCCGTGACCACCTCCAGCGCGGCGGACGAGGACAGCCCGGCGCCGGTGGGCACGGTGGACGCGAAGTGCAGATCCGCACCACCGGCCCGGCCCGTCAGCAGCCCCGCCTCGCGCAGCGCCCAGACCACTCCGGCCGGATAGGCCGCCCAGCCGCCGCGGTCGCCGCCGCCCGCGCCGCCCGCGACCGGCGAAAGCTCCTCGACCCGCAGCTCGACGACCCCGCCCGGGACGTCGCCCGAGTGCAGCCGCAGCACCCCGTCGGTGCGCGGGGAGGCGGCGGCCAGACAGGTGTGGGGCAGGGCGAGCGGCATCACGAAGCCGTCGTTGTAGTCGGTGTGCTCGCCGATCAGATTGACCCGGCCCGGCGCCGCCCACACGCCGCCGGGCTCGGTGCCGTAGACCTCGCGGAACTCCGCCGTGGCCCGCCCGGGGCCGTGCTCGTCCGTCACTGACTCTCCCTCCGCTGCGCGAACTCCCATGCGTCCGCGACGATTCCGGCCAGGTCGGCGCGGGTCGGGCGCCAGCCCAGGCGCTCCTTGGCACGCTCGGCGGAGGCCACCAGGACCGCCGGGTCGCCGCCGCGGCGCGGGGCGGCGATCTCCGGGACGGGGTGGCCGGTGACCTGGCGCACCGTCTCGATGACCTCGCGGACGGAGAAGCCGTTCCCGTTGCCGAGGTTGCAGATCAGATGCTCGCCGGGATTGACTCCGCGGCGCGCAGCGCCTCCATCAAGGGTGGTGGTGGGAGACGGGAGGGCGGCGCCGAGGGCGAGCAGATGGGCGTCGGCGAGGTCGGCGACGTGGATGTAGTCGCGGACGCAGGTGCCGTCGGGGGTGGCGTAGTCGTCGCCGAAGACGGAGATGGCCTCACGGCGGCCCTGGGCGACCTGGAGCACCAGGGGGATGAGGTGGGACTCGGGGTCATGGCGCTCGCCGTACGCCCCGTAGGCGCCCGCGACGTTGAAGTAGCGCAGGGAGACCGCGGCCAGGCCGTGGGCGGCGCACTCACCGCTGATCATGTGGTCGACGGCGAGCTTGCTGGCCCCGTAGGGGTTGGTGGGCGCGGTCGGGAGGTCCTCGGTGATCGGGACCTGGTCGGGCTCGCCGTAGGTGGCGGCGGTGGAGGAGAAGACGAGGGTGCGCACCCCGGCGTCGCGCATCGCGGCGAGCAGCTCGGTGGTGCCGCCCACATTGTTGACCCAGTACTTCTCGGGGTTGACGACGGACTCACCGACCTGGGAGAACGCCGCGAAGTGCAGTACGCCGTCGTAGGTGGGGTCGAGCCACTTGGCGGCGTCCTGGATGCGGCCCTCGATGAACTCCGCACCCTCGGGGACCCCGGCGCGGTGCCCGGTGGAGAGGTCGTCCAGCACCGTCACCCGGTGCCCGGCTTCGAGCAGATGCGCCGCGACCACGCTGCCGACATAGCCGGCACCGCCGGTGACCAGGTACTTCTTCTGCTGCGCAGTGTTCACTTGCTCGCTACCTCTCGCAGTCGCTCGGCCGCGGCCTCCGGCGGCACATCGTTGATGAACACATTCATGCCGGATTCGGAACCCGCGAGAAACTTCAGCTTGCCGGAAGTGCGGCGGATGGTGAAAAGCTCGAGGTGAAGTGCGAATTCACCGCGGTCGGTCAGGCGGTACGGCGCCTGGTGCCAGGCGGAGATGTAGGGCGTGGGCGGCTCACCCTCCCCGAAGATCCGATCGAAGCGCTTCAAGAGTTCCAGATACATCTGTGGAAACTCTGTGCGCGCGGCCTCGTCCAGCGCCGGCAGGTCCGGGACCCGCCGCTTCGGGTAGAGGTGCACCTCGTAGGGCCAGTGGGCGGCGTACGGGACGAACGCGACCCAGTGCTCACCGTCGAGGACCACCCGGCGCCCGTCGGCCAGCTCATCGGCGACCACATCATCGAACAGATTCCGACCAGTGGCCTCACGGTGCTCGCCGAGCGAACGGAGCATCAGCTGTGTACGGGGGGTCACAAAGGGATACCCGTAGATCTGGCCGTGCGGATGGCCGAGGGTGACGCCGATCTCCTTGCCGCGGTTCTCGAAACAGAAGACCTGCTCGACGGCGGGGTGCTGGGCCAGCTCGGCGGTGCGGTCGGTCCAGGCGTCGAGCACCAGAGCGGCCTGTTCGGCGTCGAGGTCGGCGAATGAGGCGGCGTGGTCGGAGGTGAAGCACACGACCTCGCACCGGCCCGAGTCACCGGCCAGCGAGGGAAAGCGGTTCTCGAAGACCACGACGTCGTAGTCGGAGGCGGGGATCTCGCTGTGGCGGCCCTCGCGGGAGGGACACAGCGGGCATTCGTCGGCCGGCGGGTGGTAGGTGCGGGCCTGGCGGTGGGAGGCGATCGCCACCCGGTCGCCGAGCAGGCGGTCGTGCCGGATCTCCGAGCGGGTCGCGATGGGGTCGAGCGGCCGCTGGTCGACGGCGTCGCGCACCGCGTCGTCGCGCGCGTCGTAGTAGATCAGCTCGCGTCCGTCCGCGAGCCGCGTCGCCGTCTTCTTCACTCGGCCAGCTCCTGTCAGGTGCACCCAACACAACTCAACATAATGAACCACAAGCCAACAGTGCCGTCAATGCGCGGTGCAGGTGACCGGACAAACCGCAAGAATTCGGATACGTTCACCGAACGTTTCTGGTGCATTCCGTTCAGGCGATGAGGCGAGACCATGCACTATCTGGCCGAAGGGCTACGACTCCCCACCAACGCACTCGACTACACGATCCTGATCCTCTATTTCGCCGTCGTCCTCGGCGTGGGATTCGCCGCCAGAGCGAGCGTCAAGACCAGCCTCGACTTCTTTCTCTCCGGCCGGTCGCTGCCCGCGTGGGTCACCGGTCTGGCCTTCGTCGCCGCGAATCTGGGCGCCCTGGAGATCCTGGGGATGGCCGCCAACGGCGCGCAGTACGGGGTGTACACGGTGCACTGGTACTGGGTCGGGGCGATTCCGGCCATGGTCTTCCTCGGCCTGGTGATGATGCCGTTCTACTACGGTTCCAAGGTACGGTCCGTCCCCGAGTTCCTGCTGCACCGCTATGGACCGTCCTCGCATCTGCTCAGCTCGATCATCTTCTCGGTCGCGTCGGTGCTGATCGCGGGGGTGAACCTCTATGCGATGGCGATCGTGGTGGAGGCGCTGCTGGGCTGGCCGCAGTGGGTGGCCATCGTGGTCGCGGGGCTCTTCGTGCTCGCGTACATCACCCTCGGCGGACTCTCCTCGGCGATCTACAACGAGGTGCTGCAGTTCTTCGTGATCCTGGCCGCCCTGATCCCGCTCACCGTCGTCGGGCTACGGCGGATCGGCGGCTTCGGCGGGCTCAAGGACGCGCTCACGGACTCCCACGGCCCCAATTTCGTCTCCGCCTGGGGCGGCACCGGCATCGGCTCGTCCAACCCGCTGGGGGCCAACTGGCTGACCATCGTGCTGGGCCTCGGCTTCTGTCTGAGCTTCGGCTACTGGACGACCAACTTCGCCGAGGTGCAGCGCGCCCTGTCGGCCAAGAACCTCTCGGCCGCTCAGCGCACCCCGCTGATCGCCGCGTTCCCCAAGATGTTCATCCCGCTGATCGTGGTGGTCCCCGGGCTGATCGCCCTGGTCATGGAGCCGGACATCGGCTCGAAGAAGAGCGGGCTCCAGTACAACGACGCGATTCCGCTGCTGATGAGCGAGCTGCTGCCGAACGGGGTGCTGGGGCTCGCCGTGACCGGGCTGCTGGCCGCCTTCATGGCGGGCATGGCGGCCAATGTGTCCTCGTTCAACACTGTCTTCACCAACGACATCTGGCGGGCGTACGTCATGAAGGGCCGGCCGGACGGGTACTACCTGCTCACCGGGCGGGTGGTGACGGCGATCGGGGTGCTGGTCGGTATGGGCACGGCCTTCATCGCCTCCTCGTTCAGCAACATCATGAACTACCTCCAGACCCTGTTCTCGTTCTTCAACGTGCCGCTGTTCTGTGTGTTCATCATCGGCATGTTCTGGAAGCGGGCCACCGCCGCGGCCGGGTTCTGGGGGCTGCTGTGCGGCACGGTGGCCGCGATGATCAACTACTTCTGGCTCTACCTGGCGGATGTCATCGCCATCCCCAGCGACCAGGGCGCCAACTTCGTCTCCGCCATCGTGGCGTTCGTGGTCGGCGGGGTGGTGATGGTCGCGCTGACGCCGTTCACCAAGCCCAAGCCGGTGGAGTCGCTGGCCGGTCTGGTCTACGGCACCACCGCGCCCGGGGTGGCCGAGCCACCGGCGCCGGGCGACGAGGCGTGGTACCGCCGTCCTGCCGTGCTGGGCTGGAGCGCGCTGATCCTCGCGGCCCTGTGCTACATCCCGTTCTCCCTGTGACCCTTCCGGGATTAAGGAGCGTGCGTCATGAGTGAGGAGTACGAATACCGGCACGAGGTCGAGGATCTGCAGCAGAAGTCGGCGACCGCGGCCCGGCTGTTCGATGTGCGGCGGATCATCGGCGGGCTGTTCGTGATCTACGGGATCCTCGTCCTCATCGCCGGGTTCACCGCCTCGGACGCGGATGTGAGGAAGGCGTCGGGCATCAACATCAACCTCTGGACGGGCTCGTGCGTGCTCGCGGTCGGCCTGCTCTTCCTGCTCTGGATGAAGCTCAGGCCGCTGTCCGCGCCCGGGGCCGAACCCAAGCCGGAGCCCGCTCGGCCCGGGTCCGGCCCCGGGGCCGGACCCGGGAACGGGACCGGAGAGCCCGGGGGCCGAGCGCCCGGGTCCGGAGCGGGCTGAGAAACGCGGGCCACGGTACGGGCTACGGCGCCGACGCGGGCGGCTGAAGCGTGGGAGGCGGCTGGGGCGGGGACGGCGCGGTCCGGCGCGTCGCCGCGCGGTCCAGCAGCCCTGTACGCGCCGCCAGGGCCGCCGCCTCCAGCCGCGAGCCCACCCCGAGCTTCATCAGCACCCGCTGCACATGGGTGCGGGCCGTGCTGGGGGCGATCCCCATACCCGCCGCGATCAGCCGGGTGTCCTCGCCCTCGGCGACCCGCACCAGCACCTCCACCTCGCGCGGGGTCAGCATCCGCAGCAGCCGGGCGCCCTCGTCGTCGGGCTGGGCCGCGGGGTTGAGCAGCTCCGCGAACGCCCCCTGGAGCAGCTGGGGCGCCACGGCCGCCTCGCCCGCGCGCGCCTTCATCATGGCGCGTTCGACACCCTCGATCCGCTCGTCGTGGCGCACATAGCCGGACGCCCCGGCGGCGAAGGCGGCGGCTATGCCGCGCGGGCTCGGCACCGGGCCGAGCACCACGACCGCGACCTGTGGCCGCTCCTTCTTGATCCGCACCACCGGGTCGAACATCCCCGGCTCGGCGGGTGCCGCCGTGCCCAGCAGGCACACCTCAGGTGCCCGGCTCACCACCAGGTCCGCCGCGCCCGCGCTCGGCGCCGCCGCGGCGAGCACCCGGTGCCCGCGCAGCTTCAGCGCCGAGGCGAGCGCCTCCGCGAGCAGACGGTGATCGTCGACCACCATGAGTCGCACGCCCATGAGCTCCCCCCATTCGCTCAGGGGGGAAAGCTACACGCTTGTTCGACGTTGCGCGCCCCTTACCGGGCAGAAGCCCCCCGGAATGCCGAAATCCCGGCCATTCGTGCCTACTTGACGTCCGGTTGACGTCCCAATCCGATCGATGCGGCTGGGTTCCCAGGGGGCGCGCACCCCCGCGCTCTGCCGGGCGCGCACGGCGGCGGCCCCGCCCGTACGGTGTCGTACGGGCGGGGCCGCCGTGGGGTGGCCGGGCGGGGCGCCGGAACGTCAGCTCGCGCCGAAGATGATCGCCAGCGGGTCGTCCCGGTCGTAGGTGCCCGAGGGCTTGCTGGCGTAGACGTCGCTCATGTAGAGGTGCTCCCCGGAGTAGATGATCTCCGAGTAGCTGGGGCTGAACTTCTGCTCCATCTCATGGCTGGCGACGGGGTTCTGCAGCAGCTTGGTCTTGGCGTACGACTTGGGGTCGATCCGCCAGACCGCGCCGCCGGTCTCCCAGGTGCTCTCCTGGTAGGCGAGAACGGAGCCGTCCTCGTCCAGCCCGAGCGGGGTGAGGGCGGCGCCCTTGGCCCCGTCGGTCTTCCCGACCGGCTTGCCGGTCTTCAGGTCGAAGGCCACGATTTCGTTGGCCGTCGCCGCGCTGGAGTCGGTGCGGTCCTCGGAGCCGAGGAAGAGGGTGTTCGCCGACTTGGAGACGGCGAGCTTCCGGCAGCCCTCGACGTTGGTCGACTCGCACTTGGCGTCGTACTTGCCGTTCTCGGTGCCGATCTTGCCGAGCACCTTGCCGGTCTTGGCGCTGTCGTCGATGGACAGGAAGTCCGAGACCGCCGAGCCGGTGGAGTCACCGGCGTCCAGGCCGATCACCAACGGGTCGGTGGAGGCGACGTGGACGTAGTCGATGCCCTGCGAGACCTTGTAGGCCGACTTCACCGCGCCCGACTTCGGGTTCAGCGTCTGGACCTGGATCTGCGGGTTGTCGTAGTCGCCGCAGCGGCGCACCGCGACCAGCTTCTCCTCGCCGCCCGCGTAGCCGTCGTCCGAGCACTGCTCGCCCGACTTGGGCTTCCACAGGGACTGGCCCGAGCTGGACCAGGCGGCGCCGCCGCTGGTGCCGCCCGCGGCCACGGTTCCGCCGCCGATGGTGACCTCGTCGAAGCGGATCTTCTCGTCACCCTCCTTGACGTTCCGGTGCCACAGCATCTTGCCGTTCTTCAGGTCCAGCAGCCCGACCTCGGTGCAGCCGGGGTACTTGTCCTCGGCCGACGGCTTGGCCTCCTGGTAGAGGACCGTGGTCAGGCCGTCCTTGGTGAGGTGGTCCGAGGACCAGCAGACCGCGCCGTCCAGCGGGATCGTCCACTTGGCGGCGCCACCGCTCAGCGGATAGCCGACGATCTTGTAGACACCGGCCTTCACGAAGGTGTCGTCGGTGGTCCACATGCCCTCGACGGTGACCTGGTCGGAGACCTTGGGCATCGGGACCTTGTTGAGCAGCTTGGCGTCCACGGCCTTGGCGGGCTTGTCCCCGCCGCCCGTGGTGCCGCTGGAGGCGCCCTGGCTGGACTGCTTGTCCTTGCCCTTGGCCTCGCTGCCGCCGCCGTCGTCGCCCTTGGTGGCGAACCAGATGCCGCCGCCGATGATCAGCGCGACCGCGACCACGGCGCTGACGATGATCACCATGCGCTGCTTGGACTGGCCGGAGCCACCGGGGCCGCCCGGACCGGGGCCGCCCGGGTACTGGGCCTGCGGCGGCTGTCCGTACTGCGGCTGGCCGTATTGCGGCTGTCCGTAAGGCTGCTGGCCGTACTGCTGCTGACCGTAAGGCTGCTGGCCGGATCCGTACGGCGATCCGCCGCCCTGGGTCGGCTGGCCGTGCGCCGGCTGATCCGGGTAGCCGTAGCCGCCGGCGCCCTGCGGAGGCGTCTGCGGCGGCGCCGGCGGTGCCGACGGCGGCGGAGGCGGAGGGGTCTGCGGCGGCTGGCCGGGGGCCTGCGGATAGCCGTAGCCCTGCTGGCCCGGAGGCGGCGTGGGCGGCTGCTGTGGGTAGCCGTAACCAGGTTCCTGCGGCGCACCGAAGCCGCCCTGCGGCGGCTGGTTTGGCGGCGGAGGCGGCTGTGACATGCGAATTCCTTCAGATGCGGGACCCGTCGTCCGACCGGCCTCCCCCGCGATCCCGGTGGGTCAAAGGCCCCCGGGAAGGAGCGAATCGGACAGGGCACCCCGCCATTGAGCGGAAGGCAGGCGGGAGTTCTTTGTATCACCCGTAAGGGGCGCAATAGGGATCAGTGTCCAGGTCATCGATCAGCTGAGACCGGCCTGTGACGCGACCGTTGCCAGGGAGCGCGCCATCGCCGCACAACCTCTTCACACGATGCTTTCAGGCCACTCACATCACGCGTCGTCGGCTCATGCCTTGTCGACTCATGCGTTGTCGGCTCATGCGTTGTCGGCTCATGCGTTGTCGGCTCATGCCTCGTCGGCTCATGCGTCGTCGGCCAGCTCCAGCCAGCGGGTCTCCAGCTCGTCCCGCTCCCCCGTCAGCTCGCGCAGCTGCGTATCGAGCTCGGCGACCTTGGTGAAGTCCGTGGCGTGCTCGGCGATCCGCGCGTGCAGCCCGGACTCCTGCTCGTTGATCCGGTCCAGCCGCCGCTCGATGCGCTGAAGCTCCTTCTTGGCGGCGCGCTGGTCGGCCGCCGACCGCTGCCGGGCGGCCTGTTCACCGGTCTTCTGCTTGGCGGGCGCGGCGGCGGCCGGGGCGGCCGCGGCCAGGGCCCGCTGCCGCCGCTCCAGGTACTCGTCCACGCCGCGCGGCAGCATCCGCAGGGTGGCGTCGCCCAGCAGGGCGAGCACCCGGTCGGTGGTGCGCTCGAGGAAGTAGCGGTCGTGGCTGATGACCACGAGTGAGCCGGGCCAGCCGTCGAGCAGGTCCTCCAGCTGGGTCAGGGTCTCGATGTCCAGGTCGTTGGTGGGCTCGTCCAGGAAGAGCACATTGGGCTCGTCCATCAGCAGCCGCAGGATCTGCAGCCGGCGCCGCTCACCGCCGGAGAGATCGCCGACCGGGGTCCACTGCTTCTCCTTGGTGAAGCCGAACTTCTCGCACAGCTGGGAAGCGGTCATCTCCCGGCCCTTGCCGAGGTCGACGCGCTGCCGGATCTGCTCGACGGCCTCCAGGACCCGCAGGTTCCGGTCGAGCTCGGTGACCTCCTGGGACAGATACGCGAGCCTTACGGTCCTGCCGACCACGACCCGGCCCCCGGCGGGCTGCTGTTCGCCCTCGCTGCGGGCGGCCTCGGCGAGGGCGCGCAGCAGCGAGGTCTTGCCCGCGCCGTTCACCCCCACCAGGCCGATCCGGTCGCCGGGCCCCAACTGCCAGGTCAGATGGGTGAGCAGCACCTTGGGCCCGGCGGTGACGGTCACGTCCTCCAGGTCGAAGACGGTCTTGCCGAGCCGGGAGTTGGCGAACTTCATCAGCTCGGCGCTGTCGCGGGGCGGCGGGACGTCCGCGATCAGCGCGTTGGCGGCCTCGATGCGGAAGCGGGGCTTACTGGTGCGGGCGGGGGCGCCCCGGCGCAGCCAGGCGAGCTCCTTGCGCATCATGTTCTGCCGCTTGGCCTCCTCGCCGGCGGCGATGCGCTCGCGCTCGGCGCGCGCGAAGACGTAGTCACTGTAGCCGCCCTCGTACTCGTGGACGGCGCCGCGCTGGACGTCCCACATGCGGGTGCAGACCTGGTCGAGGAACCAGCGGTCGTGGGTGACCACCACCAGGCCCGAGCGGCGGGCGCGCAGATGCCCGGCCAGCCAGGAGATGCCCTCGACGTCGAGGTGGTTGGTGGGCTCGTCGAGGACGATCAGGTCCTGCTCTGCGATCAGCAGCTGGGCGAGCGCGATACGGCGGCGCTCACCGCCGGACAGCGGGCCGATGACCGTGTCGAGACCCTGGGGGAAGCCGGGCAGGTCCAGCCCGCCGAACAGCCCGGTGAGCACGTCCCGGATCTTGGCGTCACCGGCCCACTCGTGGTCGGCGAGGTCGCCGATCACCTCATGGCGGACGGTGGCCGCGGGGTCGAGCGAGTCGTGCTGGGTGAGCACGCCGAGCCGCAGACCACCGGCGTGGGTGACGCGGCCGTCGTCGGCGGGCTCCAGCTTGGCGAGGATCCGGATGAGCGTGGTCTTGCCGTCGCCATTACGGCCGACGACGCCGATGCGGTCACCCTCGTTCACCCCGAGGGAGACGCCGTCCAGCAGGGCACGGGTGCCGTACACCTTGCCGACGGACTCAACATTGACCAGGTTGGTCGCCATCACACTCCATTACGCGGATCGATCGGCATCCCAGGGTAGTCGCCGCGCGGGGCGCCTCGCTCAGGCGTCGACCAGCCGCGCTCCGGGGACCGGGCCGGAGGTGACCCGGACCGTGCGGCAGGTGCCCGAGGCGGCCAGCCCGGTCGCCACCGCCTGCGCGGCATCGGTGTCCTTCGCCAGGAAGGCGCAGGTCGGACCGGAGCCGGAGACGAGGGAGGCGAGCGCGCCCGCGTCCGCTCCGGCGCGCAAGGTGTCGGCGAGCGCGGGGCGCAGCGAGAGCGCGGCGGGCTGGAGATCGTTCGAGACGGCGGCGGCCAGCGCGGTGGCGTCCCCGGTGCGCAGCGCGTCCAGCAGCGCCTGGGAGGGCTCGGGGTCGGGCACGTCGGCGGCGCTCGCTCCCGCGCCGGACGCCTCGCGCAGCCGGTCGCATTCGCGGTAGACGGCCGGCGTGGACAGCCCGCCGTCGGCCACGGCGAACACCCAGTGGAAGGTGCCGCCGGTCTCCAGCGGCGTCAGCAGCTCGCCCCGGCCACGGCCGAGGGCCACGCCGCCAACGAGGCTGAAGGGGATGTCGCTGCCCAACTCGGCGCAGATCTCGAGGAGTTCGGCGCGGGTCGCCTGGGTGCCCCAGAGCGCGTCGCACGCCAGCAGCGCCCCGGCGGCATCCGCGCTGCCGCCCGCCATGCCGCCCGCGACGGGGATGTCCTTGGCGATATGGAGGTGCACGCCGGGCGCGATGCCGTGCCGCTCGGCGAGCGCGAGAGCGGCGCGGGCCGCGAGGTTGGTGCGGTCCAGCGGCACCTGACCGGCGTCCGCGCCCTCGACGGTGATCCGGAGGACTTCGGCGGGGGTGGCGGTGACCTCGTCGTGGAGCCCGACGGCGAGGAAGACGTTGGCCAGGTCGTGGAACCCGTCGGGGCGCAGCCCGCCGACCGCGAGCTGGACGTTGACCTTGGCGGGCACACGGGCGGTCACGGGGCGGCTCACGGGGCTCCTCGGCGGGGTTCGGGTGTTCCGGTGCGGCCATTGTCCCGCGTGCGGCGGGGAGGGCCTGCGTGCGGGGAGGGCCTGCGGCGGGCTTGTCCCCCACCCCGCCCCTTCCCGAACCGGGGGCAAGCCCCCGGACCCCGCTCTCGGAGGCTCCGCCCCCGCCCCCGCCGGGGCTCCGCCCCCCGGACCCCGCTCCTCAAACGCCGGAGAAGCTGGGCAGCGCGGCACCTCCACCCCACGCCCCGTCCAGCCCCCCTCAGGACTCTAGGGGCCTTGCCCCCGGAGGTTGCGCCCCGCGGCCCAGCCAGACCCCGGACCCCGCACCGGAGTCCGGGACGGAGCCCCGGCTACGGAACCCCGCTCCTCAAACGCCGGAGAAACTGGGCAGCGCGGCACCTCCACCCCACGCCCCGCCCGCCCCCCCTCAGGACTCAAGGGGCCTTGCCCCCGGAGGTTGCGCCCCGCGGCCCAGCCAGACCCCGGACCCCGCACCGGAGTCCGGGACGGAGCCCCGGCTACGGAACCCCGCTCCTCAAACGCCAGAGAAACTGGGCAGCGCGGCACCTCCACCCCACGCCCCGCCCGGCCCCCTCAGGACTCAAGGGGCCTTGCCCCCGGAGGTTGCGCCCCGCGGCCCAGCCAGACCCCGGACCCCCGCACCGGAGTCCGGGACGGAGCCCCGGCTACGGGAAGGGGCGGGGTGGGGAACAAGCCCGCCCGCAGGTGCGTCGTGTGATCAGGCCGCGGGCCCGTGCTCGGCGATCGCGGCGAAGTCCTCCACCGTCAGCGACTCGCCGCGCGCCTGCGGCGAGACCCCGGCGGCCTTCAGGGCCTCCTCCGCGGCCCCCGCCGAACCGGCCCAGCCCGCGAGCGCCGCCCTGAGGGTCTTGCGGCGCTGGGCGAACGCCGCGTCCACCACCGCGAAGACCTCTTCCCGGGTGGCGGTGGTGCGCGGGGGCTCGTCCCGGCGGATCAGCGAGACCAGACCGGAGTCGACGTTGGGGGCGGGCCAGAAGACGTTGCGGCCGATCGCGCCCGCGCGCTTGACGTGGGCGTACCAGGCGGCCTTCACGGAGGGGACGCCGTACACCTTGGAGCCGGGCGGGGCGGCGAGCCGGTCGGCGACCTCGGACTGGACCATGACCAGGGTCCGTTCGATGGTCGGGAACCGCCAGAGCATATGGAGCAGCACGGGTACGGCGACGTTGTACGGCAGGTTGGCGACCAGCGCGGTCGGGGCGGGGCCCGGCAGCTCGGTCAACCGCAGGGCGTCGCTGTGCACCAGCGCGAAGCGGTCGGCGCGGTGCGGCAGCCGGGCCTCGACGGTCGCGGGGAGGGCCGCCGCGAGGACGTCGTCGATCTCGACGGCGGTGACCCGGTCGGCGGCCTCCAGCAGCGCGAGGGTCAGCGACCCGAGCCCGGGGCCGACCTCGACGACCACGTCGTCCGGGCGCACCCCGGCGGTCCGGACGATCCGGCGGACCGTATTGGCGTCGATGACGAAGTTCTGGCCGCGCTGCTTGGTCGGACGTACGCCGAGCCGCGCCGCGAGTTCGCGGATGTCGGCGGGGCCGAGAAGAACGTCGGAGTCGGTGGAGCTCACCCAGGAAGTTTAGGCCCCCTTTCCGGCCCCCCTTTTTCAAGGCTCGGTCCTCCCCCGGCCACCACCGGCAGGCGCCCCCGGCCGGAGGATCCGAGCATCCCTGGGGCCGGGCCACCCGGCCGGGCCCCATCACCGGTGGAGCTTGGAGCCGCAGCTGGGCCAGGGGCTGCTGCCGCGTTGTTGGTAGAGCTTCTTCGCGCGGTAGGTCTGCTCGGACGAGGGCGCGTCCTGGGGGCGGCCGTGGCCGCCGAGGGCGTGCCAGGTGCCCTGGTCGAGTTGGTAGAGGCCGCCGTAGCGGCCGGAGCCGTCGACCGCGTCGGCCCGGCCGCCCGATTCGCAGCGGGCCATCGCCCGCCAGTTGAGCCCGTCCGCCGGGCCGCCGACGCCGGCGGGCACGGTCATGGTGCCGACCCGGACGATCCGGGCCACGGGCGCCTTGACGATCTCACTGCCGATCTTCCGCGGCCGCTGCCGTACGCCGTTGACGCTGCGCACCCGGTAGGTGATGCGCAGGGTGCCCGGCTCGCCGGGCCGGGCCACGAGTTCGGTGCCCTTGGGGAGGGTGGGGTCAGCGCGGCGGACGGTGGTGAAGGGCACCGGATGGTCCCGGGCCTCCTTGCCGCCGGTGATCCGCATCACCGTCACCGTCTGGCCGTCGCGCGGGAAGCTGTCCTGCGGGACGGAGGTGGTGTCCTGGCCGCGCAAGGTGAGCCCGGCGGCGGCGAGGGCCTCGCCGACAGTGGCCGCGTTCGTCCGGACGACGTGGGGGCGCCCGTCGGCGAGGAAGGTGACGGTGCGCTCGGTGCGGACGTGCAGGAGCAGCCCTCGGCTGGTGATGGCGGCGGAGCGGGAGGCGGACAGGTACGCGCCCTCGGCACGTACGCCCAGTTGGCGCAGTGCGCCGTCAACCGTGCGGGCGGTGGTCCACACTCGGCGGCGCTCCCCGTCGAGGGTGAGGGTGACGGGGCGGCCGTAGCGGACGGCGATCTCGTCGCCGTCGCCGAGCCGCTCTCCGGGCGCGGGAGCGACGATGTCGTGCGCGCCGACGCGGACGTCCTGGTCCGCCAGCAGCTCGCCCACGTCGTCGGCGTAGGTGTGCAACGTGCGCGCGTCGCCGTCGACGCTGAGCCGTACGGCCTTGTCCTGGGCGACAAAGGCGGAGGTGCCGCCGGCCAGGGCGGCGACCACCATCGCCTGCGGCAGCAGCCGACGCATCGGATCGGTCCGGCCGGTGGCGCCGCGACGGGCGGCTCGGCGGGCGGCGGCTCGGCCGCCCGGGACGCGGTGGCTGGCCCTACGGCTCACGACAACACTCCGGTAACACTCCACAAGTCCACTGGTCAGGGCGTTGGGTCCGGGACTGTATCGGAGTGGGGGTGACTCTCCAAAGGAAGATCATCACGCAGTGTGATCACCGCCCTCGGATCGCCACCGCCCCTCAATAGCCGAAGACGCGCGCCGTATTGGCCGCTACGGCGGTCGCCAGGGTGTCCTCGGGGACGCCCTTGACCTCGGCCATGGCCCGCAGGGTGAGCGGAATCAGATACGGAGCGTTGGGCCGTCCGCGGTAGGGGACGGGGGTCAGGAACGGCGCGTCGGTCTCGACCAGGACGAGGTCGAGCGGGGCGACTGCCAGGGCGTCGCGCAGCGGCTGGGCGTTCTTGAAGGTGATATTGCCCGCGAACGACATGTGGTAGCCGCGCTCGGCACAGATCTTCGCCATGGCCGCGTCACCGGAGTAGCAGTGGAAGACGACGGTGTCGGGCGCGCCCTCCTCGGCGAGCACCCGCAGCACATCGTCGTGCGCCTCCCGGTCGTGGATGACCAGCGCCTTGCCGTGCTCCTTGGCGATGGCGACGTGGCGGCGGAACGAGCGCTCCTGGGCGGCCATGCCCTCCGGGCCGGTGCGGAAGTAGTCCAGACCGGTCTCGCCCACACCGCGCACCTGGGGCAGCGCGGCGAGGGCCGCTATCCGGTCGAGCGCCGCGTCCAGGGCGGCGTCGCCGCCGGGCTCCCTGGCGCCCTGCCGGGACCAGCCATCAGGGTCGCCGAGGACGATGCGCGGCGCCTCGTTGGGGTGCAGGGCCACCGTGGCCCAGACGCTCTCGTGCGCCGCCGCGGTCTCGGCCGCCCACCGGGACCCGGCGAGGTCGCACCCCACCTGGACGACGGTCGTGACGCCGACCGAGGCGGCCTTGGCCAGTGCCTCCTCGACGGTGCCCGACTGCATGTCCAGGTGGGTGTGGGAATCCGCGACCGGGACCCGCAGGGGCTCCGGCGGCGGCGGGGGCGCGTCCTTTTCCTTTTGCGCGCCGCTCGCCTTGCCGCTGCCGCCGGGGGTCGATGCTGTTTTCGCCATGTGCGCGATTCTATGAATCCCGGTGAATGCGCGGTGAATCGCGTCCGGCCGCTCAGTTGACCCGCGCCCGGCTCAGGTGAACCGACTACAGAGCCGACTCACGTGAAACAGCTCATATGGACCGGATCGTACTCAGTCGCGGTGGTGCTGAAAGGGATGCAGCAGATTCGGAAGGTGCCAGTGGTGCCCACGGCGTCGCGCGGGGTCCTCGTTTTCCGGTGCGCGGTCCGGTGCGCGGTCCGGCGCGGCGTCCGCCTCGGCCTCCGGCGCGCCGGTGCCGTCCTCCCGGTCCCGGGTGGTGTGCGGCCTCCCGCGCCGCGCACTCTCCAGGACGGAGGAGACCTGCCCCGAGCGCATGATCCGCACCAGATGCGCACCGCAGTTGACGCAGTCGGGGCTCGTCAGCGGGGACGGGACGCGCAGGCCGCCGGTGAAGTAGACGACGAAGGCCCGGCCCTCGCCGTCCACGTGGTGTTCGATGTCGTACGACCGCTCCCAGCCGTGCCCGCACTTCATGCAGGCGAAGGCGTACGCCTCGTGGGCCACCTCGCCGGACTGATCGGAGGGGGTGTGGGCGGCTATCGGATGAGCACCGCTCGAGGTTCCCGCTATATCGCTCATGGCAGCTCCTCTTGTCACACAGGACAAGTCTTCCGGTATGGGATCGCCCCAGGTCTTCCACAACCAGTGGACGCCTTTCCCGGCGCCACCGCACGGGCTCTTCCCGCTCTTTGAGCGAGATTTGGCAACGGCCATGGAGAAACTGGCGAGCAACTGCCCGGCTACTAACCTGAGCTTTGCTTTTCGCTACGGGGCTTTACCTTCGCGTGGCGTGCTTCCCGCGGCGTTCTTCGCCGCCACCACCGCGTCGAACACCTGCCGCTTGGGCACCCCGGCCTCCTGCGCCACCGCCGCGATGGCCTCCTTACGGCGCTCACCGGCCTCCTCGCGCACCGCGACCCGGCGGGCCAGCTCGGCGGGGCCGGCCTCCTCGGGGCCGGGCGCGGGGGCGCCCTCGACCACGATGGTGATCTCGCCGCGTACGCCCTCCGCCGCCCAGGCGGCCAGCTCGGCCAGCGGGCCGCGCCGCACCTCCTCGTAGGTCTTGGTCAGCTCCCGGCACACCGCGGCGCGGCGGTCCGGGCCGAACACCTCGGCCATGGCCGCGAGCGTGTCGTCCAGCCGGTGCGGGGCCTCGAACCAGACCAGGGTGCGGCGCTCGTCGGCGACCTCGCGCAGCCGGGTCAGCCGCTCCCCCGCCTTGCGCGGCGGGAACCCCTCGAAGCAGAAGCGGTCCACCGGCAGCCCGGACACGGCCAGCGCGGTGAGCACCGCTGACGGGCCGGGCACGGCGGTGACGGTGATCCCGCGCTCCACGGCGGCGGCCACCAGCCGGTAGCCGGGGTCGGAGACCGACGGCATGCCCGCGTCGGTGACCAGCAGCACCCGGGCGCCCCCGGCCAGCGACTCGACCAGCTCGGGCGTGCGGGCCGACTCGTTGCCCTCGAAGTAGGACACCACCCGGCCGGCCGGGCGCACCTCCAGGGCCTGGGTGAGGCGGCGCAGCCGCCGGGTGTCCTCGGCGGCGATCACATCGGCGGCCACGAGTTCGGCGGCCAGCCTCGGGGGCGCGTCCGCCGTGTCGCCGATGGGGGTCCCTGCCAGTACGAGCGTTCCAGTCACGCCCCCATCCTCGCAGCCGGGCACGGCGGGCCCGGCGCCCGGCCGCGGCGTCGGCAGAGACCGGCCACGACCGGCCGCGGGGTCGGCAGAGACTGGCCGCGGGGTCGGCCGCGGGCTCGGCCCCGAGACCGCCGCGGGCTCGGTCCCGAGGCGACCGCGGGCTCGGCCCCGAGACCGCCGCCCCGGGCACGAATCCCCGTTCGCCGCCTTTCCCCGCCACACTCACAGACCCCTTCCCTACGATGGGCCGGTGAGCAGTGACACCGCGACCCACGCCCAGCCGGGCAAAGCCACCGGCCAGCAGCCGCCGGCCTGGCAGCGCCGGCTGCGCCGTTTCGGATACGCGGGCCAGACCAGGCCCGGCGTACGGGAGCGGCTGGTCCCGCCGTACGCGGAGCCGGGCACCCGGCTCTGGGAGATCCTCGGCGCGACCCCCTCGGCGGCGGCGAGAATCGCCCGCTGGAGCGGCTGGGGCGGTCCGCTGCTGGTCGCGCTGTGCGCCGGGCTGACCCGCTTCTGGCATCTGGGCAGCCCGGACAACGTCATATTCGACGAGACGTACTACGCCAAGGACGCCTGGTCGATCTGGGAGTACGGCTACGAGGGCACCTGGCCGAAATCCGCCAACGACCGGATTCTCGACGCCCCGCAGCACATCCCGCTCAGCGACGCGGCCTCGTATGTGGTGCACCCGCCGGTGGGCAAGTGGGTCGTCGGGCTCGGCGAGCAGTTCTTCGGGCTGCATCCGTTCGGCTGGCGGTTCATGGTCGCGGTGCTCGGCACCCTCTCGGTGCTGATGCTGTGCCGGATCGGGCGGCGGCTGTTCCGGTCGACCTTCCTCGGCTGCCTCGCGGGCGCGCTGATGGCCGTGGACGGGCTGCACTACGTGATGAGCCGCACGGCGCTGCTCGACCTGGTCGTGATGTTCTTCGTGCTGGCCGCCTTCGGCTGTCTGCTCGTCGACCGGGACCGGGCGCGCGCCAGGCTGGCGGCGGCGCTGCCGGCCGGTGAGGACGGCGCGGCGCGGCCGGACCCGGCGGTCGCCCGGGGCCTGAAACTGGGCGCGCGGCCGTGGCGGCTCGCCGCCGGGGTGCTGCTCGGCCTGGCCATCGGCACCAAGTGGAACGGGCTGTACGTGCTGGCGGCCTTCGGCCTGATGACCGTCCTGTGGGACGTGGGCAGCCGCCGCACCGCGGGCGCCCTCCGCCCCTACCGGGCCGTGCTGCGGCGCGATCTGGGCTGGGCGTTCATCTCACTGGTGCCTGTGGCGATCCTCACGTACATCGCCTCCTGGTCGGGCTGGTTCACCGCGAGCGGCAGCCACGACCAGGGCCGCGGCTGGCGGCACAGCGGCTACTTCCGCCACTGGGCCGAATCCCCCAAACCGGACGGCGGCGGCTACGGCACCGGCGGCACCTTCGACTGGCTGCTCAACCCGCTGCGCAGCCTGTGGCACTACGAGTCCGAGGTCTACCAGTTCCACGTCAACCTCCACTCGCCGCATGTCTACCAGTCCAACCCGTGGAGCTGGCTGGTCCAGTCCCGCCCGGTCTCGTACTTCTACGAGTCCCCGCGGGCGGGCCAGGAGGGCTGCCCCAAGGACGCCGCCGAGAAGTGCGCCCGCGAGGTGCTGGCCCTCGGCACCCCGCTGCTGTGGTGGACGGCCTGTTTCGCGCTGCTGTACCTGCTGTTCCGGTGGGCACTGCGGCGCGACTGGCGGGCAGGCGCGATCCTGTGCGGGATCACCGCGGGCTATCTGCCGTGGTTCCTCTATCAGGACCGGACGATCTTCTCGTTCTACGCCGTCGTCTTCGTACCCTTCCTGTGCCTCGGGGTGGCGATGATGATCGGCGCGCTGCTGGGGCCACCGGGCGCGAGCGAGACCCGCCGGGTGATCGGCGCGGTCGGCTCGGGCGCGCTCGTCCTGCTGATCATCTGGAACTTCATCTACTTCTTCCCGCTGTACACAGGGCAGACGATGCCGATGGACTCCTGGCGCGCCCGGATGTGGCTGGATACCTGGATCTAGCTGTAACGACGCTCTATGCGACGTGTGCGGGCCGCCGCCCGTCGCGGTCGTTGTTGGTCGTCATAGGTCGCCATTGGCCGTCCTCGGACGGCCCACAGACGGCCCCAAGCATGGCCCCGGAGATCCGGACGAACCGTTCCCCCGGGGCCATCGGATCACCTCGCGGCCCTCCCGATCGCCAGCAGATGCGAGCTGGCGGCCAGGAGTTCCGGATAGGGCTCAGCCATCCGCGCAGCCGTCAGCGCGGAGGCGAACAGGTCGTCTGTGGGCCCCTCGCCAGGCTGCTGCTCCACGGCCTTGAGCAATGACCATGCGGGGCCCTCGATTCCGAAGACCTCGACGTCGGTCAGTCCCGCCGCACGCAGTTCGTCGGCGAGTTCTTCGGCACGGTGGAAGTAGGCCAGGGTGAAGCCTTTGCCGTCGTGCACAGCGGTGCGGAGGATCTTGGAGATTGCCGCCTGTAGGCGGTCGGTGTGCAGGTGGGCGTAGCTGACGTGCTCGAAGAGAGAGGCGTACCGGTTGATGCCCGCCGCTGCGACCAGTCCTCCCGGCTTCACCACGCGCCGGGCCTCTGAGACGGTACGGCGCCGGTCTTCCGGGTCGGGCAGGTGGTAGAGCGGGCCGAGTAGCTGCACGACGTCGTAGCTCGCGTCTGCTGCGTCCAGCGCACGCGCGTCGCCCTGCGATGCGGGACAGATCGCCGCCGCCTGCTCGACGTGTCGGGCCACGGGGTCGATCAGCTCGACCTTGTAGCCGTCTTCGACAAGCCACCGTGCGTGCACGCCCGTGCCTCCTCCCACGTCAAGGACGCGCGCTGGTGCCGGTGGGAGGAAGCGACGCAGGATCTCCTGCGTGCGGACGAGCTCAAGCCGCCCGTCTGCCGACGCACTCAGCCGGGTGTTCTCGTCAATGACCTGTGAGTAGAAGTGTTCGATCTCCGGTGCTAGGACCACCTCTGGTTTCGTCATGGAGGCAGTATCCTGTGTACCGGTGGACCAGTCCAGTACGGACCTGACAAGGGGAGCCATGGCGCTGCTGAAGTACGAGGAAATCGCGGAATCCCTGCGGTCCCGGATCGCAGCGGGAGAGTTCGGGCCGGGCGACATCGTCCCATCGGGGCGGGATCTGGCCGAGCAGTGGTCGGTGTCACGGGCCACCGCCATCAAGGCCATGGATGTACTGCGGAACGACGGTGTGGTGCAAGCGAAGCAGGGCACGGGGTTCGTCGTCACCGAGACCCCCGTGGCACGGCCGGCGGGTGGCCGCCGGGCCGGTTCGGCGCGCGTGACCGGCGGCATGCCGTTCCTGCGCGTCGGAGCTCCCGACTGGGCGGCGCCTCCGCCGCATGTGGCCGAGGCGCTTCGAATGGACGGCGAAGCGCAGGCACTTCGCCGGGTGCGCGTGATGCAACTTCCCGATGGGAGTCCTCACAGCTACGCGGTGGCGTGGTTCCCGCCCGAGGTGGCGGAGGCGGCGCCCCGCCTGGCCCAGACCGCCCCCATCGCAGAGGGGACGACGCGGTACGTACGCCGACAGACCGGCCGGTTCTCCGTGGAGGGGACGGATGTCACCACGGTGCGCCTGGCGACGGAGATCGAGGCGGAGCACTTGGGGCTGTCGGACCCCACCCCGGTGGCTGTCGTGCTGCACACGGCGTACGACCAGGAGGGGCGCCCGCTGGTCTGCGAGGAAGGGGTCACGCCGGGCCCCCTCTATGAGCGGGAAGAGACCTACGAGATGTAGCCGTCATACACAACAGAAGGAGCTGGACCGGTCCGCCGGTCCAGCTTTTTTCGTCCCCAAAAAGCAGCCCCCACCAGCAGAGATGCGATTAGCCGTAACCGAATCCCGTCCGAAGAGGTTGACTGGACCGGTCCACCGGTCCAGTCTATGGATGTGGCCACAAGGCAGCCCGAACCCCCTCGGGGGCGGGGCTACTTGGCCATGTAGCGCCCGGAAGCCCTTCACAAGGGGGTGAAAGGAAGCGTCCGTTCCTTGAGAACTCAACAGTGAATCGACGGCGGGGTGAGACTTCCCCGCCCCCGCGACGGCCGGGTGAGGACCGTCGGCAGCGGTGCCACGCGTCGGCGTGGCACGTACGGCACTTCGGCTCTGTAGAACGCTCGCCTTGCGGCGGGCGGTCATCCGAGTGAGCTGCCCTGTTGCCGCGCCAGAGCAGAGACGATGGCGCGCCCGATCCGGGCTCGGGACCGGTCAGCCGTGGCAACGGCAGGCCGGTGAAGCCTGCTCTACCAGGAACCACCGTCACCGGCGCTCGCCTGCATGGTGCGCGCCGGTGGCCGTGGCTGCTCGTAGGGAGTGGTCGACACCAGCGCGGGCCCCGGGTTGCCCCCCGGGGCCCGCCGTACAGGCACCTTGAGTGGAGGAACCTGTGATCACCAGTCTGACAGAGGCTGAGCGGGAGGATCTGGCCCGCAAGAACGCCGAGCAGAACAAGCGCAGTGAGCGCGACGTTCAGGCGCGGGGTGGCCGGTGAGCGGCGAGCACGAGCGGGATGAACGTCCCACGTCCCCCGCTTCCCGTCCGCCATCCGCGGCCCCATCCCCACATGGCTTGAGCATCCACCACGGCTGACCCTCAGCCACCCACAGAACGGCGCGCACCCCCGGAGCGGCTACTCCGGGGGTGCTGTTCGGGCCGTTCCACCTTGGAAGGAACCACGACCCATGAAGTACATCGGTGCACTTCAGGCGGTTGTTACCGCCGACCTGTCCGACCGTGAGCCGACCGGCGCTGAGCTGGACGCGATCGACCTTGAGATGCCGGTCATCACGGCCGAGGTCGAGTTGCTGGACGCGCGGATCATGACGCTTGACCGGCCGGTGTCCGAGCTGGACGCGCGCCGTATCCGCCGGGCCCGTCGCCGGGTGCTGGCCGCCCGGCGGGAGCTGGCGAACCTCACCGCCGACCTGAGCACGTCGGGGGTGGGGGCGTGACCACACTGGATGCCAACCTCGCCACCGCGCATGCGGAGGTGAAGGCGGAAATCGCCCGGACCGATGGCAAGGCCAGTCTGCTGCTGGCGTTCATTGGTGCGGTTCTGGCCGGTGTGTGGACCGTCGCCGGCGACGCGCACCTTCCCACCCTCGTGTACGTGGTTGGTGGCGTGGGCGTGCTGCTGCTGGTGACGGCCGCTGCGCTGCTGCTGCGGGTGGTCCGGCCGAACCTGTCCGGCGCTGCTGTGGCGGGTTTCCCGCTGTGGGCCCGGCTGACCGGCGACGAGATCTGCGCCCTGCTGGCCGAGGACCGGCGCGGGGAGGACATCGCGAACCTCTCGCGGATCGCGCTGCTGAAGTTCGCCGCCCTTCAGCGTGCGATCGACGTGACCCGCGCGGCCGGCGCTCTGCTCGTCGTCGCGGCCGGTATGGCTGTGGGGGGTGTGCTGTGAGCGAGCCCATCACCCCCGTGGCGGCCCCGGTCGAGGACGCCGTTACGGCGTTGCTGCGGGCCGTGCATGACGCACTGGACCTTCCCCTGCCGGGCCTGACGGATCGGGACGAGCGGGAGTACTCCTTGCTGCTCGGCCGCCGGGTGTCTGACGCGCGGTGCGTTCTGGCCGGTGTGCTGGAGCAGGACCACGATATGGAGGTCGCCGCCCGGCTGCTGCGCCGCTGGACCGCCGACGAGCCGGTCACCTACACCCCCTGGGAAGACAAAGGGGGCCCGGCATGAACCGCAAGGCCAAGACTGCTCTCGTCCTCGCTCTGGTCGGTGTGGTCGGAATGGCCTTCCGGGTGTCGTGGAACGCGCTGAGGGACGTGGCTACGGCCATCGGTGCCGACGAGACAGCCGCGACGCTGTACGCCTTCGTGGTCGACGGTCTGATGGCTCTGGCGCTGGTCGCCCGACTGGTGCTGACCGCGCGGTCGGATCAACGGTTCGCGCTGCGGGTGCTGGCCTTCTACACGTCCGCCTCGCTGGTGCTGAACTACGTGCACGGACTGGTCCCCGAACTGCACGGCGGTTCGGTCGACCCCGGCCGACTGGCCGACCTGGGCAAGGTCGGTTGGCTGCTGGTGCTGCTGGCGACCTCACTTCCGGTCGGGTCGATCTACTTCGGGTCGGATCTGGTCGCCAAGGTGCTCCACCACCGACCCGAGCCGACCACAAATGCGGAGAAAACGGCCGAGAGTGAGAGCAATCGGTCTATGTCTGACCTGGGGGAGTCGGCCGACGAGCCGCCCGCCCCGGTCGCCGACCCGAACCCCCTTCCGGCCCCGGCACCGGTCGCACGGCCCGCCGCCGACCGGTCGGCCCCGGCCGGTGCGGCGGTACCGGTCGAGTCGGCCCGTCCGCGTCGGGCGACCGGTCGGGTTCCCCAGTCGGCCCGGCCCACCCGACCGAAGCGGACGCCCGCCGAACTCCTGGATGAGGCCCGGAAGGCTACCGCCGACTGGTCGGATGAGGAGCTGACGGCCGACCGCATCCGCAAGGAAGTCCACACGTCGGCGGAGAAGGCGCGCGGTCTGCGGGATGCGCTCCGTGCCGAGCGGGCCGAGTCGCCCGCCACTGCGCCTGAGGCGGTGGCGGTATGAGCCGGCCGCGTGTGCTGGATCTGTTCTCCTGCGCCGGCGGTGCGGGGAAGGGTTTCGAGGATGCCGGGTTCGCCGTGGACGGCTGCGACATCGCCGACCGGCCCCGGTACCCCTTCCCCTACCACCGGGGCGATGCCCTGGCCTACCTCGCCCACCTGATCGCCTCGGGTGAGATCCGGCGGTACACGCTGGTGCATGCCTCCCCGCCGTGCCAGGCCGGATGCGCGCTCACCGTGGGCACGAACCGCTCCCGCGGCTGGGGAGGTGCTCATGTCCAGCTCATCCCCGAGTTACGGGCACTGCTGGACCGTACGGGCCTGCCGTACGTGATCGAGCAGCCCAACGGCAAGGCGCCGATCCGCCGGGATCTCGCGCTGTGCGGGGAGATGTTCGGCCTCGGAGTGCTGCGCCACCGCAACTTCGAGTTGGGCGGCTGGAGCGTCGTGCAGCCGCCGCACCCCAAGCATCGGGGGCGGGTCCGTGGCCACCGGCACGGCCGCTACTACGACGGTCCCTACGTGGCCCCGTACGGCTCCGGGGGCGGCAAGGCCACGGTCCCGGAGATGCAGGCCGCGATGGGCATTACCTGGACCGACGCGCGGGAGGAACTCACCGAGGCCATCCCGCCCGCCTACACCACCTGGATCGGCCAAGCGTTCCTCGCCGGCCGGTCCGTGACCGATGCGGCGGCAGCCTGATGTCCCCGGCATTCGGCAAGTGCTATGACCCCACCGGCACCACGTGGGGTCTGGCCACGTACCCGTGGCGGCTGGCGCCGGACGGCTACGCGACGCGTCGTCAGTTACGGGCTCGGGGCTTGCGTCCGGGGGGTCAGCCGATAGCGGCGCAGGTGATGCGCCGCTCCCGCCGCCGGAAGTCCGGTGTGTCGGTGGCCTACCTCTACCGCCTGGACCTGGCCAAGCAGGTCCGGCCGATGACCCCGGGCATGTGGCGCGCGCACGAGGCGATGATGCGCGCCCGCCGTACCTGCCCGAAGTGCTCCACGGTCGCGGGTTACTGCATCCCCACTTCGCTCGGGGTGTGTGTGACCTGCGCCTATCCCGACGACTTCACGGAGGCGGCATGACCACGCCCCTGCCCTACCACCCGCCGGGTGACCCGGTCCCCGACCCGCTCACCCCCGACCTCTACAGCCCCGTCCAGCAGCCGCTGAGCGGGGCTGTAGAACTCGCCGCTGAGCGCGGCCCGGTGGTCTACGTGCCCGGCGCGCACGGCGGTTTCGTGGCCGTACGCCGCGAAGACCTCCCCACCATCCACACCCCGGCCCCCGGGCCCGTCCCGGTGTCGGCCGGGGCGGATCCGCAGGCTCAGCGGGTGGCTGCCAAGGGTGTGTTCGCCGCCGGGGCCGGGGTGGGTGCCTACTTCGCTGCCGGGGCCGCCGCGATCGTGGTGGATTCCCTCGTCAAAGCCCTTCTCGCTGCGGGTGTGGCGGCTGGTGCGGCCCTGGCCACCGGCCGCCGCAAGGGCGGTGACACCTACATCACCCATCACCACGTGGCCAATCGCTGGTGGGGCCGCTCCCACACCACCGTCCGCAACCGCTGATCGGGGAGGCCCCGCATGACCAGCAAGGCCCCGCACCCTGGCCCGGCCGGTGCGGGTGGCAGCGCGCCGGGGGACCGCACCGTCACCGGCAACGGCCGCCGCCCCGGCAGGCACCCCGCAGGGGTGGCCGACACCACCCACCGCCGCACCCACAAGCCCAAAGCGTCCTGAGCAGGAGTGGAGAGCACACCCCATGGACGACATCGTCCGCACCGCCGAACAGGTCATCACGCTCACCCGCGTCCGTGACTACATCGACGCGATGGGCCTGGTCGACCTGAACGACCCCGAAGAGCTGGCCAGCCGCCTTGCCGCGGCCAGGAACCTCCTCACAGAGGTGTCCGCCACGGTCACTCACCCCACAGCCGACGACGTGGAGGGCGTGGCCGAACAGATCCTCATCCTCGAAGCCGTGCGCGCCCTGGTGAGCGAGTACGCGGACGTCCCCGCGACCGACACGGGCCGCCTCCTCGGCCACCTCATGACCACCGAAGTGCAGCTCATCCAGGTGAACAGGGCGTTCGGCGAGTCCGAGCACACCGCCTGACCGATACCCGCGCATTCCCCCCCGTGATCAGGAAGGACACCGTTGTGAGCGAGGTTTACCGCTCCTACACCCCGGCCGAGAAGCGCAAGCGCGCCTGGCTGATCCTGCGCGGCGTCAAGCAGGCGGCCGCCGATGCAGTGGACCCGAAGATCGAGCGGCAGATCGACGCCATCGACGACGCCGCCGAGGAGCGCGGCCGCCTGGAGGCCGCCGCTCTGCACCGCCAGAACGAGAAGGCCAAGGCCGAACTGGCCACCGCCAAGGCCGCCGTACGCGCCGCCTCCCGCGAGGACCGGGCCGCCGCACGCACCGCCCTGACGAAGGCGGAACAGCGGGCGCGGGCCACCGAGAAGGCGATCCGCAGCGCCGGTCTGTGACCGGTCCTTCCGTCCCCCGCGGGCTTCCCGTGGGGGTGCGGTGGGACCGAATAGCCCGGCCCCGCAACCGGAAGGACGCGTGATGGCCCGGAAGACCCCCCAGCAGACGACCGCCGCGAAGACGGCGGTGGCCGCCTACAAGGCCGCCAAGCGCTCGCTGGCCCAGCACACCGACCCCGACAGCCCCGCGTACCTGGCCGACCACGACCGCGTGGTCGAGACCGAGAAGCACGTGCCCTGGTACCGCCGCTGACCTAGTCCAACACCCCTGGGGCGGCCGACCGGCCCGGCCAAGGAACAGCGGCCGCCCCAGGGCTTTTCGCATCCCTTCCCGCCCCTTTCGAAGGGGGGCAGTCAGGAGACGTTTCAGCATGAGCGACAACGTCGTTCACCTCTACAAGCACACCCCGACTCCCGCCGCCGAGGACCGGCCGACACCGGCCGGGGTCGAGGCCGCGCCCGCGCCAGCCGTGCCGTTGTGGGTGCGCTCCGGCCGCGCCGCGCGGACGGTCGTCACGCACGAGCGCACCAAGGCCGCCGCGCGTGCGGTCGTGCGGCACAACATGTACGTGCTGGGTGGTGCGCGGATCGTGGCCCGCCGGACCTGGGACGGGCGGACCGCCTCCCGCTATGAGCGCATGCTGCGCGCCGCCGAAGCTGCGGGAAACTATGAGGTGGCCGCCGAGTGGGAAGAGCGCGGGCAGCGCTTCCGCGAGGCCCGGCACCGGCGCCGCATGGACCTGCTGCGCGCCCCGGTCGCCATAGCCAAGGGCGCCGTGGTCGGCACCGGTGTGGGCATGGGCGCCCTGGTGGCGCTCGGGGTGGTGCTGGCCTGTGCCAACAAGGACGTCACCGACGTGGTCACGCCGCTGATGGCGGTGGTCGAGTTCATCAGGCTGCTCATCACCATCGTGGCCATCGTGTGGGGCCCGCTGGTCACGATCGGCCCCATCCTCGCCCTCCTCGGCCTGTGGACGGTTGGCCGTCACCAGCAGGCCGCACCCAACTGGGCCCTGCCCACATCCGCCCGCAGCAGCGAGGGGGAGCCCATCACCCCCTCGATCGTCGTCAAGGCCCTGCGCGACCTCGGCGTTCCCGCCCTGCGCAACGCCATCAAGGAGATGGGCGACGCCGGCGCGGCGATGCTCTCCCCGATCGTGATCGCCGGATGCGGCGTCGAACTCGACGTCACCCTGCCTTCCGGGGTGTCCACGATCGAGGTGCAGAACCGGCGCCGGAAGCTCGCGGAGAACCTGTCCCGGCATGAGCACGAGGTGTTCATCACCATCCCGGAGGCAGCCCGCACCGTCCGGCTGTGGGTCGCCGATTCCGGGGCGCTGGACGAGCCGATCGGGCCGTCTCCGCTGGTCACCGACGAGACCGTGACCGCCGACTACAAGAAGGGCCGCGCCCCCTGGGGTCAGGACCTGCGCGGGGACGCTGCCGCGCTGAGCCTGTTTCAGCGGCACCTGCTGGTCACGGGGTTGTCGAACCAGGGCAAGACCGCGTCCCTGCGGGCGCTGGCCCTGTGGGCGGCGCTCGATCGCACGGTGGAATTCCGGATCGCTGACCTGAAGGGCGTGGGGGACTGGGCCATGTTCGACGGTCTGGCCACCGTGCTCATCCAGGGCCCGGCCGATGAGAACGTCATCGAGGCCACCGAGATGGTCGAGGGCCTGGTGGTGGAGATGAACCGCCGGATCGAGGCGCGCAGGCTCGACCCCAAGGCGGTCTTCGCGCCGCTGATCGGCATCGTGGACGAGGCGCAGGTGGCGTTCATGTGCCCGGTCAAGGACGAGGAGAACCGCCCCTACGGCGGCTCCAAGGCCACCTCCCGGTACTTCATGGCCGTGCGCAAGGTCCACAACCAGGGCCGGGCGGTGGACGTGATCCTGTGGGAGGGCACGCAGGACCCCACCGACCAGAACCTTCCCAAGCTGGTCCGCGAAGGGGCCCACACCCGCGCATCCCTCGCGCTGGGCACCGAGTCTCAGGCCCGCATGGCGCTGGGAGACAAGGCCGTTGACGGCGGGGCCGCGCCGCACCTGCTGCGTCAGGGGCTGGACAAGGGAACCCTGGTCGTCGCCAGTGACGGGATCGAGATCCCCAAGGGGCAGTCGTCCCTCACGGTGCGCACGCACTACATCGACGACGACCAGGCAGAGGCCATCATCAACCGGGCCAAAGCCCTCCGGGACGGTGTGACCACGCTGCACGTCATCGACCGGGGTGAGGAGCGGGACCCGCTCGCCGACATCGCCACCGTGGTCGGGGACGCCTCGCGCGTGCTCACCCAAGACGTGCTCAAGCGGCTCGCCGCGCTCGACGCAGACGTTTACGGCAAGTGGTCGTTCATCGACCTCAAGCGCGTCCTGGAGGGCACCGGGGCCGAGCCGTACAAGTCCGATGGCCGCATGGTCGTCGGCCGCGATCGCGTTCAGCGCGCTCTCGCCGAGCGGGACGAGACGGATTCCGCTTCCGCCGCCGAGTAGAGGGAGCCACACCCGTGCCGGTCAGGGAGACAGGGAGAACTCCCTGAAACCCTCCCTGGCCCGCATCCCTGGCCCTGACCAGCGCGAATGATCCATCAGGGAGGCAGGGAGGCACGCAGGTCAGCACCCCTGAAACCCCCTCCACAAGCCCCCCGGCAGGGGGTGTCTCTGCCTCCCTGACCTACTCCCGACCCAGATTCCGCATACGCCATCGAGGAGAACCATGACCGACGCCCATGCCTTGCCGTGGTCCCATGTCCGCTCGATCGTCGCCTGCCTGGATGCCCGCAACGGCACCGACCCGGACGAGATCGCCACGCGGCTGCTGAAGGTGACCGAGGAGGCGGGGGAAGTCGCTCAGGCGTACATCGGCATGCAGGGCCAGAACCCCCGCAAGGGGATCACCCACACCCGTGCCGACGTCGCCGTTGAGCTGTGCGACGTGATCCTGTCCGCGATGGTCGCCCTGCACAGCTTCGAGGACGACCCCGCCGAACTCCTCGCCTTTGACGCGAAGCACAAGGCCGCGCGCCTGCACCGGCCGATCAGCGCCTAGATGCGCTCGGGGCGGCCCCCTCTCACGCCAATGAAGTCGGGGCCGCCCCGGTCTCCCAGCACTCAACAGAACTGGAGACATCCAGCATGACCCATGAAGCAAGCTCCGCGCTGCTCCGCGCAGCGCTGGAGGCCGCTGAACGCGACTGGCACGTCTTCCCCCTCCGCTTCGGAGCCAAGCCCCCGGCCCTGCACGGCGAAGCATCCTGCACCGGTACGGACGAGTGCGCGGCCGGGCACCGTAAGTGGGAACAGCGCGCCACCACCGACCCCGACCGCATCCGCACGGCATGGTCACGGGCCCCGTTCAACATCGGCATCGCGACCGGCCCGTCCGGACTGGTCGTGGTCGACCTCGACATGCCCAAGCCGGACGATGATGCGGACGCGCCTTGCGGCGTGACGTCTTTCCATGCGCTCTGCGAGCGCGCCGGGCAGGCCGTCCCCACCACGCTCACGGTGCGGACTCCCAGCGGCGGGAGGCACCTGTACTTCACCACCCCGCCCGGCACTCGTCTGCCCAGCACCAAGGGCACGCTCGCGAAGAAGATCGACACCCGCGCATGGGGCGGGTACGTGGTCGCTGCGGGCAGCGTCACCCCCGCCGGGCCGTACGAAGCCGTAGGCGGCTCTGTGGCGGCCCCGCTGCCCGCGTGGCTGCTGGGCGTCCTCAAACCCGCTCCAAAGCCCGTACAGGCCCCGTCGGTTGCCGTAACGGTGCAATCCCGCCGATACGCAGACACCGCGCTGGCCGATGAGACCCGCAATGTGACCACCGCCCAACGCGGCGGACGCGAGGCGGCCTTGTTCCGGGCGGCGCGGGCACTTGGGCGGTTCATCGCGTGGGGCGACCTCCCCCGGTCTGTGGTCGAGGATGCTCTTCAGGGAGCTGGGGAGGCGGCCGGACTCACCGCGTCCGAGTGCCGCTCGACCCTGCGCAGCGCGCTGAACTGGTCCATCGCGCACAACCAGCAGCGCCGGGAGACGGCATGAACACCCCCCGCCGCCCCCACCTGAAGAGCATCCCCAACACCACCGACCAGCCACGCCCCGCCGAACCGGGCCCGGCCCCGGACAGCCGTAGCGCGCCGAGGAACGTCGGCCGCAAGGCCGTCCCTTCTGCACTTCGCTCTGACCCGCACCAGGTCACGGTGACCGGCATCATGCCGGGCCTCCACGTCCGTATGGCGCTGCGTCCGCCGGTCGCTGACTGGCTGTGCCGCTGCGGTCACCACGAACGCGCCCGCGGTCGCGCGGCCGTCATCGAGCTGACCACGCGCGTACGCGTCGGCGAATGCCCCCACCGCGCCCCCGCCCCTGCCGAGACCGAAAGGCGGTCCGCCGCATGACCACCACCATCGACGGCGCGGCCCTGCTCAACGAGGTGGAAGCCTTCCACCGCCGCTTCAACGTCTTCCCCCACGAAGCTGCCTACGTCGCCGTGGCTCTGTGGGACGCGCATGCTCACCTGCTCGACTGCTTCGACTCCACCCCGCGTCTGGCCTTCCTGTCCCCGGAACCCGGCTCGGGGAAGTCACGGGCGCTGGAGATCGTGGAAACCCTCGTTCCCGAGCCCATGACGGCCGTCAACGCATCCGCCGCTGCCCTGTTCCGCTCCGTGTCCAACCCCAGCGGACGGCCCACGATCCTGTTCGATGAAATCGACACGATCTTTGGTCCCAAGGCAGGCGACAACGAAGAGCTGCGCGGCTTCCTGAACGCTGGTCACCGCCGCACCGGGGTCACGTACCGGTGCATCGGCGACGGCGGCAACCAGACCGTGCAGGCATTCCCCTCATACTGCGGGGTCGCAGTCGCCGGACTCGGCTCCCTGCCGGACACCATCATGACCCGCTCCATCGTCATCCGTATGCGTCGGCGGGCGCGCAACGAACGCGTGGAAGCCTTCCGGGCCCGCGTCCACGAAGCCGAGGGGCACAAGCTCCGTGACCGGCTCGCCCAATGGGCCGAGCACGCCCGTGGGTTCGTCATGGGCGCCTGGCCGGAGATGCCTGATGGCGTCACCGACCGCCCGGCCGACGTGTGGGAACCCCTGCTTGCCATCGCCGACGCGGCCGGCGGTAACTGGCCCCAGCGGGCGCGAGAGGCATGCGTGACGCTGGTGACCGCCTCCAAGGCCAACGACAAGGGCAGCCTGGGCGTTCGGCTGCTGGCCGACCTGCGCGACCACGTCATGGTCGGCATTGACCGCCTGCCCACCGTCGCCATCCTGGATCGGCTCAACGCCCTCGATGACGCCCCGTGGGCGGACCTCCACGGCAAGCCGTTCGACAACCGGCGCCTGTCGAAGATGCTCGCGGAGTACATGACGGCCGACAACGAGCCCATCACCTCCCGCAACATCAAGACCGCCGGAAGCGTCCTCAAGGGCTACTACGCCGCCGATCTCTGGGACGCGTGGGCCCGCTACTGCCCCCCACCCCCGGAAAGTCCGCTACCACCGCTACCCGGCACCGAAAACACAGCCTGACCAGCCACAACGGGGTAGCGGGAACCGGCATCGCGACCCGCTACCCCGCCGCTACCCATCCGCTACCGCTACCCCTTCCCGCTACCTCAAACAGGCCCCTGACCAGGGCGGTAGCGCCAGTAGCGGAAGTAGCGGCCCTCAGAGAAGGGGGCCCGAGCCCCACCGCTGTCGAGGAGACCGCCAGATGGCAGAGACGTCCGCCATAGCCGCGCTGGGGGCCGGGCTCCCGGACCGCTACCTGACCCCCGACGACATCGCCGAGATGTTCGAGGTACCCAAGGAGACCGTCTACGCCTGGCGCAAGAAGCGCATCGGCCCACCCGGATTCCGTGTCGGCAAGCACGTCCGCTACGACCCCGCCGCCGTCCAGCGCTGGACCGCTGAGCGTATGGCCGACGACATCGCCGCCTGACGGCGACAACCCACGAGCGCATTCACCACCCGCAGGGGCAGGGCCACATGGCCTCGCCCCTGCTCTGATCTGCCCGCGAAGGGACCACGCCTAATGGCAGGCCACATCCAAGACCGTTGGTACAAGGCCGAGACCGACGCCAACGGCAGGACCGTCAGGGTCAAGACCGACCGTTACGGCGCCGGCATGCGCTACCGCGCCCGCTACGTCGGTCCGGACGGCACCGAGAAGAGCAAGTCATTCCCGGACAAGCAGAAGCGTCTGGCGGAACAGTGGCTCGTGCAGATCGCCGCCGACATGTCGCGCGGCCAGTACATCGACCCGCGAGCCGCACGCATGACGTTCCAGCAGTACGGGGAACAGTGGCTTTCGACGCATACCACGGACATCAACAGCCAGGATTCGGCGGAACGACGTCTGCGCCTGCATGCCTTCCCGTACATCGGAACGCGCCCCCTGGCGTCGTTCCAGCCCGGACACATTCGTACCTGGCTGAGCGAGTTGGAGAGCGCTGTACCGGCAGCGTCGTACCGGCGGATCATCTTCGGGATCGTCTCAGCCGTCCTCAGTGCGGCTGTGGACGACGGCCTGATGCCTCGGAACCCCTGCCTGGTCAAGTCGGTCAGAGGGCCCCAAGGAAGCCCGCCCAAGGTGGTCCCCTGGACGCCAGAGCAGGTCTTTGCCGTCCGGGCGGCTCTGCCGGAGCGGTACCGCGCGATGGTCGACGTGGGCGGGGGGTGCGGCCTGCGACAGGGGGAGGTATTCGGCCTGCCCATCGACAACGTGGACTTTGACGGCGGCTGGCTTGCCGTCCGGCAGCAGCTCAAGCGGGTGCGGGGCAAGTTCGTCTTCGCCCCGCCGAAGCGCGGCAAGCTCCGTGACGTACCTCTCCCCACCGTCGTCGGCGCCGCTCTGCGGGAGCACCTGGAGCGGTTCCCCGCCGTGAAGGTGACCCTTCCGTGGCTCACGCCGGACGGACCCATGGTCACGAAAGAGTTGCTGTTCACCGGTCAGGCTGGCCGCGCCGTGCGGTCGAGCCACTTCGATGATCACCTCTGGAAACCGGCTCTGGCCGCCGCTGGCTTCATCCCCCAACCCGAGAAGGGGGAGCGCTACCAGGCCGCGCGGGAGCACGGCATGCACGCGCTCAGGCATTTCTACGCGTCGGTCCTGCTGGACGCGGGCGAGAGCATCCGGGCCCTGAGCACGTACCTCGGACACAGTGATCCCGGGTTCACGCTGCGTGTCTACACCCATCTGATGCCGAGCAGCGAGGGTCGTACCCGCCGGGCAGTCGACACCCTCTATCGGGCCTCCGGTAGGCCGCTGGACGGCCCAGAGACGGCCCAGGGCTCCTAGGAACAGCCTGACCAGAGGGAAAGCCCCTGGTCAGGCTGGACAAGCGTCCGGGAATCGGGACTTCATCTACTTCTTCCCGCTGTACACGGGCCAGACGATGCCCATGGACGCCTGGCGCGCCCGGATGTGGCTCGATACCTGGATCTGACCCCGGCTCGGCCCCGGGCCCACCGCATCGATCCGGCCACAGCCCCCGCGCCCCCCTACTGTGAGGGCGCGGGGGCGTCACATGGTGCCGGTAGAGTGCCGGGCACCGCGGCCCTCATCGACTGATGAGGGGAACCGAGAACACAGTGTGGGGGTTCTGAAATGCGGAGTGGCGCGAGAGCCGCGATCGTCGGTGCGGTGTTCGCCACCATGGTCGGTGTGGCCGGTTGCGGCAGCGGCCAGGACGATTCGGCCGGCCCGAAGGACGGTGCGAGCGCCGGCTCGGGTGACGACAAGCCGTCCCTCAAGAAGGTGAAGACCGGCCCGCCCAGCGCGGCCGAGGTCAAGACCACCGCCCACGCGTTCCTGGCGGCCTGGTCGGCGGGCGAGACGGCGAAGGCCGCCGCCCTTACGGACGACGGCGGCGCCGCCACCACGGCGCTGAGCGGCTACCGCAAGAAGGCCGAGGTGGCCAAGGTGGCGCTGGAGGCGGGGCAGGCGAGCGGCGCCAAGGTGCCGTTCTCGGTCAATGCCCAGCTCTCCTCCGGCGGTGAGAGCGTCCCCTGGACGTATGAATCCTCGCTGACCGTGACCCGCGACACCAAGACCGGCAAGCCGGTCGTCGACTGGAAGCCCTCCGTGGTCCACCCCGACCTCGCCGAGGGCGACACGCTCAAGACCGGCGCGTCCGAGGCACCGCCGATCAAGGCGGTGGACCGCGACGGCAAGGAGCTGACCGCCTCCGAGCACCCGACCCTCAAGACCGTCCTGGCCGCGCTGCGCGAGCGGTACGGCAAGAAGGCGGGCGGCGAGGCGGGCGTGGAGACCTGGATCGAGCGCGCCAAGGGCTCCAAGTCCCCCGACAAGACCCTCAAGGTGCTCTCCAAGGGCACCCCGGGCACGCTCCGCACCACGATCGACGCATCGCTCCAGCGCACCGCCGAGCAGCAGGTGAGCAAGCGCACCAAGGCGTCGGTGGTCGCGGTCAAGCCGAGCACCGGTGAGATCCTCGCGCTGGCCAACTCCCCCGCGAGCGGCTTCAACACCGCCTTCCAGGGCTCGTACGCACCCGGCTCGACGATGAAGATCATCACCTCGACGACGCTGATGGACAAGGGTCTGGCGGCGTACGGCAAGCCGCATCCGTGCCCGAAGTACTTCAGTTACGGCGGCTGGAAGTTCCAGAACGACAAGAAGTTCGAGATCAAGAACGGCACCTTCGAGCAGAGCTTCGCCCGCTCCTGCAACACGGCCTTCATCAGCCAGGCGGGAAAGCTGAAGGACGACGACCTGAGCAAGGAGGCCCGGGACGTCTTCGGCATCGGGCTCAACTGGCAGGCCGGCGTGCCCACCTTCGACGGCGCCGTGCCGGTGCAGTCCGCGGCTTCCAAGGCCGCCTCGCTGATCGGCCAGGGCGGCGTGCGGATGAACCCGCTCAACATGGCGTCGGTCGCGGCCACCGCCTCCACCGGCACCTTCCACCAGCCGTACCTGGTCTCGCCGTCGCTGGACGACCGGACGCTGGCCAAGGCGAGCAGGACGATGAAGTCCAGCACCCATGACCAGCTGAAGAAGCTGATGAACCTGACGGCCACCTCGGGCACCGCCGCCGAGGCGATGGCCGGGATGAGCGGTGACTTCGGCGCCAAGACCGGCTCGGCCGAGGTGGACAACCAGGAGAAGCCGAACGGCTGGTTCAGCGCGTACCGCGACGACGTCGCGGCCGCCGGTGTGGTCCCCGAGGGCGGCCACGGAGGCGACACGGCGGGCCCGATCGTGGCGGCTCTGCTGCGCGCGGGCGGCTGAGCCGGCCGTTCCACCGGCGTGACGGCACAGGAGCCGGGCGGGCGCGTCGAGCGCCCGCCCGGCTCCTTCGCGTTCGGCCGGCCGGTCAGCGGGGCCGGACGCCACCGGCGGGAAAAGTCATGGCGGGGGCGCGGGGGCGTCGATAGCGTCGTTCCATGGCCGACTCCACCCCTGACACCGCCGCCCACCCACGCTTCGCCGACGCCCTGCGCGAGCTCGGCCTGGACGTCGAGGTGCGCCGGTTCCCCGACGCCACCCGTACCGCCGCCGAGGCCGCCGCGGCGATCGGCTGTGAGCTGAGCCAGATCGTCAAGTCGCTGGTCTTCGAGGCGGACGGACAGCCGGTGGTGGTGCTGATGGACGGGGCGTCACGGGTCGACGTCGAGCTCGTACGGCATGAACTGGGCGCCGGGAGCGTCCGCCGGGCGGACGCGGCGCTGGTGCGGGAGACCACCGGCTACGCCATCGGCGGGGTGCCGCCCTTCGGCCACCGCACCCGTACCCGCGTCCTCGCCGACCGCCGGCTGCTGGACCACGAGACCGTATGGGCCGCGGCGGGCAATCCGCACACCGTCTTCCCGCTCGACCCCAAGACCCTGATCGCGCAAGCCGCGGGCACCCTGGCGGACGTGCGCGAGCGTTCCGCATGACCCCGCTGGTCGCGGCCGCCGTCCTCATCGCCGCCGTCACCCACGCCAGTTGGAACGCGATCGCGCACGGCATCAGGGACCAACTGCTCGCCTTCACCCTGGTGGGCGGCGGCGGGGCGCTGTGCGGGCTGGCGCTGCTGCCGTTCGCCCCGCTGCCCGCGGCGGACGCCTGGCCGTATCTGCTGGCCTCCGCGGCCATCCATGTGGTCTATCAGCTGCTGCTCATGCGCTCGTTCCACCTGGGCGACTTCGGCCAGATGTACCCCATCGCGCGCGGCACCGCCCCGCTGGTGGTGACCGTGGCCGCCGCGGTCTTCGTCGGCGAGCGGCCGGACCGCTGGCAGGCGGCGGGCATCGCGCTGGCCTCGGCGGGGCTGGTGGGCGTGGCGCTGTGGGGCATCAGGGGGGCGCGGCACGCCGAGCGCGAGGGGAACGGCGGGGGCGCACCGCAGTGGCTCGCCCTTACGGCCGCCATCGCCACCGGGCTGTCCATCGCCGCGTACACCGTCGTGGACGGTCTGGGGGTGCGCGCCTCCGGCAGCCCACCCGCCTACATCGCCTGGCTGATGATCCTGGAGGGCTTCGCCATCCCCGTCTGCGCCCTGGCGATCCGGCGCGGTGCGCTCCTTCAGCAGCTGCGGCCGGTCGCGGCGCGCGGGCTGCTCGGCGGGCTGCTGTCGGTCACCGCCTACGGCCTGGTGCTGTGGGCCCAGACCCGGGCCGAGCTCGCCCCGATCGCGGCACTCCGCGAATCGTCGATCATCGTGGGCGCGGCGATCGGGGCGCTGTTCTTCAAGGAGGGGTTCGGCGGTCCGAGGATCGCGGCGGCGGGGCTGATGGTGGCGGGCATCGGGCTGATGCTGCACGCGGGTTGACCGCGTACTCCGTTGGGCGTGCCTCGTTCTCCGCCGCGCCCGTACTCCACTGCGCCCGTACGCCACTGCGCCCGTACTCCACTGCGCCCGTACTCCGTTGTCCCTGCTCTTCGTTGGTCCTGCGCGGACGGCCCTGGGTAGGACAGAATCGAGGAGACCGTCGTCACAAGGGGGACTTGGTGCGGATCGACGTAGCGGTGACCGGTGGGGAGGCGGAGCTCCGTTCGCTCCACGACTGGCTGGGACGGGATCCGGGCGCGCGCCATGGCGCCCGGGTGGAGCTGGTCCAGGCCGAGCCCTCGCCGGGCCAGATGGGCGTGCTCACCGATGTGCTGCAGCTGATCACCGACAACGCCTGGAGCGCGGCCTCCTTCGCGCTGGCGCTGTCCACCTGGCGGCAGACGCGGCCGCACGGCCGGCGGATCACCGTGCGCCGTGGCGACCTTACGGTCGACATCGACAGCGGCGGCGACGAGGAGCTGCGGCGGCTGATCGCCGCGCTGGAGCGCCCGGCCGCCCCCGAACCGGAACAGGAACCGGACCATCAGGGCGGCGGGGAAGGGCGATAGCCGTGGCCGTTCTGCCCGACCCGGCCACCAGCCGCGCGGTGCTCATCGGCACCAGCAGCTATGCCCACCTGGAGCAGATCCCGGCGGTGGCCAACAACCTGAGCGCGCTGGCCGGGGCCCTGTGCGCCCCGGGCTCCTGGGGGCTGGCACCCGAACACTGCACGATCATCGAGGACCCCAGCACCGCGGTCGAGGTCCTCGAGGCCGTCCGGACCGCGGCCGAGGAGGCCACGGACACCCTGCTGGTGTACTTCGCCGGACACGGCCTCGTGGAACCGCGCCGCGGCGAGCTCTTCCTGGGGCTGACCGGGTCCATACAGCACCGCTCCTACACCGGACTGCCGTACGGCACACTGCGCGACGTCGTGCTGGACGGGCGGGCCGGGCGCCAGGTGATGCTGCTCGACTGCTGCTTCAGCGGACGCGTGCTCGGCTTCATGAGCGCGGCGAGCGCCGAGGCGGTCATCGACCAGGTGGAGATCGAGGGCACCTATCTGCTCGCCTCCGTCCCCGACACCAGCTTCGCGCTCGCCCCGCCCGGTGAGCCCCATACGGCCTTCACCGGTGAGCTGCTGCGGCTGCTGCGCGAAGGGGTGCCGGGCGGGCCGGAGCTACTGGACCTGGACACGGTCTACGCGCAGGTGTACGCGGCGCTGCGGGCCAAGGGGCGGCCGCTGCCGCAGAAGCGCGACCGCAATACGGCGGGCGGGCTCGCCCTGGCCCGCAACGCCGCCTGGGCACCGCCCGGTTTCGGCCCGGCGCCCCCGCCGTACGACCACGAGCCGACGCCACTTCCGCCGTACGACCACGAGCCGCCACCGCCCACGCCGTACGACCACGAGCCGCCGCCACCGCCCACACCGCTGCCCGCCGTGCCGCCGATGCCCACCTGGTCGCCGATGGCCCTGCCGTCGCCCGCCCCGCTCCCCTCCCCCGGCGGCGCCGCTCGGGGCCGCCGCCGCGCCGTCACCTACGGGCTGGCGGGAGCGCTCTTCGTGGCCCTGGTGGCCGCGGGCGTACCCCTGGCGATGTCCTGGATGAAGGACTCGTCCACGGACGACTCCGGGCAGCACCCGTCGAAGTCGAAGTCGTCCGGCAAGCCGAAGCCGGGCCCCACCTCCGGGAACAACGCCGCGGCCAAGGGCTCCGTCGTCAACCTCTCGACGAAACGGGGCGGGACGCTGAAGTTCATCAGCAAGGACGACGCGGACTACTGGGACCCCCAACGCACCTATTACGGCTACGTCTGGAACTTCTCCCGCTACTACGCCCGCCAACTGGTCACCTACGCCCCCAAGCCCGGTAAGGACGGCACCGAGCTGGTCCCCGACCTCGCGGAGAAGGTGGCCAAGGTGACCAACGGCGGTAAGACGTACACCTACACCCTGCGCAAGGGGATCACCTGGGAGGACGGCTCCCCAATCACAGCCGAGGACATCAAATACGGCATCGAGCGGGTCTGGGCCCAGGACGAGATCTCGGGTGGCCCGATCTTCCTACAGCAGGCGCTCGATCCCGACCTCACCTACAAGGGGCCGTACAAGGACAAGCTCGGCCTGAAGGCCATCGAAACCCGGGGCGACAGGACCATCGTCTTCAAACTGCCGAAGGCCAACGGCGACTTCGAGCGCATGCTCGCCACACCGTCCGGATCCCCCGTGAAAAAGGAGAAGGACACCAAGGACAAGTACACGGACAGGCCGTTCTCCTCGGGGCCGTACAAATTCGGCCCCTATCATCCGGACAAGTCGCTGGAACTGGTCCGCAACACCAAGTGGAATCCGTCGTCCGACCCGATCCGCACCGCCCTCCCCAACCGGATCACGGTGGCTGTCAACAACAATGACCAGGCGAGGGCCGAGGCGCTGTTCTCCGGCGACTACGACCTGGACCTGGGGTCCTCCGGACTCACCGAGCCCGCCCTCACCAAGGCCAAGGGCAGTTCCGACCTCAATGCCCGGCTGGACAACCCGTACACCCAGACACTCCTGTTCGCGGCCCTGCCCCGCTCCGTCAAGCCCCTGGAAAACGTCCACTGCCGCAAAGCGGTCCTCTACGCGGCGGACCGGGAGAACATGCAAACCGCCTCCGGAGGTGTGCTCTCCGGCGATATCGCGCCCCATATGCTTCCGCCCACCATCACGGGCTCCGACTCCTCCTACGACCCGTACGAGACGCTCAAGAAGCCTGGCAAGCCGAACGCCACCAAGGCGGAAGCGGAACTGAAGGCGTGCGGAAAGCCGAACGGCTTCACGACCACCATCGCGGTGCGCAACAACCGCCCCGCCGAAGTGGCCGTCGCCGAATCGCTCCAGTCGTCGCTGCGGAAGGTCGGCATCGAAACCGAGATCGATCAGATCGACGGCAGTCAATACGCCGTGACGATGGGCTCCCCCGCGACGGTGAAGAAGAAGGGATACGGCATCGTCATCTACCGGTGGGGCCCCGACTTCCCGACCGGTCAGAGCTTTCTGCAGCCGCTGGCTGACAGCCGTTTCATCCAGAGCACCGCCAATGCCAATGTCGCCGAGCTGGACGATCCCACGATCGACCATCTCTTCGACACGGCGATCGCCGAACAGGACCCGGAAAAGGCCGGGAGCGACTACGCACAGATCAATCGGAGGATCTCCGACTCCGCCGCGTATCTGCCCATCCTGTTCCAGAAGAGCGTGCTCTGGCGCGGTTCCCGGCTGACCAACGTCTATACGAGCGAGCCCTGGCAGGGCGCCTACGACTATGTCTCGCTGGGCGTCTCCGGGTGACCGAAGGCCCTGCGCACCGCCACGTTCGTGGTCGTGATGCCGCCGTCCACGGGGAGGGTGGTCCCGGTGATCCAGGCGGCGTCGGAGGAGGCGAGGAAGGTGATGGCGGCGGCGATGTCGGTGGGTTCGCCGACCCGGCCGAGCGGGTAGACCTCGGCGGCGCGGCGCAGGGTGTCCGCCTGGCCGTCCCAGCCGGGGGTGCGGATCGTGCCGGGGGCCACGAGGTTGACGCGGACGCCCCGGCCGGCGGCGTGGGTGGCCAGGGTGCGGGTGAGGCTGCCCAGGCCCGCCTTGGCGGCGCTGTAGGCGTGGTTGCCGAAGTCCTGGAGGCCGTTGACCGAGCCGACGTTGACGATCGCGCCCCGGCCCTCCGCGGCGGCCAGATGCGGCAGCGCGGCCCGGGAGCAGCGGAAGGCGCCGCCCAGGGTGACATCAATGTCCCGCTGCCACTCGTCGTCCGCCTGGTCCTCGAACAGCGGGGTGTCGACGTGACACGAGTGGGCGCTGTTGACCAGGACGTCCAGCCTTCCGAAGCTCCTTACGGCGTGCGCCACGGCCGCTTCGACATCCGCCCGCCGGGCCACGTCGCAGCCCAGCGACTCGGCCTCGCCGCCGTCGGTCCGTATGGACGCGGCGGCCTTCGCGGCCAGTTCGCCGTCCTGGTCGGTGATCAGCACCCGGGCGCCCTCGTCGGCGAACCTGCGGGCGGTCGCCTCCCCGATTCCGCGCCCCGCGCCGGTGAGCATGACCGCGTAGCCCTCGAATCTCCGCACCGTGTGCTCCTTCTCGTCGGCTCCGGGACCGCCGCCGCCCCATGGCGGCGGTCCGCCGGGATCTTGACCGGCCCCGGCATGATCCTCCCGCGCCGGGCGTTGCACCATAAGGAGAAACACAAGCACACACGCTCGGTCGGCATGGCGGGAGTCGGACAGTGGTGGACGTCCAGGGCACGGTGGCGAACGGTTTCGAACCGGTCCGGGACGCCTTCGCGGCGAACTTCGCCCGGCATGGCGAGCGCGGCGCGGCCGTGGTCCTGTACCGGGAGGGCGAGAAGGTCGTCGATCTATGGGGCGGTACGAAGACCCCCGACGACGGCCCCGAGCCCTGGGCCCGGGACACCGCCCAGGTCATCCGGTCGGTCACCAAGGGCGTGGCCGCCGCCGTGCCGCTGCTGCTGCACCAGCGCGGCCAACTGGACCTGGACGGCCGGGTCAGCACCTACTGGCCGGAGTTCAAGGCGGCAGGCAAGGAGCGGGTGCTGGTGCGGCATCTGCTGGCGCACCGCACCGGCGTGCCCGTGCTCGACACCCCGCTGACCCCCGACGAGGCCATCGACGGCATATCCGGGCCGCGGGCCGTCGCCGCCCAGCGGCCCGTATGGGAGCCCGGTACCGCGCACGGCTACCACGCCCAGACGTACAGCTGGCTGCTGGGCGAGCTGGTGCGCAGGGTCACCGGGCGGACCATCGGGCGCTGGATCGCCGAGGAGATCGCCCGGCCGCTGGGGCTCGACCTGTGGCTCGGGCTGCCCGAGGAGCAGCGGGACCGGGTCGGCCGGATCGCGGCGGTGGAGGCGCTCTCCGCGCCCGCCGCCCAGGGGCCGCGGCTGCGCCCCAAGCGGTCGGTGGCCGAGGCGTACCGGGACCCCGAGTCGCTGACCCGGCGGGCGTTCGCCGCGATCACCCCGCTGCCGGACGAGAACGACCCCGCGTATCTGGCCGCCGAGTTGCCCGCCTCGGGCGGGGTGGCGACCGCCGAGGCGCTGGCCCGCTTCTACGCGGCGCTGATCGGCCCGCTGCCCTCGGCCCGTACGGTCCGCTCGGGGGGCAGGCTGTTCGCCCCGGCAACGCTGACGATGGCCCGTACCGAGGAGTCCGCGGGCCCTGACCGGGTCCTGGTCGTCGGCACCCGCTTCGGCCTCGGCTACATGCTGCACGGCCCGGCCTGCCCGCTGCTGGGGCCGGGCTCCTTCGGCCACCCGGGGCGCGGTGGCTCCCTCGCCTTCGCCGACCCGGAGGCGCGCATCGGCTTTGCCTACGTCACCAACGGTATGCGGCGCGGTGTCACCGCCGATCCGCGTGCGCAGGCGCTTGTGCGCGCGGTGCGGACCAGCCTGGCGGCGCGGGAGGCGTAACGGCGCGCCCCGCCGCAGGTGCGGCGGGGCGGCGTGGAAGAGAGGGCGCCACGCGCCCCGGGTATGCCTCCGAGCGCCCTCCCGTACCCACATACGCGGGTCCACCAGGGCCAAGGGTCCCTATTGCGCCGTCCCCGGCCACCGCACACTGGAATCCGGGGGAACATCGGGGGGCACGTGGCTCGGTTACGGGGGCGGCTGCGGCCGCGTTCATGGGCGTGGGCGTGGCGGTGGGCACGCGAGGAACGACAGCGGGGGCGCGGGCGGGCGCCACGCCCCACCGACGGATATCACCAGGTCGCCGAGGAGCCGGCCGACCGGCACCGGCTGGCCCGCCGGGACATGGAATGGCAGATGCTGCGCATCCTGCTGATCTTCCGTCTGATGCACGGCATCCAGCTGGCGGTGACGGTGCCCGGGATCGCGGGCCGTCTGCCGCACCGTGGCGGGGCGTTGCTGCTGCTGATCGCGGTGGTGGCCGAATCCCTGTGGTTCGTCGCGCATATCGTCCGCAACCACCGGCGGATGATCGCGGACGACACCGAGCGGGAGCGAGCGGGCGCCCGGCCCGACCCGCAGAGCCCGCCGCCGACCACGTACGACGGTGTGGCGGCCGGTGTGGAGCTGTGCTCGGCCGTGGCGTTCCTGTGGGCCTGTGCGCTGGTCATGGGCCCGCACCGGTCGCAGGACATGGCCCCGCTGCTGGTGCTGACCACCGAGCAGATCTCGGCCGCGGGCATCGGCTCGGCGCTCGGCCGGCCGCGGCGGGTGCTGATCATCGGCACCTGCGCGATCGCCGCCTCCTACGCCGCGGTCGTCGCCCTGGGCGACGGCGGCCCGGCGGCGCTGGCCCGCTCCGATGTGCTCATCGGGCTCACCGGCTACGGGGCGCTGGCGTATCTCATCCGCCGCGGCGCCGCGTTCCTGCTGCAACTCGCCGCCGACCTGGGCGACATGAGCCTTCAACTGCATGAGCAGGAACAGCGCAAGCTGCTCGCCATCGAGCTTCACAACCACCTCGGCCACACTCTCAACGCCTTCCAGCGGATCGACGCCTCGGACCCCGAGCAGATCGACTCGCTGCGCAAATCGGCGGTGGTGGCGCGGGAGCGGCTGGCCACCTTCATCGGCACCGGACGGTTCAGCGAGTCGGTGCCGCTGATCGGCATGGTCCACCGGCAGGTGGCCCTGGCCACCAACGACACCCTCACCGTGGAACCGATCGTCACCGAGCGGGTGGTCGGCGCCGCGGCCCGGGTGCTGCCGTCCCAGGTGGAGCTGCTGGAGCCCGCGTTGCGCGCCCTGTTGATCAATGTGCCGCGCAGCGCCGGGGTGCACGACGCGGTGCTGCATGTGGACCTCGTCGAGGACGCCGACGGCGGCGAGCTGGTGGAGCTGGTGGTCACCGACGAGGGCGTGGGCTTCCCGCCCGCGGTGCTGGCGCGCGGGGTCGGCGCCATGCGGTCACTGGCGCTGCACGAGAGCCTGCTGCGCGAGCGGGGCGGGGCGCTGCGGGTGCGGTCGGTCGACGGGTTCACGCAGGTGACGCTCACCCTGCCGATCCAACGGGACAACAACACCGAGACGGGTTACACGACCGAGCCGAGTCAAGGGGGCGTCGGATGAGAGACGAGTCGGCCGAGTACGGACCGAAGCAGCCACTCCAGGTGGCGGTGGTCGAGGACCATGAGATGACCAGACGCGGCCTGGTGGCCGCGCTGAACGCCGATCCACGGCTGACCGTGGTCAGCGAGGTGGACTCCGTGGAGCAGCTCGAGGTGAGCGGTGCGGAGTACGACGTATGCGTGGCGGACATGATGGGGGTCGGCACCGCCGAGCAGTTCGCCGACCTGGTGCGCCGCTCGGACGTGGTGGTGTGCACGGCGGCCGAGCAGTGGCGCCAGCGGGTGGCCCCCTGGGTGTGCGGGGCGAAGGCGGTCTTCGGCAAGACGGTCGGCGCGGCGGTCCTGGCCAATGCCGTATGGGACGCCCGCAACCATCCGCACTGGCTGAAACCGCATCTGGCCTCCGCCCTGGAGACGGCGGTGCGCGAATGCGGGCTCAGCGTGCCGCCGTACTTCGCCGATCTGCTGGGGCGCACGGCCCGCGGCGGCCGGGTGGCCTGGATCCTGGAGGAGCTGGGCGTCAGCGAGAAGCGCTACGGGGAGGATCTGCGGGACTTCCGGATGCAGTGCGCTCGGGCCGGGCTCGGCCAGCTGACCCTGCTGGACGCGCTCTACATGGCCTCGTCGGCCGAGCAGCCGCCCGCCCATGAGCCCGTGGTGTTCTCCCCCTGGGCGGCCGGGCTGAGCGAGGGCCAGGTCCGGGCGCTGGAGTGGTACGCGGACGGGTACTCGTACGAGGAGACGGCCGCCCACCTCGATGTGAAGGTCTCCACGGTCCGTACGCAGATCGACCGGGCCATGACCGCCTGCGGGATCAACTCCAAACCGGCCGACATCCGCATGATGTTCGCGATGTACGTGTGCTCCCGGCACACCAAACCGGATCTGCTGCTGCGCCGGCTGACCGAGCTGGGGGCGCATCCGCCGCGCCGGGGCGGGGCCGAGCGATGAGGGGCCGCGCGACGAGGGCCCGCGCGTTACGGGGTTGCGCGGATGTCGGTTTCTGTCGTCACGGGCGCCGACAGCGATCTCCCGGATTTCCCACCGTCCCGGGGGACGAAAAGCGACACGCGGGGCGCGCAGGATCGATATCGGGCCCTCGCCGGGGGAGCCGGGGGCCCGCCTCTTCGGACGACCGGTTCGGACGACGGATTCGGAAGACGGGGGAAGCCCATGCCTGACCAGCGCGGCGCTCGTGAGACGGCCACCGACGACCGTTTCCTCGGCACCTTCGACGTGACCCTCCGCGGGACGGACGCCCGGCTCGAGTGCCGGTCCACCGGGGCCGGGAGCGACCGGGAGCGCGGGCGGGGGCGGGAGCGCGGACAGGGGCGGGAGCGTGGACGGGGCGCCCGGCGCGTATCGCCGCGCGGCGTCCTCCGCTACCGCGATGTGGTCTCCTTCCTGGTCCGCAACCGTGCGCGGGCGCCGGAAGCGGCCGCCGGCGCCGTGCTGCGGCGGCGCCAAGGGCCGGTGTTCGTCGTCCAGACCTTCTTCCTGGACCAGGAGGGCGTCCCGCTGGCCGACACCGAGGCGTCCGCCCCGGTCTGGGTCTGCCGGGCCCGGCGCCTGGACGAGGAGCTGTGCGCGGCCTTCGGGGACAAGGACCTCATCATCTTCGGAGAGGCGGGGCCGTCATGCTGAGCCTGCTGGGCATGGTCCTCCTCGCGCTCGGCGGGATCGGCGCGGTCGCGGTGGTCCATGTCGTCATCGTGACCATCGAGCTCCTGGCGGACTGGTTCCGGTCCCGGAGCGAGCGCCTGCACACCGATCCCGATCTGCGGGCGGTCACCGTCTCCGAGTCCATCCGCAACGGCAATGTCAGCTATATCCAGGGGCTCTTCGACACCTCGCGGGAGCAGTTCGTCGAAAGCCGCCGGATCGAGGGGAAGCAGGCCGAGCAGCGGGTGCGCAGCGCTCATGCCCACCACCGGGTCGCGGTCTGGGGCTGAGGGTCCGGGGCGCGGCCGGTGTTCGAGGGGGGAGATCCAGTGAGGAACCTGGGCAGGGGTTCGCGTACCGCCTTCGCCGTCACCGGGATTCCGGGCGGCACCGACGATGTGGAGGCGGCGCTGCTGCGGACCCGGCTGATCGAGGCCGCGAAGGAGTTCAGCGGCCGCGGCGGACCACGGCCGCTCACCGTCACCGTCACCAACCAGCCACGGGGAGCGGCGGCGGAGTCGGGGCCGCGCGCGGGCGCGCCGACGGAGACGGAAGCGGAATCGGAATCGGAATCGGGGCCGGACGAGCCGTCGATCGCGGAGCGGGCGCGGCGGTTCACCGCGACACCACCGCTGTACACCTTCGACCGCCTGGTGCTCCCGGACCGGACGCTGGACCAGCTGCTGCGTGCCGTGCACACCGTGGAGCAGCGCCGGGTGCTGTTCGACGAGTGGGGGCTGCGCGAGATCCAGCCGCACCCCGGCTCGGCGATCAACCTGGAGGGCGCGCCCGGCACCGGCAAGACCCTGGCCGCCCACGCCCTCGCCCACCGGCTTGGGCGTCCGCTGATCCCGGCCCGCGCCTCGCAGTTGGAGAGCAAGTACCACGGGGAGGGCCCGAAGAATCTGGCGGCGCTCTTCCACGCGGCGCGTGAGCAGGGCGCGGTGCTCTTCCTGGACGAGGCGGACGCGCTGATGTCCTCGCGGTTCGAGACCACCAGCCATGGCTCGGAGCACGCGGTGAACGCCATGCGCAGCGAGATGCTGACCGCCCTGGACAGCCATGAGGGGCTGGTCGTCCTGGCCACCAACCTGGTGACCAGCTATGACACGGCGTTCGACAGCCGGGTGTGGCATGTGCGCTTCCCGGCGCCGGACAAGGCGGCGCGGGCCGGGATCTGGCGGTGCCATCTGCCCGAGGCGCTCCCCCTCGCCGAGGATGTCTCGCCGGAGGGGCTGGCCGGGGTCGACGAGGTGACCGGGCGCGATATCCGCCGTGCGGTGATCGACGCGGCGGCGGAGGTGCTGCGGACGGGGCGGCCGCGGGTGGGGCAGGCGGATCTGCTGGCGGCGGTGGAGCGGATCAAGGCCGGGCGCCCGTGCCGAGCGGCGCCGACGCCGATGTCCATGTCCGGCGGGTCCGGATGACCGTTCACCCGACCGGAGCGCCGCCTCACCGGTACTGGTCACCTCATCGGTACGGGTCACCCCGCCTACACGGGTCCGGCGGATCGATATGCGACTCCGCCGCATAGCAGGGGCGGGGCGGGGAGGGGAGCAGCCCGCCGCAGGCGCCACGGAACCCGGCGGCCCCCTGGCCCGTCACCTCACCGGCATCCTCACCTCACCGGAAACACCGGCACCCTCACCGAGCGCGGGTCGAAGCCGAAGGGGAGCTCCAGCCGGTGCTCGCGCATCAGCTCCTCGTCGCACAGCAGCTCCTGCGTTCCGCCGTCCGCCGCGATGACCCCGCCGCTGAGCACCACCGAGCGCGGGCACAGCTCCAGCGCGTACGGCAGATCGTGGGTGACCATCAGCACGGTCACCTCCAGGGAGCGCAGGATGTCGGCGAGTTCGCGCCGCGAGGCCGGGTCGAGGTTGGACGAGGGCTCGTCCAGGACCAGGATCTCCGGCTCCATGGCCAGTACGGTCGCCACGGCCACCCGCCGCCGCTGCCCGAACGAGAGGTGGTGCGGCGGCCGGTCGGCGAACTCCGCCATCCCGACGCGCTCCAGCGCGCGGCGCACCCGCTCCTCCAGCTCCGCGCCGCGCAGCCCGGCCGCGGCCGGGCCAAAGGCCACGTCCTCGCGCACGGAGGGCATGAACAGCTGATCGTCCGGGTCCTGGAAGACGATGCCCACCCGGCGGCGGATCTCGGCCAGATGCGCCTTCGCCACGGGCAGCCCCGCGACGGTGACGGTCCCGGTGCCCGCCGTAAGGATGCCGTTGAGGTGCAGTACGAGCGTGGTCTTGCCCGCGCCGTTGGGCCCGAGGAGCGCCACCCGCTCACCCCGGGCCACGGTCAGATCGACGCCGAAGAGCGCCTGATGGCCGTCGGGGTATGCGTAGGCCAGACCCGACACCTGGAGGGACGGCGGGGTGGTGGCGGGGTCGGTCATGGCAGCATCCATCCGGTCAGGCAGACCGCCAGCGCGGTCAGCGGGAGGGCGGCGGCGTACATCCACTGGGTACGGGACGCCGTCACATCGTCGATCACCGGCATGGTGCCCGTATAGCCCCGGCTGACCATCGCCAGGTGGACCCGCTCGCCCCGTTCGTAGGAGCGGATGAACAGCGCCCCGGCCGAGGAGGCGAGCACCCCCCAGTGCCGCACCCCGCGCGCCTCGAAGCCGCGCGACTGGCGGGCGATCCGCATCCGGCGCATCTCGTCGGAGATGACGTCCCCGTAGCGGATCATGAACGAGGCGATCTGCACCAGCAGCGAAGGCATCCGCAGCCGCTGCAACCCCAGCAGCAGGGCACGCAGTTCGGTGGTGGACGCCAGGAGGACGGAGGCGGCGACGCCGAGGGTGCCCTTGGCGAGGATGTTCCAGGCGCTCCACAGCCCGGACTCGCTGAGCGACATCCCCAGCGCCTCCACCCGCGGGCCCTCCGCGATGAACGGCATCAGCACGGCGAAGGCCACGAACGGGATCTCGATCAGCAGCCGCCGCAGTACGTACCCGGCCGGGATCCGGGCCGCCACCGCCACTCCGGCCAGCAGCACCGCGTACGCCCCGAAGGCCCAGACGGCCTCGCGGGGCGTGGAGACGACCACCAGGACGAAGCAGAAGACGGCGGCGATCTTGCAGTGCGGGGGGAGGGCGTGGACGGGCGACCGGCCCTCCCGGTAGAGCTTGTGCGCGTGTCCCGCGCCCACGGTCAGCCCCGCTCGCTCTCGGCCGTCGCCCTGCGCCGCCGTATGACGACGAAGACCCCGGAGCCGACGGCGAGCGTGGCCCCGACCCCGATCACCCCGGCGAGCCCGCCGGAGAGCCGGGCGTCGGTGATGTCCTTGACGCCGTAGTCGGCGAGCGGGGAGTCCTTGGCGGCGTGGTCCTCCGCCTTCTGGTCGATCCCCTTGTCATGGGCGACCTTCTCCAGCCCGTCGGGGCTGGCGGAGGCGTAGAAGCTGACGACCCCGGCGCACAGCAGCGCGGCCGCGAGCCCTGCCCACCACACGCGCCGCGCCGACCGCCGTGGCGCCGCGGCGGGCGCCGGTGTCCCGGTGGGCTCGGACGTCTCAAGGGCCTCGGAGGTCTCGGAAGTGTCGGAAGTGTCGGAGGTCGCCGCGGCGGGTTCGGCCGCCGGGCCCTCGGCCCGCGCCACCGCTCCCGGGGCGGCCGGGGCCAGCGGGCTGCTGCGGATCTCCAGCGGACGCGCGGTCACCCCCCGCGCCCCGTACACCAGATCCGGCCGTACGGCCACGACGGCACCGACCGTCAGTGCGGTGATCGCCGCCTCGCCGATGCCGATCAGCACATGCACACCGACCATCGCCGCGAAGACCTTGCCGATCGCCACATCGGCCGTGCCGCCGAGCGCGTAGATCACCGTGAAGGCCACCGCGGCGGCCGGTACGGAGATCAGCGCGGCAACGAAGGACGCGACGGTGACCGTACGGCGGCGATGCGGGGCCAGCTTCACGATCGCGCGGAAGAGCCCGTACGCCACGACCGTGGTGACCAGGGCCATGTCCGTGATGTTGACGCCGAGCGCGGTGAGCCCGCCGTCCGCGAACAGCACGCCCTGCATCAGCAGCACCACGGAGACGCACAACACCCCCGTGTACGGCCCCACGAGTATCGCGGCCAGCGCCCCGCCCAGCAGATGGCCGCTGGTCCCGGCGGCCACGGGGAAGTTCAGCATCTGTACGGCGAAGATGAACGCCGCGACCAGCCCGGCCAGCGGCGCGGTCCGCTCGTCGAGCTCCCGCCGGGCACCGCGCAAACTGACCGCGACGGCCCCGGCCGCGACCACACCGGTCGCCACCGACACCGGTGCGTCGATGAATCCGTCGGGCACATGCATGGCGGAACTCCGCTCCTGAGCTGCAGCTATCGGCCCGATGGTAGCCCGTACCTGCAACTCGTTCGCAAGAGCGCCGACGTCGCGGAATCGCGCGGGCTCGCGGAAAACGCCGAACGGCGGCCTTCCGGGATCGGAAGGCCGCCGCCGGGCCGAGGCGTGACGCCAGGTGTTCAGACGCGGGTCAGACGCGGGTCGGACGCGAGTCAGACGCGGGTCAGCTCGGCGTCTGGGTCGGAGTCCCTGTCGCGCTGCCGGTCCGCGGAGGGCTGCTCGAGCTGCTTGCGCAGGCCCTCGCCCTCCACATCCACGTTGGGCAGCGCCCGGTCCAGCCAGCGCGGCAGCCACCAGGCCGCCTTGCCGAGCAGCGCCAGGACCGCCGGGACGATGGCCATACGGACCACGAAGGCGTCGAAGAGAACGGCGGTGGCCAGGCCGAAGCCGATCATCTTGATCATCGACTCGGACGAGCCGATGAATCCGGCGAAGACGCTGATCATGATGACCGCGGCCGCGGTGACCACCCGGGCGCCGTGCCGGAAGCCGGTGACGACGGCCTGGCCGGGGCGCTCGCCGTGGACGTACGCCTCCCGCATCCGGGTCACCAGGAAGACCTCGTAGTCCATCGCCAGACCGAACACCACACCGATCATGAAGATCGGCATCATGCTCATGATCGGACCGGTCTCCTCGACCCCGAACAGATCCGCCAGCCAGCCCCACTGGAAGACCGCGACCACCGCGCCGAGCGCCGCGACGACGGAGAGCAGGAAGCCGAGCGCCGCCTTGAGCGGGACCAGGACGGACCGGAAGACCACCATCAGCAGCAGGAAGGCCAGTCCGACGACGAGTACCAGATAGGGCACCAGCGCGTCGTTGAGCTTCTGCGAGATGTCGATGTTCATCGCCGTCTGGCCGGTCACCAGCACCTCGGTGCCGGTGTCGGACTTGAACCCGCTCGCCTCGTCCCGGATGTCGCCGACCAGGTTCTCGGTGTCGATGCTGCTCGGCTTGTACTTGGAGATGACGGTGATCGTCGCGGTGTCACCGGCCTTGTTGAAGGTGGCCGGGCTGACCGCGGCCACCCCGTCCAGACCGGTGATGGTCTTACGGACCTGCTGGGCCGCGCCCCTGGCGTCATCGCTGCCCTTGGCGTCGACGACCACCATCAGCGGACCGTTGGAACCGGGGCCGAAGCCCTCGGAGATCATGTCGTACGCCTGGCGCTTCTGGCTGCTGACCGGCTGCGAGCCGTCGTCCGGCAGACCGAGCTCCAGGCTGGCGGCGGGCAGGGCGGCCGCACCCAGTCCGAGCACGGCCACCAGCAGCACCAGCACCGGGCGGCGCAGCACGAAGCGGGCCCAGCGGGTGCCCATGTTGGGCTTCTCCTCGGGGGCGTCCGCGCCGCTCGCGGCGGCCGCCGCGGCACGCTCCTCCATCCGCCGGCGCGCCCTGCGCCCGAACACCCGCTTGCCCGCGAAGCCCAGCACCGCCGGGATGAGGCTGATCGCGATGAGGACGGCGATGACGACCGTACCGGCCGCGGCGAAGCCCATCTTGGTCAGCATCGGGATGTTGACGACGGCGAGGCCGACCAGCGCGATGACGACCGTAAGGCCGGCGAAGACGACCGCGGAGCCCGCGGTGCCCACGGCACGTCCGGCGGCTTCCTCCCGGTCCCGTCCCTCGGCCAGCTCCGCGCGGTAGCGGGAGACGATGAACAGCGCGTAGTCGATGCCGACCGCGAGGCCGATCATCATCGCCAGTGTGGAGGTGGTGGTGGACAGCCCCAGGGTGGTGGCGAGCGCGGTGATCGACGAGATGCCGATGCCGACGCCGATGAGCGCGGTCAGCAGTGGCAGTCCGGCCGCGACCAGCGAGCCGAAGGTGATGGCGAGGACGACCGCGGAGATCGCGATGCCGATGATCTCGGTGGAGCCGGTCTCCGGCATCTCCTGGAGCGCGTCACCGCCGATCTGCACCGACAGCCCCGACTTCTCGGCCTTCTCCCCCACCTCCTTCAGACCGTCCTTGGCGGGGTCCTCCAGCTCCATCGCGTTGACCTTGTAGCTGGTCAGGATGTACGCCGTGGTGCCGTCCTTGCTGACGGCCCGAGCCTGGTAGGGGTCGGCGACCGAGGCGACCTGCGGCGAGCTGGCCTTGAGCTCGGCGACGGTCTTGGTGACCACCGCCTTGTTGTCCGGGTCGGTCATCTTCTCGCCGCTCGGGGCATGGAAGACCACACGGGCGGTGGCACCGTCCGCGTTACCCCCGGGGAACCGCTGTTCCAGCAGGTCGAATGCCTTCTGGGCCTCGGTGCCCGGAATGGAGAAGCTGTCGTTGGCGGGCTGGGAGGCGGTGGCGGCGCCGACGCCCGCTACCGCGAGCAGCGCCACCCATATCAGCGCGACGAAGCCGCGTCGCCGGAAGGCGAACCGGCCGAGTTTATAGAGGAAGGTGGCCACGAGAAGGGGTGCTCCCGTCGGTTGTCTGGCAGAACAGGGATGGGTGACCGAACCGGCGACGAGAGCGGCGCGCCGGCCGGGGCCTTATGTGGTTGTGCGGGGAGATCAGGGGGGAGTGAGGAGGTGAGAGGAAGGGCTATGCGGCGCCGAGTGCGGGGAGGATCACGGCGTCGATGTACTCCAGGAGATACGTCTGGTCCGGCTGCTTGCCCTCGACGAGCGGTCGGGTGATGAACGCGCCGCACATCATGTGCACGACGTAGTTCAAGGCGGGCCGGTCCGGGGCGACTTCGCCGCGGTCGACGGCGCGCCTCAGCAGCGCGTGGAGCGCGTCGATCTCGGGGAAGATCAACAACTCTCGCAGGGCCTGATGAAGGTCCGGGTTGTCATGACTTGCGTGGGCGAGTCCCCTCATCAGCGCGGCGTCCCGCTCATGGGCGGTCTCCGAACACCGCGCGATCTCCCGCAGGTCCCCGCGGAGCGATCCGGTGTCGACGCCTTCGAGCAGAACGGGCTTGGTGTGCCGCAGCGCGGTCGCGACCAGCTGCGGCTTGCCTTTCCACTGGCGGTAGAGCGTGGCCTTGCTGGATCGGGTGCGGGCCGCGACGGCGTCCATCGTCAGACCGTCGTACCCGACCTCACCCAGCAGCTCGACCACCGCCTCGTACAGCTCCCGCTCGCGCTCGGGGGAGAGTCTGCTGCGGCGCACCCGGGCGGTGTCGCGGTCCTCCGTCGGCTGATCCGTGGTCCGCATGGGGCGTCGCCTCCCTCCGAACTTCGAACTCTGGACTTCGGACTCTGAACTTCGGACTTCGGACTACGGGCTTCGAAACTTCCGAACGAAACGGTTTCGTACTCCTCCAGCATAAGCCCGGTCGTATCGAAACTACGCCGTTTCGTTCGTGGTCTCGGTCACACAACCGAGTTGCTCCGAATGGCGTAGCTCGAAAACATGGGTGGGTGGAGCCTTACGCGTGCGACGACGACCTGGCGTACCTGCGATTTCCGCATCTGCACGGCGACTTGCTGTGCTTCGCGGCCGAGGACGATCTGTGGGCCGCCCCGCTGACCGCCCCGGGTGAGCCACCCGGGCGAGCGTGGCGGCTGACCGTGGACCGTACCCGCGTCGGACCTCCCCGCTTCTCCCCCGACGGCTCCCAGATCGCGTTCACCACCTGGCGCAGCCTCGACCCGGAGATCTATCTCGTCCCCTCGGCCGGCGGCCCGGCCCGCCGGCTGACCTACTGGGGCAGTACGGACGCCACGGTCTGCGGCTGGACCCCGCCGGACCAGGACGGCGCCTCCCAGATCCTCGCGGTCTCCTCCCATGAGCAGCCGTTCTCCCACTTCTCCTGGGCCTACAGCCTGCCCACCGACGGCAGCCCCGGCGGGCGGCTGCCCTGGGGGCCGGTGGCCGACATCGCGGTGGCCGACCTCGACGGCGAGCGCCGCACCCTGCTGCTCACCGGCAAGCCGCCGCACGAGCCCGCCACCTGGAAGCGCTACCGGGGCGGTGCCACGGGCCGGCTGTGGCTGCACGGCACCCGGCTCGTGGAGAAGCTGAACGGCCACCTGGACGCGGCGATGTTCGTCGGCGGCCGGATCGCCTTCCTCTCCGACCACGAGGGCATCGGCAACCTCTACTCCTGTCTGCCCGACGGCACCGATCTGCGCCGCCACACCGACCACGCCGACTTCTACGCCCGGCACGCCTCGACCGACGGCTCCCGCGTCGTCTACCAGTGCGCGGGCGAGCTGTGGCTGATGGACGACCTGAGTCCGGACGGCGAGCCGCGCAAGCTGGACGTGCGGCTCGGCGGCGCGCGCACCGGGCGACGGCCCTACCAGGTGCCCGCCGCCTCGCATATCGACTCGCTGTCGGTGGACACCACCGGCCGGGCCAGCGCGGTGTGCGTCCGCGGCAGCCTGTACTGGCTCACCCACCGCGACGGCCCCGCCCGCACCCTCGCCGACACCCCGGGCGTCCGGGTGCGGCTGCCTGTGATGCTGGGCTCGACCGGCCGGGTCGCCTACCTCACCGACGCGGAGGGCGAGGACGCCATCGAGATAGCGCAGCTGCCCCGGGCCACCGGCCCCACCGAGCCGCGCCGGCTGGCCGCCGGTCGGCTGGGCCGGGTGCACGAGCTGGAGCCCTCGCCGGACGGCGACCTGCTCGCGGTCGCCGCGGGCGACGGGCGGCTGCTGCTGGTGGACACCTCCCCCGACGGGGACGGCGAGGTCACCGAGCTGATCCGCTCCGACAACGGCCCGGTGGGCGACCTGGCCTTCGCCCCCGACTCGGCCTGGCTCGCCTGGTCCCACCCCGGGATAGGGCGCACCCTGCGCTCGATCAAGATCGCGCGGCTGGCCGACCGGACCACGGTGGATGTGACCAATGGGCGGTTCGAGGACGAGGAGCCGGTCTTCACCAGCGACGGCCGCTATCTCGCCTTCCTCTCCTGGCGCGGCTTCGACCCGGTCTACGACGTGCACACCGGCGACCTCTCCTTCCCGCTGGGCTGCCGCCCCTATCTCGTACCGCTGTCCTCCGCCACCCCCTCGCCCTTCGCGCTGTCCCCCGAGGGGCGCCCGGCGGCGGGCGGTCTTGACCCGGACGTCAGCGGGGGCGAGGGCGACGGCGACGGCACGGTGACGGTCGAGGTGGAGGGGCTGGCCAGCCGGGTCACGGCCTTCCCCGTCTCCGCGTCCAAGTACTCCTCGCTGAGCCCGGTCAGCGGCGGCGGGCTGGTGTGGCTGCGCTGGCCGATCTCGGGCGCGCTCGGCGAGACGTTCGCCAGCCCGGACGAGACCTCGAGCCGCCCCACGCTGGAACACTTCGACCTGGCGAAGGCCAAGCGCACCGAACTCACCGGTGAGCTGGACTGGTTCGTGGTCAGCGGCGACGGCAGCCGGCTGGTCGCCTACGACGACGGCGATCTGCGCGCGATGCCCGCCACCGAGTCCGGCGACAGCGACTCCACCGTCCACCTCGACATGCGGCGCATCCAGCACACCGCCGATCCGGCGGCCGAGTGGCGGCAGGCGTACGACGAGGCCGGGCGCATCACCCGCCACTACTACTGGGACCCGGGGATGTGCGGTGTCGACTGGGGCGGGGTGCTCGACCAGTACCGTCCGCTGGTCGAACGGGTCGCCTCGCCCGACGAGTTCGCCGACTTGCTCCGCGAGACCCTCGGCGAGCTGGGCACCTCGCACGCCTATGTCAGCGCGGCGCGGCGCAACGAGGGGCCGTCCCACTACCAGCGCCCCATCGGACTGCTCGGCGCCAACCTCACCCGCGCCAAGGACGGGCGGTGGGCGGTGGCCCGCATCCTGCCCGGTGAGTCCTCCGACTCCCGGGCCCGCTCACCGCTGGCCGGTCTGGGGATCCGGGACGGCGCCGTGCTCACCCATGTCGACGGGCGCCCGGTGGACCCGGTGGCCGGTCCGTATCCGCTGCTGACGGCCGCGGGCGGCACGACGGTGGAGCTGACCTTCGAGCCGCCGGAGGGCGAGGGGCCGCCGCGCCGGGTCGCGGTCTCCCCACTGATCGACGACCGGCCGCTGCGCTACCAGGACTGGGTCGCCCAGCGCCGGTCCGTGGTGCGGGAGTTGAGCGACGGGCGGTGCGGCTATCTCCACATCCCCGACATGGGCGGCTCCGGCTGGGCGCAGTTCAACCGCGATCTGCGCCGCGAGATGTCGCTGCCCGCGCTGATCGTGGACGTCCGGGGCAACGCGGGGGGCAACATCAGCGAGCTGGTGGTGGAGAAGCTCACCCGCAAGGTCATGGGCTGGGACCTGACCCGCAACGCCCGGCCCGTGTCGTACTCCAGCAACGCGCCGCGCGGGCCGATCGTCGCGGTCGCCGACGAGGCGACCTCCTCTGACGGCGACATGATCACCGCGGCCTTCAAGATCCAGGGCATCGGGCCGGTGGTGGGGCTGCGCACCTGGGGCGGGGTGGTCGGAATGACCGGCCGTCACCGCCTCGGCGACGGCACGTCGATCACGGTGCCGATGAACGCCGCGTGGTTCGACGCCTACCGCTGGGGCGTGGAGAACCACGGCGTGGAGCCGGACATCGAGGCTCCGCGATCCCCCGTGGACTGGGCGGAGGGCCGCCATCCGCAACTGGGGGTCGCCGTCCGTACGGCGCTCGATCTGCTGGAGCGGCATCCGGCCGCGACCCCGCCGGACTACTCGGACGTCCCCAACCTTCGCCGCCCCCAACTGCCGCCGCGCAACGGGAACTGACGGTGTGGGCGCAGGGGTGTATCCCCGTGATCAATCATGGGGATACACCCCTCCCGCCCTATGTGCCGCCTCTGTGCGTCACATCTCCTCGAAGGGCTCCTGGTCCATCGTCTCGTCGCCCATGCCCGGCTGACGGCGCTCACGGCCCATCCGCTGGGACTGCCCGTGAGCCTCCGGCCGGTCCTGCTGGCCACGGCGCTGCTCCTGCCCCGGTTCCCGGCGGGAGCGCTCCTCCATACGCTCACCGGACTGCATGCGCTCACCGGACTGCATGCGCTCAGCCGACTGCGTGCGCTCACCGGACTGCGTCTGCTGACCGCGCCGCGGCTCCTGGCTCCGCCCGCCCTGCTGCTTCCGCTTGGCCTGCTGAGCCTTCTCGTTCGACTGGTCCTTGGGGCCCATGTGTCACTCCTCATCGGGTGAATGGCGTCGGGCCCGACAAGAGTTACATGCACTGACTTTATCCGCATTCCGGACTGGAGGAGCCGAAGAAAGCCCAGGTCAGCACGGTTGACGGAGCGTTACTGGTGACGCTCCGTGCCCACGGTGCCCGCCGTGCGCGCCTTCTCGTCCGCCGCGCCGCCCTCGCCCACCAGACCGCCCCGCGCCTCCCGGGTCGCCGCCAGCCGAGGCTCGGCGCGACGCATCTCGCGCCGCCCCACAGCGTGGATGAACGCGGGCAGATAGCCGCGCATCGACTGCATACCGCGCAACCACCACTGCGCGTACACATGCGCCGACCGGCGCTCGATGCCCGCCACCAGCCGGTCCACCGCCGGGCCCAGCGGATAGGTGCGGCCCGCGGGCCAGGGCAGCCGCTGCCGTAGCTCGCGCATCACCTCGTCCCGGTCGGCGCCGCGCACCATATCGGTGTCCGTCCAGCTCAGATAGCCCACGCCGACCCGGACCCCACGGTGGCCCACCTCGGCCCGCAGACTGTGGGCGAACGCCTCGACCCCGGACTTGGACGCGCAGTACGCCGTCATCATGGGCGCGGGCGCGATCGCGGCCAGCGAGGCGATCTGCAGCAGATAGCCGCGGCTGGCGGTCAGCGCGGGCAGGAAGGCGCGGGCCGTGTTGGCGCCGCCCAGCAGATTGACCTCGATCACCCGCCGCCAGGCCGACTCATCGGTGTCCAGGAACGGACCCGCCTGGGCCACGCCCGCGTTGGCACAGACGATGTCCACCGCGCCGAACCGCTCCACGACCTCCGCCGCCACCCGCGCCATCGCCTCGGCGTCGGTGACATCGGCGTGCCAGTAGGCGGAGTCGGTGGGCAGCCGCTCCGAGACCCGCTTCAGCTCCTCGGGCTCCAGGCCCACCAGCGCGACCTTCGCGCCGCGTGCGGAGAGCTTGCGGGCGAGCAGCTCGCCGACGCCCCGCGCCGCACCCGTCACCACCGCGACCTGGCCCTCAAGACCCCTGCGCGCACTCATGCCGTCTGCTCCTTCGCCGCCACTGCCGTGTGCCCGGCTTCCGTCGCTGTTGTGGGCCGGGATTCCTGAGAGAGGGATTCCTGAGAGGTGAAGTCGGATTCCTGGGAGGTGAGGTGGGCTTCCCGGGAGGTGAGGTGGGCTTCCTGGGACGTTGTGAGATCGGTTTCCCGGGCTGTCCCGTACTCCTCGACCAGGCCGCGGATCACCCCGGTGACCGCCTCGGGATCCTCCAGCGGGGTCATATGGCCGAGCCCCGGGAGCTCGGTGAGGCCGGTGCAGTGCGGCAGCGCGGCGGCGAGGGCGTGGGCGTGCTCGGGCGGGGTGAGCCGGTCGGCGGCGCCGACGATGACGGCCGTGGGCACGGCCAGTTGACCGACCCGCGCGTCCAGTTCGAGGTCGGCCAGGACCCGGCCCCATCCGGCGCGTACGACGCGGGGGCAGGCGTGCAGGATCCGCGCGGCCACCTCCACCGTGGCCGGGTCGGTGCCGGGGCCCATCGCGACGTACCGCACCAGCCGCTTGGCGAGCGGGGTGACCGGGCCCAGCGGCGCGCGTGAGCCGAGGAGCAGGCGGTGCGCCCGCGCCCGTGCCCGCGGGGAGCGCAGCGGCACCACCCGCGACCGCTCCATCAGCCGTGAGGCGCCGGTGCTGCACAGCACCGCGGCGGCCGCGCGCTCGCGCAGCATGGGGCGGTCGGCCGCGGCCATCAGCGTCATCGCCCCCATGGAGTGGCCCGCCAGCACGGCCCGCCGACCGGGCGGAAGGGTCGCCTCCAGCACCGCCACCAGGTCGTCGGCCAAGGCGTGGGCGCTGTAGCCGCCGGGCCCTGGGGCCGGGCTGCGGCCATGGCCGCGCTGGTCGTAGAGGATCACCCGGTGGTCGGCCGAGAGGGCGCGCAGCACCGGCGCCCAGAAGGCCGTGGAGCAGACCCAGCCGTGCGCGAGCACGACGGCCGGGGCGCCCTCGGGGCCGTGCAGCTCCGCATGGATCCGGCTCCCGTCGGCCGAGACGACCGTCAGCTCGCGCTCCGGCACGGGCGGGACGTACGGCCCCGAGGGCGGCGAAGGAGCCCGCCTCACCGCGATCCCCTCCCCGCACCGGCCGTGGACACCGTGGCCTTGACCGGCCCGGTGCGCGGCCGCACCACCGTGTACTCGGCGAGGTCCACGCGCCGGGTGACCCTCCTCAGCTCGGACGTCGTCCCGGGCCACAGGGTGGTGTTGCGGCCGTTGTCGAGGTACCAGCTGTCGCAACCTCCGGTGTTCCACACCGTGCGTTCCATCCTTTCCTGGATCATGTCGGTGTAGGCACGCACCGCCGACGGCCGGGCGTCCAGCGCGACCTTGCCGCCGAGGGTGTCCAACTGGCGCAGATAGTCGGCCATATAGGCCAGCTGCGCCTCGATGACGAGGATCATCGAGCTGTTCCCGAGGCCGGTGTTGGGCCCGATGATGGTCAGGAAGTTGGGGAAGCCCGCCGGGGTGGTGCCGCGCAGCGCCTCCATCCCGCCCTTCCACTCCTCCGCGAGCGTCGTCCCGCGCGCCCCCGTCACCTGCTGGGCTATGGGGACGTCGGTCACATGGAAGCCGGTGCCGAAGATGATCACGTCGGCCTCGGTCTCGGTGCCGTCGGCACCGACCAGAGTGCTGCCGCGCACCTCCTTCAACCCCGTCGGGACCACGTCCACATGCGGCTGGGCGAGCGCCGGGTAGTAGTCGTTGGAGAGCAGGATGCGCTTGCAGCCGATGCGGTAGTCGGGGGTCAGCGCCGCCCGCAGCCCCGGGTCCTTGACGGCCCGTCGCATATGGGCGCGGGCCAGCCGCTCCACGAACCGCATCTCGCCCGGCCGCTTGGTGAAGGCCCCGACCTGCAGCTCCCGGATGCCCCACAGCACCCCGCGGCGCAGCGACCGGGTGGCCGGGATCTTCGAGTGCAGCCATCGCTCGAGGCCGCTGATCCGGCGATCCATCCGCGGCAGCACCCAGGGCGGGGTGCGCTGGAAGAGGGTGAGCCGGCCGACCTCACGCTGGATGGCGGGAACGATCTGGATGGCCGAGGCACCGGTGCCGATCATCGCCACCCGCTTGCCGCGCAGATCGGTGGTGTGGTCCCAGCGCGCGGAGTGGAAGACGGCGCCGGGGAAGCCGTCGAGCCCCGGGATGTCCGGGATCCGGGGGTCGGCGAGCGGACCGGTGGCGCTGACCACGACATCGGCGGTCAGCGAGCCCCGTGCCGTCTCCACCTCCCAGTGCACCGCCTCGGTGTCCCAGCGCAGGGACCGCACCTCGGCACCGAAGCGCAGGTGCGGCCGCAGCCCGAAGGTGTCGGCGACCCGCTCCAGATAGGCGCGGATATGGGGCTGGCCGGAGAAGTTCCGGGGCCAGTCGGGGTTGGGCGCGAAGGAGAAGGAGTACAGATGCGACGGGACATCGCAGGCACAGCCCGGATAGGTGTTGTCCCGCCAGGCGCCGCCGACCGCGTCCGCGCGCTCCAGCACCACGAAGTCCGTGACGCCCGCGCGACGCAGCCGCACCGCCGCCCCCAGCCCGCCGAACCCGGCCCCGATCACCGCCACCCGTACATGCTCATGCGTCAGCCCAGCCATGCCGCCGCCTTCCACGAACGCGAATACGACCGCGCCAGCAATCACTGGCACGATGGGAGCGTAGGACAGGGATCTACCAAGCGGTAGGGGCTGTGGATAACGAAGTTACCGGCGGTCGCACCCGACCGGCCGCGGCATGGGCTTCGGCATAGGCTTCCCTCGTGGCGACGAGCGAAGCGGACGAGGTACGCGAGTACCGCATGGCGGAACTGGCCGAGAGGGCCGGGATCACCGTGCGCACCCTGCGCTTCTACCGGGAGCGCAAGCTGCTCCCGCCACCGCGCCGCGAGGGCCGGATCGCCTGGTACAACGACCACCATCTGGCCCGGCTGCGGACGATCGCGGCACTGCTGGAGCGCGGCCACACCCTCGGCGGGATCGCCGAGCTGCTCGCCGCCTTCGAAAGCGGCCGCCGGGACGTCGGCGAGCTGCTCGGGCTGCCCGGCGCCGCCGCCTCCTGGCCCGCGGAGACCCCGGTCCGGCTCAGGCCGGAGGCGCTCGCGGACTACTTCCAGGGCGAGGTCACCCCGGAGAACCTCAGCACCTCACTCGACCTCGGCTACCTGGCCGTCGACGGCGACGAGATCGTCCACCTCAGCCGCCGCCTGCTGGACGTCTCACACACCCTGGTCGAACAGGGCGTCCCGCTGGCCGCCGTGCTCGGCGCGGCACGCGAGGTGCGTGAGCACGTGGACGCGATCGCCGAGACCTTCGTCACACTGCTGCGCGCCCATGTGCTGGCGGACGCCGTGGAGCGCGGCGAGGACGTCGGCGAGACCGTGGAGCGGCTGCGGCCACTGGCCACGAGCGTGGTGGACGCCGAGCTGACGATGGCCATGAACCGCCGGATGCGCGCGGAGCTGGGCGAGGCGCCGCCCCAGGGCCACTCCGGCAAGCAGTGAGCCCACGGGGCCGGTGAGCCCGCGGAGACCGGCGAACCCGCGAAGACCGGCGAGCCCGCCGAGACCGGCGAACCCACAGGACCGCTGCCCCGCGAACCTCAGTGAGCCGGGCCGTAGGCCACGGTCACCGGGGCGTGGTCGCTCCACCGCTGGTCGTAGGCGGCCGCCCGTTCCACCACCGCCTTGACCGCGCGCCCGGCGAGCCCCGGGGTGGCGATCTGGTAGTCGATGCGCCATCCGGTCGAAACAGAGTTCAGTACGATCCCGACCATGACGAACCAACTTCGCGCGTTAAGCGCCATCCGGCTGTCTGTCAGAACTGACGAGACAACGTCACCAAGCCGTCAACGCGCTGCCAACTCCAACGAGGCTGCCCGCCGTGGAGCCGTCATCGTCGGTGAAGCTGAGGACCTGGACGTCTCAGCGACGAAGACGACGCCCTTCAACCGGCCGGAGCTGGGCGCCTGGCTGGCCCGCCCAGACGACTTCGACATGATCATCTGGTGGCGCATGGACCGCGCCGTCCGCTCGATGGCCGACATGGCGGAGCTGGGCCGCTGGGCAAAGGACCACGGGAAGCTCTTGGTCTTCGCTGAAGGTCCCGGCGGCTCCCCGCTCGAACTGGACATGCGCACCGTGTCGCCTGTGTCAGAGCTCATCATGATGATGCTGGCCTTCAGTGCGCAGATGGAGGCCCTGGCCATCAAGGAGCGCGTCACAGGCGCGCAGGCTGCCCTCCGCACGCAGGGCCGATACTCCGGGGGCTTGGCCCCATACGGGTACGAGAAGATCAAGAATCCCGACGGCGAAGGCTTCAAGCTGGCCCCCGACCCGGAGGCAGTGAAGGTTCTGTCCGGCATCATCCGGGACGTCCTGGACGGCCAGTCCCTGACCGCCGTAGCCATGGCGCTGAACGAAGACGGCGTGCCCGTACCCAGGGATTACCAGGCCATCAAGGCGGGCCGTGAGCCAGGCGGGACCAGGCGAGGCCACAAGATCGAGCGCTTCCGCTGGACTGCGGGCACCTTGTCGAAGGTCCTCCGGTCCTCTGCCCTGATGGGGTACCGCATCCACCAGGGAAAGCCTGTCCGGGACCGCGACGGAAACCCGGTCCTGATCGGAGAGCCTGTCTTGACGCGGGAAGAGTTCAGCGTCCTTCAGGACCACCTCTCCACGCTGACTCCTCAGAAGAACCGGACCCGCAAGGACACCCAGGCCGTGCTCCTGGGCGTCGCGAAGTGCCGTGGCTGTGGCGGGAACCTGTACCTGTCGAAGCGGGCCGGAGGCAGCGACTACAACTGCCGAGCGACGGCCCGGGGTGACCGCTGCCCCTCCCCCGCTGGCATCCGCGCTGACTGGCTGGAGAAGTACGTGGAGGAGGAACTTCTGGCCCGCATCGGCGGCATGCAGATGACGAAGGTCATCACGCACAAGGGGTACGACCCTACGCCGGAACTTCGGGAGGTGGAGGAGGAGCTGAGGGCCCTCTACGCGGACAAGGAAAGTCGCAAGTCCCGAACCGGGCGCATGATCTGGCAAGAGGAGGTCGACGCCCTGGAACGGCGCGCGGAGGCCCTGGAGGCAACGCCCCGGACGGAGGTCCGGACTGAGGTCGTGGAGACAGGCGAGACCTACGCCTCCTTCTGGGCCCGGCATGACGCTGCTGGCCGCCGTCAGCTCCTCCTCGACGCTGGCGCACGCGTGACCGTAGCGAAGGGCCGTTCAGGCGGAGGGGCTGAACGGCTGAACGGACCGGACCCGGCGCGACTGGCGTTCACGATCGGTATGCACGCGGACCCATACGCAGCGGCTCTGGAAGCCGTGGAAGAGGAAGAGCGAGCGTCCCGCTTCGCCTGAGCTGACGACAGCACCACGACAACATCCAGTAGGCGCCGGTCCGGACATCAACTTGCCGGAAGAGACCGGACCGGCGTCCGCCCTTGAGCGGAAGGTCCATCGTAATGTCCGAGTCCCGTACCCACCTCCAGGAACTGGCTGCGCTCCAGCGACAGACAAGCCTCCTTTGGGCCCAGATCCTGGGCGGCCAGGACACGCCCCGCCTTCGTGAACGCGTGATGCGCCTGGAGGCGGCCCAGGCCGCGCTCCTGTGGGAGGCGCCCCAGATGCTGGCCGCGTGCGGATCGTGCGGCCGAGTGCCGGAGGCGTTGCCCGCCGCGTGAAGGAGGCGCCGCCGCTGACGGCGGAGGAGTGACTGGGGGTCGGCCCGATGGGGTCCGGCCCCCTTCAGTCGTCTGGGAGCCGTACGGCCCGCTGAGAACCGTTCACGATGCGGCTGGGCCCCCAGCGCGCGACTCCTGGCGTCGGAGCGGGGCGCCTACGGCGGAGAGACCCCTGGCTCCTTTGGCGTGTCAGACCTCCAGACTTTAGAGGGCCCTGACCTGCATAGTTCATATTTTTTTGAATGAATCACCTAACAAATAACTCCTACGTGGCTTCTGTTCTTGGGGCTTAGCCAAGTAGGTGTTTCCACTCCAGCGATTCAAGAACAGCGCCCCGCGTCGGCCGTCTCCGCGGACCTCCGGCCAGCCTCTTCCCCAGACGCCGTACGCGCCTCCCTGACGGCCTCCAGCGCCCTCCTGGCTCTGGGTCTCGGACGCCCCGCCAGGGCCCCGTACGCGCCCGCCTAGGCCACTCCCGGCGGAGCCTGGCCGCCTCCGTCGTGAACGCCAGGCCCTCACCTGGCCCGCGTGACAGCGTCCGTGGCGCATGGCCGTCCGGCGCTGCGCTGACCCGCTGGCCTGGCCGGTCTGCATGCACGACCTGGGGTTACCGGCAGTGGGGGAGGTCCTCACCTGTAAGGGAGTGACGGGTACTCCCCTCCTCCCTTGCGGCTGTCCCTGCCAGGACCTCCCAGCCGCACACCTGACAACCGCTGGCGCGCAGCGGTATACGAAGCAGCGCGCAACTGGCCCCGGTCGCACGGGTCCGCGTCTCCGAACCCTGGCAGGGGGAGACAGCGGGCTGTGCGGCTGGGGCCTTCTTCATGCCCAAACTCCGGGGCGCTGGCCGGTCAACCCAGCGCGACCTCCTTCGGGATGGCAAGGGCCCAGGGCCAGCACATGGCAGCGGAGTAGCTACCGCCGCCGCTGGTCCTGGGGAGCCATCCACGAAGTCCCCAACTGCCGTACCCGTGAACGGAGTTCACCCGTGCGTAACGACCCACACGACGACTTCGATGGGACCTGTCAGGCCCCTGGCTGCATGAACGAGATCCCGACGCCTGAAGGTCGACTCCGCCGACGCCAGCCGCCCGGCATGACTGACGCGAAGGACGGCCGCTCACTCCGCGACCAGCGCCGGACATGCTCCGCACGCTGCCGTACCGCGCTGTCCCGCTCCAGGCGCGAGAAGCCGCGTCCCCTGGTCACATGCAAGCTGTGCGGCCAGCCGTTCCTCCAGCGCGGCAGGGGCCGCCGGACGGTCTGCCCCTACGAGGACGCGGACAGCTTCTGTCAGGAGCTTCAGGACGAAGCGGAGGACGCGGAGTCCATCCGCCTGTCAGAGCTGGGCGAAGTCGTCTGTCAGGGCCCTGGCTGTGAGGAGCCGATTCCGTACGCGGGCCGTGGCCGCCCTCCGAAGTACCACTCCGCAGCGTGCCGGACGCGCTCCTACCGCTCGACCCAGAAAGGGGCCTGATCAGTGAACGACACCCTGACCTCCGCCGTAGTCGAGTCCATCGCAGCGACCGGCATCCGGAAGGCCCGCCAGGGCTGGACCCAGCACGGCCAGCCGATCCACGCCCTGGACATCCAGGACGCGGCAGTCTTCGCGCTGAAGGCGCACAAGGCCCGCGCCACGGTCAGGGCCGTGGAGGACGTGAAGCGCGAACTGGCCAGCGCTTGGCCGGAGTCAGTCCCTACCGATCAGGCTCCCGCGCCTACGTCGGCCACGCTGTCCATGGAGGCCGCACTGATGTGTTGGCGCATGAGCATGTACACGCTGCGGCGCGACGCGTCCGGCTGGCACCTGGGCGGGCGCCCGCTCCAGTTCGAACAGCTCCGGAAGCTGGCCTCCGGCTGGGCCGTGGCTGTCGCGGAGGCGAACGGCCTGGGTGGCGACTACGCGCCCGACGTCCGGAAGGTCCTGGCCGACCTCCGCAAGCTGGTCCGCGACGCTGCGCCGCGCTGACCTCTGGTCCGTCCCCTTCACGGGGCGGGCCTTCCGGGGCGCCAGGCGCCTCAACAGGGGCGTCTCCCGCTCTGCCGAAGGAACGCACCTTGAACACCTCCCCTTCCCCTGCCGACATGCCGCCCCGCACCCCTTCGCCGGACGCCCTCCAGCGCCAGACGATCCGCGACCTGATCACCGGCCTGGCTCTGAAGCTGTCCGACTCCGCCGACATCGACCTGGACGGCCTGGAGGTCCTGGCCAAGTTGCTGGATGCCCAGACACGGGCCCAGGAGGCAACGCTTCGGCGGACGCAGTTCTACGCGGCGAGGGAGGCCCGTACGTGACCCCTGCCCGTCCCCAGGACCTGGAGCACCTCCCCAGCCTGGCCTACGCCCTGCCGTTGGTGGCCGCCGCCCCTGTCCGCCAGGCCGCCCCTGAAGCGCGCCTGGCCCCCTCTCCCCCCTCTTGAAGGAGCTACATCCGCATGCCTGAGCACGTTGACGTCACGATCCTTCCGCCCGCTGACCTTCTCCCGGAGCCCGTCCGCCCTCTCCTGGAGGCCCGGGACGACGCGTACGACCGCTGGGTGGACTTCGAGTCTGAGCATCACGCGTTGCTGTCCGACCAGTGGGAGGACACGTACGAAGCGCGGGACATCCTGGCCGCCGCTGAGGCTGTCACGGCAGGCAAGGACCCGCTGAAGATCAAGTCCGAACTGGCTGAGGCCCGGGACCTGCGCCCGCGCATCGTCGGCGCTGCCCGAGCCCTGGTGAAGGATGTCCGCGCGAAGGACGCGGCCCTGGCCGCCGCCTTCCGGAAGCATGTCGGGGAGTTGGCGCCCGCCGCGGCCCAGCGACTCCAGGAGGCCGCGAAGGCTTACCAGGAGGCATATGGCGCGCTCATGGCCGCCCGCGCTGTCTTCGGCGCTGCCGCGGACTTCCGTCGCTACGTATACGCCTGGCAGGGATCAGGCCGCCCGGACTACTACGAGTCTGCGGGCGTCGTGCGTGCTGACGGCCTGTCCCCCCAGGCTGCGCCCGGCCTCCAGGAGGTCCGGGAGGTCCTGGAGTCCTTCCGCACCGCCGGACTCAGCGATGACGGCCTGACGGACAGGGCCCCGGACCGCCTGGTTCGCGTCCGAAGCAAGGCGAACGGCGCTGTCATGCATCTGGCCGCCGACCAAGCCGCCGCCCTGGGCAACTCGATTGAGTACGTCGACCAGGAGGACACGCCGGACGCGCCCGCTACGGACGACATTGCCGACAGCACCTCTGGCGCCTGACCAATCCACAGCGGGGCCTGGGTAGTTGACGCTGCCTGGTCCCCGCGCCAGACCCTGGAAGGAGGACCTCTGTGAGAGTCCGTGTGGCCCCCTCCCGTCACCTGATCCTGAAGGACCAGGAGTACAGCGAGGGCGACGAATTCAACGTGCCCGACGATGCCGCCGCTACCTGGCTGCGTACAGGTCTGGTCGTCCCCGCTGACGGCATCTGGCCGGACGGCCTGGACGGCGGGACCTGACCGTGGACCCTGGCGCGCGCCTGGCCGACAGCGGACGCGCGCCCCCTCTCGCTGCCTGCCTCCTGCCCTGGTTTTGGTACCAGGCCCCGGGACCGCTGGCCTCTGTGCCTGACCTGAGTGCCTTCACGATGCGCAATGACGCGCATCGTCGCAGTTCAACGGCTTGATCAAGGTAACTGCGCAGGTCAGGGACCCGGGGGGTGACCCCCAAGGGGGTAGGGGGCCCGGAACGCGGGGGAGGTCTCCGCATGGTCCGGCAACCAATCAACCCCAATACGCGGCCCAGCCGCACACACAGAGTGAAGGAGTCCGCCGTGGCCAAGCCGCGTAACCCAGGCGCCCGCCACTCCCGCTACGGCACCCGCCGCCAGCCTGGGAGAGCCCAGCCGACAGCATCGATCACGCTGCCCGTGGAGACGACCCTGGACCCGCCGCCCGCTCCCGACGGGGTCGAATGGACGGACGCCCAGCAGGCCCGCTGGCGAAGCCTTTGGACGTCTCCCCAGTCGTTCATGTGGGACGAGACAGCAGCCGGGACCGTGGCTGTCCTGGTTGTCTACGAGACAGCGCTACTGTCCGGCGCCGCTTCCGCCTGGCAGGCCCAGGAGTACCGCTACGCGTCGGAGGCCCTGGGCCTGACACCGAAGGCGATGCAGACCCTTGGTTGGAAGCTGGAGGGCACGGAGTGAACCGACGTCAGCAGCGTGCCCGCGTGACCGCCGTGCCGACCGTGAACGCCAGCAAGCCGGAGCCACCGCTGGCCAGCGTTCGCGCCCGCCTGGCAGCCCTGGACGGCGGCGGGTATGACTACGAGACCTCACGGCGCCAGAGCCTCCTCCATGAGGCGGGCCTGGACTGGCGGACCTATCTGGCGGACTGGCCGACGCCCAGCGTCGTTTACGACCATGAGGCCCGCAGATTCCGGATCAAGGGTGACTCCGGCTGGCTGGCGCCTCACGAGTGGCTGGCCCTCTGCCAGGAGCGCGCCGCGTGACCGGCCGACCAGCGGACAAGCCCCCGACCCTGGCGGACATCCTGACCGTGATTCGCGAGGTCCGGCGTGACCAGGCCGCCGCCCGCCGCACTCCTGGCCGCCCTGTCGTCCGCGCTGGCCACTGACAGCCCGTTCCCCTGTCCGCTGTCCGTCCTGGCTGCGAGGCTGGCCGCAACGGCTGACCACCCTGTCCACGCTGGCCGCCGATGTGCATTAACGACAGTTCCCCGCAGCGAAGTGCCTGATCAGAGCACACGGACAGCGAAGGACGACGTCCACCTGGTCCAACTTCCTGGCCGCATAATGAAGGGCCCCTGACCGCTCCTGTCCGGAGTGGCTGGGGGCCCTTCTGTCGTTTGCTCCGCCCTGTCCGCGTCTACCGGCTGGCGCTGTCCACCTGGCCGCTAACGGTGGCCGCGCTGTCCGCGTCGCTGTCCGCCTCGTCGTTAACGGTGGGCGTACTGTCCGCGGCCTTGTCCGCGTGGCCGGTCACCCTGGCGAGTATGGCCGCCACTTCCCGGGCCTCCCGTTGACGGGCTGGACGACAACGGGGACAGTCGCAGGCGGGCCACGTCTGGGAGTAGAGAGGGTGCGTCATCGCGTCGCCTCCTTAATGGAAGCCGCGTCCTCCTCGTTGTCCATGTCCGGCAGCCGCTCCGCTCGGAGGCTGGCCACCTTCGCCGCGTCCTCGACAGCGTGTGCCAGATATCGCAGCGCGGTCCGCAGTTCCGCCCCGCTGGCGGCTGGGTCGTCGGCCAGGGCGCGGGCCCGCGCCGCGTCAGCCTTCGCTGACTCGATCAGCTCCGCTTCCATGATGTCGGCCAGACGGTTCACGATGCCGTTGCCGGGGGTCACGAAGGCATCCCTCCCGTCAACAGATGTCCAGGGCAAGCGCCGTAGGCTCTCCATGTCGTTCGCTCCTTCGTAGCGATCGGCCACGCCCCGGGACGCCTGCCAGCGTCGCCGGGGTCCTCGCTCGCCAGCCTCCCCTCCCTCAGCGATGACAGATGGTGACTGGGTGGTGACTGGGTACGCTGTCACCATGACGGGCGGGGATTTTGCACAGACCGTGAGCGCTGCGCTGAAGGCTCGTGGCATGTCGATTCGTGGCGCCGCGCGGGAGCTGGTCTACGACCACGCCTACCTGTGCCGCGTGCTGGCCGGTAAGCAACTCCCTTCGCCGCAACTGGCGGAGGCCCTGGACAGGCTCTTGGACGCTGGCGGGGAGCTAGTGAACCTGGCCGCCAGCCTGGCGGAGGACGAAGGGGGCCGGGTCGCTTACGCCATCGATCACCCGTCCCGTATCGACGGTCGGGCGGTGAAGACTCTGGGGGACATCCTGGCGGCACAGCGGAGGTTGGATGACACCCTGGGCCCCTCCCCGCTCATCGGGCCTGTGGAGGCCCAGACAGCCACGCTCCTGTCCTTGCTGAAGGACGTACGCGGACCCCACCGGGACGCCCTGGCGGAAGTGGCTGCCGAGTCGGTCCAGTTCGCTGGTTGGCTCTACGCCTCCACGCGCCAGGACGCGAAGGCCGTGAAGCGGCTGACCGAAGCGGAGGAGCTGGCCGACGAGGCAGGGTCCGGCACGCTGGCGGCCCAGGCCCTGAACTTCCGGGGATACATCGCGCGACAGCAGGGCAACCCCCGCGGCATGGTCCGCTGGTTCTCCGCCGCGTACTACACGCCTGGCGCCAGCGCGCCTCAGCGCATGGGCGACGCTGCCCAGGTGGCTCAGGGCCTGGGGGAGCTGGGGCAGACGGACGCGGCCCGCAGACTCCTGGACGAAGCCATGGCGCTGTCCGACGCTGCCCAGGACCAGCCGCCGGGTACGGCGTACTGGCTGACCCCGAACTTCCAGCGGCTGAATCTGGGCCTGGCCCACCTTGGGCTGAAGGCGTACGCCGATGCAGCGGACCACATCCGCGCCGGACTGGCGGGCCTGCCCGCCGACCAACAGAGGGCGCCGTGGACGAAGGAGCACCGGGACGCCCTGGCCCAGGCTGAGGCTCACTGCTGAAGGTTCCGACCTGTCTTCGGCGTCCTCCTGGTCCGTCAGTCAGTCCGGCAAACGCCACTGCCCGGTATACGTCGGTAGGAATGCGGAGCCTATCCGCTGGTGAACGACAAGAACTGGGCCCCTGGCTTCAACCAGGGGCCTCATGTATGCCGTAAGTCACATAGGAGCGTCTAGCGGTTGAACACGACTGTCACCGGAGCATGGTCTGACCAGCGCTCTTCGTATGTAGCGGGCCGCTCCACGTACGCCTTCACGGCACGGGCAGCGAGACCCGGCGTTGTGCAAACTAGGTCGATGCGCCAGCCCGCGTCGTTGTCGAAGGCCCGGCCGCGGTAGGACCACCATGAGTAGGGACCCGCGACGTCCGGGTGCAGGGCGCGCACCACGTCCACGTACGCCGCCTCCTCGAAGACGCTGGTCAGCCAGGCGCGCTCCGCCGGCAGGAAGCCGGACTTCTTCTGGTTGGCCTTCCAGTTCTTGAGGTCGGCCTCCTGGTGGGCGATGTTCCAGTCGCCGCACACCAGCGCCTCGCGCCCACCGGCCGCCGCGCGCTCGCGCAGCTCCTTCAGATACGGAAGGAACTCCGCCATGAAGCGCTCCTTCTCGTCCTGGCGGTCCGTGCCGACCTCACCCGAGGGGAGGTACAGGCTGCCGACGGTCACGCCCGGTAGATCGACCTCCACATAGCGGCCGCTGCCGTCGAACTCGGACGACCCGAAGCCGACCCGGACGCCCTCCAGCTCGCGCCGGGCGTACACCGACACCCCGGCCCGCCCCTTGGCCGCCGCTGGGGCGTGCACCACATGCCAGCCGTCGGGTTCGCGGACCGCCTCGGGCAGTTCCTTGGGCTCGGCGCGCACCTCCTGGAGGCACACCACATCGGCCGCGGTACCGTCCAGCCAGGAGACGAAGCCCTTCTTGGCGGCGGCACGCAGCCCGTTCACATTCACGGTCGTCACGGTGAGCACGCCCGGCACGATACGCGACAAAAACAACGGCCCCTCCCCCCGCATAGAAGTACGATCCATCGCATGGACGTTCGAGTCATTCGCTACGATCACCCTGACGCCCGCAAACTCGACGAGGAAGTGCAGGTGGAGTACGCCGAGCGCTACGGCGACGGCGATCTGACGCATATGGACGCGGCCCACTTCGACCCTCCGCACGGCCTTTATCTCATCGTGTACGACACGGACGGCACCCCGGTCGCGAGCGGCGGCTGGCGCAGCCAGGAGCGGAGCGACGAGGGCTACGAGGACGGGGACGCCGAGATCAAGCGGATGTTCGTGGTACGCGCGGCGCGCGGGCGGGGGCTGGCCCGGCGGATCCTGGCGGCGCTGGAGGACAGCGCGCGGGAGGCGGGGCGGGTGCGGATGGTCCTGGAGACCGGCACCGAGCAGCCCGAGGCCATCGCGCTGTACACCTCGTCCGGCTACGCACCGGTGACCAAGTTCGGGTTCTACCGCTTCGAGGAGACCAGCCGCTGCTACGCCAAGCTCCTTACGGACGCCACGGACGCCACGGCCACGACGGCCACGACGGCCACGACGGATGGGCTCACGGGCGCACCCGCAAGCCCATGACGATGGGCCCGCTCCGAACGTGGAGCGGGCCCATTGACGCCTGTCGCACCTCTGTGCCCCGGTCAGCCCTGACCGGCGAACTTCTTGCTGATGGCCTCGAACACGCCCTTGGCCTCGGCCCCCAGATGCGGCCCGGCGAGCCAGGTGTGTCCGTACGAGCCGATCGAACTGTTGGACACCAGCACCGTCTTACCGCCGTGGTTGACGAACCAGCCACCGCCCGAGGTACCGCCCGTCATCGAGCAGCCGATCCGGTACATCGTCGGCGAGGTGGGCGAGAACGACAGCCGGCCCGGCCTGCTGGTGCAGTTGAACATCTTCGCCCCGTCGTACGGCGGGGCCTGCGGATAGCCGTACGCGCCGATCGAGCTCACCCGGTCCGCCGACGGCGCCCCGAACCACACCGGCACCGAGGCCCCGACCGTCTCCTGCAGTGACTTGCCGCCGCCGCCCTCGGGCTTCAGATGCAGCACCGCGAAGTCGTACGCCGACCCCACCCCGCCGGTCTTACCGCCGTTCGCGATCCACTCGGACGAGGTCTGCGACCAGTCCGCCCACCACACGCCGTAGGGGCTGACCTCGTTCTGCGCCGCCGACTGGGTCTGCTCGGCCGGAAGTCCGTTGTCGTTGTACGAGGGCACGAACACGATGTTGCGCATCCAGCCGCCCTGCTTGCCCGAGTGCACACAGTGGCCCGCGGTCCACACCAGGTTGGACTTCCCCGGGTGGGCCGGGTCGTCGATGACCGTCCCGGAGCACACCATCGGCCCCTCGGGGCTGTCGAAGAACACCTTCCCGACCGGCGCCATGTTCTGGTGGTACGGCCGCGAGACCTGCTTGGCCGGCACGGCGGGCGGCTCGGGGTCGGTGGCCGCCTGGTCCTGGCCGGCGCTCTGCGTGGAGACGGTGTGCGACGAGTCCTTCGCCTTGGCCATCCTGGACGGCTGCCAGAAGTTCTTGATGATCGGATTGGCGAATTCCGATGCCTTGCGGGCCCACTTGTCCCAGTCCTTCCAGCCGCCCTCCTTCCACTTCTTCAGGTCGTCCAGACTCGTCGGGACGCCATCGGGCAGCTCGATCCCGTCCTTGGCCTGCTGCCCGGTGGACGCGGCCGAGGAGTCCGACGAGGAAGCCGCCTCGTCGTCACCGGGCCCGCAGGCCGAAGCGGAGACCACCAGCAGCGCGGTCATGGCCGCGGCCGCCACGGTGGAACGGCGTATGAGTGGCATGGAGCCTTATCCCCCTGTTGTGGTGCAGTTGTTGCGCTGTGATGTGCTATGCCGCCCTCTGCCCTACGGCGCTTTCACGCCATGGAGCCACAGGACCGGGCACCTACTATGCCCGCGCCCCTGGCCTGCGCCATCACCCGTCCCCCGGCTCGCACCAAACACCAACGCGGTGAGCACGATTCCATGACATCGCTTCCATGACATCGCTGCCCCGCCCCGGCGACCGGACGTCCACCCGAGCGGATCAAGCCCGGTGGCGACGCGCGAAGACCTGCTTAAGGCTTGACCGCATACGAACACGGGCCTCCTGTGTCAGGGGTCTGCTCCGCGGCGCTTTCGAAGGAGACACGCCATGGCCGCTTCTGGGGGTTCCCGACGTTCGGAGAGCGATGTCGCTGGATTCACGGCCTCACCGCAGCTCGCCCAAGCGTTGCAGCAGATCGTGGTGGACCTCGTCGAACTGCATCTCCAGGGCAAGCAGGCCCACTGGAACGTGGTCGGCCACAACTTCCGGGACCTGCACCTTCAACTGGATCAGATCGTGGACGACGCCCGCGAGTCGGCCGACACCATCGCCGAACGCATGCGCGCCCTGGCCGCCGTCCCTGACGGCCGCTCCGAGACCGTGGCAGCGACCACCACACTCCCCGCGTTCCCGGCGGGCGAGGCGAGCGTAAGCGCCGTCGTCGACCTCATCACCGCCCGCCTGCGCGCCACCGTCGACACCCTCCGCACCCTCCACGACCAGGTCGACGGCGAGGACCCCTCCACGGCCGACCTGCTGCACGCGATCATCGACTCCCTGGAGAAACACGCCTGGATGGTCAGCGCGGAAAACCGCTCCGCCTGATCGCCACCGCACGGGCATCGGACACCAGAAAGCAGCTGTATCGGCGCATGTCCAGGGAAAGATGGATAGATTCGATCCGCACGGCATGATGTACGAGTGTGAGGAACCGTGGGGTGGGCAGCGTCATCGGCGGTCGTTATCTGCTGCGGGACGGGCCGTTCGCCGGAGCACGCGGCGAGGTCTGGTCGGCGTATGACACCCGGCTCGACCGTAAGGTGGCGCTGAAGCAGGTCCGGTCGCGGGTGTGGTACGGGCACGCCGAAAGAGCACGGAACGAGGCAGGCATTCTCGGCAAGGTCAGCCATCCCAACTTGGCTGCCGTGTACGACATCGTGCCGTGCCGTGGCGGGAACGAGTTCTGGTGGGTGTCGGAGCATCTGCCGGAGAGCATGGCCGGGAAACCGCCGATACCCCTCGCGGAGGCGGCTGAAGTCGGTGCGCAGATCGCTGGTGCGCTGGCTGCTCTGCACGTGGAGGGGCATGTCTACGGTGATGTCACGCCGGACAGCATCGGCATCGCCGACGACGGGACGGTCAAGCTCACCGGTCTCGATGTGGTGCGGCAGATCAGTGGACTGAAGGACACGATTGACGCCGACGTGGTGATCTGCCACTCGCGCTTCGCCGCACCGGAGGTACTTCGCGGGTTCCATCCGGAACCGGCTTCCGATGTCTTCTCTCTGGGAGCCACCATCTACGCGCTGGTGGTGGGTCGGTCACCGTGTGACAGTGAGGTGGGCTCGGCGACAGGTGCGGTTCGAGCGGCTGGGACCGCCCAGGGCAGCCGAGGAGATGCCGTCCGCGCGGAGGCTGACGTCGGGCCGCTGCGTGATGTGCTCGTGGCGTTGCTCCAAGCTGACTTCCGCGACCGGCCAGAAGCCGTCGAAGCTCAGAAGTGCCTGCGGGAGGGGGCTGCTGCGCACGGAGGAGCCGAGTCGGGCGTCGCGCTCGAGGAACGAGTCAGAATCTCCCGGGAGACTTTGATCCAGGACCCCTTCTTTCAGGCCTCCTTCCCGGCGCCCACCACGATCCCGGAAACGGCTCCCGAGGGACGGCGGTCCCGGGGGCGGGTTGTGCGGGACGCGGTGTGCCGTCCACACAGGCTCCGGGTCGTGAGCGGCGTGCTGCTGTGCACGGCGCTCCTGTTGATGGCGGTGATTTGCGGAGTTTATGTTCCGCCGTCGGATGAGGAATCCACCGGGGGCGATTCCCAGGCTTTCGGATCGAATGACGCGGCGACCTTGATCACGGCTCTGGGCACGTTGTTCAGCGGCGTGGGAGCGCTGCTTGCCGGCGGCGCGGCCTGGTATCTCGCACGCCGCGAACATCGCCCACCCGAGCCACGGGCCGATCCCAATCCACCCGCCGACCCGCCGGGCGGCGACGGCTATTTGTAGAGGCCCGCGCCACAGCGAGATCGCGGCAACCGTGGAGGTAAGCAAGACCGTCGAATGAGGCTCTCAGAGATCACTTCCCGAAGGCTGAGTGATCGTTTCCCGGGTCGGATGCGGTTGCTGTGACCGAGCGGAGAGACGTGAAGTTCAGCGGTGGGGGTAGGCGATGAGCCCGAGGGCGAGTTTCCCGCTGCCTGTCGGAGCGGTGAAGAAGCCGTACCCCGCGGCATCTGCGGCTGGGATGATGGCGCCGGAAGCGACAGTCTTGGGTGTCCCCGTGCTCAGTGGCACCTGCACTTGGGGGCTCGGGTCGCTGGGGTCCGCGGGGACGGATGCCCCGTAGGCGATGCCGTTGTCATCGACTGTGGTCAGCTCGATGGGATTGCGCTCGTCTGTGCCCTCGAAGCAGTACCCCTTCTTGCGTTTGAGATCGAATGCGCCCGTGCCGGCGACGAGGTAACGGCCGCTTGCGGAGACGGATGGGGTGTAGAGCTTGGGGTTGGCGTTCCCCGTGCCTTCGGGGGGATAGCACTGCATGGTGACGAGCACTTTGCCCGAGCGGGCATCGTGGAGGACCCATCGTGAGTCGTCATCGTCGTTGAGGTTCCGCCAGGTGCCGATGACGTAGTTTTCGGTGACAGCGATCGCGTTGGCGTTCCAGTCCCGGTACTCGGCCGGGACGGTGTCAGCCCCCTTCCACGCGCCGAGGACTTGGTAGCCGGTGGCAGGAGAGCTGGTGACTATGCCCTGGTCAACGGTTGCGAAGGCGTCGCCCTCGTCTTCACACAGATCGCAGGACTCGTAGGTTCTGATCCGTCCGGTGACGATGTTGACGGTTTCAACGCTGGTGGTCTCATCAATCACTACGCCGGATCCGTCGGCGTTGATGTGTTCCGGCTCCCCTACGACCGGGACATCGGCGGTCTTCAGCGGGGCTACGTTCTGGCCCGAGGCATTGGCGCGGTAGGAGACGACCTCGACGACCTCGCGCTTGGGGCTCAGCTCGTCCTTCTGCTTCTCCCCGTAGGCGTAGGCCACCACGTACTCAGCACCTTCACTGGTGATCACGGCGAGTTTCGGCGGCTCGGCCTCCCCGGTCTCCGTATCACCTTCCTCCGGCACCGGTGGCTTCCACGGCCTGCTGCGCCAGCGGAGCTTGCCGGTCTCCGCCTCCCGGGCCTTGAGTACATATCCCGTGCCAGTGCTGTCGAGGTAGGTCACAAGGCCGCTGCGGGGGGCGGAGGCCAGCGGCACTGCGCCATCCAGGCCACCAGCGGCGACTGGTTCCTGCCAGCCTCTGGCGTTGTCGTACGCCGAGGGCACATTGATCCGTACGACTTTCTTGCCCGGCTGGTCATCGCCAGTGCCGTGCTTGGAGTTCTTCGCCTCCTCGCCGGAGCCGCTGCTACACGCTGTGAGAGCACAAGCCAGCAGAACAGCGGACGCGACCTTCACGGACCTCAAGGTGTACTGCCCCCTACAAGACCGGGAGGGGCACCGTTCATGCCGTCCCCCTGCGACGTTGATCGGATCCGGGGCAGGCTATCAACTGAGCGTAACGGCCGCATCACTGCGGTTGCAGGAGATCAGCGACCGTCTGGTGCTGGTCATCGTGCGTCTCGCCCATCGCCGTGACCTGTTCAAAGGCTGGCGAGGCGATATCGGCGTTGATACCACCCCGGTCCCCGCCCGGCACCATCCGCCCAGCGGACGACGTCAACTCGCCTCCGTGGAACTCACCGCCGGCTGGCACTACTGCAGGGGCGCGGAAGAAGGCATTTTCGGGCACAGCGCCACCTCGCTCGTCGCCGCCAGCCGCCGACACCCCACCGGGCACCCGCAAACGGGTGAGCGCGTCAGCCGACATCCGCAACTCGCTCTCGGCCTCGTCCTGGACACTCCCGGCAAGCGGATCGGTCCCAACGCCATCCATGCCCCCTCACCGCCCTCACCCCTTTCGGCTTCCCGACCGGGATCCTGGCCTCCGATCGCGCCTACACCGACCAGACCAGCCCGCACTTCGCCCAGCCCGCCCGCCGCCTGGGCTACCAACTCGTTCTCGACTACAAACAAGAACACCGCGGCGTCCAGGGCACCCATCAAGGCGCCCTCCTCATCGACGGCTCTCCGGCCTGCCCTGCAATGCCCACAGCTCTCGCACACGCCACCACCGGCCTCGACGACAAAGCCGTGCGCGAGATCGACGACGACCAGCAGCTCACGAAGCTCATCGCCGCCCGCGAGCCGTACTTCCTCCGCCTCAAGCAGTCCGCAGACGCACAGGCCATGATCCGGCTGCAATGCCCAGCCGCAGGCCCCTCGCCATCGGTGGTCTGCCCCCGCTTCAGCCAAGCCCACCACATTCCCCCACCGCGGCCCACGGTGGTGGACCTCACCAACCGAAGGGCCACCGCCGCACACACCGCGGCCAAACCCACCATCCCCGTCCCTCAGGCAGAACGTCTGCGGTCCTGCCCAAGAACGAACTGCCAAGGATCTGCCAGAAGCCCACCATCACCGTCCGCCCAGGCGACCTCGGCAAGATCGACAAATTCCGCCAGGACCGGCACTACCTCCACCCCGCCTGGCAGGACGCCTACCGGCCCGGCCGCCCCAACCACAGCCGTCGCACACACCTGACCCCCCGGCACCACAACGCCGGCCCTCGCACGCCCAACAGCAGCCCCAGCGCGTATTCTGCACCGAAACCACCCCCGAACCCCACACCAACGTCGGCCGAGCTTCCACCCCAGCACCCGCCCACGTTCGGACAGCACCTCGAAAAGACCCCGGAAACGCCAAGATCCCGTCCGATCAATCAGATCAGACGGGACCTCGTGAACCATTCCAGAACTAACTCAAGAACAGTCGTGCGGTGGACCTGAGGGGATTTGAACCCCTGACCCCCTCGATGCGAACGAGGTGCGCTACCAGTCTGCGCCACAGGCCCTTGCAACGAGTGAAACTCTAGCATCCCCTCCGGGGTGCTTGGTAATCCGTTCCTCGCTGGTCAGTGAAGGGGCCGTCACTCGTTGGCAGCACGCGGCCGGTCCTCGTCGGCGTACTGGTCGAAGAGGGGGGTGCGGCCGCGGTCGCGGGTGCCGCGGGGTGGGGCGGCGACCGGGTCCGGGGCCGGGGCCGGGTCATGGGCGGAGGCGGGGTCGACGGTGCTGGAGCGGGCCGAGCTCCAGGCGTCGGGGGCGGCCAGGTCGACGTTGCCGGTGGCGCGCGGGGCGACCGGGGCGGTGACGTAGGTGGGCAGCGGGACGGGCACCGGCTCCCAGCCCTCACCGGCGGCTGGGCCCCGCTCGCGCTCGCGCTCCTGGTCCACCCACTCGGCGTGATCGGTCTGCTCGACCAGCGCGCGGCGCCCGGCCGCGTGCGGCGAGGGCGCCTTTGCGGGGGCGGGCTCGGCCTCGGCGGGAGGGTCGGCGGGGCGGTCCTCGGCGGAGGGCCCCTCGGCGGGCGGATGGGCCCGCGGACGGCGCTCACGCAGCCGCTGCGCGGCCTGCTCGGCGTGGCGCTGGTCCATGGTGAAGGCGAAGCGCCGGCGCTCCTGGGCGCGGAGGTAGGCGATATAGGCGCTGAGCAGTATGGCCGGGATGCCCGGGACCCACAGGAAGGCGAGGCCCCCGACGGCCGCGACGATCGCGCCGAGGGTGAAGGCGACGAAGAGGATCACGGTGGTGCGGCGGCGGCGCGCGAGCACTCGGGCGCGCCGTCCACGGTCCAGCGCGCTCCAGCCTCCGCCGCCTGCCCCGCGTGCACCGCTCGCGCCCCCAGCGCCCGCGCCCCGCGCACCGCTCGCACCTCCGGCGCCCCCGCCCCGCGCACCGCTCGCGCCCCCGGCCGGCGGCGCCGACGCGCCCTCGACGGGGGCGTCGGCGCCCATGGGGGCGGGGGCACGCAGGGTTACGGGATCGGCGAAGGCCCGGACGTCGACCGCGTCGGTCACCGCTTCCGGGTCGGCCGCGTAGCGCCCCGGCTCGGCGGGGGCGCCACCCGTGGCGGGGGCGTCCGCGTCCTCGGCGGTGCGCTCGGCGGGGTCGTCGGCCGGGTCCCCTGGGCGCTCGAGGTCCACACGGCTCTTGGCGTAACGACGCTCCATGCCCGCCCGTCCGGACAGCAGCCGGATGGCGGTGCTGAAGCGTTCCGTCGGACGGGCCTCATTGAGCTCGTCCTGCCTACGAAGCCACATCGGCACCAAATAGGCGGCCCAGGCCCCGACGATGACTGCGTAGATGAGGCCACTGCTGCTCACGCTCACACGGTAGAGGGGTCCGCATGAGGCCATCTGCCAATTGGCGCGGTGTGTCGCACGATCTGGCTGATATCTCGAAAGTTTTTTGTGATTGTTGGGATGACCAGGTTGGAAATGTTCTCCCATTATTCGAACAGGTATTTCATTTCTGCGATGCTCCTGGTCGGGTCCGGTGCCACCGGTTCAGCAGCCCCTCGGACAGTTCCTCCGCCGTGAGCGCGTAGACCAGGTGGTCGCGCCATGCCCCGTCGATGTGCAGATAGCGCGGCCGCAGCCCTTCCTGGCGGAATCCGAGTTTCTCCACCACCCGGCGGCTGGGCAGGTTCTCGGGCCGGATACACACCTCGACGCGGTGCAGTCCGACGGCGCGGAAGCAGTGGTCGACGGCGAGCGCGACCGACGTCGGCATCACTCCGCGCCCGGCCACCGCCTGGTCGACCCAATAGCCGACATGGCCCGAGCACATCGATCCCCAGGTGATCCCGGCGACCGTCAACTGCCCGGCCAGCCGCCCCTGGTACTCGATGATGAACGGCAGCATCCGCCCCGCGTGCGCCTCCGCCCGCAGATGGCGGACCATCTGCCGGTAGGTGGGCCGGTGGGTGACGGGGCCGCCCGGCGGGGGCGGCGGGATGGTCGCCTCCCAGCGCCGCAGCCACTCCCGGTTGCGCTGGTTGACCTCGCGCCAGGCGCGCTGGTCGCGCAGCTTTATGGGGCGGAGGACGGTGTCGCCGTCCGCCAGCACGACCGGCCAGGGGGCGTTCAGCGCGCGCTCCCGGCCTGCCCCGCGGGATCGGCGGGATCATCGGTGGGGGCGGCGGAATCGGCGGGTCTGCGATGGTCGCCGCCGTGGATCTGGTCGACCGCGTGGACCAGGAGACGGCCGAGCACCTTAAGGCCGTCACGCACCCCTCCGGTGGAGCCGGGCAGGTTGACGACCAGGGTCGTGCCGGCGACCCCGGCCAGCCCCCTGGAGAGCGCGGCGGTGGGCACCTTGGCGAGCCCCTCCGCGCGGATGGCCTCCGCGATCCCCGGGATCTCGTAGTCCAGAACCCGGCGGGTGGCCTCCGGGGTGCGGTCGGTGGGGGTGAGGCCGGTGCCGCCGGTGGTCACCACGACGTCGTACGAGGCCGTCACGGCGTCCCGCAGGGCGGCCTCCACCGGATCGCCGTCGGGCACCACGCGCGGACCGTCCACGGCGAAGCCGAGCCCGGCCAGCCCCTCGGCGATCAGCGGGCCCCCGGTGTCGGCGTAGACCCCGGCGGCGGCGCGGTTGGAGGCGGTGACGACCAGGGCGCGGCGCGACGCCGCTGAGCCGCTCATGCCCGGTTCCAGTCGCCGGACTTGCCGCCGGTCTTCTCCTCCACCCGGACGTCGGTGATGACGGCTCCCTTGTCGACGGCCTTGACCATGTCGATCACCGTCAGGGCGGCGACCGAGACCGCCGTCAGGGCCTCCATCTCCACGCCCGTACGGTCCGTGGTCTTCACGGTGGCGGTGATCTCGACGGCGTCGTCGGCGACCGCGAGGTCCACCGTGACGCCCGACACCGCGAGCGGATGGCACAGCGGGATCAGATCCGGGGTCCGCTTGGCGCCCATGATGCCCGCGATCCGGGCCGTGGCGAGGGCGTCGCCCTTGGGGAGGCCCTCGCCGCGCAGCAGTTCCACGACGCGCGGCGCGACGCGCACGCGGCCGCTCGCCCGAGCGGTGCGCGCGGTGACGTCCTTGGCCGAGACGTCGACCATGCGGGCGGCGCCCGACGGGTCAAGGTGGGTGAGATGGTCCTGGGCGCTGCTCATCGTTCTCCCGGTCCGGGCCAGGTGGCTCCTGTGTGGGACGACACCGTACCCGCCGCGGTCCGCGGCTAGGCCAGCAGGACGACGTCCACCTCGGCGCCGGGGGCGACCTGGGTGACGTCCTCGGGGACGACGATCAGCGCGTTGGCGTGCGCCATGGCCTTGATCAGGTGCGATCCCGCGCCGCCCACCGGGCTGACGGTGGCCGGGCCGTCGAGCGTGGCCGGTTCGTACCAGCCGCGCAGGAACTGGCGCCTGTCTTTCGGCGAGGAGGCGACGCCCTCGGGGCAGACCGCCTGGACGGTGGTGCGGTGGACGTCGGCGCTGCCCAGCATGGTGCGGATGACGGGGCGCACGAAGAGCTCGAAGGAGACGTACGAGCTCACCGGGTTGCCGGGCAGGGCCATCAGCGGGGTGTTCTCCGGGCCGACGCGGCCGAAGCCCTGGGGCTTGCCGGGCTGCATGGCCAGCTTGCGGAAGTGCACCTCGTGCATCGCCTCCTTGACCACGTCGTAGGCGCCGACGCTGACGCCGCCGCTGGTGACGACGATGTCGGCGCGGACCAGCTGGTCCTCGACGGCGGCGCGCAGCGTGGCGGCGTCGTCGGCCACCGCGCCCACCCGGTAGGCGATCGCGCCGGCCTCCCGGGCGGCGGCCGTGAGCTGGAAGCTGTTGGAGTCGTGGATCCGGCCGGGGCCCGCCTCCTCACCGGGCTGGACCAGCTCGCTGCCGGTGGAGAGCACCACCACCCGCGGCCGGGGCCGCACCATCACGGTGGCGCGGCCGAGCGCGGCCAGCAGCCCGAGCTGCGAGGCGCCCAGGACCGTGCCGGCGCGCAGCGCGAGCTCGCCCGCGTCCGCGTCGCTGCCCCGGGTGCGCACGTGCTGGCCCTCCCGTGCCGGGCGGAAGACGCGCACCCTGCCGCTGCCGCCGTGGGGGTCCGAGCCCCGCGCGGGCATATGGGTGACCGGTCCGCTGTCGAGGCCGCCGTCGGTCCACTCGACGGGGACGATGGCCTGGCCGCCGGGCGGGACCGGGGCACCGGTCATGATCCGGGCCGCCTCGCCCGGACCCACGGCGGGCAGGTCACCGCTGCCCGCCGCGATGTCGCCGATGACGGTCAGCACCGCGGGATGGTCCTCGGTCGCGGCCGCGACGTCAGCCGTACGGACGGCGTAGCCGTCCATGGAGCTGTTGTCGAACGGCGGAAGCGCGCCGGGGACGGTGACGTCCTCCACCAGGACACAGCCCTGCGCCTCGAGCAACTGCAGCTCGATCGGCTCCAGCGGATGGACGTGCCCGAGGATGTCGTCGAGGTGCTCGGCCACCGTCCAGACCCGGTCCTGGTCCGGGCCGCGGTCGGCGGCCCGTTCTGCGGTGCTGCTCAAGGTGCTACATCTCCTCGGTGACGTAACTGCGAAGCCATTCCCGGAACTCCGGGCCCAGGTCTTCACGTTCGCACGCGAGTCTGACAATGGCACGCAGATAGTCGCCACGGTCGCCTGTGTCGTAGCGGCGTCCCTTGAATACGACGCCGTGCACCGGGCCGCCGAGGTCCGGACTGGAGGCTAGCGCCTGCAGGGCGTCGGTGAGCTGGATCTCGCCACCGCGGCCCGGCTCGGTCTCGCGCAGCACCCCGAAGACGGCCGGGTCGAGCACATAGCGGCCGATGACGGCGTAGTTGCTGGGCGCGTCCGCCGGGTCGGGCTTCTCAATCAGGCCGGTGACCTGGACGACGTCGTCCTCCACGGTCGGCTTGACGGCCGCGCAGCCATAGAGGTGGATCTGTGCCGGGTCCACCTCCATCAGGGCGATGACGCTGCCGCCATGCCGCTCCTGGATGTCGACCATGCGGGCCAGTAGCGGGTCACGGGCATCAATGAGGTCGTCGCCGAGGAGGACGGCAAAGGGCTGGTCACCAACGTGCGGGGCGGCACAGAGCACGGCGTGGCCGAGGCCCCTGGGGTCTCCCTGGCGGACGTAGTGCATGGTCGCCAGGTCGCTGGACTCCTGGACGCGGGCGAGTCGGGTCTCGTCGCCCTTACGGGTCAGGGCCTCTTCGAGCTCGTAATTGCGGTCGAAGTGGTCTTCCAGGGGTCGCTTGTTACGACCGGTGACCATGAGAACGTCGGACAGCCCGGCGGTGACTGCTTCCTCGACGACGTACTGGATCGCCGGCTTGTCGACGACCGGCAGCATCTCCTTGGGGGTGGCCTTGGTGGCCGGAAGAAAGCGGGTTCCGAGTCCCGCGGCAGGGATGACAGCCTTGCTGATCCGAGTACGCGATTGAGTCATGTACCGAACCCTATCCGGTGCCTTTGGGGCAGATGATGAGTATTCGGTGAATATGGCATGAGACAGGGAGATTGCGCACCCAGTGATCAACACCGACGCTAGTAAGCGCGCATTGCGGAGGCGTCACCTGACGATGAGGTCCAGGTTGACGGCGGATGACATCGAGACGGCCGGCGCCGCTCTGGCGTGTCGCGCCCTGGAGCTTCCCGAGCTCGCCGGGGCTGCCACGGTGGCGGCCTATGTGTCCGTGGGCGGCGAGCCCGCCACGCACGCCCTGAGGGAGGCCCTGCGCGCCCGCGGGGTCCGGGTGCTGCTTCCGGTGCTGCTCGAGGACGACGATCTCGACTGGGGCGAGGACGAGGGGCCCGGACGGCTGGCGCCCGCCCGGCGCGGCCTGCTGGAGCCCGAGGGGCCGCGGCTCGGCCCCGATTCGGTGACCGGGGCGGACGTGGTGCTGCTGCCCGGACTCGCGGTGGACCGCCGCGGCATGCGGCTGGGCCGCGGCGGCGGCTCGTACGACCGGGTGCTGGCCCGGCTGGCGGCGGCGGGGGCCGATCCGGCGCTGGTGGTGCTGCTGTACGACGGCGAACTGCTGGACGAGGTGCCCGAGGAGGCCCACGACCGTCCGGTGCACGCGGCGGTGACGCCGTCGGACCTCCACCGCTTCACGCCGCGGCCCCGCTGAAGGCGCCCGGAGGCGCCTGTCGGCGGGGCCGCGAGGATCGAACGGGCCCGGGACCGACCGGGGGCGGAAACGCCCCTCAGACGGCCACCGGGCCCTTCGGGGCCCTGTGCGGGGCCCTGGGTGCTCCATGGGGCGCTACGGGGTGAGCGCCAGCTCGTCCTCCGTCGACTTGTCCACGGCGCTCTTGTTGAACGCCCAGGGCAGCAGCTCGCCCTTCGCCCACTTCTCGGTCTGGTCCGTGTAGTGCGCGTTGTAGGCGTGGCCGGAGGCGCCGGTGAGGTTGATCCAGCGCGACTTGTCGAGGTTGTCGAGGTTGACGACCATCCGCATCGAGGGCACCCAGGTGACGTCGTAGCCGCCCGCGGCGTTCCAGCCGGTGGCGTTGACCGCCGCCTCGCCGCCGGAGAGGTTCCACGGGCCCCGGTTGAGGAGCCACTGCACCACGCCGGGGCCGTCGGTGCCCAGGGTCTGGTTCTTCAGCGTCAGCCGGTGCAGCCGGCCCCAGCTCCAGCTGTTGATGTCCTTGCCCAGCTTGGCGGTGAGCTCCGAGCGCGCGGCCCGCATGGCCTGTCCCAGCAGCTCGTCACGGTTGGTGGCGCCGGGCTTGTTGCGGGTGCCGGCCGTCTTCCACCAGTCGTTCTTCGGGTCCTTGATGATCTTGCGCACGACCTCGTACCAGCGGTCACCGCCGTCGGGCTGGGCCATGTCGGGGTCGCGCTTACCGCATTCGCGCACCAGCCGGGCGTTGCCGTTCAGGTCCTCCAGCGGGCCCGAGTCGTCGGCCGGGCGCACCCGCAGGCACTCCCCCTTGACCCGCAGCTCCTTGGGGAGCTTGTCGCCGAAGGCCAGCTTGAGGGTGTTGCGCCAGACGGCGTTGAAGTACGCGGCGGCCGCCGAGTCCGAGTCCTGGGTGTAGTCCCAGCTCTCCAGCAGCTTCTGGGCCTCGCGTACGTAGTCGTCCTTGACGTCGATCTTCAGCAGATAGGGCGTCAGCAGCTTGGCGATCTCGCTGCTGTTGTCCATCTGCAGGGACTGCATGTCGTCCGTGGAGATCTTCCCGCCGTCCTTGACCTTCGACTCGATGAGGTCGGTGATGCGCTGGCTCCGCGCGCCGTAGCCCCAGTCGTCGGTCAGCAGATACGGGTAGTTCTTCTTGTCTATGACGGCCTGGTTGGCGGTGACGATATAGCCGCGATCCGGGTTGAACTCCCAGGGCAGCGCCGACTGCGGGATGTACTTGCTCCACTTGTAGCGCGAGTCCCAGCCGGGCGCCGGGTAGCGGCCGTCACCCTTGGAGCGCACCGGGATCTGGCCGGGCGCCTGATAGCCGATGTTGCCCTTGGTGTCGGCGTAGATGAGGTTCTGGGAGGGGACCGCGAAGTCGCGGGCCGCCTTGCGGAAGTCGCTGAAGTTCTTGGCGGTGTTGAGCTTGAAGACCGAGTCCATGGTGTTGGACGGGGTCAGCGCGGTCCACTTCAGCGCCACCGCGTAGCCGTCGCCGCGGTCGGGGGCCACGTCATCGGCGCCGGTGCCCACCGGGGCGCTCTTACCGACGCCGGCGAGCTCGTCGTCGCGGTCGGAGACGATCGGGCCGTTGTTGGTGGTGCGGACGGTGATCTTACGGCTCGCGCCGCCCGCGACCTTGATGGTCTCCTCGCGGGTGGTGAACGGAACCTGCTTGCCGTCGTAGAGATAGCCGTCGGAGGTGACCTTCTCCAGGTACAGGTCGCTGACGTCGGCGCCGAGGTTGGTCATGCCCCAGCTGATGTCCTGATTGTGACCTATGACCACACCGGGCAGACCCGCGAAGGTGAAGCCCGCGGTGTCGTACGGACACGCGCTGCTGACCTGCTTGCAGTGCAGCCCCATCTGGTACCAGACGGACGGCAGCTGAGGCGCCAGGTGCGGGTCGTTGGCGAGCAGCGGCTTGCCGGTGGTCGTGTACTTGCCGGAGACCACCCACGAGTTGGAGCCGATACCGGTCCCGTTCGGGCCCAGCAGCGCCGGGACGTCGTCCAGGGTCTTGGAGAGCGAGGACAGCTGCGTCTGCAGCCCCTGAGCGGCTCCGGTGGCCCCTCCGTCCACCGAGCCGGTGCCGCCCGTGCCGCCCGTGGAGCCGGCCGGGGTGCCCTTGGGGTCGAACTCGTCCGTGACCTCGTCGACGGCGCCGCCCTGGACGATCGGCTTGTTCCGGCCGTACGGGTAGGACGGGTAGAGCTCGTCTATCTGCTTGGCGCTGAGCCGGTTGGAGGCCAGGGCGCGGTCCACCTCGTCCTGCATGTTGCCGCGCAGGTCCCAGGCCATCGCCTTCAGCCATGCCAACGAGTCGACCGGGGTCCACTTCTCGGGCTTGTAGCCGTCGTTCTTGAAGTCCAGGGCCGCGTACTCGACGGAGAGCGCGTCCCCCTGGTGGTCCTTGAGGTAGGCGTTGACGCCGTCGGAGTAGGCCCGCAGATTCTTCTTGGTGGCGGCCGACACCTTGGTGTCGTACTCCTGCTTGGCCACCCGGTGCCAGCCCATGGTGCGCAGGAACGCGTCGGTCTCCACCTGGCCGGAACCGAACATCTCCGAGAGCCGGCCCGCGGTCATATGGCGGCGGACGTCCATCTCCCAGAAGCGGTCCTGGGCCTGGACGAACCCCTGGGCGCGGAAGAGGTCCTCGGGGGTGCCGGCGTAGATCTGAGGTATCCCGTAGCCGTCACGTTTGACTTGCACGGGGCCCGACAGCCCCTTCAGTTGCAGCGACCCCGTGGTCTCCGGGAATGAGGCTCGAACTGTACTGATGCTCCAGTACGCGCCGTAGCCGACGCCCCCGACGAGCAGCAGCACGACTGCGATCACGATCAGGCGGAGACGTCGGCTCTTCTTCTTTTTGGGAGAAGAGCCGGTTGTGTTGGCGGGCATCGCTGTCCTTCGAGGGGCAGGGTGAACCTGGAGTGCTGGAGCAACCATAGGCGCAGCGCTGTCGCCGCCCCTACGCGGAGTCATGACTGACGCCCTGCACCGGCCACCGACCGGGCTCGTACACCTCGGTGAAGCCTTCTCATGGGAGGCTCGCGTCAAGATCCCGTAAAATGTTAGGTAAGGCAATGAAGTTCCGGTCGGCGGGGACCCCTTCGCAGCGTTCCCTCCGCTCCCGCGAGAAAGGGTCGGCCCCTGACTGTTCACCACCTCAATGAGCTGCTGTTGATCTGCTCCCTCGTCCTGCTCTTCGCGGTGGCGGCCGTAAGGGTGTCATCGCGCAGTGGACTGCCCACGCTGCTGATCTATCTCGGCATCGGCGTCGCCATCGGCACGGACGGGATCGGCGTCACCTTCAACGACGCCGAGCTGACGCAGATCCTCGGCTACGCCGCGCTGGTCGTCATCCTGGCCGAGGGCGGTCTGGGCACGAAGTGGGGCGAGATCAAACCCGCCCTGCCGGCGGCCGCCGTCCTGTCTACCGTGGGCGTCGCGGTGAGCGTGGGGATCACCGCGGCGGCAGGGCACTACGTGGTGGGACTGGACTGGCGGCAGGCGCTGATCATCGGCGCGGTGGTGTCGTCCACGGACGCGGCGGCGGTCTTCTCGGTGCTGCGCACGGTGCCGCTGCCCAAGCGGCTGACGGGCGTCCTGGAGGCCGAGTCGGGCTTCAACGACGCCCCTGTGGTGATCCTGGTGGTCGCCTTCTCCAGCCAGGGCCCCATGGAGTCCTGGTACTCACTGATCGGCACGATCGCCCTGGAGCTGGCGATCGGCGCGGTGATCGGCATCGCGGTCGGCTGGCTGGGCGCCTACGGCCTGCGGCATGTGGCGCTGCCCGCCTCGGGTCTGTACCCGATCGCGGTGATCGCCATCGCGGTGACCGCCTATGCGGAGGGTTCGCTGGCGCACGGGTCCGGCTTCCTCGCCGTCTACCTCGCCTCGCTCATCATGGGCAACGCACGGCTGCCGCACTGGCCGGCGACGCGCGGTTTCGCCGAGGGGCTGGGCTGGCTCGCCCAGATCGGGATGTTCGTCCTGCTGGGGCTGCTGGTCACCCCGCATGAACTGGGCGATGACATCCTGCCCGCCCTCGCGGTGGGGCTGGTGCTGACCGTGGTGGCCCGTCCGGTGTCGGTCCTGGTCAGTACGGCGCCGTTCCGGCTGCCCTGGCGGGAGAAAGCGCTGCTGTCCTGGGCCGGGCTGCGCGGGGCGGTGCCGATCGTGCTGGCGACCATCCCGGTCGTCAGCGATGTGCCCGACAGCCGCCGGATCTTCAACATCGTCTTCGTGCTGGTGATCGTCTACACCCTGGTCCAGGGGCCGACGCTGCCCTGGCTCGCACCCCGGCTGCGGCTGGAGGAACCCGAACCGGCCGACCTGGGCATCGAGTCGGCGCCACTGGAGCGGCTGCGCGGCCATCTGCTGTCGGTGTCGATCCCCCAGTCGTCCAAGATGCACGGTGTCGAGGTCGGCGAGCTGCGGCTGCCCCCAGGGGCCGCGGTCACCCTGGTGGTCCGGGACGAGACCAGCTTCGTACCGCTGCCCTCCACGATGCTGCGGCGCGGCGACGAGCTGCTGGTGGTGGCCACGGACCCGGTGCGCGACGCGGCGGAGCGGCGGCTGCGGGCGGTGGGCCGGGGCGGGAAACTGGCGGGGTGGCTGGGCACGGGAGCGGGTTGAGGGGGCCTGCCGGATGCCGCCTCAGGCGGTGTGTTCGATCACCGTATGTCTCGTCCCAGTGGACTGACGGGCGGGAATACTGCACTATGGAGCGTCGTTAGCACTCATTGAGTGAGAGTGCCAGGAGGAAGAACGTGCCGACCTACCAGTACCAGTGCACCGAGTGCGGCGAGGGCCTCGAGGCGGTGCAGAAGTTCAGCGACGACGCGCTCACCGAGTGCCCCAACTGCAAGGGACGCCTGAAGAAGGTGTTCTCGGCGGTCGGCATCGTGTTCAAGGGCTCCGGCTTCTACCGGAACGACAGCCGCTCCTCCTCCAGCAGCTCGAGCGGCAGCTCCAGCAAGCCGGCGGCGAAGAGCGACAGCTCCGACTCGTCGTCCTCGTCGTCTTCTTCCTCGTCCTCGGACTCCTCTTCCTCGTCCCCCTCCTCGACGTCTTCGTCGTCGACGACATCCTCGTCGTCTTCGTCGTCCTCGACGTCGAGTTCGGCCGCCTGATCCGGCCGCCTGATCCTTCGGCTTCATCGGCACCCCGCCGCCTCCTCCGGGAAGCGGCGGGGTGTCGTTCGCGTGGGCGCGGATGGCTAGGGTGATCACATGGTCGAGACCAGCAGGCAAGCAGACATAGGGGTCATCGGGGGATCGGGGTTCTACACGTTCCTCGACGACGTGACCGAGATCACCGTGGAAACTCCCTATGGAGCGCCGAGCGACTCGCTCGTCCTCGGCGACATCGAGGGGCGACGGGTCGCCTTCCTCCCGCGGCACGGCCGCAAGCATCATCTGCCGCCGCACCGCATCAACTACCGCGCCAACCTCTGGGCCCTGCGCTCGCTCGGGGTACGGCAGGTCTTCGGCCCGTGCGCGGTCGGCGGGCTGCAGCCGGAGTACGGACCTGGGACGCTGCTCGTCCCGGACCAACTGGTGGACCGCACGAAGGGGCGCACACAGACCTACTTCGACGGCGAGCAACTGCCGGACGGCCGGATCCCGAATGTGGTGCACACCACATTCGCCGACCCATACTGCCCGGTGGGCCGGAAGGCGGCCGTGGACGCGGCGCGCGGACGCGGCTGGGAGCCGGTGGACGGCGGGACGATGTGCGTGATCGAGGGACCACGCTTCTCCACCCGCGCCGAATCGCGCTGGCATGCGGCGCAGGGCTGGTCGGTGGTCGGCATGACGGGCCACCCGGAGGCGGTGCTCGCCCGTGAACTGGGTCTCTGCTACACGTCGTTGACGCTGGTCACCGACCTGGACGCGGGAGTCGAGACCGGCGAGGGCGTCACCCACACCGAGGTACTGAAGGTCTTCGGGGAGAACGTGGGCCGACTGCGCGAGGTGCTCTTCGACGCGGTGGGCAGGCTCCCGGAGACCTCCGCCCGGGACTGCCTGTGCACCCATGCCCACGACGGCTGGGACCTGGGGATCGAGCTTCCATAGGCGCGGCGCGGGGGCGGGTGTCGCTCGCGCGGGTGGCCGAGTTTTCCACAGCCCGGTGGCCGTCCACAGGCCCGAGCGGGATCGGGCGGGGGCGGGCATGGTGAGGGGGCCAGAAGCACCCGGACCCTCACGGCAGGCGGTGATGTGCCATGTCCCATCCGTCCCCCACCCTCGCGTTACCCCGCTCCGCTCCCCCGGCCCGCGCAGTGCCCCGCTTCGATCCGGTGCGCACCGGAAGCACCGGCGGATTCGGGCTGCGGCGGACCGTGCGGCGACGCCGCCGCGCGATGGCGGCCGGGCTGGCGCTGACGGCCGCCGCACTCGCGGCCGCCGCACCGTCCGGCCGGGGGCACACGGACGCGGTCTCCTCCCGGGCGCCCGCGCCCGCGGGTGAGGAACGGCGGGGCGGCCCGCGCCCCGCGATGGTCTCGGCGCCGGTCCGGATCGCCGACGCGGCGGCGGTACGGCTGCTGCACCCCGGCGACCGGGTGGATGTGCTGGCCACACCGCTTCCGGACGCCGCACGGGCCCGGTCGTCCGGCACTACGGCCCGGGTGGTCGCGCGTGGGGTCCGGGTGGCCGAGGTGCCGGGGGCGCCGAGCGCCCGCGCGACGGACGGCCGAGCCGACGGCGGCGCACCGGAGCCCGATCCGGACGCGGACGCGAGCGGCGACGGGGCGCCGGACGGCGGCGGCGCGTTCGACGGCGCGGCGATCGGCGGCGGGGCGCTGGTGGTGCTGACAGTGCCGCGAGCGGACGCCACCGCGCTGGCCGGGGCCGCTGCCGACTCCCGACTGGCGGTGACGCTATGCCGCTGCTGACTCCCCCGACTCCCCTGATGCCCCTCTCACCTGCGGGTGTAGGTTGCGGAACCGTCCGCTCAAGCACCGAAGCGGCGAAAGAGAGGCAGTGGGTTGAGCCAGGAGAAGGTGACCGAGGAGAAGCAGAGCGTCATGGAAGGGTTCAAAGCCTTCCTGATGCGCGGCAATGTGATCGATCTGGCCGTCGCGGTCGTCATCGGAGCCGCCTTCACCGCCGTCGTGAACTCGATAGTGAAGGGCCTCATCAACCCCATAGTCGGAGCCTTCGGCACGAAGGACCTGGAGAAGTACCGCTCCTGTCTCAAGGCGCCCTGCGAGACCAACGCCACGGGCGATATCGTCCACGGCATCCCGATCCTCTGGGGAAGCGTGCTCTCCGCCGTGCTGACCTTCCTGATCACCGCGGCGGTGGTGTACTTCCTGATGGTGCTGCCGATGTCACGCTATCTGGCGCGGAAGGCCGCCAAGGAGGCGAAGGCGGAGGAGGAGCAGGCCGTCGCGGACGCCGAGGAGATCATTCTGCTGCGCGAGATCCGCGACGAGCTGGTGGCACAGCGCGCCACCGCCCGCGACGGTGGCGGCAGCGGCTCCAGCGCCTAGGAATCCGTCAGAGGTGGTGGGGCGGCTTCTCGTCGAGGAACCGGGCCAGATCAGCGGCATCGTCGGCACTGTCGCCGCCGGGAACCCGCTCGCCCCACCCGTGGTCCGTATCGTCCGATGACCGCTGCACGAAGGGATCGTCGAAGATCAGCGCGGCGGCCGGATCGCGCGGTCCAGGGGCAGGGGCGGTGCTCATACCTCAAGAGTACGGCCCGGGTAGCGGCTCGGTGTATCGGCCGAGCTCGTCGTGCCACCACAGGTCACGGCCGGGCCTCCAGGACACCGGGCAGGCCAGCCGGTGGACCACCAGTACGGACCGCACCTCGGGGCAGCCGGCCAGCGCCCGATCGACATGGCGCTTGAGCGGCTGTATCTCCCCGCCGTGCTGCCCGGCGTCCGCGGTGATGACGACCTTGGCGCCAACCTCCCTGATCCGGTCGCGCAACTCATGGGGGCGCAGCCCCACGGGGAGGCTGGCCCGGACGACGTCGAGCCGGCCGCAGGCGAGCGTGGCGATCACGGACTCGGGCACCAGCGGCAGATGGACCGCCACCCGGTCCCCGGCGCGGACGCCGAGCCGGGTGAGCGCGGCGGCGGTCCGGGCCGCCTGGTCGAGCAGCTCGGCATGGGTGAGCTCCTCGGTGCAGTCCGGCTCGCTGATCCAGCGGAGGGCCACCCGGGCGGCCCGCCGAGGGTCGGCGGCCGGTGTCGGGAGCTCCTCCGTCCGAGACGTACGGGGCACGGCGGTCTTCTTTCGGACGGGGGCGAACGGCATACAGCTCAGATTGCTGCCAAGCCATCAACGTCTGATGAACGCCCTCTATATGAGAGGTCCTCATCCCGTCCGGCGCGCTTCGGCGGCGATCGCGGAAGGGCGGATACGGGGGTGGTTCGCGCCTCGCTACTCGACCATGCCACGGCTTCCCGTGCTACGCATAGCTTCCATGGATGCCGAGCGGACAAACCCCGAATCAGTTCCCACCGGTCCGGCCGACGGCCTGACGGATATCCGCGGACTGCGGGTGGGCCATGCCCAGCGGTCCGGCGGCGGCCGGCTCACCGGGACAACCGTGGTGCTGGCCCCCGAGGGCGGTGCGGTCGCCGCCGTCGATGTGCGCGGCGGTGGGCCGGGCACCCGGGAGACCGATGCCCTCGATCCGCGCAATCTGGTCCAGCGCGTCGATGCCGTCGTACTGACCGGCGGCAGCGCCTTCGGACTCGACAGCGCCTCGGGGGTGGCTTCCTGGCTGGAGGACCATGGCCGGGGCTTCCGGGTCGGCCCCGATCCGGCGCAGGTCGTTCCGGTGGTCCCGGCCGCCGCCCTCTTCGACCTGGGCCGGGGCGGCGACTGGCGGGCCCGCCCGGACGCCGCGCTGGGGCGCGAGGCGATCGAGGCGGCGGCCGGTTCGGAGACGGGGGCCCCGGTCGCGCGGGGCAATGTGGGGGCGGGCACAGGCGCGGTGGCCGGTGGGCTCAAGGGCGGCACCGGTTCGGCCTCCATGGTGCTGCCATCCGGCGTCACGGTGGCCGCGCTCGTGGTGGTCAACGCCGCGGGATCGGTCGTCGATCCCGGTACGGGTGCGCTGTACGGGGAGCACTACGGGTCGTCGGAGGCGGGCGGGCCGCACCGGCCCGGTGCGGCCGTGCACGTGGAGGCGATGCGTCGGCTCGCCGCCGCGCGGGCCGAGTCGGAGCGGCGGCAGGCCGCTTCGGTGCGGCCTCCGCTGAACACCACGCTGGCCGTGGTCGCCACCGACGCCGTACTCACCCGGGCCCAGGCGCAGAAGCTCGCGGGGACGGCACACGACGGTCTGGCGCGGGCCATCCGGCCGGTGCATCTGCTCTCCGACGGCGACTCGGTCTTCGCCCTGGCCACCTGCGGGCGCCCGCTGATACCGGAGGGCGACCCCGAGGACGCCGGCGATCCGGCGTTCGGGGTGCACCGGGAGAGCGGTGCGCTGAACGAGGTGCTGACCGCCGGGGCGGATGTGCTGACCCGGGCGGTGGTCAAGGCGGTGCTCGCGGCGGAGACCGTGGACGGTCCGGGCGGTGTCTTCCCCGCGTACCGGGATCTTTACGGCCTCTGATCCTCGAGGGCCGGAGAAAGGAAGCATCCGGCCGGGAGAAGCGGGCCGGGGCGATGAAGAGAAGGGGGGCTTCGGATGGATACGGATCTGCTGATCGTCGGCGGTGGCCCGGCGGGCTGCGCCGCCGCCGTGATGGCGGCGAGCGTGGGGCTGCGCTCCGTGCTGATCGAGTCGGGCGGCGCCCTGTGCGGGGCGCTGCGGCGCATCCCAGTGGTGCGCAATGTCCTCACCGCCACCAACGGCCCGGATCTGGCGGCGGCGATCGAGGCCGACCTGGCGCAGTGTGATCTGTGCCGGGTGGAGCTGGGCCGCCGCGCCACGCTGATCGATGCCTTCGACGATCGCGTCGAGGTCACGATCGAGCCGGTGGAGTCCGTGGAGCCTGTGGAAACCGTGGAGGCCGCGGGGCCCGATCGGGCTCCTGGCTCGCGGCTGACCGCTCCGTATGTGGTCGTCGCCACGGGGGTCGGGCCGCTGGGCCCCGAGGGAGCGGGATGGCTCGGGCGCGTGGACGGCCGGGCGCTGCCTCAGCTGTGGGAGGCGGATCCGGCGGCGATCGACGACCGGACGGTGCTGGTCCTGGGGGCGGACCGGCCCCTGGGTACCGTGGCGCGGGCCCATCCGGAGCTCAAGGCCCGCTTTGTGGTGGTGTATCCGCCCGAGGACACCTACAAGACCGAGGAGATCCGGCGGGACCCCCGGGTGGAGCTGGTGGCCGTGCGGCGGCTGGAGTTGGGACCCGGGTCCGCGTCGGCACCGGTCATCGCCGAGGCCGAGACGGTGGGAGGCGAGCGGCGGACGCTCACGGCCGATCTCGCCGTCCTCAACCTGGGCAGCGCCCCGGCGCCCCCGGCCGGGGCCGTGGCCACCGACCGGTCCGGGTACTGCCCTCCCGGGAGCCAGCATCCCCGGGTCTTCACCGCCGGTGATCTGCGGTCGGCCCGCTTCCAGCGGATCGCGACCGCCATGGGGTCGGGTGGCGAGGCCGCACTCGGCGCCTACTACGCCTCACGCGGTCTGCCCACGGAGACCGGCGGCCCGCCCACAGAGGTGGGCGGGCCGCCGGGCCCGACAGGGGGTGGCTGAGATGCGGTCAGACCGCCACCGCCACCTTCGACTCGTCCTCGGTGGTGCCGCCCGTGGCAGCACCGCCGCCCGCCTGGCCGGTGGCCCCCGGCTCCGCCGTCTTCCGCAGCCCCTTGAGGAAGACCACCAGACCAGTCGAGACCGCCGTGCCCGCCACGATGGCCAGCAGGTAGAGGAACGGCTGGCCGATCAGCGGGACCACGAAGATACCGCCGTGCGGGGCGCGCAGCGTGCAGTCGAACGCCATCGACAGCGCGCCGGTGACGGCACCGCCCACCATCGAGGAGGGGATCACCCGCAGCGGATCCGCCGCGGCGAACGGAATGGCGCCCTCACTGATGAAGGAGGCACCCAGCACCCAGGCGGCCTTGCCGTTCTCCCGCTCGGTCTTGGTGAACAGCCGTCCGCGCACGGTGGTGGCGAGGGCCATCGCCAGCGGCGGGACCATACCGGCGGCCATCACCGCGGCCATGATCTTGAGGCTTCCGGTAGACGGGTCCGACACCGCGATACCGCCGGTCGCGAAGGCATAGGCCACCTTGTTGACCGGGCCGCCCAGGTCGAAGCACATCATCAGGCCGAGGAGGACGCCGAGGCCGATGGCATTGGCGCCGGAGAGTCCGTTGAGCCAGTCGGTCATCGCCTCCTGTGCGGAGGCGATGGGCTTGCCAATCACCACGAACATCAGGACACCGACGATCGCGGAGGAGATCAGCGGGATCACCACCACCGGCATGATGCCGCGCAGCGACGCCGGGACCTTGAACCGCTGGATGGCCATGACGACCGCGCCCGCGATCAGGCCCGCCACCAGACCGCCGAGGAATCCGGCCTTGATGGTGGTCGCGATGTAGCCGCCCACGAAGCCGGGGACCAGACCGGGCCGGTCGGCCATGCCGTAGGCGATATAGCCGGCAAGGACCGGCACCAGGAAGGTGAACGCCGCACTGCCGATCTGGAAGAGCAGCGCCGCCCAGCTGCTGGTCTCGGTCCAGACGAAGTGGTCCGCCACGGACTTGGCGCTCGCGATCTCGTAGCCGCCGATCGCGAAGGCGAGCGCGATCAGCAGACCACCCGCCGCGACGAACGGAACCATGTAACTGACGCCCGTCATCAGCCACTTGCGCAGCCGGGTGCCGAAGCCGTCACCGGCGGCGCCGTCCGCGTCCATCGGCGCCGAGCCCTCCGCCGCGCCGTCGGCCGGTGCGGCGATCTCGCCCCGTGCGGCCTTCCCACGCGCCTCGGCGATGAGCTCGGCGGGGCGGTTGATGGCCGCCTTCACCCCGACGTCCACCGTCGGCTTGCCCGCGAAGCGGGCCTTCTCCCGCACCTCCACATCGTGCGCGAAGACCACCGCGTCGGCGGCGGCGATGGTGGCGGCGGGGAGCTTGTCGAATCCGGCCGAGCCCTGGGTCTCGACCACCAGCTCGACGCCGGCTTCACGAGCGGCGTTCTCCAGCGACTCGGCGGCCATATAGGTATGGGCGATACCGGTGGGGCAGGACGTGACGGCCACCATCCGGAAGGGGGCCACCGGCTCCGACGCGGGCTGGGAGGCGTCGGAGGCCGCAGCCGAGTCGGAGGCGGCAGGCTCGGCCGGAGCAGGCTCCTCAGCGGCGGGCTCAGCCGCGGCGGGCTCAACCGCAGCAGGCTCCTCAGCGGCGAGCTCAGCTGCGGCGGGCTCCTCGCCGCGGATCAGGGCGGCCACCTGTTCGGGCTGGTCGGCCGAGCGCAGGGCAGCGGTGAAGTCGGCGTTCATCAGCTGCCGCGCAAGGCTCGACAGGATCGTCAGATGGTCGCTGTCCGCGCCCGCCGGGGCGGCGATCAGGAAGATCAGATCGGCCGGTCCGTCCGCCGCGCCGAAGTCGATCCGGGCCGCGCTGCGCCCGAAGGCCAGGGTCGGCTCGGTGACATGGGCGCTGCGGCAGTGGGGTATGCCGATGCCGCCGTCCAGGCCGGTCGGCATCTGCTCCTCGCGCGCCGCCACATCGGCGAGAAAGCCGTCGAGGTCGGTGACCCGGCCGGCCTCGACCATGCGTTCGGCGAGCGACCGGGCGGCGGCTTCCTTGGTGTCGGCGGACAGGTCAAGGTCGACCAGATCCGCGGTGATCAGCTCACTCATCTCGCGGCTCCCTTGTGTGCGGTGCCGCCCTGGGGGAGGCGGGCGGACGGAGTGGGGATTGAGGGGTGGGAGTGGGGTCGGCCGGTCACGCGGGCTCCTTGAGCACACGGTCCAGCGGGATGTCGGCCGTGGTGACCACGGCGGACGGGTCGAGGTCGGCCGGGGTCGGCATGGCGCTGCCCGGCAGCTGCACCGCGGCCGCTCCATGGGCCACGGCCGAGGCGAGTGCGGCGGGCCCGGAGCCGCCCGCCGCGAGGAATCCGGCGAGCGAGGCGTCGCCCGCGCCGACGTTGCTGCGCACGGCGGTGACCTGGGCGGTGCCGAAGTACGCGCCGGTCTCGTCGACCAGCAGCTGGCCGTCGGCGCCCAGGCTGGCGAGTACGGCGCGGGCACCCAGCCCGCGCAGTTCCTCGGCCGCCTTGACCGCCTCGCCCACGGTGGCCAGCGGACGGCCCACGGCCTGGGCCAGTTCCTCGGCGTTGGGCTTCACCACATCCGGGCGCTCGCGCAGGGCGGCGGTCAGCGAGGGGCCGGAGGTGTCCAGGGCGATCCGGGCGCCCGCCCGGTGGGCCCGCGCCACCAGCTCGGCGTACCACTCGGGCGCGAGCCCTCGGGGCAGGCTGCCGCAGCAGGCGATCCAGTCGGCGCTCTCGACCCTCGTCCGGACGGCCTCCAGCACCGCCTCGGCCTCGGCGTCGGTCAGTTCGGGCCCGCTCGCGTTGAGCTTGGTGAGGGTGCCGTCCGGTTCGGCCACGGAGATGTTGACCCGGGTCGAGCCCGCCACGGGCACGCCCGCCGCCTCGATGCCCAGCTCCTCCAGCAGCCGGGCGAGCAACGCGCCCTCCGGTCCGCCGAGCGGCAGCACGGCCACCGTGCGCTGCCCCGCGGCGGCCACGGCGCGCGAGACATTGACGCCCTTCCCGCCGGGGTCGACCCGGTCGGCCGTGGCCCGCAGCACGGCGCCGCGCTCCAGCACGGGGATCTCGTACGTACGGTCCAGGCTGGGGTTGGGGGTGACGGTGAGAATCATGCGCGTGCCACTTCCGTGCCCTGGCGCTCGATGGCCAGGGCGTCCTGGGGGCTGAGCCCGGTGTCCGTGATGAGCAGATCGACATCGTCCAGGCCGCCGAACCGGGCGAAGTGCTCCCGGCCGAACTTGGCGGAGTCCGCGAGCAGCACCACCCGCCGGGCCGCCGCGATCATGGCGCTCTTGACGGCGCCCTCCGCGAGGTCGGGTGTGGTGAGCCCGCCGTCCAGCGAAAAGCCGTTGGTGGCGAGGAAGACCACATCGGCCTTGATCTCCCCGTAGCCGCGCAGCGCCCATGCGTCCACGGCGGCCCGGGTGCGATGGCGGACCCGCCCGCCGACGAGGTGCAGCGCGATACCGGGGTGATCGGCGAGGCGGGCGGCGACCGGCAGGGCGTGGGTGACGACGGTGAGCTTGGCCTCCAGCGGGAGGGCGGCGGCGAACCGGGCCGCCGTCGAACCGGCGTCGATGATCACGCTGCCGTCGGACGGCAGCTCGGCGACGGCGGCCCGCGCGATCCGGTCCTTCTCATCGGCGGCGGTGGACTCGCGCTCGGCGAGATCGGGCTCGAAGTCCAGCCGTCCCGCCGGGATGGCGCCCCCGTGCACACGGCGGACGAGCCCGGCCCGGTCGAGGGCGCGCAGATCACGCCGTACGGTCTCGGCGGTGACCTGGAACTCCTCGGCGAGGGACAGGACATCCACCCGCCCGCTCTCGCGGGCGAGCCGGAGAATCTCCTGCTGACGCTCCGGTGCGTACATGTGGGTTTACGTCCCTTCCATGCCCGAACCTGTGATTTCGCGGTCAGATTACGTGGGCGATGCAGGAAAGTAAACAGACTCGGGCACGAAACAAACTCGACCGGGCATATTTCGTGGCTCGCGGTCGCTCAGCGGCCCCGGCCCGCCTCACGCCCTGGCTCAGCGGCTCCCAGCCTCCTCACGCCCTGACTGGTCCCGCCCCGGGGCCCCGGGCCGCTGCCTCTGACCGCGGCCCCCGCGGCCCCCGTCCCCGGTCCCCGGCCCCGGCCCCGGCCCTCGAACGCCGAACGCCGCTCATCGCCCTAGCGCACCGTCCGAATCCCGCCGGACTTCCGCGGCCCGCCCGGCCAGGATCGAGTCATGTCCTCTGGGACCACCGCAAAGCGGAATCTTTACCGCATACCAGGAACACAAGGAATAGAGGAGAAGGCATGACACTCGACGGCAAGGCGGCCCTGGTCACCGGCGGCAGCCGGGGCATCGGCGAGGCCGTGGCGATCCGGCTCGCCGAGGAGGGTGCCGATGTCGCCCTGACCTACCACAGCCAGGCCGAACGCGCGGCTGATGTCGTCGACCGGATCAAGGCGCTCGGCCGCCGCGCCTGGGCCGTGCAGGCCGACGGCGTCGACGCGCAGGCGGTGCGGGCCGCCGTGGAGGGGGCCGCCGCCGAGTTCGGCCGCCTGGACATCCTGGTCAACAACGCGGGCGTCGGCGTCCTCGGCCCCATCGCCGAGCTGTCGCTGGACGATGTGGACCGGGTGTTCGCCGTGAACGTCCGGGCGCCGTTCCTCCTGGCGCAGGCGGCCACCGCGCATATGGCCGACGGCGGGCGGATCATCAACATCGGCAGCTGCATGGCCGAGCGCGTCGCCTTCCCCGGCGGCAGCCTCTACGCGACCAGCAAGACCGCGCTCACCGGTCTCACCAAGGCCCTGGCTCGTGAGCTCGGCCCGCGCGGAATCACCGCCAACCTGATACACCCCGGCCCCGTGGACACCGATATGAACCCGGCCGACGGCGAGAACGCCGCCTTCCAGAGCGGCTTCACCGCGCTCGGGCGCTACGGCCGCACCACGGAGATCGCGGCGACCGTGGCCCATCTCGCGGGCGACAGCGGCCGCTACATCACCGGGGCATCGATCGCCGTGGACGGCGGCTTCGCCGTCTGACCACCGTGGACGGCGGCTTCGCCGTCTCACCAATCGCTCCTCCATCCCCAGACCCAGAAGACCCCGACAGACAGACACAAGCGAGCCCCGACGCCAGGGGGGGGAGGCGCCGGGGCTCGGTCTAGGGGTTGGAGGGGATCTGGTGGCTGGGGTCTGCTGGCCCGAGAACTCAAGCCGCTGCGTCGAAACCGGTCTGGCGGGCCATCTTCTTCAGCTCAAGCAATGCGTGCTTCTCGATCTGGCGGATCCGCTCACGCGTGAGGCCATGCTGCTTGCCGACCTCGGTCAGGGTGCGCTCCCGGCCGTCGTCGATGCCGTACCGCGCCTTGATGATGGAGGCGGTGCGGTCGTCGAGGCGGCCGATCAGGTCCTCCAGCTCCTCGCTGCGCAGCAGCGTCATCACCGACTGCTCGGGCGAGACGGCCGATGTGTCCTCCAGCAGATCGCCGAACTGGGTCTCCCCTTCGTCGTCGACCGACATGTTCAGACTGACCGGGTCACGGGCCCAGTCGAGCACATCCGAGACCCGCTCCATCGTGGAGCCGAGCTCCTCGGCGATCTCGGCGTGCTCCGGCTCGCGGCCGTGCTCACGGTTGAACTCCCGCTGCACCCGGCGGATCCGGCCGAGCTCCTCGACCAGGTGGACGGGCAGCCGGATCGTACGGGACTGATCCGCGATCGAGCGCGTGATGGCCTGACGGATCCACCACGTGGCATAGGTCGAGAACTTGAAACCCTTCGTGTAGTCGAACTTCTCCACCGCGCGCACCAGGCCCGCGTTGCCCTCCTGGATCAGGTCGAGCAAGGGCAGCCCACTGCGCGGATAGCGGCGCGCCACAGCCACGACGAGGCGCAGATTGGAGCGGATGAAGACGTCCTTGGCGCGGGCGCCTTCGGCGGCTATCGCCTCCAGCTCCTCGCGGCTCGCACCTGCGGCAGGGGTATCCTCAACCTCCCCGTCCAGGATCTGCTGGGCGTACACCCCCGCTTCGATGGACTGAGAAAGCTCGACCTCCTTCGCCGCGTCCAGCAACGGGGTGCGAGCGATCTCGTCGAGATACATGCCGACCAGGTCGCGATCGGCGATCTCCCCGCCTGAGGCGCGAACACTGTTGGCCCCATCAGCGCCACCACCGGCGGCGGACTGATTACGGGCGACGGCACGGGTTGCCATGCGTGCTCCCTTACAGATGGATCGGGCGCGGACTATGGACGGACTCTCCGGTGTCGGGTGCCCCGTCCGAAGGAAACAACGACTGGAATCAGGACAGAATTCCCATCAGGCCCCCACGTTTTTACGATCATGCAGTATCCTGTCCAGCCACACGCGGGCCAGCGCACTGCCGAGACACCGGGAAGCGCAGGTCAGACCCCCTGTGCGGTCGCCCGCCACGGCTCCCCCGCCCTTCTCTCATCTGTCAAGACGAATCTCGCGGGCCGCCGGTTGCCCGTACGGCCCATCGCGCCCGGTTGCCCGGTCCTCCGCATGGGTGTGCGCTGGAAAGTGACAGACCGGGGCGGGGACGCGGCGACGAGGAGGTTCCGCCATGAATGCCCCCACAGCCCCCACCGCCCCCGTGCGCCACCACCGCCATCCACGGCGGCTCCCTCTCCAGCTGCATCCCTCCGCCTCCTGGGGTGTCCCAGCCGTTCTGGCGGTGCTCTACGGCGGCTGGGTGATGTTCGTGACCCACAACCAGGGCTCCACCATCCCCACGGCCGCCATCTTCGGCGTGGTGTCGGCGGCGGTGGTCGGGGCGCTCTGCTACGCCCTCGGCAGGATGACGCCAGGCCTGATGCCGGAGATCCGAGCCGTGCTCTACGGGACGGTCCTCGGCTGTGCGCTCGGCTTTCTGCACTCCGTGAGCGGAGGGTCGGTGTACCGGTCCTCGGGGATCGGGCTGGCAGCGGGGCTCGTAATGCTGGGCATGTCGTTCTACGTCTTCCACGTACGGGCGGAGCACCCTCGGGAGTAGCCCCCAGCCCCCAGCCCCCAATCCCAGCCCTCAGCCCTCAGCCCCCGGCTTAGGTCGTTGGTCCCCGCACGCTTCCGTCCCCGGTCCGTTCCGGGGCCGTCCCGCCCTCCCTAGCGTGAGGTCATGACAGACGACACGAGTGGAACTCTCGACGAAGCCCTCGAGCGACTGCATGCCTCCGGCCCCGAGCGTCACGGATGGCTCAGCAATCACGCGCCGATGGCCGTGGAGGCACTGGTGCGCCACGGACAGGGGCGCACCGTGCACCGCTGGCTGGACCGCTATCGCGAAAAGCTGGAGGAGATGCCGCGCTCGTACGCCGCGATCACCGAGGGGAACTGGCACGAGGCGCTCGGCGATCCACGCCGGCTCGCCGACTGGCCCGCCTACTTCGACCGGGAACTCGCCGACCACCCCTGGCAGGACGTGCTCGCCGTGTGGTGGCCGCGGCTGCTGCCGGGCATCGCCGGCGGCGCGACGCATCCGGTGATCCGCGTCGGCCACGCCGTACGGACCCTGCTGGACGACCCGGGCACGACGGCCGCTCCCCGCACCGCCGAGCTGGCCCACGCCCTCGGCTACTGGGCCGCCCGCCACGCCCCGCTGCCGCCGCTCCGACAGCAGCCGGGCCCCGCCTCCGGATCGGCGGCCGACGCGCTGGCCGCCGTGGAGCCGATCGCCGACCAGAGCGGTGGCATACGGGAACGGCTGGCCCGGCTCACCGCCTTCCCCACCTGGCCGCCCACCGCCCCGCAGCCCAGCCAAACGACCGACACCGGCCCCGACACCGGCCCCGGCCTCGGCAGCCTCGCCGACCAGCCCGAGGAGGCGCGCCGACGGCTGACCGAGCTCGTACGGGCCGCGACACACCGCTACGCCACCCACGGCCACGGCGAACCGATCATGCTGGTCCACGCCGCGACCGCGCCCAACGCCGTCCTGCGCGCCCTGCCCGCGCTGCCGCGCGAGCTGTGGGCGCCGAGCCTGGACGCGGCATGGGCGGCGAGCGCCGCGGTCACGGCGGTGTACGCGCCACGAGAGCCGCTCCCGGCCGACCGGCTGCCTTCCGTGGACGCGGACGGCGTCACCCCCGAGGAGGTCTTCGCCCACGCCGCCGCGCACGGTGATGAGCACGCCATCAAGCTGACCGACACCGCCCTCGACGTCGCCCGAGGTACGGACCCGACAGCCCTGGCCGCCGCACTGCACGCCTGCGCGATGATCGACCCGGTGCTCTGACAAGAGCCCCAGCCGGGCCGTACCCGCTCAGCCACACCCACTGAGCCACACCCCACTGAGCCACAGCCCACTGAGCCGCCCCCGCCCCGCTCCCCCTCGCCCCTCACCCTCACTCACCCCTCACCCCTCACCCCTCACCCCTCACCCGAACTGCAACGACCGCTTCGCCAGCCCCATCCAGAACCCGTCGATCACACTCCGCTGGCCGCGCAGCTCCGCCTCCGCCGCGCCCAGCGTGACGAACAGCGGCGCGAAGTGTTCGGTACGCGGATGGGCGAGCCCCGCCGCCGGGGCCGTGTGCTCGAAGTCCAGCAGCGCGTCGATGTCCTGGGCGTCCAGCGCCCGCTGCCCCCAGTCGTCGAACTCGGCCGACCAACTGGGCGGCATCGGGCCTATCTGCCGTAGCGCGGCCAGGTTGTGAGTGAAGAAGCCGCTGCCGACGATCAGGACGCCCTCGTCCCGCAGCGGCGCCAGCTTCCGGCCTATCTCCATCAGCTTCCGCGGGTCGAGGGTCGGCATCGAGACCTGGAGAACCGGGATGTCGGCCTCCGGATACATCTCGACCAGGGGCACATACGCCCCGTGGTCCAGCCCCCGGTCGGGGATGTCCTGCACCGGAGTACCCGCCGTGCGCAGCGTCTTGCGGATCCGCTCGGCGAGCTCGGGGGCGCCCGGCGCGGCGTACCGCACCTGGTAATAGTGCTGAGGGAAGCCCCAGAAGTCATAGACCAGAGGCACCTGTTGGGTGGCGCCGATCGCCAGGGGCGCCTCTTCCCAGTGAGCGGAGATCATGAGAATGGCGGTGGGCCGGGGCAGACCGGCGGCCCAGACGGCGAGCTGTCCCGGCCAGACCGGATCGTCGGCGAGCGGCGGAGCACCATGGCTGAGGTAGAGCGCGGGCATGCGCCCGTCGAGCGCGGACATGAGGACTCCTCGTCAGTCGACAGAGCTCGCCAAGATGCTTGAAGTCTCAAGCATACAGTTATCACTGTAGCGCACAGTTATTTAAGATTCAAAGAGAATTCCCTAGAATGGACGCGTGGACGACGCCATGAAAACCCCCCCAGACGCCGACGAGCCGCGTTGGCTGACCGAAGACGAACAGCGCAGCTGGCAGGCGTATGTCCAGGCGAACATGCTCCTGGAGGACCATCTCGACCGCCAGTTGCAGCGCGACGCGGGCATGCCCCACGTCTACTACGGCCTGCTGGTGAAGCTCTCCTGGGCACCGCGCCACCGGATGCGGATGACCGAACTGGCCGAGGCCGCAAAGATCACCCGCTCCCGGCTGTCCCATGCCGTCGCGCGCATGGAGAAGGACGGCTGGGTTCGGCGCGAGGACTGCCCCGACGACAAGCGCGGACAGAACGCGGTCCTGACCGACAAGGGGCTCAAGGTGCTGCAGGACACCGCCCCCGGCCATGTCACCGCCGTACGGACTGCCATCTTCGACCGGCTCACCCCCGAGCAGGTCGAGCAGTTCGGCGCCGTATGCCAGATCATCGCGGACGGCCTCCAGCCGGCGGGCGCCGACCTCCCCTGGCTGCGCTGACCCAAGCCCTGAAGCCCCGGAACCCTGAAGCCCTGAGGCCTGGAACCCTGAAGCCTTGGAACCCTGAAGTCCTAAAGTCCTGAACCCCTGAAGCCCCGAACCCCTCAAACGACGCGCGAAGGCCCCGCTCCTCCTCGAATCTTGAGGAGGAGCGGGGCCTTCGCCTGACACAGGTCCGCCCAGGAACGACAGCCCAACGGGCAGGTCTCAGCGCATCAGTGCGCCATCACCGGAACAGCGTCCTCCGCCGCACCGTCACCGGAGCCGGCGACCGCGCCGCCGCCCTCCGGCTGTCCGGCGTTGATGAACGTGATGGCGATGACCGCGGCCAGCACCAGGATGCCGACCGCCCACCAGATGGCGGCGGAGTAGCCGTGCACCATCGACTGCAGCTGCAGTGCCGTGCGGGAAGGGGCCCCCGCCGCATGCGACTTCGCGTACTCGGTGGTGGCGCTCGCCGCGATCGTGTTCAGCAGCGCGGTGCCGATGGCGCCGCCGACCTGCTGCGAGGTGTTGACCATCGCCGAGGCGACACCCGCGTCACGCGGCTCGACACCATGCGTGGCCAGGCTCATCGCCGGCATGAAGGCGGTACCCATGCCGAGGCCGAGCAGCAGGAACCCGGGCAGGATCAGCGCCGGGTACGAGGTGTCCAGATCGATCTGGGTCAGCAGCAGCATGCCGACCGAGGCGACCAGGAAGCCCGGCCCCATCAGCAGCCGCGCCGGGACGCGGGTCATCAGCCGGGCGCCGATCTGCGTCGAGCCGGTGATCATGCCCGCGACCATCGGCAGGAAGGCGAAGCCGGTCTTGACCGGGCTGTACCCCTTCACGACCTGCATGTAGTAGGTGAGGAAGAGGAACAGGCCGAACATGCCGATGATGGCGAGAGCCAGCGAGGCGTAGACACCGCCGCGGTTGCGGTCGGCGACCACGCGCAGCGGCAGCAGCGGCGCCTTCACCCGCGACTCGACGATCACGAAGGCCAGCAGCAGCACGGCCGCGGCGACGAACAGGCCGATGGTCGGGCCCGCGGACCAGCCGTCGGACTCGGCGCGGGTGAAGCCGTAGACCAGCGAGACCAGACCGGTGGTGGCCAGGATCACGCCGGGGATGTCCAGCCGGGACGAGTTGTGGCTCTCCACCGGCTCGCGGATCACGGCGACCGCGCCGATCGCGGCGACGATGGCGAACGGGATGTTCACGAAGAAGGTCCAGCGCCAGTCCATGTACTCGGTGAGCACACCACCGAGGATCAGACCGACGGCGCCACCACCACCGGCGATGGCACCGAAGACACCGAACGCCTTGGCGCGCTCCTTGGGGTCGGTGAACATCACCGCGAGCAGCGAGAGCGCGGAGGGGGCGAGCAGCGCGCCGAACACACCCTGCAGGGCACGGGCGCCCAGCAGCATGCCGGTGTTCAGCGCGGCACCGCCGACGGCCGAGGCGGCGGCGAAGCCGATCAGACCGACGATGAAGGTCTGCTTGCGTCCCCACAGGTCGGCGATCCGGCCGCCGAACAGCAGCAGTCCGCCGAAGGCGAGGGCGTAGGCGGTGATGACCCACTGCCGGTTGCCGTCGGAGATGCCGAGATCGGCCTGGGCGCTGGGCAGCGCGATGTTCACGATGGTCGCGTCGAGCACGACCATCAGCTGGGCGAGGGCGATGAATATCAGCGCTTTCCAGCGCCGGGGATCGACGAATTGAGCCGTTTCGGGCATGGGTGGTCCTACCTAGCGGTGCGGAGAGTGAGAAATGGGACGTAAGGGGCCGGTCGAGGTCAGACCGGCACAGGCCGTTGGGTAAGAGGTAGCGAGAGGCGACGACGCACGTAAGGAAGACGTGTGAACGTGCGCGGAATAAGCGGTGCTCCGGGATCGGCCGGGTGCGATTTAGGTCACTGTCACGGCCGGTGCTGCAGATCCTCCAAGGTCACGGACTTTCCGGGTAGTTCCGAGCGCGCCGGGGTGTGCAGCCCGTCCAGGAACAGCTGCAGATGCCGGTGCACAAAGGGCTCGAAGTCCACACAGTCGCTGCCGGGCAGCGGCCGGGTGAGCTGATTGAGCGCGACCATCAGGTCACCGACGCCGATGTCGGTGCGCAGTTTGCCGTCGGCTTTCGCGGCCCCCATCAGGGCTTCGACACCGTCCGCCAGACGGTCGCGGGTGGCGATGAGATCAGGGTGCTCCTTGTCGAGGCCGTCGGAGAGCAGCAGGCACAGCGCGCCGATGTGCTCGTCCGCCGCGGCGTGAACGAAGCGCCGCAGCGCCGAGAAGGTGTCGGTCTCCTCGGCCAGGGCGGATTCGGCCTGGTCGGCGACACGGGACATCACCGAGAGCGCCACATGGTGGATCAGCTCACGGCGGTCCGTGAAGTGCCGGTAGATCGTGGCATTGCCGACCCCCGCCCGTCGAGCGATTTCATCGAGGGGGATATGCGCCCCGCACTCGACGATCACCTCTCGGGCGGCCGCGACAATGCGCTCCCGGTTACGCAGGGCGTCCGCGCGCAGCCGGGGCTGTGCGGACTTCGCGGTCATCGTGTCGGCGGCCATGACAGCACTCCCTTCTGCGTACGGCTTCCACGCGTACGGTTCTCCGGTGGCCGGTGCTCCGGTGCTCCGGTGCTCCGGTGGCCGGTGCCCCGGCGGCCGGTGCTCCGGCGGCTTGACGGCGGCGCCGCGCCCCGGCCTTGACGTTCGAGCTTCAACTTTTCCGGGGAGTGAGTCCCCGTTTCTGCGTTCACTCGGTTAAACGGGGAAAGAGTCCCCGGAATTTCTGCGTCCGCAGGTGACCTGCCTCACACCCGCCCGGCGCCCCCGCCGCCCGGACGGAGCAGGCCATTCCACCGTTCGGCTCCACCCCACGGGCGTCCCGGTCCGCGCCGCCACACCGTGGTCGGCAATGGACCAGACGCATGGGACCACCCGCCCCCGCATACGAATACGCCGACCTCGCAGAGGCAGCGCGTTCGCCGCCGCCGCCGTGCTCACGGTGGCGGTGGTCGCCCCGGCGGCGGCCCCGCGTCCCGAGCCCCCCGCACCCCCCGAGCTGGCCCCGGCGCCCTCCGCGCGCCCGGCCTTCGGCTCGCTCGCACCCTGCGCCCTCGCCTCAGGACCCGGGCTCCAGATGGCCGAGGGCATACCCACCGGCCGCGGCTACAGCCGCAGCACCGGCACCGTCCACGCCCTCAACCTCATGATCGACTTCCCCGATGTCCGCGGCCAGGGCACCGCCCGCCAGCGCTTCGAGGAGTTCTTCCCCCAGACCTCCCGGTGGTTCGCGCAGAGCTCGTACGGGCGGCTGGACTACCGCCCCGAGATGCCGATCACCCACTGGCTGCGGATGCCGCGCCCGTTCCGCGCGTACGGCATCAAGCGCGGCAGCCCCTTCGACCCGGGCTATCGCAAACTCGTCGCCGACATCGCCAAGTCCGCCGACCCCAAGGTCGACTTCCGCCGCTACGACCTGGTGAACGTCCTGGTCACCCCGAACGCCGGGCCGCCGGCCGCGCATGCCGTGCTGTCCGTCACCTACGCCGACAACCAGCACGCCCCGACCGCCGACGGCGTCCCGCTGGCCAATGTCTCCTTCGTCTACAGCCGCCAGGACGACGGCTCCGGCTCGCTGCGCCGCACCGGCTTCCGCGTTCTGCCCCATGAGAACGGCCATGTCTTCGGGCTGCCCGACCTCTATACCCACGGCGGCGGCGACAAGGCGGGCCACTGGGATGTGATGTCCGAGGACTGGGGGCCCGGCAACGACCTGCTGGCCTGGCACAAGTGGAAGCTGGGCTGGCTCGGCCCCCGGCAGATCGCGTGCGCCGCCCGCTCCGGGGTCTTCGCCCACACCCTGTCCCCACTGAGCCGCACGGAGGGGACCAAGCTGGTCTTCGTCCCCGTCTCGCCGTCCACCGGCTACGCGATCGAGGCGCGGGCGACCGGCGGCAACGACGAGGCCATATGCAAGCCCGGGGTACTGATCTCCTGGGTGGACACCGGTGTCGACTCCGGCGGCGGCCCCGTCACCATCGTGGACTCCACCCCCCACGGCCGCGGCTGTACCCGGGAGCGCAATGTCCACCCCGCACTCAGCGACGCGGCCTACGCGCCCGGCGAGACCTTCGACACCGCGGCGAACGGCGTTCGGATACGCGTCCGGGTCACCGGCCGGGACGCGGCCGGCGACTACGGCGTAGAGATCACGCGTCGTGCCAGTGGCGGCGCCCGAGGCTGATCAGCAGCAGCTGTTTGCGCGCCGTGGCGGCCACCCGCCGCTCGTCCGCGGCCTCGGGGTGATCGGCCTGCGCCTCCAGGAACGCCGTCGCCGTCATCACCATGTGGTCCACATACATCTCCGCAAGCATCCGGACATCTTCCGGTGGCCAGGATTCCGCCGGGAGCTGCGGGCGGAAGGCGATGGCCACCTCGTCCGCGAATCGGTCCAGCTCGGCGGCTATGGCCTGGCGCACCGGGCGCACCCCGCCATGCCGCTCACGTGCGATGAAGCGGATGTGCGCGGGGTAGCGGCGGACATGCTCGGCGACCGCGTCGACGGTGGCCTCGATCCGCTCCTCGTCGCCCTCCTGACCGGCGAGGATGGCGCCGATCATGTGGTGCAGGCTGCCCAGGCACTCCTCGACCAGCGCGACTCCGAGATCGCTCAGATCCCGGAAGTGCCGGTAGAACGCGGCCGGCGCCACCCCCACCGCCCGTGTGACCTCGCGCAGCCCCAAGCTGCTCAGGCTCTGGTCCTCCAGCAGCCCCAACGCGGCGTCCATCAGGGCGCGCCGGGTCTTCTCCTTTTGGGCCTGCCGGACCCCGGACGTGTGACTCATATCATTCAGTAAACAGCCGTTCGCTGAATTTTTCCAGGGTTCGGCGGGGTACTCTAGATCTCAGTGAACAGTTGTGATCCCAACTGTTCACCGAACAACTACCACCCGCACGCCAACCGCATCCGGATCGTCACTTCGAGAGAGGCACACATGCTCTTCATCGTCGCGGCACTCGCCCTGATGGGAGTTCTTCTGGGGGCGGCGGCGCACACTCCGCTCCCCCTGTTCCTCGCCGCCGCGGGCGCCATCGGCGCCTGGCTGCTGATCTTCTTCATCCGCGAACGCACCGGGCACAAGGGGAGCTGAGACCCATGGCACTCACCGCACCGTCCCGCACCTCCCCGGTCCGGGCGCGCCGGGACGCCGACGGCATGGCCGTCGCCTCCTTCGTGCTCGGTCTGATCGGTCTGCTGCTGTTCAACGCGGTCTTCGGGCCCTGCGCGATCGTCCTCGGGACGCTCGCCATCGCCCGGGACACCCGCCGCAGGGGCCGGGCGCTGCTCGGACTCACCCTCGGCATCGCCGATGTGGTCCTGCTGATCGTCCTGCTGACGCTGAACCACTCCGTCTTCTGGCAGTTCGGCGGCTGACCCGCCCGGCGGCCCACCGCAGCACACCTCCCCGCGCGGCCCTTCCACCCAGTGGAAGGGCCGTTGCCCGTACGTGACGGGCGTCACCACGCTGGCACGCATGACCGCCTTCGTGAAGAACCAGTGGTACGTCGCCGCCTACGGCCGCGAAATCGGCCGCGAGCTGCTGGGGCGCACCATCCTCGACGAGCCCATCGCCTTCTACCGCACCGAGTCCGACGACAAGGTCATCGCGCTCGCCGACCGCTGTGTGCACCGCCGCTATCCGCTCACCGCCGGCCGTCTCGACGGCGACACGGTCGTCTGCGGCTACCACGGCTTCACCTACGACACCGGCGGCACCTGCGTGTTCGTACCGGGCCAGAAGCGCGTCCCGCGCACCGCCCGGGTCCGCTCCTACCCCGTCGTCGAGCAGGACTCGCTGGTGTGGGTGTGGATCGGGGACCCGGCGCTCGCCGACCCCGGCGCAGTGCCGCGCGCCCCCTGGCTGGCCGGTCCGCGCTGGACGACGGTGGGCGGCATGGAGCCGATCGACGCCGACTACGGCCTGCTCGTGGACAATCTGCTGGACCTCTCCCACGAGACGTATCTGCACGGCGGTTACATCGGCACCCCCGAGGTCGCCGAGACCCCGATCACCACGGAGGTCGACGAGGGCGCGGGCGTCGTCCGGGTCAGCCGGCACATGGACGACGCCGAATGCCCGCCCTTCTACGCCCGCTCCACCGGCATCGAGGGCCGCATCACCCGCTGGCAGGACATCGAGTACCACGCGCCCTGTCTGTATCTGCTGCACAGCCGGATCGCCCCGGTCGGGGTACTGCCGGAGCCGGACGGCTCCGATCCGAACGCCTTCCATGTGGAGATCACCTACGCCATCACCCCGTCCACCGACCGCCATGTGTACGACTTCTGGGCCGTCTCACGGGACTTCGCGCAGGACGACGAGGAGGTGTCCACCTTCCTCCACGACCTCAACCGGACCGTGGTGCTCCAGGACGTGGCGGCGCTGAACGTGCTCCAGAAGGCGCTGGACACCGAGCGCGAGGGCTACCAGGAGCTCAGCATCAACATCGACACCGGCGGACTGGCCGCGCGCCGCATCCTCGCCCGCCTCGCCGCCGAAGGGGAGAAGACCGCGCCCGTGGTGGCTGCGAAATGAGGCGCGAGCAGCGCGCAGCGCCTCCATTGAGGGTGGCGGCGGGCGACGAGTGGGCGGCGGGCGACGGGTGGGCGGCAGGCGACGGGTGGGCGAGCGGCACGCCCACGGCCGAGGTGTACCGGATCGACTGGCTGCCCGGCACCGATGTGCTGCACGGGGTCTGCCACTGCGGCGCCGAGCGCACCGCGGAGGACCCGGTCAAGCTGTGGCAGTGGATGCTCGCCCATCCCAGCGGCCACCGTCCCGGCGGAGACCATCCCGCCGGAGACCACCCCGCCGGAGACCACCCCGCCGGAAACCACCCGGCCGGAAGCCACTCCACCGGAAACCACCTCGCCGGTCCCGCCGAGTACCGGCCCACCGGCCACCGTGAGGAGCCCCGTTCATGAACCCCGGCGGCGAGTACGAGGACACCCTGCTCGTGGCCCGCAGGGAGGAGGTGGCCCCGGACGTGGTGGCGCTGACGCTGCGCCACCCGGCGGGCCGCGACCTCCCCGCCTGGGAGCCCGGCGCCCATCTCGACCTCCTCCTCGACACGGGCCCGACCCGGCAGTACTCGCTGTGCGGCGACCCCGCCGACCGCGCCTCCTGGCGGATCGCGGTACTCCGCGCCCCCGCCGGACGCGGCGGCTCCGCCCATGTGCACGACACCCTCACCGAGGGCAGCACGGTGCGGGTGCGCGGGCCGCGCAACCACTTCGCGCTGCGCCCGGCGGCCCGCTATCTGTTCATCGCGGGCGGCATCGGCATCACGCCTCTCCTCCCCATGACGGCCGCCGCCGAGGCCGCGGGCGCCGACTGGCGGCTGCTCTACGGCGGACGCACCCGTGCCTCGATGGCCTTCGCGGACGAGCTCGCCGACCGTCACGGCGACAAGGTGCGCCTGGTGCCGCAGGACGAGGAGGGCCTGCTCGACCTCGCGCCATATCTGACCGCGCCGCATCTCACCGCCCCGTATCTCACCGCGCCGCACCTCACCGCCCCGGCCGGTCCCGGCACCCTGGTCTACTGCTGCGGCCCCGAGCCGCTGCTCCAGGCCGCCGAGGAGGCGTGCCGCGACTGGCCGGAGGGGTCCCTGCGCACCGAGCGGTTCCAGCCCCGTACGGACGGCGCGGACACCGAATCGGAAAGCCGGGCCTTCGAGTTGGTGCTCACCCGCTCCGGACTGACCCTCACCGTGGAGCCGGAGCGCAGCGTGCTGCGCACGGTCGAGGCGGCGGGGGTACCGGTTTTGTACTCATGCGAAGAGGGCACCTGTGGGACGTGTGAGACGGACGTCCTCGAGGGGGAGGTGGACCACCACGACTCCGTGCTCACCGACGAGGAGCGGGCCTCGGGCGAGACGATGATGATCTGCGTCTCACGCTGCAGTGGCCCGCGATTGGTGCTGGACCTGTGAATCCGCCCTGAACGGCCGTATGAGCCCCTCGATGTGAGGTTCGGAACGACCCCACCCACTGGACAAACAGGTTGGTTAGGCTAACCTAACTACGTCCTCGGGTCGCCGTCCCGTGACCACGTACCCCGTATGCATCGAGAGAGAGCACCACATGCGCCAGGCCAGAGCACTCCCCCTCTCCCGCCGCGGTCTGCTCACCGCGGGCGGCGCCCTCGGACTCGGAGCCCTGGTCACCGCCTGCGGGGACAACGGCGGTTCGGGCTCCGGCGGCGACGACGGCGGCGGCTCCTGGTCGTTCACCGATGACCGCAAGAAGAAGATCAGCCTCGACAGCCGGCCACAGCACATCGTCGCCTATATCGCCGCGGCGGCCGCGCTCTACGACTTCGGCATCGAGAAGCAGATCACGGGCGTCTTCGGCCCGACCACGCTGAAGAACGGCAAGCGGGACGTCCAGGCGGGCGACTTCCCCGTCGACCAGGCCACGTCCCTGGGCAACACCTGGGGGCAGTTCAACGTCGAGAAGTACGCCTCGCTCAACCCCGATCTGCTGATCACCAACATGTACGACCCGGGCGCGCTCTTCTACATCCCGGACGACAGCAAGCAGAAGATCCTGCAGCTGGCCCCCAGCGCCGCCATCACCACCGGCCGGATCTCCATGCTCGAGCCCATCAAGCGCTACGCCGCACTGGCCGAGGCGCTCGGCGCCGATCTGAAGGCCAAGAAGGTCACCGACGCCAAGGCGCGGTTCGAGAAGGCCGCCGAGACTCTGCGTAAAACCGTCAAATCGCACAAGATCAAGGTCATGGCCTGCTCCGCCAGCGCCGATCTCTTCTATGTCTCCAACCCGAGGATCAGTGCCGACCTGATCTACTTCAGCGAGCTCGGCGTCGACTTCGTCGTCCCCGAAAAGCCCGACAAGGGCGGCTACTTCGAGAGCCTCAGCTGGGAGAACGCCGACAAGTACGACGCCGATGTGCTCTTCCTCGACAACCGCACCGCGACCCTCCAGCCCAAGGACCTGACCTCCAAGCCGACCTGGTCCAAGCTGGCCGCGGTCAAGGCCGGTCAGCTCACCCCCTGGAGCAGCGAGCCGCGCTTCTCGTACGCCGGCGCCGCCCCGCTCGTCGAATCCCTCACCAAGGCCATCCAGGACGCGAAGAAGGTCAGCTGACGGTCAGTCGACCGGCTGGCCCCGGCCTCCCCACGGCAAGCGAAGGGAAGACCCCCCTCCCATGACCACCGCAGCCATCAAAACCGCCACCACCACCGCCGTCCCGTTCCGGTTCTTCGACGCGCGGGTCGTACGGACCCGCTCGCTCGGACCGTCCATGGCGCGGATCACCTTCGGCGGCACCTGTCTGAAGGACTTCATCAGCGGAGGCCGCGACCAGCGCTTCAAACTCTTCCTGCCGCACCCCGGCCAGACCGCCCCGGTGGTGCCGGTCGAGGCCGGGGAGGGCTGGTTCACCACCTGGCGGGCGATGGACCCGGCCGAACGCGGCATCATGCGCTCGTACACGGTGCGCCAACAGCGCCGCGACCCCGACGAGATCGACGTGGACTTCGCGCTCCACCACGACAGCGGCCCCGCCGCCCGCTGGGCCGCACGCGCCGAGGCCGGCGACCGCGTCACCCTGCTGGGCCCGGTCCTGGAGGACAACGGCGGGGTGGACTTCCGGCCGCCGTCCAGGACCGACTGGGTGCTGATCACCGGCGACGAGACCGCCCTGCCCGCCATCGCGGGCATCCTCGAATGGCTGCCCGCCGACTTCCCCGTCAAGGTGTGGCTCGAGGTCCAGCACGCCGAGGACATCCAGGAGCTGCGCACCGAGGCGAAAGCCGAGATCACCTGGCTGGTCCGGGACGCCGTGGCCCCCGGCACCCCGCGCTCCGCCCTGCTGCTGGACGCGGTGGGCGCCACCGAGCTGCCCCACGGCACGCCGTACGCCTGGATCGCGGGCGAGGCGGGAACGGTCAAGGCGCTGCGCCGCCACCTGGTGCGCGAGCGCGGCTTCGACCGTAAGGCCGTCACCTTCACCGGCTACTGGCGCCTGGGCGCCTGTGAGGAGCAGCTCGTCGAGGAGGCCGTGTCGGGCACCGGCCCCGCGACCGACGACTGACCCCGTCGCCGTACCCGCTCTCCATCCCCACAGCCCCGGCCCACAGCTGCCCCCCACACACGCACACACAACCGCGTCGCACAACTGAATCCATCCGAAGGACCGCAGAGGACCGACCGCTGGACACCGGCCGGCCGACCGCTCGGCGCGCCCCCACGCGCCCCGCCGCCACGTCCAGCGCTCCCGCACGCCCATCAGGCCGTCAGGCCATCAGGCCATCAGGCCGTGGGCCGCCCTCCCCCACCCAGCCGCATGCCCGCGCCGTCCGCACGCCCGCATGCTCGTTTCCAGAAGGGACAGAACGTGAGTTTCCTCGCGCAGACCGCTGAGGACCCGTCGCCGGAGCCGATACCCGGGGCGGCGGATGGCAGGGCCCACCTCTTCAACGGCCGTACGGCGGAACGCTATCGGCGCTCCGTGACCGACGGCGTCGGACTGGTGGCCGCCACCGTCGCCCGCGCCGAGCGCCCCTTCACCGGCGTCACCCCCGCCGAACTCGCCCCCGAGATCTCCGGAATCGACCTGGAGCGCCCGCTCGGCGATCCGGACGCCGCGCTCAAGGAGCTGGAGAGCGTCTACCTCAAGGACGCCGTCTACTTCCACCACCCGCGCTACCTGGCCCATCTCAACTGCCCCGTCGTGATCCCCGCACTGCTGGGCGAGGCCGTCCTCTCCGCCGTCAACTCCTCGCTCGACACCTGGGACCAGAGCGCCGGCGGCACCCTGATCGAGCGCCGGCTGATCGACTGGACCGCCGAGCGCATCGGCCTCGGCGAGGCCGCGGACGGCATCTTCACCAGCGGCGGCACCCAGTCCAATCTCCAGGCGATGCTGCTGGCCCGCGACGAGGCGTGCACCCTGGTCGAGAAGGAGGCCACCGCCGCCGGCGAGCCGATCGCCAAATCCGCGATCCTGCCCCGGCTGCGCATCCTCACCTCCCAGGTCAGCCACTTCTCCATCCAGAAGGCCGCCGCCATCCTGGGGCTCGGCTACGAGGCCGTCATCCCGGTCCCCTGCGACCAGGACCGCCGGATGCGGACCGTCTCCCTCGCCCATGAGCTGAACCGCTGCCGCCGTGAGGGCCTGATCGTCATGGCCGTCGTGGCCACCGCGGGCACCACCGACTTCGGCTCCATCGACCCGCTGCCCGAGATCGCCGAGCTGTGCGACCGGCACGGCACCTGGCTGCACGTGGACGCCGCGTACGGCTGCGGACTGCTGGCCTCCCCGACCCGCCGCCACCTGCTGGACGGCATCGAGCGCGCCGACTCGGTGACCGTGGACTACCACAAGTCCTTCTTCCAGCCGGTCAGCTCCAGCGCCGTCCTGGTCCGCGACCGCGCCACGCTGAGCCACGCCACGTACCACGCGGACTATCTCAACCCCGAGCGCAGCGCCCGGAAGCTGATCCCCAACCAGGTGGACAAGTCCATCCAGACCACCCGCCGCTTCGACGCGCTCAAGCTCTGGCTGACGCTGCGGATCATGGGCGCGGACGCCGTCGGGACGCTCTTCGACGAGGTGGTGGAGCGGGCCGCCGAGGCATGGGCCCTGCTGGACACCGACCCGCGCTACGAGGTGGTCACCGAGCCCCAGCTGTCCACGCTGGTCTTCCGCTACGTACCGCCGTCCGACGGGCCGTGCGACCCCGACCTCGTCGACCGCGCCAATCTGCACGCCCGGGAGGCGCTGGCCGCCTCCGGCGCGGCGGTCGTCGCCGGGACCGTCGTCGACGGCCGTCACCACCTCAAGTTCACCCTGCTCAACCCGGAGACCTCGCTGAGCGACATCGCGTATGTCCTGGACCTGCTGGCCGAACACGCCGGTCAGTACCTGGCCCTCCACATCGAGCCCGAGTTCAGCGGCCCCCGCCACTCGCGCGCCAGCTGAGTCCCTTCACCCCGCCGGAGACCCTCGTGCCCACCCCGCACACCTACGACTTCATCGCGGTCGGGCTCGGCCCCTACAACCTGGGCCTTGCCTGCCTCACCGAGCCGATCGACGAACTCGACGGACTGTTCCTGGAGAGCAAGCCCGACTTCGACTGGCATCCGGGCATGCTGCTGGACGGCGTCACCCTCCAGACCCCGTTCATGGCCGACCTGGTGACCCTGGCCGACCCCACCTCCCCGTACTCCTTCCTCAACTACCTCAAGGAATCGGGACGGCTGTACTCCTTCTACATCCGCGAGATCTTCTATCCGCTGCGCGCCGAGTACAACGACTACTGCCGCTGGGCCGCCGCGAAGCTCCCCTCCGTCCGCTTCGGCCACCAGGTGACGAGCGTCGAGTACGACGAGGCCGACGGCCTCTACACGGTGCGCGCCCTGCGTCCCGCAAGCGGCGAGACCACCACCCACCGCGCCCGCCGCCTGGTGCTGGGCACCGGCACCCCGCCGTACCTGCCCGAGGTGTGCCGGGGCCTCGGCGGCGATCTGCTGCACAACACGGACTATCTGGAGAACAAGCAGGCGCTGCAGTCCAAGGAGTCCATCACCGTCGTCGGCAGCGGCCAGAGCGCCGCCGAGATCTACCAGGACCTGCTCGCCGACATCGACACCTGCGGCTACCGGCTGAACTGGGTGACCCGCTCCCCGCGCTTCTTCCCGCTGGAGTACACCAAACTCACCCTGGAGATGACCTCGCCCGAGTACGTGGACTACTTCCACGCGCTCCCCGAGGACACCCGCTACCGGCTGGAGGCTGAGCAGAAGGGCCTGTTCAAGGGGATCGACGCCGACCTCATCAACGGCATCTTCGACCTCCTGTACCAGAAGAGCGTGACCGGCCCGGTGCCCACCCGGCTGCTGACCAACACCGCGCTCACCGACGCGGCGTACGACGAGCAGTCCGCGACGTACACCCTCGGGCTGCGCCATACCGAGCAGGAGCGGGACTTCTCGCTCACCACCCAGGGGCTCGTCCTGGCCACCGGCTACCGCTACCAGATGCCCGCCTTCCTGGACCCGGTGCGCGACCGCATCCGCTGGGACCGCCACGGCCGCTTCGACGTCGCCCGCAACTACAGCATCGACACCACCGGGCGCGGCATCTTCCTCCAGAACGGCGCCACCCACGCCCACAGCCTGACCTCCCCGGACCTGGGCATGGGCCCGTACCGCAACGCGTGGATCATCCGTGAGCTGCTGGGGCGGGAGCACTATCCGGTGGAGAAGTCCATCGCCTTCCAGGAGTTCGGCGCACCGGAAGGAGCCGTGTCATGACGCCTCCGCCGATCTTCGAGCACAAGGACGCGCGCCTGGGCACCTTCGCCCTGCGCGCCCTGGACCCGGCGGCCGACGCCGCGCTGCTGCACGGCTGGGTGACCCACCCCAAGGCGTCCTACTGGATGATGCAGGAGGCGGACGAGGCGGAGGTCACCGCCGAGTACCGCAGGATCCACGAGCATCCGCACCACGAGGCGTTCATCGGCCTGCACGAGGGACGCCCGGCGTTCCTGGCCGAGCGCTACGACCCGTCGCGGGTGGAACTCGCCGGTCTCTACCCCGCCCGGCCCGGCGACGTCGGCATGCACTTCCTGTGCGCGCCGGCCGACACCCCGGTGCACGGCTTCACCCTCGCCGTGATCAACGCCGTCATGGAGTTCTGCTTCTCCGATCCGCACGTCCGGCGCGTCGTCGTGGAGCCCGATGTGCGCAACGACGCGGTGCACGCGCTCAACGCGGCCGTCGGCTTCGAGATCGTCGAGCAGATCGCCAAACCCGAGAAGGACGCCTACCTCAGCATCTGCACCCGCGAGCGGTTCGAGGCCGCGCGCACCGCACTGGCCGCCGACGCGTCCCGCACCGCCCGGACCGAACGGATCAACCGCGACGCCCGGACCGAACGGACCGAACGGACCGAACCGACCGCCCGGACCGAACCGACCGCCCGGACCGAACAGACCGCCCGGACCGACCGCGACGCCCAAGGAGTGACCCGATGAGCCCCCGCGACGCCGTCGCCCACCTCACCCCCGACCTGTGGGACCGGGCAGGCCGCCTCCTCATCCGCAAGGCCCTCGCCGAGTTCACCCACGAGCGCCTGCTCGCGCCCGAGCTCGGCCCCGACGGCCGCTACGCCGTGACCAGCGACGACGGGGCGGTGACCTACCGCTTCGCCGCCCGGGTCCTCTCCCTGGACCACTGGCTGGTCCAGGCGGACAGCATCACCCGCCACGACCGGACCGACGCCGAACTCCCCCTGGACGCGCTGGACTTCTTCATCGAGCTGCGCGGGCGGCTCGGCCTGAGCGAGGACGTCCTCCCCGTCTACCTCGAGGAGATCAGCTCCACCCTCTCCGGGACGGCGTTCAAACTGGCCGACGAGCCGGAGGCCGCCGCCCAGCTGGCCAAATCCGGCTTCCAGGAGATCGAGACGGGGATGACCGAGGGCCACCCCTGCTTCGTCGCCAACAACGGCCGCCTCGGCTTCGGCATCCACGAATACCTCTCGTACGCCCCCGAGACCGCGAGCCCCGTCCACCTGATCTGGCTCGCCGCCCGCCGCGACCGCTCCACCTTCACGTCCTCCACGGACCTGGACTACGACGCCCTGATCCACTCCGAACTGAGCGAGGAAACCCGGGCCCGCTTCGCACAGGCCCTCACCGATCTCGGCCTGGACCCGGCCGACTACCACCTGCTGCCGGTGCACCCCTGGCAGTGGTGGAACAAGCTGTCGGTCAGCTTCGCCGCCGAGGTCGCCCGGCAGCACCTGGTGTGCCTGGGCCCCGGCGACGACGAGTACCTGGCCCAGCAGTCGATCCGGACGTTCTTCAACACCAGCGACCCGTCCAAGCACTATGTGAAGACCGCGCTGTCGGTGCTGAACATGGGCTTCATGCGGGGCTTGTCGGCGGCGTACATGGAGGCGACACCGGCCATCAACGACTGGCTGGCCTCTCTGATCGCCTCGGACGAGACCTTCCGTGCCGCGGGTTTCTCCATCATCCGGGAACGAGCAGCCATCGGCTACCACCACCGCCAGTACGAGACGGCCACGGCGAAGGGCTCGCCGTACCGCAAGATGCTGGCGGCCCTGTGGCGCGAGAGCCCCGTCCCCTCCCTGGAACCCGGCCAGCGCCTGGCCACCATGGCGTCCCTCCTCCACACCGACCCGGACGGCGCCTCCTTCGTCAGCGCCCTCATCGAGGAATCCGGCCTCACCCCCGCCACGTGGCTACGCCGCTACCTGGACGCCTACCTCACCCCGGTGCTGCACAGCTTCTACGCCTACGACCTGGTCTTCATGCCGCACGGCGAGAACGTCATCCTGGTGATCGAGGACGGCGCCGTCCAGCGCGTGATCTTCAAGGACATCGCCGAGGAGATCGCCGTCATGGACCCCACCGCGGTCCTCCCCCCGACCGTGGAACGCATCCGCGTAGACGTCCCCGAGGACAAGAAACTCCTCTCGATCTTCACGGACGTCTTCGACTGCTTCCTGCGCTTCCTCAACGGCATCCTCGTCAGCGAGGGCCTCCTGGAGGAAGACACCTTCTGGCAGACGGTCGCCGACTGCGTCCTGTCCTACCAGCACTCGGCCCCCCACCTCGCGGACAAATTCGCCCAGTACGACATGTTCGCCGAGGACTTCGCCCTCTCCTGCCTCAACCGCCTCCAGCTCCGCAACAACCGCGAAATGGTAGACCTCCAGGACCCGGCCGGCGCCCTCCAGCTGATCGGCACGCTGAAGAACCCGATCGCGGGATTGGGGGCAGGGGCCTGATCCACCCGACGGCTCCGAGGGGGCCACATCGACCCCCTGGGACCTCCTCAAACCGAACCCCAGCCCCGAGCCCCCGCCACCCCGGAGCACCCGAACGCACCACGCACCCGACCCGCTACACTGTGACGGCGCGCCGCGGCGGCACCACCATGCCGCCCTGACGCCGGGCCTCCGTAGCTCAGGGGATAGAGCACCGCTCTCCTAAAGCGGGTGTCGCAGGTTCGAATCCTGCCGGGGGCACCATGCCTGACCAGGCCAAACGCCCCCACGATCTTGGATCGTGGGGGCGTTGACGGCAGAGGTTGACGGCAGTTCCTACCTACGGGGCCGGAGCAGCCGGTCCATGTGGCCCATCGCCTCACGACGGCTGTCGTCGTTCACATGCGTATAGACGTTCATCGTGACCGCGATCTGCGAGTGCCCCAGGATCTCCATCACGACGCGCGGGGCGATCCCGGCCGCGAAGAGCAGCGAGGCGCAAAGGTGCCGGGTGTCGTGCAGACGCATTCGTGACAGTCCGGCGGCCTCGGCGATGCGGCCGAAGGACCGGTACAGGTTTCGAGGCTCTATGGGGCTACCCCTGCGCGTGGTGAACACGTAGTCGCTGGCCTTCCAGTCCGCCCCGGCAGCGGCCCGCTGCGCGGCCTGCCGAAAGCGCTGCCAGCGGAGCGGGGCGACGCACATCAGCGGGATGGGGATCGTCCTCGCCCGACGGTTCTTGGTGGTGTCCTCGTACAGTTCCTTGCCCCCTCGCTGGAGCTGAGACCGCACGGTCAGCGTGCGCCGATCGAGGTCGACGTCTCGCCAGTGCAGGCCCAGGATTTCCCCACGGCGAAGCCCGAGCGCGACCGCGAGAACGAACGCCGCGTACAGGGGATCCGAACGCGCGGCCTCCAGGAACGTCCTGGTCTCGTCCAGCGTCCACGGCCGCAGCTCCCGAGACTCGACACGCGGCGCGGGGACCAGCTGCGCGACGTTGCGGCTGATCAGTTCCTCACGGCAGGCCGCCGTCAAAGCTGACCTGAGCACGCGGTGCGATTCCTTCGCGGTCGCGGCCGAGGCTTGCGCCGTGACAGCGGCGATCATCCGTCGTACGTTCGCGGTGCTGAGCGACTCCAGCCGACGCGTGCCCAGCTGTGGGACGAGGTAAAGGCGCACGTGCATCTCATACTTGTCGTACGTGGTGCGCTTGCGCTGAGGCGGCTTGATGTACTCCTCCAGCCAGTACGGCAGCCACTCGGAGAGCTTCGCGGACCGGGAAGGCGTCGGGATTCCCTGGCGCTCGCGCCGGACGAGCTCCTGACGCTTCTCGTCGCACTCTTCCCATGTGGCGCCATAGACCGTCTTGCGCTTGCGGGTGCCTTCAGGCTGCGGGACGTACACGCGGGCTTCGTAGCGGCCGTCCTTGCGCTGCCAGATGCTTCCAGCACCGTTGGGGTTCCTCTTCCGGGATGCCATCAGGCCGCGTTCTCCTCGATCTGTTCCTGAATGAAGGCGCGCAGACTGTCCGGCGACACACGCCGCGCACGCCCGACGGTGAAGCTGGGCAACTGGTGGGTTCGTATGAGGTCGTAGGTCTTGCTCCGGCTCAAGCGCAGAGCGGTCATGACCTCGGGGACTGTGAGGGCTACGTGTGTCGTTGGCAGGCCCGCGCTCACAACCAGGGGTCTCCTTCCGTCTTGCGGCGGTTGGCGTGGTCGCGTGCTTGGGCGATGTGGTGGCGTACCTGGGAGGCGAGGAGTTCTTCGCCGGGGCTGTAGCCGGAGGCCATGTATTGCCAGTGGGAGAGGACGAGGGTGGTTTCCTCGTCCAGCTCGGGCCGGTTGTCTGTGGTGCGTGCTTGCTCGGTGCGCCAGGTGCGGCGGATGTCGCGGAGTGCGCCGAGGGTGGTGGAGTAGCGGCGGGATTTGCTGGAGAAGTGGCCTCGGAAGCCGAGCATGTGGGCCCACTTCCAGAGCTTGAGTTCGGCGAACTCGGGGAGGTGGCCGAGGTTCCAGGCGGTGCGGATCATCTGGCGGACGTGGCTGTGCACGGGCAGGTCCGCGATGGGTTCGGACTGTCCGGTGCCCTCGCACTCGTCGCACAGATCCCGGAAGCCATCGGGACCACGCTGGTAGCCGCGTCCGGCGCAGTGGAGGCAGCGCAGGGAGCGATCCACGGTGCCGGAGTCCTCGGCACTCTTGGTGGCGTACTTGGCCACGTAGGCGGCGACCTTCTGATCGGTCAGTTCGCCATCGCCCAGAGCCACGATCTCGCGGATGTCGAGCTGATCGCCCCAGGTGAGTCGGCGTTCGCCGATGGCGTCGGAGTCCACGGTGAGCACGGCGCGTTCGGCCGCCTCGGTGACCGCGTGGGTGAGGGCATCGGCGGTGGCCCACTGGGGCGGGGGCTCGTTGCTGCCTTCGGGGCCGTCGAGGCGGATCACGGCGTGGAAGTGGACCAGGCCGCGCCGCTGGTACTCGGCGACCTTGGCGAAGGAGACGCGCAGCGTGGGCGTTCCAGAGCACGGCGCCGGTGTAGTCGTAGGTGGCCGGGGAGAGCGGGGTGCCCAAGGCGGGGTCGTCGACGGGGTGGCGGGTGCCGCAGCGGCAGGGCAGGTTCTTGCCCGCGTCGGTGGTGCGGCGGTTGTGGACCGGGCCGAACGACGGAGCGGTGAGGGTGACGAAGAGGCGGGGGTGTGTGCGCACGGTCTCCGGCACGCTCTTGCCGCCGGAGAGTCCGGCCCGGATCAGGTGGTAGGTGTCGGCGGCATAGAGGCGGGAGCAGGACGGACAGCGCGAGGAGCGGCGGTTGCCGCAGGCGGTCAGCAGCCGCCCGGTGGGTTCGTCGGCGGTGCTGTACGAGCGGACGATGGTGTCCGTTGCTGTGTCGCGGGTTTCGGTGGAGCCGACGAGCTGAATCGGTCGGGTGCAGCCGCGGATTCGGTTGATCTGGTCTTGGACGCGGTCGAAGTCGGGGAGGTGGGCGAGGTGGATGAGGTCCCGCAGGGCCAGGCTCGCCACGTGGCGCAGGTCCAGAGGGGCTTTCACGGGTGACGCATCCTTTCGAGGAAGAGGACCCCAGGCAGCACTCGGCCAGGGGCGCGGGTGCTGCTCGGGGCATGGCGAATCGAGCCCGGTTGGGGCGGGGGGTTTCTGGGTTGCCGGGACGGCCGGCACGGGGTCAGAGCTGGGCGTGTGCGGCGGTGGCCAGCGGCAGTGCGACGCCGAGGCGGGTCCGGAGCTGAGCCGGGGTGATGGGTTGGCCGTGTTCGGCCCGGTAGGTGTCGGCGATGGTGCGGGCCGCGTTCAGCAGCGGCACGGGCACCGTGACCGCTGGGGAAGTCTCCGGCTTCAGCGCGACCGGTGGCGAGACCGGCTCGGCGGTCGGGGCAGGCTCCGGCGCAGACGCCGGAGTGTCAGGCGCGGCCGGGGCCGGGGCTGGTGCCGGGGTTTGGGTGGTGTGGGCGATGGTGTGGAAGTGGCGCAGGAGTTGGGGGCCGACGGCTCCCCAGCCCAGGAGGAGGAGCGGGGCGACCGCGTCCACGGCGGCCCGGCCGTAGTGCCCGGCGACGATGGGTTCGGCGATGTTGAGGGCCAGGGTCAGCAGCCCGGACACGTGCATCAGCCGAGTGGCGCCCTTGATCTGCTCGGCCGGGACGCCGCGCAGGGACAGGTAGCGCAGGGCGACCAGGAGGCCGACGACGGACAGGTCCACCATCGGGGCGATCAACGGGGCGATGGGGCCGGGGACGCCGAGGCGCAGGGCCAGGGCCCAGACGTTGCCGAAGGAGAAGACGAAGGCCAGGGCCGCGATGATGCCCATGATCACGGTCACCGTGCGTTGAGTGATCCGATCTTCAGACATGTGGGGTTCACCTCCTTCCAGGTGTCGTGACGAGCGGGCCGGGACGGGTCAGGCCGCTTCCCGCTTGGTGAGCGGGTCGTCCACCCGCATCGCGGAGGCCGCCAGTTGTTCCAGGAGTTCGGCGGGGTCGCGGGTCAGGTGGGCGGTGTCGGTGGCGATGCGGGCCGCGTCGGCGTCGGCGACGTAGGGCGTGCGGATGCGGGCGAAGCCGGGGCGACCCTGATGAGCCATGGCAGCCACGCCGAGGTAGGCAGGGTCCTGGAGCGCTGTCGGGCTGGAGTCTGGCCAGTTGCGGATGTCTTCCCCCAGCGCGACCACGGCTGCTTCAGCGGTCTTCTGGGCGAAGGACAGGCCCACCGGGCACACGTCCCGGATGAAGGTGGGGATGGCGTCCCCGGTCGCCTTCTGCGTCGCGATGATCACCAGGATGCCGACGTTGCGGCCCTTCTTCACCAGGTCCTCCACCAGCCGCGCGTTCTCGGCGGCGAGCGCGGCGAGCTTCTTCGTCCGGGATGCGCTACTGAGGCTTTCGCCCTCCCAGTCCGTCCCGACAGCGGTCCGCCGCGTGGCCTGCCGAAGGGTTGCCACCGAGGCGGGGTGACGCACAACAGCGGGATGGGATCGTCCTCGCGCGCCGGTTCTTGGTGCTGTCCTCGTACAGCTCCCTGCCGCCGCGCTGGAGCTAGGTCCGCACGGTCAGAGTGCGCCGGTAGGTCCACGTCGCGCCAGTGCAAGCCCAGGATTTCCCTACGACGGAGCCCAAGCGCGACCGCGCTGCGAGAGCGCGAGCGCCGACGCCACCTCCTGTGCGCCCCCGTGCCGTGGCATCACGCGCCCAGCGGATGGCAGAAAAGGTGGGAGGCACGTCATTGCTGCCGTCCTTCTCGGCGGCCAGCATGGACACCATGGAACGGCGCACCGTGCTCATCGTCCTTTTCGACGGCGTACTGAGCCTGGACTTCACCGGGCCGCTGGAGGTCTTCGCCGGTGCGGCCGGTGCGGTCCCCGGCGCGTACGACATCAGGACCGGCAGCCTGGACGGCTCACCGGTGCGCACCTCCAGCGGGTTGTCGGTCACGCCGGACCTCGCGCTGTCTGACGCGTCCGCTCCGCACACCCTGATCGTGCCGGGCGGTGAGGGCACCCGGGCGATAGATCCGGGGGTGGTGGCGTGGCTGCGGGAGAACGCCCAGGCGGCGCGGCGTCTGGTGTCGGTGTGCACCGGGGCCTATGCGCTGGCCGCGGCCGGGCTGCTGGACGGACGCCGGGTGACGACCCACTGGGCGCTGTGGGAGGGGCTGGCCGAGCGGTTCCCGGCCGTGGAGGTGGATCCGGGCCCTATTTACATCCGCGACGGCCCGGTGTCCACCTCCGCCGGGGTCACCAGTGGCATCGACCTCGCGCTCGCCCTCGTGGAGGAGGACCTCGGCCGTGATGTGGCGCTCACCGTCGCCCGCTTCCTGGTCGTCTTCCTCCGCCGCCCCGGCAATCAGCGGCAGTTCAGCGTCCAGCTCGCGGCGCAGAGCGCACAGCGCCGTCCGCTGCGCGACATCCAGCAGTACATCGCCGAACACCCCGATGCGGATCTGTCCGTCAGCGCCCTGGCTGAGCGGGCGAACCTCTCGCCCCGCCACTTCGCCCGCGCGTTCCGGGAGGAGATCGGCACCTCACCTGGCCGGTACGTGGACCAGGTGCGGCTCGAAGTGGCGCGGCGGCTGCTGGAGGACACCGGATACGGGATTGAGGAGGTCTCGCGCGCCTGCGGCTACGGCACACCGGAGGCCATGCGCCGCGCCTTCGTCCGCGACCTGGGCACGGCACCCGCCGAGTACCGGCGTCGGTTCCATCCCTGAGTACACGTCATAGCCCCTTACCGAGAGGCACCATCGTGCAGATCGCGATCCTGCTCTACGAACACTTCACCGCCCTCGACGCCGTCGGTCCGTACGACACCCTGGCCGGACTGCCAGGGGCTCAGCCGGTGTTTGTGGCCGAACGCCGTGGCCCGGTGCGCAACGACAGCGGCAGCCTCCACCTGGTGGCCGAGGCCACGCTGGAAGAAGTCGCACGGCCGGACGTCGTGCTGGTGCCCGGCGGCCCCTTCCCGGACGAGCAGCAGAAGAACCCGGAGGTGCTCGCCTGGCTGCGGGCCGTGGACGCCACCACGACCTGGACCACGTCGGTGTGCACTGGTTCGCTGATCCTCGGCTCGGCCGGACTGCTCACCGGCCGCCGTGCGACCACCCACTGGACCACCATGGACGGCCTCCGGGCCCTGGGGGTGGAGGCCGTGGACGAGCGCTATGTGTTCGACGGCAAGTACGTCACCGCAGCGGGCGTCTCGGCCGGGATCGACATGGGCCTGGCCCTGGCCGGGCAGATCGCCGGGGACGCCACCGCGCAAACCGTGCAGCTGATGCTCCAGTACGATCCCCAGCCGCCCTACGACTCCGGCTCACCGCACAAGGCCCCCGCCGAGCTGACTGCCCGGATGCTCCAGGAAGGTGCTTAAAGCGTGTCGCAGAAGGCCGTGATCAAGCCGTTTGAGCTGGGCTGGGCTGTTGCCCGCTGAGACGGTGGCCTGACGGCAGTCGTTGACGGCAACAGGGGTGCACATAGCCGTATCGCGAGATTCGTCCGCGCACCGGGCGGGCTGGGGCTAGGTGTCGTCAGACTGATCACCACACCAGGCGTGACGAACTCCTAAAGCGGGTGTCGCAGGTTCGAATCCTGCCGGGGGCACAACGCAGATGGGAAACGAAATCCCGTCCGTGCGACCGGCCCGCATCGCTTCTGTGGCGATGCGGGCCGTTGCGTCGATCGTGTCGCTGGTGAGCACTACCCGGCAGCGGGCACTGCTGGTGCGTTTGTCGTAGACCTAGACAATCCTTGTTCTAACTGGTCAGAGGCACTTTCTGCTTGTATGCCCGCCTGTCGGACAGCCCGCTTCATGAAAAGCGCGAGGTTAAGGGGCCTTGCCCACGCCCATACATTTGTGCGGGTCAGGCCGCAGGCTTCGCCACTTCCGCCTCTGCGGCACGGGCGAGGCGTTCGACCCAGTCCTGGTGATAGTGGTAGAGCGCACCGGGATTCTTGCGCCCGAGCTCCTCGATGAAGAAGGAGCCCTGCTGCGTTTCCTCGGTCAGCACGTGACAACCATTGTCCGTGGGCGTGATGACCCAGCCGTGGTACGCGCTCGAACCGGTTTCGTCGCCGTCGACTGTCGTCTCCCACGCGAGCCTGGTGAAGGGCTCGCACTCCGTCACGTTGAGAGTCATGGGAAATCCAACCGTCACTCGGCTGTACTTGGTTCCGAGCGCCAGTTCTGACTCACCACTCAGAATTTTGACCTGATCTTCGGCAGGAAAGTAGCTCGACCAGTTCTCGGCGTCGACGAGCAGCTTCCATACCACCTCAGGCGGCGCCTTCACATCGATGTCGTTGAGCGCGTAGATAGCCGACAATTTAGGGTCATACCGCTCAGGCCATTTCACCTTGTCGTACATCGGTCACTTCTCCTTCATGAATGTTTTGGAAAGAACTGTTCAATACGTTCAACTGCTGTGGCCGAGGGTCGATTCCCTTGGCGCCCGAGCTTTGACCTTCGCATCTTCTATGAATCCCCCTCGGGAAATTGATGCCATGTGATCCCGAGTTGGTGCGTGAAGACGGGTGAGGTCGAGTTGCCCTGATCATGTCCCGGCAGCGCCCCTGCAGAGCCGGGGACAGCCACAGCACCGTGGCGGCGGTGCTTGGCCGAGTTGTCGGGCTGGCCGTCGCCGACCCGGTCGCACTCGGCCAGGGTGCCGCCCGGTGCCGCCCGGTGGCGACCGGTGGCGACCGGTGGCGCCCGGTGGCGACCGAGATACCGAACCCGGCGGCAACCTGGGCAATGGGGTGCAAGATCCCGCCGCACCAGCGTGCCCCGGTTGCTTTGGTGTACGTGCGTAAGCACGGGTCCCGCCACTGACCCTCGTGGGTGACGATAAGGCTAGTGACCCACTCGACGAACGGGTAAGGCAGGCGAGCAAAAGAAGCAATAATACTGCTTCCCGGCTTCAGGGCGCGCCGCATTTCCAACCGGAACGGTTCGTTCAGAGTTCGCCGGGAACGGCAAAACGGTAAAACACGCCGCCGACCGGCTGGATGCCCATGAGCAGCCAGACCGCGTTTTCGAAGTCGCGGGCTCGTGAGAGGTCTCCGACGCGCACTGGGTCGTAGCCGGCGTCGCGGATGAGATGCTCGGTGACGTCGACGGCTCCCTCGTCAGCGACGTACCAGTTGCTCGGCCGCACTCGCTGCTTGCGCACTTCGCCGTACAGGGCTCCGAAGTTCATGTTGAAGCTCTTGGCCACCGGGGCGTGGGTGAAAAACTTCACCTCCTCGGCGTATGACGGAAAGTTGCCATGACGAGCGGGCATGATGTTGGTCGCGTCGATCGCGATCTTCCCCTCGAGCCCTGTCACCTTGCTCAGGGCGTCCGAGATCTTTGCGCCGGGTACTGCAACCAGGACGGCGTCCGCGTCCGAGGCATCCCCACCCTCACGGCCGAGCTCTTCGACCTCGTGGCCTGCGGCCCGCCACAGGCTGGCTAGTCCTCCGCCGATCATTCCTCTTCCGATCGCGACAATCTTCATTCTGTGACTTCCCTCAGTTGAACGTTGACGTAGGCCAGTTGAGCGTGAATGACGCTTCATGTGCGGCTGACGGCCACCGAGTTTCTTACGGCGTCCAGACCGGCAGCATGCGAAACAACGGGCTCGTATCCGAGCTCGGCTACGGCCTTGTCCGTCCGCAGGGTGCACTGCTGCCCGAGGAACCATCGAACGGGAACGGGGACCTCGCGGGCGGCGGTCTCGGCGTCCATGTCGGGGATCGGGATATCGACGCCATAGATCTCGAACTGGGTCTCCAGGAACTCGCGCAGGGTGACGCGGTGCCGGTCAGTGACGAAGTAGGCCTGACCCGGTCGGCCGCGCTGCCATCCGAGCATGAGTCCCTCGACAGCGTTCTCGACGAACGTGACGTCAGTTGTGTGCCGGCCTCCGCCGATCCAAGCGAACTGCCCCGCCTTCGCCGCCGCTGCCAAGCCTTCGATGAGGAAGCTGTCGGGACCCCAGACGAACCTCGGGCGAATCGATACCGTGGCGAAGTCCGGGGCATTCGCGTCGAGCACGATCTTCTCGGCCACGGCCTTCACCTCACTGTAAACGGCTTCCGAGTCGGGCCGCAGAGGCGCGGTCTCGTCGACGTCCACGAGCGGGGCACCGGCGAGGAGCGCGGCTTCGCTCCCGCAGTGGACGAACCGTGGAACCCGCGCGTAGCGGGCCGCATTGACGGCTGCCTGGGTGCCGCGAACCGTCACAAGCTCATGACGCTCACGAGTAGCGGTGACATCCGTCTCGGCAGCGAGGTGGAACACCACATCGCTGCCCGTCAAATCGTTCTGCCAGGTGGGCGGGTCGATCAACTCGCCCCGCACGGGCTCCGCGCCCAGCGCCGAGACCTTTGCGGCCGATGTCTCACTTCGAACCAGAACACCCACCGAGTGCCCCTCGCCGAGGAGCCGACGTACCAGCACCTGGCCGATGAACCCCGAACCGCCGGTGACGAACACCTGTGCCATGAACCTCTCCTTCGCTCTGTGTGAACCCCTCGCCTGCCTTGAGCGAGAAGGTGTCGTGGATGAGAGCAATCAGGGATGCGCAGGGCTTCCCTTGACCGCATTCATGCTTTGAAGGTCTGCGATAGAATTTTTGGATGGCTTCTCTTCGCGCACTGGAGTGTCTTGTCGCGGTCGCGGACTCCGGATCGATCACGCAGGCCGCACTGCTGCTGCATTCGTCGCAACCCGCTGTCTCTCATCAGCTCGCTTCGTTGGAACGCGAGACCCGAACGGTCCTGCTTCGCCGCGAGCCCCGGGGGGTCAAACTCACTCCTGCAGGGCGTGCCGCCGTCGCGGATGCCAGACGAGCGATCGAAGCGGCCGCCTCTGCGGTGAGGTCGGCACGTGCAGCGGGGCAAGCGGCCGGCGGGGTCTTGCGGTTGGCCTGTGCGCAGAGCCTCACGGTGCCGCTGCTCGCTGCGGTCATTCGCCAGTGGCATCGCCGCTACCCAGGGGTCGCGATCACGCTGCGCGAGTCCACGGTGATGGACGAGGCGCTCGGCCTCGTCGACTCCGACGAAGTCGACATGGCAGTGCTGACCGCTCCCTCGACCGGCCGCTTCACGATCACCGCCATCGCCGAGGAGGAGATCGTGTTGGCGGCACCCGTCGGCCACCTGCTGGCCGAGCGGTCGGCTGTACGCCTTGAGGACCTTGAAGGTGCGCCGCTCGTTCACTTCACACCGGACAACGGCCTCAGCTCCTGGCTCGACCAGTCCTTGGCTCACGCCGGAGTCCACCCGGAGACGGTGATGAGGACATCGGTGACCGCGACGGCACCACAGCTCGCGGCCGCCGGTTTGGGAATCGCCGTGTGCCCCGTGAGTGCGGTTAGTCATGGCTTTCCGGGAGCAGTGCGATCGTTCTCTCCGCGGTGGGTCAGGCAACTGGTGGCGGTGACGTCCGCGGAACCGGATCCGCTCGTCGCACGGTTCATCGGCGACCTGCGCAGTCACGGCATGCGTGTGCCTCGCGGTGTGCGGACTCAGCTCGCACAGGACGGTCCTCCGGCCGAGACACCACGACCGTCCTCCTGAGAATCGCCGCGCAGCCGACGCAGCAGACTCGATCATGATTCCCACGGCGATCGCGCACCGCGGAGTTCAAACGGGACGCTGTCGCGAGGCGCTGCGAGAAGCCGCGGTCTTCTTCGCGGGGGAGAGCGATCGGTGAACGAGACGTACGCGTTCATCGAGCGTGTGAGCCGCAAACATGTGGCCCGGGTGGTGCGCGAGCACGGCATCCAGGGCGTCACCCCGCGGCGCCGCGGACGGTGGCCGCTGACCCGGCCGGACAAGAGGGCGAGGCCGGCCCCGGGACCTGATCGGCCGCGACGTCCACGCCGAGCGTCCCGGCACCAAGCTGGTCGGGGATGTCACTGCCCTGCCCACCGCCGAGGGCTGGCTCTACCTCGCCTGCTGGCTCGACCTACGTAGTCAGGCCTGGCCTGCGCACGGTGACCCGCGGCCATCGACATCCGATGGCAGTGGCATCGAAAGAATTTATGGATACCCGAGAGTTGCTTCGGGAATTCGATGGCTCCTCCGCGGGTTGAGTTCGTCATGATCAATGTGCAAACCGCTTCCGAGACAACCGATGAAACAATCACCAGAACCCGCAGAACACCCATCGGGCTGTACGCGCTCGCTCTGGCCAGCTTTGCTCTTGGCCTTGCAGAATTCGTGATCGCCGGTCTCCTGCCGGATGTCGCAGGTGATCTGTCGGTCAGCGACGGCAGCGCGGGCACCCTCGTGACGTCGTACGCGGTCGGCATCATCGTGGGCGCACTCGCCCTGACCACAGTCCTCAGCCGCATTCCGCCCAAGTCGGCCCTGGTCTGGCTCGGGGTCGTCTTCGTGATCGGGAACCTTCTCTGCGCGCTGGGCCCGAACTTCGGAGTCGTCCTCGTGGGACGGATTCTCGCCGGGACGACCAACGGGGCGTTTCTCGGCACAGGCATAGTCGTCGCCGTCAGCCTGGTCGACGCGCATAATCAAGGCCGGGCCATCGCCACCATGCTGGGCGGACTGACGTCCGCGAACGTGCTCGGTGTACCGCTGGGCACCATCCTGGGCCAGCAGTTCGGGTGGCGGGTCGTGTTCGGTGTCATCGTGGCCATCGCGACCGTCGCGACTGGGTCCATTCTCGCCGTCGTCCCCCACGTGGCTTCCGCACCAACGAGTTCGCTCGCCGATCTGCGCCACCTCCTCAACCGCCAGGCTCTCTTGTCGATGGGGATCGCGACGTTCGGGTTCGGCGGCATGTTCGGTGCCTTCACCTATGTCTCCCTGACGCTGACCAAAGTCTCGGGCTACTCCCCCAGCGCCGTGCCCTGGCTGCTCGTGCTCTTCGGCGTCGGCCTGGTCGTGGGCAACGTCCTCGGCGGCCGCTTGATCGACCGCGCGCTGGACGCCACCGTGACGCTGGCACTGGTCGGCCTACTGGCTGTACAGATCCTCTTCGGACTGCTGGCCGGCAATCCCGTCATCGCGGCGATCGCACTTGGCCTCATGGGAATGTTCGGTTTCGCCGCCGCGCCCGGCTACCAGCATCGCGTGATGCGGCACGCACGCGCTGCCGGAGCGATCGCGTCCGGGGCGCCAATTGCGGCGGTGAACCTCGGCAACGCCCTCGGCTCATGGATCGGGGGGCTCGTGATCACGGCCGGGCTCGGCTACACCTCACCCGTCTGGATGGGCACCGTGGCCACCGGCCTCGCTCTTACTCTCCTCGCGGTGGCTGTCCGTGCCGCCCGTAAAGGCGCCTGAGACGCCGTAGGACCATCGAAAGGGCCGATGTGAACACCGAGGAGATGGGCGCATTCCGCGACCTGCCTCGTTTGGTGAGCCGCCGCGAGGCGTCGGCATCACCGAAGTGTGTGCCCGGTGTCGAGAGAGATCGATCCGGCCTGTCGTCACGGATGATCGCCTCCTCGCGTAAACGTCCGGGGATGGGGTGTCGGGGTGGGGTCAGCTCGCGATGGCGAATGAGTCGCGATCGCCGGCGCCGGCTTCAGCGAGCCGTCCGCGATCGCGAGAGGGCCGGAGAGTGGGTCGGCGTTCCGAAGGGCTATTCGTTCCACATGACGCTGTCGTACTCCCGCGAGCCCTTCTGCTGCGACGCGTTGCTGTTCTCCTTACTCATGTGCGGACTCTTGAATCCATAAACGTGCTCCGGAGCTGGGCTGCGAACTCGCTGACCGCAGGCCGTGCATCCCCCGGGCGGAGATGCAGGGTGATGGCGAACGCCGGCAACTTCGGTAGGCCGGCATTTCCGTCGAGAATCGTCAAATCACCGGCAACGGTGGACATGAGACTCGCGGTGATGGCGAGATCCGCACGCACAGTGGCGACCGTCGCTTCCAATGACCCGTTCTCGAACACGGTTCTCCACCTCCTCCCGTCTCGTCGCAGCGCGTCTAGAACCGTTGGACGGAAGGTGCAGGTCTCGGACGCCACGGAGATGGGAAGTGGTATCGCCGTATGAGCGCGGCCAGCCTGGGCGCCTACCCATACCAGCCGGTCGATGGCAAGGCATTCCCCTTCAGGCTGGTCGACAGGCTCTTCCGTGAGTGCGATGTCGAGTTCACCGCGCTTGAGCGCGGCAACCAGCGCGGGCGAAGACCCGCTGGTCAACGACAGGTCCACCTGTGGATAACGCTCTGAGAAAGTCCGCAGTGCCGGCGGCAGCATCGTGCCCATGAGGTCTACCGGGACGCCGAGTCGAACCCTTCCCCCGACGATCCGCCCGTTCATCTCAGTCCAAATGTCATCGTTGAGATCCAAGAGCGCGCGTGCTCGCCCGATCAGCCGTTCACCCATCGCCGTCAGCCGGAGACCGCGACTGTCCCGCACGAACAGCTTGCACCCGAAGGTCGATTCCAATCTGGCGATTTGCTGACTGACGGCGCCCTGCGTCAGGTTGAGGATCTTGCCCGCAGCGGTCATGCTCGACTGCTCCGCAGCTACCACGAAGGTGCGAAGGAGCGTCACGTCCAGACTTTTCACAGGGATATTATGCTTCATAATGTCAGTCATTGCCAACATTCGTTATGCTGATGTCCCTGGGTGGGGTTAGACAGTACACATGATGCAGGAAGGGATTTTTTCGCTCGCTGTGTTCGCGGTGGTCGCCACGATAACGCCGGGGGGCGCGACGACGTTGGCCACCGACTCGGGGGCGCGCTTCGGCTACCGCCGGTCGGTGCCTTTGATGGCAGGCATCGCTGCCGGTCTTGCGTCGATGGCCGCACTCGCCGCCGTTGGCCTCAGCACGGCGATTCTCGCCGTGCCGTCACTCCAACTGATCCTGAAGCTGTTGGGCACCGCATACCTTCTGTGGCTCGCCTTCAAGATCGCGCGAAATGGCGCACCGCAAAGTTCCTCGGCGCCGACCTCACCGGCTGGCTTCGTGACCGGGGTGTGGCTGCTCTGGCAGAATCCCAAGGGCTGGACAATGACCTTGGGCGCGGCAGCGTCCTTCGCGACTCTCGCGGACGGTCCCACGCGGCTGGCGACACTGCTCGGTGTCGCGTTCGCGGTCGCAAGCTCGGTTTCGCTGTCGATCTGGTGCGTCGCCGGGCTTCTCCTTGCTCGACGACTTCGCAGCGAGCGGCAATGGCAGGTATTTAATCTCATCCTTGCACTGACTCTGGTCATGTCGATTGTGCCGATGTGGCTCGAGTAGCCAGTCGCGAACCTGTCGGTTCCGGCTGGATCATGGTTCTGGATCACTTTCGGTGCCGGAGCGGCCCTGGCGGTTGTTCATCAACTCGGCGAACGCCCGCACGTGGTCGGCGTCCGGTGGAGCTCCGGGCAGCGGGCTTGAAGTGGGAGGTAGGTCCGAGTGCGGCAGGATGGGAAACCAACGAGGCTCCGGGAACCGCGGCGCCCGCGGTTCCGCCCCGGCTTCTCCGCCGCCCTCCGCCGCTACAAACGCCTCCTCAAACCGACCATGCAGAATACGGTGCAATTACTAATAGTTAACAGATTATGCTATTCTTGGTTACGTGGAATTTGCGCGCTCCAAGTCTTTCGCATCAGCGGTTTATGGACACGCCGGACTGATCAAACGGCGGGATGGGGCCATGACCTCTGCACTGCGGCGTATGTACGATCGACTGGGAGCTAGCACTGGCACTGTGTACCTGATGTCCGCAGAACGCAGGATGCTGGAAGCCGCCATGACGGTGGACTCACCGTTGAGCTTCTCCATCACGCCGGCGATCGATCCGGAAAATCTTGCTTGGCCGACGTCCATCGCGTATCGGACGGGGCAAGTGGTGGTGTTCGACGAGAGAGAGGCGCGTCGCGTCACCCGCCATTCGCCGGCGGCCGTGGTCAGCGTCGCGTTTCCCATGACAGTGGTGTGCGCGCCGCTACGCACCTCTCGGCATCGCTTCGGGATTATTGGACTGCGCTGCGTACCACCTCGGCCGATCGCCGAGGAAGAGGCGGCGTACGTGCTGAGCATCGCTGACGAGCTGGCTGTCGAATTGGAGAACCTGGCCGACCAGGGCTTGCCCATCGAGGGGGCCTCGGTTCCGCTGTTTATCTCCGGCCGTCCAGGATCGTCGGCCCGTGAGGGGGAGGGGCGCCAACACGGTCGACCGGAGGCGGCTGCGACATCGGTAACGGGTAGCAGCTACCTGTACCAACTCCAACGGCTATCCACAGAGCTCACCGCCGCGGCCCGCGTACCCGACATCCTGGCCATAGCCTATGCCCACATAGTCCGGCCCTTCGGCGGACAAACAATGACACTGTGCTTGGTGGAAGAAGAACGCCTGCACGTACTCGGCGCCGCCGGGCTGTCCAGGGAGGAAGTCCAGTACGTCGAAGGGACATCACTGGGCCAGCACACTCCTGAGACGGACACCATCAATAACGTCGAAGTCAATATCTTCACGTCGATCGAAGAATTCCGGCAGAAGTATCCCCACTTCGGCATCGATCCGGAGCGCTGTGCACGTGCCTATCTCCCCCTGATTTCCAGCGGCCGCGCAGTGGGCTGCTGCTCGCTGGAATTCGACAGTCCCGGCGCCCCATTGTCCGCTGAACAGATCGCCCTCCTGATGATCATGCTAGAGCAGGTGGGCCACTCCCTCGAGCGGGCTCGGTCCTACGAGATTGACCATGCCCTCAAGCGCATCTTGCAGCGCGGTCTGCTGCCAAGAAGCCTTCCGCACCTGCCCGGGGCAGTCACCACCGCCCGTTACTTTCCCGCCGGCGAGCAGGCAGAAGTCGGAGGTGACTGGTACGACGTGGTGACGTTGCCGGACGGCGGCCTAGGGCTCGTCATCGGCGACGTGCAAGGACACAGCATGGAGGCCGCCGCCTTGATGGGCCAGTTGCGCAGCAGCGTCCGCGCCTACACCACCGAGGGGCACGGGCCCGCTACTGTGCTCGAACGAAGCAACCGCTTGCTCACCGAGTTGGACACCGACCTGTACGCCACGTGTTGCTGCATGTGGCTGGACCTGGCGACGGGTACGGTGACCGCGGCCACCGCCGGACATCCCGAGCCGCTGATCACCGACGCCGGCGGACGGCCCATCCGACCGTGTTTGACGCCCGGCCCACCATTGGGCATCGATAAACGTGCCACCTACCGACAGAGCGAAGCCCAGGTTCCGCCCGGAGCGGTTGCCGCACTCTTCACGGACGGCCTGCTGGATTCTCGACGTCTGGGCACCGACGGCGCGATTCAGCGGCTCGCCCGTCTGCTGGCTGAAAACTACGGCGAGGATCTGGAAGCGCTGGCCGATCGGATGATCAGCAACCACGGCGGAGGCCAGGCACACGACGACGCCGCACTCGTCCTGGTGCGCTACGAAGGAGGGCAGTCCCACAAACACTCCCGCATCGCACGAGCGTCCGTACAGCGCCACGATCTGCAAGGGGTTTCGTCTGTCCGAGACTTCCTGCGGGAGCTGCTGCGCCAGTGGAATGTGTTGCCCCTCCTCGACGAGCTGGCACTGACGGTCTCCGAGGTCGTCACCAACGCGCTGATCCACGCTCAAAGTGACGTAGACCTGCGCTTGCGGGCATATCCGGACCGCATACGGGTGGAGGTCCGCGACAGCGATCCATATCCTCCGGTGCCCACCGCCCTCCTCCACGACGACGCACGCAACCAAGAGGCTGAGTCCGGGCGCGGACTGCTGATCGTTGACGCACTCACCCAGACGTGGGGAAGCTCGCCCTCAGGGCGCGGCAAGACCACTTGGTTCGAGATCGGCATCCCCAACAAGTAGCCCTCCAGACTGGGGCGGGCCCGACTTCGTTCGTGTGCTGACGCCTTCGGCGCCTCCGTTGATCAGCGGCGCACTCCACCGGCCGAGACGACTGGTCTAATCTGATGCTACGGTTAAGGCATGTCAGTCACCAAGGTGGAAACGCGCCAGAGCCTCCTGGACGCCGCGCGGCGGATCGTAGCCGCGAAGGGCTACGCCGCGGTCGGCATCAATGAGATCCTTGCCGCGGCCGGCGTCCCGAAGGGGTCGTTTTACCACTACTTCGGCTCCAAGGACGCCTTCGGTGAGGCGATGTTGAAGAGCTACTTCGACGATTACTTCGCGACCATGGACGGGATCGTTGCCGACAAGGGCAAGAGCTCCGCGGAGCACCTGATGCGGTACTGGCAGAAGTTCTACGATACGCAAGCTGTGGACGACTGCCAGGGCGGGTGTCTGGTCGTCAAGCTCGGCGCGGAGGTTGCCGACCTCTCCGAGGTGATGAGAGTGGCGACGAAAGTCGGGACCGCGGCGATCGTCGACCGACTGGAGCAGATGATCGCCGACGGCGTCGCGGATGGGTCCGTGTCCGTCGATGACAGCCCCCGCGCGACGGCCGAGGCTCTCTACAGCCTGTGGCTCGGAGCGAGCATAATGGCGAAGATCCATCGCAGCCCGGATCATCTCGACCGCGCCACGACGGTCACGCGCCAGGTCCTCCACATCTGACAGGCCCCCGCCGCCTGCGGCAAACCGGCTCGGGCGGCATTCTAATAGTAGACTGGTCTAAGAGAGTAGACCGGTCTAAGCAAGGAGATCTCATGACTACCGACCTCGTCTACTCCGACGCGAGTGAACTCGCCGAACTGATCCGCAACAGAAAGGTGTCATCCGTCGAGGTGGTGCAGGCGCGCCTCGATCGCATCAAGGCCACCGATCCGAAGGTCAACGCCATCGTCACGCTCGTCGACGGTGCTCTGGAGGCCGCGAAGGCCGCGGATGAGGCGCTCGCGGCCGGCGTGGAGGTCGGGCCGTTGCACGGCGTGCCGTTCACGGTCAAGGACTCCTTCGACACCGCCGGGGTGCTGACCCAGCGCGGTTCCCCAATCTTCGAGGGCCGCATCCCGGACACGGATGCCACCAGCGTGGCACGTATGAAGCGGGCTGGTGCGATTCTCCTCGCGAAGACCAACCTCCCGGAGTTCTCGTACTCGACTGAGTCCGACAACCTCCTGACAGGCAGGACGAACAACCCCTGGAACCTCGACCGCACGCCCGGCGGTTCCAGTGGCGGGGAATCGGCAGCGATCGCGGCCGGTATGTCACCGCTCGGGCTCGGCAGCGACCTGGCCATCTCGGTGCGCGGGCCGGCCGCTCACACCGGCATCGTCGCCCTCAAGGCAACACATGGGCGTATCCCGATGACCGGGGTCTGGCCGCGGGCGCCACGCCGTGACTGGCACGTCGGCCCGATGGCCCGCACCATCCGCGACCTCGCACTGGCGTACTCGGTGCTGTCCGGCCCGGACGGCGCCGACGGCTTCGCCACCGTTCCGCGCGAATTCGACGCCGGCCTGGGCGCGTCGCCGGACCGGCCCGTCCGCGTCGGCTGGCTGGTCGACTCCGGACTCGGCCCGATCGACTCGGAGGTCGCCGCCACCGTGCATTCGGCCGCCGAAGCGCTGCGGGGCGCTGGGGTTCAGGTCGAGGCTGTGAGCATCCCGGCGCTCGAGCGAGACAACCCTCTCGACCTCTTCTACCGGCAGCACGTCATGGAGGTGAAGCCGGCCTTCCGGGACGTCACCGCCGGTCACGAGGACCAGATGGCCAAGGTCTCCAAGTCCATGCTCGCCGGCCCCGACACGTCCATCCGCGACTACGTCCTGGCCGAACAGGGCATCGAACGTCTCCGGGACGCGTTCACCGAGTACTTCCAGCGGTACGACGCCCTCCTGCTCCCGGCCCTGCCCATCCCCGCCCACGAACACGGACTCACCCGGTTCACCATCAACGGTCAGACGGTGGACGCCGCCCACATTCAGACGGCGACCATTCCGTTCAACCTGACCGGACTCCCGGCCCTGTCCATGCGGTTCGGCACGAGCAGCGACGGCATGCCGATCGGTGTGCAGCTGGCAGTCAACTGGCACTCCGAGTCGACGATCCTGCACATCGCGTCGCTGCTGGAGTCGCTCAGCCCGGTCCGTGACCAGCACCCCACCATCTGACAAGTCTCGAAAGGCCACACTCCGGGCGCTTCGAGAAGCGCGACAACCATCGTGCCCCTCGAAGCGCCCGTATCGGCACCACGGGCGGCTTCGCTCCGCAGGGGCGGCGGGCGCGTGGCAGGCAGCAGCGGGCGGGAGAACGCAGAGCGTCGAGGGGCAGGGTAAGTGCCTGGCCGTGAAACTCGGCGCCGAGGTTTCCGATCTATCCGGGTGAATGCGCCTGCGCCCCATGCCCGACCTGGTCATGGGGACCCTCACGATCGCGAGTTGACTGGTCAACTCGCACTGAGCGTGTCATGAAGGTTCCGATTGTCCTCACCTCGCACAACGCGCTGGGCAAGGGCAGCCGTCCGTCGTCGTCGAACACGATCTGGGAGTTCGCCGTCTGGTCTCCGCTGGTGACGAGGGTGACGGCGTTGTCGGGGGCCGGCGCAACGAAGCCGCGCGGGTCGTCTGCGATGCCCCTCCTCAACGGCACGAACGTGTGCGGATCGTCATCGGCCGGTGGACGGCGGCCTTGTGCCGTTCTGGATGCTGCGGTTCATGGCGCTCGGTTGCGAGTCCCGCGTTCCCGGCGGTGGGCCCGAGGCGGGCGGAGAGGAAGCGCAGGGCCGAGGTGGACACATCGATGCCGGACGAGTGGACAAGCACGCGGAAGCTCCTGGCAGGACAGCTGATCTCGACAATCATGCCCGGCGGCCGCCAAAGTGTCTTCCTCGGCCTCGCCGCCGCCCTCTGCCGCTGCAAACGCCTCCCCGACCTGACCATGTAGGACACCGGGGTAAGCCGAAACGATGCCTGTGAACCGATCCGTGCGGAACGAGTCGGTGGCGAGGCGGCGGCTCAGCTACCGCACCGAGCAATGAGCAGAAGCCGATTAGGGTTCATCCCTGAGGTGCGCCGGCGCGCCCGGTCGCGACCTCGGCAAGGTCCGCGAGAAGCTTCTCGTGGGTGCGCCAGAACACGTCGGGCGCGGGCTTCGCCAGTTCGATCCAGAACGGGCCCTGCATCGTCTCCTCGGTCCACAGGTGGCATCCCCTGGGAGTGGGCGTGATGATCCAGGCGTGGTACGCCTTGGAGCCTTCCGCGGCCTTGGGATAACCGCCCCATGCGATGCGCTTCACGGGTTCGAACTCCTGCACGGACGCGAAGACATCCTGACCGGCCAGGTTGGTCTCGAACCGCGTGCCGAGGCGCAGCGAATTATGGCCGTCCAGTAGTTCGACGTGTTCCACGCCCGGGTAGAAGCTGGGCCACGCCCGGTGGTCCACCAGCAGGGACCAGATCTTCTCGGGAGAGGCCGCGACCTCGAGTTCGTTGGTGAAGTGGATAGGCGAGCGGCTGGGAACCATGTCCGCGGGCCAGTTTATGGCTTCAAACACGTCGACTCCTAAGATTTGCCTGAATATGCAGGGGAGTACTGGTCAGCGATGCCGACTCGCCCTTCACGTCCTGTTCGGGGAACTGGATCAGCTCGACGACATTGCCGTCCGGGTCGTAGCCGTACGCGACGTGGAGCATGCCCATCGCGTCAATCGGCGCGTCGTTCTGGAACCTCATGCCGGCCGCCGTCAGCCGCCCGAACTCGGCGTGTATGTCGGTCACTTCGAAACACACGTGGGTGTATCCGTGATCGTTGATCCGCCACTGCGGGTCGCGCGGCTTCGGGGTGGGGTGGGTGTACTCGAATAGTTCAAGGTGGGCGTTTCCGCCGCGCAGGTAGACGAACTTCGCCGCGGATCCCTCGAGTCCGACAATTCTGTCGCACAGCTCGTCGCCCTGGTCCCAGCCGAATCGCAGCACCTCCTCAAGCCCGAAGAGGTCACAGTAGAAGTCCTTGAGCCGCTCCAGGTCGGGAGTGGAGATTGCCGCGTGATGAATTCCGATGATCACGATGGATCCTTTCCGTGGACCGACGGGGCCGGGTCCGACGCCGTCGGCCACCCGCCGAAGGACGCCTACGCGCGGCCGCCGTAGAGCTGGTTGATGACGTCGGACATGGGAAGGCCGGCAGCGATGTCCGCGAACATCTGTTCCTCCTTCTTGTCGATCGCCTCGCAGCGTGCGACCACCTCGCTCGCCAGTGCGACCGGCACGAAGCAGACACCGGTTTCGTCGGCGATCACCAGATCGCCGGGTTCGACGGTGACGCCGGCCACCGCGATCGTCGCGTTGATCTCGACCGAGCTACCACGCCACTTCCCGGTCTCGGGGCTGATGTCGCGGCTCCAGATGGGGAACCCGCGCCGTCGCGACTGCGCCACGTCCCGGACAGCCCCGTCGACCACGGCACCGGCAAGCCGGCCCCGTCGTGCCGTCGCCGCGACGATGCCGCCCATGTTCGACACCCCGGGAAGCCCCGAGATGACCAGCACATCGCCGGGTTCGGCCAGTTCGACGAGGTGAATCTCGGCCATCAGCCAGTTGCCGTCGGTGACCGCCCGGTGTGTGTCCATCCTGGACGGCACGTTTCGGAGCGTCACCGCACGACCGACAACACGCTCGTCAGGGAGCGTGGGGATGAGAGTCGAGGCACCGACACATCCGTGGACACCGAGGGCGTCCAGGGCATCGGCCACCGTGGCCGACATGTCCTCCAGCGCAAGGAACCGCTCGACGATGCCATCGGGCAGCGCTGCGGGATTCGAGTGCACATCGACCCAGTCGAAGTGCTGTCCTGCGGTTTCCGTCATGACTGTACGTCCTCCTCATAGTGGTGATTCACGGCAGTCTCGGCGCCGTGCCACGCCTGACGATGTCCGGCCAGGACATCCCCGCCAAAGTCGTTGGACAGGTGGCGTACGACCCCGTGAGCGTGGTTGCCGCCCCGAGCGGTGTTGTCCCATTCGATGAGGAACCCGTCGCCCTGCACGCGGTAGTAGTTCGCAACGCCGGCCTCGATTGATCCGGCCCAGGCGAAGTGCAGCTCGTCGATGGCCCACCTCGGCGCCAAACCGTCGGGCAGCCCGTCGTGATACGTCCGCATCAGAAGGTCGAGCAGATCCCTCTGACCCCTGTCGAGATCGGTCCCGGGTATTCCCTTCGGCACAGATGTCACCGACAGCAGAGCGTGGTCCCGCGGCCCGTATCCCGTCTGTCGGTCGAGAGCGTTCCCGCCCCTGCGCATACGCTCCATCAACTCATCGTCACCAGGGCGCCGCCGAAAGATCTCGGACAGGTTCATCATGGTCGCGCCCTCCTCGAAGGACGACCGATTCCCCATGACGATGTCGGCGGGCGCCCGGTCGAGCAGAACCGCCTCAGCTCGGGCATCGGGCGACAGCGACGTGACAAGATCTCTGGCCGTCGACTGGAACGCCCCCAGCGGATCGAGTCGCACGCCGCCGGGGAGCGTCGTGACCGCGGGGTCCAAGCCGAAGAAGCGCGGCGTGGCGGACCGCACCTCCCCCGCGGCAACCAGGAAATTCAGCGAAATGTGATGTCCGCCGAACCGCCAACCCCAAAGCCCCTGACCCTCCGGATCACCGAACACCCGGAGGTAGTACCGGGAAGGATCACGCCCCCGGCGGGTATCGAACTCCGAGCCGAACCCCTCCACCCGGTCGAGGATGTTCTCGGTACCAATGATCGTCGAGACGAGGTCGTAGCCCTCGGGAGACAGTCCAGACGCCACAAGCTGCATCGCACGCCGCTGCTGCCACGCGAACTGGGCGTTGAACGCCAGTCCGCCATGATCCGTCGGCGTGTAGAACCACCGCCGTCGCTCCGCCTCGTGCTCACTGCCGGGCGGCCCCCACCAGGCCAGGGTGCGCTGCTCGTCGTCGAGGTCGGCCAGCCAGGCCATGGCGGCCCGCGACATGGCCTGGGCCACCGTCTTCGCAGCCGCGCCCAGCTCAGTCGGCATTCGCCTCAACTCTCCAAGGTCCGCGCCCATGTGCTCCTGCCACGTCAGTAGAAGATCGGTCCGCGCAGGCCGCCGCCGGCGGCGACGGCGTCGCCGTTGATCGCCACGCTGAGCGGCGAGGCCAGGAAGGCCACCACGTGCGCGACCTCGGACGGCTGGATGAGGCGGCCGACGCTCACGTCGGCAGCGAGTTCCTCGGCGATGTCGGCCTCGGTCAGCCCGCGCGCCGCGGCGCTGTCACGGATCACGGTCTGCACGCCCGCGGTCTCGGTCACCCAGGGGTGTACGACCGTCACATTGACCCCCTGTGGGCCGAGTTCGTCCGCGAGGTTTTTGGCCACCGCGGCGACCGCAACGTTGCGAACCGAGCCGAAGACGGATCCCGTGCGGCGCATAGCGAGCCCGCCGATGTTGATGATCCGGCCCCAACCGCGCTCGATCATCTGGGGCGCGACGGCCCGCGCGCAACGCAGATAGCCCAGGACCTTCGTCTCCATCTCGAAGCGGAGATCATCGTCGTCGAGGTCCAGGAAACCCGTCGCAGGGCCTCCCCCTGCCTTGGCCGCCGCGTTCACGAGGATGTCGACACCCCCGAACTGCTGCGTCACCACCGCGACTGCGGACTCGACCTGCCGGTCCTGGGACGTGTCCGCCACGACACCGATGGCGTCGTGCCCCGCGGCCCGAAGCCCGGCCGCCGCGCTCTCGACGGCGTCGGCGTCCCGGGCGAGAAGTGCGACCCGCGCTCCCTCGCGGGAGAGTTCCTCGGCGACCGCGTACCCCAGTCCCCGGCTTCCACCGGTTATCAGGGCTCTCTTGCCATCAAGCCTCAAGTCCACCGTTGCTGCTCCTTGTCGATCCGATGCCGACGCACATGTGCCTGACCGCCGAATCCGTGCACCCTCCGACGGACCGCTACCCAAGGCCGAGGACGCGGCGCCACTGCCACGTGTCGCTGTACTGCTGGAAACGCACGATCGTGTCGCCGTCGAAGTCCCACACGTGGGCGAAGATCGCGTCGAGTCTGGCTCCGGCCTTGGTGACCCCGACGTAGCGTCCCTGCACCAGGACGGTGTCTCCCCCGTCCACGATGCGGGAGACGTTGATGTGGAACTCCGCGAAGTCCCTCTCGTGCGAGTCGAACACGGTCTTCTGGATCGCCTCGCGACCCTTGAGCGGCGCGCCCGGGGAGTAGGGCACGTTCTCCGCCTCGATCCATGGCGCGTGGGGGGAGAGCTTCTCGAAGACCACTCCGAAGTCGCCCTCGGCCAAACGCTGGTACATGTACTCGACATGCGCCTTGCTCATGATCCCTGCCGTCCTCGGTTGTGGTTGGAATTGTGGGGAGCGGACACCGCGGTCGGCGCGACGACGCGGTTACGGAGCACACCGACGCCTTCGAGTTCGACCTCGACGACCTGTCCGGCCCGCAGATAACGGCCGCTTGAGACTCCTACGCCGCCAGGGGTGCCGGTCAGGATCACATCGCCGCGGTGCAGCGTGGTGTATTGGCTGATCGTTGACACGAGCTGAGCAATGGAGAAGTGCATCTGCGCGGTGCTGGACTGTTGGCGTGTCTCCCCGTCGACCAGCGTGCGCAGAGCCAGTTCCCGGCCCTCGCGGGCACTGTCCGTGGTCAGGAGCGCCGGCCCGAGCGGCTTGAACCCGTCGAACCCCTTCGCCAATCCCACGTTGGGGCCGGACACGAGGGGGTTGCTTCCGTTCTGGACGTCCCTGGCGCTCACGTCGTTGGCGGCGGTGATCCCGGCCACGTGATCCCAGGCCGCCGCCTCGGACACATCGCACGCCGGCGTACCGATGACCACCGCTACCTCTCCTTCGTAGTCCACCGCCGTCTCCGCTATCCGGGGCAACCGGATGTCGGCGCCGGGGCCGGTGACCGCGGAAGCCGCCGTCAGGTGCACCCGCGGGACCGTGGGGAGTGCCAACCTCATTTCGGCGGCGTGGTCCCGGTAATTCAACCCGACGATGACCATCTTTCCGGGAGCGCCGATCGGAGCTTGAACGGTGACCGTCTCCTGCTCCAGAGTGCGGACTGTCCGGGCGTGGGCGAGCAAGTGCAGCGACCCCGATTTCACGAGATCGGACAAGGAAGCGCCACCGACCTCCAGCACCTCGTATCGGGTTCCGGTGACGCGCGCCACCCCGTCCGTTGTCTGCGAAACGAGCACCCGACAGACTCCGTCCCATGGCATTGTCCTGAACCCGTCGACGTTGACATCGTGTCGAACGCCGACTGCACTCATATAAGCGGCACATGGCCGGCGGGGTCCAATACTTGTTGCATCAGGTCCCGATACTCAGCGGCTATCAGGCTGTTCCTACCGGCCCGGCCGCACGCAGCCGTGATCACCAGCGGATTCTTCACGCACGACTTTGAGGAAATTATCGAGGACCTGCGGGACAGGTCCCGAAGCCCAGACCGCGGCCACTTCTGTCGCGACGATCGCCTGCTTGAGCGGAACCCATTCGATGTATTTCGAGCTCATCCACCGCGCGGAAGCCGGTACCAGGGAAACGCCCATGCCACTGGCCACGTAGCCCAACTGGGCCTGAATGGAAGTCGCCTCCACGACCGCATGCGGCGTTATACCGGCGGCGGACATGGCGGAGAGGGTCCGGTCGTAGTAGTACGGTGAGATCTGCCGTGATGTCATGACAAGCGGCTCGAACGCCAACTCGGCGATGTCCGCGGGACGATCTCGCGCAAGCCGATGGCCGCGCGGCACTATGAGTTCGAACCGCCCCGTCAGCAGGGGAAGGACCTCAAGGCCGGCGACTGGATCGCTCTGTCGCACGAAAGCGATGTCCATCGCCCCGGTTCGCAGAGAGTCGAAGCTCTCCTGAGTCCCGGCCTCGCGGAGGTCGATGAGGACGTGGGGGTTCTCCTCACGGAACCTCGGTATGACCAGCGGAAGCACTTCCATGAACGCAAAGGGAATTCCCGCCACGCGCAGGTGGCCGAGTTCGCCCGCGGTGGCCTGGTTCACCGCGTGCCGCGCCCGGCTGACCTGATCGCAGATCTGCCGCGCCTCCAAGAGGAATACCGCACCCTCTTGTGTCAGGGTCACGCCCTTCCCCGTTCGCTCGAACAGCTTGACGCCGAGCTCCCTCTCAAGGTCCCGGATCTGTACGCTGAGGGGCGGCTGCGCTATATTCAGCCGTGCTGCGGCGCGACCAAAATTCAACTCTTCCGCCACGGCGACGAAATACCTGACGTGCCGCAACTCCATAGTCATCGTTCTCGCTCCTTCGATGCGCGGCGACGCGGTTGTGCGCGGTCGTACTGCATGAGTCTGTCAGCAGTGGACCTGTAACGTTTTGCATCCTACGTCCTATCCTCCGAATCGAGAGCATTCGTATTTCGAGGGCCTTCCACAAGATTTATGGATGCCTCGTCCGCGCATACCGGACTGATTGCTCGGCTGCCGTTCACGCAATAGCCTGGCCGAGGCCGGGCAGGCTGAGTGTCGGCTCGGGGCCCGGGTTCGGCAGAAGCGCGAGTCGTTCGAGGGCAGCTGTGATCCCGCTGGTCCAGGGCCAGTGCTGGGCGAGGCGGAGCATGGGTCCGAGCCCACCAGGCGAAGACGGCAGGCTGAACGACGACGCGGTCGTCACGCGGCGATGATGTGCCGTCCCGGCTTGTGCTCAGTGGTGGGGCTGGAAGGCAGAAGCGCACACCGGCTGTTCTCCCACATCACCATGAACTGGCGTGGCAGGCCGACGTCATGCTCCGGACCATCGCCGCGACGACCAACTGCACTGGCGACATCGCGGATGGCTCATGCCTCCGGCGGTCGACCGCATGTCAGATGAGGCCGGTGCGTATCGCGAACGAGACAAGATGCGCACGGTTATGCAGGTTCATCCGCTTCATCAGGCTGTGCAATACGTTTTTGATGGTGCGCTCGGAGTACGAAAGCTTCACCGCGATCTTCGCAAGTCCCTCACCCTCCGCGACAAGGCGCAGCACGTCCAGTTCGCGGGGGCTGACGGCGGACGCGCTCAGGCCGCGGGGCGTGAGGACCTCGCGATGGGTCCACCGAACCTGCCGCATGAGCACCCCCTGGAGGGCAGGAGGGAAGCTGCCGCCGCCCGCGGCAACAGTGAACAGGGCCCGACTGAAGATCTCTGGGGTGAAGGTGACCATGAGTCGGATGCTGCCACGGGTGATCGCCGCCCCATGCCCCCTGCCTCCCGAGCCGACTAAGGGCAGGCAAACGTGGCATGAAGCGCTCAGGCCCCTCCTCGGGGTCGGCCAGGACGCGAAAGCCAGTCGCCTGCCGACCGAACAGGTCGCAGGACGTGGTGGCACTGCCGCGCCCACGCGTCGTCGCATCATCGATATCGGGTTGCTGCATCGAGATGTGTGCCGGATGCCCGCACGACTCGTTCTCCTCCAGCCGGGTCCGCAGATCTGTCAGCCGCCGGCTGATGAACTCGTTGTGACCAAACGCTACGGCCGCACCGGAGACGCATGCTTACCCCTGCTCTTCCTAGGAGCGACAGGGTCACCTGCGAACAGAAGTCGTGGCATGCACCGAAACAACCTGCTCGGGGCGTACCTGCGCGCGTACCGCGAACGAGTCTCGCCCGGCGTGGAACAGGGCCGGGACCCGCATCCATCCGTGCACGGGCCTGACGCGCCGCGGCTGACGGTCCACTACGTCCGGCCAGGCTCGGACGATCTTGAGGAACTGGCCCGGCTCAGGGGATCGCCACCGTCGTTGACACACGCCCTTCGCCGAACCCATACTCAAAATGACCCTAACCATTAGGTCCAATGCATTCAGCCATCCGAGCATGTGGCGGCCGCCGATGCCCGATTCGCTGTGACGAGCTTCTTGCGACAGTCGGCCGACCGACGCGCGGAAGAGGAGATCAGATGGCCCCCCGGAACGAGCAGGCAGTGCTCGGCGACGATGGCGTAGTGCCGGATGTCGACATCAGCACGTTGACCCGCGAGGAACTGATCGCGCACAACCTGCGTGTGGTCGAGGCGCACTTCCACAACGAGAACCCCGAATCCATCGACAAGGCCCTGGCCGTGTACGGTCCCGACATCGTGTGGGAGGCCCCGGCACGCGGCATGGTCTACGGCAACGTCGCCGACGTCCGGGAAGGCTACCTGGGCATCTTCAGGACGGTGCACTGGAACCGCACGACCACGTTGCGGCGCTTCGCCACCGAGGACTTCGTGTTCGACGACCAGATCGCCGATGTGACGGTGGTGGGCAAGGACATGCCCAACCTGCCGTTCGAGCCCGGCCAGCGGATCAGCATGCGTCTGATCCACTGCTTCGAGATGAAGGACGGCAAGATCGCGCGCGAGATCGCCTACGAGATCTCACGCGCGTACGGCGGACCGCTCGACCATGACGCCGTGCCCGAGGGTGCGAAGGTCACCGACTTCCCCGACGGCCCCGACTACGGCAATTGGGCGGACAAGTGAAGCTCATCGGATACGTGGACAATGGGACACGGCACATCGGCGCTGTTGACGGGAGCCACGTCATCCCGCTGGGTGAGGTGAGCGCGTTTTACGCCGATCCGCGGACAGCCACAGCGAGTGCGGATCAAGTGACCAAGCGGCTGGTCCGCGCCGAGCTGGTCGAGGCACCGCCGGTGCCGCAGACCGCGCGGGTGTTCTGTGTCGGCATCAACTACCACGCGCACGGCGACGAATCCAGGGAACACTCTGGACTGGACACTCCGAAGGTTCCGATGATCTTCGGCCGATGGGCCGACACCCTCGTCGTCGACGGCGACCCGGTGCCGGTGCCGCCGAACGAAGACGGCCTGGACTGGGAGGTCGAGCTCGCAGTGATCATCGCCGACCGGGTCTGGGCCGCGGATCGCGCTACCGCGTCTCAGCACGTGCTGGGATACACCGCCTTCAACGACCTCAGTGCGCGCAAGAAGCAGTTGGAGACGGCACAGTTCACGCTGGGCAAGAACGCGGATCGCAGCGGGCCGATCGGCCCGGTGGTGGTCACACCGGACGAGATCGGCGACCCGAACTCGCTGACGCTGCGAACCCGCGTCGGCGACTCGGTCATGCAGCTCGGCAACACCAGGGATCTGATCCACGACATCCCATCGATCATCGCCTACATCACGGACACGGTGTCCCTGAAGCCGGGCGACGTGATCGCGACCGGTACCCCGGCCGGCGTGGGACTCGGCATGAAGCCACAGGTCTATCTGACCGCCGGCGACGCCGTCGAGGTCGAGGTCGAAAACATCGGCGTGCTCCGCACGCCGATCGTGAGCCGCGCCGACCTGGCCGCGCGACACGAGCTCTGATCGTGACCGTGCACCGCGCGGTCCACCAGAGGCAGGGGGCGCGACTCGACCGTGATCAGCAGGTGGGGCGACGGAGGGCTGGTGCCGTCTGCACTTCACCCAGCGGCAGCAGGCGCTCCTGTCCATCACCGACGTGTGCGCTGGCAGCCGGAAACACGATCGTCGTCAAGGCGTCGGAGGAGGCGCCGCTGGCCCCACCGTGTTCTCCCGCGCGGACAACGCCTGCTGGACGGGTCCGCACACCGCATGAGGTGTACGCATGGGTGCCATCCCCGCGTGAATGGCCGCGACCGAGCCGGCGTGAGGTGGGGCGTCGGCTGCGCTATTCCTCCGTCAGGGAGTGCTCGCGGGCGAGGTCGGCGGCTCCGCTCAAGTCACCCGCTACGACGGCCTCCGCGATGTCCTGGTGCAGCCGCAAGCGCCCTTGCTTATACCGGCGATGGCCGGCTTCCTCCTCGACCGAGCTGATCCTCACCGTCTCGGCATCGATGAACCTCAACATCGAGAGGTAGGTCTCGCGCAGGATCCGATTAGGGCTTATCCGCGCAAAGGTCCTGTGCAGTTCCCAGACCGCGTGTACGAACGCGTTCGGGTCGTCGACCACGTCAGTCAATGCCGCTGATTGGGTGGTGATCACGGCAATGTCGTCCTGGGTCCGGTGCTTGGCGGCATCCACGATGATCCGGGGTTCGAGCAGTTCGCGGACGACGACCGCGTCTGCGACCGAGACGGGCGCCCCGCCCACCGTCAGCAGACTCTGGCCGAGCTTGACCACCGGATCGTGCTGGGCAACGAACAACCCGCCCCCAGGGCCCGGCCGGGCGACCACAACGCCCTGCGACTCAAGCAACCGGACGGCCTCATTCATCGTCGCCTTGGCCACACCGACCGACTCACGGATATTGGTCTTGGTGCCGATCAGCGCACCGGGCCGCAAATCACGCTCAGCGATCACGCGCCGGACGTGCTGGCCAACCGCCTCAGCCCGCGTCATCCCTGAGAGCGCCACATCCACCATAGTTTGCATTATATGAGCATGTCGCGATCGTGGTCATGTACCAGAACGCGGTGTATCACGCCAGTTCCATCGGCAGTCGGCCACCGGCCACCGATCTGCTGTTGCGCTGCGATACCGGCCGGACCCTGCCGTCGGTGGGCCGCTGCCGCGGCGGCTCGACACCGGCCCGGGTCGGTGCGCCGACCCGGCCGAGCCGGCTTGCTCACGACCTGGTCGGCGCCCACGCCGTTACCCCCGGGGGTAAACGGTCCGCTCGGCGGCGCATAGAACGGCAAGTCGCCTTCCACACCGCGCAGTGCGGACGATGCATGCCGGGCTGCCGTCAATGCCGTGCGAGCTTGTCGGCAAACCAATCCGCAACGAGCGATGTGCGCTCCTGGCAGTGGTTGTAGATGGTGTGGTCACCGTCCGGCCAGACACGCAGCCTCCCGTCCACGCCGTCACCGGTGCCGTCGAGGAAAGGCTGCTGCGCCTGGAGGTCGAAGAGCACGTCGTGTCCGCCATGCAGAACCAGCAGCGGGCAGTCGATGCGCGCCCGGCCGGGGTCGAACGCAAGCCGGCGAAAATTCGCGGCGATGCGGTCGGTGTCGTCCGTGCCGAGCATTGCCGCGGCCTGTTCGTCGAAGCTGCGATGTCCGAGCAACGACGGTCGGGCGGGTGCGCCGTTGACACAGCAGGCCTGCACCCGGCGGTCTGCCGCCGCGGTGAGCGCCGCGTAGAGGCCACCAAGGCTATTGCCGAAGACTCCCACCGCAGAGCCCAGCGACTGGTTCTCGTACACGAAGTCGACATACCTGCTGTAGGCGGCGGGGACGTCCACGTCGAGAAAGACACCGTGCCGCAGCCGGGTCTCCCCCTGGCCCGGTCCCTCGGTCAGGATGGTCGCGAGGCCGCGCGCGGCCAGCGCATCAGCGTGGCGCCAATACGCCGCACCCCACCCGCTCTGGCCGCCGAACACGACCACGGTGCCGCGTGCCTCACCTTGCGGCGGCCTGACCAGCCAGCCCACCAGATACCGCGAGCCGAATTCCAGCTCCACCTTTTCGAATCGGTCGCCAAGGAGGCCGGAGACCGTGGACAGCGTCGAGCTCAGCCGATCGTATATCCGGCGCTTGCGCGGCGTGTCGTGGTTGAACGCCATCTGTGCGAAGACCAGGTCGGCCACGGCCGCGCGGTACGCCTCGACCGCCGTCACCCGATGGTCGTCGCCCAGCGCCCCGAGCGCGCGGCGCTCCTGGTCATCGGCAAGCGACTCGGCGGCAACGTCCCATGCCATGCCCTCCGCGGTCATCGCCTGCATACGGGCGATATCGTCCGGCAGCATGCCGTAGTCGAACATGCGGGTCGGGGTCATCGACCGCCACTGCGCCGCCAGTAGCTTCTGCCCCGGCGGCATGGGGTTCGTCCGGTTGAGGTTCGGTTGGCTCATCGTGTGGCTGCCAGTTTCTGGGCGTCTGGCAGCCCGACGTAGTTCAGTTTGTCCCGAAGCTGCGCGATCAGCGCACCCAGATCGGCAGCGACGCACGACCCGAAGACCACGAAGTCCGGGCGGCTGATGAACACGTCGGCGCCGATCTCCTCCAGGTATCGCGTGTATGTGCCCGCCTCGTCCCGGAAGGAGCGAACATCACCGTCGAACAGTGTGTGCACTGTGCAGCCGATCCCGTCCAGAAACGTTTCCTGCTCGCGGTCGAGCAGCCCGTCGGTCCCCATTCGGGTCACCAGCGTGAAGCTGTGCCCGAACACGTCGTCGAACCGTCCCGTCCGGCCGTCGGGGGTGGACACGATGCCCTGTGGCGCGAGGGTGCCGGCGGACGGTGCGGGGCTGTCGTCGTCGGTGGTCTGGATGACTCCGGTCCCAATAAGGGGGAACGGGGGCGGCGATGACATGGAACCGCTGAGCCACGCTTCGTCACGGGCGGCGGCACGCACCGGGTCCATCGTGTACGCGACCTCACCGAGCAGGACCGACGTCTCGACGATCGTCCGGGCGTGCGGCCGGCGCTCCGCCTCGTAGGTTGCCAGCAGGGCCTCCGTGGCCTGTCCGCGCAGCACTAGATCGAGCTTCCACGCGAGGGCGATCGCGTCCCTCATGCCGGAGCAGGCACCCTGGCCCATGGTCGGCGGCATGGTGTGGGCCGCGTCGCCCATCAGGAACACGCGGCCACCGCTGCTCCAGGAGTCAGCCATCCTTGCCTTGATGGGGTACAGGACCTGACGGATGATCTCGATGTCATCGGGGCCGAGGCCATGCGCCTGTGACAACCACTGCCAAGCGCGGCCGCGGTCCTCAAGGAGGTCCTTGTCCTCGCCCGCCAACGCGGCGAACTCAAAGCGCTGGCGCTTCTGGCCGATCGGCATGAACATGTGAGGCCTGGCGGGGTCGCAGAACAGCATGGTGTGGTTGAACCGCTTCGGCAGGGGGCGAAGCACCTTCGTGTCGATGTTCAACCAGCGCTCGTCGACGCCGAAGTCGGACTGCCCGATTCCGAGCGCGGTACGCACAAAGCTGTTGGCGCCGTCCGCGCCGAGCAGGTACCTGGACCGGATCCCCACCTGGCGGACATTGGGCGCGTCCGGCGGCGGTGCCCCGTCGTGCGTCGGCCGTGCCGTCAGCTCGACCTGATCGGCCAGAACGCGAAGGTCCGTTGCCTGCCATCCTGGAAGGCGGACGACGTTCGGGTATTGCCTCACCCGTCCGTCGATCGCGTCCTCGATGTCGGGTTGGTACATCGAGATGTGGGCCGGGTGCCCGCACGACTCTCCAGCCCAGGGCAGCTCGACCAGGATCTCGCCGTCCGCGTTGAGATACTTGAAGCTGTCCAGCGCCTGGGTGGCGCGCAGGGCCATATCAACGTCTGCGGCCGCTTGAACGATGCGCGCGGTCTCCCCGTCGATGTGGGTGAGCCGGGGCAGGCCGTACAGGCTTGGATGCCGCTCAACGACGACGACGCGGTGGCCCATCCCGCCCAGGATCGAGGCGGCGACCAGACCGGTCGGACCGTAGCCGACGACGGCGACATCGACGTCGTAGGACTCATGGATCATTGCGCTCGCCTCCAATGGTTTGACGCACTCCTTTTTCTCGAACCCGCGCCAGGAGGAGGTTCTCGTGTCTCCTGTCATGCCGTCGGCGGTACGCGGAACAGTCGCTCGGCATTACGGTGGCTGATGGCCGCCCGCTGTTCGTCGTCCAGATTCGCCTTGGCCAGGAATTCGGTGGCGACGCCACTGTCCTCGTAGGGATAGTCGACCGCGAACAGCACACGCTCGGCGCCGACCTTGGTCAGGCAATAGTCCAGCGCGTCATGGTCGAACATACCGCTCGTAGTGATCCAGATATTGCGCTGGAAGTACTCACTGGGCTTGAGTTCGAGCTTGACCATGTTGAGCACGTCGCGCGCCCAGGCATATGTCTTCGCGTACAGGTTGTCGATACGCCAGAGCCAGTACGGGATACCCTCGCCCAGATGACCGAGAACCATGCGTAGGTTGGGATGCCGGTCAAAAGCGCCGCTGAGGATCAAGCGCATCGCGTGCGTCGCGGCCTCGGCCTGGAAACCCCAGATCGCCTGTTGAACGGGGCCAGCATCCGCGGGCTCGGCATCCGCGGGTGCAGGTACAGCGTGCTGTAGGTCTCCTCCATGGCGGCCAAAATCGGCTCGGACTCCGGCTCGTCCAGGTACTGCCCACCGGTATGCGACCCGATCAGTACGCCACCGAACCCCAGCGTCCCGGTGGTGCGCCGGATCTCCTCGGCCGCCGCCTCGGGATCCTGGGGCGCAATGGCGGCGAGTGCGGCGAACCGGGTAGGGCTACCAGCCACGATGTCGGCGAGCGCATCATTCATCTCTCGTGCCAGCGACGTCGCCGTCGCGGTGTCGGACCAGAGTTGGACGCCCGGCGGATTCAGACTGAGAACCGACACGTCGACACCCGTCCGGTCCATCTCCTCCAGCCGGGTCCCCAGATCCGTCAGCCGCCGGCTGATGAACTCGTTGGCGATGAAACTGCGGGAATACACACGCTCGGAATCCTCGCCGGGAAGCGCCGACAGATCCGCCGTCCGCTCCCAGAACTGAGTGGTCGCGAAATGCTCCTCGACCGCGATGATGCGCTGGCCCATGGTGTCCGGCATCGCACGCTTCCCTTCTCCGCCAATGTGTTGTGCCCGTTCCCTGACCAAACGCTATGGCCGCACCCGAGACGCATGCTTACCCCTGCTCTTCCTAGGAGCGACAGGGTCACCCGCGAATAGGATGCTTGGTATGCATCGAAACAACCTGCTCGGGGCGTACCTCCGCGCATGCCGCGAACGGGTCTCGCCCGGCACCGTCGGGCTTGAGGGACTTGGACCGCGTCGCGTAGCCGGGCTGCGCCGCGAAGAGGTAGCGCTGCTCGCCGGCATCAGCTCGAACTACTACCTGCGGCTGGAACAGGGCCGGGACCGGCATCCGTCGGCGCAGGTGCTGGAGTCTCTCGCGCGTGCACTGCGGCTGGACCCAACCGAGACGGCACACCTGCTCGCACTGGGCCGGCCGCGGACCAGGGAAGTGGACAACGCCCGACTGGTGACCGTCCCGGCCAGCATCGGACAGCTGCTGCAGACGCTGGACCTGCCCGCCTTCGTACAAGACGAGCACTTCGACGTCCTCGCGTCCAATGCCCTGGCCCGCGCGCTCTCACCGGAACTGCGGCCCGGCCGGAACCGCCTGCTGTCGGTGTTCCTCGACCCGGACGAACGTGCGCTGTTCGCCGACTGGGATCTGGTTGCCGATCACCTGGTCGCCTCGTTCCGCGCCTCACTCGCCGCCGATGCGGGCGACCAGCGCACGACTGAACTGGTCGACGAGTTGTCGGCGCGTGACACTCGCTTTCACCAACTGTGGGAACGCTACGCCGTCGCCAACCTGGTGGACCGACCCCCGGTCCGGTTCGCCCATCCCCTGGTCGGCGAGTTCACCCTGACCCGGGACAACCTGGCCATCGACGGGCCCGACGCGCTGCGGCTGATGATCTACCACGCCGTGCCAGGCTCGGACGATCTCAGAAAACTGGTCCGCCTCAGGGACACGGCACGCTCGAGTTGACCGGCGACACTGCATAGCGACGCTGAACGACATCTGCCTGCCACAGCGCCAGGGCCCCTCCCAGCAGCGCGAGCCTGCCGGGCATGAGCCGGACATTGTCGCCACCCTCCCCGCACGGCACGGCACGGCACGGAGCACGGACTCGCCCACGCCGCCCGCGCCCTGAGTGAACTGCCGGACGTCATCCATGTGTCGCCGGACCTTCCGCACGGACCCGGACTTGCGGGCAGCCGGGTGATCAACGTGGCCGACCTCGCCGGCGGTGCACGCGGAGCACAGACCTGCCGCGGATTGTGAAACGGGGAGGCTATCGAGCCTGCGCCCGGCGTTCCGCCTCTCCGCGGCTGGGCGCCGAGGCGACAGTGACTACAGGCTGGCGATGCTGTCCTGCACCGACTTACCCCAAGCCACACCTTCGGTGTGCGTGTTGGCGAAGTCCGGGTCCACGTAGATGTGGATCCTCTTGATGAGTTCACCCTCGAACTCGAACACATTGCAGAACAGCCCGAAGGAGGAAACGCCGTCAGGGAAGTCCACGCCTGACGTCGTTGTTCCCTTTTCCGCGCCCTCGACGACCACATAGTTCCCGGACGACAACACGGTGAAGCCCTCGATCTCGTGCTCGAGCGACGCGATTCCCCGGCCGAGGCCCTGAGCGAACGCTCCGATCTGCGCCTTCCCACTCGCGATGCCGAACTTCGGGTAGAACATATGAGCATCTTCAGTGAAGATGTCGATGACCGCGGGGTTGCCGGCGTCCACCATACGGAAGTAGTTGATAGCAATCTCTTCGCGACGCTTCTGAATATCGCTGGTGGCGTTCACTTTTCCTCCTACCCCTTAATTCTTGACTGGTTCGTCCATAACGCTAACCGTTATGGACGAACCAGTCAAGAATGGGTAGGCTGTTCCCATGGCACGGCCTCGGAAGTTCGACGAGCAGCAGGTACTGGACACTGCCCGGGAGCGGTTCTGGTCGGGTGGGTACGCCGCCACGCGCATGGAAGACATTGCCGAGGCAACGGGGCTCGGCAAAGGCAGCCTGTACGGCGCGTTCGGCGGAAAGCAGGAACTGTTCCACCGCGTGTTCGACGACTACTGCGGCTCCGTCGTCGATGCTGTGCGCCGGCAGCTGCGCGGCAACGACGCGGACGCCTACGCGCGGCTGTCCGCCCACGTGTACGCGGTGGCGGCGGCGACTGCCGCGGACACCGCCCACCGCGGATGTCTGTTGGCCAAGGGCGCCGCCGAGCTAGCCGAACACGACGAGACGGTGGCCAAGCGGGCGCGTGCGGCCATCGAGGCGCTGCAGGCGCTACTGGAGGGCGACATCGCGGCCTGCCAGCGCAATGGCGATATTGCCGCGGACGCGGATCCGGGAAAGCTGGCTGCGCTAGTGCTCGCCGTACTGCGCGGCATTGAAGCGCTGGGCAAGGCCGGAGCGAGCGAGGAGACGCTGACCGACATAGCCTGGACAGCCCTTGCCGTACTGCCCCGCCCCGCTCACTGACCTTCTTCAGTCCGGTCACGGCCGCGCACCGTACGGCGCCGTCGAGCGCGAGCAGGCGTGGGCCGAGGCGTGGTTCGACACCAAGGGCGCGCCGCTGAGCGTGACGGCCGAGACGACCGGCGGGGGCAGCGGATCGGCGTTGGTCGTGTCTCAGCGGCCGTTGGATGGAGCCGATCTCCACGGCCAGGGAGTGTCCGGCCTTCAGGGCCCAGTCGGCCGACTTGAGGTTGAGGTCCAGCTGGTCCCGATCCAGTCGGGAGACCTGCTCGTCGAACGTGACGGCGGTGCCGTCCGGCGCGACGTCGCGCAGCTTGACCATCACGTTGGGCCGGAGACGAGGACGGGGACCGCCGAACGGCTCACCGGTCGAGTGGGGAGGCCGTCATCTCCGAGTTCAGTCGAGCTCTCCGGTGTCCTTGAGGTGCTCCATGAACGTGGCCGCGATGCGCGGGCGTGTTGCCTCCGGGACTGGGGTGTCCGGCAATTCGGCCTCCAGGCCCCATTCCGTGTTGAAGGTGACGGCCACGCCCGTCGGCACCACGTTGTTCGAAAGCCAGATGGCGAAGGCAGCCGCTGTGTGAACGGTGCAGTCCTTGACCGAGACTCCCTCGGGGGCGAGCAGGGCCATGCCTTCCAGCTCTTCGTCGTCCAGGGTGATGCCGAAGTGCATGGACGATCCGCTGACCGGACCGTCGGAGCCGTCGTCGACGCGGATGAACTCCTCGGGGTCGCGCTCGCGCAGCAGGGCTTCCAAGCCCTCGTACGTCAGACGCCAGCTCTGCCCTTCCGACGGGCTGAAGATGTACATGGTGCGGAGCTCGGCGCGCTCTTCCGGTTCCATCGTGGCGTCGTGCTTCCTGTGCGGCAGGGCGGCGATGCTGGTGGTGGTCAGTCCCCTTGCTGTGGCCGGGCGGGATCGGAACCTCGTACTCGGGGTAGCCGGCCACGCGCTTCTGGTAGGCGATCTCCGCCGGCCTGCCACCCGAGAGGGTGGACCAGGGGCTCCATGACGACGCGCGGAGCGATCCCGGCCGCGCGACCGGGACCAACTCGTGGCGCGCCCGGCAACGGGCGGTGACGTGGATCATACGGAATCCCGTGAACCATCCGCCTACCGGCGCCGTGGCGGTGGTCGTACTTACCAGTGACCCCGGCCGGGTGCCTTGCGGAAGCGGGCGGCCGGACCGTGTCCGATATCCCTGGGGAACCTCGTGAAGACCGCTCGCCACACCGTCCGTACCGTCGGCCTCGTCGCTGTCGCCGCCGCCGCGTTCTCGCTGACCGCCTGCCAGAGCGACAGCGGCAAGGACGACGACGCCGGCTCCTCGTCCTCCGCCGGGGCGTCGAAGGACTCCGGGGGGAAGGGCTCGGACTCGGCCGGCTCGGGTTCCGCGGGCAGTGGCGGTGCGCAGAGCGGCAAGGAGGACAGCGGCGACACGGGCACGCAAGCTGGTGAGGCGGACTCGGGTGTCAAGCGCTCCGCGTGCACCGTCGGCAAGGTCGCCGTCAGTCTCCAGGAGACCGGCGGCAGCGCGCCGGTCATCCTGCTCAAGGCCAGCAATAACGGCAGCACCCGGTGCGACCTGTACGGCTACCCGTTCGTGGGCTTCCCGGACGCCCAGTCCTCGATCCCGGCCGGCGGCCGCAAGCCCCAGTCCGTGATCTCCCTGGAGCCGGGCAAGTCCGCCTACGCCGCGCTCGGCCTGGAGGAGGGCAATGGCGGCAACATGCACCGCGAGAAGCAGCTCACCGTCGAGCTGGCCGACCGGAACCTGCAGGGCACGGGCGAGACCGCCGAGATCAACGCCCCCGGCGAAGCCGGCCTCGCCATCAGCGACAACTCCACTGTCTCCTACTGGAACAACACCGTCGAAGAGGTGCTGCAGTAAAGCCCGCACCATGCCCGCGGGGGTGCTCCCTCCCGACCGGGTGGAAGCACCCCCACGGGCCACGGGCCACCGGCCCGCTCCGTGATGACCGCTTCCGATTCTTCGAGGCGGCGACTTCTTCGATCAGGTGCCGTCCGGCGATCTGACCTGCTGAAATTCGTGCTCCACGACTGGGACGACGATGCCTGCGTACGGATCCTGCGCAACGCGGAACTCAGCGTCGGCGAACTCATCTTCATCCCGGCGCTCGCCGACATCCATGAGGTGGGACGGCTCGCCGAAGTTGTCCGCTGAGCTTCGCGGGCCCCTGAAGGCTCCCTGCCGACCTCGGCGTCGGCGCTCTCGGTGACGCCCATGGCCAGCCGCAGGGCACGCACGGCGTGGTGCGTGCGCGACTTGACCGTCCCCGGCGGGATGCCGAGCAACTGGCCCGTCTCGCGGGTGGACCTGCCGGAGTAGTACGCCTCGTACAGCACCTCCCGGTGCTTGGCGGACAGTTGCCGGAAAGCCTCCTTGAGGAGCAATGAGGAGAGCAGCCGGTCCACGCCGTCGGGCCTCGTCAGCGCGTCGTCCAGCCAGGGGCCGGCGCCGATCTCCTGAGGGCGGGTCATGCGCGACCGGTAGTCGTCGATGACGAGGTTGCGGGCCACTCTGAACAGCCACGGCCGCAGCGGCCGGCCGATGTCCAGGTCCTGTGTGCGCCAGCAGCGCAGCAGCGTCTCCTGCACCACGTCCTCGGCCCTGTGCCGGTCGCCTCCTAACAGACGCACCACGTATCCGTACAGAGCGCCTGCCTGCTCGTCGTAGAGCGTGCGCAGCGCGCGTTCCCGGGGGCCCACCGCACCCGAGGAACCCATCATGGTCCAGCTCACGTTCGCACTTCCTTGTTCCGTGACCCCGCGGGGGTGCAGGTCTCGGGGCCGAGGTCGGTGGTCCCGATTCGGGGCAGTGTTACGAGCGGGGTTCCACATCGCTTTGACGCTCGATTGACAGATGGGGCCGCGGTTCGCGCCGCCCGGGAAAGTCGCGCACGGCGGGGCAACGCGTTTCTGCCCTGCGAATCCGCCCCAAACGCCTCACCGCCACCGGCGACGACCGGTCGGCCCCGGTTTTGAACCGAGTGGGCAGATTTTTCGTGACAGCGGTACATGCATGCGTCTACGGAAGGTTCCTCACCATGGAAAAACGGTCGGGCCCCAGGACACCGTCGTGGGAGATCCTCGAGCAGCCGCTGATCGGCTCTCTGTTGTTTGGGATTCAAGCGTGATCAGCATTCATGCGGAACTCATGGACCAAATAGAGAGATGGCATTACGCGGGTCTTCTCTTTCAAGAAGACATTCCGCGCTGAGCGTCAGCGTCCGGCCTGCGTTCGTCCAAGCGGCGGAGCCTCCCCCGGATCTCCTCGGTGTCGGGATGGTCGAGCTCCTCGAAGGCCGCGAGGGCCTGTCGCCATCTGGCGCGGGCGGCTTCCGGGTCGCCCGCGGCCAGGAGGGTGTCGCCGAGGTGGCCGAGGGTTTCGCCCTCGTTCCAGCGGTTGCCGACGTCCCGGAGTGCTCGGAGGGCCTGGCGGTAGTGCCGGATCGCGTCGTCGTGGCGGTGGAGCCGGTGGTGGATGGTGCCGAGGATGTCGAGCGTGACGCCTTCGCCCCAGCGGTTGCCGCTGGCGCGCAGGACGGTCAGCGATCGCTTCAGATGGTCCATGGCCTCGTCGAAGCGGCCGAGCCGCTGGTAGATGTCGCCCAGCTTGGCCAGGGCGAGGCCCTCTCCCCAGGCGCTGCCGTGCGCCTGGTCCAGGACGAGTGAGCGGCGGAGGTATTCGGCGGCCTTGTCGAGCCGGCCGAGCTGAAGATACGTGTTGCCCAGGTTGCCCATGGCCTTGGACCTGCCGGGGGTGTCCCCGAGTTCCCGGCAGAGGGTCATCGCCTGTCTCAGGTGGTCGATGGCCTCGTCGAAGCGGTGGGTCATGGTCAGTGCGACAGCCGTGTCGTTGAGGCTCCATGCCTCGCCCACCCGGTCGTGGGTGTCGCGGGCGGTGTCGAGTGCGGTCCGAGTGGTGTCGAGCCAGTCGTGCAGATGGGCGCGCAGATAGAAGAATCCCCACAGGGCGGCGGCGAGTTGCCAGGCGAGGCGGGGCCGGGGGGATGTGGCGGCCTGGTGCACCGCGGCGACGAGGTTGGGGCGTTCGGCCTCGCACCATGTGAGGGCTTCGTCATGGGTGGTGAAGGTCAGGGGGTGGCAGCCGGGAGGTGGTGATGGGAGAGGGACCCGGCAGCGGTGGGGGGCGAGGTGGGGGCAGGCGGCGTCGGCGGTGTGCAGGTACCAGCACAGGAGCCGTTCGGTGGCCCGGTCCCGTTCTTGTGGTGTCTCCTCGGTGGCGATGCGTTCGGCGGCGTAGGCACGCAGCAGGTCGTGCAGGGTGTAGCGGCCCGGTGAGTGCTCGGTGAGCAGATGGGCGCGGCTGAGTTCCGCGAGAGGCCGCGGGCCTCGCGGAGGGGAAGCCCGGCGAGGGCGGCAGTGGCGGGTGCGGAGATGTCCGGGCCGTGGTGGAGGTCCAGCAGGTGGAACAGCCGGGCGGCCGGAGCGGACAGAGCCTCGTACGACGAGGAGAAGACGGCTCGTACGTCCGAGGCGGGCTCGCCCCCGGCGAACGCGTCAAGGCTGCCCCGGCTGTCGCGCAGCTCCTTGGCGATGGCTTCGAGCGGGAATCCGGGATGGGCGGTGGCGCGGGCAGCGATGACGGCGAGGGCCAGGGGCAGCCGGGCGCAGCGTGTGATGATCTCGTCCGTCGCCTCGGGTTCCGCCGCCAGGCGTGCGGCGCCGACGCGGCGCACCAGGAAGTCATGAGCCTCGGCCCGCGTCAGCGGGTTCAGCGTCAGCGGATGCGCCCCCTCGTGGACGATCAGGCCGGTGAGCTGGTCGCGGCTGGTGACGATGGCCAGGCAGCCGGGTGAGGCCGGGAGCAGGGGGCGGACCTGTTCGGTGTCGCGGGCGTTGTCGAGGAGGAGGAGCATCCGCCGGTTGGCGAGCAGGCTGCGGTACAGCGCGGCCTGGACGTCGAGGTGGGCGGGTATCCGCTGCGAGGGGACGCCGAGCGCGTCGAGGAAGACGCGGATGGCCTCCCCGCGTGGCATGGCCGGGCCGGTCGGGTCGAAGCCTCGCAGATTGATGTACAGCTGTCCGTCGGGGTAGCGGTGGGCGAGCCGGTGGGCCAGACGCACGGCCAGAGTGGTCTTGCCGACGCCCGCCATACCGCCGATCGCGCTGATCAGCACCGTGGCCGGAGGCGTCCCGTCGCCGGGCAGCAGCGCCTGGATCCGCCGCAGTTCGGCTTGACGGCCGGTGAAGGCGGCCAGGTCGACGGGTAGCTGTGTGGGGCGGGCCAGATGCCCGGCGGCCAGTGACACCCACGGCTCGGCCCCCGTCTCCGGGGAAGTGGGGTCCAGTGTGGGGTCGGCGGTCAGGATGCGGCCGTGGAGCTCCTGCAGTGACGTACTGGGGTTGATGCCCAGTTCGGCCACCAAAGTGCTGCGCGTCCTGCGGTAGACCGCCAGCGCCTCGGCCTGCCGCCCGGACCGGTACAGCGCCAGCATGAGAAGCCGGCACAGCGGCTCCCGCAGCGGATGCTCACCGGTCAGCGCGGCCAATTCGGCGATCACCTCACTGTGACGCCCGAGCCGGACCTCGGTGTCCAGACGGGTCTCCAGCCGGCCAGCCGCTCCTCCGCCAGCCGGGAACGTTCGGCCTCGGCCAGTGGACCGGGAAGACCGGCCAGCGGTGTCCCCTCCCACCCGTCGAGCGCGGCCCGCAGCAAACCCGCGGCGGCCGACATCGCACCGGTCGCCCGCAGCTTCTTCGCCTCGGCGACCCGCCGCTCGAACACACCCAGATCCACCGAACCTTCCGGTACCCGCGCCAGATATCCGTCCGCGGCCGAGACCACCACCCGCGGGGGCTCACCGGCGTCCCGCCCCGGCTCCAGCACCTTGCGCAACCGTGACGCATAGGTGCGCAGCACGGACACGGCCGCCGGCGGCGGCTCATCGCCCCATACGGCGTCCGCCAGTTCGGCGACCGTGACCGGCCGCCCGCGCCGCAGCAGCAACGCGGCCAGCACCACGCGCTGCTGCGGCGAGCCCAGATCCAGCTCATGTGCGCCACGCCAGGCCCTGACCGGCCCCAGCACCGCGAAGCACAAGGAATCCGCACGGGTCGCGTTCACGGCATCGGTCCGCGTGGTGGCCTGGACACGCTCATCCGTGTGGTGTTTCGGCGCATGCGTCGGCCAGTACGGCGCCCATCTCCGGGACGAGCCCGGGGACGGGATCGTGGGTGAGCTCTGTCATCCGTAGCCGCCCGCCGACCGTGACGACACCGAGAATGTGCTCGCCTCGCAACTGAGTGATCTGTGCGGGGCCCCACAGAGCGGAGAGCCCGCTCGGGCTCGGCCGACTCGGGTACGCCACCCCGAGGTTGGTGATCTGGATGTCGGCCGCGGTGGCGGCGGCCATCATGGCCTCGGCGTCACCGGCGCTCGATGGGGCATTCTGGGCGAGAGCCGCGGAACCGCCCTTCAGCGCGGCCGGTGTGCGCTGAAGGGCAATCGACGCGCTGGTACGGCGGGAGAGCGTCCAGAAGTCCTTCGCATCGTGCGCGGCGCTTCCCGTCCGGGCGCCCGCGAACCGGTTCACCACCTCGTCGGGCAGTCCGACCGCACGCCGCAGGTCCACCGGGGTCAGAACCCGCACGAACTCGCGTCCTCGCCGGTGGAGTACCACCGTGGCGGCGGCGCAGAGCGCGGCGTGCACGGATGTGCGCTCCTGGCGGCAGCGGCGAACAAGACGCGTGGTCAGTCCCCGGTCCAGAGCGAGGGTCTCGACGTGCGGTGTACGCCCGGAGAACGGCGTGAGCTCGCCGATGGCACTCATCCGCTCGTCATCCACCACCGGCATACCGGCCGCGGCGTCGTCGCCGTCCGCCGTCCCGCCGACGTGGGCGAGGAGATCCTCCTGGGTTCGGGGAACCCTGCCCGGCGGCGTCGACTCCTCACCGCACAGGGCCGCCACCAGGTCCAGCAGCGCCCGCAGACCGCCGACACCGTCGGTGATCTGGTGCGCGAAGGTGAGCACTATGGCGCAGCCCGGCTCCTGTGGGACGAGCACGGCGCGTGCCAGGGGCCCCGGCGCCGGGGGGATCGGCCGCGTCTGCTCGACGGCGGCGATGGCTTGCCATGGAGTGCCGTCGGCGGCTGTCTCGAGCGGGATCGTGCCTTCGGATGCCCGGTACACGGCCCCGGGCGCGGTGCGGTCAACCGCCGCCCCGAGCAACGGATGCCGCTCCTGGAGCGTGGCCATCGCCGAAGCCAACTCACTCGCCGGCACTGGGCGGTCCATCTCGGCGACCAGGGAGAACTGGACCGGATTGCGGTACGTATAGAAGTCGATGGTCCGCTCGAACGCACCCAGCGGTCGAACGACGCGGCCTTGGCTCATCGTCACCCTCGCGGCTCCTTCTCGCCGTGGATGCCGGACGGCTCGGGTCACGGTGCGGGAGCTGCCGTCCCGCTCCGGCATGTGATCGGTGCTCATGCGCCCCAGCCGCCTCCGACGTCCCTGCTCGACAGGTACGAGTCGCGCAGCGCCTTGCGCAGACCGGGCACGGCGTCGTCGAAACGTGCGGCGAGGGCCTTGAGCGCCTGCTCGTGCTCACGGCGTTCCTTACCGGAGAACACACTGGTCACCTCGGCCTCGACCGCGAACACGGCCATGGTCAGCTCCTCCATCGGGACCGCTGCCGGATCGGACCCGCGGAGCACGGCGGCGCGCACCCTCTCCTGGAGGGCGAGCACCCGCCGCGGATCGTTGACGGAGACCCGGTCGACGGCGAGCAGCCCCAGCCGCCTCTCGTGCCGGACCGTGACCACACCCGTCGCGGCAAGCTGCTCGCGGATGGGCTTTTCGGCGGTGTGCGCCTTGTTGTGGACGAGCGGAAGCCAGCTCTTGGGCTTCTCCGCGGGTACGTCGCGCCATACCTCGGCCAAGAAGGGGTCGCTCGGCGGCTCGGCGGGCAGCCGGACGACCTTCTTTCCCGCGGCGCTGAGCAGCCCGTCGAGGGTCAGCACGGTCAGTGCCGCGGCGCGCAGCAGCTGGCCGCGGCCCTGGAGATTGGTGAGTTCGAACTTCTCCTTGTCCACGGTGTAGCAGAGCAGGAACAGGCTCTGGGGCAGGGACTGGTCCATTTCTCTCCTCAGGGCTCCAACAGGGGTCGTCGGTCAGGCCGATCGTGCGGGTCGCGGTCCGGCCAGGGTCTTGAGTCGCTTGCCCGAGCGGCGGCCCGCCCACAGCACGACCAGGAAGGCCAGGGCGAGCAGGGGGTAGCCCATCGCGATCTTGGTGACGGCGAGCCAGCCGGTGGCGTCCTTCTCGTAGAGCCACTGCTGTACGGCGACCCGGGCGGCGAAGACGCCCACCAGGGTGAGGGTGGCGATGTCGTAGTAGTGGCGCGAGGGCTTGTCCTTGAGCCAGGCGGTGCCGGTGCCGTTGAGCGAGCCCCAGACGATTCCGGCCAGCGGGCGGCGTACGAGGACCGAGAGCAGGAAGAGCACGCCGAGTGCGAGGTTGCTCCAGATGCCCGTCAGGAAGAAGCCCTTGGCCGATCCCGTCTTCCAGGCGACGAACGAGGCGACGGCGACGCCGAACAGGCCGGAGAGCGCGGGCTGAATCGATTCCTTGCGCACCAGGCGCAGCACGGAGATGGCCAGGGAGACGCCGACGGCGGTGCAGATGGCGGCGGTCAGCCCGTAGGAGGCGTTGGCGAGCACGAAGGCCGCGACCGGCAGCATCATGTACACCAGGCCCGTGGTACCGCCCATCTGCTCCAGCGGCGTCTGCTTCGCCTGGCCTCCCGGGGGCCTGCCCGGCGCGTGCGGACCGGGCGCCGGGTCGGCTCGGCGTAGGGGCTGAGGTTCAGTCATACGAGATCACTCACCAGGTAGGCATTGGTCTGTACTGCTGCGTCCGCACCGGCTTACGGAGGCTGGTGCTCCTGGGACACCGGCCGCTCGGTGCATCCCCGGCCGCGCGGATGGCGGGCGAGGAAACGGCCGGCCGCGAGGTGGACGTCAGGCGACGGCGTCGCCGACGACTCCGCCGGTGGCCGTGCGGATCGCATGGGCGAAACGCCGGGAGACGGCCACCACGTCGGTGAACTCCGTGGCGTCCGCGCCGGCGAGGACGACGGCGCCGATGTGCTCTTCGACGACCCGCACGACCGCGGCGGCGGCCGCCGCGTGCTGCCGCACCTCCAGATCACCGGCCGGGCGCTCAAGACAGTCGGCGATGATCGCGCACAGCTCTCGTTCCGTCTGATCGCAGGCCATCAGCCACGCCGTGCGGAGCGCCGGCTCGGTGTCGGCGAGCCGGATCATCTTCATCCCGAGCATCTCGTCGGCACGATCGACGGGCGGCTCCTCGTGACGGAACCTGCCCAGTTCCGTGGCCAGATGGTCCTCGAGGGAGCTCCGCCGGGGCCAGCCGCGCAACACGCTGATCAGGGTGACGACGCCCTGCATGACGATCGGCTCGGCACAGCTCTCCTTACTGCGGAAGTGCCGCCAGATGGTGCGCGTGGACAGGCCCACGGCCTCCGCGATCTGATCGCCGCTCGTGGCGGTCACTCCCTGCTCCCAGAACAGACGCGCCGCCTCCCGAGAGATCTCCAGCCGCAATCGCGCACGCCGCCGCTCACTCATCCCCCCTCCGTCGCGCCTCTGCGTCGTGGCCATGGCACCTCCTCTCCTCTCGGTGTCTCCGAACGACAGAATGTCACTAAGTGACCATCAAGGCAAGACGCGAGGTCCCAAAACCACTCGGTTCGGCCGTCGACTTGAGCTTCCCGGGGCCGCCGGGCAAGCCCGAATCATCGTCGCGGCCGCCTCGAACGCTACGTATCTCACGTCCTGGAGTCGTCCCCACACGGCGGTCACCCGCGTGTGGCTCGCAGGAGGGACAGCCCCCACAAGGTCCCTCCGGCCAGCGACGACCCGTCAGAACCCCGGGCGCCGACAGCGAAGGACGCCGCCGAGACTCACGTCCCGGACTGGGTGCGGCGGGCGTAGGCGCGGGCGGCGCGGGCGCGGTCGCCGCAGCGGGTGGAGCACCAGTGGCGGCGGCCGTGGCGGAGCAGGTAGCGGTTGCAGGGGGTGGAGCCGCACGCGGTGAGGCGTTCGGCGTCCGGGCCGGTGAGGAGGTCGGCCGCGTCGGCGGCGACGGCTGCCAGAGCGTGGTCGACGATCTCGGTGGTGGGGTGGGGAGTTGTGCGGTAGGGACCGGTCTTGTCGTCCCATCGCAGAAGCGGGGCCGTGGGAACGCGGGTCATCGCGTCGTTGATGGCCGTGACAGCGGCGGGGAGGGCGGGGAGCCCTGCGGCGCGGGAGGCGAACAGCGACCTGACCTGTTCGCGGAGCGAGCGCACCTGCGTCGCGCACATTTCCATCATGCCGGCGTCGACCGGGGCGAGACCGCGCTCCGTCAGCCAGTGGTTGACCTGCGCGGGAGTCCCCAGGAGATCGGCCGTACGCCCGCCGGCCATGGCAATGGCGCTGTTGGCGAGGGCAAGGGAGAGGTGCTCTTCCTCGCCCGTCGCGGGCGGCAGGGCCGGTTCTTCCATCACGGACTCCTTCATGACTCTCATGGTACGGCTTGCATGTATCCGTGAGAAGTGCCTACAGTCACCTCACGGTTCAATCGATTACATCCGTGAGGTGTTGTTTCTCGTGACCGCTCTCCACGCAACCGGCCAGTTCCCGGTCCGGACCCTCGGCGGCCCGACCGCCCTTTTCGAGTACGGCGGCCTGCGGTTCCTGACCGACCCGACCTTCGACGACCCCGGCGACTACGGGCGGCCCGGCCGCACCTTGACCAAGACCGCCCCCTCCACCGCCACCCCGGCCGATCTCGGCCCCATCGACGTGGTCCTGCTCTCGCACGACGAACACCCCGACAACCTCGACACCTCCGGCCGGGCCCTGCTCGCCGACGTCCCGCTCACCCTCACCACCCCCGGTGGCGGACAACGCCTCGGAGAGAAGGCCAAGGGCCTGGCCGACTGGGAGTCCATCGAGCTGAAGCGCCCCCACGGCGGCACCGTGACCGTGACCGGCGTGCCCGCCATCCATGGACCCGGGACACACGCGGAGATCGAACCGGTCACCGGCCAGGTCGTCGGCTTCATCCTCACCGGGGCGGGCCTGCCCACGGTCTACGTCAGCGGCGACAACGCCTCGCTCGACGCGGTCGAGCAGATCGCCGGGCGGTTCGCCCCGGTGGACACCGCCATCCTCTTCGCCGGAGCCCCCCGCATCCCCATGCTCTTCGACGGCGCACTGATCGTCCTGGACAGCGCCCAGGCCGCCGAGGCCACCCAGATCCTCGGCACCCGCCGCGTCGTTCCGGTCCACTACGACAGCTGGGCCCACTTCACCGAGGGCCGCGACGAACTGGAAGCCGCCTTCACCGCCGCCGGCCTGGCCGACCGCCTGGACTGGGGCCGACAGGCCTGAGCCGTCCGGCAGAGACACCCACGTCTCCACGGGCAGCGGGCGAACACCGCAACGGGCTTCGGCGGCGGAGTCGTCAACGACGGTGGCGGCATCCGCAACGCGCACGCCTCCACCCTGAATCTGAAGTCGACCGCCCCAAAGACCCCGGGCAAGCCGCCCACACGATGACCGAGAAGAGCGGGACCCACTCACCGGGTCCCGCCCTTCTGCGCGCCGCCCTTCTGGGCGCCGTCCGACTACTCGCTGAGCTGGTGACCTCGCACGAGCGCGTCGAGGACCGGGCGCACCGTAGTTCGTATCCATGGTGTCGCGGTGTCGCGCTCGGCGGCGCAGCAAGGCAAGATGCCGTCGTGGTCACTCCGTTCGTCAACATCCGTGGGAAGGCCGAGAACGGTCCCTACTCCTGTCCCTGCTGCGGATTCGTGACGCTCGACGAGCGCGGCAACTACGAGATCTGTCCCGTCTGCTTCTGGGAGGACGACGGGCAGGACGATCACGACGCTGACGAGGTTCGAGGTGGCCCCAACCGCGGGCTGAGCCTCACCGAAGCACGACGGAACTTCCACGCCATGGGAGCCTCTGACGAGCGGCGTACTCAGTTCGTACGCGACGCTCTGCCGCACGAGCGCCCTTCGAAATGACATCACCGGCTGACATCGACGGCGCCAGACGGTGTCGCAGGTTGGGGCCCCGCCCGGGGCACGCACCTACCGCGCAGCAGGTCAGAGAGTCGCAGGGCCCCTCGTGGCGCGGATCAGCAGGGTGCCGACCTTCCGGGGGCCGACTGGCGCGGGCAGCACTTGCGCGGTCGCTCCGGTGAACCCGTGCTCGCGCAGGATCTCGCCTGACAGCCGTAGCAGCCCTCGACAGGCGGGCGCTGGGAGAAGGCGAGCACGCCGCCCGGACGGAGGCGCTCACGAATCACCGACAGCAGTCGGGCAGGGTCGGTGAACCACACCGCGCCGGCCAGGGACAGGTCCACGCCCACGGCCCGCGCTCCGAGTGTCGCGACGTGCGCGAGGTTGCCGCCCTTCCCACAGCCGAGCTCCAGGACCGCCGAGCCACGGCTCAGACCGAGGACCTCCGCACCGGGTCCGTGGTCGGGGTACTGCGTCAGGCAGCCAATACGCCGATCCGCACTGCCAGTTCGGCGGCGCGACGGCGATGCACCGGAGACTTCGACTCGGTCTCTTCCAAGATGATCCGGCGCGCATAGCCGTTGTAGCGGATCGTCTCCGGCGCGGCCTCGTACGCCTTGTCCAGCGTCGCCAGCGCGGTCTCCGGTTGCCCGTCCAGGTGGTAGCCGCGAGCCTCCTCGATCCGGTGCCGGGCTCGCCTCGGCCGTGAGGGAATCGTCTTGGCGTCCGCCTTCGCCGCCTGCCGTACGGACTCCCCGCCCGCGTGCAGCTCGACGGCGACTGTGACCGCGTGCGCGCCCATGATGCCTCGGGAGAACGAGGTCATGGGGTGGTAGTAGTCGGCAGGCAGCCGCTCGGCCATCTCGCGGGCGGTGTCCCAGTAGCCCCAGGCTGCGCCGGTGTCACCGCGGCGGGCCGCGGTGTATCCGGCCTCGAACTGCAGGGCGCCGGTGATCGCGCGTACGGTGTCCGGCGCGTCCGGCAGTAGCGGGGTGAGGTGGCGCAGGGTCTCCATGGTGACCGCGTCGGCCGCGTCGTAATGGGCGGGGCCGCTGTCGCGGTGGGCCTGGGCGGTGAGCCATGCTGCCATGCCGATGGCGTGCGGGTCCTCGCTCTCCTGGGCTGCGACCATGCCGCGTTCGGCAACGCGCCAGAGGAGCGCGGAGTCGGGCTGGTAGGCGATGAAGAACTGGCTGAGGCTGTAGACCTCGGCGAGGACCGCTTGAGCTGCCCGCCGTTCGGGGGCGCGATCGGCCTGGCGTACGGCGAGTTGCGCATCCCGGATGAGGGCCGGCAGAAGGCCGCCGATCACTTCGCGGTGGTTGGGTGCGGAGTGGCGGGCGGACCAGGCGCTTTGGAGGCGCGCGCCCAGGTGCGCGGGGGACGGCGCTTCGCGGTCGGCGGTGAAGGGGAACGCTTCGATCGCGGCTCGTACCGCGGGCAGCTTGGCGTGACCCGGGCCGATGAAGAGGTCGACGGGCATGGTCTGATCGCCGGTGAGCTCGGAAAGGTCGCGGACGCGCAGCACCTCGGCGATGCGCAAGATCATGGGGAGTGCGGGAGTGCGGAGAGTGCCGTTCTCCACCTGCTTCACCCAACTCGGGGACTTGCCGAGGAGACCGGCGAGGACGGTACGGCTCATGCCCCGGCGGGTACGGAGGACTTGCATCCGCTGGCCGAAGACCAGCGGGTGGTCAAGCGGGTCCGGGGTAGCGTCAGATGACATGGCCTTGCCCCTCTCTGTCCAGCTCGTCACTGCCAGGGTATGGGCAGGGCCGTTGCCGGTGCGGCGGTTCACTCCCAGGCAGTCGCTGCCGCACGCGACTGAGCTGCCCAGAACCTGATCTGCCCGGAGGGCCCATGCACATCAGCGGGCTGGTCGGCACGGACGAGTGGCACACGGTCGATGAGCGGCCGTACGTCGCCTGCATCGCGCCCGCGCTCCTCGGCCGCGGGAAGAGCGGACTCGAAGGCGGCATCTGGCTTCGGGTCAGGAAATCCGCGCGCTCCGGCGCTCGATGAGGACGACGTCACGCCATACGCCATGGTGGCAGCCGATGCGTTCGCGGGTGCCGATGACGCGGAAGCCCGCGCGCTGGTGCAGAGCGAGGCTGGCGGTGTTCTCGGGAAAGAGGCCGGACTGGATGGTCCAGATGCCTGCCGCTTCCGTGGTGGCGATCAGCGCGTCCAGAAGAGCGAGCCCCACCCCTCGGCCGCGCGCGGCGGGGTGGACGTAGACGGAGTGCTCGACAACACCGGCGTACGCGCAGCGGTCGGACACCTTCGTGGCGGCGACCCAGCCGAGCACGCGTCCGTCGTGGTCCACCGCGACGTGCCGGTGGTCCGGGAGTTTGGCGGTGTCGAAGGCTTCCCAGCGGGGTGCGGCGGTCTCGAAGGTGGCGTTTCCTTCGTCGATGCCGAGCTGGTAGATCGCCAGGACCTCATCGGCGTGCTCGGCCGTCAGGCCGGTGATGCGGATCGTCCCGGCGTGCGGGGTCATCCGCGGCCTCCAGCGGTGAGTTCGCTGACGAGGCCATGAACGCGGGCCCGGATCTCGTCACGGATCGGCCGTACCGCCGCGACACCTCGCCCGGCCGGATCGTCGAGCTTCCAGTCCAGGTAGGCCTTGCCGGGGAAGTAGGGGCAGGCGTCGCCGCAGCCCATGGTGATGACCACGTCCGAGGCCTGCACGGCTTCGGCGGTCAGCACCTTCGGGATCTCCGCCGCGATGTCGACGCCGACTTCCGCCATGGCTTCCACCACGGCGGGGTTGACGTGCTCGGCGGGTGCCGAGCCGGCGGAGCGGACTTCGACGCGGTCGCCCGCGAGGTCGGAGAGGAAGGCTGCGGCCATCTGGGAACGGCCCGCGTTGTGGACGCAGACGAACAGCACGGACGGCTTCTCGGGGCTCTGGGGGTCAGACACGGGCGGAACCTTCCTGGGTGGGCGCGTGCCCGGCCGTCGTGGGGGCGGGCTGGGGGAAGTGGCGGCGGGCGGCCAGGGCCACGTGGACGAGGCCGATCAGTACGGGGACCTCGATGAGCGGGCCGACGACTCCGGCCAGGGCCTGCCCGGAGGAGGCGCCGAAGGTGGCGATGGCGACGGCGATGGCGAGTTCGAAGTTGTTGCCCGCGGCGGTGAACGCCAGTGTCGTGGAGCGCGGATAGTCCAGGCCCACGGCCTTGCCCAGGGCCATGGACCCGGCCCACATCACGGCGAAGTAGACCAGCAGCGGCAGCGCGATCCGCGTCACGTCCATCGGCTGTGAGGTGATCGCGTCGCCTTGGAGGGCGAACAGGACGACGATCGTGAACAGCAGCCCGTACAGGGCGAACGGGCCGATGCGCGGGATGAGCTTCGTCTCGTACCAGGCCCGGCCCCTGGCCCTCTCGCCGAGGCGGCGGGTGAGGAAGCCCGCCACCAGGGGGACGCCGAGGAAGATCAGCACACTGCGGGCGATCTCCCACACGCTGATTTCGAGATCGGTCCGTTCCAGGCCGAGCCAGCCGGGCAGCACGGTGAGGTAGAACCAGCCGAGCGCGGAGAAGGCGATCACCTGGAAGACAGAGTTCAGAGCGACGAGGACGGCGGCCGCTTCGCGGTCGCCGCAGGCCAGGTCGTTCCAGATGATGACCATGGCGATACACCGGGCCAGGCCGACGATGATCAGGCCCGACCGGTACTCCGGCAGATCTGGCAGGAGCAGCCAGGCGAGCGCGAACATGACCGCCGGGCCCAGGACCCAGTTCAGCACGAGCGAGGGCACCAGAAGGCGCCGATCCCGGGTGACCGTGTCGAGGCGGTCATAGCGGACCTTGGCCAGCACCGGATACATCATCACCAGCAGGCCCAGCGCGATGGGCAGGGAGACGCCGGTGACGGTCACCTTCGCCAGGGCGTCACCCAGGCCGGGGACGAGCCGCCCCAGGCCGAGGCCGGCCGCCATCGCCAGCAGGATCCACACCGCGAGGAAACGATCCACGAACGTCAGGCGCGTGGCAACCTGAGCAGCCGAGGACGCCGTGGGGTCGGCGGCCATCAGGCGTCCCCCGCCGTCCCGGCGGGCTCGGGCAGAGGCTGCCCGGCGGGGCGGGTGAGGATACCCGCGAGCCGGTCGGTCATCTCCGGCAGCAGCCAGTAGTAGACCCACGTGCCACGGCGCTCGCAGTCGATCAGCCCGGCCTGCCGCAGCAGCTTCAGGTGGTGGGAGATCGTCGGCTGCGAAAGGTCGAAGGCCGGGGTGAGGTCACAGACGCACACTTCGCCTCCGGCCCGGGAAGCGATCATCGACAGCAGCCGCAGCCGGATCGGATCGCCCAGCGCCTTGAACACCTTTGCCAGCTCAACGGACTGTGCCTCGTCCAGCGGAGCGGTCAGCAATCCCGGGCAGCAGCCGTCGACGCCGTCCTGGCCGAGCACCGCAAGCTCTTGTTTCGACATTCTTCTATGTTGACGTTTTTCGATCCAAGGCGCAATCTTGAATCGAAGAACATCGATACAACCTGATGGGAGACCTCGCCATGTCCCGCCTGCAGCTCGCCCTGAACGTGCCCGACCTGGACGCTTCGGTGGCGTTCTACTCCAAGCTCTTCGGCGTCGAGCCCGCCAAGCGCCGCCCCGGATACGCCAACTTCGCGATCACCGAGCCGCCGCTGAAGCTCGTCCTGATCGAAGGCGAGGCGACCCAGGAGACCCGGCTGGACCACCTCGGCGTCGAGGTCGCCTCCACCGACCAGGTCACCGCCGCCACCGACCGCCTCAAGGACGCGGGGCTCGCCACCTTCGAGGAGAACGACACCTCCTGCTGCTACGCCCTCCAGGACAAGGTCTGGGTCCACGGCCCCGGCAAGGAGCCCTGGGAGGTCTACGTCGTCAAGGGCGACGCCGACCAGATGGGCAAGAGCCCGGCACTCGACACCGCCGACACATGCCGCGCCGGTGAACCCACCCCGACGGAGGCGCTCAAAACAGCGACGCACAGCGAACACTGAGGCAAGGCCCGGACCCGTTTGGCGGCACACCAGGTGAGGGCGCGATCACCTGTAGTTACAAATGAAACGTCATCTTGCCATCCCGGTTGACCAGCATGGCCGCTGGTGCCCGTGATGCGCCGCTTCACTCCAGCGCTGAGGAAGGCGTAGCGATGAAGTACATACTGCGGTCCGGCGCCATGACCGCCGCGGTCGGTGCGGGACTCTCCCTGGCGGTCCTGCCGATCGGGTCGGCCAGTGCCGCCGAAGACATCCGAGTGGGGTGCGACGACATCCCCGGCCTGGTGACCGCGATCAACGAGGCCAACACCAGCGGTGCCCGCATCGCCCTCGCGTCCCACTGCACCTACACACTGACCACACCCGACAACCCCGACGACGGACTCCCGGAGATCACCGGGGACGTAACTATCTCCGGCAACGGCTCCACCATCCGACGCGACCCGGACGCCACGGAAAGCTTCCGCATCTTCCACGTCGTATCCGGTGGCACGCTCACCCTGAAGTCGCTCACCGTCAGCGGCGGCCTCAGCAGCAGCTTCGGCGGCGGCGCGGCGAACGAACAGGGCACGCTGAACCTGAACGACACCGCCTTCAAGGACAATTTCGCGGTCACCGGTGGTGGCGTCTCCAACGACGGTGGGCAGCTCAACCTGGAGCGCACCACCTTCGAGCGCAACCGCGCGGCCAGCTTCGGCGGCGGAGTCCTCAACACCGGTAACGGCACGACGACGATGAAGGGCGGCTCCCTGCTCAAGAATCGGGCGGTCACCAGCAATGGTGGCGGTTTTGAGAACCAACTGGGCACCGCGTCCCTGGAGTCGGTATCGGTCCGGGGCAACACCGGCATCGAGGGTGGCGGCATCCGCAACGTGAACGCCTCCACCCTGAACCTGAAGTCGACCACCCTCAGGGACAACATCGCCGTGAGAGGCGCGGGCCTCTCAAACCTCTCCACCACCTTCGGCACCGCCACCGCCACACTGGTCGACAGCCTGATCACCCGTAACACGGCGATCACCGCCGGCGGCGGCATCGACAACCAGGCCGGTCAGGTCACGCTCACCAACACCAAGGTCATCGACAACATCCCGGACAACTGCGCCCCCGAAGGCAGCGTCTCCGGCTGCACCAACCCCACCGGGACCATTGACCCGCCCCCCACGCAGCAGCTCCTGCCGGGCGACGACATCAAGGACCCCGAGTGAGCCGCCCACCACGATGACCCCGAAGGGCGGGACCCAACTCACTGGGTCCCGCCCCTCCGCGCGCCCGTCCGAGTCACAGCGCCCCTCGTGGCGCGGACCAGCAGGGTGCCGATCTTCCGGGGGCCGACCGGCGGGGGCAACAGCCGTGCGGTCGCTCCCGTGAACCCGTGCGCGCACAGGATCTGCGTCCAGCGCGGTGGTTCGTAGTCCCAGCGCTTCACCACCAGCGGGTCCTCGTCCTCGGACCTGGTGATGTACGACGCCTGGCAGCCGTAGCAGCCCTCGACAGGCGGGCGCTGGGAGAAGGCGAGCACGCCGCCCGGACGGAGGCGCTCACGAATCGCCGACAGCAGTCGGGCAGGGGCGGTGAACCACACCGCGCCGAAGGCGGAGAACACCGCGTCGAAGGTGTCCGTGCAGTGGGCCAGGAAGTCGAGGGCGTCCGCCTGGTGCAGCTCCAACTCAGCGGTGTCAGCCCATCGGGCTTCGGCGGCCCTGAGCTGGGCCAGGGACAGGTCCACGCCCACGGCCCGCGCGCCGAGTGTCGCGACGTGCGCGAGGTTGCCGCCCTTCCCACAGCCGAGCTCCAGGACCGCCGAGCCGCGGTTCACACCGAGGACCTCCGCACCGGGTCCGTGGTCGGGGTACTGCGTCCAGTTGAACCACGTCGTCTCCCCGGCTGCGTTCACGGGCCGCCGCTGGGGCTTCTGCCGCGCGTAGGTGTCCCAGGCGGTCTCCGTCATGCGCCCTCCGTTCCTGTGGGCCGACCGCCCGGCGGCGGTGCCGGGCGGCCGACGGGGTGCTTACGTCAACCCTTTCCGCTGTTGGGGCTGTCGGAGCAGCCCGCGTGGCACTGGCTGCAGTCGGTCGCTTCGGGCCAGAGGTCGGCGTCCACCGCGTACCCGGTGGCCGCGATGGCATCGAGGGTGCGCCGCCGCGCCGCGCCCGCCCTCCGCCGGGTTCGTGGGGACGTGGTGGATGAAGTGTCCCGCAACGCGCTGGCAGAAGTCCGCGTAGTCGCGGGTGTGGAGAAGGAAGGTGTGCCAGCCGATGTCGACGGCCTTGCTGGGCGTTAACGGTCGGCCGGTGTTATTGGCGCAGGCCGCGAGAAACGCCGCGGTCTGGGCGGCGATCCGCTCGGCGAGTGGCAGCGCGACGTCGTGATCCTTCACGATGCGTGTGGCGAGCCGGTCGAGGAGAGCGGCGCGCCCGCAGCGCGGAGCTCGCGCTGGGCAGCGGGCCCAGCCGGGTGGCGCGGAAGGCGAACAGCTCCGCTCGTTCGGCGGGGGCCCGGCGTCGGTGCCTCATTGGCCCTCCTCCGACCGGGCCTGCCGCGCAGCGCTCTCGTAAGCGCTGAGCAGTCGCTCCCCGGTCTCGCACCTGGCGCCGGGGGCCCGGCAGGCCAGGCAGCCCGCGGCGTGCTCCAGAGCTGCGCGCCACTCGTTCGCGGCGGCCGGGCCCAGCGGGCCGCGGAGTTGGGTGGTGGTCACCGGCCGACCTTCCGGTCAGGGCCGAGCTCGGCGGCGACCGCTTGGGCCAAGGCCCCGCGTAACAAGGGGCTGTCGGTGAGGTACCGGTCTGGCCCGAACGGGACGCGCCAGTGCAGTACCGGCCCGGTGGTGTGGCCGATGGGAGGCACACCAACGTACGAGGTCGAGGCTGCCCCGAGTGCCTGGACCGTCGGGAGGCGTCGCCAGTACTGGGCGCTCCCCGGCGGGATCAGCCAGTACATCTGTGCGTAGTCGGCGATGACGGCACCGGTCGCCCCGCCAAGTAACTCCAGTGCTCGCTCACCGATGTCCACGGGAGCGCGCACGGCATCCCAGTGGGGGCCGACCTCGACCATCTCTACGTTGTCCCCGCGTGGGGGTGTCCATCGCTCTGCTTTACGGCTGCTGGTCTGCACGGGGTCCCCCGGCGTCATCGATGATCAGGTGCTGACCGACCGTATGAGCGCCGGGGACGCAGGAGGGGCAGAGATTCTGCCCCTCGAACCTTGGTTCAGGCAGCCAATACGCCGATCCTCACTGCCAGTTCGGCGGCGCGACGGCGATGCACCGGAGACTTCGACTCGGTCTCTTCCAAGGTGATCCGGCGCGCATAGCCGTTGTAGCGGATCGTCTCCGGCGCGGCCTCGTACGCCTTGTCCAGCGTCGCCAGCGCGGTCTCCGGTTGCCCGTCCAGGTGATAGCCGCGAGCCTCCTCGATCCGGTGCCGGGCTCGCCTCGGCCGTGAGGGAATCGTCTTGGCGTCCGCCTTCGCGGCCTGCCGTACGGACTCCCCGCCCGCGTGCAGCTCGACGGCGACCGTGACCGCGTGCGCGCCCATGATGCCTCGGGAGAACGAGGTCATGGGGTGGTAGTAGTCGGCAGGCAGCCGCTCGGCCATCTCGCGGGCGGTGTCCCAGTAGCCCCAGGCTGCGCCGGTATCACCGCGGCGGGCCGCGGTGTATCCGGCCTCGAACTGCAGGGCGCCGGTGATCGCGCGTACGGTGTCCGGCGCATCCGGCAGTAGCGGGGTGAGGTGGCGCGGAGTCGGGCTGGTAGGCGATGAAGAACTGGCTGAGGCTGTAGACCTCGGCGAGGACCGCTTGAGCTGCCCGCCGTTCGGGGGCGCGATCGGCCTGGCGTACGGCGAGTCGCGCATCCCGGATGAGGGCCGGCAGGAGGCCGCCGATCACTTCGCGGTGGTTGGGTGCGGAGTGGCGGGCGGACCAGGCGCTTTGGAGGCGCGCGCCCAGGTGCGCGGGCGACGGCGCTTCGCGGTCGGCGGTGAAGGGGAACGCTTCGATCGCGGCTCGTACCGCGGGCAGCTTGGCGTGACCCGGGCCGATGAAGAGGTCGACGGGCATGGTCTGATCGCCGGTGAGCTCGGAAAGGTCGCGGACGCGCAGCACCTCGGCGATGCGCAAGATCATGGGGAGTGCGGGAGCGCGGAGAGCGCCGTACTCCACCCGCTTCACCCAACTCGGGGACTTGCCGAGGAGACCGGCGAGGACGGTACGGCTCATGCCCCGGCGGGTACGGAGGACTTGCATCCGCTGGCCGAAGACCAGCGGGTGGTCAAGCGGGTCCGGGGTAGCGTCAGATGACATGGCCTTGCCCCTCTCTGTCCAGCTCGTCACTGCCAGGGTACGGGCAGGGCCGTTGCCGTGTGAGGCGGTTCACTCCCCAACGCGGCGAGAGCCGTCACCCAGCCCACGTCCCAGGTAGGTCGGGCTGACGACCGGCTTATGGTCTACCGCCTAAAGCTCCCCGACAGGCTCATCACCCTCCAGCAGGCCGCAGGATCTGAGCGCGTCAAGGGGCATGGAACGGATGCCGTATGCAACCGACTTGACCGACAAGCAGTGGGCGTTAATCGAACCGCTGGTCACCGGGTGGAAGCATCGGCGACCGGGAACCCGGGCTCCTGTGATCTGCGGGAGGTCGTGAACGCGCTGCTCCACCGGAACCCGACCGGCTGTCGGTGGCGGCTCCTGCCGCACGATTTCCCGGCCTGGTCGGCGGTGTTCTACTACTTCACCCTGTGGCGCCAGGACGGCCTCGACCAGCAAATCCAGGAGATCCTGCGCTGCCAGGTGCGGGCCCGACGCGCGGGTCGGGTTCTCCAGGGTTTCTCGGGTCGTGGGTGGTCAGGGGCGGTGGCGCGGTTCAGGCAGCCGGCCGTGGCAGAGCCGTGAGGCGGGCGAATGCACTGGTCAGCTCGTTTCGCCGGGGCCAGGTCGCGGAGATCCGCAGCTGCAGGCGGCGACCGCCTCGGGTGATGCGGGCAGCTGCGTGGAGCAGCCGGTAGCGGAGCTTCTTCGGCTCGGCGGTGGCCAGTTCGCCTAGCAGCAGCAGAGTGCGCATCCAGGCGAGCAGGCCGAGGGCGGTCAGGGACAACTCCAGCCAGGCGGTGTTGATGGCGAAGTGCGGGCTCGGCCATGTGATCGTCGCCTCGGGCGGCAGCGCCGACACCCCTCTCGCCTTCGCGGCGATGGCCCTGCTCAGCATCATGAGCGTGCTGCTCCTCCACCTCGTCGTCCCTCTGGAACGACTGCTGCTCCCGTGAGTCCGGGAGATCACCGGCTGACCGGACTCCACCCATAGTTCCACCCGTGGGTCCAGGCGCGTACGGGTCCGCGCCAGCAGGCTTGAGGCATGACAACGACTGAATGGATCACCGACATCGCCCTCCTCCTCGTCGTCTTCCGACAGCTGCGGGAGGGCCGCCTCGACGCCAAGTCGTACGTGATCCCCCTGGGGATCGTGGCCTTCGTCGCGCACAGCTACCTGAACACCGTGCCCACGGCCGGCAACGACCTGGTGCTGATCGGCGCGCTCGTCGCCGTTGGCGCGGCCCTCGGCGTCGCGGGCGGCGTCTACACCCGTATACGCAAGGTCGGCGCGCATCTCTTCATCAAGGCGGGGGCGGTCTCCGCGACCCTGTGGGTGCTGGGCATGGGGGCGCGGATGGGCTTCCAGCTGTGGGTCGACCACGGCGGCGCCGACGACGTGGCCCGCTTCAGCCTGGCCCACCGGATCACCACGGGGGACGCGTGGGTGGCCGCGTTCGTGCTGATGGCACTCACCGAGGTGGTCACGCGGCTGGGCACCATATTTCTCCGCGGCCGCATGGCCACCCGGGAGCAGCGGCAGCCGGCCGTGGACGGACGGGTCGCGGCGGTCGCCGCGGACCGGACGGTCTGAGTGCGGGTTATCGTCGCGCCGTGCCCGCTTCCGACAATCCCCCAGCCGGCGGGCCGGCTTCCGAACGGAAGCCCGGCCCTCGGGTCGTGCTCCGGCACGACGCCTCTCTCCAGTGGGCCGTCACCCTGCTGATCATCGCCATCGCGGTCATCACCGTCCGGCCGGTGGGCGTCAGCGGCCGCGGCCTGGCCGTGGTCGCCCTGCTGGTGGTCAACTCCGTTGCCCTGCTGGCCAGACACCTGCCGCCCGCCTTCCCACGCCGGGCCGCGCTGGTCTGGCTGACCGCCGGTGCCGTGGCGTCCGCCGGCCTGTTGGAGGTGAGCAACAGCGGCTCCGGCTACCTCTTCGCCTACTTCCTCGTCGGCCACGCCGGCTACCGCCTCGCCCTCAAGCCAGCCCTGGCGGTCGCGGCCCTGTCCAGTCTGCTGTGCGGCGCTGTTTTCTATTTCTACGTCGGCCCCGATCACCAGGTGCTCACCTGGACCTTCGGCCTCAGCACCGGCATCCCGGTCGTGGCCGGAATCCTGGGCCGCAGCAGGCAACAGGCAGCGGAGGCGAGGCTCCAGGCCGCCGAGTCCGCCGAGCGGGCCGAGGCGCGAACGGCCGTGCTCACCGAACGCGGCCGCATCGCCCGCGACGTCCACGATGTGCTGGCGCACTCACTGGCCGGGATCAACATGCACCTGGAGCTGGCGGACGCCTTGATGGACACCGGCGACCTGGAGAAGGTCCGCGCGGCGCACAACAAGGCGCAGAGCCTTGTCAGGGAGAGCCTGAAGCAGGCCCAGTGGACCGTGCACGCGCTGCGCGAGGACTCCCTTCCGCTGCTCGAGAGCCTGACCGCCATGATCGAGTCGTCCGGCCACCGCGAGGTGCTCACCGTCACCGGGGCCGTCCGAGAGCTGCCGGCACAGGTCACCCAGAATGTGCTGCGCATCGCGCAGGAGGCGCTGACCAACGCGGCCCGGCACGCTCCCGGGGCCGAGATCGCGGTGGAGCTGGCGTTCGACGCCGCCTCGACCAGCCTTGCCGTCCGCAACGGGCCCGCGACCGGCGAGGCGACCGCGGGTGTCGGCAGCGGCATGGGACTGATAGGAATGCGCGAACGCGTCGCCCTGCTGGGCGGCACCCTCACCGCGGGTCCGCTCACCGGGGGACCGGACCGGGGCGGCTGGCAGGTGGAGGCAGTGATCCGAGGATGACGACGAACGAACCGGCCCAGGAGCCACGGAACCCGCAGGCCCCGCTGACCGAGCGCTCGCTGAAGGTGATCGTCGCCGACGACCAGGCCACCGTCCGCGAGCCCTTGGCCGCGGTGCTCGACATGACCGAGGACATCGACGTCGTGGCCGCCGCCGCGGACGGTACCGAGGTGCTCGCCGCCGTGGCCGCCACACCGGTCGACGTCGTCCTGATGGACCTGCGCATGCCTGTCATGGACGGCACCGAGGCCACCCGCCGGCTGAGCGAGGATCACCCGGGAACGGCCGTGGTCGTGCTGACCACCTTCGCCGACGACGACTCGATCCTGGCCGCCCTGAGCGCCGGCGCCCGCGGCTATCTGACGAAGAACGCTGGGCGCCAGGACATCGTCCGCGCGATCCGGGCCGCAGCCGCGGGACAGTCCGTACTCGACCAAGAGGTGCAGAACCGCCTCCTGGCCACCGTCCGCACGCGCCCGCCGGCCGACGCGCAGCCGCTCCCCCCGGACCTCACCCGCCGCGAACGCGAGGTGCTCACCCTGATCGGCCAGGGCCTGCCCAACCAGGCCATCGCCGAGAAACTCTTCATCAGCGAGGCCACGGTCAAGACCCACATCAACAACCTGTTCGCCAAAGCCGGTATCCAGGACCGCGCCGACGCCGTCCGCCGTGCCATTACGGCCGGCCTGGCATGACCCGGGCCCCGGTTCGGGCGGTCAGGCCGTCCGTGCGTTCAGCCGGTGGCCGGCCGCCGGACGAGGCGCGGCATGTTCGTCCGAGCGTCCTCGCCGAGAACCAGCCAAGCGCCGCCACCAGCAGCCACACCGACAGTATCGAGCGTCGGTCGGACCGTTGATGAGGCCCAGCACGACGCACAGGGCCAGGGGCGGCAGGGCCGCCATGAGCACCCGGGGGAGGTCGCCGGGGCGGGTCGAGTGGGTGAGGAGTCCACGGCCGGCACGGCCGTGCAGGCGAGAGCCACCACGAGGGTCTGCCGCACGGTGCAGATCATGGCCGCGACCAGAACCGCGACCACGGACACCTGGACGACGCGGTCGGCCGGCCCTATCGCGAGCTCCACCAGCAGCGTGGCGCCGATCCCGGTCAGCAGGAACACGGTTATGGGCCAGCCACCCTTTTCGGGCAGGCGCCGGATCCAGGAGGGGATGCCCCGGGATACTTCATGCGGTCCGCGGACCATGCAAGACTCCTTGCCGATCCGACGATCCTCCACCAGCCTATGTGGACATAGGCCACGGCGGCGGTGTGGGCCGCAGCCACGATCACGGTCTGTGTGACGGTGCCACCCGCGGACGCGGTGAGCACGGCGAGCACGACCACCTGCACGATCCGGAAGCCTGGCCCGGTCAGGACGTCCACCAGTGCGACCACGCCGCCCCCAGCCACCAGGGCCGCGGTCACGGCCCAGCCACCCCGTGCGGGGCACTGCGCACTTCGAGCCGTACGGCTTTCTGTGCGGTTTTCCAGGGGCTGTGCAGACTCCTTACGGCCCCCGCCGACCGGCCACAGACTCACTCCGCCTGCGCCCGGCGGCGGAGTCACTCGCTGTCGGTCCGGGCCTTGGCCCAGGGCACGATGACTGCTCGTGCCAGCGTGTGGCTGGACAGGTTGGCGCCCAGGAGGGCGGGGGTGGCGTCGTTGTCCACGCCGAGCGGTTTGACGGACTTGACGTCGAGGGCGTACACGACGATGTAGTAGTGGTGCCGTCCGCTTCCCGCCGGCGGGGCGGCTCCGAGGTAGCGGGTCATTCTGGCGTCGTTGGGCAGCTGGTAGGCGCCCTGGGGCAGGCGGGTGCTCTTCTCGGCTCCGGCGCCGGTGGGCACGCTGGTGGTACTGGCCGGGAGGTCGGCCACCGCCCAGTGCCAGAATCCGCTGCCGGTTGCCGCGTCCGCGTCGTACACCGTCACCGCGAAGCTCTTTGTGTCCTTGGGGAAGCGGCTCCAGGACAGCTGCGGTGAGGTGTCGTTTCCGCCGGCTTTGAGTATGCCGCTGTACTGGGCTTGGGGCAGCCGTTCGCCGTCGCGCACGTCCGTGCTGGTCAGCCGGAAGGACGGCACCTTGGGCAGGCGGTCGTAGGGGGTCCCGGTCGGCTGGGCGTCCCTCGTCGACGTAGGCGGCTTGGGCGGTGTCTGCGCCGATCCGGTGCCGCACCCCATCACCATGGTGGCTGAAACACCCAGGGCGACCGCGAGGGCGGACAGGCGACGGCGGCGCGTCCCCGTGCTGTTGCGGGGATTGCCGGCAGTGGTGGACGGGGCCGCCGGTATGCGGTCGGAGCGGGTGTGCGATGTCATGGTCCTCTTCTCACCTTGAGGGACGTGTGCCGTTGGGAGCGTCGGGGGAGGGGGTGTTGCTCTGTGCTGGAGGGCCTTGCGCCCAGGGCGCGATCACTGCCCGTGCCAGCGTGTGGCGGAACAGGTTGTAGCCCAGGAAACCGGGGGTGGAATCTCTGCTGACGCCGAGCGATTCGACGGATGTGACGTCGAGGGCGTGCACCACGATGTAGTAGCGGTGCCGCCCGCTCCCCGCCGGCGGTGAAGGGCCCAGGTAACGGGCCCTTCTGGCTTCGTTGGGCAGCTGGTAGGCGCCCTGGGGCAGGCGGGTGCTCTTCTCGGCTCCGGCGCCGGTGGGCAGGTGGGTGGTACTGGCCGGGATGTTGACCACGGCCCAGTGCCAGAATCCGCTGGCTGTCGGCGCGGTCGGGTTGTACATCGTCACCACGAAGCTCTGCGTGCCCGTGGGGAAGCGGCTCCAGGACAGATGCGGGGACAGGTCCTGCCCGTCGCGGTTGCCGAGCACACCGCTGCGCTGGGCCCGGGGCATCGGCTCGCCGTCGCGCACGTCCGTGCTGGTCAGCCGGAAGGACGGCACCTTGGGCAGGCGGTCGTAGGGGTTCCAGATCACCTGGGCGTCCGTCGTCGGCGTAGCCGGTGTCTGTGCCGGCCGAGCCGGCTGGCGGGAGCCGGCGGCGCACCCCGCCACCACGGCGGCTGAAACGCCCAGGGCGACGGCGAGACGGAACTGGCCCCGGCGGTGCGCCCGCACACCGTCGCCGGGATTGCCGGTATCGGTGGATGGGGCCGCCGGCCTGCGGTCAGCGTGTTTGTGCGATATCACAGGCTTCTCCTCACCTTGATGGACGCGAGCTGTCGGGAACTGCCGTTGTCCACTGGGAACACGAAGGTGGATCCGGCGTGACCGCTCACGTTGCAGCCCTGCCTGCGGTCTGCTGACTACGCGGACGACCCGCGTGTGGGTGTGGGCGTGGCTGGTTGTCCGGTCATGTAGCCGACGGCGGCCGACAGGATGGCGCGGATGGGGGCGATCTCCGCGAGGGAGCGAGGGGGATAGATCAGGGTGTAAGTGGCGGGAAGCTCCAACATCACGCCCGCGAGCGGGTGGAACTCGCCCCACCCCAGGTCGAGCACCAGTCGGCCGTCCGCCGGGCTGAGGATCATGTGCATGGATCCGTCTGAGGGATGCACGTGGCCCAGCTCGCCGCTCGCCCCGCGCGAGATCGCGTGAGGATAGGCGTCGCCCTTCAGGCACAACGCGTTGTGGTGCTTTTCCCACCGGCTTGTCCGGTATTCCAGTGGCGGCGAGTCCGACCGGGAGAAGTCGTCGAAGACCGAGACCAGGGCTTGTTTCACCGGCGCGGGCGCGTGCTGGTCCACAACCCTGTTCGGGACGGGGTGCGGGGCGGCTTTGGGCCTGGTCCCACCGCGGGCCTGCAGGTCGAGCAGGATGGGACTGATCTCTTCTTCTTGGTTGTGGCTGGTCCCGCCGAAGCGGCCTCGGGCCCGTAAGCGCATTGCCGTCATGCGAAGCCAGCCCCCGGCATTGTGGGGCAGACCCCCGTCCCCAAGCCTTCGCCACTGGCCGTAGTCGCGTACGGCCCATGCGCCGGCCACCAGGGTGGTGGCGGCCAGGCCCGCCGGCAGATACCGGTTCCGGTTGATCTCGTTCATGAGTGCGTCCTCAGGATGGTGGCGGCCAGTCCGGCTGACCGGCATCGACTGCGGTTGATCGCGCTCGTGAGCGCGATCCTTCCCGGCGCGGCATGGACGGCGGCGTGCGCCAGGCGTTTGCTCCTGCTCGACCGCATGGTGGTCAGGTGGCGGTGAACTGCTGGTGCAGGTGGCCCAGTTCTTCGATGGTGCTGATCAGCCGGTCGCCAGGCCGCAGGTACTGGCGCGGCGTGCGGCCGTGGCCGACGCCTGAGGGGGTGCCGGTGAAAATCAGATCGCCGGGCAGCAGCGGGGTGACGGCCGACAGGTGGGCGATGAGCTCGGGCACATCGAAGATCATCTGGCCGGTGTGGCCGGACTGCAGCTCCTGCTCGCCCCGGCGGCAGACGATGGCCAGGTCGGCGGGGTTGGTGAGTTCATCCAGGGTGGTCAGCCACGGGCCGGTGGGGCCGAAGCCGGGATGGGACTTGGCCAGGGAGAACTGGGCCGGGTCGGCGGCGAACTGGCCGGTGCGCTCGGACAGGTCCTGTCCGACCATCAGCCCGGCCACGTGCTCCCACGCCCGCTCGCGTGGCACGCCCTCGGCACGGCGGCCGATGACCGCGACGAGCTCGACCTCCCAGTCGACGGTGTCGGACGGCAGGGCCACCGTGGTGTCGGGGCCGGTCAGGCAGGTGGCGAACTTGGTGAACACCGACGGTACCGCCGGCAGGCCGATCTCGGCGGCGTGGCTGCGGTAGTTGGTGCCGATCGCGAAGATCTGCCGCGGCCGGGGCACCGGCGGCCCAAGCTCACCGCGCTCCACCGGCCTGCCCTTGGCGCGGTCGGCCCACGCCGCCCGGTCCCTCCCCCAGGCGCGAAAGTCGTCCCAGACTTCCCAGAGGTGCATCGGGTCGGGCCCGAAGCGGTCCCCGCTGGCCTCGGCCACGTCCACAACGGTGACGGTGTCGGAGCGGTGACCGGTGATCAGGACGGGACGGTCGTCGTACAGGCCCAGACGCATGGAAGACCTTTCCTTTGCGCGACGTGTTGCTCACTGCAGCGCCGCCGGAAGGCGACATCCCCAACCCTGCTGCCGTGACTTCCCATAAGTCCAACGCATATTTTTCATCACCACGATAAAATTCACTCATGGCAACTTTGCGGCAGCTTGAGTACTTCGCGACCGTGGTCGACACCGGCTCCTTCACCCAGGCGGCCCACCGGCTCCGCGTCACCCAGCCCGCCCTCTCCCATCAGATGCGCGCGCTGGAACAAGCGGTCGGAGGACCGCTGCTGGAGCGGCTGCCCCGTACGGTCAGGCTCACCCCGATGGGCCGCGCCATGCTCCCGCACGCCCGCGCCGCACTCGCCGACGTCAAACGCGCCCAATCCGCCGCCCGACAGGCCGGCGGCCTGGAAGCCGCCGAACTCCACCTCGCCACCCTCTACTCCATCACCCTCGGCGTCCTCCCGAACGTCCTGCGCATTTGGCGACAGCAACACCCGGGCACCCAGATCCGCCTGTTCGAACACTGGCACACCAACCGCCTCACCAACGCCATGGCAGCCGGACAGGCCGACCTGGCCGTCGGACCACGCCCCTCCGGATGGGACGGTCCCATCCACGACATCGGCATCGACGAATTCGTCATCGTGGTGCCCGCCGACGACCCGGCCACCTCCGACCAAGCCACCCACATCGAACTCACAGCACTGGCCGACCGGGCCTGGGTACACTTCCCGCCCGGCAACGGCCTGGGCGACATACTCGACCAGGCCTGCGCCGCGGCCGGATTCCAACCCCGCATCGCGGTCCGCACCGAACAGACCTCCGCCGCCCCCCTGCTCGCCGCGGCCGGCATCGGCCCCACCCTCGTCCCCGCCCACATCATCCCCGTCGGCTTCGACGGCCGTCTCCTGCACCCCCATCCCCCCGTACGCCGAACCCTGACCGCCTACACCCGCACCAGCCCCGACCCCCTCACCACCGCCTTCATCCACACCCTCACCCAACACGCCCGCCTCCTCCCCCCACACCTACAGACGCTGCTCCACACCCAAAACTCCCACCACCCCACCCCACCGACTCCATGACACCCGCTTGGAACCCTGCGCTTCGGCCGGACACGGGGCACCCGCAGCAACCGCCCAGGTCCATGCGAGCACCGCTTCGTCCCTGGTGAGGGCCGCGATATCGGAAGGCCCCTGGGCTTCGTCTGGCAGTAGACGGTCCGCGCAGTAGGTCACCCGCAGATCCGGTACGGGAAGGTGAGACCGGTGTCCCGGTAGCCGGCGGCAAGGGAGGGACGCCATCCGTCGGCCAGTCTCTCGGCTGCCTGGCTGCGAGCCCGCCCCTGGTGGTTCCCGATCCCGTGCACGGCGAGGACCGTCATTCCGGAGCTTCCTCCCCCTTCTTCCTCGGGGTGCGCCCCGGCGCACGGAACGTCACGTGCAGGCCTGGCGGCGGTCCCGCCGCCCGCCCGGCCGCTCGTCGAAGCCGGCGAAGTAGGCCGCGGCCAGGTCCTCGTCGGCATGCCCCTGGGCGGCGGCCCGGCGCGAACCGTTCGGCCACCGCCACGGCGACATCGAGCCGCACGCCGCTGCGCTCGCCGGCCCGGACGACGAGCCGCGCGTCCTTCTCGGCGGTGGCCACGGCGAACGACGCCGGGGTCAGCTGTCCGTCGAGTACCAGAGCCGACTTGGCCCGCAGGTACCCCATGTCGAGCGGTCCTCCGCCGATGAGGTCGAAGAAACTCTGCGGGTCGACGCCGAGGCCCTTCGCGAGGGCCAGTACCTCACCGGTCGCGGCGGTGACGGCGAGCGCCCAGCTGTTGGCCACCAGCTTCAGCCTGCTGGCGCTGCCCGCGGCCCCGTCCTCGCCGGTCCACACGGTCCTGGCGCCGACCGCGTCGAAGACCGGCGTGATCGTCTCCCTGCCGTCCTCGGGCCCGGCCGCCAGCACGGTCAGCCGGCCGGCCTCGGCGGGCCGCCGGGTGCCGAGGACCGGGGCGTCGTAGAACACCAGACCGTGCTCGCGCGCAAATCCTGCCAGGTCGGCGACCAACTCGATCCCGGCGGTGGTGCACTGCGCCCACACAGTGCCCCGGGCGCAGCGCCGGTGCGGCCTGAAGCATCACGTCCAGGACGGTGTTGCCGTCGTAGAGCATGGTCAGCACGGCATCAGCGCCCTCGACGGCCTCGGCGGACGTACCGGTGACAGGTGATCAGGGCAGGACGGCCTTGGTGAAGACCCAGACACATGGCAGACCTTCCTTCCACAGGACCTTCGGGTGGCAAATATCAAGGCTGTGATCCCGGAAAAGAAGGACCAGACCGCCAACCGGAAGAAGACGGGGTCCGAAGGTGGACGCCGGACAGCTGCCTCGTCGGCCTTCACCTGCGCGCCTCGACCATCCGGGTCGGCGACCTCACCAGGACCACTCACTGATCACGCCTCGATACGCGGTGTCGGCGTACACGTGCATGTTCACCTGTACGCCGACAAGTGGTCAGCTGCGGCAGCCACCGACAGGTCAGCGTGTCGGGCCGGATCGGACGCGTGTCATCGCCGGCCGGGCTGGGGCAGCAGATATTCGGCGCCGCACGATTCGGCGAGGGCAGGGCCGAAGAGGGCGGCCGGGGTGTATGCGCCAGGTCGGCCCCCACCGGCCAGCAGCCGCCGGGCGATCTCTGCGGGCACTCCTCCGGTGTACTCCTGTGCGTCGCCCAGGCGCAGCCAGCCCTCTCGGGTCTCGCCGTCCGCCCAGGTGACGACGGCGTGCCCCCAGGAGTGCTCACGCGGCCGTTCCGTCGCCTTGACGCGTACCTGTGCGAGGCGGCGTGTGGTGAACGATCGCAGCCGCTCCCACCGCATGAGCGTGCTCACGGCCGGCATCATCGCCCGGATCACGGGCGAGGACGGTGCCTCGCTGGACGCCGAAAGGACATGGCGGGCGCCGCTCGCCCGGTGAGCCGCGAGAAGTTCGCCCAACGGCATGCTCGCCGTGGTCACCTGCGATCCGTCCGGGAGGGTGAGACGCATCGCATCGCTGAAAATCCGGGCGGGCCCCAGACGACCATCAGTGATCTGACGGCCTTCGAGGCCGCCCAGGAGGGTGCCGATCAAGGCTTCACCAGCAGTGCCTTCCTCCATCGCCATCGAAGGCACCATGTCGACCCGGACCCGAAGCGGTGCGGGACGGCCCTCGCACAGCTTCACCACGACGCTCTCGGTGGCGGTCACGCCGAACCCGGCGCCGGTGACCAGCGTGTGACCCGCCTGGGTGGCCGCGTCGTGCATCTCGAATGCAGCGGAGAGCGCCGCGACATCGTTCGCCAGGTCGATGTAATGGCTGCCGACAGCACGGCAGGCGTCGACGACCGCAGGGGCCGTTGCAGTGAACGGCCCAACCGTGTTGACCACCACGCTGGGTCGTTGCTGCCGGATTTCCGAGGCTGCGGTGGCAAGGGAAGGAGCCAGCAGTGCTTCGCTGTCGGTCTGCTCCGCTGCGGCGTGCAGGCGGTGCGCGTCCCGGCCGACGAGGACGGCCGTCAGGCCGCACTGGGCGAGCTGTGCCGCGATGCTGCGGCCGCTGCGCCCGGTGCCGCCGAGTACCCAGATCTGTGCACTCATTCGAAGAGCTCCTGTAGTGGGGGTGAAGCCGACGGTCGGCCAGAGCTGAGCGTCAGTCGGTCGTGATGATGAGCTTGCCGCCCTTGGGTGTGCCATCGCGCTCGAGTTCGGTGAGCGCCTTGATGGCCTCCGTGAGCGGCACCGTGCGGGCAACCGGCACCCGCAGGGTGCCCTGTCCAGCGGCGCGCGCGGCCTCCTCAAGATCCTCTGGCGCGGCCTGGGCGACCAGGACGCGGAAGGGGCCTGGCAGAGCGGCCTTCACGAACGTTGCAGGCGTGGGGTGGAGGCCGACGATGCGCCCGCCTGGCTTGAGCAGCTGCTTCGCCTCTTTGTCGGACAGCGTGTGGGCGGTGTCGAGGACGATGTCGAATCGGCCGCTGAGCGCCTTCGGGTCGAAGCCGAACTCGACGATCGGGTCGATGCCGAGGTCGCGGGCGTCCTGCGCGGCGGTGGCGCGGCAACTGCCTCCCACCGAGGCGCCGCGCGCCAAGGCGATCTGAGCGGCGGCTCGGCCGACTCCGCCGAGGCAGCCGTTGATGAACACGGTTTGCCCAGGCTGTAGCTTGCCCTTCTTGGTCAGGGCCTGGAAGGCGGTGAGCCCGACGGTCGGAATGGCGGCGGCCTCCTCGAAGGAGAGATCCGCAGGCTTCTTCACGACTGCCTTCTCGTCGGCGACGACCATGTCGCCGAAGGCCCCCGACGCCTTGATCGATGCTCCGCCGAGCACTTCGTCGCCGACACCGAGTCGGGTGACGCCCGGTCCGACCGCCGCGACGACGCCTGCGAAGTCATGGCCAAACCCGCGGGGGAAGGTTCGCCCGGTCACCATCTTCATGACGCCGTTGCGGAGCCCCCAGTCCATCGGATTGGCTGCCGCGGCCCGCACGCGGACCAGGACCTGACCGCTACTGGGCCGGGCCGGCTCGAACTCCTCCAGTCGCATGACTTCGGGACCGCCGTACTGGTGGTACTGGATCCGTTTCATAACTGCCTCCCCAAGTGATGTCATCTCGTGACATCACTCTAGCACCCCCGATGTCACCAGGTGACATCACGCTAGCGGTGGCATGTCACCAGACGACCTCACCTACACTCGCGGCATGGGACGGTGGGAACCTGGGGCCAGAGAGCGACTTCGTGAGGCCGCGCTGGAACTGTTCACGGAACGCGGCTTCGAGCAGACGATGGTGGCCGACATTGCCCAGCGCGCCGGCGTCACCGCCCGCACCTTCTTCCGGTACTTCGCCGACAAACGCGAGGTACTTTTCGACGGCTCGGCCGACCTGGCGAAGCAGGTGCAGAACGTCGTGGAAACGATGCCGCCCACGGCATCGGCGCTGGACGTCGTCGCTGCCGTGCTCGACGCGGTGGCCCAGCTCGCGGGCGACGACCGTGATCGCGCACGGGCACGCCAGGCAGTGATCACGGCCAACACCGATCTCCGTGAACGCGAGCTGATCAAGCAGGCGGCCCTGACAGCCGCGCTGACCGAGGTCCTGCGGCAGCGAGGCATCGGCAACATCGAGGCCAGCCTGGCCGCCGAGACCGGCAGCGCCGTGTTCCGCGTCGCCTTCAACCAATGGGGCGACGCCACCGAGAACCGCGACTTGCGGGACGTCATCCGCGAGACCCTGACCCGCCTTCGGATCCTCGCCGCCGCTGAATAGCCCCGCACCCCGGGCGAGTTCCGCCGCGAAGGTCCGCCGCAACCCCGACGACGAAGGCATGGGCTTCGTCCCGCAACCGAAGCGGTGGGTGGTCGAGCAGGTCAACGGCACCCTCATGCTGCACCGGCGCCTCGCCCGCGACTACGGCCACCGGCCCGACAACGCGCCTCACGCGTCTACTGGGCCTCCACCGCCGGCATGCTCCGCCGCCTCACCACATCATCACCGGCAGGCCCAGCGTGATGGGCAGGGAGACGCCGGTGACGGTCACCTTCGCCAGGGCGTCACCCAGGTCGGGGACGAGCCGCCCCAGGCCGACCCCGCCATCCCGGCGGGGCGGGTGAGGATACCCGCGAGCCGGTCGGTCATCTCCGGCAGCGGCCAGTAGTAGACCCACGTGCCACGGCGCTCGCAGTCGATCAGCCCGGCCTTCCGCAGCAGCTTCAGGTGATGGGAGCGCCCCGAGCGCCAACCCGGACAACGTCGGCGCCGCACAGGAGCGCCTGACCGAGCGGCGGCTGTCCGCACAGGTGGCGGAGTGACGGAGAATGCCTCGGTGCGAGCATTCGAGATCACCACGACCGAAGAGGCGCTGGCCGACCTGCGCGAACGGCTCTCGCGTACTCGGTTCCGGAACGACCTGCCCGGCGAGGACTGGGGATGGGGGACCCCGCAGCCCTGGCTGCGGCATCTCGTCGAGCACTGGCTGCACCGCTACGACTGGCGTCGTACCGAAGCCGAGTTGAACGCCCTCCCCCAGGTCGTCGGTGACTTCGCCGGGCTGCCCGTGCACGCTTTCGCGGTGCGTTCGCGGCACGAGGACGCCACCCCGCTGCTGCTGTGCCACGGCTGGCCCGGCTCGGTGGTGGAGTTCCTCGACTGCCTGCCCGCGCTGGTCGACCCGACCGGCCACGGCGGACGCGCGGAGGACGCCTTTCACGTCGTGTTGCCCTCGATGCCCGGCTTCGGTCTGTCGGGACCGACCGCCGCGCCCGGCGTGGATGTGGCCGCCATCGCCGACGCGTTCGCCGCCCTCATGCGGGAGCTGGGCCACCCTCGCTTCTTGGCGCAGGGCGGGGATTGGGGGGCCTTCGTCGTCCGGCAGCTCGGCCTCGAGCATCCCGGTCGGCTGTGGGGTGCGCATATCAACTTCCCCTGGGCGGTGGCCCCGCCCGGACTTGACGATCCCCTGGCCGAGGCGACGGCGGCGGAGCGCGAGACGTGGGAGCGGAACACCCGGGTGTACGGGGCCGACAACGGCTACTACATCCAGCAGGCCACGCGGCCGCACAGCATCGGCCCGGCGCTGGAGGACTCCCCCGCGGGATTGGCGGCCTGGCTGCTGGAGAAGTTCCACGTCTGGTCCGACACCCGCGACGGCCTGCCGTTCACGCTCGACCGGCTGCTGGACAACACCATGCTCTACTGGCTCACCGGAACCGCCACCTCCGCCGCCCGTCTGTACGCCGAGTCGGAGGCTTATGGCTCCGACCCGCGGGTCTGGGGCCGCAGGGTGGAGGTGCCCACCGGCATCGCGCTCTACCCCCGGGAGAAGACGCGGTCACCGCGCCGGTGGAGCGAGCGCCAGTGGAACGTGGTGCACTGGGTCGAGCAGCCGCGCGGCGGCCACTTCGCCGCCTTCGAGCAGCCCGGACTGTTCACATCCGACCTCCGGGACTTCGCCCGCACACTGCGGACGTACCGGTCCTGACCCCGAGCGCCTACGCACCCCGCGCCGCGAACACCGCCGCGCCCAGCAGGGCCTGGTCCTCGCCGTCGTCGGCTACGGACAGGGTGAGGCGCGCGAGCCGTGGGTCGTGGTGGGTGAGGCCGGCGGTGAGGGGTGGGCCTATCAGGGGCCAGGCGGCGGTGATGGAGCCGCCGAAGACGACCGTGTCGGCCTCGAAGGCGGTCAGCCACGGGGCGAGGGCGGCGCCGAGGGCGCGCAGGGCCGAGGTGATGACGTCGCGGGCGGTGGCGTCGTTGTCGGCGGCGAGGGCCGTCAGTTCGCGCAGCCCGTCGACGGGGCGGCCGGTGCGGGCCGTGTAGTGGGTGGTCATCGCCCGGGTGGAGACCGTGTCCTCCAGCGGACGGCCGTCGACGGTGAGCAGGTCGACGCGGCCTTCGGGCGGCACGCGCGGGTCGTCCTCGACGATCGTCCCCCGGTCCAGGAACGCGGAGCCGACCCCCGTGCCGAGGGTGACCGCGACGAGGCGGCGGCTCTCCGCGTGGGCCGTGTGCCGGACGCCGAGCGCGAAGGCGGAGGCGTCGTTGAGGAACCGCAGCCGGGCCGGGCGCGGGTTCAGACGGGGTGTCAGGAGGTCGCCTACGGCGAGGCCGTCCAGCGCGGCGAACTTGCCGACGCCGTGGTAGCGGGCGATGCCGCGCGCGTAGTCGAACGGCCCCGGGACCGCGATGCCCCAGGTGTCGCGGATCCCGCGCTCGCGAATCCCGCGCGCGCCGAGGGCCGCCGCCGGGGGCGCAGGGAGCCCGGAAAGCCCGGAGAGCTCAGAGAGCCCGGAAAACCCGGAGAGCCCGGAGAGCCCGGAAAACCCGGAGAGCCCGGAGAGCCCGGAGAGCACACCGTTCGCGGTCTCGGCGAGCGCGGTGAGGAAGTCCTCGGGGCCGACGCCTGGCGTCAGCGGCAGGCGGCGCCTGGTGCCGTCGGCGATCCGGCCCCGGTCGAGGTCGACGGCCGCCCCGGTGACATGGGAACCGCCCACTTCGAGGACGGGCACGACGGAGGGCTCATCAGCGCGTCGGTGCGGCACAGCAGGACCTCCGGAGGCCGTCATCGGCGCCTACCGCGGTGCCGGATGGTCGACGAGTGTGGTCGCGATGGTCACGCGGCGCGGCGGCTTCGGGTCGGTGCTCGCCTGGCGCTCGAACAGCAGCGTCGCGGCGGCTCGGCCGAGTTCGACCGGGTCGTAGGAGACGACGGTGAGCGGCAGGTGCAGCATGTCGGCGAGTTCGATGTCGTCGAATCCCGCGAGGGCGACCGGCTCCGCGTCCTGCGCACGGCCCCGCAGGGCACGCAGCGCGCCCACCGTGTTCCGGTTGTTGGCGGTCAGCAGCGCGGTCGGCGGGTCCGGCAGGGCGAGCACGGCGCGCGCCGCCTCCTCCGCGAGCGTGCTGTCGCCCCGGTGCCGGCTGATGTACCGCTCGTCGAGCGCGATGCCCGCCTCCTCCAGCGCCACCGCGTAGCCCCGAAAACGCTCGGAACCCGTCCACAGCGACGGCGGCAGGCCGAGGAAGCCGATGCGCCGGTGGCCGCGGGCGACGAGGCGGCGGCACGCCTCCCGGGTGCCGCCGAAGTCGTCGACGAGGACGCAGTCCACGTCGATGCCCATCGGCGGGCTGGCCGCGAGCACCACCGGGAGGTCGCGCAGCCGTGTCCCGCCGAGGTGGCTGTGGTCGTGCCCGGCCGGGGCGACGACCAGGCCGTCCACGCCGCGGTCCACCAGGTCGGCCACCACCTCCCGTTCGGTGGCCGGGTCCTCGCCGGTGCTGCCGAGCATGACCCGTGCGCCGTAGCCCACACAGATCTGCTCGAGGCCCACGGCGAGTTGGGAGTAGAACGGGTTCGCCAGGTTGGTCACGACCAGGCCGATGAGCTCGTTCGGGCCGCCCGAACGCAGCTCCCGGGCCCGCTTGTTGGGGCGGTAGCCGAGGGCCGCCACCTCGGCGAGCACCCGCTGGCGGGTGGCCTCGCCGATGCCGCGCTGACCGCGCAGCGCGCGGGAGACCGTCATCGGGCTGACACCGAGCCGCGCGGCCACGTCCCGCATGGTGAGGGCCGGTTCGGACTCCGAATGTGCGCTCATACCACCTGTGCCTTCACCAGACGGACCGGCTCCGGCCCCTGACTGTGCACGTGGTAGGCGGTGACGGACGCCGGGACTGCGAGAGTTTCGGCATAGTGTACGGAGTGCCGGTGCCCGGCGGCGGTGGTGATGACCGCGCCCTGCCCGTCGACGACGGTCAGGACGTGGAAGCGGCCGTCGGTCTCCTGCTCGGCGGCCCGGCCCGGTTCGACGGCGATCCGGTGCACCTGGAAGAACATCGCCGGCAGCGCGCCCAGCACCTCCTCCCGCCAGCCGTCACCCGCGCGCAGCGGCCGGGGCCGCTGGATCAGCTCGCGGGCGACCGCGCAACCCGACCGCGCCGGGTCGAGGTTGCGGAAGGCGTGCTCCACGTGCACGGCACGCTGCCGGTCCGCCGCGTCCCGCCGCAGCCAGTCGTAGAACCGCAGTGAGTAAAGATAGGGGGTGGCGCTGACTTCGAGGACGACATTGCCCTCGCCGCTGCCGTGCGGCGTCCCGGCCGGGACCAGGTAGAGCTGACCGGCCTCGGCGGGAAACACCTGCACATACGACTCGATGTCGAACGGTGTGCCGTGTGCGTCGGCGGCGTGCGCGCTGTGGTGGAACGCCTCGACGTCGGCGCCCTCGCGCAGTCCCAGGAAGACCTTGCTGTGCTCCCCGGCGTGCATCAGGTAGTAGGTCTCGTGCTGGGTGTACGGCCAGCCGAAGACATCGCGCATGTCGTCGGGCCTGGGATGGCAGTGGACCGACAGATTGCCGCCGCGAACGGTGTCGAGGTAGTCGAAGCGGACCGGGAACGACGTGCCGAACATCTCGTGCACGGCCGGGCCGAGCACCTCCACCGGGGAGAGCGCGACGACGAGCTGGAACGGCACCTCGACACATCTGGAGGCGTCGTCGCCGAGCAGGACGCCGCTCTCCGGCGCGATCAGCTCGTAGCCGAGGGCCGTGTTCTCCGCTTCCGGGTTGTGACCGAGCGTCTCCTGCGCCCAGTGCCCGCCCCACGGCGTCGAGTTGAAGGTCGGCCGGGTACGGAACGGGCGGGTGGCGAGCGACCGGCAGGTCTCGCGCAGCGCCTGCCCGCCGATCGACGTCGGGGTTACGGTATCGGTAACGTCGATCCATCGGTCGATCCGCTCCGCCATGTGGTCGCGGTGGCGGTCGAGCAGCGGCCAGTCGATGTAGAGCAGCCGCCGCAGGGTCGGCGGCTCGCCCTCGGGCGCCGCGAGGTTGCGGCCCCGGCCGTGCTTGACCGCCGCCTCCGCGTACCGCTTCGGCAGGTCGGCCCACCACAGGACGTCGGCGTCCGCGAGCGCGGCGCCGGGCCCGAGCAGGACGCGCAGCGCGCCGCCCCCGGCCGGATCGGCGAGCGCCGCCAGGGCCCGCGGATCCATCAGGTCGGAGAGGTCGCCGCCCGCCAGCCGTGCGAAGTCGGGGTCGTCCCGTAGCTCATCGGAGTCCGTGAGCCGCCGCACCGTCTCCCAGTCGCGCACCGCCGTACGGACGTCCGCGAACTCCACCCGGGCGCCCCGGTCGCCGAACGCCGCGCCGAGCCCGGCGGCGACGGCGGCCCAGTCCAGTACCGCGGGGCCGTCCACGGCGAGGACCCGGGTCCCCTTCGGGAGCGTCCCGGCCGCGTCGGCCCAGCCGACGGCGACCGCGTCGGCGAGGACCGGATAGCACGGTGTCGGGTCGTACTGCGGCGCCTTCACCTTGACCTGCGGACTCTCGCCCATGTCACCAATCCCGTGAGATCCCGTGAGATACGTTAACGCGACTTCTTTTCAAACCACCTGCACGCCTGTACGTTACCGATAACTTACCAGGTCGGTGATTCCGTGACGAGGGGGTCAGATGGCGTCGATCGACATGCCAATCGACATGCCACGGGGGATGAGCCGGCGCCGGCTGTTGGCCGCCTCCTCCGCGGGCATCGCCGGCCTCGCCCTCAGCGCGTGCGCACGAGGTTCGATGAGCCGGCCCGCGCCCGCCGACGTGGTCTCGGTGTTCAACGACAACCCCACCTGGTCGCCGGGTTTCCGGGCGGCGGGCAGGAAGTTGCGGCCGCTGTCCGGCTTCCGGCTCGCGCCGCGGGCGGTTCCCAACGTCAGCAACTATCAGCAGATCGTGCGGATGTCGGCGCAGACCGACTCCACGGCGGATCTCCTCAAGTGGTGGAACGGGTACCGGCTGCGCGACATCGCCCGCGCCGGGATCCTCGCCGATGTCACCGAAGCCTGGGACGAGGCGGCCCGGCGTGGCTGGAGCGACGACAGCGCGTTGCGCGAGACCTTCACCCATGAGGGAAGGCAGTACGGCGTTCCGCTCTACAAGTCGTACTACGTGGTCTTCCACAGCCGGTCCGTCTTCAAGCGGCTCGGTGTGGACGTGCCGACGACATGGCAGCAGTTCCTCGACATAGTGGACGCCGCCCACGCCAAGGGCATCACTCCGATCTCCTCCGGCGGCGCGACCACCTGGGAGTCCTCGATCTGGTTCCAGCAGCTCGTCAACGGGCTCGACCACCGCTTCTACCTCGATCTCACGGCGGGCAGGGCCTCGTACACCGACGACGTGTGCCGGCGCGCGATGGCCCTGTGGAGCGATCTGTACCGGCGGGGCGCGTTCTCCTCGCCCGACGCGACGACCACGGACCTGCCGGGTCAGTTCACGCAGGGCCGCACCGCCATGTGCCTCTACGGCGCCTGGAACACCGGCGCGTTCCTCGACGCCGGGGTCAAGGACGCCGACCTCGGCGCGTTCCTGCTGCCTCCGCCGCCCGGCGGCAACCGCTCGGTGCTCGTGGAGAGCGGCGTACTGGCCGTGTCGGCACAGGCCCACAAGCGCGACGCCGCACTCGCCGTGGCCCGCGCCTGGCTCGACCCGGCGGTCCAGACGGCGTGGACGGGATTCCTCCGGGACACCTCCGCCGACCCGGGCGTCGTGCCGAACGTGGGCACCGTGCGCCAGGTCGCCGCCCAGGTGCGACGCGAACGGCCGAAGGAGGCCATCCGCTACTGGGAGGCATCGCCCCCCGTTCTGATCGAGGGGAACGTCCAGGATCTGAGCGCCTTCATGATCGACCCCACCCCCGCGAAGGCGACGCGGACCCTGACGAACATGCAGCACCGAGCCGACAAGGAGTGGAAGGTGTGGACGTCCTGACCACTGCCGACGAGGCAGCCAGCCGAACGGGGCCATACCGGCCCGAACCCCTCGTGCCCGATCCGCGCTCCGCCCGCTTCCGCGCCGCCGCCTGGGTGGGCGCGTTCCTGGCGCCCGCCGTGGCGCTGGTCCTGCTGCTCCTGGTCGTGCCCTTCCTGATCACCGCATGGCGCAGCCTCTTCGACGACAACGGCATCACCGCGCGGTTCGTCGGCCTGTCCAACTACACCGCGCTGTTCACCGACCCCGACTTCGGCCGGTCGCTGCTGAACACCGTGCTCTGGGTGGTGGGCACGCTGGTCCTTCCGGTGCTGCTGGGCCTGCTGCTCGCGGTGCTGACCCACTCGATGCGCTGGGGCGCGGTGGCCCGTACCGCCGTGGTCATCCCGTACGCGCTCTCCGGCTCGGCGACGGCCCTGCTGTGGACGTACCTGCTGAGGAGCGACGGGGCGGTCAACCAGACGCTGGGCGCGGTGGGGCTCGGCGGCTGGCAGCAGGAGTGGCTGCTGCACTGGCCGCTGAACACCCTCGTGATGATCGTGGCGACGACATGGCAGGCGACCGGGGCCTCGCTGATCCTCTTCCTGATCGGGCTCCAGACCATTCCCACGGACACCATCGAGGCCGCCCGGATCGACGGCGCGCAGGGCCTCCAGCTCTTCCTGCGCGTGATCGTGCCGCAGCTGCGGCCGATGACCGTCGTGGTGGTGGGCATGTCCATCGTCAACAGCCTCAAGACCTTCGACATCGTGTGGCTGCTCACCCAGGGCGGCCCCGGAACGGCCTCCGAGACGCTCGCGCTGACGATGTACCGGCAGACCTTCACCCTCAACCGGTACGGCTACGGCGCGGCCGTCTCCGTCGTACTGACGGTCGTCGTCATCGCCGCCTCCTGGCTCTACCTGCGGCAACAGGTGCGGCAGCGGTCGGGGGATGCCGTATGACGGGCAGAACGGCGCGCGGCGTCCTGGTCGCCCTGGTCTCCGTGCTGTGGCTGGTGCCGACCTGGCTGGTCGTCGTCAACGCCTTCACCCCAGCGAAGGAGTACACCGGATCCCCACGGTGGTGGTTCTCCTCCCCCGGGCTGTTCGCGAACATCCGCACCGCGTTCGAGAGCGCCGACGTCGGGCGGGGACTGCTCAACACCCTGATCTACGCGGTGATCGGCGGGGCGGTGGCGGTGACGATCGCGGCACTCGCCTCGTTCGCCGTCACCGTGATGCCGGTGCGGCGGCCCGGACTCTGGTTCTGGTTCATCTTCATCGGCACCGTGCTGCCCCTCCAGACGTTCCTGTCCCCGCTGTTCAGCGGGTACGCCACCACCGACCTCTACGACACCCAGTACGGCATGCTGCTGATCTACGTGGCGCTGACGATCCCCTTCGCGTTCTTCGTCAACCGCAACTTCATGCTCACCGTGCCGAGGGAAATCTCGGAGGCGGCCCAGCTCGACGGCGTGAACTGGCTGTCGATGTTCCTGCGGATCCACCTGCCGCTGGCCAGGAACGCGCTGCTGGCCGCGTTCATCTTCCAGTTCACCTGGATCTGGAACGACCTGCTGTTCGGCATCACCTTGTCGCTCAGCCCGAACGTGCGGCCGGTGACGGCCACACTCGCCGACCTCAACGGCAACTACGCCACGGTGGGGCCGCCCGTCGTGCTCGCCGGCGCGCTCATCGCCTCGGTGCCGACCGTGGTCCTCTTCTTCGTGTTCCAGCGCTTCTTCGTCAACAGCCTGCGGCTCACGGCCTGAACCTGCGGCTCACGGCCCGAACCCGCGGCTCACGGCCCGAAACGAACCACTGAACCACCCTGGGAGAGAAGACACATATGACGACGCGCGCCCTCGTACGCGACCGCCGCTGGTCCACCGACAAGGCCCGGACGAGCATGATCGGCCTCGCCGTCGCCGCCACCGCGCGGGCCGGCACCACGGAACTGCGGGCCCTGCCGGAACACCTCGTACGCCGCGATGGCGCCGGCGCCCGGCGCGGGGTGCGCATCCTCATCTCCGGCGAGACGCCTGGCCCTGGCGCTCCGGGCCATGACCAGTGGACCTTCCACGTGGAGATCGCGGGCCGTGGCCGGGTGCCCGTCGAGGTGCTGCCCGCGCCCGGCGGACCACGCCTCATGCTGCCCCTGGAACGCGACCGCCGCGACGTGCGCATCGAGGCCCGCAACGGCGACGCCTCGGCGGTGCTCGCCTTCGCGCTGGAACCACCGCGGGACTGGACGATCCACCTGGTCCACCACTCGCATCTGGACATCGGCTACACCGATCCGCAGGGCACCGTCCTCGGCGAACACGTCGCCTTCCTCGACTCCTGCCTCGACCTGACGCGTACCACCGACGGCTGGCCCGACGACGCCAGGTTCCGGTGGGCCGTGGAGTCACTGTGGTCGTTCGAGCAGTGGGCCGCCGTCCGGCCGCCGGAGCGGGTCGCGGAGTTCATCGAGCGGGTACGGGCCGGCCAGATCGAGCTGACGGCCATGCCGTACAACCTCCACAGCGACACCTGCTCCACCGACGAACTCCACGAACTGCTGCGACCGGCCCGCCGGGTGAGGGACACCTACGGGATCGACTTCCGCTCGGCCATGCAGACCGACGTGCCCGGCTCCGTCGCCGGGCTGCCGGACGCCCTGTCCCCCCTGGGCGTGCGCTACCTGTCGGTGGCGCACAACTGGGCCGGGCGCTCGGTGCCCACCACCAACGGCGGGGCGCGGTTGCCGCGCCTGTTCCGGTGGCGCGCCCCGTCGGGCAAGGAGGTGCTGGTGTGGATGACCGACAGCCCCCACGGCCTGGCCTACATGGAAGGGCCCGTGCTGGGCTTCGACACCTCCTACGCCATGGTGGACGACCTGCTGCCCGCCTATCTGACGTCGCTCGCGACCAACCCCTACCCGTTCCCGCCCGAGCTCCTCGGCTCACCGGCCCCCGCGCCGGGCGAGCGCGAGCCCTACCCGTGGGACGTGCTGCACCTGAGGGTGCAGGGCCACTTCGGGGACAACGCGCCGCCGCGGCTGATCCTCGCCGAGACCGTACGCCGCTGGAACGAGACCTGGGACAGCCCCCGGCTGCGGCTGTCCACCAACACCGACTTCTTCACCGACGCCGAGGCCCGCCTCGGCGACGCCATCCCCGCCTTCGAGGGCGACTGGGGCGACTGGTGGGTCGAGGGCGTCGGCTCGGGCGCCCGGCCCCAGGCCATGGTGCGCCGCGCCCAGTCCACCGTCACCGACGCCGCCACCCTGTACGGCATCGCCGCCCTGGCCTCCCCCGCCGGGCCCGGCACCGGCCTGGCCACCGCCGCCCGCGGCGGCGCCGACCAGGTGTACCGGTCGGTGTCCCTGTTCAACGAGCACACCTGGGGCGCCGCCGACCCGTGGACCCATGGTGACGCGGGCGGCGAGTCGGGCGAGCAGCAGTGGCACTGGAAGTACGGGTACGCGCTGCACGGCGACAACGACGCGGACACCTTCCTCGACCACGCCTCGGCCGCGCTCGGCGCCGTACTGCCCACCGCGGCCGGCGCCGACATGACGTACTGGGCCGTCAACACCACGGCGGCCGCACGCACCTCCGTCGTGACGGTGTTCCTGCGCGAGAGCCGTGTCCCGCTCACGAGCGCGGTGTCGGTGACCGACGGCCGCACCGGCGCGGAACTGCCGGTGGTCCAGGAGGCGCAGACCAACCCGGTCCACCGGGACGCCGGGCGGTGGCTGCACGTCCAGGTGCCCGGCGTGCCGCCGTTCGGCCTCGTACGGCTGGACGTGACGGTGACCGGCGAGGACGGCGGCAAGGTGGTGACGTCCCCCGCTCCGCTCCGCCTCGACGGGGACGAGGACGGTGAGGAGCGCAAGGACCGCGCCGTGCCCCTGCCCACCGCCGACGACCTGATCCTGGAGAACGCCCACCTGCGCGTCCGCATCGACCTGACCAGGGCCTGTGTGGCGAGCCTCGTCGAGAAGGCCACCGGTCGCGAACTCGTCGATCAGGACGCCGTCGTCGGCTTCAACGGCTACGTCTACGACACGTACACCACCGCGGGCGGCTACAACCACCAGGCCAACAAGACCACGGTGAGCGAGGAACTGGAGCTCCTCGGCTCCCGGACCCTGGCCCGCCCCGCCGTGCTCCTCGAACGCGTCGACGACGCGCTCGGCGGGCGCCTCACCTACGAGTACGCGGCGGACGGCGTCCGCCGGGCCCGCACCACGGTCGGCCTCGGCCGCGACGACGCCCATCTGGTGATCGACAACCGGTTCGACAAACCCGCCACCATGACGAAGGAGAGCGCCTACCTCGCCTTCCCGTTCGCGCTGTCGCGTCCCACGGTCCACTACGAGATCACCGGCGCCCTGACCGGCACCGGTCTCGCGCACGTGCCCGGCGCGCCCCAGCACATGCGTGCCATCAGGTCGTTCGTCTCCCTCACGGACGACGGCGGCCCCGTCGCCTGGATCACCAGGGACGCGCCGCTGGTCGAACCGGAGACCATCACCCTGCCCTACGCGCCCTTCCCCGACTCGACGTCGCCGCGACAGCCCGGCACGGTCTACTCCTGGGTGCACAACAACCTGTGGGACACCAACTTCCCGTCCCAGCAGGCGTTCCACACCACCTTCCGGTACGCGGTGGGCGTCCGCCGGCGCGGCGAGACCATCGACGCCGAAGCCCTGGCACTGCGCACCGCCTACGAGGTCGACCACCCGCTGATCGGTGTCCCGGCACACGGCGCCCCCGACACGGACCGGCCGGCCGAACTCGCGCTGCTCTCCGTTGACGACGCCCGCATCGCGATCCGGGACGCCGCCCCGGTGCCGGTCCCGGGTGACGACGGCGTCGACCTGCTGGTGAGGCTCCAGTCCTTCGCCACGGAACCGCGCACGGTCCGCCTCCGCTGCGGCTTCCCCGTCACGGCCGCGGAACGCGCCACCTACCTCGGCGACCCCGACGGCCCCGCCACCCTCGACGGCGACGACATCCTCGTGGACATCCCCCGCCTGGGCACCACGGCGGTACGGGTGCGCCTGGCCCCGCGGGGGCCGCGTCGTGGGAGCCACCGATAGCACAACGGCACTCCCCCGCGGGTGCGTTGCGCCCTATCCGCTCGGGCGCACCACCCGGGGCGGCGCAAGCGGTCGACGAGGCGCTGTCCGCCATGGCTCGCGCCTCGGCCGCTCTGCTCCGGGAGGCCGAGGCCGAACAGCGGCGCAGCGAGGATTTGAACGCGCTCAGCGAGGCCGACCAGCCCAGGCTGGATTGCGCATCCGATGGGATGAGACAGGCGGGGCGCGGGTGTTTGACGACGACGAACCGGAAGCCTCGCCGTTCAGGTAGCGCCCCGGGGAGGTGCCGACGGTCCGCCGGAACGCCGCGAGGAACGCACTCGGCGTCGCATAGCCCACGGTGTGCGCGACCCGGGAGACGGGCCGGCCTTCCGCGAGGAGGGAGAGGGCCGCGCGCAGTCGCGCATGGGTGCGCCAGCGGTCGAACGTCATGCCGGTGTCGCGAATGAACAGCCGGGTGAGGGTGCGTCGGCTCACTCCCACGGCCCGTGCGTGCGCCTCCAGGCCACGGGGGTCCGCGAGGTCGGCGAGCAGCGCCTCGGTGACGGCGCGTACGCGGTCGTCGGCCGGGGTCGGCACATCGATGGGCGTGCTCGGCAACGGGCGCAGCAGATCCAGTACGACTCCCTCGGCCCGCAGCCGGGCGTCGTCGGGGAGGTCGTTCCGTCCGAGGTGGGCGATCAGGTGGGCCAGCAGTCCGTCGACTCCGACTGGCGTGGGGTCGGACCAGTCCAGAGCGCACCGGTCGGGTTCGAAGTAGAGGCTGCACAGCACCGCGTCGCGGGTCGCGCCGGTCCGGTGAACGATCCCCGCGGGCAGCCACAGCGCCCGGGTGGGTGGCAGAACCCAGTAGGCGTCGTCGACGGCGACGCCGAGTACACCGCGCCGCGTCCAGGCCAACTGGTGCTGCGGGTGGGAATGCCGGGCGAACCACTGCCCGGACGCCAGCGGAAAGTGTCCGACGACGATGGCGCCGACCCCGGGCGGGACGGGCCCCACGATGGCCTCGGTCATGCCGCCCAGCGTATGTCCCCAAGGCGATACTGCCTGGCCTTGTAGCGCATCGCGGCCAGAACGGCCGGTGCATAGCGTCGCGGTATGACGATCCCTCATCCGCGCCGTGGGCGCCGCCACGTTATGGACGGGTCGCCGGTTACGGCGGCGGCCACCGCCACCGGCCGCCGTGGACCGGCCCTGGTGGTGCTGTGTCTGGTGCAGTTCATGCTCGTCCTGGACGACAACGTGGTGAGCGTGGCGCTCCCCAGCATCCGCGACGACCTCGGCTTCACCGCCGCCGGCCTGGCCTGGGTCGTCAACGCCTACTTCCTCGCCTTCGGCGGGCTGTTGCTGCTCTTCGGCCGCATGGCCGACCTGTGGGGCCGCAGACGGGTCTTCCTGACCGGGGTGGCGCTGTTCGGCGCGGCGAGCCTGCTCTGTGGGCTGGCGCGGGAGCCGTGGCAGCTTGTGGGCGGGCGGTTCGTCCAGGGCGCGGGAGCGGCCATGGCCAGTCCGGCCTCGCTGGCCCTGATCACCCTCCTGTTCCCCGGTGCCAAGGAGCGTGCCAGGGCATTCGGCGTCTGGGGCGCCGTCGCGGCTTTGGGCGGCACCTCTGGCCTGGTGATATCCGGCGCGCTGACCGGCCTCGCATCCTGGCGCTGGATCTTCCTGATCAACCTGCCGGTGGCCCTCGTGGCCCTTGCCCTGCTCCCGCGCCTGGTCCCCGAGAGCCGGGCCGGCCGCCCGGTACGCCTCGACGTACCCGGTGCGGTACTGGGTACCGGCGCCCTGGTGTCCCTGGTCTACGGGCTGCTCCAGGCCGAGTCGGGCTGGGGGCGCCCGGCCGCTGCCGGACCCCTGGTACTCGCCGTCGTCCTGGCCTTCGCGTTCGTCACGGTCGAGGCACGCACCGCCGAGCCGCTGGTACCGCTGTCGTTCCTGTCCTTCCGCGTCCGCGCCGTCGCCAACGGGGCGACCCTGCTGTTCTCCGCCGCCTTCTACGCGATGGCCTTCCTGCTGATGGTGCACCTGCAGACCGTGCTGGGCTACCGCCCCCTCGCGGCCGGCGTCGCCTACCTGCCCTACGGTGCCGGGATCCTCGCGGGTATGTGGCTCTCCTCCCGGGCGGTGGTCGGGCTCGGCATGCGCTGGACGCTCATCATGTCGTTCCTGATCAGCGCGGCCGGGCTGGTGCTGCTGTCCGGAGTTGCACCGAGCGACGGCTACGCCTCCGGAGTGCTGCCCGGCATGCTCGTCACAAGCCTCGGCTGCGGGCTGAGTCTGCCCGCCCTGACCGTCGCCGCGCTCACCGGCACGACCGAGGAGAACGCCGGCCTCGGCTCGGCCTTCCTGAGCTCGGTCCAACAGGTCGGTGGCGCGGTGGGCGTGGCGGTCCTGGTCGCTCTGGCAACCCACCGCGGCAAGGCCCTGGCCGCGACGGACGGCCCACGGCGTGCCGCGGCGGAAGGCTTCTCCTACGCGCTCTCCGTCGCCGCCGCCCTCCTCGCGCTCGGCGCCGTCCTCATAGCCGCCCTGCTCGGGAAGGACCACCACCCAGATCACGCACTCGATCAGAGGCTCAGTAGATGATGCCGTACAACGCACGACGCACCGAAGCCGCACCCGGAGGACGAGGGAAGCTCCTGTCGTCCATCGGCGCGTCTGTCCGGGCCCCGGCCCCGCGGCGCCAACGGGAAGCACCTCCCCGCCGCCCGCGACGGCGGCCGAGGCCGCACATGGCGCCGGACGCCACGCCGGCCGCTCATACCGGCATGGGCGGAACCATGTCCGCGGTGCTGCTCACTCGTCCCCCGGGCTCGGCCGTCGGCGCCCGAGCGGCCCCGGGAGCGGCGGTAAACTGGCGATCGATGCCGGAAACCCGCCAGCCCTTCCCACCGCCCCCGGCGACGCCGCGGAAGACATCACCTCGTAGCGGAGGAGGCTGGCTTCCGCACGGCTACCGCCTCGACGCCCACTCCCACGCCCAGGGCCAGCTGGTGTACGCGGCCGCCGGTGCCCTGGCCACCACGACCGAGCGCGGGACCTGGGTCGCCCCGGCCAACCGGGTGACGTGGACGCCGCCCGGTTTCGACCACTCCCATCGCTTCTACGGCAGGACCGACGCCCGGCTGGTCGTCATCCCGGCCGAGCTGTGCGACGCGCTCGTGGCACACCCCAGCGTGTTCGCGGTGAGCCCCCTGCTGCGAGAGGCCCTCCTGGCGCTGACCGATCGGCGGGAGGTCCGGCCCGGTGCCTATGAACGGTTGCGGGCGGTGGTGATCGACGAGCTCACCGCGACCCCCGAGCAGTCCCTGCACCTGCCCGAACCCCGCGACGACCGGCTGCGTGCCGTCACCGACCTGTTGCACGCCGATCCCGGCCGGACCACGACCCTGACCGAGCTGGGACGGGCCGCGGGAGCGAGCGACCGCACGCTGAGCCGTCTGTTCCACACCGAGCTGGGCATGAGCTTCCACCAGTGGCGCACCATCCTGCGCATCCACCACGCCTTGGTCCATCTCACCAACGGCCGGTCCGTCACCGACACCGCGACGGAGTGCGGGTGGTCCAACCCCTCGAGCTTCATCGAGGCGTTCACCGAGGTCGTCGGGCAGACCCCGGGCCGCTATCGGGCGGATCTGCGCGACGACGCACAGTAGTTGGCGGCTTTTCGGTATTAGGTGTCCATTCACCAGTGGGCGGCGGCCACGGTCGGGTCCACAGTGGTGATCGGCACGCCGCATCACCCGGGCGACACAGTCGTTCATGCCCCGGTTCATGCTCTGGCGTGTTCGACCTCTGCTTTATTCAGGCTTCAGGAGGCTGGGAAATACATGTCCGAAACAGTCGAGGACACCGCCGTGGTCATCGTGGGGGCCGGGGTCGCCGGACTGACGCTCGGCAATTTCCTGTTGCGCAACGGAATCGGCTGCGTCGTTCTCGAAAAGCGCAGCCGAGAGTACGTCGAGCGGCGACAGCGGGCCGGGACCATAGACAGCCGCGGAGTGCGTATGTTCCGCGCGTGGGGGCTCGAAGAGGTCGTGGAGAGTTTCGGCGCTCCGGACGAGTCGATAAGTTTCCGGATGGACGGAGAAGAGTTCACGAACGATCTATTCAACAACGAAGACGGCGACTTCGACGATATGGTGTTCTGCCCTCAGCAAGTCCTCGTCCGGAACCTCACGGACGCTTTCCTGCGGGACGGCGGAGACCTTCGTTACGAGTCCGTCGGCATCTCCCTCGAAGACATCGACGGCGCGCAGCCGCGAGTCCGCTACCAGGACGCCACCGGTGCGACACGGGTCGTCAACTGCGACTATCTCGCCGGCTGCGACGGCTACCACGGGGTCAGCAGGGAATCCATCCCCGCCGACGCCCTTACCCGTTACTCCTACGACTATGGGTACGCCTGGCTGAGCATCCTGGCCGACGTGACGCCGGACCCCGCGGGCATGGCGATCCATTCCCGCGGCCTGGCGGGAATCATCCCCCGTGGCACGACGGCCAGTCGTCTCTATCTCCAGTGCGCGCCGGACGACACCCTCGAGCAGTGGCCGGACGAGCGCGTCTGGAGCGAACTGGAAGCTCGTTTCGGCATTCCCGTGGCGACCGGCCCGGTCCTCCACAAGCAAATCCTGCCGCTCCGGAGTGTCGTCTACAGCCCCATGAGCCACGGCAGGCTGTATCTGCTCGGAGACGCGGCGCACATTGTCCCCCCGATGAGCGCGAAGGGAATCAACCTCGCTCTCCACGACGCGGAAGTGTTCGCCCGCGCCGTCATCGCCCGGATTCAGAAGGACGATCCGGCCCTGCTCACCGGCTACTCGGAGACCTGTCTGCGCCATGTCTGGAACTACCAGGCATACGCGGCATGGATCACCGAGCTCATGCACAACGCCGGTGACGCCTCCTACGAAGGAGAGTTCCGCAAGCAGACCGCCCGAGCGGAACTGGAGCGCCAGTTCACCTCTCCCACGGCGAACCGCCTTTTCAGCGAATTCGCCGCCGGGGTGAATTAGGGCACGGGGTGGGTGAATGAGGGCTCCGGACGCCGAAGGTCAACCGCCGCCGTCGAGGTACCGGGACGCGGATGGGTCTGGAGCGGACGTTCCGGGTTCTGTTTGACTGCCTCCTGTACTGAGCCGGTCCAGGAGGGACGGACATATGGTGTCCACCGAGAGCATTCTCGCGTTCGCGGCGATGTCGCTACTGGTGATCGTGATTCCGGGGCCGAGCGTGCTGTTCGTGGTCGGCCGGGCCCTCGCATACGGCCGTCGTACGGCCCTGGAGACGGTCCTCGGCAACGTCGTCGGCTGCTACCTGCTCGTGATCGCCGTGGCATGGGGTCTCGGCGCGCTGGTGGCGAGCTCGGCGGCGGTGTTCACGGGGGTGAAGCTGGCAGGGGCGGCGTATCTCGTCCATCTGGGCGTGCAGGCGTTCCGGCGCCGCGGGGACATGCGCGTCACGGACATGGAGGCCCCGGCCCGTGCGCAGCGCGGTGATCTGCGCACGGTCCTGGACGGCATTCTCGTCGGCGTCACGAACCCGAAGGGCATCGTCTTCTTCGCGGCGGTGCTACCGCAGTTCGTCAACCACTCGGCGGGCCACCTGCCCCTGCAGATGATGGTGCTGGGCCTGGTCCCGGTCACCATCGGACTGATCACCGACACGCTCTGGGGCCTGGGCGCCTCGGCGGCCCGTTCCTGGTTCGCCCGCTCCGACCGGCGGCTGTCGATGGTCGGCGGGGCGGGTGGCCTCGCGATGATCGGCCTGGGTGTGACCGTGGCGGCTACTGGCCGCGCCGACTGAGGAGCCGACCACTTCTCGTGATCGCACGGTCCGGCCGTTCCGGACCGGCATTGACCGGGTCCGGCGTCAGCGGTGGATCACGCACCCGGGCGGGGAGCCCGTAGGTGCCTGCGCTGGGTCAGTTCCTCGTCGTCGACCAGGGTGACCATGGGCTGGCCCGGTGCGCAGAACATGGTGACGATGAAGCGGCTCCAGGCGTCCGTCCGGTTGTTTCCGTCCTGGTAGTGGATGACATCGCCGCCCGGCTCCCAGAAGGTCTCCCCCGCCCTGATCACTCGCTCCGGCTCGCCTTCCAGCTCGAAGAGCATCTCGCCCTCCAGCAGGTAGCCGAAGGCGGGGCCCGAGTGCCGGTGCGGGGGGAGGCCGGGGCTGCCGGGAGGGTAGTCGACGCGGATCGTCATCCCCTCCGCTCCCTCCGGCACGAACGGCGGTTTCGCCGACTGCAGCACGGTGATCGCCGAGCTCAGCGCCGCCAAGCGCGCTTGGCTCTCGGCGCTGCCTGCCATCGACTCTTTGCTCGACATGGCGAGACCTCCAGGGGTGGGCCGGGTGGGCCGGGTGGGGCGGGAGAGCCCGTCGGCGTGGTCGATGGGTCCCCTTTCACCGGGCGCCGACGGCTCATGGGTCCAGATTGCGACGGTGCGGGGCGGGGCGCACGCGGGCCGGGGGACATGGGGGCCTCACGGTCAGTGACAGCCGTTGGCGGACGCGTCCAGGGCATCCCGTCGACGTGCGCAGCGGCGGCCGCCCGCAATGCGTCCGGCTTCTCCACCTTTGGCCTCAAGTTCTCAGCTCCGCAGGAGAGTTGGGCCGTGCCTGGCGTTGATCACGACCCTGTCTCGTTTTCCTTTGGTTGTGCAACCGTTCAGCTTTCCGACGGCTCTCCTTCCATGACCCTTTCCGTTCCGGCCGCCGGGGGAGACAGGTGGCGGTCGGGGCTCAAGGGCGACCGATGCGTTACTCATGGAGGATTTGTGCGCAATAGAACCCGAGGTGTGGTGGGCGTTGCGGTGGGTTGCGTCGTGACCGCCGCCGTGGCCGCCGGGGCCGGCGCCGTGGTGTCGAACGGCGACGGGACCGACGAGAAGCAGCCCTCCCCCACGGCTGCCGCGGCAGGGAAGATCACACCAGGCGATATCGACGGCGACGGCTATGCCGACCTCGGTGTCGGCGCGCCCGACGGGACCGTTTCGGGGAAGTCCAAGGCGGGCTACGTAGGTGTGACCTACGGGGCCAAGGCCGGGGTCGACACCGGACGGCACGGCACGTTGACGCAGGCCAGCCCGGGGATTCCCGGCACGCCCGAGGCCTCGGACCACTTCGGCTCGGCCGTGGTGCGCGGCGATGTGGACGGGGACGGGTACGGCGACCTGATCGTCGCCGCGAACTACGAGGCCATCGGCAACGCCAAGCGGGCCGGTTCGGTCACGGTCGTCTTCGGCTCGAAGGACGGCCTCTCCAGCGACGCCATCGCCTTCCACGCGCCCAAGGCCACCGCCTACGCGCTGTTCGGCGACCGGATCGCCGTGGGCGACTACAACGACGACGGCCGCGACGACATCGCCATCTCCGACGGCACCGAGGTCCAGGTCGTGAACGGCGCGGCGAACCTGCGCGAGACGGCCACCCCGAAGATGTCCAGCGTCACCCCGCCCGGCGGCGGCGCGGGCACCGAGCATCTGTCCTCCGGCGACATCAACGGGGACGGCTTCGCCGACCTGGTCACCGTCGCCTACCAGGACGACCCCGCCGACGAGGGCACGCTCGGCGTGCTGCCCGGTTCGTCCGGGGGGCTGAAGAGCACATCGCTGGGCAAGGACGTACCGCTGCCGTTCGCCTCGTACCGGGCCGTGGTGGGTGACGTCAACGGCGACGGCAAGGACGACGTCGTCACGGACACCGGGTTCACGGACGGTCCGGACGACGCGCGTCTGCGGACGTACCCGGGCACGGCCGAGGGGCTCGACACCGCCAATCCGGTGAACTGGACGGGCAAGGCGCAGAACGGCATCGCCTCCCAGCTCACCGACGTCAACGGCGACGGCCACGACGACCTCGTCGTCAGCGACACCGACGCCGAGGCCCCCGGGGGCTACAACGACGCCGGTGCCATCACCGTGCTCAAGGGCACCAAGGACTGGCTGACCGACGCGGGCGCGCAGACCTTCTCCCTCGACACCGAGGGCGTCCCCGGCGACATGGCGGGCGGCGACTGGTTCGGCGACGCCGTCTCGCCGGCCGACTACAACGGCGACGGCAAGCCCGACCTGGCCGTCGGGGTCCCGAACCGGACCGAGGGCGCGGGCGCGGTGGCCCTGCTGTACGCGGGTGACGACGGGCTCACCGCCGAGGGCTCCGCCCTCATCGGGCCGGGCGATCTCGGCTCCCCGGCGGACGACGCCGCCTTCGGCAAGGAGCTGTCCGGCCCCGCCACGAAGTAGCACCACCTGGTTGTCGGTTCGGTGGCCTGGCCCGCGTTCTTCCGGGCCGGGCCACCGGCTCGGCCATACCCGGGCCTGCCCCGCCTACGCCATCGCACAACCAAACGCCGTTTGCGGCTGGTGACACGGTTCTTACCGGCACCCCCAGAAGCGACGCAGCGCCTTCTGGGGGCCGGGTACGTGCGAATGGCGCGCGGGGGCACTGGGCCTGGCTCAGCGCGCCACCCGGCCGTACTTGTCCGGCCTGGGGGCTGGTGCCACGGATTCCGGGGCCGGGTATTCGGGCTGCTCCTGGCAGGCCATGGCGGACGTGACCTTCTTCGCCGTGGCGATGAGCAGCTTCGCGTGGGAGTGAGCACTTACCGTGACGGCGTCGCGCAGCTTGAACTCAAGCGCGTACCTGTCCCCGGTCCGCCTCTCGTTCAGCCCGCAGCGCACCTCGAGTGACCCCGCGCTGCCGCCGATGGGCTTGCCCACGGTGGCGCGGACTGAATCACCACCGGGGACCCGGTGTGCGACCCATGCGACGTCGAGGGACATCAATTCGTCGCCCCTCCCGTTCTCCAGGAAGCACAGGTCGTGGCCGGTCCCCCAGGTGGTCTCCTTGGACAGCCCCGCGGCGGCCTCGGCGGGGCTCTCGGACTTCACCGGAGTGACCCGGTCGGCGCCCGACCGTGCCGCCTCGGCGGCGATCTCCTTGTCGAATACGCCGCCGCACGCTTCCTCCAGACGGACTTCGGCGGGACGGTTCTTTGCGGAGGCGTCGTTGTCCTCGCTCTTCTCCCCGTCGCCGCCGCAGCCTGCCAGCGTGAGTGCGGACGCGAGTGCGCAGGCGGCCGGGAGAAGACGACGGAACCTGCGTGTCAGCATGGCGCCCTTTCACATGCGGCGGTGCAGCCGCCGCTCCCTGTGAGTTGGCGCCGAACCCCGCGGGGTCTGGCTGAACTTTACGGAACAGACAGCCTCAGTCAGCCGGCGGCCTTGGCGATGATGCGGCCCATATCCTCCCGCCCGAAGGCCCGCAGGGTCGTGGTGCGGACATTGCCCAACGCGCCGAGCTGCAGCGACGCCGCGGTCGCGGTCTCGTCGTCCGGGGCTTCGACGATGCACACGAGGTCGTACGGCCCGTCCGTCCAGTAGATGTCCACGAGCCGGGCCCCGAGCTTGTTCAGTGCCGCGGCGAAGTCCTCGGTGCGTTTGGTGGTGTCCTTGTAGGCACGGACTCCCTGCTCGGTCCAGTTCAGCAGCGTGATGTACGTCGCCACGGCCCTCACCTCCACGAGAAGACTCACCGTGCGATCAATTCTGGGAGTAACACCCCGAACCCGCACATCTGGTGCGTCGGCGGGCGGCCGGATCGGTTTGCCGAACTGGCAACAAGTGCGGTCAGAGTCGTCCTTGAAGCGGCAAGCTCGGACCCATCGGCCGCCACACGGAAATGTTCAGCGCGACCCGGGAGGGAACCATGCCGCAGACACCGCCCACAACCGACCTCACCCACCGCCTGGTGCCCTCACCCGCCGGGCGGATCCACCTCGTGGAGCAGGGCGGCACCGGCCCGCTGGTGCTGCTCGTCCACGGCTTTCCGGAGTCCTGGTACTCATGGCGCCACCAGCTGCCCGCGCTGGCCGCGGCCGGGTATCGGGTGGCCGCCCTCGATGTCCGTGGGTACGGGCGCTCGTCCAGGCCCGCGGCGGTGGACGCCTACCGGATGCGGGAGCTGGTGGCGGACAACGTCGCCGTGGTGGAGGCGCTCGGCGAGGAGTCCGCCGTGGTGATCGGGCACGACTGGGGCTCGCCCATCGCCGCCAATTCCGCCCTGCTGCGCCCGGATGTGTTCCGGGCCGTCGGAATGCTGAGCGTGCCGTACGCCCCGCGCGGCGGCCCCAGGCCCTCCGAGGCCTTCGCCGGGGTCGGCGGGGACGAGGAGTTCTACGTCTCCTACTTCCAGGAGCCGGGCCGGGCCGAGGCGGAGATCGAGCCGGATGTGCGCGGCTGGCTCGCGGGGATCTGCGCAGCGCTGTCCGGCGACACCATGCCCGGACCCGAGCTGCCCGACCCGCACTTCGTCACGCCCGGCCGGACGCTGCGCGAGCGGTTCCCCGCCGGACGGCTGCCCGCCTGGCTGAGCGAGGGGGACCTCGATGTCTACGCCGGTGAGTTCGAGCGGACCGGGCTGAGCGGAGGGTTGAACCGCTACCGGAACATGGACCGGGACTGGGAGGACCTGGCCGAGTACGACGGCGCGCCCATCACCCAGCCGTCGCTGTTCGTCGGCGGCGCCCTGGACGCCTCGACCGCCTGGATGGGCGATGCGATCAAGGCGTACCCGAGCACGCTGCCCGGACTCGTCGGCTCGCACATCCTCGAGGACTGCGGCCACTGGATCCAGCAGGAGCGCCCGGAGGAAATCAACCGGCTGCTGGTCGACTGGCTGGATTCGCTTCCCGCGTGACGCGAATGGCTCCGCCTGAATGTCGGTGGGGCTATGAATTCCCTGTGCACGGCTTAGGTGTTCACGATGAAATCAACATAATCGTTGACGATTTTGCGGTCACCGCCTTACGTTCTCGTCGACCCAGGAGGCAGCAGAGCGCGCCATGTGAGGAGAGCGTGTCCACGGACGACGGCGCCAAGAAGGTGACGTACCGCCTGTACAAGGGCGTCGTCTATGTCGCCAGGCCCGTGGACACGAAGTACCAGAGCCTCAGCGTCAGCGTTCCCGTCGAGATCGACGGCAGGGCCGTCGACGCCACCGACGCCCCGATCCTCCTCGCCAACCGGATAGGCGGCTATCTGTCGTCATCGGCGACGGACGACAGCGGCCCCGGGGGTCCAGGAGGCCCTGGCGGACCCGGGGCACCCGGCGGCATGGTCAGCAACGCCGACTGGGGGCTCGCCTCGGGCTACGTCGTGGTGAAGCCAGGCGCGCGGGGCCGTGACCTCGTCGCGCCGGACGGTACGTACTACGGCGTGGCGCCCGCCGCCATCGTCGACCTCAAGGCCGCCGTACGGTACCGCGTCCCGGGGAACACCGACCGGATCGTCTCCTCCGGCACCAGCGCCGGAGGCGCCCTGTCCGCCCTGCTCGGCGTGTCCGGCGACAGTCCGTCGTACGAGCCGTATCTGAGGGAGCTGGGCGCGGCCGACGCGAGCGACGCCATCTTCGCCGGCAGCGGCTGGTGTCCCATCGCCGACCTCGAGCACGCCGACATGGCGTACGAGTGGATGTTCGGCGGCAGCGCGCTGAGCTCCGGCGAGGTCGTCGACCAGACCGTCTCGAAGCGGCTGAGCGCCGCGTTCGCCGACTACCAGGCGTCCCTGCGGCCGCAGGGGAAGCGGGGCTTCGGCCCCTCACCGCGCGCACCTACGACGACTACCTCCTGCGGACCTACCTCCAGCCTGCCGCCACCCGCCACCTCACGGCGCTGCCGGACGCCGAGCGCAGCGCCTACCTCGACAAGAACGCGTGGATCACCTGGTCCGGCGTGAGGGAGGTGTCTGCGTCGGGTTCATCAGGGCCAGCGTCCGGGGCAGATCGCGGTCGAGCCGTGCGCTGTCGTCGCCGGTCGTGTGGCGGAGGCTGTACGGCGTGAAGTGCCGGGCCTTGGTGGTTCCGCGGCCGAAGAGGTTGTTCTCCGGCGCGGAGAGGCCGCAGGAGTCGAAGGCCGGTACGTTCTTCTTCCGCCCCACATGCGCGAGGAAGTCCTCCCATGCGAAGGCCGCGCTGCGTCCTCGGCAACCTCGCCGCCGGCCTGGAGAACCTCGGTGACGACGTCAACGCCCTGATGTGCTGGGACGCCGGCACGGGGCCAATCAGGACCCGGGTGACTTCATGCGCTGGATCGGCGAGGTGACGGGCTACCGAAGGTAGGGCCCTCAGAGCTCCCATGCCCCCTTCGCCAGCGTGGACAGCCCGCCTGCCAGCGCCAGCAGCAGGACGAGCAGGCGGGCTCCGTGGTCGGGGACGCGGGTGGTGAGGGACTTGCCGATGATGGCGCCCGCCGTCATTCCTGCCGCCGCCAGGGTCCATAGGGGCGGGCCGAGTCGGGGGACCCCGTTGGCGGCGATGGAGAACGTGTTCACCACGATTCCGTAGAACTGCGCGTTGGGCACGAACTCGCGGACCGTCCAGCCCGCGTTCACCGCGTACAGGGATATCGGCGGGCCGCCCACACCGGCCGACGCGTTCATGAAGCCTCCGGTGGCGCCGGCGGTCAGGGCTCCTTTGACGCCGTTCAGGGCCGGGACGCGCATACCGGCCATCACCAGCAGGACGGCCAGGCTCACCAGGGTGCCCGTACCGGCCAGGAGGACGGGTTCGGGGAGGCGGGCGGCCACCCAGGTACCGGCCGGGACGGTGCAGGCGGAGGCGGCCACCAGAGGGACCATCGCGGTGAGCCGCACCCGCCGCCAGCCGCCGTCGATGAGTCCCAGCGCGCAGATGGCGCCGGACCCGCAGTTGGCGAGGGCGACGCCGTCGGCCGGGCCGAGCAGCAGGACGAGCGCGGGCACCGCGATCAGCGCGAACCCCATGCCCGTCAGCCACTGCACGGACGCCCCCGCCATGACGATCCCGCCAAGCACCAGCTCCGCGCCACAACAACCACTCATCGCACGGAGTCTCTCGCATCCTGCGCGGAATGAGATCAGCTCTGTGGGCTCTGGAGGGCGCGGAAGTCGTCGAAGAAGCCGTAGTCGTGGGCCGGTGAGCCGTCGTCGGACGGCTCCACGGTGCGGTCGCGGAGGCGGGGCAGGATGTAGTCGAGGTAGGGCTGTACCCTCTCCGGCGCGGACACATGGGGGTGGATGTCCACGCCCTCGATCTCCGGGGTCCGGCGGGTGAAGGACAGCCAGCGGTCGGTGGCCCGCGTCCGTGCCGGTGCGCCAGGCGCTGCTGCGCGGACCTCCCGGAAGGACGCGTCGACGAAGTCTGTCCGTTGCCCATGGCGCCCACGTTTTTCACGGCACCGCGCGCACGGGGCGCGCCGCGCCGCGCGGTCAGTGGGTGATCTGCACGGTGACGGTGACGGCTCCCTTGTTGTCGTCGAGGCAGCCCTCGCGGTCGTTGGCACGGAGTTGCAGGGTGCCCGCGCGGGTGGCCTGGAATTGCCAGTCGCGGTGTACGGCATGGGGGTTGTCGGGGTTTCCGGGGAAGCGGCCCAGGAGGGCGCCGAAGGTGACCGCCGAGTCCACCTTGCAGTCCTGCCAGGCGAAGCGGAGGGATTGGTCGTCGGCGGCGGTGTGACCGGCCGGGCCGACGAGGGGGAGGTGGGCGGAGTCCACGGTCCAGGTGCCGCTGGTGTAGCGGACCGACACCTTGTCGCCCTTCTGGACCGGGGTGCTCGTCGCGGACTGCCAGCCGCGGGCCGCTTCCACGGTCACCTTGCTGGTGGAGGTGGCGGGAGGCTGCGCCGCGTCGCCGTCGTTGTCGGACGGGGGGCCGAAGGTGAAGAAGAGGCCGGTGGCGAGGGCCGCCACCGCGAGGGCCGCGCCCGCCGTCCACCACCAGGTCCGGGCCCGGCCCCGGCCGCGGGGGCGAGGGGGTGGCGATCCGGCCGTCTGGTCGATGACGGTCGGTTCCCGGTCCAGGGCGGGGGTCCCGCCGAGGGTGGGCGATCCGGTGCGGGTGTGGGGTGCGGTCGGTGCGGGGGCGCCGGTCAGGGTGTGGGGTGCGGTCGCCGCGGGGGTCGCGGTCAGCGTCGGGGAGTCCGTCACGTCCGCGGGGGTGGCCACCACGTCCGTGGGGGGCTCCGGGAAGTGGCCCGGAGTGCCCGCCGGAGGCAGCGGGCCCGGGTCTTCCACCCCGTCCGCCAGGCGCCGCAGCGCGGCGCCGACCGTGGCCGAGGACGGGCGCTGGTCCGGTGACTTGTTCAGCAGGGCCTCGACGACGGGCCGCAGGGAACCGACCCGTTCCGGGATGTCCGGGTCCGCGAAGGTGACCGCGTGCAGCGCGGCGGCCCCCGTGGAGCGCTGGAAGGGCGCTACGCCGGAGGCGACCGCGGACAGGGTCGCGCCCAGCGACCACAGGTCCGACGGCGGGCCGGCCTCCTCCGCGGTCAGCCGCTCGGGCGCCATGTAGCCGATGGAGCCGAGGAGTTCACCGGTGGAGGTGAGCGACTCGTCGTCTTCCAGGGCGGCGATGCCGAAGTCGGTGAGGACGGCGCTGCCGTCCCGGCGCAGCAGGACGTTGGCGGGCTTGACGTCGCGGTGCAGCGCCCCGGCGGCGTGCACGGCCTCCAGCGCGCCGAGCAGCTGCAGCCCGATGGCGGCGGTGTGGCCGGGGGTGAGGGGGCCGTCGTCCGCGATCCGGCGGGCCAGGTTGGGGCCGTCGATCAGCTCCATCACGATCCACAGCCGGCCGTCGTGTTCGACCAGGTCATGGACGCCCACCACATGCGGGTGGTGCACCCGGGCGACGGTACGCGCCTCTCTCAGCGCCCGGCGCAGCCGTCGGTGGTACTCGTGGTCGTCGCTCGCGACGTTCAGCTCCTTGGCAGCGACCTCGCGCTCCAGCATCTGGTCGTAAGCGCGCCAGACCGTGCCCATGCCGCCTCGCCCCAGCCGGTTGCCCAGCTGGTAACGGCCGCCGATAAGCCGTACGTCGTCCCCATCCGATGTCACCCGATCTCTCCTGTCCTCACGCCCGGTGAGCATAGTCGGAAGTGTTCGAACATCATCGGGCACAACTGATGCATCAGTCAGCTCGCATCGCAATTTCCGGGTGAAATTCCCATGAATTTAGGGAGGAATCGGGCACACCACTGCCACATTCATTGCGTTTATCTCAACGCATCCGTACCGTGTCGGTCATGCGGCAACAGTTCGACGTGGCGGAACGCGTACGTCAGGTGATCGGCGAAGCCGGTTGTACCCAGCGCGAATTCGCGCGGCGGGTCGTGATGGACCCGTCCAAGCTCTCGCGTTCGCTCAGCGGGAGCCGGCGCTTCACCGTGGCCGAGCTGGCGCGGATCGCCGACGCCGGAAACGTGGACGCCGGATGGCTGCTGGGCACCACGACGGCCGACGGAGCGGACGGCGGAGCCGACGGAGCGGACAGCGGAGCCGAGGGAGCGTACGGCGGTGCGGCCGGCAGGGCGGCCGGGGCGCCGCGGCCGCCCGCCCCCACCGCGCCCCCCGGCAGCGGACGGCCGCTGCAGATCGTGCGGGAGACGGTCCGGCTCATCGCCGAGCGCGGCTTCCACGCCGTACGCGTCGCCGACATCGCCGCCGCCTGCGACACCAGCACCGCCACCATCCACTACCACTTCCCGGGCCGCGCCGAGCTGCTCGAGGCCGCCGTGCGCTGGTGCATGGACGAGGACACCGCGCGCCGCGCCACCCGGATCGCCGCGGCCGACGACGCGCGCGAGGAGCTGCGGCAGCTGATCGCGCTGCAGGCGCCGTACACCGAGCGGCAGCGGCAGCAGTGGCTGGTGTGGATGGACCTGTGGGCCGAGGCCGCGCGGTCCACGGCCATCGGGCGGCTGCACGCCGACTTCTACCAGCAGTGGCGGCGGACCGTGGCCGAGGTGATCCGGCGCGGGATCGAGCAGGGGGTCTTCCGCACTGTCGACCCGGAGTTCAGCGCGCTGCGCCTGACCGCGCTGATCGACGGACTCGCCATCCAGGTGCTGGCCACCGGGCCCGGTGCGGGCGGTACGAGCGCCGAGGCCATGGACATCGCCTGCAACGCGTACGTGGACACCGAATTGACCGCACGGCGCTCCGGCGCCGACGCGGCCGGACCGGCCGACCGGCCCGGACCGTAGCCGAGGCACCACAAGAGTGCGGTGCACCGCAAGAGAGGGAGAGAAGCCCATGCCCATGAACGACAGCGTCATCATCACCTGTGCCCTGACCGGCGCCGGTGACACCGTGGGCCGCAGCCCCCATGTCCCCGTCACCCCCGAGCAGATAGCCCGCTCCGCCGTCGAGGCCGCGGAGGCCGGGGCGGCCGTGGTCCACATCCACGTACGCGACCCCGAGACCGGCGCCCCCGCCCGCGATCCGCGGCTCTACCGCGAGGTCGTGGAGCGGGTCAAGGAGACCGGCACCGACGTCGTCATCAACCTCACCGCGGGCATGGGCGGCGACCTGGTCATCGACCCGGAGAACCCGCTCACCCACCTCCCCGGCACCGACCTGGTCAGCGGCCTCGACCGGCTTCCCCACGTCGAGGACCTGCTCCCCGACATCTGCACCCTGGACTGCGGCTCGCTCAACTTCGGCGACGGCAGCAACCTCTACGTCTCCACCCCCGACATGCTGCGCACCGGCGCCAAGCGCATCCAGGAGCTGGGCGTACGCCCCGAGCTGGAGATCTTCGACACCGGGCAGCTGTGGTTCGCCAAGCAGCTGCTGGCCGAGGGCCTGCTGGACGACCCGACCGTCTTCCAGCTGTGCATGGGCATCCCGTGGGGCGCCCCGGCCGATCCGGGCGTGCTCGCGTCGATGGTCAACATGCTGCCCGAGGGCGCCCAGTGGGCCAGCTTCGCGCTGGGCCGGATGCAGATGCCGTGGGTGGCGCAGTCCATCCTGCTCGGCGGGAACGTACGGGTCGGCCTTGAGGACAACCTCTACCTCAGCCGGGGCGTCAAGGCCACCAACGGCCAGCTCGTCGAGCGCGCGGTCCAGGTCACGGAGCTGCTGGGCGCGACTGTCGCCACGCCGGACGAGGCGCGGCAGCGGCTGGGCCTCAAGCCCCGCGCGTAATCCCCCCACGGCTCCGCTCTCTTCCTCCCCCCTCTCACACCCCCTCACACCCTTAGGACCGCCATGCCCTCATCCCCCTGCGCCCCCGAAGAGGTACGCCGTGTCGCCTGCGTCGGCGCCGGAGTCATCGGCGGCGGCTGGGTCGCCCACTTCCTGGCCCGCGGCTACGACGTCACCGCCTGGGACCCGGCCCCCGACGCCGAGGAGAAGCTGCGCCGTCTGGTGGCGGCCGCCTGGCCCGCCCTGGAGCAGATCGGCCTCGCCGACGGCGCCTCCCCCGACCGGCTGACCGTCACCGCGACCCTGGCGGAGGCCGTGGCCGACGCGCAGTTCGTCCAGGAGAGCGCCCCGGAGAAGCTGGAGCTCAAGCGGTCGCTGCTGGCCCAGCTGGACGCGGCGGCCCCGCCCGGCGTCGTCATCGCGTCCTCCACCTCCGGCTATCCGATGACCGATATGCAGACCGAGGCCGCCGGCCCCGACCGCCTCGTCGTCGGCCACCCCTTCAACCCGCCGTATCTCATTCCGCTGGTCGAGGTCGTCGGCGGGAAGCGGACGGACGCCGCGGCGGTCGAGTGGGCCTCGCGCTTCTACGAGGTGGCGGGCAAGTCCGTGATCACCATGGAGCGCGAGCTGCCCGGCTTCATCGCCAACCGGCTCCAGGAGGCGCTGTGGCGGGAGGCGCTGCACATGGTGGCCAACGGTGAGGCCACGGTGAAGGAGATCGACGACTCCATCACCGAGGGGCCCGGACTGCGGTGGGCGTTCATGGGTCCGTGCCTCACGTTCGCCCTGGCGGGCGGCGACGGAGGCATGGGACATATGCTCGACCACTTCGGACCCTCGTTGAAGTCTCCGTGGACCCGTCTCGAGGCGCCTGAGCTGGACGACACGCTGCGTGCGGCCATGGTCGACGGCTGTGACGAGGCGGCGGGCAGCCGTACCATCGCGCAGCTCGTCGCGGAGCGGGACCAGGGCGTCATAGACGTCCTGCGGGCGACTGGCCGTCTGCCGCGGCAGCGCACCGAGGGGACGGACGGCATCGCACATACCCCCAGCACCATGGGAGACGAGAAGTGAGCAGCACGCTCCCCGACTACCGGCAGACCGTACGTCCCGAGTGGATCGACTACAACGGCCATATGAGCGAGGCGTTCTACGTCCTCGTCTTCGGCCACAGCACCGACGAGATGATGGTGGAGACCGGCCTCGACTCCGCCTACCGCGCCAAGACCGGCTGCTCCCTCTACACCGTGGAGTCGCACATCCGGTATCTGAGCGAGGTCGAGGAGGGCGCCGAACTCACCATCCGTACGCGCGTCATCGGCGTGGACGGGAAGAAGGTCCGGTTCACCCACGAGATGCATGTGGGCGAGCCGGACGGCGCCCCCGTGGCCACGACCGAGCTGCTCGCGCTCCACATCGACCAGAAGGAGAGCCGCTCGGCTCCGTTCCCCGATGAGGTGCGGGAGCGGCTGACGGATCTGCTCGAGAAGGCCCCCGAGTGGGCGGGCCGGGCGATCGGCCCGGTTCCGGCCGAGGCGGGTTGAAGGACCGCCGTACCGCCTGAACGCCCCGGTCCCGGATTCGTCCGGGGGCCGGGGCGTTCGCCGTTCCGGATGAGGGACCGGGTGAGGTTGAATGGCGGTGGAGGCGATGGAGGCGGTGGGGGAAACGCCGAGGGACGCGCGTGCGAGGAGTGACGACGCCATGGCGGACGCCGGACCGGACGGGAACAGAGACGGGAACAGGGACGGGGACGGGGACCGCACGAGGGACGGCGAGGGCGGTCGGCGCGTCGAACTGAGCGAGGTGCCCGAGACCCTGCTGTGGAACCTCTATATGCGGGCCGCCGAGGCCCGCCGGGCGCGGACCGTGCTGGACGACCCCAAGGCCGTGGAACTGGTCGACCGCGTCGACTACCCCTTCGAGGAGACCTTCGGGGCGCCCAGCCCGCTGCTGGCCCAGGGCCAGGCGCTGCGGGTCCGCACCTTCGACACCGCCGTACGGGCCTTCCTCGACGAGCATCCGGACGGCACGGTCGTCACGCTCGCCGAGGGTCTGGAGACGCAGTTCTGGCGGGTGGACAACGGGCGGGCGCGCTGGCTGTGCGTGGAGCTGCCGGAGACCGCCGAGGTGCGGCGGGCGCTGCTGCCGGACGAGGAGCGGCGGCGCACCCTCGCCCGCTCGGCGCTCGACCTGTCCTGGCGGGACGAGGTCGATCCGGCGCGCGGAGTGCTGATCACCGCGCAGGGGCTGCTGATGTATCTGCGGCCGACCGAGGTGAAGGACCTGATCGCGGGGTGCGCCGAGCGGTTCCGGGGCGGGGCGCTGGTCTTCGACGCGGTGCCGCGCTGGTTCAGCGCCCGGACGATGCGCGGCGAGATGCGCACCGCGCGGGGCTACAGCCCGCCGCCCATGCCGTGGGGCATGGACGCGGGTGAGCTGCCGAAGGTGCGGACGGCCCATCCGGCGATCACGGACGTGCGCGAGGTGCCGCCGCCGCGCGGGCGGGGGTTCTACTACGGGGCGCTGGCGCCGCTGATGCGGTGGCTGCCCGCGGTACGGAATCTGCGGCCGACGATGACGGCCATGGCCCGCTTCTCGTAAGGTCCCCGGCCTGTTGCCGGGCTCGCCGGTTCGGCGAGGACCCGGCGGTTCTCGGGCACCACGCGTCGACTTCTTTCGCCCAACGCCAAGAACGGTCGTTCTGCTACAGTCGGAACGAGCGTTCTAAGAACGATCGTTCTGGGCAGGTGTGCCCGTTCTGCGCGCATGCCCGATCAGACCGGACCGCGAAGGAGCCGCTGTGCGATTGCGACGATTGGGCTGGGCGGGCGTGGAGCTCGAACATTCCGGCCAGACGCTGGTCATCGACCTCCTCGGGGACGCCTCACCGCTGTTCTCGGACGAGAAGTTCCCCCCGGCGTCCCGCCCCGGGGAAACGGCCGCGGCGTTGGTGACACACCTGCATTCCGACCACGCCGATCCGGTCGCCATCCGGAAGGCGCTCGCCGACGGTGCGCCCGTGTACCGGCCCGAGCCGGTCACCGGGGAGGGTGACGACCTCAAATGGACCTGCGAAGCGGAGGCCGCGTTCCGCGAGCACGGCATCGCGGCCGAGGCTCTCCAGCCGTGGGAGGAACGCGGCGTCGGCCCGTTCCGTATCGGCGCGGGGCCCTCCGTCGACGGGCTGGGAGATCCGCAGCTCTGCTGGGTCGTCGAATGTGACGGCGTCCGCGTCTTCCATGGCGGAGACACCATCTTTCATGGTCAGTGGTGGTCGATCGCACGCCGGTTCGGTCCGGTGGACATCGCCTTCGTGCCCATCAACGGACCGATCGTCGAACTCCCCCACCTCCAGCCACCGAGCCCCTTCAACGCCGTCATGCTGCCGGAGGAGGCCGCGGTGGCGGCCCACATCCTGGGCGCCCGCGTCGCGGTCCCCATTCATTACGGCACGCTGCACAAGCCCCCGATCTACATCGAGACTCCGCGGGCGGTAGAGCGTTTCGAGAAGCGCGCGCGGGAACTCGGGATCACTCCCCTGGTCACGCCCCCCGGTGAGTGGTTCACCCCGCGGAACGCGCCGGTACACTAGAACCGACGTTCTGGCTCAGGAGGATCCCGGGGTTGAGGGTGGTGGACCACGACGAGGCGCGGTCGCGCTTGCTGGAGGCGGCTGAAGAGCTCTACTACCGGCGCGGCATCCACGCGGTGGGAATGGACCAGGTCCGGGACCGCGCGGGGGTGTCACTGGCACGGCTCTACAAGCTCTATCCGTCCAAGCACCATCTCGTGGCCGCCTACCTGCGGGTGTACGGCCGACGGCTGCGCGCCCGGCTGGCCGAGTCGGTCGAGCGGGCCGCCCCGGCCCCGGCCGGCTCACGGGCGCGCCTGCTCGCGGCGTTCGAGTCCCTGCGGGAAACCATCGACACCCCGGGTTTCCGCGGCTGTGCCTTCGTCAACGCCTGGGCGGAGCTGGGTGGGCACGGGGACGAGAGCCACCTGCTCGTGGCCGAAGCGGTACGAGAGCACAAGACCCTGCTCCGCGACTATCTGATCGGGCTTGCCGAGGACTACCCCGACCCGCGCGGCGTCGGCGAGCAGATCCACATACTGGTCGAAGGGGCCATGGCGACGTCCGCGGTCCTGGGCGCGGAAGCCGCGCGCCAGGCCCGCGACAGCGCGGCCACGGTACTCGCCGCGGCCGACGGCGCGCGCCGGGCGTGACGCGCGACGTGACGCACGGCGCGACGCACGGCGTGTGGCCCCGGCTGCCGTCCCCCGTGCGGGACGTGACCGACCCGTGGCTCGCCGACCGGGGCGTGGCGCTGCGGCTGAAGCGGGACGATCTCATCCACCCGCTGGTGCCTGGCAACAAGTGGCGCAAGCTCACCCCGAATCTGCGCGCGGCCGTCGAGCGCGGCCACACCCGGCTGCTCACGTTCGGCGGGGCGTACTCCAACCACATCCGGGCGGTGGCAGCGGCGGGCGCCGCGTACGGGCTGTCGACGGTCGGCGTCATCCGGGGCGACGAGCTGGCCGACGCGCCGCGCAACTGGTCGCTGGCGCGGGCCGAGGCACACGGCATGGAGCTGGTCTTCGTCACCCGCTCCACCTACCGCGAGACGCTGCGCGGCCTGGGCGAGGACGACCCTGGCACCCTGCGGGCGCTGGAGGAGCGGTGGGGGCGCGCCTACGTGCTGCCGGAGGGCGGTACGAACGTCCTGGCGGCGCGCGGGGCGGCCGCGCTCGTCACGGAGCTGCCCGACCCGGGGCCGGGCGATGTGGTGTGCTGCGCGGTGGGCACGGGCGGCACGCTGGCCGGGATCGCGGCGGCGCTCCCGGCTGGTGCGCGAGCGGTTGGGTTCGCCGTCCTGAAGGGGGCGGAGGGCTACCTGGACGGCGAGGTGGCCGCGCTGCACGAGCGGGGGTGGGGGCGGCCGTTCACCAACTGGCGGATCGAGCACGGCTACCACGGCGGCGGCTACGGACGGGTCCCGGCGGAGCTGGAGGCGTTCGCGGCGGAGTTCGAGGCGCGGCACGGGATCCGGTTGGAGCGGCGATACGTGGCGAAGACGCTGTGGGGCGTCTACGGACTGGTGGAGCGGGGTGAACTGCCCCCGGGCAGCCGGGTGACGGCAGTGATCACCGGGCCGCCGGATCCGGCGGATGCGGAGGACGCGGAGGACGCGGAGGACGCGGAGGACGCGGAGGACGCGGCAGGTTCGGCGGGCTCGGCGGGCTCGGCGGGTGGTGTCCGGCCCGAGGCGTGACCCGCCGCGCGGGTCACCTCGCGGCTCGGCCCTCCCGGGCCCGGCCCCGGTCACGGCTCGGCGCACGGACCGGCGTGGCCGATCGCCGGACGCATCGTCCGCGTCGGCCGGTCGCCGGTGCCGGGCGGGGCGGGGCGACCGCGGTCGGGCCATGGGCGCGACACCGGGGGCCACGACGCCCGGGTCAGTCGGGAATGCGGAGGCGCATGACCCTCGTCGCCGCGTGGCGGACCGTGCCCTCCTGACGGACCTCGACGGTCAGGTCCGGGGCGATGGGGCGGTAGGCGATCTCGGCGCCGACCCGGTCCAGGGCGGTGGGGAGTTCGGCGGGCGGGGGCTGGGGATCGGGCAGATCGCGCAGCGCCGTGCTGAGCTGGGCGCGGACGGCCATGGAGAGCGGGGCGGAGATCAAGGGCGCGTCGTCGCCGGGGAGCACCAGCGCGAGGGCGCGCGGGCGGAGGCGGGGGCCGACGACTCCGACGACCACGGCGTCACGGGTCTCCGAATGGCGCACCTTCCGCCAGTGGCGGCCCGGCCGGTAGGGCTGGTCCAGCTCCTTGATGACCAGGCCCTCGATACCGATCTCCAGCAGCGACTCGTACCAGGTGGCGGCGAGCTCCGGATCGGTCGTCATCGGCACGGCCTGGAGCGGTGGGCCGAGCGGTTCGAGGAGCGCCATCAGCCGGGCGCGGCGCTGTTCGTACGGAAGCGGCCGCAGATCCTCCGCGCCGATCGCGAGCAGGTCGAAGGCGGCGTAGGAGGCGGGCAGTTCCCGGGCGAGCCTCCCCGCCCGGGACTCGGACGCGGCGAAGGCGCGCTTCTGGACCGCGGCGAAGTCCGTACGGCCGCCCGCCCACACCACCACCTCGCCGTCGAGGACAGTGCCGGGCGGCAGCGGCCGTGCGGCGGCCGCCAGGTCGGGGAAGGCGCGGGTGATGATGCGGCCGGAGCGGGCCTGCATCCTTACGGTGTCCCCCAGCCGGAAGATCAGCAGCCGATGGCCGTCGAACTTGGGCTCGTACGCCAGCCGCCGACCGGGCGGGGCGGTGGGCAGGATCGGGACGACACGGGCCAGCGCCACGTCCACGGGCGGCTGAAGAGGCGGCTGAAGGGGCGGCTCATGGGAGGACGACGTCATCGGTCGGCCGCGCCTTCGTCGTCGCCCTGGCCGTTGTCCTCGTCCTCCTCGACGGCCTCGACGGCCTCGCCGGCCTCCTCGACGTCGGCCTCGCCCGTCGGCAGCGGGCGCCCCTCCGCCGGGTCCAGCAGCGGGGCGAGCAGATCCCCGTGGCGGTCGAGCCGCCCGGGGATGTCGTCGATCAGGAAGGTCAGCGCCGCCGGGTCACCGCACGCCTCGACCTCCTCCCAGGTGACGGGCGCGGAGACGGCCGGTTCGGGGACGGCGCGGGGGGTGTACGGGGCGGCGGTGGTCTTCGCGGCGGCGTTCTGGCTGAAGTCCACGTACACCTTCCCCGGCCGCAGCGAGCGGGTCATCTTGCGGATGACCAGGTCCGGCATGGCGTTCGCGGCCTCCAGGGCCAGCCGTCTGGCGTAGGCGGTGGTCTGCCGGGAGGGGGTCGGCTCCACCGGCACCAGCAGATGCAGCCCCTTGGAGCCACTGGTCTTCGCGTACGCCGTAAGGCCGTCGGCGGCCAGCCGTTCGCGCAGCCATACGGCGACGACGCGGCAGTCCACGATCGTGGCGGGCGGCCCGGGGTCGAGGTCGAAGACGAGCCGGTCGGCGATGCCCACACCCTGGTCGATCCGCCACATCGGGGTGTGGAGCTCCACCACGAGGTTGGCCGACCACATCAGCGAGGGCAGATCCTGGATCACCACCTGCCGCGCGATCTCCCCCTTATGGCGGGTGACCTCGGCCGTCGTCACCCAGGGAGGCGTGCCCGGAGGCGGGTTCTTGGTGAAGAACTTCTGGCCGTCGGGGCCGTCCGGGTAGCGCAGGAACGCCAGCGGCCGCCCGCGCAGATGGCCGAGGAGCGCGTCCGCGGCCGACGCCAGATAGTGCAGCAGCTCGCCCTTGGTGGTGCCAGTGGCCGGATGGATGACCTTGTCGAGGTTCCTGAGCGTGATCCGCCGCCCCTCCACCTCCGCGATCGGGGACATACGATAAGAATCTCACGAAAGGGATCAAGCATGCGATCTATCTGGAATGGGAACATTTCCTTCGGCCTGGTGAGCATTCCGATCAAGATCTATCCGGCCACCGAGGACCACTCGATCTCGTTCCGGCAGATCCACACCCGCGACAACGGCCGCATCCGCTACCGCAAGGTCTGCGAGCTCGAGGACAAGCCGGTCGAGTCGAGCGAGATCGGGCGGGCGTACGAGGACGCGGACGGCGCGCTGGTCCCGATCACCGAGGAGGACCTCGCGGCGCTTCCGCTGCCCACCACCCACACCCTGGAGATCGAGGCGTTCATCTCCGCCTCCGAGATCGATCCGCTCCAGATGGGCGACGCCTACTACCTGGGCACCAGCGGCGCCGCCGGGGCCAAGCCGTACACCCTGCTGCGCGAGGCGCTCAAGCGCAGCGAGAAGGTCGCCATCGCCAAGTACGCCCACCGCGGCCGCGAGCGGCTGGGGATGCTGCGCGTCGTGGGCGACACCATCGCGCTGCACCGGCTGCTCTGGCCGGATGAGGTGCGCGAGCCCGCGGGGGTGGCCCCCAAGGAGAAGGTGACCGTGAAGCCGGCCGAACTCGACCTCGCGGACACCTTGATGGAGACGCTCGGAGAGGTGGATCTGAACGATCTGCGCGACGAGTACCACGAGGCGCTGGAGGAGCTGGTGGCGGCGAAGGTGTCCGGCGCGACGCCCACCGCCGAGCCCGGCGAGCGGCCGGCGGGCGCGCAGGTGGTCGACCTGATGGCGGCGCTGAAGGAGAGCGTCCGCAGCGCCAAGGAGGCCCGGGGCGAGGGGGCCGGGGAGGCCGCGGAGGCCCCGGAGGGCGAAGCCGGGGAGGAGGCGGAGGCGACGGTCCACGAGCTGCGCGGCCGTAAGAAGGCACCGGCGAAGAAGGCGCCCGCGGCCGAGAAGAAGACGGCGGCGAAGCGGGGCGGGACGAAGACGGCGAAGGCCGCCAAGGCCGCGGAGGAGGAGCCCGCGGGGAAGGCCGCCGGGAGGAAGCAGACGGGCACGAAGAAGGCCGCGGCCAAGAAGACCGCGGCCAAGAAGACCACCGCGAAGAAGCAGCCGGGCAAGCGGGGTACGCGGACCGCCTCCTGAGGCGGCCCTGGCACCCGGCGGGCGCGCACCGCCCGCGCCCGGCGCGGAACCTTCCCCGCGCCGTCCAGGCGTTCGACTCCCAGGACCCGCCCCTGGGGTAGCGCCTGCGGCGGGCCTTCCCCTACCCGCCCCTTCCCACAACCGGGGCTCCGCCCCGGACCCCGCTCCTCAAGCGCCGGAGGGGCTGAAATCAGCCCGTCCGGGGTCCAGGGGGCGGAGCCCCATGGTTCGGGAAGGGGCGGGTAGGGGACAGCTCGCCGCAGGCGCGACCGCGGTCACCCAACGCGCCTCAGCTGAAGGCGGCCACGTGGTCCTCCACCCACTGGGCGAACGTACGCCCGGGGCGGCCCGTGATGCGCTCCACCTCCGGCGAGATCGCCTGCGGCCGGTCCACCAACTCCGCGAAGACCCGCAACAGCGAGTCCGCCATCTCCGGCGTGACGAACCCGCCGGACATCCGCTCCCGCGCCGCCTCGTGCGTGATCTCCTCGTACCGCAGCGGCCGCCCGATGGCCTCACCGATGACGCGCACCTGGTCGGCGAAGCTCAGCGACTCGGGTCCGGTCAGCTCGGGGGCCTTGCCGACCAGGTCGTCGGCGAGCAGGGCACGGGCGGAGACCGCGCCCATGTCGGCCTCGTGGATGAGCGCCATCTGCGCCCCGGCGTACGGCCCGTACACCACGTCCCCCGCCTTGATCTGGTCCACCCACTGCAGCGCGTTCGCGGCGAAGCCGCCCGGACGGACGAACGTCCACTCCAGCCCCGTGGCCTCGACCTCGTCCTCCAGGGCGCGATGGCGGGCGCCGATCGGGTTCGTCTGGGGGTCGAGGTCCGACAGGACGGAGGACGAGGAGAGCATCACGATCCGCCGCACCCCGCTCGCCTTGGCCCGCTCCAGGATCTTCTCGGACCCGACCTGCCAGACCACCGCGGGGTTGAGGAACAGCGCCGTGGCGCCGTCCAGGGGCAGCTCGTCGGTGCGGGCCGCCCGCACGCCCTCCGGCAGCCGGGCCGCCTCGGGGTCGCGGGTGAGCGCGAGCACCTCGGCGCCCGCGTCGGCCAGGTGCTTCACCACATGGCTGCCGACGTTTCCGGTGGCTCCGGTCACCACGAACATGATCAATCTCCTTGCCTGTCCTGCGCTCCCGTACGTATCCGCAGCCAGGCTCATCCAAACGGATGAAGTTGTCAAACAATTAGATGAGAGCATGGCGGGAACCCCCGGCTACCCTGTCCGGGCCGAGCAAGAGGAGAGATGAGGACGATGCAGGGGACGCCGAAGAGGCCCCGCCGCGCCCCCACGCCGGAGGAGCGCAAGCAGTGCCCGGAGCGCTCCCGGCGGCTGCTGCTGGAGGCGGCCATGGACGAGTTCTCCGAGAAGGGGTTCGCGGGCGCGCGCGTCCAGGACATCGCCGACCGTGCGGGCCTCAACAAGCAGCTGATCACCTATTACTTCGGCGGCAAGGAGGGCCTCTACCGGGAGCTGGGCCGCGAATGGCTCCGGCGCGAGGCGACCTTCAACGACCCCGCGGTCCCCTTCGAGGAGCTGGTCGCCCGCTACCTCCGGGAGGCGTTCGACGACCCCCGCGGCATCAGGCTGGCCATCTGGCAGGCGCTGACCGGCGAGGTGGGGGACGAGCCGCGCGAGGACCTGTCCGACATGCGGCGCCGGCAGGCGGCGGGCGAACTGGCGGACGACCTCGATCCGGCCGCCGTGCTGCTGATGTGCTACGCCATGGTCTCCGCACCGGCCACCATGCCGCACGCCGTCCGCCAGATCTTCGGCATCGAGCCGGACTCGCCGGAGTTCCGGGAGCGGTGGGAGGAGCAGCTGCGCCGCGTCGTCCGCCACCTCGCCGCGTAACCGCACGCCCTACCGTCGGCTCATTCGGTCACCCCGTCGATCTGGAACGTCTGCACCGACTTCTCGGCGAACGGAACGCTCAGCCGCTTGCCGTCGAGCGCCGTGTCCTGGCGCGCGGTGTACAGATCGCCGGTGCCCGAGGTCTGGGTGGACCAGCGCGGTACCAGCCCGCCGGTGCCCCCGGTGACCTGGCCGAAGCGGGACAGATCGAAGGTCAGCGTCTGCGCGGCGCCGGGGTTGACGGCGACGAGCACGAGCCGCCGCGCCCCCGGGTCATACGCGGCGACCGCGTGGTCCGAGCCGGTCTCCAGGATCCGCATCCCGGGGCGGATGTGGCGGGTGAACTGCGCGAGTACGTAGTACTTGGTCTGCACGGCGCCGGGCTGGGCGGTGTCCGGGTCGTAGTGGATCAGCGCCCAGCCGGCGCTGGGGTCCATGACCTGCCAGTAGGACCACGCGGTGGGGTGCAGCCAGCGGAAGTCAAGGCAGAGGTTGGTGGCGAGGGTGAGGCCGGTGCCGTCCTTGTCGCCGGTCTCGGAGTTCCACAGCTTCTTGCCCGCCGCGCGCACGTCCAGGTACAGCAGATCGCGGCGGCCGCCCGAGCCCTGGTAGCCGTGGACGTTGACCTGGTCGACCAGCGCGCGGGTGGCGGAGTCGAAGGAGCTCCAGGTCGTGCGGGCCAGGTCGTAGCTGGTCTCGTCCGACGCCGAGATCCGGGTGCCGGTCAGGCCGCGCGCGTCGAACTCGGTGCGGAGGTGGCCGAGGACGGTCCGCTGGACCGCCGCGTCGATGTGACAGCCCTCCTGGGTGCCGTCCGCCTTCCACCACGCCGACGACGGCTCGTTGAACGCCTCGACGGTGGCGAAGCGGACGCCCCAGTGGTCCTGGGCGTAGCGGGCGGTGGTGGCGAGATGGAGCGCGAACTGGCGGTGGTTCCAGGACTGGAGGTTGTTGCCGCCGTCCGCCGCGCCGGACGGGTTGTGGTTGAGACACATCCACCACATGGGCGAGTTGGCGAACAGCTCGCTGACGGCGCCCCGTTGGACGGCCTTGGCCAGTGCCGCCCGCTGGACCGCGTCGGCGTTCCAGTGCCAGGCCGCGGAGGCCGGATCCTCGCTGTTCCAGTCGTGCCAGTAGCCCTCGATCTGCTTGAACCGGGGGATGTTGGGAGAGGCCACCATGGACTCGCCGCCCACGCTGGTCCAGGCGCAGCCGCCGAGGTTGTAGCGGGCGATGTTCAGCCCGAGACCGGGCAGCGAGCGGCCGCCGTAGCCCACCGATTTGGTGGTGAAAAAGAGATCGGCGAAATCGTCCCGCTGCCCGAAGAGATTGGCCCACCACGCGAGCGAGGTGCCCCAGCCCTCCCACGCCCCGTGGTCGGTGCCGGGGTCGACGCCGATGGTCTCGTCGGCCCAGGCGGTACCGGTCGTGAGGGCGGTTCCGAGCACGGTGGTGCCCGCCGCCGCCAGAAGCGTTCTGCGCCGCATCGTCAGTCCCCTCCGCCGCACCGGCCCCCGTCGCTTACGAAGAGTCGGGGCAGCGGCGGGCGTTGTCGAGAGGCGTGACAGCGCTTTCTACGGGCCGATCGCGCTTCCCACGGGGCGGGCCGAGGGTTGTTACGCGGTGACGGGCCGCCCGAAATTCGGTTGCCTCCGCCCGCTCCCGTGTCCAGGATGTCCGCGACCTCACGTCGACGAGACATCTACGAGCAGGAGCAACCGATGCGCCGATTCCTCGGAACGACTCAGCGCCCCCACCGGACGACCGTTTTCGAGGACCTCAGCATCCATGCCCAGCTCTCCACGGGTCTCACCGACCCTCAACATCGGTGTGCTCGCCCATGTCGACGCCGGTAAGACCAGCCTGACCGAGCGGCTGCTCTACGACGCCGGGGTGATCGACCGGCTCGGCAGCGTCGACGCCGGGGACACCCAGACCGACACCGGCGAGATCGAGCGGCAGCGCGGTATCACCGTGCGGACCGCGGTCGCGTCCCTCACCTCCGGGGACACCCAGATCAACCTGATCGACACCCCCGGCCACTCCGACTTCATCGCCGAGGTCGAGCGCGCCCTCGGGGTACTCGACGGCGCGGTGCTCGTGCTGTCCGCCGTCGAGGGCGTCCAGGCGCAGACCCGGGTGCTGATGAAGACCCTGCGGCGGCTGCGGCTCCCGGTGCTGCTCTTCATCAACAAGGTCGACCGTGCGGGCGCCCGCGACGAGGGGCTGCTCGCCGACATCCGGCGCGCCCTGGCCCCGCATCTCGTCCCGCTGACGTCGGTACGGGACCTGGGCACGCGGAACGCCCGCGTCCGGCCGCGCTCCCTGGACGATCCGGCGGTGCGCGCGGAGGCGGCCGAGGTGCTGGCCGAGACCGATGACGCGATGCTCGCGCGGGTCGTGGACGGTCCGCTCCCCTCGGCCGAGGAGGTGGGGGCGGCGCTCGCGGCCCGTACCGCGGAGGGGCTGACGCATCCGGTCTTCTTCGGCTCGGCGCTCAGCGGCGAGGGCGTCGGGGCGCTGGTCGAGGGGGTGGCCCGGCTGGTGCCGCCCGCGCCGGGCGGCGCGGAGTCGCGCGGCACGGTCTTCGCCGTCGAGCGCGGCGGAGGCGGCACAGGCGGAGCGGGAGGCGGCGGAGGCGGCGGCACAGGCGGCAGGGGCGGGGGCCGTGGCGCCCGTGGCGCCCGTACGGCCTATCTGCGGCTGTTCTCCGGCGAGTTGACGCTGCGGCAGCGGGTAACCCTGCACCGCCGCGAGCCCGGCGGCGCCCTGACCGAGCACACCGGACAGATCACCGCGCTGGAGGTCATCGGAGACGCGGGGGCCGCGCGCGGGCCGCTGACCGCCGGGAACATCGCGAGGATCAAGGGCCTGCCCGGGGTCCGGGTCGGCGACCGGCTCGGGCCCCTCCACGACACCCCGTCGGACCGGCGGCACTTCGCCGCGCCCAGCCTCCAGACCCTCGTCCGCGCCCGCGAGCAGGGGGCCGCCGCCGCGTCCCGGCTGCACACCGCGCTGCTGGACCTGGCCGACCAGGATCCGCTGATCCACGCGCGGGCGATGCCGGGCGGGGCCACCTCGGTGCTGCTGTACGGGGAGGTGCAGAAGGAGATCATCGCGGCCACGCTGGTCCAGGACTACGGCATCGAGGCGGACTTCGAACCGAGCCGTCCGGTGCTGGTCGAGCGCCCCGCGGGGGTCGGCGAGGCCGCCCGCGAGATCGCCCGGGTCGGCCACACCGGGCCCTGGGCGACCGTCGGTCTGCGCGTTGAGCCCACCGAGCGCGGCGCCGGGGTGGTCTTCGGCTACGAGACCGAACTGGGCGCGCTGCCCCGGGCGTTCCACAACGCGATCGAGGAGACCGTGTACGAGACGCTCTTCCACGGCCCCCGGGGGCGCTCGGTGACGGACTGCCGGGTCGTCCTCGTCCGCTCCGGGTTCATCGGTCCGCTGAGCACCACGGCCGACTTCCGCGAGATCACCCCGGTGGTGCTCGGGGAGGCCGTGGAGCGGGCGGGGTGGCGGATCTACGAGCCGTACCACGCCTTCGAGCTGGAACTTCCGGCCGAGACGCTCGCCGCGGTCACCGCCCACCTCACCGCCGCCGAGGCGGACATCGGCGAGAGCGCGGACGGCGCCACGGGGTGGCTGCTGCGTGGCGAGATCCCGGCCCGGCGGGTGCACGGTTTCGAACGGGTCCTGCCCCGGCTGACGCACGGCGAGGGGGTGTGGTGGTCCCGGCCGTGCGCCGACCGGCCGCTGCGCGCCGGGGCGGCGGCCCCCGGCCTCGGCTCCTAGATCCCGGGCGGCCCCACCCGGGTGTAGACGACGCTGTTGCTACTGCCGCCGGGGGTGGTGACCTGTACGTTCACCGCCCCGGCGGGTCCGGACGGGGCGATGGCGGTGACCCAGGTGTCGGAGACGACGGTGAACGAGGCGGGCGTGGAGCCGAAGAGCACCGAGCTGGTGGTGGTGAGACCGCTGCCGAAGAGCGTGACCGTGGTCCCGGCGTCGAGCGGCCCCTGGGTCGGCGACAGGCCGGTGAGGACGGGGGTGGGCACATACGTGTACGGGACGCCGTCGCTGGTGCCGCCCGGCGTCACCGCCGTGATCTGCACGGTGCCGCTGCCCGGCGGCGCCACGGCCGTGATCTGCGTGGCCGACACCACCGTGAAGGAGGTCGCGTTGACGGCCCCGAACCTGACCGCCGTCGCACCGAGGAGGTTGGTGCCGGTCAAAGTGACCGTCGTACCGCCGGAGGTGGGCCCCTGGGCGGGTGAGGCGCCGGTGAGGGTGGGGACGCCGACGTAGAAGTACGTGACCCCGTTGCTGATGCCGCCCGGCCCGGTCACGGTGATCTGCACCGGCCCGGCGGCCCCCGGCGGGGCGACCGCCGTGATCTGCGTCGCCGACATCACCATGAACGACAAGGCGGGCGTCGAGCCGAAAGTGACCGCCGTGACGCCCGTAAGGCCGCTACCGGTGAGTGTCACCGTATTCCCGCCACCGACCGGCCCCTGGCCCGGCGAGACGGACGTCAACACCGGCGCCGCCACCGCCACATAGGTGTACGACAGCCCATTACTCGTCCCACCCGGCCCAGTCACCGTGACCTGCACCATGCCGCTACCCGACGGCGCCACCGCCGTGATCTGCGTGGCCGACACCACCATGAACGACGAAGCGGGCGTCGAACCGAAACGCACCGCCGTCGCCCCCGTGAAGCCGCTGCCCATCAGCGTGACGGTATTGCCGCCACCCGTCGGCCCCTGGCCCGGCGAGACGGACGTCAACACCGGCGCCGCCACCGCCACATAGGTGTACGACACCCCATTGCTCGTCCCACCCGGCGTCGTCACGGTGACCTGCACCGTGCCGCTGCCCGGCGGCGCCACCGCCGTGATCTGCGTCGCGGACACCACCGTGAACGACGAGGCGTTGACGGCCCCGAACCTGACCGCCGTCGCACCGAGCAGATTGTTGCCGGTCAGGGTGACGGTCGTACCGCCGGAGGCGGGACCCGTGGCGGGCGAGAGGCCGGTGAGGGCGGGGGCGGCGGCATAGCCGAACACCACCCCGTTGCTCGTCCCGGCCGGTGTCGTCACCGTGATCTGCACGGTGCCGCTGCCGGGCGGTGCCACCGCCGTGATCTGGTTCGCCGACACCACGGTGTACGACAGGGCGAAGTTCGGGCCGAAGCGGACCGCCGTGGCCTGGGTGAAGTTGCTCCCGGTCAGGGTGACCGGGGTCCCGCCGCCGGGCGAACCGGCGGCGGGGCTCACGGAACTGATCACAGGAGGGGACGCCATGGCCGTCGAGGGACCGGTGCCTGTACCTGTGGCTTGAGGGGTACTCAAGGTGGATCTCCTTCTGGCGGGTCGTCCCACGGGGTGATCAGATGCCCGGACCGGCCACGTACTGGAACTGGGTCGGGGCGGTGGCGCTGCCGGCCACGGTGGTGACCGTGATGTCGGCGGGGCCGGGCTGCCCGTCCGCGGTGGGCGGCGAGACCGCGGACACGCTGGTGTCGCTGATGACGATGAAGGACGCCGCGATGCCACCGAAGGTCACCGACTGAGTGGTGGACAGGTTGGTGCCGGTGATGGTCACCGCCGTGCCGCCGGAGGGCGGGCCCGAGGTGGGCGTGAAGCCGGTGACCGTCGGGGTGGCCACATAGGTGTAGGAGAAGCCGTTGTTGCTGCCGCCCGCCGTGGTGACGGTCACCCCTACCGGACCGGCCGCGGCGCCGGCTGGTACGGCCACGGTGATCTGGCTGTCGGAGACGACGGTCGGTGTCGCGGAGTTGGCGCCGAAGGCCACGGCGCTGGCGGTCGACAGCCCGGTGCCGGTGATGGTGACCGTATTCCCACCGGCGAGCGGCCCGGAGGTCACGCTCAGCGACGACTTGAAGGGCGGGCCGATGTAGAAGAAGTTCAGCGGATTGCTGGTGCCGCCGGGCGTGGTCACGGTCACCGGCACCACCCCGTTGCCGGACGGCGAGGTGACCGTCACGGAGGTGGCGGTGTTGGCGGTGATGGTGGCCAGTTTGCTGCCGAAGCGCACGGCCGTGGCACCACCGAGGTTGGTACCGGTGATGGTCACGGTCGTACCGCCTGCGGTGGACCCTTGGTTGGGCGAGATGGGCATGGCGCGTTTCCTCCTGAGTGAGGGCGGGGCGTGGACGGGACCGGGCGGGCTGGACCCGCTCGCGCTCACGGGAGTCCGGTGCGCGACCGCGGGCTTTGGGGCACCCGCCCGGTCCTCCTCGCGGCACGCCTGGCGCCCGGCTCCGGCGAGGACGCGGCGCCCCCAGCGCCGAAAGAATCGACGGGAGGTTCCACCGCACACTTTCAGTAATCCATCCGACGTAGCCCGCCACAAGAAGAGGTGACGCCACGTCACCCGAATGGCCGGGCGTGCGCGACCGGCGGCGCCGCACACCGTACGCGCCGGGCCTGCCATCCCGCCCCGTACGGCCCCGGCACGCCCCTCTCCGGCCCCGCGCCCCGCCCCTCACCAGTTCCCGTGACCCATCCGACGGACGGGTCACTTCCGTACGTCCCGGGCGTATGCTCTTGCCACATGGGGGCGGAAATGGGCATTACCGCCGATGCGACCTCCAACGGGGGCACATGGCGGGTGAGGATCCGTAGTTCGGCCGGTGACGTCCTGGGCGCCGGAATCCTCCTGGGCAGCGAGACGGTGCTGACGTGCGCCCATGTGATCCCCGACGACGGGCTCCCGGTGCCCGCCACCGAGGTGCTGGTCGAGCTGGTCGAGGTGGATGAGGCGCAGCCCGTCCCCGCGCGCGTCGCCGACGGCTGCTGGGTGCCCCAGCGCTCCGACGGCTGCGGCGATGTGGCGCTGCTGCGGCTGGGCCGGCCGCAGCCCGCCGAGCACGCCGCGCCGCTCTACCGGCTGCCGCCGGTGCTCGGCCGGCCGGTGTGGATGGGCGGCTTCCCCAAGGGGCTCGACAACGGCCACTATCTGCGCGCGAAGACCGCCGGGCGGGTCGGCCCCCGGGCGGAATGGGTGGGTCTCGACCCCAAGTCGCCCAGGGATGTGGTCCGTAAGGGCTTCAGCGGCGCCGGGGTGGAGGACGAGGCGACGCGGCATGTCATAGGCATGGTCGTCAGCCGGTACGACGACCCCGTCGGCGTGCCCTCCGCCGAGCGCCTCAGCGTCTCCTACATGATCCCGGTCGAGACGATCGTGCGCCATCTGCCGGTGGTCCACCGCTGGGTGCGCGGGGACCCCGGGGTGGACCGGCCGCTGGTCTCCCCGCTGACCACCGGCGTGCAGGACATCGGCTTCGCCCAGCGGCTCGCCGTATGGCTGCGCCGGGAGCCCCTGACCGGGCGCGCGGGCATCACGGACGTGGAGACCGTGGTCATCGAGGACGACGACCACGCGCGGTACGAGGCGCTCAGCCGCGCCATCACGCTCGCCGACCGCGAGCTGTCGGGCGGCGGCCCCGACGAGGCGGTCTCGGCCGCGCCGCACGGCACCGTACCGCCGCTGGGCAGTGTGGACCTGGCCATCGACGTCACCAAGCGCACCGACACCGAGGTCGCGCTGCGGGTCGCGGACCGGATGGATCTGCGCTCGCCCGGCGACACCTCCCCGCTCAGCCGGGTCCGTGCCAACGCCGTGCCGCTCACCATCGTGGCCGTCGGCGTGGACCGCGCCCGCGACCCCGAGGCGCTGGTCGGCTTCATGAAGCTGCTCGCCGACCGGGGCAGCCGGCTGCTGCTGGTCTTCCGCGACCCCCACTCGAGCGGACTGCGGCTGGCCGAGCGGCTGTTCCGTCCCGAGGCGGCCCGGATCGACGCCTGGCTGGACGAGCTCGCCGGGCGGGTGGCGCTCGCCACCGACCGCGAGCACGAGACGGCCGAGCGCGGGGCGCGCCGCTCGTCCTTATCGGACGCCGAGGACGCCACGGCCCTGCGGATCAATCTGACCCGGCTGCGCTCCGACCCCGAGCTGCGCTCCCACCGCATCGTCGCCAAACTGGCCGCGTTCGAGCTCTCGGTGCGGGCGGTCGCCGAGCGGGCCGAGGAGACGCTGCGGGTGATCGACGCCCAGCAGCCGGCGGTCCAGGAGCTGAAGTGGCAGCTGGTGTCGTACACGGCGATGCTCGGGACCAAGGCCGAATCCGAGCGGGCCGAGCTGATTCCGCTGCACCGCGCCGCGGTGCGGCTGCTGGCCGAGGTGCCCTGCGATCTGCCGGAGGCCCGCCGCGCCGTCGACCGGTTCGTGGCCGCCGTGCACACACCGCCGGAGGGGGAGGCGCCATGACGGACCCGACGGATGGGACGGTCTGCGACCGCCCGGACTGCCGCGGCGAGGGCCTGGGCCGGATCAACGCCCGGGGGTTCTGCTCGGAGTGCGGCCGCAGGCCCCTGCCCGCCGCCCTTTCTCCCGCTCCCCCGCCCGCTGGGCCCGCCGCCCCTTCTCCCGCTTCCCCGCCCGCCGGGCCCGCCGCCCCTCTGGTGTCCGAGTCGACGGCGACCACGGCCCGTGCCCGCCGCCGCGATGTGGCGCGGAAGTTCACGGTGCGACCGGCCGGCGAGGGCCTGCTGGACCTGCCCCGCGTCGAACTCCCCTCGCTGCGCGACCTGGTGATGGACGATCCGCATCCCCCGTCGCGCGGCCAGACCTGCGGCTGGGAGGGGTGCGACGCGATCGTGGGCGCGCCCTACGCCGGACAGCCCGCGCTCTCCCGGGGCTACTGCCCGCGCTGCCGCCACGCGTTCGACTTCACCCCGCGGCTGAGCCCCGGCGATCTGCTGGGCGATCAGTACCGGGTGATCGGCTGCGTCGGGTACGGCGGGCTCGGCTGGGTCTATCTCGCCGAGGACACCCAGCTGGACGACCAGCCCGTGGCCATCAAGGGCCTGATCAACAACGAGGACGAGGCGGCCCTGCGGGTGGCGGTCGAGGAGCGCCGCTATCTGACCATGCTCGATCACCCCGGCATCGTCCGGATCATCAACTACGTCACCCAGCCCGACCCCCGCGACGACGGCGCGCTGACGGGCTACATCGTGATGGAGTTCGTCGGCGGGATGACCCTCGCCCAGATCAAGGACCACATCGCGGACGCGGTGAGGCCGTACGACGGGCCGCGGCTGTACGAGCACATCCTGGCCTACGGCTGTCTGGTGCTGCGCGCGCTGGGCTATCTGCACGGCGAGAAGCTGCTGTACTGCGATCTCAAGCCGAGCAATGTGATGCACTACGAGGACCGGGTCAAGGTGATCGACCTCGGCGCGGTGCGGCGGCTGGGCCAGCGGGACGGCGGGCCGCCGGTGATCACCGAGGCGTTCGCCGCCCCCGAGGTGCTGGCCCGGGGCGCCTCCGCCCTCACCGAGCGCCATGACCTCTTCGGGGTCGGCAGGACGCTCGAGGAGCTCTCGGACAAGGCCGCCCGGCAGACCCAGCGGCCGCCGGGCCTGGGCGCCGAGTCCTACCGCCGGGTGCTGGCCCGCGCCATCGCCGCCGACCCGGAGCGGCGGTTCGGGTCGGCCGCGGAGATGTCCGAGCAGCTGTGGGGCGTGCTGCGGGAGATCCACTCGCTGCGGCTGAGCCGGGAGCAGCCGGAGCCGTCCACGCTCTTCGCCCCGACCTCGGCGCTGCTGGACTCCTCGCTGGGCCGGATCCCGGACCTGGAGCGCTGGCTGGACGGGGAGCCGCGCCCGCTGCTGGCGTCCGGGCTGCCCCGGCCGGAGCGGGTGCCGCTCGGGCTGCCGGTGCCGTTCCCGGACGCGGCGGATCCCGGCGCGGCACTGCTGGGCGTCCCGACCGACAGCGGGCCCCGGCGGCTGATCGAGCAGCTGCACGCCTTCCCCCGGCCCTCCGCCGAGATCCGGCTGCGCGTCTGCCGCGCCTATCTGGAGCTGGGCGAACGGGAGGCGGCGGCCGATGAGTTGGCGATCGCCGTCGAACTGATCGGCTCCGCCGCCCCGTACGACTGGCGGCTGTCCTGGCACCGCGCCCTGCTGCGGCTCGCGGACGGCGCGGTGGCCGATGCCCGGCGCGAGTTCGACGAGGTCTACAGCGCCCTGCCCGGGGAGTACGCCCCCAAGCTGGCGCTCGGCTACTGCGCCGAGCACCTGGGCGACCACGAGGCCGCCAAGCGGTTCTACGAGGCGGTGTGGCAGCGCAACCGCTCGCAGGGCAGCGCCGCCTTCGGGCTGGCCCGGCTCCGGCTCGCGGCGGGCGACCGGGGTGGCGCGGTGGAGATCCTGGGCGGGGTGCCGAAGGTCTCCCGCCACTACGACGCCGCGCGGATCGCCATAGTGCGGGTGCTCTCGGGGCGGCTGGGCCGACCCGAAGGCGGCGCTGCCCTGCCGACGGCCGAGGATCTGGCGGAGGTGCGCACGAGGCTGCCGCGGCTGTATCTGGACGAGGGGCGCGAGTCCGGCCCGGCCCGGGACCGGCTGACGGCGGAGTCGCTGGAGGTGACGCTGGACTGGGCGGAGCGGCGGTCCGGCGCCGGGGAGCACAGGGGTGCGCCCGCTGGGCCCGCCCGTTCAAGGCGCCGGGTACGCAAGGGGCGCGCCGATCTGGCGGCTGAAGCGCCCCGGAGGGGAACCGAACCCCGGTCACTGGTGTATGGGGAGTGGGAGGACGAAAGCGCGCTGCGCGGGGAATTGGAGCTGACGCTGCGCCGGGTGGCCCGGCAGGCGGACAGCCCCGATGCGCTCGGGGCGCTGATCGACCGCGCGAACGCCATCCGGCCCGTGACCCGCGTCTGACAGGGGGATCAGATGAACGAGGACCGCAGAAGGAGACAGCACGGCCCAGGCCCGGAGGGCGCGGACGGGGGCCCGGCCCTCACCCTGCGGGTGCACCAGAACAAGTACCTGCCCGCCTCCGCGGGCCGCACCGAGATGCACGCCATCGTCAGCGTGCGGGCCCACGGCCTGGGCCCGGCGGCGGCCCGTACCGCCACGTCGGAGGTCATCGTCATCGACTGCTCGATGTCGATGAGCTGGCCGCCGACGAAGATCGCGGCGGCGCGCCGGGCCACCGCCACCGCGGTCGGCATACTGCGCGACGGCACCCGCTTCGCGATCGTCGAGGGCACCGAACAGGCCCAGGTGGTCTATCCGTTCACCGGCGGCATGGCGGTGGCGGGGCCGGACACCAAGGCCGCCGCCGCCCGGGTGGCGGCCCGGCTGCCCGCGGTCGGCGGCACCGCGATGGGCTCCTGGCTGGATCTCGCCCGGCGGCTGCATCTGCGGCAGCCCGCCGCGATCCGGCACACCCTGCTGCTCACCGACGGCCGCAACGAACACGACCCGCCCGGCTATCTGGACCAGGTGCTGGACGCCTGCGCCCCGCATTTCACCTGTGACGCGCGCGGGATCGGCGACGGCTGGGACGCCACCGAGCTGAAGCGGATCGCGCACCGGCTGCACGGCCGGGCCGACGCGGTCCTGAAGGACTCCGCGCTGGCCGCCGAGTTCGAGGAGATGGTCTCCGCCTCGATGGCCAAGGCGCTGGCCGGGGTGCGGATCCGGATCCGCACCCGGGCGGGCAGCCGGGTCGGCTTCGTCAAGCAGGTGCACCCCACCCGGGCGGACCTCACCGACGAGGGCGTCCGTCCCGATGAGCGCACCTGGGAGTGGACCAGCAGGGCGTGGGGCGACGAGACCCGCGAGTACCAGGTGTCCGTGCTCGCCGATCCGCGGCGCGATCCGATGGGCGAGGACGTGGAGCTGGCCGCCGTGGAGCTGGTGGTGGAGGGCGACACCGCGCTGCCGCCGCCCGAGCCGGAGTCGGTGCTGGTCCAGTGGACGGACGAGGTGCTGCTGTCGTCCCGTATCGACCCCCGGCTGGCCCACTACGACGCCGACTCCGAGCTGGGTCACGCGATCACCGCGGGCTGCGACGCGTACGAGGCGGGTGACCGGGAGCGGGCCCGCCGCCAGTGGGGGCGCGCCGTCCAGCTGGCCCATCAGCTGGGCGGCGAGAAGATGCTGGCCCGGCTGAGCGGGCTGGTCCATATCGTCGACGCGGCCACCGGCGAGGTGCGGATCCGCGAGCCCATCCGGCCGCTGGACCTCAACTCGGTGATCGTCGTGTCGGAGGAGAGCGCCCCCTTCATGGGGATGGAGCGCCCGGGGCCCGCCGCGCCGCCCGCCGCGGATGTCCTCTGCCCTGCCTGCGGGCGCCGGTCGCCCGCCACCGCCGGGTTCTGCCAGCAGTGCAACGCTCCGCTGAACGGTGAACCGGGCGAATCGGGTCAAGCGGGCGGTGCGGGCGGTGAGACATGACCGCCACCCGGGCCTTCCTGGTGCGCCGGCTGATCGCCCTGCTCGTGGTCACGGCGGTGGGCGTGGCCACGCTGCTGGCCGCGTACTACGGCGTCAGCCGCAACTCCAGGGCGGTGACCGACCGGTCCACCCCGGCGATACTGCAGGTGGCAGCCGCGATCGACGCGCTGAACGCCTCGTACGACGAGGCGCGGCGCAGCATCTCGAGCCCCACGGCGGAGTTCGAGGGGCTCAGCGAGGAGTACCGCGACAAGCTGTCGACGGCCAAGCAGAGCCTGACCCAGGTGTCCAAGAGCACCATCGGGGGCGAGTCGGCGCGCGGGGCCCTGCGCACCTCGGCGGCGCTGGTGACGTCCTATGACGACACCGTCGAGCAGGCGTACGCGAACCGGGAGAACCCGACGCTCAGGGATGCCTACCTGCGGTACGCCGACTCCATCCTGCGGCACGACCACAGCGGTGTCCTCGACCGGCTGAGGGCGGTGCAGCAGCGGCAGTTCGGCGTGCTCGACGACCAGACCTCGTTCGGCTGGCTGCTGGCGTTCGCCTGGTGGCTGCTGGTGCCGGGGCTGTTCCTCACGCTGGCGGCGCTGCTGGTCCACACCCAGCGCTTTCTGCGGCACCGCTTCCGGCGGCTGGTCAATCCCTGGCTGGCGGCGGCGACCGCACTGCTCGTCGCCCTGCTGCCGCTGGCGGTGTTCACGTACCAGACCCAGGACCGGCTGGAGTCGGCTCGGGCCAGCCTGACCCAATCGGACATCGGCCGCACCGGCGGCCCCACCGCCAGGGAGGTCGCGAGGACGATGCGGAACGCGCATTGGCAGGCCGGTGCGGTCGGCTGGATACCCGTGGGCGGCGCCGTGCTGGCCGCCCTGATCCTGGTGGGTCTCCAGCCGCGTATCGACGAGTACCGGTTCCAGCCCCGATGAGCGCGGCGAAGCGGTCCGGTCACGCCACGGCCACGGTCCTCGGGCTGTGGATGGTGCTGCTGTGTGTCGTGGGCGCGGGCGATACGAGCGGCTGGCAGTCGCGCGGCAGCGTCAGCGTGCTCGCGTCATGGACCCGCGACGAGGGCGAGGCGTTCCGGGCCCTGCTGGACACGTTCACCCGGCGTACCGGCATCCATGTGGACTATCAGGGCACCACCGCGCTGCGCGAGGTGCTGTCCTCGGAGGTGGCCTCCGGGACCCCGCCCGACATCGCCGTACTGCCCAGCACGGGCGAGCTGGCCGCGTACGCCCGCCAGCGCCAGCTGACCCCGCTGGACGGAGTGATCCCGAGCCGGGAGCGCACGGCCTACGGAAAGCTGTGGACGCCCCGGCTGAGCGCCGACGGGCCGGTGTACGGGATCGCGGTCAAGGCCGATCTGAAGAGCATCGTGTGGTACGACCGCGACCGCCGCCCAGGAGCGCTGCCCGCCCTCGCCGCCGACGGCCGCCAGTGGTGCGTCGGCATGGGCGACGACGCGGCCTCCGGCTGGCCCGGCACCGACTGGATCGAGGATCTGCTCCTCCAGCAGCAGGGCAGATCCGTCTACCAGGACTGGGCCACCGGCGGGCTGCCGTGGACGGACCCCCGGGTGGAGCGGGCCTGGAAGAGCTGGGGCTCGCTCTTCGGCAATGACACCGCGCGCACCGCCCTGATCACAGACTTCCGCGAGACGGGCGCGAAGCTGTTCGGCACGAAACCGCCATGCGCGCTGGAGCACCAGGGATCGTTCATCCGCGGCGGCTACCCCGACCCCGCCAAGGCGGCCTTCGCCTTCTCCCCCGGGCTCCTCCCCGACACCGACCAGCGATCCACCGCCCGGGAGGTGTCCGGCGACTTCGCCGCGATGTTCCGCGACACCCCGCAGGCCCAGGAGCTGATGCGCTATCTGATCTCGGCCGACGCCCAGCGGGTGTGGGGCGAGAAGACCGCCGACAGCAGCACCCACCCGTTCTTCGCCAACCGCGACGTCCAGTTGGACGCCCAGGGCGACGACGCCGTGGGCCGGAGCATCGCGAAGACGCTCCGGGACTCGGCCTCGCTGTGCCTGGACGCCTCCGACGCCATGCCCACGCGAATGCGGGTGGCCTTCCAGCGCGCCGCGCTGGCCTATCTCAGCGACACCAGCAAGCCGCCGGACGGGCTGCTGCGCAGCCTGGAGAGAATCCGCCAGAGCCTGCGCGACACCCCCGACCAGCCCTGGCTGTCGACGGTCTGCGGCTGACCGGACTCAGGAAGCCGGGCCGCGGCCGACCCGGCTCAGGAAACCGGGCCGGCCGATGACCGGGTTCAGGGCGCCATCTCGTCCGGGCAGGGCGTGCCGCGCGGCAGCTGGTACTTGCCCGTTATGCGGTAGATGCCGGGCCGGGGGGCGTGCAGCACCGTCCACTCGTCCTCCGGCTGGCCCTCTTCCCCGGCCTCGATCTGCTTGGTGAGGCAGCCCTCGCGGTTGATCGGCAGCCGGTCGTCCTCCCCCTTCGGGGCCCGGACGCTGTGCCCGTCCTTGTCCACCAGGCCCAGCCACGGCGAGTACGGGATGCGGATGAGCACCGGGCCCTTGGCGCGGACCGACAGCACCAGCTGGTCGGCGCCCGCGCGCCGCACGGTGGCGGGCGGGTCGGCGATCTGGGTCGGGTCCTTGACCTCGTACAGCTTCCAGTTCTCGTCCGACCAGACCTGGCGCAGATACGGCAGCGCGGTGCCGAGCAGCTCGGACTCCTTCTCCGCCGCGGTGTCCGGGTCGTCCGCGGGCAGCACCACATAGTGCACCGCCCAGCGCTTGAGCCATTCGTGGTAGCTGACCGGGGTGAGGGTGTCCTCACCGTAGAAGATCGGGTTCCGGTCCAGGTCGCGCTGGCGGTTCCAGCCGCGCGCCAGATTGACGTAGGGGGCGAGCGCGGAGGACTCGCGGTGGCTGCGCACCGGAACCACCTCGACCCGGCCCCGGTCGGCCTGCTCCCGCTTGAGCCGGTCGACCAGCGGCGCCAGCTCCCGGGCCCAGGACGCCGAGGGGGCGGTGTGGATCACGTCGTCGGCGGTCTTGACCCCCTGCCACACCGTGACGGTCGCGAGCGCCAGCACCAGGACGGTCCAGCGGCGGCCCGCGCGCGTCGTGCGCAGCTCGGCGCGCGGCGGCTTGCGCACCGCGGGCAGCGCGGCGATCAGCACCACACCGCCGAAGACCATGCCGAGCCGGGAGATATTGGTACCGATCTGGGAGGGGATCGCCCAGGTGAGCACCACTCCCAGGCAGTAGAGCCCGGCCCCGACCCGCACCGTCGACCAGGTGCGCGGCACGCACTTCAGCGTGGCGGCACCGGTGATGAACGGCAGGATCACCGACCCGATGCCCATCGGCTGCTCACCCGAGAAGGGGAACAGCCACGCCGACAGGCCGACCACCACGGCCGGGGTGACCCCGAGCGCGTACGCGGCGGGGCGCCGCTTGGTCAGCCACAGCCCGGCGGCCACGACGCCCACGAACAGACCGGCCACCGGACTGGACATGGTCGCCAGCGCCGACAGCAGGGCGGCCAGGACGAACCGTCCGGTCTTGTGGTGCCAGCGCCGGGAGCGCCACCGCCGGGGCCAGGCGAAGATCACGGCGACGGCCGCGAGCCCGAACATCGCGCCGAGCCCGAAGGTCACCCGGCCCGAGATGGCGTTGCAGGTCAGCGCGAACGCGCCGTACATGGCGGGCCACATCGGCCGCCGTACGGCACGGCTGCGCACCAGCAGCAGCGCGAGCAGCCCGGCGGACAGCGTCCCCGCGACCATCATCGTCGAGCGGACCCCGAGGACCGCCATCAGATATGGCGAGATGACGCTGTACGAGACGGGGTGCATCCCGCCGTACCAGGCCAGGTTGTACGCCAGGTCCGGGTGCTGGAGGGCGAACTCCGCCCAGGCGTCCTGCGCGGCGAGGTCACCGCCGCTGTTCGCGAGCAGCGCCACCCACACCAGATGCAGCAGCGCGGCGGCGGCCAGGGCGGCCAGAACCGGATGGCGCAGGGCCGCCGTCCTGGCTCGCTGGAGCAGCCCGCCCGAAGCGGCCTGGCGGCTCTCGTGCTCCGCCTCCGCCTCCGCCGGGCCGGTCGGCTCGGCCGGCCAGCGCTGTGTGGGTACGCGTATTCGTGCGGCGGTGCTCTCCTCCGAGCCCCCGCTTTCATCGGCCCGTGTCGGATCCACGGTGGTCACTGCGGCTCTCCCCGTCTTCCCCCGAGGTCTGCCCCATCGTCCTCAACCCCGCGCCGGGTCACTCCGGTTCCGCGGTGGGTCCAGGCCGGGGACCCATCGACGCTAGCACGCTCGGGCGGCCCCGATCCGGCTCGGGCCCCGGCGGCGTTTCGCGCCGGGGCCGCTTTCCCTCGTCCCCTCTATCCACTTCCCTCGCGGGTCAGCCGATACGGGTCAGTTTCGCGCCGAACGACGGCTCGGACAGATCACCCTGAAGCGCCACCGGCGCCTTCAGCTGTCCGGGGCCCGTGCCCACGGTCACCTCGCCGACGACCGTGCCCGCCTTGGCCGAGTGCGGCACCTTCTCACCGCCGTCGCCGATCTTGATGTCGACCGTCAGACCGGACCAGCCGACCGCCTTCAGATCCTTGGTGGCGACGACCGGAGTGGTGCCGCCGAGGCCGTCGTCGACCTGGCCGACGACATCGCCCTTCTTGATGACGGTGGCCGAGGTGAGGGCGTCCTGCGCGGCGGTGATCAGCTTGTAGCTGTTGGTCTGCGCGAGCTGGAGGCTGGCGTCCAGCGTGGTGGTCGCGCGCTGCTCGAGGACCACACCGAGGACCCGCTGCTTCTTGCCGTCGATCGTCCGCACCGCGCCCCACATCAGCGCACCGCCGGCCGGAGTGGACGAACCGGTCTTGATACCGATCACACCCGGCTTCACCAGCAGATTGTTGTTGTTGTAGATGCGGTCGTCGAGCCCCGGGATTTCGGTGTTGGGCGTGGCCACGACCGCCCGGAACGCATCGGACTGCATCGCCGCCTTCGCGAGCTTCAGCTGGTCGGCGGCGGTGGACTTGGTGGACTCCTTCAGACCGCTGGGGTCGGTGTAGGTGGTGTGCTTCATCCCCAGGCTCTCGGCCGCGTCGTTCATCTTCTTCACGAACGCGTCGAGCGATCCGGCGTCCCAGCGGGCGAGCAGCCGGGCGATGTTGTTGCTGGAGTTGATCAGCAGCAGCTGGAGCAGCTGGTGCTGGGTGAAGGTCTGCCCCTCCTTGACCTCCGCCCGCGACTCGTCGGCGGACTTCGCCTCCTCGGCCGCCTGCGCGTCGATCTTGATCTTCGGACCCTCCGCGTCACCCTTCAGCGGATGATCCTTGAGCACCACATAGGCCGTCATGACCTTGGTGACGCTGGCGATCGGCACGGGCTTCTGCTCGCCGGAGGTGCCCAGGCTGCCCACGCCCTCGACCTCGGCGGCCGACTGCCCCTGGTCGGGCCACGGCATGGAGAGCGCGCCGCCGCCGAAGCGGTAGCTGGCGTCCGAGGTGAGCTTCAGCGACGGATCCGGCAGCGGCCGCATCGCCTGGACGACGCCCAGGATGACCACCAGCAGCACGGCCAGCGGCGTCCAGATCTTGACCCGGCGGACCGCCGTCCGCAGTGGCGTCTCGGGCTTGGGCGGCGTGTTCGTCAGCTGCGCCAGCAGGTCGAGCGGCGCGGGCTGCTTGCCGTCCGGGGCCAGCGGCGGAAGCGGCTGCTGCTTGGTCCGCTCGGCCTCGGGGACCGCCGCGGGCGGGGCGGCGGGGGCCTTCGGCGCGGCGGGCGGGGCCGCGGGCTTCGGCGGGGCCGGGTCGTCGGGGGACCGCAGCGGGACGAACTTGCTGGTCCGCTCGTTGTCCGACTCGCCGACGGGCTTCTTGCCGGACGTCTTCGCGTCGGACGCCTTGTCGGCCGTCTTGCCGTCGGCCGCCTTGTCGTCAGCCGGGGGGCTGACCGCCTTGAAGGCGGTGGTCGGCCGGTCGACGCCCTTCTTACCGCCCTTGTCGCCCTTGTCGCCCTTTCCGGGCTTCTCCGGGAGCACGCCGAAGGCGGCCGTCGGGCGGTCGATCGGCTTGCCGGAGGCGTCGTCGCCCGCGTCGGACGCGGCGGCCTCACCGGACCCGCCCTTGGGCTCGTCCGCCTTGGCCTCTTCCTTCTTCTTGGCCTCGTCCCTCTTGGGCTCGCCCTTCTCGGACTCACCCTTCTTGTCCTTGTCCTTGCCCTCGGCGTCCGCCTTGGGCTGCACCGTACGGAAGACGGCCGTCCGCTGATCCACCGGCGGCTTCGACGACTCATCGCCGTCCTCATCCGCCCCGGCCTCGGACGCACGCTCAACCTTCGCGTCGGCGTCCTCCTTCGGCTGCACCGTACGGAAGACAGCCGTCCGCTGATCCACCGGCGGCTTCGACGACTCGTCACCGTCCTCATCCACCCCGGCCTCGGACGCACGCTCAACCTTCGCGTCGGCGTCCGCGTCATCAGAGTCGTCAGCGCCATCGGAGTCATCGGCGCCATCGGCGCCATCGGCGCCATCCGCACCGTCCTCGTCCGCTTCCGCCTCCGCGCCGGGCTCGGCCGCATCCCCCTTGGGTGATTCGTCCGACGCGCCGGCATCCGCCTCCGGCTCCGCCTTCGCCTCCGACGTCCCGGAACCTTCACCCTGTTCACTATCGCGAACACCAGAAACCTTTGCGTCGCCCCGGCCGACCGCCGGTGCCTCTGGTTCCGCTTCCGCCTCCGCTTCGGCCTTCGCCTGGGAGGTCACCCCGGGCTCGTCAGGAGCCGACTCCGGCTCCTCGGAACCCGACCGGAGGTCGTCGGACACGACGGCGACCGCCGTCGAGCCCTGGCCCGCCTCCGCTTCGCGCGAGATCGCGAGCCTCGGATCGCTCTCTCCCCTAGCCGTCTCCCCCGACGACTTCTGCTGATCCGACCTGCCGGGGGACTCGCCCGCCACCGATGCCTCCTCGATATGTGTCGCGGGACGCCCTACGCCCCACGGCGTCACGTCCCGCAGCCCAACCTCTACCAGTGTCCTGTGTGTCCGGCACGCGATCGCGCATCGCCACAGCCGGAGAGCGTCTTCAGGTGCCCGCCCACCTGCTAGACGAGAACGACATACCTACTGGTTCCCACCCAAACCCCCCAGGCACTCTCGACAGACCAATGTGAGAGGGGTCACCCTGTCATTCATCCACGCGGGGAGGCATGGATGGGCAGGAGCCGCAGAACAATTCCGGAGGAGCTTCTGCTGCTCGCTTTGGACCCGACCACGGGTACCACGGCGCAGCCGCAGTCGCTTGACCTCGGTCTTGCCGGGGCACAGCTAGTAGAGCTGGCTCTGGCCGGACGGATAGCCCCTGACGGGGATCGTATCGCCGTGGTGCTGCCACGGCCGACAGGAGATCCGACTCTGGACTCCGCGCTGGAGTTGCTGCGCCGACGCGGCAGCCCGGTGCGCGCGGTCCACTGGATCGGCGGGCCCCGACTGGGGCTGCGCCAGACGTACCTCACGCACCTGGAGCGCTGCGGCATGGTGCATGCCGTCGCGGGCCAGATGTGTGGCGTACTGCCGACGACGCGCTACCAGGCGACGGACACGGCGATCAGCCGGGAGATCAAGGCCCGGCTGGACAGTGCGATCCGCACCGGCGTACCGCCGGACCCGCGGACCGCCGCGCTCGCCGCCCTGGCCCACGCGGTCGGACTCGGCAAGCACCTGTATCCCGGGAACGAGGGGCGTTCCTCGCGCTCCAGGCTCCGGGATCTGATCCGGCACGACCCGATGGGCGGTCTCGTGGCGCACGCCGTGATGGACGTGCAGAACGGTGTCGCGGCGCAGCCACGGCGCGCACCGGCCGCAGGACCGGGCCGACCGCCGGGCACGCGCGCCGCGGCGGAGCCCGCGGCCGGCGTTCCGGCCCAGCCGTCCCGTCGCGGGAGCATGGCCCGCGTCGGAGCGCGCTGAGGCCCCTTCGGGGCACCATCGCACCAGCACGCACCACCCAGCCCGTCGAACGCACCAGCAGCCCGTCAGCGGGGCGGCGGACACCGTTCCCGGCACCGTCCGGGGCGGAGCGCCACCGTCCGGCTCCGAGCAGCACCGAGCACCACTGACGCTCCACCGACCGCACCGCAGTCCCCACTGACCCGGTTCGGGAGCCGCTGAAGCGCGCGGGGTGGTGGGACGGCCGTCTTGGACGACCGGCCGTCCCACCGCCCCGCGCGCGCGTTCGCCCACCGTTGTGCGGCCGCCCTTGTGCGGCCATTTCCCAGCGCGGCCCCGTCCGGTAGTGGCAGGCTGCTGAGCAGCATAAATCAGCAGTACGAAGCCGGAGGTGCACGTCCCGTGACATCGAACGTCGGCCCCACTGTCCGGCGACGCCGGTTGGGCCAGGAACTGCGCAGGCTCCGCCAGGAGAAGGGCATGACGGCGGAGGAGGTGGCGGAGGAGCTGATGGTCTCCCAGTCGAAGATCAGCCGACTGGAGAACGGGCGCCGCAGCATCAGTCAGCGCGATGTGCGCGACCTGTGCCGCACCTACAAGGTGGAGGACAAGGCGCTGGTCGATTCCCTGATGCAAATGGCGAAGGAGTCTCGCCAGCAGGGCTGGTGGAACGCGTTCGGCGATGTGCCGTACAGCGTCTACATCGGCTTCGAGACGGACGCGGCGTCGCTGCGGGTCTACGAACCCCAGGTGCTGCCCGGCCTCTTGCAGACCCCGGAGTACGCGGAGGCGGTGATCAGCGGCGCCCTGCCGGAGGCCCCGCAGGACCAGATCGCGCAGCGGGTGCAGGTCCGGCTCAGGCGCCAGGAGCGGATCACCGACCCGCTGGCCCCGCTTCGGCTGTGGGCGGTCGTGGACGAGGCGGCGATGCGGCGGGTGGTCGGCAATTCCAAGATCATGAGCGATCAGCTGGACTATCTGGTCCGGATGAGCCACGAGCCCCATGTGACGGTGCAGGCGCTGCCCTTCGACATGGGGTCGCATCCGGGGATGAGCGGGCAGTTCACCATTCTGGAGTTCTCCGACGAGTCGGACACCAGCGTCGTCTATCTCGAGGGCGTGACCAGCGACCTGTATCTGGAGAAGCTCAGCGATGTGCAGAGCTACAGCATGATGTACGAGCATCTGCGGGCCCAGGCGCTGAACGCGGATCAGAGCCGCCAGTTCATCACCGAGATGGCCCAGGAGCACGCCCGCAGGCACCAGGAGGAGAGCGAGGCGGCACCGGCGGACTGAGGGGGGACGGAAACGCTCCGGCGCGAACGGCGAAGGGCGGAGGCTACACCTCCGCGCCTCGCCACGGAAGGGGCCACGGGAATATGCCATCCGGTCGAGTGAATGGCCCGCTTTCCAGACGATGTTGCCGAGTAACGTCGGTGACGCCTCCAATCGGGGGTACGTCTCATCTACACAATGCATCGGAGCAATCGTGTCCATTCAGCAGGGAAAGACGAGCATGTGGGTGAAATCCTCGTACTCGGCCGGAAACGGCGCTTGCGTGGAAATCTCCTCCCCGGTCATCAGCGAGATCGCCGTGCGCGACTCCAAGGACCCGCAGGGACCGACGCTCAACTTCGCCCCCGCATCGTGGTCGGCCTTTGTGTCCGACGTCAGCCGAGGCACCTTCGACCTCGGCTGATCTCCGCAACACCCGGCCGCGGTAGCGCGGTCGGCGGCGCGGAGCGCCAAGCCCGCATCCGAGCCCTCTCGACCGGTCGCCGTCCCTGCCGAGAGGGCTCTTGCCGTTTCCGGCGCTTTCCCGCATCGCCGCTTCAGCGGAGTTCCGCCACGTATTGGTCCGTACCGGGAATCGTCGGAATGAACGGCGCCATGAATTCCACCCGGCCGAGACCGGCAGCGGCCACTTCACCGTCCAGACCGGTGAAACAGGGGTCCCAGCACTCCCGGGGATCGGACTCCAGGAACCAGAGCAGGGTCAGCCGGGTGTCGACCCCCTCGACCTGCTTCACATACGACATCCGGTCCGAGGGCAGCGGGGTTGGCCGGAAGACCGTCACCATCGCAGCGGGCGAGCCCGCGAGCCGGCGCGGCAGATGTCTGGATCGGAGCCATGCGAGCAGTTCCTCCCGCTGCTCCGGGCCCTCGCTCTCGATCACCTCCAGTGCCAGCCCGGCGTAGGGGTGGTCCAGCGCGTGGTGATCACGCGGCCCGGCCGCCCCGTCCCGGTAGACGGTGGCCTCGTGGTCCTGGAAGGCCGTGAAGATGTGCGTACGGTCCTGGTAGACCCGCCCGTCCCGCAGGAGCCGCTTGTTGATGCCGACCGTCCACCGCATGTGGTCCGCGTAGCGCCCCTCGGTGAGCCAGTAGACGGAGAGGTAGCAGCCGGCGGTCACCGGCTGGGCGATCGCCGACTTCCCGGGGTAGCGCAGCAGTTGCAGCTCACGGGTGGCGACCCAGCGGCGGCCCGCGTACATCCAGGGCATGGCCATCGCGCCCGCGATGAAGTGGTCGTCCTCGTACCAGCGGTTGTAGGCGTACTCATGACCCGGGTGCGGCTCGACCAGGGTGATCAGGGCATGGCCCGGACGCACCCCGTACGGGCCGACGGAGGCCAGTTCCGCGTACGCGTCGCTCGTCATGTCCCTCAGGTTTAGCTGACGTGACGTCAGTTGGGGAGGGGTGCGCACGAATCAAGTGCGCGGAATCGGACGGCGAAACGGGGCCGGTGGCGCTCTGGCCATCTCACGGCCGCACCCCTAACCTGACGCGACGCCAGATACGGGAGGGACCGCCATGCCGCTGCGGGACAAGACCGTCGTCGTCTCCGGGGTCGGACCCGGACTGGGAGCCCGGGTGGTGGCCGCGTGCGTCCGGGACGGGGCCCGGGTGGTGCTGGGCGCGCGGACCGGGGAGCGGCTGCCGAAGGTGGCGGAGGAGGTCGATCCGGGCGGTGAGCACACCGCCTGGCGGCCCACCGACATCGCGGACGAGGCGCAGTGCGAGGCCCTCGCCACGCTCGCCCTCGACCGCTTCGGCCGGATCGACGCCGTGGTCCATGTGGCCGCGCTGGACAGCCACTTCGGCGGGCTGGAGGACGCCGACTTCGCCTCCTGGGCGCGGGTGGTGGACATCAATCTGTTCGGGACGCTCCGGATGACCCGTGCCTGTCTGCCCGCGCTGAAGCGGAGCGGGGGCTCGGTCGTGCTGATCGGCACCCAGTCGTCGTCAGCCGCCCCCACCGAGCTGCGCCAGACCGCCTACGCCGCCTCCAAGGGCGCGCTGACCTCCGCCATGTACGCGCTCGCGCGTGAGCTGGGTCCGCACCGGATACGGGTCAACACCGTGCAGCCCGGCTGGATGTGGGGGCCGCCGGTGCAGGCGTATGTGACCTTCACCGCGCAGACCGAGGGCGTGAGCGAGGCCGAGGTGCTGAGCCGGCTCACCGACCGGATGGCCCTGCCGGAGCTGGCGACGGACGGCGATGTGGCGGAGGCCGCGGCGTTCCTGGCCTCCGACCGGGCACGGGCGATCACCGGGCAGTCGCTGCTGGTGAACGCTGGTGAACTGATGCGTTAGCGCGACTCCTGTCCGGCCTTTCGGGATCCCGCTCCCGTGCGACCCAGCGATCGATGGGCGTGCGTCTGACGAAGTGCCCGCTCATCGTGGGCGTACAGACATGCGAACGACAACGCCCCGTCAGGTCAAGAAAGCGTAAATTCGTTCTTCTTTCTGATCTGCGTTCACATTCGTGACCTATAGAACCCTTGACCGGTCACCCGAACGAGCGGTTCAATCCCGGAAGTACCCCGCTCCCGCTCGGGGGAACCGTCCATGACGAACGTCGCGGCGAAGTGCGCTCCCGTTCATATGGCGGACCCCTGGGAGGGGACATGAACAGTCTCGACTGGGTTGTACTGATCGGATACTTCGGTGTCATGGTCGGCATCGGCCTCTGGTCCCACAAGCGTGTGGACAACGTCAGCGACTTCTTCACCGCGGGCGGCAAGATGCCCTGGTGGCTGTCCGGGATCTCGCACCACATGTCCGGCTACAGCGCGGTGATGTTCACGGGATACGCGGCCATCGCCTACCAATACGGCATCACCTCCTATGTCACCTGGTCCTTCCCCATCGCCATCGGCGTCGCGATCGGCGCCAACCTCTTCGCGCCGCGCCTGAACCGGGTGCGCAGCAAACTCAGGGTGGCCTCGCCGCTCGAATATCTGAAGAACCGCTACAACCTGCCCACGCAGCAGGCGCTGGCCTGGTCCGGGGTTCTGTTGAAGATCGTGGACGTGGGTGCCAAGTGGGCGGCCATCGCCACCCTGCTCTCCATCTTCACCGGTGTCTCACTCAACCAGGGCATCCTGATCACGGGCGCGGTCACCGCCGTCTACTGCACCGTCGGCGGGCTGTGGGCCGACGCGCTCACCGAACTCGGCCAGTTCATCATCCAGTTCGTGGCGGGCATCTCGATGCTGATCGCCGTACTCCACGAGCTGGACGGCTTCAGCACCTTCTGGACCGTCTGGGACGACCTCCCCGACAGCCACCACGAGCCGACCGTCGGCCCGTACACCCTGGTCTTCCTGCTCGCGTACCTCTTCATCAAGACCTTCGAGTACAACGGCGGCATGTGGAACCAGGCGCAGCGCTATATGGCGACCGACAGCGCCCACTCCGCCAAGCGCTCGGCCCGGCTGTCGGCCATTCTGTGGTTCGTCTGGCCCCTGGTGCTGTTCTTCCCCATGTGGGTCGCGCCGCTGATCATCAAGACGGACAAGCCCGCCGACTCGTACGCCGAGATGGCCGAACATCTGCTGCCGCACGGTCTGCTGGGCCTGGTCATCGTCGGCTTCTTCTCGCACACCATGGCGATGTGCTCCTCGGACGCCAACGCGATCGCGGCCGTGGTGACCCGGGACATCATGCCCGCCGTCTTCAAATCCGTACGGGAATGGTCCTCCCGCACCGGGCTGCTCGCGGCCCGCTACACCACGCTGCTCTTCCTCGCCCTGTCGATGGCCATCGCCACCCAGGTGAACTCGGACTTCTTCGGGGACATCATCACCGTTGTGATCAAGTGGGTCGCCGGGCTCATGGGGCCGATCGCGATTCCGCTGATGCTCGGCATGCTGCACACCTTCCGCAAGTCGGGTCCGACGGCGGCGCTGGTCAGCTGGGCCATGGGGCTGATCGCCTTCTACCTGGTCAACTACCCGATCAACGACGCGATCGACGGAGGCGTGAACCTGGAGTACCAGATCTCCGTCCCGCTCGCGGTCTCGCTCGTGCTCTTCATCGTCATCGGCTACCTCAAGCCGGAGGACACCCCGGAGCGCGATGCCATCCTCGCCTCGCTCAACTCGGATGACGACGGGCCGGGTTCAGCGAGTGCCGCGCTGTCGGTGCCGGAGCAGGGCGACGCGGACGGCCGCAAGTCGGTCGCGGGCGCCACGGACTGACGCCTTCCGCGCGGCGGCCATGATCCGGGCCGCCGGTCACCACCCAGTGCGGGGTGACCGGCGGCCCGGTTCTCTCTGTGGGTGCGCGCTGTCCATGGGTGCGTGGCGGCTATGGATGCGTGCCGTCTATTGGTTGGCGCGGGCCGTCAGGTCGCACTGCATGAGGTGGGTGTCGATCCACCGTCCGTGCTTGTGGCCGACCCCGGCCAGCAGTCCCGCCGGGCGGAAGCCGAAGCGCCGGTGCAGGGCGGCCGAGGCATCGCTGCCGGAGTCGGCGATGACCGCGACGACCTGCCGAACGCCCGCCTCGGCACAGCGGGACAGCAGGGCGCCGAGCAACGCGGCCCCGAGCCCCGCGCCGGTCCGCCCGGGGGCGAGGTAGATGGCGTCCTCGGCGGTGTGGCGGTAGGCGGGCTTGGGGCGCCAGGGCCCGGCGTAGGCGTATCCGACGACCGTAAGGCCGTCGTCTTCGGGGACCGTAAGGCCGTCGTCTTCGAGGGCCGTAAGGCCGTCGTCGACCTCGGCGACCAGGAACGGCAGGCCCCGGTCGGTCAGCTCCGCGAGCCGCCGCGCCCAGTCCTCGGCGGTGGGCGGGGTCTCCTCGAAGGTGACGACGGTCTCGGTGACGTAGTGACCGAAGATCGCGGCGATGGCGTCCAGGTCGGCGTGGGTGGCATCACGTATGACGGCGGCGGAGGCAGGCACCGGGCCACCTTACGGCCGACCGTACCCGGCGGGGCGGAAGTGGAACGCGGGGCCGGGGTGGCGATGAGGAGATCCCCGCCTGTCCAGGCAACCTTTTGCTCACCTGCGGTTCTCATCCGGAACGTACTATGGTCGGCCGCCCGAGCCCGCCTGCCACCGAACGCACCAACCGCACCGACCGCACCACCCGGACCCGACTCGCCCGTCCCCACCGAGCCGCCGTCCTCAGGGACCTCTGGAGCCCCCGTGACCGCCACCCGGACGCTCGCCGACTCCCGTATCCACCGGGCCCGCGCCCTCGTACCGCGCCGACCGGTCCTGTGCGCCGCGGTCTTCTGTCTGCTCTCCTTCACCGGGTTCTGGATCGCGCAGCGGGCCGCCCAGGTGTCGATGGTCGATCTGCTGGTCTACCGCGCCGAGGGACGGACCGTACGCGATGCGATGGATCTGTATGACATGCGGGCGACCGAGCACAATCTCCCCAATACCTATCCGCCGTTCGCGGCGCTGCTCTTCACCCCGCTGACCGTGATGAGCACGGGCGTCCTGCGGACCTTCGGGACGGCCGTCGATCTCGCCCTGATGGTCGCCGTGGCCCATCTGTCGCTGCGGCTGATCCGACTGCCCGCGCGGGTGCCGCGACCGGCCGCCGTCCTGGCCCTGGCCGCCGTCGGGGTGTGGTGCGAGCCGGTATGGACGACCCTGCGCTACGGGCAGATCAATCTGCTGGTCACGGCGCTGGTGCTGTGGGATCTGACCCGCCGGGCGGGCCACCGCTGGGCGGGGGTCGGGACGGGCATCGCCACCGGGATCAAGCTCACCCCGGGGCTCTTCGTGGTCTTCCTCGGGCTCGCCGGACTCTTCCTCGGCCTCCGGCGGCTGCGGGCGGCCGGGGCGGCCCGCAGGCGCGCCGGGCCCGGGAGCGGCCCGCCGCCACGGCGCTTCCCGAACGACCATCTGCGGCGCGCGGCCGTCGCGACCGCCGCCTTCGTCCTTACGGTCGCTTTCTCGGCCCTGGCGCTGCCGCACGACTCCCGGCGCTTCTGGACCGAGGTCGTCTTCGCGACCGACCGCCCCGGCGACGTCGAGGGCGCGGGCAACCAGAACCTCAAGGGCGCCCTCGCCCGTGTGCTGCACACCCCCGACCCCGGCATGTGGTGGCTCGCGGCGGCCGCGCTGGTCGGCTTGGTGGGCCTGGCCACGGCGGTGGCCGCCCAGCTGACCGACGACAGCCGCCTGCCGAACGCCCGTGCCTGGGCCGCCCTGACCTGCGCGGTGACCGCCCTCATGGTCAGCCCGGTCTCCTGGTCGCACCACTGGGTGTGGGCCGTCCCGATGGTCCTGCTGCTCGCGGTGGAGGCGGGGCGGCGGCGCACCGCGGGCTGGACGGCCTGGACGGTGGTGACCGGGCTGCTGTTCTGCTCCTTCATGGTCTGGTACGCGCCCCACAGCCGGCCGGCCCGGGTGGAGCTCCACCAGAACCCGGCCCAGATGCTGCTGACCGCCGTCTATCCGCTGATCGGCGCCGCCTTCCTGGGCGTGGCCGCGTATCTGACCGTGCGCGCCGTAAGGCGTCCATGGCGTCCCTGGCGTCCCTGGGATGGGATCGGGGCCCTGGGGCGGCAGCGGACGGATGCGGCGCGGCGGCGGCCGGAGCGGACCTACGCGCGCGGGTAGCGGGTGAGCCAGGCCGGGGAGGAGCTGCCGGGGCCGTGCAGGGCCGGGCCCTGGGTCATCTCCATGGCGAAGTCGTCGGCCAGCTCCAGGATCGTGCCGCGCCCCTCGATCTCCGCCAGCCAGGCGGGCGGCAGCGCCGTCTCGCCGTGCAGCGCGCCCAGCAGATTGCCGCAGATGGCCGCCGTGGAGTCGCTGTCCCCGCCGTGGTTGACCGCGAGCAGCAGCCCATGGTGGACGTCCTCGGCGACCAGCGCGCAGTACAGGCCCATCGCCAGCGCCTCCTCACCGGTCCAGCCCTCGCCGAGCGAGGCGACGCGGTCGGGGGTCGGCAGGCCCTGCCGTACGGCGCCGAGGGCGTGCCGCAGCGCGTTCGTGGTCTCCTCGTGGCCGGGGCGGGTGGCCAGATGGGCGAGGGCGCGCTGGACGGCTCCGTCGAGCGCCTCGCCGCGCGCCAGGCCGTGCACGATGAGGGCGAAGGCACCGGCCGAGAGGTAGCCGGTGGGGTGGCCGTGGGTCTGGGCCGCGCACTCGATGGCCAGTTGGAAGACCAACTGCGGCTCCCAGCCCACCAGCAGTCCGAAGGGCGCGGAGCGCATCACGGCGCCGCACCCCTTGGAGTCGGGGTTCTTGGGCCGCTCCAGGGTGCCCATGGTCTCGTCGGCGAGCCCGGTGATACAGGCCCGGCCCGGGGACCGCTGGGCGTACAGCCACTCCTCGCGGGCCAGCCAGCCGGCGTCCTTACGGCGCTCATCGGGGCCCCAGTCGCGCTGGGTGGAGTACCAGCGACGGTGGGCGGAGTGGATGTCGGTGGGCGGGTGCCAGGCCCCGGTGTCGCGGCGCACCTGCGCCCGTATCAGTCCATCCACGGTGAACAGCGTCATCTGGGTGTCGTCGGTGACCCGTCCGCGGCCGCCATAGGCGGGCAGGAAGTCCGTCACGCCCTCGGGTCCGTGTGCCGCCCTGATCTCGTCCAGGGAGGCGAACTCCACGGCCGCCCCCAGCGCGTCGCCGATGGCCCCGCCGAGCAGACAGCCGCGCACCCGGCTGCGGAAGTCCTGCTGTTCGGCGCGGCCCCATACGCCGGTCGCTGCGCTGGCGGTTGCGGTCACGACCTATGCCTCTTTTCTTCGCTGCGTGAATGGCCCTGAACGGTCTTCGAACTGTAATGGACACCTAATGATCGCCTCTTGGCCGCCGCGGATTGTGAAGGCGTCATCACGGAGAAGACGACGGACGGTCGCATTCCGAGAATGCGAATTCCCTCACCGAATGTCGGCCGTGCGCCGAGTTCTTAACGAGAGCCGCCGTCCGGGCCGCCGGGCGCCAGGCCCGCGCGGAGTTCGGCGAGCGGCGCGCGCAGGGCGGCGAGCAGGGCGGGGTCGGCCCCGGGACACAGGGCGAGGTCGTCCAGGGCGCGTATGACGTCGTCGACGATCTGCCAGTACGGCCGGGTGGCGGTCAGCTCCGCCATCAAGCGCTCCGCCCCGGCCCCGTCCCCGAGAGCGGATCTGCTGATGATCGGAGCGGCCACTCCGGCCTGCGGGTCCCACTGGTCGCCGTGCTCCTCCAGCAGCGCCTCGAAGGCGGTCCACCGCTCTCGCGCCCCGTCGAGACCGGCCGTGTGGCTCACCAGCATCGCGTGCGCGAAGGCGACGTCGAGGTCATGGTCGTCCAGGGCCGCCGCCCGTTCGATGTCCGTCGCGGCTTCGGCGTACCGGCCCGCCAGGAGGTGGCACCTGGCCCTGGACTCCAGCGCGAGCAGGCCGTCGGGGCCGAGCCCGAGCGCCCGGTCCAGATCGGCGAGGGCGGCCTCGTCGTCGCCCAGCCGCAGCCGCAGGGCACCCCGGTTCGCCAGCACCCACGCGTCGTCGGGAGAGGCGGAGGCGGCGGCGTCGAAGTCCGCCAGGGCTTCGCCGAGCAGACCGATGTGCTCATGCGTCTGCCCTCGGCGGACCAGCGCGAACACATACGACGGCTCGATCTCGATGGCCCGCCCGAAGTCCGCCAGCGCCTCCTGGAAGCGGTCCGTCATCCGGTATGCCTCACCGCGCTCGGCGAGCACGCCCTGGTCCTCGGGGTGGGACGCCAGGTACCGGTCGGCCGCGTCGATCGCCTCCTCGTAACGGTCCAGATTGCGAAGGGCGTGGACGCGCCCGAACGCGGCGTAGTCGGCACCGAGTTCGAGGGCCCGTTCACAGTCCGCGAGCGCCTCCTCGTCCCGCCCCAGAAAGCGGTAGGTCCTGGCCCGCTCCGCGTAGATCCAGGACCATTCGGGAGTGATCTCCACCGCCCGCCCGAAATCCGCCAGCGCTTTCTCGTAGTCCTCCATGGCGTGGTGGACCTGAGCGCGGGTCCCCACGGTCCATGCGCTCTCGTGCAGGTCGAAGGAGCGATTGAGGTCGGTCAGGCTTTCCTCGTACCGGCCGAGCAGGCGATACGTCTCGCCGCGCCGGGCGAGCGGCCAGGGAAAGTCGGGATCCAGTGCCACGGCGCGGTCGAAGCTCTCCAGCGCCTGCTCGTAAAGCTCCCTGTCGAGGTGCACACTCCCCCGGGCGGCAAGAGCACGCACACAGTCGGCGTCCAGCTCCAGCGCTCGCTCCGCGTCCGCCAGCGCCCCTTCCAGCTCGTTCATGTCCGCGCGGACCATGCCGCGGAGCCCGAGCGCCATGGCCACGGCCCGTTCGTCCGACCCGACCTCATCCAGCAGCCGCGTCGCGTTGTCGACCAGGTCGCTCCTCGTGGACTCCGCGAGAAGCCGGTCGCCCCAGGCGGCCACGGACCCGCTGCCGGAATCCCGGCCCGCCTCCACGAGCATCTGCCTCCAGCGGTGCTCCCACGACGCCGACGCGTGATCGATATACGCGCACACATACGCGCGCAGCTCCTCACGCAGGGTTTCCTCCGGAGTCGCGCACAGCCGGTGGTAGGCCTCCTCGAGCCGATAGTCCAGCCACCGCTCGTGCTCCCACTTCTCGTCTCCCTCCAGCGTCTCCTCGATCTGCCGCTGCCACCGCGCGAAGGCATCGGCCAGCCGGAGGTGACGCGCGCGCCACGCCTGCGGGGACTGTTTGCGCTGGAGCCGCAGCATGGCCGTGCGGACGACCTGGTGGTAGCGGCAGCGGCCGGAACCGTCGCCCACGAACGGAAGCGAGCGGAGCCAGCCGTAGAGCTCGGCCCTCTCGTCCCCCACCGCGGCCGCGAAGACGTCCTCGTCCAGGCGCCGGGGCAGGGCCGCGGCCAGGGCGACCGAGCGGTGGGTCTCGTCGCTCACCCATTTCAGGAAGCGCTCCACGGCGGTGCCGGAGGGGTCCCCCACGGCCTCGGGGGTCGTGGGCCGCGCCTCGGCCAGCATGGACACCAGCACCGGCAGCCCTCCGGTGAGCCGGAGGACGACCTCGATCACCTGCTCGTCGTCCACGCCCTTGGCCGTCAGGAGCTGCCGGGCCTCCGCCTCCGTGAACGGGACCAGGGGGAGGTCCACGACGAGGTCGGCGTAGTCGGCCCAGCAGCGCGGGGCGAGCATGCCCTGTCCCGCCAGGGTCACCACCGCGTTGGCCGGGAGCGAGCCATAGCGGCCCTCGAACATCACATCGCGCAGCCACAGGTCGAGCAGCGGGCCGGTGCGCTCATAGGTGTCGAAGAACCACACCATCCAGGGCACGGAGGCGGCCACCTCGCCGACGTCCTTGAGGAACGCGGGGGTGAGCGCGTCCAGGGGCGAGATCACCAGGTCGACATCGTCATGGCTGCGCAGGCGGGCGCTGAGCTTGGCCCGCGCGCGGTCGGCGGCCTGTGCGATCCGGTCCGGTTCCGCCACCCCGGCGAACGCCCCGACGCCCGGCACCATGCCGAGCCCGGCCAGCCCCGCCCGGACGGCGAACGCGCTCGACGCCGACGGCTGGGGGCCGCCCGCCGCGCCCTCCGGCGGCGGCTGCGGCGCGGCGGGCTGCTGCGCCGCCGCATCGGCCTCGTGGCGCCGCTGCCGGTAGGTCGCCAGCAGCTTGTCGAAGGACTTCAGCGGATGGCCCGCTTGCGCGAACTGGGCGCTGATGGCCGCCATCACTTCGGGGACGCTGTGCACGGACTCGTCCACCGAGGCGGTGAGCGCCCGGTGCTCCCGCGCGGTGTTCTCGAGCTGCCGCAGCAGCGTCGTCTTGCCCACCCCGGCGTCGCCGCGCACATGGAACAGGAAGTGGTGCGCGGCGTCCTCGGGCGGCACGGTGAAGTTCTCCCGGAACGCGGCCATCTCCTGCCGCCGCCCCACGAACCGGCGCCGCTGCCGGATCAGCTCCCGGATCGTCGGACGCTGCGCTGCTGCCATGGGTGCCCCTTCCCCCGCTTCCCAGAGCAGCGTATCCGCGCGGCGCGCCCGCGAACCGTGCGCCGGGGTCAGTCCCCCAGCACCGGGAGCAGCTCCGGCAGATGACCGTCCGAGGCGAGGGCGGCGGCCTGCCGGTCCTCGGGGACGGGGCCGTAGGTGGTGGTGCGGGCGCGGGCCGGGCGGCCGGCCAGCTCGGCGATGCCCACCAGGTCCTGGATGGAGCGGTAGGAGCCGTAGGAGGAGCCCGCCATACGGGAGATGGTCTCCTCCATAAGGGTGCCGCCCAGGTCGTTGGCGCCGGAGCGGAGCATCTCGGCGGCGCCCTCCGTGCCCAGCTTCACCCAGCTGGTCTGGATGTTGGGGATGTGGGGGTGGAGCAGGATCCGCGCCATGGCCGTGACGGCGCGGTTGTCGCGGGTGGTGGGACCGGGGCGGGCGATACCGGCGAGGTAGACGGGGGCGTTGGTGTGGATGAAGGGGAGGGTGACGAATTCGGTGAAGCCGCCCGTCTCCTGCTGGATCTCGGCGAGCAGCCGCAGATGGGCCAGCCAGTGGCGGGGCTGGTCCACATGGCCGTACATCATCGTGGACGAGGACCGGATGCCCAGCTCATGCGCCGTCTTGACGACCTCGACCCAGGTGGCCGTCGGCAGCTTGCCCTTGGTGAGGATCCAGCGCACCTCGTCGTCCAGGATCTCGGCCGCCGTGCCGGGGATGGTGTCCAGGCCCGCCTCGCGCGCCGCCGTCAGCCATTCGCGGATGGACATGCCCGTACGGGTCGCGCCGTTGACGACCTCCATCGGGGAGAAGGCGTGGACATGCATGCCGGGCACGCGCTCCTTGACGGCACGTGCGATGTCGAAGTACGCGGTGCCGGGCAGGTCCGGGTGGATCCCGCCCTGCATGCAGACCTCCACCGCGCCCACGTCCCACGCCTGCTGGGCGCGGTCGGCGACCTGGTTCAGGGACAGGGTGTAGGCGTCCGCGTCGGTGCGGCGCTGGGCGAAGGCGCAGAAGCGGCAGCCGGTGTAGCAGACATTGGTGAAGTTGATGTTCCTGGTGACGATGTACGTGACGTCGTCGCCGACGGTCGACCGGCGCAGATCGTCGGCGATGCGGCACAGGGCGTCCAGCGCCGGGCCCTCGGCGTGGAGCAGGGCCAGCGCCTCGGGGTCGGTCAGCCGGGTCGGGTCGGCGGCGGCCTGGGCCAGCGCGGTCTTGACGTCGGTGTCGATGCGGGACGGTGCCATACCGGGGGCGGCGGCCTCGCGCAGCGCCTCCCAGTCGCCGTAGACCTCGTCGAAGTCCTTACGGCGGTCACCGGTGCGCCCCTCGGTGTCGATGGCACGGTGCAGATCGGTGCGGCCGGAGGCGCTGAACGCCTCGTCAGGCTCCTGCCAGGGCAGCCCGGTGGGGACCGCGCCCTCGCGGGCCAGACCGGTCCCGGGGTCGGCGAGGGCGGTCACATGCGGCAGCAGCCGGGGGTCCAGCCAGGGCTCACCGCGCTGGACGTACTCGGGATAGACCGCGAGCCGTTCGCGCAGCCGGAAGCCGGCGGCCGCGGAGCGCTCGGCCAGCTCGTCCACCTGGGGCCAGGGGCGCTCGGGGTTGACGTGGTCCGGGGTGAGCGGGGAGACGCCGCCCCAGTCGTCGATACCGGCCCCGATCAGCTGCTCGTACTCCGCGTCCACCAGGTTGGGCGGCGCCTGGATACAGGCGGACGGGCCCAGGATGTGGCGGGCGACGGCGACGGTGGCCACCAGGTCGTCCAGCTCGGCGTCCGGCATCCCGCGCATGGCGGTGTCCGGCTTGGCGCGGAAGTTCTGGACGATGACTTCCTGGATGCCGTGGTACGAGCGGGAGACGCGGCGCAGCGCGAACAGTGAATCCGCCCGCTCCTCATGCGTCTCGCCGATCCCGATCAGCAGCCCGCTGGTGAACGGGACGGAGCTGCGCCCGGCGTCCTCCAGCACCCGCAGCCGCACCGCCGGCTCCTTGTCGGGCGAGCCGTAGTGCGGGCCGCCGGGCTCGCTCCACAGCCGCTCGGCGGTGGTCTCCAGCATCATGCCCATGGAGGGCGCGACCGGCTTGAGCCGCTGGAAGTCGGTCCAGGTCAGCGCGCCGGGGTTGAGGTGGGGCAGCAGACCCGTCTCCTCCAGGATGCGGATCGCCATGGCCCGTACGTACGCGATGGTGTCGTCGTACCCCTCGGCCTCCAGCCATTCGCGCGCCTCGGGCCAGCGGTCCTCGGGACGGTCGCCGAGCGTGATCAGCGCTTCCTTGCAGCCCATCTCGGCGCCCCGGCGGGCGATGTCCAGGACCTCGTCGGGCGACATGAACATCCCATGACCCGACCGTCGCAGCTTGCCGGGGACGGTCGCGAAGGTGCAGTAGTGACACTTGTCCCGGCACAGCCGGGTGAGCGGGATGAAGACGCTGCGCGAGTAGGTGATGACCCCGGGCCGGCCGGCCGCCTCCAGACCCGCGTCGCGGACCCGGGCGGCGGAGGCCATCAGCTCCCGCAGGTCGTCACCGCGCGCCTGGAGCAGCACCGCCGCCTCGGCGGTGTCCAGCGCCACGCCGTCGCGGGCGCGCTTGAGCGCACGGCGCATAGCGTTGGCTGTGGGGGCGGCGGAGCCAGTCGGGGCACCCGGTTCGTTTCCCTGCGCGCTCGTGGTCATCCTCCGAGCATACGAGCGGTGCGGGACACCGCCAGATGGCTCGGGCCTGCGGTTTTGTGGATCTGATCACGGCCGCCGCGGGCCGTGGGCGGGAATACGGCGCGGTGGAACGTGCGGGCTACACCCACTGGGCGCCGACGGCCGTCGCCCGGACCGGACTTGGCGGGAGCGCGGATCGCCGGGTGGGGGCGGCGGGCCGGGGCGGGGCCGTCCGTTCCCTCTCCGCCATGGAGTTATCCACAGGGCTTTCCGTGCGTGTCACCCACGCGTACAACGGTGTCACGCGGGTGTCGGACGGCACTCTCGACTCTGGGGGGCACCTCATGCAGCGACGCGATGTACTCAGGCTCTCCGCGCTTGCGGGCGCGGCGGGTGTGCTGACACTCGATCCCATGACCTTCACCCAGGCCGACGCGGCGGGCACGGCCGACGGTCCTGAGCAGACCAGAACCCTCAGCGGCCATCTGCCCACCGGCGCACCCGACTTCGTCTACGTACCGGTCGAGGTACCGCGCGGAGTGCGCGAGATCGCCGTGTCGTACTCGTACGACAAGCCGACCGTCCCGGCCGGCACGCAGGGCAACGCCTGCGACATCGGCATCTTCGACGAACGCGGCACGGAGCTGGGCGGCCGCGGCTTCCGCGGCTGGTCCGGCGGGGCCCGTACGGAGTTCGCCATCAGCGCCGAGGAGGCCACCCCCGGCTATCTGGCGGGGCCGGTGAAGGCGGGCACCTGGCATGTCGTGCTGGGGCCGTACACGGTCGCCCCGCAGGGCCTGGACTACAAGATCACCGTCACACTGCGGTACGGCGCGCCCGGCACCACCCCCGAGCAGGGGGCATACCCGCCGCAGCGCGCGAAGGGCCGGGGCCGCGCCTGGTACCGGGGCGACTCGCATCTGCACACCGTGCACTCCGACGGCAAGCGCACCCCGGCCGAGGTGGTCGCCGCCGCCCGTGCCGCGGGGCTGGACTTCATCACCACCACCGAGCACAACACCATCTCGTCGCATACCGCGTTCGAGGGTCTGTGGGGCGATGACCTGCTGATCCTCACCGGCGAGGAGATCACCACGCGCAACGGCCACGTGGTCGCCCTCGGCACCGACCCCGGCGTCTTCATCGACTGGCGCTACCGCGCCCGGGACAACCGCTTCGGCCAGTTCGCCCGCAAGGTCCGGCAGGCCGGCGGCCTGGTGATCCCGGCCCATCCGCACGGCACCTGTGTCGGCTGCAACTGGAAGTTCGGCTTCAACGAGGCCGACGCGGTCGAGGTGTGGAACGCGGACTTCACCCCGGACGACGAGATCACGATCTCCGAGTGGGACAACACGCTGGTGGCCGCCTCCCGTGGCGACGGCCGCTGGCTGCCCGCCGTCGGCCACAGCGACGCCCACCGCGAACCCCAGGTCGTCGGCCTGCCGCAGACGGTGGTGCTCGCCGACGACCTCTCCCGCACCGCCCTCCAGGAGGGCATCCGGGCCGGCCGCAGCTGGATCGCGGAGTCCTCCAAGATCGACCTCACCTTCGAGGCGGTCGGCGGACGCGGCAAGCACGCCGGAATCGGCGAGCGTCTGAAGGTCGGCGGCGCGGCGGAGGTCACGGTCCGCCTGAAGGTCTCCGGCGTGGGCTCGGGCTGCTCGGTGCGGTTCATCACCGACCAGGGCCAGCTCTACGGAACGCCGGTCCCCGACTCCGGCGAGCTCAGCGCCGAATGGCGTACGACGGCGTCCTACGCGGCGTACGTCCGCGCCGAGGTCCGCCGGGCCCCGGCGGACGGCGGGGCGTCGGGCATACCGGGCCCGATGGCGGCGATGACGAACCCGATCTGGCTGGGCGAGCGCTGACGGCTCCCCCGACCGCGCGGCGCGGCGGGCGGTGCGGCGGGCGGCGTCAGAGGCGGCAGCTGATCTCCATGCCGTCCTCGATGGGGAAGCTGACGTTCTGGTAGCCGTTCGCCGGGTCGCGTACGTAGTCGAGGTACGGCCGCATGGGGCCCTCAAGCTGGTCGATGTCGTCGGCCACCACGAGGGCGCCGGGCCGCAGGACCGGTTCAAGCGTCCGCAGCACGGGCAGGCACAGGTCCTTCCAGCCGTCGAGCAGCACCAGCTCCAGGGGGCCCTCGAGGTCGGCGAGGGTCTCCCGGGCGTCCCCCTCCAGCACGGTGATCAGGTCGTCAAGACCGGTCTCGGTGAAGGTGCGGCGGGCCGCGGCGATCTTCTCCTTGCTCATTTCCGTGGTGACGACGCGCCCGGTGCCGTTGTCCCGCACGGCGGCGGCCAGATGGAGCGTGGAGATCCCGTAGGACATGCCGAACTCGACCACCGTGGCCGGGCGGATGGCCCGCACCAGGTTGTAGAGCAGCTTCCCGCCATCGGCGGAGATGGGCATATAGATCCCGGCCGCGGCGTCGGCGAGTTCCTGCGGGGCCATCGTTTCCAGCGCGCCGGGCGGCAGCTGCGTCTGAGCGGTCTCGTCCTGCTCGGCCAGCTTGAACATGCGGCTGATGGCGGTCTCGACCCGGGGGTCGGCAAGGGTGTGAGTGAGTGTCATGGGGGCTAGCGTAGACGCCACGTTGCGTCTCGTCTAGCGAATACGGAGCTGCCCCGGCCGAGGAACAGGGGGTCGGTCGTGTTGTCCTGTCATTCGACGCGGCGTGCCGCGCGGACGCGGCGGCCGCCGTCGACCACCAGGTCCGCGCCGGTGATCCAGGACGCCTCGTCCGAGACCAGCCAGCGGACCGCGCGCGCCACGTCCTCCGGTTCGCCGATACGGGCCAGCGGGAGCGTCGCGGCGATCTCCTGTTCGCCGGGCTCCCAGACGAAGCGGGCCATCTCGGTGCGGACCAGGCCCGGGGAGACGGCGTTGACGCGGACGGCGGGGGCCAGTTCTCCGGCGAGCTGGCGGGTGAGGCGGAGGAGGGCCGTCTTGGTGGTGCCGTAGGCGCCGACGTCCGGGCCGACGCCGTGGGTGCCCTCGGTGCAGATGTTGACGACCGCCCCGCCGTGGTCGCGCATCCAGGCCCGCCAGGCCGCCTGGGCCAGCCGCAGCGGGGCCTCCACGTTGACCGTGAAGGCCGTGCGCCAGGCGAGTGGGTCCACGGCCATCAGCGGGCCGAACGGGGCGTTGGTGGCGGCGTTGTTGACCAGGATGTCGAGGCGGCCGAACTCGGCCAGGGTGCGGGCCACGGCCGCCGACAGATGGGCCGGGTCGGCCACGTCCCCCGGGCAGCCGACGGCGCGCGGGCCGAGGCGGCGTACGGCGTCGGCCAGCCCCCTCGGCTCCCGCGCCGTGACGCACACCGCCGCGCCGTCCGCCGTCAGCGCCTGCGCCACGGCGAGCCCGATGCCCCGTGAACCACCTGTGACCAGGGCGGCCCGGCCGGCCAGTCCGGTGGGTCCGGTTGTGCCCGTGGATCCGGTAGGGCCCGTGCGGCCCATGGGGTCCGCACAACCCGCACAACCCGTGCGGCCCATGGGAGCCGTAGGGCCCGTGGGAGCCGTACAGCCCGTGGGAACCGTACAGCCCGTGGGAGCCGTACAGCCCGTGGAGTCCGTGCAGCCCGTGGGGTCCGTGCGGCTGGCGGATCTGTCGTGCTCATCACGCCCGCCGCCCCCGGCCGCCGCGTGCGTCACCGCCTCAGCCCCTCGTGCTCACCGTCTCCGTGTCGCGGCCCGACCGCAGCACCTTTCCCGGCACCGCGCCGGTGATCTCGTCGTCCCGGATGGTCTCCGTGCCGCCCACCCGGACGCTCACGATCCCCGTCGCGCGCGAGTCCAGCCGGGGGCTCTCGCCGGGCAGGTCGTGGACCAGCCGCGCCTGGCCCGCGTCGATCCGGTCGGGGTCGAAGAGGACCAGGTCGGCGTGGTAGCCCTCGGCGATGCGGCCGCGCTCGCGCAGCCCGAGCAGCCGCGCCGGATCGTCCGTCAGCATCCGCACCGCCCGCTCCAGGCCGACCAGCTTCCGTCCGCGCAGACAGTCGCCGATGAACCGGGTGGTGTACGGGGCCCCGCACATCCGGTCCAGATGGGCCCCGGCGTCGGAGCCGCCCAGCATGACGTCCTCGTGCTCCCAGGTCTGCTGTCGCAAGCGCCAGCTGGCCGGGTCGTTGTCGGTCGGCATCGGCCACAGCACCGTACGCATCTCATCCGTCGCGCAGATCTCCACCAGGCAGTGGAACGCCTCCTGCCCGCGCTCGGCGGCGATATCGCGGACGACGCGCCCGGTCAGCCCGGCGTTGGCCTCGCTGTAGGTGTCGCCGATGACATAGCGGCCGAAGTGGGTGAGCCGCCGGAAGACCCCGGCCTCGGGGCTGCCGGCGCGGCGCAGCATCTCCTCCCGGACGGCCGGGTCGCGGAGGGTCGCGATCCGTTCCGGGATGGGCAGCCCCAGGATGTCGCCCCAGCCCGGGATGAGGTTGAGCGCGCAGAAGGTGCCCAGCGACATGTTCATGGGGGTGAGGATCGGCATTGTGAGGGCGACGATCCTGCCGCCCGCCTTACGGGCGCGTTCGCTGGCCTGGAGCTGGCGCGGCACCCGCTCGGGGACGGCCGCGTCGATGGTCAGCACGTTCCAGTTGAGCGGGCGGCCGGCGGCCGCGCTCATGTCCACCAGCAGTTCGATCTCCTCGTCGGCGAACTGGTCGAGACAGCCCGCCACGATCGCCTCGATCTGCGTCCCCTCGTGGTCGCCGACGGCCCGGGAGAGCGCCAGGAGTTCCCCGGGCCGGGCGTGGCGGGAGGCGACCGGCTGCCCGTCCCCGTCCGAGTGGGTGGAGGACTGGGTGGTGGACAGCCCCCACGCCCCCGCGTCCATCGCCTCGTGGAAGAGCCGCAGCATCTCCTCCAGCTGCGCGGGGCTGGGCTGTCCGCCGATCGCGTCCTCGCCCATCACATGGCGGCGCAGTGCGCAGTGCCCCACCATGAAGCCCGCGTTGACGGCGATCCGGCCCTCCAGCGCGTCCAGGTATTCGCCGAAGCCGTGCCAGTTCCAGGGCGCGCCCTGCTCCAGCGCCACCAGCGACATGCCCTCGACCCGGCTCATCATCCGCCGGGTGTAGTCGGCGTCGCCGGGCCGGTCGGGGTTGAGCGGGGCGAGGGTGAAACCACAGTTGCCGCCGGCCACGGTGGTCACGCCGTGGTTCATGGACGGGGTGGCGTACGGATCCCAGAACAGCTGGGCGTCGTAGTGGGTGTGCGGGTCGACGAATCCGGGCGCGAGGACGAGCCCGGTGGCGTCCTCGGTGGACCGGGCCGGTTCGGTGACGGCCCCGGGCTCGGCGATGGCCACGATCCGGCCGTCCCGGATGCCGACGTCGGCGACGTACGAGGGCGCGCCGGTGCCGTCCGCCACGGTGGCGCCCTTGATCAGGTGGTCGAGCACGGGTTCAGGTCCCTTCTCGCGGCTGCGGCCGGCGTCTGCGGCTACTGGGGCAAGGCCTGTGCGGCTACTGGGGCAAGGCCTGTGCGATTACTGGGTGACGGCCGGTGCGGTCACCGGGTCACGGCCTGGCGGAAGCGGGTCGTGCGGTGCACCGGATCGGTGTCGATCTTCGGGATGACGTGCTCGCCGATGAGCTTGATCGTGTTCATCGTGTCCTCGTAGCCGATCCCGATCGGCAGCCCGAACGACAGCTGGTCGGCCCCGGCCTGCTCCCACCGCTTGCACTGGCGGAAGACCTCGTCCGGGTCGCCGCAGATCATCAGCTCCTCGGCGATGAGGAGTTCGATGATCTCCTCGGTGTACTCCGGCAGCAGTTCGGGCCACTGCGGGATGCCGTCCGGGCGGGGGAAGGTGTCGTGGTAGCGGAAGAGAAGCGACTGCAGGTAGTTGAGCCCGCCGCCGAGCGCGATCTCGACGGCCTTGGCGTGGGTCTCGGCGCAGATCGCGGTCGAGGTGACCATCACGTTGTCGTTGACGAAGCCGCCGACCGGCTCGGCCTCCTTGACCGCGTTCTTGTAGGAGTCGAGGGCCCACTCCATGTCGGAGACCTTCTGGATGGAGAAGCCGAGCACGCCGAGGCCCTTCCTGCCCGCCATCGCGTACGAGGGCGGCGATCCGGCGGCGTACCACATCGCCGGGTGGGCGGCCCCGTACGGCTTGGGCAGCACCTTGCGCGGCGGCAGCGACCAGTGCTTGCCGGTGAAGCCCTGGTACTCGTCCTGCAGCCACATCTTGGGGAACTCGGCGATCGTCTCTTCCCAGATCTCCTTGGTGGCGTTCATGTCGGTCACGCCCGGCAGGAAGCCGAGGATCTCGTGACTGCCCGCGCCCCGGCCCGAGCCGAACTCGAACCGGCCGCCGGAGAGATGGTCGAGCATCGCGACCTTCTCGGCCACCTTCACCGGGTGGTTGACCTGCGGCAGCGGGTTGAAGATGCCGGAGCCGAGGTGGATGCGCTCGGTGGCGTGGGCGAGATAGCCGAGGAAGACGTCGTTCGCGGAGAGGTGGGAGTACTCGTCCAGGAAATGGTGCTCGGAGGCCCATACGTACTTGAAGCCCGACCGGTCGGCCTGGATGACGTACTCGGTCTCCTCGACGAGCGCGTGATGCTCGGCCTCGGGGTCGGTTCGGCGTCGGCTTTCGGGGACGTAGCCCTGCACGAAGAGTCCGAATTCCATGGAGGTTCACCGCCTCAGACGAACGTCGATCTGACGGATCGTCAGATTTTGATTGACTCTGGCACCGCGGGCACGGACCGTCAAGGGCCGTGGAAGGCCGGGCGGGGGCGGAGGGTCTACGGGGGTGTCCGGTGGATCTTTCCCCTCCCCGCCCCATCCCGCTACCAGGGGCTCCGCCCCTGGACCCCGGGGGTCGACGAGCCGACCGTCGGCCGCGGCCAGCACACCGGCCAGGACGCCGGGGGCTGGAGAGGAGCCCCAGTTGAGGGAAGGGGGGAAAGGCTCGCCGCAGGCGTCGCGAGCCGCCGGGACGCCGCCTAGAAGACCGAGACGCCGGTCAGCCAGCCCCCGTCGACGACGAACGGCTGGCCGGTGACGTACGAGGAGTCCTCCGAGGACAGGAAGAGCGCCAGCCGCGCCACCTCCTCCGGGCGGCCGATCCGGCCCAGCGGCACCAGCTTGCGGTAGAGCTCGTCGACGGCCGCCGTCGCCTCCGCGCTGTCGGCTTCCGGGTCGAGCTGGGCCGGGTTGGTCATCGGGGTGTCGACCGCGCCCGGACACATCGCGTTGACCCGGATGCCCTTGTCCGCGAGCTCCATCGCGGCCACCCGCGTCATCCCCACCACCGCCGCCTTCGTCGCGGCGTACGCGGTGAGCAGCGGCATCCCGGACAGGGCGACGTACGAGGCGGTGTTCACGATCGTCCCGCCGCCCGCCGCCACCAGCTCCGGCGCGACCGTCCGCATCCCCAGGAACGTACCGACCTGGTTGACCTGGACCACCTCCAGGTACTCCGCCAGCGGGGTGCCCACCAGCTCGTTGAAGCGGAGGATCCCGGCGTTGTTGACCAGGCCGTCCACCGAGCCGAAGGCGTCCTTCGCGGCGGCGACGGCGGCGGTCCAGTCGTCCTCGCGGCCCACGTCCAGATGGACGAAGCGGGCGCACTCGCCCAGCTCCTTGGCCAGCCCCTCGCCCGGCTCGTCCAGTACGTCGCCGAGGACCACGCGCGCGCCCTCGGCCGCGAACAGCCGCGCCTCCTGCTCACCCTGTCCGCGCGCCGCCCCGGTGATGATGACGACCCGCCCGTCCAGCTTGCCCATTCCGATCTCCCTAGTCATCCCTGGTCATCGAGGTGCGGAGCGACATCGGCGGCGAAGGCCGCCATCTGGTCGGTCAGTTCGGTGTGGTCCCGGCAGCGGAACCGCACCTGGATCTGGTCCACTCCCATCGCGGCGTACGCGCGCAGGCTCTCGGCCAGCCGCTCCGGCGCGCCGGTCAGGGTCCGGCGCCCCACGTCCCAGCCGGGTTCGCCGACGTACAGCGGCTCGGTGATCGCGCCGATCTCGGCGGGTTCCTCACAGCCGCGATCGTGTTGGGCCGCCTCCTTCCGCAGCTCGCGCAGCCGGGCGATCTGGCCGGGCAGCCGGTCCCGTGGGTCGCCCTGCGGGAGCCAGCCGTCGCCCCGGACCGCCGCGCGGCGCACCGCGGCGGGCGAGGAGCCGCCGACCCACAGCGGGGGGCGCGGCGTCTGGACGGGGCGCGGGGCCTGCCCGAGGCCGCTGAACGCGAACCGCTCGCCGCGGAAGTCGGGGAACTCCTCCGGTCCCAGCGCCGCCTTCAGCGCGTCGACCGTCTCGTCCAGCAGCGCTCCGCGCCGGGCGAAGTCCACCCCCAGCGCCTCGAACTCCTCCCGGACGTGCCCGGCCCCGACCCCGAGGATGAGCCGGCCGCCGGAGAGGCGGTCGAGCGTGGCGTACTGCTTGGCGGTCAGCAGCGGATGGCGCAGCGCGGCGACCGCCACATGGCTGAGCAGCCACACCCGCTCGGTGGCCGCGGCGAGCCAGCCGAGGGTGGCCACCGGGTCGTACCAGACGGTGCCCATGGCCGCGGCCAGCCGCCGCGGGATCGCGACGTGGTCGCAGACGGCGAGGTACGCGAAGCCGAGCCGGTCGGCGGCGCGGGCGACCTCGAGCAGCTCGGCCGGGCCCGCCCCGGCCTCCCACGGCTCGGCGTAGAGGGTGGACTGCGACTGGATCGGCAGCTGCATGCCATAGCTCAACCGGCCCCGGGGCAGGACGCGCATGCCGGGCCTCCTTGTCGGTGGACCGTCATCGTCGAATCTGACGTCGGACATGGTCGTATCTGACGGTCCATCAGACAAGGGGTACGACAGTCTCGTCCCGCCGCGCAACGCTTTGCCGGCGTACGGACGTGCGGACCTCGGGGCCCATGCCCGCAAAGCCCTGATCCCGGTCCCCCACGACTGATCCCGGTCCCCCACGACCGGATCGACCGGCTGCTCGCCCGGCCCAATCCCCGCGCGCGAAGGGGTGGGCGCCCCGCTGACGGGGTTCCTCACCCGGCTCGCGGCTGACCGCTCCTTACGCCCCTCCGACGGGCCGCGCCTGGGCACCGCGCTGACCGACCTGGCGGCCGCGCTGCTGGGGCTTCGCCCACCCCGCCGTCTTCAGCCGCGCCTTCCGCGCCGCGTACGGGATGCCGCCCGGCGACTACCGCCATCTGGCGCTTGTGTCCCGCGCGCCGGGCGCTACCCCGCGACGCCCGGTACACAGGGACACCCGGCCCTCCGCGCCGCCCACGGCCCCTGTCACGTCGTAAGGGGTGGGTGACGGCGTGGGGAGGCGGGAGGGCCGATATGCCCCCAGCCTGCCGGAGGGTCCGGGGGTTGTCATTGACCGACAGTGACCGTTTTCTTGCTCCTCCGTGACCAGGCCGACGCCGGAACCGACACCCCTCCCCGACCAGGCCGACGCTGGAACCAACACCCCTCCCCGACCAGGCCGACGCCGGAACCAACGCCACCCGGACAAACCGGCTACGCCCCCGGCGCCCCCGCCCAGAGCCCGTCCGCCGTGAGCCCCAGCAGCTCGATCGCGTTGCCGCGCACAATCCGCTCCACGACATCCGGCGCCAGATGCCCCATCTGCGCCTCGCCGACCTCCCGCGACTTGGGCCAGGTGGAGTCCGAGTGCGGATAGTCCGTCTCGTAGAGCACGTTGCCGACCCCGATGGCGTCGAGGTTGCGCAGCCCGAAGGCGTCGTCGAAGAAGCAGCCGTAGACATGCTCGGTGAACAGCTCGGACGGCGGGCGCAGCACCTTGTCGGCCACTCCGCCCCAGCCCCGGTTCTCCTCCCACACCACATCGGCGCGCTCGAGGATGTAGGGGATCCAGCCGATCTGGCCCTCCGCGTACATCACCTTCAAGTTCGGGAAGCGCTCGAACTTCCCGCTCATCAGCCAGTCGACCATCGAGAAGCAGCAGTTGGCGAAGGTGATCGTGGAGCCGACCGCGGGGGGCGCGTCCGCGGAGGTCGAGGGCATCCTCGAGGAGGAGCCGATGTGCATCGCGACGACCGTGCCGGTCTCGTCGCACGCGGCCAGGAACGGGTCCCAGTCGTCGGTGTGGATCGAGGGCAGCCCCAGGTTCGGCGGGATCTCCGAGAAGCAGACGGCCCGCACCCCGCGCGCCGCGTTCCGCCGCACCTCGGCGGCGGCCAGCTCGGCGTCCCACAGCGGGATGATGATCAGCGGGATCAGCCTGCCCCGGGCCTCGGGGCCGCACCACTCCTCCACCATCCAGTCGTTGTACGCCCGGACCCCGAGCAGCCCCAGCTCGCGGTCGGCGGCCTCGGTGAAGGTCTGCCCGCAGAAGCGGGGGAAGGTCGGGAAGCAGAGCGCGGACTGGACGTGGTTGACGTCCATGTCCGCGAGCCGGTCCGGCACCGAGAAGGAGCCGGGCCGCATCTGCTCGTAGGTGATGGCCTCCAGCTTGACCTCGTCCCGGTCGTAGCCGACGGCGGTGTCCAGCCGGGTCAGCGGCCGGTGCAGCTCCTCGTACACCCACCAGTCCGCGAGCGGCCCGTCGTCCCCGGGCGCGCCCATCTTGGGGGCGAACTTGCCGCCGATGAAGGTCATCTCCTTCAGCGGCGCCCGGACGATGCGCGGCCCGCTGTCGCGGTACTTCGACGGGAGCCGGTCCCGCCAGACGTGAGGGGGCTCAACCGTGTGGTCGTCCACCGAGATTATCTTCGGGAAGCTCTCCATGACTGCACGGTAGCGCCGATCTGACGGATCGTCAGCTACGCGGGCGTCTCCTGGGATGTTCGACGGATGCTCCGGACACGTCGCACTCTTTACTGACGTACGAGCCACCGGCACGGCAGACTGGCCGTACAGCGAGGAAGCACGTGCGGGGGGCACCATGGCCGGCGACGAGCGCCTGGGGCGGCAGGAAGGTTCCACCGGTTCCGTACCGGACCGGTGCTGGCACGGTGAAGAGGCGAGCCTGGCCCTCGGCGCGGACCCGGACTCCGCCCTCGGCCGGACACGGCTCGAAGTCGAGTTGGACAACGGCTACCGCGCCGATGTCGTCCGCGAGCTCCGGCCGCACGTCCCCGCACGGCCCGCCACCGCGCTCTCCCGGCCCACCGCCGCCGACCGCCCGCGACACCCCATGGCCGACACCACCGTCGTGCGCCCCGCGCAGCTGCCCGCGGCGGTGGCGGACTTCACCGGTCGCGAGGACCTCGTACGGGAGCTGAACGACCGGCTCGCGACCTCCGCCGACCGGCCGGCCGCCATCGCGATCGCCGGTATCGGAGGCATCGGCAAGACCGCCCTGGCCGTTCATCTCGCGCACGCCGCCCGCCACCGCTTCCCCGACGGCCAGCTCTACGTCGACCTCGGCGGTGCGGGCCCCTCCCCTGCCGACCCCGAGACCGTGCTCGGCGCCTTCCTGCGCTCACTCGGCACCTCCGACGCCGCCATTCCGGACGGCACCGAGGAGCGCGCCGCGCTCTACCGCGCGTGTCTCGAGGGCCGCCGCGTCCTCGTCCTCCTGGACAACGCCCGCGATGCCGCTCAGGTCCGGCCGCTGCTCCCCGACGACGGAGCACCGGACTGCGTCGCGCTGATCACCAGTCGCACCCATATGTCCGACCTGGACCGCGCCCACCCGGTCGACCTGGACGCGATGAGCCCGCCGGAGGCGTTCGACCTCTTCGCACTGATCGTGGGCCAGGAGCGGGCGACCGTGGAACGTGCCGAGGTCATGGACGTGGTGGCGTCCTGCTCCTACCTCCCGCTCGCGATCCGCATAGCGGCCTCCCGGCTCGCCTCCCGCCGCACCTGGACCGTCTCCGTTCTCGCCCGCAAACTCGCCGACGAGCGCCGGCGGCTGGACGAGCTGCGGGCCGGGGATCTGGCGGTCAAGGCCACCTTCGAACTCGGCTACGGACAGCTCGACCCGGCTCAAGCCCGCGCCTTCCGGCTGCTGGGCCTGGCCGGCGGCCCGGACATCTCCCTGTCGGCCGCGGGCGCGGTGCTCGGCCTCGACGCCGCGGAGACCGGCCGGCTTCTCACCTCCCTCGTGGACAACTCGCTGCTGGAGTCCGCCGTACCGGGCCGCTACCGCTTCCATGACCTCGTACGGCTCTACGCACGGGCATGCGCGGAGCGGGAGCGGCGGGCGGTGGCGGAGCGCGAGGAGGCGCTGTCCCGGTTGCTCGACTTCTACCTGGCGACGGCGGCGCGGGTGTATGCCCTGGAGCGGCCTGGGGACCGCATGGTCGAGCACCTGGAGCCCACCGGCCATCCCGGACTGCTCTTCGAGACCTCGAAAGCCGCCCTGGACTGGCTCTTCGCGGAGGCCGACTGCCTGCTCGCCTGTGTGCCCAAGTGCACCGGGGAGAGCACCCGCCGCCGCACCGGGGACCTGCTGCTGGGCGCGCTGGACCTCGCCGAGTCCGGTGCCCGGCCGCGGCAGTACGAGACGGTGGCACAGGTGGTCTGCGACGCCGCCCACGCCGCCGGGGATTCCCGTACCGAGGCCCGCGCCCGCTCGGCACTGGGCCATCTGTACAGCTTCACGGGCCGATACGGCCACGCCGAGCGGGAGCTGCTCCGCGCGCTGGAGCTGGACGGCGACGATCCGGTGGTCGCCAGCCGCGCCTCCAATCAGCTCGGCATCGTGGCCAACGGGCTGGGGCGGCACGAAGACGCCGAGAGGTACCTCGGACAGGCGCTCGATGCGTTCCGCGCCGATGCCAACGAGGCGGGCGAGGCGAGCGCCCTGGCCAATCTCTCCCGGCTCCATGTGAGCCGGGGCCGCACCCGGACCGGTGTGGAACTGGCCGAGCAGGGGCTCGCCATCTACCGCAGGCTCGGCGCCCCGCTGCGGCTCGCCAACGGGATGTACACCGTCGGCATCGCGCTGACGCGCGCCCACCGGCTGGAGGAGGCGTCCGTCCACCTCACCGAAGCGCTCGAGCTCTTTCACGAAGCCCGTCAGCCACTGTGGGAAGGCATGGCCCATTTCCGGCTGGCCGAAATGTATCTGGCCGCGCAGCGCCCCTCAGAAGCGGTGGCACACGCCGAACGGTCCCTCGCCCTGGGCGGTCTCGGCGGCGAGTGGCGGCGCTTCTCCTTTCTCACCGTTCTGGCGAAGGCCCTGATGGCGGCCGGGCAGCCAACCCGGGCCCAGGACTGCTGGAGGCAGGCACGGGCCCTCCGTGAACGGCTGGGCTCACCCGAGCCCGAGGAGGTACGGCAACTGCTGTCCACATCGGCGCCGGATCTCCCGACGGCCACGGATCCGTATACCGGCCATCGCGACGCATACGGAGTCGGCCCTCCGGTGACCGAAAGCGACCCATGGACCTGACGGTGCGTCGGCATTCCGAGGGGTGTGAAGTGTGGCAGGCCTTGTGGAGAGGTCCGGCCCCTACTGACGTGAGGGGTATCGGCAAGGCAAACTGGCCCGTGCAACTGGGAGCAGAGGCAGGGGGAGACCATGGCCGGCGAGAAGGAGCGGGCACAGGAGCAGCCCTTGCGCTTCACCGTGCTCGGACCCGTACGGGCCTGGCGAGGCGAAGAACAGGTGAGCACCGGATCACCACAGCAAAGAGCCCTGCTCACCGCTCTCTTGCTGCGCGGAGGGCGCACCGCCACCGCCCCCGAGCTCATCGACGCCCTGTGGGGCGACGACCCCCCGGACGCCGCCATCGCGGCGCTGCGCACCTACGCCTCCCGGCTGCGCAAGGCATTCACCCCGCAATCGGACGTCCTGGTCAGCGAGTCGGGGGGCTACGCGGTCCAGGTGGGCCTCGGGGCCCTGGACACCGACGTGGCCGAGCGCCTGGCGGCGGAGGCGGAGAAGGCACGGCACTCGGGCGACCGGCCGCGGGCCCATGAACTCATCGGCCAGGCACTGGGCCTCTGGGACGGTGAAGCCCTGGCCGGAGTGCCGGGGCCCTACGCCGTGACCCAGCGCGCCCGGCTGTCGGAGTGGCATCTCGTCCTCACCGAGACCAGGCTCGATCTCGATCTGGAGCTGGGCCACCACACCGAGGTGGTCTCCGAGCTCACCGCCCTCACCGCCGCCCATCCGCTCCGGGAGCGGCTGCGCGAACTGCTGATGCTGGCGCTCTACCGCAGCGGGCGGCAGGCCGAGGCACTGGCCGTGTACAACGACACCCGGCGGCTGCTCGCCGAGGATCTCGGCGTGGACCCCTGCCCGGAACTCTCCGAGCTGCATCAGCGCATTCTGCAGGCGGATGCCGACCTGGCCGCCCCGGTGGACAGCCGCGCTCACGCGGGGCCCAGCTTTGTACGGCCGGCCCAGCTTCCCGCGACGGTGGCCGACTTCACGGGCCGTGTCGCCTTTGTCGACGAGCTGAGCGATCAGCTCGCCACCGCCGAGGGGCGTGTCATGGCCGTGTCAGCCGTGGCCGGAATCGGGGGTGTCGGCAAGACGACGCTCGCCGTACACGTCGCCCACGCGGCCCGCCATCAATTCCCCGACGGCCAGCTCTACGTCGACCTTCAGGGGGCGGGCCCGGTACCGGCGGAGCCCAACGCGATCCTGGGCGCCTTCCTGCGCGCCCTCGGCACCCCGGACAACGCGATCCCCGAGGGCGTCCAGGAGCGTGCCGCGCTCTACCGCTCGATGCTGGACGGCCGCCGGGTGCTCACGCTGCTCGACAACGCACGCGACGCCGCACAGGTGCGGCCGCTGCTGCCCGGTACGGAGGGCTGCGCCGCGCTGATCACCAGCCGGACCCGGATGGTCGACCTGGAGGGCGCCCACCTGGTCGACCTGGACGTGATGAGCCCGGAGGAGGCGCTCGCCCTCTTCACGCGGATAGTGGGCGAGGAGCGTGTCATCAGCGAGCGCGACGCGGCCATGGACGTGGTGGCGGCGTGCGGCTTCCTCCCGCTGGCCATCCGGATCGCGGCCTCCCGGCTGGCCTCGCGCCGCACCTGGACCGTCTCCACGCTGGCACACAAGCTCGCCAACCAGCGCCGCCGGCTGGACGAGCTGCGGGCCGGCGACCTGGCCGTGCGGGCCACCTTCGAGCTGGGCTACGGCCAGTTGGAGCCGTCACAGGCTCGGGCCTTCCGGCTGCTGGGGCTCGCGGACGGCCCCGACATCTCGCTCGCCGCGGCGGCCGTCGTCCTGGACATGGACACCCTCGACGCCGAGGAGCTCCTGGAGTCCCTGGTCGACGCCTCCCTGCTGGAGTCCGCGGCGCCCGGCCGCTACCGCTACCACGACCTCGTACGCCTCTACGCGCGTGACTGCGCGGAGCGGCACCAGTCGGCAGCGGACCGCGAGGCGGCGCTCTCCCGGCTGCTGGACTTCTACCTCGCCACGGCCGCACGGGTGTACGCCATGGAGCGGCCCGGCGACCGCCTGGGCGACCACCTGGCCCCCGCCAGCCACCCCGGCCTGGTCTTCCCGCATCAGGACGCCGCTCTGGACTGGCTGTTCACCGAGGCGGACTGCCTGCTGGCCTGCACCCAGCAAGCCGCCCCGGGCAGCACCCTGGGCCGGGCGGCGGATCTGCTGCTCGCCGCGATGGACCTGGCCGAGTCCGGTGCCAACGCCCCCCGCTACGAGGCCGTCGCCCGCGTGGTCAGCGAAACGGCGCACACGGTCGGCGACACCCGGGCCGAAGGCCGGGCGCGTACCTGCCTCGCCAAGGTGCGCAACCTCACCGGCCGGCTCGAGGAGGCCGACGCGGAGGCGGAACGCGCCCTGGCCTTGGGCTCCACGGTCAAGGACCATGTCACGATGGGGCGCGCCCTCACCGAGCGCGGCATCATCGCGCATCTCAGCCGTACCCGCTGGGATGACGCGGAGCGGCATTTCCTCCGTGCCATCGACGCCTACCGGGCCGTGGACGACCAGCCCGGCGAGGCCAGCGCGCTGTGCAACCTCTCGCGTGCGTATGTGGAGATGGGCCGCATCGACAGCGCCGTGGACCTGGCCCGGCAGGGAGTGCGGATCTACGGGAGCCTGGGGCGCACCCTGCGCCTGGCCAACGGTAAGTACGCGCTCGGTATCGCCCTGACCGGGGCGGGAAGCCTCACTCAAGCGCTCGAGCAGCTCACCGAGGCCCTCGGCCTGTTCCGTGAGCACCGCCAGCCGCTCTGGGAGGGCATGACCCACCAGCGGTTGGCCGAGGCGCACCTGTCGATCGGGCGCCCCGCGGAGGCCGCCACCCACGCCGAACAGGCTCTCGCCCTGCGGGGCATCGGGGGCGAGTGGCGCCGGGCCATCGTACTGACCCTGCTCGGCAAGGCGCTGCTGGAGCTCGGCCAGAACGAGCGCGCGGACGCCTGCTGGCGTGAGGCGCTGTCAATTCACCAGCGGCTGGGGGCCCCTGAGGCGGAGGACGTCCGCCGGCTTCTGGCCCCCGCGGCCGCGGCATAACGGCACGGCTCGCCGACCGTTCATCAATCGTTTATCGCCATCCGGGAGTCTTAGCAGTGGTCGACCCGTCCCCGCGGGGGGCAGACGGGTCGGTTGCGAGGTCACACCGTAAGGTGGACGGCCCTTTTGAGACATCCGTCCGGCGACCCACGGGGGAGTCGCCGGGCGGGTGCCAACGGCCTATACCGACCAAAGCATCCGATGGAGTTGATCGTGACAAACACGGACAAGAAGCCCGAGTCCGACGTCTACCGGCCGCTGGAGGCCGACCCGGCGCCCTTCACACCTCAGGACGAGGGCCACACACCGGCACCTCCACAGGTGACCACCCAGGGCGAAGGCCACACGCCCGCACCGCCCCAGCTGATCACCAAGGGGGAGGGCCACACGCCCGCACCGCCGCAGCTGAGCACCAAGGGCGAGGGCCACACACCGGCGCCACCGCAGCTGAGCACCGCGGGCGAGGGCCACACACCCGCGCCGTCGGAGCTGAGCACCAAGGGCGAGGGCCACACACCGGCACCGCCGCAGCTGAGCGCCGAAGGAGAGGGCCACACACCTTCAGCGCCCCAGTAGGAGCACACGGAGCATCGCTCATTTCCATGAGGTAACACCGCGGGGCCGATGTCGATGACGCGGAGGGGACGTCATCGGCATCGGCCCCTTTGCGCGGGCCACCTCCCGAACGAGCGCCCCCACACCACCGGGCGCACCCCTTTCCGCCAAGCTTCGACCAGTTCCGGCCAGATGGCCGAACATACGTACCCCTCATTGCTAATTTGCAGTACAAAACAGATAATCACCCCCGTAACGGAGGAACCGGAATGACTCGTGCCACAAAGGGCATTGCGACCTTGATTATCGCCATAGGTGCCGCGATCGGAGCCACAAGCCAGACAGCCGCATTCGCGTCTGCAAGCGATAGTCACACCCCCATCGTCGGTATGGACAGTGGTGAATACGCCACAGCTGCCGCCCCGGGCCCACAGGGCGAGGGTCATGCCCCCACCAGCCCGCAGTAGGCGCCACGAGACACTCGTGAGCGCCAAGGGGGGCCGGGCGAAACCGCCCGGCCCCTTCGCGCTGCCCCGCCAGGGGCGCGTACCGGAGTGCACCCCCCTCAGCGATCGCGTCCCGGACACAGGCTGACCACATCGCACTGCGGGATCACCTCGCAGGGGCCGCCGTCTATCCGTGGCCGACGTGGCCCTGGGTTGGGGGCCACACGACAAATGGTGGGACAACGCCTCGCACAGCGCGCGCATCGCATTCCCCCACCGCTCAAGCCCTGGCCGCCCCGTTCCAGCCCGCCCGCAGCTGCGCCTTGAGGACCTTGCCGCCGGCGTTGCGCGGCAGTTCGGGGAGGAACTCCACCTGCCGGGGCACCTTGTAGTTGGCCATCTCGCGGCGGGACCAGGCGATCAGGTCGTCCGCCGTCAGCGTCGAGTCCGGGCGGCGGACCGCGTAGGCCTTGGCCACCTCGCCCAGCCGCGGATCCGGGATGCCGATCACGGCGACGTCGGCCACGTCCGGGTGGCGGGCGATGAGTTGCTCGATCTCGGCGGGGTAGGCGTTGAAGCCGCCGACGATGAACATGTCCTTGATGCGGTCGGTGATGCGCAGATTGCCCTGCTCGTCCATCACCCCGACATCGCCTGTCCGCAGCCAGCCGTCGGGGGTGACGGTACGGGACGTGGCGATCGGATCCTCGAAGTAGCCGGATGTGACGTGGTAGCCGCGGACCCAGACCTCGCCCGGTCGCCCCGGGGGGAGTTCGTGCCCGGTGGCCGTGGCGATCTTGACTTCGGTGTCCGGGATCGCGCGGCCCGCCGTGCCCGCGATGACCTCGGGCGGGTCGCCGCGGCGGCACATCGTGACGGTGCCGGACGCCTCCGTCAGGCCGTACGCCGTCAGCACGGTGGCGACCCCGAGCTCCGAGCGCAGGCGCTCCACCAGCTCCAGCGGGACGACGGCGGCGCCGGTGACGACCAGGCGCAGGGTGGACAGGTCGTGGGCGGCGCGGGAGGGGTGGTCGAGCAGGGACTGGTGGAGGGTGGGCGGGCCGGGGAGGACGGAGATGCGCTCGGCGGCGATATTGGCCAGGGCCGTCTCCACGCTGAAGACCGGCTGCGGCACCATCGTGGCACCACGGCTCAGACAGGCGATGATGCCCGCCTTGTAGCCGAAGGTGTGGAAGAACGGGTTCACGATGAGATAGCGATCGCCCGCCGTCAGCCCCGTGATCTCGCTCCAGGTGTCGAAGACCCGCACGGTCTGGGAGTGCGTGGTCACCACGCCCTTGGGATGGCCGGTGGTGCCGGAGGTAAAGGTGATGTCGGAGGGGGCCGCGGGGCGCGCCGCCTGCGCCCGGGAGCGGACCTCCTCCGGAGGCACGGCGTCGCCCAGCGCCAGGAAGTCCTTCCAGGTGCGGAAGTCCTCCGGGCCGTTGTCGGCGAGGACGACCACCTCCCGCAGATAGGGCAGGCCGGGCAGGGGGCCGTGGCCCGGCCCCTCCCCCGCCGCCCGGCGCAGCGACGCCACATACGAGGTGCCCAGGAAGGTGCCGGTGATGAACAGATGCGTGGCTCTGGTGCGGCGCAGCACATACGCCGCCTCGCCGCCCTTGAAGCGGGTGTTGACCGGGACCAGCACCCCGCCCGCGGTGACCGCGCCGAGCGCCGCCACGATCCAGTCGGTGGTGTTGGGCGCCCAGATCGCGGCGCGGTCGCCCGGTTCGAGGCCCGAGGCGACGCACGCGGCCGCGGCGCGCTCGATCCGGGCGCCGAGCTGGGCGTACGAGATCCGGGCGCGGCCCTCGACGACGGCCTCGTCCGGGCCGTACCGCTCGACCGCCGCCCGGATCAGGGCCGGGATGGTGTGCCCCTGCTCCATCTGTTCCATCGGACCGCTCCCCTCCCCGGAATCCGGGCCGGACGACCCCACTAGCTGACTACCCGTCAGATTAGCGGTAGCCTTCCCCGCTGTCAGCACCGGTGAACGCGACCACGGAGGCGACCATGGGGGCGGTAAGGGCGACGGCGACCTTGAAGGACGCGACGGCGATAGCCGGTATCGGGCAGACCCCCTTCGCCAAACACCTCCCCGAGTCCGAGAAGACCCTGGCCTGCCGGGCGATCCTCGCCGCGCTCGACGACGCCGGAATCGCCCCGTCCGAGGTGGACGCCTTCGCCTCGTACACCATGGAGGAGACCGACGAGGTCGAGATCGCCAAGGCCATCGGCGCCGGGGACGTGACCTTCTTCGGCAAGGTCGGCTACGGGGGCGGCGGTTCGTGTGCGACCGTCGCACACCTGGCCGCCGCGATCGCCACCGGACAGGCGAGCGTCGGGGTGGCCTGGCGGTCCCGCAAACGCGGCAGCGGGCCGCGCCCCTGGACCAACACCCAGGTGCAGCTGCCCACCCCGGCCCAGTGGACCCGGCCGTACGGGCTGCTGCGCCCGGCCGATGAGATCGGCCTGCTGGCCCGGCGCTATATGCATGAGTACGGCGCGACCCGCGATCACTTCTTCAATGTGGCGCTGGCCTGCCGCAACCGGGCCAATCAGAACCCCGCCGCGATGATGTACGACCGCCCGCTGACCCGCGAGATGTATATGACCGCGCGCTGGATCAGCGAACCGCTCTGCCTCTTCGACAACTGCCTCGAGACCGATGGCGCGCTGGCCTGTGTGCTGGTGTCGGCCGAGCGGGCGCGCGACTGCCGGCACCGGCCGGTGTACGTCCACTCCGTCGCCCAGGGGCTGCCGGCCCAGCACCACGGAATGGTCAACTACTGGAACGACGACCCACTGACCGGCCCCTCCTGGACCGCCGCCCGCCGACTGTGGAAAACCGCCGACTTCAGTCCGCAGGACGTGGATGTCGCGCAGATCTACGACGCGTTCACCCCGCTGATCCCGCTCTCCCTGGAGGGCTACGGCTTCTGCGCCCGCGGCGAGGGCGCCGCCTTCACCGAAGGGGGCGCGCTGGAGATCGGCGGACGGCTGCCGCTCAACACCGGCGGGGGCGGCCTCAGCGAGGCGTACGTCCATGGCTTCAACCTCATCACCGAGGGGGTCAGACAGCTGCGCGGCACCGGCACCGCCCAGGTCCCCGGCGCCACGACCTGCCTGGTCACGGCGGGTGAGGGAGTTCCCACATCGGCCCTGCTGCTGAGGAGTTGAGCGACGGCATGACACAAACCGAAACGACCACGACCACGACCACGACCACGACCATGGCCGCGAGCGGCGGGGGCGACCGGGCCGACGGGCTGCTGGCGCCCGTGCCCGACGACGACGGGGCGCCCTTCTTCGCCTACGCGGCGCGCGGTGAACTGCGCGTCCAGTGCTGCGCCGACTGCGGCGAATCGCGCTTCCCGCCCCGGCCCTGCTGCCCTCGCTGCCAGTCCTTCGAGAGCCTGTGGAAAAAGATGAGCGGCCGTGGCCGGATCTGGTCGTATGTGCTGCCCCATCCCCCGCTGTTGCCCGCCTACGCGGCACAGGCGCCGTACAACGTCGTCCTCGTGGAGCTCGCGGACGCCCCGCGCATCCGGCTGGTGGGCAATCTGGTCGCCGCCGCGGACGCCGCGCTGAACTCGGTCCCGCCCGAGCGGATCCGCGTCGGCGCGCCCGTGAAGGCCGCCTTCCATGAGACGGACGGCGGGCTGACGGTGGTGCGCTGGCTGCTGGAGCGGCCATGACGGTCCGCATACGGGTGGAGCAGGACGGCGTCGCGGTCGTCACCCTCGACCGGCCCGAACGGCACAACGCCATCGACCTGGAGACGGCCTCGGAACTCACCGCCGTATGGCGGCGCTTCCGCCGGGACGACGCGGTCCGGGCCGTCGTCCTCACCGGCGCGGGCGGCCGGGCCTTCAGCACCGGCATCGACCGCTCGGTGGAGGTCGCGCAGCCGCCGTCGCCCTACGCGATGGACGATCCGCTGCGCACCGTCGGGCCCAAGGCGAACGACCTGTGGAAACCGGTGGTCGCGGCGGTGGCCGGGATGGCCTGCGGCGGGGCGTTCTATCTGCTGGGCGAGGCCGAGTTCATCGTCGCCGACGAGACGGCGACCTTCTTCGATCCGCACACCAGCTATGGGATGGTCAGCGCCTACGAGGCCGTCTATATGGCGCAGCGGATGCCCATGGGCGAGGTCGCGCGGATGGCCCTGATGGGGACGGCGGAGCGGCTCTCGGCCCGACGGGCGTATGAGACGGGCCTGGTCAGCGAGGTGACCCCGGCCGGTGAAGCCCTTACGGCGGCCATCCGTGCCGCGTCGGTCATCGCGTCGTACCCGACGGAGGCGGTGCAGGGCACCGTAAGGGCGCTATGGGCGGCGAAGGAGACGGCGCTGGCCCAGGCGCTCGCACAGGCCCCGCAGTTGATCGCGCTGGGCAATCTGCCGCCGGGGCGCCAGGCCGCGCTCTTCGCGGCCCGCACGCCCGGCTTCCGTACCCGCTGAGGCCGTCCGCCCCGGATCGATCGGCTCGGGCCTCAGGTGGAGCTCGGGTACTTGAGCGCCGAGGTGACCTTGCAGGTGAAGGACGTCTGCTCGGTGAGGGTGCGATAGGAGGTGGCGCTGAGGGTCTGGCTGCTGCCGGACGCCACGGTGACGGACTTGTAGTCGGAGCCCAGCAGGCTGCCGCCGTTCTGGTCCTCCCACTCGATGCTGATCGAGTAGTGCATGGACTGCGTCTCGGGGTTCCTGAGATTGAGGGTGTACTGGAACGAACGGGTCGACTCGTCGTAGTCGCAGCCGGTGGCGGTGATGTCGTTCGTGCCGTCCGAGTTGTAGGTGGGCGGCGCGGAGTAGGTGTAGGAGGGCGTGGGGGCGTCGTAGGACGGCAGATCGGAGGGCGCGCCGCTGGGCAGATCGGTGGGTATGCCGCTGGGGAGGTCGGTGGGGCCGGACGCCGGGTTGTCGTTGCCCCCGCTCCCGCCCGAGACGAACCCCCCGAGGCCGCCGTCGTGGCTACCGCCCTTCTTCTTTCCGCAGCCGGTCAGCGCGATGAGCCCGACCAGGGCGACAGCGCATATGCGCATGGAGCGGCGTTGCATGGTATTACCCCCGTTGAAAGGCACATTCAAGCCAAATGCAGCCTGTTGACAAGTGCACGCCACCCTAGCAACGGGTTTTCCTACCCCAAAGTCACATGTCAGCGCGCCAGTCCCGGCTCTCAGAGGACGGAGACGACCTCACACCGCACCACGGTTCCCACGGCCGAGGGATCGTCGAGCGGCACCCTTACGGTCCGCGACTTCCCCGCGGGGACCCGCACATCGGCGCGGCCGGAGGTGCGGGTCACACCGTCCCGGTCCTGGAAGTTCATCTCCACGAGGTATGTGTCGGCGGAGCCCGAGCGGTTGCGCACCTTCACGGTCGCCGCCGGACGGCCGCTCTCGTCCTTGCCCTTTTCGGCGTCCTTGCCCTTTTCGGCACAGGTGACGACCGTCGCCTGGGGCTCATAGGACGACGCCGAGCCGCCCGAGGAACCGCTGGAGGCGCTGTCGCCGTAGTCGTCATCGTCGTAGTCGCGGTAGCGCGAGCCGCCGGAGCCCGCACCGGTGGTGGAGCCCTCGTCGTCGGAGTCCGAGTAACCACCCGAGCCGGAACCGGAATCGGAGCCCGACCCGGACGAGTGGTGCGAGGACGAACTGGAGCAGCCGCCTCCGCCACCCCCGTGGCCATGGCCACGCCCCTTGAACCCGGTCAGCGCCACCAGCACCACGGTGAGCACGGCCGCCAGCCGTAGACCACGCCGCATCACAGACCCCGTTCCCCCGAAGACCGCGCAGAGTTACCCATCGACCTCCCGGCTCCCAGGAGGTCGATGAACGCCCGCAACCGTAGCAGCAATTGTCAGGGACACGGCCTGCGACCTGCCGTCTCCGGCACGCCGCCGCCTCGTCGCGCCGCCGCCTCGCCACGCCGCCGCCTCGTCGCGCCGCCCCGCCCCGGGATCGGTCAGGCCCGGCCGCCCGACGGGCGGGACTGGCCCGTGCCCTTCACCGCGTCCAGCGCGTAGACGCAGCGGTCCTTGCTGCACGCGTACACCACGCCCCCGGCGGCCACCGGGGATCCGGTGATCTCACCGCCGGTCGCCAGCTTCCAGCGCAGCTGTCCGCCCGCCGCGTCCACCGTGTAGAGGCAGTGGTCGGCCGAGCCGAAGTGGACCCGGCCGTCGGCGACCACCGGCGAACCGATGACCTCGCCGCCCGCCGCGAACCGCCACTTGGGCGTGCCGGTGACCGCGTCGAGCGTGTAGAGCGCGCTACCGCTGCCCAGATGGACCGAGCCGTCGGCCACCAGCACCGGCTCGATCGACTGCCGGGCCTCGGTGGCGATGCGCCAGCGATCGCGGCCGTTGGCCGCGTCCAGCGCGTACACCGTGCCCAGATAGTCGGCGATGTAGATTCCGCCGCCGGTCACCGCGGGCCCCGGCGCGTACGCGGGGGCGCAGAGGAAGACGGCGGGCGCCTCGAAACGCCACCGCACATCCCCGCGGGCGGTGTCGAGCGCGAGCACCCGCGTGCCCGCCGAGACGTAGACCACCCCGTCGGGCGCCGCCAGCAGACGCAGCGGCACCCCGCCGCACGACGCCGCGTCGCCCACCGGATACGACCAGCGCTCCGCGCCGGTGCGCGCCTCCAGGGCGCGCAGCCGCGCGTCCGCCCACACGTACACCGTGCCGTCGTGGACGGCGGGGCCCGACTCGGGCGTCTCGAAGTCGGTCTGGAGGCCCTGCATCTCCCACAGCAGCTCGCCGTTGGCCGCCTCCCACGCCTGGACGCCACCGCCGCGCGTGCCGGTGACGACCGTGCCGCGGTCGACCTTCAGGGAGTAGACCCAGCCATCGGTCGACAGCCGCCAGCGCTCGGCGCCGTCCTCCGCGTCCAGCGCGTACAGCGTGGGGCCGTCGGAGGCGTGGATCCGGCCGTTCGCCACGGCCATCGCCCATGCCACGTCGCGCGTCTTGAACTGGCGCCGGCCGGTGCCCACGTCCAGTGCGTGCACCTCGAACGAGGTCACGTACAGCAGCTCGCCGGCGACCGCAGGGGTGCCCCATACGTCATTGGACATGCGGAACCGCCACGGGCGCCAGCGGCCGTGCCCGGCTCCGCCGGGCGGCTCGGGCGGCTCGGCCGACGGGGAGTGGGTCGGCGGCGGAACGGCGGCCGTGCCATCACCCCCGTTCAGCCCTCCGCTCGTCACCCCAGCCGGCGGGCGCACCCAGCCGGTGGCGGGCCCGGTGCCGTGCTGCGCCTGCGGGTCCCGCGCGTCGGCGGCCCGGAGCCCCGGGCCGATCGGCACCTGCGAACCGGGCAGCCGCACCGACCCGTCGGCCCCTGCGGGCGCCGGGGCGGGCGCAGGGGGCGCCGGGGCGGGCGCAGGGGCCGACGCGGCGGCGGACGGGGCAGCAGACGGGGCGGCATGCCGACCCGGCCCGATGGAGCCCAGCGCGCTGGGCGGGCTCGCTGCCTCCGGCGCGCGCAGGCCGCCACGCGGATCGCCCACGCCAACGGGCTCCCAGCCGCTCGGACCGGCGGGCCCGCCCGGGGCGGCACCGTGCCGCCCGCCATGGCCGTCCGCCGCGGCTCCCGCGGCTGGGGGGTACGAGGGCGGCGGCGTGGGCGGGCGCTCCGGCGGAAGCGGCGCGGAGGGGCGACTGCCCGCGCTCGCGGCGCTTCCGGCGTTCCCCGCGTCTCCGGCGTGCCCGCCGGGGCGGCCGCCTCCGGCCGCGGGCCGGGAGGAGCCGCGCACCTGGTTGCGGCCGCTGCGCTTGCGTTCGATGAGCGCGACGGCGCCGGGCGGCAGCCAGGCCGAGGCCGTACCGCTGTCGTCGGCGTTGGAGGCGAACAGATGCGGGGCCAGCTGGGACTGCAGATCGGCCGGGGACGGCCGCCGCTCGGGCTCCATCTGCATGCACGACTCGATCAGCGGCCGCAGCTCATCGGGCAACCCGACCAGATCGGGGCCCTCGCGCAGCAGCATGAACACGGTCTCCACCGGGTTGGCGCCGTGGAAGGGCGCGTGCCCGGTGGCCGCGAAGGTCAGGGTCGAGCCGAGCGAGAAGATGTCGCTCGCGCCCGTCACACTGCGCGAGTCGCGCGCCTGTTCGGGGGACATATAAGCGGGGGTTCCGACCGCGACGTTCGTCATCGTCAGCCGGGTGTTCGAGACACCGGAGGCGATACCGAAGTCGATCACGCGCGGGCCGTCCTCGACGACCAGCACATTGGACGGCTTCAGATCCCGGTGGACCAGGCCCGCGCCATGGATGGACTGCAGCGCCTCGGCGACCCCGGCCGCCAGCCAGCGCACCGCCTGGGCCGGCATCGGCCCGCACTCATTGACGATTTCCTCGAGGGACGGCGCCGGCACATAGGCCGTGGCCAGCCACGGCACCGCGGCGCGCGGATCGGCGTCCACGACGGCTGCCGTATAGAAGCCGCTGACCGCGCGGGCCGCCTCCACCTCACGGGTGAATCGGACACGGAACAGCTGGTCCTCGGCGAGCTCGGTCCGGACCGTCTTGATCGCGACCCGTCGGCCCGATGCCGAGCGGGCCAGATAGACCAGCCCCATGCCGCCCGCGCCGAGACGTCCGAGCACCTCGAAAGGGCCGATCCGCCTTGGATCGTGCTGCGTCAGCTGCTCCACCACTTGCCTGCCACCTCCCCGTGGGGGCTTGAAAAAATACAGCCCCGTGCAGCGTCTCACCGACAAACCAACCGGCGGCACGCATCCTGCATTCTCTCTGGCGAAGGCGGCGGTTGCGAACCCGGGGGCGAATCGTCGTGTCATCGGGCGATACGGAGTCGGGGTCCGTCCGGTTCGACCGGGGACCATCCAAGTGCCCGCAGGCCCGTATCGCCCAGTTATTCGCCCCGGGTTCAGCCCGCCGCCGAGGTGTCGATGACGGCGAAGGCCGCGCCCTGATTGTCCGCAAGGACCGCGAAACGCCCGTACGGCGTATCTTCGGCGGTCTTGAGTACCCGCCCGCCCAGCCTGTTGGCCGTGCGCAGCGCCTGATCGCAATCCGCCACCACAAAGTACGTCAGGAAGTGGGCGGGCAGAACGGCCGGGTACTCCTCACCCATCACGACGCGTCCGCCGATCGCGTGACGGGGATCCGGGGGCTCTCCGCGCGGCGTCCACAGGACCACGTCGGCCGGTGAGCCCTCGGCGGAGGACGGCGCGGGGGACGCGCCTGGGGGCGGCGTGGAGGACGGCACGGAGGGCGCTGCGGACGGCGGCGCGGTAGACGGCGCGGAGGGCGCTGCGGACGGCGGCGCGGAAGACGGCGCGGAGGGCGTCATCCCGTAGCCGAAGACCGCCCGGTAGAAGGCGTCCACGGCGCGCGGCTGACGCGTGTGGACCTCGGCCCAGCCGTACGAACCGGGCGTGCCGCGCCGCGCGAAGCCGGTGTGGCTGCCCGCCTGCCAGATCCCGAAGACGGCGCCGCCTGGGTCGGCGGCCGTCGCCATGACGCAGAACTCGTCGATCCACACCGGCGGGGTGATCACCCGGCCACCGGCCTCGCGGATCCTTACGGCGGTCGCGGCGGCGTCCTGGGCGGCGAAGTAGATGTTCCAGACGGTGGGCATCCGGCCGTCCGGCTTGGGCACCAGTCCCGCGACGTCCTTACCGCCCAGGAGGGCCCGGGTGAACGTGCCGTATTCGGTGGCGATCTCCTGGAAGGTCCAGCCGAAGAGCTCACCGTAGAAGCGCCGGCCCGCCGCGAGGTCGGACAGCAGCACATCCGCCCAGCAGGGCACGCCTTCCGCGAATGCCGCCATGGCCCGGATCCTCCCGCGTCCCTCGGTCCTCGGACTTGCTCGCCTCGGGGCCCTGCTCACCTCGGAGCCCGCTCACCTTGGAGCCCGCTCACCTCGGAACTTACTCACAGCCCGGTTAGGGATGGTTGGCGCGTGTTTGGAGCCGCTTGGTTCGTTCACCTCACTTGCCACGCTAACGGGGGATCGCCCGGTCTGCTCGCCCCGGAACTCGAAATATTTGGCCAATCCTTTTGGCTCGGAGACGGATCCGACCTCGTCATCCACCGTTGTTATCCACAGGCTGTTGATAACACGATTCACACGTGTGGGTGAGCGGTAATTGAGGGCTTGACGACTGTGGACAGGGGCCGGAATCAGCCATTCCAACCAGCTCAGCGAGGTTCACAAACCTCCCCATCCCGCCCTAACCCCATTTGCACGCAGCCGAATCGCGCTCCGATCACCCCTCGGTAAGCTGACGGCATGACAGGACAAGTACGCACAGTCGACGGGCGGGTGGCCGGTCGTCGCGGGCAGGCGACGCGGCAGAAGCTGCTCGACTGCCTCGGCGAGATGCTCAGCACCTCCCCGTATCGAGACGTCAAGGTCATCGATGTCGCACGTAAGGCAGGGACCTCGCCTGCGACGTTCTACCAGTACTTCCCCGATGTGGAGGGCGCGGTCCTCGAGCTCGCCGAGGAGATGGCGAAGGAGGGCGCGAGCCTCACCGATCTGGTCGCCGACCGCTCATGGGCCGGCAAGTCGGGGGCGACCACGGCGGAGGACCTGGTCGAAGGGTTCCTCTCCTTCTGGCGCAAACACGACGCCATCCTGAGGGTGGTCGATCTGGGCGCCGCCGAGGGTGACAAGCGGTTCTACAAGATCCGCATGAAGATCCTCAATTCCGTCACCAACTCCCTGACGGATGCCGTCAAGGAGCAGCAGGCCAAGGGCCGGATCGACGGGGACCTCAACCCTGGGGCCATCGCGGGCTCGCTGGTCGCCATGCTGGCGGCGGTCGCGGCGCACCAGAAGGGCTTCCAGAGTTGGGGCGTCAAGCAGGCCGACCTCAGGCCGAGCCTGACCTGGCTCGTCCACCTCGGCATCACCGGCCGTAAGCCGCCGAAGTAACGAATCCGCGCCCCCTTCCCCGGCCTCCCCTCCCCGGCCCCTCCCGGCCGGCTGCCCGGCCGGGCCCGCATGTCCTGTCACGCCGCGGCGGATCACTCTCCAGTGATCCGCCGCGGCTCTTTGCGGTCACTGGTCGGTCCCTCACGGGCTCACCCATGGGGGAGGGACCGGGGACCCCGCCGAGGCGCTGGGCACCCCTGGCGGAGGGTGTCGAGCACCCCCGATGGGAGCGGCGCTGGGGCCCCCGAAACGGAGGGACCGGCCCAGCCCTCCCCGACGGACCCGCCGGACCACGGCCCCGACGGACCGGCTCAGCCCTCCTCGACGCGGTGGAGGCGGAAGAGGCGGATCTCGCGGTCCACTCGGGACTGGTAGGTCGCGTAGGGCGGCCAGAAGGCGAGGACCGCGGCCCAGGCCGCCTCGCGTTCGGCGCCCTCCAGCAGGCGTGCCCGGACGTCGATGTCCCGGCCCCGCCAGCTGATCTCCGCTTCCGGGTGCTTCAGGAGGTTCGTGGTCCAGACCGGATGGTCTGGACGGCCGAAGTTGCTGCCGATCAGGATCCAGGTGCCGCCGTCCTCCGGCATGCAGGCCAGCGGCGTACGGCGGGGAAGCCCCGACTTCGCGCCGCGCGCCGTAAGGATCACGCCCGGCAGCATCCGCGCGCTCGGCAGCACCTTGCCGCGGGTCAGCCGGTGGACGGTGCGGTCGAACGCGGGGATGACATGGGGCGCGACCTTGGCGAAGGCGCGGGTCGAGGACACCTTACGGACCAGCTTCACGCCGTAACCGGCCATCAGGCCGTCACCGCCCTACGCAGCCCATCGCGACCGTCAGGCCCGTCAGGCCCGTCGCGCCCATCGCGACCGTCAGGCCCGTCGCGCCCGTCCGGGCCATCGTGCGTGCCGTCCCCGTTGGGACCGCTTCCGCCGCTCCCCCCGCGCCCGCCACGCCGTTCATGGCCGCCGTAAGGAGCGCGATCGGCCGCGCCGAAGAGTCCCTCTCGTTCCGCGGCCCGCGCCCGCAGCCGGTGGCCGGGGCCGAAGAGCAGCTCGTCCGAGGCGGCCCGCTTGAAGTAGAGATGCGCGTCGTGCTCCCAGGTGAAGCCGATGCCGCCGTGCAGCTGCACCGCCTCGGCCGCCGCCGTGCGCTGCGCCTCCAGCGCCTGCGCGAGCGCCAGCCCGCCCGCGACCGCGGCTTCCGTGCCGCCCGCACCGCCCTCGGTCGCGGCCCATGCCGCGTAGTACGCCGCCGAGCGGGCCGCCTGCACCGCGACGTACACATCCGCCAGCCGGTGCTTGACCGCCTGGAAGGAGCCGATGGGACGGCCGAACTGCTCACGCGCCCGCACATACTCGACCGTCCGTGTGAGGGCCGCGTCCGCCGCCCCCACGGCTTCGGCGGCGAGCACGGCCCCGGCCGCCGTACCCACGGCCGCCAGCGCCTCGGCCACCGCTTCCCCGCTCCCGCTTCCGCTCCCGCCGTCGTCCGCCCCCAGCAGCTCGGCCGAGACGTTCCGCAGCTCGATCCGGGCCTGCGGCCGGGTCGCGTCGAGGGCGGTCAGCCGGGTGCGGGCCAGGCCGTCCGCCCCCGCCCGGACCAGGAACAGCAGCGTCCGCCCGCGCGTATAGCCTCCGGCGCGGGCGGCGACGAGCAGCAGTTCGGCGCTGTGCCCGCCCAGCACCTGCTCCACCTGCCCGTACAGCCGCCACCCCGCGCCGCCGTCCCTGTCCGGGCGCGCCTGGACACCCCCCGCGCGCCCCCCACCGGCCCACGCGCCGTCCCGCGCTCCAACGAGCCCCAGCGCTTCGGGCAGCGCGCGCCCCGGCACCGCGAGCGCCGCCGTAAGGGCGCCGTCCGCGATGCGCGGCAGCAGCTCGGCGCGCTGCGTCTCCGTCCCGAGCGCGGCGACCAGGGGCGCGGCGAACACGGCGGTGGCCAGGAGCGGCGAGGGGAGCAGCACCCGCCCGGTCTCCTCACAGGCCAGCGCCAGCTCGGTGACGCCGCAGCCGACGCCCCCGTACACCGCTGAAAGGGCGAGGCCCGGCAGCCCGAGCGTCTGGGCGAGCTGCCGCCACAGGGCCTCGTCATAGCCGGGCGCGGTCTGGACCGCCGCCTTGACCTCGTCCGGCCCGCATCGCTCCCGCAGCAGAGTGCGCAGCGTACGGCGGATCTCGTCCTGTTCCTCGGTGAACGCGGTGTCCATCGGCGAGCACCTCCGTTTTCTGACGGGCCGTCATACTAGGGACGGGCTCGGGACTTTCCCACCCCTCCCGCTCCATCCACGGTTAAACTGCTGCCGCCCCACCACGTTCCTCCCCGCATCCTCCGCCGGAGCGCGACCCGACCGGCGGTGGCCCTGTCCTCCGGGGCCTGTCGGAGGAGCGAGGAGGGGTAATGGACGATCGGAGCACGCAGGAGACGAGCGACGCCCGGTGGACCGGCCCGGACAGGTGGCAGGTCGTGATCGGAGTGCTGAGCCTTCTGGTGGCGATCGCCGCTTGTGTGGGGCAGTTCCTGCAGTAACCGGGCGCCTCACGCGTGGTCCGGGCGGGGCTTGTGCTCAAGACGCGAGCACGGCCATACGGGAGATCGTCCGGACCATCCCCCTTCCCTCTGGACCTCGGCGCGCTCGCATCTGCGCCCCTTCCGCTCCAGCAAATCTGATGTACCGTCAGATTCATGCCGCCCGTAGCGCAGCGCAACCGTAAGGTCGCCGTCGTCGGCGTCTCCCTCTCCGACTGCGGCCGCGTCGACACGGCCACCCCCTACGCCCTCCACGCCCAGGCCGCCCGCCGGGCCCTCGCCGACTCCGGCCTCGACCGGTCGGTCGTCGACGGCTTCGCCTCGGCGGGGCTCGGCACCCTCGCGCCGGTCGAGGTGGCCGAGTATCTGGGGCTGCGGCCGACCTGGACCGACTCGACGGCCGTCGGCGGCTCCACCTGGGAGGTCATGGCGGCGCACGCGGCGGACGCGATCGCCGCCGGGCACGCCCGCGCCGTTCTGCTCGTCTACGGGTCCACCGCCCGCGCCGACATCCGCGCGGGCCGCCGCACCGCGAACCTCTCCTTCGGGGCGCGGGGACCGCTCCAGTTCGAGGTCCCGTACGGGCATACGTTGGTCGCCAAGTACGCGATGGCCGCGCGCCGCCATATGTATGAGTACGGCACCACGCTCGAACAACTGGCGGACATCGCCGTTCAGGCGCGTATCAACGCCGGGCACAATTCGGACGCGATGTTTCGCGAACCGATCACGATCGATGACGTCCTGAGCGGCCCGACGATCGCCGACCCCTTCACCAAACTGCACTGCTGCATCCGTTCGGACGGCGGCTGCGCGGTGCTGCTCGCGGCCGAGGAGTACGTACCGGACACGGCGAAGCCCCCGGTATGGGTGCTGGGTTCGGGCACGGCCGTCTCGCACACCACCATGTCCGAATGGGAGGACTTCACGGTCTCCCCGGCCGCGGCCTCCGGCCGGGCGGCCTTCGCGCGGGCGGGCGTCCAGCCGTCGGAGATCGACGTGGCCGAGCTCTATGACGCCTTCACCTATATGACCCTGGTGACGCTGGAGGACCTCGGTTTCTGCGCCAAGGGCGAGGGCGGGGCGTTCGCGGAGAAGGGGCGGCTGACGCGGGACGGCGAGCTGCCGACCAACACCGACGGCGGCGGCCTCTCCGCCTGCCACCCGGGGATGCGCGGGCTGTTCCTGCTGGTCGAGGCAGTGCGTCAGCTGCGCGGCGAGGCCGGGGAGCGCCAGGTGCGCAAGGCGGGCGGACGGCTGCCGGAACTCGCCGTGGCGTCGGGCACGGGGGGCTGGTTCTGCTCGGCGGGCACGGTGGTCCTGGGCCGCGACTGACGGGCCCGCGGCTGACAGGCCCGCGGCTGACGGGCCCGCCCCGGCCGTACGTACGCGCCCGCTTGCCCCGGCTCCTCATGGGTGATCGGATGGGGAGCCGATGAGTGAGAACGAGGATGAGGCATTCCGCGCACTGCTACGCGGCCTGCGCGTACCCCATGCGGGCGAACTGCCCGTCTTCGACCCGGCCACGGCCCCGGACGCACCGCTTCCGCTCTTCCGGCGGTGGCTGCGGGAGGCCGCCGAGGCGGGTGAACCCGGGCCGCACACCATGACCCTGGCCACCGCGGGCGCCGACTGCCGCCCGTCCCAGCGCACGGTGATGCTGCACGACGCCGATGAGCGCGGCTGGCACTTCGGCACCCATCGCACCAGCCGTAAGGGCCGAGAGTTGGCCGAGCAGCCGTACGCCTCGCTCGCGTTCCACTGGATGCGGTCGGGCCGTCAGGTGCGCGTCAGCGGGCGGGTCGGCGAGGCCGGACCGGAGGAGAGCGCGGCCGATCTGCGCGGCCGGTCCCCCGCGGCGTTCGCGGCGGCGCTGGCCGGGAGCGGGCGGCAGAGCGAGGTGCTCGGCTCCTACGAGGAGCTGCTACGGGCCTTCGAGACGGCGTACGAACGGGCCGAACGCGAATCGGACGCGACCGCCCCCACCTGGACCCTGTACGTCCTGGAGGCCGACGAGGTCGAGTTCTACCAGGAGGAGGCCGGGCGGCGGCACGTACGGGTCCGCTATCGCCGCGACCCCGGGGAGCCCGGCGGCTGGCGGCGAGAGCTGCTGTGGCCCTAACGGCTGCACGGCCGTACGGCGACGCCGACCGTAAGGCGTGCACCGTTGAACACGGCGGCCGTAAGGCGGCCACGCCGTGAGACTAGGCAAGCACCGGCCGGAAGACAGGGACGACCGGCACGCCCCCCTCGGCCGCCTCACCGGCCCCCGCCGCCCGGAACGCCACCCCGAGCCGCATCCCCACTCGCGGGCCACTCTCCGGTACCTCGATGAGCTCGGTCATCATCCGCGGCCCCTCGGCGAGGTCGACGACGGCGGCGGTGTACGGGACCCGGGTGCCGAACGGCGGCAGGTCATTGCGGTGCACCACGGACCACGTATAGAGCGACGCGGCGCCGCTCGCCGCCTCCCAGGCGACGTTCTCGCTCCAGCAGTACGGGCAGAACTCGCGCGGGTAGTGATGAGCCCGGCCACACCCGCCGCAGCGCCGGATCAGCAGCCGGCCCTCGGCGGTGGCGTCCCAGTAGGGGCGGGTGAAGGCGTCGATCTCGGGCAGGTCGAAGCGCGGAGCGCCCGCGGGCGGCGGCGTCGGGCTCACAGGAACAGCCCCCACGCCTCGTCGAGCGACCAGGTCTGCCAGCTCATGCCGAAGAGCCCGACCACGGAGATCAGCACCATCATCGAGTTCTGCCCCTGCTCCGCCCAGTCGTGGATCATGAGCAGGAAATAGAGCAGATTGAGCACGATCGCGCCGATCAGGGCGATGGGGGTCAGAAAGCCGAGCGTCAGCCCGAGGCCGAGGGCCAGTTCGGCGTAGACGACGACGTACGCCATGACCTTGGGACGGGGTGTGACCACCGTGTCGAAGCCGCCGCGGACGAACGCCCAGCGGTGCTTGGCGGCCACGCCCACCGCCCAGCCGATGCCGGTGCCGCGCTCGAACCAGTCCTTCTTGTCCTTGTGCCGCCAGCTCTCGAGCCACCACAGGCCGAGTCCGATACGCAGTACGGCGAGCCATTCGGCCCCGTCGAGCCCGATCGTCCGCATCGTCCTCCACCCTCCCGTCCCGGCGAATCTGACGGTACGTCAGTTTTATGGGCCGGGCACGGCCCGCGCAAGAGGTCGCGCCGGCGGAACGGAAACCGATGGGCCATCGCGCCGACGGTCCGGCGCCAACCGACCGTGACCTCTCCGCAACCCATCCGGAATCACTTTGACCGGATCGTTTGACCGAAACCCGTCAAATACCCGACTACGCTCACCCGCATGGCCGACCGCTCCCCCGAGAAGTCCTCACCCGTCTATGTGATCGGCGGTGGACCGGGCGGACTCGCCGCCGCTGCCGCGCTCAGCCACCGCGGGATCCGCGCCGTCGTCCTGGAGAAGTCCGACGCGGTCGCCGCGTCCTGGCGGAACCACTACGACCGGCTGCATCTGCACACCACGCGCAGACTCTCCGCACTCCCCGGGCTGCCGATCCCCCGGTCCTACGGACGGTGGGTCGGGCGCGACGACGTCGTGCGCTATCTGGAGCGCTACGTCGAGCACCACCGGCTGGACATCGTCACGGGCGTCGAGGTCTCCCGCATCGACCGGTCGTCCGACGACACGGAGTGGGTGCTGCGCGCCACGGGCGGCCGTGCGCTGTCCTCGCCCGTGATCGTCGTCGCGACGGGCTTCAACCACACCCCACGGCTGCCGGACTGGCCGGGTCGCGCCGGCTACACCGGCGAGCTGCTGCACGCCGCCCACTACCGCAACGCCCGCCCCTTCGAGGGCCGTGACGTCCTGGTGGTCGGCGTCGGCAACACCGGCGCCGAGATCGCGGTCGATCTGATCGAGGGCGGCGCGGCCCGGGTGCGGCTGGCGATCCGCACCGTGCCGCACATCCTGCGCCGCTCGACGGCCGGGTGGCCCGCACAGGCCACCGGCATCCTGGTGCGCAGGCTGCCGCGGCGCGCGGTGGACCGGGCGGCGCGGGTGATGTGCCGGGTGAGCATGCCGGATCTGACCGAGCACGGCCTGCCCTGGCCCGACACCGGGCTCTACACCCGCGTACGGGAGGGCGCGATCCCGGTCCAGGACGTGGGGCTGGTCGACGCGGTGCGGACGGGACGGGTGGAGGTGGTCCCGGCGGTGGACTCCTTCGATCTGGACAAGGTGGTCCTGGCCGATGGCTCACGGATCAGCCCCGAGGTGGTGATCGCCGCGACCGGCTACCGGCGCGGCCTGGAGGAACTGGTCGGCCATCTGGGCGTGCTCGACGGTCGCGGCCGCCCCCTCCCGCACGGCCGACGGACCCTGAAGGGCGCACCGGGACTGCACTTCACGGGCTATACGAACCCGATCAGCGGGATGCTGCGCGAGCTGGCCATCGACGCCCGGAAGATCGCCAAGACGGTCGCCCGCACGACGGCATGACAGCGAGGCGGGACGGGGCGGGACGGGCCGCGATTCCACCGGCCCCGCCGTCACCCTGCGTGTTCCCCTCGCCCCGAGCATTCCTGACAGGCCGTCAGTTCAGTAACCTGACTACTGGGTAATGTGACTTGGCGTCAGGTTTGCTGCGGCGGCCGACGCCGAATCCCCTGGTCACCTACCCGGTTATTGGCCAACGAGCAGGAGTGGCGGATACCGATGCTTGGATCGACCTACGGCACCCTGACCACCAACTCCCGTCATGCCCGCGCCGTCGCCTGCGGGCAGGCCCCCGGCCCCGCCGTGCATGTCCACAGCAGGGCCGCGGCGGGCGGGACCGCCGAAGGCGTGGACGACGTGGACGTCAGCGGGCGCCCCCTGACGTCCACCGTCCCCGATCTGGACCGCTTCTTCCATCCCGAGTCGGTGGCCCTCATCGGCGCCTCCGACACGGACGGCCGCCCCAACACCGGTATCACCCGCCAGCTCCTGGCCTGGGCCGAACGCGTCGGCGCCCGGCTGCACCCCGTGCATCCCTCCCGTCCCGCCGTCTTCGGCATTCCGTGCGTACCGTCCGTGGCCGCGCTGCCCGAACCCGTCGACCTCGCCGTCCTCCTCGTCCGCGACCCGCTCCCGGTGATCGAGGAACTCGACGGGAGCAAGGTGAGGTTCGCCGTCGTCTTCGCCTCCGGCTTCGCCGAGACCGGCCCCGAGGGAGCCGCCGCGCAGGCCCGGCTGGCCGCCGCGGCCCGCGGCGCCGGGCTGCGGCTGCTCGGCCCCAACACCAACCTCAACGCCTTCGAGAAGTTCCGCGACGACCTCGACGGGCCCGCCATCGCCCTCATCACCCAGTCAGGCCACCAGGGCCGACCGGTCTTCACCCTCCAGGAGCTCGGCATCCGGCTCAGCCACTGGGCCCCGACCGGCAACGAGGCCGATCTGGAGACCTCCGACTTCATCTCCTACTTCGCCACCCGGCCCGAGGTCGGCGCCATCGCCCTGTACGCGGAGGGGCTGAAGGACGGCCGCGACTTCCTCCTCGCCGCCGACCGGGCCGCCCGCGCCAAGGTGCCCGTCGTCGCCGTGAAGGTCGGCCGCACCGAGACCGGCGCCCGCACGGCCGCCTCCCACACCGGCAAGCTGACCGGCTCGGACGCGGTGGTGGACGCGGCCATGCGGCAGTTCGGCGTGATCCGCGTGGACGGCCTGGACGAGCTGCAGGACACGGCGGCGCTGCTCGCCCGCGCCCGCCCGCCGCTCGCCGAGGGCGTCGTGGTGTATTCGATCTCCGGGGGCACCGGGGCCCACTTCTCCGACCTCGCCACCGCCGCGGGCCTCACCCTGCCCGCCCTCTCTCCCGAGAAGCAGACCGAGCTCCACCAGTGGATACCCGGCGAGCTCAGCGTCGCCAACCCGGTGGACAACGGCGGCCACCCGGTCGGCGACTGGCGCGGCCGGAAGATCATCGACGCGCTCCTCGCCGATCCCTCCGTGGGCGTGCTGATCTGCCCGATCACCGGCCCCTTCCCGCCGATGAGCGACAAGCTGGCGCAGGATCTGGTGGACGCGGCGGAGCAGACGGACAAGCTGGTGTGCGTGGTGTGGGGCTCGCCGGTCGGCACCGAGGACGCCTACCGCACCACCCTGCTGGGCTCCTCCCGCGTGGCCACCTTCCGGACGTTCGCCAACTGCATCACCGCCGTGCGCGCCTATCTGGGGCACCACCGCTTCACCGCCAGCTACCGCTCCCCGTTCGAGGAAGCCCCGCGCACGCCGTCCCCCTCGCTGCGCAAGGTGCGCGATCTGCTGCGCCCAGGAGACCGCCTGAGCGAGCACGCGGCGAAACAGCTGCTGCGGGCGTACGGCATCCGGGTGCCGCGCGAGCAACTGGTGACCAGCGCGGCCGCGGCCGTCCGCGCCGCCGGTCTTGTGGGCTACCCCGTGGTCATGAAGGCGTCCGCGCCACAGCTCGCCCACAAGACCGAACTGGGGCTGGTCCGGCTGGGACTGACCTCGGCCAGCCAGGTCCGCGACACCTATCGGGAGCTCACCGACATCGCCCGCTACGAAGGCGTCGAGCTGGACGGGGTGCTGGTCTGCCAGATGGTCGAGCGCGGGGTGGAGATGGTGGTCGGCATGAGCCAGGACCCCCTCTTCGGCCCGACCGTGACCGTCGGTATAGGGGGCGTGCTCGTCGAGGTCCTCCGTGACACCGCCGTACGCGTCCCCCCGTTCGGCGAGGACCAGACGCGCGCGATGCTCGCCGAACTGCGCGGCCGCGCCCTCCTCGACGGTGTGCGCGGCGCTCCCCCCGCCGATGTGGACGCGCTCGTGGAGGTCGTGCTGCGGGTCCAGCGCATGGCCCTGGAGCTCGGGGACCACCTCGCCGAACTGGACGTCAATCCGCTGATGGTGCTGGAACGTGGCCAAGGTGCCGTGGCACTGGACGCCCTGGCGATCTGCCGCTGACGTATGGAGCGTTGCCATGACCTCTGCCCCCCTTGAAGACTCACGTGACTCCGTTCTACGGCACACCACTGACAACGGCGTCTCGTGGATCACGCTCAACCGCCCCGCGGCGATGAACGCCATCACCCCCGACCAGCGAGAACACCTGATTTCGCGGCTGGAGCACGCCTCCGCCGACCCGGCCGTCCGGGCCGTCGTGCTGACCGCCACCGGCAAGGGTTTCTGCGCGGGAGCGGATCTGCGCGGCGCATCCGACGGGGCGGAACGGGTCGCGGGCGATGTCGCCCGGCTGATCCGCGGCGGAGCGCAGCGGCTCATCGCCGCCGTCCTCGACTGCGAGAAGCCGGTGATAGCCGCCGTCAACGGCACCGCGGCCGGGCTCGGCGCCCATCTGGCCCTCGCCTGCGATCTGGTGCTGGCCGCCGAATCGGCGGTCTTCATCGAGGTGTTCATCCGCCGCGGTCTGGTCCCCGACGGGGGCGGTGCGTATCTCCTCCCCCGGCTGATCGGCCCGCAGCGCGCGAAGGAGCTGATGTTCTTCGGCGACGCGCTGCCCGCCGCCGAGGCCGAGCGGCTGGGGCTGGTCAACCGGGTCGTCCCGGACGACGATCTGACCAAGACCGCCCGCGCCTGGGCCGAGCGCCTCGCCGCGGGGCCCACCCGCGCCCTGGCCCTCACCAAGGCTCTGGTGAACGCCTCCTTGGAGGCCGACCGCCCGGCCGCGTTCGCCGCCGAGGCGGCGGCGCAGGAGATCAACATGACCACGGCCGACGCTCAGGAGGGCGTCCGCGCGTTCATCGAGCGCCGGCCGCCCGGGTACCGAGGCCGCTGAGGCCGTCGAGGCCGCTGAGGCCGTCGAGGCCGCCGCTGAGGCCGCAAAGGAACCGCGCCGTCAGAGAACCCGAGACAGCCAGGCAGAACCCGAGTAAGCGAGAAATCCGAGCAAGCGAGAAAGGGGGACGGGGCCATGATGGGACACGCCGGTATGGCCGCCACCGCCGTCCGCTACCTCCGGGCGGTCGGCTCGCCGACCGCCTCCGTACGACCGGTCGACCCGCTGCCCCCGCCGGAGCTGCGCTGTGTGCGCGACGATGAGCGGCCCCCGGTCGACCCGGCCGAATTCCGCAGTGTCCTGGGCCACTTCGCCAGCGGGGTCACCGTGATCGCCACCGTCGACGAGAACGGACCGACCGGCTTCGCCTGCCAGTCCTTCGCCTCGCTGTCGCTTGACCCGCCGCTGGTCGCCTTCATGGTCGCCCGCACCTCCACGACCTGGCCGCGCATCGCCCGCGCGGGCGTCTTCTGCGTCAATGTCCTGGGCGCGCACCAGGGCGAGCTGTGCCGCTCCTTCGCGGTCAGCGGCTCCCGGCGCCCCGACAAATTCGCGGGCGTCCGCTATGAAGCGTCCCCGGTCACCGGCTCACCGCGGCTCGCGGACGTCCCGGCGTGGATCGACTGCGCGATCCACGCCGTGCACACGGGCGGCGACCATCTGGTGGTGGTGGGCCGCGTCCGGGCGCTGGGCATGGACGAGCCCGCGGCGCGCTCGGGGCCGCTGCTCTTCCACCGCGGCTCCTTCGGGGGGTTCACGGCGCTGCCCTGAGGCCGCCCTTTTACGTAAGCCCGCGCGGCCTCACGGGGTGTCCGGCGGGCCACGCCGCGGAGCCCCCACACGGCGGAGCCGCGGATCGTCAGGTGCCGGGAAGGGGCGGGGCGGGGCGGGGAACAGCCCACCGCAGGCGCCGAGCTCCGCCGGACGCCTCTAGACCGTCGCCGACGCGGTTTTCGCGCCCGGGACGCGCTGGATGACCAGCGACATCAGCGCGGCGATCGCGCACAGCGCGCCCGCGCCGTACCAGACCAGGTCGTACGTGCCGAAGGCGTCCCGCGCCGCGCCGCCCACGAAGGCCACGACCCCGGCCCCCACCTGGTGGGAGGCGAGCACCCAGCCGAAGACGATCGCGCTGTCCTCCCCGTACTGCTCCCGGCACAGCGCCATCGTCGGCGGGACGGTGGCGACCCAGTCGAGACCGTAGAAGACGATGAAGAAGAGCATCGGCGGATGGACCGCGTCGTCCAGCAGGATCGGCAGGAACATCAGGGAGAGCCCGCGCAGCGCGTAGTACACGGCCAGCAGCCGTCGCGCGTCGAAGCGGTCGGTGAACCAGCCGGAGGCCACCGTCCCCACGATGTCGAAGACGCCGATGACGGCGAGCAGGCTCGCGGCGGCCGTCACCGGCATGCCGTGATCATGCGCGGCGGGCACGAAATGGGTCTTGACGAGGCCGTTCGTGGAGGCGCCACAGATCGCGAAGGCGCCCGCGAGCAGCCAGAAGGAGCCGGTGCGCGAGGCCGAGGCGAGGGCCTTGACGGCCCGCCTGGCCGCGCCGCGCCGGGGTGCGGGCCGCGGGGCGGGCGGCCCGTCGGCACCGTACGCGGGGAGGCCCACGTCCGAGGGGTGGTCGCGCAGCAGCAGCCAGACGAGGGGGACGATCACCAGCGCGGCGACCGAGACGGTGATCGCGGCGGGCCGCCATTCGTGCCGTTCGACGATCCAGGAGAGCAGCGGGAGAAAGATCAGCTGCCCGGAGGCCCCGCCCGCCGTGAGGATGCCGGTGACCAGCCCGCGCCGGGCCACGAACCACCGGTTGGTCACGGTCGCGGCGAAGGCCAGCGCCATGGAGCCGCTGCCGAGGCCGACCAGCACACCCCAGCACAGGATGAGCTGCCAGGGCTCGCTCATGAAGACCGTAAGGCCGCCACCGGCCGCGATGACGACGAGCGCGGCCGCGACGACCTTACGGATGCCGAAGCGATCCATCAGGGCGGCCGCGAAGGGCGCTGTGAGCCCATAGAGGGCGAGGTTGACGGAGACCGCGAACCCGATCGTGCCGCGCGACCAGCCGAACTCCTCGTGGAGCGGGTCGATGAGCAGACCGGGCAGGGAGGCGAATCCGGCCGCGCCGATGATCGTCACAAAGGCGATGGCGGCGACCGACCAGGCGCGGTGCGGTAGGCGTAGGAGGGCCCGCCGTGCGGGCCGGGCGGGCTGTTCCGGCTGTTCGTCCTGTTCGGGGGCTTCGGAGAGCTCGGTCGTCTGCGTCACCGGACCAGCATCGGGCAGCGGGTCGGCACGGACGAGTGGCCCGAGGGACAGTATTCGCTAGGATCGGGCCACGGCCCTTTCGGGCCGGTCCGAACGACGGGAGGCCGGAAGTGTCCCCACCCCAGCCCCAATCCCCGCCCCAGTCTCAGCCCCAATCCCCGCTCCACTCTCCGCCCTGGACCGCCGACGCGCGCCATCGCGTCGCCGTCCTCGCCCTCCCCGGCGTGATCCCCTTCGAGCTGGGCATTCCGTACCGGATCTTCGGCAAGGCCCGCTCCGCCGACCGCCGGCGGCTGTACGAGGTGGTCACCTGCACCCCCGAGCCCGGTCTGGTGCCCACGGACGCCGACTTCCCGATCGCCGTGGAGCAGGGCCCGGAGGCCCTCGCCGAGGCCGACACCATCGTGGTGCCCGCCTCGTACGAACTCGGCCCGGTCCACGAGAAGGGCCGGATGACCGAGCCGCTCGGCGCCGCGCTGGCCCACGCCCGGCCGGGCGTGCGCTGGGTGTCCATCTGCACCGGTTCGTTCGTACTGGCCGCCGCCGGGCTTCTCGACGGCCGCCCGGCCACCACCCACTGGTCCAGCGTCGACCACTTCCAGCGCCTCTTCCCGACCGTCAAGGTCGATCCGAACGTGCTGTTCGTGGATGACGGCGATGTGCTCACCTCGGCCGGTGTCGCCTCGGGGATCGACCTGTGTCTGCATCTGGTGCGGCGCGACCACGGCACGGCCGTCGCCAACGACGTGGCCCGGCGCAGCCTGGTGCCGCCCCACCGCGACGGCGGCCAGGCCCAGTACATCCCGCGCCCGCTGCCCGAGGCCCAACAGGCCACCACGACGGCGGCCCGCGCCTGGGCGCTCGGCCGGCTCGACCGGCCCATCTCGCTGCGGGAGCTGGCCGCCCAGGAGTCGATGAGCGTACGGACGTTCACCCGCCGCTTCCGTGAGGAGGTCGGCTTCAGTCCGGGCCAGTGGCTGACCCAGCAGCGGGTCGAGCGGGCCCGTCATCTCCTGGAGGGCACCGATCTGTCGGTGGACCAGGTGACGCGCGAGGCCGGTTTCGGCTCCCCCGCGTCCCTGCGCCAGCACTTCCAGGCGGCTGTGGGCGTCTCCCCCACCGCCTACCGCCGCACCTTCCGCGCGGGCGCCGAGGCCGGTACGGCTCCCGGCGCCGACGCCCGCGCGTAAAGGCCGCTCAGCCCTTCATGGCAGCTCTCTCGCCGTCACGGGGCCACTGCCCGCGCCGTCACGGGGCCACTGCCCGCGCCATCACGGGGCCACTGCCCGCGCCGTCCCGCGGTCGCCTCGGCGCCCTGGAGCCGCCGGTTGGGAAGGCAAGGTGAACAGCCCTCGTCGTCAGACGCACCGGACGCCGCCCGTTCAGAAGGTGAGCACAGCGCGCGCCACCCGGCCGTGGTGGGCGTCGTCGGCTGCCTTGGCGAAGTCCTCCAAGGGATAGGTCCTGCTCACGAGTTCGTCCAGCAGCAGCCGGCCCTGCCGGTAGAGGTCGGCGTACAGCGCGATGTCGGCCTGTGGCCGCGAGGAGCCGTAGCGGCAGCCCAGGATGGACTTGTCCAGATACATGGAGGAGACGCGGAAGGCCGCCTCGGCGTCGGCGGGCGGCACCCCGAGCAGCACCGCCTGGCCGTGCCGGTCGAGCAGGTCGACGGCCTGGCGGATGAGCCGGGTGGAGCCGACGCATTCGAAGGCGTGGTCCGCGCCGGTCGGCAGGATCTCCCGTACGGCGTCGGCGGAGGGGACGAAGTGGGTCGCGCCGAACCGCCGGGCCATCGGCTCCTTGGCGGGGTTGGAGTCCACGGCGACGATGGGGGACGCCCCGGCGATCCGGGCCCCTTGCAGCACATTGAGCCCGATGCCGCCGCTGCCGATGACGACGACCGACTCACCGCGGTCCACCTTGGCGCGGTTGAGCACGGCGCCGACGCCGGTGAGGACGGCACAGCCGATGAGGGCGGCGGGGACGAGCGGAATGGCCTCGGGGATCGGCACCACCTGGACCGCGGTGACGAGGGTGCGCTCGGCGAAGGCCGAGTTCGAGGCGAAGTTGTACAGCCGCTCGTCGCCGCGGCGAAACGGCCGGGTCGGGCGGCCGATCGCCGCGCGGCACATGGTGGGGCGGCCCCGGGCGCAGTCGGCGCAGGTCCCGCAGTTGGCGAGGGTGGAGAGCGCCACATGATCACCGGGTGCGACATGGGTGACGCCCGGCCCGACCTCCTCGACCACGCCCGCGCCCTCGTGGCCGAGGACCACGGGGAGAGGGAAGGGGATGGTGCCGTCGACGACCGACAGATCGCTGTGGCACAGCCCGGCGGCGGCGATGCGCACCAGCACCTCACCGGGGCCGGGGTCGCGCACCTCCAAGTCCTCGACCACGCGCGGCGCGGTGCCGTCGAAGATGACGCCTCTCATCCTCATCACCCTTCCGGTGCCTCAGGCAACCCAGACCAGCGACTGGAGTTCGCTGTACGCGTGCAGGCCGAACGAGCCGCCGTCGCGGCCCACTCCGCTTTCCTTGAAGCCGCCGAACGGTGTCTCGGGGTGGCGCTGGGCGGTGTTGATGCCGACGTTTCCGCTGCGCAGACGGGCGGCGAGGGCCCAGGCACGGCCCGCGTCGGCGCTGAAGACGTAGTCGTAGAGGCCGTAGGCGGTGGCGTCGGCGATCCGCACCGCCTCGTCCTCGTCGTCGAAGGGCAGGGCCACGACGACCGGGCCGAACAGTTCCTCGCGCGCGACGGTCATCGCGGGGTCGGCGTCGGCGATCAGGGTGGGGGCCACGTAGAAGCCGGGCTTGAGCGCCGGGCGTTCGCCGCCCACGACGATCCGGGCGCCCTGCTCACGGGCGCCGGAGACATACGCCTCGACGCGATCGCGCTGTGCGGCGGAGATCAACGGGCCGACGACCGTGGAGTTATCCACAGGGTCCCCGATCTTCAGTGACTCTGCGTAGTGTGTGAGTGCGGCGATGACCTTCTCGTACAGCGATCGATGTACGAGCACACGGGTCGGCGCCGTGCAGATCTGTCCGCTGTGAAAGGAGAAGGTCGAACCGACCGCCCCGACCGCCGACGCGATCACTCGCTCGTCGGCGTCCCCCAGGACGATGGCCGCGCCCTTGCCCCCCAGTTCCATCAGGGTGCGCTTCATCGACCGCCCCGCGGATTCGGCGATCTTCTTCCCCACGGCGGTGGATCCGGTGAAGCTGACCATGTCGACACCGGGGTGCGCGACCAGCGCCTCGCCGGCGGCCGCGCGCGAGCCGGTGACGACATTGAAGGCACCGTCCGGGAGCCCGGCCTCCTTCAGCAGGGGGCCGAGCTCGAGACAGCACAGCGGATCTTGCGGCGCGGGTTTGGCCACGACTGTATTGCCCATGGCCAGGGCCGGGGCCACCTTGCCCGCGAGATTCGTGAGAGGGAAGTTGTAGGAGGTGATGCAGCAGACGACACCCAGGGGACGGCGGACCGCTGCCGCTCCGATCAGCCCGCCGGGCGCCAGCGGGGTGGCGGCAAGGGGCAGCGGGGCCAGCGGCACGGTGTCCGGTTCAAGGGCGCCGCGCGCATAGCGGCGGAAGCGGTCGATCGCCGGGGGCACCTGGAGGGACGAGGTGACGCGCAGCGTCGCCCCGGTCTCCGCCTGGACGAGGGGCACCAGGTCCGGGGCGTGCTCGGCGAGCAGATCGGCGGCCCGGTCGAGTACGGCGGCGCGCTCCTTTGGGGCGGTGCGCGACCAGCCGTCGTACGCGGCACGGGCGGCCCGGACCGCGGCGTCCACATCGGCCGGGTCGGCCTCGGGGGCATGGCCGACGGTTTCCTCGGTGGCGGGGTTGATGACGGGGTAGTGCCCGTTCCCGGGAGCCCGCCACGAGCCGTCGATCCAGTGCGCGTAGGTCTTCGTCATCGGCGTGATTCCTTGGGGAGGTGAAGTACGCGCTCGGCGATGATGGTGCGCTGGATTTCGTCCGAGCCGCCGTAGATGGTGTCGGCGCGGGAGAAGAGGAAGAGACGCTGGAAGGCGTCGAGTTCGTACGGCCGGCCGGCGGTCCAGCGCGCCGGGCCGAGTGCGGCTGCGGCGCCTCTCACCTGCACGGCCAGCTCGCCGAGCCGCTGATGCCAGCCGCCCCACAGCAGCTTGGCGACGCTGGGCGCACCGGGGTCCTGCGCACCGGGGTCCTGCGGGCCGGAGTGCTGGGGGCCGGAGTACTGCGGGCCGCGGGCAGGTGAGCCGGGATCGGGTGAGCCGGGCGCCCGGGGGTTCGCGCTCCCCGGGGGGAGGTCATGGGGGGCGGCCTTCCGCGGGGCGGGGTCCCGGGCGGGCCGGGCGGAGTTCGGGGCGGGACGCTGTGCGCTGCCCAGGGTGCGCAGGGCGTTCCAGCGCATGGCCTTGAGCTCGGCCCACTGCCGTATGAGCCGGTCGCGCAGGACGGGTTCCTCCGCGGCGCCGGTCTCCAGCGCCAGCCGCACCACCCGGCTCAGCTCCTGGGCGAAGCCGATCTGCTGGACCAGGGTGGAGACCCCGCGCTCCACCGCCAGCAGGCTCATGGCCACGCGCCAGCCGTGGCCCGCGCCGCCGACGAGGTGTTCGGCGCGGGCCACGGCCCCGTCGAAAAACACCTCGTTGAAGTCCGCGGTCCCGGTCAGCTGCCGGATCGGCCGCACCTCGATCCGTCCCGGCTGGTCCATCGGCACCAGCAGAAAGGAGAGTCCATGATGGCGCTGTGAGCCCTCCTCGGTGCGCGCCAGCACAAAGCACCAGTCGGCCTCATGGGCAAGGGAGGTCCAGATCTTCTGCCCGGTGATGCGATAGGTGCCCTCGCCCGGGTCGCGGACGGCGCGGGTCCGCAGCCCGGCGAGGTCCGAACCGGCGTCGGGTTCGCTGTAGCCCTGGCACCACACCTCCTCGCCACGCGCGATGGGCGGCAGAAAGCGGGTGCGCTGGGCGGAGTCGCCGTGGGCGAGCAGGGTGGGCCCGAGGAGGTTCTCGCCGATATGGCCCAGCCGGCCGGGCGCCCCGGCGCGGGCGTACTCCTCGGCCCAGACGACCTGTTGGGTCAGCGTCGCGGCGCGGTTGCCGTACGCCCCGTCCGTACGGTTCCAGCCCAGGCCGATCCAGCCGCCCGTGCCGAGCTCGCGCTCCCAGGCGCGGCGGACGGCCATGTCGCCGTGTGCCTCGCCGGGGTGGCCTCCGGTCTGCTGCTTGAGAGCGGCGAACGGTCCGGTGAAGTGCTCGGCCAGCCAGTCGCGCGCCTCGGCGCGGAACCGCTCGTCCTCCGGCCCGAAAGCGAAGTCCACAATCTCTCCCCTCGTCGGCCCTGGTGGGTGTTTCCGGTACGCCCCGCCGTTGCCGGGGTCAGGCGTTGGGGCGTTGGCCGTCGGCGGCGGCCTGGGCCATGGCCTCCAGCTGGGCCAGCATCGGCATGGGGTCGGTGCCGACCGTGCCCGGGAGGAAGTCGGCGATCTTCTCCGGGGTCCAGGCGCCCTCGGCGTATCCGGCTCGCAGTTCACGGGGCTGGGCCCAGACCGCGATCTTGGGGCCCGCGATCGTATAGACCTGCCCGGTGATCCGCTCCGCGCGGGCGCGTTCGCTCAGCAGATAGACGACCAGGGCCGCCACATCCTCCGGCTCGCCGATCTCCTTGAGCTCCATCGGTACGTTGGCGGACATCCGGGTGCGGGCGACCGGGGCGACACAGTTCGCCGTGACGCCGTACTTGTGCAGCCCCAGCGCGGCGCTGCGCGTCAGGGAGATGATCCCGCCCTTGGCGGAGGCGTAGTTGGCCTGGGCGACGCTGCCCTGGTGGTTGCCGCTGGTGAAGCCGATCAGGGTGCCGGAGCGTTGGCGGCGCATCACCGCCGACGCCGCCCGGAAGACGGTGAAGGTGCCCTTGAGATGGGTGGCGACGACCGGGTCCCACTCCTCCTCGGACATATTGAAGAGCATCCGCTCGCGCAGGATCCCGGCGACGCAGACGACCCCGTCCAGCCGGCCGTACCGCTCCAGTGCGGTGTCCACGATCCGCTGGCCACCGGCCATGGTCGAGACGTCGTCGGCGACCGCGACCGCGTCGCCGCCCGCCGCCGCGATCTCCTTGACCACGGCCTCGGCGACCTCGCTGCTCGGTTCGCCGCCCTCGATCGAGACCCCGTAGTCGTTGACGACGACCTGTGCTCCCTCGGCGGCGCAGGCGAGGGCCACCGCTCGTCCGATACCGCGTCCGGCCCCGGTGACGGCGACCACCTTGCCGTCCAAGAAGTTGCCCACGTCGCATCCCCTCCCGGAGTTTCTGACGGTCCGTTAGATTTTTGAGCAGACGCGGCCCGAGTACAAGCCCCCGCACACAAACGTCGGCCGGGAACACCGAAGGAGACGCCATGCCGCTGCCAACCGAGTTCCACGAGATCGCCAAGCGGGTCAACAACTGGGGCCGCTGGGGGGCGGCGGACGAGATCGGCACGCTCAACCTGATCACCGATGCCGTGGTCCGGGAGGCCGCCGCGACGATACGGACCGGCCGTCGCGTACCGCTCGCGGTGCCGCTGCGACAGGACGGCATCCAGACCGGAATGATCCCCGGGCGGGTCAACCCGCTGCATACGATGATCGCGGTCAACTTCGAGATGTTCGGCCCGGACACGGTGGCCACCAGCGACGACGCCGTGACGATGGGACTCCAGGCCGGTACCCACTGGGACGGACTGACCCATGTCTCGCACTCCGGCAGGATCTACAACGGCCGCCCCGCCGACTCCATCACCTCCCATGACCGCGCCGCCTTCAGCGGCATCGACAAGGCGGGGCCCCTCGTCTCGCGCGGGGTGCTGCTCGATGTGGCTCGGACCCGGGGCGCCGAGCGGCTGCCCGAGGGGCATGTGGTCACCCCCGAAGACCTCGACGCCGCCGAGGAGCTGGCCGGGACGAGGGTGCGCTCCGGCGATATCGCGCTCGTCCGCACCGGGCAGATCCAGCGCTATCTGGCGGGCGAGAAGGAGGCGTACGCCTTCCCCTCACCGGGCCTGTCCCTGCGCACGCCCGAGTGGTTCCACGCCCGCGATGTGGCGGCGGTCGCCAATGACACTCTGACCTTCGAGGCCTTCCCACCGGAGATCGAGGATCTCTGGATGCCGGTCCACGCCCTCGACCTGGTCGAAATGGGCATGCTCCAGGGCCAGAACTGGAATCTGGAAAAACTCTCCGAAGCCTGCGCCGAGGAGGGGCGCTACGCCTTTCTGCTGTCGGCCCCGCCGGAGCCGTTCGTCGGCGGCACGGGCTCGCCCGTCGCACCCGTCGCGATCCTCTGACGGCTTGACGCCGCCGATGCCTTGACGTCTCCGATGCCCGTGGAGGGGGCGGCGGGTCGATCCCTTTCGGGTGGCGGTGCGCTCATGCGCGCCCCGAGCACGGCACCGCGCACCACCACCCGGCTCCCGACGCTGAGCCCTGTTTCAGCAGCGGGGGCGCGACCCGCACTCGCCAAGGAACGTCCCCGTGAACACACGGCCCACAGAGACACCACAGCCCTCGGCGTCCCCTCGCGACGAATCGCTGATCCTAGAGTGATCAACCGAACACGTCACGTCAACACCTGGTCTGGACTTTGCCTGATTCGCCCCATGTGTGACGGCGCATGGGAGGCCGCTCGCTTCTTGGAGAGCGGCTCCTCGCCCTTCGTGCGGTCGATTTCACACCAGATCCGCTTCCCGGAGCCCTCCGGCTGCCAGCCCCAGCGGTCGGCGAGACCGTCGACCAGCTCCAGACCGCGCCCATGAGTGTCCCCCTCATCGGCGCAGCGCTGACGCGGAGCGCGGTCGCTGGCGTCGGTGACCTCGACCCGGACCGTTCCCACACCGGCACCCCGGCTCGTGAACGGCCCCGGCGCCCCGCCCCCGGCACCGCCACCGCCCCCGCCGCCCATCGACTGGGCGGGGAAGAGCATCCGCAGCACGGCCGGACAGCCGGTGTGCACCACGGCGTTGGTGACGAGTTCGGAAATGAGCAGAATCAACGTCTCAGCGAGCGGCTCATCGGCTCCGATTCCGGACCCGACAAGCCGCGAACGGGCCCATCGACGGGCACGACTCACCTCCGCCGGGTCGGGCCTGACCTCCATCTGCGCCTGAAGCACCTGCACCGCTCACACCATCCGAACCGGCAGACACATCGCCTTGTACCTCCAAGAGGTCACGGACCGTGACACTCCCCCAGCTACCGCTGGGAGGTACCCCCGTGCGCGACAGCATGGTTGACGTACAGTCACCCCAACAAGCGCTTCGGTCATATTCCAGCGCCAAGGAGTATGCGTGGGGCATACTGTGCGACACGCGTCCTGAGGACTCGAACATCGAGGCTGGGGCGTCGCACACCCCGGGCGAGCGGGGCACGTCGTCATGCCCGGAATCGCCCCATGGGCAACGCCGGGCTTCTCGCACCCCATAAGCGCTCGCACCCCACGGAGAGTACCCGAGCCCGAGCCCGACTCCACCCTGTGACGAGTCACGCCTAGGAAACAACCTGGTATCAACGCTCGGTCACCTCAGAAGCTCTGGGGATCTCCCCAGAGAATGCGACATCCCAACAATTCAGGCGTATCCATCGAGCCCGGCTACAAACATGTTTCAACGGTCGACACGAGACCGGCCGCCAGTTCCTCCTCCGCCGCCGCCCCGGACTGCCACTGACCTGCCCGCACCCAGGCCCGCTTGAGATGGAGATGGACATCCGCTTCCCAGGTGAAGCCCATCCCGCCGTGGACTTGCAGACAATCGCGGGCATTGTGGACAGCGGCCTCATCGGCGAGCAACTTGGCGGCCGCGATGTCACCCGGGTCTTCTGTGACCGCCGCGGCATACACCACACTTCTGGCTGATTCGGCACGTACCAGCATCTGGGCGCACAGATGCTGTACGGCCTGGAAGGCGCCGATCGGCCGGCCGAACTGGGTGCGGTGCTTGGCATGGTCCACCGCGAGCTCGACCGTACGGGAGGCACTGCCCAGCTGTTGGGCCGCGGTCAGCAGCGCCGCCTCGCGCCGCAGCCGGGCGGCGAGCCCCGAACGGCCCGGCCCCGCCTGGTCCGTCCGGTCGGCCTGGTCCGTCCGGTCGGCCGGGCCTGTCCCGTCGGCCGGGCCCGTCCCGTCGGTCTGGTCCGTCTGGTCCGGCCGCGTTCGGCTCGGGGCAAGCCGGTGCAGCGGGGTGGCCGGGTCGACGGAGCGCATCGGCTCCGCCGAACGCGCCACCTCCTCCGCCGGAATCACCTCGACCGCCGTCGGCAACAGCGCCAGCACCACATCGGCGGAGGCAAGATGCTCGACCGGCGCACCGCTCTCGTCCAGCGCCGTCACCACCGTCTCGCCCTGGGCCGCACCCGCCGCCAAAGATCCCGAAAGCCCCGCCGCCAACTCCGTCGCGACCAGCGGTCCCGGCAGCAGCGCACGGCCCGCCTCCTCGAAGGCCAGCACCACCTCCGGCAGCCCCAGCCCCACCCCGCCCGCCGACTCCGGCACCCGCAGCGCGAAGAGGCCCGCCGCGCCCAGCTCCCGCCACAGCGCCCGGTCCAGCCCTCCGCCCCGCCCCGTGTCCCCGTCGCCCCGCGCCGTATCCCCGTCGCCCCGCGCCGCGTCCCCGTCCACCACCGCCCGCAGCCGGGTGCGCGGAAAGCGCCGCTCCAGCAGTTCACGCATCCCGGTTCGCAGCGCCCGCTGGTCGTCCGTGAGCTGGAAGTCCACGCCCCGCTCACCGTCCCTTCGGCAGGCCGAGGATCCGCTCGGCCACGATGTTCCGCTGGATCTGCGAGGTCCCCGCCGCGATGGTGTACGAGAGCGAGGAGAGCCGGTCGGCGACCCACTCCTGACCGGCGTCCAGCGCGTCCGGCCCCAGCACCTCGGCGGCCGCGTCGTACAGCTCCTGCCGCACCTGCGAGAAGCGCAGTTTGAAGACCGAGCCGCCGACGCCCGGCACCCCGCCGGTGCGCTGCGCCTCGCTCACGTTCCACTGGGTGAGCCGCCACAGCGCCGCGCACTCCGCCGCGAGCCGCCCCAACCGGCGCCGCAGCACCGCGTCGTCCCAGCGCCCGTTGGCCTGCGCCGTCCTGGCCAGCGCCGCCAGCACCCGCCTACAGGCGACCACCTCGCCCACGAAGGCCGTACCGCGCTCGAAGGAGAGGGTCACCATGGTCACCCGCCAGCCGTCGTTCTCCTCCCCGACCCGGTGGCCGACCGGCACCCGCACCTCGTCCAGGAACACCTCGGCGAACTCCGCCGTCCCGGCGAGGGTCCGCAGCGGCCGCACCGTCACCCCGGGCGCGTCCATCGGCATCGCGAGCCAGGTGATGCCCCGGTGCTTCGGCGTGTCGGCGTTTATCGGCGCGGTGCGCACCAATAGTTCGCACCAGTCGGCGATCTCGGCGTGCGAGGTCCAGATCTTGCTTCCGCTGATGACGTATTCGTCGCCGTCCCGTACCGCCCGGGTGCGCAGCGATGCCAGGTCGGAGCCGGCGTCCGGTTCGGAGAACCCCTGGCACCAGACCTCGTCCCCGCGCAGGATCGGCGGCAGCCAGCGCGCCCGCTGTTCGGGGGTGCCCTCGGCGGCGATGGTGGGGCCCGCGTGCAGGAGTCCGACGAAACCCGCGCCCACATAGGGCGCACCGGCCCGCTCGGTCTCCTCCAGGAAGATCAGATGCTGGGTGGGCGTCGCGCCCCGGCCGCCCGCGTCCTCGGGCCAGTGCAGCCCTGCGTAGCCCGCGTCGTGGAGCATGCGCTGCCAGCCGCAGTCATAGGCGCGGCGGCCGGGCCAGTCGGCCGGGTGCGGGCGGTCCGGCAGCTTGGGCAGGATCTCGGCGAGCCAGGCGCGCAGCCGGTGGCGGAAGTCCTCCTCGTCCTCCGTGTAGGTGAGATCCATCAGCGGCCGACCTCCGTTTCTGATGGGCCGTCAGACAAAGTTGGGCCTCCGCAGGCTAGTCCGCACCCCCTGGACCGACAAGGCGCGCGCCCTTACGCTTCGAGCACTATCTGATGGGTCGTCAGCTACCGTCCCACGGGAGGCCGGGATGACCGACATCGCGCATGAGCTCGGCAGTTCGGCGACGCTGTGGGAGCTGCTCGATCGCCGCGCCGCCCTCACCCCCGACGCCCCCGCCCTGCTCCAGGCCACCGCCTCCGCCCGCCATGACCGGCGGCTGACCTTCGGCGCCCTGCGCACCCGCGCCGAGCGGACCGCCGCCGGGCTGTACCGGCTGGGGATACGCCCCGGCAGCCGGGTCGCCTGGCAGCTGCCAACCCGGATCGAGACAGTCGTGCTGACCATGGCGCTCGCTCGCCTCGGCGCCGTGCAGACCCCGCTCATCCCGTACTACCGCGACCGCGAGGTGCGGTTCGCGCTCCGCGAGTCCGGGGCGCGGTTCTTCGCCGTGCCCGGCCGGTGGCGCGGCTTCGACCACACCGCGATGGCGCGCCGCCTGGCCGCCGAACTGCCAGAGCCGCCGATGGTCTTCGAGGCGTACGACACGCTGCCGGTGGCCGACCCCAAGGCGCTGCGGCTGCCGCCACCGCCCACCGACGGACGGGCCGTCCGCTGGATCTACTGGACCTCGGGCACCACCTCCGACCCCAAGGGCGTGCTGCACACCGACCGCAGCCTCATCGCCGCCGGTGCCTGCCTCGCCCACGCGCTGCGGCTCGGCCCGGACGACGTCGGGTCCATGGCCTTCCCGTACGCCCATGTCGCGGGGCCCGACTACACCGTGATGCTGCTGCTCTACGGCTTCCCGGCCGTGCTGCTCGAACACTTCTCGCTGCCGGAGTCGCTGCCCGCCTACCGGCGGCACGGGGTGACGGTCGCGGGCGGCAGCACCGCCTTCTACTCGATGTTCCTGGCCGAGCAGCGCAAGAACCCCGCGCGCCGGCTCATCCCCACCCTGCGGCTCCTCGCGGGCGGCGGCGCGCCCAAGCCGCCCGAGCTCTACTACGAGGTCGTACGGGAGCTGGGCTGCACACTCACCCACGGCTACGGGATGACCGAAGTCCCCATGATCACCATGGGAGCGCCGGACGACACGGACGAGAACCTCGCCACCACCGAGGGCCGGCCGCCCAAGGAGATGGAGATCCGGGTGGTGGACGGTCACGTGCGGCTGCGCGGCGAGGCGGTCTGCGCCGGATATCTCGACGAGGCCGAGAGCCGTAAGGCCTTCGACGCGGACGGCTTCTTCCTCACCGGCGATCTCGGCCACCTCACGGAGAGCGGCCATCTGGTGCTGACCGGCCGCGCCAAGGACATCATCATCCGCAAGGGCGAGAACATCTCGGCCAAGGAGATCGAGCAGCTGCTGTACCGGCACCCGGACGTGGGCGATGTGGCGGTGATCGGCCTGCCCGACCCGGACCGGGGCGAGCTGGTCTGCGCCGTCGTGGAACAGCCGGCCGGGGCGACGGCGCTGACCCTCGGCCAGGTCGTGTCGTATCTGCGGGAGGCCGGACTGTCGGTGCACAAGCTGCCGGAGCGGCTCGAACTCGTGGACGCCCTGCCTCGGAACGAGACGCTGCGGAAGGTGCTGAAGTACCAGCTGCGGGAGCGGTTCGCGGAGGGAACCGCCTAGGGGCTAGCCGGTGGTGGTGCTGTACGTGGCCGTGGCCTGGTCGAAGTACTGGTTGACCGCCCGGCGCTCATCGGACGGGCCGATGACCAGGACCACGTGGTAGCGGCCGTCGATCAGCATCGCGAGGTTGCGCGCGTACACATTCCGACCGCTGCTGTCGCGCCAGGTGAACGCGCCCTCCGCCATCGCCGTACGGCCGACGTCGATCCGCCGCAGCCCCGAGGACGAGGCCCAGGAGGAGCCGCGGAAGGCGGACAGTTCGGCCTCGCGGTCCTGCTGGTACGCCATCGGGTCGCCGCCGAACTCGGACATCTTGTCCCGCCCGGCCACGACCACCAGCTCGAAGTCGCCGCCGATGTAGCGGATCTGGCCGCGGCCGTTCTCGCCCCGGCGGGTCCAGCCCTCGTGAACGGCGACCTTGAAGCCCTTGGGGTCCTTACGGACCTCGAAGCCCTTCGCCAGCCCGGCCGGGTCGGTGGACTGCGGCTCCTGGTCGCCGGGGCCGTCGGGGTCGGCGGGCTTTCCGGCCTCCCCCTCGTCGCCGTCGCCCTTGTCGCCGTCGCCGCCCGCGGGGTCATGCGGCGCCGCGCTGGGCGTACCGGCCGAGCCCGTACGTTCCTGGCCGCCGTCGTCCTTGGAGCGCGGCATGAACATCATCGCGTAGAGCACCGCGGCCGCCAGCCCCAGCAGGATCAGGAGCAGCAGCATCCGCCCGAGTTTGCGCGGCTTGCGCTGGGTGGGGGGCGCCGGAGGAGCCTGCCGGGCCTCCCGGGGCTCTCTCTTCTCCCGCTTCTCGCGCTTGTCCCGCCGGTGCCGCGCGTGGCCCACCGGCGCGTCGGCCGCCGCGGCCGGGCGGCGGCCCCGGCCCCTGCGCACCAGCCAGCCCCGCCTGCGGACGATCGGCAACCGCCGGGGGTCGGACGCACCACCGGAGCCGAGCGACGGCACCGTGACCGTGCTGATGCCGACGTCCGGCTCGGGCGCCGCCCGGATAAGGGACCGCAGCCAGCCGCGCAGCTCCTCGAAGTCCGGGCGCTCGGTGGGGTCCTGGCGCATCAGCGACTCGACGACGGGGCGCAGCGCACCGCACTCCTCCGCGTACGCGGGCGCCTCCCCACAGACCATCTGCACCAGCTCGGCGGCGCTCTCCTCCGGGTACGGGGCATGGCCCTGCACCGCGCGGAACAGCAGCGCGCCGAGCGCCCACAGATCGGCGGCGGGGCCGACCGGGGGCGCCAGCCGCCAGTTCTCATGGACCGGGCCCGCCTGCTCGGGCGCCCACCGCTCGGTGACGGCGCCGACCACGACGATACGGGCCTGGCGGGCGCGTTCGGCGGCGAGCGCGGTGGCGGGGCCGCCGCCGGTGGCTCCGCCGGAGTCCCAGGAGCCGCCTTCGGGGGCGGACGGGCCTTCGGAGGCGGTCGGCCTGGCGTTCTCCAAGGCCTCCGGCTGACCGGGCCAGCGGGCGCCGCCGGTCACCGGCTCCGGGTCGGGCTCGGGGGCGCGGGCGGGCGTCGGGGCGGGCTCGGGGGTGTGCGGAGAGCGGGTGGCCGCGTCGACGTTGGCCCGTGCGGCGGCTCGCGCGCCCGCCGCGTAGGCGGCGATGGCGCTGGCCCGCGCCGCGCGCGCGGCCGCGTTGGGCGCATCGGCGCCGACGCCGCCCCGTTCGCCCTCCCGGTCGCCCGGCTGTCCCAGCTGTCCCGGTTGTCCTGGCTGTCCCGGCTGTCCCGGCTGTTCCGGTTGCCGAGGGCCGGGCAGCTCACCGGCGGCCGCCTGGTCCCGGTAAGGCGCCATGGGCCCACCGGCCCCCGGACCGAACGTCACCTGATCCCGGTACACCGGACCACCAGGGCGGGACCGCACCGGACCACCGGCGCCCACGCCCGGCCCCGCCGGACCGCCCGCACCCGCGCCCGCGCCCGCCGAGCCACCCGCGTCCGCCGGGCCACCTGCGCCCGGCCCCGCCGAACCCCCCGCACCAGGCTCCGGATTCGCCTCCATCGCCCCGTGGTCTCCGTAAGGCGACCGTGGCTCGGGCAGGCTCGTCGATGTGCCCTGGCCACCGTGTTCCCGGCCCTCGGCGTCGGGCCGGGCCGCGCCCGCCGGTTCGTGGCCGCCGTAAGGACGGCCCGGCGGCCGGAAGCCTCCCGCTGCGCCCTGGTCGTCGTAGCGCGGGCCACCGTGCGGCCGCCCCTCGCCGCCCTCGGCCGTACGGGCCCCGGGGATGGCGGCGCGCCCTTCGTCCCCTCGCTGCGCCGGGCCCTGGGCGGCCCGGTCCGGGTGGTCGCCGGAACCCGCCGGGCCCGGCGGCAGGGCGGCCGGGGCGTCAGCCGACGGGGCGTCCTCGGCAGCGGACACGGCGTCCGGGGACGGCGAAGACGCGGGTGCCGGAACGGGGTCGTAGCCGCACAGCGCCTCCTCCGCCGCACCCGCCGCCAGCCCCGTGAGCATCGCGCGCCCGTCGTCGCACAACAGCACCGTACGGGCGGTGATGTTGCGGTGGACCCAGCCGTGGGCGTGCAGGGCGCGCAGCGCCGTAAGGATGTCGTTGGCGACCTCGGCGGCGCGGTGCGGGGACAGCGTGCCCTCGGCGAGCAGCGCGGCCAGCGGGCGGCCGGAGACCAGTTCGCTGACGATCCACAGGCTCCCGGCCTCCGCGAAGACATGGAAGACCTGGCCGAGCCGGGGATGGTCGGGGATCTGCGCGGCGGATGTCGCCGCGGCGATGGCGCGCCGGACGGCCGGGTCACCGCTGCCCCGGGCCGTACGCCCGGCACCGGCGAACGTGCCGTTCCGCCCCGACGGCCCGCCGCCCCACCGCGCGTCGTCGCCCACGACTTCCGCGTCGACGACCTCGGGCAGTGGTATCTGCCGCAGATGGACTTCCTGCCCGCTGTAGGTGTCGAAGGCGCGGGTCTCGACGAGTTCGTATTCGTCGGCGGGCGGCAGGGGCAGGCGATAGCGGTCGGCCAGCACCCGGCCCGCGTACTCCTCCACGACGCCTCCCCAAGCGCGCGACCAACGCCGCCCTCATCAGCGATCAGCGCAGCCTGAAACCCTTCAAATATGGTCGTTTTGGCGAGTTCCTGCGGCTGCGCACAGTCTAGGGCCTCTCACGATACGTGCCCGAACGACGCTTCGCCGACAGGAGTGTTCAGTCCGTAATCTTGAACGTGTCGAAGGCGGTCTGGCGGAGGGTGACGCACTCCTTGTCGTCCCACTTGCTCGCCTCGCAGGTGATCAGTATGGCGAAGCCATGGCTGCTGTCCGCCTTGAAACCGCGGTTGAGCACCCGGACCCGCTTGCCGTCCTGGTCGCGCTCGAACTCCCAGTCCGCGACGGTCGGATAGCCATGCCAGTCCACCGACTTGATGCCGAGGCCCTTGTAGCCGGACATGGTGCGGCGGGCGTTCTCCTCGCCCTTGCGCCAGTCCGCCTCCGCGTCAGACTTCGGCGCGTTGGTGAAGTCGATCTGAATACGCGGAATGCTGGACCCGCCGTAATACTTACGGCTTCCGGAATAGCTCCCGGAGTGGACCGACCAGCCCTCCGGCATGGCCATGCTGAACGGGAAGTCGGAGCTCTTGACGGTCTTGTAGCCGTCGGGCAGGCCGCCCTTACCGCCGTCGCCCTTGCCCTTACCGCTGTTGTCGCCGCTTCCGCCGCCCTTGCCCGAGTTGTCGTCCGAACCCTTGGAGGCATCCGGCTGACCGCTCTGCTTGCCGCCGGAAGTCCCCTCCTTCGGCGACTCGCCCGCCGACTGGCCGGTCTTGTCGGTGCCCTTGCCCTGGTCCTCCTTGGAGCCTCCCGAGGCCCCGGCGGAGGCGGACTTGTCACCGCCGGAGGAGCCCTTGGCCTTGTCGCCGCCGTCCCCGCCGTCGTTCAGGACGACGGCGAGCACGGTGGCCACGATGGCGAGCACCACGACCACCGCGATGATGATCAGCGTGCGCCTGGGGACCACGTCGGTGATCGAGGCGCGCGGCGGCAGGGAAGGCCGCGGGGTGGGCGCGGCCTCGGGCGTCGCGGCGTCCGCCGCTGAGCCCGCCGCTCCGGAGCCCGCCGCTCCGGACTTCGCGCCGGACTTCGCGCCCGACGTCGACGCCGACTCCGGCTCCGCCTCGCTCTTGCCCCCCACCTTCTTCGCGGCCGCGGCCGCGGCCGCGTTGCGCACCGACTTCAGCGCGCCGCGTCTGCGCTCCGCGGCGGCCGTCTCCTTGGCCTCGGCGGCGGCCTCGTCCTCCTTCGACGGGGCGGGCGGCAGGCTCATCGTGCGGGTCGCGTCGGCGGGGGCCTTGGTCACCTCGGGCCCGTTCACCACGTGCTCCAGCAGCCCCCGCGCCCCGGCGTCGTCGAGCCGCCGGTCCGGGTCCTTGGTGAGCAGGCCGTAGATGACCTCCTCCAGCGGGCCCGCGTTCTTCGGCGGCTCCACCGGCTCGGTCATCACGGCCGTCAGAGTCGCTATGGCCGTGCTCTTGTCGTACGGCGGCACGCCCTCCACCGCCGCGTACAGCAGCCCGCCCAGCGACCACAGGTCGGCCGGTGGGCCGGGCTTGTGGCCGCGGGCCCGCTCCGGGGAGATGTAGGAGGGCGCGCCGACCAGCATGCCGGTCGAGGTCACCGACGGGTCGCCCTCGACCTGGGCGATGCCGAAGTCGGTGAGGACGACGCGGCCGTCGTCCGAGATCAGCACGTTGGAGGGCTTCACATCGCGGTGCAGGATGCCCGCCTGGTGGGCGGCGCGCAGCACATCGAGGACGGCGAGCCCGACCTCGGCGGCGCGCTTGGGGGTCAGCGGGCCGTCGTCGCGGACGACGTCGGCGAGGGAGCGGCCCTCGATGAGCTCCATGACGATCCACGGGCGGTCGTCCTCGTCGACCACGTCGTAGACGGTGACGGCGCCGTTGCTGCGGATCCGGGCGATCGCCTTCGCCTCGCGCAGCGTACGGGTGATGAGCCGTCTCTTCTCGTCCTCCTCCACGCTGGACGGGAAGCGCAGCTCCTTGACCGCGACCGTACGGCCGAGGGTCTGGTCACTCGCACGCCAGACCGTGCCCATGCCGCCCTGACCGAGGATCTCCCCGAGCCGGTACCGCCCGGCGAGGAGGCGCCCAGTCGAACCCTGCGTCTTCTCAGCCTCCGACATGCGACCCCTCTGCAAATCTACCCACCCTGAACCCACCCTGGGAGAGCGTCCATTGTCTCTCATCCGCGGACCCGGAACCGCCCCGGGTCCGGGGCGCGGCGTGGCGGCCACCGCGGTACCTGCGACCATCTGGAAGTACGCAGGAAACGGAGGTCCGTGTCATGCCCATCTCCGCCATACGATGGCACAGGCGGAGCCGTATGCCGACCGCCGTGGCGCTCGCGACCGCCCTCGCACTCGTCCTGTCCGGCTGCGGCGCGGCGGCCACGGAACCGGGCCGGGACGCGGACCCGCGGGCGAGCGCGAGCCCGGACGCCGAAGGCGGTCGTGACGGCGTCCTGCGCGCCGCCGTACGGCGGTTGGCGGCGCAGGGCGACGCGCCGGGGGCCGCGGTGCTCATCCGCCGGGAGGACGGCGGCACGCGGTATCTCGCCTCGGGGGTCGCGGACGTCCGCACCGGACGCCGGATCCACCGGAACGACCACTTCCGGGCGGGCAGCCTCACCAAGGCCGTCATCGCGGCGGTGACGCTGCGTCTTGCCGCCCAGAGGCGGCTCGGCCTCGGCGACACGGTGGAGGAGCACCTCCCGGGGCTGGTGCGCGGCCAGGGCAACGACGGCCGGGCCATCACGATCCGTCAGCTGCTGAACCAGACCAGCGGGCTGTTCGACTACACCACCGACCCGGTGCTGGCGCGTCAGCTGTCCGCCGCGACCGACCGCACCCGCACCGCCGCCTCCCTGGTACGGACCGCCGTCGCGCACCGCCCGTACTTCTCGCCCGGGGCCGACTGGCGCTACTCCAACACCAACTACGTGCTGCTGGGCATGATCGTCGAGCGGGTCACCGGCCGCTCCTACGCGGCCGAGGCCCGGCGGGACGTGCTCGTCCCCCTGCGGCTGCACGGCACCTCCTTCCCCGGCACCCGCACCACCCTCCCGGACCCGCACGGCCGCGCGTACACACGGGACGGCGGGGCCGGGGACGGTGGCGCCCGGCGCGATGTCACCGACCTCAACCCCTCCTCGGCCGGGGCCGCGGGGGAGCTGATCTCCACGCTCGGCGATCTGACCCGCCTCCTCCCCGGTCTGCTGCGCGGCAAGGTGGTGCCCCGGGCCGAGCTGCGGCAGATGCGGAACACCTCCGCCTCCGACGGCCGGTACGGCATGGGGCTGTTCCCGGTGCGGCTGGCGTGCGGGGTGACGCTGTGGGGCCACAACGGCGAGATCAACGGCTCGTACGCGCTGGCCGTGACCACCCCCGACGGCCGCCACAGCCTCGCCTACCGGCTCAACAGCACCGCCGCCTCGGGTCTGACCGCCGAAACGTCCCTGCTCGAGGCCGAGTTCTGTCCTCACCAGTAGGACACGGCCAGTAAGACACGCGGCCTCCTCCTACAGCGGGATGATGTCCGGCGCGCCCAGCCGGGCCGCGTCAGCCGTCAGATCGTCCGGCTGACGCTGCGACTCGCGCTCCGCCTCCACCCGCTTCTCGTAGTGCTGGACCTCCCGGTCGAGCTGGTCATCGGCCCAGCCCAGCACCGGCCCCATCAGCTCGGCCACCTCGCGGGCGCAGCGCGTACCGCGGTCGAAGGTCTCGATCGAGATGCGGGTGCGGCGGGTGAGGACGTCGTCCAGATGGCGGGCCCCCTCGTGCGAGGCGGCGTAGGCGACCTCGGCGCGCAGATAGTCCTCCGCCCCGGCGAGCGGCTTCCCCAGCGAGGCGTCGACCGCGATCAGGTCCAGCACCTCCTGCGCCGCCGAGCCGTAGCGGTTGAGCAGATGCTCGATCCGCGCCGCGTGCAGCCCGTGCTGCCGGCCGATCCGCTCCCGGGCGTTCCACAGCGCCTTGTAGCCGACGGCGCCGACCAGCGGGATCTCCTCGGTGACACAGGGCCCGACCCGGCGGTCGAGGCCGTGCACCGCCTCGTCCACGGCGTCCTTGGCCATCACCCGGTACGTGGTGTACTTGCCGCCCGCGACCACCACCAGGCCCGGCACCGGATGGGCGACGGTGTGCTCGCGGGAGAGCTTGCTGGTGGCGTCCGACTCCCCGGCCAGCAGCGGGCGCAGCCCGGCGTAGACGCCCTCCACGTCGTCGCGGGTCAGCGGCACCGCGAGGACCTCGTTGACATGCTCCAGCAGATAGTCGATATCGGCGCTGGAGGCGGCCGGATGGGCCTTGTCCAGGTCCCAGTCGGTGTCCGTGGTGCCGATGATCCAGTGCCTGCCCCAGGGGATCACGAACAGCACGCTCTTCTCGGTGCGCAGGATCAGCCCGGTCGTGGAGTGGATGCGGTCCTTGGGGACCACCAGGTGGATGCCCTTGGAGGCCCGGACGTGGAACTGGCCGCGCTCGCCGATCAGCGCCTGGGTCTCGTCGGTCCACACCCCGGTGGCGTTGACCACCTGCCGGGCGCGGACCTCGAACTCACCGCCCTGCTCCAGGTCGTGCACCCGGGCGCCGACCACGCGCTCGCCCTCCCGCAGGAAGCCGACCACCCGCGCGCGGTTGGCCACATGGGCGCCGTACTCCGCCGCCGTGCGCACCAGCGTGGTGACATAGCGGGCGTCGTCCATCTGGGCGTCGTAGTACTGCAACGCCCCGACCAGCGCGTCCTTCTTGAGACAGGGGGCGACGCGCAGCGCACGCCCGCGGCTCAGATGGCGGTGGGCGGGCAGTCCGCGGCCGTGCCCCGAGGAGACCGACATGGTGTCGTAGAGCGCGACGCCCGAGCCCGCGTAGAACCGCTCCCAGACCCGGTGTTTCAGCGGATACAGGAACGGCACGGGCTTGACCAGGTGCGGTGCGATCCGCTCCAGCAGCAGCCCGCGCTCCTTCAGCGCCTCGCGCACCAGTGCGAAGTCCAGCATCTCCAGATAGCGCAGTCCGCCGTGGATCAGCTTGCTGGACCGGCTGGAGGTGCCGGAGGCCCAGTCCCGCGACTCGACCAGACCGGTCTCCAGGCCCCGTGTCGCGGCGTCCAGCGCGGTGCCCGCGCCGACCACTCCGCCGCCCACGACCAGGACATCGAGCTCACGGTCCGCCATCCGGGCCAGCGCCTCGCCGCGCTCGGCCGGTCCCAGTGCCGGTGTTTTCACCGCTGCCTCCCGTTGTGATCGACGCCACGCCGCCCTGCCGATTTTCCTGGCTTTCTCCCCTCCATGCCATGCCGCTGCTCCGGCCATCGACGCGACACCGTGTCAACACCCCTCACCAATACTGAATACGAGTCATATTTCCGCTTAGTCTGCCTTTGCGCCATCCGACATCGTCCCGGGAAGGACGACACGACGTCATGCCCGCAGATCTCGCCGTCATCGGACTCGGTCATCTCGGTATTCCTCTCGCCCGGTGGGCCACCGCCGCCGGCATCCGCACCGTCGGCTACGACCCCGATCCGCGCGCGGCTCACGACCTCCGGGCCGGACGGCTGCCCGCCGGCTCGGGCGAGGGCCTGCTCTCCGCCGCCGAGCTGCGCCGGATGGCCTCCCAGGGCTTCCGGATCACCGCCGACCCCGCCGAACTCGGCCGCGTCCGCACCGCTGTGATCTGCGCCCCGACCCCGCGCGGGGACGACCGCAGACTGGATCTGTCGGCGGTCGGCGAGGCGGCCCGTACGCTCGCGGCGAGGCTTCGCCCGCACACCACCGTTCTGCTGGAATCGACCGTGTACCCCGGCACCACCGAGGAATTCCTCCGTCCACTTCTCGAGGAGGGATCCGGACTGCGGGCCGGGCGCGACTTCCACCTCGCCTACTCCCCCTGCCGCCACGACCCGGGCAACCGGGCCCACGGCCCCGCCAACACCCCCAAGGTCATCGGCGGCCTCACCCCCGCCTGCACCGAGGCGGCCGCCGCCTTCTACGGGCGCTTCACCGAGAAGGTCGTCCGGGCCCGCGGCACGCGCGAGGCCGAGACGGTCAAGGTCCTGGAGACCAATTACCGGCACGTCAACATCGCCCTGGTCAACGAGATGGCCGTGTACTGCCATGACCTCGGCGTCGATGTGTGGGACGTGGTCCGCTGCGCCGAGACCAAGCCGTTCGGCTTCCAGTCCTTCCGCCCCGGCCCCGGCGTCGGCGGCCACGGCGTGCCGGTAGACCACGGCCACATGGCCGACCCACAGCGCGGCCTCGGCATCCCGCTGCGCATGGTGGAGCTCGCGCAGCAGGTCAACGGGCGGATGCCGGGCTATGTCACGCGCCGCTGCACGGCCCTGCTCAACGAGTACGGGAAGTCGGCGCGCGGGGCGCACGTACTGCTGCTGGGCGTCGGCTACAAGGCCGACGTCGCCGACGCCGAGGGCTCACCCGCGCGGGAGATCGCCTCCCGGCTGATCGAGCTGGGCGCCCGGCTCAGCTACCACGATCCCTACGTCACGCGCTGGCGGGTGCTGGGGCGCGAGGTGGAGCGCGCCGACTCGGTGTACGAGGCGGCCGCCGACGCCGACCTGACCGTCCTGCTGCAGCCGCACCGCACCTATGACCTCCAGGGGCTGTCGGTGAAGGCCCAGCTGCTGCTGGACACCCGGGGCGCGGGACCGGCGGGGACGGCGCACCGGCTGTGAGAGCCGCCCGGCCCGGGTCCGGGCCCCGCCGTCACCGGGTCCGGGTACCCCGTCACCGGGTCCGCGTACGGCGTCACCGAGTCCGGGTACGCCGTCACCGGCTCCGGGTACGCCGCAGCCGGAACGCGACCGCCAGCACGATCAGCGCCGTCCCGCCCAGCACGAAGATCACCGCTCCCGACGGCACCGACCGCACATCCGCCGTGAACGTCATCGGCGCGCCCCAGGGCCTGCCGTCGGTGGTGGTGTAGAGCTGGGCGGTCAGCCGCACCGGCCCGTTCGCGTACGCCTCCACCCGGATCCGCACCGTACGGCTCACCGCGCGCGACGCCTGGACCGGCATCGCGCGGTCCCGGGCGGTCAGCCGCTCGGGGCGGCTGGAGAGGACTCGGAGCTCCACCCCGGTGAGATCCTGCTGGAGGCCGTTGTCGACGGTGACCGGGATGGTCGCCGAACCCCCGGTCACCACCACCGTGGACTTCGGCACCAGCCGCACCGACGCGATCGAGGCGGTCAGATAGCGGGACACCCCCCGCTGGTACGAGGACGCGCCCGCCGGGTCGGCGCGCCAGGCGGTCGCGACGGAGCGGGCCAGCGCGGCCCGTACGGACGCGGCGGTGGCCCGCGCGTCCGACAGCACCTTGGCCAGGGCCCGCATCCGCAGCCGGTCCCGGACCACCGCCGCGAGCCGGGCGGGCGGCAGCTCGGAGGCGTGCCGCGCGAGCGGATAGCCGTCGAAGCCCCGCAGCCGCCCCGCCGAGGGCTTGCGCAGCGCGGCCGCGAACCCGGCCGGCTCCAGCCAGCCCGCCTTACGGCCCTCGGCCACCACCGTGAGCAGCACCCGGGCGACCGCGAGCGGCATCCGGCGCGGCGGCACCATCACCAGCTCGCGGCGGGCGTACGGCAGCTCCCTCGCGGCCGTGAGGGTCTCGGCGAGCAGCCTCTGGCGCAAGCGCAGCCGGGCGGGCGCGCCGGAGGCGCCCGCGGCCGGGTGGCTCGCGAAGAGCTGGGACGCGATCGCCGCGTCGTAGCGCAGCGCGGTCGTGCCGCCCTCGAGTGAGACGGCGCCGTCGTCGGTGGCCCCTTCCGAGACCAGCTCACCGGCGGAGGCCACCCCGGCGCCCGAGGCGAGCACCGTGTCCAGGCCGAGCCCCTTGGCGTACCGGGCGATCCCGTCGTCCAGCTCGCCGCCCGCGGGCCAGCCCACACCGGCGCGCGCGTGGACGCCCAGCGCCCGGTCCACCACGCTCCGGCCGGTGCGCGAGGCCCGGCGCAGCAGCCCGGCGAGCGGGACACCGCCGCCGCGGGCGAGCGAGGCCAGATCCGGGTCCGCGTACGGCAGCGCGATCACCTCCCGGCCCCGGACCGCCGCGCGGAGCGCGGCCAGCCAGCCCGCCGCCGCCTCGCCGCCCTTCCCCTCGGTGGCCCGCTGCGGATCGGTGTCACCTGGTGTACGGGCCACCCGGTACCCGGCGACCATGGCCCGCGCCTGGACGATCAGATCCGGATCGAGGACCCAGGTGACCGGCTGCCCCTTGCCCATCTCCACCAGCCGCCGCAGCCGCCCGCCCGGCCCGAAGGCGGCGGTCAGCTGATCGTCGCGGAAGACCGGCAACACGGTGTCCTGGGTGCGCAGGGTCAGCGCCTCCATCCGCGGGGTGTCCAGCACGGGCCACAGTACGGTGGTGCGCAGCGGCTCCAGCCGGGTGGCGTCGGGATACGCGGACAGATGGGTGCGGGTCAGCCCGAGCACGGTCCCGGCGCCCGCTCCGTCCGCGCGAACGACATCCACGGTGAGCGCGTACGCCCCGGCGCCGTCCAGCTCCAGGTCGGGGACGGGCACGGTGAGCCGGAAGCCCCGCTCGGCGCCGGTCGGCAGCGGGGCGAGACGGGCCGTGCGGTCGGCCACCTCGGGGCCGTCGGCCCGGGTCAGAGGCGTACGACGGGCCACGGTGGCGAGCCCGCCCCGGGTGTCGATCGCCCCGGAGGCCCCGATCCGCACCCCGATCCGCGCGGCCCCGACCCGCCGCCCGGAGGTATTGGTGACCCGCCCGCTGATCCTCAGGTCGCCGCCCTGACGGATCACGGCAGGGGTGAGGGAGGCCAGCTCGACGGACACGGGGTACCGGCGGGAGGGAGCGGAGGGGGCGTGGGCCGTGCGGCCGCCGTCAGGCCCACGGCCGCGCGACGCGGCGACGCGAGCCTCTCGGCCGCCCACCGTGGTACCGCCCTGAGCCCCCCGGCCGCCCGCCGGGGCGACGCTGCGAGCACCCCGGCCCCGCGCCATCGCGACGCCCTGAGCCCCGCGACCGTCCGCGGGGGCGAGGCGGTGAGCCCCACGGCCCTGAGTCGTCGTGACGCCCCGAGCCCCACGACCCTGCGGCGCGGCCCCATGAGCCCCCCGGCCGCTCCCCGGAGCGGCACCATGATGCCCACGGCCCTGCGGCGTACCGCCCCGAGCACCCCGGCCGTTCGCCGGAGCGGCGCTCTGAGCCCCACGGCCCCGCGCCCTCGTGACGTCCTGAGCCCCGCGACCGTTCGCCGGAATGGCTCCGTACGGCATGCTGCCCTGCGTGGCTGCCATGGCGGCCGCGGCATGAACCTCCCGGCCGTCCGCCAGGGCCATCGCGGCTGCCCCGGCGGGCGTCAGCACGGAAGTGATCGCGACCAGGATCGTGGTGGCGGTCGCGACGACCGCCCGCCGGTACGTCCTGCCGCGCCCCACGACCACCACCTCGACGCCCGCGACTGCCGTCCGCCCACGCCGCACGGGACCGACGCGGTGTCACCAGCCCACCACGCCGGGGGCGATGCCGCACGCTCAAGGCCGCCACCCCGGGGAGACCCGCCGGGCCGCCCCGAGACGCCTCAGCGGATCGCCGAAGTCGGCCGCGGTTCGAACGGCGCCCCGAAGGGGCGCGGGGCTGTGCCGATGCGTGGGACCGGCCGCGACGGCGCCGCAAGACGATCGACGGCATCTCGGGGCATTCCCAGCGGAGCGCCTCGGCGTCACACCCGCACGGCGTCCGGCCGCCGGGGCCGTGCGTCCATCGCGGTGCGCAGGGAGGCGAAGTCCTCCACGCAGCGGCCGGTGCCGATGGCCACGCAGTCCAGCGGGTCGTCGGCCACCAGCACCGGGATGTTCAGCTCGCGCCCCAGCCGTACGTCCAGGCCGCGCAGCAGGGCCCCGCCGCCGGTCAGCACGATGCCGCGGTCCATGATGTCGCCCGCCAGCTCCGGCGGGGTCTCGTCGAGCGTGGCCCGCACCGCCGCGACGATGCTGTCCACCGGCTCGGCGAGGGCCTGCCGCACCTCGTCCGAGGTCAGTTCGAGCACCCTGGGCAGCCCGGTCGCCTGGTCCCGGCCGCGGATGGTGCAGCGGTCCGGCGGCAGCAGCGCCTGGGTGTCCTCGTTGTCCTCGCTCTGGCCCGGGATGAACACCTCGACATTCCGCTCGGGCCGCCGGACGGACTCCGAGACCCGCGGTACGGACAGCGGCCCGGTGGGCGACGCGGATCCGATGGAGACCTTGATCTCCTCGGCGGACCGCTCACCGATCGCCAGCGCGTACTGCTTCTTCACATAGGAGCTGATCGCGACATCCATCGCGTCGCCCGCGGTGCGCACCGACCGCGCGGTGACGATGCCGCCCAGCGAGACCACGGCGACCTCCGTCGTACCGCCGCCGATGTCGACCACCATGCAGCCGGTCGGCTCGCTCACCGGCAGCCCCGCGCCGATCGCCGCCGCGATGGGCTCCTCGACCAGATGCACCTGACGCGCCCCGGCCTGGGTGGCGGCCTCCATCACCGCGCGCCGCTCAACGCCGGTGATCCCGGAGGGCACACAGACCACCACGCGGGGACGGGCCAGCCGGCGGCTGCCCATGACCTTCTTGATGAAGTACCGCAGCATGCGCTCGGCGATCTCGAAATCGGCGATCACGCCATCGCGCAGCGGCCGCACGGCGACGATGTTCGCCGGCGTCCGCCCCATGGTCTCCTTGGCCGCCGAACCCACCGACAGCACACTGCCGTCGACTGTGTTCACGGCCACAACCGACGGCTCGTTGAGCACGATGCCCCTGCCCCGGACGTACACCAGTGTGTTGGCGGTGCCGAGGTCGATACCCATGTCACGCCCATTGAACGACTTGTTCTGCGCCATAAGTTGACATTATTGCTTATGCCGGATTCTGTCCCGGCACTGATGTCATTCGCACCACCGTGCGGCCATGCCACTGCTACCTTGCCGACATGATCGCGTCCGTTCCCTCCGCAGCTCAGGCCCCACGGCCGGCCCGTGGCCTCGCGGCGGGCATCGCGGCGGCCCTGCTCGGAGCCGTGGTCTTCGGCTTCATCCAGGGCAAAATCGGCCACCGTGGCCAGGAGGTCGGCTACTGGGCGCTGTGCATCGGACTGTTGACCGGCGCCGCGCTGGGCAAGCTGGGCGGCCGGGCGCCGCTGCTGGCGCTCGTCGGCATACCGCTGGCCGTGGTCAGTGTCTCGCTGGCGCAACTGATCGGCGCCGCGGTACTGATGGGGGACGAGAGCTCCTGGCCCACCTCCGACACCCTGATCAAGCACTTCGGGCTGGTGGCGGACTACTGGCACGATCATATCCTCGGGCGCAACGACATCACCTTCTACGCCGTGGCGGGAGCGGAAAGTTACCTCGTCGCGAAGCGCGTCACCGAATAGCGGCGACGAATCCCCATATGCCGGGCCAACGTGTCTCCGTCCGGTCCCAGCCATGTCACGGACGTCAGACACGACTTGTCTGATTGTCATGCCTGCCTGTTAGTTTTATGGCTCGAAAGTTTCCTTCCGCGTTCCCAGCCCGCAGCCGCTCATCAGCCGAGCTGTCCCCGGAACGCGGTCTCAACACCTTCATCCCCGGGGGAATTCCATGAGCCAGAACTGGCAGCAGCCACAGCAGCCAGGCGGGTACCCGCAGCAGCCGGGTGGCTATCCGCAGCAGCCCGCCCCGCCCCAGCAGGCCGGTGGGTACGGCTCCGCGCAGCAGCCCGGCTACGGCTACCCGCAGGGGCAGCCGCAGCAGCCCCAGCAGCCTCAGCCGCAGTACGGCGGCGGCTTCCCGCCGCCCGCGCCGCCGGCCGGCCGCCCCGGCAACCCGCTGCTGGCGGTGGGCGCCGCCCTCGTGGCCACGGTCGTCGGCGCGTTCCTCTACGCGTTCCTGCTGAGCGCGATGGCGAACACGGACAAGACCCCGCCGGAGGTCACGCAGTTCGCGTACGCCGGTGTGGTCGTCGGCGCGCTCATCGGTCTGGCGGTCGCCAAGCTGGGCGGCCGCAACACGGGACTGTGGGTGGTCGGCGCGGTGCTGGCCCTGGCCGCGGTGTTCCTCGGCGAGCTCTACGGCTACGCCATGATCCTGCACGATGTGATGAGCAACTACGCCGACAAGATCGGCGGCGGCGCCAGCAGCCAGGTGCTCTCCTCGAACGAGATCTTCTTCGACCACTTCAGCGACCTGTGGAAGTCGTGGAAGGAAGACTCCGACGCGCTGACCTACATCTTCATGGCGCTCGCGCCGGTCGCCGCGGTCAGCACCGCCTACCGGATCAGCAACCGCTGAGCCCACGAGCAACACAGCGAGGGGAGGGCCCCGACCGCGAGGCGGTCGGGGCCCTCCCCTTGCTGAACCGGTTGCCGAACCGGTTGAACCGGCCCGTGAACCGGTTGAACCGGCCCGTGAAGAACGCTCAGCGCTTGTCGCGGGCCGACGGAGCGACCGTGACCTCGACCCGCTGGAACTCCTTCAGCTCCGAGTAGCCGGTCGTGGCCATCGCGCGGCGCAGCGCGCCGAAGAAGTTCATCGAACCGTCGGTGGTGTGCGAGGGACCGAGGAGGATCTCCTCGGTGGAGCCCACCGTGCCCAGGTTCATCCGCTTGCCGCGCGGCACCTCGTCGTGCACGGCCTCCATGCCCCAGTGGTGACCGCGGCCCGGTGCGTCGGTGGCCCGCGCCAGCGGGGAACCCATCATCACCGCGTCCGCGCCACAGGCGACGGCCTTCGGCAGATCGCCGCTCCAGCCCACGCCGCCATCGGCGATCACATGCACATAGCGGCCACCGGACTCGTCCATGTAGTCCCGGCGGGCGGCGGCGACATCGGCGACCCCAGTGGCCATCGGCACCTGGATGCCCAGCACATTGCGGGTGGTGTGCGCGGCGCCGCCGCCGAAGCCGACCAGCACACCGGCCGCGCCGGTGCGCATCAGGTGCAGCGCGGCCGTGTAGGTGGCGCAGCCGCCCACGATCACCGGGACGTCCAGCTCATAGATGAACTGCTTGAGGTTGAGCGGCTCGGCGGCGCCGGAGACATGCTCGGCGGAGACCGTGGTGCCGCGGATCACGAAGATGTCGACCCCCGCGTCCACCACGGCCTTGGAGAACTGCGCCGTGCGCTGCGGGGACAGGGCGGCGGCGGTCACCACGCCCGCGTCCCGCACCTCCTTCAGGCGCTGGCCGATCAGCTCCTCCTTGATCGGCTCGGCGTAGATCTCCTGCATCCGGGTGGTCGCGGTGCCTTCGTCCAGCTCGGCGATCTCCGCCAGCAGCGGCTCCGGGTCCTCGTAACGGGTCCAGAGCCCCTCGAGGTTGAGCACCCCGAGGCCGCCGAGCTCACCGATGCGGATCGCGGTGCGGGGCGAGACCACCGAGTCCATCGGCGCGGCCAGGAACGGCAGCTCGAAGCGGTAGGCGTCGATCTGCCAGGCGATCGAGACCTCCTTCGGGTCCCGGGTGCGACGACTCGGCACAACGGCGATGTCGTCGAACGCGTACGCCCTGCGGCCGCGCTTACCGCGCCCGATCTCGATCTCAGTCACGTGGGTGCCTTTCCCTGTTCACGAACAGCCGTCCCAGTATCCCTGCCCGCACCGTCGCAAGGTCGCCCGGGTGAACGGCGCGGATGGCACGGACAGCACGGACAGCACGGATCAGCGGACAGCGTGGATCAACGGCCAGAGTAGTTCGGCGCCTCGGTGGTCATCTGGATGTCATGCGGGTGGCTCTCCTTGAGGCCCGCCGCGGTGATCCGCACAAAGCGGCCCTTCTCCTTCAACTCCGCCACATTGGCCGAGCCGACATAGCCCATCGACGCCCGCAGACCGCCCACCAGCTGGTGCGCGACCGAGGCCAGCGGACCACGGTAGGGCACCTGGCCCTCGATGCCCTCGGGGACCAGCTTGTCCTCGGACAGGACGTTGTCCTGGAAGTAGCGGTCCTTGGAGTACGAGCGGGCCTGGCCACGCGTCTGCATGGCGGCCAGGGAGCCCATGCCCCGGTAGGACTTGAACTGCTTGCCGTTGATGAAGACCATCTCGCCCGGCGACTCCTCGCAGCCGGCCAGCAGGCTGCCCAGCATCACGGTGTCCGCACCGGCCGCGATCGCCTTGGCGATGTCGCCCGAGAACTGCAGACCGCCGTCGCCGATCAGCGGCACTCCGGCGGCGTGACAGGCGCGGGCGGCCTCGTAGATCGCCGTCACCTGCGGCACGCCGATGCCCGCGACCACGCGCGTGGTGCAGATCGAGCCCGGACCGACGCCGACCTTGACCCCGTCCACCCCCGCGTCGATCAGCGCCTGGGCGCCGTCCCTGGTGGCGACATTGCCGCCCACCACATCGACCGCGATATTGGACTTGATCTTGGCGATCATGTCGAGGATGCCCCGGCTGTGGCCGTGCGCGCTGTCCACGACCAGGAAGTCGGCCCCGGCCTCGACCAGCGCCTGCGCCCGCTCGTACGACTCGTCGCCGACGCCGACGGCGGCGCCGACGACCAGCCGGCCGCCCGCGTCCTTCGCCGCGTGGGGGTACTTCTCGGCCTTCACGAAGTCCTTGACCGTGATCAGGCCCTTGAGCAGGCCCGCGTCGTCGACCAGCGGCAGCTTCTCGATCTTGTGGCGGCGCAGCAGCTGCATCGCGTCCTCGCCGGAGATCCCCACCTTGCCGGTGACCAGCGGCATCGGGGTCATGACCTCGCGGACCTGGCGGCCCCGGTCGACCTCGAAGGCCATGTCACGGTTGGTGACGATGCCGAGCAGCTTGCCCACGGCGTCCGTGACCGGCACCCCGCTGATGCGGAACTTCGCGCACAGCGCGTCCGCCTCGTGCAGCGTGGCGTCCGGCCGGACCGTGATCGGGTCGGTGACCATACCGGACTCCGACCGCTTGACCAGGTCGACCTGGTTGGCCTGGTCCTCGATGGACAGATTGCGGTGCAGCACGCCCACGCCGCCCTGCCGGGCCATGGCGATGGCCATCCGGGACTCGGTGACCTTGTCCATGGCGGCGGACAGCAGCGGCACATTCACCCGCACGTTCCGGGAGACCCTGGACGAGGTGTCGACCGCGTTCGGCAGCACCTCGGAGGCGCCCGGCAGCAGCAGCACGTCGTCGTACGTCAGCCCGAGCATGGCGAACTTCTCAGGCACTCCGTCGACGTTGTCAGTCATGACACCCTTCCAATGGTCTTGCCCCAGCGCGGACTCCCATGCTAACGGGCTCCCCGAGTGCCTCATTCCGCCCTGTGGATAACTTCTCAGCGACCTGCTAAATGCGGAAGGCACAACAAGATAACGAGCCGATCAGAACTCCGGTGGGCCAGGGGCTCACTGCTCGGCGAGCGCGCGCAGTCTGCTCAGCGCCCGGTGCTGGGCGACCCGCACCGCCCCGGGGGACATTCCGAGCATCTGCCCGGTCTCCTCCGCCGTCAGCCCGACCGCGACCCTCAACAGCACCAGCTCGCGCTGGTTCTCCGGAAGGTTGGCCAGCAGCTTCTTGGCCCACTCCGCGTCGCTGCTGAGCAGCGCCCGCTCCTCGGGCCCCAGCGAATCGTCCGGCTGCTCCGGCATCTCGTCCGAGGGGATGGCCGTGGAGCCCGGGTGGCGCATGGCGGCCCGCTGCAGATCGGCGACCTTGTGCGAGGCGATGGCCACGACGAACGCCTCGAAGGGCTTTCCGGTGTCGCGGTAGCGCGGCAGCGCGCACAGCACCGCGAGACAGACCTCCTGCGCCAGGTCGTCCACGAAGTGGCGGGCATCACCCGGAAGTCGGGACAGTCTCGTACGGCAGTAGCGCAGGGCCAGCGGGTGGACCAGGGCCAGCAGATCGTGGGTGGCCCGCTCGTCCCCCTCGGCTGCGCGCCCGACGAGGGAGCCGATCGCCCCCGTACCCCCGGGAGCTCCCTTGGGGGCTCCTGGGCTCTCGTCGTCGCGCGGCATCCATCCATGGTGCCTCGGGCCCGGAGGCTCCGTGGCATCGCGTCCGTAGTTGTGCGCTGAAGCGTTATGAGCAGGTGCGCCGGTTGTCGTCACGTCCTGCGCTCTCCCCTCACGCCCGACCGAACCGTCCCCGAGGAACTCCACACCTTCAAGGATGCGGCATAGCGCGGGGAACTGATACAGGCCACCACCACAGCGCTCGCCGCGCACGCTTTCGCCCCGCCCGCCACCCGACGGGCGGGGACCGTCGCGCCCCCGCTGCGCAGCACGTCAGAACGGTCGTGGCCGGATCAGCGGACCAGACCCCAGCGGAACCCGAGGGCCACCGCATGTGCCCGGTCGGACGCGCCGAGCTTCTTGAACAACCGGCGTGCGTGCGTCTTGACCGTGTCCTCGGACAGGAACAGCTCGCGGCCGATCTCCGCGTTGGACCGGCCGTGGCTCATGCCCTCGAGCACCTGGATCTCCCGCGCGGTGAGCGTGGGCGCGGCGCCCATCTCGGCCGAGCGCAGCCGGCGCGGGGCCAGCCGCCAGGTGGGGTCGGCGAGCGCCTGGGTCACGGTGGCGCGCAGCTCGGCGCGCGAGGCGTCCTTGTGCAGATAGCCACGGGCGCCGGCCGCCACGGCCAGCGCCACTCCGTCCAGGTCCTCGGCGACCGTGAGCATGATGATCCGGGCGCCGGGGTCGGCGGAGAGCAGCCGCCGCACGGTCTCGACCCCGCCGAGACCGGGCATCCGTACGTCCATCAGAATCAGATCCGAGCGGTCGGCACCCCAGCGGCGGAGGACTTCCTCGCCGTTGGCCGCCGTCGTCACACGCTCGACGCCGGGCACGGTCGCCACCGCGCGGCGCAGCGCCTCTCGGGCAAGCGGGGAGTCGTCGCAGACGAGGACGGATGTCATGGCCGCCCTCCGCAGCTGATGCGCGTCACCTTGAGCCTCCAGGCTGGTACATATCGTCACCTGAGCGATTGACAGCCCCGGATATCTGTCCGAGAGCTTTACCCATCAACCGCCTCCGCACTCTCAACGACGGTCACCCGAAAGAGTTACGGGGTTCGGCGGCCACCTTCGACACTCTACGTGAGGGCCCGGACACGGAGCAGCTCCGTCACGCCGGTCGCGTCCTTCGCGTCTCCCCCATAGGGCAGCCCCCGGGGCAGTCCCTTCGGTGGCATTTGGCGACCTTGCTTCCAATTTGCCGGTCTGTGTGGCTAGATTCGCAATGAGTCATATTTACATCTACTTACACCGTAGGTGTGCGACCCAGGACACAGCGTCCGCAGCCGATCACTTCGAGGAGATAAGGCAATGGCAGATTTCTCCCGTCTTCCCGGCCCGAATGCCGACCTGTGGGACTGGCAGCTCCTGGCCGCGTGTCGCGGGGTCGACAGCTCGCTCTTCTTCCACCCGGAGGGGGAGCGCGGCGCTGCCCGCAGCGCACGCGAGATGTCGGCGAAAGAGGTGTGCATGCGCTGCCCGGTACGGGCGCAGTGCGCGGCCCACGCCCTTGCCGTACGCGAGCCCTACGGAGTGTGGGGCGGGCTGACCGAGGACGAGCGCGAGGAGCTCATGGGGCGGGCACGGCACCGCGCGGTCGCCAGTACGGGCGCCCCGGGATCCTGATCGCGGCTTGATCGCGGCCAACTGAAGAAACGTTCCTTCCGTCACCACCCGACGCATGCGCGGACGGCCCGCGGGGTGGTGCGCGCGCCGCTCATCTGCGGGCGGCCCGCTCCAGCCGGTCCAGCGTCGCCGCCACCGCCGGGACGCGGGCGAGGTCGGGCAGGGTCAGCGCCACCACTTCCCGGCGCACCGCCGGTTCCACCTCCAGCGTCGTGGCGCCCTTGGTCCGCACCGACTCCAGCGCCAGCTCGGGCAGCACCGCGACCCCCAGCCCGGCCCCGACCAGGCCGACGACCGTCGGATAGTCGTCCGTCGCGAAGTCGATGCGCGGGGTGAAGCCCTCGGACTCGCACACCTCCACCAGATGCCCCCGGCAGCGCGGGCAGCCCGCGATCCACGGCTCCCCGGCCAGCTCGGCGATACCCACCGCCCCGGCGCCCGCCAGCTTGTGCCCCTCCGGCACCACGCCCACTAGCCGATCGCTCAGCAGCGGCCGCAGGACCAGGTCGTCCCACTCGCCGCCACCTCCCGAAGCCGCCTCCGCCTCCGCGCTCACCTGCGGATACCGAAAGGCCAGCGCGATCTCGCAGTCGCCCGAGCGCAGCATCTCCACCGAGCCCGGCGGCTCGGCCTCCACCAGCGAGACCCGCGTCCCGGGGTGCGCCGCGCGCATCTCGGCGAGCGCCATGGGCACCAGGGTCGAGCTGCCGCTGGGGAAGGACACCAGCCGCACCCGGCCCGAGCGCAGCCCGGCGATCGCCGCGACCTCCTCCTCGGCGGCGGTCAGCCCGGCCAGGATCCCGCCGGCGTGCCGCACCAGCGCCCGGCCCGCCTCGGTCAGCCGCATCTCCCGCCCGCTGCGGATCAGCAGCGGGGTGCCCGCGGCGCCCTCCAGGGCCTTCATCTGCTGGCTGACGGCGGGCTGGGTGCAGCCGAGCTCACGGGCGGCGGCGGAGAAGGAGCCGGTGGCGGCCACCGCGCGCAGCACCCTGAGATGGCGAGCCTCGATCATGACTTGAGCATAAGGGGCCCTTGGGTACGGGCCGGGATATTACGTCGACGCTTTGACCTCACTGTCCTACGGTGCGGTCATGCCGCATACTCCACGCCCCTCAGCCGTCCTCACCGTGAACGTCGGCCGCGCGATGCCGAGCACCCACACCGACTGCCCCGCCGGCACCGGTATCGACAAGCGGCCCGTCGACCGCCCGGTACGGGTCGCGGCCCCCGGGCCGAAGGGCCGGGCCGGAAGCGGTCTGGCCGGTGACTCGGTCTGCGACCTCCGCCACCACGGCGGCGACGACCAGGCCGTCTACGCCTACGCCCGGGAGGACCTCGACGTCTGGGAGCGGGAGCTGGGCCGCGAGCTGGCCAACGGCGCCTTCGGCGAGAACCTCACCACCGGCGGTATCGACGTCAACGGCGCCCTCATCGGCGAGCGCTGGCGGGTGGGGAGCGAGCTGCTGCTTGAGGTGACCTCACCGAGGATCCCGTGCCGTACGTTCGCCGGGTGGCTGGGCGAGCGGGGGTGGCTCAAGCGGTTCACCCAGGCCGCCGTCCCGGGTGCGTATCTGCGGGTGCTCGAGCCCGGCGAGATCCGCTCGGGCGACGCCGTCGAGATCGTGCACCGGCCCGACCACGAGGTGACGGTCGCGTTCCTCTTCCGTGCCGAGACCACGGAGCGGGAGCTGCTGCCGAGGGTGCTGGCGGCCGGTGACGCGCTGCATCCGGAGGCACGGAAGGCCGCCCTGAAGTACCGGTCCGCGAAGGCGATCTGACGGAAGCGGACTGACGGAAGCGTTCATTCCGGCGCAGATCGCTCGCGGTGCCGCTCGGCGGTCCTCCGGGGCCCGCCGTGGCCGATAACGTGCGCGTATGACGACTGCATTGATTACCGGAACCACCGCGGGCATCGGCGCCGCCTTCGCGGGCCGGCTCGCCGCCGACGGGCACAATCTGGTGCTCGTCGCACGCGATGAGAAGCGGCTGCGGGAGCAGGCCGCGGATCTGCACGACCGGCACGGCGTGGAGGCGGACGTGCTGGTGGCGGACCTCTCCGAGGATGACGGGATCGCTGCGGTCGAGGCCCGGCTGAAGGACCGTACCCACCCGGTCGACCTGCTCGTCAACAACGCCGGTTTCGGCAACCGCGCCCGCTATCTGGAGGTGCCGATCGCCGATGAGCTGCGGATGCTGAAGCTGCACTGCGAGGCGGTGCTGCGGCTGACCAGCGCGGGGGCCGGGACGATGCGCGACCGGGGACGCGGCGGGGTGATCAATGTGGCGTCGCTCGCGGCCTTCTTCCCGCGCGGGACGTACGGGGCGAGCAAGGCGTGGGTCGTGCAGTTCACGCAGGGCGCGGCGAAGGACCTGGCCAGCTCGGGGGTACGGCTGATGGCGCTGTGCCCGGGGTTCGTCCGTACGGAGTTCCACGCGCGGGCGGGGATCAAGGACACCAGCGTGCCGAGCTGGATGTGGCTGGACCCGGACCGGCTGGTCACGGCGGCGCTGAAGGATTTCGCCCGGGGCAAGTCGCTGTCCATCCCGGATCCGCGCTACAAGGCGATGTCGAGCCTGGCCAAGCTGGCCCCGCGCTCGGCCCTCTCCTCCATCTCCTCCAAGGTCGGCCGCCCCCCGGCGAAGGGGTAGCCCCTCGGGGCCCGGAACACGCGAAGGCGCGGCCGCCCGTTGGGCGGCCGCGCCTTCGCGCTGCTCGTGGCAGAACGCCGGAGCGTCAGTGCGCGTGGCCGTGGCCCGCGGCCTCGGCCTCTTCCTCGGCCGGCTTCTCGACCACCAGGGTCTCGGTGGTGAGCAGCAGCGAGGCGATCGACGCCGCGTTCTCCAGCGCGGAGCGGGTGACCTTGACCGGGTCGATGACACCGGCCTTCACCAGGTCGCCGTACTCCTCGGTGGCCGCGTTGTAGCCGTGGCCCTTCTCGAGCTCGGCGACCTTCGAGGTGATCACGTAGCCCTCGAGACCGGCGTTCTCGGCGATCCAGCGCAGCGGCTCGACCGCGGCGCGGCGGACCACGGCGACACCGGTGGCCTCGTCGCCCTGCAGGCCCAGGCTGTTCTCCAGCACCTTCGCGGCGTGGACCAGCGCGGAGCCACCACCGGAGACGATGCCCTCCTCGACCGCGGCGCGGGTCGCGGAGATGGCGTCCTCCAGGCGGTGCTTCTTCTCCTTGAGCTCGACCTCGGTGGCCGCGCCCACGCGGATCACGCACACGCCGCCGGCCAGCTTCGCGAGCCGCTCCTGCAGCTTCTCGCGGTCCCAGTCGGAGTCCGTGGCCTCGATCTCGGCCTTGATCTGGGCGATGCGGCCGGAAACCTCGTCCGCCTTGCCGCCACCGTCGACGATCGTGGTGTCGTCCTTGGTGACGGTCACGCGGCGGGCGGTGCCCAGCACGTCCAGGCCGACCTGGTCGAGCTTGAGGCCGACCTCCTCGGCGATGACGGTGCCGCCCGTAAGGGTGGCGATGTCGCCGAGCATGGCCTTACGGCGGTCACCGAAGCCCGGGGCCTTCACCGCGACGGCGTTGAAGGTGCCGCGGATCTTGTTGACGACGAGGGTGGAGAGGGCCTCGCCCTCCACGTCCTCGGCGATGATCAGCAGCGGCTTGCTGGCGTTGGCCTGGATGATCTTCTCCAGGAGCGGCAGCAGGTCCTGGATGGAGGAGATCTTGCCCTGGTGGATCAGGATGTACGGGTCGTCGAGGACGGCCTCCATCCGCTCCTGGTCGGTGACCATGTACGGCGAGAGGTAGCCCTTGTCGAAGGCCATGCCCTCGGTGAAGTCGAGCTCCAGACCGAAGGTGTTGGACTCCTCGACGGTGATGACACCGTCCTTGCCGACCTTGTCCATCGCCTCGGCGATCAGCTCGCCGACCTGCTTGTCCTGTGCGGACAGCCCGGCCACGGCGGCGATGTCGGACTTCTCGTCGATCGGGCGGGCGGTGGCCAGCAGGTCGTCCGAGACGGCCTTGACCGCCGCGTCGATGCCCTTCTTCAGGGCGGCCGGGGAGGCACCCGCGGCCACGTTCTTCAGGCCCTCGCGGACGAGCGCCTGGGCCAGCACGGTGGCGGTGGTGGTGCCGTCACCCGCGATGTCGTTGGTCTTGGTCGCCACCTCCTTGACGAGCTGAGCGCCAAGGTTCTCGTACGGGTCCTCGACCTCGACCTCACGGGCGATCGTGACACCGTCGTTGGTGATGGTGGGGGCACCGAACTTCTTGTCGATGACGACATTGCGGCCACGGGGGCCGATGGTCACCTTGACGGTGTCCGCGAGCTTGTTGACGCCGCGCTCGAGGGCGCGACGGGCGTCCTCGTCGAACTTCAGGATCTTCGCCATGAGTTGCGTATGTCCTCTCAAACAAGCCGTGCCCCGACCCCGGTTTCAGATGACACGGGCACCGGGACACGGCTCATAGGCAAAACTTCGGTGATTACTTCTCGACGATCGCGAGAACGTCGCGAGCCGAGAGGACGAGGTACTCCTCGCCGCTGTACTTCACCTCGGTGCCGCCGTACTTGCTGTAGAGCACGACGTCACCGACGGAGACGTCGAGCGGAAGCCGCTTGCCGTCCTCGAAGCGGCCCGGTCCCACGGCCAGGACGACGCCCTCCTGGGGCTTTTCCTTGGCGGTGTCCGGAATGACCAGGCCTGAAGCTGTGGTCTGCTCGGCGTCGAGCGGCTGGACCACAATGCGGTCCTCGAGCGGCTTGATGGCAACCTTGGAGCTGGTGGTCGTCACGATCCGACCTCCCCCTTCGGAGATCTCACGGGGTCAACTGTCTGAGGTGGCGACCAGGTAAATCCGTCGTCGCGGGTGCCGGACCTGCCCGTCGCTGTATCCCTGGCACTCATCGGTCCCGAGTGCCAGCCTCGACATTATGACGCGGTTAGCACTCAGTCAACTAGAGTGCCAAGCGACGTGGTGGCGGCCTCCGCGCGGCTCTCTCCGGGGCCGTCCCGCGGAGGGCCCTCATACGTAGTCCTCCAGCCGTCCGATCGTGAAGCCCTGGGCCTGGATCGCCCGCACCAGCCCCGTGATCCACTCGGTCATCGACTGGCCCTCGAGCTGCTCCGGCCCCCGGAAGTGCGCGAGCACGATGTCCCCCGGCAGCAGATGGTCGCCGGAGCGGTAGGCCAGACCGTGGGTCTCCATCTCGGCGCGCCACAGCACCACCGTCCGCACCCCGCAGAAGGACGCCGCCCGCAGGGTCGTGTCGTCGTACTCCCCGAACGGGGGACGGAAGAGCTTCGGCTGTTGACCGAAGCGCTGCCACAGGATGTCGCGCTGGCCGCAGATCTCCCGCACCTGGTCGTCGTAGGCCATACCGGCCAGGCTGGGGTGGGTCAGGGTGTGGTTCTCCATGGGGTTGCCGAGCCGGCGCAGCTGGTCGAAGTAGTCGTAGTGGGTCCCGATCACGTCGTCGGTCAGGAACCCGGTGAAGGGCAGCCCGAGCTCGCGGGCCTGCTCCACGAAGCGCGGGTCCTTCTCGATCCCGTCGTCGATCGTCACGAAGACCACCCGCTGGTCGGTCGGCACCCGCCGCACGATCGGCGGCAGCCCCCACTGCTGCGGGCCCGACCGCCCGAGCGCGGGCTTGACGTCGGGCGGGGCCGGGGGCCGCGCCAGCGGCCGGTCAAGACCCCAGCGGCGGTAGGCGTCGGACGCGCCCGCCGGGGCCGTACCGGGCGGCCCGGCGGCCGGGGCGGACGCCGGGGCGTCGCCGGAGGGCGACGCTTCCCGGGCCCGGCCGCCCTCGACCCCTCCGCCGTCCCCCTCGCCCTCCTCGCCCTCCTCGTACCCCTCGTCTCCCTCGCCCCCCTCGTACCCCGGCCCGGACGACGCCGGTGGCCGCTGCTGCGGCTCCCGTCCGGACGGCGGCTGCGACGGCGCCGAGGGCGGGTCGTCGAGCCGCGAGGCGAGGGAGGCCGGTGGCATGGGAGCGCCGTGGCGGGAGCCGGTGTGCGGCTCGGGGGCGGCGGCGAGGGATCCGCAGGCCGTGAGCACGGCCGCCGCGCCGACGAGAACCAGACAGCGAGGAAAACCAGTCTTGATCATCATCACATAAGTGATCTTCAACCCGAGGGGGCGCATATGCGCGCCGTGCGCGGGCGAATGCGCTCGCGGGAGCGGGGAGAATGGGCCATGTGGACGTTGACGCCTTCGATTCACTGCTCGGCGACGAGGGGCAGGCGCTGCTCTCCGCGCTCCGCGACTACGACCCGGCGAAGGAACTCGCCACCGCGACGCGGCTGCGCCGCGACCATCCCCCGGCGCTGGTCTCGGCGGCCCTGACCCAGGCCACGCTGCGGCAGCGGGCAGTGGCCAAATTCGGCCCCGAGGACGCGCACCGGATGTACTTCACGCCGAACGGCGTCGAGCAGTCCACCCGAACCTCCGTGGCCGCGTACCGCGCCTCCCGCTTCGCGGGGTTCGGCGTCCACCGCATGGCCGATCTGTGCTGTGGCATCGGCGGCGACGCGATCGCGCTCGCCCGCGCCGGGATCTCCGTGCTCGCCGTCGATCGCGACCCGCTGACCTGCGCCGTCACCCGTGCCAACGCCGACGCGCTCGGCCTGGCCGATCTCATCGAGGTCCGCTGCGCCGATGTCGCCGAGGTCGACACCCGGGACTTCGACGCGGTCTTCGTCGACCCGGCCCGGCGCGGCGGCCGGGGCCGCGTCTTCGACCCCGAGGCGTACTCCCCGCCCCTCTCCTGGGCCATCGAGGCCGCCCGCACCACTCCGCGCGCCGCCCTCAAGATCGCCCCCGGCGTGCCGCACGAGGCGGTCCCCGAGGACGCGGAGGCCGAGTGGATCTCGGACCACGGCCATGTGAAGGAGGCCGTCCTGTGGTTCGGCACCGCCCGCCCCGGGCTGCGCCGCGCCACGCTGCTGCCGAGCGGCCACTCCCTCATCGGCACCCCGCTCCTCCCCGACCCCGAGCCCGGCGCGGTCGGCCGCTGGCTCTACGAACCGGACGGCGCCGTCATCCGCGCGCATCTCGTGGCCGATGTCGCGGCCCGCGTCGGCGGCCGTCTGATCGACCCGACGATCGCCTACATCACGACGGACGAGCTGCGCCCGACACCGTTCGCCACCGCGTACGAGATCACGGATGTGCTGCCGTTCAACCTGAAGAAGCTCAAGGCGCTGCTGCGGGAGCGGGAGGTCGGCATCGCGACCATCAAGAAGCGCGGTTCGGCGGTCGAGCCGGAGCAGCTGCGCAAGAGGCTGCGGCTCGAAGGCGGGAACGCCTGCACCATCGTGCTGACGCGCTCGGCGGGCTCCCCCACGATGCTGCTGGGCCACCCGGCCCAGGCCCTGTCCGGCGGAGCGTGACGCCTGCGGCGGGCTGATCCGCCGCGTGGTGGGGCCCCGCCCCGGGCCCCGGCCCGACGCCCCAGGCGCGCGCAGGCGTCCGCCCAGTCCTTCCTGACGGCACCGGAGCGCCTGTGGCGGGCTATTCCCCTACCCGCCCCTTCCCGAAACTGGGGCTCCGCCCCAGACCCGCGGGCGGAGGACCCGGAACCCCCGGGCGGAGGACCCGGATGTGCGCGGGCGTCTGCCCGGTCACCCGCTGCGCCAGTTGTGCCGACCGTGACCAGCCCGCCGGTGCAGGTGCTCATGGCGGCGGCGGTCTGCCCGTCGCCGCCGGGGTCCAGGGGCGGAGCCCCCGGTACGGGAAGGGGCGGGGAGGGGAAAGACCCACCGGACCCGCCGCCCCAGCGTGCGTCAGCCGCTGCCTCCAGCCGCCAGGCCCCGCCATCCTGGCGTGCCAGTGCGCTAGGGGTGTCCGAGACTCCGCCCCCGACCGCGGCCCAACGACCGGGATCCGCTCGGCCATCCGCTCGGCCATCCGCCGTGTCGGCGTGCCGACCGCGACCGGCCCACCGGTGCGGGCACTCACGGCAGCGACGGTCGGCCCGTCGATCCCCCGGGTCCAGGGACGGGGAGGGAAAGACCGAGGCCGGGCGGACGGTGGGGAATTCCCTAAACCCGGTTCCACTTCGTGAGGCCGCTCGCGTCCCGGGCGTTACGGTCAACGCCTCGAGGGTTACGGTCAACGCGTCGGGAGTTACGGCAACGCGTCGACGTGACAGCGCGTTTGGGCCCGACGAAAGAGCGTGTGAGTATGACGGCTTCCGCCACCGAGAGCGACGCCAAGCGATCGTTCACCGTGTGTGCCGGAGAGGCGAGCGGTGACCGCATACGGCTGAGCGTCTACGACATGCTCATCGGCACGGTCTATACGCCCCGCGCCTTTTTCTACCGGGAGACGCTCGACGGCGAGGCGCTGCGCGCCTCCCTCGGCCGGACGTTGCGTAACTTCCCCGTCCTTTCGGGCCGCATGAAGAGGGACCCCGACGGCGGTCTCAGTGTGCTCTGCGACGACTCCGGAGTGCGCTTCGTCGAGGCACGGGCATCCGTGCCCATGCCGGACTACGGACCGCGTCACACGGCGAAAAAGGGACTGGATCGCCATCTCAGTCACGCCATGCCGTTCTGGGTGGTCGACCGCGATACGCCGCTTTTCACGGTGAAGCTCACCCATATGAAAGGCGGCGGCTCCATCCTGGGGCTCACGATGAACCACGCCGTGGGCGACGGAGCCAGCTATATGAGTTTCCTGGAGGCCTGGTCGCACGAGCACCGGGGTCTCGGATACGCCAAGCCCAGCCATGACCGCGGGGTCATCGACGCACTCGCCGCCTCGGCCTCCGGTGACCCCCGTACGGACGGCCTTACGGGCGGCCTCACGGGCAGTGCTCATCTCACCGTCACCGGGCGCGGTCAGAAGACCGCCTTCGTGGGCCGCGCCCTGCGGGGCAGCCTCGGCAGTGTGACGACGGTGACCACCCGCTTCACCGGCGCCGAGCTGACCGCCATGAAGGACGCCGCGATGACCGACCTGGCGGGTACGGATCGGTGGGTGTCCACCAATGACGCGCTCACCGCCCATCTGTGGAAAGTGCTCGGCGCATTGCGTGACCGGCCCGATACGAGCGAGGAAAGGCTCGGCCTCATCGCCGACTTCCGTTCGTTCGTCGGCGCGGCCGTACCGGATGACTACTGGGGCAACGCCGTCACCAACACCCGGCCCGGAATGACCGCCGCCGAACTCCGCTCCCGCCCGCTCGGCGAGATCGCCGCGGCGATCCGCGCGGGCTTTGCCGAGAACACCGAGGAGCGAATCCGCGAGGAAGCGGCGTTCCTGTGCGCCGAACGCGACGCGGGACGCCTCAAGCGGGTCATGACCACCATGGGCCTGGACGCGTTCGACGACACCATCGCGATCAACAACTGGTCCAAGCTGCCCTTCTATCGCATCGACTTCGGGCAGGGCGCGCCCTTCTGGTACGACTTCTCCCCCATCCCCATTCCCTGGACCGTGCATATCGCGCCGACCCCGGCCGACCAGGACGGCGGCCGCGATGTGCACATCGCGCTGCCCCGCACCCAGGCCCGGTCCCTTCAGGAGCCGTCCTGGGTCGGGCGGTTCCACCGTTACACGGATTCCGGCGAGACATTTCCGCTGACCTTTGTCGCGGCCGGCTAAGCCTCGTCCTCCTCCTTGCCCGCGAGTTCGAACCAGACCCCCTTGGCGTAGATGCCCACCGCGTCCCCCTCCGACGTCCCCCACGCGTCGGCCAGGGCCGCCACCAGCCCGAGGCCACGGCCGTGGAGACGGTCCCCCTCGGGGAGGCAGGCGGCGGTGGGGAGCTCGGCGGAGGCGTCGTAGACCAGGACGCGGAAGCGGGGCGGCTCGATCACCACGCGCAGCATCACGGAGTCGCCCTCGGCGTGCAGAAAGGCGTTGGTGGCCAGCTCCGAGGTGCACAGCGTCGCCGTGTCGACCAGCTCCTCCTGCCCCACGGAGTTCAGGACGCAGGCGACGAAGTCCCGGCAGACCCTGGCGGAGGTCGCGTGCCGACTGCTCTGCAGGGTGTAGACGTACGGATCCCTGGAGGGAACGGGCGGGCGGCGTGGGGGACGGTCGTCGGACTCGTGATCGGAATCCATGGGGCAACTCCCTGTGAAGGGGCCGACAGCGCGCGTACCGTTACGGCGATCAACGCGCAGTAGCGGCAACGACACCAACGGTAGGGCAGCGGCGCAAACAACTGCTACGGTCCCGTTGAATTTCCCCGACGATTACTCCTTGAGGGTTACGGAGGACCATGCCACCCAGGAACGTCCCGACCGCGCGTCAAGTCAGGCTCGGCACAGAACTCAGAAGGATGCGCGAAGGCGCGGGGCTCAGCATTCAGGAGGCCGCCGACCGACTGGGCATCAACCGCACCCACATCACCAACCTGGAGCTCGCGCGGTTCGGCGTGAGCGAGGAGCGGGTCCGGGCCCTCGCCGCCATCTACGCCTGCCCGGACAGCGCGTACGTCGACGCGCTCGTCGCCATGGCCCGGGAGCGCAAGGGCGGCTGGTGGGAGGAGTACCGGGGCTATATCGCCACCGGCGGGCTCGACCTGGCCGAGTTGGAGTACTTCGCCGCCAGCCTGCGCGTGCTGGAAATCATGCACATGCCCGGCCTGTTGCAGACGGAGGAGTACGCGCGGGCCGTGCTCGGCTCCACCGTTCCGCAGTGGTCCGCCACGGACCTCAGACGCAGGCTCTCCCACCGCATGAAGCGCCGCGACATCCTGGACCGGGACGACCCGCCGCAGTGCACCTTCATCATCCACGAGGCGGCGCTGCGCATGCGGTTCGGGACCGACCGCGTCCTGCGGGCGCAGCTGGACAGCCTGCTGGAGTCCTCCGAGCGGAAGAATGTCACCGTGCGCGTGCTGACCTTCGAGGCCGGAGGGTTCCATGTGCCCGGACTCTCGGTCACCTACGCCCTGGGGGCGGTGCCCCAGCTGGACACCGCGCAGCTCGACGCCGCCCACGGCCCGGTCTTCCTGGACGCGCAGTCCCAGCTCGTCAACCATCGTGGAGTCCTGGACCGCACCACCGAGGCGGCCCTCTCCGAGAAGGAGTCACGTGATTTCATTCGTGACATCGCTCAACAGACATGAAGGCGTGGAGATGACCGAGGTCAACTGGCAGAAATCCTCCTATTCCAGCGCGGGGGACGGGAACTCCTGCATAGAGCTCGCCTCCATAGGCACCACCGTCGCCCTCCGCGAGAGCGACGACCCCCGTACGGTCCTCACCACGAGCCCCGCGAGGCTGGGAGCCCTGCTCCAGTCGATCAAGGCGGGTGCGCTCGATCATCTCGCGGCGGTGCCGGAGACGTAACAGATCCACGAGGGATCCGGCGTTACGGTCGGCAGTATGGAACCAGCCCGTATCGCCCTTGACCTCGGCGCCTATCTGACGCGTATCGGCTGGACGGGCGACCGTCGCCCCGCCCCCACCGTGGAGACGCTGCGGGCGGCGCACCGGGCGCACCTCACGTCCATACCGTTCGAGAACCTCGACCCCCTCCTCGGCTCGGCCCCCTCCCTCGCCGTCCCCGACCTCGAGGCCAAGCTGGTCCACGGCCGGCGCGGCGGTTACTGCTACGAGCACAACACGCTGCTGACCGCCGCCCTCACCGCCCTCGGCTTCCGTGTCACCGGCCTCACCGCCCGCGTCCGGGTCGGAGCGGCCCCCGGGGCGGTCCGCCCGCGCACACACATGCTGCTGCTGGTCGGGATCCCGGGCGAGGAGCGGCGGTATGCGGCCGATGTGGGCTTCGGCAGCATCGGCGGCCTCCTGGAGGCCGTACCGCTCGTCGCCGACACCGAGTTCCACGACGGCACCCGCCGCCATCGCTACGTCCGCGAGCCGTACCCGGAGGGGCTGGAGGACCTGTGGGTGTTCCAGGCGTTCCTCGACGGCTCCTGGCAGGACCAGTACGCCTTCACCCGCGAGCCCTTCGAGGCGTCCGACTACGCGGTCATCAACTGGCACGTCGCCACCAACCCGCGCTCGCCCTTCCAGCACACCCTCCACGTCCAGCGCACCACCCCGGACCGCCATCTCCTCCTGTCCGGGGGGACTCTCATCGAGACCCGCTCCGACGGCAGCCGTAAGGAGCGCGAACTCGCCGAAAACGACCAGGTGCTGCGCGTTCTCGCCGCCGACTTCGGCATCGAGCTGCCCCCGGGCACGGTCCTGCCGGACTGACGGCAGAGGAGTTACCCCGGGTGGCTCTCCACACCGGCCCCGGTCATGGCACGATCATCCCGCTAATGGGCCGATGGGAGGGTGGCAGGGGCGGATGGAACATGAGTAAAGACAAACTGTCCGTATCGGACCAGGATCTGTCGGATCTCATCAAAGACCTTGAGGGAATGCTCAGTTACCTCGAGGAACAGATCGAGCGGCTCGGCCATCTGCGGCAGTCGGTGGACCCCGACGATCACAAGGGCCCGGCCGCCGCCGCGTACAAGAAGCTGGAGCGCGACGCCTATGCGGACGCCGTGCGGGTCAGGCAGCTGCTGACCCGTATCGAGGAGGTTGCCAAGGAGCGCGGGGAGACCCCGGGTGAACGGTACGAGGAGCTGCGGACCCGCTTTCAGTCTGATCTTGCAAGGAACCCCGGGTCTTCAGATCCGGGAGGGATTGCATCCTGAGCCGGGCGGCGCGGAGTGCCGCCGCATCGCTTCGTAAAGCTCCCACGATGAAGCCGCGCTCAGTCCGGGCGTTTCTGGTTCTCGATGTATTCCTTGATCACGGCCAGTGGTGCGCCGCCGCAGGAGCCGGCGAAGTACGACGGGGACCAGAAGTGTTCGTCCCACAGGTACTTGTTGATGTGGTCGGGGAAGTCCTGGCGCAGGCGGCGGGCGGAGACGCCCTTGAGGCTGCCGACGAGTTTGGACAGTGCGACCGTGGGCGGATAGTGCACGAGCAGGTGTACGTGGTCGGTCTCACCGTTGAACTCCCGCAGCTCTGCGCCGAAGTCGGTGCAGACCTTCCGCATGGCCTCCTCGCACCTGGTGAGGATCGCGCCATCGAAGACCTTCCGCCGGTACTTCGGCGTGAAGACCAAATGAGCATGGAGGGTGTGGACGACACTTCTTCCCCTACGTACATCGGGGCTTGACTCCCAGCGCGGTGACATAGGTCAATGCTACGATCAGGCCCGTGAAGATCGTGACGCAGGTGAAGCTGATGCCGGATGCCGTACAGGCTCCTGCATTTGAGCGCACCCTGCCAGCGATCAACGAGGCCGCGAATTGGGTCTCCGCCGTGTCCTTCGAGCACTGGGCGCTCAAGGGCAGCGTGCGTGAGCTGCGGAAGCGGTGTTACGGCGAGCTGAAGACCCGTGGGTTCGGCGCACAGGCCGCGCAGCACATCATCAAGCGCGTGGCCGACGCCTATACGACGCTGCGGGCCAACATCAAGGCCGGGAATCTCGGCCCCGAGCACTCCAAGCGCCGCCGCAAGGCGGAGTCCAAGCCGGTCGCCTTCCGTCCGCACGCCGCGCACACTTTTGACGACCGGTGCCTGAGCTGGAACTACGACACCCGGACCGTGAGCATCTGGACCCTGGACAGCCGGGTCAAGAACGTGCGGTTCACCTGCTCACCCGGCGCTCTCAAGCAGCTTGCCGAACACCGCCAGGGCGAATCCGACCTGGTGTTCCGCGACGGCAAATGGTTCCTGATCGCCACCTGCGAGATCCCCGAAGCGCCCCGGTTCGAGCCGAAGGGCTTCCTCGGCGTGGACCGGGGCATCACCAACCTCGCCACCACCTCCGACGGGGACAACCACTCCGGGCGCCGTCTGGGACGGTACCGCCGCTGGCAGGCCCGGAAGAAGGCCGAACTCCAGGCCAGGCGGACCCGGAGTGCGAGGCAGCTTTTGAAGAAGCGTGCGCGCCATGAGGCGCGGCACGCGACCCACACCAACCACAAGATCGCCAAGACTGTCGTTGCTGTCGCCCAACGCACCGGACGCGGCCTCGCCCTGGAACAGCTGACGGGCATCCGCGAGCGGGTCACGGTTCCCCGCGACCAGCGAGCACGCCAGTCCTCCTGGCCGTTCCACCAGCTCGGCTCGTTCATCGCCTACAAGGCCAAACGCGCCGGAGTACCGTTCATCGAGGTGGACCCGGCCTACACCTCGCAGCGCTGTCCGCGCTGCGGCCACACCGAGAAAGCCAACCGGCCCACTCGGGACCACTTCCGCTGTCGTCGGTGCGGCCTCGCTGGGCCGGCCGACCACGTCGCCGGGGCCAACATCGCACAGCGAGGAGCCACGGCGTGGGTATTCGTCAACATGCCCGACCCGGCCCCCGCATAGCGCGGGGACCGGTAGATGTGACCCGTGACCGTCCTGCCGTAGGGGACAGTCGGAAGCATAAGCAGAGCCGCAGCGAACCGAGTCAACAAGCTCGGTCGTCTACGGCCGAGTAGTTGGCTCACTGCAGAAGCCGTCGTCGGAGAGGCCGTAGCCGGAGTCCGGACGGCGGGCGTCCGGACCGCCGGTGTCGGGGCGGAGGGGGCGGAGTTCGCGGCTGACCAGGCGGTAGTAGTCGATCGCCTTGGCCATGCCGAGCACACCGGCGGCCACGAAGACCAGGCCGATACCGGCGACCGTGCCGACGCTCTCCGTGCCGACGTCCGAGAAGACCGCGAACCCGCCCAGCGCCAGCCCCAGACAGGTCAGCACGATGGACGGGCCCAGCCACAGGAGAGCGCCGCCGGAGACCCGCCAGCGCGGCAGCGACTGGGGATCGCGCTCCAGCTCCGCCCAGTCGCGCAGGCACGCGCCCACGAAGACATCGCGCCGGATACCGGAGGCCACCCCGAGGCTGGAGGGGACCGTGGCGCCGAGGGCGAGACCCAGGAAGATCACGCCCAGCACGTGCTCGATGAGCTCGCCCTTCACCAGGAACTGGAACCCCGAGACCGCGAGGCTCCACCCCAGCGAGAAGACGAGCGTGGCCAGCCACAACAGCAGTGCCCGGTGCGGCGCCAGGTACCACCGCGCCAGCGCCCCCATCGCCCGCGCGCGCTCATCGAGCAACCCGGCGCGGTCCTTCCACGGCCGCTCGTCCGGGGCGGGCGGCGGTGGCGGAAGCTCGTTGGGCGGCGTCATGGCGTCCTTCCTCATGGCACTCATGGCACTCATGGCACGCGGGGCATGCAGGGCACTGCGGTGTACGCCGACGCAGTCTCTCAGCTCACGAGGGCAGGCCACTTGACCTTCTCACTTGTGTGAGGGTTTCACGATGCCCATCGAGCGTCTACGAAGTTGACCGCCCCTCCACGAGCATCTTCCCCGACACCAGGGCGCTGGCGCCCTATCCGCTGAACTACGGCTGGCGGGACTACGGGCCCCGGGGCGGGATCTGGCGGCTGATCGAGAGCCTGGACCGGCACCAGGTGCGGGCGAGCGTGATGCTCAACTCCGATGTCGCCGAGCGCTACCCCCAGATCGTCCGGGCCGGGCGGGAGCGGAACTGGGTGTGGGCGGCGCACGGCAAGAACAACTCGATCCTCCAGGCGGACATGTCGCCCGAGTTGGGGCCGGCGCTGACCGAGACCTTCCGCACGCCGGAGCTCCTGGCCGAGCTGGGGCTGCGGTACGTACTGGACTGGGCCAACGACGACCAGCCGTACCGGCTGAACGTGCCGGGGATGCTGAGCGTCCCGTATTAGATCGAGGTCAACGACATCCAGCTCTTCGTCGGCAAGAGCCTCAGCGGGCCCGACTTCGTCCGCATCGTCAAGGACCAACTCGACCAGCTCTACGCGGACTCGGCCGGCAGCGGGCGGGTGATGTCACTCGTGCTGCATCCGTTCGTGATCAACCAGCCCTTCCGGCACAGGTACGTGGACCAGTCACTGGAGTACGTGGTGAACCACCCCGGGGTGTGGGTGACGACCAGCGACGAGATCGCCGACCACTACACCCGGACGGCGTGACGTCATGGGAAGCGGACCCTGACCGAGAGGCCGCCGTCCGGGTTGGCGTCCGCGGTGGCCTCGGCGCCGTGGGCCCGCGCGATGGACGCGACGATGGACAGGCCGAGTCCGGCGCCTTCCCCGGCGGTGTGCGTGCGCTCGTTCAGACGGCGGAACGGTTCGAAGAGCCGGTGGACGGTGTCCGCGGGGATCTCCGGGCCGGTGTTGGAAACCCGCAGTACCCGGTCGGCGAGATGGACGCGGATGCGGCCGCCCTGGTGGTTGTACGCCACCGCGTTGGCGACGAGATTGCGCACCAGATGGGCGAGCAGGACCGGGTCGCCCGGAACCGTCAGCGGCTCCACGGTGGTCGTGACGGTGATCGCCTTCTCACGGGCCTCGTCGGAGAAACCGGCGGTGACGGCCGCGACCGTCTCGTTCATCTCGACGTCCTCGCGGCGCTGGATGCCCTGGTCGGTGGAGGCGAGCAGGAGAAGCGACTCGATGAGTCTTTCGCTGCTGTCCGCGGCCTTGATCAGCTCGGCCCGGATCCACGCCACGCGTTCGGGGTCGGCGTCGGCCAGGCCGATCTCGGCGGCGGCCCGCTGGACGGCCAGCGGTGTGCGCAGCTCGTGCGCGGCGTTCGCCGCGAACCGCTGCTGGGCCGTCACCAGCTGTTCCAGCCTGCCCAGCATCTGATCGAAGGTGTCGGCCAGCGCTTTGAGCTCCCCGGGCGGCCCCTTGAGGCCGATGCGCTGGTGGAGGTTCTCCCCGGAGAGCTTGCGCGCGGTGGCGGTGATGACACCGACCGGGCGCAGCACCCGGCCCGCCATCCACCAGGCCAGGAAGAGCGAGAGCACCGCGAAGACGCCGAGCGCGATGCCCGAGACGGTCAGCAGGCGGCTGAGGGTGGTGGCGGTGAGGGCCGCCACCGTCCGTGTCTTGGCCGCCTCGCCCACCTCGTTCGTCGGGACGACGGTGTACTCGTCCCCCCGTACGGAGCCGGGAGGGATGTCTTCTTCGGAGGTGATCCGCGGCCCGCGCGGCACGGGGGTGACCGCCCTGCCGAAACGTGCGTCCAGGTCGTCCTGGACCAGTGCGTAGATAACGCCGGCCAGGACGCCTCCGGCCAGCAGCAGGAGCCCTCCGTACAGGGCGGTGAGACGGGCCCGCTCCGTGGTGGGACGCAGTCGGCGCACCATCGCGGCCATGGGAAGCGGTCGGCGCGTCATCGCCCGGCCCGCCCGGAACCGGAGGTGGGGACGATCCGGTATCCGGCGCCGGGTACCGTCTCGATCACCGGCGGGCCCCCGAGCTTGGTGCGCAGGCGGCTCAGGGCGACGCGCACGGGGTTGGTGTCGTACCCGGCGTTCTCCTCCCACACCTTCTCTATGAGGTCCTCGCCGCTGACGACGGCGCCGTTCGCGCGCATCAGCGTTTCGAGGACGGCGAACTCCTTGCGGGTCAGGGAGAGCGCCACGCCGTTACGGTCGGCCTGCCGGCGGGCGGTGTCCAGGGTGATCCCGGCACGCTCGATCACCGGCGGCAGCGCGGGCTGGACGCGGCGGCCGAGCGCGAGCACGCGGGCGAGCAACTCCTCGTAGGCGAACGGCTTGGTGAGGTAGTCGTCGGCGCCGAGGCTCAGCCCCGCCACCCGCTCGGGAACGGTCACCGAGGCGGTGAGCATCAGCACCCGGGTGAGCAGGCCCTCGGCGACCAGGCGGCGGCACACCTCGTCGCCGTGCATACCGGGTAGGTCGCGATCGAGTACGAGGACGTCGTAGTCGCCGAACTGGAGCTTGCGCAGAGCGCTGACTCCATCGAGGGCGACGTCGACCGTGATCGCGTCGCGACGCATACCGTCGGCGATCATCTCGGCGAGGAACGCGTTGTCTTCCACCACCAGAACACGCATGGCCCCTGTCTACCCGACGGGCGCCTTTCGCCGTTGTTACCCGTGTCCGCGATGCCGCCCCGCGGCGGCGGGCGGGGCGCCCACGCGTCTGTAAGAGAAACGAAACAGCCCCATCGACCACTCTCCGAGCTGTCCGCAACCACGCGGTCGCCGCACGGTGCGCAGCACGGTGCGGCGGCTCGTTCGCGAGGAGAGAGAACCATGAGGAACCACAGGCTCACCCTGACCCTGGCGGCCACCGTGGCCGGTCTGGCCCTGTCCTTGACCGGCTGCTCCGGCTCGTCCGACTCCGGCGGGTCCAAGGACTCGGCCTCGTCCGAGGACTCCGCCGCTTCGGGCGGGTCCGGCGGGTCCGGCGGCTCGGGCGGCTCGGACTCGGCCGCCTTCGACAAGGCCCAGAAGCTGCGCACGTGCCTTCGGGACAAGGGCATCGACGTTCCCGACCTCAAGCCGGGCGAGGACCCGCACTCGGCGACGCTCGGGCAGCCGGAGGGCACATCCGCGGAGAAGTGGTCCAAGGCGCTCAAGGACTGCGGCTCCGGCATGGCCGGGGGCGGCTCCGGCGGCGCCGCCGACCAGCAGGACTCGCTCGACCAGCAGGTCAAGATCGCCGAGTGCGTGCGGGGCAAGGGCTTCGACATGCCCGACCCGAAGCCCGGCCCCAACGGGGGCAACACCGGCTTCCGGATCCCGAAGGGAGCCGACCCCGACAAGTTCCTCAAGGCCCTCAACGAGTGCGCGGCATGAGGCGGGCAGCCATCGTCGCATCGCTGGTGGCGGTCGCGGCCGTCATCGGCGGCGGCGTCGCCGTGACGGGACTGGCCCAGCCGCACAAGGACGAATCCGGGCCGCGGCGGTCCCAACTGCCCGCGACGACACAACCCGTCGAGCGCGGCGACCTGACCAGCAGCACCAGCGTCGACGGCACGCTCGGCTACTCCCAGGAACGCAAGCTGAACGCCGGGGCGTCCGGCACCCTCACCTGGGTGGCCCGCAGCGGCTCCACGGTCAAGCGGGACGGCCGTCTGTACGCCCTGGACGGCAAGGACGTACGCCTGATGTACGGGAGCGAGCCGATGTACCGGACGCTGAAGAGCGGCGACACGGGCACCGACGTCAAACAGTTGAAGGAGAATCTCGTCGAGCTCGGGTACGGCGGCGCCCTCGTCGCCGACGACGAGTTCACCGCGGGCACGACCGCGGCCGTCGAGCGCTGGCAGGAGGACCACGGGCTGAAGGAAACCGGCCGGATCGGGTCCGACCAGATCACCTTCGCGTCCGGCCCGCTGCGGGTGCAGAGCGTGAACGCGTCGGTCGGCGACGTGGCGGCGCCGGGCCAGAAGATCATGACCACCACCAGTTCCGACCGGGTCGTACGCCTCGAGGTCAAGGTCTCCGAGGCCGCGCTGGCCAAGCCGGACCACAAGGTGCGGGTGGAGTTGCCCGACGGAACCGACGCGGACGGGACGGTCTCCTCCGTGGGCGAGGTCGCCACGACGGGGGACGACCCGAACGACAAGACCCCGAAGGTCGGCGTCACCGTCACCTTCGACGATCCCGGCGCGGTGGAGGGTGTCGACAAGTCCCCCGCCACCGTCAGGTTCACCGGCCGGACCCGCAAGGACGTGCTCAGCGTTCCGGTCAGCGCTCTGCTCGCTCTGGAGGACGGCTCGTTCGGCGTCCAGGTCGTCGCGGGCAGCAAGGCACGCGAGGTCAAGGTGCGGCTCGGCATGTTCGCCCAAGGCCGGGTCGAGGTCTCCGGCGCCGGGCTTCGGGACGGTATGCGGGTCGGGGTGCCCACGACATGACCGCCCCTGACAACGCTGCCCGGACCGGACCCGTGGTGCGGCTGACGGGTGTGACCAAGGAGTACCCGGGCGGGGTCGTGGCCCTGCGCGGTGTGGATCTGACCATCGGCCGCGGCGAACTGGTGGCCATCGTCGGCCCGTCGGGGTCGGGCAAGTCGACCCTGCTGCACATCGTGGGCACCCTCGACCAGCCCACGGCCGGTTCGGTCACCATCGCGGGCCATGACGCGGCCGGGCTCGGCGACCGCGGCCTGTCCGCGCTGCGCGCCCAGCACATCGGCTTCGTCTTCCAGGCGTTCCACCTCGTACCGGGCATGAGCGCGCAGGCCAACGTCGCCGAGGGCCTGCTCTACTCCGGTCTGCCGCGCGCCGAACGCCGCAGGCGCGCAGTCGAGACCCTGGAACGGGTCGGCCTCGGCGACCGGCTGAACCACCGGCCGCATGAGTTGTCCGGCGGTCAGAAGCAGCGAGTCGCCATCGCCCGTGCGGTCGTGGGCGAGCCCGATCTGCTCCTCGCCGACGAGCCGACCGGAGCTCTGGACTCCGCCTCCGGCGAGGCCGTCGTGGAACTCATCCACGAACTCAACGAGGAGGGCGCGACCATCGCGGTCATCACCCACGACGCTGAGATCGCCGACCGGCTGCCCCGGCAGGTGCGGATCCGCGATGGCAACATCGTCCAGGACACCGCTCACGACCAAGGGCACGCGGGTACCCACGGCCCCGGCCCCGGCCCCGGCCCCGGCCACAGCCACAGCCACGGCCCCGTACCGAGCGAGGCCCGGTGAGGCGGCGGGGGTCGGTACTCAAACCGGCCCGTCTGACACCGCTGGACATCCTGCACACCGGGATGGCCGGGATGCGCAACCGCCCGATGCGCGTCGTGCTGTCCGCTCTCGGTATCGCCATCGGTATCGCGACGATGATCTCGGTGGTGGGCATCTCCGCCTCCAGCAAGGAGAACCTCCTGCGGGAACTCGACAAGCTCGGCACGAACATGCTGGTCGTCACCCCCGGCACGGATCTGGTCACCCAGAAGGAGGTGCCGATGGCCAAGGACGCGGCAGGCAGGGTGGCCCGGATCGACGGCGTCGAGCACGTCGGCGCCACCGGCCTGCTGAATCACACCGTCCGCCGGTCGGAGAAGATCGACGACATGATCACCGGCGGTATCTCGGTCCAGAGCGCCACCGAGGACCTGCTGATCACCCTGCGGGGCGGCATGCGCAGCGGCACCTGGCTCAACGCGGCCACCGGCAAGTACCCCTCGGTGGTGCTCGGCGACGTCGCGGCTCGGCGCCTCGGCATCACCGAGCCCGGCCAGCGGGTCTACATCGACGACGAGTACTTCACCGTCCTCGGCATCCTCGACGAACTGCCGTTGGCCCCCGAGATCGCCCGCTCCGCCCTGGTCGGCTGGGAGGTCGGACAGACGCGACTCGGCTTCGACGGCCGACCGACCACGATCTACGAACGCTCCGCCGACGACAGGGTGGAACCGGTCCACAGCCTGATCCCGCGAACGGTCGACCCCCAAACGCCCCACAACGTCGAGGTCACCGACCCGTCATCCGGGCTCCAGGCCAAGGCCGCCGCCGAGGGCGCCTTCAGCAACCTGCTGCTCGGACTTGGCGGAGTGGCTCTCCTGGTCGGCGGGGTCGGCGTCGCCAACACCATGATCATCTCGGTGCTGGAGCGCCGCTACGAGATTGGCCTGCGCCGCTCCATCGGCGCGACCCGAGGCCAGATCCGGGGCCAGTTCGTCACCGAGTCGCTGCTGCTGTCCGGACTCGGCGGTCTCGTCGGCATCCTCCTGGGCGCCGCCGTCACCGGCGGCTACGCGATCAGCAACGGCATTCCCTGGGTGATCCCGCCATGGACGATCGGTGGCGGTTTCGGCGCCACCCTCGTCATCGGCACCCTCGCGGGCCTCTACCCGGCGGTCCGCGCTTCCCATCTGTCCCCGACCCTCGCTCTCCACGCGACCTGATGCGGGCGGCCCCGCCATGATGTGGGCGCGACATGTGACGACGACTCCTAGCGGGAGAGCAGCCCGCGCAGCGCCTTGGCGATGTCGGCGGGCGCCTCCTCCGCCATGAAGTGGCCGTAGCCGACGGTGTAGTGCTCCAGGTCGTCGGCCCAGGCGCGCCACAGCGCCGCCGCGTCATAGCCGAGGGCGGCGCCCCAGTCCTGCTGGACGACGGTGAGCGGCATCGTCAGCCGGCGCCCGCCGTCCCGGTCGGCCCGGTCGTGATCGACGTCGACACCGGCGGAGGCCCGGTAGTCGGCCACGATCGACGGCACCGCGGCGCGGCAGGCGTCCAGATAGGCGGCGCGGACCTCGGCGGGGATGGCCCGCGGATCGCCCGCCCACAGGTCGAGGAAGTGGCCGAAGAAGTCGTCGGGGCAGGCGGCGATCATCCGCTCGGGCAGCCCCGGGGGCTGCGCCATCAGAAAGAGATGGAAGCCGACGGCGGCGGTGGTGCCGTGCAGCACGTCCCACATGTCGAGGGTCGGCAGCACGTCCAGGCAGGCGAGATGGGTGATCGCCGCAGGGTGGTCGAGGCCCGCCCGGAAGGCGACCAGGGCGCCGCGGTCATGACCGGCCAGCGCGAAGCGGTCATGCCCGAGCGCGCGGGCCAGGGCGACGATGTCGGCGGCCATGGTGCGCTTGGCGTACGCGGCGGAGTCGGCGTCGGTGTCCCCGTCGGCATCGGCCGCCGGTTTGTCGCTGGCGCCGTAGCCACGCAGGTCGGGGCAGATCACGGTGTGATCGGCCGCGAGGTCGGCGGCCACGTGCCGCCACATGAGGTGGGTCTGCGGGAAGCCGTGCAGCAGGACGACGGGGCTGCCCGAGCCCGCGACGGCCACGTTCAGGGACACGCCGTCGGCGACGGGGACGCGGCGGTAGTCGAAACCGGGAATGACAGGGGCCATGGGTGAGCGCGCTTTCTGTGGAGGATCCGGGCGACCGGACGACGTAAGTGACTGACGAGATGGCTGTCAGCCTGCCTGGTGCGGATGAGCATCCGATCAGCGGCGAGCTACCGTGACCGCATGCGGGTCGGTTTCGGGGTGCTGGGGCCGGTGGTGGCCTGGGACGCGGACGCCGACGGGCGCGCGATCGCGCTCAAGGGGCCACGGCACCGCGCGGTGCTGGCCCGGCTGATCATCGCCCGCCGCCGCGTCGTACCCGTCTCCCGGCTGATCGAGGATCTGTGGACGGAGCCGCCACCGGGCGCGGTGGGCGCGGTGCGTACGTTCGTGGCCGCGCTGCGCCGCGCGCTGGAGCCGCAGCGCCCACCGCGCACCCCGGCCCGGCTGCTGGTCACCGAGGGCCCCGGGTACGCGCTGCGGGCCGACCCGGACGCGGTGGACGCCTGGCGCTTCGAACAGGACGTGGCCGCCGCCACGACCCTGCCGCCGGACGGCGCGCTGCCCCGGCTGGAGAAGGCGCTGAGCCGATGGCGCGGACCCGCGTACGCGGAGTTCGCCGACGAGGGCTGGGCCCGGGGCGAGCGCTCCCGGCTGGCGGAGCTGCGACTGCACACCGTAGAGCGGCAGGCGGAGGCCCGGCTGGCGCTGGGCCGGGCCGCCGAGGCGGTGCCGGACCTGGAGGCGCATCTGGCCGAGCACCCCTGGCGCGAGGGCGCCTGGCGGGCGCTGGCACTCGCGCTGTACCGCACCGGCCGCCAGGGCGACGCGCTGGCGGTACTGCGCCGGGCCCGCGCCCTGCTGGTCGAGCAGCTGGGCGTGGACCCCGGCCCGGAACTGCGCCGTCTGGAGACGGACATCCTCGGCCAGGCGCCCCACCTCGACCCCGCCGCGGCGCGGGGCGGCGCGGCGGCCCAGGTGTGGGCGGACGCGACCGCCGCATACGACCGCACCGTGGCCTCCGGCGCCCGGACCCGCCTGGAGTCGACGGCCGCCCTGCTCCGCGACCTCTCGATGACCGGTGGCGGCGGCCTGCTGACGGCCCGCCAACAGCGCGTGGCGGCCGTCGCGGCGGCGGAAGAACTGGGCGACCCCGAACTGACCGCCCGCGTCATCGGCGCCTACGACGTCCCCGCGATCTGGACCCGCCTGGACGACCCCGAACAGGCGGCATCGATCGTGGCCGCGGCCGAACGCACGTTGACCGCGCTCGCGGCCGGCTCCGGGCCGGGCGGCCATGACGCGATTCGGGCCCGGTTGTTGGCGACGATCGCCGTGGAGTCGCGGGGTGGGCGGTCCGAGCGGGGGCGACAGGCGGCTCGGCAGGCTGAGGAGATCGCTCGGCGGCTGGACGATCCCGGGCTGCTGGCGTTCGCGCTGAACGGCGTCTTCATGCAGAGCTTCGAGCGCGCGGGGCTGGCGCCGCGCCGGGACGCGACCGGGGCCGAGCTGATCGCCCTTGCGGCGCGGCACGGGCTGGTCGCCTTCGAGGTGCTCGGCCATCTCATCCGGCTCCAGGCCCGCAGCGCGCTCGGCGACTTCGCGGCGGCCGACCGGCACGCGGCCGCCGCCGAGCGGCTGGGTGAGCGCCATGAGCGGCCGCTGGTGGGGGTGTTCACCGCGTGGTACCGGGCCCTGCGGCTGGCCGCGACGGGACGGGCGGACGAGGCCGCGGACGGGGCGGTGGTCCAGGCCGCGGACGAGGCGGTGGTCGAGGCGGCCTACCGGGACGCCGCCGCGCGGCTGGACGGCTCCGGGATGCCCGGCCTGGAGCGCGGCCTGCCGCCGCTCGCGCTGCTCTGTCTGCGCGTTGAGCGGGGGCGGCCCGCCCCGACCGGCGCGGACCTCGACTGGGGGCCGTACGGGCCCTGGGCCCGCCCGCTGGTGCTGCTGGCCCAGGACCGCCGCGCCGAGGCCGCGGCGGCGCTGCGCAAAGTCCCGGAGCCGCCCCGCGATCTGCTGCTGGAGGCCCTGTGGTGTCTCACCGGGCGGGCGGCCATCGCCATCGGCGACCGGGAGACGATCGCGCGCGCCCACACCGCGCTGGCCCCGGCGGCGGCCGAGCTGGCCGGAGCGGGCAGCGGGCTGCTCACCCTGGGCCCGGTCTCCCGGCACCTGGCCGATCTGGCCGAGGCCCTGCGGTAACGGCACGGCCCAGCGCCGTACCGCTACGGGGCGTCCGGCGGGTCTTTCCCCTCCCCGCCCCTTCCCGATACCAGGGATTCCACCCCTGGCCCCCGGGGTCTGGGGCGGGGCCCCGGCCCGGGGTCTGGGGCGAAGCCCCGGCCCGAGGCCCGAGGCGGAACCCCGACCCGGGGTCTGGGGCGAAGCCCCGGCCCGAGGCCCGAGGCGGAACCCCGACCCGAGGCCCGAGGCGTGGCCCCGGCCCGAGGCCTGAGGCAGGGCCCCGGCCCGGGGTCCGAGGGCTGGGGCAGGGCAGGACCCGGAGTCTGAGGCGAAGCCCCAGCCCGAGGTCCGAGGCGAAGCCCCGGCCCGGAGTCTGAGGCAGGGCCCCGGCCCGAGGTCCGAGGCAGAACCCCGGCCCGGAGTCCCAGGCGGAACCCCGGCCCGAGGCCCGAGGCGTGGCCCCGGCCCGAGGCCTGAGGCAGGGCCCCGGCCCGGGGTCCGAGGGCTGGGGCAGGGCAGGACCCGGAGTCTGAGGCGAAGCCCCAGCCCGAGGTCCGAGGCGAAGCCCCGGCCCGGAGTCTGAGGCAGGGCCCCGGCCCGAGGTCTGGGGCGGAGCCCCGGCCCGGAGTCCCAGGCGGAACCCCGGCCCGAGGCCTGAGGCGGAACCCCGACCCGGAGTCTGGGGCGAAGCCCCGGCCCGAGGCCTGAGGCGGAGTCCCGGCCCGGGGTCTGGGGCGGGGTCCTAGTTTCGGGAAGGGGCGGGGAGGGGAGCAGCCCGCCGCAGGCGTCAAGAGTCGCCGGACGCCCCCTAGCCCCCGTCCGCTACCGTCTCGAAGCGCCAGCGGTGGACCGCACGCCGCACCAAGTCCTCCCCCGGCTCGGGGAGTTCCGGCAGGCCCTGGGTGTCGTAGGCGCCGTCCCACCAGGTGATGACCAGGACGCGGTCCTCGGGTGCGCGGAAGGTTTCGCGGCGGAGCGGGGGCGGGTCGAGGGGCTGATGGGTGGCCCAGGTCAGGAGTTCCGCGCCCTTTCCGGCCACGGCTCGGGCTTCCCACATCAACGCGACGGTCATGCGTACAGGTTCTTCCGGCTCAGCTCGTGCACATGGTCGTGGGAGTGAGAGTGAGAGTGGGCGTGGGAGTGCGCGTCCGGGTCGGGGACGTGGGGGTCGGTCACCGGGAGGGACGAGTCGGCCGACAGGTCCCACGCCGAGGCCGACCGCCCCCGCGCCACCATCTCCGCGCCGAGCGCAGCCACCATCGCCCCGTTGTCCGTGCACAGCTTCGGCCGCGGCACCCGCAGGGTGAGGCCCGCGTCCTCGCAGCGGCGTTCGGCCATCGCCCGCAGCCGGGAGTTGGCGGCGACGCCGCCGCCGATCATCAGGTGCTCCACGCCCTCGTCCTTGCAGGCGCGAACGGCCTTACGGGTCAGCACGTCCACGACCGCCTCCTGGAAGGAGGCCGAGACATCGGCGATCGGGACCTCCTCGCCCGCCGCCCGCTTCGCCTCGATCCAGCGGGCGACGGCGGTCTTCAGCCCGGAGAAGGAGAAGTCGTACGCGGCGTCCCGCGGGCCGGTCAGCCCGCGCGGGAAGGCGATCGCGGCCGGGTCGCCCTCGCGGGCGATGCGGTCGATGACGGGGCCGCCGGGGAAGCCCAGGTTCAGCACCCGGGCGATCTTGTCGAACGCCTCGCCCGCCGCGTCGTCGATGGTCGAGCCGAGCGGGCGGACGTCGGCGGTGATGTCGGGCGCGAGGAGCAGCGAGGAGTGGCCGCCGCTCACCAGCAGCGCCATCGTCGGCTCGGGCAGCGGACCGTGCTCCAACTGGTCGACACAGATGTGGGAGGCGAGGTGGTTGACGCCGTAGAGCGGCTTGCCGAGGGCGTAGGCGTACGCCTTGGCGGCCGAGACGCCGACCAGCAGCGCGCCCGCGAGCCCGGGGCCCGCGGTGACGGCGATGCCGTCGAGGTCGGAGGCGGCGACCCCGGCCTCCTTCAGCGCGCGCTGGATCGTGGGGACCATCGCCTCCAGATGGGCGCGGCTGGCGACCTCCGGGACGACCCCGCCGAAGCGGGCGTGCTCGTCCACGCTGGAGGCGACGGCGTCGGCGAGGAGGGTGTGGCCGCGGACGATGCCGACGCCGGTCTCGTCGCAGGAGGTCTCGATGCCGAGGACGAGGGGTTCGTCAGCCATGGGTCTCGGTTCCTTGTACTGAGGTCGCGGGGTTCGCTGTGTGCGCGGTGGATGCCGTGTTCGCCGCCGTGGGTTCGATGGGCTCGCCGGGCTCGCCGTTCGCGGTCGTCGCGGCGCTCACCGTCGCCGCACTCGCCGTCGCCGCGCTCGCCGTCGCCGGGTCGGCCAGCCGCATGACCAGGGCGTCCACATTGCCGGGCTGGTAGTACCCCTTGCGTATGCCGATGGGTTCGAAGCCGAAGCGCTCGTACAGCCGCTGGGCGCGAGCGTTGTCCACCCGCACCTCCAGCAGTACCTCACGGCACTCGAAGGCGGTGGCGGCCGTAAGGAGGTCGGTGAGGAGGCGGGCGCCGAGGCCGGTGCCCCATTGGTCGCGGGCGGCGGCGATGGTCTGGACGTCGCCGGTGCGGTCGACGACCGCGAGCCCGGCGTACCCGACCAGCCGGGGCCCGTCCTCCGCCACCACATAGTGACGGGTGGCGTCCCCGCCCCGGGCATGGGCGAGCTCGGACCAGAACATCCCCCGCGACCAGGCGTCCTCGGGGAACAGCTCCTCCTCGAGCTCCATCACCCGCTCCAGGTCCCACCAGCGCATCTCGCGCAGGGTCACGGTCGTGCCGGTGCCGGTCACCTCGGGGTGACCACCTTGTAGTTGGCGGGCACCTTCGCATCGGGGCGGCGCAGATACAGCGGCCGGGGCGGCGGCAGCTCCTCGCCGCGCGCCAGCTTCTCGACGGCGAGCGAGGCGAGCGCCCCGGCCGACTGGTGCTCCGGCATCCCGGGCGGTACGTCGGCGAAGGCCGCCGGATAGAGCAGCGCGCCCGCGCCGACCGCGGGCAGCCCGGCCACCCGCTCGGCGAGATCGGCGGGGTGGTCGACGGCGGGCTCGGTGACGCGGGTGCGGGCGTCGTCGTAACGCGCCCAGTAGACCTCCTTGCGCCGCGCGTCCGTGGCCACGACGAAGGGGCCTTCCAGACCGGCCTGCCCGGCGGCGTACGCGATCCCGTCCAGCGTGCACAGCCCGTGGACGGGGACGCCGAGCGCCGACCCGAAGGTGGCCGCGGTCACCAGGCCCACGCGCAGTCCGGTGTACGGGCCGGGGCCGGCGCCGACGACGATCTCCGTCACCGCGCCCAGCTCGGTGCCCGCGGCTTTCAGCGTCCGGTGCACGGCGGGCAGCAGGAGCTCGCCGTGGCGCCGGGCGTCCACGTCGGCGGACTCGGCGAGCACTGCGGAGCCGTCGTGCAGGGCGACGGTCACGGCGGGGGTGGCGGTATCAAGAGCGAGCAACAGCACGAGAACAGCCTACGGCGCGCCGGGAGGTCGTTCTTCCGTACCGGCCTCGGTACCGGCCCTGGAACCGAAGCCGGTACCGCCTCTCGTACCGGCCTCGGTACGCGCTTTCGTACCGACGGTGGAACAGCTCGGCCACCGGACGCCCGGAGCGCGGCCGGGCGGCGGGCGCCGGTGCTACCGTCACCGTAAGTGTGTACGGGCCGTCAGCACGTACTGACCGCAGGAGAGGGAAGCCGCCGTGCCAAGGAGCAGTACCGGGCCAGCTGTGGCCGTACTCACCGCCGCCGCACTGGGCGTCGTCGGGTTCCTCGGCTACCAGGCCGCCGCGACCGCGCCCGACCATCCGACCCAGGCCCGGCCGGGGTCGCACTCCGCCGAGTCCAAGAAGAAGGACAAGGACGACGCGGGGTCGAAGAAGAAGTCCACCGCCCTTCCCGCCCGCTCCGGCAGCGGCGTACGGGTCGTCTACGCCCTCGGCGACAAGCGGGTCTGGCTGGTCGGCGCCGACGGCAAGGCGAGCCGCACCTTCGAGGTGGGCCCCAGCCCGGCCAGCCCCAACCCGGGGACCTACACGGTGACCTCGCGCAACAAGGGCGGGGTCGGATCGGACGGAGTGCAGGTCGAGCACGTCGTCGTCTTCCACTCGGAAGGGGGCGTCGTGTTCGGATTCAGCGCGGCCGTGGACGGGTCGATGCCGGACCCGAACGCGCGCAAGCGGACCGGAGCCGTCCGGGAAAGCCGGGCGGACGGTACGGCGATGTGGGAGTTCGCTCAGGTCGACATGAAGGTGATCGTCGTCCCCTAGCGGACCCGGCCGGGTCAGACCTGGATGACGCAGCGGGATTACGCACCTGGATGACGCACCCGAATGGCGTAGCCGGATGACGCACCCGAATGACGTAGCCCTGCGCGGCTACGCCGCGTCCCGCTCCTCGTCATCCGCCTCGGGCTCGACGGACGCCGACGTCTCCTCCTCGGCCGGCCGCGGAGGCGTCGAGACCGCGCTCGCCGCCGCACACGCCGCCAGGAGCTCCGACATCGACGGTGACCGGTCGTCGCGCGCGGCGCCGGTCCCGGCCACAGGGTCGTGGGCCGACATGGATGCCTCCTGAGGGTCCTGGGGCAGTCGAGCGGAGTTAGGTAGACCTAACCCACGCTTCCTCCCCCCATGTGACCACGGGTGATGCCCGGAATGCAACAGCATGCCGACGGCTTGTCGGAAACTACGCGGCATCTGCACGCGAGCTCTACCAGCGGCTTGACCGTTTGACCGGGTAGCGCCACCCGGCGGCGCCGGCCCGCCGCACTACCCCGCGAGCGACGCCAGGTCCTCCCCCGCCCAGCGGGTGCCCACGCCCGTCACCACCACGTCCCGTACGTCGTCCACGTCGGCGGCCATCGTGTCCGTGACGGCCATGTCGCTGCCCACCGTCCGCTGGATCACCACATGCAGCCGGTCCTCCGCCAGCTCCTCGACCTTGCCCTCGCCCCACTCCACGGCCACCACCGAATCGGGCAGGGAGACATCGAGGTCCAGGTCCTCCATCTCGTCGAGGCCGCCGTTCAGCCGGTAGGCGTCGACATGGACCAGCGGCGGGCCGTCGCCCAGCGAGGGGTGCACCCGGGCGATCACGAAGGTGGGCGAGGTGACGGCGCCCCGGACGCCGAGGCCCTCGCCGAGGCCCCGCGTCAGGGTCGTCTTGCCCGCGCCGAGTTCACCGGTGAGCAGCACCAGATCGCCGGGGCGCAGCAGCTTGGCGAGTCTGCGGCCCAGGTCCCGCATCTGGTCGGGAGAGGTGACGGTGATGCGCGTGCCTACGTCCATACTCGCCGATGGTACGGGCCCGAAAAGCCCGCCGCGGACCAGCGTGCGGCCACCCCGAACGCCCCGGCCGGGCCGCCGGAACGGCCGGGCAGGGGGGTACCGTCCGTCAGCCCGTCACGCCCCGCCGCGCCCGGTCGCCGACCCCGTCCACCGACCGGATGAGCAACTCCGTCAGGTGGCCGTTGACCACCTCCGGGTGCTCGAGGATCACCAGGTGTCCGGCCTCCTCGAGGATCACCAGCTCGGCGCCCGGAAGCAGTTCCGCGATTGCCTCGCTGTGTTCCATCGGGGTGATCAGGTCCTTGTCGCCCGCGAGCACCAGCACCGGCAGGCCGTCGAAGTGCGGCAGCGCGGCCGCCTTGTCGTGGGCGATGAACGCCGGGTAGAACTCCGCGACCACATCGATCGGCGTGGCCTCGATCAGCCGCTCGGCGAACCGCGCGACCCCCGGGTCCACATCCTTCGAGCCGAACGAATAGCGCTTGATCAGCCCCGCGAACAAGTCCGCGGTCGCCCGCCGCCCCCGCTCGACCAGGTCGGCCTGCCAGCCCAGCGCCTTCAGCAACCCGGGCAGCACCCGCCGCACCGCGTTCACCCCGACCACCGGGAGGCCGAAGCTGACCTCGCCCAGCCGGCCAGCCGAGGTGCTGATGAAGGCCGCGCCGATCACGCGCTCGCGGATCAGGTCGGGATACTGCGCGGCCAGCGCCATCATCGTCATGCCGCCCATGGAGTGGCCGACGAGCACCAGCGGCCCCTCGGGCGCCGTCGCGTCGATCACCGTCTTCAGATCGCGGCCGAGCTGGTCGATGCTGATCGCCTCGCCGTCCGCCTGGGCGCAGCCGCGCGCCGAGCGGCCGTGGCAGCGCTGGTCCCAGTAGACGGTGCGGACCACCCCGGGCAGCGCGGAGCGCTGGAAGTGCCAGGAGTCCTGGGCCAGGCAGTAGCCATGGCTGAAGATCATGGTGACGGGGGTGGGGGCGCGGCGCCCGAACCGCCGCTTGCGCCGGGGCGAGGGCGCGGCGGCGTTCTCCCGCATCTCCTCGACCTCGTAGTAGATCTCGGTGCCGTCGTCGGCGACCGCCGTCCCCGGGGTGCCGCGCAGCGTGCCGTACGGGCCCTCGGCGTCCAGGGCCAGCCGCGCCTTGCGCCGTACGCCGCGGCCGACCGTCAGCCGCTCGAGCGCGACACCCGCCGCCGCCCCCGCCGCCAGCACACCGATCGCGGCACCCGCGAATCCGGCACCCCGGCGCCAGCTCACGGCTGTGGCCCCCGCCGCGACTCGTGTCGCCATCTCTGCCGTGCTGACGGCCGTGGTCTCGTCGCCCATGGTCAGTTCCCTGTGCCCCCGTCCTCACCTACATAAACGCGGGGAATACGGGCCGAGATCCTGGTCACGATCTCGTAGCCGATCGAGCCCACGGCCCGCGCCCAGTCCTCGACGGTCGGCTCGCCCCGGTCCCCCGGACCGAACAGCACCGCCTCGTCCCCCGGGGCGGCGGTGTCGCCGCCCAGATCCACAACGAACTGGTCCATGGCGACCGTGCCCGCGATGGTCCGCCACTTTCCCGCGACCAGTACCGGGCCGGTGCCCGAGGCATGGCGCGGGATGCCGTCCCCGTAGCCGACGGGCACCAGCGCGAGGGTCGTCTCGCCGGGGGTCACATAGCGGTGCCCGTAGGAGACGCCGTGCCCGCCCGGCACCCGCTTCACGGAGGCGAGCGCGGCGGACAGCGTCATTACCGGGCGCAGTCCGAAGTCGGCGGCCGTGCCGAGTTCGGGGCTCGGGCAGATGCCATAGGTGGAGATGCCGGTCCGGACGAGGTCGAAGTGCGACTCGGGCACGGTCAGGGTCGCCGGTGAGTTGGCGATGTGGCGCACCTCCGGCCGCAGCCCCGCCTGTTCGGCGTGCGCCACCATCTCGCGGAAGACCGACAGCTGGGCGGCGATGGACGGATGGCCCGGCTCGTCCGCACACGCGAAGTGGGACCACAGCCCCGTCACCCGGATGGCCCCTTCCGCCTCGGCGGCGCGGGCCTCGGCGACCAGGGCGGGCCAGTCGGCGGGCTGGCAGCCGTTGCGGCCGAGCCCGGTGTCCGCCTTCAGGTGCAGCCGCGCGGTACGTCCGCACGCGCGGGCCGCGGCGACGGCCTCGCGCAGCGCCCACAGCCCGCTGGCCGAGACGTCGATGTCCGCCTCGACGGCCCGCCGCCAGGGGCCGCCGGGCGTCCACAGCCAGCACATCAGCCGACCCGTGTCCCCCGCCGCCCGCAGCGCGAACGCCTCCTCCGGCGTGGCCGCGCCCAGCCAGTCAGCGCCCGCCGCGCGGGCGGCGCGCGCGCACGGGACCATGCCGTGGCCATAGGCGTCCGACTTGACCACGGTCATCAGCTCGGCCGTGGGTGCCGCGGCGCGCAGCGCCCTCACGTTGGCCCGTAGGGCGGCCAGATCGACCACAGCACGGGCGCGCATCGGTGTCTCGTCCATCTCCGTCAGTCTCTCAGGCCCGTCCCCCGACCGGAGTGTGTGCTTCTGCGCTTCTGCGCATCTACGCACGGAGTGCCTCGCTTCCACGCAAGGAGTGCCCTCAGTTCGGGAGACTATGGGCATGAGGATTGCCTACAGCGTCGAGACCGTACGGGCCGCCGAGCGCGAGCTGATGGCACGGCTGCCCGAAGGAGCACTCATGCAGCGCGCGGCGGCGGGACTCGCGGCCGCGTGCGCCGATCTGCTGGGCCGGGTGTACGGCTCCCGGGTGGCCCTGCTCGTCGGCAGCGGCGACAACGGCGGCGACGCGCTCTACGCGGGCGCCCGCCTGGCCCGCCGCGGCGCGGGCGTCACGGCGGTACTGCTCAACCCCGACCGGGCGCACGGGGGCGGCCTCGCCGCCTTGCGGGCGGCGGGCGGGCGGGTGGCCGCCGTTGGCGGCGGAGGCGAGGCGACCGGTGACGCCGAGGCGATCGTCGCCCGCGCCGATCTCGTCGTCGACGGCATCGTCGGCATCGGCGGCAAGGGCGGGCTGCGGCCCGACGCGGAGCGGCTGGTCCGGGCGGTGCGCGGCACCCTCGTCGCCGTGGACCTGCCCAGCGGGGTCGACGCCGACACGGGCGAGGTGCGCGGCTCCGCCGTACGCGCGGACGCCACGATCACCTTCGGCACGTACAAGCCGGGGCTGCTCATCGACCCCGCCCGCACCCACGCGGGCGCCCTGCGGCTGGTCGACATCGGCCTGGACGCGCACCTCCCGGCCGACCCCGACGTGGCGGCGCTGCAGCACGAGGACGTGGCGGCGCTGCTGCCCAGGCCCTCGGCGGAGAGCGACAAGTACCGGCGCGGCGTGGTGGGCGTGGTCGCGGGCTCCGCCCGCTACCCGGGCGCGGCCGTGCTGGCCGTCTCGGGCGCGCTGCGAGGCGGTGCGGGGGCCGTGCGCTACGTCGGCCCCGGGGCCGACACCGTCATCGCGCGCTTCCCCGAGACCCTCGTCCACTCCGGGCCCCCGGCCAAGGCGGGCCGGGTCCAGTCGTGGGTCGTCGGCCCCGGCCTCGGCGACGGCGCGGCGGCCCGGCACTCCCTGGAGGACGTCCTCGCCTCCGATGTCCCGGTCCTGGTCGACGCCGATGGGCTCCATCTGCTGCCCACCGACAGTGACCTGCGCAAACGCGAGGCGGCCACGGTCCTCACCCCACATGCGGGCGAGGCGGCGGCGCTGCTCGGCGTGAGCCGCGAGGAGGTCGAGGCGGGCCGGCTGGCCGCCGTACGGGCACTGTCCGAGCGCTACGGCGCGACCGTGCTGCTGAAGGGGTCGACCACGCTGATCGCCGCCGAGCACCAGCCGGTACGCGTCAACCCCACCGGCGTCGGCTGGCTGGCCACGGCGGGCAGCGGCGATGTGCTGTCCGGCCTGATCGGCTCCCTGCTCGCCACGGGCCTCCCCGCCCGCGACGCGGCCTCGGTCGGCGCCTACCTCCACGGCCTCGCCGCCCGCCGCACCACGGCCCCGCATGGCGCGCCCATCGCCGCGTACGACGTGTCGACGGCGCTGACGGACACGTGGCGGGACGTGCTGGCCTGAGGGTTCCGCGGGGTCCGCGGGGTCCGCGGGGTCCGCGGGGTCCGCGGGGTCCGCGGGGTCCGCGGGGTCCGCGGGGTGCGGGTGCGTGGGTGGTGCGCCGGGGTGCGTGGGTGGTGCCGGGGGCGGGGCCTCCGGGGCGGCGCCCTGGACCGTATATTTACGGCGCCATTGGCCGGGGGCTTGCGTGGGCCGGAGATCGGCGCCACAAATACACGTAAGCGTCCAGGACACCACCCCTGCGACCCCGCCCCCTCCCGCCGTCCCGCGGCTACCCGCCCGATCCGCGTAGGTCGAGCACCATCACGTCATGCAGCACCGCGCCCTCCCACGGGCGGGCCTCCCCCACCTTGCGGTACCCCCACGACCGGTACGCGGCCTGCGCGGCCCCGACGTCCGGCCGCGCGTTGAGCAGCGCGCGCTCCACCATGGTGTCGGCGAGCACCGCCTCGTGCATCCGGCGCGCCACCCCCAGACGGCGCCACGGGGCCCGTACGGCGAGCTCCATCAGCCCGAACGTCCGCCACCCGTCCTCACGGCGCAGCTCGTCGTCCACGGGCGTGGTGAGCCGGTTCCACCAGCCGGTGCTCGGGCTCAGCGGATAGCCATAGGCGATGCCGACCGGCTCACCGTCGCCCGTGCGGGCGAGTGCTGCTGAGAAGGTCTTCTTCCGGACCTGCGAGCGGAACCGCCGGAAGTTCGCGTCAACTGAGTCCGAAGTCTTGTCGTATGGCGGTTCGGCGAACGCCTCGGCATAGACCAGAGTGAACGCGTCCTCAGCCCGCGCCGCAGCGGCACCATCCATGCGCTCAACCGTGATCGTCTCTGGCGTCGTCATCGGTCGCCCCCTCTCGTTGTCTCGCGGATGCGCTCCACGGTGTCTCGCGCAGCGGGAACATCGGCGCGCACGGCGATCCGCTCGAATGTATGCAGGCGACGACGCAACTTCTCCGAGGACACCCCGTTACAAGCGTCGAGTACGCCCATCATCTCGTGGCACGCCTCCTCCACCTCGTTCGTGTCGAACAGCGTCTGCGCGAGTCGGGCCCGGTACCAGGCCGTGTTGCGGGTGTAACCACCGCCGAGACCGACAACCGCCGAGCGCAGGAACGGGACGGCCCGCGTGAGCTGTCCTTTCCCGGTGTAGTAGGCCGCCGTCGCGTAATCCACCTCGACAGGACCAGCGAACCGCGCCCACCTCGGTACGTCCGTGTCCGTATCCGTACGCCCCTGGTAGGAAACGGCTCGGCTCAGCGCACGGCCTGCACTGGCCGAGTCGCCCGCATGCGTCGCCGCACTGGCCTCGCGCAGTGAGATCACCAAATGCACCGTGGCACCCGCGCCTGCCCGGCGGGCAAGGCTGTACGCGTTCTCGACAGCCGATGCCGCCTCCCACATGCGACCTGTATCGGCGGAGAGCAGGGAAAGCGTATTGAGCGCGCGAACCTGCAAGAGGGGTTCGTCGATGAGCTGTGCGGCCGTCATCGCCTCCATACAGGCGGCGCGAGCCTGTTCAGGAGGCCCACCGTCGTATCCGAACCAGGCGCGGTGACAAGCGAGTTCACAGAGCATGGTGTGAAGATCACGGCCCACTCTGCTCATGTAGACGCTGCTGTTGAGCACGCGCGTGATCTCCTGCTCCAGCTGCGTGGCACGCGCCTTCGCGGGAATTCCGCCCGACCGGTGGTCGACGGTGTAAAGATCGGCCAGCCGTGCGCGGAACGCCGCCACCTCACTCGCACCGACACGCGGCCCTTGCCCGCTCGGGAGAACCGCCGCCGCCGCGATCGCACCCGGCCCCGTGACGAACGATCGACGTTTCACCTCTCCATCGTCGCCGATCCTCTCGACGGTCGAATAGCGATGCGAAGGGACATCGAATCCCATCTCGGCAAGCGGTAGACCGAACATCGCCTCCAACACGGCCTGTTGACTCGGGTGCGGTAACGGCGGCGGCGACTCGCTCTCCCACCGACGGAGCTGGCGGACGCTCACCGAGGCGTCGATGCGCAGTCGGGCAGCCTCGCGGGCGAAGGCCGCGACGAAGGTCACCTGCGTGTATCCCGCCGCGCAGCGCAGCGATGCCAGCTTTCCCAGCGTTGTGCCTGCCATCCGCATCCCCCACCACTTGCGAACCGTCCCCCTCACCGTAGCGATTTCGCCCACCCGGCATAGACGGAAACGTCCGCCTAAATGTCCGGTCCCAGATGGCCTGCGGTTCCCGCCGAAACGGTGGACTTACACAAGACCCCCGCGACGTTGCGGGACGTCCGGGGGCATGGCCCACCAGCTGACAGGAGCTGATGAACATGAACCACTTTATGGCCAATACCCCCAAATGGGTGAGAGCGATTCTCGCCCCTCTCCGGGAGGCCGCCGGATGAACACGATGACCGGCCTGCGCTTACTGCCCTGGTCCGATCCGGAGGGCAAGCCGTGCTATCTGGCGTCGGACAGCGACAACAGTCCCCTGAACCGACGAGCGGACCAGGTCGAGGCACTCCAGCTGTCCATGGGGACGGAGCTCCTCGGCCACGCCCAAGCCCTGCTGGGCGAACACAAAGCAGATACAAGAGAGCTCCGTTTCCTCACGAACCGGCTCTGTGAGGCACTGCGCGACGCACTGCGGGTGGCCGAGAGCCGAGGCAGACGCCTGCCTGTCCGAATGACGGAACGGGCCGGGCCGACGGGCGAGTAGCCTCAGAGAAGCCGGGAGGAACCTGGCCGGGTCCTGTGCTACCTCGCTGAGCAGGTGTTTCAGAGCGCCCTTCGGCAAAGTGCCCTGGCAGAAGGTCAGTCCTTTCGGCACCAAGGTGCCGTGCTCGCGAATCTGGCCGCCATCGGCATCAAGCGCAAAAAACCCGGAGCATCCTCCGGTTACGTCGCTCGTAGACTCCAGGCCCTGCGTACGGACCTCGGCTCCCTCGCCCGCGATGTGCGGGTTGCCGAGTTGGATGCCGAGATCAAGGCACTGAGCGTGAACTGACGAAAGAGGCAGGGATGTCGCGGACCGAGGGTGCCCGGCTGTTCCGGGAGGCGTGGATCGCGGGAGTGCGGCGGCACTTCCCCGGGGAGCCCAAGCCGGGATATGTGACCCCCTGGGAGGAGACCCCGGAGTGGGAGCGGGTGGCTGCCGGGGCGGTGTACGAGCAGGTGAGGCAGTTCCTGGAGGTGAGCGAGGGGCACGCGGGGCGACTTACGCGGGAGCAGAAGGGGCGCTTCGTCGCTACGTGCTGGACCGCCCAGATGTACCGGCACTTCGAGGACCCGAAGCCCGGGTACGTCGCCGACTGGCCGGATCTTCCCGGGTGGCAGCAGGAGACGGACGCGGACATCTTCGAGGCGATCGTGAAGGACGCCGACTGACCGGCATCAGGCCCCAACGGTCGTGGAACGGCCCTGGCGGGCGCACCCGATCGGACGGGGCCGGGGCCACCGGCGGGTAGCCGCAGGACGGCGGGAGGGGGCGGGGTCGCAGGGGTGGTGTCCTGGACGCTTACGTGTATTTGTGGCGCCGATCTCCGGCCCACGCAAGCCCCCGGTCAATGGCGCCGTAAATATACGGTCCAGGGCGCCGCCCCGGAGGCCCCGCCCCCGGCACCCACCACGAACAGCAGGCGCACCACCCACGCACCCGCACCACACCCGTCACCGGAGCGACCGCGCGGGGTCCGGGGCGGAGCCCCGGCGGGGGTGTGGGGGCGGAGCCCCCGCGCCCACACCCGCACCCGCCCACACCCGCCCACACCCGCAGCCGCCCTCACCCCTCCGCGATCACCACCGCCGACGCGACCCCCGCGTCATGGCTCAGGGAGACGTGCAGGCCCCGCACCCCCAGCCGTTCCGCGCAGGTGGCGACCGTGCCGCGGACCGAGAGGCGGGGGCGGCCGCTCGGTTCGGTGAGGATTTCGGCGTCGGTCCAGCGCAGGCCGCCGGGGGCGCCCAGGGACTTGGCCAACGCCTCCTTGGCCGCGAAGCGGGCGGCCAAGGAGGCCATGCCGCGGCGCTCCCCGCTCGGCAGCCACAGCTCGCGCTCGACGAACAGGCGGTCCGCCATGCCGGGGGTGCGCCGCAGCGCGTCGTCGAAGCGGTCGATCTCGGCGACGTCGATTCCGACGCCGATGATCACGGTGTCGCTCGACGAGGCACTCGACCGGCCCGACGGCTCACTCGACCGTCACCGACTTGGCCAGGTTCCTCGGCTGGTCGACCTCGTTGCCGCGCGCCGTCGCCAGCTCGCACGCGAAGACCTGCAGCGGCACGGTCGCGACCAGGGGCTGCAGCAGCGTGGGCGTGGCGGGGATCTCGATCAGGTGGTCGGCGTACGGGGCCACCGTCTCGTCGCCGCGCTCGGCGATCACGATGGTGCGGGCGCCACGGGCCCGGATCTCCTGGATGTTGGAGACGATCTTGTCGTGGAGGACGGAACGCCCGCGCGGCGACGGGACGACCACCACGACCGGTACGTCCTGCTCGATCAGCGCGATCGGCCCGTGCTTGAGCTCGCCCGCCGCGAAGCCCTCGGCGTGCATGTACGCGAGCTCCTTGAGCTTGAGCGCGCCCTCCAGGGCGACCGGGTACCCGACATGCCGCCCCAGGAAGAGCACGGTGTTCTTGTCGGCCAGGGTGCGGGCCAGCTCCCGTACCGGTTCCATGGTCTCCAGGACCTCTTCCACCTGGGTCGCGATCTCCGACAGCTCGCGGATCACGGAGAGGATCTCGTCGCCCCACTTGGTGCCGCGCACCTGGCCCAGGTAGAGAGCCACCAGGTAGCAGGCCACCAGCTGGGTGAGGAACGCCTTGGTGGAGGCGACGGCGACCTCGGGACCGGCGTGGGTGTAGAGCACCGCGTCCGACTCACGCGGAATCGTGGAGCCGTTGGTATTGCAGATGGCCAGCACCTTCGCGCCCTGCTCACGGGCGTGCCGCAGCGCCATCAGGGTGTCCATGGTCTCGCCGGACTGCGAGATGGCGATCACCAGCGTCCGCTGGTCCAGGATCGGGTCGCGGTAGCGGAACTCGCTGGCCAGCTCCATCTCGCAGGGGATCCGGGTCCAGTGCTCGATGGCGTACTTGGCGATCATGCCCGCGTGGGACGCGGTGCCGCACGCCACGATCACGACCTTGCTCACCTCGCGCAGCACCGGGGCCGGGATGCGCACCTCGTCCAGGCAGAGGTTTCCGGCCAGGTCGATCCGGCCGAGCAGGGTGTCCGCGACGGCCTTCGGCTGCTCGGCGATCTCCTTGAGCATGAAGTAGTCGTAGCCGCCCTTCTCGGCGGCGGAGGCGTCCCAGTCCACGTGGTACGGGCGGACCTCGGCCGGCGCCCCCTCGAAGTCGGTGACGGTCACACCGTCCCGGCGGGCCTCCACGACCTGGTCCTGGCCCAGCTCGATGGCCTCGCGGGTGTGGGCGATGAAGGCGGCCACATCGGAGGCGAGGAACGCCTCCTCCTCGCCGACGCCGACGACCAGCGGCGAGTTACGGCGCGCCCCGACCACCACATCGGGCGCGTCCGCGTGCACCGCGACCAGGGTGAAGGCCCCCTCCAGCCGGCGGCAGACCTGCCGCATCGCCTCGGCGAGGTCGCCGCAGGACGAGAACGACTCGGCGAGCAGATGCGCCACGACCTCGGTGTCGGTCTCGGAGACCAGCTCATGGCCGCGCTCGGCCAGCTCGGTGCGGAGCGCGGCGAAGTTCTCGATGATGCCGTTGTGGACGACGGAGACCCGGCCCGCGTTGTCCAGGTGCGGATGGGCGTTGGCGTCGGTCGGGCCGCCGTGGGTGGCCCAACGGGTGTGGCCGATGCCGGTGCCCCCGGTGGGCAGCGGGCGGTCGGCCAGCTCCTTCTCCAGGTTGCCCAGCTTGCCCGCCTTCTTGGCCGCCGCCAGCCCACCGTCGGCCAGCACGGCGACGCCCGCCGAGTCATAGCCGCGGTACTCCAGCCGCTTGAGCCCGGCGAGGACGACATCGAGGGCCGACTGCCCTCCCACATAACCAACGATTCCGCACATGGACGCAGCGTACGGCCCCCGGCCCCGGCCCGGGGTGACCGACCCCACGCCTCCACACCGCTCACTCGGCCGGTCCCTGCCATGACAATGAGGGGGTGATCACGTCAACCGCGCGCGCGGCGCGCACCGTGCGCGGCCCGCAGCGGCGGAGCGGCGAAGCGACTCCGTACGTCGATCTGTCCCGCTCCGAGTGGAGCGCGCTGCGGGACAAGACGCCGCTGCCGCTGACCGCCGACGAGGTCGAGAAGCTGCGGGGACTCGGCGATGTCATCGACCTCGACGAGGTGCGGGATGTCTATCTGCCGCTGTCCCGGCTGCTCAACCTCTATGTGGCCGCCACCGGCAATCTGCGCGGCGCGCTCAACACCTTCCTGGGTGACACCAAGCGGGGCACCGGGGCCCAGCCCGGTACACCGTTCGTGATCGGCGTGGCGGGGAGCGTCGCGGTCGGCAAGTCGACCACCGCGCGGCTGCTCCAGGCGCTGCTGGCCCGCTGGCCCGAGCATCCGCGGGTGGAGCTGATCACCACGGACGGCTTTCTGTATCCCAACGCCGAGCTGCGGCGCCGTGGGCTGATGTCCCGCAAGGGGTTCCCGGAGAGCTACGACCGCAGGGCGCTGACCCGCTTCGTCGCCGATGTGAAGGCGGGCCGGGCGGAGGTGTCGGCGCCGGTCTACTCCCACCTGATCTACGACATCGTGCCGGACGAGCGGCTGACCGTGCACCGCCCCGACATCCTGATCGTCGAGGGGCTCAATGTGCTGCAGCCCGCGCTGCCGGGGAAGGACGGGCTGACCCGGGTCGGGCTCGCGGACTTCTTCGACTTCAGCGTCTACGTGGACGCCCGGACCGAGGACATCGAGCGCTGGTACCTGGGCCGCTTCAGGAAGCTGCGGGAGACGGCCTTCCAGGACCCGTCCTCGTACTTCCGCAAGTACACCCAGGTCTCCGAGGAGGAGGCGCTGGACTACGGGCGGATGATCTGGCGGACCATCAACAAGCCCAATCTGAAGCAGAATGTGCAGCCCACGCGCGGGAGGGCCACGTTGGTGCTGCGCAAGGGGCCGGATCACAAGGTGCAGCGGCTGTCCCTGCGCAAGCTGTGAGGAGCGTCGGGCCATGCTGCACTTGAGGTTGATCGTCCCCACCGACCGCACCGAGGCCGTGGTGCGCGCGATCGAGAAGACGGTCGGCACCACCCATCTGGTGGTGCTGCCGGGCGCCGCCCGCGACCCCGCGGGGGACGTCGTCATGTGCGACGTGGCGCGCGAGGCCGGGGACGCGCTGCTGGGCGACCTGCGTGAGCTGGGTCTTGACGAGGCCGGTTCGATCGCGGTGGAGAACATCGACCTGTCGCTGTCCAAGCGCGCCGACAAGGCGGAGGAGGAGGCGCCCGGCGAGGGCGCGGACGCGGTCCTGTGGGAGCACCTGGCGGACGCCACCCACGAGGAGTCCACGCTCTCGGTCACCTATCTCGCCTTCCTCGTCATCGCGACGATGATCGCGGCATGCGGTGTGGTGCTGGACAACGCCATCCTGATCGTCGGTGCGATGGCGGTCGGCCCCGAGTTCGGGCCGCTGGCGGGGCTGTGCACCGCGCTGGTGCGGCGCGCGCCGCGGCTGGCCGCCCGCTCGGCGATCGCGCTGCTGGTCGGATTCGCGGCGGCGATGGCGCTGACCACCGGCTTCAGCATCGCGATGGACGCGGTGGGTCTCTTCGGCAAGGACATGCTGGAGCGTGCCCGGCCGAACACGGACTTCATCTGGAAGCCGGACATGTTCTCGTTCGTGGTCGCCGTGCTCGCGGGGATCGCCGGGACGCTCTCGCTGACCTCGGCGAAGTCCGGCGCGCTGGTGGGCGTGGCGATCTCGGTGACCACGGTGCCGGCGGCGGCCAACGCGGCGGTGGCCCTCGGGTACGGCGAGATCGACCAGATGTGGGGCTCGACGGAGCAGCTGCTGCTGAATCTGGTGGGGATCGTGGTGGCGGGGACGCTGACGCTGCTGGCGCAGAAGGCGTTGTGGGGACGGCGGAGGTAGGGTGCGGGGCTCCGCCCCGGACCCCGCTCCTCAAACTCCCCCAGCTACCGCTGGGAGGTGCCCCCTGGAGGGGCTGGAAAATCCAGCCCCTCCGGCGCGAGGAAGCGACAGGACGGCCTCCGTGCCCCGACTGCGAGCGCGCGGCGCCTAGCCCAGGGCCGACTTGACCGCGTCCGCCAGGCGCCCCGCGACCGAGCGGGCCTGCTCGATGTCGGCGGCCTCGACCATGACCCGCACCAGCGGCTCCGTGCCCGAGGGGCGGAGCAGTACCCGGCCGGTCTCGCCCAGCTCGCGCTCGGCCTCGGCGACGGCCGCGGCCACGTCCGCGCTGGAGGCGACGCGGGACTTGTCCACGTCGGGGACGTTGACCAGCACCTGCGGCAGCCGCTCCATGACGCCCGCGAGGTCGGCCAGGGTGCGGCCGGTCGCGGCGACGCGGGCCGCCAGCAGCAGACCGGTGAGGGTGCCGTCACCGGTGGTGGCGTGGTCGAGGACGATCACATGCCCGGACTGCTCGCCGCCCAGGGCGTAGCCGTGGGACTTCATCTCCTCCAGCACATAGCGGTCCCCGACCGCCGTCTGGACCAGCTGGACGCCCTCGCGCCGCATGGCCAGCTTGAAGCCGAGGTTGGACATCACGGTGCCGACCACCGTGTCCCCACGCAGGTCACCCGCCTCGCGCATGGCCAGGGCCAGGACGGCGAGGATCTGGTCGCCGTCGACCTCGCGGCCCGTGGCGTCCACCGCGAGACAGCGGTCGGCGTCCCCGTCGTGGGCGATGCCCAGGTCGGCCCGGTGCTCCACGACGGCCGCCTGGAGGCGGGCGAGATGGGTGGAGCCGTAGCCGTCGTTGATGTTGAGCCCGTCCGGGTCGGTGCCGATCGTCACGGCCTCGGCCCCGGCCCGCGCGAACGCCTCCGGGGAGACCCGGGCGGCGGCGCCGTGCGCCCCGTCGATGACGACCTTGAGACCGTCGAGCCGGTTGGGGAGGACGCCGACCAGATGGGCGACATAGGCGTCGAAGCCCTCGTCGTAGTCCCGGACCCGGCCCACCCCGGTGCCCGTCGGCCGGTCCCACGGCTCACCGGAGGCGTGCGCGCGGTAGGTGGTCTCGATACGGTCCTCCAGCTCGTCGGCCAGCTTGTGGCCGCCGCGGGCGAAGAACTTGATGCCGTTGTCGGGCATCGGGTTGTGGCTCGCGGAGAGCATCACTCCGAGGTCCGCGTCCAGCGCCCCGGTCAGCTGCGCGACGGCCGGCGTGGGCAGCACGCCGACCCGCAGTACGTCGACCCCGGCGCTGGCCAGCCCCGCCACCATGGCCGCTTCCAGGAACTCCCCGGACGCTCGCGGATCCCGCCCGACCACCGCCACCGGTCGATGGCCCTCGAAGGTTCCCGCCTCGGCGAGCACATGCGCCGCCGCTACCGACAGGCCGAGCGCCATCTCAGCCGTCAGATCGGCGTTCGCGACGCCGCGCACACCATCCGTACCGAAGAGTCGTCCCACTGGTGTCCTCCGAAGTTACGAGCTGGGGGGCTGAAGCTTGCTTGTAGGTATACGCCCCCCGATGGCGATAGCCGAACGCCCCGGAGGCACAGGTGGTGCCGCCGGGGCGTTCGGGTGAAGCAGCGGTGCCGCGATGGGCGTCAGCGCTTGCTGTACTGCGGCGCCTTACGGGCCTTCTTCAGACCGGCCTTCTTACGCTCGGTGGCGCGGGCGTCACGGGTCAGGAAGCCGGCCTTCTTGAGGGGGCCGCGGTTGTTGTCCACGTCCGCCTCGTTCAGCGCGCGGGCGATGCCCAGACGCAGCGCCCCGGCCTGGCCGGAGACGCCGCCGCCCGAGATGCGGGCGATGACGTCGTAGCGGTCGTCCAGCTCGAGCACCTTGAAGGGCTCGTTGACTTCCTGCTGGTGAACCTTGTTGGGGAAGTACTCCTCGAGAGTACGTCCGTTGATCTTCCACTGCCCGCTGCCCGGCACGATGCGGACACGCGCCACGGCGTTCTTGCGGCGGCCGGTGCCGGCGGCGGGCTGCGGGTCACCGAAGCGGGAAGCGAGCGACTCGGAGGTGTACTCCGACTCGACCGTCTCGACGCTCTCGGTGGTGTACTCCTCGACATCGAGGGGGGTCTCGGCGGTGGTCTCGGCCACGATGCTCCTCAGATTCTCTTCGTCGTAAGGGGTGGCCGGGACTACTGCGCGACCTGGGTGATCTCGAACGGAACCGGCTGCTGAGCGGCGTGCGGGTGCTGGTCGCCCGAGTACACCTTCAGCTTCGAGAGCATCTGACGGCCCAGGGTGTTCTTGGGGAGCATGCCCTTGATGGCCTTCTCGACGGCCTTCTCCGGGCTCTTCTCCAGCAGCTCGTCATAGCGGATGGAGCGCAGACCACCCGGGTAGCCGGAGTGGCGGTACGCCATCTTCTGGGTCCGCTTGTTGCCGGAGAGGTGCACCTTGTCGGCGTTGATGATGATGACGAAGTCACCAGCGTCGACATGCGGCGCGTACACCGGCTTGTGCTTGCCCCGCAAAAGGGTGGCGGCCTGGGTGGCCAGACGGCCCAGAACCACGTCGGTGGCGTCGATGACATGCCACTGACGCTGAACGTCGCCGGGCTTGGGGCTGTACGTACGCACGGTCGTAGCCTTCGCTTCTTCAGTGAGTGGAGTCTCCCCGAGCCCGCGAGGGCCGGGAGGACAGGTCCGGACAAGGCCACCCGGACGATCACGACAGCCGTGGCCGCACCTCGGTGACGCATGCCGAGTGCTTGCCGCTGGTCATCGGCCCGGTGGACCGGCGTAACGGCCTCTCACGTGAGAACGAGCAAGCCAATACGCATAACGAACTGGCAGAATACCGGCCCGCCCCCACCCGGGTCAAAACGCCCCCCACGCCCCTCACCCGGGCCCCGGCCGCCGCCGCAGCTGCCTGCCCGCCGGGGCACTGGGGCCTCGTGCGACGGGCTGGGACCCGCCGGCGGGTCCATCCTGTCACTCGGCCGGTCTAAGATGCGCGCCATGAGCTTTGGGCAAGGGGGGCCTTATGGGCCCGGGGGTTCTCAGCCGCCTCAGCCGTCGACGCCGGACTGGGCGGCGCTCGCCGATCAGTCCGCCGCGCGCAGCCGCCGCCGCAAGTTGCTCTTCATCGGGGGCGGGGCGCTGGCGACCGCAGCCGTGGCCGCGATCGTCGCCACCGCCGTGGTCAGCAGCGGCCACAAGGACAGCGGGGGCGGCGATTCGGCCGGTGGGCTGCCCACCCCGCAGGACCTGCCCAGCGAGTCGGGGACGCCCGAGCCGACCTTCTCCAATGTGGCGCCGCCCGCGCCGCCGAAGCCGCTGGACATCATCTCCAGCGCCCGGCGGGACAAGGCGCCGCTGAGCGCGGCCACGCTCTTCCCCGACAAGCGTGCCGCGAAGGACGACCGCTCGTACACCAGGGCGGCGTCGGCCTCCACCACCAGCTGCTCGGCCGCGACCCAGGGGGCGCTCGGCTCGGTGCTGGTGAACAACGGCTGCCGCAAGCTGCTGCGCGCCACCTTCACCCGGGACGGCGTCGCGGTGACGATCGGTGTCGCCGTCTTCGACGGCAAGGCGGCGGCCGAGAAGGCCAAGGACCGGTACCAGCCGAACATCGCCTCGCTCTCGGGCGGGGGCGTCCCGACCTTCTGCCGCCGGACGGCCTGCCAGAGCTCGGCGAACGCGATCGGGCGGTACGCCTACTTCACGATCTCCGGCTATACGTCGGGCAAGGCGGTCACGTCGTCGGACACCGCCACCGTCCAGGCCGGCCGCGATGTGGCCGACTACACCTTCCGCCGGATCCTGGCCCGGGGCAGTGCCCAGGCGTCGGCGGAGGCCGCCTCAGCCGCCTCCGCCACCAACTGAGACCGGGCCGGTCGGCGGAAGGCCGGGCCGCCGGCCTTTAGGACGCGGCGCCCTTCGTGGCCTTCGCCACCTTCGCCACCTGGGCGTCCACCAGCGCGGCCGGGATCTCGGACTTCGCGGGGTCGGCGATGTTCACCCCGAAGAACACCATCACCTGCGGCCCGGTCCGCACGACCGTGAACTTGATGACGGCCTTCTCCTTGCCCGCGTCATGCAGGCTGAAGGACAGCGCCTCGTCCCCGGCCTTCGGCGCGTCGAGCGGTGTCACCTTCTTGACGTCCGCCTTCCCGCCCGAGCCGTCCTCGGCGGGGAAGCCGCCCCGGCAGGCGGTGACGGCCTCGCGCAGGTCCTTCACCGTGCGCTCGGCGTCGCCCGGTCCGTAGGAGGAGATCCGGATCAGGCCGGTGCCGCCGACCTTCGCCTTGGTCAGGCCGGTGGCGTAGGCGCGGTGGACGCTGGCCTTGGGCACCGGGTCGTACCGGCTCCCCATCAGCGCGGCCATCGGCCGGCACGCGGCCTTTCCGGTCTTGGCCGAGCCGCCCTCGCTGACCTCCTTGTCCGTCATCTTCTGTACCTCGACCCCCTTGACCTCGCCGTTGGTCAGGGCGGCCCGCTGCAGGGCGGACGCGGACAGCGGCTTGGCGGCCGGGTCGGAGCTCGCGGCCTTGTCCCCCCGCGAAGCGCCGTCGCCCTGCCCGGCGCTGCCCGCCTGCTTGGCGCCGTCCGCCTTGCCGTCGCCGGAGTCGCTGCCGCATCCGGTCATCAGCCCGAGCGCCGCCACCACCGCGATGGCCGCGCCCACGGTCCGCTTCGCACCGGAGTCGTTCATTTCTCTGTCCACCCCTGGTCGGTATCGAGCCCATACGGCCTCCGCACGGACACCCCGCAGACTCCCAGAACCCGGGGAGGGTTGTAATCCCTTTTCCGAATGTGGTGGATCCCATATCACCACACGCATACGCAACCTTCGCGGCTCCAGCCAGTCTTACCGACCGAACGGTCCTTATTGGCTCCGTCTCGGAGGGGAGGGCACGACGCGGCAGTTCAGCCCCGCCGCGCGTACATCACCATGAAGATTTCTTTCCTGCTCCACAACGCCTATGGCATCGGCGGAACCATCCGGTCGACCTTCAATGTGGCCGAGGCGCTCGCCGCCCACCACACCGTGGAGATCGTCTCCCTGATCCGCACCATCGACGCCCCGAACCTCCCCCTCCACCCCGCCGTGCGGCTCAGACCCCTGATCGACCTGCGCCCCCAGGAAGACCCGCCCCGCGCCGGGCGCCGCGCCGCCGACCCCGGCCATCCGCTGCTGACCCGCCCCAGCGCCCACATCCCCGCCGCCGAGGCCAGGGGCACCACCAACTTCAACGCCCTCACCGACGAGCGCGTCGCCGAGTACCTCGACCGCACCGACGCCGATGTCGTGATCGCCACCCGCCCCGGCCTGGTCATCTATCTCGCCGCGCTCGGCCGCGCCGGCCGCTTTCTGCGGATCGGCCAGGAGCACCGCCTCTACGGCACCCACCGCGCCGAGATCCGCGCCGCCTGCGACGCCGCCATACCCCACCTCGACGCGTACACCTCCGTCTCCGAGGCCGACGCGGCCACCCACCGGGCCCATCTCCCCGGAGTCACCACCCGGCTGACCGCCCTGCCCAACGGGGTGCCCGCCACCGGGATCGAGCCCTCCGACGGCCGCGCCAAACTCGTCGTGGCCGCGGGCCGGCTGATCCCCGTCAAACGCTACGACCTACTGGTGGCCGCCTGGGAGACGGTGGCCGCCAAGCACCCCGACTGGCGGTTGCGCATCTACGGCCGCGGCCCCCAACTCCCCGCGCTGCGCCGCCAGATCGACGAGCTCGGGCTGGCCGGCCACATCACCCTCATGGGCGCCCACTCCCCCATCGAGACCGAGTGGGCCAAGGGCGCGATCGCCGCCGTCACCTCCCGCGAGGAGTCGTTCGGCATGACGATCGTCGAGGCGATGCACTGCGGGGTACCCGTGGTCGCCACCGACTGCCCGCACGGTCCGGGCGAGATCATCACCGATGGCCGGGACGGTCTGCTGGTGCCGGTGGGCGACGCGGACGGGATCGCCAAGGGGCTGCTGACCCTGATCGAGGACGACGAACTGCGCCGCTCGATGGGCGCGGCGGCCCGGATCGCGGCGGAGCGCTACGCACCCGAGCGCGTGGCGGCCGCCTACGAGCGGCTCATCGAGGAGCTCCACACCGCCCGTGGCACCACGGCCCCGGCCCACCGGCGCCGTACGGCCGCGCCGTTGCGGGGCCGGCCGGCCGGAGCGCCGCTGACCGGCGCCCTCAAGGACACGGTCAAGCAGCTGATCCGCAAGCCCCTGCGGCCCGTCGCGTCCTGCCGGGTCACCCCCGAGGGCAATCTGTCGGTGCTGCTGGAGCCCGCCGGTCTGCACGGCGGTGAGCTCGAACTGACCGTCACCCGCCGCAAGAGCGAAGAGCCCCCCTTCCGCGTACCGCTGCTGCCCCCGGTCGGCGCCGCGCCGTCCGCGCCCTGGACGGCCACCCTGGACCGCGCGACGCTCGACCTCGACGAGGGCCGCTGGGATCTGCATGTGGTCCGTCCCTCCGACGGCGTCCGCCGCCGGGTCGGCTGCCGCTTCGCCGAGGGGCGCGGGCTGCTGGACCTGGAGCCGCTGCCCGGCTCCCCGTTCACCTGGTGGATCCCCTACTCCACCGTCGACGGCTATCTCGCGCTGCGCGCCTGGCGGCGCCCGGCCCACGCCGAGGCCCGGGTGATCCGCCTGGACGCCGAGGGGCTCGCCGTCGAAGGCACCCTGCACGGCGCGCGCTTCGGGCCCGACGCCACCCCGGCCGCGGTGGCCACCCCGTCCAAGGGCCCGGCCCGCCCGTTCCTCACCGGGGTCACGGCGCTCGACGGCGGCCGGTTCCGCTTCACCGTCCCGTACGAGCGGATCCGGGAGGCCCATGACGGCGAAGAGGGCACCGCGGGCTGGACCCTGACGCTCCATAAGTCCGCCCGGGGCGGGACCCCGATCCGGATCGGACGCATCGTCGGCGACATCGTGGACCGCGACAAAACGGACCTCTTTCCGATCACTCACGGTGTCCGACCCCACCTCACCCGCACCGGTGACCTCGCCATCATCTCCGTCACCACAGGGAATTGAGAGAATCGGTCCACAGGTGCCGTGTTTGCCGCCGAGATGACCGGTAACACTCGGTGATACCAGCCTCGAGCGAGGAAAATCTCTGCGGAAGGCACAGCGATGTCAACAGTCACGCTCATCATCCTGCTGGCGGCACTGGCCGCCATGGCCGGCCTTGTGATCGCCCCCTCGGTGCGGCAGGGCCGCAAGGGCGAGCTGCCGGTCCGAAGCCTGCCCCCGGAAGCCAGGGAGCAGTACGCGGCGCGGTGGGCGGGCCTGCAGGAGCGGTTCGTGGACTCCCCCGGATGGGCCCTGCGCGAAGCCGACCGGCTGCTGGGCGCGTTGGCCGTCGACCGCGGCTATCCGGCCGAGTCCGAGGAGAAGCGGATGGACGCGCTGTCCGTCCGTCACCCCGAGGAGGTCGAGGGCTACCGCCGGCTGCACGCCATGGCGGCGCGGGCGCACGAGGGCGAGCCGGCCACGGAGCGGATGCGGGAGGCGCTGGTCGCGGCGCGTCCCCTGTTCGAGCGGCTGGTCCGTGCCCAGCCGCATGACGAGCGCCCGCTCCCGCCTCCGGTCCCCCGTCAGCGGGACCTCCAGCGGGGCCGTATCCCGCGGCAGCGCCTCGGCCCGGCCGCCGATCACTGACCGGTGAGCCGCACCGCCAGCGCGAGGGTGTCATCCGGATGCAGGATCACCGTGTGCATATCCTCCGCGATGGCGCCGGGGACCTCCTCCGTCGGGCTCCGCAGATGCTTGTGCGCGGCCTCGATCAGGCGCTTCTCGCCCTCGATCGGGTCCCGGCGGCTCTCGGTGAGACCGTCGGTGTAGAGCAGGAGGAGGTCCCCGGGGGCCAGCCGCTCGGTCAGCGGGGTCTCGCTGCCGGGCAGCGGAAAGCCGATTCCACGCCCACGGGCCTCCAGATACCGGGCCGTCCCGTCACGGCGCAGCAGCAGCGCGGGCGGATGGCTCCCATTGGCCAGCCACAGCTCGCCGGTGGCCGGATCGATCCGGGCGAGCTGCACGGTGGCCATCACGGACCGGTCGAAGGGGCGCAGGATCTCGTCGGTGCGGGCCACGATCGACTCGAGCCGGTGGCCCTCCAGGGCCAGGGTGCGCACCGCGTGGGTGACGTTGAGCGCGCTGCGCGTACTGGTCACCCCGTGGCCCAGCGCGTCCACGATGGTGATGTGGACAGTGCCGTCGGGCAGCACGAACCAGTCGTACAGATCCCCGCCGGTCGGCGCGTCGGTGCCGGCCGGCTCGTAGTGCACGGCGAGTTCGAGACCGTCGGCCTTGATGGGCGCCGGGCGCAGCGCGTCCTCCAGCTCCCGCAGGGTCTGGCCGTGCGCGGTGCGCAACTGCTTGTCCCGCTCGTCGAGCTGGACGTAGAGCGCGAGCACCCCGCTGTTGGTCTCCGCGAGTTCGTCGTTGAGACGGCGGTGCTCGGAGGTGAGCGCGTCGGCGGCGGCCACGACCGCGCGCAACTCCTCCGCGGCGAGGGCGTCCTCGCCGGGCGCCTCGTCCGCGGCGTCGGACGGGTCGGATGGAGGTGACGCCGGAAGGCGCCAGACCACCTCGCCCCCGGTCACCTCGTCGGGGGCGACCGGGAGATCCGCCGTCACCGGACCCGTATCGCCCGGGGTCCGCAGCACCACCGTGAGCAGTCCCCCGGCCGGTTCGTAACCCCACTCGAGGCCCGTCTCCCGCCCGGCCCGCAGCGCCGCCCCGGCGGCCTCGGCGGCGGACAGCACAAGGCGCGCCCGGACCGCGGGGTCCAGGGCGTGCTCCCGGGCCAGCGCCCGAACGGCCCGGCTGAGCCCCGCCGTCGTGGCGCAGGTGAGGTTCCTCGTCGTCATGGAAGCCTTAAGGGGGACCTGGCCGCGAGCACCGTGGCGTCGTCGCGTACGCGGCGATGGCCATGGGCGAGTGCGGCGGACAGCAGGGGCGGCGGGAGGCGGAGCACGGACGGGGGCGGGTCGAGCGACCAGCGGGCGTCGATGCCGTCGCTGTGCAGCACCGCCGTACCGCCCTGGGGCAGCGGGAAGTCGTGGACGCGGGGGGTGGGCATTCCCCAGCCGACGATACCGGGCTGCCCGGTCAGCCGGTGCCGAACCCTGTCGTGGGTCAGGGCGAGGGCGCGGATGTTGCCGACACCGCAGTAGACGGCGTGCTCGGGATGCAGCCGCAGCACGCCCACGGCGGCCCCTCGGGTGTGCCGCAGGGCCCGGTTCATCCGGGTGAGCACCTCCGGCAGCGGCCGGTCGGGGTCGGTGTGGAAGGTCCGCAGCGCCGCCTGGGCCGCCTCGGCGGCGGGATGGCCGTGACCCAGACCGTCCAGGACGACCGCGGTGCGGGCGGAGTCCGTGTCGACGATCGCGCAGGCGTCGCCACAGCCCTCCTCCCCCTCGGCGGGCAGACAGATCGCGCCCACCCCCTGCCACTCCGGCCGCTGCTCGCCCGGCGCGATGAGGCGGGCGCAGGCCCAGGTGCCCGTGTGGGTGCGGTCGGCGCTGCGCATCTGGAAGTGGGTCGCCATCCGCTTGACGGCGCCGAGCCCTACCCCCAGCGTCCCGGAGGTGGTGTAGCCGTCCGCCAGACAGCGCTCGGGGTCGTGCATACCGGGGCCGCGGTCGGCGGCGAGGATCTCCACCCCGTGGCCCAGCGGCAGCGGCTGGACGTAGAGCGTGCCGTCGCTGGCGTGCTTGTCCAGGTTGGTCGCCAGCTCCGAGGCGATCACAGCCGCCTGGTCGGGCAGCGCGCCCGGCAGCTCGCACTCCCGGGCCACCTCACGCGCCGCCTCGGCGGCCAGATGCACGGCGCTGCGGTGGTCGACGCGCACCTGGACGGTGGGCGCCTTGAACATATGGGTCACCGCACCGTCCAGCGGGTGACGACCACCTCCGTGCCCTCACCCGGGCCGGTGCGCACCGAGAACTCGTCCATCAGCCGCCGGGCGCCGCCCAGCCCGTGGCCCAGGCCCGAGCCGGTGGTGAAGCCGTCGGTGAGCGCCGCGTCGAGGTCGGCGATCCCCGGCCCCTCGTCCTTGACGACCAGCCGCAGCCCCCGCCGTCCGCGGGGGTCGCGCGGATACTCCAGGGTCACCGTGCCGCCACCCCCGTGGACATAGGCGTTACGGGCGAGCTCGCTGGCGGCCGTGACCACGCGGGTCTGGTCCACCAGGCCGAAGCCCACCTCGACGGTGGCCGCGCGCACGGCATGGCGGACCGTCAGCAGGTCCTCCTCCGTGCGCACCGGGTACGAGGCCGGCGCGGGCGGGCGCCGGCCGTCCGTCCGCGAGGGCTTCTTGGGCCCGCGGGAGGCGAGGGTGAATTCACCGGGCAGTGCCACGTCGGGCCCCTTCCAGGGGCTGTGGGGCCTGACGCCACCCCAGCGCGGCCAACCCCTGCTCCGGATTGAGTGCGGTCTCCACGCCGACGAGCTCGATCCCGAGCTCGACCAGGGTGATCGCCACCGGCGGTCGCATCCCGGCCACGATCACCCGCGCTCCCAGCAGCCGGGCGACCGTGGTCAGCTCCATCAGCGTCCGGGCCACGAAGGAGTCGATGACCTCCAGCCGGGAGATGTCGATGAGCACCCCACGGGCGCCCTCGGCCGAGATCCGCTCGGTCAGCTCCTCGGTGAAGAGGATGGCCGTCCGGTCGTCGAGCTCATTGAGCAGGCCGGTGACCAGGACATCTCCCAGTCGCAGAATCGGAACGCCGGGCTGGGGCTGACCGGTCACCGGCCGTCTCCTTCGTCACCGTCGGGTCCGGGCCCGTCGATCAGCTTGATCGCGGCGGCCAGCGCGTCGGCCAGCGTCGCCCGCGTGAGGATGGTGGAGAGATCGATGCCGAGCTGGGCGATGGTCTGGGCGATCGAGGGGCGCACCCCGCTGATCACACAGTCCGCGCCCATCAGCCGCACCGCGTTCACGGTCTGCATCAGATGCTGGGCGACGGCGGTGTCCACCGTCGGCACACCCGTGATGTCGATGATCGCGACCAGCGCCTCATGGTCCTGGATGGCCTGGAGCAGATTCTCCATCACCACCTGGGTCCGGGCGGTGTCCAGCGTGCCGATCAGCGGCACGGCCAGCACCTGCCGCCACAGCCGCACCACCGGCGTCGACTGCTCCATCAGCTGCTGGCTCTGCCGGCGGATGATCTCCTCCCGGCCATCCACATACGTCTCGAAGGACAGCGCCCCGGCCACATCGAGCAGCCGGTTCATGAAGACGGCCGAGGCGAAGAGCTCCTCGGCGTCCCGGGTGTCCCGCTGCACCGCCTTCAGCAGCGCCTCCTTGAGCGCCAGCACCGCGAGCGAGGTCGCCGTCGGGGTGGCCCCGGCCCGCGCCCGGCGCATCGACAGGCCGACCACCGCCTCGTGCAGCCCCGGGCTGGAGGTCACCACACGGTCCACCGGCACACCGCTCTGCAGTCCCGGGACCAGCGCCTCGATCAAGGCGTCGGCCTCCTCGCGGAGTTCGGCCTCCCCGATGTCGGTGTCGAGCAGGGCCTGCTCCATCTGCAGCTCGACCCAGCGATCGGCGATCTCGTCGCCGCGTTCATGGAGCGCCCTGGTCAGACGCTCTCGCACAGCGGCCTCGCTGGTACTCACGCGGTTCCCTTCGCGGTCGGCGACCGTTGTCGGTTGGCAAATTTTATCGATCTTCCGGGGGCCCCGGAAGCCGCATCATGCCGATCGCCGCCCCGCCGTGACCTGTTCTCGTCCCGCCGTTCGCACACGATGCGCGTGGCGAGTACCCCGTGATCGCCCGCCCACACCCGCCCACACCTCAGCAGCAGCCGGAACCGATCGCCGTCGCGCCCGGCAGAGAGCGCTTGTTGCGGGACTCGCGGTTACGGGCCGCGAGTTGGCCGTCGGCCGGGTAGCCGACCTCTTCCAGGGTCAGACCATGGGGGCGCACGACATGGACGGCGGAGTCGCGCAGCCCGGCGGAGAGCACCTTGGCTGGCCAGTCCGGCGGGCGGTGACCGTCGCCGACGAAGAGCAGCGCGCCCACCAGAGAGCGCACCATGTTGTGGCAGAAGGCGTCCGCCCGCACCGTGGCCGTGATCACGCCGTCCGCCCCGCGCGCCCACTCCAGCCGCTGGAGGGTGCGGATGGTGGTGGCACCGTCGCGCTTCTTGCAGTACGCGGCGAAGTCGTGCTCGCCCAGGAGCCGTGTCGAGGCCGCGTTCATGGCGTCCACGTCCAGCGGCCAGTCATGCCACAGCACATGGCCGCGCAGCAGCGGGTCGACCCCGCCGGGGTGGTCGGTGACCCGGTAGGCGTAGCGCCGCCAGATCGCGGAGAAGCGGGCGTTGAACCCGGACGGGGCCTCGGCGACCTTCCAGACCCGTACGTCATGGGGCAGCCGGCCGGCCAGCCGCCGCAGTAGCCTGTCCCGGTGCTCGGCCCACAGCTCCTCGGGCAGATCCGCGTGCGCCACCTGGCCGCGGGCGTGGACCCCCGCGTCAGTACGGCCCGCGACGGTCAGCTGAGGGGTCTCCGAGGAGCGCGTCACCGTCCGCAGCGCATTCTCCAGCTCGCCCTGTACGGTGCGCCGCTCGCGCTGCTTTGCCCAGCCCGAGAAGTCCTTGCCGTCGTAACTCAGATCCAGCCGGACCCGTACGAAACCGGGCGCCGCCTCGTCACTCACTGGGCCGTTCCTCTCCATGCGGAACGGGCCCGCTCCCAGGATCTGGGGGCGGGCCCGTCCGTACGACGAAAGCCGTCGGAACGCCTCAGGCGTCCTTCGACTCCTCGGCCTCGGCCTCGGCCGGAGCCTCGGCGGCCTCGGCAGCCGGGGTCTCCTTCTTGAGGTCCGCGACGGCCTGGTCACCGGCGGCGTCCTTGGCGGTGCGCTTGGTGGCGGCCTCGGCCTCGCCGACCGCCTCCTGCTGCACGGTCAGCGCCTCGACCAGCTCGATGACCGCCATCGGGGCGTTGTCGCCACGACGGTTACCGATCTTGGTGATGCGGGTGTAGCCACCCGGCCGGTTCTCGTAGCGCGGCCCGATCTCGGTGAAGAGAGTGTGCACGACGCTCTTGTCGCGGATGGTCTGGAGCACCAGACGGCGGTTGTGAAGGTCGCCCTTCTTCGCCTTGGTGACCAGCTTCTCCGCGACCGGGCGCAGGCGGCGGGCCTTCGCCTCGGTGGTGGTGATCCGGCCGTGCTCGAACAGCGCGGTGGCGAGGTTCGCCAGCAGGAGCCGCTCGTGCGCAGCGCTGCCGCCCAGACGGGCGCCCTTGGTGGGCTTCGGCATGTATATCTCCTAGATGTCTGCACCGGCCGTATCAGGTACCGGTGTCAGTGAACAAAATCCAGCCCGTCCGGCGGTTGAGGACAAGACCTCAACCACAGCGGACCAGCAGGTTCTAGTACTGCTCGGTCTCGACGAATCCAGCGTCCGCGTCGTCATCGGCGCCGAAGGCGTCAGCGGCGGCGGTCGGGTCGAATCCGGGCGGGCTGTCCTTGAGCGCCAGGCCCATACCGGCCAGCTTCGCCTTGACCTCGTCGATCGACTTGGCGCCGAAGTTCCGGATGTCGAGCAGGTCCGCCTCGGACCGCGCCACGAGCTCACCCACGGAGTGGATGCCCTCGCGCTTGAGGCAGTTGTACGACCGAACGGTGAGCTCGAGCTCCTCGATCGGCAGCGCCAGGTCGGCGGCGAGGGCGGCGTCCGTCGGGGACGGGCCCATGTCGATGCCCTCGGCGTCCACGTTCAGCTCGCGGGCCAGGCCGAACAGCTCGACCAGGGTCTTACCGGCCGACGCCATGGCGTCACGCGGCCGCATGGCCTGCTTGGTCTCGACGTCGACGATCAGCTTGTCGAAGTCGGTGCGCTGCTCGACACGGGTCGCCTCGACCTTGTAGGTGACCTTGAGCACCGGCGAGTAGATCGAGTCGACCGGGATCCGGCCGATCTCCTGGCCGACCTGCTTGTTCTGCACCGCGGAGACATAGCCGCGACCGCGCTCGACGGTCAGCTCCATCTCCAGCTTGCCCTTGCCGTTCAGCGTGGCCAGGACCAGGTCGGGGTTGTGCACCTCGACACCGGCCGGCGGCGCGATGTCGGCGGCGGTGACCAGACCCGGGCCCTGCTTGCGCAGGTACATCACGACCGGCTCGTCGTGCTCCGAGGAGACGACCAGCTGCTTGATGTTGAGGATCAGGTCGGTGACGTCCTCCTTGACGCCCGGCACGGTGGTGAACTCGTGCAGGACCCCGTCGATCCGGATGCTGGTCACAGCCGCACCGGGGATCGAGGAGAGGAGCGTACGACGCAGGGAGTTTCCGAGGGTGTAGCCGAAGCCCGGCTCCAGCGGCTCGATCACGAACCGGGAGCGGAACTCGTCGACGACCTCTTCGGTCAACGAGGGACGCTGAGCGATCAGCATGGGTTTGCCTCCAGTCTCCGGCGCCCGCTATTTGACGCCGAACCCTTTAATGGTACGGGCGGTACGTGCCAAACGGCTCCGTACCGCCCGACCCTCACATCAGCCGGCCGCGCCGGCGGGCCTCGCTACTACTTGGAGTAGAGCTCGACGATCAGCTGCTCCTGCACCTGGGTGTCGATCACCTGGCGCTCGGGCATGGAGTGCACGAGGATCCGCAGCTGCGACGGAATGGCCTCGAGCCACGCCGGCACGGTGCGCTCGCCGGCCTCGGCCTGAGCCACCTGGAAGGGGGTCAGGGTCCGGGACTTCGGACGAACCTCGATGATGTCGTTCACGGTGACGCGGGCCGACGGAATGTCGGTCTTGCGGCCGTTCACGTTGATGTGGCCGTGGCGGACCAGCTGACGGGCGTGGTCGCGGGACTTGGCGAAGCCGGCCCGGTAGACCACGTTGTCGAGTCGGGTCTCGAGGATGCGAAGAAGGTTCTCACCGGTCTTGCCGGTCTTCTTGTTCGCCTCCGCGTAGTAACCACGGAACTGCTTCTCAAGGACGCCGTAGATGCGGGTCGCCTTCTGCTTCTCACGGAGCTGCAGCAGGTACTCGCTGTCCTTGGTGCGCCCGCGACCGTGCTCACCCGGGGGGTAAGGACGGATCTCGATCGGGCACTTCGCGCTCTCGCACTTGCTCCCCTTGAGGAAGAGCTTCTGCTTCTCCCGACGGCAACGCTTGCAGTCGGCCCCGGTGTAACGCGCCATTGTTTCTGTTGTCTCCTACTTCAGCCGGTCAGACACGCCGACGCTTGGGCGGGCGGCATCCATTGTGCGGAGTCGGGGTGACGTCCTGGATCGAACCCACCTCCAGGCCGGTGGCCTGGAGCGAGCGGATCGCGGTCTCACGGCCGGAGCCCGGACCCTTGACGAACACGTCGACCTTGCGCATGCCGTGCTCCTGCGCGCGGCGGGCGGCCGACTCGGCGGCCATCTGCGCGGCGAACGGAGTGGACTTGCGCGAGCCCTTGAAGCCGACGTGGCCGGCCGAGGCCCAAGAGATCACGTTCCCGGTCGGGTCCGTGATCGAGACGATGGTGTTGTTGAACGTGCTCTTGATGTGAGCGTGCCCGTGGGCGACGTTCTTCTTTTCCTTGCGGCGCACCTTCTTGGCGCCGGCCGTCCTGCTCTTCGGAGGCATTCTCGAAATCTCCCGTGGAGGTGGTCGGTCCTACAGCTCGGACCGCTTGTCAGCGTCCGGTGCGGACTACTTCTTGCCCGGCTTCTTCTTGCCGGCGATCGCGCGACGCGGGCCCTTGCGGGTGCGGGCGTTGGTCGACGTGCGCTGGCCGTGGACCGGAAGGCCACGGCGGTGGCGCAGACCCTGGTAGCAGCCGATCTCGACCTTGCGGCGGATGTCGGCCTGGATCTCGCGACGGAGGTCACCCTCGGTCTTGATGTTGTTGTCCACGTACTCGCGGATCTTGACCAGGTCCTCTTCGCCCAGGTCCCGAACGCGGGTGTCCGGGCTCACACCGGTGTTGGCGAGCGTCTGCTGGGCAAGGGTGCGACCGATGCCGAAGACGTAGGTGAGGGCGACCTCGACGCGCTTGTCGCGCGGGAGATCAACGCCTGCGAGGCGTGCCATGAATCTGGCTCCAGATGGTTGTCGGAGGTCTTCCGCAGCACCACTCCCGGCCGCCCTACGGGACGGCTCGCGGGTCCCCGGCCTCCGACCGGGGGTGTCGTCCCCGCCAGGCGGGAACGGGTGACTGCGTATGTACGAAAAGTTATGACGTCGCGCGAAGATACTGCGAGTGGTGCAGGATTTCGGCCGGTGTGCGTCAGCCCTGGCGCTGCTTGTGGCGCAGGTTGTCGCAAATGACCATGACCCGGCCGTGACGGCGGATCACCTTGCACTTGTCGCAGATCTTCTTGACGCTCGGCTTGACCTTCATGGGTGTGAGGTTCTCCGGGTCGTGAGATCTACTTGTAGCGGTAGACGATCCGTCCGCGCGTGAGGTCGTACGGAGACAGCTCCACGACCACCCGGTCATCGGGCAGGATGCGGATGTAGTGCATACGCATCTTGCCGCTGATGTGCGCGAGGACCTTGTGACCGTTCTGAAGCTCCACCTTGAACATCGCGTTCGGCAGAGACTCGATCACGGTGCCCTCGATTTCGATGGCGCCTTGCTTCTTGGCCATGTCCTGCTTTCGGGATCGGCTACCTTGATCGGCTCGCGACATGCGGGAGGGCATGCGAGAGCCGACGGGTCAGTCTACGTCAGGGCATCCCGAAACACGAATCCGGGGCATCATGCCCCGATTTTGAGATCTTTATGCCCACGGAGATCTCAGACGGAGATCGTCAGGTCAGCGGGTCGGGCGCGGTCTCCACGCCCAGCTCGGCCAGCTTGGCCTTGCCGCCGTCCACGGCGGTCAGCACCAGCGGGCCCTCGTCGGTCAGCGCAACCGAGTGCTCCCAGTGGCTGGACCAGGTGCCGTCGTCCGTCTTGACCGTCCAGTCGTCGGCCAGCACATGCGTCTTCGCGGTGCCCAGGCTCACCATGGGCTCGATCGCGATGCAGAAGCCGGAGACCAGCCGGGGGCCCTTGCCGCGCTTCTTGGAGACGTAGTTCAGCAGATGCGGGTCCATGTGCATCTGGGTGCCGATGCCGTGGCCGCCGTAGTCCTCGATGATCCCGTATTTGCCGGAGGCTGGGCGGGGCTGGCGGCGGACGTAGCCCTCGATCGCCTTGGAGATGTCGACCAGCCGGTTGCCCTTGCGGACCGCCGCGATCCCGGCCCACATCGACTCCTCGGTGACCCGGCTGAGCTCGTACAGCTCCGGGGCGTGACCGGTGCCCACGAAGGCGGTGAAGGCGGCGTCGCCGTGCCAGCCGTCCACGATCGCGCCCGCGTCGATGGAGATGATGTCGCCGTCCCTGAGGACGGTCTCCCGGTCCGGGATGCCGTGCACCACGATGTCGTTCACCGAGGTGCAGATGGTGGCGGGGAAGCCGCCGTACCCCAGGAAGTTCGACTTGGCGCCGTGGTCGGCGATGACCTTACGGGCGACATCGTCCAGGTCCTTGGTGCTGGCGCCGGGGACGGCCGCCGCCCGCGTCGCCTCGTGAATGGCGGCGACGACCAGTCCCGCCTCACGCATCTTCGCGATCTGCTCGGGAGTCTTGATCTCCACCATGGGGGTGCCTTCCGGGTCAGTCTCTGGTGCCGGTCTGTGCCGTGACGTATCTGCTCAACAGTATGGCCGTGGGGCCCCCCAGGGGGGCCCCCGCCATAAAGCCCGGGGTTTACGGGGCGGCCGGCCGCCCAGGGGGGCCCGGGGGCCCACCCCCGCGGGGTGGCCCCCGACACCATGGCCACCCCCGCGA
>NZ_JAGGLR010000007.1 GCF_017874715.1 Streptomyces iranensis | reverse complement strand
AGGCGGGGCTTCGTCCCGGGCCCCGCTCTTCAATTGCCGGAGGGGGTGGTAGGCGGGGCTTCGTCCCGGGCCCCGCTCTTCAATTGCCGGAGGGGTGGTAGGCGGGGTTCCGTCCCGGGCCCCGCTCTTCAATTGCCGGAGGGGTGGTAGGCGGGGTTCCGTCCCGGGCCCCGCTCTTCAATTGCCGGAGGGGGTGGTAGGCGGGGCTCAGCCTCAGGCCCCGCTCCTCAAATGCCGGAGGGGGTGAGAGGCGGGGCCCCGGGGTCCGGGCCCCGGGGCCCGGGGACGAAGCCTCCGCCATGCGGCGGAGCCGTGTCGCGATGCCGTGTGGTCCGCCGGGCGTCCCCGTGGGTCCTCGGTCAGCGGCCCGCCACCGGCTCCGGTGTGCCGGGTCGCTCCGAGGTGGTCGTGAGCCGGTCCGGACCGCGGCCCGGCAGCAGCGAGGCGACCGCGAGCGCCACCAGCGCGGCGCCGCCGCCGATCGCGAAGGCGGTGCGGAAGCCGCTCAGGGACGGGAGCTCGACGGGCCCGAACGCGGTGGTCATATGGGCGAGGACGACGCCGACCACCGCACTGGCGGTCGAGGTGCCGATGGACCGCATCAGGGTGTTGAGCCCGTTGGCCGCGCCCGTCTCGGACACCGGCACCGCCGACATGATCAGCGCGGGCATGGCGGAGTACGCGAGGCCGATCCCGGCGCCGATCACACACGAGATGAGCACGATCTGCCACGCGGCGTCCATCAGGAAGATACCCATGCCGTATCCGACGGCGATCACCCCGGCGCCGAGCATCAGCGATGTCTTGGGGCCCGAGGTGGCCGTGATCCGCGCGGACAGCGGGGAGATCGCCATCATCACCAGACCGGACGGGCCCAGGCACAGACCGGCGGTCATCATCGACTGTCCCAGTCCGTACCCCGTGGCCTCGGGCATCTGAAGCAGCTGCGGCAGCACCAGAGACATCCCGAACATCGCGAAGCCGATGACGATGGAGGCCAGATTGGTCAGCAGCACCTGACGGCGCACGGTGGTGCGCAGATCCACCAGCGGCCCGCTCACCCGCAGCTCCCACCGGCTCCACAGCAGCAGCACGACCACCGCCGCGGCGAACAGCCCGGTGGTGACACCGCTGGCCCAGCCCCAGTCGGCGCCCTTGGAGATGGCCAGCAGCAGACAGAGCAGCCCGGCCGACAGCCCGACGGCGCCCACCAGGTCGAACCGCCCGCCGCCGCGCACCGGGGACTCCGGTACGAGCGCCAGCACCAGCGCGATCACCACCACGCCCAGGCTCGCCGAGACCCAGAACAGCACATGCCAGTCGGCGTGTTCGGCCAGCGCCGCGGCGCCGGGGAGGCCGAGGGCGCCGCCGACCCCCAGCGAGGAGCTCATCAGGGCCATCGCCGAGCCGAGCCGTTCGGCGGGCAGTTCATCGCGCATGATGCTGATGCCCAGCGGGATCACGCCCGCGGAGAAGCCCTGGAGCGCACGGCCGACGATCATCGGTGCGAGCGTGTCGGAGAGCGCGCACACCACCGATCCGACCACCAGCATCGCCAGGCTGAGCAGCAGCGTCCGCCGCTTGCCGTACATGTCGCCGAGCCGGCCCAGCACCGGGGTGGCCACGGCACCGGCGAGCAGGGTGGCGGTGATCGCCCAGGAGGCGTCCGAGGCCGAGGTGTGCAGCAGTTCCGGAAGGTCCGGGACCAGCGGCACCACCAGGGTCTGCATCAGGGAGACGACGATCCCGCCGAACGCCAGGACGGCGACCACCGGGCCGGAGCGCGGCGGGTGGGCGGTCGTCGCCGCTTCGGGGGCATCGGGGGTCGGAGGTGAGGAAGTCACGGTGGTCCTTCGTCGGGGCATGGCCGATTCACATCAGTGCGGCAGCAGTGTCGCACAATTTTGTGTAGCAGGTACGTCAAATATGGCCGCCCCGGTCGCCGCTCGGCTCCTCGGCCATGTCCCGGTAGATCTCCCGCAGTTCACGCTTGAGGATCTTGCCGCTGGGATTCTTCGGCAGCGCCTCGGTGAGCCGGACGAACTTGGGCACCTTGAACCCCGCGAGCCGCGCCCGGCAGTGCGTGAGGATCTGCTCCGCCGTCACCTCATGGCCCGGTTTGGCCACCACCACCGCGGTCACTGCCTCGATCCAGTACGGATGCGGCACCCCGAACACGGCGACCTCCGCGACCGCCGGATGGGCGTGGACGGCCTCCTCCACCTCGCGCCCCGAGACGTTCTCCCCACCGCTGTTGACCATGTCCTTCTTGCGGTCGACGATCGTCAGGCACCCCTCCTCGTCCAGCACCCCGAGATCGCCGCTGTGGAACCAGCCGCCCCGGAACGCCTCCGCGGTGCGCTCCGGGTCCCGCCAGTAGCCGAGCATGGTGTGCGGGCCCCGGTGGACGATCTCGCCGACCGTGCCCGGCTCCACCGGCCGGTCCGCCTCGTCCACCACCCGCGTCTCGACGTTCAGCGCGGCCCGCCCCGCCGAACCGGCCTTGCGCTCCTGGTCGGCCGGGCCCAGTACGGTCGCGATCGGGGACATCTCGGTCTGCCCGTAGAAGTTGTAGAGCGCCAGCCCCGGCAGCCGCCGGCGCAGCTCGGCCAGCACCGCGACCGGCATCGGCGCCGCCCCGTAGTACCCCTTCCGCAGCGATGACAGATCGCGGGTCCCGAACTCCGGATGGCGCAGCAGCGCGATCCACACCGTGGGCGGGGCGAACAGCTTGGTCACCCGCTCCGCCTCGATCGTGGCCAGCAGCGTCGCCGGGTCCGGGCCCGGCAGCACCAGACAGGTGGCGCCCAGCTGGATGTCGGGGGTGAGGAAGGCGTGCAGCTGGGCGCAGTGGTAGAGCGGCATCGCATGGATCTCGACATCGTCGGCCGACATCCCGCCGTCCACGATCGCCGTCTGATACTGCGCGATCAGATTGCGGCTCGTCATGATCGCGCCCTTGGGCCGTGACTCGGTCCCCGAGGTGTACATCAGCTGCACCGGATCGTCGTCCTCCAGAGCGGGATCGGGCACCGGATGCCCCCGCTCCGCGCCCAGCGCGGCGAAGTCCTCCCACCCCGCGCGCCCGCCTCCCAGCGCCGCGCGGAGCGCGATCCGGGGCGGTGCGGCCTCGGCCAGCGCGCCCGCGGCGACATCCAGCAGATCCGTGCCCGCGATGATCCCGACCGCTCCCGAATGGTCCAGTACATACGCCACTTCGGAGGTGGTCAGCATGAAGTTGACCGGCACCGACACCGCGCCCAGCCGGGCCAGCGCGAAGTAGGCCACCACGAAGCCGTGGGAGTTGCGGGCGAAGAGCACCACCCGATCGCCCTGGGCGACGCCCCGCGCCGCCAGGGCCCCGGCCGTCCGGCTCACCAGCGCGTCCAGCTCGGCGTAGGTCTGGCGCAGCGGTCCTTCGACGACCGCCGTCCTGGCGGGCAGCCGGGCCGCGGTGCGCGCCAGCAGATCGGCGATGCCGTGGCGGCGGGCGCGCACGATGTCCACGGGCAGGTCGGATGCGGTCATCGTCAGGTCTCCCGGGGGCTCGGACGGGCCGGACAGGGCGTCACGCTGGCACGGCGCGGGGCGGCGTTCAAGGCCTCGGACGGCCATGAGGTTCACGGTGTCAGTGGCCACGAGGTCCACGGCGTCGGACGGCCACGAGCGGCGCCCGAGCGACCTTGCGTAGCCTTGGGGCCTGGTACGACGGGGGCGAGCGAAAGGACACCGGATGGCCGGGACCGCGGAGGGGACCGTCCGCAGAGGACGTGGGCGCCCGCCCCGTCTGTCGCGCGAGCAGATCGTCCGCAGCGCCGCGGAGCTCGCGGTCCGCGAGCCGGAGACCGCGCTGACCGTCAAGAGGGTCGCCGAAGCGGTCGGCTCCGCCCCCATGGCGCTCTACCGCTACTTCCCCGACCGCGACGACCTCCTCCAGGCCGTGGCCGACCGCGTCCTGGCCGAGGCCCAGCACAAGGACCCGCCGGGGGACACCTGGCAGGAGCGGCTGCGCGCCTGGATGCACACCAGCCGCGACTATCTGCTGCCCTACCGCCAGCTGCTCCCCTATATGGCCGCCACCCAGCAGCCCGCCCGGATCTCCTCCCTGGTGACCCTCATCCGGATGCTGCGCCCCCTGAAGCTGACCGAGGACGATCTTGCGCTGGCCGTGACCCTCATCGGCTCCACCGTCATCGGCCACGCGGTCTACGAGACCCACCGCGGCCCGGTCTCCGCCCGCAAGCTGGACGCCCTGAGCGAGGCGCTGGCCCTCTACCCCCCGGACGAGCGGGAGGCGGTGGCCCCGCTGCTGGCGCGGCTGCCGCGGGCGTACAGCAGGCTGTACGACGTGGTGGTGGACCGTACGGTGGCCGCCGTCGAGGCGCTGGCGGCGGAATGACCCGCCCCGGGGACGCGCGCCCCGGAACGGGTCATCACTGGTGGCCGGGGTGTGCGGCTAGCCGGTGCACTCCATGGCCGCCGGGTCCGCCGCGTCGCGGATCAGCGCCTGATGGGCCTGGCGCAGCCGCTTCACATCGGGCTTGATCTCCTTGCGGTCATAGGTGAGCAGCCCGTTGAGCTCGCCCTCCACATCCGTGATCTGGGTGTAGACGGCCCCGCTGCTGCCGTTGCACGCGACCAGCCCGCGCACCTTGTCCAGCAGCTTCAGATACTCGTCGGTGTACTGGTCCTTGTCCACGCCGACATAGGTGTGCTGCACGGGCCAGGCATGCCCCGGGACGGCCAGTCCAAGACCGCCGTACTCGCCGGTGACGCCCGCCCGTGAGGCGTCCGGGCGCGGATCACCCGGGCCGGGGTAGGCGTGGATGTCGGCGAGGTCGCCGTTGCCGGTGTCGTTCCAGCCGCTGGCGCCGTTGATGAGCCGGCTGGGGTCCCAGCCCTTCGCGAGCGTCGGCACCTTCGGGCCGCCGTACTGGCCCCAACCCTCGTTGAAGGTCACCCAGATGACGATCGACGGACTGCTGACGTGCTGGTCGATCATCCGCTTCATCTCGTGCTCGTACTGCGCCTGCGCCTTCTCGGACGGGGTGACCGTGTTCATGGCGGGCATGTCCTGCCAGACCATCAGGCCCAGCCGGTCGGCCCAGTAGTACCAGCGGTCGGGCTCGACCTTGATGTGCTTGCGCACCGAGTTGAAGCCCATGTTCTTGTGCATCTTCAGGTCGTACGCCAGGGCCTCGTCGGTCGGCGCGGTGTGCAGTCCGTCGGGCCAGAACCCCTGGTCGAGGGTGGCCATGGAGAAGATCGGCTTTCCGTTGAGCACGGTGCGCTGCTTGCCGTCCACCTCCTTGACGGCGATGCTCCGCATGCCGAAGTAGCTCTCCACCCGGTCCGCCGAGGCGCCCCGCCCGACCGTCACCTTCAGCTGGTACAGATGAGGATCGTCGGGGGACCACAGGTGCGGGGAGGGCACGGGGACGGTCAGCGGCTTTCCGGTGCGCCCGGTGGCGGTGCCGACCACGCGCCGTCCGTCGTAGGCGGTCGCGGTGACCGGGACGCCGTCCCGCACCCCGCGGACCTCGGTGGTGAGGGCCTTACCGGGGACGTCCGGGGTGAGCTTGAGGGTGTCCACGTGGTCGGTGGCGACCGGCTCCATCCAGACGGTCTGCCAGATCCCGGAGGAGGGGGTGTAGAAGATGCCGCTCGGGTCGAGGCGCTGCTTGCCCATCGGCGGGTTCTCGCCGTCGGCCGCGTCCGTCGGGTCGTAGACGCCGACGATCAGCTCCTGGGTGCGGCCCGGCCGCAGGGCGTCGGTGACATCGGCGCTGAACCGGTCGTAGCCGCCGCGGTGGTCGGCCACCCGGGTGCCGTTCACATACACCTCGGCCCGCCAGTCGACGGCGTCGAAGTTCAGCCGCAACCGCTTGTCCTGGCCGACCTTCCAGTCGGCCGGGACGGTGAAGGTCCGCCGGTACCACATGCGGTCCTCATGGCGCTCCACACCGGAGAGCTTGGACTCCACCGGGTACGGCACCAGGATCCGCTCCTTGAGCTTCTGCCCGACCGGAGGCTTCTGGCCCTCCTTGGCGGCGGCGAACTGCCAGCTGCCATTGAGGTTGCGCCACTGATCGCGAGTCAGCTGGGGGCGCGGGTACTCGGGGTGGGCGTTGTCCGGGCCGACGTCCTTGGCCCAGGGCGTGCTCAGCTGATACGTCGACTTGTTGCCACCGAAGGAGACATACGGGTCGATGGCGCCGTCGCCGTCCTCGAGGCCGCCCTCGCCGTCGTAGCGCACGATGGCCTCGCCGCCGTGGCCGACCACCGGCTCCTTCAGGGAGAGCAGCAGCCGGGACGGATCGGCCGCGTCCAGCCGGGCGCGCCCGAGCGGCCACTGCGCGCCGCCGATGACGGCGGACAGATGCGACGTCAGATCGGCCGGGGGAGTGGTCAGGGGCCTGGCGAAGTCCAGCAGCAGGGTCCGGCCGTCGGGCTGGACGGCGCCGGCCACCGGGCCGTCGTAGTCGAAGTCCGCGGGCAGCCGGAAGGCGGACGCGGGCACGGGCGCCTTGGCCGCGCCCGGCGGGGTCCACGAGAGGTGGAAGTTGGAGCCGCCGTAGTGCTCGAAGTACTCGACCTTGATGTCGTACGCCTTGCCCGCGGTGAGCTCGACGGGCTGGGAGGTCTGCTCCTTGTCCCAGTCGTCCACCCAGTGGTCGATGACCGGTTTGCCGTCGATCCACAGCCGGAAGCCGTTGTCGGCGGTGATCGAGAAGGTGTGCGCACCGGAGCGCTCCGGTGTGATCTGGCCGGTCCAGCGGACGCTGACGTCGTCGGACCGTCCGGTGGTGGCCTGCAGCCGCGGCTCCAGATTGCCGAAGTCGAGGGCGGGGTCGAGGCTGGTGGCCTTCAGCTCGTCGAAGTCGAAGGCTCCCGGGGCGGACTGCAGGTAGTAGTCGCCGCGGAGGCCATGGACGACCGAGGGGTCGTCGGAGCGGGTGTCGGCCGCGGCCGGACCGGGAGCGGTCAGCAGACCGAGCGCGCCAAGCGCCAAGGTCACGGTCGCGACCACGGATCTGGCGAAAGATGAACGAAAACGCACATGTCCTCCTTGCTGGAACAGCTTTTGTGGCTGCTGCTGGGACAAGTGGGGCGCCGCTATTGCGCCATCCCCAACAGAACCTGTCAATAGCGAACGCAAGGCAACAGCTCGGCCGTTGGGTGCTGAGCCTTGACGGGAATGCGCTTTCTTCCTAGCGTGCTTGTTCATAGATGTGACCAGTATTCAACAAGCTGCACTGAGGAGGCCCGTGATGGGGCGACGGATCGTGGTGTCGGGCGGCGGTACCGGCATAGGACTGGCGACCGCGGAGACCTTTGCCGCCGAAGGCGACCGGGTGGTCATCCTCGGACGCCGCGCCGAGGTGCTGCGCGCCGCGGCCGACAAGCTCAACGCCGCCCACGGCGCCGACCTGGTCACCTGGACCAGCGCGGACCTCAGCGACCCGGAGCAGACCCGGCGTGCCGCCGAGTTCATCACCGCGGACGCTGAGGGCGGCGATGTAGATGTCCTCGTCACCAACGCCGGCGGCAATGTCGCGCCCTCCAACGACGGCACCCTCGAGGGCATCGCCGGTCAGTACCAGCGGAACTTCGAGGCCAACGTGCTGACCGCCGTGCTGCTCACCGAGGCGCTGCTGCCCCACCTCACCCGGCCCGGCGGCCGGATCGTCCACCTGTCCTCGGTCGCGTCGCTGCGCGGCCCAGGATCGTACGGCGGCACCAAGGCCGCGCTGCACACCTACACCTTCGAGCTGGCCAGGCGGCTCGGCCCGGAGGGGGCCACCGCCAACGCGGTGGCCCCCGGCTATGTCGAGGACACCGAGTTCTTCGGCGAGCGCGGCACCCCCGAGTTCATCGCCCAGCAGATCGGGCAGACGCTCACCGGGCAGCCCGGGACGCCCGTCGAGATCGCGGCCGCCATCCGCTATCTGGCCTCCCCCGAGGCCGCGTATGTCACCGGCCAGGTGCTGCACATCAACGGCGGGGCGCAGTACGGCCGCTGACCCCGTCTCACCCCGCGCCGGGGGCGGGCAATCGGATTCGCGCTAGGGCCGTACGGCCCTGGAGCAAGGGCCGCGCAGCCCTGCCGCCGCGTTCCGGCCATGGTTCACTCTGGTCCTCCACACAGGTGGGGGGAAGACGGACGGACGGCCGCACCGAAGGAGTCAGCTCGCTGACTCCAAACCATCTTCGGGCGCGGCCGCCCGTCCGTCCTGCGTTAACGCTGCTTCACCACGCACCAACGCAAGGGGGGACTCATGTCCGCACACACCGTCCGCATCGGCGCGGCGCTCGCCGCCGGCTGCGCGATCGCCCTGCTGTACCCGGCCACACCCGCCGGGGCCGCGGGCTCCGTACACCTTTCCAAGATCTACTACGACTCGCCCGGCACGGACAACCGGAGCAACTCCAGCCTCAACGGCGAGTACGTCCAGATCAAGAACTCCACCTCGCGCGGGGTCAGCCTCAAGGGCTGGGTGCTCGTCGACTCGAGCAACCACAAGTACACCTTCCCCGGCTACACCCTCGGCGCGGGCAAGACGGTGACCGTCCGGACCGGCTCCGGCTCCGACACCTCGGCCACCAGGTACCAGGACCGCCGGGCGTACGTCTGGAACAACGACCGCGACAAGGCCACCCTCCGCAAGACCAGCGGCTCCACGGTCGACACCTGCTCGTACAACAACAGCCGGGTCGACTACACGAACTGCTGAGCGCGCGCCGCGCGGGGGCGCGGCGCAGCCGGTGAAGTCCTCCGGCCCGGACCACAATGGGGGTGTCGAGGAGGAGAGCCGGTGATCGGCCGTGTCGGACTGGGTGTGGGAGTACGAGGGCTACGAGCCCGGCGAGGAGCGGTTGCGGGAGTCGCTGTGCACGCTCGGCAACGGCTATGTCGCCACCCGGGGCGCGGCCCCCGAGACGGCCGCCGATGACACCCACTACCCGGGCACCTATGTGGCGGGCTGCTACAACCGGCTGACCTCGGTGGTCGGCGGACGCCAGGTCGAGAACGAGGACATGGTCAACCTGCCGAACTGGCTGCCGCTGCGCTACCGCGTCCGCGACCCGGACCGGCCCGCGGGCCCCGGCGGCTGGCTCACCCCCGACGGGGACGAGCTCACCGGCTACCGGCAGACCCTCGACCTCCGGCACGGCACCCTCGTGCGGCGGCTGCGGTTCACCCACGGCCACGGCCGGGTGCTCCACGTCGAGCAGCAGCGCCTCGTCCACATGGGGGATCCGCATCTGGCGGCCCTGCGCACCACCTTCCGGGCCGAGGGCTGGTCCGGCACCGTCGAGCTGGAGTCGGGGCTCGACGGTGCCGTGGCCAACAGCGGCGTGGTCCGCTACGACGCGCTGGCCGGCCGCCATCTCATCGACCACCGCACCGGCGCCGCTGGCCCCGACACCGTATGGCTGAGCTGCCGCACCACCGGCTCCGAGGTGCGCGTGGCCATGGCCGCGCGCACCCTGGCCGTGCGCGGCGGGACACCCACCGGCACCGGGCAGCGGCTCACCCACGGCGCGGCGATGCGCACCCTGGCCGTGCCGCTCGCGCCGGACGCCCCCGCCACCGTCGAGAAGACCGTGGCGCTGTACACCTCCAAGGACCCCGCGATCAGCGATCCGGCCCAGGCCGCCCTCGACGGGGTGGCTCGGGCGCCGGAGTTCGGGAAGCTGCTTGCCTCCCACCGCACCGCATGGGAACACCTGTGGCGCGAGGCGGCGCTGGAGGTCCCCGGCGAGCCGGGCCACATCCTGCGGCTGCACCTGTTCCACATCCTCCAGACGCTCTCCCCGCACACCGCGGAGCTGGACGTGGGCGTCCCCGCCCGGGGCCTGCACGGCGAGGCGTACCGCGGACATGTCTTCTGGGACGAGCTGTTCGTGCTGCCGTATCTGAACCTCCACTTCCCCGAGGTGTCCCGGGCCCTGCTGCACTACCGCCACCGGCGGCTGCCCCAGGCCTGCCGCGCCGCCGCGGACGCCGGGCGGGCCGGGGCGATGTACCCCTGGCAGAGTGGCAGCGACGGGCGCGAGGAGACCCAGACCCTGCATCTGAACCCGCGCTCCGGCCGCTGGCTGCCGGACAACTCCCGGCTGCAGCACCATGTGGGCTCGGCGGTGGCGTACAACGTGTGGCAGTACTGCCAGGCCAGCGGCGACACCGAATTCCTGCACACCAAGGGCGCGGAGATGCTGCTGCAGATCGCCCGCTTCTGGGCGGACACGGCCGTGTCCGATCCGGAGCGGGGGCGGTACCGCATCCGCGGGGTGGTCGGGCCCGATGAGTACCACGACGGCTATCCCGGCGCCGACCGCCCAGGGATCGACGACAACGCGTACACCAACGTCACCGCGGCCTGGGCGCTCGACCGGGCCCTGGAACTCGCCCGGACCCTGCCCGAGCCGCGCCGCTGCGAGCTGTTCGAGCGGGTGGGCCTCGACCGTGCGGAGCCGGAGCGCTGGGAGGACGTCTCACGGCGGCTGCTGGTCCCCTTCCACCAGGGCGTCATCAGCCAGTTCGACGGCTACGGGGAGCTGGCCGAGCTCGACTGGGACGGCTACCGCACCCGCTACGGCGACATCCGCCGGATGGACCGGATCCTGGAGTCCGAGGGCGACTCCGTCAACCGCTACCAGGTCTCCAAACAGGCCGACGCGCTGATGCTCGGCTATCTCTTCGGCCCCGCCGAACTGTCCGGCCTCTTCCGGCGGCTCGGCTACACCCTGGACGACGACATCTGGCGGGCCACCGTGGAGTACTACCTGTCCCGGACCAGCCACGGCTCGACCCTCAGCGAGCTGGTGCACGGCTGGGTGCTGGCGCGGGCGCGCCGGACCGAGGCATGGCGGCACTGCCAGGAGGCGCTGCTCGGCGATGTGGCGGACGTCCAGGGCGGCACCACCGGCGAGGGCATCCACCTCGGTGCCATGGGCGGCACCCTCGATCTGGTGCAGCGCGGGCTGACCGGTCTCGAGACCCGCGAGGACGCCCTGTGGCTGGACCCGGTGCCGCTGCCCGAGCCGTCCGGGCTGCCAGGGTTGTCGGAGTACCGGTTCTCGATGCGCTATCGCGGCCACTGGGGCGTCGCCCTGCGGGTGCGGGCCGGGCGGCTGTGGATCAGCGTGCCGGACTCGGAGGAGTGCCCGATCGAGGTGCGGCTCGCCGACCGTTCGCTGACCGTGGCCCCGGGCGAGTCCCAGTGGGTTCCGCTGCCACCGGGCTGAACTCGTCTTCCGGCCCCGGCCGGTTGCCCGTCGGCCCGCTCAGCCGAGGCCGGGAACCACCATCGCCAGCCAGACGACCGGCGGCACCGCCACGACCATGATCCCGCCGTAGATCATCAGCTGCCGGAAGAACCGGTCCCGGTCCACGTCCGGCGCGTTGGCCAGTACCAGCGCCCCGTTGGTCGAGAAGGGGCTGATGTCGACGACGGTCGCCGACACCGCGAGGGCCGCGATCATCCCCACCGCGCCGATGTCGCCCTGGGCGAGGAAGGGAACCGCCAGCGGGATCAGCGCGCCCATGATGCCCACCGAGGAGGCGAAGGCGGAGACGATCGCGCCGATGTAGCAGAGCAGCAGGGCGGCGAGCAGCGGAATCCCGATGTCGCTGACCGCCCTGCCCGCGTAGTCGATGGTGCCCATCTCGTCCAGCACCCCGACATAGGTGAGCACACCGCAGATCAGCAGCACGGTGGGCCAGGTCACCTCGTTCACCGCCTTCTTGCCGTGATCCGGCCAGAAGACGCTCAGGGCCACGGCGAGGCTGATCGAGGTGAGCCCGGCGTCCAGATCGAAGGCGAGCACCGCGACCACCAGCGCGGCCAGCGCGGCCAGCGTGGCGATACGGGCGGGGGTGAGACGGCCCGCCGGGTCGGCGGGTGCCTCCTCCGCCCCGTCTTCCCGCTCCTGATCGGTGGCGACGGCGGTCCTGGGGAGCTTCAGCCCGCCGCAGACGACGAAGACGACGGCGGCGATGATCAGGTTGACCACCAGGCTCGCGAGGAACAGCGTGATCTCGTTGCCGGGGAGCTTCTCCCGGTCCACGATGCCGTTGACGATCGATCCGTAGATGCTGATGGGGGAGAAGCCACCGCCCTGGGAGCCGTGCACCACCATGGCACCCATCAGCAGCGGGCTGATCCGGTACCGCGCGGCGAACGAGAGCGCGAGCGGGGCGACGATCGCCACCGCCGCCGGGCTCACCGCCCCGATCGCGGTCAGTGCCCCGCTGACCGCGAACATCACCCACGGGATCAGCGCGACCCGCCCGCCCACCAGCCGGATCGAGGCGTGCACCAGCCAGTCCGTGGTGCCGTTGGACCGGGCGAGGGCGAACAGATACGTCACCCCCACCAGCACCACGAACAGATCGCCCGGGAACCCGGCGAAGATGTGGTCCGCGCTGAAGTCGGCGACCAGCTCGCCCACGCCGAAGGCGGCGGCGAAGGACAGGGCGCCCATGTTGATCGACCGGGTGGTGGCGATGACGAAGACCACCACCAGCACGAGTATCGAGATCAATTCGTCTGACATCGAGCGCTCCCGTCACGGGGACCCGGTCGGCGGACCGGGGACGGTCTGGCCAAGTGGCCTGCTGGCTGACTCACGTTGAGGGCCGGGCGGTTCGGCCGTCAAGACATCGGTGGCAGATTGGCTCAGCCAATTGACCAATGCTCCATCGGACCGCACAACCACCACACCGGCCGGCCACCCGGTGCTACGCTGCGAATCGGGGCCATCACAAGCCGCGATGGGGGGAGCCCGTATGGTCGAGGACGCGCTGCGCCCGATGAACCGTCAGCGCCTGTACGAGCAGGTGCTGGAGAGGCTGCGCGCCTACGTCGAGGAGGGCGGCCTGAAGGCGGGCGACCGGCTGCCCACCGAGCGCGAACTGGCCCAGCGCCTTGGCATCAGCCGCGCCTCCGTCAAACAGGCCATCGTCGTCCTCGAGGTGCAGGGGCTCGTCGAGGTGCGCCAGGGCGGCGGGATGTGCCTGCTGCGCGACAGCCTCGACACCGAGCCCGTCGAACGGCTGGTGGAGCGCCGCCGCCGGCTGCCCGATGTGCTCGACGCCCGCGAGGCGTTGGAGACCAAGCTGGCCGAACTCGCCGCCGAGCGCCGCACCGACGACGATCTCATCGCCCTCCAGCAGGCCCTGCACTGGATGGAGGACGAGATCGAGTCCGACCGTCACGGCGTCGAGGGCGACCGCCGCTTCCACGCCGCCGTCACCGCCGCCGCGCACAGCCCGCTGCTCGCCGAGTTCATGCGCTCGATCGCCGACCAGATCGCCGAGAGCCGCGAGGAGTCGCTGCGCCAGCCCGGCCGCCCCAGGCGCTCGCTCGACCAGCATCAGCGCATCCTGGACGCCATCGCCGAGCGCCGTCCCAAGGCCGCCGCCGCGGCCATGCGCCGCCATGTCCGCACGGTCGCCCAGGTGCGGCTGCTCAACTGGAATCCGGACGAAGCCCCTTGAGCCCGCGGCGGTATCCTGCCCGACCTTCTGCCCGACCGTGACCGATCACGGCTTTGGTCTGGACTTTCCCCGGTGGCTCGCTAGGCTCTGCGCGATCGACACGTGAAAGCGCTCTCACCTGCCGAGCAGAAGGGGAACTTCCATGAGACGGAAGCCCGTTGTCCGTGCCGGACTGTCCGCACTCCTCGTCCTCGGCGCCCTCTCGGGCGCCGGCGGGGCCTTCTCGACCGCCGCCGCGGCATCCGGCGCCGACGCCCCCGCGGCGAAGCCCGCCGCCGCGTCGGCGCCGTCCGCCACCCTCGTCCGCGCGCTCGGCCGGGACCTCGGCCTGACCGCGGACCAGGCACGGGAACGGCTGGGCCAGGAGGCCGCCGCCATGAGGCTGGAGCCCAAGGCCAAGCGCGCCGCGGGCGCCTCCTACGGCGGCTCGTGGTTCGACACGGGCAGCGGGAAGCTGGTCGTCGGCGTCACCAGCGCCGAGCGGGCCGCGTCGGTACGGGCCACGGGCGCCACCACCCGGATCGTCGGGCACAGCGCCGACGCGCTCGACGCGGCCAAGGCGCGCCTCGATGAGAAGGCCCGGAAGCAGGCCGCCCCCGCCGGGGTGAGCAGTTGGAGCACCGACCCCCGCGCGGGCGCCGTCGTGGTCCGGGTCCGGCAGGGGAGCGAAGGCGACACCGCCGTCCGCGCGTTCCTCCGCGAGGCGAAGCGCTCGGCCGCCGTCCCGGTCACCGTCGAGAAGGCCCCCGCCCAGGCGCCGACGACCTTCGCCGCGGGCACGGTCGGCGGCGACCCGTACTACACCGGCAACGTCCGCTGCTCCATAGGCTTCTCGGTCCAGGGCGGCTTCGTCACGGCCGGGCACTGCGGCCAGGCGGGGGGCTCCGTCAGCGGCTGGGACGGCTCGTACATCGGCAACTTCCAGGGCTCCTCCTTCCCCGGCAACGACTACGCCTACGTCAGCGTCGGCAGCGGCTGGTGGACCGTGCCGGTGGTGCTCGGCTGGGGCACCGTCCCCGACCAGCTGGTCCGCGGCTCCGCCGAGGCCCCGATCGGCGCCTCCATCTGCCGGTCCGGCTCCACCACCCACTGGCACTGCGGCACGGTCCTGGCCAAGAACGAGACGGTGAACTACAGCCAGGGCGCGGTGCACCAGATGACCAAGACCAGTGTGTGCGCCGAGGGCGGCGACTCCGGCGGCTCGTTCATCAGCGGCGACCAGGCCCAGGGCGTGACCTCGGGCGGCTGGGGCAACTGCTCCAGCGGCGGCGAGACCTGGTACCAGCCGGTCAACGAGATCCTTTCGGTGTACGGCCTGCGGCTGCACACCGCCTGACGGCGCTGCACACCGCCTGACGGGCGATACGGCGATACGGCGATACGGCGACAAGACAACGGGGCGGGCCCGGCGGCCCGCCCCGTCGTGTCGCTCCGGCGGCTACCCCGGGCGGTGTGCCGACAGCCGGTGCGGGTCGTAGCCGGGGATGGTGCCATCGGCCTTGGCGACCAGGAACAGCCCGGCCATGCCCATGTCGGAGTGGCTCTGGACATGGCAGTGGTACATCCAGGCGCCCGCGCCGACGTTCTCCCCGGCGATCACCTGGAAGCCGAAGGAGTCGGCGGGCCCGGTGATCTTGTTGTCGATGACCCGGCTCACATCGTCCGGGCCCGCCAGCAGCCCGGTGCGGTTGTCCGCCCACCGGTGCCCGTGCATATGGAAGGTGTGGTAGTACTCGCCGTGGGTGATCATGATGATCTCGACGCGATCGCCCACCGTGGCCCGGAACTCGGGGGCGTCATGCCCCGCCTTGTTGTTGATCGTCATGTCGTTGAAGACGATTGTGAACTGCTTGTCCGGCAGGATGTCGCCCGCCCGCCGCACCACCACCGGTCCGTACAGTCCCTTCCGCAGGCCACCGGTGCCGTGCGGAGTGCCCACCGCGTGGTCGTGGTAGTGCCAGTAGCCCGCGCTGCCCGGCCGCCAGGTGCCGTCGGCGCGCTTGCCCGGGGTGTGGGTGCGCCAGGTGTAGGTGCGGGTGCCGCCGGGCTCCACGGCGCTGCGGTTGAGCTGGGTGCCGTCGCTGGCGACGTCGTAGTCCAGGCCGTGCACATGGAGGCTGGCCGTGACGTCCATGGTGTTCTCGAACTCGATGTGCAGAGTGTCGCCCTCGGTCAGCTCGATCAGCGGACCGGGGATGCTGGCCTTGCCCTTCTCGAGCCCGTACCCCATCGATCCGTCCGGCAGCTGCTCCGCGTAGAGCTTGAGATGGCGGACCGCGCCGCCCGCGGCCGCCGTTCTGACCCCGCCGGACGGGGCCTTCGCAGCCTTCGCGGCGGCGGGGGAGGTGAGGGCCAGCGGTCCGACGGCCGCGGCGGCCGCGCCGCCGGTGAAGAGCCGTCTGCTGAGACCGCGTCTGGAGGTGAAGCCGGGTGCGTCGCTCATCGTTCTCCCAAATCGCTGTGGATCCCCTGCCGTTGACGATGCGCAGATGCCCCGGGGTGCTTTCACGGTAGCCGGGGGAGCCTCGTTCATCCACACTCAGGACAAAGTTCGTTGAGTTGCGGTCATAGCTATTGGCGACTTGCGAAAAGCCGTCTAGCTTCCTTCAGCGGTGTTATAGGTACGTGAGAGGGATGGGTGACCAATGCGGGACATACCGTACCAAATGCCCTCAAAGAGGAGAGGGCTGACAGCCGGTCGGCTGCGAAGGAGACGCGCGGGGATGGCGGCACTGCTCTTCGGCGCCCTCACCGCGACCCTGCTCGGCGGGACCCCCGCCAGCGCCCGGCCCGAGGATCGTGCGCCACTCACGCTGCCGTCGCCGCCGGGCGGTGACAACGTCCGGGTCCTGGTGTTCCACGGTTCGGCCGGGGACGAGCCGGACACGGTGAACGCGGGCATCGAGGCCATCGAGCGGATCGGCAACCAGGGCCCCGCGGCGACCCGGTTCACCGTCGACGCCACCGCCGACGCCTCGGTCTTCACCAAGCCCCGGCTGGGCAAGTACAACGCCGTGGTCTTCCTGACCGGTTCCGGCGATGTGCTCGACCCCGATCAGGAGGCGGGGCTCGAGGCGTACATGGAGGCGGGCGGCGGCTTCCTCGGCATCCATGACGCGGCCCGCAACGAGCCGTACTCCGACTGGTTCGGCGGGCTGATCGGTGCCCGCCCGGCCACCACTTCCCCGGCCAACGCCCAGCGGGCCGTGGTGGAGGTCGGCGACCGCGTCCACCCGGCCACCAAGGAGCTGCCGCTGGAGTGGAAGCGCACCGACACCTGGACCAACTGGAAGGACAACCCCTCCGGCACGGTGCACACCGTGGCCCGGGTCCGCGAGTCCAGCTACCAGCCGGGCGCGGGCGCCAACGGCTGGGACCACCCGATCTCCTGGTGCCGTGACTACGACGGCGGCCGCTCCTTCTACACCGGCATGGGCGGCACGGTGTCCACCTTCCAGGAGACCGACTTCCGCGCCCATCTGCGCGGCGCGCTGCTGTGGACCACCCGTCTCTCCCGCGCCGACTGCAAGGCCACCATCAACGCGAACTACAAGGCCGAGCGCGTCACCAAGCCCAATCAGCCGGGCCAGTCCGACCAGATCGGCGAGCCGCACGGCCTCGTCACCGCCAAGGACGGCCGGGTGCTGTACATCGGCCGGGGCGGCGGTGACAACAGCGCGCCCGTGGTCACCGACTGGAACGACCCGGACATCGGCAAGGGCCAGGGCCAGATCCATGTCTACGACCCGGCCACCGGCAAGGTGACGCTCGCGGGCGCCCTGACCGTCTTCGGCAACAAGGGCGGCGGCGATGAGCTGATCAAGGTCGAGGAGGGGCTGCTCGGTATCGAGCTGGACCCGGACTTCCTCACCAACGGCTGGGTGTATCTGCACTACACCCCGCACTCCCGGATCAACCGGGACACCCAGATGGCCGAGCGCCGCGTCTCCCGGTTCACCCTGGACCTGAAGACCAACAAGCTGGACCTGGGCTCGGAGAAGGTCCTGCTCTCCTGGCCGGTCCAGATCCACAGCTGCTGCCACGCGGGCGGCGGGATGTCCTGGGACTCCAAGGGCAACCTCTACATCGCCACCGGGGACAACAACTCCTCCCAGTTCAGCGACGGTTACTCGGGCAACAACCCACAGCCGAACTACAAGGGCGTCTCCTTCTCCGACGCCCGCCGCACCGCGGGCAACACCCACAACCTCAACGGCAAGATCCTGCGGATCCACCCCGAGGACGACGGCACTTACACCCTCCCCGAGGGCAATCTCTTCACCGGCAAGGAGCCCGACGAGGGCGGCGGGAAGACCCGTGGCGAGATCTATGTGATGGGGGTGCGCAACCCGGCCCGGATCTTCGTGGACCAGAAGACCGACATCCTCTACGCGGGCTGGGTCGGCCCGGACGCGGGCGAGCCCAGCACCACCTGGGGCCCGGCCAAGTACGACACCTTCGCCGCCATCACCAAGGCGGGCAACCACGGCTGGCCGTACTGCATGGGCAACAAGCAGCCCTACCGGGACCGCAATCTGCCCGACCCCAGCAAACCGCTGGGCTGGTACGACTGCGACCACCCCAAGAACGAGTCGCCCAACAACGACGGTCTGGTGAACCTGCCGCCCATCACCGGGAACACCATCTGGTACTCGCCCCAGGGCGGCGCCCCCGACTACCCGCGGGACGCGAACGGCATCCCCAGCTACAAGACGTCGGAGGCCAAGTACCTGCTGCCGTGGCTCAAGGGCGGCGGCCAGGCCACCATGAACGGCCCGGTCTACCGCTATGACGCCACCAGCGACTCCACCACCAAATGGCCCCAGTACTGGGACGGCAAGTGGTTCGTCGGCGACTTCTACGACGCCGACCAGCCGCGCCACGCCGTGGTGACCGACCCGAAGACCGTCGGCAAGGGCGGGCTGCCGGTGCACGCCGAATCGCTCAAGAAGATCATCCCGGTGGGCGCCGACGGCATCCGCAACCTCATGGACTGGAAGTTCGCCCCGGACGGCTCGCTCTACGTCCTCGACTACGGGCGCGGCTTCTTCACCTCCGACTCCAAGTCGGCGCTGTGGCACATCACGTACACCGGCGGCGAGCCCACTCCGCTCGCCCAGGATCTGGCCAGGAAGGCGGAGTGACCGTGAAACGAAGGCGCCCCAAACCCATCAGACCCTGGCTGCCACTGCTCGCCGCGCTGCTCATGCTCCTCGGGCTGAGCTCGGCGACGGCGACGGTGGCCTACGGCCAGGACGACACCCGGCAGGCCGCCCAGCAGACCCTCACCTGGACCGCGGGTGACGACATCACCAAGTACGCCTCGGCGCCCACCACCGCGGTCGCCGGGAAGACCACCATCGTCTTCGAGAACAGCACGGCCACCGGCAACACCATGGGGATGCCGCACACCCTGACCTTCGATGTCTCCGACCCCGAGTACAACAACGACGTCCCGCTGAACATCCTCGCCAACCCCTCGGACGACAGCGGCGGCAAGCACACCGCCGAGGTCACCCTCAGCCCTGGCCGCTACCGCTACCACTGCACCATCCCCGGCCATGGCCAGATGCAGGGCATCCTGGTGGTCACCGACGGCGGCGGTGGCGAGGACACCACCGCGCCCGAGGCCTCGGCGAAGGTCGAGGGCGATCGAGACGCGGACGGCGCGTACATCGGGATGGCCACCGTCAGCGTGTCCGCCACCGACGAGGGCTCCGGCGTGGACCGGATCGAGTTCGCCGAAGGCGACGGGGCGTTCCAGCCGTACACCGCCCCGGTGATGGTCCACCAGGTCGGGCAGCACACCATCCGCTACCGGGCCGTGGACAAGGCGGGGAACGTGTCGGAGGTGAAGTCGGTGGACTTCACCGTGGTGGCGCCGCCGACGGACGACTCCACACCGCCGGAGACCTCCGCCACGGTCTCCGGTGAGAAGGACCCGTCCGGTGCGTACATCGGGATGGCCACCGTGACCGTCACCGCCTCCGACACCGGCTCCGGGGTCAACCGGATCGACTACGCCCTGGGCCAGGGGGAGTTCCAGCCCTACACCGGTCCGGTGATGGTCCATGACGCGGGTGCGCACACGGTGCGCTTCCGGGCGGCGGACAAGGCGGGGAACGTGTCGGAGGTGAAGTCGGTGGACTTCACGGTGGTGGTCCCGCCGGCCGAGGACACCATCCCCCCGTCGACCTCCGCGCAGGTCGACGGCACCAAGAACTCCGACGGCGCCTATGTGGGCAGCGCCAAGGTCACGCTCACCGCCGCGGACGACGACTCCGGGGTGGAGAAGGTCGAGTACTCCCTGGACAGCGGTCCGTACCTCGCCTACGCCACCCCCGTGGTAGTGGACCGGGTGGGCCGTCACACCGTCGCGTACCGCGCCACCGACAAGGCGGGCAACACCTCCGAGGCCCGCCAGATCGCCTTCACCGTGGCCGAGGGCGGCGGGGTGCCCGCACCCGCGTGTCCGGAGTGGGACGAGCGCCTCACGGTGATCGTCGGCATGGTGGACACCGGTGTCCCCAACCGCATCACCCGCAGCCGCTGCACCATCAACGAGCTGATCGAGGACGAGAAGGACTGGTCCTCCCACGCTCTGTTCCTCAAGCACGTCACCTCCGTGACCGACAAGCTGCTCGCCGACGGCGTCGTCGACCAGCGCGAATACCGGGCGATCAACAAGGCGGCCAAGCAGTCCGGGATCGGCAAGCCCGGTCAGGACGAGGGCTACCGTCCGCTGTTCGACGGCACCAAGAAGTCCTTCGACAAGTGGCAGCACGTGGGCGGCGGGGCCTTCGGCCTCAATGACGACGGCAGCATCACCAGCAGCACCTCGGTCGAGGGCATGGGCATGCTGTGGTTCCCGCAGCGGACCTTCGACGACTACTCGCTGAAGCTCCAGTTCCGCGATGACGCACCCGGGACGGGCAATGCCAACGGAGGCGTCTTCGTGCGCTTCCCGTACGTCCATGACCACCCCGAGGAGTCCCGCCCGGAGTGGGTCGCCATCAAGTACGGGCACGAGGTGCAGATCCTCGACCGCCCGGACGGCGATATGTACAAGACCGGATCGGTCTACGGTTTCGACCGGGTCGGGCTGGCCGGGGCGGGGGTCACCCCCAAGGGCAGCTGGAATGACTATGAGATCCGGGTGGTCGGTCAGCACTTCTCGATCTACCGCAACGGTGTGCTGCTCAATGAGTTCGAGAACACCGGCGGCCAGGAGTTCACCCCGCCGCGCTCGGACGACCCCGGCACGGATGGCCGTCGGTACTCCTCCGGGTACATCGGTCTCCAGGTCCACAGCACCGATGATGTGATCTCGTACCGCGACATCCGCATCAAGGAGCTGTAGGCGCTGCCGCGTACGGCATGAGGAACGGCGCGAGGGTGAGTGGCCGCCGGAGCACCCCAGTCCCCGGCGGCCACGGACCATGGGCCACGGGCCCTGACGTTACCTCAGGTAACACTCATCGGTAACCCCTGTGCTCCAGACCTGCCAAACCCCCGCTCCCGGCTTGCGGGAGCGGGGGTTTGACATACCGTCAGTAGGTGGGAGCGGTCAGGACGCCAGGGTGTCCAGAATCCCCTGCCCGTACTTCACCAGCTTGTTCTCACCGACCCCGCTCACCGTGCCGAGCTCCTCGAGCGTGGCCGGGGCGAGGGTCGCGATCTCGCGCAGGGTGGCGTCGTGGAAGACCACATACGCGGGGACGCCCTGCTCCTTCGCGGTCGCCGCCCGCCAGGCGCGCAGCCGCTCGAAGACCGGCACGGCCTCCTCCGGCAGATCCACCGGGGCCTTCTTGGCCTTCCCCGAGCCCCCCGACTTCCCCTTCGCGGCGCGCGGCGCCTTCTCCGGCTCGCGCCGCAGCCTGACCTCGCGCTGTCGGCCCAGCACCTCCGCGCTCGCGTCGGTGAGCACCAGCGTGCCGTAGTCCCCCTCGACGCCGATCACTCCCTGGGCCAGCAACTGCCGTACCACCCCGCGCCATTCGGCCTCGCGCAGCTCGGTCCCGATGCCGAACACCGACAGCGCGTCATGGTCGAACTGGATGACCTTGGCCGTCTTCTTGCCGAGCAGGATGTCGATGATCTGCCCCGCGCCGAACTTCTGGTTGCGCTCCCGCTTGAGCCGCACCACCGTGGACAGCAGCTTCTGCGCGGGGACGGTGCCGTCCCAGGTCTCCGGGGGCGTGAGGCAGGTGTCGCAGTTGCCGCAGGGGGTGGACTGCTGGCCGAAGTACGCCAGCAGCCCCACCCGGCGGCACTCCACCGTCTCGCACAGCGCCAGCATCGCGTCGAGATGGGCGCCGAGGCGGCGCCGATGGGTGTCGTCGCCCTCGGAGGTGTCGATCATCTTCCGCTGCTGGACCACGTCCTGGAGCCCGTACGCCAGCCATGCGGTGGAGGGCTGTCCATCACGCCCGGCCCGGCCGGTCTCCTGGTAGTAGCCCTCCACGGACTTGGGCAGGTCCAGATGGGCCACGAACCGCACATCGGGCTTGTCGATCCCCATGCCGAACGCGATCGTGGCCACCACGACCAGACCGTCCTCGCGCAGGAAGCGCGCCTGGTGCTCGGCGCGGGTCCGCGCGTCCAGCCCCGCGTGGTACGGCACCGCGGCGATGCCCTGGGCCACCAGGAACTCGGCCGTCTTCTCCACCGAGGAGCGGGACAGGCAGTACACGATCCCCGCCTCGCCCGGGTGCTCGGTGCGCAACAGCTCCAGCAGCTGCTTCTTCGGCTCGTTCTTGGGGGCGATCCGGTACTGGATGTTCGGGCGGTCGAAGCTGGCCACGAAGTGCAGCGCGTCCTGCAGCTTCAGCCGGGACGCGATCTCGGTGTGGGTGGCCTCGGTGGCGGTCGCGGTCAGCGCGATCCGGGGCACGGTGGGCCAGCGCTCGTGCAGCTCGGACAGGGCCAGATAGTCGGGCCGGAAATCGTGCCCCCACTGCGCCACACAGTGTGCCTCGTCGATGGCGAACAGCGAGACCGTGCCCCGGTCAAGCAGCCGCAGCGTGTGCTCGACCCGCAGCCGCTCCGGGGCCAGATAGAGCAGATCCAGCTCGCCCGCGAGGAACTCGGCCTCGACCATCCGCCGCTCGTCCAGGTCCTGGGTGGAGTTGAGGAACCCGGCCCGCACCCCGAGGTTCCGCAACGCGTCGACCTGGTCCTGCATCAGTGCGATCAGGGGCGAGACGACGACGCCGACGCCCTTCCGCACCAGCGCCGGGATCTGGTAGCACAGCGATTTGCCACCGCCGGTCGGCATGAGGACGAGCGCGTCACCACCGGCCACCACATGGTCGATGATCTCCTGCTGCCCTCCCCGGAACGAGTCGTAGCCGAAGACGCGGTGCAGAACGCCGAGCGCCTCGCTCGTCTCGGGGCCGGGCGCGTCGTCGCTCATGTCGGGGCCGGTGCCGGTGTCGGGGAGAGCCATCCGGCGATTCTAGGGTGCCGGGAGGTACTCGCGGTGACCACCTGTGGACAACCGGCCGGATGAGGCAAGGTGGGCGGGCACAGTGGCCGATGAGACGGCGACATGCCATGCTCATGCCCACTTGCACCGTCCATCCTTCCCCCACGAGGAGGCCGATCGTGAGATCCAGCAAGTTCGTACGTGCCTTACCCGCTGCGGTGACAGCGGTGCTCGCCCTGACGGCCGGACAGGCCGTGGCCGCCCCCGCCTCCGCCGCCCCGGCGGAGCACACCGCCGCCGCGCGGACGGTGACCTACGACGCCAGCGGGGCCGCCGAGTTCAAGGACGCCGTGGCCAAGGGCGCGGCGGTCTGGAACGAGAGCGTGGTCAACGTCCAGCTGAAGCCGGTCGCGTCCGGACAGCGGGCCAACGTCCGCATCATCGCGGACAACGGCTGGCCCCGCACCCTCTCGACCGGTCTGGGCAGCGGCACGATCTACTTCGGTCGCGAGGCCGTCGACGAGGGCTACAACACGGTGCGGATCTCCTCGCACGAGCTCGGCCACATCCTCGGTCTGCCGGACATGAAGCCGGGGCCGTGCTCGAGCCTGATGTCCGGCTCCACCGCCGGGGTCTCCTGCACCAACCCCAACCCGAACGCCGCCGAGAAGGCCGAGGTCGAGGACAGCTTCGGCCTCGTGGGCGCGGGCGCGACGGCCGCCGCGACGCCGCGGATGTACCGGGACTGACCCGAGCGGGCCGGATACACCGGGACTGACCCGAGCGGGCCGGGAGCCAGGCTCCCGGCCCGCTCACCCCGTCCCTGTCCCCGTCACCGTGGCGGTGCGCCGTCAGACGGTGATCACCTCGGTGTCGGGCAGTGCCCGGAACGGGCCGAGCTGGTCATCGGTGGCGCCGCTGTCGGTGACCAGCGTCCACGGCCGGTCCAGCGGGGCCCAGGCGGTGAACGGGGACTGGCCCAGCTTGCTGCTGTCGGCCAGGACGTACACCTCCTTGCCGCGGTCGGCCATCATCTCCTTGAGCGAGGTCTGCTGGAGGCTCGCCTCGCATATCCCCAGCCGCGCGTCCAGCCCGTCGGCGCCGAGGAAGACCTTGTCCGCGGTCAGCCGGGACAGGGTCAGCTCGGCGAGCGGCCCGACGAAGCCCTGGCTGACATGGCGCAGGGTCCCGCCGAGGGTGATCAGCTCGATGCCGTCCGACTCGGCCAGCTCGCGCAGCGCGGTGAGCCCGCAGGTGATCACGGTCAGATCGGCGCGGGCGCGCAGATGGTGGGCAAGCCGTCCGGTGGTGGTGCCGGCGTCGAGGATGACGGTGTCGCCCGGTCCGATCCGCGCGGCCGCCCAGCGTCCTATGCGGTCCTTCTCGGCGACCGCGAGTCCGCTGCGCTGCCCCAGGGTGGGCTCGGCGGTGTGACCGGCGCTCATCGCGCCGCCGTAGGTGCGGGCGATGGTGCCCTGTTCGGTGAGGAGTGCGAGATCCCGGCGGATGGTGGAGGGCGTCACCTCCAGCGAGCGGGCCAGCTCCTCCACGACGACCGTGCCATCGGTCTGGATCATCCGGGCGATCAGTTCCCGGCGGTCCCCGGCGCGCAGCCGTCTGCGCTCCTCCGCCCCGACCTCCTGACGCATCGCGGCCCCCATCCTTCCGTAACTCTGTGCGACTCTGCACAGCCCTGAGCAACCCTATCAGTCTGCGCATTTCGCGCTGTTTCGCCGCAGGCGCTGGGGAGAGTCTTGCGTGTTACGTGCAATCATGCGAGCGTGCCGCTCACAACACGCACAGAGCGAAGAGGCCGCGCAACTCGCCGAACACAACTCTCCGAAGGAGAGATGCTGACAGCATGAACACTTCCCCCGCCGACTTCGCGGACCGGCTGCGCGCCCGCGGGCGGATCATCGGCTACTGGGTCGTCCTCGACAATCCCGTCGGCACCGAGCGCCTGGCCGGGCTCGGCTACGACTACATCTGCGTCGACGCCCAGCACGGCCTCCTCGACTACAAGGGCATCCTCGGCGCGATGACCGCCATTGACGCCCGCGGCACCGCCGCCGGTATGGTGCGCGTCCCGGGCAACGACGGCTTCTGGATCGGCCAGGCACTCGACGCCGGCGCCCGCGGGGTGATCGTCCCGCTGGTCGACACCGCCGAGGAGGCGGCCGCCGCGGTGAGCTACTGCCGCTACCCCCCGCTCGGGGTGCGCTCCTACGGCCCGATGCGCTCGGGTCTGCGTATCGGCCCCGCCCCGGCCGAGTCCAACCGGCAAGTGGCCTGCGTCGTGATGATCGAGACGGCCCAGGGGCTGGCCAACACCGCGGAGATCTGCGCCACGGACGGGCTCGACGGCGTCTACATCGGCCCCTCCGACCTCACCATCGCGCTCGGCGGCCGCACTTCGACGGACACGTCGGTGGCGGAGAAGTTCGAGGCGGCGCTGGCGAAGGTCGCCGAGGAGGCACGGACCGCGGGCATCGCCGCCGGTATCCACTGCCCCGACGGGGCCACCGCCGCGGGGCGCCTGGCCCAGGGCTTCACCTTCGCCACGGTCAGCAGCGACCTGGCCCACCTGGAGCAGGCGGCGGCCGCGCATCTGCGCGACGCGAGCGGCTGAGCGCATCCTCCCGGACGCCGTCCCGGGTCAGCTCTCCACCCGCAGCGGCGGGTCCGGCAGGCCCCGGGCCCTCGGCAGCAGCACCGTCCGCAGGGCGACCGAAGGGGACAGCAGCCGGGACGGTTTCGCCGCGAGATAGGTGACATCGCGGAACGCGGCGCCGACCACGGGGTCGATCGCCGCCCGGTCCGCCAGCCGCCCGAAGTACCAGCTCCGCAGCCGCTCGGCCGCCCCCGGTGGTGTGGCGTCCGCGTCCGTGGCGTACGGACGGTCCGCGCCGACGGCGGTCAGCCAGGCGGTGTCGCTCGCACGGGCCACCACGCGCTGCGCCGCGGCCGCGAAACCGGGCCGCAGGCCCCCCTCGGCCAGGCAGCCGCGCAGGGCCAGCCCGCTGAGGGCGGCCACCGCCATACCCTGACCGTAGATCGGGTTGAAGGTGCAGGCGGCGTCCGAGACCGCGAGAAACCCCTCGGGCACCCCGCCCGGGGCGTGGTAGTGGCGGCGGCGGTTGGAGGTGTCGCGGAACCCGTACGGCGGGGACACCGGCTCACAGGTCAGCAGATGCTCGTACAGCGCGGGCTCGTCCAGGGACTTGACGAAGCCGGGCACCTCCGAGCTCTCGGTCGGCGGATGGTGACCGCGTACCCCGCCCAGCGTCAGCAGCCAGATGCCGCCCTCGACCGGGGACCAGGCCGCGCCGCGCGGACAGTCCGGGCGCGGCTGGATGACCATCGTCATGTCCAGCGGCTCGGCGGGCCGGAACTCTTGCGTGCAGTAGCCGATCCCGGCGTCGACGACCTCCTCGCGCGGCGCCGGAGCGCCCAGCTCCGTCAGCCACTTGGGGGCGCGCGAGCCGCGCCCCGAGGCGTCGACGACCAGATCGGCGGGTAACTCCCGCTCGGCGCGCCCGGCGTCCCGCGCCCGCACCCGTACGCCGGTGACCCGGTCCGCGTCGCCGAGCAGCCCTATGGCCTCGGTGCCCTGGAGCACCTCCACCCGGGTCCCGGATCCCTCGGCCTCGGCGAGCACCCGCGCCCGTACGGTGGCGTCGAACAGCCCCCGGGTGCAGCTGGTGGTGGCGTGTCTGCCCTCGTGGAAGCGGCGCTGCCAGCCGTTGCCGCCCTTGGTGATCACATCGCGCGGCGCCTCCAGACGGTGCGCGCCCGCCGACTCCAACTCGCCGTTCAGCCCGGGGAACAGCTCCTCAAGGGCGCGCCGCCCGCCGCTGAGGAAGACATGCAGATGGCGGCCCTGGGGCACGCCCTTGCGGAAGGCGGGCTGCTCCGGGTAGCGGTCGCGCTCCACCAGGGTGACCGTGTCGACGTGGCCGAGGAGCGCGCCCGCCGCCAGCGTGCCCGCAAGACCCCCGCCCACCACCACCGCGTCGCCCTTGCCCATATGCCCGCCCCTCCCGCCGACCGTGATCGATAACGGCCCAAGCCTGGTACCCCGGGCTTGGGCCGTCAACCACACACGGTTACGGGACGACCACGATCTTCCGGCCCACACCCGCCTTGAACTGGTCGAGCGCCTTGGGGTACTCGTCCAGCGGCATCCGGTGGCTGATGAAGATCTTCGGGTCCAGCACCCCGCTCGCGAACAGCCCGGCGGCACGCTCATAGCTGTGCAGCACGGCCATCGAGCCGGTGATGGTGATCTCCTGGTTGTAGATCTTGTACGGCTCGATGGTGGCCCGCGTCGCGTAGTCGGAGACACCGAACTGCAGGAACGTTCCGGCCTTGGCCACCCGGCCCAGGCCGTCCTGAATGGCGGCCTGGTTGCCGGTGGCGTCGATGACCACGTCCCAGCCCCGCGGCTGGTCCAGCTCGTCCGCCGAGGCGGCGGACCGGGAGCAGCCGAGGGTGGTGGCGGTGGACAGCCGCTCGGCGTTGACATCGAGCATGTCCACGCTGGTGGCGCCGGTCCGCTTGGCCAGCTCCAGCATCATCAGCCCCATGGTGCCGGAGCCGTAGATGAGCACCTCGGCGCCCAGGTTGCCGTTGAGCACGTCATAGCCGCGCACCGCGCAGGACAGCGGCTCGATCAGGGCCGCGTCGGCCACGTCCACCTGCTCGGGCAGCTTGACGCAGTTGGCGACCGGGGCCACCGCGAACTCGGCGGCCCCGCCGGGGACGCTGACCCCGATCGCGTTCCAGTTGTCGCACAGATTGCCCCGGCCGATCCGGCAGTAGCGGCACTCGTGGCAGTGCAGGGAGGGGTCCACGGCGACCCGGTCGCCCACCGCCACTTCGGTGACATCGCTGCCGAGACCGACGACCACACCGGCGAACTCATGCCCGGGGACGATCGGCAGCGTGGGCGCGAACTCCCCCTGCAGGATGTGCAGATCGGTGCCGCACAGTCCGCAGGCCGCCACGTCCACCACGACCTCACGGGGGCCCGGGGTGGGGTCCGCGACGGTGGCGACGGTGACCTTCCCGGGGGCTTCGATGACTGCGGCCCTCATTTGACTGCTCCTAGCGACAGGCCCTGGACCAGCTTGTCCTGGGCGGCGAAACCGGCGGCGAGCACCGGCAGGGAAATGACCATCGACGCTGCGCACACCTTGGCCAGGAACAGCCCCTGGCTGGTGACGAAGGTGGTCAGGAACGCCGGGGCGGTCTGGGCGACCACACCGGTGAGCACTTGGGCGAAGAGCATCTCGTTCCAGCTGAAGATGAAGCAGATCAGCGAGGTGGCGGCGATGCCCGGCCCCGCGATCGGGGCCACGACCCGCCACAGGATGGTGGGCAGCCGAGCCCCGTCCATCTGGGCCGCCTCGATGATCGACACCGGAATGTCGGCGAGGAAGGACTGCATCATCCACACCGCGATCGGCAGGTTCATCGAGGTGTAGAGGATGACCAGCAGCCAGACGTTGTCCAGGAAGTTGATGTCCCTGGCGAACAGGAACACCGGCAGCAGTCCGGCCACCACCGGCAGCATCTTCGTGGACAGGAAGAAGAACATCACATCCGTCCACTTGCGCACCGGCCGGATCGACAGCGCGAACGCCGCCGGAAGCGCCAGCAGCAGCACGAAGCAGGTGGAGAAGAGGGATGTGCCCACCGAGTTGAGCAGCGCGGGCCAGGGGCTCGCCCCGCCGCCCACACCGAAGAAGTCCTTGTACCCGTCGAGGGTCAGCGGGGCGGCCAGCGACGGCGGGTTGGTGGCGGCGTCGGCCTCGGAGTGGAACGAGGTCAGCAGCATCCACAGCACGGGCAGTACGAAGACGATGCCGACGAACCAGGCCAGCACGCCGAGCGCGGCACCGCGCCGCTTGGCCCGGCGGGTGGCTTCCGGAACGGATGTGATGGGCACCGGGGTGCTCACGGCGGTCATGCGCGGGACGCCTCCTCACGGAAGAGGGACGACACCACGCGCAGCGCGAAGGTGGCGATGACGATCGTGCCGATCACCACCACGACTCCCGCCGCCGATGCCAGCCCGTACTCGTGGGCGTTGTAGAAGGTTTCGTAGATGGTGTAGGGGAGGTTCGCGGTGTCCAGGCCACCGCGGGTCATGGTGAAGACGGCGTCGAAGTTCTGCACGATGTAGATGGACCCCAGCAGGGTGCCGAGCTCCAGATAGCGGCGCAGATGCGGAAGCGTCAGAAAGCGGAAGATCTGCCAGCTGCCGGCCCCGTCCAGCCGGGCCGCCTCGACCATGTCCAGCGGGCGGCTCTGCAGCCCGGCCAGCAGGATGAGCATCATGAACGGCGTCCACTGCCAGATCAGCGACGCCTCCACCGCGATCAGCGGCGTATCGGTGAGCCATTCCGGCTGGGGCCCGCCCAGCCAGTTGAGTACGCCGTTGAACAGGCCGTACTCGGGGTTGTACAGCGCGTGCTTCCACAGCAGCGCCGAGGCCACCGGCACCAGCAGGAACGGCGCGATGAGCATGGTGCGGACCAGGGCCCGGCCGCGGAACTTGCGGTCCAGCAGCAGCGCCAGCAGCAGCCCCAGCACCACACTGACGATCACCACGGAGGCGGTCAGCAGCACGGTGGTGACGATGGACTCGCGCAGCGACTCGTCGCTGAGCACCGTCTTGTAGTTCTCCAGCCCCGCGAACGCGCGGCGGTCGGGCCGGAAGGAGTTCCAGTCGAAGAGCGAGATCACCAGCGTGGCCACGAACGGCAGCTGGGTGACCACGATCAGGAAGATCAGCGCGGGCAGCAGCGGCGCCCGGGTGGCCCACTCCCGGGCCCGGTTCCGGGTCGCCTTGGGGCGCCCCGCGGAGGCGGGGGCCGCGCTCGGTGGCCGCTGGCCACTCACGGGTACTGCCGTCGTCGGATTACTCATCGGTACTCCTCGCCGACCTTCTCGGCCAGCTTCTGCGAATTCTTCAATGCCGACTCGACGGACTGCTTTCCGGCGATGGCCGCGCTGATCTCCTGGGCGACCTTGGTGCCGAGATCGGCGAATTCGGGGATGTCGACGAACTGGATGCCGATGGTCGGCCGCGGCTGCACTCCCGGATCACGCGGCTTGGCACTGAGGATCGCCTTGCGGGTCTCCTCGGAGAAGCTGCCGGCGGTCTCGCGGTACTCCGGAGAGGTGTAGGTGGACGACCGCTTTCCCGCGGGCACATTGGCCCAGCCGAAGTTCTTGCCGACCAGGGCCTCGTACTTCTTGCTGGATGCCCAGGAGATGAACTTCCACGCGTTGTCGGGGTGGCGCGACGCCTTCTGGACGCCCCATGCCCAGGTGTAGAGCCAGCCCGAGCTCTGGGTCTTCACCACTGGTGCCTGGACATATCCGATCTTGCCCTTGACCGGGGACTTGCTCGCCTCCAGCGACCCGGCGGCCGAGGTGGCGTCGTACCACATGGCGCTCTTGCCCTGGGTGAGGTTGTTCAGGCACTCGGCGAAGCCCGACTGGGCCGCACCGGCCTCACCGTGCTTGCGCACCAGGTCGACATAGAACTTGGTCGCCTTGGTGAATTCCGGCGAGTCCAGCCGCGCCTTCCAGTCCTTGGTGAACCAGGTGCCGCCGAAGGTGTTGACCACAGTGGTCAGCGGGGCCATCAGCTCACCCCAGCCGGGCAGTCCGCGCAGGCAGATGCCGTTCATCCCCTTGCGGGAGCCGTCCACCTTGGCCGCGATGTCCGCGACCTGCTGCCAGGTGGGCCGCTCGGGCATCTTCAGATGCTTCTCGGCGAGGACGTCCTTGCGGTACATCAGGAACGACGACTCACCGTAGAAGGGCTCGGCGTAGAGCTTGCCGTCCTCGGCGGTCAGTGACTGCCGCATCGAGGGGAGGACGTCCTTCTGATCGAATGCCTTGTCCTTGGCGGCGTAGCCGTCGAGCGGCATCAGCCAGCCGTTCTTCGCGTAGAACGGCACCTCGAAATTGCTGATGGTGGCCACGTCGTACTGGCGCGCCTGATTGGCGAAGTCCTGACTGATCTTGTCGCGGACCTCGTTCTCGGGCATCATCGTGAATTTGACCGTGATGCCCGTTTCCTTGGTGAAGTATTTCTTGGTGAGCTTCTGCAGGTCCACCATCTGGGGGTTGTTCACCATCAGGACATTGATGGTCTTGTCGCCTGAGCTGCCGCCCCCCATACCGGCGCAACCGGTCAGGAGCGCGCCCGCGGTCAGGGCCACCACCGGTATCCGGGCAGCACGAAGAGTCAGGACTGGCATAACGGGTCCAATCGAAGGGACGTGGGGAAGGAAAACAGCGGGGGAAGGGCGTCAGACCCTGACGATCTGGGGGCCCAGCAGCGAATAGCGGTGTGCCTCGGTCAGCGGCAGACCCGTGTCGGTCACGATCGTTTCGAAGTCCGAGACATCTGCGAACCGGCAGAAGCTGACGGCTCCGAATTTGGTGTGCACCCCGGAGAAGACCTTGCGCCGGGACACCCGCACCACCTGCGCCTTGACCTCGCTGACCGCCGGATCCGGGGTGGTCAGGCCGTACTGGCGGGAGATGCCGTTGGCGCCGATGAACGCCAGGTCGATGACGAAGCCCGAGAGCATATGCGTCGCCCAGTGGTCGACGGTGGCCATCGTGCCCCCGCGCACCCGTCCGCCGAGGAGCAGCACGGTGGTGTTGTCACGGGTGGCGAGGCCGGTGGCGGTGGTGAGGGAAGCGGTGATCACGGTGAGCGGCCGGTCCCTGGGCAGGGCCTCCGCGATCAGCTGCGGGGTGAATCCCTCGTCGATGAAGACCGTCTCGGCATCGCCCAGCAGATCGGCCGCCGCGGTCGCGATCCGCGACTTCTCCGGTACGTGCATGGTGGTGCGGAAGGCGAGGGTGGTCTCGAAACCGGCGCTCTCCACCGGGTAGGCGCCGCCATGGGTGCGCCGCACCAGTCCGTGCTGTTCCAGGACCCGCAGATCGCGACGGACCGTCTCCTTGGACACCCCGAGATCGGCGGCGAGCTTGCCGACGTCGACGACGCCGGCACGGCGAGCCGTGTCGAGGATCTCCCGACGGCGTTCCTCCGCGTCCACGCCGCACCTCCTGCCTAGGTCTTTCGGCTTGCGTGGCAGTTTTACAAGCGTGCAACAGGGGAAGCCAGTCTTGGCACCACAGAGATCGTGACCGTATGCGCCCGTTTCACAACCGTTATAAGAGCAGGTCATGGCGGATGAGGCAACGGACGGTGAGGAACTCGGCTGCCTGATTGTCCACCCGGCGGGCCCGTTTCTCGCCCGTTCTCCGAAAAAGGGCGTGAACGGAGCCCGTCCGGGCGGGTTCAGATACTGGGGAATGCCCGAACGGACATGTGCTAATGGCGGGTCAGTGCCCCGGAGGCGTCGAGAATCCGGCCCGCGACCTTGACCGAGTCCACCAGCGGGTGGAGTGCCAGGGCCCGCAGGGCCGCACCGCGGGCGATGCCCGAATCGCTGCCCGCTTCGGTCGTGGCCGCCTCGATGGCCGAGCGCTCCACCGCCTTGATCGACAGCATCAGGCCGAGCTGGTCCGGCGCCACCGCGCCGGTCGCCAGCGGCCGCGCCCCGCCCGCGTCCACCACACAGGGCACCTCCACCACGGCGTCCTCGTCGAGACCGGGGACGGCCGTCCGGTTGCGCACATTGAGGATCAGCGTGGCGCGCTCATCGCGGGCGATCGCCCGCATGATGGCCAGCGCGATCCGGTCGTAGCCGCCGCCGTCCAGATCGCAGGAGTCGCGCTCCCAGCCGCCGGTGGCCTCGCGGCTCTCCGCCATGTACGTGGCCTCGCGCTCCAGCCGGGTGCGCTCCCACTCCCTGAGCGCCCCGGGTGCGCCCGAGCCCGCCGTCGCGTAGAACCGGGCCTGCTGGTCGCGCAGGAACTCGCCGCGGGTGGCCGGGGCCTGCCGGATCGAGGCCACCGCCTCCCGGTTGAAGTAGTAGTAGTGCAGATACTCGTTCGGCAGCGCGCCGAGCGCCCGCAGCCACTCGGCGCCGAAGAGCTTGCCCTCCTCGAACGACTCCAGGGCGCCGGTGTCGCCGAGCAGCTCCGGGAGCCGGTCCCGGCCGTCCACCACCACCCGGCGCAGCCAGCCCAGATGGTTCAGGCCCACATAGTCGTACGTGGCCCGGTCCGGGTCGGCGCCGACCGCCCGTGCGGCGCGGCGGCACAGGCCGACCGGGGAGTCGCAGATGCCGATCACCCGGTCGCCGAGCACCCGCTGCATCGCCTCGGTGACCATGCCCGCCGGGTTGGTGAAGTTGATGACCCAGGCGTCCGGGGCCACGGTGGCGATCCGCTCGGCGATCCGCAGCGCCACCGGCAGGGTGCGCAGCCCGTAGAGCACCCCGCCCGCGCCGACGGTCTCCTGCCCCAGCACCCCCTCGCCGAGCGGAATCCGCTCGTCGTTCGCCCGGCCCTCCAGGCCGCCGACGCGGATGGCCGAGAAGACGAAGTCGGCGCCGCGCAGCGCCTGGTCGAGATCGGTGGTGGCCCGGACCGCGGGGGCGGTGGGGCGGCCCGTGGCCTGTTCGGCCAGGACCGCGCGGATCGCGTCCAGCCGGCGCTGGTCGGTGTCGTACAGCACCAGCTCGGTGCAGCGCCCCGCCGCGTCCCCGGTGTCATCGAGCAGCGCCCGGTACACCAGGGGCATACGGAACCCTCCGCCGCCCAGCACAGTCAGCCTCATACGGTCACTACCTCCACATCGCCCTCGCGGAAAACGGCGAGCGTCACCGGGTCGGACGTCTTGTTGGTGATCAGGGTGTCGATGCCCTCCGGTCCGCAGATCCGGGCGAGACCCGTATCGCCGGGGAACTTCCCCGCGGTGACCAGCAGCACCACCTCCCGGGCCGCGCCGAGCATGGCCCGTTTGACCGGCACCTCCACATGGGTGCTGTCCAGTACGCTGCCGTCGGGGAGCACCCCGCTCGCGCCGAGGAAGAGCCGGCCGACCCGCAGTTGGCGGATATTGGACTCGGTGAGGAAGCCGACCACGGAGCGGTAGTTGGCGCGCACCTGCCCGCCCAGCAGGATCAGGGTCACCCGCGAGTCGTCGCGCAGCTCGTCGTAGACCGCGAGATTGCTGGTCACCACGGTGACCGGACGGCCGCGCAGCAGCTTGGCGAGCTGGAGGGTGGTGGTGCCGATGTCCAGCAGCAGCACATCGCCGTCCGCCACCAGCTCGGCGGCGGCGCGGGCCACGGCCTCCTTGTCGGCCAGGTCGTCGACCACCACCTCGCTGAACGGGCGCTCCTCGTCCTGAGTGGGCGCGGCCACCGCGCCGCCGTAGACCCGGGTGAGCCGCCCCGCCCGGCCCAGCTCGGTGATGTCCCGCCGGGCCGTGGCCTCGCTGACGCCGAGACGCGTGGCGATCTCCCCGATGGGCAGCACGCCCTCCTCGCCGAGGATGTTCAGCAGCTTCTCGTGGCGGCTCTCTCGCAGCATGGTGGCAACGTACTGCAGATGAGCGAGTGTGCGCGACTCTGATCGACCTCTTGCATTCACCTCAAGTCAGGTGCAAGGTGTCGCTCACGCCACCAGGGTCCTTCTGACGGATTTCCGTGGGCGAAGGAGGTCCGTCAGGAGGGCCCCGGGCGCCAACAGGCCCCGCCGAACAAGGAAAGGCACGTCGGTGAGCACCACGGCCGGAACCCCCGATCCGATCCACCCGATCGACCCGCTCGCGGCGCTGCGCGCCTCCACGGACCCCGAGCACGACGTCTACCTCACCGGCACCGTGTTCCTGGACATCATCTTCACCGGGCTCGACCACGCCCCCGTCCGCGGCACCGAGTCCTGGGCGCGCGGTATGGGATCGAGCCCCGGCGGCATCGCCAACATGGCCACCGCCCTGGCCCGGCTGGGCCTGCACACCACGCTCGCCGCCGCCTTCGGCACCGATGTCTACGGCGACTACTGCTGGGAGAGCCTGGCCCTCGGCGAGGGCGTGGACCTCACCCCCTCCCGCCGCGTCCCCGGCTGGCACTCCCCGGTCACCGTCTCCATGGCGTACGAGGGCGAGCGCACCATGGTCACCCATGAGCACCCGGCCCCGCCGCCCGCCGTCCGGGGCGAGCCGCCCCGCTCCCGCGCCTGCGTGGCCACCTTCGAACCGGGGCGGCAGGAGGACTGGGTGGGCCGGGCGCACGCCCAGGGCAGCAAGATCTTCGCCGATGTCGGCTGGGACGAGACCGGCCGCTGGGACCCCGCCGCGCTCCCCGATCTGCCCTACGCCCACGCCTTCCTGCCCAACGCCGCCGAGGCCCAGCGCTACACCCGCACCGACAGCCCCGAGCGGGCGGTGCGCGCCCTGGCGGAGCTGGTGCCGATCGCCGTCGTCACCCGGGGCGCCGAGGGCGCCGTGGCCATCGACTCGCTCACCGGGGAGCGTGCCGAGGTGCCCGGGTTGCCCGTGGACGCGCTGGACCCGACCGGGGCCGGCGATGTCTTCGTGGCCGGATTCATGACCGGCACGCTCGCGGGCTGGCCGCTCGCCGACCGGCTCGCCTTCGCCAACCTCACCGCCGCCCTCTCCGTCCAGCACTTCGGCGGCTCCCTGGCCGCGCCCGGCTGGCCGGAGGTGGCCGCCTGGTGGAACCGTGTGCGCCGGGCGGCCGATGGCGGCGCGGAGGCGTCCGGACTCGCCCGCCGCTACGCCTTCCTGGGCGATCTGATCCCGGACCGGGTGCGCGACTGCCCCCGGCCGCGGGCCCTGCCCACCATCGGTTTCCGGGTGCATGACAGCGCCCAACGGTCCTGACGGTCCTGATCACCGCATCGAGGAGAACCCCATGGAACTCGCCCGTACCGGGGCGCGCCGGACACGCCGCAGGGCCGTCCCGGCCGCGCTCGCCATCGGCGCCGTCCTGCTCGCCGCGGGGTGTGTCCCCGGCACCGACGGCTCGGGGGCCGCCGGTGCCGGGACCGGCGCGGCCACCGCCATACCCGATCCGGCGAAGGCCGGAAAGACCACGCTGACCGTGTGGGACCAGGAGATACGCGGCGGGACCAACGGCGAGATACAGCAGCTGAACCGGGAGTTCGAGCGGAAGTACCCCAATGTGCGGATCAAGCGGGTCGCCCGGAGCTTCACCGATCTGAAGACCACCCTGAAGCTGGCCGTCTCCGGCAACCATCCGCCCGATGTCATCCAGGCCAACCAGGGCTACCCGGACATGGTGGCCTTCGTCCGGGCCGGGCTGCTCGCCCCGCTGGACAACTACGCCGGGATCTACGACTGGAACACCCGCTACCCCGCCACTCTCCTGGGCCTCAACCGGGTCTCCGCCGACGGCGACGACTTCGGCCGGGGGCGGCTGTACGGCATCTCCCAGACCGGCGAGTACATCGGCCTCTACTACAACAAGGGCGTACTGGGGAAGGCAGGGCTCCAACCCCCGCGCACCTGGGGCGAGTTCACCGACGGCCTGGCCCGGCTCAAGGACCGGGGCGAGCTGCCGATCCAGTTCGGCAACCTCGACAAGTACCCCGCCATCCACACCTTCGGGGTGCTGCACGACCAGCTCGGCGCCGCCGACGCCCGCGACACCGTCCTCGGCCGCGGCGACGGCTTCGACAACGCCGCCACCAAGAACGCCGCGGCCACCCTCGCCGACTGGGCGAAGCGCGGCTATCTCCCCGGTGGCGCCAACGGCCTCGGCTACGACGACGCCGCCAAGAAGTTCGCCTCCGGCGACGGCGCGTATCTGCTGACCGGCACCTGGCAGCTGGCCGACCTGAAGAAGCCCATGGGGGACAAGCTGGGCATCATGCCGCCCCCGCCCGCCAAGGCCGGCGGCGACCCCGTCACCACCGGCGGCCAGGGCCTCGCCTGGTCCATCACCTCCCGCTCCCGCCACCCGGAAGTGGCCGCCGCCTATCTGGACTTCCTCACCGACGCACACGCCGCGGACGTGATGACCCGGCACGGAGTGCTGCCCGCCGTCCCCGCGAAGGCCGCGGCCGGGGTGAGCCCGGACAGCGCCGACGGCCAGATGATCGCCGGGTGGAAGCGGCTGAGCGCCGCCGATGGACTCGTCCCGTACCTGGACTACTCCACCCCCACCTTCTACGACACCCTCTCGGCCGCCCTCCAGGGCGTGGTCAGCGGCAAGACCTCTGCGGACAGCTTCGCCGCGACTCTCCAGAAGGACTACGGCGCCTTCACGAAGAAGCAGCGCGAGCAGCACACCTCGGCGGGACCCCGATGAGGCTCGCCGCCCTGACCAGGGCATACCGCCGCCGCGCGCCCGGTGAGCCGCGTGCCATCGGCTACCTCTACATCCTGCCCGCGCTGATCGTGTACGCCGTCTTCCTGCTCTACCCCTTCGGGCAGTCGGTGTGGCTGTCCTTTGTGCACTGGGACGGGCTGACGGTCGCCACCCCCGCCGGATTCGACAACTACCGCGCGCTGTTCACCGATCCGAGCCTGCGCGCCCCCTTCCTCCACGCGCTGCTGCTGCTCGTCTTCTACGCGGCCCTGCCGGTGGCGATCGGGCTGCTGCTGGCCGCCGTGATGTCCCGGGCCCGGGTCCGGGGGATGACCTTCTTCCGTACGGTCCTGTTCCTGCCGCAGGTCCTGGCGCTGATCGTGGTCGGCGTGGCCTGGCGCTCGATCCTCGCCCCCGACGGGCTGCTCAACGACGCCCTCCGCGCCGTCGGCCTGGGCGGCCTCGCCCGCCCCTGGCTGGGCGACTACACCTGGGCGCTGCCCGCCGTCGGCGTCGTCGGCACCTGGGTCGGCACCGGGCTGTGCATGGTCCTCTTCCTCGCCGGGGCCCAGCGCATCCCGCGCGAGCTGTACGAGGCGGCGCGGATGGACGGCGCCGGGCCGCTGCGCGAGTTCCGCACCGTCACCCTGCCCGGTCTGCGGCCGCAGATCGCGGTGGCGCTGACCCTGACCATCGTGGCGGGGCTGCGCAACTTCGACCTGATCTACATCACCACCAGCGGCGGCCCAGGAAACGCCACCTCCGTCCCCGCCTACGAGGTCTACCACCGGGCCTTCGAGACCAACCAGGTCGGCTCGGCCGCCGCCGTCGGCGTGGCCCTCACGGTCCTGATCTTCGTCCTGACCGTCACGGTCTCCCGGCTCGTGGAAGGGCGGCGGGCATGACCACACGCCTGGAACGCAACGTCACCTACGGCATCCTCGCCCTCTTCACCGTCCTCGCCCTCACCCCCGTGATCGGCATCCTCTCCACGGCCTTCGGCTCACAGAACTCCCTGGACACCGGCTTCTCACTGCCGAAGGACGGTCTGCACTGGAGTAACTTCGCCGACGCCTGGAGCCGTGGCCACTTCGGCACCTATCTGGGGAACTCGGTGCTGGTCACGGCGGTCGTGGTGGCGGCCACCACCGTGCTGGCCATCCTCGCCGCGTACGCCTTCGGGGTGATGCGCTTCCCCGGCTCCACGGTGCTGTTCCACCTCTTCGTGATCGGGCTGACGCTGCCCCAGGAGGCGCTGGTAGTCCCGCTCTACTTCGATCTGCGCTACGCCGAACTCACCGACAGCTACTGGGCGTTGATCCTGCCGCAGACCGCGCAGTCGCTGGCCTTCGGGGTCTTCTGGATGCGCACGTACTTCCGCGGCAGCGCGCGGTCGGTCATCGAGGCGGCCCGGATCGACGGGGCGAACACCTGGACCACGCTGTGGCGCGTACTGGTCCCGATGGGCCGCCCGGCGATCTCCACCATGGTCGTGATCACCTTCATGTGGACCTGGAACGAGTTCCTGATGGCCCTGGTGATGGTCAGCGACGAGGCCCATCGCACGGTCCCCCTCGGCCTGGCCTTCTTCCAGGGCCAGCACAGCTCCGACGCGGCGCTGCTCGCGGCGGCCTCGGTGCTCATCGCCCTGCCGGTGGTCGTGGTCTACGTGGCACTGCAGCGCCGGTTCATCGAGGGCATGCTGGGCGGGGCGGTGAAGGAGTGAGCCCGGAGCGCACCCGCGCTACGCCGAGGGGGTGTGGCTGACCGGGCGGCCGAGGCGGGCCACGGCGCGGGCGAAGACGGCCGCGTCGTGCACCGCCGCCCCGCCCGTGTCGTTGTTGAAGTACGCGTAGACCTCCGCGTCGGCCGGCCAGGTGTCCCCGATCCGCCGCGCCCAGGTGGCCAGCGCCCGGCGCCCGTAGCGCGGGGCCGGGCGGGCGAGGCCGCCGTGAAAGCGCAGATACCCCCAGCCGGTGGTCCGCCACAGCGGGGTGACCGGCCGGGAGCCGGAGTCGGCCCAGCACAGCGCGGCCGAGCGGCGCTCCAGCACGGCGCGGATCTCCTCGGTCCACCAGGAGGTGTGCCGCGGTTCGACGGCCACCCGCGTCCCGGAGGGGAAGCAGCCCAGACAGCGGTCCAGCAGTTCGCCGTCGGCCCGCAGGGTGGGAGGCAGCTGCACCAGCACCGGGCCCAGCCGGTCGCCGAGCCCGGCCGCATGGGACATCAGCCGCTCCACCGGCTCCTCGGGATCGCGCAGCCGCTTGATGTGGGTGAGGTAGCGGCTCGCCTTGAGCGCCATCACAAAGCCCTCCGGCAGCCGCCCCCGCCAGGTGGCGAACTGGTCGTACGAGGGCAGCCGGTAGAAGGCGTTGTTGCTCTCCACGGTGGCGAAGGCGCGGGTGTACTCCTCCAGCCACAACCGCTGCGGACAGCCCTCGGGGTAGAGATCGCCGCGCCAGTCCCGGTACTGCCATCCCGAGGTGCCGATCAGGGCGGTCATGCCTCGCCCGGATGCCAGGGCGGCCACTGTCCGGGCCGGTCCTCCCAGTGCACCTGGGCCGGGTCGTCCAGATCGATATCGGGGAAGACCTGCCGGACACGCGGCTCGAACTCCTCCCGTTCCAGCGGTTCGCACCCCAGGCCACGCAGCCGCACCAGCCGGTAGCGGCCGTCGGCCCCGATTGACTCGACGAAGACGGGGTAACCGGACTCGTCCGGACCTGTGGCGTTCTCCATACCTCCAGGGTGCCGGGTCTCCGGTATCCGCGCGCCCCGGCCGCCGGCCGGGGACCGCCGGTTCGCGGACGGGCGGACCATCGGCTCGACAGGTGTCGGCTTGATATGTGGATGAGTCCTTCAGGAGCGGGGGTGAGCCATGATCTTCACCGACCGGACGGACGCCGGGCGGCGCCTCGGCGAGGCGCTGCGCCCCTTGGCGGATGAGAAACCGGTCGTGCTCGGGCTGCCGCGGGGCGGGGTGCCGGTGGCCTTCGAGGTAGCCCGCGCGCTCCATGCGCCTCTGGACGTGATCATCGTCCGTAAGCTCGGCGTCCCCTACCACCGGGAGCTGGGGTTCGGCGCCATCGGCGAGGGCGACGTACGGGTCATCCATGAGGCGATCGTCCGGATGAGCCGGGCCGATGAGGCGGACCTCGCCGAGGTGGAGCGGACCGAGCGGGACGAGCTGGCCCGCAAGGCCCGCCGGTTCCGCCAGGGCCGCTCGCGGATCCCGGCCGGGGGCCACACCGTGATCATCGTGGACGACGGCATCGCGACCGGCGCCACGGCCCAGGCCGCCTGCCGGGTGGCGCGGGCCCAGGGCGCCGCGCGAGTGGTCCTCGCCGTGCCGGTGGCGCCACCGGACGCGGTCGCCGCGCTGCGCGGGGACGCGGACGAGGTGGTGGCCCTCTCCACCCCCTCGGACTTCGCGGCGGTGGGGGAGTGGTACGAGGACTTCTCGCAGACCGCGGACGACGAGGTGGTGGAGTTGCTGTCCCGGTCGACCGGAGAGACCGGTGAGGCGCATCCTGGAAGGTGACGCAGGAGGTGAGCGCGATGGAGACGATCGTGGGATGCGACATTCAGATGGAGTTCCGTGAGATCGGTCCGCTGACCGAAGCGGTCGTCCGGCTGAGGATGCACGACGGCACGGAGATGCTGGCCCAGGGCCGTGCCAACCGCAACCCCGACGACCCGGCACAGCCGAGAGTCGGCGAGGAGATCGCGGCGGCGCGGGCACTGACCAATCTGGCGCACCGGCTGATCGGCAAGGCGGGCGGCGACATTGAGGAAGTCACCCATTCCAAGGCGCATTTGGTGATGTAAGGCCGTTGAGGCGAAGGAGCGTCCGCCGCGGTGGTCCACCGCGGGCGGAGGCTTCTGTGCGCATGCGCTGCCCGGGTGCGGACCCGTTCAGCGGTGGCCGAGGGTGAGCTGCTGGCCGGGCCGGATCAGATCCGGGTCGGCGCCGATGACCTGGCGGTTGATCTCGTAGAGCCGCTCCCAGCCGCCCGCCACTCGCTCCCTGTCCGCGATCCGGGAGAGGGTGTCACCGCGGACGACGGTGTACGACCCGGCCCGGGGCTGGGCCTTGGCCGGTGGTTCGGGCACGGCCTTCGGGACGATGAGCAGCGGTTCGGCCCTCGTGGTCGTGACCGCCGAGACGGTGGTGGCGTTCGGGGTCGGCGAGGTGGGCGTGGGGGCTGAGGCGGCGTTCGCCTGGCCGATGCCGATGAGCGGCAGGGCGACGCCCGCGCCGCCCGCGGTGATCGCGAGCGAGGTACGGGAGACACGGTGGGGCCGGGGCCGGCGATGGCGTCCGCGTGCGGCCATGGAGTTCCTTCTTCCTGTCCTGGTACGGCAGTTGGCGAGTGCGATGGCTGCCGAACAGTAATCCCAGGGTTCCGGCGTGGACAAGGTGTTCGGATGTTTGCGGTAGAGAATCCAATGTGAGGAATTTGAGCGCCGACGCGATCAATGTGCCCCGTACATAAGAGCCCGCGCGCGGGGAAGGGAGTCCCAGGGGGACCGCACCTGAGGCATCGGGGCACCCGCCCTCGATGCCGGTGGCCCCCGGCAGACGGCTGACCTCGGGAGGTCGCTCATGAGTCACATGAGTCAACGGAACGGTTCGGCTCCTCGGCGTACGACTCGGCGCACGGCGGCAGCGCGCTCCCGGCCGCCCGTCTTATGCGCCTTGCTGATCGGCGCGCTGGCCACGGTCACCGCGTGCGGCAGCGACACCGGGGACGGGGACTCCGCGCGGCGCGCCTCGTCCGTCACCTCCGCCTCCTCCGCCGCGCCACCCTCCTCCCCTTCGGCCGCCTCCTCGGCCTCTTCCAAGAGCGGCTCCTCCCGGAACGAACGGCCCGCCTCGCGGACCGCGCAGTCCCCTCCGCCCTCGGCGCGGCCCTCGCACCCGTCCTCCTCACGGCCCGCCGCCGCGTCCGGGGAGCGCCGCGTCTGCTCCAAGGCGCAGCTGACGCTGGCGGTCGGCCGGATGGACATCGGGGCCGGCAATGTGTACCTGCCCCTGGTGTTCACCAACAAGTCCGCCACGACCTGCACCCTCACCGGATACCCCGGTGTCTCGCTGCTCGACTCCACCGGCGCGGTGATCGGCGACCCCGCCACCCGGCGCGGCCCCACGCGCTCCCCGGTCTCCCTGCCGCCCGGCGGCAGCGCCTCGAGCAGTCTGCACACGCTCAACGAGGGCATGAACGACACCCCGTGCCGCGGCACCGCCGCGCGGATCCGGGTCTATCCGCCGGATTCCTTCGACGCGATGAACGTCTCGGCCCGGTCGTTCCGGGCGTGCGGAGGCGTGTTCGAGGTCGAGACGATGCAATCCGGAACGGGGGGATGACACCGGCATATCGGGGGGCTCCCAGGCGCGCGGAAGTGTCCGAAAATCTTGACAACGCAGGCGCCGACTGGCCGTGTTCACCCTTTCGCAATCATTAGGGGTAGGCCACCATAGGGATGCCTCATACGAGCCGTTAGGGAGCGTCCGGAGGGGGACGGTGTCATGGAGCGGGTCGCGACCGAGGTCGAGACAGAGCTGCTGGACCTTTCGGGGGCGACACTCGAAGACCTCGAGCGGTACGAAGGGCTTTCCGCGGTGACGGAGCGGCTGCTCGACATCGTCCAGCGCCCGCCGACGATCGGCAACTCGTCGACGTCGGAACCCTGTGTGAGTTAGGCGGCTATGACGTCCTCCGTCACGCGGGGCCTCAACCATCGTTTATCGGCTGGGGGTTTCGCCGAGTTGGCGCGGGGTTCGGGCGGCCCCTCGGCCGTGGCCGAACTGAGGTCGGGACAGCGTAGCCGGGCCATGCTGCTGCTGCGCGCCCTGGTGGACATCGGCTCCGCGCACCCCGCCCTGCCCGGCCCTCTTCCCCTGCCCCGGGACGCCTGGCACCTGCTGATTCGGGCCGAGCACCGCTCCCCGGCAGCCGTGGAGACGCTGCTGCTGCACCCGTCCGTGGGGGTGTGGCTCAACCGCTGTCTGCGCAGGCTGCGCGGTCTGGAATCGGGGGACGGGCCGCTGTGGAGCGCGGTGGGTCATCTGCATGCCATAGCCGCCTCGGCCGCTCTTCTCGCCGGAATCGACTTTCGCGGCACCGTTCCCGTGCACGAGGGCGGGGTCATATTGCCCGCCCTGGGATTCGCCCGCATTCCGGACACCGCCGATGTCGCCGAGGTCGTCAGATACGGCCGTAAGTCGGTGGTGTTATCCGGCCCGTATTCGGTGACGCTGCCCGCCGACTTCTCCGAGGACGCTCCCGGTTGGCACGGACTGCGGCGGCTGCGCGGAGAACACGAGGGGATTGTGTGCGCCCCCCTCGTCGACGACCTCGACCCCTATCGCGACTTTCTCCGGATCCGGGAGCCCGAGCGGCTCGGCGACGAAGAGTGGCAGGGCTGGCAGGAGAGATTCGGCAATGCGTGGCGGCTGGTCTCGGAGCAGCGTCAGGTGGACCCGCGGGGAATCGGCGCCTGTCTGTCCTCCGTCGTGCCCGTGCCGTACGCCGCCTGGCCCGAACCGTTCAGCGCCTCATCGCCGGAGGCGTACGGCTGTGTGCTGCTCAACGGGGCCGCGGACCCACTGACCCTCGCCGCCGCGCTGGTGCACGAGGCCCAGCACATCAAACTCAGCGCCCTGATGGACCTGGTGCCCCTGATCGAAGGGGGCCTGGAGGAGATCCACTACGCGCCCTGGCGGCTGGACCCGCGACCCCTGCGCGGGCTCCTTCAGGGGGTGTACGCGTTCCTGGGCGTGACCGGATTCTGGTGGGACCGGCTGCGGCGCGCCGAGCCCGGACCGGCCCGGGACACCGCCGCGTTCGAGTTCGCCCTGCGCCGGGCACAGACCGCCTCGGGGCTGCGTACGCTCCTCGCTCACGCCGAACTGACGCCCAGGGGCGAGGAGTTCCTCCACCGGCTGGAGGAGCGGCTGACCCTGTGGCTCGCGCAGCGGGTGCCCTCCGTACCGGCGCGCCTGGCGTCCGACCTGATCCACGACCACCGGCTCGTCCACCGCATGCGCCACCTGGCGGCGGACCCGGAGCCGACCGCCCGGTGGGCGCGGGCCTGGCGGGAGCGGACCGACCCGCCCGGGGAGCTGCCCGGGACCTCGGTCCGGCCGACCCGCCCCGAGGCGCCGGCACGCCCCGCGCTCGCCCGGCTCCGGCTCGCGGATCCGGCGGGGTTCGCGCGGCTGTGCGAGGGCGGGGGAGCGGGGCTGCCCGGGGGCGGTGACGCCCCCGACCGGGCCGATCTCGACTGGGCCGCGGGGGACACCGCGGACGCGCTGCGCGGCTACCGGGCCCGCTTGGACGCGGACCCGGACGACATCGCGGCATGGGCGGGGCTCGCACTCAGCCAGCCGGACGGCGCGGCCAGGACGACGCTGCTGAACCACCCCGAACTGGTCCTGGCCGTCCACCGGGAGCTGCGCACCGCACCGGGCACGGGTCCCGATCCGGTGGCGCTGGCGCGGTGGATCGGGACCCGTACGCGCGGGTGAACGGCGCGCGGCACGGGGCCCCGCACGGGGCCCCGCGAACGGCGACGCGGACGACGGCTCAGATGGAGATCGACTCCGCATCGCAGTCCGCCCGGATCCCCCGGGCCGCCGCGACCGTCGCCGGGTGGCCTGCCGTCAGCACCCGGCGCAGCCGGCCGAGCGCGTCCTGGTGCAGCTCCTCCGCCTGCCTGCCCTCACCCAGCGCACGCAGATCCCCCGACAGATTGACCGCACACGCGAGCGTGGTGGGGTGGTCCTCACCGAGCCGGGACCGGCAGGCCGCCAGGGTCTCGACGTCCAGGTCATGGGCCTCCTGATAGTCCGCGAGGGTGTAGTGGTCGCTGGCCAGGTTGATGGCACAGGCCAGCGCCGTGGGATGGTCGGCCGCCAGCCGCTCGACGAGCACCGGCAGCGTCTCCTTGTTCAGCGCCAGCGCCTCGTCCGTCTCGCCCAGCAGCCGCAGCGTCACGGCGAGGTCGACCGCCGCGCCCAGGGTCGCCGGATGCCGTTCCCCCAGCAGGACGCGCATGTCGTCGAGACATTTCCGGCCGAGCTCACGGGCACCCTCCAGATCTGCGGTCTGCCGCAGATCCATCGAGAGGGCCAAGGCCGTGGTGGTGATGTGGAGGTTGGGCTCGGTGTAGCGCAGCCGGTAGCGCTCCAGCACCTCCCGGCTGAGGTCCAGGGCGCCCTCGTGGTCGCCGGCCTTACGACGCGCCACGGCGAGGTTGCGCAGGGCGTAGACCACGGTGGGTGTGTTCGGCGGGAACAATTGGCGGGCGCGGCTACAGGTCTGCTCCAGCATGTCGCGGGCGGCCGGATAGTCCCCGCCCTCGCGGACGTCGATGCTGAGGTTGGCCTCCACCAGGATGGTGAGCAGGGCGTCCTCGCCGAGCACCAGACCAGCGGTGCGCCGGGCGTTCTCGTCCAGCTGCCGGGCGCGCTCGTAGTCCCCCGCCGCGCGCAGCGCCACGGCGTAGTCGTTCGTCGCGGCGATGGAGTACGGGTCCTCGTCCCCGGCGAGCCGCAGGGTCCTGGTCCAGCGGTCCTTCTCCAGCTCCACATAGCGGGCGTATTCGCCCTGGTAGCGGGTGTCGACGGCGACCGCGCCCTGAGTCACCAGGGTGTTCTCGTGGTCGTCGCCCTCCTGGGCGCGCTGGAGCTCCAGCGTCCGGCGGTTGAGCTCCCGGGCCTCGTTGAAGTGGCCGAGCACGGTCAGGACATGGCCCAGGGACCGGGAGACGGCCAGCGTCTCCGCACTGTCCTCGCCGAGCGTCTCCACCCACTTTCGGCGCACCTGGGTGGCGAGCTCCAGCGCGCCGTCGTGGTCGCCCCAGACATGGAGGAAGCGAACCAGGTTCCGCACCATCTGCCGCACCCATTTGTCATCGCACTCCATCGCGCGCGACGCCCGGACATGGGAGAGGAGGTCGGCATACCGCCCCCAGTTCGGGGGTGCCACGTCGTTGGGGTCGCCGAAGGCCAGCAGCACATGGGCGCTGTGCCGCATGTCCGCCTGCTGCTGTGTGGACATCTGGCCGATCAGCACGGCCTGCACCAGCCGGTGCATCTCGATCGTGTTGCTGCGGTGATTGATCTTGATCAGGGCGTAGCGGTTGATCTCACGGATCGCGTGGCCGAGCCTGATGGGGTCCTGCAGCACCTCCGACAGCTCGGGCGAGAGGGACACCCCGCGCACGCCGGAGAAGAGCCGCCGGGAGATCGGCTCGGGTGCGAAGAACGAGCACATCTGGAGGAGCTGGATGGCGCCGGGATGGGTTTCGGCCAGCCGCCGCAGCGACATGTTCCAGGCGGCGGCGACCGGTTCGGGGTAGTCCACCGGAACGCCCGCCGCCAGCAGTTCATTGCGGCGGGTGGAGACATCGGCCCGCTCGTCCTCGAAGACCTGGAGATACTCGTCGGCCGGCATCCCCGTCTCGGTGAGCCACGCGGCCGCCTGCTCGATGGCCAGCGGAAGGTCCCCCAGGGCGTCGGCGACCCGGTCCGCCTGTTCGCGCGGCAGCTCAGGACCCCGGCGGCGCAGCAGCTCGATGCTCTCCTCGCGCTCGAAGACGTCCACTTCGACGGTGCGGGCGGCGCGCGACCACTGGGCGTTCCTCGAGGTGACCAGGATCCGGCCCGGCCCGCCCGCGGGGAAGAACGGCCGAACCGTCTCCAGCTCCTCGGCGTTGTCGAAGACCAGCAGCCAGTTGCGGCACGGCCGTCCGGTGCGCAGCGCGTCGAGCACGCTGGGCACGGCCGTGTTGGCCTCCATGCCCGCGTGCAGCCCGAGCCGGTCGGCGAGCTGGACCAGCGCCTGGCGGATCTGCTCGGGGCGCTCCGCCGGGATCCACCACACCGCGTCGTAGTCGGCGGCGTGCTGATGGACGTACTCCAGGGCGATCTGTGACTTGCCCACCCCGCCCAGCCCGTGCAGGGCCTCGGGCAGCACGGCGGCGGTGCCCTCGCTCTTCAGTCGCTCGTGGAGAGTGTCGAGCAACGTCTGCCGGCCGGTGAAGTTGTTGTTCCGGGGCGGTACATTTCCCCAAATGGACGGGGGTTCCCCGGGCTGGCGGTCCTCCACGGTGGGCAGGGTCCGGGCAGCGGTCACGGACACAAATGTTCCTCTCAGATGCTCCCCCGCCGGGCCCGGCGTGCCGTGCGCCGGCGGGGATGGTGAATCGTCGGCCTGGGACAGCGGGTCTGGTCGGGGAGTCGTGGAGTCAGTCATGGCCGCAACCGCCTCGGAGACCACATATTTTCCCCTGTGTGATGCGTCTTCAACTGGATCGGGCGGGCTTTCCCCCGAGCGGGCGAGCGCCTGATGGGCCAGGACAAGGGCGCGAAAGGAGCGCGCACCCTCCAGGTACGGCCCAGAAAGAGCCTGGTAGACCTGCTCCTGGAGGCGGATGTACGGCAGCAGCCGCTCCGTCCTGGGGAGGTCCCCCACCGAGCCCGAGGGGTGATTGAGCAGATCCCGCAGCATCAGCAGCGGTTTCCAGCGGCGGCCCAGCCGGTCCAGGACGCTGCCGAGGATGTACAGCGACTCGTCCCGCATCCCGGCGGACAGCAGCAGTTCGCGTACCCCGTCGTGGAACTCGTAGCCGATACCCGTCTCGTCCAGCGGGTCGGCGGTCCCCACCTTGCGCAGCAGCCCGCCCAGCAGGACCTCGGCCAGATCGCCCGGACTGCCCTCCGGCTGGTGGATGCCCTGCACGAACTCCATCACGGGAATGTTCAACGGGGCCGCGGCCAGCCGGGACGCCAGCCGGAAGGCGCTCGGCGAGGCGGTGGCGCGGAACCGGAAGACGCGGTCCCAGGCGCTCGGTTCCGGTTCGGGGTCCCAGCGCTCGGCGGGCGCCCCGGGCAGCAGCGCCATCGTGTCCTCGCCGCGCGCCGACGGGCGGGCCACCAGCCGGGCCCAGTTGGCCATCCACCGCGCGTTCAGCTCCAGCACCGGGACCGGCGGCGCGCCGCCCGGCCAGGAGCCGCCGTCCGCCCGCCGCCAGCTGCCGTTGGGGGCGCCCGGTTCGGGGATCCGCACCCGCACCCGCTCCGGGGCCACCCCGGTGTGGTGCCAGCGGCCCTGGTGCAAGACGTGCAGCAGCGCGACCGACGCCTGCCGCGCCCAGCCGGCCAGCGCGCGCTGGGCGCTCTCGTCGCCCCAGGCCGCGCCGATGCCGTCGGTCAGCACCAGCACCGTCCGCTTGCCGCGCGGCGGCATCCCCGCCACCGGCGACCGGTCCGCTTCGGGTAACGGATGGTCGGTGTTCACCCGGTGCACCCGCACATCCCGGAAGGCGCCGGTGCGTTGCAACACGGTGACCAGATGCGCGGCCGTCCGCCGCCACACCACCATCGAACTGCCGCAGTCCACCACCAGGACGGCGTCCATCCAGCGCTCGCGCACGGGCACCAGATCGGGCACCCACAGCCCCTCGCGCGCCGCGCGCTCGGCCGTGGCCTCCTCGTCGACCTCCGTCTCGACCGGCGAGGGCGCGGTGCGCTTGAGCGGCCGCAGCGCCCGGGACAGGGCGCGCTCGGGCAGCGGCGGCCCGTCGGCGGACGGCCGGCGCGCGGGCACGAAGGCCTCCGCGACGGTCGCCGGCTCCGCCTCGCCGGGCGGCGCGGAGCCGCCGACCAGCTCCGCGGGGAGCAGTGGTTCCGACGCCGCGGGCGCCGCCTCGGGCCCGGACGAGGGGCGCTCCCCCTGCCGGTCCTGCCGCGGCTCGTCCGGCGGCTCCTCACCGGGCGGCGGGGCGTCCGCCTCCGGTGCCCCGGGGAGGGGGCCGGGGTCCGGCGGCCCGGGGCCACGGTCCGTCTCGGCCTTGCAGACCGCCAGCCACAGGGCGTCGGCGAGCTGCCGCCAGTCGAGGTCCCGCGGGCCCGGCCCGGCGGACCTGCCGCCTGGGTCGTGTGTCATGTCGAGCCCGCTGCGCTGTCCAGCCGATGCCAGACGGCCTGCAGTAGCTCCTCCCACTCGGGCCCCGGAACATGTGACTGGGACGTCACCAGATACACCGCGTTGAGCAACTGGTCGGCGGCGAGGCCGCCTTCGCGCTCGCTGCGCTCGAGGAACATCTGGATCAGCTCCCGCGCACGCGGATCGTCGGCCCGCCCCAGATGCGCGGCCACGATCGCGGCGAGCCGGTCCGCGTCCGGGTCGGGCAGCCGCAGCTGGAGACAGCGCCGCAGGAACGCGGGCGGGAACTCCCGCTCGCCGTTGCTGGTGATGACGACGACGGGGAAGGCGCGGCAGCGCACCCGCCCCGATGCGATGACGGTACTGCGCTCCGGGTCGTCGGTGAGGACCGATACGGCCGGGCGGCGTCTGCGGATGCGCACCAGCTCGGGGATGGCGTACTCGCCGGCCTCGAAGATGTCGAGGAGGTCATTGGGCAGATCGATATCGCTCTTGTCGAATTCGTCGATGAGCAGGACGCGCGGCAGGCGGTGCGGGAGCATCGCCGTGCCCAGCGGCCCGAGTTGGAGGAAGTCGCCGATGTCCTCCGGTCCGGGTTCGTGCGCGTCCCCCTCCGACGCCTGGCCGGCCGCGGCGGCGTGCACACGGCCGACGGCATCGTAGCCGTAAAGCCCGGACCGCAGGGTCGAACGCGTGGTGATCGGCCAGCGCAGCACCCGGCCCAGGCCCAACTCCCGGCTGATGCGGTACGCCAGCGTGGACTTGCCGGTGCCCGGACGGCCGGTGACCAGAAGGGGACGTCTGAGGATCAGCGCCGCGTTGACGAGATCGGCCTCCTCCGGGTCGGAGCGCACCCCGAGGGGAGTCGCGCCCAGCCGCCGGGCGGCGTCCTGCTCGTCCTCCGGCGGCGCCGGGGGCTCGGTCGGGGCGTCGTCCGCGTCCGATAACGCGCCGGACCGGCCGTCGCCCTCGACCGGACCGGCCGAGACCCCGCCGAAGGCGCGCCACGGGGGCGGCGGCGGAAGGATCTCCTCCAGGCTTACGTCGTGCAGCGGGCGCCCGGTGCCCTGGTAGATCCACCAGGGGCGCGGTATTCCGGACGGCAGGGCGGCCGAGGCGGAACCGGAATCCTGGTGGATCCGTCCGTTGTGGCGCCGCGCAGACTCTTCGTCGCTCATCGACCACCCACCCCCTCGTCCGGCCCCGTAATGCGCCCTTGCGGTTCCACGGGACGGGTCGGGTCGTCCCAAACGAGCACCACATGCTGCCCCAGGTGATGCTCCCGCTCCGCGGAGTCGATCGTATGGGCGTCCAGACGTAACTCTGTCACGGCTTCGCGGAGCCGTGCCAGGTTCCCGCTGGCGTCGGCCTGATTTTGTCTCAGCTGCTGGACGAAGCCGGGGGCCCGGGTCGCCCGGCCGTCCCAGGCGACCACCGGAATCCCGGCCCGCCAGGCGGTCAGCGCCTCCGAGGTGCCCTCGGGAGTGATGCCCGGGGGCGAGGTCAGGACCAGGGCCACCACCTGCGGATCGGCCTTGAGCCGGGCCAGCAGGGCGGTGGGGTCGCCGGAGCGCGGGCTGTCCGGGTCCTCGCCGTCCACGACGAGCTGCTTGGCGCGCTCGGGCTGCTGGTCGAGGAGGTTCCAGCGGTGCTTCCACTCCCGGTGCCAGCGCCTGGTCCGGCTCCGCTCCAGGCTCCGTACGACCACCGGGTAGTGCATGTACAGCGGGATGGGCAGCTCGCTGTCGAGCTCCAGACGCCAGCGGTGGACCGGCAGATTCAGGTCATCCGGGCCGAGCATGAACTCGACGTGGATCGCGCGGGCGTCGTCCCACTCCTCGGCCGCCTGGTACACCAGCGTCTGGACCGCCCGCTCCGCGGTCTCCGCGGTGACCTGGGTGACCGGGCCGCGGACCGGATGCCAGCCGGTGGGGTCGTACTGGTGCCAGGACGAGAGCTCGTAAGCCCCGGCCTCCTCCCGCGGCAGCAGCCGGATCACCAGATAGGCGTCCACCGGACCGGCCGGGGCGGCATGGCCCACCTGCTGCCGCAGCGACCGCAGCTGGGGCGTCAGGCCCAGCTCCCGAGCCTGATCATCGGCCCAGTCGCGCAGCGCGTCGGCCCTCTGCAGCGGACGCGCCGCCGCCGCGAGGTACTCCACCAGGGCGAGCCCCGGCGGCAGCCCGCCCGGCTGTGCGTTCATCCGGCTGAGCACCTCGAAGGCGTGCCAGGGGCCGGTGACCGCGGGGACGTCCTGCAGCGGGCCCGCCGCGGTACGGCACAACTGGCCCAACTGCTCGATCTCCAGCTCCTCCAGCAGCGACCGCAGCTTCGCGATGGCGGTCTCGGGCAGCGCCGGACGGGCCGTCATCTGCTCCATGACCGAGTCGAGCCGCTTGATCGCGTCCTCGTCCGCCGCCGCCATCACCGCGAGGGACGCGCGTAGCGCGTGCATGATCCGCACGTTTTCCAGGCATTCGCGGGCCAGCTCCACCAGGAAGTAGTCGGTCACCCGGTGGGTGCGCACGGGGACGCTGGTCATCTCCAGCTCCATGGCGACCAGATCCAGACACAGCGTGCGCAGATCCGGATCCGTCAGACAGCGGAACTCCTTCAACGCCGTGACGAGGTTGCCGACCGATTTCAGGCCACCTTCCCCCATGGCCGCCATGCCGTGCCCTCCCCCGAGGCCGCATCATCGGTCCCCGCCGCCGATGATCCCGCCGGAGACCCTGCCACACGCGGGTGCCACCCGCCGGGACTCCGGGACAACTTGTATGCCCCGCGAGCCTCTCGTGACACCCCTTGCGAGTATGTCCGTGGCACCGTCCCCCGCGCCCGGGGCGGGCCCCGCCGCGGGCAGGGACACCTCCCGGCGGCGGACCGGGGAGCCCGAGCCCGCGGCGACCGCGAGGCGGAGGGCCGTCCTCCTCAGGGGCCCACCTGGACGGTTCCGGTGAGCTCGCGCGGGGGCGCCCTCCCGGGGTGGCTCGGAGCGGGTGCGGGGGAGGGCGGCCCGGGGCCCTCGCCCGCCGGGCCGGCAGGGTGAGGAGGGTCACTCCAATCCTAGTTCCTCGACGCGCCGGGCGAGTTCGGCGGCCGCCGGATCGTCCGGCGCGAGCACCGCGACCACCTCCACCAGTTCGCCCATCGCCCGCCGCGCCTCGCAGACGCGCAGCAGGGACAGAGCCTCCGCGCGGCTCGCCGACTGACGGCCCACCGCGGTGCCGACGGTGGGCAGTTCGTCGAGCAGCTGCTGCCAGTGCGCGGGGGAGGTCATCCCGGGCACGGCCAGCAGGGTGTCCGCGAGTACGCCGAGGTCACGGATGGTCAGCCTGCGCCGCCGGGGGCCCTCGGGCGGCGTACCGGCGGTAAGGGGTGGCGTACCGGCATCAAGGGGCGGCGTACCGGCGGCGAGTGGTCGGGTCGTTGTCGGGGCGTCCGCCGCGACCGGGATGCGGCCGATCAGTTCGAAGGCGAAGGCGGCCGCGTTCCTGGAGGCCACCGGCTGCCAGCGCTCGTCGTGCGCCTCGCCCTTGTCCCCGAGCAGATCCGAGATGCCGCGGATCACCAGCGCGTCCAGCTGCTGATTGACATACGCGCCCGCGAGGAAGCCGAAGCCCTCCATGTCCACCGCGAGCGCGTCGCCCGCACTGGCCGCGAGCCTGAGCCCGGCGTCCGAGCGGTGGTGTGCCACCACCCGGCCACCCGCCGCGAGGGGCTTCACATGGGCCCGGGGGCGCGGCGCGTCGCCCCCGGGGCGGATCCGCCGCTGCCACGCGTCGCCCGCCGCCGCCAGCCGGGCCAGCTGCACCAGCCCGTACGCGGACTGATAGGTCTTCTGCCGGGGCAGGAACCCCGTCTCGGTGTCCTTGCCGGTCTCGTAGTCGTACACCGCGTCGGCGGCCACCACATCGCCCAGCGCGACATCCTTACGGCCACCCGCAACCCCCACGAACAGCACCGCCCGGGGCGCGAACAGCGCCGCCGCCCGCTCGACCGAGGCCGCGGCGCCCGGATTCCCCGGCCCCGTCATATGGATGGCGACCGTCCGCTCCCCGGACTCCGCGCGGAACACGCCCAGCTCGAACACCGCTCCCCGCTCCGCCTGGACCGGACGCGGATCCTCCAGATGGGCGCGCACCGCCCGGTACTCGACCTCCAGCGCCGTCAGGACCACCACATCGGCCCGCGCCGTACCCCCATTGACCTCAGCACCCACGGAATCCCCCTAGGACTGCCCTTGCCGACACCTTACGGAGCCCGATGAACTCCCACGGGTCTTCCCACATCACGGCCGGTGCAGATCCGCGTACAGCACGATCTGCACCGCCAGTACGAGGACCAGCGCCACCTCCGCCACCGACACCGCCAGCAGCACCGCCCGCACCGGCTCCGACGTCCAGTACACGATGAGCGCGGCGATCGGCGCCACCGTGAACAGCAGCAGATCCGCCGCGAGCTGCAGCCGCTTGCGGGAGACCCGGCGGCCGTCGTCGCGGTGGGCCCGCTCCCAGCCGAACACCGGTGGCCGGCCCGGGGCGAGCGCCGTCAGCCGGGGCCCCAGATCCTCCCGGACATACCGGCCGATGGCCGATATCTTCTCGTCGTTGACCAGATACGCCCAGCCCAGCAGCGCCGACGCCGGGGGCAGCAGCAACAGCAGCTCCGGGCGCCCATGGCTCTGCAGGGAGAAGGTGATGATGGCCGCCATCGCCGCCAGCGTCGCGTAGAGCAGATTGTCGCGGAACCCGATCCGGGCCCGCTGCTCCTCCTTCACCTGCTCGTACTCCAGGATCAGCAGCCTGCCCGTGACCGCCTCGCTCTCGGCGCTGTTGTCTCGCGTCACCGTGCCCCCTCCGCGGCCCATGACCGGCTCCGGTGCGACCGGCCCCCTGGTGACTGTTTCCGCCGCTACGCCTGGTCCATTCCGTACGCCCGCAACTTCCGGTACAACGTGGCCCGGCCGATGCCCAGGGACTCGGCGGCCCGCACCTTGTTGTCCCCGTGCCGGCGCAGTGCCTCCAGGATCGCGGTGCGCTCCGCCCGTTCGATACCGCTCAGCCGACGGGTGGCCGGTGGCACCCGCAGCCCGTACGGCAGCTCCTCGCGCCGCACCGGCCCGGTGGCGCGGCGGCGCTCGGCCACCTCCCGTACGACATGGGCGAGTTCGGCCACATTGCCCGGCCAGGTGTGCTGCTCCAGCGCCCGGCGGGCGTCCAGGCTCCAGGTCAGCGGGGGACGTCCGGGGGAGGGGCGCCGGGCGAGGCCCGCCAGCAGCGCCGGGATGTCCTCGACGCGTTCCCGCAGTGGCGGCAGCGTCACCGACCGGGCCGCGAGGATGTCCAGCAGCCGGCTCAGACACGGGCCGGTGGGCGCCCCCGGGGTGTGCGTCGCCACCAGCGGTGCCGCGGGCCGCTCTTCCAGCAGCGAGAGCAGCGCCGCCACATCGGACTGGCCCAGCCGCTCGGCGTGGCGCAGGAGCAGCGGCGGCGCGCCGCCGCCCCCCTCCGGCTCCGGTGGCTCAGCGAGTGCGTGACACCAGCGCGGGACCTCGCCGGGCACCTGCTCGGCGGCGTCGACGACACGCGGCGCGGCGGCGCCCCGCAGGCCGAGCAGGGCGCGGGCCAGCGCGGTCTTGCCCACGCCCGGCTCGCCGATCAGCAGCAGCGGCTGCACGGCCCGCGCCAGCTCCGTCGCCCGGGAGACGGTCAGCCGCCAGGGCCGGGACGTGCCCACGAGCCCCGGAAGCCGGTCATGGCCCCGCCGCTCCGCCGACCGCGCCCGCCGGGCCGCCGTGCACACCGTGGCCATGGCCCCGATGACCTCGCCCCCGTGCACCAGGCGCGTCATCTTTACGGTGCGCCCGGCGCCGTCCGGTACGGGGATCTCGCCGTCCGATACGGGGATCTCCTCCGGTGCGTGCTCCTCCGGTCCCGTGGCCGGTCCCGTATCCGCGTCCCTGAGGAGGGCCGTGGCATGCCGCTCCAGCCGCGCCAGCGTCTCGTGCGACAGCAGCCGCGCGGCCTCCGGGCTGACGAGGCGGCTGCTGCCGTCGAGCGCCACCACCGCCGCCCCCTCGGCCCGCTGCCGCAGATACGCGTCGAGCAGCACCCGCTCCGGCGGGCGCGCCCGGCCCCGTAGCTCCGTCTCGATCGCGTACGCGGTGGCCTCGGCGAGCGCCGCGCCCGGATGGGCGGTGCGGCTCTCGTCCAGCGGGACCACCACGGTGACGGTGCCGGCCGGGCGGCCCGCCGTCGGTTCGTACAGCGGAACGCTGACCGCCGACACCTCCTGCCACAGGTCGAGGAAGTGCTCGGGGCCGTGGACCTCGGCCCGGCGTCCCGTACGCAGCGCGAGCGCGGCGCTGTTGTGCCCGACCGCCTTCTCCGACAGATCGAGACCGGCCATCCCGTCGGGCGTGGGCGCGGGCGCGGGCGTACCGGCGTAACGGCCGCCGCCCGACCACAGCGCCCGGCAGCGGGAGTCGACCAGCACCAGCCCCATCGCACCGCTCAGCGCCGGCGCCACGCGGTCCAGCACGGGGTGCGCGGCGGCCAGCAGCGGTGAGTCCACCGGCGGCCGGACCCTGGGCGGGGCCGCCAGATCGCGCGGTACGCCGAAGAACCGCGCCCGCCGCCAGGCTTGGGCGAGGTCCTCGGGGATCCCGTCGCCCGGTGGCCGTCCGCTGAAGAACCGGTCCCGCGCCCGGCGCAGCGACGAGAGGGCCGGGTCGGCGGGGGTGTCGTCGGTGGTCGTCACAGCATCACCACCGTATACGCCGCCAGTGTTTCGAAATGAGACACCTCGGGGTCCGGGTTCTGGAACAAGATCATCAAAGTTGATCGGCGACCCCCGACAGCCACATCGGCTTCCGCCATGCCGAAGCGTCCCCGCAGGCGGCGGAGTTGCTGCTCGGCGCGCTACGGAAGATCCTCGGCCACGGCTGACACCCACCCCCCAAGCGTCCGGAGCCCGACCTGGGGCTTCATCATGGACATGCCCCCATCCCCAGAGAAACCGTTAGTGAGATGACTGCAATGCCCCTCGCACTGCTCCGGCGCATGCGCACCAAGCGTCCGGACCGCGGATCAGGACTGAGAATCCCCCTGCCCGTGGGTGCCGGAGCCTTCAGCTGCGAGATCATGGACCCCGTCGGCCAGGCCCTGGGCGGCGTGGAGGTCACCGTCACCGAGACGCGTGGCGCCGCCCGTACGGTGGCCAAGGCCACCACCGATCCGCATGGGCTGTTCCTCGCCACGCTCGAGCCGGGGCGGTACACGGTGCTGCTCACCGGAAGCGGTCTGCAGCCCAACCGCCTCACCGTCGACATCGCCCCCGGCCAGAGCGAACCTCCCCGCCGGGTGCAGATGGAGCCCTCCCAGCAGCTGGAACTCCCCCCGCCCGGCACCTGGCTCTTCGACCCTCCGCACACCGCGATCCGCTTCATCGCCCGCCACGTCGGCATGGCCAATGTGCACGGCCGCTTCACCCGCTTCCGGGGCGGCATCCACATCGCCGAGCGGATGGAGGACTCCCGCGTCGAGGTCGTCATCGACGCCTCCAGCATCAACACCGGCAACAACACCCGCGACGCCCACCTGCGCTCGGCCGACTTCCTCGACGTCGACAACTTCCCGGAGATCCACTTCGCCAGCAACCGCTTCACCTGGCGCAGCGGCCCCAAATGGACCATCCAGGGCCCCCTCACGATGCACGGCGTGAGCCGCTCGGTGACCCTGGACACCACGTACCTCGGCGCCGTCAACGGCGGCTACGAACAGGAACTGCGCTGCGCCGCCCTCGCCACGGCCGAACTCCACCGCGAGGACTACACGCTGAACTGGCGCAATATGCTCGCCCGCGGCATCGCGGTGGTCGGCCCCACGGTCAAGCTGGAACTCGACATCCAGGCGATGTACCGCAGCCACAACACGCCGACCCCGCCGGAGTAGGCGGCCACTCGGTTACCGATGGGGGCGGGCCCGGCGGCCCGCCCCCATCGCCGTGTCGGATCACCGGTAGAAGACCGCGACACCACCGTGATGCGAGCACGCCCCCTGGTGGTGGGCGGCGTAGGAGTAGCTGCCGTCGTTGCAGAGTGCCGTGGCCCCGCTGCTGGATCCCCCCGTGCTGCTGGATGACGAGCCGCCGGAACTCGATGAGGACGAGCCGCCGGACGAGGTGCCGCCGGATGACGTGCCGCCACCGCTGGTGGATGAGGACGAGTCGTCCTCATCATCGGTGCCGCCCGTCGAGGCGTCGGCCCGGTAGGAGCACGATTCGTCGTTCTTCACCACGTTGAAGGTGATCGTGCTGTCCTCGTCGACGCGGCCGGGGCTGGGGTCCTGTGAGCACACCCGCCAGTTGCGGTCCCAGACCTGAAATCGGCCGTGCCCGGTCAGGTCGTGGCTGCGCAGACGGTAGAGCCCCAGCTCCTGCGCCGCGTCCTGGGCGTCCTGCAGGCCCCGGCCGGTGAAGTCGGGCAGCTTCACCTTCACCACGGTCGGAGCGGAGGTTTTCGGCGCGGCCGGGGACGCGGTGGTGTGCGCCGGGGTGGGTGAGGCGCTGGGTGATGTCGACGGTGAGCCGCTCTTGGCGACGACGGTGGTCGGCTTGTCGTCCTTCTTCGACGAGTCGCCGTCGTCGAACGCCGCTCCGATCCCTCCGATTACCAGCAGACTCAGCAGGCCGAGACATCCACAGCCAAGTGCCGTCTCCTTCTTGTTTCGTCCCTCACCCCGTGATGGACGGTTATTCCGAGACATGAGCCCCCCTTGACTGATACACGGAGCGTTGACCGTAACCTCACTCGTTGAAAGCTGAAGAGCTTGTGTGGGAGATGTGGTCAAGTTGTGATGAAGTGAGAGGCGGTGGTCAGCGCATAGATTGGGCTCACCCACCGAACGACGAAGGCGGTAGATCTCATGAGCCTGTACGACATCCCCCTGCGCACCCTCACCGGCGAGCCGACCTCGCTCGGTGAGCATCGGGGTGCGGCGCTGTTGGTGGTCAATGTGGCGTCCAAGTGCGGTCTGACCCCGCAGTACGAGGGGCTCGAGCGGCTGCAGCAGCGCTATGCCGGGCGCGGGTTCACCGTGCTGGGGGTTCCGTGCAATCAGTTCGCGGGGCAGGAGCCGGGGACGAGCGAGGAGATCCAGACGTTCTGCTCGACGACCTACGGGGTGTCCTTCCCGCTGCTGGAGAAGGCCGATGTCAACGGCGAGCAGCGGCATCCGCTCTACGCCGAGCTGACGGGGACGCCGGACGCGCAGGGCGAGGCGGGGGACGTGCAGTGGAACTTCGAGAAGTTCCTGATCTCGCCGGACGGTGAGGTCGTGGGCCGGTTCCGGCCGCGGACCGAGCCGGAGGCGGACGACGTCGTCGCGGCGATCGAGGCGCAGCTGCCCCGGTGAGGTGCGGGGAAGCGGGTGGGGCGAGGGGCCGGGCGGCCCCTCGCCCGCCCGGTCAGCCGCGTTCCGCGGCAAACGCGGCCAGCCACGCCAGCGGCGCGTTCCAGTTGATCGCCACCTCATTCGTGGAGTACGAGCCGATGTCGTCGATGTAGCACGCCGCGGGCGCGCAGCCCGGGAGCTTCTCCTGCGCCACCGGATCCTGCAGCCCCGAGTTCGCGCCGCCCGCGATCGATCCGGCGGGCGGGTTCGGCAGCGAGGCGTCGTACTGATGCGCCCAGAAGCGGTGGTGCTGGTTCTGGGAGGCGTGCTCGCCATAGCCGGTGACATACGACTGGCCGAGCGCGTTCCGGCCGAGCAGATAGTCCAGCGTCTCCAGCGCCCCGGTGCGGTACCGCCGCTGCTTGGTGAGCTCGTGGGCGACGGCCATGACGGCCCCGTTGTTGGCCACTTGGCCGTTGGAGCCCCATACGTAGCCGTCCGCCGGCAGCGGCACCGCGTAGCCCTGGCCGGCCATCGTGCTCAAGCGGGCGTCGGCCGCGGACACCACGGAGGCGCGGACGCGGGCGAGGTCGGTGGCGGGCAGGCCGTTGGGGACGGTGGCCAGGACGATCCGCCCGAGGGGCCCGGTGTCCTGCCAGCTGAAGCCGTGCGGGGTGAACACATCGCTCGCGGTGTGATACGGCGAGGAGGTGACCGCGTCCCGGTACCGCGCCTCCCCGGTGGTCGCGTACAGCTCCGCCGCCGCCCAGTAGAACTCGTCGCCCACCTCGCTGTCGTCGTACGCCCCGCCGCCGGTGGAGTCGGCGGTCGGTGCGAGCACACCGGGGTTCGCCCGTGCGGCGGCCCAGGCGCGGTGCGCGGAGTCCAGGCAGCGGGCGGCGAAGGCGGCGTCGTACGGGGCGTAGACCCGGGCGCACTGGGCCGCCGCGGCGGCCAGGTTGAGAGTGGCGGCGGTGGACGGCGCGTGCAGCTCACGCGGCTCGGCGTCCTGCTCCGGTCGGGTGGGCAGCCCGGTCCAGGCGGCGTCATGGACCTTGTGGAAGGCCATGCCCGCCCGCGGTTTGCCCTCCGGGATCTGCATACGCATCAGGAACTCCAGCTCCCAGCGCGCCTCGTCGAGCACATCGGGGATCTTGTTGCCGCGCTCGGGGACGCGCAGCGTGGAATCCCCGAGCGCGGCCGCGTGCCCCGCACGCTTCGCGCGCTCGAAGGAGTTGACCAGCTGCCAGACCGCGAGTCCGCCGTTGACCACGTATTTGCCCTGGTCACCGGCGTCGTACCAGCCGCCGCGCACATCCCGGGTGTAGTCGCACACCCCGCTGACGCAGGGCACGGCGGTGTCGCCCCGGTTGGGGGCGACGCCCAGATGGCCGGCCGGGCGCGCGTAGGCGGAGCCGGCGAGCGACGCCTCGATGGGGATACCGCTGCGCTGCTGGTAGAAGAAGGACATCGCGTCCGCGCGCAGCCCGTCGTAGAGGTTCGCGCGGATGTCGAAGGGGTGGCTGCTCCGCCCGTCCACGGTGAGCGTGTAGCCGGTGCCCGTCCCCTGGTACGAGGAGAAGTCCGCCAGATGGGCCGACTGCCCGGAGGCGGTGTCCGCGCCCCGTACGGTGGTGGTGCCCGAGGCGGCCGTCCGCCCCGCGGCATCGCGCAGCTGCCAGGGCAGGGCGGTGGTGCTCGTGCTGACGGCGGTGGCGCGTTTGGGGCCGTCCGGCAGATACCCCAGCTGATTGACCTGGACGGCGGAGGGCGCTGCGGAGGCCGAGGGCGCGGCGGGGGAGTCGGCTCCGGCGGGCGCGGACTGGGCGGTGATCAGCAGCAGCGCGCCGGTGAGCAGCGCGGTGGCGGCCCGCGCACCGCGCGGACGGCGTAACAGGGGCAGGGACATGAGGGACTCTCCTGGGGAGTGGGAGGCATGGGAGCGCTCCCAACTTGTGTAATGATGTGATCGCAGTGCGTCAAGGGACTGGACGGGTGCACGGTCCATCCCGCCCCCTCTGTCACATCGCGCCCGGCCCATCCGTCAGCACGGTGTGGCCTGCGACGGTGCGGTCCGGACAAGGGGATGTGAACGATGGACGAGAACCACCTTCTGGCGGAGGGTTTCGAGGCCCACCGCGGCCATCTGCGCGCGGTGGCCTACCGCATGCTCGGCTCGCTGAGCGAGGCGGACGACGCCGTCCAGGAGGCATGGCTGCGGCTCAGCCGCTCCGACACCGGGGCGGTGGAGAACCTGGGCGGCTGGCTGACCACCGTCGTCGGCCGGGTCTGCCTGGACATGCTGCGCTCGCGCACCGCCCGGCGCGAGGAGCCCCTGGGCGTGCGCCTCCCCGACCCGGTCATCAGCCGGGAGAGCGGGCCCGGACCCGAGGATCAGGCGCTGCTCGCCGACTCGGTCGGCCTCGCCCTGCTGGTCGTCCTGGAGACGCTGGCCCCCGCCGAACGGCTGGCCTTCGTACTGCACGATCTGTTCGCCGTGCCGTTCGACGAGATCGCACCCATCGTCGACCGCACCCCGGCCGCCGCCCGTCAGCTCGCCAGCCGCGCCCGCCGCCGGGTGCGGGGAGCGGCCCCGGTCCCCGACGCGGACCTCGCCCGGCAGCGCGAGGTCGTGGGCGCCTTCCTCGCCGCCGCGCGCGACGGCGACTTCGAGGGGCTGATCGCCGTGCTCGACCCGGATGTCGTGCTGCGCGCCGACTACGGCCCCGCGCCCGCCCCCGCCCCGCGCGAGGTGCACGGCGCCGCGGCCGTGGCGGACCAGGCGCTCACCTTTTCCCGCCTCAGCGGCCCGGGGCTCCACGCCCGGTCCGCGCTCGTCAACGGGGCCGTGGGCGTGGTCAGTTCGCGGGAGGGGCGGCCGTACTCGGTGCTGGCCTTCACGGTCGCGGACGGCAGGATCGTGGCGATCGACATCCTGGCCGACCCCGAGCGGCTGAGCGGGCTCGACCTGACGGGCCTGGACTGACAGGCCTGGACCGGCGGGCCTGGGCTGATGAAACAGCGAAGGCAGGGAGATGCTCCTCCCTACCACTATCAACCTATAGCGCACCGGGGGGCTTGCGGCAAGACCCGGGGTCTGCCTCAGGATGGGCGGCCGATGCCAGTACCTGGGGAAACGGGGGGTTTGCGATATGCGTGTGGTGTTGTCGACATGGGGGTCGCGCGGGGACGTCGAACCGCTGGCGGGACTCGCGGTGCGACTGCGGGAACTCGGCGCGGAGGCGCGGGTGTGCGCCCCGCCGGACGAGGAGTTCGCGGCGCTGCTCGCCGGTGTCGGCGTGGAGCTGGTGCCGCTCGGCCCGACGGTGCGCTCGGTGGTGACCGGCGAGCGGCCGCCGTCGGCGCAGGCCGCGTTCCGGCTCGCGCCCGAGCTGGTCGCCGCGCGGTTCGACACGCTCACCGCGGCGGCCGAGGGAAGTGACGTACTCCTCGCGACCGGCCTGATGCCGGCCGGCGCCCGCTCGGTGGCCGAGAAGCTGGGCATCCGCTATGTGTTCGCGTGCTTCCATCCGTTCGGACTGCCCTCGCGGCACTTCCGTCCGGGAAGGCGGCCCGGCACACCGTCCCCGAAGGAGGAGACCGACCTCAAGGTGCTGTGGGACCAGGACGCCCAGCGCGTGAACGAGCTGTACGGCGAGGCGGAGAACCGCCACCGGGCGGCGATCGGCCTGCCGCCGGTGGACAACGTCCGCGATTACGTCTTCACCGACCGGGCGTTGCTGGCGGCGGACCCGGTCCTGGGCCCGTGGCAGCACATGACGGAACTCGACCTCGTCCAGACCGGCGCCTGGACCCTGCCGGACGAACGTCCGCTCCCGGATGACCTCGAGGCGTTCCTGGACGCCGGTGAACCTCCGGTGTACGTGGGCTTCGGCAGCATGGCCATGCACACCTCGACCGACCTCGCCCGGGTGGCCGTCGAGGCGGTCCGCGCGCAGGGCCACCGGGTGCTCCTCGCCCGCGGCTGGGCCGGACTGGCCCCGATCGACGACCGGGACGACTGCTTCGCCGTGGGCGAGGTCAATCATCAGGCGCTGTTCGCCCGGGTGGCCGCGGTCGTCCACCACGGTGGCGCGGGCACCACGACGACGGCCGCCAGGGCGGGCGCGCCTCAGGTGGTGGTCCCCCAGATCGCGGATCAGCCGCACTGGGCCGCCCGGGTGGCCGAGCTGGGCATCGGCACGGCACACGACGGTCCGGCCCCGACCCTCGACTCCCTGTCGGCGGCGCTGAAAGCGGCCCTGACCCGCGAGACCCGGGCACGGGCGGGGGCCGTGGCGGGCAGGATGCCCACCGATGGGGCGACGGTGGCCGCGAAACTGCTCCTCGACGCCGGGGCGGCGGACGGTCAGGCGCGCAGGTAGGTGAGCACCGCGAGGACGCGCCGGTGTCCGTGGCCGTCCAGGCGGAGGTCGAGCTTCTGGAGGATGGAGCTGACATGCTTGTTGACCGCGGCCTCGGTGACATAGAGGTCGCGGGCGATCTCGGTATTGGAGCGTCCCTCGGCCATGAGGGAGAGGACCTCGCGCTCCCGCGGCGTGAGCCGCCGCAGCGGGTCCTGCCGCCGTCGCAGGAGCTGGCGCACCACCTCGGGGTCCATGACCGTCGCCCCGGCGGCCACCTGCTCGACCGCGCCCGCGAAGTGGGTGACGGCGCTGACCCGGTCCTTGAGCAGATAGCCGATGCCGCTCTCGCTGCCCAGGTCGAGCAGGTGGGTGGCGTAGGACTGCTCGATGTACTGGCTGAGCACCAGAACGGGCAGACCGGGGCGGTGGCCGCGCAGCGCGACCGCGGCGCGGAGGCCGTCGTCGGCGTTGCCCGGGGGCATCCGCACATCGGTGATGACGATGTCGGGGTCGTGCTCATGGGCCGCGGCGATCAGGGCGTCGGCGTCGCCGACGGCCGCCGACACCCGGTGGCCGAAGCGGGTGACCACGCTGACCAGGCCGTCCCGCAACAGCGGTGAGTCTTCGGCGAGCACGATGTTCAGCGGCACGGGAGCTCCACGCACAGCAGTGTAGGGCCGCCCGCCGGGCTGGATATCCGCAGTCTGCCGTCGGCCGCGGCGACGCGGTCGGCGAGGCCGACAAGACCGGTGCCCGCGGCCGGGTCCGCCCCGCCGACGCCGTTGTCCCGGACCGACAAGGTCAGGACATCCGCGTCCAGCCGGGCGTGGACCTCGGCCCGGGTGGCCCGGCTGTGCTTGCTGGCGTTGGCCAGGGCCTCGGCGACGACGAAGTAACCCGTGCTCTCCACGGTGGCGGGCAGGCGGTACGGAAGCCGGATGTCGACGGCGACGGGGAGGGCGGAGCGGGTGGTGAGGTTGCCGACGGCCGCGGCGAGGCCATGGTCGGTGAGGGCCTTGGGGTGCACACCCCGGCTGAGTTCACGCAACTCGTCCACGGCGAGGGTGACTTCGCCCTGGGCCAGCGCGAGCTGCCGGGCCACCGGCGAGCCCGGCTCCGCGTCAAGACCGGCCAGGCCGAGCATGACATTGATGGAGACCAGCCGCTGCTGGGCGCCGTCGTGCAGGTCCCGCTCGATCCGTCGGCGCTCCGCGTCGAAGGCGTCCACCAGACGTGCCCGGGAGGCCCGGACCTCGGTGAGCTCCCGGCCCAGTTCGCCGTCGCGCGGCGCCAGGATCAGACGCGTCAGCGCGGCGCGGGCGCCGGCCCAGGCGGTGATGGTGTACGGCGCCGCGGGCAGCAGGCACAGGCCGATGACCAGCCACGGCCAGGCGCTGGGGTCATCCATCGGCGACGTCATGAGCAGGACGGGCAGGGCGAGGGCGAAAGCCAGGACGAGCAGATCCATCCACCACAGGGCGGTCATCGACACCGCCGTGAAGCTCAGCTCCCGCCAGGTCGCGGGCTCCCGCAGCCGGGTCTCCAGCCACCCGCGCAGCCCGGGGCGCTCAGGGGCCCGGTGCGGATCCGGCGCCGGGTCCGGGTCCACCAGCCGCAGCCGCCGGCGTTCGATCCGGGTGACGACGATGCCGGACAGCGCCACGGCGAGGAGGAGGACGGCGCCCACCCCCACGATCAGCGACACCAGCCCGGCCGCGGCCATGATCAGCAGCGTGACCATGGCGATCGCGCCGAAGACGACCCCGGACAACAGATAGGCCAACGCCCGCCAGGGCCAGGCCGAGGCCAGGAACCCCAACGGATGCTGAGCGAGAGCCTGCCAGGCTGTTCGAGAAGTCACCCGCAGAAGGTATGCGAGCCGTCCGTCCCCGGTCGGTAGTGCGCGCACTACCTCTGATCTCGTACGCACACCAATGCGGTGCCCACCCCGCCCCCGATGGGATGAGCGCCATGCCGATCCATGGATACAGACGTCTCTTCCGCCTGGCGATCGCCCTGCTCATCGCCTGGACGGCGGTGGGGCGCCCGGCGACCGCGCACGCCGCCACCCCCACCCACCCCACGCTGAACGCCGCCTCGATCGACGCCTACGTCAAGGCCTATATGGAGCGGACCGATCTGCCGGGCGCCGTGGTGGCGGTCACCCGGGGCGACCAGGTCGTCCACGCGGCCGGATACGGGCACACCGCGGCCGGGAAGGCCATGACCGCGCGGACACCGGTGCCCGTGGCCTCGCTCTCCAAGTCCATGACCGCGCTGGCCGTCATGCGGCTGGTCGAGGCGGGCCGAGTCGACCTCGACCAGCCGGTCCATCGCTATCTGCCCGAGTTCACGATGGCCGACCGGCGGGCCGGGAAGATCACCGTACGGCAGCTGCTGAACCAGACATCGGGCATGGCCGACTCCGCCTACCCCGACCTCACCCGGCCCCAGGCGCATACGCTCACCGAGGCGGTCGCGGACATGCGCGGCGCCCGGCTCGCCGCGCGGCCGGGCACCGAGTGGAACTACCACAACCCCAACTACTTCGTCGCCGCACGGCTGGTCGAGGTCGTCAGCGGACGGCCCTTCGCGGACTACCTGGCCGCCCAGGTGTTCCGGCCGCTGGGCATGACCCACACCGAGTCGGTCGACACCACCGATGACATGCCCGATCACGCCCGGGGCTACGTCCGCGCCTACGGCATGCTGTTCCCGCGCTCCCACCCCCGCTGGTTCACGGCCGGCGGCCACGGCGTGGTGACCACGGCGGACGACCTCTCCCAGTGGCTGATCGCCCAGAACGACCAGGGCGTGTCCGCGGCGGGGCGGCGCGTCGTCTCCGCACGGAGCGTCGACGTCATGCACACCCCGCCGAAGGGCCGCGAGTACGCGATGGGCTGGTCGCTCAGCCCGTCCGGTGAAAAGCCCCGGCAGATCCGGCACACCGGGCAACTCCTGACCCACAACGCCATCCAGACGCTGCTGCCCGACAGTCGGACCGGCATCGCGATCGTGACCAACACCGGCATGATCTCCGGGGACGACGCCGCCGTCATGCTCGACGGACTGGTCGATCTGGCCCAGGGCAAGCCGCCGACGGTGCGCACTCCGTTCACGATGAAGGCCGACTACGTCCTCGCCGTGCTGACCCTGCTGGCGATCGCCCTCGGCGTGCTCGGGGCCGTTCGGTCACGCCGCTGGGCACGGCGCACCGCGGACCGGCCGCTGTGGCGAGTGGGCTTGCGCATGCTGCCCTGTGCCGTCCCGATCGTCCTGTTCGCCCAACTCACCGACCTGGCAGGTCTGTTCATGAACCGCGAGGGAACCCTGGCCCAGCTCGGCTACGCCTGGCCCGCCCTCGTCATCTGGTCGGCCGCGGCCGCCCTGGCCTCCACAGTGGTGATCGCCGCACGGTCGCTCGCCGTGCTCCGGACCCGGAGGACCCGTGTTCCGGCGGCGCGCGGCGCCCAGGACGAGCGGGTGGACGCAGAGCAGGTATTCGTCGGTGAGGCCCGCCGGGGAAAGTGACTGAATCAACGTGCCCGGACCTCTTTCCGGACCCACCGCTCTGGCTCCGATCCGGTTCCGGCTGGCCATCGCCGCCTGACGGCTCGGTGGGGTCCGGTTTCCAACTGCCTCCCTCCGGGCACGCTTCAACTCCTGCCACGCCTCCCAAGCACGCCGGATGGAAGCAAAGGGTTCGGGCAACTGATCGATGAAGCCCTTGAGGGCGAAGAGCACGATCGACACAATGCCGAATGCGCCGAGGATGGCGAGCGTTATGTCTCCGTCCAACTGACACGGTACCTTTCAGATCAGGTGACCGAGCGGGGATCATGCGCAGGGCATTCCTCAGCGATAGTCTGCGCTAGTGGCTGATGCTTCACTGAGATTCGTGATCGACGCCGATCACGGGCAGTTCTACGTCCAGGACCTTGACCCCTACGACGCGTGGATCGCCGAACACGCGACGGACCCGGATCTGGCACCCGCCGGCTGGACGAAAGAAGCGGTCTACGTCCATCGCATCGGCGTTGAACCGCACTCGATCTCCGTCGGCACAGCTCGGGACGACATGGTCGAGTCGCTGATCACCGTTCACACCTCCGCGCCGACGACGGACTCGACGGCCGAGCACATCGTGGAGACCGACCTTGACGCGCCAACCGGTCAGCTCACCATGTCCAGCCCTGGGACCGATCCCGGCGACGGGCCGAGCCTGACTGTTCCCGGTGGATTGCTACGCGTTCGGGTCTCCTACGTTCCAGCCGGACCACCGGCGTCCGACACCAATGGCGGCCCCGGTGACCACTTCCTATATCAGGTAGATCTCTGGCCATCCGACCGGGCTCATGGACTTGTCATCGTCAAGCAGGGGCCAGAAATCTGGGCAGGATAGGTTCTCGTCTGAACGCTGACACCTGGGGGATCCATGTGAGGCTCGCGCCGTGACTGGTGTAATCACGGCGTCGCAGCCGTCCTGGATAGCCCCGTTCACCGGTCGAAGAACTATCGCTTCTCCACCAACCACCAGGTCGTCATCGACGCCGACACCCGGCTCGTCGTCGTGGTCGGCCGACCGTTGCCCGGGAACCGCAAACCCTTTCGGCTTGGATCGAGACACCCGCGCTGACGCGCAAAAGCGCAAATGTTCTCAGGCAGGAGGTCTTCCCACCTCTGAATACGTCCACTTTGGCGCACCGCGCTAAGGAGAGTGTCAAGGCACAGCTGAGCCCCACCCCAATTGTGGCTAACCCGCCCATCGGCCCTTGGGCGGTCGACGCCTCCTTGACCGTGCGCCACTTGCCGTCGTAGCCGATCACGTCACCCGGGCCGATCAGGGCAGCGCACTTGGTGGGCAGGCTTAACCGTTCTTGTCGTCGGGCCTGATGCGGTCCAAAGGGGCTTCCCACTCAAGGCCACCTCCCCTCGGTCGCATGAACGCTGTTTGGCTGAACAGCTTTCCGGTGCCCTTGACGCGCTCCTCGATCACGCCTTGCAGCTCGCCCGTCTGACCGGTCTCGGGGTCTTCGACGAGTGTGCCCTTTGGATACGGCAGATCGCCGTGGCTGAGCACCGTCGGCGGCTTCTGATGTGGCTCACACAAGAGAACTGCCCCGTGCAAAGCGAACTTGCACACCTCTTGCACAAGGCGCAAGCGCGTGAGTGCTGAGAGTGAGAAGATGGATCAGAGGTAACGCCAGTCGAGCGGGGAAGACGCACACCATGAGCGTGACCAAGATTCCCGGACCCGGTGCGAATGTGGCCGTTTGCCGCAAGGCGCGCGGCTTCAGCCAGGTAGCCCTTGCCCGGCGTGCTGACGTGTCGGTTTCGCTGCTCAGCAAGATCGAGGTAGGCGACCGCGCGCTGACCCAGGGCATTGCCGCCGCTCTCGCTCAGGCAATGGGGCTGACGCTGGATGAGCTGCTGGGCACGGCCCCCGTCGAGCGCACCGACGAGAAGAGTCTTGCTGCCCTCAATCACGCCATTCGGCGGTTCGACATCCCCGACACGCCGCCGTCACACCTCGAGGACCTTCCGCGAGAACTGGCCGAACTGAACGAGCACCGGTACCGGACCGAGCTGTCGGCGGTGTTGCAGAAGCTCCCGGGCGTGCTGGCAGACGCGACGAACTACGCGCACGCCACCCAGTCGCCCGACGCCTGGACCCGTGTCGCCGACACATATTCGGTGGTCTACTGGCTGGCCGCCCGACACCGCTGGATGCACCTCGCCGAGCTGGCCGTCATGAAGCAGCGGCTGGCCGCCGAACGTGCGCACCCCATCGCGGCCACGGTGGCCGCCCGGGACGAGGCCGGAGCCTTCCTGAACTCCGGAGACTTCGCGGGCGGGTTGGCGATTGTGGACCGTGCCGTTGTTGAGGCCGAGTCGACCTTGCGAGGCCATGACCGCGCCTATGGCCTGGGCATCCTGCACCTGCGCGGGGTGACGCTGGCCGGTCGGATCAAGGACAAGGCAACCGCCCAACGGCACATCGCGGCAGCGTGGCAGGTGGCCGAGGAGTTCCCTGAGGACGTCGAAGACCATGGCATCCACTTCGGGCCCGAGAACACCGCTGTGCATGCCATTTCGACGGCCTCTGACATGGAGGACTACCGCGAGTCTCTCAATACGGCGGACGACCTGATCCGGGGCGGGGTGACGCTTCCGGCCACGCGCGTTGGCCCGCTGCACATGAACATCAGCCGGTCAAAGCTCGCCCTGGGGGACCGTGACGGGGCTCTCGAATCGCTCGAAGCGGCTTGGGACGTCGCCCCGGAGATGGCCCGTGTCCATCCGACCAGACAAGAGCTGATGCGTGTGTTCACGTCGCTGCACCGACGCAGCAACCCGAGGCTTACGCGGCTGGCCAAGCGCGCTGGCGTGCCCTTCTGAGGTCAGCCGTCATCGAGAGCAGGGACCCACTCCGGTATCCCGAACGGCGACAGAAGTTCCACTTCGACTTCCTGAACCACACGCTGAAGCAGGCAGAGTGGACGTTCCGCCTGAGCGTGTTGTTCATGACTGGCGGCTCCTTAATCATCCTTGCGGGGGGAGTGCTGGCGCTGGTTCATGCCGGTAACCCTGACCTCAGCTACCTGCCGTTGGTGACGAGCCTGACGGGAGCACTGATCACGGTCGGCGGCGGTGCGCTGGCGCTCCACTCGAAGCGAACCATGGCCAACCTGACGAAGGCGGCCGAGGACAACGAGAAGAAGATCGACATCGATCACAAGCTCGAAATCGCGACGACGTTCATCGACCGGGTTGCAGACTCGAAGCAAAGGGACGATCTCAACTCTGCTGCCGCCATGAAAGCACTCGGCATGGACGCGGCCCCGGAAATGATGGTCAACCGGCTGCTTCCGGAGCAGCCGAAGAAGGAGATAGAGCCGGGCGGTTCGACGAACTGAAGGCCCGGGACGGCGTCTTCGGGGGGGCTTGTGCTGGCGGGTACGGCCGGACGTCCCGCGCGGGTAAGAGAGGCCGCCGGAGGCCCCACGGGAGACTTGGACTATGTATGCCCGTGCCCGCTGGCCGGAGCGCCGGACTGCCGGGCGTCATGTTGAGGCCCCGGGAGCTCGCTGGCCGGGAAGTAGCCGGGTGGCACAGCCCTCGGCCAGGGCCCCGCTTCGGCGGTGCGGCCCCAGGTTCCCCGCCGTGTTCGGCACCCGAGGCAATGCCGACGACGGGAACCCCTGCACGCACATTCAGCCCTGACCCGTTGTGCCAGATCCGGCGCGAGCGTGGTGTGACTCAGCGGAAGCTCGCCGCCGCGATCGGCCGCGACTTCACCTCGATCTCGATGTACGAGAACGGCCGGTCGACGCCCCCGGTCGACTTGCTGGCGGCCATCGCCGATCTCCTCGGCGCCCACATGGACGACTTCGTCCGGACGGCAGCCGAGCTGGGCATCGGCGCGGCACGCGACGGTCCGGCCCCGACCCTCGACTCCCTGCCGGCCGCGTGAAGACGGCCCTGACCCCCGGGACCCGGGCCCGGTCGAGGGCCGTGGCGGGCAGGATGCGCACCGACGGGACGACGGTGGCGGCGAAACTGCTGCTCGCCGCCGGGGCGTCGGACGGTCAGGCGTACTCTCCGAGGGGCCGATAGGTGGCGATGACGATGCCGGTGGCCGTCGGGGTCGCGTCGGCGAGACGGAACGCGACGGGCCCGAAGCCGTCGGCGAACAGACGGCGCCCGGCGCCCAGGACGAGCGGGTGGACGCAGAGCAGATATTCGTCGACGAGACCCAGCGGGGAAAGTGACTGGATCAACGCGCCGCTGCCCATGATGTGCAGGTCGTTGCCCGGGGTCTTCTTGAGCTCGGCGACCGCCGCGGGGATGTCGCCACTGAGCAGTGTGGAATTGGGCCACGGAAGGGGCTCGGCCAGGGTGTTGGACGCGACGTACTTGGGGGCGTTGTTGAGGGCGTCGCGGAACGGGCTGTCCTGAGTGTTCCAGTGGCCCAGAACCTCCTGGTAGGTGCGGCGCCCCAGGAGATACCCACTGCTCGCGGCCAGCCGCCGCCCCCACGCCCTCCCGACGGCCTCGTCCCCACCCCGCTCAGCGGCCCAGCCGCCATGCACGAACCCATCGCGAGTGTCCTCATCGGCCCGTCCGGGCCCTTGCGTGACACCGTCCAGGGTGACGTGGCTGATAACGACGATCCTCATGACACTCCCGTCCCGCGGACTCGCGGTCTCGCTTTTTCGCTCGGTGCCTGTCTATGACTCCGGACCACGGCGAAACTCATCGGTTGCGGCCGGGGCGCATGGGGGCAGCGGCCCTCAGCCCCCGTCGTGGCGGGCCAGGGTCCGGCGGGCCGTGGCCGCCATCGCCTCGTCCACCATCCGGCCCTCGAAGCGCACCGCCCCCGTCCCCTCCGCCTGCGCCCGCTCCACCGCCGCGATCAGCCGTCGGCAGCGGGCCAGCTCCTCCGCGTCCGGCGAGAACACCTCGTTGACCACCGGCACATGCGACGGGTGGATCACGGCCATCCCCTCGTACCCCAGGGCACGGTTCCGCTCGGCGAAGCGCCGTAGCCCCGTGAGGTCCGCCACGTCCGCCCACAGCCCGGCCACCGGATGGGGGCGGTCCGCGGCGCGGGCGTCTAGGAGCACCCGGGCCCGTAGCTCGCGGGTCTCCTCGCCCTCCGGGCTCCAGCGGTAGCCGACCGCCCGCTCCACGTCCCCGCCCGGCGCGGTCACCGCGCCCAGGTGGGCGATCCGGGCGGCGGCCCGGCCGATGGCGTATGCCTCGCGCAGCCCGCGTGCCGTCTCCAGCAGCGGCAGCAGGGCGAAATGGCCATCGGGCAGGCCGTGTTCGCGCTCGCACCAGGCCAGCAGCCGGTCGGCGGTGGTCACGTCCTCGGGGCCGCTCACCTTGGGCAGCACGATGCCGTAGAGCCCGGGTCGGGCGACTGCCCGCAGCTCGTCGGCGCCCTGCCAGCCGGCCGCGCGGTCCAGCGCGTTGATCCGTACGAGCAGCCGCATGGGACCGGCCGTTCCGGCCGCCCGGTCGACGGCCGAGGCCACCGCCTCCCGCGCCGCCGCCTTGCCGTCCTCCGGGACGGCGTCCTCCAGGTCGAGGATGGCCGCGTCGGCGCCCGCCGCCTCCGCCTTGGGCAGCCAGCCGGTGCGGCTGCCGGGCACGAAGAGCAGGGAGCGCAGGGGGATACGGGGAGCCGTCGTGCCGTCAGATGACACCCTCTGCCTCCAGCTTCGCCAGCCGCCCGCCGTCGATGCCCAGCCACTCCCCGTAGACCAGCGCGTTGTCCGCGCCGAGCGCGGGGCCGGTCCGCCATACCGCGCCGGGGGAGCGGTGGAAGCGCGGGATCACCGCCTGCATCCGCACCGGGCCGAGGTCGGGGTCGTCCACCGAGATGATGTCCTCGCGTTCGGCGTAGACCGGGTCGGCGACGATGTCGGCGGCGGTGAACACCCGCGAGGCCACCACCTCGGCCCGCTCGAACGCCGCCAGGCACTCGGCCGCCGGGCGCGCCGCCACCCACTCCCGCAGCGCCGTGTCGAGCCGCTCGCGCCCCGCGTGCTGCTGCTCCACGGTGGTGAACTCCTCGTCGGGCAGGCCCAGCAGCCGCACCACATTGCGCACCGACCGGGTGGTGGCGGAGGTGACGGTGAGCCAGTCGCCGTCGGCGCTGCGGTAGGTGTTGATGACGGCGGCCGGGGCGACGGCCAGCTGGTTGCCCGCCCGCTCGGGGGCCGTACCGAGCTGGTCGTACGCGATGATCTGCCACTCCACCAGGCGGTACAGCGGCTCGAACAGAGCCAGGTCGATCCACTCGCCGTCGAAGGAGTCCGGATCGGTGTCACGGCGGTGCAGCGCGGCCAGGACCGCGAACGCGCCCATCAGCCCGGTGACCGCGTCCCCGTGCGAGAAGCCGGTGTGCACGGGCGGGCCTTCGGGGAAGCCGGTCAGATGGACCACCCCGCTGCGGGCCTCGCCCATCTTCCCGAAGCCGGGGGCGTCGGCCCGCGAGGAGGTGGCGCCGAAACCGGAGATCTGCAGCAGGATCGCGGTGGGGTTGAGCGCGTGGACGGCCTCCCAGTCCAGGCCCCAGGCGCGCAGCCGGCCCGCCCGGAGCGTCACGATCACCACATCGGCCCAGGCGATCAGCTCCCGGGCGACCTCCCGGCCCTCCTCGTGGTGCAGATCCAGGGTCACCGAGCGCTTGTTGCGGCCCGCCACCTTGAACCAGAGCGGTACGCCGTCGCGCCGCGGGCCCATCGCCCGCGCCGCGTCACCTGAGCCCGGCGGCTCCACGTGGACGACGTCCGCGCCCTGGTCGGCGAGCATCCCCCCGGCGAGGGGGCCCGCCACCACATGCGCGAACTCCACCACCTTCAGCCCTGTGAGCTGTCCCTGCCCTGTGAGCTGTCCCTGCCCTGTGAGCTGTCCCTGCCCTGTGCTGGTCTGGTCCTCCATGCGGCCAGGCTGCGGGGCGGGGCGTATGCGCGTCCAGCAATGAAAGGGGATCAATTCATGCGGATCTCGCAAGGATCGCCGGACCCGCATGAGCCGGGGGCGGCGCCCCGGGGTCTCACCGGTCCTCGCTCGCCTCCTCCCACATCACCCCCGCCGGCAGGGCGTCCGCCGCGGAGCGGAACTCCTCCAGCTGCTCCAGGAAGCGGCGCGCCCCCGGCGGAAGCGTGCGGCGCGTCGGCAGGACGACGTACAGCCGGCGCTCCACCACCGGCCCCACCAGCGGGCGCCGCACCAGCCGGCCCGGCCCCACCAGCGGATGGACCAGGGCGGGCAGCGCGGAGACGCCGAGCCCGGCCGCCACGAGACCGCCCACCGTGGCCACGTTCGACGCCTCGGTCGCCGGGTTCGCCTCCATCCCGGCCTGGGCGAAGGCCGCGTCGGTCATCCGGCGCACGCTGGAGTCGGTGCCCACCGCGAGGAACGGCTCCCGCCCCAGCTCCTCCCAGGTCACCTCCGCCCGCTCGGCCAGCGGATGGTGCTCCGGGAGCACCGCGTCGAAGCGGTCCCGCACCAGCGGCCGCAGCGTGATGCCCGGGGCGCGCCGGGCCACCGTGCTGACCGCGAAGTCGGCGTCCCCGTCGATCACCCGGTCCAGCACCGAGCGCTCCAGCCCGTCCAGCAGCCGTACGGTCATCTCCGGGCGCCGGGCGCGGAAGGCGGAGATCACCGGCGGCAGCAGCACGGCCGCGACCGAGGGCAGGGTCGCCAGGGCCACCGCACCGCGCTCACCGGCGCCGTAGCGACCCAGCTGGGCCAGGCCCGCGCGGTGCGCGGAGAGGATCTGGTCGGCGATCCGCAGCGCCTCGGCGCCCGCCGGGGTGAGCCGCACATTGCGGGTGTCCCGCTCCAGCAGCCGCATCCCCAGCGTCCGTTCCAGATCGGCGACCGCACGGCTCAGCGACGACTGGGACACATGCAGTTCGGCGGCGGCCGCGGTGAAGCTCACGGCGCGCGCGACCGCGGCGTACGCGGTCAGCTGGCGCAGGGTGACGTCCATGGTCCGTGAGCGTAGGCGGGGCGGCCGGGCAGGGGAACTGTTGCGCGAAACGCATGGATAGATCTGTGTTCAATGCTGGACGCGGATCTTTCCCCGCTCGGAAACTCTTCGGCAGCACCCGACCGGACGAGGAAGCGAGCGGCCATGCTGGCAGCACTGGGGTTCTGCACGATCGGCGGCTTCCTGCTGCTCACCATGTTCAAACGGGTCTCGGTGCTGGTGGCCCTCGTCCTCATGCCCGTGGCCACCGCGGTCATCGGCGGATACGGCGACGACTTGGGCCCGATGGCGCTCGACGGGCTGTCCAAGGTCGCCCCGACCGGCATCATGATCGCCTTCGCGGTGCTCTACTTCAGCCTGATGATCGACGCGGGCCTCTTCGAACCGCTGATCCGCGGCATTCTGCGCGCCACCAGGAACGACCCGGTACGGATCACGGTCGGCACCGCCGTTCTGACCGTATGCGTCGGGCTCGACGGCGACGGCGCCTCCACCTTCCTCATCACCATCTCCGCGCTGCTCCCCGTCTATCAGCGGCTGGGGATGAGCCGGTTGGTGCTCGCCGGGGTGGTCGGTCTGGGCGCGGGCGTGATGAACATGATCCCGTGGGGCGGGCCGACGGCCCGCGCCGCCGCGGCCCTGAAGATCGACACCTCCGACATCATCACGCCACTGCTGCCCGCCCTCGCCGCCGGTATCGCCTGGGTGCTGCTCGCCGCGTATCTCATCGGACGCCGTGAGCGGCGGCGGCTCGGCGCACTCGAGCCCGCGCCGCGCGCCGAGGTGGCGGCCGGGGACGGCCCCGGCACACCCCGGGTCGCCGCCCGCCCCGGTCTCGCGCTCACCGTCTTCAATCTGCTGCTCACCGTGGCCCTGCTGGTCTGCCTGGTGCTGGAGGCCATGCCGCTGCCCGTGCTCTTCGTCTTCGCCTTCGTCCTCGCGCTGCTGGTCAACCACCCCCGCTGGGAGGACCAGCAGGAGCTGCTGGAGAAGCACGGCAAGAACGTGGTGCTCGTCATCACCATGATCTTCGCGGCCGGGGTGTTCACCGGCATCCTCGGCGGCACCGGGATGATCGGGAAGATGGCCGAGGCGCTGGTCGACATCATCCCCGACGGGCTCGGCGGCCATCTGCCGCTGCTCGTGGCCGTCACCAGCATGCCGCTGAGCCTCGTCCTCACCCCGGACGCCTACTACTTCGGGGTGCTGCCGGTGCTCGCCGGGACCGCCGACGCCTTCGGCACCGATCACGCCGAGATCGCCCGCGCGGCCGTCCTCGGCCAGATGACCACCGGCTTCCCGCTGAGCCCGCTCACCGCCGCGACCTTCATCCTCCTCAGCATGAGCGGCGTACAGCTCGGGGAGCACCAGCGCTTCCTCTTCCGCTGGGCCTTCGGAACCACGCTCGTGATGACCGCCGCCGCCCTCGCGACGGGCGCCCTGCCGCTCTGACCCTTGTGGCGACGGCCCCGGCCTGGCGGCCCCGGCCTGCGGGCTCCGGCCTGGCGGCTCCGCCGCGACGGCCCCGGCCAGGGCGGCCCGTCAGCTCCCGGCCAGGGGCGGGCGGTGCGGTTCGATGACCGTGACCCCGCCCCTGCCCCCGGAGGCCATCGTGGACAGCGCCTCCGGGACCGCGCCCAGCCCGATGACATCGGTGACCAGCAGATCCGGCCGCAGCGAACCGGCCTCGACCATCTCCATCATCGGACCGTAGTCATGGGCGGCCATGCCATGGCTGCCCAGCAGCCGCAGTTCCAGCGCGATGACCCGGTCCATCGGGATCATCGGGGTCCCGGCGGCCGGGGGCAGCAGCCCGACCTGGACATGGCGGCCGTGGCGGCGCAGGCTCTTGATGGACGCCGCGCAGGTCCGCGGGGAGCCGAGCGCGTCGAGCGAGACATGGGCGCCGCCGCCCGTCGCGTCCGCGACCGCCTCCGCCACCGAGCCCAGGGTGGACGCCACATCCACGCACACGGCCGCGCCGAACCGTTCCGCCAGGGCCAGCGCCTCCGGCGAGATGTCGACCGCCGCCACCCGGGCCCCGGCCGCGGCGGCGATCATCACCGCGGACAGCCCCACTCCACCGCAGCCGTGCACCGCGACCCACTCGCCCGGCGCCACCCGGCCCTGGGCGACGACGGCGCGGAAGGCGGTCGCGAAGCGGCAGCCCAGACCGGCGGCGGTGGTGAACGACAGCTCGTTGCGGATCCCGACCAGGTTCACATCGGCGTTCTCGATCGCCACGTACTCGGCGAACGAGCCCCAGTGGGTGAACCCCGGCTGCGTCTGCCGCTCGCACACCTGCTGGGCGCCCTCCGCACAGGCGGCACAGCGCCCGCAGGCGCATACGAACGGCACGGTGACCCGCTGCCCGGGGCGCCAGTTGAGGACGTCGGGGCCGACCTCCTCGATCACCCCCGCCAGCTCATGGCCGGGGACGTGCGGCAGCCGGATGTCCGGGTCGTGCCCCATCCAGCCGTGCCAGTCACTGCGGCACAGTCCGGTGGCCTCGACGCGGATCACCGCGCCGCGCGGGGAGGGAGCGGGGTCCTCGACGCTCCGGACCTCGGGCCGGCGCCCGAACTCGTCGAACACCACAGCACGCATGGACACCGCTCCCTCGCTCGACCACCATCCCCCATGGCCCGTGTGTCCAGGCGGGCCATAGAACCTACACCACAACCGGCCGGTATCAGCCCTTGCGGGTGGCGCCCACCGACGGCGGCTCCGCGCCCCGGCCGGTGCCCCAGGACGACGGCTCGGTGGACAGCCGGTGGGCCAGCTTCCCGCCGTGGGCCACCTGGTCCCAGTCCAGCCAAGTCCGCGCCACGTTCCGGCCGTTCAGCGACACACTGCGGACATACCGCTTGGCGTCGCTCGCGCCCGGCGCGGTGACCGTGAGCGTGCCGCCCTGCCGGGTGCCGTAGTGCCCGACGCGGACCACGGCCGAGGAGAACTGCGGGCTGGACAGGGCGAGGAAGTCCCCGCCGCTCATCGTCGGGTACAGCCCCAGCGAGGAGAAGACGTACCAGGCCGACATGGTGCCGAGGTCGTCATTGCCGGTCATCCCGTCCGGGCCGGTGGTGAACAGGGTCATGGCCGCCCGCACCACGGTCGCCGCCTTCGCGGGCGCGCCCGCCCACAGATACATGTACGGGGCGTGCAGATCGGGCTCGTTGTTGGGGTTGTAGGTGGGCTTGCCGTAGTAGTCGTACGGGGCGGAGATCCAGTCCTCACGGGCGGTGCCCGCCGGGTCGGTGAGCAGCTTGCCGTAGGCGAAGAAGTCGTCGAGCCGCTTCTCGGTCGCGCTCCTGCCGCCCATCAGTCCCACCAGCCCGGCCGGGTCCTGCGGCACCAGCCACTGGTACTGGTAGGCGCCGCCCTCGTGGAACTGCCGGCCCGCCTCCACCGGGTCGTACGGGGTCACCCACGCGCCGTCGGCCGTACGCGGCCGGAACTGCCCGATCGAGTCGTCCCACAGCGTGCGGTACGTCTGGCCGCGCTCGGCGAACATCCGGGCGTCGGCGCGGTGACCGAGCCCGCGCGCCATCAGGGCGAGCGCGGAGTCCGCGGCGGAGTACTCCAGGGTGGCCGAGGCGGGGTGGACACAGTCGTTGTCGCCGCCCTTGTCGGCGCAGTCGGTGCCGAGCTTCAGCCCCGAGGGGACATAGCCCAGCTCGCGGTAATAGTCCACTCCGGAGCGGCCGTTGTAGGGCGAGCCGGCGGGCGGGGTGCTGGTGGCGTTCTTCTTCAGCAGCGCGTACGCCTCGTCCTCGTGCCCGGCCAGCAGACCCTTGGACCACGCCTCGACGAGGAAGGGGGTCACCGGGTCACCGGTCATGATGTTGGTCTCGCTGTTGGCCAGCGCCCAGCGCGGCAGCCAGCCGCCGTCCCGGCCGATGGCGACCACCGACAGCGCGACATCGCGGGCCACCCCGGGCTCCACCATCTCCAGCAGCTGGTTCTGCGGCCGATAGGTGTCCCACAGCGAGAAGTTCTGGTACGGGGTGTAGCCGGAGGCGGTGTGGGCCGCGCCGTCGAAACCGGTGTAGCGGCCGTCCACGTCGCCCGCCACATTGGGGTGCAGCTGGGCGTGGTACAGCGCGGTGTAGAAGGCGCGCTGCCGCTCCTCGGTGCCGCCGCCGACCCGGATCGCGTCGAGCTTCTTCCGCCAGGTGTCGTGCAGCGCGGCGCGGGTGGCGTCGAAGTCGTAGGAGTCCCCGGTCTCCGCCGCGAGGTTCTTCCGGGCGCCCTCGGGGCCGGTGTACGACAGCCCGACCTTGACCACCACATCCCGGTCCTGGGTCGCGTCGAAGGTGGCCCAGGCGCCGTTGCCGCCCTCGCCGGCCGCCTCGCGGGAGCCGGGGGTGGGGGTGGAGCCGCGCCAGGTGCCGTAGGAGGCGAAGGGGCGGTCGAAGGTGGCGGTGAAGTAGACGGTGTGCCGGTCCTTCCCGGCGCAGAAGTTCCCGGCCTCCACCCGGCCCTCGACGGTCCGGTCGCCGACCACGCGGATCTCGGAGCCGAAGACCTTCTGATTGGCCTTGCCGGTGTTGAACAGCACGTTGGCCGCGCCGGTGGCCGGGAAGGTGTAGCGCTGCCAGCCGGTGCGCTGAGTGGCGGTCAGCTCGGCGTCGATGCCGTAGGACTTCAGTCCCACCCGGTAGTAGCCCGGGGTGGCCTCCTCGTCGTCATGGCTGTAGGTGGAGCGGTAGTGCTCCGGGTCGACGTCGTCGACCGCGCCGGTCGTCGGCATGATGGGCAGCTCGCCCGCCACCCCGCAGCCCACACCGGACAGATGGGTCTGGCTGAAGCCGTGGATGGCGCTCTGGTCGTAGTCGTAGCCGCCCTGGCCGCCGGTGTCCGGGCTGACCTGGACCATGCCGAACGGGGCGCTCGCCCCGGGGAAGGTGTTGCCGAAGTTCTCGGTGCCCACGAACGGATGGACCAGCGAGGTGGGGTCGGCCGGAGGGGACGCGGCCGCGGCGGCCGAGGCGCCCGGCGGTCCCAGCAGACCGCCGCCCAGCAGGGCCGCCGTCATCACGCCCGCGAGCGTGCCCGCAGCGCGCGCACGGATTCCACCGATCAGCGACCGCATGGGACGCACCTCCGTCTGACAACGTTGTCGACCAGGGTCGCGAAACTTTGGCACGGGGGCTGGGCGGTGTCAATGACCTGTACGCGGGCGGGTCATTGACGGACAGGCCGATGACACCGCGATGTCCGCTGGGTGCGGCCGACCGCGCCGGACGGATCGGGGGCGCGGATCGAGGGCGAGCCGGCCTTCTGGTTCATCGCCCTCCGCTGGGCCACCGAGCAGCTCGGCGCCGCCGAGCACACCGGATCTCGGGCCGTCGAACGAGACGGTGTGGGTGAACCTGGACCACGGACAGCAGGGGGTCGGGGGCGAAGCCCCGGGCCCGCGCACAGAACCGTGGTGTGCGGGCGCGCGCGGGGCGCTATCGCTTGTCGCGCTGCCCGTCGGCGAGCTGACGGGACGTCTCACCGGCACCCGCGCCCCGCTGCGCCCGCTCGGCGATGCTCGGGAACAGCCCGCCGATGGCGCTGCCCAGGCGCAGCTCCAGCGGGGCCACGTTCACCTCGGCCCGGTTCCGCTCGATCGCCCGGATCGTCGCGGCCGCCACCCGCCGGGAGGAGATCGTACGGACACCGGTGGGCAGGGACGTGCCCGCGTCGGCGAACATCCCGGCGTCGCCCACGAATCCGGGTTGCACCAGCGAGACCCCGACCCCCGTGCCGTGCAGGTCCTGCCGCAGCCCGAGGGTGAAACCGCGCAGCCCGAACTTGGCCGCGTTGTAGAGCGCCGCGCCGGGGGAGGCCGTACGGCCCGACAGCGAGCCGATCATCACCAGGTGGCCGGAGCCCGCCTCCACCATGCGCGGCGCCATCAGCCGCGACAGCAGGATCGGCGCGCGCAGATTGACATCGAGGGCGCGGTCCAGCTCCTCGGGCCGGTAGTCCAGAACCGGGCCGCTGGAGGGCAGCGCGGCGTTGGCGATGAGGATCTGGGCGTTCGCCGCCTCCTCGACGAGCCGCTCCACATCGGATTGTTCGGCCAGATCGGCGACGATCACCCGGCCGCCCAGCCGCTCGGCCAGCGGCCGCAGCACCTCCTCACGGCGCCCGGTGAGCAGCAGCTTGGCGCCCTTGGCCGCGAACGCGCGGGCCAGTGTCTGGCCGATGCCGCCGGTGGCCCCGGTGAGCAGGACGGTCGTGCCGGCGATCCGCATGCGATCTCCTCCGGTTACGGTCGAGTACGTTCCGGGCACGGTACTGCGTACGCGCTCCGCGCATGGCATGGGCCCCGGTTCCGCCGCGTACAGACGCGGCGCCCCGGGGCCGGGCGTCATCCGCGTCGCGCGTCGGCCGCCCCGCGCCTCGCGTCGGCCGCCGCGTTCTGGGCCGCTGCCTTTCGGGCGCGCACGGGTGTGCGCCCTGCCGGGGGTGGGGGCGTGGGCGCCCCGGTCCGTACGCGGTGTGCGGCGGGTGTGGCCCGCGGCGGCGGCCTCCGCGTCTGGCGTCGGCCGCCATCTCCGGGTGCGCGTCGGCGCCCGGTCGGCCGCCGGGCGGGGGTGGGGCGTTTTGGCGCGGTCGCGGTCGGGGTCGCGGTCGGGGTCCGGGCGCGGGGCGGGGCCGGGGGAATGGGCGGCTGACCCCGTACCCGCGCGGGGCGGCGGCCCGTTGCTCTCCGGGCCAAGGGCGGGCAGGCCGCGCACGTGAGCCGCGGGGCCGGGGCGGCCAAGTGCTCCGCTGGAAGTGTCGCGATGCGTCGTCGGCCGACTGCGGCGCCGTCGTGGCTGGTCGCGCCCGCGGCGGAGCCGCACATCGACACAGCCCCGCGCCCCTTCGGGGCGCCGCCCGAACCGTAGCGGACTTCCTCTGACCTGCTTACCCCTCGCGGGGGGCCGGGGTGCCCAGGCCGTAGACGCGGCGGGCGTTGTCCGCGCCCAGCAGCGCGGCCACCCGGCGGGCGTCGCGGCGGGACCAGGCGCCCTCCGCCACCCAGTGGGTCAGCAGCCCGGTCAGCGCCTCCCGGAAGAGCCGCGCCCCCACCACATACAGTTCGGGCAGCCCGTAGGCGTCGGTCGAGAAGAGCACCTTGCCGAACGGGGCGAGCTCCAGCATCTCGGCGAGCACCGCCCCGGCCCGCGCCCCGGTGTGCGACAGGGCCAGCCCCACATCGGCGTACACATGCGGGAAGACGGCGGCCAGATAGGCGGCGCCGCGGTGGTACGGATAGCCGTGCAGCAGGATCAGCGTGCAGCCCGTGGGGCGCACGGCGCGGATGAAGTCGGTGAGGGCGAGCGGATCGCAGCGGTCCAGCCGCAGATCGGGATCGCCGAACCCGGTGTGCAGTTGCAGCGGCAGCCCGGTGTACGCCGCCGACCACAGCAGATGGCGCAGCAGCACGGGGTCGCTGACCCGGGCGGCGGCGGTGCCGCCCTGGGCGCGCCGGGCGAGCCAGTGCTCGGCGGCGGTGTGGACGGCGCCGGGGCCCGGCGGATCGGGCTCGAAGTCCAGGCCGTAGCGGTAGGCGGCCACCGACTTGAAACCGGCCGCCGTACGGGCCGCCTCCCGGATCCCGTCCGCCATCCCCGTCAGGAAGTCATCGGCGGTCAGCGAGGTGTCCGCGATCCGCTCCGCCAGCTGCTCAAGACGGACGATCTCATGGGCGGTGCCGCCCGCCGCGAGGGCCAGCTCCTGAGGGGTGGTCAGATTGCCGGGCAGCCCGGTGTCCACCAGGAACTCGCTGATCCCGGCGGCGCTCAGCAGCCGCCGGGTCACCTCCCGTGCGCCCAGCTCGCGCCGCCGGGCGAGGTAGGGGGCGGGCGGGCAGTGCGGTTCGAGGTCCAGCAGCGGCGGACACCAGCGGCGCACCGCGAACCCCAGCTGGCTGTCGAAGAAGGTGGTGCCGAGCGCGGCGGGCGCGTCGGATTCGGTCAGGAACGCCTCGAATTCGGCCGAGCCCAGCTCGGAGCGGGCCACCCCATGGCAGTGGTGGTCCACCAGGGGCGGCAGCGGCGGCTCGGTCGGATCCGTCTGCTCGGCGGCCTCCATCGGTCAGTACCGCCTCCGGGTCGCGATGGCGATCTCGCGCGGGGACGACTTCTCGAACAGGGCGGACTCCGCCCGGCGCACCGCGGCGATGGACTCGAAGAGCGGATCGCCCAGCGCCTCGCGCAGCACGGTCGAGTCCTCGAAGTGCTCCAGCGCCGTCAGCAGTGAGGTGGGCAGCCGCCGCTCGCGTCCCTCGACGGCCGGGTCCCCGGAGACGGGTGGGGGCAGGGAGAGCCCGGAGTCCAGCCCGCCGAGGCCCGCGGCGATGACCGCGCCCGCCACCAGGTAGGGGTTGGCCGCCGGGTCGAAGGACTTGATCTCGGCGTTGGAGGCGCCCGGGTCGTCCGGCGCGCCGGTGATGAAGCGCACCGCGGCCTCCCGGTTCTCCAGGCCCCAGCACTGGTACGCCCCGGCCCAGCGGGAGGGTTCGAGCCGGAGGTAGCTCGCGGGGGTGGGGGCGCCGATGGCGAGCAGGGCGGGCAGCTCGCGCAGCACCCCGGCGAGGAACGCCTCGGCCGTCGCGGTCATGCCGTCGGGCCCGTCGCCGTCCCGGCACAGATTGCGGTCCCCCTGCCACAGGCTCAGATGGAGATGGGCGCCGTTGCCGACCCCGCCCGGGTCCACCACCGGGCCGAACATCGGGTTGAGCCCGGCGCGCCCGGAGCACGCCCGGATCGTCTCCCGTACCAGTACGGCCAGATCGGCGGCGCCGACCGGATCGGCGGGCGCCAGGGACACCTCGAACTGCCCGGGGGAGTACTCGGGGTGGAGCTGGTGCACCTCGGCCTGCTGCGCGTCCAGCGCGCCGAGCAGATCGGCGAGGTAGTCGGCGAGGTCGACCACCCGCGCCATGCCGTAGGCGGGGCCCGCGGTGGGGTACCGCGGCGGGTCCTGGTCCGGGTCGCCCGTGGTGACGACCCACTCGGTCTCGAACCCCATGCGCACGGTCAGCCCCCGCTCCCGCGCCCGCTCGGCCATCCGCCGGGCGAACAGCCGCTGGCAGACGGGGTGCGCCCGGCCTCGCTGGTCGTACCGGTCGACCGGGGCCCAGGCCCAGCCGGGCTGCGCGGCCAGCGGGGTGAGCCGGTCCAGGTCGGGGAGGAGCCGCAGATCGCCGTCCGGGCCGCCGACATGGCGGCTGTTGGTCATGGAGTCGTCCACGAGATAGACGTCGAAGACGGGGGACATCCCGACCCCGCGCCGCGCCGCGTGGGGCAGCCGCGCGGTGGGCACGGACTTCACCCGGGTCAGACCCGCGTTGTCCACCCAGGTCAGCGCGATGGCCTGGATGCCGTTCGCGGTGAGCCGCTCGGCCTCCTGCCGTGCCCGTGCGTATGCCTGCTCGCGTTCCCCGGTCCCCATGGGCGCCTCCTCAGCCACGTCCTGTACGCCGAGACTATTGCCTGCGGACGGTCTTGTGGTGACGCATTGTCCCGATCGCATACGGGGTGTGACGGTGGCTTATGCCGGTCGGTGGTTGACACGACCGGCCGGGGCGTCGAGGGGGGTGGGCCCGCCCGCAGAGGCGTCCGGTTTCGGCCACGTAGCGGAGACCGCCTACGTCACCTGACCCCCTCCCGGAGGGTGTCGGCGAGGGAGGCGAGATACATCTCGATGGCCTGGCCGGGCTCGCGCACCCGGCGGCCCGACAACTTCCCGATCTTCTCCAGCCGGTAGAGCAGGGTGTTCCGGTGGATGTGCAGCCGCTCGGCGACCCGGACCAGCGAAAGGCCGCCTTCCGCCCAGCCGATCAGCGTCTCCCGCAGCGTCGGCCAGTCCGGCTGCTCGCGCAGCCGCCCCAGCACCGCCTCGGTGAACCGGGCCCGGTCGTGGGGCGGTATCGAGCCGAGCAGCTGCGGCACCCGCAGCTCCGAGGCGACGAAGACCCGCTCGCCGGGGAAGACCGCCGGTCCGGTGCGCAGCGCCGTCGCCGCGTCGCGATAGGAGTTGTGCATCCCGGCCGCCCCGGCCGCCGGCTCGCCGACGGCCATCCGGCCGTCCAGACCATGGCGTTCCGCCAGCAGCGTCAGCAGGTGCTCGCACCGTTCGGGAAGCCGCTCCGGGGCCGCGCGCCCCTCGTGCGCGGCGGCCAGCACCGCGTACCGCCCCGCGGTCTGTTCGCCCGCCACGTCCTGGCGGTCGCGGAACACCTCGCGCACCGTCCGCAGCACCGTCAGCCGGGACACCGGCGCGGGGCCCTCGTCCGCCCGGTCCGGGACGCCCGCCGAACGCACCTCCAGCAGCACCGCGCTCCGGGCCACCCCGGGGATAAGCCCCAGCTCGACCGCGCGGGCGGCCACCGCCTCCGGGCCGACCACCTCGGGGTCGTAGAGCGCGATGTCCCGGACGAAGTCGTCGACCGCCCGCTCATGGAGCATCCGCGAGCGCAGCAGCGCCGCCTCCTCCAGCAGGATCTCGGTCTGCCGCCGCACCACCAGGCCGAAGCGGTGCACCTCCTCGGGCACCCCGGTCAGACAGACGGTGCCGATCACCTCCTCCCCGACGGTGATCGGCAGGCTCATCCCGGGCCGTACGCCCCGCATCCGGCCAGCCTGCTCGGCGCTGTGGGTGGCGGGGCGCCCGGTGCGCACCACCTCCAGGGACGCCTCGTGGACGGTGCCGACGCGCGCGAGGTCGCCACAGCCGATGACGACCGCCCCGGGATCGGTGATCAGTACATTGAAACCGGTGATCCGCCCGATGTCGCGGGCGATCTCCTGCGCCAGCTCCGGCGTCAGTACGGGAGGGCCGCCGAGCGGGCCGCCAAGATGGTCCATGGGCGGATCGTACAGACCCACCCGTTTTCAGGTCGATGTCTTCGTACGCTTCGAACGATGACCGGGGGCCCGTCGCTGTCTACCGTCTTCCGTCAACACCACCGGGCGCCCCGCACCGCCCGGCCATCCGTCCCCTCCTCCCCAGGAGCCCTCCTCAGGAGACGGCCATGAGCACAGCATCCCTGGAGAAGTCCCGCCCCACCCGCACGCACTGGCTCATCACGCTGTACGCCGGCGGCGGCGAGTTCTGCGACGGGTACATCCTCAGCATCATCGGCGTCGCGCTTCCGCTCCTCACCGCCGACTACCACCTCGACTCCTTCGACGCCGGAGTGATCGGCTCCGCCTCCCTGGTCGGCATGTTCGCCGGTGGCCTGGTCTTCGGCTATGTCACCGACCGGGTCGGGCGGCAGAAGGTCTATCTCTTCGACATCGCCGCCTTCATCCTGCTCTCCGCGGCCCAGTTCTTCGTCACCGATCCCTGGCAGCTCACCGTGGTGCGCTTCCTCATGGGCATCGCCATCGGTGCCGACTTCGCGATCGCGGGCACCATCGCCTCCGAGTTCGCGCCGCGAAACTCCCGGGGACCGCTGCTGGTCATCATGGTCACCATGTGGTCGGTCGGCGCCGCCGTCGCGTACGTCGTCGGCTGGGCGATGCTGTCCTCCGGCCATGACGACTGGCGCTGGATGCTCGCGAGCAGTGCGATACCCGCCGTCCTCATCCTCCTGCTGCGCTTCGGCACCCCCGAGTCCCCGCGCTGGCTGCTCAGCAAGGGCCGCGGCCAGGAGGCGGAGGCCGTGCTGAGGCAGATGCTCGGCCCCGGAGCGAGCCTGGACGACCTGGAGGCCGACACCGCCTCGCGCACCCGCTACGGCGACATCTTCCGCGGCGCCTATCTGCGGCGGACCGTTTTCGTCAGCGTCTTCTGGGCGTGTCAGCTGCTGCCGATCTACGCCATCACCACCTACGAACCCACCATCCTGTCCTCCTTCGGACTGGCCGACGGCAACGACTCCTACCTCGGCTCGGTCGTGGTGCAGATCTTCTTCGTGCTCGGCTCGCTCTCGGGGATCCTGGTCATCAACAAGGGGCGGCGCACCCTGCTCCTGTGGAGCTTCGGCGTCTCCGCGATCCCCCTGCTCGGCCTCGCGGCCCTCGCCCACCCCTCACCGGCCGTCGTGATCGTCCTCTTCGCGGCCTTCGGCGTGGCGTGCTTCTCCAGCCAGTGCCTCCAGGCCATCTACCCCTCCGAGCTGTTCCCGACCGGGGTCCGGGCCACCGCCAACGGCTTCGCCACCGGCATCAGCCGCGTCGGCGCCGCCATCGGCACCTGGGGAGCGCCCGTCGTCCTCGACCACAGCACCCGGCTGGCCATGCTCCTCGGCGCGGTGATCTGCGCCATCGGCTGGGGAACGTCGTACCTCCTCGCCCCGGAGACCAGCGGGCTCACCCTCGCCGACGCCAGTGCGGCGGATACGGACCACCGCCCCCGCGGGCGATCGCGTGCCCGCCGTGACACCACTTCGACCCCACCGTCCCCCGCGGTGAAGGAGCCCTCATGACCTTTCCGGACACCCCGCCCGCCACGGTCACGATCGTCGGCGGCGGAGTAGTCGGCCTGGCCTGTGCCCACTACCTCAGTGGCGCCGGGCTGCGGGTCACCGTCGTCGAACGCGACCGGGTGGGCAGCGGCGCGTCCCGCGGCAACGCCGGGGAGGTCTGCCCCGACCTGGTCGAACCGCTGGCCGCGCCCGGTGTCATCGGTACGGCGCTGCGCGGGCTGCACCGCCGGGACGGCGCACTGGCGATCCACCCCCCGGCCGGTGCCGAACTGCTGCGGTTCCTGGTCCGGTTCGGGACGCGGGCCACCTCGCGCCACCACGCGCGGGGGGCGGCCGCCCTCGGCGCCCTCGCGAGGGGCACCTTCGGGCTCTTCGAGGAGCTGGAGGCGGCCGGTGTGGACGGGGCGGCGCACAAGGACGGCTTCCTGTTCGCCTTCCCCTCCCGGGAGTACGCCGCCGAGGCGCTCGCCGCCTTCCGCCGGCTGGACGCGCCCATCGCGCCCGGCGGTGTGCTGGAGGGGGCCCGCCTCGCGGAGGCGGAGCCCTCGCTCACCGAGGGCGCGCGGGCGGGGTTCGTGGTGGAGCGTCAGTGGTCCCTGGACCCCTCGCTCTTCGTGGACCGGCTCGCCGAGCGGCTGCGGAGCGACGGGGTGGAGCTGGTCGAGGGCGCGCGTGTCTCATCCGTCGTGGACCGCTCCGGCCGGACCGAGGTCCGGACCTCGGCGGGCACCTTCCGCGCCGACACGGTGGTCATCGCCGCGGGCATCGGATCGCGGGAGCTGGTGCGGGGGCTCGGCAAGGACGTCGACCTGGTGGCGGGCAAGGGCTACAGCTTCTCGGTGGCGGCCGAGCCGCCGCCCTCCCGCCTGGTCCACCTCGGCGCGGCCAAGGTGGTGCTCGCACCGATGGGCAAGCGGGTCCGGGTCGCCGGGACGATGGAGTTCGAGCGCGACGCCGACCGGTTCCGGCAGCGGCGCATCGAGGCCATCGTGGCCGCCGCGCGCCCGTATCTGCGCCATGCCGACTGGGACGACCGCCAGGAGGAGTGGGTGGGGCCGCGGCCCATGACCCCCGACGGACTGCCGCTGATCGGCCCGGTGCCCGGCCATCCCCGGGTGCTGCTGGCCACCGGCCACAACATGCTCGGGCTGATGCTCGCGCCCGCCACCGGCCGGCTGGTGGCCGGGCTGCTGACGGGTGCGGCGGATCCTCGGCTTTCCTCCACTTTTGCACCGGTACGGAGCATTCGTCGGTACTCGCGGTAGTCTTGGCGTGTACATGGCGCTCTTTGAAGCGCCCTGACACCCAAGGAGCTTGCAGTGGTCAGTCGCAGAACCCTGCTCACGAGCACACTGGGCATCACCGGCGGCCTTCTCCTCCCGACGGCGGGCGCCGACGCGGCGCCCGCCGACTGGTCCCGGGCGGTGGTGGACTCCACCATCGCCCGCAAACCGGACCCCAAGACCCTCGGCGGCTGGGGCTACACCCAAGGGCTGTTCCTGCTCGGCGCCTACCGCGTCTACCAGCGGACCAAGGAGCCCTCGTACCTGGCGTACATCAAGGGGTGGGTGGACAACTTCGTCGACGCCGACGGCCATATGAGCCGGACCTTCGACAACCTGGACGCGATGCAGTCCGGCAATCTGCTGCTGATCCTCCACCAGGAGACCGGCGACGCCCGCTACCGGACCGCCGCCGACCAGATCCGGGACCGGATCACCACCTATCCGCGCACCGCCGACGGCGGGATGTGGCACGCCACCGGCAAGACCAACGAACTGTGGGGCGACGGGGTCTTCATGGCCCAGCCGTTCCTGCTGCGCTACGGCATCGCCTACGGCGACCAGCGTTACGCGTACGAGGAAGTCACCAGGAACCTCTCGGCGTACTTCCGCCACCTCAAGGCGGCCAACGGCCTGATCTACCACGCCTACGACGCCGACGGCGACGCCCCCTGGAAGCCCGACCCCAGCACCGGTACCTCCGCCCACTTCTGGGCACGGGCCATCGGCTGGACCGCGATGACCCATGTCGAGGTGCTGGAGCTGCTCCCCGCGGACCATCCGCGCCGCGCCGAACTGCTGGGCAACATACGGCACTTGGCGAAGGGCTTCGCGCGCTACCAGGACCCGGCCACCGGCCGCTGGTTCCAGGTCGTCGACAAGGCGAGCGACCCCGGCAACTGGACCGAGACCTCCGCCTCCAGCATGTACACCCTGATGCTGCACGCCGCCCTGGAACACGGCTGGATCAGCGGCGGCGGATACGCCTCGGCGGTCCGCAGGGGCTATCAGGGCGTACTGAAGAAGGTGTCGGTCGGCTCCGACGGGCTGACGAACATCACCGACATCAGCGAGGGCACCAACGTCGGGGACCTGGCCTACTACCTCGGCCGCAAGCGCAATACGAACGACCTCCACGGTCTGGGCGCCTTCCTGCTGATGAACGAGCGGCTCGCGCACTGACACGGGCGCACTGACACGGGCGTACGGTCGCGGTCCGGCGGACCGCGACCGTGCCCACCCGCGAAGGCGCTACTTCAACTCGACCTGGAACACCTTGTCCGCGCCGTCCGGCTCCCCGCCGTTGTTGTCCGCGTTCGTCGTGGACAGCCACAGCGTGTTCTTGCCCGGTACGGTCTCCACGGTGCGCAGCCGCCCGTAGGAGCTGGTGTAGTACGCCTTCGGGGTGCCCGCGCTCGTGCCGTCCACCGGGATCCGCCACAGCCGCTCACCGCGCAGCGCGGCCAGGTACATCGCGCCGTCGGCGTAGGTGACCCCGCTGGGCGAGGCGTCGCCGGTCGCCCACTGGCGCTTGGGGCTGGTCATCCCCGATGTGGAGCACTCGCCCTCGCAGATCGGCCAGCCGTAGTTCTTGCCCGGTTCGATGAGGTTGAGCTCGTCGTACTTGCTGTTGCCGAACTCGGCCTCCCACAGCCGGCCCTGCGGGTCCCAGGTGATGCCCTGCGGATTGCGGTGGCCGTAGGAGTAGACGAGTGTGCCGAACGGATTGCCCGGGGCGGGTTTGCCGTCCGTGGTCATCCGCAGGATCTTCCCGTTGAGGGAGTTCTTGTCCTGGGCGAGGTCGGGTGTCTGCGCCTCGCCGGTGGTGGCGTAGAGATAGCCGTCCGGGCCGAACTTGAGGCGTCCGCCGTTGTGGTACTTGTTCTTCTTGATGCCGGTGACGATCGCCTTGTAGCCGCCCAGCGAGGAGCCGTCGTAGGTCATCTTGGCGACGCGGTTGCCGTCGGACGCGGTGTGCATCAGGTAGATGGCGTGGTCGGTGTTCCAGTTCGGGGAGACCGCGATGCCCAGCAGCCCGCCCTCACCGTCCGTGGTCACCACGTTGGGCACCGTGCCGACCTGCGTCCTGGTGCCCGACTGGGTGAGCTTGTAGAGCAGATACGAATCGCGCTCGGTGATCAGCGCCGAGCCGTCGGGCAGCCAGCTGAGCCCCCAGGGGATGCTCCAGCCGGACGAGACGGTCTTGATGTCCGAGGGAGCCGAATCGGCCCGCCCGGGGGCGGCGGTTCCGGTGCCGGCCGTTCCGATCAGCAGTCCGGCGGCGAGTGCGGTGGCGGCCGCCAGGGCGGCGGTGTTCCGGTACCTCTTCATCGCGTTCTCCTGTCTGATCCCCGTTCACATGCGGGGAACTGTAAGGAAGGTTTCCAAATGCGTCAACAGATTCGGCGGGAGGAGCCAGTGCATCGCGGAAGGTAGGAGGTGTCTCTTGGGGCGTCAAGGATTGGTATGGGCCAGGAAGTTGGCCACGTGGTCGATTTCGCCCGTCATGGGCTGTCGACCCATCAGAGGTCGGATGACCTTTTTGGTGCACGCTTCTTGACCGCACCCGGACAGCTGGTAACCCTGCAACAGAGCGGAACATCACCACGCTCCATCCCTCCCTCGGCATTCACAGCTCGGAGAAGGAGCCCTCATGGGCCGCAGATCGCGCCGCCACACCACCAGGCACCATCGCAAGCCGCCGCTGGACGAGGTGCGCATCGGATCCGCCCACCCCGGGAGCGGCCGCACCACCACCGACGGCGGGGCACCGCGGATCCGGACCGTCCGCTGACGGCCCGTCCGCCCCGTCCCGTTGATTTATCCCCCACCCAGATGGAAGGCAGGCCGAAGCCATGAACGACACCACACCGCGCACGGCGCCCGAGGCGGCGGACCGCACCCGTACGGAGGCCGGCGAGACCGCCTGGCAGACGCCCGACTACGTGGTCGTGGAGACCGCGCTGGAGGTCACCGCCTACTCGCTGAACGCCCGCTGAGCTCCCCGCCATGCGCGTGCGCGTGCTCGGCACCGCGGCGGGTGGCGGCGTACCCCAGTGGAACTGCGCGTGCCCCGGATGCTCCGGGGCACGCGCCCACCCGGGGTGGCGCCGCCGCCATGCCTCGCTCGCCGTCCAGGCCGACGAAGGCCGCTGGTATCTGGTCAACGCCACCCCCGACCTCGGCGACCAGGTCGAGGACTGCCCCGAACTGCACCCCGGGCCCGAACCGCGCCGGACCCCGCTGGCCGGGGTGATCCTCACCGACGCCGAACTCGACCACACCCTCGGCATCGCCCGGCTGCGCGAGGCGGACGGCATCGAGATCCTGGCCACCGCCCCGGTGCGGCACGCCCTGCTGACCGGGCTCCACCTGGGCGAGGTCCTCACCCCCTACGCCCGGCTGGACTGGCGCCCCCTCGGCCCCGGGGACCGGCCGCTGAGCAGGTCGGAGGAAGTCCGCTACGGTTCGGCAGCGCCCCGAAGGGGCGCGGGGCCGTATCGATACCCGGCTCCGCCGCGGGGCGCGACCAGCCACGACGGCGCCGCAGATGGCCAACGACGCATCGCGGCACTTCCAGCGGAGCGCTTGGCCGAGGGCTCGCCCATCGCCGTCGGCGCCGTCCCCGTCTCCGCCAAACGCCCCCGCTACGCGGCCGGACTCGACGCCCCGGACGACGACGCCTGGGTGGTCGCCCTGCGGCTGACCGACCGTGCGACCGGCCGCTCCCTCCTCTACGCCCCCGCGCTCGCCGCCTGGCCCGACGCCTTCCAACTCGCCGCCGAAGAAGCCGACTGCGTGATCGTCGACGGCACCTTCTGGTCCGATGACGAGCCCCTCACCAGCGGCTTCGGCTCGCGTACCGCCACCGCCATGGGCCATCTGCCGATCGACGGACCGGACGGCACGGCGCACCGGCTCGCCGCACTCGGAGCGCGCACCCTGTACACCCACCTCAACAACACCAACCCCCTCAACGACCCTGCCGCGCCCCAGCACTCGGGCTTGGCGAGGCTGGGCGTCGAGGTGGCCGCCGACGGGATGGTGATCGACCTGTGAGCACCCCACGGACACGGCTCGAGGAGCGGTTGCGCGCGGTCGCGCAGGAGCGCTACCACGACCGCCACCCCTTCAACGTACGGATGCACGCGGGCGAGCTCACCCCCGCCGAACTGCGCCGCTGGATCCTCAACCGCTTCCACTACCAGCGCCACATCCCCGTCAAGGACGCGCTGATCACCGCCAAGCTCGACACCTCACGGCTGCGCCGGATGTGGCTGCGGCGCATCCAGGACCACGACGGCGCCACCGACGGCGAGGGCGGCATCGAGCGATGGCTGCGGCTCGGCGAGGCCGCCGGCCTGGACCGGGACCGGCTGCTGTCGGGTGATGAGGTGGTGCCCGGGGTACGGCTCGCGGTCGACGGCTATGTCAACTTCTGCCGGCTGCGCGGCCCGCTGGAAGCGGTCGCCGCCTCGCTCACCGAGCTGTCCGCGCCCGGCATCATGCTCACCCGGATCGACGCCTTCGAGCGGTACTACCCCTGGATCGAGCGCGCGGGCCTGGCCTACTTCCGCAACCGGGTCGGCCAGGGGCGCCGGGACAGCACCGAGGCCCTCGACCTGGTCCTGACCTGGGCACGGACCCCCGAGGACGAGGACCGCGCGGTGGCGGCGCTCGCCTTCAAATGCGATGTGCTGTGGTCGCTGCTGGACGCGGTCGACCACGCCGACACCAAGGACGGCCAGGGGGAGGGCACATGACCGGCCCCGGCACCGGCACCGGACCCGCCCCGGCCGGATGGCGGCCCGCGCTGTCCTCCGCCGTGAGCCTGCGCCACGACCGGGTGCGGGACGCCGATCTGCTGCTGCTGCCCGAACGGGTGGTGGTGCTGCGCGGCAGCGCCGCGAAGATCCTGCGGCTGTGCGACGGCGACCGCGACCTCGACGCCATCGTGGCGGAACTCCGGAGCCGCTTCCCCGGTGCGCCCGTCGCCGAGGACGTCCCCGCCTTCCTCGACCGGATGCGCGGGGAGGGCTGGGTCCGATGACCGCCGCGCCCCGCCCCTGGGCCCTGCTCGCCGAGCTCACCCACGGCTGCCCGCTGCACTGCCCCTATTGCTCCAACCCGCTGGAGCTGGTCCGCCGCTCCCGGGAGCTGTCCACCGCCGAGTGGACGGAGGTGATGCGCCAGGCGGGGGAGCTGGGCGTGGTGCACACCCATCTCTCCGGCGGGGAACCGCTGCTGCGCGGCGATCTGGCCGGGATCGTCACCGCCGCCGAGTCCGCCGGGATCTACACCCAGCTCGTCACCAGCGGAGTGGGCCTGGACGGCGCCCGGCTGGCCACGCTGACCGCCGCCGGGCTGCGCAGTGTCCAGCTGTCCCTGCAGCACGCCGACCCGGCCGCCTCCGACCGGATCGCCGGACACCGCTCGTACGCCGCCAAGGAACGGGCCGCCGCGCTGGTGCGCGCGGCCGGACTGCCGCTCGGGATCAACGTCGTCCTGCACCGCGACAACCTCGACGCGCTCGACGCCATCATCGAACGCGGCCTGGACTGGGGCGCCGACCGGATCGAGCTGGCCAACACCCAGTTCTACGGCTGGGCGCTGCGCAACCGCGACGCCCTGCTGCCCACCCGCGACCAGCTCGGCCGGGCACGGGACACGGTCCAGCGGTGGCGGGACCGGCTGGGCGGCGCCACCGACCTGGTGTGGGTCGTGCCCGACTACTTCGACGGCGTGGCCAAGCCCTGCATGGGCGGGTGGGGCGCGGTCTCGCTGACCGTCGCGCCCGACGGGACCGTGCTGCCCTGCCCCGCCGCCGCGAGCCTGCCGGACCTGGACCCGCCCAACGTCCGCGACCACCCCCTGGAGTGGATCTGGGACCACTCGGGCGCCTTCAACCGCTACCGGGGCGAGGACTGGATGCGCGAGCCGTGCCGCACCTGCTCCCGCCGCGCGGAGGACTTCGGCGGCTGCCGCTGCCAGGCGTACGCCCTGACCGGCGACGCCGCCCGCACCGACCCGGCCTGTGCGCTCTCCCCGGACCACGGTGTGATCCGCGCGCTGACGACGGACCCCGGGCACCCGGCCGGAGCGGGCACCCCGGCGCCGACCGGCGGCTATGCGTACCGCAAGCCCGGAGGGTGAGGCCGGGCGCGGTTTGGCGCATACGCCCCCGCTTCCGTAAAGTTTCGCCGTTGTCCAGGGGAACAGGCGAACCAGAAAGCGGCAGCGGCGATGACGGTGATTGACGAAGGCCGGGCCGAGCGTGCCCCGGCCGAGGAGCCGGGCATCGACCCGGAGCGGCTGGCGACCTGTCTGAGCGTCCTCGCGGAACTCGACCGGCTGCCGGTCGACCACCCCGACGCGGTCATGGTCCGCCGGGCCACCTCCGGGATCTACCGCAGCGTGAAGCAGCGCAGGCGCCAGGAGCGGCGGGCCGCGAAGACCGCGAACGACAAGGCCGTGACCGAGGCCACCGCCACCGGCGCCGCCGACCGGATCGACGACGAGACGCTGGGCCGCGCGCTCACCAGCTCCGTCACCACGGAGATCGCGGGCATCCTGGAGCGCCCCCGCTCCTGCTACGTCTGCAAGACCCGGTTTGTCGAGGTCGACGCCTTCTACCACCAGCTGTGCCGCGACTGCGCCGCCGAGAACCGGGCCCGTCGCGACGCCCGCACCGATCTCACCGGGCGCCGTGCCCTGCTCACCGGCGGCCGGGCGAAGATCGGCATGTATATCGCGCTGCGGCTGCTGCGTGACGGCGCGCACACCACCATCACCACCCGCTTCCCGGTCGACGCCATCCGCCGCTTCAAGACCATGCCGGACAGCGGGGAGTGGCTGCACCGGCTCAAGGTCGTCGGCATCGATCTGCGCGACCCGGCCCAGGTCATCGCGCTGGCCGACGCGGTGAGCGCCGCGGGCCCGCTGGACATACTGATCAACAACGCCGCCCAGACCGTCCGCCGCACCCCGCACGCGTACGCGGAGCTGATAGCGGGCGAGTCCGCGCCGCTCCCCGCCGGGGCACTCCCCGAGTCCATGGTCCTCGGAGCCTTCGGCAGCGGCGCCCAGGCGGCCCTGCCGGCGCCCCGCGCGCCCCGGGACGGCGCCCTCACCCCGCAGGACCTCACCGCCCTCGCCCTCAACCGCGGCTCCGCGTCACCGGCCCGGATCGAGGCCGGGACCGCGATCGACGCGGGCGGGCTGGTGCCGGACCTGGACCCGAGCAACACCTGGGTGCAGCGGGTGAACGAGGTGGACCCGGTCGAGATGCTCGAGGTCCAGCTGTGCAATGAGACCGCGCCGTTCATCCTGGTCAGCCGGTTGCGCCCGGCGATGGCCGCCTCGCCCGCCCGGCGCAAGTACGTGGTCAACGTCTCCGCGATGGAGGGCAAGTTCGGCCGGGGCTACAAGGGCGCGGGCCATCCGCACACCAATATGGCCAAGGCCGCGCTGAACATGCTGACCCGCACCAGCGCACGCGAGATGTTCGAGTCCGACGCCATCCTGATGACGAGCGTCGACACCGGATGGATCACCGACGAGCGCCCGCACCCGGACAAGATGCGGCTGGCGGCCGAGGGCTTCCACGCCCCCCTCGACCTGGTGGACGGAGCGGCGCGGGTCTACGACCCGATCGTCCGGGGCGAGCACGGCGAGGATCTCTTCGGCTGCTTCCTGAAGGACTACGCCCCGACGTCCTGGTAACGGCGGGGCACCGCCGGACGGCGGGGCGCGCACCCCCGCGCCCGGCTCGGCGCGGTCCGGCCCGGGGTCACGCGCTCGCCTTGTGGCCCGCCGCCGGGGTGCGGCGGGCGGGCGAGAGGCCGAAGCGCCGGGCCAGCCGCCGCAGACGGGCGCGGGCGGCGCTCCGGTAGCGATCCCAGAGGCGGGCGGACCGGCTCGCGCGCAGCTCCTCGAAGAGCTGGTCGTAGCGCCGGGCGATCGGCTCCGGGTCATAGATCCGGGAGCCCTCCAGGGCGTCCGCGCCCATCGCCCGCCGGGCCGGGGCATCGCCCATCAGCTCCATCAGGGCGCTCGCCAGCGCGTGCTTGTCCCCGGTGGGGACGAGCCGTCCGGTGACCCCGTCCTTGATGATCTCGGCGGGGCCGAGCGGGCAGTCGGTGCTCACCACCGGCACCCCGCAGCGCATGGCCTCCACGATCGTCATCCCGAACGACTCGGCGTCCGAGGCGACCGCGACCAGCGACGCCTTGGCGAACTCCGCCTCGATGGGCGAGCGGGACCCCATCAGCTCCGCGCTCCCGGACAGGCCCAGCCGCTCGATGTGCTCCGCGAGCCGCTCCTTCTCCGCGCCCCCGCCGTAGATCCGCAGCCGCCAGGCCGGGAACTTCACCGAGATCTCCGCGAAGGCGTCGATCAGCAGGTCGAAGCGCTTGCCGCGGACCAGCCGCCCGGCCGCCGCGATCACCGGCTCGGTGCCCGCGGAGGGGGCCACGCCGGGCTCGGGGACGCTGTTGGGTATCGCCAGGGTCCGCACCCCCGGCATCGGCATCTTCTTGCGGTAGACCGCGGCGTCCGCCTCCGTCGTGGTGACCACGGCGTCCAGTGCCCGGTAGAACGGGGCCAGCTCCGCCCGCAGCCTCTTGCTGTGCGCCTCGTACCGCAGATGCTCCTGGGCGATGCGCAGGGCGCGACGCGGGGCGAAGCGGGAGATGTAGACGTTCACCCCCGGCCGGGTGCCGACGATCACATCGGCGTCGCAGCCGCGCAGATACTCCGCGGCCCGCGTGTCCATCAGCCGGTTGTACTGCTTGATCCGCTTCTCGGTGGCCGGGAAGTCCCGGCTGGCCTCGAAGAACAGCGGGTTCTTCGCGTCCGCGCTCTCCGGACGCGTGTCCACCAGGGGGACCAGCCGCACCCGCGGGTCGAGGGCGAAACGCGGCGTCTCGCGGTGCCGCATCATCGAGACGATCTCGACCTCGTGGCGGTCGGCGAGCGCCGTCGCGAGGTTCATGGTCGTCCGGATCGTTCCGCCGATCCCGTAGGCGTTGTGCAGCAGGAATGCGATCTTCATGCGGTATTTTCTCCGGCCGGGTGCGTCGCCGGGGCGAGTTTCCCCCGGAAGCTGGTCGACACCTTGCCGAGGTCCGGTAAGTCCACCGCGTGAAGAAGGTGAGAGCGGGGTAAGAAGCCCCGCTCAGGACCCCCGCCCGCCGCGGGCACCACTGTGGCCTTGGCAGACTCGGGGTGTGACGAACACCGTGCTGCTCGCCGAGGACGACCGTGCCATCCGCCAGGCCCTGGAACGCGCCCTGACCCTGGAGGGGTACCGCGTCACCGCCGTGCCCGACGGGATAGAGGCGCTGGCGGCCGTCCACCGCGAGCGCCCGGACGTGGTCGTACTGGACGTGATGATGCCGGGCGTGGACGGACTCCAGGTATGCCGGGTGCTGCGCGCCGAGGGGGACCGCACCCCCGTCCTCATGCTCACCGCGCGGGTCGAGACCGCCGACCGGATCGAGGGTCTCGACGCCGGCGCGGACGACTATGTGGCCAAGCCCTTCGAGATCGAGGAGGTCTTCGCCCGGCTGCGCGCGCTGCTGCGCCGCGCCGCCCCCGCCGAACCGGCCGCGCCGGAGGACACCGCCATCGACGGGGTGCTGGAGGTCGCCGATCTGCGCCTGGACTCCTCGGCCCGGCGGGTCTGGCGCGGCGGTACGGAGCTGGAGCTGACCCGTACCGAATTCGACCTGCTGGAGCTGCTGGCCCGCAACGCGGGCATCGTCCTGGACCACACCACCATCTACGCCCGCATCTGGGGCTACGACTTCGGCCCCGGCTCGAAGAACCTCGCCGTCTACATCGGCTATCTGCGCCGCAAGGTCGATCCGGAGGGGCGTGCCCCGCTGATCCACACGGTGCGCGGGGTCGGATACAGCCTGCGGGAGGAGTGATGGTGCGGCTCCCCCCGCTCCGCCGTGGCCGGCCCAGTCTGCGGACCACCTTCGCGCTCTCGTTCTCGGCGGCGGCCACCGTGGTCACCCTCCTGGTCGGCGGGCTCAGCTATGACGCGGCCGCCGGGCTGGTACGGGTGGACCAGCAGTCGGCGTTCGACGACATCATCCGCGATCTGCGCGGCGAGGTCCGCAGCGAGAAGGTGATCCTGCGGCAGTACCCCTCGGAGTCCGTCGGGCCCGTCCCGTACGACCTGCGGGACGATCTGCGCCGGATCAGCCGGATGGACGTCCAGGTGATCAACGGCCGGGGCACGGTCTACGACGCGGGCAAGCCCCCGCTGCCGGTGGTCGACGACGACCGGACGACCGCCGCCTCCCGTACCCCGGGCACCGTCGTACGGCGCGAGATCGGCATCGGCGGGGAGCAGTACCGGATGGCCACGGTCGCCGTGGGCGACGGCACCGGCGCGATCCAGGTGGCCCAGCAGATCAGCGACACCGAGGATCTGCTGCGCGAGCTCCAGAAGCGCACCGCGCTGTTCGTGGTCGCCGTCATCCTGGCAGCCGGGCTGGCCGGCTGGTGGCTGGCCGGGCGGATCACCCGGCGGCTGGTGCGGCTGACCCGGGTCGCCGAGAGCGTGGCCGCCACCGGCCGGATGGAGGTGGCGGTGCCGGTCGCCGGGGACGACGAGGTGGGCCGCCTCGGCCGGGCCTTCGACGGCATGCTCGGACAGCTCGCGCGCTCCAAGGACGACCAGCGGCGGCTGGTCCAGGACGCCGGGCACGAGCTGCGCACCCCGCTCACCTCGCTGCGCACCAACATCTCCCTGCTGCGCCGCTTCGAGGAACTGCCGGGGCCCGCACGCGAGGATCTGCTGGCGGATCTGGCGGGGGAGACCCGGGAGCTGACCGATCTCGTCAACGAGCTGGTGGACCTGGCGGCCGGGCAGCGGGACGACGAACCCCGTACCGAGGTCTCGCTGGAGGAGGTGGCCACCACCGCCGTGACCCTCGCCCGGCGCCGGACCGGCCGGGAGATCACCGTACGGGCCGAGGGCGACACCCGGCTGACGGGCCACCCGGCCACCCTGCAACGGGCGGTCTCCAATCTGGTGGAGAACGCCGCCAAGTTCGACCAGGGCGGCACCGAGCCCGTCGAAGTGGTGATCAGCGGCCGCCGGGTGGAGGTCCTCGACCGGGGTCCGGGCATCGCCGAGGAGGACCGCGAGCGGGTCTTCGACCGCTTCTACCGCGCGCCCGGCGCCCGCAGCCTGCCCGGTTCGGGGCTGGGCCTGGCCATCGTGCGCGAGGTCGCCCTCGCACACCGCGGCACCGTCTTCGCCCGGCCGCGGCCGGGCGGGGGCGCGATACTGGGCTTCACGGTCGGCGACGCCACCGAGGCGCCGTAACACCACGCCGCGAAGCCCCGGCCGTCCCCCTGCCGACGAGCCGACCGCCGTCGCCGTGGACACCTGCACCGGCGTGCTGATCACCATCGGCACGCCGACACAGCGGATGGCCGGGCCGCCCCCGCGCACACCCGGGTCGGCCGACCCGGGGGCTGGGGCGGAGCCCCAGTTGTGGGAAGGGGCGGGGAGGGGAGCAGCCCGCCGCGGGCGTTACGGCTTGCGGGCCACTCCCGCCCACATGTTGATGTCCGCGCTGCGGATGTCCTCCGGCCGGTCCTCGGGGTCCGGATTCCAGTGGTGGGGCTCCGACACACCCGGGTCGATCAGCTCCAGACCGTCGAAGAAGGCCCCGACCTCGCTCTGGGAGCGGGTGGTGAAGGAGATCCCGCTCTCCTTGTAGACCCGGATGACGTTCCGCCAGGTCTCCTCGGAGAAGTCATGCGTGGAGTGGGTCAGCATCAGAAAGCTGCCCGGGACCAGCGGCGCCATCAGCTCGCGGATGATCTCGTACGGCTTGTCCTGCTCCGGAATGAAGTGGAAGAGCGCGTTCACGGAGATCGCCACCGGCTGGTCCAGGTCCAGCGTCTCATGCAGCTCGGGGGCGCTCATGATCCGCTGGGGATCGCGCACATCCGACTGCACATAGGCCGTACGGCCCTCGGGGGTGCCGACGAGCAGCGCCTGGGCGTAGGCCAGCACGATGGGGTCGTAGTCGGTGTAGACCACCCGGGCGTCCGGGGTGACCGACTGGGCCACCTGGTGGAGGTTGGGCTCGGTGGGTATGCCGGTGCCTATGTCGAGGAACTGCCGGACCCCGGCCTCCCGGGCCAGCCAGCGGGTGGCGCGGTGGATGAAGGCCCGGTTGACGGTGGCGTTGAGCCGGACCGTCGGATAGACCTCCAGCACCCGCCCGGCGGCCTCCGCGTCGACCTCGTAGTGGTCCTTGCCGTTGAGGTAGAAGTCGTACATCCGAGCCGGGTGCGGCTTGGTGGTGTCGATCTGGTCAGGGGCGAGCCCGTTGTCGGTCACGCGGCCCTCCGTTCCGGTGCGGTACCCGCCGAGGTGGTCAGGTTTTCTGGGCGTGTGAGCAGGAAGTCCGCGGCGCCGGCCTTGGCACCCTGAATGAACTTCTCGATTTCGTGGTGGGTGTAGATCAGGGCGGGGCCGTCCGGATCGGTCGACTGACGCAGGGCCACCCGCCCGTCGTTCAGCCGCATGACCTCCACGCAGGCACCGCCGTTGGGGCCGCTCCAGGGCTTGGCCCAGCCTTCGGTTCCCAAATGTTTGGCGGGCATGCCGTTGTACACATGTACCTGATCCACAGTCAGAGCTCCTTGCGAATCCCACGGAGAAAGTTCTCCGTCCGCCGCGCCGGTGTGGCCTGGGTACCCATGCGGTCCAGGGCTTCCAGATAGGCGACCACATCGGAACGTTGGTCGAGATAGCCGGCGCCGGTCAGGCCCTCGGCATAGACGATGTCCGGCAGTTCCGGGATCTGGAACCGGAAGAGCTGGAAGGGTCCGCCCATGCCCGGGTGAGGGCCGGCGGAGAACGGCACCACCTGAAGGGTGATGTTCGGTCTTTGCACCGTTTCGATCAGATGGTCGATCTGGGCGCGCATCACCGCGGGCCCGCCGATGGACAGACGGAGCACCGTCTCGTCCATCACGACCCACAGATGCGGCGCGTCCGGGCGGCTGAGCAGCTCCTGACGCTCCATCCGCAGCGCCACGCGGCGCTCGAGCTCCTGGTCGGACCCGTGCGGGAAGCCGATGGAGAGCAGCGCGCGGGCGTAGTCCTCGGTCTGCAGCAGTCCGGGTATGAAGTGCGGCTCATAGGCGCGGATCCGGCTCGCGGCGCCCTCGAGGCTCACATAGAGGCTGAACCAGTCCGGCAGCACATCGCGGAACCGGTGCCACCAGCCGGGCCGGTTGGCCTCCTCGGCGAGCGCGAGGAAGGAGTCGATCTCCTGCTGCCCGGCGCCGTAGGTCTGCAGCAGCTTCTCGACGTAGGGGAGTTTCAGGCCGACTTCGGCCTTCTCCATCCTGCGCACCGTGGTCTGGTTGACGTGCAGCGCCCTGGCAGCCACGTCGTAACTGACGCCGGCTTTTTCGCGAAGGTCCCTCAGCCGCATGCCGAGGACCATCTGCCCGACGGTCGGGGCAGACCGCGCTTCACCCACGTCGTACCTCCTGGGACGGTCTTGTCAGGATCAGTGTGCCACGTACGAGGTGGGGGCAACAGAGTGCGCTGGCTATTCTGCATTTTGCAGATCGCGCCTTGCCAACTGATGCTCGCAGCAACGATAGTGACGGGTGTGACCGGTCCAACGTGGCTGCTGTGTCGCGCACTTGCGGCATTCACGTACGGCATTCACGCCCCCACAGGTAGGACGGACGGAAGGCACATGGCCGTGGCATTGCGTCAGCGCTCGACGATGGCCCACCACCCGAGCTCCGGGAGCGTTGACTCCGCCCTCCGTCAGGAGAGGTTCCAGCTGCCCGCCAGAGGCGCCTCGGTCGCGATCGCCCGGCACCGGGTGCGGTCCCGGGCGCCGGAGTGGGGCTTTACGGAGGATGTCTGCGAGGCCGCCGAGCTGGTCATGTCCGAGCTGTTCACCAATGCCCTGGTGCACACCGGGAGCGAGCAGATCCTCTGTGTGCTGCGCGCCCATGAGCGGCGGATGTTCTATGTCGAGGTCGCCGACCAGGGCGGCGGACCGGCCGTCCCCACACCGCGGGAGGCCGGTCTGGAGGATGAGTGCGGGCGCGGACTCGCGCTGGTCCGCGCCCTGGCCGACGCGTGGGGGGACCGGCCGGGCGTGAACGGCGGACGGGTGGTCTGGGCCCAGATGAGCGTGACCGTCGGCCGCTGACGCCGGGACCGGCCCCTCGGCCCGTCACACCGCCGTCGTCCGCTGCTTCCCCGGGGCGGCCGGGTCGTCGGCGCGGCCCCGGGAGAGGGCGGCGTCCCGGGTCTCCCGCATGGTGAGGTAGACGACGAGCGAGACCGCGGCACACGCCGAGACGTACCAGTAGTACCCGGACTCCGCACCGCCCTTCTTGAACCACAGCGCCACATACTCGGCGGTGCCGCCGAACAGCGCGTTGGCCAGCGCGTACGGCAGGGCCACCCCGAGCGCCCGGACATGGGTGGGGAACAGCTCGGCCTTCACCACGGCGTTGATCGAGGTGTAGCCGGTGACGATGACCAGCGCCGCGAGCGAGAGCAGCAGCGCCCCGGCGAAGCTGTCGGCGTGCGAGAGCGCGGTCATGATGGGGACGGTGCAGAGCATTGAGCCGATGCCGAAGGTGATCAGCAGCGGACGGCGCCCGATCCGGTCCGAGAGCGATCCGGCCAGCGGCTGCAACAGCATGAACAGGAATAGGGCACAGAAGCTCACCAGCGAGGCGTCGGACTTGCTCATCCCGGCCGTGTTCGACAGGTACTTGGTGAGATAGGTGGTGTACGTGTAGTACGCGACCGTGCCGCCCATGGTCAGCGCGATGACCAGCGCCGCCTCCTTGCGGTGGCGCAGCAGTTCGGCGATCGTCCCCCGCTCCTGGCCCTGATGGGCGTCCTCCTCCGTGTAGACCTCGGTCTCCAGCAGATTGCGCCGCAGCCAGAAGACCACGGCCGCCCCTACGGCGCCGACGACGAACGGAATGCGCCAGCCGTAGGAGTGCAGAGCGTCATCGGACATGGTGTGCTGCAGCAGGATCTGCAGACCGAGGCCGATCAGCTGCCCCGCCGTCATCGACACGTACTGGAAGCTGGAGACGAAGCCGCGGCCGCCGGGCCGGGACGCCTCGGTGAGATAGGTGGCGCTGGCCGCGTACTCACCGCCCACCGACAGGCCCTGCAGCAGCCGCGCCACCAGCAGCACGAACGCGCCGAAGTAGCCGACCTGGTCATAGGTCGGGGCGATGGCGATGAGCAGCGCGCTGGCCGACATCAGCGTCACCGTCAGGGTGAGCGCCGCCTTGCGGCCGCGCCGGTCGGCGAACCGGCCCAGCAGCCAGCCGCCGACGGGACGCATGAAGAAGCCCACCGCGAAGATTCCGGCGGTGTTGAGGAGCTGCGCCGTGTCGTTGCCTTTGGGGAAGAAGGCTCCGGCGAAGTAGGTGGCGAAACTGGCGTAGACGAACCAGTCGTACCACTCGACGAGATTTCCGATCGAGCCGCCGAACACGGCTCGCCAGGGAGTGCGTGGTTGGCTCCGGGGAGCGCTGTCGGTCACGGGGCCTCCAAGTGAGCGGGGTGATCTCCACACCACTACCCCGTGGAGGGCCGGTTGGAAAAGAGATTCCGCAGTGGGGCCGCGATCCGGCCGGAACGGCCGCCCCGGCCGGATGGCATACGACCCGCCGCCGGGCGCATACGGCCCGCCGCCGGGAGGCATACGACCCGCCCGTCCGGCACGGGAGTCAGCCCCGCCCCGCCTCCTCCAGTGCCGCCATCCGTCGCTTGCCCCACGCGCCCAGCGGGCCCAGCGCCGTATTCAGCTCGTCGCCCAGCTCGGTCAGCGAATACTCCACCTTCGGCGGCTTCACGTCGTGGATCTCCCGGTGGACGATTCCGTCCCCCTCCAACTCCCTCAGCTGCTGCGTCAGCACCTTCTCGCTCACGCCCGGAACCAGCCGCCGCAATTCCCCGAAACGGCACCGTTGGTGATTGAGCGCCCAGATGATCAGGACCTTCCACTTTCCGTCGATCACATCTACGGCCGCGTCCAGACCACAGACATAAGGCTGCTTTCCCAAAGCCCCGCCCGCCCCCACTGACCTCAAGGTAAGTACGCACTATTTAGTGCGTACTTGCCCACACTACCGCCGGGGAACGAGCCTGTGATCGGCGCGCCGGACCCCTACGACCAAGCGGTATCGAAACCCCTGGAGCATCCGAAATGAGCGAATCCCCCGTGACGGTGCTGGGCCTCGGCGACATGGGCACCGCCCTGGCCCGCGCCCTTCTGCGGGCCGGGCACCGGACGACGGTGTGGAACCGTACGGCGGCCAAGGCCGAGGCGCTCGCCGCCGAGGGCGCGCTGACGGCCGCCACGGCCGGTGCGGCCGTCGCGGCGAGCCCCCTGGTGGTGGTCTGTCTGCTCGACTACGACTCCGTACGGCAGGTGCTGGCCCCCCTCGGGGACGCCCTGTCCGGCAAGGTCGTCGTCAACCTCACCAACGGCACTCCGCGGCAGGCCCGTGAGCTGGCCGCGTGGGCGGCCGGCCACGGTGCCCAGTACCTCGACGGCGGCATCATGGCCGTCCCGCCGATGATCGGGACACCCGCCGCCTTCCTCCTCTACAGCGGCTCGCCCGCCGCCTTCGCGGACCACCGGCCCGTGCTGGACCTCTTCGGCGAGAGCCACCACCTCGGCGAGGACCCCGGCCGTGCCCCGCTGTACGACATCGCCCTGCTCAGCGCGATGTACGGGATGTTCTCCGGCGTGCTGCACGCCTACGCCCTCGTACGGTCGGACGGTGTGGCGGCGGCCGATGTCGCCCCGCTGGTGGGGCGCTGGCTGACCGCCATGTCCGGGGCGGTGGACGGCTACGCACGGCAGATCGACTCCGGTGACCACGCCACCGGGGTGGTCTCCAGCCTCGCCATGCAGTCGGCCGCGTATCTCAACTTCACCGACTCCGCACGGGACCAGGGCATCAGCCCCGAACTGATCGCCCCGATCGGCCGCCTCATGGCCCGCCAAGTCGCCGGCGGCCATGGCCATGAGGGCCTCTCGGGGCTCGTGGAACTGCTCGGCCAGGGGCGGCCCGGCGCACCGGTCGGCTCACCGGCACCGAGCGGTCGATGACCCGGTCACCAGGGGCGTTGCGCGGTCTCCAGCAGGTCGTTGACGGTTTCCCGTTGTTCGCCGGTCCGGCCACCGCCCGGCGTGGCCGTGCAGGACCTCGACCACCTGCATGCCTTCCTGACCGACCGGCTCAGCAAGCGGGGTCTGTTCCCCTCCCCGCCCCTTCCCTCAACTGGGGCTCCGCCCCCAGACCCCGGGGGTCCAGGGGCGGAGCCCCGCCACGCGGCGGAGCCGCACACCGATGCCGCGGGAAGGGGCGGGGAGGGGAAGATCTGCCGGGCGCCCCCTAGGCGTGGTGCTGCAGGACGGCCTCGCCGCAGTCGGGCACACGCGGGTCGGACAGCTGGGGGGCGGGCTCCTCGTCGCCGGTGGGCTGGCGGGGGATCGGCTGGGGGAGACGGAGCGAGGGGCCGGGCTCGGCGGGCACGTCGGGGCCGACCGGCACCTCGTGCGGGCCGGGTCCGCCGGGCCCCTCCGGAACCTCCGGCCCGCCGACTCCACCGGCGCCACCGGCGGCATCGCGCCCGTCGCGGCCGGGAGCGTCCGGCTGCTCGGTGGCGATGGCCTCGGCGTCCTCGGCGTCCTCGGCGTCCTTGGCGGCCGCCTTCGCTTCGGCCTCCGCCTCGGCGTTGTGCACCGTGAGCATCACCAGGCCGGTGCTCGCGACGAGGGCCGCCACCAGGGCCAGCAGCGTGCCGGGCGCGCCGTGCCGGAAGTGCTCGCCCAGCGCGGCGAGGCCGACGGCTGTGGCGACCACGGGGTTGACCACGGTCGCCGTAGCCAGCGGCGAGGCCAGCCCGGCGCCCCGGTACGACGCCTGGGACAGCAGCACCCCGCCCGAGGCCAGCAGCCCGATCGTGACCAGACCGGGCAGGGCGTCCTCCCACGCGTCCCAGGTCCACTCCACGGCCACGTTCTTGGTGACCACCGACGAGACACCGAAGGCCGTCCCCGCGGCCGCCGCCAGCAGCACACTGCGGATCCCGGGCGACCGCATCAGACGTGCCGCCCCGATCAGCACGGCGATGACGGAGACCGTGATCACGATCAGCCAGAAGCCGTCCCGCTCGGCCAGTGACTGGGCCCGCGAGGAGCCGGTCAGCGAGAGCAGCCCGGCGAGCCCCACGGTGGCCAGCAACGCGCCCCGCCAGCCGGCCGTGCCGACCCGGCGGCGGACGAACAAGGCGGCCATCGGCAGGGCGAAGACGATCGTGAGAGCCCCTAGGGGTTGCACCACGCTCAGCGGGCCGTAGGCCAGGGCGATCACATGGAGGACCGCGCCCGTCCCGTTGAGGGTCACCGCGGTCCACCAACTCCCGCGCCGCAGCGGAGCGGACGCGAGGCGCGGCGTCGTGGCCGCGACATGCTCCTGGAGTATGGCTCCGGCGGCGTAGCAGACCGCCGAGGCCAGGGCCAGCAGCACAGACAGCGCGAGGGAGGTCACGTCGCGGCCCCCTGGGCCGATCGGTCTTCGTCCATGCCCTCATCCTTGACGGTGGGGTGTGCCCCCGTCGTCGTCCTTGAGCACAGACTTGTGCGTACTACTTGCGTAGTAGGGCCCTCCACCGATGGGGTGCCTTCGCCGCCGCCGTACGGGCCCTTTGGAGCAACTCGTTCTGCGGTTCGGCGGGGCGGTAGACGGTGAGCGCCCCCGGCCACTTGTCGATGAGCAGCTTCTCCGCGGGGTCGGCGGCCACCTCTCCGTCGTAGGCACGGCTGTCCACGCCGTGGAGGCCGGACAGGCGCAGTTGGCGCATTCGCCGCGTCGTATAGACATGTGACCGGCCGAGCGTGCCGGTGAGCGCCGCGATCAGCAGCCGGGTGCGGGCCAGCCGCTCCTCGCCGTCGATCGCCCGCACATCGAGCAGCCCGTCGTCGAGCTGCTGGCGGTAGGCGGGCGCGAAACCCTCCGGGGAGTAGACGCCGTTGCCGGCGAACAGCATCCACAGCCGCCGCGGCCGCCCGTTGACCTCGACCTCCATGGGGCGCGCGGTGCGCAGCACCCGGGTGAGCGCGACGGCGGCCGCGGGCCACTTGCCGAGCCGGCCCTGCAGGCTCTCCCGGATCCGCACCAGCTCCGGGTAGAAGCCGAGGCTGAAGGTGTTGACGAAGTGGCTGGTCTCGCCGCCGCCGGCGAGGGGCGTGGCGCGGCCGAGGTCCACGGCCACCGCGTCGCCCTCGGCCACGGCGTGTGCGGTGTCCTCGAAGGCCGGTACGCCGAGGTCCAGCGCGAAGTGGTCGAGGGTGCCGCCGGGGAACACGGCGAGCGGCAGCCCGCGTTCGGCCGCGATCGTGGCGGCCGCGTTGACGCTGCCGTCCCCGCCGCAGATGCCCAGCGCCCCGGCCCGCTCGGCGGCGCGCTGGGCGGCCTGCCGGAGCAGGCCCATGAAGTCGTCGTCGGGCCCGCACTCCACGATGTCCGCGGCGGGCAGCAGCACCCGCAGCTGCTCGGCGGTCGTGAACGCGCCGGTGGGGGATCCCGTACCGGCCCGCTGGTTGACCAAGACGACCAGACCGTCGCCCTTGGGCAGGGCGGGCGCCGAGATCCGCGGCCGGGCCTGCGCCGGGACCTCGGGGCGCGGCGGCCAGTAGCGGCAGGTCAGCGCGGCGGCCCCGGCGCCGAGGGCGATACCGGCCAGCACATCGCTGGGGTAGTGGACGCCCACGTACACCCGGGAGGTGGCGACGGCGGCGGCGAGCGGGGCGACCAGCAGGCCGTACCGCGAGGACTCCAGGGCCACTCCGGTGGCGAAGGCGGCGGCGGAGGCCGAGTGCCCGGAGGGGAAGGAGCTGGTCCACGGCTGGCGGCGCAGTCGGCGCACCAGGGGCACCGAGTCCAGGACCGGACGCTTGCGTTCCACGGTCCACTTGACCACGACGTTCGACACGAGCGAGGCGGCGGCGAGCGAGCCGACGCCGCGCAGCGCGGCCCGCCGCGCGGTGCGGCCACCGACCGTGGCGAGCACTCCGGCCGTGCCGAACCACAGCCGGCCGTGGTCGGCGGCCCGGCTGAGCCGGGGCAGCAGCGGATGGGCACCGCGGAGCCGGCTGTCCGCGACCCGTGCGAACAGCCGGCGGTCGAAGTCACTGATGCGTCTCATGCGTGATGGGTAACCCGGAACGGCGCTCGGCACGCGTCATCCGTCGGCGACCGGGGCCCGGCCGGGAGACCGTGGGCGCGGTCCGGGACGCGGTTCGGCACGTGGTTCGGCACGCGGTTCAGGACGCGGGGAGCCCCCAGCGCGGCGCCGGCTCGCCCGCCTCGACCGGGCGGACCGTCAGGTCCGGGCGGTCGCCGCGGGCGGTGATGATCGCCTCCTGGCCCCTGGTGAGCGCGATCCGGATCGTGCCCGCGCCCACGGTCTCGTACGGCAGCCGCCGCCCGCGCCCGTCCCGCACCTCGATGGGCCGGTCCAGGGAGTGCCGTACGACACAGGGCGCGCCCGCCTCGCTGCGCAGCCGCACCCAGCGAGTGCGGCCGTCCTCGCGGGCGGCGCTCAGCAGGAAGGCGCCCTGGGTGCGGAAGTCGTGGACCATCAGCTCACCCCAGGCGGCGGGCAGCGCGGGGAAGATCCGGATCACCCCGCCCCAGCTCTGGCACACCATGTCGTGCAGCGACTGCGCGGCGGACAGCGGCGTCTCGATGACCGGGCCGGACTCCTTGTACATGGTGTTCGGCTGGATGAAGCGGCTCATCAGCTCACCCAGGTACTTCAGCGCGTCCTCACCACGCCCCATCTGCGCGGACATCGAGGCGGCGCCGGTGAAGGTGTAGCCCTGGAGCGCGCCCTCGAAGCCGACCCAGTGGTTGAGGGAGGTCTCGATCAGCTCGCGCTTGGCGGGGTCCTCCCAGGTGACCTCGTACAGCGGATAGACGGCGAGCATATGGGAGTAGTGGCGGTGGGACTTGGCGAAGGGCACCCCCGCGCCGATCATGAAGCCGTTCTCGTCGACGGGGTACGGGGTGAGCTTGGCCAGCACCTCCCGCCAGCGCGGCGCGGAGGGGTCCTTGACCCCGAGGGTCCGGGCCGAGTCCAGGAGGGTGGCGCAGCCCCAGCGCAGCAGCATCAGGTCGTAGTTGCAGTCGGGCGCGTTGACGCCGTACTCCGGCGAGAAGGTGGCGGGCAGATGCAGCTTGCCGTCGCTGCCGGGGGTGAGGAAGTGGAGGTAGTAGGCGATGGCCTTGCGCAGCAGTGGGTAGACCACCTCGCGCAGCACCGACTCGTCCATGGTGTGGCGGTACGTCAGCCACACGTTGTGCAGCGCCCAGGTGAGGTTGCCGACCTCGGGAGTGGGCGGGTCCTGGCCGGGGATGCCGACCGCGAAGCCGCCATTGGCCACCGCGCCGCCGTTGATCAGGTGGATGTCGGTGGTGCGGGGAATGCCCGCGGAGTCCTTGCGGTACGGGGCGTCGAGCTGGTTGGAGAGGTTGTCGCGGAATTCGCCGAGCGCCCGGGTCACCGCGTCGAGTTCGAGGTGGTTGGAGCCGTGGATCAGCCAGTACTCCAGCTGCACATTGAGGTTCCACCAGGTGGCGGGCCACGGGGTGGACTCCAGCCAGGGTCCCGAGGTGGCCATCACGGGGGCGTCGGCGCGCGCGGCCGCGGCCACCTTGTACAGCTGGATCCAGTAGAAGCGCTGGAGCCGGGCGTCGGGGAGGGAGAGGAAGCTCTTCCGGTAGTAGGCGTGCCACCAAGCGCGATGGGTGGGCGCGAGGGCGTCGTAGGGGAGCGCCGAGGCGGATCCGATGTCCTTGAGCGCGCGGTCGCGCGCGGTGCGCCTGGGGTGGGAGTGGGCCACGGTGACGTACAGCGTCCGCCGCCCGGCGCGGGTCCGCTCCCGCCAGGCCGTCACATGCTGTCCGCCGGCGAGCAGCGGCTGCACGGCGGCCTGGACGCCGTGGTGGTCCTCGACGACGGCCGGGGGGTTGCCGGTGTAGCCGTCGGGCACGGGTTTGAAGTCGACCCGCGGGCTGATGGCCTCGGCGGGGTGGAACACCCAGCGGAACGCGGCCTCACCGGCGCTCGGGGTCACCTCGATGGCCATGACGGAGCGTGAGTTGTGCACCAGGGCGCGGAGGGTGAGCGTGCCCTTGTCCGTGGTGATGGTCCCGGTCAGCTCGGCGTCGCGCAGCCGCAGCCGCCAGTCGACGGCGGTGATGGCACCGACCGGCTCCAGCGTGAAGTACCCGATGGGCAGCCGCGCGAGCCCGAAGAGGGAGCCGAACTCCGGCCGGTGGTCCTGGACCTCGCTGTGCTGGACATTGAAGCGCACCGCGTGTCCGTCGCCCGGCTCGGCGTAGATGCCCGAGCCGAGCAGGGCGTTCCCGAGGAAGGGGCCCTCGTACCAGGTCTGCGGCATCTTCTGCCACACCAGGTCGGCGTCGTCGAGGACCGTGGCCCAGGGGTCCCCCGCGGGGCGGGCGGCCGCGGCGGGGGCCTGCGGCTCGGCGGCGTACGCGGTGGCCGGGCCGGCGAGTCCGGCGGCGGCGCCCGCGGCCATGGCGGTGCCGACGACGGTCCTTCTGGTGGGTGCGGATGACATGACGCTCCAGGGGTGTGAACCGGGGTGCGGGCGTTCTTCGGCGGGGGCGGCGGGGCGCGGCGGCGGTCACGTACATGCCTGAGGTTCCTCGATCTGAACCCCTCGGGCATGATGCAGCCCCTGTGGCGGAACTGGAACCCCTCGGGCGTCATAAACATCGGATGGACGACAGGGGTGGCAGGCCGAAATGGCGCCACCAGAAGGGCTGGCGCCGCAAGACCTCGGATCTCCTGGTCCGGAGGCGGGCGGGTTACGAGCCCGCTTCCCGCCCCCTGGCGATCAGCCCGGCGCCGCCGTCGCGGCGGGTCGACGCGCCGCCGTCGGCCCCCTCGGCCGACAGCGAGTACGGGTGCTTCCTGATCGTCCCGCTGGCCGACGGACACCACCGCATCGCGGGCACGGGCCATGACCGCGCTCCAGTACCCGCGCTGTCCACCAAGTGAGACGTGTTCGGTGGGTCTCGTACGTACCAGCTCACCACGGATGGCCCCCCGCGGCCACCGGGCGCGGAACGCGGTTCCGACGGCGGCTCGTTGTCCACTCCCTGAGAATCGACGCGCGGAGCGTTCGGACGCTGGTTAATCTGACGACAGATCCGGTTCAGCCGACACGAGGGAGTGTGCGGTGACCCCCGAACAAACGCAGAGCGACGACGCGCGCGCCGATAACAGCGGGCGGTTCGTGCAGGCCGCCGAGGTGGGCAGTCTGGAGGTATGGGCGCGTTCCGCGCCGATCCGACTCGCCGGTTACGAGGACGACCTCGCCGAGCCGCACATCCTCCAGAGCGTGGACTGATGGCCCGGCGCATGCGCTGAGAGCGAGGGAGGACACCGGTCGTCCGGCCGCGGCCGCTGGCAACAAGCGGACATCCCGGCCGTCGACCGGTCGCCTCCCTCGTCCGATGGATCACCCTTCCGGCTCAGCTACCAACTGGTAGTTAAGTCCTCCACCCCCGTAATGCGGCACCGGACTGGTGTGCCCCGCGAGGCACATGGCAGGATGCATCGCACGGCGTCGTCCGCCTTAACCAACCGTGAGGGTGTGCGAGCCCGGGAGCAGCCGTGAGGGGGCGCAGATGGCAGCGGGTGCCGACAGGTCACCGGACGCGACCGGCAGCCCGCTGGCGGACCGGCTCAACTACCTGTTCACCACCATGCACCCGCCGGGCGCGCCGTACACCAACGCGCATGTCGCCGAGGAGATCAGCGGCGGCGAGGAGTACGGCGGGGTGAGCCTGACCGAGCAGTATCTGTCGATGCTGCGCAACGGCAGGCGCACCAACCCCAGCCCGGATGTGCTGCGGGCGCTCGCCAAGTTCTTCGCCGTGCCCGTCGGTTATCTGCTGGGCGATCTGTCGCCTTCGCAGGCGGAGCGGGTCGAAGAGGAGGTACGGTTCCTCGTCGCCATGCGCGACAAGCGGGTCCGCAGCATCGCGCTGCGCTCCGTGGGCCTCCCGCCAGAGGTCCAGGACAGTCTCACCACGATCATCTCCCAGTTCCGGCAGCAGATGAACCTTCCGCCCGAGCCGCCCGGTACGAACGGCGCCGGAGAGGCGGACGGTTCGGGCGGTCCGGACGGCGAGGCGACGAATGGCCGCCGATGACCCGGAACTGTTCTCCTCCTGGCGGCGGACCGGAAACGAGGGTGGTACAGACATGCGAGTGGGCCGGATGCGGCGGCGGTGCAAGCAGCTCATCAAGGAGCTCGGGCTGCCCGCCTCGACCGACCTGCCCGGTCTGTGCGACCTCGTGGCCCGCCGCGTCGGACGCCCCGTCCATCTGGTGCCGATGAGCCTGGGCGGTGTGGTCTCGGGCATGACCGCCTCCACCGACGAGGACTACTGGATCTTCTATGAGCTCAGGACGTCCCCCTGGCACCAGATCCATATCGTGCTGCATGAAATCGGCCATCTGCTGCTCGGGCACGAGCAGGACCCCGCGGTCACCGAGGACGCGCTGCGGATGTGGACGCCGTCGGTCGACGTGACCACCGCGATGCGCCGGCTGGGGATGACCCCGGACTTCGCCCGTCACCACTGCTACGACAACCTCACCGAGCGCGAGACCGAGGTGCTGGGCACCCTCCTGATGGAGCGCGTGGTGCCGACCTCGCCGGACCACGGGCTGCCGCTCCGGGGCCGGGCGGCCGAACTCGCCGCGGCGCTGGGCCCGGCGCTGCGCCATGTGCGCACCGACGGGGTGGACCGTACCGATGGCGTACGCGGCGAACCGGGCGGTGACGCCGGTGTTTGACCTCGTCTATCTGTGCTTCGGCGCCGCCGCCTGGGCGATGGCCGGTTACAAGGCCCGCGCCTGGTTCCGCGACCGCGCCAACGCCGATCTCGGCCTGGCGTGTGTGATGACCGCGGCCGTGGCGAACGTGTTCCTGCTCTCCGCGCCCAGCGTCTACCGCTGGTTCGACGGGCTGGTGGGCGTCGCCAATCTCGCCATGGTCTTCCTCTACTCCTCCGTCGTGGTGTTCGCCACCGGTGCCCTGGTGCTGCTGCTGCGCTGGACGGGCTCCGCGGTGCCGACCCGCGCGGTGGTCGCCGCCGTGGCGGTGGCGTGGACGGTGGCGGTCGTCGGCTTCGCGGTGGGCCGCCCGGACGCCGTGGAGCACCCCCGCGACTTCAGCACCGCCTACGCCGACGCCCCCGGAGTGGTCCTCTTCCTGGTGCTGTATCTGGCCATTTTCGGAGCCGGTCTGGCGGGGCTCGGCATCCTGTGCCCGCGCTATGCCGCCAGCCTGCGCGGGTCATGGCTGGCCCGGGGGCTGCGGGTGCTGGCCGCCGGATGCTGGCTGGGACTGGCGTACTGTGCCTGCAAGCTGATCGGTTTCGTCTTCTCCTGGGCGGGCCATGAGCTGTACTGGCTGTCCAATGGAGTGGCCCCGCTGACCGCGTCCGTCGCGGCGCTCCTGGTGCTGGCCGGTTTCGCCATCCCCGCCGTGGGCCCGAGGGCCTCCGCGTGGCGCCGCTTCCGGAGGCTGCGGCCGCTGTGGCGGGAGGTCACCGAGCAGGCCCCCGAGGTGTCCATGGGGCAGTCCGGCTGGACCGGCTGGTGGCCGTTCGCGGATCTGGAGTGGCGGGCCAACCGCCAGATGGCGGAGATCCGGGACGTCCAGCGCGGCGTACGGCGTCATGTGGAGTCCCGCGCGCTGGAGATTGCGCATGTCAAGGGCGGCGCGGCGCGACTCGACGATTGGCAACTTGCTGCCGTAGTGGAAGCAGCGGCGCTCAGACGCGGTTTGCTGAATCAAGCAGACGGACATGTGCCGGAGTCCGCGGCGGACAGCGTGGTGATGACGACAGGGGCCGAACTGGTGGAGGAGCACGAGCATCTGGCCCGCGTCGCCGACGTCTACCACCTGCCGCTGGTGGACGAGGTACTCGCGGAACTGAGAGAGGAGACCGCCGCCCAGCGGCGGTGAACGGGGGGATCACAGACGAGGTGGCCCTGGACGGGGGTCGGGGCCGCCCGTGGCACAGGCGGCGCCGGGGAGGTTCAGCCCCGGCGCCGCCTCCCGGCCACCACTATTCACGACCGGCGTGCACATCGCCTGGACGGGCTGGAATGGCCCACCCGTCCAGGCACCGGGGACGCCACGGCCTAGAGTCGGGATCCATGCAGAACACCGCGAACGCCGCCGGAACGGACGGCCCGGAGCTCGTTGACACCGCCCCGCTGATCGAGGATCTCTACCCGGCCCTGGCCAAGCTGCGCGAGGCCGGCCCGGTCCACCGGATCGCCGGCACCGACGGACGCCCCGCCTGGCTGGTGACCCGTTACGAGGATGTGCGGCGGCTGTTCGCCGATCCGCGCATCGCCCTGGACAAGCGCCACGCCGCGCCGGGCAACTACAGCGGCTTCTCCCTGCCGCCCGCCCTCGACACCAATCTGCTCAACATGGACCCGCCGGACCACACCCGGGTGCGCCGGCTGGTGGTCAAGGCGTTCACCCCCGGCCGGGTGGAGAAGATGCGCGAACCGGTCCGGCGAGTCGCGGAGGAGCTGCTCGACGCCATCGAGTCCGACGGCCGCGCGGACCTCCTGGCCGCCTACGCCGGGCAGTTGCCCATCATCGTCATCTGCGATCTGCTCGGCGTCCCGCAGCGCGACCGGCGCGACTTCCGGGCCTGGAGCGACGCCCTGATCACCCCCGATCCGGCGCGGCCGCGGGCGGCGAAGGAAGCGGTCGGCAGCATGCTGCGCTTCTACACCGAGCTGATCGCGAAGAAGCGCGCCGAGCCCGCGGACGATCTGCTCTCGGATCTGATCCGGGTCCGGGACGACGAGGCCGGGGACGGTGGGGGCGACGGCGACGGCAACGGCGACGGCGACGGCGGCAGGCTCAGCGAGGACGAACTGACCTCGCTCGCCTTCCTCATCCTCCTCGCGGGGTACGAGAACACCGTCCATCTCATCGCCAATTCGGTGCTCACCCTGCTCGACCACCCCACGGTCCTCCAGGAGCTGCGCGAGGATCCGAGCGGTCTCGCGGCCGCATTCGACGAGCTGGCGCGGTACGAGGGCCCGGCGTCGCTGGGGATCCGCCGCTTCCCGCTGGAGGACATCGAGATCGGCGGGGTGACCATTCCCGCCGGGGAGACCGTGCTGCTGTCGGTGGCCTCGGCCCACCGTGACCCGGCCCACTTCAAGGATCCGGACGAGTTCAATCCACATCTTGGCCGGTCCGGTCACCTTGCGCTCGGCCATGGCATCCACTACTGCCTCGGCGCGCCGCTGGCCCGAATGGAGATGGAAACCGCTCTGGCCGCGCTGCTTCGCCGTTTCCCGGGGCTGCGGCTGGACGTCCCGAGGGAGCGGCTCCGGTGGCGGCCGACGATCCGCGCGCGTGGCCTGATCTCGCTGCCTGTCGCATGGTGATCGGAGGAAGCGAACAGGTTTTTGATGCATAACCCCCCGCCGATGCGGTAAAAAGGTCTTCGAGCCCGCCCGGTGTGCATCCCCCGTCGCACCGGGCGGGCCTCTGTGCGTCCGGGTCGTCGGCGACGGAGCGAGCACATGTCCCGCGGCCCCGTGGCGGGCCCATCCGCCTCACACACCCCGGCCGTGGGCCGTCGCCACCCCTGAAATCCCTAGGACTCACCTCATAGATCACTAGAGAGTAAGCTCACAGCCCTAACCACTGCTCCGGCTTTAGCGGACCCCATTAGCCTCCTCCTATGACGGTCCTGCCCGACGGGCTTCCCCTAGCCGACGATTTCCCGGAAGTGACGCGAGACCAATGGCGCCACCTCGTCGAAGGCGTGCTGCGTAAAACCGGCACCTCGGACGCCGTGGGCGCCGAGGCCGAAGAGGCCCTCGCGACCGCACTCGAGGACGGAATCACCGTCCAGCCCCTCTACACCGCCGCCGACGCCCCGGGGGACGCCGGATTCCCCGGCTTCGCGCCCTTCGTGCGCGGCGGCCGGGCCGAGGGCTCCGCGGTATCCGGCTGGGACGTCCGCCAGCGCCACGCCCACCCCGATCCGGCGCGCACCAACCAGGCGATCCTCGCCGACCTGGAGAACGGCGCCGGTTCGGTCTGGCTCGCCGTCGGCGCGGCCGGGGTGCCCGTGGACGCCCTGCCCGAGGCGCTGAAGGGGGTCTATCTCGACCTCGCCACCGTCGCCCTCGACGCGGGCGCCGACTTCGAGGACGCCGCCCGCGCCCTGCTGCGGCTCTACGCCGGCCGCGAGGTGCCGCCCGGCGCCGCGCTCGGCAATCTCGGCGCGGACCCGCTGGGGCTCGCGGCCCGTACCGGACGCGACGAGGGCCTGGCCGGGCAGCTGGCCGCCGCCGCCGACCTCGCGCTGACCTGTGACCGTGACCACCCGGGGGTGCGGGCCTTCGCCGTGGACGCGCTGCCGTACCACGAGGCGGGCGCCGGCGCCGCCGAGGAGCTCGGTTGCTCCCTCGCCGCCGCCGTGGCGTATCTGCGCACCCTCACCGGGGAGGGGCTGAGCGTCGAAGCCGCCTGCGCGCAACTGGAGTTCCGCTACGCGGCCACCGCCGACCAGTTCCTCACCATCGCCAAGCTCCGGGCCGCCCGGCGCCTGTGGGCGCGCGTGGCGCAGGCGTGCGGCGCGCCCTCACAGGCGCGCGCCCAGCGTCAGCACGCGGTGACCTCGCCGGTGATGATGACCCGGCGCGACCCCTGGGTGAACATGCTGCGCACCACCGTGGCCACCCTCGCCGGGGGCGTCGGCGGCGCGGACGCGGTCACCGTGCTGCCCTTCGACAGCGCCATCGGCCTCCCCGACGACTTCGCCCGGCGCATCGCCCGCAACACCTCCACGATCCTGCTGGAGGAGTCGCATCTGGCCCGGGTGATCGACCCGGCCGGCGGCTCCTGGTACGTCGAGAAGCTCACCGACGACGTCGCCCGCGCCGCCTGGGCCTGGTTCCAGGAGATCGAGCGCGCCGGGGGCATGGCCGCGGCCCTCGCCTCCGGGCTGGTCCGCGACCGGCTCGCGGAGACCTGGGCCCGCCGCGCCCGTGCCCTCGCCCGCCGCAAGAAGCCGATCACCGGCGTCAGCGAGTTCCCGAACCTCGCCGAGCGGCCCGTCGAGCGCGACCCCGCGCCCGAGCAGCCCGACGGCGGACTGCCGAGGGTGCGCCACGACGAGGCGTACGAGGCGCTGCGCACCCGCTCCGACGCCCGGCTGGCGGCCGAGGGCGGCCGGCCAAGGATCTTCCTGGCCGCGCTGGGCCCCGCCGCCGCGCACACCGCCCGCGCCTCCTTCGCCTCCAACCTCTTCCAGGCGGGCGGCATCGAGGCGGTTCACGAGCCGGTCACCGTGACCCCGGAGACGGTCGCCGAGGCGTTCACCGCCAGCGGCGCCCGGGTGGCCTGCCTGTGCTCCAGCGACAAGCTGTACGCGGAGGAGGCGGCCGCCGTGGCCGAGCGGCTGAAGGCGGCCGGGGCGGCCCGGGTCTACCTGGCCGGACGGCCGGGGGCACACAGGGACGAGTACGAGCGGGCCGGAGTGGACGGATACGTCTTCGCGGGCTGCGACGCGGTCGAGGTGCTCTCCTCGGCTCTGGACACCATGGGGGTGGCGTGATGACGGGCTCTCCGACGGAGCCCGGGAAGATCCCGGACTTCTCGGCGGTCGATCTGGACGGACCGGCCGAAGGCCCGGTGCCCAGCTCCGGTGACTGGGCCGCCGCGTTCCAGAACGGCGCGGGCAAGGGCGTGGAGGACCTGGTGTGGGACACCCCCGAGGGCATCGGGGTCAAACCGCTCTACACCGCCGAGGACCTCGAGGGCGTCGACTTCCTGGGCACCTACCCCGGCGCCGCGCCCTATCTGCGCGGCCCGTACCCGACGATGTACGTCAACCAGCCCTGGACCATCCGGCAGTACGCGGGCTTCTCCACCGCCGAGGAGTCCAACGCCTTCTACCGCCGCAACCTCGCGGCCGGTCAGAAGGGCCTGTCGGTCGCCTTCGACCTGCCCACCCACCGGGGCTACGACAGCGACCACCCCCGGGTCGCCGGTGACGTCGGCATGGCGGGCGTGGCCATCGACTCCATCTACGACATGCGGCAGCTCTTCGACGGCATCCCGCTGGACCGGATGAGCGTGTCGATGACGATGAACGGCGCGGTCCTGCCCGTGCTCGCGCTCTACATCGTGGCCGCCGAGGAACAGGGCGTACCGCCCGAGAAGCTGGCCGGGACCATTCAGAACGACATCCTCAAGGAGTTCATGGTCCGCAACACCTACATCTATCCGCCGCAGCCGTCGATGCGGATCATCTCCGACATCTTCGCCTTCGCCTCGCAGCGGATGCCGCGCTACAACTCCATCTCCATCTCCGGCTACCACATCCAGGAGGCCGGGGCCACGGCCGATCTGGAGCTGGCCTACACCCTCGCCGACGGTGTGGAGTACCTGCGGGCCGGTATGGACGCCGGGATGGACGTGGACGCCTTCGCGCCCCGGCTGTCGTTCTTCTGGGCCATCGGCATGAACTTCTTCATGGAGGTCGCCAAGCTGCGGGCGGCGCGGCTGCTGTGGGCCAAGCTGGTCAGGCAGTTCGACCCGAAGAACCCCAAGTCGCTCAGTCTGCGCACCCACTCGCAGACCTCCGGCTGGTCGCTGACCGCCCAGGACGTCTACAACAACGTGGCGCGCACCTGTGTGGAGGCCATGGCCGCCACCCAGGGCCACACCCAGTCGCTGCACACCAACGCCCTGGACGAGGCGCTCGCGCTGCCCACCGACTTCTCCGCGCGCATCGCCCGCAACACCCAGATCCTGCTCCAGCAGGAGTCGGGCACCACCCGGGTCATCGACCCGTGGGGCGGCAGCGCGTACGTCGAGAAGCTGACGTACGACCTGGCGCGGCGGGCCTGGCAGCACATCGAGGAGGTCGAGGCGGCCGGGGGCATGGCCAAGGCCATCGACGCGGGCATCCCCAAGCTGCGCGTCGAGGAGGCGGCGGCCCGCACCCAGGCGCGGATCGACTCCGGGCGCCAGCCGGTGATCGGCGTCAACAAGTACCGGGTCGACAGCGATGAGGCGATCGAGGTCCGCGCGGTCGACAACTCCGTGGTGCGCGCCCAGCAGATCGAGAAGTTGCGGCGGCTGCGCGCCGAGCGCGACGAGGCCGTCTGCCAGGACGCGCTGCGCGCCCTGACCGCGGCCGCCGAGTCCGGGCCTGGCCCCGGTCTGGAGGGCAATCTGCTGGCGCTGGCCGTGGACGCCGCCCGCGCCAAGGCCACCGTCGGCGAGATCTCCGACGCGCTGGAGAAGGTCTATGGCCGCCACTCCGGCCAGATCCGTACGATCGCCGGTGTGTACCGAGACGAGGCCGGACCGTCGTCCGGCGTGGACCGCACCCGCACGCTGGTCGAGGCGTTCGAGCGCGAGGAGGGCCGCCGCCCCCGCATCCTGGTCGCCAAGATGGGCCAGGACGGGCATGACCGCGGCCAGAAGGTGATCGCCACCGCCTTCGCCGACCTGGGCTTCGACGTCGACGTCGGCCCGCTGTTCCAGACCCCCGAGGAGGTCGCGCGGCAGGCGGTGGAGGCCGATGTGCACATCGTCGGCGTGTCGTCGCTCGCGGCAGGCCACCTGACGCTGGTGCCCGCGCTGCGCGAGCAACTGGCCGAGGCGGGGCGCGAGGACATCACGATCGTGGTCGGCGGGGTCATCCCGCCGCAGGACGTCCAGACCCTGCACGAGGCCGGCGCGGCCGCCGTCTTCCTGCCGGGCACGGTCATCCCGGACGCCGCCCACGACCTGGTGCGGAAGTTGGCTGCCGACCTCGGCCACGAGCTGTAATGCCACGGACGATCGACATCGAGGAGTATGCCAAGGGCGTACTCGACGGTAAGCGCGCGTACATCGCGCGTGCGATCACGCTCGTCGAGTCCACCCGCCCCGACCACCACGACCTCGCACAGCGGCTGCTGGTCGAGCTGCTCCCGCACACCGGCGGGGCCCGGCGGATCGGCATCAGCGGGGTGCCCGGTGTCGGCAAGTCCACCTTCATCGACGCCCTGGGCACCATGCTCACCGGGGTCGGCCACAAGGTCGCGGTCCTGGCCGTCGACCCCTCCTCGACCCGCACCGGCGGCTCCATCCTGGGCGACAAGACCCGGATGGAGCGGCTGGCGGTGGACCCCGATGCCTTCGTACGGCCCTCGCCCAGCGCCGGGACGCTGGGCGGGGTCGCCCGCGCCACCCGCGAGTCCATGGTCGTCATGGAGGCCGCGGGCTATGACGTGGTGCTGGTGGAGACCGTGGGCGTGGGCCAGTCCGAGACCGCGGTGGCCAACATGGTCGACTCCTTCCTGCTGCTCTCCCTGGCCCGCACCGGCGATCAGCTCCAGGGCATCAAGAAGGGCGTCCTGGAGCTGGCCGATGTGGTCACCATCAACAAGGCCGACGGACCGCACGCGCGGGATGCGAAGTCGGCGGCCCGTGAACTGGCGGGCGCGCTGCGGCTGTTGCAGCCGCCGGACGCGCCCTGGAACCCGCCGGTGCTCACCTGCAGCGCCCGCGAGTCCATCGGGCTCGATGTGGTGTGGGAGCGCCTGGAGCAGCACCGCCAGGTGCTGGAGGCCACGGGCGCGCTGCACGCCAAGCGGCGCGACCAACAGGTGGACTGGACCTGGTCGATGGTGCGCGACCAGCTGCTCGCGCGGCTGCACGCCCACCCCGAGGTGCGGCGGCTCGGGCCCGAGCTGGAGCAGCGGGTCCGTGAGGGCGCGCTGACGGCCACGCTGGCGGCGGACCGGCTGCTGGAGGCGTTCCAGGGCCCGGCCGACGGTGGATGAGGCGCCGCTGCCGGACGCGGCGCGGGTCGGGCCGTTCTTCGCGCTGCGCACCGGCAGCGGCGATCCGAGCGCGGAGGGGTACGCGCGGATCGGCGAGGCGTACCGGCTGACCGGAACGGGCGCCGCCGGGCCGGTGCTGCGCGCCCGTGTCGAGGCGGTCGCCGCGAGCCTGCGCACCGATGAGCCGAGGGTCGCGGCCTCGCTCGTCTTCCAGGGGCTCGCCGCCCGGGTGTGGTCGCTCGCGCTCGGCCCTGCGGCCCTCTCCGGCGCGGTGCCCCACCTCCGGCCCGACCGGCTGTGGTGGAACCCCGGGCGGGTCGCCCCCGACGACCTGTGGTGGCCCGGCGTGTTGTCCGTGATGGGCGAACCGGGCGGACTCGCCGGTCAGCTGGGCACCGCGGCGTCCGTCCATCTGATGCCGCTGCACCGTGCCGTCGAGCGGGCGTACCGGGTCTCGGGACGGCTGCTGTGGGGCAACGAGGCCTCGGCGCTGATCGGTTCGGTGCGGGTGCTGCACGACTGGTGCCGGGCGCGCGGCCTCACCGAGGCGGCGGACCGGGCCGTGGAGCTGGCGCGCGCCCAGCTCGACCACCCGCCGCTGCGCGACGCAGGCACCCTGAGCACCGCGCCGCTCGGCTACCGGCGCCGCACCTGCTGTCTCTACTACCGGGTGCCGGGTGGCGGGTTGTGCGGCGACTGCGTCTTGCACGAGGCGCCGGGGCGGGGGAGTGGGGGCGGGCCGCCGGGGTGAGGCGGACGCTCTCCCGATGGGCCGATACGGTGGGCGAATGCCGAAGAACGAGAACGTGTTCTCATCCTGGCGAAGCTGGTGCGGACGGGTCACTTCCCGTCTGGTCCACCGTGGATGGCGCGCCGTACAGCGGGCCGGCGCGGTGACCGCCGAGCGCCCCGGCCCGTACCGCTTCGGCCGCATCGGCGTCGGCACCCGGCTGGCGTTCCCCCAGGGCACCCTCTTCGGCGAACCGTGGATCGAGCTCGGCGAGCACTGCGTCATCGGCGAGCAGGTGACCCTCACCGCCGGCATGATGCCGGATGTGGACCTCGGCCCCGAACCGGTGCTGCGCATCGGCAACGGCGTGGTGCTGGGCCGGGGCAGCCATGTGATCGCCTCCGTGAGTGTGGAGTTCGGCGACGATGTCTTCTGCGGTCCGTACGTCTATGTGACCAGCGACAACCACTCCTACGACGATCCGGACCAGCCCATCGGCCGCCAGTGGCCACGCTCCGCACCCGTCCACATCGGCCCCGGCAGCTGGCTGGGCGCGGGCGCGGTGATCCTGCCGGGGGCACGGCTGGGCCGCAATGTGGTGGTCGCGGCGGGCGCGGTCGTACGGGGCGAGGTGCCCGACCACGCCGTGGTGGCCGGGGCACCGGCCCGGATCATACGGCGCTGGGCCCCGGACGAGGGCTGGCAGCCGCCGCTGCGGACTCCGGCGCCGGTGCCGATCCCCGAGGACATGACCGTCCAGCAACTGCTCGCGCTGGCGGACCTGGAGCGCGAGCGGGAGCAGGCGCGGGAACAGACGGGGGAGAGGAACCCCGAGGTGGCGGGGCGCGGGCTGGAGCGGGAGCCGGGGGCCGGGGCGTCGTAGCAGGTCAGTAGAGTTTCGTGGACCGTCCCCGACCCTGAAGGTGACCACCGTGAGCCCGCCGCCGCCTCCCCCCGTGACCGTCATCGGCATCGGCGCCGAGGGCTGGGAGGGACTCGGCCCCGCCGCCCGGGAGGCGCTGCGCACGGCCGAGGTGGTCATCGGCGGGCGGCGCCATCTGGGCCTGCTGCCGCCGGAGTGCCCCGGTGAACGGGTGCCCTGGCCGTCCCCGCTGCGCCCCGCCGTCCCCGGGCTGTTCGCCGCGCACACCGGGCGGCGGATCTCCGTGCTGGCCAGCGGCGACCCCATGTTCTTCGGCATCGGCCGCACCCTGGCCGAGCTGCTGGGCGCCGAGCGGCTGCGGGTGCTGCCCCATCCGTCGTCCGTCTCCCTGGCCTGTGCGCGGCTCGGCTGGGCGCTGGAGGAGACCGAGGTGGTCAGCCTGGTCGGCCGCCCCCTGGCCACGCTGAACCGCGAGCTGTACGCCGGACGGCGGCTGCTCGTGCTCAGCGCGGGCGCGGATACCCCCGCCGAGGTGGCCGGGGTGCTCGGGGAGCGCGGCTTCGGCCCGAGCCGGATGCGGGTGCTGGAGCAGTTGGGGAGCGCGGGGGAGCGCTGTGTCGAGGGCACGGCCGAGGCGTGGCCCCACCCGCCCGGCGACCCCCTCAACGTCATCGCCGTCGACTGCGCCCCGGCGGACCGCGCCCGGCCGCTGTCGCTCGTGCCGGGGCTGCCCGAGGCGGCGTACGACCACGACGGCCAGCTGACCAAGCGCCATGTGCGGGCCGTCACCCTCGCCGCGCTGGCCCCCGCCCCCGGGGAGCTGCTGTGGGACGTCGGCGGCGGCTCGGGCTCCATCGCCGTGGAGTGGATGCGCGCCCACCGCACCTGCCGGGCGGTCTCGGTCGAACGCGACGCGGTGCGCGCCGAGCGCATCGGCCGCAACGCCGCCGCGCTCGGTGTGCCCGGACTGACCGTCGTCACCGGCGCCGCCCCGGACGCGCTGGCCGGACTGCCCGCCCCCGACGCGGTGTTCATCGGCGGCGGCCTGACCGCCCCCGGAGTGCTGGAGGCGTGCTGGGCGGCCCTGCCGCCGGGCGGCCGGATCGTGGCCAACACCGTGACCCTGGAGTCCGAGGCGCTGCTCGCCGACTGGTACCGCGGCCACGGCGGCGACCTCGTCCGCCTCGCCGTCTCCCACGCCACCCCGGTCGGGGCGTTCACCGGCTGGCGGCAGGCGATGCCGGTCACCCAGTGGTCCACCACCAAACCGCTCGCTTCCCGAGGCACTGGCGGGGACGCCGCCGATCCCGAGGGATCCGACGAAGCCGCTCAAGGAGAAACACGATGACGGTGTACTTCATCGGCGCGGGCCCCGGCGCCGCCGACCTGATCACGGTGCGCGGCGCCCGGACCCTGGCCCGCTGCCAGGTGTGTCTGTACGCGGGCAGCCTGGTGCCCCGTGAACTCCTCGCAGAATGTCCGCCGGACGCCCGCCTCGTCGACACCGCCCGGCTCGACCTGGACCAGATCACCGCCGAGCTGGTCGCGGCCCACGAGGCGGGCCACGATGTGGCTCGCCTCCACTCCGGCGATCCGTCGGTCTTCAGCGCCGTCGCCGAGCAGATGCGCCGCCTCGACGCGGCCGGGGTTCCGTACGACGTGGTCCCGGGCGTCCCCGCCTTCGCCGCCGCTGCCGCCGCGCTGAAGCGCGAACTGACGATCCCGACCGTCGGCCAGACCGTCATCCTCACCCGCATCGCCCAGCAGGCCACCCCCATGCCGGACGGCGAGAACCTGGCCACCTTGGGCCGCAGCGGCGCCCTGCTCGTCCTGCACCTCGCCGCCCGCTATGTGGACCGCGTCGTCGCCGAACTCCTCCCGCACTACGGCGCCGACTGCCCGGCCGCCGTGGTCGCCATGGCCAGCCGCCCCGACGAACTGGTCCTGCGCGGCACCCTGGACGACATCGCGACCCAGGTGAAGGCGGCAGGCGTGGTCCGCACAGCGGTCATCATCGTCGGCCGAACCCTGGCCGCCGCCCAGTTCCCCGACAGCCACCTCTACTCCCCGGCCAGAACCCGCCTGCGCACCCCCGGCTCCCCGGCCGCCCCCTGAAACTGCCGCCTCGGCAGGCGCCCGTGCGCGGCTCCGCGTGAGCCGCGCTGCGCATGGCACGACATGTCCGTGGCGGCGATGGCGTGGCGCCGTGCGCGGCGGACCGCGGGGTGAGGGCGAGCCGCGCCCCTGCGGGCGTGTGGGGCCGGGTGGCGCCGGAATGCTCGCCCCGGCTGCGCACGGCATCACCTGGGCAGTGTCGCGTGGGCCGCCGTGTCGCTGCGTCTGTGTCGTGCACGGCGGGTCGTGTGGTGGGCGTGGCGCCTTGCGCCCATGCGGCGTGTCGGGCGGCGACGGGGTGTCCGGTCCGGCGGTGTGAGGCGCGCTCGCGGAGGCCATACTGCGCATGGCGCGCCATGTCGGTGGTGGCGATGGCGTCGGCGCCGCGCGCGGCGGGCCGTACGGCTGCCCGGCGTGTCGTGTCGGCGGCCGAAGCCGTCGGCACCGGCGCGCGGGGGTGTCGCTTCCCGGCGCCGGGGTCAGCCATCCTCGGGACCGCGTGGCTCGGCGCGGCCCACGATCGTGCCGGCGCGGTCGATGCAGATGACGTCCACCGCCACCGGCGCTCCGCGCAGCACCCCGAGGGCCGTGTCGCGGGCCGCCGCCGCGACCAGGTCGCCGAGGGGGACGCCGCGGGCGGTGCACAGCTGTACGGTCTCCAGGCCGGTGTTGGCCGTGGCCACCGCCTCCGCCAGTTCCTCGTCGGCCCCTCCCCGGCGGGCCAGCTCCGCGAGGAAGCCCTTGTCCACCTGGGACCGGGAGGAGTGCAGGTCCAGATGGCCTGCGGCCAGTTTGGAGAGCTTGGCGAAGCCGCCGGCGACCGTCAGCCGGTCGACCGGGTGGCGGCGCAGATACTTCAGGACCGCGCCCGCGAAGTCGCCCATGTCCAGAAGCGCGTCCTGCGGCAGCCCGTGCACGGCCACCGCCACCTTTTCGGACGTCGAGCCCGTACAGCCCGCGACATGCGTGCGCCCCGCCGCGCGGGCGACATCCACCCCGCGCCGGATGCTGTCGATCCAGGCCGAACAGGAGTAGGGCACCACGATGCCCGTCGTGCCGAGGATGGACAGCCCGCCGAGGATGCCCAGCCGCGGATTCCAGGTGGAGCGGGCGATCTCCTCGCCGTGGTCCACCGAGATCTCGATCTCGACGTCGCCGGTTCCGCCGTACCGGGCCGCGACCGAGGCGATGTGGTCGCGCATCATCTGGCGCGGCACGGGGTTGATGGCCGGTTCGCCCACGTCGAGCGGCAGTCCGGGCCGGGTCACCGTACCGACGCCCGGACCGGCCCGGAAGACCACTCCGCTGCCGGGCGGCAGAACCCGTACCGTCGCCCTGACCAGCGCGCCGTGGGTCACATCCGGATCGTCCCCCGCGTCCTTGACGACCGCGGCCATGGCGCGGTCCGCCGTCAGCTCCTCGGCGGCGAGCGCGAACGCGGGCCGCTGCCCCTTGGGCAGTTCGATGGTCACCGGATCGGGGAACTCCGCGCCCAGCAGCGCGGTGTACGCGGCCGTGGTCGCGGCGGTGGCACACGCCCCGGTGGTCCAGCCGTGCCGCAGCCCCGACCGCTCCAACTGCGCGCCCCGCCCCCCGGCCGCCTTGGCCGTCGTCTCCGCCTCAGCCATGGGCGGGCCGCCGCGCATACGATGACGGGCGCACGGACGACGAAAGGCACCCGATCCCGATGAACAGCGCACCGGCGCGCCATGTGCTCATCCTCGGCGGCACCACCGAGGCGCGCCGCCTCGCCGAGGAACTCGCCGACGCCCCCGCGCTGCGCGTCACCAGCTCCCTCGCGGGCCGGGTCGCCGCGCCGCGGCTGCCGGTGGGGCAGGTGCGGATCGGCGGGTTCGGCGGCGCCGAGGGCATGGCCCGCTGGCTCCGCGAGCACCAGGTGGACGCGCTCATCGACGCCACCCATCCTTTCGCCGACACGATCAGTTCCCATGCGACCCGGGCGGCCGCCGACGTCCATGTTCCCCTGCTCGCCCTGCGCCGCCCCGGCTGGGTACCCGGTCCGGGCGACCACTGGCACTCGGCCGGCTCGCTGGCCGAGGCCGCGCGGCTGCTGCCCGGCCTGGGGGAGCGGATCTTCCTCACCACGGGGCGGATGGGCCTGGCCGCCTTCGCCCGGCTGACCGGGCAGTGGTTCCTGGTCCGCTCGGTCGACGCGCCCGAGCCGCCGGTACCGCCCCGGATGGAGGTGATCCTCGACCGCGGCCCGTTCACCTTCGAGGGCGAGGCGGAGCTGCTGCGCCGCCACCGCATCGAGGTGCTGGTCACCAAGGACAGCGGCGCCCATGCCACCGCCCCCAAACTCGCCGCGGCCCGCGCCGCCGCCCTCCCGGTCGTCGTCGTCCGCCGCCCACCCGCCCCCCAGGGCATCCCGGTGGCCGAAACCCCGGCCGAAGCCGCCGCCTGGCTGCGGACGACCCTGGCCTGAGCCGGGGCGCTCCGCGCCAGGAGCCCTCCGGGCTTAAGCCTCCGGGTAGCGGCGCGGGGTCCAGACGATGTCGGTGCCGTCGCCGCGGCGGACCGTGCGGGTCTGGGTGGAGCCCACCAGGAGGATCGTGCGCATGTCGACCTGGGCGGGGTCGAGGTCGGCCAGCCGGACGATTCGCACGCGTTCCCCGGGGCCGCCGATGTCGCGGCCCAGCACCACGGGCGTGTCGGGGGCGCGGTGTTCCAGCAGGAGTTCGCGGGCCTTGCCCACCTGCCAGACACGGCTGCGGGAGCCGGGGTTGTAGAGGGCGAGCACCAGGTCGGCCGCCGCGGCGGCGCGCAGCCGCTCGGCGATGACCTCCCAGGGCTTGAGCCGGTCGGAGAGGGAGATCACCGCGTAGTCGTGGCCGAGCGGGGCGCCGACCCGGGCGGCGGCCGCGTGGGCCGCCGTCATACCGGGGACGATCCGCACCGGGACCTCGCGATAGGGGTCCTCGCAGGCGGCCTCCAGGACGGCGGTGGCCATGGCGAACACGCCCGGGTCGCCCGAGGAGACCACGGCGACACGCTGGCCCCGCCGGGCGAGGTCGAGGGCGAACTCGGCGCGTACGGCCTCGACCTTGTTGTCGGAGGCGTGACGCCGCTGGCCCGGCCGTACGGGCACTCGGTCCAGGTACGTGGTGTAGCCGACGAGGTCCTCGGCGGCGGCCAGCTCGCCGCGCGCCTCGGGGGTGAGCCACAGCGGACCGGCCGGGCCGAGGCCGACGACCACGACCTCGCCCGGGGCGCCGGACGTACCGCTCGGCGCGTCTGCACGGTCACCCTGCGGCGCGCCCTCGCGGTCAGCGCGGTCACCGCGGTCGCCGTGCGGCGCGTCACCGCCGTCACCGTGCGGCGCGTCTCCGCCGTCGCCGCGCGGCGCGGCCACGCGGCTCGGCAGCACCGCCATCGAGAAGTACGGCACCGACTCCGGGTCGACCTCGGCCAGCGGGGCGGTCCGCTCCGCGTTCATCGTGGCGCGCTCCACATAGCGCGCGTCCGCGAGCCGCCCCGACCGCTCCAGCGCCCGGCGCACCGTCGGGAACGTCCGGCCGAGCTTCATCACGGCCGCCGCGTCCGCCGTGGCCAGCCGGGCCGTCAACTCCTCCTCCGGCAGCGTGCCGGGGAGGACCGTCAGCACCTCCTCGCCCTCCACCAGCGGTGTGCCGAGCCGGGCGGCCGCGGCGCTGACCGAGGTGACACCGGGGACGACCTCGGTGGGGTAGCGGTCGGCGAGCCGCTTGTGCATGTGCATGTACGAGCCGTAGAAGAGCGGATCGCCCTCCGCGAGCACCGCGACCGTGCGCCCCGCGTCCAGATGCGCGGCGAGCCGGGCGGCCGCGTCCGCGTAGAACTCCTCCATCGCGCCGCGATAGCCGCCCGGGTGGTCGGTGGTCTCCGTGGTGACCGGGTAGACGAGCCGTTCCTCGATGTGGTCGGGCCGCAGATGGCGCTCGGCGATGGAGCGCGCGATGCTCCGCCCGTGCCGGGCGCTGTGGTACGCGATGACGTCGGCCGCGGCGATGACCTCCACGGCGCGTACGGTCATCAGGGAGGGGTCGCCGGGGCCGAGCCCCACACCGTAGAGCCGGCCCGTCTGCTGCTCGCTCACTCTTCCTCGCTCGCTATCGCGTTGATCGCGGCCGCGGCGATGGCGCTGCCGCCGCGCCGGCCGTGCACCACCAGGTGGTCGAGGGCCGCCGGATGCCCGGCCAGCGCCTCCTTGGACTCGGCCGCGCCGATGAAGCCCACCGGCACGCCGATCACGGCGGCCGGGCGCGGCCCGCCCGCCCCTCCTTCTTCGATCATCTCCAGCAGCCGGAACAGCGCGGTGGGCGCGTTGCCGACCGCCACCACCGACCCCTCGAGCCGGTCTCGCCACAGCTCCAGCGCGGCGGCGCTGCGGGTGGTGCCCATGCGCCGCGCCAACTCCGGTACGGCGGGGTCCGCGAGGGTGCAGATCACCTCGTTGTCGGCGGGCAGCCGCTTGCGGGTGACCCCGCTGGCCACCATGCGCGCGTCGCAGAGCACGGGCGCGCCGGACCGCAGCGCGGCGCGGGCCCGGGAGACCACCTCGGGGGTGTACGCGAGGTCCTTGACCAGGTCGACCATGCCGCAGGCGTGGATCATCCGCACCGCCACCTGGCTGACGTCCGCGGGGAGCCCGCCGAGGTCGGCCTCGGCGCGGATGGTGGCAAAGGACGCGCGGTAGATGGCCGCCCCGTCCTTCTCGTAGTCGAACACGGTGTCCTCGATCATGTCGTTCCACGGACCGCCGCAACGGCGTCGGCCAACTGCTCTGCTGTCACTTCCACGCCGTCCTCCGCCTCCGGCGTGTCTCCCCTAGCGCCGCCCCGCACGGTGACCCGATAGTCCGTGTCGCCGGTCGCCAGCGCGTCCACCCAGCGGCCCCCGGGGTGGCCGCAGCGCCGTTCACAGCCCGAGACGTACACCGGCAGCGGGTCGGACGCGCCCTGGCGGCCGCCGCCGGACGCCGTGCCGCCCATCCGCCGCGGCTCCGAACCGCCCGCGACCACTACTCCGGTGTCCGCTACCGCTTCCGCCGTGGCCGTTTCCGCCGCGTCCGTTTCCGCCGGGTCCGCGGCCCCGCGCGCCGTGCCCGCGACCATGCGTGTCGCGTGGGCCCGCACATCCGCCAGGGACTTGGCGCAGCCGGGCCGCCCCGTACACGCGCCGACCCCGAGCCACGGCGAGTCCGGCGTGGTCACCAGTCCCGCGCCGGACAGTTCCGACAGGGCGCCGCGCGCGTCGTCCGGGGTGAAGCCGGGGAGCAGCACGCCGCGCCAGGGTGTCATACGCAGCTCAGCCGCCCGGCTCCGGGAGGCGAGCCCGGCGAGCAGTCGCCACTGTGCGGCGCTCACCCGGCCCAGGGGAAGGGCGACGGACAGCGCGTGGCGCCCGTCCGGGCCGGAGACCAGGCCGGGGGCGGGCGCCGGCCGCGGCGGGCGCGGGACCGGCGCGCCCGGGTGCGGCTCGGTGCCGATGCCCGCGTCGGCGAGTCGGGTCGCCAAGCGATCGGCGGTCACGGCGTGTTGCGCGGGCAGTTCCCGGATGCGCCACGCCCGGGTCCCGCTCTCCCGTGCCCTCGCCAGGAACTCCACCGCGGCCAGCGCGGCCGCCCGCGCGGCGTCCTCGCTCCGCACCCACAGATCACCGCCTCCGGCCGCCCCGCCCGCGGCGACGCTCGCCACCCCCGCGCCCGCCGACGGCCCCCCGGCCCGCAGTACCGCTCCACCACCAGGCGTTGCGATCAATGTCACATCCGCACCCAACGCGGCCACATCGCCACGCCCATCGTCCAGCGCGAACAGAAACCTGCCCGACAAGCCCGACAATTCCCCGCGCCCCGGCGACGTGTCGAGGCATGCCTCGTCGCACAGCGCGGCGTCCAACTCCCGTACCCACGCCACCACATCGGCGTGCCCCGCGCCGTCCAGGCCGGACAGCGGCGACGCCACGATGTTGCGCACCCGGTCATGGCGGTCCGAGGGAAGCAGTCCGGCCGCCCGCAGCCGGGCCGCCAGCTCCGCGCCGCACCCCGCCGCCAGGCCGCGCACCTGCGCGTTGCCCCGTGAGGTGATGTCCAGCCGCCCGTCGCCCAGCTCCTCGGCCACCCGCCCCAGCGCCTGTGCCTGACGGGCCGTCAACAGCCCGCCCGGCACCCGGATCCGGGCCAGTGAACCGTCGTCCGCCGGGTGCAGCCGCAGTGCGCCCGGACAGGCGTCGTCGCGCCCGCGCACGGGAGTTTCATCCCCGGATGGGGTGGTTGTCGGGGGGAGGGACATGGCGGCGAGCATACCGACGATCCGCTCCGGCCCACCGCCCCGGCCAGGCTCCACTAAGACCGGAAGGCACCGCCCCCTGGCAGGTCAGCAACGCTTACTATGCTCAGCGGCGGGTCGGTCCCGGCCCGCGAAACGCACAAGACGGCACTCACGGTAGGAAGCCGGTGGAAATCCGGCGCGGTCCCGCCACTGTGAGCGCGGCGGCTGCCGAACGGCAGCGGACGCGCGAGCCAGGAACTGCCGCCGTCTTCAACCCGCCCGGGGCGCGGACCCCGAGGAAGGCATGCGCCGCATGATTCTGCTGCTGTCGACGTCCGACACCGACCTGCTCAGCGCCCGTGCCGCCACGGGCCCGGTGGCGTACCGCCTCGCCAACCCGGCCCGCCTCGCCCTCGAGGACCTCCCCGGTCTGCTCGACGGCGCCGAACTCGTCGTCGTACGGCTCCTCGGCGGCATCCGCGCCTGGCAGGAGGGGCTCGACACGCTGCTCGCGGGCGACCTGCCCGTCGTGGTCCTCAGCGGTGAACAGGCCCCGGACGCCCAGCTCATGGAGGCGTCCACGGTCCCGGTCGGCATCGCTGCCGAGGCCCACGCCTACCTGGCCCACGGCGGGCCCGGCAACCTGGACCAGCTGGCCCGGTTCCTCTCCGACACCGTGCTGCTCACCGGCCATGGCTTCGAACCGCCCGCGCCCGCGCCCACCTGGGGTCCGCTGGAGCGCACCGGCCACGCGGCCGCCCCGGGCGACGCCGCCGCCCCGACCATCGCGGTGCTCTACTACCGCGCCCACCACATGAGCGGCAACACCGCCTTCGTGGAGGCCCTGTGCCGCGCCGTGGAGGACGCCGGGGGCCGCCCGTTGCCGCTGTTCGTCGCCTCGCTGCGGGCGCCCGAACCCGAGCTGATCGAGGCCCTCGGCGCGGCCGACGCCATCGTCACCACCGTTCTCGCGGCCGGTGGCACCCGCCCCGCCGAGGCGTCCGCGGGCGGCGACGACGAGGCGTGGGACGCGGGCGCGCTCACCGCGCTCGACGTGCCCGTACTCCAGGCGCTGTGCCTGACCTCGCCGCGCGCCGCGTGGGAGGAGAGCGACGAGGGGCTGTCGCCGCTGGACGCCGCGACGCAGGTCGCCGTCCCCGAGTTCGACGGGCGGCTCATCACCGTGCCGTTCTCGTTCAAGGAGGTGGACGAGGACGGTCTGCCGGTCTATGCCGCCGACGCCGAGCGCGCCGCGCGTGTCGCCGGAATCGCGGTACGACACGCCCGGCTCCGCCATATCCCCGCCGCCGACAAGCGCCTCGCGCTCGTCCTCTCCGCCTACCCCACCAAGCACTCCCGGATCGGCAACGCCGTCGGGCTCGACACGCCCGCGAGCGCCGTCGCACTGCTGCGCCGGCTGCGCGCCGAAGGCTACGACCTCGGCCCCGAGGAGGGGCCGGACGCGCTCCCGGGCCTGGTCTCCGGCGAGGGCGACGAGCTGATCTACGCCCTCATCGAGGCGGGCGGCCATGACCAGGAGTGGCTCACCGAGGAGCAGCTCGCCCGCAACCCCGTACGCATCCCGGCCGCCGACTACCGCCGCTGGTACGCCACGCTCCCGCGGGAGCTCCGGGACGCGGTCGAGGAGCACTGGGGCCCGCCGCCCGGCGAGATGTTCGTGGACACCAGCCACGACCCCGAGGGCGAGATCGTCCTGGCCGCGCTGCGCCGCGGCAACCTCCTGGTCGTCATACAGCCGCCGCGCGGCTTCGGCGAGAACCCCATCGCCATCTACCACGACCCCGATCTGCCGCCCTCGCACCACTATCTGGCGGCCTACCGCTGGATGGCCACCGCGCGGACGGACGGCGGCTTCGGCGCCGACGCTATGGTCCACCTGGGCAAACACGGCAACCTGGAGTGGCTGCCGGGCAAGAACGCCGGGCTGTCCGCCGCCTGCGGCCCCGATGCCGCGCTCGGCGATCTGCCGCTGATCTACCCCTTCCTTGTCAACGACCCGGGCGAGGGCACCCAGGCCAAGCGCCGAGTCCACGCCACCCTGGTCGACCACCTCGTGCCGCCGATGGCCCGCGCCGACTCCTACGGCGACATCGCGCGGCTGGAGCAGCTGCTGGACGAGTACGCGGCCATCTCCGCGATGGACCCGGCCAAGCTCCCCGCCATCCGCGCCCAGATCTGGACCCTCATCCAGGCCGCCCGGCTCGACCACGACCTGGGGCTGGAGCAGCGGCCGGACGACGACGGCTTCGACGACTTCCTGCTGCATGTCGACGGCTGGCTGTGCGAGGTCAAGGACGCCCAGATCCGCGACGGACTGCATGTCCTGGGCGGCGCGCCGACCGGCCCCGAGCGCGTCAACCTCGTACTGGCCATCCTCCGCGCCCGCCAGATCTGGGGCGGTACGTCCGCGCTCCCCGGTCTGCGCGAGGCGCTCGGCCTGGACGAGTCGGCCGCCACCCGCACCGGTGCCGACGAGGCCGAGGAGCGGGCGCGCGCGCTGGTCCAGGCGATGGAGGACGCCGCATGGGCCCCGGAGGCCGTCGAGAAGGCCGTCCTCACCCTGCCCGATGAGCAGCGTCCCGCGGTCTCCGCGGTCCTCGACTTCGCCGCCCGCGAGGTCGTACCCCGGCTGGCCGCCACGACGGACGAGATCGACCATGCCGTGCACGCGCTGGACGGCGGCTTCGTCCCGGCCGGGCCGTCCGGCTCGCCGCTGCGCGGACTGGTCAACGTCCTGCCGACCGGCCGCAACTTCTACTCCGTCGACCCCAAGGCCGTGCCCAGCAGGCTGGCCTGGGAGACCGGCCAGGCCCTCGCCGATTCGCTCCTGGAGCGCTACCGCGCGGACAACGACGGTCAGTGGCCGAAGTCCGTCGGCCTCTCGCTGTGGGGGACGAGCGCGATGCGCACCTCCGGCGACGATGTGGCCGAGGCGCTGGCGCTGCTGGGCATCCGCCCGGTGTGGGACGACGCCTCGCGGCGAGTAACGGGACTCGAACCCGTACCCCTCGACCAGCTGGGCCGCCCGCGTGTCGATGTCACCCTGCGCATCAGTGGGTTCTTCCGGGACGCCTTCCCCCATGTCGTCGGGCTGCTGGACGACGCCGTACGGCTCGCCGCCTCCCTCGACGAGAGCGACGACGACAACTACGTACGGGCGCACACCCGCGCCGACCTCGCCGCACACGGTGACGAGCGCCGCGCCACCACCCGGATCTTCGGCTCCCGCCCCGGCACCTACGGCGCCGGACTGCTCCAGCTCATCGACAGCCGCGACTGGCGCACCGACGCCGACCTCGCCGAGGTCTACACGGTCTGGGGCGGCTACGCCTACGGCCGCGGTCTGGAGGGGCGGCCGGCGCGCGCGGAGATGGAGAGCGCCTACCGCCGGATCGCGGTCGCGGCCAAGAACACCGACACGCGCGAGCACGACATCGCCGACTCCGACGACTACTTCCAGTACCACGGCGGCATGGTGGCCACCGTGCGCGCGCTGAAGGGCACCGCGCCCGCCGCGTACATCGGCGACTCCACCCGCCCCGAGACGGTCCGCACCCGCACCCTCCACGAGGAGACCTCACGGGTCTTCCGGGCCCGGGTGGTCAACCCGCGCTGGATCGAGGCGATGCGCCGCCACGGCTACAAGGGCGCCTTCGAGCTCGCCGCGACGGTCGACTACCTCTTCGGCTACGACGCGACCACGGGCGTGGTCGCCGACTGGATGTACGACAAGCTCGCCCAGACCTATCTGCTCGACCCGGAGAACCGCGCCTTCCTGGAGGAGGCCAACCCCTGGGCGCTGCACGGCATGGCCGAGCGGCTGCTGGAGGCCGAGAGCCGCGGGCTGTGGGACGAGCCCGACCCGGAGGTGCTGGAGCGGGTGCGGGAGCTGTACCTGGAGACGGAGGGCGGCCTGGAGGGCGGGGACGACGAGTAGGCGCGCCTGTCGGCTCCCCGCGCGTCCGGAGGCGGCTCAGTCGGCGGACGAGTGTGCCGCCGGGCAGGTCGCCGCCCGGATCCGGTCCGGCCAGGGGGGACAGTTGACCAGTTCGGTCCACTCGCGGTCGTAGCGTCCGGGCACCGCGCGTCCCGCGGAGGCCCAGCGCTCGACCAGCGCCGCGTAGATCGGTACGGATGTGGATGTGTGAACGGTCTGATGAACCGTTCCGTCGCCTTCGGTGCTCCGGTCCAGCGCTCTGCTCGGCTGCGAGAGAGAACGGCGTCGCATCGTCGTCGTCATATTCGGACAACGCGCCGCGCCCCGACGGGTCACCTTCCGCACGCCGGTCTCACCCGCATCGGCGTGGTGTCGCACATGTCAGCGACTGCCTGGTGGTCCGGCCTGGTGGCCCGGCCCGGCGGCACCACGGTGACACGCCCGGGGGAGCGGGCCGTTCCCCTTTCCGTGCCGCGAAATGAAAAGCATTGCCGCATTCATAAAGCCCATTCGCCGCCGGAGCGAGAGTTTATTGATAACCGTGTCCATTGCCGCCTTTGGTGAATTCCCCTCGGGCCTGTTTCAATTGCGCTGTCCCGAAGACGATCCGAGGAGGAGCCGGTGGGAGCTCATGCGCACGGACCCGACGAGGGGCCCGGCGGGCCTGGCCACGGCGGCCACACCCACGGGGTGGCGGAGAACGCCGACCGCCGGTGGCTGACCCTCGCCCTCGCGCTGATCAGCTGCTTCATGGCGGTGGAGGTCATCGTCGGGATTGTCGCCGGCTCCGTGGCGCTGCTGTCCGACGCGGCCCATATGCTCACCGACGCCGCCTCGATCGTTCTCGCGCTCATCGCGATCCGGCTCTCGGCGCGCCCCGCACGTGGCGGATACACCTATGGGCTCAAGCGGTCGGAAATCCTTTCCGCCCAGGCCAATGGCCTTTCCCTGCTGCTGCTCGGCGCCTATCTCGGCTATGAGAGTGTGGGGCGGCTGATCGATCCGCCCGAGGTGACCGGTGGTCTGGTGCTGGCCACCGCGCTGGCCGGAGTGGTGGTGAATCTCGCGGCCGCGTGGTGCATGTCGAAGGCGAACCGCTCCTCGCTCAATGTCGAGGGCGCCTTCCAGCATGTGCTCAACGATCTCTACGCCTTCATCGCCACCGCCGTCGCGGGGCTGGTGGTGGTGACGACGGGCTTCGCCCGAGCCGACGCGATCGCCGGTCTGCTGGTGGTGTTCCTCATGATCAAGGCGGGCGTGGAACTGCTGCGGGCCTCCGGCCGGGTGCTGCTGGAGGCCGCCCCCACCGGCGTCGAGCCCGATGAGGTGGGCGGCCGGCTGGTCGCCCATGGGCAGGTGGCCGAGGTGCACGATCTGCATGTCTGGCAGATCACCTCGGGCGAGGTCTCGCTCTCCGCACATGTCCTGGTGGCGGCGGGCGGCGACTGCCACGCCGTCCGGGAGGACCTGGAGGCGGTGTTGAGCGGCGAGTACGGGATCACCCACACCACGCTGCAGGTGGACCATCTGGACGAGCCCGCAGAGCGGGGACGTGTCGACGGGGAGCACTGTCCGACCGCTCACGGCCCGGTGCACAGGGCCGCGTCGTACGGCCGCTGAGCGGGGTCCGGGAGCGGTCGGTGGGGTCCGGGAGCGGTCGGCGGGTCGGCGGTGTCAGGCCGCGGCCGGGGCGGCGGCCTGGGTCGGCGGGTCGACCGTGTCTAGGCCGCGGCCGGGGCGCCGGCCGACCTGAAGGCGGCGGTCAGAAGCGTCTTCGCGAGCTGGGCGGCCAACGCCTCCAGCGCGAGCCGGGCCAGCTTGACCAGGACGGTCGTGAGAATGTCGGCCATGAGTACCTCACTGGACGGAACACGAGCGGAAGCGAGGCATCCGCTTCCAGTTCCATAGCCTGACCGAGGTCGGAAAGCAGGCGGCGCACATCGGGTGAGCGGCGGGTTAACGGACGGAAAGATCTGGGTGGGAAACGCGCCGGATGTCCCGTTATCGGGTGGCGTCCTCAGACCGCGAGCGGCACCCGCCGGGGAAGAGCAGCCGCGGCGCGACGGCCGCCCCCACGGTGGCGGCGGCCGAGCAGCCAACGACGATCGACCAGGCCACCGGGCCCAGCGGCGTACAGCCGAAGAAGTGGCTGACCACCGGCGTCTCCACGATGGCGAACAGCGTGGCCGCCGAGGCGACGCTGGTGATCAGCACCAGAGGGCTGTGCCAGTCGGTCAGATACGTCTGGCCCAGCTGGGTGCCGACCAGCGCCGCGAGCCCCATGGTGCTCGCCCGCCGGGCCCGGCCCGCCCGCGCCCACACCGTCCGGCCGGTGCGCCGGTCGCCGGTGTCCTGCAGGACGTCGGTGTCCCGCAGGGCGTCGGTGATGTCCGCGAGCCGCAGCCGCAGACCGTTCATCGCGCGGGACGGTGCGGAGACGAGGCCAGTGAGCGTCGTGATGGGCAGCACGGGCTGCTCTCCCCTCGGTCCTGATGTGCCGGGATCGTAAAATCGGTCTATATTTCCCTAATTCCGGCATAACGTAACCAAAGGGGCATCCGGTCACCCCCGTGACGGGCCGTGATCCTCCAGCCTGACCGGCGGCAGGAACTCGCTCAGCGGGGTGCGGTGCCACCAGGCCCCGGTGGCCCGCCGCTCCGCCCGGGTGGTGAAGCGGTAGAGATACAGCCGCGCCCGCAGATGGGTGGGCGGCGTCTCCGGGAACGGATTGGCCCGCAGCAGCTTCACCGTCGCCCGGTCGTTGACCAGCAGCTTGCCGATCAGCGGGGTGAACCAGGACCCGGCGTAGCCCGGTGAGAGCCCCGCGAACCACATCATCCAGTCCAGCCGCAGATGGTACGGGGCGTACTGGCGCGGCAACCGGCGCACATCGCCCGGCTTGCCCCGGAACTCGTAGTCCTGCCAGACCGTGTCCGGGGTGAGGACCGCGTCGTCGGTGCCCTGGATCACCACCTCCTGCCGGCTGCGGTTGACGCTGCCGAACGCCCCGTAGGTGTTGACCAGGTGCACCGGATTGAACGAGAAGTTCATCAGCTGACGGCCCGACAGCAGATTGCGGACCGGCCAGTAGCTGAGCACCAGCACCAGAGCGGTCGCGGCCAGCACCACCACCTCGTACCAGACCGGGGGAGCGGCGAGGTCCGGCGGCCCGGACAGCCCCAGCACCTCGGCGGCCCGGCGGCCGTCGACCGCCGGGAGTGCCAGCAGGATCGTCAGCCAGTTGAGCCAGGAGAAGTTCCCCGAGGCCACCAGCCACAGCTGGGTGACCACGACGATCCCCGCGGCCACGCTCGCGACCGGCTGCGGAGTGAACAGCACCACGGGCACGATCAGCTGCGCCACATGGTTGGCCGCCACCTCCACCCGGTGCAGCGGCTTCGGCAGATGATGGAAGTACCAGCTCAGCGGCCCCGGCATCGGCTGGGTCTCATGGTGGTAGTACAGACAGGTCAGGTCCCGCCAGCAGCGGTCTCCACGGATCTTGATCAGCCCGGCGCCGAACTCCACCCGGAACAGCAGCCAGCGCGTCAGCCACAGGATGAGCACGGGCGGCGCGGTGTGCTCATTGCCCAGGAAGACGGCGAGGAACCCCGACTCCAGCAGCAGGGACTCCCAGCCGAAGCCGTACCACACCTGCCCCACGTTGACGATCGACAGATACAGCAGCCACAGCGCCAGCCACGCCACCATCGCGACCGCCAGCGGCGCCCGGTCCGCCGCCCCCACCAGCAGCGCGGCCGACAGCGCGGCCCCCAGCCAGGCGCAGCAGGCGAAGAACCGGTCGGAGTAGTGCAGATGGAACAGGCTGGGTGAGCGGCGGAACGGCACCCGGTCCAGGAAGCGCGGCACCGGCGTCAGCCCCCGCTCGCCGAGCAGCGCCCGCCCCTGCCGGGCGGCCACCAGAAAGGCGATCAGATAGACGGCGGCCAGCCCCCGTTGGAAGACCAGCCGGCTCAGCCAGTAGTCGGATGAGGTGAACCACTCCATGGCGACCGCTCCCTGGGCCGGTGTGCCTTCGGCCTGCATGTATCCGGTACCACCTCAGACGGGTGCCCGTCATGCGCCGGGTCATACGGCGGACCGGGTTCATTCGGTAGGGGGCCTAGGGGGTGACGGGTTAGGGGTTATCCGCACCGTGCCCGGTCCGTAGCGTCGAAGCCCGGCATGGACCCGGAGGGAACCACCCAATGCTTCTTCTCGAGCACCGCCGCACCCCGCGAATCGAGCACCGCCGCACCCCGCGAACAGCGACGACAGCGACGACAGCGATGGCACCGGCGACGGCGGCGGTGGCCGTGCGGGCCGGGAGAGCCGGATGACCGAGCAGCCGGTCCGGACATCCGGCGGGCGGCCCATCGGGATCCTCGGCACCGGCTCGTATCTGCCCGCCGAGACCGTGTCCAATGAGCTGGTGGCCGAGCGGGCGGGGGTGACCCCGGACTGGATCTCGGCGAAGACCGGGATCCACTGCCGCCGTTACGCCGCCGACCACGAGGCCACCTCCGATCTGGCCGTGGAGGCGGCCCGCGCCGCCCTCGCGGACGCCGGGATCGGCGCCGATCAGCTCGGCTGGATCGTGGTGGCCACCTCGACCCCCGATCACCCCCAGCCCGCCACCGCCTGTCTGGTGCAGCACCGGATCGGCGCGACCGGCGCCGCCGCATTCGACCTCAACGCGGTCTGCAGCGGCTTCGTCTTCGCCCTGGTGACGGCGGCCGGGCTGCTGTCCGCCGGCTCCGGCGCACCCGCCCCGTACGCCCTGGTGATCGGCGCCGATGTCTACTCCCGCATCATCGACCGCACCGACCGGCGCACCGCCGTACTCTTCGGCGACGGGGCCGGGGCGGTGGTGCTCGGGCCCGTGCGCCCCGGCTACGGCCTCAGCGGATCGCTGCTCACCAGTGACGGCGCGCTCCACGAGCTGATCGAGGTGGCGGCGGGCGGCAGCCGGGCCCCGGCGTCGGAGAAGACCCTCGCCGACGGGGGCCACTACTTCCGGATGCGGGGCCGCGCGGTCAGTGAATACGTCCTGGCCGAGCTGCCGCGCGCGATAGGGCGCCTGCTGGCCGCACACCGCACGGACCCCGCGCGCGTGGACCACTTCATCCCCCATCAGGCCAATGGCGTGCTGCTGGCCAAGGTGCTTCCGGAGCTCGGACTGCCGCGGGCGCGCACTCATCTGACGGTGGCCGAGCACGGCAACACCAGCGCCGCCTCCATCCCGCTGGCGCTCGACGACGCCCGGCGGCAGGGGGTGTTCGGCGACGGGGAGTTGCTGCTGCTGGCCGGTTTCGGCGGCGGGATGTCGCTCGGCGCCGCGCTGGTCACGTGGCAGGACGACCACCGAGGTCCGTGACCTACCCCGGTCACGCGGGTCCGTGACCAACCCCGGTCACGCGGGTCCGTGACCAACCCAGGTCGCGTGGGTCCGTGACCAACCCAGGTCGCGTGGGCCCGTGACCAACCCAAGTCCCAGCCAGCGAAAGGACTCATCGGCATGGCACAGCGCTTCCCCACCGTCGCGGTGTTCGGGCTCGGCACCACCGGCCGCCATCTCGTGGACGCCCTGGTCCGCGGTAGTCGGCGGGTGATCGCCGTGGAGCGGGACGAACCGGCCCTGCGGCGCGGCCGGGCGGGGGTGGCCGCGCCGGAATCCGCCGTCGAGTTCACCACCGACCCGGCGGCCGCCGCTCGGGCCGATCTGGTGGTCGAGGCGGTCCCCGAACGGCTGGAGACCAAGCGCGGGCTGCTCGCCCGCGCTCACGCCGACTGTCCGCCGGAGACGGTGTTCGCCACCACGACCACCGGGCTGCCGGTGACCGAGATCGCCGTCGGCTCCGGACGGACCGACCGCACGGTGGGGCTGCACCTCTTCCCGCTGGGCCCCGACCGCGAGCAGTCGGCGGTGGAGGTGGTGGGCACCCCGCTCACCGCGGACGCGGTCCTGGCCGACGTCCGGGAGCTGGTCCGCGACCTGGGCCGGATCCCGGTGCGGGTGGCCGACCGGCCGGGTTTCGTCGGGGGCGCGCTCACCATGGCGTACCTCAACAACGCGGTGGCCATGTACGAGCGGCGTTACGCCTCGCGCGACAGCATCGACACCGCCATGACCCTGGGCTGCGGGCTGCCGATGGGGCCGCTGGCCCAACTGGACGCCATGGGTCTGGACACCGCGCGGGACTCCCTGGAGGCGCTGTACGAGCGCACCGGCGATCCGCGGTACGCGCCCGCGCCCACCCTGGCCCATATGGTGACCGCCGGTCTGCTCGGGGTGAAGGCGGGCCGCGGCTTCTACGAGTACGGGGTCGGCGGCGCGGGGCGGGGCGGGGAGACGGACGGCCTGGGCGAGCCAGTACCGGCCCGTGCGGTGCGGCGGATCGGGGTGGTGGGCTCGGGAACGATGGCCGTCGGGATCGCGGAGGTGTGTGCGCGCGCCGGCTATCCGACGGTGCTGGTGGCCCGGAGCGAGATGCGCGCGAAGGAGGCCACGGCCGCCGTGGAGCGCTCGCTGGAGCGCGGGGTGCGGCGCGGCAAGCTGGCGCCCGAGCTGCTCACCGAGGCGATGGGCCGGCTGACCGCGGGCCGTGAACTCCAGGCGCTCGGCGCCTGCGATCTGGTGGTCGAGGCGGTGGCGGAGGACATCGACGTCAAGCGGGCCGTCTTCGCCGATCTGGACCGGGTGTGCGCACCGGGCGCGGTGCTCGCCACCTCCACCTCCAGCCTGCCCGTGATCGAGTGTGCGATGGCGACGCGGCGGCCCGAGGACGTCATCGGGATGCACTTCTTCAACCCCGCCCCGGTGATGCGGCTGGTCGAGGTGGTGCACACCGTGCTGACCTCCAAGGAGGCGCTGGGCACGGCGCACGCGGTGGCCGCGGCGCTCGGCAAGCGCGCGGTGGACTGCCCGGACCGGGCGGGCTTCATCGTCAACGCCCTGCTCTTCCCCTATCTCAACAGCGCGGTGGCGATGCTCGAGGAGGGCTGGACCACCGCCGATGACATCGACACGGTGATGGCGGCCGGGCAGGGCTATCCGATGGGCCCGCTGCGGTTGCTGGATGTGATCGGCCTGGATGTGTCCCTCGCCATCCAGCGCACTCTGCACGGCACCTTCCGGGATCCGGCCCTGACCCCGGCCCGTCATCTCCGGCGGCTGGTCGAGGCGGGTCACCTGGGCCGCAAGGGCGGGAGGGGACTGCATCTCCACGAGCGATAGCGGCGGATCACGGGGGATGCCGGGGCCGGGGACACACCTCCCCGGTCCCGCGGCGTCCGTATGCCCGCGACGACAGAGGGTGCGCAGATGCCACTGGAATAGTCCAACGGCGAGGTGTGTGGCTCCGGAATTCATCGGCACGGGAATAGGTATGCCGGTTCTCTGTCCGCTTTATGGCATGAGAATTCCTGGCGAATCGCTTGCGGTTACCAGCGGCAACAGACATAAGAACCGCATTGGCGATCAAAACGGGCAAATAAATGTTCGAAACAGATCCACGGAGCCCTCTGCGTATGACCACTTCGTGTCGGAGTCAAGGATGTCGGGAGTTTTCCCGGGTGCGGCTAGGGGGTCTCGTGTATGCTGGCCCTTCCGAACAAATGCCCACGTGAACGGGGGTGGCGCAGGTTGTCAGGGTGTCGGTGTACTTCGGCTCCAACGTGCTGCCCCACGTAGGGGCGTCCCGCTCGCATCGCTTTTGTCGATCGTCGGGCAGTCCGCTCAGAATTGGTAATTCGTTAACGATGATTTTACGTGCGGCGATGGTGGCGTGACCGGTGGGCGTATAGCTTGCTGGGAGGCGTTCGGACTGCCGTGAGCAGTGCTTCGCGTCGCATTCGGGGGTGCGAGCAATGGTGTTTTCATCGGCCAGAGCCAGACAATTCGACGCGCAATTCGAGAGACTTCGGCGAGCGTTTTCCAGATGCCTGTCCGGGGAAGCGGGCATCGTGCTCGTCGAGGGCGCGGTCGGTTGTGGAAAGACCCATACGCTCGAAGCCGTCACGGCCCATGCGGCGAAGGCCGGAGCCCTCGTCCTCAAGGCATACGGAACCTCGGCCGACCGGGCTCCGCTCGGCACACTGCGCCAGCTCCTTGACTCGCCCCGGCTGCCCAAGGCGACCGCCGACCATTTGCGCCGGGCACTCGACCACGGCGCCCTCGACGCCGCACCACCCCGGGAAACCCCTGGTGGCGACCCCGCCGGCGCGAACCCCACCCATGTCCAGGGGGCCCGGGAGTTCCGCGCCGCCCTCCATGAACTCGCCTCCCGCGAACCGGTGGTGATCTGCGTCGACGAACTCCAGCTTGTCGACGCGGCGTCACTTCAGTACCTGCTGTACCTGGCGACCCGTTCGCGCTCCGCCAAACTCCTCATGGTGTTCGCACAGGCGACGGACAGCGAACGACAAGACGCCGTCTTCAATACCGAACTCCTGCGCCAGCCCAATTTCCAGCGGCTGCGGCTGGAGCGGCTGTCCTGGGATGAGACGGCACATCTGCTCACCACTCGTCTGGGACTTCCGGATTCCACCGATGTCGCCTACACCTGGTATGAGGTGAGCGGCGGTAATCCGTTGTTGCTACGCGCGGTGATAGACGATTACCGCACCGCGGGGGCACCCCCACGGCGCAGCCGCGCAGTGGAGCCCGTGGTGGGCGACATGTTTGTGCAGGCCGTGCTCACCTGTGTCTACCGCAGCGGGCGCACCGTCTCCCGGCTGGCCGAGGGCATCGCGGTGCTCGGGGCGTCCGCCTCCCTCGAACTCCTCGGCCGGCTGCTGCGCATCGGCCCCGCCGGAACCCGCCGCGGAGTCGCCGCGCTGGACGCGGCGGGCCTCGTCGACGGTCTCGCCTTCCGTCACCCGTATGTCGAGGCCGCGGTGCTGGAGGACATGGATCCCGAGGTCCGGCTGGACATGAACCGGCGCGCCGCCGTCCTGCTGCACCAGGGCGGCGGGGCGACTCTCGCCGTGGCCCGCCATCTGCTCGCCGCCCAGGCCGCCGACGAGCCCTGGGCGGTGCCGCTGCTGCGGGACGCCGCGCAGCAGGCGCTCGCCGAGGACGACGCCAAGCTGGCAGTCGCCTGCCTGGAGCTGGCGTACGCGGCCTGCGCGGACGAGGAGCTGCGGGCCGGGATCAGGATCGGCACCGCCGGGATCATGTGGCGGCTCAACCCCTCGGCGTCCGAGCGGATGCTGGAGGAGCCGCTGGCCGCGCTGTGCGCCGACCGGCTGCCCGCCTCCCATATCGGGCGGCTGATCGAGCTGTTGCTTGCCCACGGCCGGATCGAGGAGGCGCGCGGCGCCATCGGCCGGCTCAATGCCGTCATGAGCAACGCGGGACCCACCTCGATGTCCCAGTTCCGGCTGACCGCCCGCTGGGCCCAGGAGTCCGGCGCGCAGGACCGGGCCCCCGGAGCCGCGGCGCGCCAGTGCGAGGACGGCGGCGCCTCCCGTACGCAGCTCAGGTCCCGCAGACCCTCCTCGCTGTCGACGATCACCGCGGCGTTCAGCGGCTTCTTCGGCCGCGGGGGGAGTGAGGAGTCGCCGGTCGCCGCGGCGGAGAAGGTGCTCGAAGTCTCGCCGCTCACCGACGCCACCTTCGAGCCCATCGTCAACTCGGTGAACGCGCTGGTGTACGCGGGCCGGCCGGACAAGGCGGCGCCGTGGTGCGACGCGCTGATGGAGGAGGCCGAGCAGCGCCGGGCGCCGGGCTGGCGGGCCATCTTCGCCTCGATCCGCGCCGAAATCGCCCTGCGGCAGGGCAATCTCGTGGAGTCGGCGGCCTATGCGACCACCGCTCTGGAGGTCGTGCCCGGCCGCGACGGAAGCGTCTTCATCGGCGGCCCACTGGCCAGCCAGATCCTGGCGTACACGGAGATGGGCAAGCACGACGCGGCGGCGCGGCATCTGAGCCGCCCGGTCCCCGAGGCGCTGTTCAAGAGCATCTACGGACTGGGCTACACCCGCGCCCGCGGCCGCTACTACCTGGCCACCAACCGCATCAACGCGGCGCTCGGCGAATTTCTGATGGCCGGCCGGCTCGCCCAGCTGTGGGAGCTCGACCAGCCGGCGCTGCTGCCCTGGCGGTCGGACGCCGCCGAGGCATGGCTGGAGCTCGGCGACCGGGAGAAGGCCGCCAACCTGGTTTCCGAGCAGCTGGCCAGAAACGGCGCCGGGGACTCCCGGGTCCGCGGCGTCTCCCTGCGGTTACTGGCCGCGGCCGGAGACATCGAGAACCGGTCCCGGCTGCTCGGCCAGGCCGTCGAGGAGCTGCAGTGCTCCGGCGACCGTCTGGAGCTGGCCCGCGCGCTGGACGATCTGGGACGTACGCTGCGCGGATCCGGGGAACTGGGGCGGGCCGACGCCATCATGGGCCGGGCCTGGCGGATGGCCAAGGAGTGCGGTGCCGAGGAGCTGTGCGCCCGGATCCGTCTCGACTCCGGTCTGGAGGCCCGTGATCCACGGCCGGTGGTGCGGCCGGTCTCCGGACCGCTTGGCCCGAAACCCGCGGTGCCGCCGTCCCTGGGCACCAAGCTCAGTGAATCCGAGGCCCGGGTGGCCGCCCTGGCGGTGGACGGTTATACGAACCGGGAAATAGCCGCCAGCCTGTTCATCACCATCAGCACGGTGGAACAGCATTTGACGCGGGTGTACCGCAAGCTGAATATCAGGAGTCGGCAGCAGCTGCCGACCGCGCTCCGGGCCCAGGTGGACGAAATCGCCTGAGCGATGACGTGGGCGATGTCCCGCGGAAGGGGTGGCCGCATGTGGCCACCCCTGTTCCATGCCCACCCCTGATTACCCCCCTATCGCGGCGGCAGACCTGGAGCGCGGGCTGACCGCGTTGATAGCTTCTGGCCGCATGAAGGGCATAGTCCTCGCCGGAGGAAGCGGTACCCGACTGCATCCTTTGACACATGCGGTGTCGAAGCAGATCCTTCCCGTCTACAACAAGCCGATGATCTATTACCCGCTGTCGGTGCTCATGCTCGGCGGCGTCAGGGAAATCCAGATCATCTCGACCCCGCTCCATGTGGAGCTGTTCCGCGCGCTTCTCGGCGACGGCGGCCGGCTGGGTCTTTCGATCGAGTACGCCGAGCAGCTCGAGGCCAATGGAATCGCCGAGGCATTCATCATCGGAGCCGAGTTCATCGGCGACGACCAGGTGGCGCTGGTCCTCGGCGACAATATCTTCCACGGGCCCGGGTTTTCGAAGATGCTGCACCATGAGGCAAGCCATGTCGACGGCTGTGTGCTCTTCGGCTACGGAGTCAAGGACCCCGAGCGCTACGGCGTCGGGGAAATGGATGAGCAGGGCCGGTTGATCTCCCTCGAGGAGAAGCCGGTCGCCCCCAGATCCAATCTGGCCATCACCGGTCTGTATCTCTACGACAACGACGTCGTGGACATCGCCAAGAACGTACGGCCCTCCGCACGCGGCGAACTGGAGATCACCGACGTCAACCGCGTCTATCTGGAACGCGGAAAGGCCAGACTGGTGGGGCTCGGCCGGGGATTCGCCTGGCTGGACACCGGAACCCATGACTCGCTGCTCCAGGCGGGCCAGTATGTGCAGCTTCTGGAGCAGCGCCAGGGTGTACGGATCGCCTGTCTCGAGGAGATAGCCTTCCGCATGGGGTTCATCGACGCCGCCGCCTGCTATGAGCTCGGTGCGGAGCTCAGCAAGACGGACTACGGACAATATCTGATGGATATCGCGGCCAATAACCGCTGAAGGGTTGTCTCCAGTGCGCATAGTTGTGACCGGCGGCGCGGGCTTCATCGGCTCCCACTTCGTCCGGCAGACCTTGACAGGGGCGTACGCGGCCTGGGCGGACGCCCAGGTCGTGGTGGTCGACAAGCTGACCTACGCGGGCAACGAGGCCAACCTGGCCGAGGTCGCCGACAGCCCCCGGCTGCGCTTCGTGCGCGGTGACATCTGCGACGGCGAGCTCGTCGGCGAGCTGCTGCGGAACACCGACCTGGTGGTCCACTTCGCCGCGGAATCACATGTCGACCGCTCGATATCCGGCGCCGAGGAATTCGTGCGCACCAATGTCCTGGGCACTCACACTCTCCTCAACGCGGCCGCGAACGCGGAGGTCGGAAAGTTCGTCCACATCTCCACGGACGAGGTCTACGGCTCCATCGAAAGCGGCTCCTGGAGCGAGGAGGAACCCCTCGAACCCAACTCGCCGTATTCCGCCTCCAAGGCGTCCTCCGATCTGCTGGTCCGGGCCTTCCACCGCACCCACGGACTGCCCGTCTGTGTGACCCGCTGCTCCAACAACTACGGCCCGTACCAGCACCCCGAGAAGGTCATTCCGCTCTTCGTCACCAATCTCATGTACGGCAAACCGGTGCCGCTCTACGGCGACGGCGGGAATGTCCGGGACTGGCTGCATGTGGACGACCACTGCCGCGGTATCGCCCTGGTCGCCGAGAACGGCCGTCCGGGAGAGGTCTACAACATCGGCGGCGGCACCGAGCTGACCAATCTGGAACTCACGGAACGGCTGCTCGAACTGCTCGGCGCCGACCGGTCCCTGATCGAGCGGGTGCCCGACCGCAAGGGTCATGACCGCCGTTACTCGGTGGACATCGCGAAGATCTCCGCGGAACTCGGCTACCGCCCCGAGATGTCATTCGGACACGGCCTTGCGGAAACCGCCAAGTGGTATATGACACACCGCGGTTGGTGGGAACCGCTCAAGAAGATGTGACCACCCCTACACCCGGGATTAGGGGTGGATGCGGTTAGGGGTGGTTGAGTCGACTCCCGCCCCATACCGTCGACTTCCGGATCATGGTCAGTCCAGTCGCGTCGGAATCTCAACTGAGAGAAGAGTCTGAGGTCGTGATGTCGGAGAACTCCCTGATGCGTGACGGGCACATCGCGGTCGTCGGTATGGCATGTCGCGTGCCGGGCGCATCGACCCCGGATGAGTTCCGGCAGTTGCTGCGCAATGGAGAGAGCGCCATCACACAGATCCCGGCGGACCGGTATGCCGATGAGCTCCGGGACGCCGGTATTCGATTCGGCGGGTTCGTCGAAAGGGCAGCCGAGTTCGATCCGGAGTTCTTCGGGATTTCACCCCGAGAGGCACGGGCGATGGACCCCCAGCAGCGGCTCGCGCTGGAACTGTGCTGGGAGGCCCTGGAAAACGCCGGCCTCGTCCCGGCGCGACTCGAGGGCAGCCGCACCGGCGTCTTCATCGGCGCCATCGCCGACGACTACGCGGCCCTGGTACACCGCGGCGAACCGGCCGCCATCACCCAGCACACCCTCACCGGCCTGAACCGCGGCATCATCGCCAACCGGGTCTCCTACGCCCTCGGGCTGCGCGGCCCGAGCGTGGCCGTGGACACCGGGCAGTCCTCCTCCCTGGCCGCCGTGCACCTGGCCTGCGAGAGCCTGCGGCGCGGCGAGACCGAGACCGCCGTCGCGGGCGGCGTCCAGCTCAACCTCGCCCCCGACGGCTTCATCGCCGCCTCCCGGTTCGGCGCGCTCTCCCCCGACGGCCGCTCCTTCACCTTCGACGCCCGCGCCAACGGCTATGTGCGCGGCGAGGGCGGCGGCCTCGTGGTGCTCAAGCGGCTCCCGGACGCGCTGCGCGACGGCGACCCGGTGCTGTGCGTGATCCGCGGTTCCGACGCCAACAACGACGGCGGCGGCGACAGCCTCACCACCCCCGCGGCCCACGGGCAGGAGGCCATGCTGCGCGCCGCCTACGAGCGCGCCGGGGTCGACCCCGCCCGGGTCCAGTACGTCGAACTGCACGGCACCGGCACCAGAATCGGCGACCCGGTCGAGGCCGCGGCGCTGGGCGCGGTCCTCGGCGCCGGCCGGGCGGACGGCGCGCCCCTGCGGGTCGGCTCCGCCAAGACCAACGTGGGCCACCTCGAAGGCGCGGCCGGAATCACCGGTCTCATCAAGACGGTGCTCTCGCTCGCCCACCGCGAGCTGTTCCCGAGCCTCAACCACGAGACACCGAACCCAGCGATCCCCCTGGACACCCTGGGCCTCACGGTCCAGACCACCCTTGATGCCTGGGTCCCGGAGGCGGACGCGGACGCCCCACGGCTCGCGGGTGTCAGCTCGTTCGGCATGGGCGGCACCAATGTGCACATGGTGCTGGAGGAAGCACCCGCCGACGCCCCCGCTGACGACCCCGCCGAGGAACGGCCGACGGCCCTCGGCACGGTGCCGTGGGTGCTCTCGGCCCGCGGCGAGGCGGCGTTGCGGGCCCAGGCGCGGCGGCTGCGGTCGTATGTGGCGGCGCAGTCTGAGCTGGACCCGGTGGACGTGGGCTACTCGCTGGCGCTGACCCGGTCCGCCTTCGGCCACCGGGCGGCGGTCGTCGGCCGCGACCGTGAGGAGCTGCTGAACGGTCTTGACCAGCTCGCCACGGGCGTGGTCCCGGGCACGGTGGCGGGCAGCGGCGGCACGGCTTTCCTGTTCACCGGTCAGGGCGCTCAACGGCTGGGCATGGGGCGGGAGTTGTATGCCGCGTTCCCGGTGTTCGCGGCGGCGTTCGACGAGGTGTGTGCGGAACTGGACCGTCATCTGGACGGTTCGGTGCGGGAGGTGGTGTTCGGTGAGGACGCCGAGGCCCTGGACCGGACGGTGTTCACCCAGACGGGGCTGTTCGCTGTGGAGGTGGCGCTGTTCCGGCTGGTGGAGTCGTGGGGTCTGGTGCCGGACTTCCTGGTGGGGCATTCGGTGGGGGAGCTCGCGGCCGCCCATGTGGCGGGGGTGTTCTCGCTGGAGGACGCCGCCGCACTCGTCGCAGCGCGGGGGCGGCTGATGCAGGCGCTGCCCGGCGGCGGTGCGATGGTCTCCCTCCAGGCCCCGGAGGCCGAGGTGCTGCCGCGTCTGGCGGGTTACGAGGACCGGGTGAGCGTCGCCGCGGTCAACGGCCCGGCTGCGACCGTCATCTCGGGTGAGGAGTTGGCGGTGCTCGCGGTGGCGGGGGCGGTGGGGGTCAAGAGCAAGCGGCTGAGCGTTTCGCATGCGTTCCACTCGCCGCTGATGGAGGGGATGCTGGCCGAGTTCGCCGAGGTGGCGGGCCGGATCACCTACGCCGCACCGCGCATGGCGGTCGTTTCGAACCTCACGGGCGAGTTGGCGGGCGAGGAGGTGTGCTCGCCGGAGTACTGGGTGCGCCATGTGCGTCAGGCGGTCCGTTTCGGGGACGGCGTACGGTTCCTCGAGGCCCGGGGTGTCACCCGCTTTGTCGAGCTCGGCCCGGCCGGTGTGCTCTCCGCGATGGGCCGCGAGTGCGTCTCCGGTCCGGCCGCGTTCATCCCCCTTCTGCGCAAGGACCGCGACGAGACCGAGGCGCTGTTCTCCGGTGTCGCCCAGGTGCACGCGCATGGCGGAGACGTCGACTGGGAGCGGGTGTTCGCCGGGCGCGGTGCGCGTCGGGTGGAGTTGCCCACGTACGCCTTCCAGCGGCAGCGCTACTGGCTGGGCACCGACCTCCCCGGCACCGAGGACGCCGCCACCGATGAACCCCTCTCCTGGCGTGCGGAGTTCGCGGCCCTGACCGACGCCGCCGAGCGCGAGCGCGTGGCGCTGGAGCTGGTCCGTACGCATACCGCCTGGGTGCTGGGCTCCCCGGGCCCCGACGCCGTCGACCCCGAGAAGATCTTCAAGGACCTCGGCTTCGACTCGCTGATGTCCGTCGAGCTGTGCAACCTCCTCGGCACCGCCACCGGAACACGGCTCGCCGGGACCGTCCTCTTCGACCACCCCACCCCGCTGGCCCTCTCCCACCACCTCCGGGACGTGGTGGCGGGCTCCCCGGTGGCCGTGGCCCCGCGCCCGGCCGCCACCCGGACCACCACGGGCGGCGACGACCCGATCGCCATCGTGGCGATGAGCTGCCGTCTCCCCGGCGGGGTGCGCACCCCCGAGCAGCTGTGGCAGCTGGTCAGCGAGGGCCGGGACGCCATCGCGGGCTTCCCCGCCAACCGGGGCTGGGACCTGGACGGGCTCTACGACCCGGACCCGGCCCGCCACGGCACCAGCTATGTGCGCGAGGGCGGATTCCTCCACGAGGCCGACCAGTTCGACCCGGCCTTCTTCGGCATCAGTCCCCGCGAGGCCCAGGCGATGGATCCCCAGCAGCGGCTGCTGATGGAGACCGCGTGGGAGGCGTTCGAGCGAGCCGGGATCGACCCCACCACGCTCAAGGGCAGCGACGCCGGTGTCTTCGTCGGTGCCATGCCGCAGGACTACGGGCCGCGGATGGACGAGGCGTCGGAGGGGTTCGAGGGCTATCTGCTGACCGGCGGCACCACCAGCGTCGCCTCCGGCCGGATCGCCTACACCTGGGGTCTCGAGGGCCCGGCGGTGACCGTCGACACGGCCTGTTCGTCCTCCTTGGTGGCCCTGCACATGGCCGTACGGTCGCTGCGCCAGGGCGAGTGCTCGCTGGCGCTGGCCGGCGGCGCCACCGTGATGTCCAGCCCCGGGATCTTCGTGGAGCTCAGCCGTCAGAAGGCGCTGTCGCCCGACGGCCGCTGCAAGGCGTTCTCGTCCGACGCCGACGGCACCGGCTGGGGCGAGGGTGTGGGCATGGTGCTGCTGGAGCGGCTGTCGGACGCGCGGCGCAATGGCCACCAGGTGCTGGCGCTGGTCCGCGGCTCCGCCACCAACCAGGACGGCGCGAGCAACGGCCTCACCGCCCCGAGCGGCCCGGCCCAGCAACGGGTCATCCGGCAGGCGCTGGCCGACGCGGGGCTGAGCGCGGCCGATGTGGACGCGGTCGAGGCACACGGCACCGGCACCGCGCTCGGCGACCCCATCGAGGCGGGCGCGCTGCTGGCCACGTACGGTCAGGACCGCGCCGAGGACCGGCCGCTGTGGCTGGGCTCGCTGAAGTCCAACGTCGGCCACCCGCAGGCGGCGGCGGGCGTGGCCGGGGTCATCAAGATGGTGCTGGCGCTGCGCCACGGCGTCCTGCCCCGGACCCTGCACGTACACGAGCCCTCGCCGCATGTCGACTGGTCGTCCGGGGCCGTGGAGCTGCTGACCGAGGCCCGGCCGTGGCCGGAGCCGGAGACCCGGCGGCCGCGCCGCGCGGGCGTGTCGTCCTTCGGCATCAGCGGCACCAACGCACACGCCATCCTGGAGCAGGCCCCGGCCGAACCGGCCGCCGGCCACGACGAGCCGCGCCCGGCGGCCCCGGGGCTGCCCGTGCTGCCCTGGGTGCTGTCCGGGCGCACCGAACAGGCCCTGCGCACCCGGGCCGAGCAGTTGCGGGACCACCTGGCCGACCACCCCGGCACCGACCTCGCCGCACTCGGCCACGCCCTTGCCACCACCCGCACGGCCTTCGGCCACCGGGCGGTGGTCCTCGGCCGGGACCGGGAACGGCTCCTGGACGGCCTCGGCGCGCTCGCGCAGGGCACCCCGGCTCCCCACGTGGTCCAGGGCGCGGCGGGCGGCCGGCGGAAGACCGTGTTCGTCTTCCCCGGGCAGGGCTCTCAGTGGATCGGGATGGCACTCCCGCTGTGGGACGCCTCGCCGGTCTTCGCGGAGCGGCTGGAGGAGTGCGCCGACGCCCTGGAGCCGTTCCTGGACTGGTCGTTGCGCGATGTGCTGCGCGGCGAACCGGGCGCCCCGTCGCTGTCCCGTATCGACGTGGTGCAGCCCGCGCTGTTCGCGGTGATGGTGTCGCTGGCGGCGCTGTGGCGCAGTCACGGCGTCGAACCGGCCGCCGTGGTCGGCCATTCGCAGGGCGAGATCGCCGCCGCGTACGTGGCCGGAGGGCTCTCGCTCCAGGACGCCGCCAAGGTGGTGGCCAGGCGCAGCCAGGCGTGGGCCGAGCTGAGTGGCAAGGGCGGCATGCTCTCGGTGCTCGCGTCGGCCGGGACGGTCGCCGAGCGGCTGCGGCCGTGGAGCGAACGGCTCGGCATCGCCGCCGTCAACAGCCCCGCCACCGTGACCGTCTCCGGCGACCCGGAGGCCCTGGACGCCTTCATGGCCGAGCTCGCCGCCGACGGGGTGAAGTCCCGCCGGGTGCCGGGCGTGGACACCGCCGGACACTCCCCGCAGGTCGACGGGTTGCGCGAGCGGCTGCTGCGCGAGGTGGCGGGGGTGCGGCCGCACGCCTCGCGGATTGCGTACTACTCCACGGTGACCGGCGGGCCGCTGGACACCACCGAGCTGGACACCGACTACTGGTACCGGAACATGCGCGAGCCGGTGGACTTCGAGCGGGCCACCCGGGCGCTGCTGGCCGACGGCCACACGGCGTTCATCGAATGCGCCCCGCACCCCATGCTCGCCATGTCGCTCCAGCAGACCATCGAGGAGGCGGGCGGAAACGCCGCCGTCGTCGTCGGCACGCTGCGCCGGGACGAGGGCGACCCGGAGCGCTTCGCCGGCTCGTTCGCCGAGGCGTACGTCCAGGGTGTCGAACCGGCGTGGGACGTGGTGTTCGGGGGCGCGCCGGGCCGCGGTGAGCGTGCCCTGGCGCTGCCGACGTATCCGTTCCAGCGGCAGCGGTACTGGCTGGACAAGCCGGTCGCGGCGAGCGATGTGGCGGCGGCCGGGCTCGACGCGGCCGGGCATCCGCTGCTCGGTGCGGCGGTCCCGCTGGCGGGCGCGGACGACCACCTGTTCACCGGCCGGATCTCCGCCCAGGACCACCCCTGGCTGACCGAGCGCACCGGCCCCGACGCCGCCGTGCTCCCCGGCAGCGCCCTCGCCGAACTGGCGATCCGGGCGGGCGACCAGGTCGGCTGCGACCGGATCGAGGAACTGTCCCTGGACGCGCCGTTGGTGCTGCCCGAGAAGGGCGCCGCGGTGATCCAGGTGCGCGTCGGCGCCCCGGACGGCGGGGGCTCGCGCGCCCTCAGCGTCCACGCGCGCGCCGAGGGCGCGGACTCCGACGAGCCGTGGACGCGTTACGCCACGGCGGTCCTGGGCACCGGTGGCCCGGCCACGGACATCGGCCTCGCCGCGTGGCCCCCGGCCGACGCCGTCCCGGCGGAGGTGGCGGGAGGCGCCGTCGCCGCCTGGCGGCTCGGTGCGGACCGCTACGTCGAGGTCGGGCTGACCGAGGCCGAGGAGGCCGACGCCGGGCGCTACGGACTGCACCCGGTGCTGCTGGAGTCGGCCCTCGACGCGGTGGAAACCCCGGGCGACGGCGACGGCGACGGAGACGGCGCGCGGCTGGCCGCCGCATGGAGTGGTGTCGCCCTGCACGCCACGGGCGCCACGGCGCTGCGGGTGCGGCTGACGCCGACGGGTCCCGATACGTACGCGGTCGTCGCGGCCGACCTGAGCGGCGCCCCGGTGGCCTCGGTCGACCGGCTCGTGCTGCGCGCGGTGGCCACGCCCGAACCGATCGGCGGCCACTCCGCCCTCCACCCGTCGCTGTTCCGCCTGAAGTGGCCCGCGGTGTCCGCCGCGGACACCACCGCGACCGGGACTCCGGCGACCTGGGCGGTGCTCGGTGACGACCCGCTCGGGCTCTCCGCGGCCGTGCAGGCGGTGCCCTACGACGAGACGGCGGATGCGCCGGACGCGGTGCTGGTGCCGTGCGTCGCCGAGGGCGACGGAGATGTGGCGGAGGCGGCCCACGCGGCCACCCACCGGGCACTGGCGCTGATCCAGCGCTGGATCTCCGATGAACGCCTCGCCTCCTCCCGGCTGGTGTTCCTCACCCGCGGCGCGGTCGCGGCCGCCCCCGGCGAGGAGGTCCCGGATGTGGCCCACGGCGCCGTATGGGGCCTGGTGCGCTCGGCCCAGTCGGAACACCCCGGCCGCTTCGTCCTCGTCGATCTCGACGCCGATCCGGAGTCGCCGGCCGCCCTCCCGGCTGCGATCGCCTCCGGCGAACCCCAGTGCGCGGTCCGCGAGGGCCGGGTGAGGGCGCCCCGGCTGGGGCGGGTGGCGAGGGAGGCGGGAACGGCCGAGGCCACCGCCACCGGGGTCACCGAGCCCGCCGAGGTTGCCGCCACCGGAGCCGCCGGGGCCGCCGCCACCGAGGGTGCCTCGGCTGCCGGGGCCACCGTCACCGGGCTTGCCGGGACCGACACCGGGGTTGCTGGGGTTGCCGCCAACGGAGCCACCGGAGCCGCTGGGGCCACTGGCTCCGGGGTTACCAGGACTGCTGTGGTCGTCGACGCCCGCGGTGCCGGGGCTGCCGCCACGGAGGGGGCCGGTGTCACCGGCACAGCGGCCGCCGCCACCGGGGTCACCGGGCCTGCTGGGGTTGCCGCCATCGGAGCCGCTGGGGCCACTGGCTCCGGGGTCACCAGCGCTGCTGTGGTCGTCGACGCCCGCGGTGCCGGGGCTGCCGCCACCGAGGGGGCCGATGCCGCCGCCACCGGGGCCACCAGGGCCGCTGCCACCAGGGCCGCCGCCACCGGAGCCCCCAAGGGCGCCGGGGCCGCCGCCACTCGGGCCGCCGGGCTCGCCGGCAGTCGCCGACCGATGGACCCCGAAGGCACCGTTCTCATCACCGGGGCCACCGGGACCCTCGGTGGGCTCGTCGCCCGCCATCTGGTGGGCGAGCACGGCGTACGGCATCTGCTGCTGGTCAGTCGGCGTGGGCCCGCGGCCGACGGTATGGGCGAACTCCGAGCCGAGCTGGCGGAGTTGGGGGCCACCGTCACCGTCGCCGCCTGTGATGCCGCCGACCGGGAGGCGCTCGCCGGGCTTCTCGGCGCGATACCCGCCGCGCATCCGTTGACGGCCGTGATCCACGCGGCGGGTGTGCTCGGCGACGGCGTCGTTGACGCGCTGAACCCCGAGCGGCTGGACCGGGTGCTGCGGCCCAAGGTGGACGCCGCGTGGAATCTGCACGAGCTGACCGCGGACCACGACCTGGCCGCGTTCGTCCTCTACTCCTCCGTCGTCGCCACCATCGGCAACGCAGGACAGGCCAACTACGCCGCCGCCAACGCCTTCCTGGACTCCCTCGCCCAGCACCGCGCGGCCCGTGGCCTGGCCGCCCAGTCCCTCGCCTGGGGCCTGTGGGAGCAGCGCAGCGGCATGAGCGGGCATCTGGACGACGCCGATGTGCGGCGCATGGCGCGCTCCGGGATCCGTCCGCTGCCCAGCGCGGAGGGCATGGAACTCTTCGACGCGGCGCGGGCGGCGGGCGATGCCACGCTCGTGCCCGTCCGGCTCGACCTGGCCGATCTGCGCAAGCGCGCCGCGAGCGCCGCCACCCCCGGCCAGGTCGCCGTACCGGCCTGTCTGCGCGGCCTGGTCCGGACGCCGGTCCGCCGCGTCGTACGGGCCGGTGGCGGAGGCGGGGCCGCGGACACCGACGAGAGCTCGTTCGGGCGGCGGCTGGCCGCCCTCCCGGCGGCCGACCGGGACCCGTTCCTGCTGGACCTGGTGCGGGAACACGCGGCGGGCGTGCTGGGGCTCGCCGCCCCGGACGACATCGAGGCCACCCGCGCCTTCCGCGAGGTCGGCTTCGACTCCCTGACCGCCGTCGAGTTGCGCAACCGGCTTGGCGCCGCCACCGGCCTGCGGCTGCCGACCACCCTCCTCTTCGACTACCCGACCCCCGCCGTGCTGGTGGACCACTTGCGGCGCGAGGCACTGGGCGAGCAGGCGGAAGTGGCGGCCGTGGTGGCCGCCGTCCGCCCCGCCGACGACGATCCGATCGCCATCGTGGCCATGAGCTGCCGACTGCCCGGCGGGGTCCGCGGCCCCGAGGACCTGTGGGAGCTGGTGGCGGACGGCCGCGACGTGATCTCGACCTTCCCGACCGACCGCGGCTGGAACGTCGAGGAGCTCTACGACCCCAACCCCGATACGCCGGGCAGGAGTTACGCCAAGGAAGGCGGCTTCCTCTACGACGCCTACGACTTCGACCCCGAGTTCTTCGGGATCTCCCCGCGCGAGGCGCTCGCCATGGACCCCCAGCAGCGGCTGCTGCTGGAGACCTCCTGGGAGGCGCTGGAGCGCGCCGGGATCGACCCGCACTCCACGAAGGGCAGCGCGGCGGGCGTGTTCATCGGCTCCACCGGCCAGGACTACGCCTCGCGGCTGGGCGAGATCCCCGAGGACATGGAGGGGTATCTGCTGACCGGCAAGGCCGCCAGCGTGGTCTCCGGCCGCATCGCCTACTCCCTCGGCTGGGAGGGCCCGGCGCTCACCATCGACACCGCGTGCTCCTCCTCCCTGGTCGCCATCCACCAGGCGGCGCAGGCGCTGCGCCAGGGCGAATGCACGATGGCGCTGGCGGGTGGCACGACGATGATGTCGACACCGAGCCTGTTCATCGAGTTCAGCAGGCAGCGCGGGCTCGCCCCCGACGGCAGGTCGAAGGCGTTCTCCTCCGACACCGACGGCACCAGCTGGGGCGAGGGCGTCAGCATGGTGCTCCTGGAGCGGCTGTCCGACGCGCGGAGATACGGCCACGAGGTGCTGGCTCTGGTGCGTGGTTCGGCCGTCAACCAGGACGGTGCCAGCAACGGCCTCACCGCCCCCAACGGCCCCTCCCAGCAGCGGGTGATCCGGCAGGCGCTGGCGAACGCCGGGCTGTCGACCGCCGAGGTGGACGCCGTCGAGGCGCACGGCACCGGCACCACGCTCGGCGACCCGATCGAGGCCCAGGCCATCCTCGCCACCTACGGCCAGGGCCGGGATGCCGAACGGCCGCTGAGACTCGGCGCGTTGAAGTCCAACATCGGCCACACCCAGGGCGCGGCCGGCGGCGCCGGTGTCATCAAGATGGTCATGGCGATGCGCCACGGCCTGCTGCCCAGGACGCTCCACGTCAAGGAGCCCACCCCGCATGTGGACTGGACGGCCGGGGCGGTCGAGCTGCTGACCGAGGCCAGGGAGTGGCCCGCGGGTGAGCGGGTGCGGCGTGCCGGGGTGTCCGCCTTCGGTATCAGCGGCACCAACGCCCACCTCATCCTGGAGGAGCCGCCCGCCGACCCGGTCGCCGAACCGGAGCCGGAGCCGTCGGTGCGCACCGACGTGGTGCCGTGGGTGGTGTCCGGACGTACCGAGGGCGCGTTGCGTGCCCAGGCGGAGCGGCTGCGGTCGTATGTGGCGGCGCGGCCTGAGCTGGACCCGGTGGACGTGGGCTACTCGCTGGCGCTGACCCGGTCCGCCTTCGGCCACCGCGCGGCGGTCGTCGGCCGCGACCAGAAGGAGCTGCTGAGCGGCCTGGAGCAGCTCGCCACGGGCGTGGTCCCGGGCACGGCGACCGACGACGAGGGCAGGACGGCGTTCCTGTTCACCGGTCAGGGCGCCCAACGGCTCGGCATGGGGCGGCAGTTGTGCGCCGCGTTCCCGGTGTTCGCGGCGGCGTTCGACGAGGTCTGCGCCGGGCTGGACCGTCACCTCGACCGCTCGGTGCGGGAGGTGGTCTTCGGCGAGGACGCCGAGGCCCTGGACCGGACGGTGTTCACCCAGACGGGGCTGTTCGCTGTGGAGGTGGCGCTGTTCCGGCTGGTGGAGTCGTGGGGTCTGGTGCCGGACTTCCTGGTGGGGCATTCGGTGGGGGAGCTCGCGGCCGCCCATGTGGCGGGGGTGTTCTCGCTGGAGGACGGCTGTGCGCTGGTGGCGGCCCGGGGTCGGCTGATGCAGGCGCTGCCCGGTGGCGGTGCCATGGTGTCGCTGAAGGCCCCGGAGTCGGACGTGCTGCCGCGTCTGGCCGGTTACAAGGACCGGGTGAGCGTCGCCGCGGTCAATGGCCCGGCGGCGACCGTCATCTCCGGTGAGGAGTCGGCGGTGCTCGCGGTGGCGGGGGCGGTGGGGGTCAAGAGCAAGCGGCTGAGCGTCTCGCATGCGTTCCACTCGCCGCTGATGGAGGGGATGCTGGCCGAGTTCGCCGAGGTGGCGGGCCGGATCACCTACGCCGCACCGCGCATGGCGGTCGTTTCGAACCTCACGGGCGAGTTGGCGGGCGAGGAGGTGTGCTCGCCGGAGTACTGGGTGCGCCATGTGCGTCAGGCGGTCCGTTTCGGGGACGGCGTACGGTTCCTCGAGGCCCAGGGTGTCACGCGCTATGTGGAGCTCGGCCCGGCCGGTGTGCTCTCCGCGATGGGCCAGGAGTGCGTCTCCGGTCCGGCGGCGTTCATCCCCCTCCTGCGCAAGGACCGCGACGAGACGGAGGCGCTGCTCTCCGGTGTCGCCCACGTACACGCGCACGGCGGCGAGGTCGACTGGGAGCGGGTGTTCGCCGGGCGCGGTGCGCGTCGGGTGGAGTTGCCCACGTACGCCTTCCAGCGGCAGCGCTACTGGTTCGACCCCGCCACGCCGGGAACGCCGACCGTCGCCGCCACCACGGACGCGTCCTCCGTGGAGGCCCGCTTCTGGGAGGCGGTCGAGCGTGCGGACCTGGAGGCGCTGACCACCACCCTGGAGATCGACCAGCAGGCGCGGCTCGGTGAACTGCTGCCCGCGCTCTCCTCCTGGCGCCGGGGCCAGAGCGACCGCGCCACCGTGGACTCCTGGCGCTACCGGATCACCTGGTCCCCGGTGGCCGTCGAGGAGCGTACGGCGCCGCTGTCCGGCACCTGGTGGGTAGCCGTGCCGGAGGGCCGGGCGGACGGCGCGCAGGCCGCCACCGTGGCGGCCTCCCTCGACCGGCGCGGGGCGCGCGTCGTACCCCTCACCGTGGCCACGACCGGCCGTGACGCGCTCGCCGCGCGGCTGCGCCACGAGGCGGACACCGGTGGCACACCGACCGGTGTGCTCTCGCTGCTCGCCCTCGATGACGATCCGCACCCCGAACACACCGCGCTCACCACCGGTCTGGCTCTCAACGTCGGGCTGATCCAGGCGCTGGGTGACGCGGGGATCGCCGCCCCGCTGTGGCTCGCCACCACCGGTGCCGTCTCGGTGAGCGGATCCGATCCGCTCGACGGCCCCGCGCAGGCCGCCACCTGGGGCCTCGGCCGGGTCGTGGCCCTGGAGCACCCGCAGCGGTGGGGCGGTCTGATCGACCTCCCCGGCGACCTCCCCGGCGACCTCGACGAGCGCACGGCGGACCGGTTGTGTGCCGCGCTCTCCGGCATCGCCGGCGACAGTGGCCCGGAGGACCAACTCGCCCTCCGCGACGCCGGGGTGTTCGTCCGGCGGCTCGTCCGGGCGCCGTTGCGCACACCGGGCCGGGAGAGCTGGAAGCCGCATGGCACCGTGCTGATCACCGGGGGCACCGGCGGGCTCGGCGCCCAAGTGGCCCGTTGGCTGGCCCGCTCCGGTGCCGAACACCTCGTGCTCACCAGCCGCCGTGGCATGGCGGCGCCCGGAGCCGCCGAACTGCGCGACGAGTTGATCGCGCTGGGCGAGGGCGGTGTCCGGGTGACGGTGGCGGCGTGCGACGTCCGTGGCCGCGACGAGGTGGCGGCGCTGTTGCGCCGGATCACCACCGGGGGCGACCCGGTGCACGCCGTCTTCCACGCCGCGGGCGTCGTGGAGTTCTCGCAGCTCGCCGACAGTACAGTGGCCGACTTCGCGGAGATGTCCGACGGCAAGGTGCTGGGCGCCGCCCATCTGGACGCGTTGCTGGACCAGGACCACCTCGAGGCGTTTGTGCTCTTCTCGTCCATCGCCGCCACCTGGGGGAGCGGCGGGCAGAGCGCCTACGCGGCCGCCAACTCCTACCTGGACGCCCTCGCCGAGCACCGCGAGGCACGCGGTCTCCCCGCCACCTCGGTGGCCTGGGGCCCCTGGGCCGACCACGGCATGATCGAGCACGGCGAGGTGGCGGAGCACCTCAGCCGCCGTGGACTGCCCGCGATGGCACCGGAGTTGGCCGTGACCGCGCTGAGCGAGGCGCTGCACACCGGCGAGACCTCCCTCGTCCTCGCCGATGTGCGCTGGGACCGCTTCGTCCCCGGCTTCACCGCCGCACGCCCCCGGCCGCTGATCGGCGAGCTGCCGGAGGTGCGCGACGCCCTCGCCACCGCCTCGGCTCCCGACACCACCGGGCCGGACGACGGGGCGGACACCTTCCTGGCGAGTCTCGCGGGCCTCACGGGCGAGGATCTGGACCGGGCGCTGCGAGATCTGGTGCACGCCCAGGCGGCGGCCGTGCTCGGCCACTCCTCGTCCGACGCGGTCGCAGTCGGCCGCCCCTTCAAGGAGCTGGGCTTCGACTCGCTCACCGCCGTCGAACTGCGCAACCGGCTGGCCGCGGTCACCGGACTGGACCTGCCCGCCACCCTCGTCTTCGACTATCCGGCGCCCGCGCCCCTGGCCGAGTACCTCCGCGGCGAGCTGCCGTCGGCCCGCCCGGCGGACGTGCGCACCCTCCTCGACGACCTGGACCGGTGGGAGTCCGCGCTGCCTGAGCTGATGGCCGACGACGGGGTGCGGGAGCGGCTGACGGGGCGGCTGAACGACCTCATGGCGAAGTTGGGCGGCACACCCGCGGAACACACCGGCGGGCCGTCCCCCGACACCGGCCTCCTCTCCGCCACCGCCGACGAGGTCTTCGACTTCATCGACAACGAATTCGGGGCTTCCTGATGGCGAACGAGAACGAAGAGAAACTCCTCACCTACCTCAAGCGGGTCTCCACCGACCTCAAGCAGGCCCGTGACCGGCTGGAGCGGATCGAGGCCGACGAGCGGGAGCCGATCGCCGTCGTCTCGATGGGCTGCCGCTTCCCCGGCGGGGTCCGCTCGCCGGAGGACCTGTGGCGGCTGGTGGCCGAGGGCCGCGACGCGATCTCGGAGTTCCCCGCCAACCGGGGCTGGGACGTCGAGGGACTCTACGACCCCGACCCGGGCCGGTCCGGCACCTGCAACACCCGCGAAGGCGGCTTCGTCCACGACGCCGACCAGTTCGACCCGGCCTTCTTCGGCATCTCCCCGCGCGAGGCGCTGGCCATGGACCCGCAGCAGCGGCTGCTGCTGGAGGTGTCGTGGGAGGCGATCGAACGCGGGGGCATCGACCCGCTCTCGCTGAAGGGCACCAGGGCCGGGGTCTATGTGGGGCTCGCCTCGTTCCAGTACGGCGGGGACCCGCAGTACGCCCCGCGGAGCGTCGAGGGCCATCTGCTGATCGGCAACGTCTCCAGCGTGGCCTCCGGCCGGATCTCCTACACCCTCGGCCTCGAGGGACCGGCCATCACCCTGGACACCGCGTGCTCGTCCTCGCTGGTGACCATGCATCTGGCGGCCCAGGCGCTGCGCCGCGGCGAATGCTCGCTGGCGCTGGCGGGAGGGGTGGCGGTCATGGCCACCCCCGGTGTCTTCGTCGAGTTCAGCCATCAGCGCGGACTGGCCGCCAACGGCCGCTGCAAGTCCTTCGCCGCGGGCGCCGACGGCACCGGCTGGGGCGAGGGCGCGGGCATGGTGCTGCTGGAGCGGCTGTCCGACGCCCGCCGCAACGGTCATCCCGTCCTCGCCGTGCTGCGCTCCAGCGCCATGAACCAGGACGGCGCCAGCAACGGCCTCGCCGCGCCCAACGGGCCCGCCCAGCGCCGGGTCATCGAGGCGGCGCTGACCGCGGCCGGGCTCACGGTGGACGACGTCGACGCCGTCGAGGCCCACGGCACCGGCACCGCGCTCGGCGACCCCATCGAGGCGGGCGCGCTGCTCGCCACGTACGGAAAGGGCCGCGCCTCCGGCCAACCGCTGTGGCTCGGCTCGCTCAAGTCCAACATCGGCCACACCCAGGCGGCGGCCGGGGTCGGCGGCGTCATCAAGACGGTGATGGCGCTGCGCCACGGCACGTTGCCGAAGACACTCCATGTCGAGCAGGCGTCCCCGGCTGTCAACTGGTCCTCCGGCGCGGTCGAGCTGCTGAGCGAGGCCCGGGAGTGGCCCGAGCGTGGCCGTCCGCGCCGCGCCGGGGTGTCCGCGTTCGGCGTGAGCGGCACCAACGCCCATGTCATCCTCGAACAGGCCCCGCCCGCCGGGGAGGACGAGGCAGCAGGCGCGCCCGCGCTCGACGCTCCCGAACTCGCTGCCCCCGCGTTCGTTGCTCCCGCGTTCGCTGCCCCCGCCCTCGACGGGACCGCGCTCGGCGGCTCCGCCGTCCCCTGGGTGCTCTCCGGCAGGAGCGAAGCGGCCCTGCGGGCGCAGGCGGAGCGGCTGCTGGCCCATCTGCACGAGCGCCCCGAGGTGTCCCCGGCCGATGTCGGCCACTCGCTCGCCACCGGACGGTCGGCCTTCGAATACCGCGCCGCGGCGGTGGGCGCGGACCGCTCCCAACTGCTGGGCCACCTCGAGGCATTGGCCTCCGGTGGGGTGTCCGCGGGCGTGGTGCGCGGCGAGGGTGCGGCGGTGCCGGAGGCCCGTCCGGTGTTCGTGTTTCCGGGGCAGGGGTCGCAGTGGGTGGGGATGGCGGTGGAGTTGCTGGATGCTTCGCCGGTGTTCGCGGGTCGGTTGGCGGAGTGCGAGGCGGCGCTGTCGGGGTTTGTGGACTGGTCGCTGACTGAGGTGTTGCGGGGTGCGGGGCCGGGGTTGGAGCGGGTGGATGTGGTGCAGCCGGCGTTGTGGGCGGTGATGGTGTCGTTGGCGGAGGTGTGGCGGGCGTGTGGGGTGGTGCCTGTCGCTGTGGTGGGGCATTCGCAGGGGGAGATCGCGGCTGCGGTGGTGGCGGGTGCGTTGTCGTTGGAGGACGGGGCGCGGGTGGTGGCGCTGCGGTCGCAGGCCATCGCGCGTGGGCTGGCCGGACACGGCGGCATGATGTCCGTGTCGCTCCCGGTCGACGAGGTGCGGGAGCGGATCGCCGCCTGGGACGGCCGTATCTCCGTGGCGGCCGTCAACGGCCCCGGCGCGATGGTCGTCTCCGGCGAACCGGAGGCGCTGCGTGAACTCCAGGTGGAGTGCGAGGCCGAGGACGTACGGGCGAAGCTGATCCCGGTGGACTACGCCTCGCACTCAGCCCAGGTGGAGAAGATCCACGACGAGCTGCTGCGGATCCTCGCCCCCATCCGGCCACGCACATCGCGGATCGTCTTCCACTCGACCGTCACCGGTGAACCCCTGGATACGGCCGGGCTCGACGCCGCCTACTGGGCGCGCAACCTCCGGGAGACCGTACGGCTCGAAGCGGCCACCCGGGCGCTGCTCACCAGCGGCCACCGGCTGTTCGTGGAGGTGAGCCCGCACCCCGTGCTGGCCGCCGCCATCGAGGCCACCGTCGAGGCCGCCGAGGGCTCGGCCGCCGTCATCGGCACCCTGCGCCGCGAGGAGGGCGGCCCCGAGCGGATGCTGCTCTCGCTCGCCCAGGGCTACGTCCACGGCGCGGAGGTGGACTGGCGGGGGCTGTTCGCGGGGCGGGGAGCGAGGCGTGTCGACCTTCCCACGTACGCGTTCCAGCGCATCCGCTACTGGGTCGATCCCCTGACCAGGCCCGTCACCGAGGCGGCCACCGGCCCGGCGGAGGCGGAATTCTGGACCGCGGTCGAGAAGGCCGACCTGGACGCGCTGACGGCGACGCTGGGCGCGGCTGCCGACGCACCGCTCAGCGAGGTGCTTCCGCTGCTCTCCTCGTGGCGTTCCCGGCTGAGCGACCAGGCAATGCTCGACTCGTGGCGCTACCGCATCGGCTGGCAGCCGCTCGACGGCGAGCGGACCGCCACGCTCCCCGCCCGCCTGCTGATGGTGCTCCCCGCTGAGGCCGGGGCCGTCGAGGCCGGGTTCGCCAGCTCGGGGGCCGCCGTGTTTGGGTCCGCCAATTCGGGAGCCGCCGTCACCGGGGCCGCCAACTCCAGGGCCGCCGTGACCAGGGCCGTCGAGGCTGGACCCGCCACCACCGAGCCCGTCACCGCCGCAGCCGCCTTCACCGCAGCCGCTCTCGCCGGACCCGCCACCACCGGATCCGCCACCACCGGATCCGCCACCACCGGATCCGCCACCACCGGATCCGCCACCACCGCAACCGCCTTCACCGCAGCCGCCTTCACCGGACCCGCCGCCACCGAGGCCATCACCGCCGGGCTCGCCGAGCTCGGCGTCGAGGTCGTCCCCATACGCGTCGGCCCGTACGACACCGACCGCACCCGGCTCGCCGCCCGTATCACCGAGGCCCTCGGGGACGCCGGGGCGCCCGGCGGCGTGGTGTCCCTACTCGCTCTCGACGAGGCTCCGCACCCGGAACACCCCGACGTCCCCACCGGGTTCGCCACCACCCTCGACCTGGTGCGGGCGCTGGGCGAGGCGGGTGTCGACGCGCCCCTGTGGTGTGTTACCCGGGGCGCCGTCTCGACCAGCGGCGCCGACCGCCTCGAAGCCCCGGCCCAAGCTCTCGTCTGGGGTCTGGGCAGCGCGGTCGCCCTGGAGCATCCGCAGCGCTGGGGCGGGCTGATCGATCTGCCCGGGACACTCGACGAGGGCGCCCTCCGGGCCCTCGCCCGCGCCCTGACCGGCCAGGACGGCGAGGACCAACTGGCCATCCGAGCCTCGGGCACCCTCGCCCGGCGGCTCCGGCGGGCCGGGGCCACCCGTTCCGCTGAGCGCTGGCAGCCCCGCGGCACCGTCCTGATCACCGGCGGCACCGGTGGCGTCGGCGCCCAGATCGCCCGCGGGCTGGTCGACAAGGGCGCCGAACACGTGGTGCTGGTCAGCCGCCGCGGGCCCCAGGCCCCGGGCGCGGCCGCGCTGGAGGCCGAACTGACCGAGCGCGGCGCCCGGGTGACCGTCGCCGCGTGCGATGTGGCCGACCGTGAGGCGCTGGCACACCTGCTGGACCAGGTCGTGGGCGACGGCGCGGACCACCCGCTCACCGCCGTGGTGCACGCCGCGGGCGCGCTGGACGACGCCACCGTCGACGCGCTCACCCCCGAGCGGATCGAGGCCGTACTGCGCCCCAAGGTGGCGGGCGCGCGCCATCTGCACGAGCTCACGCGGGACCGTGGCCGGGACCGCGGCCGGGGCCGGGCCCTGGACTTGGACGCTTTCGTCCTGATCTCCTCGATCGCCGGCACCGTGGGCGCCGCCGGACAGGGCAACTACGCGGCGGCCAGCGCGTATCTCGACGCGCTCGCCCAACTGCGTCGCGCGGACGGCCTGCCCGCCACCTCGGTGGCCTGGAGCGCCTGGGCGGGCGGCGGAATGATCGACGGCGAGGTGGCGGACCAGCTGCGCCGCCGCGGCGCGCCGCCCATCGACGGCGCACGGGCGCTGGAGCTGCTGCGGCAGACGGTCGCGCGGGGCGATGGCTTGCTCGTCGCGGCCGACATCGACTGGGGCCGTTTCGCCCCCGCCCTGTCCACCACCCGCCCGCTGCCGCTGCTCGCCGACCTCCCCGAGGCGGGCGGCACCGGGCAGGATCCGGCCGGAGCGGAGCGGGAGGCGGCCGGTGGCGCCGCCGGGCTGCGCACGCGGCTCGCGGAGCTCGGCCCGGCCGACCGGCACACCGCCCTCGTGGAGCTGGTGAGCGAGCAGGCGGCCGCGGCCCTCGGCTACGCCGACGCGGGCGCGGTGGAGACCGGACGGGCCTTCAAGGAGCTGGGCTTCGACTCGCTGACCGCCGTCGATCTGCGCAACCGGCTGAACGCCGCCACCGGGCTGCGGCTGCCGGTCACCCTCGTCTTCGACTACCCGACCGCCGACGACCTCGCCGTACTCCTGCGGGAGGAACTCCTGCCATCGGGCGGGGAGTCCGTGGACACCGTGGCGCTCGCCGAACTCGACCGCGTCCAGTCCACCCTCGCCGCTCTGGAGCTGGACGACATCGAATCGGCCACCGACGACGACATGTTCGAGCTGCTCGACGGAATGTTCGAGCTGCTGGGCCGGGATCTGACGGCCTGATGAACCGCCGCGCCACCGCCCCGGCCGCCACCGACGTTCCGGCCCTCTTGAGGAGCTGACGACCATGGACAACGAGAAGAAGCTGCGCGACTACCTCAAGCGGGCCACCGGCCACCTCCGCGCCGCACACCGCCGGATCCAGGAGCTGCAGGTCCCCGAGCCGATCGCCATCGTGGCGATGAACTGCCGCTACGCGGGCGACATCCGGTCGCCCGAGGACCTGTGGCAGGCCGTGGCCGAAGGCCGGGACGGCATGGGTGACTTCCCGGCAGACCGGGGCTGGGACCTGCCGAACCTCTTCGACCCGGACCCCGACCGCGAGGGCCGCACCTACGCCCGCCAGGGCGGATTCCTCCAGGACGTGGACCAGTTCGACCCGGCGTTCTTCGGCATCTCGCCACGCGAGGCCCTCACCATGGACCCGCAGCAGCGGCTGCTGCTGGAAGTGGTCTGGGAGACCTTCGAACGGGCCGGAATCGACCCGGGCACCCTGCGCGGCAGCGACACCGGCATCTTCATGGGCGCCACCGACTTCGACTACGCCCGCGATCTGACCGAGCTCCCCGAGGGGCTGGAAGGCCAGATGTCCATGGGGGCCTCGGGCGCCATCCTCTCCGGCCGGGTCGCCTACACCCTGGGCCTGGAGGGACCGGCCGTTACGGTCGACACCATGTGCTCGTCGTCGCTGGTGGCGCTGCACATGGCCTGCCAGTCGCTGCGCCAGGGCGACTGCTCGATGGCGCTCACCGGCGGCACCACCGTGATGTCCACGCCGAGCGGCTTCATCGAGTTCAGCCGCCAGCGGGCGCTGTCCACCTCCTCCCGCTGCCAGGCGTTCTCCTCGACGGCCGACGGCACCGCCTGGGGCGAAGGCGTCGGAGTACTGCTGCTGGAACGGCTCTCGGACGCCCGCCGCAACGGACACACCGTGCTCGCGGTGGTACGGGGCTCCGCCATCAACCAGGACGGCGCCAGCAACGGCCTCACCGCGCCCAACGGCCGCGCCCAGCAGCGGGTGATCCGCCAGGCGCTGGCCAACGCCACCCTCTCCGGGACCGATGTGGACGTGGTCGAGGCACACGGCACGGGAACGTCGCTGGGCGACCCCATCGAGGCGACCGCCCTGCTCGCCACGTACGGCAGGAACCGACCAGCCGACCGGCCGCTGTGGCTCGGCTCGCTGAAGTCCAACATCGGCCACACGGCCGCCGCCGCGGGCGTCGGCGGCGTGATCAAGATGGTGCAGGCGATCCGCCACGGGGTGCTGCCCAGCACCCTGCACATCCAGGAGCCGTCGCCCAACGTGGACTGGTCCTCGGGCGCCGTCGAACTGCTCACCGAGGCCCGGCCGTGGCCGGAGACCGGGCGGGTCCGCCGCGCCGGGGTGTCCGCCTTCGGCGCCAGCGGCACCAACGCCCACGCCATCATCGAGCAGGCCGCCGAGGCCACCGGGCCCGCGGACACGTCAACCGAGGGCGTGGCACCGGTGGGCGGCGCGGCGGTGCCGTGGGTGCTGTCGGCCAAGACCGAGTCGGGTCTGCGGGGCCAGGCGGAGCGGCTGCTGGCGCGCCTCGCGGAGGATCCGGAGCCGTCCCCGGCGGATGTGGGCTTCTCGCTGGCCACCACCCGCGCCCGCTTCGACCACCGCGCGGTGGTGGTCGGTGGCGGCGTCGAGGACTTCCGCGCCGGGCTGACGGCGCTCACCCGGGCGGAGCCCGGTGGCCTCGTGGCCCAGGGCGTGGCGGGCCACGCCGGGAAGCCGGTGTTCGTGTTTCCGGGGCAGGGGTCGCAGTGGGTAGGGATGGCGGTGGAGTTGCTGGATTGCTCGCCGGTGTTCGCGCGGCGGATCGCGGAGTGCGAGGCGGCACTGGCAGCGTTCGTCGACTGGTCGTTGACGGGGGTGTTGCGGGGTGCGGGGCCGGGGTTGGAGCGGGTGGATGTGGTGCAACCCGCCTTGTGGGCGGTGGTGGTGTCGTTGGCGCAGGTGTGGCGGGCGTGTGGTGTGTCTCCTGCTGCTGTGGTGGGGCATTCGCAGGGGGAGATCGCGGCTGCGGTGGTGGCGGGTGCGTTGTCGTTGGAGGACGGGGCGCGGGTGGTGGCGCTGCGGTCGCAGGCCATCGGGCGTGGGCTGGCGGGGCGTGGCGGCATGATGTCCGTTTCGGAGGGTGCCGATCGGGTGCGGGAGCGCATTACCGCCTGGGATGGCCGTATATCGGTGGCGGCGGTCAACGGCCCCGGCTCGATCGTGGTGTCCGGCGACCCGGAGGCCCTCCGCGAGCTCCAAGCCGAGTGCGAGGCCGAGGACGTACGGGCGAAGCTGATCCCGGTGGACTACGCGTCCCACTCGGCCCATGTGGCAGCGCTCCGCGAGGAGTTGCTCGACCTGCTCGCCCCGATCCGCCCGCGCACCTCGGACATCACCTTCCACTCCACCGTCACGGGCACACCCCTGGACACCGCCGGTCTGGACGCCGGGTATTGGTACTCCAATCTGCGGGAGACGGTCGAGCTGGAGTCGGCGGTGCGGGCTCTGTCGGCCGCCGGGTTCGGGACGTTCCTGGAGATGTCCCCGCATCCGGTGCTGACGATGCCGCTCCAGGCGGCTGCCGAGGACGCCGTGGTCGTGGGGTCGCTGCGGCGTGACGCGGGCGGCCCGGAGCGGTTCCTGGCCTCGCTGGGCGAGGCGTTCGTCCGGGGTGTGGCAGTCGACTGGGCCGCGGTGTTCGCCGGGCTGGGCGCGTCCGTGGTGGAGCTGCCGACGTACGCCTTCCAGCGCCGGCGCTACTGGCTGGAGCGGCCCGCGGCGCAGGTGGCCGCCACCGGGGGCGACCCGGTGGACGCCGAGTTCTGGGATGCCGTCGAGCGCGAGGATCTGGCCGCGCTGACCGCCGCGCTGGAGGTGGACGCCGACGAGGAGCGGTCGTCGCTGCGGACCGTGCTCCCGGCGCTGTCCTCCTGGCGGCGCGGCCGCCGTGAGCGGTCCGTACTCGACTCCTGGCGCTACCACGTCACCTGGAACCGGGTGCCGGACCCGGCCTCGGTGGCCCTGACCGGCACCTGGCTGCTCGCGGTCCCGGCCGGAAACCTCGTCGGACACCCCGCCGGAAACCTCCTCGGACACCCCGCCGGACACCCCGGCACCGAGCTCGTCGACGCCGTACGCGGTGGCCTGGAGACCCACGGCGCAACGGTCGTCACCGTCGAGGTGGCCGAGGCCGACCGCGCCGCGGTCGCCGCGCGGCTCGCCGAGGCCACCGCCGGGGGCACCCCGGCCGGAGTGCTCTCGCTGCTCGGGCTCCCCGACGCACCGCACCCCGCACACGCGGGCGTGCCCATGGGACTCGCACTCACCCTCGCCCTCGTCCAGGCCCTCGGCGACACCGGGGTGGACGCCCCGCTGTGGCTGGCCACCCGTGGCGGCGTGTCCGTCGGCGGCACCGATGCCCTCGACAGCCCCGCCCAGGCGGCCGTATGGGGACTGGGCCGGGTCGCCGCCCTGGAACACCCCCAGCGCTGGGGCGGCATGGTCGACTTGCCGGACACCGTCGACGGCCGGGTGACCACCCGGCTGTGCGGTGCGCTCGCGGGCCGCCTCGACGAAGAGGACCAGCTGGCCCTGCGGCCCTCCGGGGTGTTCGTCCGGCGGCTGGTACGGGCCGCGGAGCACCGGGGGAGCGGCCCCGCGTGGACCCCCGAGGGCACCGTGCTGCTCACCGGCGGGACCGGCGGCGTCGGAGCCCAGATCGCCCGGCGACTGGCCCAGGCCGGTGCCGAACACCTCGTGCTCACCAGCCGCCGTGGCCCCGAGGCGCCCGGCGCCGACAAGCTCAAGGCCGAACTGACCGAGCTCGGCGCCAAGGTCACCGTGGCCGCGTGCGATGTGGCCGACCGCGCCGCGCTGGAGGCGCTCGTACGGCGGGTGGAGGCCGAGGGCCCGCCGATCCGTTCCGTACTGCACATCGCCGGTGCCGGTGTGCTCGTCCCGCTCGCCGACACCGATCTGGCGGAGTTCGCGGACACGGCGGAGGCCAAGGTCGCGGGCGCCGCGAACCTGGACGCCCTCTTCGACCGGGACACGCTCGACTCCTTCGTGCTCTTCTCCTCGATCTCGGCCGTCTGGGGCAGTGGCGAACACGGCGCGTACGCCGCCGCCAACGCCTATCTCGACGGGCTCGCCGAGCACCGCCGGGCCCGCGGCCTCACCGCCACTTCGGTGGTGTGGGGAATCTGGAGCCCCGAGGAGGGCGGGATGGCCGCCAACCTCGCCGAGGAGCAACTGCGCGGCCGGGGCATCCCGTTCATGTCCCCCCGGCTCGCCATCGACGCGTTCTGGCAGGTGATGGAGCGGGACGAGACCGTGGTCGTGGTCGCCGACGTGGACTGGGAGCGGTTCGTCCCCGTCTTCACCTCGGCCCGGCCCAGCCCGCTCATCGGTCAGGTGCCCGACGTGGCGCGGATCCTCGCGGCCGACGCCGACACCCGGGCGGACGCGACCGGTGAGTCCTCCTCGCTGCGTGACCGGCTGACCGAGTTGGCCCCGGCGGACCGGCGGGCGGCCGTGCTGTCGCTGGTGGGCTCGCAGATCGCCACCGTCCTCGGCTACCCCGGCCCCGAGGCCGTCGACGCCACGCGCGCCTTCCGCGAGTTGGGCTTCGACTCCCTGAGCGCCGTCGACCTGCGCAACCGCCTGGGCACCGCCACCGGGCTCCGCTTCCCCGTCACCGTCGTCTTCGACTACCCGAGCGCGGAGGAGCTCGCCGGACACATCGGCGCCGAACTCTTCCCCGATGACACCGCCGCCACCGCCACCGCCGCCACCGCCCTCGACCCCGAAGAGGCCGACGTCCGCGCGGCGTTGACCTCCATCCCCCTGCTCCGGCTCCGCGAATCCGGACTGCTGGACGAGCTGTTGCGGCTGGCCGGTTCCCACGGTCCGGCCACCGCACCGGCGGACGAGGAGCCCGCCGAGTCCATCGACGACCTGGACGTGGCTGACCTCGTGCGCATGGCCTACGACAAGAACGACCTCTGACGAGACTCGACTGCGGAGCTGACAATGGCAAACCCAACCGACAAGATCGTTGGCGCGCTGCGGGAGTCTCTGAAGGAGACCGAACGGCTGCGCCGGGTCAATCAGCAACTCACCGCCGCCTCCCGGGAACCCATCGCCATCGTGGCGATGAGCTGCCGCTACCCCGGCGATGTGCGCGGCCCCGAGGATCTGTGGGAGCTGGTCACCGGCGGCCGCGACGCCATCTCCGGATTCCCCGGCAACCGCGGCTGGGACCTGGAGAACCTCTACGACCCGGACCCCGACCGGCAGGGCACCGTCTACGCCACCGAGGGCGGATTCCTCCACGACGCCGACCAGTTCGACCCCGTGTTCTTCGGCATCTCGCCCCGCGAGGCCACCGTGATGGACCCGCAGCAGCGGCTGCTGCTGGAGACCTCCTGGGAGGCGTTCGAGCGCGCCGGAATCGATCCGGCGGCGCTGCGCGGCAGCAAGACCGGCGTCTTCGTGGGCGCCGCCTACCAGGGCTACATCCCCGACTGGCCCCATATGCCCGAGGGTCTTGAGGGCCACCTGGTCACGGGCATCTCCGCGAGCATCATGTCCGGCCGGGTCGCCTACACCCTGGGCCTGGAGGGCCCGGCCGTCACCATCGACACCGCCTGCTCGTCCTCGCTGGTCGCCCTCCACCTGGCCTGCCAGTCGCTGCGCCAGGGCGACTGCTCGCTCGCCCTCGCGGGCGGTGCCGCCGTGATGGGCGCCCCGATGGGACTCATCGGCTTCGCCCGGCAGCGCGGGCTGGCGCAGGACGGCCGCTGCAAGGCGTTCGCCGAGGGAGCCGACGGCATGGGCCTCGGCGAGGGCGTCGGCATGCTGCTGCTGGAACGCCTTTCGGACGCGCGGCGCAACGGCCACAAAGTGCTGGCCGTCGTGCGCGGCTCGGCCGTCAACCAGGACGGTGCCAGCAACGGCCTCACCGCCCCCAACGGCCGCGCCCAGCAGCGGGTGATCCGCCAGGCGCTCGCCAACGCCGCACTCACGGCGGAGCAGATCGACGCGATCGAGGCCCATGGCACCGGCACTCCGCTGGGCGACCCGATCGAGGCGGGCGCGCTGCTCGCCACGTATGGGAAGGACCGCGCGGCGGACCGCCCCGTGCTGATCGGTTCGCTGAAGTCCAACATCGGCCATCCGCAGGCCGCCGGTGGTGTCGGCGGTGTCATCAAGATGGTGCAGGCCATGCGCCACGGCCTGCTGCCCAGAACGCTTCACGCCGAGGAGCGCTCCTCGCGGATCGACTGGTCGGCGGGGGCGGTGGAGCTGCTGACCGAGGCCAGGGAATGGCCGCGCGGCGAGGAACCCCGCCGGGCGGCCATCTCGGCCTTCGGGGCCAGTGGCACCAATGTGCACACCATCATCGAGGAGGCGCCCGAGGAGGAGCATTCGGAGGACGCGGCAGAGGGAGACGCCCCGGTGGGCGGGGGAGTGGTGCCGTGGGTGCTGTCGGCGAAGAGCGCGGCGGGCCTGCGGGCGCAGGCCGAACGGCTGCTGACGCATGTGACCGCGCGCCCCGGGCTGTCCCCGGCCGACGTCGGCCACTCGCTCGCCACCACCCGTGGTCGCTTCGACCACCGAGCGCTGGTCCTGGGTGGCGACCGCGACGAGCTGATCGACGCACTGGGCGCGCTGGCGTCGGGCGGCGAGTCCCCGCGTGTGGTGCGCGGCGGGGGAGTGATGGCGACCGACGCCCGTCCGGTGTTCGTGTTTCCGGGGCAGGGGTCGCAGTGGGTGGGGATGGCGGTGGAGTTGCTGGATTGCTCGCCGGTGTTCGCGCGGCGGTTGGCGGAGTGTGAGTCGGCGCTGTCGGGGTTTGTGGACTGGTCGTTGACGGGGGTGTTGCGGGGTGAGGGTCCGGGGTTGGAGCGGGTGGATGTGGTGCAACCCGCCTTGTGGGCGGTGATGGTGTCGTTGGCGGAGGTGTGGCGGGGGTGTGGTGTGTCTCCTGCTGCTGTGGTGGGGCATTCGCAGGGGGAGATCGCGGCTGCGGTGGTGGCGGGTGCGTTGTCGTTGGAGGACGGGGCGCGGGTGGTGGCGCTGCGGTCGCAGGCCATCGGGCGTGGGTTGGCGGGGCGTGGCGGCATGATGTCCGTTTCGGAGGGTGCCGATCGGGTGCGGGAGCGCATTACCGCCTGGGATGGCCGTATATCGGTGGCGGCGGTCAATGGCCCCGGTTCGGTCGTGGTGTCCGGCGACCCGGAAGCCCTCCGCGAGCTCCAAGCCGAGTGCGAGGCCGAGGACGTACGGGCGAAGCTGATCCCGGTGGACTACGCGTCCCACTCGGCCCAAGTGGAGGAGTTGCGCGAGGAACTCCTCGACGTCCTGGCCCCGATCGCCCCGCGCCGCGCCGAGGTGCCGTTCTGCTCGACGGTCACCGGCGACACCATCGACACCACCGGACTCGACGCCGGGTACTGGTACTCCAATCTGCGGGAGACGGTCGAGCTGGAGTCGGCGGTGCGGGCCCTGTCCGCCGCCGGGTTCGGCACGTTCCTGGAGATGTCCCCGCATCCGGTGCTGACGATGCCGCTCCAGGCGGCCGCCGAAAACGCCGTGGTCGTGGGGTCGCTGCGCCGCGACGAGGGCGGCCCGGAGCGGTTCCTGGTCTCGCTGGGCGAGGCGTTCGTCCGGGGTGTGGCGGTCGACTGGGCCGCGGTGTTCGCCGGGCTGGACGCGTCCGTGGCGGACCTGCCCACGTACGCCTTCCAACGGCAGCGCTACTGGCTCGAAGGCTCCTCCGCACCCGCCTCCGCACCCGCCGAAGGCCACGCCGTGGACGCGGACTTCTGGGACGCCGTGGAGCGCGAGGACTTGGCGGCGCTGGCAGCCGCGCTGGAGGTGGACGCCGAGGAGTCGTCCCTGGCCATGGTGGTTCCGGCGCTGGCCGCGTGGCGCCGGGCGCGCCGCGAGCGGTCCGTGCTCGACTCCTGGCGCTACCACGTCACCTGGAAGCCCCTGGGCGACGCCCTCACCTCCCCCCACGACCGGTCGTCGGCCGGTGCCACCTGGCTGATCGCCGCGCCCGCCGGAGAGCCGGAGGGCCCACGCGTCGCGGAGGCGCTGCGGGAACGCGGCGCCCAGGTACGGCTGGTGGAGCTGACCGAGGCCGACGCCGTACGCGAGGCGCTCGCCCGCAGGCTCGGCGAGGCCACGGCGGATACGCCGCCGACCGCGGTGCTCTCGCTGCTCGCGCTCGTCGAGGATCTGTACCGCGCGGGCACGGCACAGCCGCTCGGGCTGGCCCTCAACCTCGCCCTGCTGCAGGCGCTCGGCGACACCGGCGCCGACGTCCCGGTGTGGTACGCCACGCGCGGGGCGGTGTCCGTGGGCCGCGCGGACGCGCTCGACCACCCGCTGCAGGCGCTCAGTTGGGGCCTGGGCCGGATCGCGGCCGTGGAGTACCCGCGGCGCCGGGGTGGTCTGGTGGATCTGCCCGGCACCCTCGACGACCGCGCCGTCGCGCGGCTGTGCGGTGTGCTGGCGGGCCGGCTGACCGATGAGGACCAGGTCGCGGTGCGCGCCTCCGGGGTCCACGGGCGCAGGCTGGTCAGGGCCTCGGCGGCGGCCGATGCCATCGCGCCGTGGCGGCCGCGCGGCACCGTGCTGGTCACCGGCGGCACCGGCGGCCTGGGCGCCCATGTGGCGCGCTGGCTGGCCCGGGGCGGCGCCGAACACCTGGTGCTCACCAGCCGCCGGGGCCCCGATGCCCCCGGGGCGGCCGAACTCGCCGACGAGATAAGGGAGTCGGGGGTCCGGGTGACCGTGGCCGCGTGCGACGCGGCCGACCGCGAGGCGCTGGCCGGCCTCCTCGCCACGCTGGACGCGGACGAGGCACCGCTCGACGCGGTCGTCCACACCGCGGGCGTCCTGGACGACGGGGTGCTCGACGCCCTCACCCCCGAGCGCGCCGACGGGGTGCTGCGCCCGAAGGTGGACGCGGCGCTCCATCTGCACGAGCTCACCCGTGACCGTGAGCTGTCCGCCTTCGTGCTCTTCTCCTCCTTCGCGGGCACGCTCGGCGGCCCCGGCCAGGGCAGCTACGCCGCCGCCAACGCCTTCCTCGACGCGCTCGCACACGCCCGCCGCGCCCAGGGTCTCCCCGCCACCTCCGTGGCCTGGGGCGCGTGGTCCGGCGGCGGGCTGGTGGACGAGGCCGTCGAGGCGCGGCTGCGCGCCAACGGTATGCCCGTGATGGCGCCCGACCTGGCGATCACCGCCCTGCAGCGTGCCCTGGACGTGGCCGACACCCATGTGGCCGTGGCCGATGTCGAGTGGGACCGGCTCATCGCCGCCACCCCCTCCCTGGACGGGGCCGCCGTGCTCGGCGAACTCCCCGACGCCCGGCGGGCGGAGGCGGCGGCCGCCACCGCGGGCGAGCGGGACACGCCCCTGGCCCAGCGGCTGGCCGGGCTGTCGCCGCAGGAGGCCGAGGAGGCGCTGGCCGACCTCGTCAGCACCGAAGTGGCCGCCGCGCTCGGCTACTCCGACACCGCGGCGGTCGAGGCCGGGCGCGCCTTCCGCGAACTGGGCTTCGACTCGCTGACCGCCGTCGATCTGCGCAACCGGCTGAACGCGGCCACCGGGCTGCGGCTGCCGGTCACCCTCGTCTTCGACTATCCGACAGTCACCGCGCTGGTCCGCTTCCTGCTCGCCGAGAGCGGCGCCGGTGAGACCGCGGCCACCGCCCCGGCGGGTCCGGTGCCCGCCGCCGTCGCGGTGGACGACGACCCGATCGCCATCGTGGCCATGAGCTGCCGCCTCCCGGGCGGGGTGACCACCCCCGAGGAGCTGTGGCGGCTGCTGACGGACGGCCGGGACGCCATCTCTGACTTCCCCACCGACCGCGGCTGGGACATCGAGGGCCACTACGACCCCGACCCCGACAAGCCGGGCACCTTCTACGCCACCGGTGGTGGCTTCCTCCACCAGGCCGACCACTTCGACCCCGAGTTCTTCGGGATCTCACCGCGCGAGGCGCTCGCCATCGACCCGCAGCAGCGGCTGCTGCTGGAGACCAGCTGGGAGGCGTTCGAGCGGGCCGGGATCGACCCGGCCTCGGTGAAGGGCACCCAGGCCGGAGTCTTCATCGGCGCCAGCTACAACGACTACGGCTCGCGCTTCACCCGCGCGCCCGAGGAGTTCGAGGGCTATCTGGCCACCGGCAGCGCCAGCAGCGTGGCGTCCGGGCGCATCTCGTACACCTTCGGTCTCGAAGGGCCCGCGGTCACCGTGGACACCGCCTGCTCGTCCTCGCTGGTCGCCCTCCACCAGGCGGCCCAGGCGCTGCGCCAGGGGGAGTGCTCGCTGGCGCTCGCGGGCGGTGTCGTGGTGATGTCCACGCTGGACACCTTCATCGAGTTCAGCCGACAGCGGGCCATGGCCCCCGACGGCCGCTGCAAGGCGTTCTCGGCGGACGCCGACGGCGCCGGATGGGCCGAGGGCGTCGGCATGCTGCTGTTGGAGCGGCTCTCCGACGCGCGGAGATACGGCCATGAGGTGCTGGCTCTGGTGCGTGGCTCGGCCGTCAACCAGGACGGTGCCAGCAACGGCCTCACCGCCCCCAACGGCCCCTCCCAGCAGCGGGTGATCCGCCAGGCGCTGGCCGGTGCGGGCCTGTCGGCCACCGATGTGGACGCGGTCGAGACCCATGGCACCGGCACCCGGCTCGGCGACCCGATCGAGGCGCAGGCCCTGATGGCCACCTACGGCCAGGGGCGGGATGCCGACCGGCCGCTGTGGCTGGGCGCGCTGAAGTCCAACATCGGTCACACCCAGGCCGCTTCGGGTGTCGCCGGGGTCATCAAGACGGTGCTGGCACTGCGCCACGGCGTGCTGCCGAAGACCCTCCACGCCGATGAGCTCTCGCCCGACGTGGACTGGTCGGCGGGGGCGGTGGAGCTGCTGACCGAGGCCCGGGAGTGGCCCGAGACGGGACGGCCGCGGCGCGCGGGTGTGTCCGCCTTCGGCGTCAGCGGCACGAATGTCCATGTGGTGCTGGAGCAGGGCCCCGAGCACACCGCGCCGGTGGCCGAGCGAACCGTCGACTCCGATGTGGTGCCGTGGGTGCTCTCCGCGCGTGGCGAGACGGCGTTGCGGGCGCAGGCCGGGCGGCTGCGTGCCCATCTGGAGGAGCGGCCGGAGCTGCGCCCGGTAGATGTCGGCTACGCGCTGGCGACGGGCCGCTCGGCCTTCGGCCACCGCGCCGTGGCCGTCGGCGCCGAGCGGGAGGAGCTGCTGCGGGGCCTGGCGGAGCTGGCCTCGGGGACGGCCCGGGAGACGGTGGCCGACGCCGGTAGGACGGCCTTTCTGTTCACGGGGCAGGGCGCCCAACGGCGCGGCATGGGACGGGAGTTGTACGACGCCTTCCCGGTGTTCGCGGCGGCGTTCGACGCGGTGTGCGCCGAGCTGGACCGCCATCTGGACGGCTCGGTGCGGGAGGTGGTGTTCGGCGAGGACGCGGAGCCGCTGAACCGGACCGTGTTCACCCAGACCGCGCTGTTCGCCCTTGAAGTGGCGCTGTACCGGCTGGTCGAGTCCTGGGGCTTGGCGCCGGACTTCCTGGTCGGCCACTCGGTGGGCGAGCTGGCGGCCGCCCATGTGGCCGGGGTGTTCTCACTGGAGGACGCCTGTGCGCTGGTGGCGGCCCGGGGCCGGCTGATGCAGGCGCTGCCGGAGGGCGGTGCCATGGTGTCGCTCCAGGCGGCCGAGGCCGAGGTGCTGCCGCATCTCGAAGGCCACGAGGACCGGGTGAGCGTGGCGGCGGTCAACGGGCCGCGGGCGACCGTCATCTCCGGTGACGAGGACACCGTCCTGCGGATCGCGGAAGCGACCGGGGCCAAGAGCAAGCGGCTCACCGTCTCCCATGCCTTCCACTCGCCGCTGATGGACGCCATGCTCGCCGAGTTCGGCACGGTGGCCGCCGGGATCGGCTACTCCGCGCCGCGCATCGCGGTGGTCTCCAACGTCACCGGTGAGGCGGCGGGCGAGGAGCTGTGCTCGCCGGAGTACTGGGTGCGCCATGTCCGCCGGGCGGTGCGCTTCGGGGACGGCATCCGCTACCTCACCGAGCGGAATGTGACCCGATTCGTCGAGCTCGGCCCCGCCGGTGTGCTCTCCGCAATGGGCCAGGAGTGCCTGGCCGAGACCGAGACCGAGACCGAAACCGACACCGACACCGCCGCCGAGACGGCGTTCGTCCCGCTGCTGCGCAAGGACCGCGGCGAGGCCGAGTCGCTGCTGGCCGGGGTGGGCCGGGTGCACGCCCACGGTGGCGCGGTGGACTGGGAGCAGGTGTTCGCGGGCCGTGGCGCCCACCGGGTGGACCTGCCCACGTACGCCTTCCAGCGGCAGCGCTACTGGCTGGACGCGCCCGCCGGCGTGGGCGATGTGGCCTCGGCCGGTCTCGGCGCCGCCGGGCATCCGCTGCTGGGCGCCGCCGTCGAACTCGCCGACAGTGGCGGCCTGGTGCTCACCGGGCGGCTGTCCACGCGCGGCCAGCCCTGGCTGGCCGACCACGCGGTCTCCGGTGTGGTCCTCTTCCCCGGCACCGCCTTCCTGGAGCTCGCGGTCCAGGCCGGGGACCGGGTGGGCTGCGACCGGGTCGACGAGCTGACCCTGCAGGCGCCGCTCATCCTCCCCGAGCGCGGCGCCGTCACCCTCCAGCTGGTGGTGGACCCGCCCGAGGAGGACGGCCGGCGCGCCCTGAACGTCTACTCCCGCCCCGAGGACACCGGCGGTGAGCTGCCGTGGACCCGGCACGCCACGGGTGTGCTGGCGGACGGTGCCGCCGAGGGCTCGTACGACCTCGGCGGGGCGTGGCCGCCGCCGGGCGCCGAGCCGATCGAGGTCGGGGATCTGTACGAGCGGTTCGCCGCGGGCGGCTTCGGCTACGGCCCGTCGTTCCAGGGGCTGCGCGCGGCCTGGCTGCGCGGCGACGAGGTGTTCGCCGAGGTACGGCTGGCGCAGGAGCAGCAGTCCGCCGCCACCGCCTACGGCCTGCACCCCGCCCTGCTGGACGCCGCGCTGCACACCATCGCGCTCGGCCCGATGCTTCAGGCGGGCGAGGGCCGGTTGCCGTTCTCCTGGACCGGGGTGACCCTGCACGCCTCCGGGGCCGGTGAGGTACGGGTGCGGCTCACACCCAGCGGCACCGACACGGTGGCCCTGACCGTGGCGGACACCATCGGACGGCCGGTGGCCACCGTCGAATCGCTGGTGCTGCGCAAGCGGCCCGAACGGCTCGGCGACGCCGCCACCGGCGGTGACTCGCTCTACCGGCTCGACTGGGTGGCCGCCGGCACCTCCGCGGCCACGCCCGAACAACCCTCCGGGCACTGGGCCCTGCTCGGCGACGACGACTTCAAGCTCGTCGGACTCGATATGCGCACATACCCGAACCTGGAGGCGCTGCCCGCCGACCCGGCCGCCGTGCCCGCCACCGTACTGGTGCCCTGCGCACCGGACCCCCAGGGCGTGGCCGACGCCGTACGGGCCGCGACCCACCGGGCGCTGGCGCTGCTCCGGGCCTGGCTGACCGAGGACCGGTTCGCCGACTCCCGCCTGGTGTTCATCACCCGGGGAGCGGTGGCCGCCGCGCCCGGCGCGGACGTACCCGATCTGGCGCACGCCGCCGTCTGGGGTCTGGTGCGCTCCGCGCAGTCGGAGAACCCCGGCCGGTTCGTCCTCGTCGACCTCGACGAGCACGAGGAGTCGGCGCTCGCCCTGCCGACCGCGCTCGCCCTGGACGAGCCACAACTCGCCGTTCGTCAGGGCGGCATCGCGGTGGCCAGGCTCGCCGCCACCCCCGTCCCCGACACCGCCCCGCCCGCCTGGGACCCCGAGGGCACGGTGCTGGTCACCGGGGCCACCGGCACCATCGGCGGGGTCATCGCCCGCCATCTGGTGGCCGAGGGTGGAGTGCGGCATCTGCTGCTCACCAGCCGCCGTGGCCCGGACGCCGATGGCGCGGCCGAACTACGTACCCAGCTGGAGGAGTTGGGCGCCCGGGTCACCCTCGCCGCCTGCGACGTGGCCGACCGGGAGGCGCTGGCCGCGCTGCTGGCCACCGTCCCCGCCGCACATCCGCTGACGGCCGTCGTGCACACGGCGGGCGTCCTGGACGACGGTGTGGTCTCCTCGCTCACCCCCGAGCGGATCGACCGGGTGCTGCGGCCCAAGGTCGACGCCGCGCTCACCCTGCACGAGCTGACCCGCCACCTGGACCTGTCCGCGCTCGTCCTGTTCTCCTCCATCGCCGGCACCTTCGGCGGGATGGGCCAGGGCAACTACGCGGCGGCCAACGCCTTTCTCGACGCCTTCGCCCAGCACTGCCGCGCCCAGGGCCGGCCCGTCCAGTCACACGCGTGGGGGCTGTGGGCCCAGCGCAGCGAGATGACCGGCAAGCTGGAGGGCGCCGATCTGAACCGGCTGGCGCGCGGTGGCATCGTCCCGTTCTCCTCCGAGGACGGCGCCGGGCTCTTCGACGCCGCACGCGCCGTGGACTCCGCCGTCGTGCTGCCGATGCGGCTCGACGCGGCGGGGCTCGGGGCGCGGCCCGGCGACGTACCGGCGCTGCTGCGCGGGCTGGTGAGGGCCGCGCCCGCCACCAGGCCCGCCCGGCTGACGGCCGCCGGAACCGGGGCCGCGCCCGCGCGGCCCGAGGGGCTCAAGCAGCATCTGACGAGCCTGCCGGAGGCCGAGCGCGGCCGGTTCCTGCTGGACCTGGTCCGCACCACCGTGGCCGGGGTGCTGGGCTTCGAGTCGGTGGCGGCCGTCGAGGCGGAGCGCGGACTGCTGGACCTCGGCTTCGACTCGCTCACCGCGGTCGAACTCCGCAACCAGCTCGGCAAGGCCACCGGCCGGCGTCTGCCGGTGACCCTGCTCTTCGACTACCCCACCTCCACGGCGATCGCCGCGTACCTGGAGGCGGAAATCGCCCCGGAGGCATTCACCACCGCGTCGATGACCTTCCCGGAACTCGACGCCCTGGAAAGCAACCTGGCCAAGGTCGCCGCCGATGACGGGGCGCGCACCACGCTCGCCTCGCGCCTGCAGGATCTGCTGGTACGGCTCGGCCAGGGCCCGGAGGAAGCGGAGGACGAAGCGGTCGCTGGCCGCATCGACGTCGCCTCGGACGACGAGATCTTCGACTTCATCGAGAACGAACTCGGCCTGTAGTGCACGGAGTTGGAATTCACAGAGATGGGCGGTAAACGGTGAGCGAGGCAAAGCTCCGCGACTACCTCAAGCGAGTGACCACGGATCTGCACCGCACTCGCCAGCGCCTCCAGGAGGCCGAGGCAAAGGACCACGAGCCCATCGCCATCGTCGGGATGGCCTGCCGCTACCCCGGTGGCGTGGCCTCGCCGGAGGATCTGTGGGAGCTGGTGGCGAACGGCCGTGACGCGGTCACCGAGTTCCCCGCCGACCGGGGCTGGGACCTGGAGGCCCTCTACGACCCGGACCCGGACAAGCCGGGGACGAGCTACGCAAGGGAAGGCGGCTTCGTCACCGACGCCGACCACTTCGACCCCGCGTTCTTCGGCATCTCCCCGCGCGAGGCCCTCGCCATGGACCCGCAGCAGCGGCTGCTGCTGGAGACCGCGTGGGAGGCCATGGAGCGCGCCGGGGTCGACCCGGCCACCCTGCGCGGCAGTCGCACCGGGGTCTTCGCGGGGGTTATGTACCAGGACTACGCGACCCGGCTGCGCCAGGTGCCCGACGATGTCGAGGGGTACGTCGGCAGCGGTGGCTCCGGCAGCATCGCCTCCGGCCGTATCGCCTACACCTTCGGTCTCGAAGGGCCCGCGGTCACCGTGGACACCGCCTGCTCGTCCTCGCTGGTGGCCCTGCACCTCGCCGCGCAGGCGCTGCGCCGGCGGGAGTGCTCGCTGGCCCTGGTCGGCGGGTCGATGGTGATGTCCACCCCGGTGGCCTTCGTGGACTTCAGCCGCCAGCGCGGGCTCGCCTCCGACGGCCGCTGCAAGGCGTTCGCCGCGTCCGCCGACGGAACCGGCTGGGGCGAGGGCGTGGGCATGCTGCTCGTGGAGCGGCTGTCGGACGCGCGGCGCAACGGTCACCAGGTGCTCGCGGTCGTCACGGGCTCCGCCACCAACCAGGACGGCGCCAGCAGCGGGCTCACCGCCCCCAACGGCCCCTCCCAGCAGCGCGTCATCCGGCAGGCGCTGGCCGACGCCGGGCTGACAACGGCCGATGTGGACGCGGTCGAGGCACACGGCACCGGCACCGCGCTCGGCGACCCCATCGAGGCGGGCGCGCTGCTCGCCACCTACGGCCGGGACCGCCCCGAGGACCGGCCGCTGTGGCTCGGCTCGCTGAAGTCCAACATCGGCCACACCCAGGCCGCCGCGGGCGTCGGCGGAGTCATCAAGACGGTGCTGGCGCTGCGCCACGGCGTCCTGCCCAAGACCCTGCACGCCGAGGAGCCGACGCCCAACGTGGACTGGGAGTCGGGCGCGGTACGGCTGCTGGCCGAGGCCCGGCCGTGGCCCGAGCCGGAGGCCGAGCGCCCGCGCCGCGCCGCCGTGTCCGCCTTCGGCTTCAGCGGCACCAACGCCCATGTGATCCTGGAACAGGCCCCCGCCGAGGAGGCCGCGGACGAAACACCCGCCGACGAAACACCCGTTGACGAGACACCCGCGGACGCCGTGTCCGCCGCCGCGCCCGCCGCCGCCCCCGCCGCCGTGTCGTCCGGCCTGGTGCCGTGGCCGCTGTCGGGGCGGACCGAGGAGGCCCTGCGGGCCCAGGCCGCGCGGCTGCGCTCCCACGTGGCGGGCGCGTCCGGGCCGTCCCCCGTGGACATCGGCTACTCGCTGGCGCTCACCCGCTCCGCCTTCGCCCACCGCGCCGTGGTCGTGGGAGCCAGCCGTGCCGAACTGCTCGGCGAACTCGACCAGTTGGCCTCCGGCGTGGCACCCGGCGCGGTGGCCGGTGCGGGCAAGACGGCGTTCCTGTTCACCGGGCAGGGCGCACAGCGGCTCGGCATGGGACGCGCCCTGCACACCGCCTTCCCGGTCTTCGCCGCCGCGTTCGACACCGTCTGCGCCGAGCTCGACCGCCACCTGGACGGCCATGTCGGGCACGCGGTGCGCGACGTGGTCTTCGGCGAGGACGCCGAGCTGCTCGACCGGACCCTCTACACCCAGACCGGTCTCTTCGCCGTCGAGGTGGCGCTGTACCGGCTGCTGGAGTCCTGGGGTGTGACCGCGGACTTCCTGGTCGGCCACTCGGTGGGCGAACTGGCGGCCGCCCATGTGGCGGGCGTGTTCTCGCTGGAGGACGCGTGTGCGCTGGTCGCGGCCCGGGGGCGGCTCATGGACGCGCTGCCCGCCGGAGGCGCGATGGTCTCGCTGCAGACCGCCGAGGCCGAGGTGCTGCCCCATCTGGCGGGCGAGGAGGACCTGGTGTCCCTGGGCGCGGTCAACGGCCCGGCCGCCACGGTGATCTCCGGCGAGGAGAAGGCCGTTCTGCGGATCGCGGACGCGGTCGGCGTCAAGAGCAAACGGCTGCGGATCGGCATCGCCGCCCACTCACCGCTGATCGAGCCCATGCTGGAGGAGTTCGCCAAGGTCGCCGGTGAGCTGACCTACGCCACCCCCCGGATCGCGGTGGTGTCCAATGTGACCGGCGAGGCGGCGGCCGGGGAGCTGTGCTCGCCCGAGTACTGGGTGCGCCATGTGCGGCAGCCGGTGCGGTTCCGGGACGGGGTGCGGTTCCTCGAGGACCAGGGCGTGACCCGGTATGTGGAGGTGGGCCCGACCGGTGTGCTGTCCGTGCTGGGGCAGGAGTGCGTCGCCGACCCCGGCGCCGCCGCGTTCGTCCCGCTGCTGCGCAAGGACCGCGGCGAGGCCGAGTCGCTGCTGGCCGGGGTGGGCCGGGTGCACGCCCACGGTGGCGCGGTGGACTGGGAGAAGGTGTTCGCGGGCCGTGGCGCCCGCCGGGTGGAGCTGCCCACGTACGCCTTCCAGCGGCAGCGCTACTGGCTGGACGGCTCGGACCCGGCGGGCGATGTGACCTCGGCGGGTCTTGGCCCGGCCGGGCATCCGCTGCTGGGCGCCACCGTCGAACTCGCCGACAGCGACGGCCTGGTGCTCACCGGGCGGCTGTCCCTGGCCGCCCAGCCCTGGCTGGCCGACCACGCCGTCTCCGGTGTGGTCCTCTTCCCCGGCACCGCGTTCCTCGAGCTCGGGATCCAGGCCGGTGACCAGGTCGGCTGCGACCAGGTCGAGGAGCTGACCCTCCAGGCGCCGATGATCCTCCCCGCGCGTGGCGCGCTCACCCTCCGGGTGACGGTCGGCGAATCCGACGAGGGCGGACGGCGCCCGCTGAACGTCCACTCCCGCCCCGAGGGCGCCGGGTTCGGCGAGCCGTGGACCCCGCACGCCACCGGCACGCTCGCCACCGGCACGCTCGCCACCGCCACACCGGCTGCCCCCGCGGAGCTGACCGCGTGGCCTCCGGCGGACGCCACCGAACTCGACGTCAGCGACATGTACGAGCGGTACGCGGCGGGCGGCTTCGGCTACGGCCCGGCCTTCCGGGGCCTGCGCGCCGCCTGGCTGCGTGGCGACGAGGTGTTCGCCGAGGTGCGGCTGGCCCAGGAGCAGCGACCGGCCGCCGTCGGGTACGGGATCCACCCGGCCCTGCTCGACGCCTCCCTGCACGGCATCGCGCTCGGCACCCTCTTCGCCGGGGAGGACCCCGAGACGGCACAGGGGCGGCTGCCGTTCTCCTGGACCGGGGTGTCGCTGCACGCCGCCGGGGCCGACGAGGTGCGGGTGCGGATCTCTCCGGCCGGGGAGGACACCGTGACGCTCGCGGTGGCCGACCCCACCGGCCGTCCGGTGGCCACCGTCGAGGGCCTGCTGCTGCGGAAGATGACCGGCGATCAGCTCAGCGGCGCCCGCGCCGCGAGCAGCGAGTCGCTGTTCCAGCTCGACTGGCCCGCGCTCACGGACTCCGATCGGCCCACCCCGCTGACCCGGGCCGCGCTGGTCGGCGACGACGGTCTTGAGGTCACCGAGAGCCTCTTCGCGGCCGGGGTCCACCTGGAATCGTATGTGGACCTGGAGTCGCTGGGCGCGGCCGTCGACGCCGGTACGGCCGCCCCCGCGGCGGTCTTGGTGTCCTGCGCCGCCGGGCCCGGCGCACCGGCCGACGCGGTGCGGGACTCCCTGCGCACCGCCCTGGAACTGGCCCAGAACTGGTCGGCCGACGATCGGTTCGCCGACTCCCGGCTGGTGTTCGTCACCCGTGGCGCGGTGGCCACCGCGCCCGGCGCGGAGGTCGCCGATCTGCCGGGCGCCGCCGTCTGGGGCCTGGTGCGCTCGGCGCAGTCGGAGAACCCCGACCGGTTCACCCTCGTCGACCTCGACGGGCACGAGGAGTCCGTACGGGCCCTCCCGGCGGTACTCCCCTCCGGGGAGCCGCAGCTCGCGCTGCGCGCCGGACAGGCGCACACCCCGCGGCTCGCCCGCGCCCAGGGCGCGACCGGCACCACTGGCGCGACCGGCACCACCGGCGCCACCCGTGCGCTGGACCCCGAGGGCACCGTGCTGATCACCGGCGCCACCGGTACGCTCGGCGGGCTGCTCGCCCGCCACCTGGTGACCCAGCACGGCGTCCGTCATCTGCTGCTGACCAGCCGCCGGGGACCGGCCGCCGAGGGGGCCGGGCGGCTGCGCGAGGAGCTGACCGCGCTCGGCGCGACCGTGGCCGTGGCGGCGTGCGACACCGCCGACCGGGACGCCGTGGCCGCCCTGGTGGCCCAGGTGCCCGCGGACCATCCGCTCACCGGGGTGTTCCACACCGCCGGGGTGCTGGACGACGGGGTGATCTCCTCGCTCACCCCCGAGCGGCTGGACACGGTGCTGCGGCCCAAGGTCGACGCCGCGCTCCACCTCCACGAGGCCACCCGGGAGCTGGACCTGGCCGCGTTCGTGCTCTTCTCCTCGGCCGCCGGTGTGCTGGGCGGCGCGGGTCAGGGCAACTACGCGGCCGCCAACGGCTTCCTCGACGCCTTCGCCCAGGCGCGCCGGGCCCAGGGGCTGCCCGCCCACTCCCTCGCCTGGGGGCTGTGGGCGCGGACCAGCGCGATGACCGGGACGGCGGACACGGCCGGGGCCGCCCGCTCGGGCGTGGCCGCGCTCTCCTCCGAACAGGGCATGGAACTGCTCGACACCGCCCTCGCCCTGGACACCCCGCTGCTGATCCCGATGCGGATCGACCTCGCGGCGCTGCGCGCGGGTGCCGGATCCGGCTCGGTGCCGCTGCTGCTGCGCGGGCTGGTGCGGACACCGGCGCGCCGGGCGGGCGCGACCACACGCGGTGGCTCGCCGGGCGGCGGCTCCGCGCTGCGGGAACGGCTCGCCGCGCTGCCCGAGGCCGAACAGGACGCCGTACTGCTGGAGTTGGTGTGCGCGCAGGTGGCCACCGTGCTCGGCCACCCGGACCCGTCCGCCATCGGCCCGGCCCATGAGTTCGTGGACTCCGGCTTCGACTCGCTCACCGCGGTCGAGCTGCGCAACCGGCTGAACGCGGCCACCGGGCTGAGGCTGCCCGCCACGCTCGTCTTCGACCACGAGACGCCCACCGATCTCGCCGCCCGGCTCCGCTCCGAACTGGCCGCGGCCCGGCAGCCGGGCCCGTCCGAGCGGACACCCGCGAGCACGGCGCCCGCCGCGGCGGGGGAGTCCACCACGCTGAGCACGCTGTACACCGAGGCGTTCGAGACCGGGAAATGGAAGGAAATCTTCGACCTGCTGCATGCCACGGCGGCGCTGCGGCCCCGGTTCAGCGCCACCTCCGACCTGGAGAAGCTGCCGATGCCGGTCCGGCTCAGCAAGGGCCCGGCCGAGCAGCACATGTTCTGCTTCTCCTCGTGCCTGGCGGTCGCGGGCATCCACCAGTACGCGCGGTTCGCGGCCTCGCTGCGGGGCCGGCGCGATGTGTCGGCGCTCGCGCTGCCGGGCTTCGGCCGCGGTGAACCCCTCCCGGAGACGGCGGACGCGGTGGTCGCCGCGCAGGCCGAGGCGGTGGCGAAGGCCGCCGACGGGCGGCCCATCGTGCTCCTGGGCTCCTCGGCGGGCGGCTGGTTCGCCCACGGGGCGGCGGGACATCTGGAGCGGATGGGCATCCGGCCGACCGCGGTGGTCCTGGTGGACACCTATGTGCCCAAGAGCAGCATCCTCAACCAGTTCGGGCTCTCGCTCATGGACGGGATGACCGAGCGCGAGGGCGTGTTCGTCACCATGGACGACGCCCGGCTGTCGGCCATGGGCTGGTATCTCAACCTCTTCGGCGGCTGGGACCCCGAGCCGATCGAGACCCCCACCCTCCTGGTGCGCGCGCTGGAGCCGCTGTCCACCGGATCGTTGAAGCTGGAGGAGCTGCCCGACTGGCGGTCCTTCTGGGAGCTGCCGCACGACATCGTCGATGTGCGCGGCAACCACTTCACCATGATGGAGGACCACTCCCTCCCCACCGCCCAGGCCATCGAGGACTGGCTGGAGCGACTGGAGCGCGACGGCGCCTGACCCCGCCCGGACACCCCGTTTCAGGCGCCCTCCCCGCATCAGATAAGGAACGACGATCATGGCGTTGCCCGTCACCGATGAGAGCCTGTGGTTCCGCAGGTTCCATCCGCGCCCGGAGGCCGAGGTCGGTCTGGTCTGCCTGCCGCACGCGGGAGGAGCTGCCAGCTTCTACTTCCCGATCTCCGAGCTGCTGCCGCCGTCCGTGGAGGCGCTGGCCGTCCAGTACCCGGGGCGGCAGGACCGCCGCCATGACGCGCCCATCGAGGACATCCACGAGCTGGCGCGCGAGATCTACGAGGCGCTGAAGCCGCTCACGGCACACCGGCCGATCGCGCTGTTCGGCCACAGCATGGGCGCGAGCGTCGGGTTCGAGCTGGCCAGACTGCTCGAAGGAGAGCTGGGGACCGTGCCCGTGGCGCTCTTCGCCTCGGGCCGCCCCGCGCCCTCCCACCACCGCAGCCTCGGCATCCACCGGCGCGACGACGCCGGGCTGATCGCCGAGCTCCAGCTGGTCAGCGGGACCGACTCCCGGATCCTCGGCGACGCCGAACTGCTGCGGCTGGCCCTGCCCGCCATCCGCAGCGACTACAAGGCGGCCGAGACCTACGAATACCGGCCCGGCGCCCGGCTGGCCTGCGACATCGTGGGGCTCGCCGGCGACAGCGACGTCCGCGTCGCCGCCCCGGAAATGGCGGGGTGGCGGGAGCACACCTCGGGCTCCTTCCGGCTGGAGGTCTTCTCCGGCGGCCACTTCTACCTGGGTGAGCAGAAGGCAGCGGTGGCCGGAGTCATCACGGACACCCTGCGGGCGGCCACCGCCCGCACCCGACGACCCATCGACTGAGAGAGAAACCGACGATGCGTATCCTTTTCGCGACGGTGTCCGAGAAATCACACCTGTTCACCATGGTCCCGCTCGCCTGGTCGCTGGCCGCGGCCGGCCACGAGGTGCATGTCGCCAGCAACCCCGCGCTGACCGAGTCCATCAAGAGCACCGGTCTGACGGCCGTCTCGGTCGGCAAGGACCACAATCTCCACGAGATGCTGACGCAGAACCGCGAGTCGCTGGAGAACCCGCTCTCCGACTGGTCCACCCCCGAGCTCGATCAGCACTCCTGGGAACAGGTGCTGATGAAGTTCAAGATCAGCGTGATGTTCGCGTACCAGACCTACAACGACTGCATGGTGCACGAGCTGGTGGACTACGCCCGCCACTGGCAGCCGGACCTGGTCATCTGGGACCCGGTCACCTACGCGGGCCCGGTGGCCGCCCGCGTCGTGGGCGCCGCCCACGCCCGGCTGCTGTGGTGCGTCGACATCTACGCGAAGATGCGCGAGGTGTTCCTGGCCCGCCTCGCCGAGCAGCCCGAGGAGCGCCGCGAGGACCCGATGGCCGACTGGCTCGGCTCCATCCTCGCCCGCTACGACCGCACCTTCGACGAGGAGGTCGTGGTCGGCCAGTGGACCATCGACCAGATCCCCACCAGCCTCCAGCTCCCGCTGTCCCTCCGGCGGGTCCCGGTCCGCTATCTGCCCTACAACGGCCCCTCCGACATCCCCGGCTGGCTGCGCGAGACCCCCGGGCGGCCGCGGGTCGTGCTGACCTCCGGGGTCTCCGCACGGGCCGCCCTGGGCGGCACCTTCATGCCGGTGGCCGAGATGATCGACACCCTGGGGAGCATGGACATCGACGTGGTGGCCGCGCTGCCGCCCGAGGAGGTCGAGGCGCTGGAGGAGGTCCCCGCCAACACCCGCATCGTCGACTTCGTTCCGCTGCACGCCCTGCTGCCCGGCGCCGCGGTCCTCATCCACCACGGCGGCTTCGGCTCCTGGGGCACCGCACTGGCGGGCGGCGTACCGCAGTTCATCCCCACCATCCGCTACGCCGACTGGTGGAACAAGGGGACCAGCCTGCACGAGGCCGGTGCCGGACTCGTCGTCCACGCCTCGGAGTTGACCGCCGAGGTGCTGCGGGAAAGCGTCGAACGGCTGCTGAAGGACGCGTCGTACAAGGAGACCGCCGAGCGGCTGCGCGAGGAGAACCTGCGCACCCCCACCCCGCACGACGTGGTGCCGGTGCTGGAGAAGCTCACCGTGGAGCACGGCCGGTGAAGGTGCGCGAGCTGGCGGTCTCCGGCGCCTACGAGTTCAGCCCGGACGTCCACCGCGACGAACGCGGCGCGTTCGTCGCCCACTACACCGAATCGGCCTTCTGCGCGGCCGTCGGCCATCCGCTGCGCCTGGGCCAGAACCACCACAGCGTCTCCCGGCGCGGCACCGTCCGCGGGGTGCACTACGCGGACGTACCCCCGGGCCAGGCCAAGATGGTGACCTGTGTCGGCGGCGAACTCCTCGATGTGGTGGTGGACTTGCGGGTGGGCTCGCCCACCTTCGGCCACTGGGACAGCGTGCGGCTTGACCCCGTGACGTACCGGGCGGTGTATCTGGAGGAGGGCCTCGGCCACGCGTTCATCGCGCTGCGGGACGACACCGTGGCGGCCTACCTCAACTCGGAGGAGTACAACCCGGGCGCCGAGCACGAGATCGACCCCTTCGACCCCGCGCTCGGCCTGCCCTGGCCGAAGGATCTGGAATACCTGGTCTCCGAGCGCGACCGGAACGCCCCCGGGCTGGCCGAGGCCGAACGGGCCGGTCTGCTGCCGTCCTACGAGGTCTGCCGGGCGCTGCACGCCCGGTGACCCGGCCCGGCGTACCCCCATCCACCGATCGGTTGATGCGGCCGATCGGCCGGTCGGTGGAGGGAGGATCAGCCCGGTGGGCAGCCGATGGGCCGATCCCCCGGGGATATCCGCTTCCTACGGTGGAAGAGTGAAGGAACCAAGCGAGGAGGACCCGGGCCGATGCCGCTGATCGAGGTCAGTAACCTGCGCAAGGAGTACCGCAATCACGTGGCGGTACAGGACGTGTCCTTCTCCGTGGAGGAGGGTGAGATCTTCGGCATCCTCGGCCCCAACGGCGCGGGCAAGACCACCGCCGTGGAGTGCATCGAGGGCATGCGCAAGCGCGACGGCGGCGAGATCTCCGTGATGGGGCTGGACCCGCTGAAGGACAAGGACCTCGCCGAGCTGCGCGAGTCCATCGGGATCCAGCTCCAGCAGAGCGAACTGCCCCCCAAGATGAAGGTGTGGGAGGCGCTCGAGCTCTACAGCACCTTCTACCGCGACCCCGTCGACTGGCGCGAGCTCATCAAGGACTGGGGCCTGTCCGGCAAGGCCGACACGGCGTACGGATCGCTGTCCGGCGGCCAGCAGCAGCGGCTGTCCATCGCGCTCGCCCTCGTCGGCAAGCCCAGGATCGCCGTCTTCGACGAGCTGACCACCGCGCTCGACCCGCACGCCCGGCGCGAGACCTGGAAGCTGATCGAGAAGGTCCGGGAGCAGGACGTGACCGTACTGCTGGTCACCCACTTCATGGAGGAGGCCGAGCGGCTCTGCGACCGGATCGCCATCATCGAATCCGGCCGGGTCGTCGCCCTCGACACCCCCTCCGGACTGGTGTCCCGGGTCGATGAGCAGCAGATCATCCGCTTCAAGCCGTCCGTCCCGATGGACGACGAACTGCTCACCTCGCTGCCCGAGGTGAGCAGTGTGACCCGGTCCAGGTCCCAGGTGACGGTGGTCGGCAAGGGCAATGTCGTCTACGCCGTGATCTCCGTCCTGGCCCGCAACCAGATCGTGGCGAACGAACTCCGCCTGGAGCAGGCGAGTCTCGATGACGCCTTCGTCGCCCTGACCGGCTCCAAGCCCGCCAACTAAAGCCGCCGAGGAGACTTCTGCCATGTCCGGGCGCACCAAGCTCACCTACGTCGAGAGCAAGCTGTTCCTGCGCGATCCCACCGCGGTGTTCTTCGTCATCGCGCTGCCGATCATGCTGCTGGCCATCTTCCACTTCGTCACCACCAAGTCCGACGACGACGCCGCCACCAAGGCGTCGATGGCCGCGTTCGTCCCCGCGATGGCCATGTCGCTGTGTCTGACGATGCTGGCCCTCAACCTGCTGCCCACCACCCTCGCGACCTACCGCGAGAAGGGCATCCTGCGGCGCATGGCCGCGAGCCCCATCCACCCGGGGAACCTGCTGCTCGCCCAGCTCTTCATCAACCTGGTCACCGCGGCGGTCTCCGCGGTGCTGGTGCTCATCGTCGGCAAGACCGCCTTCGACACCAAACTGCCCGGTGACGTCCCCGCGTTCCTGGTGAGCTTCGTCCTCGGCACCTGGGCGCTGTTCTCCATCGGCCTGGTGATCGCGGCCGTGGCGCCGAGCAGCAAGTCGGCCACCGCGATGGGCCTGTCGCTGCTCTTCCCCAGCCTCTTCTTCGGCGGCGCCTTCCTCCCCAAGGAGGATCTGCCGGAGACTGTGTCCACCATCGGCGACTACACGCCACTGGGTGCCGCGCTCCAGGCGCTGCGCGACTCCTGGGAGAACCAGTGGCCGCAGACGCTGCACCTGACCGTCCTCGGAGTGATCGCGGTGGCCGCCACCGCGGCCGCGGCCAAGCTGTTCCGCTGGGAGTGAGGTGAGCGCGTCCAAGGACGACGGCGGACGGTGGGAGCGGCACTCCGACATCCTGTTCGGAGGGCTGCCCTACCTTCTGCTGTTTCTGTCCACGGTCCTGAGCCTGGTCCACGGCCCGCCACCGGCCCGGCGGCTGCTCACCACGCTCGGCCTCGCGGCCGTGGCCGCCGTCTGGATCCTGGGCACCTACACCCTGCCCACGGGCCGCCGCAGCAGACAGCCGTACGGCATGGCGCGCACGGCCGTCTACTTCGCCGGGCTGCTCGCACTCTCCGCCGCGCTGATGGCGCGGGACCAGGTGTTCATGCTGTTCGCCGCCACCGGGTTCCTCCAGGCGCTGGTGCTGCTGCCGACCGTCTGGGCGCTGGTGTCCGTGGCGGCCACCTCGTTCGTCGTCAACACCGTGCCGGACGGCTTCCCGCGGCCCACGACCGGCGCGGTGGTCGGCTATCTCGCCGCCATCGTCTTCCAGACCGTGGTGATCGGCTGGATCAACCTGCTGTCGAGTCGGCTCAACGAACAGCATCAGCGGCGCAAACGGACCGTGGCCGAGCTCCGCTCCGCGCTCGCCGAGAACGCCGGACTCCACGCCCAGCTGATCACCCAGGCGCGTGAGGCGGGGGTGCTCGACGAACGTCAGCGGATGGCGGGGGAGATCCATGACACCCTCGCCCAGGGGCTGGCCGGTATCATCCGGCAGCTGGAGGCCGCCGAACACGCCGAGGGCGACCGCCAGGTGTGGCGCCGCCATCTCGTCGCCGCCAAGGATCTGGCCCGGGACAGCCTCGCCGAGGCGCGCCGTTCGGTCCAGGCGCTCCGCCCCGAGCAACTGGAGTCCCGGACCCTGCCGGACGCCCTGGAGTCGCTGGTCGAGGGCTGGTCACAGGAGCGGGAGCCGAAGGTCGCGTTCGCGACGACCGGGACCGCCATCCCCCTCCACGCCGAACTGGAGGCCACGCTCTACCGGGTGGCACAGGAGGCCCTCGCCAACATCGCCAAGCACGCCGGGGCGTCGAAGGTGGGCATCACCCTGTCGTACATGGAGGACGTGGTGGTCCTCGACGTACTCGACGACGGCGTCGGATTCGACCCCGCGGCCGCGGAGGCCGAGGCGGGCACCTCCGGCGGCCACGGCCTCGGGCTGGTGGCGATGCGGCGCCGGCTGGGCCGGGTCGCCGGTACGTTGGACATCGAAAGCGCCCGTGGCGAGGGCACCGCCATCAGCGCGGCCGTCCCCGTGATCCCCCAGGAAGCCGGTGCATGAGCGGAAACACCATTGGCGCCGACACTCCCGGCCCCAGCCCCAGCCCCATCCGTATCCTCATCGTCGACGACCACCCGGTGGTCCGCGACGGGCTGCGCGGGGTGCTGGAGCGGGACCCCGACTTCACGGTGATCGGCGAGGCCGGTGACGGTGCCGAGGCAGTCGAACTGTACGAGCGGCAGCCGGCCGATGTGATCCTGATGGATCTGCGCATGCCCCGGATGGGCGGGGTGGAGGCCATCAAACGGCTGCTGCGCGGCGACCCGGAGGCCCGGATCCTGGTGCTGACCACCTACGACACCGACAGCGACGTGATGGGCGCGCTGGCCGCCGGGGCGACCGGCTATCTCCTCAAGGACACCCCGCGCGAGGAGCTGACCCGCGCCGTGCGGTCCGCCTCCTCGGGCCAGTCCGTCCTCTCGCCCGCGGTGACCGGACGCGTTCTCGGCCAGGTCCGCAAACCCACCCAGGGCCCGCTGAGCGACCGTGAACTCCAAGTGCTCCGGCTTATCGCGGATGGGGCCACGAATCGACAGGCCGCGGCGGCATTGTTCATCAGCCAGGCGACCGTGAAGACGCATCTTCTGCATGTCTACGAAAAACTCGGGGTGAAGGATCGCGCGGCAGCGGTCAGCGAGGCTCATAAACGACATCTATTCGAATGACACCGCAGGTCGGGGCCGTGATAGGGGTGCCCGATAGGGGTGGGCGAGGGTAGGGGTTGTTCCGCTCGAAGCGGCGCCAATACGGTGGCGATATGGGCCACATCCGAGATCGGCAGGCCGTTGTCATCGGCGGCACCGGATTCATCGGGCGACATATCTGCAGAGCTCTCGCCAAGCACGGATATGAAGTCCTGGCAATCGCGAGAAAATCCGCCGAACCCATTCCCGGAGTCGTCTTTTTGGCACTTGACGCGGTATCCGCGCCGAGCGAGGACATCGTCCGGGCAGCACAGTCCGCCGATCTCGTCGTCAATGCCGCGGGCGACAGCTGGGAGGGCGACGAGGCGAGCATGACGGCCTCGCACATTCCGCTCGTGGACCGGCTGGTGGACGCCGTGGCGGCCCTCCCCAGACGGCCGCGGCTGGTCCATCTGGGCTCGGTGCACGAGTACGGCCCCGTCCCCGACGGCACGGCCATCGCCGAGGACCACCCCACCGCCCCCCGTACCCCCTACGCCCGCACCAAGCTCGTCGGCAGCCGGATCGTCCTCGGTGCCGCCGACGCGGGCCGTATCGACGGCTGCGTGCTGCGTGTCACCAACGTCTGCGGACCGGGCACCCCACGGGGCAGCTTCCTCGGCGGGCTCGCCCACCGGCTGCGCCACACCACCGAGGACACCCCGCTCGCCGTCACCCTCGTCGACGACCGGCGCGACTTCATCGACGTCCGCGATGTCGCCGAGGCCGTGGTGCTGGCCGCGAGCAGCCCGGTGACCGGCCGGGTGCTCAACATCGGGCAGGGCGACGCCCTCGGCACGCGCGAACTGGCCTGGCTGCTGATCGCCGCCTCCCAGGTCCCCGACCGTCTGGTGCGCGAGGAGAGCGGCGCCGTGCACAGCAAGGGCGGCAGCTGGACCCAGGCCGACATCCGCCTCGCCCGGCGGCTCATGGGGTGGTCGCCGAAGGTGGCCCTCGAGGAATCCCTCCACGACCTGTGGGCCGCCTCCGCCACCCCGAGCCGACCGGCTGCCGCGGCGGCCCGTACCGAAGGACACTGATGCAGTACACCTATCTCGGCCGCACCGCCCTCAAGGTGAGCCGACTGTGCCTGGGCACCTTGAACCTCGGGGTCAGGGCGAGCGACGAGGAGAGCCACGCGATCCTGGACACCGCCCTGGACCGCGGGGTCAACTTCATCGACACCGCCAACCAGTACGGCTGGCAGAAGCACAAGGGCTACACCGAGGAGTTCCTCGGCGGCTGGTTCGCGGAACGCGGCGGCCGGCGCGAGAAGGTCGTACTGGGCACCAAGGTCTTCAACGCGATGACCGACTGGCCCAATGACTCGGGGCTGTCCGCCCGGCACATCATCGCCTCCTGCGAGGACTCGCTGCGCCGGATGGGCACCGACTGGATCGACCTGTTCCAGATGCACCACATCGACCGCCACGCCCCGTGGGAGGAGGTGTGGCAGGCGATGGAGACGCTGACCCGGCAGGGCAAGGTGCGCTACGTCGGCTCGTCCAACTTCGCCGGCTGGCACATCGCCGAGGCCCAGGAGGCCGCGGCCCGCCGCCACTTCCTCGGCATCGTCTCCGAGCAGAGCGTGTACAACCTCGTCACCCGCCATATCGAACTGGAGCTGATCCCCGCCGCCCAGCGGTACGGGGTCGGGGTGCTCGCCTGGTCGCCGCTGCACGGCGGGCTGCTCGGCGGGGCGCTGCGCAAGCTGGCCGAGGGCACCGCGATGAAGACCGCCCAGGGCCGGGCCGCCCAGGCGCTGGAGGTCCACCGGGACGCCGTCGCCGCGTACGAGAAGCTGTGCGACGGCCTCGGCGCCGACCCGGCCGAGGTGGGTCTTGCCTGGGTGATGGGACGCCCCGGCATCACCGCGCCGGTCATCGGGCCGCGCAGCCTGGACCAGCTCGAAGGGGCGTTCAAGGCCATGGAGCTGACGCTGTCCGACGAGGTGCTGGCCGAACTGGACCGGCTGTTCCCGCCGATCGGCAACGGCGGCCCCGGACCGGAGGCGTGGGCGTGGTGAGCACGCTCCAGGAGCGGCTGGTCCGCTCCGCCACCACCGTCGACAGCTCGGTGACCCTGCTCGCCGACTTCCAGCGCTGGTTCCGCGAACGTGTCGACGCCGACGAGTCCCGGATCGAGATCATCCCGTTCGAGGCGCTGCGCGGCTGGGAGTTCGCGCCGGACACCCACAACCTCATCCATGAGACCGGCCGGTTCTTCACCGTCGAGGGCATCCGGGTGCGGATGCCCGGGGCGCCGGTGGAGGAGTGGAGCCAGCCGATCCTCCACCAGCCGGAGATCGGCATCCTGGGCATCCTGGTCAAGGACTTCGACGGCGTACCGCACTTCCTGATGCAGGCCAAGATGGAGCCGGGCAACCACGGCGGGCTCCAGCTGTCGCCCACCGTCCAGGCCACCCGCAGCAACTACACCCGGGTGCACAAGGGCCGGGCGGTGCCGTACCTGGAGTACTTCCGGCGGGCGGAACGGCACCGGGTGCTCGCCGACGTCCGGCAGTCGGAGCAGGGCAGCTGGTTCTTCCGCAAGCGCAACCGCAACATGCTGGTCGAGGTGGCGTCGGAGACGGACGTCGAGGTGCGCGACGGCTTCCGCTGGCTGACACTGGGCCAGTTGCACCATCTGCTGGCCGTGGAGGATCTGGTGAACATGGACGCGCGCAGCGTCCTGGCCTGTCTGCCGCACTCCCCGCCGGACCCCGAGGAGCCCTTCCCGGCCGCCGGATCACACGGGACCGTCGAGCCGGAACGGCAGGGGCGGCACACCCTCCACCGCGACGCCGACATCCTCAGCTGGATCACCGGACTGCGCACCGAGCGCGAGGTGTTCACCGAGCGGATACCGCTTCGGGAGACCACCGGCTGGCACCGCAACGCCCACCGCATCTCCCATGAGAGCGGCCGCTTCTTCAGCGTGATGGCCGTGGACGTGACGGCGGGCGGCCGTGAGGTGGGCGGCTGGACCCAGCCCATGATCGAGCCCCATGGACCGGGCGTGGCGGCCTTTCTGCTGGCCCACGCCGACAAGGTGCCGCATGTGCTGGTGCAGGCCCGTGCCGAACCCGGCTACACGGACGTGGTGGAGCTGGCCCCCACCGTGCAGTGCACCCCGCGCAACTACACCCAGCTGCCCGAGGGGGCCACGCCGCCGTTCCTCAGGGAGGTGGTGGAGGCGCCGGCCGAGCGGGTGCGGTTCGACACCGTGCTCTCCGAGGAGGGCGGCCGCTTCTTCCACGCCTTCAACCGCTATCTGGTCGTGGAGACGGAGATGAGCGCCGTCCCCGAGGAGCCGCCGCACTACCGCTGGATGGCCGTGCGTCAGCTGCTCGACCTGATCCGCCACAGCCATTACGTCAACGTCGAGGCCCGCACGCTCATCGCCTGTCTGCACTCCCTGGCCGTATAGGGGGGTGCCTAGGGGCGCGACCTGGGCGGAGCTAGGGGTTATTCGGAGCGTGGCCGCTGCCATAGCCTCCGGGACACAGAGTGCCCGGAGCGGTACATCGGAGGACAAGTCATGCAGGACATCATCAGCGCCGTGCTGGCAGAAAACGCGGTGGCCGCCGACTTCGCCGCCTTGGACCTTCCCGAGTCCTATCGGGGCGCGGTGATCCTCAAAGAGGAATCCGAGATGTTCCAGGGCATGGCCACCAAGGACAAGGACCCCCAGAAGTCGCTCCACATCCGCGAGGTGCCCACGCCCGAACCGGGTCCGGGCGAGGCGGTGATCGCGGTCATGGCCAGCGCGATCAACTACAACACCGTCTGGAGCGCCATCTTCGAGCCGCTGCCGACCTTCGGCTTCCTGGAGCGCTATGCACGCACCGACGACCCCGGAGCGGCCCGCCACGACCAGCCGTACCACGTGCTCGGCTCCGACCTGGCCGGTGTGGTGCTGCGCACCGGGCCGGGGGTGCGCCACTGGAAGCCGGGCGACCGGGTGGTGGCCCACTGTCTGTCCATCGAACTGCGCTCACCGGACGGCCACGACGACTCCATGCTCGACCCCGAGCAGCGCATCTGGGGCTTCGAGACCAACTACGGCGGGCTCGCCGAGCTCTCGCTGGTCAAGGCCAACCAGCTGATGCCGATGCCCGCCCACCTCACCTGGGAGGAGGCCGCGTCCTCCGGCCTGGTCAACTCCACCGCGTACCGGCAGCTCGTCTCCCGCAACGGCGCCCAGATGAAACAGGGCGATGTGACCCTCATCTGGGGCGCGGCCGGTGGCCTCGGCTCGTACGCGACCCAGCTGGCCGTCAACGGCGGGGCGATACCGGTGTGCGTGGTCTCCGGGCGGCGCAAGGCCGAACTCGTCCGCTCCATGGGGGCCGAGCTGGTCATCGACCGGGCCGAGGAGGGCTATCGCTTCTGGAAGGACGCGACCACGCCCGACCCCAAGGAGTGGAAGCGCTTCGGGTCCCGGATCCGCGAACTGACCGGCGGCGACGACCCGGACATCGTCGTGGAGCACCCCGGCCGGGAGACCTTCGGCGCCAGTGTGTATGTGGCGCGGCGCGGCGGAACGATCGTCACCTGCGCCTCGACGTCCGGCTACCGCCATGAGTACGACAACCGCTATCTGTGGATGGCGCTCAAGCGCATCATCGGCACCCACTTCGCCAACTACCGGGAGGCGTGGGCGGCCAACCGGCTGATCGAGAAGGGGATGGTGCACCCCACGCTCTCCAAGGTCTATCCGCTCGAGGCGGTCGGCACGGCCACCCAGGACGTCCACCGCAACCGCCACTCCGGAAAGGTCGGCGTGCTGTGCCTGGCCCCGGAGAAGGGGCTGGGCGTACGCGACCCGGAGCTGCGCGAGCGCCATCTCCCGGCCATCAACCGCTTCCGCCAGGACTGAACCGGTTCAACGAGGCGGTACACAGGCCTCGCTGCCCATGCCACCGCTCCCCGCCGTCCGTCCCCTGTGGACCGCCACACGGTAGCGCGTCGGTAAACCGGTCCAGTCGGGTGCGGTCCGCTCGAAGAGCTCGGGTGCGGCGGTCAGGACAGGGACGGCGCCACCGGCCGCCAGGGCGCGAACGGACTCGCCCCGCGCGGCAGCAGCCCGGTCAGCTCCGGGCAGTGCCGCAGGATCACCGAGGCCATGCTGGACTTCGCAACCCAGTCCAGCCCGAGCCGTGTATACACCTCGGGCCGGAAGTCCACGGTCAGGAGGCGGTCGTTCCGGATCCGCCGGGTGGCCATGAGCAGCAGCACACGGAACGCCGTCTCGCTGAAGCCGAACCTCGCGGGTGGGTTCTCCGCGTACAGCCCCACCGTGGTGTCGATCTGGCTGACCGAGCCATAGACCGCTTCGAGCCGCGCGACCGTGTCCGGATCGGGGGACAGCTCCTCGAAGGAGCGGATCCGGGGGGCGCCGAGCCGGGCCCGGAAGTCGTTGTACCGGGGTACGCCCCGCCGCCGGGCCCGTGCCAGATCCACCACCGGCAGATCCACGATCTCGCCGTCCCGCTCGCAACGGCGCAGTGCGTGCGGGTAGTTGTTGAGGGTGATCGCGCCCGGATGGGCGATGCCGAAGGAGTACAGGGTGTCGGCGAGCCCCGTCTTGCGCAGCACCGCCTCGGCCGCCGGGCCCCGCACCTCGTCGAAGCCGAGCGCCCGGGTGCGCCGCCCGGAACGGTGGTCGCACAGCTCGACGTCGTCCGGGAGCAGCGGATGCGTCCGGTAGACCGCCATGAACTCCTCGGCGAGCGCGAACGGCATCTCGGGATGGTCCGGTACGCCACGGGGGAGGCCCGCCGACGCGCCCGCCTCGAACAGCAACAGGCCGAGCCGGGACAGCCAATGGGCGGGCGGGCCCTGCCAGTTGGTCCTCGAGCCGATGTCGCTCAGCTCGGTGGCGAGGATCGCCGGGACCCACTCCACCGTATGGATCTTGGCGATGAGCGCGGAGACCACCAGCCGGGCCGTGTGGTGCGCCGACTCCTCACTCATCGACGGATGGGTGCGGCGCAGCGCCTCGTGGACCGCGTCGTGCTCACGGGCGAAGAGCGTGTGCATGGCGCTGAGCCCCAGCCACCAGCCGCTGGTCGGGCCGATCGGCGGCACCCCGCCCGGACCCAGCGGCAGATGGCCGTCCTCCAGGCGCAGCCCGCCGCCGCCGTACATCCGCGAGCCGTCCCACCGGTGGCAGGCGCCGTCCACCCAGTCGGGGGACTGGAGGTGGAGCCAGGCGGCGAACAGGACATTGAGCGAGGTGGCGGGCCGGAGGCGCGCCCGGTGCAGCAGCTCTCCGGCGACCGTGGCGGGGTGGGGCACATGGATCAGATCGGGCCGGTGGAGCGGTGCGGGGCTGCGGCCGGAGGCTGCCCCGGCCACGTCCCTCCGCGCCACGGCGGGATCGCCCGTCGGGCCGTCGTACGAGCGCGCCACCCGCGGTCTCTCCCCGGCCGGTGCCGGGGAGAGCCCCCCGGCCGGTGCCGGGCGCTGCGGCGCCTCGGGTGTGTCGTCCACCTCGACGAGGCCGAGCCGGCGCAGTGCCCGGCCCAGCGCGGCCGGATTGAGCAGACCCAGCGGCGCCGGCAGCCGATGCCAGGGCACACAGCGGTCCACCAGGTCGAATGCCGCCCGCACCGGCAGGTCGAGGGCGGCGCGCACCGGGACGGGCAGCAGCGCGGTCGGCCGCTGCTCGGCGGCGGGGAAGGGCAGGCCGAGCCGGTGCGCCGCGGCGGCCTCGTACGCGGCCTTGCGGGCCCGGTTGAGGTTGCCGAGCGGCCGGAACTCCTCGGTGGTGTGCCAGGGGTTGAACGCCAGCTGTTCGACCCGGCGGGCCGCCGACCGGGCAGGGGCGCTGTCCAGGTCCTGGCACGGCACGGTGAGCACCGCGACCGGGACGACCGGCGCGTCGCTCTCCCGCCACTCCACCGAACCGTCCTCGACGGGGGTGCGGCGGTCGTCCAGATAGCGCTGCACACACAGCTCGAAGGCGATGTCGCCGGTGGACAGCCGCGTCGCCAGCTCACGGTGGAGATAGTCGGGGTCGCCGCCGTCGGGCGGGGGAGCGGGGGTACCGCCGGGCGCCGGCCGCAGCTGGTAGCGCACCGGACCGGCCGGGCCCCACAGGATCGCGCCCCGGCTCCAGAAGGTCTCGCGGGCCAGCGAGCCCACCGTGTGGCGGGTGGCGATCCGCATGTTGCGGCGCATCCGGTCGGCGGTGGCCCAGCCGACGGCCAGCGGCAGCCGGACGAAGAGCCCGAACGCCTTCTCCACGGTGCTCCCGGCGCCCGCCGTGGCCTTGGCGAAGGCGACGAACTCGTGCGCGTCGGCGGCGTGGGACACCGGGAAGCTGGTGGCCAGCAGATCGTGGGTCTCCTCCGGACCGGCCTGGACCCGCACCGTCAGCCGGCGCAGATCGGGGGTGGCGCCGTACCCCTCGGAGCCGCTCGCGCTGGACAGCCGCACCACGGCCGGGTACTCGGCGCCCGGCCGGGCGTATCCCACGCACAGCTCCGGCGGAAGGTCGTCACGGAACCGCAGCCGGGCGTTCTCCACGCCCAGCGCCGCCGCGCCGTGGAGGGCGCGCGGCGGCCGCGGGGCGACCGGGCCGTCGGTGCCGTCGGTGCCGTCGGTGCCGTCGGAGTACCGCCGCATTCGCATCAGCTCGTGTGTCAGCTTCTGGAAGCGCAGCCACTCGGCCTCGGGGCTGCCGCCCTCGTACGCCTCATAGCCCTCGTACGCCGCGCCTGCCGTCCCGCCCGCCACCTCGTGCCGTGCCGTCTCGCCCAGGCGTGCCGTCCCGCCCACGCGCGCCGCCTCGCCTTCGCGTGCCGCCTCGCTGCGTACGGACCGCTGTCCGGTGTCGACCATGGGGAACGCTCCGTACGGGGCAGGCAGGGACGATAGGGAACAAATGAGACGCTAAGGGAGGGTGTGCGAGGCCGCAGCCCGGAGTGGTGCACCGGGGGGAATCGGTCACCCGGGCCGCCCCGGGTGGTTCCGTTCCGGCCTGCGGCACACTGGTGGCATGCCGGAGCTGCCCGAGGTGGAGGCCCTCAGCGCGATCCTGGCCGAGCGCGCCGTCGGCCAGGAGATCGCCCGCGTCCTCCCCGTCGCGGTGAGCGTCCTGAAGACCTACGACCCGCCGCCGAGCGCTCTCGAAGGCCGCGCCGTCACGGCGGTGGCCCGCCACGGCAAGTTCCTCGACCTGGCCACCGACGGCCCGCATCTGGTGGTCCACCTCGCGAAGGCGGGCTGGCTGCGCTGGCGGGACGGACTCCCCGAGGCCCCGCCCCGGCCCGGCAAGGGCCCCCTCGCGCTGCGGCTGCTCCTGGCCGGGCCGGAGCGTAGCGGCTTCGACCTCACCGAGGCCGGGACGCGCAAGGGGCTCGCGGTGTACGTGGTCGGTGACCCCCAGGAGGTCCCCGGGATCGCCCGGCTGGGCCCGGACCCGCTGGACGACTCCTTCACCCTGGAGGCGTTCGCCGGTCTGCTGCGCGGCGTGCGCCACCGGATCAAGGGAGTGCTGCGCGACCAGAGCGTCATCGCCGGGATCGGCAACGCCTACTCCGACGAGATCCTGCACGCCGCCCGGATGTCGCCCTACCGGCTCGCCTCGGACCTCACCGAAGCGGAGATCGCCGGGGTGTACGAGGCGATGGGCACCACGCTGCGCTCCGCCGTCGAGCGCTCCCGCGGCCTGGCCGCCACCGACCTCAAGGGGGAGAAGCGCGGCGGTATGCGGGTGCACGGCCGCGCCGGGCAGCCGTGCCCGGTGTGCGGGGACACCGTCCGCGAGGTGTCCTTCCGCGACTCCGCGCTGCAGTACTGCCCCACCTGCCAGACCGGCGGCAAGCCGCTCGCCGACCGGAGGATGTCCAGGCTGCTCAAATAGCTGCTCAAGCGGCTGCTCAAATAGGTGCTCAAGTGGCTGCTCAAGTGGCGTACCTGCCGGGTTCCGCCCCAAATGCCGCCCGGCGCCCGTTAGTTGAAGTGCCGCTCTTGACCCGGGGAGCTCCGCGCCGCCATATGGTGCTGTCGCAATCCCACGACACGACACCCCACGCCACGTCACGGAGCACCATGACCACAGCCCTGATCATCGGTGGCGGCATCGCCGGCACGGTGACCGCGATGGCCCTGCGGAAAGCCGGTATCGACGCGGTCGTCTACGAGACGTACCCCACGGACGCCGTCGACGCCGGCGCGTTCCTCGTCGTCGCCGCCAACGGCCTGGAGGCACTGCGCACCATCGACGCCCATGAACCCGTGCTGAAGAACTCCTTCCCGGCCGGCCGCGTCGACTTCATCAGCAACACCGGCAAGCGGCTCGGCAACCGCCCCATGTCCGGATCGCAGGACGGTGGCCTCGGCTCCGTGACACTCAAACGCGCCACCCTCGCCCGGGTGCTGCGTGAGGAGGCGGTGCGCCGCGGAGTGCGCGTCGAGGGCGGCAAGCGGCTGCTCGCCGCCCACACCAGCCCCGACGGCCGGATCGTCGGCTCCTTCGCCGACGGCGGCCGTGCCGTGGGCGACATGCTGATCGGCGCCGACGGCATCCACTCGCTCGTCCGCAGGCTCATCGACGCGGCCGCGCCCCGGCCCCGCTACACCGGACAGCACACCGTCTGCGGCTACACCCGCGACGCCGACTCGCCCCCGGACCCCGACGCCTACACGATGATCTTCGGCAAGCAGGCGTTCTTCGGCTGCACCACCGCCCCGGACGGCGAGGTCTGGTGGTTCTGCAACGCCCCGGCCGAGGAGATGTCCAAGGCCGAGCTCGCCGCCGTCACCTCCGAGCAGTGGCGGGAGCGGCTGCTGACGCTGTTCGCCGAGGACAACACCCCCGCCGCCGACCTGGTGCGCGCCACCGGCGACACCATCGTGGCCACCGCCGCCTACGACATCGTCTCCACCCCCACCTGGTCCGAGGAGGCCATGGTCATCGTCGGCGACGCCGCGCACGCCTGCGCGCCCAACGCCGCACAGGGCGCCTCGATGGCCATCGAGGACGGTGTCGTACTCGCCAAATGCCTGCGCGATCTGCGTACGCCCCAATCGGCCTTCGCCGCGTACGAGGCGCTGCGCCGGGAACGGGTCGAGAAGGTCGCCGCGGCCAGCGCGGGCATGGCCCGCCGCACGGCACCGGGGCCCGTGGCACGTGCCCTGCGCGATGTCACCATGCCGCGCAAGCTGGACCGGGCGGGCGACGGCTCCTCGGACTGGCTGACCGGCTACCGCATCGACTGGGACGAGCGGATCGACGCGCAGACGGCCCTCCGACGCCGCTGACGTACGCGCCGCCGCTGACGTACGCGCCGCCTCTGGGGTCCACGCACCGCCTATGACCGGGAACCGCCCCCGGAACACGGCCCCGGGGGCGGGGCCGACCGGGCCCCACGTTTGGTCCGGACTCTCACGGGCACTTGGAGCTCCCTGGCCCCGTATGCCCGGGAGATTCGTGTGAGCCCAGTACGCATAGTGATCGTCGGTGCCGGATTCGCCGGTTATCAGGCCGCCCGTACGCTCTCCCGCACCCTGCGCGGCGCGGCGGACATCGTCCTGATCAATCCCAACGACTACTTCCTGTATCTGCCCCTGCTGCCCGAAGTGGCGGCCGGGGTCCTGGAACCCCGGCGGGTCTCGGTCTCCCTCACCGGCACCCTGCCGCACGTCCGGCTGGTGCTGGGCGAGGTCCACGGCGTCGACCTGGACGCCCGCAAGGTCTCCTGGCGGGACCCGGACGGACGGTCCGGCGAGATGGACTACGACCGGCTCGTCCTCTCCGTGGGCAGCGTCAACAAGCTGCTGCCGATCCCCGGTGTGGCCGAGCACGCCCACGGCTTCCGCGGTATGCCCGAGGCGCTCTACCTGCGCGACCACATGACCCGGCAGATGGAGATGTCCGGCACCGCCGCCGACCCCCGGGAGCGGGCGGCCCGCCGCACCTTCGTGGTGGTCGGCGCCGGTTACACCGGCACCGAGGTGGCCGCCCACGGGGTGCTCTTCACCGATTCGCTCGCGCGGCGGAACACCTCGCTCCGCGACGCGCCGCGGCCCCGCTGGATGCTGCTCGACATCGCCCCCCGGGTCCTTCCCGAGCTGGACAGGAAGCTGTCCCGCACGGCCGACCGGGTGCTGCGCAAACGAGGTGTCGAGGTCCGCACCGGCACCAGCGTCAAGGAGGCCACCTCGGAGGGCGTGCTGCTGGACAACGGCGAGTTCGTCGACACCCGGTCGCTGATCTGGTGTGTCGGGGTGCGCCCCGACCCGCTGGTGGAGCAGCTCGGGCTGCCGACCGAACGCGGCCGGCTGAGGGTCGACCAGTATCTGGCCGTGCCCGGCTATCCCGACGTGCTGGCCTGCGGGGACGCCGCCGCGGTACCCGATCTGACCCGGCCGGGCCAGTTCACCGCGATGACCGCGCAGCACGCCCAGCGGCAGGGCAAGGTCGCGGGCCACAACGTCCTGGCGACCCTCGGGCGCGGCACCGCCAAGCCGTACAAACACCACGACCTCGGGTTCACCGTCGACCTCGGCGGGGTGCAGGCCGCCGCGGACCCGCTGCACATCCCGCTGTCCGGCCCGATCGCCAACGCGGTCACCCGCGGCTACCACCTGATGGCGATGCCGGGGAACCGGGTCCGGGTCGCCGCCGACTGGCTGCTCGACGCGGTGCTGCCACGCCAGGGGGTACAGCTCGGGATGGTCCCGCCCTGGGCGGTGCCACTGGACACCGAGTCGCCCGAAGTCGCGCAGACCGCTCGGGCGGCCGCTGACCGACGGTGAAACCTGGAAGGAGAACAATGCGACACGAACAACTCAGCGAGCTCGGGCAGCAGCTCCGTGTGGACTCGGTGCGTGCCGCCGCGGCCGCCGGGTCCGGCCACCCCACGTCGTCGATGTCGGCGGCGGACCTGTTGGCCGTCCTGATGGGAAACCATCTGCGCTATGACTTCGAGCAGCCCGACCACCCGGGCAATGACCACCTGATCTTCTCCAAGGGCCATGCCTCGCCGCTGCTCTACTCGGTGTACAAGGCGGCCGGGGCCCTCCGCGACGAGGAGTTCATCACCTTCCGCAAGCGCGGCAGCAGGCTGGAGGGCCACCCCACCCCCCGGCTGCCGTGGGTGGACGTGGCCACCGGATCGCTCGGGCAGGGTCTGCCGTACGGCGTGGGCACCGCGATGAGCGGCAAGCGGCTGGACCATGTGCCCTACCGCGTCTGGGTGCTGTGCGGCGACAGCGAGATGGCCGAGGGGTCGATGTGGGAGGCGTTCGAGCACGCGGGCTACGAGCGGCTGGACAACCTCACCGCCATCATCGATGTGAACCGGCTCGGCCAGCGCGGGCCCACCCGCCACGAATGGGACCTGGACGCCTACGCCCGGCGCATCCGCGCCTTCGACTGGCACACCATCGAGATCGACGGCCATGACATCGAGGCCATCGACCGCGCCTACGCCGAGGCGACGTCCACCGTCGGCCGCCCCACCGCCATCATCGCCCGCACCATGAAGGGCCGTGGCGTGGCCTCGGTGGAGAACCGCGAGGGCATGCACGGCAAGCCGCTGAAGAACGCGGACGAGGCCATCGCCGAGCTCGGCGGCGTACGCAACATGGCCGTACCGGTGCTCGGCCCGCCCTCGGTGACCCCCACCCGGCCCGCGTCCGAGGGCCCGCTGGCGCTGCCGCGCTACAACACCGGCGACTCGGTGGCCAGCCGTGACGCGTTCGGCGAGGCGGTGGCCGCCGTCGGCACCGCCCGCGGCGATGTGGTGGCGCTCGACGGCGAGGTGGGCGACTCCACCCGCCTGGAGTACTTCCACAAGGAACACCCCGAGCGGTACTTCGAGTTCTTCATCGCCGAGCAGCAGCTGGTGGCCGCGGCCGTCGGCATGCAGACCCGCGGCTGGAACCCGTACGTCTCCACCTTCGCGGCCTTCTTCACCCGGGCCTACGACTTCATCCGGATGGCCGCCGTCAGCGACGCCGACCTCAATCTCATCGGCTCCCACGCCGGGGTGGCCATCGGTGAGGACGGACCCTCGCAGATGGGCCTGGAGGACCTGGCCGCCATGCGGGCGGTGCACGGCAGCACGGTGCTCTACCCGTGCGACGCCAACCAGACCGCCCAGCTGACCGCGGCCATGGCGGAGCAGTCCGGGGTCCGCTATCTGCGCACCACCCGCAGCGGAACGCCGGTCATCTACCCGCCCACCGAGAGCTTCCCCATCGGCGGCTCCAAGGTGGTGCGCGCCGGCGACGACGACCGGGTCACCCTGGTCGGCGCGGGGGTCACCCTGCACGAGGCCATCGAGGCCGCCGACCGGCTCGCCCAGGAGGGCATCCCGGCCCGCGTCATCGATCTGTACTCGCTCAAGCCGGTGGACGTCGAGACACTGCGCGCCGCCGCCGAGGCGACGGGCCGGCTGGTCACCGTGGAGGACCACCACCCCGAGGGCGGACTGGGCGACGCGGTGCTCGAGGCGTTCGGCGACGGACGTCCGGTGCCCCGGATGATCCGGCTCGCGGTGCGCATGATGCCCGCCTCCGCGACCCCCGAAGAGCAGCTGAGCGACGCGGGAATCGACGCGGACGCGATCGTCACGGCCGCGCGGCAGCTGATCGGCAAGGGCTGAAACCAGGGCCGGAACCGGGGCCGGAACCGGAACCGGGGCCAGGGCCGGAACCAGGGCCAAAACCAGGGCCGGGATCAGGGCCGGGACCAGGGCTGAGACCGGGACGGCTGAGGACACGACGCTGCCGGAAGGAGCGGACACATGGGTGTCAAGCACGGAATGCGCGTGGTGGTGGTCGGGGCCACCGGCAACGCCGGTACGAGCGTCGTCCGCGCGCTCGGCGAGGCCACGGACGTCGAATCGATCGTGGGCGTCGCCCGCAGGGTGCCCAGCTGGTCGCCGCCGAAGACCACCTGGGTACGCGCGGACATCGGGCGGGACGCCGGTGAGGAGGCCGGCCTCGTACGGCACTTCGAGGGCGCCGACGCGGTCATCCACCTCGCCTGGCTGATCCAGCCCAGTCACCGGCCCGCCGTCACCTGGGACACCAATGTCCTCGGCAGCAAGCGGGTCTTCGAGGCGGTGGCGCGGGCCGAGGTGCCGGTGCTGGTGTACGCCTCCTCGGTGGGCGCCTACTCGCCCGGCCCCGAGGACGGCCGCCCGGTGGACGAGTCTTGGCCCACCGACGGCTGGCCGGAGGCCGCGTACTGCCGGGAGAAGGCGTATGTGGAGCGGATGCTCGACGCCTTCGAACGGGAGCATCCGCAGGTCCGGGTGGTGCGGATGCGACCCGGCTTCCTCTTCAAGGAGGAGGCGGCGGCCGAGCAGCGCCGGCTGTTCATGGGCCCGTTCCTGCCCCGGCGGTTGGTCCGCTCCACCTTCCTGCCCGCCGTCTTCGACCTGCCCGGACTGCGGCTCCAGGTCCTGCACACCGACGACGCCGCCGAGGCGTACCGGCTGGCGCTCGGCCGTCAGGTGCGCGGCGCCTTCAACCTCGCGGCCGAACCGCCGGTGGACGGCGAGACGCTGGCCGGGCTGCTCGACGCGCGGACGATGCGGATCCCGCGCTTCGCCGCCCGCTCGGCCATGGCCACGGCCTGGCATCTGCATCTGCTGCCGCCCTCGCCCCAGCTGTTCGACGCCGCCCTGCGGCTCCCGCTGATGGACACCACCCGCGCCCAGGAGGAACTGGGCTGGCGGCCCCGGCACACCGCCGTCGAGACCCTCCGGGAGTTCCTCACCGGGTTGCGGCGCGGCACCGGTATGGACCAGACCGCGCCGCTGGCCCCCAAGCTGCCCGGCGGACACGCGCGCGAGGCCGCGACGACCGGCGTGGGGGAGCGGCCCTGACGACGACCGGTGTGGGGCGGCGCTGACAGGGCCGCCCCCTGAACGACCCCCAGCCGTGTGAGACGCGGCACATGAGACGGGCTCGACGGCAGCACGCCGCCGGGCCCGTACCGCTGTGACCCCTGACCCCTGACCCCTGACCCCTCGTAACCCGTGACGCGACTCCCGTACGCTGCTGCCCAGTTGGTCGGGACATCGACGAGGGTGGGGACACATGGGCAGGGTGGGGAGTCCGGCGCGCGGTCATGCCCGGCGCACGGGAACGGTGGCGGTCGCCGCGGCGGCCGCCGCACTGTGTCTGACGGCACCGGCGAAGGCCCGGCCCGCCGCCCCCGCGGACGATCCGTCCTATTCCGCCACCACCTCGGTGGGGGTACACAACGCCTACGAGGAGGCCAAGTACCCCTACTTCGCGGACGCGCTGGACTCCGGAGCCTCGCTCCTGGAACTCGATGTGTGGACCAACGCCTTCGGCTCCGGCTGGCGCGTCTCGCACTCCAACCCGCTCGGCAACGACAACAACTGCGAGAACGCGGCGGGCCCGGACGAGCTGCGCACCAAGCCCCGCGACCAGAGCCTGACCGGCTGCCTCGCCGACATGCGGGCCTGGCACCAGGCCCATCCGGGGCACCGTCCCATCCTCGTCAAGGTGGAGATGAAGGACGGCTTCAACGGCAAGAAGGGCCGCGGCCCGGCCGACCTCGACGCCCTCCTCGGCGCCACCCTGGGCGACGCGGCGCTGCGCCCGGCGGATGTGGTGGGCGGCCATGCCACCCTCGACGAGGCGGTTCAGGCGGGCGGCTGGCCGTCCCGCTCGGCACTCGCGGGCAAGTTCATCATCGAGCTGATACCGGGCACGGTCGAGGAGAACAACCCCCTCGACACGCTGTGGACCGACCGCGAGTACGCCACCCATCTGCGGGACCTGTCCGCCGCCGGGAAGCTCGGCCAGGCCGCCGCCTTCCCCGCCGTCCACGGCGCCGCCTCGGGCGACCCGCGCACCCGCTACACCGACGCCGCCCTCCGGCCCTGGTTCGTGCTCTTCGACGGGGACGCGTCCACGTATGTCACCAGCGGCATCGACACCGCCTGGTACGACGACCGCCACTACCTGCTGATCATGACGGACGCACACAACGTGGCGCCCCCGATCGACGGCACCAACCCCACCGAGCCCCAGGCCCGGGACCGGGTATCCCAACTCGCCGCCCGCCACGCCAGCTTCGCGACCGCCGACTGGTATCCGCTGCCGTCCGTGCTGTCCACTGTCGTGCCCCGTGGCTGAGCCGAGGTCAGCAGGCCCGGTCCTCGGTGGGCCTGCGGTAGGTTGCCCGCCATGACCGAACTGGGGCCCGTCACCTGGCCACCTGCCCCGATACGGACCGAGCGGCTGGTGCTCCGCGAGCCCGAGCCCCGGGACCGCGCGACGTTCATCGAGCTGCTGGCGTCGCCAGAGGTGCACACCTACCTCGGCGGTCCCCGGGCGCGTGACAAGCTCGAGCGCGAGATGCCCGGGACGCCCGCGCGGCGGCCCGGGAATTTCGTCGTCGATCTCGACGGGGCGATGATCGGCCAGATCCTGCTCAGGCGGGCTACGGACCACCGCCGCCCGGCAGCCACGGGAAAGGTCGACCTCGGCTACCTGTTCCTGCCGCGAGTGTGGGGATTCGGGTACGCCGCCGAGGCGTGCGCGGCGGCACTCGACTGGCTCGACGGCGCCCTCCCCGGCGAGCCGGTGGTCCTCACCACCCAGACCGCCAACGCCGGCTCGATGCGCCTCGCGGCAAAGCTGGGGTTCACCGAGGTGGAGCGGTTCCACGCATGGGACGCCGAACAGTGGCTCGGCCTGCGGTCCCCGGTCACGCCGTCCGGTTGAGCTGGGAACGTGCGATGCGGAATCCCACGTCGTCGACCTGGAAAGTCGGGTGGCTGCGGCGCCGCGCGGAGGCCCGGCAGCTCCAGGGCTCGTCGAACCAGCCTCCGCCGCGCAGCACCCGGTAGGCGCCGTAGACCTCGGCGTCGTAGATGTCCCAGCACCAGTCCCAGACATTGCCGAGCATGTCGTAGAGGCCCCACGGATTGGGCCGTTTGCGACCCACGTCGTGGATCTGCTCATGGGAGTTGCCGCGGTACCAAGCGATCTCGTCGAGAGGTCCGTAGTGCGGTCCGGTCGTACCGGCGCGGCAGGCGTGCTCCCACTCGGCTTCGGTAGGCAGCCGGTACCCGTCGGCGGACGTGTCCCACTCGATGCCTTCGCCGTCGGCATGGAGGTGGTAGGCGGGCGCGAACCCGTCGCGTTGGGACAGGGCGTTGCAGAATTGGACCGCATCCCACCAGGAAACGCTCTCGACGGGCAGTGGGGCCCCCTGGGCGGTGCTCGGCCACAGGCCGGTGACCTGTGAGTACTGTGCCTGGGTGACTGGGAAAGCCGCGAGTTCGTAGGGCGCGAGCTCGACCGACCAGCTGCGTTGTGTCCGCCGGTCCGACAGCGTTACCTGCCCCGGCGGGATGGCGATCATCTTTCCCGCGCTCGCATCCATGGACAGGTGATCATATCGGTACCCGTTCTGGACAACCGGTCAGGACGCCGGGCCGGACCGGCGCGCCATCGTCAGCAGTGAGCTCGATCTGCGCGGCCAGTTCGTACAGCGCGGTGTTGCCCTGTCCAGACGTCAGGTTGTGCTGCAGCACATCGGGCCCAGCGATCCGCTCGGCCAGCGCCTCGACATCGGTCCCGTCCGTACGCCTACCCCCGTGGCGCCGGGCGGGGCTTCTTTGCGTTCGCGGACGTTCCCGAATGACGTTGTAAAGTCGCGGGGGCAGCCCGCACGGTGCACGGTGGAGGGGATTCCTGTTGAGGGGAGAGGCGCATGTCCGGTCACATATACCGGGTGACGGAACTCGTCGGCTCGTCCACCGAGAGCATCGACGACGCGATCAGGAGCGGCGTCGACCGGGCTTCCAAGACTCTTCGGGAACTGGACTGGTTCGAAGTCACGGAGATCCGCGGGCATCTCGAAGGCGGGCGCATCGCGCACTACCAGGTGGGGCTGAAGCTCGGATTCCGGCTCGAGGACACGACTTCCTGACGGGCTCGAACGCACGTGGCGCGGTGCCTCACCGCGCCACGCTCCGCGAGCCGGACGGGCGGCCCTTACGGCACCACGGTGACCGGCCAGCGCCCGGCCTTGACCAGCCGTACGGCCACCGAGCCGACGAAGCGGTGCCCGGCCTGCTCGGACGCGCCCACCACCACGGCGTCGGCCTTCAGCTCATCGGCCGCCTGGGCCAGTCCGTTGTACGGATCGCCCCGGTGGGTGTGGAACTCCCAGCGCACCTCGAAGACGCCGCGCAGCCGCTCGGTGGCCTCCCGCATCTCGCGCATCAGCTCCTCGGCCACCTCACCCGTGGTGTCGGCCACCGAGGCCCCGAGGGCCGCCCCCGCGGCCAGCACCGGCTGGATGTAGACCACGACCAGCAGCGCCTTCTGGCGTCTAGCGAGCCCGGCGGCGTAGGCCGTGGCGCGCCAGGAGGATTCGGAACCGTCCAGTCCGGCCACGATGACCTTCGGTCCGTCGGTTCCCCGTTCAAAAGACGGAGGGAGTTTGTCCACCACATCTGCGAGGCTAGCGCCAGGGACGGTCCGGTGATCACCCGGCCCGTCCCGCGGTGCTCGCGCACCGCGACCGCGTCATGAGCGCCACCGTACGACAGGAGAGACAATGAGCGGCACCCACGGGGGCGAACTCCTCGCCATCAGCGACCTTCATGTGGCCTATCCGGAGAACCGGGCGATCGTGGAGCGGCTGCGGCCCGGCTCCGACGACGACTGGCTGATCGTCGCGGGGGACGTCGGCGAGGTCTTCTCGGAGATCGAGGAGGTCCTCGGCCTGCTGAGCGAGCGCTTCGCCAAAGTCATCTGGTCACCCGGGAACCACGAGCTGTGGACCCATCCCAAGGACCCCTTGGAAGTCAGGGGGGTGGCGCGTTACGAGGCGCTGGTGGAGATGTGCCGGGCGAAGGGCATCGTCACGCCCGAGGACCCCTACCCGCTCTGGGAGGGCGTCGGCGGGCCGCTGGTCATCGCCCCGCTGTTCCTGCTCTACGACTACACCTTCCGCCTCGACGGCCTGGCCACCAAGGACGCCGCGCTGGCCCACGCCCATGAGGCGGGGGTGGTCTGCACCGATGAGCACTTCCTGCACCCCGACCCCTACCCCACCCGCGACGCGTGGTGCCGGGCCCGGGTCGCCGAGACCGAGGCGCGGCTGGCGGCCGTCGACCCGGAGCTGCGGACCGTGCTCATCAACCACTGGCCGATGACCCGGCTGCCCACCCGGGTGCTGCGCTACCCCGACTTCGCGCTGTGGTGCGGCACCGAGCTGACCGCCGACTGGCATGTGCGGTTCCGGGCCGAGACGGTCGTCTACGGCCATCTGCACATCCCCCGGACGACCGTGGAGGACGGGGTGAAGTTCCAGGAGGTCTCGGTCGGCTACCCCCGGGAGTGGAAGGCTCACGGCCGACTGCCCGAGGACCCGCTGCGCCGGATTCTCCCGGTGCCGGTGGCATAGGGGCCGCGCGGTGTCCGGTGGGCTCGGGGGGCCCGGTGGCTCAGGGCCTCGCGACGGGCGGGGCCCTTTGACGGGCGGGGCCCCGTGACGGGCAGGGCGTCCTGATGGGCAGGGCCTCCTGATGCGCGGGGCGTCCTCACGCGCGGGGCGTCCTGACGCGCGGGGTGTCTTGACGGGCCCGGAGGGCGGCGCCGTACGGTCTCGGCTGTGAACCCTGTCGAGGCGTTCCTCCCCGAGACCTACACCGCCGGTGTCCCGTACGCCCTGTTCGGCGAATTGCGGGTCACCCGCCCCGTCTGCCGGATCGACGAACCCGCGGTCGGGGCCTGGTCGGCCGGCCCCGGCTTCTGGGCGGTGTTCCGGCACGCCGACGTCAAACACGTCCTGCGCACCCCCGAGGTCTTCTCCTCCCACCTCGGGGCCACCCAGATCCGCGACCCCGACACGCCCGCCGACCTGGAGTTCGTGCGGGCGATGATGCTCAACCAGGACCCGCCCGACCACTCCCGCAGCCGCCGCATCGTCTCCGCGGCCTTCACCCCGCGCGCCGTACGGGAGCTGGAGGCGGTCATCGAGGAGCGCGCGGCGGCGCTCGTGGACTCCGTGGCGGGGCGCGGCGAGACCGACTTCGTGGAGCTCGCCGCCGATCTGCCGGTCTGGACCCTCGCCCAGGTGATGGGCGTCCCCGAGAGCGACCGGCGGCTGCTGTTCGACTGGGCCGGCAGGGTCATCGGCTACCAGGACACCGACTACGCCGGGCTGTCCACCGCGGCCCGCGAGGAGCTGAGCCCCATCGGGCGCGCCGCCCTCGCCCACCGGCCGTCCTCGGCGCCGCGCCGCCCCGACGGTCGGCCGATGAACCCGCGCTCCCGTGAGGCCCTGGCCGATATGTTCGCCTACGCCCACGCACTCGCCGAGCGGCCCCGGCCGGGCAGTGTGATGGCGCGGATGCGGGAGGGCGGGCTGAGCCGGGACGAGTTCGAGAACATGTTCTTCCTCTTCGCCGTGGCGGGCAACGAGACGCTGCGCAACGGCATCCCCGGCGGGCTGCTCACCCTGCTCGACCACCCCGAGAGCCTGCGGCTGCTGCTCGACCGGCCCGAGCTGACCGGTTCCGCGGTGGAGGAGATGCTGCGCTACTGGCCGCCCGTCATCGACTTCCGGCGCACCGCCACCCGCGATGTTGAGCTGGGCGGACAGCTCATCCGGCGCGGTGAGAAGGTCGTCGTCTTCCACGCCTCGGCCAACCGCGACGAGACGGTCTTCACCGACCCCGACCGGTTCGACATCACCCGCGCCCCCAACGACCACCTGAGCTTCGGCTTCGGGCCGCATGTCTGCCTGGGCGCGCATCTGGCCCGGGTCCAGATGCGGGCCATGCTGCGCGCCGCCCTGGACCGGCTGCCGGGGCTGCGCCGGGCCGGTGAGCCGGTGCGGCTCACCTCCAACTTCCAGAACGGGCTCAAGACTCTCCCCGTGCGCTGGGGAACAGATCGGTGAAGGCCGTGGTCGAGTCGCCGACCGACCGTCCGAAGGGCTCGTCGAAGTCCCACACCAGGAAGAGCAGGAAGACGATGAGCGCGGTGAACATCACCGCGAGCATCAGCTCCCGGGGCGAGCGGCGGATCTGCAGGGTGAAGACCAGCCCGATCACCAGCGCCGCGCCGAGCACCAGGCCGAACCAGACCAGCGGGGGCATGGTGGACCCAGCGCTCTGCTGCCGGGCGCCACGCGCGTCGTCCACGGCGGCCACCTGATCCACCATCGGCTGATACGCCTGCGACTGGAGGTCGTTGTGCGGGGCCGCGAGGGTGACATCGCGGCGCAGGGTGGTCAGCAGCTCGGTGCCGCGGTCGGTGAGCTCGCCCTTGTCGATCATCACCTTCCACTCGGTGTGCACCACATGGTCCACATACGTGTCCACGTCGTCGCGGATGCGGTCGCGCACCGGGCCGGGGTAGACGCTCGCCCGCTCGGCCACCTCGTGCAGCGCCTGCGCCTCCGTACGGACCCCGTCCTGCGCGGCGGAGCGCGCCTCCCAGACACCGGCGATGGCCAGGCCCAGCACGATCGCGTAGACCACGCCGATCATCATGATCATGTAGTCGAGGACATCGGGGGTCTCGTCCGGATCGTCCTCCTCCCCGAGTCTGCGGGAGTTGAGGACCGCCCCGGTCACCACGACCGCGCAGGTCCCGGCCATCACCAGGGTCATAATCAGCCATTCGGGCATGGATGAACCTCCCAAGCGGTTCGGCGGTGGGCCGTCAGCCGCGCCGCCCGCCGCGCGCGCCGGAGCGCGAACGCGGACGGAGAGCGGCGGCCGCGAGGACCGCGGGCGCGGTGAGCAGCAGAGTGAAGGTGACCAAGGAGGTCCCGTTGTCGGGCTTCTTGCGCGCGGGTTTCTCATACGCGTGCATCTCGACGGCCCGGGTCCTGGTCGGTGCGGGAGCCGGCGCGGGGGGCGATGCCGGAGGCTGGGTACGCGAGGGCGGGGACGGCGGCAGCGGCAGCGCGGGCGCGCGGGTGGGCCCCGGCGCGGGGAGCCGCGGAGCGGGCGTGGGGGAGGGGGCCCGCGGCGTCGGGGTGGGGGGAGGAGTGGGGGTCGGCGTGGGTGTGGGCGTACGGCTCGGCGTGGCGGACGGGCTGGGGGTGGGCGTCGAGGACGGCGTCGGCGTCGGCGTCGGGGTGGGCGTAGGAGTCGGCGACGGCGTCGGCGTCGGCGTCGGCGTAGGAGTGGGCGTCGGCGTAGGAGTGGGCGTAGGGGTCGGCGTCGGCTTGGGTGGTTTGGGACACCAGCCGTATCGGGCGACGAGGCCGACCGGGCCCGCCGAGGCGGCGACGCATACGCACAGGCCCGGACCGATCCGGATCCGCACCGAGGCGAGCGGTCCGTCGTCCGGGCCCCCGGCCCAGGACCGGGTATGGGCCGTCGGCCGGGGGGAGGCGGGCGCGCTCGCCGGACCGTCACCGTCCTCGTCGGCCAGGGCTGTCGCCCCCGCCGACGTGAGGACAAGGGCAGTGGCCAGGACCCCCGCACGCCATACGCGCTGCCATCGCTTCACGAGGAGATATTCGGCCGAACGGGCGCCCGCCAGCCGTGTGACCACAGGAATTCCCCCGAATAGGGGAATGGGTGGTGCTGACATTGGCGCATCGAGGTTTAGCCGAGGACATTCCCCTCATGCCCGCTCGGCCGACCGGGGCGGCCCGCCCCGGTCAGCCGAGCGCGCCGGTCACGGCTCGCCGAAGCTCCCATGCCGTCCCGCGCCCGCAGCGAACCGCGCCGCGCCGTCCAGCCCCTCGGCCAGCGCCGCCCGACCGTGGCGCAGCTCCCGCGCCATGGCCTCGTCCTCCGGCAGCCCCTCCTGTTCCAGCAGCGAGGTCCGGTCCGAGCGCAGACACGTCTGCGGAAAGCGGGCGATCTCGGCCGCCAGCCGCTCCGCCGCCGCGCGCGCCCGCCCCGGCGATACGACGCGGTTGGCGAGCCCGATGGCGTACGCCTCGTCGGCCGGTACCGGCCGTCCCGTCAGCACCAGGTCCATCGCCCGGCTCGCACCGATCAGCCGGGGCAGCCTTACCGTTCCGCCGTCGATCAGCGGGACGCCCCAGCGGCGGCAGAACACCCCGAAGACCGCGTCCTCCTCGGCGATGCGCAGATCGCACCAGAGCGCCAACTCCAGCCCGCCCGCCACCGCGTGGCCGCTGACCGCCGCGATCACCGGCTTGGACAGCCGCAGCCGGGTGGGCCCCATCGGGCCGTCGCCGTCCTCGGCCACCCGGTTGCCGCGCGGTGTGCCGACCGCCCTCAGATCGGCGCCGGAGCAGAAGGTGCCGCCCTCGCCCCACAACACCGCGACCCGCGCCTCGGGGTCGGCGTCGAAGGCGCGGAAGGCGTCGGCCAGCGCCCCGGCGGTCGTGCCGTCGACGGCGTTGCGCACCTCGGGGCGGGAGAGCACGACCGTGGTGACCGGACCCTCCCGCTCCGTGCGCACCGTAAGGCGCGCACCGGCCGCGTCCTCCGCTGCTTCGTGTGGATCGGCCGGGCCGTCCGAGGGCGTCACCGCGCGTCCTTCGGGCGGGCCCGCTCCAGGATCGGGCCGGTGTCGGTGCCGGGCGGCAGGGTGCCGAAGGCGTGCCCCCAGTCCCCGTCGAGCCGCGAGGCGCAGAACGCGTCGGCGACCGCCGGATGGCTGTACCGCACCAGCAGGCTGCCCTGGAGCACCAGCGTCATCTGCTCGGCCACCCGGCGCGCCAGCAGCTGCGCCCGCTCGGGGTCGGTGAGCTGCGGCAGCAGCCCGCGCAGCCGGTCCACGGCCGCGTCCAGCCGGGCGTCCGCCCCGGCCGCGGCGTCGACCTCGGCCAGGAACGCCTCCAGGGCGCCGTTCTCCCGGCCCAGCGCGCGCAGCACGTCCAGCGCGGCGACGTTCCCCGAGCCCTCCCAGATCGACAGCAGAGGCGCCTCGCGGTACAGGCGCGGCATCCCGGACTCCTCCACATAGCCGTTGCCACCCAGGCACTCCAGGGCCTCGGCGGCGTGGGTGGCGCCGCGCTTGCACACCCAGTACTTGCTCACCGCGAGCCCCAGCCTGCGCAGCGCCGCCTCGCTCTCGTCCCCGGCCTCGGCGCGGTCCAGAGCGGACGCGAGCCGCATCGCGAGCGTGGTGGCCGCCTCCGACTCGACCGCCAGGTCGGCGAGCACATTGCGCATCAGCGGCTGGTCGACCAGCTCGGCGCCGAACGCCCGGCGGTGCTCGGCGTGGTGCAGCGCCTGCCGCAGCCCGGCCCGCATGCCCGCCGCCGAACCGATGACGCAGTCCAGCCGGGTGACGTTGACCATCTCCACGATGGTCCGCACCCCGCGGCCCGGTTCGCCGACCCGCCAGGCGAGGGCGGACTCGTACTCGATCTCGGCCGACGCGTTGGACCGGTTGCCCAGCTTGTTCTTGAGCCGCATCAGCCGCAGCGGATTGCGGCCGCCGTCCGGCAGCACCCGGGGCACCAGGAAGCAGGTGACGCCCTCCTCCGCCTGGGCCAGTGTGAGGAAGACGTCGCTCATCGGCGCGGACGTGAACCACTTGTGGCCGGTGAGCACGTATCGGCCCGCACCGTCCGGTACGGCCCGGGTGGTGTTGGCGCGCACGTCCGAGCCGCCTTGCTTCTCCGTCATCGACATGCCCGCGATCAGGCCCCGCTTGCCCAGCGGCGGGCGCAGCCCGAAGTCGTAGCTGCGGGCGGCGAGCAGCGGTTCGTACACGGCGGCGAGCTCCGGCTCGGCGCGCAGTGCCGGGACCGCGGCGTACGTCATGGAGATCGGGCAGCCATGGCCGGGCTCGGCCTGTGCGAAGGCGTAGAACTTGGCCGCCCGCACCAGATGGGCGCCGGGGCGGGTCTCGCTCCACGCCGCCGCGTGCTGGCCGCTCGCCACGGCGACCTCCATCAGCTGGTGGTAGGCGGGGTGGTACTCGACCTCGTCGACGCGATGGCCGTAGCGGTCGTGGGTGTGCAGCACCGGGGGGTGCTCCTCGGCCATCCGCGCCCAGTCCTGCACCTCCGCGGAACCGGCTCGCGCGCCCAGTTCCCGCACCTCCTGTTCGCCCCAGTCGCCGCCGTGCCGCCGCAGGGCCTCGAGCAGGGCGGGGTCGTCCGCGGTACTGAAGCCGATGAGCGGCGGGGCCTGGTTGAGGACCTCGTGCGTAGCGCTCATGGCAGACATCTCCTCGTTCGTGGTGGTCTCCCGGGTCCGGCCGGGTCTTACACTTCTAGTATGCGCGACGAAGAATTGTAATGGGTAGGGTTTCGCGTAACCATGGACGACACCGGAACGCTCCCCCTGCGGCCGCTGACCGCGCGCTCGGTCGTGCTCAGTACCCTGCTGGGCCTCCATCCGCCCCGGCTGCCCGCCCGCGCCCTGGTGCGCGTCGGCGCGCTCTTCGGCACCGCCGAGGGCACCATCCGGGTCGCGCTCACCCGGATGGTCGCGGCCGGTGACCTGGAGCAGAGCGGTGGCACCTACCGGCTCACCGACCGGCTGCTGGCCCGCCAGGCACGACAGGACGAGAGCCGCGCCCCCCGCACCCGCCGTTGGGACGGCGCCTGGGAGATCGCGATCGTCACCTCCGACCGGCGCGAGGCGGCCGAGCGCACCGCCCTCCGCCAGGCCATGGCCACCCTGCGCCTGGCCGAACTGCGCGAGGGCACCTGGATGCGCCCCGCCAACCTCGTCCACCCGCGCCCGGACGTCGCCGCCGAGCAGTGCGGCTGGTTCACCGGCGCGCCGGAGGGCGATCCGGCCGAGCTCGCCGCGCGCCTGTGGGACCTGGACGGCTGGGCACACCAGGCCCGGCTGCTCGGCGCGGCGCTGGACGACGCGGAGGAACCGGCCGACCGCTTCACCGTCGCGGCCGCCGCCCTCCGCCACCTCCTCGCCGACCCCGTCCTCCCCGGCCGGCTCCTGCCGGAGGACTGGCCGGGTGCGGAGCTGCGCCGCCGCTACGACGCCTTCGAACGCGACTTCCGGGCGTGGCTGCCGCGATACGCGGGCGGCGGCTGACCGTGCCGGCGTCCCTCGGCCGGAGACGTCGTCCCGCGCCCGGCTACGCCGATTCGCGGATCACCAGCTCCGTGGGGAGGACCAGCGCCGGTTCGATGCTCTCCCCGGCGGTCAGGCGCAGCAGTTGGCGGGCCAGACGGCGGCCGATGCCGGCTATCGGCTGGCGCACGGTGGTCAGCGGGGGTTCGGTGTAGCGCGCGGGCTCTATGTCGTCGAATCCGACCACCGCCACGTCGTCCGGCACCCGCCGGCCCGCCCGGCGCAGCGCCCGCAGCACCCCGATCGCCATCAGGTCGGAGGCCACGAACACCCCGTCCAGCCGCGGCTCCCGGTCCAGCAGCTCCCGCATCGCGACCGCCCCCGACTCCTGGGTGAAGTCCCCGACCGCGACATGCGCCGCCAGCCGTGACCCGTCCAGCGCCGCCCGGTAGCCCGACAGCCGGTCCATTCCGGCGACCATGTCCTGCGGGCCCGCGACGGTGGCGACGCGGGTACGCCCGGAGCGGATCAGATGCTCCACGGCCAGCGCCGCGCCCGCCGCGTTGTCCACCCCCACGTACGGCGGCGACGCCGGGCCCGGCACCCGTTCGTTGCAGACCACCGGGATGCCCATCCGGGCCAGCGCGGCGGGCAGCGGATCGGCGCCGTGCATCGACGCGACCATGACCCCGTCCACGTGGCGGGCCAGCGCGAAGCGCTCGATGCGGTCGCGGCTGGCGGCGGAGCGGGCCATCATCAGCACCAGCTGCTTGTCCGCGGCCTCCAGCTCCTGGCTCACCCCGCGCACCACGCCCGGGAAGAACCGGTCGTCGGAGAAGACCCGGCCCGGCTCCTCGGGGAGCACCAGCGCGAAGGAGTCGGTGCGCTGGGTGACCAGGCTGCGGGCCGCCTGGTTGGGGATGTAGCCCAGCTCCTGGATGGCGCTCAGGACCGCCTCCCGGCTGTCCTCGCCGACCTTGGTCGAGCCGTTGACGACACGGGAGACGGTGGCGCGCGAGACACCCGCGCGCCGCGCCACGCTCTCCAGGGTGGGCCGGGGCCGGTGCATCCGCGCATACCTCGCTGTTCGCTCACTGACGGGTCGATACAGCATGGATCAAGACCGGTCAGGGCGCGAGGACGCGGGCGCGGCAAACCGACGGGGAGCCCCAGGCGGAGCGCAGGGCGCGGGCCTTGCGGATCCACAGCGAGAGGTCGTACTCGTCGGTGTAGCCGAGCGCGCCGTGCAGTTGGAGGGCGGTGCGCGCCGCCGTGTACGCGGCCTCGCCGGTGGCCACCTTCGCCGCGGCGACCTCCGCGCGGGCGCCGCCCGTGGACCCCGACGCGAGCGCGCCGCCCGCGGGCCCCGACGCGAGTGCGCCGTCCGCGGGCCCCGACGCGAGCGCCACCGCGGCTCCGTACAGCAGCGGCCGGGCGAACTCCAGGCCGATGAGCGCGTCCGCCAGCCGGTGCTTCACCGCCTGGAACGAGCCGATCGGGCGGCCGAACTGGGTGCGCTGTCCGACGTACGTCGCGGTGCGCTCCACCAGCGCGAGCCCGGCGCCGAGCGACAGCGCGGCCGTGGCGAAGGCGGCCCAGTCCGCGGCGCGTGCGGCGGCCGCGGCCACGGCCGGGCCCCGGGCGAGCAACTCACCGCCGGGCAGCGGCCGGGCCAGCCGCCGGGCCGGGTCGAACGAGGGCTGGACCGGCCCGTGCCCCGGGGCCAGCCACAGCTCCTCGCCCGCGACGGCGAAGACGGCGTCTGCGGCGTCCGCGTCCAGCGCGTACGGCCCGCCGTCGGCCGCCGCGAGCGTCACCAGCGCCCGTCCGTCGGCGATCCGGGGCAGCCAGTCCTTGGCCACCTGCCCGCTCCGCGCCGTGCCGCCCTCGGCGAGCGCCCCCAGCAGCACCGCGGCGGCGGCCGTCTCGGCCAGGGGCCCCGGCACGGCGTGCCGTCCCGCCGCGACGTACGCCACGCTCAGCTCGACGGGCAGCGGCCCGACGCCCTCGTACGCCTGCGGTACGGCCAGCCCGGTCACTCCGGCGTCGGCGAGCCGCCCCCACACCGCGCGCCCCGGCGCGTGCTCGCCGCGCCCCCAGGCCCGGATGGCGTGCGGCGTGTCGGCCCCGCCGAGCATCCGGTCCACGGTGCGGCCGAAGTCCGTCTGCGCCTGATCCAGCATGAACCTCATCCGGGCGCCCTCTCGTCGGCCAATGGGCTCGTCACCTGCCGAGGGGCGCACCGCCTCGGCCGCGGCCACGGGCCCGTCACCCTCACCGGCGTCCCTTCGGCAGGCCCAGCAGTCGCTCGGCGATGATGTCGCGCTGGATCTCGTTCGTGCCCGCGTAGACCGGGCCCGCCAGGGCGAAGGTGTAGCCGTCGGACCACGGGCCGGGCGCGTCCCGGTCGTCGGCGGCGTCGGACAGTTCGCCGTGGGGTCCCAGCAGGTCCAGGGCCGTCTCGTGGAGGGCGATGTCCAGCTCCGACCAGAAGACCTTGTTCAGGCTGGACTCGGCCCCGAGCGAGCCCCCGGCGGCCAGGCGGGAGGCGCCCGCGCAGGCGAAGAGCTCATACGCGCGGGCGCCGATCACCGCGTCCGCGACCCGGTCCCGTAGCGCGGCCGCCTCGATCCCCGCAGCGCTCCCGGCCTCGTCCGCCCGCTCCCGCCACAGCGCCACCAGGCGCCGCGCCGCCGCGGTGAACCGGCCGGGGCTGCGCAGGGTCAGCCCGCGCTCGTTGCCCGCCGTGCTCATCGCGATGCGCCAGCCCTGCCCCGGCTCGCCGATGACGTCCTCGTCGGGGACGAACACCTCGTCCAGGAAGAGCTCGGCGAAGGCGGGCTTGCCGTCGAGGCGGCCGATGGGGCGCACGGTCACACCGGGCGCGTCCAGGGCGAACATCAGATACGTCAGCCCCCGGTGCGGTGCGTCAGCCGCCGGGTCGCTGCGGAACAGGCCGAAGGCCCGGTCCGCGAAGGCGGCCCGGGACGACCAGGTCTTCTGTCCGCTCAAGCGCCAGCCACCGTCGGTGCGGCGGGCGGTGGAGCGCAGCGAGGCGAGGTCGGATCCCGACTCGGGTTCGGACCACGCCTGGGCCCAGATCGTCTCGCCGCGCGCCATCGGCGGCAGGATCCGGGCGCGCTGCTCGGCGCTGCCGTGCTCGAAGAGGGTGGGGGCGAGCAGGCTGACCCCGTTCTGGCTCACCCGGCCGGGCGCGCCCGCCGCGTAGTACTCCTCCTCGAACAGCAGCCACTCGATCACCGACGCGCCCCGGCCGCCGTACTCCTCGGGCCAGGTCACCGCCGACCAGCGGCCGGCCGCGAGGGCGCGCTCCCAGGCGCGGTGCGCCGCGAACCCCTCGGCGGTCTCCAGGGAGGGGAGGGGGCTGGTGGGCGTGTGCGCGGCCAGCCACCGCCGGGCCTCGGCCCGGAACGCCGACTGCCGCTCGGTGAGATCGAGGTCCATCGACGCACCACCCCCTCCATCGGCTCCTTGGGCGGGTTCCCTAACAAGTGTTTGGTAGGTTACCGTGGCGTCGTGATGGACAACAAGGCGCCGTACGTCCCCGGCCATGGCCTCCTTACCGGTCGCACGGCCGTCATCACCGCCGCCGCGGGCGCCGGGATCGGCGGCGCCACGGCCCGCCGGTTCCTCGAGGAGGGCGCGCGTGTCGTCCTCGGCGACGCCCATGAGCGCCGGCTGAAGGAGACGGTTGCCACGCTCGCCGCGGAGTTCGGCGAGGAGCGGGTCGCCGGACGCGTCAGCGATGTGACCGACGAGGCCCAGATCGCCACGCTGTACGACCTCGCCGAGGAGCGCCACGGACGGCTGGACGCGGTGGTCAACAACGCCGGGCTCGGTGGCACCGCCCTGCTGACCGAGATGACCGACGAACAGTGGGACAAGGTCATCGACGTCACCCTGAACGGCACCTTCCGCTGCACCCGCGCGGCGCTGCGCCGGATGAGGGCGGGCGGCCACGGCGGCGTCGTGGTCAACAACGCCTCGGTCGTCGGCTGGCGCGCCCAGGCCGGTCAGGCCCACTACGCGGCGGCCAAGGCGGGCGTCATGGCGCTCACCCGCTGCGCCGCGGTCGAGGCCGCCGCGTACCGGGTGCGGGTCAACGCGGTCTCGCCGAGCCTGGCCATGCATCCGCATCTGGTGAAGGTCACCACCCCCGAACTGCTGGCCGCGCTCACCGAGCGCGAGGCCTTCGGCCGGTACGCCGAGCCCTGGGAGGTGGCCAACGTCATCGTCTTCCTGGCCAGCGGCTACTCGTCGTACATGACGGGCGAGACGGTGTCCGTGAGCAGCCAGCACCCATGAGGCGAGAATGAGAGCGTGCCGAATTCCACCAGGAACCGCGCTTCCACCGGAAACAGCGCGAAGAACAGCGAGAAGAAGACGACCGTGACCCCGTCCCCCGAGCGACGGCGCGAACTGCTCTCGACCGCGGCGGAGGTCTTCGCCGCCCAGGGGTACAACGCGACCACCGTCCGCCGGATCGCGGACGAGGCGGGGATGCTCGCGGGCAGCCTCTACTACCACTTCGACTCCAAGGAGTCGATGGTCGACGAGATCCTCTCCACCTTCCTTAACGAGCTCTGGGCCGGGTACGACGAGGTGCTCGGCGCCGGACTCGGCCCCCGGGACACCGTCGAGGCACTCGTCACCGAGTCCTTCCGGGAGATCGACCGGCACCGCGCCGCCGTCGCGATCTACCAGAAGGAGTCCAAACACCTGTCCACTCAGCCGCGCTTCCGCTATCTCACCGAATCGCAGGGGAGATTCGAGCGGGCATGGCTGGGCGCGCTCGAGCGCGGTGTGGCCGAGGGGGTCTTCCGCGCCGACCTCGACATCCGGCTGGCGTACCGCTTCCTGCGCGACACGGTGTGGGTCGCCGCCTCCTGGTACCGGCCGGGCGGCCGGCACAGCCCCGAGGAGATCGCCCGTCAGTATCTGTCGATGGTCCTGGACGGCATCACTCCGCGAGAAGAACAGACACGTCGAGACCGGACGCAACGAGAGACGTAACGAAAGACGCAACGAGAGACACAACGAGAGACACAACGACCGTAAGACCGTCACGACCTGAGGGATCCCAAGGAGCTGCCATGCCCGAGGCATACATCGTGGAAGCGGTAAGGACGCCGGTGGGGCGGCGGAAGGGCGGGTTCGCCTCCGTCCACCCCGCCGACCTCGGCGCCCATGTCCTGCGCACGCTGATGGAGCGCTCGGGCGCCGACCCGGCCGCCGTCGAGGACGTCGTCTTCGGCTGTCTGGACACGGTGGGCCCGCAGGCCGGGGACATCGCGCGCACCTGCTGGCTGGCCGCCGGGCTCCCGGAGGAGGTTCCGGGCGTGACCGTCGACCGGCAGTGCGGCTCCTCGCAGCAGGCCCTGCACTTCGCCGCCCAGGCGGTGCTCTCCGGCACCCAGGACCTGGTGGTCGCGGGCGGGGTGCAGAACATGTCGATGGTGCCCATCGGCTTCGCCAGCGGCAAAGCCAGTGAGTCCCTGGGGCTGACCGAAGGCCCCTTCGCGGGCTCGGAGGGCTGGCGGGCGCGCTACGGAGACCGGCCGGTCAGCCAGTTCTACGGCGCCGAGCTGATCGCCGAGAAGTGGGGCATCACCCGCGAGGCCATGGAGGAGTTCGCCCTGGGCTCGCACCAGCGGGCGCTGCGCGCCATCGACGAGGGCCGCTTCGACCGCGAGACCGTCCCGTTCCGGGACGTCTCGGTGGACGAGGGGCCGCGCCGGGACACCAGCCTGGAGAAGATGGCCGCGCTCAAGCCGCTCATCGAGGGCGGGCGGCTCACCGCCGCGCTCTCCTCCCAGGTGTCCGACGGCGCCGCGGCCCTGCTGCTCGCCTCCGAACAGGCCGTACGGGAGCACGGCTTGACCCCGCGCGCCCGGGTGCACCATCTGTCGGTGCGCGGCGAGGACCCGATCCGGATGCTGTCCGCACCCATACCGGCGACCGCGCACGCGCTGAAGAAGACCGGGCTGACCATCGGCGACATCGACCTGGTCGAGATCAACGAGGCGTTCGCCCCCGTCGTCCTGGCCTGGCTGAAGGAGACCGGCGCCGACCCCGAGCGGGTCAACGTCAACGGCGGCGCCATCGCCCTGGGCCACCCGCTCGGCGCCACCGGCGCCAAGCTGATGACGACCCTCCTGCACGAACTGGAGCGCACCGGAGGCCGCTACGGCCTGCAGACCATGTGTGAGGGGGGCGGCCAGGCGAACGTCACGGTCGTCGAGCGGTTGTGAGGACTCCGACCGGCCGCCTTCCCGTGGCGACCGGGCCCGGCTCCACAGATGATGGTGCTGCTCCGAGGGCGGGACCGAGGCCGGGAGGACAGTGCCATGGCGTGCGGATCGACCAAGCTCTGGAACGGCGAGGCCACCTGGTTCTGTTGTGGCAGCGCCTGGGGTCCGTGCGCCTCCGCGGGCGGCGGCGCATGCGGCACCTGCCGGTCCAGCGCCCTGCAGGCCGCCTGGCCCAACGCCTCCAAGGCGTGCTGGGACATCACCCGGCCGGACCTGTGCGGCGAGGACATACCCCGGCGCGGCTGCGGCTCGGTGATGAAGGTGCGCCATGACTGCTCGGGCGCGAGCGTCTGTGTCACCGTCAGCGACTGCGGCCCCCGCACCCGCAGCTTCTGCTCCGAGTCCACCTGCTGCGACGGGGTCTGCCGTACCAACCGGGTCATCGACCTCACCCCCGCCGCCTTCTCCGCCATCGGCAGTCTGAGCTCCGGCACCCTGCCGGTCTCCATCTTCGAATGAGGCGGGCCCGGCCATGAGCGCGTACCGAACCGGCGACCCCCTCGACCGCCGTCGCTTCCTCACCACCGCCGCCCTCCACGGCGCCACCGTCGTCGGGGCGACCGCCCTGGGCGCGGTGGACGCCGACGCCGCCTTCGCGGCGCCCATCCGCCCCCTGGACCCCGCGGTCGCCGAGAGTGCCTTCGCCGAGGGGCGGATCACCGCGATCAACGACGACGTCCTGGCGGTCGCGGGCTCCTACGGCGACCACTCCCGGGTGCGGGTCACGGGCGCCACCAGCGTCTGGAAGGCCCGCGCCACCACCGCGGCCGACATCGAGACCGGCGACGGCCTCTACGCCCGCGGCGTCCCCCTGCCCGACGGCACCCTCGCCGCGGACGCGGTGTGGGTCAACATCGTGAACCTCCACGCCACCATCCGCGGCATCGAGAAGACCCGGCTGCACCTCGCCCACGGGCAGCACGAGATCGTCGGCAACCTCATGGCGGAGACCACCAGCGCCGCGTACGGCACCGCCTCGCCCACCGCCGATCTGTCCCGGCTCACCATCGGGCAGAGCGCCCAGGTGCTGGGCGCGTGGCGGCCGTCCGACGGCTCCGTGGACCTGGTCCGGGTCGCGGTCGCCCCCGGCGCGGGGAGGCGGCGGTGAGCGCCCTGGTCCGCGACCTCGCATCGCTGGTGCTCGCCGGGGTGCTGGGGCCGGCCGGTGCGGGCAAGCTGTTCGGGCGGGGCACCGCCCGGCAGGCGCCCCGTACCGCGCTCGCGCGGCTGCTGCGCGACGGCGGCCGGGCCGCGCTCGCCCTCCGCGTCCTCGGCGCGGTCGAACTCCTCCTCGCCGCCGGGCTGCTGGCACCGCCCGCCACCCCGCTCCCGGGGGCGGCGGCCGCCCTCCTCGGCGCGGGCTTCCTCGGCTACCTCGGCTACGCCCGCGCCGCCGCACCCGGCTCCTCCTGCGGCTGTACGGCGCGGCAGGACGCCCCCCTCACCTGGCGCGCCTTCGTCCGCGCCGCCGCGGTCCTCGCGGGCGGGGCCGCGGCGGCCCTGGCCCAGCAGCCCTGGTGGACCGCGGCGGGCCGCCGTCCGGCCGCGGCGCTGTGCCTGGTCCTGGCCGCCGCGGCGGCCCTGACGGCCCTCGCCGCCGATCCGGACCGCCGCTGGCGGATGCCGCTGCGCCGGCTGCGGCTGCGGATCACCGGGCATCCGCTCGCCGCGACCGGAGCCGGGACGGCGGTCCCGGTCGCCGCGACCGTCGAACTGCTGGAGCGTTCGCGCGCCTGGCAGAGCGTCTCCCGCGTGGTGCGCTCCGCGCTGCTGGACCACTGGGACGACGGCGGCTGGCGCATCCTGCAGTTCGCCGGGGTGTACGGGGGCGGCCAGGCCGCGAGGCCCGTGCTGGTGCTCTTCGCGGTGGACGCCGGGGCCAGCCTGGACACGGTGCGCGAGCCCGCCGTTCGGGTCAGCGTCCTCGACGCGGACAGCGGGGCCCCGGTCATGGCCACGGCGTGAGGCCCGCCGAGCGGACCCCGACGGCGGCCCGGACGCCGCGCGGGTGTTCCGGGGGGAGTCCCGGCGGAGCTCCCGGCGGAACGTCACCACCCCGAGTAGCCTGGACGGCACTGCCCAGGTCGAGCCGGTGGCGCGAGTAGGGGAGTGGGTATGTCCGAGAATCGGACCGCGTCCGGCTCCCGAGGGCCCAGGTCCTGGTCCTGGTGGCAGCGGCTGGAGGACGCGTTCGACCGGTCCGCGATCGGACGCGGATGGCGCCGGGGCAGCGAATTCGAGCTGCTGCACCGCGCGATGGGCTTCGCCGCCCTGGGCTTTCTCACCCTGGTGCCCCTGCTGATCGTGGTCGCCGCGGCCGACCCGGTGAACCGGCTCGGCTTCGCCCAGTGGCTGGCCGAGGGCCTCGGGCTCACCTCGACCTCGCGGGACGAGGTACAGCGGCTGTTCGCCCCGCCCAAGCAGGCGCTGGAGTCCACCACCGCCTTCGGTCTGGCCACGCTCGCCATCTTCGGACTGCGCTTCGGCACGGTGCTCCAGGTCGGCTACGAGAAGGTGTGGGAACTGCCGGCCGGCCGCTGGCACACCGTCTGGCGCCATCTGGTGTGGCTCGTGGTGCTGATCTGCTATCTGCTGCTCTCCGCCCATCTGGAGCCCGGCCTCTCCCGGGTGCTGGTGGCGGTGCTGGGCACGGTGCTGTTCTTCTGGTGGTCGCAGCGGCTGCTGCTCGGGGGGCGGATCAGCTGGGGCGCCCTGCTGCCCGGCGCGCTGGCGACCAGCATCGGGCTGCTGGGGCTGCGGGTCTTCTCCCAGCTGGTGTTCTCCCCGCTGATCGCCTCCAGCACGGTCTCCTACGGCCCGGTCGGCACCGTCCTGGTCGTCCAGTCCTGGCTGGTCGGTGTCGGCTTCGTGGTCTTCGGCGGTGCGCTCGTCGGGCGGGTGCTGCACGAGGACTATCTGCGGATGGTGGCTTGGCGCCGCAAGCGGCGCCGCGACCGGGCCAAGGCGGCCGAACCGCCGGGGTGACGCCCCGGCCCGCGGCCACGTTGCCCCAGCCCGCGGGCGACGGCCGCCCTCATGACCGTCAGGCCCTGTCCCGGCCCCGAAACGCCGTCGCCCCGGGCCTTGGGCGCCTGGCATGCTGGCGGTGTGAATGGACCCGAGATCCACGTCAGCCTCGCCCCTGAACTGCGATTCTTCGCCGTTCCCGAGCGGCGCCGCCCCTGGACGGCCGTCGCCACCGACGGCGTCTCCACCCTCGGCCATGTGGTCGAGTCGCTGGGGGTGCCGCTCACCGAGGTGGGCAGGCTGCTGGTGAACGGCGAGGAGGCCGCCGTCTCGCGTGTGCCGGGCGCGGGGGAGACCGTGGAGGTCCAGCCGGTCGTCCGCCCGCAGCGGGTGCCGGGCGCCCCGCTGCGCTTCCTGCTCGATGTGCACCTGGGCACGCTCGCGCGGCGGCTGCGGCTGCTGGGCGTGGACGCCGCGTACGAGAGCGAGGACATCGGCGACCCCGAGCTGGCCGCGCGCTCCGCCGCCCAGCGCCGGGTGCTGCTTTCCCGCGACCGGGGGCTGCTGCGCCGCCGCGAGCTGTGGGCCGGGGCGTATGTCTACAGCGACCGCCCCGATGAGCAACTTCGCGACGTCCTCGGCCGGTTCACCCCGAGCCTGGCGCCCTGGACCCGCTGCACCGCCTGCAACGGCCCGCTGGAGGACGCCGACAAGGAGACGGTCCGGGAGGAACTGCAGCACGGCACCCGGCGCACGTACGACGTCTTCGCGCGCTGCACGGTCTGTGAGCGGGTCTACTGGCGCGGTGCCCACCACGCCCGTCTGGAGGCCATCGTGGCCGGGGCGATGGGCGAGTTCGGCGACGCGCGGGCCGCGCTGTCCTGAGCGCCAGGCCGTTCGCCGCGCCGTCGAGCGGCACTAACGGCCGCAGCGGGGGCACTGGAAGTCATGTCCGCCCGCGGCGATTCCCTTGCCGCCGGCGCCGTAGGGAACCAGGACCATCTGGAGCCGTCCGCAGGCGCAGCGGCTCCAGACCACGACGCCCTCGCTGGTGGTGTGCCGGGAAACGATGGTGTGAGTGTCGGTGTTCATGGCAGCAGGATGACTCCGGCCGACCGTTGAGGTCCATTGCATGTTTTCCAGGTCATGTGTGCAAAATGATTTCATGATTGACCTGCGTCGGCTTCATATGCTCCGGGTGGTGCGCCAGCAGGGCACGGTCACCGCGGCCGCCGAGGCCCTGCACCTCACCCCGTCCGCTGTCTCCCACCACATGCGCGAGCTCGCGCGCGAGCTCAAGGTCCCGCTGCTGGAGCCGCACGGTCGCCGCGTCCGGCTGACCCCGGCCGGACACCTGCTCATCGAGCACGCCGACGCGCTGCTGGCCCGCTGGGAGGAGGCGCAGGCGGAGCTGGAGTCCTACCGGGCGGGCATGACCGGACCGCTGCGCATCGCGGGCTTCACCACCGCGATCAGCGGTCTGATCGCCCCCGCGGCCGGGCGGCTGCGGCACAGCCACCCCGACCTGCTGGTGCGGGTGCGCGAGTGCGACACCGAGGAGAGCATGGACCTGCTGGTGGCGGGCGAGGTGGATCTCGCGGTCGTGGAGCCCATCGAGGGCGGGCCGCCGCCGGATGACGCGCGGTTCGAGCAGAGCCCCCTGCTGGAGGAGCCGCACATCATGCTGGTGCCCGCCGACCACCGGCTGGCGGGGGCGGTGTCGGTGCGGCTGGAGGACGCGGCGGCCGAGGACTGGATCGTCGCCGACGCGGGCACCTGTGACCACGCCCAGCGGGTGCGGGTGCTGTGCGCGGCGGCCGGGTTCTCACCGCGGATCGTGCACGCCGCCACCCACTGGTCGGCGGTCTGGTCGCTGGTCGGGAACGGGCTGGGCGTCTCGCTCATCCCGCGGCTGGCCGAGGGCCCGGCGGGCCAGGCGGTCGCGCGGGTGCCGGTGGCGGGCGAGAACATGCCGACGCGGCGGATCCTCACCTGTGTGCGCCGGGGCAGCCGGCGGAGCCCGCTGATCGACCTCGGGATAGGGGCGCTGGAAGAGGCGGTGCGCCAGCACCAGAGCCTGGACGACTGGCCCCGGGCCGCCGCCTGACGGCTCACCATGACGCCCTCTCAGGACACCTGGACGTCCTCTTCGGCCACCTCGACGCCCTTTCAGGACACCTCGTCCTGGAGGGCCTCCGGAAGCGTGGTGTGGAAGGCCGGATGGGCGTGCAGCCGCCGTACATAGGCGCGCAGCTGCCCATGGCGGGAGACCCGGTCGGCCGCGTCGGCGTCCAGGAGCAGCCGGTGCTCGGTGTCCAGCTGGACCAGGGCCACCCACAGGTCCACATCGGCGGCGGTCAGCTCCTCGCCCAGGGCGTACGGCGCGGCCGTCAGCCCGCGGTCGAGCCGGCCGAGGGCGGTCAGCAGCCGCTCCAGCGCCGCGTCCCGGCACTCCGCCTCGGCTGAGGTCCCCGCCTGCCGGGCGGCGTGGATGATGTCCGCGTCGATGAGGTCCCGGAGGGCGTCGATGTCCGTGGCGAGGGCCGCCGGGCGCAGCAGGGGGCGTCCGGTTCCGCTGTCGTCGCTCAGATGGCCGGCGAGGTCGCGCAGGATGTCCGGCGCGTGATTGCTGACGACACGTCCGGTCCAGCGGTCGCACAGCGCGGGCGCGTCCACCGGTCCGCTGTAGCGGTGCCAGGTGGCCTCGTAGGCCCCGCGCAGTGCGGCGTACGCCTCGGGGGTGTCGTCCGGAAGCCCGATGAGGGTGGTGGCCACGGTGTCCCGCAGCCCGAGCAGATCGAGGGTGATGGAGACGCGCAGCGAGAGCGGACAGCTCGCGGAGAGATAGAGCCGATAGCGGTGCGGCACCGGATAGAAGCCACCGGCGAGGTCGACGCCGATGCGGCTGCGGAAGCGGTGCGGTGGCGCGGGCGGGGCGATCCGGGGGCGGGGCGAGCAGGGGTCGGGGTCGAGAAGAGCGGCGGGACCTGAACTGACCGGAAACGTCTCGGACATGGCTCTCCAAGGCAGTGACGAAAAGCCCCGGCCACCGCCGGTCGAGGGCGGCGCCGATGGCGCGACGGAAGGGAAGCCCACGCGGGACGGCCGCCGGGACGGTGCCGGGAAACACCCGACCCCCGGCGCGCGGGACCGCGCTCGGTGACCGTGTCGGCTCGGGCCGACTCAGAGAGCTGGACTGGAGGCGCTGCAGATGCGCAGCAGATCGATGTGCAGCCGTCTGGTCAGGAGGTGGAGCCGGCGGAGCGGGCGGAGCGGGGACAACGGACGGGGACGCCGACGTGCGCCGTCCCCGTGGCTGTCGGTCCTGGGCATCTCCACCGATCCCATCATCGGGGGCTCGCGAGGCAGCGAGACCGCGCTTGTCCCGTCCACACCGACGGAACCTGGTCGTCACCCGGGGGCACCCCGTCGCGGGAGAAGGGTTGCCTGTCAACGAGCCGGGGCCGATGACCCATCTGAGCGGGGGTTCCGCACGGTGGGCGCTGACAATCGTGACCGTCCCTGACAGTGTCGTCGCGCTCCGCGAGGGCGTCAACCCATGCCCAGGCGGCCAACACCGGCGGACGGTACGGCGGATGTACGGCGGCGCCCTGGCGCGACCGGCTCGGCGGTGGCGCGACCGGCTCAGCGGAACGGCCGGTCCGGGCCGCCGATGTCCCGCTCGATGAGGACCATGGCCGCGTCGTCCGCCAGCCGTCCCTCGGTGTGCCGGACCAGGGCGTGGCGCAGCCCGTCCAGGTACTCGGACGGGGTGGCGCGGTCCAGCGTCTCCATGGTCCGGTGCAGCGGAAAGAACTCGTTGTCGTTGTTGCGGGCCTCGACCACCCCGTCGGTGTGCAGCAACAGCCGGTCACCGGGCAGGAACGGAAAGGTCTCGACGCCGATCGCGGCCGGGCCGAGGAACTCCTCGAGGCCGAGCGGCGGCAGCGGGCGCGCCGGGTCCAGGGAGCGCACTTCGCGCTCGCGCATCACCAGGGGCGGCGGATGGCCGCGGTTGATCAGCTGGATCAGCGACTCGTCCGTCACCTGGGCGAGGAGCACGGTCACGAACTGCTCCTCCAGCTCCTGCGGATCCTGTAGCTGGGAGCGGTCCAGCAGCTCGTACTCGCGCGCCAGCGCGGCCGCACAGCGGTGCATCACCTCGGCGAGGTCCTGCTCGTAGTGCACCGCCTCCCGGAACGCGCCCACGACGGCCGCGGCGGACCGCACCGCGGCCAGCCCCTTTCCCCGCACATCGCCGACGATCAGCCGCACTCCGTAGCGGGTGCACATCGCCTCGTAGAGGTCCCCGCCGATCTGCGCACCGCGCTCGGCCGCCAGATAGACGCTGGCGGTGTTCACCACGCCCATCCGGGCGGGCAGCGGCCGCAGCACCACGTTCTGCGACACCTCGGCGATCCGGCGGATATGGGCCAGCTCGCGGTCCCGGCGCACCCGCACCGCGCTGGTCGCCACGCTCGCCACCGCCACCACCAGCAGGGCCAGCAGATTCGTGTACACCTGCGGGGTGCCCCAGGCGTCGTTGTGGATGGCGGTGATCGCGCTGACCACGCCCGCCAGCACCGCCACCCCGACGGTGCCGACCGGCCCCATGGTCACCGCCGCCAGCGCCGGCGCCGGGGAGAGCAGGGGGCCGGTGTAGAGGGTGTGCGCGGGGGAGAGCTCGATGCTGAATACCGCGGCCAGGACCAGGAACGGCAGACACCGTGTGATCGCGAACAGCGTCTGGCTGCGACCGCTCACCCCCGGGGCGGCGCGCATGAATCGCATAATTGGGTACTTTATCCGATGAAGACCCCCGAACGGGGGTGCTCTCCACAACGCGCTACGGAAGCCCCGGGCGTAGCCTGACGCTATGCCCGAGCTTCCGGACGTCGAGGGGTTCCGGCGGACGCTCGCCTCCTGCGCCCAGGGCCACCGCGTCGAGCGGGCGGAGGTGGCCGATCCGGGGGTACTGCACGGGGTGACCGCGCAGCGGCTGAAGCGCGACCTCAAGGGCCGCCGCTTCGCGGCACCGCGCCGCCACGGCAAGTGGCTGATCGCCCCCACCGACGGGCCCACCGTCGTGCTCCACTTCGGCATGACCGGGCGGCTGGTCTGCGGGGCGGACTCCGAACCGGCCGGCCGGTTCCAGCGCGTCGCCTTCGACCTCGACGACGGCCACCGCCTCGGCTATGAGGACCAGCGCAAACTCCAGGGCATCTGGCTCGCCGCCACCGACGACGACATCGACCGGATCATCGGCGATCAGGGCCCGGACGCGCTCTCGCTGAGCCGGGCCGATCTGGACCGGCTGCTGGAGGGGCGGCGCGGACGCGTCAAGGCCACCCTGACCGACCAGGCCGTGATCGCCGGACTCGGCAATCTGCTCGGCGACGAGATTCTGTGGCACGCCCGGATCCATCCGCGGCGGCCGGTGAACGCGCTGACCGACGACGAGCGCGATGGGCTCCACAGCGCGCTGCGCGAGGTGCTGCGCGCCTCGGTACGGGCGGGGCGGGTGCCGGACGACCCGGACTGGCTCACCGGGCAGCGCGACGATCCGGATCCGCACTGCCCCCGCTGCGGCAATCCGCTGCGCCGCGGCCGGATCGCGGGGCGGACCAGCCTGTGGTGCCCCCACTGCCAACAGGAGGCCGCCTGACGGCCGACCGGGCCCCCCGTACCCCGTCGGCGCCACCTGCGCCCCGCCCGCGCACCCGTGCCCCGTCGGCGCCACCTGCGCCCCGCCCGCGCATTCGTGCCCCGTCGGCGCCACCTGCGCCCCGCCCGCGCATTCGTGCTTCGTCGGCGCCGCCAGCGCACTCGTGCACCGCCCGCGACCCCGCGTCCCGCCCGCCCCTCCCGACGTGGCGTCGCGCCCGCCCCTCCCGACGTGGCGTCGCGCCCGGCCCTCCCGACGTGGCGTCCCGCCCGGCCCTCCCGACGTGGCCGGTGGTCAGGGGATGTAGGCCGTGTAGGACATCACGTCGCCCGCCTTCACCCGGTACTCGGGATCGTCCCGGCTGAAGGTCTCCTCGATGTCCAGCACCCCGCCGTCGTCCGGGTCGAGGACGATCAGGTAACGGCTGCCGGGGGTGCCGGTGAACCGGAATCCCTGCCCCTCCCGGCCGAGCCGGTCGGTGACCTCGCCCGCCGGGCGGAGCCCCTCGAGCCCGGAGAGCAGGGTGACGATGTCCGCCCTCTGGCGCGGTCCCGGGGTCCACACCGTGCGGAAGGACCCGATGGCCGAGAGCAGCTCTTCCGGGTCGCGGTCGGCGCCCGGGGACCAGACGGCGAGATACTCGCGCAGCGCGGAGGCACCGGCCGGGGGGTCCTCGAAGTAGCTCTGGTTGGCGCCGTTGATACCGGGCGGATAGCGCTCCTCGCTCAGCACCTTGCCGTCGTGGACCGTACGCGGCGGGGGACCGTCCTCGATCACCGGGCGGCCCGGATGGCGCGGATCGGTGGCCACCTCCAGCGTGGAACCGCTGCCGTCCGCGTTCCAGCGGGTCAGCGACTCCCGGGGCAGCGTCACCGCGTCCTCGCCCGATTTCATGCTCAGCGCCCAGCTCTGGAAATGGCTGCCCCGCTCGCTCTTCCCCGGGGACTCCTCGGCCGCCGCCCGCGCCCGCCGGGCGATCTCGGCGATCGATACGTCCGCCCGGGAGGCATGCGCCACCAGCGGCAGTGGCCTGGGCGCGGCCACGGCGGGGGAGGAGCCGGTGCCCGAGACGGTCAGCGCCAGGGCGACGACCGTCGCGGCCGCCGCGGCCCCCAGGCTCCAGACCGCGCGCCGCCGGACGGTACGGCGCCGCCGGTCCCGGGACGGCAGCCGCCGCAGCAGCAGCTCGGCCCGCGCGTCCAGCGGCCGGTCCCGCCAGGGGCCGGTGTCGGCGGACACGGGGTCGGCCTCGCGGAGCAGATCCAGTTCGTCGGTCATGCGTGTCCATCCTTGCCGGCCCTGTCAGCCCTCTGGGACCTGTCGCCCCTGCCGCTCGTGCACCCCAGCGAGACCCGGTCGTCCCGGCGCAGGGTCTCTATCTGCTCCCGCAGCCGCTGCCGCGCCCGGTGCAGCCGCATCGCCGCGGCGGACCGGCCGCACCCCAGCACGGTGCTGAGCTCCTCGACGGTCAGCTCCTCCCACGCCGTCAGCCGCAGCACCTCCTGGTCGGCCTCGGCGAGCCGGGACAGCGCCTCCAGCACCCAGGAGCCCGGCCGCTCCGCGTCCGGGCTCGCCACGGTGCGCGCGCCGCGCGTCACCTCGTGGTGGCCCAGTTTGAGCAGCAGTCTGCGGTAACGGCCCTTGCCGCGCACCGTGTTGGCCAGGCAGTGCCGGGCCACCCCGTACAGCCACGGCAGCGGCGACTCGGGCAGTTCGGCCCGGCGCCGCCAGGCCACCGCGAAGACCTCGGCGACCACTTCCTCGACGTCCCATGCCTGGTCGTCCAGCCGCCGTGCCACAAAACGGCTGACCGCCCAGTAATGCTCACGGTAGGCGGCGTCGAAGGCGTCGTCGGTGCTCATGATCCGAAGGTGTCCGGCACACCACAGATCATCACACCTCGCGGCGGGCAATCCTGACCGGCCGTCGGAGTGACGATCCACGGGGTGCCGGACACCTAGCGGTCATGAGGAACAACACCGTTGTCGCGGCGGCGCCGGCCGCCCCGCCGTCGCGCCGCCCCGGGCCGGGGGCCACGGCCGTGAAGTGGCTGACCACCACCGATCACAAGACGATCGGCACGCTCTACCTGATCACCTCGTTCGCCTTCTTCTGTATCGGCGGGGTGATGGCGCTGCTGATGCGCGCCGAGCTGGCCCGCCCGGGTACGCAGATCATGTCGAACGAGCAGTTCAACCAGGCGTTCACCATGCATGGCACGATCATGCTGCTGATGTTCGCCACCCCGCTGTTCGCGGGGTTCGCCAACTGGATCATGCCGCTGCAGATCGGTGCGCCCGATGTGGCGTTCCCGCGGCTGAACATGCTGGCGTACTGGCTGTATCTCTTCGGCTCGCTGATTGCGGTGGGCGGGTTCCTGACCCCGCAGGGCGCGGCCGACTTCGGCTGGTTCGCCTACTCCCCGCTGTCGGACGCGGTCCGCTCACCCGGTGTCGGCGCGGATATGTGGATCATGGGTCTGGCCCTCTCCGGCTTCGGCACCATCCTCGGCTCGGTCAACTTCATCACCACGATCATCTGTATGCGCGCTCCGGGCATGACGATGTTCCGCATGCCGATCTTCACCTGGAACGTGCTGCTGACCGGTGTGCTGGTGCTGCTGGCCTTTCCGGTGCTCGCGGCGGCGCTGTTCGCCCTGGAGGCGGACCGCCAATTCGGGGCGCATGTCTTCGACGCGGCCAATGGCGGGGCGCTGCTCTGGCAGCATCTCTTCTGGTTCTTCGGCCATCCCGAGGTCTATATCATCGCGCTGCCGTTCTTCGGCATCATCTCCGAGGTCATTCCGGTGTTCTCCCGGAAGCCGATGTTCGGCTATATCTCGCTCATCGCGGCGACGATTTCCATCGCCGGCCTTTCGGTCACCGTCTGGGCGCACCACATGTATGTCACCGGCGGTGTGCTGCTGCCGTTCTTCTCCTTCATGACGTTCCTGATCGCGGTGCCGACCGGCATCAAGTTCTTCAACTGGATCGGCACGATGTGGCAGGGGTCGCTGAGCTTCGAGACCCCGATGCTCTGGGCGGTCGGCTTCCTGATCACCTTCGTCTTCGGCGGTCTGACCGGTGTGATCCTGGCCTCGCCGCCGATGGACTTCCATGTCTCGGACACCTACTTCGTGGTCGCCCACTTCCACTACGTCATCTTCGGCACCGTGGTCTTCGCCATGTTCGCCGGATTCCACTTCTGGTGGCCCAAGTTCACCGGCAAGATGCTCGACGAACGGCTGGGAAAGATCACCTTCTGGACCCTCTTCCTCGGCTTCCACGGCACGTTCCTGGTGCAGCACTGGCTCGGCGCCGAAGGAATGCTGCGCAGAATTCCCGACTATCTGGCGGCCGACGGCTTCACCACCCTGAACACCATCTCGACCATCAGCTCCTTCGTCCTCGGCCTGTCGTTCCTGCCGTTCCTCTACAACGTCTGGAAGACTGCCAAGTACGGCGAGAAGATCGTCACCGACGATCCCTGGGGCTATGGACGTTCGCTGGAATGGGCGACCTCCTGCCCGCCGCCGCGCCATAACTTCGTCAGCCTGCCGAAGATCCGTTCCGAATCGCCCGCGTTCGATCTGCACCATCCCGATGTCGGCCAGAAGGAGAGTGTGGCGTGAGTATGGCCAGAGCCGCCGAGCCCCCCGGTATCGCCGCCGGTATCAACCAGATCGAGGGCTATCTGCTGCTGCAGGGCGAGCGGGACGCGGCCCGGGAGCGGGCCCGCCGCCTCACCGGTCGGCTCGACTGGCTGACCTCCGCCCAGCGGGCGGAGGTCGAGCGGGTCTACATCCAGGACCAGCTGGCCGTCACCGAGCAGACCCTGCGCACCGTGGTGCGGCGCTGCGAGGAGCTGCGGGCGGAGTACCAGGAGGTCTACCGGACGCTGCGCCGCCGGCTGCTGCTGGCCTGCCTCCTCGGGGCCGCGGCCCTCGCCGGCGGCGTCGCCGCCGCCCTCACCGTGCGGTAGGCCCCGTCTCGGTCGGGACCGGAACCGCCCCCGACCCGGGGCCGAAGTCGAACCAGGCCGGGGGCGCGTCGCCCAGCGCCTGGCCGGTGTAGTGGCTCCAGAGCTCGGCGACCCGCTGGACACGGGCGTTCTTCAAGGGGATCTGCTTCCGCTTCTTGGCGTCCTCGCCGAAGAGGGCGACCGCGGTGACCAGGTCCGGGGTGTAACCGACGTACCAGGCCGCCCTCTTGTCGTCGGAGACCCCGCCCTTGCCCGCCGAGGGCCGTTTGACGGCGCGTACCGCGGTCGCTCCGCCGTCCTCGATGAGGCCGCGGGTGATCAGCTGGGCGGCCGCGGGGGCGATCGCCTGGTCGCCCACCGCCTTCGGCGGCCCGGCCGTCTCGTCGCCGCGCCGGGCGGACTTCACGATGCTCGGGGTGACCCGCTTGCCCTGGTGGTCGAACGAGGCGTAGACACCGGCCATCCGCAGCGGGCTCGAACCCATCAGCCCCAGCCCGACCGACTCCTTGGTGGCGAAGCCGCCGCCGTCGGTGTCCATGCCCAGCGCCCCGGCGGTGCGCTTGACCTCCGGCAACCCGCCGGCGGTGGCCCCGTCCCGCATCTTGGCGTCCAGGGACGAGGCGGTGGTGACCGGTTCGAAGACGGGGCCCACCTGGTAGTCGCCGCGGGTCGCGTTGGACAGATAGTGCCGGGTGTAGTCCCGGCCGCCGTAGAGCGCGACGATCCGCCCGTTCCTCGGGTCCACCGAGACCGCGCCGCCCTGGGTGGCGGCCGCGTCCGCACGGGCCCGCTTGCCCTTGGCGGAGCCGTCGAGGCCCTGGTGCATCGTCTCTTCCAGCGCCCGCTGTTTGGCCGGATCGACGTTGAGGGTGATGGTCCAGCCGCCCGCGGCGAGCTCCTGCTCGCTGACGCCCGAGGCGATCAGCTCATTGCGGGCCGCCTCCACGAGATACCCGGCCTGGCCGCCGAGGCCGGGGGCGGGCTCGGGGGCCACCGGCACGGGGAAGCGCATCCGCTTCCGCTCCGCGGGGTCCAGCCAGTGCATGTCCACCATGTTGTCCAGCACGTAGTTCCAGCGCCGGGTGACCAGGCGCTTCGCCTTGGGGCTCGCGACGGCCCAGTCGTACTGGCTGGGGGCCTGCACCAGCGCCGCGAGGTACGCGCCCTGCTCGACGGTGAGGTCGTCCACGTCCTTGTCGTAGTACGCGCGGGCGGCGGCCTGGACGCCGTAGGCGACGCGGCCGAAGTAGCTGGTGTTCAGATACCCCGCGAGGATGTCCTCCTTGGAGTTGCGCTGGTCGACCTTGAGGGAGATGACCAGCTCCTTGATCTTGCGGGTGGCGGTCTGCTCCTGGCTCAGGTAGTAGTTCTTGACGTACTGCTGGGTGATGGTCGAGCCGCCCTGAGTGCCCTTGCCCGTCACGGTGTTGACCAGCCCCCGCAGGATGCCCATCGGGTCCACGCCGGAGTCCTTGTAGAAGGACTTGTTCTCGGCCGCCACGAACGCGTGCTGCACACCGGTGGGCACCCGGTCGAGGGTGACCATCTCGCGGTTGATCTCGCCGGTGCGGGCGAGGATCGTGCCGTCGCTGAACTTGTAGACGTTGCTCTGCGCCTTCGCCTGCGCGTTGGCCCTGGGGATGTCGATCGAGTAGTAGAGCACCGTGAACGCCCCGATCAGCAGGGCCAACAGGGCGGCCAGATAGGCCAGCAGCTTCCGCCACGTGAAGAACCGCCGGATGCCGGTGCGCTTCCGCCTGCCGCGCCCTCTCGCTCCGCGCCGCCGGCCGGGGGGTCTGGTGTCCCGCGGCGTCTGCTCCGAGTCCGGTGTGAACCGTACGCGTAGTGCCGTCAGGGGACCTGCCATGCCGATTGCTCCTCCGTCGATCCCGGCCGCGAGGGTTCGCGCGGGTCGGCGCCATCCTCCTCAGGGAAGATCTTCGGAACCGCAACGAGCGGTCTCGGCGGGGGCTCGGCCGGGTCTCGACTTCCGCTCGACGGTGTATCAGCCGTGTATCGGTCCGGGCTCCGGCCGTTCGGGCTGCTCGGGCAGGCGCAGGGTGGCGACCGCGCCGCCGTCCGGTGCGTTGCCGAACTCCAGCGTGGCGCCGATGACCTGAGCCTGGCCGACCGCGATGGTCAGCCCGAGGCCATGGCCCCGGCCCCGCTCCCGGACCCCGGTGCGGAACCGCTGCGGGCCCTTCTCCAGCAGATCGTCCGGAAAGCCGGTGCCGTGGTCGCGGACCGTCACGGTCCGGCCGTCCGCCGCCACCGTCACCTCGACCGGTTCGCGGCCGTGACGGTGGGCGTTGACCACGAGATTGGCGACGATACGGGTCAGCCTGCGGGGGTCCGTCCACACCTTCGGGCCGTCCGTGACGTCCTGCTGCCTGGTGTCCTCGCCGTCCTGCTGCCCGGTGTTCTGCTGCCCGGTGTCCTCCTGGCCGGTGTCCTCCGCCGCGCCGGTCCGCAGCCGTGCCGACAGCCCGGTGCCCGCGATGGCCTCCTCGAGCACCGGCCCCAGGGGGCAGGGGGACAGATCGGCCTCCTCCGCCCCCGCGTCCAGCCGGGAGATCTCCAGCAGCTCCTCGACCAGCGTGCTCAGCACCCGCACCCGGTCGCGTACATACCCGGCCGCCTCACCCGGCGGCAGCAGTTCGGCGGCGGTGACCAGACCCATCAGCGGAGTACGCAGCTCATGCGCCACATCGGCGGTGAACCGCTGCTCGTCGAGCAGCCGCTCCTGCAGCGCGGCGGCCATCGAGTCCACGGCCCCGGAGATCTCGGCGATCTCGTCGTGCGGGCGGGCGGCGGGGGAGATCCGGGCGTCCAGGTCCCCGGCCGCGATCCGCCGCGCGGTGGCCGCCGCCAGTCGCAGCCGCCGGCTCATCCGCTCGGCGGTCAGCACGCCCAGCGGCAGCACCACGGCGGTGGTCATCAGCCCGGCCAGGATGATGTTGGTGTCCAGCGCGCCGATGTCGCGCATCGCGGTGCTCACGTCGAGGCGTACGGACAGGACTTGGTCATCGGCGGGCCGGGCCGCCCACATCGCGGGTCCGCCCGGACCGGTGGTGAACTCGGTGCCCTGATGGCCCTTTTCCACCAGGCGCCGCAGATCCCCGGGGAGTCCGGGCGCGTCCAGCACCGCCCCGGAGCCCTGGACGGCGCCGGTGCGGGCGTAGATGACCGCCGCGCGGTCGAGCGTGGTCCGGGCCCCGTCGCGTGCCTGGGACAGTTCGCGATCGCGCGAGGCGTGGTGCACCAGCACCCCCACCGCGGCCGCGGCGGCACAGGTCGCCGCCGCCACCAGGGCGACGATCCGCCATCTCAGCGTCATCGTCAGCGCCGCAACTTGTAGCCGAAGCCGCGGACCGTCTCGATCCGTTCGGCGCCTATCTTGGCCCGCAGCCGCTGCACATGGAGGTCGACCACACGGGTGTCGCCCTGCCACGCGTGGTCCCAGACCCGGCTGAGCAGCGTACGGCGCTCCAGCACCACACCGGGCGAGCCGGCGAACTCCAGCAGCATCCGCAGTTCGGTGGGGGTCAGGGCCAGCGGCTCTCCCGCCCGGCGCACCTCCATGCCGAGGGTGTCGATGGTCAGATCGCCGAAGACGAGGGTGTCCGGACCGGCCGCGCCGTCCCCCTCCGGAGCCCCGCCGCGCGCCTCGGCGCGCGAGGCGCGGGCCACGGGGGTGAAGGAGGCGCGGCGCAGCAGCGAGCGGATACGGGCCACCAGGACCGCGCTCTCGCACGGCTTGACCACATAGTCGTCGGCGCCCGCCTCGAGACCGGAGACCACGTCCAGGGAGTCACCGCGCGCGGACATCATCAGGATCGGCGCCAGGCTGAACTCGCGGACCCTGCGGCACAGTCCGATGCCGTCCAGCTCGGGCAGCATCACATCCAGCAGCAGCAGATCGGGCTGTCTCTCCCGGAAGATCTCCAGCCCGGTGAGGCCGTCGCCCGCGGTGGACACGGTGAAGCCGTACCGCTCCAGGGCCATCCGCACCGTATTGCGGATCACCTCGTCGTCCTCGACGAGCAGCAGATGCGCCTCGGTCGGGGAGCTCGGGCCGGGCGGGGTGAAGGCGGTGGTCATCGCGTCGTCCTCGTCTCCGTACGGGTACCCGTGTCCGCGGCCGTGCCGGTGCTGCTCGGCACGGCCTCCGGTGCGGCGCCGGGGTCGGCGGTCCGGGCGGCCGCGCCCTCCCCCGGGGCCGGGGGCCGGGTGGCCGCGCCGTCCTCCGGGACGGGGGTCCGGGTGGCCGTGCCGCCATCGGGCGTCACGGCCGCCATGACGGTGCCGTTCCAGCGGAAGCGGGTGGTGACCCGGCCGTCCCCGCCGATCGCGGAGATCAGCAGATCGCGGCCGAAGGTTTCGCCGGTGAGTCCGGGCGGGCCCCAGTAGATCAGCACGGGGCGGACCGTGCGGCCCGAGGCGGTGTAGACCTGGAGCAGCGTCCGTTCGAACGCCGGCAGATCGGCCGCCACCACCAGTTCGTCCCGGCCGTCACCGGTCAGATCGGGGTGGGCGGTGTCCCGCAGCGGGCAGCGGCTGCCGTCCGGGCACAGGGAGACCTCCTTCTGTATCACCGACGGCACATTGGGGTCGTGGAGCAGCAGGTTCTTCGCGGACAGGGCGGCCAGTCCGCCCGAGGGCACCTTGACCTTGTCCACCGGCAGATAGCGGGCGAAGTCGGACTTCTCGCGGGGCGTGGTCACGGCCGGGGGGGTGTACCGGGGCCACAGCGGAACCGCGCTGGCCGGTGCCGAGAGCGAGGGCGCCGCGCCGTCGTCCCGCACCCCCGCCTGGGCCGCGCACCCCGCGGCGGTCACGGCGGCGCAGGCGGCCACCACGGCGGGCAGGAGGGCGCGGGGGAGCCTGGGGCGGGGGCGTCGTCGCGCGGTGCGCGATCCGGTGGGGAGTGAACGCATGGCCGTCTCAGCCTACTGAGCGACAGAGGTGTGCCACGCGGGACCCGTGAGGTATCGGCCGGATCGCGGGGCCCGTGAGGTGTCGGCCGGGCCGCGGGACCCGTGAGGTGTCGGCCGGGCCGCGGGAGTCATGGCGTATCTGCCGGGCCGCCGAAGACGACAGGCCCGGGGCGGCACTGCCCCGGGCCTGTTCCGTGTGACGCGGCGTCACATGACGTGCGTCACTTGATGAATTCCGGGCGAACGCGGGCCGGCCAGGTGCCGACGGTCAGCATGCCCGCCGCGTAGGCGCGCGAGACCAAGGCCGCCCGGTTGGGTGCCTTCATCTTCCGCAACATGGATCCCACGTGGTATTCGACGCCCTGCCTGCTGAGATAGAGCTTGGCGGCCATCTGCACGGTCGACGCGCCGGTGGCCACGCCCTCGAGTATCCGGGCCTCCAGCGGCGACAGCAGCTTCTGGCTGGTGGGGGTCGGTTCCTCCTCTGGTCGTTCGTCATCCGGTTTGACCATTACGACGATGGCCGCGAGCCGGTCGGACCGGCCCTGGATGGCCGTGCCGGTCAGCTTGCCCGAGAACACCTGGCCCCGCGCGTGGTAGCCGAGGACGCGCTCGGTGAAGCGGGTGCGCCGCCCGTCGTGCAGCCGCGAGAAGTGTTCCCGCAGGACGGAGGGGGTGCTGGGGTGCAGCAGGTCGAACAGGCTGCGGCCGCACAACTCGGCGGACGAGGCGCCGAAGTGTCGGAAGAAGTCCTCGTCCCCGGCTACCACATGGAGGTTGGGGGCGAGCGTGGCCATTCCGGTGGCGTGCCGCGAGGCGGCGGACACTGCCTGTCCGGGCATTCGAGGGGCACTCTGAGCGCTGTGGGGGAGGGCCAAGAGGAGTCACCGCTTTCGGTCGGTTCGTGACGGAGTGGTCAGTCCGTCTCGGGTGAACCCCCAGGTGACGGAGGGTCGGCGCATCGCGGCCACGCAATACGCCGGACCCCAGGGGGAATTCAGTGACGGGTGTTAGGCCCGCTTCCTGGTGTATACCAACGCTACAGTGACTGTGGGGTGCCCGTTTCCAACAGAGTTGTGCCCGTTTTTTGACCGTTTTGCGGACGAAATCGATGTGGCACGAAGCCGCTGGTCGAGGCGTTACGCCGCGGCCTTGGCGGACCTACGCGTTTGCGAACGGCTGCCGGAACGGGCTCTCTTCGAACTCGAGCGGCCCGCCGTGCGAGCCCCGCCGCGGGCTGTGCCGCGCTGCTCGGACGGCTCGGCCATGATGCCGCCCTTGCGCAGCACCGCGTAACCGACCCCGATGCCGAGGGCCACCGGCCATTCGATGACCTCCACGGCACCCAGTGCCCCGAGCCCCACGTACAGCGGGAGTCCGCCCTTGGCGGGCAGCACCCGGCGGGCCATCTCGATCGGCTTCATCGCCACCTTGGCCGCACCACCGGTCGCGCGGGTGGTGGCGTGGCCGACCGTCCCGAAGGTCTCCATCGTGGCGTGGCCCACGGTGTCGAGGGTTTCCCTGGTGGCGTGGCCGACGGTGTCGAACCCCTCCTTCGTGGCGTGGCCCATGGCGTTGAACGTGGGCACCGTGACGGTCAGGCGGCGCCTGCCGTCGCTGCGCGATGTCTCCATGGGGCCCTTCGCGGCCTTCGCCGTCCGCTGCCGCTGTGTGGTCTTCGACGGCCTGGTGGACTTCGTCGTCCTCTTGGCCTGCGACGGCTTCGAGGTGGCCGACTTGGCCTGCGAGGGCTTCGAGGTGGCCGACGTGGTCTGGGACTTCGTCGTCGACTTGCCGCCGCGCGCCGGTGATGCCGTCTTCTTCGCGGCGGTCGGGGAACTGCGCTTGCGTGAAGTAGCGGGAGTGGTCACTGGTCTCACGTCCACACGGTGATCGGAATCTTCTTCCCTTTTCAGGGTAATCGTGATGAACCGGGCAGGCCGCCCGGAGAGCGGAGGTCCCTCGATGTCACCGCTGCCGTCGCTGTCAGCACTGCGCCTGTCCCTGCCGCCCTCGCTGCTGCTCGCGCCCATCAAGAGCGGTGTGGCCGCGGGCGTGCGGGATGCCGCCGGAGCCGTCGGACGGCTGGTCCGGCCCTCCGAGCGCGGCATCTGGTCCTACCCGGGGCGGTACTACATCGAGGTCCGCGGGGTGCACGGCATCGGTGGCGAGCAGGTGGCCCGCCGGGTGGAGCGGGCGCTCGAGGAGCATCCGCGGGTGGGGTGGGCTCGGGTGAACGCGCCCTCCGAGCGGGTCGTGGTGGCCGTGGGCAAGCCGCCCCCGTCCGAACTGGACCTGATCGCCCGGATCGAGCGCGCGGAGGTCCAGGCGCCCGTCGGGCCCACCGAGGAGTTCGACGAATGGGCCCCCGAGCCGCGCCACCCCTCCGGCGGCGCCAGGGAGGCCCAGTCGCTGGCCGTCGTGGCAGCGGACGTGGTGGGCCTGGGCGTGGCCACCGCCCTGCGCCTGGCCCCCTGGCTCAAGCTGCCCACCGAGGTGGCCGCCACCATGTCCGCCATCCAGAACCACCCCCGCCTGCGGCGCCTCGCCCTGGCCATCACCCGGGGCCGGCCGACCGAGGCGACGCTGCCGGTGCTGAGCGCGCTGACCCAGGGCGTGGCCACCCGGGGCGGCGGGCTCGCGCTCGACCTCATCCAGCGGATGGCCCTGTGGCGGGAGGCGGAGGCGGAGGGCCGGGCCTGGGCCGCGATGGAGCCGCACCTGGTGCACGGCCCCCAGGACGTGGTGGCCGAGCCCATCGTGGTCGAGCGGCCCGGACCGTCCCCCAAGGACGCCGTGGAGCGCTTCGCGGAGCGCTCCATGGCCGCGGGGGCCGTGGCCGGCGCCCTCACCGCGCCCTTCGCCGGCCCGCGCCGCGGGTTCGCCGTCGGGTTCTCCTCCGTGCCCAAGGCGCCGGGGGCGGGCCGGGAGGGGTTCGCGACCAGCCTCGGCCGGTTCCTGGCGCTGCGCGGCGTCCTGGCCATGGATCGCAGCTCGCTGCGGCGGCTGGGCCAGGTCGACACCGTGGTGCTGGACGAGGCGGCGCTGCGCGGCGACCGCTACGAGCCCATCGACCTGGAACTCCTCGGCGGCGCCGACCCCGAGCGGACCGCCGGGCGGCTCTTCGACCTCTTCGACTCCGATGAGCCCCTGGAGACCCGCCGCGGCAACGGATGGGTGCTCGGCGCCCTGGACACGCTGGAGCTGACGGGCCGCACCGGGCAGCAGACCGCGGCGAGGCTCCGCCGCAGGGGCAGCGAGCGGGTGCTCGGCCTGGCCCGGGGGAGCAAGCTCCAGGCGGTGGTGGGCCTCGCCCCGCAGACCGTGCCCGGCGCCGAGGCCGTGGCGGCCGCCGCCCGGCGGGCGGGGTCCCGCATCGTCCTGGCCACCGACCGGCAGCAGCCCACGGACATCACCTTCGCCGACGCGGTGGTGCCCTCCGGCGGCCGTCTGGTGGCCTCCGTACGCTCCCTCCAGGCCGACGGCGCCGTGGTGCTGCTGCTCTCCGGCAGCCGCCGGGCCCTGGGGGCCGCCGACTGCGGCATCGGGGTGCACCGCGACGGCGAGCCCCCCGCCTGGGGCGCCCATCTGCTCGTCGGCGCGGACCTGGAGTCGGCCGGGCTCATCGTGGACGCCGTCGGCGTGGCCGCGCGGGTCGACCGGGAGAGCGCCCTGCTGTCCGCCGGGGGCAGCGCCATCGGCGCGGTGGCCGCCCTCCAGGCGCCCCCGGACCAGGCCACCGCGCGCGGCGCGGCGTCGGGCACCACCGCGGGGACCCTGGCCTTCGCCCTGGGCAACTGGCGGGCGCGCCAACTCCTCGCCCGCCCCATGGACCCGCCGGTGACCACCACCCCCTGGCATCTGATGCCCGTCCCCCGGGTGCTGGAGCGGCTGCGGACCGGGCCCGACGGGCTGACCCCGGAGGCGGCGGCGTCCCGCACCGCGCAGGGGCCGCGCCGGGGCGAGCCCACCGGCACCACCCTGCCCGCCGCGTTCATCGAGGAGCTCGCCAACCCGCTCACCCCCGTCCTGGCCGCCGGGGCGGCCCTGGCCGCCGCCGTGGGCTCGCGCACCGACGCCGCGCTGGTGGCCGCCATCACCGGCATCTCCGCGCTCGTCGGCGGATTCCAGCGGGTCAGGACCGAGCGGGCGCTCTCCGAGCTGTTCGCCCGGTCGGCGATCGGCGCCCGGGTCCGCAGGGGCGGTACGGAACGCCTGGTGACCGCCGGGGACCTGGTCCCCGGCGACATCGTCGTACTGGGCCCGGAGGACGTGGTGCCCGCCGACTGCCGGGTGCTGGAGGCCGAGGGGCTCGAGGTCGACGAGTCCTCGCTGACCGGCGAGTCCCTTCCCGTGCAAAAGTCCCCGGCACCGGTCGTCGCCGCCCACATCACCCAGCGCCGCTCGATGCTCTACGAGGGCACCACGATCTCCGCGGGGCGGGCCGTGGCCGTCGTCGTGGCCACTGGACCGGCCACCGAGGTCGGCCGCAGCCTGGCCACCGCCCGCCAGGCCGCCCCCGTCACCGGTGTCGAGGCCCGGCTGACCGCGCTCACCCGGTCCAGCGTGCCCATCGCGGTCGGGTCCGCCGCCGCGGTCGCCGGCGCCGGGCTGCTGCACGGCCTGCCGCCCACCGAGAACCTCGCCTCCGCCGTCAACCTCGCCGTGGCGTCCGTCCCCGAGGGGCTTCCGTTCCTGGTCAACGCCGCCCAGCTGGCCGCCGCCCGGCGACTGGCCGACCTCGGCGCCCTGGTCCGCAATCCGCGCACCATCGAGGCGCTCGGCCGCGCCGACGTGCTGTGCTTCGACAAGACCGGGACCCTCACCGAGGGCACCCTCCAGCTCGCGGCCGTCAGCGACGGCGGCGGCCCGCTCCCCGCCGACCGGCTCGACGCGCCCCGTAAGGCCGTGCTCGCCGCCGCCCTGCGCGCGACCCCGCCGGCCCGTCAGGCCGAGCCCATGGCGCACCAGACCGACCGCGCGGTGAGCGTCGGGGCGCGCCGGGCCGGGGTCGGGGTGCGGCGCGGCGCGGCCCGCTGGCGCCGTACCGACTCGCTGCCCTTCGAACCCTCCCGCGCCTACCACGCCACCGCCGGGCGCACCCCGCACGGCGCCCTGCTCAGCGTCAAGGGAGCGCCCGAGGGCGTCCTGGAGCGGGTCGTCCGGCGGCGCACACCGGGCACCGGACGGGCCACCCCACTGGACGCGGAGGACATCAAGAAGCTGGCCGAGGCCGCCGAGGAGCTGGCCGGAGCGGGGCGGCGGGTGCTGGCGGTGGCCGAGCGCCCGATGCGGGAGGGCGAGAACCTTACCGACGACACCGTGCGGGACCTGGACTTCCTCGGCTTCATCGCGCTCGCCGACCCCGTCCGCACCAGCGCCGGCCCGGCCACCGAGCGGCTGCGCGAGGCGGGCGTGCAGACGGTGATGCTCACCGGCGACCACCCCGCCACCGCGGACGCCATCGCGGCCACCATCATGGACGTCCCCGAGCCCAAGGTGAGCACCGGTCCGGAGCTGGACGAGATGGACGACGAGCGGCTGGACGAGCTGCTGCCCACGGTGGACGTGATCGCCCGGTGCAGCCCGCACCACAAGGTCCGCATCGTCCAGGCGTATCAGCGCCTCGGCCGGGTGGTGGCCATGACCGGCGACGGCGCCAACGACGCCCCCGCGATCCGGCTCGCGGACGTCGGGATCGCCCTCGGCCGGCGCGGCACCCCCGCCGCGACCGCCGCGGCGGACCTGGTCGTCACCGATGACCGCCTGGAGACCATCGTCTCGGCCCTGATGGAGGGGCGCGCCATGTGGGCCTCGGTCCGGGCCGCCCTCGCCATCCTCATCGGCGGCAACTTCGGCGAGGTCACCTTCAGCGTGGCGGCCTCCGCCCTGACCGGCACCACACCCCTGAGCGCACGTCAGATCATGCTGGTCAACCTGCTGACCGACCTCGCGCCCGCGCTCGCCATCGCGGTGCGCGAACCCACCGGGCACACCGGCGAACGGCTGCTCAAGGAGGGCCCCAGCCGCTCGCTGGGCGTGGCGCTCACCAAGGAGATGCTGCTGCGGGGCGTCATCACGGCCGCCGGGGCCGGACTGGCGTGGACCGGCGCCCGGGTCACCGGCCGGGGCCGCCGGGCCAGTACGGTGGCGCTCGCCGCCCTGGTCGGCACCCAGCTGGCGCAGACGCTGACGACGGGCGGCCTGGACCGGCACGTCCTGATCGCCGGCCTGGGCTCCGCCGCGGTGCTCGCCGCCATCATCCAGACCCCGGGCGTCAGCCAGTTCTTCGGCTGCACCCCGCTCGGCCCGTTCGCCTGGGCCATCACTCTGGGCTCCATCACCGTGGCCACCCTGTTCGGCCCCGTCCTCGCGCCGATGCTGCACCTCGACAGGACGCCGCCCGGGGAGGCGGCGGAGGAGCGTACGGACGCCGCGGACGGGCCGGCGGCCGCCGCACCGCGGTGAGAACCGAACCTCTTGCGCCGCCCGGCCCGAGCGATAGTGTTGAATGTCCCGGTTTGAGATGGCGGGGGCGGGTCGGTGCGGAGGAGGGCGTGATGCGGAGCCGAGAGAGGTATGAGCTGGTCTTCCTGGATACGGCCGCCCCGGACCCGGGAGCCGAGGACGTCGTGGTGGTGCACCGCACGGAGAGCAGCGGTCCGGGCGGCCACCCCGTGTACGTGGACGACACCGGCATCGTGCGGGCGGAGATCAGCGACCGCGCGGAGGTACGCATGATCGCCAGCGGCGGTCATCAGGTGCACGCCGCCGCGGTCAGTGCCCGCCCGGTGTCCTGAGTCACCCGTCCGGCGCCCCGAGCCGTCTGTCGTCTCCGCAGGTCGGGGCCGTTGTCAGTGGGGCCCGCTAGGTTTGGCGCCGATGGGAGTCCGAAGAGCGATCGAAGCGATCGAGGTGCGGCGATGAGTGATGTGGCGGCGGTGGACGGCGCGGCCGGTGTCGAGCTCCGGTTGGAGCCGTACCGCACGCAGCTGACCGGTTACTGCTATCGGATGCTGGGCTCGGCCTTCGAGGCCGAGGACGCCGTCCAGGAGACGATGGTGCGCGCCTGGCGGGGGCTGGACCGCTTCGAGGGCCGGTCCGCGCTGCGGTCGTGGCTCTACCGCATCGCCACCAATGTCTGCCTGGACATGCTCAGCGGGAGCAAGCGCCGCGCCCGGCCCATGGATCTGACCTCCGCGGCCACCCCGTTCCCGGCCACGCTCGCCGAGCAGCCGGAGGCCACCTGGATCGGGCCGGTCCCGGACGGCCAGGTGCTGCCGGACAGGGGAGACCCCGCCGAGGTCGCGGCCCAGCGGGACGCGGTGCGGCTCGCGTTCATCGCCGCGCTCCAGCATCTGGCGCCCCGCCAGCGGGCGGTGCTGATCCTGCGCGAGGTGCTGGCCTGGAAGGCGAGCGAGGTCGCCGAGCTGCTGGGCACCACCGTCGCGTCGGTCAACAGCGCGCTGCAGCGCGCCCGAGCCACCCTCGCCGCGAGCCAGGTCAGCGACTCCGACCCGGTCAAGCCGCTGGACGAGGAGCAGCGCGCGCTGCTGGCCCGCTATGTGGATGCCTTCGAGCGCTATGACCTGGACTCCCTCACCGCCCTGCTGCACGAGGACGCCACGCTCTCCATGCCGCCGTACGAGCTGTGGCTGCGCGGCCACGAGGACATCCGCCAGTGGCTGCTGGGCCATGGCATCGGCTGCCGCGGCTCCCGTCTGGTGCCGACCGTGGCCAACGGCATGCCCGCCTTCGGCCAGTACCGCCCGGGTGGCCTCGACGGCCGCCATGAGCCCTGGGCGCTCCAGGTCCTGGAGATATCAGGGGGCCGGATCACCGGGCTCAACTCCTTCCTGGACACCGAGCGCCTCTTCCCGCTGTTCGGCCTCCCCGCCTGGCTCGGGCCCGAGGGCGTGGCCTGACGTCGCGGGGGTCGTCAGGGCCTCGTCCAGCCCCGTCCAGGCGAGCAGCCGCCGCAGCTCGCCGCGGGCGTTGCGGAGCTGGATCCCGCGCCCCAGCCGGCCGGCGGTCAGCCGCAGCCGGGACAGGGCCTCGACCACGGCCAGGTCCGGCCGCCCCACCCCGCCGACGTCCACGGTGACCGGCCCCGGACCGGCCCGCCGCGCCAGCGCGGTCAGCCGTTCGCACAGCCGCGCCACCTCGGCGCGGGTGACCGGGTGGACCAGCACCAGCACGGCCGGGGGCGGCATGGGCGGATTCTCGGGCTCGGGACCGGTCAACGTCCACCTCCTGTCGCGGCGTTCACCGGTGCAGACCGCCCGGCCCGGGAAAAATCATCGGGGAACACGCGGCTGTGCCGCACGCTCCCCGACGATGGCGGGTCAGTTGTTCTGGACGAACTGCTTCGCAAGGCCGTCGCCGACCGACACGGCCTTGTCGTGGTTCTCGATGGGGGAGACGGAGGAGTTCTTGAACAGGATGTACGTCACCCCCGACTCGGCGCCGCCGGTCTCCGGGTCGGGGTCGATGCCGAGCGCGTTGGCCGTGGCGTAGGACGCCTCACCGATGATCGCCGTCGGCCCGGTGTCGCCCACCACCGCGTACTCGACCTTGTTGTTGTAGATGACCGCGACCACACCGCCGCCCTTGATGCCGGCCTGCCGGTAGTCCCAGGTGGAGCTCGGGCTCGGCACCACGACATACGGCAGCTTGTCGGCGATGAGGGGCTTGCCGTCGGACTGGTGGAAGGCGGTGTCGTCCTGGAACCACGGATCGGTGTCCTCGTTGCACCGGGAGGTCACCTGGCCATCGCAGTCGACGTCCATGTCGGCCTTCCAGAAGACCGCCCCATTGGCACCGCAGACCGGGATGGTGGCCGATGTCTCCTCGTCGGTGCGGTACTTGCCACTGGATATCTGGGAACAGCTCTGCACCTTGGCGAGCAGCTGCGCCGCGGTGACCGTGCCCTCCTTGGTGGACGCGGGGGCCGGCGCGGGGCCCCGGGTGTTGGCGTGGGCGCCGGCGGTGACGGAGCCGGCCAGCAGACCGGCCGTGGCGATCACGAACGCGAAACGCTTGCGCATAGGACACCCCTTTGTTAGGAACCTTTCCTAACCTCGACTGGGGCATCTTGGGTGAGTTGATAAGCTCATGTCAATACGCAATACGTTGCACCGCGGAAGCTGCTGCGTATTGCCGCGCGAATCGTCGGCGTTCGCAGCGACTTCGCGCAAACGCTGTCAGCGTGTGATTCCCGGGCGCGTGATGCCCGGATCGTGGCTCTCCTGCGTGATCCTCAGGGCGTGGCCCGCACCAGCTTCAGCAGCCGCGTCACCTCGCGCGCCACCGCGTCCCGTGCGGCCGCGACATACTTGCGCGGGTCGACCACCTCGGGGTGGCCGGCCAGATGGTCGCGGATCGCCCGGGTGTATGCCACGTTCAGATGGGTGGCGATGTTCACCTTCGTCAGCCCCGCCTCCACCGCCCGGGTCAGATCCGACTCGGGCACCCCGGAGGAGCCGTGCAGCACCAGCGGTACCGGCACGGCCGCACGCAACGCCGCGACCAGCGGCAGATCCACCACCGCGGCCTTGACGACCATGGCGTGCGAGGTGCCCACCGCGACCGCGAGCGCGTCCACTCCCGTGGCCGACACATAGGCGGCGGCCTCGGCCGGGTCGGTCCTGGCGCCCGGCGCGTGGACGCCGTCCTTGCCGCCCACCTCGCCCAACTCGGCCTCCACCCACACCCCGTGGGCATGGCAGCCGGCCGCCACCTCTGCGGTCGCCGCCACATTGCCGTCGTAGTCCAGGGCCGAGGCGTCGAACATCACCGAGCCGAAGCCGAGGTCCACCGCCTCCCGCACCAGCTCCGGCCCGGTGGCGTGGTCCAGATGCACGGCCACCGGCACCCGCGCCGCGCGGGCCACCTCCACGGTCGCCCGCCCGATGGCGGCCAGGGCGCCGTGATAACGCACCGCGTTCTCGCTGATCTGGAGGATCACCGGCGCGCCCGCCGCCTCCGCCCCGGCCACGATGGCCTGGGCGTGCTCGATCTGGATGACATTGAACGCACCCGCGCCGAGCCCGGCCCGTGCGGCCGCCCCGACGATCTCCCCGGTGGCCACCAGCGGCATCTACCGGCTCCTTCCGCCCGTTCCCGTGTTCCGACCCTGTCCCGTACCCCGCGGACCGCCCGTCTCCGCGCGGACCGCCCGCACCACGCGCGGTCCGCCCGCACCACGCGCGGTCCGCCCGTCCCCGCTCGGCTCTGCTCAGCCGAGGATCACCGAGCGGGTGAGATGGCGCGGCTCGTCGGGGTCGAGCCCGCGGGCCGCCGCGATCGCGACCGCGAGCCGCTGCACCACCACCAGTTCGGCCAGCGGGTCGCGGCCGTAGCCGGCGACCCGGCCACCGGTGCGGGTGATCTCCTCGTCCGCCACATCCGACGCCCCCTCGCCCAGCCACCACACCGCGCTCCGCGGGCCGGTCACGCTGATCGGGCCGTGCCGGTACTCCTTGGCCGGATACGCCTCGGTCCACGCCCCCGCCGCCTCGCGCATCTTGAGCGCGGCCTCCTGGGCGACTCCGTACGTCCAGCCCCGCCCGAGGAAGGTGAACTGCCCGGCGTCCACGAGCGGCCCGGCCAGCGGCTCGGCGAGCGCCGCCTCCCCGTCCGCCTCCAGGTGGTCCAGGGGCGCGTCCAAATGGGCGCGGAGCAGGGCGAGTTCGGTGGTGGCGAAGCGGGTCTGCACCACCGACCGCTCATCGGCGAAGTCGAGCACCACCGCGGCGTCCGCGGCGCCCACGACGGGTGAGTCGGGGACCGCCGTGACGACGGTGGTGGGCACCCGGCCGCGCACCGCGCCGAGCAGCTCCAGCACCTCGGTCGTGGTGCCGGACCGGGACAGCGCGACCACCCGGTCGTAGGCGCGGCCGAGTGGCATCTCCGACGCCGCGAACGCGTCCGTCTCGCCCTGGCCCGCCGCCTCGCGCAGCGCCGCGTACGACTGGGCGATGAACCACGAGGTGCCGCAGCCGACGACGGCGACCCGCTCACCCGCCCGGGGCAGCGCCGCCCGTACGGGCCCCTCCGGATCCCGGGCCAGGGCGATGGCGCGCCGCCAGCAGTCGGGCTGGCTCGCGATCTCGGCCTCGGTGTGGCTCATGGGACTCCCCTCGTCGCACGGATGACCCGAGCAGTATGGATGCGCGGAGTTGTTTCGTACGGCCTGATAATGCGCAGAATCACGCACGGAAGTCCAGAGCCGATGCATGCGGGGAGCGGGGTAGGGTGATCGGCGTGAAACGGCCCGAGCGCTGGAACGCCCTGTTGGATCTGCTGGCCAGGGACGGCAGAATCGATGTCGAGGAGGCGGCCGCCGAGCTGGCGGTGTCCGCCGCGACCATCCGGCGCGACCTGGATGAACTCGCTCAGCAGCAGATGCTGACGCGCACCCGTGGCGGCGCGGTCGCGCATAACCTCTCGTACGACCTACCGCTGCGCTACAAGACCGCCCGGCGCGCCTCGGAGAAGCAGCGCATCGCCGCGGCCGCGGCCCGGATGGCCGAACCGGGCTCGATCGTGGGGCTCAACGGCGGGACGACCACCACCGAGGTGGCCCGCGCCATCTCCACGCGCGGTGACCTTTCCACATCGGGCGGCGGTCCGGCCGTCACGGTCGTCACCAATGCCCTGAACATCGCCAATGAGCTGGCGGTGCGCCCCCAGGTCAAGATCGTGCTCACTGGTGGGGTGGCCCGTCCGCAGTCCTTCGAGCTGATGGGGCCGCTGGCCACCGGAGTGCTGGACCAGGTGTCGCTGGATCTGGCGATCCTCGGTGTGGACGCCCTGGACACGGTCCAGGGCGCGACCGCCCACCATGAGGGCGAGGCCAGCATCAACCACCTCATGGCCGGCCGGGCCACCCGGGTGGTGGTCGTGGCGGACAGCTCCAAGCTGGGCCGCCGGGCGTTCGCCCGGATCTGCGCACTGGACGAGATCGATGTGCTGATCACGGACACCGGCGCCGATGAGGAGCTGGTCGCTCCGTACACCGAGGCCGGTGTCCGTGTGATCAGGGCCTGAGGTCTGATCAGGGCCCGAGATGTCGTACGTCTGCGCCCGCGTCTACGCCTGCGCCTACGCCCTGGCGGCGGCCAGCAGGGCCGCCACCCGCTCGACGGCGAATGCGTAGCCCTGGACACCGCATCCGGCGATCACCCCGCTGGCCAGCGCGGAGACATAGGAGTGGTGCCGGAAGGTCTCCCGCTGGTGGATGTTGGAGATGTGCACCTCCACGATCGGCAGACCGTCGCAGGTGGCCAGGGCGTCGCGCAGGGCGACGGAGGTGTGGGAGTACCCCGCGGGGTTGATGATGACCGCCGCGTGGCGCTCCCGGGCCTCATGGATCCAGTCGATCAGCTGGCCCTCGTGGTTGCTCTGCCGGCAGTCGGTCGTCAGACCGTGCGGCGCGGCGGTCTCGGCCACCAGCTTCTCGATGTCGGCCAGCGTGTCGGTGCCGTAGATCTCGGGTTGCCGGCGGCCCAGGAGGTTCAGGTTCGGTCCGTTGAGCACCATGATCGTGGAGCGGTCGCGCACGGGGGTGATGGCCATGGTGTGTGGTCCTTCCTGGGCGTCGGCACTTCGAGGGGCGGTTCACCGGGGGCACCGACCCGCGAGGCATCGTAGATCAGGGATATGACACCACAGTGGACGGCACGGTGGAGGTGCCCGAGGTCGGGGACCCGGTGTCATTGATGACACGCTCGTACTGGCCCTGGCCGCCGAGCGAGACGACCAGCAGATTGTGGAACTTCACCCCCGACGCGTTCGGCGCGGCGAAGCCGTGGTGCTGCACGATGCTCGGGGCGACGTTGTAGTAGCAGTAGCTGCCGAGCCCCCATCCCTCGTGCGTGGTCACCGAATCGGCCACCTTGTAGGCGGCGTAGCCCTTGATGGAGCCGTTCTGGATGGCCGCCTGGTTCGGGGCGTCGTACGCCTTCTCGTTCTGGAAGAAGATGGTCCGGCCCCGCTGCCCGAACCACTGCACGTCGTACTTGTTGAAGTGCTCCACGAAGAGCCCCGTGGCCAGCACGTCGTCGCCGTTGACCCGGACGCCGTAGTCGGCGCGGTTGGTCTCCCAGCCGACCCCGTCGCCGTGGTCGGCGCGCCAGACCCAGGTGTGGTCGACGATGGTGTGCCGGCTGTTGATCACCATGCTGGTGGTGGCCTTGCCGGGGCCCGCGCCGCCGATGCGGATGAACACGTCCTGGACGGTGGTGGGGTTGGCCGAGTGGTCGGCCGAGGCCCCCTGCGGGCCGACCTCCAGCAGCGTGGCGGAGTTCACCGGCCCGGCGTCGACGAGGAAACCGGCCAGCCGCACCCCGTCGACATCGGCGACCTTCACCGCGGTGACGCCGTTGTCGGGGATGAGCGTGGCGTAGCCGAGCCCCAGGACGACGGTGTTCGCGCGGTTCACCTGGACCGGCCGGTCGAGGTGGTAGATCCCCGGGGTGAGCAGCAGATGCAGCCCCTGGGTCAGCGCCTCGTTGAGGGTGGCCGCGGTGACGCCGGGCTTGGCCACGTAGAACTGCGACAGCGGCAGCGAGGTGCCTCTGGGGGTGCCGTTGCCCCAGGTGACACCGCGGGCGTTGGTGCGCTTCTCGGGCAGGAAGACCCGGTACTCGCTGCCGTTGAGGTACAGGAAGGGCTTCTCCCGGGAGATGGGGGTGGTGTTGAGCGTGGTGTACGGCGGGTTGGGGAAGCTCTGCCCGGGTGCGCCCTCCACACCGGAGAACACCATGTTCCACACGCCGTTGAGCCAGCCGCCGACCGCGCTGTCGCGGGTGTACCACTGCTGCTGGGAGTACGGTCCGACCTGGCCGTCGATGCGGCTGTCCGCGATGTAGCCGCCGCTCGCCCAGCCGTAGCCGTCGGGGGCGAGGTTGAGCCCGCCGCGGACGTGCATCCGCCGGAAGGGGGCCGCCTGTGCCACGGCCCAGCGGTTGGTGCCGTTGACCGGTACGACCGCGAGGTTCTCCGCCGAACGCCAGAAGTTCTGGGTGGCATTGCCGTTGAACCACCCGGCGTCCACCGTGATGTCGCCGTTGATGGTCGTGTCGTCGGGGGACAGCCCCAGCCCGGCGATGGAGGTGTAGAAGCCGAGCTGGGCGTTGAGCCCGCTGTAGCTGCCGGGCTTGAACAGCAGGGCGTAGCGCCCGGTGCCGAACTGGGCCGACTCCTGCTTCTTGAACACCTCGTCCAGCTTGGCCTGGATGCCGGGCGTGGACGGGTCGAAGACGATCACGTTCGGGCCGAGGTCGCCACCGCCGGGCAGGGCCTTGGGGCTTCTGCCCCGGCCCGAGGGGGCGGCGGCCGCGGGAGCGGCCAGGCCGCCGAGGGCGGGGACCGATGCGACGGCGGCCGCGGCGCCGAGCACCGCCCGGCGGCCGACCGCGGAGCGGCCGGAGGAGGAAGACGTGGGGGAAGGCGTCATGGGGGCGTCTCTCCTGGTTCAGTAAATGAACGGGATGGGGGGTGAGGGAGCGCTCTCTTGCCGTCGCATGCTTCATCCATGTGAACGACTCGTCAAGAGTTGTGACCACAGTCCTTACATGTTGTTGCTTTTTGAACGTCAACTGCCCTGGTGGATCCCCTGGTTCGGGCGAACTTGGGGAGATTTGTGGTCGGCCGCGCCTCTGACCGTTGTGTTCAAGAGGGAAAGGGGGGCCGGTCTCTGATCCTTTCCGCTCGACGCCTTGACACCTTTGTGCTCCCGCCCGGACACTCCCATCTCGGAGAGCGCTCTCCCATGTTGTCGCGGGCCGGTGACGGCCCGTCATACGGGCGGCCCGGTCCGCACCCACGGCGTCGCGAGTCCTCGCCGTGCGAGGGCCGCCCGGCCACCTTCACCCCCCTCTCCATGTGGCAGGAGTCTCCATGGCACGGAGATCGAAGATCGTTTCATCCACTCTGATCGCGGGCGCGCTGCTGCTGACCTCGCTGGGGCTCGGCGGTATCGCGATGAGCGCCGAGACGCCCGCGGCGAAGTCCGCGGGCGGCGGTGTCACGGCGGCCCACGCGGCCCGAGCCGGGCACGCGGCCCACGCGGGGCACACCATGGCGGCGTCGTCCGCCTCCTCGCCCGAGGACCCGGACGGCGACGGCTACATTCCCGCGAACCCGCCGGTCACCGGCGTCACCCCGTCCACGAAGGAGCCGCCCCACCGCTACTTCCACGAGTTCCAGGCCAACTGCTCGGTGAGCCACACCAAACCGGATGACCCCATCGTGTATCCGCAGCAGCCGGGCGCGTCCCATGACCACACCTTCATGGGCAACACCACGACCGACGCGGCCAGCACCACGGCCTCCCTCGACGCCGGCCGCACCACCTGCAAGGCGCCGGGGGACAAGTCCGGTTACTGGATGCCCACGCTCTCAAACGGCGACAGGCCGGTGCTGCCCATCGGCCCGCAGACCATTTACTACAAGGCGGGCGTGACCGACTACACCAGTGTCCGGCCGTTCCCCAAGGGACTGCGGTTCGTGGTGGGCGACCCGATGCAGACCGCCGAGGAGTTCCGCCGTCACCCCGGCTTCGTGGAGGGCTGGGAGTGCGGCGACAGCTTCTTCAACGTCGAATTCCCCAAGGACTGCCCGAGCCGTCCCGAGGTCCAGCTCAACATCCGTTTCCAGGCGCCCAGTTGCTGGGACGGTAAGTACCTGGACACGCCCGACCACCGGAGCCACATGGCCTACCCGGTGGTCAACCCCGGTACGAACAACAACGTGTGCCCCGCCGACCACCCGGTGGCGCTGCCGATGATCGAGTTCAAGATGGCCTTCCCGGTCAACGGTGACCTCTCCCGGGCGAGGCTGGCCAGCGGTCCGAGCTGGTCGTTCCACTACGACTTCTTCAACGCCTGGGACGCGCCCACGCTCAAGGCGCTCGTCGACCACTGCGTGGTCGGGGCGCTGCAGTGCGACGCCCGTGGCTATGACCAGACCCACCCCGAGGCCGGAGCGGTCCTCGACGAGAACTACGAGCTGCCGTAGCACAGCGGCTGCCGTAGCTGCCGTAGCTGCCGTAGCACCGCGGCCCGGCCGCTCGCGGGACACCCCGCCGCGGCCGGGCCGTCCGCACTCGACTCCCCCCGCCGACACACCGAAAGACACCACCATGACCCGGATCCGTACCGCCCCACGCCGTATCGCGGCGCCCCTCGCCGCCGGTCTGCTGGCCGCCGGTGCCCTCGCGCTGCCCGGTCAGCAGGCACACGCCGCCGGAAGCGTCGTCAAGGTCACCGGCGCCCAGGGCGACTGGCGGCTGACCGTGGACGGCCAGCCGTATCAGATCAAGGGCCTGACCTGGGGCCCCGCCATCGCGGACGCCGACCGCTACCTCCCCGATCTGCGGTCGATGGGCGTGAACACAATCCGCACCTGGGGCACCGACGCCACCAGCAAACCCCTCTTCGACTCGGCGGCCGCCCACGGCATCAAGGTGATCGCCGGATTCTGGCTGCAGCCCGGTGGCGGACCGGGCAGCGGCGGCTGTGTGAACTACCGGACGGACACCGCCTACAAGGATCAGATGGCCGCCGAGTTCACCAAATGGGTCTCCGCCTACAAGGACCACCCGGGCGTGCTGATGTGGAACGTGGGCAACGAGTCGGTGCTCGGCCTCCAGAACTGCTACAGCGGCGATGAGCTGGAGCGGCAGCGGGACGCCTACACCACGTTCGTCAACGACATCGCCAAGAAGATCCATGCCATCGACCCCGGCCACCCGGTGACCTCCACCGACGCCTGGACCGGCGCGTGGCCGTACTACCAGAAGAACGCCCCCGACCTCGATCTGTACGCCGTCAACTCCTACAACGCCGTGTGCGACATCAAGGCCACCTGGGAGCAGGGCGGTTACACCAAGCCGTACATCGTCACCGAGACCGGCCCGGCGGGGGAGTGGGAGGTGCCAGACGACTCCAATGGGGTGCCGCAGGAGCCCACCGACCAGGCCAAGGCCGCGGGCTACACCAAGGCGTGGAACTGCGTCACCGGCCACCAGGGCGTCGCGCTCGGCGCCACGATGTTCCACTACGGCACCGAGGACGACTTCGGTGGTGTCTGGTTCAATCTGCTGCCCGCCGGGCAGAAGCGGCTGTCGTACTACGCGGTGAAGAAGGCCTACGGCGCGGACACCTCGCGCGACAACACACCGCCGGTCGTCTCCTCGCTGGCCGTGGAGGGCGATGCCGCCAAGGTGGAGGCGGGCCGCGACCTGACCCTCGCGGTCAGGGCCACCGACCCCGACGGCGACGCCATTTCCTACCAGGTGCTGGGCAGCACGATGTACCTCGACAAGGACAAGAGGCTCATCCCGCTGCCCGCCACCGACCTCGGCGGCGGCCGCCTGAGGGTCACCGCGCCGGACCGCCCCGGCGTGTGGAAGGTGTACGTCAAGGCCACCGACGGCAAGGGCAACGTCGGCATCGAGACCCGTTCCGTACGGGTCGTCCCGCCCGCCGTGAACGGCACCAACGCGGCCCTCGGCAGGCCCGCCACCGCCTCCTCGTACCAGACCGGTGGCGGCGACTGCCCCTGCACCCCGGCCAACGCCGTGGACGGCAAGGCGGACACCCGCTGGGCCGCCGACTGGAGCGATCCGCAGTGGCTCCAGGTGGACCTCGGCGCGTCCACCTCCTTCACCCACGTCCAGCTGGTGTGGGAGGCCGCCTACGCCAAGGCGTACACCATCCAGACATCCGACGACGGCAGCAGCTGGCGCACCGTCCGTGAGGTGACGGACGGCAACGGTGGTGTGGACGACTTCGACGTCTCCGGCACCGGGCGCTACGTCCGCGTCCACGGCACGGCCCGTGGCACCGGCTACGGCTACTCGCTCTACGAGTTCGGCGTCTACCACTGAGCCACTGAGGAGGGCGGCGGGAGAGCGCTCTATGCCCCCGAGGCGCACGGCCACTAGGGTGCGGACATGAACCGACAGGCCCCGACCTTGGAGGATGTCGCCCGGGAAGCTGGTGTCTCCCGGGCGACCGTGTCCCGGGTCGTCAATGGCGTCCGCAATGTGGATCCGGCCATCCAGGACCTGGTCCGGCTGGCGATCGAGAGGACCGGCTACGCGCCCAACCGGGCGGCCAGATCGCTGGTGACCCGGCGCACCGGCACCGTGGCGCTCGTCGTCTCCGGGGCCGGGGACACCTCGGAGGAGGAGCAGAACGCCTTCGCCGCCCGGGTGTTCTCGGACCCGTTCTTCGGCCGGGTGGTCGGTGGCGTGGTGGGGTTCCTGCGGCCGCGCTCGACGCACCCGGTGCTGATGTTCGCCGAGTCCCCCGAGGCCCGGCAGGAGGTGGTGAGGTATCTGCGGCAGGGGAACGCGGACGGGGCCCTCGTGGTGTCCACCCACCCCGACGATCCACTGCCCGCGCTGCTCGCTGACGCCGGACTGCCCGCCGTGCTGTTCGCCCGGCCCGTGCGGCCGGTGGCGCTCAGCCATGTCGACCTGGCGCACTGGGACGGTGGCCGCATCGCCGCCGAGCGCCTGCTGGCCCGGGGGTGCCGGAAGGTGGCCACCGTGTCGGGACCGTGGGCCGTGCCGGCGAGCCAGGAGCGGCTCGCCGGATTCCGCGACACCATGGCCCGCGGTGGGCATCCGTACGTTCCGGTGGCCGAGGGCGGATTCACGCTGGACAGCGGGGTGGTGGCGATGACCGCGCTGCTCGCCGAACACCCCGATGTGGAAGGGGTGTTCGCGGCCAACGACCTGATGGCCCAGGGGGCCTGCCAGGTGCTGAGGGAGCGTGGCCGGCGGGTGCCCGACGATGTCGCGGTCGTCGGCTTCGACGACTCAAGCGTGGCCGCCACCTGTCGGCCGCCGCTGACCTCGGTGCGCCAGCCGGTGGAGGACATGGCGGCGGCGATGGCCCGGCTGCTCGACGAGCACGTCCGGGGCCTGCGCACCGATCCGGTCGCGGTCCTCTTCGAACCGGAGCTGGTGGTACGGGAGTCGGCGTAGCGGCATGGGAGTCGGCGTAGCCCCGCGCCGGACGTGGGGGCGCCCCGTGTGTCACCCGTGTGCGTAGCGCCTGCGCCGGACGTGGGCGTCGCCTCCTGCGCGGGAGGCGCGCGTAGCGCCTCCGCCAGGCATGTGCGTCGCCTCCGCCTGTACCAGGCATGTGCGTCGCCTCCGCCTGTACCAGGCATGTGCGTCCCCTCCGCCTGCGCCAGGCATGTGCGTCGCCCCCCCTGTGCCGCCCGCCCCGCCCCTACGCCAGCCGCGTGCCCAAGGTCGTGCGCCACGCGGGGGACGGCTCCGGCGAGGGCCCGGCGGGCAGGCGGCGCCCACCGCGGGCGAAGAAGTCGGCGAGCGGCAGGATCGCGGCGCCCACCGTCACCGCGTCCGGTCCCAGCGCCCCCAGGTCGATGCCGACGCGTCCGGACGGGTACGGCAGCGCGTAGGACAGCGCGTGGCGGCGCACCGAGTCCAGGAAGCGCGCGCCGAGCTGGAGACCGGCCCAGCCGCCGACCAGGATGCGCTCGGGCTGGAAGAGGTTGATCAGGTCGGACAGCCCCGCGCCCAGGTACTCCGCCGTCTCGGCGAGGACGGCGGCCGCCACCGGGTCCGGGTCGCCACCGTCCTCGGGGTAGGCGGCGGCCAGCATCGCCGTCAGGGCGGTCTCCTCGTCGGTGTCGGACGGCGGCTGCCCGCCCGCTTCCTGCCAGCGCTCCAGCAGCGCTTCCGCGCCCGCATACGCCTCCAGGCAGCCCAGCGCCCCGCAGCGGCACCGGCGGCCCCGCACCCGCACCGTGAGATGGCCCCACTCCACCGCCCGGCCGTGCTCGACGTCCTCGGTGACGACGCAGGCGCCGACGCCCGATCCGAAGAGCACGACCACCGCGTTGCGCGCGCCGCGCCCGGCGCCGAACCACATCTCGGCCTGGCCCAGCGTCTTGGCGCCGTTCTCGATGAAGTACGGGACGTCCTCGGGGAGATGGCCCGGTCGGCGCAGCATGCGCTCCAGCGGGACCGCCTCCCAGCCGATCGGCTGGCAGTGCACCACCGCACCGCCCTCCTCGGAGTGTTCGACGATGCCGGGGACGCCGATGCCGACGCCGAGGAGCCGATCGGGGGCGAGCCCGGCCGCCGCCAGGACCTCGGCGATACCGTCGCGGATATGGCCCGCGATCAGCTCGCTGTCGTAGCGGTCCCGGTGCCCGGGGCCGCGCGTGGGCAACGGCCGGTCCGCATGGGCCTGTTCGGCCAGTGCCAGATCGAACAGCTCGACGCGGACCCGGGTCTCGCCGACATCCACCCCGATCATGTGGCCGCTGTGCGGGGCGATCCGCAGCAGGGTGCGGGGGCGGCCGCCGTCGGAGTCGACGCTCCCGGCCTCCTCCACCAGCTCCTCGGCGAGCAGTTCGGTGACCACGTTGCTGATGGAACCTGAACTCAGCCCGGTCGCGGGGGCCAGCGAATAGCGGCTCATCGGCCCGTCGAAGTACAACCGGCGCAGCACGCCGGCACGGTTCTCCCGCCGCAGGTCACGAACCGTACGGCCGTTGTTCGCCGTCACCTGGCCTCCTCAACTCCGGGCTACGCGCCGCAAGATACCTCCGCCGGATCTCTTGACGCGACCTTCTCTTGAGGTTTAACTCACGTCCTAAATTAAGCCGTGAGAGGCTTCGGGAGTTGAACGCGGTCGCGTACCCGGGTCCTTCTTGGCATTCACCACTCCCGGAAGGGACACCAGGAGCCATGCGCAGCATCCGAGTCGCGGCCATAGGCGCCGTCACCTTGTCACTCGCCCTCGCCGTCTCGGCCTGCGGAGGCGGTTCCTCGACGGCTGGCGGCGGCGGATCCAACGACTCGCCCAAGACGCTCACCTACTGGGCCTCCAACCAGGGCGCCAGCATCGCGGTGGACAAGAAGGTCCTGAAGCCCGAGCTCGACAAGTTCGAGAAACAGACCGGGATCAGAGTGAAACTCGAGGTCATCCCCTGGTCCGAGCTGCTGAACCGGATCCTCACCGCCACCACCTCCGGTCAGGGCCCCGACGTGCTGAACATCGGCAACACCTGGAGCGCCTCGCTCCAGGCGTCCGGGGCGCTGCTGCCGTGGGACGACAAGAACTTCGGCGGCATCGGCGGCAAGGACCGCTTCGTGGACTCCGCCCTCGGCTCGACCGGGGTGAAGGGCGAGGACCCGGCCGCGGTGCCGCTGTACTCGATGGCGTACGCGCTCTACTACAACAAGAAGATGTTCGCCGACGCCGGCATCTCGAAGCCGCCCGCCACCTGGGACGACGTCGTCGCCGACGGCAAGAAGCTCTCCAAGGACGGCAAGTGGGGCCTCGGTGCCGAGGGCGCGAACCTCTCGGAGAACATCCACCAGGTCTTCGTCTTCGCCAAGCAGCACGGCGCGGACTTCTTCACCGCCGACGGCAAGCCCGACTTCACCTCGGACGGCGCGGTCTCCGCGATCAAGCAGTATGTCGACCTGATGGCGAAGGACAAGATCATCGCCCCGGGCAACGCCGAGTACGCGCAGAACCAGTCCCTCAGCGACTTCGCCAAGGGCAAGACGGCCATGGTCCTGTGGCAGACCGCCTCCGCCACCTTCGCCTCCCTGGGCATGAAGGACGACGAGTGGGGCGTGGCCCCGGCGCCCGTACGCTCCGGCACCCCCGGCACCGGCACCGCCGTCAACTCGATGGTCGCCGGCATCAACCTGGCCGTCTTCAAGAACACCGACAACCACGACGGCGCCCTGAAGTTCGTGAAGTTCATGACCAGCGACGCGGAGCAGAAGATCCTCAACAAGGCGTACGGCTCCATCCCGCCGGTCAAGTCCGCCCAGTCCGACCCCGCGTTCAACACCCAGGCGACGGCCGCCCTGCGGGACACCCTCGCCAAGAGCGCCGAGGCGCTGCCACAGGTGGCCGACGAGTCGCAGTTCGAGACGTCCGTGGGCACGGCCGTCAAGGAGCTGTTCGCGGACGCCGCCGGCGGACGCCCGGTGACCACCGCATCGGTGAAGGCCAAGCTGGAGAAGGCCCAGCAGCAGATGCCGGCGAAGTGAGCGCGGACACCTCATGACCACCACGACCACCACCGCCGAGGCAGAGCGGCGGACCGTGTCGGGGAGCACCCCCGGGGCGGCGCGAGGCCCGCGCCGCCCCGGGCGGATCCGCCGCATCGGACTGCCGTATCTGCTGCTCCTGCCCGCCCTGGTCCTCGAGCTCCTGGTCCATCTGGTGCCGATGGTGATGGGCATCCTGATGAGCTTCAAGGCGCTCACCCGGTTCTCCATCCGGGACTGGAGCGCCGCCCCCTGGTCCGGCTTCGACAACTACAAGATCTCGGTGGACATCAACGCGCCGGCCGGTGAGGCGCTGCTCCACTCGTTCTGGGTCACCTGCGGCTTCACCGTGCTGTCCGTCGGGCTGTGCTGGCTGCTGGGCACCGCCACCGCCATCTTCCTCCAGGACACCTTCCGCGGCCGGGGCGTGCTGCGCACCCTGTTCCTGGTCCCGTACGCGCTGCCCGTCTACACGGCCGTCATCACCTGGGCGTTCATGTTCCAGCATGACAACGGGCTGGTGAACCACGTCCTCCACGACCAGCTGGGCCTCACCGACAAGCCCTCGTTCTGGCTCATCGGCGACAACAGCTTCATCGCCCTGCTCACCGTGTCGGTGTGGAAGGGCTGGCCGTTCGCGTTCCTCGTCATCATGGCCGGTCTGCAGAACATCCCCAAGGAGCTCTACGAGGCGGCCGCCCTCGACGGCGCCGGGATGTGGCAGCAGATCCGCCGCATCACCCTGCCCTCGCTGCGCCCGGTCAACCAGGTGCTGGTGCTGGTGCTGTTCCTGTGGACGTTCAACGACTTCAACACCCCGTATGTGCTGTTCGGCAAGGCAGCGCCGGAGGCCGCGGACCTCATCTCGATCCACGTCTACCAGACGACGTTCGCCACCTGGAACTTCGGCACCGGGTCCGCCATGTCCGTCCTGCTGCTGCTCTTCCTGCTCGTGGTGACGGGCCTGTACCTCCTGCTGACCTCCCGACGAAGGAAGACGGCCGATGTCTAGCACCTCCCCGGCGCGGCCCCGCTCACCGATGGCCGCCCCCCGGTCCTTCCTCTGGGCCCGCCGGATCTTCCTCACCCTGCTCACCGGGTTCGTCCTGCTGCCGGTGTACGTCATGGTCTCCAGCTCCCTGAAGCCACTGGAGGACGTCTCGGGGACGTTCCGCTGGCTGCCGAGCGGGCTGACCATCCGCCCCTACATCGACATCTGGTCGACGGTGCCGCTCGCCAAGTACTTCATGAACTCGGCCATCGTGGCGGGCGCGGCGACCGTCTGTTCGGTGGTGATCGCCGTGTTCGCCGCGTACGCGGTCAGCCGGTACCGGTTCCGGGGCAAGCGGGTGTTCACCGTCACCGTCCTGTCCACCCAGATGTTCCCCGGGATCCTCTTCCTGCTGCCGCTGTTCCTCATCTACGTGAACATCGGCAACGCCACCGGCATCGCCCTCTTCGGCTCCCGGGGCGGCCTCATCCTCACCTATCTCACCTTCTCGCTGCCGTTCTCGATCTGGATGCTCATCGGGTACTTCGACTCGGTGCCACGCGATCTGGACGAGGCCGCGCTGGTGGACGGCTGCGGACCGCTGGGCGCGCTGTTCCGGGTCGTCGTCCCGGCCGCGATCCCCGGCATCGTCGCCGTCGCCGTCTACGCGTTCATGACCGCCTGGGGCGAGGTGCTCTTCGCGTCCGTGATGACCAACGACGCCACCCGCACCCTCGCCGTGGGCCTCCAGGGCTACGCCACCCAGACCGAGGTGTACTGGAACCAGGTCATGGCCGCCTCGCTCGTCGTCAGTGTCCCCGTGGTCGCGGGCTTCCTGCTGCTGCAGCGCTATCTCGTGGCCGGACTCACCGCCGGAGCCGTGAAGTGACCGGCCTCCCCGCCTCTGACCTCCCCACCTCTGAAAGGACGTACGTGTCCGAACTCCTGGACCTCACAGCCTTCCCGCACGACTTCCTGTGGGGCACGGCCACCTCCGCCTACCAGGTCGAGGGAGCCGTCGCCGAGGACGGACGGTCGCCCTCGATCTGGGACACCTTCTCGCACACCCCCGGCAAGGTGGCGGGCAACGACCACGGCGATGTGGCCTGCGACCACTACCACCGCTGGCGCCAGGACATCGGGCTGATGAAGCGGCTGGGCACCAACGCCTACCGGCTGTCCATCGCCTGGCCACGCGTGGTGCCGGGCGGCGACGGACCGGTCAACGCCAAGGGCCTGGCCTTCTACGACGAGCTGATCGACGGCCTGCTGGAGGCGGGCATCACCCCGTCCGTCACCCTGTACCACTGGGACCTTCCCCAGGTGCTCCAGGACCGCGGCGGCTGGCCCGAGCGCGACACCGCGGAACACTTCGCCGCGTACGCCTCGGTGGTGGCCGACCGCCTCGGCGACCGGGTGCACCACTGGACCACCCTCAACGAGCCGCTGTGCTCGGCCTGGATCGGCCACCTCGAGGGCGTGATGGCGCCCGGACTCACCGATCTGACCGCGGCGGTCCGCGCCTCCTACCACCTGCTGCTCGGCCACGGCCTCGCCGCCCAGGCGATCCGGGCCGTCGCGCCACGCGCCGAGGTCGGCATCGTCAACAACCTCAACACCGTGGAGGCGGCCACCGACCGGCCGGAGGACCAGGCCGCCGCGCGGCGCATGGACGGCCACACCAACCGCTGGTGGCTGGACCCGGTGCACGGCCGTGGCTTCCCCGCCGACATGCGCGAGGTGTACGGGGTCGAACTGCCGGAACGCCCCGGCGACCTGGACACCATCGCCGCACCCCTGGACTGGCTGGGCCTGAACTACTACTTCCCGGCCACCGTCACCGACGACCCCGATGGCCCGGCCCCCCACGCCCGCGCCGTCCGCCGCCCGGACGTCCCCCGCACGGGCATGGACTGGGAGATCGAGGCCGGTGGTATCGAAACCCTGCTGCTGCGCCTGACCGGCGAATACGGCGCCCGCAAGCTGTACGTCACCGAGAACGGCTCCGCCTACCCCGATGTCGTACGCCCGGACGGGACCGTGGACGACCCGGAGCGCCAGGACTACCTCGTCCAGCACCTCGCGGCCTGCGCCTCGGCGGTCCGCAAGGGCGCCCCGCTGGCCGGGTACTTCGCCTGGTCGCTGCTGGACAACTTCGAATGGGCCTACGGCTACGACAAGCGCTTCGGTCTCGTCCACGTCGACTACCGCACCCAGGTCCGCACCATCAAGGGGACCGGCCACCGCTACGCGGAGATCATCCGCGACCATCGGGGCCGGGCCCGCCGCGCCGCCTAGGGGGTGTTGGACAAGTAGTTCCACCTGCGGCGCGCCGCTCCCCTCCCCGCCCCTCCCCAAAACCGGGACTCCGCCCCAGCCCCCAAAACCGGGGCTCCGCCCCAGACCCCGAGACCGGGGCTCCGCCCCAGACCCCGAGACCGGGGCTCCGCCCCAGACCCCGAGACCGGGGTTCCGTCCCAGACCCCCGGGCCGGGGTTCGGTCCCAGACCCCCGGGCCGGGGTTCGGTCCCAGACCCCCGGGCCGGGGTTCGGTCCCAGACCCCCGGGCCGGGGCTCCGCCCCAGACCCTGGGTCGGGGGTCCCGCCCCAGGCCCCGGCCCCGGGTTCCGCCTCAGACATCCGGGCCGGGGTTCCGTCCCAGACTCTGGGCCGGGTTCCCGCCTCAGACCCTGGGTCGGGCCCTGGCCCTGGGCCGGGGGCTCTGCCTCAGACCCTGGGTCGGGGTTCGTCCCTGACCCTGGGCTCGCGTCCCAGACTCCGGGCCGGGGTTCCGTCCCAGACCCTGGGTCGAGGGTCCGTCCCAGACTCCGGGCCGGGGTTCCGCCCCGGGTCTGGGTTGGGGTTCCGTCCCAGTCCCTGGGTCGGGGCTCTGCCTCAGACTCCGGGTCCGGGGTCCGTCCCTGACCCCGGACCGGGGTTCCGCCCCTTCCCCCGGCATTGATATGCGGTTCCGCCGGGTGGCGGGGCTCCGCTCCGGACCGCGGGGTCCAGGGGCGGAGCCCCTGGTTACGGGAAGGGGCGGGGAGGGGAAAAGTCCGCCCGCAGCACATAGCCACAACGCAAAGCACATCGGCACGACGGCACATCGGCACATCGGCACGAACACCCATCGGCATCACACGTGCACCCCACGACCTCACCGAGGAGAGCCGCATGCCATCCCGTACCCCCCGCATCCTGCTGAGCGCCCTCGCCACCCTGGCCACGGTGGCGGTGCTGACCACGGGCCCGGCCCTCGCCACACCCACCTCGCACTCCACCGCGACCGCCGCCCAGGCGACGTGGGACACCGACCGGGCGGCGGCCGCGTACGCCGCGGACCACGGCGCCGTCACCGCGTCCGGCAGCGAGAACGACGGCACCGCGCCGGGCCTGGCCTTCGACGGCAACGGGTCGACCCGCTGGTCCAGCCCGTTCACCGACAACGCGTGGATACGCGTCGACCTCGGCGCCACCATCCGGATCGACCGGGTCGTCCTGGACTGGGAGGCCGCCTACGGCAAGAAGTACGTCCTGGAGGTGTCGAAGAACGGCACCGACTGGGCCCCCTTCTACACCGAGGACGCCGGTACCGGAGGATCCGTCACCGCCCACACCCATCCGCAGGACGTCGTCGGCCGCTACGTACGGATGCGTGGCATCGAGCGCGGCACGCCGCACGGCTATTCGCTGTACTCGTTCAAGGTGTACGGCGGAGAGCCCGCCCCGGCGTCCACGACCCGGACCAATCTCGCCCTGAACCACCCCGCCTACTCCAACTACTACCAGCACGCGGGCAACTCGCCCGCCTTCGTGACCGACGGCGGCTGGCCCGCCAACCTCAAGGACGACCAGACCCGCTGGTCCAGCGACTGGAACGCCGACCGCTGGGTCTCGGTGGACCTCGGCGCGACCTCCACGATCGACACCGTCGACTTCTACTGGGAGGCCGCCTACGCCGTCGATTACCAGGTGCAGGTGTCCGACGACAACCGCACCTGGCGCACCGTCTATCAGCCCTCCGCCGCCGAGGTGGCCGCCCGCCGCGCGGATGTGAAGTCCCCCGCGGACGCGGTGGGCCGCCATGACACCGTGAAGCTGTCGCAACCCGCCAAGGGCCGCTATGTGCGGATGCTGGGGAAGGAGCGCCGTTCCTTCTACAACCCGGCCCCGGCCACCGCCCAATTCGGCTACTCCCTCTACGAGTTCCAGGTCTGGGGCACCGGTGGGAGCGCCTCCGCCGCGTACCCGGCCCTCCCCGGGGAACAGTCCGGTGCGTACCGGACGACGTTCTTTGACGACTTCACCGGCGCCTCCCTCGACCGCTCGAAGTGGCGTGTGGTGCGGACCGGCCAGGAGATGGGGTCGGTCAACGGCGAGTCGCAGGCGTATGTCGACTCCTCCGACAACATCCGCACCGAGAACGGCAATCTCGTCCTCAGGGCGAAGTACTGCAAGGGCTGCACCCAGGCGGGCGGCGGCACGTACGACTTCACCTCCGGACGCATCGACACCCACACCAAGCTGGACTTCACCTACGGCCGGGTCAGCGCCCGGATGAAGCTGCCGGTCGGCGACGGCTACTGGCCCGCGTTCTGGCTGCTGGGCAGCGATGTGGACGATCCCTCGGTGTCCTGGCCCTCCTCCGGTGAGACCGACATCATGGAGAACATCGGCTACGCCGACTGGACCAGCACCGCCCTGCACGGCCCCGGCTATTCGGCGGACGGCAACATCGGCGCCCGCCAGACCTACCCGGGCGGTGGCCGCGCCGACCAGTGGCACACCTACGCGGTGGAGTGGACACCCACCGGGATGCGCTTCCTCGTCGACGACCGGGTGGTCCAGGAGACGAGCCGCAACAAGCTCGAGTCCACCCGTGGCCAGTGGGTCTTCGGCCACAACCAGTACGTGATACTCAACCTCGCCCTGGGCGGGGCGTACCCGGCCGGGTGGAACAAGGTCACCACCCCCTACTGGGGCCTGCCGCAGTCCAGCGTCGACCGGATCGCGGCCGGGGGAGTGCAGGCGGAGGTGGACTGGGTGCGCGTCGAACAGAAGGGGTGAGCGCTGCATCATGGATCGTTGACGGGCGGCCGCCGTGGCCGCCCGGCAACTGAAGCAGCGGAAGAAGGAGGAGCGCCGATGCGGGTGGCGTTGCACTCGGTCCTCAAGGAGGGCCAGGAGTCCGGTTATGAGCAGGTGCACGCCACGGTCCCGGAGGACCTGCTGGCGGCGCTGCGCCGGGCCGGGATCACCGACTGGCGGATCTGGCGCAGCGGACGCCATCTCTTCCACCTCGTGGACTGCGAGGACTTCGCGGCCGCGATGGCGGCGCTGGACGAGGACCCGGCCAACCAGCGCTGGCAGGAGTTCATCGGCGCGTACGTCGACCACTTCGAGGACACCGGCGGTTCCCCCGCCGAGGGGGAGCGGATGTCGCTCGGCGAGGTGTGGGAGCTGCGCGCCCAGGCCGAGGCCGCCGAGCGCGGATAGCCGGTGTCCCGGCTACGGGGTGTCTGGTGCGTGGCAGGGCTTCGCCCTGGGCCCTCGGGGTCTGGGGCGGAGCCCCAGTTGTGGGAAGGGGCGGGGAGGGGAGTAGCCCGCCGCAGGCGTCACGACGATCGGCCGAACCGGCGGAGCTTACCGATCCGGATCGTTCGGCGCAGCCATTCATCAGACCTTGAGTACGGGTGAGAACGGGGCGAACGCGTCCACGTACGACGTGGTGGCCCCGCGCGGGGGCGTGGCGGAACGCGGCAAGCGCTCCGCACACGCCTGCCGCGCATCCCCGACTGGAGGTCAGTGAGTTGAGCCACCGACGTGTGAACAAGCGGACCCTCGCCATTTCCGGAGCCGCCATCACCGCGCTCGGGGCAGCCGCCATCATGCTGCCCAACGCGAACGCGAACCCGGACGAGACGTCGGGCGCCAAGACCTTCTCGTCCCCGGCCGCGGTGAAGCTCGCGAGGAGTCTCGCCTCGGACCTCGGTGACAACGGCGCGGGCTGGTACTACGACAACGGCAACCGCCAACTGGTCATGAACGTGGTCGACGAGGACTCCGCCGAGTCCGTCCGGGCCAAGGGCGCCGTGGCGAAGGTCGTCCAGAACAGCATGGCCGATCTGAAGACCGCCACCCAGACGCTGAGCAGCGACGCGTCGGTGCCCGGCACCGCCTGGTCGATCGACCCGGTCACCAACAAGGTCCAGGTGACCGCCGACCGGACGGTGACCGGCACGAAGTGGGACACGCTGACCAAGGCCACGGGCCAGATGGCGGGCACGGTCAGCGTCAAGCGCAGCACGGGCGAGTTCAAGAAGTTCGACGGCGAGGAGACCGCCGGTGCGGCGGGCGGTGCGGATGACGCCGGTGCGGGTGGCGCCGGAGAGGCCGCGGGCGGTGCGGGTGATGCCGCCGGTGCCGCCGGTGGCGCCGGTGACGCCGCGGGCGGTGCGGGTGACGCCGGGGGCGGCGGGGACGCCGCGGCCGGTGGGCTCGACGGCGGCGATGCCATCTTCGGCGGTGGTGCCCGCTGTTCCCTGGGCTTCAACGTCAGCGTCGACGGCGCGCCGGGCTTCCTGACCGCGGGCCACTGCGGCAACGAATCCCAGACCTGGACCTCGGACGAGGCCGGTGCCCAGCAGGTGGGCACGGTGCAGGACTCCAAGTTCCCCGAGAACGACTTCGCGCTGGTGATGTACGACGACGCCACCACCCAGCCGTCCAGCACGGTCGACCTCCAGAACGGCAACACCCAGGAGATCGGGCGCGCCGTCGAGGCGAGCGTGGGCCTGAAGGTGCAGCGCTCCGGCTCCACGACCGGAGTCACCGACGGCACGGTCACCGGCCTCAACGCCACGGTGAACTACGGCAACGGCGACATCGTCAACGGCCTCATCCAGACCGATGTGTGCGCCGAGCCCGGCGACAGCGGTGGCGCGATGTTCGCCGAGGACGCGGCGGTCGGGCTGACGTCCGGCGGCAGCGGCGACTGCACCCAGGGCGGCGAGACGTTCTTCCAGCCGGTGACCGCCGCGCTGGAGGCCACCGGAGCGGTCATCGGCGCGGACGGCGGCGGCGCCGGTGGCGGTGACGCGGCCGGTGGTGCTGGTGACGCGGCGGGCGGTGCTGGTGACGCGGCGGGCGGCGCCGGTGACGCCGCAGGCGCGGGCAACGCCGGAGCCGGTGACGCGGGCGCTGGCGATGCGGGCGCCGGTGACGCGGGCGCGGCCACCGGGGCCGGTGACACCGGCAGCGTCGCGGGCCAGGGCCTCAACTGATCCGGCCCACCCCATGAACGAGGTCCCGGGCGCCCTCCTGCCCCAGTGCCCGGGGCCTCCCCTTTCCCTACGGCCTGTTCCCTACGGCCTACGAGTTTCCCTACGGCCTACGAGACGACCTACGACCCCCCCCGGTGCCCTAGCCGGAGACCGGAAGCCCCGCCGCCCCGGCCGCCGCGCCGAGCACCTCGCGCAGCATGGCCGGGGTGAGCCGTCCGGTGAAGGTGTTCTGCTGGCTCACGTGGTAGCAGCCGAAGAGCGTGAGCGGCGGCCCGTCGTCGGCCGCCCGCAGCGTGGCCCGCGCGCCGTGTCCGAACACCGGCCGGGGCCGGGGCACGGCCCATCCGGCGGCCTCCAGGGCGGGCATCACGGCCTGCCAGCCGAACGCGCCGAGTACTACCGCGGTCCGCAGCGTCGGCCGCAGCAGCCGCAGCTCGCGGGCCAGCCACGAGCGGCAGGTGTCCCGCTCCTCGGGGGTGGGCCGGTTGGCGGGCGGGGCGCAGTGCACCGGCGAGGTGATCCTGACCCCGTACAGCTCCAGACCGTCGCCGCGGTGGGTGGCGGTCGGCTGGCTGGCCAGCCCCAGGTCGTACAGCGCGGCGTACAGGAAGTCGCCGGCGCGGTCGCCGGTGAACATCCGGCCCGTGCGGTTTCCACCGTGGGCGGCCGGTGCGAGCCCCACGATCGCCACCCCGGCGTCCGGTGGCCCGAACCCGGGCACCGGCCGCCCCCAGTACTCCCAGTCGGCGTAGGCCCGGCGCTTGGTGCGGGCGGCCTCCTCCCGCCACTGGACCAGCCGGGGGCAGGCACGGCAGTCGATGACCCGTGCGTCCAGCTCGGCGACGGTTTCGGCGCCGGGGGCCTGACGGGCGGGGTAGGAGGGGTCGGATTCGGAAGTGGTCATGTTGGGGGCTGGTGCCCCGTGTCCTTGCGCAGGAAACGCCGCAGCCGGGTGAGCGACCAGGTGTTGATGACATCGTCCGGGGTCAGCCAGCCCCGCTGGGCCATGCCCACCCCGTACCGCATGTTGTCCAGATCCCGGGTCGAGTGGGCGTCGCTGTCCAGGGCGAACACCACCCCGTGCGACTTGGCCCGCAGGATGTTCTCGTCCGACAGATCGAGCCGGTCCGGATGTGCGTTGATCTCCAGCGCGGTGCCGGTGCGGGCGCAGGCGGCGAACACCTCGTCCAAGTCGGCGTCGATACCGGGCCGTTTGCCGATCAGCCGGGTGGTCGGATGGCCGATGATATGCACATGCGGGTTCTCGCAGGCCCGCACCAGCCGCCGGGTCATGGCCTTGCGGTCCAGGCCGAACTGGGTGTGCACGGAGGCCACGCACAGGTCGAAGTCCTCGAGGAACTCGGGCGGCCAGTCCACGTCCCCGTCGACGTCGATGTTCAGCTCCACACCGTGCAGCAGCCGGGTGTCCCCGCGGCCACGCCCCCGGTCGAGTGCGCGCACCCGCTCCCGCTGCGCCAGCATCTTCTCCTCGGTCATCTGCTGCATATACAGCTTGGGCGCGTGATCGGTGATGGCGTAGTACGCGTAGCCGCGCCGCTCCGCCTTGGCGATCATGTCCTCCAGCGACTCCAGCCCGTCGGTGAGGTTGGTGTGGGTGTGCAGATCGCCCCGGAGGTCGGACTCCTCGACCAGCCGGGGGAGTTGGCCTTCGAGGGCCGCCTTGACCTCGCCCCGGTCCTCGCGCAGCGCCGGCGGGATCCAGTCCATGCCGAGCCGGGCGTAGACGTCCTCCTCGCTCCGTGAGGCGACGGTCTTCCCGCTCTTGGTCTCGAAGAGGCCGTACTCGGAGAGTTTGAGGCCATGGCGCACCGCGATCGCGCGGATGCGGATGTTGTGTGCCTTGGAGCCGGTGAAGTAGAGCAGTCCCGCGCCCCAGGAGTCCAGCGGCAGGACCCGCAGATCCACCTGGAGCCCCTTCGTGGTGCGGATCGAGGTCTTCTTCTGGCCGTGGGCGATCACCTCGGAGGTCAGCGGCAGCCGGGTGAACGCCTCCATGAACGGGCCGGATTCCTCCGCCGCCACCAGGATGTCCACATCGCCCACGGTCTCCCTCATCCGGCGCAGCGACCCGGCGTACGCACACCGCCGGCAGCCGGGCACCTTGGACAGCGTGGAGACGATGTCATCGGCCACGTCCATGGCCTCGTCGAGCGGGATGCGGTTGCCCGCGGCACGCATCAGCCCGATGCCGTGCAGGATGTTCTCCTCGGACTTCGGCCCGAAGCCCTTGAGGTCGCGCAGCTGATGGTCCTCGATGGCCTGGGCCAGCTGGTCGATGGAGGAGATCTCCAGCTCCTCGTAGAGGATCATGGCCTTCTTCGGCCCGAGCGCCGGGATGGCGGTCAGCTCCCGCACCCCGGCCGGGATCGCGGCGCGCGCCTCCTCGACGGCGGGCATGGTCCCGGTGTGCAGGTACTCGACCACCTTGTCGGCGATCGACCGGCCCACGTTGGGGATGTCCCGCAGCGCCTTCGCGTCGAACTGCGAGATGTCGGCCGCGTGGCCGCCGATCGCACGGGCGGCCTTCTCGTACGCACGCGCCCGGTACGCGTCCCCGCCCGTGATCAGGAGCAGATCGGCGTATTCGCGCAGGAGGGCTTCGACCTCCTCGTTGGAGCGAGCCATGACAGCGATTTTAGTCGGCTCTGGCGATCCCGGTGAGGTGGAGGGATCCTGGTGTCAGGAGCGAAACGGCGATCCGCGCGAGTCGGGTCGACCGGTTTTCTGCCGTGTGTTTCCCCGGGTTTGGGGGAGGTCATGGACGTTGGATTCCTGAAGCCGTTGTTCGACCGCCCCGGTCCATGGGCGGGCGTGTACATGGACACTTCCCGCAGCACGGAGGACGCGCCCAGGCGGCGCAGGCTGCGGGAGCGGTTCGTGGCGGATCAGCTGACCGGCCAGGGCGCCGACCGCGCCACCTGTGACGCGGTGATCGAGCGGCTGGCCGGTGAGCAATGGGCCAGGGCGTCCGCGGGGCGGGCGCTGTTCGCCGCGGACGGCGAGGTGGTGCTCGACCTGCCGCTGGCCACGTCCCCGATCGATGTGGTGACGTCCTGGTCGATGCTGCCGCGAGTGGCGCCGCTGGCCGCGTTCCGCGGTGAGTGGCCGGCCTGTCTGGTGGCCTTCGTCGACCAGGCGGGGGCCGATCTGGAGCTGCGGGACGACACCGGTGCCCGCCCGGCGGGGCGTGCCGGGGGCCGCAGAGCGCATGGCCGGGGCCATCGGTCGGTGCCCGCCGACCGTTTTGAGTGGCACTACCGCAACCGGGTCGGGAACACCTGGGAGCAGACCGCCGACCGCGTGGCCGACGAACTGATGCGGCAGTGGACGGACACCGACGCCGACCTGCTGATCCTGGCCGGTGACGCGCGCGAGCGACGGGCCGTACGCGACCGGCTGCCCGAGCCGCTGCGGGCCAAGACGGAGGAGACGCGCCACGGCAGCAGGGCCGCAGGCTGCTCCGAGCAGCTGAACGCGGAGATCGACCACGCTCGGGCGGAGTACGCCCGCGCCCATCTGGAGACGGTCCTCGACCTCTTCCGCGCCGGCCGGGGCCGCCCCGGCGGACCGGCCCTGGGCGGACACGACGGCACCGGGCCGCCGAGCAGCGGTGCGGCGGAGGGCGTACCGGCGGTGGTGGAGGCCATGCGCCGCCACCAGGCGGCCACGCTCCTGCTGGGGCACGCGGGGGGCGATATGCGCCACGAGGTGTGGATCGGGCCGGACGCCGATCAGATGGCCGTGCAGCGCTCCCAGGCGCGCGCCATGGGCGTCAGAGCGCCCGAAGCCGCCCGCGCGGACGACGCGCTGATGCGGTCCGCGACGATGGCCGACACCGAGGTGCTGGTGGTGCCCGAGGGTCTCCAGGGACCGGCCGGAGGCCTGGGCGCGGTGCTGCGCTGGCACGCCTGAACGACCCGCGAGGCCGAGCGCGGCCAGCGCCCCGCGCCCGCCGCGTTGGCTGCCCCGCGCCTGGTCCGCACTGGCCATGCCCAACCCCGCTGGCCCCGCCAGTGCGACCGCGCCGCGCGTGGCCGTGCCGCGCCGGGCTGCGTCGCGCTTGGCTGCGTCGCGTCTGGCCGTGCCGCACCCGACCGCATCGCGCTTGGCTGCGCCGCGCACCTGACCGCGTCGCGCTTGGCCACGCCGCACCCGACCGCGTCGCGCGTGGCCGCGCCGCGCACCTGGCCGCGTCGCACTCAACCGTGCCGCGCGTGACCGCGTCGCACCCGACCGCGCAGCACCGCGGCCCCGCACCCCATTGCGCTATCCGCCGGAAGGGCATTCTCGGCGGGGCTGGTTGACATGGCTCGCTCAGCTCTCTACCGTCCGTTGGTTGTTAGGAAACCTACTTAACCAATGTGCTGCCTGCCCCCAGGGAGACATCCGTGGTCCTCCGTCCGGCACCATTCCGGCGGCGGGCGCGAGCCCGCGTCCGGCGCGCTCTGACCGCCTCGCTCGCGGTCGGCGGCCTGCTCCTCACCGTCTCCCTCACCACGGGCGCCGCGCCCCCGCGCGGCGGCCCGGCGGCGGGCGGTCCGACCCCGGTGACCCGGGTGGGCGCGGCGCCCGGCACCGCGACGCCGCTCGCGGGCTTCGCCACGCAGTCCTCGGCCAAGGTGTCCGACACCCCCGCGGCCATCTCCACCCCCGGCTACCCCGCGTCCGGCTGGCACTCGGTGGGGCCCCGGTCGACGGTGCTCGCCGGGCTGCTCGCGGCCGGTGCGTACCCGGATCCGTTCTACTCGACCAACCTCGAGAAGATCCCCGCGGCCGACTTCACCGTCCCCTGGTGGTATCGCGGCGACTTCACCGTGGCCGACCCCTCCCGCCGCACCTATCTGGACGTCAGCGGTGTGGTGTCCGCCGCCGATGTGTATGTCAACGGCGTCCAGGTGGCCACCAAGGACCGGATCGCCGGTGCGTACACCCAGCATGAGCTGGACGTCACCGAGCTGGTCAGGGCGGGGGCCAATACGGTGGCGTTCCGCGTCCAGCCCAACGATCCGCGCAAGAACCTCACGATGGGCTGGATCGACTGGCTGCAGCCCCCGCCCGACGAGAACATGGGCATCGTCCGCGATGTGCTGGTGCGCCGTGGCGGCCCGGTGGCCCTGCGCGACGCGCATGTGACGACCCGGCTGGACACCGAATCGCTCGCCTCCGCCGAGCTCACCGTCAAGGCGCGGGTCCGCAACGACTCCGCCTCGTCGGTCACCGCCACGGTCTCCGGCACGGCCGGCCCCGCGGCCATCAGCCGCACGGTCTCGCTCGCCCCGCACGAGACCAAGGCCGTCGCCTTCACCCCCGCCGACTTCCCCCAGCTGCGCCTGGACCGGCCCAAGGTGTGGTGGCCCGCCGGGATGGGCGGTCAGCCGCTGTACGACCTCGACCTCACCGCCACCGTCTCGGGCACCTCCTCCGACACCGCCCACCACAGCTTCGGCATCCGCGACGTCAAGGCGCCGCTCAACGCCGACGGTGCCCGTCAGTACCGGATCAACGGACGCCCGCTGCTGATCAAGGCGGGCGGCTGGTCCCCCGATGTGTTTCTGCGCTGGGACGCCCGCTCGGTGGAGGACCGGCTGAAGTACACCCTCGACCTGGGGCTGAACACCGTCCGCCTCGAAGGCCATATCGAGCCGGACGAGTTCTTCGACCTCGCCGACCGCTACGGCGTCCTGACCCTCCCCGGCTGGGAGTGCTGCGACAAGTGGGAGGGCCAGGTCAACGGCGATGAGACGGGGGAGAAGTGGACCCCCGCCGACTACCCGGTCGCCAAGGACTCGATGGCCGCCGAGGCGGCGCGGCTGCGCGACCACCCCAGCGTCATCTCCTTCCTCATCGGCAGCGATTTCGCCCCCGACGCCACCATCGAGAAGAACTACCTGGACGCCCTCAAGGCCGCCGACTGGCCGAACCCGGTGATCCCCGCCGCCTCCGCCAAGTCCTCACCGCAACTCGGGAAGTCCGGCATGAAGATGACCGGCCCCTACGACTGGGTCCCGCCGGACTACTGGTACGCCAAGCGCGAGGGCGGCGCCACCGGCTTCAACTCCGAGACCAGCGCCGGACCCGACATCCCCACCCTGGACACGCTTCGTCGCATGATGTCCCCGAGCGAACTGGAGACCCTGTGGCGGGATCCGTCGGCCAAGCAGTACCACCGGTCCCCGTCCGCCACCTTCGGTGACCTCAAGCTGTTCGACAACGCGCTGATCGGCCGCTACGGAAAGCCGACCGGGCTGACGGATTACGTGCGCAAGGCCGGGCTGGCACGGTACGAGGCGGTGCGCGCCCAGTTCGAGGCGTACGCGCGCAACTTCTCCGACACCTCCCGGCCCGCCACCGGTGTCGTCCACTGGATGCTCAACAGCGGCTGGACCTCGCTCCACTGGCAGCTCTTCGACCGCTTTTCGGATCAGGGCGGGGCCTACTACGGCGCCAAGAAGGCCAATGAGCCGCTGCACATCCAGTACTCCTACGACTCCCGCTCGGTGGTCGTGGTCAACAGCGAGCACACCGCGGCCACCGGTCTCACCGCCCGGGTCAGCCTCTACACCCCCGACGGCACCCGGAAGTTCGACCAGAGCGCCACCGGCCTCCGGGTGCCGGGCGACGGTGGCAAGGCCACCGCGCTCACCGTCCCGGCCGATGTGAGCGGGCTGTCCGGCGCCTATCTGGTCAAGCTCCAGCTCACCGATGGCGCGGGCAAGGAGGTCAGCCGCAATGTGTACTGGCTCTCCACCGAGAAGGACGTGCTCGACTGGGACAACACCGACTGGTACTACACCCCCACCACCTCGTACGCGGATCTGACCGGGCTCGACGACATGGCCGAGGCGCCGGTGTCCGCCACCGCCACCACGACCGGCGGGCCGGACTCCACCGCTACCACGACCGTCACCCTGCGCAACACCGGGAGCGGGCGCACACCGGCACTGCTCGTGGACGCCCATCTGGTGAACGGCTCGGGCAAGCCGGTCCTGCCCGTTCGCTGGTCGGACAACGAGGTGAGCCTGTGGCCGGGCGAGTCGGTGACGCTCACCGCCACCTATCGCACGGCGGACCTGGGCGGTTCGGCCCCCTCGGTGCGGATCTCGGGCTGGAACACCGCCACCCGCACCGTCCCCGCGACCGCCAAGACCCGCTGAGCGGCAATGTCCTGAAATCGTGTCGAAAGGAATTTTTTCGGCGAGTCCGATGCATGGAGCAAGTTCACACTTTTGTATGCTTTCTCCAGCGCGTCGTTCCCTCGTGTCGGACAGTCACTGTCCGTACGTTCACGAAAGGGGCTCCATATGCACACCATGGAGGTTCGCCCGCCGGTACCCAGCCGTTCCAGCAGCAGATGGCGTCGATACGGCCGACTCGCCGCCGCCAACTTCGTCCGGGGTGCCTCGTACGCGTGCGGCACCGCGGCCATCGGTCTGATGGCGTGGTGGGTGCAGACCCGCTGACACCCCCCGCCCCACCCCGCCATCCCGTCCCGAGCCGGAGCCCCTGACCCTGATCGTCCGCGGTCCGCCGCGACGGCCACTCACGGCCGTCGCGGCGGCCGGGCTACGCCTGAGGATGTGGCTGCGACCGGAAGCGGGGGAAGCGCGTCCCCCGGTGCTCGGCGCGCGGGGCGCCGGGTCCGCCGAGACTGGTGCGCAGCTGGATGCCGTGCATGATCTCGATGATGCCCAGCGCGAGCAGCCAGATACCGGCCACCACGGTGAGCGCCGTGATCGAGCCGAAGGGCGCCACGATCAGGATGATCCCGCCCAGGATGGTGAGCACACCGAGGAACAGCTGCCAGCCCCGGGCGGGCAGGTCCTCACCGGAGATCGCCATGGCGGTCTGCATCACGCCCCGGATCAGCCAGGCGAAGCCGATCCACAGCGCGAGCAGCAGGATCGACTGGGCCGGCGCCCGGAAGCAGAGCAGTCCCAGCAGCACACTCAGCGCGCCGGTGACGAAACTCAGCACCCGCAGATTCCTCGGAATATGCGAACCGAAGGCCCCGGCCAGCTGGAAAATCCCGCTGATCAGCAGATACGCGCCGAACAGGGCGCCGATCACCACCAGGGAGGGACCCGGCCACGCAAGCACCATGATACCGAGCGCGATCGCCACCAGACCCGCGGTCACCAGGACCTGCCAGGTGGTGTTGGACAGCATGTTCTGCATCGTGGCGTAGGGGGTGCCCTCCTCGGAGGGCCGCTCTCCCGGCCGGCCGTAGGGTTCCTCGCCGGGCCGCCCGGCGCCATGCGGACTGTCGGAGGAGTAAGTCATGGTCGTCCACCTCCTCGGGGGGACAAGATGGCCGTAGCCCACAGATCCATCGTCCCTCCGTGCCGGTTCCAGCGCCTCGCGGGCGGTGGAACCGCATGGCAAGGTGGTGGTGAGGCCGTGTCCTGGTGCGCGTCATAGGGAGGCCCGCATGGACGACCGGGAGTTCTTCCAGACGGTGGCGGACCGCACCCAGCTGTCACGGCAGGAGGCGGCGGATGTCACCCGCGCCACGCTCGAGACCCTGGCGGCCCGCCTGAGCGCGGGCGAGGCCCGCGAGCTCGCCCAGGAGCTGCCCGGACACCTCCGGGAGTCCCTTCGGCGCGGGCCCGGGGAGATGGAGATCTTCGACCCCGAGGAGTCGGTCCGCAGGGTGCACCTGCGCACCGGGCTGTCCGAGCCGGAGGCCGACCGGGGTGTCCGGGCGGTCCTCGCCACGCTCCGGGAGGCCGTCTCCGCCGAGGAGTACGGCCACGCCATGTCCCAGCTGGGCAGCGAGTTCGCGAGGATGGCGGAGTCCGCGCGCTGACCCGCCCACGGGCGGACGGGCTCATCCGGCCCGCCAGCCGCTCCACCGCCCTACGGTGATCTCCACGACCGGCCCGCACGGCGCCCGGTCCCGGTACTGGGCCGGGTAGGTGTCCACGAGCAGCCGGACGTAATCCGAGGACACCGGCGACTCGTCGGCCGGTGGCAGGACGCGGGCCGTGCCGTCGGCGCGCGCCCACCACAGGTGGTCCCAGTTCTCGTCGTAGTCGTCCACCAGGAGGCATACGGCGGGGTGGGCGCGGATGTTGTCCAGGCGCTTCAGCCGGGTTGTCCGCTTCGGCTTGTGGTCGACGGCCGTCACCACCGTGTCGCCGGTCAGCGCGAAGACCACCGGCACCAGATGCGGGCGGTCCTCGGCGCCGACCGTGGCCAGCCGGGCCAGCCTGGCCCGTGCGAAGCGCTCCCGCGCCTGCGCGCTCGTCAACTGCGGCATCGCGACCCCCGGCACCTCACTGGAACCGGGCGGCGATCCGGGCCATCGAGTCCAGCCGTGCGATCGTCTCCGCCTCCGGCATCGTCGGCAGATAGAACAGCGCCCGCTCCACACCGATGCGCTGATACCCCTCGGCCACCTCGGCGTCCTCGGGCATCGCGTACAGCGTCACCGGCACCTCGCGGCCGGCCACCTCGCGCATCCGCTCGATCTGCGGGCGCAGCTCCTCGGGGGATCCGCTGTTGGCCAGCCAGGCGTCGCCGACGGCGGCGATCCGCCGGAACGCGGCATCGCCGCCACCACCCACATAGATCGGCGGATGCGGCCGCTGGACCGGCTTGGGCCACTGGAAGACGGGGTCGAAGTTCACGAACTCCCCGTGGAACTCGGCCTTTTCCTTCGTCCAAAGCTCGCGGATCGCCCGCAGCCGCTCGTCCATCAGCCGGCCCCGGGTGGATGGATCGGTCCCGTGGTTCTCCATCTCCTCGCGGTTCCAGCCCGCGCCGACCCCGAAGACGGCCCGTCCGTCCGAGATCAGGTCGAGGGAGGCCACTTCGCTCGCGGTGGTGATCGGATCCCGCTGCACCAGCAGGGCGATACCGGTCCCCAGCAGCAGCCGCCGGGTGACCGTGGCGACCGCGGCCAGTGTCACGAACGGGTCGAGGGTGCGGTAGTAGACCTCCGGCAGGTCCCCGCCACCCGGATAGGGGGTACGGCGCTCCACCGGGATATGGCTGTGCTCCGCGATGAAGAGCGCGTCGAAACCGCGCTCCTCCAGAGCCCGCCCCAAGGGGGCGGGCCGGATGCCCTGGTCGGTGACGAACGTGGATACGCCGAACTTCACTGCGGCTCCCTGGGACGGTGCGTGGATGATCTACGTGAACCACATGGGTACCCGGCCGCGCGGAAACCGCAACGCCGCGCACGAGTGACACGGCCGGGTGGCGGGCGGGCCGGCCGGCGCGGGCCCTACGACCGGGACTCGCCCGGACCGAGGAGGACACCGCGCCCCGCGTAGAACCGCCCGAGGTCGCCCCAGGGGACCTCGGCGAAGCGCTGGGAGCCGTCCGGGAAGCCCGACGGGTTGTGCACGAGAAGATGGTCCGGGGTGGCGCCGACGGCCAGCACCAGATGGCCACCCCGGTGCGGCGGCCGCGGGTCCAGGGCGCGGAGGGAGGGGTGGACGGACAGCATCGCGAGCCGCCCGGCCGCGAGATGTCCTGGCAGCTCCTCGGCCGGAAGCTGGGGCCGGGACTCGGCGAACAGCTCCCAGCGCCGTCGCGCGTAGGCGGCGAACGGGGCATAGACAAGCCCGTCCACCCGGTCCGGATGGCGCACGTACGCCCCCGCCTCGACACACTCCTCGGCGAGTGTCACCGCGGGTGGCGCGGTGCCGCGCCAGTGGTCCAGCGCCATGCGCAGACACGCCATCCCGCACAGCCGCCACGACCAGAAGGCGTACTCCTCCGGGCTCGCGGCCCCGGACTTCTGCCACAGCGGATCGTCGGCCGCCGACAGGGTGCCCGCGATGATGCCGGGCACCAGGCCGGGCGACTCCCACTGGGCGTAGTAGGGCACGGGGTGGATGAGGGAAACCGGGGTCTCGGGCATGCGCGCCAGTCTTCCCGAACTCCGCCCGCCGCGCCCCGGCCTCCGCTCAGCCGCCCGTGGCGAAGCCCGGGAAGAGGGTCATGCCGCCGTCCACGTAGAGGGTGGTGCCCACCACGTAGTCGCACAGGTCGGAGGCCAGGACGACGGCGGCGTTGGCGATGTCCAGGGTGTCGCCCACGCGGCCGTACGGGATGAGCCGCAGGAGGGAGTCGCGCGCCTCGGGGGTCTGCCAGGCGTCGCGGTTGATCGGGGTCTTGATGGCGCCCGGCGCGATCGCGTTCACCCGGATCTTATGGGGTGCGAACTCCTGGGCCAGGGTCTGCGTCAGCATCGCCACACCGCCCTTGGACGACGCGTAGTTCACATGGCCGGCCCAGGGGATGGTCTGGTGCACCGAGCTCATGCAGATGACCTTCCCGGCCGCCCGCGACACCTCCGGGACCACACCGCGCCGCAGGAACTCCTTGATGGCCTCCCGGGCGCACAGGAACTGGCCGGTGAGGTTGACGGAGATGACCTTCTGCCACTGCTCGAGCGTCATCTCGGTGGTGGGCGCGTCCCGCTGGAGTCCCGCGTTGGCGACGAGGATGTCGATGGTGCCCAGGCGGTCGACCATGGTGGACACCAGGTCGGTGACCTGGTCCTCCTGGGACACATCCGCCTGATGGGCATAGGCCCGCACACCGTGGCTCTGGATCTCGGCGACGACGGCCTCGGCGGCCGGCCGGTCGCTGGCGTAGTTGACCACCACATCGGCGCCGGAGCGTCCCAGCGCGATCGCGGTGGCCTTTCCGATCCCCGAGTTCGCCCCGGTCACCAGCGCCTTCTGCCCCTTGAGGAGTTCCGGGACGCGCACCGGAGGAGGACGATCGGGATTGCTGTTCACTGGCTCGGTCTCCTTCGTTGGTCCGTCACCCGCCGCCCCGACCCTCGCAGCCCGCCGGGGGAGCCGTAGCCCCCCACGGCGCCACGGTCACCCGCTAAGGCGATGCACATCGTTCCAGCGGCGCAACGTGGCGACCGGCTCAGTTGGCCTCCGCGAGCGCCTGAGCGCGCAGGGAGGAGCAGGTGCGGTTGATGAGCCGTGAGACGTGCATCTGGGAGATGCCCAGCTGCTCGGCGATCCGGCTCTGTGTCATATCGCAGAAGAAACGCATGTAGAGGATCTGCCGCTCCCGGTCGGGGAGCCGGCTGAGACCGGGGCGCACGGCCTCGCGCTCCACCACCCGATCGTACGCGGGCTCCTGGGCGCCGAGCGTGTCCGCCAGCGAGTAGCCGTCGTCGGCGCCGGTCAGCTGGGCGTCCAGGGAGAGCGGGGTGAAGCTGCCCATGGCCTCCATGCCGGCGCGCACCTCCTTCTCGGTAAGCCCGGTCCGCTCGGCGATCTCCTGGGCCCGCGGCGGCCGGTCGTCCACCCCGTGGGACAGCTCGCGGTGGGCGGCCCGCACCCGGTTGCGCAGTTCCTGGACCCGGCGGGGGACGTGCAGCACCCACAGGTGGTCCCGGAAGTGGCGCTTGATCTCGCCGACGATCGTGGGCACCGCGAACCCGGCGAAGGCGGTGCCGTGTTCCGGGTCGTACCGCTTGACGGCCTTCACCAGGCCGAGCGCGGCCACTTGCTGCAGATCCTCCAGGGATTCGCCGCGGTTGCGGTACTGCCGGGCCAGCCGTTCGGCCATCGGCATCCACGCCTCCACCACCCGGCGGCGCAGCGCCTCCTTCTCCGGGCCGTCGGGGAGCCGGGCCATTTCCGCGAACTCGGCGCCGGTGTCCGGCGCGTCGTCGTGCGGGTGCTTCGTGGGGCCGGTCTGGGGCCGTGTCATGTCCTGCGTCGCGGTCGTCATGGAACACACCTCCTGCGATGGGCTGACGGGTCACCTGGGACCGGGAGTGCATCGCGGGAGGTTCACGGGGACGTGCGGACTGGCGCGCCGCCGCGGTCTGGAGCGTTGCAGACTGCTCCCGCGGTGCGTGCCTACGGTCCGAAGCACGAATATCCGCCTGCCCTTGGCCTCCAGGGGCAAACAAAGTTCTTCCGGACCGGTTGACGACGTGGCACACGGGTGCGAACGCCCGGTCCGGGTGTCCGCCGCGGGGGCCGGGCTCAGCCCAGCAGCGCGGCCACCGTCATCAGCACCGGCGGCGCGAGCAGGGTGGACAGCAGGATCGACTCACGGGCCAGGACGGTGGCGGTCTGATACCGGGAGGCGTAGGTGAACAGGTTCTGAGCCGCCGGTAGCGCGGAGGTGACGACGGCGGCGAACAGCGCCGGGCCGCTCAGTCGGAACACACCCGCCGCGATGGCCCACGCCACCACCGGCTGGGCGAAGGACTTCAGCGCCACCGACAGCAGCACCGGCCCGCGCTCCTCGCCGCGCCCGGGGAGCTGACTGCCCGGCAGCGAGATCCCGAAGGCCAGCAGTACGGCGGGCACGGCCATGCCGCCCAGCAGCGAGAGCGGTTCCATGACCGGCCCGGGGATCCGCCAGCCCGTGGCGGACACCAGGACACCGGACAGCGAGCCGATCACGATGGGGTTCCGGAACGGGCTGGTCAGCCTGCGGATCAGCGAGGGGCGCGTATCGGGGCGGGAGAGGTCGATGACCGTCAGCGCGATCGGGGTCATGACGAGCTGCTGGAAGAGCAGCACCGGGGCGATCAGGCTCGCGTCGCCCAGGACGTACATCGCGATGGGGATGCCGAGGTTGCCCGCGTTCACATAGCTCGCGCACAGCGCGCCGATCGTCGTCCGGCCGACGCTCCACCGCCGTACGGCGCCGACGGCCACGAACGTGCCCGCGACCACGAACGTGCTCAGGGCCGTCACCAGCAGCGGTGTGGAGACGACGGCGGAGAGGTCGGCCTTGGAGAGCGTGGTGAACAGCAGCGCGGGGGAGGCCACATCGAAGGAGAGCTTGGTGAGCACCTCGCGGCCGTGGACGCCCAAAGAGCGGCGGCGCCCGATGACATAGCCGGTGACGATGATGGTCGCGATGACACCGAAGCCGGTGATCACACCGCCCACTGCGCCTCCGCCCCACCGCGGCCGGAGCCGCCCGCGCGGGGTGCCGCGGGGTCTCGTCCGCTCGTCGTGGTGGTCGAGGGCCAGGGCGCGGCGGTCATCAAGGGCGTCTTCCGGGTGCGTAGGGTCAGCATGCACCCTACAAGTAATTCGGCCGCCGCGCTGTGACGTCGCTGACGGGCGGGGGTATCCGGGCTCAGGTGATGGTGAGGGTGCGGCCCCGCTTGGCCAGCGAGCTGTTGCCCGCGAAGACCCGGATCTCGCCCTTCTGCAGCAGGAACCGGCCGTGCGGGTCCTGGGTCCAGAAGCCCAGCTCCTCGGCGCTCAGCCGGAACCGGACCGTGGTGGCCTTCCCCGGACCGAGGCCGACCCGGCGGAAGCCACTGAGCCTGCGCACCGGTTGCACGATGCTCGCCACCGGATCGCGGATGTACAGCTGCACCACCTCATCGCCCTTGCGCCGCCCGGTGTTGCGCACCGCCACCGCGACCTCGACGGTGTCGCCCTTGCGCAGCGCCTCGGCCCGGATGCGGCTGACGCTGAGCCGGGGTTCGCCGATGTCGAAGGTGGTGTAGCTGAGGCCGTGGCCGAAGGGGAACTGGGGCCCGTTGGCCAGGTCGAGGTACTTGGAGGTGTAGTGGTTGGCCCGGTCGTAGGGGCGTCCGGTGTTCTCGTGGTTGTAGTAGATGGGGATCTGCCCGACCGTGCGCGGGAAGGTCACGGGGAGCTTGCCACCGGGGTTCACGGTGCCGAAGAGCACATCCGCGATGGCGTTGCCGCCCTCGATCCCCGGATGCCACGCCTGCAGCACGGCGGGCGTGCGGTCCAGCCAGCCCTCCATCGTCAGCGGACGTCCGCTGAGCAGCACCACCACGAACGGCGCGCCGGTGTCCGCGATCGCGGAGATCAGCCGCTCCTGCCGGCCGGGCAGGCCGAGGTCGCTGCGCACGGACGCCTCCCCGCTGAGCGTCGCCGGCTCACCGACCACCACCACGGTCACATCGGTCGCCCTCGCCGCCGAGGCCGCCCGTGCGATGCCCCGGGTGTTCCGGCCGGAGGCGTCCACGCCCTCGACATGGCTGATCCGGGCCTTCGGTGCCGCGTCCTTGACCGCGTCCAGCACGGTGACCGGGCGGAACTTCTCGGCCCAGGTCCCGGCCCAGGAGCCGCGCAGATCGGTGGAGTCGGCGAAGGGGCCGACGACGGCGATGGAGCCCGATCTGTCCAGCGGGAGCGTGGACTTCTCGTTCTTGAGCAGCACCATGGTGCGCCCGGCCGCCTCACGGGCCGCCGCCCGGGACGCCTTCGTGGGCCCGGCGATCGCCCTGTCCTCGTCCGCGTAGGGGTGCTCGAAGAGCCCGAGCCGGAACTTCAGCCGCAGGATGCGGGCCACCGCGTCGTCCAGCCGCTCGGTGGTGATCTCACCCCTGCGCAGCAGCCGCTTGCCGTACTCATTGATGGTGGTGCTGGCCATCTCCATGTCGATCCCGGCGTTGAAGGCCAGCCGGGCGGCGTCGGAGCGGTCGGCGGCGTAGCCGTGGACGATCATTTCCTGAACGCCGTTGTAGTCGCTGACGACGAAGCCGCCGAAGTCCCACTCCTCCTTGAGGATCTCGGTCAGCGCATGCCGGTAGCCGTGGGCGGGGACCCCACTGACGGTGTTGAAGCTCGCCATGACGGTGGCCACCCCGGCGTCCGCGGCCGCCCGGAACGGGGGGAGGTAGAAGTTGCGCAGCCGGGCCTCGGAGACATCCACCGTGTTGTAGTCGCGGCCTCCCTCGACGCCCCCGTAGGCGATCATGTGCTTGGCGCAGGCCGCGAGGTGGCGCCGGGAGCGCAGGTCATCGCCCTGGTAGGCGTGGGTCTTGGCGGCCGCTAGCCGCGCCGCCAGATACGGGTCCTCGCCGTCGCCCTCGGCGATCCGCCCCCAGCGCGGTTCATGGGTGACGTCCATCATCGGCGAGAACGCCCAGTGCACCCCGTTGGAGCGGGCCTCCCGCGCCGACACCTCCGCGTCCCACTCGGCCACCGCGGGATCGAAGGCGGCGGCCTGGGCGAGGGGGATCGGGAAGGTGGTCCACATGCCATGGATGACATCGAGCCCGAAGATCAGCGGAATGCCCAGCCGGGACTCCTCGACGGCCATCCGCTGGAGCGTGTTGGTGGTGCGGGCCCCGTAGATGTTGAGCACGGAGCCGAGCCTGCCCCTGCGGGCCGCCTTCTCCGCGGCGGCGGTCTGCCCGCCACCGGGCCCGGTGGCGCCGGTCCAGGCGAGCTGCTGGAGCTGGCCGAGCTTCTCGTCGACGGACATCCGCGCCATCAGCGCCTGGATCCTGGTCTCGTACGGGCCGGGTTCCCGCCCCGGCCGGGCCTGGCCGGCGGAGGGGCCGGGCGGGGCCTGGGCATGGGCGGCCGCGGCCTTGCCCGCGATGGCCGTCCCCCCGGCCGCGGCGAGCACCGTACGTCTGCGCACATCGTTCATGGTCTTCGTCCTGGTCTTCGGCGATCGGTTCTCCCCGAGCCCGGTTTCCTCAAGACCATGCCGGTCACGACCCCGCGCGGGATGTGGGCCGCCACCCGGGTCTTCTGCCAACGTACGACAGGATCGGGCTCCGGGCCCCCGGTACACCCGGCGCCGAGACCTGCGTGTGCTCACCGTGTCCGGGCGGCTGCACTCCGGCACCCCACCTCGTCGAAGGCGCCCTCGCCGATGAACCGCCCCGTCAGGCCCGGCGCTCGTCCATGCCCGCCATCAGGGCCTGGTGGCTCATCCGTACATGCTCCCGCATCACCCGCTCCGCGCCGTCGCCGTCCTTGGCCCGGATCAGATTGAGGACGCGATGGTGCTCATCGTCGGACTCGTCCAGCCGGCCGGGCCGGGAGAGCGAGGTGCGTACCAGCCGGGCGTAGGCCAGCTGGTTCATCAGGGTGCGGTAGTGCGCCTCCAGCTTGCTGTTGTCCGCGCCCACCACGATCAGATCGTGGAACTCGTGGACCAGCGCCGCGTACTGCTCGGCGTCGCCGTCCCGGACGGCCGCGTCGGCGGCCTTCATATTGGCCTCGAGCCGCTCCACTTCCGGTACGTTCCCGCGGAAGGCGAGCAGCCGGGCGGCGGCGCCCTCCAGCAGCTCCTTCATCTGGAACAGCTCGGTGAGCTCGCGCCGGGACGGTACGGCGACGAACGTGCCGACCCGTGGCCGCACCTCGACCAGGCCCTCGATCTGGAGCTGTTTGAGGGCCTCGCGAATGGGCGTCCGGCTGACGCCGAAGGTCTCGGACAGCGCCATCTCGGAGAGGCTGGAGCGGGGCGGCAACTCACCACTGATGATCATCTGCCGCAGCTCTTCGGCGACCCTCGCCTGCATGCTGGTCTGCTGAAGCCGCTTCCCGGTGGGTCGTTGCATGGCACGGGACCCTAGGTGTGGCCATCGCTTCCCGTCAACTGTGGGAACGCAGGTGTGTTGTGCCATACAACAACCCTTCCTCGGTCCAGGGGGGGCGGGGGTCTCAGGACCTCAGGACCTCAGGGACTCAGGAGCTCAGAACCTCAGGACCTCAGGATGAAGGGATCCCCGGCGGGCTTCTCGCTGGTGTTGATCCAGACGCTCTTCAGCCGGGTGTACTCCCGGATCACCTCCGTGCCGTGCTCGGTCCCCATCCCGCTGGTCTTGAACCCGGCCCGGGGCGACATCGGCGACATCGAGCGATAGGTGTTGGCCCACACCGTCCCGGCCTCCAGCCGCGCGGCCATCCGGTGCACCCGGTTCACATCCCGGGTCCACACGCCCGCCGCCAGGCCGTACGCGGAGTCGTTGGCGATCGCCAGCGCCTCCTCCTCGGAACCGAAGGGCATGACGGTCGCGACCGGCCCGAAGATCTCCTCCTGGCAGATCCGCATCCCGTTGTCGGTGCCGGTGAAGACGGTGGGAGAGTAGAAGTACCCGTCGAGACCGGTCTCGGGCCGCCTGCCGCCGCAGACCACCTTTCCGCCCTCGGCCTGCCCCAGCTCGACATACGACTCGACCTTCTCCAGCTGCTCGGCGATGGCGAGCGGGCCGAGCTCGGTGGTCTCCGCCAGCGGATCGCCGATGCGGATCGTGGCCGCCCGTGCCGTCACCCGTTCCAGGATCTCTTCGTACACCTCCCGGTGCACCAGCACCCGGCTGCCCGCCACACAGGTCTGACCCGCGGCCGCGAAGACGCCCGCGATCACGCCCATGGCGGCCGAGCCCAGGTCGGCGTCCGGGAAGATGATGTTGGGCGACTTCCCGCCGAGCTCCAGGGTGCAGCCGATCAGCCGGTCGGCGCAGGTGCGGGCGATCCGGCGGCCGGTCCCGCTGGAGCCGGTGAAGGTCACCTTGGACACGCCGTCGTGCTCGGTCAGCGGCCCGCCCGCCTCCGGGCCGTACCCGGTGACCACATTGACCACCCCCGGCGGGAACCCCGCCTCCTCGAAGAGCGGTGCGAGCGCCAGCAGCGAGGCCGAGGTGTGCTCCGAGGGCTTGACCACCACCGTGTTCCCCGCGGCCAGGGCCGGGGCCAGCTTGGTGGTGGTGAGCAGCAGCGGGGAGTTCCAGGGGGTGATGGCGCCGACCACGCCCACCGGCTCGCGCAGGGTGTAGTTGAGCAGTTCGCGGCTCGCACCGGGGATCACCTCGCCCTGGATCTTGTCGGCGAGTCCCGCGTAGTAGTGGAAGTACTCGGGCAGCCCGGCCAGTTGGGCCCGCATCTCGCGCAGCAGCTTGCCGTTGTCGAGGGTCTCGGTGCGGGCCAGCCGCTCCGCGTGCTCACCGATCAGATCGCCCAGGTTCCGCAGCAGCCGACCGCGCCGGGTCTGGCTCAGATCGCGCCAGCGCGGATCCTCCAAGGCGGTGCGGGCGGCGCCCACCGCACGGTCCACATCGGCGGCGGTGCCGCGCGCCGCCTCGTACCAGGGCTCGGCGGTGGCCGGGTTGACGCTCGCGAAGTAGCCGCCTTCGGCGGGGGCGGTCCACTCGCCCGCGATGTAGTGGTCATGGCGCGGCAGGGGGTTCATGAGCGTTGGGACTCCTGTCCGGTGGGGGTTCCGGGGTGGGTTCCGGTGGTGTGGCTGGGGTGGGTTCCGGTGTGGCCTCCGGTCTGGCTTCCGGCGTGGCTTCCGGTCTGGGTGAGGATCACGTCGGTCAGCTCCCGGGGGCGTTCCAGCGGCAGCAGATGGCGGGCGCCGGGCACGATCACCGCCCGGCCGCCGGGGATCCGCTCGGCCAGCCGGTGCGACATGGCCGGGGTCGAGCCGGGGTCCCGCTCGCCGGTCACCGCCACGGTGGGCGCGGCGATCCGGGGCAGCCACCGCCACAGCGCGGTGTCGGCGGTCGCGAAGACCTGGTAACAGGCCAGGTAGGAGGCCCGGTCGTTGGCCAGCAGCGTATCGAGCACCTGCCGTGCCAGATCGGGCTCCTGGGCCCGCCAGGCGGGCGAGAACCAGCGGTCGACCGCCGCCCACGCGGACGCCCCGAAGTCCTGGGCGGCCAGCTCCTGGCGGCGGGCCACCGCCGCGCGCTCCTCCTCCGACCGGCCCGCGACCGAGCTGACCAGGGTGAGCGAGGCGGTGAGCTCCGGCCGGTCAAGACCCAGCCGCTGGGCGACCAGGGCGCCGAGCGAGAAGCCGACGACATGGCTGGGGCCGCTCAGCAGCGCCCCGACATCGGCGGCCAGCTCGGCGAGCGACACCCCGGCCGCCGCGGCCGGGGAGGCGCCGTGGCCGCGCAGATCGACCAGCGTCACCCGGTGCCGGGCCGCGAGGGCCGGGAGGCACCGGTCCCACATACGGCGGTCGAGGCCGACGCCGTGCAGCAGCACCAGCTCCGGGCCGTCGCCGTGCGCTTCGTGGCTCAGCGCCACCGGGGCACCGGCCCGGGAGGCCGGGACGCGCGCCCGGACACCCGCCTCGGACCTGCCCATGTCACTCACCGCCTGCTCACCGCTCCGTCGACAGCGGCGCCAGCCGGGCCTGGGGGCGGCCCTGGGCGGCCGCCGCCAGCCCGACGACGATCTCGTCGGCGCGTGGCCCGTCCGCCACCCGCACCTCGATGCTCTGGTGGTGCGAGCGGATGGTGGCGTCGGTGATGTGCTTGAGCGGGATGTCGAAGACCGTGCCCGCGGCGGCCCGCTTCTCCACGGCCGGGAGCAGCGTGGTGGCGTTCGCCGCGCGGCGGAAGTGGTCGCCGAACTTGAGCGTGTGGATCAGCGCGGAGCCATGCTCGACCTCCCCGTCGAGACCCACGATCGCGGCCTTCCCGTACGCCTCCACCGGCGCGCCCAGGGCCTCGACCACGCGGGGCGCCAGCAGCTCGCCCAGCTTCGGCGCCACCTCGTCGATCCCCGGCAGCAGATCCGCCACGAAGCCCTGACCTGCCCAGGGGTTCTCGATGACGGCGAGCACCACGGCCGTACGGGCGGGCGGGTCCACCGGGCGGCCGCCCTCGCTGTGGATGTCCTCGGTGAAGGTGATGATCTTGCGGATATTCACGTCACGGTCTCCAGGTCGTCCAGGTCGGCGAGGCGGATGAGGGGGTCGGTGGCGCGGTCCCCGATTCGGGCGTTCGGACGGGGGCCGGACGCCCCGGCCGCGATGACGACGATCTCGTCCGGGCGGGGCGCGTCGGGGATACGGATCTGGCAGGTCTGGTAGTGCGAGCGGGTCGCGGCCGCGGTCTTGTGCCACAGCGGCACGGTCAGCGGTTCACCGGCCGGCAGGCGGTCGTCGCTGAAGACGATGATCGAGGTGCCCTCGGTCAGCTCGCGGAAGACATTGCCGAAGAACGGGGTGTGGATCAGCGCGCCGCCGTGCTCGATCTCCCCGTCCAGACCGACGATCGCGGCCTTGCCGAAGGACTCGATCCGGTCGACCCCGCCCAGCGCCTCGCTGATCCGGTCGGTGAGCAGCCGGGCCAGCCCCGGTGCGATCCGCTCGACCTCGGGCCCCAGGTCGGCGACGAAGCCGCCGCCGGCCCAGGGGTTGCTGATCACCGCGGCCGCCGCGACCCGGCGCACCGGCGCTGCGACCGGGCGGCCGAGCTCCAGCAGCAGCTCATCGGCGACGGTGACGACCTTGCGCAGCCGTGCCTCAGCCATGACCGCCACCGGTGGTGAACCGCGGCATGACCTTCTCGGCGAACAGCTCCAGGCTGCGCATGGCGTTGCGGTGCGGCAGACCGGGGTGGGTGGTCCACAGCAGCAGATGCTCCAGCCCCACCTCGTCGCGCAGCTCGGCGATCTTCTCCGAGACGTACTCGGGGGTGCCCACCAGCAGATTGCGCCTCTGGAGGAAGTCGAAGGACAGCTCATGGGCGTCGGTGAGCTCCTCGCCCGCCTCCATGAGGTTGGACAGCCCGCGCCAGTGCATGATCCACCGGTAGGTGGTCATCAGCGCCTCTTCGAACTCGGCGCGCGCCTGCTCCATGGTGTCGGCGACATACACATCGCGCACCAGGCCGATGCCCTCGCCCAGCGCGTACTCACGCCCGGACGCCTGGCTCGCGGTGTCCCGGTAGAGCTCGAACCGCTCCTTGAGCGCGGAGACCGGCGGCAGCCAGAAGAGTCCCTGGACACCGTCGGCCGCGGCGGACCTGATCGAGCGGGGGCTGTCGATCACCTGCCACAGCGGAGGGTGCGGCCGCTGCAGCGGAAACGGTGTGACCTGCATCTTCGTAATGACACCGGCGTCGGTGTACGCCGGGGTGGCGGGGGAGAGGGGGTGGTTCCACTTCACCCCGGGGGAGGGGAACTCGTAGAACCGGCCCTGGTGCGAGAAGAACTCGCCGCTCCACGCCTTGCGCAGGACCTCCACGGTCTCGTCGTACAGGGCGCGGTTCTGCTCCTGGTCGCGCGGGTCGGCCAGGGCGTTGAGGTTGAGCGCCTCGCGGCCGTACAGCCCCCGGCCGAGGCCGACCTCGACCCGGCCCCCCGAGAGCTGGTCGAGCATCGCGATGTCCTCGGCGAGCCGCAGCGGATGCCAGAAGGTGGCGATCGAGGCCGCCTGGCCGATCCGGATGTGTTCGGTACGGGCGGCGATGTCCGCCCCCATCAGCACCGGGTTCGGGGTGATCTCGATCGCCTCGTGCCCGAAGTGGTGTTCGGTGTACCAGGTAGACCAGAAGCCCGCCCGGTCCGCGGCGACCGCGAACTCCCGGGCTTCGTTCATGACTTCGGCGTACTCACCGAGACGGCCCGGGGCACCGAGGTTGTGGAATATCGAAAAGCGCATGCAGCGTCCGTCCTGTTCTTCCGGCTCACGCTGTGCCATGGCAGGGAGGCTAGGAGTCCGTATCGGGCCCGTCAAGGGCCGAGGTCAGGCAAACAACCGTGACCTGTGCTTTTAGTGAGCGCTCGGAACTTTCTTGGCTCATCTGTCTCAAGGTGTTGACAGCCGTCGATGGCCTTTCTACGGTCCTCTGCCATACAAGAGCTGACTGAGGGAAGACGTCATGACGCACACTCTTGACCGCACCGCCCGCATCCGCTCCACCTGGCAGGCGGTCTGGGACCGGGGCGAGGTCGACGCGCTCGACCAGCTGCTCGGCCCCGCCTATGTACGCCGCCGCGGGCCCGCCGCGGCCCCCCAGGACCGAGAGCAGTTCAAGGAGTCCATCCGCGCCATCCGCCAGGCGTTTCCCGATCTCCGCACCGAGATCGAGGAGATCGTCGAGGACGGCGAATCGCTGGCGATCCGCTGGCGCAGCACCGGCAGCCACACCGGCGACTTCCTCGGGGTCCCGGCCACCGGCAGGCCGGTCGAGGTCTCCGGCGCCACCTTCACCCGCTTCGACCACGGTGTGGTCAGCGAGGAGTGGGTGACCTGGGACCCGCGCCAGCTGCTGGAGGCGCTCGGGATCATCACCACCACTCAGCAGGCGGCCGTGGACGCCGATGTGGTCCGTGGCGTGCACCGCAAGTTCATCACCGGTGTCACCGTCGTGACCTGCGACGACGACGGTAAGCCCCGGGGGCTCGCGGTGAACGCGTTCGCCAGCATCTCACTGGATCCGCCCATGGTGCTGGTCTGCGTGCAGCGCAGCTCCACGACCCATCCCGCGCTGCACCGGGCGAGCCATCTGGGGATCAACATCCTCGCCGCCGGCCAGCTCGATGTGGCCAAGACCTTCGCCTCCAAGGCCGACGACAAGTTCGCCGGGCTGTCCTGGACCGCCGGTGAGTTCGGCGTCCCGCTGATCGACCGGTCCTGCGCCCAGCTCGAGGTGGAGATCGGCGAGCGGCTGGAGGCCGGCAGCCACACCGTCTTCACCGGCCGGGTGGTGTCCGCCCGCCATGAGGAGCTGGCCCCGCTGGTCTACAGCGGTGGTGGCTTCTTCGACATCTCCCACACCGCGCCACTGCCGTGGTGAGACACCGCCACCCCGGTCCCCGGCGCCACCGGCCCCCCGCCACCCTCTGACGCCCACTCCTCCCGTCCCAGGAGCACGCCCATGACCCACGACGACACGGCGCCGGTGTACGGCAGCGCGGTCACCAAGGTGGAGCCCTTCGGGGTCGACCACATTCCCGACAACGAGCGGCACGGCAAGCCCAGTTCGCAGTTCTTCGTCTGGTTCGCCGCCGGTCTCAACTTTCCCATCATCCTGCTCGGGTTCAGCGCGGTCGGGCTCGGCCTCAGCTTCGGCGCCGCCGTCGCCGCCATCGTGGCCGGCGCGGGTCTCGGCTCGCTGCTGATGGCCGTGATGTCCCGGATGGGCGTACGGCTGGGGGTGCCCCAGCAGATCCAGGCGCGGGGCCCGCTCGGCTTCTTCGGCAACTTCCTGCCGGTGGCATACATCAATGTGTTCGCCGGGGTCGGCTGGGCCGCCGTGACCGTGATCCTCGGCGGCAAGGCCATCGCCGAGCTGACCCATCTGCCCTTCTGGGTCTGCGGACTGGCGCTCACCCTGGTCGAGCTGGTGGTGTCCATCTACGGCTACAACATGATCAATTTCCTGCAGCGGGTGCTGACCTACGTCCTCACCCCGCTGTTCGTGATGATCACGGTGGTGGCCCTGGTGCGGGGCGCGGGCACCTTCGACGCCGATCCGAAGGCGGCGGACTACGTCGGCTCCACCGGTGGCTGGATCACCTTCGGCGGCTGGTTCCTCTCCTTCCTCGTCGCCTGGGCGCCGTTCGCCTCGGACTACTCGCGCTATCTGCCCGACTCGCCGGGCGTGGTGAAGCGCACCGCCTGGTACACCGGGCTCGGCAACTTCGTCACCATCTGCTGGCTCGGCATCCTCGGTGTGCTCCTCGGCTCCAACGCCACCAGCACCGACTCCATCACCGCCCTGCACCAGCTGACCGGGCCGTTCGCCATCCCCGCCCTGATCGCCATCGGGCTCTCCGCGCTCGCGCAGAACTTCCTCAATGTCTACGGCGGCGCGATCTCCGTCCAGACGCTGAAGGTGCCGGTCACCCGGACCCAGGCCGTCACCCTCATCTGCGCGCTGGCGTATGTGATCAGCCTGTGGGGACACTCCGGGACCGAGGACAAGTTCTCGGTGTTCCTCAACCTCACCGCGTACTTCATCGCACCGTTCGCCACCGTGCTGCTGCTCGACTACCACCTGGGCGGCCGCTCCGACCCCAACCGGATCGCCGAGCTGTACGACCGTGGACGGGTGCTCTCCTGGGGCTTCGTCGCCTGGGCCGGCGGGGTGCTGGCCTCGGTGCCGTTCTGGCAGTCCGACCTCTACACCGGGGCGTTCGCCTCGGCGTATCCGCACGCGGGCGATCTGAGCATGTTCGTCGCGGCGGGCGCCTCGGCGGTGCTCTATCTGCTGACCTACCGGCTGCGGCCACTGTGGACGCGGGGCACCCCCGCCACGGCCGAGCCCCAGCAGGAGAAGACGGCGGCGGTGGCGGGCTCCTGACGAAGCGTCGATGAACCGGGGCGGGCGGTGTCGCGAACGGCGATGCCGCCCGCCCTCCGGCGCGCCCTGGCCCTTTCCCGGTCATCGCCTCCGGCGGGAGGGCGCGGGGCGCTCGGTGGGGGCGGGGTCGATACAGCGCGACTGGGCGTGTTCGTACACCATCGTGCTCTGCACATCCGCCACCTCACGGCGCTCGGTGAGGCGGTCGATGACGAACGCGTACAGCCCGTTGGTGTCCGGCACTGCCACATGGATGAGGAAGTCATGGGCGCCGGAGGTGACGAACAGCCCGATGGTCTCCGGCAGCTGGGCGGCCCATTCCCGGAACCCCTCGATGACCGGCCGGGACGGCGGGCGGATCCGCACCGAGATCAGCGCCTGCACGGGACGGCCGACCGCCTCCAGGTCGACGGCGGCGTGATAGCCGCTGATGATGCCGCGCTCCCGCAGCGCCCGGACCCGCTCCAGAGAGGTCGACGGCGAGACCCCCGTGCGCAGGGCCAGCTCGCGATTGGTCTGGCGTGCATCGTTCTGCAGCTCCCGCAGAAGAGCACGGTCGAGTGCATCAAGTTCCACGAAAGCGCTCCTTTGCCTGAGGAAATTCGGCGAGCCGTGCTCCGACTCGGATGGATGGGTACCGTCCACCACATTAGCCATCGACAAGGAGTACCGCTCGTGTCCGTTCCCCAGCTGTCCGACGAGGATGTACGCACCGATCAGTCCACCCGGCAGGCGAAGCTCAAGTGGGTGATCGTCGTGAACGAGGAGCTGCCCGCGGGCCGGGCGGTGAACGCCGCCGCCTGCATGGCCGCCGCCGTCGGCCGGGCGATGCCGGAGCTGCTGGGGCCGGACGGCAGGGACGGCTCCGGCGCCGGCCACCCGGGGCTGCCGTGGGCCGGCTGCTCGATCCTGGCGGCCGGCCCGGCGGCGCTGCGCGAGCTGCGGGCCAAGGCCGCCGAGAAGGACGATCTGTTCCTCGTCGACATGCCCGGACAGGCCCAGACCTCACGGGTCTACGACGAGTACCTCGACAGCCTGGCCGGCACCAAGACCGACGATCTCGACTATCTCGCGGTCAGTATCGTCGGCCCGCGGAACAAGGTGAGCAGGCTCATCGGGAAGCTCCCCCTGCTGCGCTGACCTCCGGGCCACCTGTCGCGGCCGGATCGCCCGGCGCGTAGGGGGCGAGGATGTCGGCGATGGCCCGGTTGCGCGGGGTGGCGACCCCCAGCTCGGCGCCGAGGTCGGCCACGGCCCCGCTGAGCCAGCCCAGTTCCAGACGGTTGCCGCGCAGCAGGTCGTTGTGCATGGAGGACGTCATCGTGGCGGGCAGCGTGTCGCAGAACGCGAGCCGGTCGTCGGCGAAGCCGGGGTCCAGGCCCACCCCCTTGGCCCGTCCCACGGCGACCACCTCGTGCATCACATCACGCAGCAGGTCCCGCGACCCGGGGTTCCCGCGGACCACGCCGATCGGCTGCCGCACCGCCGACGTCGTCCCGGAAAGGCCCACCAGGAAGACGAACTTCTCCCAGATGGTGCGCTCGATGTCCCCGCTGATCTCCGCGTCGACACCGGCCGCGAGACAGCGGTCGAGGAAGTGGCGGGCGCGCGGGGACTCCTTGCGGTCGTACTCCCCGAACACCAGCCGCTGCAGCGTGCCGTTGTGCACCACCACCCCCGGCTCCTCGATGAACGCCGAGATATAGCCGACCCCGCCGAGGACAGAACCCGCCGGCAGATGGCGCCGCAGCTCCGTGTCCTTCTGGACTCCGTTCTGGAACGACACGACCGCGGCGCCGCTCTCGGCGAGGGGCGCCAGCTGCCGGGCGACGTCCTCGGTGTCCCACAGCTTCACCGCAACCATGACCAGGTCCGGGGCCTCGAGGTCGGAAACCGTCGGCACGACCGCCTCGGACGGCACCCGCAGATCCCCCAGCGGGCTGCGCACCGTCAGCCCCTTCTCCCGGATCGCCGCGAGATGGCGGCCCCGGGCCACGAAGGTGACCTCGTCCCCCGCGGCGGCGAGCCGTGCGCCGAAGTATCCGCCGACGCCACCCGCGCCGATGATCGCGATCCGCATGATGTCCCCTCGTTCCCAGCCGCTTAGTAACCCTTCAGACGGTTACTATATTCACATGGATCCCTCGACGGAGCAGGTCCCGCGGCCGCGGGTCACCGCTCGGCTGCGGGCGCTGCGCTTCGACGCTGGCAGCCTCGCCCTGAACCTCGTCGCCTCCCTCGGGCGGCGCGGCAGCACCCCGATCGAGCGCATCGGCACCCTCGACCGGCTGCGGGAGTGGTGCGACGGCGTCGGGCTGCGGCTCCACGACGAGGCCGTCACCGATGAGCTCCTCACCGAGCTGCGGACGCTGCGCGAGGCGGCGTACGACGCGGTGGCGGCGGTCGTCCACGGCCGGGCCCCAGCCGCCGCGTCCGTCGCCCTGCTCAACGACCGGGCGGGCCCCGCCCCACCGCAGCCGCTGCTGATGGCCACCGGTACCGGGGTCGAGGTGGGCGGCGCCGATCGTCCGCTGTCCGGGTGGGAGCTGCAGTCGGCCGTCGTCCGCGACCTCATAGCGGTGCTCGGGGACCCGGAGCGGCGCGAGGCGCTGCGGGCGTGCGACTCCACGCTGTGCACCATGATCTACCTCGACCCCACACCGGGCAGAAGGCGCCGGTGGTGCTCCATGCGGCTGTGCGGCAACAGCGCCAAGGCCGCGAAACACCGGCAGCGGCAGGCGTCCGCCGCCCCGGCCGGGTCCTGACGCCCCGGCGCTCCCAGGGCCGCTGTTTCCGGTGGGCCGCCCGGGGCACCCGAGGTGGCCGGAGGATTGCCGATGGCCGAAGAGAGCGATACCGACCCCGACCCCGCACGGAAAGCACGACACCCCGGCCGGGCCTGCGCTTCCGGGGGAGCGGTGGCCGCCGTCGCGCTGACCGTGGCGACCGGGGCGATGGACGCGATGAGCTTTCTGGCCCTGGGCGGCGTCTTCACCAGCGTCATGACCGCCAATCTCTCCCTGCTCGGCATGTCCACCGCGTCCCTGGACGCGACGCTCGCCCGGGACTCCGCGGTCGCCATGGGCGGATACGTCGTGGGCGCGCTGCTGAGCGGCCGGATCGTCCGCGGCTCCCGGCCGGCCCTGCGGGCCCGGTGCGCGCTCATGGTGGAACTGCTCGCGCTCGGCGGGCTCTGGGCGGTGTGGGCGTCCGCCGACGGCCACCCCGGCGGTGGCCGGCAGCTCGGGCTGCTGGCGGTGGCCGCGCTCGCCATGGGAGGTCAGAGCGGTCTGGTGCGGGCCGTCGGGCCGCCCGGCTTCTCCACCACGTATCTCACCGGCGCCCTGACCGGGGTGCTGGTCGACGCGGTGCGCAGTGGAACGGTGCGCCGGCTCAGCATCGCGCTGTTGGCGGGCCTGGTGGTGGGCGCCGCGGCCGGCGGGCTGCTGGTGGCCCATGCCGCGCGGGCCGCACCCGCCCTGCCGACCGGGCTGGTCGGCCTCGTTCTGCTGGCGTCCCTGACCTCCCTGGCCCGGGATGCCCAGGGCCATCTCTGGCCCCACGCCGAGTAGTCCGCCCCAAGCCCACCCGCTCCGGGGCGGGTTGACCGGTGATTCACCCTTCCAGCGGGGCGTCATCCGATGTCAGACTCGGCCCGTGACCGACTTTGACATGCTTGTGATCGGGTCCGGGCCGGGTGGCCAGAAGGCTGCCATCGCCGCCGCGAAACTCGGTCGCCGGGTAGCCGTCGTCGACCGTAAGGAGATGGTGGGCGGGGTCTCCCTGCATACCGGAACCGTTCCGTCCAAGACCCTGCGTGAGGCGGTGCTCTATCTCACCGGACTGACCCAGCGGGATCTCTACGGCCAGAGCTACCGGCTCAAGGAGGAGATCACCGTCGCCGACCTGACGGCCCGCACCCAGCATGTGGTCGGCCGTGAGGTGGATGTCGTCCGCAACCAGCTGTCCCGCAACCGGGTCGCGATGTTCTCCGGCACCGGGCGGTTCGTGGACGACCACACCGTGGCCGTCACGGACGCCACCGGCCAGGAACAGCTGCTCACCGCCCAGCACATCGTGATCGCCACCGGCACCCGCCCGGCCCGCCCCGCGAGCGTGGAGTTCGACGAGCGGACGATCATGGACTCCGACAGTGTCCTCAACATGGAGCGGGTGCCGCGCTCCATGGTCATCGTGGGCGCCGGGGTGATCGGCATCGAGTACGCCTCGATGTTCGCCGCCCTGGGCAGCAAGGTCACCGTGGTCGAGCAGCGCGAGGGGATGCTGGACTTCTGCGACGTCGAGATCGTCGAGGCGCTGAAGTACCGGCTGCGCGACCTGGCCGTCACCTTCCGCTTCGGCGAGACCGTAGCGGCCGTCGAGCGCCATCCGCGGGGCGCCCTGACCATCCTGGAGAGCGGTAAGAAGATCCCCGCCGACGCGGTGATGTACTCCGCGGGGCGCCAGGGGCTCACCGACGCGCTGGACCTCGCCAAGGCGGGGCTCACCGCCGACCGGCGGGGCCGGATCGCGGTGGACGAGCACTACCGCACCGCCGTGCCGCACATCTACGCCGTCGGCGATGTCATCGGCTTCCCGGCCCTGGCCGCGACCTCCATGGAGCAGGGGCGGAGCGCGGCGTACCACGCGTGCGAGGAGCCGGTGAACCCGATCCACCACCTCCAGCCGATCGGGATCTACAGCATCCCCGAGATCAGCTTCATCGGCCGCACCGAGGACCAGCTCACGGACGAGAAGGTGCCCTTCGAGGTCGGGGTCTCCCGCTATCGCGAGCTGGCCCGGGGCCAGATCGTCGGCGACGGCCACGGCATGCTGAAGCTGCTGGTCTCCCCGGAGGACCGGCGGCTGCTCGGAGTGCACTGCTTCGGCACCGGCGCCACCGAGCTGATCCACATCGGCCAGGCCGTGATGGGCTGCGGCGGCACCGTCGACTATCTGGTCGACGCGGTGTTCAACTATCCGACCTTCGCCGAGTCCTACAAGGTCGCCGCGCTCGACGCCACCAACAAGATGCGCGAGGTCGACCACCTGCGGGACTGACCCCCGGCCCACGGCCCTCCTCCGCACCCCACTCCTGAATGTCTCTTTTGGGATACTGGGAGACAGACTGGGAGGAGGGCTGAGATGACTCGCGCAGTCGGAATCGACCTGGGTACCACGAACTCGGTCGTATCGGTCCTGGAGGGCGGCGAGCCGACCGTCATCACCAACACCGAGGGCACCCGGACCACCCCCTCGGTGGTGGCCTTCGCCAAGAACGGCGAGGTGCTGGTCGGCGAGGTCGCCAAGCGCCAGGCGGTGACGAACGTGGAGCGCACCGCGCGATCGGTCAAGCGCCACATGGGCGAGGACCGGTGGCGGTTCCCGGCCACCGGCGACGTGGACGGCAAGCGCTACACCGCGCAGGAGATCTCCGCGCGGGTGCTGCAGAAGCTCAAGCGCGACGGCGAGGCGTACCTCGGCGAGGACGTGACGGACGCCGTGATCACCGTCCCCGCGTACTTCAACGACTCCCAGCGCACCGCCACCAAGGAGGCGGGCGAGATCGCCGGGCTGAAGGTGCTGCGGATCATCAACGAGCCGACGGCCGCTGCCCTGGCGTACGGGCTGGACAAGGAGAACGACCAGACCATCCTGGTCTTCGACCTCGGCGGCGGCACCTTCGACGTCTCGCTGCTGGAGATCGGCGAGGGGGTGGTGGAGGTCAAGGCCACCAACGGCGACACCCACCTCGGCGGCGACGACTGGGACCAGCGGATCGTGGACCATCTGGTCTCCCGCTTCGGACACGGCTACGGCGTCGACCTGGCCAAGGACAAGATGGCGGTCCAGCGGCTGCGCGAGGCATCCGAGAAGGCCAAGATCGAGCTCTCCGCGGCCAGCGAGACCACCATCAATCTGCCCTACATCACCGCCTCCGACCAGGGCCCGCTGCACCTGGACGAGAAGCTCACCCGCTCGCAGTTCCAGCAGCTGACCGAGGACCTCCTGGAGCGCTGCAAGGCCCCCTTCCACCAGGCGATCAAGGACGCCGGAATCAAGACCGCCGACATCGACCATGTGATCCTGGTCGGCGGCTCCACCCGGATGCCCGCCGTGACCGGCCTGGTCAAGGAGCTGACCGGCAAGGAGCCGCACAAGGGCGTCAACCCGGACGAGGTCGTGGCGATCGGCGCCTCCCTCCAGGCCGGTGTCCTCAAGGGCGAGGTCAAGGACGTCCTGCTGCTGGACGTCACCCCGCTGTCCCTCGGCATCGAGACCAAGGGCGGCATCATGACCAAGCTGATCGAGCGCAACACCACGATCCCGACCAGGCGCTCGGAGGTCTTCACCACGGCCGAGGACAACCAGCCGTCGGTGCAGATCCAGGTCTTCCAGGGCGAGCGCGAGATGGCCGCGTACAACAAGAAGCTCGGGATGTTCGAGCTGACCGGGCTGCCGCCCGCGCCGCGCGGGGTGCCGCAGATCGAGGTGGCCTTCGACATCGACGCCAACGGCATCATGCATGTCTCCGCCAAGGATCTCGGCACCGGCCGGGAGCAGCGGATGACCGTCACCGGCGGCTCCGCGCTGCCGAAGGACGACATCGACCGCATGATGCGCGAGGCCGAGAGTTACGCGGAGGAGGACCACAGGCGCCGCGAGGCCGCCGAGACCCGCAACCAGGCCGAGTCGCTCGTCTACCAGACCGAGAGGCTGCTGCGGGACCAGGCCGACAAGGTGCCTGGAGACGTCCGGCAGGAGGCCGAGGCGGCGGTCGCGGATCTGAAGAGGGCGCTCGAGGGCGAGGACACCAACGCGATCCGCGAGGCCACCGAGCGGACCGCCACCGTCGGGCAGAAGATCGGCACCGCGATCTACGCCCAGGCCCAGCAGTCCGGCCCGTCCGACGGCGGCGGATCCAGCGGCTCCGCGGGCGGCCCCTCCGGCGACGGAGGGGACCGGGCCCACGCGTCCGAGGACGACGTCGTGGACGCGGAGATCGTCGACGACGAGAAGACCGGGGACGAGCCCAAGGGCGGCCCCCGCTGACCGTCACTGCTTCCTGGCCGGCTCGCCCCGCCGCGCCGATACCTCCACGAGTTCCGAGCGCCCCTTCGCGTTGAGATGCAGGATCGGAATGGCCTTGTTGCGCGGATTGCCGTTGTTCTGGAACGAGATGAACCCACTCGCCCCCGGTACCTGCTGACGGCTGTTCATCTGGTGGAACATCCGCGCCACCGACTCCCCGGTCACGTCGCCCAGCGCCGCCATCTGGATGCCCTGGGCGGCGGTGAGCACCGCGTCATGCGCCATGATGGCCTGGCCGTCCTGGTGCTGGTCGTCGGGGAACCACTTGGCCAGCAGCCCGCCCGGCTGGAAGTACCGGGCCGACGGGCGGGAGACGGAGTCGGGGTCCTCCTGCCACATATCGGGGTGCGCCAGGCCCGTGTAGAGCACCCGCACCTTGCTCTCGGCGGCGTGGGCCAGGTCGTCGGCGGTGAGGTTGGTGGTGTCGTCGCCGGTGATCACCATGAACTCCCGGTCCTGGCACGGACGGTTGGCGATCGCGTCCAGGAACCGGGTGAGGTGCTTGCCGCGGCCCGCGAAGAAGACCGCCTCCGGCTTCTGGTCGCACAGCTGCCCCGGCATATAGCGCAGCTCGTTCTCCCAGGCGCCGCGCACCGAGGAGTCATAGGTCATCCTGTCCGCCACCAGCTGGTGGCCCTTGATGTCCTGGAAGACCTTGGTGAAGGCGTCACCCAGCGTCTTGGCGTAGTAGTTGTCCGGCGCGTCGTCCTGGACCACCACCGCCCGGCGGACCTTCTCCTCCTTGAGATACGCGGCGGCGGCGTACGCCTCGTCCACATTGGTCGGGGAGACCCGGACGAGCCCCTTGATGCCCTCTATGTTGGTGGCCGTCATGGTGCTGGCGACCAGGGCGAGACCGTTGCCGGACAGCCGCCTCAGCGCGTCGAGGTTCTGGGTGTCGCTGGGGCCGAGCCCGGTGACCGCGACCAGCTTGTCGTCGGAGGTCTTCCGGTCGATCAGCTCATCGACGGTGTGCTCCCAATGGGCCGCGCTGCTGCCCATATTGGCGATCAGCAGCTTGATCTTGGGGGAGGAGGAGAGATCGCCGCGGTTGTGCCGGTGCTGCGCCAGATACGCGCCCTCGAGCTCATGCCGGACCGATTCCTCGGAGTTGCTGTCGTCTTCGGTCAGCGTGAACGAGGTCATATAGGCGACGCTGACGTACTTGGCACCCTTCTCCTCCACCCGGTCGTTCTCTTCTTTGATCTTCTTCTCCACGGGCCCCAGGTGGTCGGCGAAGGTGTACGAGCCGTCGGTGACGCCCACGCATTCGCGGTCGTCGCCCATCTTGACGACGCCGTCACCGCACCGCGCCCGCCTCTCCTGGATCCAGTTCACGGTGAGCGGGACCGCCACCGCGAGCACGGCCAGAACGATCACGCCGATCACCACTCGGCGCACGATGTGCAGCGGCCATTCCAGTCTCGGCACCGGTCTCACCCCTCGCCCGCGCGCGTCAGCGGATGGCGCCAGTGGCGGTACCGCTCCGCCTCGTTGAACAGGGCCACGATGTCGTTCCTCCGCAGTCGTGAGAGCTGGTTGAAGCCGTCGGCGATCATGTCGTTAAGCCGCATCCCGGGGTCGGCGAGCGGATCGCTCCACACCCAGCGCGCCGTGATCAGCTCCCGGATCACCGAGGCCGTGGTGACCGCCTCCGGGGGTTCGTCCGGGGCGAGGTCGGCGAGCAGCTCCAGCGGTCCGCCGGCCTGGCCCAGCCGGTTGGGGGCGGCCGTGATGGTGTTGAACTCGCTGATCCACTGCGCCGCGGGCACCGCCGGGAAGCGCTCCACCAGATACCCGGTCACCTCGTCGATCCGCTCCGCCGCCAGCCGGTGGTACATCTCCTGGACCGGCCGGCCCTCGGACCTGAAGTGCTCGGCCAGCAGCTCGTGCACCGCGTCCCAGTCGTCCGGACGCCCGGCCAGCCGCCACAGCAACAGCCGCCGCAGCCAGGGGTGCAGGGCCGGGGTCACGGTGCCCGGACTGTGCAGCAGCCAGCGGTCGCGGACCTCGCCGAACAGCGAGTCGCCCGAGCCCAGCAGCCGGGTGCCGATGGACAGATCGCGCGCCGCGGCGCTCTCCTCCAGCGCCATCCGCCGCGCGGGGTCGAAACCGCGCAGCAGATGGTCCAGGGCGGCCTCCGCCAGTGTCCGGGTGTCCTCGCCCTCCCGTGGCGTACGGTCCGGCAGGGTGCGCAGCCAGCGGTCCTGCTCGGCGCCGTCCTCGACCGGCACGGACGAGTGCCGGAGCAGCTCCAGGACCAGGCTGACCGCCCGGGGGAGCCCCGCGGTCAGCCGGTGGACGAAGGGCGCGAGCCGGGTGAACGGAGCGAGGTCGGGGTGGTGGCGCAGCTCCAGCTCGATCCGGATGCGCACCTCGTCCAGATTGAGGTCGCGCAGCCGCAGCGGATACCACCAGGTGTCATCGCTGTCCCGGCCCGGCCGGTGCTCGCTCCAGTCCGCCAGGGAGGCCCGGTCCGGACCGCGCAGCCGCCACGGCCACTGGTCGCCGGTGGCCGGGCCCCAGCGGGGCAGCCACCGGTTGGAGCTCGCCACGACGGTGAGTGGATCGCAGTCGGCGCCCGCCACCACGGCGTCGTCATGGCGGGCCCGGATCAGCAGATCGAGAAAGCGACGGCCGTACTCCGTATGGGAGTTGTCGAGCAGCAGCAGATACGAGCGGGGCATGAACGAGTGGCGCACATTGCCGCGCATGTCCTCCAGCAGGGCCGAGAACAGCACCCGGTCCAGCCGCTCCTGATCGTCCTCGTCCCCGTCGTGGCGCCACAGGTTGAGCTCGACCAGCGCCTCCCACGGATCCCGGCTCCGCAGCAGCGGATGGCCGCCGTACCAGGCCGCGCTGCTGGTGAACTTGCGGCCCGGCAGCCGCCTCCGGCCGCGCCGCAGCGCGTCCCGCAGCAGCGCGAGCGCCGCCGTGGAGGCGCCGTCGGGAGCGCCCACGGCGCCTCCGGCCACCTCGAAGAAGGCGGCGAGATAGTCGCCGTAGCGCGCCTCCGCCTGCTCCTGGAACGCGTCCAGCTCCCGCCGGATGTTGCGCCGCCCCTCCGCCAGGCTCGTCATCCGCAGCTGGTGGTCGGAGGCGAGCAGACCGAGCGTCAGCCGCGGGAAGTGCGAGCGGCGGTAGCGCGGCAGCTTGCGCTCCAGCTGGCGCGCGAGCAGCGCCAGGGAGTACCGCGGCAGCAGGGACTGCTCACCGCCGACATTGACATACGCGAACGGCGTCTCGGGGCCGAACTTCTCCATCAGCGCGCCATGAGCGTCGCTGGCCCCACTGCCGCGCGGCCCCAACAGCATGATCACCGGCCGCTCGTCCGTGGGCTCCAGCCTGAGACACTCCCCGACCAGACTGATGATCCCGCTGCGGCCTCTTAAGCCCACACCCATTCCGGATTCCGCCACGTGCCCCCGTCCCCCCGTTCAGGCCCCCCGTCGGCAACTAGGGGTCCTTTACCCACATTCGCCCCTTCGATAGCGGGCCCTTCCCAAACGTACTCCGGCTACGGCCGGCGCCGACATCCCCTTTCCCGCTTTCCCGCCGTGCGGCTCCACCGGCCCGCGAGGCGCCGCCGCCCCCCCGCTCAGCGGCGGAAGACCTCCAGCCGGGTGGGCGCGGGCCGCCCCGGTGCGGGCAGACCGAGGCCGCGGCGCCCCGGGGTGATCGACCCCAGCACGCTGGCATGGCGGGCGCCGGTGCAGCTCGGCACCGTACCGGCCAGCCCGTGGGCGGTCAGGAAGGCGAGGACGGCGAAGGCGTACGCCTCCTTCGCCGCCGCCGGAAGGCCGAGGTCGTCGGAGGTCCGCAGGGCGATGGGGCCCAGCTCCCGGCGCAACGACCCCATCAGGGTGGGGTTGCGGGTGCCGCCGCCCGAGGCGATCACCTCGGTGGCATGCACCTTCCGTACGGCGTCGGCCACGGTGCGGGCCGTCAGCTCGGTGACGGTGGCGACCACGTCATCGTCCGGCACCGGGCCCGTGGCGGCCAGGGCAGCGCGCAGATAGGACGCGTGGAACAGCTCCTTGCCGGTGGTCTTGGGCGCGGACAGCGCGTAGTACGGCTCGGCCAGCAGCCGCTCCAGCAGGGGCTGGTGGACGGTGCCGCGCGCCGCCATGGCGCCGTCCGCGTCATGGTCCAGCCGGCCGCCCGTCAGATCGCCGGCCGCCGCGTCGATGAGCGCGTTCGCCGGGCCGGTGTCGAAGGCCAGCGGATCCCGGGCGCCCGCGACCACCGTGATGTTGGCGATCCCGCCCAGGTTCAGGGCGGCGCACACGCCGGGCCGCCCGCGCAGCCACAGGGCGTCCACCAGGCTGACCAGCGGAGCGCCCTGGCCGCCCGCGGCCACATCGCGGGTGCGCAGATCGGAGACCACCGGGCAGCCGGTGGCCTCGGCGATCCAGGCGGACTGGCCGAGCTGGAGCGTCCCGTGCACCCGCCCGTCCGCGGCCCAGTGGTACACCGTCTGGCCGTGGGAGCCGATGAGGTCCGTACGGCCCTCGCACAGCTCCCGGTCGGCGCGGACCCCGAGCGCGGCGAACGCCTGGCCGATCCGGGTGTCGAGCGCGCACACGTCCCGCATGGTGGTGGCCGCCGGGGGCAGCGCGGCGCTCAGCGCCGACCGCAGCGCCTCCGGATACGCCTCGCTGACCAGCCCCAGCGGGGCCAGCACCACGGTGTCGCCGTCGAGCACCAGATCGGCCGCCGCGGCGTCCACCGCGTCATGGGACGTGCCCGACATCAGTCCGATCACCCGCATGGTGTCTCCTCCTCCCGCTCGGTCCCCGTCGTGGGCCGCGCCGCGTCGGGCAGCGCGCCGCGGTGGTTCTCCCCGCGCAGGGTGAACAGGGCGACCACGCTGATGGCGCAGGTCACCGTCACGTAGTAGGCCGGGATGTCGACCTCGCCGGTGTGCTTGATCACCTCGGTGATGATGAGCCCGGCGCATCCGGAGAACACCGCGTTGGACAGCGCGTACGCCAGGCCCAGACCGGTGTAGCGGACCCGGGTCGGGAACATCTCGGCGAGCATGGCCGGACCGGGCCCCGCCATCAGGCCCACCACCACGCCCGCCACGAAGACCGCCGCCCCTTGGACCCATGCCGAACTGCCGGGATCCTGTAGGACATTGAGCAGCGGGAAGGCCAGCACCGCCACCAGCGCGGCCCCGGTCAGCATCACCGGCCGCCGCCCGATCCGGTCGCTGAGCAGCCCCGCCGGGAGGATGGAGAGCGCGAAACCCGCGTTGGCCACCACGGTGGCGACCAGCGCCTGCTGGAAGGTGGCGTTCAAGGTGGCCTGGAGATACGAGGGCATGACGACCAGGAAGGTGTAACCGGCCGCCGCCCAGCCCATGATGCGCGCGGCCCCCATGACGATGGCCCCGGCCACCTCGCGGGGGTCCGCCACCCGCTCCGGCCCGGCGGATGGCGCGGTGCCGGTGTCCCCGTCCGCCGCCGCGCGGAAGAACGGGGTCTCCTCCAGCCTCAGCCGCAGCCACAGGGCCACCAGTCCGATCGGCAGGGTCAGCAGGAACGGCAGCCGCCACCCCCAGTCGCCCAGCGCCTCCTCGCTCATCACGGTGGCCAGCACCGCCGCCACCCCGGCCCCGGTCAGCAGCCCCAGCGCCACGGTGAACGACTGCCACGCCCCGTAGAGCCCGCGGCGGCCCGGCGGAGCGAACTCCGTCATGATCGACACCGCACCGCCGAACTCCCCGCCCGCGGAAAGACCCTGGAGGATCCGCAACAGGGTGAGCAGCCAGGGCGCGGCCGCGCCCAGCGTGTCGTACGTGGGCAGCGCTCCGATGAGGGTCGTGGCGCCGGTCATCAGCAGCAGCACCAGGATCAGCGTGGGCCGGCGGCCGATCCGGTCGCCGACCCGGCCGAAGACGGCGGCGCCGATGGGGCGGAAGAAGAACGCGATCCCGAAGGAGGCGTAGGTCTTGACCAGGCCCTCGAGCTCGTTGCCGCCGTGCGGGGTGAAGAAGTTCGCGGCGATGATCGTCGCGAAGAAGCCGTAGACACCGAACTCGTACCACTCGATGAAGTTGCCGACCGAACCGGCCACCAGCGCACGGCGCGGGGCCCGCCCGGCAACACGCTCGCTGGGATCCGCTGGGGACGTCGTCACATCCGGGCCCTTTCAGCCGTCACCGCCAAGGGGATGTGATGTCCGTACCCGTCAGGGAGCGCGGTTACCGGTGCGAGTGCGGCTCCAGCGGCGCTCGAGGTCCGGGCAGATCCCGTACGGCCCGTCCTCAGCCGCGCAGCACCGCGTTGCACTCCCGCTGCAGCGCGATGTCCTGCCACATCGGGTGCTGGGGCGCCGCGTTGGAGCACACCACCGCGCCCCACGCGCCCACCCGTGCCGACTCCTCGACGGCGCGGCGGCAGAACGCGGCCCCCACCGGGCCCTCCTCGAAGGTCCCGTGCAGCGGGGTGTAGCCGATCCAGCCCTCACCGAAGACCAGTGGGACCCCGCTCGCGGCCGCCCAGTCCGCGGCCGCCTCGATCCAGGTGACCAGCCGCTGGTCCATCGCCAGCCGGTGCACGGCGTAGCGGTCGTACAGCCAGGCGTCCCAGCGGTCGGGGTCGCACCAGTCGTGGACGTAGATCTCCCGGGGGCCGACCGTGGTGGCCTCCAGCCGCCAGCGGTCACCGGGCGGCGGGGCCCAGTCGGCCAGATCGGGGGCGCCGGGGCGCAGCAGCTCCCGGCGGACCGCCTCCTGGGGGAAGGGGCGGGCCCGGTCGCGGACGGCGAAGGTGGTCAGCAGCTCGTCCAGCACCCCGTAGACATAGGGGTGGAAGACCGCGACATCCACCTCGCGGGGGACCCCGCGCAGCGAACCGACCGGCACCTTGGCGTAGTTGACGGTGACCGGCCGGTTGGGGTGGCGCTCCTTGAACCGGGCGATGCCCCGCTCCAGCCGTGGCCGCAGGGCGACGACCTTGTCCTCGCCGTCCAGCCCTTCGGCGAGCCGGCTGCCCTGGACCTCGTTGTGCAGCTCGGTGAAGGCGATCCGGTCGTCCAGACCGTGGATCACCAGGAAGTCGATCAGATCGGCCAGCGCGTCCGCGAGCGCCTCGGCGCGCCGCTCGGGGTCGACGGCCATCAGCGCGTCGAACCAGGCCCGGTCCTCGCCGAACGACGGGCTCTGCTGGTACTCCCAACTGGAGAGGATGACGAAGCAGTCATGGCGCAGGGCCGCCTCGAACAGCTCGCGCAGCCACGCCCGTCCGTCGATCTCGCCCCCGCCGCCCAGGTCGTACCAGCGCATCCGCTGCCCGTACGCGCCGCCCAGCGCGGACGGCCGCAGCTTGGTCGTGTCCAGCCGGGAGCCGAAGAGCAGGTACGGCATGGCGCACACGCGCACCGTGTTGTAGCCGCGGGCCACGGCATCCCCGAAGGCGCGGTCGAGATCGGCGAAGGGCTCATCCGGACCGGTGCGGGTGTACCAGCTGAAGTCCCAGAGTGAGATGGTCAGTTTGTCCGGCAGATGCGGCGACAGCGTCACAGGGGGCTCCCCGCGGTCGGCGGCTCGGCGATGACAGAGACGGGAGATCGGTTCATCGTCCGGGGGCGCCAACGGGCTGTCAAGATGTATTCATAAATAATGGCCAGTGCTGGGTGGTCGGGTTTCCAGCCCGTTCATCCGGTACGGCCGGTGCCGGAGGCCGTCCGGGACCGGGGCGCGACCCGGACGGCGGTCGCGCCGACTGTGGAGGCGGTCCCTCAGGCGATCCAGCCGTAGCCGGGCCGTGGTCTGCGCGAGGCCGGGGGCGCGCCCACGCTCTCCAGGTCGTGCTCGGCGGCCCGCATCAGCTGCTGCCCCAGGTCGCTGAGGGCGCGCCCGGCCGCGAGCTCATCGCCGATCACGGGCACGTCCTCGTCGTCCGGGTTGCACCTGGCCAGGCCCCGGCCGGTGAGCGCAGTGGACCCGGTGTCCAGCTCCACCCGCGCCCTGGTCCGCCCCTCGTCCTCGGAGAGATAGAGATGGACCTTCCACTCCACTATGTGCGACATGGTCTGCTCCTCACCTTCTGGCGGCCGAACCTTCTGGCGGCCGAACCTCCTGGCGGCCGCTTCTGGCGCCAGAAGCGGCCGGACCCCGCGGCGGCGGCCGGAGCCCCGCTCAGCGGCGGTTCCTGCCGGACCACGCGGGTTCCACCACCTTCCACTCTGCCTCCCAGCGCGCGTAACGCCTGCGGTCCAGGGCCCGCCGGACCCGGGCCCGTCCCGTGAACGCGAGCGCGGCCACCGTCGCCGCGGTGATACAGCCGGTGAACCAGCCCATGGTCCGCGCGGTCGACGGGGAGGAGGGCGGCTGCGCCAGGGCGCCCTCGCGGTTCACCCAGACCCGCACCTCGTCCCTCGAGTCGCCGTCCCCCGCCACCGTGGCCGTGCCCGTATGGCGCTCACCGTCATCCGCGACCCAGCGCACCCGCGCCTGCCGCGGCTCCCGCACATCGCTGTGGGCCGGGCCGGGGGCGGCATCGGCGAGCCGTGCGCTGATCTGGTGCCGGGCCGAGGTCTCGGCGGCCACGACGCGCATCTGGGAGGCGTGTGCCGCGTACCCCGCGCTGATCGCGGCGGCCGGCAGTCCGGCCACGAGGATCAGCGCGAACAGCACGGTGCACCAGGTCTGGATCCGGTCCGTCCGGCGGCGCAGCGGGTTGGGCCCCCTGGCCGGGCGTTTGAGCAGGGGCGGACGCGGCCCGAATACGCGTCGCGGTCCGTGGGTGTTCATGGTCTGGCCTCCAGCGGGTGCTGACGCCGGCGCGCGGTCGCGCGGGCGTCGGGGTCAGGTGCGCGGGGTGGGCTGATAGGCGCCGGGCACCATCCGCGCGCTGATCGCCGTGCGGTTGTAGGCGTTGATCACGACGGCGGCCCAGATCACGGCCGCCACCTGCGGTTCGTCGAAGACCTCACGGACGGCCGCGTAGACCTCGTCCGGCACATGGCCGTCCTGGATCGAGGTCACCGCCTCGGTCAGCGCGAGCGCGGCCCGCTCCCGCTCGGTGAAGAACGGGGTCTCCCGCCAGGCGGCGAGGGTGTGGATCCGCTGCTCGGTCTCGCCCTGAGCGCGGGCGTCCTTGGTGTGCATGTCCAGGCAGAACGCGCAGCCGTTGAGCTGCGAGGCGCGGATCCTGACCAGCTCCAGCAGCTCGGGTTCGACCCCCGCCGCCCGCGCGGCCCGCACCGCCGCCCGGTGCAGCTCGCCCATCGCGGCGGACACCTCGGGGGCGAGGCCCTTCAGATCCAGCCGGGCGGTGGTGCGGGCCGGGGTGGTCGTCGTCATCGGTGAACTCCGTTCGTCGCGGTCGGTCGCGGTCAGGGAATCGGGGCGATCAGGGGGTCGGGAACGCCGTCTAGCCAGGCCTGCCAGGGGGCGGCGCGCAGCGCCGGGCCCGCCCGCAGCGGGCGGCCCAGCCACGCGGTCACCGGGCGGATCCCGTGCACCGCGTTGACCAGCCACACCTCACGGCCGTCCAGCTCCTGCACGGTGCGGCGGCGGTGCTCGGTGCGGACGCCCAGCTCGGCCGCCCGGTCCTGGATCAGGGTCGAGGTCACGCCCGCCAGCAGCGGAAGCTCCGGGGGCGGCAGACACAGCACGTCGTCCTCCCACCACAGGACGCTCGCCGCCGTGCCCTCGAGCACCAGCCCGGAGGGAGTGGTGAGCAGCAGCTCCTGCGCGCCGCGGGCGGCCGCCCGCTCCCGCAGATGGGCGAGGAGGGAGAGGTCGGGGCCGGTGCGGCGGGGATGCGACCGCGGGTCGAACTCCTCGGTCAGGCATACGGTCACATTGACCGTGCGCGGCGGCGCGGGCCGGACCCGCAGGAACAGCCGGGCCGGCTCGGGACCGGCCAGCTCGACCCGGGGGAACCAGCGCTCGGTGCGGGGCAGGGCGGCGATCGCGTCGCGCCAGAAGCTCTCGATCCGGGCGGGGGAGTCGCCGCTCGCCTCGACGCACGCGGCGACGAACCGGCGGCGGTGGTGGTCGAGCCCGCGCACCCGCCCGTCGTCGATCAGCCAGGAGTCGGCGGCCAGCAGCGCGCTGTCCGGCACCGCCCGGGAGGGCATCAGCCCGCCGTCCTCGCGCCACATCAGCGTCCACTGCTTCTGGTCCGACGCGTCGGCGTGACCGATGTTCTGTGTGGCGACCATGTCCGCTTCCACGTCTCCGTCCCGATGTGCTCGATGTGCTCGATGCCGTGCTGCCCCGATGTCCTGCGTCCGCGTTTCGTTGTTCCGTTGTTCCGTGTTCCGTCGTTCCGCCGTCCGGCCGGGTTCCTAGCCGCGCTCGCTGGATTGCTGGTCAATAGCCGCGCGCCGGGCCGCCCCGGGGGCCGTAGGGGGCGCGTTCCAGCCACTCCCCGCAGCGGGGGACCACCGGGGACAGGGCGGCCGCCGCGCGCTGGGTCGCGCGCTTCCACGGCCGGGGCCGCAGATGGTCCAGGGCCGCTCCGGCGGCCTCGCTGTTGTAGACGGCCGCGCTCCGGCGGGCGGAGGCGTACCCGGCCACCGTCGCGGGTCCCCGCGATGGCTCGGAGCATGCCGCCGACACCGCCTCCGCCGCCGCGACCGCGTCCGCGATCCCGCTGTTCATCCCGCGGGCCCCGAAGGGCGGGAAGAGATGCGCCGCCTCGCCCGCCAGCAGCACCCGGCCGGACGGATCCGCGAACGACGCGGCGACCTTGCGCAGGAAGTGGTACCGCGACACCCACAGCACCCGGTGGGCGCAGTCCTCGCCCACCAGCCGGGGCAGCCAGCGGCGCAGCGCCTTCTCGGTGCCGAAGGACTCCGGCGGATCGTCCGCGCGGCACTGCAGATCGATCTGGAAGCCCCCGGTGAACGGCACCCGCAGTACGGTGCGGCCGCCGGTGCCGGGGTGCTCGTAGTGGAAGACCCGCTCGACCGGCAGATCCCCGCCGGGCGGATCCGCCACGTCCACGACCACGTGATAGCCGTCGGACCGGGTGCCCTCCAGCGGGATGCCCAGCGCCTTGCGCACCCCCGAACGGGCCCCGTCGGCGGCGATCACATGACCGGCCGTCCAGCTCCCGCCGGCCCTGTCGGTCACCGTCACCCCGTCGCCGTCCGCGCGCACCTCGTCCACCTCGGCGTCGAAGCGGAACTCCACGCCCGCCTCCGCACACGCCTCGTGGAGGAATCGCTCGGTGTCCACCTGACGCAGGCTGGTGAACGCGGGCAGGGCCGCGGCCCCGTCGTCCCCGGAGGCCCGCGGAAAGGTCTGTGCGAACACCTCGCGGCCCCGGTAGAGGGTGCGCCGGGTGCGCCAGGTGGTTCCGTACGCCGCGATCCGCGCGCCCAGCCCCGGGCGGGCCCGCTCCAGCAGCCCCAGCGACCGCCGGTGGACGAACAGTGCCCGGCTGCCGGGGCGCACCCGGTCCCGCGCCCCGGCCTCCAGCACCACGACCGGCAGCCCGGCGGCGCGCAGGGTGAGCGCCGCCGTCATCCCGACCGGCCCGGCGCCCACCACCAGAACCGGCCCGCAGCCCTTGCCCGCCGTCATGTCAGCCACCGACCGGTGCGGTGGACAGGGTGGGCAGCTCACCCGCGGCGAGCTGCCGGGCGATCTCCAGCCGCTTGATCTTCCAGGTGGCGGTGCGCGGCAGATCCTCGAAGCGGCACTGCACCGGCTCGGCAAGCGCCGGGAGGTCCCCGGTCGCCCGCCGCCAGCTGTCGGGGTCCAGCGGCTCGTTCCCCCGGGTGCACACCACCGGTACCGGTTCGCGCCCCGGACCGTGGACGATGATCACTTCCCGGAGGTCGGCGAACCGCGACAGCAGCTCGTCCTCCACCTCCAGCGTGCTGTCCACGGTGGAGATCTGGTCCACCTCGCGGTCCAGCAGATACAGCGCGCCCCACCGGTCGCGGTAGCCCATGTCGCCCATCCGCCACCAGCCTCGGTCCACCTGCCGGGCGTAACTCTCCGGCGCGCCCAGATAGGTGAGGATCCGGCCGCGGGTGCGCGCCTCGATGGCCCCCGTCGCACCCGGCGGGCACTTGCGGCCCCGCTCGTCCACCACCCGGATCCGGGTGAACCCGGGGATGCCGGTGCCCACCCGCCGTGCCTCCACCCGGTCCGCGCCCCGCCGGGTGTACCAGCCGAAGGCGACGGGCCCGGTCTCGCTCTGCCCGTACAGCTGCATCAGCCGGGGGTCGCGGCGCTGGGACGCGGCGAGCAGCCGCCGCACCGTACGGGGGTGGATGGCGTCGAAGGTGGAGCCGTACGCCCGGACGTTGGACAGCGGGCCGTTCGGCGCGTCGGCCAGGTCCTCCCACAGCACATAGGTGTTGGGATGCGTCTCCACGATGCCGGGGCGATGCGCCGCCAGCAGCGGGCCGGCGTGGGCCGGGTCGGGGTCGACGAGCAGCAGCAGCGGGCTGCCGAAGTGCAGCAGTACGCCCAGCAGATGGTAGAAGCGGGAGTGGACGAACGACATGTGCAGCGCGGCCGCCTCCCCACGGGTGGCGCGGCCCAGCGCCTGCTGGGGCGCCAGCCGGTTCCACATGGTGTGCGGGCAGTGCACGGCCAGCTTCGGTATGCCGGTGGTCCCCGAGCTGTGGGTGATCAGCGAGGGCTCCCGCGGGTGCAGCCGGATGGCCGGGCGGCGCGGCACCCCGGCGAGCGCGGCCGGCGCGATGGTGTTCCCGGGCGCCTCGTCCACCGTCAGCACGCCCCGGGCCAGAGTGGTGTCCACCGTGCTCAGCGTGGACTCCAGGGTCGCCCGGTCGGTGATCAGCCAGGGGGCGTGCAGCCGGTCAAGCAGCACCGCGGCCACCTGTCCGTCCAGCGAGGGCGACAGCAGCGCCGGCACCGCGCCGATCCTGGAGACGGCACAGGTCAGCAGCACGATGTCGACGTTGTCGCCCTTGAGGATCGCCACATGCTCACTCGGGCGCACCCCCGCCGACCACAGCCGGGCGGCCAGGTCGTCGACCAGATCGGCCAGTTCGGTGTAGCCGAGGTCGGTACCGGCGTCGGGGGCGACGTCCAGTGGCCGGTCCAGGGTCACCCTGACCCTGCCGTGCCGGGCCGCGGCCTCCTGGAACATCAGCCCCAGATAGAACCCGCGCTCGGGGAGAAGCCGCTGCAACATATCGAGGTCCTCATCGTTCGAAGTCGGTCAGGGAGCCGTGCGCTCGGGCGCGGCCGGCAAGCCGGTTCGCCCCGTCACCAGCGGCCCGTACGGACGACATGGCGCCGCAGCTTCCCCGTCGGGGTGCGCGGCAGCGAGGCCACCAGGCGTACGGTGCGCGGCGCCTTGTAGGCGGCGAGCCGCCGCCGGGCCAGCGCGATCAGATCGGCCGTCAGCGTCTCCTCGTCCACCGCCGGGCGGTCCGGGCGGTCCGGGCCGTCCGGTCCGCGCGGGTTGCCCGAGCCGTCCCGGCCGTCCGCCCGGCCACCCGCGTCGTCCGCCCGGCCACCCGCCGGTACGACATAGGCGCGCAGCCGGGTCGCGCCCCGCTCGTCGGGGACGGCCGCCACCGCCACCTCCCGTACCGACGGGTGCTGCCGCAGCACCTCCTCGACCTCCAGCGGCGACACGGTGATCCCGCCGACCATCTCCAGGTCGTCCACCCGGCCCAGATGGCGATACGTCCCGTCGCGCCCGCGCCGGGCCCGGTCCCGGGTGGCGAGCCAACCGCCGTCCTCCGGGCGGCCGGTGACCACCGTCGGGCCCCGCACCCACAGCTCGCCCTCGGCCGAGCCGTCGGCGCCGTCCGCCACCACGGCGCCCGCGCCGTCCCGTAGCTCCAGCTCGAAGCGGGGCACCGGACGGCCGAGGGTGCCGGGGGCGTTGTCCCACACCGTGTTGGCGCAGAAGGCGTGGCCCGCCTCGGTGGAGCCGATCTGCTCCAGCACCGGTGCGCCGAGCAGCTCACCGACCCGTTCACCGAGGGCGGGCGGCAGTCCCTCGCCCGCGCTGACCGCGGCGCGGACGGAGGTGAAGCAGGCCGTGTGGCCGGTGCCGCGCTCGTCCACCAGCGCGGCGTACGAGGACGGCACCGAGTACAGCAGGGTCACCCGGTGCCGGGCCACGAGGTCGTCGATGAGGGCGGGTCCGGGGCGGTCCGCGGTGAGCACCGCGGCCGACCCGGAGAAGAGGGGGAAGGCGAAGGCGTTCCCGAAGCCGTAGGCGTAGAACAGCTTGGACACCGAGAACGACACGTCCGCCGGGCCGATGTCCAGCACCTCCTGCCCGACCAGGTCGTGATAGGCGGCCACATCGCCATGGCCGTGTGCCACCGCCTTGGGGCGGCCGGTGGTCCCGGAGGTGTACTGGATGTACAGCGGGGTGGCGGCCGTCACCGGCTCCGCCGCCGGGGCCGGGGCCGCCGAGCCCAGCGTGGCGGGCGGACCGGTCAGGGCCGACAGCTGGTCGCGGCCGAGCCAGGGGACGCCGTCGAAGTGGTCCTGGAGACCGGGGCCGGAGACGGCCAGCGCGGCGCGCGAGTCCTCGGCCATGAAGCGGTGGTCGTCGGCGGTGAGCGCGGGGTTGACCAGCACCGCCACGGCGCCCAGCCGGGCGGCGGCCAGGAACGTGGTCACCCACATGATGCCGTCGGGTAACGCCAGCAGCACCCGGTCACCGGCCGCCACTCCCCGGCCCGCCAGTACGGTGGCCGCGCGCTCGGCGCGGTCGTGGACCTCACCGTGGGTCCAGACCCGGTGGCCCTCGAGAAAGGCGGCCCGGCCGGACCAGCCGCGGCGGTCCGCGAGCGCCGCGAGATGCGCCGCCACATTGGCCGAGACGGTGGGCCCGACGGGCATGGGCGGGGCGGACACCGATACGGCGGTCACCGGCCGGGCTCCTTCGCCGCGGGGGCGGGCGGCGCCGCGGCGGCGGCCACCAGCAGATCGTCGATCTCCCCGCCGGACGCTTGCTCCACGGCCTGGTAGGCGCGCATGGTGGCGGCGGTCTTCAGCAGCATCTCCTCGTACTCCTCGGCCGGATCGGAATCGAGGACGATGGCGCCGCCCGCGCCGATGTGCATCCGGCCGCCGGTGAACACGGCCGTGCGGATGACGATGTTGAGGTCGGCCGCGCCGTTGCAGCTGAGGTAGCCGAGCGCTCCGGAGTACACACCGCGGGCCTCGGTCTCCAGCGAGTCGATGATCTCCAGCGTGCGCAGCTTGGGGGCGCCGGTCATGGAGCCGCCCGGGAAACAGGCCCGGACGCAGTCGACGGAGGTGATCTCCGGGCGCAGCCGGCCGCGCACGGTGGAGACCAGCTGGTGGACGGTGGCGTAGGTCTCGGTGTTCATCAGCCGCGGCACGTACACACTGCCCGACGCGCACACCCGCCCCAGGTCGTTGCGGAGCAGATCCACGATCATCAGGTTCTCGGCGCGGGCCTTGGGGCTGGAGGCGAGGGCGGCCAGCGCCCGCGCGTCCTTCTCCGGGTTCCGGCCGCGCGGGGCGGTGCCCTTGATCGGCTTGGCCTCGGCGGTGCCGTCGGGGGTGATGCGCAGAAAGCGCTCGGGGGAGGCGCAGGCCACATCGGTGCCGTCGAACCGCAGATAGGCGGCGTACGGCGCCGGGTTGAACCGCCGCAGGGCCCGGTAGAAGGCGTAAGAGTCGCTGGGGGCGGGCAGCCAGGCGGAGTTGGTCAGGCAGATCTCATAGCTCACCCCGGCGCGCAGCTCCCGCAGACACGCCTCGATCGAGGCCAGATACCGCTCCCGGTCCCGCACCAGCCAGGGCTCCACGGCGGCCGTGGTGGCGAGGGCGGGCGGTTGCGGGGCGGGTCCGGTGAGCGTCGGCACCCCGCTGAGCACGGTCACGGTGGTGTCCAGCCAGTCCTTCGCCTCCCGGTGGCCGTCGGGGGTGTCCTCGGTGAGGCAGCAGATGTAGGTGACGCCCTCCTGGTGGTCGACGGCGACGAACCGGTCGGCGAAGAGCCAGCAGGCGTCCGGGGTGGTGGCCCGGTGGCGGTTGGGGGAGCCGCAGTCGGCCTTGAGCTCGTAGCCGAAGTAGCCCACATAGCCGCCGGTGAAGTCGAAGGGCAGATCGGGGGCCTTGACCCGGCGGCGGGTCAGCTCCCGCTTGAGGTGGTCGAAGACACCGCCCTCGACCCGGACGGCGGGCCGTCCCGCCCGCTCGACCTCGCACACGCCGGTGTCGGTGTCGTAGCGGACGAACTCGGCGAGCGGGCCCGTGCCGTCCCCGAGGAAGGAGAAGCGGGCCTCGCCGGACTCGGCGCGCGAGCTGTCGAGCCAGAACGCGTGCGGCGCCTCGGCGTACAGCCGGGTGAAGGCCGCCTCGGTGTCCGTGGCGTCGGCCAGCCACCGGGCGTGCAGCCGGTAGCCGGGGCCCGCCGGGGGCGGCTGGGCCGGAGCTTCGTTCCTGGGCGCGGGCCGGGCCAGTTCGGTTCGGGGGTCCGCCTCGGGGATGGGCGGGGAGTCCGGCGCGGTGGCCGTCTTGGCCGCTTCCGCCGCCTTGCGGGCCGTACGGGCGCGGCGCGGCTCCTCGGCGGAGGCGGTGGTCACGGTGGAGGTCACCGACTCGCCGTTGGCGTGCTCAATGGTCAGATCACGGAAGTTGCCGAGCATGCGGTGGCCGTATCCGGTCAGCACCGACTCCGGGTGGAACTGGACGCCCCACAGTGGCCGGGCCCGGTGCCGCAGCCCCATCAGCACACCGTCCTCCGACCAGGCGATGCCCTGCAGTCCCAGCGGCAGCGGCTCGGCCACGCACAGCGAGTGATAGCGCACGGCCGTGAAGTCCTGCGGAAGGCCGCGGAACAGTCCGCGCCCGCCGTGTTTGATCCGGGACAGATGCCCGTGCTTGGGCTCGGGCGCGGACACCACCCGCGCCTGGGCGCCGAGCGCGATCCCCTGGTGCCCCAGACACACCCCCAGCACGGGGATGGGCGACCGCCCGATCAGCCGGGCGGTGGCGCCGAAGTCCCGGGGATCGGCCGGATGGCCGGGGCCGGGGGAGAGCACGATGTTGTCGAACGCGGAGAGATCGATGTCCGCGCACTCCGGCGCGTCATGCAGAAGCACCTCCGGTTCCTCGCCGTTGACCTCGGTCAGCAGATGAAAGAGGTTGTACGTGTACGAGTCGTAATGATCGACGAGGAGTGTCCTCAGCGATTCCATCCGGATTTGCCTCCTTGCGATGAGAAAACCGACCGGGTATCACCCGCCCCGGCCCTCGGGCCGCGACGCCCCGCTCACCTACCGGCGAGCGCGTGGGCCGTCGACCGCCATCCGCCTGTGACGTCCTCGTATCGACTGAAGCGGCGGGTAGAGCCACTTCTTGAGAAGCCGCTGCAGCCGCGGCATGACCAGCCAGGTCACCATCGCGGTCACACCGAGACACAAGGCCAGGGTCCGCAGCAGGAAATTGGCGTCCTTGATGAACGGGATCACCAGCACATTGAAGATGAGAACCGGAGGGAAGACCGCGCTCAGATTCACCAGCCACAGCTTCCATTTGGGTGGTGGCGGCAGTGGCCGCACCGGCCCTTTGAACCAGTTCTCCAGTCCCGAGGTGCGCTGCGTTCCCTTTTCCTCGATGAAGGGCCCGGTACGGGACGCCAATCGTGCCCGCTCCAGTGAGGAATCCCATGCCCGAGCCGGGCCTTCCGCCTCGAACCGGTAGAGGACGTGCCACTCCGAGGAGGTCGAACCGGATCCCATCACCCCGCCACCGAGATATCCCGGAAGGCTTGCCGCGGCATTGAGCATCTCGATCGCCCAGGCATAGAACTCGCTTTCGCGGCCGGGCTCCACCCGGTATGCGGCAGTCACCGTGACCGGTTCTCTGTCCACTCCAGCCGCAACTCCTTTCCGCGCCGTTACCTTCGCCTGTTGTGCCCGGCGAGATGACACGAAGTGTTCCACACCGTGCGATCGGGAACAGTGGAATGCTCAACAACGTACATAAAAACCCGGAAAGGCCGCCGTGACCTGGGCGTTACCTACGGTTCGAGGTTCTGGCAGGGCCGCGCGGGGGTCGCCGATAAAGAATCTCCGAGCGGGATTGAACATGGGGAAGCGCCGGGCCGTATGAAACGTAATGCGGCCCGGCGCTTCATGGTTTCGATCAATCGATCAGCTCGATCGGCTGCGTCTCCTCTGTCAGCCGAGTACCTTCTCCAGCGCCGCCAGCGCCCCCTCCAGCTCCTCACGGGTGATGGTCAGCGGCGGTGCCAGCCGGATCGTCGAACCATGGGTGTCCTTGACCAGGATCCCCTCGGCCATCAGCCGCTCGCTCACCTCACGGCCGGTGCCGAGCGCGGGGTCGACGTCGACGCCGGCCCACAGCCCGCGGCAGCGGTACCCCACGACGCCCTTGCCGGTCAGCGCGGCCAGCCCGTCCCTCAGCACCTCGCCCAACTCCCGTGCCCGGCGCTGGAGTTCGCCGGTGCGCAGCAGATCGACCACGGCCGAGCCGACCGCCGCGGCCAGCGGGTTGCCGCCGAAGGTGGAGCCGTGCTCGCCGGGGCGCAGCACCCCGAGCACTGCACGGTCGGCCACCACCGCCGACACCGGCACGATGCCGCCGCCCAGCGCCTTGCCGAGCAGCAGCACATCCGGCATCACCGACTCGTGTTCGACGGCCAGCGTGGTGCCGGTGCGGCCCAGGCCGGACTGGATCTCATCGGCGATGAACAGCGTCCCGGTGCGCCGGGTCAGCTCGCGCACCCCGCGCAGATAGCCGTCATCGGGGATGACGACGCCCGCCTCGCCCTGGATGGGCTCGATGAGGACCGCCGCCGTGGTCTCGTCGACGGCGGCCTCCAGCGCCGCGAGGTCGTTGTACGGCACGACGCGGAAGCCCGGGGCGAACGGCCCGAAGCCGTCGCGGGCCACGGGGTCGGTGGAGAATCCGACGATCGTCGTCGTGCGGCCGTGGAAGTTGTCGGCCGCCACCACGATGGTGGCCTGGTCCGGGGCGACGCCCTTCACCTCGTACGCCCACTTGCGGGCGACCTTGATGGCGCTCTCCACCGCCTCCGCGCCGGTGTTCATCGGCAGCACCATGGAGAGCCCGGTGAGCTCCGCCACCCCCTCGGCGAACCCGGCCAGCCGGTCGTTGTGGAAGGCCCGGGAGGTCAGCGTGAGCTGGTCGAGCTGGCGGTGGGCGGCCTCGATCAGCGCCGGGTGGCGGTGGCCGAAGTTGAGGGCGGAGTACCCGGCCAGCATGTCCAGATAGCGGCGCCCCTCGACGTCCCGGACCCAAGCGCCCTCGGCGCCGGCGACGACCACGGGCAGCGGGTGGTAGTTGTGCGCGAGCGAGGTCTCCTCGGCGCGGATCAGCTCCTGCGAGGAGCGAGCCGCGCCGTTCGCCACGGCCGCGCCGGAACCGGAGGCGGTGGAGTCGGAGGCGATGGGGGTGGTGGCGGTCATCAGCGGATCTCCTGTGTGCAGCACTTGATGCCCCCGCCGGCCTTGAGCAGTTCCGACAGGTCGACGGGGACGGGGACGTAACCGCGGTCGGTGAGCTGGTCGATGAGCCCGGTGGCCTGGGGCGCCACGAAGACATGGCGGCCGTCGGAGACGGAGTTGAGCCCGAAGGCCATGGCGTCGTCGCGGGTGGCGATCAGCGCGTCGGGGTAGAGCCGCCCCAGCACCTCACGGCTGCCGGGCGAGAACGCCTCCGGGTAGTAGGCGATGTTCCGGTCGTCGAGGACGAACAGCGCGGTGTCCAGGTGGTAGAAGTACGGGTCCACCAGCAGCAGGCTGATGGTCGGCACCCCGAAGAACTCCTGTACCTCCTGATGGGCCGCCCGGGTGGTGCGGAAGCCGGTGCCCGCCAGGACATAGGGCCCGGCCGGCACCAGGTCGCCCTCGCCCTCGCACACCGATTCCGGCGGATGGACGTCGAATCCCGCCGTCTTGAACCACCGTTCGTAGGCGAGCTGTTCCGGCCGGCGCTGCGGTGCGTGGAATCGTGAGCCGAAGACCCGGCCCTCCAGGACGAGGGCCGCGTTCGCCGCGAACACCATGTCCGGCAGCCCCGCCACCGGTTCGATGAATTCGACCCGATGACCGTGGTCGCGGTAGGCGCGGATCAGGGTCTCCCATTGCGTCTGGGCGAGGTCGGTGTCGACCTCGGTGTCCTCACGCATCCAGGGATTGATGGCATACCGCACATCGAAGTATCTGGGGGCACAGGTCAGGAAGCGCCTGGGGCGCGGCACACGCGTAAGGGGCAACGGAGGATTCCTCTCGCTTCCGCGGGCGACCGGGGGGATGAATCAACGGTAGAAAGCGGAGGAGAGGGGAGACAAGAAAAGAAAACTGCGCGTCGGCGCACCAATGCTGCGTGCGGAGGCCGGTTCGCGGCGGTTCATTGCGTCGCGGTCGCGGGAGGGGCCGCGCCGGCCTCCGCACTGCCCGTGAGCAGGTGCGACAGGACCATGTAGCTGATCGTCTGGCGGACGAAGGGCTCGGCCCGGATGCGCTCCAGCACCTCCTCGAAATGCTCCACATCGGTGGCCATGACATGCAGCAGGGCGTCCGCGCCGCCGGTCACCGTCATGGCCGCGATGATCTCCGGATAGTTGCGCACGACCTCCGCGAGGCGCCGGGGTGGCGCGGCGCTGTCGCAGTACACCTCGACATATGCCTCGGTCCGCCAGCCGAGGGCGGCCGGGCGCACGGTGGTGGTGAAGCCGGTGATCACATCGGTCTCCCGCATCCGGTCGACGCGGCGCTTGACCGCGGAGGCCGAGAGCCCGATCGCGGCGCCGATCTCCGTGAAGCTGGTCCTGGCGTTGGCGACCAGCGCCGCAACGATTTTGCGGTCCAGATCGTCGAACGGTACGGACTGATGTGTCATCATCTACCACCCTTTGCGTCTTTCGCCCCCTCCGTGAAGGGACCTCTTCCCTGTGCTCAAAACCGCCCCATACTCAGTGAGTGCCTGAGGCGTCCTTTTCTCTACGCTCTTTCAGAAAGATTCCACAAGAGGGGGCGTGAACCGGGGCACGAGCCCCCTTTTCTCCGGGGTCGCGCGGCATGGGCTCCGGGGGTACAAGGGCGGTGCGCCGGAACGGCCGAATCCACCGCGGTGATACGACACCACCTACCGGCCCCTGTCCCTCCAGGCGTAGCGTCAACTATTCCACCTGTCCTTTCCGGACGATGACGGCTCTCCCGACGGAGACGACTCACCATCCAACGGGGAAAGGCTTCGAGTACGTCCAACGCCGCGCCGCACGCGCCGAATTCACCATGAACCGATTCCGGAACACCGGCGGTCTCACCGTGCATTCGGCGACTCGCCGTACCGGCGGCCCCGTACTCCGGTGTGAGCGAAAGGGACCACCGTCATGACCCTCCTCAGATCCGGCAGGGCGTCGTGAGCCCGCGCCGGCACCCACCCCGGCCGGCCTCCGGGGGCCCCGGAAACCCACGGGACGCCGTCGTCACCGGCCTGGGTTTCTGCCTCCCAGGCGGCGCCGAACCCGTCTTCACCGCGGCCCAGGTGTGGGACATCGCCTCCCACGGCCGTACCGTCCTCGACCGGCACGACAGCCACTACGGCTCGGTCCATTTGAGCGCCGAGCAGTTCGAGGAGCGCCTCCCCGACATCCCCGAATTCTTCTCCCGCCACTACACCAACGCCCACCGCTACGGCCTGGTCTCCCTCGTCGAGGCGTGTGCCGACGCCGAACTCGACCTGGCCGCGGGTGAGCTGGGCGAGGCGGCCCTGCTCGTCGGCCGCGGCAGCGTGGACGCCAATGTGGACAGCTATCTCACCCTGCTGGGCATCGACCCCGACTCCGCCACCACCCTCGACGCCCTGGAGATGTTCGTCGCCGCCGAACAGGCCGTGTCCCCTTCCGACGTGGCCGTCGTCCAGGGCGCACTGACCCGGACCGTCGGCCCCTGCTTCACCGTCTCCTGCGGCTGCTCCTCCGCCGCCGTACAGATCGGCAACGCCCGCCGCCTCATCGCGACCGGTGAGACCGACCTCGCGGTGGTGACCGGCGTCGACGTCTTCAACGTCGACCTGATCCAGAAGGGCCAGCGGCTGCTGCACGGCGCCCAGCACGCCTACGACGGCATGGATGCCGCCGGAATGCCCGATCTGCTGCCGTCCTTCGACTCCCTGATGCGCCCCTACGACCGGCGCGCGGACTGCATCAACCACGGTGAGGGATCCGCCACCGTGGTCCTGGAGAGCAGGGAGCACGCCGCGCGCCGCGGCGCCCACCTCTACGGCCAGGTGCTCGCCGCCGCCATGACCCGCGACGGCCTGGCCAACCCACTCGCGGCCGACGACTCCGGCGCGCAGCTCGCCAGGGCCGTACGCCTCTGCCTGGGCGACCGCTGGCGGATCGAGCAGGTGCCGTACATCAATGGCGCCAGCGACGGCGGCGCGGCCGTCACCGCCCTGGAGGCCAACACCATCAGGGAGCTCTACGGCCCCGACCCCACCGTGCTGATGTCCTCCCAGGAGGGATGCTTCGGCCACCACGGCTCACCCGCCGGCTGCCTCGGCCTCGCCCTGACCCTGATGATGATGGAGTTCGGCGAGGTGTGCCCCACCGCCAACTGCGAACAGCCCGTGGACGGGCTCCCCTTCGACCCCGTCCCCGGCACCCGCACCCGTCCCCTCGACTTCGACCACGCGCTCAGCTTCAACTACCAGATCGGTGGCGTGAAGCACGCGATGCTGCTGGGCGGCCCGGACGCCACCTGAGTCCGTTCGACCCCCGCGGCGATCTCCACCCCACGGCCCCTCACGGCCCACACCCCGGGCCGAGCACCACCCACGGAGACCCCGATGCGTCAGCACACTCCTGCCCCCGGCCGGTCCCCCGGCCGCATCGCCATCGTCGGCATGGGCTGCCGGCTCCCCGGTGACACCGACTCACCCGCCGCCCTGTGGCGGCTGCTGGCCGACGGACGCGACGCCGTCGGCGAACCGCCCGCCGAGCGCGCCGCGCTCTGGGCGGCCGACCCCGCCACGACCGCCCGCCCCGCCTCCGCGCCGCCCGTACGCGGCGGATATCTGCGCGATGTGGCCGGCTTCGACGCCGACTTCTTCGGCGTCTCCGGACGCGAGGCCGATGTCCTCGACCCCCAGCACCGGCTGCTGCTGGAAGTGGTCTGGGAGGCCCTGGAACACGCCGGAATGCCACCCGACCGGCTCGGCTCCACCGCCACCGGCGTCTTCGCCGGGCTCAGCTACAACGACTACATGAACCGGCTCGACCGGCACCCCCGCGAGCTGGAGGGCTCCGCCCTGGCCAACGGGCACTGCGTGGCCACCGGCCGGATCTCCTACCTCCTCGGCCTCCACGGCCCGTCGGTGGCCCTGGACACCGCGTGCTCGTCCTCCCTGGTCGCCGTCCACCTGGCCGTCCAGGCGCTGCGCGCGGGGGAGTGCGATCTGGCCCTGGCCGGCGGGGTCACCCTGATGTTCGAGCCGCGGATCACCCGCTCGTTCGACCGGATGGGCATGCTCTCGCACACCGGCCACTGCCACGCCTTCGACGCCGCCGCCGACGGCTTCGTCCGCGGCGAGGGCTGCGGCATCGTCGTCCTCAAACGCCTCACCGACGCGCTGCGCGACGGGGACCGGATCCTGGCCGTGCTGCGCGGCTCGGCCGTCAACCAGGACGGCCACTCCGACGGGCTCGCCGCGCCCTCGGCCGCCGCCCAGCGCGCCCTGTACGAGGAGGCGCTCGGCCGCGCCGGGGTCGACGCCGCCGACGTCGGCATGGTCGAGGCCCACGGCACCGGCACCCCCGTCGGCGACCCGGTCGAATTCACCAGCCTCGCGCAGGTCTACGGCACCGGCCGGGACCGCTGCGCCCTGGCCTCGGTCAAGACCAACCTGGGCCATCTGGAGCCCGCCGCCGGTGTCACCGGGCTGATCAAGGCCGTGCTCTGCCTGGGCCGTGGACTCATCCCGCCCAATCTGCACTTCACCCAGTGGAATCCCGCCATCGCCGCCGAGGGAACCCGCTTCTTCATCCCTCGCGAGCTCACCCTCTGGCCGGTGCGGACCGGCCCCCGGCTGGCCGCGGTGTCCTCCTTCGGCTTCTCCGGAACCAACGCCCATGTGGTCCTGGAACAACCGCCCGCCCCCGTGTCCCGTCCCGCCCCGCCCCGCCCCCGGCCCGCCACTTCCGCCGTTCCGCAGGTGTTCCTCGTCCCCGCGGGCTCCCCGGCCGTGCTGCCCGGCGCCGCCCGCCGGATGGCCGACTGGCTGGAGGGCGACGGCGCGGACACCCCGCTGCGCGACATCGCCCACACCCTGGCGCTGCGCCGTGGCGCCGGTCGTGGGCGGCTCGGCGTCACCACCGCCTCGCGCGCCGAACTCGTGGGCGCCCTGAGGGCGTTCGCCGACGGGCAGGCCCACCCCGCCGTGGTGAGCGGCGCCGTGGGCGCCGCGGTCTCCCGCCGGCCGATCTGGGTGTTCTCCGGGCAGGGCTCCCAGTGGCCCGGCATGGGACGGCGGCTGCTGGAGACCGAACCGGTCTTCGCCGAGGCGCTCGCCGAGGCCGACGCCCTCATCGCCGCCGAGTCCGGATTCTCGGTGCTCGACATCGTCCGCCGCGGTGCGCCGGTGACCGGCTGCGGCCGGGTGCAGCCCGTGCTGTTCGCCCTCCAGACCGCGCTCGCCGCCACCTGGCGCGCCCACGGCGTGGAGCCCGCCGGGGTCATCGGCCACTCCATGGGCGAGGTCGCCGCCGCCGTGGTGGCCGGGGCGCTCTCCCTCGCCGACGGGGCCAAGGTGATCTGCCGCCGCTCCGCGCTGCTCACCCGTGTCGCCGGAAACGGTGCCATGGCCACGGTGGGCCTCGGCGCCGACGAGGTGCAGGCCGAACTCGACAGCGGGGGCGTCGCCGAAGCCGTCACCGTGGCCGTGATGGCCGCACCCGGCTCCACGGTGGTGGCCGGGGACACCGCACACATCGAACGGCTCGTCGCCGGCTGGCAGGCCCGCTCCGTCCCCGCCGCGCCGATCGCCGTGGACGTCGCCTCGCACTCGCCCCAGGTGGACCCGCTCCTGGCCGATCTGCGCACCGCCCTCGCCGACCTCGAACCCCGGCGCCCAGCGATGCCCTTCTACACCACCGTCCTGGACGATCCGCACACCCCGCCCGCCTTCGACGCCGACTACTGGTGCGCCAATCTGCGCCACCCGGTCCGGTTCTCCGCGGCCGTCGCCGCCGCGGCGGCCGACCGCCACCTGGTGTACGTCGAGATCTCCCCCCACCCGGTCATCACCCACCCCGTCCTGGCCGGTCTCGCCGGTCTGGTGGAGGACCCCGTCGGTCTGCCCACACTCCGCCGCGAGGCGGACGAGCCGACCACCTTCCGGACCCAGCTGGCCGCGCTGCACTGCGCGGGTGTCCCCGTCGACTGGTCCGCGCTGTACGCGGACGCGGCACTCGCCGACGTACCGCCCATCACCTTCGACCGCACCCGCCACTGGGCCGACGCCCCGCTCCCCGCCCCCGCCGATACCGCCTCGGCCGGTGCGCTCCCCGGCGCGCACCTCGAGGTGCCCGGCGAACCCGTCCGCCACTCCTGGCGCGCCCGCACCGGCACCGCGGCCCTGCCCTGGCTCGACGACCACCGGGTGCACGGCGCCCCCGTCCTGCCCGGCGCGGCCTCCTACGCCCTCGCGCTCACCGCCGCCTGCGAGGTGTTCGGCGCCGGGCCCGAGGAGGTCGAGGTCACCGATCTGCACTTCCGTGAGCTGCTGCGGCTCGCCGACCACACCGACCTGTCCACCACGGTGACCCTCGCCGCCGCCGACCGCGCCGAATGCGAGATCTTCGGACGCGACGAGGACGGCGCCTGGGTGCGGCAGGCCACCGCGGTGCTCCGCAGACTCGCCGTACCGCCCCGTTCCCGCGCCGCCTCCGTCCGTACCCTCGCCCTGCGCCATCCCGTGCCCATCGAGGCCGAAGCGCTGTACGCCGATCTGCGGGCCCGGGGCGTGGCACACGGACCGGCCTTCCAGGGCATAACCGAGGTGTCCGCCTCCCGCCACGGCAACAGCTTCTGGGCCCGGGTGCGGATCCCCGAGGCCGCCCGTGAGCCCGGACACGGGCTGCGTGTCCACCCCGTCCTGGTCGACCTGTGCGCGCAACTCCTCGTCGCCGGACTGCTCGACGAGGGCGACCGGCGGCTGCTGCTCCCCGCGCGGATGCGATGCGTACGCGTCCTCGGCGACCCCGAGACCGCCGTGTACTGCCACGCCCGGCTCGCCGAGACCGCCCCCGGAGCCACCATCGGCCACGTCCGCCTGCTCGACGCGGAGGGTCGGCCGGTCCTGGCCGTCGACGGGCTGCGTATCGTCCACCGGGCCGTGGAGCGTGCGGCCGAGGCCGACCAGTGGTTCCTCGAGGTCGGCTGGCGGCGCGCCGCCCGGCCCCCGGCCACCCGGCCCCCTGGACGGTGGCTGATCGTCGGGGAGGCGGACGGCACCGCCCGCCCGTTGGCCGCCGCCCTGCGCGCCGCCGGTGCCACCGCCCGGGTGTGGGAGTTGCCCCTGTCCGACCAGAGGCTCGACGTGTTCCGCGACGCCCTCACCAACCGGCTCACCCGCCCCGGGGAAAGGCCGCGCGCCGTAGTGTTCGTGTGCGGCCCGCAACCCGCCGTGTGCGGCGCGCACCCCGCCGAGGGCGGCCCGCACCCCGCCGGGGGCGGCGCGCTTCCTGCCGGGGGTGGAGGGCCCTCCGCTGAGGGTGGCGCGCATCCTGCCGGGGGTGGCGGGCACTCCGCTGAGGGTGGTGCGTACCCCGCCGGGAGTGGCGCGCATCCCGCCGGGGGTGGCCCGCACTCCGCTGAGGGTGGCGCGCATCCCGCCGGGGGCGCCCCGCACTCCGCCGGGGGCGCCCCGCACTCCGCCGGGGGTGGCCCGCACCCCGCCGAGGGTGGCGCGGAGGACGGGCTGCGCCGCACCCGCCGGCTGCTCGCCGCCGCCCAGGCACTCACCGCCCGCTTCCCCGAACCGCCCCGCCTCTACGCCGCCACCTCGGGCGCCCGTACCGTGACCCCCGGCGACCTGGCCGACCCCGGACAGAGCGCGCTCCGCGGACTTCTGCGGGTGCTCGCCCTGGAACACCCCGAGCTGCGGGCCACCTCGGTGGACACCGACCCGGCCGCCCCGGACCAGCTCGCGGACACCCTCGCCGCCGAACTCCTCGCCGACGGCCCCGAGGACGAGATCGCACTGCGCGACGGAGCCCGCTACACCGCCGAACTGGACCACGCGCCCCTCACCGACACCGAGCGCACCACCGCCGCCGCCCGCACCGCGCGCTGCGGCACCGACGGCTTCCGGCTGCGCGCCGGCCGCCTCGGCGACCTCGGCAGCCTGGAGCTCACCACCACCCCCCGCCGCCCGCCCGGACCCGGTGAGGTGGAACTGCGGGTGCTCGCCGCGGGGCTGAACTTCCGTGACGTCCTCACCGCCATGGGCCTGCTCCCCGGCGACGAGGACATCCGCTACCGGCTCGGCTTCGAATGCGCGGGCGAGGTGAGCGCGGTGGGACCCGGCGTCGACCACCTCCGTGCCGGTGACCGGGTGGTGGCCGCCGATGTGCACGGCGGCGCCTTCGGCTCCTTCACCGTCGTCCCCGCCGACCGCACCGCGCCCCTCCCCGAGGGCCTCGACCCGCACACCGCCGCCGGGCTGCCGATCGCCTTCCTCACCGCCTGGTACGCGCTGCGCCACATCGGCCGGGTGAGCGCGGGGGAGCGGGTGCTGATCCACTCGGCCACCGGCGGCACCGGGCTGGCCGCGATCGCGGTGGCCCGGCTGCTGGGCGCCGAGGTGCTGGCCACGGCGGGCAGCGAGGAGAAGCGGCGCTTCCTGCGGGGGATGGGCGTCGCCCGGGTGATGGACTCCCGGTCGCTGGACTTCCGTGACGAGGTCATGGCGGCCACCGGAGGCGAGGGTGTCGACGTGGTGCTCAACTCCCTCTCCGGGGCGGCCATCCGGGCCGGGCTCGAGTGTCTGCGCCCCTTCGGCCGCTTCGTCGAACTCGGCGTCCGCGACATCCTCTCCGACGCACCGCTCGGACTCTCCCCGCTGCGCCACAACATCACGTTCTCCACCGTGGACCTCAGGGAGCTTCAGCTGGACCGCCCGCGGGAGTACGCGGCGATGCTGCGCGAGGTGCTCACCGCGATCGGCGAGGGCCGCCTCAAGCCACTGCGCTGCACCACCTATCCGCTCGCGGAGGTCACCGATGCGTTCCGGCAGATGGCCGGCGCCCGCCACATCGGCAAACTCGTGCTGACCATCCCGCAGGAGGGCCAGGTCGACGCGGTGCTGCCCGACGGACCCCGCACGGTGCGGGACGGCGGGACGTACATCGTCACCGGCGGCCTGCGCGGCCTCGGGCTCGCCACCGCCCGCTGGCTGGCCCGGCAGGGCGCGGGCCACCTGGTGCTCAACGGACGGACCGCACCGGTCGGCGCCGCCGCGCGGACGCTCGCCGAGCTCTCCGCCGCGGGCACCAGGATCACCGTCGTCACCGGCGACATCGCCCGCCCGGACACGGCCGAGCGGCTGATGGCCGCCGCTACCGCCGACGAGGGGGCGTCCCCGCACGGCGTCGTCCACTCCGCGATGGTCCTCGACGACGCGGCCGTGGCCAACATCCGCGAGGACCAGCTGCGCCGCGTATGGGCGCCGAAGGTCACCGGGGCGTGGCGGCTGCACCAGGCCACCGAGGGGCACCGGCTCGACTGGTTCGCGGTGTACTCCTCGATGGCCTCCCTGCTCGGCAACGCCGGACAGGGCGCCTACGCGGCCGCCAACGCCTGGCTGGACGGCTTCGCCGCCTGGCGCTCGGCACGCGGCCTGCCCACCCTCGCGGTCAACTGGGGCCCGTGGGGCGAGACCGGAGTGGCCACCGGCTTCGCCGACCGCGGCTACCAGACCATCCCCACGGACGAGGGGCTGCGCGCGCTCGGCGCCCTGCTGGCCCATCGGCGGGTGCAGACCGGGGTGATCCCCGGCGAACCGGCCACCTGGATCCCCGCCACCGGCCGCCGGTCCTCGCTGTTCGCCCCGCTGCTCCCAGGCGACGACGCCCCGGCGGCCGGCCGGGAGAGCACCGACGACATCCGCGCCCGGCTGGCCGCCCTCCCGGCCGGTCCGGCCCGCCGCACCGCGCTGGAGTCCTATCTGACCGGGCACATCCGAGCCGTGCTGCGGCTCAGCGGCACCACCCTCGATCCGCGGACCCCGCTCAAGTCGCTGGGCTTCGACTCGCTGCTCGCCATGGAGCTGCGGGTACGGCTGGAGGCGGGGCTGAGCATCAAGCTCGCGGGCAACTTCGTCTGGCGGCATCCGACCGTGGAGGCCCTGGCCGCCGGGCTCGCCCAGCAGCTGGAGCTCGATCCGGCCGACCGGCCGGAGGAGCGGCTGGGTGCCCCGGGCTGACGGGACCGTGGGATGGCTACGGCGCCACCGGCGGGCGGCTACGGGCGGGCGTCCGGGCGCTTCGGGCGCTCCGGGGAGTCCGGGGCCGGGCGGGCCCAGGCGCTCACGCCCAGCTTGCCGGTGGTGCCCAGGTCGACATGGTCGGGCACGGTCTGCGCGTCCTCACCCCCGCCGCTCGGCGCGATCTTCAGATAGCGCCCGTCGGCGGCGGGGCGCGTCACGTCCGTCACCAGATTCCGCCATGCCAGCCGCGCCACCGCCCGTTCACCGGGCTTCAGCCGCACCGGCCCGGTGGCCGTCTCGAAGCCGTCGAGGGTGGCGATGGCCGAGGCCCCGTGGCTGACCGTGACCTCCAGCGGCTCCAGGTCCTCGTCCAGCACCTGGACGGACGGATGGCCGCTCACCGTATAGGCGCGCGTGCCGCAGTTCACCAGCTCGATCTGCTGCACCCGCAGCCCCATCGCCGCGTCGGCCTCCGCGGCCCGCAGCAGCACCCCCGAGTCGGGGCAGGCCGCAGGAGCGGTGGGCGCGGTGGTGTCCGGGGCGACGGTGGGGCCCGCCGGGCGGGACGTGGCCTCGTCGGGCACCGCGGCCACTCCCGACGAGGACTGCGTACCGCACGCGGTGAGCAGACCGGCCGCCGCGAGCGAGCCGAGCAGCCGTCTTCGGCGGTACCGGGCGGCGCTCCGGAAGAGGTGCGCCCGGGGTGTGGTGATCGCATCCGTGTCCATGCGGCTCATCCTGCCCCAACCCCGGCCGGGATGGGCCGCGTTGGACCGGAACGCCCCGGTTACGGCGTCATGACGTCCGCCGTGGCCACCGGCCTTCCGCTGACGAACGACCGGTTGGCCGCGAGCCCGGTGACCAGGGCGAGCGCCCCGTCCTCCTCGGTGGCCCGCCGGCGGGAGGCGTCCGAGGCGTCCACGGCCGCCGCTTCGGTGGCCGCCGCCGGATCCACCGGACCGTCCGCCGGGTCCACCGGACCGTCCGCCGGGTCCACCGGACCGTCCGCCGGGTCCACCGGACCGTCCGCCGGGTCCACCGGACCGTAGAGCACATCGAGCATCCGCTCGTCCCCGCCGCCGTGCCCCGCGTGGTCGAACGCCGGCAGCTCCACCTCCCGCGGCGGCTCCCACAGCGGCCGCAGCACCAGCCGCGGACCGCCCGCGTTGGCCAGGGCCTGGTCGCCGTGGATGGTGCCGCGGCCGGAGGCGGTGCCCAGCAGCGGCGGCTGCCAGGCGCTCTCCTCGACCTCCAGCTCCAGCCGGCCCCGGGTGCCGTTGAACATCACCCGGTAGCCCTCCCAGGGGGAGTAGGCGGTCAGGTGGTACGTCATGGTGGCGCCGGTGTCGTAGCGGACCAGCAGCGCCATGTCGTCCTCGATGGTGATGTCGTCGCCGAACACATTGCGGTCGCGGTGGTAGCCGTCCTCGCCCTCGGCGTCCAGATACAGCGAGCGCATCGCCTCGCTCTCGGCGAGCTCCAGCGCGAACGGGTCGTCCCTGGCGGCGGCGGCGCCGTGGGCCCGCTCGTACTCGCGCCGGTAGCCGCTGCGCTCGCCCGCCGCACGGCCGTAGAAGCCGAGCCGGCCGTAGCCGAACACCTCCTCGGGCCGCGCCCCCAGCCACCAGTTGACCAGGTCGAAGTGGTGGCTGGACTTGTGCACCATCAGCCCGCCGCTGTGCTCCTTCTCGCGGTGCCAGCGGCGGAAGTAGTCGGCGCCGTGCCGGGTGTCCAGCAGCCACTCGAAGTGCACCGACAGCACCTCGCCGATGGCGCCGCCGGACAGCTGCCGGTGGACCTCCTCGTGCACCGGGTTGAAGCGGTAGTTGAAGGCGACCGCCAGATGGTTGCCGGTCTCCCGGACCGTCTCCAGGATGCGGCGGCACTTGGCCGCGTCGGTGGTCATCGGCTTCTCGGTGACCACCCGGCAGCCGGCCCGCAGCGCGGGCACGATGTACGCGTCATGCAGTGCGTCCACGCAGGTCACCACCACCTCCTGGATATCGTCCGCGCGCAGCCGCCGCTCGAACTCCTCCGGGCTCCAGGCGGCGGCCGCCGGCTCGCCCGCCTCCTTCAGCAGCCGCTGGTGGTGGGCGATGCGGACCGGGTTCGGATCGCACAGCGCGGCGACCCTCAGCCGTGGGCGGCGGGCCAGCGCCTCGGTGAACATCTGGGCCCGGGAGCCGGTGCCCACCACCACGGCCCGGGACGGGGTGCTGCCGACGGTCATGCGTCCTCCAGCGGAAGCAAACGATTCAATCCGAAGTCGATCAACGCCTGCGCAGGATAGGACGATCGGCGGCCCGCCACCACGGGGAGTGCCGCACGGCTCCGGGGGCGGCCGCGCGGGGGTGCACCGGCGGTCTCTGTGCAAGGATGAAATGTGTGGACATGACCTCCGGGGTCCCGGCGCGGTGGACGTGTCCGGCCGCTGTCGCCGGCGCCCCTCATAGGTCCCGGGAGGGCGACGGGCCATGACCGATATCCAGGAGTCGCTGCGCGAGGTGATGGAGTGCGAGGGCGCGCTCGCGGCCTCGCTCGTCGACTATCTGAGCCGGATCACCCTGGGTGCCGTACAGACCCCGCAGGGACCGGACCTGGAGAAGGTGGCCTACGGGGACACCGACGTGCTGCGGGCCAAGATGTCCACGCTGGAGTTGCTCGGCTACGGTCCGGAGCGTCTCGAGGACATCGTCGTCACACTGGACACCGAGTACCACCTGATCCGTCCGCTCAGCCGGCGCGCCAGCCAGGGGGTCTTCCTCTATCTGGTGGCCGACCGGGCGCGGGCGGATCTGGACGCCGCGAGGGCCACGATGCGCGATGTGGCCCTCCGGCTCGATGTGTGACCGGGGCCCCTCGCCCCGACGGGAGCGGGTGACGCCCGCCGGGGGGCCATGGTGAGCGTTGCGTGGGCGAGGCGCCACGTATCGTGCCGATGTGTATCACGCACCGGGACGGCAATGGATCGTGGGTGACGGGGCTTCCCGATCGGAGGGGGATAAATGGTAGGAAGGGTGCGTGGTCGGAGTTTTCGGTCGATCTAGGCTTGCCCCACACACCCTCTCCCGGACGCGTCTCCGCTCGCTCCTGCGCCTGCGCAGCTTGAGCGTGCGCAGCATCGCCGGGCAGGTTTTCGCTGTCCAAGTGCTGCTCGTGTGCCTGCTCATCGTGGCGGCGACGACGGCGCTCATCCTCCAGGCGCGTATCGACAGCGAGCAGGAGGCCCTCAACCGCGCCACCGCCGTCGCCCAGACCTTCGCCACCTCCCCGGGCACCGCGTCCGCGATGCACACCGAGAATCCGACCACCCTGCTCCAGCCCCGGGCCGAGGAGACCCGTCGGCGGGCGCATCTGGACTTCGTGGTCGTGGCGAACACCCACGGCATCCGCTACACCCACCCCAAGCCGCAGTACATCGGCAAGACGCTGGTGGCCGACTGGCGGCCGGTGGTGAAGGGCAAGATCGTCACCGAGTCCGTGCAGGGGCCCCTCGGCCGGGAGGTCCAGGCCACCGTCCCGATCCCCAAGGGCGACGGCACCGTGGCCGGTGTGGTGTGCGCCGGGATGACCGCCGCCGATGTGAGCGGCCGGGTCGAGCGCCAGCTGCCGCTGGTCTTCGGCTCCGCCGCCGGTGCCCTCGCGCTCGCCACCGGTGGGACCGCGCTGGTCGGCGGGCGGCTGCGGCGGCAGACACGAGGGCTCGGCCCCGCCCAGATGACCCGCATGTACGAGCACCACGACGCCGTTCTGCACTCCGTGAAGGAAGGCGTGCTCATCGTCGACAGCCACGGCCGTCTGGTCCTCGCCAACGACGAGGCCGGCCGGCTGCTCGACCTGCCCCCGGGCGCCGAGGGCCGCCCCGTCACCGAGCTCGGCATCGAGCCGCGCACCGCCGAGCTGCTCGCCTCGGGCCGGATCGCCACCGACGAGGTGCATCTGGCCGGGGAGCGGCTGCTGGCGGTCAACCAGCGCGCCACCCGATGGGACGGCGGGATGTCCGGAAGCGTCGCCACGCTCCGCGACTCCACCGAACTGCGCGCGCTGTCCGGCAAGGCCGAAGTGGCGGAGCGGCGGCTGAGGCTGCTCTACGAGGCGGGTGCGAAGGTCGGCACCACCCTCGATGTCGTACGGACCGCCGAGGAGCTGACCCGCTTCGCCGTCCCGTGGTTCGCCGACTTCGCCACCGTCGACCTCGTGGACCCCGTGCTGCGCGGCGACGAGCCCGTGGGCAGCGCCATGCGCCGCACCGCCACCTGTGGCATCCGGTCCGACCATCCGCTGTGGCGGGTCGGCAAGATGATCACCTACAGCGGCACCGTGCCCCAGGCGCTGGGCTTCGGCGCCGGCCGGCCGGTGCTCGAGGCGGATCTGCGGACCTACGAGGGATGGCAGGAGCAGGACCGCGAGCAGGCGACCAAGATCGTCAAGTATGGCATCCACTCGATGATCACCATCCCGCTGCGGGCGCGGGACGTCACCCTGGGCATCGCCACCTTCTGGCGCTCGGAGAAGTCCGAGCCGTTCGACGAGGACGACGTGGCGCTCACCGAGGAGCTGGTCGCGCGCGCCGCGGTCGCCATCGACAACGCCCGCCGCTACACCCGCGAACACGCGATGGCGGCCACCCTGCAGCGCAGCCTGCTGCCCCAGGGCCTGCCCGAACAGGACGCCATGGAGGTGGCCCACCGCTATCTGCCCGCCAGGGCCGGAGTCGGCGGCGACTGGTTCGACGTCATCCCCCTGCCCGGCTCCCGGGTCGCCCTCGTCGTCGGCGATGTCGTCGGCCACGGACTGCACGCCGCCGCCACCATGGGCCGGCTGCGCACCGCCGTGCACAACTTCTCCGCGCTCGACCTGCCGCCCGATGAACTCCTGGCCCATCTCGACGAACTGGTCAGCCGGTTCGACCAGGACCAGGCGTCCGCGGGCACCGACGCGCCGGGGATCAGCGGCGCCAGCTGTCTGTACGCCATCTACGACCCCGTCTCCGGCCGCTGCACGATGGCGGGCGCCGGCCACCCGGGCCCGGCGGTGGTCCTCCCCGACTCCACCGTGGCCTTCCCCGACGTCCCCCTCGGCCCGCCACTGGGCCTGGGTGGCGAGCCCATCGAGACCGTCGAGCTGGAGCTGCCCGAGGGCAGCCGGCTGGCCCTGTTCACCGACGGGCTGATCCGGGACCGCGGCCGGGACTTCGACGAGGGGCTCGGCGTGCTGCGCACCACCCTCGCCGGACTGCCCGAGCGCACTCCGGAGGAGACCTGCCAGGCCGTCTTCGACACCATGGTGTCCTCCCACCCCGGCGACGACATCGCCCTCCTCGTGGCCCGCACCCATCTGCTGGACCCCGGGCATGTCGCCGAATGGGAGCTGCCATCCGACCCCGCCGCGGTGGCCCGCATCCGCAACGAGGCCGCCGAGCAACTGAGCGCATGGGGGCTGGAGGAGGTCGGCTTCACCACCGAACTCATCCTCAGCGAGCTGATGACCAACGCCATCCGCTACGGATGCAGCCCCAGCCGCGTCCGGTTGCTGCGCGCCCGCACCCTCATCTGCGAGGTGGCCGACGGCTCCAGCACCTCCCCGCATCTGCGCCGCGCCGCCACCACCGACGAAGGCGGCCGAGGGCTCTTCCTCGTGGCCCAGTACGCCCAGCGCTGGGGGACCCGCTACACCCCGAACGGCAAGATCATCTGGGCCGAGCAGCCCCTGACCGCCCCGGTGTCCCCGGTGGGCGACGCCACGGGCGACGACCTCCTCGACCAGTGGGCCGACATCCCCGGCTGATCCCGATTGGCGCCGAAGCCCCGTCAGACGACACCCTCATGGCGTAAAGCGCCGCACACCACAGGCCGTTGGGCCCGGCGGCGCGATGGGCTATGGAGGAATGCGGCATGCGCAAGAGGCTGCGGGAGCGGCTGCGGTACTGGTTCGACGGGACGATGGACCGTGGCACCCCGGCGCTGATCGGCTGGCTGGGGCTGGCCTCATTGGCGTTGATCACCCTGGTCTCCGGGGCGGCGGTCGCCTTCGCCCACAACGACACCGAGGAGAACGGCGGCTGGCCGGGCATCGTCTGGATGAGCCTGCTGCGCACCCTCGACCCGGGCACGATGGGCGGGGACAGCGGCCGGCCGCTGTTCCTCGTCCTCATGCTCACGGTGACCATCGGCGGCATCTTCATCGTCAGCGCGCTGATCGGTGTGCTGACCACCGGCCTGGAGGCCCGGATCCAGCAGCTGCGCAAGGGCACATCGCGCCTGATCGAGCACGACCACACCGTTGTGCTGGGCTGGTCGGAGCAGGTGTTCACGGTGATAGCGGAGCTGGTGGAGGCCAATCAGAGCGAGCGGCGCTCCTGTGTGGTGGTCCTCGCCGACCGGGACAAGGTCGACATGGAGGACGAGATCCGGCGCCGCATCCCGGACACCGGGAAGACCCGGGTGGTCTGCCGCTCCGGCAGTCCGCTCCAGCGCGGCGACCTGGAGCTGGTGAGCCCGGACAGCGCCAAGGCCATCATGGTGCTCTCGCCCGTCGGGGACGACAGCGACATCGACGTCATCAAGTCGCTGTTGCTGCTGAACAGCCGCACCTGGACCGGGACCCGGCCCAATGTGGTGGCCGCCGTGCAGAGTTCGGCGAACCTGGCGGCCGCCCGGCTCGCCGCGGGGGACACCGCGCTGGTGATCGACGCCGATGACATCGCGGTCGGGCTGATCGTGCAGTCCCACCGCCAGTCCGGTCTCTCCACCGTCTTCAACGAACTGCTCAGCTTCGTCGGCAACGAGATCTACCCCTGGGACGAGCCCGCACTGACCGGCGCCACCTACGGGGAGTCGCTGAACGCCTTTGAGCTCGGTGTGCCCATCGGCGTGCACCGCGCGGACGGCGAGGTGCTGGTCAACCCTCCCATGGACACCGGGATCGGGCGCGGGGACCGGCTGCTGATGGTCGCGGAGGACGATCTGCTCATCAAGGCCACGGCCACCCGGCCCCGCGTCCTGCGCCCGGCGATGGCCCTGGCCGAGTTCCGGCCACCGGTGCCGGACCGGACGCTGCTGATCGGCTGGAACTCCCGCGCCGAGAAGATCATCGCGCAGCTCGACCTCCTGGTGAAACCCGGGTCGGTGGTGGACATCGCCGCCGCGCGCCAGCCCCGGGAGGAGGCGAACCGGGAGCTGAAGAACCTCACGGTCGGCTTCAAGTACTGCGAACCCACCCGCCGTCCGTCGCTGGAGGCACTCGGGCTGGACGGCTACCGCCACATCGTGGTGCTGACGGACGACGGGATCGACCCCGGCCGCGCCGACGACCGCACCCTGGTCACCCTGCTCCATCTGCGCGACATCGAGATCCAGCTCGGCGATCCGTACTCCATCGTCACCGAGATGCACGACGACGCCAACCGCGAGGTCGCGCAGGTCACCAAGGCCGACGACTTCATCGTCTCCACCAAGGTGATCAGCCTGCTGCTGACCCAGCTCACCGAGAACCGCCATCTGTACGCGGTCTTCGCCGACCTCTTCGACCCACAGGGCTCCGAGATCTACCTCAAACCGGCGCCCAGCTATCTGATACCCGGCGCGGAGGCCAACTTCGCCACCGTCATCGAGGCCGCCCGCCAGCGCGGTGAGACGGCCATCGGCTACCGGCTGGCCCGGCAGAGCGACGAGCCACCGCTCTACGGAGTCCATCTCAACCCGCCCAAGACCGCGCCGCTGACCCTGGAGGAGGGCGATACGGTCGTGGTCCTGGCCGAGGACTGAACGCGGGCGCGGGGTGTCAGCCGAGCGCGCGATGGGCACCGGGGGTGTGGCCGAAGGCCCGGCGGAAGACATCGATGAAGGCGCTGCTGGACGCCCAGCCGCAGCGATGGGCCACGGCCGTGACCGGGACGCCCTCGGCCAGCAGCCGCAGGGCGTGGTGCAGCCGCAGCTGGGTGCGCCACTGCGGAAAGGTCATCCCCAGCTCCGCCCCGCACAGCCGGGTCAGGGTGCGCTCCCCGACCCCGACCGCGGCGCCGAGCTGCCGCAGGGTCCGGTTGTCCGCCGGGTCGCCGTGGAGCACGGAACACACCGCCGCCAGGCGCGGATCCCTGGCGGCGGGCACATGCACCGGCTGCTCGGCACACCGGCGGAGCTGATCGAGCAGTACGGCCCGCAGCCGGCGGCGTTCGGCGCCGAGGTCCGCCGGCCGCGCGGTGTACTCGATGATCAGCTCGCGCAGCAGCGGGCCGACGCCGAGTACCGCGGGCTGCTCCAGCTGCAGCGGGTTGTCCGCCACCGCCAGCCCCACCAGATGGAGCTCGGTGGCGCCGTACGCGCGGTGCTCATGGACGGTCCCCGCCGGAATCCAGAGCGCCCGGTTGGCGGGCGCGATCCAGCTGCCCGCGTCGGTGGTGACCGCCAGCACCCCGCGCCCGGCGTAGACGATCTGGTGCTCGTCATGCCGGTGAGCGTCGATGCCACCACCGGCGGGCAGCGGGCGCTGGCCCGTCGTCGCCCGGGGAGTGTGGCGGATTCTCTCCATCGCGGCCTCATGGTATCGGCCACCGGAGCCGGTGGCCGGGGCGTGGATCCCGCCGCGGCCGTCAGCGGACGGCCAGGGCGCCGTCCACATCGGCGCCGTCCACGTTCATGATGGTGCCGGTGGTCCACCCGGCCCGGGGGGAGGCGAGGAAGGCCGCGGCGGCGGCCACCTCATGGGGTTCACCGGCCCGGCCCGGCGGATGGCCGTCCGGGGCGTGACCGGCTCCGTACCGCTCCCCGGCGCTCAGCGCGGTGAGGCGGTCCCGTTCACACGCCGGGGCGGGTACGGCGCCGGGGGCGATGCCGACCACCCGGACCCCGGACGGGCCCAGTTCATTGGCGAGCGCCCGGGTCATCGCGTTGATGGCGCCACGCGTGGCGGAGTAGGCCGCGGACGGCCGGTCGGCGGACGCCGTATGGGCCCAGTAGCTGCTGATGTTGATGATGCTGCCACGCCCCTCGATGAGCGCGGGCAGCAGCGCCTGCGCGAGGAGGAAGGGCACCCGGACATTGTGGTGCAGCATGGCGTCGAAGGAGTCGGCCGAGGTCTGGGCGAGCGGGCTGAAGTGTGCCGTGCCCGCGTTGTTGACCAGGGTGTCCACCCGCTCGGTGAGCGCGAGCACCTGACGTGCGGCGGCGGTGGCGGCGCCGGGGTCGGCGAGGTCCACGCGGAGTCCGCGTACGGTGGTGCCGTGTCCGGCCAGGGTGTGGCGGGCCCGCTCCAGCTTGTCCCCGTCATGGGCGAGCAGCACCAAGTGGGCGCCCGCCACCGCGAAGGCGTCCGCGATGGCGTAGCCGAGGCCCTCGGCAGCTCCTGTGATCACCGCGGTGGTGCCGGCGAGGTGGCTCATGCACGGGCTCCCTTCGAGGTGTCGGTCCTGTCGCGGCGGCCTCCCTGAACGGACAGATCTTGTCCGATTGGATCTTCAGCGTATGTATCCGGACAGATTCTGTCCATTTGATCGTGCGTCGGGCCGCCGTACGACCGTCGGGCCGCCGTACGACCGGCTCCGATGACACTTCCGTACCGCACACTGGGGTGCCATGGAGCTGCAGATCACCGCCACCTCGCCCGAGCATCCGGCGTCCCTGCTCGATCTGCCGTGGAACGTCCCGCTGGCGGAGTGGCCGGAGGAGCACCTGGTCGCGCTGCCCAGGGGCATCTCCCGCCATGTCGTCCGCTTCGCGCAGGCGGGCGGCGAGATCGTGGCGGTCAAGGAGGTCGGCGAGTGGGCGGCGGTGCGGGAGTACGGGCTGCTGCGCGATCTGGACCGGCTCGCGGTGCCCGCGGTGGACGCGCTCGCGGTGGTGACCGGGCGCACCGACGAGCACGGCGATCCGCTGGAACCGGCGCTGATCACCCGCCATCTGGTGGGGTCGCAGCCGTACCGGTCGATGTTCCAGACGACCATGCGGCCCAGCACCATCAGACGGCTGCTCGACGCGCTCGCCGTGCTGCTGGTGCGGTTGCATCTGGCGGGGTTCGCCTGGGGCGACTGCTCGCTGTCCAACACCCTCTTCCGGCGCGACGCGGGCGCGTACGCCGCCTATCTGGTGGACGCCGAGACCGGGCAGATCCAGCCGAGGCTCACCAGCGGACAGCGGGAGTACGACGTCGAGGTGGCGCGGGTGAACATCGCGGGCGAGCTGATGGACCTGGAGGCCGGCGGATCGCTGCACCCCTCGGTCGACCCGGTGCTCTTCGGCCAGGCCATCGTCGAGCGCTACTGCGACCTGTGGCATGAGCTGACCCGTCAGTCGGTCTATCCGGTCGCCCAGCGCCACGCCATCGACCAGCGTGTCCGGCGCCTGAACGACCTCGGGTTCGACGTCGCGGAGATGCAGATCGAGCGCTCGCCCGACGGCGACACCGTCACCTTCGTGCCCAAGGTCGTGGACGCGGGCCACCACCAGCGGCAGCTGCTGCGGCTGACCGGGCTCGACGCGGAGGAGAACCAGGCCCGCAGCCTCCTGAACGACCTGGAGACCTGGATGGCCACCCAGGACGACTACGCGCCCGGCGATCCGCTCGGCGCCCGCCCGGAGGTGCTCGCCCACCGGTGGGTCCGCGATGTCTTCCGGCCCACCGTGCGGACCGTCCCCAAGGAACTGCGCGGTGCCACCGACACCGCGCAGATCTACTACGAACTGCTGGAACACCGCTGGCTGTTGTCCGAGCGGGCCAGCCGGGACGTGGGCCTGGACGCCACCGTCGAGGACTACATACGGACCGTCCTGACCCACCAACCAGGCGGCTGAACGCCCTGCGGCCGGGCGGGTGTTCAGGACTTCGCGGTCAGCACGTCCCGGATCGACGCGATCACCCGCGGCGCCTGGTCGTTGAGGTAGAAGTGGCCGCCGGAGTAGACCTGGATGTCGAAGCCACCGGTGGTGTGCTCGCCCCAGGTGCGGGCCTCCTCGACGGTCGCCTTGGGGTCGGCGTCCCCCACATGCGCGTGGATGGGCGTCGCCAGCTGCGGGCCGGGGGTGTAGCGATAGGTCTCGGCCGCCTTGTAGTCGCTGCGGATCGCGGGCAGCACCATGCGGAGGACCTCGTCGTCGCCGAGGAGCTGGGTGTCGGTGCCGCTCAGCCCCTTCACCTCGGCGATCAGCCCGTCGTCGTCGCGGAGGTGGACGGACTCGTCACGGTGGCAGGACGGGGCGCGCCGCCCCGAGGCGAACAGCGCCACCGGCGTCACGCCCTTCTGCTCCAGGCGCAGGGCGACCTCGAAGGCCAGTGTGGCGCCCATGCTGTGGCCGAAAAGCGCCACCGGTTTGTCCGTATAGGGCAGCAGTTCAGGCACCAGCGCGTCGGCCAGTTCGGCGATGCTGTCTACGCACTTCTCGTGGCGCCGGTCCTGGCGTCCCGGGTACTGCACGGCGAGCACGTCGACCGTGGGCGAGAGGGCCTTGGAGACGGGGAAGTAGTAGGAGGCGGACCCGCCGGCGTGGGGCAGGCAGACGAGTCGCGTCGCCGCTGCCGGCGCGGGGTGGAACTGCCTGATCCACAGGCTTGTGCCGGTGGGGTTTGCGGTCACGTGATGTCCTTTCGTGCCGCTCGCTCTGCGGCGGCTGTCGGGTGGCTGTCACGCGCGTGCCTCGGGTCGCGCGCAGACCAGTAGACCACCCTGCCCGTCTCATCCGACCTGCGGCCACCCCTATTTCGGCCGGGAGTCCCCTAGTATTTCCCTCGTGTCGGTCATGTGTGGGAGACGGTGAGTCCGCCCCGTTCGGCCGTCCGCAGCGCCAGGGCCGCCAGCGCCTCGGGAGCCCCGGCCTGACCGCGGATTCCCGGGAAGGCATTGATGTCCACGATCAGTGGCGCGCCGCCGCCCGCGTCGATCAGATCCACGCCGTAGACGTCCAGCGAGAATACCGGACCGACCCGGAGCACCGGATCCAGGCAGCCCGGTGGCAGCGCGTCAAGGGCCAGCGGCAGGTTCGGACCGCGGCCGCCGGCCGCCAGCTCCGACCGGCGCAGCGCGGCGAACACCCGGCCCGCGACCACCCACAGCTTGTGGTCCCAGCCGTCGTTCGGGACGAAGTCCTGCACCACCACGGGTTCATCCGCCCAGTCCGCGGTCAGGGCACGCAGCTGTGCGGCCTCGTCCACGCGGGCCACCAGGTCATGGCGGCGGCTGTGACGGCTCTTGACGACGACGGGACGACGGGGCGGCTCCGCCGCCAGCCCGGCGAGGGAGGCCACGGTACGGGTGGGGGCGAACGGCAGACCGGCGCGGAGCGCGCGTTCGGCCATCGCCGTCCGGTCCTGGCACCACGCGGTGGCCGCGGCGGAGTTCACCACCGGGGCGCCACGCCGCTCCAGGGACCGGGCGAGCGCCAGCGCGGGCGGTGTCCGGGCCTTCAGCAGATACATGTCGGCGAGCTCCCCGGCGGAGGCCGGGTCCCGCGTCTTGGTTCCGTCGTGGCCACGCGGGTCGAGCGCCACCACCTCATGGCGTGGGGTGAGCAAGGCCGCGGCATCGGCGAGGAGTTGATGGCCGGGGTCGGCGGTGATCAGCCCGATCCTCATCGGCCGCCGCTCACCGTCGCCGTCATCCGGCTCGTGGCCGTGGGCGGCTCCGGAGTGTGCACCGGCGGCTCGGCTCCGGCGAGGGCGCCGACGAGCTCGGGCCCGGACCGGCCACCGCCCCCGCGTGCCAACTCCAGTACCGCGCGCCCCACCCGGGCCGCCGCGTCCGGCACCTCCTTGAAGCTGGGGAAATCGTTCACATCGACGACCACCGGCCCGTCCGGGCCCAGCAGCACGTCCACCCCGTACAGATCGAGGCCGTAGACCGCGCCGACCTCGGTGGCGATGGCCGCCACTTCGGCGGACAGCGGTACCCGCCGGCCGCGTGCGCTCCCGTCGGGGCCGAGCGGTGACACCCGCTCGGTGGCGTACAACTCCCCGCCCACGCAGTACACCTTGAGGTCGAGCCCTGAGTTCGGCACATACGGCTGGGCGATGAGCATGCCCTCCGCCGCCAGCTCGGCGCGCAGCGCGCTGAGCCGGTCCGGGGTCGGCACCAGCCGCACGGCCCGCCCCGAACTGCCGTCCGCGGGCTTGACCACCAGCGGGAACTCGGCCTCGGGTATCTCCTCCAGCGCCTCGGGCCGGGCCGCCGCGTAGGTGGGCGGCATCGGCAGGCCACGGCTGCGCCCGATGGCGGCCGCCAGGGCCTTGTCCCGTACGCCGCGGATGGAGCGGGCGTCGTTGACGGTGGTCAGCCCGACCGCCGCCGCGGCCTCCAGCAGCATCAGCCCGGGGCCTCCGGACACCGTCTTGAGCACCCAGGCGTCATGGCTGCCCGCCCGCACCGCGTCGGACATCCGCATCAGGGAACGACCCGGCCGGACCACGTCCACCTGGTGGCCCCAGGCGGAGAGCTGACGGATCACCTCACGCGGCATGCCGTCATGGCGATAGCGCTCCTCCACCAGAAAGCAGAGTCTCATCGGCCTTCTCCCTCGTCACCGGACAGGTTCCCGGGCCGCTGCCGAGAGTGTCCGGCGCGCCATGGCTCCTCAGGATGTCATCCGCCGTTCTTTTACGATCTCCTGGGCCAACCCATGGCCGTCGGTGGCCTGTTCATCGGCCCCTGATGGGGCCTGTTTATCGGGCTAAGTTTGCTTTATTCTGCTGAACATGACGCTGACGCGCAGGGAGCGGGAGATACTCGCGCTGCTGCGGCGGGACCCGCTGGCCGGTGCCCAGTCCATCGCCGACGCCCTCGGGACCACGCGGACCGCGGTCAATGTGCACCTCTCCAACCTGGGCAAGAAGGGCGCCATCCTGGGGCGCGGCTACATCCTGCGCCAGGAGCACGCGGTGGTGGTCATCGGCGGGGCCAACGTGGACATCAAGGTGCGCAGCGTCGCCCCCGTGGCGTACCGCACCAGCAACCCGGGGCGGTCCCACACCAGCCCCGGCGGGGTGGCCCGCAACATCGCCGAGAACCTCGCCCGGCTGGGCACCCCCACCCATCTCATCGCCGCCGTGGGGCAGGACGCGGCGGGGGAGCGGCTGCTGAGCGAGACCCAGGCCGCCGGGGTGCGCATCGAGCATGTGCACCGCGGTCCGCATCCCACCGGCACCTATACGGCGGTGCTGGACGCCGACGGCGATCTGGTCGTGGCCATCGCCGACATGGCCGCCACCGACGCGCTGGCCCCCGAGCACCTCCACACCGCGCGGGAACTCATCGGCAACGCCGGTCTGCTGGTACTGGACGGGAACCTCTCCACGCGGGTGCTCTCCTACGTCCTGGACATCGCGTCCGCCACCGGTGTCCAGACGCTGATCGACCCGGTGAGCGTCCCCAAGGCGGCGCTGCTGGCCCCGCTGTTCGCCGCCGGGCGGCCGGTCTTCGCCGTCACGCCGAACGTGGCGGAGCTGGGCGCGCTCGCCGGTCGGGACCTCGGCGGGGCAGCGGACGCGGACGACCCGGGGCTGCTCCGGGCCGTGGCCGCCCTCCATGAGCGCGGGGTGCGGCATGTGTGGGTGCGGCTCGGTGCGCGCGGCTCCCTGCTGAGCACCCTCGACGAGGGCCGGGTGCCGCTGGAGGCGCCACCGGCCGAGGTGCGGGACGTCACCGGGGCCGGTGACGCGATGCTCGGCGCGTTCGCCCACGCCCTGCTCGGTGGCGCCGACCCGGTGGACGCCGCCCGCTACGGCCACGCCGCCGCCGCGCTGACAGTGGCCACCTCCGCCACCGTACGACCCGACCTGACCCCGCGTCTGATCGAGGACGCGCTCGACGCCCCGCTGCGGAGGACCACATGACCACCCCCCACCCCCGGCTGACCCTCACCGAGGAGGTCGCGGAGGCCCTGCTCGACGGCCGTCCCGTGGTCGCGCTGGAGTCCACGATCATCAGCCACGGCATGCCGTATCCGCAGAACGTCGAGATGGCCACCGAGGTCGAGGAGATCATCCGCGCCGAGGGCGCGGTCCCCGCCACCATCGCCGTCCTCCACGGCAGGCCGCGCGCCGGTCTGGACCGGGCCGATCTGGAACTGCTCGCCACCAGCCCCGAGGTGGGCAAGGTCAGCGTGCGCGACCTCGCCCATGTCATCGCGCGCGGCGGCCATGGCGCGACCACCGTGGCGTCCACCATGCGGCTCGCCGCGCTCGCCGGGATCCGGGTCTTCGTCACCGGTGGCATCGGCGGAGTGCACCGGGGAGCGGAGCGGTCCTTCGACATCAGCGCCGATCTCACCGAGCTCGCCACCACCCCGGTGGCCGTCATCAGCGCCGGGGTCAAGAGCATCCTCGACATCGGACTGACCCTGGAGAAGCTGGAGACCCTGGGCGTTCCGGTGCTCACCTACGGCACCGACGACTTCCCCGCCTTCTACTCCAGGGTGAGCGGTTTCCGCTCCCCGCTGCGCGTCGACTCACCCGAGGAGATCGCCGCCACCATGCGGGCCCAGTGGGAGCTGGGCATGACGGCGGGGCTGAGCATCGCCAACCCGGTTCCCGAGGCCGAGGAGATCCCCGCCGAGCGGATCGACGGCATCATCGAGCGGGCCCTCGCCGAGCTGGCGGAGGCGGGGATCGGCGGCAAGGACGCGACCCCGTATCTGCTGGGCCGGATCGTGGAGTTGACGGAGGGGGAGAGCCTGCGGACCAATATCGCCCTGGTCAAGAACAACGCGCGCCTCGGGACGCGGATCGCGATCCACTACGCGGCCGGGACGAAGGGCGGGTCGTGACGCGCCGGCCTGGACGGCCCGATAATCGATTGCCGCCTTAAGGGGTCCGGTGCTGGGGTGGGCGCATGGACCGTGATGTGGTGCGTGAGCTGTACGACCGGGAGATGAGACTGGGTGCGCGGGCCGACGGCCCCGGCGTCCGGATCGAGCGCGTGGGCGCGGTGGTGCGGCAGACCGGTGGCCGCGACGACTGGAACGGCGTCCTGTGGTCGGATCTGGACGACGCCACCGCCGATGCGGCGATCGCCGCGCAGATACGGCACTTCGGGGGCGCGGACCGCGCGTTCGAGTGGAAGCTGTACGCGCACGACCGCCCCGGTGACCTCGGCGAACGGCTACGGGCCGCCGGACTCGTCCCCGAGCCCGAGGAGACGCTGATGGTCGCCCACGTGGCGGACCTGGACACCGCCATCGAACCGCCCGAGGGCGTCCGGTTGCTCCCGGTGGCCGACGCGGCCGGTGTGGAGCGGGTGGTGGACGTCCATGAGCGGGCGTTCGGCGACGACGGCGCCGCTCTCCGGCACCGGCTCCTCGCCCAGCTCGCCGAGGAGCCGGAGACGGTCGTCGCGGTGGTGGCCATGGAGGGTGACCGGCCGGTCAGCGCGGCGCGGATGGAGCTGCCGCCGGGGGTGCCGTTCGCCGGGCTCTGGGGCGGGGGCACCGTGCCGGAGTGGCGCGGCCGGGGCGTCTACCGCGCCCTGGTCGCCTTCCGGGCCCGTATCGCCGCCGATCGCGGCTATCGCTATCTCCAGGTGGACGCGTCCGGCCTGAGCCGACCGATCCTGAGCCGGCTCGGTTTCGTGCCCCTGACCACCACCACGCCGTATGTGTATCGGGCCTGATGACAGCCGGGGCCGGGGGCGGACGTGGCCAGGGGCCTTGTCGGTGGGGTGTTCTACGGTCGGGCCATGACGACCTCCGATGATGTCCGTGCCGTCGCCCTGTCGCTGCCGGAGACCACAGAGAAGATCGCCTGGTCGATGCCCACGTTCAGGGTCGCCGGGAAGATGTTCGCCACCCTGCCCGAGGACGAGACCTCGATGGCCGTCAGATGTCCCAAGGTGGAGCGGGAGGAGCTGGTGCTCGCGGAGCCGGGGAAGTTCTGGGTCGCCGCCCATGAGGCGAGCTCGGCCTGGGTGCGGGTGCGGCTCGCCGCGCTGGACGACCTCGATGAGCTGCGGGACATCCTGCTCGACTCCTGGCGGCAGGCCGCACCGGCCTCATTGCTCGAATGAGCACACCACGCGGCCCATGACTCCTCGAAATGTGGCGTTATGGGTGTTCGAGTAGATAACCGACACGGGTGAAAGTATGGACTTTTCCCGGTAATCGGAGTGCCGTCTTCCGCTGTGCGGGGTTCCCTGGAGGGGGAACAGCGAGGGAGGCCGCATGGTGCACGGCGGCAGGACGAACCGCCCCGCGGTGTGCGGCGGCCCGTGCGCGGCCGCCGTCCTTCTGCTGCTGGCGGCCACGCTGCTGCACGCCGTGCTGGCCCTGGGGGTCGTCCGCGCCTCGCCGTCCACCGGGCCGGAGCCGTCCACCGGGCCTGAGCGGTGCGCGACCGGGAAGGCCGGGGCGCCCTTGGCGCCCAATCGGGCCCCGGCCACGTCCGTGCCCGGTGGCGCCGGTGCGCCCGTCCCGGCTCGGGCCTTCGCCGCGTCCGCCCCCGCTCCCGGCGGTGCTCCCGCTCCCGGCGCCCCCGTTCCGGTGGCGCCGGAGGCCGAAGACGAGCGCTCCGCCTCCTCGGCATCGGCCGTGTTCTCCGCCCGGGACGGTGCCGGGCATCCGGCCCGGCACGCCGGGCGGGTGGCTCACGGCGCCTCGTTCGGCGCGCATCGGTCCCTCTCGACGTCCCTCGGCCCCTTCGTGCTCGACGCGTTCCGCGGTCGCCCCGCCGACCCGGCGCCGGGCGCCGGCGCGTTCGGCGCGGGGGGTGACGTCCCGGCCGGCCGGCTCTCCTCGCGGTCCGCCGTTCTGCGCTGCTGACCGGGACCGGGCCGTCCGTCATCCCGTTTCCGCGTCCGTCGCGGATCCCGGATCCGGTCCGGCCTGCCCGCTCAGCCGTAGGACGTCCGAGACCGCAGGAGTATCCGCATGCCCATCGATGTCTATGCCGCCATGCGCGCGATGCTGCGCGCGGAAGCCACCCGGAGCCCCGTCACCCCGCGGACCGGCACCGCCGATCCCTCGCCGCCCGCGGTGGATCCGGCCGCTCCCGCCCAGGTGGACGCCGCCGTTCGGGACACGTCAGCCGAGGGGGCCGTACCGGCTCCGTCGACCGTACCGGCTCCATCCGCCGTGCCGCGCCCCGTCCGCCGGGCCCGCCAGTCCCGGTACCTGTCGCGCTGCCGTGCCGTGCTGCGTGCCGTACGCCACGCCGTGTCGTCCTGCTTCGCCGGACGCGCGTCACGACAGGGCCGGTGACGCACAGGGCCGGTGATGCACAAGGCCGGTGACACAGGGCCGGTGACACACGGCCGGTGACACACGGCCGTTGAAACCGGCCACCGGGGGAGGGGAGCCGGAAGCACGGGTGCCGGGAGGTCACACCGGCCCGTCGTTCCGTCCGCCCTCCGGTGAATCCCCGCTCGAGAGCAACCGCTCGCGCTGCGCCACGGCCCAGGCGTAGCCGGGATTCAGCGCCACCGCACGCTCCAGATCCGCCAGCGCCTCCGCGCGTCTACCCAGGGCCTCGTTGGCCATCGCGCGGCTCCCCAGGGCCCAGGCGTAGCCGGGGTCGAGGGCCAGCGCCCGGTCGTAGACCGCGATGGCCTCCTCGTAGTGGCCCGCGAAGCGGTGGACATCGCCGCGTTCGCCGAGCGCTCCCGGGATGCCCGGCTCCAGCGCCTCCACCCGGTCCAGGTCCTCCAGCGCGCCCGCCGTGTCCCCCAGGGTGCTGCGGACCCGGGCCCGCCGGAGCAGTGCCCAGGTGTAGTCGCCATGTCGCTCGATGGCCCGGTCCAGGTCCGCCAGGGCCTCCTGGATCCGGCCGAGCGCCATCTTGGTCTGGCCGCGGCTGCCCAGGGCCACATGGTCCGCCGGATCGGCCTCGATCACCGGGTCGAGCCGGGCCAGCGCCTCCTCGTACCGGCCCGCCCGGCGGCAGGTCTCCCCGCGCTCCCGCTGCACCCAGGTCGAGCCCGGCTCCAGCGCGTCCACGCGGTCCAGCGCGTCCATCGCCGCGGTGAACTCCCCGGTCGCCCGGTGGACCACGGCACGCCCGAAGTGCGCGCGCACGTTCCCGGAGTCCAGCTCGATCGCCCGGTGGAAGTCCCCCAGCGCCCCGTCGAACTCCTCGACCGAACGGCGGTGCCAGCCCCGTACGACGAGGGCCGCGACCCGGGCGGCGGCGTCCAGTCCGGCCCGCGCCAGCAGCAGCCCCATCGCCTCGATACCGCGCCGCCGTTCGTCCGCCAGCGCCTCCACCAGGTGCCGCCCCCAGGCGCGCACCGCGTCCGAGTCGGCGTCCTCGCCCGCCTCGACCAGGGTGGTCGCCCAGCGCCTGGCCACCGCGGTGCCCGCGTCGCAGGCGCCGATCCCGTCCCGCAGCGCTCCGGGCAGCGCCGCCGACGGCCGTGCGCACAGCAGGTGGTACCACTCCTCCAGACGCGGTCCGCTCCAGGTGTCCAGCCGCCATCCGTCGTGCGGGTCGAGCCCTCCGGTGGCCACCTCCCGCCACCCGGCGAAGGTCTCCGCCAGCCGGGTGTGCGCCGCGCCCCACCGCTGCGGTGAGGTGGTCCGCTGCAGCCGCAGCATGGGGGCGCGGACCACATCGTGGTAGCGGGCCGCCCCATCGCGGTCGCCGATGAACGGAAGCGACCGCAGCCAGCCGAACAGCCCGGCCCCGTCGTCGTCCACCGCCGCCCTGAAGGTGTCCTCGTTCAGCCGCCGGGGCAGCGCGCCCGCCAGGGCGGCGGAGCGGCGCACCGGATCGCGCTCCCACTTCAGGAACCGGTCGACGGCGGTGGCGCTCGGGTCGTCCACGTCTCCGCCGGTCCCGGGGTTCTCGGCGAGGGTGGACACCAGGACCGGCAGCCGGCCGGAGAGCCGTAACACCTCCCGCACCACCGGCTCCTCGGTGATCCCCTTGGCGGTCAGCAGCTGCCGGGCCTCCGCCTCGGTGAACGGCTCCAGCGGCAGCTCCGCGACCACATCGGCCAGATCGCCCCAGCAGCCGGGGTCCAGCCGGGTCTGCCCGGCCAGCACCAGCACGGTGTTGGCGGGGAAGGTGCCCAGGCGTTCGCTGGTCAGCAGGGTGCGCAGCCAGGGGTCGAGCAGCGGTCCGAGGCGCTCGTAGGTGTCGAAGAGCAGCACCAGCCACGGCACCGCCGCGGCCGCCTCCGACAACTCCCTGACCAGCAGCGGGGACAGCGTCTCCACCGGGTCCAGCACCAGCTGGACGTCCTTGTGGTCGCGGAACCGCGAGCTGAGCGCCGCCCGCAGCCGGTCGGTGCCCTCGGCCAGCGGCACCGGATCGACGGCGCCCGCCAGCGCCCCGACACCCGGCACCAGGCCGAGCCCCGCGAGACCCGCCCGCGCGGCGGCCATACTGCCGGTGCTGGGCCCCTGCCGCTCGCTCTCCGCCGGTACCGACTCCGCCTCGTGGCGACGCTGCCGATAGGTGGCGAGCCGCCGGTCGAAGGACGTCAACTCCCGTCCCTGACGGGCGAATTGCTCACTGATCGCGGCCATCGCCTCGGGTACGGAACTCGCCGTCTCGTCGACGCGGGCGGTCAGCGCGCCGTACTCCTGACGGGCGGTCTGCTCCAGCCGGCGCGTCAGCCAGGTCTTGCCCACGCCCGCGTGGCCGTGCACATGGAAGACGAAGCGATGCCGCGCGTCCTCCGGCGGCAGCCCGAAATTGTCCCTGAACGCGTCGACTTCCCGGCGCCGGCCCACGAATCCGGCGTTCCTGCGCCGCTGGATCAGCTCCTGCATCGACGGCCGTGCCCGCCCCATCGGCCCCTCCTCCCCTTGGTGTCCAGTCTGCCAGTACGATCGGTGGGCGGGCTTATTGCGTACGACGTGCAGGTGCCCGGGCTATCGCATCAGGGCCGCGACCCCCGACGACCTCGACGCCGCCCGCGGTGTGATGCCCGACACCGTCTACCGCGACTTCGGAACCGGCTATGTGCCGCGCCGGCACGCCGACATCATCGATCCCGCCGCCGCGTATCTGAACGGCGCGCGCCACACCCTGCTGGTCGCGGTGGACGACAGTGACGGGGCGGTCGTGGCGACCGCCGCACTCGACCCCGGGGCCCGGCCCGGCCGCCCAACCCCCCTTGGCTGGCCGCGCGTTATCCGTCGGGCGAGACCGCCCAGCTGCGCCGGGTCTATGTGCGCCCCGAGCACCGGCGCCGATCCGGCGGTGCCGGGCGCCGAGCCGGGGGTGCTGCTCGGGCTGGTGCCCCGGCTGTCCGGCGGACTCGCCGAGACGGTGAACGCGGTGCCGCCCGTGCTCGCCGGGCTGCTGGTCGCCGGGGCGGCGGGCACGCGGTCGGTACACCTCCGCGCTCGCCGTGGCCGCCGTCGCCTGGGCCCCGCTGGCCACGCACACCGCCGCTGCCCGCGGTTCTGCCCCCGGTCGTCCGCCACGCGCTGCTGCGCCCGCCGCCGTGCCGGCCCTTCTGGGTCTCCTGGCGGTGACGGCGTCCGGCGGGGTGCGGTGGCCCCGCCGGCGCCCTCCGCATTGACGACTGCCCGGGGTGCGTCGGAGACTGACGGTCCGCGCGGAGTGAACCGAAGTTCACTCCGCGAACATGCCCTTGGGGCGAGGGACCGCAAAGGACATCCGATATGACCCTCCACCGCGATCTGTTGATCGATGGCAAGGACACCCCGGCCGCCTCGGGGCGCACCGCCGACGACCTCAACCCCTACACCGGGGAGGTGTTCGCCACCGTCGCGGCCGCCGGGGCCGAGGACGTGGCGCGTGCGGTGGCCGCCGCCGACGCCGCCTTCCCGGCCTGGGCGGAGCTGGCCCCGTTCGAGCGCCGTACGATCTTCCTGACCGCTGCGGACCTGCTGGAGTCGCGCGCCGGCCGGGCCGCCGCGATCATGGCCCAGGAGACCGGGGGCACCGCGCCCTGGGCCAGTTTCAACGTGGGCCTGGCCGCGAACATCCTCCGCGAGGCCGCCGCCGCGATCACCGCCCCGCGCGGTGAGGTGCTCAGCGCCCAGGAGGCGGGCGCGCTCGGTCTCGCCGTCCGCGAACCGGCCGGTGTCGTCGCGGCCTTCGCCCCCTGGAACGCGCCGGTCATCCTCGGTGTCCGCTCCGTCGCGGCACCCCTGGCGGCGGGCAATACGGTGGTGATGAAGCCCAGCGAGGACGCCCCGCTTGCCTGCGGGCTCTTCATCGCCGATGTGCTGCGCGACGCCGGGCTGCCCGACGGGGTGCTCAACGTGGTCACCAACGCCCGTGAGGACGCCGCCGAGGTGGCCGAGGCGCTCATCGCCGACCCCCGCGTACGGATCGTCAACTTCACCGGTTCCACCGGAGTCGGCAGGACCATCGGCTCACTGGCCGCGCGGCACCTCAAGCCGGCCGTGCTGGAACTGGGTGGCAAGAACGCCATCATCGTCCTGGACGACGCCGACGTGGACCACGCGGTGAACGCCGCCGCCTTCGGCGTGTTCATGAACTCCGGTCAGATCTGCATGTCGGGCGATCGGATACTCGTCCATGAGAGCCTCGCCGAGGAGTTCACCCCGAAGTTCTCCGCCAAGGTGGCCGCCCTGCCGTGCGGCGACCCCGCCGTACCGGCCACCGTGGTCGGCCCGCTGATCACGGCCGACTCGGCGCGCCGGGTGGCGGCCCTGGTGAGGGACGCGGTGGACAAGGGCGCCACGGTGCTGACCGGCGGTGGCGAACCGGACGGCGCGGTCCACCCGGCGACGGCGCTGAGCGATGTCACCCCGGACATGGACATCCACCACGCCGAGGCCTTCGGACCGGTCTGTGTGGTGGACACCTTCGCCGACGACGATCGGGCCGTGGCCCTGGCCAACGCCACCGACCACGGCCTGACCTGCGGCATCATCACCGAGAACGGGACCCATGGGCTCAAGGTCGCCCGCCGTATCCGGACCGGCATCGTGCACATCAACGACCAGTCGGTGGCGGACGAGCCCCAGGCCCCGTTCGGTGGCGTCAAGCACTCGGGGTACGGGCGGTTCGGCGGCCGCTGGGGGATCGAGGCGTTCAGCGACACCCGGTGGATCACCCTCGCCACCCAGCACGCCCACTACCCGTTCTAAGGGGGTGCGGCTCCGGCCGCTCCCCGGGGATACCTCAGCCTCTCCCCGGGCCCCTCAGCCGACCCCGGGAATGAGGGGCACGGCCCCGGGACGGCGCGCCGCCAGCCGCAGCGCCCTGACCGTGGTGCGCACCACCTGCTCCTTGGCGCGCGCGGCCGTGCCACCGCGCAGCACCGTCTCGCGCGGGGAGTCGTCCGCCCGCACCAGCTGGATCAGCCCGTCCCGGCGGCCGAGGCTCACGCACTGCGCCACGTAGCGGAAGCGCAACGGCTTGGGCTCCCGCCCGCGCGTCTCGGCGATGATCGAGGAGGCCGCGTGCGAACCGGACGGGATCGCGGTGGCGCAGGCCATGCGCAGGGCACCGGCGGCCGGGGCGGTCATGGCCGCCGCGTCGCCCACCGCGTAGATCTCCGGATGGGACACCGAGCGCAGGGTGGCGTCGACGCGGACTCGGCCGCCCGGGTCGAGGGCGATCCCGGCGGCCTCGGCCAGCGCGGTATTCGCGGTCATCGCGGTGGCCCAGACCACCGCGTCGGTGTCGACGTCCTCCGGGCGGGCCACCCGGCGGCCCTCCTCGATCCGGACACCGAGCCCGGTGAGCGTCGTACGGACATGGGCGCGGCCCTTCACCGACAGCCCCCCGCCGACCTCCTCGCCCGTGATCAGCCGGACCCTCCAGGCCTCGTGGCACTCGGCGATCTCGGCCGCGAGCTCGATGCCGGTGAGTCCCCCGCCGACCACCGTCAGCTCACCCGGGCCGTCCAGCAGCCGCTTGTGCAGCTCGTCCGCCGTCTCCGGGGTGTAGGCGCGCTCACCGGGGTCGGCGGTGCGGCTGCCGAGCGCGTACACGAGCCGGTCGTACGGGAGCCGGCGGCCGTCGTCGGTGGTGATCCGCCGGGCGGCCGGATCGATCCCGGTGGCGCGGGCGGCCACGTGGACGATCCCGGCCCGCCGGGTGAGCGCGTCGAGTGGATGCGTGATGTCGGGCCGTCCGACGGCCCGCTCGTGCAGCCGCACTCGCTCGGTGAAGGCGGGGCTCGGATCGACCAGGGTGACGCGGGTGTGCGGGGCCAGCCGCAGGGCGGCCATCAGCCCCGCATAGCCCGCGCCGAGCACTAGGACCTGCTGCTTCTCCATGTGGGCGGCCTCCTTGCCGGTCGGTGTTCACGAGGAGGACGACACGGCGACCCGAGATGTGACGGTGATGCCGGTCACAGGTTGGGCAGGTCGAGGTGGCGCAGCTTGTCGGGGTTGACGATCACGTCGATCTCGGTGATCAGGCCCTGGTGTACGGAGAACGCGAAGACCACGGCCTGCACGCTCGCGCTGTCGACGATGACCAGGCCCGGGGCGCCGTTGACGTCGCGGTGGTGCACCAGCATCGTGGCCGGGTCGAAGCCCCGGGCCAGCCGCTGGGCGAAGCGCGCCACCTTCTCGTTCCCCAGCACCGGGAGCCGGGCCGCCGCCACCTTGCCGCCGCCGTCCGAACGCCAGACGACCTCCGGATCCAGAATCTCCAGCAGCCCGTCCATGTCGCCGCCCATGACCGCTTGGAGGAACGCGTCCACGGCCCGCCGGTGCTCCTCGCGGTCCACCGAGCGCCGCGGCGCCTCCGCCCGGACCCGCTTGCGGGCGCGGGAGGCCAGCTGCCGTACGGACTCCGGGCTCCGGCCCACCACCTCGGCGATCTCGGGGAACGGCACCGAGAAGACATCGTGCAGGATGAAGGCGGTCCGCTCCGCCGGAGTCAGCCGCTCCAGCACGGTGAGCAGCGCGAGACCCACCGACTCGTCCAGCGTCACCCGGTCCTCCGGACCGCCGGCCGCCACCACCGGCTCGGGCAGCCAGGGGCCGACGTAACGCTCGCGCCGCACCCGCGCCGAACCCAGCAGGTCGTAGCAGATGCGGCTGATGACGGTGGTCAGATACGCACGGGGGTCGGCCACCTCGTCCGCGGGCAGCGCCTGCCAGCGCAGCCAGGTCTCCTGCACCGCGTCATCGGCGTCGGCGACCGAGCCGGTGATGCGGTACGCGACGGCCCACAGCCGGTCGCGCTGCTCTTCGAATGCGGTCAGCTCTGCCATGTCCCGATCCTCTCCTCGGCCTGAGAAGGAGGACGGGACAGCGGCCGGAAATGTGACAGCCGCCTCCGGGGGGCGCGCTCGTGCCAAGGGCCGGCGGGTTGGCGCGGGGGCCACGGCAGGCGTAAGCAGTAGATGTGCACTTGCGGCAAGGTCCCTCGGATCTGCGCCGGCCAAGGTGGCGGACCCGCGTCTTGGTCGTGATCCCCCTGCTGGTCATCGGGCTGATCACGCTCGGCGATGTGCTGGCACCGGCAAATGTCCGGCTCAGCCCGCTGCTGATCGCCGCCCCCGCCATGACCGCATCGTTCGCCGGTCCGGTGCTCACCGCGTGCGTCGGGCTGCTGGCCGTCGTCGCGCAGATCGCGGCGAACGCCTCGGAGGGGTTCCTCGGCCTTCCCGGCCGCCTGACCGAGGTGATCACCCTGGCCCTGGTCTCGGCGATGATCGTGCTGTTCCGGGCGGTTCTCGACCGGCACATGCGCGAGCTGAACCGGGTGCGGGCGGTGGCCGATGTGGCGCAGCGGGTGCTGCTGCGCCCGCTCCCTGTCAGGGTCGGCCCGCTGCTGATCGCCTCGGTCTACCTCGCGGCCGAGCCGGGGGCGGAGATCGGCGGCGATCTGTACGCGGCGGCGCGCACCTCGAACGCCACCCGGCTGATCATCGGCGATGTCCGGGGCAGTGGGCTGACCGCCGTCGCGGACGCCTCCCTGGTGCTCGGCGCCTTCCGCGCGATCGCCCACTGGCCCGTACCGCTGACCGATCTGGCGTCCCACCTGGACACCGCGCTGTCCGCGGAGCGGACCGAACCCCGTGACAAGGAGCCCGGGGCGGGGGAGTCGTTCGTCACCGCCGCCGTGCTGGAGATCCCCGACGACCGGCCGGTGGTCCGCCTCGTCAACTGCGGGCATCCGCCGCCGCTCCTGCTGTGCGACTCCGGGGTCAAGGCCCTGGAGGGCCAGGCGCCCGCACTGCCGCTGGGCCTCGGCCACCTGGCGGCCGGCCGCTACCACACCGAGGACTTCCCGTTCGACGAGGGCGATCAGTTGCTGCTCTACACCGACGGGGTGGTCGAGGCGCGAAACAGCGAGGGCGCCTTCTTCCCGCTCGCCGAGCGGCTCCCCGGAGCGGACGGCGGCGGCCCCCAGTACCTCGTCGACCGTCTGCACCGCGATCTGCTCAGCCACACAGGAGGACACCAGGGCGACGACGCCGCCCTGGTCGTCCTCGAACGCCATCGGGTGGAGCGCTGACGCACCCGGTGGCGCCGGGCGCCGCCCGGAAGCCGTGGCCGGGCCGCGGTGTCCGCTCGCGGCACCGCCCAGGAACGGACATCGGCCTCGATCGCTCGTAAACTGGTCATATGGGCAGCGGGAACGAGGGCCCGAATCAGGGCCCCGAGGACTTCGGGCCGGATCCACTCGGCGACTTCCTCGCACGCTTCCTCGGAACCGGGCCGGCCGGGCGGCGGCCCGATTCACGCCATGTCGACTTCGGCCGGCTGATGAGCGAGAACGCACGCCATCTCGTCTCGGCCGCCGCCTCCTACGCCGCCGAACACGGCAGTACCGACCTCGACACCGAACATCTGCTGCGGGCGGCGCTCTCCGCCGAGCCCACCCGCACCATGGTCTCGCGCGCCGGAGCCGACCCCGACCGGATCGCCGCCGAGATCGACCGGGAGGCGGGCGGCGGGCCGCCGCGCAACTCGGTCGCCGTCACCCCGGCCGTCAAACGTGCGTTGCTCGACGCCCATGAGATAGCCCGCTCGCGCGGCGCCTCGTACATCGGCCCCGAACACGTACTGATCGCGCTCGCCGCCAACCGTGAGTCCACCGCCGGGCAGATCCTGGGCGCCGCCCGCTTCGAACCCCGGGCCCCCGGCCCGCCGACCGGCGGCCTCACCCCGAGCGCCCCCACGGCAGACCAGAGGCCCGTCATGGACCAGCGGAAGACCCCGAACCTCGACCGGTTCGGCCGCGACCTGACCGAACTGGCCCGCGAGGGGCGGATCGACCCGGTGATCGGCCGCGACGAGGAGATCGAGCAGAGCATCGAGGTGCTCGCCAGGCGCGGCAAGAACAACCCCGTCCTCATCGGCGAGGCCGGAGTCGGCAAGACGGCCGTCGTCGAAGGGCTCGCCCAGCGGATCGCCGACGCCGATGTGCCGGACATCCTGCTCGGCCGCCGCGTCGTCCAGCTCGACATCGCGAGCGTCGTGGCCGGCACCCGCTTCCGCGGCGACTTCGAGCAGCGCGTCACCAGCATCGTCGACGAGATCCGCGCCAACTCCGACGACTTGATCATCTTCATCGATGAGCTGCACACGGTGGTCGGCGCCGGCGGCGGTGGCTCCGAGGGCGGCCAGATGGACGCCAGCAACCTTCTCAAACCCGCGCTGTCCCGCGGCGAACTGCATGTGATCGGCGCGACCACCCTCCGGGAGTACCGCCAGTACATCGAGAAGGACGCCGCGCTCGCCCGCCGCTTCCAGCCCATCATGGTCCCCGAGCCGACCTCCGCGGACGCCGTCGCCATCCTGCGCGGCCTCCGTGACCGCTACGAGGCCCATCACCAGGTCCGCTACACCGACGAGGCCCTGCTCGCCGCCGTCGAGCTGTCCGACCGCTATCTGACCGACCGTTTCCTGCCCGACAAGGCCATCGACCTCATGGACCAGGCGGGGGCCCGGGTACGGCTGCGCTCCAGCGCCCGCGGCACCGATCTGCGCGCCCTGGAGCGGGAGGTCGAGCAGCTCACCCGGGACAAGGACCAGGCCGTCGCATCCGAGAGCTATGAACGCGCCACCTCCCTGCGGGACCGGATCGCCGAGCTGAACAACCGGATCGCGCAGGCATCCGGAACGCAGTACCACGGCGGGCGCGTCGCCGAGGTCACCGTCGAGGACATCGCCGAGATCGTCTCCCGGCAGACCGGGATCCCCGTCTCCAGCCTCACCCAGGAGGAGCGCGAACGGCTGCTGAGCCTGGAGGAGCACCTCCACCGCCGGGTGGTCGGGCAGGAGGAGGCCGTGTCCGCCGTGGCCGACGCGGTCCTGCGCGCCCGCGCCGGACTCGCCGACCCCAACCGCCCCAGCGGCAGCTTCCTCTTCCTCGGCCCCACCGGCGTCGGCAAGACCGAACTCGCCCGCGCACTGGCCGAGGCGCTCTTCGGCAGCGAGGACCGCATGGTCCGCCTCGACATGAGCGAGTACCAGGAGAAGCACACCGTCAGCCGGCTGGTCGGCGCGCCACCCGGATACGTCGGGCACGAGGAGGCCGGACAGCTCACCGAGGCGGTGCGCCGCCAGCCCTACTCGCTGCTGCTCATGGACGAGGTGGAGAAGGCCCACCCCGATGTCTTCAACATCCTGCTCCAGGTGCTCGACGACGGCAGGCTGACGGACGCCCAGGGCCGCACCATCGACTTCAAGAACACCGTCATCGTGATGACCAGCAACCTCGGCTCGGAGACCATCACCGGCCGCGGTGGCCCTCTGGGCTTCGGCGGCGGCGGTGACGAGGAGGCCGACAACGCGGCGCGCCGGGAGCGGGTGCTGCGCCCGCTGCGGGAGCACTTCCGGCCGGAGTTCCTCAACCGTATCGACGAGATCATCATCTTCCGCCGGCTCGCCGACGACCAGCTGCGGCAGATCGCCGATGTGCTGCTGGAGGAGACCCGGCGCCGGCTGCACGCCCAGGACGTCGGCGTGGAGTTCACCCTGGCCGCCGTCGACTGGCTGGCCACCCACGGACACCAGCCGGAGTACGGCGCCCGGCCGCTGCGCCGCACCATCCAGCGCGAGGTCGACAATCCGCTCTCCCGGATGCTGCTCGGCGGCGAGCTGCCCGCGCACAGCCAGGTCCGGGTCGATGTGCACGACGACCGGCTGACCTTCCACACACAGGAGGCCACCGAGCCGACGGGTCAGCTCGGTCCGCCGGGCCACACGGAGCGGCCGGGCGGGACGGAGCAGCCGGAGCGGTAGCGCCACCCGGGGAGCGGTAGCGCCACCCGGGGCGAGCCCGGTCAACGCCCCATGGACAGGCCGTCCTTCTTGCCGCCCCGGCTGAGCACCGCCTCCTGGATGGTGCTCAGGGCACTGGTGTAACCCGGGTTGCCGGGGCTCTTCCGCAGGGCCCGGGGAAGGTTCACCAGGGTGATCGGGTCGTTGTCCACGGCGTGCGGGATGTACTCCGCCTTCTTCACCTGCCACGCCCTGCCCGGGGCGGAGGGCGGGGTGAAGGTGAAGCGCGCCGCCGAGCCCATCTGGCCCCGCTTGTCGGGCATGACCCCCGCGATCTGGTCGCCCATGCCGTAGACCACCCAGGTGCCGTTGACCTTCTCGTACGCCTGGGGGATATGGGCGTGGGTGCCGATGATCAGGTCGATGTCGCGGCGGCCGCCGTCCTTGGAGGCGGTGAGCTTCTTGGCGAGTGAGAGCTGGAGCTTGTCCGGCGCCTGCTGCCACTCGGTGCCCCAGTGCACGCTGACGACGACCACATCGGCCCCGGCGCGCCGCGCGGCCCGCGCGTCCTTGATGATGCGTGCCGGATCGATGAGGTTGACCAGCCACGGTTTGCCCTTGGGGACCGGGATGCCGTTGGTGCCGTAGGCGTAGGCCAGATGGGCCACCTTGGCGCCACCGGCCTCCATGATCGTGGGACGGACGCTCTCCGCGGCGGAGCGGGCCGACCCGGCGTGCTTGAGCCCGGCCTTGTCCATGGCGTCGAGGGTGCGGACCACTCCCTCCGGACCGGCGTCGAGGGTGTGGTTGGAGGCGGTGGAGCAGGAGTCGTAGCCGATGTCCTTCACGGCCGAGGCGAGCTGCGGAGGCGTCTTGAAGGTCGGATAGCCGGTGAACGGCCCTTGGGTGGCCCCGTAGACGGTCTCCATATGGCAGATGGCCAGGTCGGCCTGGGCGACGATGGGCGCGGCCGCCCGGATCATGCGCCGGAAGTCATAGCTCTCACCGCCCGAGTCCGCTTTCGCCTGCCGGATGACCGAGGCGTGCACCAGCAGATCGCCGGTGGCCACGAGGGTGAAGTTCTTCATGGACCCGCTCCTGGCCACCGCCGAGGTCCTCGAGGGCTTCGCCTCGGCCTTCGGGGCGGCCGGTGTCCCGCTGCCGCACGCGGTGGCGGTGCCGAGCAGGGCGACGGCGAGAAGCGCCGTCCGATGGCGTGGGTGATGGGACACGGTGCACTCCGCACTGGTCCGGGCCATACCGGACCCCTTTTGTTCTGATTGTCGGATTGTCGTATTTATTGCACGACAGCAGCGGGGCTTGCGGAGTGGTGCGGAGCTTCACCGGTTCGGCCGACCGGTTGCACCCGATGGGCCCGGCCAACCCCTGTCCGGAGTCCATCGATGGGACAATGCGCGCCCGCCGCGCGGCGCCACGGCCGGGGCGGCTGTTCGTCGCGTAACTCCCCTGTGAACAAGGGCCGTTAGCGGTGCGAGCGGGGTGCGGAGCTGACACCATGGAGGTGTCGCTCGCGGCATCCGCGGTGGGACCTCGGGGGAGGACGTTCCATGCAGATCGGCCGGCCCAGCATCACCGCCCGCGGCGCGGCCGCGTTCCGCGCGGCCCACCAGGAGCTTGAGGGTGGCCGGGTGTTCTACGACCCGCTGGCGCTCCGTATCCTCGCCGCCGACGCGGACGCCCCCGTCCTCGAGGCGGCCTTCCACCCCGAGCGCGAGGATGTGCGGCTGTCAGTGGCCGCCCGTACGCGGTTCGCCGAGGACGCCGTCGCGGCGGCCGTGGCACGCGGGGCACGGCAGGCGGTGGCACTCGGGGCGGGACTGGACACCTTCGGCTGCCGCAATCCGTACGAGGCGGACGGCCTCAGGGTGTTCGAGGTGGACCATCCCGCCACCCAGGAGTGGAAGCGCGACCGGTTGGCCGCCGCGGAGATCCCCGTACCGCCGTCACTGACCTTCGCGCCGGTGGACTTCGAGCGGCAGAGCCTGGCCGACGGGCTGACGGCGGCGGGCTTCGACCCGGCCCGCCCGGCGTTCTTCGTCTGGCTCGGGGTGGTGCCGTATCTGACGCACACCGCCGTACTGGACACGCTCCGCTTCATCGCGGCACTGCCGGACGGCTCGGGCGTGGTCTTCGACTACGGCGAGCCGCCGGACGCGCTGCCACCGGAGCAACGTGCCGTGCACGAGGCGCGCGCGGCGTGGGCCGCCGAGGCCGGTGAGCCCTTCCTCAGCTTCTTCACCCCGGACGAGCTCGCGGATGAACTGCGCCAGCTGGGCTTCTCCGCGAGGGAGGACATCCGCTACCGCGACCTCACGGCCCGGTACGAGAGCGGCCACCGCACGGCCGGGGGGCACGCGGACCTCGGTGCCCATGTGATTCACGCCTGGACACAGGGCTGAGCGCGGGGAGGCGGGGCTGAGCGCCTGGCTGCGGGACTGGGCCCGGACCGCCGGTGGCGGCGGCCCGGAGCCTCGTCAACGCGCCCTTCGGCGAAGGGAGTTGCGGATCCTATCGGCGGAGGTCACCGGTACGGTGACCCGGCTGCCACCCAGGTCCACCGTCACCTTCGCGCCGGTCGCGTCCTCGAAGTAGAGGAAGTCGGCGTCGGTGCCGCCGAGGACCAGCCCCAGCCGATGGCCCGGCTTGATCTCGTAGTCGCCCGGCAGGGTCTTCCAGGTGATCCGGTAGGACCGGCCGGGGGTGAGTGGCTCGGGGGTGGTGAGCGAGTGGCGGTTCTGGGCGTCCATCCAGCCCCGGGCGATCACCTCGGAGGATTTGCGCGCCGTCACATTGGCGGTCCGCTGGTAGCAGGCGTCGTCCTGGGCGGTGCTCTCCCCGTGGCAGGACTCCTCGTCCAGCCCCCGCAGACCGTCGTGGATCCGGTTCTGGGGTTCGTTGCGGTTCCAGTCGATCCGTTCGTCCTCGCCGTAGTCCACGAGCAGCGCGGTGAGGTTCGACGTCGGTTTGTCGAGCGTGACCCGCAGATCGGCGGTGGGTGTGCCGGAGAGCCGTACCCCGGTGCGCAGCGGCGGGGTGAGGAAGGCCAGCCGGTCAGGGCGGTCCGCCGCCGAGTCGGCGGTGAGATCCGCCTCGCTCAGCTTGGTGTCGGTGAAGGATCCGGTACCGCTCGCGGGGCTCAGGGCCAGCGAGCCGTCGGGCCCTGGATGCAGGGGGACCGAGGAGGTGCCCGCGGGCCAGTCGGCCTGGGTGGTCCAGGTGTCCGGGCCGGTCTGCAGATCGACGCGGGGCTCGTCCATGATTCCGTTCCGGATGCCGTACAGCCAGTGGTCGAACCACCGGTGCACGGTGTCGACCCACTGCGCGCGCCGACCGGGCCAGTCGAACGGATCGGTGTGGCCGTAGCGGCCCAGCCACAGCTTGCGTGGCACCCCGCGCTCGGCCAGCGCACCCCACCAGTTCGCGAGCTGGTCGATACGGATGTTGTAGTCGTTGATGTCATGCGCGGCGAGGACGCTCGCGCGCACCTTGTTCACCTCGGGCGCGGGCCGTGCGATGTAATCGCGCTCACGCCAGTGGGCGTTGTAGTCGCCGGTGGCGTCGTCCTCACCGGCCTGCAACCGCTCGCGCACCGCCTGGCACTTCTGGGGCGGGTCGGTGTCCAGCGCGATGGTCAGATACGAGGCGAAACCGTTCCAGTGCTTGGCGCCGTTGGTGCGGGCGAACTCGTACCAGGAACTGACTCCGGAGATCGGGACGATGGTCTCCAGCCCCTCCACCCCGGTGCCCGCCACCGCGTTGGCCAGCATGCCCTCGTACGAGTGGCCGATCATGCCCACTTTTCCGGTGGACCAGGAGGCCTTCACCTCGCCGCCGTCGGCCGCGTACGCGGTGGCGCGGCCGCCGAGCCAGTCGATGGTGGCCTTGGCGGCCGCCACATCGGCGGCGCCGCCGACCGTCAGACAGCCGTCGGATCTGCCGGTACCGGTCACATCGACATCGACCACGGCGTAGCCGCGCGGTACGAAGTAATTGTCATAGAAGAGAGGGAACTTGGCCGGGTTGCCCTGGGCGTCGTAGGCCTTGCGCTCCGACTCGAAGCCACGGCCCACGGTGTCGTTGTAGGGGCTGGACGACATGATGACCGGCACCTTCAGACCCTGCTGGGTCTCCTTGGGCCGGATGATGTCCACCGCGACCCGGTCCTTGTGGCCATCGCCGTCACTGTCGACCGGCGTTTGGACCATCAGATGCTCACGTACGGCGTCCGCGTAGGAGAACACCGGCTGAGTGCGGCCGTCCACCACCTTGGTGGCGGGGGCGGCGGATGTCCTGGCCGACGCGGGCCCGGCGGGCAGCGCGGCAAGGGCTGTCGACATCGTGAGCGCGGCGATCGCGACCCCGCGCCATCGTGAAGTGCGCATACGGACCTCCTGGCCACGGCCCCCGCCCCGGGACCACCGGCCGGCCGTGGCCGGTCGGCGATCCCGGGGTTCCGGAGCCATGGAGGCTACTCGGCGATTTTCGTACGCATGGTCCAGCGAAAGATCGCTGTGGTGATGTCGGCGGAATCGTTGACGAGTTCGAAGTGCTCGTATCCGTTGCGGTGCTGGATTTTGAGCTTCTTGCTGGTGAGCGTCGACCGCCCGGTCCTGAATGCCCGGGGCAGATCCTCCGGTCCGCCTTCGAGGACGACCTCGATCGGACTGCCCTCGGACAGATAACTGACGTGTTCGCTCAATGTCTCCACCTCCTTACGCGGTCCTCCTCAAGCGGGAACATGCAGTTCCAGTCGGTCATCCGAGGTGAGGATGGCCTGCTGCATGTCCTGCAGGGCCCGGCACGGCTCGAGCCCGAGCTCCTCATTGAGCGTCTTGCGCGCCGATTGATACACATGCAAGGCGTCCGCCCGGCGGCCACATCGGTAGAGCGCCAGCATCAACTGACGGTGCAGTGCCTCCCGCAAGGGATGTTCGGTGGTCAGCTGATACAGATCGCTCACCAGCTCTCGATGACGGCCGAGCATGAGCCGGGAATCCGTCAGCATCTCGACGCATTCCAGCCGGGCTTCCTTCAGCCAGGTCTGAAAGCCTTCGAGGATCGGCCCATGGCATACGTCGTCCAGCAATGGATCGCGCCAGAGATCGAGCGCGTTTTCGAAAGTCGCCGTGGCCTGCTGGTAACGCCGCTCCCGCAGATGGTCCCGCCCCTCGCACACCAGCCGCTCGAAGCAGTGGAAGTCGAGGCGGTCGTGGCCCAGCCGCAGGACATATCCCGGCGGGCGGGTGATAACGGGACTCTCGTTCTGGTCGGGTCGGCGCAGGAACTTACGGATCTGGGAGACATACACATGAAGCCCGGCGACCGCCCGGCGCGGCGGGTCCTCTCCCCAGATCTCCGTGATGAGCTGGTCGATCGGGACCACTTGGTCGGCGCGGACGAGGAGGACGGTCAACAGGACCTCGATCTTCCGCGCCCTGACAGTTAATTTCCTCTCCTCTTCCACTACGCGGAGAGGTCCCATGATCTCATATCGCACGATGTGCCCCATCCGAGTCGCCGACGAGTGCGGTCATGGGACAGTCGGCGTCTTTGCCGGAATTGCCCGCGGGGTTGTCTGTGTGTTCTCTCGATTTCGAGGGCGGTCTGCTTCCGGAGGCGAACGCGTGTGCGGGGCGGGCTCTGGCGGTCCATGCGGATCGTCGACCCATGCCGTCCGGGTGGCGCGCTGGAATTGTCACGTCCCCGGAGTCCGGTGGCCCCGAAGGGGATGGGAAGTGGGCGCTTGCCGAGCCGCTTGCGTGTGGAAAGTGGTCCGACCGCGCCGTACTGGTCGGGGACGGGCGGTGCCGCCGGATCCACTGACGCACGCCGTTCGCGACTGCCATTACTCACCCCTCTTTTGTTGCGGACCTGCCGAGGAATCAGGGGATGGACGAGATCGACGCCTTCGGCAGGTGCCCCACATCGTAAGCGAGTCCTATGACTACCCACCTCACCTAGAATCCGGATATACGCGCCCTCGAGGCGGCGTCCCCGACGGTGCGGAGCGGGTATTCGCAATACGGTCCGGAAGATCGGAGTCCGGATATCCCGCACTTGAGGTGTTGCAGTCCGCGAAGGAGAATACGCGGATCACATCGGCCGGGACAAGCGTATCTTGCGAGATCATGGGCCCCTTGGCGTCACTTTGATGAGGAGCGGAGAATTCCGTCTGCGCGGGACCCATGAAGGGTTCTCGAATAACCGACAGGTTTGCCGTCGATTCAGGGCTTATGGGCCACCACGATGGCGCAGCCGGCGCTGGGCACGGTGGGCAGCGCCGACTTGGCGGCGTCCAGCACCTCCTGCACGCTGACCCCGTGGCGCGCCTCGAACTCCCGGCGACAGCGCAGGATGCCGTCGATCATGCGGTTGGCGGTGTCCTTGGTGTTCTCGGTGACATCGGTCAGCTCATCGAGCACCAGCCCGGCGTCACCGACCAGACCGGGCCAGTCCTCCAGCCGGGTCAGCGAGGTGACCACGGCGGGATCGTCGTCCGGTTGATAACTGCCGTCGCTCGGCGGGGTGACATCCGTGAGCACCACCCGGCCTCCCGGCCGCAGCACACGGGCCATCTCCCGCAGCGCCGTCGGACGGTCCATGTGATTGATCGATTCGAATGCGAGTACGGCGTCGAAAGCCGCGTCGTCGAAAGGCATCGCCATGGCGTCGGCGTATTGGAATGCCACCCGGTCGGACAGCTCGGCCAGCCGGGCGGACTCGGTCGCCTGTTTGACCTGGAGCTCGCTGATCGTGACGCCCAGGACATTGGCGCCGGTGGCGGACGCCAGTCGCATCGCCGGTTTCCCGATGCCACAGCCGACATCCAGCACCCGGTCTCCCGGCCCCACCCGCAGCCGTTCGATCAGCAGATCCGTGAAGCGATCGGTGGCCTCCTGGACCGAACGGATATCGGACGGGCCGTCCCAGTAGCCGAAGTGGAAGTTGTCGTCCCACGCCATCTGCAGAAGCGGGCCCAGCGAGCTGTAGTAGTCCGACACCGTGCCGCCTGGCGGCACGGCCGAGGGAGAGGTCATGGCACTCCTCCTGTGTGCTCGAAAGCTCGAAAGATCGGGTCGGCCCAGGGCACGTAGAGGCTCACCCGCTCAAGCGATCGTCCGGGGTTCCGGTAACGCGTCTCTAAAGTCACCGGCCGTGGCCTATTTGGTCTTGCTTTAGAACCGCGCCCCACGATGGGCCACGTGCTCGCACCGATCATCAATCCGGAGCGGGAGTGCCGCCCATGACCACGAACACGCAGCTGTTCTCCGAGCGCCGTATGGGGTGCGATGGATAGCGACGAGCCCACCCGCACACCTCAGCACGCGGAGCCCATCGCCGTGGTGGGAATGGCCTGCCGCCTGCCGCACGCACCCAGCCCGTCGGCCTTCTGGCGGCTGCTCCGGCAGGGCGGGAACGCCATCACCGCCATGCCGGACGACCGCCGCCGGACCGGCGCCTCCGCTACGGATGGCGCCGCCACCGAGGGCGCCGCCACCGAGGGCGCCGCCACCGAGGGCGCCGCCACCGACGGTCCCGTCAGCGACGGCCCCGACCGGCCGGCGCCGACCTGGTACGGCGGCTTCCTGGACCGCGTCGACACCTTCGACGCCTCCTTCTTCGGCATCTCGCCCCGCGAGGCCACAGCCATGGACCCCCAGCAGCGGCTGATGCTCGAACTCGCCTGGGAGGCGTTCGAGGACGCGGGAATCCGGCCCGGAACGCTGAAGGACAGCCCGACCGGTGTGTTCGTCGGCGCCATCTGGGACGAGTACGCCGCCCTCCTGCGCCGGGACGCCACCGCGGCCACCCGGCACGCCATGACCGGTGTCCACCGCAGCATCATCGCCAACCGGATCTCCTACGGCTACGGTCTGCGCGGCCCCAGCCTCACCGTGGACACCGCACAGTCCTCCTCGCTGGTGGCCGTGCACACCGCCTGCGAGAGTCTGCGCCGCCAGGAGTGCGCCCTGGCCCTGGCCGGGGGCGTCAACCTCATCCTCACCGAGGACAGCATGGCGGCCGCCGCCGCCCAGTTCGGCGGGCTCTCCCCGGACGGGTGCTGCCACACCTTCGACGCCCGCGCCAACGGCTTCGTCCGTGGCGAGGGCGGCGCGGCGGTCCTCCTCAAGCCACTCGCCGCGGCGGTACGCGACGGCGACCCGGTGTACTGCGTCATCCACGCGAGCGCCATCAACAACGACGGCGCCACGGACGGGCTGACGGCCCCCAGCCCGGCGGCCCAGGAGGACGTGGTGCGCACCGCCCACCGGCGGGCCGGAGTCTCACCCGGCGAGGTTCAGTACGTCGAGCTGCACGGCACCGGAACCCCCGTCGGCGACCCCGTCGAGGCGGCGGCGCTCGGCGCCGCGCTCGGGACCGTACGGACGGACGGCACACCACTGCTCGTCGGCTCCGCCAAGACCAACGTGGGCCACCTCGAGGGCGCCGCGGGCATCGTCGGACTGCTCAAGACCGCCCTCGGCATCACCCACCGACTGCTGCCGCCCAGCCTCCACTTCACCACCCCGAACCCGCGGATCCCGCTGGCCGAACTCGGACTGCGGGTCCAGGACCGGCTCAGCGAGTGGCCCCGTCCGGACCGCCCGCTGCTCGCCGGGGTCAGCTCCTTCGGCATGGGCGGCACCAACTGCCACCTCGTCCTGGGCGAAGCACCCGCGTCGGCGCCCGTTCCCGTACCCGTACCCGCGCCCGTTCCTGTACCCGCGCCCGTATCCACGTCCGTAACCGCCGACGCCCCCACGCCCCCGATCGTGGCCTGGCCGATCTCCGCGAAGGCCCCCGCGGCGCTGCGTGCCCAGGCCGGGCGGCTGCGGGACCATATGACCGACCACGACGGCCGCTCCCCGGCCGACATCGGACACTCCCTGGCGACTACTCGGACGGCCTTCGGCCACCGCGCCGTGATCCTCGGCGAGGGCGCCGACGAGCTGCTGAGCGGGCTGGACGCGCTGGCCAACGGCACGGAGGCCGCCGGAGTGGTGCGAGGCAGCGCCACGGACGGCGGTCTCGCCGTCCTCTTCAGCGGCCAGGGCAGCCAGCGGGCGGCCATGGGCCGTGAACTGTACGGCGCCCATCCGGTCTTCGCGGCGGCGCTGGACGAGGTGTGCGACTGTCTGGACGGGCAGTTGGCAGAGCCGTTGCGCGAGGTCATGTTCACCCAACTCCCGTCCCCGCGAGCGGCGTTGCTCGACCGCACCTCGTACACCCAGCCCGCGCTGTTCGCCATCGAGGTGGCCCTCTACCGGCTGGCCGAGTCCTGGGGTCTCACCCCCGGCCATCTGATGGGCCACTCGGTCGGCGAGATCGCCGCGGCCCATGTGGCCGGTGTGCTCACCCTGTCCGACGCCTGCACCCTGGTGGCCGCCCGCGGCCGGTTGATGCAGTCGATCACGGCGACGGGTGCCATGGCCGCCCTCCAGGCCGACCCGGACGAGGCCGCCGGACTGCTCGCCGGATGGGAGGACCGGCTGGACCTCGCCGCCGTCAACGGCCCGTCCTCCGTGGTGATTTCGGGTGACCACGACGCCGTCCACGCGTCCGTCGCCGCGTGGCGCGAGCGTGGCCGCAAGGCCCGGCCGCTGAAGGTCAGCCACGCCTTCCACTCGCCGCACATGGACTCCATGCTCGACGAACTGCGCGCCGTCGCCTCCGGACTGACCTTCTCCGCACCGGCCATCCCCCTCGTCTCCAACGTGACGGGACGGCTCGCCACCGCCTCGGAGCTCGCCGCACCGGACTACTGGGCCCGGCACGCCCGCCACGCGGTGCGCTTCATGGACGGTGTGCACATCCTCCTCGACGCCGGTGTCACCACCTTCCTCGAACTCGGGCCGGACGCCCCGCTCACCGCAATGACCCGCGAATGCCTCGCCGCACGGCCCGGCCCCGCCCCCGGGCGGCCACGCCCGGCCGCCGTGGCGGCGCTGCGCCGCGACCGCCCCGAAGCGCGCACCTTCGCCGCCGCCATGGCCCAGGCGTATGTCCGCGGCGCCGAGGTGGCCTGGGACCGGGCCTGCGGCGGGGACCCCCGGCAGCGCGTCCCCCTGCCGACGTACGCCTTCCAGCGGGCCCGCTACTGGCCCGGCGCCACACCCGGACCCACCGCACGGGGCACTCACACCACCGGGACGGAGGATGCCCCGGACCAGGCAGCGCCCGTAGAAGAGACGGCCGAGCCCGGCGACACGGGGCCGGACCGGGACCCGCTGGAGGTCGTGCGGACCCAAGTGGCCCTCGTCCTCGGACACTCCGAGCCGGACGCCATCGATCCCGGCCTGACCTTCAAGGAACTGGGCTTCGACTCGCTCGCGGCGACCGAACTGAGCGAGCGGCTCGGCGCCGCCACCGGGCTGCCCCTGACCGCCACGCTCACCTTCGACCACCCCACGCCCCTGGCCGTCGCCGACCATCTGCGGGCCCGCACCAGCCCTGCCGCCACCCCGCCCGCGGCAACGGCCCCCGTACCGCGCGACGCCGACGAGCCGATCGCGGTGGTGGCCATGGGCTGCCGCTTCCCCGGCGGCGTCGACTCACCCGAGGCACTGTGGCGGCTGGTGGCCGAGGGCGTCGACGCGATCGGGGAGTTCCCCCGGGACCGCGGCTGGGACCTGGCCGGACTCTTCGACCCCGACCAGGACCGCCCCGGCACCAGCTACGCCCACGAGGGCGGCTTCCTCTACGACGCACCGGAATTCGACGCGGAGTTCTTCGGGATCAGCCCCCGGGAGGCGCTGGCCACCGACCCACAGCAGCGGCTGCTGCTGGAAACCGCGTGGCAGACCTTCGAACGGGCGGGCATCCGCTCCACCACCCTCCAGTCCAGCCCCACCGGGGTGTTCGTCGGAGTGATGCCCCAGGACTACGGCCCCCGGCTGCACGAGGCGCCCAAGGGGCTCGACGGCCATCTGCTGACCGGCGGCACCCCGAGCGTGGTGTCCGGCCGGGTGGCGTTCACCTTCGGCCTGGAAGGGCCCGCGGTGTCGGTCGACACGGCGTGTTCGTCGTCGCTCGTGGCCATCCATCTCGCGGTGCGGGCACTGCGGCAGGGCGAGTGCGCGCTCGCCCTGGCCGGAGGGGTGACGGTGATGGCCGCACCCGGCATGTTCACCGGCTTCTCCCGCCAGCGCGGCCTGGCCCCCGACGGCCGGTGCAAGCCCTTCGCGGCCGCCGCCGACGGCACCGGATGGGGCGAGGGCGTCGGCCTGCTGCTCCTGGAACGGCTGTCCGACGCCCGGCGGAACGGCCACCGGGTATGCGCGGTGATCCGGGGCTCGGCCGTCAACCAGGACGGCGCGTCCAACGGCCTGACCGCGCCCAACGGCCCCTCCCAGCAGCGGGTGATCCGCCAGGCCCTCGCCGACGCCCGGCTGTCCCCGTCCGAGGTGGACGCCGTCGAGGCGCATGGCACCGGAACCACCCTGGGGGACCCGATCGAGGCTCAGGCCCTGCTCGCCACCTACGGGCAGCAGCGGCCCGAAGAACGGCCCCTGTGGCTGGGCTCGCTGAAGTCCAACATCGGCCACACCCAGGCCGCGGCCGGCGTGGCGGGCGTCATCAAGATGGTGATGGCCATGCGGCACGGACTGCTGCCCGCCACCTTGCACATCGACGCGCCCAGCCCCCACGTCAACTGGGACAGCGGTGCGGTACGGCTGCTGACCGAGCCGGTGGAGTGGCTGCGCGACGGACACCCGCGCCGCGCGGGCGTGTCCTCCTTCGGCATCAGTGGCACCAACGCACATCTGATCGTGGAGCAGGCCCCCGAGCCGGAATCCGTCCCCAGCGGTCCGCGGACGGACGAGGACGACCGGCCGGTGCCCTGGGTGCTGTCCGCCCGCAGCGCCGAAGCCCTCCGGGGACAGGCCCGGGAGCTGGCCGCCCACACGGCCGCCGACGACACATTGTCGCCCCGGGACGTGGGCTGGTCACTGATCACCACCCGGACGGCGTTCGACCATCGCGCGGTGGTGGTCGTCGGGGATGGCGACGAACTCACCGCCGCCCTCGAGGCGTTGGCGGCCGACGAGACGCATCCGGGTGTGGTGGGCCCGGGTGCCATCCGCTCCGGCGCGGCAGTGGACACGGGTCCGGTGCTGGTGTTCCCCGGGCAGGGCTCGCAGTGGGCCGGGATGGGCGCCGGACTGCTGGACGCCTCACCGGTGTTCGCCGCCCGCGTGGCGGAGTGCGAACGGGCGCTCGCACCCCACGTCGACTGGTCGCTCACCGATGTCCTGCGGGGAGCCGAAGACGCCGCCGAGCTGAGCCGGGTGGATGTGGTGCAGCCGGTGCTCTGGGCGGCGATGGTGTCCCTGGCCGCCGTATGGGCCGAGTACGGTGTGTGCCCTGCCGCCGTGGTGGGCCACAGCCAGGGTGAGATCGCGGCGGCCGTGGTGGCCGGAGCGCTGTCCCTGGAGGACGGCGCGAAGGTCGTGGCGCTGCGCAGCCGGGCCCTGCGGCGACTCGCCGGGGGCGGGGCCATGGCCTCGCTGGCACTGGGCAATGAGCGGGCCGAGGAGCTGCTGACCGGGCTCGGCGATCGGGCCGCCGCGGTGGTGGTGGCGGTGGTGAACGGGCCCGGGTCCACCGTGGTGTCCGGGCCACCGGAGCAGGTGGCCACTGTGGTGGCCGCGTGTCAGGACGAGGGCGAGCGGGCGCGGATGATCGAGGTGGACTATGCCTCGCACAGCCCCCAGGTCGATGAGATCGCCGACGAACTGACCAGGCTGCTCGGGGGAGTTGACACGGTCGGGACGCCTGGAGCCTCCGGGGTGGTGTTCTACTCCACCGTGACCGGCGGCCGGACCGATGTATCCACCCTGGACGCGGACTACTGGGTGCGGAATCTGCGGGAGCGGGTGCGGTTCGCCGATGCCGTCGAGGCGTTGCTGGCGGCTGGGCATCGGGTGTTCATCGAGTCCAGCACCCATCCCGTTCTCACCATGGCGATGCGGGAGAGCTTCGAGCACGCCGAGATCGGCGCCACCGCGGTGCCCACGCTGCGGCGGGACCACGGAGACCGGGCCCAGCTGACGAAGTCGGTCGCGCAGGCGTTCATCGCCGGGGCCGAGGTGGACTGGTCGGCCGCCTTCCCGGCCGGCCCCACGCCCCGTACGGTCGATCTGCCCACGTACGCCTTCCAGCGCCGACGTTACTGGCTGGACGCCCCCGCCGGGTCCGGCGGGAACCCCGCCGCCCTCGGCCTGGTGGCCGCGGACCATCCGCTGCTGGGCGCCGCGGTGCGACTCGCCGACGGCAGCGGCCATGTGCTGACCGGACGTATCTCCCCGCAGACGCACGGCTGGCTCGCCGGCCATGTGGTGGCGGGCGTGGCCCTGGTGCCCGGAGCCGCGCTGGTGGAGTGGGCCCTGCGGGCGGCCGACGAGGCAGGCTGTGGCGCGGTGGAGGAGCTCGCGCTGCGGCTGCCGCTGGTGGTGCCCGCGACGGGCGGCCGGTGTGTCCAGGTGGTGGTGGGCCCGCCCGCCGACGACGGACGCCGCGACATCGCGATCTACTCCCTCCCCGACGACGGCCTTCGCACGGGTGGCGACACCGACTGGATGTGCCACGCCGTGGGCGTCCTCGGCCCCGCCGTACCGGAAAGCCGGTCGGGGGAGTTGCCCGGGACCTGGCCGCCGCCCGGAGCGCGGCCGGTCGACACCGACGGGTTCTACGAACGGATCGCCACATCCGGATACGCCTACGGAGCCGCCTTCCGGGGGCTGCGCGCGGTGTGGCGGGACGGCGCGGATCTGCTGGCCGATGTGGAGCTGCCCAAGGCCGCGGGAGAGCCCGATGGGTTCGGGATTCACCCCGCCCTGCTGGACGCGGTGCTGCATCCGACGCTGCTGATGGACGCGATGGACGCGATGGACGCGATGGACCGGACGGCCCGGACCCAGGGGGAGGAGGACCAGGGCAGGATGTGGCTGCCGTTCACCATCAGCGGTGTGTCCCTGTGGGCGGCCGAGCCCACCGCCGTACGCGTCCGACTCACCCCCCGTCCGCGGACCGCCGAGGCCGAGGGCGAGGCCGAGGCCGAGCGTGAACTGCGGGTCGTCGTCGCGGACGCCGTGGGCGCCCCGGTGCTGACGATCGACGCGCTGGTGCTGCGCCACGCCGACGCCGATCAGCTGCGGTCCCTGAACACCGGCCGAGTGGCGATGGCGAGTGAGAGTGCCGGTGGCGGAAGCGTACGGCGGCGCGCCGCCGCCGCGGCCGCCGCCGGAGCGTCGTCCGTCGACTGGGCCGCCCGGCTGGCCCGGCTGTCGGCCGTGGAGCGGTATCGAACCCTCCTCGGCCTGGTGCGCGACCACGCCGCCACCGTGCTGGGACACACCGATGCCGAGGCGGTGCACGCCGACGCCAGCTTCAAGGAGCTGGGCTTCGAGTCCCTGACCGCCGTCGAACTGCGCGATCGCCTCGCGGCCGCCACGGGTCTGCGGCTGCCCGCGGCCCTGATCTTCAGACATCCGACCCCGGAAGGCATCGCCCACCATCTTGTGCGACGGCTGACCTCCGACGGTACCGACACCGCCCCCACCGCGATCGTCCCTCCGAGCACGCAATTGCCACGGCAGCCGACGGATGAAATGAGCGCGGCCCAAAGGCTGGAGTCCGCCTCCGCGGATCAGGTCCTTGAGTTTATTGACAACGAGCTTGGTGTGTCCTGAATGTGCCGGGCGCGACGATCGCTGAAGGCCGGGTGACCCTCATGGCGAACGAAGAGAAGCTGGTCGAGTATCTCAAGCGCGTTTCCGCGGATCTGCACGATACGCGTCTGCGCTTGCGCGAGGTGGAGGAGCGTTCCCACGAGCCGGTGGCCGTGGTCGGCATGGCCTGCCGCTTTCCCGGCGGGGTCACCTCCCCGGAGGAGCTGTGGGAACTGCTCGTCTCCGGTGTCGACGCGATCGGGGACTTCCCGACGGACCGTGGCTGGGACCTGGAGAACCTCTACCACCCCGATCCGGAGCACTACGGCACCAGCTGTGTCCGCCAGGGCGGATTCGTCGAGGCGGACCGGTTCGACGCGGCGTTCTTCGGCATCAGCCCCAGGGAAGCGCTCGCCATGGATCCGCAGCAGCGGCTGGTGCTGGAGATGGCGTGGGAATCCCTGGAGCGGGCCGGTATCGATCCGGTGTCGCTGAAGGGGACCCGCACCGGTGTCTACGCCGGTGTGTCCAGCCAGGACTATCTGTCCAGGGCCCCGCGCATCCCCGAGGGATTCGAGGGCTACGCCACCACGGGCGGACTCACCAGTGTGATCTCGGGCCGGGTGGCCTACACCTTCGGTCTGGAGGGGCCGGCGGTGACGGTGGACACCGCATGCTCGGCCTCGCTCGTGGCCATGCATCTGGCGGTGCAGGCACTGCGGCAGGGGGAGTGCACCCTGGCCCTGGCGGGCGGTGTCACCTCGCTCGCCACCCCCATCATGTTCACCGAGTTCTCCCGGCAGCGCGCACTGGCCCCGGACGGCCGGTGCAAGTCCTTCGCCGCCGACGCGGACGGCACCGGCTTCTCCGAAGGCGTCGGGCTGGTGGTGCTGGAGCGGCTGTCGGAGGCGCGTCGCAACGGCCATCGGGTACTGGCGGTGCTCCGGGGCTCGGCCATCAACCAGGACGGTGCCAGCAACGGCCTCACCGCGCCCAACGACGTGGCCCAGGAACGCGTCATCGGCCAGGCGTTGGCCAACGCCCGCCTGGGGCCGGGCGACGTGGACGCCCTCGAGGCACACGGCACCGGCACCAAACTCGGCGACCCGATCGAGGCCGAGGCCCTGATCGCCACGTACGGCCAGAACCGCCCCGCCGACCGGCCACTGCTGTTGGGCTCGCTGAAGTCCAACATCGGCCATACGCATGCGGCGGCCGGTGTGGCGGGCGTGATCAAGATGGTGATGGCACTCCGACACTCCGGACTGCCCGCGAACCTGCATCTGGACCAGCCGACCCCGCATGTGGACTGGGAGGACAGCGGGCTGCGGCTGCTGACCGAGCCGGTGGAGTGGCCCCACCTGGAGCGGCCCCGCCGAGCGGCGGTGTCGTCGTTCGGCATCTCGGGGACGAACGCCCATCTGATCCTGGAGCAGGCTCCTGAGGAGGATGCGCCGAAGGGTCCGGTCTCCTTGGACGTGGGCACGGTTCCGTGGGTGGTGTCGGGGCGGAGTGTGGAGGCGTTGCGGGGGCAGGCTGGGGCGTTGGTTGAGTGGGTGGGGGGTGCGTCCGAGCTTTCGTCGGTTGATGTGGGGTGGTCGTTGGTTGCGGCGCGGTCGGTGTTTGAGTATCGGGCGGTGGTGGTGGGTGATGACCGCGCGGAGTTGTTGGCCGCCGTGGGGGCGTTGGCGGGGGGTGTGTCGCATCCGGGGGTGGTGCGGTCGGGTGCGGCGGCGTTGACGGGAGACGTAGGCCCGGTGCTGGTCTTTCCGGGTCAGGGTTCGCAGTGGGTGGGGATGGGTGCCGAGCTGTTGGAAGTGTCGTCGGTGTTTGCGGCGCGGGTGGCGGAGTGTGAGGGGGCGTTGGCGCCGTATGTGGATTGGTCGCTTGTGGATGTGTTGCGTGGTGTGGGGGGCGTGGCGGATTTGGGGCGGGTGGATGTGGTCCAGCCGGTGTTGTGGGCGGTGATGGTGTCGTTGGCTGCGGTGTGGGCGGGGTATGGGGTGTGTCCGGTGGCGGTGGTGGGTCATAGCCAGGGTGAGATCGCGGCGGCTGTTGTCGCGGGGGTGCTGTCCCTGGAGGATGGCGCCAGGGTCGTGGCGTTGCGGAGCAAGGCGTTGCGGCGGTTGGCTGGTGGTGGGGCGATGGCGTCGCTCGGTGTGGGTCAGGAGCGGGCGGGGCAGCTGCTGTCCGAGCTGGGCGATCAGGCTGCTGGTGTGGGTGTGGCGGCATCCAACGGACCGTCCTCGATGGTGGTTTCGGGTCCGCCGGGGCAGGTTGCCGCTGTCGTAGCCGCGTGTCAGGAGGCGGGGGAGCGGGCGCGGCTGATCGAGGTGGATTATGCCTCGCACGGCCCTCAGGTGGATGAGATCCGCGAGGAGTTGAACGAAATCCTGGCCGGTGTCCACCCCGCCGTCGGTGGCGCGGATGAGGTGGCGTTCTATTCGACGGTGACCGGTGGCCGGGTCGAGGCGTCCGTTCTGGACGCGGACTATTGGGTGCGGAATCTGCGGGAGCGGGTGCGGTTTGCCGATGCCGTCGAGGCGTTGTTGGCGGACGGGCATCGGGTGTTTATCGAGGCCAGTACCCATCCCGTGTTGCTCCTGGGGATGCAGGAGACGTTCGAGCAGGCGGGTGTGGACGCGGTGGCTGTACCGACCCTGCGTCGCGATCACGGTGGTCAGGCTCAGCTCCTTGACTCCCTCGGTCAGGCGTTCATCGCCGGGGTCGACGTCGACTGGAAGGCGGCGTTCCCGGCCGACCCCACCCCTCGTACCGTGGACCTGCCCACGTACGCCTTCCAGCACCAGCGCTATTGGCTCGACGGCCTCAGTGGCCGGGGTGCCGATCCGACCGACCTCGGTCTGGTCGCCGCGGGCCATCCGCTGCTGAGCGCCGCCGTGGACCTCGCCGACGGCCAGGGCCATCTGCTGACGGGACGGCTCTCGGCGCAGTCCCATGGCTGGCTCGCCGACCATGTGGTGGCGGGCGCGGCCCTGGTGCCCGGGACGGCCCTGGTCGAGTGGGCGTTACGGGCCGCCGACGAGGTCGGCTGCGGTGGCGTGGAGGAGCTGGCGCTCCAGGTACCGCTGGTGTTGCCGTCCAGCGGCGGTGTGCGTCTGCAAGTGGTCGTCGGCAGGCCGGGCGCCGATGGCCGACGTGATGTGCGGATGTACTCGCGCCCCGACGACGGAGCCGATACGGCGGCCGGGTGGGTGTGCCATGCGGAGGGCGTGCTGAGCCCGCCCTCCGACGGTTCCACGCCAGAGGAGGAGTTGGGCGGGGCATGGCCACCGGCGGCTGCGAAGCCGATCGATCCCGTGGACTTCTACGCACACATCGCGGCGTCGGGGTACGCGTACGGCCCCGCCTTCCAGGGGCTGCGCGCCGTATGGCGGGACGGCGCCGACCTGCTGGCCGAGGTGGCGCTGCCCGAGGCCGCGGGGGAGCGGACGGGGTTCGGCATCCACCCGGCGCTGCTCGACGCCGCCCTGCATCCCGTTCTGCTGACCGATGGCTCGCCGAGCGACGCCGAGTCGGCCGGTGGCCGGGTGTGGCTGCCGTTCACCTGGAACGGGGTGTCGCTGTGGGCGGCCGGGGCGAGCACGGTACGGGTGCGGATCTCTCCGTACGAGCCGAGCGCGGAGCGGGAACGTACGCTGCGGGTGACCGTGGCGGACGCCCTGGGCGCCCCGGTGCTGAGCGCCGACGCGGTGGTGCTGCGGTCCGCCGACGACGTCGAGCAGCTCCGTACGGCCCAACGGCCGGGCGTGGACGGGCTGTTCGTCATGGACTGGGCCCCCCTGCCGGTTCCCGCGCCGCCCAACGGCGACGGGCGGTCCGCGGATCACCCGGCCGATGACGCCGACTGGGTGATCCTGGGGCCCGGGGACCGGGCTCCGGCCGGGTCCGCCGCCGTATGCCATCCGGATCCGCAGGCGTTGCTCAGCGCGCTCGACGCCGGTGCCCCCGCCCCCGCCGTCGTCCTTGCCCTGGAGCCCGCCGAGGCGGTCCATGCCCGGGATGGCGGGATGGCGGCCGATGGGCTGGCCTCGGCGGAGCGGATCCTGGAGCTGTTGCAGAGCTGGCTGGCCGAGCCGCGTCTGGCCGAGGCCCGGTTGGTGGTGGTGACGCGTGGCGCCGTCGCGACCGGCGATCCGGTTGGCGTTGACCCCATGGCCGCGGGCGTGGACGTGGCGGGCGCCGCGGTCTGGGGTCTGGTGCGCAGCGCGCAGGCCGAGAACCCGGGTCGTTTCCTGTTGCTCGATCTCGACCCTCACGCCGAGGTGTCCGCCGACCTTGTGACCGGCGCCGTGGCGCGCGCCATCGAGATGGACGAGTCGCAGCTGGCCCTGCGCGCGGGGCGGGCGCTGATGCCCCGGCTGGTGCGCGCCGCGTCGAGCGCGGGCCTGGCGGCCCCGGTGGGGCAGCCCGCGTGGCGGCTCGGGTTCGAAGGCGCCGGGACGGTGGACGGCGTACGGCCGGTGGCGTGCCCGGAGGTGCTGGAGCCTCTGCGGAAGGGCCAGGTGCGCATCGATGTCCACGCGGCGGGTGTCAACTTCCGCGATGCGCTGATGGTGTTGGGGATGTATCCCGGCGACGCGGTGTTCGGTGGCAGCGAGGGCGCCGGTGTGGTGCGGGAGGTCGGCCCCGGCGTGGCCGGACTCGCCGTGGGCGACCGGGTGATGGGCCTGTTCGAGGGTGCGTTCGGCCCGCTGGCCGTGGCGGACGCCCGTACGGTCGTACCGATCCCCGAAGGCTGGACCTTCCGGCAGGCGGCCGCGGCCCCCGTCGTGTTCCTCACCGCCTGGTACGGGCTCGTGGGGCTGGGCGGTCTCCAGGCGGGTGAACGCGTACTGATCCATGCGGCGACCGGTGGTGTGGGGACGGCCGCGGTGCGGATCGCCCGGCATCTCGGCGCGGAGGTCTACGCGACGGCGAGCCCGGCGAAGCATGGGGTGCTGGAGGAGATGGGCATCGATGCGGCCCACCGGGCCTCGTCGCGCGATCTGGACTTCGAAGAGGCGCTTCGGGAGGCCACCGGTGGCCGTGGCGTCGATGTGGTGCTCAACAGCCTCGCCGGGGAGTTCGTGGACGCCTCGCTCCGCCTCCTCCGCGAGGGCGGGCGGTTGCTGGAGATGGGCAAGACCGACATCCGCGACCCGGAGTGGATCGGGCCCGAGCACCCCGGTGTCCGCTACCACGCGTACGACCTGATCGCCGACGCCGGTCCGGACCGAATCGGCGAAATGCTGCGAGAACTGGGCGAGTTGTTCGCCTCCGGTGTGCTGGAGCCGCCTCCGGTACGGGCGTGGCCGCTCAGCCGGGCGCGTGAGGCCCTGCGGTGTCTCAGCCAGGCCAAGCACACCGGCAAGCTGGTCCTGGACGTCCCCGCCCCGGTGGACCCGGACGGCACCGTGCTCATCACCGGCGGCACCGGCACCCTCGGCGCACGCGTCGCCGAGCACCTCGTCCGTAGCCGGAACGTCCGCCATCTGCTGCTGGTGAGCCGCAGTGGCCTCGACGCGGCCGGGGCGAAGGAGCTGGTGACCCGGCTCGCCGACCTGGGTGCCGACGTACGCATCGCCGCCTGCGACATCGGCGACGCCACCCAGGTGGCGGAAGTCCTCGCGGACATCGACCCGGCGCATCCGCTGACCGGTGTCGTACACGCGGCGGGGGCGCTGGACGACGCGATGCTTCCCTCGCAGGACCCGAAGCGGCTGGCGCGGGCCTGGGCGGCGAAGGCCGCGGCGGCGGCCCATCTGCACACCGCCACCGCGCATCTGCGGCTGGGCATGTTCGTCCTGTTCTCCTCCTTCGCCTCCGATCTCGGTACGCCCGGCCAGGCCAACTACGCCGCGGCCAACGCCTTTTGTGACGCCCTGGCCACCCGCCGCCAGGCGGCCGGGCTTCCCGGGCTGTCGGTGGCCTGGGGACTCTGGGCGGCCACCAGCGGCCTGACCGCACGACTGGCCGACGCCGATCTCGCCCGGATGGCCCGCCTGGGCATCAAGGCCAACAGCACCGAGGAGGGGCTGGCGCTGCTGGACGCGGCCTGCCACCACGGCCATCCGCATCTGCTGGCGCTCCACCTGGACACCGGCTCCCTCGCCGCTCAGCCCCCCGGCACCCTCCCCACCCCCCTGAGGGCCCTCGCCACCGTCGGCGGCAGCGGACGGGCCCGGCCCACGGCGGCCGCCGGTGGACTGAACACCGACTGGGCTGGCCGGCTCAGGGGACTGCCGCCCACCGAACAGCACCGGCTGCTGCTCAACCTGGTGCGCACCCAGGCGGCCACGGTCCTCGGCCATGCCGATCCGGGTGTGGTGCAGCCGGACGCGTCGTTCAAGGACCTCGGCTTCGACTCGCTGACCGCCGTGGAACTGCGCAACCGGCTGGCCGCGGCCACCGGACTGCGGCTGCCCGCGGCGCTCGTCTTCGACCACCCGGCGGCGGCGGTGCTGGCCGAGTATCTGCGCCGGGAGCTCTCCCCGGACGGTGCGCCGGGTGACCCGGGCTCAGACGTAGCCCAGCCCCACCCCGTCCTCAATGAGCTGGTCAGGCTGGAGAACAGCCTGTCGGCCGCCGGCGTCGAGGACGTGGACTCCGGGGCGGTCACCGCCCGGCTGGAGACCTTGCTGTCCAAGTGGAAGGCGATGTGCTCGTCGGCGCAGGCGGACGACGGCAATGCCGTGGAGCGGTTGCAGGTGGCGACCGCCGATCAGGTTCTGGAATTCATCGACAACGAACTTGGCCTGTCATGAACAACGTGGCGCGCCCTTCGCTGAAGGCCGGGTGATCCTCCGTGACGCACGCTAATGAAGAGAAGCTGGTCGACTATCTGAGGCGAGTGGCAGGCGATCTGCACGAAACGCGTCAGCGGCTGCGCGAGCTGGAGGACCGCTCCCAGGAGCCGGTGGCCGTGGTCGGCATGGCCTGCCGCTACCCCGGCGGCGCCGACTCGCCCGAGGCGCTGTGGCGGCTCCTGGCCTCCGGCGCGCACGCGATGGGGGAGTTCCCCGACGACCGCGGCTGGGACCTGGAGGGGTTGTTCCACCCGGACCCGGACCACCCCGGCACCAGCCATGCCCGCGAGGGCGGCTTCCTCTACGACGCCGACCGCTTCGACCCCGAGTTCTTCGGGATCAGCCCGCGCGAGGCGCTGGTCATCGACCCGCAGCAGCGGCTGCTGCTGGAGGTGTCCTGGGAGCTTCTCGAACGCGCCGGAATCGACCCGGTCTCGCTGAAGGGCACCTCGACGGGCGTGTACGCCGGGACCGCGCTGCCCGGCTTCGGCACTCCGCACATCGAGAAGAGCGCCGAGGGCTATCTGGTGACGGGCAACGCGCCCAGTGTGCTCTCCGGCCGGGTGGCGTACACCCTCGGCCTGGAGGGACCCGCCGTCACGGTGGACACGGCGTGCTCGTCCTCGCTGGTCGCGATGCACCTGGCCGGGCAGGCGCTGAGGCAGGGCGAGTGCACCCTGGCCCTGGCGGGCGGGGTGACGGTGATGGCCATCCCGAATGTCTTCACCGAGTTCTCCCGGCAGCGCGGGCTGGCCCCCGACGGCCGGTGCAAGGCGTTCTCCGCCGACGCCGACGGCACCGCCTTCTCCGAGGGCGTCGGCCTGGTGCTGCTGGAGCGGCTGTCCGACGCCCGGCGCAACGGCCACCGGGTGCTGGCCGTGATCCGGGGCTCGGCCATCAACCAGGACGGCGCGTCCAACGGCCTGACGGCGCCCAACGGGCCCTCCCAACAGCGCGTCATCCTCCAGGCGTTGGCGAACGCACGGCTGTCCCCGGCCGAGGTGGACGTGGTGGAGGCGCATGGCACCGGAACCCGTCTCGGCGATCCCATCGAGGCCCATGCACTGCTCGCCACCTACGGCCGGGACCGGACCGAGGACCGGCCGCTGTGGCTTGGATCGGTCAAGTCCAACATCGGTCACACCCAGGGTGCCGCGGGCGTGGCCGGTGTCATCAAGATGATCATGGCGATGCGGCATGAGACGCTGCCCGCCACCTTGAACGTCAAGCACCCCACGCCCCATGTGGCATGGGACACCGGCGCCGTACGCCTGCTCACCGAAGCCGTCGGGTGGCCGGGTGGCGAACGGCCGCGCCGGGCCGGGGTGTCCTCCTTCGGCATCTCGGGGACCAACGCCCATCTGCTGCTCGAACAGCCCCCCGCCGACGAGCCCTTCACCTCGGCCGGGACCCCTGAGCCGACCGCCGCGGACCCGGCGACGCCGGACCGCCGCGTGGTGCCCTGGGTGGTGTCCGCCCGTACCGGACAGGCGTTACGGGACCAGGCCGGGGCGCTCGCCGCCCACCTCACCGCCCACCCCGGGCCGCCCGTGGCCGATGTGGGCCGGTCGCTGGCCCGGACCCGCTCGGCCTTCGAACACCGGGCCGTTGCCATCGGCGAGGACCACGACGAGCTGCTGGCCGCCGTGCGGGCGCTGGCCGACGACCAGAGCCACCCCGGGCTGATCCGGGCCACGGCGGCGACCCGCTCAAGTGGCACCGCCTTCATGTTCACCGGGCAGGGCAGCCAGCGGCCCGGTATGGGCCGTGAGCTGTACCGGACCTTCGAGGTGTTCGCCGCCACTCTGGACGAGGTCTGCGCCCATCTCGATCCGCTGCCCGGCCGACCGCTCCGCGAGATCCTCTTCGCGGCGGAGGACACCGACCAGGCGCGGGCCCTGCACGGTACCGGTGTGACCCAGGCGGCCCTCTTCGCCCTGGAGACCGCGCTCTTCCGGCTCGTCGAGTCGTTCGGCCTCACCCCCTCGTTCCTGACCGGACACTCCGTCGGCGAACTGGTGGCGGCGCATGTGGCGGGCGTGCTGTCCCTGCCGGACGCCTGCGAACTGGTGGCCGCCCGCGGCCGGTTGATGCAGGCGCTGCCCTCCGGCGGTGCGATGGCCGCCGTCGAAGCCACCGAGGAGCAGCTGCTCCCCCTGCTCGCCGGCCATGAGGACCATGTGACGCTCGCCGCGGTCAACGGCCCGGCCTCGGTGGTCGTGTCCGGAGCCGCCGAAACCGTCGACGAGATCGCCCGCACCCTGAAGGAACGAGGGCACCGCACCAAGCGGCTCCGGGTCAGCCATGCCTTCCACTCGCCCCTTCTGGCCCCCATGCTCGACGACTTCCGCGAGGTGGCGCGGCGGCTCACCTACCACGCACCGCGCATTCCGGTGATCTCCAACGTCACCGGCCGGCAGGCCGACCCCGAGCAGCTCCGCGACCCCGAGTACTGGGTGCGCCACGTCATCGAGCCCGTACGGTTCCACGACGGACTGCGCACCCTGCACCGCGAAGGCGTGACACGCTACCTCGAACTCGGCCCGGACGCCGTCCTCACCACCATGGCCCAGGACGCCCTGGCCGCCGACACCGCCGACACCTCCGACACCCCGGGCCCCGCGCCCGTGTTCGCCACCGCCCTGCGTCCGGGCCGCGACGAGCCCCGTACGCTGCTGACCGCGCTCGCCCTGACGCACATCGACGGCGGCACGGTCGACTTCGCCGCCGCCATCCCCGAGGACGCGGGCCATGTCGACCTGCCCACCTACCGGTTCCAGCGGCAGCGGTACTGGCGGCCCGTCCCGAACGCCACCGCCGACGTACGCGCCGTCGGCCTCGGCGCCACCGGCCATCCCCTGCTCCAGGCCGCCGTGGAAACGCCCGATGGCGGGCTGCTGCTCACCGGACGGCTGTCCGCGCACACCCACGCCTGGCTCGCCGACCACACCATCGCGGACAGCGTCCCCCTGCCCGGTACGGCCCTGCTGGAGCTGGGCCTCCTCGCCGCCGCGCACACCGGCTGCGAGCTGATCGACGACCTCACCCTGGAGACCCCGCTGATCCTGCCCGCCTCCGGCGCGGTACGGATCCAGCTCGCCGTCACCGCACCCGACGAGGCCGGACGGCGGACCGTCACCATCGCCTCGCGCCCCGCCGACGAGGGCGGCGACATCCTGGACGCCCCGGCCGCCTGGCGCCACCACGCCACCGGCCTCCTGTCCGCCGCGGCCACGCCACCGCCCGGCGGCGAGCCACCGGCCATGGCCTGGCCACCCGCCGAGGCCGTCCCGGTTGATGTGGCGGACCTGTACGAGCGCCTGGCCGCGCGGGGATACGCCTACGGGCCCGCCTTCCGCGGACTGCACTCCGCATGGCGGCTCGGCGACGAGATGTTCGCCGAGGTACGTCTGGCCCCCGAACAGCGCGGCGAGGCCGACGGCTACGGACTCCACCCCGCCCTGCTCGACAGCGCACTGCACCCGGTGGAGGAGCTCTTCGGCGGCATGGGCGGCATGGGCGGCAAGGGCCGCTTCGGAGGTGACCACGCGCCGGACGGCGCCGAGGGGACCGTCCGGCTGCCGTTCTCCTTCGGCGGGGTGCGGCTCTTCGCCACCGGCGCCACCCGGCTGCGCGTACGCATCACCCCCACCGCCCCGGACACCATCACCCTGAGGCTGACCGACGACCACGGCGCGCCCGTGGCCACCATCGACGCCCTCGGGCTGCGGGAGGTCTCCGCCGACCGCTGGCGCTCGGCCCGCGCCGCCACGGCCGACACCCCGCTGTACCGCCTGGACTGGCAGCCGTATCCGGTCCCCGCCGACTCCGCCCCGCCCTCGGCGAGTTGGGCGCTCGTCGGATCCCAGGACCCGGACCCGGCCCTCCCATCCCTTCCCGACCTGGCCGCCCTGCGGGCCGTCCTCGACGGCGGACAGCCCGCCCCCGACATCGTCGTCCTCGAATGCCCCGGCACACCGGACACCGCACCACACCCCGACGAAACACCCGCTCGCGTACGCGCGGCGGTCCATCACGTCCTCGACGCACTGCGCACCTGGCTGACGGAAGAGCGGTTCAGCGGGGCCCGGCTGGTCATCGCCACCCGTGGCGCCGTCGCCACCGGCCCCGGGGACGGGCCCGCCGACCTGGCCACCGCGCCCGTATGGGGCCTGGTCCGCGCCGCCCAGGCCGAACACCCCGAGCGCATCCTGCTGCTCGACCTGGACGACGACCCCGCCTCGCGCGATGCCCTGAGCACCGTCCTTCCGGCCGCCGTCGCCGGTGCCGAATCCGAGGTGGCGGTACGGGCGGGAACGGCCCATGTGCCCCGTCTGGTCACCGTTCGCCCTGACCACGACACCCCGTCCCGCACCCTCGACCCGGACGGCACGGCACTGATCACCGGTGGCACCGGAGCGCTCGGCCGGCTGGTCGCCCGCCATCTGGTCACCGCACACGGCGCCCGCCATCTGCTGCTGGTCAGCCGGCGTGGTGGCATCACGGAGGACATCGACGCGTTCGCGGACGAACTGACCGCGCTGGGCGCGGCGGACGTACGCGTCACCGCGTGTGACGCCGCCGACCCCGAGGCGCTGGCCGCCCTGCTCGACTCGCTCCCCGAAGCCCATCCGCTGACGGCCGTCATCCATGCCGCGGGAGTGCTCGACGACGGTGTGGTCACCGCCATGACCCCCGAGCAACTCGACACCGTCCTCGCCCCGAAGGTGGATGCCGCGTGGCATCTGCACCGGCTGACCCGGGACATGGATCCGGCCGCGTTCGTGATGTTCTCCTCCGCCGCCTCCATCATGGGCAACGGCGGCCAGGCCAACTATGCCGCGGCCAACATGTTCCTCAACGCCCTCGCCGAGCACCGCCGCGCCGAGGGGCGGACGGCCCACGCGCTGGCCTGGGGGCTGCTGGCGTCCGCCGGTGGCATGACCGGCCACCTGGATGACGCGGACCTCGCCCGGATGGCCCGCTCCGGTATCGCCGCCGTCTCAGGCGAGCAGGCGCTGACGCTGCTCGACGCGGCACTCACCACCGACCGCCCCACGCTCGTCCCCGCGCGCTTCGACCTCGCGGCGCTGCGCACCCGGGCCGCCGCCGGGCCACTTCCGCCCGTGCTGCGGCGGCTGGTGCACGTCCCCACGCGGGCCGCGCGGAACACCGGATCGGGCTCCTTGTCCGGGCGGCTCGCCGGGCTGTCCACCGAGGAGCGGGACCGGCTCATCGGAGAGCTGGTACGCGACCAGGTGGCCACCGTACTCGCCCATCCCGCACCGGAGGCCATCGACCTGGGCAGGGCGTTCCAGGATCTCGGCTTCGACTCGCTCACGGCGCTCGACCTGCGCAACCGGCTCAACGCCGCCACCGGCACCCGGATCCCGGCCACCGTCGTCTTCGACTATCCGACCCCCGACGCCCTGGTGCGCTTCCTGCGGGAGCGGCTGGTCGGCGCACCGGCCGGGACACCGCTCCCGACGACGCCGGCCGTCGTGGCCACCGACGACGACCCGATCGCCATCGTCGGCATGGCCTGCCGCTATCCGGGCGGCGTCGGCTCCCCCGAGGAGCTGTGGCGGCTGGTGGCCGAGGGCGGGGACGCGATCGGGGAGTTCCCTGCGGACCGTGGCTGGGACCTCGGGGGCCTCTTCGACCCCGACCCGGACCACACGGGCACCAGCTACGCACGCGAGGGCGGGTTCCTCTACGAGGCGCCGCGGTTCGACGCGGAGTTCTTCGGGATCCCACCCCGCGAGGCGCTGGCCACCGACCCCCAGCAGCGGCTGCTGCTGGAAACCGCGTGGCAGGCGTTCGAGAGCGCGGGCATCGACCCGGTGAGCCTGCGCGGCAGCCGCGGCGCGGTGATCACCGGCGTGATGTACGACGACTACGGAAGCCGCTTCCTGGGCCGCACCCCGGAGGGCGTCGAGGGCCGGCTGATGACCGGCAGCACACCGAGCATCGCCTCCGGCCGGGTGGCGTTCACCTTCGGCCTGGAGGGGCCCGCGGTGACGGTGGACACGGCGTGTTCGTCGTCGCTGGTGGCCATGCATCTCGCGGCGCAGGCCCTGCGGCAGGGCGAGTGCACCCTGGCCCTGGCCGGTGGCGTCACGGTGATGGCCACACCGAACACCTTCGTGGAGTTCTCGCGGCAGCGCGGACTGGCCCCGGACGGCCGCTGCAAGCCGTTCGCCGCGGCGGCCGACGGCACCGGCTGGGGCGAGGGCATCGGGCTGCTCGTCCTGGAGCGGCTGTCGGACGCGCGCCGCAACGGCCGTGAGGCGCTGGCGGTGATCCGTGGGTCGGCGGTCAACCAGGACGGCGCTTCCAACGGTCTGACCGCGCCGAACGGGCCCTCCCAGCAGCGGGTGATCCGCCAGGCCCTGGCCACCGCACGGCTCTCCCCGGCGGACGTCGACGTGGTCGAGGCCCACGGCACGGGCACCACACTCGGCGACCCCATCGAGGCGCAGGCGCTGCTGGCCACGTACGGGCAGGAGCGGCCGGAGGGCCGTCCGCTGTGGCTCGGCTCCATCAAATCCAACATCGGTCATACGCAGGCCGCCGCGGGCGCGGCGGGTGTGATCAAGATGGTCATGGCGATGCGCCATGGCCTGCTGCCCGCCTCGCTGCACATCGATGAGCCGAGCCCGCATGTGGAGTGGGACGACGATGGAGTGCGGCTGCTGACCGAGGCGGTCGAATGGCCGGCGGACGAGCGTCCGCGCCGGGCCGGTGTGTCGTCCTTCGGCATCAGCGGCACCAACGCCCACGTGATCCTGGAACAGGCACCCGACCAGGCCGAACGCACCGAGCCGGAGCCCGAGTCCGATGGCCCCCGGGCGGTGCCCTGGGTGCTGTCCGCGCGGGGCGCGGGCGCGCTGCGGGACCAGGCGCGGGCGCTGGCCGCGCGGCTGGCCACCGGCCCCACCGCCTCGCCCGCCGAGGTGGGCTGGTCCCTCATCCGCTCCCGTACCCTGTTCGACCACCGCGCCGTGGTGGTCGGCGAGAGCCACGCCGAACTGATGGCGGCCATCGAGGCCCTGGCGGCCGACGAGACACACCCGGGCGTTGTGCACACGGGCACGGCCGCCACCACGGGCGGCGCGGGTCCGGTGCTGGTGTTCCCCGGGCAGGGTTCGCAGTGGATCGGGATGGGCGCCGGACTGCTGGACGCCTCACCGGTGTTCGCCGCCCGGGTGGCCGAGTGTGAACGAGCGCTCGCGCCCCACGTCGACTGGTCGCTCACCGATGTGCTGCGCGGCGTGGACGGCGCGGGCGATCTGAGCCGGGTGGACGTGGTGCAGCCGGTCCTCTGGGCGGTGATGGTGTCCCTGGCCGCCGTATGGGCGGGCCACGGGGTGCGGCCCGCCGCCGTCGTGGGCCACAGCCAGGGCGAGATCGCCGCCGCCTGCGTGGCCGGGGCGCTCACCCTGGAGGACGGGGCCCGGATCGTGGCCCTGCGCAGCCGGGCGCTGCGCCAACTGGCCGGTGGCGGGGCCATGGCCTCCCTCGGCGTGGGTCAGGAACAGGCCACGGATCTGCTGTCCGGTCTCGGCGACCGCGCCACCGCCGTGGTCGTGGCCGCCGTGAACGGCCCCGCCTCCACGGTGGTGTCCGGCCCGCCGGAGCAGGTGGCCGCGGCCGTGGCCGCCTGTCGTGACACCCGGGAACGCGCCCGGATGATCGAGGTGGACTACGCCTCGCACAGTCCCCAGGTCGATGCGATCGCCGACGAACTCACCGAGCTGCTCGCGGGGGTTGAGCCGGTCGGGACGCCCGGATCCGCCGGGGTGGCGTTCTACTCCACCGTGACGGGCGCCCGTGCCGACGGCTCCGTCCTGGACACGGGCTACTGGGTACGGAACCTGCGGGAGCCGGTACGGTTCGCCGAGGCGATCCGGGCGCTGCTGGCCGATGGCCACCGGGTGTTTATCGAGGCCAGCACCCACCCCGTCCTCACGGTGGGCATGCAGGAGAGCTTCGAGGAGGCGGGCCTCCCCGCCGCCACCGTCCCCACCCTGCGCCGGGACCACGGCGATCCCGCCCAGTTGGTGCGATCGCTGGCCCAGGCGTTCACCGCGGGGGTCGACGTCGACTGGACCACCCTGTTCCCCACCGATCCCGCGCCCCGCACCGTGCCGCTGCCCACCTACGCCTTCCAGCGGGAGCGCTACTGGCTCGAGGGCACCGCGGGCCGGGGCGGCGATCCCACCGACCTCGGCCTGGTCTCCGCGGACCACCCGCTGCTCGGCGCGGCCGTGGAACTCGCCGACGGCAGCACCCATCTGCTCACCGGACGGCTGACGGCCGGTGGCGGCGAGGGCTGGCTCGGCGAACACGTGGTGGCGGGCGCCCGGCTGATCCCGGGCGCGGCCCAGGTCGAATGGGCGCTGCGGGCCGCCGACGAGGCGGGCTGCGGCACGGTGGAGGAACTCGCCCTGCGGGTCCCGCTCGTCCTCCCCGACACCGGTGGGCTGCGCGTCCAGGTGGTGGTGGGCGAGGCCGCCGACGACGGACGCCGTGACGTACGGGTGTACTCCCGGCCCGACCGCGACGCCGAAGCCACCGCGGACCCGGTCTGGGTGTGCCATGCGGTCGGCGTACTCGGCCCCCAGTGCGAATCGGCGCCCCAGCTCGCCGGGGCCTGGCCCCCGGCGAGCGCGGAAGCGGTGGACACGGACGGCTTCTACGAGCGTGCCGAGGCCGCCGAATACGGATACGGCCCCGCGTTCCGGGGCGTCCGGAAGCTGTGGCGCGACGGCGCGGATGTGCTGGCCGAGGTGGCGCTGCCCGAAGCCGCGGGCGACCAGGCCGGATTCGGCATCCACCCGGCGCTGCTCGATGCCGCACTGCACCCGGCGTCCCTCCTCGAACGGACCGACCGGACCGACCGGCCCGACCGGACCGACCGGACCGACCGGACCGACCGGCCCGACCGGACCGACCGGCCCGAGGTGCAGCACGACGGCGGCCAGGTGTGGCTGCCGTTCGCCTGGCACGGCGTCTCCCTGTGGGCCGCCGGAGCGACCACCGTACGCGTCCGGCTGTCCCCGAGTGAGCAGGGCGCGGACGGCGAGCGGGCGCTGCGGATCGCCGTGGCCGACGCCGTGGGCGACCCGGTCCTGACGGTCGACTCGCTGGTGCTGCGCCCGGCCCGTACGGATCAGCTGCGGACCCCCGGACGGGCCGCCGTGGACGGGCTGTTCACCCTGGACTGGATCCCGCTCCCCGAGGCGGCGCCCGGTGCGGACACGGGCCTGCCCCAACCGGTGGCAGGGGACGGCGGCTGGGTGGCGCTGGGCTCCGAGATCCTGGACTGGGCCCCCTCGGGCATGGTCCGCCACCCGGACCTGGAGTCGCTGGTCGCGGCGATCGACGCCGGGGCCCCCGTGCCCTCGGTGGCGCTGACCGCCGTACCGGCCTCGACGACGGCCGTGGACATCGGGGCCGCCGAGGCCGATGCCCTGGCGGTCGTACGGCGGACCCTGGACCTGTTGCGGGGCTGGCTGGCCGAACCCCGGCTGACCGACAGCCGCCTGGTGGTGGTGACACACGGCGCGGTCGCGGCCGGTGGCCCGGTGGCGGACGACCCCGGCTCCCGGGCCGTGGACACGGCCGGTGCCGCCGTGTGGGGGCTGCTGCGCAGCGCACAGGCCGAGAACCCGGACCGGTTCATCCTGCTCGACCGCGATCCGCGCGGCGTCCCCGACTCCGACGAGATCGGCGCGGCGGTGCTGGACGGTGTGCTGAAGGCCGTCGCCCTGGACGAACCGCAGGTGGTGGTGGGCTCCGGCCGGGTGCGGGCACCCCGTCTGATGCGGGCGGGCGGCCCCGGCAGCGGTGGTCTGGTGGGCCCGGTGGCACAGTCCGCGTGGCGGCTCGCCGTGACGGGCGCGTCCACCGTGGACCATGTGACGCCCGTGCCATGCCCCGAGGTGCTGGAGCCACTGGGGCCGGGAGAGGTCCGGATCGAGGTGCACGCGGCGGGCATGAACTTCCGCGATGCGCTCATCGTCGTCGGGATGTACCCCGGGGGCGGGGTGTTCCGCGGCAGCGAGGGCGCCGGAGTGGTCGTGGACATCGGCCCGGAGGTGACCGGACTCGCGGTGGGCGACCGGGTCATGGGCCTGTTCGAGGGCGCGTTCGGCCCGTGGGCGGTGGCGGACGCGCGCATGGTCGTGCCGATCCCCGACGGCTGGAGCTTCCGGCAGGCGGCCGCCGTACCGGTGGTGTTCCTCACCGCCTGGTACGGGCTGGTGGACCTGGCCGGATTGCGGAACGGCGAAACGGCGCTGATCCACGCCGCCACCGGCGGCGTCGGCATGGCGGCGGTGCAGATCGCCCGCCACCTGGGCGCCGAGGTCTATGCCACGGCGAGCCCCGGCAAGCACGGTGTGCTGGAGGAGATGGGCATCGATGCGGCGCATCGGGCCTCGTCGCGCGATCTGGACTTCGAGGAGACGTTCCGCGAGGCCACCGGCGGACGTGGCGTCGATGTGGTGCTCAACAGCCTCGCCGGGCCGTTCGTGGACGCCTCCCTGCGGCTGCTGGCCGACGGTGGACGGCTCTCCGAGATGGGCAAGACCGACATCCGCGACCCCGAACACCTCGCTGCCGCGCGTACGGGCATCCGCTATCGCGCCTTCGACCTGGTCCCCGACGCCGGGCCGGACCGCATCGGGGAGATGTTGCGCGACTTGAGCGAGCTGTTCGCCGCCGGAGTGCTGCGGCCCGCACCCGTACGGCCCTGGCCGCTCAGCCGGGCACGGGACGCGCTACGGCAGCTGAGCCAGGCCAAGCACACCGGCAAGCTGGTGCTCGACGTACCCGCCGCGGTCGACCCGGACGGCACGGTCCTCATCACCGGTGGCACCGGCACCCTGGGCGCCTATGTCGCCGAACACCTCGTCCGCGCCTGGGGGATCGGGCATCTGCTGCTGGTGAGCAGGCGGGGGCCGGACGCTCCGGGCGCCCGCGACCTGGCCGCCCGGCTGGAGGGGCTGGGCGCGCGGGTGCGCGTCGCGGCGGCGGATGTCACCGACGCCTCGGCGGTGGCGGAGCTGGTGGCGGGGGTCGACCCCGAGCATCCGCTGACCGGAGTCATCCACGCCACCGGTGCGCTGGACGACGCGGTGGTGACCTCACAGACCCCCGAACGGCTGGCGCGGGTCTGGACGGCCAAGGCCACGGCCGCGGCCCATCTGCACACGGCGACGGCGCGTCTGCGGCTCGGCATGTTCGTCCTCTTCTCCTCCGCCGCGGGCACACTCGGCAGCCCGGGACAGGCCAACTACGCCGCCGCCAACGCCTTTTGCGACGCGCTCGCCGCCCACCGCCGGGCCGTCGGGCTGCCGGGAGTCTCGATCGCCTGGGGCCTGTGGGCCGACGCAAGCGGCATGACCGGACACCTCGCCGAGGCGGATCTGGCCAGGATGTCCCGTACCGGCGTGGCCGCCCTGAGCACTCGGCACGGTCTGGCCCTGCTCGACGCCGCCGTCCAGCACGGCGGTAGCCATCTGGTCGCCGCCCAGGTATACCCCCGCACCCTCGCCGGACTGCCCGCCGACAGCCTGCCCGCCACGCTGCGCGCCCTGGCCACCACCGGCGGCGGTGGCGGCGCCGGGCGGCGCACCGCGGCGGCGGCCGGGGAGGGCCGACAGGTCGACTGGGGCGCCCGGCTCGCGGACCTGTCCACGGCCGAACGACACCGACTCGTCCTCAACCTGGTCCGTGGCCACGCGGCCACGGTCCTCGGACACGCCGACGTGGACGCCGTGCAGGCAGAGGCCAGCTTCAAGGAGCTGGGCTTCGACTCCCTGACCGCCGTCGAACTGCGCAACCGGCTGGCCGCCGCCACCGGACTGCGCCTGCCCGCCGGAATGGTCTTCGACTACCCGGAAGCGGCCGTACTCGCCGACTACCTGCTGGAACGGCTGGCCCCCGGCGACGGGGCCACGCCGGGGCGGGACGCCGTCGACCCGGTCCTGGGCGAGCTGGCCAGGCTGGACACCACCCTGGCCACCCTCGACACGGACGACGAAGGCCGGCAGCGGATCGCCCAACGGCTGGGTGCCCTGCTGGCGAAGTGGAACGGCGGCGGGTCCGTCGACCCGGCCGCCGCGACCGGCTTCGACGCCCTCGAAGGCGCCTCGGACGACGAGATGTTCGAGCTCATTGACCGTGAACTGCCCTGATGGAGGCTCGGAACTGATGTCGGGTACCGAAGAGAAGCTCCGCCAGTACCTCAAGAAGGTCACGTCCGATCTGGGGCAGACGCGTCGGCGGCTTCGTGAGCTGGAGGAGCGTTCCCAGGAGCCGGTGGCCATCGTCAGCATGGCCTGCCGGTTTCCCGGCGGAATCACCTCGCCCGAAGACCTGTGGCGGCTGGTCGCCTCGCGCGGCGACGCGATCGGCGAGTTTCCGACCGACCGCGGCTGGGACCTGAACGGGCTGTTCCACCCGGACCCCGACCACTCCGGCACCAGCTATGTCCGCCACGGCGGATTCCTCGACCGGGCCGACGGCTTCGACGCCACCTTCTTCGGCATCAGCCCCCGCGAGGCCCTGGCGGCCGAACCCCAGCAGCGCCAACTGCTCGAAGTCTCCTGGGAATTGTTCGAACGCGCCGGAATCGACCCCACCTCGCTGAAGGGCACCCCCACCGGGGTCTACGCGGGCGCCGGAATCCTCGGCTTCGGCACCCCGCAGATCGAAAAGAGCGCGGAGGGATATCTGCTCACCGGAAACACCCTGAGCGTCGTCTCGGGTCGGGTGGCCTTCACCCTCGGCCTGGAGGGGCCCGCGGTGACGGTGGATACGGCGTGTTCGTCGTCGCTGGTGGCGATGCATCTGGCCTGCCAGGCGCTGCGGCAGGGCGAGTGCACCCTGGCCCTGGCCGGTGGCGTAACCGTCATGACCACCCCGAACACCTTCGTGGAGTTCTCCCGCCAGCGCGGTCTCGCCCCCGACGGCCGCTGCAAGCCCTTCGCGGCCGCCGCGGACGGCACGGGCTTCTCGGAGGGCGTGGGGCTCCTGCTGCTGGAGCGGCTGTCAGACGCGCGGCGCAACGGCCACCAAGTGCTGGCGGTGCTCCGGGGCTCGGCCATCAACCAGGACGGCGCGTCGAACGGGCTCACCGCGCCGAACGGCCCCTCGCAGCAGCGGGTGATCCGCCAGGCGCTGATCAACGCACAGTTGTCGTCCGCCGAGGTGGACGCGGTGGAGGCCCATGGCACGGGCACCACGCTCGGCGACCCGATCGAGGCTGAGGCGCTGCTCGCCGCGTACGGCCGGGACCGGCCGGAGGACCGGCCGCTGTGGCTCGGCTCGCTGAAGTCCAACATCGGCCATACGCAGGGCGCGGCGGGTGTGGCCGGTGTGATCAAGATGGTGATGGCCCTCCGCCATCAACTGCTGCCCGCCACACTGCACGTCGACGAGCCGACCCCGCATGCGGACTGGTCCGGCGGGACGGTGCGGCTGCTCACGGACCCGGTGGAGTGGCCGAGGAACGAGCGGCCACGCCGGGCCGGTGTGTCGGCGTTCGGGATCAGCGGTACCAATGCGCATGTGATCGTGGAGCAGGCTCCTGAGGAGGATGCGTCGGCGGCGTCCTCTGAGGTGGGTGGGGTGGTGCCGTGGGTGGTGTCGGGGCGGAGTGTGGAGGCGTTGCGGGGGCAGGCTGGGGCGTTGGCTGGGTGGGTGGGGGGTGCGTCCGAGCTTTCGTCGGTTGATGTGGGGTGGTCGTTGGTTGCGGCGCGGTCGGTGTTTGAGCATCGGGCGGTGGTGGTGGGTGATGACCGCGCGGAGTTGTTGGCCGCCGTGGGGGCGTTGGCGGGGGGTGTGTCGCATCCGGGGGTGGTGTGGTCGGGTGCGGCGGCGTTGACGGGAGACGTAGGCCCGGTGTTGGTGTTTCCGGGTCAGGGTTCGCAGTGGGTGGGGATGGGCGCGGAGCTGTTGGAAGCGTCGCCGGTGTTCGCGGCTCGGGTGGCGGAGTGTGAGGGGGCGCTGGCGCCGTATGTGGACTGGTCGCTCGCGGACGTGTTGCGTGGGGTGGAGGACGCGGCGGATCTGGGCCGGGTGGATGTGGTTCAGCCTGTCCTGTGGGCGGTGATGGTGTCGTTGGCGGCGGTGTGGGCTGGACATGGCGTACGTCCTGTGGCGGTGGTGGGTCATAGTCAGGGTGAGATCGCGGCGGCTGTTGTCGCGGGGGTGCTGTCTCTGGAGGATGGTGCCAGGGTCGTGGCGTTGCGGAGCAAGGCGTTGCGGCGGTTGGCCGGTGGTGGGGCGATGGCTTCGCTCGGGGTGGGTCAGGAGCGGGCGGGGCATCTGCTGTCCGAGCTGGGCGATCAGGCTGCTGGTGTAGGTGTGGCGGCATCCAACGGACCGTCCTCGATGGTGGTTTCGGGTCCGCCGGGGCAGGTGGCCGCTGTCGTGGCCGCGTGCCAGGAGGCCGGGGAGCGGGCGCGGCTGATCGAGGTGGACTATGCCTCGCACGGCCCTCAGGTGGATAAGATCCGCGAGGAGTTGAACGAAATCCTGGCCGGTGTCCACCCCGCCGCCGGTGGCGTGGGTGAGGTGGCGTTCTATTCGACGGTGACGGGCGGCCGGGTCGATGCGTCCGTTCTGGATGCGGACTATTGGGTGCGGAATCTGCGGGAGCGGGTGCGGTTCGCCGATGCCGTCGAGGCGTTGTTGGCGGATGGGCATCGGGTGTTTATCGAGGCCAGTACCCACCCTGTGCTGACCATCGGGATGCAGGAGACGTTCGAGCAGGCGGGTGTGGACGCGGTCGCCGTACCGACCCTGCGTCGCGATCACGGTGGTCAGGCTCAGCTCCTTGACTCCCTCGGTCAGGCGTTCATCGCCGGGGTCGAGGTGGATTGGAGGGCGGCGTTCCCGGCCGAACCCACCCCTCGTACGGTCGATCTGCCCACGTACGCCTTCCAGCACCAGCGTTACTGGATGAACGCCTCGGGTGCGACCGGTGACCCCAGCGGTCTCGGTCTGGTCGCCGCGGGCCATCCGTTGCTGGGCGCCGCCGTGGAGCTGGCCGATGGAAGCACTCATCTGCTCACCGGGCGCATTGCGGCCGGTGGCGGTGATGGCTGGCTCGGCGAGCACATCGTGGCGGACGCTGTCCTGGCCCCGGGCGCGGCCATGGTGGAGTGGGCGTTGCGAGCGGCCGACGAGGTCGGCTGTGGTGGGGTCGAGGAACTGGCGCTGCAGGTCCCGTTGGTGCTGCCCGAGTCGGGCGGGCTGCGTGTCCAGGTGGTGGTGGGCGCCGGGGCGGAGGACGGGCGGCGCGATGTGCGGATCTACTCCCGTCCGGATGGCGAGGCCGACCCGGGTGCCGACGTGGGCTGGGTGTGCCATGCCGAGGGGGTGCTGAGCCCGGCGCCGGAAGGCGGGGGCCCGTCGGCCGAGGGGCTGGGCGGCACATGGCCTCCGGCGGGTGCGCAACCGGTTGATCTGGAGGGGTTCTACGAGCGCTCCGCGGCGACGGGTTATGCGTACGGGCCGTCGTTCCAGGGGTTGCGCGCGGTGTGGCGGGACGGTGCGGACCTGCTGGCCGAGGTGGCGCTGCCCGAGGTGGCGGGCGACGCGGACGGGTTCGGTATCCACCCGGCGCTGCTCGACGCGGCCCTGCACCCGGCCCTCCTGCTCGACACCGGGCCTGACCAGGAGCAGGACGGCGGCCAGGTGTGGTTGCCGTTCGCCTGGAACGGGGTGTCGCTGTGGGCCGCCGGAGCCAGCACCGTACGCGTTCGGCTGTCCCCGCATCGGGACGGTGCCGAGGGCGAGCGCGGGCTGCGGCTGGTGGTGGCCGATGCCGTGGGCGACCCCGTTCTGACGGTCGACTCCCTGGTGACGCGACAGGCTGCCGTAGAGCGGTTGAGGGCTGGGGCAACGCGTGGTGTGGACGGTCTGTTCGTCCTGGACTGGACCCCACTGCCGCAGCCGACGGGGACCGGCGGGCCGGTGGCCGATCGCGACAGCTGGGTGGTGCTGGCGGCCGGAGGTGCTGACCCGGCTCTGGAGGCGTTGCTCGCGAGGCTCGATGACGGGGAGCCGGTCCCGGCCGTGGTGCTCGCCGAGATCCCGCGCCCGGACGCCGATGCCGATGTCGTGGCCGACCTGGCGACTGCTGATCTGGCGACTGCTGGTCTGGCGATGGCGCAACGGGCTCTGGCGCTGGTGCAGAAGTGGCTTGCCGAGCCACGGCTTGCCGATTCCCGGTTGGTCGTGGTGACGCGTGGCGCGGTCACCGTCACCGACGCCGAGGGTGGTATGGATGTGGCCGCCGCCGCGCTCTGGGGGCTTCTGCGGAGCGCTCAGGCGGAGAACCCGGGGCGATTCCTGCTGCTCGACCTCGACCTCGACCTCGACCTCGACCTTGGCCTCGGCCCGGCGGCCGATGCGAGCGCGGACAACGTACGGGACACCGTCGCGCGAGCGGTGGACCTGGACGAATGGCAGTTGGCCTTGCGGGATGGGCAGGCGTGGGTGCCACGGCTGATTCGTGCCTCCGCCGACAGCGGTCCGGAGGGGCGGGACGCCCCCGTGGCGCTCGATCCCGACGGCACCGTGCTGGTGACGGGCGGCACCGGCACCCTCGGCGGTCTGGTGGCCGAACATCTGGTGCGCTCCTGGCAGGTCGGCCATCTGCTCCTGGTGAGCCGCCGCGGGCCGGACGCCCCGGGAGCCGGCGAACTGGGAGCGCGTCTGGAGGAGTTGGGCGCGCGGGTGCGGATCGCCGCCGTGGACGTCACGGACGCGTCGGCGGTGGCCGAGCTCGTGGCGGGGATCGACGCCGACCATCCGCTGACCGGTGTCATCCATGCCACGGGGCTGCTCGACGACGCGGTGGTGACCTCCCAGACGCCCGAACGGCTTGCCAGGGTGTGGGCGGCGAAGGCAATGGGTGCGGCACATCTGCATACCGCCACTGCCGATCTTCCGCTGTCCCTGTTCGCGATGTTCTCGTCGGCCGCCGGTGTCCTGGGCAGCCCGGGTCAGGCCAACTACGCGGCGGCGAACGCCTTTTGTGACGCCCTCGCCGCCCACCGACAGGCCCATGGCCTCCCAGGGTTGTCGGTGGCCTGGGGCCTATGGGCCCGGTCAAGCGAGCTGACCGGAAAGCTCGCCGCGACGGACCGGGCCCGGATGTCCCGCTCGGGCATCACCGCGATGTCCAGCGAGAAGGCGCTGAGCCTGCTCGATGCCGCCTGTGCGCAGGGCAGCCCCCTCTTTGTCGCCGCCGCCGTCGACACGGCCGGGGTGGCTCGTCAGGACCTTCCGGCGGTGCTGCGGGGGTTGGTGTCCGGCCGGACCGCGCGCCGGATGGCGGCCGGTGAGATGGGGACTTCGGGGTTGGCGGCTCAGTTGGTGGGGTTGGATGCGGCTGGTCGGTTGGGTGTGGTGGTGGATGTGGTGCGGGGTGGTGTGGCGGTGGTGTTGGGGTTTGGTTCGTTGGGTGAGGTGCGGGTTGATGCGGCGTTCAAGGAGTTGGGTTTTGATTCGTTGACGGCGGTGGAGTTGCGTAATCGGTTGTCGGTGGTGACGGGGTTGCGGTTGCCTGCGACGTTGGTGTTCGACTATCCGACGCCGAGGGTGCTTGCGGAGTATCTGTGCGCTCGGCTGGCCGGCGAGACCGCCGGGAGCCGTGCTCCCCTCGCCGCGAGGGCCGATACGGACGAGCCGATCGCCATCGTCGCGATGACCTGCCGCTTCCCGGGCGGGGTCGGTTCCCCGGAGGAGCTCTGGGATCTGGTCGCCTCGGGCCGTGACGCCATCGGCGAGTTTCCGACCGGCCGGGGCTGGGACCTGGACGGGCTCTTCCACCCCGACCCCGACCACCCCGGCACCTCGTACGCGCGCAAAGGCGGGTTCCTGTATGACGCCGATGCGTTCGATGCGGCGTTCTTCGGGATCAATCCGCGGGAGGCGCTGGCGACGGATCCGCAGCAGCGGTTGCTGTTGGAGGCGTCGTGGGAGGTGCTGGAGCGGGCGGGGATCGACCCGGTGTCGTTGAAGGGGAGCCCGACCGGTGTCTACGCGGGCGTGATGTACCACGACTACGCCGCCGGGCTCAGCGGCGGCGACGCGCGGCTGGAGGGCTACGCCATGCTGGCCAGTTCGGGCAGTGTGGTCTCGGGCCGGGTGGCGTACACGCTGGGCTTTGAGGGTCCGGCGATGACGGTGGACACCGCGTGTTCGTCGTCGCTGGTGGCGATGCATTTGGCGGCGCAGGCCCTGCGTCAGGGGGAGTGCACCCTGGCCCTGGCCGGTGGCGTCACGGTGATGGCCACTCCGGATGTGTTCACCGGTTTCTCCCGTCAGCGCGGCCTGGCCCCCGATGGCCGCTGCAAGCCCTTCGCCGCTGCGGCCGATGGCACCGGCTGGAGCGAAGGCGTGGGCGTTCTGCTGCTGGAACGGCTGTCGGACGCCCGCCGCAACGGCCACGACGTCCTGGCCGTGATCCGTGGCTCCGCCGTCAACCAGGACGGCGCGTCCAATGGATTGACGGCGCCGAACGGCCCCTCACAGCAGCGGGTGATCCGGCAGGCGCTGGCGAGCGCCGGGCTGTCGCCGTCCGACGTCGATGCGGTGGAGGCGCACGGTACGGGTACGACGCTGGGCGATCCGATCGAGGCGCAGGCACTCCTGGCCACCTACGGTCAGGAGCGGCCCGCCGAGCGGCCGCTGCTGCTGGGCTCGATCAAGTCCAACATCGGGCATACGCAGGCGGCGGCCGGTGTCGCGGGTGTCATCAAGATGGTGCAGGCGATCCGGCACGGAATGATGCCCGCCTCCCTGCACATTGACGAACCCACTCCCCATGTGGACTGGGAGAGCGGTGCGGTGCGGCTGCTGTCCGAGCCGGTGGAGTGGCCGAACGGTGAGCGGCCGCGCCGGGCCGGTGTGTCCTCGTTCGGCGCCTCCGGCACCAACGCCCATCTCCTTCTTGAGCAGGCCCCCGAGCCGGTCGAGCGCGTCATGACCGAGCCCGTGGCCTCCCCCGACCGCCTGCGGACCGTTCCATGGCTGCTGTCCGCGCGGAGCACGGAGGCGCTGCGTGGCCAGGCCGCCGCGCTGGCCGAACGGGTGGCCGGGCACCCGGAGATGTCGGCGGTCGAGGTGGGCTGGTCGCTCGCGACCACCCGGTCGCTCTTCGAGCACCGAGCGGTGGCGTTGGCCGATGACCGCGCCGAGCTGCTGGTCGCCGTGGAGGCGCTGGCCACCGGTGAGCCCCATCCGGGTGTGGTGCTCCCCGGCAGTGGAGCGGCGGCGGCGGGCAAGACGGTGTGGCTCTTCAGCGGGCAGGGCAGCCAGCGCCAGGGGATGGGGGCCGGGCTGTACGACCGGTTCCCGGTGTTCGCCGACGCGTTCGACGAAGTCTGCGGGCTGCTCGATCCCCACCTGGAACATCCCCTCCGCGATGTGGTCTTCCACGGTGTGGCCGAGCGGCCTGGGCTGCTGGACCACACCACCTACGCTCAGGCGGGGCTGTTCGCGTTGCACATCGCCCTGGCGCGGCTGCTCGACTCGGTCGGCGTACGACCCGACGCTGTCATCGGTCACTCCATCGGAGAGATCACCGCCGCCCATGTCGCCGGGGTCTTCGACCTCCCCGACGCCTGCCGACTCGTGGCCGCCCGCGCCACCCTCATGGGCCAACTCCCCAGCGGCGGAGGCATGGCCACCATCGCCGCCACCGCCGAGGAACTCGCCGAGGATCTGGCGGCATACGACGGCCAGATGGGCATCGCCGCCCTGAACACTCCCGGCAACACCGTGGTCTCCGGTCCGATCGAGCTGGTCGCCGACATCCGCGCCATCTGGGCGGCAAGGGGCCGCAAGACCAGGGCGCTGACGGTCAGCCACGCCTTCCACTCCCCGCTGATGGACCCCATCCTGGAGCCGTTCGCGCAGGCCATCGACGGCCTGACCTTCCATCGGCCCACCCTTCCGGTGCTCAGCAACCTCACCGGTGAGCCGGCCGACGAGGAGATGGCCACGCCCGGCTACTGGGTGCGGCACATCCGCCAACCCGTGCGATTCCATTCCGCCGTCACCCATATCGCGCCCGAAACCGGCGTCTTCCTCGAGCTCGGCCCCGACCCCGTCCTGGCCACCGCGACCCAGCACACCCTTCAGCACCTCGCCGCCGACGAGGCGACGGCCGACCCTGATGAGGGCGAAGGCGAAGGCGTGGCCGGGCGGCCGAGCCCGCTGGTGGCGGCCACCCTGAGCCGTAAGCGCCCCGATGCCCACGCGCTCGGTCACGCCCTCGCCCAACTGCACACCCATGGTACGGACGTCGACTGGGCCCACTGGTTCCCGGCCGATCCGGCGCTCCGGACGGTCGATCTGCCGACGTACGCCTTCCAGCGCGAACGCTACTGGCTGGCGGCGGGCGGTGGCGTCGGTGGCGTCGGGGACGTGGGGGCCGCCGGGCTACAGCGCGTCGAGCACGCGCACCTGCCGGCGGCCGTCGGGCTCGCCGGTGGCGGGCTGGTGCTGACCGGCCGGGTCATGGCCGGGGGCGGCGGGGGCTGGCTGGCCGAGCATGTGATGGCGGGTACCGTGCTGGCGCCGGGCGCGGCGCTGGTGGAGTGGGCACTACGGGCCGCCGACGAGGCGGGCTGCGGCGGGGTGGAGGAGCTGGCGCTCCAGGTCCCGCTCGTCCTGCCCGCGTCCGGTGGGCTGCGCGTTCAGGTGGTGGTCGGCGTGGCCACCGAGGACGGGCGGCGCGATGTGCGGGTGTACTCCCGGCCCGACCGCGATGTGGAGCCCGGCGCCGACCCGGGCTGGGTATGCCACGCCGAGGGCATCCTGGGCCCGCCGTCCCCGCAGAGCCCCGCGCGGGGCCCGGTGGACGAGCCGGGTCCGGCGTGGCCTCCGGTGGGCGCGGAGCCCGTACGGCTGGACGGGTTCTACGAGCGCGCCGAGGCGTCCGGGTACGCGTACGGGCCGTCGTTCCGTGGACTGCGGGCGGTATGGCGGGACGGTGCCGATCTGCTCGCCGAAGTGGCGCTGCCCGAGGCCGCTGGGGACCCGGAGGGGTTCGGGATCCACCCGGCGCTGCTGGATGCCGCGCTGCATCCGGCGTTCCTCCTGGACCGGCCCGAGGAGGACCACGACGACGGCCGGGTGTGGCTGCCGTTCGTCTGGAACGGCGTATCGCTGTGGGCGGGCGGTGCCACGACCGTACGGGTGCGGCTCTCGCCCCAGCGGCAGGAGGCGGGTGGCGCCGAGGGCGAGCGCGGGCTGCGGGTCGAGGTGGCCGACGCCGTGGGCGGGCCGGTGCTGACCGTCGACTCGCTGGTGATGCGACCGGCCGCCGTCGACCAGCTGCAGGCCTCCGGTGGGCCGCAGATGGACGGGCTGTTCACCTTGGAGTGGACGCCCCTGCCCGTTCCCGCGCAGGACACCGATACGGAAGGCCGGGAGCCGGATCCGGCGGACGGCGGCGGTTGGGTGGTTCTGGGGCCGGACGAGTGCGGGCCGACCGTGCCGGGCGCGGTACGCCATCGGCATCTGGAGGCGTTGGTGTCCGCGCTCGACGGTGACGGCCCCGTTCCCTCGGTGGTCATCGCGTATCTGCCCGCCCTCGGTGACACGTCCGAGAGGCACTTGGATGCGGGCTTGGCGGCCGATGGTTTGGCGGCCTCTAAGTGGGCGCTGGAGCTGGTGCGGGGCTGGCTGGCCGAACCTCGGCTGGCCGACGCCCGGCTGGTGGTGGTCACGCGGGGGGCCGTCGTGATCGACGCACCCGAGGCGGAGGCCCCCGGAGACGGCGGCGTGGACATGGCCGGGGCCGCCGTATGCGGGCTGGTGCGCAGTGCGCAGGCGGAGAACCCGGGGCGGTTCCTTCTGATCGATCTCGACCCGGACGCCGAGCCGCTCGCGGAGGACGTGCGCAGCGCGGTGGCGTGGGCGGCGCACCTGGACGAGCCGCAGGTCGCACCGCGGGCGGGGCGGCTTCGGGTGCCCCGGCTGATGCGTGCCGGTGGCGTGAGCAGCGGCGGCGTGGCCGCACTGGTGGGGCAGCCCGCATGGCGGCTGGAACTGACCGGCGCGGCCACGGTGGAGAACGTGAAGCCGGTGCCGTGCCCGGAGGTGCTCGAGCCCCTCGGACCACGCCAGGTGCGGGTGGCGGTGCACGCGGCCGGTATCAACTTCCGCGACGCACTCATCAGTTTGGGCATGGTCCCGGGCCAGACGGGGCTCGGTGGCGAGGGCGCCGGGGTGGTACTGGGCCACGGCTCCGAGGTGACCGGGCTCGCCGTGGGCGACCGGGTCATGGGGGTCTTCGACCGCGCGTTCGGCCCGACGGCGGTGACCGACGCCCGCATGGTGGCGCCCATTCCCGCCGGGTGGACCTATCCGCAGGCGGCCTCGGTGCCGGTGGCGTATCTCACCGCCTGGTACGGGCTCGTGGAGCTGGCCGGGCTCCGGGCCGGGGAGTCGGTCCTGATCCATGCCGCGACCGGCGGTGTGGGCATGGCGGCCGTACGGATCGCCCGCCACCTGGGGGCGGAGGTCTACGCGACGGCGAGCCCCGGCAAGCACGGTGTGCTGGAGGAGATGGGCATCGATGCGGCGCATCGGGCCTCGTCGCGCGATCTGGATTTCGAGGAGGTGTTCCGCGAGGCCACCGGCGGACGTGGCGTCGATGTGGTGCTCAACAGCCTCGCCGGGCCGTTCGTGGACGCCTCCCTGCGGCTGCTGGACGAGGGCGGTCGGCTGATGGAGATGGGCAAGACCGACCTCCGTGATCCAGAGCGCGTCGCGGAGGAGCACCCGGGAGTGGCGTACCAGATCTACGACCTGATCACCGACGCCGGACCGGAACGCATCGGCCGGATGCTGGGCGAACTGGCTGAGCTGTTCACCGCCGGGGTCACCGGAGCTACCGGGGTCACCGGAGCTGCGGGAGCTGCCGGTGCCGCCGGGGCTGCCGGAACCACCGAGGTCGCCGGTGCCGCCGGGGCCACCGGAGTTACCGGGGCCACCGGAGCCGCCGGAGCTACCGGAGCCGCCGGAGCTACCGGAGCTACCGGGGCCGCCGGAGCTGCCGGGGCCGCCGGAGCCCCTGGGGCCACCGGAGTCGCGGGAGCCGCGGGAGCCGCGGGAGCTGCCGAGGCCGCCGGTGCCGCCGGTGCTGCGGGAGCTGCCGGAGCCGCCGGTGCCGCCGGAGCTGCGGGAGCTGCCGGTGCTGCCGGAGTTGCCGGTGCCGCCGGAGTTACCGGGGCTGCCGGAGCTGCCGGTGCCGCCGGACTTACCGGAGCGGCCGGGGCCACCGGTGCTGCCAGTGCCGCCGGTGCTGCGGGTGCCACCGGTGCCACCGGTGCCACCGGTGCCACCGGAGCTGCCGGGGCTGCCGGTGCTGCCGGTGTCGCCGGAACTGCCGGAGCCGCCGGTGCTGCCGGGGCCACCGGTGCCACCGAGGTCACCGGAGCCGCCGGAGTTACCCGGGCTGCCGGGGCTGCCGGAGCCACCGAGGTCACCGGTGCCGCCGGAGTTACCCGGGCTGCCGGGGCTGCCGGAGCCACCGAGGTCACCGGTGCCGCCGGGGCCACCGGAGCTACCGGGGCCATCGGAGCTACCGGGGCCACCGGAGCTGCCGAGGTCACCAGAGTTACCGGGGCTGCCGGAGTTACCGGAGTTACCAGGGCCGCCGGGGCTGCCGGGGCCACCGGTGCCGCCGGAGCTGCCGGGGCCACCGGACCTACCGGTGCCGCCGAAGTCGCCGGAGCGCGCGGATACACCGCAGCCCTGCCGCCGCTGCCGGTGCGGACCTGGCCGCTGAGCCGGACACGTGAGGCGTTGCGCCATCTCAGCCAGGCCAAGCACACCGGCAAGCTGGTCCTGGACGTCCCCGCCCCGGTCGACCCGGATGGCACCGTCCTCATCACCGGTGGCACCGGCACGCTGGGCGCGCTGGTCGCCGAACACCTCGTACGGGTCTGGCGGATCGGGCATCTGCTGCTGGTGAGCCGCCGGGGCCAGGACGCGCCGGGCACCCAGGATCTCGCCGCCCGGCTGACCGCCCTGGGCGCGCGAGTACACATCGTCGCGGCCGACGTCACCGACGCGACAGCCGTGGCCGATCTGGTGGCGGGGGTCGATCCCGGGCATCCGCTGACCGCGGTCATCCATGCCGCGGGTGTGCTGGACGACGCCGTCGTCACCGCGCAGACTCCCGAGCGGCTGGCGCGGGTCTGGGCGGCGAAGGCCACCGCCGCGGCGCATCTGCACACCGCGACGGCACATCTGCGCCTGGGCGCGTTCTTGCTGTTCTCGTCGGCGGCCGGGGTCATGGGCAGCCCGGGACAGGCCAACTATGCGGCGGCCAACGCGTTTTGCGACGCGCTGGCGGCCCACCGCCGGGCGCTGGGCCTGCCAACGGTCTCGGTGGCGTGGGGCCTGTGGGCCGAAGCCAGCGAGATGACCGGCGGCCTCGCCGACGCGGACCTGGCCCGGATGTCCCGCTCGGGTGTCACCGCGATGGCCGCGGACCACGCCCTCCGGCTGCTCGACGCGGCGTCCGAGCACGGCGGCCACCAGCTGATCGCGGCGGATATGAACACCCGTGTCCTCGCCGCCCAGCCCGCCGACAGCCTCCCGGCCACGCTCCGCGCCCTCGCCGCCTCCGGTGCCGGTGCGGGTGCCGGTGGCGCGGCGGCACGACGTACGGCGGCGGCCGACGCACGGCCGGACGACTGGGCCGACCGGCTGGTGGGCCTGTCCGCCGCGGAACAGCACCGCGCCGTCCTCCAGTTGGTCCGTGGCCATGTGGCCACCGTGCTCGGACACGCGGACGCCGAAGCGGTGCAGGCGGACACCAACTTCAAGGAGCTGGGCTTCGACTCGCTGACCGCCGTAGAACTGCGCAACCGGCTCGCCGCCGCCACCGGTCTGCGCCTGCCCGCCGCCCTCGTCTTCGACTATCCGGACGCCGCCGTACTGGCCGGCTACCTGCTGGAGCGCATCGCCCCGGCGGTCGGCGCCACACCGGGCCGGGGAGGCGCCGATCCGGTCCTCAACGAACTGGCCAGGCTCGAAGCCACCCTGATCGGCCTCGAGATGGAAGACGACGACTCGGGGGCGGTCACGGCACGGCTCGAAAGCCTGCTGGCGAAGTGGAAGGCGACACGAAAGTCGGCGGAGGAAGAGATGACCGCCGCGGAGAGGCTGGAGTCCGCGTCCGCGGCCCAGGTTCTCGACTTCATCGACAACGAACTGGGCGTGTCCTGAATGTGCCGGGCGCGACGACCGCCGAGGGCCGGGTGAAACCTCATGGTGAACGTGAATGAAGAGAAGCTGGTCGAGTATCTCAAGCGCGTTTCCGCGGATCTGCACGATACGCGCCTGCGTTTGCGTGAGGTGGAGGAGCGACACCAGGAGCCGATCGCGGTCGTGAGCGTCGCCTGCCGGTTCCCGGGCGGGGTGAACACACCCGAGGACCTGTGGCGGCTGGTCGCGGACGGCGTGGACGCCATCGGGGATTTCCCGACCGACCGCGGCTGGGACCTCGACAGCCTCTATCACCCGGACCCGGACCACCCCGGCACCACATATGTCCGCCGGGGCGGATTCCTCTACGACGCCGACCGATTCGACCCGCAGTTCTTCGGCATCAGCCCGCGCGAGGCGCTCGCCACCAGCCCCCAGCAGCGACTGTTGCTGGAAACCGCCTGGGAGGCATGCGAACGGGCCGGAATCGACCCGGTGTCCCTCAAGGGGTCCCGGACGGGCGTCTACGCCGGTACGGCCACCACCGGCGGCACCACATCGGGTGACCTTCCGCAGAAGGGATCGGAGGGATACGCGGGCAACGCACCGAGCCTGCTCTCGGGCCGGGTGTCCTACACCCTCGGCCTGGAGGGACCGGCCGTCACGGTGGAGACGGCGTGTTCGTCGTCGCTGGTCGCGATCCATCTCGCCTGCCAGGCGCTGCGGCAGGAGGAGTGCGCCCTGGCCCTGGCGGGCGGGGTGACGGTGATGACCACCCCCGAGGTGTTCACCGGCTTCTCCAGGCAGCGCGGGCTCTCCCCGGACGGACGGTGCAAGGCGTTCTCGGTGAACGCCGACGGAACGGGATGGGGCGAAGGCGTCGGCCTGGTGCTGCTGGAACGGCTGTCCGACGCCCGGCGAAACGGTCATCGGGTACTGGCGGTCATCCGTGGTTCGGCCATCAACCAGGACGGTGCCAGCAATGGCTTCACCGCGCCGAACGGCCCCTCCCAGCAGCGGGTGATCCGCCAGGCCCTCGCCAGCGCCCGGCTGGCCCCGTCCGAGGTGGACGCGGTGGAGGCGCATGGCACGGGCACCAAGCTGGGCGACCCGATCGAGGCCGACGCGCTGATCGCCACGTACGGCCGGGACCGGCCGGAGGACCGGCCGCTGTGGCTCGGCTCGTTGAAGTCCAACATCGGCCATACGCAGGGTGCGGCGGGTGTGGCCGGTGTCATCAAAATGGTGATGGCGCTGCGGCACGACGTACTCCCGGCCACTCTCCATGCCGAGGAGCTGACGCCCCATGTGGAGTGGGACGGCGGCGGCGTACGGCTGCTGACCGAGCCGGTGGAGTGGCCGAACGGTGAGCGCCCGCGCCGGGCCGGTGTGTCGTCCTTCGGCATCAGCGGCACCAATGCGCATGTGATCGTGGAGCAGGCTCCTGAGGAGGATGCGTCGGCGGCGTCCTCTGAGGTGGGTGGGGTGGTGCCGTGGGTGGTGTCGGGGCGGAGTGTGGAGGCGTTGCGGGGGCAGGCTGGGGCGTTGGCTGGGTGGGTGGGGGGTGCGTCCGAGCTTTCGTCGGTCGATGTGGGGTGGTCGTTGGCCACCACGCGATCGGTGTTTGAGCATCGGGCGGTGGTGGTGGGTGATGACCGCGCGGAGTTGTTGGCCGCCGTGGGGGCGTTGGCGGGGGGTGTGTCGCATCCGGGGGTGGTGTGGTCGGGTGCGGCGGCGTTGACGGGAGACGTAGGCCCGGTGCTGGTCTTTCCGGGTCAGGGTTCGCAGTGGGTGGGGATGGGCGCGGAGTTGCTTGGGGTGTCGCCGGTGTTCGCGGCGCGGGTGGCGGAGTGTGAGGGGGCGTTGGCGCCGTATGTGGATTGGTCGCTCGCGGATGTGTTGCGTGGGGTGGAGGGCGCAGCCGATCTGGGGCGGGTGGATGTGGTGCAGCCGGTGTTGTGGGCGGTGATGGTGTCGTTGGCGGCGGTGTGGGCTGGACATGGCGTACGTCCTGCGGCGGTGGTGGGTCATAGCCAGGGTGAGATCGCGGCGGCTGTCGTCGCGGGGGTGCTGTCCCTGGAGGATGGCGCCAGGGTCGTGGCGTTGCGGAGCAAGGCGTTGCGGCGGTTGGCCGGTGGCGGGGCGATGGCGTCGCTCGGGATGGGTCAGGAGCGGGCGGGGCAGCTGTTGTCCGGCCTCGGAGACCAGGCTGCCGGAGTGGGTGTGGCCGCCGTCAACGGCCCCACGTCCACGGTGGTTTCGGGTCCGCCGGAGCAGGTGGCGGCTGTCGTGGCCGCGTGCCAGGAGGCGGGGGAGCGTGCACGACTGATCGAGGTGGACTATGCCTCGCATGGTCCACAAGTGGAGGAGATTCGCGATGAGTTGATGCGAGCGCTGGAGGGTGTCCGTCCGCTCGATACGTCCGGTTCGGATACGGCGTTCTACTCGACCGTGGCTGGCGGCCGTGCCGTCACCACCGACTTGGACGCCGCCTACTGGGTGACCAACCTCCGTGAGCGGGTGCGGTTCACCGATGCCGTTCAGGCCCTGCTGTCCGATGGGCATCGGGTGTTCATCGAGGCCAGCACTCACCCCGTGCTCACCCTCGGCTTGCAGGAGACCTTCGAGGAAGCCGAGATCCCGGCCGTCACGGTGCCCACCCTGCGCCGCGATCACGGTGGCCGGGCCCAGCTCCTCCACTCGCTCGCCCAGGCGTTCACCGCCGGGGTCGATGTCGACTGGAGGGCCGCGTTCCAGGGTGACCCCGCCCCTCGTACGGTCGAACTGCCCACGTATGCCTTCCAGCGCCGGCGCTATTGGGCCACTGCCACCGGCGGAGCCGGTGATGTGGGTGCCGCGGGGCTGCAGCGGGTGGAACACCCGCTGTTGCGGGCGGCGGTGGGCCTTGCCGAGGGCGGGCTGGTGCTGACCGGGCGAGTGTCGGCCACCGGCGGCGACGGCTGGCTCGGTGACCATGTGGTCGCGGGAGCGTCGCTGGTGCCGGGTGCGGCGCTGGTGGAGTGGGCGTTGCGGGCGGCCGATGAGGCGGGCTGTGGCGGCATCGAGGAACTCGCGCTGCAGGTTCCGTTGGTGCTGCCGGACTCCGGCGGGCTGCGGGTGCAGATCGTGGTGGGCGAGGCCGCCGAGGACGGGCGGCGCGATGTGCGGGTGTACTCCCGGCCCGACCGCGATGCCGAGCCCGGTGCCGATCCGGACTGGGTGTCCCATGCGGAGGGCGTCCTGAGTCCGTCGCCCGCGCCGCCCGCGTCGGCCGCGCCGACCGCGCCGAGCACGGCCGAAGAACTGGCGGGAGTCTGGCCTCCCGAGGGCGCGAAGCCGATGGACGTCGAGGACTTCTACGAGCATGCCGCGGCGGCGGGTTATGCGTACGGGCCGTCGTTCCAAGGGGTACGCGCGGTGTGGCGGGACGGTGCGGACCTGCTGGCCGAGGTGGCATTGCCCGAGGCGGCCGGGGACGCGGATGGATTCGGCATCCATCCGGCACTGCTCGACGCCGCCCTGCACCCCATGCTGCTCGCCGCCGACACCGAGGCGATCGACGATGGGGGGATGCGGCTGCCGTTCGCCTGGAACGGCGTATCCCTGTGGGCCACGGAGGCGACCACGGTCCGGGTCCGGCTCTCGCCCCATCAGGACGGTGCGGCGGGTGAGCGCGCGTTGCGGGTGGTCGTGGCCGATGGCATGGGCGGCCCGGTGCTCACGGTCGACTCCCTGACGATGCGCCCCGCCGACCCCCGTCAGCTGCGGTCCGTGGGCGGACCCGGCGTCGATGGGCTGTTCACGCTGGACTGGATCCCGATGCCCGACGTGCTGGACGCGGATGCCTCCGACGCCATGGACTGGGTCGTACTGGGCGAGGACGCGCTACACCTGGCAGAGGAGCCCGGACTCGGTGGCGGGGGAGTGGTGTGCCATCCGGGTCTCGAAGGGCTGGTCGCCGCGCTCGACGAAGCTACGCCACCTCCCGCGTTCGCCGTGACCTTCCTGCCCACCGACGGTGGTCCGGCGGAGGCCGGAGCCGCAGCCAGGGCGGCTGATGGCTTGGCTGCCGTCGGCCATGCCCTGGAGTTGGTGCAGAGGTGGCTGGCCGAACCACTGCTGGCCGATACCCGGTTGGTGGTGGTGACACGCGGCGCGGTGTCGATCGGGAACCCTGAAGGCGGAGTCGGCGGCGGAGAGCTGAATGTGGCCGCCGCGGGACTGTGGGGTCTGCTGCGGAGTGCGCAGGCGGAGCACCCGGACCGATTCGTCCTCCTCGACCTCCACCAGGCCATCGATCCGGCCGCGGGTGAGGTGGCGGATGCCGTGGTCCGTGTCGTACGGGCGGATGAGCCACAGGCGGCGCTGCGCACCGAGGGGCCGATGGTGCCCCGGCTGATGCGCGCATATGACACCGGCCGTGACACCGATGGCGTCGACGAGGCGGAATCCGGCGGGCTGACCCCTGGTGGGCTCGACCCGGACGGCACGGTGCTGATCACCGGTGGTACGGGTCTGCTGGGCGGTCTGGTGGCCGAGCATCTCGTACGCACGTGGCAGGTCAGGCATCTGGTTCTGGTCAGCCGACGTGGTCCGGACGCGCCCGGCGCACCGGAGTTGGCCGAGCGGCTGAGCGATCTCGGCGCGCGGGTGCGGATCGACGCTGTGGATGTCACGGACGCGGACGCGGTGGCCGAGGCGGTGGCCGGTATCGACCCGGCGCATCCGCTGACCGGTGTCATTCATGCGGCAGGGCTGCTGGATGACGCGGTGGTCACCTCGCAGACGCGGGAACAGGTGGCGCGGGTGTGGGCGGCGAAGGCCACGGCGGCCGCCCATCTGCACACCGTCACGGCGGATCTTCCGCTCCGCATGTTTGTGATGTTCTCCTCGGCTGCCGGAGTCGTGGGCAACGCGGGGCAGGCCGGATACGCGGCGGCGAACGCGTTTGTCGACGCGCTGGTGGTCCATCGGCGGGCGCTCGGGCTTCCCGGGCTTTCCCTGGCCTGGGGGCTGTGGGCGCGGGCCAGCGAGATGACCGGGCATGTGGGCCGGGCGGATCTGACGCGACTGCGCGGAATGAGGCCGTTGGCGTCCGAGCGCGGGCTGGCCCTGCTGGACGCCGCATGCCGGTTCGCGAAACCGCTGATGGTGGCCGTGGACTTCGACCCGGCCGACGTGGCCGGTGAGGAGCTTCCGGCGGTGCTGCGGGGGTTGGTGTCCGGCCGTACCCGGCGGCGGGCCGCCGAGGGTGATCCGTCGGCCTCGGGGTTGGCGGCTCAGTTGGTGGGGTTGGATGCGGCTGGTCGGTTGGGTGTGGTGGTGGATGTGGTGCGGGGTGGTGTGGCGGTGGTGTTGGGGTTTGGTTCGTTGGGTGAGGTGCGGGTTGATGCGGCGTTCAAGGAGTTGGGTTTTGATTCGTTGACGGCGGTGGAGTTGCGTAATCGGTTGTCGGTGGTGACGGGGTTGCGGTTGCCTGCGACGTTGGTGTTCGACTATCCGACGCCTAGGGTGCTTGCGGAGTATCTGTGCGCTCGGCTGACCGGCGAGACCGCCGGGACCCGTGCTCCCCTCGCCGCGAGGGCCGACGCGGACGAGCCCGTGGCGATCATCGGCATGACCTGCCGTTTCCCGGGAGGTGCGAACTCCCCCGAAACACTGTGGGACCTGGTCGCCTCGGGGAAGGACGTGATCGGGGAGTTTCCGACCGGCCGGGGCTGGGACCTGGATGGACTGTTCCATCCGGACCCCGATCACCCGGGCACCAGCTATGCGAACGAGGGTGCCTTCCTCCATGACGCCGATGCGTTCGATGCGGCGTTCTTCGGGATCAATCCGCGGGAGGCGCTGGCGACGGATCCACAGCAGCGGTTGCTGTTGGAGGCGTCGTGGGAGGTGCTGGAGCGGGCGGGGATCGACCCGGTGTCGTTGAAGGGGAGCCCGACCGGTGTCTACGCGGGCGTGATGTACCACGACTACGCCGCCGGGCTCAGCGGCGGCGGCGTGGATGTGAAGCTCGAGGGCTATGCGATGCTCGCGGGCTCGGGCAGTGTGGTCTCGGGCCGGGTGGCGTACACGCTGGGCTTCGAGGGTCCGGCGGTGACGGTGGACACCGCGTGTTCGTCGTCGCTGGTGGCGATGCATTTGGCGGCGCAGGCGTTGCGTCAGGGGGAGTGCACGCTGGCGTTGGCCGGTGGGGTGACGGTGATGGCTACTCCGGATGTGTTCACCGGTTTCTCCCGTCAGCGCGGCCTGGCCCCTGATGGCCGCTGCAAGCCCTTCGCGGCGGCCGCCGATGGCACCGGCTGGGGCGAGGGTGTGGGCGTTCTGCTGCTGGAACGGCTGTCGGACGCCCGGCGTAACGGCCACGACGTCCTGGCGGTGATCCGTGGCTCCGCCGTCAACCAGGACGGCGCGTCCAATGGATTGACGGCGCCGAACGGTCCGTCGCAGCAGCGGGTGATCCGGCAGGCGCTGGCGAGCGCCGGGCTGTCGGCATCGGATGTCGATGCGGTGGAGGCGCACGGTACGGGTACCACACTCGGCGACCCCATTGAGGCGCAGGCGCTCCTGGCCACCTACGGTCAGGAGCGCCCCGCCGAGCGGCCGCTGCTGCTGGGCTCGATCAAGTCCAACATCGGGCATACGCAGGCGGCGGCGGGTGTCGCGGGTGTCATCAAGATGGTGCAGGCCATGCGCCATGGAATGCTGCCTGCCTCGCTGCATATCGATGAGCCGAGCCCGCATGTGGACTGGGAGAGCGGTGCGGTGCGGCTGCTGACCGAGGCGGCGGAGTGGCCGAACGGTGAGCGGCCGCGCCGGGCCGGTGTGTCCTCGTTCGGCGCCTCCGGCACCAACGCCCATGTGATCCTGGAGCAGGTGCCTGTGGAGGACGGACCGGAGACGGAGCTGGTCCCCTCCGACATGGGTACGGTCTCGTGGGTGCTCTCGGCGCGGAGCGCGGAGGCGCTGCGCGGCCAGGCCGCCGCCCTGGCTGACCGCGTGGGGGGTGCGTCCGAGCTCTCGCCCGTCGATGTGGGGTGGTCGTTGGTCACCACGCGATCGGTGTTCGAGCATCGAGCGGTGGTGGTGGGTGATGACCGTGCGGAGTTGTTGGCCGCCGTGGGGGCGTTGGCGGGGGGTGTGTCGCATCCGGGGGTGGTGTGGTCGGGTGCGGCGGCGCTGGCGGGAGACGTAGGTCCGGTGCTGGTCTTTCCGGGTCAGGGTTCGCAGTGGGTGGGGATGGGTGCGGAGCTGTTGGAAGCGTCGCCGGTGTTCGCGGCTCGGGTGGCGGAGTGTGAGGGGGCGCTGGTGCCGTATGTGGATTGGTCGCTCGCGGATGTGTTGCGTGGGGTGGAGGACGCGGCGGATCTGGGCCGGGTGGATGTGGTCCAGCCTGTCCTGTGGGCGGTGATGGTGTCGTTGGCGGCGGTGTGGGCTGGACATGGCGTACGTCCTGCGGCGGTGGTGGGTCATAGCCAGGGTGAGATCGCGGCGGCTGTCGTCGCGGGGGTGCTGTCCCTGGAGGATGGCGCCAGGGTCGTGGCGTTGCGGAGCAAGGCGTTGCGGAGGTTGGCCGGTGGCGGGGCGATGGCGTCGCTCGGGATGGGTCATGAGCGGGCGGGGCAGCTGCTGTCCCAGCTGGGCGATCAGGCCGCCGGAGTGGGTGTGGCCGCCGTCAACGGCCCCTCGTCCACGGTGGTTTCGGGTCCGCCGGAGCAGGTGGCCGCTGTCGTGGCCGCGTGCCAGGAGGCCGGGGAGCGTGCACGGCTGATCGAGGTGGACTATGCCTCCCACGGCCCTCAAGTGGATGAGATCCGCGAGGAGTTGGACGAGCTCCTGGCTGGCGTCCGCCCGCTTGATACGTCCGGTTCGGGCACGGCGTTCTACTCGACCGTGACCGGTGGCCGTGCCGACGGCTCCGTCCTGGACACGGACTACTGGGTGCGGAACCTCCGTGAGCGGGTGCGGTTCACCGATGCCGTTCAGGCGCTGCTGTCCGATGGGCATCGGGTGTTCATCGAGGCCAGCACTCACCCGGTGCTCACCCTCGGCTTGCAGGAGACCTTCGAGGAAGCCGAGATCCCGGCTGTCACCGTGCCCACCCTGCGCCGCGATCACGGTGGCCGGGCGCAGCTCCTCCACTCGCTCGCCCAGGCGTTCACCGCCGGGGTCGACGTCGACTGGACCGCCCTGTACCCGAGCGCTCCGACGCCCCGCGTGGTACCTCTGCCCACCTACGCGTTCCAGCGCGAGCGCTACTGGCTCGACGGCCATGGCGGACGCGCCGGCGACCCGGCCGACCTCGGGCTGGTCTCCGCCGGACATCCGCTGCTGGGTGCAGCTGTGGAACTCGCCGATGGCCGTGGCCATGTGCTGACGGGCCGGATTTCGGCGCGTACGCACACATGGCTCGGCGAGCATGTGGTGGCGGACGCGGTGCTGGTCCCGGGGGCGGCGCTGGCCGAGTGGGTGCTGCGGGCGGCCGATGAGGTCGGCTGTGGCGGCGTGGACGAGCTGGCGCTGCGGGTGCCACTCGTCTTGCCGCCGTCGGGTGGGCTGCGGGTGCAGATCGTCGTGGGCGAGGCCGCCGAGGACGGGCGCCGCGAGGTGCGGGTGTACTCCCGGCCCGCCCCCGGTGAGGGAGACTCCGGCACGGGGTGGGTGTGTCATGCGGAGGGTGTGCTGAGCCCGCCCTCGGACCGTTCCGACGAGGCGCCGGGACTGGGCGGGGCGTGGCCTCCGGCCGGTGCGGCACCGCTCGGCGTCGAGGGGTTCTACGACCGGGTCGCGGCCTCGGGCTATGCCTACGGGCCGTCCTTCCAGGGGCTGCGGGCCGTGTGGCGGGACGGGGCCGACGTGTGCGCGGAGGTGGTCCTGCCCGAGGCCGCCGGGGAGCAGGCCGGATTCGGCATCCACCCGGCGCTGCTGGACGCCGCGCTGCATCCCGCACTGCTGATCGACCAGCTTGACCGGTTCGACCGGTTCGACGCGCATGATGACACCCAGACGACCGGTGCCGAACCCAACGATGGCCGGGTCTGGCTGCCATTCGCCTGGAACGGTGTGACGTTGTGGGCGGGCGGGGCGACCACGGTCCGGGTACGTCTCTCTCCCCACCAGAAGACCGCCGAGGGCGAGCGCGCACTGCGGCTGACCGTGGCCGATGCCGTCGGCGCTCCGGTGCTGACCGTCGACTCCGTGGCGATGCGGCCGGCGAGCGTCGATCAGCTGCGGGCGGCGGTGGCCCCCGGCAGCCATGCCACGGACGGTCTGTTCACCGTCGAGTGGACTCCACTGCCGCTCGCCGCCGGGGCCGGAGAGGCGGTGGCCGGGGACGATGGCTGGGCGGTCCTGGGGGCCGGCGGCCACCCGGATCCGGCCGCGCTCGACGCGGCACTCGATGACGACGAGCCCGTACCGTCCGTCCCGTCCGTCGTTCTCGCCGATATGACCGACCTGACCGGGCCCGACGGTGCGGGCGCCGAGGAGGCGTCGGCCGTGGCGCTGTCGGCGACCGGACGGGCGCTGGAGCTGGTACGGGACTGGCTGGCCGAACCACGGTTGGCGGATGCCCGGTTGGTGGTGGTCACGCGAGGCGCGGTCGCCGCCGACGGCCCCGAGAGCACCGCCCGGGTGGACCTGGCCGCGGCCGCCGTATGGGGCCTCGTACGCAGCGCACAGTCGGAGAACCCCGGCCGCTTCGTCCTCCTCGACCGCGACGATGAGCCCAACTCCCAAGCCGATCCGCACACCGACGCCGTACGCATCGCCGTGGCGCGCGCCGTGGAGATGGACGAGCCCCAGCTGGCCCTTCGCGCCGGTCGGGCCCTCGTGCCCCGTCTGGTCCACGCCGGTACCGGCGGCGCGGGGCTGGTGGGCCCCGTGGCGCAGCCCGAGGCATGGCGGCTGGACACGGCGGGCACGGCGACCCTGGAGAACGTCGTACCGGTGCCCTGCCCCGAGGTGCTGGAGCCCCTGGGCGCGGGCCAGGTGCGGATCGCCGTACGCGCCGCCGGTGTCAACTTCCGTGATGTCGTGGTCGGTTTGGGCATGGTGCCCGGCCAGACCGGACTCGGCGGCGAGGGCGCCGGAGTCGTGGTGGACATCGGCCCCGCGGTGACCCATCTGTCCGTGGGCGATCGCGTCATGGGCGTCCTCGACCAGTCGTTCGGACCGCTCGCGGTCACCGACACGCGGTTGCTGGCGCCGATCCCGGATGGCTGGAGCTTCCGGCAGGCGGCGGCCGTACCGGTGGCCTATCTGACCGCCTGGTACGGACTGACGGACCTCGCCGGGCTGCGTCCCGGAGAGTCGGTGCTGATCCATGCCGCGACCGGCGGTGTGGGAACGGCCGCGGTGCGGATGGCGCGGCACTTGGGCGCGGAGGTCTACGCGACGGCGAGCCCGGCGAAGCACGGGACCCTGGAGGAGATGGGCATCGATGCGGCCCACCGGGCCTCGTCGCGCGACCTGGCCTTCGAAGAGGCACTCCGGGAGGCCACCGGTGGCCGGGGCGTGGACGTGGTGCTCAACAGCCTCGCCGGGCCCTTCGTGGATGCCTCGCTCCGCCTCCTCCGCGAGGGCGGCCGGTTGCTGGAGATGGGCAAGACCGACATCCGCGACCCGGAGCTGATCGCGGCCGGGCATCCCGGGGTGACCTATCGGGCCTACGACCTGATCACCCACGCCGGTCCGGACCGTATCGGCGAAATGCTGGGCGAGCTGGGCGAGTTGTTCGCATCCGGTGCGCTCGAACCGCCCCCCGTACACGCGTGGCCGCTGAGCCGGGCGCGTGAGGCATTGCGGTATCTCAGCCAGGCCAAGCACACCGGCAAGCTGGTCCTGGACGTCCCCGCCCCGGTGGACCCGGACGGCACCGTGCTCATCACCGGCGGCACCGGCACCCTCGGCGCACTGGTGGCCGAACATCTCGTCCGCGCCTGGAACATCCGCCATCTGCTGCTGGTGAGCCGCGGTGGCCCCGACGCACCCGGGGCCAAGGAGCTGGCGGCCCAGCTCGCCGACCTGGGGGCAGAGGCCCGGATCGAGGCGGTGGACGTCACCGACGGCGCCGCGGTGCACGACCTCGTCGCGGGCATCGACCCGGCACACCCCCTGACCGGTGTCGTCCACGCGGCGGGTGTGCTGGACGACGCGGTGGTCACCTCCCAGACCCCGGAGCGTCTGGCGCGGGTGTGGGGGCCCAAGGCCACGGCCGCGGCCCATCTCCACGCCGCCACCGCGCATCTGCGGCTCGGCATGTTCGTGATGTTCTCCTCGGCCGCGGGCGTGCTCGGCAGCCCGGCCCAGGCCAACTACGCGGCGGCCAACGCCTATTGCGACGCCCTGGCCGTCCACCGCCAGGCCATGGGCCTCCCGGCCGTCTCGGTGGCCTGGGGGCTGTGGGCCGATGCCAGCGGTATGACCGGGCATCTGGACGAGGCGGATCTGGCCAGGATGTCCCGCTCCGGCATCGCCGCCATGTCCGGTGCGCAGGCACTGGGGCTGATGGACGCCGCATGCTGGCACGGCGCCCCGCAGCCCGCGGCCGTACAGCTCGACCTCCGGACCCTGGCCGCCCAGCCCGCGGGCACCCTGCCCGCCCTGCTGCGCACGCTCCTCGACAGCGGCACGACCACCCGTCGTACCGCCGCCACCGGGGCGCCCGCCGCCGGTCTGGTCGCCCAGCTCGCGGGGGTGCCCGCCGAGGAGCAGCACCGGATCCTGCTCACGCTGGTGCGCACCCAGGCCGCGGCGGTCCTGGGCCACGTCGACGCCGGGGCGGTGTCCGGTGACACCCCGTTCAAGGATCTGGGCTTCGACTCGCTGACCGGCGTCGAACTGCGCAACCGGCTCGCCGCCGCCACCGGACTGCGGCTGCCCGCCACCGTCGTCTTCAGGCATCCCACGCCCTCGGCCATCGCCGCCGAACTGCGCGAGCGGCTGTGCCCCGCACAGGCGGACACTTCGGCGCCCGTCTTCGGCGAGCTGGAGCGGCTGGAGGCGGCGATGGCGGGGCTCGGTGCCCACGACGAGGCCCGCGGTCGGCTGGCGAAGCGTCTGGAGGCGCTGCTGTGGCGGCTCAACGACGAGACAGCGGCCGAGGCCACCGGCGAGCACCGCCGCCCCGCGGACGACGACACCCTCGACTCCGCGTCGGACGACGAGTTGTTCGAGTTCATCGACAGGGAACTGCCCTCTTGATCGTGAGTGAGGACTGATGTCGGGTACGGAAGAGAAACTCCGCCAGTATCTGAAGCGGGTCACGGTGGATCTCGGGCAGGCCCGTCAGCGGCTGCGCGAGATGGAGGAGCGGTCCCAGGAGCCGGTGGCCATCGTGAGCATGGCCTGCCGCTATCCGGGTGGTGTCGGCTGCCCCGAGGAGCTGTGGGAGCTGGTGGCCTCCGGTGGCGACGGCATCACCGCGTTCCCCACCGACCGAGGCTGGGATCTGGCGGGCCTCTATCACCCGGACCCCGACCACCCCGGCACCAGCTATGTCCGGCACGGCGGGTTCCTGGACGGCGCCGACCGCTTCGACGCGGAGTTCTTCGGGATCAGCCCGCGCGAGGCCCTGGCGATGGATCCGCAGCAGCGGCTGCTGCTCGAGGTGGCCTGGGAGCTGTTCGAGCGCGCGGGTGTCGACCCGGTGACGATGAAGGGCAGCCGGACCGGTGTGTATGCGGGCGTGTCCAGCCAGGACTATCTGTCCCGGATGCCCCAGGTGCCGGAGGGCTTCGAGGGCTATGCCACGACCGGCAGCCTCACCAGTGTGGTCTCCGGACGGGTGGCGTACACCTTCGGTCTTGAGGGTCCGGCGGTGACGGTGGACACGGCGTGTTCGTCATCGCTGGTGGCCATGCATCTGGCGAGCCAGGCGCTGCGCCAGGGCGAATGCGATCTGGCGCTCGCGGGCGGGGTCACCGCGCTCACCACACCGACCGCGTTCGCCGAGTTCTCCCGGCAGCGCGGGCTGGCCCCGGACGGCCGCTGCAAGTCCTTCGCGGCCGCCGCGGACGGCACGGGCTTCTCCGAGGGCGTCGGCCTGGTGCTGCTGGAGCGGCTGTCGGACGCACGGCGCAACGGCCACCGGGTGCTGGCCCTGGTCCGGGGCTCGGCCGTCAACCAGGACGGTGCCAGCAATGGCCTCACCGCGCCCAACGACGTATCGCAGGAGCGGGTGATCCGCCAGGCGCTGGAGAACGCCCGGCTCACCGCCGATCAGGTCGACGCGGTGGAGGCCCATGGCACGGGGACCTCCCTCGGCGACCCGATCGAGGCACACGCGCTGCTGGCCGCCTACGGGCGGGACCGGCCCGGTGAACGGCCCCTGTGGCTGGGGTCGTTGAAGTCGAACATCGGCCATGCCCAGGCGGCCGCCGGGGTGGCCGGTGTGATCAAGATGGTGATGGCGCTCCGCCACGAGACGCTGCCGGTGACCCTGCACATCGATGAGCCGACCTCGCATGTGGAGTGGGAAGGCGGCGGGGTACGGCTGCTGACGGAACCGGTGGCGTGGCCGAGGGGTGAGCGCCCCCGCAGGGCCGGGGTGTCCTCGTTCGGGATCAGCGGCACCAATGCCCATCTGATCCTGGAGCAGGCTCCCGAGCCGAGTAACCCTGCCGGGCAGGAAGAGCCCGCCGACCGCGATTCCATGGCGAGGGCGGCGGTGGCGACGGCGGTGGCGACGGCGGTGGTGCCCTGGGTGCTGTCCGCCCGTAGCGGCCAGGCCCTGCGGGGGCAGGCCGCCGCCCTCGCCCGGCGAATGGCCGCCGACCCAGGGCCGTCCATCGCCGAGGTGAGCTGGTCGCTGGTCACCACCCGCTCGGTGTTCGACCACCGGGCCGTGGCCGTGGGCGAGACCCGCGAGGAGCTGATGGCGGCCGTGGAGGCACTGGCCACCGGCGGGACGCACCCGGCCCTGGTCCACCCCGGTGGCGCCGCCGTGGCCGGGGACCTGGGCCCGGTGCTGGTGTTCCCCGGTCAGGGCTCGCAGTGGGTGGGCATGGGCGCCGAACTGCTCGATGCCTCACATGTGTTCGCCGCCCGCGTGGCGGAGTGTGAGCGTGCCCTGGCGCCGTACGTCGACTGGTCCCTCACCGATGTGTTGCGCGGTGCCGAGGGGGCGGGCCACCTGGGCCGTGTCGATGTGGTGCAGCCCGTCCTGTGGGCCGTGATGGTGTCGCTCGCCGCGGTGTGGACAGGCCACGGCGTACGTCCAGCGGCGGTGATCGGGCACAGCCAGGGCGAGATCGCGGCGGCCGTGGTGGCTGGGGCCCTGTCGCTGGAGGACGGTGCCAAGGTCGTGGCACTGCGCAGCAAGGCGTTGCGGCGGCTGGCCGGTGGCGGGGCGATGGCCTCCCTGGGAGTGAGCCGTGAGCGGGCCGAGAAGCTGCTGGCCGGGCTGGGCGACCAGACGGCGGCCGTGGGCGTGGCGGCCGTCAACGGCCCCTCGTCCACGGTGATTTCCGGGCCGCCCGAGCAGGTGGCGCACGCCGTGGCGGCGTGTCAGGAGGCGGGCGACCGGGCGCGGCCGATCGAGGTGGACTACGCCTCGCACAGCCCCCAGGTGGACGAGATCGCCGACGAGCTGGCGGAGGCCCTGGCCGGTGTCCGGCCGGTCGCGTCCACGGTGGCGTTCTACTCCACGGTCACCGCCGGCCGGATCGACACCACCGCGCTGGACACCGGGTACTGGGTGACCAACCTCCGCGAACCGGTGCGGTTCGCCGACACCGTCCGGGCGCTGCTTGCCGATGGCCACCGCGTCTTCATCGAGAGCAGCACCCATCCCGTACTGACCGTCGGCATGCAGGAGAGCTTCGAGGAAGCCGGGGTCGAGGCGGTCACCGTGCCCACGCTCCGGCGCGACCACGGTGGCCCGGCGCGGCTGATCGAGTCCCTCGCGCTGGCCTTCACTGCGGGCGTCGCGGTCGACTGGACCACCCTCCACCCCACCGGCCCCATCGCCCCGCGCACCGTCGAGCTGCCCACCTACGCCTTCCAGCGGGAGCGGTACTGGCTGGCCGACTCGGTGTCCTTCGACACCCGGCCCGCGGCGGACGAGGAGGAGTCCCGGTTCTGGGCCGCGGTGGAGGGCGAGGACCTGAACGCGCTCTCCGAGACGCTGAGCCTCCCGGACGACGCCGGCCACCGGACCTCGCTGGGCACCGTGCTCCCCGCGCTCTCGACATGGCGCCGCGCCCGGCGTGAGCGCTCCGCCGTGGACACCTGGCGCTACCGCGTCGAGTGGCGGCCCGTCGCCGACGACAGGCGGCCCGTCACCGATGCCGCTCCCGCTGCCGTGGGCTCCTGGCTCGTGGTCCACCCGAAGGGCGCCTCCGACGCCTGGACCGACGCCTGCGTACGGGCGCTGGGCGCGGACGGCGGCCAGGTGCGGCGGCTGGAATTGGCCGAGGACATCGACCGCGAGGGGCTGGCCGAGCTGCTGCGCTCCCGGTGCGCCGAGGAGCCGCCACCGACGGGCGTCCTGTCGCTGCTGGCCCTGGACGACGACGCGCCGCCACTCCCCGGCGTGGCGCCCGGCCTCACCGGCACGCTCACCCTGCTCCAGGCGCTGGTGGACGCCGCCGTCACCGCGCCCCTGTGGTGCGCCACCCGCGGCGCGGTCTCCGTCGACGACTCCGACCCCCTGGACGCTCCCCACCAGGCCCAGCTGTGGGGGCTCGGCCGGGTGGCCGCCCTCGAACACCCCGACCGGTGGGGCGGGTTGGTGGACCTGCCCACGAGCCCGGACACCCTCGACGCGGAGCGGCTGCGCGCCCTGCTCACCGGTGCCTCGGGCGAGGACGAAGTGGCGCTGCGCCAGGCCGGTGCGTACGTACGTCGGCTGGTCCCCGACCCGATCGGCGGCCGTGCCCCGCGGCGCACCTGGAGGCCCCGGGGCACCGTGCTCATCACCGGAACCGCCGACGGGCCCGCCGCCCAGGTCGCCCGCCACCTGGCCGCAGACGGGGCGGAACACATCGTGATGCTGTGCCCGGGAGGCGGCGATGCCCCCGGCGCCGTGGAGCTGAAGGCCGAACTGGACGCGCTCGGCACCGGACTCACCGTGGCCGACCACGCGCCCGCCGACCGCGAAGGCACCGCGCGCCTCGTCGGGCGCGTGGCGGAGGCGAGCGGACGGATCGGGACCATCGTCCACACCTCGGCCTCCGGTGAGCTGGCCCCGCTGATGGAGCTCACCCCGCGACGGCTGGCCGAGGAGGTCCGCGCCCATCTGGACGACACCGGGCGCCACTTGGACGAACTTTGCGGCATGGGCGCCGGGGACACCGTGGTGTACTTCTCCACCGTCGCCGCGTCCTGGGGCAGCAAGGACCACGGCTCGTACGCGGCCGCCGCCGCCTGCCTCGACGCGCTGGCCCGGCACGACCGGGCCGACGGCCGGTCCACCGTCTCGATCGCGTGGGGGCTGTGGGACCTGCCGTACGGCGGTGAGACAGCGGACGCGACGACGACCTCGCACACCGAGCGCTCCCGGCGGCAGGGCCTGTCCCCGCTGGACTCCCGGCCGGCGCTGACCGCGCTGCGCCAGGTGCTCGACCACGACGATCCGGGCGTCACCCTCGCCGATGTGGCATGGGAGCGCTTCGCGCCGCTGTTCACCCTCGCCCGTCCCAGCAGGCTCTTCGACGGTGTCCCGGCCGCCCGCCAGGCCATCGAGGCCGCGCGGGGACCCGCGGCGGACACCGGCACCGACGAGGCGTCGGCGCTGCGGCGGGAGCTGGCCGCCCTGCCCGGGGACGAGCGGGCCGAGTGTCTGCTGGCGCTGGTACGCGCCCATGTGGCGGCCGTACTGCACTATCCGGCGCCGGAGGCGGTCGAGCCGGACCGCCCGTTCAAGGAGCTGGGGTTCGACTCCATCGCGGCCGTGGAGCTCAGGAACCGGCTGCGTGCCGCCACGGGCCTGAGCCTGCCGACCACGGTGGTCTTCGACTATCCGACACCTCGCACACTGGCGGGCCAGCTGCTGGCCGAGGTGGACCCGGGGGAGGCCGGCGCGGCACATCCGGTGTCCGGACACCTCGACGAACTCGAGGCCGCACTGGCCGGGCTGCCGGCCGGCGACCCGCGCCGGGCCGGTCTGGTGAACCGGTTGCAGGCCCTGGTGTGGAAGTACACCGCCACCGCCGAGGAGGCCGATGCGCCCGCGGGCGAGCAGGACCTGGCGGCGGCCACCGCCGATGAGGTGTTCGCCCTCATCGACCGCGAGCTCGGGGTCTGACCGGCGATCGCGGGCCCGGCCCGCGACCGCCGATGCGTCAGCTGGTGTGCTCCCGGCGTCGGCTGCTGATCGAGTCGGGGTCCCAGCCCGGTCGGGGAACGGACGCCAGCAGAAGCTGTGTGTAGGGGTGTCCGGGGTCGGTGAGGAGGTCCGCGACGGGGCGGTGTTCCATCGTTCGGCCCCGGTACAGAACGAGCGCCTCGTCGCACACGTATCGCACGACGGCCAGATCGTGGCTGACGAAGACCAGGCCGATGCCGGTGTCGCGGCGAATGTCCCAGAGGAGGTTGAGCACCTGTGCCTGTACGGATACGTCGAGCGCCGACACCGCCTCGTCGAGCACGAGCACGGCGGGTTCGATGGCCAACGCCCTCGCGATCGCCGCGCGTTGGCGCTGGCCGCCGGAGAGCTTGCGGGGGAGCGCGGCCGCCTCGCGCTCGCCGAGGCCGACCTGGGCGAGCAGCTCCCTGGTGCGGGTGGCCCGGCCCGCCCGGTCCGTCAGGCCGTGCAGGCGCAGCACCCCGTCGATGGTCGCGCCGATGCTGATGCGCGCGTCCAGCGAGAGATACGGGTCCTGGAAGACGATCTGGACCGCCTTGGCCCGGGAGAGGCGGGGCGCCTTGCCGCGTACGGTCGCGGTCAGTGGCTCGCCCTGGACCAGGATCCGTCCGGCGTCGGGGCGTTCGAGGCCGATCAGCATCCGGGCCGTGGTCGTCTTGCCGGAGCCCGACTCTCCTACGATGCCGAGCGCGCCGCCGGCCCGTACGGAGAACGACAGGTCGTCGACCGCGACGACCTCCGCCTTTCCCGTCCGGTAGGTCTTGCGCAGACCGCTCACTTGGAGCAGCGTGTCCGTCTCGCTGGTCAACCGTCCTCCAGCCGCGCTGAGTTGGGAGCCGTCGCGGCGAGCGCGTCGGGCACGGGGGTGAGGTCGTCGGCGCGGTGGCAGGCGACCAGAGCCGTGCCGTGCGGCTCCAGGGGTGGTGGTGACTGGTCGCAGACGCCGGGCCGGGCGAAGCGGCAGCGGGCCGCGAAGGAGCAGCCGGGGACGGAGTCGAGCAGACCCATCGGGGCCCCGGGGATCGGAGTCAGCCGGACGGGCGGGCCGCTCGGCGCAGACAGGGGAGGGGACGAGCCGAGCAGGCCCGCGGTGTAGGGGTGGCGAGGCGCTGCGAAGAGGTCGGCGGTGGGCGCCGTCTCCACGATCCGCCCGGCGTACATCACGTAGACGCGGTCGCAGGCGGCGGCCGCGAGTTCGATGTCGTGGGTGATGAGGAGCAGGCCCAGGTCGCGTTCGCGTTGCAGCCGTCCCAGGATGGCCATGATCTCGGCCTGGGTGCTGACGTCGAGGGCGGTGGTCGGTTCGTCGCACAGCAGCAGCCGGGGTTCGGTGGTGAGCGCTCCGGCGATCATGACGCGTTGGAGCATGCCGCCGGAGAGCTGGTGCGGATACTGCCTCAGGTGCCGACCGGGGTCCGGGAGGCCGACCGCGGCGAGCAGTTCGGCGGCCCGGACGTTGGCTCGGTCCTTGGTCCAGCCGTGGCTGACGCGCAGCGATTCGGTGAGGAAGTCCCCGATGCGGCGCACCGGGTTGATGCCCGCCCGCGGGTCCTGGAAGATCATCGACGCCTTGGCCGTACGGATGGTCCGCAGGCCGGTGGCGTCGGCACTCACCAGGTCCGTTCCATCGACCCGGACCCGGCCTTCGACTTCGGCCTCCATGGGGAACAGGCCGAGGGCGGCGCGGGCGGTGACCGACTTCCCGGAGCCGGATTCACCGACCAGGGCGACGACCTCACCGGCGGCCACGGTCAGATCGATGCCGTCGAGGACCGGGCGGGCCATGCCGGGCAGGGCGATGCCCAGGGCCTCGTACTCGAGCAGTGCCATCAGGAATTCCTCCCCGCGAGCCGGTCGCCGACGTTCTCTCCGACCACGTTGAAGGCGACGACGACCAGTACGACCGCGACAGCGGGCACGATCGACGACAGCGGCTGCCCCTGCAGCACCGCGGCCTGACTCTGGTTGATCATCGCGCCCCAGTCGGGTGTCGGCGGCTGAACGCCAAGGCCCAGGAAGGACAGGGCGGCGAGGTCGAGCAGCGCGTAGCCGAAGTTGACGGTCGACTGGGCGAGCACGGTGGGACCGATGTTCGGCAGCAGCCGGCGGACCGCGACGAACATCCCGGAGTGCCCTTGCACACGGTAGGCGGCGATATAGGGCCTGGCCTGCTCCTGCAGGGCGAGGCCGCGCACCAGCCGGGCGGTGTACGGCATGTACGCGAGGGACATGGCGATCACCGGTGCCGTCATCCCCTTGCCGAAGACCGCCACCGCGAGGATCGCGACGAGCAGTGCGGGGAAGGCGAACAGGACGTCGATCAGCCGCCCGATCACGGTGTCGGCCCAGCCGCCCCGCCAGGCCGTGAACAGGCCGACGGCGATGCCCGTAACGGTGGAGAACAGCACCACCGTGAGCGGCCCGACCAGGCTCGTACGACTCCCCTCGACGAGGGCCGAAAACGTGTCGTGCCCACCCTGGTCCGTGCCCAGCCAGTGCTCGGCGCTCGGGCCCACGAGCCCCGAGCCGAGGTCGCCGTAGGTCGGATCCTGCGGCGCGAGCCACGGTGCGAACACCGAGACCAGGACGAACAGGACCAGAAACAGCAGGCACAGGTTCTGCGACCACCCGCCGCCCAAGGACCGCAGCCGGGCGACCGGACCGTGCGTCACGCCTGGGATCCGTACGCTCATCGTGCGCTCCCCGCTGCCGCCACCCGTGGATCGATCAGCGGATGTGCCACGTCCACCAGGGCGTTGACCACGACGAACGCGGCCACCACGAGCAGCACGATCGCCTGTACCACCTGGAAGTCCATCTGGTTGACCGACTGCACGAGCAGCGATCCCACGCCCGACATCCCGAACGCGGTCTCCACGATCGAGGTGCTCACCAGCATTCCCGAGATCAGGAGCGCGGAGACGGTGACGATCGGCCCGAGCGCGTTGCGCAGCACATGACACCGGATCACGGTCCACCGTGGTGTACCACGGCTCACCGAGACCTCGACGTGCTCACGGCCCAGCTCCTCCAGCATCGCCGAGCGGGTCACCCGGGCCACCAGCGCCATGAACGTCACCGACAGGGCCACCGCCGGAAGCACGACATGATGCAGTCGGTCGAGTACGCCGGTGCCGTTGCCGATGGTCGGGAACCAGCCGAGCCGCACCCCGAACTGCGACCTCAACAGCACCGCGACGACGAAGGCGGGGGCGGCGGCCCCCACCGTCACCAGAAGCATCAGCACGGAGTCGGTCCGCTTGCCGCGGCGCAGCGCGCCGACCATGCCCGCCGCGATGCCGACCACCGCGATCAGCAGTGCCGACACCCCGACCAACAGCAGTGTGGCCGGCAGGCGCGACCAGATGACCGAGCTGACGTCCTGGTGGAAGATGTAGGACCGGCCGAAGTCGCCGTGCAGCACCTGGTCCAGCCAGTGCCCGTACCGGACCAGGAACGGCTGGTCGAACCCGTACTGGCGCCGGATCTCGGCGAGTTCCTGCGGGCTCGCGCTGCGGCCGCGCACCAGGAAGCTCGCCGGGTCGCCGGGCGCCAGGTACAGCGAGGAGAACACCAGGAACGAGGTGACCAGGAGGGTCGTGGCCATCCCGGCCAGTCTGCGCAGACCGTCGAGTGCCCGTGTCGCCGTGCGATTCATCCCTTGGCTCCGATCTCGGCCGCCCACGGGTAGTAGAGGTAGGCGATCGACGGCCGGACGCCGGTGATCCGGTTGCCGAGGAAGACGCTCACGGGCTGTGTGTGCAGGGGCAGCCAGGGCAGTTCCCGCAGGGCGATCCGCTGCGCCCTCGCGTTGGCCTCCGCGTGCGCGGCCGGTTCGTAGGTGCCGATGGCCCGCTCGACGGCCTTGTCGAAGTCCTTGTTCGACCAGCCCCCGTAGTTGGTGGACGCGCCGGTCTCCAGGGAGGTGTACATGTCCAGCGGGTCGGTGATCGACGTGTACCAGAAGGTGAGGAAGAGGTCGATGCCCTTGCGGGCGGCGGGGTCGGTGAAGAGCGTCGAGTACTTCTCCGGGGGGAGCGTGTCGATCTCGGGGTCGAGCCCGATGTCCTTGGCCGCCTGGGCGACGGCCTGTGTGGTGATCGTCGACTGCGAGTCGAGCGGGCTGGTCGCGATGGTGATCCGGCGGCCCCGCACTCCGGCCTGTTTCGCGAGCTTCTTGGCCTTGGCCGGGTCGTACGGGTAGCGCGGCAGGTTCTCGAGGAGGGCCTTGCGGGTCGCGGCGGGTGCGCTGTTCCACACGTTGTCGGTGACCAGCGAGTCGGCGACCTCGCCGACTCCGCCGGCGCCCGCCTTGACGATGCCCTCGCGGTCGATGGCCATGAGCAGGGCCCTGCGCACCCGGGCGTCGCCCAGCGGGCCCTTGAGATCGCCGACCACCTCGTCGGCGACGGTGGTGTTGCGGCCGAAGTAGAGCTTTCCCACCCGGGACGAGCGGAGTTGGGCGTAGGAATCGGTGGGGACCATCCAGCCGCCGTCCACCTCACCGCTCTGGAAGGCGCTGACGCGGGTCGTCGCATCGCTCAGGAACACGAACTTGACCTGGCCCGCCTTCGCCTTGAGCTTGGGATTCCAGTAGCCGTCGAACCTCTTGAGCACAAGCGACTGGCCCGGGTTCCAGGACCCGAACGAGAACGGCCCGGTGCAGTTCACACCGCCCTTGGGACTGCCGTAGTCCTTGCCCTCCTCGGCGAGGGTGGCGGCGGACTCGACGGTGCCGGGGCCGGCCGCCATCTCCTGGTTGAAGGTCGAGTCCGGCTTCTTCAGCCTGACGGTGACTTCCAGCTCACCGGACTGGTCGATCGACTTCACATTGCGGAACGAGTTGGCCCAGGCGCTGCCCACGGCGGGGTCGAGGTGGCGGCGCAGCGAGGCGACGACGTCGTGCGCGGTGAGCACCGTCCCGTCGTGGAAGCGCACATGGGGGCGGATCTTGTAGACCCAGGTGGTGGGCGTCGGATTGCGGTACGAGGACGCGAGGTTCGGCGACGTCGTCAGATCCGGGTTCCAGCGCAGCAGGCTCTCGCAGACGTTGGAGAGGATCTGGCTGGGCGGGTAGTCGAAGGCGTAGGCGTAGTCGATCGAGGTGGGCTCGGCGAAGATCGACCAGGTGAAGGAGTCAAGTTGCCCTGTGGCGGCGGGAGTTCGGTCCGTGAGGTGGTACGCGGCGCTCGTACTGCCGCCCTTGTCCGAGTGCGCGGTGCCGCTGCACGCACCGGCGGTGAGCACCGCGGCCACGGTGAGGAACGTCCCCGCGGTGCGCCGCGATGGTCGTGTCCGTCGTCTCGTTCCTGCGCTCCCTATGGGCATCGGCTGGCTCCGTCCGGGGTGGGCTCGGTGAAGTGGAGGGGATACGTCAGTCGGTCGCGGCGAAGACGGGCCGACCGTCGATATAGGTCCGGCGCACCCGGGCGTCGGCGATCTCCTGGGAGGGGCCCGCGAACGGGTCGCGGTCGAGTACCACGAGATCCGCGTACTTGCCCTCCTCGATCGTGCCGGTCACGTCGTCGAGGTGGTTCACCCAGGCGCTGCCCGCGGTGTACGCGGTGAGCGCCTCGGCCAGGGACAGCGCCTGCTCGGGGTGGAACGGCGGGTACGGTGCGCCGGGGGTCTCCTCCGGGGGTACGGTGCGGTTGACCGCGACATGGATGCCCCACAGCGGATTGGGGCTGCTCACCGACCAGTCGCTGCCCGCGACCAGGCGGGCCCCGGCGCGCCGCAGATCCTCGAACGGGTACTGCAGGGCGGCCCGTTCGGGGCCCAGGAACGGGATCGTCAACTCGTCCATCTGCGGTTCATGCGTTGCCCACAGCGCCTGGATGTTCGCGGCCACGTCCAGGCTCGCGAAGCGTCCGATGTCGTCGGGATGGACGACCTGGAGGTGGGCCATGTGGTGCCGGTTGTCATTGACGCCATTGGCGGCGCGGGCCGCGGCGAGCGCGTCGAGGGCCTCACGGACCGCGCGGTCGCCGAGCGCGTGGAAGTGCACTTGGAAGCCGGAGCGGTCGAGTGCGCACACCGCCTCGATGAGCAGGGCGGGGTCGACGAAACTGAGCCCGGAGTTGGCGGTGGGGCAGCCACAGCCGTCGAGGTAGGGCTCCAGCATTCCCGCGGTGAAGTTCTCCGCCACGCCGTCCTGCATGATCTTCACGCTGGTGGCGTTGAAGCGGCCCACCCGTCCGGTGCGGCGGCGCTCCGCCAGCTCGGGAAGTTGTTCCAGGCCGCGTTCGCGGTCCCACCACAGGGCGCCCACGACGCGGGCGAGCAGCAAGCCTTCACGGGCCGCGCGCAGATAGACCTCGAAGTTGTCGGGGTTGCCGGGGAAAGCGCCGATCATGGCGTCCTGCCAGCCGGTCACTCCCAGCGAGAAGAGGTACTCCTGCGCGGCGAGCAGACCGGCGTACGCCTCGTCCGGGGTCGCGATCGGCATATGGCGGGCCACCAGTTCCACGGCGCTCTCGTGCAGGGTGCCCGCCGGGGTCCCGTCCGGCTCCCGCTCGATCCGGCCGTCCGCCGGGTCGGGGGTGTGCCGGTCGACCCCCGCGAGGTCGAGTGCGCGGGTGTTGGCCCAGGCGCCGTGGCCGTCGCGGTTGGTGAGCAGGACGGGCCGGTCCGGCACCGCCGCGTCGAGCATGCCGCGCGTCGGCGTACCCCCGGGGAAGCTGTCCATGGACCAGCCGCCGCCGCGGATCCAGGCCGCGTCCGGATGGTCCCTGGCGTACTGGGCCACCACCGCGAGACAGCCCTCGGCGGTGCTCCGCCCACCCAGGTCGCAGCCGAGCATCAGGGCTCCGCCCACCACGGGATGGACATGGGCGTCCTGGAACCCGGGGACGAGCAGTCCGCCCTCCAGGTCGACGACCTCCGTGGCGGCGCCGGCGAGCGACCACACCGCGCTCGCGTCGGCGACGGCCAGGATCCGGCCTCCCCCTACGGCGACGGCGGCGTCCACCGGGGTGGGCCTTCTTCCGGCTCCGGTGAAGACCCGGCCACCCATGAAAACGGTGTCGGCCTGTTGGCTGCGGTGTGCCATCGAAGCAACCTCCGGCTCGGCGGGCTGACCCGCTGGCTTGTCGTTGTGGAGGAGTGAACGGCAGCGCAATGCTGTTGTCAACGGTATTGCGCTGATCGTTTCCTGGATCGATACACTGGCCGCACCATGCCGAAGTCACCCGCCAACACGGCCCGGAGCAAGCGCGCAGGCAGTCAACTGACGCCCGACGCGATCATCGACGCGAGCCTGCGCATCGCGGCTCGCGGCAGCGAGGACGCCTTCACCGTCCGGCGCCTCGGCGAGGAGCTCGGTGCCGACCCGACCGCGATCTACCGGCACTTTCGCGACAAGGACGAGCTGCTGCTGTCCGTCGCGGACCGCACGCTCGGCGAGGTGCTCGACAGCATCCCCGAGGGCCTCGACTGGAAGGGGCGCATCCGGGCGCTCGCCGACGGCTCGCTGGCGGTCGCCCTCAAATACCCGGTGGTGGGCTCGGCCATGGCAAGCCGGACCACCCGGCGGCCCAACGAGTTCCGGGTCGTCGAACTCATCCTCGGCGCCGTCATGGAGGCCGGACTCGAGGGCGCCGAGGCGGCCCTCCACTACCGTATGGTCGCGGACTCACTCCTCGCCTATGTCGGTCAGCAGGCCGCCTATTTCCTGTTCGACGCGGAGGCCCGCGCGGCCGACGAGTCCGCCTGGACCCGCGAGTACCGGCTGGTCGACCCGCGGGCACTCCCGAACATCACCCGTCTGAGCGCCGAACTCGCCGAGGTGACGGACGAGCAGATCTTCGAGGCCACGGTCGGGGCGCTGATCTCGGCGATCGAGAAGCGGGCCGAGACCCTGCGGGGGCCGAAGCGGCCTCGCTGAAGTCCGGTGCGGTGCGGGTGCGTCCCGAAGGGGCGCGGGGCTGTGTCGATGTGCGGCTCCGCCGCGCGGGCGCGACCAGCCACGACGCGGCCGCGGATGAACGATCGCACCTCGCGACACTTCCCGCGGAGCGCTCAGCCGTCGGTGGCGGGGGTGCCGTGCCGTCAGCGAGCGTCGCCGGTCGGCCGGAGGCCGCGAGCCAGGTCGAGCAGATCGTCGGCCACCCGCCGGGGGTGCTGGGCGTGCAGATCGTGCTCGGAGTCGAGATATTCGCGCATCGTCGCATGGCGCAGATCGGCCGTGGTCTCCCTGATGCGGGAGCGGATGCGGTCTGCCCACTTCGCGTCCGCGCCCTTGGGGATGGCGGGCATGAGCAGGGTGGGCACGTCGACGGCCGCGTACCACGGCCGCGGCGGCTCGTTCCAGATGCTGTACAGGATCGACATGTGCTGCTCGGTGGACATGCGCCGGGACAGCGACCCGTCCGGGTTCTCCCGCATCGTGGCCACCGCGGCCTCGATCGCCGCCGGGGACCAGTCCGGGTGGATGGCGCGGAAGTAGTCGCTCACACTCCGCACGGTGGCGCCCTCCAGGGACGCCGGGCGCAGCGCCCCGACGAACGCGTCCCAGGAGGAGAACGCCTTGGCCGGCTCCAGCCAGCCGCCGTCCACCAGGGCCAGCGCGGCGACCAGCTCGGGGTGCTCCGCCGTCAGCCGCACCGAGATATTGCCGCCCCAGGAGTGACCGGCCACCACCACCCGGTCCAGCCCGAGGGCGGCGGACGCCGCCACCAGATCCGCGACCGCGGTCGGGATGTCGTATCCGGTCTCCGGGGTGTCGGAGTCCCCGTGGCCGCGCAGATCCACCGCGTACACCGCATGGCCCGCGGCGGCCAGATGGTCGGCGACCTCGTCCCACAGCCGGGCGCTCGACGCCATGCCATGGACCAGGAGAAAGGGAGGCGACGCCGTTCCCGGCCGGTGCCGGAAATGCAATTTCACATCGTCGGTTACGGGCACGGAAAGATCCATGGCGGAATTCTAGCCGGACCGCCCAATCCGATTCGACCGCTGCGGATGTGAGGTATGCGCGAATTAGCGGCGCTTTAGCGGGAGGCGAGATGCTGGATGGCCGGGCGATTCATACTCTCATGCCGACCCACCTCCCTTGCCGACCGTAGACTCCGAGCCGAAGTGAGGCGCCGTGTATCCCCCGGAATCCAGGTTCGCCCATATCGACAACATCGACCTCACCGACTTGTCCTTCTGGGCACAGCCCTACGGCGACCGCGATGCCGCCTTCGCGGCGCTGCGCGGACGGCCGGAGCCCGTTCTCTTCCGCGAGCCGGTCATGCCCGGGTTCGGGCAGGGGTCCGGCTATTACGCGATGGTCCGGCATGCCGATATCGCCGAGGTGAGCCGGCGTCCGCAGGACTTCGGCTCCGTGCCCACCGCGATCAGCATCATCGATCTGCCGGAGGAGTTCAACGACTTCTTCGGATCGATGATCAACATGGACAATCCCCAGCACGCCCGGATGCGCCGGCTGGTCTCCCGCGCGTTCGGCCGGGGAATGGCCGCCGAGTTCGAGGTGGCATCCCACAAGGCGGCCCGGAAGATTGTCGACGACCTCATCGCGGAAGGGCCGGGAGACTTCGTCCGGAAGGTCGCGGCGATCATGCCGATCGCGGTGCTCAGCGGCATGATGGGGATTCCCGACGACGACTACGAGTTCATTTACGACCGGTCCAATATCATCGTCGGCACCTTCGACCCCGAATATGTTCCCCGGGCCGATCAGGCCACCGCCGCCCTGCTGAAGACCTCCCATGAACTCGCCGACTACATCGCACGGCTCGCCGCCGACCGCATCCGCAACCCCACGGGCGATCTGATCACCCGGCTGGTGCAGGCGCAGATCGACGGTGAGCGGCTCAGCCCCGAAGAGCTCTCGTCCTTCTTCATCCTGCTCGTCGTCGCCGGAATGGAGACGACCCGCAACGCCATCTCGCGCGGTCTGGTGCTGCTCAGCGAGCATCCGGAGCAGCGGAAGCTGCTGCTCTCCGACTTCGAGGCCTACGCGCCGGGCGCGGTCGAGGAGATCCTGCGGGTCGCCACCCCCATCAACTGGATGCGGCGCACCGTCCGGCGCGACTGCGAGGTGAACGGCCACCGCTTCGAGGAGGGCGACAAGCTGCTGCTCTTCTACTGGTCGGCCAACCGGGACGAGGACGTCTTCCCCGACCCCTACGAGTTCGACATCACCCGGGACCCCAATCCGCATATGACCTTCGGGTCGGTCGGACCGCATTTCTGCCTGGGTGCCCATCTCGCCCGGATGGAGGTCACGGTGCTCTTCCGCGAGCTGTTCGGCCGGCTGCCGGAGATCCGCACGGTGGGGAAGCCCCGGCGGCTGGTGGCCAGCTTTGTCGAGGCCATCAAGCATGTGGAGTGCGCCTTCTGACGCACTTGCCCCGCAGCACCGAAAACGCCGCGCGGGAGGGGGCTGATCCCCTCCCGCGCGGCGTTGTGCCCCGCGGGCCGGACTAGGCCGTGGCGCCGTCACCGGAGTTCACCGCGGCGTACGCCTCGGCCAGGTAGTGGCCGAGCTGGGCGGGGGTGGGGTACTCCAGGATGGCGACGAGGGGGATCTCCACGTCGGTGAGCGTCATCAGATTGCGGGTGAGTTCGAGAGCGGTCAGCGAAGTGAGCCCGTTCTCCAGGAAGTTGCTGTCGTCTTCCACCACGGTGGGTGCCAGGATGTCGGCCAGCTGTGTCCGTACGGTCTCCCGCATGATGTCCTCGCGCTCCTCGGCCGTGGCGATGGCGAGCGCCTGGTGCAGCGCCGCCCCGTCGAGTGCGGTCTCGCTCTTCTCCGTCTGCATCGCTGATCCGTCTCCTTGAGCTTCGGTGCCGTCGCCGGGGGTGTGGTCGTTGACTTTGGTGTGTGTGTTCATGGGTACTCCCGCCTGGTTGGGGCCGGTCGGCGTCGGTCACCGACCGCGGTGCGTATGCGGCGTGCTCGAAGGGCCGGAGACGTCATCGAAGAGCCGATGTGTTCCCAGCTCGGAGGCGTGTGCGGTCATCCAGGCCCAGTCGATGTCCGCGATGACCACGGAAGCCGTGTCCGCCATGACCGCCTGCCGGAGCAGAGCGGCGGCCGAGCGCTGGGGCAGCGCGGGCAGCCCGTTGGCGCGCAGCTGCTTGGCGGCGCCGACGCCCGTGTCGGGGTCGTCGATCGAGCCCCAGCACACCGAGGTCGCCCGAACGCCCCGAGCCCGGCACTCCTGGGCGAGCGCGCCCAGATAGGCGTGCGCCGGCGCCTGGTTGCCCAGACCCGGGCTGGGCAGGACGCCCACGACCGAGCACCCGAGCACCAAAGCCGACAGCTCATGGTCGCTGCCGAGGGCGCAGAGGTTCACCGCGCCCGCCACCGTGGCCGCCCACTCGCGCTCGATCCGCGCCACCTCCAGCCGCCCCGCCTCCGCGGCCAGGGGCGCCGTGAGATGCAGGACGGCCGTCAGCGGGAACTCCGCGGGAATTCCCGCGACGGCCGTGGCCACCGCTTCCGGGTCCGCCACGTCGACGGTGGCCACGGACGTCCGTACGCCCGAGGCGCGGAGCTCGGCCACCAGATCGGCGGACGGTGGCGCGGTATCGATGAGCAGCAGGTGTTCGGCGCCGTCCCCGGCCGCCCAGCGGGCGGTGTGGGCGCCCAGGGCGGTGGCGGCACCCGTGATGAGGACCGTTCCCCGGAGCCGTCGCGCGGGGGTGGCGAGGGCCGTGGGGACATCGCGCACCAGGCGCCGGGTGAAGCAGCTGTCGCCTCGTACGGCCACCTCCACTTCGCCGTACGCCCCGGCCAGCACGCCCGCGAGCCGCCGCCGCGCGCGGTCGTCGAACCTGTCCGGCAGGTCGACCAGCCCGCCCCACCGGCGTGGACGCTCCATCGCCAGTGCGCCGCCCAGGCCCCGGAACCCGGCCTGCTCCGGACGGGACATCGGATCGCCCACGTCGACGCTGACGCCACCACGGGTGGCCAGCCACACCGGAGCCTCGACCCCGGCCCGCCGTAGCGTCTCGAACAACTCCACGGTCGGGGCGAGCGCCGGGCTCCGCCCGTCGCCGGCCGGTGGCCGGGCGCCTTCCAGCGCCAGCAGGGAGAGCACCCCCGCGACCGACCGTCCGGCGGTGGCCTCGGCCATCCGCCGGACCGGCGCCGCGTCGTCCGGCGGCGTGGTGTTCGGAGCGAACATGGCGGTCTCCGCGCCATGTTCGCGCAGCGCGGTGGTCACGGCGGCCACCGTGGCGCCGTCCCCGCCGTCGCCGGACGTCACGATCAGCCAGGTGCCGGTCAGCCGTGGTGTCGGCGGGTCGGGGAGGGGCTTCCAGACGATGCGGTGGCGCCACTCCCGCTGCCGCCGCCAGGTGGCCAGGGCGGGCAGAATCTCCGCGAGCACCTCCCGCCGCTCGGCGGGCACCTCGAGCGCCCGGGTCAGGGCCGCCGCGTCCGTACGTTCCACGGCGTCCCAGAACTCGGCCTCCGCCCAGGTCTCCACCGTGGGCACGGCCTCCGTCGGCGCCTCGTTCTCCAGCCAGAAGCGCTGTCGCTGAAAGGCGTAGGTGGGCAGTGGGACGGCGCGGGGAGCCGGATCGCCGTCGAACAGGGTGGCCCAGTCCACGGTGGCGCCCATGGTGTGCATACGGGCCAGGCCGCACATCAGCGCCCGCACCTCGGCCTCGCCACGGAAGGGCGCCAGCACCAGCGCCGCCGGGGCGGAAGGCAGCATCACCCCGGGCCCCAGCTCCCACACCGCACCGGCCCCGTCGAACGAGGGCATGGGCGGCCGCTCGTACTCCACCGGGCCCGGACCGGCGTCGGCGGCCACCAGTCGGCAGGCGTCGGCGAGGTCCAGAGCACCGGTGATGTGGGCCGCGGCGATCTCACCGACCCCACAGCCCACCACCGCGGCGGGCCGCACCCCCACCGAGGCCAGCAGCCGGGCCAGCGCCACGTAGAGGGCGAACAGCCCGGCCCGGGAGGACGCGTCGTGCTCCCCCTCCGCCCCGAGCAGCCCACCGACCTCGTCGAAGGCCGTGGCGAAGACGGGGAACCGGTCGTACAGCTCGCGGCCCGTCCCCGGCGGATGACCGCCCTCGCCGCCGAAGGCGAACACCGTCCCGCCCGCCGAAGCCGCCGCGCTGGTACGGGCCACATCGGGCCCCACCACCGAGGGGTGCGGCTCACCGGCCGCCAGCGCGGCCAGTCCCGCCCTCAGCTCGTCCGGCCCGCGGCCGACCACGACCGCCCGGTGGTCGAACACCGATCGCGTGGTCACCAGCGACCAACCGACGTCTGTGGGGGACAGCCTGGGAGCGGCCACATATGCGGCCAGCGCACGGGCCTGGCCGCGCAGCGCCGCCGCACCCCGCGCGGACAGCACCCACGGCACCACCCCCGGGTCGCGGACGCCACCCTCGTCGGCGGTGCCCTCCACCGATTCGGTGAACTCCTCGAGAATCACATGGGCGTTGGTGCCGCTGGCGCTGAACGAGGACACACCGGCCCGCCGTGGCCGGTCCACCCGCGGCCAGTCAACCCGCTCGGTCAGCAGCCGCACCGCGCCCTTGCGCCAGTGCACCAGCCGGGTCGGCCGGTCGATGTGGAGCGAACGCGGCAGTACGCCCCGGCGCATCGCCATCACCATCTTGATCACACCGGCCATGCCGGCGGCGGCCTGCGTATGACCGATGTTCGACTTGATGGATCCCAGCAGCAGCGGCCGGTCGTCCGGACGGTCTTGTCCGTACGTGGCGAGCAGCGCCTGGAGCTCGATGGAGTCGCCGAACGCGGTGCCCGTGCCATGCGCCTCCACCGCGTCCACGTCCCCCGTGGACAGCAGGGCGTTCGCCAGGGCGTCGCGGATCAGCTGCTGCTGGGCCGGGCCGTTGGGCGCGGCCATGCCCGTACTGGCACCGTCCTGGTTGATGGCCGAGCCGCGGATCACGGACAGCACCGGATGGCCGTTGCGCCGTGCGTCCGACAGCCGCTCCAGCAGCAGCAGACCGGCGCCCTCCCCGTACACCATGCCGTCGGCGGCGTCCGCGAACGACCGGCACCGGACGTCGGGTGACAACTGGCGCTGACTGGAGGCCACTTGGAACACGCTCGCGGTGTACATGATGGCGGCGCCACCGGCCAGCGCCAGCGTGCACTCGCGCCGCCTCAGTGCCCCGGCCGCCAGATGCATCGCCACCAGCGACGACGAACAGGCGGTGTCCAGGCTGACCGCCGCGCCCTGCAGACCGAGGGTGAACGCCACCCGGCCCGAGGACACACTGCCCGCGTTGCCGTTGCCCACATGGCCCAGCAGACCCTCGGGGATCTCGTCCAGACGCGAGGCGTAGTCGTGGTACATCACCCCCGTGTAGACACCGGTCCGGCTGCCCCGCAGGGTGTGCGGATCGATGCCCGCGCTCTCCGTCGCCTCCCACGCCAGCTCCAGCAGCATCCGCTGCTGCGGTTCGATGGCCGCCGCCTCCCGGGCGCCGATGTCGAAGAACTCGGCGTCGAAGTCGGCCGCGTCATAGATGAAACCGCCGGCCCGCACATACGAGGTGCCGTGGTTTTCCGGATCGGGGTGGTAGAGGTTCTCCAGGTCCCAGCCCCGGTCGGTGGGGAAGCTGGAGACGGCGTCCCGCCCGTCGGCCACCAGGTCCCACAGCTGGGCCGGGGTGCGCACACCGCCGGGGAACCGGCAGGCCATGCCCACGATGGCGATCGGCTCCTCCAGCTCCTCCTGGACCTCCCGCAGCCGCTGCCGGGTCTCATGGAGCTCGGCGGTGGTCCACTTGAGATAGTCGACGAGCTTTTCCTCGGTGCTCATGAGCCGCCCGCACCCACTGCGCTGCGCGGGCTCAGACCCACCAGCGCGAGCTCATCGGCGGTCAGCGGCGGCTCGGTGAGCTCCGGGAGGACCCGGTCCTTCTGCATCAGCGACAGGAAGCGGCTGGACGCCAGCTCGGCCTGCGGGGCGGTGAGGCTGATGACGTCGGTCACCACGTCACACACCGCCGAGGACCGAATCGACCGGTCGGCGATCAGATCGGAGAAGCGCTGCCGCGCCACGGCCCCGCCCGTCAGCCGTGAATCCGTCGTGTTCATCCGGCAGTTGACGTACTCCACGTCCTTGGACGCGGCCATGATCCAGGGGTCGTCCACGGTGGCGCTGATCGCCTGCTGGGCCCGGTGCGTCGTTCCCCCGGCGATCCCGGACCGCTGGAGCTCGGTGTCCAGTGCGGCGGCCGCGCGAGCCGCCGAGCTCATGCCATGGCCGTAGATCGGGTTGAACGCGGCCAGCGCGTCCCCGAGCACCAGCAGCCCCTCCGGCCAGATGTCCAGGCGCTCCGGATACAGCCGCCGGTTGGCACCGACCCGCGAGACGGCCACCGAGGTCAGCGGCTTGGCGAGCGCGATGAGATCGGCGACCAGCGGATGACGCAGTGTCCGCGCGTAGGGCAGGAACTCGTCGTCACGGGTGGGCAGTCCGGCGCCCCGGGTGCACGACAGGGTCACCATCCAGGTGCCGTCCTCCTGCGGATACACCACCCCGAACCGGCCCGGCTCGCGCAGCCGGTGGTCGGCGGCCACGTTGACGGCGGGGAATCCGGCCGCGGCGCCCGGCGGGCCCTGGTACACACGGGTGGCGTAGGCGATGCCCGCGTCGACGATGTCCTCCTCCAGCGGCGGCACCTCCAGCGCCGACAGCCAGTGCCGGAGCCGGGAACCTCGCCCGGAGGCGTCGACCACCAGATCGGCCTCCAGGGTTTCGCCCGCCCCGGTGTCCACGTCGCGCACCCGGACCCCGGTGACCCGTTTGGCGTCGCCGACCAGATCGAGGATCTCGGTGCGCCGGCGCACGGTGATCCGCCCGGTGGCGAGTACGCGGTCGCGGACCTTCCAGTCCAGGAACGGACGGGTGCACATCAGGGCGTACTGCCGCGGCGGAAAGCGGTGCTGCCAGCCGTGGGAAGTCAAGGTCACCAGATCCTGATGGAATCCGATCCGGCGGGCGCCCGCGTCGAGCAGTTGGTCGATCATGCCCGGCAGCAGCGTGTCCACGATGCGCGCACCGCTGGACCACAACACATGGACATGGCGTCCCTGCGGCGATCCCTTGCGGTGCCGGGGGCCGTCCGGCAGCACATCGCGCTCCACGACGGTGACACGTTCCAGATGGCGGGCCAGCACATGGGCGGCCAGCATTCCCGCCCAGCCCCCGCCCAGAACGATTCCGTGTGTGGGTTCGGTCATGGTTTTCGCTCCCCTCCCTTCACCGCTTACGGCTTTCCCGTCGGACTGGGGCTGCCCTTGGCCTGGACCATCTTGGCGAGGTTCTGGGTGACCGCCATGAAATGCGCGACACCGGTGAGTTCGGGGCCGTCGCCCACTTTCGTATCCGTGATGCCCCAGAACGCCTGGGCGTGATGGACCAGACCGTCATCACCGAGTTCGATCACGCCGATGATGCTGAAGGTGAGTTTGGTCGGCGCGTACACCGTGACCGTGGTCGGCACCGCCACCCTGCGGCCGTCCATGGAAGTGACCGGACGGCCCGGGGTCTCGTGCACCTGGCATTCGATGGACCAGGCGATGTGTCCGCGAAGGGCGTCCTTTCCGATGAGCGGGGGCGCGCCGACTGGGTCCTCGAAGACGATGTCGTCCGAGAACAGCTCCAATACGGCCGCGACATCACCCTCGTTCATGCGCCGCGCGTATTCCAGAGCCATCCTCTTGAGGGTCGCCTCATCGGCCATGAACGCCTCCTGTGCGGTGCCGGGGTCGTGGGGGATCAGTCGGCGATACCAATGTCCGACCTCCCCCAGAACATCTGCAGTTCCTGAATGAGGCCACCGGCCCCCGCGCGCATCATCAGGACGTACTCCCAGGTGATGCGGGAGTTCTCCGGGGCGTCCGGAGCCGCCAGCCAGCCGCGCTCGGTGAAGCCGGGGCCTTTGGGCAGATAGTCCATGGTGGCCGTCACCGGCACCAGGACATGCACCCCGTCCTGCCCCGCGACCGGCTCACCGGGAATCTCGGTGATACCCGCCGCGGCGAGCTCCTCGAAATGCGCACGGAGGGCGTCCCGTCCGGTCCTGCGCCCCGATCCGACCGGATCCTCGAACGTGACCTCGTGCGCGTAGAGTTCGAGAAGCCCGTCGATATCCGCGGCGTTCATCCGGCGGCTGTGCTCGAGAATGAGCTTCTTCCGGCTTCGCTCATCAATCACCGTGTGCCCCCATGTGCATGCTCTCCGTCGCTTTCGCTTCGGCCCAGGTCCTGGTCGATGAACTGGAAGATCTCGTCGGCCGTGGCGTCCCGAATACGGCCGGCCGCCTGGCCTTCCTCCGTCCCACCGCCGTGCAAGGCGCCCAGTTTCGACAGCGTGGACTGAAGGCGTTTCAACAGCGCCTCATGTGCCGCCCCGTCCTGGGCGACGGAAAGCAGCGCGCTTTCCAGCCTGTCGATTTCGCCCAGCATCGGGGCGAGCGGATCCACGTCCTCGGGCGCCAATTCCGCATGCAGATGGACGGCGAGCGCGGCCGGATTCGGGTGGTCGAAAATGAGGGTGGTGGCCAGCCGCAGCCCGGTCACGGCCGTCAGCCTGTTGCGCAGCTCGATCGCGGTGAGCGAGTCGAAGCCGAGCTCCAGGAAGCCGCGCTCGGTCTGGATCCGCCCCGGGTCGGAGTGGCCCAGCGCCGCCGCGGCATGGGTGAGGACCAGATTGAGCAGCGTACGGCGCTGCTCCTCCAGCGGCAGCGCGGCCAGATGACCGGCCCAGTCGGTGTGCGGCCGGGCCGTGGCCGCGGTGCGCCGGGCCGTACCGCCACCGGTGAGCGCCCGCAGGGGAGCGGGCAGGGTGAGCGCCGGCCGGCCCGCCAGCGCCCGTACGTCCAGGTCGATGGCGATCAGATGGTGGTGGCCGTGGCGCACGGCGGCGTCCAGGAGCCCCAGCGCCCGCTCGCTGGACATCGCTCCGATACCCGACCGGCTCATCCTGGCCCGGTCCGTCTCCGCCAGATGCCCGGTCATCGCGCTGGCGTCGGCCCACAGGCCCCACGCCACGGAAAGCCCCGGCAGGCCGAGGGCGCGGCGGCGGGCGGCCAGCGCGTCGCAATAGGCGTTCGCCGCAGCGTAGTTGGATTGCCCGGAGGCGCCCAGCGTGCCCGCCGTGGAGGAGAACATCACGAACAGGGACAGCGGCAGTTCCGCGGTCGCGGCGTGCAGATGGGCCGCGGCCGTGGCCTTCGGACGCCACACCCGGGCCAGCCGCTCCGGGGTCTGGGTGGTGAGGACGGCGTCGTCCAGCACCCCGGCCGCGTGGACCACACCGGTCAGCGGATGCGCGGGATCGACCCCGGCCACCAGATCGGCCACCGCGTCCGGGTCGGTGACATCGGCCGCGGTGATGTGTACCCGCGCCCCCAACTCGGTCAGCCGATCGGTGAGTTCATCTGCGCCGATGGCCTCCGGGCCGCTCCGGCTCACCAGCAGCAGATGCCTGACGCCCCATGCGCGCACCAGGTGTTCGGCGACCAGAGCGCCCAGGGTGCCGGTGCCACCCGTGATCAGCACGGTGCCCTCGGTGTCGAGCCCGGCGGTCTCCTCCTCGTCCTGGCCGTCGATGGCCGGGCCGGTCGCGACCGTCGCGCGGACCATCCGGGGCACCAGCACCCGTCCGTCCCGCAGCGCCATCTGGGGCTCATGCGCCTCGATCGCGCGCACCACGGCCTCCACGAGTCCTTCGCGGTCCTCGCGGCCCTCGCGGCCCTCAGCGAGGTCGAGCAGCACAAACCGGCCCGGGTTCTCCGACTGGGCGCTGCGGATCAGCCCCCACGCCCCGGCACCGGACGGATCCAGTGCGGTGGCGTCGGTGTCGTCGGCGCGATCGGCGCTATCGGTGTCATCGGTGTCCTTGCGGGGACGGGCCGCCGCCACCGCGCCCCGTGTGACGACCACCAGCCGCGTGTCGGCCAGCGCCGGGCGCCGCAGCCAGGACTGCACCAGCCCCAGCAGCTCCTCGGTCGCCTCCAGTCCGTCCGCCTCCAGTCCGTCCCCGTGGCCGCCCTCGGCGGCGTACGGATGGGCCAGGACGACGGCAGGGGCGGGCTCGCCCGCGTCGACGGCCGCGATCAGCGCCTCCAGGTCCGGATGGCATGCCACTGCGTCGCTCGTGCCCGCCCGGACCGGCTCCGCCAGCCCCAGCCGGTCCTCGCCCAGCACCACCCAACCGCCGTCGCCGACCACCGAGGTGGGGGACGGTGCGGTGGCCGGAGCGGGCAGCGGCGTCCAGTCCAGGGTGAACAGCCCGTCCACGGCACGGGCGGCCGTGCGCGACCGGTCCGTCGCGGCAGGGCGGGTCACCAGCGAGTCGACCGTCAGCACCGGCGCACCCACCGTGTCCGCCACCGTCAGCCGCAGCGACTGCCGCTCCTCGTCCCGCGACAGCCGGACCCGTACCGTGGCCGCCTCGGTGGCCCACAGTGACACGCCGTTCCAGGCGAACGGCAACCACACCTGGCCGTCGTCCTCCTGGCCCTCGGGCCGGTCCATCAGCAGCGACGGATGCAGCGCCGCGTCCAGCAGCACCGGATGGATGCCGAATCCGTCCCGGCCTCCCGCGGCATCGGGCAGTGCCACCTCGGCGAGGACATCCCCGCCCTGGCGCCACGCGGCCGTCAGGCCCTGGTACGCCGGGCCGTAGCCGTACCCCGCCGCCATCACCTGCTCGTAGAAGGCACCGACGTCCAGCGGCTCCGCGCCCGGCGGCGGCCATGCCCCGCCCAGGCCCTCCACCGGTGCGGGGGCGTCGGCGGCGGGCGCGAGCACGCCCACCGCATGACACACCCACCCCGCGTCCGGGCCGGAATCGAGGGCCGGGGCGTGGTCTGTGCCGTTGGGGGCGTCGGGCCGTTGGGGACGGTCGGGCCGGTCGGGTCGGTAGGGCCGGTCGGGCCGGTCGGGACGCGAGTACATCCGCACCTCACGCCGCCCGTCCTCCGCCGCGGCACCCACCACCACCTGCACCCGCAGCCCACCGGACTCGGGCAGCGCCAGCGGCACTTGGAGCGCCAGTTCCTCCACACCGCCGCAGCCGGCCTCGTCGGCCGCTCGCAGCGCCCACTCCACCAGCATCGCGCCCGGCGCCAGCACCGTACCCGCCACCACATGCTCGGCGAGCCATGGATGGGACCGCGTGGAGATCCGGCCGGTGAGCACGTGAGTGGTGCCGTCGGCGAGTTCCACGGCGGCGCCGAGCAGCGGATGCCCGGCGGCCGTCAGCCCCAGATCGGCCGGGTCGCCACCCGGCCCGCCCTCTCCGTCCAGCCAGTACCGCTCACGCTGGAAGGCGTAGGTGGGCAGGTCGATGGTGCGGGGTGCGGGGTCGGTGCGGAACCAGCGGGTCCAGTCGACGCTGACTCCGGCGGTGAACGCCTGTGCCACCGACCGCGCCAGCTGGGCCGCGCCACCGTGGTCGCGCCGCAGGGTCGGGATGGTGACCGCGTCGACCCCCGCCTCCTCGATGCTCTCCTGCATGCCGATGGTGAGGACGGGGTGTGTGCTGGCTTCGATGAATACGCGGTGGCCGTCGTCGAGGAGTGCTCGTACGGCGTCGGCGAAGCGTACTTGTTCGCGGAGGTTCCTGACCCAGTAGGCGGTGTCGAGTGCGCTGGTGTCCATGCGGGTTCCGGTGACGGTCGAGTAGAACGCCACCTTGCCCGGGACCGGCTTGACCCCGGCGAGGAGTTCGTTCAACTCCTGTGTGATTTCGTCGATTTGGGCGCTGTGGGAGGCGTAGTTCACGTCGATGAGTCGGGCGCGGTGGCCTTTTTGTTGGCAGGCGGTGATGGTGTGGGTGA
>NZ_JAGGLR010000006.1 GCF_017874715.1 Streptomyces iranensis | reverse complement strand
GAACCGGCGCCGGACACGCCGGATGCGCCGGACGCACCGGCTGTGCCGGGGGCACCGCCTGAACGGGCCGCACCTGGCGCACCGGACGAACCGGCACCGGGTGCGCCGGATGAACCGGGCGTACCGGCACCGGGTGCACCGCGCGTACCGGCACCGGACGAACCGCGCGTACCGGCGCCGGGTGCGCCGGACGAACCGGGCGCACCAGTTGCGCGGGGTACACCGGCTCCACCCGGCGCCCCGGACGAACCGGCGCCGGACACGCCGGATGCGCCGGACGCACCGGCTGTGCCGGGGGCACCGCCTGAACGGGCCGCACCTGGCGCACCGGACGAACCGGCGCCCGGTGCGCCGGATGAACCGGGCGTACCGGCACCAGGCGCACCGGCTGCACCGGACGTACCGGCTGCACCGGGCGCACCGGATGTACGGCGTGTACCAGGCCCACTGGCCGCACCCGGCGCGCCAGGGCCGGACGCGCCCGTGTTGGCGCCCCTGGCGCCGCCCGAGGTGCTGCCCGGACCCGCGTCGTCGCCGCTGTCGCCGCCGCTCTCACCCTCGCCGGGGTGGTGGGGCCGGGCGTGCCAATCCGTGAAGTCCTGGTGGCCCAGCAGTTCGGCGCGGCGCTTGAGCTCCGAGCTGAGGGCCTGCGCGAACTCCCGCATGCGTACCGGGTCGGTGGCCGACAGATGCGTCGAGACATGCGGCAGATCCGTGCACACGCGCAGCCCCTCGCCCGCTCCGGCCCCATCCCCATCGACCAGGATGAGCTCGAGCCGGTCCGGCCGTTCGGCGGCCGCGAGCGAGGCGGCGAACGAGCGCAGCAGCTCCGTCTTTCCGGTGCCCGCCGCGCCGTCGATCAGTGCGTGCGGACCCTCCTCGGCGGCCAGATCGACCGCGAGCGGGCCGCGCGGACCGGCGCCGAGGACGGCCAGCGCCCGGCCGCCCGCCGGGACCTCGTCCGCCGCGGCCGCCCAACGGGCCAGCAGGGACGCGGGCGTGGCCCGCGCCAGCCCCAACTCGTCCAGCAGCCGCGCCGAGTCCGGCAGCGGGACGGTCGGCGGGCCGTCGGAGCCGCCGAACGCGCCGTCCTGCGCGGAGGCGGCCGGGCGCAGGGGCGCGAGCGCCCGCGCGAACCGCTCGGCCCACGCCGCCGACACCGCGTCCACGGTGGCGCCGGTGGCGCCGGTGGCGCCGGTCGCGCCGGTCGCGCCCGTGATCCCGCTGACCCCACTCGTGCCGGTCCCGGTCCCGTCCCCGTGGACGATCTGGAGCCCCGTGGCCACATCACCGCTCAGCACCGCCGCCACCCCGCACGCCGCGAAGGCGGCGGACGCGGAGCGCGCGGCCTCATAGCTCATGGGCAGCGGGGAGGTGGGCGACGCGGCGGGCGCCTCCGCCAGACAGAGCAGATGGATTCCGGCCGCGGAACCGCTCACCGCCAGCCGGGCGAGCGTGTCGTGCAGCGCGCCCGGACCGGGGGCGCCGTCCACGACCACCACGGTGTACGGCCCGAAGTGGCGTGCGGCGACAGACCGCGCGGCGGCCGGGGAGGCGCTCGCCCAGCCCGGACCCAGCGGCCCGTCCTCCAGCCGTCGGGTCAGCTCCTCCGTACGGGCCGCGGCCTGCTCCACGTCGTACGCGAGCAGCAACCGGCAGTCCTGCCCGCGCAACGGCTGGACCTGCGGCAGCCAGCCGAGCCACGACCACTCCGCGAGCCGCTCCTCGCCGCTGATCAGCACGATCTCCAGCGCGGCCGGTGAGTGCAGGGCCGCCAGCTGCGCCACGACGGACCGGGCGAGCCCCGCCACCCGCGTCCGCGGGCCCGCGAGCCCCAGCGAACCGCACTGCCGCAGATCGACGGTCACGGGCGCGGCGGGCAGCGGCCCGCCGTCGGCCGTCAGCTGGTCGGCCGAGCCGAGCCGTACGGTGAGCGCGTCCGGATGCCCGGGGGCGCGCTCCCAGAGGCGCGAGCCCGGCCCCAGCGCCGTCATCAGCATGGTGGCCGGATCCGGCCACCGCCGCTGCAACGACTCCGCCTCCGCGGCCGCCCGCGCCGCCGCGCCCTGGTCCTCCCGCACCCCATCCCGCTCGGCCGCCTTCCCCCCGGCCAACTGCCGCACCCAGGCCCCTATCCCCCGCCGCCGAGCCTGCGCCCCAGGCGCATCCAGCGCATAGCCCCCGCCATGCGTACGCTCCCCGGGGCCCGGTTGACCGCCGGGGTAGGGGGTGCGCGGTTCGGGAGCGGCGGACCGGCCGTCGTACGACGCCGCGCTGTGGCCCGCGTCGGCGGAGGGCCCCTGCGGGCCCTCCAGGCCGCGTCCTCGGCCGTACGGCTGACCGCCGCGCCGGGCGTCGCCGTGACTCGCCGGGTCGCCGGCGGTTCCACGGGGTGCGGGCCGGTGGTCCTGGGGGGCGTCCGAGCGGCGGCTGCCGGTCGGGCGTGAGCCGTGGCCCGGATGCGCGCTGCCGCCCGCGCCGGGTCGGCCCTGGTCGGGTCGCGCGGGCTGCCCCGCTGGGCCCTGTCCGGCGGCTCCGGTCCCGGGGGCGCGCTCACTGCGTCGGGTGCGGGCGATGGACGGGTCCTCGTACGGCTGGGCGCCGGGGGCCGAGGGGGCCTGCGGGCCCCGGCCACGTCCGGCCGCGCCGCCGCGCGGTCCGGGGGCCGCGGCCGCGTCCGGGCCCCAGCCGTCGGCATCCCCGTGGGCACCAGCCCTCTCGTGGGCCGCGTGAGACTCGTCACCAGGCTGGCCCACCCTCGTCCAGCCCGTGCCGGGGTGGCGGGTGGGAGGGGCCCAGGGGCCCTGGGTGGTGTGGGTGGGGGCGGCCGGTTGGGGGGCGCCGGTCCAGGGGGCCTTGGCGTGGGTGGGGTGGTCACCGGCGGGGATGACGCGGAGGTGGCCCTCGCCGTCCGCCCGGACGGGGAGGCGGGTGGGGGCCGAGGGCATCGCCGGTGCCGCGGAGGGGACGCGCAGCCGCAGGGCGGACTCGCCGATCCGCAGCAGCGCCCCGGGCTCCAGGGGCACCGGCTGGGGGCCCACGGGGACGCCGTCGGCGGCGGTGCCGTTGGTCGAGCCGAGGTCGGCGATGGTCACGCGGCCGTCCTCGGCGACCGTGACCGCGCAGTGCAGCCGGGAGACATCGGGGTCGTCCAGGGGGACGTCGGCGTCGGCGGAGCGGCCGATGCGGACCTGGCCGCCATGCAGCAGATGGACGCCGCCCGCGTCGGGCCCCGCGACCACGTCCAGGTGGACCGTGGCGTCGGTGACGGCGGTCTCGGGCAGGCCGGGGTAGCCGGGGTAGTGGTCGGAGTCGGGGTCGGCGGGGCCGTGCAGGGAGAGCACCGCGCCGTCCACCAGCGGCGGCTCGCCGAGCGCACAGCGCTGCGGGTCCAGCCGCTCGCCCCCCGCGTACAGCACCACCGCGCCGCCGCTCCCGCCGCCGGCGCCCCCCGCCTCGTACCCGGCCGCGGCGACCGCGTCGGCCAGCCCACTGGTCACCGCGGCGAGGGCGGTGCCGACGGGCGCGGTGACCAGGACGTCCACCGCGCCCACGAGGGCGTGCGGCCCGGACGCGGGCGCAGGATGGTGGCCGGAACGGCCCGGGTGGGCGCTGCGCGGCCCGAGGACGGTCAGCCGAATCTGCATCGCCGTCAACGGTCCCTTCTGTCCGGGGGGCCGGGCAGGGGTGCCGACCCCCACCACCGCCCCCAGGCCCTTCGGCACGTACAGGTCCGTACGGGGTCGTACGGGTCACGGAGCGTGAGCCTCCCGGCGCTCGGCGCTTCCGTGCTGCCTGCATCCTCGCACCTGCCACCGACACTTCGCCCGCCGCCCGGCGCTACATGATCTTGATTGGTCGGCTAGTCGGCCGAAACTGGCTGATTGCGACCGGAACGGCCGCCCTTGAGCCGCCCTTGAGGTGACGGAAGCCGCCCCTCCGCGCCCGATCGCGCCCGTTTGAGCGTCGATTGAGCGGTCAACGAGCGACCGGGACCACCGTTGGCAACCATCCGTCCGGATCACACGTCTTCCCCCGCGCCGGACCCCGTTCCCGATCCCTGCGCCGGACCCTCGTGTGGTGATCGGATAGGGCGCACCGTGCGTCGCCATTACAGTGGTGCGGACGAGTACGACAAGACGAGCACCAGAGCAGACCCACCCAGCAGACCATCGCAGTCCACCGATGTAAGACCACGATCAGGGAGCGCATGACGTGCGGCCGGTAGGCAGCAAATACCTGCTCGAGGAGCCGCTCGGGCGCGGAGCCACGGGCACCGTCTGGCGGGCCAGCCAGCGGGAGACGGCGGGGGCCGAGGCGGCCGTGGCCGGGCAGCCCGGCGAGACCGTCGCGATCAAGGTCCTCAAGGAGGAGCTCGCGAACGACGCGGACATCGTCATGCGCTTTCTCCGCGAGCGCTCGGTGCTGCTCAGGCTCACCCACCCCAACATCGTCCGCACCCGCGACCTGGTGGTCGAGGGTGATCTGCTGGCCCTGGTCATGGATCTGATCGACGGCCCGGACCTGCACAACTACCTGCGCAGCAACGGCCCGTTCACCCCCGTGGCCGCATCCCTCCTCACCGCCCAGATCGCCGACGCGCTCGCCGCCAGCCACGCCGACGGCGTGGTGCACCGCGATCTGAAGCCCGCCAACGTGCTGCTCGCGGGCACCGGCGAGGGCCAGGAGATGCACCCGATGCTGACCGACTTCGGCATCGCGCGCCTCGCCGACTCGCCCGGCCTCACCCGCACCCAGGAGTTCGTCGGCACCCCCGCCTATGTGGCGCCGGAGTCCGCCGAGGGCCGCCCGCAGACCTCCGCGGTGGACATCTACGGCGCGGGCATCATGCTCTACGAACTGGTCACCGGCCGTCCGCCGTTCGCCGGCAACACCGCTCTCGAGGTGCTCCACCGCCACCTCAGCGAGGAGCCGCGCCGCCCCTCGACCGTGCCCGAGCCGCTGTGGACCGTCATAGAGCGCTGTCTGCGCAAGCGGCCCGAGGAGCGCCCGAGCGCCGAGAGCCTGGGCCGGGCGCTGCGCGTGGTCGCCGCCGGTGTCGGGGTGCACGCCTCGGCCGCGCAGGCCGAGGCGGCGCTCGGCGTCGCCGCGCTGCTCGCCCCGGACCCGGCGCCCGCCCCGGTCCCGGACACCGCGCCCGCGGGCGCGGCCGACCCGACCCAGGCGCTCCCCACGAACGCCCCGGGCGGCACCCCCTCGTACGACCCCGCCGCGCCCACCAACGTGATGCCCACCACAGGCGCGAACGCCGGGGCCAACGCCGACCCCACCCAGGTGCTGCCCAGCGGCTCCGGACCGGCCGGGGGCGCCGACCCGACGCGCGCCATGCCGCCCGTACCGCCCGGTGGGCCCGGCCAGGACGATCCGCACCCCTGGCAGAACCAAATGCGCGCGGCCCGCGACCGCAATGAGCAGACCCAGGTCCAGTACCTCGACCCGACCGAGGACCCGCTGCGCCGCCGCCCCCACCGCCCCGCGCCACAGCAGCAGTACCAGCAGCAGCAATACCAGCAGCCGCAGCAATACCAGCAGCCCCAGCAGCCGCCCCAGCGCCGGCGGGGCCGCCAGCAGCCGCCGCCGTACGCCCAGCAGCAGCCGCAGCAGTACGCCCCGGCGCCGCACCACCCCCAGCAGCCCCAGCCGCAGCGCTACGCCCCGCCGCCGCAGCAGCCGGAGCCGCGTCGCGAGCCCCGGCAGCGGAGCTCCAACCCCAACCGGATGAAGATCCCGGGCCTGGGGTGCCTCAAGGGCTGTCTGTTCGTGATCGTGGTCCTGATCATCGGTTCCTGGCTGGTCTGGGAGCTGAGCCCGCTCAAGGACTGGATCGCCGACGGCAAGGGCTACTGGGACGCGGTCTCGGGCTGGGCCAAGGACATCGGCCAGTGGATCGAGGACCTCGGCGGCCCGAGCGGTCCCGACAGCTGATCGGCCCCCTGGGGCCCAGCAGCTGATCCGTCCCCATACCTCCGCATACCTCCGCCTCCGCACCTCCCGCTCCGGTGATTTGTCGACATCCGAAGGGTGTTTTCCGCCGCAGAAGTGACAGTTGGCGTTGTCTGGTGCCCCCAACGCGCCAGTAGCCGCGTAGCTTTGTCGCCAACGTGCCCCCCTTGTTCGTGAGGATTCGGAGCAGTCTTGTCACGGAAGATCGGCAGTCGGTACACCGCGCATCAGCTCCTGGGGCGCGGCAGCGCCGGCGCGGTGTGGCTGGGCGACGGGCCCGAGGGACCCGTCGCCATCAAGCTCCTGCGTGAGGACCTCTCCTCCGACCAGGAGCTCGTGGAGCGCTTCGTCCAGGAGCGCACCGCACTGCTCGGCCTCGACCACCCCCGGGTGGTCGGGGTGCGCGACCTGGTGGTCGACGGCAATGACCTCGCGCTGGTCATGGACCTGATCCGCGGTACGGATCTGCGTACCCGCCTCGACCGCGAGCGCAGGCTCGCCCCCGAGGCCGCCGTCGCGATCGCGACCGACGTCGCCGACGCGCTGGCCGCCGCGCACGCCGCCGGGGTCGTCCACCGCGACGTCAAGCCGGAGAACGTGCTGCTGGACATGCAGGGGCCGCTCGGCCCCGGCGGTGCGCACCCCGCCCTGCTCACCGACTTCGGCATCGCCCGGCTGGTCGACGAGCCGACCCCGATCCGCGCCCAGCCCGCCCGCGACCGGGCTTCCTCCCAGGGCCGCTCGCCGAACCCGCGCAGCGTGATCGGCACCCCGGACTATCTCGCCCCCGAGATCGTCGAGGGGCTGCCGCCCCGGGCCAGCGTGGATGTCTACGCCCTGGCGACGGTCCTGTACGAGATGCTGGCCGGCTTCACGCCCTTCGGCGGTGGCCATCCGGGCGCGATCCTGCGCCGCCATGTGACCGAGACCGTGGCGCCGCTGCCCGGGATCCCCGACGAGCTGTGGCAGCTGCTCCTCCAGTGCCTGGCCAAGGCGCCCGCCTCCCGGCTGCGCGCCTCCGAGCTGGCCGCCCGGCTGCGCGAGCTGCTGCCCGGCCTGGCCGGATACCCGCCGCTGGACATCGACGAGCCCGATGAGCAGCAGGAGGGCGGCGAGCGGGAGGGTGCGGAGGCCGAGACTCCGCACCGCGGCGTCTCCGTCCCCGCCTCCGGGCCCGCGCCGCATACGCCCCCGCGGCGGCGCGGCGCGGTGCCGCTGGTCCCGGGCGCGGTGCCGGACTCCAGCCGGGAGACCCACACCAGCATGCGGGTGCCCAGCGCGGACGAGCTCGCGGGCGGCGCCCACGGCACCGCGCGCGCCCCCCGGGTGCACGGCCAGCGCCGGGCGGGCTCGGCCCGCAACCCCGCGGTCGCGGGCGCGCTGCGCCGCCGTCGGCTGAAGGTGGCCGCGGTCACCCTGGCCGCGCTGGTCGCCGTGGGGCTCGGCGGATGGCTGGCGGCGAGCGGCGACGACGGCGGCGATCCGCCCAAGGGCGGCGAGCACTCCGCCTCCCAGGACCCCGGTACGCCATGACCGGGGACGGTCAGTCTTCCGCAGCGGTTACGCTGGTCCCGTGGCAGTCGTCGATGTATCCGAAGAGCTGAAGTCCCTCTCCTCGACCATGGGGTCGATCGAGGCCGTCCTGGACCTCGACAGGATGAGGGCCGACATCGCCGTGCTCGAGGAGCAGGCGGCGGCCCCGTCCCTGTGGGACGACCCGGAGAACGCGCAGAAGGTCACCAGCAAGCTCTCCTATCTCCAGGGGCACCTGCGCCGGGCCGAGGAGCTGCGCGGCCGGATCGACGATCTCGAGGTGCTGTTCGAGCTCGCCGCCGACGAGGGCGACGACGACGCCCGCGCCGAGGCCGAGGCCGAGCTGGAGGCCGTCCGCAAGGCGGTCGACGAGATGGAGGTGCGCACCCTCCTGTCCGGCGAGTACGACGCCCGTGAGGCGGTCGTGAACATCCGCGCCGAGGCGGGCGGGGTGGACGCCGCCGACTTCGCCGAGCAGCTCCAGCGGATGTATCTGCGCTGGGCCGAGCGCCACGGCTACAAGACCGAGATCTATGAGACGTCGTACGCGGAGGAGGCGGGCATCAAGTCGACCACCTTCGCCGTGCAGATCCCGTACGCCTACGGGACGCTCTCGGTCGAGCAGGGCACTCACCGCCTGGTGCGGATCTCGCCGTTCGACAACCAGGGCCGCCGCCAGACCTCCTTCGCGGGCGTCGAGGTGCTGCCGGTCGTCGAGCAGACCGACCACATCGAGATCGACGAGTCCGAGCTGCGCGTGGATGTCTACCGCTCCTCCGGCCCCGGCGGCCAGGGCGTCAACACCACCGACTCCGCGGTGCGGTTGACCCACATCCCCACCGGCATCGTCGTCTCGTGTCAGAACGAGCGCTCGCAGATCCAGAACAAGGCCACCGCGATGAACGTCCTCCAGGCCAAGCTGCTCGAGCGGCGCCGCCAGGAGGAGCAGGCCAAGATGGACGCGCTCAAGGGCGACGGCGGCAATTCCTGGGGCAACCAGATGCGTTCGTACGTCCTGCACCCGTACCAGATGGTCAAGGATCTGCGCACCGAATTCGAGGTCGGCAATCCGCAGGCCGTGCTCGACGGTGAGCTGGACGGTTTCCTCGAAGCGGGGATCCGCTGGCGCAAGCAGCAGGAGCAGGGGAAGTAACCTTCCCGCTCGTCGTCCCAACGGGCCGCGTGCGCCGCGTTTTTGGTCACAGTCGTGTACCCATGCATCCGGCAAGCACTTCCATAGCGGACATCTCGCGTGCAATGGCCTTGACGGTGGTTTGAAAACTGGGAAGGCTGACGCGCGGCATGCGTATGACTGGGGCGCGTGTTGCACGGGGGCCGGCGGACCGCCTCAGAGGGATAGCGGGCCGCGGAGTCTGAGACACCCCGAGCCGTTGCCCCGTGCATAGCTGCTCCATTGACGAGTACAGCTACTGGGGGTAGCAGGCAGATGACGAAGAAGACGCGGCTGCGCGTGGCGCGAATAGCCGCCGGTGCGGTGATCGCCGCCGGCGCCTCGCTCACCGCCGCCGGCGCCGCATCGGCCGTTGGTGTCGATGTCGGTATCGGTGGCGTGAACGTTTCCGCGAACGCGGACGAGAAGGGTCTGGACGTCGGCGTCGGCATCGGCAACGGCAAGGACGACCCGACCGACGAGCCGACGCCGCCCGACGACCCGACCTCGATCCCGACTGAGCCGACTCAGCCGCCGACCGAGGACCCGACTCAGCCGCCGACGGACGAGCCCACTCAGCCGCCCACGGACGAGCCGACCCAGCCGCCGACGGATGAGCCCACTCAGCCGCCGACCGGCGAGCCGACCGACGAGCCCACCGACGGCCCGACCGCCGAGCCGAGCTCGCCCGGCCAGGGTGGCGGCGGTGGCGACGACAGCACCTGCACGGTGGACCTCGACAGCACCAACTGCGACGACAACACCGGCACCGACAATGTCGGCTCCAAGCCGGTGGAGCAGGGCAAGGCCAAGGAGCAGCTGGCCGAGACCGGTGCTTCCGAGACCACGTTCCTGCTGGTCGGCGCCGCGACGATGATCGCCGGTGGTATCGGCTTCCGCTTTGTGCCGCGTCTGGTGAACCGCAACAACGTGGCCTGATCGCGCGCCTCACGCACGGTAAGGGGCCCGGAGCGCTGCAGCGCTCCGGGCCCCTTGTGCGTTTATCGGCCCCCTGGTGCGTTCAGGGGTGCCATATCCGGCGTATCGCCTCGTAACGCTCCGCTACGCCGTCGCCATCTCATGCGCGAGCACCGCCACCGCGATGAGCGCCACCAGCAGCGCTATCAGCGCGGCCGGGGTCAGCCCGCCGAACATGCCCTCCTGCTGGAGGCGCTCCCTGCTGGCCCGGCACACCGGGCAGCGGCCCTCGCTGACGGGGCTCGCGCAGTTGGCGCAGACGAGCCTGTCGTACGTCATGCGCTTTCTCCTCCCGCGCGGCGGTGCCGCAGTAGACACGGGGCCAACGCTCAGGGAAATGGGTTCGTTCCCCTTCCACTGTGCCAGCTTCCGTCCGGTTCGGCGCGCCCCGCACGATTCCGTGCCGCATCCGTACCGGTTTCGTGGCCGTTTCGGCCGCCCCGACAGGCGGCTTGTCAACCGTTTGACCCCAATAGTGCAGTGAAGAAACCCACCCACGCCGGACGGCGGACTGCGCGCCCATGCGCGCTTCGCGTATGGTCACGCTCACCGACGGGAGCCGCTTCGGCTGCAGCCCGTACCGCTACCCAGGTCACCGTGGTGCTCCAGTGATCCGATTCGACAACGTATCCAAGACCTACCCCAAGCAGAACCGTCCCGCACTTCGGGATGTCTCGCTCGAGATCGAGAAGGGCGAGTTCGTCTTCCTGGTGGGCTCCTCGGGGTCGGGAAAATCCACTTTCCTCCGGCTGCTGCTCCGCGAGGAGCGCGCCAGCCATGGCGCGGTCCATGTGCTGGGGAAGGATCTCGCGCGGCTGTCCAACTGGAAGGTGCCGCAGATGCGCCGCCAGTTGGGGACCGTCTTCCAGGATTTCCGGCTGCTCCCCAACAAGACGGTCGGGGAGAATGTCGCCTTCGCGCTCGAGGTGATCGGCAAGCCGCGCGGCGCCATTCGGAAAACCGTTCCCGAGGTGCTCGATCTCGTGGGGCTGGGCGGCAAGGACGAACGTATGCCCGGCGAGCTCTCCGGTGGTGAACAGCAGCGGGTGGCCATCGCCCGCGCGTTCGTCAACCGTCCGATGCTGCTGATCGCCGACGAGCCGACGGGAAACCTGGACCCCCAGACCTCCGTCGGCATCATGAAGCTGCTGGACCGGATCAACCGGACCGGCACCACCGTCGTCATGGCCACGCACGACCAGCAGATCGTGGACCAGATGCGCAAGCGCGTGATCGAACTTGAGAAGGGCCGCCTCGTCCGCGACCAGTCCCGCGGCGTCTACGGCTACCAGCACTGAAAGGACGCCATGCGCGCCCAGTTCGTCCTGTCGGAGATCGGCGTCGGTCTCCGCCGCAATCTCACGATGACTTTCGCGGTCATCGTCTCCGTGGCCCTCTCGCTCGCCCTGTTCGGCGGGTCCCTGCTCATGCGCGAGCAGGTGAGCACGATGAAGGGCTACTGGTACGACAAGGTCAACGTCTCGATCTTCCTCTGCAATAAGAATGACAAGGAGACCTCGGCCAACTGCGCCAAGGGCGCGGTCACCGAGGCGCAGAAGCAGGAGATCGAGTCCGAGCTCAAGCAGATGAACATCGTCGAGTCGGTGCACTTCGAGACCAGTGAGGAGGCGTACAAGCACTACAAGGAGCAGTTCGGCGACTCGCCGCTGGCCGACTCCCTGACCCCGGACCAGATGCAGGAGTCCTTCCGCATCAAGCTGAAGGACCCCGAGCGCTATGACGTCATCTCCACGGCATTCGCCGCCCGGCCCGGAGTGCAGGAGGTCCAGGACCAAAAGGCCCTGGTCGACGACTTGTTCAATCTCCTAAACGGCATGAACTTCGCGGCGCTCGGCGTGATGACGCTGATGCTGATCGTCGCACTGATGCTGATCGTCAACACGGTGCGGGTGTCGGCGTTCAGCCGCCGCCGGGAAACCGGGATCATGCGACTGGTCGGCGCGTCCAGCTTCTACATCCAGATGCCGTTCATCATGGAGGCCGCCATCGCGGGGCTGCTGGGCGCGGGCTTCGCCTGTGTACTGCTGGTGAGCGGGCAGTACTTCCTGGTCAACAACTGGCTGGTGGACAAGATCGATGTGATCAACTTCATCGGCTGGGACGCGGTGCTGGCGAAGCTGCCACTGGTGCTGGCGATTGGCCTGCTCATGCCCGCTCTCGCGGCGTTCTTTGCGCTCCGCAAGTACCTCAAGGTGTGACATTCGCCTACGGCGCCGTACCGGACAAGCCCCGGTACGGCGCCTGTTGGTGCCCTACACTCACCGGCATGTCGGGCCCGTGTTTGTTCGTCCATCCCCGCCGCATTCGCCGCGGGGCCGCCCTGACATTGGTCTTCGCCGGCGTGCTCGCCACCGGGGCGGCCGTCGGTTCCTGGGGCGCCGAGCCCGGATCGCGCCAGGACCCCCAAGCCGCCCGGATACCGGCCCGCGCGTACCTCGGCGCGGTCGAGAGCGACCAGGTCAAGGCGGCCGCGGCCCAGGCCCAGGAGGACGGGAAGTCCGGTTCCAAGGCCGCCCGTGAGGTGGTGAGCCGCAGCGGAGACCGGTGGGGCGCGGTCTACAGCGCCCGTGAGTACGAGGGCTACCGCCAGACCCTCGACGGCGCCTACGTCGGCGTCGGGATCTCCGCCCGCCGGGACGCCCAGGGGCGGATCGCGGTGGAGCGCGTCGAGCCCGGCAGCCCCGCCCAGAAGGCCGGGGTCCGGGCCGGTGACCGACTGCGCACGGTCGACCACAAGATCGTGACCGGGCGGCCAGTCACCGAGGTCGTCGCCCTGCTGCGCGGCCCCGCCGACGGCTCCCCGGGCACCCGGGTGAAGCTCGGGCTGCGGCGCGGCGGCCACGAATGGACGCAAGAGCTCCGCCGGGCCCGGCTGACCACGGACCCGGTGACCGTCGACCGGCTCAGCGGCTACGACGACCACAGACCCGGCGCCGTCCGGATCAAGGTCGACTCGTTCACCAAGGGCACCGGAGAGCGGATCCGGCGCGCGATGCGCTCCATCCCCCGGGGCGACGGCGTCCTGCTCGATCTGCGGGGCAACTCCGGCGGGCTGGTCTCCGAGGCCGTCACCGCCGCCTCCTCCTTCCTCGACGGTGGCCTGGTCGCCACCTACGACGTCCGCGGCGACCAGCGAGTACTCGACGCGCGACCGGGCGGCGACACCGACAGCCCGCTGGTGGTGCTGGTCGACGGCGGCACCATGAGCGCCGCCGAACTGCTCACCGGCGCCCTCCAGGACCGCGGCCGCGCCGTCGTCGTGGGCTCCCGGACCTTCGGCAAGGGCTCGGTCCAGATGCCGAGCGAACTCCCCGACGGCTCGGTCGCCGAGCTCACCGTCGGCCACTACCGGACCCCGGCCGGGCGTAACGTCGACGGCGAGGGTATCGATCCGGACCTGACGGTCAAGGGCGACGACGGCCCGTCCGCGGAGGCGCGGGCGCGCACGGTATTGAGTGGCCTCGGGAGCGGGTCCTAGTGCGAGAATGGCCTGACCATGGCTAAAGAGACGGGTCGCAAGCTGATCGCGCAGAACAAGAAGGCGCGGCACGACTATCACATCCTGGACACCTACGAGTGCGGTCTGGTGCTGACCGGGACCGAGGTGAAGTCGCTCCGCCAGGGGCGCGCCTCGCTCGCGGACGGCTTCGCGCAGCTCGACGGCGGCGAGGCATGGCTGCACAACGTGCACATCCCCGAGTACAGCCAGGGCACCTGGACCAACCACTCGGCACGCCGCCGGCGCAAGCTGCTGCTGCACCGGGCGGAGATCGACAAGCTGACCGGCAAGACCCAGGAGACCGGCCACACTCTGGTGCCGCTGGCCCTGTACTTCAAGGACGGCCGGGCCAAGGTCGAGGTCGCGCTGGCCAAGGGCAAGAAGGAGTACGACAAGCGCCAGACCCTCCGCGAGAAGCAGGACCGCCGCGAGACCGACCGGGCGATCTCGGCGGCCCGCCGCCGCGAGCGCGCCTGACCAGCCGGAAGGCGCACCACGGGCGGTGGGAATGATGTGGCCCCGTCGCGCGTTGTTCACCTATGATGGCTGTGCGCCCCACCGAGGGCGTGGCACCACCCTTGAAGCAGTACCTAATTGAACAGAGTGCACATGGGGATGATCGGTTTCGACAGCGGCTGTCGAAGCAGGGGAAGCGAGCCGAGGAAGCGGCAATGATCTCGTTAACCATATGTCGCAACCAATAATCGCCAACACCAAGCGCGATTCCTTCGCCCTCGCTGCCTAAGTAGCGACTTTGCGAAGTGTCAGCCCGGGGCTGTTCCCGACCCGGATCCTGGCATCGACTAGGGAACTAAACCACTAGACCCGGTCACGGGGTGTAGTGGGAAATCAAACAGTGACTGAGCCCGTCGGAGACTTGTCCGCGTGATCTCCGGGGCCGAGAAAATCACAGTGGACTGCGCTCGGAGAAGCCCTGATTCCGCACCGTTGGACGCGGGTTCGATTCCCGCCATCTCCACTCATCCCATGTACGACGAAGGGCCCCGCCACCACGGCGGGGCCCTTCGTCGTGTTTCGGTACTCATCGATGCTCAGCCGAGCCGGTGTTCCCAGCGCAGCGCGGGCCGGTCGTCGCTGGGCGCCGGGTGCGGCGAGCTGGGCGAGAAAAACGCATCGCTGCACAGCTTGGCCACCCGAGGGTCCTCGGTGTACTGCGGCGCGGCTACGTCACCGCCGCCAGTGAAGACGTTGAAGCGCACGACCCGCTGGTCGATGAGCCAGAAGTCGTTGCCGGGCACGGCGATGTCCGAGGCGTTCGCCCGAGGCAGCCACCGGACCAGCTCGCCCGCTGCGACGTTTGTGAACGTACCGCTGTGCTCGTACTTGATGTAGTCGGTCACCGGTTCGGACACGATGCGAGCTCGACGCATCACGACGCCGCGCTCCACTGTTTCCGCGACCAGGTCGAGCCACGGACGCCACCACGACGACCGATCCGCCTCGTTCAGGCGGAAGCCGGCACCCCACCGGGCGAACGGTTCGCGTTCGTTCTCGACGTCGTAGACGTCACGCATCTCCAGGTGCACGGCGGATTGCTGCGCACCCTTCAGCAGCTCAGCGAAGCTGGGAACGTTCTGCGGCATCGCACGCCTTCCTGATTAGGGGCACCATGCGGGAAGGATGACCGCCTCGGTGTCGGGCTTAGGGCTGTCCTTGGCGCACTCCGCCCAGATCCCTTTGCCCCACGGCTTGGGATCGATGCCCCACCGACAGGCGACGGCTTCCACCGCGGCCATGCCGCGTCCGGACTCGGCCGTTTCGGTCGCCTGGACGACGCGAGGGACGGCGCGGGACCGGTCGAACGTGGAAATGCGCACGAGGTTCTCGCTGGGGCGTTCGACCTTGAGGCGGAAGCTGCCGCGCTGCTCGGGGTCGGGGGTGTGGCGGGTGGCGTGCCGGATCGCGTTGGTGGCCAGCTCTGAGGCGATCAAGCGGGCGTCGTCCACCAGGTCCTCCAGCCCCCAGGCCCGCAGGGTCGCGGCGACGGACAGGCGCGTGATGCCCACGGACTCCTCGGTGCAGGGGAGCGACTGGGAGTAGGCCGGGTGGTGGGTTTCGGTGGGGGTGAGCGGTGAGGGCTTGCTGATCATCGTCGTGGTCATCTCGTCGGCCTTCTGGTGAGTGGGCCAGGCTGCGTGGAGACCCCGGGGAACGGGCTGCTCGTGCGGACGGCCTGGCGCTGCATTACACCCAGTCAACGCTTGGGAGCGTTCCGTGTTTAGGGCATGTGCAAGCCGTCCTACCCGCATGCACCCGGACCTTTTTGCCTCCCCTTGACCAAGTTCCTTGGTGGGCTGTGCGTGCGTGTCTACCGTGGAAGCATGGGGAACCAAGCCCTCCAAATGGCCCTGGACGATGCTGGGTTAACGCAGGAGAAGTTGGCCGAGGCGGTGAACAAGGCCATCGAGCGGATGACCGGAAGGCCCGGCCGGATCGGTGACCGGGTGGTGCGGCGGTGGCTGAGCGGACAGACCTCTGGCCCCACGAACTCCAGCGCCGCGCCCTCACGATGACACTGGGCCGGGCACCGGTCGAGCTGGGATTCGTTCCCCCGCCGGGCCGTCTCCCCGCCGCCCCACCGGAGGACAACGTGAACCGCCGCCAGGCCCTCGCCACGGGAGTCGCGCTGGGAGCGGCCGTAACCGCACCGGCTCCCGCCACGCCCTACCGTGTCGGCATGGGCGACGTACGGGCCCTGCAAGGCCGCTTCGCCAAACTCATCGCCGCCGACCACAAGAAGGGCGGGGACAAGCAGACCGAGGCCGCTGCCCTGGCCCTGGCGGATGAAGCCGTTGCCCTGCGCCGGCGTGGTTCGTGTTCCCAGCGCGTCAGGCACGCCCTGTACGCCACGGCCGCCGCCTGCGTGTCCAGTGCCATGTGGGCCGCCACCGACGGGCGTCGATTCGACGCGGCCCTACGGCATCACGAGCGGGCGGCCAGCCTTGCCCAGGAGTCCGGCGACCAGACCATCCTGTTCCGCGTCTGGTCCCACAAGGGCAGTCTCTACCGCCACCTGGGCCGACCGGCCGATGCCCTCGACGCCAACGATGTCGCCCGGCGCCTGTCCATCACCCGCCGTGACCCGCTGTTCGCTTCCCTCGGCCACGCCCGGCATGCCGCGATCCTCGGCCTGACGCGGGACAAGGCCGGTGTGGATCGCGCCCTGGGCTGTGCCCGGGAGGCGATGGTCCGAGCCGATCCGGGCGAGCGGCGGCCGCTGTGGCTGACCGCGTTCTACGACGAAGCCGAAGTGCACAGCCTTGCCACCACCGCGTACCTGGCCGCCGGGCGAGGGGCCGAGGCGGAGGCGCACGCCCATGTCTCCCTCACCCTGTTCCGCCCCCATCTCGTCCGCTCCCGGGCCATCACGACCGCCCGCCTGGCCCGCGCCCAGCTCGGCCAGGGCGAGGCGGAGCGGGCTGTGGCCACCGCTGCCTCCATTGACGTGGAGCACTCCCGGGTACGGTCCATGCTCGACTCGTTCACGCGTGACCTTCGCCGGATCTCGCCCGGACCTGTCTACGACTTGTGGGAGCAGCAGTGGAAGACGGCGTGAGTCTCGTCCGGAGCGGGGACGTGGAGTCCGTGTGGGATGACCTGGTGGGAATCTACAAAGAGTGCTGGGCGCACAAGCTCCACCTGCCGCATTACGCCCCCGAGGCGTTCGGGGAGCGGCTGCACCGGCACGCCGCCGAACCGGGTTGGGAGGCTGTGATGGCGTACGACTCCGGTGAGCCCATCGGCTACATCTACGCCAACCGGCTCACCGGAGCGGACGACCGCTGGTGGCGCCGCATCCGGCCGGAGCCCGAGCCGACCATGGCGGGGGCTTCCACGGTCGCGGTGAAAGAGATGATGGTCCGCCGGCGGTGGCGCGGGCAGGGGGTCGCCCGTGGGTTGCACGACGTCCTGCTGGCCGGGCGACCCGAGGCGCAAGCCTCGTTGATGGTCAACCCCCTGAACCAGGACGGGAGGGTGCAGGCCCTCTACGCGTCGTGGGGATACGGGGCATTGGGCACCGCGCAGTCTTCGCCGGAGGCGCCGGTCGTGACGGTGATGGTGCGCCGGGTGCGGCCCGAGGTGGCCGCCGGGTAGCACCATTCCCTCCAGTGGATCTGCCTGCCGCATCCTGTGGCGGAACCATTCATCCCAGGTCACATCGCTGCCAGCCGTCAGCCGATGTCCAGGACCGCCTTGCCGTGGAGGCGGCGGTCCAGGAGGGCGGTGACGGCCTCCTCGGCTCGGTTCCAGCCGCCGCGCCAGGTGATCTGGGGGTCCAGATCGCCCGTCGCGACGCGCTCCGCGAGCCAGCCGAGGTCCGTGCCGATGTCGGGGCGGTCCAGCAAGTAGAAGGTGACGATGGAGCGGTTGTGGCGGCCTTCGTTGCCGTAGAGGGCGCCGAACGGGAAGGTCTCGGGCTGGCCCGTGACATGGCCGACGGACACCAGGGTGCCGTGCGCGGCGAGCTTGTCGTACGCGGCCACCAGCTGCGGTCCGCCGACCACGTCCACCACCCCGTGCACCGGCTCGCCGACCTCCTCCGGCCCCGCGATCACCTCATGTGCGCCCAGCGCCCGTAGGTCGTCGCCGTGGGCGGCGGGGTCGCCGGTGGTGGCGATGACATGGGGTGCCGGTAAGAAGGCTGTCACCAGCCGCAGACGAACCCGTCAGGGCTTCGTGGGCGCAGTGCTTTTGGGCTGTCGTGGCACGGTCTTCTCGAGGTCGAGGTGCCCATAGACCGTTGAGCGTGGCACGCCGAACAGGTCGGCGATCTGCTGGACGGTCTTCTCCCGGGCGTCGTAGAGCTGCTGGGCGAGTGCGGCCTGATCCTCGGTGAGGCTCGGGCGCCGGCCGCCCTTGCGGCCGCGGGCGCGTGCGGCAGCCAGGCCGTCCATTGTGTTGGCCACGATGAGTTCGCGCTGGAGCTCGGCCAGTACCGACAGCATCCCGAACATTGCGCGCCCTTCCACAGTGGTGGTGTCGATGCCCTGCTCGATGACGTGCAGGCCGATGCCGCGCTCACGCAGGTTGGCGCCGAGTGTGACGAGGTGGAGGACGGAACGGGAAAGCCGGTCGAGCCGGGTGATCTTGAGCGTGTCGCCGGGCCGCAGCAGCTGCAGCACGAGGTCGAGCTTCGGGCGGGACGCCTTCGCGCCACTTGCGGTGTCGATGTGGATGTCGCCCCGCTCCACCCCGTGCCGCAGGTGCGCGTCGATCTGATGATCCGGGTTCTGGTCCGCGGTCGAGACCCGGGCGTAGCCCAAGAGCATGCGTCGGAATCCACCTGATACACCGTTCACCGACGTTGATATTCGACGCCAGTTGTCGACACTGCCCACCTGCGGGTTCGCGATCACGGTGCCGAGTGTCGGCAGACGATCGTTTGTCGACACATTGGCTGGTTGTGATCGGCGCGACACGGGTCGTGTGAACCGGCGCTGACGACCACCCGTTGTAGACCTGCGGCGGCCATGGTTGCCGCAGGTGTCGATCGATGGCGTCGCCGACCTGCTCAAAGAGGTGTAGAACCCTGCGAATCAGCTCAATGATCTGGCGCAATCGGCGGCCGGTAGGCCGGCAGTCGGGAGATAGGGGAGTGAATTTGTCCGGCAAGCAGGAGCATAAGGCTAGCCCGTCGACCAACCAGGAAGAGGAGTCGGCTCCTGTTCCGGAGCGACCGACCGAATCCGCGGCGGAGGCGTCGTCGAAAGCCGCAGGGACAGTCGATGCAATCGATGAGGTTCTTGAGGAGTTCGATGATCTGACGCTCGAAGAGCTGGGATTCCAGAAAGAGGACAAGGTGGACCCTGCTTTGGTGGACAAGGCCATCGAGGAGAAGGTCAAGGGGTTCCAGCAGAAGGGCGGCCAGTAGTCGATGGCCCGTCCGGCATCGAAACCCGCACTCCTGCTCAATGGCGAAGAACTCGGCGAGCATATCGACTTCGCGAGCGAGCTGCTCGCCGCTGGGGTTGATGTCGTTTTCTGCAACATCGAGGAACTCGCCATCGACATCGGGCCGGGAGGAGCCCGTATCCGTGAGACGGTGAGCGGGCGGGACCTAGCCGACTTCGGCCTCGTGCAAATCCTGGCTTACCCACGGCCCACCGCGACTCTGTTGAACACGGTCGCGGACTACCTCGCCGCCAATGGTGTCCGCGCTGTTAACGCCACGGGTGTTGGCGTGCCCACCAGGCTGTTCAAGTACGTGAGGCTGGCCAACCGAGGACTGTCTGTGCCGTCCACGGTCTATCTACCACCCCGATTGCCCTCAGACGCCTATCGCGATCTCGCTCTCCGGCTTGACCTGCCGTTCGTGTTGAAAACGGTCACGGGAGGCGGCAGGGACAGCATCGTCGGCAATGAAGAAGCGTTCACTGAGAAGCTCCAAGGTGCGGGAAACGCACGAGGGTTCCTCGCCCAGGAGTTCGTCCCACCTGATGGCTCGTATTTCCTGCTAGTATTGGGAGGTTATGTCTCGTTTGCTCTGCGGCATCGCAGCATCGATGGCGGTGATCTGCTGGAGAGTTCGGGCTGGGCGGAAGCAATTCTCGTCGAACCGCAAAGCCTGGATCCAGTGGCGCGGGCGACGGCTGTGCAAGCCGCGACGTCATTGGATTACGACATCGCCGGTGTCCACCTCGTCCGGCATTGGACGACCAGACAATGGTGTGTCGTGGATGTGAGCCCGAACCCACCGATTGGCAGTGGCGGGCACGTAGCCGACAAGGTCAGTGCTTACTCGGCATACCTGAAAGGACGACTAGCCGATCCTCATCAGGAGGATGCCGAAAGCTTGTTGGACCCGATGCGCCGCCTGGATTGACCCTCGACGCATTTCCGCACTACGTCAAGGGCCCTCGACGGTACGCGAGCTCACACGTACTCGGCCGACTGCTGGTCGTCGGCGTCCGCTGGTACCCGAGGGCCCGGCACGGTGACCGCGGCGAGGTTCAGTCGGGTGTCCATGTTGAGGTTCACCTCCCCGTACGGACGCACGTGCGACCAGAACAGCGGGGTCAGGCCACGCAGATCGGCCGGCGTGAGGAGGTCGGCCCACTCCGGTTCGCCGAGGATGTCCTGAAGCATCAGGGTGTTGACGAAGACCAAGGCGGATTGCGGGATCCGCAGGCACAGCACGAACATCTCCTGTTCGTCGCGCCGGTTCGAGGCGATCTCGCCGCCCTTGCCGTAGGCGATCACGGAGCCCGCGCCGTTGGAGGACTCCATCACGTTCAGACCCTCCTCGATCTCCCGCTGAAGGTCCCGAAGCCGCAGGTAGCGGGCCACGAAGATGGTCTTCTGAGCGCGCCCGACCTCCAGCATGGCCGCGTAGGTGGGGTGGGAGGCGTTGCGGGTGAAGCGGCGCAGGATCGCCTCGGTGGAGGCGGTCCTGGTGCGGATCGCGGTCGCGTACTTGAACATCTGGTCGTACTGCTGGGCGATCAGTTCCCAGCGGATGGGGCGGGTCAGCGCCGGGGCGAGCCGTGGGTAGGCGTCCGGCTCGCCCCGGCGACGGGCCGGTAGAGCTTCACCTTGTTGATCGGCTTGATGCGCGGGAGCCGGTCGAAGTTCAGCAGTCTGGTGATGCCGAACCCGATCTCCGACTGGCCGTGCGAATCCGTGTAGTTGGCCTGGACGTCCATGGTGGTGCCGTGCCGCATCGCGCCCTCGACCATTGCGGCGACCTCGGAAGCGGTGCAGTTGATCAGTTGGGAGTGGATGGCCAGGGACTTCTTCTCCATGTGCCAGTAGATGAGCACCCCGCGTCCGCCGTAGCGCGAGTGCCACTCGGTGAACAGGTTCTGGTCCCAGGCGCGCACGTGCGTCGAGTCGGAGGCGACCGCGGTCGAGCCCTGCCCCCACAGCTGCGTGCTGCGGGCGGCGAAGGTGGCGTTCGCGATCTGCACTGCGATGGCGCGGGCGGCCTCGGCGGACAGGTAGCGGCTGCGCACGTAGCGCAGTTCGTCCTCACTGTGGCCGTGGCCACCGGAGGAGACGGCCTTGATCCCGGTGTTCGTACCGTAGGCGTAGATCACCAACAGCAGGCGTTCGGCCAGATCGTCCGCCGGCAGGCTGCCGCCGCCGGAGACAGGGGTGACCGCGTCCAGGCAGCCGGTGCGCAGCACCGCCTCCTTGAGGATGTCGATGAGCGGCACGATGCCCCAGCGGCGTTGGACCTCGCCCTTGATCCGGCGCAGGTTGCGTGGCTCGGGCTGGGCCTCGGCCGGGGTCAGTCGGATCGCGCCGGACTTCCGCTCGGCGATGTCCAGCCAGCTCAGCTTGGGCAGCCGGTCGTCCAGCAGGGCAAGTTCGGTGGTCATCTGCTCGCGCAGCTCGTCGATGAAGACCTGCGGGTCCAGCGGTTTGCGCAGCTCGCGGTAGTTCTCCTCACGCCGTTCGCTGAAGTCTGGGGGCAGGTCCGCATCCGGGTTGCGCCACCTGTCGGCGCCGATGACCCAGATCTCCTTGCACTTGAGCTGGTCGCGCAGGGCCTGGAAGGCGACGACCTCGTAGACCATGCGCACCACCCTGGGCCTCCCGCGTTTGTCGGTGCGGTGGACGACCTCGGCCCAGTCCCCGCCCATGGCCTTGTGGACCGGCACGGTCTCGCCCAGCGGGTAGTACGTGGTGTTGCCCGCCGCCGCGTACCGGGCCACCAGCGCGAGGGCCTCGATCACCGGCTGGTGCGTGTGGTTGGACGAGCGGAACTCCAGCACGTCCAGCAGCCTGATCAGCCCGCGCCGGTAGTGGTTGGTGTACGACGCCTTCAACGTCGTCTGCACCGTGCGCCGGTAGACCGGGCCACGGGTCTTGAACTCGTGCACCAACTCCCGCAACGTCTGCTCACCGCCCGACACGGCCGGGTAGACAACCTCGCGGACCGTGCCCTCCGGCTCGCACAGCGACGCCTCCGCCAGCTTGAACAGGATGTTCTCCTTGCCCGACACCTTCTTGAACGCGTTGACCAGCTGCTCGGTGACCCTCTTCTCCGCCCGCGCTCCGATCCGGTGCACCGTGGAAATCAGCAGTTCCACAAGCGTGTCCGTGATCTCCCGCTCCCGCTCGTACAGCAGCGCGGCGAGTAGCGTGACCCGCAGCGGCAGCGGGTGAGTGCGCAGGTGGGAAGGGGATTCCACTGCGGCCCGTGCTCGCCATCCGGCTACCACCTTCGGCGCGACGTCGGCGAACAGGTCTGCCGGTAGCCTGACTGCGCGGACCGCGAGCAGCTTGTGGATCTCGGTGAGCATCGTCTCCAGGCTCACATTGCCCGGAGCCTCCTTGATCTTCCTCAGGACCGGCAAGCCGTCCCCGTCGCCGCCACCGCCCTCACCGGTCACGGCGTCGTCCTCCTGGGCAGCGCCGGCGACCAGGGCGACGATCCGCTCGGTGCTCTCGACCGTGAGCCGCGCCGAGATCCTCGCCGTCAGCGTCTCCTCGGCCACTCTCAGTGCGGCGCCCACGATCCGGTCGCACCTGCTCCGGCCGCCGCTCCTTACACGCGACATGCTCAGCAAGCCAGACAGTCAGTTTCTCCGCGTCCGCGACACTGCACTCACGGAAGCCCAGGTGCCCGCGGATCTACGCGCGGTGGTACTCGATCGTCCGGCCGCTCCACTCGTACACATCCAGCTCGGACGCTGGTACCTGCACCTGCCGGGCGACGAACTCCACGGCCTCGCCCGACAGTTCGAACCGGCCCCGGGGAAACCGACCGTACTGCGTGTAGAACTTCAGCAACACGGCGAAGCCCAGTCGCGTCGCACCGCGCTTGCCGGACACGAGCACCTGCTCGTCCTTCAACAGCGTCCAGTGCTCAACCAGCTCGTCAAGATCCATCGGCGACCGTGTCACGGTCGCCGATCGTCCCGTCACGACACCGCCCGCCGCAGCGCTAGAGCTCTCCACTCACCCGAAAGAGTGACGCGAGGGCCCGCGAGTCACGTTTGCGGCTGGTGACACGGTTCTTACCGACACCCCGGGACGCCGAGCATTCCGGTGTCCACCGCGCGCAGCTCCGCCCAGCCGCCGTCCGCGCCCAGGGTGACGACGGGGGTTCCGGCGGCCGGTCCCGAGCCGTCGGCGGCGGCGCGCTCGACCACTCCGGCGGCGTCCCAGCCCAGCACGGTGCCGTCGGGGGCCTCGGTCCGGTGGGTGACCTCGCCGTAGTTGAGGGAGGTGGCGGTCACCCGGACCAGCGCCTGGTGGGGGGCGGGTTCGGGGTCGGCGGCCGCGCCGAGGCGGAGGCCGGAGAGGGAGGAGTGGTCAACGAGCAGGGGGCGCATGGCGGTTCGCCTTTCCGGTGAATGATGGCGACATCAGTTATGCCACTGAGTGGCAAACGCGTGCAAGTGGCGTCATCGATGACGGCTACACTCTTCGCCGTGACTGCCGCTCCCAACTCCTCACTGCGCGAACGCAAGAAGCGGCGCACCCGTCAGACGCTGATAGACACCGCGCTGGAGCTGTTCACCCGGCGCGGCTTCGGCGGGGTGACGCTGGACGAGTTGTGCGAGGAGGTGGAGGTCTCCAAGCGCACCTTCTTCCGCACCTTCACCAGCAAGGAAGATGTCGCGATGGCCCCCGACCAGGACCTGTGGCGGGCCTTCCTGGAGGAGCTGGAGACCGCGGAACCGGCCGAGTTGCCGGTGGTGGAGCTGGGGCGGGACGCGCTGCTGGCCGCGCTGGCGCGGATGGACGACGAGGGCTGGGCCCGCCGGATGCTGCTCAGCCGGCGGCTGGCCGAGCGGACGCCCTCGATGGGCGCGCACGGTTTGCAGTTCTGCGAGGCCACCACGCAGGAGGCGCTGGCGATCCTGCACCGCCGCTTCGGCCTCGGCGCGCCGGGCGACCTCCGGCCGCGGCTGGCCGTGGACATGCTGGTCGCCGCGTTCCACGGGGCGCTGGCGAGCTGGGTGGCACAGGCGGATGCGGCGGGCGGCGTGAGCGGGACGGGCCGTACGCGTAGCGAGCCGCCGCACCGCCACGACCTGGCCGACCGCCTCCGCGAGGCCGTCGCCGCCCTCCCCGCGAGCCTCGCCCTGACCACGTCCCGCTGACGCCCGGCGGCCGTGCCCACCCGTGCTATGGCCGCCCTTCAGCTGAAGGCGATCACCAGGCCGAAGCCGAGGAAGATCGTGCCGATCAGGGTCAGGACCGCCGCCGGGCCGAGTATGTGGCGTCGCATCCATACCCGGGCCTTTTGCGACTCGCCCGGGAGGTACATCACCTCCACCCTCCGGCCGTTCGCCAGCCCCAAGCCGACGCCCTGGACCGCGGTCGTGAACTCCACCATGTAGCCCTGGTGGTCGTGGAACCGGATGACCGGCGTCTGGGTCGTGCTGCGGCTCCTGTTCTGGCTGTGGTGGTTCACGATGTTGGCGACCACCACCCCCTCCGTACGGACCCCCTCGCGGCGCAGCCGTCGCACCAGCCGGGTGTCGCGCCAGGCGCAGGCGTAGAGCGACAGTCCGACCGCGGCGCACAGCAGATCCGCTCCGGGCATGGCCATCGATGAACCGCCTCTCGTCGTGTTCGATTCCCCCCTCTGAACAGGGGACGCGGTGATCCGGAACTTCGGTTGCCATCCGCGGGTGCTCTGTCGCGAACGGGCGGGGTACGGGCTCCTGCCGTGCCATGAGGAGACCTGTGAACCGTCATGCGCGTGCCTGGAGCTGGCCGTCGTTATTGAGCTGGTCGCCGCCCAGGGCGGGAACGGCGTCCAATTATCCGGCATGTGAGGCGGTTACAGACTGGCATGTGAGTGTGTGACCCGTGGCTACTCGTGTGAGGCGGGCGTTCAAGTACCGCTTCTACCCAACGGATGCGCAGGCGGCGGAGCTGTCACGCACGTTCGGATGCGTGCGGAAGGTCTACAACATGGCCCTTGCCGCCCGCACCCAGGCGTGGGTGCGTGGGGAGCGAATCAACTACAGCCGCACCTCGGCGATGCTGACGGCGTGGAAGAAGACCGAGGAACTGGCGTATCTCAACGAGGTGTCGTCCGTTCCGCTCCAGCAGGCTCTGCGGCACCTCCAGGCGGCGTTCACGAACTTCTTCGCCAAGCAGGCCAAGTACCCGCGCTTCAAGTCCCGTAAGCGGTCGAGGAACAGTGCCGAGTACACCACGTCCGCGTTCCGGTTCCGAGACGGTGAGCTGACCCTGGCGAAGATGTCAGAGCCACTGAACATTGTGTGGTCCCGGCATCTGCCCGAAGGGGCCCAGCCCTCGACAGTGACGGTGTCGCACGACAGCGCGGACCGATGGTTCGTATCCCTGTTGTGCGAGGACCCGGCAGTGGGACCGCTTCCGGCAACGGACGCGGCGATTGGTGTGGATGTGGGGCTGGACCACCTGCTGACGTTTTCCACCGGGGAGAAGATCGTCAACCCCCGGTATGAGCGCAGGGACCGTGCCCGGCTGGCCAGGGCCCAGCGGGCACTGGCGCGTAAGGCCAGGGGCGACGGAGCGAACCGGGCCAAGGCCCGGCGCGCGGTCGCCCGCGTCCACGCTCGAATCGCCGACCGCAGGCGTGACCTGCTGCACAAGATCACCACTCGTCTCGTCCGCGAAAACCAAGTGGTCGTAATCGAGGACCTGACCGTTCGGAATATGGTGAAGAACGGCGCGCTCGCCTGTGCTATCTCCGATGCTGCGTGGCGAGAGTTTCGCACGATGCTGGAGTACAAGGCCCAGTGGTACGGCCGCGAAGTGATCGCGGTGGACCGCTGGTTTCCCTCGTCCAAGCTGTGCTCGAACTGCGGCAATCTCGCCGAAGTGATGCCGTTGCACGTCCGTACCTGGACGTGCGGCGACTGCGGCGTGACCCACGACCGGGACGTGAACGCGGCGAATAATCTTCTGGCCGCCGGGCTGGCGGTGTCTGTCTGTGGAGCCGGTGTAAGATCTCAACGGAGAACTCCGAGCGGGCAGTCGGCGGCGAAGCAGAAACCCCTACAGCGCGAGCCGTAGGGATCCTCCTCCTATTAGGAGGAAGCCAAGAAGCTGTCCAACAACATGCCAACGTCCCTCACCTCAACAGCCTGGAGGCGAGGACGCGATCGTGGTGACGCTCGCGAAGTCCGGCGAGGGCCGTGCGGAGGCGGTGCGGCCCCGTGCCGTACGGGGCGCCGCTACGGCCGACGCCGGACTACTCGAATGCTCCTGGGTCAAGCCCCGCCGCTGTTAGGCGCCAACGGCGGGAGCGGCACCGTCAGCACCGCCGTCCCCGCCGCCGCCTCCGCGGACGGGCCGCCGGCCACCTCCAGCCGCCACGGCGCCGAGGTGCCGGCGGCCTCGGCGCGCAGCACCGCCCCGTCCCGGACGACGGTGAAGGTGGCGGCCGTCGTGCCGTCCGGGCGCGGCACCCGCACCGTGACCGGGCCCGCCGCCGGTTCGTACACCCACAGTGTGATCCCGTCCGCCCAGTCGGCGTCGGGGCGGTCGTCGGCCGCCCCGAACGGGATCACCGCGCCGGGGCGGGCCAGCAGCGGGACGCCGAGGAAGCCGTGGGTCTCGCGCACCCAGCGCGGGCCGCGCACCGTCCGCCCGCTGGGCACATGCGTCCAGACGCCCTCGGGCACGTAGTACGTCACGTCGCCCTCGTCGTCGAAGACCGGGGCGACCAGCAGATCCCCGCCGAGCATGTACTGCCGCTCGAGACCCGCGCACCCGGGGTCGTCCGGGAACTCCAGGACCATGGCGCGCATCACCGGGATGCCCTCGGTGTGCGCCTGCCGCGCCGCCTCGTACAGATACGGCATCAGCCGCAGCTTCAGCCGGGTGAAGTGGCGCAGCACCTCGACCGACTCCTCGTCGAAGAGCCACGGCACCCGGTAGGAGGACGAGCCGTGCAGTCTGCTGTGCGAGGACAGCAGCCCGAAGGCGATCCACCGCTTGAACAGGGCCGGGTCCGGGGTGCCCTCGAAGCCGCCGATGTCATGGCTCCAGAAGCCGAAGCCGGAGAGACCCAGCGAGAGCCCGCCGCGCAGCGATTCGGCCATCGCCTCGTAGGTGGACTCGCAGTCGCCGCCCCAGTGCACCGGGAACCGCTGGCCGCCCGCCGTGGCCGAGCGCGCGAAGACCACCGCCTCGCCCTCACCGCGCCGCTCGATCAGCGCCTCGTGGACGGTGCGGTTGTAGAGGTGGGTGTAGTAGTTGTGCATTCGCTCGGGGTCGGAGCCGTCCGCGTACACCACGTCCAGCGGCACCCGCTCGCCGAAGTCGGTCTTGAAACAGTCCACGCCCATGTCCAGCAGCGCGGTCAGCTTGGCCGCGTACCAGGCGCGGGCCTCGGGGCTGGTGAAGTCCACCAGCGCCATGCCCGGCTGCCACAGGTCCCACTGCCACACCGAGCCGTCCGGCCGCTTCAGCAGATGCCCGGCGGCCTTGCCCTCGGCGAAGAGCGGGGAGCGCTGGCCGATGTACGGATTGATCCAGACGGAGATTCTCAGCCCCCGCTCGCGCAGCCGTCGCAGCATGCCCTCCGGGTCGGGGAAGACCCGCGGATCCCAGGTGAAGTCGCACCACTGGTACTCGCGCATCCAGAAGCAGTCGAAGTGGAAGACGGACAGCGGCAGCGCGCGCTCCGCCATGCCGTCGACGAAGCCGGTGACCGTCTCCTCGTCGTAGGAGGTGGTGAAGGAGGTGGACAGCCACAGCCCGAAGGACCACGCGGGCGGCAGCGCGGGGCGGCCGGTGAGCGCGGTGTAGCGGCGCAGGATCTCCTTCGGGGTGGGCCCGTGGATGACGTAGTACGTGAGCTCCTGGTCCTCGGCGCTGAACTGGAGCCGGGAGACCGCCTCCGAACCGACCTCGAAGGAGACCCGGCCGGGGTGGTCCACGAAGACGCCGTAGCCCGCGTCGGTGAGGAGGAACGGGACGTTCTTGTACGCCTGCTCGGTGGCGGTGCCGCCGTCGGCGTTCCAGACGTCCACGGCCTGGCCGTTCCTCACCAGCGGGCCGAAGCGCTCGCCGAGGCCGTATACGGAGGTGCCGACCCGCAGCGCGAGCCGTTCGCGCAGGTGGTGGTGGCCGTCGGCGGTCTCCATGATGCCCATGTCCTTGACGCCGCTGCTGGTGAGCGTGCGCCCGGCGGCCTCGAAGTCCATGCGCCAGGGTCCGGTGCGGGCGAAGCGTACCGAGAGCGCGCCCGAGGTGAGCCGGGCCTCCCCGTCATCGCGGCTCACCTCGGCGCCGTACGTCTCGCGGGCGATCTCGAAGGACGGGCCGCGCTCCACCCCGCCCGCGAAGTGGGTGATCCGGACGGCGATCACATCGGGCATGGGGGCGGTGCAGGTCAGGGTGAGGGCGGGGCCCTTGAGCAGATCGCCGCGGTGGCGTACGGGATGGGTGGGGGCGTGGACGGTGAGGGTGCCGGGGCCGGTCTCCACATCGAGCACCCCCTGGGGGTACGCGGCGTGGACGCCCTCGCGCAGTCTCCAATAGCCATCGCTGAACTTCATGCGAATGCGGCCCTCCTCGTCATTTGACCGCGCCCATGGCGATGCCACGGGTCAGGGTCCGCTGGAAGATCAGGAAGAAGCAGAACGCGGGGAGCACCCCCAGCAGGGCGGCCGCGTTGGTCATGGTGGCGTCCATCAGCCGCTGGCCCTGGAGGACGCCGAGCGCCACCGAGACCGTCTGGTTGTCGTTGGAGATCAGCATCACCAGGGGCAGCAGGAACTCGTTCCAGGTCCAGATGAAGAAGAAGACCAGCAGGACTCCGATGGTGGGGCGGCTGACCGGCACCACGACCCGCCACAGCACCTGCCATTTGGTGGCGCCGTCGATCCGGGCCGCCTCGATGACCTCCTTGGGGAAGGCGCCGAGCACGGAGGAGAGCAGATAGGTGCCGAAGGCCGACTGGATCACGGTGAAGACGATGATCACGCTCAGCCGGGTGTCGTACAGGCCCACCTGCTTGGACAGGTAGTAGACGGGGTAGACCAGGGCCTCCTGCGGCAGCATGTTGGCCAGCACGAAGAAGGCCAGCACCCAGGGGCGGCCCCTGACCCGCCCGATGCCGATCGCATACGCGTTGAGCACCGAAAGCAGCGCGGCGAGCACCGCCACCGAGCCGGAGATCAGCACGGAGTTGAACAGCTTCCGGCCGAAGTCGACCCGCTGCCAGAAGTCCCTCAGGCCGTCGAGGTGGATCCCCTCGGGCAGGCTCAGCGGGCCGTTCGCGGAGTAGTCGGCGGGCGATTTCACCGCGTTGAGGGCCACCACGAGGAACGGCAGCACCATGAGGGCGGCCGCGACGATCAGCGCGGCAAGCACCGGAAAGCGGGCTGGGGCGCGTTGTCCCTTGACGGCGTTCACTGGTCCTCCGCCCGGGTTTGCAGGCGCAATGCCACCAGGGCCAGCGCCAGGATGATCACGGTGAGGGCGGTGGAGACCGCGGAGCCGTAGCCGACCTGTGTCTTCTCGAAGAAGGACTGGAAGGAGAAGTACGAGGGGACATTGGTGGCCCCACCCGGTCCGCCCTTGGTGAGCACATACACCGCGCCGAAGACCTTGAGCGCCGCGATGGTGCACCACAGCAGCACGACATAGATCTCCGGGCGGATCTGGGGCAGCGTCACATGCCAGAACCGCCGCCACCACGACGCCCCGTCCAGCTCGGCCGCCTCGTGCAGGGACGGGTCGGCGCGCTGCAGCCCCGCCATGAAGACCACCAGTGGAAAGCCGAGCTGGACCCAGACCATCACCGCCATCACGCTGTAGAGCGCGAAGTCCGGGTCGCCCAGCCAGTCGTGGCGCAGCGAACCGAGGCCGACGGCGCCCAGCGCCTCGTTGAGCGCGCCGTTCTCCGGGGCGAGGATCCAGCTCCAGACGATTCCGGCCACCGCGATCGGCAGCACCTGCGGCAGATAGAAGCAGGCGCGCAGCACGCTCGCGGTGCGGGTGGAGACGTGTTTGGCGATGTAGTCGAAGAGCGCGGCGGCCAGCACCAGGCCGAGGACGGTGGGGAGCACCGCCATCGCCACCACCATGGCCAGGCTGTGCCGGAAGGACTCCCAGAAGGCGGAGTCGTCCAGCAGATCGCGGTAGTTGGCGAGCCCGGCCCACTTCGGGCTGCCCACGCCCTGCCAGTGGGTGAGGCTGATCCCGGTGTTCATCAGGAACGGGACGACGATGACGGCGAGGAAGGCCAGCGCGCCGGGGAGCAGGAACAGGGCGTACGGATACTCGCGGCGCCCGCGGCGGACGCCGTGGCTGTGGGAGCTCATCCCTTCGGCGCGCCCGCGTCGTACGCCTTCTTCAGCGCGTCCAGATAGGCGTCCGGTTCCGCGCTGCCGGTGAGCAGCTTCTGGGTCTCGGAGACGAGGACGTCATAGAAGCCGGGGACCGGCCAGTCGGGGTAGAAGGCCAGGCCATCGCCGTCGGCGTAGGTGGTGAAGTCCTTGATCAGGGCCTTGGACTTGGGGTCGGTGATCGCCGAGGGATCGGCGGCCACGGGCACTCCGCCGTTGTTGCCGAGGGTGTTCTGGATGCCCTTCTTCATCGTGATGTCGATGAAGTCGTAGGCGAGCTCCTTGTTCTTGGCGCCCTTGGGGACGACCCAGAGATTGCCGCCGGAGCCGAGGGTGAGCTTGGAGCCGGGGAAGGGGAAGGTGCCCCATTCGTCCTTCATCTCGGATTTGAAGCGGCCGAACCACCAGCTGCCGGAGAAGAACATCGGATACTTCCCGGCGATGAAGGCCGCGCCCGCGTCCTCGGCCTTGGCGCCGCTCGAACTCTTGGCGATATAGCCCTTCTTCACCCAGTCGGCGAAGGTGGCGGCGCCGTAGGTCCAGGCGGCGTCGTGGAAGTCCGGCTTGCCCTGGTACTGCTCGTAGGCGTCCACCCAGGAGCGGTCGGCCTTGGAGAGGGCGAGCTGGTAGACGTACTGGTGGGCAGGGTATTCGGCGCCCGCGCTGGCCAGTGGGGTGACGCCCTTGTTCTTGAACGCCTTGAGGGCGGCGGTGAATTCGGCGAAGGTGGCCGGGACCTTGATGTGGTGCTGGTCGAAGAGGGTCTTGTTGTAGAAGACCATCGTGTATTCGGCGTAGTTGGGGATCCCGTACCAGTTGCCTGAGCCCATCACGCCCTGGGCGTCGTAGCGGCTGGTGGTGCGCACGCCGGGGCTGAGCGGCTTGTCCCAGCCACGCTTGGTGACCTCGGGGGTGAGGTCGGTGAGCAGGCCCTGCTTGGAGAGCAGCCCGGTGGTGGCGTTGCCCTTGTTGTACTCCATCAGATCGGGTGCGTCACCGGAGTTGAGAACCATCGAGGCGGTCTTCTGAATCTGTTCGAAGCCCTTCTCCTCGACCTTCACCGTGACGCCCGGATGGCTCTTCTTGAACTCCTCGATGGCCTGTTTCCAGGCGATGCCCATGGCGCTGTTGGGTGCCTCGTAGTGCCACAGCTTGAGTGACTTGCCGTCCCCGGCCTCGTCCCCGCCATCCCCGCAACCCGCCATGAGCAGGGAAGTTGCGAGCATGGCCGCGATGACGGCCACCGTTCGTTTCGTCCGTTTCCATGCCGTCAACATCCGCTGCCTCCGGGAGGGTTGGAAGGAAGGGCGCATGTGCAACGTTCGTCGAAGCGCTTCGATGGGGAGAGGTATACGAGGGGTGATAGAGATATGTCAATGCCGTTGACAAAACGGGCGGGAGCGGGCACGCACCGGGCGGCGGTGTCAGCCCCGATGGACCTGGCGCACCGTGCGGAGGAAGGCACCCAGGACGCTCGGGACCGGGCCGAAGCGGTGGGCGAGGTGGAACTCCAGCCCGGCGGCGGCCGGTTCCAGCGGCAGCAGGGTCACCCCCACATGCCGGAAGCGCCGCATCCCCGCCGGTCCGATGCCGATGCCGAGCCCGCAGGCGACCAGCCCCAGCAGGGTGTGCAGATTGTGCGCCTCATGCGCGATCCGCGGCTCGACCCCGGCGGCGCGGCATACGGCCAGCGCCACATCGGCGGCGGCGGGCTCGGCCTGCCGCGAGGAGAGAATCAGCGGCTCGCTGTCCAGCGCCCGTACGGGCACGGCCGCGGCACTGGTCAGCGGATGGCCGGACGGCACCGCCGCGACCAGGGTCTCCCGGGCCAGCGGCAGGCTGGTCAGCCGCCGCCGGGCGGCCGTGGGCGGCGGGCCGCAGATGACCCCGGCGTCCAGGCTGCCGTCCAGCAGCGCCTCGATCTGCCGGGCGCTGGGGAGTTCCCGCAGCTCCAGCCGGACCTGCGGGCGGCGGGTCCGGAAGGCGGTGAGCACCTCGGGCAGCACGGCGGCGAGCGCGGTGCCGAGGAAGCCGATGGCGAGCGAACCGGTCTCGCCCCGCCCGGCGTCGGCCGCGTCCCGTACGGCGAGGTCGAGATGGTCCAGCACCTGCCGGGCGCGGGCCAGGAACGCCTCACCCGCGGCGGTGGGCCGCACCCCGTGCCCGGTGCGGTCGAAGAGCCGTACGCCCAGCTCGGTCTCCAGCGCCTTGATCTGCTGGGACAGCGGGGGCTGCCGGATGCCCAGCGCGGCGGCGGCGCGGCCGAAGTGGGCGTGCTCGGCGAGGGCGAGCGCGTAGCGGAGATGGCGCAGCTCCATAAGGGCCAAGCCTATATCTGATCGCGAATAATCCCTTCACCTCTCATATATTAAAGAGGAAAGCATCGTCGCGCCGGTGCTCGACTGGCCCGCATGAGCGAAACGCCAGAACACCGCGAGACGACGATCGAAGGCGTACGGCTGCACTGGGTGCGGGCGGCGGGGCCGGGAACCCCCGTCGTCCTGCTCCACGGCTGGCCGCAGACCTGGTACGCCTGGCGCAAGGTGATCCCCGAACTCGCCCGCCACCACGAGGTGTTCGCGGTGGACCTGCCGGGCCTGGGCGACTCGGGCTCCTCCCCGCACGGCCACGGGGTCCGGATAGCCGCCGATCTGCTGGACGCCTGGCGCGCCGAGCTGGGCCTGGACCGGGTCCATGTCGTCGGCCACGACCTGGGCGGCCCCATCGGCTATGCGTGGGCCGCCGCGCACCCCGCCCGGGTCCGCAGCTTCACCCTGCTCGCCGTGCCACTGCACGGCTTCGGGCTGAGCGAGCTGATCGCCCGCGCCGGGCTCTGGCACTTCGGCTTCTTCTCGGTGCCCGGTCTCGCGGAGGAGCTGGCGGAGGGCCGGGAGCGGATCCTGCTGGAGCACTTCTACGGGCACGCCCTGGAGACCGGGGCCATCCGCCCCGCCGATGTCGACACCTATCTGCGCACCTACACCCGTCCGGGCCGGCTGGCCAACGGCTTCGCGTACTACCGCAACGCCCCCGCCGACACCACCGCCCTCACCGAACTCGCCCGCACCCCGCTCCCGATGCCCACCCTGGCCATCGGCTGCGGCCAGGCCGGTGGCCCGGCCCCCGTCCACAGCCTCGGCCAGGTCGCCCCGGCGACCCGCGGCGCCGTGATCGACGACAGCGGCCACTTCCTCCCCGAGGAACGCCCTGGCCCCCTGCTGTCCCTGCTCGGGCCCTTCCTGGCGGAGGCCGACGCGTCGTGACCGCCCGTTCGGACCGGGCACCGGGGCGGGGCCGCAGGCGGCCCCGCCCCGCCCAGGCGATGGCGAAGGCGAGGGCGGCTGCCGTCGCCGGGGTGAGGTAGGCGGAGGTGGAGCCCAGGTGGTCCACCGTCCAGCCGCCGGCCGCGGCACCCGTGGAGATGCCGATGAGCAGACCGGTGTAGACGGTGGTCATCCCCTCGTTGAGGCGGGCGGCCGGGACCAGCCGGTGGACCAGGGTCATACCGGTGATCATCGTGGGGGCCGTGGCCATGCCCGCCAGGAAGAGCAGCGGGGCGAGGGCGGCGAGGCTGTGGGCGGTCAGGAGGGGGAGGACGGCGAGGGCCATCGCGGCCACGCCCGCCACCAGCCGCCCTCCGGCCGTACCGCGCGGTGGCAGCGCGCCGAAGGCCAGCCCGGCCGCGCAGGACCCCGCGGCCTGGAGGGCGAGGACGGCGCTGCTCGCCGTGGAGCCCCCGTACGAGCCGACGGCGGCGACCGTCGCCACCTCCATCGAGCCGAAGACGGCGCCGGTCGCGAGGAAGGTCATCAGGACGACCCGCAGACCGGGGGTGAGCAGGACGCGGCCCCGGGCGGGGCGGGGATCCGGCGGTGGTTCGGTGCGGCGCTGGGCGGCGAACAGCAGGGTGCCGATGAGCAGCAGCACCGCCGCCGTGACCAGCCCCGCCTCGGGGTGGACCGCCGTGCACAGCACCATGGCCAGCGCGGGCCCGGCCATGAAGCAGACCTCGTCGACGACCTGCTCGAAGGAGGCGGCGGTGTGCCGGGCGGCCGGGTCGTCGCGGTGGAGCGCGGCCCAGCGGGCGCGGGTCATCGAGCCCAGGCTGGGCACCCCGGACGAGCCCACCGCGCAGCAGAACAGCGTCCAGGCCGGGGCGCCGAGATGGACGCAGAGCACCATGGCGATCGCCCCGGCCACGAAGACGAGGACGGCGGGGACCGCGACCCTGGCCTGTCCGTACCGGTCGACCAGGCGACCCAGCAGCGGTCCCGCGATCGCCGTCGCTGCGACTCCGGTCGCCGAGACGGCGCCCGCGAGCGCGTACGAGTCCCGCACCGTGGCGATCATGAGCACCGTGGAGACGCCGAGCATCGAGCCCGGCAGCCGCCCGACGGAGGCCGCGAGGGTGAAGGCGAGTGCGCCGGGGGCGGTGAAGAGGCGGCGGTACGGGGTGAGCGGGGAGCGGTGGCGCGGTGGGGTGGTGCCGGGACGGGAAGGGCGGGAGGGGCGGGGGACGACGGGGCGGGAGGCGAGGAAGAGGATCACGCCACTACGGTCCCGGGCCCGGCCGGGGGCGGTCCAACACCTGATCGGGAGGCATTCACGCAGCTCCGTTGTCAATGCCGGCCGGGTGAGGATCGAGGGGCGCGTCGGTCACCATGTGCGGGTGAACCGGGACATCGAACCGCGCCTGCTGCGCGCCTTCGCCGCCGTCGCCGACGAGCTGCACTTCACCCGTGCCGCCGCCCGCCTCTACGTCGCCCAGCAGGCCCTCAGCCGCGACATCCGGCGCCTGGAGCGGGAGTTGGGCGCGGAGCTGTTCGTCCGTACCACCCGCCAGGTCGCCCTCACGGCCGCGGGCGTACGGCTGCTGCCGTACGCCCGGAGGGTGCTCCAGGCCCAGGACGACCTGGCGGCGGCCTTCAGCGGGGCCGAGCGCCGCCCGCTGCTGGTGGACGTGAGCGCCCCGGTGAGCACCGGAAACCAGGTGCTGGCGGAGGCGCGGCGCCGCATCGGCCCCGAGACCGAGCTGGTGGCCCGCTTCCACAGTGGGCTGGCCGGGGCCGCCGCCGAACTCCTCGCCGGACGCCTGGACGTCTCCTTCGGCCGGGCCCGCGGCCTCGACCCCGCCGTGCTCGCCCGGCTGGACCACCGGCTGATCCGCTACGAGCGCATCGCCGTGGTCCTGCGCGAGGACCACCCGCTCGCCCGGCTCGAGGAGATCCCGCTGTCCGCGCTGGCGGGCGAGACCCTGTACGCGGCGGCGGGCAACGACACCACCACCGAGTGGACGGACCTGGCCGCCCAGCTCTTCGCGGGGCGCGGGATCGCGATGGCGGAGCCGTTCCCGGAGATCGACGGGGACGAGGAGTTCATCCGGGTGGTGACCAAGCGCCGCTGGTCGGTGCTGGCCAGCGAGGTGTTCACCCACCTCCCCGGCGCGGTGCTGCGCCCCCTCACCGAGCCCGTTCCGCTCTCACCGGTCTCCATCGTGTGGCGCAGGGGCCTCACCCACCCCGGCCTGGACGCCCTCCACGCCGCGGCCCGCGCGCTCTCCACCACGTCCGGCTGGCTCCACCGCCCACCGGGCTTCTGGCTGCCGCGCCCCGAGGCGGGCCGGGTGCTCAGAGATCTTCGAACGGCGGAATGACGCGTGTGACGACGAGGAGCCGCAGACGTGGCATGGCCAGGAAATACAGCCAGCCGTCCCCGCCAATACCGAGGCGGCGCAGCCCACCCGGGACACCCGGTTGAGGCCCCTTGCCGATGTCCGTGACATCGACGCCCAGGTCGGCGAGGTCGACCAGTTCATGCGCGAGGCGCTCGACCTCGCCGAGCACGTGGCTGGGCAGCCCCGCGACGACGTGCGCTTCGTCCGGGTCGTACTCCCAGCGCCATGCGTCGCTCACGCCTCTCCTCGCTTCACCCCGGCCTCGGCGAACGCGGCGTCCAGGATCCGGCCGACCTCCGCGGCGGCCTCGCGTGCCTGGACGAGGTCGTCCGTCTCGGCGATCAGCGCTTCCAGCTCGCGGAGACGGGCAGCGCGCGCCGGATGGCGCGCGATCGCCACGTTGACCGCCCATTGCCGGGTGAAGCTGCGCAGCGGGGCCGCGCTCACCTCGGCGCGGGCCTGCCGCACCACCTCCGCTCGCTCGGCGTCGAAGGCGGCCAGGGACCCGGGTGCGACCTGCGCCACCGCCGCGCGCAGCGCCTCGGGCGTACTGGCAGGTTGTGCGGTCACCGGGTCGTACGGGTGATCCGGCTGGCTGCTCATGCGATCCTCCGGCGGGGCGGGGCGGGCGGTGCACCGCGTACGGTACCGGGCGATACCTCGCGCCGCGTATGCGATGGGCACGGCTCCACCGGATGAGGGAATCCCCGGGGCGCGGGACCCGGGCCCCGGACTCCCCTCACCGCCACCCGGCCCTCCGGGTGAGAGCAAGGTTTCGTCCGCGTCACCTGCCGCCACAGCCCGGAAATCCACCGTCCCTACCGTCTGTGGCGACACCGAGAACTGTGGAGGCGTGATGACTGCCCCGACCACCACCGCCGCGCGCAAAGGGGGCCGCTGGATCGAGCAGTGGGACCCGGAGGACGAGAGGTTCTGGAGGGAGAAGGGGGAGCGGATCGCCGCCCGGAACCTGGTCTTCTCCATCCTCTCCGAGCACATCGGGTTCTCGATCTGGAGCCTGTGGTCGGTGATGGTGCTGTTCATGGGGCCGGAGTACGGCGTCGACCCGGCCGGTAAGTTCTTCCTGGTCGCCATGCCCACGCTGGTGGGCGGGGTGCTGCGGGTGCCGTACACCTTCGCCGTCGCGCGGTTCGGCGGGCGCAACTGGACGATCGTCAGCGCCGGGATGCTGCTCGTGCCCGCGATCACCGCCGCCGTGGTGATGGAGCCCGGGACCTCGTACACCACGTTCCTGGTGGTCGCGGCGCTCACCGGGGTCGGCGGCGGCAACTTCGCCTCGTCCATGACCAACATCAACTCCTTCTACCCGCTGCGCAGGAAGGGCTGGGCGCTCGGCCTCAACGCGGGCGGCGGCAACATCGGCGTCCCGGTGATCCAGCTGGTCGGGCTGCTGGTGATCGGCACCGCCGGCGCGGCCCATCCGCGGCTCGTGCTCGCCGTCTACATCCCGCTGATCGTCGTCGCGGCGGCGCTCTCGGCGCTGTTCATGGACAACCTGGCGCCGGTGCGCAACGACGCCGGGGCGGCCAAGGAGGCGGCGCGGGACGCCCACACCTGGATCATGTCGCTGCTCTACATCGGCACCTTCGGTTCGTTCATCGGCTACAGCTTCGCCTTCGGTCTCGTGCTGCAGAACCAGTTCGACCGCACCCCGCTCCAGGCCGCCGCGCTGACCTTCATCGGCCCGCTGCTCGGGTCGCTCATCCGGCCCGTCGGCGGCCGGCTCGCCGACGCCCACGGCGGTGCGAAGATCACGCTGTGGACCTTCGCCGCCATGGCCGCCGCGACCGTCGTGGTCGTCTACGCCTCCGCGCAGAAGTCGCTGTCCGTCTTCCTCGTGGGCTTCATCGCACTCTTCGTCCTCAGCGGGCTCGGCAACGGCTCCACCTTCAAGATGATCCCCGGCATCTTCCAGGCGAAGGCCGTGGCCCGCGGTCTGACCGGCGAGGAGGCCGCGGCCTACGGGCGGCGGCTGTCGGGCGCGGCGATGGGGCTGATCGGGGCGGTCGGCGCGCTCGGCGGGCTCGGGATCAACCTCGCCTTCCGTGAGTCGTTCGCGGGCGCCCACTCCGGGACCCCCGCCTTCGTCTCCTTCCTCGCCTTCTACGCGGTGTGCTCCGCGGTCACCTGGGCCGTATACCTCCGTGGCGCGCGCCGCCCGGCCGCGGTGTCCGGCGCGCAGGCGGATGCGCATGATCCGCGGTCGGAGCGGCAACCCGCCTACGCGGACGTCTGAGCGGGCCGCCGAGGGGCGCCCGACCGGGCCGCCGAGCGGCTTACGGGCGGGCGTTGCGGCGACTCGGGGCGTACGGTCGGCCGGGGAAGCCCCCGGCCGTACTCCCCGTTACACCTGGGAAACCTCCGCGAACCGCCACCGACACGGGACGGCGACAGGATGCGGAACCGAAGGCGCCCATACACGAGTGAATCGGGAGATCGGAAGATCGGGACGAGAGCCATGCACCGAGAACAGACCGGAGCCGCGGGCGGCGAGACGCCCGTCGGCCCTCTCGCCGGATTCACCGTGGGAGTCACCGCAGCACGGCGCGCGGACGAACTCGGCGCCCTGCTGCGGCGCCGTGGCGCGGAGGTGATGCACGCGCCCGCACTGCGGATCGTGCCACTCGCCGACGACTCCGAACTCCTCGCCGCCACCAAGCAGTTGATCGACAGCGCGCCCGATGTCGTGGTCGCCACCACCGCCATCGGCTTCCGCGGCTGGGTCGAGGCCGCCGACGGCTGGGGCCTGGGCGACGCCCTGCTCGACCGGCTGCGCGAGGTGCGGCTGCTGGCCCGCGGGCCCAAGGTACGCGGGGCGATCCGGGCCGCCGGGCTCACCGAGGAGTGGTACCCGGCCTCCGAGTCGATGGCCGAGGTGCTCGAGCGGCTGCTGGAGGAGGGCGTCGAGGGCCACCGCATCGCCGTCCAGCTGCACGGCGAGCCGCTGCCCGGCTTCGTCGAGTCGCTGCGGGCCGGGGGAGCGGAGGTGGTCGGGGTGCCGGTGTACCGCTGGATGCCACCGGAGGACATCGGACCGGTGGACCGGCTGCTGGACGCGACGGTGGCCCGCGCCCTGGACGCCGTCACCTTCACGAGCGCGCCCGCCGCCGCGAGCCTCCTGGACCGGGCGGAGCGGCGCGGAATGCGCGAGGAGCTGCTGGACGCGCTCCGCCATGATGTGCTGCCCGCGTGTGTCGGGCCGGTCACCGCGCTGCCGCTGGAGGCCCACGACATTCCCACCTCCCAGCCCGAACGGTTCCGGCTCGGGCCGCTGGTGCAGCTGCTGACCGCGGAACTTCCGGGGCGGGTGCGGCCGTTGCCGGTCGCCGGGCGGCGGCTGGAGATCCGTGGCCACGCGGTGGTCGTGGACGGGGAGCTGCGTACCGTGCCGCCCGCCGGGATGGCGTTGCTGCGGGCCCTGGCCCGCCGGCCCGGCTGGGTCGTGGCGCGGTCGGAGCTGCTGCGGTCGTTGCCGGGGGCTGGGCGTGATGAGCATGCGGTGGAGACGGCGATGGCTCGGCTGCGGACCTCGCTTGGCTCGCCGAAGCTGATCCAGACGGTGGTCAAGCGGGGGTATCGGCTGGCGCTCGATCCGTCGGCCGACACGAAGTATGGGGGCGAGTAGCTGTTCTGTTGCCGGGGCTCCGCCCCGGACCCCGCTCCTCAAACGCCGGAGGGGCTGGGTTGACCGGAGGGGCTGGGTTGAGGGGGTTACGGGTAACACCCGGGGCGGGCACTCTGAAGGGTGACCGGATCGGGCCTTCCCCGAAGGGGTGACGGGAACATGGCGTCGGCGTCGGCCTACGACCTGCGGTTCGACTCGGGGCGGATCTGCCTGGACCTGGTGGCCACGGTCGGCGGCCGGCTCAGCGAGGCGCCCGTCGAGCGGCTCGGCGGGGTGGAGCCCCTCCGGGCGTGGCTGCTGGGCACCGGGCTGGTGCCCGGCGGCACCTCGCTCGAGGCCGTGGACCACCGCTGGCTCATCCGCTTCCGGGCCGCCCGCGACCTGCTGCACCGCATAATCCACACCGAGGTCGAGGGCCATGCCGCGGCCGCCGATCTGGAGCGGATGAACGCGCTGGCCGCCACCGGCCCGCCCGCCCTGCGCGCCGTACGGACCCCCGACGGCACCCTGGTCGGCGCCTTCGCCGGGAAGGCGGACTGCGGTGCGCTGCTCTCCCAGATCGCCCGGGACGCGGTGCAGTTGCTCACCGACCCGGTGGCGCGCGGGCAGCTGCGGCGCTGTGAGGGGGAGACCTGCTCGCTGGTCTACCTCGACACCTCGCGCGGCCGCCGCAGGCGCTGGTGCTCCAGCGAAGTCTGCGGAAATCGCGAGCGGGTTGCCCGTCACCGCCGCCGGGTAAACCCGAGCATCAGCAAAGCATGAGCGAAATTCAGTCATGACCCGGACATGACGCAGGCCCCGGATGGGGGGACCGGGGCCTGCGGGGCGGATTTGGGGAGGGAGCCCTTCCTGGTAGCCGACACCCGCCCGGCGTCGGCCTTACTCGGACTCAAGTACGCACCGCACACCGGGAGATGTTCAGTCCGGGATTGGGATGTACATCACACGGTGGTCGATGAACGGCGAGCGTTTCCAGCCCGTACCCCCCTCGACCCGGCGGCTTGCGTACGCAAAGATGCCCTCGTGACCGAGAGGACGACACCGGACGACGCGCTCATGCGCGCGCTCTACGCGGAGCACGCAGGCCCGCTTCTCGCCTTCGTCCTGCGCCTGGTCGCGGGCGACCGGCACCGCGCCGAGGACGTGGTCCAGGAGACCCTCCTGCGCGCCTGGCGGAACGCCGACCAACTGCGGCGCTCCGGAGGATCGGTACGACCCTGGCTGGTGACCGTGGCCCGCCGTATTGTCATCGACGGCCACCGCCAACGCCGCGCACGTCCCCACGAAGTGGACGCGGCGCCGCTCCATGTGATGCCCGCCGCGGACGACATCGACCGCGCGTTGCGCCAGATGACCATTTCTGACGCGTTGAATGACCTCACCGACGCACATAGAGCGGCGCTCGTCGAGACATACTTCAAGGGACGGACGGTGAGTGAGGCGGCCGAAGTGCTGGGCGTTCCCGCCGGGACGGTGAGGTCCCGGGTCTTCTACGCGCTGCGCTCCCTGAAGCTCTCGCTCGAGGAACGGGGGGTCACGGCATGATGCCGGCAGCGGACGACCAGCAGCACACCGCGGTCGGCGCCTATGCGCTCGGGGTGCTCGACCCCGCCGACGCGGCGCGCTTCGAGGACCACCTCATCGGGTGCGAGCGGTGCGCCGCCGAGCTCGATGAGCTGATGGGCCTCCCGCCGCTGCTGGCCGAGTACGCCACCGCCGCCGACGGCACCGCGCTCCCGGATCCGGCGGTGGTCACCGCCCGCCCGGGGCCCGAACTGCTCGACCGGCTGATGGACGACGTCGCGGTGAGTCGCAAGGCCTCCGGCAGACGGCGTCTCTTCCTCGTCGCCGCGGCCGCCGTCCTCATCGTCGGCGGCCCGCTCGCGGGAGCGGCCATCACCGCGAGCTCCGACGGCGGCGGGGGCAAGGACCAGGTGGCGGCCTCCTCCTCCAAGCAGGTGTACGACCAGGGCGAGAAGTTCGGCTCGGTCGACCCCGTCACCAAGGTGGACGCCTCCGTCTCGCTCCAGCAGAAGGGGTGGGGCACCTCCGTCGCCCTCAAGCTGGGCAACCTGAAGGGGCCGCGCAGCTGTGACCTGGTCGCCATCGGCAAGGACGGCCACGAGGAGACCATCACCACCTGGGCCGTGCCCACCTCGGGCTACGGCGTCAAGGACGGGGACGGCTCCCGCTGGAGCAAGGAGCCGCTCTACGCCCAGGGCGGCGCCGCCATGAACACCAACGACATCGAGCGGTTCGAGGTCCGCACCCTGGACGGCCAGCGCCTGGCCCAGGTCAGGCTCTGAGAAACCCCCTCCCCTTCAGGTGTACGGTTGACGGCTGCCCTTAAGAACACAGAAGGGGGCCTGGGTGGCCGCGCAGAACGCCACGCATGACGACCGGACGGCACCGCGGGGGGACCGCGGGGACGGCGTCCGGGACAGCGAGATCCGGATCGAACAGACGCATCTGGACCGGGTGTACCACCGCCTCGCGGAGAAGATCCACGAGGCGGAGTTCCTCATGGACGACGCCGCCAAGCGCGGTCAGGTCGGCACGCCCGGCGCGCTCGCCGAACGGGACGCCCAGGTCTTCCGGGCCGGGGTCCACCTCAACCGGCTGAACAGCGAGTTCGAGGACTTCCTCTTCGGCCGCATCGATCTGCTGCCGGGCAAGGACGGCCGACGCGGGCCCGACGGCGCCTACACCTCCGTGGAGCCCGCCGACGACGCCATCCGCACCGGCCCGGACGGCGACCGCGCGGAGATCGCGGAAACGTTGCACATCGGCCGCATCGGCGTCCTGGACGCCGACTACGCCCCGCTGGTGATCGACTGGCGGGCGCCCGCCGCCGCGCCCTTCTACCGCTCCACCCCGGTCGCCCCCGGCCGCGTCGTCCGCCGCCGGGTGATCCGCAGCAAGGGCCGCCGGGTGCTCGGCGTCGAGGACGACCTGCTGCGCCCGGAGCTCAGCGCCACCCTCGACGGCGGGGCGCTGCCGGTGGTCGGCGACGGCGCGCTGATGGCCGCGCTCGGCCAGGCCCGCGGCCACACCATGCGCGACATCGTGGCCTCCATCCAGGCCGAGCAGGACCAGGTGATCCGCGCCCCCGCCGCCTCCGTCACCGAGGTCGAGGGCGGCCCCGGCACCGGCAAGACGGCGGTCGCGCTGCACCGCGCGGCGTACCTCCTCTACCAGGACCGGCGGCGCTACGCGGGCGGCATCCTCGTGGTCAGCCCCACCCCGCTGCTGGTCGCCTACACCGAGGGCGTGCTGCCCTCGCTGGGCGAGGAGGGCCAGGTGGCCATCCGGGCGGTGGGCTCGCTGGTGGAGGGCGCCGAGGCCACCACGTACGACACCCCGGCCGTGGCCCGCGTCAAGGGCTCGTCCCGGATGGTGAAGGTGCTGCGCAACGCCGCGCGCGGCGCGCTGGAGCTGCCGCGCGGGGCCGCCGCGTCCGCCGGTCCGGCCTCTTCGTCGCCATCGGCTTCGTCCTCGCCATCGGCTTCGTCCTCGTCATCCGACGAGGGCCAGCTGACGCTGGACGGGGCGCTGGAGGCCCACGGCGGCAGACCCGGTGCGGGCTCCGGGTCCAGACCCGGCGGCCCGCCCGAGCGGCTGCGCGTGGTCGCCTTCGGCGCCCGGATCGAGCTGGGCGCCGATGAGCTGCGCACCATCCGTCGACACGTGCTGGGCGGCACCGCGCCCGTCAATCTGCTGCGCCCGCGCGCCCGGCGGCTGCTCCTGGACGCGCTGTGGGCCCGCTCCGGCGCCCCCGGGCGGTACACCGACGCCGAGCTGGCCGCCGAGGCGCGGGAGGGCTTCGACGAGGACATCTCCTCCGAGGACTCCTTCCACGAGTTCCTCGACGCCTGGTGGCCCGAGCTCACCCCCCGCTCCGTCCTCGCCGCGATGGCCGATGAGAAGCGGCTGAACCGCTGGGCACGGCGGGTGCTCAACCCCCGCGAGGTCCGCCAGGTGGCCCGGTCGCTGGCCCGGCTCGGCCCGGACGGGCAGGGCCGGCTGTCGGTCCACGACGTGGCGCTGCTGGACGAGCTGACCACCCTCCTGGGCACCCCCGCCCGCCCCGCGGGCCCCCGCGAGGCCGATCCGCTGGACCAGCTCACCGGTCTGGACGAGCTGACCACCTACGCCGACCGGGTCAGCCCCCGCCGCAGCCGCGCCGAGCGGGCCGAGCGGGAGCGCGCCGACTACGCCCATGTGATCGTCGACGAGGCGCAGGACCTCACCCCGATGCAGTGGCGGATGATCGGACGGCGTGGCCGCCACGCCACCTGGACGGTCGTCGGCGACCCGGCCCAGAGCTCCTGGTCCGACCCGGAAGAGGCGGGGCGGGCCCGGGACGAGGCGCTCGGCAGCCGCCCGCGCCGCCGCTTCACCCTCACCGTCAACTACCGCAACCCCGCGGAGATCGCCGAACTGGCCACCAAGGTCCTCACCCTCGCCATGCCCGGCACCCCCGCCCCCGAGGCGGTCCGCTCCACGGGCGTGGCGCCGCGCTTCGTACCGGGCGCGGACGGCGACCTCGGCGCGGCCGCGCGCCGCGAGGCGGTCCGGCTGCTGGACGAGGTGGACGGCACCGTCGGCGTCGTCGTCGCGATGAACCGGCGCGCCCAGGCCCGTCAGTGGCTGACGGGCCTGGGCGACCGGGCGGTGGCGCTGGGCAGCCTGGAGGCGAAGGGGCTCGAGTACGACGCGACGGTCGTGGTCTCGCCCGCCGAGATCGCCGACGAGTCCCCGGCGGGGCTCCGGGTGCTGTACGTGGCGCTCACCCGCGCCACCCAGCGGCTGACGGTCGTGTCGGGCGACCGCGACGAGCCGGACGGCAACGCCGTCCCCGACCTGCTGCGGGACCCCCCTTTTTGAGGCTTGGTTCTCCCCCAGCTACCGCTGGGAGGTGCCCCCGGCCGGAGGACCCCCGCGCCCGGTGCACTCAAATGCCCGGTGCTCGGAGGGCCTCCAAAATCCACCCCCGGGAGGGGAATCCCTTCCCGGGCCTGTTTGTTAGCCTTGACGTGGCACCGGCCCGATCCAAGCCCCCGGGCCCAACCTTCGTCGCTTCGAGCGACCACTTGCCGCGAGGCGAGCATGGCGGGTCGGTGCCACTTTCCATCTCTTCCGCGAGAGGTCCGCGCCCGGCGGCGTCAGCCGCCCAGGATGCGGACCTCTTCCGCTTGTGGGCCCTTGCGGCCCTGCACGATCTGGAATTCGACCCGCTGCTCGTCGACCAGGCTGCGGTAGCCGCTGCCGTCGATCGAGCTGTAGTGGACGAAGACATCCGGTCCGCCGTCCTCCTGGGCGATGAAGCCGTAGCCCTTCTCGGCGTTGAACCACTTCACGGTGCCCTGAGCCATGCCCGCGCTCCTCGTTGTCTCTTCCTCGACGTCCTTACGACGCTGTAGCGCGCCAGAGCCTAGGGCGGCGGCTGCGGCGGGCGGCCCGCCTCGCCAGGCGTTCCCGCGAAGGAGTGGGGCTTTCCACTCGCCTGACCCCACTCTGCTATGTCAGAACAATATGTCCGAAAGTCGGGCCGGGTTACCCCGTACCCAGAGGTAGGTGTAACCATCTGAGGACGTGGCCCGGCATCCCGAGGCCCGGAGAGCATGAACAAGGGAAAGCAGAGGAAGCAGGCCATGGCAACGGCGCCCAGCGTCTCGTACTCGATGACGGTCCGGCTGGAGGTGCCCGCGAGCGGAACCGCGGTCAGCCAGCTGACCACGGCCGTGGAGTCCTCCGGTGGCTCGGTAACGGGCCTCGATGTGACCGCCTCCGGCCACGAGAAGCTCCGTATCGACGTGACCATCGCCGCGACCTCGACCGCGCACGCCCAGGAGATCGTGGAGAAGCTGCGGGGCATCGAGGGTGTCTCGCTCGGCAAGGTCTCCGACCGTACGTTCCTGATGCACCTCGGCGGCAAGATCGAGATGTCGTCGAAACACCCCATCCGCAACCGTGACGATCTCTCCATGGTCTACACCCCGGGCGTGGCCCGGGTCTGCCAGGCCATCGCGGACAACCCCGAGGACGCCCGCCGCCTCACCATCAAGCGCAACAGTGTGGCCGTCGTCACCGACGGCTCCGCGGTGCTGGGCCTCGGCAACATCGGCCCCAAGGCCGCCCTGCCGGTCATGGAGGGCAAGGCGGCGCTCTTCAAGCGGTTCGCGGGCATCGACGCCTGGCCGATCTGCCTGGACACCCAGGACACCGACGAGATCGTCGCGATCGTGAAGGCCATCGCCCCCGGCTTCGCCGGGATCAACCTGGAGGACATCTCCGCACCCCGCTGCTTCGAGATCGAGGCGCGGCTGCGCGAGGCCGTGGACATCCCGGTCTTCCACGACGACCAGCACGGCACCGCGATCGTGGTGCTGGCCGCCCTCACCAACGCGCTGCGGGTGGTCGACAAGAAGATCGAGGATGTGAGGGTCGTCATGTCCGGCGCGGGCGCCGCCGGCACGGCCATCCTGCGGCTGCTGATCGCCGCGGGCGTACGGCACGCGGTGGTGGCCGACATCCACGGGGTGGTGCACGCCGGGCGGCAGGACCTGGTCTCCGCCGACCCGGAGTCCCCGCTGCGCTGGATCGCCGACAACACCAACCCTGAGGGCGTCACGGGCACCCTGCGCGAGGCCGTGCGGGGCGCGGACGTCTTCATCGGCGTCTCGGCCCCGAACGTGCTCTCCGGCGACGACGTGGCCGCCATGGCGGACGGCGCGATCGTCTTCGCACTGGCCAATCCGGACCCCGAGGTGGACCCGGCGATCGCCCGCCAGACCGCCGCCGTGGTCGCCACCGGACGCTCGGACTTCCCGAACCAGATCAACAATGTCCTGGTGTTCCCGGGCGTTTTCCGTGGTTTGCTGGACGCGCAGTCGCGTACGGTGAACACCGAGATGATGCTGGCTGCTGCCGGTGCGCTCGCCGACGTCGTCCACGACGACGAGCTCAATGCCAACTACATCATTCCGAGCGTCTTCAACGACAAGGTCGCGGGGGCGGTCGCCGGGGCCGTGCGAGACGCGGCCCGCGCTGTGACCGGTACCACTGCGGTCTAGGCGGGGTACGGCGCGTCGCGCGCTCCGGGGTCCCGGAAGCGGCCATAGGGTGGCGGACAGGAAAACGACCGCCACGGCGCTTTTCGTGTGACTCTCCAGGGCTCCGGATTGGCATTCCCGCCACAGGTGGGGGCAGGATGCGTTCCGGGCGCGAGGGTCTGAACAGCAGACCCGGGTCCGGGGACTGTCCGAGGGCCCTGGCAGCATCGGCTTCGATCTCACGCCTCATTGGCAAGATGAACACGGGAGTACAACATGAACCGCAGTGAGCTGGTGGCCGCTCTGTCCGAGCGCGCCGAGGTGACCCGAAAGGACGCCGACGCCGTGCTGGCCGCCCTCGCCGAGGTGACTGGTGAGGTCGTCGCGAAGGGCGACGAGAAGGTCACCATCCCCGGCTTCCTGACCTTCGAGCGCACCCACCGTGCCGCTCGCACCGCGCGCAACCCGCAGACCGGTGAGCCGATCGAGATCCCGGCCGGCTACAGCGTGAAGGTGTCCGCGGGCTCCAAGCTCAAGGAAGCCGCCAAGGGCAAGTAAGCCCCCGCGAATGAGAGGGGCGGCCACCCGTGAGGGTGGCCGCCCCTTCGGCGCTCCTACGGGCCCTGAGGCCCATCCACGAGCCTCCACGAGGCCCCAGGAGGCTCTACACGGCGTTTTCCCCGCCGCCCGGGAGCTCCCTACGCGGTGTTGCCGCCGCCCGGGAGCTCGACCTTCGCGCCCAGCTCCACGAGCTTCTCCATGAAGTTCTCGTAGCCGCGGTTGATCAGGTCGATGCCGTGGACCCGCGAGGTGCCCTGGGCGGCCAGGGCCGCGATCAGGTAAGAGAAGCCGCCGCGGAGGTCGGGGATGACCAGGTCGGAGCCCTGGAGCTTGGTGGGTCCCGAGACGACCGCGGAGTGCAGGAAGTTACGCTGGCCGAACCGGCACGCGGAGCCGCCCAGGCATTCGCGGTAGAGCTGGATGTGCGCGCCCATCTGGTTGAGCGCCGAGGTGAAGCCCAGCCGGGACTCGTAGACCGTCTCGTGGACGATGGACAGGCCCGACGCCTGGGTCAGGGCCACCACCAGCGGCTGCTGCCAGTCCGTCTGGAAGCCGGGGTGTACGTCGGTCTCCAGGGCGATCGCGTTGAGCTTGCCGCCCGGGTGCCAGAACCGTATGCCCTCGTCACCGATGTCGAAGGCGCCGCCGACCTTGCGGTAGGTGTTCAGGAAGGTCATCATCTCGCGCTGGCGGGCGCCGCGCACATAGATGCCACCCTCGGTGGCCAGTGCCGCGCTCGCCCAGGAGGCGGCCTCCAGGCGGTCCGGGAGGGCGCGGTGGTTGTAGCCGCCGAGCTGGTCGACACCGGTGATCCGGATCGTACGGTCGGTGTCCATGGAGATGATGGCGCCCATCTTCTGCAGTACGCAGATGAGGTCCTCGATCTCCGGCTCGACCGCCGCGTTGGAGAGTTCCGTCACACCCTCGGCGAGCACCGCCGTCAGCAGCACCTGCTCGGTGGAGCCCACCGACGGGTACGGCAGCCGGATCTTGGTGCCGCGCAGCCGGTGCGGGGCCTCCAGGTACTGGCCGTCCGCCCGCTTCTCGATCGTCGCCCCGAACTGGCGCAGCACGTCGAAGTGGAAGTCGATCGGCCGGCCGCCGATGTCGCAGCCGCCCAGGCCCGGGATGAAGGCGTGGCCGAGGCGGTGCAGCAGCGGGCCGCAGAAGAGGATCGGGATCCGCGAGGAACCTGCGTGTGCGTCGATGTCGGCGACATTGGCGCTCTCCACATGCGTGGGATCGAGCACCAGCTCACCGGACTCGTCACCGGGGCGCACCGTCACGCCGTGCAGCTGCAGCAGCCCGCGCACCACCCGCACATCGCGGATGTCGGGGACGTTGCGCAGCCTGCTGGGCGCACTGCCGAGCAGGGCGGCCACCATGGCCTTCGGCACGAGGTTCTTCGCGCCGCGGACACGGATCTCGCCTTCGAGCGGGGTGCCGCCATGGACGAGCAGGACATCGTTCGAGCGGGTCATCTGGTCTCGCGTTCCTGAGACGGGCAAGGGCCAAAAGGCACAAGGGCCAAAGGGCAAGAGTAATAGCCCCGGAGACCGCCTCCGTAAGGCTCTTGCACCCTTTGCGTCACCCCGTAGGCGACGCAACACGTTCCGTTTCGATCGAAAGGCCCACAGTCACGTGCGCCGCATCTGCTGTCTTGCGCCCCGACCTGCTCTCATACGGGACTCGACTTCCACTCCCCCTCGGGCCCGGATATGGGGGATCATGTGGCCATGACCGAGGTGTCCTCGCTCACAGGACGGCTGCTTGTCGCGACACCGGCGCTTGCTGACCCGAATTTCGACCGTGCGGTGGTGCTCCTCCTCGACCATGACGAGGAGGGCTCGCTCGGCGTGGTCCTGAACCGCCCGACCCCGGTGGGGGTGAGCGACATCCTGGAGTCGTGGGCCTCGCTGGCCGGGGAGCCGGGGGTGGTCTTCCAGGGCGGTCCGGTCTCGCTGGACTCGGCGCTGGGCGTGGCCGTCGTACCGGGCGAGTCGGGCCGGTCCTCGGCGCGCAGCGAGGACGGGCCACTCGGTTGGCGCAGAGTGCACGGCGCCATCGGCCTGGTGGACCTGGAGGCGCCGCCGGAGCTGCTGGCGGCGGCCGTGGGCTCGTTGCGCATCTTCGCCGGTTACGCGGGTTGGGGGCCCGGCCAGCTGGAGGACGAGCTCGCCGAGGGCGCGTGGTACGTGGTGGAGTCCGAGCCGGGCGATGTGTCCTCGCCCGCCCCCGAGCGGTTGTGGCGGTCGGTGCTGCGCCGCCAGCGCAGTGAGCTGGCCATGGTCGCCACGTATCCGGACGACCCTTCTCTCAACTAGGCATGAGTACCCTAGGGCTGTATGAGCACTCTTGAGCCCGAGCGCGGGGCAGGCACGGGGACCCTCGTTGAGCCGACACCGCAGGTGTCGCACGGTGACGGCGACCACGAGCGCTATGCCCACTATGTACAGAAAGACAAGATCATGGAGAGCGCCCTCTCCGGATCTCCCGTCGTCGCACTCTGCGGCAAGGTCTGGGTCCCGGGTCGTGACCCGAAGAAGTACCCGGTCTGCCCCATGTGCAAGGAGATCTTCGAGGGCATGGGCGCCGGCGGCGACAAGGGCAAGGACGGCGACGGCAAGAAGTAGCCGGTCCGTCGGCCCTGGGCGCTGACGAAAAGCCTCGCGCGAACAGACGGCACGCCCGGCCCGCGATCCCGAGACGGGGTCGCGGGCCGGGCGTGCCGTGCCTTGTGCGCCCTGCCGCGCGCCGGACGGCCCCAGTAGGGTCGGCCCATGAGCGGGCGTACGGAGAACGGGGCGGCGCGGGCCGCCTATCTGGTGTTCGGGGCGCGTGAGGTCGACGAGCCCGAAGCGGAAGGCGCCAGCGCCTACTGCCAGTTCGAGAAGGACTGGGACGCCCAGCTGGAGCGGTGCGGGCGGCTGGCCGCCGAGCGGGGCTACCGGCTCTCCGGCGGGTGCGTGATGTCGGTCGCCCAGCCGACCCTTCCCAGACTCCTGGAGTGGGCGGAGGACCCGGGCGCCGATGTGGTGCTGGTGGCCAGCGACCGCGTTCTGGAGCGGTTCCGGAAGACCTGGCCGGACTGGGACCGGGTGGTCGAGCGCCTGGCGGAAGCGGGTGCGCGGGTGGAGGCCGTGCCGTATGTTGAACCCGCCTATCCGGGCGAGGAGTTGCCGCGTCGCTAGCGCGAAGTTCCTTTTGTCGCGGAGTGCTTCGGCTCGCTTTATCACGAAGTGGTTCAGACCTCTTGTGGGGTCGCTCAAGGTTCCCTAGCCTCACGCATATTGTGCTGAGCGAAACATGCGTTGCATTACTTGCAACGCCAAATGTTTAAGGGTCCTTATGAAGTCGTCCCATCTCTCTGTTTCCTCCCGGTTGTCCTCCCGCGTCACCGTGCCCGTGGTGGCACTCGCCCTGGCGGGGCTGGCCATGACCGGATGTGCCCCCTCCACCTCCGACAACAGCTCCAAGGAGGACGAGAAGAGCGGCAAGCTGCGTGTCTGGCTCTTCCAGGAGGTCAATAACGCGCCCAAGAAGAAGGTGATCGACGCGGCGGTCGCCGGCTTCGAGAAGGAGCACGACGGAACCGACGTCGAGGTGACCTACATTCCCATCGACACCCGGGCGCAGAAGATCAAGGCGGCTTTCAACGACCCCAAGAGCGCTCCCGACGTCATCGAGTTCGGCAACACCGACACCGCCGGCTATGTCAAGGACGGCGGGCTGCTGGACATCAGCAAGGAGTTCGGCGCCTGGGTCGACTCGACCAATATCGACCCCACCGCGAAGTACTCGCTGACCATCGGCGGCAAGGTCTACGGCGCCCCGCTCTTCGTCGGCGTACGGGCGCTGTACTACCGGACGGACGTCTTCAAGGATCTCGACCTGGAGCCGCCGGCCACCCAGGACGAGTTGATTGCGACCGCGAAGAAGATCCACTCGGAGCGGCCGGATCTGTACGGTCTCGCGGTCGGCGGCGCCTACACCTACGGCGCGATGCCCTTCATCTGGGCCAACGGCGGCGACCTCGCCGATGAGAAGGGCAAGTTCGGCTCCAACGAGTACGAGGCGGCCATCGACAGCGCCGACGCCCAGAAGGGCGTCAAGGCGTACACCTCGCTCTTCGGCAACGACAACTGCCCGGCCGCCAAGTGCGCCCAGTGGGGCGGCAACGACACCGTCGAGGCGTTCGCCTCGGGCAAGGCGGGCATGGCGATCGGCGGCGACTTCAACCGCCAGGCGATCGAGGCGGGCAAGGCCAAGGGCAAGTACAAGGTCGTGCCGCTGCCGGGGGTGAAGAAGGGCGACATCGCACCGGCCTTCGCGGGCGGGAACAACCTCGGGGTGCTCAAGAGCACCTCGCACCGCACGATCGCCGTGGACCTGCTCAAGAGCCTCGCCGGGAAGCAGACCCAGCGCGAGCTCTACGACGCCATGGGCTTCCTGCCCACCTTCACCGATGTGCGCGGCGACGTCGCCCACAAGGACGCCTTCGTCAAGCCCTTCGTGGAGACCCTCAACGACAGCGCCAAGTTCGTGCCCGCCTCGCCCGGCTGGGCGGCCATCGACGCGCAGCTCGTCCTGCCCACCATGTTCCAGGAGATCGTCAGCGGCCGTAAGAGCGTGCCGGCCGCCACCCAGGACGCCGCGAAGAAGATGGACGAGGCATTCGAGCAGTGAGCGCCGGCACCGCACAGCACGCCCGGCGAGCCCCCGCCAAGGGCCGCCGGTCCCGGCCGGGATCCACCGCCCCGGCCGGGCGCCGATCCGGGAAGGGCTCCCGGCGCGGCACCTGGACCCCCTGGCTCTATCTCGCCCCGGCGCTCATCGTCCTGGGCGGGCTGCTCGTCTACCCCATCTACCAGCTCGGTCTGATCTCCTTCCTGGAGTACACCCAGGCGCAGGTCAGCGGCGGTGAACCGACCACCTTCCAGGGGTTCGCCAACTACGCCGAGCTGTTCGGCGACAGCGAGTTCTGGAACGTCGCCGTCGCCACCCTGCTCTTCGCCGCCGTCTGCGTGGTGTCCACCCTCGCGGTCGGCTGTGCGCTGGCGGTGCTGCTGACGCGCGTACGGGCGATTCCGCGGCTGGCGCTGATGCTGGCCGCGCTCGGCGCCTGGGCCACTCCGGCGGTCACCGGCTCGACGGTCTGGGTCTTCCTCTTCGACCCGGACTTCGGACCGGTGAACAAGGTCCTGGTGTGGCTCGGCCTCTCCGGCTTCGAGAACTACTCCTGGACCTACGACCGCTACAGCGCCTTCGCCCTGGTGCTGTTCGAGGTCGTGTGGTGCTCGTTCCCGTTCGTGATGGTCACCGTCTACGCGGGCATCCGGGCCATCCCCACCGAGGTGCTGGAGGCCGCGGCCCTGGACGGCGCCTCCGCCTGGCGGATCTGGCGCACGATCATGGCGCCGATGCTGCGGCCGATCCTCGTCGTGGTGACCATCCAGTCCATCATCTGGGACTTCAAGGTCTTCACACAGATCTACGTCATGACGAACGGCGGCGGGATCGCCGGCCAGAACATGGTGCTCAACGTGTACGCGTACCAGAAGGCGTTCGCGTCCTCGCAGTACAGCCTGGGCTCGGCGATCGGCGTGGTGATGCTGCTGATCCTGCTGGCCGTCACGCTGGTCTATCTGCGGCTGCTGCGACGCCAGGGAGAAGAACTGTGAGCCACTCGCGCGTCTCGCTGCGCATCCGCCGTCCCTGGCGCTTCGCCGCCGAGGTCACCGCCCTGATCGTGGCGGCCGTGGTCGCCTTCCCGCTGTACTGGATGGTGCTCTCGGCCTTCAAACCGGAGGGGGAGATCCAGTCCACCGAGCCCCGGCCGTGGACGGGGTCCCCGTCGCTGGACTCCTTCCGGCGCGTCTTCGAACAGCAGGACTTCGGGCGCTACTTCCTCAACAGCCTGTTCGTGGCCGGGGTGGTGGTGGTCGCCTCGGCGCTGATCGCCTTCCTGGCGGCCACGGCGGTCGCCCGCTTCAAGTTCCGCTTCCGCACCACGCTGCTGATCATGTTCCTGGTCGCCCAGATGGTGCCGATCGAGGCGCTGACCATCCCCATGTTCTTCCTGATGCGCGATCTGGGGGAGACGGTGCCCGGGGTGGGGCTCAACACCCTGGGCTCGCTGATCCTGCCGCATATCGCCTTCTCGCTGCCGTTCGCCATCTGGATGCTGCGCGGCTTCGTCAAGGCGGTGCCCGAGGCGCTGGAGGAGGCGGCCTATCTGGACGGGGCCAGCCGCTCCCGCTTCCTGTGGCAGATCCTCTTCCCCCTCGTCTTCCCCGGACTCGTGGCGACGAGCGTCTTCTCCTTCATCTCCGCATGGAACGACTTCCTCTTCGCCAAGTCCTTCATCATCAGCGCGACCGAGAACTCCACCCTTCCGATGGCGCTGCTGGTCTTCTTCAAGGACGAGGGGAACGACTGGGGAGGGATCATGGCGGCGTCCACCGTCATGACCATCCCCGTGCTGATCTTCTTCGTGCTCGTCCAGCGCCGGCTGGTCTCCGGCCTCGGCGGCGCGGTGAAGGACTGACGCGTACGGGTGAAGGACTGACGAGTGCTGAGGACTGACGAGCACTGACAAGAGCTGACAAGAACTGACGAGGGGCCGACAGGGGAGCAGATGACTCACGACGCCGCGGGGCTGATCCCCGCGCCCCGCCATGACCAGAGCCGTCCCGGCCGCGCGGGCGCGCGGATCCACCCGCGGCGCACCGCCCTGGCCGCCGGGCCCGGCACCGAGGGGGTGGCGCGGCTGCTGCGCACCACCCTCGGCCAGGCGCTCGGCCTGTCCCTGCCGGACGGCGCGCCCGGCGGCGACGACACCATCAGCCTGCGGATCGACGCCGCGCTGGAGCCCGAGGGCTACCGGCTCACCGTGGCCGACGGCCGGGTGGAGATCGCGGGCGGCACGGCCGCGGGCGTCCACTGGGGCACGCAGACCCTCCGTCAGCTGCTGGGTCCCGACGCCTTCCGCCGGGCCCCGCTCAGGGGCGCGGAGCCCGGCTGGGAGCTGGCGGAGCGGACGGTCGAGGACGCGCCGCGGTTCGCCTGGCGCGGGCTGATGCTGGACGTGGCCCGGCACTTCATGCCCAAGGACGGCGTCCTGGCCTATCTGGACCTGCTCGCCGCCCACAAGCTCAATGTGTTCCACTTCCATCTCACCGACGACCAGGGCTGGCGTGTCGAGATCCGCCGCTACCCGAAGCTGACCGAGGTCGGCGCCTGGCGCGAGCGCACCAAGCTGGGCCACCGGGCGTCCCCGCTGTGGGACGAGCGGCCGCACGGCGGCCACTACACCCAGGACGACATCCGCGAGATCGTCGCCTACGCCGCCGAGCGGCATATCACCGTCGTGCCCGAGATCGACATCCCCGGACACTCGCAGGCCGCCATCGCCGCGTACCCGGAACTGGGCAACACCGACGTCATCGACACCGCCTCCCTCGGAGTCTGGACCACCTGGGGCATCAACCCGAACGTACTCGCCCCCACCGACAACACGCTCCGCTTCTACGAACACGTGCTGGAAGAGGTCCTGGAGCTGTTCCCCGGTGCCTTCGTCCACATCGGCGGCGACGAGTGCCCCAAGGACCAGTGGAAGGCGTCCCCGGCCGCCCAGGAGCGCATCCGCGCCCTGGGCCTGGCCGACGAGGACGAGCTGCAGAGCTGGTTCATCCGCCACTTCGGCCACTGGCTCGCCGAGCGCGGCCGCCGGCTGATCGGCTGGGACGAGATCCTCGAGGGCGGCGCGCCCGACGCCCCGCTGCCCGAGGGCGCCGCGGTCTCCTCCTGGCGCGGCTACGCGGGCGGGATCGCCGCCGCGCGGGCCGGCCACGACGTCGTCATGTGCCCCGAGCAGCAGGTGTACTTCGACCACCGGCAGGCCCCGGGCGAGGACGAGCCGGTGCCGATCGGCTACGTCCGCACCCTGGAGGACGTCTACCGTTTCGAACCGGTTCCCCCGCAGCTCACCGGCGCCGACGCGGACCGGGTGCTGGGCGCCCAGGCCAATCTCTGGACCGAGGTGATGGAGGACCGCCGGCGGGTGGACTACCAGGCCTTTCCCCGGCTCGCCGCCTTCGCCGAGGTCGTCTGGTCGGCGCTGCCGCCCTCTCCCGAACGGGACTTCGAGGCGTTCCAGGGGCGCATGGAGGCACATTACGCGCGCCTGGACGCGCTCGGTGTGAGCTACCGCCCGCCCGCAGGGCCGCTTCCCTGGCAGCGGCGCCCCGGCCTTCTCGGACGCCCGCGCGAGGGGGCGCCCCCGATCGTGTGAGCCGCCCGTAAGGTGCGCACCGCGCTCCGCCGCCCCTGGGAGCGTAGTCCCACCGGCGCAAGCCCAAATCGCACAAGGGTCCCTGAAACGTGGCAATCCACTCCCGACGGAGACGTCGTAAGAAACCCGTACCATCCCCCAGGTCAGGGACGGATCCACGGATCACGGACCCCCGCGACGGCGGGCTCGCAAGATGTGCCAGAGTTGCCACGTCCGGGCTGTCAGCACGTACCGTACGGCGCAACAGCCGGGACACCGGGGAAGGGGCAGCTGGGTTGACCACGCACGCACCGCAGGCGGCGCACACGGTGACGTTGCCGGGCACGCTCGACGAGGCCGTGGCGGCGCTGGCCGCCATGCCCGCCGCCGTGCCCGTGGCGGGCGGTACCGATCTCATGGCCGCGGTCAACTCCGGCCTGCTGCGGCCCGCCGCGCTCGTCGGCCTCGGCCGGATCAGCGAAATCCGCGGCTGGCGCTATCTGGACGGGCACGCCCTCCTCGGCGCCGGACTCACCCACGCCCGGATGGGCCGCCCCGACTTCGCCGCGCTGATCCCGGCGCTGGCCGCGGCCGCGCGCGCCGCCGGGCCCCCGCAGATCCGCAACGCCGGCACCCTGGGCGGCAACATCGTCACCGCCGCCCCCACCGGCGACGCGCTGCCGGTGCTCGCCGCCCTGGAGGCCACGGTGATCATCGCCGGGCCCGAGGGGTCCCGCCGCGAGATCCCGGTCAGCCATCTGCTCGCCGGGGTCGATCTGTTGCGCCCCGGTGAACTCGTCGGATTCGTCCGGGTTCCGCTGCTGCACGCCCCGCAGACCTTCCTGAAGGCCACCGGGCGCACCGGGCCCGGCCGGTCCACCGCCTCCGTCGCCCTCGTCCTGGACCCCGCGCGGCGCGGGGTGCGCTGCGCCGTCGGCGCGGTCGCGCCGATGCCGCTGCGCCCCCTGGAGGCCGAGCGCTGGGTCGCCTCGCTCATCGACTGGGACGGCGACCGCGGCCATCTGGACCCGCAGGTCACAACCGCTTTCGGCGAGTACGTCGCCGCCGCGTGCATCCCCGATCCGCTGCCCCCGCAGGACGGAAGTGAGCCGGTCCCCCTGCCGCCTGCCGCGATCCACCTGAGGCGTACCGTGGCAGCCCTGGCCCGCCGAGCACTGGGGAGGGCACTCGCGTGAGTGATGAACAGCAGCCGCACCGGCCGGAGCCGGGGAGCGGATGGCAGCCGATGCCGCACGGCCCGGAGTACGACGCCGAGTCGACGGCCTTCGTCCAACTGCCGCCCGAATTCGCCCACCCGGACCCGACCGACCCCTCCGGCCGTTGGGACCCGCTCGCGGCGCCCGGCACGGGCTACGCGCCCCCGCCGATGGACACCGGGCACGGTGACCCGTCCCAGGGCGGCCACTGGCAGCCGTCCGGCCACGGCCAGGGCGTGCCCCACGACCAGGGCATGACCGGGCAGTGGACCACCGCGGAGACCGACGGTGGCTACCTCTATGGCGGCCACCACGAGCCCCATCACGGGTCAGGCCAGTGGCCGGTGCCCGCCGAGGACCAGCAGGGCCACCATCTGTCGCACACCGGCCACTGGCCGGCTCCGGCGGCCGAGGAGCCGGTGGACGACTGGCCGGTGGACGACTGGCCGGTGCCCGCCCCGTCCGACGACGGCGCCGGCGGACCCGTGCACACCAGCCAGTGGACCATCCCGGTCGCGGGCGACGACGGTGTGGACGAGACCGGTGAGTACCGCGTCGACGAACACCCGGGCCCGGCCGCCCCTCCGTACGGCGGCCACGCGGACGGGCCCCAGGACCCGCAGACGACGGCCCAGTTGCGGATGCCCTTCGCCGGGTCGGCACAGCCCCGGCAGCAGCCCCATCAGCAGCCCCATCAGCCCCATCAGCCGCACCCTGGGCAGCCGCAGCCCGGAGGGCAGCAGCAGGGGCACTCCGGCCAGTGGTCGGTTCCGGCCGCCGACGAGGGCGCGGAGGACTCCGGGGAGTACGCGGTCGAGGGCCGCGCGTCCGCACCACCGGCCGCGCCCATGCCGCCGCCCGCCCGCCGCCGGCTGCGCATGCCCGACCGCGACGAACCGGCCCCGGCCGCGGACCCGGCGTGGCCGGGCCCCTCCGCCGGGGACTCGGGCGAGTTCGCGACCGAGGGGCACCAGGGGCTGCACACCCCGCCCCGCGGCACCCCGCCGCACGGCACGCTCCCGCACGGCACGCCCCCGCACGGCACCCCGCCGCACGGCGGCCCCGCCCCCGGGCGGCCCGCCGCCGACGATCGCGGCCGGCGGCCGGGCGATCCGGCCGCCGGGGACTCCGGCGAGTTCCCGGTCGACGGGCAGCACGCCGGGCTGGAGACCCCGCCGCACGGCAGACCGGCGCCCGGACTGCCCCAGGAGGCGTCCTGGCACGGCGCGTTCGCGGACGACCGGTTGGCGGACAACCGGCCTGCGGGCGCCCCATTCGCGGGGGACGCCCATGGGCACGCCCCGCACCCCGGTCCCGAGGGCGGCGCGGGCCACACCGACGCCGCCGACGCCGTGCCGGGCGCCGCCGAGGCCCCCGCCGAGGCGGTACCGGACGACGCCGGGCCCGAGTTCACCGATACCGCGGTCGAGTCCGAACCGGCCCCGGCCGAGGGCGAGTTCACGGACGCGCCAGTCGCCGCCGGAGCACCCGCGCCGGCCGGGACCCCCGCGGACGCTCCCGAGGCCGCTGACACCCCCGTCGAGTCCCTCGCCGAGGCCGCCCAGGTCGCGGACGAGAGCCCGAGCCACAGCGAGCATCCGCTCGCCTCGTACGTGCTGCACGTCAACGGCGCCGACCGCCCCGTCACCGACGTCTGGATCGGCGAGTCGCTGCTCTACGTCCTGCGCGAGCGCCTCGGCCTCGCCGGGGCCAAGGACGGCTGCTCCCAGGGCGAGTGCGGGGCCTGCTCGGTCCAGGTCGACGGGCGGCTCGTCGCCTCCTGCCTGGTGCCCGCCGCCACCGCCGCGGGCAGCGAGGTCCGTACCGTCGAGGGTCTCGCCACCGGCGGACAGCCCTCCGACGTCCAGCGCGCGCTCGCCCAGTGCGGGGCCGTGCAGTGCGGTTTCTGCGTGCCCGGACTCGCGATGACCGTGCACGACCTCCTCGAGGGCAACCACGCCCCGACCGACCAGGAGACCCGCCAGGCGATCTCCGGCAACCTCTGCCGTTGTTCCGGCTACCGCGGGGTCCTCGACGCCGTCCGCGAGGTCGTCGCGGGCCGTGAGGCCGCCGCCGAGGCGGAGGCCGAGGCGGACGAGGGACACGACGCCCACCAGGACCCGGCCCGCATCCCGCACCAGACGGGACCGCACGGCGTCACGGGCAATGGGAGCGTCAACGGAAGCGGTAGCGGAAGGGCATCGGCATGACCGGAATCGCGGACGGCGCGGGCGCCGTCACCGCCACGCCCGCCGCCGGAACGCCCGTACAGCCCCCGTCCACCATGGGCCTCGGTGTGTCCCTGCCGCCCACCGACTCGGCCGCCAAGACCTCGGGCACCTTCCCGTACGCGGCGGACCTGTGGGCCGAGGGGCTGCTGTGGGCCGCCGTGCTGCGCGCCCCGCACCCGCACGCCCGCATCGTCTCCATCGACACCAAGCAGGCCGTCGACATGCCCGGCGTACGGGCCGTGGTGACCCACACCGACGTGCCCGGCGACGCCTCCCACGGCCGCCGGGTCGCCGACCGTCCGGTGTTCGCCAAGGATCTGGTCCGCCACCACGGCGAGCCCATCGCCGCGGTCGCCGCCGACCACCCCGACACGGCCCGGCTGGCGGCCGCCGCCATCGCCGTCGAGTACGAGGTGCTGGAGCCGGTCACCGACCCCGAGCAGGCGTTCTCCGCCGAACCGCTGCACCCCGACGGCAACCTGGTCCGCCACATCCCGCTGGCCTTCGGCGACCCGGACGTGGTCGGCGAGGTCATCGTCGAGGGGCTGTACCGCATCGGCCGCCAGGACCCGGCGCCCATCGGCGCCGAGGCGGGCCTGGCCGTGCCGCGCCCCGACGGCGGGGTGGAGATCTACACCGCCTCCACCGATCCGCACGCCGACCGCGACCTGGCCGCCGCCTGCTTCGGTCTTGAGCCGGAGCGGGTGAAGGTCGTCGTCACCGGCGTCCCGGGTGCCATGGGCGAGCGCGAGGACCCGGGGATGCAGCTGCCGCTCGGGCTGCTGGCGCTGCGCACCGGCCATCCGGTGAAGCTGGCCGCGACCCGGGAGGAGTCCTTCCTCGGCCACGCCCACCGCCACCCCACTCTGCTGCGCTACCGCCACCACGCGGACTCCCAGGGCAAGCTGGTCAAGGTCGAGGCGCAGATCCTGCTGGACTCGGGCGCCTACGCCGACTCCTCGGCGGACACGCTGGCCGCCGCCGTCTCCTTCGCCTGCGGCCCCTATGTCGTTCCGCACGCCTTCATCGAGGGCTGGGCGGTGCGCACCAACAACCCGCCCTCCGGCCATGTGCGCGGCGAGGGCGCGATGCAGGTGTGCGCGGCGTACGAGGGCCAGATGGACAAGCTGGCGGCCAAGCTGGGCCTCGACCCGGTCGAGATCCGGATGCGCAATGTGATGGCCACCGGCGATCTGCTGCCCACCGGACAGACCGTCACCTGCCCGGCCCCGGTCGCCGAACTGCTGCAGGCCGTAAGGGACGCACCGCTGCCCACCCTCCCCAAGGACGACCCCGAGGAGGAGTGGCTGCTGCCGGGCGGCCTGGAGGGCGCGGGCGATCCGGCCGCGGTGCGGCGCGGGGTCGGCTACGCCCTGGGCATGGTCCACATGCTCGGCGCCGAGGGGAGGGACGAGGTCTCCACCGCCACCGTCAAGGTCACCGGGCCGGTGGCCACCGTCATCTGCGCGGCCGTCGAGACCGGCCAGGGTTTCACCACCCTGGCCCGCCAGATCGTCCAGGACGTCCTCGGTATCGAGGAGGTCCATGTGGCGCCCATCGACACCGACCAGCCCCCGGCCGGGCCCGCCTCGCGCGGCCGCCACACCTGGGTCTCGGGCGGTGCGGTCGAGCGCGCCGCGAAGATGGTCCGCACCCAGCTGCTGCAGCCGCTGGCGCACACGTTCGGCATGTCCACCGAGCTGCTCAGCATCGCCGACGGCAAGATCACCTCGTATGACGGGGTGCTCAGCACCACCGTCGAGGAGGCCCTGGAGGGCAAGGAGCTGTGGGCCACCGCGCAGTGCCGCCCGCACCCCACCGAGCCGCTGGACGAGACCGGCCAGGGTGACGCCTTCGTCGGGCTCGCCTACTGCGCGGTGCGCGCCGTGGTGGACGTCGACATCGAGATCGGCGCGGTACGGGTCGTCGATATGACGGTGGCCCAGGACGTGGGCCGGGTCCTCAACCCGCGTCAGCTCAAGGCCCGTATCGAGGCGGGCGTCGCCCAGGGCATCGGCGCGGCCCTCACCGAGAACCTGCGCACCTCACGCGGTGTGGTCCGGCACCCCGACCTGACCGGCTACGCCCTGCCGACCGCCCTGGACATCCCCGACGTCCGCATCGTCAAGCTGGTCGAGGAGCGGGACGTGGTGGCCCCCTTCGGCGCCAAGGCGGCCAGCGCGGTGCCGGTGGTCACCACCCCGGCGGCGGTGGCGGCAGCGGTCCGCGCGGCCACCGGCCGTCCGGTCAACCGCCTCCCGATCCGCCCTCAGGCGGCGGTGGTCAACCGGGGCTAGGCGCTCCGCGGGAAGTGGCGCGAGGTGCGGTCGTCCATCCGCGGAAGAGGCCGCGGGCGGGCTCGCCGCCCGCGCCTCGCCGGCCGCGGCGCGGGACTGTGTGAGACGTGCGGTCGCGGGATTGTGCGAGATATGTAACAGAGGGATCCCTTCCCGCCCCAACTCCATCCTCATGTTTGCGAAAGCGACACAGGAGACATGGGGAGCGAGGCGGACATGGCACGGCACCGGGTTCTGGGGACGAACGGCCGAGTACTGGTGGCGGCGTTCGGCGTGGTGGGGGTGACCGCCCTGGCCGCCGTGTGGACCGCCCAGGCCGGAACCGCCGAGGCGGGGGCGGGTGCGTCGGCGACGCCGAAGCCGACGCCGATCGTGGGCCAGACCTCCAAGCCGGACCCCGAACTGCCCGACCCCGTGGTCAACATGGACATAGCCCACGCCTCCGACAAGGGCGCCAAGGGCGTCAACATCACGATCGACGACGGTCCGGATCCGACCTGGACCCCGCAGGTCCTCCAGGTGCTCAAGGCCAACGGCGTCAAGGCCACCTTCTGCATGGTCGGTCCGCAGGCCCAGGCCCATCCGGACCTGGTCAAGGACGTGGTCGCGGACGGGCACCGGCTGTGCGACCACTCCATCTCGCACGACACGACGATGGGCACCAAGTCATCCGCCTACCAGTCCAAGGAGATCCTCGACGCCCAGCGAATGATCACCAAGGCGTCGGGGGGCGTCAAGCCGCTCTACTACCGTGCCCCGGGCGGTGCGTTCACCCCGTACAGCCGTCAGATCGCCGCCTCGCAGGGCATGCGGCCGCTGGGCTGGAACGTGGACTCCAAGGACTTCGAGAAGCCGGGGGTCGAGGCGATGGTCAACACCGTCAAGAACGAGATCTCCAGCGGCCCCACCGTGCTCTTCCATGACGCGGGCGGCGACCGCGGCCAGACGGTCGAGGCGCTGCGCCAGGTCCTGCCGTGGCTGAAGCAGGAGGGGTACAGCTTCGGTTTCCCGGTGCGCTGACGGCCGCCGTGGCCGTCACCGGCGGGCGCCAGCCGCCCGCCGGTGACAGGTGCTGTGCGCTCAGGCCGGGGGCGGACCCGTCAGGGCGGGCTCGCGCTCGCCCTCGTGGGCGGCGAACGGGCACTGCCAGTCAGCGGGCTTCGGGCGGCCGGAGTAGCGGCGGGCCTCGGAGAGCTCCTCGTACTCGAGCAGGTTGGGGTTTATGTCGCCCTGGAGCTGGATGTCCTGCTTGCGTATCTTCTCCGCCAGCCGGTCCCACATCTTGGCGCCCTTGATGCGGTCGAACTGCTCATGGGAGTTGAAGGCCAGCATCGGGAAGGGCGGACGGCGGCCCCAGCGGCGGTGGGTCTCGTGCAGACCGATGACGAAGAAGGGGTGACCGGCGACGCTGTAGGCGAACTCCTCGGCCTGCGGATCGGATGAACGGCCCTCGGCCCAGCGATAGGACCGGGAGTCCTGTTCGTGGAGTAGCTGGAGCTGTTCCCACAGCAGCTCCTCGAACCGCAGTTCATCCACCCCGCGAGGTCGCTCGAAGGTCGCGATGAAGCTCGTGAACGACCGGTGGCTCCAGTCGGCCGAGTCCACGAAATCCGCGAGATCGAGTGCCATCAGCCGGGCCGAGTCGTCGGATCCCATCAGGTCGTAGTGACGATGGGTGATGCCACCCTTGCGCCAGGCGGACCGTCCCGCCAGGCAGGCGAACCGGTCCCCCAGAATGAACCGCTCCACCTCGTCCGTTACGTCCACTGTCATGGCCAGCCTTCCTTCCAACTACGTGCCTCCTCGCTGGGAGCTCATCTCCTTCTCCACATGAAGGCGCCCACCCTGCTCACCTGCGTAGGAGAGCAGGAGAACGAGATGGGGCGCCTGGCTGAATTGTGATCGGCGAAGGGCCCATAGGCGAAATCCGGGTCGGGGCCCGGCCCGAGGGGCCGCCCCCTCGGGGGCTGCCCCGACCCGGACCCCGGGCCCCGGCCCTTCAGTTCCGGGCGCGGTCCAGCGCCGCCGCCACCACCGGGCCGATCCGGGCCACATGCTCCTGGCGCATCATGTGGTGGTGCTGCGCCCGCACATGGTGCACCTTCACCGCACCGTCCAGATGCGGCCGCCACGACTCCGGGGTGTGCGCCGGACGCGGGAAGCCGGGGGTCTCGTACTCCGCCGCGAACAGCAGCAGATCGCCGTTGAACCGGTCCGGGCGGAACTTCTTCGTCAGCTCGATATCGCTGCGCATGATGTCCAGCAGCGGGAACGTGGCCTCGCCCGCCAGCAGCCGCGCGGGCAGTCCGGACTCGCGCACGAGGTCCGCGGCCAGTTCGGCGGCGTCGCGCTCCGGCTCGTCGGCGGTCTCGGCGAACTCGGCCGTCCCGGCCCACGGGATGATGATGTCGCCGCCCCGCAGGCTCTCCAGGAGCATCTCCAGCCACTCGCGCTTGCTGTAGTCGGGCAGCCCGAACTCCCACTGGTTGTCGGGGTAGGCGTCCAGGATCGACAGCACGCCGACCCGCTCGCCCTCGCGCTGGAGCCGTGTCGCCATCGCGTACGCCACCAGACCGCCGAAGGACCAGCCCAGGAGGTGGTACGGGCCCTCGGGCCGGACCTCGCGGATCTGCCGCAGATAGTCGGCGGCCATCTCGTCCACGCTGGAGGGCAGGATCTCGTCCTCATGGAGCCCGCGCGACTGGAGGGCGTAGACCGGGCGTTCGGGGCCGAGATGGCGCAGCAGACCGGTGTAGAGCCAGCCGAGGCCGCCGCCGGGGTGGACGCAGAACAGCGGGGCATGACGCCCCTGGGCGCGCAGCGTGAGCAGCGGCTCCAGCCCGCGCTCCACCGTACGGCCATCGGCCGCCTCGTCCTCGTCCGCCGCTTTGTCCGCCGTCTCGTCCTCGTCGAGGCGCTCGGCGAGCTGGGCGACGGTCGACGCCTCGAAGAGGGTGCGGACCTCCAGGGGGACGTCGAGTGCGTCGCGGACCCTGGAGACGAGCCGGGCCGCGAGCATCGAATGGCCGCCGAGTTCGAAGAACCCGTCGTCGACGCCGACCGAGGGAAGGCCGAGCACCTCGGCGAACAGCCCGCACAGGGTCCGCTCGCGCGCCGTGCGCGGTGCGCGCGAGGCGGCGGTGCCGGTGAGGTCGGGGGCGGGCAGGGCCCGGCGGTTGACCTTACCGGTCTCGGTCAGCGGCAGGTCGTCCAGGACGACGGCGGCGGCCGGGACCATGTGGTCGGGCAGCCGGCGGGCCACCGCGCGGCGGATTCCGGCGGGGTCCAGGTCGGCGTTCCCATCGGCGTCGGTGCCGGCGTCCTGGCCGTGGCCGCCGGCCGGTACGACATAGGCGATGAGCCGCTTGTCCCCGGGCCGGGTCTCGTGCGCGACGATGACCGCCCGCTCGACGCCGGGGAGCGACCGCACCGCCTCCTCGACCTCGCCCAGCTCGATCCGGAAGCCGCGGATCTTGACCTGGTCGTCGGCGCGGCCGAGGTACTCCAGCTCCCCGTCGGCGGTCCACCGGGCCAGGTCGCCGGTGCGGTACATCCGCTCGCCGGGGGCGCCGTACGGATCGGCGACGAACCGTTGGGCCGTCAGCCCCGGACGGTTCAGATAGCCGCGGGCCAGACCCGGCCCCGATACGTACATCTCGCCGACCGTCCCCGGCACGGCCGGGCGCAGCGCCGTGTCCAGTACCTGGACCCGCAGATCGGGGATGCCGGTGCCGACGACGCTGCCGGGCAGGGTCGCGGCGGCCGCGCGGTCCAGGGCGCGGTAGGTGACGTGCACGGTGGTCTCGGTGATCCCGTACATGTTCACCAGCACGGGCGCGGTGTCGGAGTGTCGCGCGTACCAGTCCGCCAACCGCCGCAGGTCCAGCGCCTCGCCGCCGAAGACGACGGCGCGCAGCGCGGTGAGCCTCGCTCCGGTCGCGGGGTCCTCCTGGTCCGCGTGGATGAGCTGCTGGAAGGCGGAGGGGGTCTGGCTGAGCACGGTGACCCGTTCGTCCGCGAGCAGGCGCAGGAACGCGTCGGGGGAGCGGCTGATCGCGTGCGGGACGACCACGAGCCGGCCGCCGTGCAGCAGCGGGCCCCAGATCTCCCAGACCGAGAAGTCGAAGGCGTAGCTGTGGAACATGGTCCACACGTCGTCGGCGCGGAACCGGAACCAGCCGTCGGTGGCGCCGAAGAGCCGGACCACGTTCTGGTGGGGCACGACGACGCCCTTGGGGGTGCCGGTGGAGCCGGAGGTGAAGATCGTGTACGCGGGGTGCCCGGGGGAGAGCGGGGCGCGGCGCTGTGCGTCGGTGGGGTCGTCCTCGGGCTGTCCGGCGAGGGCCGTAAGGGTGTCCGGAGCGTCCAGGGGCAGCGCGGCGGAGGCCGCCCCGGTCAGCGTTCCGGCGAGGTCGCCGGTGGTGATGACGAGCGTCGGGTCGGCCTGCCGGAGCATCAGCTCCAGGCGCTCGCGCGGATAGCCGGGGTCCAGCGGGAGGTATCCGGCCCCGGACTTGAGCACCGCGAGCACGGCGACGATCAGGTCGGCCGAGCGAGGGAGGGCGAGGGCGACGAGCCGTTCGGGGCCCGCGCCCCGGGCTATCAGCAGATGCGCCAGGCGGTTCGCGGCGCGGTTGAGCTCGGCGTAGGTGAGGGAGGCCGTGCCGTCGCCGACCGCCACCGCGGAGGGGGTGCGGGCGGCCTGCGCGGCGAACAGGTCGGGGAGCGTGGCGGCGGGGATGTCCGGGACCGCGGGAGTCTCCGTTGCCGTGCTGCGGTCCGTGCCGCCGCTCGTGCCGCTGTCCGCGCCGCTGTGCGTGCCGCTGTCCGTGCTGCCGCCAGTGCTGCCGTCCGTGCTCCGGTGGCCGCTCCAGGCCAGCACCTTGGCCCGTTCCTCGACGGTCAGCAGCTCGATGCCGCCGATGGTGCGCTCGGGGTCCGAGGCGTCGGCGAAGGCGTGGACGAGCGTGAGGAAGCGGGCGCGGTGGGCGGCCAGGTCCTCCTCGCCGTACAGATCCGCGTTGGCGTTGAGGTCGATGCGGATGCCCGTGCCGTCGGACCGGTCATAGGCCATGATCGACAGGTCCTCGACCAGCCCGTTCGAAATATTGTGGGCGGTGACGCGATGTCCCGCGAAGTCGAAGTCGTACTCGAAGGACATGATGTTGACGTGGGGGCCCAGGAAATTGTTGCCCCCGTCCGGGAGATGCAGATCCCGCACCATGTCGATACGGCGGTAGCGCTGATGCCGCAGCGCCTTTCGCGCCTCCTTCGAGGCCCGTCGGATGAGATCCCGCACCCGCATATGCGGGGTGACGTCGAGCCGGAGCGGGGCGACGTTGGCGAACATGCCCGGATGTGCGCGCATCGCGGCGTCGGTACGGGCCGATACCGGCAGGGTGAGAATGATGTCCCGCTTTCCGGTCATCCGGTGCAGATAAGCGGCGGTCGCCGCGATCATCAGGGCCGACCAGTGGGTGCCCGCCTTTCGCGCGGCACCGCGCAGCGCGGTCGCCTCCTCCTCGGTCAGATACGCGGTCTCGCGCCGGAAGTCCCGCAGGTTCTTGCCCGGCCGCCCGGCGAGCCGGGCTGGTTCCGGGCAATCCCCGAACCGCTCCAGCCAGTATTTTCGGTCCGTGTCGAAATCGTCCGACGCGCGGTATTTCTCATCCCATTCGAGCATGTCCCGGAGAGATCCGCGATCGGCCCCCGGGTCCGTCTCGCACCGGTCCTCGTCGGCCCCGTTCCCGGCCCTGTCACCGTCTCCGGCCACGCGCCGCGTGTAGAGCTCCGCCACCCGCCGTGCGGTGCCGGCCGCCCCCGCGGCATCCGTCACGATGTGATGCGGCGCCTGATACCACGCGAACTGCTCCGGGCCCAGCTTGAACAGAGCGAAGGCGAACAACGGGGCGCGGGTCAGATCGGTCGGCCGGGCCATCTCCGCCCGCATCCACCGCTCGGCCGCCGCCCGGGGCTCCGCCTCGCCGCTGACGTCGAGATACGGCAACTCCCAGTCGGTCACCGGTTCCAGGACCTGCCACGGCACCCCGTCGTCCGCGCCGAAACGCGTGTTGTACGGCTCGGTTTCGGCGACCGCCTGACGGAGCGCCGATTCAAACAGCTCCCGGTCGACCGGGCCATGGATTTCCAGATACTCGCCCACCCGGAAGCGAGTGCTCTCCGGTGTCAGTTGCTGGCCCAGCCAGATTTCGCTCTGGCTGGTCGACAGCGGGAGGCGGGTACCCCTGGCGTCGGGCTGCAAAATTCCCCCATACGGGATAAGAGGCGTGGTCGAGTCGGAAATGCCTGGCGGTCACGGGGAGTGGTTGCAGGCGCCGGTCCGACCTTAAAAGAGGAACCTTGCGGGACCGCGAGCGGGTCCGGGAAGTTGACGCGATTTTAACCGGGAGGCGGAGAATCTTTACATGCCTTGCGGAGAGTCGGAAACCATTCGGTGACGGTCGTGTGAACGCGGTTATCCGAATCTTCCGAAAAGGGAACCTGTCGCCCCTTCGGGGATGGTTTCAGCGATACGGGTCCGAGCATGCGCCCAGCGCCTCCGGGTGTCCAGAGATTGGCCGGAAGTTCACCAGGACGGGCCGATCGACGGTCCATCGGAGGCCGTGGCGGGAATCGAACCCACGTAACTCGATTTGCAGTCGAGCCCCTCAACCACTCGGGCACACGGCCGATGTCGTGCTGTGTTCCCGACGGTAGGCCGGGAGCGGGGCGGGCACAACGGCGCGGCGGGGGCTGCCATACGACTGACACACTGCGTTCATGGCCCGCCGTTCATGGCCCGCCGGGGCGCCCCCGCCGGGCGCGCCCCGGCCCCCTTCACGGCGTGGGCACACGGCCTGTTTTCACCGCGTGGGGCGCTTCACCGCGTGGGGCGCTGCGCCAGGAAGTCCTCGACCACCTGGCGGAAGAGATCCGGCTCGTCGACCCACGGATAGTGGCCCACCCCGGGCAGCGGCCGCGCCTGGCCGTCCGGGAAGGACTCGGCCACCAGCTCTCCGGCCCGCATCCCGGTCACCGCGTCCCGGTCGCCGGTGATCGCCAGTACGGGGCACGGCACCTCGTGCAGCCGGGCCAGCACCGCGCGCCGCCCCGCCTCGTCGACGCCCTGCCAGAAGCCCGCCCGCGCCACCCGCCCCAGCTGCTCGCCCTCGCTCTCGGCGTGCGCCCGCTGAGGCTCCTCCCAGCGGCCGTACGCCATGGGGGCGGCCTGGAGCAGCAGCCTGCGCATCTCGGCGAGGTCGGTGGTGTCGGGCAGCAGCTGCACCGCCGTGTACGCGTCCTGCCACCAAGGCTCGCCGGCGCGGGATTCGAAGATCTCCCGGGCGTCCTCGGGGAGTTCGCCCTGCAGCCGGGCGCCCGGACTGACCAGGATCAGCCGGCTGAGCCGCTCGGGGTGGGCGGCCGCGTACGCCTGGGCCGTGGCGGCGGCCGCGTCATGGGCGAGCAGCGGGAAGCGGACGAGGTCCAGATGGCGGCGGAGCGCCTCGAGGTCCTCGGCGAGCCCGGGGAAGGCGTAGCCGATGGGGTCGAAGGCCGGCGGGGAGTCCCCGGTGCCGCGGCTGTCGGGGATGAGGAGGGTGTGATGGGCGTCCAGCCCGCCGAGGTCGCCCAGATAGGCGGCGTTCCGCCCCGGCCCGCCCGCCAGGCAGATCAGCGGTGGCCCCGCCGAGCCGTCCCGGGCCTCCAGGACGCGGTAGGCCAGCTCGGTTCCGTCGTACGAGGTGTAGTGCGGCATGGGGTCAGCTTGCCCCAGCTTCGCCTTCTTGACCGTGCTTGACGCTTGACCGGGTGTCCTCGTGTACCGGGTGTGGCGCCGGGCGGTATGTCGCGTGGCGCCGGGCGGTATGTCTCATGGCGCCGGGCCGTGGCGCGGCTCCGGCCCGGCTCAGTGGCCGGGCTCGGTGGCCGGGCTCAGTGGCGCGGCGCTCCGCGTGACGCAAAAGCGCCGGTAGGGGTGATCTTGTGTGGCCCCAAATCCCGCTTATGGTTTCGGTTCCGGGCTCCGTATGATGCGAGTGTGTTCGATTCCCGGCACATCAAGACGTTTCACGAGGTGGTCCGCTCCGGCTCCTACTCCGGGGCCGCCCGTGCCCTCGGGTACACCCAGCCGGCCATCACCCAGCAGATGAAGGCGCTCGAACGGGCCGTGGGCAGTCCGCTGTTCATCCGGGTCGGCCGGGGGATGCGGCTCACCGAGGCGGGGGAGACCCTCGCCCGGCACGCCGACACCATTCTGACCAGCATCTCCACCGCCCAGCAGCAGATGAGCGCCATCACCCGGCTGCGCTCGGGCCGGGTGCGGGTCTGCGCCTTCCCCAGCGCCAACGCGACCCTCATCCCCGAGACCATGGCCCGGCTCGCCGCCGCCCATCCGGGGGTGCGGGTGGAGCTGCTGGAGGGCGAGCCGCCGGATTCGCTGGGGCGGGTGGTGCGTGGGGAGTGCGACATCACCCTCGCCTTCACCTATCCCGGGCTGCGTGAGGAGGCACCCGCCGAGCTGGTGGAGATCCCGCTGCTGGAGGACCAGCTGACGGTGCTGCTGCCGACCGGGCACCCGCTGGCCCGGCGGCGGGCGGTCAAGCTGGCCGAGCTGAGCGAGGAGCGCTGGATCGCCGGATGTCTGCGGTGCCGCGCCAACTTCCTGCACGAATGCGCCGAGCAGGGCTTCGCCCCGGACATCGCCTTCACCACCGATGACAATCTGGTGGTGCAGAGCATGGTCGCGGCCGGGCTCGGCGTGGCGATGATGCCGGGCCTGGTGCTGTCGTTCCTGTGCCACCAGAAGGTCACCGGGCGCGCCCTGGACCCCGCCTCGCGCCGCCATGTCTCGGCGTACGTCCTCCGCGAGCACCTGGGGATACCGGCCACCGCGCGGGTGCTGGAGGAGCTGAGGACGGTGGCCGGGAACCGGGTCGGTTGTTGACCCCTTACCCATAAGCGCCTCACCCATAAGCGGAGCTTGGGGAGGGCTCAACAACCTGTCGTTGGACGTGATGGTGCGGGCGGCAGGACGCTGCCGCCATGACCACCCCGACCGCGTATCCGTCCTCCCGTCTTCTCACGGCACGCCTCGGCGCGTTCGTCGGCGACGTCCGCGAGGCCGTCGGCCGGGGCCTGGCGCCCGATGTGACCGCCTATCTGGTGGGCGAGCGGCTCGCGCCCCACCTCGGCGCGGACGATCTGCTCACCCCCGGGCAGCGCGAGGGCGACCCCGACCGCTACCGCCAGCACATCCTGCACGCCGAGCCCGACGGCAGCTTCTCGATCGTCGCGCTGGTGTGGCTGCCCGGCCAGCGCACGGCGATCCATGACCATGTGTCCTGGTGTGTGACCGGCGTCCACGAGGGCGAGGAGCACGAGCGGCGCTACCGCCTCGTGCCGGACGGACCGGGCTCGCGGCTGATCGCGGTGGAGGACGTGGCCAATCCGCGCGGCGCGGTGTGCGGATTCGCGCCGCCCGGAGATATCCACAGGGTGTGGAACGCCTGCGGGGCGAAGGCGATCTCGATCCATGTCTACGGGGCGGACATCGCCCGCCTGGGCAGCAGCGTCCGGCGGGTCTACGACCTCCCGGTGGCGGACGACCACCTTCCGGTGGCGGGCGACCGCCTTCCGACGGCGGACGGCCATCTTCCGACGGCGGACGGCCAGTGACGCTGACCGCCGCGCCCGGCCGGGCGCGGCAGGCTGCCGGATGGCGGCCGCCCGCCCCGGCGTACGGGCTCGGGCTGGCCGCGGCCGGGGTCGGGGCCGCCTGGGGCGTCCACCGGCTGCTTCCCGCCGTGCCCCTGCTGACCGCCGCCGTGGTGCTGGGCATCGTCGCCGCGCATCTGCCGGGGGCGCGCGGCCTGGTCCGGGGCGTCTGCCGGGCCGGGCTCTCGCTCGCCGGGAAGCGGCTGATGCGCCTGGGCATCGTGCTGCTCGGCCTCAAGCTCAGTCTGAACGATGTGCTGGGCCTGGGCTGGGCCACCGTGGCGATGGTCCTGGGCGTGGTCGCCGCCACTTTCTGCGGCACCTGGTGGCTCGGCCGCCGGATGGGGCTGAGCGGCGACCAGCCGCTGCTGATCGCGACCGGCTACTCGATCTGCGGTGCGTCCGCGATCGGCGCGGTGGGTGAGGTGTCGGACAGCGATGAGCGCGATGTGGCCACCTCCGTGGCGCTGGTGACGCTGTGCGGCACGCTCGCCATCGCCGTCCTGCCGCTGCTTCAGCACCCCTTGGGGCTCGGCGACGAGGCGTTCGGCCGGTGGGTGGGGGCCAGCGTGCACGACGTGGGCCAGGTGGTGGCCACCGCGCAGACCGCGGGGCCGTCGGCGCTGGGCGACGCGGTGCTGGTCAAGCTGGTGCGGGTGGCCCTGCTCGCGCCGCTGGTCGCGGTGCTCGCGACGTCCGTACGGGCGCGGGGGCGCGCCAGGAAGGCGGAAGGCGAGCAGGCGCAGGGTGAGCAGGCACCAAGCGAGCAGGCGGAGCGGCGGCGGCCGCCGCTGGTGCCGCTCTTCGTCCTCGGCTTTCTCGCGATGACGGCCCTGCGCAGCACGGACGTCCTGTCCACCACCGTGCTGGACAGCGCCGCCACGGCCCAGGAACTGCTCCTCGCCGCCGCCCTCTTCGGCCTCGGCAGCGCCGTCCACCTCCCCTCCCTCACCCGCACCGGGGCCCGGGTCGCCGCGCTGGGGCTGTGCGCGTGGGTGGTGATCGCGGGCGCGTCCTACGGGGGCGTCCTGCTCACCACGTAGGGCGTCGGATGTACCTAGGCCCAGCGGCCGAGCGCGGCTCCGTCCCGCGACAGGTGTGACGCCCCGGAACGCCACTTACCCTGACGCCATGACCCCTCGCGACCCCCTCGATGTCGGTGCAGCCGACGCCGCCGTCGCGGACGGCGCCCTGCCACCCCAGGCGGCCGCCGCCTCCGCCGTCCACCCCGATCCGGCAGCCGGAGACCTCGGTCCGGCGCCGGCCGGTGACCTGGACTTTACGGACGACGGCGACACCGGCGGCACCGTACTGGGGAGGCGCTACCGCGCCCTCACCCTCGGCATCGTCACGGTCGTCTCCCTCATCGCCTTCGAGGCGAGCGCGGTCAACACCGCGATGCCGGTCGCGGCCCGCGCGCTGGACGGGGTCGAGCTCTACGCGTACGCCTTCTCCGCCTACTTCACCGCGAGCCTGTTCGCGATGGCCCTGTCGGGGGAGTGGTGCGACCGCAAGGGGCCGCTGGCGCCGCTGTTCGCCGGGATCGCGGCGTTCGCCGCCGGGCTGCTGGTGGCCGGTTCGGCACAGCGGATGTGGATGTTCGTGGGCGGGCGCGCGGTGCAGGGCATAGGCGGCGGGCTGGTGATCGTCGCGCTGTACGTGGTGGTGGGCCGTGCCTATCCGCAGCGGCTCCAGCCCGCCGTGCTGGCGTCCTTCTCCGCCGCCTGGGTACTGCCCGCCATCGTCGGCCCGCTCGCCGCCGGGACCGTCACCGAACACGCGGGCTGGCGCTGGGTGTTCCTCGCCATCCCGGTGCTGGTGCTGCCGCCGCTCGCGGTGATGCTCCCCGCGCTGCGCGCACTGCCCCCGGGCGAGCTCTCCGCGGGCATGAACCGCCGCCGCATCCTGCTGGCGCTCGCCGTCGCGGTGGGCGCCGGACTGCTGCAGTACGCGGGCCAGGACCTCAACTGGCTCTCCCTCGTCCCGGCCGCCGCCGGGCTGGCCCTGCTCGTCCCGTGCGTACTGCGGCTGCTGCCCAAGGGCACCTTCCGCGCCGCCCGCGGCCTGCCGTCGGTGATCCTGCTGCGCGGCGTGGCGGCCGGGTCCTTCCTGGGCGCGGAGAGCTTCGTCCCGCTGATGCTGGTGACCCAGCGCGGCCTGTCCGCGACCGCCGCCGGGCTCTGCCTCACCGGCGGCGGCCTCACCTGGGCCCTGGGCTCCTACACCCAGAGCCACCCCCGCCTGGAGCCGCACCGCGAACGGCTGATGGGCCTCGGCATGCTCCTCATGGCCGTCTCCATCGCCATGGTGCTCCTGGCCCTCACCGATTCCGTCCCCGCCTGGATCGTGGCCGTGGCCTGGGTGATCGGCGGCTACGGAATGGGGCTGGCCATCTCCAGCGGAAGCGTGCTGCTGCTGAAGCTCTCCCGCCCGGAGGACGCGGGCAGCAACTCCGCCTCCCTCCAGGTCTCCGACGCGCTCGGCAACATCACGCTGGTGGGCCTCAGCGGCGTCCTCTTCGTTACCTTCGGCGGCGGCGAGATCGCCCCCACCGGCACCGCGGCCACCCACCAGCCGGCCGCCTTCGGGTCGGTCTACGTGGCGATGACGGCGGTGGCGCTGGCGGGCGCCTGGGTGACGACGCGGTTGCGGCCCGTCACTGTATAGTACCAATCTGGCCCCAAGGGTGGTACCGTTTTGGTATGGCTATGAATCTCCGACTGCGCGACGACCAGCAAGAGGCGCTCAAGCAGCGGGCCGAGGAGGAGGGCCGCAGTATGCACGCCATAGTGCTTCAGGCGATCGACCGGTATCTGGAGCAGGAGGCGGACCGGAAGACGGTCCAGCGCCTGGGGGCAAAGTACGCGGCACGCCACGCGGACCTTCTGCGGAGGCTGGGGGAGTAAGTGAAGTACCTGACGGTCCAGGAAGTGCTGGACCTGGCGGAAATCGCCTGTGGGGGGCAGCAGATCGCGGTGCGCGATCTGGGGTTGCTGAGCTCGGCTGTGCATCGCCCGCAGTCGCAGATGTTCGGCATAGAGGCGTACACCGACCTCTTCGAGAAGGCCGCCGCGCTGCTCCAGTCGCTCGCCATCAACCACCCGCTGGTGGACGGCAACAAGCGAATGGCGTGGATGTGCACCGTGGTCTTCCTCGACCTCAACGGCACCGAGATGCTCGACATCGACCAGGACGAGGCGTACAAGCTGGTGGTCGGTGTGGCCTCGGGCGTGCTCGAGGACGTGGGGGACATCGCGTCGAGATTGCGCAGGCTGTACGAGGCGATGTGAGCCTGATCCCACCCTCGGGTGGGATCCGCCCGTACCCCGGAGTGTGAAGGACGGCACCGGTAGGCTGACGCGGTTCCCGATCGACCCCGCCGAGTCAGCCCGACGGAGACCGTGAGTACTACTGCCGCCTCCACCAGCCATCACCTCTCGCCCGCCTTTCCCGGCCGGGCGCCTTGGGGTACCGCGAGTAAGCTGCGCGCCTGGCAGCAGGGCGCGTTGGACAAGTACATCCAGGAGCAGCCGCGGGACTTCCTCGCGGTGGCGACCCCCGGCGCCGGTAAGACCACCTTCGCCCTGACCCTCGCCTCCTGGCTGCTGCACCACCACGTCATCCAGCAGGTGACGGTCGTCGCGCCGACCGAGCACCTGAAGAAGCAGTGGGCGGAGGCCGCCGCGCGGATCGGCATCAAGCTGGACCCGGAGTACAGCGCGGGCCCGCTGAGCCGGGAGTACCACGGCATCGCCATCACCTACGCGGGCGTCGGCGTCCGGCCCATGCTGCACCGCAACCGGATCGAGCAGCGCAAGACGCTCGTCATCCTCGACGAGATCCACCACGCCGGTGACTCCCGCTCCTGGGGCGAGGCGTGTCTGGAGGCGTTCGAGCCGGCCACCCGGCGGCTGGCCCTCACCGGCACCCCGTTCCGGTCCGACACCAACCCCATCCCCTTCGTCACCTACGAAGAGGGCAACGACGGCATCCGGCGCTCCTCCGCCGACTACACCTACGGCTACGGCAACGCGCTGGGCGACGGCGTCGTGCGCCCCGTCATCTTCCTCTCCTACAGCGGCAACATGCGCTGGCGCACCAAGGCGGGCGACGAGATCGAGGCGCGGCTCGGCGAGCCGATGACCAAGGACGCCGTCTCCCAGGCGTGGCGCACCGCGCTCGACCCGCGCGGCGACTGGATGCCGAACGTGCTGCGCGCCGCCGACCAGCGGCTGTCCGAGGTCCGTAAGGGCATCCCCGACGCGGGAGCGCTCGTCATCGCCTCCGACCAGGACTCGGCCCGCGCCTACGCCAAGCTGATCCGCGAGATCACCGGCACCAAGGCGACGCTCGTGCTCTCCGACGAGGCGGCGGCCTCCCAGCGGATCGAGGACTTCACCCACTCCGACGACCGCTGGATGGTCGCGGTCCGCATGGTGTCCGAGGGCGTGGACGTGCCCCGGCTGGCGGTCGGGGTGTACGCGACCACCATCTCAACGCCGCTCTTCTTCGCCCAGGCCGTCGGCCGCTTCGTACGGTCGCGGCGGCGCGGCGAGACCGCGTCCGTCTTCCTCCCCACCATCCCGAACCTGCTCGGCTTCGCCAATGAGATGGAGGTCGAGCGCGACCACGTCCTGGACAAGCCGAAGAAGGACGGCGAGGAGGAGAACCCGTACGCGGAGGAGGAGAAGCTCCTCGAAGAGGCCGAGAAGCAGCAGGACGAGGACACCGGCGAACAGGACCAACTGCCCTTCGAGGCACTGGAGTCGGACGCGGTCTTCGACCGGGTGCTGTACGACGGCGCCGAGTTCGGCATGCAGGCGCACCCGGGCAGCGAGGAGGAGCAGGACTACCTCGGCATCCCGGGGCTCCTCGAACCCGACCAGGTGCAGATGCTGCTCCAGAAGCGCCAGGCCAAGCAGATCGCGCACAGCCGCAAGAAGCCGGATACGGAGGCGGATCTGCTGGAGCTTCCGGCGGAGCGGCGACCGGTGGTCACCCACAAGGAGCTGCTGGAGCTCCGCAAGGAGCTCAACTCGCTGGTCGGGGCGTATGTCCACCAGAGCGGAAAGCCGCATGGCGTGATCCACACCGAGCTGCGCCGGGTGTGCGGCGGACCGCCGAGCGCGGAGGCGACGGCGGGGCAGATCCGCGAGCGGATCAAGAAGGTCCGGGAGTGGGCAACGCGCATGCGCTGACCCGCGGTTCTTTCCCCTCCCCGCCCCTCCCCGCACCAGGGGCCCCGCCCCTGGACCCCGGGCCCGGGGAGCCCCGGGCGCCCTCTGGTGCGCTGGCATGTCAGGGCCACGGGGTCTGGCGGTTGGGGTGGCGGGGTTGGCGGATTGATGTGCGGCTGCGGGGCGTGGCAGGGGCTTCGCCCCTTGAGCCGGGGTCTGGGGCGGAGCCTCAGTTTCGGGAAGGGGCGGGGAGGGGAGCAGCGCCCGCCGCAGGCGTCCCGTTCTGCGCAACCCTCTTTCGAAAAATTTCATGAACCGGTCGCAGACCCCCCTCATGAAACCGGGCAAAACGGGATAACCTCGGGCGCTCTTGCGCCATACGCTTTGGCAGCTCCGCTCGTATTCTGGACAAACCCTTCCGCAAAGCGGACCGGCTCGCTAGCGTTCGGGCACGCACACGCCCCGTGGCAGCGCCGCCGCGGAGCGCAGCCGGTGCGTGACCACCGCGACCGGCGGCCTCTTCGCGCGCCGTCGTCGGGACCGGCGGGGCACCGCACGAAGAGCCGCCACTCATCACCGAGGAGGGGGCGTCGTGACCGCGGAGACCTCTCAGACGCTCGATCGGGGACTGCGCGTCCTCAAACTGCTCGCCGACACCGACCACGGGCTGACCGTGACCGAGCTGTCCAACAAGCTCGGCGTCAACCGCACCGTGGTCTACCGGCTGCTGGCCACCCTCGAGCAGCACTCCCTGGTCCGCCGGGACATCGGCGGGCGGGCGCGCGTCGGGCTCGGGGTGCTCCAGCTCGGCCGCCAGGTGCATCCGCTCGTACGGGAGGCGGCGCTGCCCGCGCTGCGCTCCCTCGCCGAGGACGTCGGCGCGACCGCCCACCTCACCCTGGTCGACGGCACCGAGGCACTCGCCGTCGCGGTCGTCGAGCCGACCTGGACCGACTACCACGTGGCCTACCGGGCCGGATTCCGGCATCCGCTCGACCGGGGCGCCGCCGGGCGCGCGATCCTCGCCGCCCGCGCCGGCCGCCCCGACGATCCCGGGTACGCCCTCACCCACGGCGAACTGGAAGCGGGCGCGAGCGGCGCGGCCGCCCCGCTCATCGGGGTGACGGGGATAGAGGGCAGCGTCGGGGTCGTGATGCTCTGCGACTCGGTCCCGGAGCGGGTCGGCCCCCGGGTGGTCGACGCGGCCCGAGAGGTCTCGGACGCCTTGAGGTGAGCGCGGGCCGCCACGCGGCGGCCGGGCACCACGGTCGGGTGCACACCGCCCCCGGGCGGCCCCGTGGGGCCGGGGTGGCGGCTCATGCCTCCCGGTAGTCAACTAGATTCGCACCATGCCTGCCGTCTCCCCCCGCGCCCGTCGCCTCGCGCTCTGCTCCGCGCCCGTGCTCGCCCTGCTCGCGGTGGCCGCGTTCGCGCCGCTGCCGTTCACCGTCGCCCAGCCCGGTTCGACCGTGAACGTCCTGGGCTCCGACCGCGGCAAGCAGGTGATCAGCGTCTCGGGGACCGGCACCCGCAAGACCGCCGGGCAGCTGCGGATGACGACGATCCTGGCGACCGGCCCGGACGCCACCGTGCGGGTGAAGGACGTGGTCAGCGGCTGGTTCGCCACTGACCGCGCCGTCATGCCGCATGACTCGGTCTACGTCGGCGGCACCACCGAGGAGATCGAGCGGCACAACTCCGAGGAGATGCGGGAGTCCCAGTCCTCGGCCACCAGTGCCGCGCTCGGCTATCTCCACCGCTCCCCGCGCGACGTCAAGGTCACCCTGCGCCTCGCCGACGTCGGTGGTCCGAGCGCCGGGCTGCTCTTCTCCCTCGGCATCGTCGACAAGCTGGACGGCGACGGCAGCGGCGGCGACCTCACCGGTGGCCGGACGATCGCGGGCACCGGCACCATCGACGCCAAGGGCAAGGTCGGGGCCGTGGGCGGGGTCCCGCTGAAGACGCAGGCCGCCAAGCGGGACGGCGCCACGGTCTTCCTGGTGCCGAAGGCCGAGTGTGCCGATGCCACGGCCGAACTGCCCAAGGGGCTGCGGCTGATCCCCGTCACCACCCTCAAGGGTGCGGTGACGGCTCTGCGGGCGCTGCGGTCGGGCGACGCGGTCCCGCACTGCTGACCGGCGCCGCCGCCCCCTCCTCCGCCGTCGTCGCCGCCCCCTCGTCCATCCCGCGCCAGGCCGGGAAGACCAGCGGACTGAGCGTGGCCAGGAAGTAGACACCGCCCGTCATCAGGAAGGCGGCGGTCAGCCCCACCCCCTCGACCAGGCACCCGGCGGCGAGCCCGCCGAGCGGCATCACCACCCACACCCCCGCGGTGAGCGCCCCCGAGACCCGGCTGCGCAGCTCATCGGGGACGGCCTCGTACGTCACCGTGGTCAGGATCGGGTTGAGCATCCCGGCCGCGACCCCGCTGATCGCCATCGTCACGGCGAGCGGGGACACCCCGGGCACGAACGCGGCGATCAGGAACCTCGGCAGCCCGCACACCAGGAAGCTCACCGCGAACACGGTCCGGCGCGGAAAGCGGTCGCCCACGGCCCCGTACAGCAGCGCCCCCACCAGCGCCCCGCCGCCGAACAGCGCCGTGAGCAGCCCCAGTTGCACGGAACCGCCCAGGTGCCGCTCGGCGTGGACCGGCAGCAGTACCGAGGACAGGCCCTGGTCGAGGCCGTTGGTGACCATGACCATCAGCACGATGGCCAGCAGCAGCCGGTGGCGCAGCAGGAAGCGGTAGCCCTCGCCCAGTTCGGCGCGGTAGGCGCGGGCGGACACCGGGACGACGGGCTTGCGCGGCGCGGCGGCGGGCAGTCCGCGCAGCCCCGCCATGATCAGCACCGCGGATGCCGCGAACGTCGCCGCGTCCAGCAGCAGTACCGCCGGCGGGCCGAGCAGCGCGATCAGCAGCCCGCCGAGCGCGGCGCCCAGCATCCTGGCCCCGCGCGAGGCCCCGTCGTAGAAGCTGGCCGCGCGGCTGAGGGTGGTGCCCGCCCGTTCGGCCAGCGCGGGGACGAGGACCTGGCGGGCGGTCTCGCCCGGCGCGTGGAGCAGTCCGCAGAACGCCATCAGCGCGCACAGCTGCCAGAACCGCAGCACCCCGGCGAAGTGCAGTACCGGAATCGCGGCGACGGCCGCCCCGCACAGCGAGTCGGAGGCGATGGAGACCCGTCGGCGGCCGATCCGGTCGATGACCGGCCCGCCGATGACGGCGGAGACGACCACCGGCAGGGTCGCGCAGAAGGACACGAACCCGGCCTTGGCCGCGCTGCCCGTCGTCTCCAGGACGAACCACGGGACGGCGATCAGGGTGAGGGAATTGCCCGCTATGGAGACGGTGTTGGCGGCGAGGACGAGAAGGAGTGGTCTTCGGTCGTCCCCGCTGTTCCCCCGGCGCTCTCTGTCTCCTATGTCGTCGGAGCTCATATCAGTGGTCGAACCTGGCGGTCAGACCGGATTGCGGTAGCCGCGGCGTGGCCAGCCGCAGCCCGACCTCCACCAGCGTCCAGCCGACCCGGGCGCGCAGCACCCGGGCGCGGGCAGATCGGGAGCGGCGGTGCGGCCGGGACGCCTCGCGGGCCTCGTCCCGCAGACGCTCGGCGCGTATGTGGTGCAGCCACAGATGGATCTCGTCGCCGTACATGTGGTTCCCCCCAGGGATCGGTCAGTCCTCGTCGCGCGGGAAGGCGTGCAGATGGACGCGGTACGGGGCGGAGCCCTCGGTGTCCCGGTCCGCTTCCTTCTCGCGGTAGCTCTCGATCAGTTCTTGCACCTTGTCGCGCATTTCGCGGGCGAGCTCAGGGGTGAGGCGCATGCGGAAGTCGCTGATCTCCCAGGCGGCCCGCCACTCCTCCGGCCAGTCGTGGAGGGTGCCCAGAGAGGTGGACATCTCCTGCATGTGCTGGGTGGCCATCTCGTGCAGCACGGTGTTCACCGCCCCCCGTACGGCCGGGTCGGGGTGGGCCAGGAACTTGGGGATACCCCAGCGCGTACGCCTGTGCACCGCCTTCCACCACCGCTCCCGCCCCTTGCCTCGCTCCGGGTCGTCCTCGACGAAGCCATAGGTGGCCAGTTGTCGCAGATGGTAGCTCGTGGCGCCGCTCGACTCCCCCAATCTGTCGGCCAGTTGGGACGCGGTGGCCGGTCCGTACTCGCGCAGCGCGCTGAGCAGGCGCATCCGCAGCGGATGCGCGAGCCCGCGCAGGGAGCGTGGGTCGAGCACCCGGACTTCGTCGGACGCAGGCTGTTCGTTCTCTGCCATGCACCGCAGCGTAAGCATGCAAAGACTCCGTTGCAACCCTTTCTTTGCAACGGAGTCTTTGGATCCGCTTCAGCGACCCGGAGCCGCCCCGCTCAGTCCCGCGCCGCCTGCCGCACCAGCGGGATGATCCGCAGCGGCACCGGGTTCTCCATCACGATCGCCGTCGAGGCCCGGACGATCCCCCCGAACCCCACCACCAGGTCGATCACCCGCTGGAGATCGGCGTTGGAGCGGGCCACCAGTCGGCACAGCATGTCCCCGTGGCCCGTGGTGGTGTGCAGTTCCAGCACCTCCGGAACGGTCGCCAGATGGGCCCGTACGTCCGGCCCCTGCCCCTGTTCGATCTCCAGCGTCGCGAAGGCGGTGACCGGGTAGCCGAGCGCCGCCGGGTCCACTTCGGGGCCGAAGCCCCGGATCACCCCCTGCGCCCGCAGCCGGTCCAGCCGCGCCTGCGCCGTGCCGCGGGCGACACCGAGGCGGCGCGACGCCTCCAGCACCCCTATCCGTGGCTCCTCGGCGAGCAGCTCGATCAGGCGGGCGTCGAGCCCGTCGATTCCCATGCGGTCCCCCTCCAGGTCCCAGGCTTCTCTCCAGGCGTCCTCTGTGGCGGTAGTCACCCTGTACAGGATGCGCGGTCGGGCGCAGCCGCGGCTATACACACTGACCAGCGATTTCGCGAAGTGTTGCGCACCTTGAGCCACCGAGGGACGCTTCGAAGTATGACTGAGACGACAGAGATGCTGCAGCAGGGGGACGCACGGCACGCCGACCCGTTCCCCGTGAAGGGGATGGACGCGGTCGTCTTCGCCGTCGGCAACGCCAAGCAGGCCGCGCACTACTACGCCACCGCCTTCGGCATGAAGCTCGTCGCCTACTCCGGCCCGGAGAACGGCAGCCGGGAGACGGCCAGTTACGTCCTCGTCTCGGGCAGCGCCCGCTTCGTGTTCACCTCCGTCGTCAAACCGGTGAGCGCCTGGGGCCGCTTCCTGTCCGAGCATGTCGCCGAGCACGGCGACGGGGTGATCGACCTCGCGGTCGAGGTGCCGGACGCGCGCGCCGCGTACGCGTACGCCCTCGAGCACGGCGCCACCGGGATCGAGGAGCCGCACGAGGTCAAGGACGAGCACGGCACGGTGGTCATGGCCTCGATCCGCACCTACGGCGACACCCGCCACACCCTCGTCGAGCGCACCGGCTACTTCGGCCCGTACCTCCCCGGCTACGCCGAGGCCGAGCCGATCGTCGCCCCGCCGGCGCGCCGGAACTTCCAGGCCATCGACCACTGCGTGGGCAATGTGGAGCTCGGCCGGATGGACGAGTGGGTCGGTTTCTACAACAACGTCATGGGCTTCACCAATATGAAGGAGTTCGTGGGCGACGACATCGCCACCGAGTACTCCGCGCTGATGTCGAAGGTCGTGGCGGACGGCACCCGCAAGGTGAAGTTCCCGCTCAACGAGCCCGCGGTCGGCAAGAAGAAGTCCCAGATCGACGAGTATCTGGAGTTCTACGGCGGCCCCGGCGTCCAGCACATCGCGCTCGCCACCAACGACATCGTCGCCACCGTGCAGGCGATGCGTGCGGCCGGGGTGAGCTTCCTGGACACGCCGGACTCGTACTACGACACCCTGGGGGAGTGGGTCGGCGACACCCGCGTCCCGCTGGACACCCTCCGTGAGCTGAAGATCCTCGCCGACCGGGACGAGGACGGCTATCTGCTCCAGATCTTCACCAAGCCGGTCCAGGACCGGCCGACCGTCTTCTTCGAGCTGATCGAGCGGCATGGCTCGATGGGCTTCGGCAAGGGCAACTTCAAGGCGCTCTTCCAGGCGATCGAGCGCGAGCAGGCCAAGCGCGGCAACCTCTGACCGCCCCGGGGGGCGGGCCGCGGCCCGCGGCCCGCCCCGCACGGCCGCGCCCATCCCCCCAATTCCGCGCACATGCGCCCACACTCCCGTACTCATGCGCCGCTGGTGCCAGAAAAAGCGAACACCTGAATGGGAGCGCTTTCTCACCGTCTACACTCACGGCGATCTGTTCACTCCAACACGGCGTGATCACACGGGAGTTGTTGAGTATCAATGCACACGGAAAAGTACACTGCGGGCCGTTTGACCAGGCGTAGGTTCACCCTCGGCGGGGGAGTCGCCGCGGCCGGCGCGCTCGGTGCCTTCGCCGCCCGCGCGGGGGCCACCACCGTGGCGGGCGGCCGGTTCGACCTGTCGGTGCCCTCCACCCAGCTGATCCGCGAGAAGACCCCGCACAACTCCACCGTGCTGCAGTCCTTCGCGTTCGACGACGTGGGCGGGCACGTCTACACGATCCAGCTGATGGAGGGCGGGATCCGGCTCAGCGGGGAGTCCGCCCCCGTCTCCGGCGCCGACCGCGCCGCCCACGGCGATCTGTGCGTCACCAAGCTGTCCCTGGCCGGGGCGGAGCTGGGCTCGATGTACCTCAAGGGGTTCGGGCACGGCGTCGCCATGGGCTGTGAGCCGGTCGGTTCCACGGCCTATCTGTGGACCGAGTCGGACGCCAACCCCGACTCCGGCTACGGCCGCGCCATCAGCCGCTTCAAGTTCGCCGACGGCACCGTGCTGTCGTCCGGTTCGTCCTCGCCGGCCAAGCACCGCCCGGTGGCGGGCTCCACCAGCAATCAGCCCGCCGTCGACATGCTCAACCGCCGGCTGCTGCTGCGCCACCGCCTCGACGGCGAGGTCCGCTACCGGCTGATGAGCCTGTCCGGGGTCAGCGCGGGCGACTACACCGCGGTGTACGACGACATACCCCAGACCGGTGTCGAGGACGGCGAGGTCTTCCAGGGCTTCACGGTCCTCGGCGACTACGTGTACCAGCTGACCGGCACCGCCTACACCGGCGAGGACGGCGCCAACCCGCCCTCCGGCCACGGCAACACCTATGTCTCCTGCGTCGATCTGCGCACCGGTGAGCTCGTCCAGCGCGCCCGCACCGAGGCCGCCTACTCACTGAGCTACCGCGAGCCCGAGGGGATGGCCGTCCAGCTGTCCAGCCCGCGCCGGCTGTGCATGGGCTTCGCCTCGGGCGCCGCCGGGGACCGTAAGGTCAGCGTCTACTACAAGCCGCAGTAGCGTCCGTGCCGCACGGCGGCCCTGCTCGCGGGCCTCCTCAAGGCCCTCCTCGCGGTCATCCGTCCGCTGCAGCGATCTTCCCCGGGCGCTTCCCGAGTGCGAGTCTGGAGATATGACGGACCTCATCGAGCTGCTGCGGGAGGGCCTCCCCGAGGAGGCGGTGCTCACCGACCCCGATGTGACCGGGGCCTACGCCAATGACATGGCGAGCTTCTGCGAGGCGGGCGCGCCCGCCGTGGTCGTTCTCCCGCGCACGGTGGAGCAGGTGCAGCACGTGTGCCGCACCGCCACCGCGCTGCGCGTCCCGATCGTGCCCCAGGGTGCGCGCACCGGGCTGTCGGGCGCGGCCAACGCGTCCGACGGCTGCGTCGTGCTGTCCCTGGTCAAGATGGACCGGATCCTGGAGATCAACCCGGTGGACCGGATCGCGGTCGTCGAACCGGGCGTGATCAACGCGACCCTGTCCCGCGCGGTCATGGAGAAGGGCCTCTACTATCCGCCGGACCCCTCCAGCTGGGAACAGTGCACGATCGGCGGCAACATCGGCACCGCGTCCGGCGGGCTGTGCTGTGTGAAGTACGGCGTCACCGCCGAATACGTGCTCGGGCTCGATGTCGTCCTCGCCGACGGCCGGCTGCTGAAGACCGGCCGCCGCACCGCCAAGGGCGTCGCGGGCTACGATCTGACCCGGCTCTTCGTCGGCTCCGAGGGCAGCCTCGGCATCGTCGTACGCGCGGTCCTCGCCCTCAAGCCCGCCCCGCTCGAACAGCTCGTGCTCGCCGCCGAGTTCCCCTCCACCGCGTCCGCCTGCGACGCCATCTGCCGGATCATGGAGCGCGGCCACGCCCCCTCGCTGCTGGAGCTGATGGACCGTACGAGCGTCCGCGCGGTCAACGCGATGGGGAACATGGGCCTCCCGGAGTCCACCGAGGCGCTGCTGATGGCCGCCTTCGACACCCCGGACCCGGCCCCCGACCTCGCCGCCGTGGCCGAGCTGTGCACGGCGGCCGGTGCCACGGAGGTGGTCCCGGCCGAGGACGCCGCCGAGTCCGACATGCTGCTCCAGGCCCGCCGGATGACGCTTCCGGCGCTGGAGGCGGTCAAGGGCGTCACCATGATCGACGACGTCTGTGTGCCCCGCTCCCGGCTCGCCGAGATGATCGACGGCACGGCCGCCATCGCCACGAAGTACGGCCTGACCATCGGCGTCGTCGCCCACGCCGGGGACGGCAACACCCATCCCACGGTGTGCTTCGACCCCGCCGACCCCGATGAGTCCCGCCGCGCCCGGGAGTCCTTCGACGCCATCATGGCGCTGGGCCTCGAGCTCGGCGGCACCATCACCGGGGAGCACGGCGTCGGCGTCCTCAAGCGGGAGTGGCTGGCGCGTGAACTGGGCCCGGTGGGGGTGGAGATGCAGCGCGGTATCAAGCAGGTCTTCGATCCGCTGGGCCTGCTCAACCCCGGCAAGTTGTTCTGAGGGCCGGCTGTTGTGAGGCCGCCCGGACCCGGGGGTGGTCCGGACGGCCTCGGTCCCAGTGGCCGATCAGGTTTCGGCGCTGATCATGCCTCGACGCCGATCACGCCTTGAGCGAGGCGATGTCGATCACGAAGCGGTACCGCACATCGCTGCTCACGACGCGGTCGTACGCCTCGTTGATCCGCTCGCCGTCGATCACCTCGATCTCCGCGCCGAGCCCGTGCTCGGCGCAGAAGTCGAGCATCTCCTGGGTCTGCCGGATGCCGCCGATCTTGGATCCGGCCATCGACCTCCGGCCCGTGATCAGCGAGAACTGGTTGAACGCGCTGGAGTTCTCCGGCGCGCCCACGTGCACCAGCGTGCCGTCCAGCTTCAGCAGCGACAGATAGCCGTCCAGCGGGAGGTTCGCCGAGGTCGTGTTGACGATCAGGTCGAAGGTGCCCGCCAGCTCGGTGAAGGTGGACTCGTCGCTGGTGGCGTAGAAGCGGTCGGCGCCCAGCCGCAGCCCGTCGTCCTTCTTGCGGAGCGTCTGGCTCAGCACCGTCACCTCGGCGCCCATCGTATGGGCGATCTTCACACCCATGTGGCCGAGGCCGCCGAGGCCCACGATGGCGACCTTCTTGCCGGGACCGGCGTTCCAGTGGGCCAGCGGGGAGTAGAGGGTGATCCCGGCGCACAGCAGCGGGGCGGCGACGTCCAGCGAGATCCCCTCGGGGATGCGCAGCACGTAGTTCTCGTCCACCACGGTGTGGGTGCTGTAGCCACCGTAGGTGGGGGCGCCGTCGTACTCGTTGCCGTTGTACGTGGGCACCTCGCCCTTGAGGCAGTACTGCTCCTCGCCCGCGAGGCAGTTCTCGCACTCGCGGCAGGAGTCGACGAAGCAGCCCACGCCGACCCGGTCGCCGACGGCGTACTTGGTGACGGCGGAGCCGACCTCGGCGACCACACCGGCGATCTCATGGCCGGGCACCATCGGGAAGAGGGCGGTGCCCCACTCCTCACGGGCCTGGTGGATGTCGGAGTGGCAGATACCGGCGTAGGCGATCTCGATCAGCACGTCGTGCTCGCGCAGGGCGCGGCGCTCGACGGTGGTCCTTTCCAGCGGGGCCTTCGGAGCGGGGGCTGCGTAGGCGGTGACGCTGGTGGTCATAAACGTATCTCCCTGTGACGAACTAGGAAAAAGAGGATGGGTGAAGGGAAGGGGGAGGTAAGGAGAGGGAAGGGGGAAGGGGAAAGGGTGTGCGGGGGGAGGGGTGGGATCAGGGGGAGACGTCGGAGGACGGTCCCCCCGGAGGACGCGCTTCGGACGAGGGCGCGGAAGGATCGACCGAGGGGGTCGCGGTCCAGCTCGCCAGCAGCCGCAGGGCCGCCTCGGAGGGGGAGCCGGGCTCGACCGTGTAGATGCACAGAGCCTGGTCGGGATCGCCGGGCACGGTCACGTTCTCGTAGGCCAGCGTCATGTCCCCGACCACCGGATGGTGGTAGAGCTTGACGCCGTGGGTCTTCTCCCGCACGTTGTGGTCGGCCCACCACGTGCGGAACTCAGGGCTCTTGATGGTGAGCTCGCCCACGAGCTCGGTCAGCCGGGGATCGTCGGGATGGCGCCCGGCCTCCAGCCGGAGGGACGCCACCATCTCCGCCGCGACCGTCTCCCACTCCGGCCACAGCGAACGGGCCGCCTCGTCGAGGAACATGAAACGGGCCATGTTCCGCTCGTGGTACGGGAGCGCCTCGAAGTCGATGATCAGCGCCCGCGCCAGCTGGTTGGAGGCCAGGACATCGCCCCTGCGCCCGAGGACGAAGGCCGGTGAGACCCCGTCCAGCATGCGCAGCAGCGCGTGCACCCCGGGCCGCACCCGCTGGGCGCGGGGCGGCCGGCGGCGCACCGTGCGCCGGGGGCGCGGCCGGGTCAGCTCGAAGAGGTACGCACGTTCGGTTTCGTCGAGCTGAAGAGCGCGGGCCACGGCGTCCAGCACCGTCTCCGACACATTGAGGTGACGGCCCTGCTCCAGACGCGTGTAGTAGTCCGTGCTGACGCCGGCCAGCTGCGCCAGCTCCTCGCGGCGCAGCCCCGGCACCCGACGGGGGCTGTCGTTGCTCACGCTCACGCCCGCGTCGCCGGGGCTCAGACGTGCCCTGCGGCTCCGCAGGAACTCACTGAGCTCGGTGTTGCGGTCCATGGGTTCCAGTATTGGCAACGGAAAAGGCATCTGAGCGTGCCAAAGTAGGTCTGCTGAACCTAGGCCGGGCGGGGCCATGCGGGCCGTCGCCGCTCGTACGGCTTCGTGGCGCTCGCACGGGAGAGTGGTGGCGGGAGCGGTGGGCTGGTGCCGGTGGGCCGGTCTGATAGACCTTGACCGCGCGCTCCGGGTTGCACTGCGGCTCCTGTACGGCAAACTGCTTACGCCCCACCCTCACCGCGAGGCACCGCAAAGGCGCAGCGCAGTACAGCACGGCCGAGCAGATACGGGACATCGGAGATCATGAGCGCCCCTACCTCAGGATCCGCGGACGGCAGCTCCATTCCTGGTTTTTATCCTGATCCTTCATACGACTAACCGGCTATTTTCTGTGGTCGCTTTGACCTGCGGAAATAGCCGGACAGTGATCGTTGGCGGGGCGCTGCTCGTGAGCTGGGCCGAGCGTCCGTGTTGATCAGCGGCCGATCGACTTCATGCCCTGGTACGCCTCGCGTAGGTCGGACGCCTCGGGTAGCTGTCGGGCTTCAACGGCCTTCACTACCTCCAGCCCTCGCCAGTGGTTCGAGGGGACCACTCGACCGCTCTGTATGGCCTTGGACGCCGAGTCGCATGCTTCGTCCAGGCGGTTGTCTTTCAGCAGTACCAAGGCAAGATCGATGTTGGCCGATGCTACGCGGCGTGGCCACTTCGTGATATCGGTGCCGGGTTGCAGTCGAGCGATCACTTCCCGTGCATAGGGTTCGGCACCTCGATCACCAAGCCATGCGAGGGTGGTTGCTGTGTAGGCCAGCGCTTTCGCTGGGTCGTACCGATAGTGGTGCTCTGGGTTATCTGGCTTCTGAAGGGACCCGGACAGCTTTTGCACCCGTTCGATTGCGTCGTAGGTTTCGTCGGCCTGCCCTAGGCGTGCTCGCGCCCTGCCTTCTTGGGCTGTCGATTGGATGAGTGCGGAGCTTCCTGAAGGAGCGATGGCTTGGGCGGCCTGGGCGAGCTGGACGGCACGCGAGTAGTCCCCTGACGTCAGAACGCGCCAAGCCTCTGTCTCCAGGCACCATGCTTGGATTTCGGGATGCTCGGCCTGCTTGGCGAGTGCAGCGGCAGTCTGTAGCCGAGCCGTGGCTGCGTTCTCCTGCTTTAGGTCAATATGGAGTGTGGCGCCGAAAAGGGAAAGCCAGCCGCCTACGACCAATAGGCGTCGGTGCTCTTTCAGAGTCTTTCTGGCGTCCAAGAGTCGGGCAACATAAGCAGAATGCTGCTTAACGTGCTGCAAGAGTTGTTCCGGTGACGTAATTGGGTACGCCATCGCGAGATCATCGAATGTCTTTTCAAGGCGATTAAGAGTTTCTGGGCCGACGTCGCTAGCCTCCACTCGGCGCATTAGCTCCCACGCCTCGAACTCGTCATTATCGGACGACTCGATCTGTGCATTGAATAGGTTTGCTTGGGGCTGTGCCGAGGCCCCAGTCAGGAGAGAATTGAGCTCTTCCGGACTGATACCTAGAGCTTTTTGGATCGCCGGACGCTGGAATGGGTGCGGATCGGCATCCCCTGCTTCCCACCGATAAACGGTGCTGCGATTAGTGCCGACCGCTTCCGCGAATGATTCTTGACTGTACCCGCGTGCCTTGCGGCGATCTGCGAAGCGCTGTCGCTTGCCAGGCATCTCCCCACCCTTCTCTTGGCCTAGGGCAAGGGTAGACCCCTGAGCGGAACTGCATCAGTAGTGCATCAAACATGCACTGTTCGGATGAGCCTGGCCAGAGTTACCTGGATGGGACGCCATGGAAGGGACCCCCGCGACCGTCCGACCGGCCCGGGGGCGTGGCCATCAACTACAGGGAGTTGACGACATGGGCAAACATATCCGATGGCTCTTAGAGTCGCTGCTGCGGCGGTTACTTCCGGGCCGTGGGCATCACCGAGCCGTGGGGGTAGTGGTCTCGACGCTGCGTCAGGCGTCGCCGGTAGCCACGTGTAATGCGGCAGCGGCGGTTCAGCGGCCTAGCCTCGCTGCGGTGTGGTCGCCGGATGCCGACACGCTGATCTTCCTTCGTCCGTTCCCGGACCCGAATCCCGTGCGGCCGTATGTGCTCGCGCACGAGCGGAAACGACGGGAGGCCGAGTGGTGAGCGCGAACAATCCCTCTGCTGATCCGCAAGAGCCACAGCAGGGATCCGGTGGTCCCTCCACTCCTCAGGACTTGGATAAGCTCGCGCGCGACCTGAAGAAGAAGATTGACAAGCATCTTGGCCGAGGAAAGAAGTCATGACCGACGATGCGCCCGCGTTTGTGTTCATCTACGATCGCGAATTTGCCGACGACGCGGAATCGTCTGAATCGCGCATCAGTGCCTGCCGTGAGTACGCACGGTTGATGGGCTGGGAGGTAGCCGGGCAATGGGTGGAACCCCAAGGCTCGGGGAATCGGCTTAACTGGCGTGGGATGGCGGCAGCGATGGCACACCAAGGGAACGGCAGGAAGGCTATCTGCCTTGTTTCCGGCTGGGACCGTATCAGCATTGATCCGCAGGAATGGGTTGCGCTTCGTCGTCTTGTCCATCGAGCGGGCGGAATGTGCTGGTCAGTCGATACCGCTAGTTCCGTTTCGTAAAGCTCCTGCCTCAATCCCGCATAAGTGGGGCAGGAACAGCCTGAGGGCTTTGGTCGAACACTCTCGGGCTGCAACCTCCGAATAGGAGGGCAGTGGAAAGGATCTCCCGCCCGATTTCCCAGTCGCGTAGGTGTCGGGCGGGGGATTCCAACCCTGGTTGGTCTTTCTTGGCTCCGCTTTGGCTCTCTCGCCGTAGCCGAAGCGGTTCAGGTCCCGTCCATGCGCTACCCCTGTCGCGTGGGCGGGGCCTTCTGTTGTCTCTGGCTAGCTGTGGTTAACAGCCGTCACGTATGGCGCTAAGTGGTTGACATGTACCCGGGTGGTCTCTGCATGCTGGCACTCATTGGAACGAGTGACGACCAGATGAGTGGTCGGCTCCCTGTGAGTGGAGAGGACGTGATCATGTTCTATTGGCGGCCTGGGTTGGTGATGTGGTTCCTGGTGCTGGTGGCGTTAATGGGGCTGTGCGGGCACCCGGGGACGCGGTAGCGGTGTCCCCTCAGAAGCGGCTTGTTTCGGGCTCAACGCGCACAGACCGTGCGCACGCCATCCCGAGCAGTAGTGAAATCCGAGTGTCAGACGTGACACGAGTGACTCTGGTCATATTGGATCGTGTGTGCGGGGGCTGGATGGCCTATGGGTGGGGAGGTGACCACTCCGGTGGTGGATCGTGACCCTGAGTGGGATGAGCATCAGCGGCCGCGAGAGGTGGAACAGCCGGAAGAGGCTGTGTGGGTGCCGGATGCTCGGTACGTGGCCGCGTGGCGCGAGGCTCGGGACGCAACCGATGCCCTGACTGACGCGCTGGCTGCCGTGGACGGCGGGTGTGTAAGCAGAGGTGACGTGGTGCTGACACCGAGCACCGATGGCGTGGGCAGGCCCGTGGTGCGTTTCGCGGGTCGGGCCAGTCCTGAGGCGGTTCGGCGGGTGGCTGATGTGCTCAGGCGCGGCGCGGGGGCGCGGCCTGGGTGGTCGGCTGGTCGGTGAATTGAGCGCGCGGTGCTGGATCGGCGCGCTGTGGGCACGCCGCCGGCCGTAGCGGCTTTTTGGGCGGGAGCTGCCACGGGGCGAGAGAACAGGGGGCCTTACGCTGGCCCGGCGAATCGGGCGGGTCTGTGATCCTGCCCGCGTTTGCGACCGATTGGCCCCCTGTTCTTAGAGGCTCGCCCCGTGGTGGCTGCCTAAAAAGCCGCGTAGGCCGTCGGCCCCAGCCACGACGGCTCAGCCTCGATGGATGCTGCGGAGTGCCCCTTGCTGTGGGGGCAGATGGCGCGGAGCATGGCCAGGGACCGAACGACATAGGGAGGTCGGTATGAGGTTCTTCGGTGAAAGGCGCAAGCCAGATCCGCCGTTACGGACTCGCGGGCGCGGCAAGGTGCGAGTTGAGAAGGACAGGCGGGGGCGTGAGTGGGTGACGTGCACGGGGTGCGGTCGCCGCAAGATGAATCCCGGCTTCGCGCCAAGCAAGTTCGCTGCCCGCGACCATGCGGACTCGTGCACCTGCTGAGTGGCTTGCGTCCGGCGCGGAGCCTGGTGAGAGGCTGTTAGGCGAGACAGCTGAGCGGCACCTAGAACGGGCCTGGTCGGCGCGGTGGTTCGTGGAATCCGCGGGAAGGGTCCGCCTATCTGCGAACGCATGAGGAAAGCCCCCGCGCGGTATGCGGGGGCTTCTTGCTGTCCGGGGCCGAGCGAGTGTGTCGGGCGGCGGGGCGTCCGGACGGACCGGCCGCTAGGCCGCAGCCGTCCGGGGCGGCCTGGCCGACCGGCGCGCCGCTAGGCGCGCCCTTGAGGAAGTAAAGAAGATCTAGTCGCGTTAGCCGCGCTTGGGCGTTGTTGGTGTGATGCGGTAGCTGAGGCTGGCGGACTCCGCGCTCATGCGCAGCTCTTCCACGAGTAGCGCGCGGCCGTTCTGGTCCTCGGTCACGCGGTGCGTGATCAGGATCGTGTCGGCCATGCCGAGGGCGGCTTGCTCGTCCGGGCGCGCGGATCGGGCCGTCACGTTCTCCCAGAAGGAAAGTGTGTGTCCGGCGGCGGTGAGCATGGCGTACAGCTCTTCGGGGTGGGCGTCGGGACGGTCGGCTAGGGCCGGTACTTCGTCGGCGATGTCGAACGGGATCACGGTGACGGCGGCGGCCCGAACTCCGGTGTCCTCGTCGATGATCAGCAGTTCTGCTGTGAGGGTGTGGACGGCGCCTCGGCCGATGAGGCGGGCGATGGTTCCGCGTGCGTGACCCCGCGTGACAGTCACGGTCTCGGCCATCGTGAACGGATGGCCGAGCTCCAGCTTCTTGCCCTTGCGGATCAGCGTCCGCTTGATCGCGTGGGTCTGCTCGGGCTCCTGGCGGACGTAGGTCCCCTTGCCCTGCTGGCTGACCGCAAGCCCCATCCTGCGCAGCTCTGCAACCGCCTGCCTGACCGTATTGCGGGACACCTGGTATCGCTCCAAGAGTTCTGTCTCAGACGGCAGTTGGCTGCCCGGGGGATAGTCGCCTTCTTCGCCTTCTGCGATGGCGTCGGCCAAGATCCGTGCGAGCTGGCGGTAGCGCGGCTCGCTATGCAACGGCTGAGCGTCGGTGCTGTGGCTGCGTCCCGGCATGGTGCGTGCTCCTCGGGGTCTGGCCCTGCGGCGGGCTTCGGCTCGGTTACGGGGGTGGAGGTGCACTCATCAGAATAAGTGCTTGCCCCTTCGGGTCAACATGGCGCATGCTCTCACTCATTGGTACGAGTAATAACCAGATGAGAGGTCTGGTGCTCGTGTGATCGCAGAGAGAGGTGAGCTTGTGCAGACCATCCCTGTGGACGTGGCGCGTCTGGGCGCACTGATGTGCGTCGTTCCACCCGAGCCCCGGGTGAATCGGGAGACAGGAGAAGTCCGCACGGACCGGGAGGGACGGCGGCTCTACGTGGTCGGCGTCTCGGTCCGTCAGCCGGAATCCCGGCGGGCGGATGTGATCGAGGTCGTCGTACCGGGCGGGGCTCCGACCGTCGCGGAAGGTATGCGGGTCCGGATTCAGGATCTCGTCGCGGTGGCCTGGGAGATCGACGGTCGGCGTGGCACCAGTTACCGCGCTGTGGCCATCACCCCTGCGGAGAGCGAGGGGAAGGCGGCGCCGATCGCGGGCCGGGCCAAGTCGTCGTCTGGGGGTGACGCGTGATGGATCCGTCCGAGCTTCGGCTTGCCGCCGTGGACTGGACAACCCTGCGGCGGCATGTCCGGGAGTTGGCCAGCCAGATGGATGCCGACTTCGACCAGATGGACGCGGGTGATCGCGAGCGGCTGGCGCGGGTCGCGCTGGCAGTCGCGCATCTCGCTCAAACCATGATCACGCGCTCTGGAAGTGGGGGGTACCAGTGGTGGAATCCACCGACATCGTCGTGAGGCGGCTGATGCGGAATCTCCGCATGCTGAGCGGCTGTGACGACTTGCTGACCGCCATGGAGGGCGGCTCGATGGTCGCTGAGGTCATGGCGCTCACGGCGCGCACTGCTCAGCAGACCGCCGACGACGCTCGAACCATGCTCCTGACGCTCCGTCAGGACGGCAGTAGCGGTCGGGGAGGTGATCACTGATGCCGTGGGAACTGGTGGTCTGGCTGCTCCTCCTGCTGGCCTTCCTGACACAGGCGCGCTGGGAACACCGACTGCCTACGATGCCTCGTGGGCTGCGCCGGTTGGGGGCGCTGCCGTGGCGCTGGTACTTGGGCGGCTTCCCTTCCGCGGTGTTCAGGATGCGGTTCACCTGGCGCCGGTTCACCAGGAACGCCGACCTGGCGGTGCAGCGTCAGCCGCCGCGTGCACTGGTCGGCCGCGAACTGATCGTGACGGGCCGGGCTGTGCGGATGATCCCGCCTCGGCTGGGGCTGCCACGTCCTACGCGAGATGGCCTGGTGGCGCGGGTTCAACTGCATCCCGGACAGACACCGATTCCGTACATCGAGGCGGCACCGGCTATGGCGCATGCCTGGCGGATGCACTCGGTTCGGGTGGTCTCGTTTCGGCGTGGTGAGGTGACGATCACTGCCACCTGGCGGGACCCCCTGACTGATGCGGGCACCGAGCCGAAGCGCTTCCCGGGGCGGATACTCGCTGCGCAGGTGGGCCGTACAGAGCTGGGTATGGGCTGGACTCTGGACATGCGGCAGGTGCCGCATTGGCTGGTGGTCGGCGCGACCCAATCGGGGAAAAGCACCCTGCTTGCGTCCCTGGTGGCTGAGCTGGCACCGCAGCCGGTAGCGCTCGTCGGTATCGACTGCAAAGGCGGCATGGAGCTGTCGCTGTTCGAGCGTCGGCTGTCCGCGCTGGCCTGTAGTCGGACGGAAGCGCTGGCGCTCCTGGTGGCGCTCCTGGATGAGGCGCGCGACCGCATGGCCGTCTGCCGTAGGGCTGGTGCCCGGTCTATCTGGGAGCTGCCTGAGCACGTACGGCCGGTGCCGGTCGTGCTCCTGGTCGATGAGCTGGCTGAGCTGTACCTGGTCGACGGATCGCGGGTCAGTCGGCAAGAGGCGGCCGAGTGCTCAACGGCTCTGCTCCGGCTGGGGCAGCTCGGGGCGGCTCTGGGGTTGCACCTGGTGGTAGCCGGACAGCGCATCGGCTCCGAGCTGGGGGCCGGGGTAACTGCTCTGCGGGCTCAGCTCGGCGGCCGTATCTGCCACCGAGTGCATGACCAGCAGACCGCAGAAATGGCCCTTGGTGACCTTGCTGAAGACGCAGTGGTTGCGGCTCAGGTGATCACTGAGGAAGAACAGGGCGTCGCTATTACGACGGTCGGCGGCACCTGGACCCGTGTGCGGTCCCGACTGACCACTACTGCGGATGCTCGGGAAGTCGTGGCGCAGAATGTCGACAAGACACCGGCCATTCCCGCTCTGGTGCGTGCCATGGACGCAGTGAATAAGGAGGTGGGCGGAAATGACTGAAGCACAGGCAATGCCGATTGCGATCGTCGTCGGCCTGCTCTGCATTCTGATCCTCCGGTCCCGAGAAGTTGTCTGGTGGGTCGGGGCGCTCTTCTTCCTCTGGGGATTCACCATGGCAAGCACCACTCCGGGGCTGACCATCACGGATTTCTTGCAGTGGGCGGTCTACCAGAAATAGCGGGTCCAGGGGAGGAAGGAATGTCTCACCTGTATGTGAGGTGCCGTGCCTGCGGTCGGTGGCGCCTGCGCACTCGGGGCGGCCGTCTGAGGCGGTGCCGCTGCTGTCGGCGTCGTCCGCCACGGGGCTGACGTCTGATAGCTGACCGTGACGGCCGGCGTGAACCCAGCGTGACAATCCCCAGCTCAAACCCTAGAGGAGCAATGCCCGTGTACCTGGCCATCGATCGCCTCTCCGCCATGGCGGCGGACTACCAAGAAAGGGCACCGCCGCATGACGTCCCCGTGGGACACCCCTCGTGCGCGGCGCTCCGCACTCGAAATCGCGGGGCGCCTTCGCACGCTCTCAGAGACTGAACGCGACATGATCCGACTGGTTGGCGCTCCCGGTTTCCGCCGGTGGCTCGACCAAATCCACAACATCGGCGGCTGCGCCGACCCCATTTACCTGGCTGGGCGGACCATAACCCGCGACGCTGTCACGGGTGCCGTAATGCGCGTCTACACCACCGCCAATGAACCGGGCGGGGTGTTGGCCCTGCGGTGCGGTAATCGGCGTGATACACGCTGCGCGCCATGCTCGCGCATCCACGCTGGCGACACATTCCATTTGGTACGGGCCGGGCTTCTGGGCGGCAAGGAAGTTCCCTCGACAGTGACCGGACATCCGCGGCTGTTCGTCACTCTGACAGCGCCTGGATTCGGTGCCGTACACAGAGTCACGGACTCAAGGGATCGTAAATGCCGCCCTCGCCGTGATGGCGGGGAATGTCCGCACGGAAGGCCGATCGGATGTAATCAGGTTCATTCCGAAGCTGACCCAAGAGTCGGACAGCCCATATGCGGCCGGTGTTACGACTACGCGGCACATGTGCTCTGGCATGCAAAGACAGGGGCACTCTGGAATCGCACCACGATTCTGATCAGGCGTCACCTTGCGGCGGCGATGGGGATTACACAGAGAACACTCAATTCCCATCTCCGTGTCTCGTTTGCCAAGGTGGCCGAGTATCAGAAACGCGGAGCTATCCACTTGCATGCCGTGGTGCGCGTCGATGGCCCTTCCGGGCCCGAGGACGCTCCGCCATCTGAGGTCACGGCGGAGATTCTAGAGACGGTCGTCCGAAGCGCTGTAGAGGCCGCTGAGGCCCGTACGCCATACGCCCCGGGCTTGGGGGAGCACATCATCCGTTGGGGCGCCGAGATCGACGTACACGCGATCCACAGCGTGCATTCGGAGATTGACGGCGTGCCGATGACCGATGAGGCCGTTGCCGCGTACATCGCGAAGTACGTGTCGAAGAGCGTGGGGGAAGTGGGAGGCATTGACCGGCGCATCGCATCAGCCGGTGAGATCGATCGGCTGCGGATCAGCCCCCATGTGCGCGCACTCATGGGCACCTGTTGGCGCCTGGGCGGCGTAGTCGAGCTGGCCCCGCTCCGCCTGCGCCTGTGGGCTCATGCACTCGGCTACCGAGGCCATGTGCTCACCAAGTCGCGGCGCTACTCCACTACCTATGAGCAACTGCGCGCCGTCCGTGCTGAATACCGAAAGACGAAAGCGGCTGGCGGCTCAGTTCCGGCTGATGTGCCTACGGAAATTGAGTCCGCGTGGAGATACGTGCGGTCGGGACATACACCCGCTGAGGCAGAGATAGCAGCGGGTGTTTCGCAAGACCTTTCCCGTAGCCGCGACATAGGTCGCTCTGAGCTAAGTAATGAAGAGGGAAGGCGGGTTTATGGCTGAGCGGCACGGCAGGGTCAATCGCAATGATCCTGCCGTGTGCGCTTGGGTGGCCCGCCATTTGGCGCGTGCTCCGGATCTAACTAATGAGGAGCGGGTACATCTGCGGTCGCTTCTCCGGGGGTTCGGCCAGAGGGGCGACCCCCCTGCTCCCGCCAGATAGGAATTACGGTATTCGGGTCGAATTTGCCTCGACCCTTAGGCCCCTTGAGAAGCTGTATGTGTTTCATGTAGCGCTTGATTATCGTGCGCTTCTCAACGTTGTCCCCTGACCTCCATAGCATTAGGTCGCTCTCTACGGCTTTGGGGTCAGGGGCGGAGCCTAGGTCTTCGAGTTTCTCGATAAGCTCTCGAATCTTCTTCGATATCACTCCGATGTGTTCGTAGTAATCCTCGTTTGACCACCCAACGTCAGAGAGTTCTCCGCGCTCCCACTTCTCCTTAAGTCGATCCTTTTCCCCGATCGCTGCGCTTTTCTGCTCCTCTAGTTCGGTGCGCTGCTCGGTGATTTCTTCATCTTCTTCATCGCCCTCGTTGAGTGAAACTCCTAGTTTCTCAATCAGGAACTCCTCCATGAGTATGTCTATGAGATCGTCAAGGGGTGCCATCTTTCGTGCGGTTGAGCCGCATGCGCCGTTTCGTCCGCGAGATTGGCAACGGTACTGGTGGTATTGCGCCTTTCCGTTCCAGCGGCCTTCCATGGGCTTCTTGCATTTGTAGCAACGGACAACCCCTGTTAGTAGGTACTTTCCGTATTCATGCCCTCCTACGGGGGTGGTGTCTACCCCGTTCTGCTCTTGGCGTGCTTTTAGAATGCCTTGGGCTTTGAACCATGTCTGTGGGGACACGATTTCATCCCAGGTCCCCATTACGGGATTCCCGTTCTCGTCGGTGAGTAGCTTAGACATTCCGTCGTGTTGCTTGGATGGTTCGAGCCGGTGGCGTCCGCTGTAGAGAACCATTCCCGCATATCGTGGATTCGAGAGAATGAGTTTCACTGTGGCCGTGGTCCAATCGCCTCCACCCGGAGAGGGGATTTCTGAAAGCGTCAGACCTCGTGTGATGGACGACGGAGTTCCATTCTTCTCCACTAGCTCACGGAAGATGCGCCTTACGACTTTTGCCTCTTCCTCAATCTTCGTGCCTACATCCTCGCCCTTGCGCACCCATCCGTAACCGAGGCGGCCTATGGGGATTCCCACCTCAGCTGCTGCTAATGTGTCTCGGGCAACGCGTCGGGCTGTGTCCTGGGACTGTTTCAACAGCATGACGCACATGACGCGCGCCATATTGCAATCGGATTCCCTGACGAGGTTGAGTTCGCTTGTTGCTCCGATGGCGGGCCGCTTTACTTCGTTGACCACATTCGCGAGATCTTCTAGGTCCCTTGGCTGCCTAACGAGGCGGTCCAAGTCATAGAAGATGATTCCGTCAATCACTCCATTTAGCAGATCTTTCAGCATTTGTTGAAAATCTTCGCGAAGTACGACCCAATCGACGCTCCCGTCAGGGCGGGTGATCCTCTTCTTCTTGTAGGCGCTCGTATCGTCGTCTATGTACAGCTTGGCGAACTTGCCCCACTTGAGTGCCTGGCGCTTGGCCTCGATGTCCTCGGTCTGTCGTTCGATGGCGGTCTTCCTTTTGGACGCCTCCTTCCGGGCTCGTCGTTCTTCGTTAATGTCATGCATAGAGAGACGTAGGTATCCGCCCGGTCGCTGTGGTACGTACTGCGCGTAGCCCGCAGAGAGGTCCAGGGTGGTCGTGCGGCCTCGCTCGCGTAGCTGCGTGATCATCGGGTCGTCGATGCCGGATACGGCGGACAGGTCAAGCGTGTTGGCCGTGAAGGGAGTAGGGGACATGGCGACGCCTCCTAGTGGCGGGGGTTCGGCAGAAATGCCCGGGGTGGGGTACTACCCAGATCCGTCCATCCCTGGCTACATCCGTTACTGGAACGGCGCCGCCTGGGTGCCCGGCACCAGCCGTCCCGCCCCGGCCGAGGGCGAGGCCATGCCCGCGCCGCCGCCCGGGGTCACCCACACCCAGGTGATCAGCCCGCCGCCGGACGAGACGGGCCCGATGTTCCTGGACGAGGATCCGGCGCCGCAGGCCGCCGAGGAGACCGGCAGCGCACTGCCCGAGCTGCGCCGGAGCGCCGAGATGGACGTCCGGGGCGCGGGCGGGCCGCCCGAGGCCGCGGGCGGTGGCATGGGAGCGCAGCCGGTGCCGCCCGGCGGGGTTCCGGCGTCCGTGGACTGGAACGATCCCCAGCGGCTGCACGGCACCCGCCCCGACGCCGGCACGGCCTGGCACGCGGACGCCGCCCAGCAGGGCGGGTTCGGCGGTGAGCAGGACCGCCGGATCTCCTGGGGCGCGGAGCCGGACGCCCCCGGCGACCCCCAGGCCGGTGGGGGACAAGCCGGTGGCGGGCAGTGGCCCGGCGTGCCCGACCCGCGCCGCGCGGGTCCGGGTGAGGACGCCGGGCGCGATGACGGCACGCTGACCATGCGCGCGGGCGGGAGCGGGCGCACGTCGGACCGCTCGACGCAGGCCCTGCCGCCCGTCCGCCGGGCCCCGGAGCTGCCCCCGGCGGACGAGGGCGGGACCCCCGCCCCGGCGGGCGACGGGACGATGACGTTCCGCACGGTGGGGCGCGGCGGCGGAGCGGCACCCACGACCGGCCAGGGGCAGGGTCAGGGGCAGGACCAGGGCTGGGACCAGGGCCGGGGCCAGACGGCGGGCCGGGACGACGGGACGATGGCGATCCGGGCGATCGGTCGCGGCGGCGCGAGCAAGGGCGCCGAGGCCGCACCCCCGGCCCAGCCCCCGCACCAGCCCCAGCAGCCTCCGCAGACACACCAGCCCCAGCAGCCCCAGCAGCCCTTCGGCGGTATCCCCGCCCAGGGCGGCGGCCCTGCCTGGCAGCCGCAGGGGCAGTTCACCCAGCAGCCCGGCCCGCCGCAGAGCCCGCCGCAGGCCGCCCCGCACGCTCCCCAGGCGGCCCCGCAGGCGGCGCCCCAGGCGGCCCCGCACGGCGCGGCCCCGGGCGCGCCCGAGGGCGTCATCCCCTGGAAGCCGCCGGTCGACAATCCCTTCCTCCTGGCCGCCCAGGCCGAGGGCCGGCCCGCCTCGCTCGGCCGCCGCCTCGCCGCCCGGCTGATCGACTCGGTCGTGCTGCTCGGCGTCGTCGGCGCCGTCGCGTTCCCGCTGTGGAGCAAGGCGAGCGACCACATCGACGAGAAGGTCGAGACGGCCAAGCAGAGCGGCGAGACCGTCACGGTCTACTTCCTGGACGGCACCACCAGCGGCTATCTGGGCATCGTCCTCGGTCTGCTGCTCGTCCTCGGCGTCGTCCTGGAGACTCTGCCGACCGCCAAGTGGGGCCGCACGCTCGGCAAGAGGCTGTGCGGGGTGCGGGTGCTGGACATCGAGGAGCACGACACCCCGTCCTTCGGCACCGCGCTGCGCCGCTGGCTGGTCTACTCGGTGCTGGGGGTGCTCGTCATCGGTGTGCTGAACGTGCTGTGGTGCCTGTTCGACCGCCCGTGGCGGCAGTGCTGGCACGACAAGGCGGCCCGCACCTTCGTCGCGTCGGCCGACTGAGCGCCGGCCGACTGAGCGTCGCCGACTGAGCGCCGGCCGACCGAGCCGCCCTCCGCCGAACCGAACATCCGCCCCGGCTGCGGCGGATGGACGATCCCGGTCGCCCGAACGGGGCGCGCCGGATGCGGCGGTCCCGGCTCCGGGGTCGACTCGGGCCATGAGCACCGACCAGCCGCCGCCCGGGTCCGACGAGCCCCGGGACCGGGACAGCAGCGATCCGTTCGCAAAACAACCGCGTGCGAACGGCTCCCCGTACGGGGACCACGGGGACCACGGGGACCACACCGCGGGACCCGAGCCGTACGCCGGGATGCCCCCGCTCGCGCACCTCGGCCGCCGTCTGATCGCCCGGATCATCGACGCGCTGCTCATCGGCATCCCGGTCGGGCTCGTCGTGACCGCGATCGCCGGGGGCTATGACCCGATCGAGGGCAGCGCGCGTTCGACCACCGTCACGCTGGTCTACGTCCTGGTCTACTTCCTCTACGAGGGGCTGATGCTGACCCGGGACGGCCAGACCGTCGGCAAGAAGGCGATGAAGATCCGGGTCGCCATGCTGGAGAACGGGCGGCCGCCGGCCGGCCAGGCGGGCTGGCTGCGCGCCGGGGTGTATGCCCTGCCCGAGATCGTGCCCTGCTGTGGCTTCCTCTTCTGGCTGATCAATGTGTTGTGGTGCACCTGGGACCGGCCCTACCGGCAGTGCCTGCACGACAAGGCGGCCAAGACGCTGGTGGTCTCGGCCGTGCCCTGATCCCCGGGGTGCGCCCCGAGCCCCCGAGGTGCCCCCTGAGCTTCCGGTCCTCCGGGAGCGCTGATGTAATCGGGGGCATGGCCCCCGACCCGCTGTCCTCGCCCCCGCCTGTGATCCCCCCGGGGATGCCCCCGCTGGCCACCCCTGGTCAGCGCTTCACCGCCCGGCTCATCGACATCGTCATCCTCGGCGCGATCTGGACGGTGGCGCTCACGGCGACCGGCGCGCTCCAGTACACGATGGACCACCCGGGCGAGCAGGACATGGGCAAGGTGACTCTCGCGCTCGTCATCACGATGGCGCTCTACTTCGGCTACGAGGGCGTCATGCTGGCCCGCAGCGGACAGACGCTCGGCAAGAAGGCACTGCGCATCCGGGTGGCGATGCTGTCCGACGGGAATGTGCCGGCCGGTCAGGGCTGGGTCCGCGCGGCGGTCTACGTGCTGCCGGGGATGCTCATCCCGCTGCTGGTCGGCACGGTCTTCTGGCTGGTCAACTCGGTCTCACTGCTGTGGGACAAGCCGTTCCAGCGCTGTCTGCACGACAAGGCCGCGCGGACCGTCGTGGTGTCAGCCGTGCAGTGAGTCGGCGTGCGCCCGGGTGTGCGCCCGCGCCGGGTCGGCCGGTCCGGACCCCGCCACCGGGCGGCTGGTGCGGACGGTGCGGCCGGGGCGGGACACCCGGGCCACCGGCACGGTGACAGCGACGATGAGCCCGAGAACCAGCCCGACCACGGTCACCACCGCCACCCCGAGCCCCGATCGGGTCTGGGAGAGCAGCAGCATGGCGAAGGTCGAGAGAACGACGGTGGCCGAACCATAGGCAAGCTGTGCAGGAGTCGGACGCGGCATGGCGGGATCCGTCCTCGGGGGCGATATGCAGGGGGCATGAGTCAGGCTGAAGTGCACCGTCAGTCCTGACTCTACGGTCCTGCATGCCCGTGGGGAACGGAAGTAAGCGTGACCTCACCCACGACGCCGTTGCACAGGGGGCGCACGGAATCATCGGGTGTGCCAACCGGCGTGCATGGCGCGCCCGTTGCTGTCCGTTAAACGGAACATCGGGATCGCAGAACGTACTTGTCTCACCAGTCCAAGTCAAGGTCTGTCTTTTCTCCTGCCACTCCGGTCAAATGTCCGGCACTGGTGTGGAAAGGGGAGGACTGAGCGAGTGAACAGCCAACGGAGGACGGCCAGATCGGCCGCCATAGCCACTGTGGTGGCCGCGCTCGGAGCGGCGGCACTATCGACCGGCATGGCCCAGGCGGACGCACCGTCTACGCGTGTCGAGCGCCATGATCCGGCGCCCGCGAAGACGGATGTCCAGCACGACCTCGAGGGCCCCTACAGCAAGCAGCGGGAGGCACAGCGCCAGGAGGCGCTGCGCCAGGTCATCTCCGGCGACACCAAGGCGACCACGCGCGGGGCGTCCAAGGTCGTGAAGCTCGGCAAGGGCAAGTACGTCGAGCTGGCCCGGGAGAAGACCGACAAGATCTTCACCATCCTGGTCGAGTTCGGCGACAAGGTGGACGACACCACCATGTACGACCCGGACGGGGACGGCCCCAAGCCGCCGGTGAAGAAGTACGGCGGCGACCCGGGCCCGGCGCACAACACCATAGGCCGGCCGGACCGCGCCGACGACAACAGCACGGCCTGGCAGAAGGACTACAACCGCCAGCACTTCCAGGACCTCTACTTCTCCAAGGACAAGAAGAAGGAGTCCCTGAAGAAGTACTACGAGAAGCAGTCCTCGGGCCGCTACTCGGTGGACGGCGAGGTCTCCGACTGGGCCAAGGTCGACTGGAACGAGGCCCGCTACGGCTCCAACTACTGCGGCGACACCAACTGCGCCAACGCCTGGGACCTGATCCGCGACGGCGTCAACCAGTGGGCCAAGGACCAGAAGGCGGCCGGCCGCACCGACGCGCAGATCAAGGCGGACCTGGCCAAGTACGACCAGTGGGACCGCTACGACTACGACGCCGACGGCAACTTCAACGAGCCCGACGGCTACATCGACCACTTCCAGATCGTCCACGCCGGTGAGGACGAGTCCGCGGGCGGCGGGGTCCAGGGCGAGAACGCCATCTGGGCGCACCGCTGGTACGCGTACGGCACCGACGCGGGCAAGACCGGCCCCGGCGAGAACAAGTCGGGCGGTACGCAGATCGGCGACACCGGCATCTGGGTCGGCGACTACACCATGCAGCCGGAGAACGGCGGCCTCGGCGTCTTCGCCCATGAGTACGGCCATGACCTGGGCCTGCCGGACGAGTACGACACCACCGGCAAGGGGGAGTCGTCCGTCGCCTACTGGTCGCTGATGTCCGCGGGATCCTGGCTCGGCACCGGTAAGGACGCCATCGGCGATCTGCCCGGGGACATGAACGCCTGGGACAAGCTCCAGCTGGGCTGGCTGAACTACGCCTCGGCCAAGGCCGGTAAGAAGTCCACCCACACCCTCGGGGTGGCCGAGTACAACACCAAGAACAAGCAGGCGCTGGTGGTCGAGCTGCCCGCCAAGGCCGTCACCACCGAGGTGGTCGCCCCCGCCGAGGGCTCCAAGCAGTGGTGGAGCGGAATGGGTGACGACCTCAAGAACACCCTGACCCGGTCCGTGGACCTCACGGGTAAGTCCAAGGCCAGCCTGGACCTCCAGGGCTGGTGGGACATCGAGGAGAACTACGACTACCTCTACGCCGAGGTCTCCACGGACGGCGGCGCCAACTGGACGCCCGTCGACGGCACCGCGGACGGCAAGGCCATCCCGCGCGACGCCGGTGACAAGCCCGCGCTGACCGGCACCTCCGGCGCGTACAAGAAGCTCTCCTTCCCGCTGGACGCCTACGCGGGCAAGAAGATCGACCTGCGCTTCCGCTACCAGACCGACGGCGGTGTGGCGCAGAAGGGCTTCGCGGCCGACGCGATCACCCTGACCGCGGACGGCGCCCCGGTCTTCAGCGACGGCGCCGAGGGCGACGACAACGGCTGGACGGCGAAGGGCTTCTCGCGCATCGGCGGCTCCTTCACCAAGGACTACCCGCAGTACTACCTCGCCGAGAACCGCCAGTACGTGTCGTACGACACCACCCTCAAGACCGGTCCGTACAACTTCGGCTGGGCCTCCAGCCGGCCCAACTGGGTCGAGCACTTCCCGTACCAGAACGGGCTGCTGATCTGGCAGTGGGACACCTCGCAGCCGGACAACAACGTCGGTGTCCACCCGGGCAGCGGTCTGATCCTGCCGATCGACGCGCACCCCGCCGCCGAGAAGTGGGCGGACGGCGCGCTGATGCGCAACCGGATCCAGGCGTACGACTCCCCCTTCAGCCGGCTCCCCTCGGACGGCTTCACGCTGCACAACGACGGCAAGGCCGCCAAGGTGAAGCCGAAGCCGGGCCTTCCGGTCTTTGACGACCACAAGGGTACGTACTGGGACAAGAGCAACCCGACCGGCAGTGTCGAGACTGCTGACACCAATACCCGGATCAAGATCCTCAAGGAGCTCCCGGGTGGCTCGACGATGACCGTCCAGGTTGGACCGTCCGCCTCCTAGATCCACACCAGTCTGCATTTTCGCAGGTCAGAGCGGTAGCGGCCGTCGCCCCCTAGCGGGCGGCGGCCGTTCGCGTTTAGATGCCCCTTAGACCTTCTTGTTGACACGACGTCTCACGGGGGACATGACCCGCAATGGCCGACGGAGGATTCACCAAGCTGCCGGGCGGCAGTGTGGTGGTCGCACTGACGCTGCCGCGCCCGCTGGGCGAGGGCGGCGTCCGCGTACTGGTACACGCCGCGAACCGCCAGCGAGCCCTGACCAGGCTCCGCAATCTCGGGCTTCGCGCTGTCTATCTGCGCGGCAACGCCGCGCCGCCGACGCCCGACGAGGTGACGGCGGTGCTCCACCATCCCGACGGGGTGGTCTGGCGCGCCGCGCCGGACCGCGGAGGGGAGCTCTGGCATCCCATGGCCGCCCTCCTCAGACCACCGGCTCCGGCCTCGTAGGGGTGCCCGGCGGCTTGTGTCGCCTGCGGCGGGCTGTTCCCCTACCCGCCCCTTCCCGAAACTGGGGCTCCGCCCCAGACCCCGCTCCTCAAACGCCGGAGGGGCTGATTTCAGCCCGTCCGGGGTCCAGGGGTGGGGAGGGGGAAGATCCGCCGGATGCGCCGCGTAGCACCGGGGCCCGGGAGGGCGGGGGAGCCGTCGGGAAGGGCGCTGGGGGCCGCTGTGAGCGCCTCCGGCGCCGTCAGACGACCGGCTTGCCGCTGAGCTCGACCCCGGCCGCCCGCAGCTCCTCCAGGGCGCGCTCGGTCGTGCCCGGGGAGACGCCCGCGGTCAGGTCCAGCAGGACATGCGCCGCGAACCCCTCGCGGCGCGCGTCCAGCGCCGTGGCCCGCACGCAGTGGTCGGTGGCGATGCCCACCACGTCCACCTCGGTCACCTCCCGCTCGCGCAGCCACTGGGCGAGCGGGGTCCCGTGCTCGTCGGTGCCCTCGAAGCCGCTGTACGCCCCCGTGTACGCGCCCTTGTCGAAGACCGCGTCGATCGCGCCGGAGGCGACGGCGGGCGCGAAGTTCGGGTGGAAGCCGACGCCCTCGGTGCCCGCGACACAGTGCACCGGCCAGGTGTGCTCGTAGTCCGGGTTGTCCGAGAAGTGATCGCCCGGATCGATGTGGTGATCACGGGTGGCGACGACATGCCGGTAACCGGGCGTGGCCTCCCCGATCAGATCGGTGATCGCGGCGGCGACGTCCGCGCCCCCCGTCACCGCGAGGCTTCCGCCCTCGCAGAAGTCGTTCTGGACGTCGACGACGATCAGTGCCCGGTGCATGTCACCGAGGGTAGACACTCCGCGCCGATTGCGGCAGTGGGCGTGCCCCGTGTTCCCGCTCATGACCCGCCCGCCTCAGGCCCGCGCGTACTCGGTGGGCAGGACCGGCTCCCCGCGCGAGAGCTGGGTCGCCGACAGCGGCAGCCCGGCCCGTGCCGCGATGTGCCGGTCCCGCGCCGCGTCCAGCGGCTCGCGGGCCACGATCTCGCCCCCGCGCACCAGCTCCACCAGCAGTTGATGGTCCGCCAGCTCATCGGGGACCTCACCGGTGCCGATCACCTCGGCCTCGGCCACACCGTGCTCGTCCACCCGCCGCGCGGCCCATTTGCGGCCGCCCACCGAGGTCTTGGCGCCCATGGACTTCTTGGCCACCGGCAGCAGCGGCGCGTCCGCGTCGTCCGAAACCGCCCGCGCCACCAGCTTGTAGACCATCGAGCTGGTGGGGTGGCCGCTGCCGGTGACCAGCTGGGTGCCGACCCCGTACGCGTCCACGGGGGCCGCGGCCAGCGAGGCGATCGCGTACTCGTCGAGGTCGCTGGTCACCACGATCTTGGTGTTCTTGGCGTCCAGCTCGTCCAGCTGCTGGCGCACCCGGTGGGCGAGCAGCAGCAGATCGCCGGAGTCGATCCTTACGGCGCCCAGGTCCTTGCCGGCCACCTCCACGGCGGTGCGCACCGCCTCGGCGACGTCATAGGTGTCCACGAGCAGGGTGGTGTCGCTGCCATGGGCCTGGACCTGCGCCGTGAAGGCGTCCCGTTCGCTGTCGTGCAGCAGGGTGAAGGCGTGGGCGCTGGTGCCCACGGTGGGGATGTTGTAGCGGAATCCGGCCGCGAGGTCGGAGGTGGTGGTGAAGCCGCCGACGTAGGCGGCGCGGGCGGCGGCCACGGCGGCCAGCTCATGGGTGCGGCGGGCGCCCATCTCGATGAGCGGCCGGTCGCCGGCGGCGGTGGACATCCGGGACGCGGCGGCGGCCACCGCGGAGTCGTGGTTGAGGATGGAGAGGATGACCGTCTCCAGCAGCACCGCCTCGGCGAAGGTGCCCTCCACCCGGATGATCGGCGAGCCGGGGAAGTAGACCTCGCCCTCGGGGTAGCCCCAGATGTCGCCGCGGAAGCGGTAGTCGGCGAGCCAGCCGAGCGTGGGCTCGTCCACGATCCGCTGCTGGGCGAGGAAGTCCAGCACGCCGGCGTCGAAGCGGAAGTTCTCGACGGCGTCCAGCACCCGCCCGGTGCCCGCCACGACGCCGTAGCGCCGGCCCTCGGGGAGGCGCCTGGTGAAGACCTCGAAGACCGAGCGGCGGTCGGCGGTGCCCGCCCGCAGCGCGGCCTGAAGCATGGTGAGTTCGTACCGGTCGGTGAAGAGTGCGGTCGACGGCACGTCCACCGGCAGTCCCAAGTCCGCAGTGTCCATGGTTGACGATGCTACCTCCCGTACTCGTCAGAGTGACGAGATCTGGGTGCCGGTTTAGGCGGCGGCCTGTGCCGGGTGGCAGCATGGGACGTGTGAGTGTCGCGCCCGTGGAGATCGAACGTCCTGAATCCCGTGAAGCACCGTCGTCGGTGCCGGAACCCGACGTTCCCTGGGTGACGGTGGTCCACAACGACCCCGTCAATCTCATGAGCTATGTGACCTACGTCTTTCAGAGCTACTTCGGCTACTCCAAGGACAAGGCCAACCGTTTGATGCTCGACGTCCACCACAAAGGCCGCGCGATCGTCTCGAGCGGCACCCGCGAGGAGATGGAGCGCGACGTGCAGGCGATGCACGGCTACGGCCTGTGGGCGACCCTCCAGCAGGAGCGCTGATGTCGGGACGTTTCGAGCCTCTGCCTGGCGGCGGCGCCGCCATCGCCCTGGACGAGGTGGAGATCTCCATCCTGCGCAGCCTGGCCATGCAGCTCGCCGAGCTGATCGGTCCGGGCGACCAGCCCGCCGGGGGCGACGACCCGCTGGCCGCGCTCTTCGCGGACGGCCCCAGCAAGCCGCCGGAGGATCCGGCGCTCGCCCGGCTCTTCCCGGACGCCTACTCCCCGCCTGACCAGGAGCTCGGGGCGCGGGAGGAGAAGGAGGCGCGGGAGGCGTCCGCGGAGTTCCGCCGCTTCACCGAGAACGACCTGCGGGCGCGCAAGCGGGACGACGCCCTGACGGTGGTGCGCGACCTGGACGCGCTGGGCTCCGGCTCCTCGCGCGGGGCCCCGGCGGTGCTGGAGCTGGCGCCGGAGCGGGCCCGGCACTGGCTGTGCGCGCTCAACGACCTGCGGCTGGCCATCGGGACCCGGCTGGAGGTCACCGACGAGGACGACGGCGGTGAGCTGCTGGGGCTGCCGGACTCCGATCCGCGCAAGCCGATGGTGATGGCGTACTTCTGGCTCGGCGGGCTCCAGGAGACCCTGATCGAGACGCTCATGCCGGAATGATTCCCTCCGGCAATCACTGAGTGTTCGTTTAGAGGATGCTCAACTCCGGATAACGATCGCATCACTGCGATCGTCAACTTTGTTGAGCACCACAACTTTTGTCCGCTTCTCCCTGTGGTGTGCGCCACACGTGGCTCAGCCGGTCAGTGTTGCCGACGTGATAAATCTTCACGATCGCAGCCAGCCGCCACAGGGAGAAAGGCGCAGCAATATGACCTCAGCGGCTCCTGAAGAGGGCTATGAGCGCGGCCTTGGCAGTCGCCAGGTCCAGATGATCGCTATCGGCGGCGCCATCGGCGTCGGCCTGTTCATGGGTGCCGGGGCGAACATCGCCAAGGCGGGCCCGAGCATCATCCTGATGTACGCCCTTGCGGGCGTGATCGTCTTCTTCATCATGAGAGCGCTCGGTGAGCTGCTCCTCTACCGGCGGTCCACGGGCTCCTTCGCGGAATACATCCGGGAGTTCCTGGGCCCGTTCTTCGGCTATGTGACCGGCTGGACCTACTGGCTCCTGTGGGTGGTGACCGGCATGGCCGAGCTCACGGCCGCCGCCATCTACATCAACTTCTGGTTCCCCTCGATCCCGCAGTGGGTCAGCGCCCTGGTCTTCCTGGTGGTGCTCTTCGGGGTCAACCTGATCTCGGTCAAGGTCTTCGGTGAGGTCGAGTTCTGGTTCTCGATGGTCAAGGTCACCGCGATCATCGGCATGATCGTGATCGGCCTCGGTGTGCTCACCCTCGGTTTCTCCGACGCCGGTGACACCGCCGCCGCCTCGAACCTCTGGTCCCATGGCGGGTTCTTCCCCAACGGCATCGGCGACAGCCTGATGACCCTCCAGGGCGTGATGTTCGCCTACATCGCCGTCGAGCTCGTCGGCGTCACCGCGAGCGAGTCCGAGGACCCGGAGAAGACCCTGCCCAAGGCGATCAATACGCTGCCGTGGCGCATCATCATCTTCTACGTCGGCGCCCTGGTGGTGCTGCTCGCCGTCGTCAAGTGGACCGAGTTCTCGGCCGGTGAGAGCCCCTTCGTGCACGGCTTCTCCAAGATCGGCATCCCCCTCGCCGCCGGTATCGTCAACTTCGTCGTCCTGACCGCGGCCCTGTCCTCCTGTAACTCCGGTATGTACTCCACCGGCCGGATGCTGCGCGACCTGGCGACCAGCGGTGAGGGGCCGAGGATCTTCGCCCGGCTCAACGTCCGCAAGTCCCCGGCCCTCGGCATCACCTTCTCCGTCCTCTTCATGGCTATCGGCGTGGTCCTCAACTACGTCGTCCCCGAGAAGGCGTTCACCTACGTCACCTCGGTGTCCACGGCCTGTGGCATCTGGACCTGGCTGATGATCCTGTTCGCCCACATCCGGTACCGCCGCGCGTTCCGCGCCGGCCGGCTGCCCGCCTCCTCCTTCCCGGCTCCCGGCGGCTCGGTCTTCAGCTGGGTGGCGGTGGTCTTCCTGCTGTTCGTGACCTGCCTGGTCGCCTACGACAAGGACGGCCGGGTCTCCCTGTACGTCGGCGCCGGGTGGGCCGTCTGTCTGGTGATCGGCTGGTACGTCCTCAAGGCCCGCGGCGGGGCTCAGCCGCTCGACCAGAGTGACGCGGTGGAGCCGGAGTACGCGCGTAAGTAAGCCGTATCGCCTTTCGGGCGCAGCATCTCAGCAGGCGGGCTCCGGACCTCTGTCCGGAGCCCGCCTCCTATTGTGTGCTCATGCTGACCATCACCCAGGCGCTCCACGACAAGATCGTCGCGCATGCCCGCGCCGACCACCCCGACGAGGCATGCGGTGTGATCGCGGGCCCGGCCGGAAGCGGCCGCCCCGAGCGGTTCATCCCGATGCTGAACGCGGCCCGTTCCCCCACCTTCTACGAGTTCGACTCGGGTGACCTGCTCAAGCTCTACCGCGAGATGGACGACCGGGACGAGGAGCCGGTGGTCATCTACCACTCGCACACCGCCACCGAGGCGTACCCCTCCCGTACCGACATCTCCTACGCCAATGAGCCCGGGGCCCACTACGTTCTGGTCTCCACGGCCGAATGCGGCAATGAGGAGGGCCCCATCCAGTTCCGGTCCTTCCGGATCGTGGACGGCGAGGTCACCGAGGAAGAGGTGGAGATCGTCCCGGGCGGCTGAATCGCCATGCTGTCTCGTATCGCGGTCACTACCCGTCCGTATCGCGGGATCACCTACCGGAGTCCGGTTCGGGAATCGATACGATGAGTCCATGGTTTCCGATGACGTGAGCGAGAAGACGCCGGGCATGCTGCTCGTGGCGCGGCTCCACGTCGACCTGTGCCGGCTCGCCAGCGCGATGTGTCCGCGCCGCGCCGTGGCCGCCTGAGCGCGCGCCCGAGACGCCCGACGAGACGCCCGACGCCCTTCGACGACGCCTTCCCGGCCGCTCCCGGTCCGGGAGTCCACCCCGCCCTCCGACAGGAGCCCAGACATGGCCATCGAGGTCCGCATCCCGACCATCCTCCGCACCTACACCGACGGCCAGAAGGCGGTCGAGGGCAGCGGGGCCACGCTCGCCGAGCTCTTCGCCGACCTGGAGAGCCGGCACTCCGGGATCCAGGAGCGCCTGGTCGACGGCGGCGAGCTGCGCCGCTTCGTCAACGTCTATCTGAACGACGAGGACGTCCGCTTCCTCGACGGCATCTCCACCAAGGTCTCGGACGGCGACAATGTGACGATCCTCCCGGCTGTCGCCGGCGGAAGGCTCTGATGCGGTACGACAGCCCCCTGGCCGCGGTCGGCAATACGCCGCTCGTCGGGCTGCCGCGGCTCTCGCCCTCGTCCGACGTACGGATCTGGGCCAAGCTGGAGGACCGCAACCCCACCGGCTCGGTCAAGGACCGCCCCGCGCTCCATATGATCGAACAGGCCGAGAAGGACGGCCGGTTGACCCCCGGCTGCACCATCCTCGAGCCCACCTCCGGCAACACCGGCATCTCCCTGGCGATGGCGGCCAAGCTCAAGGGCTACCGCATCGTCTGCGTGATGCCGGAGAACACCAGCGAGGAGCGGCGCCAGCTGCTCGCCATGTGGGGCGCGGAGATCATCTCCTCGCCCGCCGCCGGCGGCTCCAACACCGCCGTCCGGGTGGCCAAGGAGCTGGCCGAGCAGCACCCGGACTGGGTGATGCTGTACCAGTACGGAAACCCGGACAACGCCGGCGCCCACTACGCCACCACCGGCCCCGAGATCCTGGCCGACCTGCCCTCCATCACCCACTTCGTCGCCGGTCTGGGCACGACCGGCACCCTGATGGGCGTCGGCCGCTTCCTGCGCGAGAACAAGCCGGGCGTCCAGATCGTCGCCGCCGAACCGCGCTACGACGACGTCGTCTACGGACTCCGCAACCTCGACGAGGGCTTCGTCCCCGAGCTGTACGACGAGTCCGTCCTGACCACCCGCTTCTCCGTCGGCTCCGAGGACGCGGTGTCCCGTACCCGGGAACTCCTCGCCCAGGAGGGCATCTTCGCGGGCGTCTCGACCGGGGCCGCGCTGCACGCCGCCCTCGGTGTCGCCCGTAAGGCGGTCACGGCCGGGCAGAGCGCCGATGTGGTCTTCATCGTCGCCGACGGCGGCTGGAAGTACCTCTCCACCGGTGTCTACACGGCGGCCACCACCGAGGAGGCGATCGAGACGCTGCACGGCCAGCTCTGGGCGTAGGGGCCGAATCGGCCGACGGGGGGCATGGCCGGGCGCCACCCGGCTCCGTCCTGGTGATTCCGCCCACAACGCGGCCCAGTGGAGGAGCTGCCTGGGCTTTTGCGCCTTACGCTCGTGGGCACCGCATGACCCCCCGCACCTGCCCATGGCCCTCGGCATGGGGACCCCTCAAGGAGGTTCCTGCTTCATGAAGCTCACCGTCGTCGGATGCTCAGGGTCGTTCCCGTCCGCGGAATCGGCCTGCTCGAGCTACCTCCTCGAGGCCGACGGCTTCCGGCTGCTCCTCGACATGGGCAATGGCGCCCTTGGCGAGCTGCAGCGCCACTGCGGTCTTTACGACCTCGACGCCGTGCTGCTGTCCCATCTCCACCCCGATCACTTCATCGACATGTGCGGATACTTCGTCGCGCGCTACTACCGGCACGACGGTGGCCGCGCCGAGACGATCCCCGTCTACGGCCCCGAGGACACCGAGCGGCGGCTGGTCCAGGCGTACGACGACGTGCCCGACGAGAAGTCGATGCGCGAGGTCTTCGACTTCCGCACGCTCACGCCCGGCAGCTTCGAGATCGGCCCCTTCACCATCCGCGCCGAGCGCGTGTGCCATCCGGTGGAGGCGTACGGCTTCCGGATCGAGTACGGCGGCCGCTCGCTGGTCTACTCGGGCGACACGGGCCCCTGTGAGGCCCTGGTGGACCTGGCCCGGGGCGGCGACCTCTTCCTGTGCGAGGCGGCCTTCACGCACGGCAAGGAGGACATCCCGGGGCTGCACCTCAACGGCCGCGAGGCGGGCGAGCACGCGCTGCGGGCGGGGGTCGGGGCCCTGGTGCTCACCCATGTGCCGCCGTGGACGGACCCACAGATCAACCAGCGCGACGCCCAGGCGGTCTTCGGCGGCCCGGTGGAGCTGGCCAAGGCGGGCGCGGTCTACGAGGTGTAGGCGCACGGTCCCCGTACGCGCGAGGGCCCCGGAACCGAACCGGTTCCGGGGCCCTCGCGCGGGGCGCGGGTCGAAGGTCTACGCCTTGGTGAGGTCCTCGACCTCTTCCTCGGGCTCACGGCCCGGGGTGGGCAGATCGAACTTGGTGATCGCGAAGCGGAAGACCACGTAGTAGACCACCGCGAAGACCAGCCCCACCGGGATGATCAGCAGTGGTTTGGTGGCATGGCTCCAGTTCAGCACGTAGTCGATGAACCCCGCGGAGAAGTTGAAGCCCGCGTGTACGCCCAGGGCCCAGGTGATCGCCATCGAGAGCGCGGTCAGCACCGCGTGGATCACATAGAGCAGCGGGGCGATGAACATGAACGAGAACTCGATCGGCTCGGTCACGCCCGTGACGAACGAGGTCAGCGCCAGCGAGATCATCATGCCGAGCACGGCCTTGCGGCGCTCGGGGCGGGCGGTGTGCGCCATGGCCAGGGCGGCGGCCGGCAGACCGAACATCATGATCGGGAAGAAGCCGGACATGAACATGCCCGCGCTCGCGTCGCCGGCCAGGAAGCGGCTGAGGTCGCCGTGCACGGTCTCACCGGCCGCGTTGGTGAAGTCGCCGAGCTGGAACCAGGCCACAGTGTTCACGAACTGGTGCATGCCGATCGGGATCAGGGCGCGGTTGACGGCACCGAAGAGGGCCGATCCCGCGGAGCCGAGCCCGGTCATCCACTCACCGAAGTTGCTGATGCCGTCGCCGATGGGCTCCCAGACCAGGCCGAAGAAGACGCCCACCACGATACCGGTGAAGGCCATGATGATCGGCACCAGCCGGCGGCCATTGAAGAAGCCGAGCCAGTCCACCAGCCGGGTGCGGTGGTACCGCTGCCACAGCACCGCGGTGAGCAGCCCCATGATGATGCCGCCGAGCACCCCGGGGTCGTTGAACTTGGCCGGTATGTCCTCGCCCTTCTGGATCACCGCGTCGGCGACCGGGAACGCCTCCAGCACCTTGCTGTAGACCAGGAACCCGACCACGGCGGCCAGCGCGGTGGAGCCGTCCGACTTCTTGGCGAACCCGATGGCCACGCCGACGCAGAACAGCAGCGGAAGGGCGCCGGTGAGCGCGCCACCGGCGTTGTTGAACACGGCGGCGACCTTGTCCCAGCCCAGTCCGTCGGCGCCGAACACATCGGGCTGTCCGAGCCGGACCATGATTCCGGCGGCGGGCAGGACCGCGATCGGCAGCTGAAGGCTGCGGCCGACCTTCTGGAGTCCCTGGAACAGGCCGGCACCCCGCTTCTGGGCGGGCGCCGCCTTGGCGGTGGCCGTACTCATCGGATTCCTCCTGGTGAGGCGGGCTCTCGGGGGAAGGGACGGCCCGCTTTATGGTCTAAACCACATGTGGTGTAGACCTGTTGTAGCACGGAGGGATCCGATGAAGGAATCTATCGTTCCAAGTGACGTGTAACGTCTTCGCCCGCATAATGGTGTAGACCACTTGCCGCATGGCGAACGGACGACAGGGAGCGAACATGGCCAGCAAGGCTGAGAAGATCGTCGAGGGGCTCGGCGGCATCGACAACATCATCGAGGTCGAGGGCTGCATCACCCGACTCCGTACCGAGGTCAAGGACGTCTCCCTGGTCGACGAGGCGCTGCTGAAGGCCGCGGGCGCCCATGGCGTGGTGAAGATGGGCAGCGCGATCCAGGTGGTCATCGGCACCGACGCGGACCCCGTCGCCGCCGAGATCGAAGACCTGATGTGAGCCGCTGAGCCCGCCGCGGACGCGGACCGGAGCCCTTCGCGATGCCGATAGGCTCATCCCATGTCTCGTATCGACGGCCGCACCCCCGACCAGCTCCGCCCCGTGACCATCGAGCGCGGTTGGAGCAAGCATGCCGAGGGCTCGGTCCTCGTCTCCTTCGGCGATACGCGGGTCCTGTGTACCGCGAGCGTCACCGAAGGCGTGCCGCGCTGGCGCAAGGGCAGCGGCGAGGGCTGGGTCACCGCGGAGTACGCGATGCTGCCGCGCTCCACCAACACCCGGGGCGACCGCGAGTCCGTCCGCGGCAAGATCGGCGGCCGTACGCATGAGATCTCCCGGCTCATCGGCCGCTCGCTGCGCGCCGTCATCGACTACAAGGCGCTCGGCGAGAACACCATCGTCCTGGACTGCGATGTCCTCCAGGCCGACGGCGGCACCCGCACCGCCGCCATCACCGGCGCCTATGTGGCCCTGGCCGACGCCGTCGGCTGGGCCCGGGGGAAGAAGCTGATCAAGGCCACCCGGCAGCCGCTGACCGGCACCGTCTCCGCGGTCAGCGTCGGCATCGTCGGCGGCGTCCCCCTGCTCGACCTCTGCTACGAGGAGGACGTGCGCGCGGAGACCGACATGAACGTGGTCTGTACCGGTGACGGACGCTTCGTCGAGGTGCAGGGCACCGCCGAGGGCGAGCCCTTCGCCCGCGAGGAGCTGAACGGGCTGCTGGACCTCGCCGTGGCGGGCTGTGACGCCCTGTCCGGAATCCAGCGCGCGGCACTGGCCGAGGAGAACTGACGGCGGCACCAGGCAACCGTCGCACGGCGCCTGGCGTTTAGTCAGGTACCAGCACCTTTTCTTGGGGAAGGACCCATTCCATGGCGCCGCGCCACCGTCACCGCCGTACCACTGTCATCACCGCCCTCGCCGCCGTCGCGCTCGCCGTGCCGGTCACCGTGGGCTGCAGCGCGGTGGAGAAGGCCCTGGACTGCGCCCAGCTCGCGGTCGAGATATCCAACGACGTGGACAACCTCCAGGACGCCCTGACCGACGCCGCCGTCGACCCGCAGCAGGCCGACAAGATCCTGGACGCCCTCGATGCGGACATCGACAAGGTGGGCGACCGCACCGACAACGCGGACGTCGGCAAGGCCATCGACGACCTCCAGAAGGCCGTGGACAACGTCCAGAAGTCCGTCGACAGCGGCAAGGACCCGGATCTGACCCCGGTCAAGGACGCGGCGGGCGAGCTGACCAGCGTCTGCTCGCCCTGACCTCCCCCTGATCGGCACGAATCACGCACCCTCGATAATCGAGAGCTATGCAGCAACGCACTGAGGGACACCCTCCGCACCCCCGCCGTCTCATCCTCGCCACCCGCAACGCCTACAAGATCACCGAGCTGCGCTCGATCCTGGGCGAGACCGGCCTCGACGTCGAACTCGTCGGCGCCGACGCCTATCCGGAGGTCCCGGACGTCAAGGAGACCGGCGTGACCTTCGCGGAGAACGCCCTCCTCAAGGCCCACGCCCTGGCCGGGGCCACCGGCCACCCCGCCATCGCCGACGACTCCGGGCTCTGCGTGGACGTCATCGGCGGCGCCCCCGGCATCTTCTCGGCCCGCTGGTCGGGCCGGCACGGCGACGACCGCGCCAACCTCGATCTGCTGCTGGCCCAGCTCGCCGACGTCCCCGACGAACACCGCGGCGCCCACTTCGAATGCGCCGCCGCCCTCGCCCTCCCCGACGGCACCGAGCGCGTGGTCTCCGGACGGCTCACCGGCACCCTCCGCCACGAGCCCGTGGGCGGCGGGGGGTTCGGCTACGACCCGATCCTCCAGCCCCACGGCGAGACCCGCACCTGCGCCGAACTGACCCCCGACGAGAAGAACGCCATCAGCCACCGCGGCAAGGCGTTCCGCGCCATCGCCCCGGTCGTCCGCGAACTCCTGGGGTGAACAACGAAGGCGCGGCACCCGCGTGGTGCCGCGCCTTCCGCGATGGGCCCGGTGGGACTCGAACCCACGACACACCGGACCTAAACCGGCGCCCTCTGGCCAGCTGGGGTACGGGCCCGCGAGCGCAACTGTACTGTGTGTCGATTCCCTAACGCCAAGTGGTGGTGCTCAGCCGTCCTCGGCCGGAGAAGTTCTTTGTCTGGCTATGACAGGACGGGCAGAGATACCGTAGATTTCCGATGTTGTTGTCCAACCGGTCCCCATTGATGTGGTCGATCTCCAGAACGAGTCGTCTGCCCTGCCAGCTGTCGCCTGTGCCGCACTCGTCGCAGACCTGGGGCACACCAATCTCATCGAGGGCACGCCTCAGCAGTGCGGTCCTCGTGCGGGTACTACCGGGATCAAGCCGCTGAAGGACCGTCGACGCGGACTTGCGCTGGGGAGAGGCATGACCGCGTCGGTGCCCTCGGCCGGTGAAGTGAGCGGTGGAGATCCCATACGCGGCGACACTCCTCCGTACCAGCGAACGTCCTGCGCCGCCCACGGGTATTTCCAGAAGGCGCAGCACCCCCGCCACGCTGTACGAGTCCGAGATGGCCCGCGCCAACGCGGATCGGGGGAGCAGCCTCTCCGGGGCTGTGCCCCGTTTGCCGGTAAAATGCGCGGTGTCGATGCCGAACTGTTCCAGCTTCTTTCTGAGGTGGCTGTAGGCGCTGTCGTAGGGAGGGATGTCCATGAACGCGAGCATCTCCCGGACACTGTGACCCGCAGATTTCCCATGCGGTTGTCCCACCAGTCCCCGTTGATGTGGTCGATTTCGTGGCGCAGTGGCTTGCCGTTCCACTTCGGGCCGGTGCCACACATCGCGCATCTCTCCGGAAGGCCACGGCCAATGAGCTCTCTGCGCAGCCGCTCGCCGGGAATTCTCCCGCCCGAAGGCGACCCCAGAATCAGGCGGTCGCGGGTCGGCCTCTTGGGCTGCCGAGGGACCTGAGGTGAAAAGTGTGAGGTGTCGATCCCGAAGGCGGCCAGGCGCCTTCCGATATGCGCCTGATTGCCGCCCACGGGGCTGATCCCCAGGCGCCGAACCACCTCGGCCACGCTGCTGGAGCGGGCGACGACCTCCCTGAGCCTCGTTTCGGTGTGCCGCACCCGCTCCGTGCGCAGGTGAGGGGCGTCGATGCCCGCTTCGGCCAGCTTGCGCCGGAGGTAACTCCTGCTGCCGGCGGTGGGCTCGCCGCCGCAGCGGCGTATGGCTTCGTCGATGGTCTTCGCGCTGCTAGCGGTTTCGACGAGCAGCTCATAGGTGTATCTCGCGGGCATTGCCCTCCCCTCCCATGCGATCACATGTCGTGCGATCGCACTGAGTAACGCACAAGGCGCCGGAGGGTCACCCACGCATGAGAGAGGTCCCGCACCGATCTGGTGCGGGACCCTCGGGGAAGCGTCGGGGTCACAGCCCCAGGTCTTTGATGATCTTGGCGACGTGGCCGGTGGCCTTCACGTTGTACAGGGCGCGCTCGACCTTGCCCTGCTCGTCCACGATGACGGTGGACCGGATCACGCCCGTCACCGTCTTGCCGTAGAGCTTCTTCTCGCCGAAGGCGCCGTACGCCTCCAGGGTCTCCTTGGAGGGGTCGGCGAGCAGGGTGACCTTCAGGTCCTCCTGGGCGCGGAACTTGGCCAGCTTCTCCGGCTTGTCGGGGGAGATGCCGATGACGTCGTAGCCGTGGCCGGAGAGGAACTCGAGGTTGTCGGTGAAGTCGCACGCCTGCTTGGTGCAGCCCGGGGTGAGGGCCGCGGGGTAGAAGTAGACGATCACTTTGCGGCCGGTGTGGTCGGCGAGCGAAACCTGCTTGCCGTCCGCGTCGGGGAGGGTGAAGGCGGGGGCGGTGTCGCCGGGCTGCAGTCGCTCGCTCATGGTCTGGTGCTCCTCGTGGCATCGGGGGGTACACACCCGACATTAGCCAGCTTCCCGTCCGGGGGTGCCGTGGGGCGGTGAGGAGAGCGAGCTGACAGACTGTCCACTACGAATCATCGAGACTGACGACGGAGGCAGCGCGGTGTCGGATGCCAGGACCCCTGCGCAGATCGAGGCGGACATCGCCCGCAGGCGGCAGGAGCTCGCCGTGACGCTCGACGAGATCGGGGTGCGGGTGCACCCGAAGACGATCATCGGGGACGCGAAGGCGAAGGCGGCGTCGGCCGTGGACCGGACCGCCGGGCGGGCCTATGTGTCCGTCAACCGAGTGGTGACGGGCGTGCGCGGCCAGCTGGTGTCGGAGGAGGGCGGGCCCCGCATGGAGCGGATCGTGCCGGCCGCGCTCCTCGTGACCGGGCTGGTCGGCCTGCTCGCGCTCTCGGCCAGGTCCTCCCGGTCCGCCAAGGCGTCCCGCTCCTCGTGGTGCGCCAAGCGGCGCCGGTGACGGAAGGGCGGCGGGCTCCGGCCCTGGGGCGTCATCCCGCCCTCCGGCCAGGTACGGTCATGGCGTGAGTGCGAACACGACCCATGACAAGCTGCCCATCCGGATGCTGCACGACCGCGTGCTGGTCCGCACCGACATTCCGGAGGGCGAACGCCGGTCGTCCGGCGGAATCGTCATCCCCGCCACTGCGGCGGTCGGCCGGCGGCTGGCCTGGGCCGAGGTGGTCGCGGTCGGGCAGAACGTACGGACCGTGGAGCCCGGTGACCGGGTGCTCTACGACCCGGAGGATCGGGCCGAGGTCGAGGTCCGCGGGGTCGCCTACGTACTGATGCGGGAGCGCGATCTGCACGCGGTGGCCGCGGAGCGGCTGGAGGGCGCGGACGACTCCACGGGCCTTTACCTGTAGGACTGCCTGTAGGACTGCCTACTGCCTGTAGGGCCGCCCAGGGGTGCCCGCCGGGTCTTGGCGCCTGCGGCGGGCTGTTCCCCTCCCCGCCCCTTCCCACAACTGGGGCTCCGCCCCAGACCCCGGGCCGTGGCTGCGCCCCAGACCCCGGGGCAGTGGCTGCGCCCCAGAGTCCGGGCCGTGGCTCCGCCCCAGACCCCGGGGTCCAGGGGCGGAGCCCCTGCCACGCGGCGGAGCCGCATATCGATGCCGCGGGAAGGGGCGGGGAGGGGAAAGAGTCGTCGCAACTCCAGCGCTTCGCTGGACGTGCCCGACCTGCCGTCGGTCGTCTGCGGCGACCGCGGTCGGCCGTTCGCGCCCACGCGGCGGAGCCGCACATCGACACAGCCCCGCGCCCCTTCGGGGCGCCCCTCAGCCGCCCACCGGGCCTCCTGGGTCGCCACCGGGATCACCTGGCCCACCCGGGTCGCCGGGACCGCCGGGGCCGCCCGGACCGGGCTCGGTCGTCGGGCCGCCGGTGGGGAAGTCCGTCGGCGGGGTGGGGATCGTCGGCTCGTCCGTCGGCAGGGTCGGCGGGGTGTAGGTCGGTGCCGTGGGGACCGAGGTGTCCGGCGGCGCGCCGGTCGGGGGAGTGGTGACCACCGGCGGCGGGGAGCCCGGAGGCTGCTGGGTCTCGGAGCCGTCGGGGGCGCCCGCGCCGTCCTCCAGCCGCAGATCGAACTCGGCCGGTTCCTTGCCGTCCAGTGCCCCCGATGTGTACTGCGCCCAGATCTCGGCGGGGTAGCCGCCGCCGTTGATCCGCTCCAGGCCCGTCGCCCCGTACAGCGGCTTCTGCACGCCCGTATTGGAGTCCTGGCCCATCACCGCGACCACGGTCGCCAGATCCGGGGTGTAGCCCGCGAACCAGGCGGCCTTGTCCTCCTCCGCGGTGCCGGTCTTGCCCGCCGCCGGGCGCTCGGCGGCCTGGGCGGCGGTGCCGGTGCCGCCGTCGACCACGCTCTGCAGTATCGAGGTGGTGGTGTCGGCGGCGCCGCGCGGGATGGCCTGACGGCTCTCCCGCGCCGGGAGCTTGATCCGCGCACCGTCCTTGGTGACCTCATCGACCAGGCTGTACCGGCCGTGCTCACCGTGGTTGGCGAGGGTCGCGTACGCCTCGGTCATGTCCAGCACGCTCGCGGTGGCCGGGCCGAGCGCGATCGAGGGGGAGGCGTGCAGATCGGGGGTGCTCTTGGGGACGCCCAGGTCGATGGCGGTCTGCTTGACCTTGGAGGGGCCGACGTCCTCGGCCATCTGCGCGTACACCGAGTTCACCGAGTTGTCGGTGGCCGTGGTGACGTCGATGTCGCCGTAGTCCACGTCGTCCTCGTTGGCGGGGGCGTAGCCGGTGGGCCCGTCGGAGCCGATGACCTCGCGCTTGTTGTCGCCGTTGTAGAGGGTGTCCGGCGTGATCGTCTGGCCGTCCTGGGTGGTGGCGCCATAGCGCACCGCCGAGGTGAAGACGAATGGCTTGAAGGTGGACCCCACCTGGTAGTCACGGCGGGTCGCGTTGTTGACGAACTGCTTGGTGTAGTCGATCCCGCCGTAGAGGGCGACCACCTTCCCGGTCTTGGGGTCGATCGAGGCGCCGCCCGCGCGGACGTAGGCGTCGACCTTGCGGTCCTTGCTGAGCTTGCTCATCAGCCGGTCGCGCACGGCCTCCGTGAAGGAGTCCTGCTTGTCCTTGTCGATCGTGGTGGTGATGCGGTAGCCGCCGCGCGCCAGAGTCTGCTCGTCGATGATCCCGTTGCTGGTGAGGTAGTCCTCGACGGCCTCGATGAGATAGCCGCGCTGGCCGGACATGCCGGAGGGGGCCTTGGCCTCGGAGGGCCCGGGGAAGGTCATCTTCTGCCGCTCGGCCCTGGTCAGCCAGTGCTTCTTCACCATGCCGTCGAGCACGTAGTTCCAGCGGGCCACGGCCCGGCCCTTGTTCTGCGGATGGGCGACGATGTCGTAGGAGCTGGGGGCGTTCAGCAGGGTGGCGAGATACGCGCCCTGGGCGGTGTTGAGCTCGCCGATGTCCTTGCCGTAGTACGCCTGGGCGGCGGCCTGGATCCCGTAGGCGTTGCGCCCGAAGTAGCTGGTGTTGAGATAGCCCTCGAGGATCTTGTCCTTGCTCACCTCGCGGTCCAGCTTGATCGCGATGAAGAACTCCTTGGCCTTGCGGGAGACCGTCTGCTCCTGGTCCAGGTAGTAGTTCTTCACGTACTGCTGGGTGATGGTGGAGCCGGACTGCTTGCCCTTGCCGGTGGCGGTGTTCCAGGCGGCCCGGATCATCGCCTGGGGGTCGATGGCCGACTCCGAGTAGAAGTCCCGGTCCTCGGCCGCCAGCACCGCGTGCTGGATCCGCTTGGGCACCTGGCTGAGCTGTACGCTCTCCCGGTTGACCGCGCCCTCGCGGGCCAGCTGGGAGCCGTCGGAGTAGAGGAAGACATTGCTCTGGGCGATGGCGGCCTTGTTGGCCGGGGGGATGTCGACGAGCAGATAGCCGGTGACGAGCCCGCCCGCGACCAGCAGGACGATCAGCAGGAAGCCGCCGAGGACCATGCGCCAGGTGGGCAGCAGACGGCGCCATCCGGTGCGCTGGGGACGCCCCTTTCTGCCCTTGGCCGGTTTGCCCTCGGGGAGGCCGTCCGCACGGTGCGGCGTGTCGTGGTTGCCATCGTCGGTGCCGGGCCGGTCACCCAGTCCGGCCGCGTTGCCACCATCGATCAACTGGGGCTCGTCGCTCATGTCTCCTGAGACTCCTCGGCCGCCGTCGAGGGTTGCGCGGCGGCAGGATCGTGCACGGTCGGGCGATTCGCGTCGTACGCCCGATAAAACACTGTCGCATCATCCGTTCCGGGCCGAGGACGAGGCGCGCACCTGTGACTGGTCTGTGACCGGTCGAATGGATGATTCCGCTCACACCATCCGGTGAATAATGCCTGGCCGCCTCTCCCGTCACCCCGCTAGGCTCCGGATTTTGGCGCCGTTCGGGGCGGTGCGGTCGGGCCGGTCGGGCGATGCGGTCGGGGAGGGAGGCAGGAGCGGATGCGGCTGTACACGGCCGTCGCGGTCAGCGGCTTCAAACGCTACGCGACGTATCGGGTCGCCACGGTGGCCGGGGTCTTCACCAACACGGTTTTCGGCTTCATCCTCGCCTACACCTACACCGCGCTGTGGAACGAGCGGCCGCACCTCGGCGGTTACGACCACGCCCAGGCGCTGACCTTCGTCTGGCTCGGCCAGGCGCTGCTGGCGGCCATCGGGCTGCTGGGCGGCGGCTTCGAGGAGGAGTTGCAGGAGCGCATCCGCTCCGGTGACATCGCCGTGGACCTCTACCGCCCCGTCGACCTCCAGACCTGGTGGCTGGCCACCGAGCTCGGCCGGGCGCTGTTCCAGCTGCTGGGGCGCGGCGTGGTGCCGATGGCGATCGGGGCGCTGGTCTTCGAACTCCGCATGCCCGCCTCGCCCTTGACCTGGCTGTGGTTCCTGCTGACCGTGGCGCTCGCGGTGTGCGTCGGCTTCGCGGTGCGCTATCTGGTGTCGCTCGCCTCCTTCTGGCTGCTCGACGGGGCGGGTCTTTCCATGCTGAGCGGGCTGCTGTGCCTGTTCTTCTCCGGGATGATCCTGCCGCTCAACGTCTTCCCCGGGCAGCTGGGCGAGATCGCCCGCGCGCTGCCCTGGGCGGCGATGCTCCAGGTGCCCGCGGATGTCTTCCTGGAGGAGCGCCGGGGCTCGGGGCTGCTGGAGGCGTTCGCCTTCCAGGCGGGGTGGGCGGTGGTGCTGCTGGCGGCCGGCCGTGCGCTGCAGTCGGCGGCGACCCGGAAGGTGGTGGTCCAGGGTGGCTGAGTCCGCCGTGGCCAACGGGCTGCGGGCCTACGGCCTGATCGTCGGGATGTGGGTGCGCTCCACGATGGCGTATCGCACCTCGTTCCTGATCATGACGCTGGGGAACTTCCTCGCGACCGGTCTTGACTTCGTCACGATCGCGCTGATGTTCACTCACATCGGGGAGCTGGGCGGCTTCACCCTGGACGAGGTCGCCTTCCTCTACGGCACCACCAGCGTCGCCTTCGGCCTCGCCGATCTCGTGCTGGGCACCATGGGCCGGCTGGGCCGGCGGGTGCGCGACGGCACGATGGACACCCTGCTGGTGCGGCCGGTGCCGATACTCGCCCAGGTGGCCGCCGACCGCTTCGCGCTGCGCCGGCTGGGCCGGATCACCCAGGCGGCGGTGGTGCTCGGCTGGTCGCTGGCCCGGCTGGACATCGACTGGACGGTGGACCGGGCGCTGCTGATGCCGGTGATGCTGCTGAGCGGGGGCGCCATCTTCGGGGCGCTGTTCGTGCTCGGCGGCGCCTTCCAGTTCTGGGCCAAGGACGCCTCCGAGGTGCAGAGCGCCTTCACCTTCGGCGGGACCACGCTGCTGGAGTACCCGCCGACGGTCTTCGGCAAGGAACTGCTGCGGGGCGTCACCTTCGTCATCCCGCTGGCCTTCGTCAACTGGCTCCCGGCGCTGCACATCCTGGGCCGGCCCGATCCGCTGGGGCTCCCGGCCTGGATCGGCTTCGCGGCGCCGCTGGTCGCGGGCGGCTGCTGTGCGGTGGCGGGGCTGGCGTGGCGGGCGGGGCTGCGCGCGTATCAGAGCACGGGGAGCTGAGGGGAATGGCCGTGGGGAATGGCATGGGGAGTGCCGTGGACGATCTGATCGAGCTCGACGGCGTCGAGAAGGTCTTCCAGGTGCGGCGCAAGGCCGGGCTGATGCGCCGTGAGCGCCGCGAGGTGCGCGCCGTGGACGGCATCAGCTTCCGGGTGCCGCGCGGCGAGATGGTGGGCTACATCGGCCCGAACGGCGCCGGGAAGTCCACCACCATCAAGATGCTGACCGGGATCCTGGTGCCCAGCGGCGGACGGCTCAGGGTCGCCGGAATCGACCCCGCCAGGGAACGGACGAGGCTCGCGCGCCGGATCGGGGTGGTCTTCGGGCAGCGCACCACGCTGTGGTGGGATCTGCCGCTGCGCGACTCGTACGCGCTGGTGCGGCGGATGTACCGGATCCCCGACGACCGCTACCGGCACAACCTGGACCGCTGTGTGGAACTGCTCAACCTCGGTGCGCTGTTGGACGTGCCGGTGCGTCAGCTCTCGCTCGGCCAGCGGATGCGCGGCGATATCGCGGCCGCCCTGCTGCACGACCCCGAGGTGCTCTATCTCGACGAGCCGACCATCGGGCTCGACGTGGTCAGCAAGGCGAAGGTGCGGGAGTTCCTGCGCGATGTGAACGCCGAGCAGGGTACGACGGTGCTGCTCACCACCCACGATCTGACCGATATCGAGCTGCTGTGCAAGCGGGTGATGGTCATCGACCACGGGCGGCTGGTCTACGACGGCGGGCTGGACGGGCTGCACGCGGTGGGGGAGAGCGAACGCACCCTCGTGGTCGACCTGGAGCGGGAGCTGCCGCCCATCGAGGTCCCCGGCGCCCGGACGGTGCGGGTCGAGGGGCCCCGGCAGTGGCTGGCCTTCCCGGCGAACAGCAGCGCGGCGCCGATCGTCGCGGCGGTCGCCGACGGCTGGCCGCTGGTGGACCTCTCGGTGCGCGAACCCGAGATCGAGGACGTCATCGCGAGGATGCTGCACGGGGCGGAGGACCGGGCGGGGCGGACCTCGTGAGAGGGCGAGGGCGCGGTGTGCGAGAACGACGAGGGCACGGTGTGTGAGAGGGGCCAGGGCCGGTGCCCGCCATTAGTCTGTCCGTATGACGAGCGCTGGTTCTTCCCAGGGGGCGAGCCCCGACCTCCCGGACCCGGCCGGGATGCGGGCATCGGACGCCGAGCGTGAGCGGATCGCCGAGGTTCTCCGCGAGGCGGTCGCCGAAGGCCGCCTGGACATGGAGGAGTTCGATGAGCGGCTGGGCGCGGCCTACGCGGCGCGCACCCATGGCCAGCTGGAGCCGCTGGTACGGGACCTCCCGGTGCCCGGCAGCGCCGCTCCGGCCCCGCCGTCCCCCGCCGACCGCACCGGCTGGGCCGAGCGGATCGGCGGCATCCCGACCTCGAAGTGGGCCGTGGCGATCATGGGCGGCTTCCAGCGCAAGGGGACCTGGACCGTCCCGCGTGCCTTCACCGCCTTCGCCGTCATGGGCGGCGGTGAGATCGATCTGCGCGAGGCCCGGTTCGAGGGCCGCGATGTGGTGATCCGCTGCTTCGCGCTCATGGGCGGGGTGCAGATCATCGTCCCGCCGGACCTGGAGACGCATGTCAGTGGCATCGGTCTCATGGGTGGTTTCGACCACACCGGGTCCGCCGACGGGGATCCCACCGGCCCTCGGGTGACCGTGACCGGCCTCGCGCTCTTCGGCGGGGTCAGCGTCGAGCGCAAGCTCCGCAAGGAGGAGCACCGGCGCATGAAGGAGGAGCGCCGTCGGCTGAAGGCCGAGCGCCGGGAGGAGCTGCGGAGCGCGCGGCGCGATGAGCGTGAGGAGCGGCGGCTGTCCCTGGAGAAGGAACGCCGCGAGGACTAGCCGACGACGGAGATTGGCACCTGCGGCGGGCTGTTCCTCACCCCGCCCCTTCCCACAACTGGGGCTCCGCCCCAGACCCCGCTCCTCAATCTCCCCCAGCTACCGCTGGGAGGTGCCCCCTGGAGGGGCTGGAAGGCGGGGCTCCGGCCCAGGCGCCGGGGTCCAGGGGCGGAGCCCTTGGTATCGGGAAGGGGCGGGTGGGGAACGACCCGGCCGACGTCCTCTAGAGCTCGGCCGCCGTGCGGCCCCGCAGGTGGTCCAGGTTCAGCGCTCGCGCCATCGCGCGGTAGCCGTCGTCGCTGGGGTGCAGATGGTCGCCCGAGTCGAACATCGGGCGCAGCCGCAGCGGGCTGATCGGGTCGCGCAGCGCCTTGTCGAAGTCCACGACCTCGTCGAAGACCCGCCCGGCGCGGATCTGCGTGTTGACCTGTTCGCGCACGGCGTCCAGCCGGGGGGTGTAGCCGCGGTGCCCGTAGAAGGGCGTCAGGGTGGCTCCGATGACCCGCAGGCCCCGGGCGTGGGCCTGCTCGGTCAGCCGCTTCAGACCCCACACGATCCGGTTGGGGTCGGTCTGGTGGGGGATGCGGAGTATGTCGTTGACGCCCAGCTCGATGATCACGGCCTTGACGCCCGTACGGGACAGTACGTCGCGGTCGAAGCGGGACAGCCCGCTGGGGTTGTTGGGCGGGAACTGCGTGCCGTCGCTCAGTACGCGGTTGCCGCTGATGCCCTGGTTGAGAACGCCGAAGCGGGGCGCCCCGGGCTCGCTGCGCAGCCGCTCGGAGAGGAAGTCCGTCCACCGGTGGTTGGCCCCGGCGGTGGAGGTGATTCCGTCGGTGATCGAGTCGCCCAGCACCGCGACGGCGCCCTCGGCCTGCTTGGACCACACGTCCACACCGGTCAGATAGCGCCAGTACGGGCTCTGCTGGGTGTAGGCGGAGCCCGCCGTGTCCTCCGTACGGTCGCCACGCGCCATGTACGACGTCTGGCGGGCGTGCGGGTGGTAGGTCACGGAGCCGGACGCCTGCGGGGTGTAGGTGGTGACCAGCAGATCGGCCGCGTCCGGGACGGCGAGCCGCACCGGGTCGCTGGCGGCGGCCTTACCGGGCGGGATCGTCACCCAGGTGCGGTTGTTGAAGGTGAGACGGCGCATGGTGCCGGCGGCCGCGGTGGGGTTGCTGGGCGCGGCGGCCAGTGCCACCGAGGCATGCGTGATCGTCAGCGGACGGCTGCTGTAGAAGTTCGAGAGCTGGATCCGGGTGCTGGTGCCGCCGATGCTGGTGTGCACCACGTTCCGTATCGACATGCCCGAGGGGCCGCCGCGCAGCGCCCTCGGCTCGGCGGCCGCGGCCGAGGTCGACCAGGTGCCCACCCAGGCACCGGCCGAGGCCGGGGCGGCCGAGCCGCGGGCTCCCTGCGCACGGGGGTCCGAACCGTCCTTGTCGCCACCGAGCCCGATGAATATCGCGGTGGAGACGAGGACCACCACAGCCGCCAGCGCAGCGAGCACGGCATACCCCGTGCGTCTGGGCATTGGGGGCACGCTCATGGGCGGGTTGTCTCCTCGGGCAGACGGAGCCCGAGGCTCCGGAAGTGGACGGGAACGGCGGGTGGTATCCGGCAATGCCGATGCGGTCCGGTCGGTCTCCCATGATCCCATGGTGGGACCCGGCTCCGCCCGTCGGCCTGCCCCCAATGTGCTGGGTCGCTCCCCCGGACAGACGACGGGAACTCACCGTTCGTTCCACACATGGGCGACTGAGACCGGAAAGAGACAATGCATGGGGAGACGGGTCGACCAGGTGGAGCGTATGGAGCGAAGAACGACGGGTGAGACGGCGGCCCCGCCGTCTCGGGGCGCGGCCGTGCCCTTCGTCACGGACAGCCCCCTCGACGTGGAGCGGCGGCGCGGGGTGCGCCGGATGAAGGCGTTCGCCACCGGACTGCTCCTCGGCGTCGCACTGGTGTACGTGCTCGCCACCTGGGCGCGGTCCTCCGGCATCGACGGCTGGCCCGGCTATGTGGCCGCGGCCGCCGAGGCGGGCATGGTGGGCGCCCTGGCCGACTGGTTCGCGGTCACCGCGCTCTTCCGGCGGCCCATGGGGCTGCCGATTCCCCATACGGCGATCATCCCCACCAAGAAGGACCAGCTCGGGGCCAGCCTCGGGGAGTTCGTCGGGGAGAACTTCCTCTCCGGCGACGTCGTACGGATGCGGCTGCGCGCGGTCGACATCGGCAGTCGGCTCGGCACCTGGCTGGCCGAGCCCGAGCACGCCGACCGGGTGACCGCCGAACTGGCCACCGCGCTGCGCGGCGCGCTCACGGTGCTGCGCGACTCCGATGTGCAGGCGGTGGTGGGCGAGGCGATCACCCGCCGGGCCGACAGCCAGGAGATCGCGCCGGGCCTGGGCAAGCTGCTGGAGCGGGTGGTCGCGGACGGCGGCCACCGCCGCGCCGTGGACCTGGTGTGTCTGCGCGCCCACGACTGGCTGGTGGAGCACAACGACTCGGTGATGCAGGCGGTGACCGGTGGCGCCCCCGGCTGGACGCCGAGGTTCGTGGACCGCAAGGTCGGCGAGCGCGTCTACAAGGAACTGCTGCGCTTCGTGACCGAGATGCGCGACATGCCCGACCATCCGGCGCGCGGCGCCCTGGACCGCTTCCTCACCGACTTCGCCGGGGACCTGCAGTCCGACACCGACACCCGGCTGCGGGTGGAGCGGGTGAAGAGCGAGGTGCTGGGGCGCGGCGACGTCCAGGACCTCATCGCCTCGGCCTGGGCCTCGGTGCGAGCGATGATCGTCGCGGCGGCGGAGGACGAGCGCAGCGAGCTGCGGCAGCGGGCGCGGGCGGCGATTCTGTCGCTGGGCAGCCGGATGGTGACGGACCGACGGCTGCGGGACAAGATCGACGGCTGGCTGGAGGACGCCGCCGTCTATGTGGTGACGACGTATCGGGACGAGATCACCTCGCTGATCACCGAGACGGTGGCGAGCTGGGACGCGGACCACACCTCGCGGAAGATCGAGGCGCACATCGGCCGTGATCTGCAGTTCATCCGGATCAACGGCACGGTGGTGGGTGCCCTGGCCGGGCTGGTGATCTATACGGTCTCGCGGACGCTGGGCGGATAGCGCGCGGGCGGTGGGAGTTGGCCCGCGGCGCCGGGCGGACAGCGCGCGGGCGGTGGGCGGTTGGCCCGCGGCGCCGGGCTGATTGCCGCGCCGCGGCTCTGGAAGGTGTACGCGGCCTGGCCTATGGTGCCCGCGTGCGACGTCGTGGAGGGCGTGCCGTGCTCGCCCGGGGGCTGTGGACGGCCGGTGAGCTCGCCGTCACCCTCGGGGTCGTGGTGCTGCTCTTCGTCGTCCACCAGCTGTGGTGGACCAACCGGCAGGCGAGGGCGGGCGCGCGGCACGAGGTGTCGGTGCTGGAGCGGCGGTGGCAGGACGGGGCGGTGGAGTCCGCGACGCCGAAGCCGGGGGCGACGGGATCCTCCGATTCCGCTCAGGGGGACGAAGGCGACCGTGACCGGTCGGCCGGGAGCGGCGCCGGGAGCCAAGGGCCGCGCCGGGACCAGGCGTACGCGGTGCTCAGGATCCCGCGTATCGGCCTTACGGTGCCCATCGCCGAGGGCATCAGCCGCGCGGCGGTGCTCAACAAGGGCTATGTGGGCCACTATCCGCGCACCGCCCAGCCGGGCCAGGCGGGCAACGTCGCCCTCGCGGGCCACCGCAACACCCACGGCGAGCCCTTCCGGCAGCTGGACGAGGTGCGCCCCGGCGACACGGTGCGCATCGACACCGCCGACGCCCGCTATACGTACGTGATCGAGCGCACCCTGCCGCGCACCTCGCCCGCCGACGGCACGGTGGTCGCGCGAGTGCCCTACAGCTCCGCCCACCCCCGCTACCGCTACACCGAGCCGGGCTACTACCTCACGCTGACGACCTGCACCCCCGAATTCACCTCCCGCTACCGCCTGGTGGTCTGGGCCCGGCTGAAGACCGCCGCGCCACGGGATGTCGGCGGGGGTCACTAGGGGATGTCGGGCGGTCGTGACGCCTGCGGCGGGCTGTTCCCCTCCCCGCCCCTTCCCGTAACTGGGGCTCCGCCCCAGACCCCAAACCGGGGCTTCGCCCCTTCCCGCAGTATCGATATGCGGCTCCGCCGCGTGGCGGGCCTTCGCCCAGACCCCCGGGGTCCAGGGGCGGAGCCCCTGGTGACGGGAAGGGGCGGGGAGGGGAAAATATCGATATGCGGCTCCGCCGCGTGGCCCCCGATCTGCTTAGACTGGCGGAGCCAGGAGGGGAGACCGGCCGGGAGAGGGGGACGTGACGGTGTCGCGACGACTTGAACGCTTGCGGACGCATCTGGGCGTCTGCCTGTTCCTGCTGACCGGGGTTCTGCTGACGCAGAGCGGTGTGGTCAGCGCCGTCGCCCTCGCCGCCACCGTCGCGACCACGACCGCCGTCGCCGCCGCGCTGGCCATGTGCGCGATCCTCGCCTCCCGTGGCCGGATGCCCGTCCCCGCCGGGCGGGTTCGCACCGCGATACGGGACCGGGAGCGCCGTACGGCGTTCCTGCCGCAGCGGGATCCCGATGCGGCCGGACGCCCGAGGCCCCGAGCGCCGGGCCGTCGCCTGCCGACGGCCGCGTAGGCGCACCGGGGCGGAGCCCCAATGGGGTCCAGGATCCGTACCGCCGCGCCACGCGGCTCGTCACGCCGATGTCTTCCTCACTCCGGCACGACGAGACCCGCGGAGGGCTCCCATGTCCCTTTTCTCTTCCCTCGGCTCCCTGTTGACCACCATGGCGGACGGACTCGATCCGCTCTTCGGCGCGTCCGCGGCGGCGGTCGCCATCATCCTGTTCACGCTGTGCGTCCGCGCCGCGCTGCATCCCCTCGCCCGCGCCGCGGTGCGCGGCGAGAAGGCGCGGGCCGCGCTCGCGCCGAAGATCACCGAGCTGGGCCGCAAGCACCGGGACGACCCCGAGCGGATGCGGCGCGCCATGGCGGAGCTCCAGACGAAGGAGGGCGCGTCACCGCTGGCGGGGTGTCTGCCGACGCTCGCCCAGCTTCCGGTCTTCTTCGTCATGTACCACGTGTTCTCCACCGGCAGCGGCGCCGGAGACCTCCTCGACCACACGCTCGCCGGGGCCCCGCTCGGCGCCGACTGGGGCGGGGTGCTCAGCGGTGGGCCGGGTCTGGTCTACTCCGGGCTCTTCGCGCTGATCGCGGCCGTGGCCACCTGGACGTATCTCCGCGCCCGTAAGGCGACGGTCCCCGGGGCGCCCGGAGTGGCCAGGGCGCTGCCGCTGCTGTCGTTCGGCACCCTCGTCACCGCCGCCGTGGTCCCGCTGGCGGCGGCGCTCTACCTGGCGACCAGCACGACCTGGACGGCGGTGGAGCGGGCCCTGCTGCACCGCTGACGACGACGCCGGCCGTGGTCACCCTTGAGACCGATGTCCCAGTCCGTGAATGAGGTCTTGCGGGCTGGACGCCCCTGAAGGGAGGATCAATCGGCCGGTAGGCGCCTCGCACCGGCCTGTGACCTCGGGAGTCTTGGGATGAAACTGCTGCGAGTCGGACCGGCGGGCGCGGAACGCCCCGCGCTGCTCGATCAGAACGGCACCCTGCGCGATCTGTCCGCCCTGGTCCCGGACATCGACGGCGCCCTCCTCGCCGATGAGGCCGCCCTCGCGCGGGTGCGCGCGGCGGCGGCCGCAGAGGGGGACGACGCGCTGCCCGCGATCGAGGACGGCGGGGTGCGGATCGGCCCGCCGCTCGGCCGTATCGGCAAGATCGTATGCATCGGGCTGAACTACCACGACCACGCCACCGAGACCGGCGCGAGCATCCCCGAAGAGCCCATCGTCTTCATGAAGGCCCCGGACACGGTCGTCGGCCCCGATGACACGGTCCTCGTCCCGCGCGGCAGCGTGAAGACCGACTGGGAGGTCGAGCTCGCCATCGTCATCGGCCGCACTGCCCGCTACCTCGACTCCGACGAGGCCGCCCTCGCCGCGGTCGCGGGCTACGCGGTGGCCCACGACGTCTCCGAGCGCGCCTTCCAGATCGAGCGCGGCGGCCAGTGGGACAAGGGCAAGAACTGCGAGACGTTCAACCCCCTGGGCCCCTGGCTGGTGACCGCCGACGAGGTCCCCGACCCGCAGGCCCTGGGCCTGCGCCTCTGGGTCAACGGCGAGCTCCAGCAGAACGGCAACACGGCGGACCAGATCTTCGGCGTGGCCGAGGTGGTCCGCTACCTCAGCCAGTTCATGACCCTCTACCCCGGCGATGTCATCAACACCGGTACCCCGGCGGGCGTGGCCATGGGCCGCCCCGAGCCCAAGCCGTACCTCCGCGCGGGCGATGTCGTCGAGCTCGAGATCGAGGGGCTGGGCCGCCAGCGCCAGGAGTTCAAGGACGCCTGACGCGGGACCGGATCATTTGGATGGGGGAGGGGCGGCCCCGCCGGGGCCGCCCCTCCCTCGACTCAGCCCTGGGCCGTCGACAGATAGCGCTCCAGCGCCTCCACCACCAGCGCGTGGTCCTCGGCCTGCGGCAGCCCCGAGACCGCGACCGCGCCGATGACGCCCGTGCCCGTCACATGGATCGGGAAGGCGCCCCCGTGCGCCGCGTACCGGTCGGGGGCGAGGCGCGAGGACTCCTCGAAGCTGCTGCCCTTGGCGCGGAAGCGGGTGCCGACCAGGAACGAGCTCGCCCCGTAGCGCTCCACGACCCGGCACTTGCGCTCCAGCCAGGCGTCGTTGTCGGGGGAGGTGCCCGGAAGCGCGCGGTGGAAGAGGCGCTGACCGGCGCGCTGGACGCCGATCGTCACGGCGGCGCCGCGCTCCTGGGCCAGGTCGGCGATGAGGCAGCCCAGCCGCCAGGCGTCGTCGTTGTCGAAGCGGGGGAGCCGCAGCCGGCGCTCCTGCTCCTCCAGCTCCGCCACGTGGGATATCGCGTCAGTGTGCTCGCTCATGCGGGGACCTCGATCCGGACGGTACGGCGCTCCGCGGCCGCCACCCGGGCCGCCGCCAGCACATGCAGGGTGGCCGCGGCCTCGGCGGCGGTGACCGGCGGCGGGGTGCCGTCGCGGAGGGCGGCGGCGACGGCGGCGTAGTACGCGGGGTAGTCGCCCCGGAGGGTCTCCACCGGAACGCCGCCGCCGGTCGTCGGGGACTCTCCCGCGCCCAGCCGGCCCCAGTCGCCCTCCGGTTCGGCGCCCCATGCGACGGACGGGTCGCCGGGGCGCAGCCCCTCGCGCAGGGCGGCCTCCTGCGGGTCGAGGCCGTACTTCACATAGCCGGACTCGCTGCCCAGCACCCGGAAGCGCGGGCCGAGCTGGGCGGTGGTCGCGCTCATCCACAGATGGGAGCGGACCCCGCCGGTGTGGGTGAGGGCGATGAAGGTGTCGTCGTCGGTCTGTGCCCCGGGACGGCGCACATCGACCTCGGCGTAGACGGACTCGACCGGGCCGAAGAGGGTGAGCGCCTGGTCGACCAGATGGCTGCCCAGGTCGTACAGCAGCCCGCCGGCCTCGGCAGGGTCGCCGGACTCCCGCCAGCCGCCCTTGAGCTGCGGCCGCCACCGCTCGTAGCGGGACTCGAAGCGCTGCACCTCGCCCAGCGCGCCCTCGGCGAGCAGCTTGCGGAGGGTGCGGAAGTCGTTGTCCCAGCGGCGGTTCTGGAAGACGGTCAGCAGCAGCCCGCGGGCCTCGGCGAGCGCGGCCAGCTCCTCGGCCTCGGCAGCGGTCGCGGCCAGCGGCTTGTCCACTACGGTCGGCAGCCCGGCCTCGAGGGCGGCGCGGGCGAGCGGGACATGGGTGCGGTTCGGGGAGGCGATGACGATCAGGTCCAGCTCATCCGCCCTGGCCCACACCTCATCGGCGGAGTCCACGAGCCGGACGTCGGGGAACTCGGCGCGCGCCTGCCGCTGCCGCTCCGGGCTGGAGGTGACGATGGTGTCGAGGACCAGTCCCTCGGTGGCCGCGATCAAGGGGGCGTGGAAGACGGATCCGGCCAGGCCGTAGCCGATCAGTCCCACTCGGGTGGTGCTGCTGTCATCGGTGGCATCCATGAAGCCCACTTTGACAACAGTGTTGCCAAAGTGCAAGCGGTGGCCACAATGGAGGGGTGAACAGCACGATGTCCGGAGCGGCCGGGCCCGGAGCCAATCTGACCGCCCTGCGCAGCCACAACGCCGCACTCGTCCTGCGACTGCTGCGGGACGCGGGCGAGGACGGCGTCAGCCGGCCGGAGCTGGCCGGGCGCACCGGCCTCACCCCCCAGGCGGTCAGCAAGATCACGGCCCGGCTGAGGGCGGAGGGGCTGCTGGCGGAGGCCGGTCAGCGCGCCTCGACCGGCGGCAAGCCGCCCACCGCGCTCCGGCTGGTCCCGGACGCCCGCCATGCGATCGGGCTCCAGCTCGACCGCGACGAGGTGACGGCGGTCCTGGTCGACCTCGCGGGCACCTCGGTCGCGGCCCGCTCGGCCCCCTTCGACTTCGGCGCGCCCGCGGAGGAGGCGCTCGCGGCGGCCACGGCCGAGGTCAGGGCGCTCCTCGCGGACGCGGCGGCGGGCGGCGGGCTGCTCGGCGTCGGCGTCGCCGCGCCCGGACCGCTCGACCACGGCTCGGGCGTGCTGCACCGCGTCACCGGCTTCCCCCAGTGGGACGGCTTCCCGCTGCGCGACGCGCTCGCCGACCTGCTCGCCCTCCCCGTCGTCCTCGACAAGGACACCAACGCCGCGGCGCTCGGGCTGGTGACCGCCGGGACCGCCGAGTCGGCCGCGTATCTCCACCTGGGCACCGGCCTGGGCGCCGGTCTGGTGCTCGGCGGGGATGTGTACCGGGGGGCGCGGACCGACGCGGGGGAGTTCGGGCACCAGGTGATACAGCTCGACGGGCCGCCCTGCGACTGCGGCAACAACGGCTGTCTGGAGGCGCTGTGCCTCGCCGCCGTCGCGCGTGGCGACCGTACGGACGCCGCGCGGCTGCTCGGCATCGGCGCGACCAACCTCGTACGGCTCCTCGACATCGACCGGGTGCTCCTGGGCGGCCGGATGGTGCTGGCCGACCCCGAGCCGTACGTTCGCGGTGTGGCCACGATGATCGCCGAGGACTCCGCCCGCGCCAGCCGCCCCCCGGTCTCCGTGGACGTCGTGGAGCGGGGCGAGCGGGCCGTCGTCGAGGGCGCCGCCCGGCTGGTGCTCGCACCGCTGTTCGCACTGGGCTGATCGAGGGGGATCCTGACCGCCAGTCGGGGGCAATCCGGGCCTGGTGCGGTGTGTCGGCGTGCGGACGCGGAATGTAGCGGAGTGCTCGGGGAAAACCGCAGCACAGCAGAGGTCACTCATGCGCTTGCCCACCGCACTGTCCCTACGAGCTGTCCTTCCGGCGGCCGCGCTCGCGTTCGCCCCGGCCCTCTATGGGGTCCCGGCGTACGCCGCCGAGGCCGAGCCCGCCGCCTGCGGGGACCGGAACGCCTCCGACTTTCCGATCGAAGCCCATCTGCGCGGCGGTCCTGACCAGTACGCCCTGGGCGGCGGCTGGCGCGGCTGGCACCTCGAACTGCGCAATGCCACGGACACCGGCTGCCGCGCCATCCACCCCATCGCCGTCCTGGTCGACCAGGCCCATCAACTGCGGCCCCGCCATATCGGCTTCGAGTTCCTTGACCCCTCCGCGGACGGCGGTGCCACCTGGCGGACCGTCTCCTTCCAGACCACGGACGAGGACGAGAACATCGGGGTCTTCGACGACCACTTCAAGGGCTTCACCGTGCCCGCGCACAAGACCGTCGACGTCCAGGTGCGCACGCGCTTCACCGCGGACGCGCCCGAGGGGCCGGTGACGGCCAACGCGATCGCCGTACAGCGGCGCGCGGACGACGGCGACTGGGTGGGGCAGTCGAACGACTACGTCTTCCGCATCGGCGGGGCGGCTACGGGTTCGGGTACGGGCTCGGATACGGATGCCGGTACTACGGGCACTGGTACCGGCACCGGCACCAGCACCGGAACCACGGGCCCGGACGCCGGAACGCGTACGAGGGCGGCCACGCGCTCCGGCGGGCTTACGGAGGCCGGGACGGACACCGGTGTCGGCGCCGGAGCCGCCACCGACGGGGACGCCGAGACGAAGCCCGCTCCGGAACCGACCACCCGTTCCAAGCGCCCCACGGCCACGCCGAGCCGAACGTCCGAGGAGACCGCCTCGGCCGCGCCGAGCCGGAAGCCGAGCGCCACCAGAAGCCCCGGCGCGATCCATAAGGAGAGCAGCCCGGCCGCGGTGCCGCCCCGTGCCGACAGCGACGTTGACGCCGACACGGAGGCGGACGCCGACGTCGGCGCGGAGGCCGACATCGACTCCGACCCCAGCGTCGAAGAGGACGCGGGGACCGGAGCGGATACCGGCACCGATACGGATTCCGAGTTGGGCGCGGATGTCGATACGGACATGGACACCGACCTCGGGGCGGACACGGATCCGGGCTCGGACTCAAGCGCGGACGCCGATACGGGCACCGACACCGAGACGGGTACTGACACCGGCACCGACACCGACACCGAGACGGGCTCCGACACCGGCACCGGTACCGACCTCGACGAGGGCCTGGAGACCGACACCGACCTCGGTACGGAGACCGATCCCGGCACTGACGTGGGGACCGACCTCGGCACCGACACCGGGCTGGGTACGGAGACCGACGACCCCGGCGCCGAAACCGACCCCGGACGCGAGCCCCAGACCGAGCCCAGCACCGGTACCGGCAGTGACGGCCGTCACGAGGAGGACGGCGGCCACGAGCGCGAGCACGAGCGGATGCCCGAACTCGCCGCGACGGGCCGTCACACCGCCCTGCTCGTGGGGCTCGGCGTCATCAGCGCCGCGCTCGTGACCTGCGGAACCGTCCTCGTGGTGAGGTCCCGGCGCTCGGGGGTCTGAAGTCCCGAACCCCCGGCGCCCTCACATCCGGCGCATGTACGAACTACTGGCCCCGGGGCCCCTCGCCCCGGCGGCGCAGTTCGTCGTCGACCTTGTCCGAGCCGGACTGGATCTGCTCCGAGTGCTTGCCGCCGGTCTTCTTGTCCGCGGTCTCGGACCCCTTACGAGCGCCCTTCCGGGCCTTGTCCGGGTTCTTGCTGATCGCGCCCTTGAGCTTGTCCATCATGCCCATCGCGGCCTCCTTACGGTCCGGCCTCACGGTCCGGCTCGTTCCACGGAGGGGCGGATTCCGCCCCTTCCCCAGGATCAGACACCTGTGCGGATCTGTCGCGCTGGGACGGAACGCGAACGGATGGCGAAACGGACGGCGAAACGGATGGCGTAACGGACGGCGAACGGATCGTGCTCCGGAACACAGGGCGGTCTCCCCAGCGCTTTCCCCGGTTACGCTGAGGTCGTCGTAGAGGCCGATTCCGAGCGGAGAGCAACCAGTGGCAGAGCGCAAGCCGATCGAGTCATGGCTCACCGACATGGACGGTGTGCTGATGCACGAGGGCATACCGGTGCCCGGTGCCGACGCTTTCATCAAGCGGCTGCGCGAATCCGACACGCCCTTCCTGGTGCTCACCAACAACTCCATCTACACCCCGCGCGACCTCCACGCCCGGCTGTCCCGGATCGGGCTGGACGTTCCGGTGGCCAACATCTGGACGTCGGCGCTGGCCAGCGCCCAGTTCCTGGACGAGCAGCGCCCCGGCGGCACCGCGTATGTCATCGGCGAGGCGGGGCTGACCACCGCGCTGCACGACATCGGCTACGTCCTTACGGATGTCGAGCCGGACTATGTGGTGCTCGGCGAGACCCGTACGTACAGCTTCGAGGCGCTCACCAAGGCCATCCGGCTGATCAACGACGGTGCGCGGTTCATCGCCACCAACCCCGATGAGATCGGCCCCTCCGCCGAGGGCGCGCTGCCCGCCACCGGCTCCGTGGCCGCGCTGATCACCAAGGCCACCGGCCAGGAGCCCTACTTCGTCGGCAAGCCCAACCCGCTGATGATGCGGTCCGGGCTGAACGCGATCGGCGCCCACTCCGAGTCCAGCGCGATGATCGGCGACCGGATGGACACGGATGTGCGGGCCGGGCTCGAGGCCGGTATGGAGACCTTCCTGGTGCTCACCGGGGTGACCAAGGCGGGAGAGGTGGACCGGTATCCGTACCGCCCGTCCACGGTCGTCGACTCCATCGCGGACCTCGTGGAACGCATCGCATGACCCGCGCGTGAGCCCTGGCACGACCCGCCGGTGAGCCCTGTGCCCCGGATGGCGCAGTAGGCGCCCGCAGCGGATGCGGGGCCCTGCCGGGCGCGTGAGCCTCTTGGTATCGGGAGGTTTCACCATGCGCATTGTCGCACTCACTCTCTGTAGCGCAGCGTGCGCCGTCGTCGCGGCGGTGACGGCCGCGGCTCCGGCCCTCGCCGAGCAGCGCCACTCCGCCACCACCACGATCCGGATCAGTCCGCGGGCCCTCGCCCCCGGCGCCGAGGTCGAGGTCTGGGCCTTCGGCTGCCCGGACCGGGTGGCCACTGCCTCGTCACCGGTGTTCGTGGACGACGCGGAGCTGACGCCCGAGGGGGACGCGCTCTTCAGCGAGGCGACGATCCGCTCGACGGCGGCCAAGGGGGCGCACCGGGTCACCCTGGACTGCGCGGACGGCGGCCTCGTCCGCGCGGACGGAACGGGCGCGGACAGCGCGGGCGGGGACGGGCAGGGCGGCGCGGGCGGGGTCGCCCTCGCCGTGGAGCGCCCGCCCTCGCCCGTCGCCCCCGTCCGCGCCGGCGGGGGCGGTACCGCGCCCGACGAGGCGCGGCCACGCGACGACATCGGCGCCGCGGAGGCGTACGGCCTGGTGCTCTCCGGCGGTACGGCCGTGGCCGTCGGCGGCCTCGCGGTCCACCGCCGCCGCCATCCCTCCCGTGCCGCGAGCTGACCCCCATGGATCTGGATACGGAGATGGACGGAAGCAACGGAAGCAACGGAAGCGATGGAAACGACGGAAACGACGGAAACATGGACGGCATCAGGAAGCGCTTCTCCAGCCTCGGACGGCCGGCCATCGGACTCGCCTGGGCGGCACTGCTGCTGGGCCTGTGGATGTGGGGCCGGGACGCGACGGAGGGCACGGGCGGTCCGGCGCCCATGACCGGGGACGTGGCCGCGGTCGGGCGGCCGTCCGCCCATCCGCTGCCCCCGGCGCACGCGCCGCTGGCCTCCGCCCGGCCGAAGCGGGTCGTGATCGAGGCGGCGGGGGTCCGCGCCCCCATCGTCGCCAGCGGCCTGGACCGCGACGGGGCCGTGCAGCCCCCGCCCTTCAGCCGCCCCGGCACGGTCGGCTGGTACCGCGCCGGCCCCGAGCCCGGCTCCCCGGGCGCCGCCCTGCTGGTCGGCCACCTGGACACGAAGAGCAAACCGGCGGTCTTCCACGAGCTGAGCGACCTCAAGCGGGGGGAGCGGGTGCGGGTCGCGCGATCGGACGGGACGACGGCGGAGTTCACGGTCGAGGACGTCGAGGTGGTGCCGGAGAAGCACTTCGACGCGCGACGGGTGTACGGGTCGCGGTCCCATGACCGCGCGGAGCTGCGGCTGATCACATGCGGGGGCAAGTACGACCGCTCGACCCGGACGTACTCGGCGAACGTCGTCGTCTCGGCCTACCTGACGGGCACGACGGGCTCCCCCGGCAACGTGTCGGCGGGCAGCCGCAGTGCGCCGCACTAGCCGGTGCGACGGCACCCCCTCCGAGGGCCGCGCCGCGCCGCGTCGCGGCTCGTCGTGGGCGTACGGGCGAAAAGCGGGGCGGGTCGTGGATGAGGGCACGGTGGTTCGGGGTGGTGTGTAAGGATTGATTCGACCGGTCTTGTCCCGCCGGGGGAGCGCCGTTTGTTCCCCGGAGCGTGCACCCAAGGGGGAGTGGATGTACGGCAGTTGCGCCGGCCGTTCGCATCACGTCGCCCGTGCCCACGTCGGCGCCCGCAGCCGTACCCGCGTGGTCTCCGTCGCCGGGGCGCTCTTGTCGTGCGCCGTGGTCTCCGGGTGTTTCGGGGCCTCGGAGGGGGACAGTGACCATGCCTCGCTCGCCGGGCAGCCGAAGCAGCGGCCCAAGGCCACGATCCCCTATTGGGTGAATCCGGACGGCAGCGCGGCGCGCCAGCTCGCGGCGTATCGGAAGAAGGGCGAGGACGGCGAGGCCAGGCTGATAGCGAAGATCGCGGAGCAGCCCGTCGCGGAGTGGCTGGGGGTGGACGACCCGGAGGGGCAGGCGCGGGGGTTCACCGCGGCCGCGGATCAGGTGAACCGGGATGCGCTGCTGGTCTTCTACAACATCCCGCACCGCGACTGCGGGCAGTACTCCAAGGGCGGCGCGGCCGATGGCGACGCCTATCGCATCTGGCTGGACAAGGTGGTCCGGGGGATCGGCGACCGCCGGGCGACGGTCGTCCTGGAGCCCGACGCGCTGCCGCACGTGGTGGACGGCTGTACGCCCAAGCAGTTCCACGAGGAGCGGTACGACTTACTGACCGGCGCGGTGGACAAGCTCAAGGGGCTGCCGCGCACCAAGGTCTATCTGGACGCCGGAAACCCCCACTGGATCAAGGACCCGCGCCGGATGGTCGAGCCGCTGAAGCGGGCCGGTATCCGTAAGGCCGACGGCTTCGCGCTGAACACCTCGAACTACCAGACGACCCAGGAGAACCGGGCCTACGGCAAGCGGCTGTCCGCGCTGATCGGCGGCAAGCCCTTCGTGATCGACACCAGCCGTAACGGCAATGGCCCGGTCCCGGGGAAGAACGACCCGCAGGCGTGGTGCAATCCGAAGGGCCGGGCGCTGGGCGAGAGGCCGACCGTCGACACCGGGGACAAGCGGATCGACGCCTATCTGTGGATCAAGCGTCCGGGCGAGTCGGACGGCACCTGCAAGGGCGGTCCCACCGCGGGTCGGTGGTGGCCCCGGTACGCGCTCGATCTCGCCCGTAACGCCGACCGTGGAAGTAGTTAGCCGTCACTTCCTCTTCGGGGCGGGCACCTTCACCCACGCCGCCTTCGACGGCGTTCCCTGGTCGTCCACCGCGTTGAGCATGTACCACCCCGGCGGCACCACGGACGAGTCCTTCGGCAGGGTCACCGTCACCCCGTCCTTCGTCCGGGTGAAGTCAAGGGCGATCGACCGCTGCTCGACATTGGTCACATGGGTGAAGGAGCCGGGCCGGATCAGCCGCATCTTGGTGATCGCCGATGCGTGCGCGGTCCGGTAAGTGGTCTTCCCGCCGAGCTTGACCGTCCTGGGCGCGGTGTCGGCGAGCTTCGGACGGGAGTCGCGGAAGAGATACGGCGGGGTGTAGAGGTCGATCTGCTGCTGGAACTCACCCGGCGTGGTGTTGGCCTTGTCGGCGAAGAGCGAGTCCGAGCCGAAGGTCATGACCCGGCCGTCCGGCAGGAGCAGCGCCCCCGAGTGGTAGTTGCGGCCCACCAGCGGATCGGCCACCGCGCGCGCGGTGTTGCTCTTCGGGTTGTAGAGCTCGGCCTTCAGCACGTTGGTGGCGCCGCGGCCCCGGTAGTCGCCCGAGCCGTTCGTGGTCAGAACGGTGTCATCGGGAAGGATCACACTGCTCGGATAGCGCACCTTCGCATACAGTTCCGGGCCATTGCGGAACCGCGGCTTATCGGCGTGCAGATCGACGATCCGGGTCTTCGCCGAGGACTTGGGGTCCTCGCCGACCCCGCCCCCGCCCTGCACCATGTACCGCTGGTCCTGCGCGGGCGGCAGCAGCACGGACATCGACGTCTCCAGGGCGTCGGAGTCGCTGATGCCCGGGACCACATCGAACCGATTGGTCTTCAGATCCCAGATGCCGGGCGTGCGGCCCTTGTCATCCGGGCCGTATCCGGCGTTCGAGCCGGTGTAGAAGACCCGGCCCTTGTCGGTCAGGAACAGCGCGGGGTAGGTCGGGAAGAAGCGCTTCTTGGGCAGGTACTTCCACTTCTTGGTCTTGGGGTCGTAGATCTCGTTCTTCCCCGGCACCACCTGGCCGATCTCGTCCAGCCCGGAGACCGCGAGCACCTTGCCGTCCTGGAGGGTGGTCAGGGTCGGATACCAGCGGGCCTCGTTCATCGGACCGACCGGGACATACCGCTCGGCCTCCGGGTCGAACTCATACGCCTGCTTGATGCCCTGGAAGTCCTTCTTGTCGAACGACAGCTTCTGGGCGATCCCGTAGAAGTTCCGCTTGTCCTTTCCCCTCAGCCCGGAGATCCGGTAATTGTCCTCGGTGCCGGTCTGGTACTTCTTGCCCTTGCGCAGCGCCTCCACATAGACCCGCGCCGTGCTCGCGGTGACGGTGACCTTCCCCTTGCGATTCTTGCTCTTCTTCGCGCGCGGAACGAGAATCGGGTCCTTGGACTCGAAGGTCTTGCCGCTCTCCTTCCCCGTGAAGCGGGTCCCGGCGGGGAGGGTCTTAGGCTTGTCGGGGCTCTCGTTGTGGACGAACATCAGTCCGCCCGCCTTCTCGACATTGCCCCTGAGCTTCTCATAGCGCTGGGTACCTCCCGCCACCAGCAGCTTTCCGTCCGGGAGCTGGCTGTGCCCGGAGCAGAAGAGGTCCTTGGGGGTGGGAATGTTGGTGAAGGTGTTCTGCTCCGGGTCCCATAGGACGCTGCGGAAGGATTTGGCGGCGAAGTTCTTGGCGTTGTTCCCGGAGCCGGCCACCAGCAGCACTTTGCCGGTGTGCAGCAGGGCGGCGTGGATCGTATTGATCCGGTATTCCTCGGGGACATCGACCACATCCCAGTGGCCGTTCTCCGCCTTGTACTCCGGTTGGTCGATTTTGTACGCGTGGTACTTGTCCGAGCTGAAACGGTAGAGGGCCGGGCCGTTCATCCCGGCCAGCACGAAGACAGCCGCCGCACCGATCCCGAAGCGGCGGGTGCGGCGACTCGGTCGGTACTTCACTTCTTATCGTCCCCCAAGGGCGGGCTGCGTGTTCCGTTTCTCCTGGCGGACGGTCCACCGCCAGGCGATGATCGGCGCGGCTGTGACAGCCAGGGCAAGTGATGCCCAAACGGTCATCGCGGGATGACTGTGGCCGAAGTAGAAGGAAGAGGCGAGCGACCCGCCGAAGACCACCAGGAAGAAAAGATGGATCCGGAAGGTGCCGAAGAGGGTGTCGGGGCTCGCGGAGTCGCCCTTCGGAGTCACCACGAAGCGGCTCTTGCGGCGCAGCACGGTATCGAGCAGCGAGCGGGCGTAAATGGGCGCGGCCAGCGCCGACATGACCATTCCGGCCACCCCGCCGGACCCCTCCGGCTCATGGGGGGAAACGTTGTGTCTCCGGTTCCAGACATAGAGGCCGATCTGGAGCGCGGAGGCATTGCCGTAGAGCATCATCCAGATGGCGGGGTCGATCTCGACGCCGGAGGCGCCGAAGCCCAGGAACAGCGCGCAGCTCAGCGCGGCCAGGATCCAGTTCAGCGCCGACATCGGATAGAAGATCATCATCAGGGAGTAGTTGAAGAGCCTGCCGGGCCGCAGCGAGAACGGCGCCTTCCAGAGCTGCTTGACGATCGTCTCGTAGGTACCGCGCGACCAGCGCAGCTGCTGGGTGAAGAAGTCCGTCCAGGCGTTCGGCCCCTCTCCGACCGCCAGTACATCCGGGGTGTAGACCGACCCCCATGAGCCGCCGGTCGCCGGATTGCGGTGGCGGTGCAGCTCGAATCCGGTGGCCATGTCCTCGGTGATCGAGTCGTACACCCCGCCGATCTGCTGGATCGCGCTGATCCGCACCGCGTTGTTGGTGCCCACGAACATCGGTGCCCGGTAGGCGTTCCCCGCCCGCTGGATCAGCGCGTGGAAGAGGAACTGCTGACTCTCGGCGGCCTTGGTGACGGCCGCGTCGTAGTTGCCGTAGACCTGCGGGCCGACGACGAAGGCGATGTCCGGATCGCGGAAGTAGCCGAGCATCCGCTCCAGATAGTTGGGCAGCGGCACATGGTCGGTGTCCACGGAGGCGAAGAAGTCGTACTCATCGCCGTGCGCGTCCAGCCAGGCGTTGTAGTTGCCGTGTTTGGTCCTGGCGCGGTGCGGGCCCTTGGGCTGGTTCCACTTCTCGACGCCCTTACGGGTGAAGTGATAGACGTTCAGCCGCCGGCAGACCTCCCTGACCTCCGGATCGTCCCCCTCGTCCAGCAGCCAGACATGCAGCACCCCGCGGTGCCGGACGCGGATCGCGGCCTCCAGGGTCTTCCGCACCATCGCCGGCGGCTCCTTGCCGGGGACATAGGTGGTGATGAAGGCGACCTTGGTGCCGGTCTCCGGCACGACGGGGACGGGGTCGCGGGCGACGAGCGTCGCATGCGCGTTGGACGTGACGTTCAGCGTCCGGAATAACTCGATCAGCCCTATCGAGACCAGCATCACGACGTCCATGACCGCCAGGACCGGGCCGGTGCCCTCCCGGCTGGTCCAGTGCGCGGGCTGCGTCAGCCAGACCAGCAGCCCCAGCGAGACCAGCGGCGCGGCGCCGAGCAGCAGCGCCGCGCGGATCCGGTGCGGCTCCTCGGCGAGCAGACTGCGGTAGCGCACCCGGTACGGTTTGCCGGGCTCGGGCTCGGGCTGGGTCAGCGGTCCGGCCAGCCTGCTGTAGTGCTCGTAGTCGTACTTCGGCAGTGGCCGCCGCCGGGGCCGGTGCCGGTCCGGCCCGGTCGGGTGCTGCCTCGGGATGCGCAGGCGCCTGGTCGTGGACGAGTCGTACTCGCCGTACGACGGATGGCGGGCGCCAGTCGGCGTCGACGTCATGAGTCATCCCCCCGCACGCAGGACTGAGTGCGTGCCGTCACGTTCTGTCGGCCCCCGGCCCCCCTTCGGCCGCAGGGGAACGATAGTGGAGGCAGCCGACCTTACGGACATGGAATGGCTGCCTTCCGGATTCGGTGCCGATTGATTCGGACAACAGATCCAAGGGTGAATGCGTGGCTCCGGCGCGCCATTCGGGCTCGGGGGCTGGCACCCTGCTTCAGGTGCGATCGCCGTGTCGACCTGTGGTGGCGGGCCAAGGGGAGGGCTGCCGTGGTAGCTGGGCACACTGTGGGCGATGCGTTCGCCGATCCCGCTTCCGCGTTGCGGTTCGCCGATGGTGACCGGTCGCTCAGGGTGCCGCGTCACGTGGCGTGTGTGATGGATGGCAACGGACGGTGGGCGGCCCAGCGGTCGCTGCCGCGTACGTCGGGTCATCGGGCGGCGGAGACGACCGTGATCGACGTCATCGAGGCGGCTCGGGCCGCGGGCGTGGAGTGGCTGAGCCTGTACGCCTTCTCCACCGAGAACTGGAGCCGGCCGAGTGCCGAGGTCGACTATTTGATGCGGCTGGTGCGCACGGTGGTGCGCAAGCACGCGCCGCTGCTGCACGCACGGGGGATCCGCTGCCGCTTCCTCGGGGTGAGCGACCCGAGGATCCCTCGGGCACTGGCACGCGACTTCGCCGACCTGATGACACTGACCGGCGACAACCGAGGGATGACCCTGACCGTCGCGTTCAATCACGGCGGCCGCGGGGACATCGTCGCGGCCGCGCGGTCACTGATCCGCGCGGGTGTGGCGGCCGAGGCGGTGGACGAGCGGAGTTTCGCCGCCCATCTGCCCTTCCCCGACACACCCGACGTGGACCTGGTCATCCGGACCTCGGGGGAACAGCGCATCTCCAACTTCATGCTCTGGCAGGTCGCCTATGCGGAATGGGTCTTCCCGACCGTGCTCTGGCCCGACTTCCGCGCGCCGCACTTCCTCGAATGCCTGCACACCTACCGGCAACGCGATCGCCGCTTCGGTGGCGTGCTGCCCGAGCAGAACGGAGATTCCCGATCGTGACCATCGCAGACGGCGGAACCCCCGACAGCGCCCAGGACGGTGGGTTGTTCGGCGCGGGCTCGCAGTTCCAGGAATTCGTCAACGATCCGCGATGGGCCCTGGCCATGGTCCGGGCGACTGTGCTGGAGGCCGCGCACCCGCAGGTCGGCGCCGCGCTGATCGACAACTCCACTTTCGTCGCCCACCCGTGGCGACGGCTGCGCAACACCATCCGCAGCTTGCAGCGCATGTTCGGTGACGACGAACAGCTACGGCTCCGCGAGGCGGCACGGCTCAACCGCCTCCACGCACGGCTCAGCGGAACCGACCCGCGGGGCCGGCCCTACAGCGCGATGGACCCCGCCGTACGGGCCTGGGTGGTGGCCACCATCTTCGAGTCCACCGTGACCATGTGCCGACTGAGCGGACAGCCTCTTGAGCAGCACGCCATGGAGCGGCTGTACACCGAGTTCCAGGCATACCTGGCCGCCATGGGAGACGAGGCCGGTCACCTGCCGCCCACCCTCTCCGAGTTCTGGCTCTACTACGACGACGTGGTGGCGCGGGAGCTGGAGAACACCGAGGCGATGCGGATCATCCTCTACAAGCTGTTCGACCATCTGCCCGCTCCGGCCCTGTTGGGCGGGTTGCCCACGCTGTGGGCCACCGGCCGGGCCGTCGTCGGCCCGCTCATCGGGGCGATCACCGTAGCCTCGCTCCCGGAGCCCTTCCGACGGCGTGCCGGGCTGCCCGAGATGCCCGGTGCGCAGACCCTGATGCAGGGGGCTTATCTGGCCGTCGGTCTGACCCGGTTCCTGCCGGACGGCTGGGTCCGAGCCGACGCCATCGCCGACCTGCTGGCTCTCTCGCCCCACAGTGACGACCCACGAGCTCGGGCGGTCACCGCCCTGCACGACAAAATGCGGCGAGCCGGTGCCCTGATCCGGCTCATCACGCCTCTCCCTCCGCAACCGGAACCCGGCTCCCGCACCGGCACCGAACGCGGTGCGGAGGAGTTCTTCCGCGAGGTGCTCGACCAGACCGGCGACGGGTACGTGGACTGGCCGGACCTCGCCGCCATGGCCCGCGAACTGTCCACCCGCCTCGATCTGGAGGAGCCCGAGGAAACGAGGCTCTACAACGCCTACGCCGACTGGTGGCGTGAGCTCCAGACGGCACTGGACACCGACGGTGACGGCCGCGTCAGCGCCCGCGAGTACGCCGCCGCCGTTCCCTCCCTGGCCGGCCCCGCACTGATCAAGGTCGCCGAGGTCCTCTTCGACGCCACGGACAAGGACGGCGACCAGCACATCGACGCCGACGAATACCGGACGCTGTTTCAGACCGCGTTCCACCGCGACACCGTCGGCACCGGCCGTACCTACACGCGCGGCGCCTTCATCGGGGACTTCCTGGCCTTCATGTCCGGCCGCCGACGATCGGCAGCCTACGACCCTCTGCTCGCCCAGGCGTGAGCCGCTCAGTCGCTATGCGCCGACCGCAGTCGGATGCGGATGTTCCCGAAGTGGTCGCGGATCGCCTCTTCGGCCCGTAGGGCGTCCCCCGAGCGCACCGACTCCAGGATCTCCCGGTGCTGTTTGCAGGTGACCTTCGGATCGGTGGGCACGTCCACGAGGTCGGTGCGCACCCGGTGGAAGGCGTCCCAGAACGCCTCCAGCACCTCGCTCAGCAGCGTGTTGTCCAGGCTTCCGTAGAGCGCGGCGTGAAAGGCCCGGTCGGTCTCGGCCCGCACCGAGCCCTCCGCCGCCTCCGCCTCCATCCGCCGCACGACCGCGTCCAGCTCGGCGAGATCCGCCTCCGGGATCCGCCCGGCCAGCCGCGCGATCAGCCCCGTCTCCACGGCCTCGCGCAGCTCGAGCAGTTGGAGGAGGCTGTCCTCGCCCCGGTAGTGCCCCGCGACGGTACGGAAGATCAGCCCCTCGATCATCGGCGCCATCGACATCGGCCCGACGTACGTCCCGAAGCCGTGCCGGATCTCCACGATCCCCATCGCCTGGAGCGCCTTGAGCGCCTCCCGCACGGAGTTACGGCTGACGCCGAGCAGCTCCATCAGCTCGGTCTCGGTGGGCAGCGGGGCGCCCGAGGGGAGCCGCTGGTCGATGATCAGCCGCTTGATGCGTTCCTGGATGTCGTTCGTCATCCCCCGCGAATGCGAATGCGAATTCGAGTGCGCCGTCACCGCCACCTCCGATCCGAACAGCTTAGCGGCGGCGGCGCGAGCAGGTCAGATGTGTGCGATGAAGGCGGCGCTGGAGGAGGACGCTCACGTCTTTCGGCGCAACTATCAGGCTGCTCGAACGTTGCCCTTCGGTGTAGCCGACCCACTGATGGTCCGAGGTCTCGGCCAGGTACATGTGGCCGTCGACACCGGAGTGCTCCTCTCGTCGCAGCGGCATGAGCTGGATCTCCACGTTAAGCCGATGGCCCACCTCCAGCAGATGGTCGATCACCGCCCGGGTCACCTCCGAACCTCCCATGTTCCGTTCGAGGACGGCCTGTTCGATGATGAAGCTGAACGCCGTGTTCGGCCTCTCGGTGAGAAGGCGCTGGCGGTTCAGGCGGGCTGTCACCTCGCGCGCGACCTGTTCCTCGGTGGCGGGCGGCAGCCTCCGCTCAAAGAGGGCGCAGAAGGCGCCCACGTCGGACGACGAGGAGCGAAGGGGGCCGGGCAAGACCGTATGGGCGCGGATCACCGAGGCGAGGTGACTTTGAGCATGGGGCCGGGGGTGGGGGGCCGGGGCCTCGCCGCCGGCCGCCGGGCCGGTGGGGGCCGGTGCCGTGGCGGCTTCCGTGTCCGAGGGCCGGGGCCGATCCGGGGTGCGGGCCGACGGGCCCGGGGCGGCCCCTCCGGGTATCCCTCCCAAAAACGCTTGATCTGAAGCAACTAATTTGTCAAACAGTTTCGAGACCACCCCCCGGCAGGCGGTCCGGCAACGGCCTTCGCTCCGGAAGACCGTGGCCGCCACCGGCGGCCACAACCGGCCGCCCGGCGCCCGGCGACGCGGCCGCGCCCCCCACCCCCTGCCCCGCTGCTCAAATGCGCCGAAGGCGCGAGACGGTGCCGCACCCGACCAAATCGAGCAACCCACACCCTCCCTCCCCGAGGGGCGGCTAGGCGTGATCGACCGGCGCACCAGCCGCGCTCGACCCGGTCCGCACCACGGTGCGCCGGGGGGCGGGCCCTGGCGTGTGATCCTCCGGTACGGAAGATTCAGCGGCGCCATCAATTCGGCACATTGCCGAATGAGTCGCACTGGAGGGGAACATGTCGCCTATTCGCATCTTTGTCGCATCGCTCGCCGTCGCCGGGGTGCTGGCCGGTATGGGGGCCGGTACCGCGACGGCCGCCGCCGTCAGCCGCTTCGACGACGGCAGCTTCGAGACGCCCACGGTGGCGGCCAACACGTTCGTGGACCTGGGGATGGGCGCGTCCATCGGGCCGTGGAAGGTCACGGCCGGAAGCGTGGACCACATTGGGGACGGCTACTGGCAGGCGGCCGAGGGGGGCCAGTCCGTGGACCTCAACGGTCAGGGCGCCGGGGCCGTGGCGCAGACCTTCAGCACGGTCCCGGGGAAGCGGTACTCGGTGACGTACTCCCTGGCCGGTAATCCGGGGGGAGGCCCGACCGTGAAGACCGGGAAGGTGATGGTGGACGGGCAGAACTTCCAGGATTTCAGCTTTGACGTCACGGGCAAGACCTTCGCGAACATGGGCTATGTGACCCGGGAGGTGACCTTCGTGGCGCGCGGGACCTCCACGACGCTGGCGTTCGCCAGCACGAAGGACAGTGCCTACGGGCCGGTCATCGACGACGTCAGGGTCAGCGCCTGCACGCCCTGCCCCTCCTGCTGAGCACCATGCCGACCCGGAGTCCCGGCGCGCAGGCGCGCCGGGACTCCCCGTCTCGGGAGCCCGCCGCTCAGACCGCCGCCCGCTGGTCACGGGCCACGGCGGATACCGCGCCCGTGGCGATGGCCAGGACGAAGGCGATGCCCATGGCCGGGTTGACGTATCCGGGGACCGCGGCGTCGTAACTTCCGCCCTCGTCGATCCGGCAGGTGAAGCGCAGCGGAAGGTAGCTCGCCGAGTAGCGGTCGACCTGGGCCGCCTTCGCCGCCCCGCCCGCCTTGGCGCACTCCTCGCGCATGTTGTCGCTCTCCATGAACATCACGTGGAGCGCGCCCCAGGCGTACAGGGCGATGGTCGCGCAGACGGACAGCAGGGCGGTTCCCCCGAGCCATTCGGCCCGCGTCTTCCGGCGGCCGGTGCGCCGGGCGATGCCGGAGCCGAGCATGCCGATCAGGGTGAAGATGACGATGACCCCGATCAGGCAGATGAACAGCAGCAGGATCGAGTCGTGCCCGCCGCCCGAATCGGCCGCCAGTAATGAAGGTGCTTCGCTCACCGCATCATCTTGTTGCACTTCCCGAAGCCGTAGTAGAGGGGCGGGGCGACTCGGTCGCCGCGTGCTTGCGCTTCTTGGCGTGGTGCCGTGCGAGGCAGTACCGGACGGGAACGGCCAGGATCCACCAGTACTCCGCCACGTCGGACGAGACGATCACCGCCACCGGCACCGAGCTTCCGAAGACGATCGCGACACCCACGGTCTGCTGGAGCGTCTGGGTGACCAGGCCGCGCGGAGTGTCGCTGTCGCGCAGGTCGGGGCGGTTGAGGAGGTGGGCCGCCATCGCCGTGATCAGCAGAGCGGCCAGGGTGATCGTGCCGGCGTACAGCGAGGTCGCGATCGCGCTGCTGTGGTACTCCGTGACGATCTTCGTCGGAAACGGCAGGGCGGCGACGAGGGCCATCAGCGCCAGATCCAGGTAGAGCAGCGGGCCGTTCACCACCTTGGCCATCCGGAACAGCCGGTGATGAGAGATCCACAGCGCCCCGACCACCACGAAGCTGAGCAGGTACCCGGCGATGGACGGGAGCGCCTCCTCCTTCAGGGCGTGCCCGAGCTCGGCCGCCGGGAGGCCCTCGGGGACCTTGATTTCCAGGGCGAGGAGCGTGATCGCGATGGCGAAGACCGCGTCGGCGAACGCTCGTATCCGCTCGACGTCGATTCCGTACAGAGGTCTCACCGTCAACAGCTCCTGACTCATTCCGGGTGTGGGTGCGGCCTGGTGGGACTCTGCACACTACAACTCTGACATGTCAAGTCGGCGCATGACTGTTGAGTCCTGCCTTGTTGGGCGGGTGTCCAGCCATGCAAGCGTTGCTTTTGACATGTCGAGGATGACATGTAGGTTGAGTCGCATGAGCTTCTTCGAGGTTTTGGCCGCCGTGGCGGTCGTCGTGGCCCTCATCGCGCGCCAATTGCGAGGAGAGGCGCTCACCGGCCGGCGGCTGATGCTGCTGCCCGTGGTCCTCACGGTGATCGGCATAGCCGATCTGAGTCGGCATGGCCGCCATCCGGCCTCCATCGACGTGGTGTGCCTGGTGGCCGGAGCGCTGCTGGCCGCCGGTATCGGCGCCGCTCAGGGCGCGACGATCCGGCTGGAGCGGCGCGCCGGGGTGCTGTGGGCGCGGATGCCGGCGGTCGGCCTGTGGCTGTGGGCCCTGCTGGTGGTCACCCGCGTGGGGATGATGGCCGTCGCACACGTAGTGGACGCGAAGGTGGCGGCGTCCTCGGCGACCATTCTGCTGATGCTGGGCGTCAACCGGCTCGGACAGGCGCTCGTCCTCGTTCCGCGCGTGCTGTCCTCCGGCATGGCGTTCGCCCCGGAGCGGGACGGCAGGACGTTTCCGGAACAGGTGTCGCAGCGGTTCACGCCCCCGCCACTGGACGAAGAGGCCCCCGGGCGGCCGTACGGCCCCGCCCCGGCGGCGCCGTACGCCGACGGACATCAGGGCGATCGGCTGGACCTCATCCGCAGCCGTAGGCAGCAGCGCCGGGCGCGCCGGTTCAGCGACTGGAGGTGACGGCCCACGGTGGCCGAAATCCCCCATCAACAAGGAGTGGAATGCAATTCATCAAGGGTTTCCTGCCATGGGTGGCTTTCGCGGGCCTGGCCGCTTTCGGATGGCAGTGGGCATCCCTGGGCGCTCTCGTCGTCAGCACCTTGGTCCTGGTCAAGGGGATGATGGACGGCTACAAGGCCGACGCCCTCGTTCTGGAGTACAGCAACACCCTGTTCTTCGCGCTGTGGACCGTGCTGGCCTTCGCCGACACGAACAGCCCCGCCGAGCATCTCGACGGGCCGGTGTCCATGGCCTGGCTGGCCGCCACCGCATGGGGGTCGATCGTCTTCGGCCACCCGTTCACCACCGGTCTCGCGAAGCGGGACGTAAGGCCCGATATGTGGAACCACCCCGGCTTCATCAGGACCAACCTGATCCTCACCAGGGTCTGGGCCACCGCCTTCTCGATCAGCACCCTCACCCTGGGCCTGGTCGTGGTCGCCGACCTGAACGTGGCGTTCAGGGTCTTCTTCCAGGTCACCGGGCTCGTCGTCCCCGCCATCGTCACGGTCCAGTACCCCAAGCGCGTCCAGGCACGGATGAACGACGCCATGGTTCAAGGAGTCCGATCATGATGACCACGACACCCGTCCCGCACCTCGCGCAGAACTTCGCCCCGGTGATGGACGAGATGACCGTCCGGGACCTGGAGGTCACCGGGGCGATTCCGCCGGAGCTCAGCGGCTGGTACGTGCGGAACGGGCCCAACCCCCAGGACGCCGACTCCGCCCACTGGTTCTTCGGCGACGGCATGGTGCACGGCGTCCGTCTCGACGGCGGCAGGGCGACCTCGTACCGCAACCGCTGGGTCAGGACCACGAAGTACACGGACGGCCGGACGACCTACGCCAACGGTCCCGAGGAGGACTTGGCCGCGGGCTCGGCCAACACCCACGTGGTGCGGCACGCGGGGCGCACCTTCGCCCTGGTGGAGGGGACCCTTCCGTACGAGCTCGACAGCCGCCCCGGTCGCGAGCTCGACACCATCGGGGCCCACGACTTCGGCGGGCGTCTCACCACCGGCATGACCGCGCACCCCAAGACGTGCCCGGTCACCGGCGAGCTCCACTTCTTCGGATACGGCGGCTTCAAGCCCCCCTTCCTCACGTACCACCGGGCGGACGCGTCGGGCGCCCTGACGGTCAGTCGGCCGATCAATGTGCCGGCGCACACGATGATGCACGACTTCCATCTGACCGCCTCCTACCTCGTCTTCATGGACCTGCCCGTCCTCTTCGACCAGGACACGGCCCTCCACGGCGACGGTCTTCCGTACAAGTGGCACCCGACGTACGGGGCGCGGCTCGGCGTGCTGCGCCGCAATGACCCGTTCGGTGTCGTCCGCTGGCTCCCCATCGAGCCGTGCTACGTGTTCCACGCGCTGAACGCGTACGACGGGGGGCCCGACAGCGGGCGGATCGTGATGCACGTGGCCCGCTACCCGGTCTACAACGAGACCAATGCCACCCTGTGGCGGTGGGAGATCGACCTCGACGCGGGCAAGGTCACCGAGGTCCAGATCGACGACACCCCGTGTGAGTTCCCCCGCGTGGACGACCGCCTCGCGGGCCAGGACTCCCGATTCGGGCACGTCACGGTGGCCGACAGCCCGCATGTCGGCACCGGCCTGCCGCGCTCCTATCTGGTCCGCTACGACCTGCACTCGGGCACCGCGACGCGCCACGAGTTCGCCGCGGGCCGGACTCCGGGCGAGGCCGCGTTCGCCGCGGCCGACGACACTCCGGGCGGCCCCGGCTGGCTGCTGAGCTACGTCTACGACGCGAGCACCGACAAGAGCGACCTGGTGATCCTGGACGCCCAGAACGTCGTGGCACCACCCGTGGCCACGATCCACCTTCCCCGCCGCGTCCCGTTCGGCTTTCACGGCAACTGGCTGCCGGACGAGTGACGGCGTCGCCGACCGGGACGCGGCGGCGGAGCACGGACGGGGGCGCCACGGGTTCCGTGGCGCCCCCGTCCGTTGGGCCGTGGCGGGCCCGGAGGAGGCGAGGCGAGGCGATGCCTATGCCGAATCGGACCCTTGGCGCCTGTTCACGTGCTCGATGGCCCACAGCGCCCAGTCGTGAGTCGCCTGGTACTGGCGCAGGCCGTACTCCGCGGCGAGCTGCCCGAGGGTGTCGCGGCCCTGTCGTGGTTCGGCGTCCTGTTCCTCGCGGAGCCTGCGGAGCTCGGAGATGCGCCCCTCGGCGTGTTCGACGAGGTCGCGCAGCGCGGTGACGGTCTCGTCCGGTTCCAGTGCCTCGAGCAGGAACAGCCGCAGGACCTGCTCATTGCGCACCACGCCCTGACCCCATGGCGCGAGCAGCCAGCTCCTCAGTTCCTCGCGGCCCTTGTCCGTCACCGCGTAGGTCCGGCTACGGCGAGCGCCCTCGTGCGTCACCTCGACGAGCCCTTGCTCCGTCATCCGGATCAGCTCGGGGTACACGCTCGTGTGGCCGGCCTGCCAGGCGTACCGCCCGAGGTCGCGCTCGAACTCCTTGCTCAGTTCGTAGCCGCTCGCGGGCTCGATGGCGAGGAGGCCCAGCAGTGCGTGCGACAGAGACATATGCGCATCTTACATGTCATCTTTGGCAGGTCTCGCGGCGTAAGCAGCACTGCTGGGGCCTTTTGACGCGTCAAGTGAAGAGTGAAGACTGTTCGCCACAACGAATGGGCGTCCTCGGAGGCCGAGGACGCCCTGGTCAGCGATATGGGTACTGGTGCGCCGCCAGGGACTCGAACCCCGGACCCGCTGATTAAGAGTCAGCTGCTCTAACCAACTGAGCTAGCGGCGCCTGCTGACGTGGAAATCCTACCCGACCCGGCAGGGTGGTCGGGGCGCCGTCAGGGCCCGTCCACCCCGCGTCCACCCGCCGCGCGCACCCCACGCCATTGGTATGGACATGACTATTGCCCCTGGATACTCTCAAACTTGGTCTAGACCGCCGTGCACGGCTCGTCGAAGCACTCCCCACGTCTTCAGGAGCGAAGCATGCGCAAGAAGATCAGCGCCGCCGTCATCGGCATCGGTCTCGCGGCGATTTCCGTCCTCGCGACCGGCGGCAGCGCCTCCAGCCACGGCTACACCGACTCGCCCATCAGCCGCCAGAAGCTGTGCGCCAACGGCACGGTGACGGGCTGCGGCGACATCCAGTACGAGCCCCAGAGCGTCGAGGGCCCGAAGGGCTTCCCCTCGGGCGGTCCCGCGGACGGCTCGATCTGCGCGGGCGGCAACAGCCGGTTCTCGCAGCTCGACGACCCGCGGGGCGGCGGCTGGCCCGCGACCAAGCTGACCGCCGGCCGGAGCTACACCTTCAACTGGCGGTTCACGGCCTCCCACGCGACCACGGACTTCAAGTACTACATCACCAGGAACGGCTGGAACCCCAGCCAGAAGCTGACCCGTGCGAGCCTGGAGTCCCAGCCCTTCCTGACCGTTCCGTACAACGGTCAGCGTCCGCCGTCCACGCTCTCCCACTCGGGCACCATCCCGAGCGGTAAGACCGGCAGACACGTGATCCTGGCCGTGTGGACCATCGCGGACACCTCGAACGCCTTCTATGCCTGCTCGGACGTCCAGTTCTGACGTCGCTGGTGTGGTGCCGTCCCGGGGCGGCACCACACCGTCGTCATACGATCAGGCGTCGAACGCGCCCGCCTTCGCGCTCCGGACGAAGGCGGCGAGCACCGCCGGCCCGGTGGTCAGGACGGTGCCGGGGTCGTCGCTCTCCCGCAGCCGGACGCGGCCGGCGGCGGAGGTGACCTCGACACACTGTCCCTCGCCCACGGAGTACGAGGACTTGCGCCAGTGAGGGTGGCGATGCGCGGTCATTGCAGAGGTGTTCATATGTGGGGCCCTCTTTCTCATACCAGACCAGCGATGAGGGCCTTCGTCGCATCCGTGGACAGCGCGCGGTCCACGATATGGCCGAAGGCGTCGGCGAAGACGTTGACGTCGTCGACTCCTTCGACGTATGTGGGGCCGCGCAGGTTCTCCTGGGTGACGACATCCGGCATGGGCCCCGGGAAGGCCACGAGTGTGAACGCTCCCGCATCCCCGGGGTTGGGGGCCGCGTCGATCGGCATCACCTGGAGGGTGACCGTGGGCCAGTCCGCCACATCCAGCAGCCGCTTGAGCTGAGCTGTCATGATGCCGCGCCGGCCGGTGAACCTGCGGCGCAGCGCCGCCTCGTGGATGACCGCCCACAGCCGCAGCGGTTGGCAGGAGCGGGTGAGGACGGCCTGGCGGGCCAGGCGCACCTCGGCGAGGGCGTCGACCTCGGAGGCGGTGCGGGCCACGGCGTTCGCCGCGATGGTCTCGCGGGCGTAGTCGGCCGTCTGGAGCAGGCCGGGGACGACGAGTGAGGCGTAGTCGCGGACGCTCTCCGCATCGCTCTCCAGCGAGATGTAGTCGGCGTAGGCCGGGCCCACGACGCCGCGATAGGTCTGCCACCAGCCGCGTTTGCCCGCGTCCTTGGCCAGTCCCTCCAGGGCTGTGCGGGTGCCCGGGTCGGTGACGGCGTAGGCCCTCAGCAGGGTTTCGACCTCGGTGGTGCGGATCGTCGCGTTGGCGTTCTCGATCCGGGAGAGCTTCGGCGCCGTCCAGCGGCGGGCGTCGGACGATCCGTTCGCGGCCGCATTGAGTGCGTCGGCCGCCGCGTCCAGTGTCATCCCCGCTTCGGTGCGCAGTTTCCGTAGCGTGGAGCCCAGGCGCCTGCGCCGAACGGTGGGCACTGGCTGGTAGGACATGTCGCCAGTCTGTCGTATTGCCAACTACGCCTACCAGCCAGGCATATGCCACTCTTGTGCGACTGGGTCGAAACATTGCGAGTGGGACGTTCCATAGGCCAGGATCGCTAGGGGACACGGCAGCGCGTCGTGCTTTGGAGGGGCCCCGGAGCATATGGCTGAGAACATCTCGCAGCGATACGAACTGCGCCTCCGTGCCCATCCGCGGATACTCGCCGACATACGCCGCGCCGTTGGGGCGCGACTGCGGCTGTGGGGGCGTGAGGAGCTGATCAGCGCGGCGGGGATGTGCGTCACCGAGCTGTTGTCCAACGTCCACAAGCACGCGGCCTCTCCCGAATGCGTCCTCACCCTGGAGAACCTCCCCCACGGGATCCACGCGGCGGTCAGCGACACCGAGTCCGGGCTGCCGGTGGTCAAGGAGCCGGACTTCCTCTCCGAGAGCGGCCGGGGGATGTTCCTGCTGAGCAAGACGGCCCATGACTGGGGCACGGATCTCACCCCGACCGGCAAGACGGTCTGGTTCACCCTCCGCGCGGAAGCGGTGGAACCGTGACCAGCGGCGCCGGTAGCGTAGGGCCCCGATCGAGGGCAGGGGGTGGGCCATGGACCCGGTGACGGGGGGTGCGCTGGTCGCCGCGGTCAACGCGGCGGTGTCGGGCGCCGGCGGCGAGGCCGGGCGGCGGGCCCTGGAGTCCTTCGGCACGCTGGTCCGCAGGGTGCTGCGGTGGGGCGAGGGCGAACCGGCCGGTGAGCCGGATCCGGATCCGGATCCGCTGGCGATTCCGTACGACGATGGCGCCCGGCTGCGCCAGTTGGCCGATCTGCTGGTCGAACGGGCCCGGCGGGACCCGGAGTTCGGCCGTGACCTGGCGGCCTGGATGCGTGAGCACGGCGAATCGGCCGGGGAGGCGGGGGCCGTGCACAACCGCATCGGGGGCAACGCCCGTATCACCGGCCCGGTCATCCAGGCGAAGGACATCAACGGGCCGATCAGCTTCGGCTGATACCGATCTTCGGTGCCGAGTTGGCAGTAACCGGACACCGGCCCCCACTCCGCGTCGCCGAACGGCGTCGAATCGCTGCGGTCCGTAGTCACCCCGGAGCCGGAAGGTGCACTCGCCGGTAACTTGTGGACATGCGCCCCCGGCGCATCGGCGGCGCGACAGCATGACGCACGCCGCCACGCGCCGTTTTGACAACTCTTTACCTCACGCCCTGCGTTGACGCGGTCGCTGTGCGCGAATTAGTGTCGTCATGGATTTCGCACAATGCTGCCCGCGCATTTCGGGGCAGGGAAATTGACGAGAATCAGGCCGGTATTCGCATAACCAGGTCACTGTCACCCGGCAGGGGAAGTCATGGTTGGTCTTGTGAGGGTGTCCGAGCCTTCTCCCATGAGCACGGAGAGCACGGAGACTCCCTCGTCAGGCGCCATCGACTATGTCGAGCACGCGCTGCTGGCCGCCCGTGATCTGATCGAGTCCACGGTCACCCGGCACCGAAGGGAGCTGGCCCAGGACTCCTGGGCGGGGACGGCTCTGGGGAAGGTGCCGCTCGCCGAGGTCGTCGACACGCTGGTCGACTGCGCCGAGCGGACCGTCAGCGTGGTGCTGTCGGGGAACGAGGAGCAGACGCGGGCCGTCTGCGCCGCGCTCGCCCGGCCGGCCAGGGGAGCCCGGCGCGCCGTCGTCGTACGGCTGTTGTGCGAGGAGCCGGTGCTGGCCTCGGGGGCGGTACGGGCGCTGGCGCGCACCGATCCGCGGTGCGAGATCCGGATCTGCGACGGCGGGCTGCCGGCGTTACCCGAGGCGCTGCTCATCGACGCCGAGGTGGTCTACCTCAGGAGGGGGCCGTCGGAGCCGGGGCGCGGCCCGGGGCAGGCGTCGCTCGTCGAGGACCCCGCCACGGTGCGGGCCCTGGAGATGATGTTCGCCGGGACCTGGGGGAACGCCGTGGCGCTCGCGGACTATCCGCGGCTGGGCGGGCGGTTGTGCCCGGACTCCGTACGGCGGATCCTGGAGTGTCTGCGCACCGGCCACACCGATGAGGTGGCGGCGCGCCAGATGCAGGTCTCCCTGCGCACCTACCGCCGGTATGTGGCGGAGATCATGCGCGAGCTGGGGGCCAACTCCCGCTTCGAGGCGGGGGTGCGGGCGGTGGAAATGGGGCTGCTGCCCAGCCGTCACTGAACGGCGCTCGAGACCTTGACCACGTCACGAGGCGGAAAGTGCGGGAATATCGACATGATGGAGCGCGGACGCGATCCTGGACCGGAGGCCGCGCTCGCGGGGGACACTCTGGAGGGGACGCTACGGGAGGTACGGGACCTCATCGAGTCCACGGTGATCCAGCACCGCGCCCGGCGGACCCGGGACGCGCGGTTCACCGAGGTGGGGGTGGAGGACGCCGCGTTCCTCGCCGCCGCCGAGGAGGTGATCGGCCAGGCGGGGCGGAGCGTGGACGCCGTCTTCCCCGAGTGCTCGTCCCGGATGGCGCCGGTGCAGGCCGCGCTCGGCGCGCTGCTCACGGACCTCGGCGAGCCGGTCGGGGTGCGGGTGCTGCGCGGCAGATCCGCCCCTGGCCCCGGATCGACCGGGCCTGCCTCCGGGTCCACGGGGTCCGCCGGACCCGCCTCTGGGCCCGGGGCCGCTGCCGGAACTGCGCCGTCGGGGCCCGTACCGCGGCCGATCCCCGGGCCCGCGCCGCCCGCCGAGGCCTCCGGCGCCGCCCCGGCCGCGCGCCCCGCGCAGGTGCGGATCGCGTCGGTGCCGCTGCCCACGGCGGTGATCGCCGACGGCCGGACCGCCCTGGTGTGCACCGAGGCCGAGGAGGGGCGGCAGACCTCTGTCATCGAGGACCCGGTGGTGGTGGCCACCCTGTACGGCATGTTCCGCTCCATCTGGGGCGGCGCCGTGCCCGCCGCCCGCCCGCTCGACTTCGGCAACCGGGCCCGCACCGAAATGGTCCGCCGGGTGCTGGCCCGGCTGCGCGACGGGGTCACCGACGAGGCCGCCGCCCGCGACCTGGCGATCTCGGTGCGTACGTACCGCCGCTATGTCACCGGGATCCTGGAGCTGCTGGAGGCGAACTCCCGTTTCCAGGCCGGGGTGCGCGCCACTGAGCTCGGCATCCTTGGAAATACGTCCACATGATAATTTCGTTTTCCCCATCGACATTGTGATCCGGAGCGTGCTGGCGATAGGTTGCCTGCGGGCGTGCCGAGATCTGGCAACAGCCGGTAATGCAAGGGGATTTGGGGATGACCGAAGGGCACGGAAGGGGCGCGACCGCCACGGCGGGCGCGGACGGCGAGTCGACTGCGGACGAGCCGTATTCACCCCGACCGGGACATGCGCGAAAGACCGGCGACGGCGGCGGAAATGGTGAGAAGTCGCGGTCCGGGGCCGGCCGGAAAATGACCGGAGCGGGATCCGGAGCGGCATCCGGGACGGCTCTCGCCGACCGGCGCGGAACGCTGCTCCGGAGTGTGCTGCCGCCGCTGGTATTCGGGGTGTTGCTGCTTGCCGTCTGGGACATCGTGACCCGGACCGGAGCCGTTGCGGAATTCTATCTTCCGGCTCCGCTGGACCTCGCGCGGCAATTCCTCGATGACGTCTTCCACGGTGATCTCGTCGACTACACCAAGGAGACGGTGTGGGAGGCGCTGGCGGGCAGCGGAATCGGCATCGGAGTGGCGCTGCCGCTCGGCTATCTGATCGCCCGCAGCGAGATCGCCGCGGCGGCCCTCCAGCCCTATGTGGCCGCCTCGCAGGCCATGCCCGCGGTGGCGCTGGCCCCCCTGCTGGCCCTGTGGATCGGGTACGGACTGCTGCCCATCGCGGTCCTCTGCGCGCTGCTGGTCTTCTTCCCCATCCTCGTCAACACCGTGCTGGGGCTGCGGTCGCTGGACCCCGATGTGATGGGGGCCGCGCGGGTGGACGGGGTGGGGTGGTGGGGGATGCTCTGGTACATCGAGCTGCCGCTCGCCCTGCCCAGCGTCCTCGCGGGGGTGCGCAACGGCCTCACGCTCTCCATCACCGGCGCGGTCGTCGGCGAATTCGTGATGGGCGGCGACGGACTGGGGCAGCTGCTGTCGGTGCAGCGCCAGGAGGCCGACACCATCGGACTGTTCTCGACGCTCGTCATGCTCGGCCTTCTCGCCGCCGTCTCGTACGGAGTGGTCCGCCTGGTCGAGCGGCTCGTTCAGCGCGACTGACAACTTTCACCCAAGAGGAGAAGTACGTGCGTTTCGTGCAGACGTCCATGAGGCGTGCTCACAGACATCGGGTCACGGGCACGGCCGTCCTCGCCTCGGTGGTGGCGCTGGCCACTTTGACCTCATGCGCCGAGGAGCCGAAGAACGCGAGGGCCAAGGGCGGCGCAAGCATCACCGTGGGACTGACCTACACGCCCAACATCCAGTTCTCGCCGTTCTATGTGGCCGCCGAAAAGGGCTACTACAAGGACGCCGGACTCAATGTGACACTGCGCCACCACGGCGCGGCCGAAGATCTCTTCGGGGCCCTCACATCGGGCAAGGAAGATGTGATCTACGCGGGCGGCGACGAGATGCTCCAGGCGCGCGCCAAGAATGTGCCCGTCGTGGACATCGCCACCTTTTACCAGAAATACCCGGTGGGGCTGATCGTGCCCAAGGAATCCGACATCCGGACCCCCGCCGACCTCAAGGGCCGGAAGATCGGCACCCCCGGCGCCTTCGGCGAGACCTATTTCGGTTTGCTGGCGCTCCTGAAGGAGGGCGGCCTTTCCGCCAAGGACGCCAAGGTACAGAACATCGGCTTCACCCAGCAGGCGGCCCTCACCGGAAACAAGGTCGAGGGAGTGATGGGCTATCTGAACAATGACGCCGTCTCGTTCAAGGAGGCGGGCAAGGCCGTCCGGTCGATAACCCTCAACTCGGGGTCGGCGGGGGATCAGCTGGTCGGCGTGGGCCTCGGCGCCAAGAAGAAGACGCTCGACAAGCGCGGCGACGACATCAAGAAGTTCGTCGACGCGTCCTTGCGCGGATTGCGCTATGCGATCGACCACCAGGACGAGGCCATCAAGCTCAGCGAGAAGTACGTACCGGGGCTGCGCGGCGAGAAGCAGCGGAACAACGCCCGCGCGGTGCTCAAGGCCACCGCGCCGCTGATGAAGAACGATCAGGGCGAGCTGGGCGCGATCGACCCGCAGACCTGGACCCGGATGGCCGACTTCATGTACGACCAGGGGCTCCTGGAGAAGAGCGTCACGCCTGAGGACGCCTACGACACGTCGTATCTGCCCAAGTCGTGATGGTGCTGGACGGCGGTCAGGAGCCCGCCGTCCGGCTGTGCAGCGCGGCGGCCACCGTGAACGCGGCCGCCGCGCCGAGGGCGAGGGCCAGCCAGCCGCCCGTGGCCGAGGCGTTGGCCACGACGAACAGCCCGATCGGTGGGCCGGAGGCGGTGCCCAGGTTCCAGGCCAGCGACGCCAGGGCGCCCGCCCGGCCCACCGCCTCCTCACCCGACCAGCGCAACAGCAGTGGGTAGAAGGCGGAGGAGTACATCAGCTCGCCCGCCGCGAAGATCACCGCGAAGGCGAGCAGGAGTCCGTACCGCACGGCGGCCGGAGCCGTCTCCCAGGCCAGCGCCGCGCCCAGACCGCAGCCGAACGCCCCGGTCCACAGCACCGGACCGGCGGCCAGGCTCACGGTCTCCGGCAGCCGTTCCAGCCGTCGGCGCAGCAGCGGCTGCAGGGCGATCAGGGCGAAGGAGTTGGCCGCCACCACCGTGCTGACCCAGCCCAGCGTGACCGCCATACGGTCGTGCATCAGCAGCGGTACGGTCGCCTCGATCTGGGTGAAGCCGACGATCGCGAAGAGCGCCTGGGCCAGGATCAGCAGCGCCATCGGGCGGGCCCGCAGCAGGGTGCGATAGGTCGGCCCGCCCCCGGGCTTCTCCGCGGAAGCGTCCCGTTCCTCCGGCTCGGGCCGGGTGCGGGGCCGTACGCCCAGGATCACCGCGATCAGCGGCAGCGCCGCCAGCCCGTTGGCCAGGTACAGCCAGCGCAGCGCCCCCACCGGGGTGGCCGCGCCGTGCAGCGCGAGCCCGGCCGCGACCGAACCCAGCCCGATCCCCGCGTTGTTGACGATGTGCCGGATGGTGAAGGCCGAGCGGCGGCCGCTCTCGGGGACGGCGGTGTCCACGATGCCCACGATCGAGGCGTAGAAGAGCCCGAAGCCCGCCCCGACGCACACCCCCGAGGCGAGCACCAGCGCCACCGAACCGGCCGGTGCCAGCAGGGCGTACCCGACGGCGAGCGCCGCGCCGCCCAGCGCGCCCACCCGGTGCGGGCTGCCCCGGTCGGCCAGCGGCCCACCGGCCAGGGCGGCGGCGAAGCTGGCCGCGGCCATCGCGATGAAGTAGCCGCCCGCCGCGCGGCCGCCGAGCCCCAGCAACTGGCTGATGTAGATCGAGGTGAACGGGAAGCACAGCCCGTTGCCCAGGCTGGAGAGCAGCAGCGCGCCCATGAGCAGGCCGAAGCGGCGCCCCAGGGGCGTACGGGGCGCCGTGGCGCGTATGGCCGTCACGAGGTGAGCGCGGCGCGCACCTTGAGCAGCTCCTCGACCCTGCGCAGGTCGTACGGGGCCGGGAGGGAGAGCACCACATGGACCGCCCCGGCCTCGGCGAACCCCTCGACCAGCGGCAGCTGGTCCGGGTTGACCATCACCGTACGGGCCACCTCGCCCGGGTCCCGGCCGACCCGTTCGCACCACTCGTCCAGCACGCCGCTCAGCTCGCGGAACTCGGCGACCGGGTCCTCGGAGGCCCAGCCGTACCAGTTCCACCAGTCGGCCTCGCGGGCCACCAGCTCCAGGGTGCGCCGCCGTCCGGCGCCGCCGATCAGCAGCGGAAGCGGGCCCGCCGGGCCGGGGTTGAGCTTGGCCAGCCGATCCTTGACGGCGGTGACGGACGCGGCGAACGCGTCCATGCGCCCGGCCGGTCCGGGGAAGGGCAGCCCGTACTCGGCGTGCTCGGCCTCGAACCAGCCCGCGCCCAGGCCCAGCACCAGCCGCCCGCCGCTGAGCTGGTCGACGGTGCGGGCCATGTCCGCCAGCAGATCCGGATTGCGGAACGCGGTGCAGCTCACCAGCGGCCCGATGGTGGCCCGCCGGGTCTCGACCGCCATCGCGGACAGCAGCGACCAGCACTCGTAGTGGCGCCCGGCGGGGTCGCCGGTGTGCGGCAGGAAGTGGTCCCAGGTCCACAGCGAGTCGACCCCGATGGCGTCGGCCTCCCGCCACGCGGTGCGCAGCTCGGCGATTCCGGTGTGCTGGGGGTGGAGTTGGACGCCTACGCGCAGGGACACGGAGGGGAATCCTTTCTCTTGGCGATCCTCATGGCGATTCTCTTGGCGATGCACTTGCGATTCGGGCGAAAGCGCTGTGCGGCAGCGCTACGGAGGGGCGCCGCGGACGGCTACGGCGTGACGACGACGCGGTAGACGGGCGTCTCCGCGGCCTGCTTGAGCGCCTTCTCGACCTCGTCCAGCGAGTAGCGCGCCGTGACCAGCGTCTCCAGCCGCCCGGACAGCTGCCCGCCGCGCAGCAGTTCGGCGGCGGCGCGCCAGTCGTCCGGCTCATGGCTGAAGGAGCCGGTGACGGTCAGCTGGCGGCGGTGCACCTCATAGCCGGGGAGCTCGGCGGGCGGGCCGCCGGGGCCGCCGCCGTAGAGGACGACGGTGCCGCCGTCGGCGACCGCGGCGAGCGCCGACGCGATGGCCTCCCTGGACGCGATGGTCACGAAGACCACGTCGGCGGGCGGCAGTTGGCCGACCTCTTCGGGGGTGACGGCCGCGTCGGCGCCCGCCGCCGCGATGGCGGCCAGCCGCTGCTCGTCCCGTTCGACCACCGCGACGCCGCGGGCCTGGAGACGCGCGGCGACGGCGAGGTGGAGATGGCCCATGTAGCCGGCGCCGATGACGGTGACCCGGTCCCCGGCGCGGAAGCCGCCGCGGCGCAGCGAGTGGACCACACAGGCCAGCGGCTCGCCCATGGCGGCCACGGCGGGGTCGGCGTCGCCGACCGACCACACCCGGGAGGCGGGCAGGGCGATGTACTCGGCGAGCCCCGCGCCCATGGTGATCGCGCCGTCCTCCCGCTTGTGCCCCTGGAGCGCGACGCAGATGGCGGTCTGGCCCCGCCGGCAGCTGCGGCAGGCGCCGCAGCGCGGCAGTCCGTCGAGCGCGACGAGGGAGCCGACGGCGGGCATGTCCTCCAGCGCGGCGGCCTTGGCGCCGATCCGCTCGACCCAGCCGGATATCTCATGTCCGGCGGCGGCGGGGTAGACCGTCATCCGCCCCGCGTAGAGATTGGCCTCCATGGTGCAGATGCCGCAGGCCGCGATGCGTACCAGCACCTCGGAGTCACCGATGTCGGGGACAGGTATCTCTCTGGTCTCCACCTGGCCTGCCGCCGTGATGACAGCTGTACGCATATGAACTGCCTTCCCCGTTACGGATGTTGTGCCCGGGAGGCTATGCCGGGGCGACGGGGGTGGCAAGGAAGAACGATCACATGCTGGATCGCGCTCCGGAAGATGTCCTGCGGAAGCCCCACCAGATGATCAGGGCTCCGGCCGCGGCGGCGGCCGCGCCGACGACCGAGGCCACGTGCATGGCGTGGACGAACCCCTCGTCGGCGATGGCCGACAGCCGGGGCAGCCGCATCTTCGCGCCGAGCAGCCGGGTGGCCTCGGGCGACTCCGCGGCGCCGTCGGCGGCACGGGACGGCAGTCCGCTCAGGCGCGGGGTGACCCGGTCGCGGTAGACGCTGACCAGGACGGAGCCGAGGACCGCCACCCCGAGGACGCCGCCGATCTGCCGCAGCGAGTTGTTGACGGCGGAGCCCGCGCCGGTCCGGTCGGCGGGGAGGATCGCCATGATGGCCTCGGTGGTGGGGGCGACGGCGGCGCCCATGCCCAGGCCCTGGAGGATGAGGAAGACCCAGAACAGCGGCAGTCCGCTGTGCTCGTCGAGGAACACGTAGGCGACGAAGCCGGTGGTGGCGATCAGCATGGCCGCGGTGACGACCGGGCGCACCCCGTAGGCCCGTACCAGCTTGGCCGAGAGCGGGGCGCCCAGCAGTACGCCGAGGGCGACCGGGGCGATGGAAAGACCGCACTCCAGCGGGGTCTGGCCGTGGACGCCCTGGAGATAGAAGCTGGTGTAGTACATCGAGCCGTTGAGCCCGAAGAACGTGAGCATGACGGCGACGCTGGCGCCGGTGAAGCGGATGTCGCGGAAGAGCCGTACGTCGAAGCTGGGGTTGGCGACGCGCAGTTCGACGAGGACGAAGACCGCGACCAGCAGCACACCCCCGGCCAGCGAGGCGACGATGGCCGGGTCGGTCCAGTCGTTGCGGTGGCCGCCCTCGATGACGCCCCAGACGATGGCGAAGAGCCCGGCGGTGGAGAGCACCACGCCCAGCGGGTCGAACTTCTGCCGCACCCGGGTGACCACACCGGGCAGGAATACGAACGATCCGGCCACGCACGCCACCACGATCGGCACGTTCACCAGGAAGACCGAACCCCACCAGAAGTGGTCGAGCAGCACTCCGCTGAGCATCGGCCCGGTGGCGATCGCGATTCCACTGGAACCCGACCAGATGGCGATGGCGGTGGCCCGGTGCCGCTCGTCGAAGACCTGGGCGATCAGGGCGAGGGTCGCGGGCATGATCAGGGCGCTGCCGATGCCCATCGCACCGCGCGCCACGATCAGTTCGGTGGCGGAGCCGGAGTAGGCGGCCCAGGCGGAGGCCGCGCCGAAGAGCACCATGCCGGTCAGCAGTAAGCGGCGGTGGCCGTAGCGGTCGGCGAGCACCCCGCCGGTGAACAGCAGCACCGCGAAGACCAGGGTGTAGGAGCTGATGCTCCACTGGAGCTGATTGGGGCTGGCGCCGAGCCCCTCGGTGGGGTCGGCCAGGGTCTTGAGGGCGACGTTCAGCACGGTGTTGTCCAGCCACACCGCGAGTTGGGACAGGACGAGCACCGAAAGCGCGAGCCACTGGCGACCGGTGGGGGAGTGCGAAGGACCGGCCTGGGTGGCATCGGTGGTCGCGGTGTTCTGTGCAGCCATGGGGGCGGCGCCTTTCGGGACCCAAGGCATGGTGGGGGGTCCGCGTCGTATGGCAAGGGATGGCGTGCTGGCTCTAGAGGAAGTTACCAATCCGCCGAGCGGAGGCGCAGCCCCTTGCCGACACGGGGAGGTGTGGTGGCCGGAACGCGAGGGTATTTCCCGGCGGGAAGTGTCCCATAAGGAGCGATCTTCCTTGCCGTGTGCCAGGGGGCTCGTTACTGTTCCCGGAAAGGGAACGGGGGTGTCCTTTGAGCCATTTCGGAATTCAACCAAATGGGCGAGTGCCTATTGATGGATTTGACGGGGAGGTGGGTACGGGGGGCGCGGTTCGAACGGAGCCGGACATGGGGTCGGACAACCTGGAGGAGACTCTGGGCCAGGCGTTACGCCTCCTGGAGTCCGCCGTGCACCACCACCGCCGCTCCGCGCTGGCCTCGGCGTCCGCCGAACTGCCGGTGGACGGGGAGGCCGTGGCCGGGTGGGTGGCGCGGCTGGTGCTGCGCGCCGAGCGGGATGTGATCTGGAGTCTGCCGGAGGTCACGGGCGAGGACCACGCCCGGCTCGTCGGGCAGACGCTCGCCCAGCTGGCGGGCAAGGGGGTCAGGACCCGGATGCTGTGTCCGCCGGCGGTCATCCGGGGCGCGGCGTGGCAGCGCTCGGTGGGCACCGTGGCGCGCCTGGAGGTGCGCGTCTTCGAAGGGGTGCGGCAGGAGTTGGTGGTCGTGGACGGTGCGGCGGTCATCGCGCCCGACGCCTCGCCGGGCGAGCCCGGCGGCTCCCGCGCCTCGATGATCCAGAACTCGACCGTGGCCGATATGCTGCACCAACTGCTGTGCGGCATGTGGGACACGGCCCAGCGCCCGATGCGGCCGCTGTCGTTCGAGGGCGGCGCGCGCGGCCGGGTGCTGCGCGAGGTGCTGACGCTGATGGCGGAGGGCTACAAGGACGACGCCGCGGCGCGCAAACTCGGCCTTTCGGTGCGTACCTACCGTCGCTATGTGGCCGACATCATGCGGGACCTGCAGGTCGAATCGCGGTTCCAGGCCGGAGTGCGCGCCGTGCGCGCCGGGCTGATGGAGTCCGACCTCGAGTAGGGGGGCCGTCGCACCGCGACGGTGGCCGGGTTGTTGGCGGTTTGAATGATATTGGCACGCTTCTGTCCGCCGGCGACCTGGCAGCTTCCTGCAGATTCCATCTTCTGACCGTCGGGTAACCGGCTGCCATCTGCAGCTTTATGACACGCCGACTAGTCGAACGCTGGTGTTCATCGGGCGCGTGACAGCTAGTGGACTCTGGGGTTGTCCCCTCCCGGACCGGCGCCTAGCGTCAGCGGAAGCTTCGTCGCTTTGCCCATGCCCGAAAATGGAGGTGCGCGGTAATGACCGCCATCGTCGAAGAGCGTCGTGAATCCATCAAGGAAATCGTCACCGATATTCTTGAGATCGACCCCGACGAGGTCACCGAGACCAGTCTCTTCAAAGAAGAGCATGACGCGGATTCACTGCGTGCCATTGAAATACTCGCGGCATTGGAGAAGACCTTCAACATTGTCATAGACCAGTCCGAACTCAGCCGGATGGTAAACCTCCGGGGCGTCTATGAGGTTGTCTCCGACGCGGCGGGCTGGTGACCGCCGGATCCTGGCGGACTCCTCGGAAGGCAGGGCGAAATGCGTGGTGAGCCGGGTCGTAGGGTCGTTGTCACCGGCCTCGGAGCGGTGTCCGGCATCGGCATCGGCGCGGCGGAATTCCTCGCCGGACTGCGCGCCGGGAAGAGCGCGGCGGGGCCCATCACCGCGTTCGACACGGAGGGCTTCGACCGATCTACGGCGTGTGAGGTCAAGGATTTCGAGCCGGACCGGTGGATTCGAAATCTCGATGTGCGGACGCTCGGCCGGGCGAGCCGGTTCTCGGTCGCGGCGGCCCGTATGGCGGTGGCCGACGCCGGATTCCCCGAGCCGGAGAGCGCGCTGTGCGACGTTCCCTGTCTGATCTCCGTCGGCACGACCGACGGCGAGTCCAGGGACCTGGACCATCTGGTCGAGGAGGAAGTGGACCTGGGGCCCGAGCGGATGGACCCCACGGTCGCCCGGCGGGTGCCCGCCGGACGGCTTTCGAGCGCGATCGCCCAGGAGTTCGGCCTCACCCGCGCCGAGGCGGTCACCCTCCCCACCGCGTGCGCCGCCGGGAACTACGCGGTCGGCTACGGCTACGACGCCATCCGCGGCGGGGACGTGGACGTGGCGCTGTGCGGCGGGGCCGACGCGCTGTGCCGCAAGACCTTCACCGGCTTCTACCGCCTGGGCACCATCGCCCCCGAGCGCTGTCAGCCCTTCGACAAGGACCGCAAGGGCATCCTGACCGGCGAGGGCGCGGGCATCCTGGTGCTGGAGAGCCTGGAGTCGGCGCTGGCCCGCGGCGCCCGTATCTACGCCGAGGTGCTCGGCTACGGCCTCAACTGCGACGCGGACCACCCCGTGGCCCCCAATCAGGACAGCGTGGTCCGCTGTATGCGGCTCGCCCTGGACAACGCCCGCGTCAAGCCGGACGAGGTCGACTTCATTTCCGCGCACGGCACCGGCACCAAGGCCAACGACATCACCGAGGCCCGCGCCATCCGCCAGGTCTTCGGGGACGCCGCCCCGCCGCGCACGGTCTCCATCAAGTCGATGATCGGCCATTCCATGGGTGCCGCCGGGGCCCTGGCCTCGATCGCCTGCTCCCTCGCGCTCACCGAGGGCTTCATCCCGCCGACCATCAACCATGAGCACACCGACCCCGAGTGCGGTCTGGACTGTGTGCCCAACCAGGCCGTGGCAGCGGACCTGAAGGTGGTCCAGAACAACGGGCTGGCATTCGGCGGCAACAACGCCGTCGTCATCTTCGGCAAGGCCCGAGCGGACTGGTCATGAGTCAGCTGGTGACGGGCGCGGGCGCGGTGGCGAGCGTGGGCGAGGGCGTCGACGAGGTCTTCCGGGCCCTGTGCGCGGGCACCAGCGGACTCGGCGAGCTGCGCGGCTTCGACCGGGAGCGGTACCGGACCCGCCACGCCTACGAGATCGACGACCGTCCCGCGCCCGGCACCGACCTCCCGGGCCGCGCCACCGACTGGCTGCTGCGCGCGGTCGGCGAGGCCGCGGCCCAGGCGGGGCTCGGCGAGGACCTGAGCGACGTACCGGTCCTCGTCGGCACCGGGCTGCGGGAGCTGCGCTCGGCCGAGCTCGCCTGGCGCGACGGCACCCCCTTCGACATCGGCCGGCTGCACTTCGGCACCGCACTGCGGACACGTTTCGGCGCGGTCCGCACCCACACCTTCTCCGGGGCCTGCTCGGCCTCCCTCTACGCGCTCGCACTCGCCGCCGACCTGCTGACCACCGGCGCCGAGGACACCGTCGTGGTGGCCGGAGTCGACACTCTCACCGAGTCGATGTACGGGCTGCTGGACCGCGTCAACGGCGAACCCCCCGACCGCCTCCGGCCGTTCGACCGGGACCGCCGCGGGGTGCTCATGGGCGACGGCGCGGCCGCCGTGGTGCTGCGCCGGGAGGAGCCCGGCGCGGAGACCCGCGCGCTCGGCCGGGTGCGCGCCGTCAGCATGAACTGCGACGCGACCCATGTGACCGCCCCCGACCCCCAGGGCATCGCGCGGGCGGTGCACGAGGCGCAGTGGCGGGCGGGCGTCAAACCGGGCGACATCGACCTGGTGCTGCTGCACGGGACCGGCACCCAGCTGAACGACGCCGCCGAGGCGGCCGCCATCGCCGAGGTCTTCGGCCGCGAGGTCAGCGGGCCCCTGATGACCGCCATAAAGTGCATGACCGGCCACACCTCGGGCGGCTCCGGGCTGCTCAGCCTCATCGTCGCGCTGGAATCCCTGGCCTCCGGCCGGGTGCCGCCCACCCTGGGCCTGGCCGAACCGCTGCCCGAGGCCGAGGCGTTCCGCTTCGTCCGGGAGGAGGCGCGGGAGGACGGGGATCTGCGGGTCGCGCAGATCGACGCGTTCGGCTTCGGCGGGGTCAACGCGGTCGCCATCGTCGAGAGGGCCGGCCGATGACGCATGGCCCCGGCGAAGTCGTCGTCACCGGCGTCGGCCTGGCCCTCCCCGGTGTCGGCACCCCCGAGGCGCTGCTGCGCCGCACCGCCTGCCCCGTCACCGGGCCCGCCCCCGAACCGTTCGACACCGGCGCCCGGATCGGCCGCCGGGGCCACCGCTACAAGGACCGGGCGACCCGGCTGGCGCTGTGCGCCGCGCTGGAGGCGCTGCGGAACGCGGACCTGATCCCCTCCGACGGCGAGGAGGTGACCGTGCCCGGCGACACCGTCGGCGTGGTCGCCAGCTCCAACCTGGGCAACCTCGACACCGCCTGCCTCACCGCCGCCGCCATCGCCGAACGGTCGGCCTTGGACCTCAGCCCCATGAGCCTGCCGAACGCCTCCAGCAATGTGATCGCCTCCTGGGTGGCCATCCGCCACGGGCTGCGCGGCCCCAATCTGATGCTGTGCAACGGGGCGACCTCCGGCCTGGACGCCGTGCACTGGGGCGCCGCGCTGGTCGCGGCGGGCCGGGTGCGGCGCGCGGTGGTGATCGGCGTGGAGACGCACAACGCGGTCGTGGAGGATCTGCTCGGCCGGTCCGCCGGTGAGCTGCTGGACGGCGCCGCCGCCGTCGTCGTCGAGGGCGCGCGCTGGGCCGGGGCCCGGGGGGCGCGGGCCGTCGCCGTCCTCGGGCCGTACGAACGACGGGCCGGGCTCGGCGGCTGCGTCGAGGCCCTGCTGCCCGACGGTGCCGCCCCCGGCGTCTGGTTCACCCCCGAGCGTTACGCCGAGGGGCTTGCCGGGGCCGTACCGGTGCCGGGGGCCGTGCCGCGCTACGACGTCACCGGTGCGGTGGGCCGGGCCTCCGGGGCCCTCGGGGTGCTCCAGTGCGCGGCGGCCGTCGGCTGGCTGGCCCGCGCCGGGACCGGAGCCGGAACTGGGCCGGGAGCGGGAACCGGGAGCGCCGCCTTCGAGGCCGCCGGTCCCGGGGCCGCGCCGGGCCCGGCGCCCGCGTTCCGCCAGGCGCTGATCACCAGCGGGGACGACACCGCGGACGCCGTGGCCGGACTGCTGCTGCGCCCCGCGCCCGACCGGTGCGCCCCGCACCCCGCACGTGCCGCCCTTATCTCCATGGAGTGTTCCCGATGACCGCCGCCGCCCCGCCGATGTCGACCAAAGCCCTGCTGACGGACGTCACCACCGTCCGGCTGCGCCCGCGCTACGAGGGGTCGAACATCTGCACCTGGATCGGCTTCAAACACGTCAACTACCTCGTCGAGGAGGCCGTGCTGGTGCACTTCGCGGACTCCGGCGCGCCCGCCCGGCGGCTGTACGAGGAGCACGGTCTCGGGCTGGACATCGTCGCCCTGGAGACCCGCATCCTGCACGCCTTCCACATGGACGACATGGCCGAGGCCGAGGTGGTGCCGGACACCCAGGACGACGACCGCACCCTCGGCTTCCGGGTGACCCTCCGCGTGGAGCGCGACGGCTCGGTCCTCAAGGCCGTGGCCGCCAAGGTGCGGGTCTCGCTGCGCGCCGACACCTATCTGCCGGAGGTCGGCGAACCCCCGGCCGAATTCGTGCCCTTCGTGGTGGACCGGCTGGGGGCCGAGGCGCGTACGGGCGAACTCGCGCCGATCCGGGTGCAGATGCCGGACGGGGACGAGGCCGCCGTCCTGGCGTCGCTGACCGACGGCCGCAACGCCCACGCCTGGAAGTGGAACATCTCCTACCCCTACTGCCACTTCACCGAGCGGCTCCAGATGTCCGGCTATCTGCGGCTGCTGGAGGAGGCCAAGGACCGCTTCGTCCTGGACCGCGGCATCTCCATCAAGACCCTGCTGGACGAGCGCAAATGGATACCGGTCGTCCCCCAGTCCTCGGTGCGCGTCCTCGACGAGGCGGTGATGGAGGAGGACCTCTACTCCGTCTACACGGTCGAGGAGATCTTCAAGGACCTCACCTACACCGCCCGGATGGACTGCTTCGTGGTCCGCGACGGCGCGCTCACCCTCACCGCCACCGGCCGGATCACCCACGGCTACGCGGTGATCGACAACCGCAGCGACTGGCGGCTGGTCCCCTTCGACCGGCGGGTGCTGGACGCGCTCGGCGCGGAACAGAGCGGCACCTGATGGACGACGTACTGGTCACCGGCCTCGGCGCGCTGTCCCCGCTGGGAGCGGGCACAGGCGCCTTCTGGCGCGGGATGCACAAGGCGGACACCGCGCCGACGCGGGTCCCCGATCCGCTCGCCCACATGGACCGTCCACTGATGTACCTGGTGCCGGAGGCCGACCTTCCGGACGGGCCCGAGGAGCAGGACGGCCTGCCGCTGGGGCGCGGCTCGCGGTTCGCGCTCGCGGCGGCGCGCGAGGCGGTCGCCGACGCGGGGCTGGCCGCGCTGCCGGGGCCGGCCGAGCTGCCGGGGCCGGGCGGGAGGCCGGAGGCCAAGGGCCTCGATCCGCGCCGGGTGGCCGTCGCCCTCAGCACCGGTATGGGCGACACGGATCTGCACGAGGGCTGGTGGACCGGCGAGGCACCCGCGTCCGGCCGCTGGGCGCCGCCCTTCCCGCTGGCCTCGGTGGTCGGCGGGTGGTTCGGCGCCCAGGGCGTCAACACCTGCGTCAGCAACGCGTGCGCCGCCAGCGGCTACGCGCTCTCGGTGGGCGCTGACCTGATCCGCTCCGGCGAGGCCGACGTGGTCATCGCGGGCGGCGCCGAGGCGTACTCCCGCGTTGCGCTGGCCTGCTTCAACCGGCTGGGCGCCATCGACCCCGAGCGCTGCCGCCCGTTCGCCGCCGAACGGCGGGGCACCGTCTTCGGCGAGGGTGCCGCCGTGCTCGTCCTGGAGTCCGCCACGCACGCCCGCGCGCGCGGCGCGCGCACCGTCTACGGGCGTCTGGCGGGCGCCGGCTGGAGCTGCGACGCCTACCACGCGACCGCCCCCGAGCCCTCCGGTGAGCAGATCGAGCGCGCGATGCGCGAGGCGCTCCGGGAGGCGGGGGCCGGGTCCGGGGCCGAATCCGGCTCCGGCGGGCTGGGGTTCGTGATCCCGCACGGCACCGGCACCGAGCTCAACGACGTGGTGGAGAGCCGGGTGCTGGACGCGCTGACCCCCCGTACGCCCCTCTACAGCGTCAAGGCGCTCATCGGGCACACCGGCGGTGCGGCGGGCGCCTTCGCCGCGCTGGCCGCCAGCTTGATGCTGCACCACAGGACGCTGCCGCCGAACGTGCCGGTCGGCGAGCAGGACCCGGAGTGCGCGGTGCAGCTGCCATCCGGCTCGGCGCCTATGACCGGGGCGTACGGCCTGGTCAACGCCTATGCCTTCGGGGGCAACAACATCTCGCTGGTCTTCGGGGAGGCCGCCGCGTGAGTAACGAACCGGCCGTCGGCCTGGTGGTGACGGGCATCGGCACCGTGGGCGCGGACGGCTTCGACTTCCGTACGGCGCTCGGCAGGCACGGCTACAAGTACCTGCCCGCCGCCTCCCAGTACTTCCTCGCCGCGGCCAAGCGCGCGCTGGCCCAGGCGGGCCCGGACGCCCTGGAGGCGGTCGGGCCCGAGGAGCGGGGCGCCGCGGTGGGCACCAACAGCGCGGCCGTCGCCCTGCACCACACGATGGACCGTACGGTCACCGCCACCGGGGCGGGCGATCTGTCCCCGGTCACCGCGCCCTACTTCTCCATCAACCTCTTCGGCAGCCGACTGGCCACCGAACACGACCTCAAGGGCTTCAACCTCACCTTCACCAGCCCCCGGATCGCGGGCCTGGAGGCGCTCCAGACCGGCCAGCGCGCCCTCGCCACCGGCCGGGCCCGGCGGCTGCTGGCCGGGGCCACCGAGGAGGCGCTGCCCGAGGTCGAACCGGGGGCGGACACCTCGGAGGCCGGAGCCGTCGCGCTGGTCCTGGAGCCCGAACCGGCCGCCCGGAGCCGGGGGGTGGCGGCGCTGGGGCGGGTGGGCGTCCGCTCGTTCTTCCTGCCGCCGAAGGTGGCCGCCTCCGCCGAGGGAGCCGAGCGGGCCGCGGCGCTGCTGCGGGACGCGCTGGACGCCCTCGGCCACCGGCCGGACCGGCCCCTGGCCGTCACCGCCGTCCTCGACGGCTCCCCGGTCGGCGAGGCCATGGCGGCGGCGCTGGACGAGAAGGCGCTGGGCGGGCGGGCCCTGGCGGGGAAGCCCGAGTGGGTCCCGGCGGGCGCGGGCGCCCTGGAGCCGGTGGCGCGGGTGGCCGCCGCCCTCGCCGCGCCGGAGGGCCACCCCCACGCCGTGGTCACCGCGGCGGCCGAGGGGAACGCCGCCGTCTGCCTGGTGACCCCGGGCGCCCAGCTGGACGAACTCTCCGGGACCGAAGCGAGCGACGGGGGCGAGCAGCCCATGAGCGGACGACGGAGGGCGAGCGACCGATGATCACCCGACTCGAAGGTTCCTGGTGCCTGGTGCTGGGCGCCTCCAGCGGTATGGGCCTGGCCATCGCCCATGAACTGGCCCGCGAGGGTGTCCACATCCTCGGCGTCCACTTCGACACCACCGACGGCCAGGAGAAGGCCGCCGTCGCCCGGGAGGAGATGCGCGGCCACGGCGTCGAGGCCCACTTCTTCAACGCCAACGCCGCCTCCGCCCGCACCCGCGAGGAGCTGCTGCCCCGGTTCGAGGAGCTGACCGGCGGCACGGGCATCCGGATCGTGGTGCACTCCCTCGCCTTCGGCACCCTGCTGCCGTACGTCGGCGCCGAGGGCGAGGACAGCCTGACCGCCCGCCAGATGAACATGACGCTCGACGTGATGGCGCATTCGCTCGTCTACTGGACCCAGGACCTGTTCACCGCGGGGCTGCTGCGCCAGGGCGCCAAGGTGTACGCGATGACCAGCGCCGGGGGCGCCAGGGTGATGCCCCACTACGGCGCCGTCTCCGCCGCCAAGGCCGCCCTGGAGTCCCATGTGCGGCAGCTCGCCCTGGAGCTCGCCCCCTCCGGCATCGCCGTCAACGCGCTGCGCGCCGGGGTCACCCCGACCCCGTCCATGGAGCGCATCCCCGGCAGCGACCGGCTCGCCGCCTACGCCCGGGATCTCAATCCGCACCGGCGGCTGACCCGGCCCGAGGACGTCGCCGAGGCGGTATCGCTGCTCTCGCGCACCGACTCCTCCTGGATCACCGGCAATGTGATCGGCGTGGACGGCGGTGAGCTGCTGACATGACGGCCCATCTGCTGATCGAGAGCGGCGGGCCGCAGACCGGACCCGCCTGTGAGCGGTTCCTCGGCGATGCCGCGCGGCTGGCCAGGGACGGCCACCAGGTGGTGCTGTTCCTCGTGGAGAACGGCGTGACCGCCGCCGTCCCCGGCACCGCCCCGGGCATCGAGACGTTCCTGAGCGACGGCGGCGAGCTGTGGGTGGACGCCTTCTCCGCTGCCCAGCGCGCCCTGCCCGCCGACGATCTGACGCCCCGGGCGCGGCTGGTGGAGATGGACGACGTGGCCGCCAAGCTGCTGGAGCCGCGGATCAGGGCGGTGTGGCACTGATGCCCAGGCCCGTCCCCCGTACCGATGTGCTGCTCAACCTCTTCGGCGCACCCCACCAGACCGACCTGGTCACCTCGGCGCTGCGGCTGGCGGCCGCGCTGCTGCGCCGGGGCGCCCGGGTGCAGATCTGGACCTGCGGCGACGCCACCCGGCTGACCGGCGCGGCCCTCGGCGACACCAAACCCCGCGACTACACCGACCTGGGGCGCGAGCACCCCTCCACCGCCCGAATCGTCCGCGAGCTGATCGAGGATCACCCCGACCGGCTGTACTGGTACGTGTGCCGGTTCTGCGCCGCGGAGCGCGGCGCCGCCGACCAGATCCCGCAGGTCCGCACGCGGGCGCCGTTCGTCTTCGCCGAGCATGTGAACGCGGCGGACAAGAGCCTGCTCATGGGGGTGTGCTGAGCCATGGGCGACCAGGCGCGCTGGCTGCTGATCGTGGAGAAGGCGTACCGGGGCTCGGTCGAGACCCAGTACGCCGACGTGCTGTACTGCGTGCCCGATCTGCACCGGCAGAGCGGCGGCTGCGATCTGGCGCTGCGCGGCCCCGCCGCCGGCTACGCCCTCGACACCGGCCCCCGGCCCGCGCTGCGCCTCGGCGGCCGCACCCTGGACACCCTGCCCGATCCGCCCACCTCCGTGGCGAAGCTGCTGGCCGCCGGGGTGACCGTGCTGGTCGAGGAGGACGGTCTGGCCGCGCTCGGCCGCACCGCCGCCGAGCGGCTGCTGCCCGGCGTATGCGTCATCGGGGGCGACGACCTCGCGGCCCGCTGGCCCTCCTACGAACAGGTGTGGTTCCTGTGACCCGCCCCTCCCACGGCCCCCTGGGCCCTACCGAAGGAGTACCCGTACCCATGGTCAACGCCCCCTCCGGGGCAGCCCCGGTCATCTCGGCCTGGACCGCCGTATCGCCCCTGGGACTGCGCGGGGCCGACTTCACCGCGGCCCTGCGGTCCGGCCGCCCGGCCGCCCGGCCGCTGGACCCCGAGGAGTGGTCGGCGCCGTTCCGCGAGGCGAGCCTCGTGCCCGACTTCCACATCCGGCAGATCCTCGGCCGCAAGGGCACCCGCTCCATGGACCGGGCCACCGGCCTTGCCGTCACCGCGATACGCCATCTGCTGACCGGGGAACGGGAGTACGGCGAGGGCGAGCGGCTGCCGGGGGTGGGCGAGGAGACCGGTCTCGCGCTCGGTACCAGCACCGGCTCCGCCCAGAGCATCATGGACTTCACCCGGGACTCGCTGGTGGGCGAGAAGCCCTTCTACGTGGACCCGGCCCGGTTCCCCAACACCGTGATGAACTGCGCGGCCGGCCAGTCCGCCATCTGGCACGGGCTCAGGGGCCCCAACACCACCATCGCGGGCGGCCGCGCCACCGGGCTGCTCGCCCTGCGGTACGCGGTGCGGCTCCAGCGGGCCGGCCGGGCCGAGGCCGTGCTGTGCGGGGCGGTCGAGGAGTTCTCCTCCGCCCGCGCCTGGCTGGAATGGCACGCCCGCGCGGACGGGAACAGCGCCGCCGTGCTCGGCGAGGGCGCGGCCGTATGGCTGCTGGAGCCCGACGCCTCGGCGCGCGAGCACGGCCGCGACGGGCTCGCCGAGGTGGTGGGCCTGGAGTTCGGCTGCGCCGCGGACGCGAAGGCCGCCCGTACGGTGCTCGCCGAGGCGATCGGCCGGCTGCTGGACCGCACCGGTGTGGCCCCCGGCGAGCTGAGCGCCGTCGCCGACTCCGGCGCCCCCGGCGCCGAGGGGGAGGCCGAGCTCGCCGCCCTCGCCGACGCCCTCGGCGGCAAGGAGCCACCGAGGATCACGGCCGCCGACACCATCGGGGACACCTGCGCCGCCGCGGCGGCCTTCCAGATCGCCGCCGTGCTCGCGATGGCCGAGCGCAAGGAGATCCCCTCCGGCGGGAGCGCCCTGGTCACCACCGTGGACCGGGACGGCGTGGTCGGCGCGGCCCTGCTGCGGATCCGGTGACGGGCCGCCGCCCCCTGAACTGAAGGAGCTGGTTGAGATGACGGACCGAGAGACGATGGCCGCGGCCCCCGCGGCCCCTGCGGCCCCTGCGGCCCCCGCGGACGAGGGGCCCCGTACGGCGCTGGTCTTCCCCGGGCAGGGCGCCCAGAAGGCGGGCATGGGCGAGGCGTGGCGGGACACCGCGTCCTGGGCGCTGGTGGCGGAGATCTCCGAGTACACCGGTGTCGACGTCGACGAACTCCTCCTGAAAGCCGACGACGAGACGCTGCGCCGCACCGACCTCGCCCAGATCGCCGTCTTCACCACCGAGGTGCTCGCCCACCGCGAGGCGGAGGCCGCCGGGCTGCTGGCCGGCGTGGTGGCCTGCGCCGGGCACAGCCTGGGCGAGTACACCGCGCTGCACGCCGCCGGGGCCGTGCCGCTCGCCGACACCGCCCGCCTCGTGGCCGCCCGCGGCCGGGCCATGCGCGCGTGCGCCGAGGAGTCGCCCGGCACCATGGCCGCCGTGGTGCGGCTCGGCCCGGAGACCGTGGAGGCGCTGGTCGCCCGGGTCCAGGAGGACGGCGGCCAGGTCTGGATCGCCAATGTGAACGCTCCCGGCGCCATCGTGCTCTCGGGCACCGCCGAGGCCGTCGACCGGCTCGCCGAACTGGCCGTGGAGAGCGAGGGCAAGGTGATCCGGCTCGCCGTCGGCGGCGCCTTCCACAGCCCGCTGATGGCTGCTGCCGCCGACGAACTGCGCGCGGCCCTGGCCGCCGTGGACTTCGCCCCCGAGCACACCCCGGTCGTCGCCAACGTGGACGCCCAGTCGTACGCGAGCGGCGGGCACTGGCGGGACCTCGAACTGGCCCAGCTCACCAGCCCGGTGCGCTGGGAGGAGAGCGTCCGCACGCTCGCCGGCGAGCTGGGCTGCGTCCGGTTCGTGGAGCTGGGCCCCGGGCGTCAGCTGACCGGCATGATCCGCCGGATCGCGGACGGCGCGCTCACCGTCCCGGTCGAGTCGGCCGCCGCCCTCGCCAAGCTCATCACCCCCGAACCCTGAGCCCCACGCTCTGAGAGCGGAAGGAGACCCCCGCATGGCCGACGCCACCGCCGCCCTGGACATGGACGAGCTGCGCACCTTCGTCGCGGATGTGCTCGACGTGGACGAGGAGGACGTCACCGACGACGCCGACTTCGTCAAGACCCTCGGCGTGGACTCCCTGATGGCCCTCGAGGTCATGGTCGTCCTGGAGAAGAAGTACTCGGTGAAGCTGGAGGAGCGGGAGATGAAGGACATCACCACGCTCCGGAAGGTGCACGACCTGCTCGCCTCGAAGCTGGGGGAGTGAGATGCCGGCGGCGGCGTGCGGGCCGGTGGACGGCACCGTGGAGGTCGTGGACCCTGGCCTCCCCGGTGAGCGGCCCGCCCGGTGCGTGGCCGTGGTCGGCGTGTCGGAGAAGGTGTTCGCCGGGCACTTCCCGGGGTTCGCCATCTTCCCCGGGGTGTGTGTCGTGGAGTACGTGCAGCGCGGCGCCCTCGCCACCATGCCGGAGCGCGAACCGGGCGGACGCTGGGTCCTGGCGGCCGTCGAATCCTCCCGCTTCCTCAGCCCGGTCTACCCCGGTGACGAGCTGACCAGTGAATACGTCTGGTCGCGCAAGGACGGTGGCTGGCGCTGCCGGGCCTCGGCGGCCACCGGGCGCGGGCCCGCCGCGCAGATAAGGCTGCGCTTCGAGAACCGGGACGCTCCGGGCCCGGTGGCCGGTGCGGGGGAGCGGAGCGAGCAGGACCGAGGAGCGGACGCCGGATGATCACCGTCGACGAGATCAAGCGGATGCTGCCGCACCGCTACCCCATGCTGCTGGTCGACCGGGTCACCGAGCTGGTGCCGGGCGAGCGGGCGAGCGGGCTGAAGGCGGTCACCTGCAACGAGCCCTGGTACGAGGGGATGCCGGACACGGCGACCGAGGAGGACTACCACTATCCGTGGACGGTGCTCATCGAGTCCTGGTGCCATGTGGCCGGGGTGCTGGTCACCTGGGACCGGCCCAACCCCGATGTGCGCTCGGGCAAGGCGATGCTGCTGGGCGGCATCGCGGACGCCGAGTTCCACCGGCCGGTGGTGCCCGGCGATGTGGTGGAGCATCATGTGCGGCTGGCCCGCCAGGTCGGCGAGACCTATGTCTTCGAGGGCGAGAGCCTGGTCGGCAAGGAGACCGCCCTCACCATAGGGCGGCTGACGATGACCATGCGCCCGGCCTCCGACCTGACCGCCCCGCCCGTGCCCGACCCGCTCTGACCGCACACCACCCCCGGGAGAAGGACCTCACCGTATGTCCGACCGAATATCCGACGACACGGGCCGCGCATCCGGTGACGAGGAGCCGACGCCTGAGGAGAGGCCGACGCCGCGCGTCGCGCTGGTCTCCGGCGGCTCCCGCGGCATAGGCCGGGCCACCGTGCTCCGGCTGGCCCGGGACGGTCTCGATGTGGCGTTCTGCCATCGCTCCAGCCCCGACGCCGCCCGTGAACTGGAGGAGGAGGCGGCGCGGCTCGGCGGCGGGCGGGTGCTCGGCCGGCAGACGGACGTCCGCGACGCGGGCGCGGTGCGCGAGCTGGTCGCCTTCGCCGAGGAGTCGCTCGGCCCGGTCGAGGTCGCGGTCACCTCCGCCGGGATCACCCGGGACAATCCGCTGCTGCTGATGACGGACGAGGAGTGGCACGGCGTCCTGGAGGTCAACCTGGACGGCACCTATCACCTGTGCCGTTCCGTGGTGTTCGGAATGATGAAACGCAAGTCCGGATGCGTCATCAACATCTCGTCCGTGGCCGGTGTCCACGGCAATGCGACCCAGAGCAATTACGCGGCCTCCAAAGCGGGGATCATCGGCTTCACCAAGTCGCTCGCCAAGGAGGTCGGCCGCTACGGCATTCGAGCCAATGTGGTGGCACCCGGCTTTGTCGAGACCGATATGACGGCCGAGCTCTCCGACCGGGTGCGCAAGGAGGCGGAACAGAGCATCCCGCTGCGCCGCTTCGGCCGTCCCGAGGAGGTCGCCGACATGGTCGCGTACCTGGTCGGAGCGGATTATGTGACCGGTGCGGTGTTCCAGGTGGACGGCGGCATCGTCCTCTGACCGGAGACGGACGAGCGAGGGGGTACGGACGTGGCAGCCAAGCGCAGCAAAGTACCGCGGTTCTATTTCAATTTCCGCAGCCCGTACAGCTGGATCGCCTACCGTGATCTGATGGGCCGCTATCCGGATGTCGCGCAGGCGGTGGAATGGCACCTGTGGTGGGAGCCGGACGCGGAAGGGGAGCGCCGTATGGCCGAACACGGCCATCACTTCCCCTATTCGGCGATGTCCCGGGAGAAGCATCTCTATATCCTCCAGGATGTGCGACGGCTGACGACCGACCGCGGCCTCGCGGTCAGCTGGCCGGTGGATCACGACCCGGTCTGGGAGGTGCCCCATCTGCCGTACTTCCTCGCGCTGGACGCGGGGCTCGGCCCCGCCTGGATCGAGCGCGTCTACCGAGCGCGCTGGCAGGAGGGCCGCGACATCTGCGACCGTACGACCATCGCGGACATCGCCGGGGAGCTGGGGCTGCCGGCCGAACGGGCGGCGGCGGCCGCCGATGACGAGGAGCTGCGCGCCGGCCGGGGGCTCCAGGCCCTGCTCGCGCTCAGCGACGCAGGGGCGTTCGGCGTGCCGTTCTTCACCCACGGCTATGACAAGTTCTGGGGCGTGGACCGGCTGGCGGCCTTCGTCGCCTCGGTCCGCTCGGGGTCCGGCTCGGGGTTCGGACCCGGGTCCGGCTCCCGGTCCCGGGACACGCCTCTTGTCGGGGCGCCGGACGCGGACGTCGCCGAGCTTCCGGACGCGGGCTTCGCCGCCGCCCGGTCGGCCGATCCGGGCCATGCCGGAGGCTGTGGCTGACTCTTCGCCCGCCCGCTCGTTCACACGTTGTCGCCCGTCCATCCGCCCGTTCAGACCGAGACGAGAACGCCCTGACCGCCGACGGACACTCCCCCTCCTGGAGGACGCAGATGCCCGAGCCACGCCAGACGTCGGCGCGGCCTCCTTCCCTGGGAGCCCGCGCCCTCTCGGCCGCGGCCCTGCCGGTCGCCCCGCTGTTCGGGGTCTCGCTGGCGTATCTGGCCTTCCATCCGCGGCGCCGGGAACAGCGGGAGCACCCCCGGGACCACGGGCTGCCCTGCACCGAGCTGAAGGTCCCCTTCGCGGCGCGGAAGCACCTCGACACCTGGCTGTGCCCGGGGTCCCCCGAGAAGGTGGTGGTGCTCGGGCACAGCATGGCGACGGCGAAGGACCACAGCCTCCGCCACGCCAAGTTCCTGCACGACGCCGGGTACACCGTCTGTCTGTTCGACCACCGCAACCATGGGGCCAGCAGCGACGACCGGGCGCTGTTCGGGCTCGGCGACCGGTTCGCGAGCGATGTCACCGCCGTGGTGTCCCATCTGCGCGGCCGGCGCGGGTACGGCACGGCGCGGATAGCCTTCTACGGCTTCTCGTTCTCGTGCTTCTCGTCCATGTGGGCGCTGACGCACGACGGGTTCGAACTTGACGCGCTGGTGTGCGACAGCGGGCCGGGACACGACGTCCCGCCGCTGCTGCGCAAGTTCCTGGAGGCTGGGGCGCTGCCGCTGCCCGCCGTGCTGAAGGGCGAACCGGCCCGTTCGGTGGTGGCGCGGACGCTGTGCGCGGTGGGACCGGCCATGCTCCGGGCCCAGTGGCCGCCGCCCGCGACGGGCAAGTTCGCCAAGATCCCCCTGTTGTTCATGTCGGGCGAGCACGATGCGATCGTGCCGCCCTCCTCGGTGGACGCGCTGGCCGAGCGCTATGCCCAAGCCGAGACGCACGTCCTACCGGGAGCCGAGCATCTGCTCGGGCTGGAGACCGATCCCGAAGGCTACGCGAGCGTGGTGCTGGATTTCCTCGAGCGGGCCCTGGGGTAGCCACCTTGACCGTCCCCGACGGGACGGAACTTTTCGGAAGAGGGAAGAGAGAGCATGCAAAAGGTGCTCATCGCCAACCGTGGCGAGATCGCTGTCCGTGTTGCCCGTGCCTGCCGGGATGCCGGGATCGCGAGCGTAGCCGTCTACGCCGATCCGGACCGGGACGCATGTCATGTGCGCGCGGCCGATGAAGCCTATGCACTGGGCGGTGACACCCCGGCGGCCAGCTATCTCGACCAGGCCAAGGTCCTGGCCGCGGCCGCCGAATCCGGCGCCGACGCCGTCCACCCCGGCTACGGATTCCTCTCCGAGAACGCCGAGTTCGCCCAGGCCGTCCTCGACGCGGGACTGACCTGGATCGGCCCCCCGCCACACGCCATCCGCGACCTGGGCGACAAGGTCGCCGCCCGCCACATCGCCCAGCGCGCCGGCGCCCCGCTGGTCGCCGGCACCCCCGACCCCGTCTCCGGGGCCGAGGAAGTCCTGGCCTTCGCCGGGCAGCACGGCCTGCCCATCGCCATCAAAGCCGCCTTCGGCGGCGGCGGCCGCGGCCTGAAGGTCGCCCGCACGATGGAAGAAGTCCCCGAGCTCTACGACTCCGCCGTCCGCGAGGCCGTGGCCGCCTTCGGCCGCGGCGAATGCTTCGTCGAGCGCTACCTGGACAAACCACGCCACGTCGAGACCCAGTGCCTGGCCGACACCCACGGCAACGTCGTCGTGGTCTCCACCCGCGACTGCTCCCTCCAGCGCCGCCACCAGAAACTCGTCGAAGAGGCCCCCGCCCCCTTCCTCACCGAGGACCAGAACGCCCAGCTCTACGCCGCCTCCAAGGCCATCCTCAAGGAGGCCGGATACGTCGGCGCGGGCACCGTGGAGTTCCTCGTCGGCAACGACGGCACCATCTCCTTCCTCGAGGTCAACACCCGCCTCCAGGTGGAGCACCCGGTCACCGAAGAGGTCACCGGCATCGACCTGGTCCGCGAGATGTTCCGCATCGCCGACGGCGAGGCCATCGGCTACGACGACCCGCCGATGCGCGGCCACTCCTTCGAGTTCCGGATCAACGGCGAGGACCCGGGCCGCAACTTCCTGCCCGCACCGGGCACCGTGACCTCCTTCGTCCCGCCGACCGGCCCCGGTGTGCGGCTGGACGCGGGCGTGGAGTCCGGCAGCGTCATCGGCCCCGCGTGGGACTCCCTGCTGGCCAAGCTGATCGTCACCGGCGCCACCCGCACCCAGGCCCTCCAGCGCGCGGCCCGCGCCCTGGCCGAGTTCCAGGTCGAGGGCATGGCCACCGCGATCCCGTTCCACCAGGCGGTGGTGACGGACCCGGCGTTCACCAGCGAGCCGTTCACCATCCACACCCGCTGGATCGAGACCGAGTTCAACAACACCATCGCCCCGTTCACCCCGACCGGGGCGGACGAGGCCGAGGAGCCCACCGCACGCGAGACAGTCGTCGTCGAGGTCGGCGGCAAGCGGCTGGAGATCTCCCTCCCGGCGGTCCTCGGCCTGGCGGTGTCGCCCGGGGAGGCCGCGGGCTCCGTGGGCGGTTCGAAGAAGCCGAAGCGCAAGGCGGTCAAGAAGTCCGGCTCCGCCGCCTCCGGCGACGCCCTGGCCTCCCCGATGCAGGGCACCATCGTCAAGGTGGCCGTGGGCGAGGGCGACACGGTGGCCGAGGGCGATCTCATCGTGGTCCTGGAGGCCATGAAGATGGAGCAGCCCCTCAACGCCCACCGCGCGGGCATCGTCAAGAACCTGAACGCGGACGTCGGCGCCTCGGTCAGCGCGGGCGCGGTGATCTGCGAACTCAAGGACTGACCCGCCGCCATGGCGTCCTTACGGTGGGCCGGGTCCGGCCGGGCCCACCGTAAGGCTCAGTCCTTGAGCGTCCGCTCCAGGAAGGCCAGGACGGTCTCCGCGTACGTCTCCGGCTGGGTCTTGATGCCCTGCAGATGCTCGGTGTCGGGCAGGGTGTGCACCTCGGCCAGCGGATAGCGCTCGGCCAGCGCCCGGACCCCCGAGGCGGGGATCATGGTGTCGCGCTCACCGGCCAGGAAGAGCATCGGGGTGCGCTCGTACGCCCCCCCGAGCGGCGGCGGCCACTGCACCCGCAGCATCGCCACGGCGGCCGACGAGGCGACCGACTCCACGACCGGGCGGGAGGGACCGGCGCCCAGCGGGCCCGGGATGGGCACCCCGCCGGCCGCGACGAAGTTCCGGAACAGCGGGGCCAGCTCGAGCGCCGGGCCGCTGTCGAAGACCACCGCGTCGACCGGGCAGTCCTCCCTCTTGAGCATGTAGAAGGAGGGGAAGGTCGAGATCGAGAAGCCGTAGATGGCGATGCGCGCCGCGGCGTACTCGTCCATCGACCGCATGTGCCGCACCACGGCGACCACGTCGTCGGTGTGACGGTCGCTCATGCCCCAGCCCGCCCGGTCCGCGACGCTCTTACCGTGGTTGCGGTGGTCGAACATGGCGACCGTGTAGCCCGCCTCGCTGAGCAGTCGCGCGTGCGCCAGGCTCGCGGACTTGCTGAGTCCCAGGCCGTGTCCGAGCACCACGACCCGCTCGGCGTCGCCGGGGATGAGCCAGACATGCAGCCCGCGGCCCTGCCGCCCGTTCAGCGGAACGTTGACGTCGGTGCTGGTCAGCCCCAGGTCGGCGGGGGTCTTGTGATGCGGTCTGCGGGGCGGGTGGAAGATCATGTACGAGAGGAAGGCGCCGTACAGCGGTGCCACCGGCAGGGTCACCGCTGAGGCCGCCTTGGCCAGGAATCCCGTCGCCATGGTCGTCAAACCCCCATCACCGATCGTGCCCGGACGTGCGCGATCGTAGTGCGGACGGACAGGTGACCGCGTCGGCCGGACCGTGAACGTGGCCTAAGTCACCGGGTGTCCGCGATCGGCAACGCGGCCTTGTGACAGGGGGGTTGGGGGCGTGTGAAGCGGTCGTGGTGGCGCGTTCCGACGGCGGGCCACCCACGGCGCGCCGCGCGCGCCGCTGTACCGTCAGTACGTCCGCAGCGAGCGCATCATCGGCCAATAGCACGGGGGGAAGCCGAACAGTGTCCTTCACCAGCCCGGTTCAGCCCGCACATGAGCCCCGGCGATGGGCCCCGGTCCGCGCCCTGCCCGGCCCCGGGGACCGCCCCGGCCCCGGTGAGGTGGCCGTATGGCTGCTGCGGATCCCGCCGTACGCCGCCGCTGCCGCCGCCGTCGCGGAGGGCATGCTGGACGAGCGGGAGCGCGAGCGCGCGGCGCGGCTGCGGTCGGACGTGGCGCGCGAGCGCTATGTGACCTCCCATGTGGGGCTGCGGACGCTGCTCGGCGGCTATCTCGGCATCGACCCGGCCGAGGTCGCGTTCACCCGGGAGACCTGTGGCATGCCGGACTGCGACAAGCCGCACGGCCGCCCGGCCCTGGCGGGCGGGGACGCGCTGCACTTCTCCCTCTCCCACTCCGGGGACGCGGCCCTGTGTGCCGTCGCCGGAGTACCCGTCGGCGCCGATGTCGAGGAGCGGGACCCCGGGCGCGCCGGGGCCCGGCTGACGGGGCTGGTCGGGCAGTTGCACCCCGAGGAGCGGTCGGCGATCGACGCGCTTCCGGAGGAGCTGCGGGAGGAGGCGTTCCTGGGCTGCTGGGTCCGTAAGGAGGCGTACCTCAAGGGCATCGGCACCGGGCTGCCGGGCGGGATCGGCGCCCACCACGTCGGGCTCGCCGAGGGCCTGGCCCCCGCCGGTGCCCCGCCGGGCCCGCGCGGCTGGGCCTTCGCCGACCTGGACGCCCCGCCCGGCTACCACGCGGCGGTCGCCGTAAGGGACGCCGTACGGGGCGAGGGCGCGTCCGGCGACGCGGCGCGTCCGGTGGTGACGCTGGCCGGTCTGCCTCTGGAGTGATCACCCCGGGTACAGTCGGCGCCATGCCGCATCTCGAGGTGGAACTCTCGGCAGGCGTCATCGAGTACGAGGACACGGGAGGCGAGGGCCCCGTCGCGGTCCTGCTGCACGGAGTCGCCATGGACGGCTCCCTGTGGCGCGATGTGGTCGCCGCGCTGGCCCCCGACATCCGCTGTGTCGTCCCCACCCTCCCCCTGGGCGGGCACCGCCGCCCGATGCGGCCCGACGCGGATCTGTCGGTGCTCGGAGTGGCTCGGCTGGTCGCCGAGTTCCTGGACCGGCTCGACCTTACGGATGTCACGCTGGCCATGAACGACTGGGGCGGCGCGCAGGCGCTGATCGCCGACGGCCGCGACCAGCGGATCGGCCGACTGGTGATCACCTCCTGCGAGGCGTTCGAGAACTACCCTCCCGGGCTGCCCGGCAAGAATCTGCGGCTGGCCGCGAAGCTGCCGGGCGGGCTCAACGCCGCCTTCAAGCTGCTGAAGCTCGCACCCCTGCGACGGCTGCCGATGACCTGGGGCTGGATGACCAAGCGCCCGGTGGACCGCGAGGTGATGGACGCCTGGTTCCAGCCGCTGTGGACCTCCCCGGAGGTCCGCCGCGACCTGCGGAAGTACGCCCTCGGCGTGCCACCGGTGAACGAGCTGCTCCACTGGGCCGACGCCCTGCGCACCTTCGACCGACCCGCCCTGGTGGCCTGGGCGTCCGAGGACCGCGTCATGCCGCCCGAGCACGGTCTGCGCCTGGCTGGTCTGCTGCCCCGGGGCAGTCTGGTGGAGATCCCCGACAGCTACACCCTGATCCCCCAGGACCAGCCGGGCCCCCTGGCCGACCTGATCCGCGCCTTCGTCGTGGGCGGCCCCGAGACGGCCTAGGGGCTGTCGTACCCCCGGCGTACCGTCGTCAGTATGTGCAGATCCATCAAGACGCTCCGCCCGCCCTACGCCGAGTCCGTCACCGAGGCCGATATGCGCGCCGCAGCCCTCCAGTACGTCCGCAAGATCTCCGGCTTCCGCAGCCCGGCCGCCCACAACGCGGAGGCGTTCGACAAGGCCGTCGAGGCCATCGCCGCCGCCACGGGGGAGCTGCTGGACTCGCTCGAGGTGCGCGGCGGGGCGGCACGCTGAATGGCCCGGGGCTGTCGAGAGCACCCGGGCCATTCGCTTGATCAGTTGTGCGCCGAAAATGCCAGGTCACCGCTCAGCTGAGGCGAATCTGACGGCGCAGTGTTGAACTTGAGCCCGCTTGCTGCACGGGCGTCCACGGCAGGCAGGCAGAGCCGACTTTCGGCCTCGGCCTTCGCTTTTTGCCAATCGTCAGGGGTGAGATCCTCGCGAAGCCTGACATAGGTGTCTGTGGGGCGCTGGAGCGGGTCGGCGATGTTCGTGAGCGTGGCCGCCAGGGTGGCGTTGGCGCGATAGCCGGCCCATGTCCACCACCGGACGTTGGTGTCCCGTCCGCCGCGTAGGATCACCGTTCCGTCCGGGTGAACGTATTCCGCGTTGTCTTCCCGAACCTGGGCCAGAGCCGACTCTGCGCGCTTGGTCAGCGTCACCGGTGGATCGGCTCCCAGGAGAACCTCCCGAGCCGCGCCCGTCAGCTCGTGCGAGAGTGCCCGCAGGGCCCGACCGCTGCTCCACCGGGCCTTGCCGCCGCCGTCCACCGGCTCGACGAAGCAGCGCCGCCGGGACCAGTCGATGTAGGTCACTTGCCAGTTGCGCCCCGCCAGCAGCAGCCGCCGCGGTCCGGCCACCTCCTCGGTCAGTAGCTGTGGATCGGTCGTGCCGATCTCGCTGCGGCCGGACAGCACCGTGAACTCTGGTGCGGCAGTGAACACCGCCGTCAGGTCCATGAAATGCCGGTACCCGAAGCGTCGCTCGGCCTCCGGGCCGATGAACAGCAGGTCACCGTCCCGTTCGAGATATCCCTCACCCACCAGGTGCCGGACAATCGGTTCGGCCGCCGGTCCGAAGGGGCCCAGCCCGCCCCACCACTCCTGCCACAGCCGATCCCCGACTGTATGTTCCTGGAGGCAGAGGGCCAGCACCTGCTGCGCCACGATGTGCCGTGGTTCCGGGGGAGCTACGACCGCCTCGACCCAGCCACGCGACCACAGCAGTAGCAGTGCCGAAGCGGCGAGCAGCCCGCCCTCACCCGTCGCGAGGAACAGACAGTTACGGACCGACCCCGCTCGTCGATCGACAGCGACGCATGCGACAGGAACGTCGTCACGCCTTTGGCGCGCAGACTCTCGCCCAGCTCCTCGACCTGCTTGCGGGATTCGCAGAACACCAGCCGTTTTTCGCCCAGGTGCAGAGCGGAGATCACCGTGGCCGCGTTCTCCAGTGAGCCGACATGATCGAGCTGGATATCGCCGGGCGGAGGCAGGGTGGGGGCCGTCTCCCGCAGGTGTGGCGCCACCACCTGGGCCATGCGCTGTCCGGCCCCCGAGCCCTGCAACCAGCCCAGCAACTGTTCCGGGTTCCCGACCGTCGCCGACAGCCCCACCCGTTGCACCGGCCGCCCGACCACCCGTTCCAGCCGCTCCAGCACGGCCAGCAGATGCCATCCACGGTCGTCCCCGGCGAAGGCGTGCACCTCGTCCACCACGATCGAACGCAGCCCGGCGAAGAACGCCCGGTGATCCACGTTGGCGCTGACCAACATCGACTCAAGGGACTCCGGCGTGGTCAGAAGGATGTCCGGCCGCGCCCGCAGGATCCCTTTCCTGCGTGCTGACGACACGTCCCCGTGCCAGAGTGCCGCGGTCCGGCCCAGCCAGGAGGCGTACGTCTCCAGGCGCGGCAGCAAGTTGTTCAGCAGGGCCTTCAGCGGACAGACGTACAGCACCGAGGTGCCGCTTCAGTTCTCCTCCGCCATCCGCGACAGCAGAGGGAAGGCCGCGGCCTCTGTCTTACCGCCCGCGGTGGGAGCGAGCAGGATGGCGTCCGAACCGTCCAGCAAAGGGACGATGGCCTCATTCTGGAGAGGACGCAGAGCGCGCCAGCCAAGGGTGTTGACGATGTGGTGGACCAGGCCGGGGTGCAACCGGTCCAGCCGGCGTGGATCGAAGTCCGCGTGTTCGTCCACCCGGTCCAACACGTCCACCAGCTTTTTCAGAAAGAGCCGGGGTGCGATGCCCACGCGCCCGCCGAGCGTTCCGGTGAGAGCGGTGGCCAGCTCCCCGATGTACGCGTCGTCGGCCCGTTCGGCGATCCGCTCGGGGTGGCGGGTGCCACCCGCGTAGAGATCGCGGACCGACCTGCCCAACTCGTCGAGCTTGGCCAGGTCGAATCCGGTGAGCCGGAGCTGTACGGCGCGCGGCGAGTCGAAGCGGGGTCGGTGGAGAAATCGGTGGCGAGCCGCCCGGCGAGTGGGGGGGAGCCGCTGTACACCCTGCTGCCCGTCGTAGAAGGCCGGGGTACCGGTGATGACGAGGAAAAGCCCGGGAAAGCGTCCCGCGTCGATCTCGTCCAGCAGCTGGCGAAGGGCGTTGAGTCCTTTCTCCCGTACGTCTCCGCGAACGCGTTGCAGGGTCTCGATCTCGTCCAGGACGACGAGCAGTCCGGGGTGGCCGCAGTCCTTCAACACGGTCAGCAGTCCCTGAAGGAAGCCGAGCGCCCCGACACGGGGCCTGCGCCGCCCCGACGGCGGCGTACTCGCACTGCCACTCCAGATCAGCGGCGGCGGACGGCAACTCGCCGTCACCGAATTGCGGCTGACCCCCGCCTCGGCGGAGCAGTTGCACGCGGCCCTGTGCCATGCGCTGGACGGACAGCTTCCGCCCAGTGACGCCCCGGAATGCCGACAGCCGGTCCGCTACCCGGGCGGTCGGCAGCGGTACTGAAGACCGCCGCCCGCCCTTGCCGCCCCTGCTCAAAGGCGGCAGGGCGGGCGGCTCACGGCCCCGGAAGCGCGGGGCATGCGTCCCTGTTGCGCGGCGCCCCCGTGCCCGTTTCATGCGTCCGGCGGCAGAGTTCATGCCCTCTGAGTCCAAGCCCGGGTACGCCAGTGTGTACCCGGGCTGCTGTTCAGGCCGCAGGCCTGGCGGCCGGGCCTCAGCGGACGTAGTTCTTGAGGATGTCCGTGTCGAGCGTGATGCCCACCGGGTCGGGCAGGTCCACCCGCTCGCCGAAGGGGGCCCGGTGGATGTCGAGGTAGCAGCCGCTCTTCGGGTCGGGGTTGGTGTGGACGATGACCGCGCAGGCGTCACGGTCCACGAGGAGATAGACGGGAATGCCCGACGCCGCGTAGGCAGCGGGCTTGTCGATACGGTCGCGGCGGTCGGTGTCTCCGTCATGCGAGGTGACCTCGACGGCCATCAGGACCCCCTCGGGGTCGGACCACTCGCCGTGTCCCCTGAAGTGCCCCTCCGGCGCCAGCACTCCGTCCGGGCGGGCCCGCCCCTTGCGGTAGGCCTCGACCTTCAGCCCACGCTCGCCCGCGTAGAGCCAGAGGTCGGGGCGGTGCTGCATGCAGCGCTTCTGCAGCCACCTGACGATCTCGTCGTGATCCCCGTCCGGCACGTACTTCTCCTCGATCCGTCCGTTGATGAACTCCAACGTGACGGTTTCGGGCGCGGTGGAAGCGATCTCCTCGAACTCCTCCACCAGCATGTGGGACGTGCGCTCGGTCATAACCGTCATGTTGCACCCCTTTCCTGGAGGAAGCCAGTGTTCCCGGGCACCTGCGCGGCTGGGGTGCGGTCCGTGGTGGATCACTCCCACGAGTGACGGCTCGACATCAGGCGGTGACGCGCGCAGAGGCTCAGCCGAGTCGGGTCGCCCCGGCGTCACCGCTCCGCGACGGCGCCGGCTCCTCCGCACGCTCCAGCTCCTTTTCGAGCTTGCGCAGATACGACTCCGTCAGCACCACGCGCTCCGCGTCGCCGCCGGTGATCTCCACCGTGCGCCCGTCCAGCACCGGTACGCCCTGGGGGTTGCGCGTGGGCGTCAGCAGCCACAGGCCGCCCGGCAGCCCACCGGGCTGCCGGGCGGAACGTTGCAGGCCGACCAGCAGGTCGTGGCCGCCCGCCTCGTAGTAGTGCGCGAGCAGGCCCGCAGTGTGGCCGAAGAGCACCGTGTCACTCTCCTTCTGGGCCACGGCGTCCAGCCGGGCCTGGACGCGGGACCAGACGCGGGACACGTAGGAGCGCAGGCCGCCCGGAAGCTCGCCGGTGCGGGTGAAGCGCGTGTCGGCGCCGAGGACCTGATCCCAGGCGGTGCCGTGTTCCCGGGCCAGGCCGCGGAACTCCGCGAGGAACAGCCCGGCGAGGTCCACCCGCGTGACGGGGAAGGCGGCGGCGATCAGGTCGGCGGCGCCGCGCAGGTGCCTGACGTCCACGTTGAGGGCGAGGAAACCGCCCTGCCGGGTCGCGGTGTCCAACTTGGCCGTGAGCAGTACCCAGGGTTCGCGCCGCTCGCGCCCCGCCCGGGTTCTGGCCCGCTCGGCCAGAACACTCGCCGTCGCGGCGCTTCGGCTGACCGAGGTGGCAGAGCTTGTGGTGAGTGACACCCGGGTGCCGGTGAGCCAGCTCGTGCCGGAGACGGCGGGCGGGGCGGGCGGGCGGAAACGGTCGGTTTCCGTGTCGTACGTGAGGGGGAACCCCGCGTGCTTGAGTGCCTCCTCGACCTCAACGTACGTCGGTGTGCCGAGTCGCATGTCCGGGAAGCGGGAGCGCACCCGGGAGAGCAGACCTTCCAGGCTGATGCCGACTTCACGGCGCACGCCGGCCGCCGCCTGGGAGAGCGCCAGCGCCCGTGACAGCTCCAGCGTCCTCGGGTACAGCTCCAGCCGGGGCGACGAGGCCGCAGTCTCGGAAGCCGCCGCCGCCAGAGGGACGATCCGGGACTCCGGCAGTGGGGCCATACCCTTCGGCAGTGATACACCGCGCAGGTCACGCAGTATGGCGGGCCGGTCCGCGAGTGGATCGGCCGCTGCCAGGACGTCCGCTTTTTCCCCCAGCTCGATGGCGTAGTCGGCCATCTCCTCGGACGTCGGGTCGTCCGACCCCTCCAGCGACTCCATGGCGATCAGTACCCGGCCCCGCCTTCGCAGCGCGGCGAGCCGTGGCTCGTGGTTCTTGGCGTTGCCGTTCAGGAGTTTCTCGGCGGCCAGCGCGGCCCGTACGACCGCCAGTGCGGTGGCCTCCGTACGTTCGGCGGAGTCGCCCCCGGCGCCGTGCCGGGCCCGCAGTTCCAGGGCGAGCTGCCGGGCGGTCATGACCCGGCCCGCCTCGCGGACGGTCTCCACCAACTCGTCCCGCAGCGCCGACATCCATCCGGCCTCCGCCCACTCCGTGCTGGCGGCGGTGATGTGCTTGGAGACGGTGAAGTGGGAGAGGCCGAGTGCCTCTGCGACCTTCTTGCCGGTGACCCAGGGGGGCAGGTCCAGGGGGGGGCGTCCGGAACGCCTTCGGGCGCGGGAAGGCCAAGGAACGCGGCGATGACCTGGGGGAGCTTGTTGTCCTTGCGGCCGGGGCGGGGCGGGTTCAGCAGTCCGGCCAGCCGCTCAATGGGCAGGCGGGCGTCCAGCGAGGCGGTGAGTAGATCGTCCTCCTCGCGCGCAGGGCGCCGTGCCTTGGCGGGGGCCGTCGTCGGCTTCTTGGCGCGCAGGGCGGCCGTCCACTGGCGGTGGCGCCGGTGCAACTCCCGCTTGACGACCACGCCAATGCCACGCTGCTTCTGCTGGAAGCGGTACAGCGGTACGTTCAGCAGTTCCCTCACGGTGGTGGCGCCGAAGTCCGCTGCGACGCCCTGAGCACGCGGCGTGAGCCCGGACTGCTCCAGCGGGGTGTCCAGGGTGGCCCGCTCCGCGTACAGGTCCCGGATCTCGTCCAGGGACAGGTGCTCCGGCACATCGCCCAGGGTGGTCAGGGACAGAGTGTCGGACGTGGGCGAGGGCGCCGCGGTCTCCGCCGCCCTGAAAACCGCCCGCCATGCGTCGTGCATCAGCTCCAGCGAGTCATGGCGGCGGTTGATATCCCGGTGCAGGGCGCGGCGGAAGAACTCTTCGAGGTCCCGGCGCAGGGACTGCTCGAAGGAGTCGGCGAACAGATGGGGGTCTCGTCGTCCAGGTCGGCCGCCTCGGTCGCACCGTCGCCCCACACCGGGCGCTCGCCGGAGGCCATCGGCGTCCTGGGGTGGCCCGGACGGGAGCAGCGCACCACGATCTACACGACGACAGCAACTGTCGCCGCGCTGGTGGGCAGCTTCGTCACCGCAGCCATTGCCCAGTACGCGGCTTCGACTGGTCGGCGCATGCATGAACTGCGCACGAACCGACGCCTTGGCCCGCAGTTCCGTCGCAACTGGGTCAGCATCCTGAGTGCCACGCTGACGATTTCCGGACTGTGCCTGTTGGCCACCGTCCTTGACACGACGGAGCATGACCCAGGAGGGGTGCACTGGCTGACAGAGATCGCGATAATTCTTGGTGCGGTGCGATCGATGCGCCTGATCTGGCTCTTCAACAAGGTCATTGAGGTGGGCGACGAGGATCTCGCGGATAATCGCCCTTCCCTGCCTGAAGCTGGCACGCCATCGTCCGCCGCGCCATCCCGGACTCGGGTACTTCCTCCGGGGACGTAGCGAAGTGCAGGCACCGGACATCGACGTGATCCCCGACCATGACCTGTACTGGCCAAACGCCGACTGGGGTTTCTCGAAGAATCGAGAAACCCCAGTCCTGTCACGGTGCGCCGCCAGGGACTCGAACCCCGGACCCGCTGATTAAGAGTCAGCTGCTCTAACCAACTGAGCTAGCGGCGCCTGCTGACGACATAAATAGTACCTGGTCCGAAGGGGTGGTTTTGACCATCCCGCTCCGGGGCCGAGCAGCTCAGATGGAGAGGCCGAGCAGTTCAGATAGAGAGGGAGAGCAGCATCGGGGCCGCCTCGCGGTTGAGGGCGTCGGCGGCCTGGCGGAGGCGGTGGGCATGGGCCAGGGGGAGGGAGAGGGCCAGACAGCCCACCGAGCGCCCGGCGCTGATCGGAACCGCCGCACAGACCGTGCCGACCGCGTATTCCTGCAGGTCAAGGACGGGGACGGTGGCGGGCTGGCTGTCCAGCTTGCGGAACAGCACCTTTTCGTTGGTGGTGGTCCGGGAGGTGAGCCGCACCGTCTTGTGGCGGGCGAGGTGATCGCGGCGGCTGTCGTGGTCGAGCTGGGTGAGCAGGCATTTGCCGAGCGCCATGGCGTGGGCGGCGGAGCGGAAGTCCACCCATTCGTTGACCTTGGGGGCGCGCGGCCCGTCCGCATACTGGGTGATCTTGATTTCGCCGTCCACATAGCGACTCAGGTAGACCGCCGCGCCCACCGAGTCGCGCAGGGCGATGAGCGACTGCTGGAGCTTGTCCCGGACGGCATGGCCGCGGTCGGGGGCGGCGGAGCCCAGCAGGGTCAGGGCGTTGCCACCGACGTAGGCGCCGTCGGCGATCTGCTCCACATAGCCCTCGCGGCGCAGCATCCGCAGCAGATCGGCGAGCTGGTGGGCCGGAAGCCGGGTCTCCCTGGCGAGCATGATGTCGCTGACGCCGGACGAGTGTTTGGCGACGACCTCCAGGATGCGGAGGGCGTGCTGCACCGAGTGGAACGGCGCGGTCGGCTCGGGCCTGAGCGCCACGATTTCCCCCCTCGCAGGTTGGCGTGGCTTTGTATCACGATAACCGCCAAGGGGCTTATCCGGATCGGCTGTTGAGGATATTGCCGAGGCGCCTCGGCCCCGGTCAGCTGGGGCGTATGTCCTGGGCATATGACAATGGCGTGCCCCCGCGGGAGGGTCGCGGGGGCAGCGCCGGACCGGGCCCGGCCGGGGCCGGATGATCTACCCGTCAGGGGGCGGGGGATCAGCCCGGCAGCGGTTGGACGGGCCGGCCGGAGGGCTAGAGAACCGCGCTCAGGAACTCCCTCGTCCGCTCGTGCTCCGGCTCGGTGAAGATCTTCTCCGGCGGTCCGGACTCGATCACCCGGCCCGAGTCGAACATCAGTACATCGTCGGAGATGTCCCGCGCGAAGTTCATCTCATGGGTGACACAGAGCATGGTGATGTCCGTTGTGTGAGCGATGTCACGCAGCACATCCAGCACCCCGGCCACCAGCTCCGGGTCCAGCGCCGACGTCACCTCGTCCAGCAGCATCACCTGCGGCCGCATCGCCAGCGCCCGCGCGATCGCCACCCGCTGCTGCTGCCCGCCGGACAGCTGCGTCGGGTACGCGTCGCACTTGTCGCCGAGCCCGACCAGGTCGAGCAGCTCCCGGGCGCGGGTCTCGGCCTCGTCCTTGCTGAGGCCCAGCACATTCACCGGGGCCTCGGTGATGTTCCGCAGCACCCGCATATTGGGGAAGAGGTTGAACTGCTGGAAGACCATTCCGATCTTCTTGCGCACCTCTCTGGTGTGCTTCTCGCCCGCCGGGACCAGCTTGCCGGCCCTGTCCTCATGGGTCAGGTAGTCGCCGTCGACCTTGATCGTGCCCTCGTCCGGCTTGATCAGCGTCATCAGCAGCCGCAGGATCGTGGTCTTGCCCGAACCCGAGGGGCCGATCAGGGTGACGTGCTTGCCGGAGGAGACCGAGAAGTCGAGGTTGTCCAGGACCGTATTGCTGCCGAAGCGCTTGGTCACCTGGTCGAAGCGGATCAGTTCACTGCCGTCCACGGCAGGGTTCGTGTGGTCGGTTTCAGTGGCCAAGACGACGCTCCAGGGCTCGCATCAGAAGGGAAGCCGGATAGGCGATGACGATGAAGGCGATGCCGACCATCGTGTAGGGCTCGATGTACTGGAAGGACGACGCGCCCTCCGCGCGCGCCTTCTGCAGCATGTCGACGACGCCGATCAGCGCGAGCATCGGGGAGTCCTTCAGCATCGCGATGACGTAGTTGCCCAGTGCGGGCACCACCCGGCGAATGGCCTGCGGCAGGATCACCGCAATCCAGGTACGGCCGCGGGAGAGGCTGAGCGCGGTCGCCGCCTCCCACTGGCCCTTGGGCACACCGTCGATACCGGCCCGGTAGACCTCGGCGGTGTACGTCGAGTAGTGCAGACCGAGCGCGATCACCCCGGTGGTGAGCGCCGAGAACTTGATGTCCCAGGTCGGCAGCACGTAGTAGAAGAAGAACAGCTGCACCAGCAGCGGCGTGTTGCGGATGAACTCCACGACCGCCGCCACCGGCCAGCGGACGAAGCGGGTAGGCGAGCGGAAGGCCATCGCCCACACCAGGCCGAGCGCGAACGCCAGGACCGAGCCCAGGGCGGTCGCCTCCAGGGTGATCAGCAGTCCCTTGCCCAGCTCGGGGAGGAAGTCCTTCGCCACATCCCAGTTCCAGCTCACTGGGCACCTCCCGCCGTGATGATGTTGGACGACTGCTCGGCCTCCTGGCGCGCGGACAGCTTCCGGGTGATCAGCGGGCCCTTGCCGGACTTCACGGGGGCCTGGCCGATGCCCGCCTTGGCGCGCCGCTCCAGCAGCCGCATCAGCCGGGTGAGGACGAAGGCCAGCACGAAGTAGAGGACCAGGATGATCGCGTAGATCTCGAGGCTGTCACCGGTCGCCAGCCGCGAGAGCTGGGCGGCGAAGGTGATGTCGGCGACGCTCACCGCGGAGACCAGGGCGGTCGCCTTCAACAGCTCGATCAGCAGATTGTTGAAGGGCGGGATCATCTCCGGGATCGCCTGCGGCAGGATCACCCGGCGCATCCGCTGCGCGGGCGTGAAGCTGAGCGCGATGGCCGCCTCACGCTGTGCCGGAGCCACCGCGGCGATCGCGCCACGCACGATCTCCGAGCCGTACGCCCCGTAGGTGAGCCCCAGCGCCAGTACCGCGGCCCACATCGGCACCAGCTGGTACTGGAACGCCAGCGGCATCACGAAGAACAGCCAGAACATCAGCACCAGGGCCGAGGTGCCGCGGAAGACCTCCACATAGAAGCCGGTCAGAAAGCGGACGATCCACAGCGGGGAGGTGCGCGCGATCCCGATGCCGAACGCCACGACGGCCGCGAAGATCGCGCTGTACAGGGTCAGCTGGATGGTGATCCAGACGCCCGGAAGAAGCCAGTTTTCCCACAGCCCGGCCGTCATGAGCACAGCTCCTTGGCGGTCAGATCGGTCATCTCTTCCTTGGTGAAGCCGAAGGGCCGCACGATGCGCAGCAGCTCGCCGCTCTTCTTCATCTTGTGCAGCTCCACGTTGAAGGCGTCCCGGAGCTTGGTCTCCTCCGGCCGGAAGGCGAAGCCGCCGGCGCCGATGTCCGGCTTGCCGTCGACGTACGCCTGGAACGGCTCGGTGGCCTCGGCCCGCTGGCTGTTCCGCTGCTTCACCACGTTGTGGACGGTCACGGTCGTGCCCGCGAAGACATCGGCCCGGCCCTGCTCCACGGCGAGCAGCCCGGCCAGCTGGTCGGGGAGGATCAGCATGTCGCTCTGCTTGATCCCGACGTCCTCCGCATAGCCGATCTCGGCGTAGGCGGTGCCGGTGGCCATTTTGGCCTTCTTTTTAAAGATATCTTCGTAATTGTGCAGGTTTTTGGGGTTTCCCTTGCGCACGATGAACGCGTCACGCATGCGGTAGTCGGGGTCCGAGAAGATCACCTGGGCGCAGCGCTCGGGGTTGATGTACATCCCCGCCGAGACCACGTCGAACTGCTGCGACCGAAGGCCCGGGATGAGCGAGCCGAACTCGGTCGGAACCGGCTGGACCTTGGGCACGCCCAGCCGCTTGAAGATGACTTTCGCGATCTCCGGCGCCTCGCCGGTGAACTCGCCCTTCTCGTCGATGTAGCCGAATGGGATCTCCCCCGCAATTCCCAGCCGGACCGTCCCTTGCGACCGCAGTCGCTCCAGCAGGTTGCCCCCGTCCTTGGCGCCGGAGCCGGACACCCGGCTGCAGCCGGCCGCGCCCAGCAGACCCAGAGCCGCACCGCCGGCGAGAAGGGCGCGGCGGCTTGGGCCCATTTTGGCTATTTCTCTGCTATCGGTGTCTTTCCCACGTGGTGGAGCCATGGGCGCGCGGCTACCCGACTCCGGCAAATGTATGCAGGTCGTTTCCGGCCCTTGATACAGCCGATGTCTGGGTAGTCCCCTGGGACAGGACTGGTTCCGAAGCGACCTGGAGGAAAGTCGATGGTTGACCGAGCCGACCGGTTCATCGAGGTCTCGCTCGACAAGCGCGGGGTGAGGTGCACGGCCAAGCTCCTTGACGATCTCGCGCCGATCACCTGCGACGCGGTGTGGAACGCGCTGCCGCTCGGGGGTGATGTGTATCACGCGAAGTACGCACGCAACGAGATCTACGCGCTGCTGCCCCCCTTCGCGCCCGAGGAGCCGCCCCTCGAGAACCCGACGATCACCCCGATCCCCGGGGACCTGTGCTACTTCACCTTCTCGGACACCCAGCTCGGGACCAAGTCGTACGGCTACGAGACCGAGGCCAAGCACCAGGGACGGCGGCAGGTGATCGACCTGGCGCTCTTCTACGAGCGGAACAACCTGCTGATCAACGGCGACGCGGGCTGGGTGCCCGGGATCGTCTGGGGCACGATCGTGGACGGCCTCGACCGCATGGCCGACGCCTGCCAGGATCTGTGGCGCGCGGGGGCGCTGGGGGAGACCCTGAACTTCCGCCGAGCGTAGACCTCGGCGCTCGCGCCGGGCGTAGACCTCGGCTCGCGCCGGGCACAGGCCCTCGGCTTGTGCCCGGCGCGGCGCATGGCCCTCGGCCTGCGCCCGGCGCGGCGCATGGTCCCCGGCCTGTGCCTCGCGCAGCGCATGGGCGGGGCCCGTGGCCCTGGGCGGAGCCGCCCCGGGCCACGAGCAGCGGGCCTTACGCCGCCGGGGGGCGCACCCCGTCCGCCAGCCCCGCCTCGAACAGCGCGTGCGCCGCGCGCAGCACAAGCGCGTCCGCGTGGCGCGCGCCCACCAGCTGCACCCCGATCGGCAGGCCCGCGCCGCTGAGGCCGCACGGCACCGAGGCCGCGGGCTGCTGGGTCAGGTTGAACGGGTAGGTGAACGGCGTCCAGCCGGTCCACCGGGGGTGCTCCGACCCCTTGGGCACCTCGACCCCCGCCTCGAACGCGGTGATCGGCAGCGCGGGGGTGACCAGCAGGTCGTACGCGGAGTGGAACCGCCCCATGGCGTGGCCGAGCGCCATCCGCACATCCACGGCCGCCAGATAGTCCAGCGCGCTGTACGACGCCCCCTGGGCGCAGATCTCGCGCAGCCCCGGGTCCAGCAGCTCCCAGTCCTCCTGCCCCAGCGGCTGCACCACCCGGGCCGCGCCGCTGAACCACAGCGTGTGGAACGCCTCCACCGGGTCCTCGAACCCCGGGTCGATCTCCTCGACCACCGCGCCCAGCTCCGCCAGCAGGTCCACCGCCCGCCGCACCGACGCGGCCACCTCCGGGTCGACCACGGCCGCGCCGCCGAGCGCGGGGCTGTAGGCGATCCGCAGGCCGTCCACTCCGCCCCCGCCGGAGGTGAGCGCCTCCCGGAAGCCGCCCTCGGCGGGGCCCAGCTGGGACCAGTCGCGCCAGTCCGGACCGGAGATCACATCCATCAGCAGCGCCGCGTCGGCCGCGTCCCGGGCCATCGGCCCCACATGGGCCAGGGTGCCGAACGCGCTCGCCGGATAGAGCGGAACCCTCCCATAGGTGGGTTTCAGCGCGAAGATGCCGCAGAAGGCCGCCGGGATACGGACCGAGCCCCCGCCGTCCGTCCCCAGGCTCAGCGGACCCGCGCCCAGCGCGACCGCGGCCGCGCTGCCGCCACTGGAGCCGCCCGCGGTCCGCTGGGGGTCGTACGGATTGCCGGTGACCCCGTGGACCGGGCTGTCGGTGACGCCCTTCCAGCCGAACTCCGGGGTCGTGGTCTTCCCGACGAACACCGCGCCGTGCTCGCGCAGCCGCGCCACCGAGGGCGCGTCCTCGTCCCATGCGCTGCCCTCGGGCCGTACGGTCCGCGAACCGCGCAGGGTGGGGGCGCCGCGCTGCAACAGGATGTCCTTCACCGACACCGGGACGCCGTCCACCAGGCCCACCGGGGTCCCGCGCCGCCACCGCTCGGCGGACTCCTCCGCCTGCCGCAGCGCGCCCTCGGCGTCCACCCGGGTGAAGGCGTTCACCTCCGGCTGAATCTGCTCGATCCGGTGGAGGACGGCACGGGTCGCCTCGACGGGGGAGAGCTCGCCGGAGGCATAGCGCTCGACGAGTTGAACGGCTGTCAGGTCGTGAATGTCGGTCATCCGGCTCTCCGTTCAGGTCCTGCGATCAGTCCACCGGTACGTACCCGAGGCGTTTGTCGACGATGTTGAGCAGTGGTTCGCCCGCGCACCAGCGCTCGTAGTTGTCCTGGAACTGGTCGGCCAGATGGTCGCGCCACCCGACCGTGTCGCCGCTCATATGGGGCGAGACGAACAGCCCGGGTACGTCCCACAGGGGATCGTCCGAGGCCAGCGGCTCGTGTTCGAAGACGTCCAGGGCCGCGCCGGCGATCCGCCGGGCGACCAGGGCCGCCGTAAGGTCCTTCTCGACGACCAGGGGGCCGCGGCCGACGTTGATGAACCGGGCGGACGGCTTCATCCGGTCGAAGACGGTGCGGTCGAACATGCCGCGGTTGGCGTCGGTGAGCGGCGCCGCGCTCACCACCCAGTCGGCCGACGGAAGCAGCTCGGGCAGCTCGTCGCCGCCGCGCACGCCCTGCCGCGCGGTGCGGCCCACCAGGTCGACCACCACGCCGAGCGCGGCCAGGGTGGAGCCGATCGCCCGGCCGATGGGACCCGCGCCCACGACCACGGCGCGCGTTCCGGCCAGCCGCATCGTCTCGCGGTGCTGCCAGCGCCGCTGCCGCTGCAGCTCCCAGCTTCCGTGGAAGTCCTTGGCCATGGCGACCACGAGACCGGCCACGTACTCCGCGATCGGCTGCTCGAAGACCCCTCGGGCATTGGTCAGTACCGTGTCGGACGCGACGAGTTCGGGGCAGAGCAGCCGGTCCACCCCCGCGCTCGCGGTATGGACCCACGCCGGCCGGGGGCCCTCGCCGGGCCAGGCGTCGCGGACCGCGTCGGAGGTGAAGTCCCAGACCAGGAGCACATCCGCGGTGGGGAGCGCCTGGGGCAGCGAATTCTCGTCACACACGAGCACCTTGGCCCGGCCGGCCACCCGGTCCAGGTGGACCGGCGGCTGGTCGCCGAAGACGACAACTGTGCTTTCGGACATAGGCGGGAAACCGTTTCGAAACGTGGATGGGTTTGCCTGAAGAAGGAGCGGGCAGGCGCCTCAGTTTGAGGATTGACCACGCTAGGCAGCGGAAACTACCGTCGTCAACAACGGCATCTGTCCCGGCGTCCCCCGGCATCAGTCCGGCTCTCTCCATCCAAATCTCTGGCCAATGGTCCAGTCCCTCCGTTCCGTATTGGGGCTCGCTTTGGACGTCTCTTTTCTGGGTGGCCCACGACCGCAGCGCGGCGTGGGTGTGGTGGCACCGTTCGACTTCGCACTCGACCGTGAGCTGTGGCGCTGGGTGCCGGACGAGGTGTCCCTCCACCTCACCCGTACCCCGTTCGTACCCGTCGAGGTGAGCCTCGACCTGGCGCGGCTCGTAAGTGAGCACGAGACCTTGCACGACGCGGTGCAGGCGCTGGCGGCCGTCGCACCGGAAGTGGTGGCGTACGCGTGCACCTCGGGCAGTTTCGTCGGCGGTGTGGCCGGGGAGCGCGCGATGTGCGCGGCCATGTCCCAGGCGGGTGAGATCCCGTCGCTGACCACCTCGGGCGCGCTGCTGGAGGCGCTGCGGGAGATCGGCGCCCGGCGGATCGCGGTGGTGACGCCGTACACCCAGTCCGTCACCGACTCGCTGGAGGAGTATCTGGCCGAAGGCGGGATGACCGTCACCGGGCGGGCGTACCTCGGACTGACCCGGCACATCTGGAAGGTGCCGTACCGCGATGTGGTCGACATGGCCCGGCAGGCGGTGGTCGGGGCCACCGACGCGCTCTTCATCAGCTGCACCAATCTGCCGACCTACGACGTGATCCCGCAGCTGGAGGCGGAGCTGCGAATGCCCGTGCTGTCCGCGAACCAGGTCACCATGTGGGCGGCGCTGCGGGCGATCGGCGCCCAGGCCGTGGGGCCGTACCAGGCGCTGCTGGACCCGGTGGCCCGGTCCGGTCCGGCGGGGATGTCGGTGTCGCCGAGCGGCCCGTTCCCGGTGACGGACCCGGTCGTCGAGTCGATGCTCGGGGCCGTGGAGGCGGTCGAGTCCGTGGTGGACGAGCCGGAGGCGGCGCTGGCCGGGGCGGCCTCGCCGGGGCCGGACGGCGACCCGGCCGACGGGCTCGACCCCGGCTTCGGCACCGGCCTCGGCGAGGGCCCGTACCTGGACGATTCCGGAGGCCCGGCCGCGGGGTGAGACGGCCCGGCGGGATGTGACGTGATGTGACGGGTGCCCGCCGCTGGGCGAGGGGGCGGGCGCCCTGGCGCGGCCGGACCCGGCCCGGCGTTCGGGGTGGGTGCCCCGTGCCCCGGCGTGGCGTTCGGGGCGGGTGTCCCGTGTCCCGGCGCGACGTTCGGGGTGGGTGCCCCGGCGTGGCCGGGAAGCCTGTCCGGGTGGGACGGGCAGGCCCGGCACCTACGCGAGGGAGGCTGTCCGGCGGGTGGGAACCCGCCGGGTGTCCGCGGTGTAGAAGAAGTGACAGCAGTGCAGCGGCGGCGCTCGCGGGGGCCGCCAGTCAAGGAGGCAGTCATGGTGGACTCGACGCACCCGGCCCCGGACACGGTCGGCTTTCTCTACCCCGGATACTCCGCCGAGGACGAATACCCGCGCCTGGAAGGCATGCTCGGCGGCGACAGCGGCGACATCCGGCTTCCGCTCGTCCACACCGACATCGGTGAGGACGCCCATCGGGTGGACGCCCTGCTGGAGATGGGATCGGCGGCCCGCCTCTCGGCCGGGGTCGCCGAGCTCGCCGAGCGCGGCGCCCGTGCCGTGGTCTGGGCGTGCACCAGCGCCAGCTTCGTCTTCGGCTGGGAGGGTGCCAAGGAGCAGGTGCGCGAGCTGAGCGAGACGGCGGGGATGCCCGCCTCCAGCACCTCCTTCGCCTTCGCCCACGCGGTGCAGGCGCTCGGCGCCGACCGGGTGGCCATCGCCGCCACCTACCCGGAGGACGTCGCCGACTACTTCCGGGCATTTTTGAAGGCGGCCGGCGCCGAGGTGGTCTCGATGCGCGGCAGCGGGATCATCACGGCCGCGGAGGTCGGCACCTGGGGCCGGGAGGAGGTGCTGGAGCTGGGCCGCGCCGGGGACCACCCCGAGGCCCAGGCGGTGCTCCTGCCGGACACCGCCCTGCACACCGCCGCCTGGATTCCGGATCTGGAGGCGGAGCTGGGCAAGCCGGTGCTCACGGCCAACCAGGTCACGGTCTGGGAGGGGCTGCGGCTGCTGGGCCGTGATCCGGTCCATGACCGGCTGGGCACGCTCTTCGCCCGGAGTGGCGGATAGCGCGGCGGGTGGCGCGGCCGCGGGCGGGCGCGCCGAGGGGCCCGAGGAGCCGGTGACCGGGAGCTGAATCCCGGCGGAATTCCATGGCGCTCTTTTGCCATCAGGGCATTCCGCTTATCGGACTGCGCCTAGCATGCAGCCGTGCGTCGCCAACATCTCTCCCCGGTCCCGCCGGCACGTCATCTGCTGGTCGCCGGTGCGGTGACGGTGGCCACGGCCGTCGGAATCGGCGCGCTGGCGGTCGGCGGAGGCTCCTCGGACGGTCCTCGTGCACACCCCTCCGCGAGCGGAAGCGCGCCCACGAAGGCATCGGACGGGCTGCGGCACACCTCCGTCGAGGTGTCCGAGGGCGGCTGTGGCCGTGGCTGGACCGATGCCACCCGTGGCAAGCAGGTCTTCGATCTGCGGAACACCTCCAGCAGACCGGCCGAGGTCTATCTCACCAATCCGGCGAACGGCGCCGTCTACGGAGAGGTGGAGGGTCTGGGCCCCGGCACCAGCAGACCGCTGAGCGTCACCCTCGGCGGGGGCTCCTACGCCTTCGTCTGCCTGCCCGACGACGCGGACGCGGTCACCGGGCCCACCGTCACCGTGTCCGGACCGGCGCGGGGCGGTGGACCGGCCGCGGTCCCGGTCAGCCAGCAGGATCTGATCCCGCCCACCATCGCCTACCAGAAGTGGGTGGCGGGCCGGATGGACGAACTGGTGCGGCGCACGGACGCGCTGCGCTCGGCCCTCCACTGCGGTGACCTGGCCACGGCCCGTGCGGCCTGGCTGCCCGCCCATCTGGTGTACGAGCGGATGGGCGCCGCCTATGGCGCCTTCGGCGACGCCGACGGGGCGATCAACGGCACCACGGCGGGGCTGTCCGACGGGGTCCACGATCCGGACTTCACCGGCTTCCACCGCCTCGAGTACGGCCTGTGGCACGGCGAGTCCGCGAGCTCACTGCGCCCGGTCGCCGACCGGCTCGCGAGGGATGTCCGAGACCTGCGGGACGATTGGCCGCAGGAGCGGATGGACCCGGCCGACCTGGGCCTGCGGGCGCACGAGATCATGGAGAACACCGTGCAGTTCGAGCTGACCGGCCGCGCCGACTACGGCAGCGGCACCAATCTGGCCACCGCGCGGGCCAACCTGGACGGCACCCGGGCCGTGCTGCGCCGGCTGGAGCCGCTGCTGAAGCCCCGTGCCCCCTGGCTGCCCGAGCTGGAGAGCGACCTGGACCGCACCCAGCGGACCCTGGAGCGCTCGCACCACGGCGACCGCTGGACCCCGCTGGACCGGCTGAGCCGCACCGGGCGCCAGCGGCTCAACGCGGACACGGGCGCGCTGGTGGAGCGGCTGGCCCAGGTGGCGGCGCTGATGGATGTGCGGAGGACCCGGTGAGCGAGGTGCTGCGAAGGGGCTTTCTGCTGGGCGCCGCCGCGGGCACGGTCGGCGCGGTGGCGGGCACGGCGGCCGCGGGCACGGCGGCCGCGAAGGAGGACGGGCCGGAGAAGAAGCCCACCCGTGTCGCCTTTCACGGCACCCATCAGGCCGGGATCCTCACCCCGCCCCAGCGGGCCACCGCGTTCGTCGCCTTCGACACCATGGCCGAGGGCCGCAAGGAGCTGGCCGACGCCTTCCGTACGCTCACCGAGCGGTGCCGCTTCCTCACCGCCGGAGGCGCCCCCGATCCGGTCGGGATCACCGCGCCGCCCGCCGACTCCGGCACCCTGGGCCCCGAGGTGGCCGCCGACCGGCTGACCGCGACCGTCGGCGTGGGCGCCTCGCTCTTCGACGAGCGCTACGGACTGCGGGACCGCAGGCCCCGGCGGCTGCACGCGATGCGGTCCTTCCCCGATGACGATCTCGACCCCGACTGGTGCCATGGCGATCTGAGCGTCCAACTGTGCGCCGACAGCACGGACACGGTGCTGCACGCGCTGCGCGACATCGCCCGCCACACCCGGGGCGCGCTGCAGATCCGCTGGCGTGTCGACGGCTTCGTCAGCCCGCCGCGCCCGTCCGGCACCCCGCGCAACCACATGGGGTTCAAGGACGGCACCGCCAACCCGGACACCGGGGACGTCCGGGCGATGGACCGTCTGGTGTGGGTGGGCGCCCACGCCGGGGAGCCCGCCTGGGCCACCGGCGGCAGCTATCAGGTGATCCGGCTGATCCGGATGCTGGTGGAGTTCTGGGACCGGGTCTCGATCAGCGAGCAGGAGCGCATGTTCGGCCGCAGCCGGGACTCGGGCGCCCCGCTGGACGGTCAGCACGAGTTCGACGCCCCGCGCTTCGCGCAGGACCCCAAGGGCGACGTCATTCCGCTCGACAGCCATATACGGATGGCCAATCCGCGCACCGCCCGGACCGAGGACCAGCGCATCCTCCGCCGTGCCTACAACTACGACCGGGGCATGGACGGCAATGGCAACTTGGACATGGGGCTGTTGTTCTGCTGCTACCAGCAGGACCTCGAGCGCCAGTTCGAGACCGTGCAGAAGCGGCTGGCGAGGGAGCCGCTGGTGGACTACGTCACCCCCTTCGGCGGCGGCTATTTCTTCGCCCTCCCCGGAGTGAGGGACCGCTCCGACTGGCTGGGACGGACCCTTCTGTCCTGATCGTCGCCCCACCATCCGGTCAAGAACACCTCAAGACTTCCTTGGATTCTTCTGACCCTCTATTCACTCGGCCGCCTCCATGGATTCCATCGGAGAGTCCTGCCCGCGGCACAGGATCAGGCGCAGGCGTGAAACGCGAATCATGTGGAGGCATGGCATGGGCGGCACGGCAGGATCCGAAGGCGGCCGACGACGTGGCCGGGTCGCGCGCTGGGGTGCCCTGGCCGGCGCCGCGGCCCTGGCGACCGTGGGCGGGGTGGCCCCCGCATGGGCCGTGCCCGCGAAGGGCGGCCACACCGCGACCCCGGTGAAGCATGTGGTGGTGATCTTCGACGAGAACAACTCGTTCGACCACTACTTCGGTACCTACCCCAAGGCGGCGAACACGGACGGCACCAAGTTCACGCCGGCCAAGGACACCCCCAAGGACATCGACACCCTGGCGCATGCCGGGCTGCTGGAGAAGAACCCCAATCTCTACAAGCCCAAGCGGCTGCGCGGCGACCAGGCCATGACCTGCGACCAGAACCACTCCTACGGCCCCGAGCAGTACGCCGCCAATGCTGGCAAGGCCGATAAGTTCGTGGAGAACACCGAGGTCAGCAAGTGCACCGGGCTATTCGGCGAGCCCGGTCTGGTGATGGACTACTACGACGGAAACACCGTCACCGGCCTGTGGAACTACGCCCAGCACTACGCGATGAGCGACCGCTCCTTCAGCTCTGCCTACGGTCCCTCCACCCCCGGAGCGCTGGAGCTGGTCTCGGGCCAGACCCATGGCGTGATCTCCACCGACCCCAAGTCCTCGACCGAGGACCCGAAGCAGACCGACAAGCCGGACGCGTACGCGGTGGCCTCGCCGGACGCCAAGGGCGTCGGCACGATGATCAACGACCCGGATCCGGCCTTCGACGACTGCTCCAACAAGGACCACACCAGCGGCAACGCCCTGGCCCTGATGAAGGGCCGGAACGTCGGCGATCTGCTCAACGCCAAGGACGTGAGCTGGGGCTGGTTCCAGGGCGGCTTCCGCCCCAGCACCGCCTGGGACGGTGAGCAGGACCACTACGCCAAGTGCTCCGGCACCACCCACAAGAACGTCGGCGGCGCGGCCTCGGTGGACTACAGCCCGCACCACGCGCCGTTCCAGTACTACAAGTCCACGGCCAACCCGCATCACCTCCCGCCGAAGAACGTCCAGGAGATCGGGCACAGCGGCCGGGCCAACCACAACTACGACCTCACCGACTTCGACGCGGCGCTCAAGACGGGCCATCTGCCGTCCGTCAGCTTCCTGAAGGCCGCCGAGTACCAGGACGGTCACGCCGGCTACTCCGACCCGGTCGACGAGCAGCACTTCCTCGTCAAGCAGATCAACGCGATCCAGAAGTCGCCGCAGTGGAAGGACACCGCGATCGTCGTCGCGTACGACGACAGCGACGGCTGGTACGACCACGCCTACGCCAAGCCCCTCAACGGGTCGACCGACAAGACCACGGGTTCGGGCGGCAAGGCCACCGACAGCCCCGCCTGCCAGTCCGCTCCGAAGCCCGCGCGCGGCTACCAGGACCGCTGTGGCCCCGGCCCCCGGCAGCCGCTGCTGGTGATCTCGCCCTTCAGCAAGTCCAACAAGGTCGATCACACTCAGACCGAGCAGACCTCGGTCACCCGCTTCATCGAGGACAACTGGCACACCGGCCGGATCGGTGACGCCTCCTTCGACCGCCGGGCGAACACCCTCTCCGGGCTCTTCGACTTCCGTCACCCCAACAACACCCAGGTGCTGCTGAAGTCCGACGGCTCGGTCGCGTCGGTCCACACGTCCGGTCACTACACGACCTCCGCCCTGGCCGCCCACGCCCCGATCGTGAACGCCGCGGCCGCCGACGCCCCGACCACCCGGCGGCTCGCCGACGACAAGGGCATCTCCGCCGCCCTGCCCATCGGCCTCACGGCGGGTGCGCTGGTGCTCGGCGGCGCCGGTACGGCGCTGGCCCTCCACCGCCGCCGCACCGCGCGGACCGCGGGCTAGGCCCGTTCCGCGCGAGCGCGCGGCACACCGTCGTCGGGTCCGCCGCCACACCTCCTCCCCAGGTGACGGCGGGCCCGGCCGTTCACCGGAGGCCGCGGAACCAGGGCCGGGAATAAAGCGGAGCCTTTCTCCGGTTGAATGTCGCCGGTAGACGTGGAGGCGTGGCGGCGCAGCGCCGCACACGCTCACGCACACGACATACGCGCACCGTGCGGTGCGACCAGGGAGGCGGGCCACCGTGGCCGATGAGCAGGACCGGCGAGACGACCAGCGCGACCCCATCCGGGCCCGGCCCCTCGGCAGCGCACCGGTGCCCCTGTCGGTGCTGGACCTCGCGACCGTCGGCAGCGGGGTGACGGCCACCGAGGCGCTGCGGACCACCACCGAGCTCGCCCGGCTCGCCGAGCGCCGGGGCTTCCAGCGCTTCTGGGTCGCCGAGCACCACTCCATGCCCGGGGTCGCCAGCTCCTCCCCGGCCGTGATCCTCGCCCATCTCGCCGCGCACACCGAGCGGATCCGGCTGGGCTCCGGCGGGGTGATGCTCCCCAACCACGCCCCGCTGGTCATCGCCGAGCAGTTCGGCACCCTGGAGGCGCTCGCCCCCGGCCGGGTGGACCTCGGCCTCGGCCGGGCGCCCGGCACCGACGGGGCCACGGCCGCCGCGCTGCGCCGCACCGAGCGGCTGCGCGAGGGCGCCGACGACTTCCCCCAGCAGCTCGCCGAGCTGACCCGCTTCCTGGACGACGACTTCCCCGACGGCCACCGCTACGCCCGTATCCACGCGGTGCCGGGGCCGGTGCAGGGCACCGTGCCCGGCGGGGCCCAGTCCGCCGACCGGCCGTCGATCTGGCTGCTGGGCTCCAGCGGGTTCAGCGCCCGGCTCGCCGGGATGCTCGGCCTGCCGTTCTCCTTCGCCCACCACTTCTCCGCGGCCAACACCGTCCCCGCGCTCGACCTCTACCGGGAGACCTTCCGGCCGTCCGCCGTGCTGGACAAGCCGTACGCCTCGATCGGGGTCTCGGCCTTCGCCGCCGAGGACGAGAAGGAGGCCCACCGCCAGGTGCTCACCGGCGCCCTGGCCATGATCCGGCTGCGCACCGGACGCCCCGGCCTGGTGCCGACGCCCGAGGAGGCCGAGGGGCACGAGTTCAACGAGATCGAGCGCGACTTCATCAACAGCTGGCTCGCCAATGTCGAGTACGGCAGCCCGGACCAGGTCCGCGAGGGGCTCGATGGGCTGATCAAGCGCACCGGAGCGGACGAAGTCAAGATCACGGCCAATGCCCACGGCCGTGACGCCCGTCTGCGCTCGTACGAGCTGATCGCCGACGCCTACGATCTGCCGACGGCGCAGACGGAGGCTTAGGGCCCTTCTGGCGGATCGCTGCGGAGATCCGCCAGAAGGACCCCGGCCCTAACCCGGCGCCGGGCGGTTGATCATTGCCTGGATGCGGTCCGGCGGCACCGGACGGGAGTAGAACCACCCCTGTCCGGTATCGCAGCCGATCCGCCTCAGCCGCTCCGCCTGCTCGGCGCTCTCCACACATTCGGCCGTCACCGTGAGGCCCAGCCGGTGCGCGAGCTGCACCAGCGCCTCGACGATGGTCTCGTCGGCCGGATTCGGATGCTCCTCCGCCCGGAACCCCTGGACGAACGAGCCGTCCAGCTTGAGCGTGGAGACCGGCAGCCGGCTGAGATAGGCGAGGTTGGAGTAGCCCGTTCCGAAGTCGTCGATCGCGATGGCCACCCCCATGTCGCTGAGCGCCTGCAGCGCCTGGAGCGGCCGCCCCGTGGACCCCATCACCGCCGACTCGGTCAGCTCCAGCTGGAGCAGATGCGGCGGCAGCCCGGTCTCCGCCAGGATCGCGCCGACATCGGCCACCAGATCGGAGTCCCACACCTGGCGGACCGCCACATTCACGCTGACCACCAGCGGATGCGGCGGTTCGGCCAGCTGCCAGGCACGGGCCTGGCGGCAGGCCGTGCGCAGCACCCACCGGCCCAGCGGCACGATCGCGCCGTTCTCCTCGGCCAGCGGGATGAACCGGTTCGGCGACAGCCGCCCGAACTGCGGATGGTCCCAGCGCACCAGCGCCTCCACCCCCCGGACGACCCCGTCGCCCAACCCCACCAGCGGCTGGTAGTCGAGCACGAACTCGTCCCGCTCGACCGCCGGGCGCAGGGTGCTGGACAGCGCCTGCCGGGTCATCCGATGGGCGTTGCGCTCCGGGTCGAAGAGGGTCCAGCGCGCCTTGCCGTCCTCCTTCGCCCAGTACAGCGTGGTGTCCGCGGCCTGCATCAGCCAGGTGGTGTGGGTGCCGGCCGCGGGCCGCTCCACCACGCCGATGCTCGCCGACACCGACAGCCGCTGTCCGCCCACGTCGAACGGTTCCTGAAGGGCGGCCAGCACCGTCCGGGCGAGGTCGCACAGCTGCTCGGTGCCGGTGGAGTTGCGGACCAGCAGGGCGAACTCGTCCCCGCCGAGCCGCGCCACCAGATGGCCGTCGGGCGCCGCGCAGTCGGTGAGCCGCTGGGCGACCGCGCCGAGCAGCCGGTCGCCGACCCGGTGGCCGAGGGTGTCGTTGACCGCCTTGAAGCCGTCCAGGTCGAGATAGCAGAGCCCGATCCGGCCGGTGCCCCCGTGGTCGTAGGTGGCCGCCTCCAGCGCCCTGGTCATCCGCTCGAAGAACAGGCTGCGGTTGGGCAGCCGGGTCACCGGGTCGTGCATCTGCAGATGGCGCAGCCGCCCCTGGAGGTCGCGCTGGTCGCTGATGTCGGCCATCGACAGCAGCAGACTGCAGCTGTCCGGCGCGGGCTCGAGGGTGATCTCGGCCCACAGGGCATGGCCGTCGGCGCGCCGCAGCCGCCGGGTGCGGCGCAGCCGCGCGGCGCGGCCGCCGAGGACGTCCCGGTACTCCCGCCAGGTGCGCGGATCCTCGCGCAGATCGGCCAGGTCCGCCGCGCTGCGGGTGATCAGCAGGGCCGGATCGGTGCCGAGCAGGGCGCCGAGCGCGGGGTTGGCGTCGAGCACCCTGCCCTCGCGGTCGACGACGGCCATGGCGAGGCGCGCCACATTGAAGGCGGCGCGGTAGTCGCCGGGCGCGGGGCCGGTCGTGGGACCGGTGGTATGCCCGGTGGCGGGGCCGGTGGCGGGCCCGGCGGTATGCCCCGCCGTGGGCCCGGTGGTATGCCCCGTTGGGTGCCCCGCGCCCGGGGGCGCGCCGGGGCCTGGGGGCGTGCCCAGGACCGACGGCGCGCCGGGGGCCGGACGGGGTGCGCCGGGGTCCTCCGCGACCGGAAGGACGCTCGGCATAGCCTCACGCTCTGTGATCGTCGGCAGTGTCGCGCCCGGGGCGCGTCCCTGCCCGTCGGGGGTTCCGCTCACCGCTCGCTCCCGCGTGGCGTCTGTTGTGTCCAAGTTGTTCGTACACATCTTGTGCATGTCTCACACCGGGTGCCGGGCCGACCGTAAGTGCCTGCCTGAAGGGGGATTCCCCGCTGGAAATGTGCCGATCATAGGGGCTCGTACTCCGGGCGTTCCATCGATGCCATCGCGCTCACCGCCGCCTTGACAATGTGTTTGGTCGTATCTGTTCGACTCTGCGCGGGCCAACGGCCGCTCTGACCGATTGTGACCGTCTGTTACGTACCCGGATCGCGGCCTCTTCACTCGACCAGCCCAACTCAACAGGGCGTACCCCGCCAATTCACCTCAGGGTGGAGTGGGTGTTCCGACTACGCCCGGGAGGTCGACATGGTGCGTCCTCAGGTACCCGAGGGGGTGCACCGACAGCCTCGGCTGCGTCGGACCGGAGCCCTGCTCACCTCGCTGAGCGCGCTCATCGCGACCACCGTGGTGGCGGGCCCCGCCGTCGCGGCCGGCCCCGGCGGCCCCTGTGACCTGGAACGCACCGATGCCCACCACTCGGAGGGCGTGGACACCTGGAACTCCCGCTATCCGCGGCCGGTCCGCCGCCTGGACGCGGCGATGGTCTTCCTGTCCTTCCCGGACGCCCGGCCCCGGGTGACCCCCGCCCAACTGGCCGCCGACCACATCCCGGCGACCCCCAATTTCTTCAAACGGGCCTCCTACGGGAAGTTCGGCTTACGGGTGCATCCGCTGCGGCGCTGGATCACCATGCCCCAGCGCTCCACCGCGTACGCCATACAGCGCGACTGGAACGCCCAGCGCCGCGCGGCCTATCTGAGCGACGCCATCGAGGCCGCCGATCCGCACCTCGACTTCGCCCGCTACGACCTCGTCTATCTGGTCGCCGACCCCGACGCCCCCGGTGTGGACGCCGACGCGACGAAAGTGGTCAACTTCGAAAAGCCACTGCGCGCGGACGGTGTCGAGCTGCGCCGCCTGGTCACCGTTTTCGAGCACCATCCGCCGGACCGCAATGTGCTGGCCCATGAGACCGGGCATGTCTTCGACCTGCCCGACCTCTACCACCGGCCGAAGGACACCGACGGCAACGCCGAATGGGACACCTACGTCGGCGACTGGGACCTGATGGGAAGCCAGTTCGGCATGGCACCCGATCCGTTCGGCTGGCACAAGTGGAAGCTCGGCTGGCTCGGCGCGCGCCAGGTGGCCTGCGACCGCGCCACCGGACCGCGCCGATACACCCTCCAGCCCCTCGCCGCCCCCATGGCGCGCGGCCGGTCCGGCCCCGACACCCGCACCCGGCTGGTCGTGGTCCGCACCGGGCCCACCACCGCACTGGCCATCGAGGCGCGCGGCGGCAGCGGCAACGACGCGGGCACCTGCACCGAGGGCGTGCTGGTCTACCGCGTCCGCAACGACAAGGCGTCGGGCGACGGCCCCGTCCAGGTGCTGGACGGCCACCCCGCCACCTCCGCCTGCTGGAACGAGTCGGTCTACCCCGAACTCGCCGACGCCCCGCTCGGCGTCGGGGACAGCATGTCGGTCAAGGAGGACGCCGTACGGATCACGGTGGCGGGCCGCACCGCCGGCGGGGGCTGGACCGTCCGGGTCAACCGCCGGGCGCGCTGATGACGGCCGATGACGGGGCCGCGATGGCCAGGCGGTCCGCTGCCGGACCCGCGCCGACGCGGCAGGTCGGGCCGCTGCCGGACCCACGCCGAGGACCGGGGCGGGCTCCTAACCGTTGATCAAGTCGGCTTCGAGGTGGCACTTCGAGACTGTGGGCCCCTTTTCGACGTCGGGCGCCCGGGAGTTGAGAATGCCGCGATACGCGAATCTGGCCGAGGCCCTGAAGGAACGGGCCCTCCGGCGCCCCGACGGCACGGCGCTCGCCCACCCCGCCGCCGATGGCACCGAACACCGCGTGTCCTACGCCGCGCTCGATGCCCGCGCCGACGCCGTGGCCGCCTGGCTGCGCGCCCGGGACGCCGTCGGCCGCCGGGTGCTGCTCGCCATGGACCCCGGTCCGTGCGCGGCGGTCGCGCTGCTCGGCTGTCTGTACGCGGGGGCCGTCGCGGTGCCCGTACCAGCGCCGTCCGCCTCCCGGACCGATGCCGAGCGCACCGCCTCGATCGTCCGGGACGCCGCCGTGGACCTCGTCCTCACCGAGACCGCCCACGCCACCGAGACCTCCCGCCGGCTCTCCCGGATCGGCCGCGCCGGTCTGACCTGCCTCGCCATCGACGGAATGCGCCCCGACGCGGGCGCCGACACGCCCCGGCAACCCCTCCGAACCACCGCCGACAGCCTCGCGCTGCTCGCCTACGACTCCGGGCCCGCCACCGCCCCCCGCGGCGCCCTGCTGACGCATGGCAACCTTACGGCGGCCATGGCCGGGCTGCGGCGGACGCTCGGCACCGACCACCGGTCCCGGATCGGCGGCTGGCTGCCCCGCCGCCACACCCCCGGGCTGATCGGGCAGGTGCTGCACCCCTTATGGCTCGGCGCCACCGCCGTGACACTTCCGGCGGAGCCGTACCGCACCGATCCGCTCGGCTGGCTGCGCGCCATCAGCCGCCACGGCATCACCGAAACCCTCGCGCCCGACATCCTCCACGCCCGCTGCGCCGCGCTCCTCGGCGACGAGCCACCGGCCGGGCTCGACCTCTCCCGCTGGCGGACCGCGCTGAATGCCGGGGAGCCCGTTTCGGCCGGGACCATGGCCGCCTTCCCCCACCGCTGCGCCCCGCTGGGCCTGCGGCCGGGCACCCTGGTGGCCGGGTACGTCCCGGCCGAGGGGGCGCCGGTGCCGCTGGCCACGGGGCGCGCACCGGTGCCGGGCGCGGACTTCGCCGTCGTGGACCCGCTGACCGGGCGCCGGCTGCCCGACGGGGCGCCCGGGGAGATCTGGGTGCGCGGCCCCGCCGTCGCCACCGGCCACTGGGGCCGTCCATCGGACACCGCGCTGCTGTTCGCCGCCCGCGTCGCCGAGGGGCCTGGCGGCTTTCTGCGCACCGGCGATCTCGGCCTTACGGTCAACGGCCGGCTCCGGATGACCGGCCGGGTCCGTGACGCCCTCCTGGTGGACGGCCACACCCTGCACCCCCAGGACGTGGAGCGCGAACTGCTGCGCTGCGCGAAGGCGCTGGGGTCGGCCCGGGTGTTCTGCGCGGGGCCGGGCGCGGGGGCGCTGGTGGTCGTCCAGGAGGTCGTCCGTACGGTGGGCGGGGTGCGCACCGGGCTGCCCCGGCTGGCGGCCCGGATCCGCGCCCTGATCGCGGAGGAGTTCGGAGTCGAGACCGGCGCGCTGCTGCTGGTGCGCCCCGGCACCGTGCGCGGGGCGGGAACCGCCAAGGTACGGCGGGCCCTGCTGCGCGAGCGCTATCTGCGGGGTGAAGTGCGCGCGCTGCACGCCGAGTTCGGGCCGGGGGTCGGTGAGCCCTGCCGGGGTGGTGCGGCGTGAAAAGGGGGCGCACGGTCGCGTTCGCGCAACGGGATGGGCGTTCGACGGGCGTATTTCCCCGCGAATCGATGGAATGGCCGAGAGGGCGGGGGAATAATCCCCATGCGGGGTGAGGCCGGGCGGGGACAGTAGGGGACAGCAGGGGGCGGCATGGTCAGGGTGCTGATCGCGGAAGACATGCATATGTTGCGCAAGGCACTGGTCGCCCTGCTGGAATTCGAACCGGATATCGACGTGGTCGCCGAATTCTCCAACGGCGCCGAAATCCTGCCGCGCGCCCGAGAACTCCGCCCGGACGTCGCCGTGCTCGACATCGATCTGCCGGGCGTGGACGGGCTCACCGCCGCCGCCGAGTTGAGCACCGCCGTCCCCGAATGCCGCACCATGATGCTCACCAGCCTCGGCCGCCCCGGAAATCTGCGCCGGGCGCTGGCCGCCCAGGTCTCCGGCTTCCTGCTGAAGGACAGCAGCCCGGAGAAGCTGAGCGACGCCATCCGCGCCGTCGCCAAGGGCGAGCGGGTGATCGATCCCCAACTCGCGCTGGCCGCCCTGGACGACGGGCCACAGCCGCTGACCCCACGGGAGCTGGAGGTCCTGCGGTTCGCCGCGAAGGGCGAGGACTCCGGGCAGATCGCGGCCAAGCTGTTCCTGTCGGTGGGCACGGTGCGCAACTATCTGACGTCCGCCGTGACCAAGCTGGACGCCCGCAACCGGGTGGACGCCATCCGGATCGCCCGCGAGGCGGGCTGGCTGTAAGGCGGCGTACCGGCCTTCCCACGCGCTGGTCGGGCCTCAGGGGTTCCACGACCCGTCAGGGGCCGTTACGCCGTCACCGTCGGCCCCGGGCCGTACTCCCGGCCGCTCCGCGGCGGCGCGTCCACGGACACATCCAGCTCCGCCCGTAACTCGAACCTGCCGTCCGACCGCACGCCCGCGCGCAGCCGCCCGCCGAGGTTCTCCACCCGCACCCGGAGGTTGCCGATGCCGCTGCCGCCGTCCGAGCTGTCGGCGCGCAGGATCGTGGACGGCCGGCCCACCCCGTCGTTGACGAGGGTCAGCGACACCCGGTGTCCGCTGCGCCGCGCCTCGACCGCGCAGTGGTCGGCCTTGCTGTGCCGCAGCACATTGGTCAGCCCCTCGCGCAACACGCTCGCCAGCACCGTGTCCATCAGCTCCGGCAGCGGTCCGCAGTCGATCTCGGCCGTGGCGCTGATGCCCGCCGCGGCCAGCATCGAGCGGGCCGTCGCCGCCTCCGCCGACAGCGACATCTTGCGATAGCCGCTGGCCACCGCCCTTACGTCGGCGAGGGCCTGACGGGAGGTCTGCAGGATCTCCGAGAGCTCCTGCTGGGCGCGGGAGTTCTGCCGGGGCACCAGCCGGTGCACCAGCTCGCATTTGAGGGTGATCGTGGACAGGCTGTAGCCCAGCAGATCGTGCACGTCCCGGGAGAACCGCAGCCGCTCCTGGGCGACCGCCAGCCGGGCCAGCTCGGCCCGGGACCGGTACACCTCGGCGACCAGCCCGGACAGCCGCGAGAGCCCGAAGACCACCAGCCCGGTCAGCGCGGTGGAGACCGTGGTGTACGCGACCTGACCCCAGCCGAAGCCCACCTGGAACAGCAGGACGTCCGTGCACAGCAGGATGGCCGCGAACGCGGGCCACGCCAGCGCCGGGACCAGCACCAGCAGCGAGGAGCCGGCCAGGAAGCCCGGCATGCCCAGCCAGGCGTGTTTGAAGATGGCGAAGGGGGCGAAGGTCAGCACCGTCTGGAGCGCCAGCGTCCAGCGCCGCGCACCGCTGAGCCTGGGCGCGAGACCGGGGAAGGAGTGCAGCATCTGGAGGCAGAGCAGCACGGTCATCGGCAGCAGGGCGAGACCGAGCATCGCCGCGTCGACCGACCTGCCCGAACGATTGCCGTCGACCACATAGGTGACGGCCACGGCGAAGTACCCCACCAGCACGAGGACCGTGATGACCACGGCCAGACGCGGCGCCAGATCGTCCTGGTGGCGCGGTGGATGGTTCCCGGCATCGTCGGGCAAGAGGCTCCCCTGCACTCGTCCTCCGGATGGTCGGGCCGGATTGGGTGGCTTGCCCGAGAGTATCCGATCTTCACTGGGGTGGAGAGGCCCTGTGGAAGGCTCATGGTGTACGCAGAGTTACTGGATATCACGGGGGATCACAGGAAAAACGGAATCGGGTTGAGGTCCGCATAGGGCGTGGGCCCCGGCAGCCGGCCCAGTGCCACGGGGGCGTCGAAGAGCCGGCCGGGCGCGAACCGGGCCCAGTGCGGGCGCATTCCGGGCACCAGCACCTTGGCCACCGGCAGCCCCACATCCGGCCGGGTCTGGTCCAGCACCAGCAGTTCCAGACCGCGCCCGCGCGCCAACTCCCCTACGGTGGCCAGCGCGCCGCCCTCCGGGGGCTCCGGGGGGCCGGATGTCCCCGGGGGCGGTACGGCCGCCGGATCGGGGGCCAGATACGGGTGGTCGACGAGGGTCGCGGTACGGAACCAGCGCAGCGCCTCGGGCTCGGCGGCGCCGTAACCCCCGCCGTCGGCACGGGCCTCGACCACCGCCGGAAGCATCTGGTTCAGCTCGGCGAAGGCGTGGCACAGCGCGGTGTGCCGGTCGAAGTGGGCGCCGAAGCCGAAGGTGATGTCCTCGGCGGGCTTGTCGAGCCGCCGGGAGAGCGCGGCGACCACCGGGATGCCGAAGTCCGTGGTGAGATCCAGGGCCCACACCTCGCGCCGCACGCCCCGGTGGGCGGCGCGCACTTCGGCCAGCCACGAGTCGTCGAAGGCGTCCAGGGCCACGGCGGGCTGCCGGGTGCGGTTGTACCACCACAGGGCGACCGCGTCCCGCTCCACGAGCTCCAGGAAGCCCCGTACGACGGCGTCGGCCAGGGTGCCGCCCGCCGCCGCGCCGTTGGAGTCCGCCCGGCAGCAGCGGTGGCCCGGGGGCTGTGGGGCGCCGTAGTACAGCAGCGCGGTGGGCAGCAGCCGGTGGCGCTCGGCGGTGAGCGACCACACCGGGGTCCAGTCCAGCTCCGCGCCCTCGTCGAACGGATCCTGGACGCGGTGGCGCGCGGGGAGGGCGGGGTCCCGGAACTGGCGCGGGTCGAAGAGCTGGACGGTGTCCGGGTGCACCGCGTCCTCCGGGCGCAGATCGCGGTAGCGGGCGCGCTGACGCGGCTCGTCCCCCTGGAAGTGGCCGCTGTAGTGCTCCAGGGCCTCGCACAGCGCGCTCGCCCGCGCCTGTTCGGCCGTGCGGCCCTTACCGTGGGCGGCGGCCCCCAGCCCGGCCCTTACGGCGTCCAGGCCGCTGTGGGGGCCCGCTCCGGCGTACGAAGGGTGGCGGGCGTGGAAGCAGTTGAGGACTGCGGGGCCGCGCGGATCGCGCCGGATCTCGGTGACCAGCCCGGTGACGGGGTCCACCAGATGTCCGTAGCGCTCCATGATCCCGCGCGGGGAGGTGTCGGCAGCGGTCCCGGTTTCGGTCAGTGGCTCCCGTGGCTCCCTTGACTCCTGTGGCTCCCGTGGCGAGGGCAGCGACAGGGGCGCCCGTATCCGGGCCGCGACCAGCGCCGGATCGCCGCAGCCGGCGCACTGCGGGCGTCGGGAGAGCGGATGGCGGTCCACGGTGGCGGTGAGGCTGTCCAGGGTGCGCAGCTCCCGCTGGCCCGGGTGCCGGTACCCGGCCAGCCACTTGGCGGCCTCCAGGGCGGCGAGCTGGAGCGCGGCGGCGCGGCTCGCGGGCAGGGAGGCGGGCGGCCGCGGCACGGGTCCGGGGCGGCCGAGCCGGCGCTGGAGATACGCCTCGGCCTGCCGTCCGCGCCACAGCCGGTCGGCCAGACAGACCCAGCACGGATCGTCCGGGGCGCCGAGGAACGGGCCCAGCCACGCCTGGGTGCCCACCGGTTTGACGGGCAGCCAGCGACGGCCGGCGGCCCGGTGCGCGGCGTCCACGGCGGCGAGCCGCGGATCGAGGTAGTCATCGCACACCACAAGGGTGAGTTCTGCGGCGCCATGTTGACGGAGGGCGATTTGACATATCTCCCGCCGAGGGCTATTGGCTCCCGAGGCCGTCGGATCGCCGTCCGCCGCCTCCGCGTTCACGGACCTCGGGTCCGCCGTCTCGCCGTCCACGGTCCCCAGCCCCGCGACGCGCAGCGCCCGGACCACCTCGTCCGGACCGGTCGAACCGAGCACCAGCGGGGCCACGGCGGGGCGGGCGGACGCGGGCGTGGGGGCCGGGGCGGAGCCGCCCGTGCCCAGCCCGGCCAGCTCCCAGTACGCCTCCTCGGGGCTCCAGGCGTGCTCCCGCTCGGAGACCAGCCCGGCCGCGCGGAGACGGGCGATGACGCGCTCGGCCTGCCCGGCCGGGACCGCGTCGGCCGGGACCGCGTCGGCCGGGACCGCGCCGGGCGGGCCCGCGGCGGGCGGGACCGCGGCGCGGCCGGGCGCGGCGGCCTCGGTGAGGATGTGGGCGAGGTCCCGCGACCCGTCGAGCAGCGGCGCCAGCGCGGCGATCGCCCGCCCGTGCAGCGCCGTGACCCCGTGCTCGGAGACGAGGTAGACGGCCTCGCCGGGCACCGGCTCGACCCGCAGATGTGGTGTGAAGCCCAGTTCGCCGGTCATCGCCCGGTCATTCGGCGCCGACGGTGCAGATGCAGATGCCCGGCGCGGGGATGGGCCAGGCGGTGTCGGAGAGATCCTCGATGACCAGGTCGTCGTCCTCGGCGGGCGGACGAACGGCCTCGGCGGTCTCGGCGCCCCCGGTGGCCTTGGCGCGCTCGGTGATCTGGACGACTCCGGTGACCCCGACGACCCCGACGACCCCGGTGACCTCGGCGTTCTCGGCGGGATGAGCCAGGGCGGCGGGGCTCGTGGGCTCATGTGGGACGGGCGTATCGGTCATCGCGGACTCTCTTATCGCCAGGGGTGTGAATTTGTCATGGTGCGAGGCTCTGGAACTCATATCGAGCTCGTTACTCCGGCACTGGCCGTACAGGCCGCCCACAAGCGAGGCTCTTAGATGCCTCGGTGGCAGGGCCGCGCGGCCAGGAGGCACTTGACGGACCGTTGACGGAGGTACACGACCATGGACATCAAGGTGTTGGGGCCGCTGAGCGTCGAGGCGTGCGGTCAGTCGATCGTGCCCAGCGCGGGCAAGCCGCGCCAGATCCTTGCACTGCTTTCCGTCTACGCCAACCAGATGCTCCCGGTGCCCACTCTTATGGAGGAAATCTGGGGCACGCAGATGCCGCGCAGCGCGCTCACCACTTTGCAGACCTACATCCTGCAGCTGCGCCGCAGGCTGGCCGCGGCCTATGGCCCACAGGCCCCGCAGGCTTCCAAGGACGTGCTCGCCACGCGGTACGGCGGATATGTGCTGGAGGCCCAGCCGGGCGCGGTGGACATCCATGAGTACGACCGGCTGGTGGCCGCGGGGCGGGACGCGCTGGACGCCGGGGACGATGTCCAGGCGTCCCTGCTGCTGCGCGAGGCGCTGGCCGTCTGGCGCGGCCCCGCGCTGGTGGATGTGAAGGTCGGGCCGGTCCTGGAGATCGAGCTGGCCCGTCTGGAGGAGAGCCGGCTCGGCGTCCTGGAGCGCCGTATCGAGGCCGATCTGCGGCTGGGCCGCCATGCCGAGCTGCTCACGGAGCTCACCGAGCTGACCGCCCGTCATCCGCTGCACGAGGGGCTGCACGCCCAGTGCATGGCCGCGCTCTACCGCGCGGGCCGCCCCTGGCAGGCGCTGGAGGTCTACCAGGGGCTGCGCGCCAGACTGGTGGAGGACCTCGGGCTGGAGCCGTCGCCGCGGCTGCAGAAGCTCCAGCAGGCAGTGCTCGCCTCCGATCCGGCGCTCGATCTGGACCTGGACGGCCACTGGCGCCGCCCGGTGCTCGATCTGTTCGCCGCATAGCCCCCGGCCGACGGCCCCCAACCCCTCAGCGTCGGCCCCCGCCCACAGCCCCCGCAGAGCGGAGCCCCGAGATCCCCGATATCCCCGACACCGCCCCGTCCCCGTCCGGAGTCCCGTAGGTCCCGTACCAGCCGTCCCCGTCCGGCGAACCATCCCCCCCAATACGCCCGGCGCCGCCCTTCAGCCGGGCCTGCTACGGCTCCGCTGCCCGATCCCCCCGCGCGGGCAAGCGGAGCCGTAGCGCGTCCAGGAGCTGTCACAGGCGCCCGATGCCCGATGCCCAAGGCCTGAAGCCCTGGACCTGAGCCCGACCAGCAGGAGGCGCGATGATGCGCGAGATCGACACCGATGTGTGCGTGGTCGGGGGCGGCCCGGCCGGTCTGGTGCTGGCGCTGCTGATGCTGCGGTCGGGGGCTCGGGTGACCGTGGTGGAGTGCGCCCGCGCGCATCAGCGCGTGGTCCGCGGCGAAATACTCCAGCCCGGCGCGATGGAGCTGTTGGACGCGCTCGATGTGCTCGCCGGCGCCCGCGCCCGCGGCGCCCATGAGCACCACCGGTTCCTGGTGATCGAGGGCGAGCGGGTGCTGCTGGAGGCCGACTACCGGCTGCTTCCGGCCCCGTACGACCACCTGCTGAGCGTGGTGCGCCCCCATCTGCTGGACGAGCTCCTCGCCCGCTGCCGCCGCTCGCCCGGCTTCCGCTATCTGCCCGGACGGCGGGCCGGGGCGCTGTTGCGGCGGGAGGGGCGGATCGCCGGGGTCATCGCCGAAGGCCCGCCGGGCCGCTGTGCCGTACGGGCCCGGGTGGTGGTCGGTGCGGACGGCCGGTTCTCGCGGATCCGGCGGCTGGCGGGCATCGGGGCGGGCCGCGCCGACGCGTTCGCCCAGGATGTGCTGTGGTGCACCCTCGTCACGCCACCGGAAGAGCCGCCGGTCCGCGATGTGCGGGTGTACCGCACCGGCGGCGGCCCGGTGCTGGTCTATGGCTCCTGGCCGAACCGGATCCAGATCGGCTGGACCCTGCCGCACCGGCGCTACGGCCATATCGCCGCTCTCGGCCTCGACCACGTCAAGGAGCGGCTGGTGCGTGCCGTGCCGCGGTACGCCACGCTGATCCGCGATCAGATCCGCACCACCGCCGACCTCGGTGTGCTCGATGTCTTCTCCGCACGCGCCGAGCGCTGGGTGGCCGACGGGCTGGTGCTGATCGGCGATGCCGCCCACACCCACAGCCCGATCGGCGCCCAGGGCATCAACCTCGCGGTGCAGGACGCGGTGGTGCTGCATCCCCTGCTGGCCCGTGCCCTGGCCGAGGGCGACACCAGTGCCGAGCGGCTGGCGGAGTTCGAGCGGCGGCGCGGGCCCGATATCGCGGCGGTGATGCGGATGCAGACCCTGCAGAGCCGGGCGATCCTCTCGCAGGGCGCGTTCACCACCCGGGTGCGCCCCCGTCTCGCGCGGGCGCTGCGTCGTACGCCGCTCTATCGCAAGATCCTCCAGCGCATGGCCTACGGCAACCCCTCGATCCGTATCGCCGACGCCGGGGTGTGCGGCCGTACATGACACCCCCGAGCGCGATGGCTGGAAACCATCCCTACACCGGCTTCTCGCCACCCGGCATTGGCGTCATATCCCGTACAGCCTAGGTTGAGGCCATGCACACTGTCGTGATCCTGGCGCTGGACCAGGTCATCGCCTTCGATCTGGCCACCCCGATCGAGGTGTTCACCCGCACCCGGCTGCCGGACGGCCGTGAGCCCTACCGGGTCCGGGTCTGCGCCCCCGCGCCCGCCGTCGACGCCGGGGTGTTCGCCCTCCAGGCTCCGTACGGGCTCGAGGCGCTCGCCGAGGCCGACACCATCGTCGTGCCCGGCCGCGGCGACCCCCTGCTCCCGGTCCCCGACGAGGTGGTCGAGGCGCTGCGGGACGCGGCCGGGCGGGGCACCCGTATCGCCTCGATCTGCTCCGGGGCCTTCATCCTCGCCGCCACCGGGCTGCTCGACGGACTCCGGGCCACCACGCACTGGCTCGGCGGCGCGCTGCTCGCCGAGCTCCATCCGAAGATCCAGGTCGACCCGGATGTGCTCTATGTGGACAACGGCCAGTTCCTCACCTCGGCCGGCGCCGCGGCCGGGCTCGATCTGTGTCTGCACCTCATCCGGCGCGACCATGGCTCCGCCGTGGCCGCCGACGCCGCCCGGCTGTCCGTGATGCCCCTGGAACGGGAGGGCGGACAGGCCCAGTTCATCGTCCACGACCAGCCGCCCGTGCCGCGCGGCTCGCTGTTCGAACCCCTGCTGCGGTGGATGGAGGACAACGCCGGACGGGACCTCACCCTCAACGAGATCGCCGCCCACGTCGGCATGAGCACCCGCACCCTCAACCGCCGCTTCCGGGAGCACACCGGGACCACCCCGCTGCAATGGCTGCACCGCGCCCGGATCCGCCAGGCGCAGTATCTGCTGGAGGCCACCACCCACCCCGTCGAACGCATCGCTTCCCAGGTCGGGTTCGGCTCGCCCACCTCCTTCCGGGACCGCTTCAAGCGCGTCGTCGGCACCAGCCCGCACAGCTATCGCTCCGCCTTCCAGCGAAACGCCGGATAGCCGCCGAGCGAGACCCCGGACGGGGTCGGGCGCGGGTCGAGGCAGGCTCGAGTCACGGCGGCGACCATGGCCTTCTCAGTGGGAACGACCGCGAGGAGCGCCCATGTTGGACCTCGGCCTGGAGGGGCGCACGGTCCTGGTCACCGGGGCCACCGGGACCATCGGCAGCGCCGCGGCGCGCGCCTTCGCGGAGCAGGGGGCCCGGGTCGCGCTCGCCTTCCGGCACCGCCGCGAAACCGCCGAGGCGCTGGCCGTCGAGCTGTCCGGACCGGACCGGGGCAGGGCCTTCGCCGTGCCGTACGCCCTGGACGACGCCGCGTCGCCGCGCTGGGTCGTGGCCGCCGTGGAGGAGCACTGGGGCGGTCTGGACGTGCTGGTGGCGGCCGCCCGGCGAAGGGGCGCGCGGCGTGAGCCGCACGCCCGGTTCGAGGACGTCCCGGAGGAGCACTGGCGGCCGCTCGTCGCCGATGCCTTCGCGCCCGCCATCCGTACGGTCCAGTGGGCCGTCGCCGGGATGCGCAAGCGCGGCTGGGGCCGGATCGCGCTGGTGGCCCCGCCGCACGCGCCGGAGGGCGACCCGGGCGGGGAGTTCCACGCGGTGGCGCGGGCCGGGCTGCAAGGTCTGGTCCGCGGACTGGTGGGTGAGGTGGGCGGGGACGGAGTGCTGATCAACGCCGTGTGCCCCGGGCCCACCCCGCCCGACCGGCCGCCGACCCCGCCCGACCGGCCGCCGACCCTGCCCGACCGGCCGCCCACCGCCCCCGAGGGCCGCACCGCCCCCGAGGGCCCCACGACGCCCGAGGGCCCCACGACCACCCCCGAGGACATCGCCCGCGCTCTCGTCTTCCTGTGCTCGGCGGCCAACGGCGCGATCACCGGCGAGACGCTGACGCTCGCGGGGCGCCGCTGAGCCCGCCGGGGGCGGGAGGGGTCGGCCCGGTGTCATGTCCATCGGCCGGACGGGTCGGTCCGGTCGGCTCGACCTCTGCGGGAGGTGACCGTGCGCGTCCTGTTCACGACCTGGGCCTCGGGTGCCCATCTCGTCCCCATGGTGCCGCTGGCCCGTGCCCTGCTCGAGGCCGGGCACCAGGTGCGGGTCGCGGTGCCGTCCGAATGTGCGGCGGCCGTCGCCCGCACCGGCCTGGTGCCGGTGCAGATCGGCGCCCTGCCCGTGGCGGTGGTCAGAGCGCCGGCCGTGGCGCGCCGGCCGCGTGGCATCTGGCCCACGGACTGGCCGGTGCGGCCTGCCGCGCTCACCCCGGAGCAGCACGGCGTGCTGCGCGCGTGCGGCGACCGGCAGGTGCGGATCGCCGAGGCGATGGCGCAGGGTCTAGTGGCCTTCGCCCGCTGCTGGCAGCCGGAGCTGGTGGTGCACGACGCGGGCGCGTACGCGGGCACGGTGGCCGCGGGGGCGCTGGGGGTGCCCGCGGTCGGCCAGCTGTGGGGGAGCGCGGCCGTCCTGCGGCTGGACCGCCAGCGGCTGGAAGGCCCACCGCTGCCCGGCTACGCCCGGCTGATGCGGCGTTACGGCGCCGACCCGGCACGCGAGCCCGACCTGTGGCTCGACCCCTGCCCGCCGAGCCTCGCGCTGCCCTCGCGGGCGCGGCGGCTGCCGGTGCGCTTCGTGCCGTACGACGGGACGTCGCCGGGTGAGACGCCGTCGCCGTACGAGGCCCGCCGCGCCGGGGCGCACCCCGCGAGCCATGAACACCCCGGGCGTCACGAACACCCCGGGCACTCCGGGCGCCACGAGCACCTGGGGCGCCCCGGGCGCCACACCGCCGCGTCGAACGGGCGGCGCGGGCCGGGCGGCGGTCCCAGGCGCTCCGGGCCGGTGCGGGTGTGCGCGGCGTGGGACGACGCCGGTGGCCCGCCGGACACCGTACGGGCCGCGCTGTGGGCCGCCGAGTCGCGGGGCGTGGAGGTCGTCCGGGTCGGAAGCGCCGCCGAGGGGCGGCCGCCCGCCGGGCCGCTGCACCGGGTGCTGCCGGGCTGCCGGGCGCTGCTCCACCAGGGCGGGGGCGCGGCGGTGCTGGCCGCCGCCATGGCCGGGGTGCCGCAGCTGGTCGTCGCGCCCCGCCTGGAGCACCAGCTGAACGGGGCGCGGCTGGCCCGGGTGGGCGCCGGGATGTATCTGCCCGCCGACGCCCTCGACGCCGCCCGGCCCGGGGCGCGGGCGGCGGGCGCCCGGCTGGCCCTGGATCTGTTCGCGTTGCTGGAGCAGCCCTCGTACGCCGCGGCGGCGCACGCCCTGCGCCGGGAGGCGCTCGCGATGCCCGGCCCGGACAAGGCAGTGCGGGCGGTCACCCGGCTCGCGGGCCCGGCGGTGTGAGCTGGCCGTCACGCGCGACCCGTGTGGCCGGACCACGCGAAAGGCCCCCCACCGAAGTGAGGGGCCTTCCACTGTCTGTGCGCCGCCAGGGACTCGAACCCCGGACCCGCTGATTAAGAGTCAGCTGCTCTAACCAACTGAGCTAGCGGCGCCTGCTGACGTAGGAGACCTTAGCACCCGGACGCCATGGAGTGAAAATCGATAAGTTTCAGCCCGGAAAGGCGGCGGGTGCGCTGGTCACAGCCGTGCTGACGAGATCACTACCGGCGGTGCGGGCCGCCCTCACACAGGCCCACAGCAGCACCTCGGGGCCGGGCAGCCAGGGGCTGCGGACATCGGGCGCGACCAGCCAGCGCGGCGACGGCATCGGGGCGGACTCCCGGACTCCGGACTCCCGGACTGCGGACTCCGGGGCCCGGGACTCCCGGGCACCGGGCTTCATGGCGTCGGCCTCTTGGGGATCGCCCTCCAGGGGCGCCGCCTCCTGTGGACCGGGGTCCGGTGGGAACAGCGGCGGCACGGTCACCGCGTCGCCGCGGCCGTAGCAGAGCAGCGGGGGAGCGGCCGCGCCCCACTCCTCCCAGCCGAGCAGCGCGGGCAGCCGCTGGGCGGTCCCCGGAGTGGCGAAGAGCATGACCCGGCCGCCCTGGGCCGCGACCGGTCCGGTGCCGGGGCCGTCGGTCCATAACCGGCCCACCACCCGGCGGCCGAAGAGCGCGTCCATGCTGATCACGTCGAACGCCGTGCCGCACGGCAGCGTCACCGGGGCGGTCGGGGCAGCGGCCCACAGGGCCTGCACACCGCGCGGGGAGGCGCTGGCCGAGGCCAGCCAGTCCGCGCCTGCCGGGGTGACGAAGGCGGCGGTGTGCAGTGAGTCCTGCGGCGATCTGCTCATGTTTCCACCTTTACCGTCAGCGGTGACGGTGTAGAGAGATGAGACGAAACCGGGACATCGGACGGCGGTATCGGGTACCTTCCACCCGCATATGCCCCGGGCTCACGCCTGCCGTCAGTCCAGCAGCTCGCCGCCCCGCATCAGCTCACGACCGAATTCGACCATCTTCTTGGCGTAGTCCTCGGTCCACTCGGCACGCTCGGCGATCACGGCGGGGGTCAGCCGATCGAACCGCCTCGGGTCGGCGAGCTGCGCGGCCGCCATCGCCTGGAACTCCATGGCCCGGTCCGTCGCCGCGCGGAACGCCAGCACCAGCTCCGTCGAGCGGGACAGCAGCTCACGCGGGTCTTCGATCGACTCCAGGTCGAAGAAGTGCGCCTCGTCCGACGCGGCGGCGGCCGGTTCGAAGAGCAGGGGCGCGGGCTTCAGCCGCCGGGGCGCGGAGCCGTGCCGGCCGTGAGCCGAATCCGGCTCGGGCATGTGATCTCTCCTCCTGGCTCGTGAGACACGTACGGTTCGCGGGTCTTGTCGTCTCCATTGTCGCGCGTAGGGCAAGGGCACCCCCGCCGTACGCCGCCGACCTGGGGTCTCTCCCCACCCCACCGCCCCCTGAACCATGGCCGCACCTCTCACCCCGGTGACGCACCGTACGGCCACCGGTAACGCGCCGCCCTTACGGCCCTGGGCGACACGCTCCTACGGCCGCCCGAGCCGCGCCCGCACGCTCTCACGGTCGCCCGAGCCGCGCCCATCACGCCCTTACGGCCGCCATGCCACCCGGTGCTCCGACAGGTGCGCCAGCACCGCGTGATTGGCCTCCCAGCCGTCCGGGAACTTCACCGTGACGCCCAGCTGCACCGGCTCCGTGGACGGATGCTCGTCCAGCAGCTCGGCCACCCCCGCCCGGCACACCACCACACACGCCTGCCGGTGCCGCGACGCCAGCACGCACAGCCGCCCCGTCTCCAGGTGGAAGGCCGTGGCGTCCGGCCGCCCCGACAGCGGGTGGAGCACGACCGTGACGTCGAACTCACGCCCTTGGAGGCGATTGGCGGTGTCGACGGTGACGCCGGAGACCCCGAGCCCCGCCAGCGCCGCCCGGACCGCGGCCGCCTGGTCCCGGTGCGCCGTGCCCACCGCGATCCGGTCCGCGGCGACCGGCTGTGGCTCGTCGGACCGCTCGCTGACCGCCACCGCGCCCCGGTCCAGCAGCCGCCGCACCACCTGGGCCACGGCCGCCACCGCCTCCGGATCGGTGCGCGGGGTGCGCCGGGCGGGCAGCTCCAGCAGTCCCCAGCCGGACGCGGCGGCCTCGTCCAGCACCCGGTCGGGCCCCGAGCCGTCGGAGGCCACCCCGAAGCTCAGCCGCCGCTCGCCGTGGCCGGTGCCGCTGCGGAAGGGCGTGTACGGGTAGAACGCGTGTGAGACCAGCGGCGCGGCCGAGGCCGGGAGCCGCCAGGAGACCGGCAGCCGGTGCTGCGGAAGCCGCGGATTATGGGCGAGCAGGGTGGTGACGGCGCTCGCCGACGGGTCGTACGAAAGCCCCGCCCACTGGTCGGCACCCACCACGCTGAACGGGTCCAGCTGCCCGGGGTCGCCCACGAACAGCGCCCGCTCGAACAGCCCGGCGACCGCCAGCAGCGCGTCGGAGCGCATCTGGTACGCCTCGTCCACGATCGCGTGCCGCCACGGCTCGACGTGTCTGATGTGCGCCCACTTCGCGGCCGTGGAGACCACGATGTCGAGCCCGGCGAGGTCGGCGATCTTGGCGGAGGCGCGGACCGACTCATGACCGTCGAGCACCGGGTCGTACGGATGCGGATCGCTGCTGTGCAGCCGCCCCACCGGGAGGTCGGGGTCCGCCGTGGCCAGCCGGTCCACCAGGTCGTCCACCTGGGCGTTGGTCTGCGCGACCACCATCAGCCGCCGCCCGGCGGCGGCCAGCTCCCGCGCCGCCCGCACCACCAGCGTCGACTTGCCCGCACCGGGCGGGGAGTCCACGACGACGCCGCGGTCCGCTCCGTGCAGCGTGTCGTGCAGGATCGCCTCGGTGGCACGCGCCGCCGCGGCCGACGGGTCGAACGGCTCGGCCGCGCGGGCACGGCCCGGGTGGGCCGCGGCGGCGGCCGGGTCCGCGCCGATCACAGATAGTCCTCCTCGGTCATCGGGTCGGGCTGGGGGCTCTGGGCCGGGGCGGCGGTGTCCGGCGGGCCGCCATGGGTCCATGGGGTGCTCTCCGCGTCGGGCAGCTCGGGGCCTCCGCGCGGGGCGTGCTCGAACAGCGTCCAGCACACCCGGTCGCCCTTCTCGGGCACCGTGCCCGGCTCGGGCTGCTTGCCCCGGCCCATCCCGCCGGTCAGCCGCACCACCAGCGCGCGGCCCGGACCGTCCGCGCCGGCCGGACCGTCCGCGTCGCCCTGGCCCTCCGCATCGCCCTGGCCCTCCGCGACATCGGCCTCGTCGGCCTCGTCGGACCCGTCAGCCTCGTCGGCACCGTCCAGGTCCGCGTGACCGGCGAACTCCCCGCTCTGTGCCCTGCCGTCGGCCGTGACCCGGTGCAGCTTGACCCGCTCGGCCAGGTGCGGACGGTCCTCGGTGCGGATCGTGACCAGCGGGCGCGGGCGTGGCACCTTCGCGTCCGACCAGGCCATCTCCACATCGATCACCTCGCCCGCGAACGCCTCACCGGCCAGCCGCCGCCCCGCCATGACCAGCGGATCGTCCAGCGCCTCATGGGCGTCCAGCTGGGCCTGCGCGGTCTCGCGCGCGGCGAGCTTCTGCGCCGCCGTCACCGCGTCGTCCAGCTTGGGCTGCGGCGGTTCCCCGGCCCGGACCCGGTCCCGGTGACCGGTGTAGGACCAGCGGTCCCGCTTCCAGCGGTCGGCCACCCGCGCGCCCTCCGGGAGGGTGCGCAGCAGATCCACCCCGCGCCACAGCGCGTCCCAGGTGGGCCGCAGCTGTGACTCGATCAGCCCGCGCAGCTCCGCCTCGGCGAGCCGCAGCCGTGCCGAGCCCCCGGCCACGCCCTGTGACGCCTCGGTACGGGCCGCGTCGTAGCGGGACATCGCCGGGGCCAGCAGCTTGTTGTCGAAGGCGGGGTCGGTGGCCGGGCCGGCGGGCGGGCAGCGCAGCCGGCCGTCCTCGTCCCGCTCCGACTCCGCCCGCAGCGCCGCCTCCGCGCCCGGTACGCCCTCCGGGGGGTCGATCCAGGCCAGCAGCGAGCCCAGGTGCTGATCCTCCAGATTGCTCTGTCCGGTCGCCCAGTGACGGCTCAGCGACTCGGTGAGCGACAGCAGCAGACAGGAGCCGGGCACCCGCGCCCGCTCCCCGTAGTGGGTCAGCCAGCGCCCCAGCAGCGGTACCCGCGCGGGCGCCGGGAAGGGCGTCTCCGGGTCCTGCTCGGCGGTCCGCCGGAACCGCATCGACCGGCCCAGCAGCCGGACGAACGCCACCCCCGCGGTGCTGGGGACCAGCAGCTGCGGCGCGTCCTGACAGAGCTCGACCTGGACCGGCACCTTCTTACCGGTCTCCGGATCGGTCTCCTTGCGCTCCTCCAGCTCGACCTCGTCCCCGTACGAGTCCAGATATGGCTGGATCTCCTCGGCGAGCTCGGCGAGGAACGCGAACCGCAGGTCGCGGTCGCGCGGTTGGGCCACGATCAGCAGCCGCGGCGCGTCCCGGTCGGTGCCCACCAGCGCCCCGAGCGGCGCCCCCGTCTCACCGGCGGTGGTGAGCGGGACGAACGCCAGCGGACGCTCCGACAGATGGCGGTGGCGCACGGTGGTCAGGGGCTGGGCCCGCCCTTCCCGGACCGCCTCCATCCGGGCCAGGGTGGTGATCAGCGACATGCCGCCGCCTCGGGGCGGGACGCGAGCTCGGGGCGGGACGCGAGCGCCTCGGCGCGCAGGGCCGCCGCACGGCGCAGGGCGTCCACGGCGGGGTCACCGGTGGGCGCTTCGTCGGCGGGGCCGTTCATGGCGGCCGTAAGGACGGCGTCCACGGTGGTGAATCCGCCCAGCTCGCCCCGGACGCCACGGCCCAGCGCCTCGACCTGTCCCGCCGCGCGGGACCGCGTCCGGCAGTGGGCGGCCAGCTCACAGGTGGAGAGGCACTCCGGCGCGTACGCCGCGTCGACCGCGTCCACGGCGGCCGTGAGCTCCTCGACCGGCCGGGTCGGGAGCCGGCCGTCGTCGGTGAGCCGGAGGTCGAAGGTGGTGCCCTCGGGGAGGGCGGCGGCGATCTCCTCGATCCGGGTCAGCCGGTCCAGCTGCCGCCGGGTGACCGCCAGCTGCTTGCGCACATCGACCAGTTCGGCGGTCGGCAGGTTGGAGAAGTCCTTGGGGCAGACGAGCAGCACCTGATGCCGCACCCGGACCCGCACGGGAGCGCGGTCCGCCCTGTTCGCCGCCTCCGCCGCCTCCGCCGCGTCGCCGCCCTCCTCCGGCTCGCCGATCATCGACGCGACCCGCTCCAGCGCCAGCGTGTAGACCGCCGACTGCCGGGCGGCCGCGCCCACCTTGGCCGGGTCCGCGGAGCCGTCCACCATGGGGAAGGACTTGATCTCGATGACCGTCCACGTCCCGTCGGGGTGGACCACGACCGCGTCCGGCTCCAGGAAGGCGGGCGAGCCCGCGACGTCCAGGCTCACCATCGGATGGTCCAGCAGCGCCCAGCGCCCCGCCTCCGTGGCCTCCCGCAGCGCGAGCGCCGTACGGGCGGTGCGGCCCTGCGGTCCGGAGGCGGTCAGGTCGGGGGTCGCGACGGCGCCGGGGCCGGGCGGCTCCGAGCCGTCGCGCAGCCGCTCGTGCAGCAGCCGGACCAGATCCGCGCCGCCGTCGGCCTTGACCCGGGCCTCGAAGGAGTTGCCGCGCTGATGCGCGAACTGGGACTGACCGAAGTTCGCGGGAGCTCCCAGGGCCTGCGCCAGCGCGCCCTTGTCGACCCCGGCCCCGTCCAGCAGTGCGCGGCGGCGGCAGCCCGGGTTGGCGGCCAGCGCCGCCAGCGCTCGGGCGTCCATCGGACGGGGAGCGGTGGCCGGGCCGCGCAGCTCAGCGAGCCGCTGCCGGAGCCCCGTCACCTGCCGTGGAGGCCGCGCCGTCCGTGGCCGTGGCGTCCCGGCCGCCGACACCGGCACCGGCTCCCCTGCCGCCGTCGTCCGCGGCACCGTCGGTGCGTTGCCTGTCCGCGCCCCTGCCCTGCTGTCGGGGGATCCGTTCCCGTTCACGCGCCGAAGTCTCGCACCTGTCACCGACATTCGCGGGCACACCCGCGTTTCGGGCGGCGACGGGGGCCTCCTGGGCCGGGCGCAGGCGGGTGCGCAGGGCCTCCGTGAGCCGCAGCGCCGGGCCCGCCAGCAGCGCCCCGAGCCCCATGGTGGCGACGCCGGCGGCAGCGTCCAGGAAGTAGTGGTTGGCGGTGCCCATCACCACGAGCGCGATCACCAGCGGATAGCCGACCGCGCCGACCTTGGCCCACACCGAGCGCCCGTGCCGCCACAGGGCGACGCCGCACCACAGCGCCCATCCCACATGGAGGCTGGGCATCGCCGCGTACTGGTTGGTCAGTCCGCCGAGCCCGCGCGGTGCGCTGGCGTCGCCGCCCCACCAGCCGTACGAGCCGTACTGCGCCATGGTGTCCACGAAGCCGTGGCTCGCGTCCAGGAGCCGTGGCGGGCACGTCGGCAGCAGTGTGAAGCCGATGAGCCCGATGACCGTGGAGACCAGCAGCCAGGTGCGCAGAAAGCGGTAGTCCGACGCCTTACGGCGCTTCCACAGCCACATCAGGATGGCCGGGGTGAGGACGTAGTGCAGCGAGGCGTAGGCGAAGTCCGCCGGTATGCCTATGACCGCGTGGTTCGTGAAGAGGTCGTTCAGCGGCGACTCGAAGTCGATATTCAGACGCTGTTCGAAATGGAGGATCGCCAGACCGTGATCGACGGCGGTGGACACATCGCCGCGGGCCAGGAGCCGACCGGCCGAATACGCGGCGTACACCACCGCTATGAGCGGCAGTTCGGTCCACCAACGGGGCCGACTGCCCTGTGCTGCTCCGGCACGGGGCACGGTATAGGGCATTCGGACGCTCTCCAAAGTTCAGCCGGCCAGAAAAAGGCGCGCGGTCAACCGTACGGTGTAGGCGAAGCGACCTATGCACCGCCCCCATCCGCGAGCACGCCCACTGTCGGGACCCCCTGGCGGACTCGCGCGCAGCCTGGAAGACGCCAGGAGCGACCCGGAGGTTGCCTGCCGATCACGTGCGCGATGATGGAGGGATGGTGATCGGCCATGTGCCGGTCCCGTGATGTGCACGAAACCGCAGGCAGCGACGTGTAACGGCGCACGGCGGCGCGGCGGTGCGGATCCGGTGAAAGAAGGCACTGCCCCATGGCCCCACGCATCCTCCTGGCCCGACACGGACAGACGCGGTGGTCGCTGACCGGAAAGCACACCGGCCGTACGGACATCCCGCTGCTGGACGAGGGGCGGCGCGGCGCCGAACTGCTCGGCGAGCGGCTGCACCACGGCCCCTGGGCGGGCCTGCCGGACGTCGAGGTGCGCACCAGCCCGCTGGCGCGGGCGAAGGAGACCTGTGCGCTGGCGGGCTTCGGCGACCGGGCGCGGGAGTGGGACGCGCTCATGGAGTGGGACTACGGCGCGTACGAGGGGATGACCCCCGCCGAGATCAAGGCCGTCCGGCCGGACTGGCTCATCTGGCGCGACGGGGTGCCCGAGGGCGAGTCGATCGCCTCGATCGCGGCGCGGGCCGACGAGGTGGTGGAGTGGGCGCGCTCGGCCGACCGCGATGTGCTGGTCTTCGCGCACGGCCACATCCTGCGGACGCTGGGTGCCCGTTGGCTCGGCCATGACGCCTCCTTCGCCGCCTGTATCCGGCTCGATCCCACGTCCCTGTCGGTGCTCGGCTGGGCGTACGGCGAGCCCGCCATCGAGCGCTGGAACGACATCGGCCATCTCGACTGAACCGGCCGTCGCACCGGCCATCCCGTCCCGATCGGGGGGCCGAACCGGCGTCAGACCGGGCTGGTGAGGCCGGCCGGCTCGGGACGCGCGGCCGGCTCGGGCCGGGCGGCGGCCTCGAGACGGGCGGTGACCGTCTCATAGCGGACGAGGAAGTCCGCGACCGCCGCATCGCGACCGTAAGGACGAAGTATCCGGGCCGTGTCGTCGAGCATCCGGCGGATCCGCGACGACTTCACCTGGTCCAGCAGGCCGAGCGCCCGGCCGGCCGAGGCGGCGGCCGCGTCCGGCGCGCCGCCCGCCACCAGATCGCTCGCCAGCTCCGTGGTGAACAGCGCGATGTTGCGGGTGAAGTGGGGGTTCTGGAGGGCGACCGCGCGCCGCGCGTGCTCCACGGCGCGCTTCCAGTCGCCGAGCGCCGACCAGCACTGCGCCTCCAGCCCCTCCAGTTCGGCCTCCCCGAAGAAACTCATCCACTCGGGGTCGGCGTCGCAGGGCCCGCGCTCGAACAGCGTCCGGGCGCGCAGCAGCGCCCGCTCACAGCCGCCCCGGTCGGTCAGCCAGGCGAGCCCCCCGGCCTCGCGCAGCGCGAGCAGCGACAGCAGCCGTGGCGAGGCGAGCCGCTCGGCGACCCGCTGGGCCGCCTGCGCCGCCCTCACGGCCTCGCGGGGGTGTCCGGCGTCGCGGGCGAGGAAGGCGGTGTTGCAGAACGCGTGCGCCTCCAGGGCGGCGTCGCCGGAGACCCGCGCGGTGGCCAGGGCCTCGGCGTAGTGGGACCGTGCGTCGGACAGCCGCCCGGAGTCATGGGCCAGCCAGCCCACCGAGATGGCCAGTTCGCCCGCGCCCGCGAAGAGCCGCTCGGCGATCGAGCGGCTGTAGCCGCCCGCGTCGAGCAGGGCGTAGGCGGCGCTCAGCGGTTTGGCGGTGTGCGCGTAGAGGGGGTCGGCGCCGTGCCGGTCGTCCAGCACCCGGATCCGCCGTACGGCCTCCTCCACGGCGGCGGCCTCGGCCTCGCCCACCCGCCGTCCCGCCCGCCGGGGCGGTGTTCCGGCCCGGGGCGCGGCGGCCACGGCGGCGGCCGCAGCCCCACCGGCCATGAACGAGCGGCGCAGCAGTTCGCTCTCCTCGAAGACGTCGACGGGCCCCTTGCCCTGGGGCTCGCAGGGCCCGGGGCGCGGGCCGGGGAAGGGGGCGGGCACGGGGGCGGGAGGGCCCATGGGGCCGCGCGCCTGGTGGCCGCGCACCGACTCACGGGAGGCGAAGCCGAGATCCGTAAGGGTGCGGCTGGGGAACATATGGCGGAAGACCCGCTCGTACGCGTAGTTGGGGCAGCGGATCGCCCCCGACTCGACACGGCCGATATAGCGGGCGTCGCAGGAGACCTGCTCGCCGATCTCACGGGCGGCACGGCGCACGGACGCCGCGAACTCGGAGGGCGAGAGCTGTCCGCGCAGTCGGCGGAACGCGGTGTTCGGCCGGGGTGGCGGGGGCTCCGGAAGCGGCGTCATCTGAGCCTCTCCCTTGGTGGTGCCAGGTGGGCGGGGGAGAACCGTACCGGCTGTGAGATCCACGACACTCGGAGATTTCCGGCAAATGTGGCGTCTCGCCCACGATCTGCCATGAACTGCCATCCTTTACGGCGGCATTCAGCCGTAGCCGTTGACACCGCCGCGCGTTGAACCAGGTGCTACCCGATGAAGAGGGAGGCCGGAGTGGATACCAGCCGCTCACGGACGACTGCCCAGCACCCCCAGCGCCAGGACTGCGATCTCGTCACCGTGCCCGCCCGCCAGGGGCTGGAGGCGGTGGACATCCTGCGTCGTGCGTGCGACGGCCTCGGTCCCGTCCTGCATGACAACGCCTGCGACACCCTCGGCTTCCTGGTCCCGCCCGGCACGGCGGACGGCTGGGACCTGCCGGGCTCGGCGTGCACCCAGACATCCGGACGCGGGATCCGGATAAATATCGGCTCCGGCACCGGCACCCCCGCCGAGGCCGGAGACACCCGAACCGGAGGCTCCGCATTCGGAGACCCCTCGTCCGGGGACAGCGAATCCGGAGATACCGCATCCGGGGACAGCGAATCCGGAGACAGCGAATCCGGAGACAGCGAATCCGGCGCGGCCGGGAACGAGGCCCCGCCGGGCATCGGCACCGGCTGGCTGGTGCCGCCCGACGCGGCGTACACGGTCGCCACCGACCCCGTCGAGCTCCGGGCGGCGCTCGGTGAGGCGGCCCGCACGATCGAGGCCGTCGACCGCTGCCAGTGAGTCCCGGGGGCTGTCAGTGGTCGGCCCCATACTGGGACACATGGCGAAAGGCACGAACAGGCGAGCCGCGCGCGGGCGCGGAGCGGCGCGGGGACGCACCCCCGAGCCGGTCACCGCATCCGTCGACGGGGGGCTCGCCGAGCTCGTGCCGGACCGGGACCGGCCGCGTGGCTGGACGCTGCTGCTCGACGGCAAGCCGCAGTCGCATGTGGACCTCGACGATCCCGCGTATCTCGACTTCGAGTACCAGCGCAGACTCGGCCATGTCGCCGATCTCGCCGCCCCTCCCGGCCGCCCGCTGCGCGCGGTCCATCTGGGCGGCGGCGCCTTCACTCTCGCCCGCTATATAGCGGCCACCCGCCCCCGCTCCACCCAGCAGATCATCGAGATCGACGCCCCCCTCGTCCAGTTCGTCCGGCGTGAGCTGCCGCTGGACCCAGGTGACCGGATACGGGTGCGCGGCGCCGATGCCCGAGCCGGGCTCGCCAAGGTGCCCGACGGCTGGGCCGATCTGATCATCGCGGATGTCTTCAGCGGGGCCCGTACGCCCGCCCATCTCACCAGCGCGGAGTTCCTCGCCGAGGTGCGCCGCGCCCTGCGCCCCGATGGGTGCTACGCCGCGAATCTCGCCGACGGCCCGCCGCTGGCCCATCTGAAGGCCCAGATCGCCACCGCCCGCGCCGCGTTCGCCGAGATGTGTCTGACCGCCGACCCCGCCCTGCTGCGCGGCCGCCGCTTCGGCAACGCCGTGCTGCTGGCCGCCGACCGGGAGCTGCCGCTGGCCGAGCTCACCCGCCGCGCCGCGGGCGATCCGCACCCCGCCCGGGTCGAACACGGCCGCGCGCTGGCCGACTTCACCGGTGGCGCGGCCCCGGTCACCGACGCGACCGCCGCCCCCTCCCCGGCCCCGCCGCCCGCCGTCTTCGCCTGACTGTCCCGGCGGGTCTTTCCCCGCCCCGCCCCTTCCCGCAACCACGGGCTCCGCCCCTGGACCCCGAAATTCGGGGCGAAGCCCCGCCTGCCAGCCCCTCCAGGGGGCACCTCCCAGCGGTAGCTTGAGGAGCGGGGTCTGGGGCGGAGCCCCCCACGCGGCGGAGCCCCCTCACGCGGCGGAGCCCCCCACGCGGCGGAGCCCCCCACGCGGCGGAGCCGCGTGGCCCGCCGCAGGCGCCAAGACCCCTCGGACGCGCCCTAGTGCTCGTCGATGCGGACCTGGGGCGGGCCGTCGTGCCAGGTGCAGAAGATCGTGGTGGTGTCGGCCCCGGAGACGAAGTCCACCCGGATCCACTCGCTCTGCTTCCACACCTGCATCTGCCATCCGCCGTCCGGGGTCGCCGAGACCAGATCCGCCGACGCCGCCCGGATGTCGAAGACCGCCCGGCCGCCCTTGGCCGGATAGCTGCGCACCTCCCCGCTCTCCTCCGGCCGCGCCGACTCCCGCCGGGACGGCGTCTGCGTCGGCTTCCGGGTGCGCCCGGCCGAACCGGACTCCTTGGCCCTGTCCTTGTCCCCGCCGGACCCCGCGTCCCTCCCGGGAGGCGAGGGCGAGGACGGTGAGGACGGTGAAGTGGCCGACGGCGAGGGCGGTTTGGGCCGGTGCGTGGAGGAGGACCAGGCCCCGTTCGCCGATCCGGAGCCGTCCGTGATCGGCAGCGCGCGAGGCGGATCGTAGGCCGTACCGGTCAGCACCGTCCGCACGCCGTACCACGACAGCGTGACCGCGGCGCCGGTCGCCAGCACCCAGGCCAGACATTGGACCAGACCTCTTTGCATCTTCCTCATCTTGCCTCACCCGAATGGCGTACGGTGCCGCTCATGGCAAGTGTGCTTGTGGTCGAGGACGACCAGTTCGTGCGCTCAGCCCTCATACGGCAGTTGACCGAGGCGTCCCATACCGTGCGCAGCGTCGGCACCGCCCTGGAGGCGTTGCGTGAGGTGGCGCAGATCGGATTCGACGTCGTCATCCTGGACCTCGGCCTGCCCGACCTGGACGGGGCGGAGGCGCTCAAGATGCTGCGCGGCATCACCGATGTGCCGGTCATCGTGGCCACCGCCCGTGACGACGAGGGTGAGATCGTCCGGCTGCTCAACGACGGCGCCGACGACTACCTGGTCAAACCGTTCTCCGTGGCCCATCTCTCCGCCCGGATGACCGCCGTGCTGCGCCGTACGCGCGGGGGCGGGGCGGGCGAGCCGGGCGGCGCGGCGGCGCCCCCCGCGGTGCTCCGGGTCGGCGGACTGGCCGTCGACCCGCTGCGCCGCCAGGCCCAGTTGGACGGGATGACGCTCGATCTGACCCGGCGGGAATTCGACCTGCTGGCCTATCTCGCCGGGCGGCCCGGCGTCGTGGTGCCGCGCCGGGAGCTCCTCGCCGAGGTCTGGCGGCAGGCGTACGGGGACGACCAGACCATAGACGTCCATCTGTCCTGGCTGCGCCGCAAGCTGGGCGAGACGGCCGCCCGGCCGCGCTATCTCCATACACTGCGGGGGGTCGGGGTCAAACTGGAGCCCCCGGCGGAGCACACGTGAGATGGGCCCTGGTCAAGGTTTGTCTGGCGGTCACGGCGATGGTCGTGGTCGCCTTCGCCGTACCGCTCGGACTCGTCGTCAAGGAGCTGGCCCGGGACCGGGCGTTCGCCGACGCCGAGCGGCAGGCCGCCACCATCGGCCCGGCGCTCGCCATCACCACCGAGCGGGCGCGGCTGCAGCGCGCGGTCGCCAGCACCCAGGCGGGCGGGGACGGCCGGATGGCGGTGCACGTCCCCGATGAGCCGGGGGAGCGGGAAAGCGGCTACGACCTGGGCAAGAGCCGTGCGCCCAAGGATGAGCTGGCCACCGCGCGGCGGCTCGGCCGCGCCTCGGTGTCCGGCGCGCCCGGGGGCTACGCGCTGCTCCAGCCGACCGCGCTGAGCAGCGGTCAGGTCGCGGTCGTGGAGGTGTATGTCCCGCGTGGCGTGGTCACCAGCGGGGTGACCACGTCATGGCTGGTGCTCGCGGGTGTCGGGCTCGCGCTGATCGTCGGCGCGGTGGCCATCGCCGACCGGCTCGGCACCCGGCTGGTGCGCCCCGCCGGACGGCTCGCCGAGGCCGCCCACGACCTGGGCCGGGGCGAGCTCGGGGTGCGCGTCCCGGAGGACGGCCCGGCCGAACTGCGGGCGGCGGCCGCCGCGTTCAACTCCATGGCCGACCAGGTGGTCCAGCTCCTGGCCGGTGAGCGCGAGCTGGCCGCCGACCTCTCCCACCGGCTCCGCACCCCGCTCACCGTGCTGCGCCTCAACGCCGCCTCGCTGGGCGAGGGACCGGCGGCCGACCAGACCCGCGCCGCCGTCGCCCAGTTGGAGGGCGAGGTCGACCAGATCATCCGCACCGCGCGCCAGCAGAAGACCCACACCCCCTCCGGCTGTGACGCCTCCGAGGTGATCCGGGACCGGATGGAGTTCTGGTCCGCGCTCGCCGAGGACGAGGACCGTACGGTGCGGCTGGCCGGGGTCGACCGCACCGTGCGGGTGCCGGTCGCCCGCCCCGAACTGGGCGCCGCGCTGGACGCCCTGCTCGGCAATGTCTTCCGGCACACGCCCGAGGGCACGGCGCTCGCGGTCGACGTCCACAACGGCGAGGACAGCGTGATCATCCTGGTCTCCGACGCGGGCCCCGGCATCGCCGACCCCGACGCGGCCCTCCGCCGGGGCCACGGCGACGGCAGCCCCGGCTCGACCGGCCTCGGCCTGGACATCGTGCGCCGGGTCGCGGAGTCCACGGGCGGCGATCTGCGGATCGGGCGGTCCGTACTGGGCGGCACCGAGGTGCGGGTGTGGCTCTCGCTGAACGGCGCCGGCTCCACCGACCCGGGGCAGCGGCGGCGCGGCCGTAAGAAGAGGACCCGGGGCCGCGGCAGGGCCAAGGAGCCCGCGGAGCATTAATCGCCGCCGATGGGTTCCTTAAGACAGCCATAAGATCCGTGGCCGGTGCACGGATCCTGCCATTTGTCCGACTTCCCCTCGCTAGCGTGTCGCCCGCACCACCAACCCCCCACATCCGTACAGCGAAGGCAGGCACCTGATGAGCAGTACGCACCGTCGCAAGGCGAGCCGGACCACCAAGGTGATCGGCGCGACCGCCGCCGCCGTCGTGGCGGGTGGCACGGCGTTCGCGCTCAGCGGGGCGGCGAATGCGGGAACCGTCTCCGAGAAGACCTCCGCCTCCGAGAAGCCCGCCGCGGCGGCGGGCGGCTTCGCCCCGTACATCGACACCTCGCTCTACCCCGCCTACGACATGGTGGGCACCGCGGACAAGACGGGCGTCAAGGAGTTCAACCTCGCCTTCATCACCTCCGGCGGCGGCTGTACCCCCAAGTGGGGCGGCGTCACCGAGGTCGGTGACAACGAGGTGGCCAAGCAGACCGAAGCGCTGCGCGCGAAGGGCGGCGACGTCCGGGTCTCCTTCGGCGGCGCCTCCGGCTCCGAGCTGGGCCTGGCCTGCACCTCGGCGGACGAGCTCGCCGCGGCCTACGGCAAGGTCGTGGACGCCCTCAAGCTCACCAAGGTCGACTTCGACATCGAGGGCAGCGCGCTCCCGAACAAGGAGGCCAACACCCGCCGCGCCCAGGCGATAGCCAAGCTGCAGCAGCAGCACTCCGATCTGGACGTCTCCTTCACGCTGCCGGTGCTGCCGACCGGCCTCACGCAGGACGGTGTCGACCTCGTCGCCGACGCCAAGAAGAACGGCGTGAAGGTCTCCGCCGTCAACATCATGGCGATGGACTACGGCGCGTCCTTCGACGACGACATGGGCCAGTACGCGATCGACGCCGCCACCGCGACCCAGGGGCAGATCAAGGAGGCGCTCGGGCTGAGCGACGACGAGGCGTGGAAGGCCGTCGCGGTCACCCCGATGATCGGCGTCAATGACGTCAAGAACGAGATATTCAAGGTCGACGACGCCTCCCAGCTGGTGGAGTTCGCCAAGTCCAAGGGCCTGGCCTGGCTGTCGATGTGGTCCGCGACCCGCGACAAGCAGTGCCCCAGCCCGCAGGACACCGCGTCGCCGACCTGCAGCTCGATCGACCAGGAAGAGCTCGCGTTCACCAAGGCGTTCGGCACCGTCAACGGCTGACGCCTACGGCAGCTGAGACGGCGTAGCCGTCGCACAAGCCCCACATCACCACCCCCCACGGAAACCCCCCACACGGCGGGGCGCGGACGGAATCCCCCACCCACCGCGCCCCGCCGTTTCCGTCGTCCTGGAGTCCTACGGGGTGTCCGGCGGGCCACGCGGCGGAGCCGCATATCGATGCTTTCCCCTACCCGCCCCTTCCCACAACTGGGGCTCCGCCCCAGACCCCGCTCCTCAATCGCCGGAGGGGCTGATTTCAGCCCGTCCGGGGTCCAGGGGCGAAGCCCCTGGTAACGGGAAGGGGCGGGTAGGGGAAAGCAGCCCGCCGCAGGCGTACGCGTACCGCCGGACACCCCCTAAGGCCGCTGCGGTTCCTCCGCCCGTTCTTCCGCCCGCTCCTCCGCCTCGTGCTCCTCGTGCTCCGCCACCTGCTCCTTCGTGATCTTGGCGACCTGGCCGTCGCGACCGAAGTAGCTCCGGGACAGCGAGACCCGCAGGCGCTCCTTGAAGGAGAGCTTCCGGGCGACCCCGGCCTCGTCGACCGACGGCGGCAGCTCCAGCGGCAGATACTGCTCATACGCGGTCAGCGTGTACTTCTCCCCGGGCGAGAGCGGCTCGTGCACCTCGACGTACTCGCCGTGCGGCAGCCGCTGGACGGTGCCGGTCTCGCGGCCGTGCAGCAGCTTCTGCCGGTCCTTGTGCTGGAGGCCGAGACAGATCCGCTTGGTGATCACGAAGACCACGACCGGTACCACGAAGAAGCCGATCCGGCAGGTCCAGGTGATCGCGTTGATCGACAGCTGGAAGTGGGTGGCGATGAGGTCATTGCCGCCGCCCGCCAGCAGCACCGCGTAGAGGGCGGCCCAGGCGGCGCCGAAGGCGGTACGGGTCGGGGCGTTGCGTGGGCGCTCATTGAAATGGTGCTCGCGCCGGTCCCCGGTGATCCACGCCTCCAGGAACGGATAGAGCCAGATGACCAGCAGCACCGTGGGGAAGACCAGGAACGGAATCAGCACCCCGAGCACCAGGGTGTGGCCCCAGAGATTGATCTCCCAGCCCGGCATCAGCCGGATCAGCCCTTCGGAATAACCCATGTACCAGTCGGGCTGGGCGTCGGTGGACACCTGGTCGGGTCGGTAGGGGCCGTAGGACCACACCGGATTGATCTGGGCGATGGCCGACATCAGGGTGGTGACGCCGAAGACCAGGAAGAAGAATCCGCCGGACTTGGCCACATAGACCGGCCAAAAGGGCGGCCCCACGATATTCATGTTCTTCTTTCCGGGCCCCGGTTGATGGGTGTGCTTGTGGTAGACGAGCAGAATCATATGGAGCGCCAGCAGCCCGAGCATGATGCCCGGAATGAGCAGCACATGCACGGTGAACAGCCGTGGTACGACCGCCGTTCCCGGGAATTGGCCGTCGAAGAAGAAGAACGACAGATAGGTGCCGACGATCGGAACGGACAGGATCGCGCCCTCCACGAAGCGCAGACCGGTGCCCGACAGCAGATCGTCGGGCAGCGAATAGCCCATGAAGCCGTCGAACATCCCGAGGATCAGCAGACCGGCGCCGGACAGCCAGTTGATCTCGCGCGGTTTGCGGAAGACGCCGTTGAAGAACGTCCGCATCATATGGACGATCATGCTGGCGATGAAGACGATCGCCGCCCAGTGGTGAACCTGCCGCATCAGCAGTCCGCCGCGCACATCGAAGCTGATGTCCAGCGTGGACTCGTACGCCTGCGACATGCGGATGCCGGTCAGCGGCGTCCACCGGCCGTCGTAGATCACCTCGTTCATCGCCGGTTTGAAGAACAGGGTCAGATAGACACCGGTCAGAATGATGATGACGAACGTATAGAGGGCGATCTCACCGATCAGAAAGGACCAGTGGTCGGGGAAGACCTTACGCAAATTGGCCTTGGCCATCGTGAACAGGCCCACCCGGCCGTCGAACCAGCCGGCGAGGGCCTCGCCTTTTCCGGCGGGTGCGCGCCGACCGGATGGCTCATCGCGGAACCTCTGCCGACGCTCCGGAAATGCTCTCATGTCTCAATGGGTTTACCAGGCATTCTCGCGCGGTGACGGCGCCCTTCCGCCGGGTGGATCAGGGCGTAACCCCTTTGAAGGAAGAACGCTCCGGCCGGCTTGCGCCCGTGCGCCCGCCATCGCCATCCGCGGCGCCGCCCGCCCCCCAGCGGGCGGCGCCCCGGACGCGGACCCCGGTCAGACCGCCGGAAGCTCTCCGGTGCGGGCCACCCGGGCGTACCAGCGGGCGCTGGACTTCGGCACCCGGGCCTGCGTCGGATAGTCGACGTAGACCGCGCCGAAGCGCTTGCTGTAGCCGTACGCCCATTCGAAGTTGTCCATCAGCGACCACAGGAAATAGCCGCGCAGATCGGCGCCGTCCGCGATGGCCTGGTGGGCCACGGCCAGATGGGCCTGGAGGTAGTCGATCCGCCGCGGGTCGTGCACCGCGCCCTCCGCGTCCGGCTTGTCGTCGAACGCGGCGCCGTTCTCGGTGATGTACAGCGGTACGCCCGGCGCCTCACGGCTGTAGCGCATCAGCAGGTCGTGCAGCCCGGTCGGGTCGATCGTCCAGCCCATCTCGGTGCGCTCGCCCGGGGTCTGGTGGAACGCCACCCCCTCCGAGCCCGGCCACGGGGAGTGGGCACTGTCGCCGTGGCCGTCGTGACGGGCGGGCGAGCCTTCCTTGTCGGTGGCGGCTGATACCAATGACGGTGTGTAGTAATTGATGCCCAGCGCGTCCAGGGGGTGCTTGATGACGGCCAGATCGCCATCGCGGACGAACGACCAGTCGGTGATCGAGGCGGTGTCCTTGATCAGGTCGCTGGGGTACGCGCCGCGCAGCAGCGGCCCGGTGAAGACGCGATTGGCCAGCGCGTCGATACGCCGCGCCGCGTCCAGGTCCTCGGGCTTGTCGCTGAGCGGCCGGACCACGGCCGGGTTGAGGCTGATGGCGATCTGGGCGCGGGCGGGGAGCGCGGCGCGCAGCGCCTGGGCGCCGAGGCCATGGGCCAGGTTCAGATGGTGAGCGGCGCGCAGCGGGGCCAGCCGCTCGGTGCGGCCCGGCGCGTGCACCCCCGAGCCATAGCCCAGGAAGGCGCTGCACCACGGCTCGTTGAGGGTGGTCCAGAACTCGACGCGGTCGCCCAGCGCCTCCGCCACGATGCCCGCGTACTCGGCGAACCGTTCGGCGGTCTCCCGCTCCGGCCACCCGCCACCCGCGGCGGAGCCGCTGGGAAACCGGGTCTCCAGCTCCTGGGGCAGGTCCCAGTGGTAGAGGGTGACCACCGGCTGGATGCCCGCGCCCAGCAGCTCGTCCACCAGCGAGCGGTAGAAGTCGAGCCCGCGCTGCACGGCCGGTCCCCGGCCGGTCGGCTGCACCCGTGACCAGGACACCGAGAAGCGGTACGCCCCCAGGTTCAGCTCCGCCATCAGCCGGACGTCCTCGCGGAAGCGGTGGTAGTGGTCGACCGCCACATCACCGGTGTCACCGGCGAGCACCCTGCCCGGGGTGTGGCTGAAGGTGTCCCAGATGGAGGGGGTGCGGCCGTCCTCCTGGGCGGCGCCCTCGACCTGATAGGCGGCCGAGGCCGCGCCCCACAGGAATCCGGGCGGGAAGGTAAGAGTCATGGAAGCGCTCCCATTCGAGGTCGTGGGGAGGGGAAACGGGGCGAAGCGGGGAGGGAGGACGGAGTGGTGGTGGCGGGCCGCTCAGCCCTTGACCGCGCCCTGCATGATGCCCCCCACAATCTGCTTGCCGAAGAGGACGAAGGCGATCAGCAGCGGCAGGGTGCCCAGCAGCGCCCCCGCCATGATCAGTGATTGATCCGGGGTGTACCCCCGGCTCAGACCGGTCAATGCCACCTGCATGGTCGGGTTGCCGTTCTGCGTGAGCGCGATGAACGGCCAGAAGAAGTCGTTCCACGATTGGACGAAGGTGAGCATCCCTAGCACCGCCATCGCCGGACGCGCCGCCGGGAAGACGACATGCCAGATGATCCGCAGGCTGCTCGCGCCGTCCATCCGCGCCGCCTCGATCAGCTCGGTCGGCAGCGCCTGGGAGAGGTACTGCCGCATGAAGAAGACCCCGAAGGCGCTGACGAGCGTCGGCACGATGACCGCCTGGAGCTGGTCGGTCCACTCCAGCTTGGCCACCATCATGTACAGCGGCACCACGCTGAGCTGGGGCGGCACCATCATCGTCCCAATGGTGAGCATCAGCAGGATGTTCTTGAAGCGGAAGCGCAGCTTGGCGAAGGCGAAGCCCGCGATGGTCGAGAACAGCACGGTCGACACCGCGACCGTGCCCGCCACCACCGTCGTGTTGAGCAGCGCGGTGCCCATGTTGGCGCCGTTCCACGCCTTGTCCAGGTTGTTGAAGAGGTTGCCGCCGAACCACAGCGGAGGGGGTGTCTGGGCCAGCCGGGTGTTGGTGCGGGAGGCGGCGATGGCGGTCCACACCAGCGGGAAGAGCGAGCCGATGGTGAAAAGGATCAGCACGGCGTAGGTGATCTTGCCCCCGTGCAGCTGCCTGCCCGCTCGGCCGCGGCCCTTTCCGCCCCGCGGAGCGTTGCGTGCGGGAGCTGCCGGATCGAGTGTCTGCCGGGAAGAGACAGTGGCGCTCATGGTTCTCCTCGTCTCCCTCACTGGCTCTTCCGCAGCCGTCGCGCGAACAGCGCGTTGGCCGCGGCGATCAGCAGCAGGATCAGGAACATCGTCCAGGCGATGGCGGAGGCCCGGCCGAGGTGCAGGTTCACCCAGCCCTGCTCGTACATGTACAGGCCGAGCGTCTGGTACTGGTGATCGGCGCCGCCGGTGGCCGTCCCCGCGGTGTTGAACAGCAGCGGCTCACCGAAGAGCTGGGTGGCCCCGATCGTGGAGACGACGACCGTGAAGAGGATGGTGGGCCGCAGTGACGGGACGGTGACGTGCAGGAACTGCTTCCAGCGCGAGGCCCCGTCCAGCGCCGCCGACTCGTACAGATCGTTCGGCACGGCCTGCATGGCGGCCAGGTAGATCAGCGCGTTGTAGCCGGTCCACCGCCAGATGACGATCGTGGAGACCGCGATCTGCGAGGTCCAGGTGCCGTTCTGCCAGTCGATGCCGTCCAGTCCGACCAGCCCCAGAGACCAGTTGACCATGCCGTAGTCACGCCCGAAGAGCAGCGCGAACACCAGTGTGGCGGCGGCGACGGAGGTGGCGTACGGGGTGAGGATCGCCACCCGGAAGAACATCGAGGCGCGCAGCCGGTAGTTGAGCAGATGCGCGATCCCGAGGGCCATCATCAACTGGGGAACGGTGGAGATCACCCCGATGGTGAAGGTGTTCCGCAGCGCTTTCCAGAAGAACTCGTCTTCCCACAGCCTGGAGAAGTTGTGCCAGCCCGCCCACTCCATATGGGTGGGGTCGGTGAGCTCCACTTGGTGCAGCGAGGCCCACCCCGTGTACAGCAGGGGGAAGAGCCCGAAGGCGGCGAAGAAGACGAAGAAGGGGGCGACGAAGGCGTACGGGCTCCATCGCACATCCCAGCGGTAGCGGCGGCTGCGCCGGTCGCGGCGCCGCTGCTCGGCCGGGTCGGGCGCCGGCGCGGTCGCGGCGCGCGGGGCCGCGCCCCCCTGCCCTGCGGGGGGCGCGGCCGTATCAGGGGTAAAACCGGAAGGTGCGGTCATGTCCGGGTCACTGGTCCAGCGCGTTGTCGTTCGTCTTGATCGCGGCCTTCCAGCCCTCGTCGGCGGACTTGCCCTGCTGCTCGACCTGGAGCAGGCCGACATCGGTGAAGTTCTGCTTGATGACGGCGTCCTTCGGGCCCAGGATCTGCGTCGGGCTGTCCTTCGCGGCCTGGGAGAAGATCTTGCCGATGGGCGCGTTGTCGAAGTAGGGGAGCTTGGCGTCGGCCACCTGGGGAAGGTCGTACGCGGCCTGGGCGCTGGGGAAGCTCGCCTGCTTCTCGAAGAGCTTGGCCTGCTGCTCGGGCGCGGTCAGCCAGGTGGCGAGCTTGACCGCCTCGTCCTTGTTCTTCGCCGCCTGCGGCACGGAGAGGAAGGAACCGCCCCAGTTGGCGGGCTGGGGGGCGGCCGCGACGTCCCACTTGCCCTTGTACTTGTCCCCGGCGTACTCCTTGATCTGGCCGAGCATCCAGGCCGGACAGGAGACGGTGGCGAACTTGCCGTTGGCGAGCGCCTGCTGCCAGGGCTTGGTGAACTCCTGGAGCCCAGCGGAGAGTTTGGACGCGGAGGCGTCGGTCGCCAGCTTCCACGCCTTCTTGACGGCCGGGCCGTCCTTGTAGATGGGCTTCCCGCTCTTGTCGTAGTAAACCTCCGAGCTGCCGGAGACCGCCGCGTTGAACAGTCCGCCGGCCGAGTCCAGGAACGCGGCTCCGCCCGGCGCCTTCTTCGCGTAGTCCTTGCCGGCGTCGAGGTACTTCTGCCAGTCGCCCGCCCAGAGCTCGGAGACCGCGTCACGGTCGGCCGGGAGCCCGGCCTGCTGGAAGAGGTCCTTGCGGTAGCAGATCGCCATCGGGCCCACGTCCGTGCCGAGGCCGATCGTCTTTCCGTCCTTGGCGGTGGCCTGCGCCCACTTCCAGTCGAGGAAGTTCTCTTTTTTGACGCCCTCCGCCTTCGAAAGATCAACGAACTTGCCGGCCTGGGTGGTGGTGACCTCATTGATGTTGCCCACCTCGACCGCCTGGATGTCGGCGAGCCCGCTGCCCGAGCCGAGATGGGTGAGCAACTGCGGGTAGTAGTTGGAGGCCGGGTCGATCACATTCTCTTCGATCTTGATATCCGGGTGCAGCTTTGTGTACTCGTCATAGAGCCCGGCCTGTTTGAAACCCATGACGCCGTACGTGCCGACGGTCACGACCGTCTTGCCCTTGCTGTCGCCGCCGCCGGACGAGCCGGCGGATCCGTCGTCGCCGTCATCGGCGCAACCGCTGAGCAGCCCTGCTCCTAAAGCGGCGACGGCCGCGAGGACCACGGCTCCGCTGCGGTGACTACCAGTGTTCCTGCGCATTCCGTCCTCCTAGCGCCCCGCCCAACGGCTTCCGGCCAAAAAGTAGTGATACATGGCGCTTTGAGATGCATCGAGTCGGGTGGGCATCGTGCGGGTTGTGTATGGCTCAGGTACGGTGGGAGCGCTCCCAGCTGTGATGTGTTGAAGGGTCGCGGCTCCCCGCTGGGGTGTCAAGGGAGTGCGCGAAACAACTTCCCGAAACCACACTGCTGTTGAATGACCCCGCGGCCGCCCATTTGGGGGGTGGAGCTGCTCGGCATGGACGGCTGGAGGCGCGATATGGCAGGAACGCGGCGGCATGGCGCGGGGCGGGGACGGCCCACCCTCGAGGAGGTGGCGGCCCGCGCCGGAGTCGGCCGCGGCACCGTGTCCCGGGTGATCAACGGTTCGCCCCGGGTCAGCGACCGCACCCGCACGGCCGTGGAGCAGGCCGTCGCCGAACTCGGCTATGTGCCGAACCGGGTGGCCCGTGCCCTCGCCGCCAACCGTGCCGACGCCGTAGCCCTGGTCATCCCCGAGCCCGAGACCCGGCTCTTCGCCGAACCGTACTTCTCCGACATCATCCGCGGCGTCGGCGCCGAGCTCGCCGACACCGATCTCCAGCTGCTGCTCACCCTCATCCGCACCCCCAAGGAACGGCAGCGGCTCGCCGACTACCTCTCCGCGCACCGGGTCGACGGGGTGCTGCTGGTCTCCGTCCACGCGGACGACCCGCTACCGGACCTGCTGGAGCGGATCGAGATGCCCGCGGTGCTCAGCGGCCGCCGTTCGGCGCATGAAACGGTCCCGTACGTCGACTCGGACAACACCGGCGGCGCCCAGTCCGCCGTGGAGCACCTCATCGGCCGCGGCCGCGAGACGGTCGCCACCATCACCGGCCCGCTGGACATGTATGTCGCGCAGTGCCGCCTGGAGGGCTACCACGCCGCGGTCCGGGCGGCGGGCCGGGAGGTGGAGGCGGAGCTGGTGGCCTCCGCGGACTTCACCGAGGAGGGCGGCCGCCGGGCGATGCGGCAACTGCTCAGCCGGCGCCCGGACCTGGACGGGGTCTTCGCCGCCTCGGACGTGATGGCCGCGGGCGCCCGTCAGGTCCTGCGCGAGAAGGGGCGCAGCGTCCCCGGCGACGTGGCGCTGGTCGGCTTCGAGGACTCGGCCGTCGCCCGCCATATGGACCCTCCGCTCACGAGTGTCCGGCAGGCCACGGAGGAGATGGGCCGGGCGATGGTGCGGGTGCTGCTGGAGGAGATCGCGGGGCGCTCGGACCGCACGGCCAAGCGGCCACAGATGGTGCTGCCGACGCAGCTGGTACGGAGGGAGTCCTCCTGAGCCGTCAATGGGTGTGGGGCCGGTGGACGGTCCGGAGCTCGGGTTCGCCATCGAGCAGGACGTCCCGGAGGACGTGCATGCCGCGTACGAATCTCTCCTCGCCGCCGGCTTCGACAGCCGTCTCCTCAAGCCCTGACCTTCCGCCGCCGGGCGGGCTGTGTGCGATCCGTCCCCAGCCTTCGGCCGGGAGGTATGGGCATGGACCGCACCAAGACGCTCTACATACCGCTGAGGGCAATCATCAGAGCAACGACTGACAGCAGCGTACCTACGACGTAACCGACGCCACCGGCCACCACCGCCTGGATGCCCGTCAGGTGTCGGCGCATGACCAGATAGACCACCAGCCCGACCACGCAACCGACCAGCACATGGAAAAGCGCCAGTACCCAGCCGGCGCACACGGCCACGGCAAGACACCCGGTGGCCAGCAGCGCTGTCCTCGGGCTGAGGTCACGCCGAACAAGTGGATACACCACTGCGCCGGTGACCACCGCTATGACCGCGGTGACGATGTAAAACGTGATCACGACGAGCTTCCCGTTCCCGAGGGCAATTGGCTTACCGGCAACGACATCGGCATGTCTACACCAAGTGGCGCATCGGCCGCGCTCCGCCTCCAGACGCGGGGCTTGATACGCCGACGGGGCCGGCGGAGCGCGTGTGCGCGTCCACCGGCCCCGCTTCTCAGGGGACGGGTCGTGCGGTTACAGCGCCGGGTAGGCGGATTACAGCGCCGGGTAGGCGTTCTTCAGCAGCTCCTGGAACTGGGCCGAGAACCAGTGGCCCGACAGCGGAGCGTTCGCCAGCGCCCCCGACATGTTGTTGCCGTTGCGCGGGTTGCCGGTGTACGTCGGGTCGCACATCCGGTCGAAGCCCTTGCCCTCGTCGTTCGGGATCGAGGAGCTCGAGCCGTCCGACTCGCCCGGGGGCTTCATCCACACATACGCGTCGATCCCGGACGCGGGTGCCGCCTTGGGCCGCTCGCCGAGCCCGGCGCCGGACTGGTTGCACCAGTTGCCGATGTGGATCCGGCGGTCGTAGCGCCCGCCGTTGACGTACGTGTCCACGTCCGACTTCGCGCCGGGGCCGCTGGGCCGGGCCGAGCCGCCCCAGCCGTTGCGGGAGGTGTCGATCAGCGCGCCGACGTTGCTCGGGAAGCCGACGTTGACCAGCTCCTGGCGGAACGCCTGGGCGAAGGAGAGCTCGTCCACGTACCGGTTCCAGTCCACCCACTTCGACTGGCGCACGGTGGTGCCGTTGACCGAGTCGTTGACGGTGAAGTTGTTCTCCTTGAGCGCGCTGTAGTTGGCCGTGTTGACGATGATCCCGGCCACCTTGTCGACCGTGCTGCCCTCGGCCGTCGCCGCCTGCTTCAGCACCTGGGCGGTGGCGTTGAAGTTGTCGTCCCAGCCGATCCAGCCGTGGTGGCCGGCGTCCACGTAGTTGTAGACGTTGCCGATGGCGCCCAGCTTGTTCAGGGCGTAGCCGACGCCCTTCACATAGTTGCCGTTGGCCTTCATCGTGTCGCACTGCGGGGTCGCGGTGGGACGGCCGCCGGTGTTGGTGACCAGGTTGGGCAGCGAGTCGATCTCGATCGTGGTGACGATCCGCAGATTGGAGTTGGCGTACTTCGACTCGGAGAGGATCGCCGCGATCGGGTCGATGAACTGCGTCTTGTACTTGTCGATCTCGGTCGGGCCGAGCTCGCCGTTGGACGCCAGCGCGGCGCAGTCACGGCCGGGCAGGTCGTAGACCACTAACTGGACGACGGTCGGGCTGCCGCTCGACTGCTGCAGCGCCCGGTCGAGGTGGGCGCGCAGCCCCATCGCGCCGCCGGTGCCGTTGATCGCGGCGATCCGGTCCAGCCAGACGCCGGTCGGCTGGTTGGAGATCTTGCTGCCGCCGGGCTCGGCGGCGGCCTTCGCCGACCAGTCGGGGTTCACATACACCTTGGCGCCCGAGTACGGGTTGTCGACCTTCGCAGCGGCCGCCCTGCCGCTGTCCCCCTGGGCGGACGCCACGCCGGTCAGCGCCCCCATGGTCAGCGCGGAGGCGGCGAGCAGAGTGCCCGCCATTCGGATTCTGCGGCTCATTGCAATCCCTTCAAGTGATCGCGGAGTCCCACGCCGAAGTTGGTCGGCGTGCCGTTGTAATCGCTGATCAGGGACGGTCCCGAGGAACAGTCCCAGGTGTTCCAGGTCCACCCCAGATACGAGGCGCCCCTGGCGTCCAGCCAGGCCATGACCCGGTCGACATAGCCGTGGGAGCAGGTGTTCTCGCCGATCTCGCCCGCCACGAACGGGACCTGGGCGATGACCGGGGCCAGCTGTTCGTCGAAACAGCTCTCGCTGGAACAGGTGTTGAAGTTGTACGTGTGCCAGGCGGCGGCGAGGTTGCCCGCCGGGTCGTTCGGCCTGTACGTCAGCCACTGGCGCAGATCGTTGGAGTAGGCGACCCCGGGGATCAGGACCAGGTTCCTGGCGCCGGTGGCCCGTATGGCGTTCAGCAGGGTCTGCATCCCGGCGACCTGGAAGTCGATCCCGGGGCAGCTCCCGCCGTCGCGCCAGCACTTCCACGCCGCCGTGAGGTCGGAGGTGGCGCGGTCCGGGAACGGCTCGTTGAACAGGTCGAAGACCACGGCCTGGTCGCCTTTGAAGGTCTGGGCGACCGAGGTCCAGAAGGCCGGGGTGTACTGCGCGTCCGGCATCGGCTTCTGGCAGGTGGCGTACTCGGTGTCGGCGCAGTGGCTGTCCCCGCCGGTGTATCTGCCGTGGCTCCAGTGGAGTTCGACGATGGGGGTGATGCCACGGGCCTCCAGCCGGGCGACGAGCGCCTTGACGGCCGCGATGTAGTTGGCCCCTCCGTAGGCCGCGTCGATATGGGAAAGGCCCAGCCAGCACTCCTCGTTGAGCGGGATCCGGACCGCGTTGACCTTCCAGTCGGCGATGGCCTTGATGGACGCGTCGTCCACGGGGCCGTCGAAGATGCCACGCCCCTGGACGCACATGAACTCACCGCCGGAGCGGTTGACGCCCAGCAGCCGCCGGGTGGCGCCGTTCTCGTCGACGAGCTTGTTGCCTGAGGCGCGGAGCTTCGGTGGTGCCGCGTTGGGCACGGTCACCGCTGGGGCGCTCGCGGCCGAAGCGGTCGTGGCCGGGCCGCTCGCCGCCGAGGCGGTGGCGGGCACCAAGGCGGTGCCCGCCACGGATAACACCGCGGCGGCCACCAAGGCATAAAGGCGCGGGGGTGCTCGCATGGAGCGACTCCTCGAGGTCCAAGCGCCGTTCGATGCGGCGCAGACTGCTGGAACCGCTCCCACTGGTTGAGGTGACGTTAGCGCTCGACGGGCGCATGTCAACAGACCTCGTTCACGAATTATCGGTCGAAGGTGTCCGACGACCCGCTGTTGTTCAAAGACTTGACACTCCTTCAGGCTGACACGAACCTTGGGAGCGCTCCCACTGGTTCGCACATCCCCCACCACCGCACGAACCGCGAGGAGGTCCCCCAGATGCGCGTACAGCGTGGCTCGCCCTTATCCGGTCCACGACGATCAGGGGCACGACGACGGATGAGACGGCTGGTGACCACCCTGGCCGCCGCCCTCTCGCTCCCCGTGGCCATGACCGCGGCGGGCGGCGCAGCCCCCGCGCACGCCGCGGCGGTCCAGTGCGGGGTCGACTACAAGACCAATGACTGGGGCTCCGGCTTCACCGCCGATCTCACCATCACCAACCCCGGCGGCGACGCCATCGACGGCTGGACCCTCACCTACGCTTACGAGGGCAACCAGAAGCTCGCCAACGGCTGGAACGGCAGCTGGTCGCAGTCCGGCAAGACCGTCACCGTCGCCAATGCCGGGCACAACGCGAAGATCGCGGCCGGGGGCAATGTCACCACCGGCGCCCAGTTCACCTACAGCGGCACCAACGCCGCCCCCACCTCCTTCGCCGTCAACGGCGTGGCCTGCCGGGGCGCCCATCAGCCGCCCATCGCGGTGTTGAGCAGCCCGTCGCCCGGCGCCGTCTTCAGCTCCGGCGGCACGGTCCCGATGACGGCCACGGCCGCGGCGGCCGACGGGGCGGCGATCGCGAAGGTGGAGTTCTACAGCGACACCAAGCTCCTCGGCACCGACACCACCTCCCCGTACTCCTTCGACTACAGGGACGTCCCGGCCGGCGACTACTCGCTCTACGCCAAGGCGTACGACAGCCAGGGCGCCGCCGCCGAGTCCACCCCCGTCGGCATCCATGTGGCGGCCGGGCCCGCGCTGGTGGCCAGTCCCGGGCAGCTCGGGGTGCAGCAGGGCAAGACCGGGACGTTCGGCGTCAAGCTGTCCACCAAGCCGTCCGGAGACGTCACGGTCTCCGTCGGCCGCACCTCGGGCAACACCGGGCTGACGGTCTCCTCGGGCGCCGCTCTCACCTTCACCCCCGCCAACTGGGACACCGCCCAGCAGGTGACCGTCGCCGCCGCGGACTCCGGCACCGGCGCCGCGACCTTCACCGCGACCGCCGCCGGCCACACCAAGGCCGAGGTCACCGTCACCCAGCTGGCCGCCGCGAAGGTCTACGACGCCCGCTTCCTGGACCTCTACAACAAGATCACCGCACCCTCGGCGGGCTACTTCTCGCCCGAGGGCGTTCCGTACCACTCGGTGGAGACCCTGATCGTCGAGGCCCCCGACCACGGCCATGAGACGACCTCCGAGGCGTACAGCTATCTGATCTGGCTCCAGGCGATGTACGGCAAGGTCACGGGGGACTGGGCCAAGTTCAACAACGCGTGGGACCTCATGGAGAAGTACATGATCCCCACCCACGCCGACCAGCCCACCAACAGCTTCTACGACGCCTCCAAGCCGGCCACCTACGCGCCCGAGTGGGACCAGCCCTCCCAGTACCCCTCGCAGCTCAACGGCAATGTCCCGGTCGGCAACGACCCCATCGCCGCCGAGCTGAAGAGCGCGTACGGCACCGATGACATCTACGGCATGCACTGGATCCAGGACGTCGACAACGTCTACGGCTACGGCAACGCGCCCGGCAAGTGTGAGGCGGGCCCGAGCGACAGCGGCCCCAGCTACGTCAACACCTTCCAGCGCGGCCCGCAGGAGTCGGTCTGGGAGACCGTGACCCAGCCCACCTGCGACAGCTTCAAGTACGGCGGCAGATACGGCTATCTGGACCTGTTCACCGGCGATGCCGCGTACGCCAAGCAGTGGAAGTTCACCAACGCCCCCGACGCCGACGCCCGGGTGGTCCAGGCCGCCTACTGGGCCTCGGAGTGGGCCAAGGCGCAGGGCAAGGGCGGCCAGATCTCCGGCAACATCGCCAAGGCCGCCAAGATGGGCGACTATCTGCGCTACGCGATGTACGACAAGTACTTCAAGAAGATCGGCAACTGCGCCGGTGAGACCACCTGCCCGGCCGGGAGCGGCAAGAACAGCTCCCACTACCTGCTGTCCTGGTACTACGCCTGGGGCGGCGCCACCGACACCTCCGCGGGCTGGTCCTGGCGCATCGGCTCCAGCCACGCCCACGGCGGCTACCAGAACCCCATGGCGGCCTGGGCCTTGAGCTCGTACGCCGACCTCAAGCCCAAGTCCGCGACGGGCGCGAGCGACTGGTCCACCAGCCTCAAGCGCCAGCTGGAGTTCTACCGCTGGCTGCAGTCCAGCGAGGGCGCCATCGCGGGCGGCGCCACCAACAGCTGGCAGGGCCGCTACGCGACGCCGCCGTCGGGCAGCTCCACCTTCTACGGCATGTACTACGACGAGAAGCCGGTCTACCACGACCCGCCGTCCAACCAGTGGTTCGGCTTCCAGGCGTGGTCCATGGAGCGCGTCGCGGAGTACTACAACCGCACCGGTGACGCCTCCGCGAAGACGGTCCTGGACAAGTGGGTGAAGTGGGCGCTGTCCAAGACCACCGTCAACGCCAATGGCACCTACCAGATCCCGTCCACCCTCCAGTGGTCCGGCCGGCCCGACACCTGGAACGCCTCCAGCCCCAGCGCCAACGCGAACCTGCACGTCACCGTCGCCGATTACACCAACGACGTCGGCGTGGCGGCCGCGTACGCCAAGACCCTGTCCTACTACGCCGCCAAGTCCGGCGACACCAAGGCCAGGGACACCGCGAAGGCGCTGCTGGACGGCATGTGGAACAACTACCAGGACGCCCTCGGCATCGCGGTCCCCGAGACCCGCGCCGACTACAACCGCTTCGACGACCCGGTCTACGTCCCCAGCGGCTGGACCGGGACCATGCCGAACGGCGACAAGATCGACTCCAGTTCCACCTTCATGTCGATCCGCTCCTTCTACAAGGACGACCCGGCCTGGTCGAAGGTCGAGGCGTATCTGAAGGGCGGCGCGGTGCCCAGCTTCACGTACCACCGGTTCTGGGCCCAGGCGGACATCGCGCTGGCGATGGGGTCGTACGCGGACCTCTTCGAATAGCCGGTCCCGGCGCCTGACAGGCGGGGCTCCCGGGCGCGGGGCCCCGCCGCGACGGGACGGGCGGGCCGCGGACGCGGGCGAGCCGGTGCGGTCCGGCGCCTCCGAGGTGCGGCGGGAGGGCGCGGGGCGCAGCCTGGGACATATGACCGAATCCCAGGCGCCGCGCATCCACCGGCCTCCGATCGTGGTGCTCGGCGTCCAGCAGAACGATCCCCCGTTCCGTCTGGTCGAGATCGCCGGTGAGCTGGCGGGCAAGGCGCACTCGGTCCTGGATGTGATCGAGATCGCGCGGGAGGTCGGCCTGGACGACGTCGATCTGGACGATCCGGATGTGGTCCGGTGGGTGGGCGGCGACAAGTTCACCTGGACGTCGTTCTGGCCCCGGAACCGTTCGCACCGCGAACACCGGGGTTAGGTCACTGTCAACTCGACGTTGACGCCTCAGGGGTGTCAACCTATGGTTGACACATGACGAAACCAGTCGGACTCACCCATCCCGTGCGCCTCGACGACCTGATCGAGGCCATCAAGAAGGTCCACCCCGACGCCCTCGACCAGCTCACCGACGCGGTGATCGCCGCCGAGCACCTCGGCGAGGTGGCCGACCACCTCATCGGCCACTTCGTGGACCAGGCCCGCCGCTCCGGCGCCTCCTGGACCGACATCGGCAAGAGCATGGGGGTGACGCGGCAGGCGGCCCAGAAGCGCTTCGTCCCCAAGGCGTCCGGCGAACCGTCGGACCTCGACCCGAGCCAGGGCTTCGGTCGCTACACGCCGCGCGCCCGGAGCGTCGTGGTCACCTCCCAGAACGAGGCCCGCGCCGCCGCCAACGCCGAGATCCGCCCCGAGCACCTCATCCTCGGCCTTCTGGCCGAGGATGAGGGCCTGGCTGCCAAGGCGATCGCCGCCCAGGGCGTCCTCCCGGACGCCGTCCGCCAGGCCGCCACCGACGCCCTCCCGCCCGCGGCCGACTCCATGCCCGCACTGGTCCCCTTCGACGCCGACGCGCGCAAGGTCCTCGAACTCACCTTCCGCGAGGCCCTGCGGCTGGGCCACAACTACATCGGCACCGAGCACATCCTCCTCGCCCTCCTCGAACACGAGGGCGGCGCGGGCCTGTTGACCGGCCTCGGCATCGACAAGGCCGCCTCCTCGGAGTTCATCGCCCAGGCACTGACCCGCGTCGCCGAGGCCGTCAGGGACGAGGGGAAGGGATAGGGGCCGTCAGGGATGAGGGGAAGGGATAGAGGCCGTCAGGGACGGGCGGAAGGGATGGCCGAGGGCCGGAACAGCCGTGAGGTGCCGGTCAGGCCGAGGACCCGCCTGACCGTGCGGCTCGGGGAGCGGACGATGACCGTCTTGCCGTGCGCGAGTGCCTCCCGGCGGAGCCTCAGCAGCGCGTTGAGCGCCGAGCAGTCCCAGAACCTCACCGCGCTCAGGTCCACGTCAACGCCCTCGGCGGAGTCGCGGAGGGCGTTGCGCAGGGCGGCGGACATGACGGGGGCGGTCTCGTAGTCCACCTCTCCGTTGACCACGACAACCTTTCGGGGTCCCTCCGGGTAGCTGTCGATGAGGAGGATGGACGAGGGGCTCGGCGGCGTCGAGCCGGCCGATGTCCCCGGTGCCGTGCCGATCACGGGCCTGTACGGCGAGCGATGTCCAGGCTCGGGCACGGAGATGTCTCGTGCGTGCACCTGTCTGTCTCCCCTCGAGGTCGCCTCGCTGGCGTCACACGGCTTGCTATACACGAAGTCGGATTCATGTTTCCAGATGCGCTATTGTTTCGGCAATATCATGAGGCCATGGGAGGAGTGCCTGAATCGCACACTGGATGGACGTTCTTGACCAACCACGCCCGCGTGCTGGCCGCGATCGCCGATGATCCGAACGTACGGATCCGCGATATCGCCGCGCACTGCAGGCTGACCGAGCGTGCCGTCCAAAAGATCATCGGCGACCTGGAGCAGGACGGATATCTGTCCCACACCCGTGAGGGGCGTACGAACACGTACCGCATCGAGCCGGGGAAGGTTCTGCGCCACCCGGCCGAGGCCGGGCTCCCCGTGGCCTCGCTCCTCTCGCTGCTCGTCGAGGACGAGGACCGGCGCAAACACGCCGACGGTCCCCTCGGCGACGGGAGACCGGCGGAGGGTGAGGCTCCGGCCCGACCGGCCTCCGACTCCCGCGCGCCTCGACTACGCTGAAGCGCATCCCTGACGTCAGAGGCGGGAGGAGTCACGGTGCGCATCGGCGAACTCGCCGCCAGGACCGGCGTCAGCGTACGAGCGCTGCGCTACTACGAGGAACAGCGCCTGCTCACCTCGGAACGCAGCCCCAGCGGTCAGCGCCACTACGCGGACACGGCGGTCGACCGCGTCCTGTGGATCCAGTGCCTCTACGCCGCGGGCCTGTCGAGCAAGACCATCCGCGAATTCCTCCCCTGCGCGCACTCCGGCGTCGCCACCCCCGCCGGGATCGCCCGCCTGACCGCCGAACGCGACCGCATCAACGCCCAGATGGCCGACCTGGCCACGGCCCGCGATCACCTCGAGGAGGTCATCGCGGCGGCCAGCGGCACGATCGGAGGCGAAGTGAGCTGCGTCCCGCAAAGCGCCTGATCTACCGCGGTTACACCGCGTCGATCAGGTCCTGCGTGAGGTGGTGCAGGCGCAGTGCCGTTTCTCGGTCGAACGCATGGCCTTTGAGCGGCACCTGGCGTGTGGTGCGGTAAGCGGTGACGGGGGCGCCCGGCGGCTCGTCGAGGAGGCGTGCCATCGGGGCGACGGCCTTCGGTACGGAAGCCGCGAACAGGGCGAAGGATGCCTGGGCGACGGTGCGCAGCGGCTGCGGAAGGTGGTTGGGCATGCCGGTTGACACCATGCCGGGGTTGTAGCCGACGTAGCGGATGGGGGTGTCGGCGTATAGGGCGGCGAAGGCCACGCCGAGCAGGTCGTTGGCGCGGAAGGACTGCAATGTGGCCTTGGTGCCGCTGTAGCGCCGCGCCAGTTGCGGGTCGTCCCAGTGGATCCGGCCCAGGGGGATCCCGGGCGTGCCGACGTTCATGATGACCGGCCGCCGCGAGGACTCCAGAGCCTTGCGCAGGCCATGGCTGAGGACGTATCGGCTCAGGTAGGCAAGAGCGAAGCTGTGCTCGAACCCCTCGCGGGTGACGGCACGGGAGCCGAAGAGCCGGTACCGCTGGGCGCACAGGACGAGCTTGTCCACCGAGGAACAGGTGCTCTCGATCCTTGCGACGAGTTCCCTGGCCGCTGTGACCGATGTCAGGTCGGTCTCCACGAAGACGCCACGCCCATCAGCCGAGACGGCTGCCGCCTCCGCCAGCAGCGCCTCCCCCTTCGCGGGGGTGCTGCCGACCGCGAGAACGCGCGCCCCTTGGCGCAGGTAGTGCAGAGCGAGCCCTTTGCCGAGCCCGTCGGTGCCTCCGGTGATGACGACGGTTTGCATCCCCGGCTCTCCTTCCCCTCACCCGCGATGCGGATATGTCATATCCGCTTATGCGGAGGACCGTACCACGAAGCGGATATGATGTATCCGGATCGTGGTCGCATCGGCGGGAGAGACTCCATGGGCAAGAAGGCGGGCCAGGACCCTGCGGCAACAGGGGCGCGGCCGCTGAGGCGGGACGCCGAGTTGAATCGCCAACGCATCCTCCAAGCCGGACGCGAGGTCTTCGCCGCCCGTGGACTCCAGGCCACGCTCAACGACGTCGCGCACCATGCCGGGCTCGGCGTCGGCACCGTCTACCGGAAATTCCCCGACAAGCAGGCGCTCGCGGAGGCCGTCTTCACCGATGAGCTCAACCAGATCGCGGCGACGGCACACGATGCCCTGGCCGAAGACGACGCCTTCGCCGCCCTGGCCGGCTTCCTGGAGAAGGCACTGGAGCGGGCAGCGCGCAACCGCGGGCTGCGCGAGTTGATGCGCCACCCCACCTTCGAGGGCGCCGGCCTCACCCGGGCACGGCTGGAGATCACCACGCACTGCGAGGGTCTCGTGGCTCGAGCCCGAGCCCAGGGCACGCTGCGCGACGGTGTCACCGGGGCCGACATCGCACCGATCGCCGCGATGATCGATGCCGTCATGGCACTTCCCGGCGAACGCCCCTCCGAGTCGTGGCGACGCTATTTGGCGATCATCCTCGACGGGCTCCGCGCCCACCCGCGACACACGCCTGACGGCCCTGTAATCCGATAGGAAGGCCCTGCCCGCACGCCATGGGGCTCGCCCGCGATGGCCTGGTAGCTCCTCATGCCCCGGGATCTCAGCTCGGCGGCCTCGGCGTCACGACGAGCCGTGTCGGTGGTCCGGGTGGCTGCTCGCGCTCGTTCCGCTGAGGCGGGCTGATGCCCAGTCCCTCGGGGCCGATTTCGGCTTCCTGAGCGCCTTGTACCTGCTGTACGGGGCCATGGGGACTTGCGCGTTCAGCGTGCACTGCACCGCAACGGAGACCGCCACTGTGTTGTGGACAATCGTGCTGATCTACGTGCCCGTATTCGTGCAGGTGCAGCTCGACGCTGTACGTGCACCCGCCACGCGACCGCCGTGCATATGTGGGCAGGTCTTGGACTACCTGAAGTCCATCTTCAAGGCGTAGCACCCACGGCTGCCCGTGGTCGTCGGCCGCCTCGGAGTCCGTTCACTGGACCGAGGCGGCCGATCCATGTTCAGCGTGTGCTGACGGGTGACACCCACTGAACGGCGTGATCTCCTCGCGTCCATGGAGAAGCGACGGGGCGACGAGTACCGGCCGGGGATGCGGGTCCGGATGATCGACAACCGAAACCCGGCACGGCAGACGCGAGACGGAGTGATCAAGGACCGGAGCTGGGGCCGGGACCGGGGGAAGCCGATCTGGTGGTTCACAGTGGTCTTCGATGGCGATGACGACACCGAGGAGCGTGTATACAGTCCGGGTGAGATCGTCTCGGGCATTGAGAACGCCCAGTCCTGACGTCAGGCCGCCAGGTACAGGCGCTCCGTTCGTGACGGGCCGGGCCTTACGGGTGGCCAGTTCGGCAGGGGCGACGTCCAGGAGTCGGAACACCTTCCGGCCCTTATCGTCCAGCTTGTGCCGGAAGAGCGGGGTCGTGAGCTTGAGGACGTCCATCTGATCCGTCATGCCGTCGGCCCAGGCCGGTGTCACACCGCCTGGTCCGGGTGGCCTCCGGCTCGGAGTCGAAGAGCTCGGGCTGCGTGGCGCCCTCGCGGGAGCCGCACTCGTGTCAGCGGGCGGGCCAGTGGACCTGATGCGCGGTGCTGCCGTCCTTGCGGACGCGCCTGGGCATGCTCGCCATGGATGGACGGCCGGGCTCTTCTCAAGATCCCGGGTGGTCATCGGTGCGGCCGCCGGGAGAGACGAAAGCGGCCGCTGTCCCGTTTCAACAGGTCAGCGGCCGCTTCGAAGAGGGTGAGTAACGGGACTCGAACCCGCGACATCCTGGACCACAACCAGGTGCTCTACCAGCTGAGCTATACCCACCATGACCGGCGCTTTCCGCACCGGCCGAGAAAAAGTGTACAGGGTCTTCAGGGGTGCTCGCTCCCGGCTTTCGGGGAGTCGGGAGCGAGCACCGGGATGGCGGCAGGGTCAGGCGTGCCGGGCGGGCAGGACGTGCTTGGTCGCGATGGCCTTCGCCGTGTCCGAGTCCGGGCCGGGAGCGGGTACGAAGATCGATTCCCGGTAGTAGCGCAGCTCGGCGATGGACTCGTGGATGTCCGCGAGCGCGCGGTGGTTGCCGTTCTTCTTGGGGCTGTTGAAGTAGGCCCGCGGATACCAGCGGCGGGCCAGCTCCTTGATCGAGGAGACGTCGACGATCCGGTAGTGGAGGTAGCTCTCGAGCGTCGGCATGTCCCGGAGGAGGAAGCCCCGGTCGGTGCCGACCGAGTTTCCGCACAGCGGGGCCTTGCCGGCCTCGGGGACGTGCTCGCGGATGTAGGCCAGGACCTGGTCCTGGGCATCCTCGAGCGTGGTCCCGCCCTCGAGCTCGGCGAGCAGGCCGGAGGTGGTGTGCATCTCGCGCACCACCTCAGGCATGGTGACCAGCGCTTTCGCGGGGGGGCGGACAACGATGTCCACTCCATCGCCCTGGATGTTCAGCTCGGAGTCCGTGACCAGCGCGGCCACCTCGATAAGCGCGTCGTTCGCCAGCGAGAGCCCGGTCATCTCGCAGTCGATCCACACCATGCGATCGTTCATACGTCTCACCCTACGGGGCGTTCCCGCTGGCCGGGCAGGGACTGACGGCCCGGGACCCGGCCCGCGGCCTGTTCGGGCAGGCGTGGGGCGTAGGCGTCCGACTCCGGTTTGCCAGGTTCCGGATGCGGAGCGTGATGGTGGTGCGGAGGGTGCCCCGAGTGGCCGGTGGAGGCGCCGGGCGCGCCCGGCCGCCGCAGCGGCAGGGAGTGGTCGCCGACCCGGGGTTCGATCACCTCGGCGCGGTCGGGCCGGTCGGCCCGCTCCAGCCGCTCCAGGCGGTCGGGGCGGTCCGGGCGCTCCGGCCCGCCCTGGGGCCTGCGGGCGCGGTACGCGGCCCGGTAGGCGGCCGGGGAGGACCCCAGCTGCCGCCGGAAGTGCCCGCGCAGCGCGACCGGCGAGCGGAAGCCACAGCGTCCCGCGACCTCGTCGACCGAGTAGTCGGAGGTCTCCAGGAGCCGCTGCGCCTGCAGCACCCGCTGGGTGATCAGCCACTGGAGTGGAGCGCTCCCAGTGAGCGAGCGGAACCTGCGGTCGAAGGTTCTGCGGCTCATATAGGCGCGGGCCGCCAGGGCCTCGACGTCGAACTGCTCGTGCAGATGCTCGAGCGCCCACGCCACCACCTCGGCGAGCGGGTCCGCCCCGATCTCCTCTGGTAACGACCTGTCCAGATAGCGCTCCTGCCCTCCGCTGCGGCGCGGCGGGACGACCAGGCGCCTGGCGAGGGCGCCGGCGGCGTCCGCGCCGTGGTCGGTGCGCACGATGTGCAGGCACAGGTCGATCCCGGCGGCGGTGCCCGCCGAGGTCAGTACGTCGCCGTCGTCCACGAAGAGCTCGCGGGGGTCCACATGGACCGACGGATAGCGCTTGGCGAGCGTCGGCGCGTACATCCAGTGGGTGGTCGCCGGGCGGCCGTCCAGCAGCCCGGCGGCGGCCAGTACGAAGGCCCCGGTGCACAGGCCCACGATCCGCGCGCCCTCCTCGTGCGCGCGGCGCAGCGCGTCGAGCGCGGCGGCCGGTGGCGGCTGGGTTATCGACCGCCAGGCCGGTACGACGACGGTGCCGGCCCGGGAGAGTGCCTCCAGGCCGTATGGTGCGGTCAGTTCCAGTCCGCCAGTCGTTCGCAATGGCACATCTTCGCCCGCGCACACCAGAAGTCGGTACCGAGGAACTCCGGCGTCCTGCCGGTCGATACCGAAGACGGAGAGCGGGATGGAGCTTTCGAAGATGGGGCCGCCGCTGAACAGCAGCACCGCGACGATTTCTCGTCGCCGGCGTCCGGAGAGCTTGCGCGAGGTCTCCGGTACGGTCGTGGAGTCCTGGCTCATGGCACTAAGCCCCCCTCGGTGGTCGCGTCCTCTCGGTCCTGCACGTTTCCCCTCGGTCCTGAACGGTTCCCCCGCCGGTCATGGCCAAGATCGAATCTACTGTGTCGCGTGTGGTCGCCGTGACCAGTTCACCACCCGCCACTATGTCGACATGACAACTTGGCGCGAAGCATTCGATCACGAAGCGTTGCACTCGTAGCCCTCGCTGTGAAGTACGCCTTGTGCGGACACCCACTTCCCGTAGGGGGTACGTGCGCTCCGGACCCCTTTCCACGCTGGCCGGACGGGTGTTGAGCACGGCGTTTGCCAAGGAAAGAAGTGTGGCTGGAAGTTGGCTGAAAACAAGCGGGCGCAGACGTACGGATGCCTCATACGACCGGCGTACGCGCGGCTCGTACTTCTTCAGGGGGCGAGCTGTCGTCTCCCGGGCTTGAGCGGTGCTATACCGACGCTCCATCGGCGCTGAGTGCGCGGAGCGCTACGCACCGCTTCCCCGGCTCCGGGCCTTTCCGGTCGGCCCTCAGGCGCGGCGGCCACCCCGGTGCGCACCGATCCCCGTACGGCCGTGGCGGCCCCGGTGCGGGCTGACGCCGTCCGCGTCCAGCCGGGCCGCGGTGCGCTCGGAGTGGCGCAGCAGGGCGCGGCTGGCGGCCGTCACGGCGGCGAGGCCCGCGGCGGCCCCCAGGGCGGCGCCGAAGGGCAATCCGCACATGAGCAGGACGACGGGGACCACGGCGCAGCTGAAGGCCGCCCAGCGGATCACCTCGCTCACCTCGCTCGCCGCGTCGCTAGCGGGGGCCTGGACCTGAGCTAGAGGGGGGCTCGGAAGGTGGGGCCGTCCGGGTGCCCCGGCCCCGCCGCCGGGGGTGTCGCCGGGGGCGTCGTACTCGGGGGCGACAGGCACGGGCAGGGCTCCTCTCGAGCGGCCGGCGAGGTGTCGGCAGGGGCTCGGCGCGGGGGTGGCGAGGGCGCGGCGGGCGGGGGATCCGGGCAGGTGAGCCGGGCGGGCCGGGGCCGCCGTACCCGGTGCCGCTACTACAACGCCCGGCCCGCCCCCAGGTCACTGCCGGGCGGCCGCACGGCGTACCGCGGCGGCCCCGCCGAGCCGGGCCCCGGGCCGGGCCCCGGCTCGGCGGGGGACCACTTGGGGCATTGCGTTACGGGCCGCCCTCCGGCATGCTCCGGGGAACGCTTCGGGCGCTCCGCTCCCGTGGCGGCCTCTGGGCAGGTGGTGAATGCCGCCGTACCCTTGGGGGTAAGGGCTTGGAAAGATGAATCCCGGACGGATTTCGACCCCTCGAGACCGTCTCCGAGCTCCAGCGGAGCTCAAGTCCCCCGACAGCCCTCTACCTGAGCCCCCACCGATCCCTCCGCACGAGGACATCCTTCGCCGAGACACCGATGGCCGGTCACGAAATCCCCGAACCCGCGGACCGCAAGCGGGTCGCCGATCACATGGCGCACCCCGAAGCGGCGGAAGAAACACGTCATTCCTGCGATCCAGCGTTCCAGCACGGTGTTGTGGTGGGATTCGACGGTTCCATGTCGAGCGAGCGCGCCCTCGCCTATGCGATCGGCATGGCCCGGCGCTCCGGCTCCGGGCTGATCATCGTTCATGTGGCCAACCGGCTGCCGACGACGGTCTGGGCGGGCTGTGAGCCGCCGGTCTTCGTCGACGTCCCCGATCACCGCACCGAGGTGCTGGGGCTCGAGCTGGCCTGCGCCGATCATCTCTCCGAGGTGCCCTGGATCCTCGTCGAGCGAGGCGGGGACATCTGCCATGAGCTGGAGGAGGTCGGCCGGGAGTACGCGGCCGACGCCATCGTGGTGGGCTCCACGCACGGGCTGGTGGGGCGGATCTTCGGCTCGGTCGCGGGGCGGCTCGCGCGGCGGGCGCAGCGGCCCGTCGTCGTCATCCCCTGAGTCGCATCCCCTGAGCCGTCCGCCGGGCGTCGTCCTCTGAGCGTCCCCTGGGTGCCCTCGGTCCCGGGTCCCGGGTCCGCGGGCCGTCCTGGCTGCTTCCCGGGCCCTTTCGGCCCTTCTGGGCTCGCTTGGGTTCCTGAGACTCTGGACGCACCGTGCCCGGCGCGCCTCCTCGTCAAGTGACGTTGTTCAGTTCAAAACCTCTGGCGTCGGCACGACTTGGCGCGGGCGCCTGGAACCGGACACCCTCAACTCCCTTTGACCGCAGGTGAGATGGCGTCAAGTTCATCTTGACAACGGACAAACCTACCCGTGCGTAGAGGTGGATTGTGCGTTTGTGAGGGGTACAAACCGTTCGATCGTGCTGTCGCGCGGGAAGTGACGGTTCCCGCGCGACGGCCAGCCGCCGGCGTATGAGAGGCGACGTCGGCGAAGGGGAGGCGGCCCCCGCGTGCGTGGTGGCACACGCGGGGGACCGCCGAAGGATCCGCCCAGGTCGCGGGCGGTGCGGGCCTACTCGACCGTCACCGACTTGGCGAGGTTGCGGGGCTTGTCGATGTCCCGGCCGAGCGCCAGCGCCGTGTGGTAGGCGAGCAGTTGGAGCGGAATGCCCATCAGGATCGGATCGAGCTCCACCTCGTTGCGGGGTACCAGGATCGTGTGGTCCGCCTTCTCCTGCTCCCGGTGGGCCACGGCCAGGATCCGGCCGCTGCGGGCCTTGATCTCCTCCAGCGTCGCCCGGTTCTTCTCCAGCAGGTCGTCGTCCGGCAGGACCGCCACGGTCGGCACCTCGGGCTCGATCAGCGCGAGCGGCCCGTGCTTGAGTTCGGAGGCCGGGTACGCCTCGGCGTGGACGTAGGAGACCTCCTTCAGCTTCAGGGATGCCTCGCGCGCCACCGGGTAGCCGCGGACCCGTCCGACGAACATCATGCTCTTTGCGTTCGCATATTCCGCGGCGAGCTTTTTGATCTCCTCCTCGCCGCGCAGCACCTCCGCGATCTGCTCGGGCAGCTTGCGCAGCCCGGCGATGATCCGCTTGCCGTCGGCGACCGAGAGATCGCGGATCCGGCCCAGGTGCAGGGCGAGCAGCGCGAAGGCGACGGCGGTGTTGGTGAAGCACTTGGTGGAGACGACACACACCTCCGGCCCGGCGTGGACGTACACCCCGCCGTCCGTCTCCCGGGCGATCGCGCTGCCCACGACATTGACGACGCCCAGCACCCGCGCGCCCTTGCGCTTGAGCTCCTGGACGGCCGCCAGGGTGTCGTAGGTCTCGCCGGACTGGCTGACCGCGATGTAGAGGGTGTCCGGGTCCACCACCGGGTTGCGGTAGCGGAACTCGCTCGCGGGCTCCGCGTCCGCCGGGATCCGGGCCAGCTCCTCGATCAGCTGGGCGCCGATCAGGCCCGTGTGGTACGCCGAACCACAGCCGAGGATCTTGACCCGGCGCACCCCGCGCGCCTCGCGGGCGTCCAGGTTGAGCCCGCCCAGGTGGACGGTGGAGAAGCGGTCGTCGATCCGGCCGCGCAGCACCCGGTCCACGGCGTCGACCTGCTCGTGGATCTCCTTGTGCATATAGGTGTCGTGGCCGCCCATGTCGTACGACTCGGCCTCCCACTCCACGGTGGTGGGGGAGGTGGAGGTGCGGCTGCCCTCGGTGGTGTAGGTGCGGTAGTCGTCGGCCTTGAGGGTGGCCATCTCGCCGTCGTCCAGGGTGACCACCTGACGGGTGTGGCTGACCAGCGCGGCGACGTCCGAGGCGACGAACATCTCCTTCTCGCCGATCCCCAGCACCACCGGCGAGCCGTTGCGGGCGACGACGATGCGGTCGGGGAAGTCCGCGTGCAGCACGGCGATGCCGTAGGTGCCCTCGACCATCGCCAGCGCGTGGCGGACCTTCTCCTCCAGGGTGGGCGCCTGGGAGCGGCCGATGAGGTGGGCGAGCGCCTCGGAGTCGGTGTCGGAGACCAGCTCCACGCCGTCGGCGGCCAGCTTGGCGCGCAGATCGGCGGCGTTGTCGATGATGCCGTTGTGGACGACGGCGACCTTGCCGTCCGCGTCCAGATGCGGATGCGCGTTGGTGTCGTTGGGCGCGCCATGGGTGGCCCAGCGGGTGTGGGCGATGCCGGTGGTGCCCGCGAACCGCTTGGGCAGCCTGGCCTCGAGGTCCCGGACCCGGCCCTTGGCCTTGGCGGTCTTCAGCCCGGCGCTCTGGGCGCCCTTGGCGGGCTTGCCCTGGATCGCCAGCCCCGCGGAGTCGTAGCCGCGGTACTCCAGCCGCTGCAGCCCCTCCAGCAGCAGCGGTGCCACATCGCGCTTCCCGATGTATCCGACGATTCCGCACATGGTGTTCAGGCCCTCCCATTGGATCGCTCGTGCATGCTCGTGCTCGTGTCCGGCGGTGGCGGCCGCCGTCCTGGACCGCCGTCCTGGACCGGCGTCCTGGACCGGCGTCGTGGACCGGCGCCGTACCGGCGTGGTCAGCCGTAGACGATGCGGCGCAGCTGGCGCGGCGAGAGTTCGGGCGGGGCCACCGCGCGGTACGGCAGCTCGGCCGTGATCCGCTCGAAGATGTCCGCGTTGGTCAGCCCGCCGGACTGGAGTTCGCGGTGGCGGCGCCGGACGAACTCCTCCGTCGTCTCGTCGAAGTACGCCAGGACGTCCAGCACCACCCGGCCCGCCTCGCCGCGGCTGAGCGGCGTACTGCGGACCAGGTGGTCGATGAGGTCATCGTGGGACATGCGGCGGTCGAGCATCCGTAGATACTGCGATGCGGCGCGGCGTTTCGCAACATTCCTGCCCGATATCGGGCAGGGTTGGGTCTCGGTGACGGAAAATCCGGCGCTCGGTGGCGAGGAAGCTGTCCCTCAGGCGTAGGGGAAGCCGTCCCTCAGGCCTCGGAGAAGCGGCGGAGCACGGCCTGTTTGGCGGTGGTGAACTCCTCCTCGGTGAGGATCCCGCTCTGGTGAAGATCGCCGAGTTCGCGCAGCCGTCGCAGCAGGACGTCGTGATCCACCTCACCCTCGTCGCCCCCGGCGGGCGGGGCGTCCACGGGTGCCGGCTCGGGAGCGGACGCCTGGGCGGGGAGCGCCTTCACCGGGGTGCCCGGATGCGGCATCCGCGCCATGACGGCCGCCGCGACCAGCGCCATCAGCGGATCCTTCTTGAATCCGTACAGCACCACGGCATGCGGGTCGTACTTGGGCGCGGCCGTCGCCGTGGCCTTCGCCGTGATGAAGCGGAGGTAGCCGTTCTCCAGCCCGGCGGCCGGGACCCACTCCACCATCTCCAGATCGGGCAGGAGGATCGTGCGGGGGCCGCCCGACTTCTTCGACTCCTCGGTCTTCCAGTTCCAGTCCAGCCGGACCCGCTCCCCGTCGAAGGAGGCCGTGGCGTCGCCCGCCGACGCCGAGATCGGCACCGAGGGGCCGGGCAGCACATAGCGGTCGCAGGGGCCGGTCGGCACCTGCTCCAGGGTCAGGGACTGGCGGACCTCGTCGACCAGATACTCGGCGAGGTCCCTGCGGTCCGGCTCCACCGAGAGCTGATACGGATCGGCGGCGTCCGGCAGCTTGCCGCCGGTGGCCTGCAGCAGCGGGTCCGCCCCCTCGCGCAGCCGCAGCCGCAGCCGGCCCGACTTCCGCCCCGGCTCGTAGGCCACCCCGGCCAAGGCCACCAGGGGGACGGTCAGTTCGCCGAGCGCCTGCCGTACGGCAGGCACGCCGCGGTCCCGCCCCGGCACGATCCGGATCGCTTCCCCGTCAAAGCGCCAGGCGCCATCGCGCTGGGTGATTTCCGCCATGCGGTGAATTCTGACAGGCAGACAGCGACACATTGGTCTACACCTTGACCGCAACTGACCCTCGCGGTAACCAAGATGCCACGTTTCGTTGAAGGGACCCCCTGTGAGACGACGCCGTGCTCGACTTCTGTGTTCCCTGCTGCTGACCGTGGTGGCCGGGGCGGGGACCGCGGCCTCCTCCGCCTCCGCTTCTCCGGCTTCCCCCTGGTCCGCTCGCTCGTCCTCCGCTTCCGCCCAGGACCCCGCCGCGGCCGCCCCGACCGCGCTGGACCGGGTGGTGCCCGCGCCCGCGTCCGTACGGCCCGCGGCGGGCTCGTACGCGATTCGCCCGGACGCCCGCATCCGGGTGTCCGGCTCCGACGGCTCGGCGCGTTCGGCGCGCCGGGTGGGCGACTACCTGGCGCAGGTGCTGCGCCCCTCCACCGGCTTTTCGCTCCCCGTCACCACGCGATCGGGTGACGACGGCATCCGGCTGCGGCTGACGCCCAAGGCGGCCGGGGTGCGGACGCTGGGCGAGGAGGGGTACCGGCTCCAGGTGACCGGCCGCGCGATCACCCTCACCGCACGCGGCTCCGCCGGGCTGTTCCACGGCGTCCAGACCCTGCGGCAGCTGCTGCCCGCGTCCGTCGAACGCACCACCCGGCAGGCGGGCCCCTGGCGGGTCTCCGGCGGCACCATCACCGATGTGCCGCGCTACGCCTGGCGGGGCGCGATGCTCGATGTCTCCCGGCACTTCTTCGGTGTGGACCAGGTCAAGCGCTATATCGACCAACTGGCCCTCTACAAGATCAACAAGCTGCATCTGCATCTCTCGGACGACCAGGGATGGCGGATCGCGATCGACTCCTGGCCGAAGCTGGCCAGCCACGGCGGCTCGACGCAGGTCGGGGGCGGGCCCGGTGGCTACTACACCAAGGACGACTACCGCGAGATCGTGCGCTACGCGGCGAGCCGTGAGCTGACCGTCGTCCCTGAGATCGACATGCCGGGCCACACCAACGCGGCGCTCGCCTCCTACGCGGAGCTCAACTGCGACGGCGTCGCCCCGCCGCTCTACACCGGCACCGAGGTCGGTTTCAGCTCGCTGTGCGTGCCGAAGGAGGTGACGTACGACTTCGTGGACGACGTCATCCGCGAGCTCGCCGCGCTCACCCCCGGCCCCTACCTCCACATCGGCGGCGACGAGGCGCACTCCACCAGCCATGAGGACTATGTGGCCTTCATGGACCGGGTGCAGCCGGTGGTCGCCAAGTACGGCAAGACGGTGGTCGGCTGGCACCAGTTGACCGGTGCACACCCCGCGAAGGACGCGATCGCCCAGTACTGGGGGACGGACGGGAGCGAGAAGGAGGTCGCGGACGCGGCCAAGGCGGGCACCCGGCTGGTCCTCTCCCCGGCCAACCGCGCCTATCTGGACATGAAGTACAACGCCGATACGCCGCTGGGGCAGAACTGGGCCGGGTACGTCGAGGCGAAGCAGTCCTACGACTGGGACCCGGGCACGTACATCAAGGACGCCCCGGAGTCCTCGGTGCTCGGTGTCGAGGCGCCGCTGTGGTCGGAGACGCTCCAGACCAGCCCGCAGATCGAGTACATGGCCTTCCCTCGCCTCCCCGGCATCGCCGAGCTCGGCTGGTCGCCCGCGTCCACGCACAACTGGGACGACTACAAGGTGCGGGTGGCCGCACAGGGGCCCCGCTGGGACGCGATGGGCATCGCGTACTACCACTCCCCGCAGATCCCCTGGCCCACGAGCTGAGGCCTCCGCTCGGCTGAGGCCCGGGGCTCCGCCCCGGGTCCGACGCCTGCGGCGGGCTGCTCCCCTCCCCGCCCCTTCCCGAAACTGGGGCTTCGCCCCAGCCCCCGGGGCCCAGGGGGCTTCGCCCCCGGGCCCTGTTGCCTGGGGCTTCGCCCCCGGGCCCTGTTGCCTGGGGCTTCGCCCCCGGGCCCTGTACCTGGGGCTTCGCCCCCGGGCCCTGTACCTGGGGCTCTGCCCCGGGCCCTGTTGCTTGGGGCTTCGCCCCCGGGCCCCGTTACCAGGGGCGAGCCCCTGGTAACGGGAAGGGGCGGGCCCCATTGGTGCTCAGCTTGCGAAGCCCAGCTCTCGGGCGATCAGCGTGCGCTGGACCTCGCTGGTGCCCTCGCCGATCTCCAGGATCTTGGAGTCCCGCCACATCCGGGCCACCGGATACTCGTTCATGAAGCCGTAGCCACCGTGGATCTGGGTGGCCTCGCGGGCGTTGTCCACCGCGACCTCGGAGGAGTAGAGCTTCGCGATCGCCGCCTCCTTCTTGAACGGCTCGCCCAGCACCAGCCGGGAGGCCGCGTCACGCCAGGCCACCCGGGCCATATGGGCGCGCATCTCCATGTCGGCCAGCTTGAACTGGATCGCCTGGTTGGCGCCGATGGGGCGGCCGAACGCCTCGCGGGTCCTGGCGTACGTCACCGACTCGTCCACACAGCCCTGGGCGAGCCCGGTGGCCAGGGCCGAGATCGCGATCCGGCCCTCGTCCAGGATCCGCAGGAACTGGGCGTAGCCCCGGCCCTCCGCGCCCAGCAGGTTCGCGGCCGGGACCCGGCAGTCGGCGAAGGACAGCTCGCGGGTGTCCGAGGCGTTCCACCCCACCTTGGAGTAGGGGGCGGCCACGCTGAAGCCGGGGGTGCCGGACGGCACGATGATCGAGGAGATCTCGGGGCGGCCGTCGTCCTTGCGGCCGGTGACGGCGGTGACGGTGACCAGCGCGGTGATGTCCGTACCGGAGTTGGTGATGAAGCACTTGGTGCCGTTGATCACCCACTCGCCCGTGGCCTCGTCCAGCCGGGCCGTGGTGCGGGTGGCGCCCGCGTCCGAGCCGCCGCCGGGCTCGGTCAGGCCGAACGCGCCCAGGGTCTCCCCGGAGCAGAGCCCCGGCAGCCAGGTGCGCTTCTGCTCCTCCGTGCCGTAGAGGAAGATCGGCATCGCGCCGAGCGAGACCCCCGCCTCCAGGGTGATCGCCACCGAGGAGTCCACCCGGGCCAGCTCCTCCAGGGCGAGGCAGAGCGCGAAGTAGTCCCCGCCCATACCGCCGTACTCCTCCGGGAAGGGCAGGCCGAACAGGCCCATCCGGCCCATCTCGCGGACGATCTCGTACGGGAACTCATGGTGCTCCCAGTACTCCCCGATCTTGGGGGCGACCACATCATGCGCGAACGCCTCGACGGTGCGGCGCAGTTCCTCGTGTTCGGGGCTGAGACGGTGGTCGATCGGCATGGCTCAGATCTCCTTCTGGGAGAGGGCGCGGACGGTGCGGGACGGGCTGGGCCGGCCCAGATGCCGGGCCATCCACACGCTGGTGGCGGTGAGACGGCCGATGTCGACCCCGGTCTCGATGCCGAGGCCGTCGAGCATCCACACGAGGTCTTCGGTGGCGAGATTGCCCGTGGCGCTCTTGGCGTACGGACAGCCGCCGAGGCCCCCGGCGGAGGCGTCGACGGTGGTCACGCCGTGCTCGAGCGCGGCGAGAGTGTTGGCGAGGGCCTGGCCGTAGGTGTCGTGGAAGTGCACGGCCAGCCGGTCGTCGGCGACGCCCGCCTCGTTGAGCGTGTCCAGCAGCTCCCGCACATGGCCCGGGGTGGCCACGCCGATGGTGTCGCCGAGGCTGATCTCGTCGCATCCCATGTCCATCAGACGGCGGCTGACCGAGACGGTCTGGGAGATCGGGACCGGGCCCTCCCACGGGTCGCCGAAGCACATCGACAGATAGCCGCGCACGGCCACGCCCGCGTCCTTGGCCTTGGTGACCACCGGCTCGAACATCTCCAGCGCGCCGTCCACCGTGCGATTGAGATTGGCCTTGGCGAAGGACTCCGTGGCGCTGGCGAAGACGGCGATCTCGCGCGCGCCCAGCCCGAGGGCGCGGTCCAGCCCGCGCTCATTGGGCACGAGCACGGGGAGCCGGACGTCCACGTCGTCGATGAGCGCCATCAGCTCCTCGGCGTCGGCCAGTTGGGGCACCCACTTGGGGTGGACGAAGCTGGTGGCCTCGATGGTGGTGAGGCCGGCCTCGGCGAGCCGGTGGATGAACTCGGCCTTGACGGCCGCCGGGACCAGCGCCTTCTCGTTCTGCAACCCGTCCCGGGGGCCCACCTCGTGGATCCGGACCCGGGTGGGCAGCCCGGGGGCCGGGACGGTCATGGGGAGGGTCATCGCTCACGCTCCTCGCTCTGCTGCGGCTCGTGCGGGGTGACGACCGCCAGCAGCTGATCCATGGCGACCGTGCTGCCGGGGGTCACCTCGAGCTCGGTGACGGTGCCGTCGTGCGGCGCGGAGATGAGGTGCTCCATCTTCATCGCCTCGACCACCAGCAGGCCCTGACCCGCGGTGACCTCGTCGCCGACGGCCGCCTTCACGACGGTGACGGTGCCGGGCATGGGCGCGGTCAGCTCCCCGGCGTGCGCCGCGGCGGCCCCGCCGCGCAGCGCCTCCTCCACGGGGTCGTGCCCGACCACGCGCCAGGCGTCCCCGTCCCGCCCCAGCCAGTGGCTCGCGCCGTGCGCGGCATGCCGGAAGCGGTGGGTGACCCCGCCGAGGTCCAGCAACACGGTGCCCTCGTCGAGGGCAATGAGCCGCGCCCGCATACCCGCACCCGCGTCGGCACCCGTGTCGGCGTCGGCGGCCGGACGCCATGCGGCGTCCGCCTCCGCGCGGGCCGGAGCGGTGCTTGTGCCCGCGCCCGCGTCTGCGGGGGCAGGAGTGGTGGTGCCCGCGCCCGCGTCGGCCGCCGGGCGTGGGTCCGCCACGCGCGGGGCCGTGCCCGCTGCCGCGCGCGCCCCGCCGGGGCGGCGGTCCGCCGCCGCGTGGTGGGCGGCGGCCCGCTCGTCCGCCTCCGCTTCCGGGGTGCGCGCACTGGCACCGGTGACGGTGGAGTCGGGGCTGGTCCGGGTGACCAGGGCCGCCGCGCCGCCCTCGCCCGCGCCCATGGGCCGAGCGGCCACGGCCGCCGTGTTCTGTGGGCCGCCGGTCCGGCCGTTGGCGGGGGCCGCCAGGGCGCTGCCGTCGGGCTGCTCGATGCGGAGCTCCGCGTCGTGGGCGCGGCCGCGGACGCGGACCGTCACCGGGGGGTGGCCCGCTACGCGGAGGCGGTGGATTGTCCAGGCGGGGGCGCCGCCGAGGCGCCAGCCGGTGGGAACCGAGAACGGATCGACCCAAACGCCCGCGGCCGGGCCGCCGAGGCCGGAGCCGCCGGGCTCTGGGCGCCCACCGGATCCATCGCCACGCGGAGTGGCGGGCTCCAGGGCCGCCTGGCGCAGCAGGGCCGCCGTCGCGTAGACCTCCTCCGGTACGGCCGCCGGGATCAGCTGGGCCGCCGCGCGGTCGACCAGGCCCGTGTCGAGCTCGCCCGAGGCGACCGCGGGGTGGGCGGCCAGACGGCGCAGAAAGCCCGTGTTGGTGTCCACGCCGAGGACGGTCAGGGCGCCGAGGGCGGCGCGCAGCCGGCGCAGGGCGGTGGGGCGGTCGGGGCCATGGGCGATGACCTTGGCGAGCATCGGGTCGTAGACCGTGCCGACCTCGGTGCCCCGGCTCAGCCCGGAGTCGACCCGCACCCCCTCGCCCTCCGGCTCGTCCAGCGCCAGCACGGTCCCGGCCGAGGGCAGGAAGTCCACCCTGCCGTCGGCCGCCGCGCGGGCGGTCTCGGCGCAGATACGGGCCTCCACCGCGTGGCCCGCGAAGGCGATGTCGTCCTGCCCGAACGGCAGCGGCTCGCCCGCGGCGACGCGCAGCTGCCACTCCACCAGGTCGAGACCGGGCCGCCCGCCGACCGACACCGTCAGCTCGGTGACCGGATGCTCCACCTGGAGGCGGGTGTTCATCTCCATGAAGCAGTACGCCGACGGATCGTCGCCCGGCACGATGAACTCGACCGTGCCCGCGCCCACATAGCCGCACGACCGGGCCGCCGCCACCGCGGCCTCGCCCATCCGTGCCCGGGTGACCTCGTCCAGCAGCGGGCTGGGCGCCTCCTCGATGATCTTCTGATGGCGGCGCTGGAGCGAGCACTCGCGCTCCCCGAGGTGGACCACGTGCCCCTGACCGTCCGCCAGCACCTGGATCTCGATGTGCCGGGGCCGGTCGATCCAGCGCTCCACCAGCAGCGTGTCATCGCCGAAGGCGCCGCGCGCCTCCCGCCGGGCGGCCGCGATCTCGTCGGCGAGCAGCGCCTCGTCGCGGACCAGCCGCATGCCCTTGCCGCCGCCGCCCGCCGAGGGCTTCAGCAGCACCGGCATCCCGATCTCCCGGGCGGCGGCGGTGAGCTGCCCGTCCGTCAGCCCGCTGCCCGAGGAGCCCGGCACCACCGGCACCCCGGCCGCGCGCACGGTCTCCTTGGCGCGGATCTTGTCGCCCATCAGCTCGATGGCCCCGGCGGGCGGCCCGATGAAGGCGAGCCCGGCGTCGGCGCAGGCTCGGGCGAACGCCCCGTTCTCCGCGAGGAAGCCATAGCCGGGGTGGACGGCCTGGGCGCCGGTGCGCGCCGCGGCCTCCAGCAGCCGCTCGATGGACAGATAGCTCTCCGCGGCGGGGGCGGGGCCGATCCGCACCGCCGTGTCCGCCTCGCGCACATGGCGGGCGTCGGCGTCGGCGTCGCTGTAGACGGCGACCGAGCGCACTCCGAGCCGCCGCAGGGTGCGGATGACGCGCACGGCGATCTCACCGCGGTTGGCCACCAGGACGGTGTCGAACATCGCGGGCGACGGGCCGGTCGCCTTCGTACCGCTCATGCCACTCATCGGGTGCATCCCCCTCACATCCGGAAGACGCCGTAGCCGGGCGCCGCGGGCTCGGTGGCCGTACGGCCGGGCAGCGGTGCGTTGGCGCAGGCCGTAAGGGCGAGGCCGAGCACCGTGCGGGTCTCCAGGGGGTCGATCACACCGTCGTCCCACAGCCGGGCGGTGGCGTAATAGGCGTTTCCCTGCGCCTCGTACTGCTCGCGGACCGGGGCCCGGAACGCCTCCTCGTCCTCGGTGCTCCACTCCTCCCCGCGCGCCTCCATCTGGTCGCGCTTGACGGTGGCGAGCACGGAGGCGGCCTGCTCACCGCCCATCACCGAGATCTTGGCGTTGGGCCACATCCACAGGAAGCGCGGCGAATAGGCCCGGCCGCACATCGAGTAGTTGCCCGCCCCGTAGGAACCGCCGATGACGACCGTGAGCTTGGGGACGCGGGTGCAGGCCACGGCGGTGACCATCTTGGCGCCGTGCTTGGCGATACCGCCCGCCTCATAGCTGCGGCCGACCATGAACCCCGAGATGTTCTGCAGGAAGATCAGGGGGATGCCGCGCTGGTCGCACAGCTCGATGAAGTGGGCGCCCTTCTGGGCCGATTCGGAGAACAGGATGCCGTTGTTGGCGACGATGCCCACCGGGTGGCCCATGATCCGCGCGAAGCCCGTGACCAGCGTGGTGCCGAACTCGGCCTTGAACTCGGCGAACCGCGAGCCGTCCACCACCCGCGCGATGACCTCCCGCACGTCGTACGGCGTGCGCGAGTCGACCGGGACCGCCCCGTAGAGCCCGGCCGGGTCCACCGCGGGCTCCTCGGAGGGCTCCAGCGGCCACGGTGGCGACCCCTGCCGCATCGCGGACGGCGGCAGGGTGGCGACGATGGAGCGGACGATCCGCAGTGCGTGGGGGTCGTCCTCGGCCAGGTGGTCGGTCACGCCCGAGATCCGGGAGTGGACCTCGCCGCCGCCCAGCTCCTCCGCCGAGACAACCTCACCGGTGGCCGCCTTCACCAGCGGCGGCCCGCCCAGGAAGATCGTGCCCTGCCCGCGCACGATCACGGCCTCGTCGCTCATCGCCGGGACATACGCCCCGCCCGCCGTGCAGGACCCCATCACGGCCGCGACCTGCGGAATCCCGGAGCCGGACAGCCGCGCCTGGTTGTAGAAGATCCGCCCGAAGTGGTCGCGGTCCGGGAAGACCTCGTCCTGCATGGGGAGGAAGGCACCGCCGGAGTCGACCAGATAGACGCACGGCAGGCGGTTCTCCAGCGCGACCTCCTGGGCGCGCAGATGCTTCTTCACCGTCATCGGGTAGTACGTGCCGCCCTTGACCGTGGCGTCATTGGCGACCACGACCACCTCACGGCCCGACACCCGCCCGATCCCGGCGATCACCCCCGCCGCCGGGGCCTGGCCCCCGTACATCCCCTCGGCCGCGAGCGGTGCCAGCTCCAGGAACGGGGAGCCCGGATCCAGCAGTGTGTCCACCCGGTCGCGCGGCAGCAGCTTGCCGCGCGCGGTGTGCCGCGCCCGCGCCTTCTCCCCGCCGCCCAGCCGCGCCACGGCCAGCTTCTCGCGCAGCCGCGCGGCCAGCTCGCGATGCCCGGCCTCATTGGCCTTCCAGGCCTCGGACCCCGGGTCGGCGCCGCTGCGCAGCGCCGGTGCCTGCTCCATGGCTACGAGCCCCCTCGCTCGGTCCCGTGCTCGGTCCCGCTCGGTACCGTTAGTGAACGTTAACTACTCCCCACCAGGTTAACGACCACTAACCCCGCTGTCTAGAATCGAATCCATGAGCACGCAAGCACCCGCCCCGAGCCGCCGTGAGCAGATCCTCAAGGAGGCCGCCCGCCTCTTCGCCGAGCGCGGCTTCCACGGCGTCGGCGTCGATGAGATAGGCGCCGCGGTCGGCATCAGCGGCCCCGGTCTCTACCGCCACTTCCCCGGCAAGGAGGCGATGCTGGCCGAGCTGCTCGTCGGGATCAGCGGCCGGCTGCTGACGGGTGGCAAGCGGCGGGCCGCGGAGGGGGAGGGGGCCGGGCGCGCCCCCGCGGAGGTGCTGGATTCGCTGATCGAGGGGCATATCGACTTCGCCCTCGACGACCGCCCGCTGATCATCCTCCACGACCGCGAGCTCGACCGGCTCCGGGACACCGACCGCAAGCTGGTGCGCTCCCTCCAGCGGCAGTACGTGGAGCTGTGGGTCGAGGTGGTGCGGAAGGTCTACCCCCGGCTCGCCGAGGCCGAGGCCCGCGCGTGTGTCCACGCGGTCTTCGGGCTGCTCAACTCCACGCCCCACCTCGGCCGCCCCGGAGCCCTCCCGGGGCGCGCGGCCACCGCCGCACTGCTGCACCGCCTGGCTCTGGGCGCCTTCGACGGCGCCCATGGTGCGGATGGCGCGCCCCTTCGGCCGTGAACCGAGCCCTGTGGAGGCTGGACAGGCTGGGTAACTGGCGGGTAGCTTTCACTGAGCAAGCGCTTAGGTGAGTGCTGCCAAGCCATCAATTGAGGAATCACGACGGCGGCCGGGCGGATCCGCGAGAGCGGCGGCGGCTTAGCCGCGAGGAGGGCCGCGCCAATATGCGCCGTACGGTGTTCAACGAGGACCACGAGGCGTTCCGGGAGACCATCCGCGACTTCATCGCGGCCGAGGTCGTGCCGTACTACGACGAGTGGCGGGAGGCCGGTCAGGCCCCGCGCGAGTTCTACAAGAAGCTCGGTGAGCTCGGTGTCTTCGGTATCGAGGTGCCCGAGGAGTACGGCGGGGCCGGCGAGACCAGCTTCAAGTTCAACGCCGTCATCACCGAGGAGACCGCCCGCGCGGGGGTCAGCTTCGGTGGCAGCAGTGTCCACACCGCGCTGTGCCTGCCGTACCTCCTCAAGTACGCCGACGAGGAGCAGAAGCGGCGCTGGCTGCCCTCCTTCGTCTCCGGCGACATGATGACCGCCATCGCCATGACCGAGCCCGGCACCGGCTCCGACCTGGCGGGTATGAAGACCACCGCCAAGCTCTCCGAGGACGGCACCCACTACGTCCTCAACGGCGCCAAGACCTTCATCACCGGCGGCGTCCTGGCCGACCGGGTGCTGGTCTGTGCCCGCACCGCCCCGCCCACCCCCGAGGACCGCCGCGGCGGCATATCCATCCTCGTGGTGGACACCAAGAGCGAGGGCTACGCGGTCGGCCGCAAGCTGGAGAAGCTGGGCCTGAAGACCTCCGACACCGCCGAGCTCTCCTTCACCGACGTCAAGGTGCCGGTGGAGGACCTGCTGGGCGAGGAGGGCAAGGCGTTCGGCTACCTCGCCCACAATCTGCCGCAGGAGCGCCTGGGGATCGCCGTCGGGGCGTACGCACAGGCCGCGGCCGCCGTACGGTTCGCCACCGAGTACGTCCGGGACCGCACCGTCTTCGGCCAGCCGGTGGCGTCGTTCCAGAACACCAAGTTCGTGCTCGCCGACTGCAAGTCCGAGGTGGACGCGCTCGAGGCGGTCGTGGACCGGGCCCTGGACGCGCACGACGCCGGTGAGCTGACCGCCGCCGACGCCGCCTCCGCCAAGCTCTTCACCACCGAGCGCGCCGCCGTCGTCATCGACCGGTGCCTGCAGCTCCACGGCGGCTACGGCTACATGATGGAGTACCCCATCGCCCGGCTGTACGCGGACACCCGCGTCAACCGGATCTACGGCGGCACCAGTGAGGTCATGCGGTCCATCGTCGCCAAGTCGATGGGTCTGTGACGGCCGTCATGACCAGGGGCAACAGGGCCGCAATACGGGTCTGCAAGACTGCTTGAACCATGAATGACGCACTTCAGGGCCTTCTCGATCTGCTCGATCTCGAACAGATCGAGGAGGACATCTTCCGCGGCACCAGCGACGCCGCACCCCTCGTACCGCGGGTCTTCGGCGGCCAGGTCGCCGCCCAGGCCCTGGTCGCCGCGGGCCGCACCGTGCCCGCGGACCGCTCGGCGCATTCGCTGCACGCGTACTTCCTGCGGCCCGGCGACCCCGGGGCGCCCATCGTCTACACCGTCGACCGGATCCGGGACGGTCACTCCTTCACCACCCGCCGGGTGGTCGCCGTCCAGCACGGACAGCCGATCTTCCATCTCTCGGCCTCCTTCCAGCTGCACGAGGACGGCCTCGAGCACCAGGAGCCGATGCCGGACGTCCCCGACCCGCTCACCCTGCCCACCGCCGAGGAACTGCTGCCCCGCTATGAGCACCTCTTCGTCGGCCCCGGGGTGACCGAGCGGATGCTCCAGGCGCGGGCCTCGATCGATCTGCGGTACGTGGACGAGCCGCCCTTCGGCAGCGTCGGACGGCCGCGCGAGCCCAAGTCGCAGGTTTGGTTCCGGACCAACGGCAAACTGGACGGCACCGCCGACCACCCCCTGCTCCACGTCTGCCTGGCGACCTATGTGTCCGACATGACGCTGCTGGACTCCATCCTGCTCGCCCATGGGCGCGGCGGCTGGGCGGTCGGCGACATCGTCGGGGCCAGTCTGGATCACGCCATGTGGTTCCACCGGCCGTTCCGGGTGGACGACTGGCTGCTGTACGACCAGGAGAGCCCCTCCGCGTCCGGCGGCCGCGGGCTCGCCAAGGGCCGTATCTTCACTGCCGACGGGCGGCTGGCCGTCTCCGTGATCCAGGAAGGGGTCATGCGGGTGCCGCGCGAGAAGAGGTGAGCGCGGCGGGCGGTGGCCCGGAGCCGTCGGAAACCGGGCCGTCACGACCAGATCAGGTCGTCAGAACTGGGCCGTCAGCCCCGCCGCGTCCAGCAGGTACGCCGTCATCGCGTCGTAGAACCTCGGGTTGGTGACGTGGTCGTCCAGCGGGACCACCGCCGACAGCGTGCCCTCGGACTCGCCGAGGAAGAGCGCCGGGTCGTTGCAGTCCGCGTAGCCCACGGCGTCGATGCCCCGCTGCCCCGCACACCCCGCCCAGCCGTGGTCGGCGACCACCAGATCGGGCAGTGGCCGCCCTTCGCGCGCCAGCCCGTCGAGGATCGCCGCCATGGGCGCGGGGGAGTGGGTGTGCCACAGCGTGGCGCCCCGCTCCAGCATCGCCACATCGCAGAACTGGAAGACATACCCCTCGTCCGCCTGCAGCCCGCCCGGGATCTCCACGATCTCGCATCCGGCGGCCCGCAGCGCCGCCGCCGTGGCCCGGTGGACCTCCAGCAGCCCGCCCGGGTGCCCGGTGGCGAACAGCACCCGCTCGTTCGCCTCCGCCGCCTTCCGCAGCACCGACGCCATCCGGTCCAGCGCGCCGACGGTCAGCTCCGGGTCGATGGTGTCCTGCCCCGAGCGGTGCTGCGGGTCGTCCACCACACCGCAGCGCTCGGCCATGACCGCCAGCACGTCCTGCTCATCGGTCCAGCGGTCGCCCAGCTCCAGGCCCAACCAGTAGTGGCGGTCGCCGTTCGCGAGCTTGCGGTAGTGGGAGAGGTTGTTCTCACGAGGGGTGGCGACATCGCCCGCGATGCGCGTACGGACGAGATGGTCGATCAGTTCGGCACGGCTGGGCACGGCGCTGGGTATCGGCATGTGGCCCATTGTCGCCTCTCCGACGGGGTAATGGGGACATCCACCGCCGGTCGGGCGTGACACGATCATGGCGAAATGCCGGATGTCCGCCCGGACGGCCGCCGGCCGGACCCTGGGCGGGTCCTGCCCGGCCCCGCACCGGGCTCCGCACCCCGGCGGGCTCCGCACCCCGGCCTAACGGCGGGGCCGACGGCTCCTGGCGGGGCGACGGGCGGCCCGGCCCGCACGCTGTGGCTGCGGCGGCACGGGCGCGCTGATGGTCACGGGAACACCGGAGGGATCCTGTGCTCCGGTGATACGGGTGAGTTCGGGGTCGGTGGGGTGGACCCGGGCGGTCCGGGGGGTGATGCCCGCGTCGGCCATGAGACGGACCATGTCCCGGCGCTGGTCCGGAGTGACCAGCGTGATGACGCTGCCCGATCCACCCGCACGGGCGGTACGGCCACCACGGTGCAGATAGTCCTTGTGGTCGGCGGGCGGGTCGACGTTGACGACGAGATCGAGATCGTCCACATGAATGCCCCGGGCGGCGACGTTCGTGGCCACCAGCACGGTGACATGGCCGGACTTGAAGTGGTCCAGGGTCCGGGTGCGCTGCGGCTGGGACTTGCCGCCGTGCAGCGCGGCCGCCCGTACGCCGCTGGTCAGCAGATGCCGGGTCAGCCGGTCGACGGCGCGCTTGGTGTCCAGGAACAGGATGACGCGGCCGTCCCTGGCGGCGACCCGGGTGACCACGGAGCGCTTGTCGGTGTCCGCGATGTGCAGCACATGGTGCTCCATCGTGGTGACGGCACCGGCGGACGGGTCGAGCGAGTGCACGGCCGGGTCGTGGAGGAACTGGCGCACCAGCAGGCCGATGTTGTGGTCGAGGGTCGCGGAGAACAGCAGGCGCTGGCCGTCGGCGGGTACCTGCCGCAGCAGCCGGGTCACCTGGGGCAGGAAGCCCATGTCGGCCATTTGGTCGGCCTCGTCGAGGACCGTGGTGCGCACCTGGTCCAGTCGGCAGTCGCCGCGTTCGATCAGGTCCTGGAGGCGCCCGGGGGTCGCGATGACCACCTCCGCGCCGCCGCGCAGGGCCTCGGCCTGGCGGTTGATCGACATTCCGCCGACCACGGTGGCCGGACGCAGCCGCAGCCGCCGGGCATAGGGGGTCAGCGCCTCGGTGACCTGCTGGGCCAGCTCCCGGGTGGGGACCAGCACCAGGGCGAGGGGGCGGCCGCGCTCCGCGCGCTGCCCGGCGGTGCGGGCCAGCAGGGCGAGGCCGAAGGCGAGGGTCTTGCCGGAGCCGGTTCGGCCACGGCCCAGGACGTCCCGGCCGGTGAGGGCGTTGGGGAGGGCGGCCGCCTGGATCGGGAAGGGCACGGTGACACCCTGCTGGGCCAGCTCCGCGAGCAGCTCCTCCGGCATGTCGAGCTCGGAGAACGACGTGACGGCGGGCAGCACCGGGGCGGAGCCGGGCGGCAGGGCGAATTCGTTTCCGCCGTTGTTGCCGCCGGTGGAGCGGGGGCGGCCACGGTCGGCGGAGCGGCCACGGTCGGCGGAGCGGCCATGGCCGGCGGAACGGGAGGGCGCGGGTTTTTTGCGGTACGAGCGGGAGGAGCGGCTCAATGCGGTGCCTTCTGCTGGGCGCGGTCTGCGGAAACGCGTACGAGCCGAGGCCCGCACCCCTTCAGGTACGGGCCCCGGCTCGTGACAGGCGCTGCGATCAGGCGGGAACGATGTTCTCCGCCTGCGGGCCCTTCTGGCCCTGGGTGACGTCGAAGGTCACCTTCTGGCCTTCCTGGAGCTCGCGGAAGCCGCTGGTGGCGATGTTCGAGTAGTGGGCGAAGACGTCGGCGCCGCCGCCATCCTGCTCGATGAAGCCGAAGCCCTTTTCCGCGTTGAACCACTTCACGGTGCCAGTAGCCATGTCCTTCTCCTTCTTTTGGGGATCGGTCCGGAATGCGCGGTAATTGCATCCCGAGTCGCCGAAATGTCCCCATCCGGAAATGACCGGCAAAAACAAGAAATGCGCCCTGCGGCTACATACCGCCAGGCGCACACAAAGTCCATGGGTACCAAAACTGCAACTGACGGAGAGCCTATCACGTACGGCCTGGGAACGGAGGGAACCGGGTGGGCGATTTTCCCGTCGGGCTGTGCCCTCCTGCTTCGAGGTGTGACACGCTGGTGCTTCCGACTCCTCTTCTCTCCCCGTGGGGGCGCCATGCGCTGCATCATCGCCAACTTCGCCTTCGACCTGACCGCGCGCGAGGTGACGGACGCGATGAGTGGTGTCAGCCCCGAACCGATCACCGGCCCATCGGTCCAGATCGGCCGCCGTGTCTACCCGGCCAAGCAGGTCGGGGCGGTGGTCACTCGCCAGGACCGCCGCGACTTCACGGCGGGAGAGGTGGTCCGGGCCATGAAGCGCCTCGGCTTCACCTGCCATCCGGCGCCCCCGGTCGCGGCGTCCGGCGCCGTCGAGACCGCCTCCGAGCTTCTGGGGAAGCCGACGGACGGCTGACCTCTGCGGTTGGGGGGGTATCCGCGGCGCGGGAGCGTCGTTTAAGCGTTGACTTATATAAGCGGTGGCTGGCATAGTCCGGGCGTGCACGCACTCGATGTCCTCGGGGACCCCGTCCGGCGCCGGATATTGGAGCTGCTCGCCGACGGGGAGCGGTCCTCCGGCGAGGTCAGCTCCGTCGTCCGGGCCGAGTTCGGCATCTCGCAGCCCGCCGTCTCGCAGCATCTGCGGGTGTTGCGGGAGGCCGGATTCGCCTCCGTACGGGCCGAGGGCACACGGCGGTTGTACGCCGTCGAGGCCGCGCCCCTGCGGGAGGTCGACCGGTGGCTCGACCGGTTCCGGGGCTTCTGGGAGCAGCGGCTGGACGCGCTGGGGACGGAACTGGCGCGGGGCAAGCGGCAGCGGCGGCTCGATCAGGAGCGCGGCGGCGGCAGCGGAACCGATGCGGAGACATGAGTCATGAGCGAGATCGTCGACCAGATCAACCACGTCCATCGCGAGGTCGGCACCCGTGAGGTGGCCGACGGCGAGGCCCGTACCGTCCTGCTGCGGCGCACCTACGACGCCGCGATCGAGGACGTCTGGGACGCGTGCACCGACCCGGAGCGGATCAGCCGCTGGTTCCTGCCGGTGAGCGGCGACCTGAAGCTCGGCGGCCACTATCAGCTGACGGGCAACGCGGGCGGCGAGATCCTGCGCTGCGAACCCCCGCGGCTGCTCGCCGTGAGCTGGCTGTTCGGCGAGAACCCCGGCTTCAGCGAGGTCGAGGTCCGGCTGACCGCGGAGGGCGGGGAGCGGACCGTCTTCGAGCTGGAGCACATCGCCGTCGTACCGCCCGAGATGTGGGACCAGTTCGGCCCCGGCGCGGTCGGCGTCGGCTGGGACGGCGCGCTGCTCGGCCTCGCCCTGCACCTGACGGGCGAAGGCGCGCCCGCCGACCCGGAGGCGTGGCAGGCCTCGGACGAGGCGCGGGAGTTCATGACCCGCAGCAGCGAGCGCTGGGGCGCGGCGTACGAGGCCTCGGGGGCCCCGGCGGAGGTGGTGGCGGCGACGACGCGCGCCACGACGGAGTTCTACGTGCCCAAGGGGTAGGCACGGCGGCCTCCGCGTCCGGGAGCTCACAGCCGCAGCCTCGCCGCCACCGGCAGATGGTCGCTGCCGGTGGCGGGCAGCGTCCAGGACGCGCGCGGGTCCACACCGCGGACGAGTATGTGGTCGATCCTCGCCACGGGGAACGAGGCGGGCCAGGTGAGGCCGAACCCGGCGCCCGCCTCGGCCTGGGCCGAACGCAGCCGGGAGGTGACCGCGGACAAGCCCCGGTCGTCCAAGGTGCCGTTGAGATCGCCCACGAGCACGGTGCGCCGCAGTGGTTCGGCGCGCAGGGCGGTGCCGAGACGGCGTGCGGCGGCGTCACGAGCGGAGGCGGTGAAGCCCGACGTGGCGCCGAACCGGACCGACAGCAGATGGGCGACGAAGACGGCGACCGGCCCCTCGGGCGTCCGTACGACGGCGCGCAGGGAGCGTGGCCAGGGCGCGATGTCCACCGGGCGGGAGGAGTCGACGGGGTACCTGCTCCACAGCCCGACCGTGCCCCGCACCACGCGATACGGGTAGGTGCCGGCCAGTGTTCTCTCGTACGCCGCCGTCGCGGCGCCCAGCTCTTCGAGGGCCAGCACATCGGCGCCGGAGGCCGCGAGGGCGCGTGCGGTGCGCACGGGGTGCGGATTGTGCTCATCGACGTTGTGGGTCACGACAGTCAGGCCTCCGCCGTCCGCCCGCTTGTCGAGGAGCATCCCGCCGAAGAGCGAACACCAGGTGAGGGCGGGCAGGACGACGGCCACGACGGCGGTCGCGGAGCGGCGGACGAGGGCGCAGAGCAGCAGCGGCGGCACGGCCAGGCCCGTCCAGGGCAGGAACGTCTCGACGAGACTGCCGAGATGACCGACCCGGTTGGGGATCCAGGCGTGACCCAGCATCACCAGCGCGTCCGCCGCCGCGAGCCCGGCGACGACCCGGCCCCGGCCCCGGCGCCGGCACCGGACGCCGGTCGTCGGCAACCTCCTCCGCACGGCCTCGATCCGTGGACGGCCGGTGCCGGGCGCGGCCGGGGGCCCTTCCTGGGGGCCGGTGCCCGCGCGCTCCGGCCGCGGCGGCTTCGCCACGCCCGCGCCGGGTCCACGGGGGCTGTGATCGGGGGCCATCCGCAAGGCACCTCCAAAGCTGGTTGACGTATCGCGTCGCACGTCAACCACCTTGGCCGGGACGGATCTCGGCAGGGCCGTGACCGTGGATCCGGCACCGCTCGGCCGGTCATCCGTCGTGTATCGGCTTGCCGCTGTCGCGTCCGCTGTCGGCTCTGTCGCGTCAGTCCGTCGGCGGCAGCCGAAGCGTGACGACGGCCCCGCCGTCGGCGGCGTTCGCGAAGAGCAGTGACGCGCCGATGACCCGGGCCTGGCCCGAGGCGACGGTCAGTCCGAGCCCGTGGCCGCGGCCGCGCTCGGCCGCGCCGGTGCGGAAGCGCTGCGGCCCTTCCTCGAGGAGGCTGTCGGGAAAGCCGGGGCCGTGGTCGCGGACGACGACCGTCGTGCCCTCGACGGTGACCTCGACCGGCGCGGCGCCGTGCCGGTGGGCGTTGCCGAGCAGATTGGCGAGGATCCGGTCGAGCCGGCGCGGGTCCGTCTCGACCAGGGCGGGCGCGGCGCCGACCGTGAAACGTGCGTCGAGGCCGGTGCGGGCCAGTGAGCCCCGGACCATGTCCGGGAGCGCGACGGGCCGCAGATCGGCGCGTTCCACACCGGCGTCGAGACGGGAGATCTCCAACAGGTCCTCGACCAGGGTGCGCAGCACCTGGACCCGGTCCCTGACGAGGTCGGTGGCCTCGCTCTCCGGGAGCAGCTCGGTGGAGGTGACCAGGCCCATCAGCGGGGTGCGCAACTCGTGCGCGACATCGGCGGTGAAGCGCTGTTCGCCGCGCAGCCGGTCCCGCAGGCTGTCGGCCATGGAGTCGACCGTGGCCGAGATCTCGGTGATCTCGTCGCCCGCCCGGCCGCCCACCTCCGTCCTGGCGGCCAGGTCGCCCGAGGCGATGCGCCGCGCGGTGCGCGCCACCCGCCGCAGCCGCCGGTTGGGGAGTTCGGCGGCGAGGGCGGACAGGGGCACGATGACGGCCAGCGCGGCCAGCGAGTACTTCCACATGTGCCGGTCCAGGGCACCGCGGCTGAGCTGGTCCGACGTCATGTCGACCGAAACCGCCACCAGACGGCCGCCGGGCAGCCGCCGTCCGGCCCACATCCTCGGCTGGTACGGACGGCTCTCGTCGTAGACGGCGGCGATCCCCTGGGCCCGGACCATCCGCACCAGCTTCGGCGGCATCTCCCCGGGGGTGCGCACGGCGCCGTCGTCCCCGCCGCCACCGCCCGGGGCGAGGGCGGCGTCCAGGGCGGTGTAGGCCTTGGCCGCGCCCTCGTGCATGGACCGCTCGTAGGTGCTGTGGTGCACCAGGAGTCCGACCGTCAGCGCGATGCCGCAGCAGGCCGCGGCCACCAGCAGGGCGATCTTCCAGCGCAGTGAGCGCCAGTTGAGCAGGGTGCGTGGGGTGTCCACGTCAGCGCCGCAACTTGTAGCCGAAACCGCGGACCGTCTCGATCCGCCCGGCGCCGACCTTCTTGCGCAACCGCTGTACACACAGGTCGACGACCCGGCTGTCGCCGTCCCAGTCGTAATCCCAGACCGTGCGCAGCAGCGTCTCCCGGTCCAGGACGATGCCGGGATACGCGGCGAACTCCAGCAGCAGCCGCAGTTCGGTGGGGGCCAGCGCGATCGGCTCACCGGCCAGGAACACCTCCAGGCCGCCCGTGTCGATCACCAGGTCCCCGAAGCGGAGCCGGGCGCCGTGGTGGTGGCGCGGGTCGGGCCGGTGGACCGCGGCTCCGGCCGCCGCCGGGGCGCCCGGCGGCGCCGCCGGGCGCCCCGGCGGATAGGTGGCCCGCCGCAGCAGCGACCGGATCCGGGCCACCAGCACCGCGGTGTCGACCGGCTTGACGACGTAGTCGTCGGCGCCCGCCTCCAGGCCGGATATGACGTCCAGGTCGTCGCCGCGCGCCGACATCATCAGGACCGGGGCCATACTGGTCTCCCGGATCCGGCGGCACAGTCCGATGCCGTCGAGCCCCGGCAGCATCACATCCAGCAACAGCAGGTCGTGTCCGCCCGCCCGGAACAGTTCGAGACCGGTCAGCCCGTCACCGGCCGTGGCGACGCGGTAGCCGTAGCGCTCCAGAGCCATCGCGACCGATCTGCGGATCACCTCGTCGTCCTCCACGAGGAGGACCGTGACGGGGAGGGGACCACCGCCACCGGTGGCTGAATGGGACATTTTCACCAATCTGTGCGAGGGGCGGAGCCTCCATCATGCCGTCACGTCATGAGCCCTTCGGCGGCTTGGGGGCCACCCAGTCCGGGTGGCCCGGCATGGGCGGAGTCTTCTCGTCGTACAGCCAACCGTTGACGTACGCGGTGAAGTCCCGGCCGCTGATCTCGTTCGCCACCTCGATGTAGTCCCGGGTGTCGGCGTACCGTCCCCGGTACCGGTCGAAGAAGGTCCGCTCGATCTTCTTGAAGACGGTGTCACCCACCTGGTGGCGCAGCCCGGCGAGCATCAGCACACCGGCGTTGTTGGCACCGACCAGCGCGTCGATGGCCTCCTTGGGCCGGTTCGGGGGGCCGGACTGGGCGCGGCCCTCGGGGTCGAACTCGTAACGCGCCTTCAGCACGGTGTCCAGGTCCCGCCAGCCCCGGTGCACCTCGTAGCGCAGCTGGTAGTAGTCGGCGTGGCCCTCGCTGATCCAGTTGGTGTCCCAGTCGGCGACCGCGAGCGCGTCCCCGAAGTACTGGTGCACCATCTCGTGGACCATGGTCGGTTCGAGCCGCTCGGCCGGCCCTTCGAGGTTCTCGACGGCGAACGTGGACAGGGTCGCCGATTCGAAGGCCACCCCCAGATAGCCTTCGGGCACCCCGAGCACCCCGTACGTCTCCAGCGGGAACCGTCGGCCGAGCTCCTGTCCGAACCAGGACAGCTGATCGGGTACGCGGTCGACCAGCGGCTTCGCCGCCTCGTACGCGTCGGTGGCGACGTAGCTGCGCAACGGCAGCCCATGGGGACCGCGGCCGCGGATCTCCTTGTAGTGCCCGACGCCGAACTGGACGACCTGGGTGGAGATCTCGTCGCCGGTCGAGAAGACGGTGGTGGCGTCGTCGCCCGAGGTCGTCCGTGAGCGCGGTGTTCCGATGCCCACGGCCTGAAGCCCCTTCGGCGCGGTGACGCGGAAGGTGAACCGGGCCTTGTCGGTGGGGTAGTCGTTGGCGGGGAAGAACATGTGCGCCCGGTCCGGCTGGCCGAACACCACGAAGCCGTCCTTCTTGTTCACCCACGGGGTCAGGCGCGGCGCGGGGTCGGCCGGGTAGCCGGGCCGGGCCCGGTTGTCGCTCCGGTCGACGCGGTAGGCGATGTCCACATCGAACGGGCGCCCCTTCTCCAGCGCCTGCCGGGGCGTGATGTCCAGCTTCTCGCCCGCCTTGTCCACGGCGAAGCGGGCCGGTTCGCCGTGGACGGCGACCGTCTTGATCTCGTCCACGGCCGCGTCGAGGCTGAACCGGGACAGGGCCTGGGTGGCGGTGGCCCGGATCCGTACCGAGGAGTCCATCAGCGTGGTCCCGGGCCGGTAGGTGTAGCCGACGTCGTACGAGCGGACGTCGTACCCGCCGTTGCCCAGGTAGGGCAGCAGCCGATCCCCGGCGGTCCGGGCGCCGGGGGAGGCCGGAACGCCGCCGGGGGCACCGGCCCGGCCGGGCGGTCCGGCCGCCGCGGTCGCCATCACCGCCATCGAGACCGCCATCGAGACCGCCAGCGCGATGAGCGCGGTACGGCGGCGGGCCCGGTATGCGGGGGCAGGGGACATCGTGACCTCCTACGGTGAGACCGGTGCGCAACGTCGGCGCACCGGCGCCACCTTGGGCGAAGGACATCTCCCCTTCGGCGGTGCGAGGCCTCCGCGGCCGCTCAGCCGTGCATCAACCGCGTATCAGCCGTGCGCCCGAGCCCCACCGCCGGGTGGCCCGCGACCGCCTCACCGGCCCGACCCCCTACCGGTCATACCTGGGGACTACCCCGGAGATGCACTCCCCGGTGGGACGCCAACCACACGGCCGACTCCATACCTTCCGTACTCACGACATCCGTTGGCACGGAAGGAACAGCCATGGCGTCCCGTCTTCGCCGCGCCCTGCTCGCGGCGCTCGTCACCGCCTCGGTGGTGGTGCCCCTGGTGGGGGCCGCTGGGCCCAGTGAGGTGCCCGCGCCCGCGCCGGTGGCGCTCGGGCCGGTGCGCGTCGCGGGTCTTGAGCACCGGTACGCCGCCAACCGGGAGGGGATCCGGGCGGCCGAGGCGATGGCCGCCCGGCACGGGGACCGCAAGCGGGCGCGGGCGCTGCGGAAGATGCGGGGGGCGTCGCGGCACTTCCTCTCCTTCGACGGGCGGAACGGGGGCCGTGCCGTCGAGGTGTACGGGGATCTGGGGCGCGCCACGCGCATCGCGGTGCTGGTGCCGGGGTCGGACACCAACCTGGAGACGTACGGCAGGTTCCGGGACGGGGCGCTCGCGCTGAGCCGTCAACTCGGGCGCCGTACGGCCGTCATCGGCTGGCTCGGGTACAAGACGCCCGGCACCGTGTCGCCCGAGGTGCTGACCACGGGCCGGGCCACCGGTGCCGCTCCCCGACTGGCCTCATTCGTACGGGAGTTGAACGCGGCCATGCCCCGGGCGCGGATCTCGCTCCTGTGTCACTCCTACGGCTCGGTGGTCTGCGCACGGGCCGCCCGGGGGCTGAACGCCGCTGACATCGTCCTGTACGGCAGCCCCGGGACGGGGTACGAGGACGTCCGGCAGCTGCACACCCGGGCCACCGTCTGGGCCGGGCGGGGCGGGGCGGACTGGATCGGCGGGGTACCGCATGTGCGGATCCCGCTGCTGGGCACGACCATCGGCCTCGGGACCGACCCGGTCTCCCGGCGGTTCGGCGCGCGGATCTTCGACGCGGGGGACGTCGGGCACAGCGACTACCTCAAGTCCGGGTCCGGCGCCCTGGCGAGCATGGGCCGGATCGTGGAGGGCCGCGATGCGTGAGACGGTGCGTGACCCGATCCGGCTGCGTGACCTCGCCCGGCGGATCGAGGCCGCCACCCCGCCCGGCCGCGACCGCGCCGTGGACGGCCTGCGGGCCGTCGCCATCCTCGGCGTGGTGCTCGGCCACTGGCTGGTGACCGCCCTCGTGGCCGACAGCGGCACGCTGCGCGCGGCCAGCCCGCTGCGGTACCAGCCCGGACTCACCCCCGTCTCCTGGGTGTTCCAGACCCTCGCGGTGTTCTTCCTGGTCGGCGGGCAGATGGGCGCGAAGAGCCACGACTGCGCCCGCGCCCGGGGCATCACCTACCGGCGGTGGCTGCGGGCCCGGCTGGTACGGCTGTTCCGGCCCGTGGCAGCCGTGCTGACCGTATGGGCGGTGGCGGCGGGGGCGCTGCTCGGCGCCGGGGTGAGCCTGCTGACCGTGCACACGCTGCTCAAACTCGTCCTGTCCCCGCTGTGGTTCCTGCTGGTCTACGCGGTGCTCACGGCCGCGACCCCGCTGGTGGCGCGGCTGCATCCGCTGTGGCCGCTCGCCGTCGTGCTGCATGTCGACCTGATCCGGTTCGGCTTCGACGGCCCGGCCTGGCTCGGCTGGGTCAACCTGGCGGCGGGCTGGCTGGTTCCGTACTGTCTGGGCGCCGCCTGGGGCCGTGGCAGGCTGCGCGGGCGGATGGCCGGGTGGGTGCTGCTGACCGGGGGCGCGGCGGTCACCGCCGGGCTCGTCCTGTTCGGCGGCTATCCGGCGGCGATGGTCGGGGTGCCCGGCGCCTCGATCTCCAACCTCAACCCGCCCACCCTGGCGGCCGTCACCTTCGGGCTCGCCCAGTGCGGCGCGGCCCTGCTGCTGCGCGGCCCGCTGCGCCGGGTGCTGGCGCGGCCCGTCGTGTGGGCGGTGGTGGCGCTGGTCAACCTCGCCGCGATGACCGTCTTCCTGTGGCACCAGACCGCGATGATGGCGGTCAGCGTGACCACGCTGCGGCTCGCCGGACCGCAGACCGGGCTGCACACCGTGCCCGAAGGACCCGGCTGGGTGCTCGCCCGGCTGTGCTGGCTGCCGGTGTTCGCGGGGGCGCTGCTGATCTGCTGGGCGGCGTTCCACGTGTACGAGGCGGGGCGGCCGCGGAAGGGCGGTGGCGGGGTCGTCCGCGGTGGCGGCCCTGGAGCGGCCGGTGGCAGCCGGGTCGTCCGCGAGGGACGTCCCCGGAATCAGGCACGGCCGGCACAGCACGTGGAGCGGCGGAGTGTCTAGAGTCAAGGGCATGACAGGCGGCAGGATCGCGGACCGGCTGGCGGGGGGCCTGCGCACGCTGCCGCGCACGTTGGGCGAGGCCCTGCGCGCGGTGCCGGGCATCCTGCGCGAGGACCTGTGGACGGTGGCGCGCGATCCACTGCCGCGGATGCGCTGGCTGGGCCGGCTGCCCCATGGCCATGTGGTGTTGTTCGCGGTGCTCATGGCCTGGCTCAGCATGGCGCAGTTCCAGGAGCCCGCCCGCCCGGGGACGTCCCAGGACCCCGTGCCGCTGATCGGGCTCGTCGTACTCGAAGCGCTGGCCGTCCAACTGGCGCTGACCCGCCCGATACCGGCATGGTGGCTCTCGACCGCCATGCTCCTGGTGACGGCGCTGGGCGTGGACGACCGCGTCCCCGCATATGTGCTCTACCCCTGGAACTACGGCCAGCTCGCGCTGCACACCGCCGTCCTGTTGCTCCTCGCGCTGCGGGTCCGCCCGCGGATCGCCGCCGAGGCACTGCTGCTGACCCTCCTGGTGGGCGTGGTCACCGCGGCCCTCGCCACCCGGCCCCACACGGACGGCCTGGACGAGGCCGTGGTGTCCTTCACCACCGCCGTGGTGGTGGGCGCCGCGCTGCGGGGCCGCCGGGTGGCGCGGACCCGGCTGGTCGAGCAGGAGGAGCTCACCGCGGAGGAACGGGCCCGGCGCACCCTGCTGGAGGAGCGCAACCGCATCGCCCGCGAACTGCACGACGTGGTCGCCCATCACATGTCGGTGATCTCCATCCAGGCCCAGGTCGCCCCGCACCTGGCCGAGAACCCCTCCGACGAGCTCAGGGAGAATCTCGCGGGCATCCGGCAGAACGCGGTCGAGGCGCTGGCCGAACTGCGCCGTGTGCTGGGCGTGCTGCGTTCCGAGGACGCCCTGGCCGACGGCGCCCGGCATGCCCCGCAGCCCACCCTGGACCGGCTGGACGAGCTGGTGGGCACGGTGCGGGGGACCGGGATCACGATCCTTACCGATGTCACCGGGGAGCGGCGGGCGCTGCCGCCGGGCGTGGAGCTGTCGGCGTTCCGCATCGTCCAGGAGGCGCTGAGCAATGTGATGCGGCACGCGCCGGGCGCCGAGGCGCGGGTCGAGTTGGGGTACCGGCGGCACGGGCTGACCGTCCGGGTCGTCAACACCACGCCGGACCGGCCCGCACCGCCCTCGCCCGGAGCCGGGCACGGGCTGCTCGGGATGCGGGAGCGCGCTGCGATGCTGGGGGGCGAGCTGACCACCGGCCCGACGCCGGACGGCGGTTACGAGGTGATCGCCGTACTGCCCACCGACCACCCCGTCCCGTCCGCCGCCGTGCCCGAGACCGCCGAGGACCCCGTATGACAACCATCCGCGTCCTGATCGCCGACGACCAGATGATGGTCCGCCAGGGCTTCACGGTGCTGCTCAACGCCGAACCGGACATGGAGGTCGTGGGCCAGGCCGTGGACGGGGCCGACGCCATCGCCCAGGTCGCCGAACTCGCCCCGGACGTGGTCCTGATGGACATACGGATGCCGGGGGTCGGCGGTATAGAGGCCACCCGCCGGCTCACCGAAGCCGCCGACACCACCGTCAAGATCCTCGTCCTCACCACCTTCGACCTGGACGAATACGTCTACGAGGCGCTGCGCGCGGGCGCGTCCGGGTTTCTGCTGAAGGACGCCTCGGCGGATGAACTGGCCCATGCGGTACGGGTGGTGGCGGCCGGTGACGCGCTGCTGGCGCCGAACATCACCAAGCGCCTGATCGGCGAGTTCTCCCGGGTGACCGCCGCCGCCCCGCGCGGGCCGCTCCGGGCTCGGGCGGGCGATCTGACGGAGCGCGAGACCGAGGTGCTCACGCTGATCGCCCAGGGGCTGTCGAACGCGGAGATCGCGGCACGGCTGGTGGTGGCCGAGCAGACCGTGAAGACCCATGTGAGCCGGATCCTGTTCAAGCTGGGGCTGCGCGACCGGACCCAGGCGGCGGTCTTCGCGTACGAGACGGGGCTGGTGCGCCCGTCGGCGTTCTGACCCGGCCCTCCTGGGGGCGCGGATTTTTCCCGTCCCCGCCCCTTCCCGAGCCTGGGGCGGAGCCCCAGGCTCGGGAAGGGGCGGGGAGCAGCACGCCGCAGGCGGCATGTCTCGTTCTCGTATCTGAACTCGCGTTCAGATGTTGAAGACATCGCGCCATCCATTGACCTGCCGTGTTCACCTCTTTATGGTCACTGCGACCGTCACCGGCGAACCACGACGGAGAACGATGACGTACTCCCCCCTCCGGCCGCCCCGGCCCGCCCGGCTGATCGCCCCGCTCCTCGTCTGCGGGCTGATCGCCGCCGTGCCCCCGGCGTCCGCCGCTCCCGAATCCGACTCCTCCGCGGCGGCCGACGCCACCGCCGGAGGGGACTGCACGCGCGGGCCGTCCGACGGCTGGGCGCTCTCCTCCAGCCGTATCGACCCCAAGGACAGCTCCCACGCGTATGTGGGCAACGGCTATCTGGGGCAGCGGGTGCCGCCCCAGGGGACCGGGTACTCCGGAGGGGGTGACAAGACCGGATGGCCGCTGTTCACCCCCCGCTACGACGGCGCCTTCGTCTCCGGCCTCTACGCGCACAATGCGAAGACGACCGGGAACCGGCAGGTGGCCGCCGCCATCCCCACCTGGTCCACGCTGAACGTGGCCACCGGGGGCGACCGTTCGGAGACCTTCGGCTCCCGGACCTCCGCCGGGCGGATCTCCCACTACCGGCAGACGGTCTTCATGCGCTGCGGTCTGGTGCGGACCTCCCTGACCTGGACCGCGTCCGACGGGCGCGCCACCGACCTCACCTATGACATCGTCGCCGACCGCGCCAACGCGCACGTGGGCGCCGTAAGGATGCGGATGACCCCGCACTGGGGCGGGGACGCGACCGTCACCGATCTGCTCGACGGGCGCGGTGCGCGGCGGATGAGCGGGACCGGCGGTGGCGCCCATAAGGGCGGCACGGTCGATGTCGCCTTCCGTACGGATGGCACGAAGACCGACGGAGCCGTGGCCTCCACGCTGCGCCCCGGTCCTGGCGTCCGGACGGCCGAAGCGAGGACGGGCGGCACGAAGGCCGGTGGCACGGACGCGGCGCGGGATCTGTCCGCCCGCCAGGGTCTCCGCTTCCCCGTCCGCCCCGGCCGGTCCTATGAGTTCACCAAGTACGTGGGCGTGGACACCGCGCTGACCTCCCACACCCCGCGCGCCGACGCCCTCGCCGCCTCCCGCCGCGCGGCGGACCAGGGCTGGGACGGGCTGTTCGCCGCGCACAGCGCCGCCTGGAAGCGGCTGTGGCGCTCCGACATCGAGGTGGCCGGGCGCCGCCGGCGCGACCTCCAGGACTGGGTGCGCTCCGCGCAGTACGGCCTGCTGTCCGCCACCCGCGCCGGCTCCCGGAACAGCATCTCCCCGACCGGGCTGAGCAGCGACAACTACGGTGGACTGATCTTCTGGGACGCCGAGACCTGGATGTACCCCGGGCTGCTGGCCACCCATCCCGAACTCGCCAAGTCGGTGGTGGAGTACCGCTACAAGACCCGCGCCGGCGCCCGCGCCAACGCCCGCAAGCTGGGCTACCCCGGCCTGTTCTACCCCTGGACCAGCGCGAGCAAGGGCGGGCTGTGGACCGAGTGCCACAGCTGGGACCCGCCGCACTGCCGCACCCAGAACCACCTCCAGAGCGATATCGCCGTGGCGGCCTGGCAGTACTACCAGTCGACGGGCGACACCCGGTGGCTGCGCGGGCGCGGCTGGCCGGTGCTCAAGGGGATCGCCGAGTTCTGGGCGGGGCGCGCCACGCACAACGCCGACGGCAGCTACTCCATCAAGAACGTGGCCGGTCCCGACGAGTACAGCAACGGCGTGGACGACGCGGTCTTCACCAACGCCGGGGCCGCCACCGCCCTGCGCGACGCCGCCCGCGCCGCCCGCCTCCTCGGCGAGCCGGTGCCCGCCGCCTGGAACCGGATCGCCGACCGGATGCGGATCCCGTACGACAAGAAGAGCCAGGTCTTCCGGCAGTACGACGGCTACCAGGGCTCGCTGATCAAGCAGGCCGACACCGTGCTGCTGATGTACCCGCTGGAGTGGCCGATGTCCGGTCAGGCGGCCGCCAGGACGCTCGACTACTACGCGGCCCGTACCGACCCGGACGGCCCGGCCATGACGGACTCGGTGCACGCCATCGACGCCGCCGCCATCGGCGAGCCCGGCTGCTCCACGTACACCTACCTCCAGCGCGCCATCAAGCCGTTCGTCCGCGGTCCCTTCGACACCTTCTCGGAGGCGCGGGGCGAGAAGGCGGGCGCGCAGGACCCCCTGTCCGGCTCCCCGGCACAGGACTTCCTCACCGGCAAGGGCGGCTTCCTCCAGGTCTTCACCCACGGTCTGACCGGGATGCGGATGGACGAGGACGGTGTGCGGCTCGCACCGACGCTGCCGCCGCAGCTCCACGACGGTGTCACCCTGCGCGGGCTGCACTGGCGGGGCCGCACCTACGACGTGGCCATCGGCCCGCACGAGACGACCGTAAGGCTGACGGCGGGAGCGCCGATGCGGATCGAGACCCCGCACGGCGGGGAGCGGATCGTGAGCCGGGGCGCGCCCGCGGTGCTCAAGACCCGCCGCCCGGACCTCGAGCCGACCGACAACGTCGCGCGCTGCGGTAAGGCGACGGCGAGCACGGAGGAGCCCGGGATGTACGCGGGCGCCGCCGTGGACGGCAACGCGGCCACCGCCTGGGTCCCCGACGCCGTCGAGGGCACCCTCACGGCCGACCTCGGGCGCGCCGTGCGGCTGGCGGAGGTCAGCCCGGAGTGGACCCGCACCCGCCCCGCCTCCCACGAGGTGCGGACCTCGCTCGACGGCCGCCACTGGCGCGCGGGGACGACCGGCCCGGCCCGTTTCGTACGGGTCACCGTGCGGTCGGCGGACGACAAGAAGCGCGCGGGCATCGAGGAGTTGCGGGTGACCCGCGCCAAATGACCCCGTGGGGGGCCGGGATATGCGGTCCGTGCACAGCGGACGCGGTCCATGCACGCAGGATCAAGACAGTGTGCACAGGAGGCCAACGACATCCCGGCCCCGGCGGGCCCATGCTGATCGGTGACGGGTGAGCAGGGTTGCTACGGGGGGAGCCCCGCTCACCTGTTCGCCGCGAGCGCCCTATGGCGGAAGTCCCGTGGGGGCACTCCATAGGCGCCGCGGAAGGCACGGCTGAAGTCCGCGGCGTGGCTGAAGCCCCAGCGGGCGGCGATGACATGGATGGGGGTGTCGCCCAGGGCGGGATCGGCGAGGTCGCGGCGGCAGCGCTCCAGGCGCTGGGCGCGGATCCACGCGGAGACGGTGTGCCCCTGCTCCTCGAAGAGGCGGTAGAGGTACCGGAGCGAGATGTGATGGGCCGCGGCGATCGAGGCCGGGGTGAGCCCCGGGCGGTCCAGATTCTGCCGGACGAACTCCTGGACGCGTAACCGCAGGGTACGCCGACGGCTCTCGGGGGTGAGCCGGTTCTCGGCGCGCGCCTCGGCACCGGTGTCGAGCTCATGCGCGAGCAGCGCGTTGAGCAGATCGACGGCGACGGTGCCGAGGCGCGATGCGTCGGCCGGGCCGTAGGCGTCGGACTCGGTGGCCAGGCGGGTGAGGAAGTCGGCGAGCATGGCCCCGATCCCGGACCGTCCGGACAGCCGCTGCCCGAGCAGCCGCTGGAGCTCGGCGGGCGGGAACGGCAGCAGCGAGGGGCGGAGGGTGACCGTCATCCCGTCGACCCTGCCGCGCTCGCACACCGCCAGATACGGCGCGGAGGTGGAGGTGAGCATGAACTGCCGGGCGCCGACCGTGGTTTCGGCGTCCCCGTGGCATACGTCGGTCTCCCCGCGCAGGGTGAGCCGCAGATGGTAGAGCTCCGGGTCGGAGCGCCGGATGTGGGCCGCCGTCCGCTCGTTCCGCAGCGACGGTACGGAGGTGTAGGTCAGCATCACCTCGCCGATGTCCACTCCGCCCCGTACGTTCGCGCGGAAGTCGTGCTCATGGTCGCTGCGCAGCTCCATGGGTATCGACGTCAGCTCGCACAGGGCGCGCCACGCCGCGAACCGTTCCGCGGGCGGGATGTCGTCGATCCGGGGCACCGTCACGATCATCATCCTTTCGCCTGGCCGGTGGTGCGCTTTTCGATGGGCGCGACCTTAGACAGCCCTGCTAAGTGTTTGATGAACGGTCCGGTATTGAACAGTCCGCTTTTGGGCGATTCCGCGAGCGTGTGTCTGGGCGGGGCGCTGGACGGGGCGGGTGGGTGGGCGGGCGGGCGAGGCACCGCGTCCCCTCTGTCCTCCCAGATCTGTGTCTTCTCGGACCTGTCTTCTCAGAGCGCGGTCAGGATCCGTGGGCCGTCGTCCGTGATCGCCACCGTGTGCTCGCTGTGGGCGGCGCGGCTGCCGTCCGTCGTCCGCAGCGTCCAGCCGTCGGCATCGGTGGTGTACGCGTCCAGGCCACCCGCCAGGAACATCGGCTCGATGGCCAGCACCAGCCCGTGCCGCAGCGGAAAGCCCCGGCCGGGCCGCCCCTCGTTGGGGACCGGCGGGTCCTCGTGCATCCGCCGGCCGATGCCATGGCCGCCGTAGTCCTCCATGATGCCGTAGCCCGCGGTGCGCCCCACCGTCCCCACGGCATGGGAGATGTCGCCCATCCGGCCCCCCGCGACGGCCGCCGCGATCCCCGCCTCCAGCGCCTGGCGGGTGGTCTCGATCAGCCGGACGTCGGCCGGGCGCGGGGTGCCGACGGTGAAGCTGACGGCGGCGTCGCCGCTCCAGCCGTCCAGCGTCGCACCGCAGTCGACGGTCACCAGATCGCCGTCGCACAGCCGGTAGTCGCCCGGGATGCCGTGGACGATGGCGTCGTTGACCGAGGCGCAGATGACCGCGGGGAAGGGGGTGGACGCGAACTGCGGCCGGTAGCCGAGGAACGGGGAGCTCGCCCCGGCCTCGCGCAGCACCTCCCGCGCCGCCTCGTCCAGCTCGCGCAGCGAGACGCCGACGGCCGCCGCCCGCTGTGTGGCGTCGAGCGCCGAGGCCACGACGCGGCCCGCCTCGCGCATGGCGTCCAGGGACGCGTCGGTCTTGATTTCCACCATGGGTGAGCCCCTTCGCAGGACCGAACCACCGGTTCGGTGTGCACCAATTACTATACCGGTATTAGTATCACGGTCATGGTGCGCACTCCTCTCACCCCGCTGGAACGTGAACGCGGCCGCTTCCTCGGCGCCCTGCTGCGCCAGGCCCGTGGCGAACGGAGCATGGCCGAGGTCGCCGCCGCGGCCGGGATCTCCGCCGAGACGCTTCGGAAGATCGAGACCGGCCGGGCCCCGACCCCCGCCTTCTTCACCATCGCGGCCCTCGCCGCCACCCTCGGACTGACCCTGGGCGAGATCGCGGAGCGCTGCGCCGCGGTCACGGCTCCGGAGCGGGGGGAGGAGGCGGAGGAGGCGGCCTAGCCGGGACGCCCGGCGGCCCATGCCGCCTGCGGCGGGCTGCTTCCCCACCCCGAAACCGGAACTCCGCCCCAGACCCCAGCCGGGGCTCCGCCCCAGACCCCAGCCGGGGCTCCGCCCCAGACCCCGAAACCGGGGCTCCGCCCCAGACCCCGGAGCCGGGGCTCGACCCCGGACCCCGGAACCGGGGTTCGGTCCCAGGCCCGGGGCGGGGGTTCGCCCCAGGCCCCGGAGCGGGGGTTCGGCCCCAGGTCCCGTAATCGGGGCTGCGCTCCAAGTCTCGGAACGGGGGTTCGGCCTCAGGTCCCGGAACAGGGCTCCGCCCCAGACCCCAGACCGGGGCTCCGCCCCAGACCCCGAAACCGGGGCTCCGCCCCAGCCTCCGGAACCGGGCTTCGTCTCAGAGGCCGGAGCAGGGGCTCCGGGGTCCCTGGGGTACCTGGGGTACCAGGGGCGGAGCCCCTGGGATCGGGGAGGGGCGGGGAGGGGAAGCAGCCCACCGCGCCCCGATCCATTTGTTGCAGCAGGATGAAATCCGCACATCAGTGTGTTGGTGCCTTCCGGAAGCGTGTGCGGATCGGGAGGTTCACGGGTGGCGGACGTAGCGGCGGGCGCGTCGGACGAAACGGGCGAAAGGGGTGCGGGTGGGGCGGATGCGGATGGCCCGGAAGCCGGACAGGGCTGGGTAAGGCGGCTGTTCGGCTACTGCTGGCAGTACCGCAGCGATGTGCTGCTCGCCCTCGGCGCCTCGCTCGCCGGAATGGCCGTCATGGCGCTCGTCCCGCTGGTGCCGAAGCTGATCATCGACGATGTGATCGTCTCGCGCGACCGGTCCCTCGCCCCCTGGGCCACCCTGCTGATCGTCGCCGCCCTCGTGGTGTACGTCCTCACCTACGTCCGCCGTTTCTACGGCGGACGGCTCGCCCTCGACGTCCAGCACGCCCTGCGCACCGAGATGTTCGCGGCCATCGCCCGCTTCGACGGCAGACGGCAGGACAAGCTCTCCACCGGCCAGATCATCGGCCGGGCCACCAGCGACCTCCAGCTGATCCAGGGCCTGCTCTTCATGGTGCCGATGATGATCGGCAACATTCTGCTCTTCCTGGTCTCGCTCGTCGTGATGGCGGTGCTCTCGCCGCTGCTCACCGTCGTCGCCCTCGCCGTCGCCCCCGCCCTGTGGATCCTCGCCTCGCGCAGCCGCATCCGGCTCTTCCCCGCCACCTGGTACGCCCAGGGGCAGGCGGCCGCCGTCGCGGGCGTCGTGGACGGGGCCGTGACCGGTGTCCGGGTGGTCAAGGGGTTCGGGCAGGAGGCGCAGGAGACCGACAAGCTGCGCGAGGTCGGCCGGGGGCTGTTCGCCGCCCGGCTGCGGACCGTACGGCTGAACTCCCGCTACACCCCGGCCCTGCAGGCCGTCCCCGCCCTCGGCCAGGTCGCCATGCTGGCGCTCGGCGGCTGGATGGCCACCCGGGGCCAGATCACCCTCGGCACCTTCGTGGCCTTCTCGACGTATCTCGCCCAGCTCGTGGGCCCGGTACGGATGCTCACGATGCTGCTGACCATCGGACAGCAGGCGCGGGCCGGGGTCGAGCGCGTCTTCGAGCTCATCGACACCGAGCCCGTCATCGACGAGCGCCCCGACGCCCGGGAGCTTCCCGGGGACGCCCCGGCGACGGTCGAGTTCGACCGGGTGAGCTTCGGCTACGACCCCGAGCGGCCGGTGCTGTCCGAGGTGTCCCTGCGCATCGAGCCGGGCGAGACCCTGGCCGTGGTGGGCGCCTCCGGAAGCGGCAAGTCGACGCTGTCCATGCTGCTGCCGCGCTTCTACGACGTGTCGTCGGGCGCGGTGCGGATCGGCGGCCACGATGTGCGGGAGCTGACGTACGACTCGCTGCGCGGGGCGGTCGGGCTGGTGCCGGAGGACAGCTTCCTCTTCTCCGACACCGTGCGCGCCAACCTCGCCTACGGGGTGCCGGACGCGAGTGAGGAGCGGATCCGGGCCGCCGCCCGCGCCGCGCAGGCCGACGGCTTCATCTCCGAGCTGCCGAACGGCTATGACACCGAGGTCGGCGAGCAGGGACTGACCCTCTCCGGCGGCCAGCGCCAGCGGCTGGCCCTGGCCCGCGCGATCCTCACCGACCCCCGGCTGCTCGTCCTGGACGACGCCACCTCGGCGGTGGACGCGCGCGTCGAGCACGAGATCCACGAGGCGCTCCGGGGTGTCATGGCGGGCCGCACCACCCTGCTGATCGCCCACCGCCCCTCCACCCTCGCCCTCGCCGACCGCATCGCGGTGATGGACCGGGGCCGGGTCGCGGACGTGGGCACGGACGAGGAGCTGAAGGCGCGGAGCGCCGTGTACCGGAGCCTCTTGACGGACGAGACCGAGCCGCGCGGCGACGACGGCTCGGGCGGCGCGGTCGCGCCGCCGACGGGGAACGGCCCCCGGCCGTGGGCCGGGGCCGACGACCTGGCCCCGGGCGCGCCACGCGGCGCCGCCGCACACGCGCCGGGGCTCACCGGTGCGTTCGGTGGAGAGGCCGCCGCGACCGGGTTGGCCGAGCCGTGTCTCGACGGCGGGCCGCCCGCCGACGCCGACGGCACGGCGCACGGCCCCGAGGGGCGCCCGCGCCCCGCGGCGGGTTGGCGGGCGCGCGGTGGGGACGACCCCGCGCACGCCGCCGGTGAGGCGGTCCGTGATGGAGCGGCGGCCGAGCCGTGGGTGCCGTCCGACCCGGAGGGACGGGGCCGTTCGCACGGTGGGGACGACCCCGCGCACGCCGTTCGAGAGGGGGAGGGCGCCGTATGGGCGCCGGACGGGGACAGCGCCGCCTGTCCGCCGGACGGGGCCGTGGCGGGCCACCCGGCGTGCCCGAGCCATGGTGGGGTGACCCCGGAGCTATGGGTGCGGCCCGATGGTGAGCGCCGTAAGGGCGACACGGCGGCGGGCGCGGGGGCCGGGGCCGTGGCCGGTCCCGGGCTCGCGGGGGCGCTGTCCGGGATGCCGGCCACCCCCGAACTGCTCGCCAAGGTCGCCGCCCTGCCGCCCGCCACCGACATCCCCGACATCGACGAGGAGCGGGCCACCCGCCCCGAGGAGACGTACGGGCTGCGGCGGTTGCTGCGCGGCTTCGGGGCGCCGCTCCTGGTCGCGCTGGCGCTCGTCTCCGTGGACGCGATCGCCGGGCTGCTGCTGCCCGTGCTCATCCGGCACGGAATCGACCAGGGCGTCCAGCGGCTCTCGCTCGGCGCGGTATGGGCCGCCTCCGGGCTCGCGCTCCTCGTCGTCCTCGTGCAGTGGGCCGCCCAGATCGGTGAGACCCGGATGACCGGGCGGACCGGTGAACGGGTGCTCTACGCCCTGCGCGTGAAGATCTTCGCCCAGCTCCAGCGGCTCGGTCTCGACTACTACGAGCGCGAGCTGAGCGGCAAGATCATGACGCGGATGACGACCGACGTCGACGCGCTGTCCACGTTCCTCCAGACCGGTCTCGTCACCGCCGTGGTCAGCCTGCTGACCTTCTTCGGCATCCTGGTGGCGCTGCTCATCATCGACGTGGAACTCGCGCTGGTGGTCTTCCTGACCCTGCCGCCGCTCATCATCGGCACGGTGCTGTTCCGGCGCCGCAGCGTCAAGGCGTACGAACTGGCCCGCGAGCGTGTGAGCGTGGTCAACGCGGACCTTCAGGAGAGCGTGGCGGGGCTGCGGATCGTGCAGGCATTCCGGCGTGAGCGGTCCGGCCGGGAGCGGTTCGCGGCGCGCAGCGACGCCTACCGCCAGGCGCGGATCCGCGGCCAGCGGCTGATCTCGGTGTACTTCCCGTTCGTCCAGCTGCTGGCGTCCGTGGCCACCGCGCTGGTGCTCATCGTGGGCGCCGGGCGGGTCGGGGACGGCACGCTGACGGCGGGCGCGCTGGTGGCGTACCTCCTCTACATCGACCTGTTCTTCGCCCCCGTCCAGCAGCTCTCCCAGGTCTTCGACGGCTATCAGCAGGCCACCGTGTCGCTGGGCCGCATCCAGGAGTTGCTGCGCGAGCCCACCACCACACCGGTGGCCGAGGCCCCGCGCGAGGTGCGCTCGATGCGCGGCGACATCGCCTTCGACGATGTGCGGTTCCGGTACGGGGACGGCGAGGAGGCGCTGGCGGGCATCTCGCTCACCATCCCCTCGGGGCAGACCGTGGCGTTCGTCGGGGAGACCGGGGCGGGGAAGTCCACTCTGGTCAAGCTGGTGGCGCGGTTCTACGACCCGACGCGGGGCGCCGTGCGGGTGGACGGGGTGGATCTGCGCGAACTGGACCTCACCGGATACCGCGGCCACCTCGGGGTGGTCCCGCAGGAGCCGTATCTCTTCGCCGGGTCGGTGCGCGACGCCATCGCCTACGGACGGCCCGACGCGAGCGACGCGGAGGTGGAGGCCGCCGCGCGTGCGGTCGGCGCCCATGCCATGGTGGCGTCGCTGGACGGTGGCTATCTGCACGAGGTCTCCGAGCGCGGGCGCAATCTCTCCGCCGGGCAGCGGCAGTTGATCGCGCTGGCGCGCGCCGAGCTGGTGAACCCGGACATCCTGCTGCTCGACGAGGCCACGGCCGCGCTCGATCTGGCCACCGAGGCTCTGGTCAACCAGGCCACGGATCGTCTTACGGGACGGCGCACCACACTGGTCGTCGCCCACCGGCTGACCACCGCCGCCCGTGCGGACCGGGTGGTGGTCCTGGACCACGGCCGGGTCGTCGAGGACGGCACCCATGAGGAGCTGGTGGCGCGGGACGGCCGGTACGCCGCGCTGTGGCGCACCTTCACGGGTGAGACGGCCCCCGCCGTCGCGTAACCGCTCCGCTGGACGTGCCGGGATGCGTCTCGGCCGTCTGCGGTGCTCGGTCGGCTGCGGCGCCGCCGTGGCTGGTCGCGCCCACGCGGCGGAGCCGTATATGGACACAGCCCCGCGCCCCTTCGGGCCGGTAACGCTCAGCGTTCGCTCGCCGTTACGTACGGTAACGTCACGGTTCCATGCCGCTGGCCCTCGCTATGCCCTCCACCTCCCGCCGGTCCCGCTCCCGCTGCTCCGCCTCGGCCGCCACCCGCTGCTTGTGGCGGTGCAGGAAGTCGGGGTCCCCGGCCCGCTCCTGAGGCACCAGCACCTTCATGCCCTTGGCGTGCGGACTGTCGCCGAGGTCGACCACCACACGCTCGTCCTGGGAAGTGAGCAGGCCGAACAACACCAGCAGCTCGGCCTGGAGAGCGGGGGTGAACAGCTCCTTCTCCTCCGGCCCCATCCCGAGCTCGTACGTCCCCCCGCGGACGGCCGGTGAGGTGCTCAACTCGCGCAGCAGCCGCATCAGCAGCTCGAGCGAGCGAGGATCGATCCGGTCCTGCAATTCGTTCAGATACCGCGTCAGCCGCTCGGCCCGTTCACTCCGGTCGTGCCGTTCGTCTCGGTCCATACAGGCAGCATGAGCCATCACAGCCCGCTACGAAAGAGGGCGGCGGTAACAACTCTCCGTATTCGGCCTCGGGTTGGAGCGTTGACGGCATCTGGCGACGCGAGTGTGTGCCCGGATAGGTTCTCGGCGACCTGTGCGAATTCACGGGGCAATGGGTCAACACGGCAACAAGGGGAGGGTGCATGCACAAGATGCTCAGATGGCTGTTGTCGCTCGCGATACTGGTGGGGGCGGTCGGCGCGGGCGCCGGAAGCGCGTCCGCGGCACCGGCCGCCCCCGCCCAGCCGGACATCAAGGAACGTGTCCTGGCGATTCCCGGAATGCGTTTCGTGGAGGAGCAGCCCTACGAGGGCTATCGCTTCCTCGTCTTCAGCTACGCCCAGCCGGTGGACCACCGGCATCCCTCCAAGGGCATCTTCCAGCAGCGGTTCACGCTGTTGCACAAGGCCACCGACCGGCCCACGGTCTTCTACACCTCGGGCTACAACGTCACCACCGCACCCCGCCGCAGTGAGCCCACGCAGCTGGTGGACGGCAACCAGGTGTCCATGGAGTACCGCTTCTTCACTCCCTCCCGGCCCCAGCCCGCCGACTGGTCCAAGCTGGACATCTGGCAGGCCGCGAGCGACCAGCACCGCCTCTACCGGGCCCTGAAGCCCGTCTACGGCAAGAAGTGGCTGGCCACCGGCGGCAGCAAGGGCGGGATGACCGCCACCTACTACCGCCGCTTCTACCCCCGGGACATGAACGGCACCGTCGCCTACGTCGCGCCCAACGACGTGGCCGACAAGGAGGACTCCGCCTACGACCGCTTCTTCGCGGGCGTCGGCACCGCCGAATGCCGCACCAAGCTCAACGCGGTGCAGCGCGAGGCGCTGGTGCGGCGCGACGAGATCGTGAAGCGCTACCAGAAGTGGGCGGACGACGAGAAGCAGACCTTCACCGTCGTCGGCAGCGCCGACAAGGCGTACGAGAACGTGGTCCTGGACCTGGTGTGGGCCTTCTGGCAGTACCACCTGCTGAAGGACTGCGCGGACGTCCCCGCCCCGACCGCGTCCACCGACGAGCTGTACGGCTTCATCGACGAGATCTCGGGCTTCTCCGCCTACACCGACCAGGGCCTGGAGACCTACACGCCGTACTACTACCAGGCGGGCACCGAGCTCGGCTCGCCCACCTTCAAGACCCCGCACCTGGCCGGGCTGCTGCGCTACCCCGGCATCTACGCCCCGCGCAGCTATGTGCCGCGTGACATCCCGATGCGCTTCAAGCAGGGCGTGATGCGGGACATCGACAGCTGGGTCCGGCACGACGCCCACCGGATGCTCTTCGTCTACGGCCAGAACGACCCATGGGGCGCCGAGCGCTTCCGGGTCGGCAGGGGCGCCAAGGACGCGTACGTCTACACGGTGGCCGGCGGCAACCACGGCTCCAGCATCGCCCAGCTGACGGGCGACCAGAAGGCCAAGGCCACCGCCGAGGTGCAGCGATGGGCGGGCGTCAGCCCGACGAGCAAGCCCCTCGCCCGGCACAACGCCGAGCTCGACCGCCGCGAGACCGAGCGCGAGCCGGTGACGCTGCGCCCGTAGGGCGCGTCCGCGGGCCCCGACGGGGCACGGGCTAGTAGCTCAGCCCGTGCCCGATCGGGTACAGCACCCGGGAGGGGTCGTCCGCGTGCCGGACCGCTACCGGCAGCTTGCCGCGTGGCGCGGCCCGGCCCGCGATGACGCGGGCGGCGGCGCGCAGTTCCACGTCCGTCCAGCAGTAGGCGGCCAACGAGGCGCCGGGGGCCGTGTCGCGGCCGTTCAGGCGTGCGATGTCGTAGGGATTGCGCAGGGCCAGGTGCACCACCGGCACGCCGGTGGCCACCAGGCGTGCCACCAGGGTGCGCTGGGCGGAGCCGGAGGCGATGTCGTACGTCGTCACGATGACCGCGTCCCGCTCCCTCGCCGCCGTGACCGCCGCCTCGATGCGCTGCGGGGAGGGGCCGGGGGAGTCGGCGGTGCCGGTGGTGAGCGCCTCCGTGCGGAAGCCGAGGCCGGACAGGGCGCGGGCCAGGACGGACGTCGGCGGGCCGCCGGTACCGGAGGGCGCGGCGGCGTCCACGCCCACCACGAGCAGGTCGCGGTGGCGGCGCGGCGACAGCGGCAGCAGTCCGCCGCGGTTGGTGATCAGGGTGGTGGTGCGCTCGGCGATGCGGTCGGCGGTGGCGCGGTGCTCGCGGGTGCCCACTGTGCGGTTGACCGCGCGGTCGCTGGTGTACGGATCGTCGAACAGGTCCCGGCGCGCCTTGAGTTCGAGGACGCGCCGCAGCGAGCGGTCGATCCGGTCCTCGCTGATCTCGCCTGCCCGGACGGCCTTGCGCACACCCTCGAAGGCCAGGGACAGGCTCGGCGGGTTCAGCAGCTGGTCCACGCCCGCCTTGAGTGCGAGCACCGGTACCCGGTCGTCGCCGTACTTCTTCCGCACCCCCTCCATACCGAGCGAGTCGGTGACCACCACGCCGTCGTAGCCCAACTCCTCACGGAGCACACCGGTGAGGATGGGGCGGGAGAGCGTGGCCGGGTCGTCGGCCGGGTCGAGTGCGGGGAACAGCAGATGCGCCGTCATGATCGAGTCGATTCCGGCCTCGATCGCGGCCCGGAACGGCGGTGCGTCCAGCCGCTCCCACTCCTTCCGGGAGTGGGTGATCCGCGGCAGGCCCACATGGCTGTCCACGCTGGTGTCGCCGTGGCCGGGGAAGTGCTTGGCGGTGGCCGCGACCCCGGCGCTCTGATAGCCCTCCACCTGCGCCGCCACCATCCGGGCCACGGCCTTGGGATCGGCCCCGAAGGAGCGCACCCCGATCACCGGATTGCCGGGGTCGACGTTGACGTCCGCGATCGGGGCGTAGTCCTGCCGGATACCGAGCGCGGCCAGCTCCGCGCCCGCGGTGCGGGCGGCCGTGCGGGCGTCGGCCGCGCTGCCGCCCGCGCCGAGCGCCATGGCGCCCGGGAACAGCGTGGCGGGCGCGCCGACCCGGGCGACGGTGCCGTACTCCTGGTCGGTGGAGAGCAGGACGGGGACGGGCACGGAGGTGGCCAGGGCGGCCTTCTGGATGCCGTTGGAGAGCGCGGCCACCTGGTGGGGATCGCGGATGTTGTGCGCCCATCCGATGTACATCACCCCGCCCACGTGATACTTCGCGATCAGCTCGGCGGCGTTGTCGACGCCGATCTCCTTGCGGTTGGCCGCGACATCGGCGGGGTCGGGACGGGTTGCCGAATGGCCGTACACCCGCATCACGAAGAGCTGGCCGATCTTCTGGTCCAGCGTCATCCGCCCGATCAGCTCGTCGATCCGCCGGCGGTCGCGCTCATGGTCCCGGCCGGGCTCCGTGGTGGGCCGTGAGGGGGCCGCGGACGGGCTGCCGGAACCGGCGGTGGTGCGGCGCGCGGGGGCCGCGGGCGCGGGGGAGCTGTTCGTCGGTCCGCTGCACGCACCGGCCGCGGCGGCGGCCAGGGTGGCGGTGAGCAGGGCGCGGCGAGACGTCGTCGTGTGCACCCGCACTCCTTCCATGGGACGTTCGGAGGGGGCGGCCATAGGCGTGCAGGACACGCTGGGACACAAACTGCGGCCGGGTCAAGGAAAGTCGGCCTTTCCCAACGGCCCGGAAGCGCAAAGGAAAAGACTGGTTAAAGACCGTGATCTGGTGCTCGTGCGATATCGGTACTAAACTCTCGACCGGGTATGCACGGTATTTGTATAAGGCATCCGTTCTCGCTTATGTTCCGTTTTCATGACCCCACCGACGGGTGCCAAGCCCCCCACACACATAGCCATGTTCGGCATCGCGGCACACGGGCACGTCAACCCGAGCCTGGAGGTGATCCGCGAGCTGGTGGCCCGCGGCCACCGGGTTACCTACGCCATCCCCGAGTCGTTCGCCGAGAAGGTGGCCGAAACCGGCGCCGAGCCGAAGACCTACACCTCGATCCTCCATGGTGAGAATGCGCCGGGCGGCAAAGGCTCCGATCTGATCGACTACATCGAGCCGTTTCTCGCCGAGGCGGAGCAGGCGCTTCCACAGCATCTGGCCGCCTACGAGGGCGATGAGCCGGATCTGGTGATGTACGACGTCACGGCCTACCCGGCGCATGTCCTCGCCCATCGGTGGGGCGTGTCCGCCGTCGAGCTCGCGCCCAGCTTCGTGCCCTGGGACGGCTACCGCGAAGAGGTCTTCGAGCCGATGTACGCCCATATGCGGCGGTCGGAGCGCGGCCGGGCCTACTACGCGCGTTACCGCGCCTGGCTCGGGGACAACGGCCTGGCCGACACCGACCCCGACACCCTCATCGGCCGCCCCAGCCGCTGTGTCGCCCTCATCCCCGAACTGCTCCAGCCCAACGCCGACCGCGTCGACACCTCCGTCTACAGCTTCGTCGGCGGCTGTCAGAACGCCCGCCGCGACGTGGGGGAGTGGCGCCGCCCGGAGCGGGCCGCCGAGACCGACCGGATCCTGCTGGTCTCGCTCGGCTCCACCTGGACCGATGAGCCCGGTTTCTACCGCGCGTGCGTCGCGGCGTTCGGCGATCTGCCGGGCTGGTACGTGGTGCTGCAGATCGGCGAGTTCGTCGACCGGGCCGACCTCGGCGAGATCCCGGCCAATGTCGAAGTGCACGGCTGGATACCGCAGTTGAGCGTTCTGCGGAAGGCTGACGCCTTCGTCACCCACGCGGGTGCGGGCGGCGCCCAGGAGGGGCTGGCCTGCGGGGTGCCGATGGTCGCCGTACCGCAGGCCGTCGACCAGTTCCGCAACGCCGACACGCTCGAGGCGCTCGGCGTCGGCCGCCATCTGCCCAAGGAGGAGGCCACGGCCCCGGCGCTGCGCAAGGCGGTGCTCGACCTGGTGGACGACCCCGAGGTGGCCGCCCGCTGCGCCGTGCTCAAGGCGCGGATGGCCGCGGAGGGCGGGCCGGACCGGGCGGCGGACCTGATCGAGGCGGAGCTGCCGGTCTGAGGGCTGCGGAGCCACCCCGTGTACGCCCGTGAGGTGGGGCGGAGCCCGGTGGGGTAAGGGGCGGAGTCCTCCATGAGGCGGGTCGGCCCGCTGTGTGCTCAGCTCATGCGGCGCGGCCAGAGGTCGGCCAGGAGCCGCACCGTTTCGGTGATGGCGGGGCGGCGGGCCGCTCCCGGGCGCCACAGGGCGTACAGCCGCCGCACCGGGACCGGCTCAAGGGGCAGCGCCAGCACCCCGTCCGGCAGCGGACCGCGCCCCAGCCGGGGCATGAGCGCGACGCCGAGACCGGCCGCCACCAGGGCGATCTGGGTGTGGTTCTCCGCCGCCTGATACGCCAGGTCCGGCTCATGGCCCGAGGCGCGCAGCGTACGGACCAGCCAGTCGTGGCACACCGACCCCGGCGGCTGGCAGATCCACCGGCGGCCCGGCAGGTCCTCGCGGCGCAGCGGGCGCCGTGCGGCCACCCGGGCCAGCGGATGTCCGGCCGGGACGAGCAGATCGCACAGATCTTCTCCGATGACCGCCCGTTCCTGCCCCTCCGGGGCGGGCAGCGGGGCGATGTCCCAGTCATGGGCCACCGCCAGGTCGATGACCCCCTGCGCCACCAGGTCCACCGACAGATGCGGATCCACTTCGAGCAACCGGGCGTCCAGGGAGGGGTGTTCGGCCGCGAGCGAGGCCAGCACCACGGGCATCAGCCCGCGCGCCGCCGAGGCGAAGGCGCCGATCACCAGCCGGCCGGTCGGCTGACCACGCTGCTCCTCCAGGGTGGTCTCGGCCTCCTCGACGATGGCGAGCAGTTGCTGGGCGGTGGCGGCCAGATGCCGGGCCGCGTCGGTCAGCGCGATGCCCCGGCCCTGCCGCTCCAGCAGGGTCGTCCGGGTCTCCCGCTCCAACTTGGCGATCTGCTGCGATACGGCGGACGGGGTGTAGCCGAGCGCGATCGCGGCGGCGCTGACCGAGCCGTGCACGGACACCGCGTGCAGAGCCCGCAGCCGGGCCAGATCCAGCACCGTTCGCACTCCTCCTCGTACCTTTAACCGTTACTGCATCCAAGCATGAAGACATCCGCGCTGGTGCTACAAGGTCCGGGCAGCTGATCCTCGACCCATGCGACCTGTGCACATAGCCCTCGCCGTGCTGGTCACGGCCCTGTGGGGGGTCAACTTCGTGGTCATCGAGGTAGGCCTCGACCACTTCCCGCCCCTGCTCTTCTGCGCCCTGCGGTTCCTGGTGGCCGCGCTGCCCGCGGTCTTCCTGGTCGGCCCGCCGAGGGTCGCCTGGCGATGGATCCTGGGGGTGGGGCTGGCCCTGGGCGTGGCGAAGTTCGGGCTGCTGTTCATCGGGATGCACGAGGGGATGCCCGCCGGGCTGTCCTCGCTGGTGCTGCAGATCCAGGCGGTGTTCACGGCGCTGTTCGCGGCCGTCGTCCTCGCCGAACGCCCCGGTCGGCGGCGGCTGCTGGGCATGGCCGTCGCCCTCGTCGGGATCGCGGTGGCCGCCGTGGACGAGGGCACCTCGGGGCCGCTCCTCGGCTTCGTCCTCGTCGTCGCGGCGGCGGCCTTCTGGGGTGTCTCCAACGTCCTGACCCGCAAGGCGGCGCCGCCCGACGCCCTGAACTTCATGGTGTGGGTGAGCCTGGTGCCGGTGCTGCCGCTGCTCGGGCTCTCGCTGGTGTTCGAGGGCGCGCGGCCCGATGTCGAGGCGCTGAGCAGGCTCGACTGGGCCGGGACGGGCGCGATCGTCTATGTCGCCTGGGTCACCACGGTGTTCGGCTTCGGGGTCTGGGGCTTTCTGCTGCGCACCTACGACGCCTCGGCGGTCGCCCCGTTCTCGCTGCTGGTGCCGGTCTTCGGGATGTCCTCGGCGGCGCTGGTGCTGGGGGAGGGCATCAGCGCACCGCGCTGGCTGGCGGCGGCGCTGCTGGTGGGCGGCGTGGCGCTGACGTCGCTCCCGGCCGGGAGGCTGCGGCGGATGCGCCTCGGGGCGCGCCGCCACCCCGAGCTCAGGCCGCGTCGGCGAGCAGCCGCAGCAGATGCTCCCGGCCCGGGGCCAGCAGCTCCGGGAACGCTCGCGCCTGCGGATACCACCGCTTCTCGTACTCCCAGCACAGCCAGCCGTCCCAGCCCTCGCGGCTGAGCAGCTCCACGCATTCGGTCAGCGGCAGCACCCCCTCGCCCAGCGGCAGGGGGGTGGTGTCCTCGGCCGAGGCGATGTCCTTGACCTGGACGTAGCCCAGATGCGCGAAGAGCGCCGGATAGCTGGTGGCCGGGTCCTCGCCGCCCAGCCAGGTGTGCATCACATCCCAGATCGCCCCCACGCTGCCATGACCCACGAGCCCGAGGACCCGGGCCGCGTCCGCGCCCGTCCGATGCGAGTCGTGGGTCTCGAGCAACAGCCGTACGCCGAGGTCGGCGGCGCGGGGCGCGGCCGCCGCGAGCCGCCGGGCGGCCGTGGCGTCGGCCTCCTCCGGGCTCTGCTCCCCGCCGCCGGGGAAGACCCGGACATTGCGGGCGCCCAGGTCGTGGGCGAGCTCCAGCAGCTCCCCGAGCCCGGTCAGCACCGGCTCGTCCGGCCCGGTCTGGGCGGCGCGCACATATCCGGCGACGGTGAGGATCTCGACCCCGGCGTCCCGGAACTCCGCCGCCACCCTGGCCCGTTCGTCCGCCCCGATCCCCGGGTGCACCGGCTCCTCGGGGTGGGCGCGCAGCTCGATGCCGTGGTACCCGGCTCCGGCGGCGAGCCGGGCCACGTCGGGCACGGGCATACCGGGGACGCCGAGGGTGGAGAAGGCGAGCTTCATGCGGGCTCCCTTGGTAGGGGTCGTGCGGAACGTGAATCAATCCTGCCGTGCCGATCACGCCTGCGGCGTGTCTTGCCGGGTGCCCCGCCGTCGTGCCCCCTACGCGGTGTCCGGCGGTACGCGTACGCCTGCGGCGGGCTGCTCCCCTGCCCGCCCCTTCCCGAAACTGGGGCTCCGCCCCAGACCCCGCTCCTCAAACGCCGGAGGGGCTGGAAGGTGGGGCTCCGCCCCAGACCCCGTTCCGCCTTAAGCGCCGGAGGGGGTGGAAGGTGGGGCTCCGCCTCAGACCCCGTTCCGCCTTAAGCGCCGGAGGGGGTGGAAGGTGGGGCTCCGCCTCAGACCCCGTTCCGCCTTAAGCGTCGGAGGGGGTGGAAGGTGGGGCTCCGCCTCAGACCCCGTTTCGCCTTAAGCGTCGGAGGGGGTGGAAGGTGGGGCTCCGCCTCAGACCCCGTTTCGCCTTAAGCGCCGGAGGGGGTGGAAGGTGGGGCTCCGCCCCGGGCTCCGGGGATCAGGGGCGAAGCCCCTGCCACGCGGCGGAGCCGCATATCCGCTCATCCCGCCGTCAGGCGCCACAGTGACGTCACCTCCGCCGCGCGGGCCGAGTGGAGGGGGTCGGCGGGGTCGAAGGCGCGGGGGTGGACGGGGCGGATGTCCAGCCGGTCCAGGACCGTCAGGCCCGCCGTGTCGAAGGCGGCCGGCAGTTCGGCGCGTGGCCGCAGGCCGAGGTGTTCGGCGAGGTCGGAGAGGATCAGCCAGCCCTCGCCGCCGGGGGTCAGATGCCCGGCCAGCCCGTTCAGGAAGCCGTGCAGCATACGGCCGGACGGGTCGTAGACGGCGTATTCGAGCGGTGAGGAGGGCCGGGCCGGGACCCAGGGCGGGTTGCAGACCACCAGCGGGGCGCGGCCCGGTGGGAAGAGGTCGGCCCCGACCACCTCGACCCGCCCGGACAGGCCCAGCCGGGCCATGTTCTCCCGGGCGCACGCAAGCGCCCGCGCGTCCTGGTCGGTGGCCACCACCCGCTCGATGCCGCGCCGGGCGAGGACGGCGGCCAGGACGCCGCTTCCGGTGCCGATGTCGAAGGCCAGCTCGTGCGACGGCAGCGGGGCCTCGGCCACCAGGTCGACGTACTCGCCGCGCACCGGAGAGAAGACCCCGTAGTGCGGATGGATACGGTCCCCGCCCAGCGCCCGCACCTTGACGCCCTTCTCCCGCCACTCATGCGCGCCGATCAGTCCGAGCAACTCGCGGAGCGAGACCACCGAGGGGCCTTGCGCCGGGCCGTACGCCTCGGCGCACGCCTGCCGTACGTCCGGCGCCCGGCGCAGCGGAACCCCGAAGTCCGCGTCCAGCGGTACCAGCACCATCCCCAGCAGCCGGGCCCGCCGGGACTGGACCTGGCGGTGCCGGTGGAACGCCTCGGCCGGTGACGCCGCCGGTGGCCGCCGCTCCTTCGCCCGGCGCGGGCCCCGGTCGATCCGGCGCGTCAGCGCCGTCAGCAGCTGACGGGCGCCCTGGTAGTCGCCGTGCCACAGCAGCGCGGTGCCCTCGCAGACGAGGCGGTGGGCGGTGTCGGCGGGCATCCGGTCGTCCGCGATCGCGACCCGCCGGGGCGGCGGCGTACCGCTCTCGGAGCGCCACCGGGCGGTACGTGTCCGGCCGTCCTCGGTCCACTCGATGACCTGCTGGGTACTCAGGGGTACGCCCTTTGCTCTTGTGCCGTTCCGACGCGGGGCGGCAGCACGCTGCACGGATGCGTCGTCCGTACGTCGCCCGTGCGATGCCCGGGTGCTGTACGGGCCGGTGTGTGTGCGCCGATCCTTCCGGTACCGGGCTCTCCGCGCGAGCCGTTTTCCGGTCGGGGTGACGTCGCGTCAACTACTCAGCGGAGAGTTCAGCCCCGCGCGGCGTCCCGCAGCACAAGCCGCCAGTCCTGGCCGACCAGCGGCGAGCCGTAGCCCCCGTGCCGCTTCTCGGCGATCAGCTCGAACCCGGCCCGCTCATAGATCCGGCGCGCGGAGGTCAGGACGTCATTGGTCCACAGCACCAGGTCGCGGTAGCCCGCCTCGCGCGCGAAGTCGATACACGCGCCCACCAGCCGCTCGCCGATTCGCCGCCCCCGCGCCTCCGGTTCGACGAGCAGCAGCCGCAGCCGGGCCGTATCAGGCTGTTCGCCCCGTACGCACATCACCGACCCGACGGGACGGCCGTCGAGCTCCGCGATCCACGCCCGCTCGCGGGCCGGGTCGTGGCCCGCGCCGAACTCGCCGACGATCCGGGCCACCAGGGCCTCGAACTCCGCGTTCCACCCGAACTCCCGGGCGTACAGGGCGCCGTGGCGCTGCACGATCCAGCCCAGGTCCCCCGGCTCCAGTCCGCGCAGCCGCACCTCGGGCTCCGCCGGGCCGGTGAACACGCCCCGGGCGGTGGCCAGCGCCTCCCGCAGCCGCCCCAGCTCGTTCCGGGGGACCTTGGCCAGCAGCCCGGTCACCGCCTCCCGCGAGCGCCGGTCCAGGTCCGCCGCGGCCGCCCGGCCCTCCGTGGTGAGCAGCACCTCCTGGAAGCGGGCGTCGCGGTGGTGGCGCTCGCGCGTCACCAGCCCGCGCTCCTCGAACCGGCTGAGCGTCCGGCTCAGATGCGCGGCGGTGACCCCCAGGTGCTCCCGGAGCGCCGAGACATGGGTGCGCTCGCGCTGGGCCAGCTCGTAGAGGATGCGGGCCTCGCCCAGCGTGTACGGGGTGTTCAGCTGCCCTGGGTAGTCGAGGACGCCGATCAGCCGGGTGTACATCCGGTTGAAGTCGCGGACCTCGTCCACGGCCAGGTCAAGATCGTCGCGCGGCTCCATCCGGCACCCCTCCGTATCCCTGTGTCGATTTTGCTTGACCTCATAGTTGCGCCAGATCAAGTATTTGGGAAGAGGGGGGCTCCCGTCCCGGGGCGGATGTCGGCGGTTCGACGTGCCGCTCTCGGTCGACCACTACCTGACCGACGCCTGGAAGCTGTGGGGAGCGCTGGCCGAGGCCGACCGCGTTGAACTCGGCCCGGTCCCACGGGGGCGCCAGACCTGCTATCGCTGCGAGTTGCCCACCGACGAGCCGGTCATCGTCGACGTCCAGCACGGCGGCAGCGGACCCGGCCGCACGGTGTACGCCTGCCCCTCCCCACGCCCTGGCCCACCGGCGCGACCCGGTCGCCGAGGCCGCCGCCATGCGCCGCGCCCGCGAACGGGGGCACACCTGGTGACGGAGGACGAGCGCACGCTGTACGTCTGTGCCCGCTCGTGCGAGGCGGCCCGCGCCGCACAGCGCCCCGCTCACCCGGACGGCGACCGCCCGGTGATCCGCGCGCCTCGCCAGCGGACGGGCGCATAGACGGCCTCGTACGGAGGAGACCCGCCCCGCACGGAGTGCGTTGCTCAGGCGTGCGGCGGCGCCGTGGAGGCGCGGGCCATCAGCTCGGCCCGTACCATCGCCACCCCGCCCGGCGGCTGCGGCTCGCGGCCCAGGGCCAGCCGCCCGGCCCGCGCGCCCGCCTCGTGCAGCGGCAGCCGCATCGTGGTGAGGGCCGGGACCGCGTCCGCGCTGAACGGGAGGTCGTCGAAGCCCGCCACCGAGACGTCCTCGGGGATCCGCAGCCCCTGGTCGCGCAGGGCCGCGCAGACGCCGAGCGCGATGGTGTCGTTGGCGGCGACTATGGCGGTCAGGCTCCGGTCGCGGCGCAGCAGTTCGAGCGTCGCGTCATAGCCGGAGGCGCGGTCGTACAGGCCGTGGACGGTCAGCCGCTCCGCGTCCTGGTCCACCCCGGCGGCGGCCAGCGCCGCCCGGTGGCCCTCCAGCCGGTGGCGGGTCGTGGTGCGCTCGGCGGGGCCCGCCACATAGCCGATCCGGCGGTGGCCGAGGGTCAGCAGATGTTCGGTGAGCCGGCGGGCGCCGCCGCGGTTGTCGAAGGTGAGGGTGGTGGCGTCCTCGATCGGCGGGCGGCCGCACAGCACCACCCGGGTGCCGGAGGCGGCCAGCCGGGACGCCTTGGTGGCCACGGCGGCGGCGTGGTCGGGGTGCTCGACCGCGCCGCCGGTGAGCACGACGGCGGCCGCGCGCTGCCGCTGCAGCAGGGTGAGGTAGTTGAGCTCGCGCTCGGGCGAGCCACCGGTGTTGCAGATGACCGCGAGCTTCTCGCTGCCCCGGCCCGACTCCCCGGCCGGGGTGACCATTTCGGCCTGTACGGCGCCCGCGATGATCCCGAAGAAGGGGTCCGCGATGTCGTTGACGAGCACCCCGACCAGATCGGAAGTGGCGGCGGCGAGAGCGCTTGCCGGGCCGTTGACCACGTACTCCAGCTCGTCGACCGCGCGCAGCACCCGGGTCCGGGTCGATTCCGCGACCGGGTAGTTGCCACTCAGGACGCGCGACACGGTGGCCGCCGAGACCCGAGCCCGTGCCGCCACATCGGCCAGGGTCACTGCCATATTTCCTCCGTTGGGTGGTCACCTTCTGGTACACCGTGCGCGCTGGTTGGGCGCCTCCATGCTCTCACTCCATGAACGGCGCGATTCTGCACTCCAGGGTCTTGTCCTGTCATCCGGACCATGCCTAGGGTCCTCTCCAGCAAGCGCTTACCCCTGGCGACGGCGAGGAGACCTCAGCCCATGGCCGCAGCAGCCACCGCCCGTATCCGTGCCGCAGTGGTCGGCACCGGAGGAATCGTCAGCGGCAGCCATCTGCCCGCACTGCGTGATCACGACGACCGAGTGGACCTCGTCGCCGCCGTCGACGTGGCCGCGGACCGGCTCGACGCCTTCCGCGCCGCGGCGGCCGAGAGCGGCACCTTCGACGTCACCGGCTACTCCGATGTGGCCGCCATGCTGGAGGCCGAGCGCCCCGGCCTGGTCCTCATCGGCACCCCGCCCTCCCTGCACCGCGAGCAGACCGTGGCCGCCCTCGAGGCCGGCGCCTGGGTGCTGTGCGAGAAGCCGCTGTGCCTCACGCTCGCCGAGTACGACGAGATAGCCGCCGCCGAGAGGGAGGCGGGCGGCCCGTACGCCTCGGTGGTCTTCCAGCACCGCTACGGCTCGGGCGCCGTCCACGCCCGTGAGCTGCTGGCCGAGGGCGCCCTGGGCCGGCCGCTGGTGGCCCACTGCCAGACCACCTGGCACCGCGACACCGCCTACTACGCGGTGCCGTGGCGTGGCCGCTGGGAGACCGAGGGCGGCGGCCCCTCCATGGGCCACGGCATCCACCAGATGGATCTGCTGCTCCATCTCCTCGGCGACTGGACCGAGATCCGCGGCATGGCCGGACGGCTGGTCCACACCGTGGAGAGCGAGGACGTCTCCACCGCGCTGGTGCGGTTCGAGAGCGGCGCCATGGCCACCGTCGTCAACAGCGTGCTCTCGCCCGACGAGGTCAGCCGGATCCGCATCGACTGCGCGGACGCCACCGTCGAGCTGACCCACCTCTACGGCCACCGCAACGACGACTGGGTCTACACCCCCGCCCCGCACGTCCGCGACGAACCCGCCCGGCAGCGGGCGTGGCGCACCCCGGCCGCCGATCTGCCCAGCTCCCACGGGGCCCAGCTGACCGGGCTGCTGGACGCGATGCGCGACGGCGTACGGCCGCCCGGCAGCGGGCAGGACGCCCGCCGCACCCTCGAGTTCATCGCCGCGCTCTACAAGGCGGCCTTCACCGGGCAGCCCGTGCGCGCGGGCGAGATCGTGCCCGGGGACCCGTACTACGACGCCATGCACGGCGACCACCCCGCATGGGCGCCGAAGGCAGCGACCGCCACCACGAAGGAGAGCTGAGGCCGCCATGACCCAGCGCATCACCGTCACCCACACCCACGGCGAACAGATCTCGGTCGCCGCCGCCGGCGTCGAGCTGATGGCCTACGTCTACCGGCCCGACCCGGACGCCTTCGAGGCCCGTAAGCCCTACGCCCACCCGCTGCGCACCCTCGCCGGGAACCCGGTCTCCGGCTACCGGCCGAACGACCACCGCTGGCACAAGGGCCTCCAGATGACCTCCAGCCATCTGTCCGGCCAGAACTTCTGGGGCGGCAACTGCTACCTCGGCCCCGAGAAGGGCTACCAGCGGGTGGACGAGCTCGTCGGCTCGATGCGCCACGACGGCTTCGAGGAGTTCACCGTCACCGACGACCGGCTGCGCTTCGTGGAGACCCTCACCTGGGTGGAGAACGGGGGCCAGGAGTGGGCGCGGGAGCGGCGCACCATCGAACTCCACTCGGTGGAGCCGGAGGAGGGCACCTGGGCCCTGGACTGGTCCATCCACCTCACCAACATCCGCGGCGAGGCCCTGCGCTTCGGCTCCCCGACCACCGCGGGACGGGAGATGGCCGGGTACACCGGGCTCAACTGGCGCGGCCCGCGCGACTTCACCGGCGGCGACGTCATCGGCCCGGACGGGCGCGGCGGCGACGGCGAGAAGGGCGCGTCGGACCTGATGGGCGCCCCGGCCGCCGACGCCCCCTGGGTCGCCTTCACCGGTGAGCACGACGACGTGGACGGGCACTCCACGCTGCTGTTCGCCCACGCCCCGGAGAACGCCGAATCCATCCACGCCTCCCACTGGTTCGTGCGCTCCGAGCCGATCCCGTCGGTGGCCCCCTCCTGGGCGTTCTTCGAGGAGTTCGAGCTGGAGTCCGGGGAGTCCTTCGGCTACCGCTACCGGGTGGTGGTCGCGGACGGCGCCTGGGACCGGGCGCGGGCCGAGAACTACCTCAAGAACCACGGGTGGTGAGGGAATTGACCGCGATGTCCGCCCCGCTGCCGGGCGGTGTGGGCCTCTCCCACATCAGCGCGTACGAGTGGGAGGCCGCCGACGGGGTGTGCGGCGGCAGCCCCCATCTCCACCTCGCCTGCACCGAGGCGTATGTGGTCACGGCCGGACGCGGCGCCGTGCAGACCCTGACCCTCGCGGACGGGTTCACCGAGACCCCGCTGGAGCCGGGCTCGGTGGTGTGGTTCACCCCCGGCACCATCCACCGCATGGTGCAGGGCGGCGGCCTCAGGGTGACCGTGCTGATGCAGAACAGCGGGCTGCCGGAGGCCGGGGACGCCGTCTTCACCTTTCCGCCCGAGGTGCTGGCCGACCCCGAGCGCTACGCGGCCGCCGCCGCGCTGCCCGCCAAGGAGGGGCCGGAGGCCGACGCGGCCGCCCGGCGCCGCCGGGACCTCGCGATCGAGGGCTATCTGACGCTGCGGGCCGCCGCCGAGAAGGACGACGACGCGCCGCTGCGCGCCTTCCACGAGGCGGCGGCGCGGATCGTGGCGCCCAAGGTGAAGGAGTGGGAGCCGCGCTGGCGGGACGGGGCGCTCGCCGCCGCGCGGCGCACCGGTGAGCAGCTCACCGCGCTCGCCGCGGGCGACGCCGCGCACCTCGCCGAGGCGCGGGTCACCGCGACCGGACCCAGCCGCCGGGGCGGCTACGGCATGTGCGGCCGCCGGGACGAGTACGAACTGCCCGGTGTCACGCTCCCGTACTACGGCGAATAGCCGCCGTAGGCGCGCTGACCCCGGACGCCCTTCGGGCGTGTCCTCAATCTCCCCCAGCTACCGCTGGGAGGTGCCCCCTGACGGGCTGAAATCAGCCCCTCCGGCGCTTGAGGAGGGGGGTCTGGGGCGGAGCCCCAGCCACGCGGCGGAGCCGCATATCGATGCTGTGGAAGGGGCGGGTAGGGGAAAGCAGCCCGCCGCAGGCGTCAAGACAACGAAATGATCATGGAGGGAGGTCGGCCCCGGTATGCGCGGAAACAGGACAAGGACGTCCCTGGCCCTGGCCCTTGTGCTCACGCTCGGAGGGACCCTCACAGGCTGCGGCGGCGATGGCGGCGGCGGCTCGGGCGGCAAGGTCAGCCTGCGGTTCACCTGGTGGGGAAACCCCGACCGGGCCGCCCGCACCGAGGAGGCCGTCAAGCTCTTCGAGCAGCGCCACCCCGACATCGACATCGCGACGTCCTTCGCGGGCTTCGACACCTACAAGGCGAAGCTGGCCACCCAGGCGGCGGGCGGTGACGCGCCCGATGTGATGCAGCTGGACTACCGGCAGATCAACCAGTACGCGACGTCCGGCATCCTGCTGAACCTCGGCGAACACCCCGAGCTGCGCACCTCGGAGATCGACAAGGGGCTGCTGGCCACCGGGGTGGTCGACGGCAAGCAGTACGCGCTCCCGGTGGCCCGCGGCACCGAGACGGTGGCGTACGACGCCGCGCTGTGGGACAAGGCGGGCGTTCCCGAACCCACTCTGACCTGGACCTGGGACGACTGGGCCGACGCCATGCACAAGCTCTCGGCGGCCAAGGCGACGCAGGGGCGGATGGGCTCCACCGACCCGGGCCAGAGCGAGGACGTGTTCGAGATCTGGCTGCGGAGCCGGGGCAAGTCCCTCTACACCAAGGACGAGAAGCTCGGCTTCACCGCCGACGATCTGACCCGCTACTGGGAGTGGTGCACAAAGCTCCGCGAGGAGGGCGCGGTCGTGCCCGCCGAGCAGACCACCCAGATGGACGGGACGGTGGAGAACACCCCGCTGGGCCGGCTCAAGTCCGTCTCCGACTTCAACTGGGACGCGCCCACCAGCGGCTACGCGCCCATCGTCGGCGAGGGGCTGAAGCTGGCGCCGCTGCCGGTCGGCGAGGACGGTACCCCCGGGCAGTACTTCAAACCGTCGATGTTCTTCGGCGCCTCGGCCAAGACCGCACACCCCAAGCAGGCGGCCCAGTTCATCGACTTCCTGCTCAACGACAAGAAGGCGGGCGCCATCCTCGGCGCCACCCGCGGCATCCCGGCCAACGACGCCATCCGGCAGGACGTACTGCCCAAGCTGGAGGGCTTCGACCAGGTCGTCTCCGCGTACCAGAAGCAGTTCGAGGGCAGGCTCAAGGACCCGCCGCCCGCGCCGCCCAAGGGTGACGCCTCCCTGCAGACCACCTTCTCGCGCGACTACGACCAGGTCAGCTACGAGCGCATGTCGCCGCGTGAGGCGGCGGAGAACTACATCACCGAGGCGAAGGCGGAGCTGAGGCAATGACCGCGACCGCGACCCGCCCCCCGGACGCCGCGCCCCCCGCCACCGGCGGCAAGCGGGCGCCGAAGCGCGAACGGCAGGGGGCCGCCTGGGTGTTCCTGTCCCCATGGGTGCTCGGCGCCGCCGTGCTGACGCTGCTGCCCATGGCCGTGTCCCTGTATCTGTCGTTCACCGACTACGACATGTTCGACGCGCCCCGGTGGATCGGCTTCCGCAACTACACCCAGATGTTCACCGAGGACCCCCGCTACTGGCGGTCGGTCATCACCACCCTGACCTACGTCGTGATCGCGGTGCCGCTGCAGCTCCTGCTGGCGCTGGCCGTCGCGATCGCGCTGAAGTCGGTCAAGCGAGGCAAGGGCTTCTACCGCTCGGCGTTCTACGCCCCCTCGCTGCTCGGCGCGTCGATGTCCATCGCCCTGGTCTGGCGGGCGATCTTCAACGACGGCGGCTCCGTCGACAACCTGCTCTCCGGCATGGGCATCGACATCGGCGGCTGGATCAACAAACCGGGCTGGGCCATCCTGTCGGTCGCGCTGCTCACCATCTGGCAGTTCGGCGCCCCCATGGTGATCTTCCTGGCCGGGCTCCAGCAGATACCCGCCGAGCTCTACGAGGCGGCCGCGGTGGACGGGGCCTCCTGGTGGCGGCAGTTCCGCTCGATCACCATCCCGATGCTCTCCCCGGTGCTCTTCTTCAACCTGGTGCTCCAGATGATCCAGGCGTTCCAGGTCTTCACCCCCGCCTTCGCGGTCAGCGCAGGCAAGGGCGGACCCGCCGACTCCACGCTCGTCTACACGCTCTACCTCTACGACCGCGGCTTCACCGCCTCCCACATGGGCTACGCCTCCGCCATGGCGTGGGCGCTGCTGCTGGCCGTCGGGGCCGTCACCGCGGTGCTCTTCCGCACCTCCCGGGCCTGGGTCTTCTACGCCAACGACAACAACGAGGGGGCCCGATGACCACCGCCCCGATCACCACCGCCCCGGCGGCGCGGCGACGCCCCACCGGCCGGATCGTGCTGCACATCTGCCTGATCGCCGTGCTGCTGGTGATGCTCTATCCACTGGCCTGGCTGCTGGCCACCTCGTTCAAACCCGCCGACGAGGTCATCGCCAGCCTCAAGCTGCTGCCCAGCCACTTCGAATGGGGCAACTACTCCACCGCGCTGGACGGGGTGAACGAGGTCAGCGTCGGACGGCTGCTGTGGAACTCGCTGCTCATCGCGTGCGGCGCGGTGCTGGGCAACGTCATCAGCTGCTCGCTCGCCGCGTACGCCTTCGCACGGCTGCGGTTCCGGATGCGCGGTCCGCTCTTCGCGTTCATGATCGCGACGATCATGCTGCCGCACCACGCCATCCTCATTCCGCAGTACATCATCTTCAACCAGCTCGGCATGGTGAACACCTACTGGCCGATGATCCTGCCGAAGTTCCTGGCCACCGACGCCTTCTTCGTCTTCCTCATCGTGCAGTTCATGCGCGGACTGCCACGTGAGCTGGAGGAGGCTGCGCGGATCGACGGCTGCGGGCCGTTCCGCTCGTTCTTCAGCATCATCCTGCCGCTGACCCGGCCCGCCCTGATCACCACCGCGATCTTCACCTTCATCTGGAGCTGGAACGACTTCTTCACCCAGCTCATCTACCTCTTCGAGCCGGAGAAGTTCACCCTGACCCTGGCCCTGCGGTCCTTCGTGGACGCCTCCAGCCAGTCGGCCTTCGGCCCGATGTTCGCGATGTCGGTCTTCGCGCTGCTGCCCATCGTGCTCTTCTTCCTCGCCTTCCAGCGGTTCCTGGTCGAGGGCATGGCCAACTCCGGAATCAAGGGATGAGACGCCATGCCGTCCTCCGCGACCACCCGTGAACCGGGCGAGCTGACCGGCCCGCGCTTCGCCCTCTTCGCCGACGTCCTGGCGGTGGGCCTGGCCACCGCCGCCGCCTCGCTCCCGCTGATCACCGCCCCCGCCGCCATGTCCACGGCCTGCGCCGTCCTCGACCGGCGGGTACGGGAGGACGCCCCCGCCACCGCGGGCGGCTATCTGCGCGCCCTGCGGGCCCGGCTGCGCACCGGCGATCTGCTGGCCGGGGCCGGGATGCTGGCCGGCGGCGCGCTGCTGCTCTTCAACGCGCTCGCCGCCGGGGCCGGGCTGCCCGGCGCGGTCGCCTTCCGACCCGCGCTGCTCGTCGTGGCCGGGCTGCTCGCCGTCGTCCTGCTGCGGGCCTGCGCCCGCCCCGAGTCGGCCACGAGCTGGCGGGTGGCGCTGCGCTCGGCGGCGTACGCCAGTGTCCGCACGCCCCGCGCGAGCCTCGTACTGCTGCTGGCCGTGGCCACCGCCGCCGTCTGCGCCTGGGCCTATCCGCCGCTGGCCTTCCTCGTCCCCGGCCCCCTCGCCCTGGCGGCCCGAGCCACGGAGCACCACCTTTGACTTCTTCCCCTCATGTAGGAGGGGGTTCCTACGGCTCGCGCTGTAGGGGTTCCTGCTTCGTCGCCGACTGCCCGCCCGGAGTTCTCCGTTGAGGTCTTACACCGGCTCCACAGGCCGACACCGCCAGCCCGGCGGCCAGATTGTTCCGCGCCGCGTTCACGTCGCGGTCATGGGTGACGCCACAGCTGCCGCAGGTCCAGGTGCGGACGCTGAGCGGCATCGTGTTCTGCAGGGTTCCGCAGTTCGAGCACAGTTTGGTGGAGGGGAACCAGCGGTCGACCGCGATCACTTCGCGGCCGTACCACTGGGCCTTGTACTCCAGCATGCTGCGGAATTCAGACCACGCCGCGTCCGATATGGCGCGAGCGAGTCTGCCGTTCTTGAGCAGGTTCCGCACGGCGAGGTCCTCGATCACGATCGTTTGGTTTTCACGAACGAGCCGAGTGGTGATCTTGTGCAGTGTGTCGCGCCGCCGGTCGGCGATGCGGGCGTGGATGCGGGCGACCTTGCGGCGGGCCTTGGTCCGGTTGGCTCCGTCGCCCTTGGTCTTACGGGCCAGTTCCCGCTGCGCCTTGGCGAGCCGGGCGCGGTCGCGCCGTTCGTAGCGGGGGTTGGTGATCTTCTCCCCGGTCGACAGGGTCAGCAGGTGGTCCAGCCCGGCATCAACGCCGACCACCGCATCTGTGGCGGGGAGTGGCTTCAGGCCGGGGCCCTCGCACAGCAGGGAGACGAACCAGCGTCCGGCCGCGTCCTGGGAGACGGTCACCGTGGACGGTGCGGCTCCCTCCGGCAGGGGGCGGGACCACACGATGGCCAGCGGCTCGGTCATCTTCGCCAGGGTCAGCTTCCCATCTCGGAACCGGAACGCGCTGGTGGTGTACTCGGCAGACTTGCGGGACTTCTTCCGCGACTTGAACCGCGGGTACTTGGCCCGTTTGGCAAAGAAGTTCGTAAATGCGGTCTGGAGATGGCGCAGGACCTGTTGCAGCGGGACGGAGGAAACCTCGTTGAGGTACGCGAGTTCCTCCGTCTTCTTCCATGCGGTCAGCATCGCCGAGGTGGCGTTGTAGTTCACCCGCTCCTGCCGCAGTATCCACGCTTCCGAGCGTGCCGCCAGGGCCAGGTTGTAGACCTTCCGCACGCACCCGAACGTGCGCGACAGGTCAGCAGCCTGCGCATCGGTCGGGTAGAAGCGGTACTTGAACGCCCGCTTCACACGCGTAACCTCCACGTCTCACATGATATGGCATCAGTTCACTGCAGCATGCGGTTTTTGGGGATAGGCGCAAGATGCCCCGACTGCGAACCAGCATTCATTGCTCCGCTCCGCAGGAGCCCGATTCCTCCCGCCCTGAAGGGCGAGGTGTCCTCGGAGGAGATCAGATGAGTCCTTTCCCACGCTACGTTCTTCGCCGTCACTTCCTCGCCGGGACCGCCGTCGCGGGCGTGCTGTCGGCCGTCAGCGCTCCGGGTGGCGCTTCGGCCGCGAGCCGGGCCTCGGCTTCGGCCTCGGCCGAGGCCCGGGTCGACAAGCCGTTCCTGGCCCTGCTCACCGAGGCGGCCGACGCCCGGGTGGTCGAGGTGGTGGACGGGCTCGACGCCACCCTCGCCCAGCTGAACAACCTCGGCCAGGCCCGCCCCGCCGCCCGTAGCCTCCGGCTGCTCACCTCCGTCCACGTATGGGGCGACGCCGCCCACCACCACGACGGTGCGCTGATCGCGCCGATGACCCGGCTCGTGGACGCGCTGGCCGCCGCCCAGTTCGACGACGGCCTCTACGACCAGGGCGCGGTCCACTCGCCCCCGGACACCGCCTTCTCGATCGTCGATCTGGGGCTGGTGTACGGCCTGCTGGACGCGGACGGCCACACCGGCACCCGGGCGATCCGCGCCACCCTGAAGAAGATCCTGCTCAAGGCGGGCAAGGGCCTGTCCACCGGCGGGGTGCACACCCCCAACCACCGCTGGAAGGTGTGCGCCGCGCTGGCCCGGATCAACTCCTTCTGGCCCGACGCGCGCTACACCCGCCGTATCGACGCCTGGCTGGCCGAGGGCATCGACGGGTACGACAGCGGCCAGTACAGCGAGCGCAGCGCCACCTACGCGCCCATCGTCACCAACCCCTCGCTGCTGACCCTGGCCCGGCTCACCGAGCGCCCGGCCCTCTACGAGCACGTACGCCGCAACCTGGACGCCACCCTCCACCTCCTGGAGCCCGACGGGGAGGTGGAGACGGTGCACTCGCGCCGCCAGGACCAGAAGACGGTCAAGCATCAGTCCGAGTACTGGCTGCAGTTCCGGGCCCTGGCGCTCCGGGAGCGGGACGGGCGGTTCGCGGACGTGGCCGCCACCATCCAGCGGCGCGGCGCGGATCAGACCTTCGACGAGAACCCGCTCGGAGACTTCCTCGCCGAGGTGCTGGACCATCCGGAACTGGCCGCGCCGCTGCCCGAGGCGACCCCGGCGCCGTCCGCGTACACCTGGCGCGACGAGGACTGCGGGCTGGTCCGGATCGCCAAGGGGAGGACGCGGACCACGATCTTCGGCGGCACCGACTTCCCCGACGTCCACGCGATCTCCTCGGGCCTGTCCACCAACCCGACGTTCTTCAAGTGGCGCAAGGGCGCGGCCATCCTGGACTCGCTCCGGCTGTCCCCGCAGTTCTTCTCGCTCGGCCACTTCCGGGCCGAGGACGTGGAGCGCACGGCGGACGGCTGGCGGCTGTGGGCCGAGGTGCGGGCCGGATTCCACCAGCCGCTGCCGCCCCAGCACCGCCGCCCCGACGGGCGCTATCCGCTGACGGACGACGGCAGGTTCTGGTCCGCGATGGACTTTCCGCACCGCCCCAAGGAGTGGCGCACCCTGCGCACCGAGGTGCGGATCGCGGAGGCGGACGGCGGCTGGAACCTGGACCTCGAGATCGGCGAATCCGAGGTCCCGCTCGCCCTCGAACTGTGCTTCCGCGGTGGCGGAAAGCTGACCGGGGTCGACCCCGTGCCCGGCCAGAAGGACACGTATCAGCTGGTCAAGGGGTACGGGACCTATACGGCCGGCGATGACGTGATCACCTTCGGGCCCGGCAACGGCAGCGGCCCGCGCCAGCCCGCCGTCGTGGACTCCGGCGAGCGCTACAGCTGGATGGGCGGCGATCTGACCCCGGCGGGGCAGCGGGTCCTGATCACCGGGCGTTCGCCGCTGCGCTACCGGCTGAATCTGCGCTGAAGCGCTGACCGCCCCCGCCCCTGTGTTCGGTCCTCTGTACAGGGGTGGGGCGGGGCGGCTAGCGTGGATGTCTAGAAAGCGCTTACTATCACTCGCGGTGAGGAGAAGAACCCACGTGACACGCAAGACAGTGCGGATCGCCATGAACGGTGTGACCGGCCGGATGGGCTACCGCCAGCACCTCGTCCGCTCTCTCCTCGCCCTTCGCGAACAGGGCGGCCTGGACCTCGGTGACGGCACCGTGCTGTGGCCCGAGCCGCTGCTCGTCGGCCGCCGGGAGCACGCGCTCAAGGAGATCGCCGAGCACCACGGCCTCGACCCGGTCGCGGACGTCTCGACCGACCTGGACGCCGTGCTCGCGGACGACGGCGTCGACATCTACTTCGACGCGCAGGTCACCGCCGCCCGCGAGGAGGCCATCAAGAAGGCCATCGCGGCGGGCAAGCACATCTACACCGAGAAGCCGACCGCCACCGGTCTGGAGGGCGCCCTGGAGCTGGCCCGGCTGGCCGAGGCGGCGGGCATCAAGCACGGGGTGGTCCAGGACAAGATCTTCCTGCCGGGGCTGCTGAAGCTGAAGCGCCTCATCGACGGCGGCTTCTTCGGCAGAATCCTTTCCGTGCGCGGGGAGTTCGGCTACTGGGTCTTCGAGGGCGACTGGCAGGCCGCCCAGCGGCCCTCCTGGAACTACCGCGCCGAGGACGGCGGCGGCATCGTCTCCGACATGTTCCCGCACTGGGAGTATGTGCTGCACGAGCTGTTCGGCCCCGTGCGCACCGTCCAGGCGCAGGCCGCCACCCACATCCCGACCCGCTGGGACGAGCGCGGCAAGCCGTACGAGGCCACCGCCGACGACTCGGCCTACGGCGTCTTCCAGCTCGAGGGCGGCGTCATCGCGCAGATCAACTCCTCCTGGGCGGTCCGGGTGAACCGCGACGAGCTGGTGGAGTTCCAGGTCGACGGCACCGAGGGCTCGGCCGTCGCGGGCCTGCGCGACTGCCGTGTCCAGCACCGCTCGCACACCCCCAAGCCGGTCTGGAACCCCGATCTGCCCGCCACCGAGGCGTTCCGCGACCAGTGGCAGCAGGTGCCGGACAACGAGGAGTTCGACAATGGCTTCAAGGCGCAGTGGGAGCTCTTCCTGCGCCATGTCGCGCTCGACGAGCCCTGGCGCTGGGACCTGCTCGCCGGTGCGCGCGGCGTCCAGCTCGGCGAGCTGGGCCTGAGGTCGTCGGCGGAGGGCCGCCGGCTGGACGTACCGGAGCTGAGCCTGTGACCATGCACCGCCTGGACGTACCGGAGCTGAGCCTGTGACCATCCACCGCCTGGACGTACCGGAGCTGAGCCTGTGACCATCCACCGCCTGGACGTACCGGAGCTGAGCCTGTGACCATCCACCTTCCCGCGCCGGGCGGTGCGACCCGCCCCTACGAACCCCGCACCGAGCCGCTGTCGCCGACCCCCGGGGCCCCCTTCACCTCCCGCGTCGTCTTCTCGGCCGCCCATGTCGTGGCCGACCCGTACGCCGATGTGACCCCCGACAGCCCGGCCGCCGTGGACTGGGACGCCACCCTGGCCTTCCGCCGCCACCTGTGGTCCCACGGGCTGGGCGTGGCCGAGGCCATGGACACCGCCCAGCGCGGTATGGGCCTGGACTGGGCGGGCGCCGCCGAGCTGATCCGCCGCTCGGCGGCCGAGGCGAAGGCGGTCGGCGGCCGGATCGCCTGCGGCGTCGGCACCGACCAGCTGTCCGCCACCGAGATCGGCTATCCGTACGGTCTGGACGAGATCCGGGCGGCGTACGAGGAGCAGCTGGCCGTCTGCGAGGAGTTCGGCGCCCAGGCCATCCTGATGGCCTCGCGCGCCCTGTGCGCCGTGGCCAAGGGCCCCGAGGACTTCTCCGAGGTCTACGGCCATCTGCTGCGCCAGTCCGCCGAGCCGGTGATCCTGCACTGGCTCGGCCCGATGTTCGACCCGGCCCTGGAGGGCTACTGGGGCAGCACCGACCTGGACGCCGCCACCCGTACCTTCCTCGACGTCATCGCCGCCCACCCCGACAAGGTCGACGGCATCAAGGTCTCCCTGCTCGACGCACAGCGCGAGATCGACCTGCGGCGCAAGCTGCCGGACGGGGTCCGCTGCTACACGGGCGACGACTTCAACTACCCCGAGCTGATCGCGGGCGACGACCGGGGCTTCAGCCACGCCCTGCTCGGCATCTTCGACCCGCTGGGCCCGCTGGCGGCGGAGGCCGTGCGCAAGCTGGACACCGGCGACACCGCCGCCTTCCGCGCCCTGCTCGACCCGACGGTGGAGCTCTCCCGCCACCTCTTCCGGACCCCGACCCGCTACTACAAGACGGGCGTGGTGCTGCTGGCCTGGCTGGCGGGCCACCAGTCGCACTTCACCATGGTCGGCGGCCTCCAGTCGGCCCGCTCGCTGCCGCATCTGGCGCGGGCGTACGAACTGGCGGACGGGCTCGGCCTGTTCCCGGACCCGGCGCTGGCCGAGACCCGCATGAAACACCTGCTGTCCGTGTACGGAGTCACCCAATGAGCCCCGTTGTGCCCCGCCTGAGCCTCAACCAGGAAACGATCAAGCAGTGGTCGCTGCCCGAACTGGCGGAGGGCTGCGTCAAGGCGGGCGTCACGGGCGTGGGCCTGTGGCGCGAGCCGGTCCAGAAGTACGGCGTGGACGCCGCGGCTCGCCTCGTCCGCGACGCGGGCCTGACCGTCACCAGCCTCTGCCGGGGCGGCTTCTTCACCGTGAGTGAGCCCGAGGCGCGCGCCACGGCCCTGGCCGACAACCGCCGGGCCATCGACGAGGCCGCCACCCTGGGCACCGACACCCTGGTCCTGGTCTCCGGCGGCCTCCCCGCCGGCAGCCGCGACCTCTTCGCCGCCCGCGAGCGCATCGCCGACGCGCTGGCGGAGCTCGCCCCGTACGCCGCCGACCACGGTGTCCGCCTGGCCATCGAGCCCCTGCACCCCATGTACGCGTCCGACCGCTGCGTGGTCTCCACCCTCGCCCAGGCCCTCGACCTGGCCGAGCGCTTCCCGGCGGAACAGGTGGGCGTGGTCGTGGACACGTACCACATCTGGTGGGACGACACCGTCGCCGACCAGATCGCCCGCGCGGGCACGGGCGGCCGCATCGCCGCCTTCCAGCTCGCCGACTGGATCACCCCACTCCCGGAGGGCGTCCTGCTGGGCCGGGGCCAACTCGGCGACGGCTCGGTGGACTTCCGCTGGTTCCGCGAGCGGGTCGACGCGACGGGCTACACCGGCCCGATCGAGGTGGAGATCTTCAACCCGGCCCTGTGGGCCCGGGACGGCACGGAGGTCCTGGCGGAGGTCGCCGACCGCTACCGGACGCTCGTGCTGTAACGACCGCTTCTGGGGTGTGTTGGGCGGGCGTACGTCCAGGCAGCCGAACGCACCCCGGCGCGGGGCCCGGCGGCCATCGTCCGCACAGAGCCGCGGCGGAGGGGGCTCCGCGGCCTAGACTCTGGGTCTTCACCCTCCACACCATCCGGCGAATGGATCGACTTCGCATGACTCAGGCGATTCGGCGAGGCGGCAGGACCACCCGCATCAAGAACCCCACTGCCCCGAAGGTCTTAGCTACCTTGCGGCCGGCCGACATGGCGAGAGACGGCCTGGAAGACGACGCGATGATCCGTGGGGTGAAATACGATGGAACGCCCTTCGTGGCTCTCGCGGCTGAGGCTGTTGAAATGGAGGGCTGCACGTTCGACAGTTCCCGCTTCACCGGAACACGCCTGATCCGCAGCCAGTTCAGCGACTGCCGGTTCAACACCTGCGACTTCGCGGAAGTGGGTGCCCAAGATGTTTCACTGATCCGGTGCGCGGTGAACGGGAGCCGGTTTACGGGCTCGTCGTGGAGGTCTGGAACGTTCCGGGACGTGCGTATGGAGAACTGCGTCATCGCCCCTGGCCTGTTCCGCCACATGAAGCTCTACGCCGTCGCGTTCGCCGACTGCAAGATGGCGGGCGCGGACTTCCAGGGTGCCGAGCTGCACAACGTGAAATTCGAGGGCTGCGACCTGACCGGAGCACAGTGGGCCAACTGCCACATCGGTACTGCGCGGTTCGAGAACTGCACGCTCGTTGATGTTGGCGGAGGCGCGAGCCTCAAGGGCGCTACAGTGCAAGGCCCAGGGCAGATGGAATTGTCCCTGAGCCTTGCACGGGAAGCGGGAATCCTCTTCGAGTAGCTGGGTCAGACGGTGACCGCTGGCACGAAGCCTGCCCAGTCGAGGCTGGAGACGCACCGGGTGATGTGATCGAAGTCCAGCGGCTCGCCCTCGGCCCACTCGGACATCTCGGCGAGCAACTCTCCATCCGGACGGCGCGGCGGCGGGGTAGCCGACGGCCGGGAACACCGGCGCCCCTCCTGCCGGGAGGGCCCCTTCGTGCTCTGGTTACGCCTCACTCACGCGGGCAGCCTCCACGAGAGGCCCTCAGGCGTCTCGTACCAGAGGCGATGCTCTTCGTCCGAGACCGACAGGCCGAAGCGGTCCCATTTCGGCATGTCGTGATCAACGAACCACCCCCACCAGCTCTCGATGGTGTCCCAGATGCCGCGGTCGCCCGTCTCGCGGAACCGCGTCTGTTCGCCGACGAAGATGCCCTCAGCCCACGCCCCGTCGGGCATCACCAGGCGACGCATAGTGTGCCCTTCGTCGTCAGTGCCGTACTGGAGCACCGCACCGGGCAGCGTGGACGCCAGCAGGAAGGTGAAGTGGTAGCTGTCGAAGGCCGTGACCGGTACGTGGGTTTCCCCTTGTGCGCCTACTGGTCCCGATGCAAGCGGCGGGGGAGGGGCCGGCGCAGTCGTACGCGCCGCCATGAAGGATCCGCCGCCCGCCTGGAAGCGCCCCTCCAGGCTCCCGTCCGGCATGCGGTCGAGGACGGCCAGTCCCCCGCTCAGCGGCGGGAAGAGGTTCGCGACGAGTCGTCCACCGGGGGCGACAGCAGACCTCAATGTCTCGGTGATCCGCGGGAGAGCACACGTGATGATCACCTTGTCGAACGACTCCGGCGGCCAAGTCCAGTCCCTCACGTCCACGGTGAGTACGTTCGGTGTGATGCCGATGGCCTCCAGGTTGAGCAGCGCTTCGGACGTCAGGTCCGGGTCGATGTCCGCTGTTACGAGCTGGTCAGCGCTCTCCAGGCGGTGAGCGATGAGGGCGGTTTGGTAGCCGGTGCCGGTGCCCCCATCGAGGACCCAGTCTCCAGGCTGTACGTCAAGGGCTTCCAGCATCCGGGCCGTGAGGCTCGGCTGTGTGCTGGACGACGTGGGGACGCCGGTGAACAGCCCATCCGCTGACTTCGCCGTCTCCGGGTCGAGACGGGTGACGAGTGTGGCGTTGGTGTAGATGGGGTTGAGCCAGTCTCCGCCGTCCGCGGTGTCGAGCGGCTTCCATCGAGTCGGTACGCCCCCCTGATTCTGGAAATAACGTGGGACGAAGATGTGCCGAGGCACCTCCTCGAACGCCTGCTTCCAGTGAGGGGAGACCAGGTCGTCCGAGCCCTCCAGGACGCTTGCCAGATTCTCAGCGAGCGGCTTCCAGTTCACCTGCGACACCAGTTCTCCAGGGTGTGAGCGATCGAAGCAGCTAGGGGGATTTCCGGACTGTTGAGCCATGCCCACTGGCCCGAGGGGTTTGCCTCCAGGAACGTCCACTGACCGTTCGGCTGCACGATGAAGTCCATCGCAGCGTAAATGAGGGCCAGTCGAGCCATGTATCCGCGCACTCCGTTGATGATGTCGGCCGGCGTCTCGATCGGCTCGTACTCGAGCGCGGCGTAGTCGGACCGCCAATCCGTACGAGCGGCCTCGCTGTGCGCCTTGATCTTCACGCTGTGGCAGGTGTCGCCTACGACGATCAAGCGCACTTCGTACTGCTTGGGGACACGCTCCTGGAACAGGTGTGCAGTGAGCTCCACGCCGCCGAGGGCGTCAAGGTCGACCTCGCGCGTATACATGGTCTCCGAGCCCCGGGAGTGGGCAACGTGCGGCGTCCCCAGTGGCTTGGTGATCAGCGGGGCTTTGACGTCCTCCGCGAATGCCCGCGCCTCATCCGCGGAGTTCGTGATCAGCGTTCGGGGAGTGACGAGCCCCATGGAGCGTGCGGTACGAAGCTGCTGGGGTTTGAACTCCGCGGCAGACGCTCTGGATGGGTGGTTCATCCACCGGGCGGCGAGGCTCATGAGCACGCCGCCAAGGCCGATGCGGGCAGCGCCACGCGCCCAGTGGGCGTCCGACTCCGATAGCTCGGGGAACTGGAACAGACTCGGCCGGTTCCAGTAGACCGCCTTGATGTCGGCCAGCGCGACGCTTCTGCGCTTGTTGGAGAGCGTGCCGGTCCACTGTCCGTCAACGTTCCGTGCCCGTAACCCCAGTTCGTGAGGGAAGTCAGCGGTATCCATACGGAACACGGGGATATCGGAAGAGGACAGCCCCTCCACGACGAGATCGGTTCCCGCCTCGCAGGGGCCATCCACGACCAGAATGGTGTTGGTCACTCGATCGCTCCGGGGTCCCCGCCCTCATCGCTCGGCGGCGGGTTTTTGATGTCGCCGTCCTGGTTGGTCTTCTGGGACGTGGCCATGGCCGTCAGCGGAGTACCGTCCTCGAACCTGGCCGTCTGACTGACGGGGTCGTAGACCGGGCGAGGCTGCGGAACCACAGCCGACGCGGCGGGCCGGAAACGCGCTCCGGCTAACGCGTACGGGCGGATGCTGCTTGGCGCGGAGCTCACGGGGGCGCTGGCCTGTAGGGGGAGGGGCACAACCAGTTGCATGTTTTTCCTCTCACTCGATGGATGGGGAACCATCTCTCCAGCACTGTGCAGTTCAGCGCCGGAGAGGGAGTAAATTGGTGGGTCGTGGGCTGAAGGATCGAGCCAGCCACGCAGCCTCCTCGTAGGCGCACAGCAGCCGCTCCCCGGTCTCACATCCGGCGCCGGGTGTGCGGCAGGCCAGGCACCCCGCGGCGTGGTCGATGGCCGCGCGCCACGCCTCGTTGGCGAACGGGTCTTTGGTCTGCTCGACGGCTGTCCGCTCATCGTGCTGGTCTGCGGCCGTGCTGGTGAGGGTCCGCGAGCGGAGGCCGTTCCTCGGGTAGTTGGCGGCGTGCGTGGGGCAGACGTAGACGGTCTTGCGGACAGCGTCACCGCTCTCCACCTCGACCGGGATCGGTTCGTTCGTGGGCAGCTGGCAGCGGTAGCAGAGCTGGCGGCCCTCAGGTACGCGCCCGTATTCGGTGCGGTCGGCCTCGGCCAGCGCACCCCACAGGCGCCCGGCGTCGGTCAGGTAGTGGTCGGCCGAGAGGGGCACGCGCCAGTGGGTGCTGGGGCCCTTCGTCCAGGAGACGGGCGGTACGCCGAGGTAGGTGCTCTCGCCGGTCAGCTCGGTCAGAACGCGGACTTGCCGCAGGTGCCAGCTCGTTGCGGTGCCGACGGCGACGAGCCAGTAGAGGGGGCCGTGCTTGTCCTGGATCACGGCGCCGGTCTCGTCACCGAGCAGTTGCAGGGCGCGTTCTGCGATCGGTGATGCGGCGCGCACGGCATCCCACCGTTTGCCCACCGGTAACGCCTCAATGTCCTCGGTGTTCGGCGGTGTCCACGGCAGGGCTTCGGTACTCATGCGTCTCCTTCCCGATTACGGGTAGTGAGAAGACGAAACCGTACGTCATGCTGTATCGGCCAGCGCTGACCCGCGACGCGCATACGCGTATGCAGCCAGCGCATACCTGTAACGGGCAAACGGCGAGACCCAGGTACCAACGGGAGTAGGCATGAACTGGTCTTCACAGGCGATTCGGGACGCCGCCCGTCAAGGTGACTTCGGGCTGATCGTCAGCCGGGCTCGCCGCGACGCTGGCGTCTCCCAGAGTCAGCTCGGCGACGCCTGCGGGATCAGCCAGTCCGCCGTCTCTCGTCTCGAAGGGCGCGGCACAGCCTCATACGACATGACCATCCTGGCGAGAGCCGCCACGCACCTGCACGTCCCCCCGCGTCTGGTTGGCCTCGCCGACCACACAGCGGCGCATGTCGCCGAGAATGGACAGCACGACGTGCACCGGCGCAACTTCCTCGCAGGGACCGCAGCGGCGATCACCACACCGGCCCTTTCTGCTCGTCACGCCGAGCCCACAGACACCGGCCAGGCCGCGACTCTCCGTGTGGCCACGACAGCCTTCCGCCGACTGGACGGCTCCACCCCCTCCCGGCAGCTCTCCGAGCCAGTCCTGGCACACCTGCGGCTCACCCAGACCATCACCAGCGACGCCGAAACGCCCGAACAGCGAGCCCGCTTGGCCGCAGTGGGCAGTGAAGCAGCGTCCCTCGCGGGTTGGCTGGCATGGGATATGAACGACATCGGATCGGCGCGCACCTGGTACGGCGCAGCCATCAAGGCCGCGCGTACCTCCGGCGACCGACTGCTCCTCGCCTACCAGCTCGGCAGCCTGGCTGGATTCGAGGCAGACACCGGGAACGCTGCCCAGGGGCTTGCCCTCGTCCGCTCAGCTCATCGCCAGTTGGGCGACGCAGCACCGGCCATCGCCACCGCGTGGCTCGGGACGATCGAGGCACTCGCACACGCGGCGGCGGGGAATCGTCCCGCCGCGGAAACCGCGCTCGCCCAGGCTGTCCGCAGCACCGACGCCGTCCAGGACGAACAGCCGCCACCGTGGCCATGGGTGTTCACCTTCACCCACACCAAGGTCGCAGCGACCCGGCTCACCTGCGGCGCACGGCTCGGCCTCCCTGGATGGGTGGCCGCCTCCCAGGACGCAGCCGCAGTGGCCCTCACAACAAGCCACGAGAAGCAGCGTGCGCTGCTCACGCTCGACCTGGCCGCCGCGAAACTGGCGACTGGTCGACTGGATGGTGCGTTCGCTCTGGCCGGGCGGGCACTCGAGACAGGGGCACGGTATCGGTCAGGCCGAATCATCGAGCGTGTCCGCGCGGTCCGGCGGTCCTACACTTCGACGACTCCACCCAGGGTTGTCCGCGAGTTCGACGACCGACTGCACGGCGTCTACCTATGATCACGAAGGAGCGGCCCATGCGCCTCGGCATCACTGGCCACCGCGGTCTTCCCCCAGAGACGGAGCGATTGGTCCGCCGGGCCCTACAAGAGGTACTTGTGCGCTACGGGCCTGATCTGATCGGGGTCTCGTGTATCGCCGACGGCCCGGACGCCTGGTTCGCCGAGCTGGTACTGGACGCTGGCGGTCGCCTTGAGGTGGTGGTCCCTGCGGAGAAGTACCGCGAGGGCCTGCCGGAGGAGCACCACCAGACCTACGACCGTCTCATCCAGCAGGCCGCCGACATCCACCGCACGGGCATGGCGGAGTCGGACTCCCAGGCGCACATGGCCGGCAGCGAGATCCTGGTGGGTCTGGTGGATGAGCTGGTCGCTGTGTGGGACGGGCAGCCAGCTCGCGGGTACGGCGGAACGGCCGATGTCGTGGCCTACGCCGAGCGCACCGGTGTCCGGTCTCGGGTGATCTGGCCGGAGGGCGCTACCCGGGACTGACCGAGAGCGCGGCTGGCGGGGGCGTGCGAGGCGGCCGGGTCAGCGCTGGGTGGCGGTGGAGGTCGAGGGCGGAGTCGCAGGCGGAAAGGTGGGGGAGGGCCGGGTCGGAGGGGCCGTGTTCGTAGACGGGACCGAGGTGGCCGGAGGGGAGGGGCGGGGGTCCCGTGCGGGGGGTGCCGGATGTGGGCGTTCCGGGGAGCCGGACAGCAGCAGGAAGGCGACGGCCGCCGCTGCCGCCACCGTCACCGCGACGGCGGACACGACCCGCCGGATCCGCCGCGCGCCCCAGGCCGGGCCGTTGGGAGGCCGGTACGGGGAGAGATCGTGGGCGTCGATGAGGCGCGCGCGGGCGTCGAGCGCGGCGCGCAGCCGTTCCTCGATGGGAGAGGGAGTGCTCATCGGGCCGCCTCCAGCAGCTTCTCCAGGGTGACGAGCGCACGGCTCGCGGTCGACTTCACGGTGCCTCGGGAGACGCCCAGCGCCTCGGCTATCTGGGCCTCGGTCAGCTCCGACCAGTAGCGCAGTACCAGCACCTCACGCTGGCGCGGGGTGAGCCGCGCCAGCGCGTCGAGTACCTGCCGGTGCTCCTCGGCGAGCAGCAGCGGCTCGTCCACGGGCGCCCCCGGCCCCTGGTACGGCGGGGTGTACGCGCGCGCCGTACGCCGTCGGCGCAGCACCGAGCGGGCGGCGTTGACCACGGCGGTGTGCAGATAGGCGTGGGCGTCCTGGAGGCTGTCCAGCCGTGAGCCGTGCCGGCGGCAGACGGCGGCGAAGGCGTCCTGGACGACGTCCTCGGCGGTGTGCAGGTCGTCCACCAGGAAGACCGCCAGCCGGATCATGTCCAGCCGCCGGGCCCGGTACAGATCGTCCAGGGTCGGGCCGGGCTCCCCGTCGCCCCGGCCGCCCACCGGCCGCAGTACCCGTAGCCGCCGCCCGGCGCGCGGTGTCTCCACCGGCGGTGTCGAGGCGGTCGTCCGGGCACGGCGGAGCAGCCGGGCCCACCAGGGCAGGACAAGAGTGAGCTGCATCGTCCTCGTTCACCTCATCGGTGGGGCGGGGCCGGCTCCGGAACCGGCCCCGCCCCACCCGTGGCTGCGGCTAGCGACCGGCCTTGGTGGGGGCGGGCTTGGTGGGCTCGGGCGCGCTGGTGGGCGGCTCGGTGGGGGCGGGCTTGGTGGGCTCGGGCGCGCTGGTGGGCGGCTCGGTCGGGGCGGGCTTGGTGGGCTCGGGCACGCTGGTGGGCGGCTCCGTGGGCGCGGGCTTGGTCGGCTCCGGCTTCGAGGTTGCCACCGGGACCGGCTTGGCCGGGCCGGACTGGTCGCCGGTGGCCGCCTGGGCGGCGATGCCCCCGCCCACGATCAGAGCGATGCCGGCGGCCGACCCCAGGATCCAGGGGCGCAGACGGCGGTTGGGCTTCTTTGCGCGGACGTGCTGCATACGGAACGACTCCCGAAAGGATTGGGCGAACGCTGATGGGGAGGCGCGTACCGAGGGGCCGAAGGACCCGCTCCGGAACCCGCCTTCAACCCACCAGACGTGCGGCCCCACCCGAGGTTGTCGCGCCCCGGAAAAATCTTTCGCCGATCGCCGTGCAACCGTTCCGCCCCTTGGCGGGTCGTACCTGGCATCGGGCTTCCTGGGGGGATCCGGGGGGGGATCGAGAAGGAAGCCCTGGGAGGGGAAAACGAGGGGCCCGGACCACGGCCGGGCCCCTCGAAATATCACACCCTCGTCACACCCTCAGAACGGCACCCCGCACCGCAGCAGTACGTTCGCGTACGGCCGTGCCTCGCCGGTGCGCACCACCAGCCGCGCCCCCGCCGTCAGCGTCTTCAGCTCCTCGTGCGGGACCAGTTCCAGTGCGGGAGCCGGGAAGAGGCGGTCGAGCAGGGCGGTCGCCCCGGGGTTGTGCTCGCTCACCTCCCGCGCCGCCGTGGCCCGTTCGACCACCAGCTCGTCCAGCAGCCCGGTGAGCACCCGCTCGAAGGACGGCACCCCGGCCGTGAAGGCGAGGTCCACCACGAACGGCCCGTCCGGTATCGGCAGGCCCGCGTCGCACACCATCACCGTGTCGGTGTGGCCCAACAGGGCGATACCCGCGCTCAGATGGCGGTTGAGGATCCCGGACCGCTTCACAGGGCCGCCACCTCCTCGGCGCTCGGGAAGGACGCCTGCGCCCCGGCCCGGGTCACCGCGGCCGCGCCCACGCGCACCGCGAACCGCACCGCCGTCACCAGGTCGTCGTCGGTGCCGAGGCGCCAGGCGAGCGCGCCGGTGAAGGCGTCCCCGGCGCCCGTGGTGTCCACGGCCGTCACCGCGGGGCTGGGCACGAGCACCGTACGGTCGCCGTCGGCGACCAGCGCGCCCTCGCCGCCCAGGGTCACCACGACCGAGCGCGGACCGCGCGAGAGCAGGGCCTCGGCCCACTCCTCGGGGTCGTCGGAGGAGCCCACCTGGTCGTCGCTGAGCAGGAACCGCGCCTCGTGCTCGTTGACCACCAGCGGATCGCAGGCGGCCAGCACATCGTTGGGCAGCGGCGCGGCCGGCGAGGGGTTGAGCACCACCCGCGGCCCGGGGCGCTCGCCGAAGCCCGCGGCCGCCGTACGGACCACCTCGGCGACCGACTCCAGGGGGATCTCCAACTGCACCGAGACCACCCGCGCCGCGGCCAGCAGGCTCGCCGCGGCGCGGACGTCGCCGGGGGTCAGCCGGGCGTTGGCCCCCTGGGAGACCACGATGCTGTTGTCGCCCGAGGGGTCCACCGTGATGAGCGCGACCCCGGTGGGCGCGCCGCCGACGAGCACGCCCACGGTGTCGACCCCGGCCGACCGCTGCGAGTCCAGCAGCACCCGGCCGTAGTCGTCGTCGCCGACCCGGGCCAGCAGGGCCGTCCGGGCCCCCAGCCGGGCGGCGGCGACGGCCTGGTTGGCGCCCTTGCCGCCCGGGTGGACCACCAGGTCGGACCCGAGGACCGTCTCACCGGCCCCGGGGCGGCGGTCGACTCCGATCACCAGATCGGCGTTGGCCGACCCCACGACCAGCAGGTCGTAGTCGTGCATCCGCACGTCCTTTCGTTTGTCACTCGGCAGCGACGACTGTCAATTCGCGGTGACGACCTTCACCGGCACCTTCACCGTGCCGTCGATCTTCTGCCCCTTGGCGGCCTTGACGGCGTTCTCCACCACCATCCGGCCCAACTCCTTCGGCTGCTGGGCGACGGTCGCGGCGAGGGTGCCGTTCTCGACGGCCTTGAGCCCGTCCGGAGTGCCGTCGAAGCCGACGACGGCGACGGACTTGCCCGCCTTGGACCCGAGCGCCTTGACCGCGCCGAGCGCCATCTCGTCGTTCTCGGCGAAGATCCCGTCGATGCCCGGGTGGCCCTGGAGCAGATTGGTGGTCACATCCAGCCCCTTGGCCCGGTCGAAGTCGGCGCTCTGCTTGCCGACGACCTTGATGTCCGGGTACGCCTCGAGGCCCTCCGCGAAGCCCTTACCGCGCTCACGCGAGGCCGAGGTGCCGGGGGTGCCCTGCAGCACCAGGATCGTGCCCTTCTTTCCGAGCCGCTCGGCGAGCGTCTTCGCGGCCAGCTTGCCGCCCGTGATGTTGTCGGAGGCCACCAGGGTCGCGATCTTCGCCTTGTTGACGCCGCGGTCGGCGGCGAGCACCGGGATGCCCGCCTTGTCGGCGGCCCGGACGGACGGGCCCGCGGCATCGGAGTCGACCGGGTTGATGATGATCGACTTCATGTTCTGGCTGGTGAAGTTCTGAACCTGATTGGCCTGCTGGGAGGCGTCGTTCTGGGCGTCGGTGACCGTAAGGCTGATCCCGGCGCGCTTGGCCTCCTCCTGGGCGCCCGCCTTCAGCTGTACGAAGAAGGGGTTGTTGAGGGTGGAGACCGACAGACCGACCTTGGTGTCCGCGCCCCCGGAGGAGCCGGACCGCCAGACGGAGGCGCCGAAGGCGATGGCGGCGACGACCACGGCGGCCAGCGCGAACTTGCCCGCGTTGACGGCCTTCTTACGGCCGCCACCGGACGGTCCGCCCGCCGCGGCCCCGGGCGCGCCCGGTCCGGCCCCGGCGCGTCGGCGCACCGTGTCCAGGAGCACCGCCAGCGCGATGACGACACCGATGACGACCTGCTGCCAGAAGGCGGACACCTCCAGCAGGTTGAGCCCGTTGCGCAGCACCGCGAGGATCAGCGCGCCGATGAGCGTGCCGGACGCCTTACCGACGCCACCGGACAGGCTCGCGCCGCCGATGACCACCGCGGCGATCGCGTCGAGCTCGTAGCCGACCGCCGCCTGGGGCTGCGCGGAGGACAGCCGGGAGGCGAGCACGATGCCCGCGACGGCCGCGAAACCGCCGGAGAGCGCGTAGACGACCAGCTTCTGGCGGGTCACCCGGATCCCGGAGAGCCGGGCCGCCTCCTCGTTGCCGCCGATCGCGTACATCGCCCGGCCCGGGTACGTACGGCCCAGCACACCCGCGGTGATCAGACCCATCACGACCATCACGATCACCGGGACGGGCAGCCAGCCGCCGAGGGTGTCGCCGAGGCCGGACACCGAGTCGGGCACGGCTATCGGGCTGCCCTGGGAGATCACCAGGGCCAGACCGCGGCCGATCGACAGCATCGCGAGCGTGGCGATGAACGGCGGCAGCTTCCCGAAGGAGACCAGCGCCCCGCTGACCAGGCCGCAGGCGACACCGGTGGTGAGCGCCAGGAGCGCCGCGAACCACACCGGCAGCCCCTGCGAGCTGGCGGACCAGGCGAGCACGGTGGCGGACAGCGCGGCCACCGAGCCGACCGACAGGTCGATGCCCGCGGAGACGATGACGAAGGTGACGCCGAAGGCGAGGATCGCGGTGACCGCCGCCTGGACGCCGACGTTGAGGAGATTGTCGGTGGTGAGGAAGTCGCCGGACAGCAGCGCCATGGCGGCCACCAGCAGCACCAGGGCGCTCAGCGCGCCGTTGTCGAGCAGCACGCGGCGCAGCGCCGGCGAGCTCCCGGGGTCCTTCGTGGCGTCAATCGTGTCAGTGGCCACGGGAGCCCTCCTTTTCCTTGCCGCCGACCCCTTCGTCGGCGTCCTTGACGTCCTTCACTGCCAGGGCCATCACGGCGTCCTGGGTCGCTTCCCGCGCGGTCAGCTCGCCCGCGATCCGGCCCTGGGCCATGACCAGGACCCGGTCGCTCATCCCCAGCACCTCGGGCAGATCGCTGGAGATCATCAGCACGGCGTGGCCGGACGCGGTGAGTTCGTTGATGAGCTGGTAGATCTCGACCTTGGCGCCCACGTCGATCCCGCGGGTCGGCTCGTCGAGGATCAGCACCTTGCTGTCGGCGAGCAGCCACTTGCCGATGACGACCTTCTGCTGGTTGCCGCCGGAGAGGGTGCGCACCCGCTGGTCGAGACCGGCCATCCGGACGGTCAGCCGCTCGGCGACACCGGCCGCCGAGCGCCGCTGGGCGGCCCGGTCGACCAGCCCGGCGCGGGTGGCGGCGCGCAGCGTGACCAGGCCCAGGTTCTCCTGCACGGAGCCGTCCAGGACCAGGCCCTGGCCCTTACGGTCCTCGGGGACGAGGCCGATCCCGGCCCGCATGGCGGCCACCACGTCATGGCCGGGCAGCGGGCGGCCGAGCACCTCGACGGAGCCGGAGTCGTACGGGTCGGCGCCGAAGAGCGCCCGGACGACCTCCGTACGGCCCGCGCCGACCAGCCCGGCCAGGCCCACCACCTCCCCGGCCCGCACATCGAAGCCGATGTCCTGGAAGCTGCCGTTCCGGGTGAGCCCCCGGACCTTCAGCAGCGGCTCACCGGCGTCCCCGCGCTCGCGCGGGTACTGCTGCTCGATGGAGCGGCCCACCATCAGCCGCACCAGCTCGTCCTGGTCGGTGCCTGCCGGGACCTGGGTGACGCTGCGGCCGTCGCGCAGCACGGTGACCCGGTCGCCCAGGGCGGCGATCTCCTCCAGGTGGTGGGTGATGAAGACGACGCCCACGCCGTCCGCGCGCAGGGTGCGCACGATCCGGAAGAGCTTGTCGACCTCCTCGGTGGTGAGCACGGCGGTCGGCTCGTCCATGATCAGGACGCGGGCCTCCAGGCTCAGCGCCTTGGCGATCTCCACCATCTGCAGCCGGGCGATGCCGAGGTCGCGGACGCGGGTCCGGGGCGAGACGTCCACCCCGACGCGGGCCAGCAACTCGGCGGCCCGCGCGTCCATGGCCTTGCGGTCGATCATGCCGAAGCGGCGCGGCTGGCGGCCCAGGAAGATGTTCTCGGCCACGGTGAGGTCCGGGACGAGATTGAACTCCTGGTAGATGGTGGCGATGCCGAGCCGCTCGGCGTCCTGCGCGCTGTTGATCCGCACCGGCTCGCCGTCGACCAGGATCCGCCCGCCGTCGGGGCGGTGGGCGCCGGAGACCATCTTGATCAGCGTGGACTTGCCCGCGCCGTTCTCGCCCAGGAGGACATGCACTTCGCCCCGGCGCAGCTCGAAGTCCACCCCGTCCAGCGCGATCACCCCGGGGAAGGTCTTACGGACCCCCTCCATGCGCAGCAGCTCCGGCCCGCCGGGGGAGGACCGCTCGGACTCGGCACTCATGGCTTGCTCCTTTCGGGCTCGCCGCACGAGCGGCGGGTGACCAGACGGGCGGACAGGGTCACCGACTCGGCGGGCCGCCCCTCGACGAGATCGATCAGCGCCGTCACGGCGGCACGGCCGAGCGCTCCGGTCGGCTGGGCGATGGCGGTGATCGGCGGATCGGTGTGGACGAACCAGGGGATGTCGTCGAACGCGGCGAGTGCCACGTCGGCCGGCACCCGCAGGCCCCGCGCGCGGATCTCGTCCATCGCGCCGAGCGCCATCAGGTTGTCCGCGGCGAAGATCGCGTCCGGGGGGTGCGGAAGGTCGAGGAAGCGGGCGGTCACCCGGCGGCCGCTGTCCGCCTGGAAGTCGCCCTGGCCGATGTGGTCCTCGTACAGCTCCAGGCCGAATTCGCGCAGTGCGGAGCGGAAGGCGTCCACCCGTTCGCGGCCCGTGGTGGTGGCGGCGGGGCCCGCGATGATCGCGACCCGGCGGTGGCCAAGGGCGCACAGATGGGCCACCAGAGCGCGGATGGCTCCCCGCCCGTCGGTGCGGATCACCGGCACCCGGTCCAGGCCCTCGCCCTCGATCCAGCGGTCGACGAAGACCATGGGGGTGCCGGCGCGGGCGGCGGCCAGCATCATCGGGGAGCCGCCGTCGGTGGGGCTGACCAGCAGTCCGTCTATGCGGCGGTCCATGAGGGTACGCACATGGTGGTCCTGGAGGTCGGGCCGCTCGTCGGCGTTGCCGATGACCACGCTGTAGTCCAGCTCGCGGGCGGCGTCCTCGACCGAACGGGCCAGCTCGGTGAAGAAGGGATTCAGCACATCGCTGATGACCAGGCCCAGGGTCCGGGTCTGGTCGGTGCGCAGCGAGCGGGCCACCGCGTTGGGGCGATAGCCGAGGTCGGCGACCGCGGCGAGCACCCGTTCGCGGGTGTCCGCGCGGACGGAGGGGTGGTCATTGAGCACCCGTGAGACCGTCGCCACGGAGACCCCGGCACGCCGCGCCACATCTTTGATGGCCGGCATCGTCCACCTCCTTGTGGAATCGATTACATGTGATTGGAATCGATTACATGGAAGGAGGCAAGGGGTTGGCCCCCGGTGAAACCGGATCGTGATATTCCGCCGCGGAAGACACACCCGCGTTCCTTCCCCACGGACGTTGTCCACAGGCCCGAACCGCCTGTCGGCTCCCGGCGGTACGGTCGGGGCATGCTCAAACTCGCGGTGGTGGAAGGGGTCCTGGAGCGGATCACCTACGCCAATGAGGAGAACGGCTACACGGTCGCGCGGGTCGACACCGGCCGTGGCTCCGGCGATCTGCTCACCGTCGTCGGCTCGCTGCTGGGCGCCCAGCCGGGCGAGTCGCTGCGGATGGAGGGCCGCTGGGGTTCCCATCCGCAATATGGCAAACAGTTCACGGTCGAGAACTACCAGACCGTCCTCCCCGCCACCGTCCAGGGCATCCGGCGCTATCTCGGCTCCGGGCTGATCAAGGGCATCGGCCCCCGGATCGCCGACCGGATCACCGAGCACTTCGGCGTCGACACCCTCGACGTCATCGAACAGGAGCCCAAGCGGCTGGTCGAGGTCCCCGGCCTCGGCCCCAAGCGCACCAAGATGATCGCCGCCGCCTGGGAGGAGCAGAAGGCCATCAAGGAGGTGATGGTCTTCCTCCAGGGGGTCGGCGTCTCCACCTCCATCGCGGTGCGGATCTACAAGAAGTACGGCGACGCCTCGATCTCGGTCGTGAAGAACGAGCCGTACCGGCTGGCGGCCGACGTCTGGGGCATCGGCTTCCTCACCGCCGACAAGATCGCCCAGTCGGTCGGCATCCCCCATGACAGCCCCGCCCGGGTGAAGGCCGGTCTGCAGTACGCGCTGTCCCAGTCCGCCGACCAGGGCCACTGCTATCTCCCCGAGGAGCAACTCATCGCGGACGCGGTCAAGTTGCTCCAGGTGGACACCGGCCTGGTCATCGACTGCCTGGGCGAGCTCGCGGCCGAGGACGAGGGCGTGGTGCGCGAGCCGGTCCCGGGCCCGGCGGACGGCGAGCCGGTCTCCGCCGTCTATCTGGTGCCCTTCCACCGTGCCGAGATCTCCCTCGCGGGCCAGGTGCTGCGGCTGCTGCGCACCGAGGAGGACCGGATGCCCGCCTTCCGGGGCGTCGACTGGGACAAGGCGCTCGGCTGGCTGGCCGACCGCACCGGCGCCGACCTGGCGCCCGAGCAGAGCGAGGCGGTGCGGCTCGCGCTGACCGAGAGGGTCGCGGTGCTCACCGGCGGGCCCGGTTGCGGCAAGTCCTTCACCGTGCGGTCCGTGGTGGAGCTGGCCCGCGCCAAGAGGGCCAAGGTGGTGCTCGCGGCGCCCACCGGCCGGGCCGCCAAGCGGCTGTCCGAGCTGACCGGCGCCGAGGCGTCCACCGTCCACCGCCTGCTGGAGCTCAAGCCCGGCGGGGACGCGGCGTACGACAGGGACCGCCCGCTCGACGCGGACCTGGTGGTGGTCGACGAGGCGTCCATGCTCGATCTGCTGCTGGCCAACAAGCTGGTCAAGGCCGTCCCGCCCGGTGCCCATCTGCTCTTCGTCGGCGATGTGGACCAGCTGCCGAGCGTGGGCGCCGGGGAGGTGCTGCGCGATCTGCTGGCCCCCGGCAGCCCCGTCCCCGCGGTGCGGCTGACCCGGATCTTCCGCCAGGCCCAGCAGTCCGGAGTGGTCACCAACGCCCACCGGATCAACGAGGGAGTGCCGCCGGTCACCCAGGGCCTGTCCGACTTCTTCCTCTTCGTCGAGGACGACACCGAGGAGGCGGGGCGGCTCACGGTCGATGTCGCGGCCCGCCGCATCCCCGCGAAGTTCGGCCTCGACCCCCGCCGTGACGTGCAGGTTCTGGCCCCGATGCACCGCGGCCCGGCGGGCGCCGGCACGCTCAACGGACTGCTTCAGCAGGCCATCACCCCGGCCCGCCCGGACCTCCCGGAGCGCCGCGTCGGCGGCCGGGTCTTCCGCGTCGGCGACAAGGTGACCCAGATCCGTAACAATTATGAGAAAGGGGCCAACGGGGTCTTCAACGGCACGGTTGGCGTCGTCACCTCACTCGACACCGATGAGCAGCGGCTGACCGTGCGGACGGACGAGGACGAGGAGGTACCGTACGACTTCGACGAGCTGGACGAGCTGGCTCATGCCTATGCGGTGACCATCCACCGGTCACAGGGCAGTGAGTACCCGGCCGTCGTGATCCCGGTGACCACCGGGGCCTGGATGATGCTGCAGCGCAACCTCCTGTACACGGCCGTGACCCGTGCCAAGCGCCTTGTGGTGCTGGTCGGCTCGCGCCGCGCGCTGGGGCAGGCGGTGCGCACCGTCTCGGCGGGCAGGCGCTGCACCGCGCTGGATCACCGACTCGGCGGCGATGTGACAGTCGAGCGTGTCAGATGGGTTTCCGAACGATGACGAACGGGGCAGGATGGCCGTGAAGGCGGCACTGAGTGCCGCCAAAAGGCTCTTCGGCCGACCCCGAGTGCACGTTCGCTACCCGAGTAGGGGAAGGTGGGGGGAGTCAGGGCACCTCGAAGAAGAGAACCAGACGTCGGTGAGGGATGACGTGAGCGACAACTCTGTAGTACTGCGGTACGGGGACGGCGAGTACACCTACCCGGTGGTCGACAGCACCGTCGGCGACAAGGGCTTCGACATCGGCAAGCTGCGCGCCCAGACCGGTCTGGTGACCCTGGACTCCGGTTACGGCAACACCGCCGCGTACAAATCCGCGATCACCTATCTGGACGGTGAGCAGGGCATCCTGCGCTATCGCGGCTACCCCATCGAGCAGCTGGCGGAGCGCGCCTCCTTCCTGGAGACCGCCTTCCTGCTGATCAACGGGGAGCTGCCGACCGTCGATGAACTGGCGGCCTTCCGTGAGGACATCACCCGCCACACCCTGTTGCACGAGGACGTCAAACGGTTCTACGACGGCTTCCCGCGTGACGCCCACCCGATGGCGATGCTGTCCTCCGTGGTCAGCGCGCTGTCGACCTTCTATCAGGACAGCCACAACCCCTTCGACGAGAAGCAGCGCAATCTCTCGACGACCCGGCTGCTGGCCAAGCTGCCGACCATTGCCGCTTATGCGTACAAGAAGTCGGTCGGCCACCCCTTTGTCTACCCGCGCAATGACCTCGGCTATGTCGAGAACTTCCTCCGGATGACCTTCTCGGTCCCCGCGCAGGAGTACGACCTCGACCCGACCGTGGTCTCCGCGCTCGACAAGCTGCTGATTCTGCACGCCGACCACGAGCAGAACTGTTCGACCTCCACGGTCCGGCTGGTCGGCTCCTCGCAGGCCAATATGTTCGCCTCCATCTCGGCGGGCATCAACGCCCTGTGGGGCCCCCTGCATGGCGGCGCCAACCAGTCCGTGCTGGAGATGCTCGAGGGCATCCAGGCTTCGGGCGGCGACGTCGACACCTTCATCCGCAAGGTGAAGAACAAGGAAGACGGCGTGAAGCTCATGGGCTTCGGGCACCGCGTCTACAAGAACTTCGACCCCCGGGCGAAGATCATCAAGTCGGCGGCGCACGATGTCCTCTCCGCGCTCGGCAAGTCCGACGAGCTGCTCGACATCGCGCTCAAGCTGGAGGAGCACGCGCTCGCGGACGACTACTTCGTGGAGCGCAAGCTCTACCCGAACGTGGACTTCTACACCGGTCTGATCTACCGGGCGATGGGCTTCCCGACCGAGATGTTCACCGTGCTGTTCGCGCTGGGCCGGCTGCCGGGCTGGATCGCCCAGTGGCACGAAATGATCAAAGAGCCGGGCTCCCGCATCGGCCGCCCCCGCCAGATCTACACGGGTGTGGTTGAGCGCGACTTCGTCCCGGTCGAGGAGCGCTAGAGCAACGTCTGCGTCTCCGGGTGCCCCCGTCCCACTTGGGCCGGGGGCATTTCGCGTACAAGCGAGAAGCGCCCCGCTGCCGATCCCCCCACGGGTCGGAGCGGGGCGCTTCCCTTGCCCCGGAGCGGATTCCCCCCACGGGATCCGGCCGGGTGTCTACGGGCCCTTGCGGGCCGTTTGGCGACGCGATCTGCCGGGACGCGTACCTACGGGAGGGCCGCTCAAAGCTCCCCGAGTACGTCGTCCCGGCTACGCGTAGCAGGATCCGTCCCCCAAGACGTATCCCCACCGTCCCATTAGACTCGCGACCCCCCGCAATGGTTACGTTGGGTTGCCTGTGATCTGCGTCTCTTGTCATAAGGGCCATAAAAGGGCAAGAGCCTCGATTTGAAGATCAAGGCTCCGCCGTATGGGTGTTGTGCGGCTTATGGGGACTTGGTGAATCTATGTGGATGCTGTGAAGGTCCGCAGTCGCAGACTGTTCGTCACCACGAACACGGACGAGAACGCCATGGCGGCTCCCGCGATCATCGGGTTCAGCAGTCCGGCCGCGGCGAGCGGCAGCGCGGCGACGTTGTAGCCGAAGGCCCAGAAGAGATTGCCCTTGATGGTGCCGAGGGTCCTGCGCGCCAGCCGGATCGCGTCCGCCGCCACCCGCAGATCGCCCCGGACCAGGGTCAGATCCCCGGACTCGATGGCCGCGTCAGTGCCCGTGCCCATCGCGAGCCCCAGGTCGGCGGTGGCGAGGGCGGCCGCGTCGTTGACCCCGTCGCCCACCATGGCGACCGTACGGCCCTCGTCCTGCAGCCGCTTCACCACGTCCACCTTGTCCTGCGGCAGCACCTCGGCGATGACCTTGTCGATGCCGACGTCGCGGGCCACCGCCTCGGCGACCAGCCGGTTGTCGCCGGTCAGCAGTATCGGGGTGAGGCCGAGCGCCCGCAGCTGGGCGACCGCCTCGGCGCTGGTCTCCTTGACGGCGTCGGCCGCCAGGAGGACGCCGCGCGCCTCGCCGTCCCAGGCCACCGCGACCGCCGTCTGCCCCTCGGACTCGGCCGCCGCCTTGGCGGTCGCGAGGTCCCCGGGCAGCTCGATGGCCCAGGCGCCGAGCAGCTTCTCGCGGCCGACCAGCACCGCGTGGCCGTCCACCGTGCCCTGGACCCCGAGGCCGGGCTCGGAGCGGAAGTCCGCGGGCGCCGGGAGGTCGCCGATCCGCTCGGCCGCGCCGTCCGCGATGGCCCGCGCGATCGGGTGCTCCGAGGCGTGCTCCAGGGCGCCCGCGAGCCGTAGCAGCTCCCGCTCGTCCACTCCGGGCGCCGTGACGGCTCCGCGCAGCCGCATCTGCCCGGCCGTCACCGTGCCGGTCTTGTCCAGCACGACGGTGTCCACCCGGCGCGTGGACTCCAGTACCTCGGGCCCCTTGATCAGGATGCCCAGCTGGGCGCCGCGGCCGGTGCCGACCATGAGCGCGGTCGGGGTGGCCAGGCCCAGGGCGCAGGGGCAGGCGATGATCAGGACGGCGACGGCCGCGGTGAAGGCGGCGGCCGGGGCGCCCGTGGTGAGCAGCCAGCCCAGCAGGGTGCCGACGGCGATCAGCAGCACGATCGGTACGAAGATCCCCGAGACCCGGTCGGCGAGCCGCTGCACCTCGGCCTTGCCGTTCTGCGCGTCCTCGACCAGCTTGGCCATACGGGACAGCTGGGTGTCCGCGCCGACCCGGGTGGCCTCGACCACGATCCGGCCCGACGTGTTGACGGTCGCGCCCGCCACCGCGTCGCCGACCCCCACGTCCACCGGCACCGACTCGCCGGTCAGCATCGAGGCGTCCACGGCGGAGGAGCCCTCGACGACCGTGCCGTCGGTGGCGATCTTCTCACCGGGCCGCACCACGAAGCGGTCGCCGATCGCCAGCTCACCGACGGGGATCCGTACCTCGAGCCCTCCGTGCAGTACGGCCACGTCCTTGGCGCCGAGCTCCAGCAGCGCGCGCAGCGCCGCGCCCGCCCGCCGCTTGGACCTCGCCTCCAGATGGCGGCCGAGGAGGATCAGCGCGGTCACTCCGGCCGCCGCCTCCAGGTAGATCGAGGACGATCCGTCGGTGCGGGAGACGGTGAGGTCGAAGCCGTGCCGCATACCGGGCATGCCCGCGTCGCCGAAGAACAGCGCCCATGCGGACCAGCCGAGGGCCGCCAGGGTGCCGATGGAGACGAGGGTGTCCATGGTGGCCGCGCCGTGCCGGGCGTTCGTCCAGGCGGCCTTGTGGAAGGGCGCACCGCCCCAGACGACGACCGGCGCGGCGAGGGTGAGCGAGAGCCACTGCCAGTTGTCGAACTGGAGGGACGGCACCATCGCCAGCACCACCACGGGTAGGGACAGCACGAGGGAGACGAGCATGCGGTGGCGCAGGGAGTCCGGCGCGGCCTCGCCGCGCGGGTCGGCCTCCGGTGCGGCGGCGCCCTCGGGGGCGCGGGGCTCGGGCACTGCGGGGCGCGGTTCCTCGGCGGTGTACCCGGTTTTGACGACGGTGGCGATCAGGTCGGCGACCTCGATCCCTTCGCCGTAGGACACCTTGGCCTTCTCGGTGGCGAAGTTCACCGTGGCGGTGACGCCGCCGAGGCGGTTGAGCTTCTTCTCGACACGGGCGGCGCAGGACGCACAGGTCATCCCGCCGATGGCGAGCTCGACCTGCGAGGGCCCGCCGGCCGTCGCCGTGGTGTCGGCGGCGGGCCCGGCGGGCGGTGCCGTGCTGGTCATGTCTGGTCTCCTGGGAGGAGGGCCGGGCCGTACGGCGACTGTATGAGCAGGGCGGCACGGTCCGGCGGGGGTTTGGTGGGGGCTCGCTCAGGCCCGGCCGGCGAGCTCGTAGCCCGCCTCGTCCACGGCGGCGCGGACGTTCTCGTCGTCCAGCGGGGCGGCCGAGACCACGGTGACCTGGCCGGTGGACGCCACGGCCTTGACGGAGGCCACGCCGTCGAGGGCGCTGATCTCCTCGGTGACGGCGCCTTCGCAGTGGCCGCAGGTCATACCGGTCACCTTGTAGACGGTGGTGACTGCCTCGGAGCTCATGGGGTTCTCCTGTGTGGGGAAGCGTGACGGTCGGTGCGCAGGAGGCGCCGGAATGCCTCAGCGTCTCCTGGCAATCCCCACTCTATACCCCTAGGGGGTATGGATGGAAGCCGGTGGTGCGCCGGTCGGTGATGGGTGTGGTGCGCCCGCGCACACCCCTCCGCGGCCCGGGGCGGGGGAGGGGCGGGTGACGGGGTGTGGCGCGGGGGTCAGGGCCGGGCGGGGGCTCCCTCGGTGCCGAGCACCGGGGCGAGATAGCCGTACAGGGCGGTCTTCAACTCCGCGACGTACGCCTCCCGTTCCGCGCCCTCATGGCCGAGGATCAGCCCCAGCCCGGCCTTGAACAGGGCGAACGCCATGTTCGCGGTGTGGGTGCGGCGCTCGGGGGAGAGGCCGGGGTTGCGGACGCCGATCAGCTCGCCGATGCGGTCCTGGATCGAGTCGTGCAGGGCGGCGTGCTCCTCGAGGAAGTGGCCCGGTGCGTCGGACGACTGGAGCAGGGTCAGGAAGGCGGGGTTCGCACAGTTGAACTCGATCATCGGGTCGAGGACCGCGTCGATCAGTTCGCGCAGCGGCAGCGCGGCGTTCTCGAGGGTGAAGACCACTCCGTGGGTCTCCAGCATCCGGCGGTTGAGGCGCTCGCCGAGTTCGACGGCGATGGCCTCCTTGTTCGGGAAGAACTGGTACAGCGTGCCGGGGGAGACCCCGGCCTCGCGGGCGATGGCGTTGGTGCTCGCGGAGGTGTAGCCGGCGCGGCAGAAGACGCTGGCGGCGGCGTCGAGCAGTTGCTGGATCCGGCGTTCGCCGCGCGCCTGTCTGCGGCGCGGCTTCGCCGTCTCGTCGGGCTGGCCCGCCTTGCTCTCGCTCACCTGTTTTCCCCGGCTCTCCGTGTTCGATTGACAAACACGAGCGCCCGCTCGCATTCTTGAGAAACGCGAGCGGCCGCTCGTGTTTACCGCCCATGGTAATCAGCGACCCGTGCTGCCTACGGACATTTGGTGGCGGCATGGGGCACAGGTGAAGGGGACACCGCGCCATGACCGATGTCAACCGCCCACCCGACGACCGGATCGGAGGGTGGACCCGCCTGGTCACGGCGCGTCCTCGGCTGTCTCTGCTGATCGCTTTGATCTTCACCGCGCTGGCCGTCGTAGCCGGGAGTGGGGTCGCCGACCGGATGGGAAGCGGCGGCTGGGAGGACCCCGCGTCCGAGTCCGCGTATGCCACCAAGGCGCTCGAGAAGCGCTTCCCCGCCTCCCAGCCCAATCTGATCCTGCTCGTGGACAGCGGTAAGAAGACCGTGGACGATCCGGCCGTCGCCGCCGAGGCCCGGTCCCTGACCAAGAAGCTCTCGGACGAGAAGGCGGTCACCGGGGTCACCTCGTACTGGACCACCGGCGCGCCCTCGCTTCGCGCCCGGGACCGGGGCGAGGCGATCATCGCCGCGCGGATCCTGGGCGATGAGTCGGCGGCGGGCAAGGCGCTGGAGCGCATAGCGCCCCACTACCGGGGCGCCCACGGCCCGGTCGAGGTGCGGGTCGGCGGGATGGTCGCGGTCCGCCATGAGCTGCAGTCCACCATCCAGGAGGATCTGCTGCGGGCCGAGATGATCGCCCTGCCCATCACCCTGGTGCTGCTCGTCATGGTCTTCGGCAGCGCCGTGGCCGCCCTGCTGCCGCTCGGCGTCGGCATTATCGCGATCCTCGGCACCGACGCGGTGCTGCGCGGGCTCACCGAGCTCACCGATGTCTCGGTCTTCGCGCAGAACCTGACCACCGCGCTCGGCCTCGGACTCGCCATCGACTATGCCCTGTTCATCGTGCGCCGCTTCCGCGAGGAGCTGGGCCGGGGCGCGGAGAAGCTGCCCGCTGTCGCGGCCACGCTGCGCACCGCCGGGCGCACCGTGCTCTTCTCTGCGCTGACCGTCGCCGCCTCGCTCGCCGCCATGCTGGTCTTCCCGCAGTACTTCCTGCGCTCCTTCGCCTATGCGGGGATCGCGGTGGTGCTGATCGCCGCCACCGCGGCCCTGGTGGTCCTGCCCGCGGCGCTCATCCTCCTGGGCGACCGGGTCAACGCACTGGATCTCACCCGGCTGCTGCGCCGTGGCCGCCCGGCCCGCGGCGGTGAGCCCGGAGCGGGCTGGGCGCGGCTCGCGCGGCTGGTGATGCGGCGCGCCCCGGTGTTCGCGCTGGCCACCGTCGCCGGTCTGGTCGCGCTGGGACTGCCGTTCCTGAGGGTGGAGTTCGGCACCGCGGACGACCGTCAGCTGCCGTCGAGCGCCGAGTCCCATGTGGTGCAGCAGCACGTCCGGGAGGGGTTCCCCGGCGGTCCCGGGGGCGCGGTGGAGGTTCTCGCCGAGGGCACCGGCAGCGGCACCAACGCCCTCGCCGACTACAGCGCCAAGGTCTCCGCCCTCCCCCAGGTGCTGCGGGTGGACAGTCCGGCGGGCCGGTTCGCCGACGGGCGGCGGGTGGCCGAGCCGGGGCCGGCGGAGGCGGCGCGGCTGTCCGATGGCTCGGCGGAGATCACCGTGCAGCCCAAGGGCGAGGCCGTGGACACCGCCAGCCAGGATCTGGTGCGGACGATCCGCGCCCAGGAGCCGTCGTTCACCACCTCGGCGACCGGCACCGCCGCCGTCCTGGTGGACACCAAGGACTCCATAGCCGATCGGCTGCCCTGGGCCGCGGCCATCATCGTCGCCGTCACCCTGCTGCTGGTCTTCCTGCTCACCGGCAGCGTGCTGATACCGATTCAGGCAGTGCTGCTCAACGCGCTCAGTCTGACGGCGATGTTCGGCGCGGTGGTGTGGGTCTTCCAGGACGGGCATCTGTCCGGTCCGCTCTCCTTCACCACCTCCGGCGATATCGAGACCACCCTGCCCGTCCTGATGTTCTGCGTCGCCTTCGGGCTCTCCATGGACTACGGGGTCTTCCTGCTCTCCCGGATCAAGGAGGAGTACGACCGCACCGGGGACCATCAGGCGGCGGTGGAGTTCGGGCTGCGGCGCACCGGCGGCCTGATCACGGCGGCGGCGCTGATCCTCGCCGTGGTGATGGTGGGCATCGGCACCTCGCGGGTCACCAACACCAAGATGCTGGGGCTGGGTATCGCCCTGGCCGTGCTGATGGACGCGATGGTGGTGCGCGGGCTGCTGGTGCCGGCGGTGATGAAGCTGACCGGCCGGGCCACTTGGTGGGCCCCGGGCCCGCTGCGCCGGCTGCACACCCGGTTCGGGCTGAGTGAGGGGGAATCCACCCCCGCCGAACGCCGCGGGGACTCCGGGGCCGGCGCGGATGCCGCCACCGGAGGCGAGGCCGACGATCGCCGGTGCGGCGGCAAGGGCGGACCTCGTGGTGAGGACGGGGCACGCGGCAAGGGCGGGCCTCGTGGTGAGGACGGAGGTCAGGGAGAGGGGGAGAAGGCGCGGGACCGGGTGAGCACGGGCCGCTAGCGGTTCACGCGGGTGTGGCCGCACCGCTAGTCCTTGCCATCACGCCGGGCGCGGCGGTTGCCGGGTCTGCGGACCACCCAGGAGCGGATCGTATCCGCGTACCAATACGGCTTGCCGCCCTCCACATGATCGGGGGGCGGCAGCAGACCGTGCTTGCGATAGGACCGTACGGTGTCGGTCTGCACACCGATATGCGCGGCGATCTCCTTGTACGACCACAGCCTCCGGTCGGTCATCTCTTATGCCCTTCCGCAGGGCGTCGCGGTCACGGCCCGGTGGGGCCGTCGGGGGAGCCACGGCGCGCCTGCTCACATTGCATCAGCCTGTGCCCGGTCAACGACGCTGAGTGAAGGGCGGCTCGGGGCTGTTGAACACCTGTGACGGAGGCGTGTGGAGATGTGACCGCTGTGACGCACGAGTGACGCACCGGACGGGACTCGGACGCCATGACCACAGCGGGCCGGCCGCAAGGTCACGGCCGGCCCGCTGGGTGTCAGCTGGAGACGGGATGTCAGCTGTAGAAGGCGGGGCGCTCGATCATCTCGACGGCCGTGCGCCGGCCCGTGGCCTGGGCCCGGACCCCCGCCTCACTGACGGCGGTCGCGGCATAGCCGTCCCAGGCGCTGGGGCCCTCGATCTCCCCGCGCCGGGTGGCGTTGACCCAGCTCTGCACCTCGCGGTCGTACGCCTCTTCGAAGCGGGCCACGAAGTCGGGGGCGATCTCCCCGCCCCAGGTGCCGGGCCGGTTGACCAGCATCCCGTGGGCGTCGCCGACGCGGGCGGTGCCCCGCTCGCACACCGCCTCCGCCTGCACCTGGTAGCCGAAGCCGCAGGTGGCGAAGATCTCCACATTGACGATCGCTCCGCCGGTGGTCTCGAAGACCACCAGCTGGGGGTCGCTGAGCGGCTCGGGCGACAGCGAGCTGGGTGTCGGCTTGAGCACGGTGACCGCGGCGATCTCCTGCTCCAGCAGCCAGCGCGACTGGTCCATCTCATGCACCACCGAGTCGGTGATCATCATCTCGTTGGTGAAGTACGAGTGCACCGAGGCATTGCGGTGGCGGCAGTGCAGCAGCAGCGGGCGGCCCAGCTCACCCCCGGCCAGCAGCGCCTTGAGCTTCATGAACTCGGTGTCGTAGCGGCGCATGAAGCCCACCTGCACCCGGCGGTGGCCCAGCCGCTGCTCGGCCTCCAGCACCCGCAGCGCGGACGCGGAGTCCGGGGTGAGCGGCTTCTCGCACAGCACCGGCAGATCGCGCTCGAACGCGCTGAGCAGCGCGGCCTCGTGCGCGGGCCCCGGCGAGGCGATCAGCACCGCGTCCACGCCGGGCGCGGCCATCGCGGCGGCCGGGTCGGTGAACGCCTGACAGCCGTCGGCGGTGTCGGCGACCGCCTTGGCCCGCGCCTCGTCGATGTCGACCACGGCGGCCACCCGGGCGCCGCTGATCACGTCGTTGACGCGGCGGACATGGTCGGCGCCCATCTTGCCGGTCCCGATGACGGCGACCCCGAGCGTTCCCTGCTGGGTCATAGACTGCTCTCTCTTCTCTCTCTGCTCTCTGGACGGTTCGAAGGCCCGTGGGGCGAAGGCCCGGGTGGGCGAAGGCCCGTGGGGCGAAAAGGGACGGGTCAGGCGCCGCAGGAGCGCAGGAAGCGCCGGGTGCGCTCGGCGATGGGGAAGGGCCGGCCGGGCGGGCAGGGGTACATGTCCTGCTCGACGATGGCGAACAGATCCACATCCAGGTTCTGGGCCGCGGTCAGGACGGGGCCCAGCTCCGGAATGCCGTGGGGCGGTTCGCACATCACACCGCGCTGGACGGCGGGGCCGAACGGCACCTGGTTCTTGACCACATCGGCGAGGATCTCCGGGTCGACCTGCTTGAGGTGGAGATAGCCGATGCGCTCGCCGTAGGTCTCGATCAGCTTGACGCTGTCGCCGCCGCAGTAGGCGTAGTGGCCGGTGTCCAGGCAGAGGTTGACCAGGTCTGCGTCGGTGGCGTCCAGGAAGCGGGCCACGTTCTCCTCGGTGTCGATATGGGTGTCGGCATGCGGGTGGACGACGATGTCCAGCCCGAAGCGCTCCCGCACCTCACGGCCGAGCCGCTCCATCCCGGTGGACAGATGGCGCCACTGCTCCGCGCTGAGCGTCGGGGGCTCGATCAGCTCGGCGGTCTTGTCGTCCCGCCAGAAGGAGGGGATGACCACGAGGTGCTTGGCGTTCATCGCCCGGGTCAGCTCGGCCACCTGGGAGACGTGCTCCCAGGTGGCGTCCCAGACCTCGGGGCCGCGGTGCAGCGAGGTGAAGACGGTGCCCGCGGAGACCGTGAGACCGCGCCGGCCGGTCTCCTCGGTGAGCCGGGCCGGGTCCGTGGGCAGATAGCCGTAGGGACCCAGCTCGATCCACTCGTAACCGGCCTCGGTGACCTCGTCGAGGAAGCGCTGCCAGGGGACCTGCTGATCGTCGTCGGGGAACCACACCCCCCAGGAGTCGGGGGCCGAGCCGACCCGGATGCGGTCCAGGGCGGGTACGGGGGAGGCGTCGGCAGTCATGGCAGAGGGTCTCCTCGGTGTGCTGGGGTGCCCGCGTCGTGCTGTTTTGGGCAGCTTCACCGGCCGGGCGGGCGTCCGTCAAGGCTTCGTCAGGACATTCGGACGTCTTGTCAGGGAAAGGCGTCGGAAGAATGGCGTCCGTCAGGTGGCGTCCGTCAGGAGGAAGGGGCGGCCACCTCCTCCGGCAGCTCGTCCACATCGACCCCGCGGACCTGGGCCAGCTCATGCTTGAGCGCGGCCAGTTCGGCACCGCCGGCCATATGGTTGGTGAGCTCTTCGAGGCTGACGTCCTCGCGCGCCGCGTTCAGCTCCAGGGCGCCGAGCCGGAGCACCGCGAAGTGGTCGCCGACCATATAGGCGTGGTGCGGGTTGTGGGTGATGAAGATGACGCCGAGCCCGCGCTCGCGCGCCGCCGCGATGTACTTGAGCACCACACCGGACTGCTTGACGCCGAGCGCCGCGGTGGGCTCGTCCAGGATCAGCACCCGGGCGCCGAAGTGGACCGCTCGGGCGATGGCCACGGACTGCCGCTGACCGCCGGAGAGGGTGCCGATGGGCTGCTCCAGGTTGTCGAGGTGGATGCCCATGGCGGACAGCTCCTCGCCGGTGATCTGCTTCATCCGCTGGATGTCCAGCCGCCGCACCGGCCAGGGGCCGCGGGTCAGCTCGGAGCCGAGGAAGAAGTTCCGCCATACCGGCATCAGCGGCACGGTGGCGAGGTCCTGGTAGACGGTGGCGATGCCCAGTTTCAGGGCGTCGCGCGGGGTGTTCAGCCGCACCGGCTCGCCGTCCACGAGGTATTCGCCCTCGTCATGCTGGTGCAGCCCCGAGATGATCTTGATCAGGGTGGACTTGCCGGCGCCGTTGTCGCCGAGCACACAGGTCACCCGGCCCGGCCGGACGGCCAGGTCGATGCCCTCCAGGGCGCGGATGTTCCCGTAGAGCTTGCCCACGTCCCGCAGCCGGATCACCGGCTCCTCGTCCGGTGCGGAAGCCTGTGCGGCGCTGTCCTTGGTGACGTTCGTTGCCATTCCGATCACCTCCTGGCGGCCTGACGGCGCACCCACAGATTGACGAGGGTCGCGAGCAGCAGCATCACGCCGACGAAGAACTTGAACCAGTCGGGGTTCCAGTTGGCGTAGACGATGCCCTGGTTGACCATGCCGAAGATGAAGGCGCCGAGGACCGCGCCGATCGCGGAGCCATAGCCGCCGGTGAGCAGGCAGCCGCCGATCACGGCCGCGATGATGTAGTAGAACTCGTTGCCCACGCCCTCGCCGGCCTGCACGGTGTTGTACTCGAAGAGCAGATGCATGCCCACGAACCAGGCCGCGAAGCCCACCGTCATAAAGAGGGCGATCTTGGTGAGGTTCACCGGGACGCCCACGGCCCGTGCGCTCTCCTTCGAGCCACCGGCCGCGAAGATCCAGTTGCCGAACTTGGTGCGCAGCAGCACCCAGGTGGCGATGGCGGCGAAGATCAGCCACCACAGCACGGTGATCTTCACATCGACGCCGAAGACGTCGACCTCGGAGGCGAAGAGCGACTTGGCCTGGTCGAAGCCGTCCATGTCGCTGATGGTGTCGGTGGCGACATTGCCGGTCAGCAGCTTGGTGATGGCCAGGTTGGCGCCCTGCAGCATCAGGAAGCTGGCGAGGCTGACCAGGAAGCTGGGCAGCCCGGTCTTGATCAGCAGCAGCCCGTTGATCAGCCCCACGGTGAGCGAGACCAGCAGGGCGACGAGCACACCCACCCAGACATTGGCGGTGAGCTGGAAGCTGAGCATGCTCGCGGCCAGCGCCGAGGAGGTGACGGCGACACCGGCCGACAGGTCGAACTCGCCGCCGATCATCAGCAGGGAGACGGCCAGCGCCATGATGCCCATGGTGGACGCCTGGTAGAGAACGGTGGCGAAGGAGTCGGCCTGCCGGAAGGTGGGGGCCACGGCGAAGAAGAAGAGGTAGACGCCGACGGCCGCGACCAGCGCCCCGATCTCGGGCCGGGCCAGCGCCCGCCGGGCCAGCGAGCGCTCGGCGGTGCGGCTCTTGGGCGGGACCGCGGGGGAGGCGGGCGGGGTCGCGGCCGCCGGGGTGGCGGTATGGGTCATGACCGGCTCACCGCGTTCCCTTCTGGGCGAACGTAGCGATGGTGTCCACGTTGTCCTTGGTGACGAACGCGGGCCCGGTCAGCACGGGCTGCTCGCCGCCGCCGCTGAAGTTGCCGTTGTTCTTGTAGAGCCACAGGGAGTCGATGGACAGATAGCCCTGGAGGTACGGCTGCTGGTCGACGGCGAACTGGACATCGCCGCTCTGCACGGCCGAGACCAGGTCCTTGTTGAGGTCGAAGGTGGCGACCTTGGCCTTGTCGCCCGCGTCCTTCGCGGACTGCACGGCGGTCAGGGCGAACGGGGCACCCAGGGTGACGACATAGTCGATGCTCGAATCCTGCTTGAGCTTCGCGGAAATCGTCGACTTGACCGACGGCATGTCGGTTCCGTTGACGTAGAGGATGTCGGTCTTGCCCTTGAAGGTCTTCTTCACACCCGCGCAGCGGGCCTCGAGGGCGACATGGCCCTGCTCCTGGATCACACAGATGTCGTGCTTGGCGCCGATCTCGTTGAGGTGCTTGCCGAACGCCTGGCCCGCGATGTTCTCGTCCTGGCCGAAGTACTCCAGCAGGCCCATGTCCTTCCACTGGTCGAGTCCGGCGTTGAAGGCGACGACCGGGATCCCGGCCTTCTTCGCCTTGGCTATCGCGCCCTTCATGGCGTCGGGCTTGGCGAGGGTGACGGCGATGCCGTCGACCTTCTGGTTGATCGCGTTCTGGATCAGGTTGGCCTGGTCGGCTCCGTTGGGGTTGCTGGAGTAGACGAGGTCGACGTTGTCCTTGGCCGCCGCGGCCTTGGCGCCCTTGCGCACCGTGTCCCAGAAGGTGTCGCCCGGGGCGGCGTGAGTGATCATCGCGATCCTCATCCGCGGGGTGTCGGCCTTACCGGCCGCGAGGCCGGCGTCGGCTTCCTGGGCCTTCTTGCCACCCTGACTGCTGCAGGCCGCCGCCAGGAGGGCGGCTGCGGTGGCGAGTGCGGCGAGGCCCGCTCTGCGGTGTCGATTGAGTCTGAGGTCCATCCGTTCCAGCACCTCTCAAAGCCAGGTCCGTCGAATCAGCACGGCCGTTGCAGAACGGGAGCCTCTCCCCGTGGGTGGCCACTGTCAAGACTTTGTCATGACAACATTTCATCTGGACGTAACGAGGTAATAACGTGCCCTGTGGGCCCGGATGATTACGTCCGTATGTAAGGACAAAGTCTTGACAGTGGGTAGGGCGCACGTCTAGACCTGAAGAGCCGGGGCGGATCCCGGAATTCTGAAGTCCAGACCCTGAGCTGCGTCTTTCCCGAAGGGGCAGGCATGAGTGAGCCGCACGACCTGATCACGATGGGCCGCATCGGAGTGGACCTCTATCCACTCCAGACCGGTGTGCCACTGCCGCAGGTTGAATCGTTCGGAAAGTTCCTCGGCGGCTCGGCGACCAACGTCGCGGTCTCCGCGGCCCGCTTCGGCCACCGCTCCGCGGTGATCAGCCGCACCGGCGCGGATCCGTTCGGCGACTACATCCACCAGGAGCTGCGGGCCTTCGGGGTGGACGACCGCTTCGTCACCCCCGTCGAGGAGTACCCCACCCCGATCACGTTCTGTGAGATCTTCCCGCCGGACGACTTCCCGCTGTACTTCTACCGCCGTCCCAAGGCGCCCGATCTGGAGATCCACTCCGATGAGCTGGACCTCGACGCCATCCGCGCCGCCCGGATCTTCTGGATGACCGGCACCGGGCTCAGCGAGGAGCCCAGCCGCACCAGCACCCTCGCCGCGCTCGCCGCCCGCGCCAAGAGCGGCACCACCGTCTTCGACCTCGACTGGCGGCCGATGTTCTGGGCCGATCCGGAGACCGCCCGCCCCTTCTACGCCGAGGCGCTGCGCCACGCCACCGTCGCCGTCGGCAACCTGGACGAGTGCGAGATCGCCACGGGTGCGCGCGAGCCCAAGGCGTGCGCGCAGGCGCTGCTGGACGCGGGTGTGGAGATCGCCGTCGTCAAACAGGGACCGCGCGGGGTGCTCGCCGTGCACCGCGACGGCACCACCGCGGAGGTCCCGCCGGTCCCGGTCGAGGTGGTCAACGGGCTCGGCGCGGGCGACGCGTTCGGCGGCGCCCTGTGCCACGGGCTGCTCTCGGGCTGGCCCCTGGAGCGCGTGATGCGGTACGCCAACGCGGCGGGCGCCATCGTCGCGTCCCGCCTCGCCTGCTCCTCCGCGATGCCCACGGAAGCGGAGGTCGAGGCTCTGCTCGGTGGAGGCTGACCCCGGGGCCCAGTGGGGAGGCCGCTGGGTGCCCATCGTTACGGGTGTCTCCGTCCGACCGGCCGGGGGTACCTCCCAGCGGTAGCTGGGGGCGAGCCGAAGGGGCGCGTCGCTGTCGAAAGGGAGTCGCGCGCAGGGAGCGAGGAACGAGCGACCGAGCCCGTCGACCGTCGACAGCGACTTAGGCGCCCCGGAGGCGAACCGAGCCTCGAAAAGAGAGGAAAATCCCTTGAGTATCAGCGTTTCCGACCTCGTGACGGTGCGCAGCCGCCACCCGGAGGCCATCGCCGAGGCGGCCGCCCGCCGGGTCCGCCGCCCCCTCATCGGTGACAGCGGCCGCCTGATGATCGTGGCCGCCGATCATCCGGCGCGCGGCGCCCTCGCCGTCGGCGGCCACAAGCTGGCCATGGCCAACCGGGTCGAACTGCTGGAGCGGCTGTGCGTGGCGCTGTCCCGGCCCGGGGTCGACGGGGTGCTCGCCACCGCCGACATCCTCGAGGACCTGCTGCTGCTCGGCGCCCTCGACGGCAAGGTCGTCATGGGCTCGATGAACCGCGGCGGTCTCGCCGGGGCCTCGTTCGAGCTCGACGACCGGTTCACCGGACACCGCCCCCAGGACATCGAGCGCCTCCGCTTCGACGCCGGCAAGCTGCTGCTGCGCATCGACTACGAGGACGCCGGTTCGCTGACCACCATGGTCACCACGGCCCGCGCCATCGACGACATGGCCGAGCGGCGGCTGCCCGTCTTCGTCGAGCCGTTCATCTCCCGGCGGACGGGCGGAAAGGTCGTCAACGACCTGTCCGCCGAGGCCGTCACCAAGTCCATAGCCATCGCCTCCGGCCTCGCCGGAACCTCCGCCTACACCTGGCTGAAGGTGCCGGTCACCGACGACGCCGACGAGATGGCGGCGGTGATGGAGACGAGCACCCTTCCGGCGGTGTTGCTCGGCGGCGACGTGGGCAAGTCTCCGCAGGACCAGGAGGAGGCGTACGAGAAGTGGCGCAAGGCGCTGGGCCTGCCCACCGTGCAGGGGCTGGTCGTCGGCCGCTCCCTGCTCTATCCGGCGGAGGGCAGTGTCGAGACCGCCGTGGACACCGCCGTCGGCCTGCTGTGACGCTGTAAGAAAGGCAGAGACTTCACGCCATGACCACCACCGATCCGTTCCCCGGCTTCCATGTGCAGGCCGGCAAGGCGGCCGACGGCCCCTACGCCGTGGACATCGACCCCGAGCGGGCCGGCTGGGGCTACTCCAGCCTGCGGGTCCTCGATCTGCCGCCCGGCGGTTCGCACTCGCTGGCCACCGGGGACAGCGAGTGGATCGTGCTGCCGCTGAGCGGCGGCTGCACCGTGATCGCCGAGGGCCAGGCGTTCGAACTGCACGGCCGGGAGAGCGTGTTCAGCGGGGTGAGCGACTTCGTCTATCTGCCGCGCGACTCCCACGCCCAGATCGCCAGCGGCGCGGGCGGCCGCTTCGCGCTCACCGGCGCCCGCTGCGAGCGCCGGCTGCCCGCGCGCTACGGACCGGCCTCCGCCGTCCCCGTCGAGCTGCGCGGCAGCGGCAACTGCTCGCGCCAGGTCAACAACTTCGGCGCGGCGGCCCCCGCCGGAGGCGGAAAGTCAGCCGGCGGTTTCGAATGCGACAAGCTGATCGCCGTCGAGGTGCTCACCCCGGGCGGCAACTGGTCCTCGTACCCGCCGCACAAGCACGACCAGTGCCGCCCCGGTGAGGAGAGCGAGCTGGAGGAGATCTACTACTTCGAGATCGCCGAGGCCCACGGCAACGAGGGCGTCGGCTATCAGCGAGTCTCCCCGTCCGGCCACGGCCGCGGCACCGATGTGCTCGCCGAGGTCCGCTCCGGGGACACCGTCCTGATCCCCGACGGCTGGCACGGCCCCTCCATCGCGGCTCCCGGGCATGACATGTACTACCTGAACGTCATGGCGGGCCCGGAGGCGGAGCGCGCCTGGCTCATCTGCGACCACCCCGACCACGCCTGGATCCGCTCCACCTGGCCGGACCAGCCCGTCGACCCCCGTCTGCCCCTCTATCAAGCACCCGCTGGAGACCCACGATGAACGGTTCGGCAGTGCGCCGCCTCACCGTCGCCCAGGCGCTGGTGGAGTTCCTGGCCCACCAGTACACCGAGCGGGACGGGCAGCGGCATCGCCTGATCAACGCCACCTGGGGAATCTTCGGCCATGGCAATGTGGCCGGGCTCGGCCAGGCGCTGCTGGAGTCCGGGCCGGACACCATGCCGTACCTCCAGGGCCGTAACGAACAGGCGATGGTGCACGCCGCGGTCGGCTACGCCCGGCAGAACAACCGGCTCGCCGCCCAGGCCGTCACCACCTCCATCGGCCCCGGCGCCACCAACCTGGTCACCGGTGCCGCGCTCGCCACCGTCAACCGGCTGCCGGTGCTGCTGCTGCCCGGCGACATCTTCGCCACCCGGCCCGCCGACCCGGTGCTCCAGCAGCTCGAAGTGGGCTACGCGGGCGACATCTCGGTGAACGACGCGCTGCGCCCGGTCTCCCGCTACTTCGACCGGGTGATGCGCCCCGAGGCGCTGATCCCGGCCGCGCTCCAGGCCATGCGGGTGCTGGCGGACCCGGCCGAGACCGGCGCCGTCACCCTGGCCCTGCCACAGGACGTCCAGGCCGAGGCGTTCGACTGGCCCGAGGAGTTCTTCGCCGACCGGGTGTGGCACGTGCGCCGCCCCGCCCCCGAGGCGGCCGAGGTGGCCGCCGCCGCGCGGACCATCCGCGCCGCCCGCCGGCCGCTGATCGTCGCGGGCGGCGGGGTCCACCACAGCGAGGCCGAGGACAGCTTGCGCGCCCTCGTGGACGCGACCGGCATCCCGGTGGCCTCCACCCAGGCGGGCAAGGGCTCGCTGCGCCATGACCACCCCGCCGACATCGGCGGCATCGGCCACACCGGCACCGCCGTCGCGGACGACCTCGCCCGCACCGCCGACCTGGTCATCGGAGTGGGCACCCGCTACAGCGACTTCACCACCGCCTCCGCGACCCTGTTCGCGGACCCGGCCGTCCGCTTCCTCAACCTCAACATCACGCCGTTCGACGCCCATAAGCTCGGCGCCACCACCGTGGTCGCCGACGCCCGCGCCGCGCTCGAAGCGCTCACCGCCGAGCTGGCGGGCCACCGGGTGGACGAGATGTACGAGGCCGAGTACCGCACCGGGAAGACCGCGTGGGAGCGCCGGGTGGACGCCGCGTACGCCGCCGAGGACGAGACCGCCCGCCCGTCCCAGACCCAGGTCCTGGGCGCGCTGGACGCGGTCGTCGGCGACGAGGACGTGGTGATCAACGCGGCGGGCTCGCTGCCGGGCGACCTCCACAAGCTGTGGCGCGCCCGCTCCCCGCGCCAGTACCACCTCGAATACGGCTACTCCTGCATGGGATACGAGATCCCCGGCGCCATCGGCGTACGGCTCGCGGCGCCCGGCACCCCGGTCTGGGCGCTGGTCGGCGACGGTACGTATCTGATGATGCCCACCGAGATCGTCACCGCGGTCCAGGAGGGCATCAACATCAACATCGTGCTGCTCCAGAACCACGGCTACGCCTCGATCGGCGGTCTGTCGGAGACGACCGGCGCCGAGCGCTTCGGCACCGCCTACCGCTTCCGGGCGGCCGACGGGCGGTACACCGGCGATCCGCTCCCGGTCGACCTGGCCGCCAACGCCGCCTCGCTGGGCATGGACGTGCTGCGCGCGAAGAGCGTGGGCGAGCTGCGGGAGGCGCTCGCCGAGGCCCGCGCCTCGGACCGGCCCACATGTGTCTATGTGGAGACCGAAACGGCCGACACAGTGTCCGGCGCACCCGAGGCACAGGCGTGGTGGGATGTGCCTGTCGCCCAGACCGCGACCCGTCCGGCCGCCGTGAAGGCCCGCGAGGACTACGACCGGCAGGCCGCCGCACGCCGCCGCCACCTCTGACGTTTTTCTAGAGAAAGGCTCCGCACCCATGAAGACCGTCAACCACTGGATCGGCGGCAAAACCGTCGAGGGCGCGACCGGCGCGTACGGGCCGGTCTACAACCCCGCCACCGGGGCCCAGGACACCCAGGTCGCCCTGGCCTCCGTGGACGAGGTCGACGCGGCCGTGGCCGCGGCCAAGGAGGCGTTCCGCTCCTGGGGCACCTTTTCGCTGTCCAAGCGCACCGCGGTCCTCTACAAGTACCGCGAGCTGCTGGACGCCCATCGCGACGAGATCGCCGAGCTGATCACCGCCGAGCACGGCAAGGTCCACTCGGACGCGCTCGGCGAGGTGGCCCGCGGTCTGGAGATCGTGGAGCTGGCCTGCGGGATCGCCGAGAAGCTGAAGGGCGAGCTGTCCACCCAGGTCTCCACCGGGGTCGACGTCTCCTCGATCCGCCAGCCGCTCGGTGTGGTCGCGGGCATCACACCGTTCAACTTCCCGGCGATGGTGCCGCTGTGGATGTTCCCCGTGGCCATCGCCTGCGGTAACACCTTCATCCTCAAGCCCAGCGAGAAGGACCCCTCGGCCTCCCGCCGGCTGGCCGAGCTGGCCTCCGAGGCGGGGCTGCCGGACGGGGTGCTGAATGTGGTCAACGGCGACAAGGTGGCCGTCGACCGGCTGCTGGAGCACCCGGACGTCGCCGCCGTCAGCTTCGTGGGTTCGACCCCGATCGCGAAGTACATCCAGTCCAGGGCCGTCGAGCACGGCAAGCGGGTGCAGGCGCTCGGCGGCGCCAAGAACCACATGCTGGTGCTGCCCGACGCCGATCTGGACTTCGCGGCGGACAACGCCATCAACGCGGCCTACGGCTCGGCCGGTGAGCGCTGCATGGCGGTCTCCGTCGTGGTCGCGGTCGGCGACGCGGGCGACGACCTGGTGAAGAAGATCGCCGACCGGGCGGCCAAGTTGCGGATCGGCCCCGGGAACGACCCGGCCTCCGAGATGGGCCCGCTCATCACCAAGGAGCACCGCGACAAGGTCGCCTCCTATGTGCACGGGGCCGCGGCCCAGGGCGCCGAGGTGGTCGTGGACGGCACGGGGTACTCCGTGGCGGGCCATGAGAACGGCTTCTTCATCGGCGTCTCGCTGCTGGACAGGGTCCCGCCGACGGCCGACGCCTACCGTGACGAGATCTTCGGCCCGGTGCTGTGCGTGGTGCGCGCCGAGACCTACGACGAGGCCATCGCGCTGATCAACAGCTCCCAGTGGGGCAACGGCACGGCCATCTTCACCCGTGACGGCGGCGCCGCCCGCCGCTTCCAGCTGGAGGTGGAGGCGGGCATGGTCGGCGTCAACGTGCCGATCCCGGTGCCGGTGGGCTACCACTCCTTCGGCGGCTGGAAGGACTCGCTCTTCGGCGACCACCACATCTACGGCAACGACGGGGTGCACTTCTACACCCGCGGCAAGGTCGTCACCACCCGCTGGCCGGAGCCGTCCGAGGAGGTCGGCATCAACCTCGGCTTCCCGAAGAACCACTGAGGCGCAGAGCCACTGAGGGTGAAGAACCACTGAGGATGTAGAACCACTGAGGCGTATGTGACGTGTGATTCGCACGTTTGAGTGGTTTCCCCGCCCCCTGCCGGACCCGGTCCGGCAGGGGGTTTCGCCGTTGTGACGGGCGGGGATCCCAGGCGCAACAAGCACGGAAAGCCGGGGGAAAGCGGGGGAGCCGACGTGCCTGGGTTCACGGAGGGGGAAGGGACCGAGGAGTTCATCGAGGCGTTCAAGGGCGCCGTGGTGCCTCGGGACCGAAAGGCCAAGGCGCGGGATCTGCTGCCGCCCGTGCTGCTGCTCGCGAGCGGCGAGGGGGCGCCGGGCCGCGCCCACCGGGCGATACGGGGGCTGCGCCGGATGCTCTATCCGGACGGCGCCAAGCGGGTGCCGTACGCGGCGCTGGGCCCCGATGAGCTCCGCGCGGCCGCCGGGCGGCGGCCGCTGGCGCTGGACCTCGGCCGGGAGCTGTGCGTCGATGTGCCCCGCCGCACCGGCGGTCTGCGGCTCACCGACTTCTGGTTGATGCGGGACATCGTCGAGCAGGCGCTGGACCCGCGGGCCGCCGAGCCGGACGGCGGCGCGCTGCGCGACCACGCTTACGCACAGCGGCTCAAACGAGGGCCGCTGCTGCGGGCGTTGTGGACGTTCGGCGGCGAAGGCGGTGACAGCGGGTCGGGGAGCACGGCGGGGCCGGGCTGGATCGCGGAGCTGCGCCGGCTGCTGGTGCGCCCCCTCTTCCAGCTGCTGCCGCGCTGGTGGTGGGGGCGGCGCCGGACCCGTCGGCTGCTGCGCTCCACCCGGCGCGGCTGGTACGCGGACTGGCGGCGCATCAGCCATGGCCGCACCGCCGAGAAGTTCTTCGAGAACGCCGCGCGGCTGGTGCGCGCCGAGCGCGCGCGGGACGGCGAGGCGGCGGTCGGCCGGTGGGAGGAGCTGCTGCTGCGCGCGCTGCTGGCGGATCTGCGGCGCGCGGCGCGGCCGGGCCGGATCTCGCCCTGGCGGCGCCGCCGGCGCACCAGGTGTGTCTTTCTGCTGGAGCTGCCGGAGGACGCCGCGGGCGTGGCGGCCGGGGAGCGCTTCCTGGAGCGGTACGGAGAGGCCGCCCGGGACACCCGGTGCGCGGCGGTCGTGGTGGTGGCGGTGGCGCCGGTGTCCCCGGCGGGCGAGCCCCCGGAGGGTGGGGTGACCGCGTCCCCGGCGGGCGGTGTGACCGCGTCCCTGGCGGGCGGGGTGACCGAGGGGGAGAGCGGCGGGCTGGGGCGGGCGGCCGCCCGGCTGCGCGGCGCGAGCGGAATGCCGTCGCGTGCGCCCCGGCCGTTGCGGGCCGCGCTGCCCGAGCCCATGCCGGAGTCGGAGGCGCTGGACCTCGACCCCGTCTCGCCGCGCGCCTTCCGGCTCGGCCCGGCCGCCGAGCTGGCCCTGACCGGGGCCGTGGTGGCGGCCCTGCTGAGTGCGCCGGGCGTATGGCTGGTCGACCGGATCACGGACGAGCCGGACCGCGGCTGTCTGGGCGGGGCGTCCAGCGAGGTCGTGGCGGGCCGCCCCGAACTGAGCGCGGACTCGCCGCGGAAGCAGTACGAGGACGCCCGGCGGCTGATCCGCGAGGAGAACGCACGGGTGGACCGCGAGGTGGAGGACCACGGCGGCACCGCCCGTACGGTGGTGCACATCGGCTCGGACGTGGCCGCCGACCAGGAGGGGCAGCGGTACAACGCGGCCGTGCCCGAGTTGCGCGGTATCGCCCTGGCCCAGCGCTCGCTGAACGACGAGGCGAGCAACGACTCCCAGAAGGTCTGGCTGCGCGTCGACAGCCGTAACGCGGGGGAGAACTTCGCGGGCGCACCGCGCATCGCCCGCCAGGTCGCCGAGGACGCCCGTGAGAAGGGCTCCGGGATCATCGGGGTGGTGGGCTTCTCCAAGAGCCTGAAGCAGACCCAGGAGGCCGTGCGCGTCCTGGGGGCCGCGCGGATCCCCGTCGTGGGCACCACGGCCACGGCGGATCTGATGCAGGTGGACGGGTACTACCGCAGGGTGGCGCCCACCAACAGCCGTGAGGCCGCGGTCGAGGCCGACTTCGCCCACCGGGGCAACGTCATGGACGACGGCACCGGGCGCTGCTCCCCGGCCCGCGCCGCCGTGGTCGTCAAGGATCCCCGGGATCTGTACAGCGACGAGATAGGGACGCTGTTCGCCGAGCGGTTCGGCGCCCGGCCGTTCACCCTGGAGTACACCCCGGGCGGCCGGGGCGGCGGTCTCGGCCAGGGGCAGTCGCCGAAGGACGGTGTCGCCCGTAAGGAGAGCATCGGCGAGCTGGCCGACGCGGTGTGCGAGCGGATCACCGCCAACCCCCGGACGGTCGTCTACTGGGCCTCCCGCGCCCTCCAGTTCAGCGCGTTCCTCGACGACTTCGGGGACAACACGGCGTGCGAGGGCAGGAAGCTCACGGTGCTGGGCGGCAATGACCTCACCACCGCCGCCCTCGCCGGTGAGTATGCGGACCGGCCCTGGCTGCGGCTGTACCACACCGTCCATGTGCTGCCCGCGGGCCATCCGCGGCTGAGCGACATCGCCAAGAAGTTCAACGCCGACTACGCAAGGGACTTCGGATCCCATGACCTGTGGCGCGACGACGGACGGGCCGCCCTGGCGTACGACGCGATGCAGCTGATGGCCGAGGCGGCCAACCGGGCCTTCCGCAGTACGGACAACGTGGAGCGCTCCAATGTGCAGATCGGCCTCGACAACGGCATCCGGAAGCAGGGCGCCAGCGGCTATCTGGACGTCGGGCGGGGCCGCTCGGTGCCCAGGGACAAGCCGGTGGTGATCCTGCACCACACCGACCGGGGCTCGGAGCCGGTGCTGTACTGCGGCGCGTTCACCCAGAACCCGGCGGGGCGGATAGCGCACTGGGGTCCGCATGGGAAGTTCTCATGTCCCAGGGACAGTTGAGCAACCATTCGAGGGGCTGAGGGGTCTTCTTGTGTGCTCGCCCGGCTAAGGGGCGAATCATCAACGCAAGACCGTATACAGGGGGATTTTCCATGCTTCGTTCCATTCGTGCGCTTCGCTCCCGCGCCGCGGTGGCCGGCGGCTGTGTGGCCGCGCTCGGCCTCGGACTCGCCCTGGCCGCCGGGTCGCCCGCCTCGGCCGCCACGCAGACCGACCCGAACGGCCGCTACACCGCCGAGGAGATCCACCACTTCCTGGAGGGCTTCTACGGAAACCACGGCCCGCGCCCCTGGGAGCGGGAGCACCTGGTCTCGGATCAGCTCAAGGAGGAGGCCGCCCAGACGCCCGACTACGACCTGCTGCTGTGCGCGCAGAACGAGCCGCAGGACATCGAGGTCGGCGAGGTGACCACGGCCCAGTCCGCGCGGGTCGGCTGGGCGACCATCACCACCCACTGGGGCCAGGCGCCGACGACCCGGTCCTTCACCGCCTATGTGGACCTCGACGCCAGCCGGCCGATCCAGCTCCTCCAGGTGGACTGCGCACCCGGGGACTGATCCCCGCCGGGGGTCGCTCCCGGGCGGCGCCAGGGGCCGCTCCCGGGCGGCCCGGACCGGAACGGCTGGTTCAGTTCTCCCGGGGCCACCCCGTAGTCTCGCCGCATGACCTGGTCGCACGCCTTGAAGGAGACCGCCCGGACGGGCCTCGCGATCGAGCGCACCAGGACCGAACCGCTGGTCGCGGTCCGCGGCGCATGCGGGGTCGCGCTCGTCGTCGGGGTGGCGCTGTGGCTGGGCTCGCCGACGCTCGCCGTCTCGGCGGCCTTCGGCGCCTTCTCCGCCGGGATCGCCACCTTCCAGCGCAGCTGGCGCCCCCGCCCCTGGCTGGCGCTGGCCGCCGCGAGCGGTCTCGCGGTGAGCACCTTCCTCGGCTATCTGGCCGCCGCCCACACCCTCACCTTCGTCCTCATGCTCGCCGTGTGGACGCTGATGACGGGCATGTCGTGGGCGGTCGGCCCGGTCTCCGGACTGGTCTCCACCCAGATGGTGGCCGTCATGCTGATCACGGTCACCCTCCCGACCTCGGTCACGGGCGCCCTGGGGCACGCCCTGCTGGTCGGGCTCGGCGGTGTGGTGCAGGCCGCGCTGATCGTGCTCTTCCCGGTGCGGCCGTGGGGTGTGCAGCGCGACGCCCTCGCGGACGCGCTCGCCGCCGTGGCCGACTACGCCCGCAGGCTGCGCCACGAGCCGGTGGCGCCCTTCGACCCCAAGCCGCTGATGGACGCCCGCAGTGCCGCCGCGCTGACGCCCCGTCAGGCCCGGCGGGCCCCGGCAGCTGAGCGGCTACCGGCTGCTGGCCGAGCGGATCCGCCCGGTGCTCGCCTCGCTCGCCGACCCGGTGGTCGGCGCCCCCGAGGAGGGGCCCGAGCGCGACCGGGTGCGGGAACTGCTGGCCGCCACGGCCACCGTGCTGGACGCGGTGGCCCACGCCATCCGCCACGGCACACCGGTGCGGGTGCCCTCCGAGGCCATGGCCGTCCTGCGGATGCCGGAGGACGGGCCCAAGCTGACCGGTGCCGCCCGCCGTGCCGCACTGCGGCTCTTCTCACTGGTGGCGGACGTGGTGGAGGCGTCCGACGAGCCGGTGGAGGAGGTGTCCGCAGAAGGCCGGATGGTGCACCGCTTCCTGCCCCGCCCCGGTATCGGGGGCACCGCCGCCATGGCGCTGCGCGCCGTCCGCCGCGAGGCCCGCTGGTCCTCGCCGGTGCTGCGCCACGCGGTGCGGCTGTGCGTGGTCGGCGTCAGCGGCTATCTGCTGAGCACGACGCTGCCGCTGGGGCACTCCTACTGGGCGCCGCTGACCTCCACGATGGTCCTGCGGCCGGACTTCGCCCAGACCTACTCCCGCGGTGTCGCCCGCTTCCTGGGCACCCTGGCCGGGGTGCTGGTCGGCGGCGGGGTGGTGGCGCTGGTCCACCCCGGCTCGTATCTGAGCGCGGGGCTGGCAGTGCTGTCCGTCATGTCGATGTATCTGCTGCTGCGCACCGGCTTCATCGTGACCTCCGCGTGCGTGAGCGCGTACGTGGTCTTCCTGCTGAGCATCGCGGGCGAGGCATGGCATCAGACCGTGCAGGCGCGGGTGGCGCTGACGCTGCTCGGCGGGGTGCTGGCGATGGTCGCGTACGCGGTCTTCCCCGCCTGGGAGACACCGCGGCTGCGGGACCGGCTCGCGGACTGGCTGGCCGCCAACGGCGCCTTCGCCACCGCCGTCTTCGACGCCTACGCCCGCCCCGCCGAGCGCCGTCCCCGGCAGGTGCGGGACGCCCTGCTGGACGCCCGCGCGGCGCGGGAGGCCTGGGAGCAGAGCGAGACCCAGGCGCACCGGGAGCCGGTGCGCCACCGCGGGCTGTCGCGGCCCGCGGCGCGGGCGGCGCAGACGGCGCTGTCCACGATGGGCCGGGTCGCCATGCTGCTGGAGGCGCATCTGCCGGAGCGGGACGCGTCGCCGTCGGAGGAGGCCGGGGACTTCGCCGCGGCGCTGCGGCAGGCGCTGCCGGAGGCGGTGAAGGCGGTACGGGAGCGGCGGCCGCTCAACTGGTCGGCGGTGCACCAGTCGCTGGAGCGGTGGCGCCGGCGGTCCGGGGACCGTCCGGGGGTGGCGCTGCGCGACGCGGAGCAACTCGTCGACGCCCTGGACGATCTGGTGGAGGCGCTCAACAAGGGCGTACGACAGTCACGCACGCCCCGTGACCCCAGTCAAGAAGGATCCCCCTAGACTAGGGGTGCCCCCTACATCATTGGGCGTGTTAATCATGAAGGGGCAGTGCTTGCCGACGCGTCCTCGGGCGCGTGCCCGGTACGCTCTGCCGTCTGTCCCCCCACATATCGCTTGACGAGTGAAAGACTTTCCCTACGCATGGGTGCACAGCGAGAAGACAGCGTCTGGATACGACGATTCCATCCAATGCCGGAGAGTCGCGCCCGTCTGGTCTGTCTGCCCCACGCCGGGGGTTCGGCGTCGTTCTTCTTCCCGATGTCCCAAACGCTTTCGTCGTCCGCGGATGTCCTGTGCGTGCAGTACCCGGGGCGTCAGGACCGGCGGCAGGACCCGCTGATCGAGAACATCGACGAGTACGCCGACGCCATCGCCGCGGAGTTGAAGCCCTGGCTCGATCTCCCGGTCGTCTTCTTCGGGCACAGTATGGGCGCCGTTCTCGCGTTCGAGGTCGCCCGCCGGCTGGAGGAGTCCGACCCGGAGTTCTCCGCGCTCGCCCTCTTCGCCTCGGGCCGCCGGGCGCCGTCCCGTTACCGCGACGAGAATGTGCACCGGCGCGATGACGACGGCGTCGTACGCGAGATGAAGCTGCTGAGCGGCACCGATTCCCGCGTCCTCGGAAATGAGGAGATCCTGCGCATGGCGATGCCGGCGATTCGCGGTGACTACAAGGCGATCGAGAGCTACCGCTCGGTGCCCGGCGCCGCCGTCCGCGCGCCGATCACCGTGCTGACCGGCGACAACGACCCCAGGACCAGCCTCGAGGAGGCCGAGGCGTGGCGGTCGCACACCACCGGCGCGTTTGACATCCGGGTGTTCCCCGGTGGCCACTTCTTCTTGGCCGGGCATCAAGCGCCGATTATGAGTCTCGTCGCGGAGGCGCTTTCGGGGTCGAGACCCTGAGCCGACCGCCTCAGAAACCTGCCTGACGCACCGGAAAACACCACTCGTCATGCTCGATGCCCCCGGCGGTCCGCTGGGGGCATCAGGTGGCTTCATCGGGGGATGAATTCTTTGCCTGCGAACCTCTTCGAATGGGAGAACCACCTCTCCGCGCTGCGTGAAATGCTGCGCGGCGCGACGCAGGGCCGGGGTCGGCTGGCTCTTGTCAGCGGTGCGGTGGCCAGTGGCAAGACCACACTGCTGAACACCTTTGCCGAACAGGCCATCGAAAGCGGTGCGTTGCTCCTGGAAGGGACCGGTTCGCGGGCCGAACGGGACCTTCCCTTCGGAATTGTCCGAAAGATTTTCGATAACGGTACGATGCCCGCCGATGTGCGATCCGAAGTGATCGCGCTGCTTGACGGAAACGCGCTGGAAAGCACCGCCACGGGGCGCATGCACGTGATGTCCCAGATTTCCTCGGCGCTGCTGCGAATGGTCGACGATCGCACACTTGTCGTCCTTGTCGACGATGTGCACTGCGGCGACGACCAGTCCCTGCAATTCCTGCTCCACCTGGCACGGCGGGTGCGTCAGGCGAAGGTTCTCATCGTGCTCACCGAATCCCCCCGGCTCCGTCAGGAGCAGTTCACCTTCCACGCCGAACTGCTCCGCCAGCCCAACTGTGTGCGCATGCGGCTGCACATGCTCACCGAGTCGGGCGTCGCCGAGGCGCTGTCCGGCACCCTGTCCGCCACCGTCGCCGCCCGCCTCGCCCCCGAATGCCACCGCGTCTCCGGCGGCAACCCGCTGCTGCTGCGCGCCCTGCTGGAGGACTGGCGGACCGTCGGCGAGCACGGCGAGGCCCAGCAGCGCCCGGCGCCCGGCGAGGCGTTCGCCCACGCCGTCCTCGGCTGTCTGCACCGCGGCGAGCCCGAGGTGCTGCGGATCGCCCGCGGGGTCGCCGTCCTCGGCGACGCCTGCTCCCCGCGGCTGCTCGGCCAGCTCCTCGACCTGAGCGCCAACACGGTCCAGCAGGGTGTCCAGGACCTGCACCAGTGCGCCATCCTCGAGCACAACGCCTTCCGCGACGAGGTGGCCCGTACCGCGGTGCTCGACGCGACCCCCGCCACCGCCCGCGGCGCACTGCACGCCCGCGCCGCCCGGCTGCTGCACGCCGACGGCGCCTCCGCGCTCGACGTGGCCCGCCAGCTGGTCTCCGCCCCGCAGGACGCCGAGCGCTGGGCCGTCCCCGTGCTGCGCGAGGCCGCCGAATTCGCCCTGGTCGAGGAGGAGTTGGAGTTCGCGCTCCACTGCCTCGAATGCGCCCACCACGCCTGCGCGCCCGGCCCCGAGCGCACCGCGCTCAAGGCCCGGCTGGTCAGCGTCGCCTGGCGGATCGGCCCCGCCGCGGCCGAGAGCCATCTGCCGGAGCTCACCGAGGGCGCCGAGCGGGGCCGGCTCGCCCCGCGCGACGTCGCCCCGATCACCTCCTACCTCGCCTGGTCGGGACGGCTGGACGCGGCGGCCGGCGCCGTCTCCGCGCTGGCCCGCACGGCCGCCACCGGCGACGGCCTCGCGATGACCGCCGCCGTCTCCGCCTCCGCCCAGTGGCTGACCATGCTCAGCCCCCCGCTGCGCGACCGTCTCCCCACCGTCGGGACCGGCGCCACCGGCGCCACCGCCGGAGCCCCGCGCGACATGGCCGACCTGGCCCACGCCCACGCCGCCGCCACCATGTCCGCCGTGCTCACCGAGGGCCAGGCCGACCGGGCCGTCATCGAGGCCGAGCGGGTGCTGCAGCGCTACCACCTGAGCGACAGCACCCTCCAGCCGCTGGTCGTGGCGCTGATGGCACTCGTCCTGGCCGGACGGCTCGACCTCGCGCTGTCCTGGTGCGAGCGGCTGCAGGGCGAATGCTCCGCCCGCCGCGTGCCCACCTGGCAGGCGCTGCTGTCCGCCGTACGGGCCGAAATCGCGCTGCGCCAGGGCGACTTGCAGGTCGCCGCGCACCAGGCGCGCACCGCGATGTCACGGATCTCGGTGCAGGGCTGGGGCGTCGGCATCGGGCTGCTGCTGTCCACCCTGATCCAGGCCGAGACCGGAATGGGCCACTACGACGAGGCCATGGCGCTCCTCGAACAGCCCCTGCCCGAGGAGCTCTTCCAGACCCTCCCCGGACTGTTCTACCTGCGTGCCAGAGGCCGCTGCCATCTGGCCACCGGCCGCTACCACGCCGCGCTCGGCGACTTCACGGCCGCCGGTGAGCTGATGGGCGCCTGGCGGGTGGACATCCCCCTGCTGACCCCCTGGCGGCTGGACGCCGCCGAGACCTGGCTGGCCCTCGGCGACCCGGGGCGCGCTCGCGCGCTGGCCGAGGAGCAGCTGCGGCTGGGCTCGGAGGACGCCCGGCTGCGCGGCGCCCTGCTGGTCGTGCTCGCCCGCACCGACGAGCTCAAGCGCCGGGTGCCCCGGCTCAAGGAGGCCGTGGAGATCCTGGAGGGCGGCGAGGACCGCATCCAGCTGGCCGTCGCCCTCGGTGAACTCGGCCGTGCCTACCGCTCGCTGGGCGACTTCAACCGGGGCCGGGTGCTCGTCCGCAAGGCCTGGCACGTGGCCAAGACCTGCGGCGCCGATCCGCTGTGCCGTGAACTGATGCCCAGGCACGCGGACCCCGGCGAGCTCGCGGCGGCCGCCGCCCAGCCGGGCCAGGGGGCCGAGGCACAGCGCGATGTGGAGGCGCTGACCGAGGCGGAGGTGCGGATCGCGGTGCTGGCCGCGCACGGCAACACCAACCGGGAGATCGCCTCCAAGCTGTTCGTCACCGTCAGCACGGTGGAGCAGCACCTGACCCGCATCTACCGCAAGCTGAACGTCAAGCGCCGCCGCGACCTCCCCGCGAAGCTCTCCGACAGCAGCCTCACGGGAACGGTGTAGAGGGACCGCTTAATTCAGCAAGCCCTGTTCCATGGCCTTCATCACCGCGGCCGTGCGGTCGGACACACCGAGCTTCCGATACGCGCGCAGCAGATGCGTCTTGACCGTGGCCTCGCTGACGAACAGCTCGGCACCGATCTCGGCGTTGGTCAGCCCCCGGCCGACCAGCCGCAGCACCTCGCGCTCACGGCCGGAGATCGGGGACGGCTCGGGGGCCCGGGTGCGGAAGAGCTTGCCCGCGAGGGACGGGGTGAGCACGGTCTCGCCACGCGCCGCGGTCTGCACCGCGTCGATCAGCTCCTGGCGTGAACTGCCCTTCAGCAGATAGCCCGCGGCGCCCGCCTCCACCGCGCGCAGGATGTCGGAGTCATCCTCGTACGTGGTCACGATGACCACTTTGCAGCCCGGCACCTGGCGCAGGATCTGCCCGGTGGCCTCGACCCCGTCCATCCCGCCCATGCGCAGATCCAGCAGGGTGATGTCCGGCCGCAGCGCGACCGCCTGGACCACCGCCTCCTCACCGGAACCGGCCTGCCCGACCACCGTGATCCCCTCGGCGGACTCCAGCATGGCGCTCAGCCCCTCCCGCACCACGGGATGGTCGTCGGCCAGCAGGACCCTGATCGGGCTCGGCCCGCCCGGCGTGGTCTCAGCCATTCACTGTCTCCCCGGCCGGTGCGGTCATCGGCACGCTCACCTCCACGGTGGTGCCCCGCCCGGGGCCGCTGGTGACGGACGCCACCCCGTCGATCTCCTCCACCCGGGCCTGCATGCCGCGCAGCCCGTAGCCTTCCTGGCCGCCGTCCGGGGTGAACCCCTCGCCGTCGTCGCGGACCAGCAGCCGGACCCCGCCTTGGTCGAAGACCACGATCACATCGACCGTACGGGCCTGTTTGGCGTGCTTGCGCACATTGGCGATGGCCTCCTGCACCGTACGCAGCAGCACCACGCTCACCGCCATCGGCAGCGACTTCTCCTCGCCCATCACCGAACACCGCACCTCCAGGCCGGTTTCGGCGATCAGCCCCTCCGCCTGCCGCCGCACCGCCTGGGAGAGCGAACCGCCGCGCAGCGCGGGCGGGGTGAGGGCGGCCACGAAGCCACGGGCCTCGGCGAGCGACTCCTTGGCCACCCGCCCGGCCAGCGACAGATGGCTCACCGCCTGGTCCGGGGTCTCGCGCACCTCCGACTCGGCCGCCTGCACCAGGCTGATGATGCTGGTCAGACCCTGTGCCAGAGTGTCGTGGATCTCCCGGGCCAGCCGCTCGCGCTCGGCCGAGATACCGGCCTCGTGGGAGAGCCTGGCCACCCGCTCACGGCTGCGTTGCAGCTCCTCGATGAGCTGTCCGCGCCCCTTGCTCTGCCGCACCACCCGCTTGATCCACATCCCCAGCAGCACCGACAGCGCGATGCTCAGCAGCGAGATGGGCAGCACGCCCAGGACGCTCAGCCCCAGATCCTCACCGGTGAACGCCACCACCAGCACGGGGCAGAGATTGGCCGCCGTGGCCAGCACCACCGCCGAGGCCATCGGCAGGCTCATAATCAGCATCGGGATGACGGCGAACAGCGCAAACGCGCCGACGAGGTTGAACGCCGTGGTGAGACAGAACAGCGTCACCAGGCCCGCCGCGAAGACCAGGTTCCGCGGGCCGTAGGTGTCCTCGATCATCAGCGTCCGGCCGACCGCCGCGTACCAGGGCACGGTGAGGGTCAGCGCGGCGATCGGGATGGAGTGGTTGACCTGCGAGCCGGCGGAGAGGAAGAGCAGGACCGCCGTAACGAGATAGGAGACGGCGAAGAAGCCGTCCCACAAGCCGAACCAGCGGGTGCCGGACTCGGGACCGTAGTACGCCCCGGTCTGCGAGCCGTCCCCCGGAGAGTGATTGCGCACGGCTCAGTACTACCACGCGTGTCCACCGTGTCCACCGGACGGTTGACAGCCAGAACCCACCGTTCAGTCGTCTCGCGGTGGCGCGCCCGCTTCTAGCGTTGAGCCAGGTGAGGCGGAGAACCGTCACACCGAACGCACATCCCCGTTTGGCTTGGAGAACGTCGCATATGCCACAGATGAGCCAGTTCCTGTCCGCACTGATCGCCAGTGGCACGATCCTGATCATCATCCTGGCGACCGACATCGGCCGCCGCCGCATCACCACAATGCGGATGGCGCGCTCGGTCATCGCCGTGGCCGTGGTCATCGCGATCTTCGTCGAGTCCTTCCCGACCAAGGGCAACGACATTTCCCTGCAGCTCGTGGGCGTCGGCACCGGCGTCATCTGCGGTCTGATCGCCGGAGTGCTGCTGCCCGCCTACAAGGACGCCACGTCCGGTGAGCTCTACACCATCGGTGGCATCGGCTACGCCCTGGTGTGGATCGTCCTCTCCGCCGGACGCATCCTCTTCGCCTACGGCGCCGAGCACTGGTTCACCATGGACCTGGTCAAGTTCTCCATCGACTACAAGATCAGCGGCCAGGACACCTACGCCAACGCCTTCGTCTTCATGTCGCTGGCCATGGTGCTGACCCGAACCGCCGTACTGCTGGCCAAGATGCGCAAGCTGAAGGGCCAGCACACCGGAAGTGGTCAGCTGCCGCAGCAGACCGCCACCGGTGCGTCGGTCTGAGCCGCCTGATTTCATAGTCCACCAACCCCCGCCGGGCCCCGCCCCGGCACCCGTCAGACGCAAGAGCAGGGTGAAGCAGTGGAAAGCCATGACAATCTGAGGCTCCGACCGCCTCGGCACCGGGTCGACCGCCGTGCGATCGGCTGGTGGACGCTGCAGTCCGCACTCTTCGCCCTGCCCCTGCCGCTCGTCTTCGGGATCCTGTGGGCCTCCATTCCCCCCACGCGTGAGTTCTTCATGTGGGCCACGCTGATCTCGCTGGTCCCCGGGCTGCTCTACATGGCCGTCATGCCGGCCTGGCGCTACCGGGTCCACCGCTGGGAGGCCACCAACGAGGCGGTCTACGCGGCCTCCGGCTGGCTCTGGCAGCAGTGGCGGGTCGTGCCGCTGTCCCGGGTCCAGACGGTGGACACCCTGCGCGGCCCGCTGCAGCAGATGTTCGGGCTCTCCGGCGTCACCGTGACCACCGCATCCGCCGCGGGCGCGGTGAAGATCAAGGGCATCGACCACAAGCTCGCCGGGGACCTGGTGGAGCACCTGGCCACGTACACCCAGGCCGTGCCGGGAGACGCCACATGAGCTCCGAGACCACCGTACGGAGGTCCTCCCACGCGGCCAACCGCGACTGGGGGCGGCTCAACGGGCGGCTGCTCCTGGTCAACCTCTCCATCCTCGCCGCGCCGGTGGCCATGTTCCTGGCCAGCCTCGCGGTCACCGGAGGCGACACCAACCTCCAGGTCATCATCACCCTCGGCTCGCTGTTCCTGACCTTCCTGGTCATCAGCGGCATCGGGCTGATGCGGCTGTTCACCACCCGCTACCGGCTCACCGAGGACCGCTTCGAGCTCCACACCGGACTGCTCTTCCGCAGCGAGCGCTCGGTCCCGATCGGCCGCATCCGCGGTGTCGACGTCACCGCCAACCCGGTCCACCGCGTCTTCGGCCTCACCACGCTGCGCATCGACAGCGGGGACCAGAGCGACGCCGCCGCGCGCAGGCTCGCTCTCGACGGCATCACCAAGGCCGAGGCCGTGGAGCTGCGCCGCCAGATCATCGCCCTGCGCGACGCGGGCCGGGCCCGGCCGGTGGCCGACAGCGACGGTGTGCTCAGCCGGCTGGACTGGTCCTGGCTGCGCTACGGCCCGCTGACCGTATGGGGCGTGGGCGGTGTCTTCATCGCCGCGGCCAGTGTCTTCCGCACCCTGAGCGAGCTCCAGGTGAACCCGCTGGACCTCGGCGTCGTCAAGGACCTCGAAGGCCGCTTCGGCACCATTCCGCTCTGGTACGGAGTCCTGCTGGCCGTCGTCGTCATCGCCGTCCTCGGCATGCTCGGCTCCACGGCCACCTACATCGAGAACTGGGCCGGTTACGAACTGCGCCGCGAGGACGGCGGAATCCTCCGCATCCGCCGCGGACTGCTGGCCACCCGGTCCGTGAGCATCGAGGAGCGCCATCTGCGCGGCCTCGAACTCGTCGAGCCCGTCCCGCTGCGCTGGGCGAAGGGCGCCAAGCTCAACGCCGTGGCCAGTGGCCTGGGCAACCAGGAGGACAACCGCAGGCGCCGCGGACTGACCCCGCCCACCCCGCGCGACGAGGCCATGCGGGTCGCCGCCCAGGCGCTGCCGACCGGCCCAGGGCTGATCGAGCGCAAGGGCCTCCTCCCGCACCCCAAGGCGGCCCTGCGGCGCCGGATCAACCGCGCCCTCATGTGGTCGGTCCTGATCGCGGCCGTCCCGGTGGGCCTGGGTCTGTGGCTGGGCCGGTGGCTTGTCATCACCGGCGTGATCACCGGTGTGGTGCTGGTGCCGGTCCTGGTGGCGTTCGCCTTCAGCGCCTACCACAGCCTCGGCCACGGGCTGCGCGACCGCTATCTGGCCGCCTGCTCCGGCGCGTTCGCCCGCCGCACCGTCGCCCTCCAGCGCGACGGGATCATCGGCTGGAAGCTGTCCCGGACGCCCTTCCAGCGCCGGGCCGGGCTGATGACCCTCGGCGCCACCACCGCCGCGGGCGAAGGCGTCTACCACGTGCACGACCTGACCGAAGGCCAGGGAATCGCCCTCGCCGAGACCGCGGTACCGGGGCTGCTGGCCCCGTTCATCGAGAGAGCCCCCGACCGCGGCTGACCACCCCGAGACCAACTGGCGATCCCCCGAGAGGTGGAGGGGCGGACCGAAAGGCCGCCCCTCCACCTCTGAACCCCCCCTCCGCCTCTGAGCCCCTCCCGCCTCCGAACCCTCCGCCTCTGAACCTCTCCATCTCTGAGCCCCCTCCACCGCTAAAAATTGAATACTGGGCGCATTATTTGCTCGAGATCCTTGTCGCCACCGGAATTCTCATGCACTCTGGTGAATTAACGGTGGCCATTGCGCGATGCCCCTCGGATACGGGACCCCAAAGGGATGATAGGGGTCCATAGGGGGTTTGAAGGGGTTTCTGGCCGCCCTGCCCTGTGTAAAGCTGACGTACGGTCTTGGTGTTATGTCTGCGAGGGTAATGGGGCGCGCGATGGTGAGTGAGTCCGTGGATTTCACGCCCGAGCACACCGAAAAGGGGGGTACGAGCCCCGAAGGGACGTCCCCGTGGCGTGACCGGCTCGCCGCACTCCCCGAGGCCGAGCGCGCCGAGGCCCTCACCGCCTGGGTCGGCGAGATCGTCGAACAGGCCCTCAAGGACAAGGCGCCGGACCTCCTCGACCCCGAGCGCCCCTTCCTCGACCTGGGCTTCGACTCCCTCGCCACCGTCGATCTGCACGCCCGGCTGACCGCCGCCACCGGACTGCGGCTGCCCGTCACCCTCGCCTTCGACCACCCCACCCCCGCCGACCTCGCCCGCCATGTGCGGGCCGAACTGCTCGGCGCGGACGACGACTCCGACGCCCTCCCGGCCGACGCCGGAATGGGCCCGATCGCCGCCGACGAACCCATCGCCATTGTCGGAATGAGCTGCCGGTTCCCCGGTGATGTCGGGTCCCCCGAAGAACTGTGGGAAATCGTCGCGGGAGGAAAAGACGTCATCTCCGAATTCCCGGTGAGCCGGGGCTGGGATCTCGCCGGACTTTACGACCCCGACCCGGACCGGCCGGGCAGCAGCTATACCCGCGAAGGCGGATTCCTGCACGACGCCGATCAGTTCGACCCGGCGTTCTTCGGAATCTCCCCGCGCGAGGCCCTCGCGATGGATCCGCAGCAGCGGCTGCTGCTGGAGACCTCCTGGGAGGTCTTCGAACGCGCCGGTATCGACCCCGCGATCCTCCGAGGCGGCCGGACCGGTGTGTTCGTCGGCGCCGAGACCCAGGACTACGGACCCCGGCTGCACGAGGCCGAGCAGGGCTTCGAGGGCTATCTGGTCACCGGCAACGCCGCCAGCGTCGCCTCCGGCCGGATCGCCTACACCTTCGGCTTCGAAGGTCCCACCGTCACCGTCGACACCGCCTGCTCCTCCTCCCTGGTGGCGCTCCACCTGGCCGTCCAGGCGCTGCGCACGGGCGAGTGCACCATGGCGCTCGCCGGTGGCGCCGCGGTCATGGCCAACCCCGGCTCGTTCATCGCCTTCAGCCGCCAGCGCGGCCTCGCGCCCGACGGCCGCTGCAAGCCGTTCGCCGCCGCGGCCGACGGCACCGCCTGGGGCGAGGGCGTCGGCATGCTGCTCGTCGAGCGGCTCTCGGAGGCCCGGAAAAACGGCCACCGGGTCCTCGCCGTCGTCCGCTCCACCGCCATCAACCAGGACGGCGCCAGTAACGGCCTCACCGCCCCCAGCGGCCCGTCCCAGCAGCGCGTCATCCGCCAGGCCCTCGCCAACGCCGGACTGACGGCCGGCGACGTCGACACGGTCGAGGCCCACGGCACGGGGACGACCCTCGGCGACCCCATCGAGGCCCAGGCGCTGCTCGCCACCTACGGCCGGGACCGCGAGGCGGACCGGCCGTTGTGGCTCGGCTCGCTCAAGTCCAACATCGGCCACACCCAGTCCGCGGCCGGTGTCGGCGGCATCATCAAGATGGTCATGGCGATGCGCCACGGGGTGCTGCCGCGGACGCTGCACGTGGACGAGCCGACCCCGCATGTCGACTGGTCCGCCGGTGACATCGAGCTGCTGACCGAGGCGCGGCCCTGGCCGGAGAGCGACCGCCCGCGCCGCGCGGGCGTCTCGTCGTTCGGCATGAGCGGCACCAACGCGCACGCCATCATCGAGCAGCCGCCGGTCGAGGGCGCGGAGCAGGACGGGGCCGAGGAGCCCGAGGGCGAGGGTTCCGCGGAACCCGCCGTGCTGCCCTGGACCCTCTCCGCGAAGACCACCGACGCCCTCCGGGGCCAGGCCGAGCGGCTGCACGCGCTGCTCGACGCCGACTCCGGCCTCGCCCTCACCGACATCGGCCACTCCCTGGCCACCACCCGCGCCACCTTCGAACAGCGCGCCGTGCTCCTCGCCGGTGACCGCGACGGCTTCCGCTCCGCCCTGCGCACCCTCGCCGACGGTGGCGACGGGCCGTCCGTCGTACGCGGCGCCCCCGTCGCGGGAAAGCTCGCCCTGCTGTTCACCGGACAGGGCAGCCAGCGCCTCGGCATGGGCCGCGAGCTCCACGCCGCCTACCCCGTCTTCGCCGAAGCCCTCGACGACGCCTGCTGGTACCTCGAGGAGCAGCTCGAACTCCCGCTCCTCGACGTGCTCTTCGCCGAGGAGGGCAGCCCCGAGGCCGCCCTCCTGGACCGCACCGACTACACCCAGCCCGCCCTGTTCGCCATCGAGGTCGCGCTCTACCGCCTCCTCGAGTCCTGGGGACTGCGCCCCGAACTGCTCGCCGGACACTCCATCGGCGAGCTCGCGGCCGCGCATGTTGCGGGTGTGCTGTCCCTGGAGGACGCCGCCGCTCTGGTGGCCGCCCGTGGCCGTCTGATGCAGGAGCTTCCGGCCGGTGGCGCGATGGTCGCGGTGCAGGCGTCGGAGGACGAGGTGCTGCCGCTGCTCGCCGGGCGCGAGGACCGGATCGGCATCGCCGCGATCAACGGCCCTCACTCCGTCGTCGTCTCCGGCGCCGAGGAGGACGCGCTGGAGATCGCTTCTGGTCTTGAGGCGCGGGGTCGGAAGACCAAGCGGCTCACCGTCAGCCATGCGTTCCACTCCCCGCTGATGGACGACATGCTCGCCGAATTCCGGCGCGTCGCCCAGGTGCTGGAGTACGCACCGCCGCGCATCCCCGTGGTCTCCACCGTCACCGGGCGCGTCGCCACCGCCGAGGAGCTGTGCTCGCCCGAGTACTGGGTGCGCCACGTCCGCGAGGCCGTCCGCTTCCTCGACGCTGTGCACACCCTGGCCGACAAGGGCGCCGCCACCTTCCTGGAGCTCGGCCCCGACGCCGTGCTCACCGCCATGGCCCAGGACTGTCTGCCCGACGCCGACGCCGACGCCGACGCCGACGCCGACGGCACCGCGTATGCCGCCGCGTTGCGCGCCGGGCGCTCCGAGGCCGAGACCCTGACGGCTGCCGTGGCGCTGGCGTACGTCCGGGGCAAGAAGGCCGACTGGGCCGCTCCGTACGCCACCACCGGCGCCCGCACGATCGACCTGCCCACCTACGCCTTCCAGCGCCGGCCCTACTGGCTCAACGCCCCGGCCCCGGCCGGAACGGCGGCCGAGGCCGGGCCGGGCTCGGCGGTGGACGGGCGGTTCTGGGATGTGGTGGAGCGCGGGGATGTGGCCGCGTTGGCGGCGGAGCTGGCGGTGGATCCGGGGCTTTCGCTGGGTGAGGTGTTGCCCGCGTTGTCGTCGTGGCGGCGGCAGGAGTCGGTGCGTTCGGCGGTGGATGGCTGGCGTTACCGGGTGACGTGGAAGCCGGTGTCGGAGCGGTTGGGCACCGGGGTGTTGGGTGGTTGCTGGCTGGTGGTGGTCCCTGCGGAGGCGGCTGGGGGTGCCTGGGCCGCGGGTGTGGTGCGGATGCTGGCTGGGCGTGGTGTGGATGTGCGCGTGGTCGAGTCGGCTGCGGTGGACCGTGCCGGGCTGGCGGATGAGCTGCGTACGGCGGTCGTGGGCGGTTCGGTGGCGGGGGTGTTCTCGCTGCTGGCGGTCGAGTCCGCGTCGGGGTTGTTGCGTACGGCTGCGTTGGTGCAGGCGTTGGGTGAGGTGGGTGTGGGCGCGCGGTTGTGGGTGGCGACGCGGGGTGCGGTGTCGGTGGGGCGTTCGGATGGTGTGGTGAGTCCGGCTCAGGCGTTGGTGTGGGGGTTTGGGCGGGTGGCGGCGTTGGAGCTGCCGGAGCGGTGGGGTGGTCTGGTCGATCTGTCGGAGTCGGTGGATGAGCGTGCGTTGGGTCGGTTGGCGGGTGTGCTGGCCCCCGGTGGTTCGGGTGAGGACCAGGTCGCGGTGCGGGCCTCGGGTGTCTTCGGACGCCGGCTGGTGCGGGTGGTCGGGTCCCGGACGTCGGGCGACGAGGGCTGGCGGGCCTCGGGTTCGGTGCTGGTGACCGGTGGTACGGGTGCGCTGGGTGCGCATGTGGCGCGCTGGCTGGTGGCGAACGGTGCCGAGCATGTGGTGCTCACCAGCCGTCGTGGGCTGGAGGCTCCGGGTGCGGCCGAGCTGCGGGATGAGCTGGCGGCTTCGGGTGCTCGGGTGACGGTTGCCGCGTGTGATGTGGCGGACCGGGACGCGCTCGCCGAGCTGCTGGCGTCCATACCGGCCGAGTTCCCGCTGACCGCCGTCGTGCACGCGGCCGGTGTGCTGGACGACGGCGTACTGGACGCGCTCACGCCCGAACGGTTCGCCTCGGTGCTCCGGGCGAAGGCCGACGCCGCGCTCCATCTGGACGAGCTGACGCGTGGCCTGAACCTCTCGGCCTTCGTCCTCTTCTCCTCGATCACCGGGTCGGTGGGCGCCGCCGGACAGGGCAACTACGCCGCCGCCAACGCCTACTTGGACGCGCTGGCCGAGCTGCGCCGCGCCCAGGGCTTGCCCGCCACCTCGATCGCCTGGGGCCCGTGGGCGGACTCCGGGATGGCCGGTGACGACGCCATGGAGCGGCGGATGCGCCGCGAGGGCATGCCGCCGATGGCGCCCGAGTCGGCCGTCGCCGCGCTGCGGCAGGCGCTGGACCTCGATGACACCGCCGTGACGGTCGCGGACATCGAGTGGGAGAACTTCACCCGCACCCTCACCGCCGTACGGCCGAGCCCGCTGATCGCCGAGCTCGCGGCGGTGGCCGGGCCGGGCGCGGCGACCGGCGCCGACACCGTCAAGGTCGTCACCGACGCCGACTCCGCCTCTCCGCTCGGCGAGCGCCTGAGCGGCCTTCCGAGGGCCGAACAGGACCGTGCGCTACTGGAGTTGGTGCGTACGCAGGTCGCGTCGGTGCTGGGGCACGGCGGGGCGGAGGCGGTGGCGGCCGGGCGCGCCTTCAAGGAGCTGGGCTTCGACTCGCTGGCCGCGGTCGAGCTGCGCAACCGGCTGAACGCGGCGACGGGCCTGCGGTTGGCCGCCACGCTCAGCTACGACTACCCGAACGCCACCGCGCTCGCCGACCATTTGCGGACGGAGCTGGTGGGTTCGGATGCTGCGGTGAGTGGTGGCGTGGTGGCGCCTGCGGTTGCGGTGGCCGATGATCCGATCGCGATCGTGGCGATGAGCTGTCGTTTCCCGGGTGGGGTGCGGTCGCCGGAGGAGCTGTGGCAGCTGCTGACGGCGGGTGGGGATGCTATTGCGGAGTTCCCGTCGGATCGTGGTTGGGATCTGGCGGGGCTGTACGACCCGGATCCGGATCGTCAGGGGACGTCGTACGCGCGTGAGGGTGGTTTCGTTTACGACGCCGGGGATTTCGACGCGTCGTTCTTCGGGATCTCACCGCGTGAGGCGCTGGCGATGGACCCGCAGCAGCGGCTGCTGCTGGAAACCTCCTGGGAGGCGTTCGAGCGCGCGGGCATCGACCCGGCCACGCTGCGCGGCAGCCGTACCGGTGTCTTCGCGGGCACCAACGGCCAGGACTACGCCGGGCTCGTCTCCACGCCGCCCGAGGGCCTGGAGGGCCATCTGGGCACGGGCAACGCGGCGAGCGTCGTGTCCGGGCGAGTCGCCTACACCTTCGGTCTCGAAGGCCCGGCCGTCACGGTGGACACGGCGTGTTCGTCGTCGCTGGTGGCCCTGCACATGGCCGTTCAGGCGCTGCGACAGGGTGAGTGCACGATGGCGCTCGCGGGCGGAGTCACGGTGATGTCCACGCCGGAGGCGTTCGTGGACTTCAGCCGTCAGCGCGGACTCGCGGAGGACGGCCGGATCAAGGCGTTCGCGGCGGGTGCGGATGGCACCGGCTGGGGTGAGGGCGCGGGCATGCTGCTTGTGGAGCGGCTTTCGGACGCGGAGAAGAACGGCCACCCGGTGCTGGCCATCGTGCGGGGCAGCGCGATCAACCAGGACGGTGCGAGCAATGGCCTGACCGCGCCGAATGGTCCCTCGCAGCAGCGGGTGATCCGGCAGGCGCTGGCTGGTGCGGGGTTGTCGGCCGGGGATGTGGACGCGGTCGAGGCGCACGGTACGGGTACGACGCTGGGTGACCCGATCGAGGCGCAGGCGCTGCTGGCCACGTACGGGCAGGAGCGGGATGGGGACCGGCCGTTGTGGCTGGGGTCCATCAAGTCCAACATCGGTCATACGCAGGCGGCTGCCGGTGTCGCGGGGATCATCAAGATGGTGCTGGCGATGCGGCACGGTGTGCTGCCGCAGACGTTGCACGTGGACGCGCCGTCGCCGCATGTGGACTGGTCGGCGGGGGCCGTCTCGCTGCTGAGCGAGCGGGTGGAGTGGCCGGAGACCGGCCGTCCGCGCCGCGCGGGCGTGTCGTCCTTCGGGCTCAGCGGCACCAACGCGCACACCATCATTGAGCAGGCCCCGGCCCTTCTGGTCGCGCAAGCCGAGAAGCCCGTGCCGCGTGAGCTGACCGCGCTGCCGTGGCTGCTGTCCGCGAAGGACGGCCAGGCACTGCACGCCCAGGCCGCGCAGCTGGCCACCCATCTCCGCACCCACCCCGAGCTGAGCACGACCGACCTCGCCTTCTCGCTCGCCACCAGCCGCGCCGCACTGGAGCGGCGCGCGGCGCTCGTCACCACCGACCGTGAGACGTTCCTGGCGGGCCTGGACGCCCTGGCCCGGGGCGAGTCCGTCCCGGATGTGGTCGAGGGGACGGTTGCGGAAGGCAAGCTGGCGTTCCTGTTCACGGGGCAGGGGAGTCAGCGGCTGGGGATGGGGCGTGAGTTGTATGACGCCTATCCGGTGTTCGCGGATGCGTTGGATGAGGTGTGTGCGCATCTGGATCTGTATCTGGAGCGGCCGCTGCACGATGTGCTCTTCGGGGATGATGCCGAGGCGCTGGACCAGACGGGGTTCACTCAGCCTGCGTTGTTCGCGGTTGAGGTGGCGTTGTTCCGGCTGGTTACGGAGGCGTGGGGTCTGACGCCGGACTTCCTCTCCGGGCATTCGATCGGTGAGCTGGCAGCCGCGCATGTGGCGGGGGTGTTGTCGCTTGCCGATGCGGCGAAGTTGGTGGCGGCGCGTGGGCGGTTGATGCAGGAGCTTCCGGCCGGTGGCGCGATGATCGCGGTGCAGGCGTCGGAGGACGAGGTCGCACCGCTGCTGAGCGAGCGGGTCAGCATTGCCGCCCTCAACGGTCCGTCGTCGGTCGTGATCGCCGGTGATGAGGACGAGGCTGTCGCGATTGCGGCGGGTTTCGAGGCGCGGGGTCGGAAGACCAAGCGGCTCACGGTCAGCCATGCGTTCCACTCGCCGCGTATCGACGGCATGTTGGATGCGTTCCGGCAGGTGGCCGAGGGCCTTATGTACGAGGCCCCGCGCATCCCGATCGTCTCCAACCTCACCGGCGCCATCGTCTCCGCCGACGAGATCGCGACCCCCGACTTCTGGGTGCGCCACGTCCGCGAGGCCGTTCGCTTCCTCGACGGCGTCCGCACGTTGGAAGCGGAGGGTGTGACGACCTTCATCGAGCTTGGCCCCGATGGCGTTCTCACCGCGATGGCGCAGGAGTGCGTGACCGGCGAGGACGCCGCGTTCGCCGCCGCGCTGCGGAAGGGGCGTGCCGAGGCCGAGTCGGTGACTACCGCCCTCGCCCTGCTGCATGTCCGGGGTCAGTCCCCGGACTGGGGCGGCTACTTCGAGGGCACCGGGGCTCGGCGGGTCGAGCTGCCGACGTATGCCTTCCAGCGCACCCGGTACTGGTGGGAGGAGGCCCCGGCGGTGGCGGAGGTCGCGCCGGGCGGTGCCGTCGACGGGCGGTTCTGGGATGTGGTGGAGCGCGGGGATGTGGCCGCGTTGGCGGCGGAGCTGGCGGTGGATCCGGGGCTTTCGCTGGGTGAGGTTTTGCCTGCGTTGTCGTTGTGGCGGCGGCAGGAGTCGGTGCGTTCGGCGGTGGATGGCTGGCGTTACCGGGTGTCGTGGAAGCCGGTGTCGGGGCGGTCGGCGGCCGGGGTGCTGGGTGGCTGCTGGGTGGTTGTGGTGCCTGCCGGTGAGGCCGGGGGCGTGTGGGCCGCGGGTGTGGTGCGGGTGCTCGCCGGGCGTGGTGTGGATGTGCGCGTGGTCGAGTCGGCTGCGGCGGATCGCGCCGGGATGGCGGATGAGCTGCGTACGGCCGTCGTGGGCGGTTCGGTGGTAGGGGTGTTCTCCCTGCTGGCGACGGTCGACGATGAGACGGGTCTGCTGCGGACGGCCGCGTTGGTGCAGGCGTTGGGCGATGCGGGTGTGGGCGCGCCGCTGTGGGTGGCGACGCGGGGTGCGGTGTCGGTGGGGCGTTCCGATGGCGCGGTGAGCCCGCGTCAGGCCCTGGTGTGGGGTCTGGGCCGGGTGGCGGCGCTGGAGCTGCCCGAGCGGTGGGGCGGTCTGGTCGACCTTCCCGAGACGGCCGACGAGCGTGCGCTCGGACGGTTGGCGGGCGTGCTGGCCGGGGCCGGTGGTTCGGGTGAGGATCAGGTCGCGGTGCGGGCCTCGGGTGTCTTCGGACGCCGACTGACGGAGGCTTCCGGGACGCGAACGCGAACGCGAACGCGGACGCGGACGTCGGGCGACGAGGGCTGGCGGGCCTCGGGTTCGGTGCTGGTGACGGGCGGTACGGGTGCGCTGGGTGCGCATGTGGCGCGCTGGCTGGTGGCGAACGGTGCCGAGCATGTGGTGCTCACCAGCCGCCGGGGTCTCGACGCCCCGGGCGCGGTGGAGTTGCGCGATGAGCTGGCGGCTTCGGGTGCTCGGGTGACGGTTGCCGCGTGTGATGTGGCGGACCGGGACGCGCTCGCCGAGCTGCTGGCGTCCATACCGGCCGAGTTCCCGCTGACCGCCGTCGTGCACGCCGCCGGTGTGCTGGACGACGGCCTCGTGGACACGCTGGACGCCGAGCGTCTGGAGCGGGTGGTGCGCGCCAAGGCCACCTCCGCGCAGAACCTCCATGAGCTCACCCGCGACCTGGACCTTTCGGCGTTCGTCCTCTTCTCCTCGCTCGCCGGATCGGTGGGCGCCGCAGGACAGGGCAACTACGCCGCCGCCAACGCCTACTTGGACGCGCTGGCCGAGCTGCGCCGCGCCCAGGGCTTGCCCGCCACCTCGATCGCCTGGGGCCCGTGGGCCGAGGGCGGCATGGCCGCCGACGAGGCCCTGGAGCGGCGGATGCGCCGCGACGGAGTGCCGCCGATGGCACCCGAGTCGGCGCTCACCGCGCTGCGGCAGGCGCTGGACCTCGATGACACCGCCGTGACGGTCGCGGACCTCGACTGGGACCGGTTCCTCGCCGGGTTCACCGCCGTACGGCCGAGCGCGCTGTTCGGCGAGGTGCGGGCCGCGCGTCCGGCGCCGGCCGCCGAGGGCGCGCCGCGTCCGGCCGCCACCGCCGGGACCGGCACCGGCACGCTCGCGGAGCGGCTGTCCGGGCTGACGGGGAACGAGCGTGCACAGACGCTGCTGGAGTTGGTGCGTACGCAGGTCGCGTCGGTGCTGGGGCACGGCGGGGCCGAGGCGGTGGCGGCCGGGCGCGCCTTCAAGGAGCTGGGCTTCGACTCGCTCACCGCCGTCGAACTCCGCAACCGGCTCAACGCGGCGACGGGCCTGCGACTGCCCGCCACGCTCAGCTACGACTACCCGAACGCCACCGCGCTCGCCGACCATTTGCGTGCTGAACTGCTGGGTTCGGATGCGGCGGTGAGTGGTGGCGTGGTGGCGCCTGCGGTTGCGGTGGCCGATGATCCGATCGCGATCGTGGCGATGAGCTGTCGTTTCCCGGGTGGGGTGCGGTCGCCGGAGGAGCTGTGGCAGCTGCTGACGGCGGGTGGGGACGCTATTGCGGAGTTCCCGTCGGATCGTGGTTGGGATCTGGCGGGGCTGTACGACCCGGATCCGGATCGTCAGGGGACGTCGTACGCGCGTGAGGGTGGTTTCGTTTACGACGCCGGGGATTTCGACGCGTCGTTCTTCGGGATCTCACCGCGTGAGGCGCTGGCGATGGACCCGCAGCAGCGGCTGCTGCTGGAAACCTCCTGGGAGGCGTTCGAGCGCGCGGGCATCGACCCGGGGGCGCTGCGCGGTCAGCAGATCGGTGTCTTCGCCGGGACCAACGGCCAGGACTATCTGTCGCTGCTGATGCGGGCGTCCGAGGGTCTGGAGGGCCATCTGGGCACGGGCAACGCGGCGAGCGTCGTGTCCGGGCGGGTGGCGTACACCTTCGGTCTCGAAGGCCCGGCCGTCACTGTCGACACGGCCTGCTCGTCCTCGCTGGTGGCGCTGCATCTGGCGGTGCAGGCGCTGCGGCAGGGCGAGTGCACGATGGCGCTCGCGGGCGGCGTCACGGTGATGTCCACCCCCGAGAACTTCATCGACTTCAGCCGTCAGCGCGGACTGGCCGCCGATGGCCGGATCAAGGCGTTCGCGGCGGGTGCGGATGGCACCGGCTGGGGCGAGGGCGCGGGCATGCTGCTCGTGGAGCGGCTGTCGGACGCGCGGAGGAACGGCCACCCGGTGCTGGCGGTGGTCAGGGGCTCCGCCATCAACCAGGACGGTGCGTCCAATGGCCTGACGGCGCCCAACGGTCCGTCCCAGCAGCGCGTCATCCGGCAGGCGCTGACCAGCGCCGGGCTGACGACCGGCGATGTCGATGTCGTCGAGGCGCACGGCACGGGTACGACGCTGGGTGACCCGATCGAGGCGCAGGCGTTGCTGGCCACGTACGGGCAGGAGCGTGAGGCCGAGCGGCCGTTGTGGTTGGGGTCAATCAAGTCCAACATCGGGCACACGCAGGCCGCCGCCGGTGTCGCGGGGATCATCAAGATGGTGCTGGCGATGCGGCATGGTGTGCTGCCGCAGACGTTGCATGTGGACGCGCCGTCGCCGCATGTGGACTGGTCGGCGGGGGCCGTCTCGCTGCTGAGCGAGCGGGTGGAGTGGCCGGAGACCGGCCGTCCGCGCCGCGCCGGTATCTCCTCGTTCGGCATCAGTGGCACCAACGCGCACACCATCATCGAGCAGGCACCGTCGGTCGACGCACCGACCGAGGCACCGGTCGACGCACCGCCCGACGCACCGCCCGAGGCCCCGGCCGAGGCACCCGAGAAGCGGAACGGCCTCGGCGGCCTTCTGCCGTTCGCCCTGTCGGCCAAGAACGCCGAAGCGCTGCGGGAGCAGGCCGCGCGGCTGCACACTCACATCGCGTCGCGGCCCGAGTCGGTGCCGCTCGACCTCGCCCACGCCCTGGCCGTCGGCCGCGCCGCCCTGGAGCGGCGTGCGGTGCTGACCGTCGGCGACCGGGACGAACTGCTGCGGACACTCGACGCGCTGGCCCGGGGCGAGTCCGCCTCGGGTGTGGTTGAGGGGACGGTCGCTGAGGGCAAGGTGGCGTTCCTGTTTACGGGGCAGGGGAGTCAGCGGCTGGGGATGGGGCGTGAGTTGTATGACGCCTTCCCGGTGTTCGCGGATGCGTTGGATGAGGTGTGTGCGCATCTGGATCTGTATCTGGAGCGGCCCCTGCGGGATGTGTTGTTCGGGGGCGACGCGGCGGTATTGGATCGGACGGGGTTCACTCAGCCTGCGTTGTTCGCGGTTGAGGTGGCGTTGTTCCGGCTGGTTTCGGAGGCGTGGGGACTGCGGCCCGACTTCCTCTCCGGGCACTCCATCGGTGAGCTGGCCGCCGCGCATGTGGCGGGTGTGCTCTCGCTCGCGGACGCGGCGCAGCTGGTGGCCGCCCGTGGCCGGTTGATGCAGGAGCTGCCCGCCGGTGGCGCGATGATCGCGCTGCAGGCGTCGGAGGACGAGGTCACGCCGCTGCTGACCGAGCGAGTCTCGATCGCCGCCCTCAACGGGCCGACCTCCATCGTCATCGCGGGCGATGAGGACGCGGCGCTGGAGATCGCCGCCGGTTTCGAGGCCCAGGGCCGTAAGACCAAGCGGCTCGCGGTCAGCCACGCGTTCCACTCCCCGCGTATGGACGGGATGCTGGAGGCGTTCCGCGAGGTGGCGCAGGGGCTGACCTACGAGTCCCCGCGCATCCCGATCGTCTCCAACCTCACCGGGAACGTCGTCTCCGCAGACGAGATCACGACGGCCGACTTCTGGGTGCGCCACGTCCGCGAGGCCGTCCGCTTCCTCGACGGTGTCCGGACCTTGGAAGCCCAGGGCGTTACCACCTACCTCGAACTCGGCCCCGACGGCGTCCTCTCCGCGATGGCGCAGGAGTGCGTCACCGACGCCGACGCGGCCGCCTTCGCCGCCGCCCTCCGCAAGGACCGCCCCGACGCCGAGGCGCTGCTCTCGGCCCTCGCACAGGCGCATGTCCGTGGTGTGACGCCGGACTGGGCGGCCGTGTTCGCCGGTGCGGGCGCCGCCCCCGTGGACCCGGCCGAGCTGCCCACCTACGCGTTCCAGCGGCAGCGGTACTGGCCCAGCGCCGCCGCCCTCGCGTCGGGCGACCCCGAGTCGATCGGGCTGGGCGACATCGACCATCCGCTCCTCGGCGCAGCCGTCGCGCTCGCGGACGCCGATGGCCTCCTCCTCACCGGGGTGCTCTCCATCCGCACCCACCCCTGGCTGGCCGATCACGCGGTCATGGACACCGTGCTGCTGCCCGGCACGGCCTTCGTCGAGCTGGCGAGCACGGCGGGCGCCCAGGTCGGCTGTGAGCGGCTGGACGAACTCACCCTCGAAGCACCGCTCGTGCTGCCCGAGCACACCGGGGTACGGGTGCAGCTCGTCGTGGACGGGACGGACGAGTCCGGCCGCCGTTCCTTCAGCCTGCACTCGCGCCGTCAGGACGCGCTCGGCACCGAGCCGTGGACGCGCCACGCCACCGGTGTGCTCGCCCCCGGCGCCCGGATGGCCGAGCCGGACCAGTCCGGTGAACTGGCCGTATGGCCGCCGCAGGGCGCGACGCCGATCGCGGTCGAGGGGCTGTACGAGGAGCTGGCCGGGGCGGGCCTCGGCTACGGGCCGGTGTTCCAGGGGCTCCAGGGCGCCTGGCGGCTCGGCGAGAACCTCTACGCCGAGGTGGGCTTCCCCGAGGGCGCGCCGCTGACGTCGGGCGCCGAGGCCGAGCGGTTCGGGCTGCACCCGGCCCTGCTCGACGCCGCGCTGCATGTCATCGGCCTCGACAGCGCCGACCGCGAGTCGGCGCTTGCCGAGGGCGCGCTGCTGCCGTTCGCGTGGAACGGCGTCCAGCTGCACGCGGCCGGGGCCGGTGCGCTGCGGGTGCGGCTGTCCGAGCGGTCGTCGAACGCGGTCTCGCTGCGGGTGGCCGACGGCACGGGCCGTCCGGTGGCCACGGTCGAGTCCGTGGCGCTGCGGGCGGCCTCGGCCGACCAGGTGCGCGCGGCGCGTGGCGGGCCGCACGAGTCGCTGTTCCGGCTGGACTGGACGGCGGTTCCGGCGCCCGCGACCGGCGCGGTCACGGGCGACTGGGCGGTGCTCGGCGCCGACACCGCCGAACTGGCCGTGCTGGAGGGCGCGTTCGGGCCGGGGGTCCGGCTCGCCGCGTACCGCGATCCGGCGGTGCTGCGGACGGCCGTGGAGTCCGGGGCACCCGTGCCCGACACCGTCCTGCTGAGCGCTACCGGTGGCGATGGCGACGCACCCGCCGTGCACGAGGCCACGCAGACCATGCTCGCCCTGCTCCAGGAGTGGCTTGCCGATGAGCGGTTCGCCGGGTCGCGGCTGGTGCTGCTGACCCGGGGCGCGGTGGAGACCGAGCCGGGCACGGGCGTGGCGGATCTGCCGTACGCCGCCGTGCGCGGTCTGTTCCGCTCCGCGCAGTCGGAGAACCCGGGGCGTCTGGTGCTGCTGGACGTGGACGGCGAGGAGAGCTCGTACCGTACTGTGCCCGCCGCGCTCGGCGTGGACGAGGCGGAGTTGGCGCTCCGCGCGGGCGTGGCGCTCGCGCCACGGCTGGCCCGGGTGCCGGTCACGGATGACGCGGACATCGAAAACAGCGCGGAAACCGTCACCGTCCCGTCGTACGACCCCAACGGCACCGTACTGATCACCGGCGCCACCGGAACCCTCGGCGGCCTCTTCGCCCGCCACCTCGTCTCCGCCCACGGCGTACGCCACCTGCTGCTGGTCAGCCGCCGTGGCGCCGACGCCGAGGGCGCCGAGGAGCTGGGCGCCGAGCTCACCGCGGCCGGTGCCACCGTCACCTGGGCGGCCTGCGACGCGGCCGACCGCCACGCGCTCGCCGCGACCCTGGCCGCCGTCCCGGCCGAGCATCCGCTGACCGCCGTGGTGCACACGGCGGGCGTCCTGGACGACGGCGTCCTCGGCTCGCTGACGCCCGAGCGGGTGGCGCGGGTGCTGCGCCCCAAGGTGGACGCGGCGCTGAACCTGCACGAGCTGACCCGCGACCACGAGCTGTCCGCGTTTGTGCTGTTCTCCGGTGCCGCCGCCGTGTTCGGCGCGCCCGGACAGGCGAGCTACGCGGCTGCCAACTCCTTCCTGGAGGCGCTCGCGCAGCACCGCGTTGCCCAGGGCCTCCCGGCCACCGCGCTGGCCTGGGGCCTGTGGGCCGGTGCGGGCATGGGCAGCGAGCTGGACGAGGTGGACCTGCGGCGCATCGCGCGTGGCGGGGTCGCCCCGATCGCCGCCGACGAGGGGCTCGCCCTCTTCGACGCGGCCCGCGCCGACGGTGCGGCCGTGCTGTTCCCGATGCGGCTCGACTATGCGGGGCTGCGTACCGAGGCCACGGCGACCGGGACCGTACCGGCCCTGTTCCGGGGCCTGGTGCGGACTCCGGTCCGGCGGGCCGCCGCCACGGCCGCCGCCGAGGGCTCCTCGCTCGCCCAGCGCCTCGTCGGCCTCGCGCGGCCCGAACAGGACCGTGAGCTGCTGGAGTTGGTGTGCGGCCGGGTCGCCGCGGTGCTCGGTTATGCGGGCCCGGACGCCGTCGAGGCCGGGCGGGCGTTCAAGGAGCTGGGCTTCGACTCGCTCACCGCGGTCGAACTCCGCAACGACCTCAAGACCGTCACCGGACTGCGGCTCCCGGCGACGCTCGTCTTCGACTACCCGACCCCCGCCGCCCTCGCCGGCCATCTGCGCGAGGAACTGCTGGGCGCCGAGGAGACCGCCACCGCGCCGCAGGTCCCCGTACGGACGGGGGCGGCCCCGGCGCTCGACGACGACCCGATCGTCATCGTCGGCATGAGCTGCCGCTACCCGGGCGGGGTGCGTACCCCGGAGGAGCTGTGGGAGCTCGTCGCCACCGGCGGCGACGGCATCTCCGGCTTCCCCGTGGACCGTGGCTGGGACCTCGACGGCCTCTACCACCCGGACCCCGACCACGCGGGCACCTCGTACACCCGCGAGGGCGGCTTCCTGCACGACGCCGCCGACTTCGACCCGGACTTCTTCGGGATCTCGCCGCGTGAGGCGCTGGCGATGGATCCGCAGCAGCGGCTGCTGCTGGAGACGTCGTGGGAGGCGTTCGAGCGTGCGGGAATCGACCCGGCGCGGGTGCGCGGCAGCCGGGTCGGCGTCTTCGCGGGCGTCATGTACCACGACTACGTGACCGGCCTCGACGGAATCCCCGACGGTGTCGAGGGCTACATCGGCACTGGCAACGCGGGCTCCATCGCCTCCGGCCGGGTGGCGTACACCTTCGGTCTCGAAGGCCCGGCGGTCACCGTGGACACGGCGTGCTCGTCGTCACTGGTGGCGCTGCACTGGGCGATCCAGGCGCTGCGCGCGGGCGAGTGCACGATGGCGCTGGCCGGTGGTGTGGCGGTCATGGCCACGCCCGAGACGTTCATCGACTTCAGCCGTCAGCGCGGCCTGGCCACGGACGGCCGCTGCAAGTCGTTCGCGGCGTCGGCGGACGGCACGGGCTGGGCCGAGGGCGCGGGCATGCTGCTCGTGGAGCGGCTGTCGGACGCGCGGAGGAACGGCCACCCGGTGCTGGCGGTCGTACGCGGCAGCGCGATCAACCAGGACGGTGCGAGCAATGGCCTGACCGCGCCGAATGGTCCCTCGCAGCAGCGGGTGATCCGGCAGGCGCTGGCTGGTGCGGGGTTGTCGGCCGGGGATGTGGACGCGGTCGAGGCGCACGGTACGGGTACGACGCTGGGTGACCCGATCGAGGCGCAGGCGCTGCTGGCCACGTACGGCCAGGAGCGGGATGGGGACCGGCCGTTGTGGCTGGGGTCCATCAAGTCCAACATCGGTCATACGCAGGCGGCTGCCGGTGTCGCGGGGATCATCAAGATGGTGCTGGCGATGCGGCACGGTGTGCTGCCGCAGACGCTGCACGTGGACGCGCCCTCCCCGAACGTCGACTGGGAGGACGGCGCGGTCTCGCTGCTGAGCGAGCGGGTGGAGTGGCCGGAGACCGGCCGTCCGCGCCGCGCCGGTGTGTCGTCGTTCGGCATCAGCGGCACCAACGCGCACACCATCATCGAGCAGCCGCCGGCCGCCGAGGACCGCGAGGACGCGGCGGCGCGGCCGTCCGCCGTACCGCCGGTGCTGCCGTGGCCGCTGTCGGCCATGGGCGGCGACGCGCTGCGCGACCAGGCCCGCCGCCTGCGCGACCGGCTCCGCGCCGCCGACGAGGACGTGGACCTGGCCGCCATCGGCTACACCCTGGCCGCCGGGCGCACCGCCTTCGAGGACCGCGCGGTGTTGGTGGCCGACGGGCGCGACGGCTTCCTGCGCGCCCTGGAGGCGCTGGCCTCCGGCGAATCGGCCACGGGCCTGGTGCAGGGCTCGCCGGTGGCCGGGAAGCTGGCGTTCCTGTTCACGGGGCAGGGCAGCCAGCGGCTGGGGATGGGCCGTGAGCTGTACGACGCCTACCCGGTGTTCGCGGAGGCGTTCGACGCGGTCTGCGATGAGCTGGACGGGCATCTGATGCGGCCGCTGAAGACCGTGGTGTTCGGGGAGGACGCGGCGGAGCTGGACGAGACCGGGTTCACCCAGCCCGCGCTGTTCGCGGTCGAGGTGGCGCTGTTCCGGCTGGTCTCGGAGGCGTGGGGTGTGCGGCCCGATTTCCTCTCGGGGCACTCCATCGGTGAGCTGGCCGCCGCGCATGTGGCGGGTGTGCTCTCGCTCGCGGACGCGGCGAAGCTGGTGGCGGCGCGTGGCCGTCTGATGCAGGAGCTTCCGGCGGGTGGCGCGATGATCGCGGTGCAGGCATCCGAGGACGAGGTGACGCCGCTGCTGACCGAGCGGGTCTCGATCGCCGCGCTCAACGGGCCGTCGTCGGTGGTCATCGCGGGTGATGAGGACGCGGCTCTGGAGATCGCTTCCGGTTTCGAGGCGCAGGGTCGTAAGACCAAGCGCCTCACGGTCAGCCACGCGTTCCACTCCCCGCGTATGGACGGCATGTTGGACGCGTTCCGCGAGGTGGCCGAGGGGCTGTCGTACGAGGCCCCGCGCATCCCGATCGTCTCCAACCTCACCGGGGACGTGGTCTCCACCGAGGAGATCACGACGGCCGACTTCTGGGTGCGCCACGTCCGCGAGGCCGTCCGCTTCCTCGACGGTGTTCGCACCCTCGAGGCCCAGGGCGTCACCACCTACCTCGAACTCGGCCCCGACGGCGTGCTCTCCGCGATGGGCCAGGACTGCCTCGCCGAGGGCGACACGGCGGCGGGCTTCGTCGCCGCCCTGCGCGGTGGCCGCCCCGAGGCCGAGACCGTCGCCAACGCCCTCGCCACCCTGCACACCCGGGGACTCGCCCCGGACTGGGAGGCGTTCTACGCCGGAACCGGCACGCGGCGTGTGGAGCTGCCGACGTACGCCTTCCAGCGGCGGCGCTACTGGCTGGACGTACGGACGGCCACCACCACCCCCGAGGCCACGGCTCAGAGCGCCGTGGACGCCCGCTTCTGGGAGGCCGTCGAGCGCGCGGACCTGGCCTCGCTCGCCGAGACCCTGAACCTCGGCACCGAGGACAACGGCGCGCTGGAGGCCCTGCTGCCTTCCCTCTCGTCGTGGCGGCGGCAGCAGTCGGAGCGTTCGACGGTGGACGGCTGGCGCTACCGGGTGTCCTGGAAGCCGGTCACCGACCGCTCCGCCGCGTCCCTGAGCGGCGGCTGGCTCGTGGTGGTACCGGCCGAGGCGGCCGAGGACGCCTGGGTCGCGGGCGCCGTACGGATGCTGAACGACCGTGGCCTCGACGTACGCCGCGTCGAGCTGACCGCCGACGACGACCGCGCCACGGTGGCCGAGCGGCTGGCCGGGGCCGTCGGCGACGCGCCCGTGACCGGTGGTGTGCTCTCCCTGCTGGCCTTCACGGACAGCGATGGCGACGGCGATGGCGACGGCAACGGTGACGGCGATGTGCTGCTGCGGACGGCCGCGCTGACGCAGGCCCTGGGCGACACGGGCATCGGCGCGCCGCTGTGGGTGGCCACGCGGGGCGCGGTGGCCGTGGGCCGTTCGGACGGAACGGTCAGCCCCGCGCAGGCGCGGCTCTGGGGCCTGGGCCGGGTGGTCGCGCTGGAGGTGCCCGAGCGCTGGGGCGGTCTGGTCGACCTACCGGAGGCGGCCGACGAGCGGGCGCTGGGGCGCCTGGCGGAGGTGCTTGCCGCTGCCGGTGCCAGTGCCGGTGCCGGTGGCGAGGACCAGGTGGCGGTGCGGGCGTCGGGCGTGTTCGGACGCCGCCTCGTCCGGGCCTCCGTGCCCACGTCCGCGTCCGCCAGTGGCTCCTGGACGCCGGGCGCCGGTACGACCCTGGTCACCGGCGGTACGGGCGCGCTGGGCGCGCGGGTGGCCCGCTGGCTGGTCGCGGGCGGCGCCGAGCATGTGCTGCTCACCAGCCGCCGTGGCCTCGACGCCCCCGGCGCCGCCGAGCTGCGCGATGAACTCGCCGCCTCCGGCGCACGGGTGACGGTCGCCGCGTGCGACGTGGCCGACCGGGACGCGCTCGCGCGGCTCCTGGCCGACATCCCGGCCGAGCTGCCGCTGACGGCCGTGGTGCACACGGCGGGGGTGCTGGACGACGGCGTGCTGGACTCGCTCACCCCCGAGCGCTTCACCGGCGTCCTGCGTGCGAAGGCGGCCGCCGCGGCCCATCTCGACGAGCTGACGCGCGATCGGGAGCTGTCGGCCTTTGTGCTGTTCTCCTCGATCAGCGGCACGTTCGGCGCCGCGGGTCAGGGCAACTACGCGGCCGCCAACGCCTACGTGGACGCGCTCGCCGAGCGGCGCCGCGCCGAGGGTCTGCCCGCCACCTCGATCGCCTGGGGCCCGTGGGCCGAGGGCGGGATGGCCACGGACGGGGCGCTGGAGCAGCGTCTGCGGCGCGGCGGACTGCCGCCGATGGACGCGGAGTTGGCGATCGGCGCGCTCCAGCGGGCGCTCGACCTCGACGACACGGTGGTCACGGTCGCGGACATCGGCTGGGACCGGTTCGCACCGGACTTCACCGCCGGGCGGCCCAGCCGTCTGCTCGCGGACCTCCCGGAGATCCGCGCGGCGGCGGAGGACACCGCCACCGCCACCGCGCCCGCCGCCGACGGCTCCTCGCTCGCCGCCCGGCTGGCCGGGCTGGGCGAGGCGGAGCGGGACCGGCTGCTGCTGGACCTGGTCCGTACGCAGGTGGCCGCGGTGCTCGGACACGACGGCTCGGAGTCCATCGGCGCCGACCGGGCCTTCGGCGAGCTGGGCTTCGACTCGCTGACCGCCGTCGAGCTGCGCAACCGGCTCGGTGCCGCCAGCGGTGTCCAGCTGCCCGCGACCCTGGTCTTCGACTACCCGACGGCCTCCGCCCTCGCGGGCTATCTGCGCGGGGAGCTCATCGGAACCAGTACCGTCGCCGAGCCCGTGCACCCCACGGCCGTGACGGCGGCGGCCGATGACGACCCGATCGCCATCGTCGCCATGAGCTGCCGCTTCCCGGGCGGGGTGCGGTCGCCCGAGGAGCTGTGGCAGCTGCTCACCGGGGGCGGGGACGCCATCGCCGAGTTCCCGGCCGACCGCGGCTGGGACCTGGACGCGCTCTACGACCCGGACCCGGACACGCGGGGCACCTTCTACGCACGCGAGGGCGGATTCCTCTACGATGCGGGCCACTTCGACGCCGGGTTCTTCGGGATCTCGCCGCGTGAGGCCCTGGCCATGGACCCGCAGCAGCGGCTGCTGCTGGAGACCTCCTGGGAGGCGTTCGAGCGAGCGGGCATCGACCCGGCCACGCTGCGTGGCACCTCCGCCGGGGTGTTCGTCGGCTCCAACGGGCAGGACTACGACGCCTCGCTGCACACCGTCCCCGAGGGCGTCGAGGGCTATCTGGGCACGGGCAACGCGGCCAGCGTGGTCTCCGGCCGGCTCGCGTACACCTTCGGCCTGGAGGGCCCGGCGGTCACGGTCGACACGGCCTGCTCGTCGTCGCTGGTGGCGCTGCACTGGGCGATCCAGGCGCTGCGCCAGGGTGAGTGCTCGCTCGCGCTCGCGGGCGGTGTGACGGTCATGTCGAGCCCCGGTGCGTACATCGAGTTCAGCCGTCAGCGCGGGCTGGCCCCGGACGGCCGCTGCAAGGCGTTCGCGGCGGGCGCCGATGGCACCGGCTGGGGCGAGGGCGTGGGCATGCTGCTCGTGGAGCGGCTGTCGGACGCCCGGCGCAACGGCCACCCGGTGCTGGCGCTCGTCCGTGGCTCCGCCATCAACCAGGACGGCGCCTCCAACGGTCTGACCGCGCCCAACGGCCCCGCCCAGCAGCGGGTCATCCGCCAGGCGCTGGCCGGTGCGGGCCTGTCCGCCGCCGAGGTGGACGCGGTCGAGGCCCATGGCACCGGCACCCGGCTCGGCGACCCGATCGAGGCGCAGGCGCTGCTGGCCACCTACGGCCGGGAGCGGGACGCGGAGCGGCCGCTGTGGCTGGGCGCCATCAAGTCCAACATCGGCCACACCCAGGCCGCGGCCGGTGTCGCGGGTGTCATCAAGATGGTGCTGGCCATGCGCCACGGGGTGCTGCCGCGCACCCTGCACGTGGACGAGCCGTCGTCGCATGTGGACTGGTCGGCGGGGGCGGTCTCGCTGCTGACGGAGCAGGTGGAGTGGCCGGAGACCGGCCGTCCGCGCCGCGCCGGTGTCTCCTCGTTCGGCTTCAGCGGCACCAACGCCCATACGGTCCTGGAGCAGGCACCGGTCCACGGCGAGACCGCCCAGGCACCCTTCCACGACGAGACCGCCCAGGCACCGGTCCACGACGAGACCGCGGAGGAAGCCGCGCCGCGGCGCCCGCTCGTACGGCCCGATGTGGTGGCCTGGCCGTTGTCGGCCAAGGGCGAGGACGCGCTGCGGGCCCAGGCCGAGCGGCTGCGCACCCACCTCGAGGCCGACGCCGGGCTCGACGCGGTGGACGTGGCGTACTCGCTGGCCACCACCCGGTCCGCCCTGGAGCACCGCGCGGTGGTCCTCGGCCCGGACCGGGACCGGCTGCTCGCGGGACTCACCGCCCTCGCGCGCGGCGAGTCCGCCGCGCAGCTGGTCCGGGGCGTGCCCGTGGAGGGCCGCACCGCCGTGCTCTTCACCGGGCAGGGCAGCCAGCGGCTCGGCATGGGCCGTGAGCTGTACGAGGCCAGCCCCGTCTTCGCGGAGGCGCTGGACGCGGTCTGCGCCGAGCTGGACCGGCACCTGGAACGGCCGCTGTACGACGTCCTGTTCGGGGACGACAAGGAGCCGCTGGACCGGACCGGGTTCACCCAGCCCGCGCTGTTCGCCGTCGAGGTGGCGCTGTTCCGGCTGGCCGAGGCCGCCGGGCTGCGGCCGGACGTGCTGACCGGGCACTCCATCGGCGAGCTGGCCGCCGCCCATGTGGCCGGTGTGCTGTCGCTGGAGCACGCCGCCACGCTGGTGGCCGCGCGCGGCCGTCTGATGCAGGAACTGCCCTCCGGCGGTGCGATGATCGCGCTGCAGGCGACGGAGGACGAGGTCGAGCCGCTGCTCACCGAGCGTGTCGGCATCGCCGCGCTCAACGGGCCCACGTCGGTGGTCATCGCGGGCGACGAGGACGCGGCGATGCGGACAGCGGCGTCGTTGGAGGAGCGGGGCCGCAAGACCAAGCGGCTCACCGTGAGCCACGCGTTCCACTCCCCGCTGATGGACGGCATGCTCGCCGAGTTCCGCAAGGTCGCCGAGGGGCTGACCTACAACGCGCCGTGCATCCCGATCGTCTCCACCGTCACCGGACAGCAGATCTCCGACGAACTGGGCATGGCCGCCGACTACTGGGTGCGCCACGTCCGCCACGCGGTCCGCTTCCTCGACGGGGTCCGCGCCCTGGAGGCCCAGGGCGTCACCACCTACGTCGAACTGGGCCCGGACGGGGTGCTGTCCGCCATGGCGCAGGACTGCGTCACCGCCGGGGACGAGGGCGCCGAGGACGTGGCCTTCGTGCCCGTGCTGCGCGCCGGGCGCCCGGAGACCGAGACGCTGACCGGCGCCCTCGCCACGCTGCACGTCCGGGGCGCGGCCCTGGACTGGGAGGCGCTGTTCGCCGGGACCGGCGCCCGCCGCGTCGAGCTGCCCACGTACGCGTTCCAGCGGCGGCGGTACTGGCTCGAGGGCACCCCGCGCCATACGCCCGGCCAGGAGGCCACGGACCTCGACACGGCCGGCGCCCGGTTCTGGGAGGCGGTCGAGAGCGACGACCTCGCCTCGCTGTCGGACGCCGTGGGCATCGACGTGGACCAGCCGCTCAGCGCGCTGCTCCCGGCGCTGTCCGCGTGGCGGCGCCGTGAGCGCGAGCAGTCCGCGCTCGACGGCTGGCGCTACCGCGTCACCTGGAAGCCGCTGGAGGAGCCCCGGCTCGCCGCCGCCCCCGGCGTCTGGCTGGTCGCCGAACCGGCCGGAGCCGCGGGCCACGCCGACACCGTGCGGCGCGTCGTGGCCGCGCTGGCCGACCGAGGCGCCGACATCCGGCGCATCGCGGCCGATGGCGCGGACCTCGACCGGGACGCCCTGGCCGAGCGGATCCGCCGCGCCGCGTCCGGCGAGCCCGTGCACGGGGTGCTGTCGCTGCTCGCGCTGGACGAGAGTGCGCACCCCGGCCACCCCGCCGTGCCCACCGGGCTGTTGCGCACCGGAGTGCTGGTGCAGGCGCTCGGGGACGCGGGCCTGGACGCCCCACTGTGGTGCGCCACCACCGGCGCCGTCGGCACCTCGGCCGCGGAGCCGGTCGGCAGCGCCGCACAGGCGCAGATCTGGGGCCTGGGCCGGGTGGTCGCGCTGGAGCACCCCGAGCGCTGGGGCGGTCTGATCGACCTGCCCGCGACGCTCGACGAACGGGCCGCCGACCGCCTGGCCGGTGTGCTCGGCGGACACGGCGACGGCGACGAGGACCAGCTGGCGATCCGTACGGCCGGAGTCCTGGCCCGCCGCCTCGCCCATGCCGAGCGCGCCCACGCCGAGCGCACTCACGCTGAGCGCGCCCACGCCGAGGGCGCCCCGGCCACCGGCGCGCCGTGGCGGCCGCGTGGCACGGTCCTGGTCACGGGTGGCACCGGCGCACTGGGCGCCCATGTGGCCCGCTGGCTGGCGGAGAACGGCGCCGGGCATCTGGTGCTCACCAGCCGCCGTGGCCCAGACGCCCCCGGCGCCACCGAGCTGCGCGACGAACTCGCCGCGTCCAGCGCCCAGGTGACCGTCGTCGCCTGCGATGTGACCGACCGGGACGCGGTGGCCGGGCTGCTGGCCCGGATCCGCGACGCACACCCGCACCACCCGCTCACGGCGGTCGTGCACACGGCGGGTGCCGGGCAGTTCGCACCGCTCGCGGAGACCACCCCGGCCGATGTCGCCGATGTGGTGGCCGCCAAGGTGGCGGGCGCGGCCCATCTGGACGCGCTGCTCGGCGACGCCGAGCTGGACGCCTTCGTGCTCTTCTCCTCGATCGCCGCGGTGTGGGGCAGTGGCGGCCAGGGCGCGTACGCGGCCGGAAACGCCTTCCTCGACGCGCTGGCCGAACAGCGCCGGGCACGCGGTCTCACCGCCACCTCCGTGGCCTGGGGCCCGTGGGCGGACGGCGGGCTCGTCGCCGACGACGAGGCGGCCGAGCAACTGCGCCGCCGTGGCCTGCCGGTGATGGCCCCGCACTCCGCCATCGCCGCACTCCAGCAGGCGCTGGACCGGAACGAGACCGCCGTGGCAGTGGCCGACGTCGACTGGGGCCGCTTCGCCCCCGCCTTCGCCGCGGCCCGCCCCCGTCCGCTCATCGCCGATCTGCCCGAGGTCCGCGCGGCCCTCGCGGCGGACCCGGCGGAGGGCGCGGGCGGCGGCGGTTCGGCCGACGCACCGGCGGAGTCCCTGCGGCAGCGGGTCGCGGGGCTCACCGGGCCCGAGGCCGAGAAGGTCCTGCTCGACCTCGTCCGTACGGAGGTCGCCGCCGTCCTCGGACACGACGACACCACGGCCGTCCAGGCGGGCCGGGCCTTCAAGGAGCTGGGCTTCGACTCCCTCACCGCCGTCGAACTCCGCAACCGGCTGGGCGCGGCCACCGGACTCCAGCTCACCGCCACCCTGGTCTTCGACCACCCGACGCCCAGCGCGCTCGCCGGTGTGCTGCGCGCCGACTTCCTCGGCGAGGACACCACCCCCGGACTTCCGGTTCTCGCCGAAATCGACAAGCTGGAATTCACCCTTTCCAACGTCTCCGACGACGCGACGGAACGCGAGCGGGTCACCGCGCGCCTCGAAGCGCTGTTGCGGACCTGGAACGAGAACGAGAACGCGGCGGGCGCCGACGGTGCCGACGACGATGAACTCGACCTCGACGCCGCCTCCGCCGAAGACATCTTCGACATCATCAACAATGAATTCGGAAGGTCCTGACGTGATGACCGCCCTCAATTCAACCGACCTCAGGAGGTGACGTTTCCGTGGCTAGCGCGAACGAAGAGAAGCTTCTCGACAATCTGAAGTGGATGACCACTGAGCTGCGCCGGGCCCGTCGCCGCCTGACCGAGGTGGAGGCGGACGCGCAGGAACCGATCGCCATTGTGGCGATGAGCTGCCGTTTCCCCGGTGGCGTCGGTTCGCCCGAGGATTTGTGGCAACTGGTCGCGGAGGGCGGCGACGCCATTTCCGGATTCCCCGCCGACCGCGGCTGGGACATCGAGGGACTGGCCGATCCGGACCCCGACCGCAAGGGCACCTTCTACAACAGCGGTGGCGGATTCCTCGACGGCGCCGCCGAATTCGATCCGGGATTCTTCGGCATTTCGCCGCGCGAGGCGCTGGCCATGGACCCGCAGCAGCGGCTGCTGCTGGAGACGTCCTGGGAGGCGTTCGAGCGCGCGGGCATCGACCCGACGTCCGTCAAGGGCAGCCGCACCGGCGTGTATGTGGGCGCCGCGGCCATGGGCTACGGCTCCGACGTCCAGGGCGCGCCGGAGGAACTGGAGGGCCTGCTGCTCACCGGCGGCGCCACCAGCGTGCTGTCCGGCCGTATCGCCTACACCTTCGGCCTCGAGGGCCCGGCCGCCACGATCGACACCGCGTGCTCGTCGTCGCTGGTCGCACTGCACTGGGCGGCCCAGGCGCTGCGGCAGCGCGAATGCTCGCTCGCCCTCGTCGGCGGCGTCACCGTGATGCCCAACCCCGATGTCTTCGTGGAGTTCAGCCGCCAGCGCGGCCTCGCCCCCGACGGCCGCTGCAAGTCCTTCGCCGCCTCGGCGGACGGCACCGGCTGGTCCGAGGGCGTCGGCGTGCTGCTGGTCGAGCGGCTGTCGGACGCGCGCCGACACGGCCACCAGGTGCTGGCCGTGGTGCGCGGCAGCGCGGTGAACCAGGACGGCGCGTCGAACGGTCTGACGGCGCCGAACGGCCCCTCCCAGCGGCGTGTCATCCGCCAGGCGCTGGAGAACGCCCGGCTCTCCGCCGCCGAGATCGACGTCGTCGAGGCGCACGGCACGGGCACCACGCTGGGCGACCCCATCGAGGCGCAGGCGCTGCTGGCCACCTACGGCCAGGAGCGGCCCGAGGGGCGGCCGCTGTGGCTGGGCTCGCTCAAGTCCAACCTGGGCCACGCCCAGGCGGCGGCGGGAGTCGCGGGCGTCATCAAGATGGTCATGGCGATACGCCACGGCCTCATGCCCAGGACCCTCCACGTCGATGAGCCCTCCCCGACCGTGGACTGGACGGCGGGCGAGGTGTCCCTGCTGACCGAGGCCCGTCCCTGGGACGAGACCGGCAGGCCGCGCCGGGCCGGTATCTCGGCCTTCGGCGTGAGCGGCACCAACGCCCACACCATCCTGGAGCAGGCCCCCGATCAGGAGGAGGCTCAGGAAGATTCTCCGGAGCCGGACGGGGACGCCACCCCGGCCGCGAACGCCGCGCCGGTCACCACCAACGTGCTGCCGTGGCTCCTCTCCGCCAGGAACGCGGCGGCGCTGCGCGACAACGCCCGGCACCTCGCCTCCCGTCTCGACCGCGAACCCGCCCTCGGCACCGCCGATGTGGGCCACTCACTGGCCACCGGCCGGGCGGCCCTGGAGCGCCGCGCGGTGCTCGTGGGCGAGGACCGCGCCGGACTGGCCGCCGGTCTGGAGGCACTGGCGCGGGGTGAGTCCGCGCCGGGGCTGATCGAGGGCGCGGTCGTCGAGGGCGAGACGGCGTTCCTGTTCACGGGGCAGGGGAGTCAGCGGTTGGGGATGGGGCGTGAGCTGTACGACGCGTTCCCGGTGTTCGCGGAGGCGCTGGATGAGGTGTGTGCGGAGCTGGATCCGCATCTTGAGCGGCCGTTGCGGGATGTGTTGTTCGGGGATGATGCGGCGGTACTGGATCGGACGGGGTTCACTCAGCCTGCGTTGTTCGCGGTTGAGGTGGCGTTGTTCCGGTTGGTTTCGGAGGCGTGGGGGCTGCGGCCCGATTTCCTTTCCGGGCATTCGATTGGTGAGCTGGCTGCCGCGCATGTGGCGGGTGTGCTCTCTCTGGCTGACGCCGCGAAGTTGGTTGCGGCGCGTGGGCGGTTGATGCAGGAGCTTCCGGCGGGTGGCGCCATGATCGCCGTCCAGGCGTCGGAGGACGAGGTGACGCCGCTGCTCAGCGAGCGGGTGTCGATCGCCGCGCTCAATGGGCCGTCGTCGGTGGTCGTCGCGGGTGATGAGGACGCGGCTGTCGCGATTGCTTCCGGTTTCGAGGCGCGGGGTCGTAAGACCAAGCGGCTCACGGTGAGCCATGCGTTCCATTCGCCACGTATGGACGGGATGTTGGAGGCGTTCCGTCGGGTGGCGGAGGGGCTGTCGTACGAGGCTCCGAAGATTCCGATCGTGTCGAATCTGACCGGTGGTGTGGTGTCCGCCGAGGAGATCACGACTCCCGACTTCTGGGTGCGTCACGTCCGCGAGGCCGTGCGCTTCCTCGATGGTGTGCGCACTCTCGAGGCCAAGGGCGTCACCACCTTCATCGAGCTGGGCCCGGACGGTGTGCTCACCGCGATGGCGCAGGAGTGTGTGACCGAATCCGCTTCCGACGCCGCGTTCATCTCGGCGCTGCGCAAGGACCGCCCCGAGGCCGAGGCGCTGACCACCGCCGTCGCTCGCGCCCATGTGCGCGGTGTGGCGGTGGACTGGGCCGGATACTTCGCCGGTAGGGACGCCCAGCACGTCGATCTGCCGACGTATGCCTTCCAGCATGAGCGGTTCTGGCTGGAGCCGGGCGCGGCCTCCGTGGGCGATGTGGCGTCCGTGGGCCTGGAGTTGGCGGGGCATCCGCTGCTGGGTGCCGCCGTGCCGCTGGCGGAGACCGATGGGCTGGTGTTCACGGGACGGCTGGGTGTGGATACGCATCCGTGGCTGGCCGACCATGTGGTGCAGGGCGCGGTGGTGCTGCCCGGCACGGCGTTCGTGGAGCTTGCCGTCCGCGCCGGTGACCAGGTCGGCTGCGATCTGCTCGACGAGCTGACCCTGCACGCCCCGCTGGTGCTGCCCGAACGCGGTGGCGTGCGGCTGCAGCTCACCGTCGGCGCGCCCGATGGCGCCGGTCGGCGGCCCCTGGCCGTGCTGTCCCGCGCGGAGGACGCCCCGGCCGAGGAGCCCTGGACGCGACACGCCGACGGTGTGCTCGCCACGGGCGCGCCCCGGCCGTCGTTCGCGCTGACCGCGTGGCCGCCGCAGGGCGCCGAGGCGGCCCGTACCGAGGAGCTGTACGCGGCGCTCGCGGACGGCGGGCTGCGGTACGGCCCGGTGTTCCAGGGGCTCACGGCCGCGTGGCGGCGCGGGGACGAACTCTTCGCCGAGGTCCGGCTGGACGATTCCGCCGCCTCCGACGCGCAGGCGTACGGCCTGCACCCGGCGCTGCTCGACTCGGCGCTGCACGCGCTCGGCCTGGACGGCCTGGGCGACGGCGACGGCCAGGGGCGGCTGCCGTTCGCCTGGAGCGGTGTGTCGTTGTACGCGAGCGGCGCCTCGGCGCTGCGGGTACGGCTGCAGCTGCGTGGCGCGGACGGTGTCCGGCTGGAGATCGCGGACGCGGCCGGTGCGCCGGTCGCGGCCGTGGACTCGCTGGTGCTGCGCGCCGTGTCGGCGGAGCAGGTGCGGGCCGCGCGGGCGGCGTACCACGAGTCGCTGTTCCGCGTGGAGTGGACCGAGCTCCCGGCGGGGGCGGGAGCCGGCGCGCCCGGCGGCGGTCGCTGGGCGGTGCTGGGCACGGATGCGTTCGGGTTGGGTGCCACGGCATACGCGGACCTCGCGGGGCTGGGCGAGGCCGTCGATTCCGGAACGGCGCTGCCGGAGTACGTAGTGGTGTGCCCGGCACTTGAACACTCGGGTGCGGCAATTCAAGCCCGTCCGGCGATTGAGGACACGCCCGAAGGGCGTACCCACCCGCACGCAGACGGCGCGGTACTCGAATGCCCGGGTGCGGCATCTCCGGCCCGTCCGGCGCTTGAGGACCGGGGCCAAGGGGCGGAGCCCATTGTTTCGGGGAGGGGCGGGGTGGGGGAAAGCCCCTCGCCCGCCACCACGGCGCATCAGGCCACCACTCAGGTGCTGGGACTGCTTCAGCAGTGGCTGGCCGACGACCGCTTCACGGACTCACGTCTGGTCCTGCTGACCTCGGGGGCCGTGGCCATCGAGGCCGGTGAGCCGGTGGCGGACCTCGCGGGCGCCGCCGTCCACGGTCTGCTGCGCACGGCGCAGGCCGAGAACCCGGACCGCTTCGTCCTCCTGGACATCGACGGCCAGGACGCGTCGCTCGCGGCGCTTCCGGCCGCGCTGGCGGCGGGCGAGGAGCAGCTGGCCGTCCGCGCGGGTGTGGCCCGTGTCCCGAGGCTGGCCAGGGTGCCGGTCGCGGAAGGGACGACCACCGGGAACACCTTCGACCCCGAGGGCACGGTGCTGGTCACGGGCGCGTCCGGTTCGCTGGGCGGGCTGGTGGCCCGGCATCTGGTGGCCGAGCGTGGCGTACGGCGTCTGCTGCTGGTGAGCCGTCGTGGCGGCGAGGCCCCTGGTGCGGAAGAACTCCATGCGGAGCTCGCCGAGTTGGGCGCCACGGTCAGCTGGTCGGCGTGTGATGTGGCCGACCGGGACGCGCTTGCCGCGACCCTCGCGACCGTCCCCGGCGAGTATCCGCTGACGGCGGTCGTGCACACGGCCGGTGTACTGGACGACGGTGTGATCGGCTCGCTGACGCCTGAGCGCATAACGCACGTCATGCGCCCGAAGGTGGACGCGGCCTGGAACCTCCACGAGCTCACCCGCGAGCTGGACCTGACCGCCTTCGTGCTGTTCTCCTCCGCCTCGGGCGTGTTCGGCACCCCCGGTCAGGGCAACTACGCGGCCGCCAACGCCTTCCTCGACGCCCTGGCCGCACACCGCCGCGCCGAGGACCTGCCAGCCGTCTCGCTTGCCTGGGGCCCCTGGGCGGGCGCCGGGATGGCCGGTGGCCTGGACGAGTCCGACATCAGCCGGATGCGGCGCGCCGGACTTCCGCCGCTGTCCCCGGCGGAGGGCCTGGCGCTTCTGGACGCCGCGCTCACCACGGACGAGGTGGCACCGGTCCCGATGCGCGTGGACGCCGTGGCGCTGCGCGCCCAGGCCGCGGCGGGCGCGCTCGCGCCGCTGCTGCGCGGGCTGGTGCGGGTCCCGGTGCGCCGCGCGGTGGACACCGCCGCGGGTGGCGGTTCCGCGCTGGCGGAGCGGCTGGCCGGGCTGAGCGCGGCCGAGCGGGACCGGCTGCTGCTGGACCTGGTCCGTACGCAGGTGGCGGCCGTCCTCGGCTATGCGGGCCCGCAGGCCGTTGAGGAGGGCCGGGCGTTCAAGGACCTGGGCTTCGACTCCCTGACCGCCGTCGAGCTGCGCAACCTGCTGCGCGAGGCCACCGGGCTGCGGCTGCCGCCGACGCTCGTCTTCGACTACCCCACCTCGACCGCCCTGGCGGGCCATCTGCGTCAGGAGATCGCGGGGGATCCGGCCGACGGAGACGTCCCCGACCGGGTGATCAGCGCGGTGGACCGCGACGACCCGATCGCGATCGTCGCGATGAGCTGCCGCTTCCCCGGCGGGGTGCACTCGCCCGAGGAGCTGTGGCAGCTGCTGGTGGCCGGTGACGACGCCATCACCCCGTTCCCGGCCGACCGCGGCTGGGACCTCGCCACCCTCTACAGCGACGACCCCGACCTCGAGGGCACCAGCTACACCCGCGAGGGCGGCTTCCTGCACGACGTGGCCGACTTCGACGCCACGTTCTTCGGGATCTCGCCGCGTGAAGCCCTCGCGATGGACCCGCAGCAGCGGCTGCTGATGGAGACCACCTGGGAGGCGTTCGAGCGGGCCGGGATCGACCCGGCCGCGCTGCGCGGCAGCCGTACCGGCGTCTACATCGGCTCCAACGACCAGGACTACCTGACCCTGTGGCTGAACGAGCCGCAGGGCCTCGAAGGCCACCTCGGCACCGGCAACTCCTCCAGCGTGGCCTCCGGCCGTCTCTCCTACGCCTTCGGGCTCGAAGGCCCGGCGGTCACCATCGACACCGCCTGCTCGTCCTCGGTGGTGGCGCTGCACCTGGCCGCACAGGCGCTGCGCACCGGCGAATGCTCGCTCGCGCTGGCCGGTGCCGTCACGGTCATGTCCACCCCGGGCGCCTTCCTCGAGTTCAGCCGGCAGCGCGGACTGGCCGCCGACGGCCGCGTCAAGGCGTTCTCCGGTGACGCGGACGGCACCAACTGGTCAGAGGGCGTAGGCCTGTTCCTGGTGGAGCGGCTCTCCGACGCACGCAGGAACGGTCACCCGGTGCTCGCGATCCTCGGCTCCACTGCCATCAACCAGGACGGCGCGTCCAACGGCCTGACGGCGCCCAACGGCCCGTCCCAGCAGCGCGTCATCCGGCAGGCCCTCGCCAACGCCGGGCTGTCGGCCACGGACATCGACGTCGTGGAGGCCCACGGCACCGGTACGACGCTGGGCGACCCGATCGAGGCGCAGGCGCTGCTCGCCACCTACGGCCAGGACCGGCCCGGGGACCGCCCGCTGTGGCTGGGCTCGGTGAAGTCCAACATCGGCCACACCCAGGCCGTGGCGGGCGCCGCCGGCATCATGAAGATGGTCATGGCGATGCGGCACGGTGTGCTGCCGCGGACCCTGCACGTCAGCGAGCCTACCCCGCACGTCGACTGGACCGCCGGGGACATCGAGCTGCTGACCGAGGCCCGGCCCTGGCCGGAGACCGGCCGTCCGCGCCGCGCGGGCGTGTCGTCGTTCGGCTTCAGCGGCACCAACTCGCACGCCATCATCGAGCAGGCCCCGGCCATGGACGCGGTCTCCGCGCCCGCCCCGGAGCGGTCCCTGCCCGTCCTCGCCTGGCCGGTCTCGGCCCGTACCGAGGACGCGCTACGGGCCCAGGCCACACGGCTGCGCCCCTCCGTGGCCACCGCCGGGGCCGACGGTCCGCGCCCGCTCGACCTCGCGTACTCCCTGGCCACTTCGCGTGCCGCGCTGGAACACCGGGCCGTGCTGCTCGGCCGGGACGGCGACCTCCTCGGCGACCAGCTCGCGGCGCTGGCCGAGGGGCGTGGCGCGGCGGGGCTCGTTCAGGGTTCGGCGGCCGGTGGCAAGGTGGCGTTCCTGTTCACGGGGCAGGGCAGCCAGCGGCTGGGGATGGGGCGTGAGCTGTACGACGCGTTCCCGGTGTTCGCGGAGGCGCTGGACGCGGTGTGTGCGGAGCTGGACGCGCATCTTGAGCGGCCGTTGCGGGAGGTGCTGTTCGGGGATGACACCGAGACGCTGGACCGGACCGGGTTCACTCAGCCCGCGCTGTTCGCCATCGAGGTGGCGCTGTTCCGGCTGGTGGAGGCGTGGGGTCTGAAGGCGGACTTCCTGTCCGGCCACTCCATCGGTGAGCTGGTCGCCGCGCATGTGGCGGGTGTGTTCTCGCTCGCGGACGCGGCGAAGCTGGTGGCCGCGCGTGGCCGTCTGATGCAGGAGCTGCCCACTGGTGGGGCGATGATCGCCGTCCAGGCCTCCGAGGACGAGGTGCTGCCGCTGGTCAACGAGCGGGTCTCGATCGCCGCTCTCAACGGGCCCACTTCCGTGGTCATCGCGGGTGACGAGGACGCGGCTGTCGCGATCGCTTCCGGTTTCGAGGCGCAGGGCCGTAAGACCAAGCGCCTCACGGTCAGCCACGCCTTCCACTCCCCGCGCATGGACGGCATGTTGGAGGCGTTCCGTGAGGTGGCGCGGGGGCTCACATACGAATCCCCGCGCATCCCCATCGTGTCCAACCTGACCGGCGAGCTGGTCTCCACCGAGGAGATCACCAGCCCCGACTTCTGGGTGCGCCACGTCCGCGAGGCGGTCCGCTTCCTCGATGGCGTACGGACGTTGGAAGCCCAGGGCGTCACCACCTACGTCGAGCTGGGCCCCGATGGCGTCCTCACCGCCATGGTCCAGGAGTGCGTCACCGACGCCGGCGCGGCCGGTTCCGCCGCCGCGCTGCGCAAGGACCGCCCCGAGGCCGAGACCGTCACGACCGCGCTCGCCCAGGCGTATGTCCGGGGTGCCGAGGTGGACTGGGCCGGATACTTCGCCGGGACCGGCGCACACCGCGTCGACCTGCCGACGTACGCGTTCCAGCGCCGCCGCTACTGGCCGGACACCGCCCCGGTGGCCGGGACCCCGGCCGAGGGCGCCGTGGACGCGGTGGACGCGCGGTTCTGGGAGGCCGTGGAGCGCGAGGACTGGGAGTCGCTCGCCGGTGAGCTGCGGGTCGAGGGCGACCAGCCGCTCAGCGCGGTGCTGCCCGCCCTGTCGTCGTGGCGCCGCGCCCAGCGCGAGCGGTCCGCCGCCGACGGCCACCTCTACAACGTGATGTGGAAGCCGCGTCCGCAGGGCGGCCCGTCGGGTGCTCCGGTCCCCTCCGGCACCTGGCTGACCGTCGTCCCGGCGAGCCACGCCGACGACCCGCGGATCACCGCCGTGGCCGACGATCTGACGCGGCGCGGCCTACGGGCCGTCACGCTCGAACTGGACGCCGTGGACACCGACCCCGCCGCCCTGGCCGACCGTCTCGCCGCGGCGTCGGCCGACGGCCCGGTGGCCGGGGTGCTGTCCCTGCTGGCGCTGGACGAGCGGCCGCATCCGGAGCATCCGGCGGTGCCGGTCGGCCTCGCGCTGACCGGTGCGCTGGCCGATGCGCTGGCGCGGCGGGGTGACGACGCCCCGGCGCGGCTGTGGTGCGCCACCCGGGGCGCGGTCTCGACCGGCGGCGCCGACCGGCTGGACAGCGCCACCCAGGCCCAGGTGTGGGGCTACGGCCGCGTGGTCGCCCTGGAGCAGCCCGAGCGCTGGGGCGGTCTGGTGGATCTGCCGGAGACCGTGGACGAGCGGGCACTGGACCGGCTCGCGGCCGTACTCGCCGGGTCGGACGACGAGGACCAGGTGGCGATCCGCGCCACCGGGGTCTTCGTACGCCGCCTCGTCCCGGCCGCGCGCACCGCGGCCACCGCGGCGGCCGAGCCCTGGACGCCGCGCGGCACCGTGCTGGTGACCGGGGGCACGGGCGCCCTGGGGCGGCATGTGGCCCGCTGGCTGGCGGATCACGGTGCGGAGCGGCTGGTGCTGCTCAGCCGCCGTGGCCCCGACGCGCCGGGCGCGGCCGAGATCGTGGCCGAACTGTCCGGCACCGACACGGCGGTGACCGTCGAGGCGTGCGATGTGGCCGACCGCCCCGCGCTCGCTGCGCTGGTGGAGAAGCTGGCTGCCAACGGCACCCCGGTCCGGGCCGTGGTGCACTCGGCCGGGATCTCCCAGGAGCCCGGCACCGGCACCGAACTCCCCGAGTTCGCCCGGATCGTGGCGGCCAAGACGACCGGTGCGGTCCACCTCGACGCGCTCTTCGGCGCGGACGCCGACCCGCTGGACGCCTTCGTGCTCTTCTCCTCGATCGCCGGGGTGTGGGGCAGTGGCGGCCAGGGCGCGTACGCGGCCGGAAACGCTTTCCTCGACGCGCTGGCCGAACAGCGCCGGGCCCGTGGCCTGCCCGCCACCTCGGTGGCCTGGGGCCCGTGGGCGGAGGGCGGCATGGCCGCCGAGGGCAACGCGGAGGAGCAGCTGCGCCGCCGTGGACTGCCGCCCATGGCACCGGAGTTGAACATGGTCGCCTTCCAGCGGGTGCTCTCCCGCGAGGAGACCGCCGTGACGGTGGCCGATGTCGACTGGGAGCGTTTCGCCCCGGCCTTCACCGCCGCCCGCCCCCGCCCGCTGATCGACGATCTGCCGCAGGTGGCCAAGGCCCTGCGCGGCGGCGGCGACGGCGAGCCGGCGGACACGGCGGCGGCCGAAGGCGCGTCGGGCCTGCGCGAGCGGCTCGCCGGGCGGTCCGCGGCCGAGCGCGAGGACGCGGTGCTGGAGCTGGTCCGCAGCCATGTGGCCGGCGCCCTCGGCCACGCCTCCGCCGACGAGGTCGAGGCCGGGCGCGCCTTCAACGAGCTGGGCTTCGACTCGCTCACCGCGGTCGAACTGCGCACCCGGCTCGGCGCGGCCACCGGCCTCAAGCTGCCCGCGAGTCTGGTCTACGACTACCCGACACCGGCCGCGCTCGCCGAGCACCTGCTGACCGAGCTGGTCCCGGACGGCCCCGGCCACGGTCCCGGCCACGCCCTGTCCGACGTGGACCTCGATCCGCAGGACGTCGAGCTGCGCCGCACCCTGGCCACCATCCCGATGAGCCGGATCCGGGAGGCCGGACTGCTGGACACGCTGCTCCGGCTGGCCGATCCACAAGCCGCCACTTCCGACCCCAGCCGCGCCGAGGACGAGGCGGAGTCCATCGACGAGATGGACGTCCAGCACCTCATCGACATGGCGCTCGACCTCGACAGCCTCGACGGCAACGATTCCTGACGCGGGCCCAAGCACGGAGTACACGATGACAACCCCCAACGAAAAGCTCGTTGACGCGCTGCGGGCCTCGCTGAAGGAAACCGAGCGGCTGCGGAAACAGAACCAGCAGCTCTCCGACGCCTCCCGGGAACCGATCGCGATCGTCGGCATGAGCTGCCGGTTCCCCGGCAGCGTCGGGAGCCCCGAGGAGCTGTGGCGGCTCGTCGCGGACGGCCAGGACGCCATCTCCGGCTTCCCCGACGACCGCGGCTGGGACATCGAGGCGCTGTACGACCCGGACCCGGAGCGCGAGGGCACGTTCTACGCCCGCGGGGGCGGCTTCCTGCACGACGCGAGCCGGTTCGACCCGGGATTCTTCGGGATCTCGCCGCGTGAGGCGCTCGCGATGGACCCGCAGCAGCGGTTGCTGCTGGAGACGTCGTGGGAGGCGTTCGAGCGGGCCGGGATCGACCCGGCGACGATGCGGGGCTCGCGCACCGGTGTGTTCGTCGGCGCGTCCACGCAGGCGTACGGGGCGGGGGAGTACGACCTGCCGGAGGGTGTCGAGGGCCATCTGCTCACCGGCACCGCTTCCAGCGTCGCGTCCGGGCGGCTCTCCTACGCCTTCGGGCTCGAGGGCCCGGCGGCCACCATCGACACCGCCTGCTCCTCGTCCTCGGTCGCGCTGCATCTGGCGGTCCAGGCGCTGCGGCAGAGCGAGTGCTCGCTGGCAGTGGCGGCGGGCGCGACCGTGCTGTCCTCCCCGGATGTGTTCGTGGAGTTCAGCCGCCAGCGCGGACTCTCCGCCGACGGCCGCTGCAAGTCCTTCGCGGCCTCGGCGGACGGCACCGGCTGGTCCGAGGGTGTCGCCGTGCTGCTGGTCGAGCGGCTGTCGGACGCGCGGCGGAACGGCCACCCGGTGCTTGCGGTGGTGCGCGGCAGCGCCGTGAACCAGGACGGTGCGTCCAACGGTCTGACGGCGCCGAACGGCCCGTCCCAGCGGCGTGTCATCCGGCAGGCCCTGGAGAACGCCCGGCTCGCCCCCGCCGACGTGGACGCGGTGGAGGCCCATGGCACGGGTACGACGCTCGGCGACCCCATCGAGGCCCAGGCGCTGCTCGCCACGTACGGGCAGGAGCGGCCGGAGGGGCGGCCGCTGTGGCTCGGCTCGCTGAAGTCGAACATCGGCCACACCCAGAACGTCGCCGGTATCGGTGGCGTCATCAAGATGGTCATGGCGATGCGGCACGGGGTGCTGCCGCAGACGCTGCACGTGGACGAGCCCACCCCGCATGTCGACTGGTCGGCGGGAGAGGTGTCCCTGCTGACCGAGGCGCGGCCGTGGCCCGAGACCGGCCAGCCGCGCCGGGCGGGCATCTCGTCGTTCGGTGTGAGCGGCACGAATGTGCACACGATCATCGAGCAGGCGCCGGTGGTGGAGGCGGCTGAGGCGCCTTCGGGTGCTGTGGCTCCGGGTGTGGTGCCGTGGGTGCTGTCGGGGCGGGGCGCTGCCGCGCTGCGTGCTCAGGCCGAACGGCTGGTCGCGCATGTGGAGGCCCGCGGCGAACTGCGCCCGGTCGATGTCGGGTACGCGCTGGCGACGAGCCGGTCGGCCTTCGAGCACCGCGCGGTGGTGGTGGCCGGGGACCGTGCGGGGCTGCTGACAGGGCTGGGGGCACTGGCGCGGGGTGAGTCGGCACCGGAGCTGGTCGAGGGCAAGGTCGCCGGTGGCAAGGTGGCGTTCCTGTTCACGGGGCAGGGGAGTCAGCGGCTGGGGATGGGGCGTGAGCTGTACGACGCCTATCCGGCATTCGCGGAGGCTCTGGACGCGGTGTGTGCGGAGCTGGACCCGCATCTTGAACGGCCGCTGCGGGATGTGTTGTTCGGGGATGATGCGGCGGTACTGGATCGGACGGGGTTCACTCAGCCTGCGTTGTTCGCGGTTGAGGTGGCGTTGTTCCGGCTGGTTTCGGAGGGGTGGGGGCTGCGGCCCGATTTCCTCTCGGGCCACTCGATCGGTGAGCTGGCCGCCGCGCATGTGGCGGGTGTGTTGTCGCTTGCGGACGCGGCGAAGCTGGTGGCCGCTCGTGGCCGTTTGATGCAGGAGCTTCCGGCCGGTGGCGCGATGATCGCCGTCCAGGCGTCGGAGGACGAGGTGACGCCGCTGCTCAGCGAGCGGGTGTCGATTGCCGCGCTCAACGGGCCGTCGTCGGTGGTCATCGCGGGTGATGAGGACGCGGCTGTCGCGATCGCGGCCGGTTTCGAGGCGCGGGGCCGTAAGACCAAGCGGCTCACCGTGAGCCATGCGTTCCACTCGCCGCGCATGGACGGGATGTTGGACGCGTTCCGTCAGGTTGCGGAGGGGCTGTCGTACGAGGCTCCGAAGATTCCCATCGCGTCGAATCTGACCGGTGGTGTGGTGTCCGCCGAGGAGATCACGACCGCCGACTTCTGGGTGCGCCATGTCCGCGAGGCCGTTCGCTTCCTCGATGGCATACGGACACTGGAGGCGCAGAACGTCTCGACGTTCATCGAGCTGGGCCCGGACGGTGTGCTCACCGCCATGGCTCAGGACTGTGTGACCGGCGAGGACGCCGGGTTCATCTCGGCACTGCGCAAGGACCGCCCGGAGGCCGAGGCGCTGACGACGGCCGTCGCCCGCGCGCATGTCCGCGGTGTGGCCCCGGACTGGGCCGCGTACTTCGCCGGGACCGGTGCCGCACACGGCGTCGACCTGCCGACGTACGCCTTCCAGCGCGAGCGGTTCTGGCTGGAGCCGGGTGCGGTGTCCGTGGGTGATGTGGCTTCTGTGGGGCTGGAGTTGGCGGGACATCCGCTGCTCGGTGCTGCCGTGCCGCTGGCGGAATCCGATGGGCTGGTGTTCACGGGACGGCTGGGTCTCGACACCCATCCGTGGCTGGCCGATCACACGGTCCGGGACGCGGCGGTGGTGCCGGGCTCGGCGTTCGTCGAGCTTGCCGTTCGGGCCGGTGACCAGCTCGGCTGTGACCGCCTCGACGAGCTGACCCTGCACGCCCCGCTGGCGCTGCCCGCACGCGGTGGCGTCCGGCTGCAGGTCACGGTCGGTGCGCCGGACGACGCCGGGCACCGCTCGTTCACCGTCTCCTCCCGCGCGGAGGACGCCGCCGCCGACACGGCGTGGGTGCGCAACGCGAGCGGAGCGCTCGCCTCCGGCGCCCCCAGCCCGTCGTTCGACCTCGCCGAGTGGCCGCCGACCGCCGCCGAGGCCATCGAGCCCGAGGCGCTCTACGCCCGGCTGGCCGAGGACGGGCTGCGGTACGGCCCGGCGTTCCAGGGGCTCACGGCCGCCTGGCGGCGCGGGGACGAACTCTTCGCCGAGGTCCGGCTGGACGACGACGCCAAGCCCGGCGCCGAGGAGTTCGCCGTGCACCCGGCGCTGCTGGACGCCGCCCTGCACGCCCTCCACGGCCGCGACGGCGCCCAGCTGACCGATGGCTGGCAAGGCGTCTCCCTGTACGCGGAGGGCGCGTCCGCGCTGCGCGTACGCATCGCACCCGCCGGAGCCGACACGGTGTCCCTGGCGCTGGCCGACGCCACGGGCGAGCCGGTCGCCGCCGTGGACGGCCTGCGGTGTCGTCCGCTGCCCGACGACCTCACCGGTGACGCGGACGTGGCGCGGCAGAGTCTGTTCCAGCTGGACTGGGTGGCCCCGCGGACCGCCTCCGCCGGGCCGGATGCCGCCGCTCGCCGTATCGCCCTGGGCGAGGACCCGTTCGGGCTGGTCGCGGCCGGAGCGGCCGTCGACTCCGCCCCCGATCTGGCCGCGCTGGGCGCGTCCGTCGAGGCGGGCGACACCGCCGCCCCGGAACTGGTCCTCGCGTCCTTCGGGCCCATATCCCGCGACGCGAACGAGAACGTGGCCGAGGCCGCGCACCGGGCGGCGCGGCGTGCGCTGGCGCTGGTGCAGGGCTGGCTGGCCGATGAGCGGTTCGCCGACGCGCGCCTGGTGCTCGTCACCCGGGGCGCGATGGCCGCTGATGCCGAGGAGGACGTCACCGACCTGGCGCACGCGCCCCTGTGGGGTCTGGTGCGCTCCGCCGAGACCGAGAACCCCGGCCGATTCGTCCTCGTCGACCTCGACGAGACCTCCGCCGACGCGCTCTCCGACGCCCTGGCCACCGGGGAACCGGAGCTCGCCCTGCGCACGGGTCGCCCCCTCGCCCCCCGCCTGACCCGCACCCCGGCCCCGGGCAACGGCTCCACGGCCGCCGCTCCCGCGTTCGACGCCGACGGCACTGTGCTCATCACCGGCGGCACCGGCGCCCTCGGCCGGCTGCTCGCCCGCCACCTGGTGGCCGAGCACGGCGTACGCCATCTGCTGCTGACCAGTCGCCGTGGCGCGGACGCCGACGGCGCCGCCGAGTTGGCCGCCGAACTCCGCACGCGGGGCGCCGAGGTCACCCTCGCCGCCTGCGACGCCGCGGACCGTGACGCGCTCGCCGCGGCTCTGGCCGCCGTCCCGGCCGGGCATCCGCTGACGGCCGTCGTGCACACCGCCGGTGTGCTGGAGGACGGCACGGCCGCCGCCCTGACGCCCGACCAGCTGGAGCGGGTGCTGCGTCCGAAGGTGGACGCGGCGTGGAATCTGCATGAGCTGACCCGCGACCTCGACCTGTCCGCGTTCGTGCTGTTCTCCGCCATCGCGGGCACGCTGGGCGGTGCGGGCCAGGCCAACTACGCCGCGGCCAACGTCTTCCTCGACGCGCTCGCCGCACACCGCCACGCGGCGGGCCTGCCCGCCACCTCGCTGGTGTGGGGCCTGTGGGCCCAGTCCGGCGGGATCACCGGCGGTCTGACCGAGACCGATCTGCTGCGGCTGGCCCGCAGCGGCATGGGCACCCTCAGCGACGACGAGGGCATGGCGCTCTTCGACGCCGCTCGCCGCACCGGCCGTACCCTGCTGATCCCGGCCCGCCTCGACCTCGCCGCGCTGCGCTCCGCGGCCGGATCCGGCCCGGTCCCGGCGCTGCTGCGCGGGCTGATCCGGACCACCGGCCGGCGCACCGCCGCGGGCGCGGTCGCCGCCGGTTCGTCCCTGGCCGAGCGGCTGCGCGCGCTCTCCCCGAACGAGCGCCGCCGGACGCTGCTGGACCTCGTACGCGGCCATGTGGCCACGGCCCTCGGCCACGCCTCCGCCGACGCCATCGAGGCGCGCCGCGCGTTCAAGGAGCTGGGCTTCGACTCGCTCACCGCCGTCGAACTGCGCAACCGGCTCTCCGCCGCCACCGGGCTCAAGCTGCCCACCACGATCGTCTTCGATCACCCCAACCCCGCTGTCCTCGCCGACCATCTGCGCGCCGAACTCCTCGGCCCGGACGAGAACGAGGCCGAGGCCGAGGCCGAGCCGGCGGGCGCGGGACTCGCCGCCACCGCCGCCTCCCTCGCCGACGACCCGATCGCCATCGTCGCCATGGGCTGCCGCTACCCCGGCGACGTCCGCTCGCCCGAGGAGCTGTGGCAGCTCGTGGCCACGGGCTCGGACGCCATCACCGGGTTCCCCGTCAACCGCAACTGGGAGAGCCAGTGGGCGGCGGACGGCGACGAGGCCGACGCGGGCCCGTCCGACTACGCCCGCGCCGGTGGCTTCCTGCACGAAGCGGACCTCTTCGACGCGGCCTTCTTCGGGATCTCACCGCGTGAGGCGCTGGCCATGGATCCGCAGCAGCGGCTGCTGCTGGAGACGTCCTGGGAGGTGTTCGAGCGCGCCGGGATCGACCCGGACTCGATGCGCGGACGCTCGGTCGGCGTGTTCGTGGGCGCGGCCTACAGCGGCTACGACGCGGGCCTGGAGCAGGCCGGTTCGGAGGTCGCGGGCCATGTGATGACGGGCAACGCGGGCAGTGTCATGTCCGGCCGTATCGCCTACGCCCTCGGTCTGGAGGGCCCGGCGGTCACCGTCGACACGGCCTGTTCGTCGTCGCTGGTGGCGCTGCACTGGGCGATCCAGGCGCTGCGCCAGGGCGAGTGCACGATGGCGCTCGCGGGCGGTGTCACCGTGATGACGACGCCCGGCCACTTCACCGAGTTCAGCCGCCAGGGCGGCCTGGCCGCCGACGGCCGCTGCAAGGCGTTCGCGGCCGGGGCGGACGGCACCGGCTGGGGCGAGGGCGTCGGCATGCTGCTCGTGGAGCGGCTGTCGGACGCACGGCGCAACGGCCACCAGGTGCTGGCCGTGGTGCGCGGCTCGGCCGTCAACCAGGACGGTGCCAGCAACGGCCTCACCGCGCCGAACGGCCCGTCCCAGCAGCGCGTCATCCGCAAGGCGTTGACCAGCGCCGGGCTGACCAGCGGCGATGTGGACGTGGTCGAGGCCCACGGCACGGGTACGACGCTGGGCGACCCGATCGAGGCGCAGGCGCTGCTCGCCACGTACGGCCAGGAGCGGGCCGAGGGGCAGCCGCTGTGGCTGGGCTCCATCAAGTCCAACATCGGCCACGCCCAGGCGGCGGCCGGTGTCGCCGGAATCATCAAGATGGTGATGGCGATGCGGCACGGTGTGCTGCCGCAGACGCTGCACGTGGACGAGCCGTCGCCGCATGTCGACTGGGCGGCCGGTGACATCGCGCTGCTGACCGAGCGGATGGCGTGGCCGGAGACCGGCCGCGCGCGCCGGGCCGCGGTGTCCTCGTTCGGCATCAGCGGCACCAACGCGCACACCATCATCGAGCAGGCCCCGGCCATCGCCGTCGAGCCGGTGGCGGACGCCGGGCTGGACGGCTCCGGTGTGCTGCCGTACGCGCTCTCGGCCAAGGGCACCGACGCCCTGCGCGCCCAGGCCGAGCGGCTGTACGCCCATCTGAACGGCCGGCCCGACCTCGAACCGGCAGCCATCGCCCACACCCTGGCCACCGGCCGCGCCGCGCTGGACGCACGCGCGGTACTGGTCGCGGACGGCAGGGACGACCTGCTGGCCGGTCTCGACGCGCTGGCGCGGGGGGAGTCCGCGCCGGGGCTGGTCGAGGGCGCGGTCGCCGAGGGCGAGACGGCGTTCCTGTTCACGGGGCAGGGCAGCCAGCGGCTCGGGATGGGCCGCGAGCTGTACCACGCCCATCCGGTGTTCGCGGAGGCGCTGGACGCGGTCTGCGATGAGCTGGACGCACACCTTGAACGGCCGTTGAAGACGGTGCTGTTCGGGGACGACGCCGAGGCGCTCGACCGGACCGGGTTCACTCAGCCCGCGCTGTTCGCGGTTGAGGTGGCGCTGTTCCGGTTGGTCGAGGCGTGGGGGCTGACGCCGGACTATCTGTCGGGTCACTCGATCGGAGAGCTGGCCGCCGCGCATGTGGCGGGTGTGCTCTCGCTCGCCGACGCCGCCAAGCTGGTGTCGGCCCGTGGGCGGTTGATGCAGGAGCTGCCCGCCGGTGGCGCGATGATCGCGGTGCAGGCGTCCGAGGACGAGGTCGCGCCGCTGCTGACCGAGCGCGTCTCGATCGCCGCTCTCAACGGCCCGGCCTCCGTGGTCATCGCGGGCGACGAGGACGCGGCTGTCGCGATCGCTTCTGGTTTCGAGGCGCAGGGTCGTAAGACCAAGCGCCTCACGGTCAGCCACGCGTTCCACTCCCCGCGCATGGACGGCATGTTGGACGCCTTCGGCGAGGTGGCCGAGGGGCTGACCTACGAGGCCCCGCGCATCCCGATCGTCTCCAACCTCACCGGCACCGTCGTCTCCGCCGAAGAGATCACGACCGCCGAATTCTGGGTGCGCCACGTCCGCGAGGCCGTCCGCTTCCTCGATGGCATCCGGACCCTCGAGGCCCAGGGCGTCACCACCTTCATCGAGCTCGGCCCCGACGGTGTTCTGACCGCCATGGCGCAGGACTGCGTCACCGACGCCGACGCGGCCGCCTTCGCCGCCGCGCTGCGCAAGGACCGTCCCGAGACCGAGGCGCTGACCACGGCCGTCGCCCGCGCGTATGCGCGTGGCGTGGCGCCGGACTGGGCCGCGTACTTTGCCGGGACCGGCGCGCACCGCGTCGACCTGCCGACGTACGCCTTCCAGCACCGCCGCTACTGGCCCGAGGAGCCGGTGACGAGCCCGGCCGCCGCCGCGGGTGTCGACGGCTGGCGGTACCAGGTGGCCTGGAAGCCGCTGTCGCTGGGCTCCGCGGCCCGGCTGTCCGGGGTGTGGCTCGTCGTCGCCCCCGCCGAGGACTCCGCCGCCGCCGCGTGGACGGACGGTGTCGTCCGTACGCTGACCGAGCGGGGCGCCGAAGTACGGCGGCTCGACCTGGCACTCGACCTGGCAGACAGTGCCGACGGTGCCGCCGAGGACCGCGCGTCCATCGCCGGGCGGCTGCGTACGGCGGCCGACGGTGGTGCCGTGGCCGGTGTGCTCTCGCTGCTGGCCACCGGGGACGCCGACGCCCTGCTGCCCACGGCCGCTCTCGTGCAGGCCATGGGCGACGCCGCGATCGACGCGCCGCTGTGGTGTGCCACCCGGGGCGCGGTCTCCACGGGGCGTCAGGGCGAGCCGGTGGACCCGGCCCGCGCCCAGGTCTGGGGCCTGGGCCGGGTGGCGGCCCTGGAGCTGCCCGACCGCTGGGGCGGTCTCATCGACCTCCCCGAGACGATGACCGACCGGGTGCTGTCGCGGCTCGCGGTGGTGCTCGCCGGGGCCGGGGACGAGGACCAGATCGCCGTCCGCGCCTCCGGGGTGTTCGGCCGCCGACTGGCGCGGGCGACCGCACGGCGGGTGGCGGAGTCCGAGGGCTGGAGCGCTCACGGCACGGTGCTGGTGACGGGCGGTACGGGCGCGCTGGGCGGCCAGGTGGCCCGTTGGCTGATCGACAAGGGCGCCGAGCATGTGGTGCTCACGAGCCGCCGTGGCCTCGACGCCCCGGGCGCGGCCGAGCTGCGCGATGAACTCGCCGCGTCCGGCGCCCGGATCACGGTCGCCGCGTGCGATGTGGCCGACCGGGAGGCCCTGGCCGGGCTGCTGGCCGACCTCCCCGCCGAGCTCCCGCTGACTGCCGTGGTGCACGCGGCCGGGGTGCTGGACGACGGCGTCCTGGAGTCGCTGACTCCCGAGCGCTTCGCCACCGTCCTGCGCGCGAAGGCCGACGCGGCGCTCGCGCTGGACGAGCTGACGCGCGATCTCGACCTGTCCGCGTTCGTGCTGTTCTCCTCGACCAGCGGCACCGTGGGCGCCGCGGGCCAGGCCAACTACGCCGCCGCGAACGCCCTCCTGGACGCGCTCGCCGAACGGCGGCGCGCCGAGGGCCTGCCCGCCACCTCGATCGCCTGGGGCCCGTGGGCCGCGGGCGGCATGGCCGCCGACGAGGCGCTGGAGCAGCGCATGCGCCGCGCGGGGATGCCGCCGATGGACTCCGATCTCGCGATCGACGCCCTGGAGCGCGCCCTCGACCTGGGCGATGCGGCCGTGACCGTGGCCGACGTCGACTGGGACCGGTTCGCACCGGGCTTCACCGCGGGCCGTCCCAGCCCTCTGCTGGCCGACCTGCCCGAGGTGCGCCAGGCCGCTGTCACCGCGACCAGCGAGTCCGCACCCGCCGAGACGGCCTCCGCGCTCGCGCGGCGCCTCCTCGGACTGCCCGAGGCGGAGCGCCACCGGGCGCTGCTGGATCTCGTACGGACCCATGTCGCGGAGGTCCTCGGCCACGCCGATGTGTCCGACATCGGCGCCGAACGGGCCTTCCGCGAGATCGGCTTCGACTCCCTCACCGCCGTCGAACTGCGCAACGGCCTCAACGCCGCCACCGATCTGCGGCTGCCCGCCACCCTCATCTACGACTACCCGACACCGCTCGCCCTCGCCGACCACCTCTTCGCCGAACTGCTCGGCGGGCAGGCGGCGGCCACGGGCGACGTCTCGCCGGTGGCGGGCGTGGCGGGCGTGGCGGCCGACGACGATCCGATCGCGATCGTCGCGATGAGCTGCCGCTTCCCGGGCGGTGTCCGCACCCCCGAGGAGCTGTGGCGGCTGCTGGTGTCCGGCACGGACGTCATCTCGGACATGCCCGCCGACCGCGGCTGGGACCTCCACACGCTCTACAACCCGGACCCGGACGCCGAGGGCACCTCGTACGTCCGCGAGGGCGGATTCCTGCGGAACGCGGCCGACTTCGACCCGGCGTTCTTCGGCATCTCGCCGCGCGAGGCGCTTGCCATGGATCCGCAGCAGCGGTTGCTGCTGGAGACGTCGTGGGAGGCGTTCGAGCGGGCCGGGATCGACCCGGCCACGCTGCGCGGCTCCACCGCCGGTGTCTTCGTCGGCACCAACGGCCAGGACTACCTGTCCCTGCTGCTGGGCGACTCGCAGGGCCTCGAAGGCCATATGGGCACGGGCAACGCGGCCAGCGTGATCTCGGGCCGGCTCGCCTACACCTTCGGTCTCGAAGGTCCCGCGGTCACCATCGACACCGCCTGCTCCTCCTCGCTGGTCGCCCTCCACTCGGCGATCCAGGCGCTGCGCGGCGGCGAGTGCTCGATCGCGCTCGCGGGCGGTGTGACCGTGATGTCCACGCCCGGTGTGTTCGTGGACTTCAGCCGTCAGCGCGGGCTCGCGGAGGACGGCCGGATCAAGGCGTTCGCGGCGGGTGCGGATGGCACCGGCTGGGGCGAGGGCGTCGGCATGCTGCTCGTCGAGCGGCTGTCGGACGCGCGGCGCAACGGCCACCCGGTGCTGGCGCTCGTGCGTGGCACGGCCGTCAACCAGGATGGTGCGAGCAACGGTCTTACGGCGCCGAATGGTCCGTCGCAGCAGCGGGTGATCCGTCAGGCGCTGGCGGGTGCGGGGTTGTCGGCGTCCGAGGTGGACGCGGTCGAGGCCCACGGCACGGGCACCCGGCTGGGCGACCCGATCGAGGCCCAGGCGCTGCTCGCCACGTACGGCCGGGACCGGGCGGAGGGGCAGCCGCTGCTGCTCGGCTCCATCAAGTCCAACATCGGCCATACGCAGGCCGCCGCCGGTGTCGCCGGTGTGATGAAGATGGTCCTCGCCATGCGGCACGGGATGCTGCCACGCACCCTGCACGTGGACGAGCCCACCCCGCATGTGGACTGGTCGGCGGGCGACATCAGTCTGCTGACGGAGGCGCGGGAGTGGCCGGAGACGGGCCATCCGCGTCGTGCGGGCATCTCCTCGTTCGGCTTCAGCGGCACCAACGCCCACGCCGTCCTGGAAGAGGCCCCGGCGGCTGACGTTGTCGAGGCTGCTGCGGACACCGATGAGGGCCGGGCGGCCCTGCCGGTGCTGCTCTCGGCCCGTACGGAAGACGGGCTGCGCGCCCAGGCCGAGCAGTTGCACGGCCACCTGACCGCGCGGACCGATCTCCGCACGGCCGACCTCGGCTACGCACTCGCCGTGGGCCGCTCGGCCTTCGAGGAGCGCGCGGCGCTGGTCGCCGAGGACCGGGACGGGCTGCTGTCCGCTCTGGAAGCGCTCGCCGAGGGGCGTGCGGCGGCCGGGCTGGTGCAGGGCTCGGTGGCCGGTGGCCGGGTGGCGTTCCTGTTCACGGGGCAGGGCAGCCAGCGGCTGGGGATGGGCCGTGAGCTGTATTACGCGTACCCGGCCTTCGCGGAGGCGCTCGACGCGGTCTGCGATGAGCTGGACGGGCATCTGATGCGGCCGTTGAAGACGGTGCTGTTCGGGGAGGATGCCGAGGCGCTGGATCGGACGGGGTTCACTCAGCCCGCGTTGTTCGCGGTTGAGGTGGCGCTGTTCCGGCTGGTTTCGGAGGCGTGGGGGCTGCGGCCCGATTTCCTCTCCGGTCACTCGATCGGTGAGCTGGTCGCCGCGCATGTGGCGGGTGTGCTCTCGCTCGCGGACGCGGCGAAGCTGGTGGCCGCTCGTGGCCGTTTGATGCAGGAGCTTCCGGCCGGTGGCGCGATGGTCGCGGTGCAGGCGTCGGAGGAAGAGGTGGCGCCGCTGCTCACCGAGCGGGTGTCGATCGCCGCGCTCAACGGGCCGTCGTCGGTGGTCATCGCGGGTGACGAGGACGCGGCGGCTGAGATCGCGGCGGCCTTCGAGGCGGAGGGCCGCAAGACCAAGTGCCTCACCGTCAGCCACGCGTTCCACTCCCCTTGCATGGACGGCATGTTGGACGCGTTCCGCGAGGTGGCGGAGGGCCTGTCGTACGAGGCCCCACGGATCCCGATCGTTTCCAACCTCACCGGGGACGTGGTCTCCGCCGAGGAGATCACCAGCCCGGACTTCTGGGTGCGCCACGTCCGCGAGGCCGTGCGCTTCCTGGACGGCATCCGCACGCTCGAAGCGCGCAACGTCACCACGTTCATCGAGCTGGGCCCGGACGGGGTCCTGACCGCGATGGCGCAGGACTGCGCGACCGATTCGGCGTCCGACGCCGCGTTCATCTCGGCGCTGCGCAAGGACCGTCCCGAGGCCGAGGCGCTGACCACGGCCGTGGCACGGGCGCACGTCCGTGGCGTGGCGGTGGACTGGGCGGCCTGCTACGCCGGGACCGGCGCCGTCCGGCTGGCGCCGGACGAGCTGGCCGAGCTGCCCACGTACGCCTTCCAGCGGCAGCGCTACTGGCCGAAGGTCTCGTCGCTGTTCCTCGGCGACGTGGCCGCGGTCGGACTCGGCCGAGCCGAGCACCCGCTGCTCGGCGCAAGTGCCGAACTGCCCAGCGCGGACGGCATGTTGTTCACCGGACGGCTGGCGCTGTCCACGCACCCGTGGCTCGCCGATCACACCATCATGGACACCGTGCTCCTGCCCGGCACCGCGTTCGTGGAGCTCGCGGTCCGCGCCGGTGACCAGGTGGGGTGCGAGGTGCTGGAGGAGCTGACCCTAGAAGCGCCGCTGGTCCTGCCCGAGGACGGCGGGGTTCAGCTGCGGCTGTGGGTCGGCGCGGCCGATGACACCGGCCGCCGCCCGCTGGAACTGCACTCCCGGGCCGAGCACCTGTCGGCCGAGGAGCCGTGGACCCGGCACGCGTCCGGTGTGCTGGCGTCCGGCGGTGCGCCGGAGGCGGCGTTCGAGCTGAGCGGATGGCCTCCGGCGGACGCCGCCGAGGTCGAGGTCGGTGACCGTTACGCCGAGCTGTGGGACGTCGGTTTCGCGTACGGCCCCGCGTTCCAGGGGCTTCGTAAGGCGTGGCGGCGCGGCGGCGAGGTGTTCGCCGAGGTGGCGCTGGACGAGGGCACGGCCGAGGAGGCCGCCGCGTTCGGGCTGCACCCGGCGCTGCTGGACGCCGCGCTGCACGCGCTCGGCCTGGCCGGGCTCGGCGGCACCGAGACCGAGGGGCGGCTGCCGTTCGCCTGGACCGGGGTGTCGCTGTACGCGAGCGGCGCGGCCACGCTGCGGGTGCGGATGGCCGCCCTGGGCGGCGACGGCGTCCGGCTGGAGATCGCGGACGCCACCGGCGCACCGGTCGCGGCCGTGGACTCGCTGGTGCTGCGCCCGGTCTCGGCCGAGCAGTTGGAGAGCGCACGCACGGCCTACCACGAGTCGCTGTACCGCGTGGAGTGGACGACCACGCCCGCACCCGCGGACGCGGCCGACGGCCGCTGGGCGGTGCTGGGCACGGACGCGTTCGGGCTGGGCGCCACGGCGTACCCGGACCTGGCGGCGCTGTCCGAGGCCGTGGATTCCGGAACGGCCCTGCCGGACCAGGTCGTGGTGGACTTGACGCATCAAGCGCGTCCGGGTGTGCATTCGGACGGTGCGGCGTTTGAAAGGCCGGGCGCGGTGTCTGAAGGCTCGGGTGCGGCAATTCAAGCCCGTCCGGCGTTTGAGGACACGCCCGAAGGGCGTCCGGGCGTGCACTCGGATGGCGCGGCATTCGAAGGCCCGGGTGCGGTATCTCCAGCCCGTCCGGCGTTTGAGGACCGGGGTCTTGGGGCGGAGCCCCAAGTTGCGGGAAGGGGCGGGATTGGGGAAAACCCCACCCGAGCCGTACACGACACCACCACCCAGGCCCTCCACCTCCTCCACTCCTGGCTGGCCAACGACCGCTTCACGGACTCCCGCCTGGTCCTGCTGACCTCAGGAGCCGTGGCCACCACAACCGGTGAGCCGGTGACGGACCTCGCGGGCGCCGCCGTACGCGGTCTGCTGCGCTCCGCGCAGTCCGAGAACCCGGACAGGCTCCTCCTGATCGACCTGGACGGCCACGACAACTCGCGGGCCGCACTGCCCGCCGTCCTCGCCGGCGGCGAGACCGAGGTCGCGGTGCGAGAGGGCGTCCTCAAGACGCCACGCCTGGCCCGCGCCGCATCGGCGGCCGACAGCGAGGCCCCGGAGTGGAACCCGGACGGCACGGTGCTGGTGACCGGCGCGTCCGGCTCATTGGGCGGCCTGTTCGCCCGCCACTTGGTGGCCGAGCGTGGCGTACGGCAGCTGCTGCTGGTCAGCCGCCGTGGCGACCAGGCACCGGGCGCGGACGAACTAACCGCCGAACTCACCGAGTTGGGCGCAAGGGCACGCTGGGCGGCGTGCGACGTGGCGGACCGGGACGCGCTCGCCGCGACCCTGGCCACCATCCCCGCCGAGCATCCGCTGACGGCGGTCGTACACACCGCAGGCGTGCTGGACGACGGCGTAATCGGCTCGCTGACACCGGAACGACTGACCAAGGTGCTGCGCCCGAAGGCGGACGCGGCCTGGAACCTGCACGAGCTGACCCAGGACGCGGACCTGTCCGCGTTCATCCTGTTCAGCTCGGCCGCAGGCGTCTTCGGCGGCCCGGGTCAGGGCAACTACGCGGCCGCCAACGTCTTCCTGGACGCCCTCGCCCAGCACCGCGCCGCCCAGGGCCTGCCGGCCACCGCGCTGGCGTGGGGTCTGTGGGCCGGGGCCGGTATGGGCGACACCCTGGACGAGGCCGACATCGCGCGGATGCGGCGGGCCGGAGTGCCCCCGCTGCCGGTGACGGAGGGGCTGCGGCTCTTCGACGCCGCGCTGACCGTCGACGAGGCGTCGTTGGTGCCGATGCGTCTGGACCTCGCGGCGCTGCGCAACCAGCCCGTCGTCTCGCCGTTGCTGCGCGGTCTGGTGCGGGGCCCGGCGCGGCGTGCGGTGGACGCGGTCGCGGCGGGCGGCGAGTCCGGTCTCGCCGGGCGGCTCGCCGGGCTGTCCGAGCCCGAGCAGGAGCGGCTGCTGCTGGACCTGGTCCGGGCGCAGGTGGCCACCGTGCTCGGCTACGCGGGCGCGGAGACCATCGGCTCCGGGCGGGCGTTCAAGGAGCTGGGTTTCGACTCGCTGACCGCTGTCGAGCTGCGCAACCAGCTCAACACGGTCACCGGGCTGCGGTTGCCCGCGACGCTCATCTTCGACTACCCGGACCCGCAGCTCTTGGCCCGCCATCTGCGGACCGAGCTGGTGGGCGAGGAGTCGGCGGAGGTGCACACCCCGGTCCCGGTGGCGGCCGTCACGGAGGACGAGCCGATCGCCATCGTCGGTATGAGCTGCCGCTACCCGGGCGGGGTCACCACCCCCGAGGAGCTGTGGCAGCTCGTCATCGGCGCCACCGACGCCATCTCCGACTTCCCCGTCGACCGTGGCTGGGACCTCGACGCGCTCTACAGCGACGACCCCGACCAGGTGGGCACCAGCTACACCCGCGAGGGCGGCTTCCTGCACGACGCCGCCGACTTCGACCCGGACTTCTTCGGGATCAACCCGCGCGAGGCCGTGGCGATGGATCCGCAGCAGCGGCTGCTGCTGGAGACGTCGTGGGAGGCGTTCGAGCGGGCGGGCATCGACCCGGCGGCCGTACGGGGCAGCAGGACCGGTGTCTTCGCGGGCGTCATGTACCACGACTATCTGACCCGGCTCACCGCCGTCCCCGAGGGGCTCGAGGGCTACCTCGGCACCGGTGGCGCGGGCAGCATCGCCTCGGGCCGGGTGGCGTACACCTTCGGTCTGGAGGGTCCGGCGGTCACCATCGACACGGCGTGTTCGTCGTCGCTGGTGGCGCTGCACCTCGCCGCGCAGGCGCTGCGCAACGGCGAGTGCTCGCTGGCGCTGGCCGGTGGTGTGACCGTCATGGCCACACCGGACACGTTCATCGACTTCAGCCGCCAGCAGGGACTGTCCACGGACGGCCGCTGCAAGTCCTTCTCGGCGTCGGCGGACGGCACCGGCTGGGCCGAGGGCGCGGGCATGCTGCTGGTCGAGCGGCTGTCGGACGCACGGCGCAACGGCCACCGCGTGCTGGCGATCGTGCGTGGCTCCGCCATCAACCAGGACGGCGCCTCCAACGGTCTGACGGCGCCCAACGGCCCGTCCCAACAGCGCGTCATCCGCGACGCGCTCACCAGCGCCCGGCTCACCACCGCCGATGTCGACGTGGTGGAGGCGCACGGCACGGGTACGACGCTGGGCGACCCGATCGAGGCCCAGGCCCTGCTCGCCACCTACGGCCGCAACCGGCCGGAGGGGCAGCCGCTGTGGCTGGGCTCGCTGAAGTCCAACATCGGCCACACGCAGGCCGCCGCGGGTGTCGCGGGCATCATCAAGATGATCATGGCGATGCGCCACGGGGTGCTTCCGCGGACCCTGCACATCGACGAGCCCACCCCGCATGTGGACTGGTCGGCGGGCGACCTCGAGCTGCTGACCGAGGCCCGGCCGTGGCCGGAGCTCGACCGGCCGCGCCGGGCGGCCATCTCGTCGTTCGGCGTGAGCGGTACGAACGCCCACACCATCCTGGAGCAGCCCCCGGCCCCCGCCCCCGCCCCCGAGGAGGCCCCCGCGACCGGTCGTCCGGTGGCGGCGCCGCCGACGGTGCCGTGGGTGCTCTCGGGCAAGTCCGAGGCCGCCCTGCGCGGGCAGGCCGAACGGCTCCTCGCCCACCTCGCCACCCACCCCGAGCTGGACACCACGGACGTCGGCCACTCGCTGGCCACGGGCCGGGCGGCGCTGGAGCGGCGCGCGGTGGTCATCGGCGAGGACCGCGCCGGGCTGCTGTCCGGCCTGGAGACGCTCGCGCGCGGCGAGTCGGCGGCCGGGCTGATCCAGGGAACGGTGGCCGAGGGCGGCAAGGTGGCGTTCCTGTTCACCGGCCAGGGCAGCCAGCGGCTCGGCATGGGCCGTGAGCTGTACGACACCTACCCGGTGTTCGCGGAGGCATTGGACGCGGTCTGCGATGAGCTGGACGGGCATCTGATGCGGCCGTTGAAGACGGTGCTGTTCGGGGATGACGCCGAGGCGCTGGATCGGACGGGGTTCACTCAGCCTGCGTTGTTCGCGGTTGAGGTGGCGCTGTTCCGCCTGGTCGAGGCGTGGGGTGTGCGGCCCGACTTCCTCTCCGGGCACTCCATCGGTGAGCTGGCCGCCGCCCATGTGGCCGGTGTGCTCTCGCTCGCGGATGCGGCGAAGTTGGTGGCGGCGCGTGGGCGGTTGATGCAGGAGCTTCCGGCCGGTGGCGCGATGATCGCGGTCCAGGCGTCCGAGGACGAGGTGACGCCGCTGCTGACCGAGCGGGTGTCGATCGCCGCGCTCAACGGTCCGACCTCCGTGGTCATCGCGGGTGATGAGGACGCGGCGGCTGAGATCGCGGCTGTATTCGAGGCGCAGGGCCGTAAGACCAAGCGGCTCACCGTGAGCCATGCGTTCCACTCACCGCGTATGGACGGCATGTTGGACGCGTTCCGCGAGGTGGCCGAGGGGCTGACCTACGAGGCCCCGCGGATCCCGATCGTCTCCAACCTCACCGGGAACGTGGTCTCCGCCGAGGAGATCACCAGCCCCGACTTCTGGGTGCGCCACGTCCGCGAGGCCGTCCGCTTCCTCGACGGTGTCCGGGCGATGGAAGCCCAGGGCGTCACCACCTACGTCGAGCTGGGCCCGGACGGTGTGCTCACCGCCATGGCCCAGGAATGCGTGTCCGGCGATGCCGACGCCTTCGTCTCGGCGCTCCGCAAGGGGCGTACCGAGCCGGTGGCGCTGACGGCGGCGCTCGCCGCGCTGCACACCCGGGGGCTCGCCCTGGACTGGGCGGCGTTCTTCGCCGGTACGGGGGCCCGCGTGGTCGAGCTGCCGACCTACGCCTTCCAGCGGCAGCGCTTCTGGGTCGAGAACCCGGAGGAGGTCCGCGAGGCCGTCGCGGCCATGGATTCCGTGGACGCGCGGTTCTGGGAGGCGGTCGAGCGGGAGGACTTGGAGGCACTGGCCGGGACGCTCCAGTCCGAGGACGCGGACGCCGACGCCGACGCGCTCTCCTCGCTGGGCGCCGTCCTGCCGATGCTGTCCTCGTGGCGGCGCCGCCAGGGCGAGCGGTCCACCGTGGACGCCTGGCGCTACCAGGCGACCTGGAAGCCGGTGGCCGCCCGCGCCGAGGTGGCGCCGACCGGCCGCTGGCTGGTGGTGGCCCCGGCCGACGCGACAGCCGATGCACTGGCCGAGGGTGTCGTACGGACGCTGTCCGCACGCGGCGCCGAGGTGCGGACGGTCGAGCTGGCCGCAGAGGACCGTACGGACATGGCCGAGCTGCTGGGCGAGGCGATCGCCGACGCCCCGGTGGCCGGGGTGTTCGCGCTGCCGTCCCTGACGGAGGGCGCCGACGGGCTGTTCCGCACGGCCGCCCTGGCACAGGCCCTGGGCGATCTGGCCGTGGACGCGCCGCTGTGGGTCGCCACGCGCGGCGCGGTCTCGACCGGCCGGGCGGACGGTCCCGTGGACCCGTGGCAGGCGCGGGTCTGGGGCCTGGGCCGGGTCGCGGCCCTGGAACTGGCCGAGCGGTGGGGCGGTCTGGTCGATCTGCCGGAGACGGTGGACGCCCGTGCGCTGTCGCGGCTCGCGGGTGTGCTGGCCGGTGGCGACGGCGAGGACCAGGTGGCGGTGCGCGCCTCCGGTGTCTTCGGCCGCCGGCTGACCCGGGCCGCCGAGACCGCCGCCGAGACCGCCGCCAAGACCGCCAAGACCGCCAAGACCGAGCGTGGCCGCGACTGGCGGCCGGGCGCGGGCTCGGTGCTGGTGACCGGCGGTACGGGCGCGCTGGGCGCGCATGTGGCCCGCTGGCTGATCGACAAGGGCGCCGAACACGTGGTGCTCACCAGCCGCCGTGGCCTCGACGCCCCCGGCGCGGCCGAGCTGCGGGACGAACTCGCCACCTCCGGCGCCCGGGTCACCGTCGCGGCCTGTGACGCCGCCGACCGCGAGGCGCTGGCCGCGCTGGTGGCCGGGCTCCCGGCCGAACTGCCGCTGACGGCGGTGGTGCACGCGGCCGGGGTGCTGGACGACGGCGTTCTGGAGTCGCTGACCCCCGAGCGCTTCGCCACCGTCCTGCGCGCCAAGGCCGACGCCGCGGCCAACCTCCACGAGCTGACGCGGGACCTGGACCTGGACCTGTCGGCCTTCGTCCTGTTCTCCTCCTTCGCGGGCTCGATCGGCGCCGCAGGTCAGGCCAACTACGCCGCCGCCAACGCCTTCCTGGACGCGCTCGCCGAGCGCCGCCGGGCCGAGGGCCTGCCCGCCACTTCGATCGCCTGGGGCCCATGGGCCGAGGGCGGAATGGCCGCGGACGACGCGCTGGAGCAGCGCATGCGCCGCGCGGGTGTGCCGCCGATGGCCGCGGACCTGGCCATCGCCGCGCTGCAGCGCGCCCTGGACCTGGACGAGACCGCGGTGATGGTGGCGGACATCGACTGGGAGCGGCTGGCCCCCGGCTTCACCGCCTCCCGGCCGAGCCCGCTGCTGCTTGAGCTGCCCGAGGCGCGCGCGGCGCTGGAGGCCGAGGGCGGGCGTACGGCCCGTACGGCCGGTGGCGGCGCGGACGAGTCCTCGCTGGCCCAGCGGCTCGCGGGGGTCCCGGCGGCGGAGCGCGAGCGGATGCTGCTGGACCTGGTGCGCTCGGCCGTGGCCGATGTGCTGGGCCACTCCGACGCCGAGGCCGTCGAGGCGGACCGGGCCTTCCGGGACCTGGGCTTCGACTCGCTGACGGCGGTGGAGCTGCGCAACCGGCTGAACACCGTGACCGGGCTGCGGCTGCCGCCCACCCTGGTGTACGACTACCCGTCGTCCTCGGCGCTCGCCGCTCACCTCCGTACGGAGATCCTGGGCGACGAGAGCGCGGCCGACGCGGTGGCCGGTGTGCCGTCCACGGCGGTGGCCGTCGCCGACGATCCGATCGCGATCGTCGGCATGAGCTGCCGCTTCCCGGGCGGTGTGCGGTCGCCGGAGGAGCTGTGGCGGCTCCTGGTCGCCGGGCAGGACGCGGTGACGGGCTTCCCGGCCGACCGCGGCTGGGACCTGGAGGCGCTGTACGACCCGGACTCGGCCACCGAGCACACCAGCTATGTCCGCGAGGGCGGATTCCTGGCGGACGCCGGGGAGTTCGACGCGGCGTTCTTCGGTATCTCGCCGCGTGAGGCGCTTGCCATGGATCCGCAGCAGCGGTTGCTGCTGGAGACGTCGTGGGAGGCGTTCGAGCGGGCCGGGATCGATCCGACCACGCTGCGCGGCCAGCAGGTCGGCGTGTTCGCGGGCACCAACGGCCAGGACTACATGTCGCTCGTCCTCCACTCGCCGGACGGCGGCGATGGCTTCATGGGGACGGGCAACGCGGCCAGTGTGATGTCGGGTCGGGTGTCGTACGCGCTCGGCTTGGAGGGCCCGGCGGTCACCGTCGACACGGCCTGCTCCTCCTCACTCGTCGCGCTGCATTGGGCGATTCAGGCGTTGCGGGCGGGTGAGTGTTCGTTGGCGTTGGCCGGCGGTGTGACGGTGATGTCGACGCCGGGTTCGTTCGTGGACTTCAGTCGTCAGCGTGGGCTGGCCGCTGATGGACGGATCAAGGCGTTCGCGGCGGGTGCGGACGGCACCGGCTGGGGCGAGGGTGTGGGCATGCTGCTCGTGGAGCGGCTGTCGGACGCCCGGCGGAACGGCCATGAGGTGCTGGCGGTCGTGCGCGGCAGCGCCATCAACCAGGACGGTGCCAGCAACGGCCTCACCGCGCCGAACGGTCCCTCGCAGCAGCGGGTGATCCGTCAGGCGCTGGCGGGTGCGGGTCTGTCGGCGTCCGAGGTGGACGCGGTCGAGGCCCACGGCACCGGTACGACGCTGGGCGACCCGATCGAGGCCCAGGCGCTGCTGGCCACCTACGGCCGGGACCGCGAGGAGGGCCGACCGCTGTGGCTCGGCTCCATCAAGTCCAACATCGGGCATACGCAGGCCGCGGCCGGTGTCGCCGGTGTGATGAAGATGGTGCTGGCGCTGCGCCACGGTGTGCTGCCGCCGACGCTGCACGTGGACGAGCCGACCCCGCACGTCGACTGGTCCGCCGGTGAGCTGGAGCTGCTGACCGAGGCGCGGGAGTGGCCGGAGACCGGCCGTCCGCGCCGGGCGGCGGTGTCGGCGTTCGGCATCAGCGGCACCAACGCGCACACCCTGCTGGAGCAGGCTCCGGAGCCGGAGGAGACTCCCGCCGCCACCCCGGTGGTGGAGTTGCCGACGGTGCCGTGGGTGCTGTCGGGCAAGTCCCCGGCCGCCGTACGCGGTCAGGCCGAACGGCTCCTGGCCCACCTCGGCGGACTCGGCGGCGTAACAGCGACGGCCGCACCGGCCGCCACCGATGTGGCGTACTCACTGGCCACGACCCGCGCCGCCCTGGACCACCGGGCCGTGCTCACCGCGGACAGCGGGGACGGGCTGTCGGCCGGTCTCGCGGCGCTGGCGCGCGGCGAGACCGAGGTGCCGGGCCTGGTCGAGGGTTCGGTGACCGGTGGCAAGGTGGCGTTCCTGTTCACCGGTCAGGGGAGTCAGCGGCTGGGGATGGGGCGTGAGCTGTACGACGTCTTCCCGGTGTTCGCGGATGCGCTGGACGAGGTGTGCGCGCACTTGGACGGGCACCTGGAGCGGCCGCTGCGGGAGGTGCTGTTCGGTGAGGACGCCTCCGCGCTGGATCAGACGGGCTTCACTCAGCCCGCGCTGTTCGCGGTTGAGGTGGCGCTGTTCCGGCTGGTGGAGGCGTGGGGTCTGAAGGCGGACTTCCTGTCCGGGCATTCGATCGGTGAGTTGGCCGCCGCGCATGTGGCGGGTGTGTTCTCGCTCGCGGATGCGGCGAAGTTGGTTGCGGCGCGTGGGCGGTTGATGCAGGAGCTTCCGGCCGGTGGCGCGATGATTGCCATCCAGGCGTCCGAGGACGAGGTGACGCCGCTGCTGACCGAGCGGGTGTCGATCGCCGCGCTCAACGGGCCGACCTCCGTCGTCATCGCGGGTGATGAGGCCGCGGCGGCCGAGATCGCGGCTGTATTCGAGGCGCAGGGCCGTAAGACCAAGCGGCTCACCGTGAGCCACGCGTTCCACTCGCCGCGTATGGACGGGATGCTGGAGGCGTTCCGCGAGGTGGCCGAGGGGCTTACGTACGAGGCTCCGCGGATCCCGATCGTCTCCAACCTCACCGGGGACGTGGTCTCCGCCGAGGAGATCACGACCGCCGACTTCTGGGTGCGCCACGTCCGCGAGGCCGTCCGCTTCCTCGACGGTGTCCGGACGCTCGAAGCCCGAGGCGTCACCACCTACGTCGAGCTCGGCCCCGACGGTGTCCTCACCGCCATGGCGCAGGACTGCCTGGCCGAGTCCGACGCGGCCGAGCTGCTGCCCGCGCTGCGCAAGGGCAGGCCGGAGGCCGAGGCGGTGACGGGCGCGCTGGCCCGGCTGTACGTCCGTGGCCTGGCCCCCGACTGGGAGGCGTTCTTCGCCGGTACGGGCGCGCGGAAGGTCGCGCTGCCGACGTACGCCTTCCAGCGCGGCCGCTACTGGGTCGACGCCCAGCTGAGCCTGGACGAGGTGGCCTCGGCGGGGCTCGGCTCGGCCGATCACCCGCTGCTGGGCGCGGCGGTGGAACTGCCCGACGCGGACGCGTATGTGTTCTCCGGGCGGCTTTCGCTCGCCTCGCACGCGTGGCTGGCGGACCACACGGTCGCGGACACGGCCGTGTTGCCGGGCTCCGCGTTCGTGGAGCTGGCGGTGCGCGCCGGGGAGCATGTGGGCTGTGCGCTGCTGGAGGAGCTGACCCTGGACGAGCCGCTGGTCCTGCCGGAACGCGGCGGGGTGCGGCTGCGGGTCTCGGTCGGCGAGCCGGACCGTGACGGCCGTCGCCCGCTGGCCGTGTACGGGCGTGACGAGCGCTCGGAGACGGACCGGCCGTGGACCCGGCACGCCGCCGGTGTCCTCGCGTCCGAGGCCCCGGCGGGTGGCGGCGCCGAGTCGCTGTCCGTCTGGCCGCCCGCCGACGCGGAGCCGGTCGACACCGATGAGCTGTACGCGAGCATGGCGCGCGCCGGGCTGCTGCACGGCCCGGCGTTCCAGAGCCTGCGCCGCGTCTGGCGGCGTGGCGAGGAGGTCTTCGCGGAGGTGCGTATCGCGGCGGAGCGGCAGCCCGAGGCGGCCCGCTTCGCCCTGCACCCGGCCCTGCTGGACGGCGCGTTGCAGCCGCTGGCGCTGGGCGCGGGCGGTGCCGCGGTGGCGCGCTCCTGGCGCGGGGTGAGCCTGTACGCGGTGGGCGCCGAGGCGCTGCGCGTACGGCTCGCGCTGACCGAGGGCGGCGCGGTGTCGATGGTGGCGGCCGATGAGTCGGGTGCGCCGGTGGCGTCGGTGGACGCGCTGGTGACCGGGGCGCTGGAGGTGGACCGGATCGCCGGTGCGGCCGCCTCCGACCGCCATGAGTCGCTGTTCCGTATCGACTGGGCGCCGGTGGCGGCGCCGTCCGAGGCCGCGTCGGCGGGCTTCGCCGTCATCGGCGGCGATGAGCTCAAGCTGAGCGTGGCCCTGGAGACGGCCGGGTTCCGTGCCACGGTCCACGACGACCTCGTATCGCTGAACGCGGCGGTCGAGGCGGGCGGGCCCGCGCCGGACACCGTGCTGGTGCCGTTCCCGCCGGAGCCGGGCGCCGCGGAGGGCGGCCTCGCCGCCGGTGCGCACACGGCCACCCACCGCGTCCTGGCCCTGGTTCAGGAGTGGCTGAACGGCGGCCGGCCCGGTGCGGCCCGGCTGGCCGTGGTCACCCGTGGCGCGGTCGCCGCGGCCGGTGACCCGGCGGTGGCGGACCTGGTGCACGCCCCGGCGTGGGGTCTGCTGCGGTCCGCGCAGACGGAGAACCCGGGCCAGTTCGTCCTGCTGGACGTGGACGGCGAGATGTCGTACCCGGCGATCGCGGCGGCACTGGACTCGGGCGAGCCCGAGCTGGCGCTGCGCGCCGGGACGGCGTACGCGCCACGCCTGGCCAGGGTCGAGACGGCCCCGGCCACCGAGGCCGTCGACCCGGCCGGGGTCACCGAGGCCGTCGACCCGGTTGAGGTCCCCAACGCCGTCGGCTCGGCCGGGGCCACCGAGTCCGTCGACTCGGCTGGGGTCGCCAATGCTGTCGGCGTCGCCGGGGCCGCCAAGGCGATCGATCCGGACGGCACTGTGCTGATCACCGGCGCCACCGGCGGTCTGGGCAGGCTCTTCGCCCGGCATCTGGCCACCGCGCATGGCGCCCGCCATCTGCTGCTGACCAGCCGCAGTGGCCCCGCCGCCGACGGTATGGACGAACTGGTGGCGGAGCTTGCCGAGTTGGGTGCGGGGGCCACCGTCGCCGCGTGCGACGCGGCCGACCGGGAGGCGCTGGCCGGGCTGTTGGCCACGATTCCGGCCGACCGTCCGCTGACGGCCGTGGTGCACACCGCGGGCGTCCTCGACGACGGCGTCATCGACATGCTGACGCCCGAGCGGGTGGACGCGGTGCTGCGGCCCAAGGTCGACGCGGCGGTCAACCTCCACGAGCTGACCCGCGATCTGGACCTGTCCGCCTTCGTGCTCTTCTCGGCCGCGGCCGGCACGCTGGGCGGCGCGGGCCAGGGCGGCTACGCGGCGGCGAACGTCTTCCTCGACGCCCTCGCCGGTCACCGCCGCGCCACCGGCCGTACCGCGCTGTCCCTGGTGTGGGGCATGTGGGCCGAGGAACGTGGCATGGGCGGCAGGCTCGGCGAGGCCGATCAGAAGCGGGCGGCGCGCGGCGGGGTGCTGCCGCTGTCCGCGGAGGAGGGGCTCGCCCTGTTCGACGCGGCCCACGCCGTGGCCGACGAGGCGGTCCTGGTGCCCGTACGGCTGGAGATGGCGACGCTGCGCGCCGCCGCCACCACCGGGGAACTGCCGTCGCTCTACCGAGGCCTGGTGCGCACGCCGGTGCGCCGCGCCGCGGCCGGTGGCCCCGCCGCCCCGGAGGCGGTGGCGGACACCGGCGAGGGCACCCTGGCCCAGCGGCTTGCCGGGCAGTCGGAGGCCCAGCGGCAGCGGACCGCGCTGGACCTGGTCCGCCGTCAGGTGGCCGCCGTGCTGGGCTACGCCTCGAAGGACCAGGTGGGCGCCGAGCAGGCGTTCAAGGAGCTGGGCTTCGACTCGCTGACCGCCGTGGAGCTGCGCAACCGGCTGAACGCGGCCACCGGGCTGAAGCTCACGGCCACGCTGGTCTACGACTACCCGACGCCGGTGGCACTCGCGCGCCATCTGCGCCAGGAAGTGGCGCCGGACGCCGAGGGCCCCGGAGTGCCCGTACTGGAGGAGCTGGAGCGGTTGGAGAACAGCCTGTCCTCGCTGACGCCGGAGGAGCTGGTCTCGGTGACGGAGGACGAGGCCGCGCATGCGAACATCGCGGTGCGCCTGCAGACGCTGCTGGCGAAGTGGAACGACGTGCGTCGCACCGCGGACGACCCCGGGGCGGACGCCGAGGCGGAAGCGTTCGAAGAGGTCAGTGACGACGAGCTCTTCGACTTCATCGACAAGAGGTTCGGTAACGGCTGAAGCGCGGCAGCACCCTCATCCGGACCCCCCGACGATCAAGAGCATTGCGAATAGGTGAACGTCCATGGCGACTGCGAACGAAGCCAAGCTCCGCGAATATCTGAAGAAGGTCACCACCGACCTCACCGCCGCCCACCGGCGGCTGCAGGAGGCCGACGACCAGGCCCATGAGCCGATCGCCATCGTGGGCATGAGCTGCCGTTTCCCCGGAGGTGTCAGCACCCCCGAGGAGCTGTGGCAGCTCATGGCCTCCGGTGGTGAGGCGCAGACGGAGTTCCCGGCCGACCGCGGCTGGGACCTGCGGAACCTGTTCGACTCCGACCCGGACACCCCGGACACCACCTACACCCGCGAGGGCGGGTTCCTGGGCGACGCCACCCGGTTCGACGCGGCGTTCTTCGGGATCTCGCCGCGTGAGGCCATGGCGATGGACCCGCAGCAGCGGCTGCTGCTGGAGACCTCGTGGGAGGCGTTCGAGCGGGCCGGGATCGACCCCGCGTCCCTGCGCGGCAGCCGGACCGGTGTCTTCGCGGGCATGAACGCCTCCGACTATCTGACGGTGGCGCTCGACGCCGAGGACGACTTCGGCGGCCACCTCGGCACCGGCAACGCCAGCAGCGTCGTCTCCGGCCGGCTCTCCTACGTGTTCGGCCTGGAGGGCCCGGCCGTCACGGTGGACACGGCCTGCTCCGCGTCGCTGGTGGCGCTGCACCTGGCCGTCCAGTCGCTGCGGCTGGGCGAGTGCTCGCTCGCCCTGGCGGGCGGCGTCCATGTGATGTCCACCCCGGGTCTGTTCATCGAGTTCAGCCGTCAGCGGGGACTGTCCGAGGACGGCCGCTGCAAGGCGTTCTCGGCGGACGCCGACGGTTTCGGCCCGGCCGAGGGCGTGGGCGTACTGCTGCTGGAACGGCTCTCGGACGCCCGCCGCCTGGGCCACAAGGTGCTGGCCGTGGTGCGCGGCTCGGCCGTCAACCAGGACGGCGCGTCCAACGGTCTGACCGCGCCCAACGGCCCGTCCCAGCAGCGCGTCATCCAGCAGGCGCTGGCCAACGCGCGGCTGTCCGCGGGCGATGTGGACGTCATCGAGGCCCATGGCACGGGCACCTCGCTGGGCGACCCGATCGAGGCGCAGGCGCTGCTGGCCACCTACGGCCAGGAACGGACCGAGGAACTGCCCCTGCTGCTCGGTTCGGTGAAGTCAAACATCGGCCACACCCAGGGCGCCGCGGGCATCGCCGGGGTGATGAAGATGGTGCTGGCGATGGAGCACGGGGTGGTCCCCGAGTCGCTGCACATCGCCGAGCCGTCCCCGCACATCGACTGGTCCTCGGGGAAGCTCGCGCTGGTCAGGTCGGTCACGCCGTGGCCCGAGACCGGCCGTCCGCGCCGCGCGGGCATCTCCTCCTTCGGCTTCAGCGGCACCAACGCGCACACCATCGTCGAGCAGGCCCCCGCCGAGGAGCCGGGCCCGGTCGAGCTGGTGTCCAAGCAGCCGGGTGTGCTGCCGTGGGTGCTGTCCGGCAAGAGCGAGGCGGCGCTGCGCGCCCAGGCGTGGCGGCTGCTGGACCGGCTCCACGACGAACCGGCGCTGCGCACGGTGGACATCGGCCTGTCGCTGGCCACCACCCGCTCCGCCCTGGACCACCGCGGTGTGGTCCAGGGCCGGGACCGCGAGGAGCTGATGGCCGGGCTGACCGCCCTCGCCGAGGGCGGCATGGCGGCCGGTGTGGAGCGGGGCGCCGTGGTCGCCGGGCAGACGGCGTTCGTCTTCCCCGGGCAGGGGTCGCAGTGGGTGCGGATGGGCGTGGGGCTGATGGACGCCTCGCCCGTCTTCGCGGCCCACATCGAGGAGTGTGCGGCGGCGCTCGCGGAGTTCACCGACTGGTCGTTGGTGGATGTGTTGCGGGGTGCGGAGGGCGCGCCGTCGCTGGAGCGCGTGGACGTGGTCCAGCCGGTGCTGTTCGCGGTGATGGTGTCGCTGGCGGAGCTGTGGCGTTCGCTGGGTGTTGTCCCGGCGGCGGTGATCGGTCATTCGCAGGGTGAGATCGCGGCGGCGTGTGTGGCGGGAGCCCTGTCGCTGAAGGACGCGGCGCGTGTGGTGGCGCTGCGCAGTCAGGCGATTGGCCGGGTGCTGGCGGGCAAGGGCGGCATGGTGTCGGTGGCGCTCCCGGTGGCCGACGTACGCGAACGGATCGCGGCCTGGGGCGAGGAGCGGATCTCCATCGCGGCGGTCAACGGGCCGTCGTCGGTGGTGGTTTCGGGTGAGCCCGAGGCGCTGGAGGAGCTTCTGGCGTCCTGTGAGGCGGATGAGGTGCGGGCGCGTCGGGTGCCGGTGGACTACGCCTCGCACTCCGCGCAGGTGGAGTTGCTCCGCGAGGAGCTGCTGGAGCTGCTGGCTCCCGTACAGCCGAAGAACGCTCAGGTGCCGTTCCTGTCGACGGTGACGGGGGAGTGGGTCGAGGGTCCGGAGCTGGACGCCGAGTACTGGTTCACCAACCTCCGTAGGACCGTTGAGCTGGAGGGTGCGGTCCGGCGGCTGCTGGACGAGGGCTTCGGGGTGTTCATCGAGTCCAGCGCCCACCCGGTGCTGACGATGGCGGTGCAGGAGACCGCCGAGGACGCCGGTGTGGACGCGGCCGCGATCGGGTCGCTGCGCCGTGACGAGGGCGGACTGGACCGGTTCTGGGCCTCCGTCGGCGAGGCGTGGTCGCGCGGTGTGGCCGTGGACTGGGACGCGTTTTTCGACGGCACCGGCGCCCGCCGCGTCGAGCTGCCCACGTACGCCTTCCAGCAACAGCGCTATTGGCCCGAGGCCGCGCAGGCGCAGGCCGCGGGGGAGACCAGGCACGACGCCGTGGAGGCGAAGTTCTGGGCCGCGGTGGAAGCCGAGGACTGGCGGACGCTGGCCGCGGAGCTGACGGTCGAGGGCGATCAGCCCATGAGCGCCGTTCTGCCCGCCCTGGCCTCCTGGCGCAAGCAGGCCCGTGAGCAGTCCACGGTGGACGGCTGGCGCTACCGCGTGACGTGGAAGCCGCTCGCCGAGGAGCGGTCCGCGCGGCTGACCGGCGCCTGGCTCGTCGTCACCCCCGCCACCGAGGACACCTGGACCGACGCCGTGGCCGGTGTGCTCGCCGAACGCGGCGCCGACGTACGGCGGATCGCCGTGGACACCGCCATCGACGGCCGGGAGGAGCTGGCCGGGCGGCTGCGCACCGCGCTCGCCGAAGCCGAAGCCGAAGCCCAAGCCGAAGCCGATGCGGAGGCCGAAGCCGACGGCGCCGCGTTCGCCGGAGTGGTGTCGCTGTTGGCCCCGGCCGAGGGCGCACACCCCGAACAGGCCTCCCTGCCCGCCGGAACCGCCGCACAGCACGCGCTGGTCCAGGCCCTCGGCGACGCGGGAATCGGCGCACCGCTGTGGTGCCTCACGCACGGCGCGGTCTCCGTCGGCGGTACGGACCGCCCGGCCGCGCCCGAGCAGGCCCTCGTCTGGGGGCTGGGCCGGGTGGCCGCGCTGGAGCACCTGGAGCGCTGGGGCGGTCTGATCGACCTGCCCGACACGCCCGACGAGCGCGCCCTGACCCGGCTGGTGGGCCTCCTCGCCTCCGACGGCGAAGACGACCAGGCCGCGATCCGTGCCACGGGCGTCTTCGGGCCCCGCCTGGTGCGTGCCCCGCTGGCCGACACCCCCGCCGTACGGGCCTGGAAGCCGACCGGCACCACGCTGGTCACCGGCGGTACGGGACGGCTCGGCGCACAGGTCGCCCGGTGGCTGGCCCGCAACGGCGCCGACCATCTCGTGCTGGCGAGCCGCAGGGGCCCGGACGCCCCCGGGGCGGTCGAGCTGGAGGCCGAGCTGACCGGGCTCGGCGCCAAGGTCACCCTCGCCGCGTGCGATGTGACCGACCGCGCCGCGCTCGCCGACACCCTCGCGGCCATCCCGGCCGACCAGCCGCTGACGGCCGTCGTGCACACCGCCGCCGTCATCGACGACGGGGTGATCGAGGGGCTGACCCCCGGTCAGGTCGAGCGGGTGCTGCGGCCGAAGGTGGCCGCCACGCGCCATCTGCACGAGCTCACCCGGGACCTGGACCTGACCGCGTTCGTGCTGTGCTCGCACTTCTCCGCCACCTTCGGCGCACCCGGCCAGGGCAACCAGGCGCCCGGCAACGCCTTCCTGCACGCCTTCGCCGAGCAGCGCCGCGCCGACGGGCTGCCCGCCACCACGCTGACCTTCGGCCCGTGGGGCGACGGAGCCACGGTGGACGGCGCCGTCGGCGACCGGATGCGCCGCCACGGCATCAACGAGATGGCGCCGGAGCCGGCCACCGCCACGCTCCAGCACGCGCTCGACCGGGACGAGACCGCGCTGACCGTCATCGACATGGACTGGCGACGCTTCACCCTCGCCTTCACCGCCGACCGGCCGCGTCCGCTGCTGCACGACCTGCCCGAGGCCCGCGAGGTCGTCGAGGAGACGGCCGCCGCCGAGGCCGACGACGCGGGCGCGGCCGGTGCCGCCTTGGCCGGGCAGCTCGCGGGCCTGCCGGAGACCGAGCGGGAGCGGGTGCTGCTGGATCTGGTGCGCAGCGCGGTGGCCGCCGTGCTGGGCCACTCCGGCGCCCAGGCCATCGAGGCCGGGCGGGCCTTCAAGGAGCTGGGCTTCGACTCGCTGACCGCGGTCGAGCTCCGGAACCGGCTGGGCGCCGCGAGCGGGCTGAAGCTGCCGCCGAGCCTGATCTTCGACCACCCGACTCCGGCCGCCGTGGCCGCCTATCTGCGGGCCGGGATCGCGCCCGACGAGGCGGCCGACGGCACGGCGGTGCTCGAGGAACTCGACAAGCTGGAGTCCGCGCTCACCGGCACCGCGCCCGACAACATCACCCGGGCCCGGATCACCATGCGGCTGCAGTCGCTGCTGGCGAAGTGGAACGAGTCGGACGGCACGGCGGTCACCGCCGAGCCCGCCGCCGCGGCGGCGCCGGAGCGCCCGGCGAAGGACACGGTGGACGCCGGGCAGCTCCAATCGGCCAGCGACGAAGAGCTCTTCGCATTCATCAACAAGGGCCTCGGAAGGGCTTGACGAGAATTTCGCTATTGACGTCGTATCCGATGTCGGCCAGGATTTTCTCTACCCTTCAATAGAGTTTCGAAATACCGGGTTGCCCCCTATCGCTCCTTGGGTCTCCAGGGGGTCATAGGGGGCAGCTAGGGGTTGTTATGAGGGTTAGTTCTTACATAGCCTCTCAGCGAGAAGTCGACTGATTTGGTTGTTGGTTACCGGCTCCCGTTGAGGATCTGTGGAGCATTTCCGATGCCGTCTGCCGTAATTGGATTGCGTAAATGGCGAATGAAGAGACGCTGCGGGACTACCTCAAGCTGGTAACGGCGGATCTGCACCAGACTCGCCTCCGCCTGCAAGAGGCCGAGGCGAAGAACCACGACCCCATCGCCATCGTGGGGATCGGCTGCCGTTATCCCGGAGGCGTCCAGTCGCCCGAGGACCTGTGGCGCATCGTCAGCGAAGGCGTCGACGCGGTCAGCGAGTTCCCACTGGACCGTGGGTGGAATGTCGACACGATGTACCACCCGGACCCGGACCACCCCGGCACCAGCTATGTGCACGAGGGCGGATTCGTCGACGGCATAGCCGATTTCGACCCCTCCCTGTTCGGCATCAGCCCCCGGGAAGCGCTCGGCATGGATCCGCAGCAGCGGATGCTGCTGGAGACCTCCTGGGAGGCGTTCGAGCGCGCCGGAATCGACCCGGTCGCGGTGCGCGGCCGGCAGATCGGCGTCTTCGTCGGCACCAGCAATCACGATTACCTGGGCGCGATCCTCAGTTCCAATGAGAACTTCGAGGGCTACTTCGGCACCGGTAACGCCGCGAGCGTCGCCTCCGGCCGCCTTTCCTACACCTTCGGTTTCGAGGGCCCGGCCGTCACCGTCGACACCGCCTGCTCCTCCTCGCTGGTGGCGCTCCACCTCGCCGTCCAGGCGCTGCGCAACGGCGAATGCTCGCTCGCCCTCGCCGGTGGCGCCACTCTGATGTGCGCGCCCGGCGTCTTCGTCGACTACAGCAAGATGCGCGGACTGGCCCTCGACGGCCGCTCCAAGCCCTTCGCCCCGGAGGCCGACGGCTTCTGCCTGGGCGAGGGTGTCGGCATGCTGCTCGTCGAGCGGCTGTCGGACGCCCAGCGCAAGGGCCACCCGGTGCTCGCCGTGGTCCGCGGCTCCGCCGTCAACCAGGACGGTGCCAGCAACGGCCTCACCTCGCCCAACGGCCCCTCGCAGCAGCGCGTCATCCTCCAGGCGCTGGCCAACGCCCGGCTCAGCCCCGACCAGGTGGACGCCGTCGAAGCCCATGGCACCGGCACCGCCCTCGGCGACCCGATCGAGGCGCAGGCGCTGCTCGCCACCTACGGCCAGGACAGGCCCGAGGGCAAACCGCTGCTCATCGGCTCCATCAAGTCCAACATCGGCCACGCCCAGGCGGGCGCCGGTGTCGGCGGCATCATCAAGATGGTCATGGCGATGCGGCACGGTGTGCTGCCCCAGACCCTCCATCTCACCGAGCCCACCCCGCACGTCGACTGGACGGCCGGGGAGGTCGAACTGCTCACCGCCCCCCGCGAGTGGGGCAAGGACCCCGAGGGCGCCACCCCGCGCCGGGCGGGCGTCTCGTCGTTCGGCATGAGCGGCACCAATGTGCACACCATCCTCGAGGAGGCCCCGGCCCTCGCCGCCCCCGTCGAAAGTGGTGGGGACGACGAGCCGGAGCGGGCCGAGGTCCCCCTCGTCCCGGTCGTGCTGTCCGGCAAGAACGAGCAGGCGCTGCGCGCCCAGGCGCTCCGGCTGCGGACCCAGCTGGCCGCCCGCCCCGGCCACCGCCTCGCCGACATCGGCTACTCCCAGGCCGTCACCCGTGCCGCCCTCGACCGCCGTGCCGCGGTCGTCGCCGCCGACCACGACGAACTGCTCGCGGGCCTCGACGCGCTCGCCGAGGGCCGCCACCACCCCGAGGTGGCCGAGGGGCTCGCCACCGAGGGCAAGGTCGCGTTCCTCTTCACCGGGCAGGGCAGCCAGCGCCTCGGCATGGGCCGTGAGCTGTACGACGCCTACCCGGTGTTCGCCGAGGCGCTGGACGCGGTCTGCGGTCAGCTCGACCGCTTCCTCGACCGGCCGCTGAAGGACGTGCTGTTCGGCGACGACGCCGCCACCCTCGACCTGACCGGCTACACCCAGCCCGCCCTCTTCGCCGTCGAGGTGGCTCTCTTCCGCCTCGTCGAATCCTGGGGGCTGCGGCCCGACTTCCTCTCCGGCCACTCCATCGGCGAGCTCACCGCCGCCCATGTCGCCGGGGTGCTCTCGCTCACCCACGCTTCCGCCCTGGTGGCCGCGCGCAGCCAGCAGATGCAGCAACTCCCCACCGGCGGCGCGATGATCGCGGTGCAGGCGGCGGAGGACGAGGTGACGCCGCTGCTCACCGAGCGGGTGTCCATCGCCGCCATCAACGGCCCGACGTCGGTCGTCATCGCGGGTGACGAGGGTGCGGCCCAGGAGATCGCGTCCGGTTTCGAGGCGCGGGGCCGCAAGACCAAGCGGCTCACCGTCAGCCACGCGTTCCACTCCCCGCACATGGACGGGATGCTGGAGAACTTCCGTCAGGTGGCCGAGCGGCTGACCTACGAGGCCCCGAAGATCCCGATCGTCTCCAACCTCACCGGCACCCTGGTCAGCGCCGACGAGATCACCACGCCCGAGTTCTGGGTCCGCCACGTCCGCGAGACCGTCCGCTTCCTCGACGGCGTGCGCCGCCTCGAGGACCACGGCGTGACCACGTATCTGGAGCTCGGCCCCGACGGGGTGCTGTCCGCCATGGCCCAGGAGTGCGTGAGCGGCGGCCGGAACCGCACGTCCGCCTTCCTGCCCGCCCTGCGCTCCGGCCGCCCCGAGCCCCGCACCCTGAGCAACGCGCTCGCCCAGGCCCACGTCCGCGGCCTGCCCGTGGACTGGGCCACGTACTACGCGGGCACCGGCGCCCGCCGCGTCGAGCTGCCCACCTACGCCTTCCAGCGGCAGCGCTACTGGCCCGCCAACCCCTTCTCGTACGGCGTCGACTCCGCCGCGGCCGAGGCCGCCGCCCCGGCCCTGGCCGACGCCCGGTTCTGGGAGGTCGTGCACAGCGAGGACCTGCCCGCCCTGGTCGAAACCCTCGGCCTCGACGGCGATCAGCCCCTCAGCGAGGTGCTGCCGGTCCTCTCCGCGTGGCGCAGGCAGAGCCACGTGGACACCACCGTGGACGGCTGGCGCTACCGCGTCACCTGGACACCGCTGCCGCAGACCCCGGACAAGCCGCTCACCGGCACCTGGCTCGTGGTCACCCCCGAGGGACACGCCGACGACCCCTGGGTGGCGGAGCCGCTGCGGCTGCTGGCCGAACGCGGCGTCACCGTCCACCGGATCGACGTCGACGGCACCACCGCCGACCGCGCCGCCCTCGCCGAGCGGATCCGCACCGCGCTGAGCCAGGACCCGGCGGCCGAGGCCCCGCCCTCCGACGGTTCGTCCTCCCAAGGGGCGTCCTTCGATGGTGTGCTCTCCCTGCTCGGCCTGGACGAGCGCCCCCACGGCCAACACCCCTCCCTCACCGCCGGACTCGCGGGCACCCTCGCCCTCGTCCAGGCCCTCGGCGACGCCGACCTCGACGCCCCGCTGTGGGCCGCCACCCGCGGCGCGGTCTCCGTCGGCCGCTCCGACCGGCTCACCAGCCCCGAACAGGCCCAGATCTGGGGCCTGGGCCGCACCGCCGCCCTTGAACACCCCGAGCGCTGGGGCGGTCTGATCGACCTGCCCGAGACCGCCGACGACCGCGCCCTCGGGCGGCTCGCCGACATCCTCGCCGGGCCCGAGGGCATCAGCGGCGAGGACCACCTCGCCATCCGCCCGCAGGGCATCCACGCCCGACGGCTGGCCCGCGCCCCGCATCACGAGACCACCGACGACGGCTGGACCACCCACGGCACCGCGCTGATCACCGGCGGCACCGGCGCCCTCGGCGGCCATGTCGCCCGCTGGCTCGTGGCCCACGGCGCCCAGCACATCCTGCTCGCCGGCCGCCGTGGCCCCGACGCGCCCGGCGCCACCGAGCTGCGGGACGAACTCACCGCCCTCGGCGCCCAGGTGACCGTCGCCGCCTGCGACGTCGCCGACCGCGACGCCCTCGCCGGGCTGCTGGCGACCGTCCCCGCTGACCTCCCGCTGACCACGGTCGTCCACGCCGCCGGAGTGCTGGACGACGGGGTGCTCGACGCCCAGACCCCGCAGCGCATGGCCGCCGTGCTGCGCGCCAAGGCCGACTCCGCCCGCCATCTGCACGAGCTCACCCGCGGCCTCGACCTGTCCGCCTTCGTGCTCTTCTCCTCCATGGCCGCCACCTTCGGCGCCGCCGGACAGGCCAACTACGTGGCCGCCAACGCCTACCTCGACGCGCTCGCCGAACAGCGCCGCGCCGAGGGCCTGACCGCCACCTCGATGGCCTGGGGTGCCTGGGCGGACGGCGGCATGGCCACCGACGAGCTGGTGGCCGAGCGGCTCCGGCAGTCCGGGCTGCCCGCCCTTGCCCCCGGACCGGCCACCGCCGCCCTGGGCGCCGCGCTCGACCTCGACGAGACCTTCTCCCTCGTCGTGGACATCGCATGGGACCGCTTCGCACCCGGCCTCTCCGGCCACCGCCCGAACCCCCTGCTCGCCGACCTCTCCGAGGCCAAGCGCGCCATCGAGGCGGCGCGCACCGCCACCGGCGGCCCCGCCGTCCCCGGCCAGCCCACCTCGCTGGCCCAGCGGCTCACCGACGCCGGAACCGACGAGGAACGCGACCAGATCGCCCAGGACTTCGTCCGCACTCAGGTGGCCGTCGTCCTCGGCCACCCCGGGCCGGACTCGGTGGAGCCCAGCCGAGCCTTCCGCGACCTCGGCTTCGACTCGCTGACCGCCGTCGAGATCCGTAACCTGCTGTCCACGCTCACCGGGCTCAAGCTGCCCGCCACCATCATCTTCGACTACCCCACCCCGATCGCCCTCGCCGACCACCTCCAGGCCGAACTCATCGGCTCGCGCCCCGCCGTGACCGGGGCGTCGTCGGTGGGCGTGGCCCTGGACGACGACCCCATCGCGATCGTCGGCATGAGCTGCCGCTTCCCCGGTGGTGTGCGGTCGCCGGAGGAGCTGTGGCGGCTCCTGGCGTCCGGCCGGGACGCGGTGGTCGACTTCCCCGCCGACCGCGGCTGGGACCTGGAGACGCTGTACGACCCGGAGGGCACGGGCGAGTACACCAGCTACGTCCGCGAGGGCGGATTCCTCGCCGACGCGGCCGAGTTCGACCCCGTCTTCTTCGGTATCTCGCCGCGTGAGGCGCTTGCCATGGATCCGCAGCAGCGGTTGCTGCTGGAGACGTCGTGGGAGGCGTTCGAGCGGGCCGGGATCGACCCGACCACGCTGCGCGGCCAGCAGGTCGGCGTGTTCGCCGGTACCAATGGCCAGGACTATCTGCCCGTGATCCTCTCCGCCCCCGACGGCTCGGAGGGCTTCATGGGGACGGGTAACGCGGCCAGTGTGATGTCGGGTCGGGTGTCGTACGCGTTGGGTCTCGAAGGTCCGGCGGTGACGGTGGACACGGCCTGCTCGTCGTCGTTGGTGGCCTTGCACTGGGCGATTCAGGCGCTGCGTGCGGGCGAGTGCTCGTTGGCGTTGGCCGGTGGTGTGACGGTGATGTCGACGCCGGGTTCGTTCGTGGACTTCAGTCGTCAGCGTGGGCTGGCGGCGGATGGGCGGATCAAGGCGTTCGCGGCGGGTGCGGACGGCACCGGCTGGGGCGAGGGTGTGGGCATGCTGCTGGTGGAGCGGCTGTCGGACGCCCGGCGGAACGGCCATGAGGTGCTGGCGGTCGTACGCGGCTCCGCCATCAACCAGGACGGTGCGTCCAATGGTCTTACGGCGCCGAATGGTCCGTCGCAGCAGCGGGTGATCCGTCAGGCGCTGGCGGGTGCGGGGCTTTCGGCGTCCGAGGTGGACGCGGTCGAGGCCCACGGCACGGGCACCCGGCTGGGCGACCCGATCGAGGCGCAGGCGCTGCTCGCCACGTACGGCCGGGACCGGGCGGAGGGGCAGCCGCTGTGGCTGGGCTCCATCAAGTCCAACTTCGGCCATACGCAGGCCGCGGCCGGTGTCGCCGGTGTGATGAAGATGGTGCTGGCCATCCAGCACGGACTGCTGCCGCAGACCCTCAACGTCGATGAGCCCACCCCGCATGTGGACTGGTCGGCGGGCGCGGTGTCGCTGCTGACCGAGGCGCGGGAGTGGCCGGAGACCGGCCGTCCGCGCCGGGCCGCGGTGTCCTCGTTCGGCATCAGCGGCACCAACGCGCACACCATCATCGAGCAGGCCCCGGTGTACGCGGACGAGACCGAGGACACGGCGCCCGCCGCCGCGCCCCGGTCCGGCTCCCCCGCCACCTGGGTACTCTCCGCCAAGTCCCCCGAGGGCCTGCGCGACCAGGCCGTACGGCTGCGCGCCCACCTCGACGAGCGGCCCGAGCTGGACCTCGCCGACGTGGCGTTCACGCTCGCCACGCGCCGTACCGCCTTCGAGGAGCGCGCGGCGCTGGTCGCCGAGGACCGGGACGGGCTGCTGTCCGGCCTGGAGGCGCTCGCCGAGGGCCGCACGGTGGCCGGACTCGCGCAGGGTTCGGTTGCCGGTGGCAGGGTGGCGTTCCTGTTCACCGGTCAGGGCAGCCAGCGGCTCGGCATGGGCCGTGAGCTGTACGACGTCTTCCCGGTGTTCGCGGATGCGCTGGACGAGGTGTGCGCCCACTTGGACGGGCACCTGGAGCGGCCGTTGCGGGAGGTGCTGTTCGGGGACGACGCCGAGGCGCTGGACCGGACCGGGTTCACTCAGCCCGCGCTGTTCGCGGTCGAGGTGGCGCTGTTCCGGCTGGTGGAGGCGTGGGGTCTGAAGGCGGACTTCCTGTCCGGTCACTCGATCGGTGAGCTGGCCGCCGCGCATGTGGCGGGTGTGCTCTCGCTCGCGGATGCGGCGCGGTTGGTTGCGGCGCGCGGGCGGCTGATGCAGGAGCTTCCGGCCGGTGGCGCGATGATCGCTGTGCAGGCGTCCGAGGACGAGGTCACGCCGCTGCTCACCGAGCGGGTCTCGATCGCCGCGCTCAATGGGCCCACTTCCGTCGTGATCGCGGGTGATGAGGACGCGGCGGCCGAGATCGCGGCTGTATTCGAGGCGCAGGGCCGTAAGACCAAGCGCCTCACGGTCAGCCACGCCTTCCACTCCCCGCGCATGGACGGCATGTTGGAGGCGTTCCGCGAGGTCGCGGAGGGCCTGTCGTACGAGGCCCCGCGCATCCCGATCGTCTCCAACCTCACCGGGAACGTGGTCTCCGCAGAGGAGATCACCAGCCCCGACTTCTGGGTGCGCCACGTCCGGGAGGCGGTCCGCTTCCTCGATGGCGTACGGACGTTGGAAGCCCAGGGCGTCACCACGTATGTCGAGCTCGGCCCCGACGGTGTTCTGACCGCCATGGCCCAGGACTGCGTCACCGACGCCGATGCGGCGGGTTTCGCCGCCGTGCTGCGCAAGGACCGTCCCGAGGCCGAGGCGCTGCTGTCGGCCGTCGCGCGGGCGCATGTGCGTGGCGTGGCGGTGGACTGGGCGGCGTACTACGCCCGCACCGGCGCCGCGCAGGTCGCGCTGCCCACGTACGCCTTCCAGCGGCAGCGCTACTGGCCGAAGGTCTCGTCGCTGTTCCTCGGCGACGTGGCCGCGGTCGGGCTGGGCGAGGCCGGGCATCCGCTGCTCGGTGCCAGCGCCGAACTGCCGGACGCGGACGGGATGCTGTTCACCGGGCGGCTGGCGCTTTCGACCCACCCGTGGCTCGCGGGCCACACCATCCTGGACACGGTGCTGCTGCCCGGCACCGCGTTCGTGGAGCTGGCGATCCGCGCCGGTGACCAGGTCGGCTGCGACTACCTGGAGGAGCTGACCCTCGAGGCGCCGCTGGTGCTGCCCGCGCGGGGCGGTGTCCAGCTGCGGCTCTCGGTCGGTGCGGCCGACGAGACGGGCCGCCGTCCGCTGTCGCTGCACTCCCGGCTGGAGAGCCTGCCCGCCGATGAGCCGTGGACCCGGCACGCCGCCGGTGTCCTGGCGTCCGGCGGCCGTCCGGAGGCGTCGTTCGAGCTGAGCGCGTGGCCCCCGGCGGGCGCGACCGAGGTGGAGCTGGACGGCCGCTACGAGGGCCTGCTGGACATCGGTTTCGCCTACGGCCCCGCCTTCCAGGGGCTGCGCAGGGCGTGGCAGCGCGGCGGCGAGGTGTTCGCCGAGGTGGCGCTGGACAAGGAGACGGCCGAGGAGGCCGCCGCGTTCGGGCTGCACCCGGCGCTGCTGGACTCCGCCCTGCACGCCATCGGCATGGGCGGCCTGGGCAACACGGGCGGCGAAGGGCGGCTGCCGTTCGCCTGGACCGGCGTGTCGCTGTACGCGAGCGGCGCCTCGGCGCTTCGGGTGCACCTGGCCCCCGCGGGCACCGACGGTGTCCGGCTGGAGATCGCCGACACCACCGGCGCGCCCGTCGCGGCCGTCGAGACGCTCGGGCTGCGCCCGGTCTCGGCCGAGCAGCTGCGGAGCGCGCGCACGGCCTACCACGAGTCGCTGTTCCGCCTGGAGTGGGCGACCACGGCCGGGCTCGCCGACGCGGCCGGGGCGGATGTTCCTGCCGACGGCCGGTGGGCGGTGCTGGGCGCCGATCCGCTCGGGCTCGGGACCTCGGCATACGGGGACCTGGAGACGCTGGCCGGGGCGGTCGCCGCGGGCACCGCGCCCGCGCCCGAATACGTTGTCGTCTCGCCGTCCGCCGAGGTCGGTGAGCAGGTGGCCCGTGCGGCGCACCGCGCCGCCGCCGCGGCGCTCTCCGTCGTCCAGCACTGGCTGGAGGAGGAGCGGTTCGGGGACGCCCCGCTGGTCGTGGTGACCCGTGGCGCGGTGGCCGTCGAGGACGACGAGCCGGTGGCGGATCTGGCCGGTGCGGCCGTCTGGGGTCTGCTGCGCTCGGCGCAGTCGGAGAACCCGGGCCGCTTCGTGCTGGTGGACACCGACGGCGGGGACGAGTCGCTGCGGGCGCTGCCCGCCGCTCTGGCCTCGGGCGAGCCGCAGCTGGCGATCCGCGCGGGCGCGGCGTCCGTGCCGCGGCTGGCGCGGGTGGCCGTGGAGCCGGAGGGCGACGAGGCCCGGGGCCTCGACCCCAAGGGCACGGTGCTGGTGACCGGCGCGTCCGGTTCGCTGGGCGGGCTGGTGGCCCGGCATCTGGTGGCCGAGCGTGGCGTACGGCAGCTGCTGCTGGTCAGCCGCCGTGGCGACCAGGCGCCGGGTGCGACCGAACTCGGCGCCGAACTGGTCGAGTTGGGTGCCGAGGTGGCGTGGGCGGCGTGTGATGTGGCGGACCGGGACGCGCTCGCCGCGACCCTCGCCACCGTCCCCGCCGACCGTCCGCTGACCGCCGTGGTGCACACCGCGGGCGTCCTGGACGACGGTGTGATCGGCTCGCTCACCTCCGAGCGCGTCGACCACGTCATGCGCCCGAAGGTGGACGCGGCCTGGAACCTCCACGAGCTCACCCGCGAGCTGGACCTGACCGCCTTCGTGCTGTTCTCGTCCTCCTCCGGTGTGTTCGGCGGCCCAGGTCAGGGCAACTACGCGGCCTCCAACGCCTTCCTGGACGCCCTTGCCCGCCACCGGGCCGCCCAGGGCCTGCCGGCCACCGCGCTGGCGTGGGGCCTGTGGGCCGGGGCCGGTATGGGCAGCACCCTGGACGAGGCCGACATCGCGCGGATGCGGCGCGCCGGACTGCCGCCGCTGCCGGTGGCGGAGGGCCTCGCGCTGCTCGACGCCGCGCTGACCGTCTCCGAGCCGTCGTTGGTGCCGATGCGTCTGGACCTCGCGGCGCTGCGCAACCAGCCCGTCGTCTCGCCGTTGCTGCGCGGTCTGGTGCGGGGCCCGGCGCGGCGTGCGGTGGACGCGGTCGCGGCGGGCGGCGAGTCCGGCCTGGCCGGGCGGCTCGCCGGGCTGTCCGAGCCCGAGCAGGAGCGGCTGCTGCTGGACCTGGTCCGGGCGCAGGTGGCCACCGTGCTCGGCTACGCCGGTGCGGAGACCATCGGCTCCGGGCGGGCGTTCAAGGAGCTGGGCTTCGACTCGCTGACGGCTGTCGAGCTGCGCAACCAGCTGAACACGGTCACCGGGCTGCGGCTGCCCGCGACGCTCATCTTCGACTACCCGGACCCGCAGGTCCTGGCCCGCCACCTGCGGACCGAGCTCGTCGGCGAGCGGTCCCCGGTGGTGCACACGTCGGTGCCGGTCGTGGCCGCCACCGACGACGAGCCGATCGCCATCGTGGCAATGAGCTGCCGCTACCCCGGCGGGGTCACCACCCCCGAGGAGCTGTGGCAGCTGCTCGCCGCGGGCGAGGACGGCATCTCCCGCTTCCCGGACAACCGCGGTTGGGACCTCGAGGCGCTCTACGACCCGGACCCGGAGACCCAGGGCACCTCCTACGCCCGCGAGGGCGGATTCCTGCACGACGCCGCCGAGTTCGACCCGGCGTTCTTCGGCATCTCACCGCGTGAGGCGCTGGCGATGGACCCGCAGCAGCGGCTGCTGCTGGAAACCTCGTGGGAGGCGTTCGAGCGCGCCGGGATCGATCCGCTGTCCGTGCGCGGCAGCAGGACCGGTGTGTTCGCGGGCGTCATGTACCACGACTACGGGTCCCGGCTGCACGCCGTCCCCAGCGAGGTCGAGGGCTACCTCGGCACCGGCAGCTCCAGCAGCGTGGTGTCCGGCCGGGTGGCCTACACCTTCGGCCTCGAAGGCCCGGCCGTCACGGTCGACACGGCCTGCTCGTCGTCGCTGGTCGCACTGCACCTGGCGGCGCAGGCGCTGCGCCAGGGCGAGTGCTCGCTGGCGCTGGCCGGCGGTGTCACGGTGATGTTCACCCCGGGTACGTTCATCGACTTCAGCCGCCAGCGCGGCCTGGCCAGGGACGGCCGCTGCAAGTCCTTCGCGGCCGCCGCCGACGGCACCGGCTGGGGCGAGGGCGCGGGCATGCTGCTCCTGGAACGGCTTTCGGACGCCCGTCGACACGGCCATGAGGTGCTGGCGATCGTGCGCGGTTCGGCCGTCAACCAGGACGGCGCGTCCAACGGTCTGACCGCGCCCAACGGCCCGTCCCAGCAGCGCGTCATCCGCCAGGCCCTCGCCAACGCCCGCCTGACCACCGGTGAGGTGGACGTGGTCGAGGCGCACGGCACCGGAACCACGCTGGGCGACCCGATCGAGGCGCAGGCGCTGCTGGCCACCTACGGCCGGGAGCGGGACGCGGAACAGCCGCTGTGGCTGGGCTCGGTGAAGTCCAACCTGGGCCACACCCAGGCCGCCTCCGGTGTGGCCGGTGTCATCAAGATGGTGCTGTCGATGCGGCACGGCCTGCTGCCGCGGACGCTGCACGTGGACGAGCCGTCGCCGCATGTGGACTGGTCGGCGGGCGCGGTGTCGCTGCTGACCGAGGCGCGGGAGTGGCCGGAGAGCGGCCGTCCGCGCCGGGCCGCGGTGTCCTCGTTCGGCATCAGCGGCACCAACGCCCACGCCATCATCGAGCAGCCGCCCGCCCCCGAGCCGGACGAGCCCGCGGCGGAGCCCGAGGCCCTGCCGTACGTGCCCGTGCTGCTGTCGGCCCGTACGGAGGACGGTGTGCGGGCCCAGGCGCGGCGGCTGCGGTCGCGGATCGCCGCCGAGCCCGGTGCCTCCCTCACCGACCTGGGCTATTCGCTCGCCACGACCCGCGCCGCGCTGGAACACCGCGTCGCCCTGGTGGCCGAGGGCCATGACGAGGCGCTGGGCGCGCTGGACGCGCTGGCGCGCGGTGAGCACCCGGCGCAGGCGCTGCGCGGGGTGGCCACCGAGGGCAAGGTGGCGTTCCTGTTCACCGGGCAGGGCAGCCAGCGGCTCGACATGGGCCGTGAGCTGTACGGGGCGTTCCCGCGCTTCGCGGAGGCGCTGGACGAGGTGTGCGACGCGCTGGACCCGCATCTCGAACGGCCGCTGAAGACCGTGCTGTTCGGCGAGGACGCCCAGGCCCTGGATCGCACCGCGGTCACCCAGCCCGCGCTGTTCGCGGTTGAGGTGGCGCTGTTCCGGCTGGTGGAGGCGTGGGGGCTGAAGGCGGACTTCCTGTCCGGCCACTCCATCGGTGAGCTGGCCGCCGCGCATGTGGCGGGTGTGTTCTCGCTCGCCGACGCGTGTGCGCTGGTGGCGGCCCGTGGCCGGCTGATGCAGGAACTGCCCGCCGGTGGCGCGATGATCGCCGTCCAGGCGTCGGAGGACGAGGTGGCGCCGCTGCTCACCGACCGGGTGAGCATCGCCGCGCTCAACGGCCCGAACTCCGTGGTCATCGCGGGTGATGAGGACGCGGCGACGGAGATCGCCGCGTCGTTCGAGGCGCAGGGCCGTAAGACCAAGCGGCTCACCGTCAGCCACGCCTTCCACTCGCCGCACATGGACCCGATGCTCGCGGACTTCCGCAAGCTGGCCGAAGGCCTGACCTTCAACGCCCCGAAGATCCCGCTGGTGTCCTGCCTCACCGGCACGGTCGTCTCCGCCGACGAGATCCGGCTGCCGGAGTTCTGGGTGCGCCACGTCCGCGAGACCGTCCGCTTCGTCGACGGAGTCCGTACCCTGCGCGAGCAGGGCGTGACCACGTATCTGGAGCTCGGCCCGGACGGGGTGCTCTCCGCGATGGGCGAGGACTGCCTCGCCGAGACGGAGACCGGGACCGACAGGGACGGCGACACCGACGCGGTGTTCGTCCCCACCCTGCGCGGTGGCCGACCCGAGGCCCAGGCGCTGGCCACCGCCCTCGCCCACGTCCATGTCCGCGGCGCGGCCCCGGACTGGGCGGCGGTCTACGGCGGTCGCGGCGCCCGCCGCGTGGAGCTGCCCACCTACGCCTTCCAGCGCCAGCGCTACTGGCTCGACGTGGGCATCTCCGTCGAGGACGTGATCTCCGCGGGCCTCGGCACGGCCGACCACCCGCTGCTGGGCGCGGCGGTGGAACTCCCCGACACCGGTGGCTTCGTGTTCACCGGGCGGCTGTCGCTGCTCACCCACCCCTGGCTGGCCGACCACGCCGTGATGGACACCGTGCTGCTGCCCGGCACCGCCTTCGTGGAAATCGCACTGCGCGCGGGCCACGAGGCGGGCTGTGACACGGTCGAGGAGCTGACCCTCCAGGCCCCGCTGGTCCTGCCCGAACAGGGCGCCGTCCAGCTGCGGCTGGAGCTCGCGGCGGCCGACGGGAACGGGCGGCGCCCGCTGACCCTGCACTCCCGCAAGGAGGACGTGCCCGCCGACGAGCCGTGGATCCGCCACGCCACCGGCTTCCTCGCCCCGAGCGCCGCGGTCGGGCACACCGCCGAGCAGGTGGACCTGAGCGCCTGGCCCCCTGCCGACGCGACGGCCCTGGCGACCGAGGAGTTCTACGAGGGCGCGGCCGCCGCCGGACTCGGCTACGGCCCGGTCTTCCAGGGGCTGCACGCCGCCTGGCGGCGCGGCGAGGAGCTGTTCGCCGAGATCCGGCTGGACCAGGGCTCCGAGCCGCAGGCCGCCGCGTACGGGGTGCATCCGGCGCTGCTGGACGCCGCCCTGCACACCCTCGGCCTCGACCCGGAGGCCGAGGGGGGCGAAGGAGCGCGGCTGCCGTTCGCCTGGACCGGCGTACGGCTGCACACCGGCGGTGCCGCATCGCTGCGCGTACGGCTGCGGCCCGGTGCCGACGGGGTGTCGCTGCACCTCGCCGACGGCACCGGTACCGCCGTGGCCACCATCGACGGCCTGGTGCTGCGCCCGCTGGCGGCCGAGCAGCTCGACGCCTCGCGCGCCGCGCACCACGAGTCGCTGTTCCGCCCCGAGTGGGCGGCCCTGTCCGCGTCCGCCACCGACATCCCGCTCGGTGAGCGCTGGGTGACCCTCGGCGCCGCCACCGGCTTCACCGTCGGCGGCGAACGGCTGGACGACCACGCGGACCTTGCGGCGCTCGCCGCCGCCCTCGACGGTGGCGAGTCCGCCCCCGACGTGGTCGTGGTGCCCCTCACCGGGCCCGGTGGTGTGGCGTCTCTGCCCGCGACAGGCGGCGCGGCGCCTCTCACGGGGACGGGCGGCGCGGCGCCTCTCACCGCGACCGATGGCGCGGCGTCCCTGCCCGCCACCGACGGCGTGGCGCCTCTGCCCGCCACCGGCGATGCGGTGCCCCTCACCGCGAGGGCCGCCGCCCGGGACGTCCTGGACCTGGTCCAGAGCTGGCTGAACGACCAGCGGCTCGCCGACACCCGTCTCGTCCTCGTCACCCGTGGCGCGGTCGCGGCGGCACCCGGCGAGGACGTCGCCGACCTGGCCCACACCACCGCGTGGGGCCTGGTGAAGTCCGCGCAGTCGGAGAACCCCGGCCGCTTCGTCCTGGTGGACACCGACGGCACCGACGCCTCCCAGCGGGCCCTGCCGTCGGTGCTCGCCACCGACGAACCCCAGCTCGCCCTGCGCTCCGGCACCGGCCACGCCTACCGCCTCGCCCGGGTCCCGGCCCTGGCGGACACCCCCGAGCCGGCCGGACTCGGCGACCCGGAGGGCACCGTGCTGCTGAGCGGCGCCACCGGCGCCCTGGGCGGACTCTTCGCCCGCCACCTGGTGGCGGAGCGCGGAGTGCGGCATCTGCTGCTGGTCAGCCGCCGCGGTGGCGAAGCCCCGGGTGCGGCCGAACTAACCGCCGAACTGGGCGTGTTGGGCGCCGAGGTCACCTGGGCGGCCTGCGACACCGCCGACCGGGACGCCCTCGCCGCCACCCTCTCGGCCATCCCGGCGGAGCACCCGCTGACCGCCGTGGTGCACACCGCGGGCGTCCTGGACGACGGGGTGATCAGCTCGCTCACCGGTGAGCGGATCGACACCGTGCTGCGCCCCAAGGTGGACGCGGCGTGGAACCTCCACGAGCTCACCCGCGAGCTGGACCTGGCCGCGTTCGTGCTCTTCTCCTCGGCCGCCGGTGCCTTCGGCAGCTCGGGACAGGGCAACTACGCGGCGGCCAACACCTTCCTGGACGCGCTCGCCCAGCACCGCCACGCCCAGCGCCTGCCCGCGAGCTCGCTCGCCTGGGGCCTGTGGGCGGCGGCCGACGGCATGGCCGGAAGCCTCGACACCTCCGATGTCACCCGCATCTCGCGCGGTGGTTTCGAGGCCCTCGGACAGGACGAGGGCCTGGCGCTGTTCGACGTGGCGGGCACCCTGCCCGAGCCCGCGCTGGTACCGATCCGCATCGACACGGGCGCACTGCGCGGCCAGGCCGCCGCCGGGCTGCTGCCGCCGCTGCTGCGCGGCCTGGTCCGCACCCCCGTACGGCGCTCCGCCGACACCGGGGCCACCTCCGGTGCCGTGGCCGACTCGGGTGCGGGCTCGCTCGCGACACGGCTCTCCGGGCTCTCGGAGACCGAACGCGACCGTGAGCTGCTGGAGGTCGTCCGCGGCCATGTGGCGGCCGTCCTCGGCCACGCCACCCCGGACGACGTGGACGCCGGACGAGGCTTCCTCGACCTCGGCTTCGACTCGCTCACCGCCGTGGACCTGCGCAACCGACTGGGCGCCGCCGCCGGGCTGCGCCTTCCGGTCACGCTGATCTTCGACTACCCGACGCCCACCGCGCTCGCCGGGTATCTGCGCGAGGAGCTCGGTCTGGACAGCGCGGCCGGACACCAGCCCGTTCACGCGGAGCTCGACAAGCTCGAGGCCATCCTCGCCACGATCGCCCCGGACGACCTCGATCGCCCCGGCATCACCACCCGCCTGCGCGACCTCATGTCGAAGTGGAATGAAACGCAAAGTGCTACGGACAGCACCGCAGAAGACCGTGAAATCCAGTCCGCGACGGCAGACGAGATCTTCGATCTCCTCGACGACGAGCTCGGGCTCTCCTGACCTGCTCCACAAGAGCTCATCGACTCACCTCAGCACCGCGGGGACGGCGTAATGGCGACGGCGAACGAAGAGAAGTACCTCGACTACCTCAAGCGGGCCACCACCGACCTGCGCGAGGCGCGGCGGCGGCTGCGCGAGGTCGAGGAGCGCGAGCAGGAGCCCATCGCCATCGTGGCGATGAGCTGCCGCTACCCCGGCGGGGTCAGCACCCCCGAGGAGCTGTGGCAGCTCGTCGCCCGCGGCGGTGACGCGGCCACGCCGTACCCCACCAACCGCGGCTGGGCCACCGACGTCCTCTTCGAGCCGGACCCGGACAGCGGCCAGGAGCCGTACGTCCACGAGGGCGGATTCCTGCACGACGCGGCCGACTTCGACCCGGCGTTCTTCGGCATCTCGCCGCGTGAGGCGCTGGCCATGGACCCGCAGCAGCGGCTGCTGCTGGAGACGTCGTGGGAGGCGTTCGAGCGCGCGGGCATCGACCCGACCTCGCTCCAGGGCAGCCAGACCGGTGTGTTCGCGGGCGTGATGTACCACGACTACGCCTCCCGGCTGTTCTCCGCTCCTGAGGACGTCGAGGGCTTCCTCGGCAACGGCAGCTCCGGCTCCATCGCCTCCGGCCGCGTCGCCTACACCTTCGGCCTGGAGGGGCCGGCCGTCACCATCGACACGGCCTGCTCCTCCTCCCTGGTCGCCCTGCACTTCGCCGCGCAGGCGCTGCGCCGCCGGGAGTGCTCGCTGGCCCTGGCCGGCGGTGTCACCGTCATGTCCACCCCCGGCACCTTCAGCGAGTTCAGCCGCCAGCGTGGACTCGCGGCAGACGGCCGCTGCAAGTCCTTCGCGGCGGCGGCGGACGGCACCGGGTGGGGCGAGGGCGCGGGCATGCTGCTGCTGGAGCGGCTCTCCGACGCCCGCGCCAACGGTCACCAGGTGCTCGCCGTCGTCCGCGGCAGCGCCATCAACCAGGACGGCGCCAGCAGCGGGCTGACCGCGCCCAACGGCCCCTCGCAGCAGCGCGTCATCCGCCAGGCCCTGGCCGCCGCCCGGCTCGCCCCCGGCCAGATCGACGCGGTCGAGGCCCACGGCACGGGCACCACGCTCGGCGACCCCATCGAGGCCCAGGCCCTGCTCGCCACGTACGGGCGCAACCACGGCGAGGACCAGCCGCTGTGGCTGGGCTCCATCAAATCCAACATCGGGCACACCCAGGCCGCCGCCGGTGTCGCGGGCATCATCAAGATGGTCATGGCGATGCGCCACGGGGTGCTTCCGCAGACCCTGCACGTCGACCAGGCCACCCCCAACGTCGACTGGTCGGCGGGCGCCGTCTCGCTGCTGACGGAGGGGCGCGCCTGGCCCGACACCGGGCAGCCGCGCCGGGCCGCGGTGTCCTCGTTCGGCATCAGCGGCACCAACGCGCACACCATCCTGGAGCAGGCGCCGGAGCCGGAGGAGGCAGAAGCCGCGAAGACGGCTGACGACGCCCCCGCCGAGACCCGCGCCGCCACCGCGCTGCCGCTGTGGACCGTGGCAGCCAAGAGCCGCCCCGCACTGCGCGCCCAGGCCGCCAACCTGCGCGCCCACCTTGAGGCCCACCCCGAACTGCGCCTCACCGACGTCGGCTTCTCACTGGCCATCGGCCGGGCCGCCTTCGAGCACCGGGCGGCGGTCGTCGCCGACGACCGCGAGGGTTTGATACGGGCCCTCGACGCGCTGTCCCGCGAGGAGCCAGCGACCGGGCTGGTCGAGGGCAAGGTCGCCGGTGGCAAGGTGGCGTTCCTGTTCACGGGGCAGGGGAGTCAGCGGCTGGGGATGGGGCGTGAGCTGTATGGCGCCTATCCGGTGTTCGCGGAGGCGCTGGATGAGGTGTGTGCGGAGCTGGACCCGCACCTTGAGCGGCCTTTGAAGGATGTCCTGTTCGGGGATGATTCGGCGGTACTGGATCGGACGGGGTTCACTCAGCCCGCGTTGTTCGCGGTTGAGGTGGCGTTGTTCCGGCTGGTTTCGGAGGCGTGGGGGCTGCGACCGGACTTCCTTTCCGGGCATTCGATTGGTGAGTTGGCTGCCGCGCATGTGGCGGGTGTGCTCTCTCTGGCTGACGCCGCGAAGTTGGTTGCGGCGCGTGGGCGGTTGATGCAGGAGCTTCCGGCGGGTGGCGCGATGATCGCGGTGCAGGCGTCGGAGGACGAGGTGACGCCGCTGCTGACCGAGCGGGTGTCGATCGCCGCGCTCAACGGGCCGTCGTCGGTGGTCGTCGCGGGTGATGAGGACGCGGCTGTCGCGATTGCTTCCGGTTTTGAGGCGCGGGGTCGTAAGACCAAGCGGCTCACTGTGAGTCATGCGTTTCATTCGCCGCGTATGGACGGGATGTTGGAGGCGTTCCGTCGGGTGGCGGAGGGGCTGTCGTACGAGGCTCCGAAGATTCCGATCGTGTCGAATCTGACCGGTGGTGTGGTGTCCGCCGAGGAGATCGCGACTCCCGACTTCTGGGTGCGTCACGTCCGCGAGGCCGTCCGCTTCCTCGACGGCGTACGGACGCTGGAGGAGCGCAACGTCACGACGTTCGTGGAGCTCGGCCCGGACGGTGTGCTCACCGCCATGGCCCAGGACTGCCTGACCCGCGACGACGCCACCCTTGTGTCCGCGCTGCGCTCCGGCCGCCCGGAGCTCCAGAGCCTGGCCACCGCCGTCGCCGGGGCGCATGTGCACGGTGTCTCCCCGGACTGGGCCGCGGTGTTCGCCGGGACGGACACGGCCCGCACCGACCTTCCGCTCTACCCCTTCCAGCGCGAGACCTACTGGCTCGACACCGGCTACTGGGCGGGCGACATGTCTTCCGCCGGGCTCGGCGTGGCCGACCATCCGCTGCTGGGCGCCGCGGTGGCGCTCGCCGACTCCGACGGCTTCCTCTACACCGGCCGGCTCGCCCTGGACACCCATCCATGGCTGGCCGATCACGCGGTGGCGGGCTCGGTGCTGCTGCCGGGTACGGCCTTCGTGGAGCTCGCGATACGCGCCGGTGACCAGGTCGGTTGTGATCTGCTGGAGGAGCTGACGCTGGAGGCGCCCCTGGTGCTTCCCGAGGCGGGCGGTGTCCAGCTCCAGCTCTCGGTGGGCGCGCCCGACGGTTCAGGGCGGCGCTCGCTGACGGTGTACTCGCGGTCCGAGGACGCGGCGGTCGACGAGCCGTGGATGCGGCATGCGTCGGGTGTGCTGGGCTCGGGCGCGCCCAAGGCGTCGTTCGACCTGGCGGCGTGGCCCCCGGAGGGGGCGTCGGCGCTGCCGGTCGAGGGTCTGTACGAGGGCCTGGCCGAGGCCGGGCTGGCGTACGGCCCGGTGTTCCGGGGGCTGAGGTCCGCGTGGCGGCTGGGTGGTGAGGTCTATGCGGAGCTGGAGCTGCCGGAGGGCGCGCGGGCCGAGGCGGGTGCGTTTGGTTTGCATCCGGCGTTGCTGGATTCCGCGTTGCATGCGGTGGGGTTGGGCGGTCTGATCGAGGGTGAGGGCGGGGCGCGGTTGCCGTTTTCGTGGTCCGGGGTGTCGCTGCATGCGGTGGGTGCTTCGGTGTTGCGGGTGCGGTTGTCGGCTGCTGGTGTGGATGCGGTGTCGCTTGCGGTGGCGGATGGCGTGGGGCGTGCGGTGCTGTCGGTGGATTCGTTGGTGTTGCGGCCGGTGTCGGCTGAGCAGATCCAGGGTGCGCGGGGTGGTCGTCAGGAGTCGTTGTACCGGCTTGATTGGGCCGAGGTGTCGGCTCGGGGTGCGGCCGGGCGTTTGGCGTTGTTGGGGTCCGACGTCCTCGGTCTGGCGTCGGTGGGGCAGCGGTTCGACACCTATGCCGACTTGGATGCGCTGGCCACGGCGGTTGAGTCCGGCGCCACGGTGTTGCCGGATGATGTGGTGGTCGCCCTGCCCGCGAGCCTTGCGGTGCCGCACGCTGTTGCGGCTTCTCAAGCTGGTACGGCGGGTGCGGCAATTCAAGCCCGTCCGGCGTTTGAGGACACGCCCGAAGGGCGTCCGGGGTCCTGGGGCTTGCCCCAGGTTGTGGGAAGGGGCGGGATTGGGGAATGCTCCTCACCCACCGAGACGGCGCACCGCGCCACCGCCGAGGCGCTGGGTTTGCTGCAACGGTGGTTGAGTGACGACCGCTTCGCCAACTCGCGTCTGGTCCTGTTGACCTCGGGCGCTGTGGCCGCTGGGACGGACGAGTCGGTGGCTGATCTGGCTCATGCCGCCGTCTGGGGCTTGGTGCGCTCGGCCGAGTCGGAGAACCCCGGCCGGTTCGTTCTGGTCGATGTCGATGGGGCCGCTGA
>NZ_JAGGLR010000005.1 GCF_017874715.1 Streptomyces iranensis | reverse complement strand
AACCCCAGCCCGAGACCTGAGGCGCAACCCCGGGCCGGGATCTGGGGCGCAGCCCCGGTTTCGGGGTCTGGGGCGCAGCCCCGGACTGGGGTCTGAGGCGCAGCCCCGGTTTCGGGGTCTGAGGCCCAACCCCAGCCCGAGACCTGAGGCGCAACCCCGGGCCGGGATCTGGGGCGCAGCCCCGGTTTCGGGGTCTGGGGCGCAGCCCCGGACTGGGGTCTGGGGCGCAGCCCCGGACTGGGGTCTGGGGCGCAGCCCCGGGCCGAGACCTGAGGCGCAGCCCCGGGCCGGGGCCCGGGGTGGAGACCCGGTTTCGGGGAGGGGCGGGGAAGGGGGCAGCCCGCCGCAGGCGTTACGTGCCGTCGGACATCACACCTGGGGCCCCGCCAGCACCTCCTCGCACGCGGTGCGCAACCGCCGCGCCCCCTCGGCCAGTTCGCCGGTGCCCGCCACCGACGCGAAGCTCAGCCGCACATGGGGCGCGGGCGGTTCGGCGCAGAAGTACGGGCGGCCGGGGGCGACGGCGACTCCGGCCCGCAGCGCGGCGGAGGCCAGGGCGGCCTCGTCGGTGCCCTGGGGCAGCCGCAGCCACAGGTGGTAGCCGCCGGGTGGGACATGGCGCAGCTCAAGCGCGGGCAGCTCCCGCCGTACGGCGGTGACGAGCGCCTCGCGGCGGGTGTGCAATTCGGCGGCCACGGTGCGCAGATGGCGGGGCCAGGAGGGCGCGCCGACGAGTTCCAGGGCGGTCTCCTGGAGCGGGCGGGGCACGAAGAAGCTGTCGACCACCTGGATCGCGCGCAGCCGCTCCAGTACGGGGCCACGGGCGGCGAGCGCGGCCACTCGCAGACTGGGCGAGGTGGCCTTGGTGAGCGAGCAGACGTGGACCACCACCCCGTCGGGGTCGTCGGCGGCGAGGGTGGCGGGCAGCAGGGGCGCATCCTCGTGGACGAGCCGGCGCGCGAAGTCGTCCTCCACCACGAACGCGCCCGCCGCACGGGCGATCGCGAGCACCTCGCGGCGCCGTTCGGCGGAGAGCGTCGCACCGGTGGGGTTCTGGAACAGCGGCTGGCAGACGAAGACCCGGGCGCCGGTCGCCCGCAGCGCCTCGGCGAGCAGATCGGGGCGCACCCCGTCGGCGTCCACCGGGACGGGGACGGGGCGCTGCCCGGAGGCGCGGGCGGCGGCGAGTATCCCGGGATAGGTCGGGGATTCGACGAGGACGGGCGCGCCGGGCGGGGCGAGGGCGCGCAGCGCGCTGGTGAGCGCGGACTGGCCGCCCGCGGTGACCAGGACGTCGGCGGCGCCGAGGGCCCCGGCCGGGCCGCCGATCTCCCGGGCGAACCAGGCGCGCAGTTCGGGGAGCCCCTCCACCGGCGGGCGGCCCCAGGCCCCCGGCCGCCGCCCGGCGCGGGCCAGGGCGGCGGCCAGCGCCCGCTCGGGCTGGAGCGAGGAGTGCAGATAGCCGTTGTTGAACTCCAGGATCCCGGGCGGTGGGGCGGCGAGCGTGGCCAGGACGCCGGAGGCGTCCACCGAGCGCGGCACCGACTCACCGGCCGTCTCCACGCTGAGCGCGACCTCCTGCCAGGAGGTGTCCCCGGGCCGGGGCGCCCCGGCCCGGGGACGCTCGGCGCGGAAGGCACCGGCGCCCGGACGGGTGACCACCAGCCCTTCGGCGGCCAGTGCGGCGAGGGCGCGGGAGACGGTCACCGGGCTCACCCGGTGGCGCTCGACCAGGGCCCGGCTGGACGGCAGCTTCTCTCCGGGTGAGTAGCGGTTCAGATCCTTCCGCAGCGATTCCGCGAGATCGACCACACTGCTACGCTGTTGCATGAGAGCACAGGATAGCGCTACTGACAGCAGTGCGATAGCGGTGAGCGGCGGCCCCACCCCGGGCCGGGACGACACCCCAGCGGCCCCGACCTCCTCGGCCCCGGCCTCCCCGACCTCCGCCTCCCCGGCGCCGTCCGCCACCGGCACCGTGCTCGCCGCGCTCGGCGTGGCCGCCTTCTCCCTCACCTTCCCCGCCACCGCCTGGGCGCTCACCGGCCTCGGCCCCTGGTCGGTGACCACCTGCCGAGTGGTGCTCGCCGCGCTGATCGCGGGCGGGGCGCTGGCCGCCCTGCGGGTCCCGGTGCCGGACCGCCGCCACTGGCCGGGGCTGCTGGTGGTCACGGCCGGGGTCGTCGTGGGCTTCCCGCTGCTGACCACGCTCGCCCTTCAGACCTCCACCACCGCACACGCGGCCGTGGTGGTCGGTCTGCTGCCGCTCACCACCGCCGCCTTCTCGACCGTACGCACCGGGGTGCGGCCCTCACGGCTGTTCTGGGCCGCGGCGCTGGCCGGGGCGGCCGTGGTGATCGCCTTCGCGGTGCAGCAGAGCGGCGGCGCGCCCACCACCGGCGATCTGTATCTGTTCGGCGCGCTGCTGATGTGCGCCGCGGGCTACACCGAGGGCGGCCGGCTGGCCGGCCATATGCCGGGCTGGCAGGTGATCGGCTGGGCGCTGGTGGGCTGTCTGCCGCTGTCGGTGCCGGGCGCGGTGCTCGCGCTGTCGGCCGAGGACGTCCATCTCGGCGGCCGCGCGGTGGCCGGACTGCTGTGGCTGGCGGTGGGTTCGCAGTTCGTGGGCATGGTCGTCTGGTACCGGGGGATGGCCGCCATCGGGGTGACCAGGGCCAGTCAGCTCCAACTGGCCCAGCCGCTGCTCACCCTGGTGTGGTCGGTCCTGCTGCTCGGCGAGACGCTGACCCCTGCCGCCCCGATCGCCGCCGTCGCGGTGCTGGTGTGCATCGGGGTGACACAGCGGGCCCGGGTCCCGGCGGGCGTGGTACGGGCTTCCAGCCCCGGCCGGACGCGTAAGTCCGAAACCCCCGAAGGGGCCGACCGGCTCGCCGAAGCGGTGGACCGGAATCACTCCCCGGCGGGGGCAAACCAGGACAACCAGCCATAGACTGGCCTCAGGGATCGCATTGCCCTCCAGCGGACGGGAGGTCACGCACATGGAGGCGACCGTAGGCGACAAGCTGCTGGTGCACGGCAGGGTTGTCGGAATTCACGATCGTGTAGCGGAGATCATCGAAGTGCTCGGGGACAGCGGGGAACCGCCCTACCGCGTGCGTTACGAGGACGACGGACACGAGTGCCTGTTCTCCCCCGGGCCCGACTCGGTCGTCCGCCACCTGGCCGCCGGACCCGGGCAGCGTTAGGGAGTGTCCGACGGATCTTGACGCCCGCGGCGGATCTTTCCCCTCCCCACCCCTTCCCCCGGCATCAATACGCGGCTCCGCCGCTCGGCCCGCAGGGCACCCCGCGGCCGTCCCCGCGGGGCAGGGACCCGGGTCAGCGGGGCAGGGGCCCAGGTCAGCGGGGCGGACGTACGCGATACGGATAGTGGTCGGCGACCACACGCGCCATGGCGCCGTTGCGGTCGGCGGCCACTTCCTTCGCCGAGAAGTACACATTGCCGCGCACCTGGGGAAAGCCCCGGTCGAAGGTGAGGTGCCGGGACAGCTCCGCCGGGTCCTGCCAGGGCGCCGGCTGCGCCGGATCGCCCGCCTTGTAGAGCGCCTCGCCGATGTAGAGGTTCACCCCGGTGCCCCGGACCGCCTCCGACCACCAGGGGACGAGCGCGGCGTAGTCGGCGGCGGCGAAGCCGATGTTCCAGTAGACCTGCGGGACGATGTAATCCAGCCATCCCCGCCGCACCCAGCCACGGGTGTCCGCGTAGAGGTCGTCGTAGGTCTGCACCCCGGCCGTGGTGGCGGAGCCAAGCGGGTCGGTGGCCTGGTTGCGCCAGACGCCGAAGGGGCTGATGCCGAACCGTACCCGCCGCCCCCGCCGTTTGACCCGCACGGCCGTCTCGTACACCAGGCGGTCGATGTTGTTCCGCCGCCAGGCCGCGCGGTCCGGGAAGCCCGCGCCGTAGCGCTCGTACGCCGCGTCGTCGTCGAAGACCTGACCGGCCACCGGATACGGGTAGAAGTAGTCGTCCCAGTGGACGGCGTCGATGTCATAGCGCGCGACCGCGTCCAGCATGGCGTCCTGGACGAAGCGGCGGACCTCGGGCAGCCCGGGGTTGTAGTAGAGCTTCCCGCCGTACGGCACCACCCACTCGGGGTGCACCCGGGCCGGATGGGTGGGGATCAGCCGTGAGGGGTCGGTGTGGTTGGCGATCCGGTACGGGTTGAACCAGGCGTGCAGCTCCAGACCGCGCCGGTGCGCCTCGCGCACGGCGGTGCCCAGCGGATCCCAGCCCGGGTCCTTGCCCTGGACGCCGGTGAGGCACTCCGCCCACGGCTCGTACGGTGAGGGCCACAGCGCGTCCGCCGTCGGCCGCACCTGGAAGACCACCGCGTTGAGCCGGCGGCTCACGGCGGTGTCGAGGAAGCCAAGCAGCTCGGCCCGCTGCTGCTCCGCGGGGAGACCGGGCCTGGACGGCCAGTCGCGGTTGGCCACGGTGGCCAGCCACATCCCGCGGAACTCGGGCCGGTGCCCGCCGCCCCGCCCCTCCGCCAGCGCGTCGCCCGCCGTGACGGTGGCGGCCAGGGCTCCGGCGGCCGCCACCGTGAGACTTCTGCGCGTGATCCGACCCATGAAACTCAACTCCTCGCCCCAGGGACCTGCACGGCAACTCCCGCTGATGATGGGGCCCTTGTGGGGCGCCCGGCAATGCTTACCGCGAATCCGGGACGGTCAGGCCCAACCCCCCCTCCAGGACCCCTTGACTTCACCCTTCTCGCACGGCCATACGGCCGCTAGCATCGGATGACGCACGCATGGGAGCGCTCCCAAATACCCTCGCCCGCATGGCCCTCACGCCTCACTACCCCCACGTCCGGAGAGGAAGTTCCCGTGCGCAGCAACGGCAGAAGACCGGTCGGCGCGCTCATGGCCGCGCTGGCACTCGTCGGCGGCTTACTCACCGCGGCGGCCTCCCCCGCCGCGGCCCGCCCCGAAGCCGCCCCCGCCCGGAGCACCGCCCAGGCCGACGCCTACACCTGGAAGAACGTCCGCGTGGACGGCGGCGGCTTCGTCCCCGGCATCGTCTTCAACCGCAAGGAGAGGAATCTCGCCTACGCCCGCACCGACATCGGCGGGGCGTACCGCTGGGACCAGTCCGGCAAGCGGTGGGTGCCGCTGCTGGACTCGCTGGACTGGGACCACTGGGGCTGGACCGGGGTGGTGAGCCTGGCCAGCGACTCGGTGGATCCCGACAAGGTCTATGTGGCGGCCGGTACGTACACCAACAGCTGGGACCCGGGCAACGGCGCGATCCTGCGCTCGTCCAACCGGGGCGCCACCTGGCAGTCCACCACCCTCCCCTTCAAGCTCGGCGGCAACATGCCCGGCCGCGGCATGGGTGAGCGGCTGGCCGTGGACCCCAACCGGAACAGCGTGCTCTACCTCGGCGCGCCGAGCGGCAACGGACTATGGCGCTCCACCGACTCCGGTGTCACCTGGTCGAAGGTGACGTCCTTCCCCAACCCCGGCACATACGTCCAGGACGCGAGCGACACCAGCGGCTATCTGAGCGACAACCAGGGCGTGGTGTGGGTGACCTTCGACGAGCGCACCGGCTCCTCCGGCAGCGCCACGAAGACCATCTACGTGGGCGTGGCCGACAAGGACAACACCGTCTACCGCTCGACGGACGCGGGCGCCACCTGGTCGCGGGTGGCCGGGCAGCCCACCGGCTATCTCTCCCACAAGGGTGTCCTGGACGCCAAGAACGGCTATCTGTACCTGACCACCAGCGACAAGGGCGGCCCGTACGACGGGGAGAAGGGCCAGGTGTGGCGGTACACCACGGCCACCGGGGAGTGGAAGAACATCAGCCCCATGGCGGACGCCGACACCTACTTCGGCTACAGCGGACTCACGGTGGACCGCCAGAAGCCGGGCACGCTGATGGTGACCGGCTACAGCTCCTGGTGGCCGGACACCCAGATCTTCCGCTCCACCGACTCGGGTGCCACCTGGACCCGGGCCTGGGACTTCACCAGCTATCCGAACCGGTCCTTCCGCTACACCCAGGACGTCAGTGCCGTCCCCTGGCTGACCTTCGGCACCAACCCCACCCCGCCCGAAGTCACCCCGAAGCTGGGCTGGATGACCGAGGCGCTGGAGATCGACCCCTTCGACTCCAACCGGATGATGTACGGCACGGGGGCGACGGTCTACGGCACGGAGAACCTCGGAAACTGGGACACGGGCGGTAAAATCGCCATCACGCCCATGGTCAGGGGCCTGGAGGAGACGGCGGTCAACGATCTGGCCAGCCCGCCCACCGGTGCCCCGCTGCTCAGCGCGCTCGGTGACATCGGGGGCTTCCGCCACACCGATCTCGACGCGGTGCCCGCGAGGATGTACACCTCGCCCACGTTCACCACGACCACCAGCCTGGACTACGCCGAGACCAACCCGAACACCGTGGTCCGGGTGGGCAACAACGACTCCGCGCCGCGGATCGCCTTCTCGACCGACAACGGCGCCAACTGGTTCCAGGGCAGCGAGCCGTCCGGGGTGACCGGCGGCGGCACGGTGGCCGCGGCGGCGGACGGCGGCGGCTTCGTCTGGGCCCCGGAGGGCACCCCGGCCGTCTACCACACCACCGGTTTCGGCAACTCGTGGTCCGCGTCGAGCGGCATCCCCGCCGGAGCGGCCGTGGAATCCGACCGCAAGAACCCCAAGAAGTTCTACGGCTTCAAGGCGGGCACCTTCTACGTCTCCACCGACGGCGGCGCCACCTTCACCGCCAGGGCGTCCGCCGGGCTGCCGGCCGACGGCCCGGTGCGGTTCAAGGCGCTGCCGGGCGCCGAGGGCGACATCTGGCTCGCGGGCGGCAGCACGGGCGGGGCGTACGGGCTGTGGCACTCCACGGACTCCGGCGCGACCTTCACCAAGCTGAGCGGTGTCCAGCAGGCGGACACCATCGGCTTCGGCAAGGCGGCGCCGGGCGCCTCGTACCAGACGCTCTACACCAGCGCGAGAATCGGCGGCGTACGCGGCGTCTTCCGCTCCACCGACGCCGGGGCGAGCTGGACCCGGATCAACGACGACGCCCACCAGTGGGGCTGGACGGGCGCCTCGATCACCGGCGACCCACGGGTCTACGGACGGGTCTACATGGCCACCAACGGGCGCGGCATCCTGCGCGGCGACATCTCCTGACGGCGGGGGCGGGCCGGGGCCGGATTCCCGGACCCGGCCCGCCCCCCACCGATAACCGGAAGGTAACGTCTGCGGCGACAGGGGGACGGCACAACGGACAGTTGGACCAGCGAAAGGCACGATGTGACCGACATCGAACGCGTCGGAGTGGTGGGCTGTGGCCAGATGGGTGCGGGCATCGCGGAAGTGTGCGCCCGATCCGGCCTGGACGTCATGGTCGCGGAGACCACGGGCGAGGCCCTGGAGATAGGGCGTACCCGGCTGACCAACTCCCTCGGGAAGGCCGCGGAGCGCGGCAAGATCACCGAGGAGCAGCGCGACGCGACGCTGGACCGGCTGAGCTTCACCACCGATCTGGGGGAATTCTCCGACCGTGATCTGGTGATCGAGGCGGTCGTCGAGAACGAGCAGATCAAGACGGAGATCTTCCAGGTCCTCGACCAGGTGGTGACCCGCCCGGACGCGATCCTGGCCTCCAACACCTCCTCCATCCCGCTGGTCAAGCTGGCCGTCGCCACCTCCCGGCCGGACCAGGTGATCGGCATCCACTTCTTCAACCCGGCGCCGGTGCAGGCGCTGGTGGAGCTGATCCCGGCGCTCACCACCGGTGACGAGACCATCAAGCGCTCCGAGGCGCTGGTCGGCGACATCCTGGGCAAGCACGCCATCCGCGCCCAGGACCGCGCGGGGTTCGTGGTCAACGCGCTGCTCATTCCGTATCTGCTGTCCGCCATCCGGATGTTCGAGTCCGGGATCGCCAGCCGCGAGGACATCGACAACGGCATGGAGCTGGGCTGCGCCCATCCGATGGGCCCGCTGAAGCTGTCCGATCTGATCGGCCTGGACACCATCGTGGCGATCGCCGAATCGATGTACGAGGAGTACAAGGAGCCGCTGTACGCCGCTCCCCCGCTGCTGCTGCGGATGGTGGACGCGGGCCGTATGGGACGCAAGACGGGATCGGGCTTCTACTCGTACTGAGCCTCTCCTCGCACTGAGCCGCACTCGCGCCAGGTGACGGCGAGCCCGGAACATGGGCGTCCACGTCCGCCGCAACGGCGATGGCAACGCGAGGCCGTCAGTCCGAGCCGTCGAGGTCGTGGCCCGCGTCGGCGCCGAGGACGCCGTCCAGCTCGGAGATCTCCCCGACCAGCCGGAGGACGTCCCCGGTGCCCTCGAGTGCGAGCACCACCTCGGCGACCCCCGTATCGGCGGGCCGGGCCTCCTCCTCGGCCCGGACGACCCGGGTGGTGCGGTCCCGGCCCTTCCACGGCGCCCGGTCCACCCGGACCCGGCCCACCTTGTACCCGGCGGCCGTGCACAGCTCCAGCACGCGCGGCAGCAGCCCGGCGCCCACCCGGTACGAGAGCTGCAACTCCACCCGTTCGGCCGACCAGAGGGTCGGCAGCCGGCGGGTGAGCAGCGGATAGCCACGGATCACCAGGAAGTGCACCGCGGTGGCGGCGGTGGCCAGCAGGGCCAGACCACCGCCGCAGGCCATGCCCACCGCACAGGTCAGCCAGACGGTCGCGGCGGTGGTCAGTCCGCGGACGGCGTCCCGCCGGACGAAGATCAGGCCACCGCCGATGAAGCCGATACCGGAGACGATCTGCGCTGCCACCCGCGAGGGGTCAAGGCCGACGTGGTCGCGGAACAGCACATCGCTGAAGCCGTACTGGGAGACCTGCATGAACAGCGCGCTGCCCACACCCACCAGGGTGTGGGTGCGCAGCCCGGCGCTCTTCTGCTGCACCGCCCTCTCGAGCCCGATCAGGGTGGACAGCACCAGCGCGACGCCGAGCTCGGCGAACTGCCGCACTCCCTGGTCGGCGCCGAATGCCCACATCGGAGCGGCGATCAGTGCCACATCCATCCCTTCCGTCCGGTCTGTCCGGCCTGTGGATGGACGCGATCCATCCGGTCCGCCCGCCCCTCGCGGTCCCTTTCCCTCGACCGCCGTCCCCCATGAGTACCCGCTGAGTACCCGCTGAGTACCGCCTTTCGCACGGGGTGTGCGCCGGTGACTCACACACCATCCCCACACACGCTCCCGCACCACCTGGGCATGCGCTTGACTCGGAGCGTCACCACTGCATGGACGTTACATCCGGAAGGGGATCAACCCGTGACCACCGAGCCCGAGCAAGCCGCGTTAGCCGTGGAGCTCGCGGAACTGCGCCGGACCGTCGAAGTGGGCTTCACCCGCGTCGACGGCCGGCTCGCCCTGCTCGACCACCGCGGAGAGCAGGCTGAGGAGGACGTGAACCAACTGGGCGGGCGGATGCGGATACTGGAGCACGGACGCTGGCCGCTACCCTCCATCGCCGCCCTGACCGGGCTGTCCGCCCTGGCCGTCGCGGTATGGCAGGCGGCGGGACACTAGTCCGGACGGCCGGCGGCCCGGCCTAGCCGAGCCTGATGTGGTGGAGCAGCAGCAGCGCGGCCGCCATGTTGGCCGCGGGCACCTCACCCCGCGCCACCAGGTCGGGCACCAGCTTCAGCGGCACCCACTCGCGGCGGTCCGACTCGAAGTCGTCCTCCGGGTGTCCGACGTACGACGCCTCCTCGGCCCAGTAGATGTGGTGCCGTGCGTCGGTGAGCCCGTTGGACGGCTCGACGGAGAGCAGATGGCGCAGCGGGCCGGGCCGCCAGCCGGTCTCCTCCTCCATCTCCCGGGCCGCGGCGTCGGCGATGTCCTCACCGTCCTCGACGACGCCCGCGGCCAGCTCCCAGCCCCAGGCGTCGGTGATGAACCGGTGCCGCCACAGCAGCAGCACCTCGTTGGCCGCGTTCACCGCGGTGGCCACGGCCACCGGGCGCAACCGGATCAGATAGTGATCGAGTTGACGTCCGTCCGGGAGCCGGACATCGGCGAGGTTGACCCGGAACCATCGGTTCTCGTACACGGTCCGCTCCCTGAGGTTCTTCCAGCGCACTGTCAGCCACCTTTCGTCGCACGGGAGGCCATCCTGGGCCACCCGCTGACGAGAGTGCGGACCCGCGAGCGGAACCGCGGTCACAGAGGAACGCGCAGTGCCCCGTCGATGAGTTCGGCGGCCTCGGCCGTCGCGGCGCTTCCGCTGGCCGCGAGGTGTTCCCGTACCGCCCGCAGCCGGTCGCGTAACCGCTGGGACTCCATGCCCCGCGCCCGCTCGGTCATCTCCACCGCGGTGGCGCCCGCCCGGTCCGCCTCGCCCTGGCGCAGCTCGATATGGGTGAGCATGGCGAGCCGGTGCACCCGGCCCCGGTCGTGGGCGGGGGTGCCGACCGCGGCGGCGGCGTGCTCGCGGGCGCCACCGAGGTCGCCGAGGCTCAACAGCGCCTCGGCCACCTGGACGTTCACCAGACCGGGCTGGACATAGCCGGTCTCGTCGGGCTCCTGGCCCGGTCTGATCCGGTCGGCGGCGGTCTCGGCACGCCGGATGCAGGACAGCGCCCCGGCGCCGTCGCCGAGCCGGGCGTACGCCTTGGCCTGCATGGCGTAGAGGTCGGCGGCGAGCGCGGGGGTGATCTGGGAACCCGCCGCGCGCAGCGCCGACTCGGCGAAGGCGACCGCCTGCCGGTACTCCTTCATGAAGAGGGACTGGTTGACCAGCAGCGCTATCACATACGCGCCCAGGCCCCGGTCGCCGCTGGCCTTGGCGAGCCGCAGCGCCTGGTGGAAGTAGCGCTGGGCCAGGCCGTGCGCGTTGGAGTCGTACGCGCAGATCCCGGCGATGGCCACCAGGCCGCCGGTCGTCCGGTGCAGCTGGCGGCCAGTGTCGTCGGCGTACGCGCCGCGCAGCAGCGGCGCGGCCTCGGAGTTGAGGAACCCCACCACCCGGGTCCGGGTCGCGACACCGCCGGCCTTGCGGTACATCTGCTCGTAGTGGGCGCGGGCGGCGCGCAGCGTCTCGATGTCGGTCATGCTGACGCGGGTCAGCCCGCGCCGGGAGACATCGGAGTCCTCGGGAGGGTTCTCCCACTCCCACACCGGGATGACGGCGGGGGTGCCGGTGACCGCCGGGGCCTCGACGACATGCGGGCGCTGCTGTTCGTCCGAGCGCCACAGCGCGGTGGCGCGCTCGACGAATCCGGAGAGCGGGGTGGCGGGGCCGCGGACGCTGCCGGGGGTGCCGAGGCCGATGTCGTCCAGGGTGAGGGCGCGGTGCAGCCGCTCGCCCAGCACCTCGCAGATGAGGTCGGGCACCTGGCCGCGCGGCCGCTGGCCCTTCAGCCACCGGGCCACCGCGGTGTGTTCGTACCGCAGCTTCATCCCCCGGGCCCGGCCCGCCTCGTTGACATGCGCGGCCAGCCCCGCGTGGGAGACTCCGGCCTCGTCGAGCACGGAGTCGAGCAGTGTGTTGGGCTCCATCTCGCCCTCCCGAAGCGCTCGGTGGCGCCAGCGTAATGGAGGGCGATTCGCACGGGGTGTGAATCGGGACGGGGTGGGGCCCAGCGGGGCCGTTCCCCCTTCCCACAACCTCAATATGCCGCTCCGCCACCACCACGTGGCAGGGGTCCCGCCCCTGGCCCCCTGGTGCTTGGGGCGCAGCCCCCGGTCTCGGGAAGGGGCGAAGCCCCGGTTTCGGGGCCTGGGGCAGAGCCCCGGTTTCGGGGCCTGGGGCAGAGCCCCGGTCTCGGGGCCTGGGGCAGAGCCCCGGTCTCGCGAAGGGGCGAAGCCCCAGTATCGGGGCCTGGGGCAGAGCCCCGGTATCGCGAAGGCGCGAAGCCCCAGTATCGGGGCCTGGGGCAGAGCCCCGGTATCGGGAAGGCGCGAAGCCCCAGTATCGGGGCCTGGGGCAGAGCCCCGGTATCGGGGCCTGGGGCAGAGCCCCGGGTATCGGGAAGGGGCGGGGAGGGGAACAGCCCGCCGCAGGCGTTACGACGGGCTCCCCCTCACGCCCGGTGGGCGTCGGCGGCGGGGCGGGTGAGGGCGGTGGGGCTCGAGAGCGGGCAGTGGTCGTAGCGCAGGGCGAGCAGTGCGACGTCGTCGGCGAGCCGGCCGCCGGTGTGGCGCAGCAGCGCCGAGCGCACCCCCGCGACGACCGCCGCGGGCACGAGCGGTCCGGCGCCCGCGGCCTCTGACAGGGCGCGGCGCAGCGGGAAGAACGTGCCGTGGGCGTCGCGGGCGTCCTCGGCGCCGTCGGTGTGCAGCACCAGCGTGTCGCCGGTCCCCAGGGAGCCCCAGCGGACGGTGGGAAGCTCGGCGGGGAGCGGGAAGAGACCGAGCGGCGGCAGCACCTCGCCGGGCGCGGTCTGCCGGGCCAGGGCCGGGCCCACGGGCTGTTCGCGGAGGCGGTGCGGCCAGGGGTGGCCGCAGTTGAGCGTGGTGACCTCGCCGTCCCGGCCCACCTCCAGCAGCAGGACGGTCACGAACTCCTCGTCCACATGGCTGTCCAGCGGGCACTCCCCGTCGGCGGGGGCGCGCAGATGGCGCTCCAGGGCGCGGTCGAGCCGGCGCAGTACCCCGGTGAGCCGGGGTTCCTCATGGGCGGCCTCGCGGAAGCTGCCGAGGACGGCGGCCACGGTGCCGATCGCGGCGAGGCCGTGCCCGCGCACATCGCCGATGACGACGCGGACGCCGTACGGGGTGGCCAGCGCCTCGTAGAGATCGCCGCCGACGGCGGCGCCCCGGCTGGCCGACAGATGGCCGCCCGCCAGCTCGATGCCGTCCAGCCGGGCCGGGAGCGGCCGCAGCACCACGTCCTGCGCCGCGGCGGCCACCGCCCGGAGCTCCTCCAGCTCGCGGACCAGCCGCACCTTGCGGCCCGCCGTGAGATAGCCGCCGAGGGCCACGCCGACGATGGCGCAGCAGGTGACCAGCGGGGCGTGCGGCTCCGTCACCTCGCCGTCGGGCTCCAGGGCGGTCGCGGGGGCGAGGGCGAACAGCAGACCGGCGCCGCCGAGCAACAGAACGCATCCGCGGCGGCCGCCGCTCGCGCAGGCGATGGCGGGTGCCGCGGCGATGAGGGGGACGACCTCGGTGTGGTGCGGGGTCAGCAGCTCCCAGCAGATGACGCCGAGCACCCACAGGCAGGGGACGGCGCGGGCGGCCGCCCGCAGACTCCGTGCCCTCCGTACGAACGCGCCGCCGACTGCCGATGTCCCGATCATGTGTCGCCCCCAAGGCCGGCCAATGAGGCGGTCGGCCGGGCCCGGAGGACGGTCGGTCCCGCATGGGCCGTACGACCGGCACGATTCTTGCGACAGCTTCTGCCAATTGGACCAGTCGCCTCCGCATCTCACCTGATCGGGTGACCGCGCCCCGGGCGCCCACCCGAACACGCCGCCGTACCGCGGACGCGGTGTCGGCTGTTGCCAATTGGATTGCCGTACGGGGTGAGGGGGGTCACACTTGTGTCATTCATCGCTTGGGGGAGGCGGTGCCTACGCGACTGCCCCTCAGCTGTTGACCGAGTGTGGGGGGCCTCGTGAAACAGGACACAGCCGCGCCGAGTGACGCCTCGGTGGTGAGGATTCTGGGCGCCGACGGGCGGCCCGAGGGAGCCGGGTTCCTCAGCGGATACCGTGAAGTGATCACCTGTGCCCATGTCGTGGCCAGAGCGCTGGGCGTCCCGTCCGACACGCTCGCTGAGCCACCGGCCGGGCGATTATGGGTCGACTTCCCGCTGGCGGAGGCCGGTCGGCGCATGGAGGTGGGGATCGCCTCCTGGGCCCCGGTCCGGGCCGATGGGTCCGGAGACGTCGCCGTCCTGCGCCTGCTCACCGATCCGCCCGCCAAGGCGACCGTGGCCCGGCTCGTGGAAGACGTGGCCGAACCGGACCGTCGCGTGCGCACCTTCGGCTTTCCCACCGCCTACGACGACGGCGCGTGGAGCGTCGGCTGGCTGCGCGGGCGGACCGGTGCCGGCTGGTTGCAGTACGACACGGATTCGTCCAGCGAGCACCGCGTACAAACCGGCTTCTCGGGGGCCCCGGTCTGGGATGTGGCCGAGGGCGGCGTGGTCGGTATGGTCGTCGCCGCCGACGACAGGCCGGATGTGCGCACGGCCTACCTCATCCCGACGCAGACGCTGCGCGAGAGCTCCTCGGCGCTGGGCGAAACGGCGCTGCCCGCTTGTCCGTTCCGGGCTCTGGAGCCCTTCGAGGAGCGCGACGCCCGGCTGTTCCACGGCCGGGAGGAGCCGGCCCGGCGCATCGTCGACCTGCTCGGCTACGCACCGGCGATCAGCCTGGTCGGCCCGTCCGGCTGCGGCAAGTCCTCCTTGCTGCACGCCGGGGCGCTGCCGCGGCTGCGCGACCGCCGGGACCTGGAAATCGTCGCCTTCCGCCCCGGACAGCTCGGCCGGAGCCCGCTCACCGCCCTGGCCCTGGCCCTGCTTCCGCGCCTCGAGCCGGACCTGACCGAGACCGCGCGCCTGACCGGGCTGCCCGGACTGACGGACCTGGTGCGCACGGGCCAACTGCCCGCGGTCGTGGACCGGCTGCTGGAACGTCAGGGCAAGGACCGGCTGCTCGTGGTGGCCGACCAGTTCGAAGAAGCGCTCATCGGTACGGAGCAGGCGGAGCTGGACGCCCTGGCGGCCGCGCTCGGGCACGCTCTGCACCCCGGGTCCCGGCTGCGGGTCGTCACGACCCTGCGCGCCGACTTCCTCACCCCCGCCCTCCACCACCCCGGGCTGGCCCCGCTGTTCGCGGGCGACCGGCTGTTCACCGTGGGAGCGATGTCCGACGCGGAACTGCGCGCGGCCATCGAGCGTCCGCTGCACCACACCGGCGTCCGCTACGAACCGGGGCTGGTGGACCGGATCCTGGCCGATCTCGGGAGCGATCCGGGCCGGCTGCCCCTGCTGGAGTTCACCCTCACCAAGCTGTGGGAGCGCCAGCGGCGAGGCGTCATGGGACACGCCGCGTACGAGTCCCTGGGCCGCGTCAACGACGCGCTGGTGACCCACGCGGAACAGATCTGGACCGGCGCCCTCACCGAGGAGGAGCACCGGGCCGCCCGCACGCTGCTCGTCCAGCTCGCCCACCCGGGCGACGGCCGGGTCGAGCCCACCCGCCGCACCCTGACCCGCTCCGAACTGCCGCCTGAGCAATGGCGGATCGCCCAGCGGCTGATGACCACGCGCCTGGTCGTGCCCGGCGAGGAGTACCGCCCCGGCGACGGGCCGCCCGAGGAGACCGTCGAGCTGGCCCACGAGACGCTGCTGACGCACTGGAGCCGGCTGCGCGCGTTCTTCGAGGCCGACCGCGGCTTCCGGGTGTGGCAGGAGGACCTGCGCCGACGCATCTCCCCGTGGGCCGCCGACAGGCGCTCCCGGGGCCGGCTGCTGCGAGGGGCGGATCTGCGGGACGCCCGGGAATGGCACGCGCGACGCCAGGACGAGCTGCTCCCCGCGGAGAAGGAATACATCGAGGCGAGCGTCCGCGGCGCCCAGCGCCGCCGTACCGCGATCGTCGCCCTCGTCGTCGTGCTCTGCCTCATCGGAGGGGCCTTGGGGCTGGCGGTCCGCTCCTGGCAACAGGACGTCACCACGGACTCGGCCACCCGGGCGTCCCGGGTCCTGCTCCAGCAGTCCCGCGACGCCGAGACCGGCGCCACCGACACCGGGGCCGCATACACGGCACTGCTGCTGGCCCTGCGCGCCTACCGCACGCAGGACACCGAGCAGACCCGGGCGCGCCTCGGTGAGATGTACGCACGGTACGGCTTCGCCGACCTGCTCGCCCCTCGGTACCCGTCGGTGAGCGCGCTCCTCACGGACATGACGGGCCCCCTGCCGAGCTCCTCCTTCATCGATTCCGAGGGGCAGGTGATCGCCGCGCGGAACGCCGCCGGCAAGGTGGTCGTGCTGGAACGCACCGACGGCGGGGTACGGCGCCGGCTGCCCGCCGGTCGCGACGCGGACGTCGCGGCGGTCAGCCCGGACGGCTCCCTGGTGGCCATGGCCAAGGCACCACTCTTCTCGGACCCCAGTGGCGGGCAGTCGGCTCCGTCGAACGACCCGCGCGGGCTTCCTGTGCACCTGTACAACGCGCGTACCGGGCAGGACCGGACGCTGGCGCGTCCCGAGAAAGGCGATCCGTTCCCGGACACGTCGCGGGAGATACCGGGCTTCCCCGACCTGGAGTTCCCCGATCTGGAACTCCCCGATATCCCCGGCCTCGCGATGCCGACGACGTACGCGCGGTTGACCTTCTCCCCCGATGGCTCGGTGCTGCTGGGCCAGACCGGCCTCTTCGGCGAAGACGGCCGACTCGTGCTCTGGGACACCGTCACCGGCCGGATCGAGAAGACCATGCCCGGCCTGCCGGAGCCGGTCACCGCACTATGGCTGGACGCCGGTGGGAAACGCCTGATCACGCTGAACGAGACGACGGCGAAGGGGGCGTCTTTGGAGGCGACCCTCTCGGTGAAGCGGTGGGACCTGAGCGGGTCGTCACCACGCGGGCACCAGCTGTTCGCCTTCAAGGTCTCGACCAAGAACGCCGTGGTGGCGGACGTGAGCCCGGACCTCACCCGGGTGGCCGTCACGGAGACCCGGATCGTCGATCTGAAGGCCGACCACCGGCTGTCCGTCTACCAACTGCCGAGCGGACGACTCCTCCGGCAGAAGCGCTCCTCCCAGCAGGACACGGTGACCGGGGTCACCGTGTCCACCGGCGGCTCACGGATCCTGGTCTACGGAGGAATCCCCGACACCCCCGTCCCGTCCTCCTCGTCCACCGCATCCGGCGGCTCCGCGGACGACGGCTTCCTCACCAGAGTGGACAGCCGATGGCAGGTCGACCTCCTCGGCACGGGCGACGCCCCGTCGGCGGTCCTGTCGGAGCGCGGCCTGCTCGCCGTCGTCGGCCCCGGCAAGGGCGATCCGCTGCGCCGGCTGCCCGCACCCGCCACCGGCACCGGCCGCCCCACCGCGACACCGACCACACGCCCGTCGGCTCCCGAGGCCAAGCGGTGGATGGCGCACCTGTGCGACATCCTCGGCGACGAGACGCTGCCGCCGGCCGTCGGCGGGAAGCTGCCCCCCGGTGCGTACCGGGGAGCGTTGTGCACGAGGAAGGGGTAGGGACGCGTGGCCGAGACACAGCTCATCCGGGTGCCGCTGAACGGCTCGGAGGACTCCGACGGCGCCGGAGCGGTGGTGATGGAGGTCGAGCACACCAGCTCCGGCATCGTGCGCGCCGCCCGGCCGGGCGAGGTCGCGGGAACCGCCGCACGGACGCTGAGCGAGAGCTTCGACCAGGTGCGCGCCGCGGCCGCGGCGCTCCTGGACCGGCTGACCACGCTCCCCAGCCCGCCGAGCACGGTCGAGGTCGAACTCGGGGTGAAGATCAACGCTGAGGCCGGAGCGGTGATCGCCAAGACGGCGGCCGAGGGGAACTTCACGGTCAGACTGGTCTGGCAGCGGGACGACGGCCACGGTCCGTAACGGCCATCGTGGAAGCCGACACGGCGATGGGGCGCGTCCCGATGCGGGACGCGCCCCATCGCCGTGTTCACGGCGAGCGGCGGGAGCCGGTCGCCGTCAGGCTCCGCGCAGGCCGGCGCCCGTGCGGTCGGCGGCCGCCGACACCGCGGCGTCGCGGGACGCGGCGATCTCCTCGGCGGTCAGCGTGCGGTCCGGGGCGCGGAAGCGCAGCGCGTAGGCCAGCGACTTCCTGCCCTCGCCGAGCTGCTCACCGGTGAAGACGTCGAACAGGCGGAGGGATTCGAGCAGTTCCCCCGCGCCCTCGCGCAGCGCCGTCTCGACCTCGGCCGCGGGCACGGACGCGTCCACGACCAGCGCGACGTCCTGGGTGGCCACCGGGAAGGTGGAGACGTGGGGCGCCTCCACGCGGCCGGCGCCGGCCTGCTCAAGACGGTCGAGCTCGATCTCCATCGCACAGGTGCGCTCGGGCAGGCCCAGGGCCTTGGTGACCCGGGGGTGGAGCTCACCGGCGTTGCCGACGAGGATCTCCTCGCCGTCGACGACGGCCAGCAGCGCGGCGCAGCGGCCCGGGTGCCACGGGTCCTGCTGGTCCTGGCGGACGATCAGCTCGGCGCCCGCCTCGCGGGCCACGACCCGGCCCGCCTCGACGGCGTCGGCCCAGCTCACCGGGGTGCCCTTGCCCCACCAGCCGGCCTGCTCGCGGTCGCCCGCGAGGACGACGGCGGCGCGGCGCGGCTGGTGCGGCAGCGCCGCGTCGAGCCCGGCGATCTGCTCGTCGGTGGGACGGCGGTCGACGGGCAGGATGGCCGCGGGCGGCTCGTCACCGGTGGCGCGGAAGACCAGACCCGTCTCGAAGAGCGCGAGGTCGTGCTCGCCGCGGCCGGCGTTGCGGCGCAGCGCGCCGAGCAGTCCGGGCAGCAGTGTCGTACGGAGCGCGGGCTCGGTGTCCGACAGCGGGTTGACCAGCCGGACCAGATCGCGCCGCGGGTCGTCGGCGGCCAGCCCGAACTGGTCGAGGACCTCCTCGCCGAGGAACGGGTAGTTCAGCGCCTCGACGTATCCGGCCCCGGCCAGCGCCCGGCCGACCCGGCGGTGCAGCCGCTGACGCTCGGTCAGCCCGCGCCCGGCGGGGGGCTGGGGCAGCGTCGAGGGGAGGTTCTCGTACCCCTCGAGCCGGATGACCTCCTCGGCCAGGTCGTTGGGGTCGGTGAGGTCGGGCCGCCAGCTGGGGACCGTGACGGTGAGGTCGTCGGCGCCGTAGACATCACAGCCGATCTGCTGCAGCCGGCGCACCACGGTCTCGCGGCCGTAGGAGACTCCCGCGACCTTGTCCGGGTGGTCGGCGGGCAGCGTGATGGTGTGCGGGGCGCTGGGCGCGATGATCTCGGTGACGCCCACCTCGGCGGTGCCGCCCGCGAGCAGCACCAGCAGATCGACGGTGCGCTGCGCGGCCGCCGAGGTGGCCTCGGGGTCGACACCGCGCTCGAACCGGCGGGACGCCTCGGAGGACAGCTTGTGGCGGCGGGCGGTGCGGGCGACCGGGACGGGGGCGAAATGGGCTGCCTCGATGACGACCTCGGTGGTGCCCGCCACCTGGCCGGACTCGGGGTCGGCGGCGGTGTCCGCGATCTCGGTGTTGGCACCGCCCATGACACCGGCGAGGCCGATGGGGCCGCTCTCGTCGGTGATGACGAGATCCTCCGCGTCCAGGACGCGCTGGGTGCCGTCGAGGGTGGTGAGCTTCTCGCCCGGCGCCGCGCGGCGCACCCCGATCGCCCCGGTGATCCGGGAGCGGTCGTAGGCGTGCAGCGGCTGGCCCAGTTCGAGCATCACGTAGTTGGTGACGTCAACGGCGAGCGAGACCGGGCGCATCCCGGCCTTCTGGAGCCGGCGCTGCAGCCAGATCGGGGAGTGCGCCTCGGGGTCGAGCCCGGTGACGGTGCGGGCGGTGAAGCGGTCGCAGCCGACCGGGTCGGCGACCTTGACCGGGTAGCCGTGGCTGTTGGGCGCGGGCACGTCGAGGAGGGCCGGGTCGCGCAGCGGCAGCTCGTAGGCGGTCGCGGTCTCGCGGGCGACCCCGCGCATCGACAGGCAGTAGCCCCGGTCCGGGGTGACGGCGATGTCGAGGACCTCGTCGACCAGCTGGAGCAGCTCGATCGCGTCGGTGCCGACCTCGTACTCCGGCGGCAGCACGATGATGCCGTGCGTGCCGTCGTCGCCCATGCCCAGCTCGTCGCTGGAGCAGATCATGCCGTGCGAGACCTTGCCGTAGGTCTTGCGCGCGGAGATCGCGAAGCCGCCGGGCAGCTCGGCTCCGGGCAGCACGACCACGACCTTGTCGCCGACCGCGAAGTTCCGGGCGCCGCAGACGATCTCCTGCGGCTCACCGGTTCCTCCCCCAGAGCCTTCGGCCTGGGAGGTGCCCCCCGCCTGGCCCACGTCCACGGTGCAGAAGCGGATCGGCTTCTTGAAGCCCTCCAGCTCCTCGATGGTCAGCACCTGCCCGACGACCAGGGGGCCCTTGAGCCCGGCGCCGAGCTGCTCGACGGTCTCGACCTCGAGCCCGGCCGAGACGAGTTTGGCCTGTACGTCACGGCCGGTCTCACCGGCGGGCAGGTCGACGTACTCCCGCAGCCAAGAAAGCGGGACCCGCATCAGATCTCCATCCCGAAGGGCCGGGTGAAGCGCACATCACCCTCGACCATGTCTCGCATGTCTTCCACGTTGTGCCGGAACATCAGCATCCGCTCGATGCCGAAGCCGAAGGCGAAGCCGCTGTACCTGTCCGGGTCGACACCGCAGGCGATGAGCACCCGCGGGTTGACCATCCCGCAGCCGCCCAGCTCGATCCAGCCCTCGCTGGAGCAGGTGCGGCAGGGCCGGTCCGGGTTGCCCACGGACTCGCCGCGGCACACGTAGCACAGCATGTCCATCTCGGCGGACGGCTCGGTGAACGGGAAGAAGTTCGGCCGCAGCCGGGTGGACATGCCCTCGCCGAACAGCGCCCGCACCATGTGGTCGAGCGTGCCCTTGAGGTCGGCCATGGTCAGGCCCTCGTCGATGGCGAGCAGCTCGACCTGGTTGAAGACGGGGGTGTGGGTGGCGTCCAGCTCATCGGTGCGGTAGGTGCGCCCCGGGCAGATCACATAGATGGGCGGCTCGCGGTCGATCATCGACCGGATCTGCACCGGCGAGGTGTGGGTGCGCAGCACCACACCGGACCCCTCGCCGTCCTTGTCGCCCTTCACGCCGCGCACGAAGAAGGTGTCCTGCATCTCGCGGGCGGGGTGGTCGGGCGGGAAGTTGAGCGCGTCGAAGTTGAACCACTCGGCCTCCGCCTCGGGGCCCTCGGCCACCTCGTAGCCCATCGCCACGAAGACGTCCTCGATGCGCTCGGAGAACGTGGTGATCGGGTGGCGGGCGCCGGCCGGGGTGCGGTCGTACGGCAGGGTGACGTCCACCGCCTCCTCGACCAGCACCCGGGCGTCACGCTCCGCCTCCAGCTCCTCCTGCCGGGTCTTCAGCGCCTGGTTGACCTGGCCGCGGGCCTGACCGACACGCTTGCCCGCGTCCGCCTTGGCGTGCGGCGGCAGGGCGCCGATCTCGCGGTTGGCGAGTGCCAGCGGCGAGCGGTCACCGGTGTGGGCGACCTTCACCTCGCGCAGCGCCTCGAGGTCCCCGGCAGCGGCGATGGCGGCGAGCGCCTCGTCCCGCCTGCGGGCGATCTCTTCCGGTTTCAGTGCCTCGACCTCGACAGGGTCGTACGACTTATTGGGTGCCGACATCTCTTCCCGTGCTTCCGTTTGTCTCCCAGCTACCGCTGGGAGGTGCCCCCCGGCTGCGCGACCCCGGCTCGACCGGCTGCGACCGCTGCGCCCCATGCAGGGGACGCCAAAGGTGCCAAAGCCCGAGTCTAAGGGGCGCGAGAGGGGTGCTGTTCCGGGGGACGCCGCGCGACGGCCGCCGCGCTCGGGGTCCGCCCCGTGCTGGAGAAGCCCGCGGGTGGATCAGGCCAGATAGGCCGGGGTGCCCACGGGCAGGGTAAATCGGAACTCCGCGCCGCCGCCGCGGGCCCGGTCGACGGTGATCGCGCCGCCGTGGGCCTCGACGATGCCCTTGACGATGTAGAGCCCCAGGCCGGTGCCGCCGCGCTTGCTGCCCCGCCAGAAGCGGGTGAAGACGCGGCTCATCGACTCCTCCGGGATACCGGGGCCCTCGTCGCTCACGGTGACGGCCGTCCTTTCGACAGTGGGGCCTTCAGTGGGGCCTTCCGCGACCGGCTTGGCCGGTGCGGGCGCTATGTCAATGGTGACCGTTCCCTCGCCGTGGCGCACCGCGTTTTCCAGCAGGTTGCCCAGCACCTGATCGATCTTGTCCGGATCTGCCCACAGCCTGGGCAGCGGCCCCCTGACCCTGATCAGGAACCGCTCGGCGGTGTGCCCGGCCGCGGTGAGCGCCTGCACATGGCGGCGGACGGCGGCGGCGAGATCCACCGGCTGGCGGCGCACCTCCAGCCGGCCGGAGTCGATCCGGGAGATGTCCAGCAGCTCGGCGATCAGCCGGGTGACCCGGTTGGCGTCGGCGTCCACGGTCTCCAGCATCAGCCGCTTCTGGTCGTCGGTGAACCGCTCCCACTTGGCCAGCAGCGTGGCCGTGAACCCCTTCACTGACGTCAGCGGCGAACGCAGCTCATGGGCGACGGTCGCGATCAGCTCGGCATGGCTGCGCTCGGTACGGCGGCGCGCCTCGGTGCCGCGCAGACAGACCACCACCCGGCGCACCGGCCCGGTCGGCCGCTCGCGCACATAGCGGGCCGAGACCAGCACCTCGCGGCCGCCCGGCAGCAGCAGGTTCCGCTCGGGCTGACCGGCCCGGATGGCCAGCCCACCATAGGGATCGGTCAGCGCCCACCAGCGCCGGCCGTCCAGGTCCTCTAACGGCAGGGCCACCTCGAGCCGACGGCCGATCGCGTCCGCGGGGTCGGTGGCGGTGATGCGGGCCGCCGCCGCGTTGAAGCAGGTGACCAGGCCGGTCTCGTCGGCCACGACCAGGCCGTCGGGCAGATCGTCGGGGTGCGGTCCGAGCGCGTCCGGCGCGCCGCCGGGGTCCTCCCCGGTGGACGGGCGGCCGTGCCCGCCGGACGCATGGGCTTCGGCCGCCCTGGCGCCGGAAGTCCTGACGTCCATCCCCACACCCCCTCTCGGGTCCCCTCCCAGAGGGGGCAACCCTACTAGGTCGATGTGACGGAGCGGCACCCTGCGGGAGCGCGCTGCGCACGAGCGGAGGCATAGAGGCACACGGCGGCGGCCGTGGCGAGGTTGAGGCTCTCGGCCCTGCCGTGAATCGGAACGCGCACCACCTCGTCCGCGAGTGCGCGGGTAGCCTCCGGCAGGCCCCATGCCTCATTGCCGAAGATCCAGGCGGTGGGGGCACCCAGCAGACCGTCGTCCAGCTCCGAGTCCAGGTCCCGCTCCCCCGCCCCGTCCGCGGCCAGCACCCGCGCCCCGGCCTCCCGCAGCCCGCTCACCGCGCGCTCGACGGGCACGCCGACGGCGACGGGAAGATGGAAGAGGGAGCCGACGGAGGCGCGTACGGCCTTGGGGTTGTACGGGTCCACGGAGGCGTCCGTCAGCACGACCGCGTCCGCCCCGGCGGCGTCGGCGCACCGCAGCACGGTGCCGGCGTTGCCGGGGTCGCGGACGTTCGCGAGCACGGCGACAAGCTTCGGCCGGGCGGCCAGGATCTCCTCGAACGGCGAGTCCAGGAAGCGGCACAGCCCGACGATGCCCTGCGGGGTGACCGTGTCGGACATCTCCGCGACGACGTCATCGGTCGCGGAGAACACGGGGATGCCCGCTGCGCGGGCGGCGTCGAGGATCTCCTGGTGCCGCCCGGCGGCCTCGGGGGTGGCGTACACCTCCACGAGATGCGCGATGGCCTCCCGTACGGCCTGCGGCCCCTCGACGATGAACCGCCGCTCCTTGCCGCGGAAGCTGCGCTTGGCCAGTCGGCGGGCCGCGGTGACGCGTGGCGATCGCAGGGACGTCAATTCGGGGGTCGCCATGGGGTGCGTGCGCTTTCTCGTGTGGTGTGTTGGTTGCGCGGGCCGGTCTTCCCCCACCCCGCCCCTCCCCGAAACCGGGAGCAAGCCCCCGGACCCCCGGGAGGAGCGGCGGCGCGGCGCCGCGAGCCCCGCAGGGGCAGCGCCGCCCCCGCCTGCGGGCGGCCGCCCCGCAGGGCAGAACGCACCCCGTTGTGGGCAATCGTCCCGCAGGGCGGCTCGCACCCTGTTGTGGGCAATCGTCCCGCGGGGCGGGACGGGTGGGCACAACCCGGCCACCGACCCGCACCCGGAAACGAGACCCCAGGGGGCACAACCCAGCCACCAGCCCGCGCCCGGAAGCAAGACCCCAGGGGGCACAACCCAGCCACCGGGCCGCGCCCGGAAGCAAGAGCCCAGCGGGCACAACCCGGCCCACATGCGCGGACCCGCAGGTGATGCGTTCACCTGCGGGTCCACCCGGCAATGCTCAGCGCAGCGCTTACGCGGCCTTCGGCGCGTTCACATCGCTCGGCAGCGCCTTCTGCGCGGCCTCCACCAGCGCCGCGAACGCGTTCGCGTCGTTGACCGCGAGGTCCGCCAGAATCTTGCGGTCGACCTCGATGTTCGCCGCCTTCAGACCCTGGATGAAGCGGTTGTACGTCATGCCATTGGCGCGGGCAGCGGCGTTGATGCGCTGGATCCACAGCTGGCGGAAGTCGCCCTTGCGCTTCTTGCGGTCGTTGTAGTTGTAGACCAGAGAGTGGGTGACCTGCTCCTTGGCCTTGCGGTACAGGCGGGAGCGCTGGCCCCGGTAGCCGCTGGCCTGCTCGAGGATCGCCCGGCGCTTCTTGTGGGCGTTGACTGCCCGCTTGACGCGTGCCACTTGTTTAACTCCTTGTACGGGGCCGCGGGTGACTCACGCGGCCCGGAAACGAATAGGTCCCGGTGGGTCCCGGTCTGGCGCTCGCCTCACCCCGCCGGAGCGGGGCAGGGGCGTCACTTGCCGAGAAGCTTCTTGATCTTCTTGGCGTCGGACGGGGCCATCTCGACCTTTCCGGCCAGGCGGCGCGTCAGCGTGGACGGCTTGTGCTCGAGAAGGTGGCGGCGACCGGCGCGCTGGCGCACCACCTTGCCGGAGCCGGTGAGCTTGAAGCGCTTGCTGGCACCGCTGTGCGTCTTGTTCTTCGGCATGTCGCCGTTCTCTCCTCGTCGGGGCGCTTCCGCCCCATCCGGGCGTGGCGCGATCGGGCCGCGGCCGGTGTGCGCGGAAGCGTCTGTTATGTCGGTCTGGGTCGGGACCAGGGTCCCGGGGGTCGAGGCTGGCGCCTCGAAACATCAGGCCTCGGCGGGCTCCTCGGCCGGCTGCTCCGCGGACGCGTCCGGAGACTGGTCCAGGTGGGGAGCGCCCTGACGCTCCGCCTTGCGGGCTGCCTGCGCCTCGCGGGCTTCGGCCATCGCCTCGGTCTTCTTCTTGTGCGGACCGAGAACCATGATCATGTTTCGGCCGTCCTGCTTGGGGTTGGACTCCACGAAGCCCAGCTCCTGGACGTCCTCAGCGAGCCGCTGTAGCAGCCGGTAGCCGAGCTCGGGCCGGGACTGCTCACGGCCACGGAACATGATCGTAATCTTGACCTTGTCGCCCTGCTTGAGGAACCGGACGACGTGACCCTTCTTGGTGTCATAGTCGTGCGGGTCGATCTTCGGCCGGAGCTTCATCTCCTTGATGACCGTGTGCGCCTGGTTCTTGCGCGCCTCACGGGCCTTCATGGCCGACTCGTATTTGAACTTTCCGTAGTCCATGAGCTTGCAGACCGGCGGACGGGCGGTCGCCGCCACCTCGACCAGGTCGAGGTCGTACTCCTGCGCAAGCTCCAGGGCCTTGGCAAGCGGCACAATGCCGACCTGCTCGCCACTGGGACCGACGAGTCGCACCTCGGGGACGCGAATCCGGTCGTTGATGCGGGGCTCGGCGCTGATGGATCCTCCTCGGTTACACCACGCGACCGCCTGGCGGACTGCCGCGTAAGTCTGTTTCGGTTGAGACCACCGCGCCGTGACGCACAAAACGCCCCGGACGGTACACAGGCGGGGCTCCTCATTGACCGGGAGCACCGCCGCGATATCACCGCGGGGCGCAGCCTGACCGATGACCTGCCAACCCCGGGGGTCGGAAGGTGGGAGCTGGGGAGCCTCCACTTGTGGGCCGGACACACACGTGACCGGCCGGTCGTTTATCTACGATACCAGCACCCGCACGGGATGCTCACCCACCGCGTCCCCGGCATCCGCCGTTCCCGCCGTCCCTCGTCCTCTCACTTCTCCTGTTCCTGTGAACTCGCCCGCCCCGTGCGTACGGTGCCGGGCGGACGCCTAGGCTGGGGCACACCGTCCATCAGGAAGTGAGCCCCGACCACCATGAGTGACGCCAACGCCGGGCAGCCGCCGGCCCCCGACTTCGACCGGATGACCCGGGACATCGCGGATGTGCCCGCCGTCGAGGTGATCACCACGGTCGCGGTGCACCTGATGAGCGCCGCCGCGGTCAATCTGGGCCTGGCCGAGGAGGGCCCCCAGCACAAGGACCTGGACGAGGCGCGGAAGCTGATCAACGCCCTGGCGGGGCTGGTCACGGCCAGCGCCACGGAGATCAGCTCCTTCCACGCGGCTCCGCTGCGGGACGGTCTGAAGTCGCTCCAGCTCGCCTTCCGTGAGGCTTCGGTGGTGCCGGACGAGCCGGGGCAGGGGCCCGGCGAGAAGTTCACCGGCCCGATCTTCGGCTGACCGGCCGCCGTCTTCGGCTGACCGGCCGCCCCCTTACGGCCGGGCCCCGGCATCGGCATCGGCATCGGCATCGGCTCGGGCCGTCCGGGCCCCTTGTCGCTCGGACCGCCTCCGCACCCCTTGTCGCTCAGGCCGCCTCCGGGCCCTTGGACTCCGGGCCGCCCGCCTCGGGGCGGTGGCCGCCACGCATGCGTCCCCACGGCCCGGTCGCCGGGGGCGGATGCGCCTCCTCCCGTTCGGCCTGGCCCGCCGGATGGAGATGGGTGAACCGGTGCACCGCCGCGGCGAGCACGCCGCCGACCAGCGGCGCCACGATGAACAGCCACAGCTGGCCCAGCGCATCGCCGCCCGCGAAGATCGCGGGGCCGAAGCTGCGCGCCGGATTGACCGAGGCCCAGGTCAGCGGGATGCCGATCAGATTGACCGCGGCGAGGGCGAGGCCCACCGGGACCGGTTCGGCGCCGACCATCGGCACCGCGTGGGTCACCGTGAGGAAGACGAAGACCAGCAGGAAGGTCAGCAGCACCTCGGCGAGGAAGGCCCCGCCCGCGCCCATGCCCACCGGTGAGCGGCCGCCGTAGCCATTGCTGCCGAAGGCGCCGGCCGTCTGGAGCCGGGGCACCTGGTTGGCGAGCAGGAAGAGTATCGCCGCGCCCACGATCGCGCCGACGAACTGCGCGACCCAGTACTGGACGGCCGTACGGATGTCGATGCGCCTGGCCAGCAGCACACCGAGGGTCACCGCCGGGTTGATGTGGCAGCCCGAGATGCGTCCGAGCGCAAAGGCGATCGCGATCAGCGTGAAGCCGAAGGCGAGCGAGATCCCGAGGGCGTTGATGTAGTCGCCCGCCAGGACCAGCGAACCGACTCCGAAGAGGACCAGCATCGCGGTCCCGATGAACTCCGCTACGACCGTTCTCGTCTCCATGGCGCTCTCCTCACACAGATTCCGACCGCCAGTCGCCTAAGCATTGTGGGCGGAATCGGGAGGATTCGCCTGTTGGTCCGAATGGGAAGGGCCGGGCCCGGCCCTCAGCGGGTGAAGAGCGGCTCGCCGGGGACCTGCGCGTCCGGCGGCAGCAGTGCCAGGGTCAGCCCGCGCACCAGCCGCGCCCGCAGCACCTCGTCGGCGGCCAGGGCGCCCGCCACCCGGTGCGCCGTCTCGCGCGCGGGCGCCTCCGGCGCCAGGGCGAGCGCGAGCATCCCGTCAGCGTCCGCCGCCGGGGCCAGATGAGCCCGGAGCACCTCCGGCTCGGCGGCCAGCACGGTACACACCGCCTCGGTCACGGCCGGGTCGGCGAGCGGATCGGCGCTGGTCCGCCCCTCGGCGAGGGCCAGCAGCGCGGGCCCGGTCAGCTGGTACGGCACCGGGCCCGCGAGGTCCAGGACCAGGGTGTCCGCCTTCTCATGGGCGGTGGCCTCCAGCGCCTGGCGCAGCGGTACGGCCACGGGCCGGGCGTCCGGGCGCCAGCGGGCCAGCGTCTCGAGCGAGGTGAACGCGGGCAGCGCGCGTCGGCCGTCGGGGGCCTGAAGCGTGGGCACCGCCATATCGCTGGTCTTGTCACGGCGCAGCCCGCCCGCCCGTCTCCCACCACCCTCAACGGACGCTTCGCGCGGCTCGGATTCCACCACTTCCGCCTCGCCGAGGATCGCCACCACGGGGACGAGCAGACGGGCGTCGGTGAGCGCGGCGAGCACCTCCGGTTCGGCCGAGCGGTCATCGGCCCAGGCGGCGAGCGCCGCGGTCAGCCGGGGGTCGGCGGAGCCGTCGTCGCCGGAGAAGCCGGGGTCGGGAATGTTCTTGAGCGCCACGCCATGAGGGTACCGACAGCGAGGAGACCGAGATCCCCGCACCCCCACCCGCCCCGGGGCAGGGGCGGCAGTGAAGGAGACGGCGTGGAACGCGTGAACGACGGCGGCCCGGCACCGTCCGCCCTGTCCGGTGCGGGCGGGCCGAGGGGGTTGAGCGGGCCGAGGGGGCTGAGCGGGCTGGGCGGCGCGCTCGCCGACGCGCTCGCGCCCGTGGCCGCGGGCTCCACCGCGGACTTCTCGGTCGCCGTCCTGGAGCCCGGGTCGGGGGCGACCGGGTCCCACGGCGACGGCTCGTACGCCACGGCGAGCGTCGTCAAGGTCGGCATCCTCGCGGCGCTGCTGCTCGGGGCGCAGGACGAGGGGCGGCGGCTGACGGCTCAGGAGCGCTCGTACGCGGGCGTGATGATCGAGCGGAGCGACAACGACGCGGCGACGGCGCTGTGGGGGCCGATCGGCGGGGCGAAGGGCCTCGAGGCCGCGCTCGGACGGCTCGGGCTGACCGATACCCACGCCGACGACCGCGGACGCTGGGGTCTGACGCACACCACCGCGTCCGACCAGTTGGCCCTGCTGCGCGCGGTCTTCCTGGACGGCTCCCCCCTGGGCGCGCCCGCCCAGGCGTATCTGCGGACGCTGATGGGCCGCGTCATCGCCGGTCAGACGTGGGGCATCTCGGCCGCCGCGGACGGCACCGGCGCCGGAACGCGGCTCAAGAACGGCTGGATGCCCCGCGATGCCACCGGACTGTGGGTCGTCAACAGCATCGGCGAGGTGACGGCAAACGGTCGGCCCTGTCTGATCGCGGTGCTGTCCGAGGGCAGCACGGACCGGGAGGGCGGGGTGGCGCTGGTGGAAGAGGTGGCACGGACGGCCGTGGCGGCGACCGCCGCGCACGCATCGGGGTGAGCGGCCCGCTCCGGAGCGCCAACGCCCCCCAGCCGACGATCGCCGCGGTGCCCCGGGCCCGCCCGGCACCCCGCGAGCCCCGGCGACCGGCGCGCCCAGCGCGCCGCCCCGACAACCGCCGTCGTGCTTCTGCGCGTACGGCGTACGGATCCCCACGAACGGGCGCACACACCGGGCCCGGACCGACGCGGCGGCCGGGCGCCGCTCAGCGCGTACGCATCCCCGTCAGCAGTGACCGCAGTCGCGGGGGCACCCGTAGGGGGCCCGAGCCGCGCCATAGGGATATCGCGGCGACGACCAGGGCCGTGCCGGCGAGGCCGGCGAGGAGGGCCATCTGATTGGGGCCGGAGTCGTCGTGGGCGCCCTGGGTGTGGCCGGGGCCGTTGCCGAAGTAGCGGTTCGGGGAGGCCGCCGCGGCGGGCGGCTGCGCCCCGGGCTTCAGCTTGTCGCCCGCGGTGATCGCGGCCGCCGGGTTCACCAGGCCCGCGCCGAGGTCGTCGCTGCGGCCGCCCTGGGGGACGTCCTGGGCGGTCCGGGTGAGGAGCCCGCGGATCTGGCGCGGGCTCAGGTCGGGGTGGGCGGCGCGGACGAGGGCGACGGAGCCGGAGACGAAGGCGGCGGCCGCGCTGGTGCCCCAGCCCTCGTAGTAGCGCTTGTCGGGGTCGGCGATGACCACGTCCACGCCGGGTGCGCAGACGGTGGCGTACCAGCGGCGGGTGGAGAAGGCGGCGCGGGAGCCGTAGCGGTCCACGGCGGTCACGGCGATCACCCCGGGGTAGGCGGCCGGGTAGGAGACCCGGTCGCCCTTCTCGCCGCCGTTGCCCGCGGAGGCGACCACGACCGCGCCCTTGCGCAGCGCGTACTGCACGGCGGCGTCCTCGGCGGCCTCGGGGTGGGCGGAGGCGCTGTCGTCGCCGAGCGAGAGGTTGATGACGTCGGCGCCGTGGTCGGCCGCCCAGCGGATCCCGGCGGCGAGCGCGCCGCCACGGGTCGAGCGGGCCTTCTTACGGTCGGGATCGGAGTCCTCGAGGATCACCCGCACCGGCAGGATCCGGGCCTTCGGGGCGACACCCAGCACGCCCTCGCCGCCGGAGGCGCCATGGCCGTGCCCGGCGATGATCCCGGCCATGGCGGTGCCGTGGCGGGCCCAGGCGCGTTCGCCGCGCCGGGCGCCGAAGCCGATGAGGTCCTTCCCCGGCAGCACCTGGCCTTCGAGGTCCGGGTGGCCGTCGTCGACGCCGGTGTCGAGGACGGCGACGGTGATCCCGGAGCCCTTGGTGGTCTGCCATGCCTCGCGGGCGTGGAGGGTGTCCAGCGCCCATTCCTGGGCCTGTATGCCGTCGGCGTATCCGGGCGCGGCGGGCACCAGGGTCAGCCCGGCGGCGGCGAGGGCCACGGCGAGGCGCCGCCCGATCCCGGTCATGACGTGGTCTCCGTGAACGTGGCCAGGGCCCGGCGGAATCCGGTCTCGATCGCGTCGGCGATGCCCCGGGCGTCGTTGCCGAGGCCGGACTGCGCGGGGGCCGAGGTGGCGCCGCGCTGGGTCGCCTCGCCCGCCGACTGCGGGTCGGTGACCTCACGTCCGTCGGCGAAGCCGGTGACGGTGTAGATGACGGCGGGTGCGTCGGTGAGGATCCGGATCCGCCAGCTGGCGCGCTGGTCGTCGCCGAATCCGGCCGCGGCGGTGTCCTTGGCGGCGTATGTGCGGGGCATCAGATCGGTGCGCTCGTCCAGCTTCTCGGTGACGAAGCGCTGCTGCAGCGCCCGCATTCCGGTGGGTCCTGAGGTGGTGATCAGCACTCCGACGGTGGTGACGCTGGTGCTGGTGGCGTCGGTGTACGTGGCGCGCACCAGCCGTTTGCAGCCCACCGGGGCCAGCGCCTTGGCGAGCAGCGGATCGAATCCGCCGCCGCAGCTGCTGTCGGGGGCGACGGCTATCCGGGTCCAGACGCGGTCGGCGCCGCCGGGGCCCTCGCCCTTGCCGCGCAGGGTGCGCGGGAAGAGGTCGTCCACGGGGATGCTGTGCCAGGCGGAGCGGGCGTGGGCGTAGGTGTCGGCGGTGGACGGCGGGGCGCCGGGGTCGTCGCCCAGCCAGCTTCCGGCCGCCGCCCCGCCGAGCAGCCCGAGCCCGAGGACGAGACTCGCGGCGGCGGCCGCCGTACGGCTGGGGGGACGGCGCCGGCCGCCCGGCCCGCCGGACGCGAAGAGCCCGCCGGTGCGCGGAGGCACGGACGGGCGCGGCGGTGTCGAGGGCTGCGGGGGCACCCGGGTGCCGGACGCCCCGGCGGTGCCCGGGGAGAACGGGGCCTTCGCCCGTACGCCGAGGACGGGCGTCTCCGGATCGGGGATGAACCCGGGCGCGTTGGTGGGGCGCGGTGGGGGCGCGGAAGGCCGCTCGGGCGCCGTGCGCGGGGGTTGTGCGGGGCGTGGTGGGGGCGTGCCGTGGGGTGAGTGCGCCTGTTCCGCGTCGGTGCTCACCTGCACCCCCTCGCACCCGTCGAGACCTGCTTCACCTGGCTCCGTCCGGTTCGCCGCGCCACCGCACCGCCTTTCGGGCAGCCGGGCCCGTATACGGACAACCCGCCGCTGACCTGCCGGTCGTGGCGTGCGCGACACTCTACGGCCAGCCGGGGGCCCTGCGCACCGGCCGCCCTCTACCCAGTGGTAATGGCGGTCTGGCAAGCTTCGTCCATGTCCGCTGCCGCCGCTGACCGGGCCCGGTACGACCGGGCCACCGCCCATCTCGAAGCGCCCGTGGCGATTGTCGATCTGGGAGCCTTCGACGACAACGCACGGGATCTGGTCCGCCGGGCGGGAGGCAAACCGATCCGCGTGGCCAGCAAATCGGTGCGCTGCCGCGCGATGTTGGAGCGGGTGCTCGCGTACGACGGCTTCGCGGGGATCATGAGCTTCACCCTCCCGGAGTCGCTGTGGCTGGCCCGCGAGGGGTTCGACGACGTCCTGCTCGCCTATCCCTCCGCCGACCGGGAGGGCTTCGCCACCCTGACCGGCGACCCCAAGCTGGCCGAGGCCGTGACCGTCATGGTGGACGACCTCTCCCAGCTCGATCTGATCGACAGCGTTCGCGCCGGGACCGAAGAGGTCCGGGTCTGCCTGGAATTGGACACCTCGCTGCGGATGCTCGGGGGACGGGTGCGAGTCGGGGCGCTGCGCTCACCGCTGCGCGAACCGGAGCAACTGGCCGCCCTGGCGCGGGCGATCGCCGACCGCCCCGGCTTCCGGCTGGTCGGGCTGATGGCGTACGAGGGGCATGTGGCGGGCGTGGGCGACGCGGTGCCCGGGAGCCCGCTGCGCTCGCGCGCCATCCGGCTGATGCAGTCCGTGGCGCGCCGGGAGCTCGCGGCGCGCCGGGCCGCGGCCGTACGGGCGGTACGGGCCGTGGCGGACCTGGAGTTCGTCAACGGCGGCGGTACGGGCAGTGTGCAGCACACCGCCGCGGAAGACGCGGTGACCGAGATCGCCGCCGGGTCCGGGCTCTACCAGCCGCGCCTGTTCGACCACTACACCTCCTTCCACGGCCGCCCGGCGGCCCTGTTCGCCCAGCCGGTGGTGCGCCGCCCCGGGGTCGGCGTGGTGACGGTGCTCGGCGGCGGCTATCCGGCGTCGGGCGCGGCGGGCCGGGACCGGCTGCCGGTGCCGTATCTGCCGGAGGGGCTCGGGTACGACTCGATGGAGGGGCCGGGCGAGGTGCAGACCCCGCTGCTGGGCACGGCCGCCGACGATCTGCTGATCGGCGACAAGGTGTGGTTCCGGCATGCCAAGGCCGGTGAGCTGTGCGAGCGGTTCGACACGCTGCGGCTGATCGAGGGGGACCGGGTGGTGGCCGAGGTGCCGACGTACCGGGGCGAGGGCAGGACGTTCCTCTGACGGCTGGGAACGTGTCTATCCGACGGCTGGAACGCGCCTAGATGGACCGGCCGTCGCCCGCCAGCCCCTCGATGCCCTTGACGATCTTGTCCATGTCGCTGAGCGGCGGCGCCTTGTCGCTCTCGTCGAACCCGAAGCGCACCACGACCATCGTGTCCGGCATGGTGGGCGAGGGGAACGCCACCGACTGCACGACGCCGTCGTCGCCCTTCTTCGTCACCACCTTCCAGCGGACCAGATAGCCCTTCTTGCCCGCGACCTCGACCGCCGAAGCCTTCAGCTGCTTGTGGGAGGTGATCCCCCCGTACGCCTTGCGGTCGGTGTCCTTGTCGGTGCCGTAGGACTCCTCGGCGTTCTGCGCGATGTCCTCCTTGGCTATGCCCTTGGCGGAGGTGGCCTTGTAGCCCTCGGCGGTCCGGGAGAAGGCACCGCCGCGCACACAGTCGGTGGACGGGTCACCCGGGCAGGGGTAGCGGGAGGTGGTGACGCCCGCGCCGCCGGAGCTGCTACGCCCCGCCTGCCAGCCGGAGAGCACCGGCAGGCTGATGCCGTTGCCCTGGTCCGGGGCGGTGTCCGGGTCGTAGCTGGGCGGTGCGCCGGGGCTCTCGGTGGGCCCCTCCGAGGGGTCGTCCGGGGTGGGGAGGTCCGGGGCCGGGTTGCCGCCGTCGTCCGGCGCGGAGGTGCTGGGGGCGGGCCCGGTCTGGGCGTTCCCACCGCCGTCGCCGCCGTCGCCCAGCAGCACGATGCCACCGGCTATCGCGGCGACGACGACGGCCACGGCGACGGAGAGCGCCGCGATCCTCGGCCCGCGGCCCCGGCTGTGACCGTGTCCCCCCTGCCGCCCTGGCAGGTAGGGGGGTGGCGGCGGGCCGAAGGCCGGGTCCGCGGCCCCCGAGGCATCACGGGTGTACTCGGTCCAGGCCGAGCCGTCCCACCACCGTTCCATGGCGGGGCCGTTACCTGCGTAGCCGGGATCGGGGTACCAGCCGGGGGGCGTGTTCATGGTCACACGGTCAGCCTATGGCCAGGGGTGGGGTCCGTACACCGCGGATGGCGGGACTGCGCACGGGACTACAACGGCGTGACATATGCCCCGGCGATCCCGCCGTCCACGAGGAACTCGGCGGCGTTGACGAAGGACGCGTCATCGCTGGCCAGGAAGGCCACGGCGGAGGCGATCTCCTCCGGCTCGGCGAACCGGCCCACCGGTACGTGCACCAGCCGGCGCTGGGCCCGCTCCGGGTCCTTGGCGAACAGCTCCTTCAGCAGCGGGGTGTTGACCGGCCCCGGGCACAGCGCGTTGACCCGGATGCCCTCGCGGGCGAACTGCACGCCCAGCTCCCGGGACATGGCCAGCACCCCGCCCTTGGAGGCGGTGTAGCTGATCTGGGAGGTGGCGGCGCCCATCACGGCCACGAACGAGGCGGTGTTGATGATGGAGCCCCGGCCCTGCTGCCGCATGTACGGCAGCGCGGCCTTGCAGCACAGATAGACGGAGGTGAGGTTGACCTCCTGGACCCGCTTCCAGGCGTCGAGCCCGGTGGTGAGGATCGAGTCGTCGTCGGGCGGGGAGATCCCGGCGTTGTTGAAGGCGATGTCCACCGAACCGTAGGTGTCGAAGGCGGTCTTGAAGAGCGCCTCGACCTCGTCGGGATCGGTCACGTCCACCCGGACGAAGAGTCCGCCGACCTCGTCGGCGGCGGCCTTGCCCGCGCTCTCGTCGATATCGGCGCAGACGACCTGCGCGCCCTCGGAGGCCAGGCGGCGCGCGGTGGCCAGGCCGATGCCGCTGCCCGCTCCGGTGACGACGGCGGTACGGCCCACCAGGCGGCGGCACACGGGGGTCTCGGTCACGTCACTGCTCCTCGGTGCTGATGAAGACGTTCTTGGTCTCGGTGAAGGCGGCAAGGGCGTCGGGGCCCAGCTCCCGGCCCAGGCCGGACTGCTTGTAGCCGCCGAAGGGGGTGGCGTACCGCACGCTGCTGTGCGAGTTGACGGACAGGTTCCCGGCGGCGACGGCGCGCGAGACCCGGACCGCGCGGCCCACGTCGCGGGTCCAGATCGAACCGGACAGGCCGTAGTCGGTGGCGTTGGCCAGCCGTACGGCGTCGGCCTCGTCCTCGAAGGGGAGGACGACCGCGACGGGGCCGAAGATCTCCTCCACGGCGGTGCGGTCACCGGGGCCGGTCGCCTCCAGCACGGTGGCCGGGTACCAGAACCCCTTGCCCTCCGGGGCCTCGCCGCGGATCGCGGCGGGCGCGTCCTCGGGTACGTAGGACCGTACGCGCTCCCGCTGGGCGGCCGAGATCAGCGGGCCCATGGCGGTGGCGGGGTCGGCCGGGTCGCCGACCGCGAAGGAGGTCACGGCGGGCGCCAGCAGCTCCATGAACCGGTCGTAGACGCTTCGCTGCACCAGGATGCGGCTGCGGGCGCAGCAGTCCTGTCCGGTGTTGTCCAGGAAGGAGCCGGGCGCGGCGGCCGCAGCGCGCTCCAGGTCGGCGTCGGCGAAGACGACGTTCGGGCTCTTGCCGCCGAGTTCGAGGGTCACCCGCTTCACGCCCGCGGCGCATTTGGCCATGATCTCCTTGCCGACCGCGGTGGAGCCGGTGAAGACGACCTTGGCGACGCCGGGGTGCTCGACCAGCGCGGCGCCCGCGACCGGCCCGGCCCCGGGCAGCACCTGGAAGAGCCCCTCCGGCAGGCCCGCCTCCAGGGCGAGCCCGGCCAGCCGGAGCGCGGTGAGCGGGGTGGTCTCGGCCGGTTTGAGGACGACGGCGTTTCCGGCGGCCAGGGCGGGCGCGGTGCCCCAGGCGGCGATCGGCATGGGGAAGTTCCACGGCGCGATGACCGCGACCACGCCCAGCGGCTCATGGAAGGTGACGTTCAGACCGCCGGCCACCGGGATCTGGGCGCCGCTCAGCCGTTCCGCTCCCCCGGCCGCGTAGTCCAGCAGATCGCGCACGTTTCCCGCCTCCCAGCGGGCGTTGCCGATCGGATGGCCCGCCTCGCGGACCTCGAGGGCGGCGAGCTCCTCGAGGTGCCCGTCCACGGCGGCGGCGAAGCGGCGCAGCAGCCGGGCGCGGTCGGCGGGCGCGAGCGCCGCCCAGCCGCGCTGCGCCTCGGTGGCGCGGGCCACGGCGGCGGCCACCTCGTCCGGGGTGGCGGCGGGGACGGTGGCGATGACCTCCTCGGTGGCCGGGTTGAGGATGTGGTGTTCGTGGGGGTGTTCGGTGCTCACTCGCTGGTTCCTCACATGCGCTCGAAGGACCGGAAGCGCTCCCAGTCCGTGACGGCGGTGTCATAGGCGTCCTGCTCGACGCGCGCCATGTTGAGGTAGTGCTCGACCACCTCGTCGCCGAAGGCGGCCCGCGCTATGGGGCTGTTCCGCCACAGCTCGGCGGCGTCGCGCAGCGAGGTCGGGACGTGCTCGGCGTCTCCGGTGTAGGCGTTGCCGGTACAGACCTCGGGGAGCTCCAGCTCCTGCTCCACGCCGTGAAGCCCGGCGGCCACCATCCCGGCCACGGCCAGGTACGGGTTGACGTCGCCGCCGGGGAGCCGGTTCTCCAGCCGGTGGGATGGGCCGTGGCCGATGATCCGCAGCGCGCAGGTGCGGTTGTCCGGGCCCCAGGCGACGGCGGTGGGCGCGAAGGAGCCGGGGCGGAACCGTTTGTAGGAGTTGATGTTCGGGGCGTAGAGCAGGGTGAAGTCGCGCATCGCCGCGATCTGTCCGGCGAGGAAGTGGCGCATGGTCTTCGACATGCCGTACGGGCCGTCGTCGTCGGCGAGCACAGGGTGCCCGGCCTCGTCGCGCAGCGAGAGGTGGATATGGCAGGAGTTGCCCTCGCGCTCGTCGTACTTGGCCATGAAGGTCAGCGCCATGCCCTCCTGGGCGGCGATCTCCTTGGCTCCGGTCTTGTAGACCGCGTGCTGGTCACAGGTGGTCAGGGCGTCGGCGTAGCGGAAGGCGATCTCGTGCTGGCCGAGGTTGCACTCCCCCTTGGCCGACTCGACGGTCATCCCGGCGGCGCCCATCTCGTTGCGGATGCGGCGCAGCAGGGGCTCGACCCGGCCGGTGCCGAGGACGGAGTAGTCGACGTTGTACTGGTTGGCGGGGGTCAGCCCGCGGTAGCCGGTGTTCCACGCCTGCTCGTAGCTGTCCCTGAAGACCATGAACTCCAGCTCGGTGCCGGTGTACGCGGTCCAGCCGCGCTCGGCGAGCCGGTCGAGCTGACGGCGCAGGATCTGGCGCGGCGAGGCGACCACCGGGCTGCCGTCGTGCCAGGCGAGATCGGCGGTGAGGAGGGCGGTGCCGGGGTTCCAGGGGGTGCGGCGCAGGGTGGCGGTGTCGCCGTGCATGGCGAAGTCGCCGTAGCCGCGCTCCCAGGAGGACATGGCGTAGCCGTCGACGGTGTTCATCTCGGTGTCGACGGCGAGGAGGTAGTTGCAGCCCTCGGTGCCGTGTGCCAGGACGTCGTCGAGGAAGAAGCGGGCGGCGAACCGCTTGCCCTGGAGCCTTCCCTGCATATCGGTGAAGGCCAGGACGACGGTGTCGATCTCCCCGGCGGCGACCAGTCTGGTCAGCTCGTCGACCGAGAGCGGGGGCGTGCGGTCTGCCACGGTGGGGCCTCCTGCGTCGGAGAATTCGGGGGGCGGAGGGTGCGGAGAGGGGGTTGGGGGGCGTGGGGTGGCCTTAAGGTAATACCGCAGACCATTGGTTGGGAAGTAGGTGCGGACGGTTCGATGAGCGAGAGCGGGAGTGGGCGCGGGAGCGCGGCGGACGACCGGCTGGCGCCGGTGCTGCGCCCGGTGCGCGCGGGAAACGGCTTCGAGGAGGCGCTGGAGCAGATACTCCAGGTACTGCGGCTGGGGCTGGTCCCCGACGGCGGCCGGCTCCCGGCCGAGCGGGAGCTGGCCGACCGGCTGCGGATCAGCCGGGTGACCCTGCGCGAGGTGCTGAAGGTGCTCCAGGACCAGGGGCTGGTGGAGAGCCGCCGCGGCCGCTACGGCGGCACCTTCGTCCGGGCCAGGCCCGAGCCCGCCGAGGGCGGCGGCGAGGACGAGCTGCGGCGCCGGGTCGAGGCGGTCGACGTCGAGGACACCCTGCGGTTCCGCGAGGTCCTGGAGGTGGGTGCGGCTGGGCTGTGCGCCGCGCACGGGCTGGACGCGGGGCAGACGCGGCGGCTGCGGGCGGCCCTGGACGCGACGCGGGACGCCCCGCTCACGGACTACCGCCGCCTGGACACGATGCTCCACCTCACGCTCGCGGAGCTGGCGGGCTCACCGTCGCTGGCCGCCCAGTACGCGGCCGTCCGCGCGACCGTCAACGACCTGCTGGACTGCATCCCGCTGCTGGTCAAGAACCTCGAGCACTCCCAGGCCCAGCACGGGGCGCTGGTCGAGGCGGTGCTGGACGGGGACGCGGACGGGGCGCGCGAGGTGATGCGGGAGCACTGCGAGGGCACGGCGGCGCTGCTGCGCGGCTTCCTGGTCTGAGTGCGCGGCTTCCCGGTCTGACCGGCCGGTCCCGGGGGCCCTTGACCACGGTTTTACGCAGAGGTCTTGCGCATCGCCGACCGGAAGACAAAGGTATGGCCCCACACCTTTGCCATCGCCCCCTCGTGTGGAGCAGGAGTGTCCCCCCATGGCCGACGGTACCGAATCCGCCCGCACCGAGTCCGCCAGTGCCTCCGTGGGCGGCGCCCCGCCGGGCGGCGGCCCGGCGCCGTCCCCCGAGGACGCGTATCTGGAGCGCCGCACCCTGCGGCGCGGCAGCGCGGGCCCGCTGCTGCTGACCGGCCTCGGCGTCGCCTATGTCGTCTCCGGCGACTTCTCCGGCTGGAACTTCGGCCTGGCGGAGGGCGGCTTCGGCGGTCTGGCCATCGCCGCCCTGCTGATGGGCCTGATGTACGCCTGCATGGTGTTCGCCCTGGCGGAGCTGGCCGCGATCCTCCCCACCGCGGGCGGCGGCTACGGCTTCGCCCGGCGCGCCCTCGGCCCCTGGGGCGGCTTCCTCACGGGGACGGCGATCCTCATCGAGTACGTCCTGGCGCCCGCCGCCATCTCCATCTTCATCGGCGACTACGTCGAGTCGCTCGGGCTCTTCGGCCTGGAGTCCGGCTGGCCGGTCTATCTGGCGTGTTTCGTCATCTTCATCGGCATCCATCTGTGGGGCGTGGGCGAGGCCCTGCGGTTCAGCCTGGTCGTGACCGCCATCGCCGTCGCCGCGCTGCTGGTCTTCGCCGTGGGCGCCCTCACCGACTTCGACGCGGGCTCGCTCAACAACATCCCGGCGGACCACTCCTCCTTCGGCGCGAGCTCCTGGCTGCCGTTCGGGCTGCTCGGCATCTGGTCGGCGTTCCCCTTCGGCATGTGGTTCTTCCTGGGGGTGGAGGGGGTGCCGCTGGCGGCCGAGGAGACCCGGGACCCGGCCCGTACGCTGCCGAAGGCCATGGCCTGGTCCATGGGCATCCTGCTGCTCCTCGCCCTGCTGACCTTCCTCGCGGCGACGGGGGCGCGCGGCCCGAACGCCGTACAGGACGCGGGCAACCCGCTGGTCGAGGCGCTGCAGCCGGACGGCAAGGCCACCGTGTTGTCCCGTATCGTCAACTACGCGGGCCTCGCCGGGCTCGTGGCCTCCTTCTTCTCCCTGATCTTCGCCGGTTCGCGCCAGTTGTTCGCGCTCTCCCGGGCCGGGTATCTGCCCCGCTTCCTCTCGCTGACCAGCCGCCGCAAGGCCCCCTTCCTGGGCCTGCTGGTCCCGGGCGCCATCGGCTTCACCCTCGCGGCGTGGACCGGCGACGGCGCCCGGATGCTCAACACCGCGGTCTTCGGCGCCACCATCTCGTACGCCCTGATGTCGCTCTCCCACATCGTCCTGCGCCGCCGTGAACCGGGCCTGGAGCGTCCCTACCGCACCCCCGGCGGCACGGTGACGTCGTCCCTCGCCTTCGTCCTGGCCTGCTCCGCGCTGGTGGCCACCTTCCTGGTGGACAAGGACGCGGCCTTCATCGCACTCGGTGTCTACGCGGTGGCGCTGGCCTACTTCGCCTTCTACAGCCGCCACCGCCTGGTCGCGGCCGCGCCGGAGGAGGAGTTCGCGGCGCTGGCGGAGGCCGAGGCGGAACTGTCCCGCGACTGAGACCGTTCCTGCGACGGGAGAACCGTCCCACGACCGAGCACCGTTCCACGACCGAGCACCGTTCCGCGGCGGAGAGCGGTCACCGCGGCCGAGCACCGTCCCGCGACCGAGCGGATCCACGAAGACACGAAGATCGGAGTCCCCGGTGTCCAAGCCCCTGATCGGCGTCAGCACCTATCTCGAACCCTCGGCGAGCTGGGGCGTGTGGAACCTCCCCGCCGCGCTGCTGCCCTCGGGCTACCACCTGCTCATCCAGCGCGCGGGCGGCCTGGCGGCGATGCTGCCACCGGACGAGGACCCGGCCGCCGCCGCGGCCGTCGTCTCCCGCCTCGACGGGCTCGTCATCTCCGGCGGCCCGGATGTGGAACCGGTGCGGTACGGGGCCGAGGTGGAGCCGCGCACCGGGCCGCCCGCGCGGGAGCGGGACGCCTGGGAGCTGGCCCTGATCGAGGCGGCCCTGGCGTCGGGCACTCCCCTGCTCGGCATCTGCCGCGGCCACCAGCTCCTGAACGTCTCCCTGGGCGGCACCCTCGTCCAGCACCTGGACGGCCATGTGGGCCCGCCCGGCGTCTTCGACCACCACGAGGTGAAGCCGGTCCCGGGCACGCGCCTCGCCGGGATCCTCCCGGAGCCGGTGTCCGTCCCCACCTTCCACCACCAGTCCGTCGCCCACCTGGGCAAGGGCCTGACCCCCTCGGCGCACGCCACGGACGACGGAACGGTGGAGGCGGTGGAGCTGCCGGACGCGGCGGCGTTCGTGCTGGGGGTCCAGTGGCATCCGGAGGCGGGCGACGACGTGCGGGTCATGCGCGCCCTGGTGACGGCGGCGTCGGGCTGAGGAGCCGAGAGGGGACCGGCTCAGCCGAGCTTGAGCAGCAGTTCGGTGAGTTCGGCGGGCATGGTGATCATGCAGTCGTGGCCGGTCGCCAATTCCCACACCTGTGACGGGCTGCCGTTGCGCTGGACGGCGGGGACGGGGCGCCGGGTGATGCCCTCCGGGAAGTCGGTGGCGCAGTGGATATGCGTCCGCGGGATCGTGTTCACAGCCGGGTTGTCCAGCCGGACCGGCTGCTGGAGGCAGCCGACCGGCTGATCCGACAGCATCGACCGCAGCCACTCCAGATCCGCGGGTTCGGTGACCCCGAACAGACCGAAGGGCGGTTCCGGCGGCGGAACCCGCCAGCCGCCCTCGGACGCCATGGCCTGGTCGATCATGCCCTGGCTGATGGGCAGAATATCGGCCGCGCTCTCACCGTCCTCCGGGACCATCGCATCGAGATAGACCAGCTGCCCGATCCGCTCCGGGACCCGGTTGGCCGCGGACGATATGACCAGTCCGGCGTAGCTGTGCCCGACGAGCACCACGTCGGTGAGGTCCTCCTCGGTGATCAGCCCGACGATGTCGTCGACATGCGTATCCAGCCCCACCTCCGGGCCCGCCAGGTGCACCGTGTCGCCGTAGCCGGTCAGCGTCGGCGCCAGCACCCGATGCCCGGCCGCCGTCAGCAGCGGGACCACCCGCTCCCAGCACTGCCCACTGTGCCAGGCACCGTGCACCAGCAGATATGTCGACATGGTTCCGCTCTCCATCCGCGCGCAAATAAACGGGACACTGCCCCGATCGAAGATGTGGGACAGTGTACCGCTTAGCGAGCAGGGACCGGCGCGGCGGTCAGGAGTTGATCTCGTACGGGTCGCCGTAGACCTGCCACTTCAACGGGGGCGCCAGGTCGAAGTTCTTCTCATTGAGGAACTTCCGCTGCTCGGTGTCGACCCGGCTGGTGTCGCTGTGCGCCTCCTCGCTCTTCATGGCCTCCTTACGGGCGTCGAGGAAGGCGTTGAGGTAGGTGGTCTCATTGCCGCCCTGCGCCGGGGGCTTGGCCTTGGACAGGGCGGTCTTACGGATGCCACCGAAGCTGTACTTGCTGTCGCCGGGGCCGTGCATCACGATCGCGTCGTAGTAGACGAACTGGCCGAGCGCGCCCAGGCCGTCGTCCTTGCCCTGCTTGACGGCCGGGTTGAAGTAGACGCGGTCGCGCTCGTGCTCCTGGGCGTCCTGGAACGCCTTGTCGGCGGCGGCCTTCTTCCAGTCCTTGGTGAAGTTCGGGTCCAGGCCGTCGTGGGAGTCGCCGCCGTTGACCTCGCGCAGCGCGGGGAGGTACTTGGCCAGGACGTTGCCGGGCTTCTGCTGGGTGTAGTACTCGACGAGTTCCAGCATGTCGCCGGTGCCGGAGCAGAATCCGATGATGCCGGCGGTGTAGCCGCGGCCGTCGCCTATGTCCTCGATGTACTTGAACTGGGCGCGCCAGTCGAGCGAGGAGTTCTCGGCACTGGAGACCAGTTTCATGGCGATCTCCTTCTTCGCCGGGTCGTCCAGGTTGCTCGCCGCCGCCTTGTGCGCCGAGTGGGTGTGGCGCGCGTCCGACGAGGACGGCAGATGGTCGGACGCCTGCCCGATTCCGACGCCGGTGAAGACGAGCGCGGCCGGTACCGTGACGGCCACGGCCGCGAGGCCGATCCTCCTGGGCATGGGGGACATGGGGACTCCGTTCCTTGTCGACTGTGGGGGAAGTGCGCGCGGCCGCCCCAGGGCGCGCCGGGGCAGCCCCGGGTCCTGAGGCGATCCGTTAGGAACCTTTCCTAACCATTCAAGCGAGCACGTCGTGTCCACCACAAGGGTTTCGACGCCATTCAGCGCCATTCGACAAAGAAGCAACCCGTGCCGTACCGCCTCGGAAGGGCGGCACCAACCCCCGTGCTACGACTGGGGGATGGGCATCGCGGGGTCCGCGCCGCCGGTCGCCCCGGGACGCTTTCCGGTCGCCCCCGAAGCCCCGGCGCCGGACGGTCCGGCGGGAACGGCCGGCTCGGCCGCGCCCTCGGCCGCGGCCGGCACCTCCGTCACCGGCCGTGCCGCGATCGCCCGCCACCACGGCTCCAGCGGCAGCCCGCGCTCCGGCTCGAACGGCTGGCCGGGGCGCGGCACGGTCACGGTCGCCCCGGCCTCCTTCGCCGCCCTCACCGTGCCCTCGGCGGGCTCCTCCCACGGATGCGGGGCGAGGTTGAAGGTGCCCCAGTGGATCGGCAGCATGATCCCCCGCGCCGGGTCCCCGCCCTGGAGATCGAGATGGGCCCGCATGCCCTCCTCGGGGGTCATGTGGATGTCGGGCCAGTAATCGGAGTAGGCACCGATCTGGATCATGGTCGCGTCGAACGGCCCGTACGCCGCGCCGATCTCCGCGAAGCCGGAGAAGTAGCCGGTGTCCCCGCTGTGGTAGATCCGGCGCCCGGAACCGGCCACCACCCAGGAGGCCCACAGGGTGTGCTGGGTGTTGCGCAGCCCGCGACCGCAGAAGTGGCGGGCGGGGGTGGCGGTGAGCGTGAGCCCGGCGACCTCGGTGGACTCGTGCCAGTCCAGCTCGGTCGTCCGCTCGGCCGGGACGCCCCAGCGCTCCAGATGAGCCCCCACCCCGAGCGGCACGACGAACATCGCGTGGCTCCGTACCAGCGCCCGGATCGTGGGCATGTCCAGATGGTCGTAGTGGTCATGGGAGATGACCACTACGTCCACCGGCCCCAGCTCCCGCAGCGGCACCGGCACCGGGTGCAACCGCTTGGGCCCCACCATCGAGAAGGGCGAACAGCGCTGTCCCCAGACGGGGTCGAACAGCACCCGCCGCCCGTCGATCTCCGCGAACACGCTGGAGTGCCCCATCCAGGTCAGCCGCAGCCCGGAGGCGGGCGGGGCGGCCAGATCGGCGACGGTGGTGGGGTGCACCGGCACGGTCCCGGCCGGGGCCCGGCGGACGCGCTCCTCCTTGCGGAAGTAGGTGGACGCGAACTTCAGCATCGAGCCGGACGGGGCGGTGCGGGCCCCCACCGGGTTGACGAACACACCGTTCGCGAAGTTCGGCGACCGCCGGATGCGCTCCATCCGCTCCCCGCTGGGATCCGCTCCGAAGGCGGCGGGGCGCAGGGCGGCGGTGAGCCGGGAACGTGTCGGATGGGAGCCGGTCACGGGGCCTCCAGGGTGAGAGGACGGGAGCACTCCAACGCGCGGTGCCGTTGGGCTGCAATGACACAACTCTTACGAGGGGGGACCTTGTTCCGCGGAGAAGGACAGCACCAGACGGTCCTCCATCGGGCGGTAGCCGAGACGCTGATAGAGGGCGTTGCTGGTGGGGTTGTCGAGATCGGTGAAGAGCAGGATCTCCTTCACCCCGGCGGCCCGCGCGGCCCCGCTCACGGCGGCCGTGGCGGCACCCGCGTAACCGCGTCCGCGCAGCTCGGGCGGGGTGTAGACCAGTGCGATCCGGGCCATGTCGGCGATCGTACGGCTGATCCCGGCGCAGGCCACCGGCCGGCCGTCGAGCTCCCACACCGTGATCCCGTCGTGGCCGAGCCTGTCGTCCACCTGCGCGGCGGCATTCCCGCTCAGCGCGCCGGCCTCGCGGGCGAACCCCTCGCACCAGGTGACCAGCAGGTCCCGGTCGGCGGTGGTGGCGGTCCGGGGCCGCCCCGGTGGGGCCGGATCGGGCGGGGTGAGGGCATCGAGTCGATAGAGCCGGTGGGTCTGCCCGACGGTGCTCACCGCACCGGTGAGGTCCTGCCAGGCGGTGGCGAAGGTCTCGGCGGTCTCGCGCCCCGCGTTCACCCCGGTGACCTTCGGCTCACCGTCCTGGGCGAGGGTGCGGGCGAGGCCCCGGGCCGCCTCGCCGGAGAGGGCGGAGAGCAGCAGGGGGTGGGGCGGGGTGCACAGGAACGCGCCCTCCGCCGGACCCTTCCCCTCCCCGGTCCACCAGCCGTAGACCGGCGGCTCGTCGCCGTATCTGCCGCTGCCCGCCACTGCCAGGGAAGAGACCACCGTGAGCAAAATGGTGTTCCGGGCCGGGTGGGCGCGCAGGAAGCCACCCGCCGCGACCCGGAACTCATCGAGGTCGTACGTCACCGTCCACGCCATGTGCTCCAGGCTGACGCGGAGCGGCGGAGCGGCGCACCTCAATTTCCTCGCTTCCGACCGGACGGCCGCTCGGCGCCGGTCAGCGGCGGTCAGCGGCGGCCGGTCAGCAGCTCAGGTTGGAGCCGGGGGTGGTGCCGAGTATCTGGACGAACCGCTGGTAGGCGTCTATTCGGCTCTGCACCTGGCCGGGGTTGCCGCCGTTGCACTCGATGCTGCCGTTGATGCTGCGGATGGTCTCGCCGAAGCCCCGCTGGTTGACCATGGCGTCGTGCGGGGTCATCGAACCGGCCCCGGTCTGGGTGTTCCAGAACCACAGCGCGGTCTTCCAGGACACCGCGGCGTCCTGCTCCACCAGCCAGGGGTTGCCGAGCAGATCGATGCCGAGCGCGTCGCCCGCGGCCTTGTAGTTGAAGTTCCAGCTGAGCTGGATCGGTCCGCGGCCGTAGTACGCCGCCTGGCCCGCGGGGCAGCCGTAGGGCTGGTTCCAGTCGCAGTAGTGCGGGTAGTTGGAGGTGTTCTGCTCCACGATGTGGACCAGGCCGCCGGTCTCGTGGTTGACGTTCGCCAGGAAGGCCGCCGCCTCCTGCTTCTTGACGGTGTCGCTGCCGGTGTTGGCGAAGCCGGGGTAGGCGCTCAGGGCGGCGGTCAGGCCCTGGTAGGTGTAGAACGAGTTCCGGTTCGGGAACATCTGGTTGAACTGCGCCTCGGTCACCACGAAGGCGGCCGCGCGCTTGGTCTCGGCACCGCACCGGCCGATGTCGCCGGTGGCGGCCGCCTTGTCCGCCGTCAGGCTCGGGGAATCGCACGCCGCCCGGTCGGTCGTCCCTGCCGTCGAGGCCGAGGCCATGGGCATGACAAGAACACTCGTGCACACCGCCGCGGTCGCCGCGAGCGGCACCAGAACACGTCGTCTCAACATGGGGCCGATCTCCTTCGTGTGGGGGGACTTGGAACTCCGAGGGACACTCAAGCGGTTTGGTCTATACCAGTCAAGGTATAGACCAAACCTTTGTGCCGGGATGAGCAATTGAGCCGCCCCCGGAGCGTTCCCGGGCGCAATTCCGAGCGTACGAAGGTGATCTGACGCAGGGTCAGGTCTCGCGCTCGGGGCGGTAGGTGTCGGCGTCCACCCCGAAGGTCCAGGCGACGCCCTCGCGGGCGGTCCGGACCTGGGGCGGCACGCGCAGCCAGTATGTGCGGTGGGTACCGTCCGGCTCCGGCGTGGAGTTGACCACCTCCACCATCGCCACCGGCTCGTCCCCGTCCAGCTCGATGCGCCACAGGACCCCGGTCTCGTCGCGGTGCACCGGCCGCGCCCCGGACTCGTCGAGATAGCGCTCATAGCCGTAGTGCTCCAGCATCACCCGGCGCAGCTCCGCGTTCTCCTCCTCGCGGATGCGGTCCGGGGTCAGCTCGCCGAGCTGCTGCAGGAAGGCCGCGGGCACCGGCATGCCCCGCCAGGCGTACAGCGCGAAGCCGTCGGGGAAGGCGAGGGCGGGGCCGTCGCCGCGGTCCAGACGGCCCGCCTCGTCGCGGTGCAGCTCCACCGGGCGCTCCGCGACGATCACGGCCTTCTCGTACGGCCACCACCAGCCGGCGGCGCGGGCGACCGCGGCGAGGCCGGCCAGCGGGTCGGACTCCGCCCCGTCCGCCACGGCGGCCAGCCAGGGTGCGTCATGCTGCCCCAGCACCGCGTCCAGCAGGGCGAGCCGGACGGCCGCGCCCTGGCCCGAGTCCGGATCCGGCGCCAGGGCCTCGACGACCCCGGTGCGGACGCGCTCGGTGAGGGCGCGGGTGACCTCCCACAGCGGCGCCGCCGCGAGCGCCCACCGCCCGGCCCAGCCGGCCGGGCCCAGGGCGTCATGGAGCCGCCGCCTGGCGCGCGCCCACGGATGGGTGCGCACGGCCTCCCGCACCGAGGCGCCCACGGCGCTCGCGACCGGCTCGACCCCGGCCGCCCGCAGCATGTCCGCCGCCCGCTCGGCGACCTCCCGGGGCAGCCGCTCCTCCTGCCCGGTCAGCAGCAGCACCGCCGCCGTGGCCGCCAGCGGGGAACCGGCCCACACGATCCGCTCGGGCGCGCTGAGCCCGGCCTGCTCATAGGCGCGGCGGAGGCCCGCCTCGGCCGTCTCCCGGTCGGCCGGGCCGGTGGCCGCGGCGACCGCGCGCCAGCGCGCCGCCCGGTCCTCGTCCACGAGCGTGTTCGCCCCATTCATTCCGCTCTCCACCACCGTCGCAGTCGCCGTCGTCATCGTCCGCTCCCCCGCTCTCAGTCCGCCACGACGCGCACGGCGCCCGGCGCGTACTCCCGCTGACGCACCACGCGGTACCAGCCCTTGGGCAGCGGTATCGCCGCATGCTCCTCGTGCACCACCCGCCCACCGTCGGGGAGATGGAGGTAGGAGACGCCGAACGGATCCGACTCGCGCACCAGCGTGCCCGGCCCGACCACCGCATGGGCGTGCCCGGTCACCTCGCCGAGCGCCAGCACCAGCCGGCCCCGCCCGTCCCTCGGCTGCCGCGGCAGCGCGTCGATGCCCGGGGGCAGCGCCTCCGCCGCCACCGGAACGATCAGGACGTCGCCCTGTCGGTACATGCCAATTCCCTTTCACCAAAGCCGTGTTGACCCACCGAGCCACGCGAGGGCCGGTCGATGATCATGACGCTACAGGGAGGCACCGACAACGCCGTCCCCGGCAACGCCCACCGGAACGGCTGTCGGTGGCGCTTGATACAACTCTTCGCACGCCATACGGAATCAGGCACGCCCACGCGAACACATCAGGAGATACCGCTCATGTCAATCCTGGACCACCTGAACGAATTCCACGGCCTTCCGGCCTTCGACGTCCCGCTGCCCGACAAGGAGGTCTCGCTGCCCGAGCCGGACACCGTCGCCTGGCGGATCTCCGCCCCCGCCGATGGGAAATACGATTTCGATGAGCGTTTCCACCACTTCCTGACCTCGGTGGCCCCCCACCGGGTGCGCGCGCTGATCATCGGTCAATGGGACGAGATCTACGAAAGCGATGCCGACGCAGTCATCGAGCCGCTCCTCATGGCCAAAGACCGGCTGACCTCGCTGGAGGCGGTCTTCATCGGCGACATGACCGCGGAGGAGTCGGAGATCTCCTGGATCGAGCAGTCCGATGTGACACCGCTCCTCCATGCCTATCCCGGCCTGCGCGAGTTGAGCGTCCGCGGTGGGAGCAAGCTGTCCTTCCCCGCCGTGACCCATGCCAACCTGCGCACGCTCCGCTTCGAGACCGGCGGGCTGCCCGGCGCGGTGGTGCGCGGGGTCGCCGCCAGCGACCTTCCCGCGCTCGAGCACCTGGAGATGTGGCTCGGTGTGGAAGAGTACGGGGGCGATGCCACCGTCGCCGACCTCGCCCCGATCCTGAGCGCCGGTAGGTTCCCCGCGCTGCGCCACCTGGGCGTGCAGAACAGCGAGATCCAGGACGAGATCGCGGTCGCCATGGCGGCGGCCCCTGTGGTCGCCCAGCTCGAATCCCTCGCCCTGTCCATGGGGGTGCTCACCGACGAGGGCGCGGCGGCGCTGCTCGACGGGCAGCCGCTCACCCACCTGCAGCGGCTCGATCTGGACCACAACTGGGTCTCCGCACCCATGGAGCAGCGGCTGCGCGGGGCCCTGGAGCCGTCCGGGGTGAAGGTCGAGATGTCCGTGAAGCCCTACGAGTACGCGAGCGGCGACCGCTACACCGCCGCCAACGAGTGACCGGGAAGGCTCCCGTTCATGAATGAGACGCGCTTCGCCGTGGTCGGCAATCCGGGCGGCCGACGGGTGGAGATGTTCACCGACGCCGTCGTGACCGCCGGGCTGCCCCCGCCCCGGATGCTGGCTTGGCGCGACGTACTGACCGACGGCGCCGCGTTCGAGCCCGCCGAGATCGTACGGATCGACTCGCCGGGCGAGGACGAGGAGGTGGAGTGGCTGCTGCGCGGCGCCTGCGACCCCACCCGGGTCGAGGGCACCGGCCGCTGGTACGCGCGGTTCACCGAGGCCGTCCGGGGTATCGCGGCGGCGGCGCGCACGGCCGGGGCCACGCTGCTGAACGACCCGGGCGAGCTGGCCGTCCTGTTCGACAAGCGGCTGTGCCACGGGGTACTGGACGCCGCGGGCGTCCCGGTCCCGCCCTCGCCGACCTCCGGGCCGCAGGCGCCGCCGGTGCGCGGCTGGGACGATGTGCGGGCCGCGCTCGGCACCTCGGGGCTGCGGCGCGCCTTCGTGAAACTGGCCCACGGCTCGTCCGCGTCCGGGGTGCTCGCCATGGAGACGGCGGGCCCCGGCCGGGTGCGGGCCACCACCTCCGTGGAGCGCACGGAGGACGGCCGGCTGTTCAACTCGCTGCGGGTGCGGCGGTACGACAGCGAGGCGGAGATCGCCGCCATCGTCGACACCCTGGCGCCGGACGGGCTGCACATCGAGCGCTGGCTGCCCAAGGCGGCCCAGGACAAGCGGGTGGCCGATCTGCGGGTCGTGGTGGTGGGAGGCAGGGCCACCCATGCCGTGGTGCGCACCAGCCGCTCCCCCATGACCAATCTCCATCTCGGCGGGGTGCGCGGCGATCTGGCCGCCGCCCGCGCGGCGGCGGAGGCGGCCGGGGTGGCCTGGAGCGAGGTGCTGGGCACCGCGGAGCGGGCGGCGGAGCGCTTCCCGCGCACCATGTGCGTCGGGGTGGATCTGCTGCCCGGCACGGGGTGGCGGCGGTTCGCCGTGGGCGAGGTCAACGCGTTCGGCGATCTGCTGCCCCGGCTGACCGGTCTGCCCGTCAGTGGCGCGGAGGGTCTTGACACCTATGCGGCCCAGGTCGCCGCCGTGCTCCGCGCCCGCGAGGAGGCCCACCCCGATGCCGTTGTCTGAGCCCGATATGAACGAGGTGGTGGGCAGCCACGACCTGCTGCTGCTCACCCTCGACACCCTGCGCCACGACGTGGCGGCCGAACTGGCGGCCGCCGGACGGACCCCGCACCTCAGCGCCCGGATGCCGGGCGGCGTCTGGGATGAGCGGCATGCCCCCGGCAGCTTCACCTACGCCTCCCACCAGGCGATGTTCGCGGGTTTCCTGCCGACCCCGGCCGCCCCCGGACCGCACCGCCGGCTGTTCGCGGCCCGCTTCGCGGGCAGCGAGACCACCGCGGCGGGCACCTATGTCTTCGAGACCCCCGATCTGGTGTCGGGGCTCGCGGCGGCCGGGTATCACACGGTGTGCGTCGGCGGGGTCGGCTTCTTCAACCAGCGGGGGCCGCTGGGTTCGGTGCTGCCCGGCTACTTCCAGGAGAGCCACTGGGAGCCGGAGTTCGGCGTCACCTCCGCCACCTCCTTCGAGGCGCAGATCGACCGCGCCGAGCAGGTGATCGCCGGTCTGGACCCCGGCCGCCGGCTGTTCCTCTTCGTCAATGTCTCGGCGCTGCACCAGCCCAACTGGTTCCATCTGCCCGGGGCCACCCGCGAGGCGGGCGACACCCGCGCCACCCACGCCGCCGCGCTGGAGTACGTCGATAGCCATGTCGACCGGCTGCTGGCCGCCCTGAGCCGCCGTGGTCCCGCCTTCGCGATCGTCTGCTCCGACCACGGCACCGCGTACGGCGACGACGGCTACACCGGCCACCGGCTCGGCCATGAGGCCGTCTGGACCGTGCCGTACACCCACTTCTTCCTCGAGGCCCGATGAACATCAGCACGCTCGACTCCACCGTCCGCCCCTACCAGTCGTACGTCTACGCCTATCCGCACAAGACCGCCTACCGGCCGCTCGTGGAGCGCCCCGCGCTGCGCGAGCTGTGGGCGGCCGAGCCGAGGGACGCGCTGTCGCTCTATCTGCACATCCCCTTCTGCGAGGTGCGCTGCGGCTTCTGCAACCTCTTCACCCGGATCGGCGCCCCCGAGGGGCTGGTGACCGCCTATCTGGACGCGCTGGAGCGGCAGGCGGGGGCGGTGCGCGAGGCGCTCGGCGCGGACGCCCGGTTCGCCGCCGCGGCGTTCGGCGGCGGCACCCCGACGTTCCTGGAGGCGGCCGAGCTGGAGCGGCTCTGCGACATCGCCGAGAAGGGGATGGGCGCGGACCTGGGCGCGGTGCCGCTCTCGGTCGAGGCGTCCCCGGCCACCGCCACGGCCGACCGGCTGGCGGTGCTGGCCGGGCGCGGCGCCACCCGGCTGAGCCTGGGGGTGCAGAGCTTCGTCGACGCGGAGGCGCGCTCGGCGGTGCGGCCGCAGCGCCGGGCCGATGTGGAGGCGGCACTGGGCCGGATCCGGGAGGCGGGCATCCCGGTGCTCAACATCGATCTGATCTACGGCATCGACGGTCAGACCGCGGACAGCTGGCGCCATTCCCTGGACGCCGCCCTGGCCTGGCGCCCGGAGGAGCTGTATCTCTATCCCCTCTATGTCCGCCCGCTGACCGGGCTCGGCCGTAAGGAGGCCAGGGAGCCGGAGGCGGAGTGGGACCCGGCGTGGGACCCGGAGTGGGACGAGCGGCGGCTGCGGCTGTACCGCGCGGGCCGCGACCATCTGCTCGCCCACGGCTATGAGCAGGTCTCGATGCGGATGTTCCGCGCCCCGGGCGCGCCCGCCACCGGCGGGGAGGACCACGCCTGCCAGACGGACGGCATGGTCGGCCTCGGCTGCGGCGCCCGCTCCTACACCTCCGCCCTGCACTACTCGTTCGACTACGCGGTCGACATGCGGGAGATACGCGGCATCGTCGACGACTATGTCTCCCGGCCCGCGGCCGACTTCGCCCGCGCCGAGCACGGCCGGTGGATGACGGGCGACGAGGCCCGCCGGCGCCATCTGCTGCAGTCCGTCCTCCAGGCCGAGGGCATGGCGGCGGCGGAGTACCGGGCCCGGTTCGGCACCGATCCGGCCGAGGACTTCCCCGCCGAGCTGGCCCGGTTCCGGGGCCGCGGCTGGCTGGACCCGGACGCGGCCCCCGGACACCTGCGGCTGTCCCCCGAGGGGCTGGCGCACTCCGACGCCCTGGGCCCCGAGCTGTTCTCGCCTGCCGTGCGCGCCGCCATGGCCGCGTACGACCTGAAGTGAGGGGCGTGGGCGTGGACTTGACCATTCTGTACCGGGGTCCGCTCGCCTCGTGCGACTACGACTGTCCGTACTGCCCGTTCGCCAAGCGCCGGGACAGCCCGGAGCGGCTGCGCGCCGACCGCGCCGCGCTGGAGCGGTTCACGGCCTGGGCGGCGGAGCAGACCGGCGACCGGCTGTCGGTGCTGTTCACCCCGTGGGGCGAGGGGCTGGTGCGCTCCTGGTACCGCCGGGCGCTCATCGAGCTCAGCCATCTGCCGCATGTCCAGCGGGTGGCCATCCAGACCAATCTGAGCTGCCGTACCGGCTGGACGGCCGAGGCGGACCCCGCCACCCTCGCCCTGTGGTGCACCTACCACCCGGACCAGACGCCGTACGACCGGTTCCTCGCCAAGTGCGGGGAGCTGGCCACGCGCGGGGTGCGCCACAGCGTCGGCATCGTGGGGCTGCCCGCCCATCTGGACCAGGCCCGCCGACTCCGCGCAGACCTGCCCGAGCAGGTGTATCTGTGGGTGAACGCGGCCGAGGGCCATACCTACACCGACGCCGAGGCGGCCGAGTGGACCGAGCTGGACCCGCTCTTCGGCTACAGCCGCCATCCGCACCGAAGCGCCGGTCTGCCATGCCGGACCGGCGCCTCGGTGATCTCGGTGGACGGCGACGGCACGGTGCGCCGCTGCCATTTCGTCCCTGCCGAACTGGGCAATCTCTACGACGGGTCGTACCGCGCGGCGCTACGGCCCCGCCGGTGCCCACGGGCCGTCTGCGACTGCCATATCGGCTATGTGCACCTGGAGTCGCTTCCGCTGTACGACGTGTTCGCGGGCGGTGTGCTGGAACGCGTCCCGGCGCCGCCCCCGCCGGTCACTTCATGGTCGGTCGGTCACACTGTTTCCCCCTCGATCCCCCTGGTCACGACGAGCGTCACAGAACCGGACGTCCCGGAGGACATCACAGAAACAAAAAGTCCGCTTCCCCGGCCTTCGCACTCTGGATGAAGCGTTTCATCTCCAGATGGGTGTAGATCAGGGCCGGTCCGTCCGGGTCGGTCGACTGGCGCAGCGCCACCCGTCCGTCCGTCAGTCTCATCGCCTCGACGCAGCTTCCCCCATTGCCACCGCTCCACGGCTTGTGCCAGCCCTCGCTGCCGAGGTCCCTTGCCGGCATGCCACTGTAGACGCGGCTCCCGCATATGCGATCCATCGTTCAGATCTCCTTGCGAATGCGACTCAGAATCGCCTGAGTCGTCTGTGCAGGCGCGGCCTGCGCGCACATCCGGTCCAGGGCCTCCAGGAACGCCGATACGTCATCGCGCTGGTCGAAGTAGGAGCCGCTGACGAGCGTCTCCGTGTACGCGATATCGGGCAGCTCCGGGATCGGGAACCGGAAGATATGGAAGGGCCCGTACATCGCCGGGTGCGGACCGGCGTCGAACGGCATGATCTGCAGGCGGATATGAGGCGCCTCGGCCTCCTCGATGAGCCGTGTGATCTGGGCACGCATGGTCTCGGCGCCGCCGATGGGGCGGCGCACCACCGTCTCGTCCATGACCACCCACAGCATCGGCGGGTTGTCCCGGGCGAGCAGCGCCTGGCGCTCCATCCGGAGGGCCACGTTGCGCTCGATCTCCGATTCGGGCGCATGCGGCATGCCCGCGCGGAGCACCGCGCGGGCGTAGCCCTCGGTCTGCAGCAGCCCTGGGATGTAGTGCGGCTCGTAGGCCCGGACCAGATTGGCCTCGACCTCCAGGCTGACGAAGGTGTTGAACCACTCCGGCAGGACGTCGCGGAACCGGTGCCACCAGCCGGCCTTGTTGGCCTCGCGCGCGAGGGAGAGGAACCCCTCGACCTCCTCGGGGTCGGCGACGCCGTACGTCCGCAGCAGCTTCTCGACGTACGGGAGCTTCAGGCCGACCTCGGCCTTCTCCATCCGCCGGATCGTGGCATGGGTGACGTCCAGGGCGCGCCCGGCCTGTTCGAACGACAGCCCGGCCTTCTCCCGAAGGTCCTGGAGCCGTTTGCCGAGCACGACTCGCAGGACGGTCGGGGCTCCGCCCGCCCGCGCATCCGCCACTACCGTCCCCCTCCAAGTACCTTCACGACACAGCAGTCTGGCATGGGCTCAGCATTCCGAACAGCCTGCGCTTGCGATTCTGTAATTTACAGATTGAACCTTGCCATACGCGAGCGTGACAGAGCATAGTGTCGGCGTGGCTCCTTCCTATGAGGCTCTCCGGTTAGGGCGCGGCGGCACCGTGGTCGCTCCGCCCCGCCACGACGTGTTTCGTCTGCCGGCGCTGAGTACGTCCGTCGCCGAGGCGAGAAGGCATGTCGTCCGGCGGCTGGGCTCATGGGGCATCGACCAGGACACCCGGGACAGCGCGGAGTTGATCGTCTCCGAGCTCTTCACCAACGCGGTGCGCCACACCTCCAGCGAGGACGTTCGCTGCTCACTCCAGCTCATAGGCACCCGGCTGCGGCTGGAGGTGGCCGACCAGGGTTGTGCGCGCACGGTGCCCGAGGCCCGGTCGGTGAGCGCCGACCAGGAGGGCGGCCGCGGGCTGATGCTGGTGGAGGCCATGTCGGAGGCCTGGGGGGTCAGGCCGAACCAGGGGGGCGCGGGCCGCGCCGTCTGGGCCTACCTGGCGATATAGCGCCCCTGCGGCGACGACACGACGGACGAGCGGTGCCGAGGGAATAGGGGCAGCGACAGCGCACCGGGCGGTCAGCCTCGGGGCGCCAACGGGGGTCTGCCCCTATTCCTCCGGGACCGCTTCGGGTCACGGATCGTTCGTCACGGATCGTTCAGGGCCGCAGCGGCAGCAGATCGGGCCGCTTGGCCTCCACATGGTCACCCGACGACTCTCCGCGCAGCCGCCGGCCGATCCAGGGCACCAGATATTCGCGCGCCCAGTGGATGTTGTCCCGGCGCACCTCGGCCGCGGTGCGCTGCCCCTCCGGGGGCCAGGGCTGATCGGGATCGGCCGGGACGTCCAGGCCGAGCACCTGACCGGCTCTCAGCGCGATCCGGGTGTGCCCGTCCGGCGACAGATGCAGCCGGTCGGCGTCCCAGGCCCGGCGGTCCTGCACCGAGCGCAGCGACCACAGGTCGAGCACCGGGCAGCCGTGGCGGTCGGCGATCGCCCGCACATGCGCCGTATACGTGGCGATCTTGCCCCGCAGATGGCGCAGCACCGGCACCCCTCTGGTGTCGAAGCCGGTGCACACCAGCACGGTGCCCACCCGCGCCCGGAGGTCGGCGACGGCCGCCTCATAGCGCTCGGCCACATCGTCGGGGTCGCTGCCGGGGCGCAGGATGTCATTGCCCCCCGCACAGAAGGTGACCAGATCCGGGCCGAGTTCGATGGCGCGGGCCACCTGCTCGGCCACGATCTGGTCAAGGAGTCGACCGCGTACGGCCAGATTGGCGTAGCGGAAATCGTCGTGGGGTCGTTGGTCGGACAGCAGGACGGCGAGCCGGTCGGCCCAGCCGACGAACACCCCGTCAGGGCCGGGGTCGCCGACGCCCTCGGTGAAGCTGTCTCCGACGGCTGCGTACGACCCGATGGAACCGTTGCTGAATCTCTCCTTATCGTCTGCCACGTCGGGACATCATTCACCCGATCGCGTGACCTACGCCACCGTAACCAGGCCTTGACGTGGGGTGATCTATCCCACCTGGTCAGTTTCGGCGAAGGTGGAATACGGCGGCGTCCAGGTCGCCGCTCAGCCCGGTGCGCAAGCCCCGGTGGGCGAGCACCGCTCCCCGGTGCACCTCCCCGGTCTCCAGATCCCGGTACGCGGCCGCCGGGTCGAGCCCGCGCAGCCGCAGCGGAAGCTGTGCCCGGCCGTGGTGCTGCGCCTGGAGCCAGGCCAGCACGACGGTCTCCGCACCCCGGACGTACTGCACCGCGCTGAGCCCGTCGCCCTCCGGCGGCCGCAGCCGGTACAGCTCACCGTGCTGGACGACCGGGCGCACCCGCTTGTAGAGCGCCACCCAGTCGCGGGCCTCGGCGAGTTCGGCCTCGCTCCAGCGGGTCAGGTCGCCACCCACGCCCAGCACCCCGGCCATCGCGCTGACGAAGCGGAAGCGCAGCGAGCTGACCCGGGCGTTGCCCATGGCGTTGGGGCTGTCGGTGACCCAGGCGGCCATCACCCGGGCCGGGTGGAGCTGACCGAAGCCGTGCTGGATGGCCAGCCGGTCCAGTGGATCGGTGTTGTCCGAGGTCCACACCTGGTCGGTCAGGCCCAGGACGCCGAGGTCGATCCGGCCGCCGCCACCCGAGCAGGACTCGAAGGCGACCCCGGGGTGGGCGGCGCGCAGCCGCTCCAGCAGCTCGTACAGCCCGCGTACATGGTCGATCCACAGCCGCCGCGGATAGGGGTCGCCGGGCCAGCCGGCGTCCGCGAAGGAGCGGTTGAAGTCCCATTTCACATAGTCGACGGGCGCGCCGCTCAGCAGGGTGTCCAGCCGCTCCCACAGATAGCCGCGCACCTCGGGGCGGGCGAGGTTGAGCACGAGCTGGTTGCGGAACTCGGTGCGGGCCCGGCCGGGGTGGTGCTGCACCCAGTCGGGGTGGGCGCGGTAGAGGTCGCTGTCGGGGTTGACCATCTCCGGCTCGACCCAGATGCCGAACCGCATCCCGAGCGTGTGCACCTCGTCGGCCAGCGGCTTCAGCCCGTACGGAAAGCGGTCCGGGTTGGGCGTCCAGTCGCCGAGCCCGGCCCGGTCGCTGGTGCGCGCCCCGAACCAGCCGTCGTCCACGACGAACAGCTCGACGCCCATGTCGGCGGCCAGCCGCGCGAGCGAACGCTGCTGCTCCTCGCTCACCTCGAACTCGGTGGCCTCCCACGAGTTGTAGAGCACCGGCCGGGACCGGTCGGCGCCGGGGACCACATGCGCGAGCTGCCAGGCGTGCCAGGCGCGGCTCGCGGCCCCGAAGCCGCCGTCGGTCCACAGCCCCGCGAAGACGGGCGTGGTGAAGGACTCGCCCGGCGCGAGGAGCAGCTGGCCCGCGTCGTCGTGGCCGACCCCGCCCACCGCCTGGACGGCGCCGTCGCTCAGCAGCTGGACGGCGATCCGCCAGGCCCCGGACCAGGCGAGCGCGCAGCTGTGCACCTCGCCGCTCTCCTCGGTGGCCGCCCCGCCGTCCAGGGCGATCCAGGGCAGATGGTGATGGCTGGTGTGGCCCCGGCGGCTGCCGATCACCTTCTCACCGGGGGTGAGCTCGGTGCGGGCGAGCCGGCTCTCGGCGGCCCAGCGGCCGTGCAGATGGGACAGCCGCCAGCGGTCGCGCGCCGGGAGCGACCAGGCGGCGGAGTCGGCGCGCAGCAGCTCCACCGGCTCCTGCCCGGCGGTGCCGGTGTGGGCGAGGGTGGTCCAGCGCTCGATGACATCGCCGTCGTCCCGCATCCGGTAGTGGAGGGTGATGTCGAGGTGGTGCAGCGGATCGTGGAAGCGCAGCCGCAGCTCCTCACCGGTGCCGGGGTCGAGGACGGCGCCGCCGTCGAAGCGCCACTCGGTGCCGCGTACGCCCCCGGCGTGTACGGACAGGGCGGGGCGGACGAAGCGCGGACCGCCCTCCACGGGGTACTCCTCGCGCCCGTCCAGCGGTGATTCGAACGGCCAGTCGGGCGGCCCCGGCTCGGCGGCGAGGGCCTCGGCGTCCTCGACCGCGATCCTCGGCCCCCAGTGGAGATGGAGCAGCTCATCACCGTCGGTGAGGCGCAGGGCATAGCTACTGTGCCGCCCCGAGAGCACCCAGAGCCGACCGCTTCCACCGGTTTCGATCATCGCACTCCCCAGTTCTCCACAGGTATCAACATGATCGGGGAGGGTGGACGGTGCGGCAATGCCCGCACCCTCACGAGACCGATTGCCCGCTGCACGCATGTCGTATGGTCAGCTTCAGCCGCCTCGTCGACGAGCCGCGTCGGCGGCCGATGGTGAAGGAGAGCCCGTGACGCAGCAGTCGCAGTCGCCGCAGGTCCCCCAGACCGAAAGCCGACTGGTGGGGGTACGCAATTTCCGTGATCTCGGTGGACTGCCGGCTGCCGACGGCCGCCGCGTACGGCCCGGAGTGCTGTTCCGCAGCGGCCATCTCGCCCATGCCACCGAGGCGGACACGGTCTACCTCGACTCGCTCGGCCTGCATACCGTCTTCGACTTCCGCAACGCAGCCGACATCAAGCTGGAGGGCCCGGACGTCACGCTCCGCGGGGTCCGCAACGTCAATCTGCCACTGTCCGACCCGGCCGACGGCGCCGGGTTCTGGACGATGGTGCGCGAGGGCGATCTGAAGACCCTGCGCGAGCTGCTCTCCGAGGGCCGGGCCGAGAAGCGCATGATCGGCTCCTACCGCTCCATCGTCACCAACCGGCTCGTCGAGCACGGCCGGATCCTCCGCGATCTGGCCGAGGACAGCTCACCGGTGCTGATGCACTGTTCGGCGGGCAAGGACCGGGCCGGGCTGTCCATCGCGGTGACCCTGCTGGCCCTCGGCGTCACCCAGGAGGCCATCGAGGCCGACTACCTCGAGTCGGCCGCCGCCCACCGGCGCTACAAGATCTGGCGCAAGGGCGCTCCGGGTGACGGCTCCGACCCCATGTCGCCCGAGATCATGGCGCTGCTGCTGCCGCTGTTCGACGCGCGCGCCGAATATCTGGCGGCGGCCATCACGACGATCGAGGAGACCTGGGGCGGCACCGAGCGCTATCTCGCCGAGGGGCTCGGCCTCGCCCCCGAGCAGCGCGACCGGCTCCGCGAGCGGCTGCTCACCGGCTGACGGGCCCGCTCCGGGCTGACGGGCCCCTCCGGGCTGAAGGGCTCACGGGCTGAGCGGCCGTGGGTGCTGAACGGCCGCGGGTTCACGGGCCTCACCACATGGTGTCGGCCCCGGCCTCCGGCTCGGTGACCCAGCCCGCCGTCAGCACCAGACCGGTGGCGCGGTGCACGGCCAGGAAGCCGAACGGCCGCTCGTACCGCACGCTGATCAGCTTCGCCGTCCGCTGCGGCGGCGCCGAACCGGGTGCCATGGCGAACGCGGTCACCGCCGCCGCGAGGAAGCCCTCGGCGCTGAACGAGGCGGTCATGGACTGCTCCGCCGACGACAGCGCCAGCGCGGCGGGGCTGATCCCCGGAAAGTGGCCGCGCGCGGCGTCCTGGGCGGTGCGCAGCCCGAACAGCTCGGCCCTGCGCAGCAGATCGTGCCGCGCCGTCACGGTGAACTGCGGGGTGGTGAGCGTCGCCCGGGGTGTGGGGTCCCAGCTCGGGACCTCCATCACCCGAACCCCGGGCCCGGCCTCGCCCGGCGGCAGCGCCGAGCCGGGCCATCCCGCGTAACCCCCGGCCACCGCGCCGATCCCGGCCTCCAGCACCTCGCCGCCCGGGGCGTCCTCGGCGCCGAGGACCAGATGCACATCCAGTCCGTTGCCGCCCGCGACCCCGGACAGGGTGAGCGGACCGGCCGGGGTGTCGGGGACGACCCGCAGCACCCCGTCGAGGTCGTCCGTGGACCGGGTGAGCCCGGCCAGCGACCGGTCCCGCCAGGGTCCGCTCGCCGGCCTCAGCAGGCCCGGCTGGAACGGCTGGAGCCATGCCGTCTCCACCGTGAGCGCTCCGGCCAGCACCAGCCGGGTGTCGGGGGTGAGCGGTACGGGCATCTCGGCGATCGCGCCCCGGGTGCGCCGGGCCGCCCAGCCATCCAGCTCCTTGCGGTCGCGCTCGGCGTCCCCGGTCAGCGTGGACCGTACGCCCGGGGGCAGCGCGGCCTCCCACTCGGGCCGGATCGGCAGGTCCTGGCGGGTCCACAGCCCGGTGGCCGCGTGGACACCGTCCATGGCGTCCAGCGCCCCGAGCGTCTGCCCGCCGAGCGCCGTCGCGCCGTCCGCGCCGACGCCCAGCGCGCCCTCCAGCTCCTGCCGGGCCGGGCCGTCGGCACCGCCCGTGAGCAGGGCGAGCAGCGGCCAGACCCCGGTGGCGGCGAAGGCCGTGCCCTCGTCCGCCACGGCCGCCCGCGCCCACCTCGCCGTCAGTGTGTTCACGGCCCGTACGGCGGTCGCGTCGATCATGCGGGGTCCCCCATCGGTCAGCGGCCTGCCACCGCCTGTTTGACGAGCGTCCGGCCGAAGTCCCAGATCAGGCCGCCGCCGTCGTGTGCGTCGTCCATGACCGCTGTGAACGCCTCGACGAAACGGTCCACTTCCCGCTCGCCGATGATCAGCGGCGGGATCAGCTTAATGACCTCCAGATGGTCGCCGGACACCTGGGTGAGGATGCGATGGCGCCGCAGCAGCGGGACGACGACCATCTGCGCGAACAGCCCCTTGCGCGCCGCCTGGAGCATCGCCCACCGGCTGCGCAGCCCCAGTGAGCTGGGTCTGCCGAACTCGATGCCGATCATCAGCCCCCGGCCGCGGACATCGTGCAGCAGCTCGTAGCGGTCCACCAGCGCGGCGAGGCGGTCGCGCAGCAGCTCACCGGTGCGGCGGGCGTTGGCCACGACCTCCTCGTCCTCCATGACGGCGAGGACGGCGAGCCCGGCCGCCATGGCCTGGGCGTTGGACCCGAAGCTGGCCGAGTGGACCAGCACCCGGTCCATCGACGAATAGACCCGTCTGAAGATCCAGTCCTTGCCGAGGGTCGCGCCGACCGGCACATAGCCCCCGGAGAGGGCCTTGGCCACGCACACCAGATCCGGTTCGACGCCGTCCTCGTGGCCGTAGGCGAAGAAGTCCCCGGTGCGGCCGAGGCCGGTCTGCACCTCGTCCGCGATGAGCAGGGCCTTGTGGCGGTGGAGCAACTCCTGTGCGGCGCGCAGGAAGCCGGGCGGGGTCTCGTGCACCCCCTTGCCCTGGATGGGCTCCACCACGAACCCCGCCACGTCCCCGCGCGCCAGCTCCCGCTCCAGCGCGTCGAGGTCGCCCATCTCGATCGGGGTGTCGGGCAGCAGCGGGGCGAACCCCTTGCGGAAGCCGTCCTCACCGTTGACCGACAGCGAGCCGGTGGTCAGCCCGTGGAAGGCGTGGGCGCAGTACAGGACGCGCGGCTTGCGAGTGGCGTAGCGGGCGAACTTCAGGGCCGTCTCGACGGCCTCGGTGCCGCTGTTGCCGAAGAAGACCCGGTCCAGATGGGGGGCGTGGGTCAGCAGCCGCTCGGCCAGCAGACCGGGCAGCGGCTGGCAGTCGAAGCGGGTCAGATCGGCCAGGTCGGCGTCCAGGACGTCGTGCAGCGCCTTGCGGACCACGGGGTGGTGGCGGCCCAGGCCCATCACCCCGAAACCGGCGAGCATATCGAGGTAGTCCTGGCCCTCGTCGTCCCAGAAGTACGCGCCCTCGGCCCGCTCGTAGACCTTGTCGAACCCGATGGTGCGCAGCATCCGCGGCAGCTGGTGGTTGAGGTGCCGGGTGTGCAGGTCGTACCGCTCCGACGCGCGCTCGGCCAGCAGCTTCCCGAGGTCGAAGCCCGAACGCCGCTGCTGCTGCTCGGCTGCTGTCATGCCTGGCTCTCCTTGGCGGCGGTACGGGTCCCGGCGGGGGTACGGGCCCCGGCGGCGGTACGCGCCCCGGCGAGGGCGCCCGCCCGCTCCGGGCGGGCCGCCCCGATACGGGTCAGGGCCGCCCCGATCCGGCCCGCGATCTCGGCGGGGGTGAGCCCGATGTCGGCGAGCACCTCACCGCGCTTGGCATGCGCCAGGAACTCCTCGGGGATGCCGAACGTCCGCACCGGCAGGTCGACTTCGGCGTCCCGCAGCGCCTGGGCGACCGCCGCGCCCACCCCGCCGGAGCGCACATTGTCCTCCACAACCGCCACCAGCCGGTGGCGCGCCGCGAGCCCGGGGAGCTCGGGATCGACGGGCTTGACCCAGCGCGGATCCAGGACCGTGCAGCCGATGTCGCGCCCGGCCAGCAGCTCGGCGGCGCGCAGCGCGACGGGGGCCATGACCCCGGCCGCCACGAGGAGGAGGTCCTCGCCCCGGCGCAGGACGTCCATCCCGCCCACCCGGTCGATCGCCGGAATCGGCTCCCCCACCGACTCCTGGGGGAAGCGGATGACGGTCGGCGCGTCGTCCACGCCGACCGCCTCGCGCAGCTGGGCACGGAGCTGGTCGGCGTCGCGCGGGGCGGCGATCCGCAGCCCCGGCACCACCTGGAGGACGGACATGTCCCACATGCCGTTGTGGCTCGGGCCGTCGGTGCCGGTGACACCGGACCGGTCCAGGACGAACGTCACGCCGCACTTGTGCAGGGCGACATCCATCAGCAGCTGGTCGAAGGCGCGGTTGAGGAAGGTGGCGTAGACAGCGAGGACCGGGTGGAGTCCGCCGGTGGCGAGCCCGGCCGCCGAGACCGCCGCGTGCTGCTCGGCGATGCCCACGTCCCACACCCGCTCGGGGTACGCCTCGGCGAACGCCCGCAGGCCGACCGGCTCCAGCATCGCCGCCGTGATGGCCACCACGTCCGGCCGCTCGGCGCCGAGCCGCACCATCTCCTCGCCGAACACCGAGGTCCACGACCGTCCGCCGGACGGGACGAGGGGCGCGCAGGTGAGCGGGTCCATCGCGGCCACGGTGCGGAAATGGTCCGCCTCGTCCTCCAGCGCGGGCGGGTAGCCCCGCCCCTTCTCGGTGAGGCAGTGGACGAGGACCGGGCCGTGGAACCGCTTGGCCCGGCGCAGGGCCGACTCGACCGCCTCGGTGTCATGGCCGTCGATGGGGCCGACGTACTTCAGCCCCAGGTCCTCGAACATGCCCTGCGGCGCGAAGGCGTCCTTGAACCCCTTCTTGGCGCCGTGCAGCGACCCGTACAGCGGCCGGCCGACCACGGGGGCGCGCTGGAGCATGTCCTTGCCCCAGGCCAGGAAGCGCTCGTAGCCGTCGGTGGTGCGCAGGGTGGCGAGGTGGCCGGCGAGCCCGCCGACGGTCGGCGGGTACGAGCGCTCGTTGTCGTTGACGACGATGATCAGCGGCCGGTCCCGGGCGGCGGCGATGTTGTTGAGCGCCTCCCAGGCCATCCCGCCGGTCAGTGCCCCGTCGCCGATGACGGCCACCACATGGTCGGTGCCGCCGTGCACCGCATTGGCCTTGGCGAGGCCGTCGGCCCAGCCCAGCACGGTGGAGGCATGGCTGTTCTCGATGATGTCGTGCTCGGACTCGGCCCGTGACGGATAGCCGGACAGCCCGCCCTTGTGGCGGAGCTTGGAGAAGTCCTGGCGTCCGGTGAGCAGTTTGTGGACGTAGGACTGGTGGCCGGTGTCCCACAGGATGCGATCGGCGGGCGAGTCGAAGACGCGGTGCAGGGCTATGGACAGCTCGACCACGCCGAGGTTCGGTCCCAGATGGCCCCCGGTCCTGGCCACCGCGTCGATCAGGAACTCCCTGATCTCCTGTGCGAGCGCGGCCAGTTCCGCACCGGTCAGCGCCTTGAGGTCGTGCGGGCCCCGGATGTTCTCCAGCAACGGCACGGTCGGTTCCCCTCCTCGGTGTATCAGCTCACGGTGACGTCCGGGGTACCCGACGGGACCCCCTCGTCCTCCATGCGCCGCGCGATGTTCATTGCCTCCTCGATCAGGGTCTCCACGATCTTCGACTCCGGCACGGTCTTGATGACCTCGCCCTTGACGAAGATCTGCCCCTTGCCATTGCCGGAGGCGACACCCAGGTCCGCCTCACGCGCCTCACCCGGACCGTTGACGACACACCCCATGACCGCCACCCGCAACGGAACCTCCATACCCTCCAGACCGGCCGTCACCTGATCCGCGAGCTTGTACACATCCACCTGCGCCCGACCGCACGACGGACACGAGACGATCTCCAGCCGCCGCTGCCGCAGATTCAGCGACTCCAGAATCTGAATCCCGACCTTCACCTCCTCCACCGGAGGCGCCGACAACGACACCCGGATCGTGTCCCCGATCCCCTCACTCAACAGCGCACCGAACGCCACCGCCGACTTGATCGTCCCCTGGAACGCCGGACCCGCCTCCGTCACCCCCAGATGCAACGGATAGTCACACCGAGCCGCCAGCTGACGATAGGCATTGACCATCACCACCGGATCGTTGTGCTTCACCGAGATCTTGATATCCCGGAACCCGTGCTCCTCGAACAGCGAACACTCCCACAACGCCGACTCCACCAACGCCTCCGGCGTCGCCTTGCCGTACTTCTCCAGCAACCGCTTGTCCAGCGACCCCGCGTTCACCCCGATACGAATCGGCACACCCGCACCCGACGCCGCCTTCGCGATCTCCTTGACCCTGTCGTCGAACTGCCGGATGTTCCCCGGATTCACCCGCACCGCCGCACACCCGGCATCAATCGCCGCGAACACATACTTCGGCTGGAAATGAATATCGGCGATCACCGGGATCTGCGACTTCTTCGCGATCACCGGCAACGCATCCGCGTCATCCTGCGACGGACACGCCACCCGCACGATCTGGCACCCCGACGCCGTCAACTCCGCGATCTGCTGCAACGTCGCACCAATGTCCGCCGTCACCGTCGTCGTCATCGACTGCACCGAGACCGGAGCGTCACCACCCACCGCCACCGACCCGACCTGGAGGCGGCGTGAGACCCGGCGCGGCGCGAGGGGCCTGCCCGGCACCGCGGGCAGGCCGAGTGCGACCGGTTCCGCCGCACTCGGCCCGGCTGGTTCCGCCGTGCTCATCCCGTCACCCATGACTTCCGGTGGCGGTCTCCCGGGCGGCGCGCAGCGACTCCTTGAGGGAGCCCATGGTCGCCAGGACCGCGGTGGGTTCATAGCCGCAGTGGGCCATGCAGTTGTCGCAGCGCGGATCCTTGCCGCGGCCGTAAGCGTCCCAGTCGGTCTCCTCCACCAGCTGTCGGTAGGTCGGGACATAGCCGTCGCTCATCAGATAGCAGGGGCGCTGCCAGCCGAAGAGGGAGTAGTTGGGGATGCCCCAGGCGGTGCACGGGAAGTCCGTCTTGCCCTCGAGGAAGTCGAGGAAGAGCGGGCTGTGGTTGAGCCGCCAGCGGCGCCGGTTGCCTCCGGCGAACGCCTTGCGGAACAGCTCGCGGGTCTGCTCGACGCCCAGGAAGTGCTCCTGGTCGGGCGCCTTCTCGTACGCGTAGGCGGGCGAGATCATCATCTCGTCCACCTCGAGCTCGTCATTGAGGAAGTCGAGCACGTCGATGATGGTCTGGGGGGTGTCGGTATTGAAGAAGGTGGAATTGGTGGTGACCCGGAAGCCGCGCCGCTTGGCCTCCTTGATGGCCTCCACCGCCTCGTCGAACACCCCCTCCTTCGCCACCGATTCGTCATGCCGCTCCCGCAGCCCGTCGATGTGCACCGCGAAGGCGAAGTACGGGGACGGCTTGAACAGATGCATCTTCTTCCGCAACAGCATCGCGTTGGTGCAGAGGAAGACGTACTTCTTCCGCGCCACCAGCTGTCGTGCGATCTCGTCGATCTGCGGGTGCATCAGGGGTTCGCCGCCCGCGATGGACACCATCGGGGCGCCCGACTCCAGCACCGCGCCCACCGCCTGGGCGACCGGCATGCGCTGTTTGAGCACCCCGGCCGGATGCTGGATCTTCCCGCAGCCCTCGCACTTGAGATTGCAAGCGAACAGCGGCTCGAGCTCGACGATCAACGGGAACTTGTCGCGCCGCTTGATCATCTTCTGTTCAAAGAGATACGTCGCGACCCGGATGGTCTGGCGGAGAGGCATGGCCATCTAGCTCACCTCCTGGGAGCAGCGAATAACGGTGCCAGTGAAAGAAAGCGGGAAGAACGGTCCGAAGAACCCGGAAAGCCGATATTCCACCGCGTAGCGTGCCGATACGGACGAGTTCATGTTCAGGAGCGTCCACGACCACCCGGACGGCCGCAACCGGACGGACGCCGTGGCCGACGGCGGTGCGCAGGGTCGCGGCGGACTCCATGTCCACCGCGATGGCGCCGGTGCTGTGCAGCGCGGCCCGCTCCGCGCCGCGCACCACATGGTCCGAGCCCACGACCGGACCGATATGGACGGCCCGGCGGGGACCGCCGGGGAGGGGATGTGACAGGGCGTCGGCGAGGATCCGGGTGCCGGTGCACACGGTGCGGCCCGCCGGATCGCGGGTCTCGTCGGCCACGACGAGGTCCCCGGGGTGCATCCCCGGGGCCAGCCCGGCGCAGAAGCCGGTGGCGATGACGGCGGTGGACCGCCCCCCGGGCTCACCGGGCTGACCGGGCTCACCGGACCTTCCGGTGAGCGCCCGGGTCACGGCGCGCTCGGCCGACTGCGGCCCCATGCCCGTGCGCAGCACGGTCACGGCGGCGGCGCCGAGGTCGGCGCCGCGCAGGGCGAACCGCTCGATGCCGAGCGCACAGGCGATCAGCAGCGCCGCACCACCGGCCTCCGCGGCCGGATCGGCGGCCATCAACCGCTCCGCGGTCGCGCCCCGGTGGGCTCGCCGTGGACATACCGGCCCAGTGCCGTCACCGGGAAGACCTGCCGGTACAGGTGGTAGTTGATGGAGAAGTCCCAGGGGAAGCCGGTGCCGGTGAAGTACGGCTCGTCCCAGGAGCCGTCCGGCCGCTGGGTCCCGGCGAGCCAGGTGACCCCGCGCTCGACGGCCTCGCCGTCCCGCTCCCCCGCCGCCAGCAGCGCGAGCAGCGCCCACGCCGTCTGCGAGGCGGTGGAGGCACCCCGGCCCATCCACTCGGCGTCGAGGTAGGAGCGCTGGTCCTCGCCCCAGCCGCCGTCCTCGTTCTGGACGCTCTCCAGCCAGCGGACGGCCCGGCGGACCGCCGGATGGGAGGCGGGGACACCGGCGGCGATCAGCGCCGGGACGACGGAGCCGGTGCCGTAGACGTAGTTGGTGCCCCAGCGGCCGAACCAGGCGCCGCTCGGCTCCTGCTCGGACAGCAGCCAGGAGATACCGCGCCGGGTGCGGGCGTCGTACGTCCGCCCCTCGTGCGCGAGCATCTCCACGACATGCGCGGTGACATCGGCCGACGGCGGGTCGATCACCTCGCCGAAGTCGCAGAACGGCAGCTTGTTGGGGAGCGGGCTGGTGTTGTCGACGTCGAACGCGCCCCACGCCCCGTTCTTGGACTGCATGCCCAGGGTCCAGCGCATGGCGCGCCGCACGGCCGCCTCGATCCGCTCGGGCTCGGGGTGGTCGACCCGGCGCAGCGCCAGGATGACCTCGGCGGTGTCGTCGATGTCGGGGTAGTTGTCGTTGTGGAATTCGAACGCCCAGCCGCCGGAGGGCAGTCCGGGCCGCCGAACCGACCAGTCGCCGGGCCGGTCGATCTGCTCGGTCAGCATCCAGTCGGCGGCCTTGACCAGCGCCGGGTGGTCGGCGGCGAGACCGGCGTCGGCGAGCGCGATGGCGGCCAGGCAGGTGTCCCAGACCGGGGACTGACAGGCCTCGATCATCCGGCTGCCGTCCTCGCGCCACACCGCGAACCGGTCCAGCGACTCCAGACCGGCGCGCATCACGGGGTGGTCGAGGTCGTAGCCGAGCAGATGGAGGGCGATGACGGAGTAGACGGCGGGTGGCTGGATGCCGCCCCAGCAGCCGTCGTTCTCCTGCCGCTCCACGATCCAGCGGGCGCAGGAGCGCAGCGCGGCCCGGCGCAGCGGGCGGAAGGCGACCTTGTGGTAGGCGTGCAGCGCCCGGTCCAGCCGCTGGAAGGCACCGTCCCAGGAGGCGACGGGGGCGAGCGGGCGTGGCGGATTGGGCCTGCGGGGGTCGGTGTGGAGCTCGTCGAGGGGGAAGGGGGCCGGGCGCACGGGGCGTTTGGCCGAGACGATGGTGAGGGGCACGATGGTCTGCCGGGCCCAGCAGCCGAAGTCGTAGATGTTGAGCGGAAGCCACTTCGGGAAGTAGATGATCTCCGGTGGCAGCTCGGGCAGATCCTCCCAGCGCCACCAGCCGAAGAGGGCCAGCCAGATCCGGGTGAACACCCGACTGCTCGCGATCCCGCCCCGGGAGCGCACCCACGCGGAGGCGGTGGCCATATGGGGCGCGTCGGGCTCGTCGCCGGCCAGCCGCAGGGCGACATACGCCTCGATGGTGGCGGAGAGCTCGGGGGGACCGCCGTGGAAGGTGGCCCAGGTGCCGTCGGTGGCCTGCTGGGAGCGGAGATAGCGGGCCGCGGCGTCGAGGGTGTCGGGGTCCTGGATGCCGAGGAACTGGCGGAGCATCAGGTCCTCGGCGTCCATGGTGACGTTGGTCTCCAGGTCGCCCTTCCACCAGCCCCGCTCGTCCTGGCGGGACAGCAGGTGGTCCACGGCGCGGGCCGTCGCCTCACGGGCGACGCCTAAGGTCTTGGACTCGGATGACTCGGAGGGTTGGACGGTCGGTGTCGCTGTCATGGCTTCCCCTCTGCAGTGTGCTCATCTGCCGTCTTTGGGGCTTCCGTCGGCCGGCACCCCGGCTGGGTGCCGGCCGGCGACTGCGAACTAGCGGTCCATGGCGATCATCTCTCTCGTACGACGACGAAGTCGGCGAGCGCCACGAACCGCGTCCGGATCTCGGCGGGCATGTCCACCGAGCCCAGCGCCTCCATGGCGGTCGCATGCTGTCTGCGGGCCTCCTGAGAGGTCCAGTCCCGGCCACCTGCTTGCTCGATCAGCGCGGCGCGGACGGCGAACTCCTCCTCCGAGAAGTCGGCGAACTCCTCCTCCGGCTTGTGCGCGTCGGCCGCGAGGATCTGGGCGAGCCGTTCGGAGTCGGGGCCGCCGGCGTCGAGCGCGGCGACCACGGGGAGGGATTTCTTGCGCTGGCGCAGATCGCTCCAGGTCCGCTTGCCGGTCGCCTCCGGGTCGCCCCAGATGCCGAGCAGGTCGTCGACGGCCTGGAAGGCGAGGCCCAGGTGGTAGCCGTAGCGCTCCAGGGTGTCGGCGGTGCGGTCGTCGGCGCCGCCGAGCACGGCGCCGATGGAGGCGGCGCAGGCGAGCAGGGCACCGGTCTTGTTGCCCTCCATCTCCAGGCACTCCTCGACGGTGACCCGCTCGCGGTGCTCGTAGGAGATGTCCTGGGCCTGGCCGTCGATCAGCTTCCGGGTGGCGGCGGTGAGCCGGCGGGTGGCCCGCCCGGCTTCGGCGGTGCCGATCTCCAGCAGTATCTCGTTGGCCAGCGCGAACAGGGCGTCACCGACCAGGATGGCCTGGGCCGGGCCGTGCACCTTCCAGACGGTGTCGCGGTGGCGGCGCTGCTCGTCCCCGTCCATGAGGTCGTCGTGGAGCAGCGAGAAGTTGTGCACCAGCTCGACCGCGACCGCGCCGGGCGCCCCGGCCTCGGGGGCGGCGCCCGCCGCCTCGGCGGACAGCAGGGCGAGCGCGGGGCGGACGGCCTTGCCGCCGTCGCCCTCGGCCGGGTTGCCCTCGGCGTCGATCCAGCCGAAGTGGTACGCGGCGACGGTGTTCATGGGCGGGGCCAACCGGTCCACGGCGGCGCGCAGCACCGGCGTGGCGAGCGTACGGCCGCGGTCCAGCAGCGCCATGACGCCTGCGGTGTCGACACCTGGGGTCGCCGGGGTCACGGTCTCTCCTCTGTTCTTGGTGGTGGTGCTCATGCCGCCTCCTCGGGCGTCCCCCCGCCCGGGGCGGGGAGAGAGTTCACATGCTGGCGGCCGAGGTCGGTGAGGGCCGCGCGGGCGGCGGAAAGACCGCTGCGCACGGCGCCCTCCATGGTCGCGGGCCAGCCGGTGGCGGTCCACGCACCGGCCAGGTAGAGGCCGGGCGCGTCGGTCGGGGCGGAGGGCCTGAGGAGGCCGACGCCGGGGACGGGGGCGAAGGTGGCGGTGCGCTCCCGGGTGACGAAGAAGTCGCGCACCCGCGCCCCGCGGGCGACCGGCAGCAGCCGCTCCAGCTCGGGCAGATAGCGGGCGCGCAGCTCGGCCACCGGGCGGTCGATGTCGTCGTACGCGGCGGACTGCGACACCGCCAGGTACTGGCTGTCCCCGGCCCCGGGCGCGTCCCTCAGCCCCGAGGCGTCCGTCCGGTCGAAGACCCACTGGACGGGGGAGCCGATCGCGGCGAAGAAGGGGCGGCGCAGCACCGTGCGGTCGTAGATCACATGCAGATTGAGGATGGGCGCGGTGCCGATGCGCAGCAGCCGGCCGGGGTCCTTCAGGGCGCCGTCGGGCAGCAGGGCGTGCGCCTCGCGCTGCGGTACGGCCAGCACCAGTACGTCCGCCTCGGCCCGCGGCTCCTCCCCCGGCCGCCCGGCGGTGGCCGCGCTCCAGCGGCCCCCGGGGGTGCGGGTGACGGCGGTCACCCGGGTACGCAGGTCGGTCCGCACGCCCGCCGCGTCCAGGGCGCGGTGGGCGTGGGCGTGGTGCAGTTCGCCGAGCGGGGCGCGGGCCCAGCCGATGTCGGCGGCGCCGGGCCGGGAGAGCAGCCCGGTCTTGAAGACCATCGCGGCCAGGCCCAGCGAGACATTGGGCGCGGTGGCGTTGAGCGTGGCCACGCCGACCAGGTCCCACAGCGCCTCGACGGCGCGCGGCGACTGGCCGTGGCGGCGCAGCCAGCCGGCGAAGTCCACCCCGTCCAGCTCCGGGTCCTCGGGGTCCAGCCGCCCCAGGGCGAGCGCGGCGCGGCCCACCTGGGCGCGCTCGGCGAGGGAGAGATGGGGGTAGGTGGCCAGGCTCGCGGACAGATGGAGCGGCACCGGCAGGGCGGTGCGGCGCAGCCGGCCGAGCCGCCGCCCCTCGCGCCCCCGGGCGTCGAGGACGGGGACGTCCAACCGGCCCTGGAGCGGGGCGAGTCGGGCGGCGCCGACCCGCTCCAGGAACCACTGGTAGTCGGTGCAGCAGCGCAGATACACATGCTGGCCGTTGTCGACGCTGAGCACACCCGCCGGGGAGGAGCGGTGGAAGGAGAAGGCGAGGCCGCCGAGGCGGGGGCGGCCCTCGACCAGGGTGACCCGCAGCCCGGCGTCGGCCAGCGCGAGCGCGGCCGTCGTACCGGCGAGCCCGCCGCCGATCACCAGGGCGCTCCGCCCGGCGGGGCGTCGCCCGGCGGCCGGGGCGGGGTCCAGGGTCGAGTGGGTCACACCGGCCTCCCGGTGGAGCGGCGCTCGACGGCGCGGGTGTCAAGACCGGCCAGCCCGCGCACCGCCACATACGCCTTCTCATGGCCGGGCAGCGAGACGCGGCCGCGCAGGACGGCCGCGGGGTCCTTGGCGATCCGGTCCAGGAGCCTGCGGTAGATGCCCGCCATGGCGGACACGCACGCGCCGCTGCGCCGGTCCAGCAGGGGGAGCAGCCGGAAGCCCTCGGCGAACAGGGCTCTGGCCCGCCGCACCTCGAAGTGGACCAGACCGGTGAAGTCGGCGTCCGGCGGTGCGGTGGAGCCGCGGAACGCGTCGGTGCAGCCGAATTTGGCCAGGTCGTCGGCGGGCAGATAGGTACGCCCGGTGGCGGCGTCCTCACGGACGTCGCGCAGGATGTTGGTCAGCTGCAGGGCGAGCCCGAGGGTGTCGGCGTAAGCCGGGGCGCGCTCGAGCTCGTCCTCGCTGTGGCCGGTGCCGGGGGCGGTCCCGAAGACGCCGAGCGACAGCCGTCCGATGGCGCCCGCCACACAGCGGCAGTAGCCCTTGAGGTCGTCCCAGGTCTCGTAGGTCTGCCCGGCCACGTCCATCAGCACGCCGTCGATCAGCTCGTCCAGCGCGTCCAGCGGGATCGGGAAGCGGTGTGCGGCATGGGCGAGGGCGACGGCGACGGGGTCGGTGTCGTCCTCCTCGATACCGCCGCCCCGCATCCGGTCCAGCAGGGCACGGGTGTCCGCCAGCCGGGCGCGCTTGGCCTCCGGGTCGAGGGGGCCGTCGCCGATGTCGTCGACCCGGCGGGAGAAGGCGTACAGGGCCGACATCGCATGGCGCTTCTCCGTCGGCAGCAGCCTGATGCCGTAGGCGAAGTTGCGGGCCTGGTGGCCGGTCACGGCCTCGCAGTAGCGGTACGCCGCGAGCACTGGCGCGGACGCGTGCGGAGATCCCTTCACGGTCCGGCTCACCCCTCTCTTCGCAGTGTCGCCCCCACCTCGCGCAGCAGGCTGAGCTTGGTGGGCCTGGGCGGTCCAGGGAGTACGTCATGTCCCGCGGCCGCGACCGCCCGCAAAGCGGCCCGCCCCCCGGCCACGAATCCGGCGAGCAGCACCTTGAGCCTGCCGTGGACGCTACCCACCAGGGGGGTGCCTTCATTCAGCAGGGCAGCGGCGCGTTCCGCCTCCTTCGCGACCAGCGCGCGCAACCGTACGCCGCCCCTGGGGGCGGCGAGGTCGGCCTCGGTCACTCCGAAGCGTTTCATGTCCTCGGCGGGCAGATAGACGCGGTCCCTGCGGAGGTCCTCGGCCACGTCCTGAAGGTGCTCGATGATCTGCAGGGCGGTGCAGATGGCGTCCGAGCGGCGGGTCCGCTCGGGGCTCGCGGTGCCGGTGATGCCGAGGACGAGCCGTCCGACCGGGTTGGCGGACAGCTCGCAGTAGTCGAGGAGATCCTGGTAGGTGGCGTACCGCCGGATCCGCTGGTCCTGGCGGTTGGCCTCGATCAGCCCCAGGAAGGGCTCTTGGTCAAGCCCATGGCGGTGGACGGTGGGGCACAGGGCCCGCAGCAGCGGATGGCGCGGCTCCGCGGCGGGCTGGAAGACCCGGCGGAGATCGGTCTCGAACGCGTCCAGCATCGCGAGCGCGTCGTCCGCCCGGTCGCGCTCAAGACCGAGCAGTTCGGCGTCGGCGCCGCCGGGGGCCAGATCGCCGTCGCCGATGTCGTCGACCAGCCGGGCGTAGCCGTAGACGGCCATCAGATCGGTGCGCCAGGCGCGGGGGAGGAAGAAGGGGGCCACGGGGAAGTTCTCGTGGGCGGCCTTGTCGAGCACGGCGCGGGCGGCTTCCTGCCCGCCGCTCCGGCCGCTCGACGTGGTATGGGACCCGCTGCGCTCGTCCTCGACGGTCACCGTGGACAGCCAGGCGTACGGGCGAGACCCAGGACGCCACGTGGGTCCCGGCGACCGGGCCCCCCGGGAGCGCTGGAGATGGGCCGTGTAGCCAATGCCGTCACATCCCCCGTTCTACACCGGTTACCAGGGTCCGCACGATCCGGACACGCCGCTCCGTCTTGTCAACGGGCCCCGGCCCCTAGCCCCCGAACAGGCGACAAGGGCCCGGCTCCGGCATGATCCGGACGGGCATTGCCACAGCTTACGCCTCTCGGTGTACACATGTACGGAGCGATACCCCGATGTGACCTTCTACGGGGCGCCGGGCAGATGACCGGCGAACGCCCCCGGGCCGGTGTCCGGGGGCCTTCGGATGACCTCAGACGACCTCTTCGTAGAACTCCGAGATGTCCAGCACCCGGCACAGGTCGCGGAGCTCGAACTCGAAGAAGTGCTGGCCCTCGGAGAGCGCGAAGGACATATGGCCGAGCGCCTCCATGGAGATCACCCCGTACAGCCGCACCCAGCAGCGGAGCATCACGGCGATGGCTCCGGGGGGCATGTCGACGTCCTGGTCCTCGCTGAGCGCGGTGAGGGTGCGCGCGAGGCCGGGGTCGAGCTCCTCGACCTCGGGGGCGGGGAAGCCCCGCACCCGCCACAGGTCGGCGACCAGATCGGAGAAGACGGAGCCGAAGACCCAGCTCATATGGCGCTCGGGCTTGGTCTCCTCGCGGCCGAGCCCCGGGGCCCACGGGCCGAGGATCAGCCCGAACTCATGGGGGTGCTTGATCGCCCAGACGCGCAGCGCACGGGCGCCGCTGATCCACCGGCGGCCCGGCTCCTCCTCGGGGTGCTGGCCGAGGACGCCGCGCATGAAGCGGGCCATCTCCTCGAAAATGTCCACACGCAGCTGAAGGATCAGCGCATCCCGGCTACTGAAGTAGCGGTAGACGGCCGGCGCGGTCATGCCCATCTCACGGGCGATGGCCCGGATGGTCACATTCTCCGGGCCCTCCTGAACCAGGAGCGTCCGGGCGACGTCCTTGATTTCACGGATGGTCGCGATGCGCAGCCGCTCGCGCCGTGAGTACGGTGCGACGTGCGCTTCCCCTGGCGACACGCGTCCCCCTCCCTGATGCTGCGCCGCTCGACAACCCGGCGTACACGCACACGATACAGCGCCTCCGTTTAGTGAACAGCGGCGGTGACAGTGCCTCTGGTTCAACTGCTAGCCCCCTGACCCTGCCACAGATCCGCGGGGTTGCCCCGCCGGATGGCTCAGCGACCACCATCCGGGTCACCCGGGGCGCGGGGGAGCGTCCGTACATACGTCGGACATTCATTCGGAGGCATTGTGCGCGAGTGCTCCGGGGGCGGACGGGGGGCGGTGGACGGCCGCACTGGGCGCCACCTGGGAGTAAACGGCCGTAGCGATCGTGAAATGAAGTTCTTGCCCGTCCCGGCGCACCCGGGGAAAGGGTCCGTCCCACCCCTTCCACCAGGAGCATCAAGAAAACCGACCGGTCGGCGCGGTGGATTTCCGACCCGGCCCGGGGACGGTTTCCGCGGCCCGCCGGAGGGCGTCGCCCCGGCACCGGAGCGCTGCCGCGCGGTCGGCTCGGGCCTCGCCCTTCGCGCCCCGCCGCACATCTTCCGCATTCTCGTCCGCAACCCCGCGGGACGCGTTTTCCCTGAAAAGCGCCCGCGTCCCGGGGATAACGATCCACCGCCACGGATCCCTGCTTCTGACGGTGTGCCGGGTTTCCCGGGCCGGGGCGCGCGGGTCAAATCGGGAAAGGCCACGGCGTCGGCCCGGCCCGGAACTCCGATTCCGCTTCCACCCTCGCGGACTACGGGTGGTGGGGGCAGGCGGCGGGGGCGGCGGGAGCGGTCCGGCGGGACGGGCGGGGTGCGGCGGTGGATCGCTCGCGCGAAGTCACCGTCACCATCACGTCCTCGAGCGGCCGCAGCGAGATCACCGGTGAGCCGTACCGCAGTTCGGTTCCCGGGATCCGGCTGATCCGGAAGCGCTGGTTCACCATGGCCACGATGATGCGCAGCTCCAGCAGCGCCATGAAGTTGCCGACGCACTGCCGGGGCCCCGAGCCGAACGGGAGATACGCCATCCGCGGCCGCTCCTTGATGGCCTGCGGGGTGAACCGGTACGGGTCGAAGGCCAGCGGGTTGTCCCAGTGGCGCGGGTTGTGGTGGGAGACCAGCGGGGACAGCAGGATCGAGGAGCCCGGTTCGATGCCGTAGCCGCCGAGGGTGTCCGCCTCGACCGCCGCCCGGGGGAAGATCCAGATGGGCGGGTGCATCCGCAGACTCTCGTCGACGACCATCTTGGTGTACGTCAGCGCCTCGGCGCTCTCCGCGTCCGGCAGCCCGCCGCCGAGCACCGTGGCGATCTCGGCGTCCAGCTCCTCCTGCACGCCGGGGTGGGCGGCGACCGACAGCAGCGTCCAGCACAGGGAGACGGCGGTGGTCTCATGGCCGGCCAGATAGACCGTGAGCAGCTCGTCCTTGATCTGCTGATCGGTCCAGGGCTCACCGGTGGCCGGGTCGGTGGCCCGCTCCATCAGCGCGATCAGCGGCCCCTCCCCCGTCTCCGCGTAACTCCGGCGCACATCGGCCACGATGCGGTCGAAGACCCGGTGGATCCTGAGGATCTTGCGCTGACGGTCCGTCGGCACCCAGGAGGGCAGCATCTCGGTGGCGGTGCCGCGGCGGAACATCACCTCCACCACATCGTCCACGATCGTCTTCAGCAGGGCCGAGTCCGGCTTGATGTCGTAGGCGAACAGCGAGCGGGAGAGGGTGACCAGGGTCAGCCGCAGCATGTCGGTCATCAGGTCGACCGGTTCACCGGCGGCGGCCTTGCGCTCCCAGGTCTCCAGCATCTCCTCGGTGGCCCGGATGATGTTGGGGATGATGTCGGTGATGGCGTTCTTGAGGAAGACCGGCTGCACCGCCCGCCGGTGGGCGCGCCAGAACTCGCCGTCGGTGGTGAGCAGTCCCTTGCCCATGACGACGCCGAACTGCTCGTAGAGCGGGCCGCGGACGTAGTTGCCGTTGTTCTCCACCAGCACCCGGCGCACCGCCTCGGGCTCGGTCACCTGGTGCACCAGGAAGGGGCCGAGTCGCATCCGGACGATCTCGCCGTGGTCGCGCTGCAGACCGAGCAGGAATTCGGCGGTGTTCCGCTTCCAGGGGCCCAGACTGCCCAGCAGCGGGGCGCCCTTGGGGCCGGGTGCGATGCGCGGCGCGGAGGTCGCTGTGGTCATCGGTGGTCTCCTTGCTTTCGCGGCCGCGGCCCGCGGGGCACCGGAAACAGGCGGCGCACGAAGAGATGGTCGAAAAGGACGTCGGAGGTGAGGCGCCGCAGGGCGATGGTGCTGTGGGCGAGGAGTCCGACGGGGTAGCGGGCGCGCGGCCGGGAGCCGCGGGCGCCCTTGGCCACCACCTTCGCCACCCGGCGGGCCACATCGTCCGGCTGGATCGCGAAAGTGCCCGCCAGGGTCCGGCGGCGGCCGGTGTAGATCGCCTCGAAGTACTCGGCGCTCTCCCGGCGGAAGGTCTCGTACGTCCGGCTCACCGGCCGCAGATTGGCCACGTAGGTGGCGCCGAAGCGGGTGGTGCGCACCGGGCCCGGCTCGACGAGGACGACCCGCACCCCGAAGTCGGCCACCTCGTTCCGCAGCGAGTCGCTTAAGCCCTCCACGGCGTGCTTGGTGGCGTTGTAGAAGCCCGAGCCGGGGACGGCGTAACGGCCGAAGATGGAGGAGACGTTGACGATGGTGCCGCCGCCGTGGGCGCGCATCGCGGGCAGCACCAGCTGGCTGAGCCGGACCAGGCCGTACACATTGGTCTCGAACTGCTCGCGCACCTCGGCCAGGGAGGCCTCCTCGATACAGCCCGACATGGCGTAGCCCGCACTGTTGACCAGCGCCCCGACCGCGCCGTGCGCCGCCTCGACCTTCGCGACGGCGGTGGCCATGGACTCCTCGTCGGTGACGTCGAGCGCCATGGTGCGGACGCCGAGCGCCGCGAGCTCCGCCAGCGTCTCGGGCCGCCGCGCGGTGGCGTACACGGCGTGCCCGGCCCGGTGCAGCCGCAGCGCGCACGCGCGGCCGATTCCGGAGGAGCAGCCGGTGATGAGGACCGGGATGCCGGCCCCGGAGCCCGGGGCCGGCTCATGGCCGGTCATGCGGGGGGCGCGTCGAACGCCCCGAGCTGGGTGGCGAGGTCGTAGGAGTCCATGGAGAACCAGCTCTCCACGATCTTGCCCTCGCCGTTGAACTCGTCGATGACGATGCCGGGGATCTCCAGCTTGCGGCCTTGCGCCGGGATGAGGCCCGCGTAGTCGTCGCCGGTGTGGGTGCCGCGCGCGGTGAAGCGGCTGACGACCTTGTTCCCCTCCAGGATCCAGTCGTCCACGGTGACGTGGAGGTCGGGGAAGGAGGCGCGCTGGAGCCGCACCCACTCCTTCAGGTGCTCCACGCCCTCCTTGCCGTTGGCGGCGGTGCCGTGGCTGATGTGGTCCTCGGTGGCGCCCTCGTAGATGACGTCGAGATTGCCCTTGTTGAGGCACTCCTCGTAGTAGCGCTCGAGGACGGCCTTGTTCTGCTCGGGAGTGGACATGAACTGCCTTTCTCTTCTGTCGTGCTGTCTATTCCGTCGTGTTTCCCAGCGGGCCGGAGAGTCCCGAGACGGTCGCCACGGGGTCCCCGGAGTCTGCGTCGGTGATCCGCCAGACGCCGAGCGAGGGATCGCCCTCGACACGGGTGGGCCCGCGCTCGGCGGAGTGCGGTGCGATCCGGCCGAGGATCAGGGGGTCGGCGGTGACCGAGAGGCCGTCGCCCTGGGTGGTGCACCGCCGCACCACGTTCTCCAGCGCGGCGACGGGGAGGGCCGTCCCGGGCACGTACGGCGTCGCCCACAGGTCGACCGGCAGGCAGCGCGGGACCTCGGTCACCAGGCGGCCCTCCGGCGCCACCGTCCATGCGGAGAGCGGCAGCACGGCGCCGCGCCAGTGGAGGAAGGGCGGCCCGGAGCGGAGGGTGGTGGTCTGCGGCACGTCGGGGCGCGGCGGGGCGGGCGGCCGTGTCGCGCCGGTCTCGTGGACGATGCGCAGGCTCGCCTCCGGGCCGTCCCCACCGCCCTCGTGGCGGTAGCGGACCTCCACGATCCAGTCGTGCCCCTGGTGGAAGCCGCGGATCTCGCGGACCAGCCGGATCGCGGGGCCGTCGAGACGCAGCAGCGCGAGCGGCACCACGATCTCCTCCAGCGCACCGGCCCGCAGCGCCGGGAAGTCCTCCGGGACGATCCATTCGGCGGCCCGCAGGGCGTTCTCCAGCAGCAGGGAGGGCGGCAGCGCGGGGGTGCCGTCGATGCGGAAGTCGCCGAGCGCGGGGGTGTGTTCGGGGTCGAGGACGACGCGTGCCGTCAGCTGGGCGTGCGGCTGGTAGGAGGTCACCTCGCCGAGGTGGAAGACCTTCGGATACGCGGCGGCGAAGCCGGGCAGCGCGGGGACCACCGGATAGCCGATGGCCTGTCCCGGGTCGATGGCCTTGCCCAGCGGCCCGACGAAGGTGACCTCGCCCTCGGAGCCCGCCAGCAGTTCGGCCCGCCAGCGCTCAAGACCGTCCGCCACGTCGATCGCGGCCATGTAGCGCAGGGTGGCGGCGAAGTTGGCGATCAGCCCGATGCGGTCCCAGGTGGGCCAGGCGAGGGTCATCACGGGGAACGCGGCCCGGCGGGCGGCCCACTGGCCGAGCCGCGCGAGACCGTCGTTGGCCGCCGCGTATTCGAGCTGGCCGACCATGCCGCCGAGCCGTCCGGTGAGAGAGCCGACGCTGCAGAAGAACTTCAGGTCGCGGCTCCGCACCTCCTCGAAGACGTTGAGGAAGCCGTCGATCTTGACCTCGACGGTGCGGAGGATCTCCTCGTCGGTCTTCTTCGGCAGCCGGGCGGAGGTGTCCACCCCGGCGTTGTGCACCACCCCGGCGAGCCGGCCGCCCTCCAGCGCGTCCTCGCGCCGGATGAGCTCGCGCACCTGGGCGCGGTCGGTGAAGTCGCAGCGCGCGTACTCGATGCGCAGCCCCTCGCGCCGGGCGGAGGTCACATGGGTGGCCAGTTCCCACAGCCGGCGGGTGCGGGCCAGCCGGCCGCGGACCACGGCGGGCGACTCGCCCTTGGCGCGGCCCGCCCAGACCTGCTTCTCGTAACGCTTCCACCCGGCCTCGTCCACGCCGAACCAGGGCTCGTCCCCGCCGGGGAACGGCTCCCGGCCGGTCACCACGACCCGTACGCCGTGCCGGGCGGCCAGCGACCTGGCCAGTTCCCAGCCGATGCCCCGGCCGCCGCCGGAGATCAGCACGGTGTCCTCGGGGCCGAGGGTGAGGGCGGGCGCGGCCACGGGCCGGTCCTCGGGGGTGAGGGTGTACCGGCGGCCGTCGCGGTAGCCGACCTCGATCTCACCGGTGCCGCCGAGTTCGGCGGCGACGATGCCGGGCAGTTCGGCGGAGGCGGCCAGGTCGATGTCGACGACGCGGGCGGCCACGTTGGGGAACTCCCGGTGCAGGGTCTTGGCGAGCCCCGCCCAGATGCCGCCGAGCGGCTGCTCGAGACCGTCCCGCGGATGCTGGCCCATCCCGCCGCCGAGGTAGCTGACGGCGAGATAGCACAGCCGGTGCGCGGCGGTCTCGGCCGCCCAGTCGTCGTAAGTGCCGCGCAGCGCGGTCACGGTCTCGGTCAGCGCCCGCCGCCAGGCCCCGGCGGAGGCGGCCCGGTCCGGGTCGTACGCCCGGCCCACGGTGAGGTCGACGATGGCGTCCACGGGGCCGGGGCCGTCCGGCTCCCGGCGCACCAGCGCGCCGTGCTCCTTCAGTTCGCGCTCCACACCGGCGGCGATGTCCTCCTCGCCGCCGATCAGCAGCACCCGCAGCCCGGCCGGCATTGGGCGCGGCCCGGCGGGGCGGGGCAGCTCGGTGAGCCGCCACACCATCCGGGCCACCGGCTGGACCGGCGCGTCCTCCTGGGTCACGGTCATGTCCGGCTGAGCCGCGGTCATGTCCGGTCCTCCCCCGCCGGTGCCCGCTCCAGGGGGACGGCCTCACCGGTCTCGGCGTCGATGTAGCCGATGAGGGTGGCCCGCATGTCCTTCATCTGGAGCAGCATCCGGCCGTCGGGCCGCACCGCCACGAAGCGGTTGCTGATGGTGTCGGCCGTCAGATCGAAGCCGGGCGGGGTGACGAAGAGGTCGATGTCCTCTCCGGACGCGGCCAGGTCGTGGTCGCTGATCTCCTCGTACAGATCGATCCGGCGGATGGACAGCGGTGCGGCCACCGGCACCAGATGCCCGTCGACCAGATCCAGCACCCCCACCCGGGCCAGCCCGTCGAGCAGGATGCTCGGCACGGTGAAGCGGGACCACACCGGATCACCGGCCGGGACGTCGGGCGCGTAGCGGGCGCGCTTGCCCCGGGGGTGGATCCGGGTGTCGGTGGTGGAGACGAAGGGGCCGGTCAGCCGCACCGGGGAGCCGGGCTGGTGGTACGGGTCGGGGACCGGGGTCTCCTCCCCCGCCGGCCACTCCTCCCAGCGCGGCGCGGTGGGCGCCTCGGTGTCGAGCAGCACCCGGGCCATGAAGTGCACCCGGTCCTTGACCAGGACCACCCCGCTGGGCGCGACCACGTCCTCGGTGATCCGCACCTGGACGACGGTCACCTCCCCGGGGCTGTCCACCAGTTCGGCGCGGATACGCCTGGGACCGGCCGGGATGTCGCGGTAGACCCGCAGGAAGTGCTCGAAGCGCAGATCCTCGAAGGCGATCACCCGCTTGCCGGGGGCCAGGGTCCGGGCGGCCTCGGCGGCCAGTTCGGTGACGAAGGTGCCGGGCAGGGTGGCTTCGCCGCGCACCGTGTGGTGTTCGAGATAGGCGTCGGTGTCCAGGTCGAAGGGGCACTCGTAGACCACGGACCGCTCGTCGGACTCCACCGGCCGGCGCAGGAAGAACCCGGGCCGCTGGTCCAGGTAGCCGGGGTAGAAGCGCTCCACCGTGGCGCGTTCGGCGTCGCCGAGGTGGACCACGGACGGGCGCCGCACGGGGGCGTGGAGCTCCTGGACGAAGTGGTGGATGCCCTCGGCGATGGCCATGTTGCTGTACGAGCCCGCGCGCTCGTAGTACGCCTTGGTCAGCTCGTTGGCCCCCATGCCGACGCCTTCCCACAGCGTCCAGCCGATGGTGAACTCGTCCGTCGGCGAATCGGTGGCGCGGGTGTGGGTCGCGGCGGCGGCCAGGAAGTCGTTGGCCGCGGCGTAGTCGGCCTCCCCCAGCTGGCCGAAGTAGCCCAGCAGCGAGCCGAAGTTGCACCACAGCCGGGGCGGTGCGGTGCGCAGGGCGCGCTTGAGGTGGAGGTAGGAGTCCAGCTTCAGATCGCGGATGGAGCTGAACTCGGCGAAGCTCTTGTCCTTGATCAGCCCGGAGCACTGCAGCCCGGCGGCGTTGACCAGCAGGTCGATCCGCCCCCGCTCGTCCAGCACCCGGCCGATCGCCCGGTCCACCGCCGCGCCGTCGCGCATGTCGCAGGCGAGGTAGGTGACCCGGCCGGTGCCGCTGTGGGCGGCCATCTCGTCCAGGTTGCGCTTCGCCCGGCGGGCGTTGACCATGCGGTCGAAGGCGCGGTTGATGTCGGCCACGGTGCGGCCGTCGCGCCGGGCGATCTCCGTCTTGATGTACCCGGCTCGGCGGGCGGCGAACTCCTCGTCGGTGCCCTGGTACGTCTCCGGCGGGTAGTCGTCGAGGGAGTTGCTGCCCAGGACGTAGATCCGGGGCCGGAAGTGCTCGGCGACCGCCTTGACCACCTCGGCCGTGATGCCCCGGGCGCCCCCGGCGACCACCACGACCGAGTCCGGGCCGAGGGCGGCGGGCGCCCCCGCTCCCAGGTCGTGCGGCTCGTCGGAGAGCAGATACGCCTTGCGTACGCCGTCGAGGTCGAACACCGCCGGGAAGACCCGCTCGGCCGCGCTCTCCTCCTCGGCGCGGGCCATCGCCTCGGTGAGGTCGGTGGCCGAGGTGCACAGCGTGAAGGCGAGGCAGGCGTCGCGCTCCAGGGCCACGGTCTTCCACAGCCCGGTGAAGAGCCCGGTGTACGGATGCGGGATTCCGCCCGGCGCGGCGCCCAGCAGCAGCGCCACGGCCGAGGAGCCGGGGTCGCCCAGGTCGTCGTAGAGGTGCTGGAGGGTCAGATAGGCGGCGTCGTGCAGGGCGGTGAGGGCGGGCGCGGGGCCGTCCGGGGCCGCCCGGCCGGGGTCACCCACCACCCTGAGGTGGGTGACCCCGGGGCCCGCGCCCGCCAGGGCCCGGCGGACCGACTCCTCGGTGACCTCGGGCAGGTGGTGCCAGCCGGGGCGCGGGGCCGCGAGCGGCGCCGTGGACAGGACGGTGAGGTCCGCGTCCGGCGGCGCGGCGGCGGCGAGCGGCTCGGGGGCGTCGGTGAGCACCACCGCCCCGGCGGGCAGGAACGGGACGCGCTCGCGCACGGTGCGCGCGGGCAGCTCGGTCAGGACGGGCACCTGGCGGCGGACCCGTACCGGGGTGCCGTCCGCGAGCCGTCCGCCGGTGGTGAACGCGGCGGGCAGCGCGGCCGGGACCGCCTCCGGGACCGCGGACTCCGGGCCGTCGGACTTCCGGCCGTGGGACTTCCGGCCGTGGGGTTCGGGGCCGTCGCCCGGGATGGTCAGCCGGAGCCGGGCCCCGGCTGCGCCCTCGCTCTCGTCGGTGGCGATCTCCACGGTCCCCGAGGGCCGGTGCAGCGCCCTGAGGACGGCGAGACCACCGGCCGCGCCCAGATAGCGGGCGTGCTCGGGCGTGGGCGCGCCGCACAGCAGGATCTCGTCCGCGGCCTGTTCCCCGCGCCCCGCCTCGACGGCACCGAGCGGTTCGTCCACGTACGCGAGCACCTCGAGCCCGGCGGCGCGAGCCCGCTCCTCGGTGGTGAGGGCGAACAGGAAGGCTCCCTCGGCGAGTTCCCGGGCCTCCGGGGGCAGCAGCTCGCCGATCAGCGTCCGGTATTCGGGGAGGCTGTTGCCGTTGATCCCGCCCGCGAGTGCGAAGTCCAGCTCACCGGTGCGCAGATAGCGGCCCGCGGAGGTGATGGAGGAGACGGCGGAGGCGAAGCCGGAGTCCATCGTCATGTTCGGGCCGTTGAGGTCGAAGTAGTTCGCCACCCGGGCCGAGATGATGTTGGGCATCTGGCCGGGGAAGGAGTCCTCGTTGGAGGCCGGGATCATGCCGCGTACGCGGTCGCCGAGCCGCTCCAGGACACCGGGCAGGGCGTCGGAGGGCAGTTCGCCCAGCGCCTCGGCGATGTCGTCGAGGTAGCAGCGGTTGGCGTAGAGCATCGCGGCGCGGGTCGGGCCCATATGGCCGACGAACACCCCGGTCTTGAGCGCCCGCTCCTGCCAGAAGTCCGGCATCTGGTCGCGCAGTTGATGGGCGCACTCCACGATCATCAGCTGGCAGCGGTCCAGGGCGCGGATGGTCTTGGGAGGCAGCCGGACCTTGCTGAACGGCGGCGCCGGGTACTCGTCGCCGAAGCTGTCGCGGGGACGCGGACCGCCGCCCAGCCAGCGGGTGACCTCCTCACGGCCCGCCAGCCCCGGCAGATGGGCCGACCAGCCGACGATCGCCACCCGGCTGCCGGTGTCCGGGACCTTGGTGACGGTCGCGGGAGCCCGGTCGGTGGCGGTGGCGTTCGCGGCGGCGGGGCGCGCCCGGTGCTCGGAGACGATCAGATGGGCGTTGGTGCCGCCGAAGCCGAAGCCCGACACCGCGGCCAGCCGCGGGCCACCGGTCTGCTCCGGCCAGCCCTTGTGCCCGGGGGTGATCTCCAGTCCGGTCTCGGCGAGCCGGAAGTCCTCGCGGGGCTTGGAGAAGCGGAACTGACCGGGGATGGTGTGCTCGGCCAGGCCCAGCAGGTTCTCGATGAGCGAGACCACGCCCGCCGCCCAGCCGGTGTGGCCGATCAGGGACTTGTTGGAGGTGACCGCGGCGGGTCCGGCGGTGCCGTAGTACTCCCGCAGCGTGGTGAACTCGGCGAGGTCACCGGCCGGGGTGCCGGTGGCGTGGGCGTTGACCCAGCTCACCGCGGAGCCCTCGACCTCGCCCGTCTCCAGGGCGCGCCGCACGGCCAGGCTCTGACCGGCGGCGTTGGGGGCGTAGATGGCCTTGCCCTTGCCGTCGGAGGACGAGCCGAAGGCGCGGAGCACCCCGAGCACCTCGTCGCCGTCGGCCCGCGCCCGGCTCAGCCGCTTGAGGACGACAAGCGCGGCGCCGTCGGCGAAGATCACGCCATCGGCGTCCTCGTCCAGCGCGTGCACCTCACCGCGCTTGGAGAGCCCCTGGAGCTTGGAGAAGAGCACGGTGCCGCGCGGGGCGAGCGCGAAGGCGCCGCCGCAGACGGCGATGTCCTGCTTGCCCATCAGCAGGCCCTTGGCCGCGATGTCGATCGCGTACAGCGACGAGGAGCAGGCGGTGTCCACCATGTGCAGCTCGGTGGAGGGCGGCAGCAGACCGCGCATCGCCAGCTCTCCGACGCGGTGCGGCAGGAAGCGCGAGCGGTCCCGGCCGGCGCGCCGGTAGCGGCGGTTCAGGGCCGCCTCGATGTCGCCGCCGAGGGTGGTGCGCTCATCGTCGTCCAGCGGCAGGTCCCCGAGGATGTCGTGAGTCATCCGGGTGACGCTGTCCAGCACCCCGGCCTCTTCCAGGTGCTGGCTGCCGTCGGGGGTGTAGCCGACGACGAAGGAGCAGCGGTCGGAGTCCTGGTGGCGCACTCCGTCCAGGGCCTGGACCAGGCTGTGGCGCAGCCACATGGTGGTGAGCTCGTGGTCGTCCGCGCCCTCGGCCATGCTGTCGACGGAGCCGGGGGCGGCCTGGAAGTCGGTGATGAAGACGCAGCGGTCGGCGTACGCCTTGTCCTCGGCGGCGGTGTCGGCGGCGTGGAAGTTCTCGTGCCGCCAGCGGTCCCGGGGGATCTTGACGAACAGCTCGTCACCGGTCGTACGGAGCTTCCAGAACTCCTCGGGGCTGTTCGCCCCGGCGACCGCCAGGCCCATGCCGACGACGGCGATCGCGTCGTCGGGGACGTCGGGGACGTCGGTGGCCTCGGTGACCTCGGGGACCTCGGGGGGCAGGTCGGAGCCGGGCGCGTCCACGGCCCCGGCGGCGGCTGCGGCGGGCTTCGGCTCGGGCGCCAGGACGGGTTCGGGCGTCACGACGGGTTCCGGCTCCGGTGCGGCCTCCTCCCGTACGGGGGCCGCGGCGGGCGGCGACATGAGGGCGGCGCCCAGCGTCAGCCCCCCGTCGGCGAGCACCACCTGCCCGGTGATCCACCGCGAGGCGTCGGAGGCCAGGAAGGCGACCACGTCGGCGAACTCCTCCGGAGTGCCCAGCCGTCCGAAGGGGGTCGCCCTCGCGATCACCTCCCGCATCTCCCGGGCCCGGGGGAACTTGTCCGCGACCTCGCTCTCCAGCATGGCGGCCGAGGCGGTGTTCACCCGGATGCCCAGCGGGGCGTACTCCACGGCGAGATAGCGGGTGGCCGCCTCGGCGGCCGCCTTGGCGGGGGCGCAGGCCGAGTAGTTGGCCATCACCATCTGCGAGCCGCCGAGCGCCGAGACGGTGACGATCGACCCGCCGCCGCCCCGCGCCATCAGCGGGGCCGCGGCGCGGGCGCAGCGCAGTCCGCCCTTGTAGTTGGTGTCGATGGCCTTGGCGATGTCCTCGTCGGTCACCTCGGCCAGGGGCAACAGGGCCCCGTTGGCGGCGCTGTTGACCAGGATGTCCAGCCGCCCGTGGCGCTCCTCGATCTCGGCGAACATCCGGTCGACCTGCTCCTGCCGGGCCACCGAGGCGCGGGCGAGCTCGACCCGGGCACCGCTTGCCACCAGTTCGTCCCTGGTGCGCTTGGCCTGGTCGTGCGAGTGGAAGTAGTTGAGGACGACATCGGCGCCGCGGGCCGCGAGGGTCCGCGCGATCGCCTTGCCCACGCCCTTGGAACCCCCGGTGACCAGGGCCACCTTCCCCGTGAGGTCTTTCATGGGAACGACTGACTCCTTCTGCGACGAGGGGGCGCTTCAGCCCGTGGCGGAGGCCGGTGCGTGGGCCCCTTGGTCGTTGAGCTGCTGGAGCACAAAGTCGGTGATCTTGCCCATGGTGTTGTAGGTGGCCAGCCGGAAGCCGGACTCGCGCGGCGGCAGCCCGTAGCGGCTGGAGACCCTGGACAGGAGTTCGACCTGCTTGACGGAGTCGACTCCCAGTTCCGCCTCCAGCTGCACCTCGTCCTCGAAGACGTCCTCGGGGTATTCGAGCGCCTCGGCGTAGAGGGTCCGCAGCTCCTCGAAGAGCCGGTCGCGGCCGTACCCCTCGGGCCGCGAACCGGACCCGGAGACCGCAGGAGCCTCCGGTGCGGGCGCGGGAGCGGCCTCGGCGGCGGGCTCCGACCCGGCGGCCGCCGCGGGCCGCGGCTCGGGCTCGGCGGCGTCCCCGCCCTCGGTGGACTTGCGGAAGGCGTCCAGTTCGGTGCGGACCAGCTCCAGCACCATGTGGCCGCGCTCGCTCCAGTACGCCGCGAAGAGGTCCGCGGGCACCGAGGGGGCCAGCAGCTCGGCGAGCCCGCCGCGCTCGGGCGCCGCCAGACCGGCCTCGCGCAGCGCGTCGAGGGTCCCGTCGAGCGCGAGCCGCCCGCCGGTCACGGCCAGCGTGGGCAGCGACCGCACCGCGGAGCCGTCGGTCACCTTGGCGACCAGCTTGGAGAGCGCGGCGCGCCCACCCGCCTCCACGAACACCTCGGCACCGGTCTCCCGCAGGTGCCGTACGGCCGCGGCGAACCCCACCGGCCGGGTGAAGTGCTCGGCCAGCAGCTCGGCGAGGGCGTCGTCCGGCTCGTAGTAGCGCTGCAGGATCGGCGAGTAGACCGGGCGGTTCAGCGGACGCTGGTCCAACTTCCGTACGTACGCGGCGAACTCGGGGGCGGCGGGGGCGAGCGCCGGGGTGTGGAAGGGGAAGGGGGTGTCGATCTCGATGGCGCCCACGTCCAGCTGCCCGGCGATCGCCACGACCCGGTCCAGGATTCCCGCGGGGCCGCTGACCACGGTCTGCTCGTCGTGGTTCTCGGTGGCGACGGCCAGCAGCGGCTCGTCCACCAGCTCCAGCAGCTTGCGGGTGCGCTCGGCGCTCGCGGCCAGGGCCACCATGCGGCCGTCGACCCCGCCCTGCCGCTCGATCACGGCCACGCGCCGGGCGACGATCCGGACCCCGTCCTCGACCGAGAAGGCCCCGGCCGCCACCAGGGCGGTGATCTCGCCGAGGCTGTGCCCGGCCAGGACGTCGGGGGCGACGCCCTGGGCGGCGAGGATCTCGTAGGCGGCCAGACCGGCGCCGTAGATGGCGACCTGGGAGGCCCAGGGGTCGTTGTCGAGCAGATCGCGCAGGTCGGCCTTGCGCTCGCCGAAGAGCACCTCGGAGATGCGGCTGCCGTAGAGCTCCTCGGTCACGGTGTCGAGCCGCTCGAAGACCCGGCCGATCTGGGGATGGCGCTCCTTGGCACGGCGGAGCGCCTCGCCGTCGAAGCCGCCTTGTCCGGGGAAGAGGAACGCCGTCGTGACGCCGGGGGACGGATTGCTGGACATGCCGATGCCTCCATGGCTGTGGTGGTGACGGTGGGTGAGGTGCGCCACCCGCGCGGGTGGCGCGGCGCTGTGGACGGCCGAAGGCCGTTTGTGAGGTGCGGGCGTGCGGGTGGGCGCGTCCGCGGGTGAGCCCGGCTGCATCGATATGCGGCTCCGCCGCGTGGGGGGCTTCGCCCCTGGGCCCCGGACGCCCTTCGGGCGTGTCCTCAATCTCCCCCAGCTACCGCTGGGAGGTGCCCCCTGACGGGCTGAAATCAGCCCCTCCGGCGATTGAGGAGCGGGGTCTGGGGCGGAGCCCCGCACGCGGCGGAGCCGCATATCGTCAGGTGTCGGGAAGGGGCGGGGAGGGGAGCAGCCCGCCGCAGGCGTACGCGTACCGTCGGACACCCCCTAAGCCACGCGGGCGACCGGGGAGTCGAGCAGGAAGGTGCCCATGCTTCCGAGGTTGGCGGCGATCAGCCGGTCGGCGAGCCGGGTCGCCGGGGGCAGATGCCGGGGGGCACCGCGGACGAGCCAGCGCACCATCCGGATCTTCCAGCCCGGCCCGGAGCCCGGCGGGATGTGGTCGAAGAGGGCATGGATATTGGCCGGGGAGTAGAACTCGGCGGGCGGGACGATGGTGGCGAACATCCCGACCATGCCGCTGCCGTGGTGCGGGCTGCGTGCCATCGCCCGGATGAACTCCAGCTCCTCGCGGTTGTAGTCGGCGATCGCGGCGTGGTCGCGGGTGTACTGGAAGTGGCCGCTCACCAGGGCGTCGCGGCGCCGGGCGTAGCCGGCGAGGGCGGGGGCGAGGTCGCGGTCCCCGGCCAGGGCCGGCTCCACGGCCTCCACCAGCAGTTCGGCACCGCGCAGCGAGTCGGTGATACCGGCGGCGGTGATGGGGTCGCGGGTGTAGCCCGCGTCGCCGACCAGGGCCCAGCCGGGTCCGTGACAGTGGCGCAGGAAGTTGGGGACCGCGCCGGTCATCCACTTGTCGACGCGCCGGGTCTCCCGCAGCCGCGCCGCGAACTCCGGGTCGACCTCCTCGAAGGCGGAGACGACCGTGGCGTCGCGCTCCCGGTCGGCGGCCGCCTTGAAGTCCTTGACCGGCAGGGCGAGTCCGACGATGGTCAGGCCGTCGTGGGTGGGCCAGGTGAAGGCGTGCTGATGGCGGTGGCGGTAGGTGCGCACCTTGCCGTCGTGCGGCAGATCGGCCCAGTACGACCAGTGGCTCTTGTTGAGCACCGGGTGGGAGTCGTACTTCTCGGCCCCCACCAGCCGGGCGACGGTGGAGTTCGAGCCGTCGGCGCCCACGACCAGCCGGGCGTGCTCGACGATGGGGGTGCGGTCCCCGGTCTCGGCCCGGACGCCGATGACGGTGCCCCGGGCGTCCGTCAGCAGCTCCCGCAGCGCGACCTGCTCCCGCAGCTCCGCCCCGGCCTTGACGGCGGCCTCCAGCAGGATCTCGTCCAGCTTGCGGCGCTCCGGGGAGTACGCCTCGGCCACGCCCTCGACGGCGGGCAGTTCGGCCATCAGCCGGACGGGGCCGCTCTGCAGACCGTAGGAGTGAATGGGCGGGCAGCCGGTGGCCGCCACCTCGTCCAGCAGCCCCCAGCGCTTCAGCCGGAGAATTCCCGGAGGATGGACCAGATTGGTGGCGGCCCCCTTACCGCCGGGGAATTTCGCCCGGTCGAGGAGAAGGACCCGGTACCCCGCTCTCGCCAGGAGCATCGCGGTCGATGAACCGCTGATGCGCGCTCCTACCACAATGACGTCGTACATAGCGTCCCCCATACCCAACGGTCATCCGGGATCCGGGGACCGGTGGATCATCTTGTTCGCTCTGACTTCGCTCTGTCGATATTAGTTGCGCGACCGGCTCGGAAGGTTTCCCTGGTATGAATCCTCGACGGCTCCCGAAGAAATCACCTTCGTTTCGGCCGGTGCGGTGCGGCCGCGCGGTGCCATGAGAATGGCGAGACAGCCGACGGCGGCGATTCCGGCGCCGATCCAGGCGGCGGGCCGCAGCCCGTCCACGAATTCCTGGGGCGAGCCATATCCGCCCAGCGTGGTGAATACAGAGGTGAGCACCGCGACGCCGAGTGCGCCGCCGAGCTCCCGGAAGGTGTTGTTGGCGCCCGAGGCGATTCCCTGGTCGCGGGGCGCGACGACGTTCATCGCCATTTCCGCGACGGGCGAGAAGAACAGCCCCAGGCCGATTCCGCCGAGCACCAGGCCGGGCACCTGGTCGGCGTAGGCGGTGTCCGCGCTCACCACGGACGCCAGCCAGCCAAGGCCCGCGGCCTCGAACAGCAGGCCCGCGGCGACCACCAGACGGTTGCCGAGCCGGGCGGTCAGCAGCGCCGCCAGCGGGGCGACGACGACCGGCATCGCCGTCCACGGCAGCATCTTCACGCCCGCCTCCAGCGGCGAGAAGCCCTGGATGTTCTGCATGAACTGGGTGAGCAGGAAGACCAGTCCGAACATGGCCGCGAACATCAGCAGGCTGGCCGCGTTGACCGCGCTGAACGCGCGGTTGCCGAACAGCCGCATCGGCAGCATCGGTTCGGCCGTGCGCAGCTCCCAGCCGACGAAGAGCGCGAGCACCACCAGGCCACCGGCCAGGAAGCCGAGCACCCGGCCGCTGGACCAGCCGTGTTCGGTGGTGGACACCAGCGCGTAGACCACGCCGAACACCCCGAGGCTGACCAGGACGGTGCCCACCGGGTCCAGCGAGGTGTCCGGGCGGGTGGACTCGGCCAGCTTCCACAGGCCGAGCACCAGCACCACCACACCGATCGGCACATTGACCCAGAAGATCCACTCCCAGGAGATCTTCTCCACCACGGCCCCGCCGATCAGCGGGCCGAGCGCGACCGCGAGCCCGCTGAGGGCGCCCCAGACGCCCAGCGCGACACCGCGCCGGCGCTCGGGGACGGCCACGGTCAGCAGGGTGAGCGTCAGCGGCATCACCACGGCCGCACCGAGGCCCTGTACGGCACGGGCGGCGATCAGGGTCTCCGCGCTGCCGGACAGCGCCGCGGCGGCGGAGGCCCCGGTGAAGACGACGAGGCCGGCCAGGAACACCCGGCGGCGGCCGAACCGGTCACCGGCGGCCGCACCGGCCATCAGGAAGACCGAGAAGGTGAGGGTGTAGCCGTTCACCGTCCACTCCAGGTCCTGGAGGCTGGTGCCCAGGTCCTTCTGAATGGCGGGCAGCGCGGTGATGACGACGAGGTTGTCCAAGGCGGCCATGAAGACGGTGAGTCCGGACACCACCAGCGTCCACACGGGGTTCATTCCGCTCGGGCCGGAACGGTCAGTCATGAATACCTTTCCTATGACGGCGCGAATGCTGTGCGACAGGTTGGTTCACGTCGTTATCCGGCCGACGGATAAACGGGCAGACGGGGCAACGCTAACCGGCCACGACCCTTCCCGGAACTGTACTTTGGTACAGGTGGCGGTAGCTGAGCGCGACCAGACCGGCCTGTAGCCGCGATTCCACCTGCAGTTTCGCGAGTATTGACGCCACATGTGCCTTCACCGTGCGCTCGGTCACTTGAAGCCGCAGCGCGATACGGCGGTTTGACCAGCCCGCGCCGAGCAGCGCAAACGTCTGGCCCTCCCTGGCTGATAACAACGGCACACGTTCCAGCTCCCGCGCCCAGTTGGGTACGGGAATATCGGGCACGACGGCGAGACCGCCCCTGTCGGACACGGTGACATTTCCCCCTAGTTAGGCGGCCCTTCGAGCCGCCGATCATGCAAGAATCAGACTTGATTGCCCTCTTGATTATTGCGGCCGCACGCCCGTACGAGTCAAGGATTTCCGACCCTTTCTCGCCTCGCGAGAAAGGGCTGGTGAAGCACGGAGAATGCGCTTCACGTTTACTCCTGTTACCGTAAATTTACTTCGTTCTCGTATCGTTGCCATCCGACCCGGCGGGACGGCCCCGCCCCAGGTCGGCCAGGTCCGCCGCCGTCCGCTCCACCGCCTCGATGACGGTCACCGGACACCGCGTCATGATCTGTTTGGGCTTCATCACCAGCACCGCGCCCATCACCAGCCCGTCCCAGGTGACCGGCGCCGCGCACTCGTTCCACCCCGCCGCGCACTCCTCGTGGCCCAGGGCGTACCCCCGCGCCCTGATCCGGTCCAGCGAGGCCAGGAGCCGCACATCGTCCTGGTAGGCGCCGGGACCCGCCTCGGCGGGCACCGGCCGGTCCAGCACCTCCGACTGGATGGTCTCCGGCAGATACGCCAGGATGGCCCGCCCCGCGGCCCCCACCCGCAGTGAGTGCTCGACGGCATGCACCGCGCGCGGCGTCATCCCCAGCTCCGTCAGATCGGAGTCGCCGACGGCCATGTCGACGCACTGCCGGTGCGCACCGCCGAAGGGTGCCAGCAGATAGAGGAAGGCCAGCCCCCCGGTGGCCCGGCGCAGCGCCTCCAGAAGGGCGTGGGCGGCCTCCGGCGCGGGCGAGTGGGCCAGGGCCTTGAGACCGAGCTGCGGGGCCGCCGAGCCCAGCCGGTAGAGACCCCGGCCCTCGCGGACGAAGATGCCCTGGTGCACCCCGGACTGGAGGATCCGGTAGACGGTCGAGTCGTCCAGATCCGCCGCTCTGGCCAGCGCCCCGGGCCCATGGGCCCGTCCGCCGAGCTGGGTGAAGGCCCGCTGCACGCGGAACACCCTCTCGGCATGACTGCTTCCGCCCACGGCACCAGTGTTGGCCACCCCGTCAGCCCCCCGTGCAGATTCCCCCGTCGCCCTGCCCAACGTGCCACGGTTCCACACCCATTCCCATCCGGGGTGCTTGGTCCGGTTGTGGACAACAAGACCCCGCCGGGTTGCCCGGCGGGGTCTGATGGTTTATGGGGCGGCGTTCGCCGAGCGGCTACTTGCCGGTCTCCTTCTCGTACGCCTTGATGACCTCGTCGGTCGGGCCGTCCATCAGCAGCTCGCCCTTCTCCAGCCACAGCACCCGGTCACAGGTGTCCCGGATGGACTTGTTGTTGTGGCTGACGAGGAAGACCGTGCCGGCGTCCTGGCGGAGCTCCCGGATCCGGGCCTCGGAGCGCTTCTGGAACTTCCTGTCACCGGTGGCCAGCGCCTCGTCGATCATCAGCACATCGTGGTCCTTGGCCGCGGCGATGGAGAACCGCAGCCGGGCCCCCATACCGGAGGAGTACGTACGCATCGGCAGGGTGATGAAGTCACCCTTCTCATTGATGCCCGAGAAGTCCACGATGCCCTGGTAGCGCTCCCGGACCTGCTCACGCGACATACCCATGGCCAGACCGCCGAGGATCACGTTCCGCTCACCGGTCAGGTCGTTCATCATCGCCGCGTTCACACCGAGCAGCGACGGCTGACCGTTGGTGTAGACCTTGCCGCGCTCGGTGGGCAGCAGCCCCGCCACCGCCTTCAGCAGGGTCGACTTACCCGAGCCATTGGACCCGATCAGACCGATCGACTCGCCCTTGTACGCCACGAAGGTGACCCCGCGCACCGCGTGCACTTCACGCATGCCCGGGGCGCTCTTACGGCCCAGCAAGCGGCTGAGGGCGGCGGTGGCACTGCCCTTCCCCTTGGGGCCGCCGTTGACCCGGTAGACGATGTGGACGTCGTCGGCGATGACGGTGGGCACCCGCGCCGGCGCGGAAGCCGTCTGAGCGGCCTGGTCGGCCCGCTCCGCCTGGGCACCTTTGTCGAGGGTTTGCTCAGCCACGGCCGTACTGCTCCTCTGCCTTCCAGAAGTACACGAATCCCCCGGCCCCCACCAGTACCGCCCACCCCAGCGCCAGCGCCCAGACATGCGGCGGCAGACTCGACGAGGGGTAGTCGTTGATCAGGGCGTACCGCATCAGGTCCATGTAGACCGCCGCCGGGTTGGCCAGCAGAAGGTCGGAGACCCAGGAGTGCGCCCCAGCCTTCTGCAGCATGTGCTCCAGCGGGTACATCACACCGGAGGCGTACATCCACGTACGCAGGATGAACGGCAGCAGCTGGGCGAGGTCCGGGGTCTTGGCCCCCATCCGGGCCAGGACCAGGGCCAGACCGGTGTTGAAGACGAACTGCAGCGCCAGGGCCGGGATGACCAGGATCCACGCGAAGGCCGGGAAGTGCCCGAAGCCCAGCAACACGACGACCAGCACGATCATCGAGAAGAGCAGCTGCTGGAGCTGCTGGAGCGCGAACGAGATGGGGAGCGAGGCCCGCGGGAAGTGCAGGGCCCGCACCAGCCCCAGGTTCCCGGAGATGGCGCGCACCCCGGCCATCGCGGAGTTCTGCGAGAAGGTGAAGACGAACACACCCGTCACCAGGAACGGGATGTACATGTCGTTCTCCATCCCGCCCCTGCCGCCCAGCAGCAGACCGAAGATGAAGAAGTACACCGCCGCGTTGAGCAGCGGGGTCACCACCTGCCACAGCTGACCCAGCTTGGCCTGGCTGTACTGAGCGGTGAGCTTGGCCGACGAGAAGGCCACGATGAAGTGACGACGGCCCCACATCTGGTGGAGGTACTCGCCGAGGCCCACCCGGGCGCCGCTCACCGACAGCTCGTACTTCCGCGCCAGCTCGGCCGGGGACAGGCCGTCGTCGGCTGATGGCGGGCCACTCACGGCTACCGCACCGTCGTGCGTAGTCTCGCTCACAGTTGACACTTTCGTCTTCAGGGTGCGCTGAGCGGGGCCGCGCCCCGGGTCGCGCCCGATGCTCTTCGTTACGAGCTTGTCAGATGACAGGAGGTCGGCCCAGTCGGGTCAGGCGCCATACCGTACGCCACTTCATGGGGTGGCGTGGACCACACGGTGTCTTCCAGCCTTCCCGGAACCCTCCGAACCAGGCTCGAAGTGCGGTTTTCGACGGACGCCTGGCCAGGGTGAGCAGCAGCCAGACGCCCAGATAGACGGGGACGAGCAGCGCAGGAAGGTTACGCCGGGCCAGCCAGACCCGGTTGCGCGCCACCATGCGGTGGTAGACCGCGTGCCTGCTCGGGGCGGTGGTCGGATGGTGCAGCACCATGTCCGACCGGTAATCGATCATCCATCCGGCGTCCAGCGCCCGCCAGGCCAGATCGGTCTCCTCATGGGCGTAGAAGAAGTCGTCCGGCAACCCTCCGACCTGCTGGAACACCGTGGTACGCACCGCGTTGGCACCGCCCAGGAAGGTGGTCACCCGGGAGGACCGCAGGGGGTCGGAGGCGCGCAGCCGGGGCACATGGCGACGCTGGGTGACACCGGTGTCGGGGTCGGCGATGCGGAACGAGATGATGCCCAGCTTCGGGTCGGCGGCGAACGCCTGGCGGCACAGCTCGGCGGTGTCGGTGCCCGGGAGCAGCCCGTCGTCGTCGAGGAACAGCAGCACATCGACGTCCGACCCGCCGGGTCCGAACGCCTCGATGCCCACGTTGCGGCCCGCCGGAATGCCCACGTTCTCGGGCAGCTCGACGGTCCGGACGCCCTCGGGGAGCGTGGGCAGCGGCGAACCGTTGCCCACGACGACCACCTCGACCTGGTCGCCGTCCTGCTTGGCGACCGAGTCGAGGAGTGCGCGCAGCTCCTCGGGGCGATTGCCCATCGTCAGGACGACCGCTCCGAGCTTCATCGTGCCCATGCTCACTTCAGCCTGCTCGACGCGAGGATGGACACGAGGTGAAGCAGGGTTTGCAGCAGGGCGATACCGGCCAGTACGGCAACGCCCAGCCTGGTGAAGAACAGATCGCCGCGCACCTGGTCCACGACCGCCACCACGAGGATCAGCAGCGACGCCTCGACCCCGAGGACCAGCCGGTGGAACTTCAGCGCCGCGGCCGCCCTGCGGGCCAGCGCCACACCGGACGAGCGCGGCTCGGCGGCCGCCTCCTTGACCGGCGGCAGACCGCCCTGGTGCCGGGCGACCCCGACGAGGTCGGTCTCGGCCTTGATCAGGATGGCACCGAGCGCGGCGAGGGTGCCGAGGAACGCCCACAGCCAGTCGATCCGCCCGGAGCCCCACAGGTCGGCGGCGCGCAGACCGAAGCCGACGAGCACCGCGGCGTCGCACAGATAGGCGCCGACCCGGTCCAGATACACACCGCCCAGCGAGAACTGCTTCTTCCAGCGGGCTATCTCGCCGTCGACGCAGTCCAGCAGCAGGTAGAGCTGGACCATCAGCACCCCGAGCACGGCGCCCGCGATCCCCGGCACCAGCAGGGCCGGGGCCGAGAGGGCGCCGAAGACGGTCATCACATACGTCAGCTGGTTGGGCGTGACCCGCGTGTTCACCAGGTGCCGGTCGCAGCGCAGCGAGATCTCGCGCATGTAGAGGCGCCCGGCCCAGTGCTCACCGCTCCGCCGGTCCTTCACCCCCGCGGGGTGGACGACCGGGCGGAGTTCAGCCACTGATGGCTTGACTGACTGCTTTGGCATAGTCGGCGTATGCGTCCCTGATCGCGTCGGATGAGAGGTCGAGGTGCTCGAGGATCGTGTAGCGGCCGGGGCGGGTCTTCGGAGCGAACTCCACGACCTGGACGAACTCGTCCACGGTGAAGCCGATCTCCTCGGGCAGCACGGGCAGCCCGTGCCGGTGCAGCACCTCGGCCATGTGCGCCGCCTCCTCGTGCGCCCCGCGCAGCCGCATCGCGAAGGCGGCGGCCAGGCCGCACTGCTCGCCATGGCTGGCGGCGCGCTTGGGGAAGAGGAGGTCGAAGGCGTGGTTGATCTCGTGGCAGGCACCGGAGGCCGGGCGGGAGTCCCCCGCGACCGACATCGAGATGCCGGTGAGCACCAGTCCCTCGGCCAGCACCTGGAGGAAGCCGTCGTCGCCGACCCCGCCGGGGTGGCGCAGCACGGCCTCACCGGCCTGGCGCGCCATCGCGGCCGCGAGGCCGTCGATCTGCTCGCCGGTCTCCCGGTTGGACAGCTCCCAGTCGGCGACCGCGGAGATGTTGGACAGGGCGTCGCCGATACCGGAGCGGACGAAGCGGACCGGCGCCTCCCGGATCACATCGAGGTCGATGACCACGGCGATCGGGTTGGGCACCCCGTACGAGCCGCGGCCCGCGTCGTTGTCGAGGGTCGCGACCGGGGAGCACAGACCGTCGTGCGAGAGGTTGGTGGCGACGGCGACCAGCGGGAGGCCGATGCGCGCCGCGGCGAACTTCGCACAGTCGATGATCTTTCCGCCACCCAGCCCCACGACGGCGTCGTAGTGCCCCGACTTCATGCGGTCGGCGAGCTTGATCGCGTCGTCCAGGGTGCCGCCGTCGACCTCGTACCAGCTCGCGCCCGGCAGCGCCGGCGCCAGCCGCTCGCGCAGCAGGGCGCCGGAGCCGCCGCTGATGGCGATGGCCAGCTTGCCGGAGGAGGAGATCCGCTGGTCGGCGAGGACCCCCGCGAGATCCTCCAGGGCGCCCGCGCGGATGTCGACGACCAGCGGCGAGGGGATGAGCCTCGTCAGTACTGGCACGCGATCTCACGGCCCTTCGCCAGATCGTCGTGGTTGTCGATCTCGACCCACTTGATGTCGCCGATGGGGGCCACGTCCACCTTGAAGCCGCGGTTGACCAGCTCCTGGTAGCCGTCCTCGTAGTAGAGGTCGGGGTCGCGCTCGAAGGTGGTCTTCAGCGCGTCCGCGAGCTCCGCGGCGGCCTCGCCCTCGATCAGGGTGACGCCGATGTACTCACCGGTCGCCTCGGCCGGGTCCATCAGCTTGGTGATCTTCTGGACGCCCTTGTCGGGGTCGGCGACGACCTTCATCTCCTCGTCGGCGAGCTGCTTGACCGTGTCGAGGGCGAGGATGATCTTCTGTCCGTTGCCGCGCGCGGCCAGCAGGGTCTTCTCGACCGAGACCGGGTGCACGGTGTCGCCGTTGGCGAGGATCACGGTGTGCTGGATCGCGTCACGGGCGCACCAGAGGGAGTAGGCGTTGTTCCACTCCTCGGCCTTGTCGTTGTCGATCAGCGTGAGCTTGACGCCGTAACGCTGCTCCAGGGCCTCCTTGCGCTCGTACACGGCCTCCTTGCGGTAGCCGACCACGATGGCGACCTCGGTCAGACCGACCTCCGCGAAGTTGCCGAGGGTCAGGTCGAGGACGGTGGTCTCACCGTCCACGGGCACCAGGGCCTTGGGAAGCGTGTCGGTGTAGGGGCGCAGACGCCGTCCGGCGCCGGCCGCGAGCACGAGGCCGATCATGCGGGTTCTCCTGATTCGTCGTGTACAGCGGGTGCTCCTGAGGACACCCAGAAGCGGATGCTCTCGATGAGCACCGCCAGCGCGAGGGCCGCCGCCAAAGCGGTCAACGCGATGGTGAAACCTTGGTTCTGGTGGTGCAGCAGGGCAGCGGCGGCCGTGACCGCCACCGTCCGCCCCTCGTGCCCGCCGATCGCCCGCACCAGCCGGTGGGGGGGCGCTCCCGTGCCGCCGCGGATGCGGTACACCGTGTCGTAGTGATGGTAGGCGACCGCCGCAACGAGCCCGAAAGCCGCCGGCAAGGCGCCGTTCACCTCCGAGCAAGCCGCCAGGATCAGGATGGTGCCGTATTCGGCCGCGCGGAAGAGCGGCGGCACCAGCCAGTCGAGGGGGCCCTGGAGGGGCGCGGTGACGGCGACGCCCGCGAGGACCGCGTAGAGCACGGCGCAGCCGACCGGCACCCAGGAGCCGAAACCGGCGGCCGCGGTGCCGGCCAGGACGGCCGCCGCGCCGAGGGCGGCCGCCAGCGGGGCGCGATACGAACTCATCCCGCGGGGGGCGGCCCTGGCGACCAGCTCGGCCAGCGGGCCGGAGTCGGTCAGCTCGGCGAGGGCACGGACCGCTCGGTCGGTGCGCTCCGCCCGGCGGGTCAGCGAGCGCAGCACCCGGCCCGCGGTGGTGTAGCAGGCGGCCAGCGCACAGCCGACGAGCAGTGCGTAGAAGGTGATACGGGGCGTGGTGAACGCCGTCAGCACGGCGATCATCGCCCAGCGCTCACCGATCGGCAGCACGATCATGCGGCGCACCCAGACCGTCCAGCCGACGCTGTCGAGGCGGCCGGAGAGGGCGGCGGTGGGGCTGGTGTTGCCGGTGGCGTCGTGGTTGGCCTCGTTGAAGGCGAAGTCCACGACATGGCGGCAGGTCTGCAGCACCATGGCGCCGAGCGCGAGCGCCCAGATGTCGTCGCCGTCGGCGCGGGCGGCGCCGAGCGCGAGGCCCGCGTAGTAGGCGTACTCCTTGGCCCGGTCGAACGTGGCGTCCAGCCAGGCGCCGAGCGTGGAGTACTGGAGCGAGTAGCGGGCCAACTGCCCGTCGGTGCAGTCGAGTACGAACGAGGCGATCAGCAGCACACCGGCCGAGACGAACCCGGGCCGGGTGCCGGTGGCGGCGCAGGCCGCCGCGATGAGGGCCGTGATGAGGGAGGCGGTGGTGACCTGATTGGGGGTCAGCCCGCGCCGGGCGCACCAGCGGGCGATGTAGCGGGAGTACGGGCTGATGCAGAAGGTCGTGAAGAAGCCGTCCCGCGACTTCACGGCCGACCGCAGCCGCACCCGCTCGTCGTCCACCACGTCCACGGCGTCCCGCGCCGCGGCCCGCGCGGCGGCGTCCGCGGGCACGGCGGCCACGAGCACGCCGAGCTCGGGCCGGTGCACGGGGACGCCTTCGGCGTCGAGGGCCGCGGCGAGGTCGTCCACGTGGGAGTGGGCGTCGGCGGCGCCATGCATGGCCGCCTCCGCGGCCACGGACCGCGACGGTGCGGCGAAGCCGTCGGCGGCCTGCCCTGCGCCGACCGTCTCACCGGCCCGCGTGGCGGACCCGGGAGCCACGGCCGCTCCGGACAGGTCCGCGCCGGGGCCCGGGGCCGGGCCGAAGGGCGGCTGCGCCTCGCCCGCCCGGTCGGGCACGGTGGCGGGCACCACTGCCGGCGCGGCCTCGCGCTCCAGGCTCGCGGCGGAGCCGAGGGCCCGCGCGGGGGCGGCGGTGGGCGCCCCACCTCCGTTCCCGGAGGTCCACGCCGTGGCATCGGCAGCCGTCACCGCGCGGGCCAGGGCCGGTCGCGCCTCCGGCTGGGCCGTCAGCGCGCCGCGCACCGTGGCGGCGGGGAAGCGGGGGTCGGTGAGGGCGAGCCGCAGGGCATGGACATGGCCGACGAAGCGGGGGTCCACGAGGGCCACCCGCTCATCCGCAGGGACGGCGGCGAGCTCCGCCGTGACCCCGGCGGCGTCGGTCGCCGTACGCACGGCGAAGCCCAGCGACCGCAGGTCGTCCTCGAGGGACGAGCCGGCGACCGGCGCACCGGTGAGAATCGCGGTCGACAGACGAACTCACTCCTTGGCAGCTGACATGGTGGCCGCGCCGCTGATGGCACTGGCCTGGGGCCCTCCGGGCCATGGGCATCGCACGCCCTGGCCCCGTGGGGCTGGCGCCACGTCCGGCAGAGGCTATCGGATCGACGGAAGCCGCCGTTCACCGCACATTCACCACACGATCGGGGGAACGACCACTTCCGCGCGCCGCCGATCATCATGGTGGATGGCGGCTGTCCTCCACAAACGGCGATCGCCCCGCCATGGATAGGGTGCGGGGCATGACATGGCTGATCACAGGTGGTGCCGGATATATCGGGTCGCATGTCGTGCGGGCCATGGCCGAGGCGGGCGAGTCCGTGGCCGTGCTCGACGATCTGACCAGCGGCGTCCGGGCGCGGCTGCCCGAGGACGTGCCGCTGGTGTGCGGCTCCACCCTGGACCGTGAGCTGCTGGACCGCACGTTCGCCGAGCTGGAGGTCACCGGTGTGGTGCATCTCGCGGCGAAGAAGCAGGTCGGGGAGTCCGTGGAGCAGCCACTCCGCTACTACCGCGAGAATGTGCACGGGCTCACGGTGCTGCTGGAGGCGGCGGTCGCGGCCGGTGTCAGCCGCTTCCTCTTCTCCTCCTCCGCCGCCGTCTACGGCACGCCCGATGTGGAACTCGTCACCGAGGACACCCCGTGCCTGCCGATCAATCCGTACGGAGAGACCAAACTGGCCGGAGAATGGCTGGTCAGGGCGGCGGGCGTGGCCCACTCCCTCTCCACGGCCTGTCTGCGCTACTTCAATGTGGCGGGTGCCACGCGCCCCGAGCTGGCCGACACCGGAGTCTTCAACGTCATCCCGATGATGTTCGAGCGGATCACCGACGGAGAGCCGCCGCGGATCTTCGGTGATGACTACGACACCCCCGACGGCACCTGTGTCCGCGACTACATCCATGTCGAGGATCTGGCCTCCGCCCATCTGGCCGTGGCCCGTCGGCTGGCCGCGCAGCCGGAGCCGGGCGATCTCACGGTGAACATCGGCACCGGCCGGGGCGTTTCGGTACGGGAGATGTCCGATCTGATCGGCGAGATCACCGGCCGCCCGGAGCTCGCCCCCGTGGTGGGACCGCGCCGGGCGGGCGATCCGGCCCGGGTCGTCGGATCCACCGAACTGATCGCCAAGGAGCTGGGCTGGAGCGCCCGGCACGATGTGCGGGCGATGGTGGAGTCGGCGTGGGAGGGCTGGTGCCTGCACCACCCCGGGGCCCGGCGCGGCTGACCGGGGCCACCGGCCTCACGGGACACCGGCGCCGCCGACCGGGCACGGCGCACCGCCCGCCGCGCACCGCCCGCCGGGCATCGGCGCGGCTGACCCGGCCCCGCCCCGGCGCCGTAGTTCACTGGTGAGCCAAGGGACCGCGGCGCCGGGAGGAGGCCCCTACGCACATGGGCGCAGGTCATGACCACGCCCGCGGCCGGCCCACCGCGGGCGCCGCCCACCGGTGGCGGCTGCGGATCGCCCTGGCCATCACCCTCACAGTGATGGCCGTGGAGATCATCGGCGGTCTGCTGGCCGGCTCGCTCGCCCTGCTCGCGGACGCCGGCCATATGGCGACGGACGCGCTCGGGCTCGCGATGGCGCTGCTGGCGATCCACTTCGCGGGCCGTCCCCCGAGCCCGCACCGGACCTACGGCTACGCCCGTGCCGAGATCCTGGCGGCCCTGGCCAACTGTCTGCTGCTGTTCGGCGTCGGCGGCTACATCCTCTATGAGGCGGTGCTGCGGTTCCTCACCCCGACCGCCACCGAGGGCGGGCTGACCGTCGTCTTCGGCGCCGTCGGCCTGGCGGCGAACCTGGTGTCGCTGGCCCTGCTCCGGGGCGGCCAGCGCACCAGCCTGAACGTCCGGGGCGCGTTCCTGGAGGTCGCCGCGGACGCGCTGGGCTCGGTCGCGGTACTGGTCTCCGCCGGGATCATCCTCGCGACCGGCTGGCAGACGGCCGACCCCATCGCCTCCCTGGTGATCGGCCTCATGATCGTCCCGCGGACGTACAAGCTGCTGCGCGAGACGCTGAACGTGCTGCTGGAGGCGGCGCCGCGGAATGTCGACATGGCGGCCGTACGCGCCCACATCCTCGGCCTGCCCGGGGTCGAGGGGCTGCACGACCTCCACGTCTGGACCATCACCTCGGGAATGCCGGTGCTCTCCGCGCATGTGGTGGTCGCTCCGGGGGCCCTGGACGCGATGGGCCACGAGCGGATGCTGCACGCCCTCCAGGGATGTCTCGGGGAGCACTTCGACGTCGGGCACTGCACGTTCCAGCTGGAACCGGGGGGGCATGCTGATCACGAAGTCAAGCTGTGCCACTGACACAGACGAGGGGCACATGTGCGGCAGACTTGGACGTTCACGAGTCGGAACTTTGAGGATGGTCATGCCGATCACACCTGCCAACGGCGGCTCCGCCGAGACCGCCGAGACCGCCGCGCCGAGCGGTTCCGCAGAACGGATCATGCTCGAGCTGGTCGACGAGGACGGTACGACGATCGGCACCGCGGAGAAGCTCTCCGCTCATCTCGCGCCCGGACGGCTGCACCGGGCGTTCTCCGTCTTCCTCTTCGACGACGAGGGGCGGCTGCTGCTCCAGCGCCGCGCGCTGGGCAAGTACCACTCCCCCGGGGTCTGGTCCAACACCTGCTGCGGCCACCCCTACCCCGGTGAGCCGCCGTTCGTGGCTGCCGCCCGGCGCACCGCCGAGGAACTGGGCGTGGCGCCCGCGCTGCTGCGGGAGGCGGGCACGGTCCGCTACAACCACCCGGACCCGGCCTCGGGCCTGGTGGAGCAGGAGTACAACCACCTCTTCGCGGGGCTGGTGCGGGCGACCCCGCGCCCGGACCCCGAGGAGATCGGCGAGATCGCCTTCGTCACCCCCGACGAGCTGGAGAAGCTGCGTGCCGAGGGGCCGTTCTCGGCGTGGTTCATGACCGTGCTGGACGCGGCCCGCCCGGCGGTCCGTGAGCTCACCGGGACGGCGGCCGGCTGGTAGCGGCGCCGGGCAGCGGAAGGGCGGCCCAGACCACCTTGCCGCCGCTCGCCGTGTGGTCCACGTCGTAGACCCCGCCCGCCTCCTCCGTGATCGCCGTCACCAGCAGCAGTCCCCGCCCACCGGTCCCGCCCTGGTCCGCCACCAGCGCGACGGGCCGGTAGGGGTGGTTGTCCTCGACGGCGATCCGGACCCAGTCCCGGCTCAGGGAGACCTCGACGGCGATCTCGGGGGAGAGCAGCGCGGCGTGCCGCACCGCGTTGGTGACCAGCTCGGAGACGATCAGGAGCAGACTCTCCATCAGTTCGCCGTTCACCGGGACCCGCTGATGGGCCAGCAGCTCGCGCACGGCGTGCCGGGCCTGTGGCACGGAGGAGTCCAGGGCCGGTGCAGTGAACCGCCAGGTCCCCTCGTAGCCGACCGGGGGCGGGGGCGCGGGCGGGGCGTGTCCCGTTTCGGAGGGGACTCTCCCGACGATCTCCATGTGCGATACCAACCCCTCGCCGCGGCCCGACCACTCGTATCGAGTGTTGGGAAGCTCTGGTACTGACCGAAGGACTACGCACAACTTGACGCTTATCGAGCGTCTTTGATCGTTGGCGTATGCCACGGTCACGCGCTCGACTGTTCCTGCTCGCTTGGATTCCGTGCATTGACTCTGTGGATTCCGAGCCTTGCCTCAGCCGTGACCGGCTTGTACGGCCGGGCCCCAGCCGGGCCCGGCCCGGATCTGAGCGGCCCGGATACGATCCGCCACATGGAGCCCTCTCTGGAGCACGAGGTCGCGGACGGCATAGCGACCGTCGTCATCCGCCACCCCGCCAAGCGCAACGCGATGACCCCCGGGATGTGGCGGGCGCTGCCCCCACTGCTGGCCCGGCTCGCCGCCGATCCCGCCGTACAGGCACTGGTGCTCACCGGCGACGGAGACACCTTCTGCGCGGGCGCCGACATCGGCTCGCTGAGCGCCACGTACGAGGAGACCGCCGGGGTCGCGCTGCCCGCCGAGGAGGCGCTGGCCGCCTTCCCCAAGCCGACCCTGGCCGCGGTGCGCGGCTACTGCGTGGGCGGCGGCTGCCAGCTCGCGGCCGCGTGCGATCTGCGGTTCACCGAGGAGGGCGCCCAGTTCGGGATCACCCCGGCCAAGCTGGGAATCGTCTACGCCCCGAGCTCGACCCGCCGGCTGGTCGAGCTGGTGGGACCGGCCACCGCCAAGTTCCTGCTGTTCTCGGGCGAGCTGATCGACACCGAGCGGGCGCTGCGCACCGGTCTGGTGGACGAGGTGCTGCCGGCGGGCGGCCTCGACAAGCGGGTGGCGGAGTTCACGCGGGTGCTGGTCTCCCGGTCGCAGCTCACCCAGGCCGCGGTCAAGGAGTTCGCGGCCGGGCCCGTCGAGCCGGACAGGGTCGCGTACTGGCAGGAGCAGGCGGGGGACAGCGAGGAGACCGCCGAGGGCATCGCGGCCTTCTTCGAGCGCCGCCCGCCGCGGTTCCGCTGGACCCCACCGGCCGGCTGACCACGGCGGGACGCGGCCGGATCGGGCGGGGTCCATGGGATCCGTAAGGGCGTCACGGCGGCCGGGGCGCGGGCCGGACCGGCCGGGCCGATGGGATCCGTAAGGGCGTCACGGCGGTCAGCGAGTGGCCGGATCCGGCGGGACCGATGAGGACTGGTGAGACCCGGGCTACCGGGGGTGCCTACCTGTCGGTAACGTGCGGTCCATGACCACTCTCCCCGAGCTTGCCGCCCGTCGCTGTTACAGCGTCGTCAACCCGCTCCACTCCGCCATCTACTTCGCCCCCGACTTCGGCGAGGAACTCGCCGAGCTGGGGCTGAAGGACGGCGCGGCCGCGTACTTCGTCGGCCGCGCGGCGCCCCTGGGACGCGTGTGCGCGGGCACCGTCACCGCGACCTTCTTCAACTTCAGCCACGACCTGGTCGCCCGCCACATTCCGGCCGCGTGGGACGTGGTCTCCCCCGAGGTCGCCCTGGAGGCCCGGCTGCGGGCCGCCGACTCGGTGCTGCGGCGGGTGCTGGGCGAGGAGGTCATCGCCTCCAAGGAGCTGGCCGAGGCCGCGGAGCTGGCCCTGCGCGCCACGGAGGCCTGCTCGCGCCTGGCGCGCCCGCTGTACGCCGCCCACGCCGAGCTGCCCGTCCCGGACGCCCCGCACCTGGCGCTGTGGCACGCCGCCACGCTGCTGCGCGAACACCGCGGCGACGCCCATCTGATGACCCTGGTCGGCGCCGGGCTGGACGCGGTCGAGGCGCTGGCCTCCCACACCGCGACGGGTCAGGGCATGTCCACCAAGTGGATCCTGCGCACGCGCGGCTACAGCGCCGAGGAGTGGGAGGCGGGCCGCCGGCGGCTGCGCGACCGCGGCCTGCTCACCGCCGACAACGAGCTGACGGAGGCCGGTGAGCGGCTGCGCCGGGACCTGGAGGCCGAGACCGACCGCCTGGACGCGGCGCCGTACGAGCACCTGGGCGCCGAGGGCGTGTCCCGGCTCACCGAGCTCGCCACCGCCTTCTCCACAACCGCCCGCGAAAACGGCGCCTTCCCGGCCGACCTCCGCGGCAAGAGCTGACGGACGGCTCCTTGGGCCGCCCGTCCGGGGCCGAGCCTCCCGGCGAGGCTCGGCCCCGGACACGTGCCCGGCACAGCGCGCCGATCAGCGGCTCCGCCGTGGGTCGAGTTTGGCAGGGGCACATCGGGATACCCGCTTGTTGTGCGCGATCGGCCGTCTGACAACCGGGCGCCCACACCGCGCGCCGCGTACGCCGGCAACAGCCCGTGCGCCGCGTAGCGAACGGTGCCCGGCGGCCGCCGCCGAGCCGCCACCGATGAACAGGAGGTATCCCGTGTTCCGTGCCATCGCCGACGTGCTCCGTGCCATCGGTGCCGCCATCGCGACCGTGGTGACGCTTCCCTTCCGCGCTGTTGCCCGCCTCTTCGGCGGTGCCTCCGACGCGGCGAGCGGACCGCGCCGCAGGCGGGTGTGATGACCGTTTCCGGCTGATACCGGTGTCCGCCCGGCCCGTACCCGGGCCTCCCCGGCCCGCCGAAAGCGTCGGCCGCGACCGCTTCGTCAGTGCCACCTGCCACAATGCAGGAGCAGTGCAGACCGAAAGCGGAGCGTGATCGTGACGACGTCCATCGAAGGCAGGATCGCCGAGGAACTCGGCGTACGGGAACGGCAGGTCAAAGCCGCCGTCGAGCTGCTCGACGGCGGCTCTACCGTGCCGTTCATCGCGCGCTACCGCAAGGAAGCGACGGAGATGCTCGACGACGCGCAGCTGCGCTCCCTGGAGGAGCGGCTGCGCTATTTGCGGGAGCTGGAGGAGCGGCGCAGCGCGATCCTCGACTCGATCCGCTCCCAGGGCAAGCTGGACGAGGCCCTGGAGGCGCAGATCCTCGCCGCGGACTCCAAGGCCCGGCTGGAGGACATCTACCTCCCCTACAAGCCCAAGCGGCGCACGAAGGCGCAGATCGCCCGCGAGGCCGGGCTCGAGCCGCTCGCCGAAGGGCTGCTGGGCGACCCGGCCGTGGAGCCCACGGCCGCCGCGGCGGCCTTCGTGGACGCCGAGAAGGGCGTCGCGGACGCCGCCGCCGCGCTGGAGGGCGCGCGGGCCATCCTGACCGAGCGGTTCAGCGAGGATGCGGACCTCATCGGCGAGCTGCGTGAGCGCATGTGGGAGCGCGGCCGGGTGGCCACCAAGGTGCGCGAGGGCAAGGAGGAGGCGGGCGCCAAGTTCGCCGACTACTTCGACTTCGCCGAGCCGTTCACCGAGCTGCCCTCGCACCGGGTGCTGGCGATGTTCCGCGGTGAGAAGGAGGAGGTCCTCGACCTCGCACTGGAGCCGGAGGGGCCCTCCGAGGAGACCGGCCCCACCTCCTACGAGCGCTCCATCGCCCACCGCTTCGGCATCGCGGACCGCGGCCGCCCCGCCGACAAGTGGCTGGCCGACACGGTGCGCTGGGCCTGGCGCACCCGCGTCCTGGTCCACCTCGGCATCGATCTGCGGCTGCGGCTGCGGCAGGCCGCCGAGGACGAGGCCGTCCGCGTCTTCGCCGCCAACCTCCGCGATCTGCTGCTCGCCGCCCCGGCCGGGACGCGCGCCACGATGGGCCTCGACCCCGGCTTCCGTACGGGCGTGAAGGTGGCCGTGGTCGACGCGACCGGCAAGGTGGCGGCCACGGACACGATCTACCCGCACGTCCCCCGCAACCAGTGGGACGAGGCCCTGGACAAGCTGGCCCGGCTGGCGCGTGAGCACAAGGTGGAGCTCATCGCGATCGGCAACGGCACGGCGTCCCGCGAGACCGACAAGCTGGCGGGCGACCTGTGCGGCAAGCACCCCGAGCTGAAGCTCACCAAGGTGATGGTCTCGGAGGCCGGCGCCTCCGTGTACTCGGCCTCCGCCTTCGCCTCGCAGGAGCTGCCGGAGCTCGATGTCTCGCTGCGCGGCGCCGTCTCCATCGCGCGGCGGCTGCAGGATCCGCTGGCCGAGCTGGTGAAGATCGATCCGAAGTCGATCGGCGTCGGTCAGTACCAGCACGACCTGTCCGAGGTGAAGCTCTCCCGCTCGCTCGACGCGGTCGTCGAGGACTGTGTGAACGGTGTCGGGGTGGACGTCAACACGGCCTCCGCCCCACTGCTCAGCCGGGTCTCGGGCATCGGCACCGGCCTCGCGGAGAACATCGTCTCGCACCGCGACACCAACGGCCCGTTCCGCAACCGTAAGGCGCTCAAGGACGTGGCCCGGCTCGGCCCCAAGGCCTATGAGCAGTGCGCGGGCTTCCTGCGCATCCGCGGCGGCGACGACCCGCTGGACGGGTCGAGCGTGCACCCCGAGGCGTATCCGGTGGTGCGGCGGATGGCCACCACGGCGGGCGGCGACGTGACCACCCTGATCGGCAACACCTCGGTGCTGCGCGGCCTGCGGCCGAACGAGTTCGTGGACGACGCCTTCGGTCTGCCGACCGTCTCCGACATCCTCAAGGAGCTGGAGAAGCCGGGCCGCGACCCGCGTCCCGGCTTCAAGACGGCGACCTTCAAGGAGGGCGTCGAGAAGATCGGCGACCTGTCGGCCGGGATGATCCTGGAGGGCGTCGTCACCAATGTCGCGGCGTTCGGCGCGTTCGTCGACGTCGGTGTGCACCAGGACGGTCTGGTGCATGTCTCCGCGATGTCCAAGACGTTCGTCAAGGACCCGCGGGACGTGGTCAAGCCCGGTGACATCGTGCGGGTGAAGGTCCTGGACGTCGACATCCCGCGCAAGCGGATCTCGCTGACGCTCCGGCTCGACGACGAGGCGGGCGCCCCGTCCGGCGGCGGCCGCGACCGCAACCGCTCCGACGACGGCCGCAACCGCTCCGACGACGGCCGCGGGCAGCGCGGCGGGGGCCGTCGCGGCGCGCCCCAGCAGCGCCAGGGCGGCAGCCGTGGCCAGCGTGGCGGCGGCCGCGACGCGGCCCCGGTGAACGACGCGATGGCCGACGCCCTGCGGAGGGCGGGCCTGCTCGACCCCAAGAAGCGGTAGCCCGCCGGGCTGGGCGCGCCCTGGCCGCGGTGGAGCCCCCGGGCTCGCACCGCGGCCAGGGCGCGCCAACCGGTCCGCGGATGCCGCGTGTTGTGGCCCTCGGGCCCGGCGGGCGCGGGGCCGGGTCGGCGGGTCAGGCCTCGATGACGCGGCCTTCGGAGACCGCGAGGCGGCGGGTGGTGTGGACCGCGTCGAGCATGCGGCGGTCGTGGGTGACCAGGAGCAGGGTGCCGGTGTAGGAGGCCAGTGCCGACTCGAGTTGCTCGATGGCCGCCAGGTCCAGGTGGTTGGTGGGCTCGTCGAGAACCAGCAGGTTGACCCCGCGCGCCTGGAGGAGCGCCAGTGCCGAACGGGTCCGCTCCCCGGGGGACAGCGTGGCCGCTGACCGCACCACATGGTCCGCCTTGAGGCCGAACTTGGCCAGGAGCGTCCGTACGTCCGCGGGCGCCAGCTCCGGCACCGCGGCGCCGAAGGCCTCCAGCAGCGACTCGCCGCCGAAGAAGAGCGCGCGTGCCTGGTCGACCTCGCCGACCACCACACCGGGGCCGAGCGCCGCCGCACCCGCGTCCAGTGGGAGGCGGCCGAGGAGGGCGGCGAGCAGGGTGGACTTGCCGGAGCCGTTCACTCCGGTGACCGCGACCCGGTCGGCCCAGTCGATCTGGAGGTCGACCGGGCCGAAGCGGAAGTCGCCGCGCCGTACCTCGGCGCCACGCAGGGTCGCCACGACCGCACCCGCGCGCGGCGCCGCGGCGATCTCCATCCGCAGCTCCCACTCCTTGCGCGGCTCCTCGACCACGTCCAGCCGCTCGATCAGCCGGTCGGTCTGGCGCGCCTTGGCAGCCTGCTTCTCGGTGGCCTCGACCCGGGCGTTGCGCCCGATCTTGTCGCCGTCGGTGGCCTTGCGGCGGGCGTTCTTGACGCCCTTCTCCATCCAGGCGCGCTGGGTGCGGGCCCGCGCCTCCAGGGTGGCGCGGGTGTCCGCGTACTCCTCGTAGCGTTCGCGGGCGTGGCGGCGGGCCGTCTCCCGCTCCTCCAGATAGGCCTCGTAGCCGCCGCCGTAGAGGTTGACCCGCTGCTGGGCGAGGTCGAGTTCGAGCACCTTGTCGACCGTGCGGGCGAGGAATTCACGGTCGTGGCTGACGAGCACCGTACCGGCGCGCAGCCCACCGACGAAGATCTCGAGGCGCTGGAGTCCGTCGAGGTCGAGGTCGTTGGTGGGCTCGTCGAGCAGGAAGACGTCGTACCGGGAGAGGAGGAGCGAGGCGAGCCCGGCGCGCGCCGCCTGTCCCCCCGAAAGGGCGGCCATGGGGCGGTCCAGGGAGACGTCGAACCCGAGCGAAGCGGCGACTTCGTCGGCCCGCTCGTCGAGGTCGGCGGCGCCCAGGGAGAGCCAGCGCTCCAGGGCGGTGGCGTATGCGTCGTCCGCGCCCGGCGCGGCGTCCATGAGTGCCTGGGTGGCGGCGTCGAGTTCGGCCTGCGCGGCCGCGACCCCGGTGCGGCGGGCCAGGAAGCCCCGTACGGTCTCCCCCGGCCGCCGCTCGGGCTCCTGCGGGAGGTGGCCCACAGTGGCGTGCGGCGGGCTGAGGCGTACGGCCCCCTGCTCGGGATCGGTGAGGCCGGCGAGCAGGCGCAGCAGGGTGGACTTGCCCGCACCGTTGACGCCGACGAGCCCGATGACTTCGCCGGGGGCGACGACGAGGTCGAGCCCGGAGAAGAGGGTGCGGTCGCCGTGTGCGGCGGCGAGATCCTTGGCGACGAGAGTGGCAGTCATCAGAGGGCCGATCCTAGTGCCGCGTCGGCTCCTGGTGCCGCGTCGGCTCCTGGTGCCGCGTCGGCCAAGGTTCGCCCCGAACCCCTCGCTCCTCAACCGGCCGCAAGGGCGGACGCGTTTCCAGCGTTCGAGGGGCACGCCCCAGACCGGGGAACCGGGCCCGGGAGCGAGCCCGGGAGCGAGCCCTATCGGCGCGCCACCGGCGTCACCAGAACCACGTCGTTCGTGCTGGCCACCACGAACGACTGGCCCCGCACCGCCCTCGCCGCCAGGGGAATCCGATGGATCCCCGGCTCCACCGAGGCGTCGAAGAGCTCATGCGCATGGGTGCGGGAGAGCCGGTCGAGCCGGTGGGCGACCAGCCTCACCCGGCACTCGGAGGCCACCTCCACCACCGCCTCGCCGCCGCCCGCCGTGAGGCCGACGAGGCGGCGGTCGCAGGGGGTGCGTTCCAGGGCCTGTTCGACCTGGGCGACGAGCACGGGGACGATGGGGGCGAGCGCGGTGACCAGGACCGCCTGGGAACGCGCGGCCGCGAAGGCGTCCCGTACGGCGTCGCGCTCCTCCTGGCCGACCGTGCGGCCGAAGACCACCGCTCGGTACTTCCGCAGCTCCTCGGCGAGCGCCCCCACCGCGTCAAGAGTGATCTCGGCGCCGATGCCGATGCGCCGCAGCGCCGCGGCGAGTCTGGCGAGAACGGCCGCGCGCTGCCCGATCAGCAACACCCGGGGGCCGGTCGGGACCTCGTGCGCGCCGTCGGTGAGCAGCAGCCGCTCCAGGGCGGCGCGGTACTGCTCGCCGCGGAAGCGGTACGGGCCGATGCCGTGGTAGCCGTTGAGGTCGATGTCGGGGCTCTCGTCCGTCTGCCAGACGAAATCCCGCCAGACGAAGTCCGCCCCGTCGCGCTCGATCACCGCGGTGACGGCGCCGCACTCCAGCCCCTCGCACTCCGGGCAGCCGTAGACGACGAACCGGCCGCCCTCCAACGGCGCGTCGGTCTCCAGCAACAGCCTGCGGACCTGTTCGGTGAAGATGGACGGGCCGAGCCCGGAAGCGAGCGGCGAGACCGCGTCGAGATGGGCGAGGCGTCGCAGCAGCGGTCGGCCGTCCACCACGAAGTCCAGGAAATCGCGGTGTATGTGGTACGTGCCGTTGGCCAGGACACCGCCGGCGCGCACCGCCGGCGTCAGCCCGAAGGTCACGTACGTGGGGTTCATGGTCCAAGTATTCCCGCTTTGCGACACCATGGCCGCGACTCGCCCTGCGCACACCGCTACAAGGGATGAATCCGGAGCGCGGGGACGGACGGGAGGCGGGCCGGTGCCATGGAGGGCCGACGGGTCCCGCCACCCCGGGGATAGCCTCCGCACATGACATGGGATGCGATCGTCGTCGGCGCTGGGGTCATCGGCCTGACCAGCGCCATCGTGCTGGCCGAGGGCGGCCTGCGGGTAGCGGTGTGGACCCGCGACCCGACCGGGCGCACCACGTCGGCCGTGGCCGGAGGGCTGTGGTGGCCGTACCGCATCGAGCCGGAGGAGCAGGTGACGACCTGGTCCGTACGGACGCTGCACACCCTGACCGCACTGGCCCGGCGTCCGGCGGAGACCGGCGTCCGCCAGGTCGAGGGGGTTCAGGCGGGCATCGGCACCGGGGACCTGGGGCCGTGGGCGGCTGCGGTGCCGGGGCTGCGGCAGGGGCGCCCCGACGAGCTGCCGGACGGCTTCGCGGTGGGCCTGCGGGCCCGCGTCCCGCTGGTCGACATGCCGGCCTACCTCGGCTATCTGCGGCGGCGCCTTACGGCCGCGGGCGGCAGGGTCGAGGAGCGGGCCGTGACCTCACTCGCCGAGGCCGGCCGGGCCGCTCCGCTCGTCGTCAACTGCACGGGCCTGGGCGCGCGGGAGCTGGTGCCCGACACCGAGGTGCACCCGGTGCAGGGGCAGCTCGTGGTCGTGGAGAACCCGGGCGTGACGGAGTGGCTGGTGGCCGCGGACCCCCACTCGCCGGACACGCTGTACGCGCTGCCGCAGCCCTACGGCCTGGTGCTCGGCGGCACCGCACGGGAGAACGCCTGGAGCCTGGAGCCCGATCCCGCGACGGCGGAGGCGATCGTGGCGCGCTGCGCCCGCGTCCACCCCCAGGTGGCCCACGCCCGCGTGCTGGCCCATCGAGTGGGGCTGCGGCCGGCGCGGTCGCGGGTGCGGCTGGAGAGGGAAGAGCTGCCGGGCGGCGGAGCCTGCGTCCACAACTACGGCCACGGCGGCGCGGGCGTCACGGTCGCCTGGGGCTGCGCCGAAGAGGCATTCCGGCTGCTGATAGGTCGGTGAACGAGCGGAGGGCCGGTCCGACCGAATCGGCCCGGCCCTCCCGAGGAGCTACTTCTTCTCCGGTGCGGTGGCAGGCTGCTTCCCGCCACTGTCCTCTCCGGCGGCGGCGTCACCGAGAGCGCCGTCGCCGTTCCTCACCGGGCCGATACGGATCTCGAACTCGCCGTCGTACTTCTCGTGACCAGCGATGACCGCCATCTCGACGGCCTCCTCGCCCCGCTCGCCCCGCACGATCAGCGGATCGCGGCGCAGATCCTTCATCAGCGCCCAGCACAGCCCCACCATCACCAGGGTGAAGGGCGCCGCCACCAGGATCGTCAGGTTCTGCAACCCGGTGAGGGCATCGTCCTCACCACCGCCGATCAGCAGCATGACGGCCGCCACCGCGCCGGTGACCACGCCCCAGAAGACGACGACGAAGCGGGTCGGCTCGAAGGTGCCCTTCTGCGAGAGCGTGCCCATCACGATGGACGCCGCGTCGGCGCCGGAGACGAAGAAGATGCCGACGAGGATCATGACCAGGACGCTCATGACCGTGGCGATCGGGTACTCGTGCAGCACCGCGAACAGCCGGCCTTCGGGGGTGGAGTCGTCGCCGAGCCGGCCCATGTCCTGCAGCTTCATCGCCGAGCTGCCGAAGATGGCGAACCAGATCAGGCTGACCGTGCTCGGCACCAGGATGACGCCGCCCACGAACTGCCGGATGGTGCGGCCCCGGCTGATCCGGGCGATGAACATGCCGACGAACGGCGTCCACGAGATCCACCAGGCCCAGTAGAAGACGGTCCAGTCGCCCAGCCACGACGCGACCGACTCGCCGCCGGTCGCCTCGGTGCGGCCGGCCAGCTGTGCCAGGTCGCCGACGTAGGAGGCCACGGAGGTCGGAACCATATCGAGGATGATGATGGTCGGCCCGGCCACGAAGACGAAGACCGCGAGGAAGAGCGCGAGCACCATATTGATGTTGGACAGCCACTGGATGCCCTTGGCGACACCGGAGACGGCGGACGCGATGAAGGCCACCGTCAGGACCGCGATGACGGTGACCAGCAGCCCGGTGCCCACGTCGTTCTTCCAGCCCAGCACCTCGATACCGCTGCCGATCTGCAGCGCGCCGAGGCCGAGCGAGGCGGCGGAGCCGAAGAGCGTGGCGAAGATGGCCAGTATGTCGATGACCCGGCCGCCCCAGCCGTTGGCGTTCTTGGAGCCCATGAGGGGCGTGAAGACCGCGCTGATGGTCTGCCGGCGGCCGCGGCGGAAGGTGCTGTACGCGATGGCCAGGCCGACTACCGCGTAGATGGCCCAGGGGTGCAGCGTCCAGTGGAAGAGCGTGGTGGACATCGCGGTCTGCATCTTCTCGGCCGAGGTCCCGGGGTCGGTCCCGGGCGGCGGGGTCATGAAGTGCGACAGCGGCTCGCTCACGCCGTAGAACATCAAACCGATGCCCATGCCCGCGCTGAACATCATCGCGACCCATGAGACGGTGCGGAATTCGGGTTCCTCGCCCTCCTTTCCGAGGGTGATCTTGCCGTAGCGGCTCATGGCCAGCCAGAGGGCGAAGATCACGAATCCCGACGCGGTCAGGACGAAGGCCCATCCACCGTTGTGGATCAGCCCGGAGAGCATGCTGTTGGAGACGCTCTCCAGGGTGTCGGTGGCCACCGCCCCCCAGATGACGAAGGCCAGCGTGAGCGCGGCGGAGACGCCGAAGACCACGCGGTCCGTCTGGGGGGTCCGATGACCGGCGGCGGGGTCGGAGCCGGGAGAATCCTTGGTCCCCGGGGGATCGCCGCTGACGTCCCCCGTGGGTGTACCTGTCTGCGGCACGCAAGAGCCCTTTCACTGGAGGTTTATCTGACGGATTTTCGGCTACCCAGGACTCTGGGATGCATGCCAACCGGCCATGGGGCCGGTGTTTTCCCATGCCGTCAATGCGTTATGTCAGCATATGTCCACTGGCTGCCCCGCGGTGAGGTGGTACGCGGCGCGGCCGTCCAGCAGCAGCGGCACCAGCGCGCGGGCCGACTGGCGCAGCGGTACGAAGGCGCTGCCATCGCGCTTGACGGGCCGCGCCTTCACCCCGTGCAGGGCCAGTTCGTCCCGCACCTCGCCGTAGCTCTCGGCGTCCAGCCAGTAGCCGCACGGCGGATCCTGGAGGACCGTGTCCTCCTCCGGCGGTTCGTTGTCGGCGCCGCCCAGGTAGACCGGGCCCCGGTCGGCGTAACCGGCCAGCCGCGCCGCCGTCGTGGCCGCCTCGATCCGGGCGCGCCGCTGAGCGATGAAGTCGAAGGTGCCGTTCAGGGCCGCCAGATGGGAGCCCACCCGGCGGCGGTTGTTGAGGGCGGGGTCGGCCTTCTCGGCGTCGGTGAGCGGATCGACCCGGGTCTCGACCAGCAGCCCGACGGCAGTCTTGACGCCCGCGGTGTTGCGCAGGATCCGCTCCTGGCCGTCGCCCGCCACCTGCTTGACCGGCTCGCCGGTCTCGGGGTCGGTCCAGATGCCGTAGACGCCGGTGGTGTGTCCCGCGGCCTCGACGCCGGGGCGCACATAGGCGTCCGACAGGGTCCGCGCCTCGCGGTGCACCGGGCCTGAAGTGTTGAGGTTGCGCGGCCACAGCGCCAGCAGGTCCTTCACGTAGTACGGCTCGGTCGCCCCGTACTCGTGCAGGTCGTGGACGGTGTCCGGGCGCCAGTCGCGGATGACGCCCGCCATCGCGCGGGACTCGGCGGTGGAGAGCGCGATGTGGTCGCGGTTGATGTCCACGCCGTCGGAGTTGCCGCGGGTGTCGGCGGCACGGCCGTCGGGGTTGGCGGTCGGGACGACGAGCACCTGGGTGCGCTCCAGGAAGCGCCGCGTCCGGCCGTCCTTGGCGTAGGCGAGGTCGCGGATGGTGGACAGACACGCCTCGCGGCCTGAGGGCTCGTCGCCGTGCTGGGAGCAGATCAGCAGCAGGACGTTGCCGCGCGCCGCCCGGACCGGATCGGCGGGCGCGGCCGGTGCGCCGATCCGCACCAGCCGCAGCGGCCGCCCCTGCGCGGTGGCGCCGATCCGGTCGACGGCGACGCGCGGTGCGGCCTTGTCGACGGCCGTGAGGAAGTCCGCCTCCTCGGCCTGGGTGGTCCACCGTGCGCCATGGCTGACCTCGAACCCCGTACGCGGCGGGCGCTGTTCGGCCCGCGCGGGCGCGCTGAGGAACGACCCGGTCAGCAGCGCACCGATCGCGCCGCAAGTGGCGCTGCGGATGAGGGGTGACCGCGAGAACACGAAGGACCTCCTGGGGTGAGGGGATGCGGGGGCGATATCGGTGATGGCGTCCTGCCGGGACCGCCGCCGGTGGGCCCCGCGCGGCGGCGGGGACCCACCGGCGCGGGTTCAGCCGCGGGTGGACATGGACGGGAGCGGGGTCCGGTGGTGCGGGGCCCGTACGCCCTTCAGGGGCGGTGTGGCCGCCGTGCGCGAGGGGGCGGCCGCGGCCTTCGGGGCGCCGCCGACCAGCGGCAGACGGGCCGAGGTGCGGGGCAGGTCCAGGGTGAGCCGCGGGGTGGTGGACGGCGGTTCGAGGAGGCCCGCGTCGGTACCGGCGATGATCAAGCCGAGGCGGTGACCGGCCGGGACGACATGGTCGGTCGCCGCGAGGTCGAGGGTGATGGTGTACGCCTTGCCGGGGGTCAGCGGGCGGCCCTTGCCGTCGTCCGCGGAGTGACCAAGGTCGGCCCAGCCCCGGCTGAAGACCGTGTAGTCCACGTCCTCCTTGTCGGCGGCGGTCTCCTTGAAGCAGGCGCTGTCGCCCTCCGTGCTGCTGCCCCAGCAGGTGCGCCGGTCGAGGGTGGTGATCCCCTCGCCCGCCGCCGTGTAGTCGCGGATGGTGGCCGGTCCGAGGTCGACCAGGACCGCGGAGAGATGGGCGCTGGTGGTGGAGGGCGTGGCGGTGACGGTGACCGTGCCGGAGCCGGACAGCCGCAGGTCCTTCTCGAGTGGACCGGTGGTGAAGCCCGCCTTGCCGGGCGTCGAGGTGTCGATCGCCGCGGACCAGTCGGCCTCGCTCAGCGCGGGGTCGTCGGTGAACGTCTCGGTCGCGCCGGGCCCGGCCCGCTCGGTGCCGAGCACGCCCACTCCCGCCGTGGCGCCGCCGCGCGGGCGCAGGGTGGTCTGCTGGGTGCCGGAGGGGGGCCAGACCCGGTCGGTGGACCACTGGTCGGGGGCGCGCTCGACATCGGCCATCGGCTCGCGCTCGATGCCGTTGTCGACGCCGAGGAGGTAGTGGTCGAACCAGCGGTGCAGGGTGCGCACCCACTCCCCGCGCCGGTAGTCGAACGGGTCGACATGCCCGGTCTGCGAGAGCCAGATCTTGCGCTCGACGCCCGCGTCGGCGAGGGCGTTCCACCACTGTCCGAGGTGCTTGGTGCGGACGTTGAGGTCCTGCGCCCCGTGGACGGCGAAGACGCTGGCCCGCACCTTGTCCACGGCCGGTACGTAAGTGCGGTCGGTCCACAGACCGGTCCAGTCGCCGTTCCGCGGGGCGCCCTCGACCAGGCGTTTCTGTACGGCGGCGCAGCGGGCGTGGGCGTCATCGCTCTCAACGGCGGCCGAGAGCCCGTCGGGGCCGGAGCCGAAGAGCGCGGCGCCCTTGGCGAAGTAGTAGTCGTACCAGGAGGAGATGGCGCCGATGGGCACGATGGTCTTGAGCCCCTTGACGCCGGTGGCGGCGACCCCGTTGGCGATGGTGCCGTCGTAGCTCTTGCCGATCATGCCGGTGGCGCCGTTGGACCAGCTCGCCTTGATCCGCTCCCCGCCGGTGCGGGCGCTGTACGCGGCGGCGCGGCCGTTCAGCCAGTCGACCACGGCCTTGGCGGAGAGGATGTCGGAGCGGCCGCCGACGTCCACACAGCCGTCGGAGCGGTTGGTTCCGGCGAGGTCGACCAGGACGGTGGCGTAGCCGCGCGGTACGAAGTAGTTGTCGTAGAAGAGCGGGAATTGGACCGGATTCCCGGCCGCGTCATAGGTCTTGGTCTGGCTCTCGTTGCCGCGCCCGCAGCAGGAGTAGTACGGGCTGGCGTCCATGATGACGGGGACGCGGCGGCCCTGAGCGGCGGGTTCGCGTGGCCGCACGATGTCGACGGCGACCCGGTCGGTCCGTCCGTCCGCGTCGCCGTCGATCGTGGTGTCCACCCATACGGATTCGCGGATGGCGTTCTCGTAGGAGTAGACGGGTCTGCTTTCTGATGGGCCGCCCGGTCCGCCGTCCGATCTGCTCTGCGCGGCGGAGGCGGCGTGGGCGGCCGGGGCGCCGAGCGGTGGCAGCAGCGATATGACGGCGGCGACCAGCGCGGTGACCGCCGACAGCACGAGTGTGGTCCAGGGGATGCGGGATCTCCGCGTCTGTAGCAGCACGGGCGGACGGTAGCGCGAGTCAACTCCTGTACAGAAGAGGGCGATACGGGTCCTGGGCGTGTCCGAGTCGATGCCCATTGCGTCCGGATGTCGATTGGATGTCGGACGGCGTGATGGACGTGAGGTGCGAGTGAGGAGTACATAAGGTCACGAGTGATCGTTCTCCCCTACGAGTTGGAGGACTCGTGCGTCACCACAGACTCCTCGTCCCGGGCGCGGCCGCGGCCTGCCTGCTGCTGGCGATCCCGGCATCGGCGGCCGATGCCACGCCGGGCGCCCCCGGCATCGGGGACTCCTACTACCCCTCTTACGGCAACGGCGGGTACGACGTCTCCCATTACGACCTGCGGCTGAAATACCAGCCGAAGACGGACCGGCTGGAGGGCACGGCGACGATCGTGGCCGACGCCCGGCAGGATCTGTCCCGGTTCAACCTGGACTTCGCGCTCGATGTGAGCGAGGTGCTGGTGGGCGGGAAGAAGGCCGCCTTCAAGGCAACCGGCGATCATGAACTGGAGATCACCCCGGCCGCGCCGCTGACCTCCGGCCGCCCCTTCACCGTGGTCGTGCGCTACAGCGGTACGCCCTCGAAGGTCGTGGCGAACGGTTTCACCTCCTGGCTGCGCACCCCGGACGGCGGGATCGCGGCCAATGAGCCGGAGTCGGCGTGGTGGTGGTTCCCGAGCAATGACCATCCGCTGGACAAGGCCACCTACGACGTATCGGTGGCGGTGCCGGACGGAACGCAGGCGATCAGCAACGGCACCCTGCAGTCGACCAGTTCCCAACTGGGCTGGACCCGCTACAACTGGCGCTCCAGCAAGCCGCAGGCCACCTATCTGGCCACGCTGGCGGTAGGCAAGTTCGACATCACGACGGACACCACCGCCAACGGTCTGCCGGTGATCAACGCCTACAGCAAGGACCTCGGGGACAACGCGGGGGCGGCGCGGGCCAGCGTGGAGCGGTCGGCGGAGATCGTGGACTGGGAGTCCACGGTCTTCGGACCGTACCCCTTCGACGCGCTGGGCGGCTATGTGCCCAATGTGCCCACGGGCTACGCGCTGGAGACCCAGACCCGGCCGTTCTACAGCCCGAAGGGGTTCGCCAAGGGCGCGAACACCTCGCTGATCGTGCATGAGCTGGCCCATCAGTGGTTCGGCGACAGCGTCTCGCTGAAGGACTGGCGCGACATCTGGATCAACGAGGGCTTCGCCAGCTATGCGCAGTGGCTGTGGTCGGAGAAGGAGGGCGAGGGCACCGCGCAGGAACTGGCGGACTACACCTACGCCTCCTACCCGGCCGACGACCCCTTCTGGAAGGTCGAGCCGGGCAACCCGGGGGCGGAGAACCAGTTCCATGACGCGGTGTACGACCGGGGCGCGCTGGCCCTCCAGGCGCTGCGGAACCACATCGGCGACAAGGACTTCTTCGCGATCCTGAAGGGCTGGACGGCGGAGCACCGGTACGGGAACGCCTCCGTCAAGGACTTCGTGACCTATGCGGAGAAGGTGTCGGGCAAGCCGCTGGCCTCGCTCTTCGACACCTGGCTGTTCACCCCGTCGAAGCCGGCCGCCGAGCAGGCGCGGGCGGCGGAGGTGAGCCCGGCCAAGGCGCCGGTGCGGCCGAAGTCGTGGCAGCGGATCCAGGACACCCACAGCGCCCACGGACGCTGAGCCACCCGGGCCCCGGCCGGGTCCCCCACCCCGGCCGGGGCCTGGCGCCTCCGCGACGCGGCGGCGCTGTCTCGTACGGCCCGCCGCTTAGCGTGGCGTCTCGTACGGTCCGCCGCATCCCGTGGCGTCTTGTACGGCCTACCGCCTCGCGGAGCGCTGGTAGGCCGTCCGCGCCCAGAGATAGCCGCCGACCGTCAGGGCGGCGCACCAGGCGAGGGAGATGACAGCGCTGTTGCCGATCTCCGTGCCCATCAGCAGACCCCGCAATGTCTCGATGACCGGGGTGAAGGGCTGGTAATCGGCGAACAGGCGCAGCCCGTCGGGCATGGACTCCGTGGGAACGATGGCGCTGCCCATGAAGGGGAGGAACTGCAGGGGCAAGGGTATGTTGCTTGCGGACTCGGGGGTCTTGGCCATCAGGCCGATCGCCGCCGCGACCCAGGTGAGCGCCAGCGTGACCAGGGCGAGCAGCCCGGCGACCGCGAGCCATTCGACGGGGTTGGCATCCGGCCGGAAGCCGATGAGCAGCGCGATGCCGATGACGAAGGCGATGCTGATCAGCGTCTGGATCACACTGCCCACGACATGCCCGGTGAGGAAGGACGCCCGGGAGATCGCCATGGTGCGGAAGCGGTTGACGATGCCCTCGGTCATATCGACGCAGATGCCCACCGCGGTGACCAGGGCCCCGGAGGTCGCGGCCATCAGGATGATGCCCGGCGCGACATAGTCGATATAGCGATCGCTTCCCCCGCCGCCGGTGCCGCCGCCGGCCATCCCGCCGATTCCGGCGCCGAGGGCCCCGCCGAAGGCGTAGTTGAACAGCAGCAGCATCAGCACGGGCATCGCCACGACGGAGGCCGTCATGGAGGGATAGCGCTGTGCGTGCTTCAGATTGCGGCGCAGCATTGTCAGCGAGTCGCGGGCGGCGTAGGACAGGGCGGTCATCGGATGCTCTCCTTCGCGGCTCCGGCGGGCTCGCCGGAGCCGGAGTGGCCGGTGAGGGTGAGGAAGACGTCGTCGAGATCGGGGGTGTGCACGGTCAGCCCCTCGGGCTCGATCGACGCGTCGTCCAGGACGGCGAGGACGGCCCGCAGGGTGGGGATGCCGCCGTCGCTGGGGATCTGAAGGGTGAGCGCTTCACGGTCGGGTGCGGCGACGCCGAAGAGGTCGGTGGCCACGTCGAGTCCGGCCGTATCGGCGAACCGGAGGCGGATATGGCCACCGGGGATCCGTCGCTTCAGCTCCTCCGCGGTGCCCTCGGCGACCAGCGTGCCATGGTCCAGGACGGCGACGCGGTCGGCGAGTTGGTCGGCCTCTTCCAGATACTGCGTGGTCAGGAAGATGGTGACGCCCTCGTCGGCGACCAGGCCGCGGATGATCTCCCACATGGTGCGGCGGCTGCGCGGATCGAGTCCGGTGGTGGGCTCGTCGAGGAAGATGATGCGCGGATCGCCGACCAGGGTCATCGCCAGGTCGAGCTTGCGGCGCATACCGCCCGAGAAGGTGACGACGGGCTTGCGGGCGGCCTCGGCGAGATCGAAGCGGCGCAGCAGTTCGGCGGCGCGCCGCCGTCCCTCGCGGCGGTCCAGATGGTGCAGATCCGCCATGAGGAGCAGGTTCTCCTCGGCGGTCAGCAGATTGTCCACGGCCGAGAACTGCCCGGTGACACCGATCGCGGCGCGTACGGCATCGGCGTCGTGGACCAGATCGTGGCCCGCGACCCGGGCCTGACCGGAGTCGGCGGATATCAGCGTGGAGAGGATCTGCACGGTGGTGGTCTTGCCCGCGCCGTTGGGCCCGAGCATGGCGAAGACCGTGCCCTCTGGGATGCTCAGGTCGATGCCCTTGAGCACCGGCTTGTCACCGTAGGACTTGGTCAGTCCGGTGGCCGTGATCGCCGCCGGAAGGGTGGATGTGGAAGACGCGGTCATGGCGGTCCTGTCTCTTCCAAGGGCTGTCATGGGCTGTCATGGGCTGTGAGTCATCGAGGTGCGGGAGGGTCGTCAGGCGCGGCGGATCACGATGTCGCCGAACGCGGTACGGGCGCGGATCTCGACCGTCTCCTCGGAGGCTTCGGGACCCTCGGCCGGTCCGAGGGAGGTGTGCACGGTGCCGAACCGGGTGTGGACGTCGAGCCAGGCGGCGGTGGACTCGCGGACGCCGACCTCGACATCGCCCGTGGCGGCCTGGAGCACGATCTGCCCGCGCACCGCCTCGTCGATCCGGATGCTGCCGTTGGCCGACTTGGCGTCCACTCCCGCATGGGCGACGCCGACGGAGATGAGCCCGTTGGAGGAGGTGGCCCCCAACTCGCCGGAGACCTCGCCGACGATGGTGTCCCCATTGCCGTTCTTGACCGTGGCCGCGCCCGCGACCGTGCCTATCTCGACCCGGCCGGAGCCGACGACATCGGCCTCTCCCGTGGCGCGGGCCAGGCGGACATCGCCGTGCGAGGTCCGGAGATGGGCGGTCGCCGCCTCGTCGACCTGGATGTCGCCGACCGAGGTCTTGACCCGGCAGTCCCCGAGACGGCCCTCGCAGAGGAAGTCCGCCAGCGGGGAGGTGGCCTGGAGGTCCGAGCCCGCCGGGAGCTCGATGGTCACCTCGACCGAGCCGGGCTTGCCGAACAGGCCGCGCTTCTTGGGCCCCTTGACCATCAGGGTGCCGCCCGAGCAGTTGACCTTGGTCTGCTCGGCGGCCCGGATGTCGGCCTCCTCGGCGGCGTCGTGCGGCCGGACCTCGACGACCGTGTCCAGGCGCTTTCCGGCGGTGATCCGGGCGGCGCCCATGTCGAATTCCAGGGTCACGGAGAGCGGTTCGGGTGTGTCGAAAGCAGGCATGGCTGTCCCGTCCTCATGGCGGTCGTACGCGTTCCCGCTGGTCGCGCGGGTGAGATGGAATGTGGTGCGCTACTGCTGCGGAGTCAGCGAACCCAGCCCTTGTAGCTCTGCCGGCCCTTGGGGCGGCCATGAGCGGCCGCGGCCGGGCGGGCCCGGTCGGTGGGCTCGAGCGCGGCGGCGACGGCCCGGACCAGCCAGGCGTTGACCGAGAGACCCTCGGCTCCGGCGGCCTCCTCGGCCCGGGTCTTGAGATGGGTGGGGAGGCGGAGGTTGATGCGCGCCGTGCCGCCCTCGTCGGCCTCGGCGGGGACCGGCGGTATGGGCGCCTGGGCGGCGTCACCCGGCAGCTCCTCCGGCTCCCCGGCCTCCTCGTACGCCACCGCGAGCCGCGGGGGTGTCACCACGAACTCGGGGTCGAGCCCGCGTAGCCGCACATCGACCGAGCCGGGCGCGAGCTCACGGGTCACCTCGTCCATGGCGGCGGACAGGGCGTTGAGCAGGGTGAGCCGGACGGCCGACTCCAGAGGTGTGGTGAGCCGCTCGGCCAGGGCGCGGGCTTCGTCGCCGCCCGCGTCCGCGGCCACCGCGAGCTCATGGCGGAGATTGTCGACGTACCGGGTGAGGTCCATGGCACCATCATGGCACATCATTGGCGCCACGTCGAGACTGAATGGCATCACGCGTGCCAACGATGGCACCACCGTGGCCCTGTGCGTGACATAGTCCCTGGTCACGGCCTCACAACGCGGCGCCAAGCCTGAGCCAAGCCATGCATCACACCCTGCGCCACGCCGCGGAAAGCCATTGGTCACGGCCGTCCGGCGCGGGCGCGGTGGCGGGCCTCGCGGGCGATGGGGAGATAGCGGAGCCGCTCGGGCAGCAGCGGGACCAGCACCCGCGCGGCCCTCCCGAACCACCGCAGCCGCCGCTCCTGCCCCCGCGTCCACTCCAGCCCTATCGCCTCCCGCGCGTCCGGCGGCATCAGCCCGACCGTGAGGAACGCGCGGAAGCGGGTGAACAGCGGGCGCAGCAGCGGCCACGGCAGACGGAGCGGCAGCGCGTCCGGCGCGGGCACGGCCGCGTCGGCCGCGGCCAGTTCACGGGCGACGACGGTCGGCTCCAGCCGTTCCCGCACCATCGTGCGGTAGTAGGGCCAGAACTCCTCGACGGATTCCGGCATCTCGCGCTCGTCGACGCCCAGCACCCGCCCGATCCGCAGCCACTCCCCGTACAGCTGCCGCTCCTCGGCCGCGGTGAAGGGGCGGGTGCCCAGATAGCGCTGGGCGCGCAGATAGACGGGATAGCCGGTGGCGTGCACCCACGCGTAGACGGGCGGGTCCAGCGCCCGGTAGGGGCGGCCGTGCGCGTCCACGCCCTGTATGGACTCGTGGAGCCTTCGCAGCCGGTGGCCCTCCGCCTCGGCCTCCGCGCCGCCGTACACCCACAGCTGCACCGACCGCAGCGAGCGCTCCCCGCGCCCCCAGGGGTCGGTGCGGAAGACGGAGTGCTGGTCCACGCCCGCCCCGACGGCCGGATGCGCCACCTGCATGGTCATGGCGGCCGGCAGGGCGAGCACACTGCGCAGCTCCCCCGCCACGGCCCACAGGATGCCGCCCACAGGGGGCGGACCGTGGCCTTCGGCGGTGTGGCGGGGGCTCTGCGTGCTCATGGGTCCATCGGTGGTGCGGTTACTTCCCTCCTGTTCCAGTGTGCGCGCTCGCGCCGCCGTCGAGCGGGCGCAGGGTGAGCGTGTAGTCGTAGGCGCCGTCGGCCTTCACCCGGTACTGGTCGCGCACCGGGTTGGGGGTGTCGCCCACGCCGGTGACCGCGTGGTCGGCGTGCAGGGTGTTCCAGCCGTCGTTGCGCTTCAGGAAGTGTGGGTAGGCGGCGCGGTCGAGCTCGTCGTACGCGCTGGCGCCCGCCTCCAGATCGCCGGAGACCAGCAGTCCGGCGCCGCCGCGGTCGGTCAGGGACGCCCAGCGCACATCGTCGTGGTTGCCGTGGTCCTGGGGCTTCAGATACTCCACGTACTGGTCCTCGACCGAGGAGGACCAGACGCCCATGGGGGTGCCGTCCTTACGGTCGTTGAGGTTCTCCACCGGTCCGCGCCCGTACCAGCGGAAGGTGCCGTACCGCTCGGGAACCTTCAGCTTGAGGCCGATCCTGGGCAGATAGGGCAGGGTGCGGAAGTCGCCGCGCGCCTCGGCCTGGTGCCGGATCCGGACCTGGCCCGCGCCGTCGACCCGGTAGGCCACGGTCTGGCCGAAGGACGCGCCGGTCACATCGGGCGCGGCGGCCGTGGAGCGGACGGTGACGGTGACCGCGCCGTCGTCGCCGGGGGTCACCTCGACCCCGTCGACGGTGGTGCGCAGCCGGTCAAGACCCAGGGAGCGCCAGCGCTTGCCCTCGGCGGTGCCCCAGTCGGAGCGCTCATTGCTGATCGGGGCGCGCCAGGCGTCCAGTTCGGGGCCGGAGCGGAGCAGTTCGCGGCCCGCCACGCGCATCGAGGTGAGTGTGCCCTCCTTCTTGCCGAAGGTGTAGCGGAAGCCCTCGCCGCTGACCCGTACGGCCTCGCCGCTCTCGACGGCCTTGGCGGGGCTTTCGGCGGCCGGGGCGGGGGCCGGCTCGGGCACCTTGTCGCCGCCGACCGCGAACTGGCCGAAGGAGACCACATGCCCGGCCTCGGCCCAGTCGGTGGAGTGCGCGGTGACGGCCCGTACGGTCAGATGGCGCTCATGGCCGCCGGGGTTGGCGGGCGGGGCCGGGAGCTGGACCACGGCGCTCTCGCCGGGCCCGACGTCCAGGGCGCAGGTGCCGCTCGCGACGGTCCGCGCGCCCTCGGTCACCGTCCAGCGCAGCCGGAGGTCGTCGGTGCCGGTGAAGGCGCGCTCATTGGTGACCTTCACCTTGCCGGTGCGGGCGCCCTCGTCGCCCGGGTCGGTGATGCGGATGGGCGCCTGCACCCAGGCCAGCTGGGCGGTCTCGGGCTCCGGGTCGCGGTCGGCGGTGACCAGGCCGTCCACACCGGATTCATAGAGCCCGTAGGAGAGATAGCTGCCCTTACGGGTGAAGTCGTCGAAGTTCAGGGCGATCAGGGCCTCGCGCTCCGGGTCCTGGCCGGCGGCGAGCGGCTCCGCGCCGAGCGCCGTGTCATAGACCCGGACCTGGTCGATGGTGCCCTTGGCGGTCCGGCCGGTCCAGCCGTCCTCCATGGTGTCGTTGTTCCGGCCGACGCCGAGGTCGAAGCCGGTGTAGTCGATATGCCCGCTCCACTCGGTCCTGGCGAGCTCCTTACCGTCGGCATAGAGGCGCAGCGCGCTGCCGTCGTAGGTGCCGGTGACCCGGTGCCAGGCGCCGGTCCAGCCGCCGGGCACGGGGGCGGTGACGGTGCGGGGCTTGCCGCCGCTGGTGATGGTGAATTCGAGGGTGTTCTCGTCCTTCATCCGCAGGACGTACTGGTCGCCCTTGCTGACGATGGTGAAGTCCCCGGTCCAGGGCTCGGCCGGTTTGACGCGGGCGTCGAGGGTGACGGCGGTGCCGGTGAGGTCGAGCTTCGGGTCGCGGTAGGTCTCGACGAAGTCGTCAAGACCGGACAGATACAGCGCCTTGCCCTTGCCCCCGTAGCCGTCGACCACCTTGGGCTTGCCGGACAGGGAGGCGGCGATGTCATGGCCGGAGGAGTCGGGGGTGGTGATCAGCGGACGGCGGATGTTCTGCTCGGCCCAGTCCCAGATGAAGCCGCCCTGGGCGCTGGGGTAGGCGCGCATCACCTCCCAGAACTCGCGGAAGTTGCCCAGGCTGTTGCCCATGGCGTGGGCGTATTCGCCCATCACGATGGGCTTGGTGAAGGTCTTGGCCTTGGTTTCGAGGGAGGCCGGGGTGGGATAGCGGGGCCCGGCGATGTCCGCGTAGGGAGCGTCGCCGTCGGGGCTGTTGGACTGGTGGTAGAGCGGGCGGGTGGGCTCGTTCGCCCGGGTCCACTTCGCCATCGCGTAGTGCGCCTTGCCCAGTCCGGCCTCGTTCCCGGTGTCCCACATGATCACGCTGGGGTGGTTCTTGTCGCGCTCCACCATGCCCTGGTGGCGCTCGAGGAACGCCTTCTGCCATTCGGGGCGCTCGGCCAGGCAGTCGTCCGGACAGTTCTCGTGGCTGTGGGTCTCGACCTCCATCTCGTCGTCGATCAGGATGCCCTCGCGGTCGGCGAGCTCATAGAGGTACGGGTCCGAGGGGTAGTGCGAGGTGCGGATCGCGTTGACGTTCAGCCGCTTCATCAGCCGGATGTCCTGCTCCATCCGGGCGCGGGTGGCATGGCGTCCGGTGGCCGGGTCGGTCTCGGCGCGGTTGACGCCGCGGATCAGGATGCGTTTGCCGTTGAGCGTGAGCTGCTTGTCCTTGACCTCGATCTCACGGAATCCGACGCTCTGACGTACGGTCTGGATCGCCTTGCCCTCCGGATCGCGCAGGGTGAGCACCAGCGCATAGAGGTTCGGCGTCTCGTCGGACCACTTGGCGGGGTTGGCGATCTGCCCCGTCAGCTCCGCCTTCCCGGCCTTCTCCTCAGCCGTCAGCCGCCGTACCTCACGCCCCTTGGGGTCGTAGAGCACCCCGGTGACCTGATGGGGTCCGCTCTTGTCGCTTCCGGTACGCGCGATGTCCACTTCGGTTCGCAGGGTGGCGTCCCGGTAGGAGGCGTCGAGATCGGTGGTGACGTACGCGTCCTCCATGCGGGTCGTCGGCGTGGAGTACAGCGATACGGAGCGGAAGATGCCCGCGTAGCGCCACTGGTCGTAGTCCTCCAGATACGAACCCGCGCTCCAGCGATGCGCCTGGACGGCGATCCGGTTGGTGGCGCCGGGCCGCAGATAGTCGGTCACATCGAACTCGGCGGGCACATAGCCGCCCTGGTCGTAGCCGACGTAGTGGCCGTTGACCCACAGGAACCAGCCGGAGGTGACCCCGTCGAAGCGGATCACCTGCCGCCGCCCGTCCCAGTTCCGGGGCACCGCGATGTCCCGGATGTAGGCCCCGGTCGGATTGGTGTCACGGGGCACCTTGGGCGGATCGTCCGGCGACATCTCGCTCTGGACGTTGCGGAACACCGGATGGTCGAGGTCGTCGGTCTGCCAGGTGTGCGGGACCTGGACGCGCTGCCATGCCGAGGCGTCGTAGCCGTCCTTCCAGAAGCCGCTCGGGGCGTCCTCCGGGCGGTCGGCCAGGGCGAACCGCCAGGATCCGTCCAGGTTGCGCTCCCACTGCGCGCGGTCCGGCCCGTCCGGCCGCAGCCGGGTGTGCGGGGGCTCCTGGCCCTCGCCGGTGCGCTCCGGGTCCTCGAGGTAGGTGTGCACATCGGCGGGGAATTTGCCCGCGTCCGACGACCTCCCGACGGCCGTGTCCGCGGCCGTGAGACCGAGGCCGACGGCGGTGGTCATGGCCAGCACCGCCCCGATCAATCGCCGCATTCGATACCTGCCGCGTTCCGAGCTCAATCCGACCCCACCTCACAGATTCGGAAGAAAACCAACACAGCTGAACGGCGTCGCACGCTATTCATCGGTAAAGAGAGCGTCAACAGGTCCTACCGATCCCGGTGTTCACCGTGTGGCGGTGGGAGGTTTCACAGCGATGATGCGACAGCAATACTGATGAACCCGATCGGGCAGCAGCACAGCGGAGCAGGACAACGCGGAAGCGAGGCACGACCGATGACCACCCCCGGCACCGAGGAACCCACCCTCACCGTCGACGAGCTGGCGGCCCGCGCCGGGGTGACCGTGCGCACCGTGCGCTTCTACAGCACCCGCGGGCTGCTGCCGCCACCGGCGATCGGCCCGCGCCGGGTCGGCCACTACGGCGGCGAGCACCTCTCCCGGCTCGCGCTGATCGAACAGTTGCAGCGCCACGGCATGACCCTGTCCGCCATCGAGCGCTATCTGAGCCACTTGCCACCGGATCTGAGCGAGAACGATCTGGCCATCCACAGCGCCCTGGTCGCCTCCTGGGGCCCGGACGCCCCCGAGGAGGCGACCCGCGAGCAACTGGACCGGCGGGCCGGGCGGGCGCTCGCCGAGGAGGACATCGACCGGCTGGCCGCACTGGACGCGCTGGAGCGCACCGACGACCCGGATCGGTTCCGGATCGACCCCAAGGCGCTCCATCTGGGGCTGCGGCTCCTGGAGGTGCCGATCGAGCTGGAGACGATACGCACCGCCCACGCGGTCGTCCTGGAGCACACCCGCTCCGCGGCGCGCGAGCTCAGCCGGCTGTTCCGGGACGAGGTGTGGGGGCCCGAGCGCGATCACGAGTCCGGGAGCGGACCCGAGCGGATACAGGCGAAGAAGTCGCTGTCGGCCCATATGCAGCCACTGGTGGTGGAGGCGCTGGTGATCGCGTTCCAACGGTCGATGAAGCAGGAGCTGCGGGCCTGGTACGGGCAGGACGCGGACTGAGCGGGCCGACCCGGGGCGGCCCGGAGCGGCCCGGCATCCGCCCCGGGGTTGCGGGGGAACCGGCTGGTCAGTGGAGGCCGGTGAACTGGTCGGGGACGCCGGTGAACGGGTCGGGGCCGCCGGTGAACTGGTCAGGACCGTCGGTGCGTGGTTGCCGACCGCCGGTGAGCGGGTCAGCGGCCGCCGGTCAGCGCGGCGGCGAGCTCCTCGGGGCGGGCGGCGAACGGCGAGTGGCCGCCCGGCAGGGGCCGCACGGTGAATGGCCGATCCGGCATGGCCGCGTCGGCCTCCGCGATCATCAGATCCTGCATCGCGGGGGTGCACGCCCAGTCCTCGGCGCACCGGATGAAGGTGCGCGGTATCCGGCCCCACCGCTCCCGGGTCAGGGTGATCGGGGTGGTCGGCACCGCGAAGGGCAGATCCGGGCTCAGGGCCCGGTACCAGCGGGCGAAGGACTCGGCGGGAACGTCGTCGTAGAAGGCCAGCCGCAGCTCCTCCACATACGCCGGATCGGCGGAGCACGGATTGATCCGGAACGCGCCGATGGCCTCCGGGTCGCCCAGCATCAGCCCCTGCCCCCGCGCGGTCGCCGTCTGCTCGGGGGACGTCAGATAGTCGGCGAAGCGCGGGCGCCCGGCGGGTACGAAGGACGAGAGATGGATCAGCTCGTCGACGAGCTCGGGCGCCCGCTCCGCGGCCAGGGACGCGGGGGCGCCACCGGCGCTGTGCGAGACCAGGGCGACCTTCGGATACCGGCGGACCGACCGCAGCGCGGTGACGACGGCCTCCGCGCACTCCTCCAGGGTCACCCCGGCCAGCGCCGACTTCTCGGTCGCCAGACCCGGCTGACCTGGGAGGAGAAGACCCGAGGGCAGCGGGGCCTCGAAGCCGTGCCCCGGCAGATCGACGGCGAGACTGGCCGCGCCGAGCCGGGCCAGGGCGCGCTGGGTGGACGCCCACTGCCAGGAGGCGTGCCAGGCGCCGTGGACCAGCACGAACACGGTGCCGGACGGAACCGGGCCGGGGTGGGAATCGGTGAGAGGGGTTCTGGGGCTCGTGGCACTCATGGGGACAGTCCACCGGCACGGCCAGCCGTTATCCACCCTCATATCTGACAACCCCACCGCCGATATGTTCTGAATATCGACTCGGCTATCCTCGGTCCGATGGAGTCACGTCATCTGCGCTACGCCCTGGCGCTGGCCGAGCATCAGCACTTCGGACGGGCGGCGGCCGCCCTCGGCATCGCCCAGCCGCCGCTGTCCCAGCAGATCGCCGCGCTGGAGCGGGAGCTGGGCGCGCGGCTCTTCGACCGTACGGCGCGCGGGGTGTTCCCGACCACCGCGGGCGAGGCGTTCCTGGCCAGGGCGCGCCGGGCGCTGGCCGAGATGTCGGCCGCCGTGTCGGACGCGGGCCGGGCCGCCCGGGGCGAGACGGGGCGGCTGCGGCTCGGCTTCATCGGCTCGGCGCTGCTGGAGCTTCTGCCGTCCGTGCTGGGCACGTTCATCCGCGACCGCCCCGAGGTGCGGCTGGGGCTGCAGGAGATGTCCACGCGCCGGTCCACGGCGGCGCTGCTCGCGGGCGAGCTGGACCTCGCCATCGGGCGTGGTGCGCCCCGGGGCGCCGGTGCCGAGGATCTGGTGTCGGTCACGGTCGGCCGGGACCATCTGGTGGCGGTCGTCGGGGCCGCCCATCCCTTCGCCGGGCAGGCCAGGGTCAGCCTCGAGCAGCTCAAGGGGCAGCATCTGATCGTCGCGCCCGCGGAGGAGGAGCCGACGGTCGCCGCCTGGCTGGCCGGGCTGCTGGGCGAGGGCGCCGAGGTGCCCGCGCGGGCCGGTGGGGTCACGGAGGCATGGGACGCGCACACCATCATCGGGCTGGCCTCGTGCGGGGTCGGGGTGGGGCTCGGCCCGGCGTGTCTGCGGGTGGCGGCGCGGCCGGACGTCCGGGTGTGCGAGGTGAGTCCGCGGGTGGAACTGCCGGAGCTGGTGATGTCGTTCCGCGCCCAGGACCGCTCCCCCGTACTGGCGGCCTTCCTGGACATCACCCGGGAGCGGTGCCCGGGGGTGGCCGAGCGGCTCGAACGCCATCTCGGCGCGCGCTGACGGACGACATCACCGTCCAGCTGGACGCCCGCTACGACTCCGACAGGGCTCACGCCCTACTCGACGAACGCGGCGGCCCGCGCGACCGCTTAGCCTCTCAGCGAGGAGGACTCCTCCTCGCGGGCCTTCGTGTAGCGGTTTTCCGGTACCGGGAGGCCCAGGTTGCCGCGGAGGGTGGTGGCCTCGTACTCGGTGCGGACGATGCCGCGTTCCTGGAGGATCGGAACGACCTCCTCGCGGAAGCGCCGCCACTGGCTGGGGTGCCCGATGGGGTAGTTGAAGCCATCGAGGGCGCGGCCCTCGAACCACTCCTGAAGCCGAGTGGCCACCGTTTCCGGCGATCCCGCGAACGGGGTCGGGCGCGGGCTCGAGATGAACTCCACGGTCTGGCGGAGCGTCCAGCCCTTTTCCTTCGCCTTGCCGGCGATCTTCTCGGCGTTGGTACGGAAGCCGCGCTCCGCGTGGGCGAGGGCCTGTTGCGGGAACGGGGCGTCCAAGTCGTACTGGCGGAAGTCGTGCCAGCCGAACGGGCGGCCGAGTCCCGCCAGGGCTTGGCCGAAGTCCCTGTCGCTGGTATGGATCTCGTGCTCGATCTCCCTGGCCTGGGCGTCCGTGTCGCCGACGAATACCGAGGCACCGGGCATGACGACGATGTGCCGCGGGTCGCGGCCCTTCTTCGCCGCCCGAGTCTTGATGTCGTTGTAGAACGCCTGGCCCGCCTCGATGGACGAAGCGTTGGTGAAGATGGCCTCGCCGATCGTGGCGCCGAGGTCACGGCCCTGCTCGGAGTCGCCTGCCTGGAAGATGACCGGCCGGCCCTGCGGGGAACGGGAGACGTTCAGCGGGCCCACGACCTGGAAGTGCTCGCCCTTGTGGTTCAGGGCGTGCTGCCTGGCCGGGTCGAGGAAGGTACGCGTGGCACGGTCGCGCGGGAACGCGTCCTGCTCGTAGGAGTCCCACAGTCCCTGGGCGACCTGGACGAACTCCAGGCCCCTGGCGTAGCGGGTGTCGTAGTCGTAGTGCTCGTCGCGGGAGAAATTGCCCGCGGCGCCCGCGTCGCCGGTGGTGACCACGTTCCAGCCGGACCGGCCGCCGGAGATGAGCTCCAGGGAGGCGAGGCTGCGGGCGATGTTGAACGGGTCGTTGTAGGAGGTGGTCACGGTGGCGACCAGACCCAGGTGGCTGGTGTTGACCGCCAGGGCCGACAGCAGGGTCAGCGGCTCAAGGCGGTTGAGGTAGTGCGGCGCCGAGTCCGCGGTGATGAACAGACCGTCGACGATGAAGACCAGGTCGAACTTGGCCTCCTCGGCCAGGCGGGCCTGCTCGACGTACCAGTTGACGCTGATGCTGGCATCGACCGGAAGGTCCTCGTCGAGCCAGAGGTAGGGCTGGCCGGGGCCGCCGGCGCCCATCGTGATCGCGCCCAGCTTGAGCTGCCGCTTCTGGGCGCTCATGCCGCCGCTCCCGCGCTCTCCGCAAGAGGCTCGCCCCACGGGGCGTAGGTGTCGGCGTGCTTGCCGCCGACCCGGTGGGCCGCCTCGGACAAGCCGCCGAAGTGCGGCCTGACCCTCGGCTGCTGGGCCGACTCGACGCCGGAGTAGTGGATGTGCGCCGCGATCCGGCCGCCGGTGAACTGGTCCATCGGCACCCGGTCGAACCCGGTGTCCCCGTGGGCGCGGGCGAACTTCCCTGTTAAGTCCTTGTCGATGACCGGGCCGCCGTCCAGCCTTATCTCCGAGTGGTCCATGGTGCTGATCATGCCACTGAACTCGACAGGCATGCGGTTGGTTCCTCCCTGGTACCGCTGACTTCTTCTCGTAACTGCTGCTTGCCCGGCTTGTCGTGAGGCGCTCAGCCTAGCGGTCGCGCAGATTGGCATGTGCTCATGGTCGGCGAACGGCCCGGCGCTCGTGGCAGCGGGCGAGGCGGTGGAAGGCGTTCTGCCTAATCCGTGAAGCGCTCCCCGCGCTCCGCCTTCTCCACCAGCAGCGCGGGCGGGGCGAACCGCTCCCCGTACGCCGCCTCCAGCTGCCGGGCACGGGCCGTGAAACCGGCCACGCCGCCCTCGTATCCGTTGATGTACTGCAGCACCCCGCCCGTCCAGCCGGGGAAGCCGATGCCGAGGATGGAGCCGATGTTGGCGTCGGCGACGGAGGTCAGCACGCCCTCCTCCAGCAGCCGCACCGTGTCGATGGCCTCGCAGAAGAGCATCCGCTCCTTCATGTCCTCGAAGGGGATACGGGTGCCCTCACGCACAGCGTCTCCGGAACCGCCGGAGCCCCCCGCTGCGAAGTGCTCGCGCAGCCCCGGCCACAGCCCGGCGCGCTTGCCGGTCGTCGCGTCGTAGTCGTAGAAGCCCGCGCCGCCGCTGCGGCCGGGGCGCCCGAACTCCTCCACCATGCGGTCGATGACCGCGTCGGCCGGATGCGGCCGCCACTCGCCGCCCGCCTCCTCGGTCGCCCGGCGCGTCTCCTCGCGGATCTTGCGCGGCAGGGTGAGCGTCAGCTCGTCCATCAGGGAGAGCACCTTGGCCGGGTATCCGGCCTGGGCGGCGGCCTGCTCCACGGAGGCCGGGTCGATGCCCTCCCCCACCATCGCCACGCCCTCGTTGAGGAAGTGGCCGATGACGCGGGAGGTGAAGAAGCCGCGGGAGTCATTGACCACGATCGGGGTCTTGCTGATCTGCCGCACCAGGTCGAAGGCGCGGGCCAGCGCCTTGTCGCCGGTGCGCTCGCCCTTGATGATCTCGACCAGCGGCATCTTGTCGACGGGCGAGAAGAAGTGCAGCCCGATGAAGTCGTCGGCGCGCTGCACCCCCTCCGCGAGCAGGGTGATGGGGAGGGTGGAGGTGTTCGAGCAGAGCAAAGCGTCGGGGGTGATGACGCCCTCGATCTCCTGGAACACCTTGTGCTTGAGCGCCGGGTCCTCGAAGACCGCCTCGATGACCGCGTCACAGCCCTCGAGGTCGCGCGGATCGGCGGTCGGGGTGATCCGGGCCAGCAGCTGGTCCCGCTTGGCCTCGGTGGTCCGGCCCTTGGCCAGCACCTTGGCCAGCAGCCCCTCGGAGTACGCCTTGCCCTTGGCGGCGGCCTCCACGGACACGTCCTTCAGGACTACCTCGATGCCCGCCTTGGCGCACGCGAACGCGATGCCCGCGCCCATCATCCCGGCGCCGAGCACCGCCACCTTGCGGACCTGGCTGGGCTCGGTCCCCTGCGGCCGGTTGGCACCGGAGTTGACCGCCTGCAGTTCGAAGAAGAACGCCTGAATCATGTTCTTGGCGGTCTGGCCGACGACCAGCTCGGTGAAGTACCGGGCCTCGATGGTCTGCGCGGTCTCGAAGTCCACCTGGGACCCCTCGACGGCGGCGGCCAGGATATTGCGCTGCGCAGGGTAGGGGGCGCCGTTCAGCTGCTTCCGCAGATTGGCGGGGAAGGCGGGCAGATTGACGGCGAACTTCGGCTGCGCCGGGGTGCCGCCCGGAATCCGGTAGTCCTTGTCGTCCCAGGGCTGGGCCGACTCGGGGTGGGCGGCGATGAAGGCGCGCGCCCGGGTCAGCAGCTCCTCGCGGGAGGTCACCACGTCATGCACCAGCCCCGCCTCCTGGGCGCGCAGAGGGCTGTATCGCGTGCCCTGGAGCAGCCACTTGAGCAGCGCGTCGGTGACGCCGAGCAGCCGTACGGTACGGGCGACACCCCCGCTGCCGGGGAGCAGGCCCAGGGTGACCTCGGGGAAGCCGATGCGGGCCCCGGGGGCGTCGAGGGCGATGCGGTGGTGGCAGGCGAGCGCGATCTCCAGCCCGCCGCCGAGCGCCGCGCCGTTGATCGCGGCCACCACGGGCTTGCCGAGGGTCTCGATCCGGCGCAGCGCGCGCTTGATGCGGAGGTTCTTCTCGTAGACCTCCTGGGCCTGGCCGGGCCCGACCCGGATGAGGTCGTTGAGGTCGCCACCGGCGAAGAAGGTCTTCTTGGCGGAGGTGACGATGATGCCGCGGATGGCGTCCCGCTCGGCCTCGACACGGTCGGCGATCGCGTCGAGGGAGTCGATGAACGCGGCGTTCATGGTGTTGGCGGACTGGCCGGGGTCGTCGAGCACCAGGGTGACGACGCCTTCGTCGTCCTGCTCCCAGCGGATGGTCGAGGCGGTGGTGGGGTGGGTCATCTCAGGTCTCCAGGGCGAAGGTGCGTGGGGAGGGGGGAAGGAGGGGGAACGGCAGCGTCTTGAGAGCCACTCCGCTGCGGTGTCGTGCGACTTGGAGCCGGTCCAGGGCTGCTCTAGAGCCGCTCGACCACCGTCGCGATGCCCATCCCGCCTCCCACGCACAGCGTCACCAGCCCGAACCGCCCGCCGCGCCGCTCCAGCTCGTCGATCACCGTGCCGAGGATCATCGCGCCGGTGGCGCCCAGCGGATGGCCCATCGCGATCGCGCCGCCGTTGACGTTGACCTTGTCCAGGCTCAGCCCCATGTCGTCCACGAAACGCAGCACCACCGCCGCGAACGCCTCGTTGATCTCGACCAGATCGATGTCGTCGATGGTCAGCCCGGCCTTGCCGAGCGCCTTACGGGTGGCGGGAGCCGGGCCGGTGAGCATGATGGTGGGGTCGGCGCCGGAGACGGCGGCGGAGACGATCCGGGCGCGCGGCGTCAGCCCGAAGCGCTCACCGACCTCACGGCTGCCGATGGCGACCAGGGCGGCGCCGTCCACCATGCCCGAGGAGTTGCCCGCGTGGTGGACATGGTCGATCGCCTCGACCCAGTGGTACCTCTGCAGCGCCACCGCGTCGAAGCCGCCCGCCTCGCCGATGGCGGCGAACGACGGCTTCAGTCCGGCCAGGGTCTCGGGGGTGGTGCCGGGGCGGATGTGCTCGTCCTGGTCGAGGACGGTCAGCCCGCTGCGGTCGCGGACCGGGACCACGGAGCGGTCGAAGTACCCCTCCTTCCAGGCGCGGGCGGCCCGCTCCTGGGAGAGCGCGGCGTAGCTGTCCACGTCATGGCGGCTGTAGCCGCCGACGGTGGCGATGAGGTCGGCCCCGATGCCCTGCGGTACGAAACCGGTCTCGTAGTTGGTCATCGGGTCCGCGAACCAGGCCCCGCCGTCGGAGCCCATCTTCACGCGGGACATCGACTCGACCCCGCCCGCGAGCACCAGGTCCTCCCAGCCGGAACGGACCTTGGCCGCGGCCAGGTTGACGGCCTCCAGGCCCGAGGCACAGAAGCGGTTCTCCTGGACGCCCGCGACGGTGTCCGGGAGCCCGGCCGCGATGGCCGCGATCTTGGCGATGTCGGAGCCCTGGTCGCCGAGGGGGCTGACGACGCCGAGGACCACGTCGTCGATCGCCGCCGGATCGACCTCGGGGAACCGCCGCCGCAGCTCATGGATGAGGCCCACCACCAGGTCGACGGGCTTGGTGCCGTGCAGGGCACCGTCGGCCTTCCCGCGCCCGCGCGGGGTGCGGATGGCGTCGTACACATACGCTTCGGTGCTCACGTCAGCGGCCTTTCAGGGGAGGGTTGGCGCGGGGACGGCTCAGTGGTCCGGCGGGAAGCGGAGACATGGGGCTCATGACGGGTTTCCCTCGATGAGCGAGGTGACTCCCCATTCGTGGGCGACCTCGTCGGTGTCCGCCCCGGGCCGGGCGGGCCCGCGGCGCACCGCGCCCGGGGTGGCGGAGAAGCGCGGGGCGGGCGCGGGCTGGGTGATCCCGCCGTGGTCGAGGAAGGTGGAGCGGGCGGCGAGGTGCGGATGGGACGGGGCCTCCCGCAGCGACAGGACGGGGGCGACGCAGGCGTCCGAGCCGCCGAAGACGGCGGTCCACTCCTCGCGGGTGCGCTCCTTGAAGCGGTCGGCGATGGCGTCGCTCAGCGCGGCCCAGCTGTCGAAGTCATCGCGGGCCGGGGCCTTGTCGGCGATCCCCAGCAGCTCGATGAACTCCGTGTAGAACTTGCGCTCCAGGGGCCCGACCGCCATATAGCCGCCGTCGGCGGTCTCATAGGTGCCGTAGAAGGGGCAGCCGCCGTCGAGGAGGTTGGTGCCGCGCTGGTCCCGCCAGCCGCCGGCGGCCATCATGCCGTGGGTGACGGCGGTCAGATGGGCGGTGCCGTCGACGATCGCGGCGTCCACGACCTGGCCGGGGCCGCCCGCGCGAGCGTGGTGCAGGGCGGCGAGGAGGCCGATGGCGAGATAGAGCGAGCCTCCCGCGTAGTCCCCCAGGAGGTTGACGGGGGCGACGGGCGGGCCGTCGGCGGCGCCGATCATGCTGAGGGCGCCGGTGACGGCGATATAGCCGATGTCATGGCCGGCGGTCCGGGCGAGCGGGCCCTCCTGCCCCCAGCCGGTCATCCGGCCGTAGACCAGCTTGGGGTTACGGGCCAGGCAGTCGTCCGGGCCGAGGCCCAGCTTCTCGGCGACCCCCGGGCGGTAGCCCTCGATGAGGATGTCGGCACGCTCGACGAGGTCGAGCACGACGGCCGTGCCCCCGTCGGCCTTGAGGTCGATCAGCACCGAGCGCTTGTTGCGGTTGGCGAGGTCGTAGTCCGGGTCGATCCGCAGACCCCCGGCGCCCTCGGGGCGGTCGACGCGCACGACATCGGCTCCCATGTCGGCGAGGACCATGGCGGCGAACGGGCCCGGCCCGATCCCGGCCAGCTCCACCACTCGCACCCCGGCCAGCGGGCCGCTCGCCGCCCCTTCCTCCGCCACCGTCATTCCGTCCCCCAATCGTGTGACACCACCGCTGTAACACCGCCGATGCTAAGAACGCGTCAAGCATTCCACAAGCCCTCTCCTGGGCCTGTGGACAACCAAACCCCGGGACCGGAAAGGGGGTTCGGCCGTGCGGACGCGCGGCGGGCCGGGTGTGGCGCCGACCGGGCTTTTCGGATCAGGTCTTCTTCAGGTCGGGCCCCGCCATCGACAGCGGCTGTCCGGGCACGAGATGGTCCTCGTCGCCCTCCGGATCGGTCAGCCGGCCCAGCCGGCGCGGCACATCGGCGCCGACCAGCACGATCACCACCAGCGTCAGCCCGAAGGTGAGCACCGCCAGCGCCCGGCCGAGGGACATGCCCTCGGCCAGATGGGCGCCGAGCACCGGTGCCACCGCGCCGCCGAGCGCCCCGGTGTTGTAGACGAAGCCGAGCGAGGCCGCCCGGCTCCCGGTCGGGAAGTGGCCCGCGATGTACTTCGGCAGGATGCCGGAGATCCCCTGGCTCAGCGCGAGCAGGAAGAACAGCAGTACTCCCAGCCCGACCAGCGAGTCCTGCACCGCGAACACCGGGAAGACGAAGGCCAGCGAGGCGAGCAGGGTCACGGCGTAGGCGCGCCGGGTGCCGAGCCAGTCGCCCACGAAGCCCGCCAGCCAGCAGCCGGCCATGGTCCCGAACCCGGCGTAGAACATCACATCGGTGACCTCGGAAGGGGAGTACTCGAGCTGCTCCTTCAGATAGGTGGGCAGCAGCGCCTGGATCGGCCAGCTGTAGAGGAACGCGCAGAAGACCGTGCACATCAGGGACACGTACAGCGGCCAGCGGCGCCGTCCGCCGAGCTGGGCCGCGAAGGCGAACAGGCACCCCGCCGCCAGGATCGACAGCGGCCAGCGCCAGCCCGCGCCCGCCGGGGTGAAGACCAGGAACAGCGCGACGCTCGCGACCACGGCCAGCGCCGTGTTGACGCTCGCTCGGATGCGTTTGGCGAACAGCGGCCGGAAGGGGTTCGGCCGCGCTCGCGCCGCCGCCACCTCCTCGTGCCAGTCCCCAGCCTCCGGGAGCGCGCGCCGCACCCACAGGGCGACCAGCACCGGCACCACACCGATCCAGAACATCCAGCGCCAGCCCCAGTGGGGCACCACCCACTTGTAGAGCTCGGAGGCGATGACGGTGCCGCCCGAGTAGCCCGAGATGAGGAAGCCGGAGGCGCGGTTGCGCAGCCGCGCGGGCCAGCTCTCCAGGACGTATGTGGCGCTTGCGCTGTACTCGCCAGCCATGCCCATGCCAATCACCAGGCGGGCCGCGAACAGGCTGATGTAGTTCCAGGCGAACCCGCAGGCGAAGGTGCCCAGCGAGTAGAGCAGAATGCTGACGATCATGGCGGCCTTGCGCCCGTAGCGGTCACCCAGCGCGCCCAGCACCGCCCCGCCGAGCCAGCGGGTGATGAAGGCGCCCGAGACCAGGCTCGCCGCCGACGCCGTGCTCAGGTCGAACTCGTCGGCTATCTCGGTCAGCACGAGCGTGATCAGCACAAAGTCGAAACCGTCGAGCAGATAGCCGATCCAGGCGGCGAACAGGGACTTCCACTGACCGGGTGAGACCTCGCGGTACCAGGGCACCTTGGCGGCTTCGGTCACGACAACAGCCCTCCCTCCTCCAGAAGTTGACGTACGGTCTTGACGGCCGCCTCGCCCAGCGGCACCTGGGGCGCGGCGGTGTCCGCGCACTCGATCACGCCCATCAGCCGCAGCGCGGCCTTGAAACCGCCCAGGCCCGAGGAACTGCCGCCCATGAGGGTGGGATCCCCGGCGCCGGTGATGGCGAAGAGCGCGGCCAGCCGGTCCTGTTCGGCGGCCGCCTGCTCCCAGCGCCCCGCGCGCGCGTGCTCGTACAGCCGGACGAACCCGGCCGGATCGACGTTGGCCAGCCCCGGGACGACGCCATGGGCGCCCGCCAGCAGGGCGCCGTCCACCGACAGTTCGGAGCCGGTGAGCACGGTGAAGGTGTCGCCGAGGCCGCGCCGGCGGACCTCGACCAGCAGTCGCCGCAGCGCCCCGTCGTCCCCGCTGCTGTCCTTGACCCCGGCCAGCGTGGCGTCGGCGGCCAGCGGCAGCAGGATCGAGGGCGTCAGCTTGGAGTGGACGGAGACCGGGATGTCATACGCGAACAGCGGCCTGTCCACACCGGCGCGCAGCCGCCGGAAGTGGTCGGCGGCCTCCAGGGGGTGGGTGCGGGTGTAGAAGGGCGCGGTGGCCACGATGGCGTCCGCGCCGAGCTCCGCCGCCGTACGGGCGTGATCGAGCACCCGCGCGGTCGTCATGTCGATCGCCCCCGCGAGCACGGGAACGCGGCCGTCGGCGGCCTCGATGACCGCCGTAAGGGCCGTACGGCGGCTGCGGTCGGTCAGATAGGCGGCCTCTCCGCTGGAGCCGAGCGCGAACAGCGCGCTCACCCCCGCGTCGATGAGCCGCTCGGCGAGCACGGCGAGGGAACGCGTGTCGACCTCGCCCGTGGGCGTGAGCGGAGTACACAGGGGCGGAACGACACCGGTAAGGGGAGCCGGAAGACTCATCGACATCCAGCCTTCTGGATAGCAGGACAATATGGACGTGGGACGTCCTATGTTCGGGCCCGAATCTGACGGAGTGCCATCGCCCTGTCAAGTACATTCCCGCCTCAGCGCCTCGTCCGAATCCCGCCAGCGCGCCGCGAGCCCACCGGCCAGGCTTGACCGCATGGACGAAAACTATGAAATGCGGGCCATCGCGCCCGAGGTGCTGAAGCAGCTGCGGATCACCGATGACGCGGGCAACGCTCCGCGCGTGGTGGTGGAGGACGCGGAGGGCGGCAACCCGATGCGCTGCTGCCTGGGCCGGAGCCGGCCGCACGAGACCATCGCGCTCGTCTCCTACGCCCCGCTGCGCCGCTGGGCGCGGGAGACGGGTGCCACGCCCGGCCCGTACAACGAGGTCGGACCGGTCTTCATCCATCCCGAGGAGTGCGACGGCTGGACCGGCCCCGGCATCGCGGACGGCATCCGGGGCCGGCGGCGGGTGCTGCGGGCGTACACGGCCGAGGGCAACATCCTCGGCGGGCGGCTGCTGAACGACGGCGAGCCGACGATCGAGGAGGGGCTGGCCGAGCTGTACGGGGACCCGCGGGTGGCGGTGGTGCATGTGCGGGCCGTCGAGTTCGGCTGCTTCCTGGCCGAGACGCGGCGGGTCTGAGGCATCCGGCACCCCGGGGGCAGGCGACGCCGGGGGGTACAGGGGTTCGCCCGGCGCCGCGCCCGGAGTGCCGCGTGCACAGCCGCCACGTTCGGACGTCGGGCTCACCACACCGCGTTCAGAGCGTGGCGGCTTTCAGGGCCCGGCGGCACAGCGCGTCCGCGCGCCGTGTCGTCTCGGGCTGCCGGAAGTCGCGGGCCAGGTGCAGGGTGTACGCGCAGGCGTCCGCGATGGTCACCCGATGGCCGACGGAGACGAAGAGCGGCTTCACCGCTCGCCTCCGGCCCTAAGCACCGAGTTCCTGGCCACCCGTACGGCCCCCGCGCTCGCCGATTACCGCCAGCAGCGGCCGTAAGGAGCCCGTTTCGGCTTATGCCTTGAGGGCGGCTATGAACGTGGCCCACGATCCGGCGGGGAACAGGATCGCGGGGCCGTCGGGGTTCTTGGAGTCGCGGACGGGGACGAGGCCCGGGAGGTTGTCGGCGACCTCCACGCATTCGCCCCCGTCACCGTTGCTGTAACTGCTCTTGCGCCACGCGGCAGTGCTCAGGTCCGGGTTGATCGGCATGGGTCCAGTCCTTCATGACGGCTCGGATCATCGCCTCCGAGTCGCGAGGCGAGAGGGCCATGGCCCTGAGCAGATCGTAGTTCTCCCGGCGCACTGCGACTCCCTCCCGGTCCTCGATGATGCTCCCGGATCGACTGCCTTCCTCGTAGGCCACTTGTGGTCCCTCAAGCACCGTGTAGAGCGTCAGCGCGCCACCCAGCATCTCTGGGTGCTCACCCACTGCGAAGGGGAGCACCTGGATGGTCACGTGCGACTCTGTCCCTCGCCGGATCAGAGACGCCAACTGATCGCGCATTGCCTCTGGCCCCCCAACGGGGCGGCGTAGTACTGCCTCGTCAAGGATGAACCAGCAGCGTGGCGGCTTGGGTCGATCCAGCAATGCCTGCCGGTCGATACGGGCCTTGACCATCGCTTCGATCTCCGCGTACGGCGCATGCGGGTGGACACCGCTCATCAATGACTCCGCATACTTCGGTGTCTGGAGCAGTCCGGAAGCACTTCCGCTGATGTACTGCTCGATGACGACCGCCCGGCTTTCGATCTCCACCACCCGCCGGTATTTGCCGGGAAACGGCTCGTTCTTCGCGAGTGCGTACAGCCGCGCGAACATCCCATCCGTGCCGAAGCACGCGTCCAGCTTCGCCGGTAGGTCGTCGTACGGCAGCGACTCCGCCGCCTCGATCCGCGCGAGGTGGGACTTGCTGTAGTTCAGCACCTCGGACAGCCGCCGCAGCGACATGTCCGCCTTCTCCCGGTGGCGGCGGATCTCCGCGCCGAACAGGTCGCGTGCGGAGCGGTCGGGGAAGAGTTCGCGTGGCTGGAACGGCATTGGTCCATCCCTCCTGGTCCCGCTGTCCGGCTAGGACCGCTGGCTTGTTTTTAGCTTACGCTCCGGAGGGCAACACACTTGACACGTTCCGTAATTGAACCCCCAGGTTCGCCATGAGTTGTCGCTTTTCAATGTGTGCGCTCGGAAGGCGCTATCTGTCGCGGTGGCTGCCTTGCTCGGTGACTGGCAGGGTGACGGTGCCGCCACGGGCGAAGCGCGCCGCTCGCCGGAGGGCGGCGATGGTCGGGCGCTCGTCGTCGGCTCGTGTGATGACGGCGATCTCCGGGGCCGCTCCCTCCAGGGGAACGAACCGCACATCGGGGCGCGGATAGAAGTCGCGTGCCGCTTCCGCGTGCAGCGCGATGTATCCGCTGGTGGCGACGGCGGTCGGGATAGCGGCCGGCTGACGGACGACCGGTGCGTTCGGCCCCGGCTCGGCGGCGGGCCCGAGCCATTCGCGCATCACCGGGCTCAGGGGCGGAGTCGCCAGCCATGGCCCGTCGGCGACATCGTCCATGGTCAGTGACGTGGCGTCGGCAAGCTGCGACCGGGCGGGCACCACCGCGGCGCGGGGTGACGACAGGACGACGTCGGACCGCAACCCGTCCACCGAACCGGCGTGCCACATGATCCCGGCGTCCACGGTGCGGTCGAGCACGGCGCGATATTGCGTGGACAAGTCCAGGTCGGCGTACTCGATGCGTAACCCGGGCACCTGAGCGTTCAGCGCCGCACGCAGGTCATCCCACCTCTGCCCCGCTCCGAATCCGAGCACCCCGAGGCGCAGCGTCTGCTCGTCCCGTCCCGCGCCCTCGGACCGGGCGCGCTCGGCAAGCTGGTCCACCGCGTCGAGCAGTACCCGGGCCTCGGCCACGAGCCGCACGCCCGCCGGGGTCGGGGTCACCCGTCGGCTGGTCCGCTCGAAGAGCGGAGCGCCTACCTCGTGCTCGAGACGCCGGATGTACTGCCCGAAGGGCTGCTGCGAAATGTGATGCCGCTTGGCCGCCCGTCCGAAATGCAGTTCCTCTGCCAAAGTCACCACGTAACGCAGAAGGCGTATCTCCATCGGACCTCCATCGGACCTCCGTTTAGTGCCACCTCCACTCGGTACCACGCTCGGGTCTGTGCCACGAGGAAATGCCGGTTCAGAAGGCGTTCGTCTGATGGTCGCAGGCTCGTACCCGTGTCCGACCACCGTCTTGTCCCCACGCTGTAACAACGAGGCGGGTCAACTCCCGCGGGATCGGCATCCCGCTCGCGCCATGACTCCGACTGCGCTGCCCCATACCTTGTTGAACAAGCCAGGCATAGCCCGACACGCCATTGGTCCAGAACTATTTCAGCCGTAGATCGCGGCAGGCGTTCGTGATGTCCTGATGCGGCCGCCCACGGAGATGGCCACCATCCACCTCGCCAAGCCACCCCTGAGGGTCCTCGGGCCCGGCCGGGCATCCGGCCAAGTGTGGGCAGGGCAGGTGGTTTCGGTTACGGCGCAACAATACCGAGGCGAATGCCCGCCGTTGGGCTGCTCGAAGGACAACCGCAATCGGCAGACAACAATCGTCGCTGTCTGCTGCTGATTTCTGGAGGAAACATGCTGGTTCGCAAGGCTATCGTCACGCTCGGATGCGTGGCAGCGATCGGAATGGCGGGTGCGGGGGCGGCTTCGGCGGATGCCTCGCGGTATATCGCGTCGTACCCCACACATGACCAGTGCGAAAGGGCAGCGCATATGATCACCCCTGGCTACGGCGACAACTGGAGCTGCCGGTCAAACAACGGCGGTCCGTATAAGCTGTACGTTTGGTGACGTTTGCCGGCAGACCAGCGAGTGACCTGCAAATGCAGATGGACCAAGGCGCGTGAAGTGCCGTCGCCCGCTTTCAATGCGCCCGCGAGCCGATGCGCGGAATCGCCGTGGCATCGGCATGGGGTGTAACACGGAGAAGGAGTACACATGAAGTTTCGTAAGCTCGCTGTGACGCTGACCGCCGGCGCCGCTTTCGCTATGGCCGGGGCAAGTGCCGCGCAGGCGACGCCCTGGCAGTTCGTCGGCTCGTTCCCGACCAAGGCCGCCTGTGAGAAGAAAGCCCAGAAGATGCACAAGGCGGGGAAGATCGACGACCACTACTGCTCCCCGAGCAGGAGGGGCTACGACCTGGGGGTCCACTTCCGCTGACGGGGCACGGCCTTGGCGCTGCAGCGATATGGATGTTTCGTTGCAGCACGAGGTCAAGAAGATGTCGATGCGCTCCACCGGGCGAAGCCGGTGGAGCGCACAGGGCGGTTGCAAGTTCCGCCGCGAGTCCCGCTCGATCAAAACCTGCGGGATCGCCGACGAGGCCTTAGTGGGAGACGCAGAGCCGGACCACCAGCGAGACGCAGCCCCGGGAGTCGCCGGAGTCGGAGCCGGAGTCGGAGCCGGAGTCGGTCGGCTTGGCCGTGGGCCGCTGCGTCGGCTCGTCCGTGGGCTGCCGCGTCGGCTGCCCGCTCGGGGTGCCCTCCGGATCCGACGTGGCGCCGTCCGTCGGCTTCTGGGTCGGTTCGTCCGTGGGCCGGTGCGACGGCCCATTCGACGCGGAGGACGACGAGGGAGAAGACGGCCGCGACGAGGGTGATTCGGATGAACCGGACGCCGGCGCCTTGCGGGAGGGGGATACGGCGCTGGACGGCACATCCGTCGGGGAGTGCCCGGTGGGCACGCTCGCGGTGGACGGCCGGTTCCGGGACGCCTCCCCCGGAACGCCCGCCCGTGAGCCCTCCGAGTGCCGCGAGGCGCCCGACGTGGCCGCAGAAGGGGAAGAAGAATCGGCGGAGTCGGATGTATCCGATATGGACGGCTGCGAGGCCGCCGCCGGTTGCTGTGCCGCCGCCGAGCCGCCGTCCGTCAGCGCCAGCCCCGTCATGACCGCCGCCCCCGCGACCAGCAGCACACCGCCCGCGGCCGCCGCGACCGCCACCGGCCCCGCCTGGCGCACCTGCCCGCGGACGAGGTGGTGCATGGAACGGCGGGAGGAGACCAGCGGCCCGTTCGAGGGCGCCGCGTGCGCACCGCCGCCCGCGGCCAGGGCACCCGCTCCGGCGGCCCCCGCGGCACCCACCGCACCGGCGGCGGCCAGCGGCGCCAGGAAGCGCGCCATGTCCCGGTCGTACAGCGCGAGCAGCGCCGGGCCGGTCAGCGCGGGCAGCCGGTCGTCGGCCGCGACCAGCTGCTCCATCCGGCCCCGGCAGTCCGGGCAGCCGTCGATGTGGACGGCGATCTGCTCGGCCTGGTGCGGGGAGTCCGCGCCCCGCACATGGTCGGGCAGTCCCTCCCAGTGCCCACCGCACGCGGCGCTCGCCGGATAGCCGGGCTGGGCGCGCAGGAACTCCTGGCGCACGCTCTCCCGGACGCGCTCCACCAGGGCCGCCGCACCGTCCGGGCTCGCCCCGGTCCGCCACGCCACCTCCTCCGGCGGGAGCCCGTCCACCTCGGCGAGCCACAGCGCCTTGACCCAGCGCTGCGGCAGCTCGTCGAGGACCTGGACGAGCGGTTCGAGGTACGACGCCCGCTGCGACGGACCCCCGTTCCCCACCCCAGCCGACAGCGCCCTTACGGCGCTCGTCAGCTCGGCCGGGACGGCGTCGGCACCGAGAGGATGCCCGGCGCGGATCCGACGCCACACGCTGTAGTGCGCCTCGGCCACCAGGTCCCCCGCAACCCAGGGGTTGCCGGTGAGAGTTCGGGCATATCCGCACAGACGCGAATATTCGGCTTCGTAGATTCGACTGTAGGCGGCCGTGTCGAGCGCCGCGTGACCTTCGGTCATGGTGGAACAACCCCTGGGGTGGGTGCCTCGTCATTGCCGACGTTTCTGTAACAGCTCCGCACGGCGCCCGAGACCTTGCATGGATTGGCAAGCCTAAATGCCCTATGTCCCCTCGAAAAAACAGTCGTGACGCACGTCACGTCGAAAGTGGGTGCACTGGCCTGATCGCCCAAACGTCTTAACGGTCGTAAGGGCGACGTGCCCCGCACCGATCGCAAGGGAGCCGACGTGACCACTGTCATCGACCAAGCCGTCCAGGCACAGCTCATCGCGTCGACCCCCGAGTCGCGCGCGATTCCGGCCTGCCTACGCTACGAGCGGGACGACCCGTTCGCCGTCCGTGTCTCCTTCCCGCCCTCCGCGTCCCTCGACGGCTCCGCGGTGGAGTGGACGTTCGGGCGCGAGTTGCTCGCAGCCGGGCTGCGTGGCCCCGCGGGAAGCGGGGATGTCCAGATGTGGCCGAGCGGACCACAGGGGACGGTCCTGGAGTTCCATGCCCCCGAGGGCATGGCCATGGTCCAGTTCGACACCGGCGATCTCCTCAGATTCCTCGGCCGGTCGTACGCGGTCGTCCCCGAGGGCAGCGAGGCCGGGGAGCTCGACCTGGACGAGGGGCTGGTGTCGCTGCTGAGAGACGCCTGAAGTCCGTATGGAAGCCCCGGGCCGGTACGGAGGCTCGGGCCCGTACGGGCACCTGGGTCCAGCCCGTACGGGCACCTGGGTCCGGCCCGTACGGGCGCTTGAGCGCGTCCTTACCGGTGAGGGGTCAGGTGGCGGTCACGGCCGTGGTCGACGCCAGCATGGCCGTGACGACGGCGGTGGCGAGCGCCGTCCGCACCTGGGCGATCACCTTCTCCAGCACCGGGCCCATGCCCCCGCAGCGCTCCCCCAGCTCCAGGATCCGGCGCTTGCGGACCTTGGCGTCCGTGGCCGTCACCACGGACCTCAGCTCACCCGCCGCCGCCAGGGTGACCAACGCCGCGTCCCGTTCGGACACTTCGGCCGCCGGCTGCTCACCGTGCAGCACGCGCACCGCGTCGTCCCGCATCCCGGCCACCTGATCGGGCCGTTCCAGCACGTACTCCTTGGCCGGGAACAGCCCCAGCATCCGTTTCCCCTTCGCCCGCACATATCCGGCCGCCACCATCTGGTCGCGGACCGCGTGCTCGGTCAGCCGCGGCTGATGCCCCACCCAGATCTGCCAGCTGCGCGGCCGGGATTCGCCGATCAGCTCCAGCAGTCCGTCGAGTGTTTGGTCGCCGGTGGCGGCGTCGGCCACGGGGCAGGGGCTGCCGTCGGCGTCGGTGAGCATGCCGCGCTGAACCAGCTCGGTGAGGGCGGCGGCGCGGACGAGGAGGGCGGTGTGAGCACCGGCGGGCCGGCCGGTCTCGAGGTCGTAGGAGAGCAGGTAGAGCGAGGCGGCTAGGGAGAGCGATCCGTTCGGCACGGGAAACCTCCGACGGTCGGGCGTCCGGTGGGGCGGCGTGCTTCGACCATATCGGCCACGTGCCCTCATGATCGACCCTCCGCCACGGGGTCTCCGCGGCTGCTGGGAACTTGTCACCTGGGCGAGGCCCGGTTGGCAGTGGGTTGCCAGGAACACGTCATCTCCCCCGGTCTTGGCAGCCCCCGGGTAGATGGCCCCTCCTGGACACGGTGGTCCCCAGGACGGCGGCCCCGGGACATGCGGAGGTGGCGGCGACGCGTACCCCCGTGTGTACGCGTGGCCGCCACCGGTCCCCGCCCCCGTCGGCCCCCCTCGGGCCGCATCCCCCATCGGCCCCCCTCGGGCCGTATCCCCCGTCCCCCGTCCCCCGTCGGCCCCGAGCCATGTCACCCCCGTGACTCGCTCGGGTCCGCGTCCCCGTCAGGGCACGTCCCCCGTCCCCCGACAGCTCCCCTCGGGCCGCATCCCCCGCCAGCCCCTCCCCTCGGCCGCCCTCGGCCCCGGGCCACGTGCCCCCGTCAGACCCCGTCAGACCCCCGTCAGACCCTGCTCACGGGTGGTACAGCTTGACCACGGCAGTCGTGGCGGTGCGCTTGAAGTCGGCCAGCGGTGCCAGCTCGTAGCCGCCCATCTCGCCCCACGTCACGACGGTGACGGTCCGGCCGTCGCGGCCCACGCCGAAGAGGTGGATGCCGGGCTCCGAGTCCGGGTACGAGGTGTGGACGCCGTAGACATGGGCGCCGTCCTCAGCCGTCAGGGCGCCGTAGTCCCGCCATGAGGCGGTGCCCTCCGGGAACTGGCTCTCCCAGTCGGCGGCGCAGTTCTGGATCTTCTTCTCGGCCGCGGCGGCGAGCTTGCGGGCCGCCTCCACCGTGCCGGTCCTGACCACGATCTGGGTGGCGCCGGTGTCGTACTCGGTCCAGAAGGTGCGGTGGGTCGCCCCGGCCGACGGGAAGGTCTTCTCCACGCAGAACGGAGGGGTCTCGGGCAGACCCTTGGTGACATCACTCGCGTACCAGTCGGAGCTCGGATGCGGCGGGAGCTCCCTCGGCACGAGGTGGCCGGGGGTGCGTTGGGGCACGGCCGCCCCCGCCCCCGCCCGAGCCTGGGCCTGAGCCTGAGCCGACGGTGCATGGGCCTGGGCCGACCCGGTCCCGGCCACGGCCACGGCCACGACCCCGACGGCCGCTGCCGCGACGCCGAGCGCGGCGCCGCGGAATGAGTGCGTGGGCTTGCGCATGAGGTGTTTCCCCGTCTCTTCCCGATCTCAGGGTTTCAGCATGTCGCCGTCGCACCGGGAGGTCGCGGCGGCAGGACAAGCCTGTGTGCCACCTGGCCGTCGCCGCTACGACCGGCGGGGCATTCGGGACGCTGGAACGCCTGCACGTACGCTGACTTGGGGGTATGACAACACCCTGGAACGCGCTCGTGGGACGCCCACGGGACGACTCGCGCTGCCGGGGACGATATTGGGGGGTGGTGGGCGTGGGGAACGCCAAAGAGGTCGAGGACTTCGCCGAGAGACTGCGGGCGCTGAAGGAGCGCTCGGGCCGCAGTTACGGCTCGCTGGCCACACGACTGCACGTCAGCACGTCCACGCTGCACCGCTACTGCAACGGCGACGCGGTCCCGACGGACTACGCCCCCGTCGAGCGCTTCGCGCGGCTGTGCGGCGCCACCCCGGAGGAGCTGGTCGCCCTCCACCGCCGCTGGATCCTCGCGGACGCCGCCAAGCGCCGCGCGCGCGAGGCCGACCGCGAGGCCGTGTCGTCGGCCCCGCGCCGGGGCGACGACCCCGCGCCGGACGCGTCCGGGACGATCGCGACGCCCGCCGTGCCTCACCTGGACGCGGCCACGGCTACCGGCCCGGCCGGAGACAGCAGCACCGGGCCGGAGGCGGGTGGCCGCTCACCCGACGCTCAGCCGCGCGCGGCGGCTGATGAGCGACCAGCGGCCGACGAACGACCAGCCGCCGACGAACGACCAGAGGAGCGACACGACACCGCCGACCCGGCCGACGCGTCAAGGGCCACTCCGATGCCCGACGCCCGCCCGGCCGGACACCACACATCCGCCGAGCACTCCGCACCGGTCCGGGCCGACGGCGACCGGACCCACCCACCCGGCGCGCTCGCGGCCGAGGCCGGGTTGACGGCCACGGCCAAATCCGCAACCGCGGCCAAGGCCGACCCCCCAGCCACCGGCAAGACCGGACCCGCCCCCACGGACAAGACCCCACCCCCGCCCGCCAAGCGAGCCCGTTTACGGGCCGTGGCGGCAAACGCCGCGGACACCGCCACCGCCGCCGCCACCGCCTCACGCGCACGGCGGCCGTGGGCACTGCTCGCCGGGGCCGCCGCCGTTGTCGTGCTCGCCGTCACGGCGGTCGAGGTACGGCCGCCCGGGGAGGACGGCCGTAAGGACACCGCGGCCGTGCCTCCCTCCGCCGCGCCCACCTCCACGCCGCCCGCCGGGCCGACCGCCCGGGGCCATCTGGACCGTCAGAAGACGGACGGCGACAAGGAGTCCGGCGCGGCGCGCGGCGACGACGGCAAAGGCGAGCGCGACAAGGAGCGGAGGGCCAAGGGGGACGCCTCCGGCTCGCCGACGCCCGGCGCGACCAAGGAGACGGGCCACGGCGGATCCACCCAGGTCCCGCTCACCCTCTCCACCCGTTCCCATGTCTGGGAGAACGGCTGCGGCCACCGGTATCTCATCGACCGGCCCCCGGCCCAGGTCGCCCCGCCGCCCACCGAGCAGGACGCCCCGACGTGGGCCGCCGCCCATGACGCGGTGCACGGCGGGACCACCAATGTGGAGGTCACGGTGCAGGGCCGGGCCTCGTCGGCCGTCGTCCTGCAGGCCCTGCACGTACGGGTCGTGGGCCGCCGCACCCCGCTCGCGTGGTCGTCGTTCGCCATGGACAACGGCTGCGGGGGCTCCCTCACCCCGCGCGCCTTCTCGGTGAATCTGGACGCCGCCCGTCCGCTGGCCCGCCCAACGGACGGCAATGACGCGGGCAAGCCGATCCCCGCCGTCCAATTCCCCTACCGCGTCTCGGCCTCGGACCCGGAGGTGTTACTGGTCAACGCCCGGACGGCGGGCTGCGACTGCAGCTGGTACCTGGAGCTCGACTGGTCGAGCGGCGGCCGCTCCGGGACGGTGCGGATCGACGACCGCGGCTCGCCGTTCCGCACCAGCAGCGTCAAGGGGCGCCCCGCCTACGCGTATGACTACGCCGACGGCACCTGGCACAAGAGCGACTGACCCCGGGGGCCCTGGACCCCCAAGGCCCTGGCCCCCCAGCCCCCTCCATCCCGAGGCCCTGGACCCCTCCACCCCCACGGCCCTGGACCCCCGGCCGCACCGACGCCTCACTCCACCGTCGTCGTCAGCCGCAGCGCCGCGTCCCGCACATCCGCGTGCGGATGGCCGCGCAGCGTGCGCAGCCGCTCCCGCCAGGGCCCCGCCCAATCCGTACGGGCCCCGGCCACCTCCGTAAGGGTCGCGGCGAACAGCCCGGAGGCGTGGCCGCCGTTCTCGTCGAGTTCCCGCGCGGCGCGCAGCAGGGCCGCGTCGGAGCCCGGCCGCGTGGCGGTGTTCAGCCGTCGGCGCAGGGCGTCGGCGGTACGGACGGCGAGCGCGGGGCGGGTGGTGTGCAGCCGGGCGAGGCGGGCGAGGGCGGCGGTCAGCGGGCCGGGGCGGGCGTCCAGGTCGAGGGCGTGCACCAGCACATGGGCGGCCTCCTGGACGAACGCCTCGTATCCGGCAAGGAGTTCACCGGCGGCCCGCGCGGTCCGCCGGGTCACCCGGGGCCGCATCCGGGCCCGGTTGGCGAGCCGGTCGGCGAGGTGCCGGATGCGGCGGTGGGCGGGGCGGTCCCGGTCCGGTTCGGCGTCGGGGCCGCCGGGCCGGGCGTCGGCGGTGGCGAGCGCGGCGAGCGCCCAGGCCAGCGGATTGTCACCGGGCGACCCGTCAGGCGCCGCGGCCATCAGCTCCAGCAGGGCGTCGGCGGCGGGCCGCCAGCTCGCCCGGTTGCCCAGGTCGGTGACCGCCGCCACCAGCACGGCCGCCGCGTCCGGCGCCCACGGCGACCAGCGGGCCAGCGCCCCGTACCCGGCCGCCGCCACCTCGGGGTCGTCGGTGTCGCAGACGGCGCGTATGAGCTGGGCGTAGCGGCCGCGGTGTGCCTCGGGGAGGTCCAGCGGGCGGGTGCGCAGCACGGCGTGGCGCAGCTCGCGCCGTCCGCTCGCGGCGGCGTTCAGCAGCTCCCAGGCGCGTTTGGTGTCGAGCAGCCCGGTGGCGAAGGCGACACAGGCGGCCTGCACATCGGGGTGCTGGCCGGGCAGTTCGAAGGCGTCGGCGAGCAGCGCGGCGGCGTCGGCCACCGGGAGCAGGGTGGCGGCGAGCCGGACGGCCTCCTTGCGGCTGGTGACCTTCGCGGGGACGGGCGGTACGGCGGTGGCGACCCCGTCCGGTGCGAGCACCCCGCGCACCAGCCACCCCAGCCGTGACGGCTCGACGTACCGGGACGCTCGGGTGGCCGCGTACATCGCCACCCGCGCCCGGTCGTCGCCCGCGTGGGCGAACAGGGCGGGCAGGGCATCGCCGGGGCGGTCGGTGCGGGCGAGGGCGGCGAACGCGGCCTCGGCCACGACCACATCGTCGGTGTCCGTCCAGGTCCGGACGGTGGCCGCGCCGTGGCCGGGGATCGGCGCGGCGTCGGCGACGGCGGCCGCCCGCTGCCCCGGCCGCAGGGAGGTGTCGGCGGCGGCCCGGTCCAGGACGCGGGCGGCGGCGGCCTGCTGACGGGGCAGCCAGCGGCCGGCGTCCCGCCCGGTGGGCGGGGTCCAGTGGGTGCCGGGGGTCAGAAAGCGCCCGTACGGCGGGGTGTCGCCGAGGACGAGGTCGAGCAGATCGGTGCGACGGCGGGTCAGCACGGCCAGGACGGGCGGCAGCACGGCCGCCGAGGGCTCGTGCGCGAGCAGCTCGGCCACGCGGGCGTCCCGCTCGGCCGGTGGTTCCAGCCACAGCCCGATGGCGGTGCGGGCCGTCGCGTCGCTGCCGAACGAGATGGCCTGCCACAGGAGTTCCTGGAGTTCGGGGAGGGTGTGGGCGCGCCGCCCGAGGGAGCGGGCGAGGGCGAAGGTCAGCTCGTGGTCGACCCGTTCGGCGCCCGCCTCCAGCCAGGGCCGCAGCGCCTCGAACACCCCCTGTTCCTGACCGCGCCGCAGCTGGTGGTCGAGGCGGCCCAGGGCGGCGGCGCCGACGCTGCCCGCGAGCCGGGTGAGGGTGCGCAGCGCCCAGCCCAGCAGCTGCCGCCGCCCGGTGACGGCGTGTTCGCGCAGCAGCGCCGCGGCCAGGTGGCGCAGCGCCTGGCGGGTGGCGGAGGACGAGTCGCGGGCGGCGATCGCGTCGGCGGCGATCCGGTCCAGATGCTCGGCGGCGTCGTCGGTGAACAGCGCGGGGTGGGTGTGGGCGAGCGCGCCGAGCGCCGCGGAGCGCACCGGGTCCTGCTCATTGCGCAGCCGCTCCAGCAGGCGCAGCAGCTCGGTGAGGGCGTCCGGGTCGCCTGAGCGGGCGACGCACCGGATCAGCAGCGGATGGGCCAGGGCACGGTCCTCGGCCGAGGAACGGCGCACGGCGGCCGCCAGCTCCTCGCGCGCCTCCTCGACCGGCAGATGGGCCACCGACTCCAGAACGGTGGTCCAGGGCGCGCCGCGCTCGCGCGCCTGGACCGCCATCCGGCGGGCCTCGGCCTGGCGGCGGGGGCGCGGCAGGACTTCGAGCACGGCGGGTTCGATGACGGAGTGGTCGCCCACGGCGTGGTCGGAGTCGCGTCCGCGGGTGGCCTGGCCATGGACGGCCTGGCCGTGGACGGCCTGGCCATGGGTGGCCCGGCCGTCGGCGGCCCGGCCGTAGGCCCAGTCGGCGGTGGCCTGACCCGAGGTGGCCTGGCGGTAAGTGGCCCAGTCGGCAGCGGCCCGGTCGGCGGCGGCCTGACCCGAGGTGGCCTGACCCGAGGTGGCCCAGTCGTAGGTGGCCTGGTCGTAGAACGCGGAGCGGCGGGCGGGCGGCAGCGCGGCCAGCAGTCGGGCGAGGGCGTCGGGGTCCGCGGCATGCCGCAGGGCCCGGCCCAGCTCGGCGAGCTCGGGCGGGTCGGCGCGGACGAACCGGCGCAGCACGGCCCGGTCCAGCCGCCGCCGGGTGCCGCTGTGCTCGGGGGCCAGCAGCAGCCGCAGCGTACGACTCGGGTCGGCGGCCACCAGCGCGGACAGCCGGGAGCGTACGGGGGTCGGCAGCGGGCCCTGGCCGTAGTCCTCCAGCAGCTCCAGCACCCGCTCGGGCTCGACCGGCGCGGCGAGCGCGACACAGGGCGCGTAGCGGGTCCACCAGTCGGCGCGCAGCGGCGCGGGCAGGGCGGCGAGCTGACGCGCCGCCTCGTCCAGGACGGCGAGCGGATGCCGGGAGACGAGGGGCCGCCAGCCGCGGACGGCGTGGAACAGCCCGGGTAGCAGCCGTGCCACGGTGTCCGCACCGCATCCGGGGAGCAGCCGGGCGGCCTCGCCGTCGCCCCAGCGCTCGCGGAACGGCTCGATCAGCCGGTCCGCGAGCACGGTGCGCCGCCCGGCCACGACGGTGCGCTCCAGTTCGCGCCGTACGGTGGCGGGCGCGTCCTCGAAGGCCGCCTCCAGCGCGTCGTCCGGGACCGCGCCGGGGCCGCCGCGGCGAGCGGTGTCGAGGGCGCGGTGCCGCACAACGGGGTCCGGGTCGGCGAGCCGCGCCGCGAGATGGCCGGTGCGTCCGCCGGCGGCCGCGGCCACGGCCGCCAGCCGCCGCTCGTACGTGCCGCGCCGCTCCAACTCCTCGATCAGTGCGCCCAGCCGCCCCTCGGCACTGGCCGCCCTCGCCCGCCCGGCCAGCTCCCGCATCCGGCGCGGAAAGGGCAGCGGATCGAGGGCGCCGAGCAGCTCGTCGACGAGGGCGCGCCGGGGATCGGGGGCGCCGTCGGCTTCGGGGGCGCCGTCGGCTTCGGGGGCGCCGTGGGCTTGGGGAGCGCGGGGAGGCTCGGGGCCGCGATGGGCTTCGGACGCGTTGACCATGCCAGGGATTGTGCCGCTCACACGCCCGATCACACGTCCCGCCGGAAGAAGCTTTCCCGGGACACCCGTCGCCCCAACGCCTCGCGCCCGGCCGCACCCCGCCACGCCCGCTCACACCCCCACCGCACCCACTCGCTCGCGTCCCCGCCGCCCCGTGCCCTCCCTACGCCGTGCGAGGGGGACCGGTGCCACTTACGCTCGGTGTGTGGGCCGGACGGGTGCGTCGATGGATCCACTCGGGACCGGCCCTGTCGTCCGAGCCCGGAGGAACCCATGCCGGAGCTGTTCATCGGCGGCCACTGGACGACCGCCCTCGACGGACACAGCCGCGAGATCCGCTGCCCGGCGGACGGTTCGCTGGTCGCCGTGGTCGACGAGGCGGGGCCGAAGGACGCCGCCGCGGCGGTGGCGGCCGCCCGGGACGCCTTCGACCGCGGGTCATGGCCCGGCACCCCGGCCGGTGACCGGGGCGGGCTGCTGCTGCGGGTGGCCGAGCTGCTGGAGCGCGAGAAGCCGACGCTCGCACGGGCCGAGTCCCTGGACACCGGGAAGCGGCTGGTCGAGAGCGAGTACGACCTCGACGACATCGCGAATTGCTTCCGCTATTTCGGCACCCTCGCCTCCTCCGGGAGCGGCGGCCGCGTGGTGGAGGTGGGCAGTCCGGAGATCGACAGCAGGGTGGTGCACGAACCGGTCGGGGTGTGTGTGCTGATCACGCCGTGGAACTACCCGCTGCTGCAGACGGCCTGGAAGGTGGCACCCGCGCTGGCCGCCGGGAACACCTTCGTCCTCAAGCCCAGCGAGCTGACCCCGCACACCGCGATCCATCTGATGCGGCTGCTGACCGAGGCCGGGCTGCCGGGCGGGGCGGCCAATCTGATCCTGGGCTCGGGGGCCACCGCGGGCGCGCCGCTGGTCACGGACGAACGCGTGGACCTGGTGTCCTTCACCGGCGGCGTGGTCACCGGACGCTGGATCATGTCGGCCGTCGCGCCCACGGTGAAGAAGCTGGCCCTGGAGCTGGGCGGCAAGAACCCCAATATCGTCTTCACCGACTGCGATTTCGACACCGCGGTCGACTACGCGCTCACGGCGGTGTTCCTGCACTCCGGACAGGTCTGCTCGGCCGGTGCCCGGCTGCTGGTGCAGGAGCAGCTGCATGACGCGTTCGTCGACGAGATCGTCCACCGGGCCCGGAACATCCGGCTGGGCGGGCCGTTCGACGAGAACGCCCGCGCCGGGCCGCTGATCTCCGCCGAGCACCGCCAGAAGATCACCGACTATGTGGCGGCGGGGATCGACGAGGGCGCGGTGCTGCGCTGCGGCGGGACCCGGCCCGACGACCCGGACCTGGTGAAGGGCTTCTACTACCCGCCGACCGTGCTGGACGACTGCACCCCGGACATGTCGGTGGTGCAGGACGAGTCGTTCGGCCCGGTGCTCACCGTGGAGCGGTTCCGGGACGAGGCCGAGGCGGTGGCGCTCGCCAACGACACGGTGTACGGCCTGGCGGGCGGGGTGTGGACGCAGGACACCGAGAAGGCGCAGCGGGTGGCGTCCCGGCTGCGGGCCGGGACCGTGTGGATCAACGACTTCCATCCGTATGTCCCGCAGGCCGAGTGGGGCGGGATGAAGCAGTCCGGTGTCGGCCGGGAGCTGGGCCCGTCGGGGCTGCACGAGTACCAGGAGCTCAAGCACATCTGGCGGAACACCGCGCCCCGTCCGCAGCGGTGGTTCGAGTGACGGCCACCGAGCCGCCGGCCGGACCACCGCCGGAGCCACGGCCGGAGGGTTCGCACGACGACGACTCGCTCGCCGAGCTCGGCTACCGCCCGGAACTCAAGCGCACCCTGGGCAACTTCCACACCTTCGCCGCCGGGATCAGCTACATCTCCATCCTGACCGGCACCTTCCAGCTCTTCTACTTCGGTGTGGCGCACGGCGGCCCGGCGTACTGGTGGTCGTGGCCGATGGTGTTCACCGGGCAGCTGATGGTGGCGCTGTGCTTCGCCGAGCTGGCCGGCCGCTATCCGGTGGCCGGTTCGGTCTACAACTGGTCCAAGCTGCTGGGCGGTCCGCATGTGGGCTGGCTGGGCGGCTGGATGATGATGACGGCGACGATGGTGTCGCTGGCGGCCGTCGCGCTCGCCTACCAGGTGACGCTGCCGCAGATCTCGGCGTGGTTCCAGCTGATCGGCGACGGCTCCACCGGGACCGAGCGCGCGGCCAACGCGGTGCTGCTCGGCAGTGTGCTGGTCCTGTTCACCACGCTGGTCAACGGCTTCGGGGTGAAGCTGATGGCCCGTATCAACTCGGCGGGCGTGGCCATCGAGCTGGTCGCCACCGTCGTACTGATCCTGCTGCTGGCCGCGCACATCACCCGTGGCCCGTCCGTGGCGCTGGACACCTTCGGTCGTGGCCACGGGGAATCGCTGGGCTATCTCGGCGCGTTCCTCACCGCCTCGCTCGCCTCGGCGTATGTGATGTACGGGTTCGACACGGCGTCCTCGCTGGGCGAGGAGTCCCTGAACCCGGGCCGCAACGCGCCGCGCGCCATCCTGCGGGCGCTGGTGGCGTCGTTCGCCCTCGGCGGGTTCATTCTGCTCTTCGCGCTCATGGCCGTGCCCAACCTCCACGACAGCCGGCTGGCGGCGGACGGTCTGCAGTTCGTGGTGCTCTCCTCGCTCGGCCACGGTGTGGGCCTGATGGTGCTGTGGTGTGTGGTCATCGCGATCACCGTGTGCGCGCTGGCCGTGCACACCGCGGGGATCCGGCTGATGTTCGCCATGGCCCGGGACAACAACCTGCCCGGCGGCTCCCGGCTGGCCCGGGTCCATCCGCGGTTCCGGACACCACTGCTGCCGGCGATCCTGATCGGGGTGGTGGCGGTCGCGATCCTGGTCCTCAACATCAACCAGCCGCAGATCTTCTCCGTGGTCACCAGCATCGCGATCATCATGATCTACTTCGCGTATCTGATGGTCACCCTGCCCATGCTGGTACGGCGCCTGAGGGGCCGATGGCGCCCGGCCGAGGGCCGCTTCTCGCTGGGGCGGCTGGGGCTGCCGGTCAACGCGCTGGCCGTGCTGTGGGGCACCGCGATGACCGTCAACCTCGCCTGGCCCCGCGCCCAGGTCTACAACGCCACCGGACCGCAGCACTGGTATCTGCGCTGGGGCGCGGTCCTGTTCGTCGGCGCGGTCGCGCTGGGCGGCTTCACCTACTACTGGTTCGTCCAGCGGGCCCGTACGGGTGTGCTCGCCGAACACGCGGCCGCCACCACCCCGTGAGGACGTGAGGACGAGGACGTGAGGACGTGAGGACGAGGACGTGAGACGTGAGGAGAGGCCCGTGGACCAGTTCGACTACGTGGTGGTCGGCGGCGGTACGGCCGGATCGGTGGTCGCCTCCCGGCTGTCCGAGGACCCCTCGGTGAGCGTCTGCCTGCTGGAGGCGGGCCCGTCGGACATCGGGGACGACAACGTGCTGCGGCTGAACCGCTGGATGGGGCTGCTGGGCTCCGGCTACGACTGGGACTACCCCGTCGAACCGCAGGAGAAGGGCAACAGCTTTCTGCGCCACGCCCGCGCCAAGGTGCTCGGCGGCTGCTCCTCGCACAACTCCTGCATCGCCTTCTGGGCCCCCGCAGAAGACCTCGACGAATGGGCCGCCATGGGCCTGGACGGCTGGTCGGCCGCCGACTGCTTCCCGCTCTACCGGCGCCTGGAGGACAACGACGCGCCCGGCGACCACCACGGCCGCGGCGGCCCGGTCCGGATCCGCACCGTGCCGCCCGAGGACCCGTGCGGCAGGGCGGTGCTGGCGGCCTGTGAGGAGGTGGGCATCCCCATCGCCCCGTTCAACACCGGGACGACGGTGGTGCGCGGAGCCCACTGGTTCCAGATCAACGCCCGCGAGGACGGCACCCGCTGCTCCGCCTCGGTGGCCTATCTCCACCCCGTCATGGACTCCCGGCCCAATCTGGAGGTGCGCACCGGACTCCAGGCCAGACGGCTGGTCCTGGACGAGGACCGGCGCTGTACCGGGGTCGACTGCCTCTCCCCCGATCTGATCCACACCCTGAGGGTGCACGCCCGGCGTGAGGTCATCGTCTCGTGCGGCGCCATCGACACCCCGAAGCTGCTGATGCTCTCCGGGATCGGTCCGGGCGGACATCTGCGGGAGACGGGGGTGGAGGTGCTCGTCGACTCCCCCGGGGTCGGTGGCAACCTCCAGGACCACCCCGAGGGCGTCATCATGTGGAACGCCGAGCAGCCCATGATCAGAAGCTCCACCCAGTGGTGGGAGATCGGCGTCTTCACCGCCACCGAACCCGACCTGGACCGCCCGGACCTGATGTTCCACTACGGTGCGACGCCCTTCGACATGAACACCTACCGCCGTGGCTACCCGACGTCGGAGAACGCCTTCTGCCTCACCCCGAACGTCACCCGGGCCCGCTCCCGCGGCACCGTGCGGCTGGCCAGCCGCGACTTCCGCGACAAGGCGCGCGTCGATCCCCGCTACTTCACCGACTCCTACGACATGGAGATCATGACCCGTGGTCTGCTGCTGGCGCGCAAGATCGCCGCCCGGCCCGCGCTGGCCATGTGGGCGGGCGCAGAACTGGCCCCCGGGCCCGATGTGAACAGCGGCGACGAGCTGGCCGGCTACATCCGCGAGACCCACAACACCGTCTACCACCCGGCGTGCACGGTGCGGATGGGCGCGCCCGACGACCCGGACGCCCCGCTGGATCCGGAGCTGAGGGTCAAGGGGGTGACGGGGCTGCGGGTGGCGGACGGCTCGGCGATGCCGTATCTCATCGCCGTCAATCCGTGCGTCACGACGATGATGATCGGCGAGAAGTGCGCGGACATGATCAAGGGGCGGCAGACCGGCCCGTGACCCGCGGTTCAGGCCACCGGGTTCTCCAGCAGGGTGACCCGGTTCCCATCGGGGTCCTCCAGGGCCGCGAACCGGGTGCGCACACCGCCGGTCCCCACCGGTCCCGCGGTCAGGCCACGCCCGGCGAGCTCGGCCAGGGCCCGGTCCAGCTCGGGCACCTCCAGATTGAGCAGCGTCGAGCCGGCGTGCTGCGGATCTTCGAACACCTGAAGCCAACCACCCGCGGTGAGGTGCCAGTCGGCCAGCGACGGCATCGGACGGGTGTCGGCCGGGCGGCCCAGCAGCCGTTCGTACCAAGCCACCGCGATGTCGATCTCCCGTACTGGAGCGACCATCAGTACCCGCGCGACGTGCATGCGGATCACCTGCTTCCGGAGTGCGATTTCCGTGCTTCTCCTTATGCAGACCGCCGACGGACCCGGAACTCATCGCAACGAGCTCGTACACCGGCTCCGGGGGGTGCGGGAGCTCCACCGGGCTACGGGACCGGGCTACGGGACGGGAACCTCCCCGGCTACGGGCGCCACTGCGGGCCCGTACCGGTCCCCCTCGGCGCAACCGCCTCGATCTTCGCCCGGATCTCCCGCAGCACCGCGACGATCCGCTCCTCCCGCCCGTCCGTCAGCCGGGCCGTCGGCACCGAGCAGCTGATCGCGTCCACCGCCGGGGCGTCGTACCGCAGGGCGAGACCGAAGCCCACGATGCCCAGGACCCCCTCCTCCCGGTCGATCGCGTGGCCCCGCTCCCGCACCCGCTTCAGATCGGCCAGGAGCGAGCCGCGGGTGCGGTGGGTGTTGGGCGTCGCCTGCTCCAACTCCTCGCTCATCAGCGGAAGTTCACCGTCGATCCGCTCGGCGAGCAGCGCCTTCCCCAGGGCTCCCACATGGGCCGGGAGCCGCCGCCCGACGCGGCTGAAGGGGCGCAGGTACTCATGCGACTCCCGCGTGGCGAGGTAGACGACGTCACCACCGTCCAGCCGGGCGAAGTGAATGGTCTCGCCCAGCGCGTCGGACGCCTCGTCCAGATACGGCCGCGCCGCCCGCACCCGTGGATCGCTGTCCAGATAGCTGGTGCCGGTGAGCAGCGCACGGATGCCGATGCCGTACAGCGAGCCGGTGACGTCGGTGCGCACCCAGCCGCGGTCGATCAGGGTCTTGAGGAGGGCGTACATACTGCTGCGCGGGACGCCGAGCTCCTCGGCGAGCTCGCGCAGCCGGGCCGGCTGGTCGCCGCGCGCGGCGAGCAGCTCCAGCAGTTCCACGGTGCGGCCCGCGGACTTCACTTCGCGCACCCCACCGGTTTCCGCCATGGCTCACATCGTAACCGTCGCCGCATCCGGGCCTACCGCAGGTGAGCCGCCACGACCCACGGTGACCAGCCGTTTGTCCCGTTTGGACGGCGCGGTGAACGGTACTCGGGAGTCATGGTTCGATGGGGATACACGATGATGACCGAGCAGGCCGGACCACGTCAGCTCGTCGACGACGTGGTCCGGGCCGAGCAGGTCGGGTTCGACTTCTCGGTGACCTCCGACCACTACTTCCCGTGGCTGGACTCCCAGGGGCACGCCCCGTACGCCTGGAGCGTGCTGGGGGCCGCCGCGCAGGCCACCTCCTCGATCCCGCTGACCACGTATGTCACCTGCCCCACCGTGCGCTATCACCCGGCGGTGGTGGCGCAGAAGGCGGCGACGCTCCAGCTGCTGTCCGAGGGGCGGTTCCGGCTGGGGCTCGGGTCCGGCGAGAACCTGAACGAGCATGTGGTCGGGCAGGGCTGGCCGTCGGCGGATGTGCGGCACGAGATGCTGGAAGAGGCGATCGAGATCATCCGGGCGCTGTTCGGCGGTGGCTATGTCACCCACCACGGCACCCACTACGACGTCGACTCGGCGAAGCTGTGGGATCTGCCGGACCAGCCGCCGCCCATCGGCGTGGCCGTCTCCGGGCCGCGGTCCTGCGGACTGGCCGGGCGGCTGGCCGACATCCTGATCGCCACGGAGCCCAAGTCCGAGCTGGTGGAGGGGTTCGAGGCGAACGGCGGCGGCGGGAAGCCACGGATCGGCCAGATCCCGGTCTGTTACGACCCCGACCGGGACGCGGCGATCGCCCGCGCCCATGACCAGTTCCGCTGGTTCGGGGGCGGCTGGAAGGTCAACTCGGAGCTGCCGGGGACCGCCTCCTTCGCCGGCGCCACCCAGTTCGTCCGGCCCGAGGACGTGGCCGCGTCCATTCCGTGCGGCGACGATGTCGAGGAGTTCACGGAGCTGATCCGGCCCTTCGTGGACGCGGGCTTCACCGATGTCGCCCTCGTTCAGATCGGCGGCGACCATCAGCGGCCGTTCCTGGACTGGGCCGAGAAGCGGCTGCTGCCCGCGCTCAGGGAGCTGTAGCCCGGGGAGTTCCAGGAGTGTCCGCGCGCCGTACGAAGAGCTCGTGCAGATCGCGTACGGCGCGCGGCACCGAGCCCGAGCGGCGGCGCTGGATCATCAGCAGCACCTCGGTGGCCTCACCGTCCGCGAGCGGCCGGTGAGTGATCGCGCCCCCGCGTTCCAGGGGGTCGCCGATGACGCTGAAGTCGGGGAGCACGGTGACGCCGAGCCCCTCGGCCACCATCAGCTTGCCCATCTCGGCCCCGTCGGTGGAGTACGAGAAGGACGGGGTGCGCCCGGCCAGCAGCCGGTGGATGAAGCGGTGCATCAGATAGCCGGAGCGCATCACGATCAGCGGCTCCCGCCCGTCCAGCAGATCCGCCGCGCTCACCGTCGGCCGGGCGGCCAGCGGGCTGTCCGGGCGCAGACAGACCACCGGGCGGCCCCGCAGCAGCTCGGTGGACTCCAGAGTGGGCGGCACGTCGTCCCCCTGGAGGCAGTTGACCAAACCAAGGTCGAAACTCCCCTCCAGCAGCGCCCGGTGGATCTCGGCCTGCTGCGCGCCCACCACCTCGACCTGGGTCACCGGGTGGGTGGCGCGGAACTCCCGGACGGCCGGGACCAGCAGCGGGACGGTCGCGGTGTTGACCGTGCCCAGCCTGATCATCCGGCTGACCCGGTGCTGGTCACCGGCGGCGCCGCGCAGCCGGTCGACGGCCTCGATGACGCTGGCTATATGCGGCAGCAGCTCCCGTCCCTCCGCGCTGATCGTCGCGCCGGAGCGCTTGCGCTCCAGCAGATCCACACCGAGTTCGCGTTCGAGATTGCGCACCGTCTCGCTGAGCGCCGGCTGGGACAGATGCAGTTCCTCGGCGGCGCGGCGGAGCGATCCGAGGCGGGTGACGGCGGCGATGTATTCCAGCTGTTCAATTCGCACGCTCCGTACCCTGCCCGCGCGGGCCCGCCCGCTTCAAGGGGATCCCTATCACGGTCTCATGAATACCGACTCACTCCCCGGCCCGCCTCCCGGGTAATCTCGAAGCGGGCGCCGCGGAATTCCGCCGCCCGGCCCGCACGTCCGGGAGATGGAATGGCTCCCGGGCCTTCTTGACCGGCAGGACTTCCCCCTGGTTGGATCGGTGACATGAAGCGACAGGACCTCACGCGGCGACGCCATGTCGACCTCGCGCGTGTCTCCAGCGCGTCCTGTTGCTGTCCGGTCTGACCCGCCGTACGGGTCCGAGCGAGCCCTGAGGGACCGCCTCCGCTTCGCTCCCCGTCGCCTCCCATGATCGGGAAAGGCTTTTAGCCGCCGCCACCGAGGAATCGCGGCCGCGCGGCCCCGCCTTCGGCGCCCTTTCGCGCTCCCGGTCTTTCCGCGCCCCTGCCACGGTGAATTCCGCTCGCCGCCGGGGCGCCGATTCCCCATGCCCGTAATTGCTCCACCGGGAGTTCCCCATGCCCGCAGAACCCCTCCGTTTCGCCTATTGGGTGCCCAATGTCAGCGGCGGTCCGGTCACCAGCACCCACCGGTGACCGCCACCGTTCCCACCGGCTCCCACCCCACCGCCTGAACCGCATCACGAAGGGTTGCCCATGGCCACCGTCCTGTCCCTCTCCGGCTCTCCCTCCGCCACCTCACGCACCGCCCGGCTGCTGCGCCATCTGGACGCCCGGCTGACCGCCCAGGGCCATCATGTGGTGCCGCTCGACGTCCGCAGCCTGCCCGCCGCCGCGCTGCTCGGCGCGGACTTCTCGCACCCGGCCATCGTCCGGGCCAAGGCGCTGGTCGAGCAGGCGGACGGGCTCGTGGTGGGGACGCCGGTCTACAAGGCCGCCTACTCCGGGCTGCTGAAGTCCCTGCTGGACCTGCTGCCGCAGTACGCGCTCACGGGCAAGACCGTGCTGCCGCTGGCCACCGGTGGCAGCACCGCCCACGTCCTGGCCATCGACTACGCGCTGCGGCCGGTGCTGTCCTCCATGGGCGCGGCCCATATCGTCCAGGGCTGGTTCACCCTGGACAAGGACATCACGGTGGAGCCGGACGGCGGGGTGAGCGTGACCGCCGGGGCCGCCGAGGCGCTGGAGCAGGTGGTCGACCAGTTCTCGGTGGCGCTCGGCCGCCCCACCGTGCTGGCCGCGGCGAGCTGACCATGTCGTCCCTGCCCGAGCCTGCCCATGTCATCGCCGATGACACCGAGGCGCTGAAGGTGGCCGCGGCGCTGGCCGAGGAGTTCCGTACGGGCGCCGCCGAGCGCGACGCGCAACGCAGGCTGCCGCGGGCCGAACTGGACCGGCTGTCCGCGTCCGGGCTCCTGGCCATCACCGTCCCGGCCGGGCACGGCGGCGCGGATGTGTCCGCCGTGGCCCTCGCCGAGGTGTTCCGGCTGCTCGCGGCCGCCGACGCCAGCATCGCCCAGATCCCGCAGAGCCACTTCTCCTACGTCAATGTGCTGCGCCGTCAGGGCACCGAGGCCCAGCAGGCGTTCTTCTTCGGCGAGGTGCTGGCCGGGAAGCGGTTCGGCAACGCCCAGTCGGAGGCGGGCACCAAGCACCTCCAGGACATCCGCACCCGCCTCACCCCGGCCGCCGACGGCTCGTACACCCTGACCGGTGTCAAGCACTACTCCACCGGCGCGCTGTTCGCCGACTGGATCCCGGTGTCGGCCCGTGCGGAGAACGACGAACTCCATGTGGCCTATGTGCCACGGGACGCGCCCGGTCTGACCGTCGTGGACGACTGGGACGGCATGGGCCAGCGGACGACCGCGAGCGGCACCGTCCGGCTGGCGGCCGTGCCGGTGCCGGCCGACCGGGTCGTACCGCACCACCTCACCTTCCGCGGGCCCCAACTGCACGGAGCCGCCGCGCAGTTGCTGCACGCGGCCATCGACTCGGGGGTCGCCTCGGGGGCACTGGCGGAGGCGGTGACGTTCGTCCGCACCAAGAGCCGCCCCTGGTTCGAGAGCGGCTTCGAGACCGCCGCCGAGGATCCGCTGCTCATCCAGCGCTTCGGTGAGCTGGCGCTCCAGGTCCGGGGCGCCGAGGCGCTGCTGTCCGCCGCCGCGCGGGCCGTGGACACCGCCCGTGGCCATCTCGACGACGACACCGCCGCCGAGGCGTCGATCGCGGTGGCCGCGGCGAAGGTGGCGGCGGCCAACGCGGCCGTGGAGACGGGCAGTTCGCTGTTCGAGGTGTCCGGCACCCGCTCGGCCCTGGACGCCCTGGGCCTGCACCGCCACTGGCGGGACGCCCGTACGCACACCCTGCACGACCCGGCCCGCTGGAAGGTCCAGCACATCGGCCGCTATGTGCTGAACGGAATGAAACCTCCCCGCCACGGCCTCCTGTAGTCCCCCCGCCCCCCCCTGAACGGAGCCGCACCATGTCCCTCACCTTCCACTGGTTCCTGCCCACCAACGGCGACAGCCGACATGTCGTCGGCGGTGGCCATGGCACCCCCGTCACCTCGGCCGGAGGGGACCGCCCGCCGTCCGTCGGCTATCTCTCCCAGATCGCCCGCGCCGCCGAACACCTCGGCTTCGAGGGCGCCCTGACCCCGACCGGTGCCTGGTGCGAGGACGCCTGGCTGACCACCGCGATGGTCAGCCAGCACACCGAGCGGCTGAAGTTCCTGGTGGCCTTCCGCCCCGGCTTCCTCTCCCCCACCTTCGCCGCCCAGATGGCCTCCACCTACCAGCGGCAGACCGGCGGACGGCTGATGCTCAACGTGGTCACCGGCGGTGAGAGCCAGGAGCAGCGCGGCTACGGCGACTTCCTCGACAAGGAGGCCCGCTACGCCCGCACCGGCGAGTTCCTGGGCATCGTCCGCGACCTGTGGGACGGCAAGACCGTCGATCTCGCCGGGGAACACCTCCATGTCGAGGGCGCCAAGCTGGCCCGGCTCCCCGACCCGATCCCCCAGGTCTACTTCGGCGGCTCGTCCCCCGCCGCCGGTCAGGTCGCCGCCCGCCACTCCGATGTCTACCTCACCTGGGGCGAACCCCCCGCCCAGGTGGCCGAGAAGATCGCCTGGATCCGCTCCCTCGCCGCCGAGCAGGGCCGTACGATCCGCTTCGGCATCCGGCTGCACGTCATCACCCGCGACACCGCCGAGCAGGCATGGGCCGAGGCGCGCCGGCTGCTCGACGGCTTCGACCCGGAGACCGTGCGCTCCGTCCAGAACGGCCTCGGCCGCAGCGAGTCCGAGGGCCAGCGGCGCATGCTCGCCCTGCACGGCGGCAGCCTGGACAACCTCGAGATCTACCCCAACCTCTGGGCCGGTGTCGGCCTGGTGCGCGGCGGTGCGGGCACGGCCCTGGTGGGCAGCCACGCCGAGGTGGCCGAGCGGATCGCCGAGTACCACCGCCTCGGCATCGACGAGTTCATCCTGTCCGGCTATCCGCACCTGGAGGAGGCGTACTGGTTCGGCGAGGGCGTCCTGCCGCTGCTGCGCAAGCAGGGGCTATGGGCCCACCCGGCGCGCCCGCGATGAATTCGCGGGCGCGCCTCCGGCTCAGCCGTGCGCGGCGAACCGGATGAACCGCGCCCAGCCGTCACGGCTGACGGCGAGACCGGCGCGCGCCGTGTCCTTGGAGTCCCGTACGTGGACGGCCCCTTCGGTGACGGCGACCTCAACGCAGTCGTCTCCCTGACTGCCGCTGTAACTGGACTTGAACCAAGCAAATTCCGTCGCGCTCATAGCTCTCCTCGCAGTCGCTCCAGCAAGCCCCGCGAGTCTTGGGGCGTCAGGGCTTGCGAGCGCAGTGTGTCATAGCGCTGACAGAGCAGGCTCACCTCTTTCCGGTCGGCGATCAGCCGTCCGTTCTGCTGCCCTTCGGAGTACGCGAGGCGCCGCCCCTCCGGCGTTTCCAAGAGCCGAACAGGACCGTCCAGGCAGGCGTGCAACTCAGCTTCCAGCGGTACCACTTGCAGCTTCACATTGCGCGGTGCGCTGTGCTCCAGTACGTGGTCGAGCAAGGCCCGCCGCTGCTCCCTGTCGCCGAACCCGCGCCGGAACACGGCCTCCTCCACGATGAAGCTGAACGGGACGTGCGGCCGCTCGTGCAGCATCTTCTGCCGCTCGGTCCGCGCCACAAGCTGGGCCTCCAACTGCTCATCCGTCAGCAGAGGGATGGTGCCATCGAAGACCGCCCGCGCGTAGTCCTCCGGCTGCAACAGCCCCGGCACCAGCCGACACTCATACGTGTACAGGCTCACCGCCACCCGCTCCAGCCGCGCCCACCGCCGGAACCACGCCGCAAGACCCGGCTCGCCGCGCGACAGATGCTGGGCCGCCTTCCGTAGCGCGCCCGTGTTGCCCAGGACCTCCTCCGCCCGCTCCACGAACGAGTCGTCCGGCATGCGCCGCCCCAGCTCCACCGACGCCACGGTGTGCTTCGAGAATCGGACCAGCTCCCCGAACTGAGCCCGGGTGAGGCCCGCGTGTTCGCGGAGGGCCTGGACCACGGCCCCGAAAGTCCGCAGACTGTCGGAGGGGTCGGGTTCCCGTTCCCAGTCACCGTCCCCGGCCATACAGGTGTTGTCGGTCGTCATACGCGGACACCTCCAGGTGTGTACGTGCGAGGGCCCCCGCGCTCGACTCACCCAGAGTGACGGATCAACGGCTGTACCGTCCACCGAACGCGCATGTACGCTGACGCTGCGTACGCGGCGCGGTGCTGGCGAAGGTCGAAGATCACCCGCCACCGTGGCCCCATGAACGCAAGCACGCCCCAACTCCCCGCCACGAGCTGGACCTTTACCCAGCGTCTGTCCGCCACGCGGCGCGGGGCCCGGCTGGCCCGGCTGCTCGCCGTGGAACAGCTCCGCGTCTGGCCCGTGTCACCCGACGTCGCCGACCGCGCCGTGGCGGTCATCGCCGAACTGAGCGCCAACGCGGCGCTGCACGGGCGCGTACCGGGCCGCGACTTCCGGCTCGGCCTCGTCCTCGACGGCGCCACGGAAACCCTCCGCATCGAGGTCACCGACACACGGGGCGAACGGCAGCCCGCCCTCCAGCCGACCGCCCCTCCCCCGGACCGCGAAACCGGGCGCGGCCTGCTGCTGGTGGACGCGCTCGCCGACCGCTGGGGCACCGAGCCGCACCATCCGGTGGGCAAGACGGTGTGGGCGGAGCTGGGCTCCCGCCCCGGCGCCCCGACCGAGGGGGCAGCTTCCCGTCGCGGTGGGCGGCGCGTCTCGTCTGACCGAGGCGTTTAGGCGAGGAAATAGGGATCTCCTCGTGCTACAGCGCCGCCGGAACAGGCTCCACGGTGACCTGAGCCAGGTATAGTTCTCTCGTGTCGATCGGGGGATGCCAACCGCCCAGTCCCGAGCGACACTGGAGGGCCCGACCCGGGAGGCACCCCGAGCCAGACCCTCCCACGCGGTTCACAAGCCCGGTCGCCTAACTACCGACCGGGCTTCTGCGTACGAAGCTCGGTCCCGACCGTCTCGTGTGTGGGACTTCTACTGCGCGAACTGTCCCACAACGGCGATGATGGCCACGATCAACCCTGCCGCCGCCAGATAGACCTGCCAACGCTCGGCATCGGTCCAACCTCGTCGGCGAGGCTTGACATCGTCTGCATCACCCACGTCCCACCCCCATTCGATCTTCGAGCAGGTCCGTCGAGGGTTCTCGGCGAACCTGCCGCGATGATCGCGGGAGGTGCGGAGCGCGTACGAAGTATGTCATGGGGCACCCGCCCCAGTGCACCGGAACATCACGATTGATCTGAGCTTTTCTTGAGCTTGGTGCAGGTCAGAGATCCGCATCGCAGGATCCATCGTGATCATTTCCGGCGGTGCAGCGCATCTGCCAGCGGTAGAGCAACGCGGTGTTCTCGTGGCCCGCGTTGTGTATCACCACCGTGATGCAGCGCAGCACGCCCCCGATCAACGGCGCGACACGGAGTCGGTTGGTTGTGGGCGATCATCGTGGGAGTCGTCCTGGGTCTGACGCGAGTGCAGATGGGCGCCATGCGGTGGATGGCGCAGGAGCAACAGTCGATGACGTGACATCACTTGTAGGCCATATCCCTCATCTGCACCGGTGAACTGGAAGTCGTAGCGCTGCATGTCGATCGACCATGAGCGGTCGCCCACCACCTAGATCACTCGGTCCACACCCTCGATCAGATCATCCGTCGGCAGCCTGGCCAGGTCCGCCCGCAGCGAAGTGAGGGCCACGTACTGCAGGCACGCAAGCCCGCCTGCAGTCGCCTGACCGGCAGGCCGACCGCCGACTCGTTGAACCGGAAGTTGTTCAGCGAAGTACTCGACGGGGTAGACGCCGTCCCCGAACAAGTCGGCAACAGCCGTGTCGCCGGATCCACCTCGCGGATGTACCACATCCGTGCGGCTCGCTGCGAGACCGACGCCATCCGTTTCGTATCGATCAGTCGATCTGCGGGGCTCGCTGACCGACCGGTGCAATCTGCGCTGTACGTACTGCATGCCCGAAGAGGGCCTGCAGTGGCTGGCCAAGCCCGACCTGGCATCGGCCTCAAGCGCACGGCGACGGCCCCTGAAGGCGGCGGGCCCCGGACCGGGCGAACATCTCCCTGGTCACCCTCCGCCCGGACGTCTTCAAGACCCTCACCCGCCCGGGGTCGGCACAAGGACGTCATTGAGGGCCTGGAGGCCGCCCGCGACGCGGGCCTGACCCCCGGTCAAGGTCAACACCGTTCTGATGCCGGAAGCTGAACGAGGACGAGGCCCCGGACCTGCTCGCACGGGGGAGCACAACTAGGAACTGCGCTTCATCGGGCAGATGCTCACAGCTCGGCGAGTTCCGCGCGCAGCCGTACCGTCTCCGCCGGGTCCCAGCCGTCGTGCGGCACCGACGACAGCAGGAGCCGGGTGTACGGATCCTCCGGGGTGTCCAGAACCCGGGCCGTCGGGCCCGTCTCGACCGCGCGGCCGCGCCGCATCACCAGCGTGTCGTCCGTGATGTGCCGTACGACGGCCAGGTCATGGCTGACGAAGACCAGGGCCACGCCGGTGTCCCGGCGGATGTCGGCGAGCAGCCGGAGGATCTGCGCCTGGATGGACACGTCCAGCGCCGCCACCGCCTCGTCCAGCACCAGCACCTCGGGTTCCACGGCGAGCGCACGGGCGATGGCCAGCCGCTGGCGCTGCCCGCCCGACAGACCGCGTGGGCGGGCGTCGCCCTCCCGCTTGCCGAGGCCCACCTGGTCCAGCAGCTCCTCGATCCGGCCGGCGGCGGCCTGCCCCTCGTACCGGCCGTGCAGCCGCAGCGCGGTGTGCAGACACTGACGCGCGGTCAGCCGCGGGTCGAGCGATACGTACGGGTCCTGGAAGACGATCTGGATCTCGCGGGCGCGGCCCAGCCGGGCCGCCCGGCGCGCACCCGGTCCGAGCGGCAGCCCACCGCCCCGCCGCCCCGGTGTGCGCTCCCGCCCGTTCACCGTGATGGTCCCCGCGTCCGGGCGTACGAGGTCCACCAGGATCCGGGCCACCGTGGTCTTGCCGGAGCCGGACTCCCCGACGATGCCCAGCGAGCCGCCGGCCGGGACGGAGAACGAGACGTCGTCCACGGCCGTGGTCCGGCCACCGCCCGGGAGCGCGTAGTCCTTGCGCAGCCCCTCCACGACGAGTGCGGGCTCGGTCATGCGCTGCTCCTCGATACGAGTTCCAGTCGGCGGCAGGCCGCGAAGCCGTACCTCTCCGATCCGTCGCCGTCGCCGCCTAGGGGGACGGCCACCGGCGCCCAGGTCTCGCACTCCGCCTCGGCCCGTGCGCAGCGCGGGAGGAAGGGGCAGCCGGTGAGGGCGTCGGACAGGGAGGGCGGGCGGCCGGGGATGGGCCGCGGCTCGCGGTCGTCCCCCAGGCTGGGCGAGCATTCCAGCAGACCGCGGGTGTAGGGGTGTTTCGGGTCGGCGAACAGCCCGCGGGCGGGCTGCTGCTCCACCACACGGCCCGCGTACATCACGTACACGCGGTCGCAGTAGGCGGCCGCGAGCGGCAGGTCGTGGGTGATGAAGAGCGTTCCGATGCCGCTTCCGGCCCGCCGCCGCTCCTCCTGGATGGACCGCAGCAGGGCCAGCACCTCCGCCTGGGTGGTCGCGTCCAGCGCGCTCGTCGCCTCGTCGGCGAGGAGGAGGTCCGGGTCGGTGGACAGGGCGGCGGCGATCACGACCCGTTGCAGCATCCCGCCGGACAGCTCGTGCGGGCGCTGCCGCATCCGGCGCTCGGGGTCGGACAGCCCCACCGAGGCCAGCAGCTCCGCCGCCTTCACCACCGCGTCGCGCCGGGACAGGCCCAGGACCCGGGTGAGCGGATCGGTGAGGAAGTCACCGATCCGGCGGACCGGGTTCATCGCGGAGCGCGGGTCCTGGAAGATCATGGAGACGGTTCGGGACCGGTGCCGGCGCAGCCGGGCCGGGTCCATGGCGAGCACGTCCTCACCGTCCACCCGTACCGAGCCGGAGGCCCGCGCCCCCTCGGGGAGCATGCGCAGCACCGCCCGTGCCGTCGTGGACTTGCCCGAGCCGGACTCGCCCACCAGGCCGACCACTTCGCCCCGGCCGACCCTCAGCGACACCTCGGCGAGCATCGGCCGGGCGGCGGCACCGGCCGGCAGTTCGATGGTGAGATCCTCGATGTCCAGCAGCATCGCCGCCTACCTCCCCTTGCCCAGCCGGTCCGAGACCCGGACCCCGACGATGTTGAAGGCCACCACGACGACGGCGATGGCCGTACCCGGTACGAGGGCCGGCAGCAGCGCCCCCTGCACCACGGCGTCCTGCCCCTCCTGCACCATCAGCCCCCAGTCGATCGAGGGCGATCCGGCGCCGAAGCCCAGATAGCTGAGGGTGGCCAGGCTCATCAGCCCCTCGCCGAAGAGCACCACGAGATAGCCGACGATCGCCCCGGCCAGATTGGGCACCAGATGGCGCACGCAGATCCGGGTCCCGCTCATGCCCTGCACCCGGTAGGCGTCGATATACGGCTTGGACCGCTCGGCGAGGGCGAGGCTGCGGGTGTACCGCGCGATGGTGGGCGCGTACGCGAGCCCCAGGGCGAAGATCGACGTGGTGAGGCCGTCGCCGAAGACCGCGATCACCAGGACCACGAACAGCAGGCCGGGGAAGGCGTACATCACATCGGTCACCCGCGAGAGCAGGGTGTCCACCCAGCCGCCGCGCCACGCCGCGACCGTGCCCATCGTGACGCCGAGCAGCGCGGCCAGCGCGAGCAGCGCCAGGGGTGCCAGCAGGCTCGACCGAGCGCCGTACAGCACCCGGGAGAGCAGATCCTGCCCCGAGGCGTCGGTGCCCAGCGGATGCTGGGAGGTGGTCCCCGCGAGCGAGGCGGACAGGTCGACCGCGTCCGGCGCGTGCGGGGCGATCAGGGGTGCGCACACCGCCGCCACCACGACCAGGGCGAGGAAGCCACCCGCGATCATCACCGGTACCGGGCGCCGGGCCCGGACCCGTACCGGGATCAGTGCCCCGGCCGTCACCGTCGTCATGCGGTCTTTCCTTCCGGCTTGCTACGCGGCTTCCCGCCCGGCGCGACCCGGGGGTCGATCAGCGGATGGACCAGGTCGACCAGCGTCGTCACCACGACATAGCCGATGACCATCAGCAGCAGCACCGCCTGGGTGACCGGGAAGTCATGCGTGGTGATCGCGCTGACCAGCAGTGAGCCGATCCCGCTGAGCCCGAAGGCGGTCTCGACCACCACCGTTCCGGCGAGCATGCCCGCCATGACGAGCCCGCACATGGTGACGATCGGGCCGAGCGCGTTGCGCAGCACATGCTGGACGACGATCTGGCGCTCCGACTGTCCGGAGGCGCGGGCCGCCTCCACATGGTCGGAGGCGTACGCCTCGGCCATGGCCTGCCGGGTGACCCGGCTGATCACGGCGAGGGCGCTGAGGGCGAGGGCGAACGCGGGGAGCGTGAGGTGGTGCAGCCGCCCGGCGAGCCCCTCGCCCTGGCCCGTCACCGGGAACCAGCCAAGCCGCACCCCGAACAGCGAGACCAGCGCGATGGCCGCCACGAAGGCGGGCACCGAGGCGGCGAGCGTGGTGCCGCCGACCACCGCCGAGTCCACCCAGCCGCGGCGCAGCGCCGCCAGCACTCCGGAGCCGACGCCCAGCACCACGAAGAACACCGTGGCGTAGGCGACGAGCTCCAGGGTGGTCGGCAGCCGCGCCCCGATCAGGTCGGCCACATGGTCGCGGTACTGGAACGACCGGCCCAGGTCGCCCTGGAGGCCGTCCCACAGCCACCGGCCGTACTGGACGACGAGCGGCTCGTCGAGGTGGTGCTCCGCGCGGACCGCCGCGAGCTTCTCCGGGGTGAGCTCCTGTCGGCTGCCGGAGAGGAGGACGGCGGGGTCCCCGGGGGCCGCGTAGACGGCGGCGAAGATGATGAACGAGGCGGCGAGCAGCGTGGCGAACAGGCCGGCGATCCGCCGCGGCAGTCCGCGGATCATGGCGTCAGCCCTTCTTCGTGCCGAGGTCGGCGGCCCACGGGTAGTACATCGACACCATGGACGCCGGCGGGCCGGTGTACTTGTCGCCGAGCACCATCACCGACGGCACCTGCACCAGCGGGATCCACACCGCGTCGTCGGCGAACTTGGTCTGCGCGTCGATGACCAGCTTCGCGCGCTCGCGGTCGTCGATGGTCTGCTGGGCCTTGCCGACGAGGGCGTCATAGCCCTTGTCCGAGTAGCCGAGCCAGTTGTTGGCGTTGCCGGATATGCCGTTGTCGTAGAAGCCCGCCGGATCGGCCTTGGAGATGTACCAGTCGACCGGGATCAGGTCGAAGCCGTTCCGGGACCCCGGGTCGGAGAAGAACTCGTCGTAACGGCTCGACGCGATCGTCTTGACGGTGACCTTCAGCCCGATCTTCTGGGCCGCGCCGCGCACCGCGTTGGTGATGACGGTCTGGCTCTCGCTGCCGTCGCTGGAGACGACGATCGGCTTCGAGGGCGCCCCGGCCCGCTCGACCAGCTTCTTCGCCCGGTCGATGTCGTCCGCCGAGGGCGAGACGGTGTAGGCGGTGGAGTGCTCGAGGTCCTTCTGCGCCTTCTGGAACGCGGCCTTCTCATAGCCCCAGGCCCCGGGGCCCACCGGGGTCGCCCAGGGTTCGGCGAGGCCGTTGAAGCCGGACTTGGCGATGCCCTTGCGGTCCATGGCCAGCGACAGCGCCTTGCGCAGCCGCGCGTCCCCCAGCCCGCCGCCCTTGGTGGGACTCAGCGACCAGGCGGTGGTGGACTGCCCGTAGTAGGCGCGCACGCCCTTCTTCTTGGACAGCACGGCGGCGGGGCCGGTGGCGGTCAGATAGGCGCCGTCCGCGGCGCCCGTGGAGATGGAGTTGACCAGGGCGCTGCCGGAAGCCCAGCGGAAGACGACCTCCTTCGTCAGCGGGCGGACGCTCTTGTCCCAGTAGTCCGCGGAGCGCTCGATGGTGAGGGAGGAGCCGGAGTTCCAGCTCTTCAGCCGGTACGGTCCGGTGCAGGCGTCGGGGTGGCCGGGGGTGCCGAAGTCGTCGCCCTGCTTCTCCACCGCCTTGCGCTCCATGATGATCCCGGCGTCACCGGCGAGGGCCTTGGTGAACAGGGCGCTCGGCTTCTTGAAGGTGACGGTGACCTGGTTCGCGCCGGTCTTGGCGATCGTGTCGACGTCCTCGTACTCGTCCGACTCGTTCATCTCCGGCCGGGCGTGCCGCTTGAGGCTCCACACCACGTCGTCGGCGGTCATCCGGGCGCCGTCGTGGAAGGTGACGTCGTCGCGGAGGGTGAGGACGAGCTTCTTGTCGCCGGTGTACTCGGCCTTCTCCGCCAGCCGCGGCGCGGTGGTCATATCGGGCTCGAGCAGGAGCAGCCGCTCGCAGATGTTGGCCAGCACGGTACGGGTGCTGCTGCCGCCCTGGGCGTCCATGTCCAGGGTGGCGGGCTCCTGTTCCACGAGCCAGTTCACCGTGGTGGCCGCGCCGGATGCCTTGGGGGTGGTGTCGGTGAGCTTGAGCTTCGCGGGGTCGACGGACGCGCCGCCGGACCCGGAGGTCGCCCCGGAGCACCCTGCGGTGAACAGCAGGGCACCCACAAAGCCGACTGCGGTGGTACAGAGCTTGGTTCTCATGGCAGGCTCTCTGGTCGTTCGTGCGGACGTGAGGGAGGCGTCAGTTGGGGGCGTGCGGACCGTCGTAGAGGTTCCAGGGCAGCTGCTGGTACTCGTGGTCGCAGGGGGTTCCGGGGGTCACGTGGTAGTCACCGGTGGTCAGGTCCACGCAGGAGGACAGCAGCGTCGTCCACCATTTGACCTCGGGCTGCCGGGTGTCGGGGTGGGTGCACAGGCCCTCGGGGTGGCCGAGGTGGTCGGACATGGCCTGGTGGATCAGCTTGCGGGACTCGTCCGGCGCACCGGCCTCGCGCAGCAGGCGCAGCCCGGCCTCGGCCCGGGGCACCCGGATCAGGGAGTCGGAGGACTCGGGGCGGTAGCGGGCCGCGAGCTGGACGGGGACGGTGGTCTGGTAGTGGTTGCCGTGGACGAGCAGCCCCCGCGTCGGATACATCCAGCCGTGTGCGCCCGGAGTGGTCTCCAGGTCGAGGGCGAAGCCCTCGCGGCAGGTCAGCAGGGCGTTGCTGGCGATGTGGCCGCGGGTGCGGCACAGTACGTCGACCGCGTCGCTGATCGACACGCTGTCCAGGACCCGGCGGCGGATCACGGTCTGGGGCAGCCCCACGGCGTCGTCGAAACGGCCGCCGAGGCCGTTGGCGTTGAGGGCGATGCCCGCGGAGTTGGCGCCCTGGCGGCCGACCTGCCCGGCCTCCACCTGCATGATCACGGTGGGGTGCGGGGGCTGGACGATCCGGAGCATCAGGACGGTGTCCGCGACGCCCGCCCGCCAGTCCCAGTTCTGGCCGCAGTAGACGTGGCCGTCGCCGCTCGCCTCGCCCAGTACGGCGAAGGACGTGCAGCCGTCGGTCACCTCCCGGTCGTCCGTGACGTCCGCGACGGCGTCCGTCCGGGCCCGCATCCGGGCGAAGGTCTGGTCGTAGATGATCTCGCCGCGGGCGTTGAGCGCGAGCACGTCCAGGAGCCCGACGCCCGCCCCCTCGGCGATCCCGCCCATCTCCTCGACGAGCTCGGGGGCGTAGGCGCGCACCGGCTCCAGCCAGCGCTCGGCGCGCGCGGTGACCTGGTCCCAGGTGAGCCCCGAGGATTCGCCGAACGCCTCCTCGTAGTAGGCGAGCGCCCTGCCGATGCTGTCGCGCGCCGCCTCGCCGTACTGGCGGCCGCGCTCGGCCGGCGGGCCGGAGATCTCGACGGTGGGGATGGTGGCGGCTGTCATGGCACTCCTGTGTTCTGAGGCCCGGACCCACGAGGGGCTGTAATGTGTGTTTCAGAAATCAGCGTTCTTGGAACGGTGAGCCCAGATAGTAATGTCCACCACAGGGAAGTCAATAGCTGTAATGAGCGAACCGAGAAGCGTTACCGGGACGACACGGCTCGCCGCCGCGGTCCGGGACATGTGGGGTGAGCTGTCCGCTTCCGAGCGGGTGGTGGCCCAGTATCTGGTCAGCGCCCCGCCGGAGAATCTGCTGTTCGCGAGCGCACAGGAACTGGGCGCGGCCAGTGGCACCAGCAACGCCACCGTCGTCCGCGCCCTGCAGCGCCTCGGCTACGCCGGCCTGCCCGCGCTCAAGAGGGAGCTGGCCGCCGGCTTCACCTCCGCGACCGCCCCCGAGGAGCGGCTCAAGCAGCGCATCGCCCGCGTCGGCCACGACCTGGACGAGGTCAAGGACCGGGTCTTCGACGAGGCCACGGAGCGTCTCGAGCAGTGCCGCCGCCTACTGGAGACGGATGTGCTGAAGCAAGCGGTGCAAACGCTGGCGGACGCGCGTGAGGTGGTCGCCTACGGCGTGGGCGCCTCCGAGCTGGCCGCCCGGCATGTGGTGCTGAAGCTGCGCCGGGCCGGCCGCCGGGCGCGCTTCATCGGCGCCACCGGCTTCACCATGGCCGACGAACTGCTCAGCCTCGGCCGCGGGGACGCGGTGGTGATCCTCCACCCCGGCCGCCGGCTGCGGGAGTTCACCGTGCTCACGGATCGGGCGCGGGCGGTCGGCGCGAGCGTGGTGCTGGTCACCGACGTCCCCACGGGGCCGCTGGCCACCCACGCCGATGTGGTGATCAGCGCCCCGCACACGCCCACCGGCATCACCGCGGAATCCCTGGCGGGGATCGTCGTCATGGACGCCCTCGTACTGGCCCTCGCCTCCCTGGACGAGCCACGGGCGGTCGAAGCGTCCCACCAACTCACCGTACTGAGGGGGCAGTTGATCGACCGGTCCGAGCCGCGGCCGCGCAAGAGCTGACCCGGCGCGGGGTCTCCTACCGGGAGGCCGGGCCCGCCGGGGAGCCCGCCGGGGAGAGCAGGGTGCCGAGCGGGCCGAGGTCGAGGTTGAGATCCTCCATCCGCAGATCGTGACGGGCGCACATCTCCTCCATGCGCTGCTGGAGGATCATCAGCGTCATGCCGACGCGCTCCTCCTGCTCCTCGGTCAGATCACCCTTGTCGACGCGGTGGAGCGCTTGGCGCTCCATCAGCTGACGCAGCAGCTCGACCACGGTCAGCACCAGCTTGGCCAGATCGCGCTCGACCGTGTCCGCGTCGGTGCGCAGCCGCTGGGCGGCGGCGCCGGAGGAGGCTGACATGCGCGGGTTTCCTTTCGTCGGGGCCTTTCGCCAGGGCCTTGCGTCAGGGCCTTGTGTCAGGGCCTTGCGTCAGAGCGGCAGCGGGGCGGGGTGTTCGGCGTCGACCGGAGCGATGACCGCGCGCAGATCGATCCGTACGAGATCGACGTCCGCGATGGACAGGACGAGGTCACCGGCGAGCACGACCCCGCCCTGGAGCAGCCGGTCCAGCAGGTCGATCAAGGCGACCTCGCGGCCCGCGAGCGCCCGCGCGTCCTCCTCGTCCAGCGCGCCGCTCATACGGGCTCCGGCCGGGCGGCCGGCTCGGGCGGAAGGGCGAAGGAGTACGGCGCCCAGGGGCCGGTCACCTCGACGCGCACCCCGGGCTGCCCCTCGGCGGCGGCCAGGACGCGGGAGCGGAACTCCTCGGCGCGGTCGGCGGACACCAGATACGCGTCGTTGGCGATGTTCTCGCCACCGGGCTTCCCGCCACCCGCCGTCCCGCCACCGGGCATCTGGGCGAGTTCGCCGCGCTGCGGCTGGTGGGCGACCCTGCCCACCGCCAGGCACCCGGCCTCCTCGGCGATGCGCGCGGCCGTCCGGGCCGCCGTCTGCCAGGCTTCCTCGGCGCCGCGCCGCCGTCGGCGGCGGGCGGCGAGATAGGCCCGGCCCGGACTGAGGGCCTCCTCCCCGCCCATGGCCCCGCCCGTGGCCCCGGCGGGCACCGCCGCGTCACTCGCCAGGGAGCCGGTGGGGTCGGTGGGATCGGTGGGATCGGTGGGATCGGTGGGATCGGTGTAGACCTTGACGCCCCATTCGACATGCCCGGCGAGCCGTTCCAGCAGCGGCAGGAACTGGTCGCGGCGCTCCTGGAGCACCTGCCGCACCCGGTCCTCGTCCCGGTAGACGGTGGCCAGCCGCAGCGGCAGTACGGCGCCGAGCGGGGCCAGCCCCGCCACCACCCCGTGGTGACCGCGGGCCAGCGCCTCCAGCCGGGGCAGCTCCTCCAGGCCCGCCTTCAGCGCGCCCTCCTCGAACTCCTCGGCCGGGACCGGGCCTACGGCCGCCGCCAGATCGCCGGTCTCCACGAGTCCCACCTGCTCGTCCGCGACCCCGCGCAGTACGGCCACCGCCCGCGCGGCCTCCGGGGTGGGGCGCAGCACCGCGTAGGCGTACACCATGTGCTGTCGCTGTGCGCTCTCGGTCAACCGTCCACGCTCCTGTCCTCGGCCCGTGCCCGCAACGCCGCGATCTCGGCGCGCAGCCGGGCGTTCTCCTCGGTGAGGGACCGCTCTGCGTCGTCGTCCTGTACGGCCCGGGTGCGGGCGCGGGAGGACAGCGACGGATCGTGCTCCCACCAGTCGATGCCCATCTCCTTCGCCTTGTCGACGGAGGCCACGAGCAGCCGGAGCTTGATGGTGAGCAGCTCGATGTCCAGCAGGTTGATGCGGATGTCGCCCGCGATCACCACGCCCTTGTCCAGGACCCGCTCCAGGATGTCGGCGAGCGACGGGGCGCCCTCGGCGCCCTGACCGTACGGGGTGGCGGGCAGGCGTGGCGGGCCCAGCCCGCCCGCCACCGGTTCTGTCGTCGTCACGGGGCTCGTCTCCGCTCGTCCGGCCGTTCCCGGCGTTCCGGCTGTGCCAGCCGGTCGAGCAACTCGTCCTCGCGGCGGTCGTACGCGTCCTCGTCGATCCGCCCGGCCAGCAGATCCTGCTCCAGTTCGGCGAGGGCGCGCCGGACCGGCGCCGGGTCGTAGTACTCGCGCTCGGCGGCCGCGGCCATCTGCTCGGCGGCCCAGACGGTGGCGCGCACCGGCGCCAGCGGAAAGGTGAGCAGCCCGGTCAGCAGTCCCATGGCACCCCCGCCCTCAGGCCACGAAGCTGTACGGCGGCAAGGGGCCGCGCAGCCGGAAGTCGTAGCCCTCTCCGTAGCCCTGCGCGAGCTGCCGCGCGGCCCGGGAGAACTCCTCGGCGCGCCCCCGCTCCACCAGGAACGAGGCGTTGAGGAAGTCCTCCCCGGCCGGGGCGGCCACCACTTTGCCGCGGGCCATCTCCGACAGCCGCCCGACGACCTGGTCGGCCAACAGCCCCTGTCGCACGTCCAGTTGACGTGCGACCAGCTCGCCGAGGGCCACCCGGTCCGCGTAGGTGCCACCGCCGTCGCGGGTGCGCTCGTTGAGGCGCCGGGCGTCGTCGGACTCGGTGAGCACCTCCCGCAGCAGGTCGTCCTGCGAACGGGCCGCCTTCAGGTTGAACTCCGCGGTGGCGTGCAACTCCTCGAGCCTGCGGACGTATTCGGCGCGCCTGCCGTCCAGCGCCGCCACCACCCCGGCGTCGTCGGGCGCCAGCATGCCGAACCGCATCGGCAGTACCGCGCCGTCCGCCATCAGCCGCTCCTGGACCTCCTGGTGGGCGGCGAGATCACGGCGCTTGGGGCGCAGCTCCGGTGGCGCCGGGCTCACCACGCAGGCCAGCGGCCCGCCGGTGACCGCGCGCAGAACGCCGGACACGCCGCCCACGGCCCGCAGTCCCTCCAGCCGCAGCGGATGATCGGACCCGGTGATCGCGTAGATGTAGAGGGACGGACCGGGAGCCGGAGCCGGGGACGTGGTCGACATGGTCACTTGTCCTTGTCGTCGTCGCGGTCGAAGACATCGCTGATGGCCCCGAGGGCCCCGCTGATCGCTCCCTCGGTCTTGCCCCGGGCGCCGCCCTCGACGATGTTGCCGACGATGTCGCTCAGCTTGTCCGGGGCCTTGCGGCCCGATTCCAGGTCGAGGCGGTTGCACGCCTCGGCGAAGCGCAGATACGTGTCCACGCTGGCGATCACGATCCGGATGTCGATCTTCAAGATCTCAATGCCGACGAGGGAGACCCGGATGAACACGTCGATGACGAGGCCACGGTCCAGGATGAGTTCGAGGATGTCGAAGAGGCTTCCGGTCCCTGAACCGGTCGATGCGGTGGCAGGCAGCCCGCCGGTCTGCGTCATCACGGTCACGTGTGCTTCCTCTCGGTCGCGCTCGGTCGCCTGTCCGCGTCTGATACGGGCGCGGTGGCGGCGGCGTTCACCGATGTCGGCACGGGTGACACATGGGCGCGCGGGCATGGAACGGCCCCGCGCCGCGGACATCACCGGCGCGGGGCCGCAGGAGGAAACCCGGCAAAAGAACGGCCGTGCCTGGTCCGGCTCCGGCGTCTAACGCCCGCGGTCGAGCTGACCCCGGGCGTAGCGGTGTTGCCGCTCATAGCCGAGGAGTTGGCCCTGTGAGTCGAGGGTCACACGGTAGGTGGCCATGATGGTCATGGTCTCCGGCACCCGCACCAGCTCCACCACCTCCACGTCGGCCACCCATCCGTCCGGCGTCGGCTGCATCGCGGAAACCGCCTCCGGCGCGGTGCCCAACAACTCCCCCAACTGCTGGGCGGCGCCCCGCATGGCCTGCGCCACGGGCACGCGGCGGGGCCGCTGGGTGTTCTCGGGGGTGTCCGTGGGCGGTGTGTCCGGATCAATGCTCGTCATGGTCCCACCGTGCCAAGTCCTGCGGGTGCGTGGTGCGCGGATCCCCAAAGCGGCGACGCGGACGCAGAGTTTCCCCTACCCGCCCCTCCCCGAACCAGGGGCTCCGCCCCCTGCCCCCCGAACGCCCTCCGGGCGTGTCCTCAATCGCCGGACGGGCTGGATTCACCCCACCCGCACACCGGACAAGAAGCCCGGGGCCGGGCCCTGGGCTGCGGCTGTGCCCTCCCGTCCGGCGACCGAAGACCAGGGGCTGGGAACGAGCCCCAGGTTGCGGCGACCCACCCCGCCAGCGAAGGAAGACCCGGGCTCGGGACGGAGCACTGAGCTGCAGCTATCCAGCCCGCCCAGCAATCGAGGACCCAGGCCCGGCGCGGAGAACCGGGCTGCGGCAATCCAGCCCGTCCGGCGATTGAGGACCCAGGCCCGGTGCGGAGAACCGGGCTGCCGCAATCCAGCCCGCCCAGCAATCGAGGACCCAGGCCCGGCGCGGAGAACCGGGCTGCCGCAATCCAGCCCGTCCGGCGATTGAGGACCCAGGCCCGGCGCGGAGGACCGGGCTGCGGCAATCCAGCCCGTCCGGCGATTGAGGACCGGGGGCCGGGGCGGAGCCCCGGTTGTGGGGAGGGGCGGGGTGGGGGAAGGGCCACCGGAGGTGGTGGGTGCCAGCGGCGCGTCAAGACTTGGCGTTCTCGCGTCAGTGTCCCGTCAGGGACATGGGCCCACCCCAGGGTGCGGGAATTAGCGTCCTGTTCCGGCCCCGGACCCACTGTCCGGTCCGGGGCTCCTCTCGCCCCTGGAGGCACGTCATGAACGACCGTCTGTACGGAGACGACCCCGAGCCCGACGAACCCGTCCCGGCCGGACGCGTCCTGTACGTCCCCGTCCGGCCGGGACCCGTCGGCTGCGCCGTGCGCCTCTTCCGTACGCCCCGTGGCGGCCGTACCGCCGTCGGTTTCTCCACCCGGGGGCGGCTGGCCGCGGTCCTCGGTGCCCGGCAGCCGTGGATCCGGCTCGGCGAACCGGCGCTGCGCGCCCTCGCCGAGCCGCTCGGCGCCACCTCGCTCACCGTGGACCCGCGGCTCGCGGTCCGCGAGATCGCACCGCCGGAGCCGGAGCGCCACCACGACTCCGTACTCGCGGGAGCGGTCCGCGCCGTGCGCGTGGCGGGGGCCGCCGCCCTCGTCGGGGGCCTCGGCGCATGGCTCGGCTGAGGGAGGACGCCATGGTCACGCCGCTGGTCCCGGGCACCGGGCCACGCACACCCCGCACCACGCGCCGCGACGGCGCGCTCTCCGTCTGGCCCGGCTCCACCGTCCCGCTCGACGACGGCGACCTGGCCGTCGGCGGAGTGTCGCTCACCGAGCTCGCGGACCGTTTCGGCACCCCGGTGTACCTCCTCGACGAGGCCGAGGTGCGGGCCCGCTGCCGCGTCTACCGGGAGGCCTTCCCGGAGGCCGCCGTCCTCTACGCCGCCAAGGCGTTCCTGTGCCGCGCGATGGCGCACTGGGCGGAGGAGGAGGGCCTGGGCCTGGACGTGTGCTCGGCCGGTGAGCTGGAGCTCGCGGTCACCACCGGTTTCCCGCCCGAGCACATCGTGCTGCACGGCAACGCCAAGAGCCCGTACGACCTCCAGGCCGCCCTGCGCCTCGGGGTCGGGCGCATCGTCATCGACAGCCCCTCGGAGATCGCCCGGCTGGCCGTCGCCGTGCCCGGGGGCAGCCGTCAGAAGGTCATGGTCCGGGTCGCGCCGGGCATCGCCGCGGGCGGCCACGCCAAGGTCCGTACCGGCACCGACGACCAGAAGTTCGGTCTGTCGCTCACCGATGGCTCGGCGCATCACGCCATCGCCCGGATCCTCGACCAGCCGCGCCTGGAACTGGTCGGCCTGCACTGCCACTTGGGCTCCCAGATCACCTCCGCCAAGCCCTATCTGGCGGCGGTACGGCGCATGGTCGGGCTGCTGGCGAGGGTCCGGGACCAGCACGGGGTCACCCTCCCCGAGCTGGATATGGGCGGTGGGCACGGCATCGCCTACCGCCCCGGCGAGCCCGCCCTCGACATCGCCGCCCTCGGGCCCCGGCTGCGCGCCGAACTGGCCGACAGCTGCGCGGCGGCCGGGCTGCCCGTGCCACGGCTGATCATCGAACCGGGCCGAGCCGTCGTCGGACCGGCCGGGGTCGCGCTGTACCGGGTCCTGGCCGTCAAGCGCACCGGACACCGCACCTTCGTGGCCGTGGACGGCGGGATGAGCGACAACCCCCGCCCGGCGCTGTACGGAGTGCGCTACGCGCCCCGGCTCGTGGGCCGCGCCACCACGGCGCCGCTCGCCCCCGCCACCGTGGCCGGACGCCACTGCGAGGCCGGGGACGTGCTGGCGGGCGAGGCGGAGCTGCCGGGCGACGTCCGCCCCGGCGATCTGCTCGCGGTGCCGGTGGCGGGCGCGTACCACCTCTCCATGGCGTCCGGCTACAACCTGGTCGGCCGCCCGCCGGTGGTCGCCGTGGCCGACGGCAGGGCGCGGCTGCTGGTCCGGCGTGAGTCGCTGGACGACATCCGCGGCCGCGACGTCGGTCTGTAGCCAGGACAGCGCAGGGGGGAGGGGCGGCGATCCCGCCGTCCCTCCCCCGGGCCGGGCGCCGTGAGCGCCCGGCCCGCGGCTCCGTTCGCTCCTCGATGGTCAATCGATGTCCATGCGCTCGTCGTAGCCCGTCCGGGGGTTGACGGTCCGCCCGGCCGCCCACCAGTTCTCGCTGTTCGTCTCGACCGCGCACAGGAGGATGTCCTCCTCGGGGACGTCCGCGTACAGCCGGAGGTTGCCGCGGATGGCCGCGAACAGCTCCGCCTTCTGCTGGGGATCGCGGTCGTTGAAGAAGAGCTGGATGAACATCGTGCGGTCGCCGCGGCGGATGCCGAAGAACACCGGCTGCGTCTGGACGTTCTCGGGCTTGAGTTCGTGGATGAGGTGGAACTGGTCGTCCTGCGGGATCTTCAGGACGTCCACCATGGACCGGTGGATGCCCAGCGAGACATTCCGGCGGTACTCCGGGGTGGTGCCCTCGCGCAGGTAGATGTTGACCAGAGGCATGGTGTGTCGTTTCCGTTCTGCTGTGGTGTGCCCATCACGCTAGGAACACCCACGACATTCCGCCAACGAATGTCTCGCATGGCCGGTATGCTGCGTGCGCATGGACGTGCGTTCATGGACATGACCCTGGTCGGGCTGCGGGTGCTGCGCGAGGTGGCGGAGCGGGGCACGATCACCGCCGCGGCGGAGACACTCGGGTACACCCAGTCGGCCGTCTCCCGACAGGTGGCCGCGCTGGAGCAGGCGGCCGGTGCCCGGCTCTTCGACCGCCACCCGGGCGGTGTGCGGCTGACCACCGAGGGGCGCGCCCTGCTGCGGCACGCCGTGGTCGCGCTGGACGCGCTCGACGCGGCCGACCGTGAGTTGCGCGGGGCCGAGGCGGAGGACGGCCCGGTCCGGCTCGGGTTCTTCCCCACCGCCGGAGCGGTGATCGTGTCCCGTGCGCTGGCCACCCTGCGCCGGGAGCACCCCCGGATCCGGGTGAGCACACGGGAGGGCACCACACCATCGCTGGTACGGGCGCTGCGCACCGGCACACTCGATGTCGCCGTGCTGTCGTCCAGGCCACCCCACCGCTCCCCCGACACCGATGCCCCGCCGCTGCGTGTGGAGCCGCTGTTCGAGACCCGGCTGGCCGTGGCGGTGGCGGCGAGCGGCCGGTTCGCCGGACGCGACAGCGTCACGGCCGAGGAGATCGCGGACGAGCCGTGGATCGCCAGCCCGGCCGTCGCGGAGGAGCCGCTGCTCGGTGTCTGGCCGGGGCTGCCGGGACGGCCCCGGGTCCGCCACACCGTCCGCGACTGGCTGACGAAGCTGCATCTGGTGGCGGCCGGGGCGGGCATCACCACGGCCCCGCCGGCACTGCTTCCCGCCGTCCCGCCCGGTGTGCGTCTCGTCGCCGTCGAGGGCGTGGCGGAGGAGTGGCGACGCGTCAGCCTCGTACACGCGCCGAGCCCCGCCACGGCATCGGCGAACGCGGTGGCACACGCCCTGCGGCAGGAGGCCGCCGAACTGGCCGATACCCCCGGGTGACGGTCCGGGCTGCCGACCTCGTTGACGACCTCTTTGATGTTTTCGGCGGCGGCACGTTAGTCATACGGCAGCGAACGTTAGGTGCTGGTTAGTCGGTCATTACTGCCGCCGGACAAGGTGGCAATCGAGTCGTTTTCCGACACGATGGAGATGCTGTGAGTAACCAGTTCGTTCGGCGTATCGCTTTCGGTGCAATGGGTCTGGCCGGTATTGCCGGCGCGTTCGCCGTGACCGCTCCAGCCGCCTCGGCCGCGCCGGCGGCCGCCGGTAAGATGCGTGTCTGCAACCACGCGAGTGGCTACAGTTCGTTCGTCGCCTTCACCACAAACGCGCACACCAACGCGATCGCCCCTGGCCACTGCACTCGTTGGCGGCCTTCGATCAAGGTCGGCAAATTGGTGTATGTCCAGGGCAAGAAGGGGCGCGACATTTTCCAGATGGGATCGTACAAGGTGCCCACTGGTACCTATCAGGTGGACACCCGCGGAACCCGCGCGAACCCGACGTTCCGGATCGTCCGCAGGTAATCCACTGCTCGCCAGTCGGAACACTGTCCTGCCGGGTACGTACCCGGCAGGACAGTTTCGCATCGTGTGATCGAAGACATCTAGCGCGGTAGTTCCATGCGCAGGACCCTCGAGCGGCGCGCACGGCCGTCCGGAGGCGGTGCGGTGGTCCCGCCGTCGGTGATGAGGTAGGCCACGCGTCCGTACTCACCGGGCCCGCGCCCCCAGGCGATGCTCGACGGCCCCAGGAGGCGCAGGTCCAGGGGGTCGCCGATGACGATGTCCCGGGGCTGGTCCGGCGGCCCGTCCAGCAGCACACGGTCGAGGGTGTTCTGACGGTGCGTGGTGACGTAGGCAACGCCCGCGTCCTCGTCGAGGCAGAAGTCGTCGGCCATCGTGCCACCACCGACATGCTCCGGCGCTCCGGCCGGGTCGAGGGTGTCGGGGTCGACCGGCACCCGCATGAACAACCGCTGCGCCGTGGAGGTGTAGTACAGGTGGTGGGTCCGCTCCGCATAACGCACACCGTTGATGCCCGGCTGGAGCGGCCTCATGGTGCTGAGCGGGTCGTGCTCCATGCTCGGGTGGGCGAGCCAGACGTCGGCGACCGCCGGGCCGCCGGCGGCGGACAGGTCGACACGCCAGACGAAGCCGCCGAAGCAGTCGGCCAGCAGCAGGACACCGGGAGCGATCGCACAGCCCCCGTTCAGGGCCCGCACCCGGGAGTCGAAGGTGAGGACCGTCTCGACCGCGGGGGCGGCGCCGGGTAGCCGGCCCCGCAGATCGACTCGGCTCAGATACGACGCGTGTGTGGTGTAGCCGTCACTGAGGGCCACGTGGAACACATCCGGCTCGGTCTCCACGACCGCCGAGACGAGGTGGTCGTAGGTGTGCAGGAGGATCGGCTCGACCCGGGTGTCCGCCGCGCCGGAAGCCGGAATCAGCCACAGCTGCTTGTGGTTGAGCGATGTCACGACGATCGAGTTGTCGCTTCGCACCGCGAGGTTCTCCAGGAAGGAGTGCTCGGGGAACTCGGCGACGGTGTGCAGAGTTGCGGTTTCCATGGTCGTCCTTCCTCGGGGTCTCACTGGTCCAGGCCGACCGCGTTCGACGGCACGTCGAACGCGGCGAGGGTCAGCGACACACCGGTGAACCAGCCCATCAGCACGGTGACGTCGACGATGCCCGCGTCGCCGATCGTCTCCTTGGCCCGGCGGTACAGCCCGACGGGAACGACACGCCGTCCCACCAGCGATGACGCGAGTTCGTACACGAGCTGCTGCCGTAGGTCGTCGAAGGAGGTGGGACGGCCGGCGACGATGGCCGCCACCTTCGTCGGGTCAAGGCCGCCCAGCGCCACGCCGATCTTCTCGTGCTCGTAGGCGGCGTAGGCCGAGCGCCAGTGGCCGGTGACGACGTTCGTGACAATCTCGATCTCCGCCTTGGACAGCGACGAGTCCGTCTGGAAGTACGCACCCGTCGGCACGATCGCCGTCAGCAGCCGGGGGTTGGCCAGCCAGATCTTGTGCGGGCCGGGCACCAGGCCGCGCAACCGCCGGGTGTACTCGTACGCGCCGCGCATCTCCGGTGGCATGGCGTCGACCGGTGTCTCCACGTAGCGGCCGAACGTCCCGAAGTCCTCGGGGTCCTCGAACATGGGGTTTCTCCTCCTTGCGGGGCTACTTCCGCGGGGCCGGGCTTCCCGCCGGCACGTCGTACGCGTTGAGGACGACTCCCAACGCCAGGTAGTGGACGGTCACGAAGACGATCGCGTCGAGGGCCTCCTGCCCCAGCGTCCTGACGGCCGTGTCGTACAGCGGCCCTGGCAGGGAGCCTGGCCCGGTCAGGGCGGTCGCGACGTCGGCCGCGAGCACCTCCTCCTCGGTGAGGCCGGACGGGCGGCCGCCCGCGCACAGCGTGGCCACCTGATTCGGCCGCAGCCCGGCCCGCGCCCCCAGCCGGGCGTGCGCGTACAGCTCGTACGCCACGTCGAAGCGCGCTCCGATCGTCAGGACGACGACCTGTCGGGCCCGCTCGGAGAGTCCGGGAAGCCGCTGGGCGAGGTCGATGAACCGGGCGAGCGCCTGTCCCAGCTCCGGGAAGTGGAGCATCACCCCCCCACGGTCCGACGAACGCTCCCCCGGCGTCGCGGACCTCCAATCCCGCGTATTCGTCGGCCTTCACCATGGCGTCGAAGGCGTCGTACAGACCCCGCTGTTCCGGGGCCAGTTCCTCACGATGGAGCAGCGGCAGCCGCATGGCCATCTCCTCTCTTCCGCGACTCTCTTCCACGACAACGAGCACGACGACGAGATCAGACGTCCCTGATCAGCCGGGTGTCGAAGGTGGTGACCGGAGCGACGCGCTCCTTGCTGACGACGACGTCGATCAGCGCCGGGCGGGCAGTGGCGATCGCCTTCTCCAGGGCGCTCCGGAAGGCGCCGGCCGAGTCGACGCGGGCCGCGAACACCCCGTACGCCGCCGCGAGCTTGGCGTGGTCGACGTCGAGGAAGTCGCAGACCTCCGACACGGGCTCCCCGCCGAGGGCGTGCTTGAACCCGACGTGTTCGTAGGCGAGGCTCGCGTTGTTCAGGACGATGGTCACCGCGGGAATGTCCAGCCGCAGCGCGGTCTCCAGGTCCCCGACGTGGTAGCCGAAGCCACCGTCGCCCACGAGCGCGAACGCACGGCGTTCCGCCCCCGTCGCGAGCTGTGCCCCGAGGACCGCCGGGAACGCCCAGCCGAGCGTGCCGGCGGCGCGCAGGAACGTCCGGCCGGGCGCGTGGACGGGAAACAGCGCGCCTCCCCAGGCCCCCATGAACCCAGTGTCCGCGACGAGCAGATCACGGTCGTCCGCCAGCTCGCGCAGGATGGCCACGACGGCTTCGGGCCGGACATGCCCGGCGGCGGGGCGGCGCGCGACGGCATGGAACGCCTGCTGCCAGGCCGCGCATCTGCTCCGCACCGCCTCGCGCCATGTGTGGTGCGCACGGTTGCCGGACTCCGAGGGCGCCGCCACCGCAAGGGCTCGGCACAGCTCGCCCGCGTCGGCGACCACTCCCGCGCCGACCGCGCGGGTCCGGCCGATGTGCTCTGCCATTACGTCGACCTGGACCACGTCCGCGTCCGCCGAGGGCAGGGTGTAGGTGTCGGTCGCGAGGCCGCCGAGGTCGGTGCCGATCGCGAGGACGAAGTCGGCCTCGCGCGCGATCTCGTTCGCCACCTTGCTCGCGTAGCGTCCCGCCACGCCGACCGACAGCGGATGGTTCTCGGCGATCGAACCCTTCCCGCCCAGGGTCGTGAGGACCGGAACACCCGCGGTTTCCGCGAGTCGGGTGAGGTCTTCGGCGGCGTCGGCGGTCAGGACCCCGTTGCCGGCCAGGAGCACCGGTCGCAGGCTCCGGGCGAGGCGGTCGGCGATATCGGCCACGGCGGCGGCCGAGGGAGCCGGCGGGGTCGGGCGACGGATCAGCGTGCAGGTGGCGTCGGCGTGCGTCGGTGCGGCTTCCGCCGCGAGGTTGTCGGACGGTGCCGCTTCGGCGGCGAGGAGGTCGCACGGGATGTCGATGTGCACCGGACCCGGGGCCCCCGCGCCCGCGACGCGCAACGCCTGGGCGACGAGTTCACCGGCGCGGTCCGCCCGCGCGACCCGCGCCTGCCACTTCGTCACCGACTGGAACATGGGCGGCTGGTCGAGCTCCTGGTACTCGTATTTGTACTCGACCCGCGTCGAGACGGTGCTGGTGAGCGCCACGAGCGGGCTGTGGGCCCACCGGGCGTCCGCGAGCGCGGCGGCGACGTTCGCCGCTCCCGGCCCCCACTGCCCGTACACGACGGCGGGCCTGCCGGTGACCCGGGCGTAGGCATCGGCCATCACCACGGACGCGGCCTCGCTGCGGGCCAGGCACATCTCGATGCCGTGATCGCGCAGGGCGCGCCAGAGCCACAGATCACCACCGGTGATCAGGAAGACCCGGTCGACGCCGCCGTCCTTCAGGGCGCGAGCGACATCATGCGCGACCCGGGGCACGACTCCACTGGCTGTCGCCACAAGCGTTCTCCTGTCTAAAAAAACGAATGACCGTTCTCTTATTTCGCCACACTGCCCCGCCCGCCATCCGCTGTCAAGAGGAAGGCGAACGATCGATCACTTTTGCGGTAGCCTGGCGCCATGCCGAAGGTGAGCCAGGAGTACCTCGACGCCCGCAGAGCGGAGATCCTGACCGCGGCGAGGCGCTGCTTCGTCCGGGACGGTTTCCATGAGACGTCGATGCAGGATCTGCTCGCCGAGGCCGGGGTGTCCTCGGGGTCGATCTACCGGTATTTCCCCAGCAAGCAGGACATGATCATCGCGATCGCGGAGGAGAACCTGGCCGAGGTGGTGCACGAGGCCCGCCGCCAGGCCGAGCGCAGGCCCGCCGCCGGGGTCGGCGAGGCGATCGCCGATCTCCTGGAGGTCATCAGGGCGAAGCACGCGGAGAACGGATTCGCCGCCATCGCGCTACTGACCTGGTCCGAATCCCTGCGCAACCCGGCGCTCGCCGAGCGGCTCCGGACCGCCCTCACCGAGGCGACGGCCGACCTCGCCGCCATCGTGCGGGAGCATCAGGACTTCGGCCATCTGCCGCCGGACGCCGCGACGGACTCACTCGCCCAACTGATCACCTCCACGGTGCCCGGCTACATCCTCCAGCTCGCCACGCTCGGCCCGGACGCGGTCGACGGCCTGCCCGGGGCCGCGCGGGCGCTCTGGCCGGCACCAGAGGCGCAATAGGCTGGACCAGCCGGTCCAATCGAGAGGGGCGCCATGCACAAGGAGCTGACGGCGAAGGGGAAGGCCACCCGGAACCGGATCATCGAGGGCGCGGCCGCGGTGCTGCGCGAGAAGGACGTGTCGGTGGCCACGCTCGACGACGTCATGGCGCGCACGCGCACCAGCAAGAGCCAGCTGTTCCACTACTTCCCCGAGGGGAAGGACGAACTGCTGCTGGCGGTCGCGCACCACGAGGCCGACCAGGTCCTGGAGGACCAGCAGCCGTATCTGGGCTGCCTGGACTCCTGGGAGGCGTGGCAGCGGTGGCGCGACCAGGTGGTCAAGCGCTATGCGGAGCAGGGTGAGGAGTGTCCGCTGGGCTCGCTGGTCCTCCATCTGGGCCGCTCCACCCCGGGCGCACGGGATGTCGTGGTGACGTTGATGCGGCAGTGGCAGGAGAGCCTGGCCACCGGCATCCGGGCCCTCCAGACGGCCGGGCAGCTGCCCGCCGAGCTGGATGTCGAGCACCGCGCGGCCGCCCTGCTGGCGGGCATCCAGGGCGGTGTGCTGATCCTCCAGTCGACCGGCCGGGCCGACCATCTGCGGGCCGCGCTCGATCAGGGCATCGGGGATCTGCGGCGCGCCGCGGCGGTCTGAGCGGCCACCGATGAGCGCACCGCGGCGGCCCGAGCGGCCCCGGATACTGGACTTGCAAGTCCATTTTTTTCTTCGCACAGTGGCATGGCCCCGGCGGACATGCGGGGCATCCATGGTGCGGTGAACGAGCGTGCGGGAGTGCGTGATGAGTGGACGGCTGCAGGGCAAGAGGGCGCTGGTGACCGGTGCGACCAGCAACATCGGGCGGGCGATCGCGGAGCGGTTCGCCGCCGAGGGCGCGCATGTGGTGGTGTCCGGCCGCAGCGCGGAGCGGGGTACGGAGGTGGTCGACGCCATTCGCGCGCGGGGCGGCCGGGCCGACTTCGTACAGGCGGATCTGGACGGAAGCGCGGCGGCCTCCCGCGCCCTGGCCGAGGAGGCGGGGTCCGTTCTGGGCGGAGGCATCGACGTCCTGGTCAACAACGCCGGGATCTACCCCGGTGACAGCACCGCGGACACCGACGAGAAGTCCTTCGACCAGGTCTACGCGGTGAATGTGAAGGCGCCGTTCTTCCTGACCGCCGCGATCGCTCCGGCGATGGCCGAGGCCGGTGGCGGGGCGATCATCAACCTGGGGTCGTGGATCGCCCGGCTGGGCATCCCCATCGGCGCGCTCTACAGCTCCAGCAAGGGCGCGATGGAGACCCTGACGCGGGCCTGGGCCGCCGAGTTCGGCCCGCGCGGTGTGCGGGTGAACGCGATCTCTCCCGGAGTGGTCCACACTCCCGTACCCGGCGAGGCGCACCCGGGCGAGGCCATGATGAACGGCACCCCGGCCGGGGGCGTCGGCAGTCCGGAGGCCATCGCGCACGCGGCGGTCTATCTCGCGGGCGACGAGGCCGCTTTCGTCCACGGCACCGTGCTGGACGTCGACGGCGGCCGCACCACGGCGGCCGTCATCGCGGCGTAGCGTCACGTGTTTCGGCTGGTGGGCATGGGGCCGCGTCGGCGATGTGTGGCACTACCCCGCCAGAGGCAGCCCGCGCTCAGTCGAGGACGACCACCATCTTGCCCTTGGCCTCGCCCGCCTCCATCACACGGTGTGCCTCATGGATGTCCTCGAAGCGGAACACCCGCGAGGGCTTCGCCCGGAGGCGGCCCGCCGCCACCTGCTCCGCGATCGTCTGGAGCGGCACATCGGACAGCGGGAAGCCCGGCGTCCCGAAGACGAAGCTCCCGAAGAAGGTCAGATAGACGCCGCTTGCCATCTGCAGCAGGGGGTTGAAGTCCCTGATCGGATCGAGACCGCCGAGCCAGCCCGCCAGGCAGGCGCGGCCGCCTCGGCGCAGCATGGCGAGGGAGTCGAGGATGGTGCTGTTGCCCACCAGGTCGAGCACCGCGTCGACGCGCTTGGCCTCGGGGATCCGCCCGGAGAGCTCAGGGCCCTCCAACTCGGCGCGCTCCACGCCGAGTTGTTCCAGCAGTGCGAATCGCTCCCGGCTGCGGGAGGTGCCGATGACGTGTGCGCCGGCGTTCACCGCGAGGTTGACGGCGGCCTGGCCGAAGGCCGAGGTGGCGCCCCGGATGACCAGGGTTTCGCCGGGCGCGATCTCCAGATTGCGGAACAGGCAGGTCCAGGCGGTCGCGTAGGTTTCCGGGACGACGGCCAGCTCGGCCCACGGCAGGTCGGATTCGATGGTGGCGACGTTCGACGCGGGCGCCCGGGTGTATTCGGCGTAGCTGCCGTTGATGGTGCGTCCGAGACCGCCCATCAGCGCGGCGACCTTCGTACCGACGGAGAACTCACCGCCGGGGCACGCCTTCACCAGCCCGACGCACTCGATCCCGCTGACCTTCGCGGCCTCCGCCCACTCGCCCCTGCGCATATGCATCTCGGCGTGGTTGAGGCCGAACGCCTTGATGTCGATGACGACGTGTCCGGCCTTGGGCTCGGGCTCCGGCAGCTCCGCGTAGACGAGGCCTTCCGGTCCGCCGAACTTCTCGATCACGATGGCACGCACAATGTCGCTCCGGGTGTCGGCGAAACCCCCTCTCACCGTAGCCCCGCGGGTGGCCGTTCGCGATCGACGCGCGTGCCCGGCACCCCACGCCTGGCCGAGGGCCGGGAAACATGCCTAGGTGGCGAAGAAGCCGATGAGCGAGCGGGCGATGGTGCCGGGCGCGTTCTCCATGGGGATGTGGTCCGCGTCGGGGATGCGTACGAGCGTGGTGTGCGGCACCTCCGCGGCGAACCGCTCGGCGTACGCCACCTTCTCGTGGCCGTCGTCCTCGCCCCAGAGCAGCAGCTTGGGCGTCGTCGACCGGCGCAGCGCGGGTACCAGGTCGAGGGTGTGGCGGCTGTCGGCCGCGCCCGCCAGGGCCGTCCAGGAGCGGCGCACCCGCGGGTCGGTCCACGGGGCCAGGTAGTCCGCGACGCGCTGCTCGGTGGCGGCGCCGGCCAGCGCCGCCGTCACCGCCTGTCGGCGGGCGGCGAGAACGTCCTCCGCGGTGGCGTCCGGGCCGCGGAAGCGGGCCACGTGGGGCGCCGGCCAGGAGTCGTAGGTGACCGAGTTGACCAGGGCCAGCCGGGACACCTCCAGCCGGTCGTGAACGAGGAGATGCTGGGCGATGGCGCCGCCGATGTCATGGCCCGCCACGGGGACCGCTCCACGGATGCCCACCGCGGACGCGAATCGCGCCACCCAGTCCGCGAGGGCCGGGACCGTGGCCGTTTCCGGGGTGAGCTCGCCTCCGGAGCGTCCCAGCCCGGGGAGGTCCACCGCGAGCGGCCGCAGCCCCGCGTCGGCGAGACGGGCCACCACCGGCAGCCAGACCCGGCTCCAGTACGTCCCGTGCAGCAGCAGCACGGCCGGGCCGTCCCGCTCCACGGTCAGGTAGCTGGCCGCCTCCCCGTCCACCTGGACCGCGGTCCTCAGCACTTCCGTTTCGGTGGTGTCACTCATGGGACCACTGTGACCGGGGCCGGTCTCCCCGGCCCAGAGTCCGGAAAGACGCCCGCGGGTACATTCCTGCCATGAGCCTCCACCGGATAGTGGCCCTGCTCACCGAGCCGCAGTCGCCCTTCGAGGTCGCCTGCGCCGCCGAGGTCTTCGGCGCGGACGTACCCGAGGTGCCGGCCCGCTACAGCTTCCGGGTCTGCGCCGAGCGACCCGGCCTCCTGCGGACCACCGTCGGCTACTCGATGCTCGTCGATGCGGGGCTGGACGCCGTGCGGGAGGCGGACACCGTGGTCATCCCCGGCTGGCAGCAGCCGGGGGCCGCACCGGTGTCACCGGCCGTCACCGAGGCGCTGCGGGCCGCCCACGCGCGCGGGGCGCGGATCGTCGCCATCTGCACGGGCGCGTTCGTCCTCGCCCGGACCGGGCTGCTCGACGGCCGCCGCGCCACCACCCACTGGCGCAGCACGGCCCGGCTCGCGGCCGCCTTCCCCGAGGTGCGGGTGGACACCAACGTGCTCTTCGTGGACCACGGCGACGTGGCGACCAGCGCCGGCACCGGCGCGGGTATCGACCTGTGCCTCCACCTCATACGTACGGACCATGGCGCGGCCTACGCCGCCCGGATCGCCCGAAGCATGGTCCTGCCACCGCACCGCGAGGGCAGCCAGCTCCAGTACGCCACACCACCCGTACCGGCCAAGGCGGACGCATCCCTGGCGCCGGTGCTGGAGTGGGCCACGGCGCACCTCGGCAGCCGGCTGACCCTCGACCGCCTCGCCGAGCGCGCGGGACTGTCCAACCGCACGCTTGCCCGCCGGTTCACCGAACAGCTCGGCACCAGCCCGGGACAGTGGCTGCTCACCCAGCGCGTCAACGCGGCCCGGGTACTGCTGGAGCAGACCGACCTGCCAGTCGAAGCCATCGCCACCCGGGTCGGCCTCGCCTCGGCGGTCAACCTGCGCCGCCGCTTCAGGGCACACCTCGGCACCACACCCGGCGCCTACCGGCGCGCCTTCGGCGAAACATGACGCTCTCGCCGCACACCCGCTTGTCAGGCCCGGGATGACCTCGCTGACCGGCCTGCGCCACCTCACCACGCTCCGCGCCCGCTCTCGACCACCCACGGCCAACAGGCATCACTCGTCTAGCCCGATTTGGCGGGGCAGCCGTCGACATGGTCGTCCACCACTCCCACCGCCTGGAGATAGGCGTAGACGATCGTGGTGCCGACAAAGGTGAAACCACGGCGTTTGAGGTCCTTGCCGATGCGGTCGGACAGCTCGGTACTGCCCGGCAGCCCGTCGCCGGGCGCCGGGTGGTTCACGATCGGTGTGCCCTTCACCCAGTCCCACAGATAGGTGTCGAACGAGCCGAAGGCTGCCCGCACTTGGAGGAAGGCGCGGGCGTTCGTCACCGTCGAGGCGATCTTGAGTCGGTTGCGGATGATGCCGTCGTCGGCGACCAGCTCGTCCAGCTTCGACTGGCCGTAGGAGGCGATGACCGTGGGATCGAACCCGTCGAGGGCGCGGCGGTAGTTCTCCCGCTTGTTCAGGACGGTCGCCCAGGAGAGCCCCGCCTGGGCGCCCTCCAGGAGCAGCATTTCGAACAAGTGCTGATCGTCGCGCGAGGGGCGGCCCCACTCCGTGTCGTGGTACGCCCCCATCGCCGCGGAGCTCAGCGCCCATGGGCAGCGAGGATCGGTCATGTGCCGGTTCCGGGCGTCCCGGACGTACCGGATGTCCCGGGCAGGATCTCGGCGGCGTCCGGCAGATACCACGGGTAGGGCGCGATCAGTTCGCCGACGGCCGGTTCGGGGCCCCAGGAGCCGGGGGCGTAGGGCTGGACCGGCGGGGGGTTCTCCAGGAGGGGGGTCGACGCGGCCCAGATGTGTTCGATGCCGCCTGCCCGGGTGAACAGCGACTGATCGCCCAGCATGGCGTCCAGGATGAGGCGTTCGTAGCCCTCGAGCCCGTTCTCCTCGCAGAACGACCCGGCGTAGCCGAAGGCCATCGTGGCCGGTTCGAGCCGCATCGCGGGGCCGGGCTCCTTGGTGAGGAAGCGGGCGGCGATCCACCCGGGGTCCCCGAAGTCGATCACGATCTTGTTGCCCCGGTTCCGCTCCTGGCCGGCGAGGTCGGTGGGGAACATCCGCAGGGGCGGTTCGCGCAGTCCGAGGGTGATCACCTGGCGGCGCTGTGCGAGGTTCTTGCCGGAGCGCAGATGGAACGGGACCCCGGCCCAGCGCCAATTGTCCACCTCCACCCGCAGCGCGGCGAACGTCTCGGTCGTCGAATCGGGGGCCACACCGGGTTCGTCGCGGTAGCCCTCGTACTGGCCGCGCACGACATCCCCGGGCTCGATGGGGCGCAGCGCCTCGAAGACCTTGTCCTTCTCGTCGCGCAACGGCCCGGCGGCGAGCGAGACCGGTGGATCCATCGCCACGATGCCGAGCACCTGGATCAGATGGGTGACGATCATGTCCCGGAAGGCTCCGGTGCCCTCGTAGAAGTGGGCACGGCCCTCCAGGCCGAGCGTCTCGGGCACATCGATCTGCACATAACTGATGTGGTCCCGGTTCCAGTTGGGCTCGAACATGCCGTTGGCGAACCGGAGGGCGAGGATGTTGTCCACCGACTCCTTGCCGAGGAAGTGATCGATGCGGAAGACCCGGGATTCGTCGAAGACGGCGTTGATCGTCTCGTTGAGCGCTCGCGCCGACGCCAGATCGGTGCCGAAGGGCTTCTCCACGATCACCTTCGCGTTCTCGGCCAGGTCCGTGTCGCCGAGCATGCCGATGGTGGACGCGAACGCCGAGGGCGGAATGGCCAGGTGGAACAGTCTGCGGGACGGCCCGCCGAGGGAGTCCTCCGCCGCCCGTACGGCCGCGAGCAGCGGGCCGGGATCCTCGGGGTCGGCGGCGCCGAACGACAGCGACTCCTCGAAGGACTTCCACACCGGCCCGGTCGGCTTGGACCGTCCGAAGGCGGCGACCGCGTCATGGGCGTGGGTGCGGAACGCGTCGTCGCTCATCGCGGACCGGTGCGGGGCCGAGCCCACGATGCGGTAGCCGTCGGGCAGCAGGCCCGCGGCGGCGAGGTGGAACAGCCCGGGGAGCAGCTTGCGCTTGGCGAGGTCGCCGGTGGCGCCGAAGAGCACGATCACATGGTCGTCCGGTGCCGTCATCGCCCGCTCCTCTTCTCGGCGTGTCCGCCGAACTCGCTGCGCATGGCGGACAGCGCCCGGTCGGCGAACTCGCCGAGGCCCCGGGACTGGAAGCGGTCGGTGAGCGCCGTGCTGATCACGGCGGCGGGCACGCCCTCGTCGATCGCGGCCCGTACCGTCCAGCGCCCTTCGCCGGAGTCCGAGACGCGCCCGGTGAACTCGTCCAGCTGCGGCGACCGGGCCAGCGCGTCGGCGGTGAGGTCGACGAGCCAGGAGCCCACGACCGAGCCGCGGCGCCACACCTCGGCCACCTCGCCGACGTCGATCTCGTACTGGTACGCCTCCGGCTCGCGCAGCGGGGTGGTCTCCGCGTCGGCGGCGCGCTTGCGCAGCCCGGCGTCCGCGTGGTCGATGATGCTGAGCCCCTCGGCGATCGCGGCCATCATGCCGTACTCGACCCCGTTGTGGACCATCTTCACGAAGTGGCCGGCTCCGTTCGGACCGCAGTGGAGATAGCCTTCGGGCGCTGTCCCGTCGCCGTGTCTGCTCGGTGTCGGCTCGGCGGAGCCGGTGCCGGGCGCGATGGTGCGGAAGATGGGGTCGAGCCGGGCGACGGGCCCGTCCTCGCCGCCGATCATCAGACAGTAGCCGCGCTCAAGTCCCCAGACTCCGCCGGAGGTTCCGCAGTCCAGGTAGTGGATGCGGTGCGGGACGAGCTGTGCCGCGCGGGTGATGTCGTCGCGGTAGTAGGAGTTGCCACCGTCGATGATGGCGTCGTCCGGGTCGAGGAGCTCGGCGAGCTGGTCGAGGGTGGGCTGTACGACGGCGGCGGGCAGCATGAGCCACACGGCCCGTGGCGGCTCCAGCTTCGCCACCAGGTCGCCGAGCGAGCGGGCGGCGACGGCGCCCTCGCCCTCCATTTCCTGTACGGCGCTTTCGTTGACGTCGTAGACCACACAGCGGTGGCCGTCGCGCATCAGCCGGCGTACGAGGTTCGCGCCCATCCGGCCGAGCCCGATCATGCCGAGCTGCATGGGGGTGTCGGTAGCCATGTGCTCTCCTGTCGCGTCGTTGCCCGCTCAGCCCGGGGCCACCAGCTCGCGCGCCACCTGCGCGACGCGCTCGGGGGTGAATCCGAACTTCGTGAGCAGCTGTTTGAGGGGTGCGGAGGCGCCGAAGGTGTGCATTCCCACCACGGCCCCGTCCGCGCCGACGTACCGGTCCCAGCCGAACGTGGAGGCCTCCTCCACCGCGACCCTGCGCGTGACCGCGGGCGGCAGCACCTGGTCGCGGTACTCGCGCGGCTGACGGTCGAACAGCTCCCAGCACGGCATGCTCACCACCCGGGACGCGATGCCCCCGGCGGTGAGCTCCTCGTGCGCGGCCAGGGCCAGCGCCACCTCGGAGCCGGTGGCGAGCAGGATCACCTCGGGCTCGCCCCGGTCCGCGTCCGCCAGGACGTAGGCGCCCCACGCGACACCGGTGGCCGCCCCGAGCCGGGCGCGGTCGAGGGTGGGCAGGGGCTGGCGGGAGAGGACCAGCGCGGCCGGCGCCCGGCGGAGGCCGGCGACCACCCGCCACGTCTCGGCGACCTCGTTCGCGTCGGCGGGGCGGAACACCAGCAGTCCGGGCATGGCGCGCAGCCCCGCGAGCTGCTCGACGGGCTGGTGAGTGGGTCCGTCCTCGCCGACCCCGATGGAGTCGTGGGTGAAGATGTGCACGGTGGGGATCTCCATCAGCGCCGAGAGGCGAATGGCCGCCTTGGCGTAGTCGGAGAAGATCAGGAACCCGGACCAGTACGGTCGGAGCTTCGTCAGCGCCATCCCATTGGCCACCGCGGCGGCCGCGTGCTCCCGGACGCCGAAGTGCAGATTGCGCCCGGCGTGGTCATACGGCTGGAAGTCGCCCGCACCGCCGAAGGTGAGGCGGGTCTTGGTCGACGGCGCCAGGTCGGCGGATCCGCCGAGCAGCCAGGGCACCGCCTTGGCCACCGCGTTCAGCACCTGGCCCGAGGAGTCGCGGCTCGCCAGGCCCTTCGGATCGGCCGGGAAGGTGGGCAGCGCGGTCTCCCAGCCGTCCGGCAGCTCACGGCGCTGGATCCGCTCCAACTCGTCGGCCAGCTCGGGGTATGCGCCGCGGTAGGCGTCGAACGTCTTCTCCCAGTGGCTGCGCAGCTGGCCACCGCGTGCGCCGATGCCCCGTGCGAACCAGTCGGGCACACCGTCGGGGATGTGGAAGTCGGCGTCGGGTGGCAGGCCGAGGGCGCGCTTGGTGGCCTTGACCCCCTCCGGCCCGAACGGTGACCCGTGTGCTTTCGGTGAGTCCTCGACCGGCGAGCCGTACCCGATGTGGCTGTGGACGAGGATCAGGGTCGGGCGCGCGGCCTCGGCGCGGAAGGAGTGGAAGGCGCGGCCGATCCGGCCGAGGTCGCCTGCGTCGGCCACGGTGGTCACGTTCCAGCCGTAGGCCAGGAAGCGCGCGGCGACGTCCTCGGTGAAGGCGATGTCGGTGTGGCCCTCGATGGTGACCCGGTTGGAGTCGTAGATCCAGCACAGATTGGACAGCTGCAGATGTCCGGCGAGCGAGGCCGCCTCGGAGGAGACGCCCTCCATCATGCAGCCGTCCCCGGCGAGCGCGTACACATCGAAGTCGAAGAGCGTGAAGTCGTCGCGGTTGTACCTCGCCGCCAGCCACTGACCGGCGATCGCCATGCCGACGGAGGTGGCGACGCCCTGACCGAGCGGCCCGGTGGTCGTCTCCACGCCGCTCGTCCACCGGTACTCGGGGTGGCCGGGGCACCGCGAGTCGAGCTGCCGGAAGGACTTCAGATCGTCGAGGGTCACCGCCGGACGGCCCAGCACCTCGTACTCGGGGTCGACCGTACGCACGCCGGTCAGGTGCAGCAGCGACCAGAGCAGGGCGGAGGCATGGCCCTCGGAGAGCACGAAGCGGTCGCGGTTCGGCCAGATGGGATCGGCGGGATCGAAGCGCAGAAACCGCTGCCACAGTGTGTATGCGACGGGCGCCATCCCCATGGGCGTTCCGGGGTGCCCCGAATGCGCCTTCTGGACCGCGTCCATGCACAGTCCGCGGATCGTGTTCACCGACAGCGTGTCCAGGTCGGTCATGGCGACGCCGCCCTCCGTGCGCTCGATGGATGTCTGCGAAGCCTCGCTATGTGTCGGATCGGACGATCGTCGCGAGGACGTCATTGAAGGCCTCGGTGGAGGTGGGGTGGGTGTAGACGGCGTTGCGGAGCTCGGCCGCCCGGATGCCGTGGCGCATGGCGAGCGCGACGGTGTTGATGATTTCCTGCGCGTCCACGCTGAGCAGGGCGGCGCCCAGGATCTCGTCGGTCTCGGCGTCGAGCACGAACTTCATCACCCCACGGGTGTCCTCGACGATGTACGCACGCGGCATGGCGACGATCTCGGCGACCGGCTGGCTCGCGACCTTCACCCGGTGCCCGGCCGCGCGGGCCTGTTTCTCGGTGAGCCCGACGGTGGCCAGCGGCGGGGTGATGAAGACGGTGTGCGGGATGGCGACCCGGTCGTCGGTGGAGCGCTTGCCCTCGCCGAGCAGCTGGTCGAGGACGATACGGCTGTCGTCGAGGGAGATATAGGTGAACTGCGGGCCGCCGTTGACATCTCCGAGGGCGAAGATGTGCGGCCGGCTGGTGCGCAGATGCTCATCGACCTCGACCGCGCCGCGCTCGGTGGTGCGCACACCGGCGGCGTCCAGCGCCAGATCGCGGGTGGCCGGTGCGCGGCCGGTGGCGGCCAGGACGGCGTCGGCTTCCAGCGTGTGCTGTTGGCCGTCCGTCTCGTAGACGACGGTCGCGGATGCTTCGCCGTCCCGGATTTCGGTGACGTCGGCCCCCGTGACGATCTCGATGCGCTCCTCCACCAGGATGCTCTCGGCGACGGCGGCAACGTCGTCATCCACCAGGCCGAACACCTTCGGGGCCGCCTCGAGCACGGTGATCTCGGAGCCGAACTGCCCGTAGATGGAGGCGAATTCGAGGCCGAGGTAGCCGCCGCCGATGATCGCCAGCCGTTCCGGAAGGATGGTGGAGTCGATCAGTTCGGTGCTGGTGACGGTGTACTGGCTGGTCCGCAGGCCGGGGATGTCGAGGACGATCGGCTCCGATCCGGTGTTGATGAGGATCGTCTCCGCGGTGATCGTCAGGGGGCCGTCGGCGGTCTCGACGCGCACGGTGTGCGGATCGGTGAACGCGGCGGTCCCGGTGATCACCGATACGGTGTCCATGCCGTTCAGCCCGTCGTAGTTGTCACCGCGGAACTGCTTCGTCAGCGCCTGCACCTCGCCGACGGAGCGCTCGTACCACTCCTGGGGCACATCCTCCGGCCGGCGCTTGCGGGAGTGGTGGACCAGTGCCTTGGTCGGCACACAGCCGACATTCGGGCAGGTGCCGCCGTACATCCGTGCCGACCGCTCGACCAGCACCACGCGCTTGCCGAGTCCACCCATCGTGGCGGCCACCGTCTTGCCGCCCTTGCCGAAACCGATCACCAGCACGTCGGCTGGCAGGCTGCGGTTGGTGGTGCCCATGGTCGCTTCCCTTCTCGGCCCTGCGGGGGGGGGTGCCGGCTCCTTCATTTCAACGGCACCACCAACACCGCGGCCCCGCAACTGGCCGCCCCCGGTACCACCGCGCACCCTGGAAGCAGGCGGAACCGGAGGAGAAGGTGTGATGGCCGGACCGACAGCAGTGCTCTTCGACATCGACGAAACCCTGGTCCACACCGGAGGCTCGGGGGCCCGGAGTTGGGCCTGGGCCTTCGACCGGTTGTACGGCGTGGCCGCCGACATCGGAGAACACACTTCGGCCGGGGAGACGGATCCGCAGGTCGGCCGGGAGACGTTCCGGGCCGTGCTCGGCCGCGAGCCCGGTCACGATGAGATGGCCCGCCTGTACGCGGCGTATCTGTGGCATCTCTCGGAGGACATCCGGACCTCGGAGGGGTATCGCGTCATGGACGGTGTCGAAGACACCCTGCGGCGGATCACGGACGCGGGGATCATCCTCGGGCTCATCTCCGGCGCGATGGAGGGCGCGGCCCGGATCAAGATGGAACCGGGCGGGCTGGGCCGCTATTTCGTGTTCGGCGCCTACGGCTCGGACTCCCCGGACCGGGCGGAGATCACCCGCCTGGCGATGGCGAAGGCCGCCCGGCTGCATGGACACGATCTGGGCCGCTCCGATGTCTACGTGGTCGGGGACACACCTCGTGACATCGAGGCCGGGCACGCCGCGAACGCGACGGCGGTGGGGGTCGCGAGCGGCCACTACTCCGCGGCGGAGCTGCGGGCCGCGGAGGCCGACCATGTGCTTACCTCGCTGACCGAGCCGTTCCCGCACACATGAAAACGGCGTACGAACGAGCGGGGCCGTGACGCCGCCCCCGGCTCAGCCTTGTGCGGCGGCGTCCTTCTCCCGGTCGTAGGCGGCCCGCGCCGCCAGCACCTCGTCCATGTGACGCGTCGACCAGTTCTTTCAACGCCACCAACGGCTCGCGCAGCGTGGCGCCCAGTTCGGTGATCTCGTACTCGACCCGCGGCGGGATCTCCGGATGGACGGTCCGCCGGACCAGCCCGTCCCGCTCCAGCGCGCGCAGCGTCTGCGTGAGCATCTTCTCGCTCACCCCGTCCAGCTTCCGGCGCAGTGCCGTGTACCGCCTGGTGCCGGATTCCGCCAGTTCACCGAGGACGAGGACGGTCCACTTGTCGCCGATACGGTCCAGGACCTCACGGGACGGACAGCCGCCCGCGTACGGGTCCCATTCGGTGCGCGGTGGATTCGCCATGCCGTGTTCTCCTCCGCCTCGTCCGCTCTCACCGGAGCTGGCAGCATACCGATGCCCTGGTGACTCTCCATAGGAGAGTAGCCCCACCAAAAAGTGGTCACTTCCCAATGGGGAGCCGCTCCGGTGTACTTCTGACGGGGCGTTCGAGCCCCCGTTGAACCAGGTGAAACACGTACCGGAAACAGGAGTACAGACATGTCCATCGCCGTTACCGGAGCCACCGGCCAGCTCGGCCGCCTCGTCGTGGAGGACCTGCTGCGCCGTGGAGTAGCGGCACACGACATCATCGCCACCGGGCGGAACACCGACCGGCTGGCCGATCTGGCCGAGCGCGGCGTCCACGTGCGGCAGGCCGACTTCACCGACCCCACCGGCCTCACCGAGGCGTTCAAGGGGGCCCGGAAGGTTCTGCTCGTGTCGACGACCACCGTCGGTGAGCGGTTCGACAACCACACCCGCGCCATCGACGCGGCCGCGCTTGCCGGTGCCGAACTGATCGCGTACACCAGCACGCTCAACGCGCACACCGCGAGCATGATCCTCGCCGACGCCCATGCGAGGACCGAGCGGTATCTGCGCGACAGCGGTGTGCCCGGGGTCGTTCTGCGCAACGGCTGGTACCTGGAGAACTACACCTCCCAGATCCCGCTCTATCTGCGGTCCGGAGTCGTGCCCGGCAGTGCCGGTGCCGGGCGGGTCAGCGCCGCGTCGCGACGCGACTACGCGGAGGCCGCGGCCACCGTCCTGACCGCCGAAGGGCATGCGGGCTCCGTGTACGAACTGGGCGGGGACACCGCCTTCTCCCTCGCGGAGCTGGCCACCGCGCTGTCCGCCGCCACCGGCCAGGAGGTGGTCTACGGCGACCTCCCCGCCGAGCGGTTCCGCAGCGCGCTGCTCGACGCCGGGCTGCCCGCCGAACTGGCCGAGGTGCTCGCCGACTCGGACCTCGGGCTGAAGCGCGGTGAGCTCTTCACCGACTCCCCGGATCTGAGCCGTCTGATCGGTCGGCCCACGACCACCCTCACCGACGCGCTCACCGGGGCTCTCGGCTCCTGACAGCGGGGCCACCGCGGCGGCGGTCGCCGGTGCCGCGCCGGTTCGGTGTGGAGACACCGGCCATGTCGATGCTTTGATCTGTTCCTCGGACGGACGCGTTCGACCGCCGCGGAACAGAGGTGTGCATGGCAGGCAACGACGGACTGCCCGGGGAAACGTCATCCGGGGAGGCGCCATGAGGCTGTCCACCCGCATCGCGCTCGCGGTCGGCGTGAGCGTGCCGCTGCTGGTGCTGGCCTCCGGCTGGCTGCTGCTGCATCTGGTCGGCGACGACCTGCGCGCACACCAGAACTCACAGTTGCGCGCTCGCGCCACGGTCGTCGCCAAGAACGCCAAGGCGTTCCTCGATGTCGCCGGCACCGGCCATCCGGTCATGGAGGAGGCCCGGCAGCGGCGGCTGGTCAACTCCGCGCGGGACGTGGGCATCCGGCTGACCGCGCCCGGGGGCACGATCTCGGCCGGGCCGCAGCCCGATCCGTTCCCCTCGCTGCCCGGCAACGCCCCGAAGCCGACCACCGTGACCTCCGATGACACGGACTGGCTGGTCGTGTCGCTGCGTGTCGGTGCCGCGAAGGAGGGCACCGCGCCGAATCTGTGGCTGTTCTCGCCGGACACCGCCGAGGAGGAGCTGGCGCTGGTGCGCCAACGGGTCGTGTTGGGGGCGCTGTTGGCCGCGCCCCTGGCCGGGGCCACCACCTGGGCCATCGTGGCACGGGCGGTCCTGCCGCTGCGGCGGTTGCAGCGGCGAACCAGCGGCCTGGACCCGAGGACCAGCACCGTACGCCTGGAGCACACGCCGACCCGTATCGGCGAGGTCGACGACCTGGCGTACACGCTGCAGACCGTGCTCGCCCGCTACGACGAGCAGGTCGAACGCACCGGGGAGGCGCTCGCCACCGCCCGCGCGTTCGCCGCGACCGCGTCCCACGAGCTGCGCACCCCGCTGATGAGCATGCGCACCAACATCGACATCCTCGCCGACCACCCCGGCCTGGACGCCGTGGACCGGGCGGAAGTACTCGACGACCTGGGCCGCGAACACACCCGGCTGCTGGGGTTGCTGGTGATGCTCAGGGCACTCGCGCAGGGCGACCTGGTCGAGGCGGACGCGTTCACGTCGCTGGACCTCACGGAGGTGCTCGACGCGTCCGTCTCCGGCCTGCGGCGCACCCACCCGGACGCCGAGGTGTCGGTGCGCACCACCCCGGGGCTGCTGGTGCACGGCTGGGAGGAGGGGCTGCGCTCGGCGGTGGACAACCTGCTGACCAACGCCTGGACCCATGGCCGCGCCACCGACGGCACGGCCCACGTCGAGGTGACCCTGCGCCACTCCGGCGACCCGCGGCAGCCGCTCGCCGTGCTCACCGTGGACGACCACGGCCCCGGCATCCCACCCGAGCGCCGCGAGGAGGTCTTCCAGCGCTTCCGGCGTGGCACGGACAGCCCCGGCTCCGGTCTCGGCCTGACCCTGGTCGCCCAGCAGATCGCCCTGCACCGGGGCCGGATCGACGTACTGGACCGGCCCGACGGACACCCCGGCACACGCTTCGAGGTGCGGCTGCCGGTCACCGGCGTCCGGGACGTGGAGAGCACTCTGCCGCTGCTGCCCCGGGACTGGCTGACCGGCCGCCACCCGCTGCCGACGAGGTCCGATACGCGGGTGTGAGGAACGTTCGCCGGGACTAGGGGCCTTCCGACGGACCTCCGCGGCGTCGCGACGCCCGGCGCGGACGGTGGCCATTGCAGTGCTCCCTGCGCCCGGGGCGGGTGCGTCCGGCTATTCTGCCGGACGTGTCGAGGGTGACGATCGGGGATGTGGCACGGGCGGCGGAGGTGTCGACCGCGACGGTGTCCTACGTGCTCAACGGCACGGGCCGGGTCTCGGAGGCGACGCGGGCCCGGGTGAGGGCGGTGGCCGGTGCGCTCGGTTACGGCCCGGTGGGGAGCGGCGGACGCACCCTGGGGCTCGCGGTGACCGCTCATGGCGACAGCGCGTGGGACTTCGCGAGCGTGCCGTATTTCGCCCAGGCCATCAGCGCGGCCACCGTCGCCGCGCATCGGCGTGGCTATGCGCTGATGGCGATGCCCTCGGGCCCTGCCGGGCACATGTGGCGCACCCTCCCGGCCGCCGGGGTGGTGGTGCTGGACAGTCCGACCGGCGACCCCGTGGTGCGGCTGCTGCGCGCTCGCGGTCTGCCCTTGGTGTTCGACGGCCGTCCCGACGATCTGCGGGCGCGGGAGACCTGGGTCGACAACGACCACGAGGCCATGACCCGCCGAGTCCTGGAGCATCTGGCCGGGCAGGGCGCGGAGCGGATCGCGCTGATCGCCGGGCCCACCCAGGAGTACTACAGCCGCGCGAGCGCGACGGCCTACCGGCGGTGGTGTTCGCAGGCCGGTGTGCGGCCGTGCGTGGTCCCGTTCGACGAGGACGACCTCACGGGACGGGGTCTGGACGCCCTGCTGACCGCGGAGGGCGGGCCGGACGCGGTGTTCGGCCTGTACGACCCGTGCGGCCGTCAGATCCTGGCGGCGGCCGCGCGGTGCGGGCTTTCGGTGCCGGAGGACCTGATGGTGGTGTGCGGCAGCGAGGATCCGGCCTACGGGCGCACGGCGCCGCCCGTGTCGACGGTGTCGCTGGCCCCCGAGGAGGCCGGAACGGCGGCTGTCGACGCGCTGGTGACCCTGGTGGAGGATCCGCCGCACACACCGCCGCCCGTGGTGCTCGGGACTCGTCTGGTGGTTCGTACGTCCTCGACGCGCCGATCCCGCCGGCAGGCATCATGAGGGCGGGGCGGCCCGGGTCCCGTCGCGTGCGTCAGGATTCCGTGGGCGCGATGTCCAGCGCGGTGAGGAAGGCGGTCGCCGCCGGTGTGCGGCTGAAGCGGCTCCAGATGATGTACTCGACGCGGGCCGGTGCGTCGGCGACCTCGATGGTGACGACGCCCGCCAGATGAGGCGCGTAGGCGGTGGGAAGCATCGCCACGCCGAGTCCCGGGCCGACGAGCCGGGCGATGAAATCCGCGCTGGTCACTTCGAAGGCCACGTCACGGGTGAGTCCGGCGGCTTCGAAGGCCAGGTCGGACTGGGCGCGTCCGGCGGTCCCCGCGGGGAGGTCCACGAACACCTCGGAGGAGAGCCTGCGCAGATCGACCTGTGCTTCCTCGGCGAGGGGATGGTCCGGCGCGACCACGGCGACGAGCCGGTCACGCGCGAGTTCATGGGCGCCGACACCTCGCGGGCGGGCGGTGGTCGGCAGGCCGAGGAACGCCACGTCGAGGGCGCCTTCCCTGACCTGCTCGACGAGGTCGTCGCTCGCGCCCACCCGCAGGCTGATGCGCACACGCGGATACCGCTCGCGGAAGTCGCGCAGCGCGCCCGGGATGTCGACCGCGGTGACGGTGGGGATCAGGCCCACGGCGAGCCGTCCGCGTACCTCCCCGACGGCCGCGGCGACCTCTGCAGCCGCGCGCTCGGCGGCGTCCAGGCACTGGCGGGCGGCCGGGAGGAAGGCCGCACCGGCCGGTGTCAGCCGCACCCGGCGGCTGGTGCGCTCGAAGAGTCTCGCGCCCAACTCCTTTTCCAGACGGGCGATTTGGTGGCTGAGGGCGGACTGGACGACCAGACACCGTTCCGCGGCGCGCGTGAAGCTGTTCGTCTCGGCGACGGCGACGACGTACCGCATCTGCTGAAGCTTGGATCCATCGTGGATCGAGATCGATGAGGTGACAAACATGTGTTGGACTCATCAATGGTCCCGGGACGAGACTCCGGGGCATGACACGGCACACCACAGAAGTGGTTTCCGGCGGGGCCGGCGGTGTCCGCCACGGAAACCTGCCACGCACCGCCCTGACGGCGCTCGCTCCCTCGGTGTGGGGCACGACATATGTCGTCACCACCGAGCTGCTTCCCGAGGGACATCCGCTCTTCGCGGGGTTCCTGCGCGCGTTGCCCGCCGGCCTGATCGCGCTGGCCCTCACCCGGACGCTGCCGCGCGGCGCCTGGTGGGGGAAGGCCGCGGCGCTCGGCGTGCTGAACATCGGGCTGTTCCTCCCGCTGCTGTTCGTCGCGGCCGAACGTCTGCCGGGTGGCGTGGCCGCCACCTTGGCGGCGGCCCAGCCGCTGGTCGTGGCCGTCCTGGCGGTCACCGTGCTCCATGAGCGCTTTTCGCTGTGGCGCCTCCTGTGGGGTATGACGGGCGTCGTCGGCGTCGGTCTTGTGGTGATCGGGCCGAACGCGGCGCTCGACACCGCCGGGGTCGTGGCGGGCCTCGCGGGCGCCGTCACGATGGCGCTCGGCGTGACGCTCACCAAGCGCTGGGGGCGCCCCGCCGGGGTCGGTGCCACCACCTTCGCCGGGTGGCAACTCACCGCGGGAGGGCTCTTCCTGCTGCCGCTCACCTTCCTCGCCGAGGGGGCGCCTCCCGCGATCGACCTGCCCGCCGCGCTCGGCTACCTCTGGCTGGGGCTGGTCGGCGGTCTGATCACCTACGCCCTGTGGTTCCAGGGCATCACCAGCCTGCCCGTGGCCTCGGTCGCGGTTCTCGCCCTGCTCTCACCGCTGGTGGCCGCCGTTCTCGGCGCCATCGTGCTCGACCAGACGCTCGGCCCGATCCAGCTCGTGGGATTCGCGCTCTCGCTCGCCGCGATCGTCGCGGGACAGCTTCCGCCGCGCACCCGCACCCGCACCCGCACCCGGACGCCCGAACACGACTCCGTCTCCGCCCCGGAAGGGACACCTCGATGAAGATCGCCGTCGTCGGAGCCGCCGGCATGGTCGGCTCGCGTGTCGTCAACGAAGCCGTGAGCCGGGGCCATGACCTCGTCGCGGTGTTCCGCAAGGAGCCGACGGCCGCGCCGCCTCCCGGAGTGATCGCCGTGCGGGGCGACGCCAACGACCCCGACCACATGAGCCGGCTGTTCGCCGGCACCGACGCGATCGTGGCCGCGACCCGCCCCGCCCCCGGTCACGAGGACACCGCCGTCGGGACCACGACGGCTCTGCTCACCGCGGCCGAGACGGCCCGGACACGCATCCTCGTCGTCGGTGGCGCCGCGCCCCTGCGGAACCCGGGCCACCCCGACCGGCTCGTCCTCGACAGCCCGGAGTACGTCCCGGAGCCCTTCCGCGCCATCGCCGCCGCCAGCGCCGCGCAGCTGGACGTCTGCCGGGCCCACTCGGCGGACTGGACCTATCTCAGCCCGCCCGCCCTCCTCGAGCCCGGACACCGCACCGGAAAGTACCGGCGCGGCACCACGACCCTGATCACCACCGCCGACGGCGCGTCCCGCGTCTCGGCCGAAGACCTCGCCGTGGCGGTCCTCGACGAACTCGAAATCCCCGGCGAGGACACGCACTTCACCGTCGGCTACTAGGGGGTGGGCGACGGTACGCGTACGCCTGCGGCGGGCCACGCGGCGGAGCCGCATGTCGATGCTTTCCCCTCCCCGCCCCTTCCCACAACTGGGGCTCCGCCCCAGACCCCGCTCCTCAAACTCCCCCAGCTACCGCTGGGAGGTGCCCCCTGGAAGGGCTGGAAGACGGGGCTCCGCCCCGAGCCCGGGGTCCAGGGGCGGAGCCCCTGCCACGCGGCGGAGCCGCATATCGACGCCGCGGGAAGGGGCGGGGAGGGGCAAACCGCCGGACACCCCGTAGCGGGTCGGGCGAAGGACGGCGACGGCCGTCAGCGGTGGCAGCCACAGGCGGCGTGACGGCCGTGCACGGTGGCGAGGGAGGCGGGCCGGGCCGCCGGGAACGACGTGGCGGCCGCCTCGGCGCCGGGCCGGTCCGCGTCCCAGACGCGCCTGCCGCCCACCAGCGTCAGACGGACCTCGGTGCCGGTGATGTCCTTGACCGGCACCCGGGTCACATCCCGGTCGAGCACGATCACATCGGCGGCCCGGCCCGGGGTGAGCACACCGGTCTCGTGGTCGATACGGAGCTGATGAGCCGAGCCCGCCGTGTGCATCCGCAGGCTGGTGGAGCGGCTGACGCCCTCCCGCTCCGGGTACAGCGCCCCGTCCTCGCCCTCCCGGTCGATCGCGGTGCGGATCTGGTTGAACGAGTCGAGGGGGTCCACCGGCCAGTCCGATCCCCCGGCCAGCGCCGCGCCGTGCCGCTCCAGGCTGCGCGCCGGATACATCAGCCGGTGGCGGTCCGGGCCGATGTAGGGCAGGAGGGCGTCCATCGTCCACACATTGCGCATCGCCCACTGCAACTGCATGCAGGCGACCACGCCCAGCGGTGCGAAGCGCCGGTAGTCGTCCGGGTGCACCAGTTGCAGATGGGCGATGGTGTGCCGGTTGCCACGGCGCCCGTTGGCGCGTACCGCCGCCTGGTAGCCGTCCAGCGCGGTGCGCACCGCACGGTCGCCGATCGCGTGTGCGTGCAACTGCCACCCGGCCCGGTCCAGTACGGTCGCCAGCCGCCCGTACTCGGTGGCGGTGGCGTACAAGTCCCCCCGGTTGTCGGTGGGTTCGCCGTCGCCGTCGAGGTACGGCTCCAGCAGCGCGGCGGTCTGCGCGGGGTGCTCGATCACGCCGTCGAGGAAGACCTTCGCCGTCCCGAAGCACAGGCCCGGCACCTGTCCGTACGCCGTGCGCTGTTCGTCGACGTGGGCCAGCGCGGCTTTCGGGTCGCGGACGAGGTCGATGTCCAGGCGCAGCGCGGGGATCACCCGCTGCGGCAGCCGGTCGGAGGCGGCCAGGTCGGCGTAGGCACGCAGTCCATCGGTCTCGGTGGCCGCGTCCATGTACGTGGTGATGCCGTTGGACGCCGCCCGGCGGAGGGCCTTCGCCGCGGCGGCCAGCGCCTTGCCCTTGTCCGGTGGCGGAATCACCGCCGCGACGATGTCCTGCGCGGTGTCCTTCAGCAACCCGGACGGTGCTCCGGCCGCGTCATGGACGATATGCCCACCGGCCGGATCCGGGGTGCTCGCCGTGATCTTCGCCAGCTCCAGGGCCCGCTGGTTGACCCACATGTTGTGGGCGTCCGAGCCCTTGAGCGCGATCGGCCGGCGGGTCGGCAGCGCGTCCAGGACGCGGTGGTGGGTCTCGGTCCCGGCCGGCAGGGCCACCGGGTTCCAGTCCTCCACCACCAGCCATCCATCGGGCTCCTGGTCCTTGCTCGCGTTCAGGAAACCGGTGAGCTTCGCCCGGAGCGCGGCGACGGTGTACGTCTCATTGCCCAGGGACGGGTTGAGCGAGCGCCACCCGGCCTCCAGGCAGTGGGCATGGGCGTCGATGATCCCCGCCATGACGGTGCCGCCGCGGGCGTCGACGAACTCCGTGTCCCTCCCGGCCAGGCGCCGCACCACGGACGCCGGGCCGACCGCGAGGATCCTTCCGTCCCCTCCCACGGCGAGGGCCTCCTGCTGCGGCACATACGGCAGCCCGGTCAGCACCCGCCCACCGTGGATGATCGTCGCGGCCGGACGACGGGAGCCGGACGGACGACGGGAGCCGGACGGACGACGGCCGGAGGCCGCGAACGCGGCGGAGGGGGCCGGCCCGAGTGCGCCCGCGACACCCACCGCGCCCGCGGCCGACAGAAGACGACGACGCGCCAGGTCAAGGCTCATGCTCACTCCCTGAGTGTGATGAGGTGTGACGCGTCAGCCTTGGTGATTAAGCCCTTAAGCACCAGCCGCCCAGCACTGCCGATATGGCCCGTGGACGGGGGTCTCCACAACGGATTTCGCGGCGGGCCGTCGCGGCCGGGGCTATGGCTCGATGTCCAGGACGTCGTGGACCGGCCGCCGCGGGGTCTGCCTGCCCCGGGGGCCGTACCCCAGCCGCAGCACCATCTGCACATGGGCCATGGCCGATGTCGGGTCGCGAAGTGGCCAGCGCAGGTCGTGCCATTCGAGGGCCTGGGTGACGAACGAGGCGGACAGTCCCGCCAGGGTGGCGCGCAGCAGCACCCGCTCCACCGCCTGGCCGGTGCGCAGCCAGTCCACGATCCGGTCGCGGGAGGTGCTCAGCAACACCAGGTGGGGGAAGGTCTCGAAGTCGGCGGCCGGGCGGCCGGGGATGGACTTGCCGCCCGCGAAGTCACGTACCGGGACCTTGCCGATCCGGCGGCGGGGCCCGAAGGCGTACTCCGGCACGCCTTCGGTGGCCGGCCGCGTGTCGTCCGTGGTGCGGGTGAAGCGGGCCAGGTCCGCGGCGACGCCCGGGTCGGTGAGGTTGCGGGCCTCGGCCTCCAGCGCCAGGTCCACGACGTACTGGAGATGCCAGCCGGAGACGAAGGACAGCGAAACGTGCTCCCGGTGCGCGGCGTCGACGAGGGCGCTCCGCACGGACGCGGGGATCTCGGTCTCGGCGAAGGGGTACCGGCTGGTGTGGCGGGTGCGCACGGCCGGGTACAGGGCGGCCGGATCGGCCTCGTCGCCGAGCGGGCGGGTCAGTGTCACGGAGGCCAGCAGCATCGGGTCCACGGGGTCGGGCAGCAGCCGGGTCGCCGCCTCCCAGCCCTCGTGCGCCACCGCGACCCGCAGGTTCATCAAGGCGGCGCCACAGCCGATGTGCAGGGCGCGGAGCTCGGGGTCGGAGTGCGGCAGGGCGCCGCGCAGGTCGGCCCTGAGACGGAAGACGCGGCTGCGCCGGGAGTACTCGAACCGCCAGGGCTGGGCGTTGTGCATCGAGGGCGCGGCCGTGGCGTCTTCCACCAACGACATGACCACCGCTTCGGAGAGCGAACGAGCGCCGCTGTGTGTCGTCGCGGAGCCGCGGCGGCCCGTCTCCTCCCGCTGGGGTTCCGGTTCGTCCCCGGTGGGGTGAATGTGTGCGTCCGGGCCGGGGAACACAAGGGTGATCCGGTCCGAGTCCGACCACCGCACGTCATAGGGAGGTGTCCCGTCGTCATGGTGGAGTCCGACGATCTCACCGTCCCGTTCGGTGGCACCGGTGGTGGGGCTCTCGACAATCAGTTGGTCGCCGACATGGGCACGCATCGACATCCCGCCTCTCCTGCCTGACGTCGTCCACTGTGACACCGCCGGTGAGCGGTGTCCTGGGGGCGGAACGCCCTCGACCGAGGGGCCGGATGGCCCCGTGGTGGGCCGTGTGGCCGGGAGAGGGAGCCATGAGGCTCATTCGGCGGCGCGGGCGGGCCGGCAGGCTCGGAGGAGGAGCCGGGCTCGACGAGGGAGCCGGGCTCCGCGACGGAGACACCGGCCGGCCCGCCGCGAGCGTGCGAGAGGAGTCGGAACATGCACCACAGAACGGTCGGAGACCTCATGACACGCCCGGTGGTCCGGGCGCCCCGTGACATGCCGTTCAAGGAACTCGTGGCGCTGCTCGCGGAGAGCGATGTCACCGCCGTGCCGGTCGTGGACGGTTCGGGACGCCCGATCGGCCTGGTGTCCGAGGGCGATCCGCTGCGCAAGTCGTCCGGCCGGGCGGACCCCTCCGGCCTGCTGCCGGTCCCGCGTCTGGAGGCGTGGGAGCGCGCGAAGGCGGAGGGGGCGAGGGCGGAGGAGCTGATGTCGGCGCCCGTCGTGTGTGCGCGTCCGGAGTGGACGGTCGTCGAGGCGGCCCGGGTGATGTCGGACCGGGGCGTCAAGCGGCTTCCCGTGGTGGACGAGACCGACAAGCTGCTCGGCATCGTCAGCCGTGGCGATCTGCTGCGGGTGTTCCTGCGCCACGACGACGCGATCCGCGACGAGATCGAAAGGGATCTGCTGCTGCGGACCCTGCGGCCGGCGCCCTCTGCCGTGACGGTCGACGTGACCGAGGGCGAGGTCACGCTGGACGGATCGGTCGAGGCCAGGAGCCTGGTGCCGGTCATCGTGCGGCTCTGCCGGGGCGTGGACGGGGTGGTCTCGGTCACCGAGCACATCGCCTACGGCACCGATGACACCGGCGGCTCCGCCCTGGCCGCGTGAAACCCGGAAACCCGGCGGGAGGCACTGCCATGGAACAAGCCGTCATGGAACAAGTGGTCACCGTTGGTCTCGACGGCTCGGCCGAGAGCCTGGCCGCCGCGCACTGGGCCGCCGACGAGGCGGAGCGGCGTGAGCTGGCGCTGCGCCTGACGCACGCCTGGATCCTGCTGTGCCCGCTCACACCCGACAGCCCCGCGGCGGACGACCAGAACTACTGGTCGAAGCGGATCGTGCACGACGCGCACACCGAGCTGGTCCGTGACCATCCGAAGCTGACCATCATCGAGGATCTGGTGGCGGACGAGCCCGGGACGGCCCTGCTCGACGCGGCGGCGCACTCCCGCATGCTGGTGCTCGGATCGCGGGGGCTGGACCGGGTGGCCAGCTTCTTCCTCGGTGACATCGGGCTGCACACCATCGTCCGCGCGGAGCGGCCGGTGGTGCTGATGCGCGCGGGGCGGGAAGCGAATGGACACGGGCGGCGTGTGGTCGTGGGCCTGAGCCTGCACGGCCCGCAGGACAACCTCCTGGAGTTCGCCTACGTCACCGCGTTCACCCGCGACGTTCCCCTGCACGCCGTCCACGGCCGAAGGCCCGACCGGGCCCACACCGCCGCCGGGGGCGATGGCATGGCCCGGGACACCATGGACCGGGCGCGGCGGGAGCTGGACGAGGTGCTGCGGCCGTGGCGGGAGAAGTTCCCCCGGGTGCGGGTCATCGACGAGATCCGGCTGGAGAGCCCGGCCCGCGCCGTCGTCCAGGCCGCGGCCGACAGCGCCCTGCTGGTGGTCGGACGGCGGAAGCACCCACCCGCGCTGGGGCCCCGCCTGGGGTCCGTGGTGCAGGCGGCGGTGCACCACGCGAACTGTCCGGTGGCCGTCGTCCCGCATGAATGAGTGTGCTCGACGTCTTGTGGTGCGGCTCAGGCCACCCGATACGGCCGGGCCCGTTCGCTGTTCAGCGTAAGCCCCAGCCCGGACGCTCCGTCGTGGCCCGGGGTGAGGCCGCCACCGTCGGGCGCGAGGACGCCGTCGAACAGAAGGCGCTCGACGCGCACATGGTCGTGGAACCACTCCAGGTGGCGCAGATTGGGCACGGACGCGGCGGCGTGGGCGTGGGCGTGTGGGGCGCAGTGGCCGGAGATCTGAAGGCCCTGGCCGTGGGCGAGGGCGGCGGCGCGCAGCCAGACGGTGATGCCGCCGCAGCGGGTGACATCGGCCTGGAGGCAGTCCACGGCACCGGCGGCGAGCATATGCGCGAAGTAGGGCAGGGTGTAGCCGTATTCACCGGCTGTGACCTCCATCGGGACCCGGTCGCGGACGGTGGCGAGGGTGGTGAGGTGGTCGGAGGAGACGGGTTCCTCGAACCAGGTCACACCGTGGTCGGCGAGCGTGTCGGCAATGCGTACGGCCTGTTTGGCGGCGTAGCCGCCGTTGGCGTCCACGTAAAGCGCGGTCGTGTCGCCGATGCTCGCACGGGCCTCGGCGACGCGTTTCCGGTCGCGGTCCTCGCACCGCCCCCACGACTCGCCGATTTTGATTTTGACGCGCGGGATGCCCGCTTCCTCGGTCCAGCCGCGCAGTTGCCGGTCCTGCTGCCCGGCGTCGTACGTGGTGAAGCCGCCGCTGCCGTACACGGGCACCTCGTCCCGCGCCCTGCCCAGGAGGTGGACGAGGGGCAGGTCGAGCAGGCGGGCCTTGCAGTCCCACAGGGCGATGTCCACGGCGGCGATGGCCTGTGCGGCCACGCCGGGCAGTCCGGCGTTGCGCACGGCGCGGTGCATGGCCTCGTTCGCACGTGGCACATCGAGGGCCGGGGTGCCGGTGACCACGTCGGCGAGCAGATCGTCGACGACCAGGGCCGTGGCGGCGGGGGCGTAGGTGTAGCCGAGTCCGGTGACCTGGCCGCACCGGACGGTGGCGAGGACGAGGGTGGTGCTGTCCCAGCCGAGGGTGGCGTCGGCCTCGGGGGCGTCGGTGGGCACCGTGTAGACGGCGCTGTTCACCCCGTCCACGACGTGCTCGCCCGCGCCTCCCGCCACGACGCGCCCCGTCACCACCGTGCGGTCACCTTCCCCCGTGGCGCGTGCGTCGCGAGGCGGCGCGGCCGGCCCCCGCCGCGGCTCCCGCCACGGCCGTCGCCGTGAGGGCGGCGGCACCGGCGGCGGTCGCCCAGCGGGCCGTGCGCGAGGGCGGGGCCGCGCGCTGTGCGAGGCGTTCGGGGCGCTCGCTGGGCAGGGTGGTGTCAAGGCCCAGGGCCAGCGCCTCGGCCAGATGGAGGGCCCCGCGGCCGGTGTCGCCCTGCTCGATCTGGGTGCGGCAGCTGAAGCCGTCCGCGAGCAGCAGGCTGCCGGGGGCGGCCGCACGCACGGCGGGCAGCACGCCCTGTTCCGCGATGGCCATCGAGACCTCGTGGTGGCCGCGTTCGAAGCCGAAGTTTCCGGCCAGGCCGCAGCAGCCCTCGTCCAGGACGTCGGTGACGAGATGGGCGCGGCGCATCAGTTCGCGGTCCGCGTCGTCCTTCATGATGGCGTGCTGATGGCAGTGGGTCTGGACGACGGCCTGCCGACTGAGCGCGGGTGGCCGCCAGCCGTCGGGGGCGTGGTGGACGAGGTGTTCGGCGAAGGTGCGGAACTGCCCGGCCAGCCGCCGCACCTCCTGGTCGGCGGGCATCAGTTCGGGTGCGTCGGCCCGGAACACCGCGGTGCAGGAGGGTTCGAGGCCGATGACCGGGGTGCCCGCCTCGAGGTAGGGCCGCAGCACCCGCAGCGTACGCCGCAACACCCGCTTCGCCGTGGCCAGTTGCCCGGTGGAGATCCAGGTCAGACCGCAGCACACGGGCTCGGTCGGTACGGCGACCCGGAAACCGGCGTCCGCCAGCACCCGGACGGCCGAGATGGCGACCGAGGGGTGGAAGTAGGTGCTGAAGGTGTCGGGCCACACCACCACGGTCCGCGGATCGGCCGGGTCCGGCTCCTCGGTGGCGCGGGCGCGCCACCACTGGAGGAAGGACCGCGGTGCGAACACCGGCGCCTGGCGCGCGCCGTCCACACCGGCCAGCCGCTTGCCGAGACCGGCCACACCCGGCGCCCGTGCCACGGTGTTGACCAGCGAGGGCGCTATACGGGAGAGCCGGGCCCACACCGGCAGCCACCCCATGGAGTAGTGCGCCGCGGGGCGCGGGCGGCCCGCGTAGTGGTGGGCGAGGAACTCGGCCTTGAGCGTCGCCATGTCGACACCGGTCGGGCAGTCGGACTTGCAGCCCTTGCACGCAAGGCACAGGTCCAGGGCGTCACGGACCTCGGTCGAGCGCCAGCCGTCGGTGACGGCGGAGTCCGGGTGGCCGTCGAGCATCTCGAACAGCAGCCGGGCCCGGCCGCGGGTGGAGTGCTCCTCCTCGTTGGTGGCCCGGTACGACGGGCACATCACGGCGCCGTGGTGGCCGCGGCAGTTGCCGATGCCGACACAGCGCATGACCGCGCGGGTGAAGGAGTGGTCGTCGTCGGGGTAGCCGAAGTGCGTGTCGGGGGTGGCCGGCCGCCACCCCGGGCCCAGGCGCAGCTGACCGTCGACCGGATTCGGGCCGGTGACCTTGCCGGGGTTCATCCGGTTCTCCGGGTCGAACACCGCCTTCACCTCGCCGAACGCGGTCACCAGGCGCTCACCGAACATCCGGGTGAGCAGTTCGCCCCGCGCCTGCCCGTCCCCGTGCTCGCCGGACAGCGAGCCGCCGTACGAGACCACCAGGTCGGCGGCGCGCTCCAGGAAGCGGCGGAAGTCGGCCACGCCGTCGGCGGTCTTCATCCCGAACGGGATGCGGGTGTGCACACAGCCCTGCCCGAAGTGGCCGTACAGCGACGGATGGTCGTAGCCGAACTCCGCGAACAGATCCTTGAGATCGCGCAGATAGTCCCCCAGGCGCTCGGGCGGGACGGCGGAGTCCTCCCAGCCCTCCCAGGTCTCCCGGTCGTCCGGCGGGCGCGCGGTCACCCCGAGGCCCGCCTCGCGGGCCCTGAGCATCCGCTGCTCGCGCCGGGGGTCGTCGGAGAAGGCCACCGTGGCGTCCTGCTCGTCCCGCCCCACCGAGCGCAGCAGCGCGTGCGCCTGCTCGTCGGCGTCCTCCTGAGTGTCCCCGCCGAACTGCAGCATCAGCCAACTGCCGCCATCAGGGAGGGAGTTGAGGGATTCGAGGTAGGCGTGCTCCTCGCGCATCAGCTGGGCCATCCGCCCGTCGAGGGCCTCCAGTTCGCCGGGGGTGCAGTGCTCCAGGAGCCGGGGCACGTCGTCGGCGGCGGTACAGATGTCGTCGTAGCCGAGCACCAGCAGCGACTGGTACGGGGGCACCGGCACCAGGTCCACTTCGGCGCGCACCACCGTCACCAGCGTGCCCTCGCTGCCCACCAGGGCTCGGGCCACGTCGAAGCCGTTCTCCGGCAGCAGTGAGTCCAGGTTGTAGCCGGAGACCCGGCGCGGAATCTTCGGGTAGCCGCGCCGGATGTCCGCGAGGTACTCGGCGACGACGCGGTCCAGCCCGTCGTAGATCTCGGCCCGGCGGCCGCCCTCCGCCGCGATCCGCGCCCGCTCGGCCTTGGACGTCGGCCCCACCCACATGCGCACGCCGTCGTAGGTGAGGATCTCCAGGCGGCGCACGTTGTCCACGGTCTTGCCGTACGCCTGTGCCGAGGCGCCGCACGAGTTGTTGCCGATCATGCCGCCCAGCGCACAGTGGCTGTGCGTGGACGGCTTCGGCCCGAACTGCAGCTTGTGGTCGGCCAGTTGGCGGTTGAGCTCGTCCAGCACCAGCCCCGGCTCCACCACACAGGTACGCGCCTCGGGATCCACCGAGACCAGGGCGTGGCAGTACTTGCTCCAGTCGATCACCACGGCGGTGTTGGTGCACTGACCGGCCAGGCTGGTGCCGCCACCCCGGGACGACACGGGCGCGCCGAAGCGGGCGCACACCTCCACCGCCCGCGCCCCGGCCTCCACACTGCGCGGGACGACGATGCCGATGGGCACCTGGCGGTAGTTGGAGCCGTCCGTGGCGTACGCGCCCCGGCTGCCCGCGTCAAACCTGACCTCGGCATCCACCTCCGCACGCAGCGCCCCCTCCAGCCCGTTCGCGGTACGCATGCCGCGCTTCCCCCCTTCCGTCAGGCGTGCCCGCGTCCCGGCAGGCGCTCGGCGTACTGGGCGACCTTCTGCCGGATGCCCCGGTGGGCGATTCCGGCCAGCTCGGGATCGTGCAGCGCGGCCTTCACGGTCTTCTTCGCCATGGGGACCATGAGATGGGGCGGGATCGGGGCGATCTCCTGGTCGACCATGAACTCCAGGACGACCGGGCGGTCACTGGCCAGCGCCTCGTCCCAGGCCCTGCCGACCTTCTTCGGGGACTCGCAGCGGATCCCCCGCAGCCCCAGCAGCTCGGCGTACGCCCCGTAGGGGATGTCGGGGATGACCTGGGAGGCGGGGTACTTCGGGTCCCCGGCCATGGCGCGCTGCTCCCAGGTGACCTGGTTGAGGTCCTGGTTGTTGAAGACGCAGAAGACGAGCGGCGGGCCGCCCGCCAGCCGGTCCATATAGCGCTTGACGGTGATCATCTCGTTCATGCCGTTCATCTGGAAGGCACCGTCTCCCACGAAGGCGATCACCGGGCGGGTGGGATGGGCGAAGCGCGCCGCGATCGCGTACGGCACCCCGGGGCCCATGGTGGCCAGCGTCCCGGACAGCGAGGCGTCCATTCCGCCGCGCAGCCTCAGATGGCGCGCCCACCAGTTGGTGGCCGATCCGGAGTCGGCGGTCAGGATCGCCCGGTCCGGCAGCCGCGAGGAGAGCTCGGCGGCCACCGACTGGGGGTTGATGGTGTCCCCGAAGTGCTGCCCGGCCCAGGTGTCGCAGATGGTGAGCCACTCCCGCACGTCCTTCTCGACCTTCTTCCGCCAGGCCCGCTTCTCCTTGCGCCGCAGCAGTGGGAGGAGCGCCTTGAGGGTCTCCTTCGCGTCGCCCACCAGATGGGCGTCCATGGGGTAGCGCATACCGATCATGCGGCCGTCGATGTCGATCTCGACGCCGCGCGCCTGCCCCTCGTCCGGCAGCCACTCGGAGTACGGAAAGCTGGTGCCGATCAGGAAGAGGGTGTCGCACTCCTTGATCATCTTGTCGCTGGCGGTGCTGCCCAGCAGACCGATCGGCCCGGTCACATAGGGCAGGTCGTCGGGGAGGACATCCCGGCCCAGCAGCGCCTTGGCCACCCCGGCGCCCAGCAGCTCCGCCACTCCGACGACCTCGCCCGCGGCATCGGCCGCGCCCTGGCCGACGAGGATGGCGACCCTCTCGCCCTCGTTGAGGACATCGGCGGCGCGGCGGAGCTCATCGGGGTCGGGCAGGACGCGGGGGCGGCTCCAGCCCACGCTGGAGAACACCGATCCGTGCGCCTTGGGCGGGGAGGGCTGGGCGTCCTCCTCCTGGATGTCGTTGGGGATCACGATGGTCGCCACGCCACGAGTGGTCAGCGCGGTCTTGAAGGCACGGTCGATGACATGCCGTGCCTGGCCCGGGTGGGTGACCATCTCGCAGTACTCGGAGACGTCGTCGAACAGCCGGTCCAGATGGATTTCCTGCTGGTAGTGCGAGCCCAGGCTGAGCCGCTTCTGCTGGCCCACGATGGCGACCACCGGCTGGTGGTCCAGCTTGGCGTCGTACAGGCCGTTGAGCAGGTGGACGGCGCCGGGCCCCGAGGTGGCGGCGCAGACTCCGACCTCGCCGGTGAACTTGGCGTGGCCGCAGGCCATGAACGCGGCCATCTCCTCGTGCCGGACCTGGATGAACTCGGGGTCGCCCGTGGCGCGGTCGAACGCCCCGAGCAGACCGTTGATCCCGTCCCCCGGATAGCCGAAGACCCGCGCCACCCCCCACTCCCGCAGCCGAGCCAGTACGAAATCCGATACCTGAGCCACGGCACCTCCTCGGTAGTGCTGCATGAAGCACCTCACAGGAGTAGCCGCCGACCGGGCCGGTAAACGTGGCGCGCACGGGCCGTGGCCGGGCGGGGCACCCGGGCGCTGGTCAGGGACGGGCGGCCACCAGCAGGTCCACCAGATAGGTCTCCTCCACCTTCTCGTCCGGGAAGAGCTCGCGCAGGCGGCCGCGCTCGGCGGTGAGAAACGCCTGGGTGCCTGCCTCGCCGAGGACGAGGAACGCCGAGTGGCTGGTGATGTTGGCCAGGTGGGTGTCGAGGGAGACGACGCGGCTCCAGCGCACATGGCGGCGTGTGACGTCGAGATCGGAGAGGCCCGCGAGCCGGGCGGCGCGGCTGTCGTCCGCACCCACCTGGGGGGTCGACGTCACACCGGAGTGGGCCGCGACGCGCTCGGCCTGGGCGGCGATCCACGGCACGTCGAAGGCGGTGGTGTTCCACCAGACCGCCAGCGCGCCACCCGGGCGCAGCACGCGCAGCGCCTCAGGCACCGACCGGTCGGTGTCGGTCCAGTGCCAGGACTGCGCATACGTGATCAGGTCGCGGGAGGCGTCGGCGAGGGGCAGGGCGTCACCGTCGCCCCGGACGATCGGCACGTCCGGAAGCGTCCGGCGGAACTGGGCCGCCATGCCCGCGCCCGGTTCGACGGCGATCACATCGGCGCCGCGCTCGCGCAGGACGGCGGTGGCGATTCCGGTGCCCGCGCCCACGTCGGCGACGCGGGCGCCCGCGAGGGGACGTCCGGCGAGCTCCTCGACGGCGTCGAAGAGGGCGGGCGGGTAGGAGGGGCGGTTCGCGCCGTACTGGGCGGCGGCCGCGTTGAACGAATGGGCACGCGAGGTGGCGGTCATCCGCCCATCCTCACCCGTCCGGCCCCTTCTGCCGAGCCCCCCTTGGTCCGGCCGCAGCCCGGCCGACGCGCCCGACCTTGGTCCAGCCGGTCCAGCCCCGCCGCCTCAGCAGCTCGATCAGCCGGCGGGCCGACGGCATGGTGTCGAACGCGTGGGTGTCCATCACCCTGACCAGCGGTGGCTCGATCTCGGCATCGTCGATGTAGTCCTCGCCCCGCTCCTCGGCCATCCCCGTGAGGTAGCCGGCCAGCTCGTCGGCCAGCGACTCCAGCCGAGGGTCGTCGTCGGCGCGGTCGAGCGCCTGGCCCAGGGTGCGGTAGAAGCCGATGAACCGCGGGTCGGCGATCTGCTCCCGCTTGCGCGCCATCCACTCCGGGACCCGCTCGGGTGCGTGCGCGGCCAGCGGGATCCAGCCGTCGCGCTCCACCTGGACGATCCGTTCGTCGACCCCGAGCGCCCGCAGCCGGTCGAGAAACTCCACCACCTCCGGGGGCAGCGCCAGGCTGTCCCCGGCGGCGAGGCGGGCGATTCGCGCGCGGTGCCGCTGCCGCTCCCGGATCTCCGCCCGCAGCCGCTGGTCGATCTCCGCGACCGCCGCGGCGAACTCCTCCTCACCGGCCCGGAGCAACTGCCGTACGCGTGCCAGCGGAACCCCGGCCTCGGCGAGGGTCCGGATCCTGATCAGCTCGACGACGGCGTCGGCGCCGTACCGCCGATAGCCGGAGTGGTCCCGCTCCGGCTCGGGCAGCAGCCCCTTGGCGTGGTAGTGCCGCACCGCGCGCACCGTCACTCCGGCGTACGACGCCAGCTCGCCGATGGTCAGCATCGGACCAGTCTCCTGGAAGTCGCTTATGAAGCCACCTCTATGAAGACACCTCGTCGGCCGGGTGGTGCCGGATGATCTCCGCGATCTCCCGGGCGTGGGTGAAGACCAGCCGGTGGCCGGTGTCGAACCAGGTCGCGGAGGTGTCCGGCCGCTCGTGCACAAGCCGGTCGACGCCCGCGCGCCAGAGCCGGTTGTGCCGGGGCGCGCGCCCTTCTGTGCTGTCGCCCGCGATCGCGGCCGACATGATCATGTGGATCGGGCGGTCGACCTTCCGGTACCGGTCGAGGATTCCGGCCCGCACCATATCCATCTCCACCTGCAGACCGAGGATGTCCTGGGGGCTGAGCAGCACCTGCCGCGCGGTGCCCCTGGCCCGCTCGATCTCCCGCCACATGGCCGGGTCCTCCGCCATCGCGCGGAACTCCGGCAGATCGGCGTCGGTGATGAACGGTTCGGGCAGCGGGTTGGCCCCGTCGATGAGGACCAGCCCGGCAACGGCGTCAGGGCGCTCGGAAGCGTAGTGCACGGCCAGGTCCGCGCCCAGCGAGTAGCCCACGAGCACGGGCGGCGAGGGCAGATCGAGGCGCCCCGGCTCCGCCAGCACGGCGAAGAGATCGCTCCGAAACGCGTCGAAGGAGTACCGGTCGGCGGCGGAGGCGAGGCCGTGGCCCCGGAGGTCGAAGGCCACCACGTCGTGGTCGCGCCGCAGGAGTTCGATCAGCTCGCGCAGATCGGCCTGGGTGGAGTTGAGGCCGGGGCACAGGACCAGCGGCCGTCCCCGGCCGCCACGGGACACCGGGATCGTGACGCCGTCGTGGTGGACCGTGAAGTGCTGCGTCGTCGTCATGCCGACCATGCTGCGGGGTTGCCCCTGCGTCAGGGTCAACCGCCACGTGGCTGGGGCTTCGCCCCTGGACCCCGGGGTCTGGGGCGGAGCCCCAGTTTCGGGAAGGGGCGGGGAGGGGAGCAGCCCGCCGCAGGCGTACGCGTACCGTCGGACACCCCTAGCGCGCCCGGTACGGGTTCTTCCACAGGTACACCCTGCGGTGCTCGCTGTCGTTGCCCGCGATCAGCCGACCGTCCTTGCTGAAGACGACCTCCTGCATCACATTGGCTGCCCCCTCCGCGCTGCTCGACAGGATGGCGCGTGGTTTGCGGGTGGCCACGTTCCACAGCAACAGTCCGTATTCGGAGGGGGTGGCGAGCGTCTTGCCGTCCGGGCTGAAGGCCAGGTGGTTGACCTCCGACGCGACGAGGGAGTCGCTGAGGGTGGCTCGCTGATGGCCGGTCTTCGCATCCCACAGCCGCACCTTGCCGTCGTAGCTGCCGGTGGCGATTGTCCTGTCGTCCGGGCTGAACGCCAGGCTCAGGACTCCTTGCGCGGGGGAGATGGTGACCCGTGGATCGCCCTGGCCGTAAGGTTCCGGATCGCGGTGTGCCACGTCCCACAGCCGCACCGAGTGTTCCGGGGTGATGTTGCTGTCGGAGTCGTCGCTCGCGGAGGCCAGCGTCCGGCCGTCCGGGCTGAAGGCCACGCCCGTGACTTTGGCCTCCTGGTCGTAGTAAGCGAGTATCTCGTCCTTCTTGCGGCTGTTGGTGTCCCACAGGAACACCGAACCGGCCTGAGTGCCGGTGGAGAACAGCTTGCCATCCGGGCTGAAGGCCACCCTTTCGCCGCCGTTGACGCCGTCGAGGAGGCGAATCTGCCGGTGCTTGGCCACGTCCCACATGGCCAGCCAGCCGGTCATATTGGTGGCGGCGAGGGTCTTGCCGTCGGGGCTGAACGTCACCTCGCGGGTCTGGAACCCGCTGTCGGGTCCCGTGAAGGTGGTGCGTGGCTTACGGCCGGCGACATCCCACAGCCGCACCTTCCCCTCGGAGTTGCCGGTGGCGAGCGTCTTGCCGTCCGGGCTGAACGCCAGGCCCTCGGCCGTCCTGGCCCGGCCGGTGGGGCCGAGGGAGGCCGTGGGCCCGATCGAGCGATAGGGGAGGCTGGGGCCGCGGTCGGGGGAAGAGCCGGGGAGATAGACGGCGATCAGGACGACGGCGAGGACGAGGATCCCGACCCCGCTGAGCAGGACGGGCAGCCCCGGGGCGGGCGTGGTGAGCGGGTCCGGGACCGGCGGGTTCGGTGAGGTGTCCGCGCCCGGTGGGGTCGCGGGACCGCTGGGGGCGGCGGCCCGCGCCGGGTCGTGCGCGGCCGGAGCGGACGGCGGCGGTACGGGGGCGGCGGGCCCCGACCCTCGCGGCGGCAGTGATGTGCGTGTCTCGTCGTCGGGCGAGCCGGGGGTGTTGGGCGAACCAGGGGCGCCCCGCGCGCCGGGTGTCCCACGCTCGGGCCCCGCCGGTGACACCACGGTACGGGTGTGGGCGTCGGCGATACCCGTCGTGTCGGCCCGGCCGCACCGCTCGATGACCTGGGCCGGGGTCGGCCGCCGCGCCGGGTCCTTCTCCAGGCAGTGGGCGGCGATGGCCCGCAGAGGCTCGGGGCAGCCGTCGAGGTCGGGATCCTGCTCCAGGATGCGGTAGATGACGCTGTGGTCGGAGCCGCCGCCGAAGGCGAGCCGTCCGGTGGCGGCGAAACCGGCGATCACGCCGAGGGCGAACACATCACCGGCCTCGGTGACGTCCTGCCCCCTGATGTATTCGGGCGCCATGTAGGCGGGCGTTCCGGTGCGCATCCCGGTGGCGGTCACCGCGGTGACATCCGCCGCTCGGGCGATACCGAAGTCGATGACCTTCGGTCCCTCGGCGGTGAGGATGATGTTGGAGGGCTTCAGGTCACGGTGGATCACATCGGCGGCGTGGATGGACTGCAGGGCCTCGGCCACCCTGGCGACCAGCCCCAGCGCCGCGTCGGCCGACAGCGGCCCGCTCTCGGCGACCGCGTGCTGGAGGGACGGCCCGGGTACGTACGCCGTGGCCAGCCAGGGCTCTTCGGCCCGCAGATCCGCGTCCACGACCGGCACGGTGTAGAGGCCCTGGACCCGCCGGGCCGCGGCGACTTCCTGCTCGAAGCGCTTGCGGAACGACGCGTCGCCCGCGTATTCGCGGTGGACGACCTTGACCGCCACCGCGCTGCCGGCCGGTGTACGCGCCAGGTAGACGCGGCCCATTCCCCCGGCGCCCAGCACCGCCTCCAGCCGGTACTTACCGGCCGTGGCGGGATCGGCGGCCCCCAAGGGGCGGTGTGGTGGCGGAGCCGTCGGCCACCCGGGTCGCTGTCCCGCCCCAACGGGTGGAACCGCCAATCGACCATGGTCATGGTCCGGTCGGGACATGTTCCCCGTCACCCCGTCTCTCGCCGTTCGAGCGAGCGACAGCGTAAACGAACCCACCACCCCGTAACAGCTCCCCCCACTCGCAGGCGTCCTCGCATCGGATGGCCCGTCAGGGTTGGCGGCCCGCAGACGGGTACTCAGGACGCCGGAAAATGTCGGCGCAGGGAGGGAACACGCCCGTGGACGAGAAGAACATCTTTGTGATCGGCCTGGACGAGGCCAACGTGCCCATCCTGGAAAGCGGGCCCGGTGCCGGCCGGTTCCGGTTCCACCACCTGCTCACGGTCGAGGATCTGCAGAGCGGCGAGGTGTCCGTTGCGGACCTGATCGCGAAGGCGGAAGGTGTTCTGGACGCCTTTGAGGGCAGCATCGACGCGATCGTCGGCTACTGGGACTTCCCGGTGAGCACACTCGTGCCGATTCTCGGCGAGCGCTACGGCACGCGCAGCACCAGCCTGGAGTCGGTGGTCAAGTGCGAGCACAAGTACTGGAGCCGGCTGGAGCAGCGGAAGGCGATCGACGAGCATCCGCCGTTCGGCCGGGTGGATCTGGAGGCGCGGGACCCGCGGCCGCCGGAGGGCGTCCGCTTCCCGATGTGGCTCAAGCCGGCCCTCGCGTACTCCTCGGAACTGGCCTTCTCGGTCAAGGACGAGGAGGAGTTCCGTACCGCGGTGAGCCGGATCCGTGAGGGGATCGGCCGCGTCGGCAAGCCCTTCGACGCCGTCCTCGAACGGCTCGAGCTCCCGCCGGAGATGGATGGTGTCGGCGGTCAGGTGTGCCTCGCGGAGGAGGCGCTGAGCGGGGTGCAGGTCGCCGTGGAGGGCTATGTCCACCAGGGCGAGGTCACCGTCTACGGTGTGCTGGACTCCATCGACTACCCCGACAGCTCGTCCTTTCTGCGCCACCAGTACCCCTCCGCGCTGCCCGAGCCCGTGATCCGGCGGCTGCATGACGTCTCGCGGCGGGTGATGCGGCAGATCGGCATGGACGGGGCGACGTTCAGCATCGAGTACTTCTACGACGCCGCCACGGACGAGATCAACCTCCTGGAGATCAACCCCCGGCACTCCCAGTCGCACGCCGAACTCTTCGCCTATGTCGACGGGGTGCCCAACCACCACCGCATGCTGAGCCTGGCCCTCGGCGAGGATCCCGCCCTGCCGTACCGCGAGGGCCCCTACGCGATGGCCGCCAAGTGGTACTACCGGTGGTTCGCCGACGGTGTGGTCCATGACGCCCCCGTCGACGAGGAGATCGAGCGCGTCGAGCGCGAGATCCCGGGCGTACGGATCGATGTGGTGCCCGAGGAGGGACAGCGGCTGTCGCAGATGGAGCAGCAGGACAGCTACAGCTTCGAACTCGCGCACATCTTCACCGGCGGGGACAGCGAGGAGGACCTGCGCGAGAAGTACGACCGCTGTGTCGCCGCCCTGAACCTCCTCTTCGACGCCACCGCCCCGGGCGCCCGGCGGGAGCAGCACGGCTGAGCCCCGACCGCCCGACCGCCCCGACCGCCCACGGACGCGACCGGCGCCACGGACACCGCCGGTGTGCCGGTCGCGTCCGTGGGCACCCGTGCACCCCTGCCAACAGGACCGCCACCAAGGCCACCACCATGGCCGCCACCATGGCCACCGCCAGGGAAGGAGCATGTCGGCCTATGCGCCTCGTGAGCAATCTGCCGTGCGCCACGAAGGAAGAGGAACACATCACCATCCCCATGTCCGACGGCGTTCGGCTGTCGGCACGCATCTGGCGTCCCACCTCGTCGGACGAGGAGCCGGTGCCCGCGGTGCTGGAGTACATCCCCTACCGCAAACGGGATCTGACCTCCGTGCGCGACTCCGTCCACCACCCCTACATCGCCGGTCACGGCTACGCCTGTGTCCGCGTCGACCTGCGGGGCACCGGGGAGTCGGAGGGGGTGCTGACGGACGAATACCTGGGGCAGGAGCAGACGGACGCCGAGGAGATCCTGGCGTGGCTGGCCGAGCAGCCCTGGTGCGACGGCGCCACCGGCATGATGGGCATCTCCTGGGGCGCCTTCGCCGCCCTTCAGGTGGCCGCCCGGCGGCCACCGAGCCTGCGCGCCATCGTCATCGCCTCCTTCACCGACGACCGGTACGCCGATGACATGCACTACATGGGCGGCGCGCTGCTGTCCGACAACCTCGCCGAGGCGGGCACCATGTTCGCCTACGCCACCTGCCCGCCGGACCCGGCGGTGGTCGGCGAGCGCTGGCGCGGGATGTGGCACGAGCGGCTGGAGAACGCCCGCCCCTGGGTGGTGGAGTGGCTGCGCCACCAGCGCCGCGACGACTACTGGCGGCATGCCTCGGTGTGCGAGGACTACCAGGCCGTGCGGTGCCCCGTGCTGGCCTCCAGCGGCTGGGCGGACGGCTACTCCAACGCCGTGACCCGGCTGCTCGGCAATCTGGACGTACCGCGCAAGGGCCTGATCGGGCCGTGGTCGCACAAGTACCCGCACCTGGGCGAGCCGGGGCCGGCCATCGGCTATCTCCAGGAGGTGGTCCGGTGGTGGGACCACTGGCTGAAGGGCGTGGACAACGGCGTCATGGACGGGCCCATGCTGTGGACGTGGATGCAGGACAGCGTGCCACCGTCCACCGCCTACGAGGAGCGCCCCGGCCGCTGGATCGCCGAACCCCGGTGGCCTTCCCCCAACGTCGAGCCGGTGGTGCACCCGCTCACCGGATATCGCATCGCCGACCCCGGTGACATACCTCCCGGCCAGGAGCCGCGGGGTGAGCCGCTGACCGTCCAATCGCCGCTGTCCGTCGGCCAGTTCGCGGGTAAGTGGGCCTCGTACAACGCGCCTCCGGATCTGCCGTACGACCAGCGGGAGGAGGACGGCGGTTCGCTGGTGTTCCAGACCGATCCGCTCACCGAGCGGGTGGAGATCCTCGGCTCGCCCTCCGTCGAACTGGAGCTGTCGGCCAGTGAACCGGTCGCCATGGTCGCCGCCCGGCTCTCCGATGTGGCTCCGGACGGCCGCGCCACCCGGATCACCTACGGTCTGCTCAACATCGCCCACCGCGGGACCATCGGCGACCCCGAACCGCTGGAGCCCGGCCGGCGCTACCGCGCCCGGGTGCGGCTCAATGGCGTGGCCCAGGCGTTCCCGCCCGGCCACCGCATCCGGTTGTCGCTCTCCACGTCGTACTGGCCGCTCGCCTGGCCCCCGCCCCGGCCGGCGCTGCTGACCGTGTACGAGGCCGACAGCGCCCTCACGCTGCCGCTGCGCCGGGCCTCCGCGGACGAGGACCAGGCCCAGCGCGCGTTCGGGGAGCCAGAGGGCACGCCGCCCGCCGCCACCACCCGGATCACGCCCCACGAGGAGCGCTGGGACGTCAAACGCGATCTGGTCGGCTACCGGTCCGAGCTGGAGATCGTCAAGGACGCGGGCACCCTGCGCTTCGACGACATCGGGCTGGACGTCGGCCGCCGGGCGTACGAGCGTTATACGGCGGTCGCGGACGACTTCACCTCGGTCGGTGGCGAGTCGACCTGGACCATGCGCTTCCACCGCGACGACTGGGATGTGCGGGTGGTGACGAGCACGGTGCTGCGCTCCAGCGAAACGGATTTCTTCGTGGACGCCACCCTGGACGGCTACGAGGGCGACCGGCGGGTCTTCTCGCGCACCTGGAACGAGACGCTGCCCCGGGACGGCCTGTGACTCCGCTCGGACACGGCCTGTGGCTCCTCTCGGACATCGCACGCGCACGTCACCCCCTGCCGGGGGTACTCGCCGCTGATGGTCTTCAAGACGCCTCCAGGTGTGTACGCCCCGCAGGACGACACATGGCTGTTGTCCGAGGCCCTGCTGCGGGAGGACATCACGGCCGGCACGGCGGTGCTGGACGTGGGGACCGGCAGCGGAGCCCTGGCCCTCGCCGCGGCCGGACGCGGCGCGGCCCAGGTGACCGCGGTCGATGTCTCACCGCTCGCCGTGGGCGCCACATGGCTGCGCGCCCGCCTCAAAGGGCTGCCGGTGCGTGTCCTCCAGGGCGACTTGCTGACGCCGGTCGCCGACCGCGGGTTCGATCTCATCGTCGCCAATCCGCCGTATGTGCCGGTGGCGGGGCGGCGGATCCGCCGGGGCCGTGGCGTGGCCTGGCGGGCCGGTGGAGACGGGCGGGCGGTGGTCGACCGGATCTGCCGCGACGCGCCGCCCCTGCTGCGCCCCGGCGGTGTGCTGCTCCTGGTGCACTCGGGGCTGTGCGGCCCGGATCGTACGGTGGAGCGGTTGGCGGCGGCGGGGCTGCGGACGGCCGTGGCCGACCGCCGCACGATCCCCTTCGGGCCGGTGCTGCGCGAGCAGGCCCCCTGGCTGGAGGCCCACGGGCTGATCGCCCCGGGCGAGACGAAGGAAGAGCTGGTGGTGATCCGTGCCGAACGACAATTGTGATCACGCGGTGAGCGTGCGGATCGGGACCGATGGCCCGATGCTGATCGAGGGACCGGTCGAGGTCACCCTGCCCGATGGCGGCGTGGTGCGCTCCGACCGCTTCACGGCGGCCGTGTGCCTGTGCGGCCGCAGCGCGCGCTACCCGTGGTGCGACACCAGCCACCGCCGCAGACCGCCGAGGTCACGGCGCGGAGCGGACTCGGAGCAGTAGCCCCGGAGCGGGCCCGGAGCGGGCTCGGAGCAGACTCGGAGCGGGCCCGTAAGTGCGGACCACCGCCGGATCTCCGGACAGCGCGCGGTCCTCCGACGTCTGGAATACGTCACGTGGGGGCACTCATCACGGATGCGCTGTGGAGTGCTCGACATCGGATCCCGTACCGTCCATCTCAAGATCGCCGACCTTTTTCCCGGTAGCCCCCCGGAGCCGGTGGCCTCGTGGAAACAGCCGGTGCGCCTGGCCGACGCGACCGATCGCCAGGGGGTGATCCCCCGCGAGGCGATCCGGTCCCTGGTCGGCGCCGTCACCGCGAGTGCCGCGGCCGCGTCCGCCCACCACGTCGACCACCTGATCCCCTTCGCCACCTCGGCGGTGCGGGACGCGACCAACCGGGACGCGGTGCTCGACGAGATCGAGGCCGCCACCGGTATCCGCGCGGGTTTCATGAGCGGCGTGGAGGAGGCACGGCTGACGTTCAGGGCGGTGCGCGGCTGGCTCGGCTGGTCGGCGGGGCGGATACTGCTGCTCGACATCGGCGGTGGCTCCCTGGAGATCGCCTGCGGAAGCGGCACGGACCCCGCTCTCGCCATCTCCCTCCCGCTGGGAGCCGACCGGCTCACCCGCCACCATCTGCCCGATGCCACGCCGGTGAAGAAGCGGGACGTCAAGGCGTTGCGCCGGCACGTACGCGCCACCCTGGGCCAGAGCACCGCCGAACTGCGCGCACAGCCCGCGCCCCTCTCCTGCGTCGCCACGTCCAGGACGTTCGCCCAGCTGGCCCGCCTCGCCGGAACCCCACAGCCCGGCAGCGGTCGGCCCACGGTCCACAGTCTCAGCCGTAAGGAGCTGGTGCCCTGGGTGTCACGGCTCGCGGGCAAGACGGACCGGCAGCGAGCGAAGCTGCGCGGAATCTCCGCCTCCAGGGCGCGTCAAAGCCTGGCCGGTGCCATCGTCGCGGAGGCCGCCATGGAGGTCATGGCGGTGAAACGGCTCACCATCTGCCCATGGGCCTTGCGCGAGGGCGTTCTGCTCGACCGTCTCTCCCACCTCGAGAGCAAACATTCGGAGCTCATGACCGCGCCGTTCACGACCACGCCGTTCGTGACCACGCCATTCATGACCACGCCGTTCGTGACCACGCCGCGCGCCATCCACGCGCTCCCCCAGGAGGCGTAACCTGGCCGAAGGGCCGAGGGAGCGCACCGCGACGAAGAAGCGCGTACCCGGGAGTGGTGCCCATGGTGACGATCGCACTGTCGATCATGTTCGCTCTGCTCGCGGCCGCCAGCAATGCGCTCGGAACGGTATTGCAGCGGCGCGCGGCGCTCACCGTTCCCGCGTCACGGTCATTGCGCCTCGGGCTGATCCGCGACCTTGTGCACACTCCCGTCTGGTTCGGCGGAATGCTCGGCGTCGTCTTCGCCGCCCTCTTTCAAGCGCTCGCTCTGGCCACCGGATCACTGGCCGCCGTACAGCCCATTTTCATTCTTGAACTCCCCCTCGCCCTGGTGATCGGAGGAATGGTCTTTCATGTCGGGCTGTCACGGAAGGCATGGCTCTGTGTGGTCTGCATCGTCGCCGGACTGGCGCTGGTCCTCCTCTCGCTGGCTCCCACCGGAGGGCGCGAACAGGTGCCCGGGATCTGGTGGCTGCCCGCGCTCGCGGTCACCGGAGGGATCGGGGCCGCCCTCGTGCTCACCGGTCTGCGGCGCCCCGCCGGTCTGATGCGTGCGGCCTCGCTCGCGGCGGCGGCGGCCATCGGAAACGCCGTCACCGCGGCATTGGTGAAGTCGGCCATGAACATCCTCTCCGCTCAGGGCGCCGTCGCCTTCTTCACCGCATGGCAGACGTACGGCTTCGCGGCCGTCGGCGCCTTTTCGCTGTTCCTGCTCGGCGTGGCCATGCAAGGGGGCCCGCTCATCGGCTCGCAGCCCGCTCTGACGCTGGGCGACGCCTCGGTGAGTTTCTGTCTCGGTGTGACGCTCTACGGAGAGCAGCCCCGCGCCGGATTCTGGCTCGTACCGGCACTGATGGGATTGGGTGTGCTCCTCTACGGAATCCTCGGGCTGTCCCACACTCGCTGCCTCGCCCAGTGCCTCGACCCGAGCCGGGATGAGTCCGACGCCATGGGGCAGCCCGCCACGGCGCGCGGGTGATTTCGCCGGTAGAATCGTCAATACGGCGAAGTTGGGCATCCCGGACACAGCGCGCGGCGTGGCATCGGACCTCTACGAGCTGCTGGAGGATCGCAAGTGATCAGCCATCATGCCTATGCCGTCGAGCCCTGGTGTCTGCGCGAGACCGAGCTCAACCTGGACGTACTGGCCCAGAGCGAATCCGTCTTCTCCGTGTCCAACGGGCATGTCGGCTGGCGCGGCAACCTCGACGAGGGCGAGCCGCACGCCCTGCCCGGCAGCTATCTCAACGGTGTGCACGAGCAGCATCCGCTGCCGTACGCGGAGGGCGGATACGGATTTCCCGAGTCCGGCCAGACGGTCATCAACGTGACCAACGGCAAGCTCATCCGGCTGCTGGTCGACGACGAACCGTTCGACCTGCGCTACGGGCGGTTGCGCTCCCATGAGCGGGTGCTCGATCTGCGTACCGGACTGCTCCACCGCGTCTGCGAGTGGATCTCGCCGGTCGGCAAGGCGGTACGGGTGCGCTCCACCAGGATGATCTCCTTCAGCCAGCGCGCCATCGCCGCGGTCGCCTACGAAGTGGAGCCGCTGGACGACCGGACGAACGTGGTCGTGCAGTCGGAGCTCGTCGCCAATGAGCAACTGCCCACGCTCAGCGGCGATCCCCGGGTCGGCGCCGCCCTGGAGTCATGTCTGCTGCCCGAGGAGAACTTCGCGCTCGACCTGCGGCTGCGCCTGGTGCACCGTACGGCGGCGAGCGGGCAGCGGGTCGCGGCCGCCGCCGACCATGTGGTGCGGGGCCCCGGATCCACCCGTACCTCCAGCGAGAGCACGGACGACGTGGGCCGCGTGACCGTCACCGCGGTGCTCGACCCCGGCGAGCGGCTGCGGGTCGAGAAGTTCGTGGCGTACGGCTGGTCCGGATTCCGCTCGCTGCCGGCCGTCCGGGACCAGGTCGAGGCCGCGCTCAGCGGTGCGCGCAACACCGGCTGGCAGGGCCTGGCCGATCAGCAGCGCGAGTTCCTCGACGGCTTCTGGCACCACTCCGACATCGAGGTCGACGGGGACGCGGAGATCCAGCAGGCCGTGCGCTTCGCCCTCTTCCACGTACTCCAGGCGGGCACCCGGGCCGAACAGCGGGCGATCCCGGCCAAGGGCCTGACCGGCTCCGGCTACGACGGACACGCCTTCTGGGACACCGAGGCGTTCGTGCTGCCGCTGCTCACCTACACCTCGCCGAACTGCGTCGCCGAGGCCCTGCACTGGCGGCAGAACACCCTGCCCGCGGCGCGCGAGCGCGCCCGGCAGCTCGGACTGCGGGGTGCGGCCTTTCCGTGGCGCACGATCGACGGCGCGGAGTGCTCCGGGTACTGGCCGGCCGGCACCGCGGCCTTCCACATCAACGCGGATATCGCGGCGGCCGTCGTGCGCTACGTCCGGGCCTCCGGCGACACCGACTTCGAGCGGCGGACCGGGGTGGAGCTGCTGGTGGAGACGGCCCGGCTGTGGCATTCCCTCGGCCATCACGACTCCGGGGGCCGCTTCCACATCGACGGCGTCACCGGCCCCGACGAGTACAGCGCGCTCGCGAACGACAACGCGTACACCAACCTCATGGCCCGCGCGAATCTGCGGGCCGCCGCCGACGTGGCCGAGCGCCACGCGGCGGAGGCCGCGGCGCTCGGTGTCGACGAGGCGGAGGCCGCCGCATGGCGCGACGCCGCCAGGGCGATGTCCGTGCCGTACGTCGACGCGCTGGGCCTCCATGAGCAGTCGGCGGGCTACACCGGGCTCGACGTATGGGACTTCAAGGGCACGCCACCCGAGCACTATCCGCTGATGCTGCACTTCCCGTACTTCGACCTGTACCGGAAACAGGTGGTCAAACAGGCGGACCTGGTGCTGGCGATGTTCCTGTGCGGCGATGCCTTCGAACCCGACCAGAAGGCGCGGAACTTCGCCTACTACGAGCCGCTGACCGTCCGGGACTCCTCGCTGTCGGCCTGTGTGCAGTGTGTGATGGCCGCCGAAGTGGGCCATCTGCGCCTGGCCTACGACTACTTGGGCGAGGCCGCGCTGATGGACCTGGCCGATCTGGAGAAGAACACCCGCGACGGGCTGCACATCGCCTCCCTGGCAGGCACCTGGGTCGGACTGGTCGCCGGTTTCGGCGGCCTGCGCGACCACGGGGACGTCCTGTACTTCGCGCCCCGGCTTCCCGAGAGCCTCCACCGGCTGGCCTTCTCGCTGCGGGTCCGGCAGAGCTGTCTGCGGGTCGACATCACGGGCTCGCAGGTCACCTATGCGTTGCGGCACGGCGACCCCGTCCGGATCAGCCACGGCGGCGAGGTCATCACCCTCTCCAAGGACGCCCCGCAGACCCGCCCGCTCGACCCGCCCACCGCCCTCCCCGAGCCCGCCCAGCCACCGGGCCGGCGTCCGGCACCACGCCGCTGACGCCCGAGCAGTGAACTGACGGCCCGCAGCGCCGCGTCCGAATCCCGCCAGCACCACGGTGGCCGTTCGCCCAGGATGGTCGGCAGCCGACCAGTGAGGACGGTCTCGTCAATATGCGTCGTTCTGCCGCGCCACGGCCCGAAGCCGTACCGGATCGGGCCCCTCTTCCCGGGACTCCGTCGCAAGGGGCCCGGCCCTGGCCGCTGCTGGCGGTGTTGCTGGCCGCGCAGTGCATCGCCAACGTGGACACCGCCATCGCCAACGTCGCGGTGCCGTCCATCCAAGCCGATCTCGGTGCCTCCGGTGGTGAGGCCGGTCTCGTGATCTCGGGCTATGTGGTCGCCTTCGCGGTGCTGCTCGTCACCGGGGCGCGGCTGGGAGCGTCGCACGGCCACCGCCGCGTCTTCATACTGGGGATGGCCGTGTTCACGGCGGCCTCGCTCGCCTGCGCCGCCGCCTCGGACCCCGTCGTGCTGATCGTCGCCAGGGTCGTCCAGGGCTCGGGAAGCGCGCTGATGGTTCCCCAAGTGCTCAGTGGCATCCAGTTGCACTTCGCCGGCCGGGACCGGATCCGGGCCATGGGCTACTACGCCATCGCCCTGTCCGGCGGCGCCGTCGTGGGGCAGAGTCTCGGTGGCGTGATGATCGCGGCCGACATCCACGGAATGGGCTGGCGCCCCATCTTCCTGATCAACGTCCCGCTGGGGCTGCTGCTCATCGGGGCGGCGCTGCGCTTGATGCCCGCCGACGACACCTCTGGCCGGACGCGACAGCTCGACCTGCGGGGCATGCTGGTCCTGTCGATGGCCGTCATGCTGCTCATCGTGCCGCTGATGCTCGGCATGGATCGCGGGTGGCCGGTCTGGACATGGCTGTGTCTCGGGGCGAGTGTGCCGGTGTTCGTGGTGTTCGGACGGGGCCAGCGGCGGCTGTCCGCCGCCGGAGGACGGCCGCTGATCGCCGAGCGGGTGGTCCGGGAACCGGCCGTGCGCTGGTCCCTCGTGGCACACGGGGTGACCACCATGACCTACTGCGCACTGCTGTTCGTGCTGGCGCTCTACCTCCAGGACGGCCTCGGACGCGGACCCGCGTACGCCGGGATGGCGATGGTCTCGTGGGTCGCCGCGTTCGGCACCGCCGGTCCCCTCCTGGCCCGCCTACCGCAGAGCAGCAGGTCGATCCCCGCGCTGGGCTGCCTCGTCCTCGCGGTCGCCTACACCTCGGTGTGCGTCTACCTCCTGACCGGCCACCGCACCGGACCGATGCTGTTCGCGCTGCTGGGCGTCGGCGGACTCGGGCTCGGCATCAGCTCCAACTCCCTCATCAGCCTCATGACGTTCACCCTGCCCAACCGCTACGCCGCCGACCTCTCCGGCGTCATCAGCACCAACGGCCAGCTGTGCGGGGCACTCGGCGTCGCGGTCCTGGGCAGCGGATACCTGGCCCTGGCCCAGAGCCATTCGCTCCCCCACGCGGCGCGAGCGCTCGAGGCGGTCCTGCTCGCCTCCGCGGCGCTCTCCTCGCTCGCCGCGGCGGCGGCGCACAGAGCCACGCGCGCCGCGAAGGCCGGTGCATAACGGCTGTGGGCCGGTGCGTAACGGGGACGATCGGCGCGCCGCCGGGGACCGATCACAAGGTGAGCAGTTCCTCGTGGAATCCGCCGAACCCCCGCTCCCGGTCGATGAGGTGGATCTCCAGGATCCAGTGGCAGCGGCGCCCGGTCTTGTCGATGCGCCGCAGCGGTGTGCCGTTGGCAGGCGTGATGTACGACTCCATGTCCGCGCCGTCGATGGTCTCGTGCGGGAACTCCCCGACCAGGTGCCCCGCGTGCCAGCCGCCCAGCTCCCAGCCGGCCTCGGCGGCCAGGCGGCCGACCTCGGCGTGCAGCCGCTCGCCGATGATCTCCGGGTCGCCCTCGAAGAAGGCCTTCCCCGCGGCGAACACCCTGGGCAGATCGTCCCGCAGCCGGTGCTTGACCGGGTCATCGCCGAGGACGAACGTCCTTCCGAAGTCGGCCTCGTACTCTTCGAAGATCGGCCCGAAGTCGGCGAACGCGATGTCATCCGTACCGATCACCCGGTCCGGCGGATTCTCCCGGTACGGCAGGAGGGTGTTCGGCCCCGAGCGCACGATCCGCTTGTGCCAGTGCCGGGTCGTACCGAACATCTCGTTCGCCAGGTCCCGGATCCGGTCGCTGACCGCCCGCTCCTCCACCCCGGGCGCCACCAGCCCGCGCTCCTCGATCTCCGCGAAGAGCCGCACGGCCTTGGCCTGGGCATCCACCAACCGTGCCGCGCGTGTGCCTTCATCGTCAGCCATGGGGCCGAACGTAGCCATCCGGATCACTTCCGGCAACGCGATACCTGCCCACCGGCCGCTGCTGTGCGGGGGTGCTCGCGCACGGGTTCCACGGTGCGCGAAGTGGTACCCGTGCGGGCGTAAGAGGCCATGCCGCGTCGTCCGAGACCGACGTCAGGCGGTGGTCGCGACGGCCGCGACATCACGCAGTGGCTGCTGGATACCGACTCACTCGAAGACTTCCTGCAGACACCGGCCGACGCGTCCCTGGAATCGTCCCGCGCCCAGGGCGCCGGCCTCACGCCGCAGCGGGACGGCCGGCCCCTGACCGTGGTCAGCTCCGGTACCGCGGCACCGGAGCTGGACGAGAAGCAGTACGGCCAGGACGACGGCCCCTGTCACTCGCCGCTCAGGCGACCGGTGCCATCGCTCTGGCCCAGCGCATCGCCGACACCCAGGAATTCGCCGGTCAGCTGCAAGACGCCATGACGCACCGCAGCGTCATCGACCAGGCTCTCGGCGTCATCATGGGCCAGCGCCGGTGCACCGAGCTGATCACCAACCTCACCGGCAGGCCCCCCACCGCGTCCATGCCGCTACCCGTGGTCCAAGGACGCCCAGAAGCGGGTGAGCACCTCGGCACCACGGCGCGGGTCATGCGTCATCCACCAGTGGCCCAGCCCGTCCAGGACCTCCACCCGGGCACCGGCCCGGCGCGCACCGCGGCGTCGCTGCTCGACGGTCCCGACCACGTGGTCCTCGGTGGCGAGCAACACGAGCCCCGGCCGCCGGGCCGCGTTCTCCAGGTCCCGGCCGAGTTCATCCATCACCGGCCGCGTGGCGGAGGTGTAGAGCGCGATCACGGCCCGGCCCATCGCCTCGTTCTGGCCCTGGGCGACCCGCTCGGCCACCGCCTCGCCCATCCCCCGCTCGACGAGCGTCGCGATCCGCTGATCGAGGGGCGCGCCGAAGCGTGCGGCCACATCGGCTTCGCCGACTCCCGGGGTCTGCCATCGCTGGGCGAGCTCATGCCAGACGTAGTCGGGATCGTAGACCCCGATCGTGTCGCTGACCCAGCTGCGTACGAGGTCCGGGCGGCTCATCACCGCGTTGAGGACGTGTCCGCCGCCCCAGTCGTGGCCCACCAGGTCGACGGGCTCGGCGAAACCTGTCAGCTCGCCGATCAGCCAGTCGCGATACTCCCGGACGGTCGCCCCGAACCCGGCCGGCAGCGGCGCGCCGAACCCGGGCGGGGACAGCCGGATCAGGTCGGCCGGAGCCGTACCGGCGGCCTCCAACTCGGCGAGCAGGAGATCCCAGACGGCCGCCGTCTCGGGATTGCCGTGCACGAAGACCGCGGGCATCAGGCCACACCGCCCTGGAGCGGCACGGTCGGCTGAAGGACCGACTCCACCAGCGCCTCGGAGCGGAGATGGGCCACCGCCCGATAGTCGGGGTCACGGGCCATGTCGGCGAACGCCTGGCGGCTGGGGTAGCGCACCAGGAGCACCGCGTCCCATGCCTGCCCGTCCTCGGCGACCAAGGCCCGGCCCCCGTCCCCCAGGTACTCCACCCGCAATCCGTACCGTGCGTGGATCTCCTGGCCCAGCGCCTCCGTGTAGCGCTGGTAACTCTCGCGGCCACCGTCCGGACGGAACCGCAGCAGGTTCAGCATCACCACGGGGCCGCCGGGGTCCTCGGCCAGCAGCACATCGAGGGCCCGTTCATCCATTTCGATCATCAAAACCTCCCTCAGGATGAAGAGCAGCGTATAAACTTGTTGGCCAACACGCAAGTTAATTGAGGGGAGAGGGCGGTCGGTTCAGGGGGCGCGCAGGGCCAGGACGGCGATGTCGTCGTGCTGGTCATCGCTCAACCGGGTGAGCAGTTCGTCGCGGAAGACGCCCAGCGGTTCGCGGGCGAGCATGGCCGCGTGCTGGCGCAGCCGTGTCAGGCCACGGCCGATGTCCTCGCCGGGGCGCTCGATGAGGCCGTCGGTGTAGAGGAGCAGGGTGGCACCGTGGGGCAGGGCGATGGTCGCCGTCGTTCGTTCGAGTGCGGGGTCGACCCCCAGGATGGGGGCATGGCCTTCTTCCAGGAGGAGGGTGCGGCCGTCGGGCTGGGCGAGCAGGGGCGGAAGGTGACCGGCGTTGGTCCAGTGCAGTCGCCACGCCCCCTCGGTGGGTGTCTCGATGCGGGCGATGACGGCTGTGACCAGTTCGATGCTGGTCAGACCCAGCATCACCGTGTCCAGGCGGCTCATGATTCCGGCCGGGTCGTCACCGCTGTCGTAGGCGAGCGCGCGCAGCATGTTGCGCAGCTGTCCCATGCGGACGGCGGCCGCCAGGTCATGGCCGACCACGTCCCCGATGGCGAGGATCGCCGAGCCGTCGGGGAGCGGGAAGGCGTCGTACCAGTCGCCGCCCACCTCGGCCCGCTCGCGGGCGGCCACGTAGCTGGCGGCGAGCCTGAGGTGGGCCAGGCCGGTCAGGTCCGGCAGAAGGGAGAGCTGGAGCTGCTCGGCGGTGTACTGCTGCAACGCGTACAGACGTGCGTTGTCCAGCGCGAGACCCGCACGGTGTCCCAGGTCGGCGGCGAGGGTCCGCTCCTGCTCGTCGAAGGGGACGGCCGGGGCACGGCGGAGGAAGGTGAGTGCGCCCAGTGCCTGCCGTCGCACGCGCATGGGCACGATCAGCGCGGTCTCGGCGCCGAGGGTGCGGTACAAGCCCCGCTGAGCGGCGAGGAAGGAGTCGTCCGGATCGGGCGCGCCGAAGTCGGTCACCACCACAGGTCCCGCGCCACGCAACACCTTCGCCAGGGCGGCGGCCGAGTCGTCCGGCCCTGGCACAAACCCGCCGGGCACCACGCGCAGCGCTCGCTCGGGGTCTCGGTCCGTGACCGTGAGACGGCGCACTCCGTCGCCCTCGACCAGGTCGACGGCGCAGGCGTCGGCCAGGTGCGGTACGACCAGCCGGGCCAGCCGGCGCAGCGACTCCTCCGCGTCCAGGCCCGAGGCCAACGCGCGGCTCGCCTCGGAGAGCAGACGCAGCCGGGCCGCGGCGATCTCCGGTGCGGACTCTCCGGATGGTCCTGTCGGCTGTCGGGGCTCCCGCTTCATCACGCTCCTCCCAGGTGTCCCTGTCGAGCAGCCTCCGCTCTCAGTTTGGGCGCCCGGTCGGCGGATGTCCCGCTACCGGCCGGGGGAAGTGTTACCTCCACAGGACCTGGGCGAGTGCTGTCCCGGTGAACGCCGCTCCCACTCCGGCCACCACGCTTCCCACCACGTTCGCCGCCGCGAAGAAGGCCGCGCCTTCCTCGGCCAGGCGCAGCGTCTCGTAGGAGAAGGTGGAATACGTCGTCAGAGCGCCGCACAGCCCGGTGCCGACCAGCAGCTGGACCTGCGCGGAGGCCGCTCCGGCAGCAACCGCGCCGGTGAGCAGGCCCAGGAGCAAACAGCCGATGACGTTGACGACGAAGGTGCCCCAGGGGAAGACGGCGTCGTACCGGGACTGGATCGTGCGGTCGGTGAGATAGCGAAGCGGGGCCCCGACCATCGCGCCCGCGAGCACCAACAGCCAGTTCACAGAGTTCCCTTTGCCCGTCCTGTGTAGCGGATGACTTCGACCGCGTCGAGGATCACCTGGCCCTCGCCCGCCAACTGGTCCAGTTGCGGCAGGAAGGCGCGGATCCTCTCCTCGCTGTCGACGATGACGATCGCCACCGGCAGGTCCTCACCGAGTGACAGCGGGTGGGAGGTGTGGATGAGTGAGGAGGCGCCAATCCCCTCGCAGCCGCGGAAGACCGAGGCGCCGGCCAGCCCGGCGCTGTGTGCCCGGTGCACAATCTCAGTGAACAGGGGCTTGTGATGCCAGGTGTCGTGCTCCCCGATGAAAATCGTCAGACGCAGCGCGCTGCCGGCCGGCCTCATCGCTGCCTCCGCTCGATCACCCGGCGTGTGCATGCCGCCGCGAGCCACACCGAGGCCAGGGCCGTCAGCAGCGTCCCCGCCAGATACTCCAGGCCCGTGTGTGCCTGGCCGTCGTCGACCAAGTGCTGGATGTCCACCGCGTAGGTGGAGAAGGTGGTGAACCCGCCCAGCACTCCGGTGCCGAAGAAGGGGCGCACCAGTCGGTGCACCGCCCACACGTCGGTGATGACCACCATGAACACGCCGATGACCGCGCAGCCGATGGCGTTGACCGCCAGCGTGGTCCATGGGAAGGCACCCGCGGAAGTTGGCCACAGGAGCGACGCTCCGTAGCGGGCTGAGGCGCCCAGGCCGCCGCCGAGCGCCACCGCCGCCACAATTGCCCTCTGCCCGCGCGGCGCATGCCGTCGTATGGGGGCAGAGAGATCCATATCGGGATCGGTGAGTTCGCTCACCACTCCGGTCCGGGCATGTCCCACGTAAGTCTCCTACTCGCTCAAGGGCGCCCTGGAGGTACCGGGCGCGCGTCATCGCAAGTAGGGACCGTTGGCGGCATCGTCGCCGCGGTTGGGTGCGGTGGGCCCCACTACCGCGCGGCAGCATGCGCAAGGACGGCTGCCGCAGACAACCAGAATACAGGCGCCGTCGGCGGCCGCGGCACCGAGGTCAGGGAGAGCAGGGCGGCGGGCGCCTGCTGCCCGACCGCTCGCTGGTCGTCGGCGCGGTCGGAATAGACCTGCCGATCAGCGCATTGGCAGCCCGTACGGGAGCGCGGTGGGCGCGGTGTCGGCGATGTCGGTCAGCCGGTTGTATTTCCCGATGCGTTCGCCGCGCGCCGGGGCGCCGGACTTGATCTGGCCGCAGCCGGTGCGCTTCGGTGAGCCCCATCACCGGGATACCGGATGTGCGTGGCGGGCTGGTCGGTGGCGCGCTCGCGGGAGGCGTCGATCTCGGCGTACGCCTTCTCGCGGCCTTCCCAGTGCGAGCCAAGGGGCGTCCCGGGACCCGCGTGTGGCTCATCCGGCGGTATCGGCGCCCTGGTCCGGGATCAGCCCCGCCAGCTCCCCGAGAAGTTGGCGCAGGTCGGCTTGGCTCGTTCTTGAACGATCAGTTACCTCTGGTGCCTTGGCCAGGGCTACGGCGCTCGTACGACTCCCTCGCGTCGAGCAGCTCGTCCCAGTGCGCGGCTGCCCACGCACACGCCACGTCCATCGGCTCCAGCATGCTGCGGCCCAGTGGCGTCAGCGCGTACTCCACTCGCGGTGCCGGGTCGGCGTGCACCGTGCGTGACACGAGCCCGTCGCGTTCCAGTCCGCGCAGCGACTGCGTCAGCACCTTCGGAGTGACCCGGCGCAGCGGCACGCGGAGTTGGGAGAAGCGGCGCGGGCCGTCCTGGAGGCAGCGGATGATCAGGGCCGCCCACTTGTCCCCGAAGCGGAAGGGCAGCAGTGCGGACGGGCACAGCTCGTCGAACATGTCGGGGGGCAGCGGCTGCCGGTGCGTCATGCTGGTCTCCTGCCTCGCGCTGGTGGTCAGCGGTATCCAGGTTCAGTGGTATCCAGGTGGTAACTGCCCTCACGGGTACTTTCCGGAGCATCGACTCACCGGGAGGTATTCCGAAGATGAGCAGGATCGTGATTTTCGGCGCGGGCGGCCGGGCCGGCCGACAGGCCGTCGCCGAGGCGCGTCGGCGTGGTCACGAGGTCACCGCGGTGGTACGCGAACCCTCGCGCTACAGCGGCCTGGCGGACGGTGGCGTACGGATCGCAGCTGGTGACGTCACCGACGCGGCGGACGTCGCCGCCCTCGCTGACGGCCATGACGCCGCGATCAACGTGGCCGCGGTGTACGGCGCGGGCACCGACCCGGACGCATTCTTCAGGAGCGCAGCGCACGCACTCGTCAAGGGCCTGAGCCAAGCCGGAGTGGACAGACTCATCGCTGTCGGACTCTCCGCACTGCTGCCGGCCCCGGATGGGACCCGGCTGCTGGACACACCCGGCTTCCCCGCGGAGTTTCGGCCCTTCTGCCTGGCCCACGCCGCCGGTCTGGAGATCCTCCATACCCAGGGCGGCGCACTGGACTGGCTGTATGTGAGCCCGGCCGGCGACTTCGACCACGAGGGCGAGCGCACCGGCCACTACCGCACGTGCGAACAGGGCGACATGGCAGCCCGAATTTCCTACGCCGACTTCGCCCTCGTCCTGCTCGACGAAACCGAGACTCCGCGGCACCGACGGAGCCACCTGGCCGTGACATAGCGACACACGGCGATCTACGAGCCCGGAAAACAGCTCGTGCGGGCCGAGGCGACGCTCGACCCGCACAAGTTGCGGAAGGAACGTGGCCTATGGCCCGCGTCGATCTCCTGCTGCTTCACCCAGTTCCGCGGACGAGGGGAACGGTGTGTTCCCACTCTGCCGGATGGCGCGGCCGAACGCATGAGCGACGGTCCGGTCACCTCTTGCGGGCCAGGGTGACACCGTCGGCCATGGGCAGCATCGCCAGGTCCACCCGCTCGTCGTGCAGGAGGACGGCGTTCAGTTCGCGCACGGCGACGGTGTCCGCGTCGCGCGCGGCCTCGTCCAGGACACGGCCGAAGAAGACCGTGTTGTCCAGCACGATCAGCCCGCCCGGACGCACCAGCCGCAGTGCCTTCTCGTAGTAGAGGGGGTAACCGGCCTTGTCGGCGTCGATGAAGACCAAGTCCGCGCCGTCGGGGCCGAGTTCGCTCAGCAGGGTGGTCAGGATCTCTGCCGCCGGGCCGATGCGGGCCTCGATCCGCTCGGCGACTGCGGCGCGCTTCCAGTACGGTTCGGCGATCATCGGCCATTTCCCGGAGATGTCCACCGTGATCAGACGCCCGTGTGCGGGCAGGGCGCGTGCCATGCAGAGCGTGCTGTAACCGGTGAAGGTCCCGATCTCGACGACCGTCCTCGCCCCCGTCAGCGCGACCAGCAGGGCGAGGAACTGGGCTTCCTCCGCCATGACCTGCATGGCCTGGCCCATGGGCAGTTGGGCGGTTTCGTGTCGCAGGCCGCTGAGGATCTCGTCGTCCCTCAGCGACACCGTCCTCACGTAGTCCAGCAGGGTGGACGAGAACTCCGTTTGCTGTGCCATGTTCATCCCATCCGTCAGGCGGCGGTCGGGGCTCCGGCCCGGCGCGCCTGACTTCTCATTGCCGGTCGGGCAGTGCGAACTTGCTGTCGATGAGGTCGAGTACCTCCTGCGCCGACGCGTCGGCGAGGTCCAGGCCGGACGCCTGGCGTTGCCCCAGGTCCGACAGAAGACGGCGCAGACGGCTGCTGACCTGCGCCGTGGTCTCGTCGTCCGGTGCCAGAGCGGGCGTCAGGGACTCCAGACGGTCCAGCGCCTCCAGGACCGGCTGAACGGGGGTCGGGGGTTCGGTCAGCGTGTCGAGGTGCGTGGCGACTTCGGCTGCGGTGGGCTGGTCGAAGATCAGTGTCGGCGAAAGCCGCAGCCCGGTCGCGGCGTTCAGCCGGTTGCGCAGTTCGATCGCCATCAGCGAGTCGAAGCCCAGGTCGCTGAAGGCCCGTTCGGCGCTCACCGACTCCGGCCCGGGATGCCCCAGCACCTCGGCCGCCAAAGAGCGCACCACGTCCAGCAGCGCGCGCCGGCGCTCCGCCTGCGGCAGCCCGGTCAACCGGTGCAGCACCCTCGGGGGTTCGGACGTACGGCGCGGTGCCCTCCGGACGACCAGTTCGCGCATCAGCGGCGGCACGGTCCCGGCGGCGGCCAGGTCGAAACGTGCCGGCACCAGCAGTGCGTCGTCCATGCTGAGCGCGGCGTCGAGCAGCGCGAGCCCCTCCTGCGGCGACAGGGCCGCGGCGCCCGTCCTGGCCAGTCTGGTCCGGTCGGTCTCGCTCATCGCCGCGGTCATCCCGAGGGCACCGCCCCACATGCCCCAGGCCAGTGACTGGCCCGGCAGGCCCTGCGCCCGGCGCCGCGCCGCCAGGCCGTCGAGCACCGCGTTCGCAGCGGCGTAGGCGCCCTGGCCGGGGTTGCCCATGATCCCGGCCGCCGAGGAGAACATCACGAAGAAGGACACGGGCTGGTCCTCGGTCAGCTCGTGCAAGGCCTGCGCGGCGGTCGACTTGGAGCGCATCACCTGCTCGATGCGCTGCGGGGTGAGCGACTCGATCACCGCGTCGTCGAGTACGCCCGCCGCGTGGATCACACCGCCGACACGGATGCCGGCCAGCGCCTGGGCCAGGGCGTCACGGTCCGAGACGTCCACGGCGGCCACGCGCGCCCCCAGTTCGGCGGCCAGGTCCGCGGCTCCCTCGGCGGCCATTCCCCGGCGGCTGAGCAGCAGGAGCTTCCGGACACCGCATGCGGTCGCCAGGTGGCGGGCCACGAGAGCGCCGAGTCCGCCCGTGCCGCCGGTGATCACCACCGTCGTGTCCGGGTCCGCCAGGGGTTCGGGTGGGGTGAGCGGTGCGGCGGCCGCGGCCCGGACCAGTCTCGGCGCCAGCATCCGGCCCGCGCGGACCGCGATCTGGGTCTCACCCGCGGCAGCGGCGCCCAGCAGCGCCGTGTCGTCGTGCGTGCCGTCGGTGTCCACGAGCAGGAAACGGCCTGGGTGTTCGGACTGTGCCGAGCGCACCAGGCCCCACACTCCCGCGCCCGCCAGATCGCTGACGTCCTCGCCCGGGGTCACCGCCACCGCCGCACCGGTCATGATCACCAGCCGCTCGTGCGCGGGCCGATCGCCGGCCAGCCACTCCTTCAGCAGCCCAAGCACCCGGCCGGCCTCGGCAGGCTCCGAGCCCCCGCCGCAACGGCGTACGACGAGAGAAACGCCGGAGGTATCGCCGGATGTCGTCGCCGGGCGCCAGTCGAGCGTGAACATCGCCTGGTCGGCAAGCGGTGCGGCGCCCAGTGCGCCGGGCACCACGGGCCGTACGGCCAGCGACTCGACGCAGACGACCGGGCTGCCCCTCTCATCGCTCGCCTCCAGGGTCAACGCGTCCTGGCCCGCACGGGCCAGCCGCACGCGCAGCACGGAGGAGCCGGTGGCGTGCACCGAGACCCCGCTCCACGCGAACGGCAGCCCGCCCCGGTCGTCGGCCGCCCGCAGGAACACCGACGCGTGAAGGGCCGCGTCCAGGAGGGCGGGATGCAAGCTGTGTGAAGCGCCGTCGTCGACACTCACCTCGGCGTACACGGCGTCGTCCGTCCGCCATGCCGAGCGCAGCCCCTGGAAGGCCGGGCCGTAGTCGTAGCCCTGCTCGTACAGACTCTCGTAGGTGCCGGCGAGGGGGATCTCGGTGGCGCCCGGGGGCGGCCAGTGGGCCGTGCCCTGGTTCGGTGTGGTTTCCCGGTCCGACAGGGCGCCTGACGCGTGGCAGGTCCAGTCGGGGCGTTCTGGTGTGCGGGCGTACACCTTCACCGGGCGGGCGCCCTGCGTATCGGCCGGGTCCAGGACGACCTGGAGGTCGACCTCGCTTTCCTCGGGCATGGGCAAGGGCGCCTGGACGGTCAGTTCCGCCAGCACCGGGCAGCCGGCCAGCGCTCCGGCCGTGACCGCGAGGTCCACGAAGCCGGCACCGGGGAACAGGACCACGCCGCCGAAGGCGTGATCGGCCAGCCACGGCTGGGCGTGCCGGTCCAGCCGGCCGGTCACCACCAGCCGACCGGAGTCCGGTGACTCGACCATGTGGTGAAGGATGCCGTGGTCGAGAGCGTCGGCGGTGCGGTGCGCGTGCCGGCCGCGCACGGCCGCGGCGGGCCAGTACCGCTTGGGCTGGAAGGCGTACGTGGGCAGTGGTACGCGGCGTCCGGCACCGGCGAGCCAGGCCGGCCAGTCCACCGTCGCTCCCTGCACGTACAGGCTGCTCAGCGCGGTGAGCAGCGCCGTCGGCTCGGCGAGGTGCTTGCGCAGTACGGGCACCCACGGCACGGCCGACCGCGCCATGGGTGCGAGGACGGCGTCGGGCCCGATCTCCACGCAGCGTGCGACGCCCTGGGTGGTGAGGCTGTCCACGCAGTCGCCGAATCTGACCGTTTCACGGATGTTCGCAGTCCAGTAGTCGGGTGAGCACAGCTCGGCCGGCGTCACGGGTGTGCCGGTGACGGCGGACACGAACGGGATGGCCGGCGGGGCGAAGGCCACTGTCCGCGCCACGGCCCGGAACTGGGTGAGCATTCCGGCGACCAGGGGCGAGTGGAAGGCGTGGCTCACCGCCAGGCGTTTCGTGCGGATGCCGTCGGCGGCCAGTCGGGCGGCGGCCGCGAGGACGGGCTCCTCGGGGCCGGAGAGGACCACAGCGTCCGGTCCGTTCACCGCGGCAAGGGCGACCTGCTCGTTCAGGAAGGGCAGCACCGCCGATTCCCCGGACCCTACCGACACCATCGCCCCGCCGGCGGGCAGCGCCTGCATCAGCCGGGCCCTGGCGGCCACCAGCATGGCGGCGTCGGGCAGGGACAGCACCCCGGCTGTGTGCGCGGCGGCGACTTCGCCGACGGAGTGGCCGAGGACGACGTCCGGCCGTACTCCCAGGGACCGCAGCAGCGCGGTCAGCGCCGTCTCCACGGCGAACAGTCCGGTCTGGGCGAACTCGGTCTGCTCCAGCAGGTGCGCGGTGTCTCCCCAGATCACCTCGCGCAGCGAGCGGGACAGATACCGGTCCAGTTCGGCGCTCACCTCGTCGAACGCCGCGGCGAACACCGGGAAGGCCTCGTACAGTTCCCGGCCCATGCCCAGGCGCTGCGAGCCCTGGCCGGTGAAAGCGAACGCCGTGGGCCCGTCGGACGCAGCCGCTGCGACGCTCGTACCCGGGGTGGTGTCGCCTGTGGCGAGCGCGGCGAGGCCGGACAGCAGTTCCGCGCGGTCCTTGCCGGTCACCACCGCGCGGTGGTTGAGCACGGAGCGGGTGGTGAGGGAGAGGGCCACGTCGACGGGACGCAGGCCGACGCCGTCGCCGTCCTGGAGGTGCGACAGGAGGCGGCCGGCCTGTGCGCGCAGGGCCTGTGGGGTGTGCCCGGACAGCGGCCAGGGGACGGCCGCAGGATGGGCGTTCGACGATGCGGCCGGTCCGGCCCCGGACCCGGGCTCCGGGGCCGGCTCCGGCTCCGGCTCCGGCTCCGGCTCCGGCTCCGGCTCTTCGACGATGACATGGGCATTGGTGCCACTCACACCGAACCCGGAGACCCCTGCCCGCCGGGGCCGCCCGCCCCGGGGCCAGTCCCTGGCCCCGGTCAGCAGTTCCACGGCTCCTGCCGACCAGTCGACCAGGTGGCTCGGCCGGTCGACGTGCAGGGTGGCGGGCAGGACTCCGTGCCGCATCGCCAGCACCATCTTGATCACCCCGGCCACACCCGCGGCGGCCTGTGCATGACCGAGGTTGGACTTGACCGAGCCCAGGAGCAACGGCCGGTCACGGCCCTGACCATAGGTCGCCAGCAACGCCTGTGCCTCGATGGGATCACCGAGCCGCGTGCCCGTGCCATGGGCCTCCACGGCGTCCACCTCGGACGGTTCCAGCCCGGCGCCGGCCAGGGCCTGCTGGATGACCCGCTGCTGGGAAGGGCCGTTGGGCGCGGAGAAGCCGCTGCTCGCACCGTCCTGGTTGACCGCGCTGCCGCGTACGACCGCGAGCACGGGGTGCCGGTTGCGGCGGGCGTCCGAGAGCCGTTCGACCAGGAGGAGGCCGACGCCTTCGGACCACCCCGTGCCGTCCGCCGCGTCGGCGAACGACTTGCACCGGCCGTCCGCCGCCAGGCCTCGCTGCCGGCTGAACTCGATGAACGGCCGGGGGTCGGCCATGACCGTCACGCCGCCGGCCAGGGCGAGCGTGCACTCCTCGCGCCGCAGGGCCTGGCCGGCCAGGTGCAAGGCCACCAGCGACGACGAGCAGGCCGTGTCGATGGTGACGGCGGGCCCTTCCAGGCCCAGTTCGTAGGCGACCCGGCCGGACGCCACACTGCCGGCGTTCGCGCTTCCCACGTGGCCCTCGAAATCCTCGGCCGACTGTTCGAGGAGGGCGCCGTAGTCGTGGTACATCACCCCCGTGAACACGCCGGTCCTGCTGCCGCGTACCGCGACGGGATCGATACCGGCGTGTTCGAAGGCCTCCCACGCGGTCTCCAGCAGCAACCGCTGCTGCGGATCCATCGCCAACGCCTCGCGCGGCGAGATCCCGAAGAACTCGGCGTCGAACAGGTCGGCGTCGTGCAGGAATCCTCCTTCCCGCGCGTACGACGTGCCGCGGTGGTCCGGGTCCGGGTGGTACAGGCGGGTGTGGTCCCACCCGCGATTGACAGGGAAGCCGGAGACGGCGTCCTCGCCGTCGGCGAGGAGTCCCCACAACTGCTCCGGGGTGCGCACACCGCCCGGATAGCGGCATGCCATCCCGACGATTGCGATCGGCTCCCGCTCGACGGACTCGGCCGCGCGCAGCCGCTCCCGACTCTCGTGCAGCTCGGCCGTCACCCATTTCAGGTGTTCGAGGAGGGTGTCCTCGTTCATCGCGCCCATTACCTGCCGAACTCCTTCTGAATGAAGGCGAGGACTTCGTCCGCCGACGCCGACTGCAACTTCGCCGTGACCGCGCTCTTGTCCAGCCCCCTCTCCGGCTCCCTGCCGGGCTCCTCCGTCGTGTGCGCCCCTTGCGCGAGGCCGTCCCATGTCGTCATCAGTTCACGCAGGCGGCCGGTGATCCGCGCGTATCCGTCCTCACCCGGTGAGCATGCGGACAGCAGCCCCTCCAGCCGGTCCACTTCGCTCAGGACGGTGAGCGCCGCGGCCGGCTCGCCCGGATTGTCGCCGCTGCGGCCGCGCCGTAGTTCCGCCGCGACATGGCGGCCCAGGGCTGTGGGGGTCGGGTAATCGAAGACCAGGGTGGCGGGCAGCCGCAGGCCCGTGGCGGTGTTCAGCCGGTTCCGCAGCTCGACCGCCGTCAGCGAGTCGAAACCCATGTCCACCAGGCCCTGTTCGGTGTCCACTCGCTCGGGGCCCAAGAATCCGAGGACCGCGGCCACATGCGTGCGGACCGCTGTGATCACCCTCCGGTCCTGTTCGTCCGCGGGGAGAGCGGCGAGCTGCTCCACCAACCCGACCGTCGTCACCTCGCGCAGGGTCCGTCGCGAGGCCAACCCGCTCAGCACAGCAGGCACGTGACCCCGCAGCGCCGAGGTGTCCAGCCGCATGGCCACGACCACCGCCTCGTCCGCCGTCACCGCCGCGTCGAAGGACGACAGGGCGTCCTCCGTGGTCAGTGCGGCGATGCCCAACCGTGTCAGCCGCGCACGGTCCGCCGCCTTCATACCCCGCGTCATCCCGCTGAGTTCCTCCCACGGGCCCCATGCCACAGAGGTCGCCGGCAGCCCCGAGGCGCGCCGGTGCTGTGCCAGGGCGTCCACGTAGGCGTTCGCCGCCGCGTAGTTGGCCTGGCCCGCCGAGCCCAGGGTTCCCGCCGCCGACGAGAACAGCACGAAGGCGTCCAGGTCCCCGGTCAGCTCGTGCAGATGCCGCGCCCCGTCCGCCTTGGCCCGCAGCACCGTGTCCACCTGCCCCGGCGACAACGACGACACCACGCCGTCGTCGACGACACCGGCGGCGTGTATCACGCCGGTCAGCGGACGGTCGGCCGGGATTGATGCGAGAACCTCTGCCAGTGCCGCACGATCGCCCACGTCACATGCGAGGACCGAGACCTCGGCGCCGAGGTCGGAGAGGTCGGACAGGTCGGGGGCGCCCGCCGGCCCGCCACGGCTCACCAGCAGCAGATGACGTACATCGTGTGCCGTGACCAGGTGGCGAGCCACCGCCTTGCCCAGCACACCGGTCCCACCGGTGATGAGTACCGTGCCGCCGGGGCGGAAGGGTGAAGGATCCGGTTCGGACCGTCTCACCCGCTCCAGCCTCGGCACCGACGCCCTGCCGAGACGGACGGCCATCTGGGGCTCGGCGCAGGACAGGATCGCGGGCAGCGCGCGCAGTGACGCGTCCTGGCCGTCCAGGTCCACCAGGACGATACGGCCCGGGTGCTCCAGCTGTGCCGAGCGAAGCATGCCCCACACCGCCGCGCCGGCCGGGTCCGTGGCGTCCGGTCCCACTGCCTCCCGGGTCACCACCACCAGGCGCGACGCCGCCGGCCGGTCGTCGGTCAGCCATGCCTGTGTCAGCCGCAACACCCGGTCGAGCAAGGCGCGGAGGTCCGAGCCGCCGGCCGCGCAGGACACCACCAGGTCGGACACCGAGCTGTCGGCCGAGGCGAGCTCCGCGACCTGTGGGACGCCGAGCGCGTCCGCAAGACCCAGCTCGTCCGGGCCGAGCACCACGCGTGTTCCCGAGAACGCCCCGCCGGTCGCCGGTGCGTTCTCCCAACACACCCGGAACAGCGTCTCCTTGGCGCGGGCCGCCTGCAGCCGTCCCGCCGACACGGGCCGCAGGGCCAGGGTGCCGATCGAGAGCACTGCCGCCCCGGACTCGTCCGCCGCGGACACGGTGAACTCCTGCGGGCCGACGGGCGAGAGGCGAACCCGCAGGGACGTCGCCCGTACGGCGTGCAGACGCACTCCCCGCCACGAGAAGGGCAGCCGTATGCCGTCGTCGGCGAGGGTCAGCGCGGCCGCGTGCAGTGCGGCGTCCAGCAGCGCGGGATGCACCCCGTACCGGCCGACGTCCGCGGTCACGTCGTTGGGCAGGGCCACCTCGGCGAGGACGTCGTCGCCGTGCCGCCACACCGCCCGCACGCCCTGGAACGTCCTGCCGTAGGCCAGACCGGCCGTGCGCAGGCGTTCGTAGAGTTCGGACACATCGGCCGGTTCGGCGTCCTTCGGCGGCCACTCGGCCAGGGCGGGTTCTGGTTCCGGCCGGCCTTCGGCGAAGGCGCCGCTCGCGTGCCGTGTCCATTCGCTCGCTCCGACGGGGCGTGAGTGAATGCCGAACGTGCCGCCGTCAACGGTCACTTGCAGTTCCACACGCCCCTTCTGCGGCAGCACGAGCGGCACTTCGAGCGTGAGGTCCTCCACTCCGTCCCCGCCCGTGCGGTCGGCCGCGTGCAGCGCGAACTCCACCATGGCGGCTCCCGGCAGTACGACGCTGCCGAGCACCTGGTGGTCGGCGAGCCACGGATGGGTGGCGGTCGAGAGCCGTCCGGTGAACACCGCGTCGCCGCCCCCGGCGAGTTCGACCGACGTCTCCAGCAGCGGATGCTCGGCGAGGGAGCGGCCGAGGCCGGCGGGCAGCCAGTACCGTTCGTGCTGGAAGGCGTAGGTGGGCAGGTCGACGCGCCGGGCGCCGGTCCCTGCGAAGAGGCCCGGCCAGTCCACGTCGACGCCGCGGACGTGCAGTCGCGCCAGTGCCGTCAGCGCGGTCTCCGGTTCCGGACGGTCCTTCCTCAGAAGTGGGATCGTCGCGGCATCGTCGGCCGTCGCCGCCAGCACGGCGTCGGGCCCGAGTTCGAGGAACGTCGTCACGCCCTGCGACTCCAAGGTGCGCAGCCCGTCGGCGAAGCGCACCGTCTCACGCACGTGCCGTACCCAGTGGTCGGCCGTGAACTCCGTTACCGGTTCACCGTTCACGTTGGACACGACCGGGATCTGCGGGGGGCTGTACGACAACGTCCGGGCCACCCGGCGGAATTCGTCGAGCATGGGTTCCATAAGGGGCGAGTGGAACGCGTGGCTCACTGATAGCCGCCGCGTCCGCCGGAACCGCGAGGCGATGGCGAGTACGGCTTCCTCGTCGCCCGAAATCACCACCGACGAACGGCCGTTCACCGCTGCGATCGACACGCGCTCGGTCAGCAGCGGCGTCACGTCGGACTCCGGGGCAACGATCGCAATCATCGCCCCCTCGGCCGGCAGTGCCTGCATCAGCCGCCCGCGTGCCGCGACCAGCGCGACAGCGTCGTCCAGCGACATCGCGCCGGACACATGGGCCGCCACCAGTTCGCCGATCGAGTGTCCTGCCAGGGCGTGGGGGCGCAGACCCCACGACCGCGCCAGCCGGAACAGCGCGACCTCCACCGCGAACAGCGACGCCTGGGTGCAGACGGTCCGATCCAGCAGAGCGGCGTCCGACATCGCCTCCCGCAGCGGCCGCTCCAGATACCCGTCGAACCGGGCGCACACCTCGGCGAACGCGGACTCGAACACCGGGAACCTCGCCGCCAGCTCCCGGCCCATACCGACCCGCTGGGAGCCCTGGCCGGAGAAGAGGAACGCCAGCTTCCCGCTCCTGGCCACGCCCCGCACCACACCGGCCGCCGTGTCGTCACCGGACCTCAGAGCCTCCAGCCCACGCAGGAAACCGTCCCGGTCCCCGGCGACCACGGCGGCGCGATGCTCGAACGCCGAGCGGGTCGCGACCAGCGACGCCCCGACATCGCTCAGGCCGAGGTGCGGCCGGGCCGCGACCGACTCGCGCAGCCGCGAGGCCTGCGCGCGCAGCGCCGCTTCGCTCTTCGCGGAGAGCACCCAGGGCAGCACCGGTGCCGGGGTGCCGACCGGAGCGCATTCCGCTGCCTCGACAGCCTCCGCGGCCTCCGCGGCCTCCGCGGCCTCCAGAATGACGTGCCCGTTCGTCCCGCTGATCCCGAACGACGACACGCCCGCCCGCCGCGGTCGGCCCGTGTCCGGCCACGGCTGCGCCTCGCTGAGCACCCGGACCTTTCCGGCCGACCAGTCCACATTCCTCGACGGCTCGTCCACGTGCAGCGTCCTGGGCGCCACGCCCTCGCGCAGCGCCATGACCATCTTGATCACACCGGCCATCCCCGCCGCGGCCTGGGTGTGGCCGATGTTGGACTTGATCGAGCCGAGCAGGAGCGGCCGGTCCCGGTTCTGTCCGTAGGTGGCGAGCAGCGCCTGTGCCTCGATCGGGTCCCCGAGTGCCGTACCCGTGCCGTGTGCCTCCACCACGTCGATCTGCGCGGCCGACAGTCCGGCGTTGGCGAGGGCCTGTCCGATCACCCGCCGCTGCGCAGGGCCGTTCGGCGCCGTCAGTCCGCTGCTCGCGCCGTCCTGGTTGACCGCGCTGCCCCGCACCACGGCCAGCACCGGATGTCCCTCGCGGCGCGCCACGGACAACCGCTCGACCAGCAGCACGCCCACACCCTCGGCGAACCCAGCCCCGTCCCCAGCGGCCGAGAATGCCTTGCACCGGCCGTCGGGGGCAAGACCGCCCAGTCGGTCGAACTCGGTGAACACGACCGATGAGGCCATCACGGTCACCCCGCCGACCACGGCGAGCGAGCACTCGTCACGGCGCAGCGCGTGGCTCGCCAGGTGCAGTGCGGTCAGCGAGGACGAGCAGGCCGTGTCGACGGTCACCGCCTGCCCCTCGAAGCCGAAGGCGTAGGCCACCCGGCCGGACAGCACGGCCGAGGACGCCCCGGTGAGCAGGTATCCGTCGACGCTTGCCGGGGCCTGGCCGTTCGTCGGGCAGTAGTCCTGGCTGCCGCTGCCGACGAAGACGCCGACCGGGGCGCCGCGCAGCGACTCGGGGTCGATTCCGGCCCGTTCGAGGACCTCCCACGTGGTCTCCAGCAGGAGCCGTTGCTGCGGATCCATGGCCAGCGCCTCTCGGGGGCTGATGCCGAAGAACTCCGCGTCGAACCGGTCGGCGCCCCGCAGGAATCCACCGACGGACGGACGCACACCTGGGTCAACCGCTTCGTTCAGATCCCAGCCCCGGTCCGTCGGGAACGGCGTGATCGCGTCCTCGCCCCGCTCGACCAGCCGCCAGAGGTCCTCGGGCGAGACCACGCCGCCGGGGTAGCGGCAGGCCATCCCGACGATCACGATCGGTTCCCGGTCCCGGTCCTCCAGTTCGCGCACCCGCCGGTGTGCCTGTCGGGCGTCGGCGATCGACCGCTTGAGGTACTCGCGCAGCTTCTCATCGTTCGACATGCGGCGTCACCCTCCGGCCTGGTCGTCGACCATGTGGAACAGTTCGTCATCGGTCGCCGAGTCGAGGTCGCTCCCGTCGGCGGGCGGGGCACCGCTCTCGGCCGACACGAGGGCTCTCAGCCGCGCCATCACCTGGGCGCGAGCCGCGGCGTCGGAAGCGAGCCCGGCCAGGGTGCTCTCCAGTCCGTGCAGCGCGGCGAGCACGTCCTGCCCGTCGGCCCTTCCGTCCGGGACGAGTTGTGCGTGCAAGAACTCGCCGAGTGCGAACGCGCTCGGGTGGTCGAACACGAGGGTCGCGGGCAGCCGCAGGCCGGTCGCCGCCTTGAGCCGGTTGCGCAGTTCGACCCCGGTCAGCGAGTCGAAACCCAGCTCCTGGAAACCGCGCCGGGCCGCGATCTCGTCCGGCCCTGCGAAGCCGAGCACCGCCGCCGCGTGGCCGCGCACCAGGTCCACCAGCGTCTGGTGCCGTTCGCCGGGCGGCAGTCGGAACAGGCGTCGGGTCAGCGAGTGCGGATCCCCCGCGCTCCGTACGGCTCGCCGGGCGGGCGCGCCCAGGACGCCCTGGAGCATCGGGAGCCGGCTGCCGCGCAGTGCGGTTGTGTCGAGTCTGACCGGTGCCGTCACCGGTTCTCCGGTTCCCAGCGTGGCATCGAACAGGGCGAGGCCTTCCTCGGTGGACAGTCCCAGCACTCCGCGCTGGGCCTTGCGCCGCAGTTCGGCGGCGCCCAGGTGGCTCGTCAGGCCGCTGCGCTCGCTCCACAGACCCCAGGCGAGCGAGACCGCCGGCAGTCCGTGCGCGGTCCGGTGGTGGGCGAGCGCGTCCAGGAAGGTGTTGGCGGCCGCGTAGTTCCCCTGTCCCGGCGCGCCGAGCAGTCCGGCGGCGGAGGAAAACAGGGCGAAGAACGCCAGGTCCGCGCCCCGGGTCAGCTCGTGCAGATGGCGCGCGGCGTCGATCTTCGGGCGGGTCACCGTGTCGAGCCGTTGCGGTGTCAGCGACTCGACCACACCGTCGTCGAGGGCTCCCGCAATGTGCACGACCGCGGTGAGCGGGTGGCCGGCCGGCACGGTCGCCAGGACGTCCGCGAGGGCGGCGCGGTCGGTGACGTCGCACGCGGTCACGGACACGTCCGCGCCCAGCTCCGTCAGTTCGGTCGCCAGGTCGTCCGCTCCGGGAGCCTGCATGCCCTGCCGGCTGACCAGCATCAGTCGCCGTGCGCCGTGTTCGGTGACGAGGTGGCGGGCCATCGCGCGGCCGAGCGTCCCGGTGCCGCCCGTGACGAGTACGGTGCCCTGGGGGTCGAGCGCGGCGGGGACCGTGAACACGATCTTGCCGATGTGCCGCGCCTGGCTCATGTGCCGGTACGCCTCGGGTGCCTTGCGGATGTCATAGGTGGTCAGCGGCAGATGCCGTAGAGCTTTCTTCTCGAACAGCTTTACGATCTCGTCGAGCATCTGCCCGATCCGTTCCGGGCCCGCGTCCAGCAGGTCGAAGGCGCGGTACGTCACGCCCGGGTGCGCGGCGGCCACGTCGGCGGGGGGCCGGACGTCGGTCTTGCCCATGTCCAGGAACCGGCCGCCTCGCGGCAGCAGCCGCAGTGACGCGTCCATGAGGTCCCGGACCAGCGAGTTGAGTACGACGTCCACGCCCGCGCCCGCGGTGACTTCGCGGAACCGCGCCTCGAAGTCGGTCGTACGGGAGGAGGCGATGTGCTGCTCGGGCAGCCCGGAGGAGCGCAGCACGTCCCACTTCGTGGGGCCGGCGGTGCCGAACACCTCGGCGCCGAGGTGCCTGGCCAGTTGGACCGCCGCCATGCCCACACCGCCGGCTGCCGCGTGCACCAGGACGGACTGCCCCGCCCGCAGACCCGCCAGGTCGACCAGACCGTAGTACGCCGTCAGGAAGGCGGCGGGCACGGACGCCGCCTGTACGAACGACCAGTCGTCCGGCATCACCGCGAGCGTGCGCCGATCGACCACCACGACCGGTCCGGCGCCGCCGGCCAGCAGTCCGAACACCCGGTCGCCGGGTTGGAGGTCGGTGATGCCGGGAGCGGTCTCCAGCACGATCCCGGCGCCCTCGGTGCCCATGGCCGCCTCGCCGGGATACATGCCCAGGGTGATCAGCACGTCGCGGAAGTTGAGCCCGGCGGCGCGCAGGGCAATTCGGACGTGCCCGGCGGGCAGCGGCTCGCGTGCCTGCGGGTGGTCGACCAGGGCGAGGCCGCCGATGGTGCCGGTCCGCGCTGTCTCCAGGCGCCAGGTGGGTGAGTCCGACGGCGGTGTCAGGCGGTCGGCCGAGTCGGCGCGGACCAGTCGCGGGGCGAGCGGGACGCCACCGCGGACGGCCACTTGCGGCTCACCGGTGCCCACCGCGTCGGCCAGCGCCCGGCCGCGGTCCGTCGCCGTGCCGTCCAGGTTCTCTGAATCTTCTACGTCTTCTACGTCGATCAGGACGAACCGGTCCGGGTGCTCGGATTGCGCGGTTCGCAGCAGGCCCCACGTCGGCGCGGCGGCGAGGTCCGGCACGTCCTCTCCGGCGTGCGTGGCGACGGCGCCGCGTGTCACCACCACGAGCCGCGACCCGCCCGACGCCTCGTCGCCGAGCCACCGCTGGGCGAGTTCGAGCGTCTCGCGCAGGGTCGTCCTCGTGTCGCCGTCGCGACCGTCGACCGGCACGACCACGACATCGGGTACGGCCTCCCCCAGCACGTCCAGTCCGGGGCACACGTCCACCTGGGCTCCCGCCGCTTCGAGTCCCGCGCGCAGGCCGAGCGCGTCGGGCCCCAGGACCGCGCACCGGCCGGCGTACGGCGGCCCGGCCGCGACGGGTGTCCACTGCACCCGGTACAGCGAGTCGCCCGCCCCGCCCAGTTGTCCGGTGGTGACCGTCCGCGTCACGAGCGACCGCGCCGACGCCACCGGCTGTCCGGAGTCGTCGGTCACCTCGACGGCCACCGAACCGCGGGCGTCGGGCGAGATCCGAGCGCGCACGCGGCCGGCCCCGACGGCGTGCAGGCTCACTCCGGCGAAGGAGAACGGCAGCCGGACCTGTCCCGGTCCGGTCCCGGCGGCGCCCGGGGCGAGCAGGTCGGGCAGCAGGGCCTGGAGTACGGAGTCCAGCAGGACGGGGTGCAGCCCGAAGCCGCGGGTCTCGGCGTTCTCCGGCAGCTCCGCCTCGGCAAGGATCTCGTCACCGAGCCGCCACACGGCTCGCAGCCCCCGGAACGCGGGGCCGTAGCCCAGTCCGGCGTCGCCCAGCCGGTCGTAGAAGCCGTCCAGGTCCACCGGTGTGGCCCCGGTGGGCGGCCATTCCGTGACCGACGGCGCAGGCTCCGCCGGCTCACTCGACGTCAGGGCTCCGACCGCGTGCCGGGTCCAGCCGGTGCCCGGTGGTGCGTCCTCGGGGCGGCTGTGCACGCTCAGTGGCCGGTCGCCCGACTCGTCCGCGGCCTCCACCGACACCCTGATGTGGACACCCGCGGTCTCCGCGAGCATCAGCGGTTTCTCCAGGGTGAGTTCGCGGAGGTGACCGCAGCCGGCCTCGTCCCCGGCACGGATGGCCATGTCGATGAGCGCGGTGCCGGGTACCAGTATCGAGCCGAACACGGTGTGGTCCGCCAGCCAGGGGTGGGAGCGCGGCGAGAGCCGTCCGGTGAGTACCACGCCGTCGGACTCCGGCAGTGCCAGCGCGGCGCCCAGCAGCGGATGTCCGGTGGTGTCGAGCCCGTGGCCGGCCGCGTCGGCGGGTTCGGCGGTGTTCGCCGGCCAGTAGCGCTGTCGCTGGAAGGCGTAGGTGGGCAGGTCGGCATGGGGCCTGGGAGTGTCGCCGAACGCCCTGGTCCAGTCGATGCGGACGCCGGCGACATGGGCGTCGGCCAGTGAGGTGAGCAGACGCCGCAGCCCGCCCTCGTCACGGCGCAGCGAGCCCACGGCGGCGATCTCCACGCCCATGGCGTCGGCGGTGTCCTGTATGCCGACGGTCAGCACGGGGTGCGCGCTCGACTCGACGAAGGCGGTGAACCCGTCGTCGATCAGTGCCCGGACCGCGGGCTCGAAGCGGACGACGTGCCGCAGGTTGCGGTACCAGTACTCCCCGTCCAGCACGGTCGTGTCCAGCCGGGCCCCGTCCACCGTGGAGTAGAACGGGATGTCACTCTCGCGCGGCGCTATGCCGGTGAGGCCGGCCTCGATCTCGGCCCGGATGTCGTCGACGTGCGCGGAGTGCGCGGCGAAGTCCACTCCGGCCAGTCGCCAGCGCAGTACGCCCCGGCGGGACAGCTCGCGTTCGAACTCGTCGAGGGCGTCGGCGTCGCCGGAGACCGCCACCGCGGCGGGGCCGTTCACCGCCGCGACCCACAGCCGACCGTCCCACGGTCGCAACAGGGCCGTCACGTCGGCGGCCGGTGCTCCCACCGAGAGCATCCCGCCCCGGCCGCACAGTCGCCGCAGCGCCCTGCTGCGCGTCACGACCACCCGTACCGCGTCGTTCAGTGACAGAGCTCCCGCCACACAGGCGGCCGCGATCTCCCCCTGGGAGTGCCCGACGACGGCCTTTGGCACGACGCCGTAGGAGCGCCATACGTCCGCCAGCGACACCATGATCGAGAACAGCACGGGCTGGACCACGTCCACCCGGTCCGGTACGGGCGCGCCTTCGGCGCCGCGCACCACGTCGAGGACCGACCAGTCGACGAACTCGCCGACCGCTTCGGCGCACTGCGCCATCCGGGCGGCGAACACCGGTTCCGTCTCCAGCAGTTCACGAGCCATTCCGGTCCACTGCGTGCCCTGGCCGGGGAAGACGAGGGCGACCCGGCCGGTCGCCGGCGCGGCGCCGCGCACCACGTGGGCCGCGGGCCTGTCCGTGCCCAGCGCGTCGAGCCCGCGCAGCAGTTCCTCGCGGTCGTTCCCGACCACCACGGCACGGTGTTCGAGTACGGCACGGGTCGTGGCCAGGTTGTACGCGACGTCCGCGACCGGCACATCCGGCGCGGCACGCAGGGACTGCGCCAGCCGGACCGCCTGGCCCCGCAGCGCGTCCTGCGTCCTGCCGGACAACATCCACGGCACCAGGTCGGGGGCGGTGGCGGGCGGTGCCTCTTCCGCTCCGGGCCCGGCCTCTTCGAGAATCACATGGGCGTTCGTACCGCTGACTCCGAAGGACGAGACCGCGGCCCGCCTCGGGCGTCCGTCGTCCTGCGCCCACGGCACGTGCTCGGTGAGCAGCGCGAGCTTCCCTGACCAGTCCACGTGCGGCGACGGGTCGTCCGCGTGCAGCGTCCTGGGCAGGGTCTGGTGTCCGAGGGCCATCACCATCTTGATCACGCCCGCCGCGCCCGCGGCGGCCTGGGTGTGCCCGATGTTCGACTTGACCGACCCCACCCACAGCGGCCGCTCCCGCCCCTGGCAGTAGGTGGCGAGGAGTGCCCGTGCCTCGATGGGGTCGCCGAGCTGGGTCCCCGTACCGTGCGCCTCCACGGCGTCCACGTCGGACGCGGCCAGCCGGGCGTCGGTCAGCGCCTGTCTGATGACCCGTTCCTGAGCCGGTCCGCTCGGTGCGGTGAGCCCGTTGGAGGCGCCGTCCTGGTTGACCGCGGAGCCACGGAGCAGCGCGAGGACGGGGTGTCCGTTGCGGCGGGCGTCGGAGAGGCGTTCCAGCAGGAGCAGGCCGACGCCTTCGGCGGAGCCGAAACCGCCCGCGTCGGCGGCGAAGGAGCGGCACCGGCCGTCCTGCGACAGTCCGCGTTGCCGGCCGAACTCGACGAACATGTCGGGCGAGGCCATCACCACCACCCCGCCGGCCAGGGCCAGCGAGCACTCACGGGAGCGCAGTGCGTGCGCCGCCCAGTGCAGTGCCACCAGGGACGACGAGCACGCGGTGTCCAGGGTGACCGCGGGGCCTTCCAGGCCGAAGCTGTACGCCACGCGGCCGGACGCGACGCTCGCGGTGTTCCCCGTCACCAGATGGCCCCGGAGTTCCTCGGGCACCTGCCGCAGACGGGACCAGTAGTCCTGGTAGGTGACACCGGTGAACACCGCGGTGTCGCTTCCGCGCAACGACACCGGGTCGATCCCGGCGCGTTCGAACGCCTCCCAGGAGGTCTCCAGGAGCAGCCGCTGCTGCGGGTCCATGGCCAGGGCCTCGCGGGGGGAGATATCGAAGAACGCGGCGTCGAAGTCGGCGGCGTCGTGCAGGAATCCGCCTTCGCGGACGTAGGTGGTGCCGGGGTGGTCGGGGTCCGGGTGATACAGAGCGGACAGGTCCCAGCCGCGGTCGGCGGGGAAGAGCGAGATGCCCTCGCGTCCCGCCTGGACCAGCTCCCAGAGGTCTTCCGGGGAGCGCACACCGCCCGGGTACCGGCAGCTCATCGCGACGATCGCGATCGGCTCCCGGTCCTGTGACTCCGCTTCGAGCAGCCGTTGACGGGTCCTGTGGAGATCCGCCGTGACCCTGCGGAGGTAGTCGCGGAGCTTTTCCTCGTTACGCGTGGTCATGACACTCCCAGGTCCTTGTCGATGAACGAGAACAGCTCGTCGTCGTCGGCCGTCCGCAGGGACTCGGCCGGGTCCGTGCCGTTCTCGTCAAAGTCGCCCCACTTCACGAGCAGGGAGCGCAGCCGCATGGTGAGGTGGGCGCGCTCGGCGGTGCCCGCCGACGAGAGCCTCGCCGTCAACCGGTCGAACTCGTCGCTCGGTGCCTCGGCGCCGTCGGCGAACCGGCTCGCGAGGTAGCCGGCCAGCGCGGTGGGTGTCGGATGGTCGAACACCGTGGTCGCCGGGAGCGTCAGACCGGTCGCGGCGCCGAGCCGGTTGCGCAGTTCGACTCCCGTGACCGAGTCGAGGCCGAGCTGCTGGAAGGCACGGTCCGTCGCCACGTCTCCTCGTGCGTGCCCCAGTACGGCCGCGACGTGCGCATCGACCAGGTCCAGCAGCCGGCGGGCACGGTCCTCCTCGGACAGCGCGGTGAGCCGAGCGGCCAGGGACGTCTCGCCGGAGCCGGGTTCCGCCGCGGCCGTCGTCTCCGCCGTGGTCTCGCGGACCTCGGGCACTTCCCGCAGCAGCGGGCTGGGCCGCAGCGCGGTGAAGGCGACGTGGAAGCGCCGCCAGTCGACGTCGGCGACGGCCACGTACGTCTCGTCGGCCGCCAGGGCCCGGCCCAGTTCGGTGAGTGCCGCTTCCGGCTCCATCTCCGGCAGCCCGTGCCGTCGCAGGGTTCCCGCGACCGCGCCACGGGCCATGCCGCCGCCGGCCCACGCTCCCCAGGCCACGGAGGTCGCGGGGAGACCGAGGTCCCCGCGGTGCCGGGCCAGCGCGTCCAGGAAGGCGTTGCCCGGCGCGTAGTTCCCCTGTCCGGGCAGCCCGATCGTGCCGCCGAACGACGAGAACATGACGAACGCGGAGAGCCGGCGGTCCCGGGTGAGGTCGTGCAGGTTGAGCGCGCCGCCCATCTTGACCCGCAGCGAGCGGCCCAGCTGGTCCGGCGTGAGGGCGCCGACCGTGCCGTCGTCGAGCACGGCGGCCGTGTGCACCACCGCCGACAGCTCGGGCGCCGTGGCGAGCAGTTCGGCCAGGGCCGCGCGGTCGGACACGTCGCACGCGGCCAGGGTGACCCGGACGCCGAGGCCGGTCAGCTCCGCCTCGAGTTCCGGCGCGCCCGGTGCGTCCGGGCCGCGGCGGCTCACCAGCAGGAGGTGTTCGGCTCCCTGGCGTGCCAGCCAGCGGGCCACCTGCGACCCGAGCGCTCCGGTGCCGCCGGTGACCAGCACCGTCCCTCGGGGGGACCACGGCGCGTCACTGTCCGGGGCACGGCCGGCGGGTACCAGCCGGCGCACGGACACCCCGGAGGGGCGCACCGCCGCCTGGTCCTCGCCCGTCGTCGCAGCGAGCAGCGCGCACAGGCCCGCCCCGGCGCGGGCGTCCATCGTCTCGGGCAGGTCGACCAGTCCGCCCCAGCGATCGGGATGCTCTACGCAGGCCACCAGGCCCAGCCCCCACACCAACGCCTGCCGGGCACTGGCGAGGGGTTCGCCGTCGCCCACCGCCACGGCGCCGCGCGTGGCGCACCACAGCGGAGCGGTCAGGCCCGCGTCGCCGAGCGCCTGCACCAGGGCGACCGTGCCGGTGAAACCGGCCGGGACGACGGGAGTCGGCCGTTCGTCCAGCGACAGCAGCGACAGCACACCGTTCACGGGGGAATCGGTGGCTTCCCGGAGCCGGGCGGCGAGTGCCTTCCGGCCGGTGCCGGCGGGGTCCACCTCGACCGGGACGACCCGTGCGCCCGCCGCGATCAGCGCGTCCAGGCATCCGTCGGCCCATTCCCGCCGTACGCCGTGCAGCGGGACCACCACGAGCCAGGTGCCGGACAACGACGCCGACGGTGTCCCGGGCATCGGCCGCCAGGCGATCCGGTACCGCCACGACTCCACGGCCGTCACCTCGCGCCGTTTCCGCCGGTAGGTGGACAGCACGGACATCACCGTGCGCAGCGCCTCCGGGTCGTGATCCGCGTCCGGCGGCAGCGTCCGGCCCAGCTCGTCGACGTCACCACTGTCCACCGCCGTCCAGAACGCGTCGTCCGCGGGAGTCTCCTCGCCGCTCGGCAGCCAGTACCGCTGCCGTTGAAACGGATACGTCGGCAGATCCACCCGGCGCGGGTCCAACCCGGCGAAGGCCTTGGACCAGTCCACGTCGACGCCACGCGCATATGCCTCGGCCAGCGCGGCGAGGAACCGGCCCTGGCCGCCGTCGTCCTTGCGCAGCGAGCCGATCACGGCCGTGTCGCTCGCGGTTTCCCGTACGGCGGCCGTGAGGACGGGATGCGGGCTCACCTCGATGAAAGCACCGATGCCGGCCTCGGCGAGCCCGCGCACGACCTCGTCCAGGCGCACCGTCAGGCGCAGGTTTCGGTACCAGTACTCGGCGTCCATGACGGTGGTGTCGATCTGCTCGCCGGTGACCGTGGAGTGGAGCGGAATCTCCGCCGGGCGCGGGGTGATCGGCGCGAGGTCGGTCAGCATCTGTTCGCGGACCTCTTCGACCTGCGCCGAGTGGGAGGCGTAGTCCACCGCGATCCGGCGGGCGCGCACTCCGTCGGCCCGGCACTGGGCGAGCAGCCCTTCGAGGGCCCCGGTCTCGCCGGACACCACGACTGCGCTCGGCCCGTTGACCGCGGCCACGGACAGCCGCTCGCCCCAGGTCTCGGCGCGGGCCCGGACCTGGTCGAGCGGGAGCGGGACGGAGAGCATGCCGCCCTTGCCGGACAGCGTCGCCAGGGCCCGGCTGCGCAGGGCGACGACACGCGCGGCATCCCGCAACGACAGCGCGCCGGCCACGTACGCCGCGGCGATCTCGCCCTGGGAGTGTCCGGCCACCGCGGCGGGACGGACTCCGTAGGAGCGCCACAGCGCGGCCAGTCCCGCCATCATGGCGAACAGCGCGGGCTGGACGACGTCCACCCGGTCCAGGCCGTGTCCGTCGCGCAGCACGTCCGTCAGGGACCAGTCCACGTACGGCGCCAGCGCCTCGGCGCACGCCTCGATCTCCTGCCGGAAGGCCGGGGACGAGTCGAGCAGTTCCGAGGCCATCCCGGGCCACTGCGAGCCCTGGCCGGGGAACACGAACGCGGCCTGTCCGCCGGTGTCGGCCACGCCCTGCACCAGGGCCGGGTCGGCACCGCCCCCGGCGAGCGCGGCCAGCCCGCGGCGCATCTCCGCCGCGTCCGTACCGAGGACGACCGCCCGGTGCTCGAACGCCTTTCGTGTGGTGGCGAGCGAGTACCCGATGTCCGGTACGGCGCAGTCGGCGGCCGGCAGCAGACGGGCGGCCTGGGCGCGCAGCGCGGCCTCGGTGCGCGCGGAGAGGATCCACGGCAACGGCGCCCCGGCAGCGGGCCGATCGGCAGCCCGCACGTCGGTCGGCATGTCGGTCGGCACGTCGGCCCGGTCGTCGGCCGGAGCCTGCTCCAGGACCACGTGCGCGTTGGTGCCGCTGATCCCGAACGAGGACACCGCGGCGCGTCGCGGACGGCCGTCCTCGGGCCACGGCCGGGTCTCGGTCAGCAGCCGTACCGAACCGGCGGACCAGTCCACGTGGGGTGTCGGCGTGTCGGCGTGCAGGGTCCGGGGCAGGGTCGCGTGCCGCAGGGCGAGGACGGTCTTGATCACTCCGGCGACACCGGCGGCGGCCTGGGTGTGTCCGATGTTCGACTTGACCGATCCGAGCCACAGCGGGAGCTCCCGGTCCCGGCCGTAGGTCGCCAGCAGCGCCTGCGCCTCGATCGGGTCGCCCAGGGCCGTGCCGGTGCCGTGCGCCTCCACCACGTCCACGTCGGACTCGGAGAGCCGGGCCGCCGTCAGCGCCTGACGGATCACCCGCTGCTGGGCGGGGCCGTTCGGCGCGGTCATCCCGTTGGAGGCGCCGTCCTGGTTGACCGCCGACCCGCGGATCACCGCGTAGACGGTGTGCCCGTTGCGCCGGGCATCCGACAGCCGCTCCACGAGCAGCATGCCCACGCCCTCGGCCCAGCCGGCCCCGTCGGCCCTCTCGCCGAACGACTTGCACCGGCCGTCGGGGGACAGCGCCCGCTGTCTGCTGAACTCGACGAACAGGCTGGGCGTGGACATCACCGTGGCCCCGCCCGCCAGCGCCAGCGAACATTCGCCGTTGCGCAGCGCCTGCGCGGCCAGGTGCAGCGCCACCAGCGAGGACGAGCACGCGGTGTCGACGGTCACCGCGGGGCCTTCCAGGCCGAACGTGTAGGCCACGCGGCCAGAGGCCACACCGCCCGCGCTGCCGATGCCGACGTACGCCTCCAGTTCCTCGGGCACCGTGCGCAGGCGGGAGCCGTAGTCCTGATGCATCACCCCGGCGAAGACCCCGGTTCGGCTGCCTCGCACCGTCTCGGGGTCGATCCCGGCCCGTTCGAACGCCTCCCAGGAGGTCTCCAGGAGCAGCCGCTGCTGCGGGTCGGCGGAGAGCGCCTCGCGCGGGCTGATGTCGAAGAACTGCGGGTCGAAGTCCGCGGCATCGTAGAGGAAGCCGCCGGTGCGCGTGTAACTCTTGCCGGGCCGGTCGGGATCGGGGTGGTACAGCTCGCCGACGTCCCAGCCGCGGTCGATGGGGAACTCGCCGATGGCGTCCTCGCCCCGGAGCAGCAGCTCCCACAGGTCCTCGGGGGAGCGCACACCGCCCGGGAGCCGGCACGCCATCCCGATGATCGCGATCGGTTCGTCGGCCGCCGGCACCACGTCGGCGCTCCGCGTGGCACGGGCCTCCGCCACGGGTGGTTGCCCGCCGAGGAGTTCACCGCGCAGGTGGGTGGCCAGCGCGAGCGGGGTCGGGTGGTCGAACGCCACGGACGCGGATATCCGCAGCCCGGTCTCCGCGCCCAATCTGTTCCTGAGCTGCACCGCGCTGAGCGAGTCGAACCCGATCTCCCTGAAGGCCCGGTCCATCCGGATGGCGTCGGGTCGGTCGTGGCCCAGCACCAGAGCCGTCTGCCGCTGCACCAGATCCATCACCGTCCGTTCGCGCGCGGCCTCCGGCAGGGCGGCCAGGCGTTCCGCCAGGCTCGACCCGGCCGCGCCGTCGTCCACCACGCGCCGTAGGGGGGCCGGCATCAGGCCGCGCAGCATGGGGCTGGTGTCGGCGGAGCGGGAGGCGGCCGTGTCCAGCCGGGCGGTCACCAGTACGGCGTCCGGCCGGCCGAGGGCCGCGTCGAGGAGCGCGATGCCGTGCGATGTGGACAGGGGGGAGACGCCGGTCCGGGCGATCCGTCGCCGCAGCTCGGTGGGGTCGAGGTGCTCAGTCATCCGGCCGGCCTCGGCCCACAGTCCCCACGCGAGCGACTGGGCCGCCAGCCCCTGACCGCGACGCAGTTCGGCGAGCGCGTCCAGGAACGCGTTCGCCGCCCCGTAGTTGCTCTGGCCCGGGTTGCCCAGCACCCCGACCACCGAGGAGAACAGGACGAACGCGGACAGGTCGGCCTCACGGGTCAGCTCGTGCAGCCACCACGCGGCGTCCGCCTTCGGCCGCAGCACCCGGTCCATCCGCTCGTCGGTCAGCGACGAGAGCACGCCGTCGTCGAGCACGCCCGCCGCGTGCACCACCGCGACGAGGGGGTGCTCTGCCGGTACCGTCGCCAGCAGCGCGGCCAGGGCGGCCCGGTCGGAGACATCGCACGCCACGAGGCGGACCTCGGCGCCCAGGGCGGTCAGCTCGGCTTCCACAGCGGCCGCGTTGTCGCCCGCCTGGCCGCGTCGGCTCACCAGCAGCAGGTGCCGTACACCGTATTCGGCGACGAGATGGCGGGCGACCAGGTTGCCCAGCGCGCCGGGGGCTCCCGTGATCAGGACGGTGCCGGTGGGGTCCATCGGCGATACAGCGCCGGTGCCTTCGGGGTCCGTCGGCGATACGGCCGTTTCCGCGGGCGCCGGTTCGAGCCGGGGCGCGCTGACCGTGCCCTGCCGTATCACCAGTTGGGGTTCGCCCAGGTCGAGCGCGGCCGGCAGAACGGCGCTCGTCGCCTCGTGGTCGTCGAGGTCCACCAGCATGAACCGGTCCGGGTGTTCGACCTGGGCCGAGCGGACCAGTCCCCACACCGGTGCCGCCGCCACGTTGTCGCCGGGGCCCATGGCACCGCGCGTCACGACCACGAGCCGTGCGGAGGAGAACCGCTCGTCCTCCATCCAGGACCGCAGCAGCGACAGGGCCCAGTGGGCCGACTCGTGCACGCCCGTGACCACGTCTTCGGACACCGGGCAGACCGCGAGCACCACGTCCGGCGCGGCCCCGGCCGCCGCGTCGAGGTCCGCGAAGGACTCGCCGGGCAGTGCGCCGTCCGCGCCGAGGACCGCCCACCGCGCGGCAGGAGGCATCGTCGCCGCCGGTGTCCGCTCAACCCAGTTCACGCGGTACAGCGAGTCCACGCGAGGCCTCTCCCCCGCCGGCGCCCGGGTGCTCAGCGAGTCCATCGAGATCACCGGCGCGCCGGTGCGGTCGACGGCCGTCAGCGCCATCCCGCCGGTCCGGCCGGGGCGTAGCCGGACCCGGAGGACCGAGGCGCCGGTGGCGTGCAGGCGGAAGCCGTTCCAGGAGAACGGCAGAAGCGGTGTGCCGTCCTCGACGGCGGCCAGTTCGAGGGCGTGCAGCGCGGAGTCCAGCAGGGCCGGGTGCACACCGAACCCGTCCGCTTCCACGCCGTGCGCCAGCTCGACCTCGGCGAACAGTTCGGCGTCGCGCCGCCACACCGTGCGAAGGCCCCGGAACGCCGGCCCGTAGGCGAGGCCGATGTCCGCCAGCCGCTCGTACAGCCCGCTCACGTCGACCGGCGCGGCATCGTCCGGTGGCCACGCCAGCGGGTCCACGGCGTACGGCCCGGAGGTCGTGAGGGAGCCGCCGGCGTGCAGTCGCCAGTCCTCGTCGGCCGATCGGGAGTGCACGGTCAGTTCACGGCGGCCGATCCCGTCCGCCGCGCCCACCCGTATCTGCACCCGGACACCGCGCTCCGGCACCTCCAGCGGCGCCTGGAGGACCAGTTCCTCGACGAGGTCGCACCCGACCTGGTCGCCCGCCCACACGGCCAGCTCCATCAGCGCCGCGCCCGGCACCACCACCGAGCCCAGCACCGTGTGGTCGGCGAGCCAGGGATGCGTGGCCGGGGACCAGTCGCCGGTCAGCACCAGGCCCGCGCCGTCGGCGAGGACGACGCAACCGCTCAGCAACGGGTGACCGGCCGGGTCCCCTGTCGGCGCGGTGCCCTGCTCCAGCCAGTAGCGGCGGTGCTGGAAGGCGTAGGTGGGCAGGTCGACCCGGCGCCCGCCGGAGGCCGCCGGTGTCCAGTCGACCGGGACGCCGTGCACATGCGCCTCGGCCAGTGACGTCAAGAACCGCTGCAGCCCGCCTTCGTCGCGCCGCAGCGAGGGGATCACGGCACCGGGCACACCGGCCGCATCCACGGCCTCCTGGACCGCGGGCAGCAGCACCGGGTGCGGGCTCACCTCGACGAAGTGCGTCAGTCCCCGGCCGACCAGGTCCCCTACGGCCTCGGCGAACCGCACCGGCTCACGCAGGTTGCGGTACCAATAGGCGGCGTCGAGGGTCGAGGTGTCGTGCCGCCGGCCGGTGACGGTGGAGTGGAAGGGGATGGTGGCCGTCCGGGGTGTGACGGCGGCGAGGGCGGTCTCGATCTCCTCCTGGAGGGATTCGACCTGTGGCGAATGGGAGGCGAAGTCCACTCCGGCCAGTCGCCAGCGCAGTGTGCCCCGGCGGGACAGCTCGCGTTCGAGTTCGTCGAGCGCGCCGAGGTCGCCGGAGACGATCACCGCCTCCGGGCCGTTGACCGCCGCGATCGACAGCCGGCCCTCGAAGGGTTCCAGCAGCCGCGCAGTCTCGTCGGCCGGGAGCGTGACCGACAGCATCCCGCCCGTGCCGGACAGCCGGCGCAGGCACTTGCTGCGTTCCGCCACGATCCGGGCCGCGTCGGTGAGGGACAGCGCGCCCGCGGCGCAGGCGGCGGCGATCTCGCCCTGGGAGTGTCCGACGACGGCGGCCGGGGTCACTCCGTACGAGCGCCACAGCTCGGCCAGGGACACCATGACCGCGAACAGGGCCGGCTGGACCACATCCACCCGGTCCAGTTCGGACGGGTCCCGGACGACGTCGAGCAGGGACCAGTCGACGAACGGGCTCAGCGCGGTGGCGCACTCGGCCATCCGGGCGGCGAACACGGGTGAGGCGTCGAGCAGTTCGGCCGCCATTCCGGCCCACTGCGTGCCCTGCCCGGAAAACACGAACACCACCTGGCGGTCCTCGCTCGCCGCGCCGGTCAGCACGCCCGGCACGTCCCGCCCCTCGGCCAGGCCCATGAGTCCGGCCCGCAGACGGGCGCGGTCCGCGCCGACGACAACGGCACGGTGTTCGAACACCGTGCGGGTGGTCGCCAGCGACAAGGCGACGTCCCCGACGTCCCGTTCGTCGACGACGTCCAGGAGCCGGGCGGCCTGTGCGCACAGTGCCTCGGGGGACTTGGCCGAGAGCACCCACGGCACCGGTGCCGTCTCGCCGGTGCCCACCGGTGCGGCGGTCTCGGCGGGTTCCGGGGCTTCGAGGACGACGTGTGCGTTGGTTCCGCTCACGCCGAACGAGGACACCGCCGCCCGCCGTGGCCGGTCCGCGTCCGGCCACGCCTGTGGCTCGGTCAGCAGCCGCAGCGATCCCGTCGACCATTCCGCCTGGGACGTCGGCCGGTCGACATGCAGGGTCCGCGGCAGTACCCCGTACCGCATCGCCTGCACCATCTTGATGAGGCCGGCCACGCCCGCGGCGGCCTGGGTGTGACCGATGTTGGACTTCACCGAGCCGAGCCAAAGGGGGCGGTCCGCCGGCCGGCGGCGGCCGTAGGTGGCCAACAGCGCCTGCACCTCGAGCGGGTCGCCGAGCCGGGTTCCGGTGCCGTGTCCTTCCACGGCGTCGACGTCGGAGGCGGTGAGACCCGCGTTGGCCAGCGCCCGCCGGATCACCCGCTGCTGGGCCATGCCGTTCGGCGCGGTGAGCCCGTTGGACGCGCCGTCCTGGTTGACGGCACTTCCCCGGACCACCGCCAGCACCTGGTGTCCGTTGCGCCGGGCGTCGGACAGCCGTTCCACCACCACCATGCCGACGCCCTCGGACCAGCCGGTGCCGTCGGCGGCGTCGGCATAGGACTTGCACCGGCCGTCCGGCGACAGCGCGCCCTGCCTGCTGAACTCGACGAACGTCTGCGGCGTGGCCATCACGGCCACGCCGCCCACCAGGGCCAGCGAGCACTCGCCGGAACGCAGTGCCTGCGCGGCCAGGTGCAGCGCCACCAGGGACGAGGAACAGGCCGTGTCCACGCTGACCGCGGGCCCCTCGCAGCCGAGCACGTACGCCACCCGGCCGGAGGCGACGCTCGCCTGGTTGCCGATCAGCAGCTGGCCTTCCAGGTCGTCGGGAGCGGAGAGCAGCCTGCCCGCGTAGTCGTGGTACATGACGCCGGTGAAGACACCCGTGTCGCTGCCGCGCAGGGACGCCGGGACGATCCCGGCGTGCTCCAGGCCCTCCCACGCCGTCTCCAGCAGCAGGCGCTGCTGCGGGTCGGTGGCCAGCGCCTCCCGTGGGGCGATGCCGAAGAAGGAGGCGTCGAAGTCGGCCGCGTCGTAGAGGAAGCCGCCGTGCCGGGTGTAGCTGGTGCCGGTCGTCGCCGGATCCTCGTCGTAGAGCGCTGCGAGGTCCCATCCCCGGTCGGCGGGGAAGTCCGAGACCGCGTCGGTGCCCTCGACGACCAGTCGCCACAGGTCCTCCGGGGAGCGCACCCCGCCCGGATAGCGGCAGGCCATGCCGACGATGACAATCGGATCGTCGTCGGTGGAAGTGGAATGGGAAGGCGCCACGGGGGTGCGGTCCGGCTCGTCGGCGGCGGACCCGGTTCCGGCGATCTCGTCCAGCAGATGACCCGCCAGCGCGGTGGGGGTCGGGTGTTCGAAGGCGACCGTGGCGGGGAGCCGGATCCCGGTGAGGGTGTGCAGCCGGTTGCGGAACTCGACCCCGGTGAGGGAGTCGAACCCGAGGTCCCTGAAGGAGCGGTCCGGGTCGAGGGTACCGGGATCGGAGTGGCCGAGCAGGGCCGCCACTTCCGTGCGGACGAGGTCGAGGGCCGCGCGGGCGCGCTCGGGCTCGGGGCGTGCGAGCAGACCGGGCAGGCCGTCGCCCGGCGTGGGCGTGGACCGTGCGGGGCGGCGGCTGGTGAGCCTGGCCGGCAGCACATGGGCGTGCCCGCCGGACAGGGCCACGTCGAAGAGGGCGAGCCCTTCTTCTGTGGTGATCGCCCCCAGCCCGCCGCGTCGCATACGGGCTTCCTCGGCCGGAATCAACTGCCGTGCCATGCCGACGCCGTCGGCCCAGAGTCCCCAGCCCAGTGACAGCGCCGGCAGGCCCTGTGCCCTGCGGTGCCGGGCGAAGGCGTCCAGGAACGCGTTGGCCGCCGCGTAGACCGCCTGCCCGGGGTTGCCGAGCGCGGCGACCGCGGACGAGAACACGACGAACGCGGACAGGTCGCGGTCGCGGGTGAGCCGGTCCAGGTGTACGACGGCGTCCACCTTGGGGCGCAGTACGGTGTCGATCTGCTGCCGGGTGATCGACGTGAGGGTCGCGTCGTCGAGCACACCGGCCGTGTGGACGACGGTGTCCAGGTCGGGCAGTGTCGCGAGCAGGTCCGCCAACGCGTCCTCGTCCGCCGCGTCGCACGCCGCAACCGTCACGGTGGCGCCCGATTCGGTCAGCTCGGCCTCCAGTTCGGCCGCGCCGGGCGAGTTCCGCCCGGCCCGGCTGGTCAGCACCAGGTCGCGTACCCCGTGGGCGGTGACGAGGTGCCGGGCGAGCAGTGCGCCGAGGCCACCGGTCCCGCCGGTGATCAGGACCGTGCCGCTCAGGCTCCGCGGGTCCTCGCGGACGGGGCGCAGACGGCGAACGCGCGGCACGAGGAGCCGGCCGTCGCGCAGCGCCAACTGGGGCTCGTCGGCAGCCAGAGCGGCATGGACGTGCGCCCGGTCGACCGGCTGACTGTCGATGAGCAGGAACCGCCCGGGATGTTCGAGCTGGGCCGTGCGCACCAGGCCCCAGACCGCCGCACCCGAGGGATCCTCGATCTCCGTGTCGGACTCCACGGCGACCGCGCCACTGGTGAGCACCGCCAGCCTGGTGTCCGCGAACCGCTCCTGGGCCAGCCAGTCCTGGATCAGGGCGGTCAGCCCGGCCGTCAGGGCGTGCGCGCGTCCCACGACGTCGTGTGAGGGCCGCTCGGACGTGCAGTCGACGAGCAGGACGTCCGCGGTGGAGGTGGAGGCGTCGAGACCGGCGGACACGGTCGTCTCCGCGACCACCGGTGTCCGGCCCCCGGCCGAGACGTCCGTACCGTCCGTGGTGCGGGGCACCCACTCGACCGTGTGCAGTGCGTCGGGCACGCTCGTGTCCATGGCCAGCAGCGCCAGCGACGCAACGGCCAGGACCGGTTTCCCGGAGGTGTCGGCGACGGTGAGCGCGACGGTGTCGTCACCGGTCGTGGTGAGCCGGACGCGCAGTGCGGTCGCGCCTAGGGCGTACCGGGTCACGCCGGTGAAGGAGAAGGGCAGCAGACCGGTACGGGCCCGGCCGAGCAGTCCGAGCACCACGGGGTGCAGACAAGGGTCGAGCAGGGCGGGGTGCAGACCGAACCGGCCGGGCTCGGCGGCCAGTTCGACCTCGGCGTAGACGTCGGCGCCGGAGCGCCACGCGGCGCGCAGGCCCTGGAAGCCGGGGCCATAGTCGTAGCCGAGCCCGGCCAGTCGCGGGTAGGCGTCGGTCAGGTCCAGCGGCTCGGCACCGGCCGGCGGCCACTGCTCGGGCATGGGGGACGGCGGTGCGGCGGTACCGGGGGCCAGGGCGCCGGTGGCGTGTCGGGTCCAGTCGGTGTCGTGCTCGCCCCGGGCGAACACGCTGAACGGGTACTGGCCGGAGGCGTTCAAAGTCCCTACGGCTACCTGGAGGTCCGTGCCGTCCGCTTCGGACACGATGAGCGGCCGCTCGACGGTGAGTTCGGCGATGTGTTCGGCGCCGGCCCGGCCGGCGACGTACAGGGCCAGTTCGGCGAAGGCGACCGCGGGCAGCAGCTCCCGGCCGGCCACGACATGCTCCGACAGCCACGGGGTGTCCTGGGCGGACAGCCGTCCGGTGGCCAACCAGCCCTGCTCGTCGGCCAGTTCGGTCACGTCGCTCAGCCAAGGATGCCCGGCCGCCGCGGAGGCGGCGCCGGTGAGCCAGAAGCGCCGGCGCTGGAAGGGATAGGTCGGCAGCTCGACCTGGCGCGGCTCCCGGCCGGCGAAGTACGCCGGCCAGTCGACCGGCACACCGCGGGCGTTGAGGTGCGCGACGGCGATGGCGAGGGTCCGCGCCTCGGGCCGGTCGTGCCGGAGCGCGGGGACGGCGACGGCGGTGGCATCGGTGGCGACCTCACCCGCCGGTACGGCGAGCACCGCGTCCGGCCCCAGCTCCAGATAGCCCGTCGTGCCCTGGGCGTCGAGGTGGCGCAGGCCGGCCTCGAACTGGACGGTTTCACGCAGATGCCGGGCCCAGTAGTCCGGTGAGCCCAGTTGCGCGGGTGTCGCGAGGACGCCGGTCAGGTCGGAGACGACGGGGATATGCGGGGCCGTGGCGTGGAGTTCCCCCAGTTCCCGGCGGAAGTCCTCCAGCATCGCGGCCGTGTGCGGCGAGTGGAAGGCGTGGCTGGACCGCAGCCGCCGTACCCGGCCGCCCAGTTGCTCGGCGATACGGCGCGCCGGGCCCTCGTCGCCCGAGATCACCACGGAGTCGGGGCCGTTGACCGCGGCGATGCCCACCGAGTCCTCGTGGCCGTCGAGCAGCGCGGCGACCTCCTCGGCGGAGGCCCGTACGGCGAACATCGCGCCGCCGGCGGGCAGCGCCTGCATCAGTCGGCCGCGCACCTCGACCAGCCGGACCGCGTCCGGCAGCGACAGCGCGCCGCCCACGTGCGCGGCGACGATCCCGCCGACCGAGTGCCCCAGCAGGTGGTCCGGTCGCAGGCCCCAGTGCCCCACCAGCCGGAACAGGGCCACCTCCAGGGCGAACAACGCCGCCTGGGTGTAGCGGGTCCGGTCGAGCAGTCCCGACTCGTCGGTGAACATCACCTCGCGCAGCGAGCGGTCCAGGTGCGGATCGAACAGCGCGCACACCTCGTCGAGCGCGTCGGCGAAGGCCGGGTACGCGACGTACAGCTCATGTCCCATGCCCACCCGTTGGCTGCCCTGGCCGGTGAACAGGAACGCCGTGCCGCCCGCGGCCTTCGCGCTCGCCCGCAGCACGTCCGGCGTGGACCTGCCCTCGATGAGCGCGGACAGTCCGGCCTGCAGTCGCACCCGGTCCTCGGCCACGATGACGGCCCGCTGGGCGAAGGCGGTACGGGTGGTCGCCAGCGAGAAGGCGAGGTCGACCGGCTCGGCGTCGAGCGTGGACAGCCGGGTGGCCAGCTCGCGCAGGGCGTCGTCGTCCTTGGCGCTCATCACGACGGGTACGGCGCCGGGTGCGGACCGCGGCGGCTGCGGGCGCTCGTCGGGCGACGGCTCCTGGAGGATCACGTGCGCGTTGGTGCCGCTGATGCCGAACGAGGACACCCCGGCGCGGCGCGGCCTGCCGGACGGGGGCCACGGCACGGCCTCGCACAGCAGCGCGATGTCGCCCACCGACCAGTCCACGTGCGGCGACGGGGCGTCCGCGTGCAAGGTTCTCGGCAGCGACCCGTGTCCCATGGCGGTGATCATCTTGATCATGCCGGCGACGCCGGCCGCGGCCTGGGCGTGTCCGATGTTGGACTTCAGCGAGCCCAGCCACAGCGGATGTCCGGCGGGCCGGCCCTGGCCGTAGGTGGACAGCAGCGCCTCGGCCTCGATCGGGTCGCCGAGGGCGGTGCCGGTGCCGTGCGCCTCCACCGCGTCGACCTCGTGAGCGGCCAGTCCGGCGGCGGCGAGGGCCTGGCGGATCAGGCTTTCCTGGGCGGCGCCGTTGGGCGCGGTGAGTCCGTTACTCGCGCCGTCGGAGTTGATGGCCGAGCCGGCGAGGACAGCGTGCACCCGGTGGCCGTTGCGCCGCGCGTCGGACAACCGCTCGAGGACCAGCACACCTGCGCCCTCGGCCCACGCGGTGCCGTCGGCGCTCGCGGAGAAGGGCTTGCAACGGCCGTCCGGTGCCAGCCCGCGCTGACGGCTGAACTCCACGAACATGCCCGGGTTCGCCATGACCGTGACCCCGCCGGCGAGGGCCAGCGTGCACTCGCCCTGGCGCAGTGCCTGCGTCGCCAGGTGCACGGCCACCAGCGACGAGGAGCACGCGGTGTCCACGGTGACGGCCGGGCCGAGCAGGCCGAGCGTGTAGGCGACCCGGCCGGACAGGACGCTGACGGTGCTGCCGGTCAGCCGGTAGCCATCGGTGCCGTTGTCGGCGGCGTCCAGTCGGGGGCCGTACTCCTGGGAGGTCGCGCCGACGAACACCCCGACGCGGCTGCCGCGCAGGGTCGTCGGGTCCGTCCCGGTCCGCTCGATGCTCTCCCAGGACACCTCCAGCAGCAGGCGCTGCTGCGGATCCATCGCGCCGGCCTCGCGTGGGCTGATGCCGAAGAAGTCGGCGTCGAACCGGTCGGCGTCGTGCAGGAAGCCGCCGTGCCGGGTGTAGGAGGTGCCCGGACGGTCGGGGTCGGGGTCGTAGATCCGCTCGATGTCCCAGCCTCGGTCGGCGGGGAAGGGGGTGATGGCGTCGCGGCCCTCGCTGACCAGCTGCCAGAGGTCCTCCGGCGAGCGCACGCCACCGGGGTAGCGGCAGGCCATGCCCACGACCACGATCGGGTCGTCCGAGGTCGGGGCGTCCGCCGTCGGGGCCGGGGCCGGGGCCGTCAGGGCGGGCATCGGTTCGGACGGCCGGGCGTCCGCCAGTTCCGCGAGCAGGAAGCCCGCGAGCCGTGCGGGGGTCGGGTACCGGAACATCGGGCGGTACGTCAGGCGAAGGCCGGTGGCCCTGCTGAGGCCGGCGCTGATCTCCGTCAGGCCGAGGGAGTCGACGCCGAGGTCCTCGAAGGTCAGCTCCGGGTCGATCGACTCGCCGGTGACGAAACCCAGTTCGATCGCGACATGGGTGCGGACCAGCTCCAGCAGGTCCTTCGGCGCGGCCCGTGGCACGGGCGCGCTCTCGCCGGCCCAGTACCGCTGCCTGGTGAAGGCGTACGTGGGGAGGTCGGTGAAGCCGGCCGGGTCGCGGGGCAGTCCGGTCAGCCACTCGGTCCCGGTGCCGGCCGGCGGCCGGCCCTCCGCGAGGTCGGCCAGTCCGCGCCGGTACTCGGCGAGGCCCGGACCACGTACGACGGCACGGTGCTCGAAGTGCGTCCTGGTCAGGGCGAGCGACAGCCCGACGGCACGGGGTTCGGCGCCGGGGCAGGCGTCCAGCCAGGACAGCAGGGCGGACGCCTGGGCGCGTAGGGCCTCCGGCGTGGGGCCCGAGACCAGCCATGGCACCTCACCCTCGGGGCGACTGCGCGGTGCGCTGTCGCGGGCCGGAGGTTCGGCGAGCACGAGATGGCAGTTCGTGCCGCCCATGCCGAACGAGCTGACTCCGGCGAGGAGTCGTCGCCCGGACGGCCAGGCGTCCAGTTCGGTCTGCACGCGCAGGCGCAGTTCGGACAGCGGGATCTCCGGGTTCGCCGTCTCGAAGTGAAGGCTGGGCGGCAGCTGCCGGTGCCGGATGCTCAGCACCACCTTGAGCAGGCCCGCGATGCCCGCCGCGCCCTCCAGGTGGCCGATGTTGGTCTTGGCCGAGCCCACCAGCAGCGGCTGGTCGGGCGGACGGTGTGCGCCGAGTGCCGACCCGAGCGCCCGCGCCTCGACGGGGTCGCCGACCCTGGTGCCGGTGCCGTGCAGTTCGACGTAACTCACGTCCGAACGGTCGACGCCCGCCTGCCGGTGCGCCTCTTCGACGACCTGTCGTTGGGCCGCCGCGCTGGGTACGGTGAGCCGAGTGTCGCCGCCGTCGTTGTTGACGGCGCCGCCGAGGATGACGCTGTGGATCTCGTCGCCGTCGGCGAGCGCGTCGGACAGCGTCTTGAGCACCAGCAGAGCGCCGCCCTCACCGCGCGCATAGCCGTCGGCCCGCGCGTCGAAGGTGAAGCAGCGGCCCTGCGGCGACAGTCCGCCGAACCTGGCCGCTCCCAGGGTGGTCTCGGCGAGGATGTTGAGGTTCACCCCGCCGGCGATGGCGGTGGAGGACTCGCCGCGGCGCAGGCTCTCGCAGGCCAGATGCACGGCGACCAGCGAGGACGACTGGGCGGTGTCCACGGTCATGCTGGGGCCGCGCAGCCCGAGCGTGTGCGAGACACGGTTGGCCATGACGCCCCGGCCGGTGCCCGCCATCGTGTGCTGGTCGATCGCGTCCGTACCGGCCCGGAGCAGCACGGTCGCGTAATCGTCCCACATCGCGCCGACGTACACGCCCGTCGCGCTGCCGCGCAATCGTGCCGGCACGATGCGGGCGTGTTCCAGGGCCTCCCAGCTCAGTTCCAGAAGCAGCCGCTGCTGCGGGTCCATCGCGGCGGCCTCACGGGGGGAGACACCGAAGAACGCCGCGTCGAAGGTGGCGATGTCGTCGAGGAAGGCGCCGAAGCGGTGGGGCAGCGCGGAGCCGGGCCAGCGGTCCGGGGGCGCCTCCCCCACCGCGTCCACGCCGTCGCACAGCAGCTGCCAGTACTGGTCGGGCGTGGCGGCCTTCGGCACCCGGCACGACATGCCCACCACGGCGATGGGTTCGCCGGGGTGGCCGGTGCGGGAGGCCGGGTCGTTCGTCGCCTTCATACCACCGGCTCCTGCGCCGGCTCGGAAACCGGCTGTTCCGGACCGAGTTGCTCAGAGCCGGGCTGATCAGTGTCGGGCTGATCAGTGTCCCGCCCGTCGGCGGGCCACACCGGCGGCGGCCCCTGCATGTACAACCGGCGATGCGCGATGCGCCACGCCGTGCCCTCGCGGTGCAGCAGGTCGACGTAGTTCCCCAGCCGGCGCAGTCCGAGCCGGCCGTCGGTGTAGATGCCGGTGACGGTGAAGATCGAGTACACCTCGGCCGTGTCCGCGCCCAGCCTGGTGACCAGCAGGTTGGAGGTGGCGTGCCGGGAGTGGACGCCCACCGTCTCCCGGTTGTGCTGCCAGAGCCGGGCCAGCCCGTCGGTGATCTGTTCCCGGGTGGAGACCGTGGCGGGAAAGCCTTCGGGCGCGGGGCGCATCTCGAAGAGCGCGTCCGCCGTGTAGAGGGTACCGAGCGTGTCGAACTCGCCGGAGTCGAACAGCAGCCCGGCCGCGACGACGACATCGGTGACGGCGGCCCGCTCGATCAGCGTCCGGGGGTCGAGCTGGGACGTCTCGCCTGGCCGCAGCCAACTGGTCTCGCTCACGGAGTGCTCCTCGTGTTGCTGTTCTGCTTGTCGTTCTGCTTGTCGTTCTGCTTGTCGTTCTGCTGGCGAGCGGACAGCCAGGACCACACCGCCGCCGCCGTGGTGTCGGAGTGATCGCCGACCATCGTGCAGTGGTCGCCGGGGACCTCACCGGCCTCGTGGCCGGGCGGCCAGTGTGAGCGCCAGTCCGTGACGGCGGGCTCGTCCGGCGAGCCGGGTACGCAGTCCCGCGGCCGTAGGAACAAGGTCCGTGCGGCGACCGGGCCCGGCTGCCAGTCGCGGAACAGGCGCCGGTAGGTGCCGTACGCGGTGATGGCGGTCACGTCGGGCCGGGCGAAGGTCTCCCGGCGCACCACGAGTTCGTAGTTCATGGCCCGGCGCAGCGCCGGGGACATGCCGTCGGGCAGGTAGGTGTCGAGCAGCACCAGGGCGGAGGGCGGTTGGCCGGCCGCCTCCAGTCCTTCGGTCACGGCGTGGGCGAGCCAGCCGCCGGACGAGTAGCCGAGGATGACGACCGGCGCGTCGCCGCGAGCGTGCAGCACATGCCGGACGAGCACCCCGACGAGCGCGTCGACCGTGGCCGCCAGCGGTTCACCGGCCCGGTAGCCCGGGATCGGGACCACCGCGAGGTCGGTGCGGCCCTGGAAGTAGTCGGCCAGCCGGGCGAACTGGATCGCCGGCTCGACGGGGGCGAACGGCGGGAACGCGAACAGGGTGGGTCCGTGGTCGCCGCGGGCCATGCGTACGAGGCGGGGTGCCGGAGCGAAGTCGGCGGGGTCGTCGTAGGTCTCCCGTAGGCCCGCCACCCCGACGCACAGCGACTCGATCGCCTGCATCTTTCCCAGCAGCGCCAGTCTGCGGTACAGCGCGTGCAGCCCGCCGCCGTCCTCGGTCCCGGTGTCCGGGCCGGTCAGCGTCTCCTCGCGCAGCAGCGTGGTCAGGTGCTCGGCAAGCGCGGCCGGCGTCTCGTGGTCGTAGATCAGGCCGGTGGGCAGCGGGTGGTCGGTCGCCTCGGTCAGCCGGTTGCGCAGTCCGACCGCGCGCAGCGAGTCGAAGCCCAGTTCACGGAACGGCCGTTCGGGCCCGACCGCGTCGGCCGAACCGTGCCCGAGTTCCGCGGCGACCTCCCGCCGCACGACGTCGAGCAGTGTGTCCCGCTGTTCCCGGCCGGACCGTTCGGCCAGTCTCGCGCGCAGGTCGGACCGGGGGGCGGGGCCGGCGGGCGCGGGTCGCGGGACCAGGTCGGCGATCAGCGGGCGGGGCCGGGCCGCGGTGTAACCGGCCGCGAACCGGGTCCAGTCCACATCGGCGACGACCTGTGCCGGGGCGCCGCTCGCCACGGCCCGGTGCAGTGCCCGTACCGCCAGGTCGGGGTCCATCGGCCGCAGGCCCCGGAGGGCGTACCGGTCGCCGGCTCCTTCGGCCATACCTGGACCGGCCCACACGCCCCAGGCGATCGAGGTGGCGGCCCGGCCGCGCGCGTGCCGCCGTTGCGCCACGGCGTCGAGCACCGCGTTGGCCGCGCAGTAGCCGCCCTGTTCGCCGCTCCCCCACACTCCGGCAGCCGACGAGAACAGGACGAAGGCTTCGAGGTCGTCCTCGGCTGTCAGCTCGTCGAGCAGGACGGCTCCGGCGGACTTGGCCGCCATCACCTCGGCGAGTTGTCCGAGGCCGGTCCGTGCGATCGGCAGGGCGGGTTGCGGGGCCCCCGCGGTGTGCACGACGGCCCGGACCGGGCTGCCGTGGGCGCGCAGTCCGGCCAGTACCGAGGCGAGCCGGTCGCGGTCGAGCACGTCGCAGGCCACGATGGCGACCTGGGCGCCCAGCGCGGTCAGTTCGTCGCGCAGTGCCTGTGCGCCCGGTGCGTCCGGGCCGCGTCGGCTGAGCAGGACCAGATGCTCGGCTCCGCTCTCCGCCAGCGAGCGAGCCACGTGCCCGCCGAGTCCGCCGGTGCCGCCGGTGATCAGCACGGTTCCGGTGGGCCGCCACGGCTGTCGGCCCAGGGGTACGGGGGTGCGGGTGAGGCGGCGTGCGTAACGGCCCGACGGCCGGATCGCCAGCTGGTCCTCGCCGGGGGCGAGGGCGAGTACTTCCGCGAGGGCGGTCAGGTCCGCGCCGTCCGGTGCGGCGGGCAGATCGACCAGGCCGCCCCACCGTTCGGGGTGCTCCAGTCCCACCACCCTCGCCATTGCGGCGACCGCCGCGCCCGCCGGTCCGGTGACCGCTTCCCCGGACACCGAGACCGCGCCGGTGGTGACGCACCACAGGGGTGCGGTGAGGCCCGCGTCGCCGAGCGCCTGCGCCAGGACCAGGGTGGCGGCCAGGCCGGTCGGCACGCCCACGAGTTCGGGGAGCGGGTCGGTGGCGCCGTCGAGCAGGGACACGATCCCGGTGGGCGCCGTGGGCAGCGCACCGAGCCGGTCGGCCAGCGCCGCCCGGTCCGGGTCGGCGACCGTCAGCCGCGACACGTGAGCGCCGGCGGCGGTGAGGGCCGAGGCGACTCCGCCGCCGGCGCCGTCCTCCGGGACGGCGAGCAGCCAGGTGCCGCCGAGGGTCGGGGCCTGGTGCGCGGACGGCAGCGGCTCCCAGGTGATCCCGTAGTGCCAGTCCGGCCCGTCGTCGGCGGGTGCGGCATACGAGAGCGTCGAGCCGAGCCAGTACCGGTCGCGCTGGAACGCGTACGTGGGCAGCTCGACGTGCCGGCGCCGGGCGCCCTCGGCCCGACTCGGCGCCGGTGGCGGGCCGCCCCGCACGATCAGCCGGGCCAACGCCCGCTCGAACGTCTCCGCCTGGCCCTTGTCCCGGCGCTGCGTGGCCACGAACACGGCGCGCCGGGGATCCGGGACGCAGTCCTGCGCCAGCGAGGACAGCACCGCGTCCGGGCCGATCTCCAGGTAGGTGCCGACGCCTGACGCGTCGAGTGCGCGCACCGCGTCGGCGAACCGTACCGTGCGGCGCACGTTGTCGAGCCAGTACTCCACTCTGCCCAGTTCCGCGCCGGACACCACCCGGCCCCAGGTCGTGGACACGAACCCGGTGACCGGCTCGCCGAAGGACACCTCGGACAGCACCTCGGCGTACCGGTCGAGCATGGGGTCCATCAGCGCCGAGTGAAAGGCGTGCGTCACGGCGAGCCGCGTGGTCTTCCAGCCCCGGGTGGACGCGACGTGCTCCACCAGGGCCACCTCGTCCTCGGCGCCGGACACCACCACCGAGTCGGGGCCGTTCACGGCGGCGATGTCCACCGGCCGGCGCAGGTCCCTCAGTACCGCCAGTACGTCGGGCTCGCCCGCGCGCACCGCGCTCATGACCCCGCCGCCCGGCAGTTCCTGCATCAGGGAACCGCGCGCCGCGACCATCCGCGCCGCGTCCGGCAGGGACAATACGCCGGCCACGTGCGCGGCGGAGATCTCGCCGAGCGAGTGCCCGAGCACGAAGTCCGCGGTCCGGCCCAACGACTCGTACAACCGGTACAGCGCCACCTCTACGGCGAAGAGCGCCGGCTGTGCGAAGCCGCTGCGGTCGAGCGCGGCGGCCTCGGGGGTGCCGGGCTCGGCGAAGACGGTCTCGCGCAGCGGGGTGGGCAGAAGCGCGTCGAACCGGTCGCACAGCGCGTCGAACGTCTCAGCGAACACGGGGAACCGCTCGTACAGCTCACGCCCCATGCCGGGCCGCTGCGAGCCCTGCCCGGTGAACAGCGCTGCCGTCCGGGCCCGGCCGGCCACGCCGGTGACCACCCGGTCGGCCGGCGTCCCCTCGGACAACGAGCGCAGCCCCGCCAGCAGTTCGCCCCGGTCGTGGGCGGTGACCACGGCCCGGTGGTCGAACAGCGACCTGCTGGTGACCAGCGCACGGGCCACATCGGGCACGGTCGCCGCCGGCCGCCGGTCCAGGTGGTCGTACAGCTTCGCCGCCTGCGCGCGCAGCGCGGGCTCGCTCTTCGCCGACACGACGACCCACGGCAGCGGCAGCGGGCCGGGGGATTCTTCGTCCACGGCGGTTTCGGCTATGGCGGTGTCGTGCGTGTCGGTCGCGGGCGCTTCTTCGAGTACGACGTGTGCGTTGGTGCCGCTGATGCCGAACGAGGACACCGCGGTCCGCCTGGGCCTGCCGGTCTCGGGCCAGGCCCGCTGTTCGCGCAGCAGTTCCACCGCACCGGCCGTCCAGTCGACATGGGACGACGGCTGTCCGACATGCAGGGTGCGGGGCAGTACGCCGTGCCGCATCGCCTGCACCATCTTGATCACCCCGGCCACGCCCGCCGCCGCCTGGGTGTGACCGACGTTCGACTTCACCGACCCCAGGTACAGCGGCCGTTCGGCCGGCCGGTGCTGTCCGTAGGTGGCCAACAGCGCCTGGGCCTCGATGGGGTCGCCGAGGCTGGTCCCGGTGCCGTGGGCCTCGACCGCGTCCACGTCTGCGGGAGACAGGCCCGCGTCGGCCAACGCCTGCTGGATCACGGCGCGCTGCGCGGTACCGCTGGGCGCGGTGAGGCCGTTGGACCCGCCGTCCTGATTGGTGGCGCTGCCCCGTACCACGGCCAGCACGGGGTGACCGTGCCGCTGGGCGTCGGAGAGCCGCTCGACCAGCAGCAGGCCGGTGCCCTCGCCCCAGCCGATGCCGTCGGCGGTATCGGCGAACGCCTTGGACCGCCCGTCCGCCGCCAGGCCGCCCTGCCGGGCGAACTCGGCGATCGGCGTCGGCGATCCGGTCACGGTGACTCCGCCGACCAGCGCGAGGTCGCACTCGTGCGCGCGCAGCGAGCGGATGCCGAGGTGCAGTGCGACGAGCGAGGAGGAGCAGGCGGTGTCCAGGGTGACGGCGGAGCCGGCCAGTCCGAGGGTGTAGGAGATCCGGCCGGACAGCACGGCCGTCGAGCTGCCGGTGACCGCGTCGCCCTCCGACCCGTCGAAGGCTCCCATGGTGCTGGGCGCGTAGCCGGTGAAGGCGCCGCCGACCACCACGTCGGTCCGGCTGCCGCGCAGGGTCGAGGGATCGATCCCGGCCCGCTCGACGGCCTCCCACGCGGTCTCCAGCAGCAGTCGCTGCTGGGGGTCCATCCCGGTCGCCTCCTTCGGCGAAATGCCGAAGAACTCCGGGTCAAACCCGCTCGCGTCGTGGAGGAACCCGCCCTGGTCGAGTCCGGCGCCGAGCGGCCGCCAGCCGCGGTCGGCGGGGAACGCGGAGATGGCGTCGGCTCCGGCGGTGACCAGCTCCCACAGCCGTTCGGGCGAGTCGGCGCCGCCGGGGTAGCGGCAGGCCATGCCGACGATCGCCACGGGTTCCAGCGGTTGGGCCCGGGACTCGGTGAGCAGCCGCCGGGTGTGGTGGAGTTGTGCGGCGGTCTCGCGCAGGAGGCGCCGGAGACGGTCGTCCTGGGACATGGTCGCTCCTCGGGCGGTGGGTCGGCCGGGTGGTGTCAGGAGATGCCGAAGTTGTCCTGCAGGTAACGGAACATCTCCTCGTCGCCGGCCCCGTCCGGGATCACGTCGGCCGCCTCGCCGCCGGGGGCTGCGGCGGTCCAGTTGGCCACCAGGGCGGTCAGGCGGGCGGTGACCCGGGCCCTCGCCTCGACGGTGAAGGCAGTGGTGTTCAATCCGGCTTCCAGCCGGTCCAGTTCGGCGAAGGTGGCCACCGGCACGCCGGTGTCGTCCGTCGGCGCGAGTTCGGAGCGCAGTCGGCGGGCGAGGTCCTCCGGGGTCGGGTGCTCGAAGACCACGGTGGTCGGCAGCCGCAGTCCGGTAGCGGCGTTGAGGCCGTTGCGCAGTTCGACGGACATCAGCGAGTCGAAGCCCAGGCCGCGGAAGCTGCAGTCGGCCTCGACCGCTTCCGGTTCCGGCTGGTGCAGCACGCCGGCGGCGCGTTCGCGCACCAGGTCGAGCAGGATGTCCTCCTGCTCGGCCGGGGAGTGCCCGGCCAGCCGTTCCCGCAGCGGCGCCGCCCGGTCCGGCTCGTCGGTGCCAAGGCCGCGGGCGAAGTCCGCGACGAGCGGGCTCGGCCGTAGGGCCGTGAACGCGGGGATGAAAAGCGACCAGTCCAGGTCCGCCACCACCGACGTCGGCGTGCCGTCCGCGACAGCCCGGCTCAGCGCGGTGATCGCCGGGCCGGGGGGCATGGCCCTGACCCCGAGCCGGTGGAACAGCTCCCGGAGTTCGTCCGGGGTGTCCGACAGACCGGTCTCGGTCCAGCCGCCCCAGGCGATCGACGTGGCCGGCCGTCCGGCGGCCATGCGCCGTTCCGCCAGGGCGTCGAGATGGGCGTTGGCCGCGCTGTAGGCGCAGTGGCCGCCCCCGCCCAGTACGCCGGAGAGCGATGCCATCAGGACGAAGGCGTCCAGCGGGGTGTCGGCGAGCAGGGCGTCCAGGTTGGCCGCGCCCACGGCCTTGCCGGTGACCACCTCGGCGAACTCCGCGACCGTCGTCTCCGAGGCCGGCGCATGGTCGCCGCTCACGGCGGCGGAGTGCACCACCGCGCGCAGCGGTGTCTCCCCGGGGATGCGGGCGAGCACCTCGGCGAGCCCGGCGAGGTCGGCCGTGTCGCAGGCTTCGAACGCGACCGTGGCTCCGGACTCGGCCAGTTCGGCGGCCAGTTCGGCGGCACCCGGGGCCTCGGCCCCCCTGCGGCTGAGCAACACCACGTGCCGGGCGCCGTTGCGGGCCGCCCACCGGGCGACGTGTGAGCCCAGCGCGCCGGTGCCGCCGGTGACCAGGACGGTGTCCCGTGGCCGCCACGGCTCGCCGTCGCGCTCCGGGGCACCGGCCCTGACCAGTCTGCGGGCCATCGCGCCCGACGCGGTCAGCGCGATCTGGTCCTCACCGGTCCCGCCCGCCAGGACTGCGTTCAGCCGTGCCTCGGCGGCGGGGTCGGGCGCGGCGGGCAGATCGACCAGGCCCGCCCACAGCCTCGGGTGCTCCTGCGCGACCGCGAGTCCAAGTCCCCAGATCTGCGCCTGGGCGGGGCTGGGCGCCCGGCCGGTGGCGGACGTCGCGCCCCAGGTCAGACACCACAGTTTCGCCGTGCTCCTGGCCTCCGCCGTCATGGCCTGCACCAGGGCCAGCGTCAGCGCCACTCCGGTGGGGAGCGCGGGGTGGTCCGGGTGCGGTTCCTCGGCCAGGGCCAGCAGTGACACCACCCCGGCGACCGGCTGGGAGCCGCCGAGCGCGTCCCGCAGCGGTTCGGCGATCCGCCGGCGGTTCGCGTCGTACGCCGACAGCGTCACCGTCGTGACCTCCGCGCCGCCGTCCTCCAGGCGGGCGAGCACGGCTCGGACCCGTTCGTCCTGCTCGTGCGCCTCCGGTACGACGATCACCCAGGTGCCCTGCGGGGCCTGTGTCCCGGTCGACGCCAGTGGCGTCCAGGCGATCCGGTACCGCCAGGAGTCCACGGCTGCCCGTTCCTGGGCCTGCCGGCGCCAGCCGGCGATGGCGGGCAGGGCCGCCTCCAGCGGGGTGTCCCCCGTGACGCCGAGCAGCCGGGTCAGCGCGTGCAGGTCGCCGCGGTCCACGGGGTCCCAGAACGGCCGGGCCGCCGCTTCCGCCGTCAGCGCCGCGGGCGCGGTCTCCTTCCGTTCGCGCTCGTTCCGTTCGCGCTCGCCGGCCAACCAGTAGCGCTTGCGCTGGAAGGCGTAGGTGGGCAGGTCGACGACCTCGGCGTCGGTGAAGGCGGCGCGCCAGTCGAGGGCGCCCCCGCGCACATGGACCTCGGCGACGGCGGACAGGAACTGCTCCCGGCCGCCGTGGCCGCGCCGCAGCGTGCCGACGACGGCGGCATCCCGGCCGGACTCGTCGATCAGGTCCTGTATGCCCATCGTCAGCACGGGCTGCGGGCCGACATCCACGAACAGGCCGTGTCCATCGTCGAGCAGGGCGCGTACGGCGGTGTCCAGCCTGACGGTTCGGCGCAGGTTGCGGAACCAGTAGCCGGCGTCGAGGCCCGATGTGTCCTGCCGGCCGCCGGTGACCGTGGAGTAGAACGGGATCTCGGCCGTACCGCGCGGTGCGATGCCCGCGAGGGACGCCTCGATCTCCTCCCGGAGCAGGTCGGCGTGGCCCGAGTGCGCAGCGAAGTCCACTCCCGGGACGCGCCAGCGCAGCATGCCCCGGCGGGAGAGTTCGCGCTCGAACTCGTCCAGGGCGTCGGCGTCGCCGGAGACCGTCACGGCCGTCGGCCCGTTGACCGCCGCGACCCACAGGTGCTCGCGCCACGGCTCCAGCAGCTCCGCCGTCTCGGTGGCCGACGCCACCGTGGAGAGCATCCCGCCGAGGCCGCACAGCCGCCGTAATGACTTACTGCGCAGGGCGACCACGCGCGCCGCGTCCCGCAGGGACAGCGCCCCCGACACGCATGCGGCCGCGATCTCGCCCTGGGAGTGCCCGACCACGGCCGCGGGCGTCACCCCGTACGACAGCCACAGGCCCGCCAGCGACACCATCGTCGCGAACAGGACCGGCTGGAGCACATCCACCCGGTCGAGTCCCGGCGCGCCGTCGGCACCCCGCACCACGTCGAGCAGCGACCAGTCGACGTACTCGCCGACCGCGGTGGCGCACTCGGCCATCCGGGCGGCGAACACCGGTTCCGTGTCCAGCAGTTCGCGGGCCATCCCGTCCCACTCCGTGCCCTGGCCGGGAAAGACCAAGACCGGCCGCCGCGCCGCCTCCGCCCGGCGCCCCCGGATGAGGTGAACGCCCTGCCGGGACTCCTCGGCGAGCGCGCCCAGACTGTCCAGGAGGGACGTCCGGTCGTTTCCGAGTACGACGGCACGGTGGTCGTGGGCCGTGCGGGTCACCGCGAGCGAGTAGCCGACGTCGGCCGGGTGCCGGTCGTGTTCGAGTACGTGCGCGCGCAGACGCTCGGCCTGGGCGCGCAGTCCCTCCGGTGAACGGGCCGAAAGCAGCCAGGGCACGACGACGTGCGGTGTGCGGCGTCGCTCGGCGGGGGGCGGCGGCGCCTGTCCGAGCACGGAGGCTGGTGGCGCCTGTTCGAGTACGGTCGTCGGCGGCGCCTCTTCGAGCACGACATGGGCGTTGGTGCCGCTCACCCCGAACGACGAGACTCCCACCCGCCGTGGCCGGTCCGTCTCCGGCCAGGCCCGTGAGGCGGTGAGCAGTCGGACCGCGCCGCCCGACCAGTCCACCTGGTCGCTGGGTTCGTCCACGTGCAGGGTGCCGGGCAGCACTCCGTGCCGCATCGCGAGCACCATCTTGATCACGCCGGCCACGCCTGCCGCCGCCTGCGTGTGGCCGAGGTTCGACTTGACCGACCCCAGCCACAGTGGCCGTTCGGCCGGCCGGTCGCGGCCGTACGTGGCCAGCAGCGAGCGCGCCTCGACGGGGTCGCCGAGCCTGGTACCCGTGCCGTGCCCCTCCACCGTGTCGACGTCGTCCATGGAGAGTCCGGCCGCGGCCACCGCCGCCTCGATGACCTGTTGCTGCGCCGTCCCGTTCGGGGCGGTGAGGCCGTTGGACGCGCCGTCGGAGTTGACCGAGGAGCCGCGCAGGACGGCCAGTACCCGATGTCCGTTGCGTTGCGCGTCCGAGAGCCGTTCCACCAGCAGCGCGCCGACCCCTTCGCTCCAGCCGGTTCCGTCGGCCGCGGCAGCATAGGACTTGCAGCGCCCGTCCGGCGCGAGGCCGCCGTGCTGGGCGAACACGTCGAAGATGGACGGGGTGCACATCACCGACACCCCGCCGGCCAGCGCCAGATCACACTCGCCCGAGCGCAGGGACTGTGCCGCCAGGTGCAAAGCGACCAGGGACGAGGAACAGGCGGTGTCCACGGTCATCGAGGGGCCGCGCAGACCGAAGGTGTAGGAGATGCGCCCCGAGACGACACTGCCCGAGGCCCCGGTGATGAGGTGCCCGGTGAGATCGGTCGGTATGGGGACCGCGGAGAGGGCGTAGTCCGAGCCCATCGTCCCGGCGAACACCCCGGTGCGGCTGCCCCGCAGCGACTCGGGGTCGATCCCGGCCCGTTCGAAGGTCTCCCAGGCGATCTCCAGCAGCAGCCGCTGCTGCGGATCCGTCGCGAGCGCCTCGCGCGGTGCGATGCCGAAGAAACCGGCGTCGAACTCGTCGGCACCGGCCAGGAACCCACCGCGGCGGACGGGGACGGCCGCGGGTTCACCGGGCAGTACGACGGCGTCCGGAGACGCGAGCGGCCAGCCGCGGTCGGTCGGGAAGTCCGACACGACGTCCCGGCCCTCGGTCACCAGTCGCCACAGGTCTTCCGGTGAATCCACCCCGCCGGGGAAGCGGCACCCCATCCCGATGATCGCGATCGGCTCGCGCCCGCGTTCCTCGGTCGCCCGGAGGCGTTCGGTGGTCAGGTCGAGTTCCGTGGTGACCCGCTTGAGGTAGTCGAGCAGCTTGTCGTTGCCCACCATCCGAGTCCTCCTGGAAGTCGCACAAGGTACCCCGCAAGCAGAAAAGCAATCCCGCGCAAGTAGAAAAGCAATTCTGCGCAAGTAGAAAAGCAAGATGACGACGATGCATTCCTGACAGGGCGTTTCACAGCGAATACTGAGCGCGAGGATCACGAGCGAGCCACCCTTCGCACCGGACGGCAGGCTTTTCTTCGCAGGTCAACGCTAGCATTGTCCAGATCAAGGAAAGTACCGCCCTGACCAGAGAGTCTGCCGACGGTCCACCGTCACGTCAATTACACCACCCACCTTGATCCAAAACCTTTTCCACTGCTATCGTCCGCCGAGTTCATCCTCAGTTAGCGAGTGGTAATCCGACGCGATTTACGGAGGCGTATATGGCGGCTGATTGCCGGCCAGGTCCGGTTGCCGTATTGGGTGCGGGTGTGATGGGGACGGCCATCGCGACGACCGTGTTGGGCAGCGGACTGCCGGTCGTACTTCTCGATGTCGGACAGGCCGAGCTGGACCGGGCCGAGCGCACGATCGAAACCCAGCTGCGGCACGCCCGGATGATGGACGCGCTGCCTTCCGGGCGCACGCCGGGCCGGCTCGTGACCACCACGTCGCTGAGCGCGCTGGCCGGTGCGCGCGCAGTCGTCGAGGCCGTCGTCGAGCACCAGGCCACCAAGGTAGGGGTACTCGTCGATGCCGCCGGCGTCATCGACGCCGACACCCCCTTGATCTCCAACACCTCGGGCATCCCGATCGACGCGCTCGCCGATTCGCTGCCCAGGCCACAGCAGTTGATCGGCACACACTTCATGAACCCGGCATACCTCATCGACCTGGTCGAGGTGATCCGGGGCCCCCGCACGGACGAGGCCACGGTGACTGCCGTGACCGAGCTGCTGGCGGCGCTGAACCGCCGGGCCGTCGTGGTCCGCGACTCCCCCGGATTCGTCACCAGCAGGCTGTTGCACCCCATGCTCAACGACGCCGCGCGCCTGGTCGACGAGGACGTGGCTACGGCGCAGGACGTCGACAGGCTGATGGTGGGGTGTCTCGGGCACCGGACCGGGCCGCTGCGCACCGCCGACCTGATCGGTCTCGACAACCTCGTCGACTCGCTGGCGGCGCTGTACGAGCGCACCGGCGAACAACGCTACCGACCGTGCGAACAACTGCTGGCCAAGGTCCGCGACGGCGACCTGGGCCGGAAGTCGGGGCGCGGTTTCCACGACTACAGGGAGACACTCTCGTGACGACGCACCAGGGGCCGGGTACGGACTCGGCCATCGAGGAGACGTTGAAGTCGTACCTGGTGGACAGGCTCAAGACCGAAGTGACGTTCGACCAGGACCTGTTCGAGTCCGGCCTGGTGAGCTCGATGTTCGCGATGGAGCTGGTCGTCCACCTGGAGAAGACGTTCGAGGTGTCGATCGTGGGCAACGACTTGCGGCTGGCCAACTTCCGGTCCATCAGGTCGATGGCGGCGCTGGTGCGGGGGCTTCGAGACGGTGACGGCCGTGGTTGAACGCCTTGCCGGCGCCCGGACGCTGGTCGGTGAACTCGTCGGTGACCGGGCCGACGCCTGGGACCTGGCCGGCGAACTGCCACTCGCGGTGCTGCGCGAGCTGGGCGGCCTGGGGGCGCTGTGCGCACAGGTGCCCCCGGAGTACGGCGGGCTCGGCCTGAGCAGCCTGGACAACGGCGAACTCACCGCGCACACCGGCAGCCTGTGCAGTTCCGTGCGGAGCGTACAGACCTCGCAGGGGATGGCGGCCTGGACCATCGCCCGGTTAGGCACCGCCGAGCAGCGGCGTGCCTGTCTGACGGAGCTGACGAGCGGCGGCCTCGCGGCCATGGCCTTCAGCGAGCCGGACGCGGGCAGTGACCTGTCCGCCATCGAGACCCGTATCGAACCGGACGGCGACGAGGTCGTGGTGACCGGCCGGAAGGTCTGGGTCACGGCGGCCGCCTACGCCGATCTGATCGTGGTCGTCGGCCGGTTCGGGCCGGACGCGGCGGTGGTCGTCGTACCCGCCACCGCGCCGGGTGTGCATGTGGAGCGTGTCCCGGACCCGGTCGGCTGCCGGGCCGCCGGACACGCCGATGTCCGCCTCGACTCGGTCCGGCTGCCGGCCGGCGCTGTGCTGGGCGGCGGCGGGCAGGCACTGTCGATGGTCGTCACCACGGCGCTGACGTACGGACGGATGTCGGTGGCCTGGGGATGTGTCGGCATCCTGCGCGCCTGTCTGCGCGAGTCGACCGCGCACGCGAGGTCGCGCTCGCAGTTCGGCAGACCGCTCGCCGAGCACCAGTTGGTGGCCAGACGTCTCGCCGAACTCCTGGTCGCCGAACGGGTAGCGACCACGACCTGCGAGCACGCCAGCGGGTGCTGGGACTCGGGTGATCCCGACCTGGCCGTGCAGGCGGTGCTCGCCAAGCACGTCAGCTCGGGCAACGCGGCCCGGGGCGCGGCCTCGGCGGTGCAGATGCTGGCGTCCCGCGCCGCACAGGACGGCACCCCGGTGGCACGCGCGTACCGGGACGCCAAGCTCATGGAGATCATCGAGGGCACCACCGAGATCTGCCAGATCGTGCTGGCCCAGCACGCGATGGCCACCGCGGGGAGGAATCATGGCTGACCAGGCCGTACCGGTGAAGTGCCTTGTCTGGGACCTGGACAACACCCTGTGGCGGGGAACCCTCCTCGAAGGGGACGACGTCCGGCTGTCGGACGCGGTGCGCGAGGTGATCGTCATGCTCGACTCGCGCGGCATCCTCCAGTCGGTGGCCAGCAAGAACGACCACGACCCGGCCTGGCGGAAGCTGGAGCGGCTCGGTGTTGCCGAGTACTTCCTGCTGCCGGAGATCGGCTGGGGGCCGAAGTCCGAGTCGGTACGCAGGATCGCGGACGAGCTGCGTTTCGCGCACACGGCCGTCGCTTTCGTCGACGATCAGCCCGCCGAGCGCGCGGAGGTCGCCTTCCATCTGCCCGAGGTGCGCTGCTACTCCCACGAACAGGTGCTCGGCCTGCCCGGCCTGCCCGAGTTCACACCGGCCACGGTCACCGAGGACTCCCGTCAGCGGCGCCGTATGTACCAGGCCAACTTCCGCCGGACGGCCGAGCAGTCCGCCTTCACCGGCCCGGACGAGGACTTCCTGCGCTCGCTGGAACTGGTCATGCGGATCTCCGGCGCCGGTGCGGACGACCTGGCGAGGGTCGAGGAACTGACCCTGCGCACCAGCCAGATGAACGCGACCGGCGTGCACTACTCCGACACCGTGCTGCGCGAGCTGTGCGCCGACCCCGCGCACGACGTGCTGGTCATCAGCATGGCCGACCGGTTCGGTCCGCACGGTGCGGTGGGAGTGCTGCTGCTGGCTCGGAACGCCGGGTTCTGGCACCTCAAGCTGCTGGCCACGTCCTGCCGAGTGGTGTCGTTCGGCGCCGGCGCCGTGATCCTCAACTGGCTGATCGACCAGGCCTTCGAGGCGGGGGTGCACCTCGTCGCGGACTTCCGGCAGACCGAACGCAACCGGATGATGGAGATCGCCTACCGCTTCGCGGGATTCGCCACCGACCCGTGCGCGTGTACGTCCGCATACGGTATACCGCCGGACCCGGACGTACAGCGCCTGCACCTCGTACCTGACCACAGAAACGCACCGTCCACCATGCGGCTGGTGTCGGAGGGCCTGCCCACCTCCTGGACACCACGGCCACGCCACTCCCGCCGCGTATCCGAACGCAGAGACGAAGAGGACCACGTCGTGACCTCCACCCCCACGGACACCCTCTGAATCCGCCGCCGCGGCTATCGGCCGCGGCTATCGCGAGTACCTCGTGTCCAGCCATGCCTCGCTGCGGAACCGCCCTCGGGCCGGGTACGGAATGGCTTGCCTCCTGGAGGCGGGGTGACGGGCAGGCCGCCCGGCCGGGCCTTGGCCGAGCCGCTGCCGGATACCGCCAGGCGCGCCGTACCGGCCTTCGGCCAGGTCAGCTTCCTGGCCTGGTCGCGGCGCACCGCCTCGGCGGCCGAGCGGTCTGCCGCCTCGCTCTCCTTCACCAGGGCGGCAGTCCTACGGTCCATCTTCGGGGAGAGGGGTATGACCTCGTCCGCCCGCGGGGCCTCCAGCTCGGGTCTGCCGAGCCCATTGGCTTCTGACTCGAACGTGACCGGTGACAGCAGTCCCGGCACCAGCGACAAGCCGGCCACCGCGGCGACGCGCCCCGGCCGGCGGCCTGCCGGAAATTATGTCATCGGGGCTGACCTGCTGGTTCGGATCTGCCAGACCTCAGGAGCAGCGAGCCGTTCTGAGGCAGCGTGCCGGTCGTGGTGATACGGCTCATCTACCTACTCGCCGACCAGACCTTCCAATGGCTTGCCCTGCTCGCTCGTTCGGACGCTTCGAAGGACATGGAGATCTTGAGGCTCCGGCATCAACTCGCCGTCGCACGACGCACCCAGCCACGCCCCCGCTTCTCCTGGAGCGACAGGGCCGTCATGGCGGCACTGCTCCGGCTCGTCACCAAGCAGCGGCGATCACAACTGGCCTTGCTGGTCTCTCCGCGATCGGTCCTGCGCCGGCACGCACGACTCATCCCGGCATCACCCGACACCCGACCGGCCCCTGGATCACCCAGCAGGCACGGAATTACCTCGCTGGATCGGATCGTGTCGCCGTGAGGCCACCGACCGCATCCTGATCACGGGACAGAACCACCTCCGCCTCGTCGTCAACGAGTACGCGCAGCACTACAAAAGTCATCGGCCGTACCGATCCCTCGGACAACGACCACCAGACCAACTGACCGCCCCTGAACCGCAGCCCGCTCACAACCGCACAGCGGTTTCTCGGCACGATCGGCTCGGTGGCCTCCTCCGCGAATACAAGCAGGTCGCGTAGGGTGACACCGTTTCCGGCACCCAAAGGCTCACCGACGCCGGCCCACACCCCAACCCAGCCAAGGCCGCCGACGGCAAACGCCTCCACCGTCTCGAACCCGACCCCCAAACCGCGCCCATCGTGGTCCGCATCTTCACCGAGTACCTTCGCGGAACGGGCCTATACGCCATCGCCGAAGGCTTGACCCCCACTGAACGGATGCGCAGGTCCGAGTCCTCAGCGAGGCGCTCGGGACGTGGGAAGCGAATCCACATGTCAGCGGCCGTGGCCCGACTCTCCAGACGGTCGTCCAGCTGAAGCGCCGACCCATTCGCCGACCCATTCGGCAGGGTCGTTCGGATGCGATGGCAAAAATTAGCTGCCGATGCCGTGGAGGGCTCTCGACGTGGGCGCGGCTGCGGCCACGGCTTGTACGGGCCGGTATCCCCTACCACTCCTAACCGATTCCGAAAGTTCCGCCACCCCGGGCAGCGCACGGGCGGGGGCACCACTGACGGTGGTGGCCTGGGCTGGTTGCCGGCCGTACCTCCAACTGGCGCCCCTGGTTCCGGCACGCCGCGGCCGGCTGGTGGAGTACCCGGCCCCGGCTACGGCATCGTCACTTGCTGACGCGCGGGCCCGAGGCGAGGACAGCGATGTGATCGCCGAAGCAGCAGATCAGGTGCCCCTCTTCGCTGAGCGCCACCGCGCGGCAGGGGGCCATGAGGTGCACCACACCGGTCTGCCGGCGCGTCGTCAGGTCCCAGACTCGCACCGTCCCGTCACCGGAGCCGGTCACCGCGACGGGGCGGTCGTCCAGGGACGCGCAGGCGACGGCGGTCACCGGGCCAGTGTGGCCGGCCAGCGGCCCTCCGATGGGAGTTCTCGTGTCCAGGTCCCACACCCGCGCCGTCTGGTCATCCGAGCCGGTGACTGTGACCAGTCCACCGGCAAGCGCGGCGACGGCCAGCGCGCGCACTGCGCCCGGCCGGTCGTGGTCGCCGAGCGGGGACGTGCTCCCGGTGGCCGGATCCCACACCCGCAGCTCCCCGCAGGCGGAGGCGACGACGCCAACCGGCCGACCGTTCAGCGCCCCGCATGCCACGGCGCGCAGTGGGCCGTCGGACACGCTGACCGGCTCGCCGAACGGTTCCCCGGTCGCCAGATCCCACGCCCGCGCCGTTCCGTCCTCGGCCGCGCCGACCACGAGGGGCCGACCGTCCAGCGTCATGCACGCCACCGCCGTGACACCGCTCCCGCCCCGGGCTGTCCGGGTGGCGAGAGCCTGCCCGCTCGCCAGGTCCCAGACCCGCAGTGTGCCGTCATCCGAGCCGGTGACCGCGACCGAACGCCCGTCGAGCACCGTGCATGCGACCGCGACCACCGGGGCGATGTGCCCGGTCAGGGGCTTGCCCAGGGCCTGCCCTGTCGACGCGTCCCACATCCGAACGGTCTTGTCGCTGGCGCCGGTGACCGCCACAGGCCGGTCGCCCAGCCGGGTGGCCACGGCCACGGTGACTTCGCCGGTGTGGCCAGTGCGCCATGCACCGACCCGCTTCCCGGCGGTCAGCAGGTCCCAGACCCGCAGAGTCCGGTCGTCGGACGCCGTCACGGCGACGGGGCTGCCGTCGAGGACCAGGCAGGCCACCGCGTTCACGCCTCCGGTGTGTCCGGTCATCGGCTCCCCGGCGGACTCCCCGGTGGCCAGTTCCCAGGCCCGCACCGTCCCGTCGCTGGAGGCGGAGACGGCGACCGGCCGCCCGTCCAGCACCGCGCAGGTGATCGCGATCACCGCCCTGGTGTGCCCGAACATCGGCCCGTGGACCAACCGGCCGGTTCCCAGGTCCCATACCCGAAGCGTCCCGTCGCTGGAGGCGGTGACCAAGACCGGGCGACCGCCCAGCCGCGCGCAGGCCACCCCGTTCACCCAGGCCCCGTGCCCGGTCTGCATCGGGTCCAGGACCGGCTGGCTGGTCCCCAGGTCCCACACCCGCACCGTACGGTCACCTGAACAGGAGATCGCCACAGGGCGGCCGTCCAGCTCGGTGCAGGCGACCGCCGCGACTGTGCTGGTGTGCCCGGTCATCGGCTGCCCGATGGCCTTGCCTGTGGCCAGATCCCACACCCGTACCGTGCCGTCGTACGAGCCGGTGACGGCGACCGGGCGGCCGTCCAGCTTGGTACATGCCGCCGCGACCACGGGCGCAGTGTGTCCGGCCAGTGGCCCGCCGGCCGGCCTGCCCGTGTTCAGGTCCCACACGCGCACCGTCCGGTCGCCGGACCCGGTGACGGCGACCGGCCGCCCGTTCAGTTCGATGCACGCTACGGCGGTCACCGCCCCGGTGTGACCGGTCAACGGTTGCCCGACGGACCTGCCGGTGGCCAGCTCGTGCACCCGGACCGTGGTGTCGCCGTGTCCGGTGACGGCGACCGGATGACCGTCGACCAGTGCGAGTGCCATGGCACGCACCGGCCCGGCGGCGCACGCCAAGGTGTCGCGCAGCGTGGGGGAGAGCGTACCGCCCGACCCCCACAGGGGTTTCCACATGTGGTCCGCGGCACGGCCGTTGAGCGCCGCGAGGAAGGGCGAGACGTTGTACCGGGCCGCGTCCAGGGCGAGGATCTGGCGTCGTTCGTCGGTGCCGGTGCGGCGGTGGGTGCCGAAGGAGGTGCGGTAGATGGTGGCGGGGAGCTGGGCGGTCGGGGACCGGGCCATGGGTAGGTGGGGCATCAGCCCGGCCGGGTCGGCGTGCACCAGGTACTCGGGGTCGGTGACCAGTTCGTCGAGCAGCCCGCCGTGCGCGGCGTGCCCGGCCAGGTGGCGCCGGGTGTACGGGTGGGCGCGGCTCCAGTCGCGGGCGCCGTCAGGGCCGTAGGGGACCCGGGAGACCAGGGTGCGCGCGAACGCGGCGTGTACAGCGGCCGTTTCCACGCCCTCGCGCAGATGCTCGGCAAGCGCGCGGTGGTAGAGCCGGTAGGCGGAACGGCCGTCCTCGGTGACCTCGACCACGTAGGCCCCGGCGGCCTCGCGCAGCCACAGCAGGTCGTCGTCGACGCAGGGGCGCGCGGACACCGCCTCGGCCAGCGGTGCCCAGATGTCCTCCCAGGGCAGCCCGCGGCCCTCTGCGAAGGCCAGCGGGCGCAGCAGGTCGGTGGCGCGGGCTGCGTCCGCACCCAAGCGCTGCCGCAGGTCCCGGCGCATGGCCTCGCTGGGCAGCTTGGGCAGGCCGGCCCGCCAGGCAGGGTCGGCCGGGTCGGGCAGCGCGGGGTCGGCCGCCAGGGTGCCTGCGGAGATCCGGGCGACGAGGAACGACCGGCCGGCCGCCGCGGCGATCCCGCGGGCGACGGCCATCCGCAGTGGAGACGGGCAGTTCTCGTAGGGAGAGCGGGGGTGGGCCCTGATGAGGGTGCGGATCGTATACTCCAGCAGGGCGTCCGGGTCCGCGTACCGGTCGGCGTCGAGATCGACGACGTCGATCCGCCCGGTACGCTCCAGTTCAAGCCAGGGCAGCAGGTGCGGGCGGGTGCCCATCAGCAGCCGGACCCGGCCGCTGGCGTGTGTGATCAGGGGGCGCAGTACCTGGCTGCACAGGAGGATCGGGGTGGCTGCCTCGTCGAGGGCGTCGATCAGAACGGTGAACGGCCGATCGTTGCTGGACTTCCGGGGCCCGAGGGCCTCCAGGAACTCCCCCAGCGTGCCGGCCCGGACCCGGGCGCCCGCGGCCAGGCCCTGGAGCACTTGATCGTTGGTGAGGTTCTGGGCGTGGATGCTGACGTCGACGGCGTGCTGCGGCAGGGACTGCGGGTCCAAGGCCAAGCTGTCGAAAGGGACGGTGCGGCGCCGCTCGGGGTGGGTCAGGGCGGCGATCAGACCGAGGACGGCTGTCTTGCCCGAGCCTGGGTCCCCGGTGACGGCCAGCGCGGGCTGCGCGGGACTGTGGGCCACAAGCCAATCGGTGATCGTGCCGAGCGCCTCCCGGCGGCCGGCGAACAACCAGCCGGCGTGGTCGGGGGTGGCGCCTTGGGCTCCGGCCAGCAGCCGGGTGCGGAACTCGGTCTCCCGCCGCGCGGCGTGCTCCTCCCACTGGGCGGCCTGCTGAAGCTCCAGGTCAACCTCGGTACGGCGGAATTGGTGGCGGGGGTTGGCGAGGAAGGGCGGCACCTCGCCGGTCAGGCCGATTTGTGTGAGGCCGATGCGCTGGTGGGGAGGCCGGTCCGGGTGGTCGTTCATCCGCTGAACCACGGAGTCCAGCGCCAGGGTGCGCGGGCCGTAGCCGGCGGTGGCCAGGCTGGTCACGGCCTGTTCGAGTAGATGGGGGAATGCCCCGGTCTCGGCTTGTTCCTGGGGCTGGGTGGCGGAGATGACGATCAGACCGGAGCCGGTCTCCTCGCCCCACTGGTGGTTCATCCGGGCCAGGGCGGCGGCGGCTAGTTCGTTGCCGCCCCGGCCGGAGTAGCAGGTGTCCAAGAGCATGAGTAGGCGGCGCACATTGGTGCGGCGCAGTATCTTGCGGGCCAGGCGGCGGGTGGGCAGAGCGTCGTCGATGTCCTTGGGGTCAGTGTCCGCGGTGAGCAGGACGTGCTCACCGTCGTCGTCGAGGACTTCGCCGTGTCCCGCGATGTAGACGGCGACCAGGTCGTCGGGTCGGCGCTCCGCAGACATGCAGAACGCGCGCAGTCCAGTGGTGAGCTGATCGCTGGTCGGATCAAGTCCGAGATCGGTGACGTGACGGTAGCCGAGGCGATTGGTGAAGAGTTCGACAACGCGCCGGCGGGCGTCGGCCAGGTCGGGGCGGTCCCAGCCGAGATGGGTGGCCTTCGGGTACCGGGTGATTGCCGTTGCTATCAGGAAACGGCGGGGCGCCGAGCCGTCCTTAGCCGACACCGAGCCGTCCTTAGCCGGCACCGAGTCCTCCGGCGATGGCCGCGCCGGTGCGGGCGTCCGTCAGATAGGCGGTCGCGTCGTGAGCGTGAGCTCCGTTGTGAACCACCACGCCGGTCACTCGCGGGCCGAACGCCGGGCGCAGATCCTTGACCAGAGCCACGACATCGCCGTGGTCCACCACGTTCGTCCACGCCAAGTCCGCACCGCCCGGCCACCGGTGGACCGGGCCGGGGTCCGGCTCGAGCCGGTCGAGCACCATGCGCATCCCGAGCGGCGAGCCGAGGGTGACCAGCACCCGCACCGGATGGCCGGGCAGGGCACACAGCGCCTCATAGGCCACCACCGAGCCCAGCGAGTGTGCCACAACGACCCGGGTGTCGTCGCCGATGGCCGCATGCACCCGGCCCCGAGCCGCCTCGCGCAGCCCCGACTCGGTCAGGTAACGGCGGGTCTGCTTCAGGTCGAAGACCAAGGCCCGGAGTGCCAGGCCGGAGAAGAACCGCGACCGGGACAGGGCGCGCAATGCGGCCTGCACCGGCCGGGGAGTGCGCGCCAGGGTGTTGCCGCGCGGCGGCGCCACCCGATCGTCCACCGCCGCAGCAGCCTCCCACCAGGCGAGGAGTAGATCCTGCTCGAAGCCCTCGGCCACGTCGGCGGAGGTGTAGGGCGGGTCGCCCACCGCCAGAGGGCGCCCGGCCGGCCGGAACAGGTCGCCGTAGAAGCCCATGGCCAGATCCCCCTCCCCCAGCGGTGCGGCGCCGGCCTGCCGCAGGCCGTCCCGCAGCGCCGGTCGCCATTTGCTCAACAGGCTCTCTTCCCCCAGCACTTGTTGGCCCACCCCGTGTACCCCGACCACACGCGCCATGCCACCCTCGCGTCCACATCGCCCCACCGAGAACACTATAGGAGGGTGCCCCGGCGGCCCGTCTGCATCCGGCGACCGTAAGCGATGGGAAGGCGGGGGAGCACGCCCAGAAGCGGCAGCCTTGATCAAGGAGCGCCACGACACCCATGGCACGCCGTACTCCGCGATGGCCATCAGCGTGCCCGACGGAGCTTCGGCCCAGCAGTTCGCGAACATCCTCGCCAGGAACCCCTTTTTCGTTCCGTCGATTGAACTGGGTAAGGACGGACTGCGCTCAGATGCGGACGCCGTCCGCATCGGCACCATGCACCGCTTCAAGGGCCTTGAATTCCAGCGAGTCTTCCTGACGTCCGTCAGCGAGGGCCAGGTGCCCCACCAGCGCATCGAGCAGTACCCGCCCTCGAATCCGGACCGCTAGCGCCACGGAACTCCTCAGGGAGGATGGGCCGCCGTCCGGCTCATCGGGATCTTCCGCCGCCTGAACAGCACTCGCCCCTCGGAGCCCGCCAGGACCATCGCCTTCACCGCGGTTCTGCTTGGTCTTGCCGGAGACGAACTTGTCCCGGTCTCTGTGTCCGGCGGCCGGACCCGGATCTCGGTCCCGTCGACGATCCCAGTCCGCCCGCTGGCACCCAGGTGCTCGATGACCTCGACGAAGGTGCGCCTCACCAGTGCGGCCAGCAGCCGGTCGACGAAGACAAGCTTGCGCTTCACCCCGGCCCCTACAGCCCGCCGCCGCGGATGACCCGTGAGCCGAGCCTGATGCTGCTCGTGCCACAACGACCCCACCTCAGCGGCGAGTACAACGAGCCACCCAGGCGCCATGCCACGGCCAATCGTGCACGAGCTCGTTAGCGGGGCCCCGGTTGCTCCGAGCCGTCGATGTGCTCCTGCATCGAGTGGGCCTGCCGTTCAAGCCCTAGCTCAAGGTAAATCTCCAGCGCATCGGTCCAGATTTTCTTAGCAGAGTGCGCTCCCTGTATCTCTTCAGTGATTTCAGCGATGATCTCCAGGGTGTGCGCCTCTTCGTACCTCTGCTTCAGCTTCCGAGCGGCTTGCAAAGATTTGCGGTACGTTTTCAGCGCCGCCTCGCCCTGACCGAGTCGATAATAGACTGCCGCAGTTGCCGACAGGATACGCTGCCGTTGATGCTGATCATCGATTTCCTGAGCGATCTCGTGGGCACGCGCCAGGCGATCTTGCGCCGCAGCATATTGCCCCTGCCCTTGATACGCAATTCCGAGATTAACGAGCGAGTCCGCCTGTCCCGCCCGATCACATATGGCCTCGTAGTTCTCCAAGGCCATTCGGAAGTAACTCAAAGCCTGCGGCACATCATTTCCATCTCTACACACATTGCCAAGATTATTGTAGAGGATTGCAAGTTCTTGTCTGCCGCCTAATTTTTTAACAAGTGCGAGCGATCGCTCATAGTATTCCCGAGCCGTTTCTTGTTGCCCTTGCAGGGCATACACCTCACCGATATTATTGAGCGCCTTTATCTGTCCATTCATATTGTCACTGCCCTGATGTATTGCGAGTGCGGCGTGGAACTGGCGCGAAGCTTGCGGAAGATGGCCGAGGTGAGCCAAGGTGATCCCTTGATGGCTGAGGGCCTCTGCCTCTCCAGTCCGATTCCCCGCCCGCTTGTGCAGCGATAGCGCCTCTCGAAAGCGCTCCAACGCATCGGATAATCGTCCCGACACAAGGTCGACGATGCCGGTTTGCTCCAGTGCTTCGCCCTGGAGCCAGACATCGCCCGTCGCCTGACCATGCGCCAGTGCTTCTGTGGCATGTTGCAGGGCTTCTTGGTGGGCTCCTTGGGGGCGGAGCATAGCGGCACGCTCGATCAGAATCTGTGCGGTCACCGCGGGGACACCATGGGTGCGGGCATGGACCAGTGCCGTGCTATTGAGGCTGGCGGCAGCTTCCCACATGCCCCATACATGGAAGGCGCGATCCAGGACATGAGGAAAGTACATGGCGTGCTCCGGGTACTCTGCTGCCGCCAATTGTGCGGCCGCCAGTAGATTTCCGCGATTCAGATCGAACCAAGCTAATGCCGTTTCCGCACTGTCAAGTTCTGGTATGGCACTCGAATACCCAGAGGGGACTTCCAAGCGCCGACGTTGCGGATACGCCAACCTGTCGCTCTGATCAGCGGCGGCAAGATAGTGGTCAAGGATGCGTCGCACCGTCTCGCGTCGCTCGTACGTGGTGTCGTGGTGCTCGCTGGCTGTCCGTGCGATATCGCGGACCACGTCGTGCAGCCGGTATCGGTGCTTGATGGGTTCCTCGAGCAGGTGGGCACCGACGAGTTCGTCGACACTTCGGCGGGCTTGTGCGACGTCGACGCCGGCCAGGGCAGCTATCACATCGAGGGTGAGGTCAGGGCCGGGGTGGAGAGCAAGGGCGCGGAAGAGCCGTTGATCGGCTGCGCGGAGTTCGGCGTAGGAGAAATCAAATGCGGTCGCGATTCCGGATTGGGTGTCGATCTCGTCGAGCGGGCTGACCGATCGTGCCAGCCGTTCGGCGAGGTCTTGGGTGTCCCAAGCCTCCCGATGCAGGAAGCGGTTGGCGGCAAGACGGATGGCCAGGGGATATCGCTTGCAGAGGTTCACGACCTGCCGCACGGCTGACACGTCGGATGTGCGTTGGGCGCCGGCGATGCGGGTGAACATGCCCGAGGCTTCCGTGGTGTCGAGAACGTCGAGCGCAAGCGAGTGGACGCCTTCGAGGTCGGCCAGCCGGTAACGGCTCGTGACGAGGACCCGGCAAGTAGCCGTGCCGGGCAGCAAAGGACGGATCTGTGCGGCATCACGGGCATCGTCGAGAAGCAGCAGAACCGAGCGATGAGCGGTCCGCCCGCGCCATAGGGCCGCCCGCGCGTCGATCGCGGCGGGGAGTTCCTCCGAAGTCACGCCGATGGCCTGAAGCAGGATGGCGAGCGCATCGGCGGGGTCGACCGGTGGCTGTTCGTGGTGGGCTCGCAGGTGAACATGGAGGCGTCCGTCAGGATATTGAGCCCGCAGCCGGTGGGCGGCGTGAGTAATCAGCGCGGTCTTGCCCACGCCGGCCATTCCATGGACGACGGTGAGGGGCAACGCGGTCGTCTCCGAACGAGGCATCGACAGCAGTCCCGCCAGTTCGTGCTCGCGTCCGCTGAAGTCGCTGAGGTCCCGTGGCAGGTTGTCCGGCGGATGAGCGGACGCGGGGCGGTGCCGCTCAGGGCGGGGTCCCTGAAGGGCGACGTCCCGCGCCAGGATGCGCTGATGCAGCCTTTCCAGTTCCGGGCTGGGGTCGGCGCCCAGCACCTGGCTGAGACGCCGTCGTGCTTGCGTGTAGACGGCTAGCGCGTCTCCATGGCGGCCACATCGGTGGAGGGCAAGCATCAGATGCTGAGCGAAGGGTTCAGGGTCACGTTCGTGGGCAAGCAGGTCGTACAGCTCGGCCACAAGGTCGGCATGGCGCCCAAGATCTAGCTCCCAGGTGATGCGCTGCTCCCTGACCTGCCGCAGGTTTTCGGTCAATCGGCGTCTCGTGGCGGCCACCCAGCCTCCGGTGAATTCAGCCAGCGGTTCGGCGCGCCACAGGGACTCCGCCTTGTGCAACAAGGCAGCCGCACTCTCAATGTCCCCGTCAGCGGCCGCACTTCCGGCCTGGCGCCGCAGATCCCGAAAGCGCCGGAGGTCGACGCACTCGGACGGCACATGGAGGCTGTAGCTGCGAGCGCTGAAGTCAATGCGAGTCTGATCTCCGGTCGCAGTCCGCAGCCGGGACCGTAGGCGCGAAATGTTGCTCTGCAGGGTCGCCGTACCGCTGGGCGGCACGTCGGCCCATGCCCGCCTCATCAGAGTGTCGGCCGGGACGGGAGCTCCTTCCGCGCACAGCAGGGCAGCTAGAAGACACCGCTCTTTGACCGAACCGAGGTATTGCCGGGTACCGCCCACCCACAACTCCAGCGGGCCCAGTAATCGGAAATCCACCAGCGTCCCCTTCGCGCCGGTTGCTCCCTATGCTGCTTTGAAACCTCTCTTCGAGAGTGTGGCACGCACGTGACCGAAACGGCAGGGGGAGCGTTATCCGGCCGGGTGGGCCGGGCACATCGAGTTCGGGCACATGCCGCACTACCGCGGTCGACCGAGGCATCACCGGTCACAAGATCCGCTTACGCGTTGGAACAAACGAACGAATAGAGTGTGCGTGCTGAATGCACGCGTCTCGATGATGTGGGGGCTGCCTTGAGGGATGAAGACGCGGAGATGCCACACGAGGCGACTGGCCCCAACCGGCATACGAATACACTGTCAGGGGCGGTCCACGGACCCAGCGTGCAGGCGGCAACCATCCATGGGGACGTGTTCATCGGCGCCCATCCCACTCCCCGCTCCCACTCCGTGCCTCGCCAGCTTCCGCAGGCTCCGCGTCACTTCACCAACCGGACCGACAACCTCGCGGCTCTGAATCACCTGCGGGACCCCGCCGCCCCCTCCATGGCCGTTGTTACCGGACCCGCCGGCGTCGGCAAGACGTCACTAGCGCTGCGGTGGCTGCAGGAGCACCGTGACGACTGGCCCGATGGTCAGCTATACGTCGACTTACGCGGACATCTGTCTGAAGTTCCGATCAGCCCTAGCACGATTTTGCCGCAGTTCCTGCGGGCATTGGGTGTGCCTGTCGGGGAGATCCCGACCGATCTTGCCGAACAGACTGCTCTCTACCGCACCGTGATCGCCGATCAGCGCATCGCCGTGCTGTGCGACAACGCCCTGTCGGCCGCGCAAGTGCGTCCGCTGAGACCGGCGTCCGAGGCCTCCGTTTGCCTGGTGACCAGCCGATGGCATCTGAGCTCCTTGCTTCTGGACGGAGCCGCACTCGTGCCCCTCGGCCCGTTAGATACCGACTCCGCAATCGAACTGCTCGGCCAGATTGCCGGACAGGAGAGAATCGCGGCAGACCGCGTGGCCGCGCGGAGCATGGTGACCGCCAGCGGCTGCTTCCCCCTCTCAGTGGCCGTGGGCGGAGCACTGTTGCTTACCCGTCCCGAGTGGACCCTGGCCTCAGTCGCCACGCAGCTGACCGCCCGTCACACCGCAGACCTCGACGGAGAGGTTTCCATGAGCGCCAGCCTCGACCAGTCCTATGCCGCGCTCTCCGAGGCGGCCGCGCGTCTGTACCGTCGTCTGAGCCTTCACCCAGGTGCCGTGTTCAGCAAGCACATCGCCCAGGCAGTGGCCGCGACACCACCAGCTGTCGACAACACGGAAGACTGCCTGGCTGCTCTTGTCGATGCGAATTTACTCACCGCCCCCGATCCGGAACGCTTCCGCTTTCACGATGTCATCCACCAGCATGCCCGGGATCGTGCCGAGAGCGATGAGACCGGGGAGCAGCGACACGAGTCCGTCGAGCGCATCATCGATGCCTATCTGACCTGGGCAAATGCGGCAGATCGCGTTCTTTATCCACAGAGACGACGTCCTCCGGCAGAATACGCGCATGCCTCCAGTGCACGCACCGAGTTCGCCAATGCCGCTACCGCGCTTGCCTGGTTCGACCTCGAACGCGAAAACCTACTCGCTGTTCAGCGCCTGGCGGTAGAATCCGGCCTTGATGGGGCAACTTGGCAGCTGGCCGACGCGATGTGGGCCCTGTTCATCTACCTCCGTTACCGTGATGACTGGATCTCCGTCCATGAACTCGGCGTCGCCGGGGCGGCCCAATGCGGCCATCGACTCGCGGAGTCCCGAATGCACACCGGACTCGGCATCGCATTAAGGGACGCGGGCCGGCTTCGGGACGCGCTGCGCGCCTTCACTGCGGCACTCGCCCTGCGCCGTGAGATCGCCGACCGCCGCGGCGAAGGTCTTGTACTGCACAATATCGGTATCACACACCGGCGAATGGGTGACTGGGACACGGCCCGATCCGTCCTGAAGACGGCGTTATCGATCCGCGAGGAATCCAATGACATCCGTGGAGTGGCCCGAGTCCACGGCACGCTGGGTGAGGTGGAAAGCCTGACCGGCAATCATGAGACGGCCTTAGCCCACCTGACGCGGGCGCGAGCGGCGCTCACCCATACACAAGACCCGTACGAGGCCCTGACGGAACGGCTGCTCGGCGAAGCGCACCTGCGCTCTGGCAATCTCCATGCCGCACTCACCCACCTCACCGCGGCCCTGGAAGCACTGCGACACACCGGAGAAGTGTTCGAAACAGGCGCGATCCACGAAGCGTTCGGCGAGCTCGCCGAATGCGAGCACGACACGGTTTCGGCCCGGAGCCACTACGCCCGAGCCGAAGCCATCTATACCCGTCTCAGTGCCGGACGCGATGCTCACCGAATCGCAAACCGTCTCCGTAACCTCGACTCGGCAACCGGCGAATAAGTCCTCGCGTTCCCCCTACCGCCATGTCCCCACCCGAGTCCGGACCGCATACACGCGGCGCAGAGCAGCAAGCTCGCTCTCACTCAGGAACCCATCGGCTGCAGAGCTCGCACCGACCTTCCAGCCAGCGAATATCACCGCCGACTCCAACGCCTCCACCGGCTCCCCGGACGCCAGCCATCCGTGCAGGAAGGCGGCGAGCAACGCGTCCCCCGCACCGTCGGTGCTGCACACCGGCCGCGGCGCCGCCGCCAAGATCTCGACGAATCTGCCGTCGCGCAGGCCCATCACGCATCCCTGGTCGCCCCGACCCACCACGGCTATACAGCACCCCGGGTACCTGCGGAGCACGTCTGCGACCCACTCCCGCGGGGAACAGGTAAGTCCCTCATGACTTCGGAAGATGACGTCGGCACACTCGAGCCACGGTTGCCTGCTGAGCCCATCGCAGTCCCGGCACGCGTGCAGGTCTGTAGCGATCGGCAGCTTCAGCAAGTCCTTCGCCACCTTCAAGAAGGGTTTCCCGAACGGATTACTGGCGATCACGGCCAGATCGGCGCCCAAGGCCTGCTCGATGAACCGTTCCATCGGATAGTTGACGGGCCCGCCGGTCCATCCGCTTCGCGCCACCTGCCCGTCTGGCTCGACAAGGATCACAGTCTTGGCCGACTCCGGCACCGTGACGACACCACGCCCCTCCAGGCCGGCACGCTTTAGTGTCCCCCTGATCACCTGACCAGCGTCGTCCGACCCAACGGTGGTGCACAGCCGGGGAGTGTCTCCCAGACGTAAGACCGCGCTTGCCACGTTGTACGCACCGCCCACCACGGCACACCGCATCCAAGGTGCCTGCTGGTAAGCACTGAAATCCACCGGAAACTGCTCGACAGGCATGATCATCGATAATCGAGTCACACCCACAGTAACTATCTGCGCCATTACTACCTTTGTCCCCCTTGTTGATCTCATCAGACGCGGATCACGGACTCCGAGAACGCCAGGCAAGGCCCAGCATGAGCCGGTCCGTCTCGTTAGAGAGTGAGGGACGAGACTGGACAGAACACTTGCAAAGTGCATGCAGAATCCCACATGCGGGCGGATGCGATCATCAAGTGCGTCCACGCATGGGAGGGGTCCAAGGGTGAGGGATAGCCGGCGACCCCGCCCGAAAAAGAGCCCCCTCGTCCTGTTCGCGACAAGGGGGCCGATTTCTGCATCATCCACAAGGCAAGCCGTTGCGACTCATATCATGAAGCGCAGGATGTCCATCATGATTGGAACGGCGTATGCGACAGTCAACGTCATCACCAAAATCGCTTGGAACACCTTGTACGGCCGGGGCATGTCTCTCCTGGCAAAATCAATGATACTGGAATGCGGCGGTGATCTTCTGAGGAGAATCTAGCATCCGACCGGCACTTCTCCGCACACACCAGCCCCGCTCTACCGGGGGTCTGACGTGCCGCCACCCATTCAGCATTTGCTCGCCATCGCGCCACCCCGGTGCCGACCATCTTAACCAGCATCGGCTGGGTGCCCGTCGGACAGGCCCCGGGAAATGTAAAATGCTGGCCGAGATGAGACTCGACCAGCACTCTCATGGAACCCATGGGCTACCCGCACGTGTCCGAGGGGGGACTTGAACCCCCACGCCCGATAAAGGGCACTAGCACCTCAAGCTAGCGCGTCTGCCATTCCGCCACCCGGACCAGGTGTGCTCCGCGGCTCGGCCGCGGCGACACGGACCACGATACCAAGGTTTCGGAGTGCGTTTCACCTGCGTATGCCGGGCGCCCGCCCCCGCGCCGACCTGGAGGGACGCGGGGGTGGGCACGGAGGGTGGTCAGTCCGGCATCAGGTGGTAGTCGGGGAAGTTGCCGGGGAGGCGTTCGGGGTCCGGGCCCTCGGTGACGGCGCGGACCAGGAGGTCTCCGCCGACGAAGGCGCCGCGCCAGGAGGCGCCGAAGCCGCCGAAGAGCTCGTCGCGGTCGCCGCGGGAGCGGGGCTTGCCGTGGCCGGTCTTGAAGGCGCGGATCTGGGGGGCCAGGCGGTCATAGGTGTCGGGGTCGTCGCAGGAGAGGGTGGCGACGAGGGCGCCGTTGCTGGCGTTCATGGCGGCGAGCAGTTCGGCCTCGGTGTCGACCAGGACGAGGGTGTCGACCGGGCCGAAGGGCTCGGCGTGGTGGAGCGGGGAGGTCGAGGGCGGATTGAGGAGGGTGACGGGGGCCGCGTAGGCGGAGAGGTCCTGGCCGGGGAGGAAGTGGCCGTGGGCGAGGTCGCCGCGGTGCAGCGGGACGGCGCCGCGGTCGATGGCCTCGGACACCTGGTCGGCGAGCTCCTTGGCCTTGGCCGCGTTGATCAGCGGGCCGAAGTCCAGGTCGGGGAGGGGGTCCGAGGGGTTCTCCACCGCGAGGGGGTGACCCACGCGGATGGAGCGCGCCGCCGGGAGGTAGACGGAGAGGAAGTCGTCGAAGGACGAGCGCTGGACGACGAAGCGCGGATAGGCGGTGCAGCGCTGCTTGCCGTAGTCGAAGGTCTTGCGGATCAGCGGGGCGAGGGCGTCCCAGTCGGTGAAGTTCCAGATGCCCCAGGCATTGAGGCCCTCCTGCTCCAGGATGTGGCGCTTGCCGAGGTCGGCGACGGCGGTGGCGACCCGGGCGCCGGTGTCGCGGCCGCCGACGAAGGAGACGCAGCCGATCTCGGGCGAGCGGACGAGGGCCTCGGAGAGCTCGCCGCCGCTGCCGCTGAGGAGGGTGATCGGGATGCCCTCGCGGGCGGCGAGTGCGCAGGCGAGGGTGAGGCAGGCCAGCCCGCCGTCGGTGGGCGTCTTGGCGATGACGGCGTTGCCGGCCAGCGCCTGGACGAGCATGGCGTGGGCGAGGACGCTCATCGGGTAGTTCCAGCTGGCGATGTTGGAGACCGGGCCGGGCAGCGGGGTGCGGCCCTCGGCCATGCGGTCGATCTCGTCGACGTACCAGCGGACGCCGTCGATGGCCCGGTCCACATCGGCCTGGGCCAGCCGCCAGGGCTTGCCGATCTCCCAGACGAGGAGGAGGGCGAGGAGTTCGCGGTGTTCGGTGAGCGCGTCGAGGGTGGCGGCGACCCGTGCCCGGCGCTCCGGGAGGGCGATGTGGCGCCAGCGGCGGTGCTGGTCGAGGGAGGCGCGTACGGCCTGGTGGGCGGTGGTGGCGTCCAGCCGTGGCGGGCCCGCGATGGGGGTGCCGTCCACGGGGGTGGTGGCGGGGAGGGCCCGGCCGTCGCGGTGCCAGGTGCCGTCCCAGAGGTTGAGGACTCGGTCGTCCTGGAACGCCTCGGGGGCGACGGCCAGGCAGCGCTGCCAGGCGTCGCCCCAGGCGGTTCCGGGCTTGAGGGTGAGGGTGGGTGCCATCGGTGATCTCCGCTCTCGTTGCACAGGCGGGGCGGGATGTGGCGGCCGTACGGCGGGGACGCCCGTACGGCATGGGTGTGCGTATGGGAGGAAGGTAGTGGCACGGAGTGCCACAGTGACCCGGTCGCGAATCGGGTATGGCTCAGATCACGCGGATCGGGTATGGCTCACATCACGCGGGGTTGCCGGGTGTTTCGGCCAGAAGGGCCAATACCAGCCCGGCGGTCTCCGTGGGGGTCGCTCCCACGCTCACGCCCGCCGCCTCCAGCGCCGCCTTCTTCGCCGCCGCGGTGCCCGAGGAGCCGGAGACGATGGCGCCCGCGTGGCCCATGGTCCTGCCCTCGGGGGCGGTGAAGCCCGCGATGTAGCCGACGACCGGCTTGGTGACGCGGTCGGCGATGTACCGCGCGGCCCGCTCCTCGGCGTCGCCGCCGATCTCTCCGATCATCACGATCAGGTCGGTGTCGGGGTCGTCCTCGAAGGCGGCCAGGGCGTCGATATGAGTGGTGCCGATGACCGGGTCGCCGCCGATGCCCACACAGGTGGAGAAGCCGATGCCGCGCAGCTCGTACATGAGTTGGTAGGTGAGGGTGCCGGACTTGGACACCAGCCCGATCCGGCCCGGCTTGGTGATGTCGGCGGGGATGATCCCGGCGTTGGACTGGCCCGGGGAGATCAGCCCGGGGCAGTTCGGGCCGATGACCCTGGTGGCGCGGGCTCGGGCGTACGCCTGGAAGGCGACCGCGTCATGGACCGGGATGCCCTCGGTGATGACGACGGCGAGCGGGATCCGGGCGTCGGCGGCCTCGGTGACGGCGGCCTTGGCGTGGGGCGGCGGGACGAAGAGGACGCTCACATCGGCGCCGGTGGTGTCCATGGCCTCGCGTACGGAGCCGAAGACGGGCACCGTACGGCCGTCGATGTCGACCCGGGTCCCGGCCTTGCGCGGATTGACACCGCCGACGACGTCGGTGCCCGCGGCGAGCATCCGCCGGGTGTGCTTCATGCCTTCCGCGCCGGTCATGCCCTGGACGATGACCTTGCTGTCCTTGGTGAGGAAGATGGCCATGCGAGGAGCCCCCTTATGCGGCTGACGTATCGGACGACGCGGCGGATGTATCGGCCGCGGCGGACGCAGCGGACACCGCGAGTTCGGCGGCGCGCGCGGCCGCCCCGTCCATGGTGTCGGCCTGGTGGACGAGTGGATGAGCCAATTGGCCAAGGATGGCCCGGCCACGTGCGGCGTTGTTGCCGTCGAGCCGGACCACGAGCGGTTTGGTGAGGGTCACTGTGTCCAGGGCGCGCACGATGCCGTCGGCCACCGCGTCACAGGCGGTGATGCCGCCGAAGACGTTGACCAGGACGGAGCGCACATCCGGGTCGTCGAGGACGAGGCCGAGACCGTCGGCCATCACCTGGGCGGAGGCGCCGCCGCCGATGTCGAGGAAGTCGGCGGGGCGGGCGCCGCAGCCCGCGACGACGTCCAGCGTGGACATCACCAGGCCCGCGCCGTTGCCGATGACGCCCACCTGGCCGTCCAGCTTCACATAGCCGAGCCCGGCGGCCGCGGCCCGGGTCTCCAGCGGGTCCCGGGCGCGGTCGTCGGCGGCGTCCCATGACGGCTGTGACGGCTGCCGGAAGCGGGCGTTGTCGTCCAGGGTGACCTTTCCGTCCAGGGCCACGATCGCGCCGCTACGGGTCACCACCAGCGGGTTGACCTCGACGAGGAGGGCGTCGTGCGCGGTCAGGACGGTCCACAGCCGGCGGATGGTCTCGGTCGTCTCGCGCGGCAGTCCCCCGGCGACGGCGATCTCGGCGGCCTTCGCCTCGGTCACCCCCTCGGCCGGGTCGACGGCGATCCGGGCCACCGCCTCGGGGCGGCGCGCCGCGACCTCCTCGATCTCCATACCGCCCTCGGCGGAGGCGATGGCCAGGAAGCGGCCCGCGGCCCGGTCCAGGGTGAAGCCGAGGTACATCTCCCGTGCCACCTCGACGGGTTCGGCCACCATCACCCGGTGGACGGTGTGGCCCTTGATGTCCATGCCGAGGATCCGGCGTGCGGTCAGCTCGGCCGCGGCCGGGTCGTCGGCGAGCTTCACCCCGCCCGCCTTGCCCCGGCCTCCGGTCTTCACCTGGGCCTTGATGACGACGCGGCCGCCGAGCCGTTCGGCGGCCGCGCGGGCGGCTTCGGCCGTGTCCACGACCTCCGCTCTCGGCACCAAGACGCCGTTGTCATGAAGGAGTTCCCGTGCCTGATGTTCGTACAGGTCCATGTGTCAGCTCCCTGATGGCCCGTCAACAGTGCTTGATCCAGCACTGGTTCGAACGAGTGGCGCACGCCCCCTGGACATCGCTCGGCCGATGGTGGGATAACAAAGTTCATACCGCATAACGTCGACTGTATGCAATCTACCCGCGAGGCAGCACCGAACCCCTACGAAGGGACGCGATTCGCCATGCCCGACGACAGCCAGGAACTCATCTCCGGCGGGCACTTGGTCGCCAAAGCACTCAAGGCAGAAGGCGTCGAGGTCATCTACACCCTCTGCGGCGGCCACATCATCGACATCTACGACGGCTGCGTCGACGAGGGCATCGATGTCATCGACGTACGCCATGAACAGGTCGCCGCCCACGCCGCCGACGGCTACGCCCGGATCACCGGCAAGCCCGGCTGCGCCGTCGTCACCGCCGGCCCCGGCACCACCGACGCGGTCACCGGTGTCGCCAACGCCTTCCGCGCCGAGTCACCCATGCTGCTCATCGGCGGCCAGGGCGCCCACAACCAGCACAAGATGGGCTCCCTCCAAGACCTTCCGCACGTGGACATGATGGCGCCGATCACCAAGTTCGCCGCCACCGTCCCGGACACCGCCCGCGCCGCCGACATGGTCTCCATGGCCTTCCGCGAGTGCTTCCACGGCGCCCCCGGCCCCTCCTTCCTGGAGATCCCGCGCGATGTGCTGGACGCCAAGGTGCCGGTGGACAAGGCCCGCGTCCCGCAGGCCGGGCACTACCGTGCCTCCACCCGCAACGCCGGCGACCCCGAATCCGTCCAGAAGCTGGCCGATCTGCTGGTCCAGGCCGAGAAGCCGGCGATCCTGCTGGGCAGTCAGGTGTGGACCACCCGCGCCACCGGTGCGGCCACCGAGCTGGTGCGCACCCTGAACGTGCCCGCGTACATGAACGGCGCGGGGCGCGGCACCCTGCCGCCCGGCGATCCGCACCACTTCCAGCTCTCCCGCCGCTACGCGTTCTCCAATGCCGACCTCATCGTCATCGTCGGCACACCCTTCGACTTCCGGATGGGCTACGGCAAGCGGCTCTCCCCCGATGCCACCGTGGTCCAGATCGACCTCGACTACCGCACGGTCGGCAAGAACCGGGACGTCGACCTCGGCATCGTGGGCGACGCGGGGCTGATCCTCTCCGCCGTCACCCAGGCCGCCTCCGGCCGCATCAACGGGGGAGCGGCCAAGCGCAAGGAGTGGCTGGACGAGCTGCGCGCCGCCGAGCAGGCGGCGATCGAGAAGCGGCTGCCCAACCTCCGGTCCGACGCCTCCCCCATCCACCCCTACCGCCTGGTCAGCGAGATCAACGACTTCCTCACCGAGGACTCGATCTACATCGGTGACGGCGGCGACATCGTCACCTTCTCCGGCCAGGTGGTCCAGCCCAAGTCGCCGGGCCACTGGATGGACCCGGGCCCGCTGGGGACGCTCGGCGTCGGGGTGCCGTTCGTGATGGCCGCCAAGCAGGCCCGCCCGGACAAGGAGGTGGTGGCACTCTTCGGCGACGGCGCGTTCTCCCTGACCGGCTGGGACTTCGAGACGCTGGTCCGCTTCGACCTGCCGTTCGTCGGCATCGTCGGCAACAACTCCTCGATGAACCAGATCCGTTACGGCCAGAAGGCCAAGTACGGCGAGGAACGCGAGCGGGTCGGCAACACCCTCGGCGATGTGCCCTACGACCAGTTCGCGCGGATGCTCGGCGGCCACGGCGAGGAGGTCCGCGACCCGGCGGACATCGGCCCGGCGCTGCGCCGCGCCCGGGAGTCCGGCAAGCCGTCGCTGATCAACGTCTGGGTGGACCCGGACGCGTACGCCCCCGGAACCATGAACCAGACCATGTACAAGTAGGGAGGCGCCACCATGTCCCAGGCTCTCGAGGCCAATCAGGCTCTGTCGGGCATTCGCGTCCTCGACATGACGCATGTGCAGTCCGGTCCCTCCGCCACCCAGTTGCTCGCCTGGCTCGGCGCGGATGTGATCAAGCTGGAGAACGTCACCGGCGACATCACCCGCAAGCAGCTGCGCGACCTCCCGGACGTGGACTCGCTCTACTTCACGATGCTCAACTGCAACAAGCGGAGCATCACCCTGAACACCAAGAGCGAGCGCGGCAAGGAGCTCCTGACCGAGCTGATCCGCCGCAGCGACGTCCTGGTGGAGAACTTCGGTCCGGGCGCGGTGGACCGCATGGGGTTCTCCTGGGAGCGCATCCAGGAGATCAACCCCCGGCTGGTCTACGCCTCGATCAAGGGGTTCGGCGACGGCCCGTACACCAAGTTCAAGGCGTACGAGGTGGTCGCGCAGGCCATGGGCGGGTCGATGTCCACGACCGGCTTCGAGGACGGTCCGCCGCTGGCCACCGGTGCCCAGATCGGCGACTCCGGCACCGGGGTGCACTGTGTGGCGGGCATCCTCGCCGCGCTCTACCAGCGCACCCACACCGGGCGCGGTCAGCGGGTCAACGTGGCGATGCAGCACGCGGTGCTCAACCTGTGCCGGGTGAAGCTGCGCGACCAGCAGCGGCTGACGCACGGGCCGCTCGCGGAGTATCCCAACGCGGAAAACACGTCTGAGGCCGACGAGGTGCCGCGCAGTGGCAACGCCAGCGGTGGCGGCCAGCCCGGCTGGGCGGTCAAGTGCGCGCCCGGCGGGCCCAACGACTACGTCTACGTCATCGTGCAGCCGGTCGGCTGGGAGCCGATCACCCGGCTGATCGGCCGCCCCGAGCTGGCCGATGACCCGGAGTGGGCCTCGCCCGAGGCGCGGCTGCCGAAGCTGGCCAAGATGTTCCAGCTGATCGAGGAGTGGTCCAGCACGCTGCCGAAGTGGGAGGTGCTGGAGCAGCTCAACGCCCACAACATCCCGTGTGGGCCGATCCTGTCCACCAAGGAGATCGTCGAGGACGCGTCGCTCGCGGCCAACGAGATGATCGTCGAGGTCGACCACCCCGAGCGCGGCGCCTTCACCACGGTCGGCTCCCCGCTGAAGCTCTCCGACTCCCCGGTCCGGGTCGAGCGCTCCCCGCTGCTGGGTGAGCACAACGAAGAGGTGTACGTCGGGGAGCTGGGGCTCGGCGACGAGGAAGTGCGGCTGCTCAAAACGGACGGAGTGATCTGACGGTGACGTATGACAACGATGCCGTGCGCGCGGTGCTGGACGCCGCCCGCGCCGAGGGGCGCACGGCGCTGACCGCCCCCGAGGGGAAACGGATCACCGACGCGTACTCCATCCCGACCCCGGCCGAGGGGCTGGCGGAGACCGCGGACGAGGCGGTGGCGCTCGCCGACCGGATCGGCTTCCCCGTCGTCCTCAAGATCGTGTCCCCGGACATCCTGCACAAGACCGACGCGGGCGGGGTGCGGGTGGGGCTGACGTCCTGCGCCGAGGTGCGGAGCGCGTTCAGCGCGATCGTCGGCAACGCCCGTGGCTACGACGCGAAGGCCCGGATCCAGGGCGTCCAGGTGCAGCAGATGGTCCCGGACGGCGGGCAGGAGGTCATCGTCGGCGCGGTCACCGACCCCACCTTCGGGAAGGTCGTGGCGTTCGGGCTCGGCGGGGTGCTGGTGGAGGTGCTGAAGGACATCACCTTCCGGCTGGCCCCGGCGACCGAGGACGAGGCGCTGTCGATGCTGGACGGGATCCGCGCCGCCGAGGTGCTGCGCGGGGTGCGCGGCGGGGAGGCGGTGGACCGCGCGGCGCTCGCCGATCTGATCGTGCGGGTCTCCCGGCTGGTGGCGGACTTCCCCGAGATCACCGAGGTCGACCTCAACCCGGTGTTCGCCACCGCGAGCGGGGTGCTCGCCGCCGATGTGCGGCTGCTGATCGGGGATCCGGCCCCGCGGACGCGCCGCCGCTACTCGCGCGAGGAGATCCTGGGCTCGATGCGCCGGCTGATGCAGCCGCGCTCGGTGGCGGTGGTGGGCGCCTCCAACGAGCCGGGCAAGATCGGCAATTCGGTGATGCGCAACCTCATCGACGGCGGCTTCCCCGGCGAGATCCACCCGGTGAACCCCAAGGCCGACGACATCCTGGGCCGCAAGGCGTACAAGACCGTCACGGACGTCCCCGGCGAGGTGGATGTGGCGGTCTTCGCGATCCCCGCGAAGTTCGTGCCCGCCGCGCTGGAGGAGGTCGGCCGCAAGGGCATCCCGAACGCGGTGCTGATCCCGTCCGGCTTCGCCGAGACCGGTGAACACGAGCTCCAGGACCGGATCGTGGCCATCGCCGAGGAGCACGGGGTGCGGCTGCTGGGGCCCAACATCTACGGCTACTACTCCACCTGGCAGGATCTGTGCGCCACCTTCTGCACCCCGTACGACGTCAAGGGGCCGGTGGCCCTCACCTCGCAGTCCGGTGGCATCGGGATGGCCATCCTCGGCTTCGCCCGGACGACCAAGACCGGTGTCTCGGCCATCGTCGGCCTCGGCAACAAGTCGGACCTGGACGAGGACGATCTGCTGACCTGGTTCGGTGAGGACGACCGCACCCAGTGCATCGCGATGCACCTGGAGGACCTCAAGGACGGCCGGGCCTTCGTGGAGGCGGCACGGGCCACGGTGCCCCGGAAGCCGGTGGTGGTCCTCAAGGCGGGCCGTACGGCCGCGGGTGCCAAGGCGGCCGGGTCCCACACCGGCGCGCTGGCCGGGGACGACGCGGTCTACGACGACATCCTGCGGCAGGCGGGAGTCATCCGGGCGCCGGGCCTCAACGAGATGCTGGAGTACGCGCGGGCGCTGCCCGTGCTGCCCGCACCCCAGGGTGACAACGTCGTCATCATCACCGGCGCCGGGGGCTCGGGCGTGCTGCTGTCGGACGCGATCGTCGACAACGGGCTGTCCCTGATGGAGATCCCGGACGACCTGGACGCCGCCTTCCGCCGCTTCATCCCGCCGTTCGGCGCGGCCGGGAACCCGGTGGACATCACCGGCGGCGAACCGCCGTCCACCTACGAGGCGACCATCCGGCTGGGCCTGGAGGATCCACGGATCCACGCCCTGGTCCTGGGCTACTGGCACACCATCGTCACCCCGCCGATGGTGTTCGCCGAGCTGACCGCGCGGGTCGTCGAGGAGTTCCGCGCCCGGGGCATCGCCAAACCGGTGGTGGCCTCGCTCGCGGGCGACACCGAGGTCGAGGAGGCGTGCGCGTACCTCTTCGAGCGCGGGGTCGTGGCCTATCCGTACACCACCGAGAAGCCGGTGGCCGTCCTGGGCGCCAAGTACCGCTGGGCCAGGTCGGCGGGGTTGCTCACCTAAGCGCTCCGCTGGAAGTGCCCCGACCTTGCCGTCGATCGTCTGCGGCGCCGTCGTGGCTGGTCGCGCCCGCGTGGCGGAGCCGCATATCGACACGGCCTCGCGCCCCTTCAGGGCGCCATCGAACCGCAACCGACTTCCACCGATCCGCATAGCAACCCGCGTTTCCCGGAGCACGAAGAGTTTGGACAGGGGGCGCTGGCCGGGTTCCTTCGAAGCCAAGGGGACGACATGAGCACAGCAGAACAGCCGGAAGGGGCCCTCCCCTTCCGGGAAGTGCAGGACAGCAAGGGACGTACGTATCGCATCGGCGAGACCGACCGCGACATCCTGGGCCACAGCCGGAAGCTGATGGTCTATCTGCCGTGGATCGCGATGATGGCCATCAGCGTGTCCGAGTACGCGTACGGCTCGGCGGAGGACACGCTCTCGGAGGCGCACGGCTGGACCCAGAGCAACACCTTCTGGATCCTGAGCATCTGGGTGTTCTTCCAGGCGGGTATCGCCTTCCCGGCCGGATGGCTGCGGGAGAAGGGGATCCTGACCGCCCGCAAGGCGATGTTCCTGGGAGCGGGGCTGTGCCTGATCGGCTTCCTGGCCCTCTCCCACGTCGACAACGTCTTCGGAGCGATCCTCGGCTTCGGCGTCGTCGGCGGGCTCGGCTCCGGGTTCGTCTACGCCACCTGCATCAACATGGTGGGCAAGTGGTTCCCGGAGCGGCGCGGGGCGAAGACGGGGTTCGTCAACGGAGGGTTCGCCTACGGCGCGCTGCCGTTCATCTTCATCTTCAACTACTGGTTCGACACCGGGAACTTCGACGAGATCCTGGACCTCATCGGGGTCTATGTGCTGATCGTCGTGGGGGTCTGCGCCTGGTTCTTCAAGGACCCGCCGAAGAACTGGTGGCCCGCCGACATCGACCCGCTGAGCTACGCCGGCAACGCCAAGAGCGCGGCGAGCCTGGCGAAGAACCCGCCGGCGGTGCGGCAGTACACGCCCAAGGAGGCCATCAGGACCGGGATGCTGCCGCTGATGTGGGTGTCCCTGGTGCTCACCGCGGGAGTGTCCATCTTCGGGATCTCCTTCCAGGTGGACTACGCCAAGGAGGTGGGCTTCGGCCCGCTGGTGGCGGCCTCGTCCATGGGCATCATGTCCGTCGTCAACGGTGTCGGACGCGGTGTGGTCGGCTGGCTCTCGGACCTGTGGGGGCGGAAGACGACGCTGGTGTTCGTCATCGTGGTGCTGGGCCTCGCCCAGTTCGGGGTGATCTGGGCCGGCAACATCCACAACGAGGTGCTGTTCCTCTTCTTCGCCTTCCTCTCCGGGTTCGGCGGCGGCGCCTTCTACCCGATGTTCGCGGCGCTGACCCCGGACTACTTCGGGGAGAACTACAACGCCACCAACTACGGCCTGGTGTACAGCGGAAAGCTGGTCAGCGGGCTGTTCGGCGGCGGCCTCGGCTCGATGGTGGTCGACGACTGGGGCTACGACGGCGCGTACGCGCTGGCCGGAGGCATCTCCATGGTGGCGGCCGCGGTGGCCCTGCTGCTGCGGCAGCCCGGCCGGCCGCGGGTCCGGGACATCGCCCCGAACCCGCAGCCGATCAGCCGCGAGGCCGTCTAGCCCACCCGCGAGGAACCCTCGCTCAGCCCCGTCCGCCGCAGCGCAACGACCGCAGATAGCGGGCGGAGCGGCGGGCGGTGGTGAGCGAATCGGCGGGCTGGTCGTGCTCCACCAGCCAGTGGTGGTCACGCCGCCCGCCGTGGGTCCTGCCGACCGCGCTCAGGAAGCGGCGGTAGTCGATGTCACCGTCCCCGACGTCCACCATCCGGTAGCCGTCGGGGACGGTTTCGTCGTGCTCCCCGTCCTTCACGTGGAAGAGCGGATAGCGGTGCGGGGCCCGCAGGACGTAGGTCAGCGGCTCGAAGGGCGCCGGGGAGCCGTCGGCCTTGCTTCCGAAGCGGTACTGGGCCACATACGCCCAGTAGATGTCCATCTCCAGGTGGACCAGCTCGGGGTCGGTCTCGGCGAGCAGCACGTCGTAGAGGCGGACGTCCGGCCGGTCGGTGGCGAAGGAGAACTCCTCGGCGTGGTTGTGCTGGTAGAACTTCATCCCGCGCGCCTTGGCCGCCGCTCCGTAGGCGTTGAACTCCTCCGCGCAGCGCTTCCAGCCGTCGACCGTGGAGCCGTAGCGCCAGGGCCCGGAGGCGGTGCCCACATGCGGCAGGCCGAGCGCCTCGGCGTCGTCCAGCACCTGGGTGAGGTTGGTGGCGAAGCTGTACGCCTTCGGGTCGTCGGAGTAGTAGCCGACGTGGCTGCCGATACCGCGCAGCCCGTTGTCCCGCATCAGCCGCTTGAGCTGCTTGAGGGTGATGTCGCCCGTGCCCTGGGTGTAGCCGGCGAACTCCACCTGGTCGTAGCCGTACCGGGCCAGTTCCTCGAAGACGCGGGCGAAGCCGATGGACTGCACCTGGTCGCGGAGGGTGTAGAGCTGGATGCCGAGGTGGCCGCGGGGCACCAGCGGGCCGCCCCGGCCGCTCTGGGCCGATGCGGCGGCGGTGCCGCCCGTCTGGGCGGCCGCGGCGGTGCCGGTGCCGAGCAGACCGGCGGCCGTGGCGCCCGCGGCGACGCCGAGGAATCTGCGGCGGCGGAGGGTCTCGGCGAGTTCGGGGTTGTCCTGGGCCCTCTTCACGGGGTGTCTCCTTCGGTTGCGTTCGTGAGGCCGGCGAGGTGGAGGAGCAGGTTCTTGACGTCGGTGGCGGCCACTTGGCCGCGCACCGCGCCGGGCCGGGAGCAGAGGAGGACGGGTCCGTCCTCCTCGCGTTCCGGGAGGCGGCCGTGGCTGCCGCGCACCGGGGACGGATCGAGCGGGACGACGGCCATGCGGTACCGCATCCCCGTCTTCTTGCGGGCCAGCGCGGTGGCGGCCCGCACCCGCACATAGGGGTCCTTGGGGTCCATGAACAGCTCGGCCGGGTCGTAGCCGGGCTTGCGGTGGATCTCCACCAGCTGGGCGAAGTCGGGGGCGCGGGCGTCGTCGAGCCAGTAGTAGTACGTGAACCACGCGTCCGGCGCGGCCACCGCGACCAGCTCCCCGGAGCGGGGATGGTCCAGGCCGTGGGCCTTCTTGCCCTCGTCGTCGAGGAGTTCGGCGATGCCGGGCAGTCCGGCCAGGGCGGCGCGGGTGGCGTCCAGGTCCTCCGCGCGGCGCACATACACATGGGCGAGCTGGTGGTCGGCGACCGCGAAGGCGCGGGAGGCGCCGGGGTCGAGGTACTCCATGCCGTCCTGGGTGTGCACCTCCAGCAGCCCGGCGCGGCGCAGCGCCCGGTTGATGTCCACCGGCCGGGAGACCCGGGTGATCCCGTACTCGGACAGCGCCACGACGGTACGGCCGCGGGCGGTGGCGTCGTCGAGCAGCGGGCCGAGGGCGGTGTCGAGCTCGGCGGCGGCGGAGTGGGCGCGGGGGTCGTCGGGGCCGTACCGCTGGAGGTCGTAGTCCAGATGCGGAAGGTAGGTCAGCACCAGGTCGGTGGGGCTGGTGCGCAGGATGTGGCGGGTGGCGTCGATGATCCACTGCGAGGAGACCAGATCGGCGCCCGGCCCCCAGAAGTGGAAGAGGGGGAAGGTGCCGAGCTTCGCGGTGAGTTCGTCGTGCAGGGCGGGCGGCCGGGTGTAGCAGTCCGGCTCCTTGCGGCCGTCGGCGTAGTAGACGGGGCGCGGGGTGACGGTGATGTCGGTGTCCGAGCCCATCGCGTACCACCAGCAGATGTTGGCCACGGTGTAGCCCGGGTGGGCGCGGCGGGCGGCGTCCCACAGCTTGTCGCCGCCGACCAGCCCGTTGTGCTGCCGCCACAGCAGCACCTCGCCCATCTCGCGGAAGTACCAGCCGTTGCCGACGATGCCGTGCTCGGCGGGGGTGGTGCCGGTCAGGAACGTCGACTGGGCGGCGCAGGTGACGGCGGGCAGCACCGTGCCCAGCGCGGCGCGGGAGCCGGAGCGGGCGAGGGCCTTGAGGCGGGGCATATGGTCCAGCAGCCGGGGGGTGAGCCCGACCACGTCGAGCACGAGGAGGGGGGTGGGGCCGGTCCCGGCGCTCCTGTCGGTCCGGTGGCTCGGGTCGCTCATGGCAGCTCCTTGAGGCCGAGGTCGGTCAGCAGGCCGCGGGCGAGGGCGAGTTCGGCGGCGATGCCGTCGGCGAGCCGGTCGCGGGTGCGGGGGCGCAGCTCGGGCGGGAGCGCCTGCCAGGTGTAGGTCTCCACTTCGAGGTGGCGGGTCAGCGGGGCGGGCCCGCCGACGAGACGGGCCAGGGCGTCGGCGAGCACCGGGAGGGTGGAGGTCAGCGGGGGCTCGGGCGGGGCGTGCAGCGGGACGTGGAAGTGGGACCGCCAGGGCGCGCTGTCCGCCAGCCCGCCGGCGAGCGCCTGGTCGAGGTCGTCGGTCCCGGTGACGCCGCCCCCGGGGGCCCGGGTGCGGGTCTGGTGAAGGAAGCGGGGCTCGGCGAAGGCCGCGAGGGCCTCCCGTACGGCGGGCCGCTCCGGGTTCTCGGCGTGCAGCGCGGCGGACAGTTGCGCCTTGACCACCGGGACCCCGGCGGCGGTGAGCGCGCCTGTGGCCGTGTGCGGATCCTCGAACTGCGTCGCCAGGTGGCAGGTGTCCAGGCAGACGCCGATGCGGTCCAGAGGCGGGCCGCCGGGCGCGGTGAGCGCCTCGATGGCCTGCGCGGTGGTCTCCACGGTGCAGCCGGGCTCGGGCTCCAGGCCGATGCGGACCGACCGGCCGGTGAGCTCCTGGATGGCGTCGAGCCGCTGGGCGAGGGTGGTGAGGTGGCGGCGGGCGGCGCGGGCGGCGTCGGCGTCGAAGGGGGCGCGCCACGCGAGCGGCAGGGTGGAGACGGAGCCGTCGGTGATGTCGTCGGGGAGCAGCGCGGCCAGCAGCCGGGCCAGATGGGTGGTGTGCTCCAGCCGCTCCGGGTCGGTCCAGTCGGGCTTGTAGACGCGGTACTTGACCTCCTGGGCGCCGAATCCCTCGTACGGGAAGCCGTTGAGGGTGACCACCTCCAGGCCTCGGGTGTCCAGCGCGGTGCGCAGCCTGCGCAGTTCGGCCGGGTCGGCGCTCAGGGTGCGGGCGGCGTCGCGGGCCAGCCACAGGCCGATGCCGAGCCGGTCGCGGCCGAGGCGGCGGCGGACCGGTTCGCAGTGCAGCCGGAGCTGCTCCACGACGCCGTCGAGGTTTTCGGCGGGGTGGACGTTGGTGCAGTAGGCGAGGTGGACGGTGGAGCCGTCGGGGTGGCGGAAGCGCATGGGGTCCTCCTCACCGTTCCGTCGGCGCGGCGGCCGGGGCGCCGCCGCGCAGGATGGAGTTGCCCTCGTGGGTGGCGGCGGCCTCGGTGTCCTCGACATCGATGTCCAGGTCCAGCCGGCCGCTGAGCCCGTAGAACGCCACCGGGTTGCGCCACAGCACCAGGTCGACGTCGTCCTCGGTGAACCCTTCGGCGCGCATCAGGTCGCCGACCTTGCGGGTCTTGAGCGGGTCGCTCCTCCCCCAGTCGGCGGCGGAGTTGACCAGGACCTTCTCGGGCCCGTACGCGCGCAGGATCGCGACCATCCGCTCCTCGTCCATCTTGGTGTCGGGGTAGACCGAGAAGCCCAGCCAGCAGCCGCTGTCCTTGGCCTCCTTGACGGTGGTCTCGTTGAGGTGGTCCACCAGGACCCGGTCCGGGGGCAGCGCGGACTCGCCGACGACATCGAGGGTGCGGCGCAGCCCGGCCAGCTTGTCGCGGTGCGGGGTGTGGACGAGGGCGGGCAGCCCGTGGTCGGCGGCGAGCTGCAGCTGGGCGGCGAGGGCGGTGTCCTCGGCGGGGGTCATCGAGTCGTAGCCGATCTCGCCCACGGCCACGACGCCGTCCTTGACGAGATAGCGCGGCAGCTCGTCCAGGACGGGGGTGCAGCGCGGGTCGTTGGCCTCCTTGGGGTTGAGCGCGAGGGTGCAGTGGTGGGCGATCCCGTGCTGGGCGGCCCGGAAGGGCTCCCAGCCGAGGAGGGAGTCGAAGTAGTCGTAGAAGCTGGCGGGCGAGGTGCGGGGCTGCCCGAGCCAGAAGGACGGCTCGACGAGGGCGCGCACCCCCGCGGCGTACATGGCCTCGTAGTCGTCGGTGGTGCGGGAGGTCATATGGATGTGGGGATCGAAGATGCGCATCAGGACTCCTCGCGGGTCAGGGCGCGGGGCGCGCAGGGCGCGTGGGGCGCACCGGACGCGTCGGGCAGGGCTTGGGTGACGGCCAGTACGCGGTCGAGATCGCCGGGCACGGGACGCCCGGCGGCGGTGCGCTCACGGGCGTAGTCGCCGAGCATGCGGCCCAGCTCGCCGTCCCCGTGCGCCCGCCGCTCCCAGTCGGCGACGGCGGTGAGGGGCACGCCCGTGAACAGGCACTTGAGCACGGCCTGCCGCCAGCTGTGCGGCGAGAGGTGCCGGGCGGCGTACGGCCCGACGGCGGCGGCCACGAGCCGGGTGTCGTTGGTCCGCAGGGCGTCCTCGACGAGCGGCACGGCGTCGGGCCCGGCGGAGAGCCCGAGATGCGGAAGCGCCCGCAGAACGGCCCGGCGCTCGGCGCCCGTGCCGTGCGCGTACAGCCTCACGACGGTGGGCGCGTCCGCGCGCGCGGCGTGCAGGATGAGGATGCGGGCGGCGTCGGGGAGGTCGTGGGCGGTGAGGTCGTCGGCGGCGAACCCCTCGGCTGGGGCGACCTGTGCGACCGGGTGGCCCCGGACGTAAGGGCCGCCGGGGGCGCGGGGACCGGCCGCGCTGGGCCCGTCGGCAGGAGCGGGCCCAGCAGCGGCGGCAGCGGGGCTATCGGCCGCGGGCCGCCCGATGGAGGCGGGTCCGTCGGGGGCAGGACGGTCGGCGGCAACCAGGCTATCGGGAGCAGGACGGTCGGTGACGGTGGCGGGGGACGCGGAGCGAGCGTGGCGGCCCGCGGAGGCGAAGTCCAGTTCCCAGCGGGCGGGGCCGGGAGCGTCCGGGCGCGGTCCGGCTTTCGCCGCGTCGGTCAGGGTGCTGTCCAGCCAGGCGCGGCCCGCCTGGTCCAGGCGCCGCTCCACGGCGGCGCGGAGCTCGGTCACGGTCAGCATCGGACGCCTCCCTCGCTCGCGGCCCGTTCGGCGTCCTTGAGGAACCGCAGGGAGGCGCGGGCCAGTTCGGGACCGGCGTGGGAGTGGCGGGGCAGTTCGACGCCGACGAGACCCCGGTACCCCGCCGCGCGCAGCGCCTCCAGGACCGGCGGGAAGTCGATCTCCCCCTCGCCGAACGGCAGATGCTCGTGCACCCCGCGCCGCATGTCCTCGATCTGCACATGCCGCACCCAGGGCGCCGCCGCGCGGACGCACTCGGCGGGCGGGTCGGGTTCCAGGCACTGGCAGTGGCCGATGTCGAGGGTGAGGCCGAGGGCGGGCGGATCGCCGAGCGCCGTGCGCAGCCGGTGGAAACCGGCGAGATCGGCGAGGAGATGCCCCGGCTCCGGCTCGATCGCGAGGGAGACGCCCACCGCCGCGGCGCCCACGACCACCGGCCCGAGGGCGTCCGCCAGCCGCCGCCACGCCGTCTCCCCGGACTCACCGGGCGGCAGCACCCCGCTGAAGCAGTGCACGGCCGGAGCCCCGAGGTCCCCCGCCACCCGCACGGCCCGCAGCAGCAGATCGACCCGGGCGCCACGGGCATCGGGGTCCGGATCGAGCAGGGTGGGGTGGTGTTTGCGCCGGGCGTCGAGCACGTACCGGGCGCCGGTCTCGATCGCGACACCCAGGCCGAGCCGCTCGAGGTCGCGGGCGACGCGGCGGGTGCGGGCCGTGAGGTCCGGGGCGAGCGGGTCGAGGTGCATATGGTCGAGGGTCAGCGAGACGCCGTCGTAGCCGAGGTCGGCGAGGAGTGCGAGGGCGTCGCTCAGGCGGAGGTCGGTCAGACCGTTGGTGCCGTAGGCGAAGCGGAGGGGTTCCGGGGTGGGGCGGCCGGGGTCGCCGGTGCGGCTCATGTCGCGCTGACCTTTCTCGACAGCCGTCGGGCGACGGGCATGAGCGCGAGCAACCCCGCGGCCGTACGGTGCGCCCCGGCGCGGGAGGCGAGCACGGCCTGAAGCGGGATCATCGCGCGGATGCCGCTGCCGACGGCACGCTGGAGGAGGTACGGGGACGGGTTGAGCGCGGCATGCGCCAACGGCCGGGCGATCGTGGCCACGTACCCGCCCGCGAGGGCGACCCCCGCGACGGCCGCGAAGCGGCTGACCGCCGCGCCGCGCGAGGGGACGCTCCGGGGCAAGGCGTCCCCGGCACGGCCGCCCGCGAGGGCGGCCCCGGCCGCGGTGGCAATGCGGCCGACCGGACGCGTACGCTCGGCCGCCGCGCCGCCCGAGGCGACGGTCAGGCGCAACCCCACCCCGACACGCGGCCCGCCCGGCAGACCGCCACGCCCGGTGGCCGCCGCGACCGCCGCGCGTCGGCCCGCCACGACCGTAGCGACGAGCCGCCTCGCCGGACCATCACGGCGTGACCCCGTGCGCGAGAGCCCCCCGGCGAGGGCCGCGATGGCACCACCGGCGGTCACCCCACCCACCGGAGCGCCGCTGGTGGCCCCGTTCACCATCGCGACCGGCGCGCCGTGGCCCACCCCAGGGCCGTGCCCCGAAGCGGGGGCCGGGCGCCTGGCGGTGGCCCAGGCGATCGCCGCACCCGTTGCGAGGGCGCCGAGGGGCGCCACCGAGGAGCCGCCGACCGCCTCGCGGCGGGAGACCATGGTCACCGCGAGGGTGTGGGCGCCCAGGAGGGCGGCCGGGCGGAGGGCCGGTCGTATGTGACCGGCGGAGGCCGTGGCGCCGAGGAGGAGGTCCAGCGCGCGGGCGGCGGCCATGGTGGGCGGGCCCGCGGGGGTGTTCTTCAGCCCCAGGTCGTACGCCCACACCGTGCTCGCCAGGGCCGTCGCCGTGGCGAGGGCCGGGCGGCCCGCCGCGGCCGCGCACAGCAGCCCGGCGCCGGTCAGCCCGGTCGCGGCGGTCAGCGCCGCGGCCGGGGCGATACGGCCCGACGGCAGCGGGCGGCCGGGGCGCTCCACGGCGTCGATGTCGCGGTCCGCCCAGTCGTTGAGCGCCATGCCCGCCTCGTACAGGCACAGCGAGGTGCAGACCGCGAGCGCCGTGCCCCGGTTGGGGCCGCGCCGGGCGGCGGCCGCGCCCGCCAGGGCGTCGCCGACCACGGTGAACAGGGCCGAGACCCTGAGGAGTTCGGCCCAGTCGCCCCACGTCCCGAAGGGGCCCCGTTCCCCCGCCTCGCCCGTCACGACCGGCCCCGCAGCCGTCCGGCGAAGCCGATGAGCGCCGCGTACTGGTCGGCGAGGGCGGCCGGGCCGCCGTCCGGGTCCTTGAAGTAGAAGCCGAGTTCGGGGAGCGGCCCGGTGAGGCCGGCCTCATGGGCGCGGGCGGTCAGCCGGGCCAGATCGAGGACGAGCGGTGCGGCGAGGGCCGAGTCGCAGCCCTGCCAGATGGTCTGCAGAACCATCCGCGAGCCGAGGAAGCCCTCGAAGGAGACGTGGTCCCAGGCGGTCTTCCAGTCGCCGAGCGCGGGCACGTTGTCGATGTGCAGCTCGCCGTCGGGGAGTTCGCCGAGGGTGTCGGAGAGGACCCGTGCCTTCCCCGCGTTCTTGGCCGCCGCGGCGCCCGGGTCGGCGAGGGCGGCGCCGTCGCCGCCGCCGAGGAGATTCGTACCGGACCAGCTCCGTACGGCCAGCGCCCGCTGGGCGAACATCGGCGCGAGGACGGACCGCAGCAGCGTCTGCCCGGTCTTGCCGTCGCGCCCCGCGTACGGCAGCCCGGAGCGCTCGGCCCGCTCGCGCACACGGGGGTGGTGGAGCCCGGTGGAGGGCGTGAAGTTGACGTACGAGCATCCGGCGCGCAGCGCGGCGGCCGCGTAGAGGGAGCTGGGCGGCAGCGCCCCGGCGTCCTCCGGGGCCGCTTCGGTGGAGGCGACGTTGACGACGACGGCGCGGGCGAGCTCGTGCGTACGGAGGAACTCGGTGAGGTCGGCCGCGAAGGCCGCGATCAGCTCCTCCTCGCCACGGCCGTCGCCGGGCTGTGGCCCGCCCGGACGGACGGCCGCGTCGGCGGCGGCGAGTTCGCCGCGCACGGCGGCGGGCAGTCCATGCGGCAGCACCCCGTCGGCGGCCAGCGCCTCGGCCCGCTTGGGCAGCGGGGTGGCGGCGGTGTCATGGCCGCCGAAGACGAGGTCGGCGAGCGCGGGCAGGCCGCTGTCCGCGAACGCCGCGGTCTCGGTGACCATTCCGGTCGCCGGCTGCAGCCCCCCGGCGACGGCGGCACAGCCCGCCACGGCGGTGGTGGCGACGGAACCGCGAGCGCCGATGAGCCAGACCCCCGTACGGGGTGCGTCGCGGAGTGGGGTGATGTCGTCGGGACGGGTGGTCACTGGCTGCCTCCCGGGGGCTGGGCGTGGGTTGCGCAGATGGTTCGGGGCTCCGCGGATCCGCATGGGCGGCGCCGGTTCGGTCGTGGCGTAGGGGTGGTGTGGTCGAGCGAGCGTGGCCGAGGCCGCCCCGCGCCCGGGAGTCGGGGCCGGGGCGGGGCGGCCGGAGCCGCCGGGTGGGTGACCCGGGGCCGTCAGGGTGCCGGCGCCGGACAGGGGGTGGCGGCGCTGGACAGGGGTGCCGGCGCCGGACAGGGGGTGGCGGCGGGAAGGAGGCGGCGTACTCCTGCCCGCCGCCACGCCGTCCCCACGGCTCCCCTCGGGCCGTCGGGACGGCGGACCGGGGGTGCCTAGCCGTCGTGGTGGTGCTGGTGGTGGCCGCCGCCCTTCGCCGGCAGGTCCTTGACGCGGATGTCGCGGAAGGAGACCTCGTCCCCCTCCCCGTGGTTCTGGATGCCGACGTAGCCCTGCAACAGGCTGCGCGCCGGGTCCTGGTTGGTGAAGTCGTTGATCTTCACGCCGTTGAGCCAGATCCGCAGCCGCTCGCCCTGCACCCGGATCTCGTACGTGTTCCACTCCCCCGGCGGGTTCAGCGCCGCGTCCCGCTTGGCGAGGTCCGCGGACTGGAAGCCGTAGACCGAGCCGGTGGTGTGATCGGGGGTGTCCGTGGCGTCGATCTGCACCTCGTAGCCGTTGTCGACCGCCGACCAGGGGTCGTCGGAGGCCGGGAAGCCGACGAAGACGCCGGAGTTGTCGTCGCCCGCCATCTTCCAGTCCAGCTTGAGCGAGTACGAGCCCAGCTCGCGCCCCTCGTACCAGAGCATCCCCATGCCGCCCGTCGAGGTGAGGGTCCCGGACGCGGTGTCGAGGGTGAAGCTCCCGGGGCCCGCCTGCTTCCAGCCGTCCGTCGAGGAGCCGTCGAAGAGCGGGCGGTAGCCCTGCTCGGGGCGGCAGTCGGCGTGGGCGGCGCCGGTGGCGTAGCGGATGCCGCCGAGCAGGTGCTGCCGGAAGGCGGGGTCGGCGTAGGACTCCTTGGTGTGGCCGAAGCCGGTGTAGAAGGCGCGGCCGCCCCGGTACTCCTGGCACCACGAGATGGGGTGGTCCTCACCCATCGCACCGCCCTGGTACGAGGATTCGTCGAGCGTGGCGAGGACCCGCACCCGCTCCCTCGGGTTGGTGCGGTAGTTGTACCACTCATCAGTCCGCTCCCACGTCGGCGCCAGATGCGCGGTCGCGGGATTGGCCCGATCCTCGACCTCCACGGTGGCCCGCTGGATCGCGGGGTGGGACTGGAAGTACGCCCCGGCCAGGCCCTCGTAGAAGGGCCAGTCGTATTCGGTGTCGGCGGCCGCGTGGACGCCGACGTAGCCGCCGCCCGCCCGCACATAGCCCTCGAACGCGGACTGCTGGGCGGTGTCGAGGACGTCGCCGGTCGTGGAGAGGAAGACGACGGCGTCGTAGCGGGCGAGGTTGTCGGGGGTGAAGGCGGCGCCGTCCTCGGTGGCGTCGACGGCGAAGCCGCTCTGCGCGCCGAGTTCCTCGATGGCGGCGATGCCGTCGGGGATCGAGTCATGGCGGAACCCGGCCGTCTTGGAGAAGACCAGGACCCGGTCGTCGGCGGCGCCGGACGCGGCGGCCCCGGACGCGGCGGCGGGCAGGGCCGTCAGGGCGAGCAGCAGCGTGGCCCCGACGGCGGCGAGGCGTGCCCCACGCCGGGATCCGGAGCGCCGCCCGGATGCGGGTCCGGATGCGGGTCCGGGCCCGGGGCGGCCCTCGGATCCGGTCCCGGCGACCCGCCCGAAGGCGGTCCCGAGCCCGCGCCCGGAAGGGGCCCCCGAGCCGGAGTCGGGTCTGGAGTGCGGAGAAGAGTGCGGGTGCATAACCGTCGTGCTCCTTCCTCCGGGCCGGGGGCGGCCGCGCGGCCGCCCCCGGCCCCGGTCGTCAGCGCTTCAGCGCGTCAGCGCCTCGCTCGTCAGCCGGTGCCGATCGTGAAGTCGTCCACGTCGAAGAGCGCTCCCGCACCGCCCTTGAAGACGAGGGACAGCGTGGTACTGCCGCCCGGGGGTTTCGTCAGCGTCGTCTTGACGTCCTGGAAGGTCTCCCAGTCGCCGGTCACCGGCACGGTGACGGTGCCGAGCAGCCGTCCGGTCGGGGAGCCGCTGTGGATCTCCAGCGTGCCGCCGGCGCCCGCCGAGGAGACCCGTGCGGTGAAGTCCTTGGCGTTGCCCAGCACATACGGGGTGAAGGAGATCCAGTCGCCGTTCTCGATGTTGCCGACCGTCTTGCCGCCGTTGGCCGGGGTGTGGGAGATCACCGAGACGCCCTGGCTGTCGTCGTAGTGCTCGGCCTGCCGGTGCTTGGGCTGGACGATGGACTGGTCGTGGGTGGTCAGCGGCGGCTGGCCGCCCCCGCCGCCGTCGGTGTACTCGGCGTCGAAGACCCCGAAGATGTTGGCGTTGGGGTCGTGCTCCCCGTCCGCGTTGGTCTTGATGGTGCCGGAGCAGCCGTTCGCCGTGGTGACGGGGTGGCCGTGGCTGTCATGGCCGAGGATGTAGGTGACCTTGACCTTGGCGCAGTCGACGGTCCCGTCCTCCGGGTCGGTCACCTCGACCTTGAACGGGACCTCGTCGCCGAAGCTGAACAGCTGGCCGTCGGCGGGCAGTTGCAGCGTCACCTTGGGCGCGGTGTTGCCCACCGTGAGGTGCACATTGGCGCTGGCGGTGCGGCCGGTGGGGTCCTTGACGGTGAGGGTCGCGGTGAAGGTGCCGTTCTTCTTGTACGTGTGGGTGGGGTTGGTGGCGGCGGAGGTCGTGCCGTCGCCGAAGTCCCAGTCGTAGGCGAGGGTGTCGCCGTCGGCGTCCGAGGTGCCCGCCGAGGAGAAGGCGACCTTCATGGGCGCTGTGCCGGAGGTGCGGTCGGCGCTCGCCTCGGCGATGGGCGAGTGGCCGCCGGTGGCGTTCTCGATCCGGTAGAGCGCGGAGTGCTCGTCGCCGTTGAAGTAGCCGAGACCGTAGTCGAGGACGTACAGCGCGCCGTCCGGGCCGAAGGCCGAGTCCATGACTTGGGTGCCGGACCACGGGAAGTCGTTGATCTTCTGCACGGCCCCGTCGGCGCCCTGCTCGATCCGCTTGATCCACTGGCGGCCGAACTCCCCCGCGAAGAAGTTCCCGTTGTAGGACTCGGGGAACTTCACCGGGGAGTCGAGCGAGGCGTCATAGCGGTATACAGGCCCGGCCATCGGGGACTCGGAGCCGGAGCCGAACTCGGGCACGGAGTCGTTGTCGTACGGGATCCAGGCGGGCTGGGCGGGCGGCAGATCGGTGAGCCCGGTGTTGTACCGCGAGGTGTTCTCGGGCGCGGCGCAGTCGAAGGCCGGGCCGGAGGTGCCGGTGGCGAAGTCGTAGTCGCGGTACGGCTTGTTGTCGGCGATGCAGTACGGCCAGCCGTAGTTGCCGGCCTTGGTCACCCGGGCGAACTCGACCGCGCCACCCGGTCCGCGCTCGGGGTTGGCGGCACCGGCGTCAGGTCCGTAGTCGCCGACGTAGACCGTGCCGGTCGGCTTGTCGACGCTGATCCGGAACGGGTTGCGGAAGCCCATCGCGTAGATCTCGGGCCGGGTCTTCTCGGTGCCGGGCGCGAAGAGGTTGCCGTCCGGGACGGTGTACGAGCCGTCGTCGGCCACCTTGATCCGGAGCACCTTGCCGCGCAGGTCGTTGGAGTTGCCCGCGGAGCGCCGGGCGTCGAAGGCCGGGTTGCGGTTGTCCCGCTCGTCGATGGGGGTGAAGCCGTCGGACTCGAACGGGTTGCTGTCGTCGCCGGTGGACAGGTACAGGTTGCCGTCGGCGTCGAAGTCGATGTCCCCGCCGACGTGGCAGCAGATCCCGCGGGACGCGGGGACGTCCAGCACCTTCTTCTCGCTGCCGGTGTTCAGGGTGCCGTCGGCGTCGAGGGTGAACCGGGAGAGTCGGTTGACGCCGTCGAACTTGGCGAAGTCGGCGGCCGTGCCCTGGGTGGGGGCGTCACCGGCGGGGGTGTCGAGCGGGGGCGCGTAGTAGAGGTAGATGGCGCGGTTGTCGGCGAAGCCGGGGTCGATGCCGACGCCCTGGAGCCCTTCTTCGTCGTGCGAGTAGACGGGCAGCCTGCCGGACACCTTGGTCTCGCCCGTGGCGTCGGTCAGCCACAGGGTGCCGTCGCGCGAGGTGTGCAGCACGGAGCGGTCGGGGAGCACGGCGAGCGTCATGGGCTCGCCGGTCTCCTCCACGCCCTTGGCGAGGGTGACCTGCTGGAACTGCTCGGCGGCCGGGGCGGGTTGATCCGCTTGATCCGCGCCCGCCTGGGGAGCGGTGAACGCGAGCCCCGCGCCGACGAGCAGTGCGCTCGTGACGAGCGCGAGGGGCCCGCGCAGTCGAAGCCTTTTCCTGTGCACGCTGATCCTCCGTGGAAAGAGGGGGTACGGGCGGGCCGTCAGGCCGCCGTGACTGGCACAGGCGCGCGCCGTCGCGCCGGGATGACCGGTCCGGGGCGAGGGGCCCCTATGTGACCGGTACATCTCAAGGACCGTAGCGGGGTTTGTCCGGTACGGAAACCCCTTTGACGCAAAACAGCTGTTGCTTCATCCACGGGCAGGACAAAGCTGGGTGGGGGCGCGGTGTGCGGTCCCCCACCCAGGGGCCCTCCGGGCGGGTCCTCGATGCCCGGCCGGGCCGGAGCTTGGCTGGACCCGATCCCGGCCGGAGCCGGACCTGATCCCGGCCGGAGCCGGGCTACTTGTCCGCGCCGCCGAAGGCCGCGTCGAACGACGCCGTCGGCGGGTCGAAGTCGAAGTGCTTCAGCCGGGCCAGCGCCTCCGGGGCGCCGGTGAGCCGGTCCATCCCGGCGTCCTCCCACTCGACCGACACCGGACCGTCGTATCCGATCGAGCGCAGCATCCGGAACACGTCCTCCCACGGCACATCGCCATGGCCCGCGGAGACGAAGTCCCAGCCGCGGCGGGGGTCGCCCCAGGGCAGATGGGAGCCGAGGCGGCCGTTGCGGCCGTCCAGCCGTTTCCGGGCCTCCTTGCAGTCCACGTGGTAGATCCGGTCCCGGAAGTCCCACAGGAAGCCGACCGGGTCCAGGTCCTGCCAGACGAAGTGGCTGGGGTCGAAGTTGAGCCCGAAGGCGGGGCGGTGGCCGACGGCCTCCAGGGCCTGGTGGGTGGTCCAGTAGTCGTAGGCGATCTCGCTGGGGTGCACCTCGTGGGCGAAGCGCACGCCCTCGGCGTCGAAGACGTCGAGGACCGGGTTCCAGCGCTCGGCGAAGTCCTCGTAGCCCCGCTCGATCATCCCCGGCACCACCGGCGGGAACATCGCCACCAGATGCCAGATGGAGGAGCCGGTGAAGCCGATGACGGTGCGCACCCCGAAGGCGGCCGCGGCGCGTGCCGTGTCGGCCATCTCGGCGGCGGCCCGCCGCCGTACGCCCTCCGCGTCGCCGTCGCCCCAGATCCGGGCGGGCAGGATGGCCTTGTGGCGCTCGTCGATGGGCGAGTCGCACACGGCCTGGCCGACCAGATGGTTGGAGATGGCCCAGCACTTGAGGCCGTACTTCTCCAGCAGCTCGCGCCGCCCGTCCAGATAGCCGGACTCGCCGAGTGCCCGGTCCACCTCGAAGTGGTCGCCCCAGCAGGCGAGTTCCAGGCCGTCGTAGCCGAAGTCACGGGCCAGCCGGCAGACCTCCTCCAGGGGAAGGTCGGCCCACTGGCCGGTGAAGAGCGTGAAGGGTCTGGGCATTCCGGCCTCCTCCTCAGACGGGTACGGGGGTGTAGACGCAGTTCTTCTCCGCGCTCTCCTCCACGGCGGCCAGCACCCGCTGCACCTGCAGCCCGTCCTCGAAGGACGGCTCGGGGCCGGTTCCGTCGGCGATCGCGAACACCATGTCCCGCGCCTGGTGGACGAAGGTGTGCTCATAGCCGAGGGCGTGGCCCGGCGGCCACCACCCCTCGAGGTAGGGGTGCTCGGGCTCGGTCACCAGGATCCGGCGGAAGCCGGAGTCGACGGCGGGCTCGGTGTGGTCGTGGAAGGACAGCTCATTGAGGCGTTCAAGATCGAAGGCGAGCGAGCCGCGATCGCCGTTGAGCTCGATCCTGAGCGAGTTCTTACGGCCCGCGGCGAACCGGCTGGCCTCGAACGAGGCCACCGCACCGGAGCCGAACCGCCCGGTGAACAGCGCCGCGTCATCGACCGTCACCGGTCCGCGCGCCGCCCCGCCCGCCCCGGCGCCGCCGAGCCCGGCCACCGCGCCGGCGGGCAGCGGCCGCTCCCGGATGAACGTCTCGGTGAGCGCCGAGACGCCGATCAGCCGCTCCCCCGCCAGATGCTGCGCCAGGTCGACGATGTGCGAGCCCAGGTCGCCGAGGGCGCCGGAGCCCGCGTACTCCCGCCGCAGCCGCCACACCAGGGGGAACTCCGGGTCGACGATCCAGTCCTGCAGATAGGTGACCCGGACGTGCCGCAGCACGCCGATCCGCCCGTCCGCCACCATCCGGCGGGCGTACGCGATCGCGGGCGCGCGGCGGTAGTTGAAGCCCACCATCGCCACCTGGCCGCGCTCCCGGGCCCGCCGGGCCGCCTGCACCATGGCCTCGGCCTCGGCCACGGAGTTGGCGAGCGGCTTCTCGCACAGCACGTGCTTGCCCGCCTCCAGGGCCGCGATGGCGATCTCGGCATGGCTGTCGCCTGGGGTGCAGACGTCGACCACCTGCACATCGTCCCGGGCGATCAGCGCCCGCCAGTCGGTCTCGGCGGCGGCCCAGCCGTGCCGGTCCGCGGCCGCCCGTACGGCATCCGCGTCGCGCCCGCAGACGGCGGACATCGCGGGGCGGGCGGGGAGGTCGAAGACACGGCCGACGGTGCGCCAGCCCTGGGAGTGGGCGGCGCCCATGAAGGCGTAGCCGACCATGCCGACGCCGAGTGTCTTCGCTTCAGGATTTTCCATGGGACTCCTTCTGACGATCGCAAACCGACGCGAGGTGGGGGGTCTGGCCCTCAATCGGGCTCAGCTGAATCCCGTGGGGAGGTACTCGTCCACGTTGTCCTTGGTGACGACGGCGGAGTAGAGGGTGAGAGAAGCCGGGATCTCCAGCTCCGCGAGCCCGCCGACGCCCTTGCCCTGCCCCAGTGCGCGGGCGAGGTCGATGGCGGAGGCGGCCATGGTGGGCGGGTAGAGCACGGTGGCCTTCAGCACGCTGTTGCCGGCCTTGATGGCGTCCATGGCGTGCTTTGCGCCCGCGCCGCCGACCATGAGGAAGTCATCGCGCCCCGCCTGCTTGATGGCGCGCTCGGCGCCGACGCCCTGGTCGTCGTCGTGGTTCCACAGGGCGTCGAAGTCGGAGTGGGCCTGCAGCAGCTGGGCCATCTTCGCCTGGCCCGACTCGACCGTGAACTCCGCGGCCTGGCGGCCGACCTTCTTGATGTTGGGGTAGTTCTTCAGGGCGTCGTTGAAGCCCTCGGTACGCTGCCGGGTCAGCTCCAGGTTGTCGATCCCCGCCAACTCGATGACCTTGGCGTTCTTCTTGCCCTTGAGCTGCTCGCCGATGTAGCGCCCGGCGTTGAGGCCCATGCCGTAGTTGTCGCCGCCGATCCAGCAGCGGTACGCCTGCGGGGAGGCGAAGATCCGGTCGAGGTTGACCACCGGGATGCCCGCCCGCATGGCCTTGAGCCCCACCTGGGTCAGCGCCTTGCCGTCGGCGGGCAGGATGACCAGGACGTCGACCTTCTTGTTGATGAGGGTCTCGATCTGGCCGATCTGCTGAGCGGTGTCGTTGGAGCCCTCGGTGGCCTCCAGGGTGACGTCCTTGTACTCCTTGGCGCGCCGCTTGGCCTGCTCGTTGATGGCGTTGAGCCAGCCGTGGTCGGCCTGGGGCCCGGCGAAGCCGATGGTGACCGCCTTACCGGGCTTGTCATTGGCCGTGTTCGCGGCCTGCTTGGCGTTGTCGCCGTCGTCGTTGTTCTCGTTGCTGGTGCACCCGGCGGCGAACATCGCGCCCGCCGCGGCGGTGCCCAGGAGGAGGTTTCTGCGACTGGTGGCGGCGGAGGAGCTCTTGGCATACCTCATGGCGTCGAACGACCCTTCTGTACCAGGACGGCGGCGACGATGATCGCGCCCTTGGCGATCTGCTGGACATCGCTCTGAAGGTTGTTCAGGGCGAACAGATTGGTGATGGTGGTGAAGATGAGGACGCCGAGGACGGAGCCGGTGATGGTGCCGCGGCCGCCGCTGAGCAGCGTGCCGCCGATGATCGCGGCGGCGATGGCGTCGAGTTCGTAGAGGTTGCCGTTGGTGTTCTGGCCGGAGCCGGTGAGGACGACCAGCATGAAGGCGGCGACTCCGCAGCACAGCCCGGAGAGCAGATACAGCATCAGCCGCTGCCGCCGGACGTCGATGCCCGCGAGCCGGGCCGCCTCCGCGTTGCCGCCGATGGCGACCGTGCGCCGGCCGAACGTGGTGCGGTTGAGCACCAGCCAGCCCACGACGGTGACGGCGGCGAAGATGATCACCAGCGGCGGTGTGCCGAGGACGTAGGAGTCCGGGAGCCCGAGGTCCAGGACGGGGTTGACGGTGACGACCTGGGTCTTGCCGTCGCTGATGTGCAGGGCGAGACCGCGGCCGGAGGCGAGCATCGCGAGCGTGGCGATGAACGGGACCATCCCGCCGTACGCGATGAGCACCCCGTTGACCAGTCCGCAGCCGAGCCCCACCAGGACCGCGCACAGCAGGATGCCGCCGAGCCCGTAGTCCTGGGTGGCCACCGTGGTCGCCCACACCGAGGCCAGGGCGACGATCGCGCCGACCGACAGATCGATGCCGCCGCTGGTGATGACGAAGGTCACGCCGACGGTGACGACGCCGATGACGGACGCCTGGGTGAGCACGAGCTGGAGGTTGTCGGTGCTGAGGAACTCATCGGGCTTGGTGAAGCCACCGACGGCGATCAGCACCGCCAGCACCCCGACGAGGGAGAGGTTGCGCAGGTCGGCGAGGCGCCGCAGCCTGCTCAGGGGATCGGTGCCGGTGCGGCCGGCCGGCGGTTTGCCGACCGGACCTGCCGTCAGCGTGGCGCCCGCGCCCGGTACCGGGGCGGGGTCGGCCGGAGGCGGGGACGCCGGCCTGCTCCCGGGTGAATTCACGACGGGCTCCCTTCCATGACGAGATCGAGGACGCGGTGCTCGTCCAACTCCCGCGCGGGCGCCGTATGGACGACGCGGCCCTCGCGGAGCACCAGCACCCGGTCGGCGAGGCCCAGGACTTCGGGCAGTTCGCTGGAGACGAGGAGGACGGCCATGCCGTCGTCGGCGAGTCGGCGGATCACGGCGTACAGCTCGGCGCGGGCGCCGACGTCCACCCCGCGCGTCGGCTCGTCCAGCAGCAGCACCCGGCAGCCGCGCAGCAGCCAGCGGGCCAGTACGGCCTTCTGCTGGTTGCCGCCGGACAGGGTGCGCACCGGCCGCTCCGGGTCGTCGGGGTGCAGCGACAGATCGCGGACGCAGCGGCGGGCCGCCGCCCGCTCCGCGCCGCGGTCCACCCACCCGGCGCGGGAGAAGCGGGTCAGCGAGGAGACCGAGACATTGCGGGTGACGGACTCCAGCATCAGCAGCGCCTGCGCCTTGCGCTCCTCGGGGGCCAGGCCGAGCCCGGCGCGCACGGCGGCGGTCACGCTTCCGGGGCGCAGCGGGCGGCCGTCCACCAGGACCCGGCCCGAGGTGGGGCGGCGGGCCCCGTAGACGGTCTCCAGGATCTCGGACCGCCCGGAGCCGACGAGCCCGGCCAGCCCGACGATCTCGCCGGGCGCCACCTCGAGGTCGATCGGCTCGAACTCCCCCGCCCGGCCGAGGTTCTCCAGCCGCAGCACGGGCGTCGCGGTGGCGACCGGAGGCGCCGTGGTGCGGCGCGGGAACGCGTACTCCACGTCCCTGCCCGTCATCAGCGCCACGATCTCGCGGGTCGGGGTGGTACGCGCGGGCAGCCCGCGGGCCGCGGCGCGGCCGTCCTTGAGCACGGTGACGCGGTCGCCGATCCGGCGGATCTCCTCCAGCCGGTGCGAGATGTACACGACGGCGACCCCGGCGGCGGTGAGATCGCCGACGATACGGAAGAGGTTGTCCACCTCGTCGGGGTCGAGGGCCGCGGACGGCTCGTCCATCACGATCAGCTGGACGTCGTGGGAGAGCGCGCGGGCCATCGAGACGATCTGCTGCCCGGCCGCGGAGAGGTCCCCCACCAGCCGCCCCGGGTCGATCTCGGGGTGCCCGAGCCGGGTGAGGAGGGCGGCGGTGGCGGTGCGGGCCGCGCGGGAGCGGACGAAACCGCCGGTGGCCACCTCATGGCCGAGGAAGACGTTCTCGGCCACGGACAGCCCCTCCACCAGGTCGAGTTCCTGGTAGATGGTGGCGATCCCGAGGCGCATGGCGGCGATGGGCGACTTGAGGGTGACCGGTTCGCCGCGCCAGAGGATCTCGCCGCTGTCGGGCTGATGCACCCCGGCGACCACCTTGATCAGGGTGGACTTGCCCGCGCCGTTCTGGCCGAGCAGACAGTGCACCTCGCCCGCTTCGACATCGAGGTCGACGCCGTCCAGGGCCCGTACGCCGGGGAAGGACTTGGTGATCGCGGACATGGTGAGGAGTGGGCGCGGGTCGGGTGGTGCCGGTGCCATGGCGGGCCTCCTCGGCGGGGTCGCTCGATGCGGTGCGGTCGCTCGTATGCGGTGCGGGTCGCTGGGTGTGCGGGGCGCTGGGCGTGCGGGTGCGCGGCGGGGCGGTGATGTGGTGGTGCCGTGGTGGGGCGGCAGGGCGCGACGGGGTAGCGGCGCGGCCCCGGTGGGAGTGGGGTGCCGGGTGGTGCGGCTCGGTGGTGCCGGTAGTGCGGCTCGGTGGTGCGGCTCGTGCCTCGACGTGGCGTACGCCGAGGTGCGGTGCGGTGCGGTGCGGATGCCGTGCTGCTGCTGCGCTGTGCCGAGGTACGGCCCCGCCGGGGCCGGGCGCGGGGTCAGGCGGTCATGCGGTCATGCGGTCATGCGGTCATGGCCATCAGGCGGTCATGCCGGTGAGAAGAGGTGGTCGCTGATCAGGCGGGCCGCTCCGGTGACCCCGGCGGCCGGGCCGAGTTCGCCCAGCACGATGGGGAGGTTGCCGGTGGCCAGCGGCAGGGACTGGCGGTAGACCTGGGTCCGTATGGCGGCGAGCAGCGTATGGCCGAGCCCGGTGACACCGCCGCCGATGACCACCAGACCGGGGTTGAAGAAGCTGACGAGCCCGGCGATGACCTGGCCCGTACGGGTGCCGCCGTCCCTGATGAGGTCGAGCGCGGTCGCGTCCCCCGCCGAGGCCGCCGCGGCGACATCGGTGGCGGCGAGGCTGCCCACATCCTCCAGCCGGGCGGCGAGTTCGGCGGACCGGCCGTCGCGGGCGGCCTCCTCGGCGTCACGGGCCAGCGCCGCGCCGCCGAAGTACGCCTCCAGACAGCCGTGGTTGCCGCAGGCGCAGGGGCGGCCGTCGGGTTCGGCCTGGATGTGGCCGATGTCGCCCGCGCTGCCCGTCGTGCCGCGGTAGACCTCACCGCCGACCACGATCCCGCAGCCGATACCGGTGCCGATCTTCACGCAGAGGAAGTCCTTGACGGAACGGGCGACTCCCGCGTGCTGCTCCCCCATCGCCATGAGGTTCACATCGTTGTCGACCATGACCGGGCAGCCGAGCTCCTGGCTGAGCGCCTCCCGTACGGGGAAGCCGTCCCATCCCGGCATGATCGGCGGCGCCACGGGCACGCCCTCGGGGAACCGCACCGGGCCGGGCACTCCGATGCCCGCCCCGTCGAACCCCTCGGCCACCCCGGACGCCCGGAGCTTCGCGGCCATGTCCAGCACCTGCTCGAAGACCGCGACGGGCCCTTCGCGCACATCCATGGGCTGGTTGAGGTGGCCGAGAATCTCCAGTTCGGCATTGGTCACGGCAACGTCCACGGAGGTGGCGCCGATGTCCACGCCGAGCAGCCGCAGCCCGGGTGCGAGCCGGATGTTGTGCGAACGCCGGCCACCCCGCGAGGCCGCCAGCCCGTCCGCGGCCACCAGCCCGGTCTCCAGCAGCCGGTCGATCTCCACGGCCAGCTTCGAACGTGACAGGTCGATCTGATCGCCCAGCTGAGCACGGGAGTTGGGGCCGCCGTCGCGCAGCAGGCGAAGCAATCGCGCCTGATGCGCGTTCGCCGGTCGTGCCGTCATGCGCCTCACGCTGCCCCTCCCGCCGTCATCGGCATCCACGTGGCCGGGCTTTCACGGGGAACGTAGCAGCGGTTGTCGGGAGTGGGAAGAACTTGCGCCGCAATTGGCTTCGACTTTCTCCTGTCTCAGGACAAAGCCACGTCGCTTTCGCGACAGCACGCGAAGGCGCCCCCTCAGGAGCCCATGCTCGGCGAAAGGGTTCGGCCACTACGATCACCGCTCATGGAGATAGCGGCGTACATCATGATCATGGCTCTCATCCTGCTGTATTCGCTGTTGGAGTCGAGGATTCAGAAGGTCCAGCGCAGGGCGGACCGCATCGAGCGCAAGCTGGATCTGATCCTCGGCCACCTGGACATCCAGGTGGCCGAGCCCGGCCTCGAGCGGGTGCTGGCCCTGGTGCGGCAGGGCAAGAAGATCGAGGCCATCAAGGTCTACCGGCAGCTCACCGACGCCGGCCTGAAGGAGGCCAAGGACGCGGTCGAGCGCATGGAGGTCGCCTGAGGGTCGCACCGCCGGGCGCGGGCCGCCGGGCGCGGACCGGCGGATCGGGTCAGGGACGCTCGCGGTCGTGGTAGGTACGGCGGGTGTGTTCGGTGTGGGCGCGCATGACGGCCGTGGCGCGGCGTTCGTCGCCCGCGGTGATGGCCGCGATCAGCTCGCGGTGCTCGATCCAGGACTGCTTGCCGCGCTGGCGGGCGACCGGGGTGTAGTACCAGCGGACCCTGCGGTCCACCTGGGCGGCCAGCTCGGACAGGACCGCGTTTCCGGCCAGTTCCATCACCTTGGCGTGGAATTCGGCGTTGGCCGCGACTGCGCCGTCCACGTCGTCGTCCAGGACCGCGCGCTCGCCCTTCGCGCACAGGCCCTCCAGGGCGTCGACACCGGCCTCGTCGGCCCCGGCGGCGGCCAGCCGGGCGGCCTCGGCCTCGAGGAGCGTGCGCACCGTAAGGAGCTGATCGGCCTCCTCCTCGGTGGGCTCGTGGACGAACGCGCCCTGGGCGGGCCGCAGATCGACCCAGCCCTCGGTGTTGAGCCGCTGGAGGGCCTCGCGCACCGGCTGGCGGGAGACCCCGAGCTGGCCCGCGAGTTCGCTCTCCACGAGGTGCTGGCCGGGGCGGAGGGCGCGGGTGGTGATGAGTTCGAGCAGCGCCTCGTAGACGCGCTCGCGGAGTGGTCCGGGCCGCTCCAGCTTCGGCACCGCGCCGTGCGGCAGTCCCCTGGACAGCATCGCGCCCCCTCTGGCTCACTGTTCACCGGATGTCCGGATTCACCGGATGCGTGAATTGGTTATTGTCTACAGTTTACCCAACCTGTCCATGGCGCCGACACATCCCAGGTGCCTTGACGTCTGGTCATTGACTCGTTGAATCCTTAAAGTCCGGGCACATGCTCACCAATGATCGTCTCGGCCCGCTCAGCCGCTCGCGCACCCTGGCCCCGCCGGGCTGGAGCCGCTGGCTGGTGCCGCCCGCCGCCCTGGCCGTCCATCTCTCCATCGGCCAGGCTTACGCGTGGAGCGTGTTCAAGCCGCCCCTGGAGTCCTCGCTGGACCTCTCGGGCACGGCCAGCGCGCTCCCCTTCCAGCTGGGCATCGTGATGCTCGGCCTGTCCGCCGCCTTCGGCGGCACGCTCGTGGAGCGCAACGGCCCGCGCTGGGCGATGTTCGTCTCCCTCGTCTGCTTCTCCTCCGGCTTCCTCGTCGCCGCGCTCGGTGCCGCCACCAGCCAGTACTGGCTGGTGGTCCTCGGCTACGGCTTCATCGGCGGGATCGGTCTTGGCATCGGCTACATCTCCCCCGTCTCCACGCTGATGAAGTGGTTCCCCGACCGGCCCGGCATGGCCACCGGCATCGCCATCATGGGCTTCGGCGGCGGGGCGCTCATCGCCTCGCCCTGGTCCAGCAAGCTGCTGGAGCACTTCGGCACCGACAACGGCGGCATCGCCGCCACCTTCCTGGTCCATGGCGTGACCTACGCGGTGTTCATGGCGCTCGGCGTGCTGCTGGTGCGCGTACCGCCCGAGGGCTGGCGGCCCGCCGGCTGGGAACCGCCGCAGGAACAAGGGCACATGATCAGCACGGCCGACGTCTCCGCGCGCAACGCCATCCGCACCCCGCAGTTCTGGTTCCTGTGGGTGGTGCTGTGCATGAACGTGACGGCGGGCATCGGCATCCTGGAGAAGGCCGCGCCCATGATCGGCGACTATTTCAAGGACACCGACACCCCCGTGACCGCCACCGCGGCGGCCGGATTCGTCGCCCTGCTGTCGGCGGCCAACATGGCCGGGCGGCTGCTGTGGTCGTCCACCTCCGACCTCATCGGACGCAAGAACATGTACCGGGTCTACCTGGGCGTGGGCGCGCTGATGTATCTGGCCATCTCGCAGCTCGGGGACTCCTCCAAGCCCCTGTTCGTGGTGTGCGCACTGGTGATCCTCTCCTTCTACGGCGGCGGCTTCTCGACCGTTCCGGCGTATCTGAAGGACCTGTTCGGCACCTATCAGGTGGGCGCGATCCACGGGCGGCTGCTCACCGCCTGGTCGGTGGCCGGGGTCCTCGGCCCCTACATCGTCAACAAGGTGGCCGACCACCAGGAGGAGGCGGGGAAGAGCGGCCCCGGGCTGTACTCGCTCTCGCTCACCATCATGATCGCGCTGCTGGTCGTCGGCTTCATCGCCAACGAGCTGATACGGCCGGTCCATCCGCGCTTCCACGAACCGGCCCCCGCGGCGGCCGAGTCCGAGGCGGCCCCCGCCGAGAAGGGAGGGGACCGATGACCGAGCCCACCAGGAACCGCACCGCGCTGACCGTGGCCGTCTGGGCCTGGGTGGTGCTGCCCTTCGGGTACGGGGTCTACGAACTCGTCCAGAAGGCCACCCAGCTCTTCACCGGCTGAGCTCGCTCCACCGTCCGAAGCCCCATCACCGGGATACCGAAGGGGGTTGAGGTGTCGTCCGACTCCTTGACCCTCTTCTCGGGCATACTGTATTCAATATTCAGTCGACGATACTCACACGCTCGGTCCCCTCAACCGAACGGAGAGTCCCACCATGAAAGTCGCAGTAGTCGGTGCCGGTGCGATCGGCGCCTTCGTCGGAGCCGCACTGCACCGCGCGGGCGCCGAGGTCCATCTGCTCGCCCGTGGCCCGCATCTGGCGGCGCTGCGGACCGGCGGCGTGGTGGTGCGCAGCCCCCGTCCGGACCTGGACTTCACCGCGCATCCGGCCGCCACCGACGATCCGGCCGACATCGGCCCGGTCGATTACGTCTTCCTGGGCCTGAAGGCCACCTCGTACGCGGCGTGCGGGCCGCTCGTACACCCCCTGCTCCATGACCGTACGGCCGTCATCGCGGCCCAGAACGGAATCCCCTGGTGGTATTTCCACGGGCTCGACGGCCCGTTGGCCGGCCACCGGATCGAATCCATCGACCCGGGCGGCGCGGTCTCGGCCACGCTCCCCCGAAGACGCGCGATCGGCTGTGTCGTCTACGTGGCCACCGAGATCGAAGCGCCCGGCGTCGTACGCCACTTGGAGGGCACCCGCTTCTCCATCGGCGAGCCCGACGGCAGCGTCTCCCGGCGCTGTCTCGAGTTCAGCGAGGCGATGTGCGCGGGCGGGCTCAAATGCCCTGTCGAGCGCGATCTGCGCAAGGACATCTGGATCAAGCTGCTCGGCAACATCTCCTTCAACCCGATCAGCGCGCTCGCCCGCGCCACCATGGGCCAGATCTGCCGCCACTCCGACACCCGCGCGCTCGTCGAGGCGATGATGCGGGAGACGCTCGCCGTCGCCGCCGCCGTCGGCTGCCACCCCGCCATCTCCATCGAGCGGCGGCTGACCGGCGCCGAGCGCGTCGGCGACCACAAGACCTCGACTCTCCAGGACCTGGAGAAGGGCAAGCCACTCGAACTCGACGTACTGCTCGCCGCCGTCGTCGAACTCGCCGGTCTCACCGACACCCCCGTACCCACCCTGCGCGCCGTGCACGCCCTCGCCGATCTGCTCTCGGCGACCAGCACCGGCGCCGGCCTTCCGGACGCCGCATGACGGCGTGACCGCCGTAAGGAGCCCGTCGTGGCCCGTAACCGCCAGCGCAACCGACAGCAGAAGCAGTACCCGCGGCTGACCCACCCCCTGGTGCGGGACTCAGTGAGCGGAGAGCTCCGCCGCGCCTCCTGGGACGAGGCGCTCAGCCGGGCCGCCGCCGGGTTCCGGGCCGTGACGGCGGCCCACGGGCCCGACGCGTTCGGCATGTTCTCCTGCGCCCGCGCCACCAACGAGATGAACTACGTGGCCCAGAAGTTCACCCGGGTGGTGATCGGCACCAACAACGTCGACTCCTGCAACCGCACCTGCCACGCGCCCAGCGTCGCGGGGCTGTCGGCCGTCTTCGGCTCCGGCGGCGGCACCTCGTCGTACGGGGAGGTCGAGGACACCGACCTCATCGTGATGTGGGGCTCCAACGCCCGCTTCGCGCACCCGATCTTCTTCCATCACGTCCTCAAGGGCATCCACAACGGCGCCCGGATGTACGCCGTCGATCCGCGCCGCACCTCGACCGCCGAATGGGCGGAGAGCTGGCTGGGGCTGAACGTCGGCACCGACATCCCGCTCGCCCACGCCGTGGGCCGCGAGATCATCCACTCGGGGCTCGCCAACCGGGCCTTCATCGAGCACGCGACCACCGGCTTCGAGGAGTACGCGGCCCATGTGGAGCCCTGGACGCCGAGCGTCGCGGAGAAGGTCACCGGCGTCCCGGCGGAGGCCATCCGCGATCTCGCGCACGCCTACGCCACCGCCGAGCGCGCCCAGCTGTGCTGGACGCTCGGCATCACCGAGCACCACAACGGCACCGACAACGTCCGGGCGCTGATCAATCTCTCCCTGCTGACCGGCCATATCGGCCGGTACGGCTGCGGGCTCCAGCCGCTGCGCGGCCAGAACAACGTGCAGGGCGGCGGCGACATGGGCGCCATCCCCAACCGGCTGCCCGGCTTCCAGGACATCCTGGACCCGCCCATCCGGTCCAAGTTCGAGCGCGCCTGGGACGTGGTCATCCAGCCGCGCTACGGGCTGAACCTCACCGAGATGTTCGAGGCCATGGAGGCGGGCGAACTGCGCGCCGTCTACTGCGTCGGCGAGAACCCGGCCCAGTCCGAGGCCGACACCGAGCAGGCCGTCCGGCGGCTGGAGTCGCTGGAGCACCTGGTGGTGCAGGACATCTTCCTCACCAGGACCGCCGAGCTGGCCGACGTGGTGCTCCCGGCGACCGCCGGCTGGTGCGAGACGGAGGGCACCACCACCAACAGCGAGCGGCGCGTCCAGCGGGTACGCAAGGCCGTGGAGCCGCCGGGCGAGGCGCGCGAGGACATCGACATCATCTGCGAGCTGGCGCGGCGGCTCGGCCACGACTGGAAGTTCGAGGGCGCGGAGGAGGTCTGGAACGAGCTGCGCGACGTCTCCCCGGACCACTTCGGCATGACCTACGAACGGCTGGAGGAGCACCAGGGCATCCAGTGGCCCTGCCCCAGCACCGACCGTCTCGAGCCCACCTATCTGCACAGCCGCCTGTGGGAGAGCGATCCGGCGCTGCGCGGCCCGCTCGCCCCCTTCGGCCCGGTGAAGCACGATCCGCCGGTCGATCTGACCGATGACGCCTTCCCGATCCGGCTCACCACGGGGCGCCGCCTGGACTCGTACAACACCGGGGTGCAGAGCGGGGGTTTCGCCTCTCCGCTGCGGCGCGGCGAGTACATCGAGCTGTGCCCGGAGGACGCGGCCCGCTACCGGGTGGAGGCCGAGGAGCGGGTGCGGGTCTCCTCGCGGCGCGGTTCGGTGGTGGCGCCGGTGTGGATCGATCCCGGGCTGCGGCCGGGGCTCGCCTTCATGACCATGCACTTCCCCGACGAGGTGGACACCAACTCCCTGACGATCGAGGCGAACTGCCCGATCGCGGGGACGGCGGAGTTCAAGGCGTCGGCCATAAGGATCGAGAAGATTCCCGTGACCGCCGTAAGGAGCTGATCGTGGATCTGCGGTTCGGTGACAGCAAACCCACGGACGAGGAGCGGGCGGCGATCGACGCGCTGCTCGGCCCGCCCGAATCCGCCTGGGAGGGCGCGGACGACCGTACGGACACGGATCTGCGCTGGGCGCGCGGCGGCCGCGAGGCACGGGAGCGGCGCGATCTGCTGCTGCCCGGCCTGCACGCCCTCAACGACCGGGTGGGCTGGATCAGCGAGGGCGGCCTGGACTATCTCTGCCGTCGGCTGACGGTCCCTCCGGCGGAGGGCTACGGGGTGGCGACCTTCTACGCGATGTTCGCGGTGAAACCCCGTCCGGCGACCGTCGTCCACGTCTGTACGGATCTGGCGTGCGCGGCCCGGGGCTCCGCGCAGGTGTGCGCGGACCTCGAACGGGACGTGGGCCCGGCGGGCTCGGCGGGGTCCGGGGCCGTCTGGCAGCCCAGCCCGTGCCTGGGCCTGTGCGAGCGCGCCCCGGCGGCCCTGGCGCTCCGCGCGGGCGAGACCCCGCAGGCCGCGGTCGTCGCCCCCGCCACCGCCGGGGCGGTCGCCGACGCGGCGTCGGCGCCGCACGAGGCGGCGGCCGAGCCGCCCGCGGTGGCCGCGGTCCCCCAGACCGGCGCCACATCCGCGCCCCTGGCCGGAGGCGACGGCCTGGTGCTGCTGCGCCGGATCGGAGTGGTCGACCCCGGGTCGCTCGACGACTACCGTGCCCACGGCGGATACGCCGCTCTGCGGCGCGCGTTCGCGCTCGGGCCCGCCGGGGTGATCCAGGAGGTGACCGAGGCGGGTCTGGTCGGACGGGGCGGGGCCGCGTTCCCGACCGGACGGAAGTGGTCGGCCACCGCCCAGCAGCCCGACCATCCGCACTATCTGGTCTGCAACGCCGACGAGAGCGAACCGGGCACCTTCAAGGACCGGGTCCTGATGGAGGGCGATCCCTACGCCCTCATCGAGGCCATGACCGTCGCGGGCTATGCCACCGGGGCCCACCGCGGCTATCTGTATCTGCGCGGCGAGTACCCCCGGGCGCTGCGCCGGCTGCGCACCGCCATCGACCGGGCCCGGTCCCGTGGCTTCCTCGGTAAGGACGTCATGGGCCAGGGGTTCGCGTTCGACATCGAGATCCGGCGCGGCGCGGGTGCGTACATCTGCGGCGAGGAGACCGCGATCTTCAACTCGATCGAGGGGCGGCGCGGTGAACCGCGCAGCAAACCGCCCTTCCCGGTCGAGAGGGGGCTGTTCGGCAAGCCGACCGCGGTCAACAACGTGGAGACCCTGGTCAATGTGTTGCCGATTCTGATCGAGGGCGCGCAGGCGTACGCCCGTACCGGCACCGACACCTCGACCGGCACCAAGCTGTTCTGCGTCTCCGGCACGGTCGCCCGGCCCGGCGTCTACGAGCTGCCGTTCGGGGCGACGCTGCGGGAGCTGCTGGAGCTCGCGGGGCCGCCCGAGAGTCTGCGCGCGGTGCTGCTCGGCGGCGCGGCGGGCGGTTTCGTACGCCCCGACGAACTGGACGTCCCGCTCACCTTCGAGGGCACGCGCGCCGCGGGCACCACGCTCGGCTCGGGGGTGGTGCTGGTGCTGGACGAGGGCGTCGAGCTGCCCCGCATCCTGCTGCGCATCGCGGAGTTCTTCCGCGACGAGTCCTGCGGCCAGTGCGTCCCCTGCCGGGTGGGCACCGTACGGCAGGAGGAGGCGCTGCACCGGCTCAAGGACCGTACGGGCGCCGCCGCGGCCGGGGACATCGCGCTGCTGCGCGAGGTCGGCCAGGCCATGCGGGACGCCTCGATCTGCGGTCTGGGCCAGACCGCCTGGAACGCCGTGGAGTCCGCCATCGACCGCCTGGGAGCCTTCAAGTGACCGCGATACCGCTGCGACCCCCACGCCGACTGGTCGACCTCACCCTGGACGGCGAGCCGGTCCGCGCCCCGGAGGACAGCACCCTGCTGGACGCGTGCCGCGCCGCGGGCAAGGACATCCCGACCCTGTGTCAGGGCGACACGCTCACTCCGAAGAACGCCTGCCGGGTGTGCGTGGTGGAGGTGGAGGGCGCCCGCACCCTCGCCCCCGCCTGCTCCCGCCGGGTGGAGCAGGGCATGGAGGTGCGCACGGACACCGAGCGGGCCCGGCACAGCCGTAAGGTCGTCCTGGAGCTGCTGGCCTCCTCCACCGACATGTCCACGACCCCGCGCGCCGCCGAGTGGATCGAGGAGTACGGGGCCGAGCCGGACCGCTTCGGCGCGGACGCAGCCCGGGTGGACGAGGAGCCGAAGGTCGACAACGACCTGTACGTCCGCGACTACGACAAATGCATCCTCTGCTACAAGTGCGTGGACGCCTGCGGTGAGCAGTGGCAGAACACCTTCGCCATCGCGGTCGCGGGCCGCGGCTTCGACGCCCGGATCTCCACCGAGCACGACGCGCCCCTCACCGACTCCGCGTGTGTCTACTGCGGCAACTGCATCGAGGTCTGCCCGACCGGCGCGCTGAGCTTCAAGACTGAGTTCGACATGCGGGAGGCCGGAACGTGGAACGAGGCGGCCCAGACGGAGACGACCACGGTGTGCGCCTACTGTGGTGTGGGCTGCAATCTCACCCTCCATGTGCAGGAGAATGAGATCGTGAAGGTCACCTCACCGCACGACAATCCCGTCACACACGGGAACCTGTGCATCAAGGGCCGTTTCGGGTACCAGCACGTACAGAACCACGCACAGAACCGGGACTGATCGACATGGGACGGGTCACCGAGCGACGCCGCGTCATCCGCATCCGGGACGGGGCGGTCAGCACCCGGCCGGACACCCTCGTGGCCGAGGAGCCGCTGGAGATCCGGCTGAACGGCAAACCGCTGGCCATCACCATGCGCACGCCGGGCGACGACTTCGCCCTCGCCGCCGGATTCCTGGTGAGCGAGGGCGTCCTCGGGCGCGCGGACGAGCTGGCGAACATCGTCTACTGCGCGGGCGCCACCCAGGAGGGTTCCAACACCTACAACGTGGTGGATGTGACGCTGGCGCCGGGCGTGCCGGTCCCGGACATCACCCTCGAGCGCAATGTCTACACGACCTCGTCCTGCGGTCTGTGCGGCAAGGCCAGCCTGGACGCGGTCCGGACGACCGCGCGCTGGCCGCTGGCGGACGACCTCGAGGACGCCGGGGGCTCCGCCGTCCGGATCGAGCCGGAGACGCTCTCCGTGCTCCCGGACCGGCTCCGCGCGGCACAGCGCGTCTTCGACCGGACCGGCGGTCTGCACGCGGCGGCGCTGTTCAGCCCGGACGGTGAGCTGCTGGACCTGCGGGAGGACGTGGGGCGGCACAACGCGGTGGACAAGCTGGTGGGGCGGGCGCTCCAGCAGGGCCTGCTGCCGCTGTCGGGGTCGGTGCTGATGGTCTCGGGGCGCGCCTCCTTCGAGCTGGCGCAGAAGGCCGTGATGGCGGGGATCCCGGTGCTGGCGGCGGTCTCCGCGCCCTCCTCGCTGGCGGTGGATCTGGCGGCGGAGACGGGGCTGACCCTGGTCGGCTTCCTCCGCGGCACCTCGATGAACGTGTACGCGGGCGAGCAGCGGCTCGCTCTGCGGACAGCGGTCGGCGGGGCCTGAGAAGCGGTCCGCCCGCTGCACGGGTTGGCGGGCCGGCCGACGGGGAGCGCCCCCTGCGTCGGCCGGCCCCTACCGGGCCCGGTAGCTCCGCACATACATTCCGCCTCGGGACCTTCACTCGAAAGTGTTCTTGACCGCTCGTTCTGGTTAGGTGCTACGGTTGGGTCATGGCCAGAACGAAGGAATTCGATCCAGAGGCCGCCCTGCAGTCGGCTCTCGAGCTGTTCTGGCAGCGCGGCTATGAAGCGACCTCGATGGCGGACCTCGTCGACTATCTCGGCATCGGCCGCGCCAGTATCTACGCGACCTTCGGCAGCAAGCACGAGCTGTACCTGAAGGCCATGGACCGCTATGCGGAGACGCGCGACCCGCCCCTGCTGGCCGAGCTGTCCCAGCCCGGCCCCGCGCTGCCCGCGGTGCGGGCGGTGGTGCGCCGCTTCGCCGAGGAGGCCGCCTCCCCGGAAATGCGGCTGGCCGGCTGTCTGGTGACCAACACGGCGGCCGAGCTGGCGCCGCACGACCCGGCGGCGGCCCGCCGGGTGGAGCTCAGCTGGGACCGCGTGGAGACCCCGCTGTGCTCCGCGCTGATACGGGCCCAGGCCCAGGGGGAGCTTCCCGAGGACCGCGACCCCCGCGCGCTGGCGCGGATGCTGTTCGTGCTGCTGCAGGGGCTGCGGGTGGTCGGCAAGGCGTCGGACGACCCGGCCCGGGTGCGGGACGCGGCGGAGCAGGCACTGGCACTGCTGGACTGATCCCTCACGACCACGGGAGTCACACAGAGCCCATTCGCATGCCCTCATATTAAAACGATCGGTCAAATATTGGGGGAGAAATGACCACCACCGACACCCCGTGCGACACCGATACCGACACCACCGCCAACGCCGACACCAACACCGACACAGGCACAGGCACAGGCACAGACCCCACCACCACGACCCACCATCGCCGGGCCTTCGCCCTGCTCGGTTCCGTCCAGATCACCCTGATCTTCACGCTCGCGGCGATCGCCGTGCCGCTGCCCGAGATCGGCCGGGCCTTCGGCCTGGAGCGGGCCGATCTGATTCTGCTCAGCGCGGCCTATGGGCTGACCTTCGCCGGGCTGCTGCTCTTCGGCGGGCGCCTCTCCGACCGCTACGGCGGGCGGCGGGCCCTCACCGCCGGGCTCATCCTCTTCGCCGCCGCCTCGGCCGCCGCCCCGTTCGCCCCCGGTATCGGGACCCTGCTCGCGGCCCGGTTCGCGCAGGGCGCGGGGGCGGCCCTGATAGCGCCCGCCGCCATGACCGTGCTGCGCGCCGTCTTCCCCGCTCCCGCCGCCTACGGCAAGGCGATGGCGACCTGGGGCGGGCTCTCCGTGCTCGGCGCGACCGCGGGCAATCTGCTCTCCGGCGTCATAGCCGAGCTGCTGTCCTGGCGCTGGAGCTTCGCCGTACCGCCGGCGGTGGCCGTGGCCGCGCTCGTCCTCGCGCCCCGGCTGCTGCCGGACACCCCACCGAGCCGGGGCCGGGCGCTCGATCTGCCGGGCGCGCTGCTGGCCACGGCCGGAATCACGCTCGCCAGTTACGGGCTCGTGGCCACCGACGCCCTGCCCTGGTCGTCGGCCGGGGTGCTGGTGCCCCTGCTCATGGGGGCCGCGCTGCTCATCGCGTTCTGGTACGCGGAGCGCCGGGCGGGCGATCCGCTGCTGCCGCCCCGCTTCCTGCTGGACCGGCGGCGGGCGCTCGCCCTCGCGGCCATCGCGTTCAGCGCCTGCGCGACCGCGATGACCTTTGTGACCCTCTCGCTCCATCTCCAGCAGGACCGTGACTGGTCGCCGCTGCGGACCTCGGCCGCCTTTGTGCCGTTCGCCATCGCCCTGCTCACCTCGGGGCGGGCGGCCGGGCCACTGATAGCCCGCTTCGGCCCCCGCGTCGTCACCGCCGCCGGGCTGGCCGCGGCCGGGGCCGGGCTGGTGCTGCTCGCCCTCACCGGCCTCGACCCGCACGCTCCTTACGCCTCCGCGCTGCTGCCGGGGCTGGTGCTGCTGCCGGCCGGTGCCGCCGCCTCCTTCGCCGGGGCCGCCGTGCTCACCACCCGCGGGGTGCCGAATGAGCGCACCGGGCTCGCGGGCGGGGTGCTGAACACCGCGATGGAGCTCGGCCCGACCGTGGTCTTCGCCATCGTGCTCACCTTCGGCAGCGATGCCGTCTCCCTCGCCGCGACGGGGGGCGCGCTCGCTCTCGTCGCCGCCCTGGACCTCCGCGTCCAGCGGAGCCGTCCGTCCCGTCCAGCACGTCCCTCCTCCGTTACTCAAGGAGCCACGCAGTGAACCGCTTCACCGGAAAGACCGCCCTCGTCACCGGAGCGGGCACCGGTCTCGGCCGTGCCATCGCGCTCGCCTTCGCCGCCGAAGGCGCCTCCGTGGTGGCCGCGGGCCGTACCGGATCCACCCTGGCGGAGACGGTCCGCCTCATCGAGGCCGCCGATGGCCGGGCCACCGCCGTGACCGCCGACGTGACCGACTCCGGGCAGCTCCGGGAGCTGGTGCACAGCGCCGTCACCCGCTTCGGCGGACTGGACATCGCGGTCAACAACGCCGGGATACTGCGCGGCAAGGGGCCCGTCGCCGAAGTCAGCGAGGAGGACTGGGAGGCGGTGCTGCGTACCAATGTCACCGGTGTCTGGCTGGCCATGAAGCACCAGATCGCGCACATGAAGGAGCACGGCGGCGGGGCGATCGTCAATGTCTCCTCCAACCTCGGCGCCCATCTGCGGGTATCGGGTCTCGGCGCCTACAGCACCTCCAAGTCGGCGGTCGCCACGCTGACCCGGATCGCCGCACTCGACCACATCCATCAGGGCGTCCGGATCAACGCGGTCAGCCCCGGCGCCTCCGACGGCCCCATGTCGCTGCGGCCGGGTGAGACCGAGGCCGACCGCGCCGAGCGGGCGAAGAGCGAGACTCCGCTGGGCAGGGTGGCGGAGGCGGACGAGATCGCGGCGGCCGTGCTCTACCTCGCCTCATCGGCGGCGGGCGCCGTGGTCGGCACGGATCTCGTGGTGGACAGCGGCTCGTCGGCCTGACCGGCCCGAGCGCCCGGCCAGAACCCGGCCGGAACCCGGGCGGAGCCCGGCCGGAACCCGGTCATGGTGCTGCCCCCACCCGAATCCCGGGGGCTTGCCGCATGGCCGGGGCACCACCACACCCGGAAGCTGGTGAGACATGAACGCACCCATGAAGCGCCCTCGCTTACGCCTCGTCACGGCCGCCGCTGTCACCGCCGCCCTGCTCGGCGGTGCGGCCGCGGTCCCGGCCGCCGCCACGGCAACGAAATCCGGCCCCGCCTCGTCCGCCACCGACTCCGCCAGCTCCGCCAGCTCCGCCACCTCCGCCGGTCACGGGCTCACCGAGGCCGAGTTGCGGCGCGCGGTGGCCCGGACGCTGGAGGACGCCGGATTCATCGGCATCACCGTGGAGGTGCGCGACGGGCACCGCCGGATCCACGCCCGCGCGGGCGAGGCGGAGCGCGACACCGGCCGCCCCATGCCGTACGGGGCGCACTACCGGGCCGCGAGCGTCACCAAGTCCTTCGTGGCCACCGTCGTCCTCCAACTGGTCGCCGAGGGGCGGCTCTCGCTGAGCGATCCGGTGGACAAGTGGCTGCCGGGCGTGGTGAGCGGCAATGGCAACGACGGCCGCCGGATCACCGTCAGGAATCTGCTCCAGCACACCAGCGGCATCCACAACTACGCCTACAGCGACGACACCGGCGACTCGGCGGCGGACTTCGAGCGGACCCGGTTCGACCATGTCTCCCCCGAGCGGGTGGTCGCCGGGGCGATGAAGCACCGGCCCGACTTCCCGCCCGCCCCGGCCGATGACCCCGAGCCCGACTGGAACTACTCCAACCCCGGCTATGTCCTCGCCGGAATGATCATCCAGAAGGTCACCGGACGCGCATGGCCGGAGGAGGTCCGCGACCGCATCATCCGCCCGCTGGGCCTGACCGGCACCTCCGAGCCCGGGGACGATCCACGGATCAAGGCCCCGTACGCCCATACGTATCAGCGCTTCCCCGGCTCCGGCAGCTGGACGGACACCACGCTGCGGAACGTCTCCTGGGGCGGTGCGGCCGGTTCCATCATCAGCACCGACCGCGATCTGGACCGGTTCTACACCGCCCTGCTGAGCGGCCGTCTGCTGCCCCCGGCACAGCTGGCCGAGATGCGCCGGACCGTCCCCGTCGGGCCGGACTTCGAGGTGGCCTTCCCGCACGCCCAGTACGGGCTCGGGATGATGCGCCAGCCGCTCAGCTGCGGCGGCCACCGCTGGGGCCACGGCGGCGACCTCGAAGGGGCCACGGTGCGCACCGGCTTCACCGAGGGCGGGCGGCGCTCGGTGACCATCAGCTCCAGTGGCAAGACCGCCGACGACGAGCAGCTGCTCCGGGCCGAGAGGGTCATGCAAAGCCTCATGGACCGCGTTCTGTGCGAGGGGATCGGAGGCCGTAAGCTCTGACATCCATTGGCCTGACACCCATTGGAGGGTTCGGAGAGTCATCGCCGCGAGGAGGAGGCCCATGCGGATCGGCGAGCTGTCCCGCCGCACCGGGGTGAGCGAACGGCTGCTGCGCTACTACGAACAGCAGGGCCTCCTCGGGCCCGAGCGGCTGCCCAGCGGCTATCGCGCGTACCGCGCGTCCGACGTGGCGGTGGTGCGGCGCATCCGCGCGCTGCTGGCGGCCGGGCTGTCGACGGCGACCATCTCCCAGGTTCTGCCTTGTCTCCGCGACAACGGGGAGCACCTCGTGCCCACCTGTCCGGATCTGCTGGGCGAACTGCGCGCCGAGCGGGACCGGATGACCTCGGCCATCGAGGAGCTCGAGCTGTCCCGGTCGCTGCTGGACCGGGTCATCACGGCGGGTCAGACGGCCATGGGCTGACCGAGGGGGGACGCCATCCGGGGGCGGGCGCCGTCCCCCTCGCGCCCCGCCCTCACCCCAACTGGCGCAGTGTCACGAGGATATGACGCACGGTCCTTGTCCCGGGCGACCGCAGGACGAGACACTTTCAGCCGCAGTCATGTGTGAGACATGGGATGTCTTGATGTCCTGACGGCATGATGCCTCATGGCGTGATGCCCGACGGCCTCGACGTCCAGATGCCGATGCCTCAACGAGGCAGTCTGAAGGGCAGGCCGTGACCATGGCGTCAGTTCTCCGCACACGTCCCCGCAGCAGACCACCCCGCTCCCGTACCAGACCGTGGCGGCGCCGCGCCTCCGTGCTCCTCACCGCCGCGGCGCTGGCCCTGATCCCGCTTCCGGTACGGGCCGCGGACACGGATTCCTCCGCGTCCGCGGCCCGCGCCGACTCCGGCTTCGAACAACAGGTCCTCTTCAAATCTGCCCAGGAGCAGGGTTACTCCTGCTTCCGGATCCCGGCGGTCGTCAAGGCCAAGGACGGCACCCTGCTGGCCTTCGCCGAGGGCCGGGTCGACAACTGCGGCGACGCCGGGGACATCGATCTGGTCCTCAAGCGCTCCACCGACGGCGGCCGTACCTGGGGCCCGCTCCAGGTGGTCAATGACGGCGCCGGTGACACCCACGGCAACCCCGCACCCATCGTGGACCAGCGCACCGGCCGCATCGTGCTCGCCAGCACCTACAACACCGGCCGCGACGACTCCCAGAGCTGCGACATCCCCTGTGACCGCTCCCCGCACCTGCAGTACAGCGACGACAACGGCGCCACCTGGTCGGCCCCGCGCGATCTGAGCTCCTCGCTGATGCCGGCCCAGTGGAACTCCTGGTACGCCACCGGCCCCGTCCACGGCATCCAGCTCCAGCGCGGACGCCACAAGGGCCGACTGGTCTTCACCCTCAACACCGAGACCTTCAGCGGCGGCCGCATCACCGACAACCACGCCGCGCTCGCCTACAGCGACGACGGCGGCGACCGCTGGCGCATCGGCGCGGTGGACAGCTATCCGCTCGCCGAGGACGGCACCTTCCGCCAGAAACCGTCCGAGATGACGCTGGTGGAGCGCGCCGACGGATCGATCTATGTCAACGGCCGGGAGCAGGACGGCACCGATCTCGGCCACCGCGACTACGCCATCAGCCGGGACGGCGGCCAGAGCTTCACCGCGTCCTTCCGCGCCATCCCCGATCTGCCCACCCCCCAGGTGCAGGGTTCGATCCTGCGGCTGCGCGACCCGGCCCACGACGGCTACGGCCGACTGCTCTTCGCCGCCCCCGCCGACCCCGACCGCCGCCGCACCATGATGGTCCGCTCCTCCTGGGACGAGGCCCGCACCTGGGACGGTGTCGACCGCGGCAAGGTCGTCACCACCGACTGGTCCGGCTACTCCGACATGGTCGCGGTCTCCCGCGACACGGTGGGGCTGCTGTACGAGGGCGGTGCGGTGGACGCGCGTGACGAGATCCGCTTCGCCCGCTTCACCGAGGACTGGCTGGGCTCCCGCCGGCCGTCCTCCCCCACCACCGACGACCGCGCGCCCGGCGCCCGGTCCGCGACCGTGCTCGGCGGCGCGGTGGGGCGCGACGACGGCCGCTTCGGCGACGCGCTGTCCTTCGACGGCACGGACGACGCCGTACGGGTCCCGTACCGGAACGCCCTGCCGCTGGGCACCCGCGACTTCACCGTGAGCCTGTGGTTCCGCTACTCGGCCGCCTCCGGGCAGCATCCGTTCCTGTGGATGGGCGGCATCGGCAACAAACAGCCACAGGTCTGGCTGCGGGGTGAGCCCGGGAGCAACCGGCTCCGGGCGCTGATGACCACGGTCAACGGCTTCGCCACCTTCACCAGCGCCTCGGTGTCCACCGACGCCGCGTACAACGACGGGCAGTGGCACCACCTCGCCCTGGTCCGCGGCGGCGGACGGCTCTCCCTCACCGTGGACGGCGGCACCGCGGTCACCGCCCCCGACGCCCCGGGCACCGTGAGCCGCACCGCGCCCTTCGCGCTCCACCTCGGCCAGGCCGTGGACAGCCGGTCCCATATGACGGGCGATCTCGATGAGTTCCGCCTGTACGCCCGTGCCCTGTCCGACACCGAACTGCGCCGTGTCCGCGAGTTCAACGCCCCGCTCGACGACCCCCACTCCGGCGCCCTCGTCCGCCTCCCCCTCGACCGCGTGCGGTCATCCCACGACTAGACGACACAGAACTCATTGCCCTCCGGGTCCTGGAGCACCACCGCGTAGTACTCCATCTCCGGCTCGTCCATGGTCCGCAGGACCGTGGCTCCGGCCTCCTTCAGCCGGTCCACGGTCGTGGTGACGCGCTCGGTGCGGACCGCGAGGGGCACATCCCGCCCACCCCCCACCTTCAGATCGAGATGCAGCCGGTTCTTGGTGACCTTGGACTCCGGAACCTGCTGGAACCACACCCGCGGACCCTGCCCCTCCGGATCCACGATGGACTCCGGGGTCTCCCCGGCCCCGGGGGGCAGCTCCGCCGCGGGCACCCCCATATCCGCCCAGTACTCCCGCCAGGTGGCGTGGCCGCCCGGCGGGGGCTCGGCCACATAGCCCAGGGCCTCGGACCAGAAGGCCACCATTCGGCGTGGCTCGGCACAGTCGATGGTGAGCTGCAGCGTGAGCGTCGTCATGTCCGAAGCGTCCCAGAGGGGTCTGACAACGGTGCCCGGTGCAGGTGCATCCCGCTTAAGGGGTGTCCGGCGGATCGTGTCGCCTGCGGCGGGCTGCTCCCCTCCCCGCCCCTTCCCACAACTGGGGCTCCGCCCCAGCCCCCGGGCGGGGCCCAGGGGCAAAGCCCCAGCCACGCGGCCGAACCACACCTCGACGCCCCGGGAAGCGACCACCCGCACCCAGGAGCACCCGACGGACCTTGACGCCCGGCGGCGGGCTGCTCCCCTCCCCGCCCCTTCCCACAACTGGGGCTCCGCCCCAGCCCCCGGGCGGGGCCCAGGGACAAAGCCCCAGCCACGCGGCCGAACCACACCTCGACGCCCCGGGAAGCGACCACCCGCACCCAGGAGCACCCGACGGACCTTGACGCCTCGCGGCGGGCTGCTCCGCTTCCCACCCCAGACCCGGGGTCCAGGGGCGGAGCCCTTGGTAGCGGGAAGGGGCGGGGAGGGGAAAGGTCCGCGGCGCGCCCCGCTAGGGTGTACGGCCGTGACCGAAGCCGACTTCCTCAACTCCACACGGGCGTCCTACGACGCCATGGCCATCGACTACGACGAGCGTTTCCGCGATGAGCTGGCGGCCCAGACGCTGGAACGGGCGGTGTTCGCCGGGTTCGCCGAGCTGGTACGGAACGCCGGGGGCGGACCGGTGGCCGATGTGGGCAGCGGACCGGGCCGACTGACCGCGCATCTCCACGGTCTGGGGCTGTCCGTGTACGGGATCGACCTGTCGCCGCGAATGGTGGAGCTGGCCCGGCGGGAGCATCCCGGGCTGCGGTTCGAGGAGGGGTCGATGCTGGCCCTGGACATCCCGGACGGCACCCTCGCCGCCGTGGTGGCGTGGTACTCCACGATCCACATTCCGCAGGAGCGGCTGCCGGATGTGTTCGCCGAGTTCCACCGGGTGCTGGCGCCCGGTGGATACGCGCTGGTGGGCTTCCAGGTGGGCGATGAGCCACGCGTCTACGCGGAGGCGTTCGGCCATGAGGTGTCGCTGACCTTCCGCCGCTGGCAGCCGGACCGGATCGCCGAGTTGCTGGCCGGGGCCGGACTGCCGGTCCACGCCCGGACTTTCCGTGAACCGGAGCGCTGGGAGCCCACCCCGCAGGCGTCCCTCATCGCCCGCAAGCCGCTGCCGTCTGCCGACGACCAGACCGCCGGAAAACCGGCCGCCACAAGCTGACGTCAGACGCGGGTCAGCGCGGCGTCGTCCGCGCTGTCCGTATCAGCCCGAGCCACGGACCGGGTCTCGGCTCCCGTCACCCCCGCTTCCGGCGCCCGCGCCGCGAAGCGGCGGGCCAGCACCGCGCAGACCATCAGCTGCATCTGGTGGAAGAGCATCAGCGGCAGCACCGCCAGGCTCGCCTGGGCGCCGAAGAGCACGCTCGCCATCGGCAGCCCGGCGGCCAGGCTCTTCTTCGACCCCGCGAACACGATCGTGATCCGGTCCTCGCGGACGAAGCCCAGCTTCCGCGAACCGTACGAGGTGAGCGTGAGCATCACCGTGAGCAGGACCGCCTCGACGCCGAGCAGGATCGCCAGCCGCGCCGGGGTCACCTGGTGCCAGATGCCCCGGACCATGCCCTCGCTGAACGCCGCGTAGACCACGAGCAGCACCGAGCCCCGGTCGACCAGCCGCAGCACCGCCCGGTGGCGCGAGATGAAGCCGCCGATCCAGCGGCGCAGCAGCTGCCCGGCGAGGAAGGGGGCCAGCAGCTGAAGCCCGATCTTGATCATTGAGTCGGCCGCGAAGCCGCCTCCGCTGCCGCCCAGCAACAGCGCGACCAGCACCGGGGTGACCACCACGCCGAGCAGGCTGGAGAAGGAGCCCGCGCAGATCGCGGCGGCCACATTGCCCCGGGCGATCGAGGTGAAGGCGATGGAGGACTGGACCGTGGAGGGCACCAGGCACAGGAAGAGCAGCCCGGTGTAGAGGGGATGCGTCAGCACGTACGGCACCAGCCCGCGCGCGGCCAGGCCGAGGGCCGGGAAGATGACGAAGGTGCACACCAGCACGGTCAGATGGAGCCGCCAGTGGCGCACCCCGTCCAGCGCCTCCCGGGTGGAGAGCCGGGCGCCGTAGAGGAAGAAGAGGAAGGCGACCGCGACCGTGGTGGCTCCGTCGGTGACGGTGGCGGCCTGGCCGCTGACCGGGAGCAGCACGGCGAGCGCCACGGTGCCGACGAGTCCGAGGATGAAGCCGTCCAGGGGGAGCCAGGAGGGAAGGGCAGGAAGGGCGGGAAGGGCGATCTTGCGGACGTGCGGGCGGTGCGACATGCGTTCTCTTTCTCGCTCTTTCTGACCTGGCTTCTCGGTCTTTCCGGCCTGGCTTCTCGGTCTTTCCCGGCTGGCTTCTCGCTCGTTCTCGTCTGGCATGGACACGGACGGAGCCCGTTCCATAGTGCTCCCGATCAAGGCCATCGGGAATCCCGTATACCGCTCTGACTGTCATCGCCTTCCGTGATGGCCTCGGCGTACAGTGGCCGCCATGTACGACCCCGCCCAGCTCCGGACGTTTCTCGCGGTGTCCCAGACCCTCAGCTTCACCCAGGCCGCCGACCGCCTCGGGGTGCGCCAGTCCACCGTGAGCCAGCAGGTGCGCAAGCTGGAGGCGGCCGTGGGGCGGCAACTCTTCGCCCGCGACACCCACGGGGTGGAGCTGACCGAGGACGGCGAGGCGATGCTGGGGTTCGCCCGCTCCATCCTGGAGGCGAACGAGCGTGCGGCGAGCTGGTTCCGGGGCACCCGGCTGCGCGGCCGGCTGCGCTTCGGCGCGTCGGAGGACTTCGTGGTGACGCGGCTGCCGGAGATCCTGGAGGGGTTCCGCCGCGATCACCCCGAGGTGGACCTGGAGCTCACCGTCGAGCTTTCGGGCACGCTGCACGAGCGGCTGGAGGCGGGCAAGCTGGATCTGGTGCTGGCCAAGCGGTCCGAGGACCGGCCGGGCGGGCAGCTGGTGTGGCGGGACCGGCTGGTGTGGATCGGCGCCGAGCGGCTGCGGCTGGATCCGGACCGTCCGCTCCCCCTGATCGTCTTCCCGCCACCCGGACTCACCCGGGCCCGCGCACTCGATGTGCTGGAGCGGCACGGCAGGTCATGGCGGATCGTGTGCACCAGTGGCAGTCTCAACGGCCTGGTCGCGGCGGCCCGCGCCGGGCTCGGGGTGATGGCCCACACCCATGGCCTGATTCCGCCGGGCCTGGCGCCGGTCCCCGAACGGGCCGGGCTGCCGGACCTCGGCCCGGTGGATTTCGTACTGCTGTACGGAAAGCGTCGGCAGGAGGGCGCCTCGCACACCGCCGCGGAGCGACTCGCCGCCGCGATCCTGGCGGGGCCTGTGCCACGATCGGAGAGATTTCGTGCAGAAGACCGTTACATATAAGCCACACACGCGGCGCATAGGACCAGACTCCACGCAATCCGCCCTCGTCGACGCCTGATTGATACCCTTTCACCTCACTGTCCGCCCGGCATTCCGTACGTTCCGGGCACAAAACACCTCTCCCGCATCGGGGGCCGGATCGGGTACGGTCGCGGCGCTGTGCCCAGCGGCTTCAAGGAGCAGGTATTGCGCGAGTTCACCGTCCCCCCGTTGGCGACGCCGCCTCAGGCCGGAGGACTGGCGGACGCCGTCTTCGACCATGCGGACTCCGACCCCCTCCGGGTTGCACTGGCGCGCAAAACGGCGGACGGCGGCTGGCAGAACGTGACCGCGGGCCAGTTCCGGGACGAGGTGATGGCTCTCGCCAAGGGCCTGCTGGCCCATGGCGTCCGATTCGGCGATCGCGTCGCCATCATGTGCCCCACCCGCTATGAGTGGACGCTCTTCGACTTCGCCCTGTGGACCATCGGCGCCCAGAGTGTCCCGCTGTACCCCACCTCCTCCGCCGAGCAGGTCTGCTGGATGCTGCATGACGCGGGGGTCTCCGCCTGTGTGGTGGAGCATGAGGACCATGCGATGACGGTCGGCTCGGTGGTCGGCCGGCTGCCGCATCTGAGGCAGCTGTGGCAGCTGGACGTGGGGGCGCTGGAGGAGCTGCTGGCGGCCGGGGAGTCCGTCGAGGACGATCTGGTGGAACGGCACCGGCTGGCCGTGACCCCCGAGCAGCCCGCGACCATCATCTACACCTCGGGCACCACCGGCCGCCCCAAGGGCTGTGTGATCACCCACGCCAATCTGATGGCGGAGTGCGACAACATCGTCGAGCGGTACGAGGAGGCCTTCCACTCCAAACGGGGCGACGAGGCCGCCACCCTGCTCTTCCTCCCGCTCGCCCATGTCTTCGGCCGGATGGTGGAGGTCGCCGCCATCCGCGGCAAGGTCAAGCTCGGTCACCAGCCCAAGCTCTCGGCAGCCGCGCTGCTGCCCGATCTGAAGACGTTCCGGCCGACCTTCATCCTCGCGGTGCCGTACATCTTCGAGAAGGTGTTCGCGGCGGCGCGCCGCAAGGCCGAGGCGGAGGGCAAGCTGGGGGTGTTCGACAAGGCCGTGGACGTGGCGGTGCGGTACGCGGAGGCGCAGGAGGCCAAGGCGTTCGGCACCGGGCCGGGGCCGGGCGCCGCGCTGCGGGTGCAGCACCAGTTCTTCGACAAGGCCGTCTACGGCAAGGTGCGCGCCGCGATGGGCGGCCGGGTGCGGCACGCGATGTCGGGCGGTTCGGGCATGGAGCGGCGGCTCGGCCTGTTCTTCGCGGGCGCGGGCGTCATCATCTACGAGGGCTACGGCCTCACCGAGTCCACCGCCGCCGCCACCGCCAACCCGCCCGAGCAGACCCGCTTCGGCACGGTCGGCGTGCCGATCCCCGGCACCACGGTGCATATCGCGGACGACGGGGAGGTGTGGGTGCGCGGCGGCCAGGTCTTCGACGGCTACCTCGGCGACCCCAAGGCGACCGACGCGGTGCTGCGCGACGGCTGGCTGGCCACCGGCGACCTGGGCACGCTGGACGACGAGGGCTATCTGACCATCACCGGGCGGAAGAAGGAGATCCTGGTGACCTCCGGGGGCAAGACCGTCTCCCCGGTGGGCCTGGAGGAGCGGGTGCGGGGGCATCCGCTGGTGGCCCAGTGCATCGTGGTGGGCAATGACCGCCCGTATGTCGCGGCGCTGGTCACCCTCGACCCGGAGGCGGTCGCGCACTGGCTGACGATGCGCGGCAAACCTGCGCTGCCGCCGGGCGAGCTGGTCCGGGACCCCGATCTGGAGACCGAGATCCGGCGTGCGGTGGTCGCGGCGAACACCACCGTTTCCCAGGCGGAGTCGATTCGCACCTTCCGGATACTTGCCGCGCAGTTCTCCGAGGAGCATGGTCTGCTGACGCCGTCGCTGAAATTGAAGCGAAAGGCCATCGAACAGGCGTACGCCGTCGAGGTCGAGGCGCTCTACAACACCTGAGCCGCGAAGGGGGCACGAAATGATCGATGTCATTCTCCCCGAACTTCCCGAACGCGAACTGGCCCTGCTCTCCGAGGAGACACCCCAGCCCAGCGGCCCGAGGCTGGCCGGGCGCGTGGTCCTGGGCGGGCCGGTGGCCTTACCGGTCACGGCCGACCTCGTCGGACCGGATCCGGAGCTGCTGGACTTCCTTCGTACCGAGGCGGACAACGCCGTCTACCACCTGGTGCATCTGTCGGTGACCTGCGCCCGGGACGCGCCGGACCCCGCCCTGCACTCGGTCAATCTCGATCTCAGCCTCACGGCCGAACCGGTGGGGCGGGGCACCACGGTCTTCCAGCCGGTGGCCTGGTCCATGACCCCGCGCCAGCTCACCGCCGAGGTGACGGCATCGGCCCCGGCGGCCCACCTCGGTCCGCGGCTCGGATTCCAGGACGGTGCGGACTCCGACTTCGGCGAGCGGGTCTGTCTGGAGGCGCGGCGTGAGCTGCGCTCCGATCCGGGCTGGGAGATCCGGCACACCTCCGCGGTGCGCATCGGCGGGACGTACCGGCTGGCCATGGTGGTGCGGGCACCGCGCGGGGCGGTGAGCCGGGCGGCGGTCGCGGTGGGCGCCACGGTGCGCGAGGGGCACACCCTGCACCGCTTCCGGGAGGAGCTCGAGGAACCGCTGCGCCTGGCCGCGCTTCAGTAGGGACGGAAGCGGGGGGCACAGAGCGGTACGAGCACAGGCGAGGAGCGACGGAACACGGTGGACGGCCAGGACGGGGACGGGCATCCGGCGCTGACGCCCGAGGAAACCGAGGAGTTGGCGCGGGTCTTCCCGCCCGGCCCGTCCACCGTGGCGCTGCTGCGCAGAGCGGGCTTCCCCGCCGAACACACACCGGCGGCCGCCACGACCGCCGGGGAGTTCTGGTCCGCGGTGGCCGGCGCGGTCGCCGCGGGCCGGGTCGCGGACGGCAGGCTGCGCGTTCTGGCCGCCGCCTGCGTCTCCTATCCGCACAACGAGGTGTTCCGCGCCGCCTTACGGGAGCGGCCGGGCGGGGGCGGGATCCGGCGGGTGCTGGTGACCGGCGCCGCTCCGGGCGGCCAGGAGTTAGCCGCGGTCCAGCGGGCGGCCCGTGGCGTCCTGACGGTGGACCGGTGCCCCGCCGCGGCCGCCACCGATCTGCGGCGGATCCTCACCGTACGCCCGGATGTGCTGCATCTGGTCTGCCGCCGTGAGGGGCGCACGCTGGTCTTCGAGGACGGCGACGGGCGGGCGCATCACACACCGGCCGCACGCCTGGCCGAGCTGCTGACCGCCTACCGCCGGCTGACCGGCGCCCCGCTGCCCGGTGTGGTGCTCGGCTGCCCCGAGGGCGCGCCGCTGGCCGCGCTCTTCGACGGGGCGGCCGAGGTGGTGGTCGCCCACCGCGGACCGCTGGACGGCGCGGCGTCGGCGGCCTTCGCGGGCGGGCTCTACGGCCTGCTGGGCGAGGCGCCCACGCTGGAGCGGGCGGCGCGGCGGGCGGCGGAACGCCTCGGGCGGGACGGGGACGGCGTGGTGATCCTGCGCGGGCGACCCTGGTGAACGGGAATGACGGCAGGCCGTTGATCGTTGTATGGGTTGAAGCACGTAATCCATAATCCGACGTAAGGATCGACTGCTCGTGAGCAAGGTCCCCTTCATCACGCTCAACAACGGCGTACGGATGCCACAGCTCGGCTTCGGTGTCTGGCAGGTCCCGGACGACGAGGCGCAGGTCGCGGTGCGCAACGCACTGGACGCCGGGTACCGCAGCATCGACACGGCCGCGATATACGGGAACGAGGAGGGCACGGGGAAGGGGCTCGCCGCGTCGGGCGTCGCGCGCGACGAGCTGTTCGTCACCACCAAGCTCCAGAATGCCGACCAGGGGTACGACTCGACCCTGCGCGCCTTCGACGCCTCGCTGACCCGGCTGGGCCTGGAGTATGTGGATCTCTACCTGATCCACTGGCCGCTGCCCGGGGTCGACAAGTACGTGGACACCTGGAAGGCGTTCGAGAAGATCTACTCCGAGGGCCGCGCCAAGGCCATCGGCCTGTCCAACTTCCACTCCGCCCACACCCAGCGGCTGCTCTCCGAGACCTCGATCGTCCCGGTGATCGACCAGATCGAGCTGCACCCGCAGCTGCCGCAGGCGGAGCTGCGCGCCTTCAACGCCCGCCACGACATCGCCACCGAGGCGTGGTCCCCGCTCGGCCAGGGCAAGGGCCTGCTGGCGGACCCGAAGCTGGCGGAGATCGCCGAGAAGCACGGGAAGACCCCCGCCCAGGTGGTGCTGCGCTGGCATCTGGACCTCGGCAATGTGGTGATCCCCAAGTCCGTGACCCCGTCGCGGATCAAGGAGAACATCGACGTCTTCGACTTCCAGCTGGACTCCGAGGACCTGGCGGCGATCGACTCCCTCGAGACCGGCAACCGTCTGGGCTTCGACCCCGAGACCTTCAACGGCTGAGCCCGGTACCTTCGACGGCCGAGACCTTCAACGGCTGAGACCTTCACGGCTGAGACCTTCAACAGCCGAGCCCGAGCGCTCCACCGGCTCCACCGGCTCCGCCGTTCCGCCCCGCCGCGCCCCGCGCGGCGGGGCGGACCCGTATCCGCCGCCACTCACCGTCCTGGCATATCCCGGGCGCATGACCCCCGCGCGGGGCAGATGCGGCCCACCGAGCGAGGCACGTCCCCGGCAATTACGCTTGGCGCCCAGATGGGCACGCAGCGTGACCACTTCCCTAGCCGAGGAGACCGAAGATGTCCCGCAGACGCCGTCACGGCCTTGAGCTGGCCGCCGGTTGCACCGTCGCGATAGCCGCCCTCTTCCTGGGGAGCGGCATACCCGCGGTGGCCGATCCCGGTGAACCCTCCCCCCGCCCCCGGAGGGAGGTGCCCCCCGAGATGCTGGCCTCGATGCAGCGCGATCTGGGCCTGACGGCCGATGAGGCGCGGATGCGGATATCCAACGAGTACCGGGCCGGAGAGGCCGAACCGGGGCTGCGCAAGAGCCTGGGCAGCTCCTACGGCGGCGCGTGGGTGTCCGGCAACACCGCCGAACTCACCGTGGCCACCACCGACGAGGGGCAGAGCGCCACCATCACGGCCGGCGGCGCCAGGGCCGCCGTCGTCAAGCACAGCCTCAAGGCCCTCGTCGACGCCAAGCAGGCCCTGGACCGTGCCGCCTCCGAGCGCCCCCCGGCCGCCGATGTCGCCTCCGCCTGGTACGTGGACGTCAAGACCAACGGCGTCGTGGTGCAGTCGGCCGAGCCCACCGAGGCGGCCGCCTTCGTCGCCGCGAGCGGTGCGGACCGCGAGGTGGTACGGGTCGTGGAGTCGGCCGAGCGGCCGAGCCCGCTGTACGACCTGCGCGGCGGCGAGGCGTTCTACATCAACGACGCCGCCCGCTGCTCGATCGGCTTCTCGGTGGCCAAGGCCGAGCAGAACGGCTTCGTCACCGCCGGCCACTGCGGCAGCCAGGGCGACACCACCGCCGGCTTCAACCGGGTGGCGCAGGGCACCTTCCAGGGCTCCAGCTTCCCCGGCAACGACTACGCATGGGTGGCCACCAACGCCGACTGGGCCCCGCAGCCGTGGGTGATCGGCCCCCAGGGCACCAACGTCACCGTCACCGGCTCCCAAGAAGCGCCGGTGGGCTCGTCCGTCTGCCGCTCCGGCTCGACGACCGGCTGGCACTGCGGCACCATCCAGCAGCACGACACCAGCGTGCAGTACCCCCAGGGCACGATCCGGGGGGTCACCCGCACCAATGTCTGCGCCGAGCCGGGCGACTCCGGCGGCTCGTTCATCTCGGGCAGCGAGGCGCAGGGCGTCACCTCCGGCGGCTCCGGCAACTGCACCGTCGGCGGCACGACGTACTACCAGCCGGTGAACCCGATCCTGACGACCTACGGGCTCACCCTCACCACCGGCTGACGCCGGGCGCCGAGGCCGCCGCGGTCGAACGGACCGCGGCGGCCTCACGCATGTCCGGTACACCTTGATGTGACCGGCACACCTCGGCGTCCACCGGCACGCCTTGATGTGTTCGGAGCACCTTGACCAATCCGCACCCGTCCGGGCGACGAATGAGGTACGACACCTCCGTGTGCGCCGCATCGTTCCCGGAAGGACGGCCCGTGAGAGAACCCGTGTACATCGGCGGACCCGCCGCGCGCGGACCGGACCTCGAAGAGTTGCTCCAGATGGTGGCCCGGGGGGACCAGAACGCGTTCGGAGCCCTCTACGACGCCGTCAGCGGGCCGGTCCTCGGGCTGACGCGCAGTCTGCTGCGCGACCCGGCCCAGGCCGAGGAGGTCACACAGGAGGTCCTGGTCGAGGTGTGGCGGTCCGCGGCGCGGTTCGAACCGGGCCGGGGCAGCGCCATGTCCTGGATCATGACGGTGGCGCACCGGCGCGCCGTGGACCGGGTGCGCTCGGCGCAGGCCGCCTCCGACCGCGAGGAGCGCGCCGCGCTGCTGTCCCGCACCCCGGCGTTCGACGAGGTGACCGAGCAGGTGGAGGCCAGGCTGGAGCGCGAGCAGGTGCGCCGGTGCATGCGGACGCTGACCGAGCTGCAGCGGCAGTCGGTGACGCTCGCCTACTACCGGGGCCGCTCCTACCGTGAGGTGGCGGAGCTGCTGTCGCTGCCGCTCGGGACCGTGAAGACCAGACTCCGGGACGGGCTCATCCGGCTCCGGGACTGCATGGGGGTCGGCGCATGACCAGAGCGGATCTGCACACCTTGACCGGGGCGTACTCGGTGAACGCCCTGTCGGGTCGGGAGTTGACCGAGTTCGAGCGGCATCTGGCGGTCTGTGACGCCTGCCGTCAGGAGGTACGGGAGCTGCGGGAGACCGCCGCCAAGCTGGCGGTGGCCACGTCCCTGACCCCGCCCCCGACGATGAAGGACGATGTGCTGCGGCGGATCGCCACCGTCCGCCAGGAGCCGCCGCGGGTGGCGGCGCGGGAGGCCCGGGAGTCCCACGCGGGCCCCCGGCGGCGCACCGGGCGGCGGGCGATGAACTTCGCGCTGGCGGCCTGCGTCGCCGCGGCCGCCGTGTGCGGCGGGGTCGCGATGTGGCAGTACCGGCAGGCGTCCGACGCCCGAGACACGGCCCGCCGCTCCGAGCAGCGGGTGGCCCAGGCGGAGGAGCTGACCCAGGTGCTGGCCGCGCCCGACGCGCACAGCCGCAGCGGCCGGATGACGGACGGCTCGACGGGCACGGTGGTGGTCTCGCGCGGGCTGAACAAGGCGGTGTTCCTCGCCTCCGGGCTGCCCGAACCGCCCGCCGGGCGGATCTACCAGCTGTGGTTCAGCGACGGCGGCACGATGCGCCCCGCCGGTCTGGTGGACTCCTCGGGCCGGAGCACGGCGGCGGTCATGAGCGGCGCGGTCGGGAAGGCGTCGGCCATGGGGGTGACGGTCGAGCCCGCCGGAGGGTCGAAGGCCCCGACGAGCGATCCGCTGGTCCTGTTGACGTTCCCCTCGGCGTGAGCGGACGACACCGGGCGTTGTCAGGCGTTATCGGATGACATCGGGCGTCATCGGGTGACATGGGGCGCCGAGCCGCCGGTCCACGGGGCCTGGTGGGGTAAGGGAGAGGGATGAGCACGTCCCTCTCCGTCTTCACCTCCGATCTGCGGCTGTCCGACAACCCCGTGCTGCGCGGCGCGCTGCGCTCCGCCGAGCGGGTCGTGCCGCTGTTCGTCGTGGACCGTGGCCTGGCCGGGACGGGGTTCGCGGTCCCCAACCGGGTGGCGTTCCTCGCGGACGCGCTGGCCGATCTCGACGCGGGGCTGCGCGAGCGCGGCGGGCGGCTGGTGGTCCGCCGGGGGGACGCGGTGGCGGAGATCCTGCGGGCGGCGCGGCAGGCGGACGCGGACGAGGTGCACATCGCGGGCAGGGTGAGCGGCTACGCCACCCGCCGCGAGCGGCGGCTGCGCGAGGCGCTGGGGGCGGACGGACGGCGGCTGCGGGTGCACGGCGCGGTGGTGACGGCGGTTGAGCCGGGCGAGGTGACCCCGGCGGGCAAGGACCACTTCGCGGTCTTCACCCCGTACTTCCGCGCCTGGCGGCGGGCCGGGGTGCGGAAGCCGCTGAGCGCACCGCGCACGGTGAGCGTGCCGTCCGGGCCGCGCTCGGAGCCGGTGGCGGCGGTCGCCTCGCTCGCCTCCGGCAGCCCCTCCCCCGGGCTGCCCGAGGGCGGGGAGACGGCGGGCCGCCGCCGCATGCGCTCCTGGTGGCGGTCGGGCTTGAGGAGCTACGCCGACCGGCAGGACGATCTGGCGGGCGACGCCACCTCCCGGCTCTCCCCGTATCTGCACTTCGGCTGTCTGTCACCGGTGGAGCTGGTGCACCGGGCGCGGGAGGCGGGCGGCGCGGGCGCCGACGCCTTCGTACGGCAGCTGGCCTGGCGGGACTTCCACCACCAGGTGCTGGCCGCCCGGCCGGACGCCTCGTACGCCGACTACCGGCCGCGGGGCGACCGGTGGCGCGAGGACGCGGCCGAGGTCGCGGCCTGGAAGGCGGGGCGCACCGGCTATCCGCTGGTGGACGCGGGGATGCGGCAGCTGCGCCACGAGGGCTGGATGCACAACCGGGCGCGGCTGCTGGTGGCGAGCTTCCTCACCAAGACGCTCTACCAGGACTGGCGGATCGGCGCCCGGTACTTCCTGGAGCTGCTGGTGGACGGGGACGTGGCCAACAACCAGCTGAACTGGCAGTGGGCGGCGGGCACCGGCACCGACACCCGCCCGAACCGGGTCCTCAATCCGCTGGCGCAGGCCCGGCGGTTCGACCCGGACGGCGCGTATGTGCGGCGCTGGGTGCCGGAGCTGGCCGGGGTGACCGGCTCCGGCGTCCATACGCCCTGGCGGCTGCCGGAGGCCGAGCGGGACCGGCTGGACTACCCGGATCCGATCGTGGACCTCCAGGAGGGGCTGGCCCGCTTCCGGCACGCCCGGGGGTGACCTCGGGACCGTCGGCCGGTCTACGGGGTGTCCGACGGACCACGCGGGGCTCCGCCCCAGACCCCGGGGTCCAGGGGCGAAGCCCCTGCCACGCGGCGGAGCCGCATATCGAGGCTGCGGGAAGGGGCGGGGAGGGGGAAGCACCGATATGCGGCTCCGCCGCGTGGCCCGCCGCAGGCGCCAAGATCCGCCGGACACCCCTTAGTCGGCGCGGGCGCCGTGCCGCGGGGCGATCTCCTCGATCCGGCCGGCCAGCTCGAAGTCGAGCGCGGTCACCTTGCCGCCGACGCTGTGGGTGTTCACCGTGACGCCCACCTTGTTGTAGCCGAGGTTGAGGTCGGAGTGGTGGTCGAGCTCCTCCTGGATGGTGGCGATCTCCGCCACCAGCCCGGCCGCCTGTGGATGGCCCTTGAAGACATACGTCCGGGAAAGCCGGTCGTCCGCGAACGACCAGCCGGGAAGCTGCTCCAGACGTCGCTGGATCTCCTGGTCGGTGAGCGGCTCGACTGCCATGACACATCCCTTCGTCGCGGGTGACCGGTGGCCCTGCGCGGGTGACCGGTGGCCCTTCCACCCTGCCATGGCCCCCGCCCGGCGTCGGCTACCTTCGGGTCATGACGACTGCCGCGCCGCCCCGGGTGGGCACACTGCTGCGCGAGTGGCGGGACCGCCGCCGGATCAGCCAGCTGGAGCTCGCGCTGCGCGCCGACTCCTCGGCCCGCCACATCAGCTTCATCGAGACCGGCCGGTCGCGGCCCAGCCAGGAGATGGTGCTCCGGCTCGCCGACCACCTCGACGTCCCCGTCCGCGAGCGCAACGCCCTGCTGATCGCCGCCGGTTACGCCCCGCACTATCCGGAGCGGTCGGTGGACGACCCGTCGATGAGCGCCCTGCGCGACTCCCTGGAGCGGCTGCTGACCGGCTATGAGCCGTATCCGGCGCTCGTGGTGGACGGCACCTATGAGGTGCTGGCGGCCAACCGGGGCATCGCGGCGCTCCTGGAGGGGGTGGCGGAGCATCTGCTGCGGCCCCCGCTGAACGCGATGCGCCTCACCCTCCACCCCGAGGGGCTCGCCCCGCGCATCCGCAACCTCCGCGAATGGCGTGGCCATCTGCTGGACCAGATGGACCGGCAGCTGGCGCTGATGCGCTCCTCGCCGCTGCGTGCGCTGTACGACGAGGTGGCGGCCTATCCGCTGGCCGAGACCGGCGGCCGGGAGACGGCGACCGCCGGTGACACCCCGCCCTTCGCGCTGCCGATGATGATCGAGCACGGCGGGCGGGTGCTGTCGTTCATCTCGACGATCGCGACCTTCAACACCCCCATGGACGTCACGGTCTCCGAGCTGGCCATCGAGACCTTCCTCCCGGCCGACCCGGAGACCGCCGCCGCCCTGGGCCGGTTCAGCCGGCCGTAGGGACGCGGTTTCAGCCGGTCGTGGGAACCCGGTTTCAGCCGGTCGTGGGGACCCGGTCCAGGAAGCCGAGGACGGAGCGGATCCGGCCGTCCTCGGCCAGGGTGATCACATCGGTCGCGGCGACCGGGGCGGAGCCGTCGGCCGTGGAGACCAGCTCCCAGGTGAAGCGGGCCATGTCGTGATGGCCGTCCACGGCGCCGGTGAGCCGGAACTCATGGCCGGGGAACTGCTCCCGGGCCCCGGCGATGACGGCGGCCAGCTGCTCATGGCCGCGGGCCTCCGCCAGCGGGTCGGTGTAGCCGCCGTCCTCGGTCCAGGCGGCGGCCACGGCCTTGGCGATGGCCTCGGGGCCGGTGGCGTTCCACGCCTCGAAGTAGCGGGCGACGGCGGTGTCGTACTGCGTCATCTGGTCACTCCTCCATGAAATCCCCTGGTGGGAACGGATCCCGGACCGGAGGGCGCCGGCCCGGAACCCGATGCCTCAACCCTGCCGCCGCCGCGTGCGGGGGTCGATTACCGCCGAGGTAATGGGGGCGGGATGACTCAGGACCGCTGGGACTCCACGAGCGCGATGGCCTCCTCCTTGGTGGCCACGGCGGGCGGCGAGCCCTCCAGCGGCTTACGGGCCGTCTCCTTCATCACCGCCGCGGCGATGATGCCGACGACCGCCGCGAGCATCGTGTAGTAGGCGGGCATCAGATCGTCCCCGGTGCCGCTGATCAGGCCCTCGGTCACCAGCGGCGTGGTGCCGCCGAAGAGCGAGACGGAGATGTTGAAGGCGATGGAGAGCGAGCCATAGCGCACATTCGTCGGGAAGAGCGCGGGCAGCGAGGCGGACATCACGCTCACATACGGCAGCAGACACAGCCCCAGGAGCAGCAGCCCGGCGAAGACCGGGACGATCCCGCCCTGCTTGATGAGCAGGAAGGAGGGCACGGCGAGCACCAGGAAGCCGACCGAACCGGCCATCAGCACGGGCTTGCGGCCGACGCGGTCGGAGAACCGGCCGACGAAGGTGATGGCCGCCATCAGCACCACCATCACGATGATGATCGAGACCAGGGCGCTGGTACTGCTGTAGTGGAGGGTGTCCGACAGATACGTCGGCATGTAGGACAGCAGCATGTAGTCGGTGATGTTGTACGCGGCGACCAGCGCGATGCACAGCGCCATCGCACGCCACTGGGTGCGGAACACCTGCCAGAACGGCAGGCTTTCGCGCTCGGACGCGTTGGTGGAGCCCTCTTCCTCCAGCTTCTGGAACGCGGGGGTGTCATCCAGCTTCAGCCGCAGATACAGACCGACAAGACCGATCGGCGCGGCGACCAGGAACGGAATGCGCCAGCCCCAGGAATCCATCGAGGAGTCGGCGAGCGTCACGGTCAGGATGGTCACCAGTCCGGCCGCCGAGGTATAGCCGATCAGCGTGCCGAACTCCAGAAAGCTGCCGAAGTAGCCACGGCGCTTGTCCGGCGCGTATTCGGCGATGAAGGTCGAGGCGCCGCCATATTCCCCGCCGGTGGAGAAACCCTGGAGCATACGGAACAGGATGAGCAGCGCGGGCGACCAGAAGCCGATGGCGGCATAGCCGGGGATGAGTCCGATGGCGAGCGTGCTGGACGCCATCATGATCATGGTGAAGGACAGCACCTTCTTACGGCCGATCCGGTCACCCAGCGGCCCGAAGAACAAACCTCCCACCGGACGGACCAGAAACGCCACCGCGAAAGTCGCCAGGGAGGAGAGCACCTGCGCCGTGCCATTGCCGGACGGGAAGAACACTTTGCCGATGGTGACCGCGAGATAGCTGTAGATCCCGAAGTCGAACCATTCCATGGCGTTTCCCAGCGCGGCGGCCTTCACCGCTTTCCGGACGGTCCTCTCCTCGGTGACCGTGATGTCGCTCCGACGCAGTGGAGGGTTCTTGCGTCGCTGGACGGCACGCCAGAGCAGGCGGTGCCGGGAGGGCGCGGACACGGAGGCTTCGACATCGGATTGGACAGGCACAAGCAACTCTTTTCAGTGGACAGGCTTGTTGCGCATACCCGGCGATCGCCGTGGCATGCCCGGCGTGTCGCAGACCATCCAAGACGAGGGCCCCGGCGCTCAAGGAACGTTCGACCCCGACCCGAGCCGAGGCAGGCATCTTCAGGGAAAACCCGGCGGGTTGCTTTACCGATTCTTGGCCTTCGCCAGACCTATCCACCCAATCGCACAACCCGTCACACAGCGCCGAAAGGCGCCGAACTCAAGGGGACATCATGCTCTACGGCAATGCCCTCCGAAAGTCCGTCAGTTCCTCCCCCACCACTCCCCTCATCGGCATCTACGACATGTACTCGGCGTCCATCGCCGCACAGCACTACAACGGCTTCTTCGTATCCGGTTTCGGGTTCGCCGCATCGCATTACGGGCTCCCCGATATCGGCTTCATCGCCTGGCCCGACATGCTCGCCTTCGTGGAGCGGCTGCGGCTGGCCTTCCCCGAACACCATCTGCTCGTGGACATCGACGACGGCTATGTGGACCCCGAGGTCGCCTGCCATGTGGTGCAGCGGCTGGAGCGCACCGGGGCCTCCGGGGTGATCCTGGAGGACCAGCGGCGCCCGCGCCGCTGCGGCCACGCCGACGGCAAGCTGATCCTGCCGCTCGAGGAGTACCTCGAGAAGCTGCAGCTGGTGCTGAGCAGCAGGACGGACCTGGTGGTGGTGGCGCGTACGGACGCCACCGAGGAGTCCGAGATCCTGCGGCGGGCGGCCGCGCTGGCGGAGACCGACGCGGATGTCGTCCTCGTCGACGGGGTGCGCAGCGTGGAGTGGATCCGCAAGGTCCGTAAGGTCATCGGCGACAAGCCGCTGCTGTTCAATCAGATCGCCGGCGGGAAGTCGCCGAGGCTCTCCCTGTCTGAGCTGTCCGAACTCGGGGTGGACGTCGCCATCTACAGCACTCCGTGCCTGTTCGCCGCCCATGGCGCGATCGACGGTGCGCTGAGCGATCTCAAGACGGCGGACGGGCGACTGCCGGACAACCGTAAGACCGGGGCCATCGGGGTCAAGGGCGCCACGGAGCTGCTGGAGAGGAACATCAGCAGGCACCACGGGGACCGTCAGCCCGCCAGGGTCGGATGACGAGGGCCACGCGCATGCCCTCGGCCTTCCTCGGGCCCGGCCCCGGCCGGCGCCGTAAGCCCCGCAAGGACATCCTTGCGATCCGTCCGTCCACGGCGGGGCTCCTCCTCGCGGCCACCGCGAGCGTGCTGTGTGCGGGCCCCGCGGCCCCCGCCAGGGCGACGCCGCCGCCCGCGGGCACCCCGCACGACGAGGACCGCGAACCGGAGGACTCCGCACCGGTCTCCGACCAGCACAACGGCCTCGTGGTCATCGACAACTCCGGCGCCGACTCCTGGCTTGAGGTCGACCGGACCCTCAACACCCTGCTGCTGAGCCGTGGCACGGCGGGCAGCGACCACGACGGGGGCGGCGGCGCCATCGATGTCGTGGCACGCGGCATCCCCGGCGCGGATCGGGTGCTGCCGCAGATCGGCCATCCGCCGTGGCAGGCCGGAGGCGGTGATTGATGTGAGATGGAGGTCCTGGCCGCTGTCATGGCCGGGCCGGCTCGGGAGGGCGGTGGACCCCTATGTCGCCGCCCTCCTCGGGACGGTCGCGCTGGCGGCGCTACTGCCCGCGAGCGGGGCGGCGGCCACGGCCGTCGGCGACGCCGCGGACATCGCGATCGGGCTGCTCTTCTTCCTCTACGGTTCGCGGCTGTCCACCCGGGAGGCGCTGAACGGGCTGCGGCAGTGGCGGCTGCACCTGGTGGTGGGCGGGAGCACCTTCGTACTCTTCCCGCTGCTGGGGCTGGCCGCGGGCGGCCTCGCCCCGTTCCTCCTCACCGATCAGCTCTACACCGGTCTGCTCTTCCTGTGTGTGGTGCCCTCGACCGTCCAGTCCTCGGTCGCCCTCACCTCCACCGCCCGGGGCAATGTCCCGGCCGCGATCTGCGCGGGGACGTACTCCAGCCTGCTCGGCATGATCGTCACCCCGCTGCTCGCGGCGTGGCTGATCGGCTCGGACGTCCGCTTCTCGGCCGATGGGCTGCTGGCCATCGCCACCCAGCTGCTGCTCCCCTTCCTCGCCGGGCAGGCGCTGCGCCGCTGGACCGCGCCGTTCATCGGCCGCCACAAGAAGGTGCTCGCCCTGCTGGACCGGGGTTCGATCCTGCTCGTGGTCTATACGGCGTTCAGCCGGGGCATGACGGAGGGCATCTGGAACCAGATCACCCCGGCCCGGCTGCTCGCGCTGCTGGGGCTGGCCGCGGCCCTGCTGGGGCTGGCCCTCACCACAACGTCGTTCGCCGCGCGGCGGCTGGGCTTCCGCCGGGAGGACCGCGTCACCATCGTCTTCTGCGGCTCCAACAAGTCCCTGGCCACGGGGCTGCCCATGGCCGCGGTGCTGTTCGGGGACGCGGCCGGACCGGTGATCCTGCCGCTGATGCTCTTCCATCAGCTGCAGCTGATGGTGTGCGCGATCATCGCGGGCCGGTGGTCCCGGCGGGTGCCTGAGGCCGCCTCCGCACAGGGGGAGCGCGTCCAGATCACGGAGGCGAGGGGGTAGACCGGGGAGCGGGCGGCGGCTCGGCCGTGGCGGCTCGGGTGCAGCGGGCGATCACCACGATGGCGGCGTCGTCGTTGACACCACCGCCGGTGTGCCGGAGCAGATCGGCGTGGAGATGGTCCACCAGCGACTGCGGGCTGCCGCCCCTCCAGGCCGCGAGCCGTTCCGGGAGCGGATAGAAGGCGCCGCTCTCGCTCCGGGCCTCGACGACGCCGTCGGTGTGCAGCACCAGAAGGTCGCCGTACTCGAAGCGGAACGTCTCGACCTGGTAGTCCCCCTCCTTCGGCTCCTCAAGGCCCAGCGGCACCGCGGGCTCGTCCACCTCCAGCGTGGCGATCGCGCCCTTGTGGAGCAGGAGTGGTGGGGGGTGGCCGCAGTTCACCATCCCCGCCACCGAGCCGTCGTCGTAGACGTCGAGCACCACGGCGGTCACGAAGGACTCCAGGAAATACCGCTCCTCACCTCCGACGTGGCGCCAGTTCCAGCACATGGCGTTGCCCAGGTGGGCGGCGATGCCCGGCAGCGAGAGATTGCGGTAGGCGGCCCCCTGGAAGGCCCCGATCAGCACGGCGGCGTCACCGATCGCGGCCAGCCCCTTTCCCCGTACGTCCCCGATGACCAGCCGGGTCGCGTCCTGGGTGCGGACGGCCGCGTACAGATCACCGCCGATCTGCGCCTCCTCATCGGCCGCGAGATACAGCGAGGCGATCCTCAGCTCCCCGATCCGTTCGGGCAGCGGCCGCAGCAGGACCTCCTGCGCGGCCACGGCCACGGAGCGCACCTGGCTCAGTCGGCGCCGGTGCCGGTCGGTGGCGTAGCGGAAGCTGGTCACCAGTCCCGAGATCACGATCAGGGCGACGATCTGCGCCTGGTGGTTGGCGGTCGTCAGACCGCCGTGGAACACACCGATGATGATCTGAGCCCCCACGGCGAGGGCTCCGATCACGGCTGTTCCACCCGCACCCGCGAAGGACGCGGTGATCGCGGGTGCCGCGATCAGAAAGGGGCCGAGGTGGACGGTCGGCGGCGAGTTGAGGTCGATCACCGTGACCGCCAGGATGAGCACGAGCGGGACGGCGAACAGCGCCCTGCTCGACCGCGTTTCCCCACCGATGCGGGTGAGGTCGGGCGAAACGCGCATACCTCCTGCTTACACCTGATAAGGGCGCGGTGCGTTCAGACGGTGGTGTCGGCTGCGACGGCGGGATCCGCCGCCGTGACGTCGGCGGCCGACGCCCGGACAGCAGGAAGTACAGCTGCCCGAAAGTCACCGGGATTTGTTCGGCACGACCCGGCTGACCACGGTAAATGGTGCGGCGGGGGCGCCGTCCCACCGGGAATCCCGCGCGGTGCGCGCGGCGTCGGACGCCTTGGCCGGCTGCGGCTCGGCGGGCACCTCGGCCTCCGCCGGGGCCTGCGCCGCCGACGCCTCCGGTGCGGCCGGGGCGGCCAGGGCGGCCGGGGCCTCTGCCGCCGCGACCTCCACAGCGGCGGGCACCGCCTCCTGCTCCGGCACCTGGGGCCCGTCCGCCTCCTCCAGCCAGCGCCGCAGCACCTGGTGCACCCGCTCCGCCCCGACCAGCTCCTCCCCCGCCGCCACCGGCGGGGTCAGCCCGGCCGGCCACAGCAGAAAGGGGTGCCCCTGCTCCCCGCCGAGCCCGCCGTGCGAGCCGATCTGCTCCTCGAACGCGTGCACCGTGCCGCGCACCGGGTCGTAGGCGGAGTTGACCATGATGTCGGGGGTGTTCCGGAAGTGCGCGGTGCGCCGTACGGCGCTCTCGGCGCCCGGCCCGAAGACCGTAAGCGGGCTCGTCCCGAAGACCTCCCCGGTGTCCAGCCGGTGCTCGGCCCCGTCCGCGCCCAGCACCACCGCGCCGTGCGCCTCGGACCGTACGAGCACGAAGCCCACGCCGGGGTGGTCGGCGAGGGTGCGCAGCAGCGCGGGGTGGCGGGCGTCGATCTGCTCGCGGCTCATCCGCCCCGGTACGTCGGGGAAGGAGATCAGGCCGAGATTCCCGGAGGCGAGCACGATGGGATCGGAAACGGCGGTGTCACCGGCGCTACCGGCACTACCGGCACTACCGGCACTACCGCCACTACCGCCACTACCGCCACTACCGGCATCGGCGGAGGTCTCCCGCCCGCCACACCACCCGTCCCCGTCCACACCGGGCTTCTCCGGCCGGCGCAGCGCCGCCCGCCCCGCCTCGCGCGCCTCCGCCCCGCTCGGGGTCCGCCCGGCCCGCCGCGAGACGGGCAGACCGCAACCGGCCCGCACCAGGTCCTCCAGCCTCAGCCCGTACGCCCCCGCGAAGGTCTCGCCGGGGCTCTGCCCATGGTCGGACAGCAGCACGACGCGGTAGTCGCGCGGGGCGTGCTCGGCGACCTTGGCGATCAGCGCGATGGAGCGGTCGAGCCGGGCGAGCACCTGCCGGGCGTCCCGGCTGCGCGGCCCCGAGTGGTGGGCCACCTCGTCGTACGCCACGAGGTCGGCGTAGATCGCGGTACGGCCGGAGAGGATGTCCCCCATCACCGCCGTCACCACGACGTCCCGCTCCACGACGGTGGCGAACGCCCGGATGAACGGATACAGCCCGCCCCGCTTCACCCGGGGCGCCTCGCGGCGCAGCTTGGCACGCGTGGACTGGCAGATCTCCCGGACGACCTCGGCGAGGAACGACACGGCGGTGCGGGTGGCGTTGGCGGGGTCGGCGAAGTACGCGAAGTAGCCGGAGCGGGAGCGGTTGTGCTTACCGCGCCGCGCCGCGACCGAGAGGACCAGGGCCAGCTGGTCGGCGCCGCCGGTGAAGAGGTTGCCCCGGCTGGCCCCGTCCACCGTGAGGAGTCCGTCGTGTCTCGCCCGTGCGGCGGCGCGGCGCTGGAGCACCGCCGCGCTGGTCGGCCGGTTGCTCACCATCACCTCCCCGGTCTTCTTCTCGTACCAGCGGAAGGCGGGCACGTCCTCGTTGGAGCCGTGCAGGATGCCGAGTTGACTGGCGCCGGTCTGGCTGGACCAGTCGGTGCGCCAGGGCGTGACCTTGTGGGTGCTCTGGAGCCAGCCCGCGACGGTGGGCATCACCGGTGGCCGGTTCTCGCGCTCCCGCAGCGCCTCCCGGAGCACCGCGTGCCCCACCCCGTCGAGCTGCAGGAACACCGTCCCCGGGGGCTCGTCGCTCCCCCCGTCCTCACCGAGCCGCCGCCGGCGCCGCACGGCCAGCCGCGCCAGCCGCCGCCGGTAGGCGCCGTCGTCCCGCACGGTCAGAAAGGTGCTCGTGGCCGACGACGCGGCGGACATCACGGCCGCCACCACGACGGCGGTCTCCGGCTCGGCGGCGCCGCGCCCGCCCGGGTTCACACTGAGGGCGATCAGCAGCATCGAGCCGTTGAGTACGAACACCAGGAGCCCCAGCACCAACGCGGGCATCAGCAGCAACGCCCGTACGAGCAGCGGCCACACCAGCGCGCTGAGCACCCCGAAGGCCCCCGCGCCGCTGGCGGCCGTGACGGCGATCTGCGTCGCGCTGTCACCGTCACCCGACTTCAGGGAGAAGTCGGGGAGGATCCCGGCGAGCGCCAGCATCGTGAGCGTGGACACCGCCCACACCGCCGCCACCCGCAGCAGGGTTCCCCCCACGGTCTTCCATCGGGGCATCTGCACGCCGCGCCCTCACTTCGCATCACCGGCCCGCACCATGCGCGCGAACCGGCTTCAAGCGTGGCACAGCGCCCCCGCGACCCGGCGGCCGGCGGGTTACCAGGACGGATCGATTCCGCATCGTCCAGCCACCCCCGCTGACCGGCGGGCGCACGGCCCTCAGCTCGTCTGGGTCACACCGCACCATTCGGCGATGAAGAGGGCCATCGTCTTGGTGACCTTCCTCAAGGACTCCAGGTGAGTGCGCTCGTCGTAGCCGTGGATCTCTTCTGTCCGGGGTCCGTAGACCAGGGTGGGCAGTCCCGAGTAGAGGACGAAGAGCCGCGAGTCGATGTAGCCAGGTGTGGTGAAGGAGTCCAATGGCGAGCCGAACACCTTCTCGTGCTGCTCGCCGAGGGTGTGCTCCGCGTCCGAGCCCTCTTCGAGAACATAACCTTCCGCGTAGAACCCGGTCTTTTCGGCAGTGACACGGGCATCGCCGACCGGCAGAGCCGCCTCCGCGATCTTCAGATGGCGCATGATCTGCTCCCACGCCTCGTCCGCCGTGGTTCCCGGGTACAGGGCGGCTCGCAGGTCGAACTCGCACCAGGCGGGGACACTCGACGGCCAGTCGCCGCCCCTGATCTGTCCGATGTTGAAGTTGATCGGGTGGTCGAGGTCCTCGAAGTGGCGATGCCGACCGCGCTCAGCGTTCCATTCGGCTTCGAGGAGCCGGAGCTGGTTGACGACCGCGACCGCGGCGTCGATCGCGTTGAATCCGGATGTCATCTCGCGCGGATGCGTCGGTTTTCCGCCAACGCGGATCTTTGCCCAGATGACCCCTACGTTCGCACGGACCAGCATGTTCTCCTCGGGCTCGGGGATGAGCACCGCTTCTGCCGTGTATCCCCTCTGGATCGCGGCGAGCGTGCCGTTGCCGGTGCTCTCCTCCTCCACCACGGACTGGAAGTGGAGCGGCGCGGTGATCTCCAGCCCCGCGGCGCGGATGGCGTCGATGGCGAAGAGACCACCGGCCAGGCCCGCCTTCATGTCCCCGCAGCCGCGGCCGTAGAGCCAGCCGTCTTCCACGTGCGGATCCCAGGGCGACCTGGACCACTGCTCGCGGGGGCCGACGGGCACGACATCGATGTGCCCGTTGAGGATGAGTGAGCGTCCCGTGTGTTGAGCCGGCTGGAAGGTGCCGACCACGTTGGTCATTCCCTCGTAGGAGACGTTGATCCGTCCATGGCCGACATGCTCGCTCAGCTCGGCCGGGTCGAGCTGCCAGCGGTCGATCGTGAAGCCCCGCTCCTTCAGCGCCCGCTCCATGACGTCCTGTGCGGACGCTTCCCGGGTGCGGACGGAGGGATGCCTGATGAGCTCCTGGGTGAAGGCGATCTGCTGGTCGAACGCTTCGTCCACCCCATCGACGATGGCGGCGCGTTGGGTGTTCTTGAGCATGCTGTTCATTTCTCCGTGTAGGTGCTTTCCGTGACAGTGAAGGGGCCGATGCGGCGTGCGATCAGTCCACCCGCCGCGGTGATGGCCGAGATGCCGACCAGCACCAGGGCCGGAGCCCAGGAGTGGTTTCCCGCCGCCTTCAGTACGGCGAGGGACAGCAGCGGCATGAAGCCGGACAGTGCTCCGGCGAGGTTGTAGCCCAGGGAGACACCGGTGTAGCGGAGATTGGCGGGGAACAGGTCGGCCAGCGCCGACCCGGTGCCGGCGTACCCGATCGTCATGAGGACGATGCCGAGGACGATGGCGGCAACGACGGCGGCCGGGGCCTTGCTCTCCAGAAGCCAGAAGATGGGGAACGTGGCGAGTGCGGTGGTGGCACCGCCCAGGAACACCGTGAGGGCGGGCCCCCAAGCCACGGCCAGCTTCCCGGCGATCAGCGTCGCCAGGATCTGCACACCGGAGGCGATCAGCGTCGCGTTCACCATCAGTCCCCGGTCGAGACCGAGGACGCCGGTGCCGTATCCGATGGCGAAGGTGGTCATCATGTAGAACCCACCCACCGCGAGGAAAGCACACATCACGGCGACCATGAGTCGGCCACCGGTGCGGCGGAACACCTCCACGACCGGGACCTTTACCCGCTCTTCGTCCTCCAGCAGCTCTGCGAACACCGGAGACTCCTCAAGCTTCAGCCGCAGATACAGGGCGAGCCCCAGGAGAGGGAAGGCGGCGAGGAAGGGCAGCCGCCAGCCCCACGCGTCGAACTGCTCGCTCGGCAGCAGAAGCACCAGCGCGAACGCGCCGGAGGAGAACAGGGTGCCGACCGGTGAGCCGATCTGCACGAGCGCGGCATACCAGGCCCGCTTGCCCGGAGGCGCGTGCTCCACGGCGATGGTCATGGCACCGCCCCATTCACCGCCCACGGCCAGCCCCTGAATCAGACGCAGGATCGCGAGCGCGACCGGTGCCGCCAGACCGATGGCGTGATAAGTCGGCAAGAAGCCGACCAGCCCCGTCGCGATACCGATGGCCATGATCGTGATCAGCAGCGCCGGGCGGCGTCCGTAGCGGTCACCGACGTATCCGAACAGCGCGGCGCCGAGCGGGCGCGCGAGAAACCCCACGCCGAACGTGGCCAACGCGGCGAGCGCCGCCGCTGTCGCATTGAGCGACGTGAAGATCAGCCGGTCGAAGACCAAGGCGGCGGCGGTGCCGAAGAGAAAGTAGTCGTACCACTCGAGCGCCGTGCCGACGAACGCGGCGCGGGTGACCTGACCGGCCTGGCGTACGTCTAGAGGTGCGTGGGTGCTGCTTTGCAGGGTGCTCATACGGGGTCCTCTGGAGGGCGCGGTGTGCATTTGCTGCCGATAGGAGGTCCCCCCGAGCGCGCTTCACCATGGACCGCTACGGGCTTCGGGCTGACCTGCGTCGGATTCAGTATCTGCTCGCCAGGGCTCGCCTGCTAGGTACGTTGACTCCGTCTATGGTGTGCATATGCACACTCAAAGCGCCGAGGTGCCACCACCGCCAGAGCTGCGGGAGCTCGTCGGCTGGTGTCTGGGCAACATGGAGACCCTCGCCCAGGGATACCTGGATCAGCTCAGGGCCATCGAGGGGTACACACACGTGGACATCCCGGAGGACGACCTGCACGACACCACGACCGAGGCGCTGGAACTCATCCTCCGCAAGGTGGCGGGCCTGCCGGTCTCCACCCACCTCGAGACGGTCTCGGAGTCGATCGGACGCAGGCGCGCCGTCCAGGGCGTACCGCTTGAAGTCCTCCTCCAAGCGGTACGCATGGTTTTCCGCCTGCTGTGGACCACACTGCGCGGTCAGGCTGACACCGCCCAGCGGAATGCCCTCAACGATTCCGCCGTCCGGCTCTGGGAGGCGATCGAGTACCACACCGTCCGCGTTCACGCCGGCTACCTCAACGAGGTGTCACAGATGGCCAGGAACCGCGAGACACACATCGCTGTCATGCTCTCCGGATTCCTGGACCGGGAGCGGCCCGGTCCGGCGCTGACGATGCAGCTGAGCCACACGCTCGGCCTCCCCGGAGAGAGCCCCTACCTGGTCATGGCCGCGCCCTTGACGGCCATGTCCGATGTACGTCATCGCATCGCGAACGCGGGCAGCAGGGCACAGGTCCACGCGAGGGCGGACTCGGCCGTGATCCTCGTGCCGAATCCGCGTCCCCAGCGGCTTCTCCCCCACTGGGCGGAGGGGCTTCCGGTAACCATCGCGCCCGTTGCCCCGAGGCTGGCTGACGTTCCAGGCGCATGGCGCCTCGCCCATGACCTCTTCGTCACCGCGGCGCCCCGAGGGCCGCTTCCGCTGACCCTGTCCGAAGGATGGCCCGCGCTGGTGGCGGCATCCCTTCCCGAGCTCACCGCCGCCATCAGATCGGACGCCCTCGGAGGCATGGGAGTCCTGTCGGAGACCGGGCGCGGTCAGCTCTTCCAGACCGTGGAGACCTACCTGCGGTCGGGCTCGCTGTCCGGTACGGCGGAGGCCCTTGTCTGCCACCGCAATACCGTCCTCAAGCGCCTGTCCCGCTTCAAAGATCTGACGGGGCTCGACCCGGCCACGCCGTGGGACGCGGCGACCGTCCGTATCGCTTTGGCGGCACCCGATGGATACCAAGATCAGGGCGAAGCCGGGGAGTAGGCGAGGCCGGGAGTAGGCGAAGCCGGGAGTAGGGCCTGAACGGCGGGGGGATGCCTTCGTGTCTCGGCGCGGCGGAACTTACGGTTTGTGGGTTACCCAGAGCAGTTCCGCCGGCCAGCGGTGTGCCCAGTCGGGTGGGTCGGTTTCGTTGTAGCCGTTGGGTGTTCCGAGTTCGGGCCGCGGCTCGATGAGGTCGTCGATGATGAGACCCGCGCCGCGCAGGACCTTGACCCAGTCGCCGTAGGTGAGCTGATAGCTGGTCGCGCCGTCGCCTTCGGCGATGGTGTTCAGCCCGAAGTAGTCCTGCTGCAGCGTCGTGGTCACGCGGCCGGCGGCTTCGTCGTAGCAAGCTTCGAACCATGGGCTGGCGACGTTGAACACCAGGCGCCCGCCTCGGTCCAAGACGCGTGCGGCCTGCGGGACGGCCAGGTGCGGGGGCGCCCAGCTGAGCCCACCGAAGTCGCAGAACACCAGGTCGAAGCTATCGGCGGCGAAGGGGAGTTGTTCGGCGGCGCCTTGCACCAGCGGGTAGCGGGCCGCTCCCATCGCGCCGGCTGCTGCGGCGAGTTGGGCTTCGGACAGGTCGAGCCCGACCACGGTGGCGCCCTCGGCGGCGAGCGCCCTGGACCACTGGCCGGCGCCGCAGCCGAGTTCGAGGACGCGCTTGCCGGTGACGTCGCCCAGGGCGTGCAGGTGCGCGTCAGGGATGGAGTACATGCCCCACAGCCGGGGTGTGGCGCCGATTTGCGGGTCGTGCTTGTGCTGGTAGGCGCTGCTGATCTGGTTCCAGAGCCGCCGGTTGGCCGGGATGCTGTCCACGTGCCGACTCCAGCACTGCCTGTCGGGGCGGTCAACACGGTTAGGGGCTGGGGATTAGGTTGTGGGTTGTCTGCGGCGCCGTTTCGCGCCTTCGGCGCATTTGAGCATGGGGGCGGCAGGTGGGGGGCGCGGGTCCCGTCGCCGGCCGCCGGGCCGGTGGGAGGCTGGGCCCGGTGGCGGCTTCTGCGGACGGGGCTTGGGCCGACGCCGGACAGCTCTGCCGGGGGTGGGGTACCCGTCTGGAGGTTGCTTGACTTATTAGTTGCGATAGGTCAAGCGTTTTTAGAGGGGTGTCTGGGAGGGGCCAGGATGCCGCCACTCGCGCCGCGAAATGCGCATGCGCGGCCCGTCGGGATTGCGATACAACCTGGCCATGGAGGAGGAACGTCTGGCTGGTGGCCGGACCGTAGGTGCGGTGCGTATCGGTGATGCGGTCCATCGGCCCGCCCAGCCCTGGACGCCTGCCGTGCACGCGGTGCTGCGTCATCTGGAGGCCGCGGGCTTCGACGGGGCGCCCCGGGTGCTGGGGACTGACGGGCAAGGGCGTGAGGTCTTGACCCATCTCGTGGGCGAGACCACTGGTGAGGCGCTTCCCTGGCCTGCGTGGGTGTATTCGGACACCGCGCTGGTGGGCGTTGGCAAGTGGGCCCGTCGGCTGCACGATGCTACGGAGTCGTTTGTGCCGCCACCGGGCGTGCGCTGGCTCGCCGGGCAGACGTGGCGGCCGGGGCTGATCGTCGGGCACCATGACGCCGCCCCGTGGAACGCGGTGTGGCGCGACGGCGATCTGGCCGGGTTCTTCGACTGGGACACCGCTGGGCCCTCGTCGCGCGAGTTCGATCTGGCATTCATGGTGTTGACCTGGGTGCCGTTGCAGGCACGTCAATTGGTTGAGCGGACTGGATTCACCGCGTTCGAGGACCGGTCCCGGCGTCTGCACCTGCTGCTCGACGCCTATGGCTACGACGGCGACCGGTCGGCATTCGCGGACGTGGTGCCCGCACGGGCGCGGACCAACGCCGACGTCATCGACCGCCTGGCCGGTGGCGGCGACCCGGTGTACGCCGCGCTGCTGCCGGTTGCCGCCTACCTACGCCAAGCCGCCATCGAGGTCGAGGCGTTGCCCGCCTCCTTTTGGACGCCATGAGAGACTCGGGCGATGATTATCGAACGTGCGTACGCACACATTGACCCGGGGTCGCGTGAGGAGGGGTGGCCCTGGTCGGTGCCATGCGTGCGGGGGTTGCTGGCGGACGGGCTGCGGTTCACCGCGCCCGTGACGTTTCTCGTCGGGGAGAACGGGTCGGGCAAGTCGACGCTGGTCGAGGGCCTCGCGGAGGGGTTCGGGCTGGACTCGTACGGCGGCTCGCACGATTGGCGTTACGCCAGCCACCGGCCCAAGTCGGCGCTGGGCGAGCGGATCCGTTTCGACGCGGCGCCGCGCGGGCGGCGGATGCTGGGCAGTTGGGCGGCGCGCAAGGGGTTCTTCCTGCGCGCCGAGACCGCGCTGGACGCACTGGACCGGGAGGGTTTCGCCCCGCATTCGGTCAGCCACGGCGAGGGGTTTCTCGCGGCGTTCCGGGATAAGTTCCTCCAGCCCGGACTGTATGTCATGGACGAGCCCGAGGCGGCGCTCTCCTTCGCCTCCTGCCTTGAACTCATCGGCCATCTTGATGAGTTGGTGAAGAACGGCGCCCAGGTCATCTGCGCGACGCATTCGCCCCTGCTGACCGCGCTGCCCGGTGCGGACATCGTGGAGGTCGGCGAGCACGGGATGCGGCGGGTGGCCTGGAGCGAGCTGACCCTGGTCGACCACTGGCGCCGCTACCTCGCCGATCCGCGGAGCTATCTGCGGCATGTCCTGGACTAACAGCGTGTCCTCTGTGGTGAGGCGGCAGGAACCGCGTCGACTCGGCGCATCGTCCATTCCTGTAACGGGAGACGCGTGAGGAGCCGTACGATGCGGAGGGAAAGCGACGATGTGGGTGCTGTGGCTGTTTCTACTGATAGGTCTCGTCATCATCGGGCTCGGTATCCGCGAGGCCGCGCTCCAACGCCGCCTCCTACGCGAGGGGATCCGCACCGATGGCCTGGTGGTCCGCCACCGCGTCACACACAGCGTGGGCAAGAAGCCCGTCTACTTCGCGGTGGTCAACTTCAATGACGCACAGGGCCATCAGCACGAGTTCGAGTCCAACCTCTCCGGAGTCGGGGGCCTGCCCGTGAGCGGCCGGGCCCCGGTGTTCTACCTCCCCGGCGCCCCGAAGAGCGCACGACTCGACCTCTCCTCGAAACGGATAGGGGGCATCGTGCTCGTCCTCGCGATCGGCATCGTGTGGACGGCCCTCCCGATCTGGTTGCTCTCCCGCTAGAGGCGGCCAGGCCGCGTCCGGACTCGTCGTGGCGCGGACGTAATGCGGGCCCAGCTCAGGCATCTCATCGAGTGCGCCAAGCTACCGAACGTGACGATCCAGGTTATACCGCTGAGTCACGCCGAACACGCTGGCCTTCGCGGGCCATTTACAGTGCTCGAGACTGCCGACCAGACTGCCCTCGTCTACATGGAGAGCAACGGACGCAGGCTCTCGGGCCGAAGGAAGAGCGACTTGATGTGGTTCAAGAGCAGCTACAGCGACAACACGGGCGGCGAGTGCATCGAGGTCGCCACCACCCCCACCACCGTCCACATACGGGACTCCAAGAACCCCGACGGCCCCCACCTCCGCATACCCGCTACCGCCTGGACCGACTTCCTGACGACCTTCGCGAGGGCTTGAGAAGGGCCGTCGGCAGGAACACCGCGTCGCAGACGACCATCGCGGCCGACAGGAAGGGCAGGCCGAGCAGGACGGCGATTCCGACGTGTTCGAGGATCATTACCGCCAGCAGCGCGGTCTTGAGGCGTCGGTAGGCGAGCAGGAAGGGGAACGCAACCTGCATCACGACGGTCCCATAGCTCAGCAGGACGATCAGGAGCATATGGCTCGCGAGCAGGCTGCCGAGGCCGGGCCAGGGGCTGAAGTAGTCGAGGTGCAGGGCGTAGTGGAGCCCGCTGCCGTCCTGCCAGCGGGTGCCTTGGATCTTGTACCAGCCCGCTGTGGCGTAGATGAGACAGACCTGGGCCGCGATCACGAGCATCGCGCAGTTGTGCAGCATCGTGGCGGCCGCGTCGAGCAGTTCGCGCGACCACGCTCCCCGTGACCATCGGCGGGCCGCGTACCAGAGGCCCTGGCAGACCCAAGCCGTCCACAGGACCGCCGCCCAGGCGGTTCCCTGGAAGCCGTCCGACACCCACAGGAGGGCCACTCCGAGGATCTGCCACATCACGAACCCGGCCCTTTCGACCCGGCCGGCCCGGCGGTTGTGACGGGTGCGGCGGGCGTCGAGGGACCAGACGGCTCCGCATTGGGTGAAGGCGAGGTAGATGGCCATCACGCCGATCACGTTGTCCCCGCCGTCCCCGATGAGCGGGTTGCGGTTCTGGAGCGAGAGAACGGCGACCAGGAAGAGGACCGAGGTGGCCCGGGTGCGCCAGCCGAGCATCAGCAGGGCCGCCACCAGGATCGCGCCGTGGTAGACGCATTCGAACCACCAGCGTCCGGCGCTCCAGGTCAGCACGGTGAAGGCGTGGTTCTCCGTGACCAGGCGGGCCGCCAGGTCCAGCGCCCAGGGGCTGCGGTCCCCGTAGAGCACCCGCCGGTGCGGCCATTCCCGCAGCAGATAGGCCAGGACGAGTCCGCTCAGGCCGATTCGGAACAGGGCGCACTGATACCGCGCATGCGCATCGCAGGCGAAGGCGATCAGTCTCGCCGCCGCCTCCCGCCATCGCCCACGGGCGGCACCCGGCAAAGGAGCGGTGGCGGGCCGCGTCGTGGGGTGGGTGAGGTGGTCGATGCTCATGTCACAGTCCCCTGCGGTCCCGGTCCTTCACCGACCACCACGGCAATGTGCGGTGGCGGGTGCTCTGGGCGGATGCCCGGTCGCTCCAGCGGGGCGGGGGCACCGGCCTGGCGAGGACGCGCACCTGCACGGCGACGGCCCGCTCACCGCCGAGTCGCCCCTCGATGCGCTGGAGGGCAATCCGCTTGACATATTCGGCGAAGAGAATTCCCCGGGTGCCGAACGGAACGTCCCGCCGACTGTGGGAATTCTGGTAGAAGTCCCATGCCAGCCGGAGCATGTTCTGATGTGCGTGGCTGGGAACGGGATTGTGCCGGATAGCGGCGACATCCTGGGTCGTCAGGTTGATCCATTGCCCAGCGCGGGACTTTCCGGAATCCCGGTCGGTGCGCACCCTGGCCTCCACGACGACGTTCTCATGGAGCGGCTCGGGCGCGAACAGCTGCCAGCCCTGAGTGAATTCCGGATAGACATGCTCGTTGATCATATGTGCATACCGGCTCTTGACCGGGTTGTCCGGCGTAACGGCGAGAAAGAGCGTGGCGAGGTGCCAGCACGCGGCGCCGAGCAGCACCGCGGCGGTCACCGCCAGAACGACGAGGGACGGGAGGGACCGGCCAGGGCCGGGCCCTCCCGCGTCGGCGACGGTCACGCTCCCCCTAGCCGCGGACGTTCTGGCAGGTGGACCCCAGGCCGCCGGCCGGGACTGATTGGGCCGGGGCGTTGCTGCTGCCTCCGCCGCTCGTCCCGGGAGACCCCAGTGCCCCGAAACCGGAGCGGCACTCATTGTTCTGATTCGTCCCCGAGCCGGAGACGCCACCGAAGAACTCCTTGGGAAGGACTGGCCACTTCTGGGCCTGCGCCACGTTGACCCCACCGAAAACCAGGGCGCAGGCAACGGAAACACCCAGCACCACTACGCGAATGACCTTCTTCACCACACCACCTTTCTCGAAAAACTCGATAAATCCGCAGCCTGCCCAACGGCCGCGATCAGCGGCAAGAACGACACGACGGCTTAGTGCGAATGGACCCGCACCGGAATTCAGGCCCGGCCGTGGGCCCGCTGCGCTCGGCGGGAGAGGGTGTCGATCACGACGGCCAGCAGCAGCACACCGCCGGTGATCATGAACTGGACGGCGGTCTGGATGTCCATGAGGGCGACGCCCGAGGCGATCGACTGGATGACCAGCACGCCCAGCAGGGCGGACCAGGTGCTGCCGCGGCCGCCGAAGAGGCTGGTGCCGCCGATGACGGCCGCGGCGATGGCGTTCATCAGCAGGTCGGTGGAGACCGACGTCTGGCTGACCGAGTTGATCCGGGAGGCCAGGAAGAGGCCGCCGATGGCGGCCATCGTGCTCGACATCATGAACGCGGAGGTGCGCACCCAGGCCACGTTGATCCCGGCGCGGCGGGCCGCTTCGACGCCGCCGCCCAGGGCGAAGATCATCCGGCCGTAGGCCGTGCGGCGCAGGACGTAGTCGAGGATGACGAGGACGGCCAAGAAGATCAGGAGGGCGAGCGGCAGGCCCTGGAACTGGTTGAGCACATACGCGGCGGCGAAGGCGAGCACCGCGAGCACCCCCGTGCGGACGGCGATCCAGACCGGGGCGCGGGTGGGCACTCCGGCGGCGCGGCGGCGCTTGACGTCGCGCCAGGCGATGAGGAAGTACCCGGAGGTGCCGAGCGCCGCCAGGGCGTAGGCGGCGGCCACGTCGGAGAAGTAGTAGTTGGTCAGCTGGGCGACCAGGCCCTGATCGTCCAGGTTGATGGTGCCGTAGGCGCCCATGATGGAGAGCATCAGGCCGTACCACCCCAGCAGTCCGGCGAGGGTGACCACGAACGCGGGGACGCCCACCACCGCCGTGAAGAAGCCGTGGACGAAGCCGACCGCCGTACCGCAGAGGGCGCCCAGGACGATGGCGGGCGGTTCGGGCATGCCGAAGTTGACGTTCAACACGGCGAACAGGGCGGAGGCCAGGCCGCTCACCGAGCCCACCGACAGATCGATCTCGCCGATCAGCAGCACGAAGATCACGCCGACCGCGATCATGCCGGTGCCGACGATGTCCACGCTGAGGTTGGAGAGGTTGCGCGGGGAGAGGAAGTGCGGGTTGAGGATCTGAAAGGTGATCCAGATCGCGAGCAGCCCGAGCAGGACCGGGACGGCGCCGAACGTACCGCCGCCCACTCGGCGCCCGAACGCGCTGGTGAAGCGTTCGGCACCGTGGGCGCTGGAGCCGCCGGGGATGCTCACAGCTCCCCCTCCCGCGCCGCGCGCCGCGTGACCGCGTTGTCGGACGCGCCGGTGATGGAGGAGACGATCTGCTCCTGGGAGGTGGTGGTCACGTCGAAGAACCCGTTGTTGCGGCCGAGGCGCAGCACCGCGACCCAGTCCGCGACGGCCTTGACGTCGCCCAGGTTGTGGCTGATCAGCAGCACCCCGAGCCCGCGTTCACGGAGCCGTTCCACCAGGTCGAGGACTTGGGCGGTCTGCTCGATGCCGAGGGCGGCGGTGGGCTCGTCCAGCATCACCAGGCTCGGTGCGCCGAGCAGCGCCCGGGAGATGGCGACGGTCTGCCGCTGGCCTCCGGACAGGGACGCGACGGGCCTGTGGACGTCGGGGATGCGGATGGAGAGGGTGGCCAGCAGATCGCGAGTGCGGCGCTCCATCTCCACCTCGTTCAGGACGCCGATCCGGGTGATCTCGCGGCCGAGGAAGAGATTGCCGACGACGTCGAGGTTGTCGCAGAGCGCGAGGTCCTGGTAGACGGTGGCGATCCCCAGGTGCTGGGCGTCGTGCGGGCGGCCGATGTGGATGGGGCGGCCCTGCCATTCGAGGGTGCCCGTGTCGGCCGGTTCGACGCCCGCGATCACCTTGACCAGGGTGGACTTCCCCGCGCCGTTGTCGCCCACCAGGGCGATGACCTCACCGGCGTGGATCTCCAGCTCGACGTCCGTGAGCGCCTGGACCGCGCCGAAGCGCTTGAAGACGCCACTCAGCGCCAGCAGGGGCGGGGCCGACGGTCGGGCCATCCGCGCCTCCCTTCATTCCGCGTCGTGCGGTGCGCCGTCCCGGTCGATGAGCCCGGCCTTGCGGCAGTCATCCGCGTAGTTCTTGGTGCATATCTGATCGACGCGATACAGACCGTCCTTGATGACGGTGCTCTTGATGTTGTGCACGGTCACGGCCACCGGCTCGAGCAGCACCGCGGGGATGCCACGGGTGGTGGAGTTGTTGACCCGCTGCGTCGCGATCCCGTTGAGCGATCTGCCGTGTCCCACCGCGATGGCCATCTCCGCGGCGGTGTACGCCTCGGGCTTGAACGGCTTGTAGACGGTCATGTACTGCTCGCCCGCGAGGATCCGCTGAACGCCCGCGACCTCGGCGTCCTGGCCGGTGACCGGGGGGAGCGGATGGATCCGGGCCGCCTTGAGGGCGGTGATGACGCCCGAGGCCAGGCCGTCGTTGGCGGCGAGGACGCCGTCGATGCCGTAGGGGCCCAGGGCGGCGATGGCGGCGGACATGTTGCGGTTGGCGTTCTCCGGGCGCCAGCCGACGGTCTCGTAGGACTTGGCGATCTTGACCTTGCCCCGGAGGACGGACAGCGCGCCCCGCTCGAACCAGCCCGCGTTGGGGTCGGTCGACGAGCCGTTCATCATGACGATCTGGCTGCTCCTGGCCTTCGGGCCGAGTGCCCTCAGCAGCGCCTCGCCCTGGAGCCTGCCGACGCTTCCGCCGTCGAAGGAGACGTAGCCGGAGATGGGCCCCTCCGCGATGCGGTCGTAGGCGATGACCGGGACATGGGCCCGGTGGGCCTGGACCACGGAGTGACGGACGGCCTTGGTGTCCACCGCGTCCAGGATGAGCACGTCGATCCCGTTGGTGATCATGGCTTCGATCTGGAAGCGCTGGGCGGCCGGATCGTGCTGGGCGCTGGAGTAGCTCACCGTGCAGCGCGGGCACAGCTCCTTGACCCGCTGCAGGATCAAGGGCCTGTCGAAGCGCTCGAAACGGACGATCTCGTTCTCCGGGAGCAGCAGGCCGATCCGCAGCGGCCCGTGGTGGCGGGTCCCGGCCACGCTCATCGTCTCGCCGAGCTGGGCCGCCTTGCCGCAGGCGGCGAGGGACACGGCCAGGACGAGGCCCAGCGCGACGGCGACGGCCGCACGGAGGCGGTCGCGCGTACGGGAACGGCTCACCGTCCAGCGCGTACAAGAACGGCTCATCGCCTCGTCCTCCTCCTTCTCGGCCCCCTCCTCCCCGTGGCCCCCTCGTCCCCCTCCGCCCGCTCCCCGGGTCCCGCGTCGGGCGCCCCCTCCGGGAGCTCCGCCGGGGGCGAGGGCCCGTCCGGGGGCCCGCCCCCGGCACCCCCGGGCTCCTCCCGCGGGGCCGACAAGTTGATCTCGCCCCAGACCTGCTTGCCCCCGCTCAGCGGCACCGAGCCCCAGGTCTGCGACATCGCCTCGATCAGCAGCAGCCCCCGCCCGCCGGTGGCCTCCCAGTCCACGGTCGCCGGTTTGACGGGGGTACGCGGCGAGGGGTCGTTCACCGCGATCCGCAGCCGGTCGGCGGTCAGCGTCAGATTCAGCCGCACCTCGCCGCGGGTGTGCACCAGCGCGTTGGTGACCAGTTCGGAGGTGACCAGCAGGGCCACGTCCAACTCGTCCTCCAGCCCCCAGTTGCGCAGCGTGCGCGCGGTGAAGCGGCGGGCGTGCATCACCGCGTCGGGCAGCCGCCACACCGTCCAGCTCGCCCGGGTGGGCCGCACCCGCATCCCGTCGTAGCGCAGCAACAGCAGCGCCACGTCGTCGTCCCGGCGGCTGTCCCCGCCGAGCAGCGCGTCCGCGACCCCGCCGGGGTCGGACGGGTCGGCGCGGGCGAGCGCCTGGCAGGCCCGGCGCACCCCGTCGTCCAGGTCGAGCCGGGCGGACTCGACCAGGCCGTCGGTGACCAGGGCGATCAGGGTGCCGGAGGACAGCCCGGCCGCGGTCATCGGGAACTCGGCGTCCGCGACCACGCCCAGCGGCGGGCCGCCCTCGACGTCGAGCTCCGCGGTGGTGCCGTCCGGGTGGCGCAGCAGCGGCTGGATGTGTCCGGCCCGGACGAACCACGCCTCGCCCTCCTCCATGTCGAGGTCGGCGTAGCAGCAGGTCGCGAAGAGATCGGTCTCCATGCCGACGAGGAGGCGGTTGGCGTGCGCCACGACCACGTCGGGCGGATGGCCCTCCACCGCGTAGGCCCGGATGGCGGTGCGCATCTGGCCCATGATCGTGGCGGCGGCGGCGCTGTGGCCCTGCACATCGCCGATGACCAGCGCCACATGGCCGTCCGGCAGCGGGATGACGTCGTACCAGTCGCCGCCCACCTCCAGGCCCATCGTCGCGGGCAGATAGCGGGTGACGGCCACCCCGCCGGGCAGCTCCGGCAGCTTCCGGGGCAGCAGGCTCCGCTGGAGCATGGTGGCCAGCTCGTGCTCGGCGTCGAGGGCGTGGGCGCGCACCAGGGCCTGGCCCACCAGACCGGCGGTCGCGGTCAGCAGCGAGCGCTCCTCCGGGCCGAACTCATGCCGCTCCTCCCAGCCGATCAGGCATACGCCGACGATCCGGCCGTCCGCCGGGAGCGGGAGGACGGCGAGGCCGCCGGGGCCGATACCGGCGAGCCCGGGTTCGAGATCGGCGCCCTCGGGCCAGAGGCTGACCTGCCCCTCCCGCAGCGCCTCCGCCAGCGTGGGCAGCGCATGGCTGGGCGGCTCGGGCCATTCGGAGCGCCAGGCGGCCCGCCACACCTCGGGCCAGGCGGCGGGTTCGGCGGGGGCGAGGATGCCGACCACCAGCTGATCGGCCTGGAGTTCGGCGACCGCGAGCCGGCCCGCCCCCAGCGGATCGCGCAGTGCGCCGACCACGGCCCGGCCCACGTCGCGGACGGTGGTGGCCCCGGCCAGGGCGGCGGACAGCCGCTGCACCAGGGACACCTCGTCGGCGGTGGGCCGCAGGTACGAGGTCTCCGCGATCACGCCGAGCATGCGCCGGGGCGTGCCGTCCGCCCCCGTCTCGACCCGGGCGCGCAGGCCCAGCCAGCGCAGCTCCCCGTTGGGCCGGCGGATCCGGAACTCCAGCTGTGCGGTGCCGGAGGTCAGCAGGTCGGGCTCGAGGACCGACATCAGGGCGGGGATGTCGTCCGGGACGGCGACCGCCAGCAGGGTCTCCACCCGCCCGTCGAAGTCCGCCCCGGGGATGCCGAAGAGGTCGAGCACCTGGGTGTCGGCGGTCATCCGCCCGCTGTCGAGATGCAGCACGAACGAGCCGACCCGCAGCCGGTCCAGGGTGAGGCCGGGCAGTTCGGGTCTCCGCTGGGTGAGCGCCCGCGGCCCGGCCGCCTCGAACCCGGCGGCCACGTGGTGGGCGTAGAGCTCGATGAAGCCGCGGCGGTCGGCGTCGATTCCGTCGGGTGCCTCGTCCACTACCACCAGACACCCCAGCCCCTTGCCGTCCCCGCCGAGCGGCAGCGCCCCGAGCGAGACGCCGGGCGTGGTGGGGGTTTCGGGCGTGGTGGGCCCGATGGGGCCGTAGGCGGCGAGTTCGGTGGGGGTCAGCCACAGGGGGCGCCCGGCGCGGAAGGCGTCGGCGACGGGCGAGCGCCCGGACACGGGGTAGCGAGCCGGCAGCGCGTACGACCGTCCGGCGCCGCGCACCGTCTCGGCCAACCGCAGCTCGGCACCCTCCGCGTCCAGCACATAGACAGCCACCAACGCGGTCCCCGTGAACGTCAGCACATGCCCGGTCACAGCCCGCCTGCACCGCCTCCGTGCGTGGACCGCCGGTCTCGTGGGCGTACCCGGGCCCTTGATCGGCCTCCGCGCGGCGACCGGTCACGACCACCGGCGGGGCCTTCGCTGCCGCGCCCCCTCGAAAGGGATGGCGCCTCTCCTCAAAGCATGGCACAGCGGGGTGAACCCGGCCATCTCCCCTCGGGGCGACGGCGCTCGGCCGCGACCCGGCGGTGCGGGAGACTGGGCGGCATGGTGCGGCTGCGAGTGATCACGACGGACGACTGGCCACTGTGGCGGGACGTCCGCCGGACCGCGCTGGCCGAGGCGCCGCACGCCTTCAAGTCCCGGCTCGCCGACTGGCACCGCGGCGGCGAGGAGCGGTGGCGCGCCCGGCTGGAGGTCCCGGGCGCCTACCACGTCGTGGCCCTGCTGGACGGCCGTGCGGTCGGGATGGCGGGCGGCATGCCCGGGGGCGATGGCGGGGACGGGGGCGGGGATGGGGGCAGCGGCGGGGACGGGGACGGGCGGCCGCCGGAGCTGAGGTCGGTCTGGGTCAGCCCCGAGGCGCGCGGCCACGGCGTCGGCGCCCGGCTGATCACGGCGGTCGAGAACTGGGCGCTGCGGACGGGCGCCACGGCGCTGCGGCTGGCGGTGATCCCGGGCAACGCACCGGCGATCGCCCTCTACGAGCGGCATGGTTTCGCCGCCACCCGGGAGCCGGGGGAGCTGCTGGCCGACGGCGTGACCAGGGAGCTGGTCATGGTGAAGGCGCTGCGGCGGAGTTGACCCGACCAGCCACACCCGCCACCACAGTCGTGAATTCCGTTCATTGATATGGACACCCTATCGACTCTGCCCTACCTTGACTCTTGGTCTAGACCATGATCCAACAAGGGAACGGAACAGACCGGAGGTGGGTCGATATGCCCGCATTACGCACCAGACACACCAGAAGATCCCCCCGCGCCAGGGCGGTCATGGCGTTCGCAGCACTCGCCGGAGTCCTGTCGGCGGGGGTCGCGTCCGGGGAGACGGCCACGGCGAAGGAGGCCGCGGCGTCGCCGACCGATGGATGGACGCAGACGTCGTTCACATACTCGATGCACAAGCCGTGGAACCTCGACCTGAGCGAGCGCTACAGCTACAACTCGAGCACGAAGACCCACACCATGTGGGTCAACTCCACCGATGAGCCGTTCGAAGAGGGCAGCGGCACCGATCCGCGCACCGAAATGCGGTGGAAGCAGGAGTACACCTCGGGGCAGCACATGTGGGACGCCGATGTGTATGTGCCGGCCGGGACGAACGGCGCGGACATCATGCAGATCCTGCGGGTCAAGCATCCGAGCGGAACCCCGGCCACCGACATCATGTTCCGGGCGTCCAGTGAGAACGGGGGGACGCTCAAGCGCTATACGGACACGGTCATCAAGTCCGGTATCTACAACAAGTGGTGGAACCTGAAGGTCGCCCACAACGCGAGCACCGGAAAGATCCAGGTCTACGCCGACGACAAGCTCGTGCTGACGGTCGACGACCGGGGACCGGCGACCCGCCACTTCAAGAACGGCGTCTATCACCACGGCAGCGGCCGGGCCGAGGCCCGGTTCCGCAACATCCGCTATTGGGTCAAGTAGAGGAGTGGGACCGTGCCCAGGAAACACCGTGTGATCGCCGGGCTGTCCGCCGCCTGCGGACTGCTGCTCGCGGCGTCGGGCGTCGCGCACGCCGAGGTCGAACCGGGCGGCTGGTCGTCCGAGTCCCCGGGGTTCAAGGTGCAGGAGCGGGGGTGCGGAGAGGTCGACAACCTCACCTTCGAGCTCACCTGCTCCACCGCGAGCGGGGACCAGCGGGCCGAGCGGCGCTATGACACCTACACCGGCGGGACCCATCAGTTCGAGGGCTACTTCCGGGTCACCAGCATGGGCGGCACCCGGATCAGCCTGAAGCAGACGTTCAACGACACCGACGGCGACGCCGGTCCGTACTTCATGCTCGCGGTCGAGCGCGGCGGGAGGCTGTACGCCGTGCACGGCGGGGACACCCTGTCCAACGCGGGGACGGTCGGGGCCACGGTGCGCGTCAACACGGTGCACCAGGTCGGCAAGGAGCACCGTACATACATCAACGGCTCGCTCAAGCACACCGTGGACAGCCCCGGCGGCAGCTTCTACGACAAGTTCGGGGCGTACCGCACCAGCAGCGGCAACGGTCCGGCCACCGTGGTGTGGAGCAACGTCAAGTTCTGGCGCAAGTGAGCGGCTCGGTACGCGCCCTGGCGGCGGCGGTTCTCGTCGCCGCCGGGCTTTCCGGAATCAGCGGGTGTGCGGCGTCCACGGAAGCGCCGGACGCGCCGGAAGCCTCGAACGCCTCCCGGGAGGCCCGGACCGGGACCGTGCTCAGCGTCACCCGGGTCTCCCCCGTCGACGCCGAGCTGAGCTGGCACGGGAAGGCGCGGGGCGCCGCGGGGCGGATCGTGGAGTTCGCGACCGAGCCCGGCGGGCCCTGGACGGTCCTCACCTACGCCCCGCTCGGTCAGACCACCTACCGGCACCCGGATCTGATCCCGAAGACCCACTTCTACTACCGGGTGCGGCCGTACTACGGACCCGCGTCCCGGCCGGTCGACGTCGCCCTGCCCAGGGGGGCGTTCACCGAGGCGGAGCAGCGCCAGGAGCACACCTGGGCGCCGCCGCGCACCATCCGGCGGACGGGGGTGCGCACCAGCCCCGTCCGGCGGCCGTCGGCCACCCCGACCGATCTGCGCGCGACCGTCATGCACGCCAACGGCATCCGGTTCACCTGGACCGACCATGCCGAGGGCGAGCGGGGCTATCTGCTGGAGGACCGGCCCCGGGGCGGGGGCCCCTTCCACCCCGTCGCCGTGCTCGACCCGGACATCAACTCCTTCGGGCTGATCACCCTGCCGGACGAGAAGCGGGCCTCCTACCGGGTCCGCCCCTTCACCTACGGCGAGCGGTCCAACGTCGCCCGGATGACCACCGGCGAGCGGCCCGCCGGGCGCGGCTGAGCGCCACCGCCTCAGTCCCCGGTGCCCCGGGTGTCCCGGGCGTCCCGGGCGTCCACCGGGGACGGGGCGGGCGCCTCCGGCAGCGGGGTGTGCCGGGCCCCGGCGATGAGGACGTCGAACCCCCAGGCCAGCCGGTCCTGGGGGGATCCGGACAGCAGCCGCGGACCGAGCGCGGCGATATGCGGATGGGTCCGCGGTGAGACGTCCCGCACCACCGTGGCGAGCGCCTGCCAGTCCGCCTCGCTCTGGGGGGTGTCGCCGGGGGCCCGGTGGGCGTGCTCGGCCGCGGTCGCGGTGGCGAACTGCAGCAGCAGATCGAGCAGCCACGCGGCCCGGTCGGGTTCGAGGCCGCCCTCGTCCAGCAGCGCCAGCAGCGCCTCCACCAGCTTCAGATAGTGCTTGCCGAAGGGGCGGGCCACCAGGGCGGACTGGGCGAGACCGGGGTACTCGAACAGCACCGAGGTGTACGAGGTGAGGATCCGCACCAGCCGGCCGCGCCACTCTCCGTCCGCCTTCGCCGGGCTCAGGTCGACGGCCCCGAGGAGCTCGTCCAGGACGGCCGCGTGCAGCTCGGCCATATTGCGGACGTAGACGTAGAGCGACGCCGGCCCGGTGTCCAGTTCCTTGGCCAGGCGGCGCATCGTCACCCGCTCCAGGCCCTCGGCACGCATGAGGTCGACCGTGGTGGCGATGATGCCTTCCCGGGTCAGGGCCGGTTTCGCCGGACGTTCCCGGCGGCTCCGCGGGGCGGTGGGATGCGCTGTCATGGCGCCATCGTACCGGCCGACAAACGCGTTCGCCACGAACGCGTCTGTCACGAACGCGTTTGCCACGAACATGTTCGTCGCCCTACGCTCCTCCCATCCACGGCGCACCCGCGCCGAACCGGGGAGGCATCCATCGCCATGTCCACACAACGCCGTCAACGCCGTATCGCCATCGTCGGAGCAGGGCCGGGAGGGCTGACGCTGGCGCGCGTCCTGCACGTCCACGGCATCCCCTCGACCGTCTACGAGCTGGACACGTCGGCGACCGCACGCGACCAGGGCGGCACGCTGGACCTGGACGAGGAGTCCGGCCAGCGGGCGCTGCTGCACGCCGGGCTGCTCGAGGAGTTCCGGCCGCTGAGCCGTCCCGAGGGCGGGGAACTGCGCCTGCTCGGCAAGGACGCCGACGTCGGCTTCCACATCCCCCCGCCGCAGGACGGTGACGGCAACCACCGTCCCGAGATCGACCGCAGAGTGCTGAAGGAGCTGCTGCTGGGGTCGCTGCCGGAGGGGACCGTCCGCTGGGGCCAGAAGGTGAAGGCGGTCGCCATCGGCGCGGCGGGGCGGCCCACGCTCACCCTGGCCGACGGCACGACCGTCGCGGCGGATGTGCTGGTCGGCGCGGACGGGGCGTGGTCCAGGGTCCGGCCCCTGCTGTCCGACGCCGATCCGGTCTACACCGGAGTGTCATTCGTCGACGGCCTCCTGAACGACGTGGACACCCGGCACCCGGCCGTCGCCGAACTCGTGGGCCGGGGCTCGATGTTCGCCCTCGCGGACGAGAAGGGGCTGTTCGCCCAGCGCAACGGCGGCGGCCGGATCCGCGTCTACATCGCGGTCAAGACGCCGGAGGAGTGGAGCCGTTCGGCCCTCAACGACCCGGCGGATCCGGCGGCGACCAGGAAGCGGCTGCTGGACCTCTTCCCCGACTGGGACGAGGGGCTGCGCGCGCTGATCGCCGACAGCGACGGCCCGCTCGTCCACCGGCCCATCCACGCCCTGCCCACCGGCCACCGCTGGGACCGGGTTCCCGGCGTCACGCTCCTGGGCGACGCCGCCCATCTGATGTCCCCCTTCGCCGGGGCGGGCGCCAACCTCGCCATGCTCGACGGCGCGGAACTCGCCCTCGCCCTGGCCGCCCACGACGACCCGGAGACGGCGCTGAACGCGTACGAGACAGCCATGTTCCCGCGCGCCGAGGCGGCGGCCACGCAATCGGCCGCCCACCTCGTCGACTTCTTCCAGCCGGACGCCCTGCGGATCCTGCGGGACGCCTTCACCACGATGACCGCCGGAGGTGCGGACCGATGAGCACGCCCACCGAATTCACCGAACTCACGGGATCCACAGGATCCACTGTCGAGCCCTACCCCGGTCTGCCCCTGACGGTGCGGGACGTGGGCGCGGGCCGCCCCGTGCTCGTCCTGCACGGCGGCGCCGGACCCGCCAGTGTGAGCGGAGTGGTGGACCACTTCGCCGCCACCTCCCGGGTACTGGCGCCGACCCACCCGGGCTGGGAGGACACCCCGCGGCCCGAGTGGTTCACGGGCGTGGACGACCTCGTCGAGACGTATCTGGATCTGCTGGACGACCGCGATCTGCGCGATGTCCTGGTCCTCGGCAGCTCCTTCGGCGGCTGGATCGCCGCGGAGATGGCCGTGCGGGACCGTGGCCGCCGCATCGGCGGGCTGGTCGTCATGGGCGCGTTCGGACCGCGGCTCGAGGGGCACGAGGTGCGATTCCCCACGGCCCCGCCCGGCCCGCCGCCCGGTGAGGGCTCCGGGCCCGCCCAGGGCCCCCGACCCGGGGCAGGCTCCGGCGCACCGGCGCCGCGCCCGGGGCCCTCGCCCGCGGCACTCCAGGCGCTGGCCGCCTACGTCGGGCCGGCGAAGTCCGACCCGAAGCTGCTGCACCGGCTCGCCCGGGTGACGGTGCCCGCCCTCGCGGTGTGGGGGGAAGACGACACCGTCGTCCCGCCCGACTACGGCCGCGCGTACGCCGCCGCCATCCCCGGGGCGCGCTTCGAGCTGATCCCGGGCGCGGGCCACCTCCCCACCCGGGAGGCCCCGGAGGTCACGTTCGCCGCTATCGACGCGTTCCTGGACGCCGCCGGGCGGTAACGGCCGAACCGGATCTCAGCGGGGGCGTCCCAGCTCCTTGCGGAAGAGCTCCAGCACATTGCCGCCGAGGATCTTCTCGATGTCCGCCTCCGGGAGGCCCCTTCGGACCAGCGCCTCGGTCACCAGAGGCAGTCCGCGGGGGCCTTCGAGGCCGGGGACCACCAGCCGGGCGTACTCGACGTCCTCGCAGCAGGGCGGGGTGGTGTCATCGCTGACCTCCTTGATGAAGTCCGGCCCAAGACCCACATGCCCGACGCCGATCACCTCGGCGATGTGGACGATGTGATCGGCCAGCCGGTCCACCGTACGGTCGGCCGGGGCGGTGGCCAGGAACTCGCCGAGGAAGTTGACGCACACCGTGCCGCCGGTGGCCGCGATGCCGCGCAGCTGCTCGTCGGTGAGGTTGCGATGGTGATCCAGCAGGGCGCGGGCGGAGGAGTGGGTGGCCATCACCGGGCGGGTGGCCAGCTCCAGCACATGGGCCACCCCGGAGGCGCCGAGATGGGAGACGTCGAAGAGGATGCCCAGACGCTCCATCTCCTTCAGCGCCCGGACCCCGGCCTCGGTGAGCCGACTTCCGGTGGCGTCCTCACCGCTGCCGTCGGCCAGGGCGGTACGGCCCCAGTGGGCGAGCGAGGCGATGCGCACCCCGAGGCGGTGGAGGGTAGGGAGGAGCTCGACGTTGGCGTCCAGCCCGGGGGCGCTCTCCAGCGCCAGCACCAGGGCGATCCGGCCGTCGGCGAGCGCGGCGTCGATGTCGTCGCCGTCCAGGCACAGCCGTACCTCGTCGGCGTTGCCCTCGGCGAGGGTGTGGGCGCACTCGATCATCCGCAGCGTCTCGCGCAACGCGCCCTCGGGGCGGAACCGGTCGTCGATGAAGACCGGGAGCACCTGGAGATTCACCCCGCCCTCGCGCAGTTGCGGCAGCCAGCGCTCCCGGAAGTAGCCCGCCCAGCGGTGGGGTGGGCGGGCGGTGACGGCGATCAGCAGGTCGTTGTGGGCGTCGGCGACGACGGCGCGGTGGTGAAGTGCACGGCTCATACGGACGACGGTGGCCTTTCGTGTGAGCGGGACCCCGGGGGCCGGGGTTGGCGGCGGTCATCGTGGCGTACGGGCCGCCCGGCGGTCCACGGATTTTCGTCTGGCGGACGGGGATCGGCCCACGGCGCGGGGTGCGCGGGCCGGCCGTGATCGCCGTCGGTACGGTCCGCTCCCGCCTCTCCCGGGCCCGCGCCAAGCCGCGCTCAGCCGATGCGCACAGCGCCCGACGGGCAGGTGTCTGCTGCCTCCTCGACGGTCTCGCGCCGGGCCTCGCCGGGGTACTCCTGCAACACCAGGACGAGGCCCTCGTCCTCGTCCTGGTCGAATACATCGGGAGCGGCGAATACGCACTGACCCGCTCCGACACAGACCTCTCGGTCTCCGGTCACGTGCATCGTGGGCTCCGTTCTCACCAGGTGACAATCAGTTCGTCCACGCCCTGAATGGTGTCGGCGCGACGGGGCCGCAGTTCCGTCGCCGGGGTACCGAGCCGCAGCGTGGGGAAGCGTTCGAAGAGCAGTGGCAGCGCGATCTGCAGTTCGAGCCGCGCGAGGTTCTGCCCGAGGCACTGGTGCACGCCGTAGCCGAACGTGTTGTGCTTGCGCGAGTCCCGGTGAATGTCGAACTCTTCCGGCCCGGGGAACATCGCGGGATCGAAGTTCGCCGGCCCGTTCGGGATCAGCACCCCTTCGCCCGCACGGATGCGCTGGCCTGCGATGTCGATGTCCGCCGTGGCCACCCGAGCCCCTGCGGTGTCCGCGACGGAGGTGTAGCGCAGCAGTTCCTCGACGACGCCGGGCACCACATCGGGGTTGGCGCGGAACTCGGCGAGCTGATCGGGGTGTTCCAGCAGCATCAGGGTGCCCAGGGTGATCACGTTCGCGGTGGTCTCATGGCCCGCGACCAGAAGCAACACCGCGATACCCGTAAGGTAGTCCCGGGGCAGCTCGCCGCGGGCGAGTTCACCGTTGGCCAGCCTGCTGACCAGGCCGGGCCGCGGGTTCTCGATCGCGGCATCGACCAGCGAGTCCAGGTATTCCAACAGCTCTCTGCGGGCGACGCCGGCTCCCTCCGCGGTGGCGCTGCGCATCATCCGCCTGCTCGCGTCCTCGAAGAACTCGTGATCGGAGTACGGCACCCCGAGCACTTCGCAGATCACCAGGGACGGGATCGGCAGCGCGTAGTTGACGACCAGATCTGCGGACGGGCCGGCCGTGCACAGCTGCTCGGCGGCCCGTTCCGTGATCTTTTCGATCTTCGGGCGCAATTCATTCATCCGCTTGACGGTGAACTCGGGAATGGTCATGCGCCGGTAGTGGCCATGTTCCGGCGGGTCCATACCGATGAACGCGGGCGGCTGCTCGCGAGCGGCGGCCCCGCGTGACGAGATCAGCGGGAAGTTCGGGTCGGTTCGGTTGGACGAGAGCCGCGGATCGCTGAGCAGCGCGCGGGCCTCTGCGTACCGCGTGACCACCCAGCCGAGCTTGCCGTCGTAGAGCTCGACGCGGTGCAGCGGCCCCTGCGCGGTCAGTTCGGTGTAGCCGTGCGGCGGACGGTACGGGCAGGTACGGACCTGCGGGAAGGTAATCGTCTCTTCCATGTGGCACCTCAAGCGTGGGCAAATTTAGAGAACGTATCGTTCCCTAAAGGCCACAGTAGGCTTCTGGAACCGGCGAGCGCAACGCATTACCGTAAGCAGGCATGAGCAGCGCGACCGATCACCGCCGGGGGCCACGCAGGCGTGGCGCCGAGTTGGAGGACGCGATCCTTCGCGCGGCGCGTGAGGGTCTGATCGAACGTGGCTATGCGGCGCTGACCATGGACTGGATCGCCAGTAGGGCGCGCACCAGCAAGGCCGCGCTGTACCGCAGGTGGAGCAACCGTGCCGAGCTCGTGGTGTACGCGCAAGGGCAGCTGGTCCGCTCGCTGTTGTCCACGCCGGACACCGGGTCCTTCGCCTCGGACATGCACACGCTGCTACGTTCGCTCGCCGACCTGATGGATTCCGAGTACGGCGAGCTGCTTCGCGGAGTGCTCGCGGAGGTGACGAAGAACCCGGAACTTGCCGCCGAGACACGAAGGCAGCTCCTCGCGACGGGGCCATACCTGGTCGACGAGATCTACCAGCGCGGGATCGAGCGTGGTGAGGTGCGCCCCGAACTGCGGGGCACGCGTGCCATGACCGTCGCACACGACCTACTGCGCAACGAGTTCGTGATCCGCGGGACGCCGATCACGGACGCCGTGATCAAGGACATCCTCGACACCATCTACCTGCCACTGGTGCGGGTCCAGTAAATGTGAGCGCCGGGGGCGAGGGCCGGTCGCCGAGGAGGGTGATCCCCGCCGGCACCGGCAGGCCCACCGCCGTGACATCGCTGACCGGCACCACGACGCTCATCGGCCCCTGGTTCATCGACCAGTAGAGGCATGCCACGCCCACCCCGGTGCCGAGGCCCGAGAGCGCGGAGGCGACGGCCAGCAGCTCACCCATGGTCCGTGCGGGCCCCGTCCTCGGCCGCCGCACGGGCGGCCGGCTGTGCGGCGGCCGCCCGGTCCGCGGCCCCGACCGGGCACTCCACGCCGTCCGGGGTGCAGGCGGTCCGGTCGCACAGCCGGCACATCCGGTCGGCCGAGCCGCTGCCCTGGTAGAGCCCGTCGAGCAGCTTGGCCAGCAGTGCGCCGAGGTCGCGGACCTCCGTCTCGCCGAGGCCGTCCAGCACCCCGGTGAGCTGGGAGGTGCGCGAGGTCAGCAGCCGGTCCGCGGTCCGCCGGCCCTTGGCGGTGGGGTGGACCCCGGTCCAGTTGCCGATTCCGCGCCGCCGCTCGACCAGTGCGTCCCGCTCCAGCCCGTCGACCATGCGCACCGCCGCGGACTGGGTGAGCCCCACCCGGCGGCCGAGTTCGGTCACGCTCACCCCGGGGCCGGCGCGGAGCACGATGAGCGCGGCGGCCGCGCTCATGCTCAGGCGGGACGCGGCGGCCGGGGCGCCGAGCAGATCGTCGGTGATCGCCAGCGCCGTGGCCCCCAGCAGATTCGCTACGCGTTCCCTCTCATCATGCATGAGTCATGCATACCCGCATGGGCTGATTCCATGCACCACCCGGCGGGGTGAGAGGATCGGGGCGGGACGGCCCGAGGGAGGAGGCGGGAGATGTCGGTGGAGATCACCTGGTGGGGGCATGCCACCGCGACCGTGCGGGACTCCGGTGTGCGAGTGCTGACCGACCCCCTCTTCGTACGGCGGCTGGCCCATCTGCGGCGCCGCCGGGGAGCCGTGCCACCGGCCGCCGCGGCGGTGGCGGACGTGGCGCTGGTCTCGCATCTGCACGCCGACCATCTGCACCTCGGCTCGCTGGCCAAGCTGCTGCCCGGCACCCGGCTGATGGTGCCGCGCGGGGCCGGGCGGGCGGTGTCCGGGCTGCGGCGGGTGGTCGCGGCGCGGGGGCTGCGGGTGACCGAGATGGCGCCGGGGGACGTGTGCGTGGTCGGCGAGGTGCGCATCCGGGCGGTACCGGCCGCGCACGACGGGCGGCGGCTGCCGTACGGGCCGAGCCGGGTGCCCGCGCTGGGGTATGTGCTGAGCGGCGAATCGACCACGTATTTCGCGGGGGACACCGGGCTGTTCGACGGGATGGCGGAGACGGTGGGCGCGTGCGATGTGGCGCTGCTTCCGGTGGGCGGCTGGGGGCCGTACCTCGGCCCCGGCCATCTCGACGCGGGCCGCGCGGCCCAGGCGCTGGCGCGGCTGGGGGCGCGCTGCGCGGTGCCGGTGCACTACGGGACGTACTGGCCGATCGGGATGGACGCGATCCGTCCGCATGAATTCCACGCCCCGGGCGACGACTTCGTGCGCCACGCCGGACAGCTCGCCCCCGACACGGTGGTGCACCGGCTGGTGCACGGGGAGTGCGTGCGGCTGGAGCCCGCCAGGTGATAGGGGATCTCGCGGATCTGGCGGATCTGGCGCGGAGCGTGCCGTCCGAGTCGACACAGCAGGCGGTGGGGTACCCCTCGCTGTACCTGCTGGTGGTGTTCGGGTCACTGGTGCCGGTGATACCCACCGGGGCGGTGGTCTCCTCGGCCGCGGTGGTCGCCATCCACCAGACCGCTCCCCCGCTGTCACTGCTGGTGGTCTTCGGAGTGGCCTCGCTGGCGGCCTTCTCCGGCGACGTGATGCTGTACTGGCTCGGACGGCGCGGAGTGCGCTCGAAGAACGGCTCGCGGTGGCTGGAGCGGATCCACGACCACGCGGCGCCGGAACGGCTGGACCAGGCACAGGCCCGGCTGAACGAGCACGGGGTGGCGGTTCTGGTGCTGTCCCGGCTGATCCCGGCCGGGCGGATACCGGTGATGCTGGCCTGCCTGCTGGCGCGCTGGCCACTGCGGAGGTTCGCCCGGGGCGCCGGACCCGCGGCGCTGGCCTGGGCGGTGACGTATCAGCTGATCGGGATCCTGGGCGGCTCGCTCTTCCCCGAGCCGTGGGAGGGCGTGGCGGCGGCCGTGGTCCTGACGGTGGTGATCAGCACGGCCCCCGCGCTGTGGCGCCGCCTGCGCCGCCGTACGGCGGGCGACGCCCGGAGCGAAGCCGCAAGCTGACCACACCACCCTGATCGGGCTTCTCCCGCGTGCCGGGTTACTCGCTGTCGCGGCGCGGGGTTCCGGGCGCTCCCGGCTGTGCGTGGCGTCAGCGTGCGAACTTTTCGATGGCCGCTGGGGTGACGGGGGTGAAGAAGTTGACGAGGTTGCCGTCGGGGTCACGGAACAGCAGCGACCGGTTGCCCCAGGGCATCGTGGTGGGCTCGGTGACGAAGTCGGTGACGAAGCCGGTCAGGTTCTGGTGAACGCGGTCCACGTCGTCGACGAGGAACTCGGTGATCACGCTGTGGTTGTCCGCCGGGCGGGCAGAGCCCGGGGCGAACAGCGGGACGGTGCGGACGCCGGCGATCGCGAGGGTGGCGCCCGCGGTCCTGAGTTCGGCGAAGTCCTCGGTGGCCCACGTCGCCCGCGCCCCTGTGGCCCGCTCGTAGAACTCGACGAGGCGCGCCACGTCGCCGGTGATGATGCGGATCGAGACGAAGTCCATGGGAATCTCCTTGGCTGTGCTGGAGGCGTGCACGACGCAGGCTAGGAGAAATAGTGGACAGAATCGGTCCTGTATTCGCGTTAGGCTGCGAACATGCCTCGACCAACCGCCCGCGTGCTGACACTCCTGGAGCTGCTGCAGTCGGGCGGCACCCGGACGGTGGCCGAACTCGCCGGCCGGCTCGGCGTCGAAGGGCGCACCGTGCGGCGGTATGTGCACCAGCTGATCGACCTGGACGTGCCCGTGGAATCGGTGCGCGGCCGCTATGGCGGGTACCGGCTCGCCTCCGGGTACCGCCTGCCTCCGCTCATGCTCAGCGACGACGAGGCGCTGGCCGTGCTGCTCGGCCTGGTCGCCGGCCGCCGGTCAGGGTTGACGACGACGGAGCACACGGCGAGCGAGACGGCGTCGGCGAAGATCCGGCGGGTGCTGCCCAAGCACATCGCCCGTCGGCTCGACACACTCCTGGAAGCTCTCGCCTTCACGGATCAGCCCGGTGATTTCGACACCCCGGACGCCGGGGTCCTGCTCACCATCGCCGACGCGGTGCGCCACCGCCGACCGGTCTCGATCCGCTACACCGACCGTGACGGACGGCACAGTGAACGCACGCTGCACGCGTACGGGGTCGTCGCCCATGCGGGCCGGTGGTACGTCACGGGCGAGGACGCCCGGATCGCCGAGGACCGAACCTTCCGGCTCGATCGCATCGCGGACGCGCGGACCCTGCCCGGCTCATTCGAAGCGCCCGTAGGCGCCGGTCCGGCACAGCGCGTGTTGTCAGGGTTCGCCACGGCCGGGTACCGGCATGAGGTGACCTTGCGGGTCCACGGGACGGCCGGGCAGATCCGCGCCCACCTTCCCGCCAGTGTGGCGAGCCTGGAGGAGTACGCGCCCGTGGCAGGCGAGGACCGGGCGACCGAGCGCTGGCTGCGCGTCGAGCTGCGGGCGGAGCGGCTGGACTGGTTGCCTCCGGTACTCGCCTCACTCGACCGGCCGTTCGTCATCGAGCGCCCCGATGAACTGCGCGACCTCGTCACCGCGCTCGCCGGTCGCCTCGCGTCCTGCGCCCGCCAAGCCTGACAGCGAGGAACCAACGTCATGAGATGGCGCATCAGGCGTCCTTGGCCGGGGACCAGGGCGAGCCCGATGAACAGCCGTCCCCGGCCCGGCGCCCGGCGCCGCGTCCCACGGCCCCGGGCGGGTGGCACCCGGAACTGGGGTGGCGTCCGGACACCGATGGCTTCCGGGAAGAGCGGGGTCAGCCGTCCAGCCGCAGAACCTCTCGCAGCGCACGCGTCATCGCGGCTTCCGGATCGGGGACCGAGCGCTCCGCCCGCCAGGCGACGAAGCCGTCGGGGCGGACCAGGACCGCTCCGTCGGGAGCGGTGCCGTGGAGTTCGGCCCAGTCCATGCCCGGTTCTGGGGCGAGTTCATGGTCCGGGCCATCGCCCACCCGGTAGCAGTCCAGGGGGACGCCGAGCGCGTCGGCGGTGCGGCGGCCGGCCTCGTGCCAGGCGGCGCCGCCCGGCCCGGTGAGCAGCACACAGGTGCGCTCGTACAGATCGAGGGTGGACAGCCGCACCCCGCAGCGGTGCACCCACATATGGGGCGCGCGGCTGCCGGGCTCGGCCGAGACCGTGAAGTGGTCGGGGACCGCGGGGGCTGAGGGGTCGGCGCCCGCGACCGCGCCCCGCACATAGCGGTAGCCCATGGCGACGGCCATGACGTTGGACTGCGGGCCCTGGCCCTCGGTGGCGGGCGCCGAGTAGCCGGGGTGGCTGTGTTCGGCCGAACGGGCGGCGGCGCGGGCGCTGGTGGCCTGGGCGACCGGCCGCCGCTCCATGCCGTAGGTCTCCAGCAGCGCGGGGCCCGCCCAGCCGCCCATGACGGCGGCGAGCTTCCACGCCAGGTTGTGGGCGTCCTGGATTCCGGTGTTGGAGCCGAAGGCGCCGGTGGGCGACATCTCGTGCGCGGAGTCCCCGGCGAGGAAGACCCGGCCGTCGGAGTAGTGGTCCGCGACCCGCTCGGCCGCGTGCCAGGGGGCCTTTCCGGTGACCTCGACCTCCAGGTCGGGCATGCCGACGGCGGTACGGATGTGCTGGGCGCAGCGCTCGTCGTCGAACGCCTCCAGCGGTTCGCCCTGCTCGGGGTGCCAGGGGGCGTGGAAGACCCAACTCTCCTGGTTGTCGACGGGCAGCAGCGCCCCGTCGGCCTCGGGGTTGGTGAGGTAGCAGGCGATGAAGTGGCGGTCCCCGACCGCGTCCGCGAGCCGCTTGGCGCGGAAGGTGATGGACACGTTGTGGAACAGCTCACCGCGTCCGCTCTGCCCGATGCCAAGGGCCTCGCGCACCGGGCTGCGGGGGCCGTCGGCGGCGATGAGGTAGTCGGCGCGGACCGTGGAGCGCCGCTCGGACCTGCGGTCCAGGAGGGTGGCGGTGACGCCGTCCGCGTCCTGCTCGAAGGAGATCAGCTCGGTGGAGAACCGCAGCTCGCCACCGAGCCCCTGGGCCGCGTTCAGCAGCACCGGCTCCAGGTCGTTCTGGCTGCACAGGCACCATCCGGCGGGGCTGATCCGGGCGGCCCTGCCACCCGGGTCCATCTCCCGGAAGAGCCAGTTGCCCTCCGTACCGGTGAGGGACGGAGTCTGCAGGATTCCGTGGTTGTCGGCCAGGACGGACGCGGCCTCGCGGATCGCGGACTCCACTCCGGCGGTGCGGAACAGTTCCATCGTCCGGATGTTGTTCCCCCGTCCGCGCGGGTGGTGCGAGGTGCGCGGGTGTTTCTCGACCAGCAGATGACCGATCCCCAGTCGGCCCAGGAACAGTGAGGCGGACAGGCCCACCAGGGAGCCGCCCGCGATGAGGACGGGCACACGCTCAGCATTGTCGGCAAGACGGTTCATTTTGCTGCTATGCCCGCTGTTTCCGGGCTGCTCCGGGGCGCTGACCAGGCGTTCGCTCGGATGGCTCACATATCTCGCGCCATTGGTGGGAGCGCTCCACGATCGTCTAACGGGCGGGTGTCCTCGATGCCCGGAAGGACGCGTCCGCGAAATAAGGAGTGAAATATGAGCACCCTGTCCGACATGCCGGAGACCACGGTGAACCAGTCGCCGACGACCGTGGAATCCGCTCTCACGGACACCAGATTGCGCGTCGTGTTGCTGGTGCAGGTCAACAGCGGTGCCGAACAGCGATTTCTCCGTGCCTACGATCAGCTGTCCCAGCAGGTGGCCGCGGTACCCGGGCACATCAGCGACCAGCTGTGCCAGTCGATCGAGAACCCCTCGCAGTGGCTGATCACCAGCGAATGGGAAAGCGCCCCTCCGTTCCTCGCCTGGGTGGACTCCCCCGCGCACCGGGAGATGGTCAAGCCCTTCCACGGCTGTGTGGAGGACACCCGCTCACTGCGGTTCAGCATCCTGCGGGAGACCCTGACCGCCGGGTCCGCGCCGGTCGATGTGACCACCCGGGGCGTCGACGCCGCGCTACGGGTCGGTGACGGGCTGGTCCGGCAGGCGCTCACCTTCACCGTGAAGCCGGGCAGCGAGGATGCCGTCGCCAAGATCCTTACCGATTACGCCTCGCCCGAGGCCCGGGTCGACGAGACCACCCGGCTCTCCCGCACCTCGGTGTTCATGAGCGGCAACCGGGTGGTGCGGGCCGTGGAGGTCAAGGGCGATCTGACCGCGGCGCTGCGCTTCGTGGCCCGGCAGCCGGAGATCAGGGCCGCCGAGGAGGCCCTCAATCCGTATCTGGAGGAGGACCGCAACCTCGACGACCCCAGCTCGGCACGGGAGTTCTTCGCCCGCGCCTCGCTGCCGGTGGTCCACCACATGACGGCCGGCGGGCCGCGTCCCGCCCAGGGCGTCCACCGGCACGCCCTGCTCTACCCGGTCAAGACCGGCTGCGGCCCGGCGGTGGCCAGCCTGCTGGCCCGGCAGGACGAGCTCGCGGTGAACAAGGAGATGACCGCGGAGCAGACCGCCAAGACCCTGCTGAGCAGCACCATCTTCCAGCGTGACGACATCGTGGTGCGGCTGGTGGACCTGGCCGTGCCGCTGGACCGGAACCCCGCCATGGCGGCCGGTGTGAGCGGCCGGCGGGCCGCCGCCGTGCTGGGCCGCCTGCTGGACCTCGGGGCGGACGGGGCGGTGGTCGACCTGTCCATGGACGACGGGCAGCGCCGCTTCCTCGCCGACTGCGACATGGCCCCGGTCACCGACCGCAAGTCGGCGGACCACTGACGACGTCTCTCCCCCTTCGCACCTTTCCACCCCCGTGGCGCGGACCGCGCAACGCTACCTGGAGGAACTCATCATGACCACGCAGTCCCCTCTCGTCGTCGACCTCGCCGCGGTCGCCCCCAACCGCCGGCGCGGTGGCGATGTGCGCGCCATGCTCACACCGCCTCTGGTGGGCGCCACGAGCGGCTTCATGGGGATGGCCATCGTGGGGCCCGGTGAACGGGTCGCCGAGCACTACCACCCGTACTCCGAGGAGTTCGTGTACGTCGTCAGCGGCGACATGGAGGTGGACCTGGACGGCGAGCCGCATCCGCTCCGCCCCGACCAGGCGATCCTGATCCCCATCAACATGCGGCACCGGTTCCGCAATGTGGGGAGCACCGAGGCCCGGATGGTCTTCCACCTCGGGCCCCTGGCGCCGCGCCCCGAGCTCGGCCACGTGGACACGGAGGCCGCCGAACCCGCCGAGGCGACGTCGTGACCCGACGGGTGGTGGTCACCGGGCTCGGTGTCGTCGCCCCCGGGGGTGTGGGCGTCCCGGCGTTCTGGGACATGCTCACCGCGGGCCGTACGGCCACCCGCAACATCACGCTCTTCGACGCGGAGCGGTTCCGCTCCCGGATCGCCGCCGAATGCGACTTCGACCCGCTGGCCCGCGGTCTGAGCTTCGAGCAGATCGAACGCTCCGACCGCTATGTGCAGTTCGCGCTGGTGGCGGCCCAGGAGGCGGTACGGGACTCCGGTCTCGACCTCCAGGCGCTCAACCCCTGGCGGATAGGGGTTTCGCTGGGCAGCGCGGTCGCCGCCTCCACCCGGCTGGAGCAGGACTACGTCAAGGTGAGCGACGCCGGTGAGCACTGGGATGTGGACCACCGCAAGGCGGGTCCGCACCTTCAGCACGCGTTCTCGCCGAGCGCGCTGTCCTCCGGGGTGGCGGAGCTGACCGGGGCGCAGGGCCCGGTGCAGTCCGTCTCCACCGGCTGCACCTCCGGTCTGGACGCGATCGGATACGCCTTCCAGGCGATCGAGGAGCGCCGGGCCGATGTGTGCGTCGCCGGGGCCGCGGACTCGCCGATCACCCCGCTGACCGTGGCCTGCTTCGACTCGATCAAGGCCACCTCGGCGAACAACGACAACGCGGCCACCGCGTCCCGGCCGTTCGACGCCCACCGGGACGGCTTCGTCCTCGGCGAGGGCGCCGCCGTGCTGATCCTGGAGGAGCTGGAGCACGCTCGGGCCCGAGGGGCGCGGGTCTACTGCGAGTTCCGGGGGTTCGCCACCTACGGCAACGCGTACCACATGACCGGTCTGACCCGTGAGGGTCTTGAGATGTCCGAGGCGATCGACCACGCGCTCGGCCACGCCCGGGTCAACAGCTCCGAGGTCGACTACGTCAACGCGCACGGCTCGGGCACCAAGCAGAACGACCGCCATGAGACGGCGGCCGTGAAGCGGTCCCTGGGCGAGCACGCGTACAAGACCCCCATGAGCTCGATCAAGTCCATGGTGGGCCATTCCCTGGGGGCGATCGGCGCCATCGAGGTGGTCGCCTGCGCCATGGCCCTCGCCCATGGCGTGGTGCCGCCGACGGCCAACTACGAGACCCCCGACCCCGAATGCGACCTCGACTACGTCCCGCGCACCGCCCGCGCCCTCCCGCTGCGCAATGTGCTGTCGGTCGGCAGCGGATTCGGCGGCTTCCAGTCCGCGGTGGTGCTGAGCCGGGCGGACGGGAGTGCGGCATGACATCCGCGAAGAGCACCCGCAACCGGGGCGCGGCCGTCACGGGCCTCGGTGTGATCGCCCCGGGCGGAGTGGGCACCGACGCCTTCTGGAAGGCCACCCGGGAGGGGATCACCTTCCTGGACCGGATCTCCCGCGAGGGCAGTGAGCACTTCCCGGTCCGGATCGGCGGCCAGGTACGCGGCTTCGACCCGGGCTCGATGATCGAGGAGCGGTTCCTCGTCCAGACCGACCGCTTCACCCACTTCGCGATGGCCTCGGCCGATCTCGCGCTGGACGACGCCAAGCTGCCGGTGGACGACATGTCGCCGTTCGCCGTGGGCGTGGTGACCGCCGCCGGCTCCGGGGGCGGTGAGTTCGGCCAGCGCGAGCTGCAGCAGCTGTACGGCAAGGGGCCGCGCTATGTGGGCCCGTACCAGTCCATCGCCTGGTTCTACGCGGCCAGCACCGGCCAGGTCTCCATCCGCGGCGGGTTCAAGGGCCCCTGCGGAGTGGTGGCGAACGACGAGGCCGGCGGTCTGGACGCGCTCGCGCACGCCCGCCGGTCCATCCGGCGGGGGGCGGACGCGGTGGTGGCGGGCGCCTCCGAGGCGTCGCTGGCGCCGTACTCCATCGTCTGCATGCTCGGCTGGGACGAGCTCAGCCGGGCCCGCGACGCGGGCCGGGCCTATCTGCCGTTCACCGAGGACGCCTGTGGATTCGCGCCCGGGGAGGGCGGGGCGATGCTGGTCGTGGAGGAGGAGGGGGCCGCCCGGCGCCGCGGGGTGCGGATCCGGGGCTTCATCGCCGGTTACGGCTCGACCTTCACCGGGCCGTCCCGGTGGGAGCGGTCCCGGGAGGGGCTCGCCCAGGCCATCCGCGTGGCCCTGGAGGACGCGGAGTGCGCGCCGGAGGAGATCGACGTGGTCTTCGCCGACGCGCTGGGGGTGCCCGAGGCGGACCGCGCCGAGGCGCTGGCGATCGCCGACGCCCTCGGGCCGCACGGCACCCGGGTCCCGGTGACCGCGCCGAAGACCGGCTTCGGCCGGGTGCACTGCGCGGCTCCCACGCTGGACGTGGCGGCCGCGCTGCTCTCCATGGAGCACCGCGTGGTGCCTCCGACCCCGTACGTCACCGACGTCTGCCATGACCTCGACCTCGTCACCCGCAGCTCCCGCCCCGCCGAGCCGCGGACGGCGCTGGTGCTCAGCAGAGGACTCATGGGTTGCAACGCGGCGCTCGTGCTCCGCGGACCGGAAGGAGATTACTGATGTCCAGTCAACTGTCCTACGGGGAGCTGGCCACGCTGATGAAGCGGTGCGCCGGACTCACCGTCGACCCGGACATGATGCGGACCCGGCCGGACTCCACCTTCGAGGAGTACGGCCTGGACTCGCTCGGTCTGCTCGCCATCGTGGGCGAGCTGGAGAACCGGTACGGCTCCCCGATCGAACCGGGCGCCGAGAGCTGCAAGACCCCCGGTGACTTCCTCGACGTCATCAACACCTCACTTACCTCAGGAGCATGAAGATGGCAGGCCACACCGACAACGAGGTCATGATCAAGGCGCCGTTCGACCTCGTCTGGAACATGACCAACGACCTGGAGAACTGGCCGCAGCTGTTCAGCGAGTACGCCTCGGTCGAGGTGCTGCAGCGGACCGGGGACACCACCACCTTCCGGCTGACCATGCACCCCGACGAGGACGGCAAGGTCTGGTCCTGGGTCTCCGAGCGGGAGACGGCCCGCGATGTGCGCACGGTCTGGGCGCGCCGCGTGGAGCCCGGTCCCTTCGCCTACATGAACATCCGCTGGGAGTACGAGGAGGAGTCCGAGGGCACCCGCATGCGCTGGACCCAGGACTTCGAGATGCGGCCCGACGCGCCGGTCGACGACCCCACGATGACGGACCACATCAACCGCAACTCCCGTATCCAGATGGATCTGATCCGGGACAAGATCGAGCAGCGGGCCCGGGAGACGGTGGGCGCATGACCATGTACCGCACCATGATCGTCGCCAAGATGCAGCGGGACGCGGCGCCGCAGGTCGCCAAGATCTTCGCGGACTCCGACCGCGGCGAACTGCCCAAGCTGATCGGCGTCACCGGGCGCAGCCTCTTCCAGTTCGGCGATGTGTATCTGCATCTGATCGAGGCGGAGCGGCCGCCGGCCACGGAGGTCACCAAGTACTCCAAACACCCGGAGTTCCGCGACGTCAGCGCCCGCCTCCAGCCGTATATGCAGGCGTACGACCCGGAGACCTGGCGCGAGCCCAAGGACGCCATGGCCCACGAGTTCTACCGCTGGGACCGCGACCACGGCTAGCGCACGCATCGCACCGCACGGGGCCGCCGACGGAGTTCACCTCCCGGCGGCCCTTTCGTATGGCGTCTTCCGTACGGCGTCCTTCGTACAGCGCCTTTCGTGTGGCGCCTTTCGTGTGGCGTCTTTCGTGTGGCGTCTTTCGTGTGGCGCCGCCAGTCGGTTATGCACCGGGCGCGAAAATCTCACACTACTGGGCTCATCGGAATGATGTCTGCCGAAAAGGTGAAAGGGCATCAGTCCATTCGCGCGGCAAATGAGTGATCATTGCGCTTATCTCCACCCAGAGGGCTTACAACCGAGCAGATCGCAGGCCGCGCCGAGTGGCAGGGGGAGCCCTCTTCGCTGACGGTGGACAAGACGCCGCTGCGATCCCTTTATCTGGCAAATAGTCAGTATCGCGACGGCGCCGGAAGGAATGTGGCTCATGCGATCTACTCGCGCACTCTTCACCGGGGCGGCGATTGCCGCCACCCTGACCCTGGGCGCCCCCGCCGCCGCGTTCGCCGCCGACGTCTCGGACCCGGGCGGTCACGGCGGGTACTCGAGCAGCCAGGAGTCCTCCGAGGACGGCTACGGCCAGGGCGGCAGCTCCTGGAAGGACAAGGACGACCACGGCCGCGAGGAAGGCCGGGAGGACCACGGCAAGGAAGAAGAGCACGGCAAGGAGGAGATGAAGGGCAAGGACGAGGGCGGCGAGCGCGACTGGTCCTCCTCCCACGGCAAGGACGAGGACGACTGGTCCCACGGCAAGGACGAGGGCCGGGAGCACGAGTGGTCCGGCAAGAAGGACCACGACTGGTCCGGTGGCGACTGGAAGGACCACGAGAAGGGCGACAAGCCGCGCGGTGGCGTCCACACCGGTGGTGGCGGCATGGCCACCACGGGCAGTGGCATGGCCGCCGGCTCGGTCCTGCTCCTCGGTGGCCTCGGCGCCGGCGCCTACGCCCTGCGTCGCCGCAAGCCGACCGGCACCGCGATCTGAGCCTGACTCTTCGTATTCAGTGCTGCCGTGGCACCTCCGCCGAGCGGTGGTGCCACGGCAGTTCCACGAGCGCTGTGAGAAAAGCGCCCGTGAGAAAGGCGCCTTGAGCTGAGGAGCTGAGGCGCCATGAGACAAGGCGCTGTAAGAAAGGCGAGCACCCCTATGGGAAAGCCGGCCAAGCAGGGCGCTGCCGATGGCAACACCCGCATTCTCCGCTGGGCCGCCGCGTCGGCCCTCATCGGCGTATTCCTCATCTACAACTCCGTGGACGCCGCCTCCCAGAACACCCCGTCGGCCCGGCCCGCGGCCAGTGCCCCCGCGTCCATCTCCGAACCGGAGAGCGACACCTCCAACGAGGACGCGTACGCGGATTCCCCGGAGTCGACGACCGCCCCCGAGTCCCGTCCGGGACCCGCGCTGCCGCGCTCCCCCGCCTCCCATCTGGACATCCCCTCGATCGGGGTGAGCGCGCCCTTCACCCCGCTGTCGCTGGACGCCGCGGGCGTGCTCGTCCCGCCCCCGGACACCGACCAGAACCTGGTGGGCTGGTACGAGGGCGGCCCCTCGCCCGGTGAGCGCGGCAACGCCATCGTGGCCGGGCATGTGGACACTAAGATCGGCCCGGCGGTGTTCTACGGCCTCGGCCAGCTCAAGCCGAAGAGCAAGGTGGCCATCACCCGCGAGGACGGGATCGTGGCGACCTTCGTGGTCGACAAGGTCAAGACGTTCAAGAAGAACGCCTTCCCGGACAAGCAGGTCTACGGGGACACCCCGAACGCCCAGTTGCGGCTGATCACGTGCGGCGGGGCCTATGACCACACGGCCAAGGACTACACGGCCAATGTGGTGGTGTTCGCGCACCTCACCACGTACCGGTACAGCTGACGGAGAAACGCCACGGTGCCCGCGTCGTCGAGGACGGACGACGCGGGCACCGTGGTGGCGTTTTCCCCTCCCCGCCCCTTCCCACGGTGTGGGGGAGATTGAGGGGCGGGGTCTGGGGCGGAGCCCCCCACGCGGCGGAGCCGCATATCGATGCTGCCGGGAAGGGGCGGGGACGGGGGGGGGGCCGCCGCGGGCGTCACGGGGCGCCGGGCACCCCCACCGTGGAGTCGAAGGCATGCAGAGCCCCGTTGACGGGCCGGATGTCGGTCACGTTCAGACCGGCCTCGGTCATCCGCGCCACCATGCTCTCCTCGGTGTGCTTCCGGCCGCCCACATTGAGCAGCAGGAACAGGTCCATCGCCGTGGTGAAGGAGGACAGGCTGTTGTCGACGAGGTTCTCGATGACGACCACCCTGGCGCCGGGGCGCGCCGCCGCGACCACGTTGGCGAGCGTCCGGCGGGTGCTCTCGTCGTTCCATTCGAGGATGTTCTTGATGATGTAGAGGTCGGCCTCGACGGGGACCTCGCGGCGGCAGTCACCGGGCACGAGCGTCGCCCGCGAGGCCAGTGCCCCGCCGTCCCGCAGCCGCGGGTCGGCGTGCGCCACCACCTGCGGCAGGTCCAGCAGCGCGCCGTGCAGCGCCGGGTGCTTCTCCAGCAGGCTGGCCAGCACATGCCCCTGGCCGCCGCCGATGTCCACCACTTCCTTGACCCCGTCGAGGTCGAGGAAGGCGGCGACGTCGGTGGCGGACTGCCGGCTGGAGGTGGTCATCGCGGCGTCGAACACCCGGGCCGACTCGGGCGCGTCCTCATGGAGATAGGCGAAGAAGTCCTTGCCGTAGATCTCGTTGACGACACAGCCGCCGGTGCGCACCGCCCGGTCCAGCAGCGGCCACGCCTCCCAGGTCCACGGCTCGGTGCACCACAGGGCGATGTTGCGCAGGCTGCCCGGGGTGTCCTCGCGCAGCAGCCGGGACATCTCGGTGTGCCGGAAGCGGCCGTCCTCGGTCTCGGCGAAGATCTGACAGCAGGCCAGGGAGCGCAGCAGCCGGCGCAGCGGATCGGGCTCGACGTCCACGGCGGAGGCCAGCTCGCCGATGGAGGCGGGCCGGTCGCCCAGCGCGTCGGCGACGCGCAACCGGACCGCGGCGCGCACCGACGCCGCCCGTGCGGCGCCGAAGACGACTTCGCGCAGCCGCATGGGCGGCGGGAGCGCGGCCGGTGGGGGCTGTGCCGCGGCGGCTCTGTCGGTGTCCACAGTGGTCATGTCGCAGCCTCTCAGCACCGGCCCGTGGGCGCGGACAGCTCACATACGTTGTCGGTGAAGGTGTTGTCGGGGCCCTTGTCGCGGTCGGCGAGGTCGGCGGGCTTGTTGCCGCTCATCACGTTCCGGCTGATGGCGTTCTTGGCGTTGGGGGCGCCGACGACGCTGGTGAAGAGCACGATCCCGCCGGACATGGGCGAGGTGCCCACGTTGTCGTTCACCTGGTTGCCCGTCACCCGGGTGCCCTCGGTGCCGGTGAGCACGATGCCGGCGCCCTGGATGAAGGGGAGCCGGTCGGTGGCCGCGCAGTAGGCGTTGTTCTCGTAGACGGAGTTGTGGCGGACGTTCAGGTCCCCGGCGCGCGGGGTCGACTCGTCGCCGACGATGAACACCCCGGCGCAGTTGGCGGTGATGGTGTTCCCCTCGACCGAGAGGTCGCGCAGCCGGCGGACCACGACACCGGTCCGGTTGCCGCTGAGCTGGTTCCCGGCCACCAGGGTGCCCAGGGCCTCGGTGGCACCGCCCTCGGCGTCGATGGTGTTGGCCAGGAAGACGCCGGACTGCTTGTTGTTCCGCGAGACGTTGTCCACGAAGGTGCCGCGGGTGGACATCTCCTGGCCCATGCCCTGCTGGCCGTTGTCCTCGGTGGTGGTGTTCCGTACGGTCATCCGGTCGGTGCCGGAGCCCCAGATGCCGTTCTTGGCGAAGCCGGTGACCTTCAGTGAGCCGATCCGGACATCCGAGACGGGGTCTTCGGCCGTCCCGGTGACGCAGATGCCGTGACCGGCCTCGCCGCAGGCGTTGGCCGACGGCTTCGCGGCCGGGGAGAGCACGGTGGACTCGCCCGCGCCGACCAGGGTCAGCCGGTCGGTGGTGATCTGGAGGTTCTCCCGGTAGGTGCCGGGCCGGATCTCGATGGTGTCGCCGGGCTCCGCGGCGTCCACGGCGGCCTGGATGGACTGGCCGGGCTGGACCACATGGCGGGTCGCGGCCTGGTCGACGGGGGCGGCGTGGGCTCCGGGGAGCTGGGCGAGTTCGATGACGAGGACGGCCGTGAGGCCGGCGAGGTGGCGAAGTTTGGGTGTGCGCATGAAAAGGAAGTTAGGTGCGCTCCGCACCACTCGCCACTTATGTTCCACTCATCACTTACGCCCCGGATTAGCCCACTTGGCCGTCTCATGGCCCGGCTGACCGGGGCACGACCGCGAAGCGGCCTATTCGAGCACGCGGGACGCCCCGACCGGCAGATCCCACAGCTCCTCGCGCGGCCGCCCGGTGGCCTCCCAGGCCGCGCGGATCCGGTGCAGCGGCTCCAGGGGCGGTTCGGCCGAGAGCAGGAAGGTGGACCAGTGCATGGGCGCCAGCACCCGCGCCCCCAGGTCCAGATGCGCCTGTACGGCCTCCTCCGGATCGGCGTGCACCCCGCCCAGCATCCAGCGCGGCTCGTACGCGCCGATGGGCAGCAGCGCGACATCGATGCCCGGGTAGCGGCGGCCGATCTGCCGGAACCAGTGGCCGTAGCCGGTGTCCCCGGCGAAGTACACCCGCCGGCCGTCGGGCGCGGTGATGACCCATCCGCCCCACAGCGAGCGGCAGGTGTCGGTGAGAGTGCGCTTGCTCCAGTGGTGGGCCGGGACGAAGTCGAAGCGGACCGGGCCGTCCTCGCCGGGCAGTTCGGCCGCCTCCCACCAGTCCAGCTCGGTCACCCGGATGAATCCGCGCGCCCGGAACCAGCGGGCGAGCCCGGCGGGCACGAAGACCGGCGTCGCCTTCGGCAGCCGTTTCACCGTGGGCGCGTCCAGGTGGTCGTAGTGGTTGTGGCTGATGACGACCGCGTCGACGGGCGGCAGGTCCTCCCAGCGGACCCCCACCGGAGTGACCCGGGCCGGGGTGCCGAGGATCTTACGGGCCCAGACGGGGTCGGTGAGCACGGTGAGCCCGCCGATCCGCACCACCCAACTGGCGTGCCCGGCCCAGGTGAGCGCGGTCCGGCCGGGGCCGGTGAGCGGCAGCGGCCCCGGCTCGAAGGGCAGCTCGGGGATCTGGCGGAGCGTCTCCACGGGCGGTCTGAGCCGCCCCTCCCGGGCCAGCCGGGCCAGCGCCCGCACCCCCGGCAGCGGGGAGGTGAGCCGGTCGGCGAACGACGGCGGCCAGCCGCGGATCTCACCCGGCGGACGCGGGGCGCCCGGCACCGGGGCGCCCGGCACCGGGGCGGTCGGCTGAGGGCCACCCGGCTCGGGCGCGCCCGGCTCAGGGGCGGCCGGGGCCAGCCGGGGCCGGGCGGCGGCACCGGGCCGGGCGCGGCGCCGCCCGGCCGGTTCCACCGGTCCCGCCGGTTCCGCGGGTCCCGCCGGTTCCGCCGGTTCCGCCTGCTCGGCGTGGTCGGTCATGGCCTGGCTCCCTTCCGTATCTGGGCCGTGTCCGGGCCGGCCCTTCGGTGCCGGCGCGCCATGGAGGTCCGTGGCTGGGGTCCGGGGCGGCTCAGGTCACCGGACTGCTTTCGATCAGGTCGCGGAAGGCCGCCTCGAAGGCGCCCAACGCCGTGGCCACATGGGGCAGTTCCAGCGGATCCGGCGCCTGGAGCGCCCGTAGCCGCGACTCCTCCGCCGCGCCGAGCAGCGGCAGGGTCGCCAGCCGGAGCCGCAGGGTGTGCGGGGGGTCGCCGAAGCGGTGGCCCCCGGCCACGCTCGGGCCGATCCGCCGCACCAGCTCGCGCTCCAGCTCCACCGAGTCGGTGATGCCCCGGGCGGCGAGCACCCCGCGCAGCTCGTCGAGGTCGGCGTAGAGGTGCCGGCCGACCTGCGGCGGTCGGGCCAGCGCCCCGACGGCGGTCAGCGCGCGGTAGGCGGCCACGGCCACGGCCCCGTGCGCCCGGACGGCGGCCGCCATCCGGTCCCGGACCGGCTCGGGCTCGTCGAGGGCGTACGCGGCGGCCGCCGCGATGGGTGCGGGCAGCCCGGAGCGTACGGCGGTGAGCAGGGACAGCACCCGGCCGCGCAGCTCCGCGCCGCGCTCGGTAGCGGGGAACCGGGCGATCGCGGCGGGCCAGCCCGCCGGGGTGAAGGCGCCCGCCAGATCGGAGAGCACGATCACGTTCTCGAAGGACATCTCGGCGGGGCTGAGCAGCACCGTGCCCTGCGGATGGTGGACGGTGTCCCGCCAGGTCTCGTCGCTGACGATCAGCAGCCCCTCGGCCACGGCCGCCTCGCACACCTCGTGCAGCAGCTCGGGCGGGGCCACCGTGCCGGTCGGGTCGTCGGCCGCCGACAGCAGCAGGACCCGGGGCACCCCGCCCTCGGCGCGGATCCTGTGCACGATCTCCAGCAGCGCGAACGGATCGGGCAGCCCACCGCACTCGGCCGGGACGGGCGCGTGGTGGGCGCGCCGGTCCACCAGCCGCACCAGCGGCGCGTACCAGGCGGCGCAGGGGCGGGGCAGCAGCACATCGCCGCCGGGGGCCGAGGCGAGCAGCGCCAGCAGCAGCGGCTCGGCGCCGGGGGCGACCACGACATGCTCCGGGTCGGTCCACAGCCCGCGCCGCGACCAGTAGCCGCAGGCCGCCGAGCGCAGCCCGGCCGAGCCGCCGACCGGCCCCGGCGCGGTGTGGCCGGCCGCCGCGACGAAGCTGTCGAGCAGCTCCGGGAGGACCGGCAGTCCGCCGTCGTCCCGGTCCGCCGGTGCCGGGGCGGTCCACTGCCGCTGCATTCCGTCCACACCTCCGCCCGTGTCCGGCGGGTCACCGGCCACGTATGTCCACCTTCGCAGATCTCCGGCGCCGTTTCGCGGAAGGGGCCCTGGGGACCCGGGCGCCATGACAGCGACGCCGGAACAACACGATGTGGTGGCCCTGCTCACCGCGGACCACCGCGTGGTGCGCGACCTCTTCGAGGGGTACCGCACCACCACCGACCCGGAGCGGCGGCGGCAGCTGGTCGACCGGATGACGGTGGAGGTGGTGCGGCACTCCGTGGCCGAGGAGGTCCATCTGTACCCCACGGTCCGCAAGGCGCTGCCGAACGGCGACCGGATCGCCGACGAGGAGATCGAGGAGCTGACCGAGGCCGAGCGGATCCTGGCCGACCTGGACGCCGTGGACCCCCGGGACCGGCGGTTCGACCCGCTGGTCCGGGAGCTGATGGACGTGGTGTCCATGCATATCCGCGGCGAGGAGGACCTGGTCTTCCCCGAGCTGCGGGAGCGGCTCACCCCCGAGGAGCGGATGGCGCTGGGCCTGCGGGTCGGCGAGGCGGCGGCCGCGGCGCGAGGGGTGTCCCCGGTCAGCCCGGAAGGTCCCGGTCCGGGCCGGACTCTCGCCGACCGGGTCCGGGAGCAGCTGACCGGCCGAACTCGATGAGGTTCCGCTCCAGGCCCCGGCCGCGGGTGCGGACCACGGTCTCGGCGAGCTCCGCCAGCTTGCGGTTGGTCCGCTGGGAGAGCCGGCGCAGCAGGTCGAACGCCTGGTCCGGGTCGCAGCCCAGGACGTACATGACGATTCCGCACGCCTGGTCCACCACCGGCCGGCTGCGCAGCGCCGTGTCCAGCTGGTCGACCTGGACCAGGGCGGCGCGGTAGAGCCGGTCCCGGGCCATGCTCTCGGTGGCCAGGTCGCCGAGCAGCCCGGTGGCGCCCTGGGCGGCCTTCCTCAGCGGCCCCGGGCGCAGCCCGTAGACCGAGACGGTCACGGTGAGCCCGTCGCAGGCGAACGGCAGGGCGGCGGAGGACCGCACGCCCGCGTCCAGCGCGCGGGCCCGGTAGCGCGGCCAGCGGTCGTCGTGGAGCAGATCGTCGGCGCCCGCCGGGCGGCCGGTGTCCAGCGCCGCCAGGATCGGGCCCTCCCCCACCCGCAGCTGGACCGACACCAGCGCGGACAGGTCGGGGTGGGTGGCCGCCGTGGTCCGCTCGGCGTCCACGGCGCCGGGGGGCTCCTCGGCGAGTACGGCGGTGGCGGTGGCCCCGCAGCTCTCGGGTGTGCCCGCGGCGGCCTGCTCCGCCAGTTCGGCCAGACCGCGCCCGAGGGAGGGTGCGTCGGGCTGGAAGGCCGCGCGGACGTGCGTACGGTCGGGCATCGCCGAGTTCACTCCTTTCGCTCCGGTGCGATGTGCTGTCCGGCCCCGTCCTTCCGGGGCCCGATTTTTTCGGCCCTCCACCCCCTTGAGTGGAAAACACCACCCATGCGGCCCCACGAGTGCGGGCAGGCTACGGTGTGCCCATGCCAGACGCACAGGAGTTTGGGGCGGAGCTCTCAGACTTCCGCAGACGGGTGGACGAGTTGCGGACCGCGCGGGCGCTGCCCTCGCAGGAGCGGCCTTCCCTGCTGGACGCCGCTCTCTTCGAACTCCAGCATGTGGTGGACGTACTGTGGCCACGGTACGAGGAGTTGACGGCCGGCTCGTCCCGGGGCCCCGGCGGCGGCCGGGGCGATCCGCAGGAGCAGCAGCTGCTGCGGGCGCTGTTCCAGCGGCTGCCGATCGCCACGGTGCTGCTGGACCGCGATGCCGTGGTGCGGCGCATGAACTTCACCGCCACCCAGTTGTTCCACACCCGGGCCGGATACGCCACCGGCCGCCCGCTCACCGCCGCGCTGCGGCGCGACGGGCAGGCGGCGCTGCGCTCACAGGTCGCCGCGGTCGCGCGCGGCGAGGGCGACCGCAGCCTGACGGTGTGGCTGTCGCAGCCGCCCGTCCACGGTGAGGTGCGGGTGACCCTGGCCGCGCTGCGGCCGCCGGGCGAGCCCCATCCGGCGGTGCTGGCGGCGTTCCAGCCCGGGATGGCCGGCCCGTCGGCGGACGAGGGGACGGCCGGGGCGTGGGCCCAGGAGTCCCGGCCGGATCTGGGCGAGGTGTCCCGCCACGCCGAGCTGCTGGACCTGGTGGACGACATGACGGCGGCGCTGCTGAGGGCGGCGCCGGCCGGGGACGGCCCGGAGGGGGTGCTGACCGCGGCCGCGGAGGTGCTGCACGGCCGGTTCGCGGACTGGGTGATCGCCGACCTGGCCCCGGAGAACGGCCCCGGCAATCCGCGCCGGGTGGTGGCGCTCGGCCCGGCGGACGCGGTGGGCGAGCGTACGGCGCCCCTGGCCGAGCAGGACCCGGCCGACTGCCCCCTGGTGGTGGACGCGCTGTACGACGGGGCCTCCGCGCTGCGGGTGAGCCCGGTCGACGCCGACGCCTTCGGCCGGGACGCGACGGGCGCTCCGGTGCTGGTGCGGGAGGAGGTCACCTCGCTGCTGTGCGTACCCCTGCGCGCCGGCGCGGGCCCGGTCCTGGGGGCGCTCACACTCTTCCGTACGGGCGGGCGCGGTGCCTTCGAGATGGCGGAGGCGGGCGTGGCGGATCGGGTCTCCCGCCATCTCGCCCTGGCCATGGGGCGCACGGCCGAGCGCGCCCCGGCCCCCGGGGCGTGACCCGCGTACGGCACCGGCTCAGGCGGCACGGGCACCGGCCTGCCTGCCCGGACGGGCGCAGGCGTCGCTGAGCAGGCGGGAGACCCGCATCTGGGAGGTGCCGAGCCGCCCGGCGATCCGGCGGAGCTCGGCGGAGGTGTCCGGGGCGTCGTCGTGCGGATGCCTGGGGTGTGCTCGGTGATGTGCCCGTACGGACGCCATACGCCGTATCTCCCTTGAGCTGTCGTCGGTCTCACCACGGGGCAGAACCGGCAGAAAGGGTGATCCGGTGGTCACGCCTCTGGCAGTCGGGCCGCTCTCGTGGCGTGCCTCCGGTCCGAAGCACTTACGGCACGCGTGCCCGTACCGGGCACGATCAAACGAGGTTTCCTTCCCCGGGCCCCGGTTACCCGTCGCATCCGCCGGAATCCGCGCTCGAGGAGGGCCCCATGACCGAGTACGGCTATTTCCTGGCCGCCGAAGAACACGGGCCCGCGGACCTTGTCGAGCAGGCCCGGATGGCGGAGCAGGCCGGTTTCAGTCATTTGTGGATCTCGGACCACTACCACCCCTGGAACGACGCGCAGGGCCAGAGCTCCTTCGTCTGGTCGGTGATCGGCGCCCTCGCACAGGCCACCAGCCTGCCCGTGCAGACCGCGGTGACCTGCCCCACCATCCGCATCCACCCCGCCATCGTGGCCCAGGCCGCCGCGACCAGCGCGGTGCTGCTGGAGGGCCGCTTCCGGCTGGGCGTGGGCAGCGGCGAGGCGCTGAACGAGCACATACTGGGCGACCGCTGGCCGCCCGCGCCGATCCGGCTGGAGATGCTGGAGGAGGCCGTGATGCTGATGCGCCAGCTGTTCGAGGGGCGTCGCGTCACCCATCACGGCAAGCACTACACGGTGGAGAACGCCCGGCTGTACACCGTCCCCGAGGAGCCGGTGCCCATCGACATCGCGGCCTTCGGATCGGCCGCCGCCGCGCTGGCCGGACGGGTCGGCGACGGCTTCATCACCATGACCCCGGACGCGGAGCTGGTGGCGCGGTTCCGGCGCGGCAGCGGCGCCGGGGGCAACAGCAAACCGGCCCGCGGCGGCCTGAAGGTGGCTTACGGCCCGGATCCCGACGAGGCCCTGCGCACCGCCCACCGGCTGTGGCCGACCGAGGGGCTGCCCGGAGAGGTGCGCTCGACGCTGACCACCCCGGGCCAGTTCGAACAGGCCGCCCAGCTCGTCACCCCCGAGCGAATGGCCGGGGAAGTGGTCTGCGGGGATGACGCGGAGGCGCACGTGGCCGCGCTGAACGCGTACGCGGCGGCCGGGTTCGACACCGTCTACGTCAATCAGATCGGCCCCGACCAGCGCGGTTTCTTCGACTTCTACCGCACCAAGGTGCTGCCGCAGGTGGCCGGTTGACAGCGATCGCCGACCAGAGCGATCGCCGAGAGGAGAGATGACCCACCATGACCATGAAAGTGGCCGACTACATCCTCGCCCGACTGTCGGAGTGGGGTGTCGAGCATGTGTTCGGCTACCCGGGGGACGGAATCAACGGCCTGCTCGCCGCATGGGGGCGGGCCGAGAACGAGCCCCGGTTCATCCAGGCCCGGCACGAGGAGATGGCCGCGTTCCAGGCCGTCGGCTACGCCAAGTTCAGCGGCCGCCTCGGCGTCTGCGCGGCGACCTCGGGCCCCGGCGCGATCCACCTGCTGAACGGGCTGTACGACGCCAAGATGGACCACGTCCCGGTGGTGGCACTGGTCGGCCAGACCCATCGCAGCGCGATGGGCGGCTCGTACCAGCAGGAGGTGGATCTGCACAGCCTCTTCAAGGACGTGGCCTCCGACTTCCTGGAGACGGTCACCGTCCCCGAGCAGCTGCCCAACGTCCTGGACCGGGCCATCCGCACCGCCTACGCCCGCCGCGCCCCCACCGCCGTGATCATCCCGGCGGATGTGCAGGACCTCGACTACTCCGCGCCCACCCATGACTTCAAGATGGTGCCCTCCAGCCTGGACCGCAGCGGCTGGTCCGCGGTGCCCTCCAACAGCGCGGTGGAGCGGGCCGCGGAGGTGCTGAACGCGGGCGAGCGGGTGGCGATCCTGGTCGGCCAGGGCGCGGCCGGGGCGCGCAAGGAGGTCCAGCGGGCCGCCGAGACCCTCGGCGCCGGGGTCGCCAAGGCGCTGCTCGGCCTGGATGTGCTCAGCGATGAACTGCCCTATGTCACCGGGTCCACCGGACTGCTGGGCACCCGGCCCTCGTACGAGCTGATGCGGGACTGCGACACCCTGCTGACCATCGGCTCCAGCTTTCCGTACAGCCAGTTCCTGCCGGAGTTCGGCAAGGCGCGCGGGGTCCAGATCGATCTCGATCCGCACATGATCGGGATGCGCTATCCGTACGAGGTCAATCTGGTCGGCGACGCGCGCGAGACCCTGCTGCGGCTGCTGCCGCTGCTGGAACGCAAGGAGGCCCGGGACTGGCAGGAGGAGATCGTCGCGGGCGTACGGCGCTGGCGCGAGGTGATGGGCTCCCGCGCGGAGGTGTCCGCCGACCCGGTCAACCCCGAGTACGTGGCCCACTGCCTGGACCCGCTGCTGCCCTCGGACGCCATCGTCACCTGCGACTCCGGCTCCGTCGCCAACTGGTACGCCCGCCACCTGCGGATGCGCGGCGAGATGCGCGGCTCGCTGTCGGGGACGCTGGCCACGATGGGCTGCGGGGTGCCGTATGCGATCGGCGCCAAGTTCGCCCGTCCGGACCGGCCGGCGGTGGCGCTGGTCGGGGACGGCGCGATGCAGATGAACGGCCTGGCCGAGCTGATCACGGTGGCCAAGTACCGCCAGTTGTGGGAGGACCCCCGGCTGGTGATCGCCATCTGGAACAACCAGGACCTCAACCAGGTCACCTGGGAGATGCGCGCCATGGGCGGGGCACCGCAGTTCCTGCCCTCGCAGGCGATCCCCGACGTCTCCTACGCGCGCTTCGCCGAATCGCTCGGCATGACCGGCATCCGGGTGGAGAAGCCCGAGCAGGTCGAGGGGGCGTGGCGGGAGGCGCTGAGCGCGGACGGCCCGGCGGTCGTGGAGTTCCTCACCGACCCGGACGTCCCCCCGATCCCGCCGCATGCCACCCGGGAGCAGATGGAGGCCACGGCCGAGTCGATCATCAAGGGCGACTCGGACCGGGCGGGCATGGTCCGGCAGGGCCTGAAGGCGAAGGTGCAGGAGTTCCTGCCGCACCGGAAGAAGACGTCGGACGACGCCTGATGCACCTGACGTTCCCGTTTCGACCCCGTCCGCGCTGGCTACCCGCCGCACCGGACGGATGGACACCCGGACCGGAAGAGACCGGAAGAGACCGGAAGGACGTGAGCAGCAATGAAGGTCGCCTTTCTCGTCGCCCCGGAAGGCGTGGAACAGGTCGAGCTGACCGACCCCTGGCAGGCGGTCCGGGACGCCGGGGGCACCCCCCGTCTGGTGTCCACCAAGCCCGGCCGTATCCAGGCGTTCAACCATCTCGACAAGGCGGACACCTTCGAGGTCGACCAGGTCGTGAAGGACGCGACGGTCGAGGAGTACGACGCCCTGGTGCTGCCCGGCGGGGTGGCCAACCCCGACTTCCTGCGCCTGGACAACAAGGCCGTCGCCTTCGCCAAGGGGTTCTTCGACGCGGGCAAGCCGGTGGCCGCGATCTGCCACGCCCCCTGGACTCTGGTGGAGGCCGATGCCGTACGCGGCCGCACCCTGACCTCCTGGCCGAGTCTGCGCACCGATATCACCAACGCCGGCGGGACCTGGGTGGACGAGCAGGTCAAGGTCTGCACGGGCGGCCCCAACGCCCTGATCACCAGCCGTAAGCCGGATGATCTCAAGGCGTTCCGCGAGGCGTTCCTGGAGGAGTTCGCGAAGACGACGAAGGGATCGGCACGATGACGGAGGACCGCAAGGAGCGGCAGCGCGACATGTACCGCGCGCCCGACCCCGCCGAAGGGCCGCTGACCACCGACCAGGGCGTGGCCGTCGACCACACCGATGACTCCCTCACGGTGGGCGAGCGCGGCCCGACCCTGATGGAGGACTTCCACTTCCGCGAGAAGCTGACCCATTTCGACCATGAGCGCATCCCGGAGCGGGTGGTGCACGCGCGGGGCGCGGGCGCGTACGGCTACTTCGAGCCGTACGAGTCCTGCGCGGAGTTCACCCGCGCCGCCTTCCTCCAGGATCCGTCCGTGCGCACCCCGGTCTTCGTGCGGTTCTCCACCGTGCAGGGGCCCCGGGGCTCGGCGGACACGGTGCGGGACGTGCGGGGCTTCGCGACGAAGTTCTACACCTCGGAAGGCAACTACGACCTGGTCGGCAACAACATGCCGGTCTTCTTCATCCAGGACGGGATCAAGTTCCCCGACTTCGTGCACGCGCTCAAGCCGGAGCCGCAGAACGAGATCCCGACCGGTGCCTCCGCCCATGACACCCTGTGGGACTTCGTCTCGCTCCAGCCCGAGACCATGCACATGATGATGTGGCTGATGTCGGACCGGGCGATTCCGCGCAGCTACCGGATGATGCAGGGCTTCGGGGTGCACACCTTCCGCTTTGTGGACGCCCAGGGCCACGGCACCTTTGTGAAGTTCCACTGGAAGCCGAAACTGGGCGTCCACTCGCTGGTGTGGGACGAGGCGCAGGAGTGCCAGGGCCGCGACCCGGACTTCAACCGGCGCGATCTGTGGGACGCGATCGAGGCGGGTCAGTACCCCGAGTACGAGCTGGGGGTGCAGCTGATCCCGGAGGAGGACGAGTTCAACTTCGAGGTCGATCTGCTCGACGCCACGAAGATCATTCCGGAGGAACAGGTGCCGGTGCGGCCGATCGGCCACATGGTCCTGAACCGCAACCCGGACAACTTCTTCGCGGAGACCGAGCAGGTGGCCTTCCACACCGCGAACGTGGTCCCCGGCATCGACTTCACCAATGACCCGCTGCTGCAGGCCCGGAACTTCTCGTATCTGGACACCCAGCTGATCCGGCTGGGCGGGCCCAACTTCTCGCAGCTCCCGGTCAACCAGCCGGTCGCCCCCGCCCGGACCAACCAGCGGGACGGCTACCACCAGTCCATGATCCACAGGGGGACGAACTACTCCCCCAACTCACTCGGCGGCGGCTGCCCGGCCCTCGCGGGGGCGGACGGCTACGCCTTCTCGCACTACGCGGAGCGGGTCGAGGGCCACAAGATCCGCAAGCGGAGCGAGTCCTTCAAGGACTTCTACAGCCAGGCCGCGCTGTTCTGGAACAGCATGAGCGACTGGGAGAGGCACCATATCGTCGACGCCTTCCGCTTCGAGCTGGGCAAGGTCGGCGCGGTGCATGTGCGGGAGCGCACGGTCGAGCAGCTGGCCCAGGTCGACTACGACCTGGCCTCGCAGGTGGCCCAGGGCATCGGCGTGGCGCTGCCGGAACCCGGCGCCAACAACCACAAGCCGCAGGCCTCGCCCGCGCTGAGCTTCGAGAACCTCCAGGGCGACGGCTCGATCCGCACCCGCCAGATCGCGGTACTGGTCATGGACGGCGTGGACACCGGCCAGCTCACCCAGGCCCAAGAGGCCCTCACCGCCCAGGGCGCCATCGTCGAGGCCCTCGCCGCGCACGACGGCAAGGTCCGCGGCGCCGACGGCAACGGCTACGCGGTGGACCGCGCCCTCCCCACAGTCGCCTCCGTCCTCTACGACGCCGTCCTCCTCCCCGGCGGCCCCACCGGAACCCCCGGCCTGGCCTCCGACAGCGAGGCCATGCGCTTCGTCCGCGACGCCTACCGCCACGGCAAACCCATCGCGGCGCTCGGCTCCGGCGTCGGCATCCTCTCCTCCCTCGACCCGGAGGGCCTCCACATCGCCTCCGGCCACGGCCACGTCTGCACCGACCGCGGCGTCGTCACGGACACGACGACGGGCACGGCAAGCGAGGAATTCACCCAAGCCTTCACCGAAGCCATAGCCGCCCACCGCCACTGGGACCGGCCCCGGGTCCGCTGCTGAATTCCGCGGGGCGCGGTGGGCCGATATGCGGGTGGGGGTGTTGGTGCGGGTGCGGAGGGTGCGGCCGGAATTCGCCTCCGCCCACACCCTCCACACCCTCCACACCCTCCACACCCACACCCACACCCACACCCACACCCACACCCACCCGCTCCGTTGGCACGTGCGGGGGCGGGTGCGCTGGCGCGCGTGGGCCCGACGGAGCGGAAGCCCACTGGAGCGGGCCCGGCGGGGCAGGGGCGGCCCGCCGCGTGGGCACACCCGCCGTGGGCCACGTCCGCGCATTCGGCACACCCGGGCTCGGGCGGTCGCATGTGGGCCCGCCCGAGCCCGGGTTACGTTCGCTCGTTTTCGGTACGCCCAGGCCCAGGCCGCGCCTGCCCGCGCGTTGGGGACCCACCCGACCGGCCGGATCCTGCCCGCGCGCGGGCAGGTCCAGCTCGCGTGTGGGCACACTCGGCCCCCGGCCACGTTCGCTCCTTCGCGACGCCCCGGCCCCGGGGCCGCATCCGCGCTTTGAGGACCCGCCCAGGGCCGGACCTCCCCCGCGCGTATAGGCACATCCAGCTCCCGGGCCCACGTCCGCCCGTGGGCGCACTCGGATCCCGGCCACGTTCGCTCGCTCGGCACGCTCCGGCCTCGGGCCACGTCGGCCACGTCGGCGCGGGCCGCCCTGCGGCAGGGGTCCCTGTCGTCGGGGCTGTGTGACGACCGCAGGGACGCGGGGCGGGGTGCCCCAATCCAGCCCCTCCGCCGTATGAGGAGCCAGGTCCGGGGCGGAGGCCCCAATCCAACCCCTCCGCCGTATGAGAAGCCGGGCCCGGGACGGGGCGCCCCAACCCAGCCCCTCCGCCGTATGAGAAGCCGGGCCCGGGACGGGGCGCCCCAACCCAACCCCTCCGCCGTATGACGAGCCAGGTCCGAGGCGGGGCGCCCCAATCCAACCCCTCCGGCGTTGAGGAGCCCGGTTCGAGGCGGGGTGCCCCAATCCAGCCCCTCCGCCGTTTGAGAAGTCGAGTTCGGGGCGGGGGGCCCAAATCCAGCCCCTCCGGCGTTTGAGGAGCGGGGTTCGGGGCGGAGCCCCGCGGGGGTGTGGGGGCGGAGCCCCCGCTTTCGGGAAGGGGCGGGGTGGGGAACTGCCTACGGCTCACGGCCCAGCAGAGCCAGGAGCCGAGCCTGCGCATCCGCCCCCGCCGGAGGCTCAACCGGCGCCGCAAACAGCCCGCTCTCCTCCAAATCCGCCGCGTACGGCGCGACCTCCCGCACCGAAAAGTCCACCAACGGCTTAGGAATGCGCTCATCCGCCCCAATGGCCCGAGCCAGATCCCACGCGTGCACCGCCGCGTCAGCCGTCATCTGCGCGCAGTAATGCGTTGCGGGGCTCTCCCCGTACGAGAGGTCGACCATCCGGTCGAGCGCCCCCGGCTCGCGGAAGGCGTCCCGCGCCGCGGTCGCAACCACGTCCCACGTGGCGACGGGGTCGTCACCGAGCAGGTCGCCCTCCAGCGCGTCGCTCTGTTCGCCGGCGCCCGCCCCCTCCCGGACCAGCGGCGGCACCCACATCTGCTCGACCGCGAGATGGTTCACCAGGTCACGTACGGTCCACTCGGTGCAGGGCGTCGGGTCGTCCCACTGATCGGGCCGGATCGCGTGCACCCGTTCGGTGAAGAGGTCCAGCGCCTCGCCGTGCCTGGTCAGCAGCGGATTCTCCGCCATGGGCGATCACCCCGTGTGAGGAGGATGAGGAGGCTGAGGAGGCGCACCCGGCCCCGGCGCGGCGGGCCCGCCAGGACCACCGGGCCCGCCAGGACCACCAGGACCACCGGCAGGCCCGGCAGGACCGCCAGAAGGACCGGGAGGAGCCACGGGCCCCGAAGAGGCGGAAGGCCCGGAAGGAGCCGAGGGCGCCGAAGGCGCACCGGGCCGCCGCCCCACCCCCTGCCCCGCCGCGTTCTTCAGCCACCCCGCCACCACCAGCAGCAGCGCGAACACGACCAGCGCCGCCGCCCACCCCGGAAGCGCCAACGCGAACAGCAGCACCAGGCACGCCGTGAGCGCGCCCCCCGCGTAGAGCGCGGCCGCCGCCGCGCCCCCGTAGAGGCGGACCGCGCGCCGCCCGGACTGCTCACGCAGCTCCCGGCGGACCTCTTCGCGGACGGCTCGTGCGACCGGCTCCGCCAGGTCCCCGGCCGAGGGTATGCCCGCCTTCGGATAGGCCGATTTATCAGTCATGCGCCGCCGGGTACCCGTGCCCCACCCTCGTTAACAGTCCTCAACTGCTCCTCGTCAACACGGACAGACCACGGGTACGCGGGCACTTCCGCAGGGCACTTCCGCAGGGCATTTCGGCAGGCCACGGCGCCGGACCCGGCCCCTGATGTCCCGTGTCCGGCGCCGCTCCTCACTCCCTACGGGCCGCTCGGCCGCACAACGGGTCCCCCTCCCCCACGAGCCCCAAACGCCGGCTCGAACGTCGGCTTCGAACCGCGGCTTCGAACCGCGGCTTCGAACGTCGGCCCCAATCGTCCCGACGACTTCGTGTCGACGCCGTCGTCATGGGTACGCGTGGGGGACGCGAAATCTGGAGGGAGTACATGCGACTCGGACATCTCCAACCGCTCTACGACCGTCCGGGCCCCTGGGCCAGTGTCTATTTCGACACCACACACCCGGACGAGTCCGCGGCCGAGGAGCAGGAACGCGCCGCCCGCGAGGCGAGCCGCCGACTGGAAGGGCAGGGCGCCGACCAGGCCACCTGCCGTGCGGTGTACGAGAGGCTGGCCGCGCTGCCGCCCGGCGCGGGACCGGCCGGGTGGGCCGTCTTCGCCACGGCCGGTGAGGTGGTCCTCGACACCCCGCTACTGACCCCGCCGCCGATGAGCGAGCCCCCGTGCTGGTCGGCGCTTCCACATGTGGGACCGCTGCTGGAACTGACCGGCGAGGACCCGTCCTGCCTGGTGGCGTACATCGACCGCACCGGCGCGGACGTCGAGCTGCGTGACGCACACGGCGGCGACCGGGTCGGCTCGGTGGAGGGACGGCAGTGGCCGGTGCACCGGACCGCCACCGGCGACTGGTCGGAGCGCCACTTCCAGCTCAAGACGGAGAACACCTGGGAGCGGAACGCGGCGCTGATCGCCGATGAGCTGGGCGCCTGCCAGCAGGAGACCGGCGCGGATCTGGTGGTGCTGGCCGGGGATCGGCGCGAGCGGCGCGCGGTCCACGAGCAGCTGCCCAAGGAGCTGCGCTCGGCGGCGGTGGAGACCGCACGCGGGGGCCGCGCCCCCGGTTCCGCCCCGCCCGGCAGCCACGCCGCCCGGCTGCTGGACCAGGAGGTGGACGAGGCGCGCGCCCGGTGCGCGCATGAGCGCGGCGAGGAGGCGCTGGAGCGGTTCCGGGCCGGCCGGATGCCATCCGGTGGGCGCGTGGAGGCCGCCGAGGGGGTTCCGGCGCTGGTCGACGCGGCGCGTGAGCACCGCATAGGCTCGTTGCTGATACGCCCGGACGGGCCCGATCTGTACCGCGAGGTATGGGTGGGCACCGAACCCGACCAGCTGGCCTTGCGCCGCACCGATGTCCAGTACCTGGGCGACACCAGGCCGTACCCGGCCCGCGCCGACGACGCGCTGATCCGCTCGGCCGTGGCCACCGGCGCCGAAGCGCTGACGGTGGCACCGGCCGGGGCGGAGCCGAACGGCGACGACACCCCGGTGGGCGGCCTCGGCGCACTGCTCCGCTGGCCGTACGAGGGCGGCGCGAATTGAACATCCCGGGAGCGGATTTGACCGTCCCGGACGCCAATTGACATATCCCGGGAGATGACCGACCCGGGAGCCACACGGACCCGCTGAGGAAGGGGACCGACATGCAGCGAGGCAGCGACCGGCTGAGCGTCCACAAGGACGATGAGATGAAGCATGAGCTCCAGGGGCTGATCCGCTCCGGGCACCCGACCCGCGCCGAGGAGTGGCACGACCCGGAGCCGGGCGCCGACGACGACCCGGACGTCGCCCTGGGGCCGGTCCCGGCGCGGGGGACGACCGGTGAGGCCGAGGCGGTGCGGTTCGAGTTCGCCCGCCGGCTGGGACGCACCTCGTTCCCGGCGGATCGTGAGGGGCTGCTGCGCGTCCTGGAGGACCGGCACACACCGGACGGGCTGATCGCTCTGGCCGAGGAACTGCCCACGGATCAGACGTTCCACACGGTGCAGGAGGTGGTCTCGGCGCTGGGGCTGCACCCGAGCACGTAGGGGATCGCTCAGGGATCGCGGACGACGCGTATCCGTCGCGCATACCCCCCGCCCCGGCTGGGTACTGCGGGCAGCACATCCCCAGCACATCGCCCAGGAAGGGGAGGTGGACAAGTGTCCCAGGACCCACCTCGCGACCCGACGCGCCCCGTGCGGGAGGTCATGACGCGGCCCGCGATCTGGGTACGCCCCGACGCATCGCTGGTGGAAGCCGCGCAGCTGATGCGCGCACAGGACATCGGCGATGTGCTGGTCGCCAGCGAGGGGGAGGTGCTCGGCGTCCTCACCGACCGCGACATCACCCTCCGCGCGGTCGCCGAGGGCATCGACCCCCTCGCCGTCACCTGCAATGCCGTATGCACCCCGGACCCGGTCACGATCGGGCCGGACGAGGAGGTGGCCGAGGCTGCCGCGCTGATGCGGCGGCATGCGGTGGGGCGGCTCCCGGTGGTCGAGGCGGGGCGTGCGCTGGGCGTGATCAGCCGGGGCGATGTGACGGGACCGCCCATGTGACGGAGCCGCCCTGAACTCCCGCATCGCCGTTTCCGCATCGCCGTTTCCGCGTCACATTCCGCCGAAGGGGCGGTGGGGTTCATCTCCCCACCGCCCCTTCGGCGCCCTGGCAACTGCTCGCATACTGAGACGGTTCTTCTCGTGATGCGAGATGCCTTCTACGGTGGAGTCACCCGTTCACCGGTCCCGAAGGGGGAGTTCCGCCATGCCGAAGGACGCCGCCGTCTACACCCACGGCCACCATGAGTCGGTGCTGCGCTCGCACACCTGGCGCACAGCTGCCAACTCCGCCGCGTATCTCACCGGCCATCTGCGGCCCCATATGCGGATCCTGGACATCGGCTGCGGCCCCGGCACCATCACCGCGGACCTGGCGGAGCTGGTTCCCCAGGGGCAGGTCACGGGCGTCGACGCCGAGGGCGCCATCCTGGAGCGGGCGCGCGCGGTGGCCGACGAGCGCGGGCTGGCCAACGTCTCCTTCGCGGTCGCCGACGTCCACGCGCTGGACCACGCCGACGACTCCTTCTGCGTGGTCCACGCCCATCAGGTGCTGCAGCATGTCGGCGACCCGGTGGGGGCGCTGCGCGAGATGCGGCGGGTGTGCGCGCCGGGCGGCATCGTGGCGGTGCGCGACTCCGACTACGCCACCATGACCTGGTACCCGTCCGTCCCCGGGCTGGACGGCTGGCTGGACCTCTACCACCGGGTCGCGCGGGCCAACGGCGGTGAGCCGGACGCCGGTCGCAGGCTGCGCTCCTGGGCCCTGGAGGCGGGGTTCACCGACATCACCTCGACCGCCACGGCGTGGTGCTACGCCACCGAGGAGGAGCGGGCGTGGTGGAGCGGGCTGTGGGCGGACCGCACGGTCGCCTCCTCCTACGCCCGGCTCGCGGTGGACGGCGGCCATGCCACGGAGGAGGAGCTGCGGTCGATCGCGGAGGCGTGGCGGACGTGGGGCGAGGCCCCGGACGGTTGGTTCGCCGTCCTGCACGGTGAGATCCTCTGCCGCGTCTGAGCAGTTCAACTAGGCTCGCCCGCATGGATATTCTGGGGACTTCACTCCGCGTGTGCGTCGACGACCTGGACTCGGCGATCGCCGTCTACGAGAAGCTGACGGGAGCCGAGGCGGTGCGCTTCCAGCGCGGCCCCGTCGAGGTCGCGGCGGTCGGCTGCTTCTTCCTGATGAGCGGGCCGGAGTCGGAGATGTCGATTCTCCGCAAGATCACGGCGACGATCGCGGTGAAGGACGTGGACGAGGCGATCGCCGATCTCACGGCGGTCGGCGGGCAGATCGTCGCCGGGCCGCTGCCCGCCCCCGTGGGCCGCACCCTGGTGGCCCGCCACCCCGACGGCTCGATCTTCGAGTACGTCGACCGGAACCCGGCGTGACCCGCCCGTGAACACACCGTCCGGCAGACCCGTCAGGAGGGCGGTCCCGGATCCACGATGGCCTCCTCGTCGTCGACCTCCTCGTAGAGATCGTCCACATCCCGGAGCTCATCGCTCTTGATCCGGACCGCCTCCTCCTCGGCGGACAGCCCGCTGATCGAGCCCTCCTGGGAGTAGACGTCCTGCTCACGCGGGGCATCGGGGTCCGGCTCGTCGTGCAGCAACCCCGCCGGTTCCGCCATCGCGCCGACCGGCTCCCCCGCCTCCGGCTCCTCATCGGTCAACCGCTCGTCGAGCGACTCCCGCTCACGCGTCTCCGCGCTCGTGGTGTCCCGGTATACGGCGATCGTCGGCTCGTCCCCGGCCACGGGCAACTGCTCAGGATCCTCGGCCCACTGCTGCTCGGGCGTCCCGTCCTGCAGATCGGGAATCCCCTCATCCTCCGGATCCGCCCCAGGATCATGCGGTGTCCTCACGGTACGCGGTTCCTTTCCGCTGATGCGCCATGCCGACGTCCGTGCCCGGGTGCCCGCCATGGGGGATCGCTATGCGGATGCGACCCGGCTTGCCCTCTGCGAGCCGTGGGCCCGCCACGCGGGCACGGGCCCGTCAGTCCGCCAAGCGCCCTGCGGGGCGCGGGCCACCGACGGGCGCAACCCGGGCAACCCGAGCTCGCCGCGCGGGCGCACAGCGGTCAGCGGTCACCGATGCGGGCCACAGAGCGCTTGCGGGCGCAGGACGCCTGCGGGCGCAGGACGCCTGCGGGCGCACCCCAGGTCGCCCCGCCTCCGCGGGACCGCCTGCGGGCGCGACCCGGTCAAACCCGCCTCCAGGCAAGACCACCCGCGAGCCGACCCAGCAGGCCACCCATTTGCACCCAGACCACTTGCAGGGCGCGGCCGCGACCCGGCCAAGGTCCCACTACACGCGCACACACCGGCCAGGCAGGCCACCGCACGGACCAGACCACTTCCCGGGCACAGGACGCCTGCGGGCGCGGCCGGGTCGGGCCGCTCGCCAGGTGGGCGCGTCCCGGGCAGACCACCTGCGGGCCGTAGGCCCGCTAGGCGGGGCGCATGCGGAATTCGTAGTGGGCGGGGAGGGGGTGGTCGGCGTGGGTCCGGGCGCGGGCCTCCTCGGTGAGTGGGTCCTCGGTGCCGGTCGCCAGCCGTTCCACGATCGCGTACCAGGTGTCGCTCAACGCCTCGTCGCCCTCGCGCAGATCGCAGACCTCGAAACCCTCGTCGAAGACGGCGCGGGCGGCCAGGGCGTCGCCCTGGGCCAGCAGGACCCGGGCGCGCAGCAGCCGGAAGCGGCCCCGTGCGCGGATGGCGGGGCGCAGTGCGTCGAGGACCGCTCGTGCGTCGTCGGCGCGGTCGGCCGCGAGCAGCACGAGGATCGCCTCCCGGCCGAGCGCCGCCTCGGCCGTCTCCAGGGCGAGCGGGTCGGTGGCTACGGGCGGCGCGGCCACTGAGACGGCCGCCCCCTGCCCAGCGCCCTCCCGCTGCGCCGCGCCCTCCCGCTGCGCCGTGCCCTGCCCCGTTCCCGCCGTTTCGAGCACCGGGGGCGCCTCGGGCTCCGGGGCGGCGGCCGAGGTGAGGAGGAGCCGTACGGCGCGCAGCAGCCGTTCCGCCGCGCGCGCCGGATGGCCGGAGGCGGTGTCGGCGACGGCCAGACAGCGCAGCGTCCAGGGCGTCTCCGCGCACCGCAGCGACCGCTCCCAGCTGCGCTCGGCCTGGGCCCGGTCGCCCGCGTGCCACTGGGCGACGCCCAAGTGGTACTCGGCGGCGGCGGTCGAAGGCGCCGCTTCGAGGAGGTCGCGCCACGCGGGCGCGACCACGGAGGCGCCGGGGTCGGCCCGGGAGGGGCCCGGCTCCCAGTCGGGCAGGGCCCCCGTGCGCAGCAACCGGCGCCACGGCTCCTGCTCCTCCCCCAGCGTGTCCGGGTCGAACGGCGTCCCGGGCAGCTGGAATCCGCCGCGCTCGATCTCCAGCGCGCCCCAGCCGGAGCCGGTCGCGAGGCGCTCCGCCGGTTCCGCGTCGGCGTACGGGCGCCAGGCGGCGTAGGCCGCGTCGACCTCGTCGCGCGGCAGTGCCGCCTCCAGCCGGGTCTCGGTCTCGCGGCGGGCGGCGGCCCAGTCCGCGCCGTGGACGGCCGCCGGATCGGCGGTCAGCGGGCCGTACGCCTCCAGCCAGGCGAACTCCTCCCCGGCCTCCAGCGGGATGTGCTCCAGCTGGGTGCGGGCGAGCCCGGCCTGGATCTCGGCGTAGCCGCCGGTGCCGGGCTCGGTCAGCCACTGCTGCCAGCGCCGTCCGCCGGGGCCCGCGCCCCAGACGAAGAGCTTGCGGCCGCGCAGCAGATCGGTCGAGGTCTGGACGAGGCCGCCGCCGTCGGCGTCGAGCGAGGCGATCCAGCGGCGGGCGCCGTCGGGCACCTCGTAGAAGTAGTCGGCGGGGTAGTCGCCGCGCAGCGGATAGGTGCGGTCGGCGCCGTCCCACTCCGGGACCGGGACCTTGCTGAGGGTGCGGGCGTAGCCGAAGTGCCAGGCGTCGTCGGCGGGGGCGAGGACGCGGGTGTGCTCGTCCTCGGGGACCGCGATGTTGGACCACCAGTAGACGGGGGCGGGAAGGTGGTGGGGGTTGCGGATCCTGACGCCCACGTAGAGGAACGCGGAGTCGGCGGGCAGCCACAGATCCACCTGGAAGGGCAGATCGCGCAGCCGCTCCCACTCCCACAGCCGCACCATCGCGCCCCCCTCGGCGGCGTCGGGGGCGGGGACACGGGCGGCGTGCAGGGGTGAGCAGGACAGCGTGGTGTGGCCGGTGGCGCCGATGTTCCACTCGATCCCGCCGGAGAACCAGGCGCCGTTGAGGGCGAAGTCGGCGGGCTGGAGCACCGGGTTCCGGTACAGCAGCTCACGGCCGGTCGGCTTGTGGACCAGTGAGTGGACCCGGCCGCCGAGCCCGGACAGCACCGTGGCCCGCAGCCGGCCGTTCTCCAGGACGATGGCGTCGAGCGCGGCGGGGGCGCGGTCGCGGCCATAGCCGTCGCGCAGCCGCACCGGCAGCACCGACCGCAGTGGTGCGTAGGCGACCTGACGGGCCATGTCGGTGGGGAGGGTGGCCCGGGTGCGGTCGTCCACGCGGTGCACCTCGTCGAGGGGGCGCAGCGCGGGCAGGGGATTGTCGGGCCCCACGGGGGCGGTGGGAAGGGTCAGGGTGGTACGTCGCACGCTCGTGGCCACGGGCTGCCTCGTTCCGACTGCCTTGGGTCACCTCGGTGCGGCGACCGTCCGATGACCATGGAACAACGCGGACGGGCCCGCTGAACAGAGCCGCTTCGGACCGATCATGGTGACCCGTCAGCCGCACCGGCCCCCGGCACCCGGCACCCGGCCCCGGCCCCGGCCCCGGCAAGGTCGGGCGGCACCCCGTAACGTCGCCAACCCCCGGCACCGTCGGGCGGCACCCGGCCCGTCGGGCGGCACCCGGCACCGTCAGCCAGGGTCGGTCCGCTGGTTCAGCATGTCGCTGGTCATGGCCCAGCGCTCGTGGTCGCGCCAGGCGCCCTCGATGTAGAGGAAGTCGGGGGAGAACCCCTCCAACCGGAAGCCATGGCGCTTCACCAGCCCGATCGACGCCTTGTTGCCCGGCTGGATGTTGACCTCGACGCGGTGCAGCCCCAACGGCCCGAAGGCATGGCGCAGTACGAGCCCGAGCCCCTCGGACATATAGCCCTGTCCGGCGGCGGGCGGAAAGGCGCCATAGCCGATCGAGCCGCACTGGAAGGCGCCGCGCACGATGTTGTTGATGTTGATGAATCCGGCCATGTCACCGGTCTCCAGGGCATGGACCAGGAAGCCCTCGCGGTCCTCGCGCTCCAGCTGGGCGATGTAGTGCTGAAAGGCCGACTCGGAGGTGGGGAGGGTGAGCCAGGGGCGGTGGAACGGCATGCTCTCCCGGGCGCGCCTGGTGAACTCCGCGGCGTCCTCGCGGCGGGTGTGGCGGATGGCGGCCCGGGTTCCCTCGGCGACGTACCGGACGTCAGGCATGCGGCGATGATGTCAGCAGCGCCATGGCGGCCGCATAGCCGGAGCTCCCGGATATGGCCCCGTCCACGGGGATGTCGGTCATCGCCCACGGGCCGACCGGCACGGCGGAGAGCCCGGTGCCGACATAGTTGACCGCCGGGTCCCGGGACAGGCCGGTGCCCAGGCCCTTGAGATAGGCCTCCTTGCGGGTCCAGCAGCGGGCGAAGGCGGCGGGCCGGTCGGCGGCCGCCAGCGCGTCCAGCTCGGCGCGCTCCTTGGGGTGCAGGCTCTCGGCGACCTGCTCGACCACCGAGGCGGGCTGCAGCTTCTCCACGTCCACACCGACCGGGGAGCCCGCGAAGGCGAAGAGCACCAGATCACCGGCGTGCGACATATTGAAGTGCAGTGGGGTGCCGGACACGGCGGGGCGGCCGTGCGGACCGCCGCAGCCGGGGCACGCCTCGCGGGTGAACGGCACATCGGCCGGGGCCATGCCCAGATACGCGCCGAGCAGCTCCCGCAGCCCCAGATGGGCCGCCGTATAGCGCTCGCGGTCCTCCGCCCGCAGGAACTTCGAGGCCCGCTCCCGCTCCTCGGCGTCCAGGATCGTGCCGGGCGCGCCCGCGTCCATGGCCGCGGTGTACCGCGAGACGCTGAGCAGCCAGGTCTCGGGCTCGCCGCCCTGCGGCCAGGCATCGGCGACGGTGGTGGGCAGCGGATCACGACCGACGATGCGCGGGGCCGGTGGGGGTGTCAACTCGCTCCTCCAGTGGAGTTCGGAACCGCTGACTTCAGCAGCTCCAGGGTGGGCACATCGGATCTGATCAGCCCGAAGGTCTGGATGTACAGCGACAATTCGGCCTCCAGGGCGCGGATCATCGTATCGGCGCGGCGGAAGCCATGGCCCTCGCCCTCGAAGGTGAGATAGGCGTGCGGGACGCCGCGCCCGGCGACCGCCTCCAGGAAGCGCTCGCACTGCTCGGGCGGGCAGATGGTGTCGTCCAGCCCCTGGAGCAGTACGAAGGGCGAGCCGACGCGGTCGGCCCGGTGCAGCGGGGAGCGCTCGCGGTAGCGGTCGGCCACCTCATCGACCGGGCCCACCAGCGATTCGGTGTAGCGCGACTCGAAGTCATGGGTGCCGCCGGTGGCCCAGGAGACCAGGTCGAGGATGGGGTAGCTGACGGTGGCGCACGCGTAGAGGTCCGTGGCGGTGAGGGAGGCCGCCGCCGTCCAGCCACCCGCGCTGCCGCCGCGGATCGCGAGCCGGGCCCGGTCGGCGATGCCCTCGTCGGCGAGCGCCCCGGCGACGGCGGCGCAGTCCTGGACGTCGACCACGCCCCACTGCTCACGCAGCCGCTCGCGGTAGGCGCGGCCATAGCCCGTGGAGCCCCCGTAGTTGACCTCGGCGACGCCGATGCCGCGCGAGGTGAAGTAGGCGATCCCCAGGTCGAGCACGAGCGGGGCACGGCCGGTGGGCCCGCCGTGGGCCCAGATCACATACGGCGGAAGCTCACCATCCGGTGCGGAGTGGCCGGGATGGTGCGGTGGGTAGAGCTGGGCGTGGATCTCCCGGCCGTCCGGTCCGGTGAAGGTGCGGGCCTCCGGCCGGGGGTAGTACGCGGGGTCCACGGGGTCGCTGTGGACGCTGCCGATGACCCGGGAGCGACCGGTGCACACGTCCAGCTCCACCACCTCATGGCCGCTGTGCGGGCTCGCCGCGACGCCGACCACGCGGGTGCCGTTGACCGCCAGCGTCGGCTCCCATTCGGTCCAGGGGCCCGGGACATCGGCCAGCTCGCCGGTCCGTGGGTCGAGGATGCCGAGGGCCGCCGCGCCCCGGCCGTGCAGCACCGCGATCAGACCGCCGGTCAGCGGGGCGAACCAGCGGTGGCCCAGCTTCCAGAGCGGCCCGCCGAACTCCTCCTCGCGGGGGCACAGTTCCACCGGCCGCCCGGCCGTGGCCCGTTCCCGCGCACCGGCCGCCTCCTCCGGCGGCTGAAGACGGTGCAGATTCCACCATCCGGTGCGGTCGGTGGCCGCGAGCAGCGCGCCGTCCTCGGCCCACTCGATCTGGGCGACCGACTCCTCCGGCCCGCCCAGCACCGTCCGGGCGCCGGTGAAGGAGCCGTCCTCCGCGACATCGGCCAGCATCACCTCCGTGCCGTCCCAGGGCATCCGGGGGTGGTCCCAGACGATCCAGGCGGCCCGCCGGCCGTCGGGCGAGAGCCGGGGCCCGGTGAGGAAGCGATGGCGGCCGTCGGTCAGCTCGCGCACCGCCGCACGGTCCTCGGCGGCCGAACCGTCCAGCGGTACGGCGGCGATGACCCGCCGGACATCCGTCGGCCCGGCGCCGGTGAACTCCTCCAGCACACACCACACCTCGCCGCGCTCCGGGAGGAGCACCGGGTCGGCCCAGCGCAGCCCCTCCCCCACCGCCGACAGCGGGGTCAGCGGGCGCGGCGCGGCCCCGGCCGGGGCGTCCGGCTCATGGACGTACAACCGCTGGTCGGCGAAGTGGACGAAGACCACCAGCGGGCCGCCGCCCGCGCGGTCCACCGCGGCCCAGGGCATTCCGCCGTACCCCATCACCTTGCCGCGCACATTCCACGGCGGGGCCAGCACCGGGACCTCGGCGCCGTCGGTGCGCCGCCGGATCAGGGCGCGGCGGCCGCCCTCGCCGGGGCGCGGCGCGGTCCACCACACCTCCTCGCCGACCGTGCCCACATACTCCGGATGACCGTCGTGGGAGGCGACGAGCGCGGCGTCGACCGGGGAGGGCCAGTCGCCGTAAGGGGCCGTGACGGCCGTCTGCTGCTGCACCGTGTTCCTCACGCCCTCTGCAGGAAGTGGTCGAGCACGCGGACGCCGAAGTGCAGGGCCTCCACCGGCACCCGCTCGTCCACGGCGTGGTAGAGCGCCTGGTAGTCGAAGCCCTCGGGCAGGCGCAGCGGCGAGAAGCCGTATCCGGCGATGCCGAGCCGGGAGAACTGCTTGGCGTCGGTGCCGCCCGACATGCAGTACGGCACGGCGCGGGCGCCCGGGTCGAAGTGCTCGACGGCGGCGCGCATCGCCCGATACGTGGGGGTGTCGACCGGCGCCTCCAGCGGGCGCTCCCGGTGGTGGAACTCCCACTCCACATCCGGGCCGGTGAGCCGGTCGAGGGTGTCGTGGAACTCCTCCTCGCCACCGGGCAGCATCCGCCCGTCCACATAGGCGGTCGCGCTGCCCGGGATCACATTGACCTTGTAACCGGCCTCGAGCACCGTGGGGTTGGCGCTGTTGCGCACGGTGGGCTCGATCAGGGCGGCGGCGGGGCCCAGCTTGGCCAGCAGGGCGTCGACGTCGAAGTCCGGGGCGTCCACCTCGGCCGAGATGCCCTGGAGCGCGGCCAGTTCGGTGAGCGCGGACTTCACCGTGGGCGTCAGCCGGACCGGCCAGCTGTGCTCACCGATGCGGGCGACGGCGGCGGCCAGCCGGCTGACCGCGTTGTCCCGGTTGACCTTGGAGCCGTGTCCGGCGCGGCCGTGCGCGGTGAGCTTCAGCCAGGCCGTGCCGCGCTCCCCCGCCGCGATCGGGTAGATCCGCATCCCGGACCCGGCGTGGAAGGTGAAGGCTCCGGACTCGCTGATGCCCTCGGTGCAGCCCTCGAAGAGCCCGGCGTGACGGTCGGCGAGGAAGCCCGCGCCCCAGGCGGCGCTGTCCTCCTCGTCGGCGGTGAAGGCCAGCACTATGTCCCGGCGCGGCCGCACACCCGTCCGCGCCCAGGCCCGGACGACGGCGAGCACCATCGCGTCCATGTCCTTCATGTCGATGGCGCCCCGGCCCCAGACGACCCCGTCGCGCACCTCCCCGGAGAAGGGGTGCACGGTCCAGTCGGCGGGCTCGGCCGGGACCACGTCCAGATGGCCGTGGACCAGCAGCGCGGGCGCGGACGGATCGGTGCCCTCGATCCGGGCGACGACATTGGTGCGCCCCGGCGACCGCTCCAGCAGGGTGGGCTCGATCTCCACGTCGCCGAGCATCTCCGCCACGTACTCGGCGGCCGGGCGCTCCGAGCAGTCACCGCCGCCGCGGTTGGTGGTGTCGATCCTGATCAGATCGGAGGTGAACCGCACCACCTCCTCCAGCGCCTGGGCGTCGATCGCCTCGGCACGGTCCGCGTCAGCCATATTGCTCCTCCACCGCGGCCGAGACGACCGTCGTGACGGCCTTGAAGCAGCGGATCCCCTCGTACATGGTCGGTGAGGTGTACGCGACGCGACGCTCGCCGCTGCGCTCCACGCCCGGTACGACGCTCGCCGCCCCCACCAGATGCTCGGCGTCGAACTCCAGCTCCAGCGTGAACGGCCCGCCGTCGGCGGGCTCATGGCGCACCGCCAACACCGCCGCCTCCCGCGCCGCCTCCCTGATGTCCGCGGCCGTGCGGGCGGGGGTGCGGCACACCGCCGCATAGCGCGAGACATAGTCCTTGACCGCGACGCACCGGGCGTCGGGCACATAGTCCTTGGCGTCCTCGCAGGTCTTGTCGTCCCCGGTGATCAGCACCACCGGCACTCCGTACTCGGCGACCACCAGTGCGTTGAGCCGGCCTTCGCTCGCCCGCGCGCCGTTCACCCATACACCGGTGATGGAGTTGGCCAGGTAGGTGTGGGCGAGGACGCCCTCGGTGCCCGCGCCGGTGTGATAGCCGACGAACGCCACCCCGTCCACATCACCGTGCTGCACGCCCTCGACCATGCTCAGGGTCTTGTGCCGCCCGGTGAGCATCTGCGCGCGGTCGTCCAGCTCCTCCAGCAGCAGATTGCGCATGCTCCAATGCGCCTCGTTGATGAGCACCTCGTCCGCACCACCGTCGAGGAACCCGGCGACGGCCGCGCTCACATCGGAGGTGAACAGACGGCGGCAGCGCTCCCACTGCGGCGTGCCGGGCAGCACATCAGCCGGCCAGGTCACGCCGGTGGCGCCCTCCATGTCGGCGCTGATGAGGATCTTCATGCCTCGTCACGTTACGCGCCGCGCCCGACCCGAACCACCCCTGTGGATAACTGGTCCAGTCCACCGTTCCCGCCTGCGGCGCGCGGGGTCCGCCCGCCACGTCGGACTACGCCCGCGAGACCACGAACCAGCGGGCCGGCAGCTCGACCCGGGAGCCGTCCGGCCACTGCTCTGTTTGGGCCAGCGCCGTCGGGCCGTCGGCCAGGATCTCAAGACCGGCCTCCGCCAGCACCTCCGGAACCTCCTTGTCCGCCGCGTCGGCCGGCCGCAGCCCGTGGTCGAAGACCCGGCGCAGCTTCGGCGGCGGACCGCCCGGACTCGCCGCCAGCTCCCCCAGCACGGCCTTGGACCGGGCCGTCAGCTCCACGACGAACCCCCGCCCGCGCCGCCCCAGCAGCGTGGCCACCGCCTCCGCGACCGGACGCCGGTCGGCGGCGTCGCTCTGGTGGATCACGGCCCGCATGTACACATTGGCGTCGCCGAGCCGCCGGGCCAGGTCCGCCACCGCGGCCGCGTCCGTCAGGCTCAGCCGCCGGTACTCCGCCGCGCCCGCCGGGTCGGCGCGCCGTGCGTGCTCCACCGCGGCCTGGGACAGGTCGACGCCCAGCGCCCGCCCGAAGCGGGCGGCCAGATAGCGGGTCTGGGTGCCGTTGCCGCAGCCCAGGTCGACGATCGGCAGCGAGGTGTCGGCGTGCGGGGCGAGCAGGTCCAGATGCGGGGCGGCGCTCAGCGAGGGGTCCGCGTCCCAGATGGCGTCCCCCGGGGCGTCCGAGGTCTCCCGCCAGTAGCTCTCCCACGCCTGCCGGTAGCGCTCCGAGACGCTCATCGCCGCTCCCCTGGGTGTGCCAACGCCTGCTCGGGCGAATGTGCCGACGCCTGCTCGGCCGGATATGCCAACTCCTGCTCAGCAGGATGTGCCAACGCCTGCTCGAACCACACCGTTTTACCGCGCCCCGTGCGGCTCGTCCCCCACTCCCGCGCCAGTTTGCTGATCACCCGCAGCCCGCGCCCGCTCTCGTCGTCGCGGTCCGCGCTCAGCAGCGCCGGGAGTTCGTGGTCGTCATCGGTGACCTCGCACAGCAGGGCGTCGGTGCGCACCAGACGCAGCCGCACATGGTGGGTGTGAGCGTGCCGTATCGCGTTGGTCACCGCCTCGCTCACCAGGAGCTCGGCGGTCTCCACGGACCCCGGCAGCCCCCACCGCAGCAGCCGTTCGCGGACGAGCCGCCGCGCCCGCCCGACCTCGCTGGGGTCCAGTGCGAGCCGCCACTGGGCGACGTCCTCGGCCGGTACGCCGTTCAGCCGGGCCATCAGCAGCGCCACGTCGTCCTTACGGCCCCCACGGCCGTCCGTGTCGCGGGACGCGGCGGCCAGCGCCCGGATGATGGTGTCGCACGCGTCGTCCATGGACGCCGCCGGATGCGCCGCGGACTCGCACAGCGCGGCGATCCCGGCGCCGATGTCCTGGCCCCGCACCTCGACCAGGCCGTCCGTGCACAGCACCAGCCGGTCGCCGGGCGCCACCCGCACCGTCACCGTCTCGAAGGGCACCCCGCCCACGCCGATCGGCGCCCCGGTGGGCAGTTCCAGCAGCTCGCTGCGGCCGTCCTGGGCCCGCACCAGCACGGGCGGGATATGGCCCGCGTTGGAGACCACCAGCTCGGAGCCGACGGGGTCGTAGACCGCGTACAGACAGGTGGCCAGATAGTGCTCACCGAGCCGCTGGGCCAGATCGTCGAGGTTGCGCAGCAGCTGGGCGGGCGGCAGGTCGAGCGCGGCCATGGTCTGCACGGCGGTGCGCAACTGCCCCATCATCGCCGCCGAGGTGAGCCCGTGCCCCATGACGTCGCCGACCACCAGCGCGGTGCGCGACCCCGGCAGCTTGATGGTGTCGAACCAGTCTCCGCCGACCCGGCCCAGCCGGGTCCCGGGCAGATAGCGGGTGGCGGTGTCGCAGCCCGCCATGCGCGGCGTCACCTGGGGCAGCATGCTGTCCTGGAGCGTCTCGGCGACGTTCTCCTGGTAGGTGTACATCCGGGCGTTGTCGAGCACGAGCCCGGCGCGGGCGGCCAGTTCGGCGCCGGTCGTACGGTCCATGTCGTCGAACGGCTCACGCCCGGGGCGCCGCAGCAGCACCATGAAGCCCAGCACCACATCGCGCGCCTTGAGCGGCACGATCAGAATCGACCGGCCGTTGATCAGGGGCCTGAGGTCGCGCTTCTCGAACTGCCCGGCGATCCGGTCGCCCACCTCGTCGCTGATGTGCGGGATCAGCACCGGTTCGCCCGTGACCATGCACTGGAAGAACGGGGTGTGCTCGGGGAACGCGATGCTCTCGCCGACCGGCACGGTGTCGTCCCAGCGGCCCGGTTCGTCATTGTGCTCGACCCAGACGCGGTGCCAGACGGTGGTGACGTCGGGCGGGCCGTCGGGGAACCCCTCGCCCGCCAGGACCTGGGCGCACAGATGGGTCCCGGCGAAGTCCGCGAAGCGCGGGACGGCGGCGCTGGTCACCTCGCGGATGGTGCGGGCGAGGTCGAGCGAGGTGCCGATGCGGCCGCTGACCTCGTTGAGGAACTCCAGCCGCTCACGGACCGCCGCGTACTCCAGGTCCACCTCGTCGGGGTCCGGCGAACGCTCGGGGGCGTGCGCCCCATCCGGTGCGCCCTCCGCCGCGATCGCGCTCCGGCGTACGGCCTCCTGGCGCGCCCGGCGCTCGCGGTAGCGGGGCATCCCCCAGTCCGGCGTCACCGGGACGCGCTCGTGGTGGCTGATCTCCAGTACCGGATAGCCCAGTTCCAGCACCTGGGCGACGATCCGGCCGGCCGTGGCCGGGCCCATGTTGGGCAGGATGTCCGGCAGCCGGCCGGCCAGCCGCTCGGCGCCGGGGAACTCGGTGTGCAGCGCGAATCCGGGCCCGATCCGCTCATCGCGCCCCAGCGCGCCGCCGCCCACCCCCTGGGCGTCCGCCGCCAGCACCAACAGCCGCTCCGGGCCGGGGCCCAGCAGCGGATACGCCCACCACAGGACATCCACCCGGCCATGGCCCGGCTCCGCCATACGGGCCCGCCCCGCGGTGGGGTAGTACACGGTGCCGAGCCGCGACTCTTCGAGCTCCGGGCTGCCCGTCGCGTCGGTGCGCACCTCGGCGCCGCGTAACGCCCCCGAGACCGGCATCAGGTCGACGGCGGGACGGCCGACGGCCTGTTGGCGCGTGGCTCCGAAGAGCCTGCGCGCCCCCGAACTCCAGTGTGTGACCCGCCCCTCGGCGTCGATGACGACGACCGCGAGCGGCATCCTCCCGTGGACACCCCTGCGCTGCTCCGGCACCACGGGTGGCTCGCCCTGGCCGTCGTCGCAGCGCGACGTGCCGTACTCCATAGGCGGAAGACTCCTTCGCACGCAAGATCTGCGACAGCGCTACCCACGGTACGGCTGTTGCGGGTGACCGCGGGAGGCAATACCCGAATAGGTGTCATGTGCGGGTACGTGCGAGGAAGTCGCCGTCTGGAGGCGCCTTCGCGCGCGCCTCCCGGCGTGGGGCCTACGGGGCGCCTGGCGAATCTTTCCCCTCCCCGCCCCTTCCCGATACCAGGGGCTCCGCCCCTGGACCCCGGCACTCGGGGCAAAGCCCCACCACGCGGCGGAGCCGCATATCGACGCTGTGGGAAGGGGCGGGGAGGGGAGCAGTTCGCCGCAGGCGTCATGGTCCGTCGGGTGCCCCCAGTCCTCAGTCCTCGTAGCCCAGTTGGAGATCGCGCTCCGTACGGCCGCCGCCCGCGATCTGGAGGACCGTCGCCACCGGTGGGTAGCCGGCCGCGATGACCGTGTACTCGCCCGCCGACAGGTCGATGAAGCGGAACGCGCCTTCGGGGCCCGTGGTCGCCGTGTCGACCACGTTGCCCGCCGCGTCCAGCAGCGTGACCCGGGCGTCCTCCACCACCCGGCCGCCGGTGGCCCGGACGACTCCGCGCAGGACCGCGCCACCGGCCAGTTCGATGTCCTGCCGGGTCTCGCGGGCGGCCTGGACGGTGACGGGGAGGGCGGCGGGGCGGAACGCGGGGGCGCTGGCGGCGAGGGTGTACTCGCCCGCCACCAACTCGTCCATCACATAGTCCCCTTCGCGGCCGCTGCGGGTGGCCGCGACGACCTCGCCGCGCACATCGGTCAGGGTGACGGTCGCCTCCCTTACGGGCGTGCCGTCCGCCGTAAGGACGGCACCGGCGAGCCGTCCCGCGCCGCCGAGCACCACGTCCAGTTCGACCGGCCGGTCCCCGACGGTGACGCTGACCGCCCGCGGCTGGTGGCCGCCGGCCGCCGCGATCAGGACGTACGATCCGGCGCCGGGTGTGCTCAGCGCGTACCGCCCGTCCTCCCCGGTGGCGCCGCGCCCGATCTGGCGTCCGCCGACGTCGATGAGGGTCAGGGCCGCCCGTGGGACCGAGGTGCCGTCGTGGTGCTGGACCGTGCCGCAGACCGGGACGCCCGCGGTGGGTGGCGGCGCGGTGGGCGAGGCGGCCGCGGCGTGCCGGGGCCGGGCGCCCGCGCGCGCGGCCGGCACCACGGGGTCGTGCAGATCTTGCGGGTCTTGCTGGACGGCATAGTCGGTGTGGGACACCAGAGGTTTCTCCTTCAGGAGGAAGGCGAGCAGGAAGCCCAGGACGAGCACCGGCACGAGATAGAGGAAGATCCGCGGTATGGCGTGGGCGTACGCCGCGATGTAGCCGTCCCGCAGGGCGCCCGGCATGGCGTGCACCATCTGCGGGGTGACCGAGTCGGGGTCGGGCAGACCGGTTCCGTCGCCGCCGCTCCCGTACGCCGCCCCGGAGGGCAGGTCGACCTGGAGGCGGTCGGTGAGCCGGTTGGCGAAGAGCGTGCCGAAGACGGCCGCGCCGACGCTGCCGCCGATCTGCCGGAAGTAGTTGTTGGCGCTGGTGGCCGAGCCGAGGTCGGCCGCGGGCACGGAGTTCTGCACGGCGAGGACGAGCACCGGCAGGACGAGCCCGATGCCGAGCCCGAGGACGCCCATCCACAGGCTGTAGTCCTGGCGGGAGGTGTCCTCCTCCAGCCGGGAGAGCAGCCACATGCCGGCGATGGAGATCAGCCCGCCGACGACGGGGAAGACCTTGTAGCGGCCGGTGGTGCTGATGAGGTGGCCGGAGAGGATGGAGGCCAGCACCATGCCGCCCATCATGGGCACCATCAGCAGCCCCGACTCGGTGGCCGAGACGCCGTCGACCATCTGGAGGAAGGTCGGCAGATAGCTGGCGGCACCGAAGAGGGCGACGCCGATGACGGCGCCGATCAGCCCGCTGACGCAGAACACCGAGTCGCGGAACAGCCGCATGGGGATGATGGGTTCGGGGACGACGCACTCCACGACGACGAAGAGGATCGCAGAACCCGCCGCCCCCAGGGCGAGCCCGAGGATGACGCGGGAGCCCCACGCGTACTCCGTGCCGCCCCAACTCGTCAGCAGCACCGCGCAGGTGGAGAACAGGGACAGGAACAGCGCGCCCAGATAGTCGAAGCGGGCCCGCCGCGGCGGCTCCGGCACCTTGAGGACGGCGGCCACGACGGCGAGGGTGAGCAGTCCGAGGGGGACATTGACGTAGAAACACCAGCGCCAGGAGGCATGGTCGGTGAAGAACCCGCCGAGCAGCGGCCCGGCCACCGAGGCGAGACCGAACGCGGCGCCGATGAGCCCCATATAGCGGCCACGTTCCCGCGGGGGAACAATATCGGCCATGATCGCCTGGACGCCGATCATCAAACCGCCGGCGCCCACGCCCTGCACGGCCCGGAAGGCGATCAATTCCTCCATCGTGCGTGACCAGCCCGCGAGCGCGGATCCGGCGATGAAGACGACGATCGCGAAGACGAAGACGCTCTTACGGCCGATGAGATCGCCCAGCTTGCCGTAGAGCGGCAGCACGACGGTGACCGCGAGGAGGTAGGAGGTGACGGTCCAGGACATCTTGCCCAGGCCATGGAGTTCGCCGACCACCTCGGGGAGGGCGGTGGCGACGATGGTCTGGTCGAGCGCCGCGAGCAGCAGCGCGAGCATCAGCCCGAAGAAGACCATCCGCACCCGGGCCGGGCTGAGCGCGGCGGGCGCCGGGGCGGCGCCGCCCGCCGGGGGCGGCGCCGCACCCGCCCCGGCGCCGCCGGCTTCGGTTCCGTCGTCGGTGGCGTGGGCGGGAGGGCCCGCCGGTTCGTATCCGCCGTGCTCGTGGCTCTCTCGCCGCTTCGGCACGGTGGCGCCGGTGGTCCCGGTGGTGCCGCCCACGTCCTACTCCCCTCGTCACGTCTGCGCCGCCCATTTCTCGCATCACACGCAACGGGGGGCAAACAGCGACGAATCGCCGACGAGGGGGCGCGGACGGCATTCGCCCCGGTGAGAGTGTGTACGGGGATATGCGGGACCGCGGAGAAAACCACCCGAACCGGTGAGTGCGACGTTCAGTCCGGGAGACGGGGCCGGGGACGAAATCAGGACGCCATGGGCGCCGTGGGCACTACGGGTGCCACGGGCACTACGGGCGCCGTGGGCACTACGGGCGCCATGGGCACTGCGGGGCCACGGACACCATGGGCACTACGGGCGCTGTTCCGCCGTCTCGGCGGCGAGCTTGGCCAGCAGTTCGTCGTAGATCCGGGCCAGCCCCTTGGGGGCGAAGGTCCGCTCGAAGAAGCCGCCGATGCCGGTCGCGCCGGTCCAGGTGGAGGTGACGACGACCCGCGACTTCCCCTCCCCCGCCGGGGTGACGGTCCAGGTGGTGACCATCGAGGAGTTGCGGTCCTTCTCGACAAGTTGACCGTCGGACGGCTCGGAGACCTCCAGCAGACAGTCGCGCACCCGCTTGCTCGTGGCCTGGAGTTTCCAGTGCACGACGGTGCCCTCGCCGTCGCCGCCCTCGCGCACCTCGTACTCGCTGAACTGCTGCGGGAGGAGCCGAGGACGGGTGTCGCGGTAGTCGGCGATTGCGTCGAACACGTCCTCGGGCTTACCCGTGACGATCCGCTCCGTGGTGGCCTCGACCTGCCCCATCGCATTTCCTTCCGCCCTCGACGTGGCGCCTTCAGCCCATGACGCCCTGACAGGCGCAAGCCAACCACCTCAGCGGCACCGGCCCAAATCCGGGGTTGACTAAAATCAATCAAACATGTGTTCTATTGTGGTAACGAGCGAGACCCGGAGGTGCCTGCGATGCGCTGGGACAACCTGACGACCCGAGACGACACGGCGGCCACCCCGGCCCTCTTCGCCGCGGACGCGGTGACCACCCGGACCTTCGACACCCCGGAGTTCCGCGGGATCACCTTCCACGAGATCCGGGCGCGCTCGATCGTCAATCGGGTGCCCGGGGCCTCCCGGATGCCGTTCGAGTGGACGGTGAATCCGTACCGCGGCTGCAGCCACGCCTGCGTCTACTGCTTCGCGCGCAAGACCCACAGCTATCTCGACCTGGACACCGGGATCGGCTTCGACTCCCAGATCGTGGTGAAGACCAACGCGCCGGAGCTGCTCCGCCGCGAGCTGGCCTCCCGCCGCTGGACCGGTGAGCACATCGCCATGGGCACCAACGTGGACTGCTACCAGCGCGCCGAGGGCCGGTACCAGCTCATGCCCGGCATCCTTACGGCGCTCACGGAGCGCGCCAACCCCTTCTCGATCCTCACCAAGGGCACCCTGATCCTGCGCGACCTGGAGCTGCTGCGGCGGGCGTCACGCGTCACCGACATCGGCGTCTCGGTCTCGGTCGGCTTCACCGACGGCGAGCTGTGGCGCACCGTCGAACCGGGCACGCCCTCGCCCGAGCGGCGCCTGGACGTCGTAAGGACGCTGTCCTCCCACGGGATCCCGTGCGGTGTGCTGATGGCCCCGGTGATCCCCTTCCTCGGCGACTCCCCCGAGCAGCTGCGGGCCACCGTAAGGGCGATCGCGGAGGCCGGCGCCAGCTCCGTGACCCCGCTGGTGCTCCATCTGCGTCCGGGCGCCCGCGAGTGGTTCACCGCCTGGCTCACCCACCACCACCCCCGGCTGCTGCGGCGGTACGACGCGCTGTACGAGGGCGGGTCCTACGCCCCGAAGTGGTACCAGCGGCGGATCACCGGGATGGTGCACGACTTCGCCGCCGAGTACGGCATCGGCCCGTACGTGTCGGGCGCCCACCGCAATGTGTCCGGGAAGCCGGACGCCCGGACCGAAGAGGAGCCGGACGCCCGGACCGACACACCACCGGCCCAGCTGTCACTGCTCTGAATCGGCCCAGCTGTCACTGCTCTGAAAACCCGCCCCCGCTCCCTCTCACGGCACCCGCGCCTCACCCACCTTCTCCGCCGCGCCGCCCTGGCCCGCCGGCTCCGGCGCGCCCCCGCCCGTGACGGCGCCCTCGCCGGTGATCCGGGCCAGCGCGGCGGCTGCCGCCGCGCTGAGGCGTATGTGCTGGGCGGCGGCGGTCAGGGCGGGGATGGCGCGCTCGTCGCCGATCGCGCCCAGGCCCTCCACGCAGGCGCGGGCGATCGCCCAGTGCCGGTCGCGGGCCGCCAACTGCCGTTCCAGGGCGGCCACCAGGGCCGGTACGGACTCGGGGGCCCGCAGCTCCACCAGCAGCCGGATGGGGTGCAGGGAGTACGCGGTGCGCAGCGGATTCGTGGCCAGGGCGGCGGCGGCCCGCGCGGTGCGCGGATCGCCGAGCCGGGCCAGCACCCGGGCGGCGGTCGCACAGCGGGCCGGCTCGCGGTAGTTGAGCAGGAGGACAAGGGTTTCGAAGGCCCGGCGGTCCTTGGCGCTGCCGAGCACGAAGGCGGCCGTCTCCCGGGCCCACAGCGGCTGCTCCGGCGCGACGAGGATGCGGGCCAGCTGTTCGCGCGCGGCGGGGGTGCCCTGGCGCACGAGCGCGAGCAGCGAGGCATGGGCCGCGGTTTCCTGCGGGGTTGAGAGCGAGGCCCGTACCCGCTCCGTCAGCGTCCGGAATTCATCGTCCATACGAGGTCTCCCCTCCCCGGTGGGCCGCGTTCCGGCACGGCCTCACTTTGAGCTCTGGCATCTTGGTTACCCGCGAGTTAATATGGCGACACGAGCAGCACCCCTGCTCCGGCGGCCTGGTGACGCAGCCGCCTTGTGTGACGTCGGTTCGGCAGTTCCAGAACAGCAGTTGAGGCATGGCCCCGGGACAGGGCCGGCCGCGTGTCTCCCACGGGCAGTTTCCTCCGTACGGCGCTGTCCGTAAGGGAGCGTGCAAGCCCTTCCATCGGGGATTTGTGTCAGCCGCGTCAGCCCCCCGCGCATGCGTGGCGTGAACGGCAGCAGTGGCATGGCACGAGCTCCCCTCAGTCGTCACTTCATCCCCGTTTCCGGGGAACACCCTCTGGAGTCCGCGATGGACCGTCTCCCACACACCGGCGTCAGCACTACGTCCCCCTCTGATCTCTCCCCCTCCCGGGCCCCGCTCACTACTGTCGCCGTCGTCGGGCTCGGCACGATGGGCACCGGCATCGCCGAAACCCTGGCCCGAGCGGGCCGCGAGGTGATCGGCATCGACATCGACGAAAGCGCCTGCCGCCGAGCCGTCACCGCGATCGAGGTCGCCACCGCCCGCGCCGTGCACCGCGAGCGGATCAGCGAACGGGAGCGGGCCGGGATCCTCGACCGCTTCCGCATCTCCACCGATCTGCGCGCCGCCGCCGACGCCGAGCTGGTGATCGAGGTGGTGCCGGAGGACTACGACACCAAGCACGAGGTCTTCGCCGAGCTGGACACCGTGGTCAGTCCCTCCGCGATCATCGCGACCGGCACCAACGCGCTGTCGGTGACCCGGCTGGCCGCCGAGTCCGCACATCCGGAGCGGGTCCTGGGCCTGCACTTCTTCAATCCGGCGCCCGCGATGAAGCTCGTCGAGATCGTCTCCAGCGTGCTGACCGCCCCCGCGGCCGTCGAGGCGGTCACCGCGCTCGCCCGCGACCTGGGCAAGGAGCCGGTGGCGCTCGGCGACCGGCCCGGGTTCGTCGCCGACGGGCTGCTGTTCGGCTATCTCAACCAGGCCGCCGCGATGTACGAGGCCAAGTACGCGGCGCGGGAGGACATCGACGCCGCGATGAAGCTCGGCTGCGGGCTGCCGATGGGCCCGCTGGCCCTGCTCGACCTGATCGGCGTCGACACCGCCCGCACCGTCCTGGAGGCCATGTACGCCGCCTCCGGCGACCGGCTGCACGCGCCCGCGCCCATCCTGGGGCAGCTCGCCCAGGCCGGTCTCACCGGCCGTAAGGCGGGCCGCGGCTTCTACACGTACGAGGCGCCGGGCAGCGGCACCATCGTGCCCGATGCCGCGACGGCCGAGGTGGGGCACTCCACGGAAGGGGCGCGCCCCGTGCGCGCCGTCGGCGTCGCCGGTTCGGGCACGATGGCCTCCGGGATCGCCGAGGTCTTCGCCAAGGCGGGCCTGGAGGTGGTGCTGGCCGGCCGGACCCTGGAGAAGGCCGCGGCGGCGAAGGCCCGCATAGGGAAATCCCTGCAAAGGTCGGTGTCCAAGGGGCGGATGACGGAGCGGGCCCGGGAGCAGACGCTGGCGCGGATCACCCCGGCCGACGCGCTCGACGCGTTCGCCGACGTGGACTTGGCCGTGGAGGCGGTGGCCGAGGACCTGGTGGTCAAGCAGGAGCTCTTCCGGGTGCTGGACAAGGTCTGCAAACCGGGCGCGGTGCTGGCCACGACCACCTCCTCGCTCCCGGTCGTCGCCTGCGCGCGGGTGACCTCGCGCCCGCAGGACGTGGTGGGCCTGCACTTCTTCAACCCGGCGCCCGCGATGAAGCTGGTCGAGGTGGTGCACACCGTGCTGACCGCGGACGATGTGCGCGCGACCGCGCACGCCGTGTGCGCGGCGGTGCGCAAACACCCGGTGGACTGCGGCGACCGGGCGGGATTCATCGTGAACGCCCTGCTGTTCCCGTACCTCAACAACGCTGTGAAGATGGTCCAGGAGCACTACGCCACCCCGGACGCCATCGACGCCGCGATGAAACTGGGCGGCGGCTATCCGATGGGCCCCTTCGAACTGCTCGACGTCGTGGGGCTGGATGTGTCGCTGGCCATCGAGCAGGTGCTGCACCGGGAGTTCCGCGAGCCGGGCCTGGCGCCGGCGCCGCTGCTGGAGCATCTGGTGGCCGCCGGGTGCCTCGGCCGCAAGACCGGGCGCGGCTTCCGCGAGTATGCCAAAGCCTGAGTACGCCTCCGGGTGGGGCGGACCGTCTGACTCCGGTACCCGGTGGGGCGGGCTGCTGGAGCCCTCCGTCGGTCTGCCCCCGCACCGGCACTCACAAGCGTGTTACGTTCCCCACATGTCCCAGCCCGTGAAGGCCACGCGTACGGAGCGTACGAAGCGAACCCCCTCATCCGGCGGCGGTGAGAGCGCGGGAAGCCGCCGCGCCGCAGCTCAGCGTCTGTCCATGCGCCGCAAACTCGCGGCCGCGGCAATGGAGTTGTTCGCGACGCAGGGGTACGAGGCGACGACCGTCGACGAGATCGCGGCCAGGGCGGGGGTGGCCCGCCGCACCTTCTTCCGGCACTTCCGCTCCAAGGAAGAGGCGATCTTCCCGGACCACGACGACACACTGGTGCGGGCGGCGGCGGTACTGGACGCGGCGCCTCCGCATGAGAACCCCCTGGACACCGTGTGCCGCGGGATCAAGGAGGTCATGCGGATGTACGCGGCCTCGCCGGGCGTCTCCGTGGAGCGCTACCGGCTGACCCGTGAGGTACCGGCGCTGCGGGAGCGGGAGATCGCCTCGGTGGCCCGCTACGAGCGGCTTTTCACCCGCTATCTGCTGGGCCACTTCGACGAGGGCGCCCACCATGACGGCGACGACGATCCGCTGCTGGCCGAGGTCGCCGCGTCGGCCGTGGTCACGGCCCACAACCATGTGCTGCGGCGCTGGCTGCGGGCGGGCGGCCAGGGCGAACTGGAGTCCCAGCTGGACCACGCCTTCGCGATCGTCCGCGAAACGTTCGGGAGCGGCATCGGGGACCGTCCCGCCGTGGCCGGCGGGCGCCCCGCGGCGGCGGTCTCGGCGAAGGAGGAGGACGAGGTGGTGGTGATGGTGGCGCGGACGGACGCGCCGCTGACGGAGGTCATGCGGACGATCAAGAAAGCATTGCAGCGCTAGCGCTGCGGTTTGGGGTTCGCCGGTTCTGGGTTCGCCGCCACGCTTGGCGGACCTCGTCCTGGGCTGAGGCTGCCCGCCCATGCGGATGGTTCGGCACCGCCGAACTCCGCCGTCGGGCGTCCCGCCGTCGCGGCGGGAGGGGAGGGCGGCACCCGCCACCGCAGGCAGACCCCGCGCGCCATCGCGGTCGGCAGGGAGCGGCGGCACCCGCCCCCCCACACACACAAGCCGACCCCGGGCCCGGTGGCCCGCCGAACAGGCGGTTCGGCACCGCCGAACTGCACCGTCGGACGTCCCGCCATCGCGGCGGGGAGGAAGGGCGGCACCCGCCACCGCAGGCAGACCCCGCGCGCCGTCGCGGTCGGCAGGGAGGGGCGGCACCCGCCCCCCACAAGCCGACCCCGGGCCCGGTGGCCCGCCGAACAGGCGGTTCGGCACCGCCGAACTGCACCGTCGGACGTCCCGCCGTCGCGGCGGAGACGAGGGGCGGCACCCGCCCCTCCGACCTCGCCGTCGCGGCGGGGAGCGGGGAGCGGGGCCCGCCCCCCACAGGCGGGCCCCGCCCTGGCCGCGCCTGCGCCGCCCCGGTGCGGGGCGGCGCGGGCGCCCTAGCCCGTCTTCGTCAGCTTCGCGGCGAAGCCGCCGTTCTTGGGGACGTCCACCTTGAGCCGTGAGGTCGCCGTGACCTCCTGGGTCTCGGTGACGACCTTTCCGTCCGGGCCGTCCTTCCACATCTCGATCCGCCAGCCGCCCTTGCCGAGGAAGCTCAGCGGCTCGTCCAGCGTGCGGGCCGCGCCCGAGGTGATCGCGCCCAGGTACCAGGTGTCGCCGGAGCGGCGGGCCAGGACGGCGCGGTCGCCGGGGTCGCCGTCGACCAGCTTTGTCTCGTCCCACACCGTGGGCACCTGGTTCAGGAACTTCAGCTCGAGCGGTCTGCTCTCGTAGGACTCCACGCTGTCGGCGAAGTGCTGCACCCCGGATTCGTAGACGACCGAGAGCGCGAGTTCGGCCGCGTCACTCGTGGGCCGCACGCCGGTGAAGGTCACCGGTGTGAAGTCCATGGGCCCGATGAGGTTCCGTGTGAACGGCAGGGTCGTGTAGTGCGCCGCCGGGAAGGGCTGGCGGCCCGGCTTGGGGCGGGTGCCCTCGGCGCCCTTGACCGCCTCGGTGCTCATCAGCTGCGGCCAGGTGCGCTCCTGGCCGCGCGGGATCGTGGCGCCGTGGAAGTTCAGCATCAGCTTGTGCCGGGCGCTGTCCTTGAAGACCGCGTCGTACCAGCGCATCCGGTCCTGGCCGTCCGACTCCAGGAAGTCGATCTTCAGTCCGGCGATCCCCCAGGACTTCCACAGCGGGAACAGCCGGTCGCGCTCGCTCTGCGCGTCGATGGTCTGCCAACGGGCCCACACCCAGACGCCGACGCCCTTCTCCTTGGCGTACGCGGTCAGCTCGGGCATCCAGGAGTCGCTCCAGCCGGAGTCCACCAGGATGTACTCCCAGCCCTCGCGCGCCGCGAAGTCCACGAACTTCTTCTGGGCGTCCAGGCTGGTCGGGCTCTGTCCGTCCGACCACCAGGACCACGCCGCCTTGCCCGGCTTGATCCAGGAGGTGTCGGCGACCTTGGAGGGGGCGGCCAGATCGGTCGGCAGATCGCTCTCGGTGACGGTGGCGAGGTCTCCGATGACCATGGTCCGCCAGGGGGTGGTCAGCCCGGGGCCACTGACCTCGGCGGGGTCGGGGAGGGTGAGCTTGAAGCGGTCGGTGGCGGAGTCGAGGGTGAGCCGGGAGCCGCCGTAGGAGCTGTTGAGGTCCGCCTCCTCGATCAGCATCCAGCTGGAGCCGATGTGGAAGAGCGACGGATAGCCGTAGTCGCCCGCCTTGGCGTCGGCGACCTTGCCGTGGTCATGGGCGGACTCGTAGTCCTGGCGGCCGTTGTCGTACGGCAGGAGGAAGGAGTCGGCGGACGGCGGGACGGCGTACTCGGTGCTCTCGCCGAGCACCGTGACCGTCCCCTTGTCCGGCAGCACATAGCGGTAGGCCAGCCCGTCGGCGGAGACCCGGATGACCACCTTCAGAGTCCGCCCGTCCTTGCGGAAGGTGAAGGTCGACTCGGAGGCGTCGGAGGTGTGGTGGGTGCGGCGGCCGGTGGTGGTCGGGTAGGTCTCGTGGACCTTACGGTCGCTGCGCCCCGCGAACCGCAAGCCCTTGCTGAAATCGGTCTCGGCGGTGCGGATGCCCAGGCCCGACGGCCGCAGCACGGCGGTGGAGCCATGGCGCGCGGCCAGCGTCAGCGCGCCCTCATTGTTCAGCTTGAGCTCGCCGCTGACCTGCCCCTTTCCGGTCAGCCGCCAGTCCTGCGCACGACCGTCCGATGCCGCCGCCGCCCGGAGCGGCACCAGCACGGCGGCCGCGCAGGCGAGGGCGGCCACGGCTCTGGTGACCTTTGATCGTGCCGTTCGCATCGTTCCTCCTCGTTCACCGCATCCTCGACACGGCGCTCGATACATCAGAGCAATCGGGTGCCTTGACGCATCATCAGCCCGTTTCTACGCTCCCGTCTAGCCAAATCATCGGAGCAATCTAGTCGCTTCGGGGACGGGAGAAGATCGGGATGCCAGTCAGCAGACGTGGATTCCTGGGCCGGGTGGCGGCGGGCGCGGCCGCGAGCACGGCCGTCGGTGCGGCCCTCCCCGAACAGGAGGCGGCGGCCCAGCCACAGCATTCGGTGACCCTGCGGGGCATGCGCACCGACCAGGAGTGGGAACGCTTTCTCAGCGGTCAGGATCTGCTCTGGAAGCGCTTGCCGAGAACGTGGTACGAGGGGCCGTTCCTCGGCAATGGCCTGCTCGGCTCGATGATCTATCAGGAGCCCGGGGAGAACGCGCTGCGCTTCACGGTCCACCACAGTGAGGTGCAGGACCACCGGCCCACCGAAGGCGGCAGCGACTGGGGCGTGGCGCGGCTCCCGGTCGGCAATCTGCTGCTGCGCCCGGTCGGCGCCATCACCGGCGTCGATCTGCGGCTGGATCTGTGGAACGCCGAGTTGCGCGGCACGGTCACCACGGACAAGGGGAAGCTGAAGCTCCGCGCGCTGGTGCACAACGACCGCACCATGCTGCTGGCCACCGTCGAGGCGAGCGCCGGCGAGGAGGGGTTCCGCTGGGAGTTCAAGCCCTCACCGGCGGTCAGTCCGCGCATCGTCCGCGAGGATCCGCCGAAGGGTTTCGAGCCCAACCCGGCCCCGGTCAGCCGCACCGAGGACGGGCTGGGCGTCACCGTCCAGTCGCTGGTGGCGGGCGGGCAGACGGTGAGCGCGTACAAGCAGCGCGGCAGCGGCCGGGAGCGCACGTACTACCTGGCCGTGGCGCACTCCTACCCCGGTACGGACGCGGAGGGCCGGGCGCGGACCACCGTGCGCAAGGCGTCGGCGCTGCCGGTCTCCACCCTGCGGCGCACCCACTACGAGTGGTGGCACCGCTTCTACCGCAAGAGCTTCATCTCGGTGCCCGACGGGATGCTCCAGAGCTTCTACTGGATCCAGCTCTACAAGCTGGCCTGCGCCGCCCGTGAGCACGCCCCCGTCATGGCCACCACCGGCCCGTGGGTGGAGCCGACCCCGTGGCCCGGGGTGTGGTGGAACCTCAACGTCCAGCTGGAGTACTGGCCGGTGCACGGCTCCAACCACCTGGAGCTGGACGCGATTCCGCGCACCCTCGCCGAGAACACCGACGTGCTCATCAGCGGTCTCAAGCCCGAGTACCGCGCCGACTCGGCCGGGCTGCGCCGCTCCACGGACGCGCAGTGCGAGGACAACGGCACGGTGCCGGTACCGGGCGTCGGGGACTCCCCCGAGGTGGGCAATCTGCCCTGGGCGCTGCACAACGTCTGGCTGAGCTACCGCCACACCATGGACCGGGGCCTGCTGGAGGACGTGCTCTATCCGCTGCTGCGCCGCTCCACCAACTACTACCTCCACTTCCTCACCCAGCAGCCGGACGGCAGGCTGCATCTGCCGAAGACCTTCTCCCCCGAGTACGGCGCGGCCCCGGACTGCAACTACGACCTGGCGCTGCTGCGCTGGTCCTGCCAGACCCTGCTGACCACGGTCGAGTTGCTGGACAAGGACGATCCGCTGGTGCCCAAGTGGCGCGAGGTGCTGGAGAAGCTGGTCGACTATCCGGTGGACGAGAACGGCTTCATGGTCGGCACCGGTGTCCCCTTCGCCAAGTCCCACCGCCACTACTCCCATATGCTCTCGGTCTACCCGCTCTACCTGGTCAACTGGGACCAGAAGGAGCACCGGGACCTGATCGCCCGCTCGCTGGAGCACTGGATCAGCTTCGAGGGCGCGCTGCGCGGCTACAGCTTCTCGGGCGCGGCCTCGATCTCGACGCAGATGGGGCGCGGCGATGACGCGCTGAAGTATCTGCGGGAGCTGGTGGCGCGGTTCATCCAGCCCAATACCCACTACTACGAGGCGGGTCCGGTGATCGAGACCCCGCTGTCGGGCGCACAGGCGATCCACGACATGCTCTGCCAGAGCTGGGGCGGGACCATCCGCTTCTTCCCCGGGGTGCCGGGCGAGTGGAAGGACGTCACGCTGCACGACTTCCGCACCCAGGGCGCGTTCCTGGTCAGCGGGGTGCGTACGGGCGGTACGACGCGCTGGGTGCGGGTGCGCAGCCTGGCCGGGGAACCCTGCCGCGTCCGCCATTCGATCGGCGGCCGGGTCGCGGTCGCCGGGGTGGGCGGCCCCGCCCCGAAGTGGCGTGACCTGGGGAACGGCGAGATCGAGCTGGAGCTGGACCGGGAGGACGAGGCGGTGATCTACCCGGCCGGCGCCCGGCCGGACTTCCGGATCGCCCCGGTGAAGGTCACCACCCCGGCCGAGCCCTGGGGCCTGCCGGAGCTGCCGCAGGCGGGCGGCGTCACCCAGATCGATCTGACCGGGCACTTCGACAACGACGCCATCACCACCGAGATGTACTACGGGGACGGCGACTTCGACGGTACGGGCCGCACCTATCCGATGGCGCAGCTGCCGCAGACCGGGCAGACCGAGGACGACGGGATCGCCTTCGCGTTCAGCAACGGCAGCGAGGGCTCCAACAACAATGTCATCGCCGCAGGTCAGAAGGTCACGGTCGCGGCGGGCGGCTATACGAAGCTGCATGTGCTGGGCGCGGGCGACACCGGCAATGTGTCCGTCCCCGCCGAGGCCATGTACGCCGACGGCTCCACGGGCAGGCTGACCATCCAGCTGACGGCCTGGATGTCGGGTCCGGCGTACGGGGAGACGGAGGCGGTGCGGACGAGTCAGATCCACACCCGCACCGGCCCGTTGGGCACCAAGGCCGCGATCTTCCACCAGGTGGTGGAGCTGGACCCGGGCAAGGAGCTGTCGGCGATCACCCTGGGCGCCCCCTCGGGCACCGCACGGGCGCACATCTTCGCCCTCTCGCTGGAGAAGGACGACTGACGAAGGACACGCACTACGGGATCCACACCGCGACGGCCGCCCCGCTTGGGGCGGCCGTTGTTGCTCATGTGTGCACTGGAGATGACAACTGAGGGAAATTGTTGGCACCCAGTGTCTTGCGAGGTGGCACAGAGTGCCATACGGTGATGTTGTCCGGGCGGCCGGCGCACTGCCAACCATCGTGCGTCGGCTGTCCCCGCAAACCGCTTTGCGCGCCCGGACAACGCCTGCGTCACCAGGCACCCGGCGCCACCCGCGCCGCATCGAGCACCACCTCCGCCGAACCGACGGCACCGCATCAACATCACCCGTCACGAGCCCAGCGTTCCCTCAGGCGTCCCCCCGTGGACGCTTCGCCGGAGGCACCGATGAACGAGATACTTGACGCGATCCTGGCGTCGGACACAGCACCCGAGGAGTTCGCGGCACTGCGCGTCCCCGAGTCGTACCGCGCGGTGACCGTGCGCAAGGACGAGGCCGAGATGTTCGCGGGCCTCACCACCCGGGAGAAGGACCCCCGCAAGTCATTGCACGTGGACGAGGTGCCGGTGCCCGAGCTGGGCCCCGGAGAGGCGCTCGTCGCCGTGATGGCCAGCTCGGTCAACTACAACTCCGTGTGGACCTCGATCTTCGAGCCGCTGCCGACCTTCGGCTTCCTGGAGCGGTACGGCAAGCTCTCCCCCCTGGCCAAGCGGCACGACCTGCCGTACCACATCATCGGCTCCGACCTCGCGGGCGTCGTGCTGCGCACCGGCCCCGGCGTGAACTCCTGGAAGCCGGGCGCCGAGGTCGTGGCGCACTGTCTGTCGGTCGAGCTGGAGAGCGCCGACGGCCACAACGACACCATGCTCGACCCCGAGCAGCGCATCTGGGGCTTCGAGACCAACTTCGGCGGACTCGCCGAGATCGCGCTGGTCAAGTCCAACCAGCTGATGCCCAAGCCAACCCATCTGAGCTGGGAGGAGGCGGCCGCCCCGGGTCTGGTCAACTCCACCGCCTACCGGCAGCTGGTCTCCCGCAACGGCGCCGGGATGAAGCAGGGCGACAACGTCCTGATCTGGGGCGCGAGCGGCGGGCTCGGCTCCTACGCCACCCAGTTCGCGCTGGCCGGCGGGGCCAACCCGGTCTGTGTGGTCTCCTCGCCGCAGAAGGCCGAGATCTGCCGGCGGATGGGCGCCGAGGCGATCATCGACCGCACCGCCGAGGACTACAAGTTCTGGAAGGACGACGGCACCCAGGACCCGCGCGAGTGGAAGCGGTTCGGCAAGAAGATCCGCGAGCTGACCGGTGGCGAGGACGTGGACATCGTCTTCGAGCACCCGGGCCGGGAGACCTTCGGCGCGTCCGTCTATGTCACCCGTAAGGGCGGCACGATCGTCACCTGCGCCTCGACCTCCGGCTACACCCACGAATACGACAACCGCTACCTGTGGATGTCGCTGAAGCGGATCCTCGGCTCGCACTTCGCCAACTACCGCGAGGCGTGGGAGGCCAACCGTCTGATCGCCAAGGGCAAGATCCACCCGACGCTGTCCAAGACGTACCGGCTGGAGGACACCGGCCAGGCCACGTACGACGTCCACCACAACCTCCACCAGGGCAAGGTCGGCGTGCTGTGCCTGGCCCCCGAGGAGGGCATGGGCGTGCGCGACCAGGCGATGCGCGAGCAGCACATCGACGCCATTAATTTGTTCCGTGACGACTTGTCGGAGCGGACCGACAAGCGCAGCCGGGACGTGCGATGAGTGGCACACCGCGGCCCAAGGACCGCCCCTGGCTGATGCGCACCTACGCCGGGCACTCCACCGCCGAGGCGTCCAACGAGCTGTACCGGCGCAACCTGGCCAAGGGCCAGACCGGGCTCTCGGTCGCCTTCGACCTGCCCACCCAGACCGGCTACGACCCGGACCACATCCTCGCCCGTGGCGAGGTGGGCCGGGTCGGGGTCCCGGTCTCGCACCTGGGTGACATGCGGCGGCTGTTCCAGGAGATCCCCCTGGAGCGGATGAACACCTCCATGACGATCAACGCGACGGCGATGTGGCTGCTGGCGCTGTACCAGGTCGTCGCGGAGGAGCACGGCGCCGATATCGCCAAGCTCCAGGGGACGACGCAGAACGACATCGTCAAGGAGTACCTGTCGCGGGGGACGCATGTCTTCCCGCCGGGCCCGAGCCTGCGGCTGACCACCGACATGATCGCGTACACGGTCAACCACATCCCCAAGTGGAACCCGATCAACATCTGCAGCTACCACCTGCAGGAGGCCGGGGCCACTCCGGTGCAGGAGATCGCCTTCGCGATGTCCACGGCGGTCGCCGTACTGGACGCGGTGTTCGCCTCCGGCCAGGTTCCCGAGGACCGTAAGGGCGACGTGGTGGCCCGGATCTCCTTCTTCGTGAACGCGGGCGTCCGCTTCATCGAGGAGATGTGCAAGATGCGCGCCTTCGGCCGCATCTGGGACCGGATCACCCGCGAGCGGTACGGCATCGAGAACCCCAAGCACCGCCGGTTCCGCTACGGCGTCCAGGTGAACTCGCTCGGCCTGACCGAGGCCCAGCCGGAGAACAACATCCAGCGCATCGTCCTGGAGATGCTGGCCGTCACCCTCTCCAAGGACGCCCGCGCCCGCGCCGTCCAGCTCCCGGCCTGGAACGAGGCGCTGGGCCTGCCCCGCCCCTGGGACCAGCAGTGGTCGCTGCGCATCCAGCAGGTCCTCGCCCATGAGAGCGATCTGCTGGAGTACGACGACGTCTTCGAGGGCTCCCATGTGATCGAGTCCAAGGTCGCCGCGCTGGTGGAGGAGGCCGAGGCCGAGATCGAGCGGATCCAGGAGATGGGCGGCGCGATGGCCGCCGTCGAGTCCGGCTACCTCAAGGCGCGGCTGGTGGCCTCCCACTCCGAGCGCCGGGCGCGGATCGAGGCGGGCAAGGAGAAGATCGTCGGCGTCAACTGCTACGAGTCCACCGAGCCCAATCCGCTCACGGCCGACCTCGACACCGCGATCATGACGGTGGACCCGGAGAACGAGGCGCGGGTGGTCTCGGCCCTGCACACCTGGCGCGAGCAGCGCGACGAGGGACCCGCCCAGGAGGCCCTCGGTGCCCTCCGTAAGGCCGCCGTGGGGACCGACAACCTGATGGAGGCCACCCTGCGCTGTGCCCGCGCGGGGGTGACCACCGGGGAGTGGGCCTGGGCGCTGCGCGATGTCTTCGGCGAGTACCGCGCCCCCACCGGGGTCGGTGGAGCGCCCCTGTCCGTCGCCCCGGAGGCGGGCTCCCTGCTGGTCTCGGTCCGCGAGAAGGTCGGGAAGACCGCGGCCGAGCTCGGCGGCGGAAGGCTGCGGCTGCTGGTCGGCAAGCCGGGTCTGGACGGGCACAGCAACGGCGCGGAGCAGATCGCCGTACGGGCCAGGGACGCCGGTTTCGAGGTGGTCTACCAGGGGATCCGGCTCACCCCGGAGCAGATCGTCTCGGCGGCCGTGGCCGAGGATGTGCACTGCGTCGGGCTGTCCATCCTGTCCGGGTCGCACGCCGAGCTGGTGCCGGACGTCCTGGAGCGGATGCGCACCGCGGGTGCCCAGGACATTCCCGTCATCGTCGGCGGGATCATCCCGTCCTCGGACGCGGCGGCCCTGCGCGCGGCGGGTGTCGCCGCCGTTTTCACCCCCAAGGACTTCGGTATCACGGAGATCATCGGCCGTATCGTCGATGAGATCCGCGCCGCGAACACGCTTCCCCCTCTGGAGGTTCTCGTATGACCGCCCCCGACCGCGCCGATGCCGCCAGCCGCCTTCGGCCGCGCCGTTCGTGCCTCGCCGTCCCCGGCTCCAATCCGCGCTTCCTGGAGAAGGCCCAGGGGCTCCCGGCCGACCAGGTCTTCCTGGACCTGGAGGACGCCTGCGCCCCGCTGGCCAAGGAGGACGCCCGGCACACCATCGTCAAGGCGCTGAACGAGGGCGACTGGACCGGCAAGACCCGAGTGGTGCGGGTCAACGACTGGACCACCCACTGGACGTACCGGGACGTCATCACGGTGGTCGAGGGCGCGGGCCCGAACCTGGACTGCATCATGCTGCCCAAGGTGCAGGATGCCCAGCAGGTCATCGCGCTGGACCTGCTGCTCACCCAGATCGAGAAGACGATGGGCTTCGAGATCGGGCGGATCGGCATCGAGGCGCAGATCGAGAACGCCAAGGGCCTGGTCAACGTGGACGAGATCGCCGGAGCCTCGCCGCGTCTGGAGACCATCGTCTTCGGCCCGGCCGACTTCATGGCGTCCATCAACATGAAGTCGCTGGTCGTGGGCGAGCAGCCGCCCGGCTATCCGGCGGACGCCTATCACTACATCCTGATGCGGATCCTGATGGCGGCCCGCATGCATGACCTCCAGGCGATCGACGGCCCGTACCTGCAGATCCGGAACGTGGACGGCTTCCGCGAGGTGGCCGGGCGCGCGGCCGCCCTCGGCTACGACGGCAAGTGGGTGCTGCACCCCGGCCAGGTGGAAGCGGCCAATGAGGTCTTCTCGCCGTCGCAGGAGGACTACGACCACGCCGAGCTGATCCTGGACGCCTATGACTACTGCACTTCGGCGGAGGGCGGTATGAAGGGCTCGGCGATGCTCGGGGACGAGATGATCGACGAGGCCAGCCGCAAGATGGCCCTGGTCGTCGCGGGCAAGGGCCGCGCCGCCGGGATGAGCCGTACGTCCACCTTCCAGCCCCCGGAGGCGTGAGCCATGCAGTTCGGCCGTACCTATGAGGAGTTCACGGTGGGCGACGTCTACCGGCACTGGCCGGGGAAGACGGTCACCGAGTACGACGACCACCTCTTCTGTCTGCTCACCATGAACCATCACCCGCTGCACATGGACAGCAACTACGCCGAGAAGACGACCGATTTCGGCAAGAACGTGGTGGTCGGTAACTACATCTACTCACTGCTGCTGGGCATGTCCGTCCCCGATGTCTCCGGAAAGGCCATCGCCAATCTGGAGGTCGAGTCACTGCGGCATGTGGCGCCCACCTTCCACGGCGACACCATCTACGGCGAGACCACGGTCCTGGACAAGACGCCGTCGAAGTCCAAAACCGACCGGGGCATCGTGTATGTGGAGACCAAGGGCTACAAGCAGGACTCCACTCTGGTCTGTGTCTTCCGGCGCAAGGTGATGGTGCCGACCGCCACGTACATCAAGGAGCGGGGCGGCGAGCAGCCGGGCCGCCCGGAGCTGGGAGAGCAGTGATATGAGCCGCCTCGCGCAGACGGAGGGCCTGACCGACATCCAGCGGGAGATCCTCTCCACGGTCAGGGATTTTGTCGACAAGGAGATCCTGCCGGTCGCGACCGAGCTGGAACATCGCGATGAATATCCGACGGCGATCGTCGAGGGACTGAAGGAGCTCGGCGTCTTCGGGCTGATGATCCCGGAGGAATACGGCGGCCTGGGTGAGTCACTGCTCACCTACGCACTGTGCGTGGAGGAGATCGCCCGTGGCTGGATGAGCGTCTCGGGCATCATCAACACCCACTTCATCGTGGCGTACATGCTCAAGCAGCACGGCACCGAGGAGCAGAAGGAGTACTTCCTTCCCAAGATGGCGCTGGGCGAGATCCGGGGCGCCTTCTCGATGTCCGAGCCGGGGCTGGGCTCGGACGTGTCGGCCATCACCAGCAAGGCGGTACCGGACGGCGACGAGTACGTCCTGAACGGGCAGAAGATGTGGCTGACCAACGGCGGCAGCGCCACCCTGGTGGCGGTCCTGTGCCGGACCGGCGAGACCCGGGAGGGGGTCGCGCCGCACAAGGCGATGACCACCTTCCTGGTCGAGAAGGAGCCCGGCTTCGGGGAGGTCCGGCCCGGTCTGACCATCCCCGGCAAGATCGAGAAGATGGGCTACAAGGGGGTCGACACCACCGAGCTCATCATGGACGGACTGCGCATTCCGGCCGATCGGGTGCTCGGCGGGGCGCCGAACCGAGGTTTTTACCAAATGATGGACGGAGTCGAGGTCGGCCGGGTGAATGTCGCCGCCCGCGGCTGCGGTGTGGCGCGGCGCGCTTTCGAGCTGGGCGTTGCATACGCACAGCAGCGGCATACCTTCGGCAAACCGATCGCCCAGCACCAGGCCATCCAGTTCAAACTGGCCGAAATGGGAACAAAGGTCGAGGCGGCGCATGCGATGATGGTCAATGCGGCCCGGAAGAAGGATTCGGGCGCGCGCAACGACCTCGAGGCGGGAATGGCGAAGTACCTGGCGTCCGAGTACTGCAAAGAGGTCGTGGAGGACGCCTTCCGCATCCACGGCGGCTACGGCTTCTCCAAGGAATACGAGATCGAGCGGCTCTACCGAGAGGCACCGATGCTTCTCATCGGCGAAGGGACCGCTGAGATTCAGAAAATGATTATTGGACGGAGGCTTCTGGAGGAATACCGAACCCAAGACTGAACGTCCCTTTTGGGGTGGTATCCGAGAGAACAAGGTCACACCGCGCCGAGGGTCTTCGGTCACTGACAAGCCACCGACGGGCCCTGGCGCTTGCCCAGTTACCGCTCGCAACCGATACCATCCCGTAAAGCCGCCGTCCCCAGTCTTGCGTCGCGGCATCCTCCGCTACGAAGGTCATCCATGCCCCACAGCCAATCCTCTGCACAACGCGGCCGCGTCCGCCTCGCGCGCGGAGCGTCGCCGTGGCTCCTCCCGACCGTCGCCACCGCGGCGGTCAGTCTTGCTCGATCCCGCCGCTCCGGACGCTGGACGGCGGTCGCCGTGCCCGCCACCGCGCTCGCGGCGGGCATGCTGTGGTTCTTCCGCGACCCCGAGAGAGAGATCACGCAGGGCCGTGTGATCTCCCCGGCCGACGGTGTGGTGCAGAGCATCATGCCGTGGAAGGACGGGCGCACCCGCGTCGCCATCTTCATGAGCCCGCTCAACGTCCACGTCAACCGCGCTCCGCTGGCCGGCACGGTGACCTCCGTGGAGCACATCCCCGGCGGCTTCGTTCCCGCGTTCAACAAGGAGAGCGAGAACAACGAGCGGGTCGTCTGGCACTTCGACACCGAGCTGGGCGACATCGAGATGGTCCAGATCGCCGGCGCCGTCGCCCGGCGTATCGTGCCTTATGTGCCACAGGGCACGAAGGTCGAACAGGGTGAGCGGATCGGTCTCATCCGCTTCGGCTCGCGGGTCGACGTATACCTCCCCGAGGGTGTCGATGTCGCGGTCGAGGTCGGCCAGGCCACCACCGCGGGGGTGACTCGCCTTGACCGTGATTGATCCCGATGCGCAGGCCGCCTGGGTCCCCGAGGCCGAGGTGGACGCGACCTGCGTCGACGAGACCGACGACATGCCGCTGTCGACGCGACTGTCGATAGCCGACACGCTGACCCTGGGCAACGCCACATGTGGCTTCCTGGCGGTCTACTTCACCACCACCGGCGTCCTCATCCCGCACCTCACGGGCAGCGAGGACGGCGGGATGACCCGGCACAGCGCCGCCTCCGCGGTGATGCTGATGCTGCTCGCCTCCGTCTTCGACCTCTTCGACGGGCTCGTCGCGCGGAAGCTGCGCAGCTCGGCGATGGGCGCGGAGCTGGACAACCTCTCCGACCTGATCAGCTTCGGGCTGGCCCCCGCGTACTTCGTCCTCGTCTGGGGGATGGTGTCCGACGACGCGTATCAGCGGGTCTCGGTGGTGGGCGCGATCGTGGTGCTGCTGGCGGTGGTGCTGCGGCTTGCCAGATTCTCCTGTGTGACGCTGCGTGACGGCGTCTTCCAGGGCATGCCGAGCCCGTTCGGCGCCCTGACGGTCGTCTCGGTGGTCCTGCTGGGGCTGCCGTTCGTGCCGACGCTGCTCGCGATCGTGGGCGTCGCGTGGCTGATGGTGAGCCGGGTGGAGTACCCCAAGCCGCGCGGCCGGCTCGCGGTGGCCATGCTCGGCTGGATCGTCACCAGCATGGCGCTGCTGGCCGCCTGGGCCTTCGAGGCCCCCGGCGGTGAGCTCCTCCTCCAGTCGGCCTGCGCCCTGCAGGTCGTCATGGGCGCGGTGATCCCCCTCTTCGCCACGGCCCGCCGGGTGAACGCGTTCCGCGACAACCGCCGCGAGGCGAGGGCAGCGCAGCTGCCGTAGCGGCCGTCGGCCGCACCTGCCGGATGGGGTGGGCCCGAGCGTTGTGCTCGGGCCCACCCCATCCGCCTTTCCGGAACCGCTCCAGGCCCCACGAGGCCCCGACCGGCCCGGGTGGACCTGCCGGGGGCTTATTCCCCGCCCCGCCCCTTCCCGAATCCGGGGGCAGGCCCCCGGCCCCCACCGGGGCTCCGCCCCAAACCCCGCATGGCTACGCCCCCTGACCTCGCCGCGTCGGCCCGAGCCCCTGCGGGGCGAGGGCCGGGGCCGGTGCCCCCAGGCCCCTGCAGGCCGGAGCCCGGAGCCCCCAGGCCCAGGGGGCACAGCCGCAGAGCCGACCCACGGAGCGAGGGCAGGGGCGCCGCCCCCTGGGTCCTGGAACCGAGCCCCCGCGCGTCCGAACGCAGGCCCGCGGGGATCGGAGCACAGCCCCACAGGGGCCCGGGACGCAGCCCCGGTGAGGGGCCGGGGGCCTGCCCCCGGATTCGGGGAGGGACGGGGCGCGGGGCAGGGAGCAGGCCCCCGGTGGGGCGCGCTGTCAGCCGAGAAAGTCCGCCGCCAGGCGTTCTGCGGTGCGTTCCAGGAGGGGGCCCGCTTCGGCGATGCAGCGGGCCGGGTCCGGTTCCAGGTCGGTGAGGGCGTAGGCGCGGCGGATGCCCGCGTTGCCCAGGGCCGCCGGGGCCAGGGACAGGCGGCCGCAGACCGCGACCACCTCGATGCCCCGCGCGCGAGCCGCCGCCGCGACGCCCGCCGGGGCCTTGCCGTGGAGGGTTTGCTCGTCCAGCGAGCCCTCCCCCGTGATCACCAGATCCGTGCCCTCCAGCGCGGCCGGGAAGCCGAGGACGTCGAGCATCACCTCGATGCCGGGGCGAAAGGCCGCGCCCAGGCCGACGAGGGCGCCGAAGCCGATGCCGCCCGCCGCGCCCGCGCCGGGCGCGAGGGCGTACTCGGTGGCCGAGGTGGCCGAGGTGGCCGACGCCCCGACCGCGTGTTCCAGGACGCGTACGTAGTGGGCGAGGGCGGCGTCCAGGGCCGCCACATCGTCCTCGCCCGCGCCCTTCTGCGGGCCGTACACCGCCGCCGCGCCCTTCGGCCCGGTCAGCGGATTGTCGACGTCGCTGGCCAGAACCGTCTCGGTCTCGGCGAGGCGCGGGTCGAGGCCGGACAGATCGGCCGTCGCGAGATCGCGCAGCGGGCCCCCGCCCGGTGCGACAGGGGTGCCGTCCTCCCGCAGGAAGCGCGCCCCCAGCGCGCTGAGCATCCCCGCACCGCCATCGGTCGTGGCGCTGCCGCCCACGCCGAACACGATCGTGCGGGCGCCCGCGTCCAGTGCCGCGCGCAGCAGCTCCCCGCTGCCGTACGTGGTCGCGGTGAGCGGCGCGAAGACCCCCTTCGGCAGATGGCGCAGCCCGGACGCCTCGGCCATCTCCACCACGGCCGTGGTCCCGTGCAGCGCGTACGCCGCCGTCACCGGCGCGCCCAGCGGCCCGGTGACCCGCGCCTCGCGCCGTTCGAAACCGGCCGCGACCGCCGCGTCCACCGTGCCGTCCCCGCCGTCGGCGACGGGCAGCGCCGCGATCCGCAGGCCCTCGCCGCCCCGGGGCGCGCCGCGGCGCAGGCCCGCCGTGACGCGCTCGGCGACCTCCACCGCCGTGAGCGAGCCCTTGAACTTGTCCGCGGCGATCAGGACGCGCTTAGGGGGCGTCGCTTGGCCCTCCGCCCATGTCCTGGTCCCGGTCCTGGCCCTGGTCCTGGTATCGGTCCCGGTAGCGGTCCCGGCAGCGGTCCCGGTCCCTGCCGCGGATTCCGTCTTCGAGTCCTCCGAAGCCTCCGTCGAAGCGTCCGTCACCTTCGTAACCCCTCGCATTCGCACAGGTGGTCGCGCCGCTGTGACCTTATCCGGCGCGGCCGCACCGGTACACCCACCTCAGATGGGTACACCTGACCCATGGCCCTCAGCGGGAGCGCACTCGCGGACCGGATCCTCGGCGGCTGGCTCGGCCGGATCGCCGGGAACATGCTCGGCAAACCCGTCGAGAACGGCGAGTATTGGACGCGCGACCGCATCGACCGGTATCTCCGCCGCGCCGACGCCCTCCCGCTGACCGACTACCTCCCCGCGCTGGAGCCGCCGCCCGACCCGGTGGAGTTCGAGCTGCGCCCCGAGTGGCAGAGTTGCGTACGCGGCCGGATCCACGGCAGTTGCCGCGACGACGACGTGGACTACTCCGTCCTCGGCCTGTACCTGCTGGAGACGCACGGCCCCTGCTTCAGCACCGAGCAGGTCGGCGAGGTGTGGCTGCTGCGGCTGCCGTATCTGCAGACCTTCACCGCCGAGCGGGCCGCCTACCGCAATCTCACGGCCGGAGTGAAGCCGCCGCTCAGCGCGACCCTCGACAACCCCTACCAGGAGTGGATCGGCGCCCTGATCCGCGCCGATGTCCACGGCTGGGTCAACCCCGGCGATCCGCGGCGCGCCGCCACGATGGCCCGCCGCGACGCCGTCCTCTCCCATACGGGCAACGGGGTGTACGGGGCGATGTGGGCGGCCGCGCTGATCGCGGCCGCGTTCGCGGCGAACGGTCCGCGCGCCGCCGTCGACAGCGCCCTGGACTGGATCCCGCCGCGCTGCCGACTGGCCCGTACGGTGCGCCGGGTCGCGTCCCTGTACGACGCGGGCGTGGCGTGGGCGGACGCGCTCGCCCAGCTGGAGCGGGAGACCGCCGGACTGCCCTGGATCCATGTGGTCCCCAACGCCGCCGTCCTCACGGCCGGGCTGCTCTACGGCGCGGGAGACTTCACGACGACGATCGCCCTGACGGTACGCGGCGGCCTGGACACCGACTCCAACGGCGCCACGGCCGGGTCGGTCGCGGGGGTGCTGTGCGGCGCGGCGGCCATCCCACCGCAGTGGACCGAGCCGCTGGAGGACCGGGTGCGCAGCGCCGTCTTCGGTTTCGACGGGGCTCGCATCAGCGACCTGGCGGCGCGTACGCACCGGCTGGCGGTTTCGGGTAGGAGCGTTTCAGCCTAGGGGGTTTCAGCCTGGGGGGTTTCAGCCTGGGGGGTTTCAGGCCGCCGACGGTCCGGATCGGCGATCCGGTCCAGCCACTCGCGCAGGAGGCCGCGTTCGGGCGCGGTCAGCGCGTCCGTCCGGGGCAGCGCGGCGCGCAGGGTGACGGCGGCCGCGACGGGTCCGGGCTCGGCGGCGGCGGGCGCGTCCGTGGTGATCGCCGCGATGGCCGCCTCGCGGGCGGTACGGGACAGCTCTGGATCGCGGCGGTCCTCGGGCGTGGCGATGAGCGTGAACGTCGTACCGCAGCCCGCCGCGTGGATCAGCGCCGCGGCGCGCTCCTCGGGGATGGCGAGCCGCCCCGCCTCGGCGATGCGCCGGACGAGCCGGGCGAGCATCTCGAAGGCGGTGACGGCGGCCGGTGAGGACACCCCGGGGCGGTGCCCGCCATACATCAGCGAGTACAGCGCCGGGCTGGCCAGGCCGAGGCCGATGTGCAGATCCCAGCCGGCGCGCAGATCCTCGACCGGGTCATCGGTGGGTTCCTGGGCGTTCTTGCTGCTCAGGTACTCCGTGAAGCCGTATGCGACGACCGCGTCCAGCAGGCCCTGTTTGTCGCCGAAGAGCCGGTAGATGGTCGGCGGCTGCACCCCGGCCGCGGAGCTCACCGCCCGGGTCGAGACCGCGTCGGGGCCGCCGTCGGACAGCAGCCGGGCGGCGGCCGCGACGATGCGGTCGCGATTTCCGTCGCGGTTCCCGTCGCGGTTCCCGTCACGGTCTCGGTTCGCCTCGTGGCTTGCGTCGTGGTTTGCGTCCGGCGCGATGACGTCCTCCCTCTCCATGCTTCCAACGATAACAGGATCCCGTTAGCGACCCTTCGTTTCCAGTGCTACGTTGACAGCGATAGCACTGGAAACACGCGGAAACACGCAGGGGAGATCACCGTGATCATCGTTACCGGAGCCAATGGCCAGCTCGGCCGGATGGTCGCCGAACGGCTGCTGGAAGCCGTCCCCGCCGAGGAGATCGGCGTCAGCGTGCGCGACGTGGAAGCGGCGCGGGACCTCGGCGCGCGGGGTGTGCGCGTCCGCCGGGGCGACTTCGCCGACCCGGACACCCTCCCCCACGCCTTCGAGGGCGCCTCGAAGGTCCTGATCGTCTCGACGGGCACCACGGGCGAGGCCGCCGTCCGAGGCCACCGCACGGCCATCGCGGCCGCGGCGGCGGCCGGGGCCAAGCGGATCCTCTACACGAGCCACATGGGCGCGAGCCCGTCCTCGCAGTTCGTCCCGATGCCGGACCACGCCGCCACCGAGGAGGCGCTGCGGCACTCCGGCGTCCCCTTCACCTCGCTGCGCAACGGCTTCTACATCTCATCGGCCGTGGAACTGGTCAGGGGCGCGCTGGAGACGGGCGTCCTGGCCGCGCCCGAGGACGGGCCGGTCGCCTGGACCGCCCACGCCGACCTCGCCGACGCGGCCGTCCTCGCCCTCACCGGCGAGGTTCTGGACGGCCTGAGCCCCGCGCTCACCGGTCCCGAGGTGATCGACATGGCCGGTATCGCGGAGATCCTCACGCGGCTGACGGGCCGCCCGATCCGCCGGGTGGTCGTCTCCGACGACGACTACCGCGCGCAGTTGGTCACCCATGGCGTGCCCGAGCCGTCGGCCGACCTGCTCGTCGGCCTCTTCGCCGCCGCCCGCGACGGCGACTTCGCACCGGTGGACCCCACGCTCGCCGAGCTGCTCGGCCGCCCTACGGTGCGCATGGAGGACTACCTCAAGTCGGCTCTCACACCGCCTCGGTGACGTACCGTACGAATCGGGCCCAGTCGGCCCGGCCCACGGCGAGGCCGGGTCGCGTGGTGTCCTTCGAGTCGCGTATGAGGACTCGGCCCAGCGCGCGGAACGGATCCACCGCGCCACATTCCCCACCGAGAGGGTGAACCCACGCGGGCGTCAGCGCTCGGCGGTGTCCCATTCGCTGCCCAGCCAGCCGCTGTGGCTTTCGAGGAGGGCGACGAGGGAGGCGGTCACCCGGTCGTCCCACCAGTCCGCCACGACCTCGAGCTCGAAGGCGCCGCCGGGGCCGCTGTGGAAGTCGAGGACGATCCGGCGGTCGGCGCGCCACTTCGTACGGCGCGGGGTGCGGGCGACGTCGCCGCCACCGATGATGCTGCCGATCGCGATGGCCACCTGGACGGGCGAGATCAGCCACCACATGAACCACCAGAAGGCCCGCCCCTTCAGTCCGACGGCGGGCGGCGCGCCGGTCTGCCGGACGGTCCAGCGGGTGCGGATCCTGCCGCCCCTCATGGCCGGTTCGCGGGTGATGAGGGCGAGGGATTCACCGGCGGCGCCCAGCACCTCGTACGTGGCCGGACCACCCTTGGCCGCCGACGCGGTGACCACCTGCGCGAACACCCGCCCGCGGTAGGGGTCGGCCCAGAGGGTGAACACGCGGGTGCCGTCCTTACGGGCGGCGCGGTATGCCTTCACATCGCCGCCGGGCGGGTCGCGGCGCTCGGGGAAGGCGAGGGGCCCAAAGGCTCGGCCGGGCTGGGGGGCGGTGTCGGAGATCCGTATCTGCCGGGTGAGGCCTCCGTCCGGCGGCGGTTGCTCCTTTCCGCTCGGGGACTGCCCGTTCAGGGTTTGCCCGCTCAGCCAGAGAAACCGTCCCATCCCCGTACTCTCCCCGTATGCCGTGGCTGACCTGTGCCGGGCCGGACTCTACCCGTCCGGTTAAAGGCGCTCGCCACCGGCGGCAACGCGTGCGTACGCTCGCCGCATGAGCAGTGAGACGACGCACCGGCCGCTGGTGGCGATCCTGAGCGGGGCGGGCATCTCCACCGACTCCGGGATCCCCGACTACCGCGGTCCGCAGGGGCTGTGGCGGCGCGATCCCGAGGCCGAGAAGCTCGTGACGTACGAGTACTACATGACCGACCCCGAGATCCGGCGCCGCTCCTGGGAGATGCGGCGCGACAGCGAGGCGTTGCACGCCCGGCCCAACGGGGCACACGAGGCCGTCGCCCGGCTGGAGCGCTCGGGGGTGCCGGTGCGGGTGATCACCCAGAACGTGGACGGGCTGCACCAGATCGCCGGGATGCCCGCGCGCAAGGTGCTGGAACTGCACGGCACCGCGCGGGCCGTCCAGTGCACCCACTGCGAGGCGCGGTCCGGGATGGACGAGGCGCTGGAGCGGGTCGCGGCGGGTGAGGCGGATCCGGCGTGCCGGGAGTGCGGCGGGATCCTGAAGTCGGCCACGGTGATGTTCGGGGAGAGCCTCGATCCGGAGGTGCTGACGGAAGCGGTCGCGGTGGCGCGGGCGTGCGAGATCTTCATCGCGGTCGGTAGCAGCCTCCAGGTTCAGCCCGCGGCCTCGCTTGCCGGGCTGGCCGCCGAGCATGGGGCCCGGCTGATCATCGTCAACGCGGAGCCGACGCCGTACGACGAGCTCGCGGACGAGGTCGTTCGCGAGCCCATCAGTGCGGCGCTGCCTGCTCTGCTGGATCGCGTCGCCGCGGGCTGATCACTGAGTTCAGCGTCGAGCGTCAAGCGTCAAGCGTCAGAATCAGAAGAGGCCGGGCAGTTCCTGCCGTGCCTCGAACTCCAGCAGCCGCCGCTTGCGGTCCAGGCCGCCGCCGTAGCCGGTGAGGCTGCCGGACGAGCCGACGACACGGTGGCAGGGGACGATGATGCCGACCGGGTTCTTGCCGTTGGCCAGGCCCACCGCGCGGGAGGCGGTCGGCTGCCCGATGCGGTCGGCCAGCCGGCCGTACGACCAGGTCTCGCCGTACGGGATGGCCCCCAGCTCGGCCCAGACCCGGCGCTGGAAGGGCGTGCCGTCCAGGTACAGCGGCAGGTCGAACTCGGTCAGCTCGCCCGTGAAGTACGCCGTGAGCTGGGCGATGGTCTCGGCGAAGGGGGTGTCGGCTGGGTCGCCGGGGCCGCCGAAGGTCTCCTCGGGTGGGCGGTGGCGCTGCTCGACCATGTAGAGGCCGGACAGGTCGGTGCCGGTGGCCACGAGGGTCAGGGGGCCGTAGGGGCTGTCGATGGTGGTGTGGGTGCGGCTCATGTGTTCCTCGGCGGGGTCTGGGTGATGCGGTGCGGGTCGGTCGGCTCGGCTATGTGCGGGCCATCGTTTCGTTGCCGAGTGCGGCCCGGTGGCCCGTCATGCTGCGGGTAGGCGGTTGATGGCGTGGGCGGCGTCTGTGGCCCATAGGTATTGGACGGCGTAGGCGCGCCAGGGGCGCCAGTGGGTCGAGTGGCGGGTGAGGGCGCCGGGCGTGGCGGGCAGGCCCAGTTCGGCGGCGGCGCGGCGCACTCCGAGGTCGGTGGGGAGGAAGGCGTCCGGGTCGCCGAGGGCGCGCATCGCGATCACCTCGACGGTCCAGGGGCCGAGCCCCGGCAGCGCGCCGAGGCTCGCGCGGGCCTCGTCCCAGTCGCTGCCGACGCCGAGCGCGACCCGGCCCTCGGCGAGCGCGCCGATCAGCCCGGTGAGGGTGGTGCGGCGGGTGCGGGGCATGGCCAGCTTCTCGGGGTCCAGCCCGGCGAGGGCCTGGACGGTCGGGAAGAGGTGGGTCAGACCGCCCGCCGGGTCCTCCACGGGCTCGCCGTGCGCCGTCACCAGGCGCCCGGCGTGGGTGCGGGCCGCCGCCGTGGACACCTGCTGTCCCAGCACCGCGCGCACCGCGAACTCGTCCGCGTCCACCGCGCGCGGCACCCGCCGCCCCGGGGCCTTGTCGACCAGTGGGGCCAGCTGGAGGTCCGTACGGAGCAGGTCGTCCACGGCGGCCGGGTCCGCGTCGAGGTCCAGCAGCCGTCGGCAACGGCTGATCGCCCCGGCCAGGTCGCGCAGGTCGGCGAGGGAGAGCTGGCAGGCGATGTGGTCCGGCCGGGGGCTGAGGGTGACCACCCCGGGCCCGTACGGCAGCCGCAGGGTGCGCCGGTACGCGCCGTCGCGCCACTCCTCGACGCCGGGGACGGCGGTGGCGGCGAGGTGGCCGAAGAGGTTGTCGGGGCACAGCGGCGCCCGGAACGGCAGCCGCAGCGTGAGGGCGCCCGGCACGCTGGTCCGCGGCCCTCGGCCGACCCGCTGCCGCAGCTCGGTCGGGGAGAGCGCGAAGATCTCCCGTACGGTCTCGTTGAACGCGCGGACGCTGGCGAACCCGGCCGCGAAGGCGATGTCCGCCATCGGCAGGGCGCTGGTCTCGATCAGCAGCCGCGCGGTCTGCGCCCGCTGGGCCCTGGCGAGCGCGAGCGGGCCCGCGCCGAGCTCGGCGAGCAGCTGCCGCTCGATCTGCCGGGTGCTGTATCCCAGCCGGGCCGCGAGGCCCGGCACCCCGTCCCGGTCCACCACACCGTCGGCGATCAGCCGCATGGCGCGGGCCACCAGATCCGCCCGCTCGTTCCACTGCGGCGAGCCGGGGCTGGCGTCCGGACGACACCGCTTACAGGCCCGGAACCCGGCCTGCTGGGCGGCCGCGGCGCTGGGGTAGAACCGCATGTTCTCGGGCTTGGGCCCGACGACCGGGCAGCTCGGCCGGCAGTAGATCCCGGTGGTCACGACGGCGATGAAGAACCACCCGTCGAAGCGGGCGTCCTTCGCCTGTGCGGCGCGGAGGCACCGGTCGGTGTCGGTGTGCATGGGTCCAGCATCCGCCAGCGGGGCGGGGGCAGGCTCGCGGGAATCCGACATCGACGTTGCGACGCAAGGTGCGGGGGCCCTGGGCAAGGGCGGGGGCCCGGGGCAAGGGGCTCGGCCCCTGAGGCGAGGGCGGGGGCCCGGGGCGAGGGCGGGGGCCCGGGGCAAGGGCGGGGGCCCGGGGCAAGGGCTCGGCCCCCGGGCAAGGGCTCGGCCCCCAGGCAAGGGCTCGGCCCCTGGGCAAAGGCTCGGCCCCTGGGCGAGGGCGGGGGCCCGGGGCAAGGGCGGGGGCCCGGGGCAAGGGCGGGGGCCCGGGGCGAGGGCACGGCCCCCGGGCAAGGGCGGGGGTCCGGGGCAAGGGCACGGCCCCCGGGCAAGGGCGGGGGTCCGGGGCAAGGGCACGGCCCCCGGGCA
>NZ_JAGGLR010000004.1 GCF_017874715.1 Streptomyces iranensis | reverse complement strand
AACCGACGAACCCGACCTGCCCACCGAACTCACTGCATAGCCTCAACAACGGATCACCGAGTGGCCGTCGATACACCACTCCAGCGGACGTGACCTGCCGCCGAGGTGGACCGGTACTGGCTCGGGGATGGCTCAGGTGCGGGGTGCGTTCGGGGCCCAGGTGCGTGTGTCTGAGGTGCAGTGGGGAGCGGGCCGTTCCCCGGCGGTGGCAAAGACCCACTCCTGGAATCTCTATTGATCATGTCAGCGCCAGTTGGCCGCCACCGTCGAACTCGGCACCACGCCTGGGGGTTCCAGATGAACGTCCGCGATACCCGCCGCCGAGGCATCCCCTGCCCGGCACCGGGTCGGCAACCGTCGCCACAGTCCGGTGCCGCACCTGTGCCAGAGGGGGCTGGGGAGTACAGGCTCGGCAGTGGCTCGGGTCAGGCTGGTTCGGCGGAGATGGGGTTCTGAGTGTGCGGGGGGCCGTTCACGTGCGGCGACGGGGTGACGGAGAGCGCTCGTGAACCGGCCCTCACAGCCATCTTCCGACACGCAAGATCACGGCCTTGACGACACCACCGAGTCGGAGCGTCCATGGACGACGACCGGTCGCGGCAACGCTGAAACGCGCACTTCAGAGGGGTTGCGGACGGTCGTGGAGTACGTCGTCGTCGATGGTGGCGAGGCTCAGGCGCTGGCCCAGCGCCAAGAGGCCGCGATTCGTGAGGTGCTGGAGTGGCTGTACGCCGGTCACAGTGCCCCGAAGAGTGGCCACGTCTGAGCCTCCTGCCCCGAACCCTGGGAGAGAGACAGCGTATGCACGGCAATCCCCCTAGCGCTCGGCCTTGGGCGCAGCCCGTATCCGGCCGTCCCTGGTCCACGGCCGGTATTCCGGACGCCTCGGCGCTTCCGGTGACCGTCCCGGTGGCTTGGCTCGGCCGGACTTCTACGGAGGACGCCCAGGACCCCACCCTGTCGCTGCCCCGGCAGTTGCGTAACGCGAGAGCCGCGCTCCCGCCCGGCTGGGTGATTGTCGCCCATTTCTACGATGTGGAATCCGGCCGTAAGGAGTTGCGCGAGCGGGGCAATTCCCTTGCGCACCAGCAGTTCCAGATTCCCATTCCCCGCGATGGCAGTGTGGCCGATCTGCTTGATGAGGCGCAGCGGCCTGACCGCCGCTTCGCCGCAGTTATCTGCGAGTCCATTGAACGCGTCGCGCGCCGGACCTATTTCGGTACGAAGATCGAGTACGAGCTGGAGCAGGCGGGCGTCGCCCTGTGTGCCGCCGATGAGCCGATCGTCACCGGTCCGCGAGCCAAGCGCGCCACGCCCACACTCACGCGGCGCGTTAAGCAGGCGGTCTCTGAGTGGTACGTGCTGCAGATGCTGGAGCTGTCGTGGGATGGCTTCATCGAGCATGTCTCTCAGGGCTGGAATGTGGGCAAGCCGCCCTACGGCTATCGCGCGGAAAAGGTCCCGCATCCCGTCCCGGCCCGCCGGGCCGAGGGCCGCACCAAGCACCGGCTCGTCCCGGACGCGTCCCGGGCCCCGGCCGTCACCTACATCTTCCAGCTCCGCGGACTGGACAAGCTCGGATACGACGCCATCGCCGACCGCCTGAACCTGGATCCTGTGGCGTACCCGCCCCCGGAGCCCACCCGCCCCGACATGGCCCTCCATCGCTGGAGTGGGTCGGCTGTGCGAGAGATCCTGCGCAACCCCAAGTACACCGGTTATCAGGTCTGGAACCGCCGCGCGACGACGAAGGGCGGCTGCTACAACGATCCCAAGGACTGGGTGTGGTCCCCGCAGGCCACCCACGAACCTCTCGTCTCCAAAGAGCTGTTCGATGTGGCTTCCACTGTGGCGCGGAAGCGCCGGGGGGCACGGACGACGCCCGGTCGCAACTCCCACCCGGCGACCCGGCGTTCCTATGTCCTGCGGTCGTACGTCATCTGTGAGATCTGCGACCGCCGCATGTTCGGCAAGAACCGCCACCGGATCTCGTACTACGCCTGCCAGGTCGACCCGAACGAGCATCGGGGCAGGTCCTGGTTCCGTGACCATCCCAAGAGCCTGTGGGTTCGGGAAGAGTTCTTGATCACAGCCGTCTCCCGCTTCTTCGCCACACACGTCTTCGGCCCCGACCGGCGCACCCACCTCAAGGCCGCACTTGAAGCCGCTCGTGTCGCGGACGGGCCCGGCGACCGAACGGCGAAGGAACGCGCCGCGCTGGAGCAGGCCATCAAGGCCATCGGCGAGCGTCAGGCCCGGCTCATCCGCACCCTTGCCGATGGCGGGTCCGAGCCTGAACAGGAGAAGGAGTTTCGCGACGCGATCCGCCGGGAGCACGCCGCCCTGGGCAAGCAGCGCACGACGCTCGCCGAGCAGCTGGCCCGTCTGGAAACCCCGAAGCCGGAGGTGCGTTCCGTCGACAGCGCGGCTCTGCTGGACGTGCTCCCGCGCCTCGACATCGACCTCGCCCTGGTCCCGGAGGAGATCCAGCGGCGGCTCTACGACGCTTTCGGGCTGGAGGTCCGTTACAGCCGGCCCCGTGAAGAGGTGACCCTACGGGTGACGGTTCCGGGGCATCTGCTTCACGGACTCGTGGCCGTCACCCGTGAGCTGGACCCGTGGAACAAAAAATCGGGCGCCTGCACCGAAGTACTGGCACCCGATCATGACACCCGGGGTGGACAAACGCGGCATAAGCGTCGCGTTCATTCCCATCCCCTGAGTGCCCCCGGCAGGATTCGAACCTGCGCACACGGCTCCGGAGCACAATCAGAGTTCGGCTTGCGAATGTGCCCTGACCAGCGAGTTCCTTGATCACGCATCGTGGTTGGTGTCGTTGTGTATCGCAGATAGTGCGAGGGAGACGGCTGGCGGCGGACGCACTGGGTCCTGCGTCTGTCCGAGGTGCGGATTTCTGTGTCACCCGCGTCACCTGCGTCATTTAGGCTCCTGACCTGCGGGTTTTGGGTGACGCAGAGCATTGGGGGTGCGTCACCGGTGACGCAGGCCATCCGTCACCGGTGACGCAGATGACGCAGGATGACGCAGAGGCCGCCGTCTGCGTCACCCCTGTATTTGCAGGTCAAGGGCCGTTTTGTGACGCAGGTGACGCGGGTGACGCAGGATTTCCTACTTAGGAAAAAGAGGGGGGTGTCTGTTGTGGTGCTGTGCGGCTCAGGGCGTGAAGAAGGAGCCGCTTCGCGGCACGACCATCGGGCGCCGCGCGGCGGCGAACAGCAAGAAGAGCACGCCTCGCCGGTGGTGCTCTTCTTGCTTGTGCAGGGCGACCTTCGGGCGTCTTAGTGCCCGGAGCTCCGGGCGGACGGCGTCTGCGGCGGGGGAGAGGGAAGAGACCAGCCCGGCGCGGGGGTGGTCTCTTCCTCCCCTCAACCCGCAGTGACGGTGCGTGGCGGGGGACCCTCTCCCGCCCTGGAACCCCGCCGCACAAACCGCAGAATACGCAGAAATACTTTGACCTGCGGAAACGCGACGCGTGGGACTCCCCGCGTTAATCCCAGAAATTCCGCAAAAATAGCCGAGAGCCCCCGATCGGCCGCCCGCTCCCGAGGTTCAGTCACCGTGAGCGATGGACGCCAACGATGCTGGGCCCCGTCTGGCCGACGGCGCGCGAGCGCAGCGAGCCGACAGACGTCCGCCCGGAGGGCGGTCCGTGTAGCACTCTCTGTGACGATTTCAGGGCCCGAAAAGGTTGCTTGCGGTAGCGAGGGGGGTTGCTAGCGGTAGCAACCCTGCTAGCGACCCAAACAGTCCGTGATCAGGCCGCTAGCGACTAGCGGCTGACGTGCGGAAACCCCGGTTTCGCGCTGAAACCGGGGTTTCCGACCGCCCCGAGTGCCGCTAGCGTCCCCCATGTCTCGATCACAGAGCGTAGCATTACCGGGATTCGTGGCAGGAGGGAGACCCAGTGCTCACGTACGGCGACCACGTTTCGGGCGCGGACAGCCGATCAGGGCCCTCAGCTATTTTTGCGGAATTTCTGGGATTAATGCGAAGAGACCCGCGCCGCGCGTTTCCGCAGGTCAGAGTATTTCTGCGTATTCTGCGGTTTGTGCGGCAGGGTCCCAGCGCGGGAGAGGGCTCCCCGCCACGCTCCGTCACTGCGGCAGGAAGCCGGGCGCTGTCTGCCCAAGGTCGCGCAGGTGCGTGAGGTAGTCCTGAGCGGCAGGCTCGGACGCGTACCGGCGCCTCACCTCCGCTGCCAGTTCGCGGCTGGTCATGATGAGCGACGGGACCGACTGACGGTTACCTTCGAGGGCGCGCTCCCCCATGATGAGGGCCCGTTCGAGGTCACCGTCCCGTGCGGCCGTCACGCCGAGCGTGACGCGCGCTTCCGCGTTGCGCATGGGAGAGCGCTCTGTGCCGTCGAAGTCCGTGCCTGCCCTGAGGACTTCCTCAGCGAGCGTTCCAGCTAGCTTGTCCTCGCCCACCAGGCGGTAGCAGTCCATCGCGTAGAAGTCGAACTTCGCGGGGTCTACCACGAAGTGGTTATCAAGGTTCTCAGGGTGTGGCATCCCTTCGAGCAGGTTGCGCCCCCGATCGAGTGCCACCTCAACCCGCCGCCGGTCCCCGAGCCGGGCCCACGCCTTTGCCTCCTGCGCGGCAAGTTGCACGGCGACGCCCTGGTGTGTGGCCACCTCGGTTCCGGCCTGCGATGCCGCAATGACCCCGCGATAGTCCCCCGTGGTGAGCGCGAACCAGGCTCGCATCTCGTGAGCCCATCCGGCGACTTCCGCGTGATCTGCCTCGGTCGCGAGCGACAGGGCGGCCCGACGCGTCGACTCGGCCGCATGCCGGTCACCGGTGTCGTACTCCACGCATCCCACGAGGAGAGCGAGCCAGCCAGACATGGCCAGTACCTCGCGATGCTGCGAGAGGGTGAGGCTCTTCGAGTGGAGGTCCACAACGCGGCGGAGCCACGCGCGCCCCTCGATGAGGAGCTGCTCGCTCGGCATGAACGGGTACTCCGAGCAGAGCCGATCCGTGGTGATCCGCAAGGCATCGAGCGTCGCCGCGTCCACGTCGGACCGGTTGAGGCGACTCACGATTTCCAGCGTCTCCATGCCGCTCGCCGCCAGGATCTCCTTGTCCCCGTCCCGCCGCGCCGGCGCGGGGAAGAGCGCGTGTGTCACGGTGCCAAACACCGCCGCGATGAGCGGCCGATAGAACTCGTTGGGGATCTGTCCGGTCTCCCACCGCTTCCACTGCCGGATCAGGCTGTCGTCTGCGGGTAGCTCATCCTTGGAGTGGGCTCGTAGAGCCCTCACCGCGTCTCGCTGGGACCAGTCGCGCGCGGACCGCTCGGCCGCGATACGGCGCGCCCATGCGGGCCTGTCGTCGCTCATACGTCCTCCTCCGAGTGCTTACCCGTTGAGTCTCCCGCTTGCCCCCTGGGGACAGGGAAGGGGACAGCGAGGTGACACCGGACATGTCCCCAGCTCACACGCTCGCCCCCTTGATGTCACTTACGCCACACGTTCCGTTCCTCGCATGCTGGTTGCAGATCACGCACCACCCACGGTGGAGCGCTCTTCGAGTGCTTCCACCCGTTCAGCCAGCGCCTGAATCAGGGAGCGGATTTCATTGATCTCGCCACGCACGTCGTTCTGCGGAACGGTTCCGTCGCCGACGAAGTTACCGAGGTTCCCGGCCGACACAACCAGCCCCTCGGAGCGGAGCATGGCCAATCCGTTCTGGATGGTCTGGCTCGCATACCCGAAGCGCTCGATCAGCTCCCGCTGTGAGGGGAGCTTGTCGCCGGGCTTCATCCTCTTGACGTCCTCGCGGAGTGCGTCCGCGACCTGCACCGCTTTGGGCTTAGGTCCTCCTGTGACAGTCATGCCCTGAGCGTACCCACCACAGCGAACTAGTGCACACCACTTCGTGAGGGTTGTGCACCACAGCAGACTAGTGCAAGCTAGTCAGCAAGCGGGGCGCCCCAATCGGGGCGCGATTCCTGTGAAAAGTCCTGGTCAAACCAGGAAAAGCAAGGAGCGGCTTCCTACCGCCAAGCAGACAGCCGCTCCCTGACCCTCGAAGGGGCACTTCCATGATGCCTGGAACTCTTGCAGAGCGGTCCGCCGAACGGTCCACCCTGGGGGCCGATGGTCCCGAGCAGACCGTCAGTCTGCCGCCCGCACGCTCGAACCCGCCCCGCGTCGGTAACCCCTACCTCCGCGCCGCGCTCCTTGAGGCCGGGTTCTCCTACGAGGAACTGGCGGCGCGGCTGTGCATGGCACCCAAGACCGTCGAACGATGGGTCAACGAGCCTGGCCGCCGCCCCTACGCCCGACACGCACACGCCGTAGCTCAGATCCTGGGCTGTGACGTGTGGGACCTGTGGCCCGCTCAGCGACCGGATTCCGCGCCCGACCCGGCCGAGAGCGCGGGCCCCTTGCTCCAACTCGCCCACCGTGCCCTTGGGCGTGCCGAGAGCCTGAACCTCGCCGCCGCTCAGCCCACCGAACTCGCCCTGATGATCGGCGAACTCACCGCGTGCCTGCGGGGTTTGACCGAGCTGCACGAGCCCAAGACGGACGGTGCGGCGTGAAGCCTGTCACGAGTCCGCTGGACGCCCTGTACGCCCGCGTGTCGACCCCGGCCATTCCCGCCGTGCCTCTGGCGCGGCGGGAGCGCCGCCGGGCCGGTGAGGGCGTACCCACGGTCCCCGCCGGGGGTCTTCAGTGGTCTCCCATGGAGGTGGCCGCCGCTCTGTTCGAGGTGGCCGCGGACGACGAACTTGCGGGGCGGGTGCCGAGTACAGACACCCTGTACGCCGTCCTGTGCGAGTCCGTGGCCGCGCTGGGACCGGCCGGGCTTGCCGAAGTCGTCGCCACCTTCGCCGACTTCGGGCCGGGGGAGTTCCCCGAAGCGGACGCCTGCTGGACGTTCGCCTACCGGCTTGCCTTGTCCCTCTGGTACGAGGGGGCCCGGTCCCGTCCGATGACGGCCGGTGAGGCGGCCGTGGCGCTGTACCTGTCGGATGCCTACCGGCATCACCAGGTCGACGCGGTCATCATCCGGCGGGCCCCGTTGCTGGTCTCCCGCGCGATCCGGCAGGGTGCCGCTCTGGTTCCCGCAGAGACGCTGATGCGGCTGGGTGAGGCCATGGGTCGGGAATTCGCGTCACCGGCGCCGACCTGCGTCACGGGCCCGTCACGCGCGGCCGGGACCGGCCGGGACTGGCTGTACCGGCAGGCCCTGCCGGACTACCACCGCCGCCGGTTCTGCTTCCGTCTGCTGCGCGCCGACACCTGCCAGCCCTCGCCGTTGATCGTGCGGTTGGACGGCGGTGGCTACGCGGTCGGGGCGACCCCGCCCGCCGGGCCGGGCGGTACGTGGCTGCGGCCGGTGCGGGCGGAGTGGTAGCCGTGGCCCGCAGCCGTCCCAAGACCGCCGTGCGGCACCTGCGCAGGCTCCAACTCGCCGACCGCGACGGCTGGCGCTGCGCCTACTGCCGCCACCCGTTCCACAGCCCGGCGGGAGCGACCACGGACCACGTGGCGCCGTACAGCCTGCTGCGGACCTGGTCTGTCGGCGCGCTCGTACTCGCCTGCTTCGACTGCAACAACCGCAAGGGCGACCGATTCCCCCTCTCGATCGCGCTGCTGTTGCTGCGGTCGATCGACCCGACCCGCCCTGTCGTCCGCCCGATCGATCTGCCGTTGCTCGCCCGACTCGCGCACGCCAACCAGGCGATCCAACCGGCCCTCGGATCGGCCGACCACGACGGACGACGGTCCACCTGTCACCTGCCCGAATCGACTGTGAGTGAGCTTGAGAGGACGGCGGCATGAGTGCCCGCGTGGCGGACGAGAAGATGACCGTCAAGGAAGTCATCGCAGACCTGAAGGTTGCTCCGTCGACCTTCTATCGGTGGCGCCAACTCGGGAGGGGGCCCCGTTCGATCAAACTCCCGAATGGCGACGTGCGTATTCGTCGGTCGGAGTACGAGCGGTGGCTCTCGGAGCGGGAGGACGCTGCGTGAGCACGACTGACGACACTCCGGTCCGCCGCCCGCACGGGGAGGCGAGGCCGGGGTACTCCCTCGACATCCGACTGTGGAAGGTCACGAAGGTCAACCGTAAGGCGCGGCCGTATCAACTCCGATGGGTTGTAGGCGGGAAGGTGAGCAGCGCGACGTTCGCCACGTCGACACTTGCCGACAACCGTCGCTTGGAGTTGTGGCAGGCCATGCGCCGAGGCGAGGCGTTCGAGATCGAAAGCGGACAGCCTGAGTCCGAGGTGCGCGCGGCGGCGGAAGCGGCGGCGGCTGAGGACCCGGTGAGGTGGTTCGAGTTCTGCCGGAAGTACGTAGCCGGGCGGTGGCGTACGAGCGCGGCCAAGACCCGTGAAAGCATGGCGGACGGTCTAGCGGCCGTGAGTCTTGCCATGGTCAAGCGCGGGGACGGTGTTCCCCCGGATGAGCAACTGCGGCTGGCGTTCCGGTGGGGGATCGTGCCCGCGAACGCGGGGGAGGATCCGCCGGCCGAACTCAAGGCCGCGTACGATTGGCTCACGACGGCGGACCGTCCGGTCGTCGATGTGACCGGCGCCGAAGTGTTCGAAGACGTGCTGTACCGCATCGGGTACAAGCTGGATGGCACCCCAGCCGCGGGCGACACGTACAGGCGTCGCCGCCGGGCCCTGAACACTGCCCTCGAACATGCGGTGGTCGCGGGGGAGCTCCCGGAGAACCCGCTTCAGCGGGCCCGCCGGAAGCACGTCGGTTCCAACGACGTGGTGGACCGGCGCGTCCTCGTGAATGCCCTACAGGCCCGTCAGTTGCTCGCGGGAGTTTCCTACGTCGGGTCGTGGGACCGGTGCCGTGGGAGGCGCCTGACGGCCTTCTATGCGGTCCTGTACTACGCGGGGTTGCGTCCGGCTGAGGCGGTCGGGCTGAGGCGGTCTGACTGCGACCTCCCGGACGCGGGATGGGGCACGCTGACGCTCCGGGAGACGCGCCCCGTCTCAGGGAAGCAGTGGACCGATTCCGGCGAGCGTCACGACCGCCGGGGGCTGAAGGCGCGGGAGGCCAAGAGCGACCGACCGGTGCCCATCCCGCCCGTCCTGGTGGCGATCCTGCGGGCGCACCTGAACACGTTCGGCACGGCCAAGGAAGGGCGCGTGTTCGGCAACGAGCGCGGGGGAGTGGTCGGCTCGTCTACCTACTGGCGGGTGTGGGAGGAGGCGCGGGAGTACGCGCTGCCGCCAGAGCGCGTCGCCTCGCCGTTGGCCGGGCGTCCGTACGACCTGCGGCACGCGTGCATCACGCGGTGGCTGAACGCGGGGGTGCCGATCGCTGAGGTTGCTCGGCGGGTCGGGAACTCACCCGAGGTGATCCACCGGCGCTATCACGGGTGCATCGACGGTCACGAGGAGGCCGCGAACGCGAAGATCACTAAGGCACTGGAGGAGGACGGCGACACAGCCTGATACGTGTATCGCAGATGGTGCGTGAACACTGAGAGAGAGTGAGAAAGAGCGGGAGTCAGTGAGACTGACTCCCGCTCTTTCATGTCGGCATTCGCGCTGGTCAGAGCTTGATTCTTGCTGGCTGACTGGCGAGTGCCCCCGGCAGGATTCGAACCTGCGCACACGGCTCCGGAGGCCGTTGCTCTATCCCCTGAGCTACGGGGGCTTGTGCTTGTCGCTGCTGTCTCGCGGCGACAGGTAGAACACTATCAGCTCGATCAGGGTGGTCATGAACGCTTATCGGGGGGCGGCGGGCGGGGAGTGGAAGTGGGAGCGGAGGGGCGTATACCGCATGTGGAGGGTGGGGCGCAGGGGTCTTGGGGAAAGGTCCCTCGCACGGGGCGGAAGTGGGGAAAACCCGGACGCAGCCGCGGCTGCGCGCCTACTCTTCAGGATGTGCCTGGCTTGTCCGGCCGGGTCCTTGTCGTCGACGACAACAAGGTCATCCGGCAGCTGATCAGGGTCAACCTCGAGCTGGAGGGCTTCGAGGTCGTGACCGCGGCCGATGGTGCCGAGTGCCTGGAGATCGTTCACCAGGTGCGGCCCGATGTGATCACTCTCGATGTCGTGATGCCCAGACTCGATGGGCTGCATACGGCATCGAGGCTGCGTGCTGATGCTCGAACGTGTCATGTGCCCGTCGCGATCATCAGTGCGTGTACGCAGTACGAGATGGACAGCGGGAAGGCGCTGGGCGTCGATGCCTTCCTCGCGAAACCGTTCGAGCCCGTTGATCTTGTCGAGCTCGTGCGGCGGCTGATGCGGCAGGGGGCGGCCGGTGCGGCCGCGCCCGGTGATGCCGAGCCGGTTGTGGGGCCCACCGGGTAGTGGTGGGCCCCAGACCCGGGCCTCTTTCCTCCGGTTCGGCCCGGGGGAGGGGGCTTGGGCTTCGGTTCGGTCCGGGGCTCGGGCTTCTTTGTGGGTTCGTTGGGGCCCCGGTCTCTTTTGTGGGTTCGTTGGGCCCCGGTCTCTTTGGGTCCGGGGCCCGGACGAACCCAGTCGTGTGCTCGTCCGAAGGGCGAAACCGGTTCGCTTTCGTACCCCCCTCCTCCCATACGCTTGTCCCGTGACTCCCGCCCAGCTCTCCCGCACTGTGCTGCACACCGTGCGTCGTGCCGTTGAGGACGACGAGCTGTGCGTTGGCGTGCCGGAGCGGGTGAAGGTGCGGACGCCTCCTCGGTCTGGGTGTGGGGATTACGCCACCAATGTCGCCCTGCTGCTGGCCAGGGGGGAGGGGGATGCGCTCGTTATCGCCGAGGTTTTGCGGCGGCGGTTGCTCCGTACGCCCGGGATCGCCCGCGTTGATGTTGCCGCTCCTGGGTTTCTCAACATCACGCTTGATGCCCATTCGCATGCCCAGCTCGTGCAGACCGTGCGCTCCGCGGGACCTCGCTACGGGCACGGGGAGGCGCTTGCCGGGGTTTCGGTTCCGCTGGGGCCCGCCAACGAGGTGCGGGCTGCCCTCGTCGCTCATGTGGTGCGGGGGCTCGTCCACGCCGCCGGGGGAGCTGTTGTCGCAGGTCGCGGGCCCGTCGTTCGGCCCGTTCCGGTCTCCGGGGCTGATCTGCTCCGCTCCCTCGGGGCCGACGCCGCCCGCTGGGCGTTGCTCCGGCCCGCCGGGCATGATCTGCCCGAGCTCGACCCTGCCCGTCTGCTTTCCCAGCGCGAGGACAACCCTCTCTTCCGGGTCCAGTACGCCCACGCCCGCACCCGCGCCCTGGTGGGGAACGCCACTCAGCTCCGCATTACGCCCCAGCCCGAGTCCGGGGCGTACGACCACCCCGCCGAGATCGGCCTTCTCGCCCTCCTCGCCGATCACCCCCGCACCATCGAGGCCGCCGCCCGGCATCGTGCGCCCGACCAGCTTGCGCGGCACCTCGTCGCCGTCGCCGATGCCTTCTTCCGGTTTCATGACGGCTGTCCGGTCCTGCCCTCCCACCAGCACAAACCCTCGGCCGTCCACCGTTCCCGGCTGGCCCTTGCCGACGCCACCGGGGCGGTGCTCGCCGGCGGCCTGCATCTGCTCGGCATCAGCGCACCCGAACATCTGTAAGACCTCGTGTAAGACCTTGAGAGAGACAGCAGAGACAGCATGAGTCGTTCCGCCCATCCCGCCGGGCCCCGCCACGCCGATGTCCTCTCCGAGGGGCACTACGCCGCGCCGCCCGCCGATCTCAATCAGCTCGATCCGCGCGTGTGGTCCCGTACGGTCAGCCGGAACGCCGATGGCGTCGTGACCGTCGGCGGGGTCGACGTCAAGACGCTCGCGGAGGAGTTCGGGACGCCCGCGTACTTCCTCGACGAGGCCGACTTCCGGGCCCGCTGCCGGGCCTGGCACGAGGCGTTCCAGGAGCAAGGGGAGGACGCGGACGTGTTCTACGCCGGGAAGGCGTTCCTCTCCCGCGCCGTCGTGCGCTGGCTGAACGAGGAGGGGCTCAACCTCGATGTGTGCTCCGCCGGGGAGCTGGCCACCGCGCTCGCCGCCGGGATGCCCGCCGAGCGGATCGCGTTGCACGGGAACAACAAGTCCGCCGCCGAGATCGAGCGGGCGGTCGAGGAGGGCGTCGGGCGGATCGTGCTCGACTCGTTCCAGGAGATCGTGCGGGTCGCGCACATCGCCCAGCGGCTCGGCAGGCGGCAGCGGGTGCAGATCCGGATCACCGTGGGTGTGGAGGCGCATACCCACGAGTTCATCGCGACCGCCCACGAGGACCAGAAGTTCGGCATTCCGCTCGCGGGCGGGCAGGCCGCCGAGGCAGTGCGGCGGGCGCTCAAGCTCGACGGGCTCGAGCTCATCGGCATTCACTCGCACATCGGGTCGCAGATCTTCGACACGTCCGGGTTCGAGGTCGCGGCGCACCGGGTCGTGGGGCTGCTGAAGGAGATCCGCGACGAGCACGGTATCGAGCTGCCCGAGATCGACCTGGGTGGCGGTCTCGGCATCGCGTACACCTCGGAGGACGACCCGCGCGAGCCGCAGGAGATCGCCAAGGCGCTGCGCGACATCGTGCACCGGGAGTGCGACACGGCCGGGCTCGCGGTGCCGCGGCTGTCGGTCGAGCCGGGGCGGGCGATCGTCGGGCCGACCGCGTTCACGCTCTATGAGGTGGGCACGGTCAAGGAGCTGCCGGGGCTGCGGACGTACGTCAGCGTCGACGGCGGGATGTCCGACAACATCCGTACCGCGCTCTACGATGCCGAGTACTCGGTGGCGCTGGTCTCCCGTGCCTCCACCGCCGAGCCGATGCTCTCCCGTGTCGTCGGCAAGCACTGTGAATCCGGCGACATCGTCGTACGGGACGCCTTCCTGCCCGCCGATCTGGCGCCCGGCGATCTGATCGCCGTCCCCGCCACCGGCGCCTACTGCCGCTCGATGGCGAGCAACTACAACCACGCGCTCCGGCCGCCCGTCGTGGCCGTACGGGACGGGCAGGCGCGCGAGATCGTCCGGCGGGAGACGGAGGAGGATCTGCTGCGGCTCGATGTCGGCTGATGGGCTGATGTCAGCCGGCGAGAACCCGTTACTCGCCGGCCGCTGCCGCCGGTGGGATTCGGCTAGCGAGAAATGGATCTCGGATACTGGACCCGGGACAGAAAATCCCGTCCAGTGCATGAGACTGGTGCACTAACGCGCTGATGCATTAACGCGATGGATGAGAGACGAGGTCGGATGATGCGTACGCGTCCGCTGAAAGTGGCGCTGCTGGGCTGTGGAGTAGTCGGCTCAGAGGTGGCGCGCATCATGACGACGCAGGCGGACGACCTCGCGGCGCGTATCGGGGCCCCGGTCGAGCTGGCCGGGATCGCTGTACGCCGCCCCGGCCGGGTCCGGGAAGGGGTGCCGGCGGAGCTGGTGACCACCGACGCCACGGCCCTGGTCAAACGCGGGGACATCGATGTGGTGGTCGAGGTCATCGGCGGGATCGAGCCCGCCCGCACCCTCATCACCACCGCCTTCGACCACGGCGCGAGCGTGGTGTCCGCGAACAAGGCGCTGGTCGCCCAGGACGGCGCGGCGCTGCACGCCGCGGCCGAGCAGCGCGGGGCGGATCTCTACTACGAGGCCGCGGTCGCGGGGGCGATCCCGCTGGTGCGGCCGCTGCGCGAGTCGCTCGCGGGCGACAAGGTCAACCGCGTCCTCGGCATCGTCAACGGCACCACCAACTTCATCCTCGACCGGATGGACGGAAGCGGCGCCGGTTACAGCGAGGCGCTGGACGAGGCCACGGCCCTGGGCTACGCCGAGGCCGACCCGACCGCCGATGTCGAGGGGTTCGACGCCGCCGCGAAGGCCGCGATCCTCGCCGGGATCGCCTTCCACACCCGGGTCACCCTCGACGATGTGCACCGCGAGGGCCTCACCGAGGTGACCGCCGCCGACATCGCCTCCGCCAAGCGCATGGGCTGCACCGTCAAGCTGCTCGCGATCTGTGAGCGGGCCGCCGACGGCCGGTCGGTCACCGCGCGGGTACACCCGGCGATGATTCCGCTGAGCCACCCCCTCGCCTCCGTCCGCGAGGCGTACAACGCGGTCTTCGTGGAAGCCGACGCCGCGGGGCAGCTGATGTTCTACGGCCCGGGGGCGGGTGGTTCGCCGACCGCCTCGGCCGTCCTCGGCGACCTCGTCGCCGCCTGCCGCAACAAGCTGGCGGGCGCCACCGGACCCGGGGAGTCCGCCTACAGCCGGCTCCCGGTGAGCCCGATGGGCGATGTGATCACTCGCTACCACATCAGCCTGGACGTCGCCGACAAACCGGGAGTTCTGGCGCAGGTCGCCACAGTCTTCGCCGAACACGGCGTATCCATCGATACCGTCCGCCAGCAGGGGAAGGACGGCGAGGCGTCCCTCGTCGTCGTGACCCACCGCGCGAGCGACGCCGCGCTGTCGTCGACCGTGGAGGCGCTCCGCCGGCTCGACACCGTCCGCGGTGTCGCGAGCATCATGCGGGTCGAGGGCGAGTAGTCGAGGGCGAGTAGTCGACGGCGAGTAGTCGACGGCGAGTAGTCGACGGCGAGTGGAGGACGAGTCGTGATCGAGCGGCGGGCGAGCAGAGGCCGGGTAGCGGCCGCGCTGAGGCCGAACAGAGGGTGAGCGGAGAGTAAGGGAAATCATGAACGCAATCGCCGACGCCGGGCCTCGAATGTCCGGCACCCGCCAGTGGCACGGCTGGCGGGGCATCATCGAGGAGTACCGCGACCGCCTCCCGGTCAGCGGGACCACCCCCGTCGTCACTCTGCGCGAGGGCGGTACGCCGCTGGTTCCCGCGCAGGTGCTCTCCGAGCGCACCGGCTGTGAGGTTCATCTCAAGGTCGAGGGCGCCAACCCCACCGGGTCGTTCAAGGACCGCGGGATGACGATGGCCATCAGCGTGGCCAAGGAGGCCGGTGCCAAGGCCGTCATCTGCGCCTCCACCGGCAACACCTCGGCCTCGGCGGCGGCGTACGCCGTACGGGCCGGAATGGTCTGCGCGGTGCTGGTCCCGCAGGGGAAGATCGCGCTGGGCAAGATGGGCCAGGCCCTCGTCCACGGCGCGAAGATCCTCCAGGTCGACGGCAACTTCGACGACTGTCTGACGCTGGCGCGCGGGCTGTCGGAGAAGTACCCGGTGGCGCTGGTCAATTCGGTCAACCCGGCCCGGATCGAGGGCCAGAAGACCGCCGCCTTCGAGATCGTGGACATGCTCGGGGACGCGCCCGACATCCATGTGCTGCCGGTCGGCAACGCGGGCAACATCACGGCCTACTGGAAGGGCTACACGGAGTACGCGGCGCCGTTCGCCGACAGCGAGCCGCGCGCCTCCCGTACGCCCCGGATGTGGGGCTTCCAGGCGTCCGGCGCGGCGCCGATCGTGCGTGGTGAGCCGGTCAAGGAGCCGAGCACCATCGCCACCGCCATCCGCATCGGCAACCCCGCCTCGTGGGCCTTCGCGGAGCAGGCGCGCGACGAGTCCGGCGGCCTCATCGACGAGGTGACCGACCGTCAGATCCTCGCCGCCTACCGGCTGCTCGCCGCCCAGGAGGGCGTTTTCGTCGAGCCCGCCTCCGCGGCGAGCGTGGCGGGTCTGCTGAAGGCGGCCGAACAGGGGCTGGTCGACCCGGGCCAGCGCATCGTCTGCACGGTGACCGGGAACGGGCTCAAGGACCCGGACTGGGCGGTGGCGGGTGCGCCGCAGCCGGTCGTGGTCCCGGTGGACGCGGACGCCGCGGCCGTACGGCTCGGGCTGGCCTGACACCGCGGCCGTACGGCTCGGGCCGGCCTGACACCGCGCGACGCGACCCGGAGCGGGCCGGTCCGGTAAGGCGCGATGCTCCTCGGGCCGGGGCCGGGGCCGGGGCCGGGGCTGGGTCGGACCGGGTCGGGCTGGGCCGCTCCGATACGGCACGGCCCAGCTCTGACCAGGGACGGAGCCTGGTGCGAACCTGATACGAACCTGGTGTGACGGGGGTTTCGGCGAGCTGTCCGGCGCGGCCCGCCGGGCCTCCGCACGCACCCCTGTCGTCCCCTCCGCGCACACCCCTGTCCTCCCCTCCGCGGCCTTTCTAAAGGTCCACTCAAGTGGTGGCAGAGCGGCGCGAGGGCGCGCGGAGGGCTCCAGTAGAGTGGTCGCGGGCGATGGCAGGGAGCGCGACACGCATCGTGCGCCTCCCGTGCGCCCTATGTCGCCACAGAACCTTCCTTCGATAGGCTGTACTGAATCCGCCCCGACGCAGAGCGCTCGCCTCTGCGCGGCGTCGCCGTACTTGTCACGGCCCTCGCGGTGTTCCGTACCTCTTCGAGCAATCGCACGTAACCACAAGGAGAGTCATCGAGCGATGGCCGGTCCAGCGTTCCGCGCCGCCGCCGTCCGAGTGCGCGTCCCCGCCTCGAGCGCCAATCTCGGTCCTGGCTTCGACGCCCTCGGCCTGGCCCTGGGCCTCTACGACGACGTGGTGGTCCGGGTGGCCGACTCCGGTCTCCACGTCGACATCGCCGGTGAAGGCGCGGAGTCGCTCCCGCGTGACGAGAAACATCTGCTCGTACGCTCCTTGCGCACCGCCTTCGACCTGCTGGGCGGACAGCCCCGCGGCCTCGAGCTGGTCTGCGCCAACCGCATTCCGCACGGCCGGGGCCTGGGTTCCTCCTCCGCCGCCATCTGCGCCGGGATCGTCGCCGCGCGCGCGGTGACCATAGGCGGCGCCGAGCGGCTCGACGACGCGGCGATGCTGGAGCTGGCCACCGAGATCGAGGGCCACCCCGACAATGTCGCCGCCTGTCTGCTCGGCGGCTTCACCCTGGCCTGGACGGACGCGGGGTCCGCACGGGCGATCAGGATGGACCCTGCGGATTCCATCGTTCCGGTGGTCTTCGTCCCTGACCGGGCGGTGCTCACCGAGACCGCCCGCGGCCTGCTTCCGCGCACCGTCCCGCATGTGGACGCCGCGGTCAACGCGGGCCGGGCCGCACTGCTCGTCGAGGCCCTGACCAGGCGTCCCGAGCTGCTGCTGGCCGCGACGGAGGACCGACTGCACCAGGAATACCGTGCTCCGGCGATGCCCGAGAGCGTGAGCCTGGTGAACCGACTGCGGGCGGACGGCGTCCCCGCGGTCATCTCCGGCGCGGGCCCCACGGTGCTCGCGCTGGTCGAGGACGGTGCGGCCGACAAGGTCGCACGACTGGCGGGCGAGGGGTGGGCGGCCAACCGGCTGGCTCTCGACGCCGGGGGGGCGAGCGTCCTGCCGCTCACCTGACACCGCGCTCCGGGGTGCCCCGGAGCCGGGAAAACTCGATAGCCGGTCTTGGAGAGGGGGAATGTTTGTTGGATCCGGTAGTGTTAACCTCAAGTCTGCACTCGAAGCCTCTTGGATGTACTCGGAGGCGAGGTGCTCAGTGTCCCCATCAGGGACCACCCTTCTTCCGGGAGCCTCCCACACTGCCTGAGCAGCCTGCCTGAGCAGTATCGAGCACGCTCCGGAATCGGCGTGGCGGATTCTCGTGAATCCTCCGCCGCGTCGGAACCATGAACTGATCTCTCCGCCGTACCCGGCGGACCACCGCCCCGGCCCGGTCCGTAACGGAAGGACCACAGCCGGACAGCACAACCGGTCGCCGAGCCAGACAGGCCGACGCCCGCTCCAGGGAAGGACCCTTCGTGAGCGACACCACCGATCTGATGGGCGTGAACGCCTCCGGCACCTCCGACAGCGGTGTCGGCAACAACGCGCCCGCCACGGACGCTTCCGCGCCCGCCAACGGTGCTGCCACTGGCGCTGCCCCGCGGCGACGCCGCTCGGGCACCGGCCTCGACGCCATGGTCCTGGCCGAGCTTCAGCAGCTCGCCTCGAGCCTTGGCATCAAGGGCACCGCGCGGATGCGCAAAGGCCAGCTGATCGAGGTCATCAAGGAGAAGCAGGCCGCGGGCTCCGGCTCCGCCCAGGCCTCCGAGAGCACTCCGTCCGACGCGGAGGGAGTGACCAAGCCGAAGCGCCGCACCACCTCCCGGGCCCGTACGGGCGACGACGCCGAGGAGAAGACCGGCGCCAAGTCCTCGAAGTCCGCCGGGAAGGCGGAGAAGGCCGACAAGGCCGACGCCGAGGAGAAGGCCGCCGCGCAAGCGCAGATCGAGATCCCCGGCCAGCCCGGTGAGCCCGCCGGCGATGAGCAGCCGGCCGGTGAGCGCCGCCGCCGCCGGGCCACCGCGCCCGCCACCACCCCCGACGCCGGGGGCACGGCCACCGCTGTCGAGACCAAGACGGAGGCGCGCAGCGACGTCTCCGCGAAGACCGAGACCAGGACCGAGCCCAAGGGCGACGGGAAGGCCGAGGCCGCCGCCGACACCGCCGAGGGCAAGGGCGCCAGGGGCGGTGACCGCCAGGAGCGCGGTCAGAAGGGCGACCGCCGGGACCGGCAGCGCGACCGCGGCGACCGCGGCGACCGCCGCGGCAAGGGCGAGGACGGCCAGCAGGGCGGCGGCGGCCGTCAGCAGCGCGACGGGCGCGGCCAGAGCCAGCAGCGCCCCGACGAGGGCGACGACGACTTCGACGGCGGGCGCCGCGGGCGCCGCGGCCGCTACCGCGACCGCCGTGGCCGCCGTGGCCGTGACGACTTCGGCAATGAGCCGCAGGTGTCCGACGACGATGTGCTGATCCCCGTCGCGGGCATCCTCGACATCCTCGACAACTACGCGTTCATCCGGACCTCCGGCTACCTCCCGGGCCCGAACGACGTGTACGTCTCGCTCGCCCAGGTCCGCAAGAACGGTCTGCGCAAGGGCGACCACGTCACCGGCGCGGTCCGGCAGCCGCGCGAGGGCGAGCGCCGCGAGAAGTTCAACGCGCTGGTGCGGCTGGACTCGGTGAACGGCATGGCGCCCGAAACCGGGCGCGGGCGGCCGGACTTCGGCAAGCTGACGCCGCTTTACCCGCAGGACCGGCTGCGTCTGGAGACCGAGGCCGGCGGGCTGACGACCCGGATCATCGACCTGGTCGCGCCGATCGGCAAGGGCCAGCGCGGTCTGATCGTGGCCCCGCCGAAGACCGGCAAGACCATGATCATGCAGGCGATCGCCAACGCGATCACCCGCAACAGCCCCGAGTGCCATCTGATGGTCGTCCTCGTCGACGAGCGGCCGGAAGAGGTCACCGACATGCAGCGGTCGGTCAAGGGCGAGGTCATCTCCTCGACCTTCGACCGCCCGGCCGAGGACCACACCACCGTCGCGGAGCTGGCGATCGAGCGGGCCAAGCGCCTGGTCGAGCTGGGTCATGACGTGGTCGTCCTGCTGGACTCGATCACCCGCCTGGGCCGTGCGTACAACCTGGCGGCGCCCGCCTCCGGCCGCATCCTGTCCGGTGGTGTCGACTCGACCGCGCTCTACCCGCCGAAGAAGTTCTTCGGCGCCGCGCGCAACATCGAGGACGGCGGCTCGCTGACCATCCTGGCCACCGCGCTGGTCGAGACCGGCTCGCGCATGGACGAGGTGATCTTCGAGGAGTTCAAGGGCACCGGCAACATGGAGCTGCGGCTCGACCGGAAGCTCTCGGACAAGCGCATCTTCCCGGCGGTGGACGTGGACGCGTCCAGCACCCGCAAGGAGGAGATCCTGCTGGCGCCGGAGGAGCTGAACATCGTCTGGAAGCTGCGCCGGGTGCTGCACGCGCTCGACTCGCAGCAGGCGATCGAGCTGCTGCTGGACAAGATGAAGCAGACGAAGTCGAACGCCGAGTTCCTGATGCAGATCGCCAAGACCACGCCCACCCCGGGCAACAACGGCGACTGACCGGACACCCGCCGGAACGCTCCGTGGCCGAGGCCCCCCGCACCGCGGGGGGCCTCGCTGCGTTCCATGAGAGGTGAGCCACATCTTCCAGCCAGGCCGCGGACCGGTTCTGATCATGTTATCGCCCGCGAAAGTGCAGGTCAGAGCAGTAAGGCGGACGAAGGGGACGAACGGTGCGCCCGGCTGCCCGCGCGAAAACCGGCCATCGCAGATATGCAACCCTGGCGGACGGCCTTCCATCTGTCAGGTCGGAACACGGGGCCGGAACACAGGCTGACTCCACCGCGAAACGCGACGCCACGCCTGACCGTGACGGCAGGGGGTACTCGGGCAGCAATAGAGGACTGAGGAGCACATGGCCGAGGACAGCAGCAACGCACCGGTGAGCCCAGGCCGCCACCGCGCACGCGGTGCGACGGCGGGCCGCCGTCGTAAGCGGCCGAGCACGCGCCGTAGAGCCGTGCTCTACACGGTGTGGACGCTGGCCGCCGTGCTGGTGCTCGGTGGTGCCGGACTCGGCTACCTCTACTACAAGCTGAACGGGAACCTCACCGGCGTCGACGTCAACGCCGCCCTCGGCGCCGACCGCCCCAAGAACGTGGACAACGGCTCGATGGACATCCTCGTCCTCGGCTCCGACTCCCGGGCCGGCAAGAACGCCAAGTACGGCACGGACGAGGGCACCTCGCGCTCCGACACAGCGATGATCGTCCACGTCTACAAGGGCCACAAGAAGGCCAGTGTCATCAGCATCCCGCGCGACACCCTCATAGAACGGCCGTCCTGCACCACCAAGGGCGGGCAGCGGACGCCCGCCGTGCAGGCGGCCATGTTCAACAGCGCCTACGAGGCCGGCGGCCCGGCCTGCACCATCAAGACCATCGAGTCCATGACGGGCATACGCATGGACCACTTCCTCGAAGTCGACTTCTCCGGCTTCAAGCAGCTGATAGACGACCTCGGCGGCGTCAACATCACCACCACCGCCCCGATCCACGACGCCAAGAGCCACCTCGACCTGGAGCCCGGCCCGCACACCCTGGACGGGGAGCAGTCGCTCGGTCTGGTGCGCACCCGGCACGGCGTGGGCGACGGCAGCGACCTCGGCCGGATCAAGCTCCAGCAGGCGTTCGTCAAGGCGCTGCTCGACCAGGTCAAGCACGTGGACGTGTTCGGCAACCCGAAGAAGCTCTACGACCTCGCGGACACCTCCACCAAGGCCCTCACCACCGACTCCGAACTGGCCTCGGTGAGCAAGCTGAAGGGCTTCGCCGAATCCCTCAAGGGCATCGGCTCGGGCAACATGAAGATGACCACGCTGCCCGTCGAGTACGACCCGCAGAACCCGGCCCGGGTGCTGCCCATGGAGCGCAAGGCCAAGCTGATATGGACCGCGCTCCGCCATGACCGGCCGGTCCCCGCCTCCGCCACCAAGGGCTCCGCGGGCGACGCCACCAGCGCGGGCAAGGTCGTCAAATAGGGCGTCCAGGGCCATTCGAGGGCGTCCGACAGCCTCCGGGGCGGGCCGGGAATATCCGGGCCCGCCCCCCGGTTTTGGGGGATGCGGCCAGTACTGGCAAACTGGATCGTCGGTCCCGGTTCACGACAGGCAACCCGCCCGTCGACCCGGTGCCCTCCCGAACCTAGGAGATTCCCTTGAAGCGCGAGATCCACCCGGAGTACGTCGAGACGCAGGTCAGCTGCACCTGTGGCGCGTCCTTCACCACCCGTAGCACCGTGGGCGGCGGCGCCATCCGCGCCGACATCTGCTCCGAGTGCCACCCGTTCTACACGGGCAAGCAGAAGATCCTCGACACCGGTGGCCGTGTGGCGCGGTTCGAGGCCCGCTTCGGCAAGAACGCCGGGTCCGCCAAGAAGTAGCGACCCGCACGGCGCCGGTCTTCGGTCGCCCCTTCCCTGGGGCGACCGGACCGGCGTTTTGTCGTCACCGGCCCTCCGGCACTTTCCGCAACGCCACCACGCAGACCATTCAGGGAGCCCTCCGATGTTCGAGGCGGTCGAGGAACTCATCGGCGAACACGCCGACCTTGAGAAGCGGCTCGCCGACCCCGCGGTCCACGCCGACCAGCGGGAGGCGCGGCGGCTCAACAAGCGCTATGCCGAGCTGACCCCGGTGATCACCGCCTATCGCGCCTGGAAGCGGGCCGGGGACGACATCGAGACCGCCCGCGAGCTGGCCCAGGACGACCCCGACTTCGTGGACGAGGCCAAGCAGCTGGAGCAGAGCCGCGAGCAGCTCACCGACCGGCTGCGGCTGCTGCTCGTCCCCCGCGACCCGAGCGACGACAAGGACGTCATCCTGGAGGTCAAGGCCGGGGAGGGCGGCGAGGAGTCCGCACTGTTCGCCGGCGACCTGCTGCGGATGTATCTGCGGTACGCCGAGCGGATCGGCTGGAAGACCGAGATCATCGACGCCAATGAGTCCGACCTCGGCGGCTATAAGGACGTCCAGGTCGCGGTCAAGGCCAGGGGCACCATCGAGCCCGGCCAGGGCGTCTGGGCCCGGCTGAAGTACGAGGGCGGGGTGCACCGGGTGCAGCGGGTGCCCGCCACCGAGTCCCAGGGCCGTATCCACACCTCCGCGGCCGGTGTGCTGGTCACGCCCGAGGCCGAGGAGGTCGAGGTCGAGATCGGCCCCAACGATCTGCGGATCGACGTCTACCGCTCCTCCGGACCCGGCGGCCAGTCGGTCAACACCACCGACTCCGCGGTGCGCATCACCCACCTGCCCACCAACATCGTCGTCTCCTGCCAGAACGAGAAGAGCCAGCTCCAGAACAAGGAGCAGGCGCTGCGCATCCTGCGCTCGCGGCTGCTGGCCGCGGCCCAGGAGGAGGCCGAGCGGGAGGCGTCGGACGCGCGGCGCAGCCAGGTCCGCACCGTCGACCGGTCCGAGCGCATCCGTACCTACAACTTCCCGGAAAACCGGATCTCGGACCATCGTGTCGGTTTCAAGGCGTACAACTTGGACCAGGTGCTCGACGGTGAACTCGATCCGGTCATCCAGGCGTGCGTCGACGCCGACGCGGCCGCCAAGTTGGCGGCCGCGGGCTGAGCCACCCACTGATCAACGCTTCGTGCCCTTGTCCGGACCGGCTGGAGGAATTCAGTGAACGTGCTGCTCGCCGAGGTGGCGCAGGCCACTCAGCGGCTGGCCGACGCGGGCGTGCCCTCACCGCGCTTCGACGCGGAGGAGCTCGCCGCCTTTGTGCACGGCGTCAAGCGGGGTGAGCTGCACGGCGTGCCCGACGCCGACTTCGACGCCCGCTACTGGGAGGCGGTCGCCCGCCGCGAGGCCCGCGAGCCCCTTCAGCACATCACCGGCCGCGCCTTCTTCCGCTATCTCGAGCTCCAGGTCGGCCCGGGGGTCTTCGTGCCCCGGCCGGAGACCGAGTCGGTGGTCGGCTGGGCGATAGACGCGGTGCGCGCCATGGACGTCGTCGAACCGCTCATCGTCGATCTGTGCTCCGGTTCCGGGGCCATCGCGCTCGCGCTCGCCCAGGAGGTGCCGCGCTCCCGGGTGTACGCCGTGGAGCTGGACGAGGGCGCCCTGCGCTGGGCCCGCAAGAACGTCGAGGGGTCCCGCGTCGTTCTCCATCACGCGGACGCGTTGACGGCCCTGCCCGAGCTCGACGGGCAGGTGGACCTCGTCATCAGCAACCCGCCGTACATCCCGCTGACCGAGTGGGAGTACGTGGCGCCGGAGGCCCGCGATCACGACCCCCAGCTCGCGCTCTTCTCCGGTGAGGACGGCCTCGATGTCATCCGTGGCCTGGAGCGCACCGCCCACCGGCTGCTGCGCCCAGGCGGCGTGGTGGTCATCGAGCACGCAGACACCCAGGGCGGCCAGGTGCCGTGGATCTTCACCGAGGAGCGTGGCTGGGCGGACGCCGCCGACCACCCCGACCTGAACAACCGGCCCCGGTTCGCCACCGCGCGGAAGGCCATGCCGTGACGGCGGCACCGCACCACACATTGGCCACGTACGAGGAGGTCCGTTAATGGCACGGCGATACGACTGCGGGGACGCCACCGACCGCAAGACCGGCCTGCGCGAGGCCGCCTCCGCCGTCCGCCGCGGCGAACTGGTCGTGCTGCCCACCGACACCGTCTACGGGATCGGCGCGGACGCCTTCAACGCCGAGGCGGTCGGCGATCTGCTCGAGGCCAAGGGGCGCGGCCGCAACATGCCCACCCCGGTGCTGGTCGGCTCGCCGAACACCCTGCACGGACTGGTCACCGACTTCTCCGAGATGGCCTGGGAGCTGGTGGACGCCTTCTGGCCCGGCGCGCTCACCCTCGTCGCCCGGCACCAGCCGTCGCTCACCTGGGACCTGGGGGAGACCCGGGGCACGGTGGCGGTACGGATGCCGCTGCACCCGGTGGCGATCGAGCTGCTGACGGACTTCGGCCCGATGGCGGTCTCCAGCGCCAACCTGACCGGCCACCCCTCCCCGCAGGACTGCGACGCCGCCCAGGACATGCTGGGGGACTCCGTCTCGGTGTACCTCGACGGCGGGCCGACCCCGGCCGCCGTGCCCTCCTCGATCGTCGATGTGACCGGCAAGGTGCCGGTGCTGCTCCGGGCGGGCGCGCTCACCGCCGAGCAGCTCCGGGAGGTCGTACCCGACCTCGAGGTGGCCAATTGACAGCCCCTGAGGGGCGTGGCATAGCGGAACACCGTGAGAAGAACGCCGAGGCCACCTTCCGCATCCTCCACGTCAGCACCGGCAATGTGTGCCGCTCGCCGATCACCGAGCGGCTGACCCGGCATGCCCTCGCCCACCGCCTCGGAAGCGTCCGCACCCGCGGGCTGATCGTGGAGTCCGCCGGCACCTGGGGCCATGAGGGCGCGCCCATGGAGGCGCACGCCGCGACGGTCCTGACCGACTTCGGGGCCGACCCGGCGGGCTTCCTCGGCCGTGAGCTGCTGGACGAGCACGTCATCCGCGCCGACCTGGTCCTGACCGCCACCCGCGACCACCGGGCGCAGGTGATCTCGATGGGGCATTCGGCGGGGCTGCGCACCTTCACGCTCAAGGAGTTCACCCGGCTGGTGCGGGCCATAGACCCCGCGACACTGCCCGACCCGGAGGAGGCGGGCGGTGTGGTGGAGCGCGCCCGCGCCCTGGTGCAGGCGGCGGCCGCGCTGCGCGGCTGGCTGCTGGCGCCCAACGAGGACGCGGACGAGGTGCACGATCCGTACGGGGCGCCGATCACCTTCTTCCGCTCCATCGGGGACGAGATCAACCAGGCCCTGGACCCGGTCGTCACGGCGATGACGGGGGTTCCCGCCCCCGCGTAGGCCCCTCGGGGGCCCGGGGGCGCGCCGTAAGGGGCCCGCACGGGCCGCACGGCGCGCCGTGCGGCGTCGCGAGGCCTACATTGGGGGTGACCACGTAAGCGCCGACCCGCTGTCCCCTCCGAAGGCTGTGAGCACGCCATGGCCGTCACCCCCTGGGGCCCCGATTTCGCGAGCCTCGCCCGCCAGGACCCGGAGCTGGCGGGAATCATCCTGAGCGAGATCGACCGCGTCTCCGGCGGACTCCAGCTGATCGCGGCCGAGAACTACGTCTCGCCGGCCGTGCTGGCGGCGCTCGCCTCACCGCTGGCCAACAAGTACGCCGAGGGCTATCCCGGCGCCCGCCACCACGGCGGCTGCGAGATCGTGGACATCGCCGAGCGGGTGGCCCAGGACCGGGCGAAGGCGCTGTTCGGCGCCGAGCACGCCAATGTGCAGCCGCATTCGGGATCCTCCGCGGTGCTGGCCGCCTACGCCGCGCTGCTGCGGCCCGGGGACACGGTGCTGGCGATGGCGCTGCCGCACGGCGGCCATCTCACCCATGGCTCACCCGCCAACTTCTCCGGGCGCTGGTTCGACTTCATCGGCTACGGCGTCGATCCGGCGACCGGTCTGATCGACTACGAGCAGCTGCGCGGGCTCGCCCACGCCCATCGCCCGAAGGCGATCGTCTGCGGGTCGATCTCCTATCCCCGCCATCTGGACTACGCCGCCTTCCGTGCCGTCGCGGACGAGGTGGGCGCGTATCTCATCGCCGACGCCGCCCATGCGATCGGCCTGGTCGCGGGAAAGGCGGCGCCGTCCCCGGTGCCGTACGCGGACGTGGTGTGCGCAACGACACACAAGGTGCTGCGCGGGCCGCGCGGCGGAATGCTGCTGTGCGGTGCGGAGCTCGCCGAGCGGGTGGACCGGGCGGTGTTCCCGTTCACCCAGGGCGGGGCCCAGATGCACACCGTCGCGGCCAAGGCGGTGGCGTTCGGCGAGGCCGCGTCGCCCGCCTTCACCGCCTATGCGCGGCGGGTGGTGGCCAATGCCCGGGTGCTGGCGGACGCGCTGGTCGGGGAGGGTCTGGCGGTCGCCACGGGCGGCACCGACACCCATATGATCACCGCCGATCCGGCCCCGCTGGGCCTGGACGGACGCACCGCGAAGGGCCGCTGCGCGGCCGCCGGGATCGTCCTGGACACCTGTGCGCTGGCGTCCGCCACCGAGCCCCGGGGATGCGTCAAGGGGCTGCGTCTTGGCACCGCCGCGGTGACCACCCAGGGAATGGGAGCCCCGGAAATGGAGCGCATAGCCAATCTCATGGGAACCGTGTTGCGGGACGAGGGCGTGGTACGGGAAAAGGTGGCGGATCTGGCCGGGAGATTTCCGCCCTATCCGGACGACGGCCGAATCATGCAACCATCCGAAGGTGTAGGACGTCTGTAAGTACGTTCACCGCGAGGCGCCGGACACGCATAGGGTGTGGGGCTGTGATGGCCAGCGATACCTCTGGGGCAGCCTGTGCGTGAATACCTGCTGACTCTGTGCATCACGGCCGCGGTCACTTATCTGCTGACCGGGCCGGTGCGGAAATTCGCCATCGCGGCCGGTGCGATGCCCGAGATCCGCGCCCGTGATGTGCACCGTGAGCCCACGCCACGGCTCGGTGGCATCGCCATGTTCGGCGGGCTGTGCGCGGGGCTGCTGGTCGCCGCCCACCTGACCAACCTCAAGGACGTCTTCGAGGTCTCCAACGAGCCACGGGCGCTGCTGTCCGGCGCCGGACTGATCTGGCTGCTCGGGGTGCTGGACGACAAGTGGGGCGTGGACGCGCTGATCAAGCTGGGCGGCCAGATGATCGCCGCCGGTGTGATGGTGCTCCAGGGTCTGACCATCCTGTGGCTTCCGGTGCCCGGTGTGGGACCGGTCTCGCTGACGCCCTGGCAGGGCACGCTGCTCACCGTCGCGCTGGTCGTGATCACCATCAACGCGGTCAACTTCGTTGACGGGCTTGATGGTTTGGCGTCCGGGATGGTGTGCATCGCCGCCGCGGCGTTCTTCATGTACGCGTACCGCATCTGGTACGGCTACGGCCTGGAGGCGGCCGCGCCCGCCACCCTGTTCGCCGCCGTCCTCATGGGCATGTGCCTGGGCTTCCTGCCGCACAACGCCCACCCCGCGCGGATCTTCATGGGTGACTCGGGCTCGATGCTGATCGGGCTGGTGCTGGCGGCGGGCGCCATCTCCATCACCGGCCAGGTGGACCCGGACGCGATGAAGCTGTTCGAGGGGTCCGAGCAGGCCGCGGTGCACGCCACCGTCCCGGTCTACATCCCGCTGCTGCTTCCGCTGACCGTCATCGCGGTGCCCTTCGCCGACCTGGTGCTGGCGATCGTCCGGCGCACCTGGCGGGGCCAGTCGCCGTTCGCCGCCGACCGCGGCCATCTGCACCACCGGCTGCTGGAGATCGGCCATTCGCACAGCCGGGCCGTCCTGATCATGTACTTCTGGTCGGCGCTGATCGCCTTCGGCGCCGTGGCGTACTCGGTGAACTCGGCCGGTGTGTGGTTCGTGCTGGCGATCGTGGCGCTGAGCGGGGTCGGGCTGTCGCTGTTGCTGCTGCCGCGGTTCACCCCGCGCGTTCCGCGCTGGGCGGAGGCGTTCGTTCCGCCGCGCTACCGCCGCGCCAACCGGATCGCCAGGGCCGAGCAGGAGGCCGAGGCGCCCGCCGAGCCCGTGGCGGCCACGGCCGGTGCCGGGTCCGCCGCCTCGGAGCCGGACCTGGTCGAGCCCGAGCCGGTGGGCTCCGGGCGACACGGCGGCGCGGGCAGTGGGGCGAGCGGCGGGGCGAACGGTGTGAACGGCGCCACCGCGATCGGCGACCGGTCCCGCTTCACCCACCGCCGGCGCATCGGAACACCCCAGTAATCTCCCCAGTCATCGCCGCGATGTCCCCAGTTATCGCCCCCGGTAGAGGGTCAGGCGAGACCGGTGAAGATCACAGAGCGGCGTCAGCACGGTACACAGCTCATAACTCTCCCGTGTGACGTGCAGCACACCTGGTGGGTAAAGACCTCATCAAATAGTTTGTGATACCGTTCACTAAACCCGGTGCTTAGACCCGAGGGGCCGTAGGGCGACGGCTCTTCCTCGTGAGGTTCCCTCTGTCCCCGGGGATACGCTCGTCCACGACGAATCGTTGCTTCCGACACTTGCCGGAGAAACCCTTCATGCAGTCCAACGACGCCAGAACACTCCTGAGTTGCGCCGTGCCCACCGCCGTCACCGGGGTGGTCGCCGTCGCTGTCGGTTCTGTGCTCGCAGGCGGCGAGGGCGCGATCGGTGCGGGTTTCGGAGCGGTGGTCGCCGCCGGGGTCATGGCGATGGGCCTGATCGTGCTGCAGCGCACCGCGAAGTACCTCCCGCAGCTCTTCCAGGCGATGGGCCTGGCGCTCTACGTGACCCAGTTCCTGCTGGTCGCGGTCATTCTCGGGATCTTCAAGGGCACCACGCTGTTCAACACCAAGGCATTCGCCTTCGCGCTACTCGCCGCGACCCTGGTGTGGATCGGCGCACAGACCCGTGCACACATGAAGGCCAAGATCCTTTACGTGGAGCCAGAAGCCGAGGACGAACGCAAGCCCGGGGGGGCGAAGAAGTCCGCTCCCGCCGGGTCCACGCCGTGAGAAGTAGGGCCGGGATAAGAGCATGTGCGCTCACCTGCTATCGTCCGGTGCCATCTGAGGCACAGCGCGCGCAGGTAGCTGAACCCCCGGAATCCACGGGATGGAATCGGCGGCCCATGCAGCTGATGCCCGACACACCATTCGGCCACGCGCCGATCAGCCGCCCCCACATTCGTAAGACCAGTCCAGTGCCGCTCCGTGGCCGTGTGCCGCGCCGACACAACGAGGTTGCCGTACCCATGCGCCACGCTGAAGGAGCTCGCGGTGAGTCCTGACCAGACGCTCGCCTTCGAGACCGACTGCCACATCTTCGACGGGTGCGGCTTCCCGGCACCCGGACTCCATTCGTTCAAGTTCGAGCCGCTCTTCACTCTCGGCGGTATCGACTTCAACAAGCCGATGCTGCTGGCCCTGCTGGGCACCGTCGCCATCGTCTGGTTCTTCTGGGCGGCCTTCGGCCGGGCCAAGGTAGTTCCCGGCAAGCTCCAGATGGTCGGCGAGGCGGGGTACGACTTCATCCGCCGTGGGATCGTCTACGAGGCACTGGGAAAGAGGGACGGTGAGAAGTACGTCCCGCTCATGGTCTCGATCTTCTTCTTCGTCTGGATCATGAACCTCTGGTCGGTCATCCCGGTCGCCCAGTTCCCGGTGACGTCGATCATCGCCTACCCGGCCGCGCTCGCCGCGATCGTCTACGTCCTGTGGATGAGCCTGACGTTCCGGAAGCACGGCTTCGTCGGCGGTTTCAAGAACCTCACCGGCTATGACAAGTCGCTGGGCGCGGTGCTTCCGCTGTCCATGACGATCGAGTTCTTCTCGAACGTGCTGGTGCGGCCCTTCACCCACGCGGTCCGGCTCTTCGCCAACATGTTCGCGGGCCACACCCTGCTGCTGCTGTTCACCATCGCCAGTTGGTACTTGCTGAACGGGGTCGGCATCGCCTACGCGGGTGTCTCCTTCGTGATGGTCATCATCATGACCGCCTTCGAGCTCTTCATCCAGGCCGTCCAGGCATATGTCTTCGTGCTCCTGGCCTGCTCCTACGTTCAGGGCGCTCTGGCCGAGCACCACTGAGCACCCGCCTCCCAGTCCATACAGACGTCCGGTGGCCAACCCCCACCGGTCCGTGAAAGAGAAGGAAGAACCGGCATGTCTGCTGCTCTCCAGACCCTCGCCGCTGGCGTCGAGATCAAGGGCAACCTCGGCTCGATCGGCTACGGCCTCGCGGCCATCGGCCCCGGCGTCGGCGTCGGCATCATCTTCGGCAACGGCACCCAGGCGCTGGCCCGCCAGCCCGAGGCGGCCGGTCTGATCCGCGCCAACCAGATCCTCGGCTTCGCCTTCTGTGAGGCGCTCGCCCTGATCGGTCTGGTCATGCCGTTCGTCTACCCGACCAGCTGACCGCGGCGTAACGCCGCATCCGACGAAAGGCACTGATGTGAACGCCCTGGTACAGGTGGCGGCCGAGGAGAGTGAGAACCCCCTCATCCCGCCGATCCCGGAGCTGGTCATCGGCCTGATCGCCTTTGCCATCGTCTTCATCTTCCTCGCCAAGAAGCTCCTCCCGAACATCAACCGGGTTCTGGAGGAGCGCCGCGAGGCGATCGAGGGCGGCATGGAGAAGGCCGAGGCCACTCAGGCCGAAGCCCAGCAGGTCCTCGAGGACTACCGAGCCCAGCTCGCCGACGCCCGGCACGAGGCCGCGCGACTGCGCCAGGAGGCGCAGGAGCAGGGCGCCGCGCTCATCGCCGAGATGCGCGCGGAGGGCCAGCGGCAGCGTGAGGAGCTCATCGCCGCCGGTCACTCGCAGATCGAGGCCGATCGCAAGCAAGCCGCTCAGACCCTGCGCCAGGACGTGGGCAGGCTCGCCACCGACCTGGCCGGCCGGATCGTCGGTGAGTCGCTCGAGGACGTGGCCCGGGAGAGCCGCACCATCGACCGGTTCCTCGACGAGCTCGAGGCGAAGGCGACCGATGGCTCGAAGGCCGAGGCCGGCCGATGAACGGAGCGAGCCGGGAGGCACTGGCAGCCGCGCGCGAGCGCTTCGACGCCCTGACGGACAACACCGCCGTCGACGCGACGAAGCTCGCCGATGAGCTGGCCGCCGTCACCGCGCTGCTCGACCGCGAGGTCTCGCTGCGCCGGGTCCTCACCGACCCGGCGCAGCCCGGCGAGGCCAAGGCCGAGCTGGCCGCGCGGGTGCTGGGCGGGCAGGTCGGCGGCGAGACCATCGACCTGGTCTCCGGCCTGGTCCGGGCCCGCTGGTCGCGCTCGCGCGACCTGGTGGACTCGCTCGAGGAGCTGGCCAGCGCCGCCGACCTGGTCGCGGCCGAGCGGGCCGGCACCCTCGACGACGTGGAGGACGAGCTGTTCCGGTTCGGCCGGATCGTCTCCTCCTCGTCCGAGCTGCGCGGCGCGCTCACCGACCGGCGCGCGACCGTGTCCGCCAAGTCCGGGCTGGTCGGCGAGTTGCTCGGCGGCCGTGCCGACCAGCGGACCGAGCGGCTGGTGATCCGTCTGGTGACCCACCCGCGGGGTCGTAGCCTGGAGGCGGGTCTCGACGAGCTGTCCAAGCTGGCGGCGGCGCGCCGGGACCGTACGGTCGCGGTCGTCACCTCCGCGGTGCCGCTCAGCGACCGGCAGAAGCAGCGGCTCGGTGATGCACTGGGGAAGCTGTACGGACGGAAGATGCACCTGAACCTCGACGTGGACCCCGAGGTCCTCGGCGGGATCTCGGTGCGCATCGGCGACGAGGTCATCAACGGGACCATCGCGGACCGCCTCGAAGAGGCGACCAGGCGGATGGCCGGCTGACCCAGCCACCAACTCAACAAGCATGTAAGCGGCCCGAGTTGGGCCGTAGTCAAACACTTCGGGCCCAACAAGGAGAGCAGGGAACCCAGATGGCGGAGCTCACGATCCGGCCGGAGGAGATCCGGGACGCACTGGAGAACTTTGTCCAGGCGTACAAGCCGGACGCGGCCTCGCGCGAGGAGGTCGGGACGGTCAGCGTTGCCGGCGACGGCATCGCGAAGGTCGAGGGTCTTCCCTCGACCATGGCGAACGAACTGCTGAAGTTCGAGGACGGCACCCTCGGCCTCGCCCTCAACCTCGAGGAGCGCGAGATCGGTGCGGTCGTCCTCGGTGAGTTCAGCGGCATCGAGGAGGGCCAGCAGGTGCACCGCACCGGCGAGGTCCTCTCGGTAGCCGTCGGCGAGGGCTACCTCGGCCGCGTGGTCGACCCGCTGGGTGCCCCGATCGACGGCCTCGGCGAGATCGAGACCGAGGGCCGCCGAGCCCTCGAGCTGCAGGCCCCCACGGTCATGGACCGCAAGTCGGTGCACGAGCCGATGGAGACCGGCTACAAGGCCGTCGACGCGATGACCCCGATCGGCCGTGGCCAGCGCCAGCTGATCATCGGTGACCGGCAGACCGGCAAGACCGCGCTGTGCGTCGACACGATCATCAACCAGCGCGACAACTGGCGCTCCGGTGACCCGAAGAAGCAGGTCCGCTGCATCTACGTCGCCATTGGCCAGAAGGGCTCCACCATCGCGTCCGTGCGCGGTGCGCTGGAGGAGGCCGGCGCCCTGGAGTACACGACGATCGTCGCCGCCCCGGCGTCCGACCCGGCGGGCTTCAAGTACCTGGCCCCCTACACCGGCTCGGCCATCGGCCAGCACTGGATGTACCAGGGCAAGCACGTTCTGATCGTCTTCGACGACCTGTCCAAGCAGGCCGACGCCTACCGCGCGGTGTCCCTGCTGCTGCGCCGCCCGCCGGGCCGTGAGGCCTACCCGGGCGACGTCTTCTACCTGCACTCCCGGCTGCTGGAGCGCTGCGCGAAGCTCTCCGACGACATGGGCTCCGGTTCGATGACCGGTCTGCCGATCGTCGAGACCAAGGCGAACGACGTGTCGGCGTTCATCCCGACCAACGTCATCTCCATCACCGACGGCCAGTGCTTCCTGGAGTCGGACCTGTTCAACGCCAACCAGCGGCCGGCCCTCAACGTCGGTATCTCGGTCTCCCGAGTCGGTGGTTCCGCGCAGCACAAGGCGATGCGCCAGGTCTCCGGCCGTCTCCGGGTGGACCTCGCCCAGTACCGTGAACTGGAGGCGTTCGCCGCCTTCGGCTCGGACTTGGACGCGGCCTCGAAGGCGTCGCTGGAGCGCGGTGCGCGCATGGTCGAGCTGCTGAAGCAGGGCCAGTACGCCCCGTACTCCACCGAGGACGAGATCGTCTCCATCTGGTCCGGCACCAACGGCAAGATGGACGACGTGCCCGTCGAGGACGTCCGCCGCTTCGAGCGTGAGCTGCTGGACTACCTGCACCGTGAGCACAAGGGGCTGCTGACCGGCATCGTCGAGGGCGGCAAGATGTCCGACGACACGATCGCGGCGCTGGGCGAGGCCGTCGACAGCTTCAAGAAGCAGTTCGAGACCTCGGACGGCAAGCTGCTGGGCGAGGGCTGAGTATGGGTGCCCAGGCCAAGGTCTACAAGAGGCGGATCAAGTCCGTCTCCGCGACCAAGAAGATCACCAAGGCGATGGAGATGATCGCCGCCTCGCGCGTCGTCAAGGCGCAGCGCCGCGTGGCCGCGTCGACTCCGTACGCCACCGAGCTCACCCGAGCGGTGGGCGCGGTCGCCAAGGGCTCCACCACCCAGCACGCGCTGACCACGGAGAGCGAGAACCCGACCCGCGCCGCGGTGCTGCTCATCACGAGCGACCGGGGTCTGGCGGGCGGCTACTCCTCCAACGTGATCAAGGCGGCCGAGGAGCTCACCGAGCGGCTCACCCGTGAGGGCAAGGAGGTCGACGCGTACATCGTCGGCCGCAAGGGCGTGGCGTACTACTCCTTCCGTGAGCGCAAGGTCACGGAGTCGTGGGGTGGCTTCACCGACAACCCCACCTACGCGGACGCCAAGAAGATCGCGGGCCCGCTGATCGAGGCCGTCCTCAAGGACACGGCCGATGGCGGCGTGGACGAGCTGCACATCGTCTTCACCGAGTTCGTCTCGATGCTGACGCAGACCCCGGTCCAGGACCGGCTGCTGCCGCTCAGCCTCGAGGAAAAGGCGGAGGAGCAGGAGAAGAAGGGCGAGATCCTCCCGCTCTTCGACTTCGAGCCGTCCTCCGAGGACGTGCTGGACGCCCTGCTGCCCCGGTATGTCGAGGCCCGTATCTACAACGCCCTGCTCCAGGCCGCCGCCTCCAAGCACGCGGCGACCCGGCGGGCGATGAAGTCGGCGACCGACAATGCCGATGAACTCATCAAGTCGCTCACGCGGCTTGCCAACGCGGCCCGCCAGGCCGACATCACCCAGGAAATCAGCGAGATCGTCGGTGGCGCGAGCGCTCTGGCCGACGCCTCCGCGGGGAGTGACTGACACTATGACCACCACTGTTGAGCCAACCGCTGTGGCCGCCGGCCGCGTCGCGCGGGTCATCGGCCCGGTCGTCGACGTGGAGTTCCCCGTCGACGCGATGCCGGACATCTACAACGCGCTGACCGTCGAGGTCGCCGACCCGGCCCAGGACGGGGCGAAGAAGACCCTGACCCTCGAGGTCGCGCAGCACCTCGGCGAGGGCCTGGTGCGCTCCATCTCCATGCAGCCCACCGACGGCCTGGTCCGCCAGGCCGCCGTGACCGACACCGGCGCCGGCATCACCGTGCCCGTCGGCGACGTCACCAAGGGCCGCGTGTTCAACACCCTCGGCCAGATCCTCAACGAGCCCGAGGCCGAGTCCGAGATCACCGAGCGCTGGTCCATCCACCGCAAGGCCCCGGCCTTCGACCAGCTCGAGTCCAAGACCGAGATGTTCGAGACCGGTCTGAAGGTCGTCGACCTGCTGACCCCATACGTCAAGGGCGGCAAGATCGGCCTGTTCGGCGGCGCGGGCGTCGGCAAGACCGTCCTCATCCAGGAAATGATCATGCGTGTGGCCAAGCTGCACGAGGGCGTTTCCGTGTTCGCCGGTGTCGGCGAGCGCACCCGTGAGGGCAACGACCTGATCGAGGAGATGGCCGAGTCCGGCGTGCTCCCGCAGACCGCGCTGGTCTTCGGCCAGATGGACGAGCCCCCGGGCACCCGGCTGCGGGTCGCCCTGGCCGGTCTGACCATGGCGGAGTACTTCCGCGATGTGCAGAAGCAGGACGTGCTGTTCTTCGTCGACAACATCTTCCGCTTCACCCAGGCCGGTTCCGAGGTCTCGACCCTGCTCGGCCGGATGCCCTCCGCGGTGGGCTACCAGCCGAACCTGGCCGACGAGATGGGCCTTCTCCAGGAGCGCATCACCTCGACCCGTGGTCACTCCATCACCTCGATGCAGGCGATCTACGTCCCCGCGGACGACCTGACCGACCCGGCCCCGGCGAACGTCTTCGCGCACCTCGACGCGACGACGACGCTGTCCCGGCCGATCTCGGAGAAGGGCATCTACCCGGCGGTGGACCCGCTGGACTCGACGTCCCGGATCCTGGACCCGCGCTACATCTCGCAGGACCACTACGACTGCGCCTCGCGGGTGAAGTCGATCCTGCAGAAGTACAAGGACCTCCAGGACATCATCAACATCCTGGGCATCGACGAGCTCGGCGAGGAGGACAAGCTCACCGTCTTCCGCGCCCGTCGTATCGAGCGCTTCCTGTCGCAGAACACCCACGCGGCGAAGCAGTTCACCGGTCTCGACGGATCGGACGTGCCGCTGGACGAGTCCATCGCCGCGTTCAACGCGATCGCCGACGGTGAGTTCGACCACTTCCCCGAGCAGGCGTTCTTCATGTGCGGTGGCCTGGAGGACCTCAAGGCCAAGGCCAAGGAGCTGGGCGTCTCCTGAGCCCGGTAGCTCCGTGAGAGGGGTGGGCCCGGTCCCGCCCCTCTCCGTACGCCCGTTATTCTTTGACGAAAGCCCTGCCCGACCCGGCAGGGAGAGACCCGAGGAGCCACGTTGGCTGCTGAGCTGCAGGTCGAGATGGTCGCGGCGGACCGTAGTGTCTGGTCCGGTGCGGCCACCTTGGTCATCGCGCGCACCACATCGGGTGACATCGGCGTCATGCCCGGCCACCAGCCGCTGCTCGGTGTGCTGGAGTCCGGCCCGGTGACCATCCGTTCGGTCGATGGCGGGACGGTCGTGGCCGCGGTGCACGGTGGGTTCATCTCGTTCTCGGACGACAAGCTCTCACTGCTGGCCGAGGTCGCGGAGCTGTCCGACGAAATCGATGTGAAGCGCGCGGAGCGGGCGCTGGAGCGTGCCAAGTCGGAGGCGGACGCCGCCGCCGAGCGGCGCGCCGACGTCCGGCTGCGCGCGGTGGCGGGAGCGCACTGAGCCTGTCACGTACGGTCGGAAAACCTCAGCCGCGGACCTCGCTGGAGCTCCCCTTCAGCGGGTCCGCGGCTGAGGCGATGCAGGTGCGGTTTTTCCGGATGACGCGAGGAGGTCGGTGAAGATGGTCCTCGCTCTGCTTGTGGGCGGCGTGGTCGTCGCGCTGGTGGTGGTGGGACTCTTCGTCTTCGGTCTCCGGCGGCGGCTGATCCAGCGGTCCGGCGGAACCTTCGACTGTTCACTGCGCTGGGATCCCCCGCCAAGCGAATCCGACCCCAGCGGCAAGGGCTGGGTGTACGGCGTCGCCCGCTACAACGGTGACCGCGTCGAGTGGTTCCGGGTCTTCTCCTACGCGCCGAGGCCCCGGCGGATCCTGGAGCGCGCCTCGATCGAGGTGCTGGAGCGGCGCACCCCCAAGGGCGAGGAGGAGCTGGCGCTGCTCTCCGACGCGGTGGTGCTCGCCTGCCGGCACGGCGGCACCCGGCTGGAACTGGCCATGAGCGATGACGCCCTGACCGGCTTTCTGGCCTGGCTGGAGGCCGCGCCCCCCGGCCAGCGCGTCAACGTGGCCTGAAGCAGAAGGGGCGCGGGGCTGTGTCGATGTGCGGCTCCGCCGCGTGGGCGCGACCAGCCACGACGGCGCCGCAGTCGGCCGACGACGCATCGCGACACTTCCAGCGGAGCGCTTAGCGCACGCCCAGTTCCTGGGCCAGCACCGCGGCCTGGACCCGGCTGCGCAGCTCCAGCTTGTTCAGCAGCCGGCTGACATGCGTCTTCACCGTCGCCTCCGCCATGGTGAGCCGTTCCGCGATCTGCGCGTTCGACAGCCCCTGCCCCAGACAGGCCAGCACCTCCCGCTCCCGCGGGGTGAGCGTGGCGAGCACCTCGGGGCTGGGTGCGGTGGGGGAGGGGACGGCCTGGGGCCGGGCGAACTCCGCGATCAGACGGCGGGTGACCGCGGTGGCGATCATGCCCTCGCCGCGCCCCACCGTACGGACGGCCTCGATCAGATCGGCCGCCTCGCTGTCCTTGAGCAGGAACCCGGCGGCACCCGCGCGCAGCGCCCCGAAGACATACTCGTCCAGGTCGAAGGTGGTCAGCACCAGCACGTCCGCCAGCTGCTCGGCGACCACCTGACGGGTGGCCGACACCCCGTCCAGCCGGGGCATCTGGACGTCCATGAGCACCACGTCGGGGCGCAGCGTCCGGGCCATCTCCACCGCCTGGAGGCCGTCCACCGCCTCGCCGACCACCTCCACATCGGGGGCGGACCGCAGGATCAGCACCAGCCCGGAGCGGACCGAGCCCTGGTCCTCGGCGACCAGCACCCGGATCGGCTTGGACGCGGAACGGGCGGGCGGGGCGGGCGGGGTCACGGCGGCTCCTGGCTGGTCGTCGAAGGGTCATGGCACACGCTGAGCCGAGGGGTCATGGCACACGCCGAGCGCTCTCCTCGCCCAGCGGCAGCGCGGCCCGCACCTGCCACACCGTGCCCCCGGGCCCGGAGACCGGGCCGGCGTCGAGGGTGCCGCCGAGCAGGGACACCCGCTCGCGCATCCCGATCAGCCCGGTGCCGGAGCCGGGCGCCCGGGGGCCCTCGCGGTCGCCGTACGGGCTGATGACGCTGACCTCGAGCGGGCCGTCCGCGCGATGCGCCAGCGTCACGTCCACCCGGCCGGACGCGGCGTGCTTGAGGGCGTTGGTGAGCGACTCCTGGACGATGCGGTACGCGGCGAGCTCGACCGGGGCGGGCAGCGCGGCGGCGCCGTCCGGCCGCTCGTCGCACAGGACGATGTCCTGACCGCCGGAGCGGGCGTTGGTGCGGGCCTGCTCCAGCAGGGTGTCGAGCGCGTCGAGGGTGGAGGTGGCGGCGGGTTCCGAGGTCTCCCCGGGGTCCCGCAGCAGCCCGATCAGCCGGCGCATCTCGGCCAGGCCGCGCACGCTGTTCTCCCGGATGACGCCGAGCGCCTCGTCGGTCGCGGCGGGGTCCTTGAGCGAGAGCGCGGCGCTGGAGTGGATGGCGATGGCCGAGAGGTGGTTGGCCACCATGTCGTGGAGTTCGCGCGCCATCCGGGAGCGCTCCGAGGCCACCGCCTCCCGCCGGTCCAACTCGGCCAGCAGCGCGACGCGTTCGGCCTCCAGACGGGCGGCCGCGGCCTCCTCGCGGTGGTTGCGGACCACCGCCCCGGTCCACGCCGGGGTGAGGGTGAGCAGCGCGACGAACGTGCCGACCAGCAGCGCCAGCGGGTCGTTGTAGACGGCCAGCGGCACCACGGTCGCCAGCACCGTGAGGAGCCCGCAGAGCCGGGGGATGCGCCGGGCGGCGCCGGGGCCGGAGTACATGACGGCCGCGTACACCAGGTCGGTGTACATCAGGAACGTCACGGCCAGCCCGCCGCTGAGGACGTCGAGGGAGATCGCGGCGGTCCCCACGCCCAGGCCGACGAGCGGCCGGGAGCGCCGGAGCAGTTCGGACGCGGCGATCACGACGAGCGCGATCAGCCCCAGCCAGCGGGGCGTATGGAAGAACGACTGGTTGTTGTGCACCCCCACCGCCCACATCAGGGCCCCGCCGAGCAGTCCGCTCAGGGCGATGAGGACGTCATGCCGGTGTGGGCGTGGGAGGTGGGGACGGGACGGCATGGCACCCATCACACCATGTGGCGCGCCGGGCGGACCTCCCCCTTGGGGCCGGGCCCGCCGCCCGGCGGCGTACATCGAAGGATGCAGTCGGGATTCATCGCCGCCGACGACGCGCGCGGCCCTGTCGACCGGGAGGGTTGGGACCAAGGGCAGAGCGAGAGAGGAAACATCGTGGTTGTCGCGCTGATCATCGCCTGTGAGGTCGGCTTCTGGGTGCTGCTGGGCATCGGCATTCTGCTGCGCTACGTGGCGAAGATGCCGAAGGCGAGCACCGTGGTGCTCTTGTGCGAACCGGTGCTGGAGGTGGTGCTGTTCGTGACGACCGTGATCGACCTGAGGAACGGCGCCGAACCGGACTGGAAGCACGGTCTGGCCGCGGTCTACATCGGCTACTCGGCCGCGCTCGGCCATTCGACGATCAAATGGGTCGACGCCCGGGTGGCCCACCGCTTCTTCGGCGGGCCGCCGCCGGTCAAGCCCGCGAAGTACGGTGCGGCGCGCACGCTGCACGAGTGGAAGAACGCCGGGCGCTGGGTGCTGGCCGCGGTCATCGCCATGGCACTGCTCCAGGGCGGGATCTGGTACGTCGGCGACGACGGTGAGATCGGCTCGCTGCGCGACTGGCAGCTGAAGATGCTGTTCCTGATCGGCATCAACGTGGCCATCGCGCTCAGCTACACGCTCTTTCCCAAGCGGGAGCGCTCCGCGTCGTCTGCCCGCTAACCCCCGTAACGGGCAGACGGCGCCGGGCCCCGCCCCGCCCCGTCGGCCCCGGCGACGCGCGACGCGCGGCCGGGCCGACGGGGCCCGTGGCTTTTCAGCGGTTCTCGCCCGGGACCCACAGGACGTCGCCGACCTCCTTGTTGGCCGAGCGGGCCAGGATGAACAGCAGATCCGAGAGCCGGTTGAGATAGGTGGCGGTGAGCGCGTTCATCGAGTCCCCGTGCTCGGTGAGCGCCGCCCAGGTGGAGCGCTCGGCGCGGCGCGCCACCGTGCACGCCTGGTGCAGCAGCGCCGCGCCCGGGGTGCCGCCCGGGAGGATGAAGCTGCGCAGCTTCTCCAGCCCCTCCAGAAAGTGGTCGCAGTCCGCCTCCAGCTTGTCGATATAGCTCTGCGCCACGCGCAGCGGCGGATGGGCGGGGTCCTCCACCACCGGTGTGCACAGGTCCGCGCCCACGTCGAACAGGTCGTTCTGGACGCGGACCAGCACCTTGACGATCTCGGCGGGCAGCTGGCCCAGTGCGATGGCCACCCCGATCGCGGCGTTCGCCTCGTTGGCGTCGGCGTACGCGCCGATCCGCGAATCGGTCTTGGCGGTGCGGCTCATATCGCCGAGGGCGGTGGAGCCCGTGTCGCCGGTACGCGTATAGATGCGGGTGAGATTGACCATGGCTCCGAGCCTACGCGGCGGCGTTACGCCCCGGCCTGCTGGAAGAGCCGTGCCCCGAGGGTGACGGCCACGGCCGCGAGCGCGGTGGCGACCAGCGCGGCCAGCGCGATCTTCCCGTCCCCGTACTCCCCGGTGAAGGCGGCCCGCACCCCGTCCACGAGGTAGCGGAACGGCACGAAGTGCGAGGCGATGTCGAGCCAGCGGGGCCCGAGCGACATCGGCAGCAGGATGCCGGACAGCAGCATCGCGGGCATGGTGATGGAGTTGATGACCGGCGCGAACCCCTGCGGCGAGGCCACTCGCATCGCCAGCGCGTAGGAGAGCGAGGCGAGCGAGATGGTCAGCACGCCGACGAAGACGAAGCCGATCGCCACGCCCAGCACCGGGGCGCGCAGCCCGAGCGCCACGGCGACGCACACCAGCATCAGGGACTGCCAGAGCAGCTGGACGACGTCCTTGAGCACCCGGCCCATGAGCAGCGCCAGCCGGCTGACCGGGGTCACCCGCATCCGCTCGATGACGCCCGTACGGCGCTCGAGGATCAGCCCGATCCCGGTGAACGAGGCGCTGAACAGGCCGAGTTGGACGAGGATGCCGGGGACGATGGTCTGCCAGGAGCCGGCCCGGCCGCCGAGCGGCAGATCGGTGAGCAGCGGGCCGAAGAAGACGAGGAAGAGCAGCGGCTGGACCATCCCGAAGATCAGGGCGGGTTTGGAGCGCAGCGTCTGGCGGGCGTAGCGGCCGAATATCAGGGCCGTGTCGGAGACGAGATGAGGCATCGGGCCTTCTTCCGGGGCTTGGGGGTAGGCGTCCTTGGGGGTAGGCGTCCTGGTCAGACGGCGAGCGGGGCGGGGTTCCGCGGGGCGGTGCCGCGCCCGGTGATGGCGATGAAGGCGTCCTGCAGGGTGGTGTCCGGTGCGCCGCCGTGCTCGGCCTTGAGCCGCTCCGCCGTCCCCTCGGCGGCCACCAGGCCCTGGTCGACGATGACCAGCCGGTCGGACAGCGCCTCCGCCTCGTCCAGGTAGTGGGTGGTCAGGAAGACCGTCATGCCGTGCTCGGCGCGCAGCCGGCGGATCAGCTGCCACAGCTCGGCGCGGCTGCCGGGGTCGAGCCCGGTGGTCGGTTCGTCCAGGAAGAGGACCTCGGGCCGGTGGACCAGGCCGAGGGCGATGTCCAGCCGCCGCCGCTGGCCGCCGGAGAGCGCGGCGCAGGGGCGGTCCAGCAGCTCGGCCAGGCCCAGGTCCCGGGCGAGCTCCCCGGCGCGGGCGGTGGCCTCGGCCCTGCCCATCCGGTAGAGCCGCCCCTGGGTGACCAGCTCCTCCCGTACGGAGACGGTGGGATCGACCCCGCCGGACTGGGCCACATAGCCGATCCGCCGGCGCACCCCGGCCGGATCGCGGGCGAGGTCGTGCCCGGCGACGGTGGCGCTGCCGCCGGTGGGCGGGAGCAGCGTGGTGAGCATGCGCAGCGTGGTGGTCTTGCCCGCTCCGTTGGGTCCGAGGAAGCCGAGGATCTCACCGCGCTCGACGGTCAGGTCGATTCCGCGCACGGCTGCCACGGGGCCGCGCTTGGTCCGGAAGGTGTGGGTGAGGCCGTTCGTCGTGATGACTGCCATGGGACCCAGAAAAACAGAGACGCACCAATTTTGCAATCACCCCAAAAATCAAGGAGCCCCAGCGAAGCTAGGATGAGGCCATGGCGGAAGGACTCAGGGAGCGGAAGAAGCGGCAGACCAGGCAGCACATCTCGGACATCGCGACCGGGCTGTTCATGGCGCGCGGCTTCGAGGCGGTCACGATCGCGGAGATCGCCGAGGCGGCCGAGGTCTCCGTCAACACGGTCTACAACTACTTCCCGACCAAGGAGGACCTCTTCGTCGACCGCGAGGAGGAGGTCGTCGACCGCCCCTCCCGGCTCGTACGGGAGCGCGCGGCCGGTCAGTCGGCGGCGCGGGCGCTGATGGACCAGCTGCGCCAGGACATCCGCGAACGGCACCCCTACGTCGGGCTGAGCGAGGGCTACGACCGGTTCCGGCAGGTCATCGTGGAGTCCCCGACGCTGATGGCCAGGCTCTTCGCCATCCAGGGCAAGGCGGTCCACCAGCTCGGGGTCACCCTGCGAGAGGAGGCCGCCGCCGACTCCGAGGACCCCAGACCCGAGTTCATCGCCCACCAGCTCGTCGGGTTGCAGAACGCGGTGCTGCGCTCGATCATCCGCGGGCTCGCGGAGGGCGGCGGCGTGGACGCCGTCGCCGAGGACGCCCTCCGCAAGGTCGACGTCATGGAGTCGCTCCTGAGCGACACGGTCCTCAACTATGCGGCGAAGAACACACCGTGACGCGCGTTACGAGGGGCTGCCCGCGGGGGTGAACGGACGTTAAGGTCCGGCACATCGGACTGTCGACAGATCAGACGGACTGCCGGCGGAACGGACGGAAGCTACCGAACGGAGAGGTGTGTGTCGTGGCCAAGAAGCTCGCGGTCATCGGAGCCGGACTCATGGGGTCCGGTATCGCGCAGGTCTCGGCCCAGGCCGGCTGGGACGTGGTGCTGCGCGATGTGACCGACGAGGCGCTGCGGCGCGGCACGGACACCATCCGGGCCTCGTACGACAAGTTCGTCTCCAAGGGCAAGCTGGGGGCGGAGGAGGCCGAGCGGGCGCTGGGCCGGATCACCACCACGACCGACCTGGACGCCGCCGCCGACGCGGATGTCGTGGTGGAGGCGGTCTTCGAGAAGATCGAGGTCAAGCGGGAGATCTTCGGCACCCTCGATGAACTGGTCAAGGACGACACGATCCTGGCCTCGAACACCTCGGCCATCCCGATCACCAAGATCGCCGCGGCCACCCGGCGCCCGGAGCGGGTCGTCGGCACCCACTTCTTCTCGCCGGTGCCGATGATGGGGCTGTGCGAGCTGGTGCGCGGGCACAAGACGAGCGATGAAACCCTGGCCGCCGCACGGGAGTTCGCGGAGGGCGTCGGCAAGACCTGTATCGTCGTCAACCGCGATGTCGCGGGCTTCGTCACCACCCGGCTGATCTCCGCCCTCGTCGTGGAAGCGGCGAAGCTGTACGAGTCGGGGGTCGCCACGGCCGAGGACATCGACACCGCCTGCAAGCTGGGCTTCGGCCATGCGATGGGACCGCTCGCGACGGCCGACCTGACCGGCGTGGACATCCTGCTGCACGCCACCGACAACATCTACACCGAGTCGCAGGACGAGAAGTTCGCACCGCCGGAGATCATGCGCCGGATGGTCGATGCGGGGGACATCGGCCGGAAGAGCGGCGAGGGCTTCTACCGCTACTGAGGGCCTTGGTGCGGCGCCAGGCCCGGAACTCACCCTCCTGGGTGAATTCGGTATCGGTTCGCTTACAGACGGCAACTTCCTCGTGTGAGAGACAGTCAGTTCTGTAGACAGAAATGGCGCATTGACGACACGACGCACCGTATAGGGGAGCGCATATGCACATCAGGGGCGACCACGCCGAGCTGGTCGTCGGGGGCCGGCTGGACGTCCGGAGCGCGGCGGACGCCCGTACGGCCCTGCACACCGCCGTCGACGCGGGCGGCGGGGATCTCGTCCTCGACCTCACCGAACTGGACTCCTGGGACGCCACCGGGCTCGGGGTGATCATGGGTGCGCACCGCCGCGCGGGCCGGGCGGGCAGACGGCTGGTGCTGCGCGGGGTGCCGCCCCAGATGCAGCGGCTGCTGGTGGCCACCCGGCTGCACCGCATCCTCGCGATCGAAGGCGGACTGGAGGCGGAGTCCCTGCCGCGTGTCTGAGCGGCGGGGACCGCCTGCCCCGGGGCCGGTGGGTTACCCGGGGTGGCGTGGGCCCCCTCCGGCGCGGTGGATACTGTGAACAGGTCCAGGCCGTCTGATACGGCCCGGGGTTCGGCGAGCGCCGGACACATTCCCTACGGCGGCACCGGACCAGAAGCGAAGGCAGGCCGGGGAGCCTTACAGCACGCCACGCATCTGGGGGGCAAGGACATTGGACCCGAAGAACCGCGGATCGCAGGAGCACGGCCACGACGAGGCCGCGCCGGGTGTGGCTTCCGGTGCGTCGCGTGCGGCGGACAGTCCGGGCGACGGCCCGTCGCCGCGCCTGCCGCGCCTGCCGCGCCCGACGGGGCCGACGGGGGACGTACCGACGCCCCCGCTGGGCGCCCCGGTGCCCGGCGCGTCCGCCTCCCCGCCCTCCTCCGCCTCTTCCGCTTCCTCTCCCTCCTCCGCGCCCACTTCCGCGTCCCCGGCCCGCACCGCGCGCATCGTCGCCGGTGACCATCTGCTGACGGTCAACCCCGTCGACGGCAGCGAGATAGAACCCTGCCCGCCCGGTGAGCGCCCCGCGCGGCCCGAGCGCCACGGCCCCGACGAGCGGGCCGAGCTGCGCCGGGCCGCCGCCGCGCCCCGCCCGTCCGGCACCGTCGTGCCCGAGCTGCCGATGCTGGAGCGGGACGAGGAGCGGGAGCGGCTCGCCCGGCTGCTCGCCCGCGGCCGCTCGGTGCGGGTCACCGGGCCCTCCGGCGCCGGGCGCAGCACCCTGCTGGAGGCCGTCGCCTCCGACTGCGAGCGGCTCGCCCCCGACGGCGTCGTACGCCTCTCCGGCTACCACCGCACCCCCACCGACCTCCTCCACGACCTCTACGCCGCCGTCCTCAGCGCCCCGCTCTACCGGCCGGACCGCGCGGAGCTGCTGGCGGCGGCCCTGGAGATCGGCGCGGTCGTCGTCCTGGACGACGTCGAGTTCGGCGGCGCCGCGCTGGACGAGTTCCTCGACGCGACCCCCGAATGCGCGTTCCTGATCTCCGCCACCCCCGATGTCCCGGCGCCGTCCCCCGACTCCCACCTGGAGGAGGTCTTCCTCTCCGGGCTCAGCCGCACGGCCGGACTCGAACTGCTCGAGCGGGCCGCACGACGGCCCCTGGACGAGGACGAGGCGAGCTGGGCCGCGGACCTGTGGTTCGAGTCCGAGGGGCTGCCACTGCGCTTCGTCCAGGCGGGCGCGCTGCTGCGGCAGCGGGACGCCCGGCGCGGCGACGCCTCCGCGCCGGAGGACGGGGGCGCGCTGCCCTCGATCGCCGAGGCGGCGTCCCCCGCCGCGCTGCTCGCCGGACGGCTGAGCGAGGCGGCCCACGACGCCCTGCGGTTCGCGGTCGCGCTCGGCGGCGAATGCCCGGACCAGGTGCATCTGCGCGCGCTGTCCGCGGACACCCACGCCGACGCGGCCCTCGGCGAGCTGCTCGGCTGTGGCCTCGTCACCCCGGCCGGATCGCACTACCGGCTGGCGGCGCGCGTCACCGCCCAGCTCGCGGAGGCGGGCTACGCCGACGAGGACGCCGCGCGCGCACACGCCGTCGCCCAGCACTACGCCTGGTGGGCCGCGCACCCCTCGGTGGCCCCCGGGCGCGTCGCCGCCGAGGCCGACGCGATCCTCGCGGCGATGACCGCGCTCATCGGCAGCCGCGAGGCGGGCCACGCCGACGCCGCCGTGCTCCTGGCCCGCGCCGCCGCGCCCGCCCTCGCCACGGCGCTGCACTGGGGCGCCTGGGAGCGCGCGGTGCGGCACGGCCAGGAGGCCGCGCGGCTCGCGGGGCAGGTCGCGGACGAGGCGTACTTCCACCACGAGCTGGGCGTCCTCGCGCTGTGCACGGGCCATCTGGAGCGGGCCCGCGCCGAGCTGGAGGCGTCCATCGGGCTGCGGGGCGTCCTCGCGGACAAGCGGGGCACGGTCGCGGGCCGGCGCGCGCTGGCGCTGGTCGCCGACCGCTCGCCCGGCTCGGCGATGGCCGGGGCGTTCGGGACGAGCGGTGGGAACCGTAAGGACGACGCGGCGCCCCCGGCGGCGGACGGAGCGCCGGACGACACCGAGACCACGATCGTCACCCCGAAGGTGGCGCCCACGACGCCGATGGCCGCCATGGGCGGCACGGCGGCGACGACGGCGGTGACCGCGGCGGTCCCGTCCGCCTCCCGGACCTCGGTGGCCGCCCCCGCCACGCCCACGGTCCTCACCGCCGAGTCCGCCCCCGCCGGGCCCCCGGGCGGCAAGCCGGGCGGTCTGCGGCGGCTGACGGCGCACGGTGCCCGGCGCAATGTGGTCGCGGCGGCCTCGGGTGTGCTGCTGGTGGCCGTGCTCGGCACCGTGGTGACCCTGGGCACCACCTCGGGCGACGACTCGGACAGCCCGGCCGACAAGGTCAAGCCGGACCGTTCGGCCAGCCAGCGGGACGACGACAAGGGGCTGACCGCCGACGAGCCCACGAGCGGCACCAGCCAGGCCCCGCAGCCCGGCCTCAGCGGGGTGCCGAAGGCGTCCACGTCACCGACCGCGCCCAGCGGCTCGCCCAGCGGCTCCACGGCGACCAGCGGCCCGTCGTCCACCAGCGGCTCGCCCTCGGACACCGAGCAGCCGCCCTCGCCGCCGTCCTCGCACCCCACGACCTCCGACCCGCGGCCGACGACCAAGCCGCCGACGAGCAGGCCGCCGACGCCGACCGGCGAACCCACCGAGCCGACGCCCACGACGTCGCCCCCGACCACGACGCCCACCGGCGACACCTCGACCACCGCGAGCGCCCCCACGACCCACACGGCGCCGAGCACGGCCACTCCGGTCGCGTAGCGGCCCGGGAAGGCGGTGCGGGGGCGCCGGATCGCGCCAGTGGGTGCGGCGCCTCCGTGGCGTGATGTGATCGGCTCAGGGGGGTGTCCGGCGGATCGTGACGACTGCGGCGGGCTGCTCCCCTCCCCGCCCCTCCCCGAAACTGGGGCCCCGCCCCAGCCCCCGCTCCTCAAGCGCCGGAGAGGCTGGAAGGCGGGGCTCCGCCCCTTCCCACGGCATCGATATGCGGCTCCGCCGCGTGGTGGGGCTCCGCCCAGCGGGGCTGCCCCAGACGCTGGACCGGGGTTCCGCCCCAGCCCCCGCTCCTCAAACGCCGGAGGGGCTGGAAGGCGGGGCTCCGCCCCTTCCTGCGGCATCGATGTGTGGCTTCGCCGCGTGGTGGGGCTCCGCCCCTGGGCCCCGGGCCGGGGCTGCCCCAGACGGCGGGTCGGGGCTCCGCCCCAGCCCCCGCTCCTGGAGCGCCGGAGAGGCTGGAAGGCGCAGACTCCGGACGGGGGCTCCGCCGCTTCCCGCGGCATCGATGTGCGGCTTCGCCGCGCGGTGAAGCTCCGTCCCTGGGCTCCGGGGTCCAGGGGCGGAGTCCCTGGTATCGGGAAGGGGCGGGGAGGGGAAAGCGTCGATGCGCGGCTCTCCGTCGCGTGGTCCGCTGGGCGCCGCGTAGGGGCTCGGCTCCGGGGGCGGGCGCGGCTCGTACGACGGGAGGAGGCCGGGGCCTCACGGCCACGGCCTCTCACGTCGGAGCGGGCCCCGCGTCAGAAGAGCCGGAGCTTGTCGTCCTCGATGCCCCGGAGCGCGTCGTAGTCCAGCACCGCACACCCGATGCCCCGGTCCGTGGCGAGGACGCGCGCCTGCGGCTTGATCTCCTGGGCGGCGAAGATGCCCTTCACCGGGGCGAGGTGCGGGTCGCGGTTGAGGAGTTCGAGATAGCGGGTGAGCTGCTCGACACCGTCGATCTCACCACGGCGTTTGATCTCCACGGCGACCGTCCCCCCGTCCGCGTCGCGGCAGAGAATGTCCACGGGGCCGATGGCGGTGGGGTATTCACGCCGAATAAGCGTCCAGCCATCGCCAAGTGTCTCGATACGATCGGCGAGCAGCTCCTGCAGATGGGCCTCGACACCGTCCTTGATCAGGCCGGGGTCGACGCCGAGTTCGTGCGAGGAGTCATGGAGGACCTCCTCCATGGTGATGATGAGCTTCTCGCCCGCCTTGTTCACGACCGTCCACACATCGTCGTCGCCTTCCTTCAGCGTGCACGGCGGAGACATCCAGTTGAGGGGTTTGTAGGCCCTGTCGTCCGCGTGGATGGACACACTGCCGTCGGCCTTGACCAGGATCAGACGGGGTGCCGAGGGGAGGTGGGCGGTGAGGCGGCCGGCGTAGTCCACCGAGCACCGGGCGATGACGAGACGCATGGTCGGCAACGCTACTCGACCACCACCGCCGCACGCGATTCGTCCGCCGATGGACCCCTTCGGCGATGGCTGGTTGTGTGCCCATTCTCCTGGTGCGGGCGCAGTGGCCGAATTACCGTTGAAGCGGGCGGTCGTCGGACGGGTACGCTGCGTCGCCGTCCGCCCTTCCCATCCCTGAGACCCCGCGCGCGGGGTCGCGAGAGGAGAACCCATGTCGCTCGACGTCTCACCGGCCCTGCTCGAACAGGCCGAGCGAGGCGAGGTCGACGAAGCGGCCTTCGTCGACTGCGTCCGGAACTCCCTACCGTACGCATGGGAGATGATCAGCTCGCTGGTGGCCCAGCTGAAGGTGGACGGCGGGGAGTTCGCCGACAACCAGACGCCGCCGCCCGATGAGCAGGCACGCGGTCAACTGCTCCGCGCACTCGCCAGTGACGCGATACGCGGCGCACTGCAGCGCCACTTCGGGGTGCGGCTGGCCTTCCAGAACTGTCACCGGGTGGCGGTCTTCCCGATGGACGCATCGGCCGACGAGCGCCTCGCCCGCTTCACCTCGGTCCGGGGGCAGCTGCTCAACCAGTCACCCGAACTCCGCGACTGCTGACGGGACGTACGCTGCCGCTCCACCAGGGGGAGGTGTATCAGCGCAGGAGCGGCAGCACCTCACCACCGAGCCGTCGTACGTTCTCCTCCGTGGCCGCCAGATCGCCCGATCCCTCGACCAGCAGCGCGAACCGGTGGATCCCGGTGCGCTCGGCGGTCGCCGCCAGCCGGTCGGCGCACAGCCGCGGCGAGCCCACCGGATGCAGCTCGCACAGCAGCTCCGCATAGGCCACGGGGTCGCGCATCCGGCGCTCCCGGCCGTCGACCGTCACATGCGCCTCAAGACCCTGCCGCAGCCAGCCGGGCATCGCCTTGGTCAGGATCTCGGCCGCCGCGGAGCGGGTGTCCGCGATCTGCGCCACCCCGGCCGAGACATGGCGGGCCGCCACCGCCTCGACGTGCTCCGGCGAACGGCCCGCCGCCAGCGCGGACTTCCGCCACAGGCCGACCACCTCGGCCTTCTCCTCATCCCCGCAGTGCATCCCGAGCAGCATGGGCAGTCCGCGCTCGGCGGCCAGCCGCACGCTGGTGGGCGAGGTGCAGGCGACGACCACCGGCGGGGCGCCCACCACCGGCCCGGCGAGGGCGTCGTCGGGGCGCGGCACCACCGCCACCTCGCGGAAGGCGAACCGCTCGCCGTCCGCCTCCACCCGGGGCTCGCGCAGCCAGCGCAGCAGCAGATCGAGCGATTCGGGGAAGCCCTGCTCGTACGCCCGCAGGCCTGAGCCGAAGACCTCGAGGTCCACCCAGGGACCGCCACGGCCGACACCCAGCGTGAACCGGCCACCGGAGAGGAGATGGAGCAGTGCCGCCTGCTCACCCAGCGCGACGGGATGCGCGGTCGGCAGTACGCTCACCGCCGTACCGACGCCGATCCGGCGGGTACGTCCCAGCAGCAGCGCGGCGAGGGTGACCGCGGACGGGCAGACGCCATACGGAACGAAGTGGTGCTCGGCGACCCAGACCGCGTCCAGCCCGGTCTCCTCGGAGAGCTCGGCCGACCGCACCGCCCGGTGCAGCGCCTCCTCCTGTCCCTGGCCTGGGAATTGAGCGGCCAGGATGAAAGCCCCCACATCCATCGTGAAACTGCCTCCTTGTCGCGGCTGAAGTGCCGGCGTGGGCATCCCCCCTCATAGGCATTAACGCCTGACACGTGCCAAGGGCACGGCCGTGCATGAAGTTTTCATGATGATCAGAGGGTGGGTGTGGATGACGGCTTTCCCGGAGGGTGACCGTAGCGCGTACGCTGGTCACAGCCCGTTAGCTCCCAGCTCTGTCGAGGTGCCCCGTGTCTCCACGCCGAAACCGCCCGCGAGGCGGCGAAATGCCTGTCGGCCACGAGAGTACGGACCGTTATGGCCTCGACCGCATGGAGACCTGGCAGGGGGAGGAGTGGGTGGTCCGGCAGGTCGGCGGCGGGGCGGCCGCCAAGCACTACCGCTGCCCGGGTTGCGATCAGGAGATTCCGCCGGGGGTGGCGCATGTGGTCGCCTGGCAGGAGCACATGGGAGCGGACGACCGGCGCCACTGGCACAAGGCGTGCTGGAACGCACGGGACCGCCGGAGCGCGAAGCTCCAGCGGTCCCGTAACGCACCGCGACATTGACTCAGGCGCGGGTACGTCCGGCTCGGGCCGCGCGAGCCCTACACGTCGCGCTTCTCCAGCAGCACATAGGCGGCGATCATCGCCGCCGCCGTGACTCCGGCCAGCGCCCACAGCTGGGGCCAGCCGCTGTTCAGGCTCTCGTCGATCCGGAAGAGGGAGGCCAGCGCCTGGGGCGAGGAGTACTCCTGCATCTTCTCCCCCAGATCACGGAGGCTGTCCGACATCATCAGGAACGCGGGGAGGATGGCCGGGAGCAGCACCACACCGAGCATCGCGGTGATCGCGCCCGCGGAGTGCCGCAGCATGCAGCCGACGGCCAGCGAGAGCAGCCCCAGCAGCGACATATAGAGCCCGGCGCCGACCGTCGCGCCCAGGAGCTGGTCACTCGACGGCTCCTGGACACCCGGACCGCTGTGCATCCCGGCGCTGGCGAGCGCCACCAGCGCGAGCGCGAGGGTCGTGGTGGTGAACGAGAGGGTGAAGAACACCAGCGCCTTGGCGGTGAGCACCCGGGAGCGCTGCGGGGAGGCGGTGAGGGTGGTCCGGATCATCCCGGTGCCGTACTCGGAGGTGATCACGAGCACCCCGAGCGTGACGATGCACAGCTGGCCGAGCAGGGTGCCGAAGAACCCGGGGAGGGTGGTGGGGAGGGTCTCGTAGTCGCTGTCGCTGGTGCTCGCCGCCACCAGGAGTCCGATCCCGGCCACCAGCGCCACCATCACGCCCAGCGTCCAGATCGTGGAGCGCACCGACTTGATCTTGGTCCACTCGGAGGCGAGGGCATTGCCGAGGTGGGTCTGGCGGACCGGGATCGGCGAGGTGTACGGGCCGACACCGGCGTACGGCTGCGACGGAGGCCCGGAGGGCACCGGCTGGTGCGGGGCCGCCTGCGGCGGCATCTGCGGAGGACCACCCTGCGGAGGCCCCTGCGGAGGCCCCTGCGGGGGGACGGGCGCCTGGTACTGCTGCTGGTACGGGGTCGTCATCGGGCGTCCTCGGTGTCGCTCTTGGTCAGATCGGCGGGGGCGGACGGCGCCGCGGGCGGCTGAGCCGGGGGAGCGGTGGGCGGCATCGCGGGGGCGGCGGGAGCGGCGGACGGGGCCCCCGGTGCGGAGGGCATCGGTGCGCCCGGGGTGTACGGGGCGCCCGGGGCGTGCTGCTGTGGCGGGGCCGGGGGTTCGGCGTAGCCCGGCAGCATGGTCCCGGGCGGGAAGCCCACCTGCTGTGCCGGGGCGCCCGGCGCATGGCCGTACGGCCCGCCCTGCGGCACCGCGCCCGGCATCTGCTGCTGCAGGGCGGCGCGCTCGTCGACGGTCGAGCGGTAGTCCACCGCGCCCTGGGTCATCCGCATGTACGCCTCTTCCAGCGACGCCTGGTGCGGAGAGAGCTCCCACAGCCGTACGTCCGCCCCATGCGCCAGATCGCTGATGCGCGGCAGCGGCAGCCCGGTCACCCGCAGCGCGCCGTCCTGCTCCGGCAGCACCTGGCCGCCCGCCTCGCTCAGCGCGGCGGTCAGCTTCTCGCGCTGCCCCGGGTCGCCCTCGGGGGTGCGGACGCGCGCGAAGTCCGCGGAGTTGTAGGAGATGAAGTCCTTGACGCTCATATCGGCGAGCAGCTGCCCGCGCCCGATCACGATCAGATGGTCGGCGGTGAGCGCCATCTCACTCATCAGATGGCTGGAGACGAAGACGGTGCGGCCCTCGGAGGCCAGCTGCTTCATGAAGTTGCGGACCCAGAGGATGCCCTCGGGGTCCAGGCCGTTGACCGGCTCGTCGAAGAGCAGCACCTGCGGGTCGCCGAGAAGGGCGGCCGCGATGCCCAGCCGCTGGCCCATGCCGAGCGAGAAGCCCTTGGAGCGCTTGCGCGCCACGTTCTGGAGGCCCACCACGCCCAGCACCTCGTCCACCCGGCGGGCCGGGATGCCGGACAGCTGGGCAAGGCAGAGCAGGTGCTGGCGGGCGCTGCGGCCGCCGTGCACCGCCTTGGCGTCGAGCAGCGCGCCCACCTGGCGGGGGGCGTTGGGGAGTTTGCGGAACGGGTAGCCGCCGACCGTGACATGGCCGGCGGTGGGCTCGTCGAGGCCCAGGATCATCCGCATGGTGGTGGACTTGCCCGACCCGTTGGGCCCGAGAAAGCCGGTGACGGCACCGGGCCTCACCTGGAAGGACAGGTTGTACACGGCCGTCTTGGCACCGTAGCGCTTCGTCAGGCCGACTGCCTCGATCATTCTCCGCCCCTCATGAGCATGGGTCGGGCGTGCTCGCCCCCGATGAGGCTTAGGAGCCTAACGGCGCGGTGACGGTTCCCGTTACTCGGGAGATGAGAGCGCATCGTAACTCTTGGGGTTGCCGCACCCTCCGGGCCCGCCCTGCCGCTCGTCCTCCGGGCAGCGGAGGAGGTCGGGCTGCGGCAGCGCCCAGCCCTCCTCCTGGAAGATCCGGGTGCCGGTTCTGCGTACGGCGGGGTCGGCGCCCGCGCGGGTGACCCAGGCGCGGGGGTCCGGTCCGAGGAGTGCGCGCAGCCGTGGCGAGCCGGCGAGCAGGCGGGTGAGCAGGGCGCTCTGGTCGCCGCCGCCGGGGAGCGGGCGCTCGGTGCCGTCCGGGGACATCAGCACTCCGCGCTCGCCGACGTAGAGGTACGCGCCGCCGAGCCGCTCGCCGGACGGCATGACCATCGGGTACTGGCCGCCGGGCAGCAGGACGCGGCGGTAGTTGGGGTACTCGGTGGCGTCCACGGCCGCCAGCTGCTCGGCGTCCAGCCAGCTGATGACGAGCGGGGTGCGGGCGCCGGGCGCCGTGTACGGGGCGGAGGCCACATAGCCGTACCGGCCGATGTGGGCCGAGCAGCCGACCGCGATGCCGTGTACGTCGACCGGGACCATGGGGACGGTGGCCGGGTGGCCGGGGCGGGACAGCTTGTGGTGGAGCTGGGCGGGGGAGGCGTTGGAGCCGACCGCGATGACGGGGTGGCGGTGGGGGGTCGGGGGGTGGCCCAGGTGGGTGAGGACGGCGTCGAGTGGCTCTTCGGGCGCTTCGTCTTTGCCGGGGCGTGGGTTGACCGTCCAGGTGCCCAGGCGGCCTGGGTTGGGGGTGAGGTCCCAGAGCTCGCCGGTGGTGAGGAGGGTGGGGTGGGTGATGGGGCGGCCGGGGTAGGTGAGGGGTTGTTGGGCGGGGACGTCGGCGAAGCCGAGGGTTTTGAGGGTGCGGTCGGTCACGGGGGGTTGCCTCCCCCACCCCGCCCCTCCCCGAAACCGGGCCCCGCCCGGCCCCGCCGGGGGCTCCGCCCCCGGATCCCCGCTCCTCAATCGCCGGAGGGGCTGGATTGTTCCCCTGGAAGGCCGCCCGAAGGGGCTGGTTGTGCGTGCCGCGCCCCAGGGCGCGGGCGGTTGGTCCCGGCCCCTGCCTGCCATGCGCGGGAGTCCCTGCGTCCGCACGGCCGCCCCGGGCCCCAACGCGTCTCAAGGCCCGAGGGCCAGGTTTTGGGGCCCGCCCCGGGCGCGGCTTCATGCGGCGGGGGCCGGGCTCCGCTCGCGTCGGGGCGCGGCCGAAGTGCCATGGCCAGCCTGGCCGGGAAGGCGATTGTTGCCCATAACATGCGCGTGCCCCGCGCCGCTTGGGCGGCGCGGGGCATCGGGCGCTCCGGTGTGACCGAGGGTCACCGGGACTGCTGGGCCGGGACGCCGCGGGTGGCCGCCTCGTCCTCGCCCGGGGCACCGGCCGCGGCCACCGCCGCGCCGGTCAGCGTGGCCAGCATCTCGCGGACGTTGGTCAGCTGGGCGTTGATGCTGTCGCGGCGGTTGGTGAGGGCCGCGAGCTCGCGCTCGGATTCGCTGCGGATGCGGTCCGCCTTGGCGTTGGCGTCGGCCACGATGTCCTCGGCCTGGCGCTGGGCGGTCTCCACCGTCTGGCGGGCGCGGCGCTCGGCGTCGGTGCGCAGCTTCTCGGCCTCCAGGCGCAGCTGCTCGGCGCGGTGCTCGATCTCCGCGAGCCGCTTCTCGGCCTTGGCCTGACGCGACGCCAGGTCGCGCTCGGACTGCTCGCGGCGCTTGGCGAGGTTGGTCTCGAAGTCGGCGGCGGCCTGCGCGGCCTTGGCGCGGGTCTCCTCGAAGAGGGAGTCCGCCTCCTCGCGCTTGGACTGGGCGTCCTTCTGCGCCTCCTGGCGCAGCGTGGCCGCCTCGCCCTTCGCCTTCTCGACGATCCGCGCGCCCTCGTCCTCGGCCTTGGTCTTGCGGTCGGCGGCGAACGACTCGGCGTCGTTGCGGACCTGCTGGGCGGCCGACTCGGCCAGCTCACGGTGCTGTTCGGCGGCGCGCCGAGCCTCCTCGCGCAGATCCTTCGCCTCTTCCTCGGCGAGACGGAGGATCTTCTCGACCCGGGCGCCGAGCCCCGCGTAGGACGGCTCCGAATCGTTGATCTGGGCCTGAGCGTTCTGCGTCTCGAGGTGCAGCTCCTCGATGCGCTTTTCCAGAGAGGTGATACGGGCCAGTGCACTGTCACGATCGGCGACGAGCTTGGAAATGCGGTCGTCCACCTGACCGCGGTCGTACCCACGCCGCACGAGCTCGAAGCCGAAGGGGGAGGAAGTGTCGCTCATGGGGTTCCTGTCGAAAGAGACCGGTGAGGTGATAGAGGGAATCCTAGGGGGCCGAACGGCGTGTCATCGAGTCAACGTCTGTTTGATCTGCTGAATCTCCAGCCTTTTGAGTGGCAGTAAGACGGAGACCTCGTCACTCGTCGGGATGATACGGACATGCCGTGATGGACGCAGCCTGACGCGAGACTTACGCGAAACCGACGCGAGACTTAAGCGAAACCTCGATAGGCACAGCTGAGACTCGTCCCCCCGGATACGGTTACCCCTCCGACCGCTTTCCACTCCTCGTCGCACCCGCACCCGCCGCTGTCTTGACTTGGCCGTTCTCCTTGCCGCCCGCGCCACCCGACGCGGGGGTCTCGAAGGATTCCAACGCCTCGAGGACGTCCTGGACACGGGAGATCTCCGCGTTGATGTCCTCGCGGCGGCGCTTGAGCAATTCCAGCTCGCGCTTGCCCTCGTCCACGATCTGCTGTGCCTCGTCCGTGGCCTGGGTCCGGAGCCGGTCCGCCTCCCGCTCGGCCTCGGTCTTCTTCTGCTCGGCCTCCTTCAGCAGACCCTCGGCCTTCTTCACCGCCGCGATCCGCACCCGGCTCGCTTCGCTCTCCGCCTCCGCGACCAGCGACTTGGCCTTCTCCTCGGCCTTCATCAGCTGCGCGGTGGCCGCCGCGACCAGCTTGTCGACCCGCTCGCCGGTGGCCTTCATCTGCTCCGCGGACTCCCGGCGGGCCCGCTCGTGCAACTCCTCGACCTCGGCCTCGGTACGGGCGCGCAGCTCCTCGGCACGCTCCCGGATGGCCGTGGCGTCGCCCCGGGCCTCGCCCAGCATGGTGTCGGAGTCCGTACGGGCCTTCTCCACCATGGCGTTGGACTCGGCCGTGGCCTCGGAGACCAGCCGGTCCGCCTCATGGCGGGCCATGCCCACCATGGTGTCCGCCTGCTCCTCGGCCGCGGTCGCCGCGCGCAGCGCCGCCTCCTGCGCCTCGGAGGTGAGCCGCTCGGCCTCCGCCGAGGACTCGGTGATCAGCCGGTCGGCCTGCTCGGCGGCGTCCGAACGCCGCTTGTTGGCGTCCTCGCGCGCCCGGTCGATCAGCCGGTCCGTCTCGGCCTGCGCCTCGTTGCGGATCCGCTCCGCCTCGGCCGCCGCCTCGGTCGAGACCCGCTCGGCCTCGGCGCGGGTGCGCGCCGCGTGCTGCTGCGCCGAACCGACGGTCTCCGCGGCCTCGCTGCGCAGCCGCTCCGCCTCGCCGCTCGCCTCCGCGTGCAGCCGGTCGGCCTCGTTCCGGGCCTCGGTGACCAGGCGGTCCGCCTGCTCGGCCGCCTCCGAGCGGATGCTGTTGGCGTCGCCGCGGGCCTGGGCCCGGGTGCGGGCCGCGTCCTGCTCCGCGGTCGCCCGTGCGTCGGACGCCTCCGTACGCAGCGCCTGCGCCCGGGTGGTGGCCTCCGAGACCAGCCGCTGGGCCTCCTCGGTGGCGCCGCCGATGAGCGTATCGGCCTGCTCGGCGGCCTCGGCACGGGACTTGTTGGCCGAGCGGCGCGCCTCGTCGAGCGTCTCGTTGGCCTCGGCGCGCAGCCGCTCGGCCTCGTGGGTGGCCTCGGTGACCAGCCGGTCCGCCTGCTCGGCGGCATCGGCGCGGCGCCTGTTCGCCTCCTCGCGGGCCCGCTCGGTCAGCCGCTCCGACTCGGCGATCGCCTCCGCGACCGTGCGCTCCGCGAGCGACTTGGCGGCCTCGGACTCCTCCGTGGCCTCCCGCCGCACCCGGGTGGCGTCCTGCGAGGCGCGCTCCCGCTCCGCGTAGGCGTCCGCGCGGACCCGGTCGGCCTCGGCCTGCGCCTCGTCGCGCACCCGCTCCGCGGCGTGCTCCGCGGCGTTGCGCAGCGCGGTGATCTCCTGCTCGGCCTGCTCGTGCAGCCCCGCGACCGAGTCCCGCACCTGCTGGGCGGTCTGCTCGGCGGCGGCCACCAGGTCGGCCGAGCGCCGCTCGGCCTCCTCGACCAGCCGCTGCGCCTCGGCCTGCGCCTCGGAGACCCGGTTCCGGGCGGCGGCCAGCAGCTCCTCGCTCTGCTCCCGCGCCGCCGTACGCTCCGCCTGCGCCTCCTCGCGGGCGTCGGCGAGCAGCTCCTCGGCCTCGCGGCGGCGGCGGGCCGCCTCCTCCTGGGCGGCGGCCAGGGCCTCCGCGGCCTCGGTGCCGATCCGCTCGGCGGCGCTCGCCGCCTCCGCGCGCACCCGGTCGGCCGTCTCCTGGGCCTCCGAGCGCAGCCGCTCGGCCTCCGCGGCGGCCTCGCCGCGCAGCCGTACGGCCACCGACTCGCCCTCGGCGCGCGCGTTCGACGCGTCGGCCGCGGCCTCGTCGCGCAGCCGGGCGGCCTCGTCCTCCGCCTGCTGGCGCAGCGCGTTCAGCCGTTCGGCGGACTCGGTGCGCTGCCGCTCGATCTCCTCGCCGGTCTCCTTGCGCAGCCGCTCCGCCTCTTCGCGGGCGTCCCGCAGCGCCTGGTCGGCGGAGGAGAGCCGCTGCTCGGCCTCCTGGTGCAGCCGGTTCAGCTCGCCCTCGGCCTCGGCGCGGCGGTCCTCGGCGGCGCGCTCGGCCTCCTCGCGCAGCTCCTCGGCCGCGGTGGCCGCCTCCGACTTGACCCGCTCGGCCTGCTCCTCGGCCGAGGTCACCAGCTCCTCGGCCTCGCCACGCGCCCGCTTCAGCAGCTCATCGGCCTGCCGGCGCAGCGCGTTGGCCCGCTCGATGGCCTCGGTGCGCACCCGCTCGCTCTCGGCGGTGGCACCGGAGCGGGTCTCCTCCGCGTCGGCCTTCGCCTTGGTCAGCAGGTCCTCGGCGGTGCTGGCCGCCTCCTCGATCTGCTGGACCGCCTCGCGGCGCGCGTCGGCGCGGACCCGCTCGCCCTCGGCGGCCGCCTCCGACTTCAGCTGCTCGGCCTCGCCGCGCAGCCGGCGGGCCTCCTCCTGCAGCTCGACGGTCTTGGCGCGGTACTCCTTGGTGTCGTCCTTGGCCGTGCCCTTGAGCTGCTCGGCGGTGTCGTGCGCCTCTGCCCGCAGCCGGTCGGCCTCGTCCTCGGCCTCGCGCCGGATCCGCTCCGCCTCGTCGGTGGCCGCCTTGGTGGTGGACTGCGCCTTCTCCGAGGCGCGGGTCAGCACCTCCTCGGCGCTCCGGGCCGCCTTGGCCAGCTGGGCCGCGGAGTCCTCGGCGGCCCTGGCCCGAGCGTCGTCTCCCGCCTCGGCGACCATCCGCTCGGCCTCGGCACGGGCGTCGTCCCGCAGCTGCTCGGCCTCGGCCCGCAGCCGCTCGGCCTCCTTGGTGGCCTCGCCGACCAGCCGGGCGACCTCCGCCTTGGCGGTACGGGTGCGCGTCTCGTTGTCCGACTCGGCGGCGCTGAGCCGCTTGGACGCCGCGTCCTTGGCCTCGGTGACCACCTTCTCGGCCTCGCTGCGCGCCTCCCGCAGCGCCTGCTCGGCCTCGTGCATCCGCTGCTCGGCGGCGCGGGTCTGCTCGGCCGCGGCACGGCGGGCCTGGTCCGCCTCGCTGGCGGTGGAGGTGCGCAGCTGCTCGGCGTGGTCGGTGGCCTCCTGGGCCTGGGTGCCCGCGTTGGTCAGCAGCCGCTCGGCGTCGGTACGGGCCCGGCGCAGAATCGCCTCGGCCTCGGCGCGGGCGGCCTCCGCCTCCGACCCCAGCCGCTGGCGCGCCTGTTCGGTCATCCGCTGGGCCTCGGCGCGGGCCTCGGCCAGGGCCTGCTCGGCCTCCGTCCGGGACTCGTCCATCAGCCGGCGGGCCTGCGCCTCGGTACGGGCCCGCAGCTGCTCGGCCCAGGCCACGTTCTCGTTGACGTGGGACTCGACGGTGGCGCGGCGCTCGGCCAGCTCCTGGTCAAGACGCTGGCGCCGGGCCACGGCCTCGGCGTGCAGCTCGGCCTCGAGCCGGGACTGCCGCTCGGCCTGCTCCTGGAGCAGCCGCTGGGTCTGGGCGCGGGTCTCGCGCAGCTCCCGCTCGGCGTTGGCGCGCAGCTGGTCCGCCTGGAGCTGGGCGTCCCGCAGCAACTGCTCAGCCTGGTAGCCGGCGTTGGTGCTGTCGTAGGCGGGGCGGGCCGCCAGATTACGGCGCGCCTCATGCAGCTTGGCGCGCAGCACCTCGACTTGGTAGCCGAGGTCGTCGGCGTGCTGGACGGCCTTCTCCCGCTCGGTCTTCAGCCGCTCCATCTCGGCCTCGAACTTCGAGAGCTGATCGTCAGGCTCGTAGCGGTCGTAGCCCCGCACTGCGCGGTCCCATCCGTCCCCTGGTCGCATTGGCGGCCGGCTCCGTAACCCTCCAGGCTCCCGTGGTCCCTTGCGGTGCCCGGGGTCCCTCGACGGTTTCCCTTGCGGTACCGACCAGGCGAGGTGCGTGCCGGGTCGGACCGGAGCTGGCCCTTCCGAGAAATGGTGTCAGATCATCGGCGGAGTCCGGGCCGGACGCCGAACCCTCTCCGTTTCCGTACCCCGGCCGATGCAGCACTCTACCGGCCGGGGAAGGGGTAGGTCAGTGGTCCGCTTTAGTGATCCTCTTCGTCCTTGTGCGCGGCGGGGTTCGCGGCGGTGACGAGCTCGGTCAGCACACCGTGACAGTCCTTGGGGTGGAGGAAGGTGATGCGGGAGTCCATCGAGCCGCGGCGGGGCTGTTCGTAGAGGACCCGGACGCCCTTGTCGCGGATGGCCTCGGAGTCGGTGTCGACATCGGCGGTGCCGAAGGCGATGTGGTGGACGCCCTCACCGTTCTTGGCCATCCATTTGCCGACCGCGGAGTCCTCCCGGATCGGCTCGAGAAGCTGCAGGTAGGAGGCCCCGCCGTCGGAGGTCTCATTGATCTTGAGCATGGCCTCACGGACGCCCTGCTCTTCGTTGATCTCGGAGTGGAACACCTCGAAGCCGTACGTGGCACGGTAGAACTCGACAGTCTTGTCGAGGTCGGAGCAGGCGATCCCGATGTGGTCGATTCTCGTCAGCATGGGAACAGTGCACCGCCGTACGGTCGGTTACGCAACGTGCGCGCGATCACACCGATGGGCCGGTGACCGCGCGGGTACTCGTCAGTACATTGACGATAACCCTCGTTAACTTCCTTCTTCTCGTGAAGGGACGCACCAATGACTGGTACGACCTCTGTGATGGTGGCGGGCGCGCGCACGCCCATGGGACGGCTGCTCGGCAGTCTGCGCTCGTTTTCCGGCGCCGACCTGGGCGGAATCGCGATCAAGGCAGCGCTGGAGCGGGCCGGAGTCGGTGCCGAGCAGGTGCAATACGTGATCATGGGGCAGGTGCTCCAGGCGGGCACCGGACAGATCCCCGCCCGTCAGGCGGCGGTCAAGGCCGGTATCCCGATGAGCGTGCCCGCCATCACGATCAACAAGGTCTGCCTCTCCGGGCTGGACGCGATCGCCCTGGCCGACCAGCTGATCCGCGCCGGTGAGTTCGACATCGTGGTCGCGGGCGGCCAGGAGTCCATGACCAACGCCCCCCATCTGCTGCCCAAGTCCCGTGAGGGGTACAAGTACGGCGCGATCGAGATGCTCGACGCGATGGCGTACGACGGGCTGACGGACGCCTTCGAGCACATCGCCATGGGCGAGTCCACCGAGAAGCACAACACCCGGCTGGGCATCCAGCGCCCCGAGCAGGACGAGTTCGCGGCCCAGTCCCACCAGCGGGCCGCCGCCGCGCAGAAGAACGGCCTCTTCGACGCCGAGATCACCCCGGTGGAGATCCCGCAGCGCAAGGGCGAGCCGGTGGTCTTCGACAAGGACGAGGGCATCCGCGGCGAGACCACCGCGGAGCTGCTGGCCCGGCTGAAGCCCGCCTTCACCAAGGACGGGACGATCACCGCCGGCACGTCTTCGCAGATCTCCGACGGTGCGGCCGCGGTCGTCGTGATGAGCAAGGCCAAGGCGGAGGAACTGGGGCTGGAGTGGATCGCCGAGATCGGCGCCCACGGAAATGTGGCGGGACCCGACAACTCGCTCCAGTCGCAGCCGTCCAACGCGATCGCGCACGCCCTGGGCAAGGACGGGCTGACGGTGGACGACCTCGATCTCATCGAGATCAACGAGGCGTTCTCCGCGGTCGCCGTGCAGTCAATGAAGGACCTGGGCGTCTCCCCCGAAAAGGTGAATGTGAATGGGGGCGCGATCGCCCTCGGCCACCCCATCGGAATGTCCGGCGCGCGCATCGCGCTGCATCTGGCGCTGGAGCTGCGGCGGCGCGGCGGCGGCACCGGCGCGGCGGGGCTGTGCGGTGGCGGCGGGCAGGGCGACGCGCTGATCCTGCGGGTGCCGGCGGGGAAGTAGACGGTCCTCGCGTTCCCGCGCGGGGCGTCGGATTCCGCTGTGATCAAGCGACTGTGATCAAGCGATTGTGGTCGAGCGATAAGGAGTACGGCACCCATGGCTGATGTGCCCACGCTGGTGGAGCAGGCACGGCAGGGGCGGCCGCGTGCGGTCGCCCGGCTGATCTCGCTGGTCGAGGGCGCCTCGCCGCAGCTGCGCGAGGTGATGGCCGCGCTCGCTCCGCTGGCCGGCGGCGCGTATGTGGTCGGGGTGACCGGCTCGCCGGGGGTCGGCAAGTCCACGTCGACCTCCGCGCTCGTCTCCGCCTACCGGCGGGCGGGCAAGCGGGTGGGCGTGCTCGCCGTGGACCCCTCCTCGCCGTTCTCCGGCGGGGCGCTCCTCGGCGACCGGGTGCGGATGTCGGAGCACGCCTCCGACCCCGGCGTCTACATCCGCTCCATGGCCACCCGCGGCCATCTCGGCGGGCTCGCCTGGGCCGCCCCGCAGGCCATCCGGGTGCTGGACGCGGCCGGCTGCGACGTCATCCTGGTGGAGACGGTGGGCGTCGGCCAGTCCGAGGTCGAGATCGCCGCCCAGGCAGACACCAGCGTGCTGCTGCTCGCGCCGGGGATGGGCGACGGGATCCAGGCGGCCAAGGCCGGGATCCTGGAGATCGGCGATGTGTACGTGGTCAACAAGGCCGACCGGGAGGGCGCCGACGCCACGGCCCGTGAGCTCAACCACATGCTGGGGCTGGGCGAGTCGCGGTCGCCGGGCGACTGGCGGCCGCCGATCGTGAAGACCGTGGCGGCGCGCGGCGAGGGGATCGAGGAGGTCGTCGAGGCGCTGGAGAAGCACCGTGCGTGGATGGAGGAGCACGGTGTGCTCGCCGAGCGCCGGATGCGGCGGGCGGCGGGCGAGGTCGAGACGATCGCGGTGACCGCGCTGCGGGAGCGGATCGGCGATCTGCACGGCGACCGCCGCCTGGGGGCGCTCGCCGAGCGGGTCGTCGCGGGCGGGCTGGACCCGTACACGGCGGCGGACGAGCTGGTGGCGGCGGTGACCGAGCAGGGCTAGCGCGTGCGCTCGGGTTCGGGTGCGCCGAGGGCGCGTTCCGGGTGCGCCGGGGGTGCGCTCGGGTGCGTTTCCGGTGCGCCGGGGGTGCGTTCCGGGTGCGGGGGCGGGGCCTCCGGGGCGGGGCCCTGGACCGTATATTTACGGCGCCATAGGCCGGGGGCTTGCGTGGGCCGGTGATTGGCGCCGTAAATACACGTAAGCGTCCAGGACCCCACCCCTCCGACCCCGCCCCCTCCTGCCTCGTCGGCGGCTCTCCCTAGTCGTCGTCGCCGTGGTCGTCGTCGGCCGGGGCCTGGGTGACCTTGCCGGACTGCGGGTCGACGATCAGGTCGCGCTCCTTGTGGTTCTTGACGGTCTCGACCTCCCACACCGGGCTGCGGTCACCGTCGAACTCCACCGAGGTCACGGTGGAACCCGACGCGGCCTTCCGGGCCGCCTCGGTGGCCGAGACGTCGGCGTTCCGCAGGGCCTTGGCCTCGGCGGCGTCCTCGGGGTCGGTGTCCCTGTCGACGTGCTGACCGATTACCTTGCCGTTGGCGTCCAGCGTGACCTCGTGCCACTTGCCGTCCTTGCCCAGGACGTCCGCCTCCCAGCGGCCGTGGTCGCGGTCGATGGAGTCCAGCGTGCCCGGGACGGCCTTCAGCGCGGCACCGGCCGCCTGGGTCAGCGAGGTGCCGGTGGACGCGGCCGCCGGGGTGGAGGACTGGGTGCCCGCCACCGCGACGGCCGTACCGCCCGTGACCAGGGCGGCTGTGGCGACAGATGCGATGATGATGCGCTTCATGTGGGTTCCTCCCCATTCGTGTTCGGACGTCAACCACCCTGGCCGATCGATGCTGAAGCCCAGCTGAAGCCGCCTGAAGAGATCTTCAGGTTCGCTCTGCGACGCTGGTCGCATGCGTTTGCTGATCGTGGAGGACGAGCGGCGGCTGGCCCTGTCGCTGGCCAAGGGGCTGCGTGCGGAGGGGTTCGCCGTGGATGTTGTGCACGACGGCCAGGAGGGGCTGCACCGTGCGCAGGAGGGGGTGTACGACCTCGTCGTCCTCGACATCATGCTGCCGGGGCTGAACGGCTACCGCGTGTGCGGGGCGCTCCGGGCGGTCGGCAACGAGGTGCCGATCCTGATGCTCACCGCCAAGGACGGCGAGTACGACGAGGCGGAGGGGCTCGACACCGGGGCCGACGACTATCTGACCAAGCCGTTCTCGTATGTGGTGCTGGTGGCGCGGGTACGGGCGCTGCTGCGGCGGCGCGGCCCGGGGGCCTCGCCCGTGGTGCGGGTGGGGCCGCTCACCGTGGACCGGGGCGCGCGCCGGGTGGAGCGGGACGGCCGGGAGGTGCCGCTGACCGCCAAGGAGTTCTCCGTGCTGGAGCAATTGGCGACGCGGGCGGGGGACGTGGTTTCCAAGGCGGAGATCCTGGAGCATGTGTGGGACTTCGCCTATGACGGCGACCCCAACATCGTCGAGGTGTACGTGAGCGCGCTGCGCCGCAAGTTGGGCGCGGGGTTCATCGAGACCGTACGGGGAGCGGGGTACCGGCTCCGTGGGTAAGGTCTTCGGCTCCGTACGGGCGCGGGCGGCGCTGGGTGCGACCGTGGTGGTCGCGGTGGCGTTGGTGGCCGCGGGGATCGCGGTGCTCGCGGTGTTGCAGAGCAATCTGGCGGACCGGGCCGAGGTCGACGCCGGGGCCACCGCGCGGGCGGTGGCCTCCAAGGTCGCCGGTGGGGTGCCGTACCAGGAGCTGGACCTCGGCGACGACACCCCGGTGCAGATCGTGGACGAGGACCACCGGGTCCGCGCCGTCAGCGACGACCTCCAGGCCGTCACGGGCACCGGCAGTTCCTCGGTACGGCCGGTCCCGGCGGCGCCGGGAGAGGACGACGACGATGACGACGGCGGCGCGGGGGAGGTCTCCTCGACGCCCGACTACAGCTCCGGCACGGCCCGGGTCGACGACAAGACGGCGGAGTACCGCTGGGCGGCTGTCGAGGTCACCGACGCCCGGGGCGAGGACGTCACCGTCTACGCGGGCGCCCCGCTGGCCACCGAGCGCGGCGCGGTCACCACGGTGCGGAACGCGATGCTGCTCGGGCTGCCGCTGTTGCTGGTGGTCGTGGCGGCCGTGACCTGGCTGGTGACCCGGCGCGCGCTGCGGCCCGTGGAGGGCATCCGGCGCGAGATGGCCGCCATCACGGCGAGTACGGACCTGGCCCGGCGGGTGCCCGAGCCGGGGTCGCACGACGAGGTGGCGCGGCTGGCCCGGACCACCAACGAGACGCTCACGGCGCTGGAGGCGTCCGTGGAGCGGCAGCGGGCCTTCGTGGCCGACGCCTCCCATGAGCTGCGCTCCCCGGTGGCCTCGCTCCGCACCCAGCTGGAGGTGGGCGCCGCCCATCCGGAGCTGCTGGACCTGGACGGCGCCGTGGAGGACGTGGTGCGGCTGCAGCGGCTCGCGGCCGATCTGCTGCTGCTGGCCCGGCTGGACGCGGGGGAGCGGCCCACAGGGGAGACACCGGTGGCGCTGGACGCCCTGGTGCGCGAGGAGCTGGCCCAGCGGGTGGCGGACCGGGTGCCGGTGCGGGACGAGGCGGCGCCGGTCGCGGTGCCGGGCTTGCGCGGGCAGCTGGCCCAGGTGCTGGGCAATCTGGTCGACAACGCCCAGCGGCACGCCCGGAGCGGGGTGCGGGTGACGGTGCGCGAGGAGGGCCGGTGGGCCGTGCTGGAGGTCGCGGACGACGGCGCGGGCGTGCCCGAGGCCGAGCGGGAGCGGATCTTCGAGCGGTTCGTACGGCTCGACGACGCCCGCAGCCGCGACGATGGCGGGGCCGGGCTCGGCCTCGCCATCGCGCGGGACGTGGCGGTGCGCCACGGCGGCACGCTGGCCGTCCGTACGGCACCCGAGGGCGGCGCCCTGTTCGAGCTGCGGCTGCCGGCGGGCCCCTAGACCCGGCCCCGCTGGGTGCGCAGATGCTCCGCGACGGGTACCAGCGATCCGTACAGCGCCTTGAGGTCCTCCGGCGCGAGCAGATCGATGAAGTGCCTGCGCACGGACGCCACATGGTGGGGGGCGACCTTGCGCATGGTGTCCCAGCCCTGCTCGGTCAGCACGGCGTACAGCCCCCGCCGGTCCGATTCGCAGTTCTCGCGGCGGACCAGGCCGGCGTTCTCCATCCGGGTGATCTGGTGGGACAGCCGGCTCTTGGACTGCAGGGTCGCGGACGCGAGATCGCTCATCCGCATCCGGTGGTCCTCCGACTCCGAGAGGTTGACCAGGATCTCGTAGTCGTTCATGGTCAGGCCGAACGGCTGCAGGTCTTTTTCGAGCTGGTAGGTCAGCAGCCGGCTGACGTCCAGATGGGTGCGCCAGGCGCGCTGTTCCTCTTCGCTGAGCCAGCGCGTGCCGTTCTCGGTCTCCATGGGATGTATTCTACCTATAGAAGTTGAATTCCGAACCAATGGATGTATCGGGCTAGAGGTCACCTGTTCGACGTTACACTCCGCACCTTCGTGCTCACGAACCGGTACCCCCTGTCTCGCCGACCGATATCTCGGCGACGACCTCCTCCGTGGACTGGAGCAGTACGGTCCCCGCGCCCACGAACTCGAATTGGTGCTCCTCGCCCGATGCGCCCCCGATGCCCGTACGCGACCGGACGGCCCCGAGGAAGCCGCGCAGATACTGGTGGTCGTAGTGGTGGCACGGCGTCGGGCAGTCCGCCCAGCCGACCAGCGCCTGGGGATCCACCCGGATCGGCGGCTCCATGAAGACCACGGGACCGTTGGAGGCGGCCACGAACTTCCCCGTGCCGATGAGGGTGAGGAAGCCCGGGACGATGGACTGCTTCAGGGACAGCGAGGGCTGGAAGGCGAGCAGATTGCCGGACCGGATGGAGAGGTTGCCGTCGTCCAGGTCGTAGGAGTTGACGTCGAAGGCGCGGTCCGCGAGCACCATCTTGCCCTGCCCCTCGGCCACCACCCACTCCGCCGCGTGCAGCGGGGAGTGGAAGCTGTGGGCGATGAGGTGGTCGAGGTGGCCGAGGCCGACGCCCTGGAAGTCGATCTGCCCGTAGTAGGCGACCATCTTCCCCTTCTGCAGGAACCACTGCCCGTTCAGATCCACGCTGAAGGCGTACGGATTGATGTTGTCGTCGACGGGCAGCGTCCAGACGTCATGGATGACGGGGCTGTTCACAGCTTCTCCTCCGATGCCTGGACGTAGACCATGCCGGTGCCGGACAGCTCCAGTTGGAACGCCTCGCCCGAGCCGCGGCCCACCATTTCGCGCCAGCCGATCGCCGTCGAGAGCTTATTGCGAACATCACCCCGGTGGGCGACATAGGCTTGCGGATCGACATGCACCGGACGTCCCGGGCCGATCGGCAGCTCCAGCACCCCGCCGTGCGCCATGACCGCCGCCGAGCCGTGCCCCTCCAGGGTGGTGGTGAACAGCCCCTGGCCGGTGACCTGGCCGCGCACCATGCCCATCACCCCGCCCTGGGAGCCCAGGAACATCGTGCCCTGGCGCAGCGAGCCGTCGAAGGCCAGCAGCCGGTCCGACTCCACACAGAGGGTGTCGCCGACCAGGTCGATCACATGGACGTGGTGGCCGCCGTGCCCGAACATCACCGTGCCCTGGCCCTCGACGGTCATCAGCGGAGTGGCCTCATTGGCGACCCGCCGCCCGATCATTCCCCGCAGCCCGCCCTGGCCGCCGGTGATGCTGGGCGTGAACCGCACGTCCCCGCGGTAGGCGAGCATCGCGCCACGCTGGCTGAACAGGGTCTGTCCGGGCATCACCTGGGCCTCGACCATCCGCGAGGTGAGCAGATTGAACGGCATCACACCTCACCCCCGATCGTGTTGCGCTCACTGGGCTGCACGTAGACCAGCCCATCGCCCTCGAAGCGGATCTGGAAGGACTCCCCGCCGCTCTCGCCTATCAGCGCGCGGAAGTTCACCCCCGCCTGGAAGTGCTGCTTGAGACCGCCGGTGTGGGCGAGGTACGCGCCCGGGTCGACCTGGAGCGGTGTCTGCGGGGTGACGCGCAGTACGACCGCCGTGCCGGCGGAGACGAGCGCGGCCTGGCCGGTGCCCTCGACGGTCGTGGTGAACAGCCCGTTGCCCTGAGAGGAGCCGCGCAGCCCGGTGAAGGAGGTGCCGGTGCGCAGCGCGGAGTCCGCGCACAGCAGATTGCTGGACTCCACATAGAGCTTCTCGCCCCGCAGCGACACCAGGTTGATCTCGCTCGCCCGGTCGGCGAAGTAGCACGTGCCGTGCCCCTTCACCTCCATGACCGCCATCTGCTCACCGGTGAGCCGCCGGGTCACCATCCCGCGCAGCCCCTCCCCGCCGCCCGTCCTCTTCTTGAAGGTCATATCCCCCTCGTAGGCGACCATCGCGCCGTTCTTGGCCTTCACGGAGTCGCCGGTCAGGTCGACCGCGAGCACCCTGCTTCCCTGGAGCCGAAACTGAGCCACGGAGCCGACGGTAGCGGTCCGGCGACGTCGGGGGACAGGGAGCGCGGGGGCATGAGGTGACCCCCGGACGGAGATCGCCCGCGCGGCTGCGACAATGGGCGAAAGCTTGTGCATTCCTTCACAAGCTGGTCTGTGCTCTCCCGTCTTCTCTCTTCACACGAAGGTGCTCTCGTGGACTTCAAGACCGCCACCGCGCTGCGCCGGCTCCGCCTGGTCTCCGCGCCCGAGGCCGTGTCGTTCCTGCTGCTGCTCATCTGCTCGGTGCTCAAGCGCACCACGGACTTCAACGCGGTGCCGGTGATGGGCATGGTGCACGGCGTGCTCTTCATCCTCTACGTGGTCTTCTGGGCGGACGCCTGGAACCGCGCCAAGTGGAAGTGGCAGACCGCGGCCCTGTACTTCGTCCTCTCCGTCCTGCCCACCGGCGGCTTCTTCGCCGAGCGCAAGCTCAAGCGGGAGACCGAGGCCGGGGTGATCGCGGCCCGCGCCCGTAAGGAGGGCGTGGTCAACGCATGATCGTCGCCTTTTCGGTGACGCCGCTGGGCGTCGGCGAGGACGTGGGGGAGTACGTGGCCGACGCGGTGCGGGTGGTCCGCGAGTCGGGGCTGCCGAACCGTACGGACGCGATGTTCACCTCGATCGAGGGCGAGTGGGACGAGGTCATGGACGTCGTCAAGCGTGCTGTCGCGGTGGTGGAGGCGCGGGCGCCCCGGGTCTCGGTGGTCCTCAAGGCCGATATCCGCCCGGGGGTCACGGACGGTCTGACCTCCAAGGTCGAGACGGTCGAGCGTCACCTCTCCGACTGACCCCGGTGCGGGCGGGCGGCCTCAGCCCCCGCCCACCAGGGCCATGCCCAGCGGGGTGCGTTCGTACAGCACCTGATGGCCCTGGCGGCGCGAGCTGAGCAGCCCGGCGGCGCGCAGCACCGCCAGATGCGCCGAGACCGACGAGGGCGCCAGGCGGTGCCGGGCGGCCAGGGCCGTGGTGGACGCGGGCTCCTCCAGACCGGAGAGGATCGCGGCCCGGCTGGCCCCCAGGAGCCGTACGAGCGCGTCCGCCGTGACCGCGTCCGGCTCCCGCCACAGCCCGCCGACCCCGCGCGCCGGATAGATCACCGTGGGCTGCCACGGCGGGGCGAAGCCGCTGACCACATCCGGCCAGACGAAGACGCTGGGCATCAGCAGCACCCCGCGGCCGTCGAGGTCCTGCGTCTGGGCGGGCACCACGGAGTTGCGGATGGTGAGCGTGGAGTCGGTCCAGCGCAGCGCCGGGCGCAGATCCGCGAACAGCCGCTCCAGGCCGCCCTCGGCCAGCTGCCGTGAGCGATGGGCGATATCGGTCTCCAGTAACGCCCGCAGCCGGGGCCAGTCCGGTGCCACCAGGGCCCGCCAGGCCCGTTCGGTCACATCCGCCAGCCGCTGGACGGCCCGCGCCGGATCGTCCAGCATCGCCCGGCCCCGCGCGGAGCCGGCCGCCCCCGGCGTGCACTCCAGGGACAGGGCCAGCTCACGGCGGGCGACGGCGGGGTCCGTGGCCCGCATCCGCGCCAGCTCGTCCTCGAACGGCGCGTACGGCACCTCCGGCGGCGGGCCCAGGAAGTCCGGGGTGTAGCCGCGCCCCGGCATCAGCAGCCACAGCTCCGACAGATCGAGCCCGGCCATCGCCTCCCGTACCCGCCGCAGCCACGGCAGGTGATAGCCGTGCCGCTCGGTCCGGCGCAGCGTGCGCACCGCCTCATGGGTCTGGCACAGCGGCGAGATGGCGAACCGGCAGCGCAGCAGATCATCGGCACCGAACTGCATATGCAGTGGCATGGCGGCACCCCCGGGCCCGAAGATTCGGCTCAGTCCGAGACAGGATTCGGCTCAGTCCGAAACACTAGAGCCCGCCCCGCCCGTACGGGCACGCTTCCGGCATGGCAACGCCCTCCGGGCCCGGCACCACGGACCCCCTCGAGCCGCGCACCGACGCGCCCGCCTCCCGACCCGAGCTCGCGCCCGGCGCCGACGAGGGGCCGCCGCGGGGCCCGGGGAGCGTTGGCTACCGCGCGGTGTTCGCGGTCGGTGAGTTCCGGGCCGTTTTCGCCGCGCACCTGGTCTCCATGCTCGGCGAGGTGGTCGGCCAGCTGGCGCTGTCCGTCCTGGTCTTCCGGCTCACCGGATCGCCGCTGCTGAGCGCCCTGACGTTCGCCACCTCGATGCTGCCGTACGTGATCGGCGGCGCCCTGCTCTCCTCCGTCGCCGACCGCTTCCCGGCCCGCCGGGTGCTGGTGGTCTGCGATCTGGTGCACGCCGCGTGCGTGGCCGCCATGGTGGTGCCGGGGATGCCGGTGGCGGCGCTGCTCGCGCTGCGCTGTGTGCCCGCCGCGATCTCCCCGGTGTTCAGCGGCACCCGGTCGGCGACGCTCGGCGACATCCTCGGCGAGGGCGACCCCTTCGTACTGGGCCGCTCGGTCATCCGGATCACCGCCCAGACCGCGCAGCTCGCCGGGTTCGGCGTCGGCGGGCTGCTGCTGGCCGCCGTCTCGCCGCGGGCCGCGCTGGCGCTCACCGCGGCGGCGCTCGTCGGCTCGGCGCTGGTGCTCCGCTTCGGCACCCGCCGCCGCCCGGCGCGGCAGCTGACCGGGGGCGGGGCTCCCCCAGCTACCGCTGGGAGATGCCCCCTGCTCGGGGACTCGCTGAGCGGGGTCCGGCGGCTGTTCGCCGACCGCCGGATCCGGGCGCTGATGCTGCTGTCGTGGGTGCCGCCGATGTTCGTGGTGATGCCCGAGGTCCTGCTGACGCCGTACTCCGATGGGCTGGGTCTCGGCTCGGTGGGTCTTGGGCTGCTGATGTGCGGGATGCCGGTGGGCGCGGTCGCGAGCGAGGCGCTGGTGGGCTCGCTGCTGGGACCGCGCGCTCGGGCCCGGCTGACGCTGCCGGTCGGCGTCGTGGCGATGCTGCCCGCCCTGGGGTACGCCGTCCGTCCGTCGTTCGGCTGGGCGCTGGCCCTCCAGGTGCTGACCGGCTGCGGTATCGCCTACAGCCTCGGCCTCGACCAGTGGTTCTTCGCCGCCGTCCCCGATGAGCTGCGCGGCCGGGCGATGACGGTGATGACGGCCGGGCTGATGACCGCGCAGGGTCTCGGCATGGCGGTCTCGGGCGCGGTCGCCGAGTTCGTACCGGTCCATGTGGTGGCCGCGACCGCGGGCGGCTGCGGGGCGCTGTGCTCGCTGCTGGTGGCGCTGGAGGTGCGGCGTACGGTCTGAAGGGCTCGTCCGGCCCGAAGTGTGAGATAGGGCTGACCACGATATGACCGGCCGGTAGGGTCGGTGGTGTGCCGAAGCCGCTCAGCCTGTCGTTCGACCCCATCGCCCGCGCCGATGAGCTCTGGAAGCAGCGGTGGGGGTCCGTGCCCTCGATGGCCGCGATCACCTCGATCATGCGGGCCCACCAGATCCTGCTCAGCCAGGTCGACGCGGTCGTCAGACCCTACGGACTGACCTTCGCCCGCTATGAGGCGCTGGTGCTGCTCACCTTCTCCAAGGCCGGTGAGCTGCCGATGTCCAAGATCGGCGAGCGGCTGATGGTCCACCCGACCTCGGTCACCAATACGGTGGACCGCCTGGTCAAATCGGGTCTGGTCGACAAGCGGCCGAACCCCAACGACGGCCGCGGCACCCTGGCCTCGATCACCGACCGGGGCCGTGAGGTGGTCGAGTCGGCCAGCCGTGATCTGATGGCGATGGAGTTCGGGCTCGGGGCCTACGACGCCGAGGACTGCGGCAGGCTCTTTGAGATGCTGCGCCCGCTGCGGGTCGCCGCGGAGGACTTCGAGGACGACTGAGCAGCGCCTCGAGGACGACTGACGCGGGGCTCGGGGGGCGGCCGCCGCGGACCGGGGGCGGCGAAGATCGCCCCGGAACGGGCGGTTACGCTCAGGGCATGAAACGCAGCGTGCTGACCCGCTACCGGGTCATGGCCTACATCACCGCAGTGATGCTGCTCGTGCTCTGCACCTGCATGGTGTTCAAGTACGGCTTCGACACGGGCGAGGACCTCACGCTCGTGGTCTCCCAGATCCACGGCGTGCTCTACATCGTCTACCTGGTCTTCGCCTTCGACCTCGGCTCCAAGGCCAAGTGGCCGTTCGGCAAGCTGCTGTGGGTCCTGGTGGCGGGCACCATCCCGACGGCCGCGTTCTTCGTCGAGCGCAAGGTGACCCATGAGGTGGAGCCGCTGGTCAGCGGCGCGGAGCCCGCGCCCGCGCGGGTCTGACCAGCGGTTTGTGGCCCTTCCGCGCGTCCCGTCCGGGATCGGACGAGGCGCACGGAAGGGGAGCGGGATGCCCCCATTCGGCTGAGTGTGGTGAGTTTCGCGTCGACAATTAGTAGGACGTCCAAGTACTTTTGAAGCATGGACGCCGAAGGCATTGACGCGGGCCGCCGACGGTGGCAGGCCCGGTACGACGCGGCACGCAAGCGCGATGCCGCCGGGGGTTTGGGGGCGAAGCCCCCAAGGGATTGGACGCGCAGCACGTTGTCGGGTGACCCCGTCGAGCCAGTCTACGGACCCGCCCCGGGCGACTCCGTGGAGGGGTTCGAGCGGATCGGCTGGCCCGGGGAGTTCCCCTTCACCCGTGGCCTCTACGCCACCGGGTACCGGGGCCGGTCCTGGACCATCCGCCAGTTCGCCGGGTTCGGCAATGCCGAGCAGACCAACGAGCGCTACAAGATGATCCTCGAGGCGGGCGGCGGCGGGCTCTCGGTCGCCTTCGACATGCCCACGCTGATGGGTCGCGACTCCGACGACCCGCGCTCGCTCGGCGAGGTCGGCCACTGCGGTGTCGCCATCGACTCCGCCGCCGACATGGAGATCCTCTTCAAGGACATCCCGCTCGGCGACGTCACCACCTCGATGACCATCAGCGGTCCGGCCGTCCCCGTCTTCTGTATGTACCTGGTCGCGGCCGAGCGCCAGGGCGTGGACATCGCACGGCTGAACGGCACGCTCCAGACGGACATCTTCAAGGAGTACATCGCCCAGAAGGAGTGGCTCTTCCCGCCGGAGCCGCATCTGAAGCTGATCGGCGACCTGATGGAGTACTGCTCCGAGGGCATCCCCGCGTACAAGCCGCTGTCCGTCTCCGGCTACCACATCCGCGAGGCCGGGGCGACGGCGGCGCAGGAGCTCGCGTACACCCTCGCCGACGGCTTCGGCTATGTGGAGCTGGGTCTCTCCCGGGGCCTTGACGTCGACACCTTCGCGCCCGGCCTGTCCTTCTTCTTCGACGCGCATGTCGACTTCTTCGAGGAGATCGCCAAGTTCCGCGCCGCCCGCCGGATCTGGGCCCGCTGGATGCGCGACGTCTACGGGGCGACCACCGAGAAGGCGCAGTGGCTGCGGTTCCACACCCAGACCGCCGGGGTCTCGCTCACCGCCCAGCAGCCGTACAACAACGTGGTGCGGACCGCCGTGGAGGCCCTCGCCGCCGTCCTCGGCGGCACCAACTCGCTGCACACCAACGCCCTGGACGAGACCCTCGCGCTGCCCAGCGAGCAGGCCGCCGAGATCGCCCTGCGCACCCAGCAGGTGCTGATGGAGGAGACCGGGGTGGTCAATGTGGCCGATCCGCTGGGCGGTTCCTGGTACATCGAGGCGCTGACCGACCGGATCGAGGCCGACGCCGAGAAGATCTTCGAGCGGATCAAGGAGCGCGGCCGCCGCACGGTGCCGGGCGGGCAGGAGCCCCGGTGGCCGATCACCGCCGGCATCCTCCAGGGCATCGAGGACGGCTGGTTCACCGGCGAGATCGCCGAATCCGCCTTCCGCTACCAGCGGGCCCTGGAGAAGGGCGACAAGAAGGTCGTCGGCGTCAACTGCCACGAGGGCTCGGTCACCGGCGATCTGGAGATCCTGCGGGTCAGCCACGAGGTCGAGCGCGAGCAGGTGCGGGCGCTGGGCGGCCGCAAGGCCGGGCGTGACGAGGCCGAGATCACCAAGGGGCTCCGGGCGATGGTCGCCGCCGCCCGCGAGGGGTCCAACATGATCGAGCCGATGCTGGCCGCGGTGCGCGCCGAGGCGACACTCGGCGAGGTCTGCGACGCCCTCCGCGACGAGTGGGGCGTCTACACGGAGCCGGCCGGCTTCTGAGCCCCGTCCGGGGCGGGTCCGGCGGCCGCCGCGCCACCGGCGTCCGCCCCGGTCATCCCGTACAGCAGCAGATCCGTGAAGTCCCGGGCCCAGCGCGGGTCCACCGGCTCCGCGCTGACCATCAGCCGGTGGAGCACCGTCCCGGCGACCGCGTCGAAGATCAGGTCCGCGTTGCGGGCCGACGCCTCCGGGTCCTCCTCGCGCGGCAGCTCACCACGGAGCCGGGCGCGCTCCCGGCCGATCGTCACCAGCCGCTTCTGCCGGTCCACGATCGCCGAGCGCACCCGGCACCGCAGCGACTCGTCGTGCGTGGCCTCGGCGAGGACGGCCATCAGCGCGGTGCCCGTCTCGGGGCGCTCCAGCAGCGCCCCCAGCCGGATCACCGCGGCCTCCACATCGGCGTGCAGACTGCCGTGGTCGCCCGCTTCCAGGTGTTCGTCGAAGACCGCCGCGACCGCGTCCACCACCAGCTCGCACTTGCTCGCCCAGCGGCGGTAGAGGGTCGTCTTGGCGACTCCGGCACGGGCCGCCACATCGCCCAGGGTCAGCTTCGCCCAGCCCAGTTCCACCAGGGCGGCACGCGTGGCGCCCAGGATGGCGCGGTCGGCCTCGGCGCTGCGCGGGCGCCCGGTGCGGCGTGCGGACGGGCTCATGCGCGGCACCCTACCCGCCAGTACCGCGCATCGTCCCGGGTGAGTTACGCTACGACTCGTAGCGTAAGGGCGTGCCACGGCCGGTCCATCGGCTGATGCGCTTTTCCCTTCACCGCGCGAAGAGGGGAGGATGGGACCATGCAGCCACGGAACATGTCCATGAGTGGAGCGGTCGACCTCGCCGCGGTGAAGGCGGCCGGAGAAGCGAAGCAGAAGGCGGAGCGGGCGCGGGCCGAGACGGCCCGCACCGGGGGCGCCCCCGCGCCCGGCCGTCTGATCTTCAATGTCGACGAGGCGGGTTTTCAGCAGGACGTCCTGCAGCGCTCCACCGAAGTGCCGGTCGTCATCGACTTCTGGGCCGAGTGGTGCGAGCCGTGCAAGCAGCTCGGCCCCGTCCTGGAGCGGCTGGCCACGGAGTACGCGGGGCAGTTCGTCCTCGCGAAGATCGACGTCGACGCCAACCAGATGCTCTTCCAGCAGTTCGGCGTGCAGGGCATCCCCGCGGTCTTCGCGGTGATCGCGGGCCAGCCGGTGCCGCTCTTCCAGGGCGCCGCGCCCGAGGCGCAGATCCGCCAGGTGCTGGACCAGCTGATCCAGGCGGCGGAGCAGCAGTTCGGCATCGTGGGCACACCGGTTGAACCCGGCGCCCAGGACGAGGCCGCCGAGGAGGACGTGCCGGAGGTCCCCGAGTCGCCGCAGGACCTCGCGCTCGCCGCGGCCCACCAGGCGCTGGACGCCGGTGACCTGGGCGGCGCGGTGCGGGCGTACCAGGGTCTGCTCGCCGACGACCCCGCCAACGGCGAGGCCAAGCTGGGCCTGGCCCAGGCCCAGTTGCTGGAGCGCGTCCAGGGAGCGGACGCCACGCAGGTGCGCAAGGCGGCCGCGGAGGGCCCGGCGGATGTCAGGGCCCAGATCGCGGCGGCCGACCTCGACCTGGTGGGCGGTCATGTGGAGGACGCCTTCGGCCGGTTGGTGGACGCGGTGCGCCGCACGGCGGGGGAGGACCGGGACGCGGCCCGGGTTCATCTCCTGAGTCTGTTCGATGTGATCGGCGGTGAGGACCCCCGAGTGGTGGCGGCGCGCGGCGCGTTGGCGCGGGTGCTGTTCTGACCTCCGGCTCCTCAAACAACACAGCGACCGCTCTTTACTAAAACTTGGTAAACGCGGTCGCTGTTACTGCCAGTAAATGCGAGCCCCGGCTTTGTCCGGTCTTGGAGTAAATCTCCCTCTCTTTCCGGTCACTGTCCGGCAACCCTGTGTGGCCGATCTCGACCGTCCTGCCGCAGTTCGGTTATCCGTCCGTTACTCGCTAGTAACGAACCCCTTGTGCCCAGGCCGGGAATGGACCACGATCGGCCAAGCTCGGTCCATCCCCCCGTAGCTCGGCATCCGGTCGGCGCGTCGGTGTGGTTGGGTCCCCACCGGGCAGGTCGGCGGCAGTGGCGCCGGCCGTGGACAGGGGGGTCTCTGCCCACAAGGCAGGGCCTGTCCAGGAGGTTGCGCGAGATTGCGTGGCCAGTGGTTGTCGCTCGGGGGTGATCGCCGGTGTTTCGGGTGCGGTGTGCGCCTGTGAGACGTGGGCGCTCTCCTTCCCGAGGACGTAGCACTTCTCCCATCCCAGGTCCGGGGCCCCGCCCCGGCCGGAGATGTACGTCCGAGAAGGAGGAAAGTCATGGAGTCCGTGGCTCGTGGCGGCACCAGATGGAAGCGGTTCGCCGTTGTCATGGTGCCGAGCGTTGCTGCCACGGCCGCGATCGGCGTCGCCCTGTCCCAGGGTGCGCTCGCGGCCTCGTTCAACGTGTCCGGTCAGCAGTTCAAGGTTTCGGTCGACCGGCTCGACGGCACCGGGTTCGCGCAGTACGGCGCGCTTGACACCCAGCACGGGGGCAAGAAGATCCCCGTAGCGGTGTCGGCGTTCAAGAGCGCGAAGCTCAAGGGCCTGTGCCAGTCCGTCGTGATCCCGGTTCCGGTCTTCGGCGATGTGTCGCTGAAGCTGACGGCCGGCAACGGCAGCAAGCAGGTTGAGGCCAAGAACCTCTTCATCGATCTGGATCAGCTCAACGCGGACGCCACGTTCCGTGGGATCGACATCGGTGTCGCGGCGGGTGACGCCCATAAGGGTCCCGGAATCAACAAGGGCGACGTGGCCGATCCCGGCTCGTTCGGCCAGCAGTCCGATTCCGCCACGCTGACCGGTGTGAAGCAGACCGCCTGGGCGACCAGCGCGGGCACGTTCAAGCTCTCCGGCCTTTCGATGAAGGTCAGCAAGGGCAAGAACGAGTGCTTCTGATCAGCTGAGCCAAGGGTGGGGGGCCGCGGTGCTGCCCCTCACCCGGGCATCGACCCGCAGCGGGTATGCGCCAGGCTAGTACCGCTGTAGAACAACCGCGATCACACCGATCGCCAGCCCCAGGGAGCTGTTTTCAATGAGTGCCGAGTCGCCGGGGGCGAGTGACCGTATCAGCCGTTGGCGGGGGTCCTTCAGGGCATGGCGCTGGCAGCGCCCGTTCTGGGCCGGGCTGTTGAGCCTGCTGGCGGGCGTACCGATCATGTACTTCCCGTACAACGACCTCAACGCCGGTGGATTCACCATCAACATGTCCACCACCGCCGGATCGGCCTCGCTGATCATCGGGGTGTTGTTGGTGGTCCTGGGCCTGACCATGTGGTTCCAGCCCATGGTGCGGGTGTTCGCCGGAGTCGCCACCATCCTGCTCGGTCTGGTGTCGATCCCCGTCTCGAACTTCGGCGGCTTCCTGATGGGATTCCTGCTCGCGCTGTTCGGCGGCGGCATGAGCATCTCCTGGGCACCCGGGGAGAATCCCTCCGCGCAGCCGGCCGCGGGGCCGGGAAACGCGTCGGAGGACGACGGGAACGGTGACAGCGTGCCGGAGCCGGCCGGGGCCGGGTCCGCGTCGGACCAGGAAGCCAGGAATGGGAGGCACCGTGCGGGGTGAAGACCGACCCGAGCAGCCGGAGGGAGTGAGCCCGCGCCGGGTCAGAACCGGCCCACGGCACGCGGCACCGAAGAAGTCGGTACTCACCCGCCTTCAGGTGCCCGCCGGCAAGGCCATAGCGCTGGCCGCCATGCCGACGGCCGTGCTGATGGGCATGGGGCTCACTCCGCAGCTCGCCTCGGCCAACCCCCGGCCCGAGGACCGCTACAAGCCCGGCCCGTGTGTGTCGCAGCCGGACGAGGCGGACAAGGACGACGCCAAGGGTGGCAAGGAGGCCCAGGGCGAGGACAAGGACTCCAAGGACGCCAAGGACTCCAAGGGTTCGTCCGAGAAGGGCTCCAAGGACGACTCCAAGGGCTCTGAGGAGTCCTCGGGCGGCCGGACCGGTTCCCGGGACGACAAGGCCGCTCCCACGCCGTCTCCGTCCAGTTCCTCCTCCGCTCCGTCGTCCGGCTCCGAGGACGAGAAGGAGTCGAAGGAGCCCTCGGCCTCGCCGAGCCCCTCCAAGTCCAAGAACCCGCTGGACCCGCTGGGCCTCGGGGACACGCTCCACGACGTCCTCACGCCCGACGAGAAGAGCGGGGACGACTCGGCCGAGCCGAGCACCTCGCCGAGCCCGTCCTCCAGCGCCGAGCCCAGCTCGTCGCCGTCCCCGTCCAAGTCCTCCGACAAGCTCACCGATCCGGTCAAGGACACGGTGGACAAGGTGGGCAAGGGCGTCAAGGACACCGTGGACGGGGTGGGCAAGACCGTCGACGACGCCAAGGACAAGGCGGACAAGGCGCTTCCGGGGCCCTCCGCGTCCGCCTCGAAGGACGCGGACGGCAAGGAGGCGTTCCCCTGCCCGAAGTTCGACGCCGACGCGTACGAGAACGCCGAGACGGACCCGACCTCGAGCCTGCTGCCCGAGGACCCCTGGACCCTCAAGAGCACGATGCTGAGCCTGCACGGCCTGGACTACAAGGGCATCGTGGAGGTCAAGACGCAGGGGGGCCAGATCAAGAAGGTCCTGAAGTTCACCGCCTCGGGCGTGGACATCAAGGACCTCCACCAGCTGGTGGTGGGTCCGGCCGGGACCACCACGCACGTGCAGGCGCGCGGGGGGTCCACCTCGACCATTCGCAACGGCACGGTGACCATGTACACCGAGGAGCTGAAGGGGAACCTGCTGGGGCTCATCCCGATCACCTTCAGCCCCAAGAGCCCGCCGCCGGTGAACATCCCCGAGGTGTTCTTCACCGATGTCACGGTCACCCAGGCCGGTCAGTTCGGTGGCGATCTCACCGTTCCGGGGATGCATCTGTTCAAGACCGGGGAGTGATCCCGCGACCCCAGCGACCCGTTCGGGAGCCGCACAGCCCCTCCATGAGGAGGGAAACGCCCGTGGGCACCGCCTCCATTCGGAGACGGTGCCCACGGTCGCGTCGCGGGGCGTTCGGCGCTACTTGCTCGCGCCGCCCAGGTGGTGCACCCGGACCATGTTGGTGGTGCCGGGGACGCCGGGGGGCGAACCGGCGGTCATGATCATGGTGTCGCCCTCGGAGTAGCGGCCCAGCTTCAGCAGCTCGGCGTCCACCAGGTCGACCATCGCGTCGGTGTGCTCGACATACGGCACCACGAAGGACTCCACGCCCCAGCTCAGCGTGAGCTGGTTGCGGGTGGACGCGTCGGTGGTGAAGGCCACGATCGGCTGCTGGGCGCGGTAGCGGGACAGCCGGCGGGCGGTGTCACCGGACTGGGTGAACGCCACCAGCGACTTGGCGCCCAGGAAGTCGGCGATCTCGCACGCCGCACGCGCCACCGAACCGCCCTGGGTGCGCGGCTTCTTGCCCGGCACCAGCGGCTGGAGACCGCGCGAGAGCAGCTCCTGCTCGGCGGCCTCGACGATCCGGGACATCACCTTGACCGTCTCGATCGGGTACGAGCCGACCGAGGACTCGGCGGAGAGCATCACCGCGTCGGCGCCGTCCAGGATCGCGTTGGCGACGTCGGACGCCTCGGCGCGGGTGGGCCGGGAGTTGGTGATCATCGACTCCATCATCTGGGTCGCGACGATCACCGGCTTGGCGTTGCGGCGGCAGAGCTCGATCAGCCGCTTCTGCACCATCGGGACCTTCTCCAGCGGATACTCCACCGCGAGGTCACCACGGGCCACCATCACCCCATCGAAGGCCGCGACGACGTCGGTCATGTTGGCGACCGCCTGCGGCTTCTCCACCTTGGCGATCACCGGCACCCGGCGGCCCACCTCGTCCATGATCCGGTGGACGTCCCGGACGTCGCCGGCGTCCCGGACGAAGGACAGGGCGACCATGTCGCAGCCCATCCGCAGGGCGAACTTCAGGTCCTCGATGTCCTTCTCGGACAGCGCGGGCACATTGACCGCCGCCCCCGGCAGGTTGATCCCCTTGTGGTCGGAGATCACCCCGCCCTCGATGACGATGGTCCGCACCCGCGGGCCCTCGACGGAGGTGACCCGCAGCTCGACATTGCCGTCGTTGATCAGGACCTGGTCGCCCTTGGAGACGTCGCCCGGCAGACCCTTGTAGGTGGTGCCGCAGATGGTCCGGTCACCGTCCACGTCCTCGGTGGTGATGATGAACTCGTCCCCGCGGACCAGCTCAACGGGTCCGTCCTTGAAGGTCTCCAGACGGATCTTGGGGCCCTGGAGGTCGGCGAGGACGCCGACCGCGTGCCCGGTCTCCTCGGATGCCTTGCGGACGCGGTGGTACCGCTCCTCGTGCTCCGGGTGGCTTCCGTGGCTCATGTTGAACCGGGCCACGTTCATCCCGGCCTCGATCAGGGACTTCAGCTGGTCGTAGGAGTCGACGGCGGGGCCCAGAGTGCAGACGATTTTGGAACGGCGCATGAGGCAGATCCTATCGGGTTTGTTTCGGAGCGGAATATTCAAGTCAAGGGCACAGCGGAGCCTAGGCGCTGACCAGGTCGAACGTCTGGCTGGCGATCTCCAGCTCCTCATCGGTGGGCACCACGGCCACCGCGACCCGGCTGGTCTCCGTGGAGATCAGCCGCGCCGTGGCGGAGCGCAGCGCGTTGCGGACGCCGTCCACCTCGATGCCGAACGCGGTGAGGCCGCGCATCGCCGCCTCCCGTACCGCCGCGGAGTTCTCCCCCACACCGGCGGTGAACGCGATGGCGTCCACCCGTCCCAGCACCGCGGTGTACGCGCCCACATACTTCCGCAGTCGGTGGATGTAGATGTCGAAGGCGAGCTGGGCGGCGTCGTCGCCCTCGCCCATCCGGCGGCCGATCTCGCGCATGTCGTTGTCCCCGCACAGCCCGGCCAGCCCGCTGCGCTTGTTGAGCAGCGTGTCGATCTCATCGGTCGACATACCGCCCACCCGGGACAGATGGAAGATCGCCGCCGGGTCGATGTCCCCGGACCGGGTACCCATCACCAGGCCCTCCAACGGGGTCAGCCCCATCGAGGTCTCCACGCATACACCGCCGCGCACCGCCGAGGCGCTGGCCCCGTTGCCCAGGTGCAGCACGATCGTGTTGACCTCCGCGGGCTCCTTGCCCAGCAGCTCCGCGGTGGCCCGGGAGACATACGCGTGCGAGGTGCCGTGGAAGCCGTAGCGCCGCACCCCCCAGCGGTCGGCGGTCGCCACGTCGATCGCGTAGCGCGCCGCCGCCTCCGGGATGGTGGAGTGGAACGCCGTGTCGAAGACCGCGACCTGCGGCAGGTCCGGGCGCAGTGAGCGGGCCACCTTGATCCCGGTGACATTGGCCGGGTTGTGCAGCGGGGCCAGCGGGATCAGCTTCTCGATCTCCTCGACCACCTCGTCGGTGATCAGGGTCGGCTCGGTGAACCGGGTGCCGCCGTGCACCACCCGGTGGCCGACCGCCGCCAGCTCGGGCGAGTCGAGGCCCAGGCCCTTGGCGGCCAGCTCGTCGGCCACCTGCTTGAGGGCCGCCGCGTGGTCGGCGACCGGGCCCTCACCGATCCGCTCCACGATGCCGGAGGCCGGACGGGATCCGTCGGCCATGTCCAGCAGCTGGTACTTCACGGACGAGGAGCCGGAGTTGAGGACGAGGACTCGGGAGCCGTTCACGCGGACTGCGCCTTCTGTGTCGGGGAGGTCGGGGAGGTGGCGGTTGCCGGGGACGTGGGGGACTGGGCCTGGATGGCGGTGATCGAGACCGTGTTGACGATGTCCTGCACGAGTGCCCCGCGGGACAGGTCGTTCACCGGCTTGCGCAGGCCCTGGAGCACCGGGCCGACCGCGACGGCGCCCGCCGAGCGCTGTACGGCCTTGTAGGTGTTGTTGCCGGTGTTCAGGTCCGGGAAGATCAGCACGGTGGCCTTGCCCGCCACCTCGGACTCGGGCAGCTTGGTCGCCGCCACCGCGGCGTCCACCGCCGCGTCGTACTGGATCGGGCCCTCGACCAGCAGATCCGGGCGGCGCTCGCGGACCAGCTCGGTCGCCTTGCGCACCTTGTCCACGTCCGCGCCGGAGCCCGAGGTGCCGGTGGAGTACGACAGCATCGCGATCCTCGGCTCCACCCCGAACCGGGCGGCCGTCGTCGCCGACTGGATGGCGATGTCAGCGAGCTGCTCGGCGCCCGGGTCGGGGTTGACCGCGCAGTCGCCGTACACCAGCACCCGGTCGGCCAGGCACATGAAGAAGACCGAGGAGACGATCTGGGCGCCCGGGGCGGTCTTGATGATCTCGAAGGCGGGCCGGATGGTGGCGGCGGTGGAGTGCACCGCGCCCGAGACCATGCCGTCGGCCAGCCCCTCCTGGACCATCAGGGTGCCGAAGTAGGAGACGTCGGCCACCACGTCGTACGCCAGCTCGTAGGAGACGCCCTTGTGGGCGCGCAGCTTCGCGTAGCCCTCCGCGAAGCGCTCCCGCAGCGGGGAGGTCTGCGGATCGATGATCTGCGCCTCGGCGAGCTGGATGCCGAGCTCGGCGGCGCGCTTTCGGATCGAGTCCTCCTCGCCCAGCAGTGTGAGATCGCACACATCGCGGCGGAGCAGTACGTCGGCGGCGCGCAGCACCCGCTCCTCCGCGCCCTCGGGCAGCACCACCCGGCGGCGGTGGGACCGGGACCGCTCGATCAGCTCGCGCTCGAACATCATCGGGGTCACCCGGCTGGAGCGGCCCACCGAGATGCGCTCGGTCAGCGCCGCGGTGTCCACATGCCGCTCGAAGAGGCCCAGCGCGGTCTCCGCCTTGCGCGGCGCGCTCGCCGTGAGCTTGCCCTCGACGGCGAACAGCTCGGCCGCCGTCGGGAAGGACCCGCCCGCCACCGACACCACCGGGGTCCCCGGGGCCAGCCGCGAGGCCAGCGCCAGGATGTCCGGACCCGGCCGCTCGTCCAGGGTGAGCAGCACCCCGGCGATCGGCGGGGCGCCCGCGCTGTGCGCGGCGAGCGCGCCGACGATCAGGTCCGCGCGGTCCCCGGGCGTCACCACCAGGCAGCCCTCGGTCAGCGCGGGCAGGAAGCTCGGCAGCATCGCGCCGCCGAAGACGAAGTCCCGCACATCCCGGGAGAGCCCGGTGTGATCGCCGAGCAGCACCTCGGCGCCCAGGGAGCGGACGATCTGGGAGACGGTGGGCGCCGACAGCGACCCGTCCTCGGGCAGCACATAGCTGGGGACCGGCAGCTTGGCGGCCAGCCGCTCGGCGATGGCCGCGCGGTCCCCGGGCGCCACCCGGTTGACGACCACCGCGACCACGTCGCAGCCCCGCCCCTCATAGGCGCGGTAGGCGTTGTGGGCCTCGGCGCCGGCCGACTCGGCGGTCTGCTTCTGCCCGCCGACCACCGTGATCACCGAGGCGCCGAACTCATTGGCCAGCCGTGCGTTCAGCCCCAGTTCGTCGGGGAGGCTGGTGGCCGCGTAGTCGCTGCCCAGCACCAGGACGTAGTCATACGCGTCGGCCACCTCGTGGAAGCGGCCGACCAGCTGCGAGACCAGCTCGTCGGTGCCCCGCTCGGCCTGGAGCGTGGCCGCGTCCTCGTAACGCATGCCGAAGACGGACTCCGGCGACTGGCTGAGCCGGTAGCGCGCCCGCAGCAGATCGAAGAGGCGGTCGGGGTCGTCGTGCACCAGGGGGCGGAAGACGCCGACCCGGTCGACGTGGCGGGTCAGGAGCTCCATGACTCCCAGCTCCACGACCTGGCGTCCGTCGCCACGCTCGACTCCGGTCACGTACACGCTGCGTGTCACGCGTGCTCTCCGTTCCTCTGGCGTTCGTCGGTGTTTTCGTCATGTGCGCCCATCGGACACAAATCGGCCACATTGACCGGCCCAGTCCTCTTGACAATACCTGCGACCGTGATTAAGGCGCTTGTCGCTGGGGGGATACAGCACCACCCCGCCCATGAAACAATCGGACTGGCTCACATCTACCCGTAGGGAGCAGGAGACACAGCACGATGCGCATCGGAGTTCTCACCGCAGGCGGCGACTGCCCCGGTCTCAACGCTGTGATCCGGTCGGTGGTGCACCGCGCGGTCGCCGGCCACGGAGACGAGGTGATCGGATTCGAGGACGGTTTCAAGGGGCTCCTCGACGGCCGTCACCGCAAGCTCGACCTCGACGCCGTCAGCGGCATCCTCGCCCGCGGCGGCACCATCCTCGGTTCCTCCCGCCTGGAGCGCGCCCGGCTGCGCGAGGCGTGCGAGACCTCGAAGGACCACGCCCGTGACTACGGGATAGACGTATTGATCCCGATCGGTGGCGAGGGCACCCTCACCGCGGCGCGGATGCTCTCCGACGCCGGGCTGCCGATCGTCGGCGTCCCCAAGACGATCGACAACGACATCTCCTCCACCGACCGAACCTTCGGCTTCGACACCGCCGTCGGCGTCGCCACCGAGGCCATGGACCGGCTGAAGACCACCGCCGAATCCCATCAGCGGGTGATGGTCGTCGAGGTCATGGGGCGCCACGCGGGCTGGATCGCGCTGGAGTCCGGGATGGCCGGCGGCGCCCACGGCATCTGCCTGCCGGAGCGGCCCTTCGAGGTCGACGGGCTGGTGAAGATGGTCGAGGAGCGATTCGCCCGCGGCAAGAAGTTCGCCGTCATCTGCGTCGCCGAGGGCGCGCACCCGGCCGAGGGCTCCATGGACTACCAGAAGGGCGAGATCGACCAGTACGGGCATGAGCGGTTCACCGGGATCGGCAACCGCCTCGCGGCCGAGCTGGAGCGGCGCCTGGGCAAGGAGGCCCGCCCGGTCATCCTGGGGCATGTGCAGCGCGGCGGCACGCCCACCGCGTACGACCGCGTGCTGGCCACCCGCTTCGGCTGGCACGCCGTCGAGGCGGCGCACCGGGGCGACTTCGGCATGATGACCGCGCTGCGCGGCACGGACATCACGATGGTGCCGATCGCCAACGCGGTCACCGAGCTCAAGACCGTGCCGGTGGACCGGATGGACGAGGCCGAGTCGGTCTTCTGACCCCGCCTGATCAAGGGGGAACTGGCCAGGGGATGTAAGGAGTTACGGGCGGGATGCGTGGTTTATGGGGCCGTGTGTGGCAGCGCCGCACGCCCCTTGTCGTACTGATGGCGGTCGTGGGGATCGCGGGGGCCGTCCTCGTGACCCGGGACAGCGGCGGCGGCCATCTCGCCGCCAACCGGGCCCAGTTGAGGAAGGCATGCGACGGCACCCTGCCGTACGGGGACCTCGAACGGCTGGTGCGTGACGAGCGGCCGGGCGAGCTCAGAGAGCACGGCACGATGCTCGCCCCCGGTCAGGAGAGCCGCTCGTTGCTGGACTGCTCGCTGTCGTGGGGCGACGGATACGGGGTCACGGTCCACGCCGAGGCGCTGGTTTCCGATGTGCCCGAGGCAGTCGAGACCCGGGACCTCCTCGAACCGGCCGGTGGCCGTGGCACCTTCGTGGCGCCGGGTACCACCGGCCAGTACGGGAAGCGGGGCGCCTGGCTGGTGGCCGACTGCCTGGGCGGGCTCGGCGGCCGGGTCAGGCCCACGACCGATCTGTATGTGACGGCCCGGGTGACGGACGGGACCGACGGCGGGGTCGGCGGGACTGACGGCACCGACTCGGCAGACGAGGCCGACGAGGCGGCGGCGGGGAACGGCAAGCCGGACCGCGCCACCGCGCTCCTCGGCTTCCGTACCGCCGTGCACGTGGCCAACGCCCTCACCAAGGCCCAGCACTGCGGCTCCGGCCCGCTCACGACGCCGACCGCCGTGGTGGACACGGACGAGACCCATGGCGCGCCCGGTCAGGGACTGCGCAAATGCGAGTGGATCGACGGCTCCTCGCTCCCCGGTGTCGCCTCCGGCTCCTGGACCACCCTCGGCGATCTCCAGGAGTCCACCGGCCTGAGCGCCTGCGCCGGGGAGTGGGACGCGGAGAAGAACGCCGGTGAGCGCCCGCGCCCGAAGCAGTGGCAGGTCACCGAGGTCGAGGCGGCCAGCTGGTCGGGGATCCTCGGCCGGTCGGCGTACGACTCCTACGAACGCGAGGGCCATGTGCCCGGGTGGGGAGCGGAGGACGACAAGCGCCCCTCCGAGGCCGGTTCCGAGACGGACTCCGAGGCCGGTTCCGAGACGGACTCCGAGACGGACGCGGGCGCTGACACCCGGCAGGACGACCGCGTCTCCTCCTACGCCGGACGGCCCCAACTCGCCCTGTGGGCCCGGTCGGTGTGCGGCGGCCGCACCACCTACCACCGGGTCGCCGTCCTCCCCGAGATCCGGCTCGAGGACGGTGAGACGGCCGTCATCGGTGGCAAGGACCGCGCCAGGCTCTCCACCGCCGCGCGTACGGTCCTGGACCGCTATCTCGACGCCGACGACGGCTGGCCCGCGTCCGCGAAGTGCCACGGCACCAAGGTGCTCGGGGAGGTGGAGCAGTGGCACTGACCCGACCCACACTCACCCGGCGGCAGATCCGCGCCCTGGTGGCCGTCGCGGTGGCGCTGGCCGCCCTCACCGGAGCGTTCGTCTGGTTCGCGGGCAGCGAGGACCGGGCGCTGGAAGGGGCCTGCGACGGGGTGCTGCCGATCGGCGAGGTCCGCGCGGTGCTCGGCGACGACGCCGAACTGGACGTCACGAACCGCACCGAGGGCTCCTTCGGCAAGACGGCCGCCAAGAGCGGAGAGGGCGACGAGAACGGCACCGAGCGGGCCAACTCCCTCTCCGCCCACTGCCGGATCACCGCCGAGGACACCGGCCACATCGCCGTCTCCATCGCGGGCTCGCCCCGCCCCCGCGCCGAGTACGGATACGACGACCTCTACGCCGCCGTACCCGCCCGCCGCACGCTCCCCGTCCCCCTCGGCCACGGCTGGTCCGGCCTGTTCGCCACCGACACCGCACGGCTGGACGACGCCGAGGACGGCACGGCCACCACCGCCGTGCTGCTCGACTGCGCCCGGCGCGGCGAGAGTCTGCTGATCACCGTCGAGACCGCGCTGCGCGGCCGCACCACCCTCGACGACCCCGCCGTCCGCCCCGACTTCGTCCGCACCGCCACCGCGACCGCCGAGGCGGCCAACGACCACTGGGGCTGCGGCGCGCGCCTGGGCAAGCCGGTCCGCACCGTCGGCCTGCCGGTGAACGAGGACGAGTACGAACCGCTGCTCGGCGCCAAGGGCACCTGCGCGGCCGTCCCCACCGCCTCCCGCTCCGCCGTCTCCACCGCCCGCGAGACCGCCCGCGACCGCGCACCGCGCGAGGCTTGCGTCCTCGGCACCCGGGACGGCTCACCGCTCTACCGGCTGGAGGCGTACTACGGCCCCTACGCGGAGGACGCCCGCTCCCAGTACACCCGGGACTACGACTACGAGAACGTGACCCCCGCCGAGAAGCCCGCCGGGCGGCTCGGCCGGAGCGCCTACTGGGCCGGTGCCACCTGCCCGCGCGGCGCCGAGTCCGCCCTCTACCTCATCCGCGCCGACGCCGCCGACGGCGAGACCCGCCGCCGCCCCGACCTCGCCTACGAACGCGCCGCCCTGGCGGCTTTCGCCGCCGCCTCGGCCGAACACCACGGCTGCGCGGCGCCGACGTTGCCGGAGGGCGGGTGAGGCGTCCGGGGCCCGCGGAGGTCCGGGGGAGCGCGGCTATGCTGAGCCAATGAGCACGACGGGTGACGATCGTACGAAGGGGCCGGAGCAGGAACCGGGCGGCGAGGCGGCCGGGCCGGACAGGCCGCTCGACGAGCTCGACCACGCGATCGTGGGGCTGCTCCAGCAGGACGGCCGGATGGCGTACCGGCAGATCGCGCGGGAGCTCGACGTCTCCGAGGGGACCGTACGCTTCCGGGTCAATCGGCTTCAGACCTCGGGCGTGCTGACCGTGATCGCCATCGCCGATCCCCACCGGATGGGTTACCAGGTGCTGGCGTTCAGCCTGCTGTCGGTCGACCTCGACCGGCAGAAGGAAGTGGTCGACACGCTCGCGGAATGGGACGAGATCACCTACATCTCGTCGTGCACGGGCCGTGCGGACCTGTATGTCCAGCTCGTCTGCCGCGATCACGACCACATGTGGCATCTGCTCTATGAGCGCCTTCCGGCCGTGGAGGGCGTCACCAAGGCGGAGACCTTCATGGAGCTCAAGATGCACAAGGTGTCGTACGGGTACCGCTGACCGCCCCTGACCCACCGCCCACGAACCACCCCACGCCCCACCCGAGCCCCTGCGCCCGCGCGCAGGGGCTTTACGCATTGCGTGAGCGCCAAGGGTTGACTATGCGCAAAATCGAACGCACTGTGTTACGCAAGCAGCGATCAGAGCAGGTATCTGCTGCTGTTCGCGTAAAGCGGCTTGCGCAATCCATGATGTGAAGGGACTGACGGCCCCATGGCGCTGCTCGATGACATCCGGACCAGGTACGGACTGCCGTCCGACCAGGAGATCCTCAGGGGTCTGGAACGAGGCGAAACCCTGCCCGCGGAGTTCTACTTCGCCCCCGAGATCCAGGATCTGGAGCAGGAGAGGATCTTCTCCAAGTCCTGGCAGTACGCCTGCCACGAGTCCAAGGTGGCCAAGCCCGGCGACTACGCCGTGACCACGGCGGGCAACATCCCGATCATCATCACCCACGGCCGTGACGGGGAGGTCCGCGGCTTTGTCAACGTGTGCCGCCACCGGCTGCACGCCATCGCCACGGAAGACGGCAACAAGCCGCTGTTGCAGTGCCCGTACCACGGCTGGACCTACGGTCTCGACGGCCGGCTGACCTCCGCGCCGAGGTCGGAGCGGGAGTCCGGGTTCGACTGCTCCTCGCGTTCGCTGATCCCGGTCGCGGTCGAGCGCTGGGACCAATGGATCTTCGTCAATCCCGACACCGGGGCGACGCCGCTCGCGGAGGTCACCCGCGACATCCGCGCCAGGACCGACGAGCTCAACACCGACCTCAGGGAGTACGAGTTCCAGGTCAGGTACGAGTACACGATGGACTGCAACTGGAAGGTGTGGGCGGAGAACGCGGTGGAGTGCTACCACTGTCCGACCCTGCACCGGAGCAGCTTCGGCAGGACCTACGACACCGGCCCGGACGACTACTCGGTGGCCGCCCAGGACCGCGATCGGACCATCTGGAACAGCGGCCCCATCAAGTGGCTCCCCGGCGATGCCGAGCCGGAGCGGCTGAAGGGATTCCGGTTCGCCTTCACCTTCCCGTCCTCGTTCTTCGCCCTCGACGACTACGTCGGATTCGTCGGTAGCGTGCTGCCGCTGTCCCCGGAGCGGTGCTGGGCCTTCGTCGACATGTACGCCAAGCCCGGCGCGGACGAGGACATCGTCAAGGCATGGCTGGAGATGTGGGACCAGACCCTCGTCGAGGACAAGCGGGCCACCGACTGTCAGCAGATCGGCTACCGGTCCGCCCGGGTGCGCAACGGCCGGCTGATGCTCGACAGCGAACACCCCCTGCGCGCCTTCATGAAGGCGACGTTCACCGCGCTCTCGGCATGAGGACGCCCGGCGAAGGGAGCGGATCATGAGCAGAATCGACGTCGACCCACATGTGTGCCAGGGCTACGCAAACTGCGTGGTCACCGCGCCGGAGCTGCTGGACCTGGGCGACGACGGCAAGGTGGACATCCTCCGGGCCGAGGTCCACGGGGCCGACCTGGCGACGGCCGAGGACGCGGTGCGGGCCTGCCCCGTCGCCGCGCTTCGGCTGGAGAACCGATGACGTCCCGGCGCGTCGTCGTCGTGGGCGCGTCACTGGCCGGGGCGACCGTGGCCCGGACACTGCGGAGCAACGGTTTCACCGGGGAGGTGACGCTGGCCGGCGCCGAAGGCCACCGGCCCTACGACCGGCCGCCGCTGTCGAAGCAGGTGCTCACGGACGAGACCCGGACCGAGTTCCGTCCCGCCGGCCCCGGCGACCTCGACGACCTGGACATCACCTGGCGGCCGGGCGCCACCGCGACGGGCGTCGATCTGCCCCGCCGTGCCGTCACCCTCGACTCCGGAGCCTCGATCGGCTTCGACGACCTGGTCATCGCCACCGGGGCCCGCCCGCTGCAGCCGTTCGCGGACCCGCCGGACGGTGTCGTGTGCCTGCGCACGCTCGACGAGGCGATGGCACTGCGGGCGGCGATGCGGAAGTCCACGCGTCTGGCCGTCATCGGCGGCGGCTTCATCGGGCTCGAAGTGGCCTCCGCCGCACGCTCGATCGGCCTGGACGTGGTCGTGGTGGAAGCGGCGCGGACGGTCCTGTCCCGCGGTCTGGTCCCGGAGGCGGGCGAGGTTCTCGCGACCATCGCCCGCGACAGCGGGGTGACGGTCCGCTGTGGACGCCAGGTGGTGGGCTTCGCCGGCGCCGAGCGGGTCGAGGGGGTGGTACTCGACGGGGGCGACATCGAGCCCTGTGACCTCGTCGTCGTGGGAGTCGGCGCCGTGCCCAATGTCGAATGGCTCGCCGGATCCGGCATCGAGGCGACGCGGCGGGGTGTCCTGTGCGACGCCTCGGGACGTGCCGCCCACCAGGCCGAGGGGGTATGGGCGGTGGGCGACGCGGCGTGCTGGCAAGGGCCCGACCTGGAGCACCGCCGGTACGAGAACTGGACCTCGGCGTCGGAACAGGCCCGGGTCGTGGCCGCCAACATCGCCGACAACGGAAGCCGCACGGTGCGCTCGGCGCCGTACGTCTGGTCCGACCAGTTCGGCAGGCGGCTCCATGTGATCGGCGAGACGCTCGACCACGACGCGGTCCGATTCGTCTGCTCCGAGCCGGACGATCTCGCCGTCCTCTACGCGAGGGAGGGGGCCCTGGTCGGCGCATGCGTCATCGACCGGGCGCGACTGGCACTGCGATGCCGCACCTGGGTGGCGCGTGCCACCCCCCTGCACGACATCCCCCCATGGCAGGACGCCGCGTAGCGGCACCGTTCTTCCGCCTTACGAGAGGCACTTCCATGGCATCGTCCGAATCAAGCCCGCACAGCGCGGCGAATACGATGCGCCACGCGCTCACCTGGCGTGACGGAGTCATCTTCGCGCTGAACCTGCCCATCGGGCTCTTCCTCACCCTCGGCTACACCGTCGGCGCGATCGGCGGCCTCACCGCCATCTGCATCTGGGCGGCGGCCTGCGTACTGGCCTATCTGCAGAACAACCTGTTCGCCGAGATGGCGGGCATGTTCCCGGACAGGTCCGGCGGAATCTCGGTCTACGCCTACGAAGGCTGGAAACGGCACTTCGCCCCCCTGGGCGCGATCGCCGCGTTCGGCTACTGGATGGGCTGGTCGCTTTCCCTGTCGGTGGAAGGCGTGGCCCTCGGCAAACTGATGCAGCAGGCCTTCTTCCCGCATGTGACGTTCGCGCTCCCGCTCCCCACCGGGCATGAGCTCAGCTTCGAATATCTGATCGCGATCGCCGCCATCTTCTCCGCCTGGGCGCTGAACTACTTCGGCGTCAAGGTCGCCGCCGGAGTAGCCAAGATCACTGGTGGACTGCTGGTCATCGGCCTGATCGTGCTCATCGCGGGGCCTCTGCTCTCCTCGGGAGCCGACTTCGACCCGGCACGGCTGTCCTGGACCGGATCGAGTTCTCCCTTCGGCTGGCGCGAGATCACCGTGTGGTTCTACATCACCGCGTGGACCACCTACGGCAGCGAACTGTGCGCCGGATTCGCCCCGGAGTACAAGAACCCCGTCAAGGACACCGCGAAGGCGCTGCGCGTCTCCGGACTGCTCATCCTGGGGCTGTACATCGTCCTGCCGTACATGGTGGTCGGCACGATCGGTGAACACACCGTCGGGCTCAATCCGGTCGGCTACATCGGCATCGCGTTCCATCACATCCTCGGCGGCTACGCGTGGCTGGGCCAGATCCCGGTCATGGCGGCGTTCGTCATCGCGATGATGACCGCCACCGCCGACGGCGGGCGCTCACTGTACGGAATCTCCCGCTCCGGCGGAACGATCCGCCAGCTCGGCGTCCTCAACAGGTACGGCGTGCCGGGGCGCGCACTGACCACCGACATGCTCATCAACGTGCTGATCCTGCTGATCCTCGGTGAGCCGATCGCGATCCTGCTGGCCAGCAACCTCGGCTATCTCTCCGCCGCCACACTGGCCGTCGGCGCGTTCGTCCTGCTGCGCCGCGATCGGCCCGGCCTTCCGAGACCGATCCGGCTCACACCGGTCTGGATTCCCATCGCCTGCGCACTGTTCGTGCTGAACGTCTTCGTGATCGTCATCGGAACCGCCAGCCCCCAGCTGACCGGCTACGGCGGACCGCTCGAGACAGTCGCCGGCGTAGGAATCCTGATGTTCGCCTGCGTGCTCTGGTGGTACCGCCAGCGCGTCCAGGACAAGACCCGCATCCAGTGGCGGATACGCGACTCCGACGGCGCCGCGCCGGATCAGCCGGATCGACCGGATCAGCCCCGGCCCCGCCACGACGTCACCACCACCGACTGACCAGGAGGATGAATATGTCTCTCGACGACCGCGTCACCGTAGTCACCGGGGCGAGCCAGGGAATCGGACAGGGAGTCGCCCTGCGCATGGCCCGGACCGGATCACGGATCGCCATCCTGGACCGGCAGCCGGCCGAGGAAACCACCGAACTCCTCACTCAGCAGGGAGCCGACTGGTGGCAGTACGAGGTCGACATCGCCGAGGCAGGACAGGTGGCCGAGGCGTTCAGCCGGATGGAGAACGAGTTCGGCGTTCCGTACGCGCTGGTCAACGCGGCGGGAGTCTTCGCCGACAAGCCGTTCCTCGACACACCCGTGGAGGTGTGGGACCGGGTCCTCGCGGTCAACGCCCGTGGCGCGTTCCTCACCTGCCAGGAAGCCGGACGCCGCATGAGGGACCACGGTGGCGGCCGTATCGTCAACATCCTCTCCACGGCGGCGGCCCAGGGCTTCGCCCAGGAGACCGCCTACTGCGCGTCGAAGGGCGCCGCGCTGCTGCTGACCCGTACGCTGGCCGTCGAGTTCGCGCAGTACGGCATCACCGTCAACGGAGTCGGGCCCGGGACCGTCGAGACCCCCATGGGCGGCGACTACCTCGGCGACGGTCCCATCGCCGGACACGAGCTCGCCCGGACCCCGCTGGGCCGCTTCGGGCAGCCCGCGGACATCGCCGAGGCGGTCGCGTTCTTCATCGGCGGTGCCACCTGGGTGACGGGGCAGGCGTTGTACGTCGACGGCGGATTCCTGGCCGCCGGACTGCCGCTGCTCAAGGGCATGTGAACGAGGCGATGTCTGCGCGAAGGAGTACGGAAAGATGAAAGCGGTACGCGTACACGCATACGGTGAGCCGGCCCGGATCGAGTCCGTTCCCGACCCCGTGGTCAGGGGTCCGCTGGAGGTGCTGGTCGAGATCAACGCGGCCGGTGTCTGCCGCACCGATCTGCACATCCTCGAAGGACAGTGGGCGGACAAGAGCGGGGTGACCCTGCCCTACACCATCGGCCACGAGAACGCGGGCACGGTACGCGAGGTCGGCTCCGCCGTCTCGGGAGTCCGGCCCGGTGACAAGGTGATCCTGCATCCGCTGGTCACCTGCGGACTGTGCCGGCCGTGCCGGTCCGGCGACGACGTGCACTGCGAGAACTCGTCGTTCCCCGGCATCGACACCGACGGTGGCATGGCCGAGCTGATGCTGACCAACGCCCGCTCGGTGGTCCGGCTCAGCGAGCAGCTCGCGCCCGCCGATGTCGCCGCCCTGGCCGACGCCGGCCTGACCGCCTACCACGCGGTGCGCAAGGCCGTACCGTCGCTGTACCCCGGAACCCATGCCGTCGTGATCGGCGCGGGCGGCCTCGGCCATATCGGACTCCAGGCGCTGCTGGCCCTGACCCCGGCGCGGACCATCGTCGTCGACAGGTCACCCGAAGTGCTGCGGCTGGCCGGTGAACTGGGCGCGCATCACACGGTCCACGCGGACGGCTCCCAGGTCGACGCGGTCCGCGACCTCACCCGCGGCGCGGGCGCCCAGGTGGTCCTGGACTTCGTGGGCGAGCACGGAACGGAATCCGACGGTATCGCGATGACCCGCGACGCCGGTTCCTACTTCGTGATCGGTTACGGGGGCAGGGTCGACGTGCCGACCATCGACATCATCTCCCGCGAGATCAACGTGATCGGCAACCTCGTCGGCTCCTACAACGACCTCGACGAGCTGATGACCCTGACCGCACAGGGCAAGGTCGCACTGCGCACCCGCACCTACCCCCTGGACGCGGCCCTCGACGCCCTCGCCGACCTCGACGCCAACCGCATCCCCGGAGGACGGGCCATCCTCGTCCCCTGAACGCTCCGGGGAACGTCCCGATGCGGCCACCGGCCGAACCGCGGCGGCGCCGTCATCCCTTGACGGCGCCGCCCAGGGCGAAGCCGCCGCCCAGACGGCGGGAGATCAGGATGTAGAGCAGGAGCACGGGCGTGGAGTAGAGGATCGAGAAGGCGGCCAGCTGGCCGTAGACGACCTGGCCGTAGTTGCCGAAGAAGGTGAAGATCGAGACGGACGCGGGGAGTTGTTCGGGGGAGAGCAGCAGCATGAAGGGGACGAAGAAGTTGCCCCACATCATGATGAAGCTGTAGATCATCACGACCGTGATGCCCGGCCCCATCAGCGGCAGGATCACCCGGGTCAGGCTCTGCAGCCAGGACGCGCCGTCGGTCCACGCGGCCTCCTCCAGGATCACCGGCACGCCGTCCATGAAGTTCTTCATCAGCCAGATCGCGAACGGGAGTTGGGAGGCGGCGAGGAAGAGGGCCGTGCCGGACATGGTGTCGATGAGGTCCACCTGGACGAAGAGTCCATAGACCGGAACCATGATCGCGGTGATCGGCAGACAGGTGGTGAAGAGCACCGTCAGCAGATACGGGCGCACGACGCGGGAGCGGAAGCGGGAGAGGGGATAGGCGGCGAGGGCCGCGCAGGCGACGGTCAGGACGGTGGCGCCGCCGCACAGGAGCAGGCTGTTGAGCATCGGTGTGAAGGTGATCTCGTCCGTCCACACCGCCGAGAAGTTGTCCATCGTGGGCGAGCCGGGCGCCGAGACCCGCAGGGTGGCATCGTTGTCGATCGAGGCCAGGACCAGCCAGGCGAGCGGAAGCAGGAACGCGGCGGCGATGAGCAGCAGCGCGGCGTCGGCGGCCAGCCGGCGGCGCAGCCGCGGGGACCACCGGGGGCCGGTACGGCTCTTGACGGAGCGGGGCCAGGGGCGGGCGGTGCGGGCGGAGAGCGCGGACAACCTCGGACCTCCTCGCGCGCTTGCGAGCGCAGTCGATCAGCGTGCGTCCATGAAACCCGTTGCCGCTCGCGTTGGGGAAGACGCGTGCGCGGTCCTTACGGCGCCGGTGGGGCCGCGGTCACCGGCTGGTCGTTCCGCAACTGGTCGAAGAGGCGCCGCGCCTGCGTCACGTTCCACTGCACCGCGCTGCCCTTGGAGGTCCGGAGGTTGGTGTCGGACACCGGGACGTTGAGCTGCTTGCCGTTGCCCGAGGTGACGCCCTTCACCGCCTCGAACAGGGACATCAGGGTCGGCAGGCCCATGTCCTTGTCCACGATCAGCGTGTCCAGACCCGCGCGCACGGTCGGGAAGGCCGCGAACGGGTTGGCCAGGACGCCCGGTGTGGCGGCCTTGGCCGCGAGCGCGGTCAGGAACTTCTGCTGGTTCTGGGTGCGGCCCAGGTCGCCCTTGGCCTCCTGCTTGCGCTGGCGGACGAACGCGAGCGCCTTGGCGCCGTCGAGGGTGTGGCAGCCCCTCTTCAGGTCCAGCCCGGACTTGGGGTCCTTGATGTCTCGGTCCACACACATCCGTACCCCGCCGACCGCGTCCACGACGTCCACGAACCCGGAGAAGCCGATCTCCGCGTAGTGGTCGATGCGCAGTCCCGTGTTGCGCTCGATGGTCGAGACGAGCAGATCGGGGCCGCCCATCGAATAGGCCGCGTTCAGCTTGTTCTGGGACGGGTTGTAGCGCCTGCCGGTCTCGGGGCGGACGAAACCGGGGATGTTCACCCAGGAGTCGCGCGGCAGGCTCATCATCGTGGTGCCGCTTGCGCCGGTGTGCAGGACCATCATCGAGTCGGTGCGGCGGCCCTCGGCCGAGCCGGTGCGCAGGCTCTTCCTGGCGTCCTCGGAGAGGCCCTCCCGGCTGTCGGAGCCCACGATGAGGTAGTTGGTGCCCTTGCCGGGCGGGGGGCGGTCCGGTGCCCTGCCGAGGTCGACCTCGCGGTTGAGCTGGGTGTCGGCCCAGACGTAGGCGCCGCCGGAGGCGAGGAGCAGCGCGGAGACCGCCACGATGGCCAGCCGGACGATCCGGCGGCGCCGGCTGAGCGGCTCCTTGGGGGCGCGGCGCCGGACGGTGGGGGTGGGCACGGGCGTGGGTACGGGCTCGAGGGTGCTGGTCTCGTCGCCCGTCCGGTAGGGGGCCGGTTTGGTGGGCACGCCATGGGGCGCGGGGACGCCCGGTGGCGCGGATGGCCCCTGCGCGGGGATGCCCTGGGCGCCCGCTGCGGGCATGCCCTGGCCCCCCTGCACGGGGATGCTCTGCGTGTCCGCCGTGGAGATGTCCCAGGCCCGCGCCGACGGCCGGTCCCCGGCGGCCCACCCGTCCAACCGATCGCTCATGGACGGCAGTCTGCCGAGCGGCCGGCGGCGCCCGCCGTCCGTTCATAGAGGTATGACAACTTCGGTGCCGCGTTGAACGCGGACCGGGTCGCCATACGTCACCTCGACGTCAGGCTCCGGTGCCCGGGTGCCTCGCCGAGCGCCTGGGCGGCCGTCCCGGAGCGCTGGATGCGGTGCCACCGCAGCCGCGTCCCGAGCAGGAGGGCGACCACGGACTGGATGACCACCAGATACATCAGCTGCCGGTAGACGAAGAGCTGGAACGGCAGGGACCACAGCGCCCGCATCCGCTCCCCGTCCAGCCGCAGCGCGTATCCGGCGCAGACCACCTGGATGGTGAGATAGCCGAACCACACCCCGGCCGCCTCCGCCGGGTCGAGGAAGAGCGCGCCGTACAGCGCGAAGAGGTCGATCACGGGTGCCAGCAGCGGCAGCAGCACCTGGAAGAGCGTGAGATAGCTGAGTCCCCGGCGGCCGAACCGCCCCACCGAGCCCAGCGAGGTCATCGCGCGGCGGTGCTTCCACATGGCCTGGAGCGTGCCGTACCCCCAGCGGTACCGCTGCCGCCACAACTGGCGCAGCGAGGTGGGCACCTCGGTCCAGGCGACGGCGGTCTCCTCGTACACCACCCGCCAGCCCGCCCGCCACAGCGCCATGGTGAGGTCGGTGTCCTCGGCGAGGGTGTCCTCGCTGACGCCGCCGACGCCCATCACCGCGTCCCGCCGGAAGGCCCCGATGGCGCCGGGCACGGTCGGCATGCACTCCAGTACCTCGAACATCCGCCGGTCGAGGTTGAATCCGAAGACGTACTCCAGGTGCTGCCACCGGCCCAGCAGACTGCGCCGGTTGCCCACCTTGGTGTTGCCGCTGACCGCGCCGATGGCCGGGTGGGCGAGCGGCTGGATGAGCTGGTGGATGGCGTCCGGTTCGAAGACGGTGTCGGCGTCGACCATGACCACGATGTCGTGCTTGGTGTGCGCCAGACCGGTGTTGAGGGCGGCCGCCTTGCCCGCGTTGGGCTGCCGGACCACCAGCACCCGGCGGTCCCTGACGCTCGCGGCGATATCGGCCGTACGGTCCGTCGAGCCGTCGTCGATCACCACGACTTGCAGCCGCTGATGGGTGGAGGCGAGCAGCGAGCGGATGGTGGCCTCGATGCCCGCCTCCTCGTTGTACGCGGGGATCAGCACTGTCACCGGCTCGTTGACCTGCTTCCCGGGCCGGAAGCGGGTGAGCCGCCGGACATGGGTGCGGGCGAACACCACCAGCATCAGCAGCCGCAGCACCCCCAGCGCCCCCGCGATCCCCAGCACCCATGCCATGGTGGACACGAAGCCCCGGCCGATGGCCGCGACCCAGATCAGCGCCTTGCCCTCCCAGCGCTCCAGGCCGGAGACCGGGACGTCGACCGGGGGCACGCCGAGCCCGCCGGTCACGGTGGTGAACTTCTTGGCCCGCGGGTCCTTGAGCAGCCTCTCCGTCTCCTGGTACGCGGTGTCCGTCTGGCTGAGCTGCCGGATCATCCCCTGCGAGGGCTTCGTGCCCGACCGGTCGGCGGCCACCAGCGCATAGCCCTCCGCCGCCACGCGCCGCGCCGCCTGCCACTCGTCGCCGCACAGCGTGTCCACATCGGTGGTCAGCGGCAGCCGCAGCAGCCTCGGCTGGACCCCCACGGAGCCCGCCAGCGCCGACTCGGTCAGGGACAGCTCCATCCGGGAGCGGCTGGAGGACGCCGTGCCCATGTCGGCGCCGGTGTAGGTGTTCGACCCGATCTCATGGCCCTCGGCGCGGATCCGGCGTACGAGGCCGGGGTACTGGGCCGCCTTGGCGCCGGAGACGAAGAACGTGGCCCGCGCGTCGTACCGGCGCAACAGGTCCAGCAGACGCGGCGTCTGGACGGGGTCCGGCCCGCCGTCGTAGGTCAGCGCCACCGTCCCGGCGGGCATCCCCACGGTCCGCACCCGGCCCCCGTTGATCTGCACCACCGGCCCGCCGTCGGCCAGCGCCCGGGGCACCGGACTGGTGCAGGGCCGCCGCGCCTTCGCCGCGTCGACCTCGTGGTTGGTCCAGCCCTGGAACATCAGCAGGCCGAACATGGCGGGAAGGACGAGGAGAAGGAGCAGCCAGTGCGCGCGCGGATCACGGGACCGCTTGTGCCGACCTCCCCGGGACGGGTGGTTTGGTTCCTGGCGTTTTTTCGACCGGTTGCCCTCAAACATGGTTGGTCGCACCGTAGTTGCCGGGTGCGCGGCGGATCCGGTGAAGCAGCGGGAATGGATAAGAATTCCCGGGACGCTCCCCGCCGCGTGGCCGGATCGCGTAGTGGGCATGCGGAAGGCCCGCCTCCGCGGGTCGGCTCCGCTCGGCAGACGCGTAGCTCAACCGGGGTTCTCGATCACACGGGCTCAGTGACCTCGTACGGGCGTCTCGGGCGTCCTCCCCATTCGGTGCAGCAGTCGCGTCTGTGGGGATGTGTCATGAGCGAGCACGCCCTCGGGAGCGGCGAAGAACCGGTGAGTGGTCTCGACGGCGGTGGGCGTTTCCGCCAGACCGGCGTAGATCTCCTCGAGATGTTCGTCGATCCATGCCACGAGGCTTTCATCGAGGGTGTCGTCCACGTGGACGGCCCGTGCGAGATCCCAGGTGTGGACAGTGCTGTCCGTGATTCTCACGGCAAGTGCCTGTCGGCCGGTCACCGGACCCAGGGGATAGTCCAGAATCCGCCGCAGAGCACCGGTCTCGCCGAACGCCTGGGCGCACTCCCGGACGGACCGGACGTACGCGCCGACCGGATCCGTGCCCAGCGCGTCGGCGTCCCGCAGCCGCAGGAAATCGGCGGCGGCGCCGCCGTGCAGCAGACTCACGTAATTGAGGTTTCCGCGCGTCATGTGGTTGACCAACTGCCGCACGTTCCACTCCGTGCAGGGAGTCGGCCAGGACCACTGTTCGGATCGCACGGCTCGCAGCTTCCGTTCGAACTCGGCGCCGGCCCCGAGGAACCGATCGATGAGCCCTTCAAACGCGTTGACCATGTGGCCCAGCATGCCCGCCGTGGGCGGCCGGGTCCGGCGGGTATCGGACGTCGAGGTCGCGGCACTGGGAGCCGCGGCGGCCTCAGGCGGCCCGGAACCAGGTGGCCAGGGCCTCGTGCAGACCGTCGTCCGTGGTGCCCTGCCACGCGACATAGCAGTCGGGGCGGAGCAGCAGTGCGGTGTCGAGGCCGGGGACGGTCGCGGTGTCGACGTGGGGTGACCAGGGGCCCGGGTCGAGGGTGCCGGTGGGGTCCAGGAGGAGGGGGCGGGCGGTGCGGGTCAGATCGCGCAGGCCCGGGAGGTCCGGGGCCCAGTGGCCGACGAGGGGGCCGGTCGCCGGGCCCATGGCGTAGGTGATGTCCGCGCCGGAGAGCAGCCCCGCGATGTGCTGCCGGGTCGTGGGCTGGCCGAGCAGTTCGCCGAACAGTTCGCGCAGCGCCGTCACATCGCCGCCCGGCCGGGTCAGCAGCGACTGCGCCTGGGTGTGCATGGCGACCCGCCGGGCCGCGGGGTGCCGCTCCGACTCGTACGTGTCGAGCAGCCCCTCCGCCGCGTGGCCGCGCACCTCGGCGGCCAGCTTCCAGCCGAGGTTCACCGCGTCCTGGAGGCCCAGGTTGAGCCCCGGGCCACCGATCGCGGAGTGCACATGGGCCGCGTCGCCGAGCAGCAGGACGCGGCCCGCGCGGTACCGCTCGGCGATCCGGGTGTTGCCGCCGAAGAGCCGCCGCATCAGATGCGGTCCCGGCCCGGTCGGCGGGGAGAGGGCGATGTCCGTGCCGAGCACCCGGCGGGCGCTGGCCCGCAGCTCGTCCAGCGACGCCTCGCCCTCGGCCGGTTGGCCCCATTCCACGGTGCTCAAGCCCGGGTCGCGGCCCGGGAACGGCGCCCAGGAGATCAGGCCGTGCTCGGTCCGCAGATGCTGGAACGGCGGTATGACGCCGAAACCGGGCACGGTCAGGCCGCCATCGGCACCGATCGCGTCCGGGTCCACGCTCACATGTCCGGTGCGCGACACCGAGTCGTCCGTCGTCACGCCGGGGAACGCGATCCCGGCGAGCTTGCGGACCACGCTGCGCCCGCCGTCGGCGCCGACCACGAACTCCGCCTCGATCGGATCCTGTTCGCGCAGCTCGACCGTCACCGACTTCTCGCCCTGCGTGAGCCCGACGACCTCGTGGCCGCGCCGGATGTCGACGCCCAGCTCCGCCGCGCGCTCGGCGAGCATGCTCTCGATCCGGCGCTGCGGCACCAGGAGCGTGTAGAGCGGGTTGTCCGGCAGGTCGCTCAGGTGGATCGGGAACGCGCCGAAGGTGAAACGGGGCGCCGGTTCGGGTGCGGTGCCGGGCTCGGTCAGCCGCTCGTACAGCCCGCGCCGGTCGAGCATGCGGACGACCTGGCCCACGAGGCCGTTGGCGCGCTGAGCGTCGTGCGGTTCGGTGAAGCGCTCCAGGACGACCGGGCGCACACCGGCCAGGGCGAGTTCGCAGGCGAGCATCAGGCCGTTGGGCCCCGCACCTGCGATGACGACCTCGATCATGAATTCCCTTTCGGGGCAGGGGGTTTGAGTGAGTTACGGGGTGGACAGCCCCGGGGCGACCCGGGCGAGAGCGTCCGTGAGCAGGCGGCGCACCGGCACGGCGGCGTCGGTGCGGAGATGGTGGGCGATGGCGGTGTTGACCGCGCCCATGACCGCCGAGGCGACGAGATGCGGGTACAGGTCCCGCTCCAGGTCGCCGCCGGTACGTGCCGCGACGGCCGCCGCGATCTCGGCCTCGGCGACGGCCCCGGCCCGCAACATCTCGCCCCGCAGGGCCGGTTCCGCGACCATCACCCGCACACCCGCCGTCCACTGCGCGGCGTCGGTGGCCGGGGGATGGGTCATCGACTCCACGTCCGCCGCGAACTGCCGCAGTACGGAGTCGGTGATCGCGTCCCACAGCGGCTCGCCCGGCCGTTCGCGCAACGCCTCCGCGACGCGCAGACAGCGGTCGAGGTGGCGGAACGCGATCGCCTCGGCCTTGCTCGAGAAGTAGTTGTTGAAAGTACGCGGCGAGACCCCGGCGGCCTCGGCGATGTCCTCCACCTTGACCTTGTCGAACCCACGCTCCACGGTCAGCCGCACCGCGGCCCAGCTGAGCGCGGCATGCGTCTGGGCCTTCTTCCGCTCTCGCAGTCCCATGGAGGGAGCGTAGCAAAATTTGCGGACCCCGCAAATATGCGTGTCCCGCAACCTCAGGCGTCGAGAGGCCAGCGATGTCCGTCCGGAATGTGCCACGCGTAGTGGCGTCCGTCGGCTTCGCGGGCATAGCCGAAACGGTCCTGAGCGGGGCGGTCGTGGTCGTTCCACCACTGCCAGACGGCCTCCGCTCGCCGCCACAGGTCGGCGCTCCCGCCGTATGTGGCGATGGTGGTGTCTTCATCGGCGATCGGCGCGCGTGCCCATGTGCCGTCGCGCCCCTGGAGCTGGAGCGACATGGCCCCGGTGTCGTCGTCCACGTGATAGACCAACTCGGCGCCGGGAAGATGGAAGGCGAGCAGCAGCCGGAACGGATAGTGCGCGCGGATGTCGGCAGCGGTGAGCGAGGCGGAGCGGAACCCGGCTCGGGGCGCGTAAGGCGCCCGCCCGGGGTGCCGGTAGGCATGCGCGTCACTGCGGGCGGCCATGAACCGGCCGGTTGTGGTGGTGAAGTGGCCCACGGCGCGTCCCTCTTCGTTCACGGTCAGGCGGACCAGGCCACCCTCGATGCCCATGGACACGTCGGCGAGGATCGCGCCGCCGGGTCGCGTCTGCTCGATCCAGGCGGCCGGGATACGGGGGACCGAGCAGGTCGCGATGGTCCGGTCGAACGGTGCGGGGTGCCCCGGGAAGCCCTGTTGCCCGTCTCCGGCGGCGAGGTGCGGCCGGTACCCCGCGGCGGCGAGCCGGCGGCGGGCAGCTTCCACGAGACCGGGCGAGACGTCGACGGAGTGCACAAGGCGATCGCCCAGCCGGGCGGACAGAAGGGCGGCGTTGTACCCCGTGCCGGTGCCGACTTCCAGCACTCGGTGGCCGTCCGCCACGCCCAGGTCCTCCAGCATCTGCGCCATGAGGCTGGGCATGGTGCTGGAGGATGTCGGAATACCGGTCCACGCTCGCTCGCCGACGCGTTCGGCGGTGTCGGGGTCGAGTGCCGTGACGAGGGTCTGGTCGCTGTAGACGGTGGCTTCCCAGGCATCACGGTCGGCCGCGTCACGTTGGCGCCATACGGTGATGCCCCTGCTGTCGGCCTCCTGCCCGTACCACTCCGGCACGAAGACATGGCGCGGCACCCTGGCGAAGGCCTCGGCCCAGGCGGCCGAACGGATCGCTCCCACCCGCCGCAAGTCCTCGACCAACGAGCGCAGTCGCGACGGCGCGCCGTCGAAGTGGGGGACACTCACGTGGGTACTCCTTGCAGTTCATCGGCGATGGCTTCGGCGATGGGCAGACCCGTGGCGCCTTGAATCCAGTCCCATTGCCCGCACGGATTAGCCTCCAGGAACGTCCATGCTCCCGATGGTGAGACGACGAAATCGAGGGCGGCGAAGCGAAGGTCCAGGCGGCCCATCAGGCGGTGCACCCCCTCGGCGACGTCCGCCGGTGTGTCCGTCCGGTGATAGATGAGTGAGCCGTAGTCGCTGCGCCAGTCCTCATGACCTCGGGCGCTCCGGGCGTGGACTTCCGCCGCGAGCAGACGGTCGCCCGCGATGGTGAGCCGGACCTCGTACGCCTTCTCGATCCAGGCTTGGAAGAGATGGGCGGTGGTGTCGATGCCACGCAGATCGACCAGGTCGTGCGGGGAGAGACGCCGGGTGTAGACGGTCTTGAGTTCATTGCCCTCGATGAATACCGGTGAGGCTACGGGCTTGCAGATGATCGGGCCCGGGGTGTCCTCGGCGAATGCCCTGACGGCATCGGGGTCGTTCGTCACGAGGGTCGGGGGGATGGTGAGGCCGCACTCACGGGCTGTCGCGAGTTGGATCGGTTTGTACTCGGCGCGAGTCATCGCCGCCGGGTGGTTGACCCACCGGGCGTCGAGCGCCGAGATCACTCCGCCGAACCCCGCGCGTGCCTGTGCCGCGGCGAACCGTTGTTCGGCCTTGGACATTCCGTCCGTGAGCCGGAACTGATGAGGCGCGCGGAAGTAGACGGCTTCGATGTCCGAGAGTTCGACAGCCCGGTGGGAGTTGGCGAGTCGGCCCGACCACCCCCGCCGGGTGCCGATGCGCCCAGCGAGGATGGCCTGCTGCGGAAAGTCCGCGGTGTCCATCCGGAATACCCGCACCCCTCGGTTGGTGAGTACGTTCACGACGCGGTCCGTCGGCCAGTCGTCGCGGGCGGCGATCACGAGGATGGTGGGCATGGCCTCAATCCTTCGGGCCCTCGTCGAGGGGCGGCGGATTGGTCATGTTGCCGTCGGGGACGGTGGGGCTGTGCGTCGTCATGTACGGCAGCGGGCCGTCGTAGAGCCCGACCGACATCTGCGATCCCTCGTCATAGACCGCCGCTGGTTTCTCGATCGCCTGTGTGGAGTCGGGTACACGGGCGAAACGAAGAATCCATGGGCGCGTGGTGGAGCCCGAGGGCCCCTCGTTGCTCTGCGGAGTCCGCTCGCTATGGGGTAGGAGCGGAAACGCCTCACGGGGATGTGCGAACGTGGTCACTGCTTGCTGTCCTTTTCCTCGCGATGGTCGAAGCGGCAAGAACCAGTGTGGTCCTATTCGCCTTGGTTACAGCTCGTTTGTGTATCCAGCTCGGCCCAGATCTCCTTGCCGACGGTGCGTTCGCGGACGCCCCAGCGGTCCGCGAGTGCGCGGACGATGAGCAGGCCGCGGCCGTGCTTGTCGCGGGGCGACGGGCGGCGGGGCCGGGGAAGCCGCTCGCCCCGGGGGTCGGATACGGCGATCCGCAGGCGGGTCTTGGTGAGCGTGAGCTCAACGCGGAAGAGCCGCCCGGGTACGTGCCCGTGCCGTAAGGCGTTGGTGGCCAGCTCGGACACGATGAGCGCCGTGTCGTCGGCGAGCGCGGGGTGCCCCCAGTCGGCGATGAGTCGTGTGGCGTGCCGGCGGGCCCTGGTCACGCTTATCGGTGTCGGGACGTAGTCGACGCGGCCCTCGTTGATGACGGGGTCCGGGATCCGGGGGTCTTGGGGCGCGAATGCCATCGCGTACCTCCAGTGGGCAGGGCAGGGCGGACTCCGTCCGCCAACTGACGTCCCTGTGCGAGCGGTTCATCACGGACCGTAGCGCTGCCGCCTTGCGGCGCACAAGTTCCTCTTGGAGGATTTCCCCCGATCTGGTTTGCGGCGGCTGCGCCGGGCGGCCAGACTGTGCGCGTGACGACAAGTCAGCCGATGCAGGGCAATAGCACCTCGACCGTTCTGGGACGCAGGCTCGGTGGTGAGCTGACCAGGCTCCGCACCGCGGCGGGCTTGACGCAGACCCACGCCGCCAAGGTGCTCACCGGGTCCACGACCAAGGTCGCCAAGATGGAGGGCGGCTGGGTCCCGATGCGGGACCCGGACATCCGCGCGCTGTGCGAGTTGTACGGCCTGAGCGACCCTGCGGCCGTGGGCGGCTTGCTGGAGCTGGCTCGGGTTGACCGCGAGCGTCGCAAGGCGAAGGGCTGGTGGAACGAGTTCCCGAACCTCGGGGACATGCAGGAGTACGTCGCCCTGGAGAACGCGGCGACGAGCATCAGGACCTGGCAGCTCTGCCTCGTGCCCGGCCTGCTCCAAACCCCCGGTTACGCACGTGCGTTGGCGATGGGCAATTCGACGAAGGGCCACCCCGACCGGGGTGAGACGTTGGTCGCCACAAGGATCGCGCGGCAGCGGCGGCTCTCCGAGGAGCCGATTCTCGATCTATGGGCGGTGGTCCACGAAAGCGCACTCCGGCATCGTGTTGGCGGTCCGGCGGTGATGCGTGAGCAGTTGAAGCGTCTGGAGGAGGCGGCCCAGCAGCCGAACATCACCATCCAGATCTTGCCGTTCGAGGCCGGAGAACATCTCGGCATGGGCGGGGCCTTCAACATCATCTCGTTCGCGGAGCCGGGAGCCATGGACGTGGTGTATACAGAAACTGCCTTCGGTCAGCTGTGGGTTGAGGGAGGTGACGAAGCCGCTCAGCACCAGGAGCTGTTCGAGAAGATCGCCCGCGACGCCCTCGCCGAGTCGGAGAGCAGATCATTCATCGAGGCGCTCCGAGGAGATGTGAGCAATGGCGGCTTTTGAGTTCCGGAAGTCCAGCTTCAGCACTGGCGATCGCGAATGCGTCGAGGTGGCCACGAACGTGCCCAACACCGTGGCGATACGGGACTCCAAGGACCCGGAGGGTCGAATACTCAGGTTCACCCCCGCCGCCTGGGCGGACTTCCAGGGTGCGCTAACCCAGGAGCCCAGCACGGTGTGACCGGCCGAAGCGGGCGATCGCGTCCAGGACCGCGTCCCGCAGCGTGGGGCTGCCCGTGTGGCCCGAGTCGTCGATCACCTTCAGCTCCGCGTCCGGCCAGGCCTTGGACAGCTCCCACGCGCTCTTGAGCGGACTGCCCAGGTCGAGTCGCCCATGGATCAGCACCGCGGGGATACCGGCCAGCCGGTGCGCGTCGCGGAGGAGTTGGCCGTCCTCGAGCCACCCGGCGTGGGCGAAGTAGTGGGCGCAGATCCGGACGAAGGCCATCAGCGCGTCGTCGGTCTTGTCGCTGTAGTAGCCGGGGCTCCCAAGGACCTCGTGGGCGATGACCGCGTCCTCCCAAGCGCACCAGGCCCGCGCCGCGTTGACCCTGACCGCCTCGTCCGGGCTGCTCACCAGCCGGTCGTAGGCCGCGACGAGATTGCCGCCCCGCTCCGCCTCCGGCACCGCGTCGCGGAACGTCTCCCAGGGGCCGGGCAGCAGGCGTCCGACGCCGTGGTAGAGCCAGTCGATCTCGTCCGGCCGGGTCATGGTGACGCCTGAGATGACGATCTCGGAGACCCGCTCGGGGTAGCGCTCGGCGTAGGCGAGGATCAGCGTCGAGCCCCAGGAGCCGCCGTAGAGGAGCCAGCGGTCGATGCCCAAGTGCTCGCGCAGTCGCTCCATATCGGCGATGAGGTGGTCGGTGGTGTTGTGGTCGAGGCCGACGGACGGGTCGGAGGCGTGAGGCAGGCTTTCACCGCAGCCGCGCTGGTCGAACAGGACGATCCGGAAGACCTCGGGATCGAACATCGTGCGCGCGCCGCGGCGCCCTCCGCTGCCGGGGCCGCCGTGCACCCACAAGGCCGCCTTCCCCTGGGGGTTCCCGCTGGTCTCCCAGTAGATCCGGTTTCCGTCGCCGACCTCGAGGAGGCCTTGCGCGTACGGTTCGACGGGCGGGAACGGCTCGGCCATGGCGGTCTCCTCCTGAAGGCGCGAAAGGGCAACCTCGCGAGGCTAGTCCACGGCTGACCCGGCGTCTCCTGATTTGAGTTTGGCGGCCACGGCGTCGAGGACCCAGTCCAGGCCGGTCGCGAAGGATGTCTCGGCGTCCACGTCCGTGCCGTCGTACACGGCCTTGGCCAGCGCCGGGAAGCGGCCCGTGGCCAGCATTCTCGTCACATGCGGGCCGGAGGCGCGCTGCCAGTCGCGCTTGGAAAGGCCCGTGGCGCGCTCGGCCCGCAGGTTCGCGATCTCGCGCCTGATCGCGCCGGTGAAGTAGGCGCTGACAGTCTCCACGGCGCGCATGACGGTGTCGACGTCGGCGAGGCCGTCGAGGGCGGCCAGCGTGGCCTCGGTCACGGCGAGGCCGTTCGGGCCCAGGGTCGGGCGGCCGCCGAGCAGATCGGCCAGCCATTCGTGCCGGAGAGCGGTCCGCCTGGTGCGGTGGGCGAGGACGCGCAGCGCCTCCCGCCAGTCACCGGGCTGCTCATCGGGGAGTATCTCGGCCTGGGCCTCGTCCACCATGAGGTCGAACAGTTCCTCCTTGGTGGAGATGTATCCGTACAGCCGCATCGGCCCCGCGTTCAGCCGGGCGGCGACCTTGCGCAACGACACCGCTCCCAGCCCGCCCTCGTCGGCCAGCGCGATGGCGGCGGCGACGATCCGCTCCCGGTCGAGCGGCACGGGGCGAATCGGCGGCTCAGGCCGGTCCCACACAGTCATGGTCACACCGTATGTTGCGATGCGTCGTAATGAAGAAATACAGTGTATTGGCATGAGACATCGTATCGCCGTGGTCGGGGGCGGCCCTGCCAGCCTTACCTTCGCCCGCGTCCTGCACCGCCACGATTACCCCGTCGCCGTCCTCGAACGCGATCCCGCCCCCGACGCCCGCCCCCCGGGCGGCGCGCTGGACCTGCACGAAGGGCTGGGCCAGCGCGCGCTGGACAAGGCGGGGCTGCTGGCGGAGTTCCAGGCGCTGTCCCGTCCCGAGGGGCAGGCCATGCGCATCCTGGACGCGGACGGGACCGTCCTGCGCGACTGGCGACCCCGTCCGGATGACCGGGCCAATCCCGAGATCGACCGCGGGCAACTCCGTGATCTGCTGCTCGGCCCTCTCGACGTCCGGTGGGGGGAGGGCGTGACGGAGGTGGTGCCGGGGACCAGGGATGGCGTACTGGTCCAGTTCGCGGACGGACGACAGGAGACGTTCGACCTGGTGGTCGGCGCGGACGGCGGCTGGTCCCGGATCCGCCCGGCGGTCTCGTCGGTGACGCCGCACTACACCGGCGTCACCTCGGTCGAGACCTCACTGGACGACGTCGACACCCGCCATCCCGGCCTCGCCCGGCTGATCGGCGACGGTTCCGTGGCCGTGTACGGCGTGAACCGAGCTCTCGTCGCCCAGCGCAACAGCGGCGGCCATGCCAAGGTGTACGCCCAGTTCCGCGCGGAGTTGGACTGGCACACTGACCTGGACCCGACCGACGTCGAGGCCGTGCGATCGAGCCTGCTGGCGCTGTTCGACGGCTGGGCCGCTCCCGTCCTCGACCTCCTCCGCCACGGCACCGCTTTCGTACACCGCCCCCTCTACGTCCTGCCCGTGTCCCACACCTGGACCCACGTCTCCGGGGTGACGCTACTGGGCGACGCCGCCCATCTGATGCCCCCCTTGGGGGCGGGCGCGAACCTCGCGATGCTGGAAGGCGCCGAACTCGCCGAGTCCATCGCCGCCACCGGCCCCGGAGATCTGGACGAGGCCGTCCGCGCCTTCGAGGAACGGATGTGGGAACGGGCCGGCAGGTGGGCGAAGATCACGACGGCCGGTCTGGAACGCCTCGTGAGCCCGGACCCCGCCCAAGCCCTCGCCCTCTTCGACGAAGTCCAGCCATCCTGACTGCCAAGTGCGTCAGGCGTTCAGCAGGGCCTTGAGGCGGGCCGCGCCGTGGTGGGTCAGCCAGTCCTCGAAGGTGAGCAGGCCGGGGTGGAGAGCGCGCAGGGACTCGATGTCGACCAAGGGGTAGATACCGTCGTTGAGGGACTGGATGCCGCGGGCCGCCTCCTCGCTCTGGGCGCGTACGGCATCGAGGGGGATATGGACGTACGGGACCTCCTGCCCTGTGGCCCGGCTGATGGCGGCGGCGGTCTCCGGCGGGGTGAGGGTGTCGCCCGCCAGATCGAAGGCGCGGGAGCGGAAGCGGTCGGGGTCGTCGAAGGCGAGGGCGGCGAAGGCCGCGACGTCGGACAGCGCGATGAACTGCTGGCGGGTGTCCGGGTCGTAGGGGGTGGCCAGGGCGCCGCCCCGCAGACCCCAGGTGGGGTGGACGAGGTTTTCCATGAAGGACGCGGGCCGCAGGACGGTCGCGGGCATGCCGATCGAGCCGATGTGCTCCTCGATGTGCCGCTTGCTCTCCAGCGTCGACAGCCCGCTGTCGACATCGGCGCCGAACGCGGAGGCGTAGACGAGGAGTCGGGCCCCGGCCGCCAGCGCGGCGGCCGCCACGTTCCCACCCCGCCGTACCTCGTCGTCCGGTCCGTATTCCGCGGGCAGGCCCGGCATGCCGGGGGTGGGCTGGACGCTGAAGACACCGTGGGCTCCGCGGGCCGCCGCGTCGAGCGAGGCGCGGTCGTCCAGGTCGCCCGCGACCAATTCGGCGCCCGCCGAGGCGAGGGCGCGTGCCGCGGGGCTGGTGGTGTCCCGGGTGAGCGCGCGTACGTGCCGGCCGTCCGCGAGCAGTCGCCTCGCGGTGGCGCCGCCCTGCTGACCGGTCGCGCCGGTCACCAGGATGGTTCGCTTCGACGTCATGGGGGTCATAGTGGAAGGCTCCCGAGTAGAATCGGAACGAGTAACCCGGTTAACGTACCGGAGCGGCTGACCCGCTTGTCAATCAGGAATCAGGAAGAGGGGCACGGAGACAGTGAGGGAAGCGGCGCACGGCGCGGCAGATGGTGAAGGGCTGCCTCCGCAAGGGCTGCCTCCGCAGGGTCTGCCGCCGGAAGGTCTGCCCTCGCGGGCCGACGCGCGGCGGAACAGGGCGCGGGTACTGGCCGCGGCCAGGGCCTCGTTCGCGGCGGAGGGCCGCATGGCGCCGCTCGGCGCCATCGCCGCGCGGGCCGGGGTGGGCGCCGGGACGGTGTACCGCCACTTCCCCTCCAAGGAGGACCTTTTCGAAGCGGTGATAGCCGACAGCGTTGAGGGGTTCGTCGCCGAGGGGCGGGCGTTGGCCGTGGCCGACGACCCGGGGGCGGCGTTCTTCGGCTTCCTGGAGCGCGTGGTCGGGGAGGCTTCGCTCAACCGTGCGCTGTGCGAGGCCTTCGCCCGGGAGTCGCCCGGCCGCATCCCCGACGCGGCGGCGGCCGGTGCCAGGCACGAGTTCGGTGACGTGCTGAGGGTGCTGCTCCGGCGTTCCCAGGAAGCCGGAGCGGTCAGGGCGGATGTCGAAGTGCCGGACGTACAGGCGCTGGTGGCGGGGTGTGCGGCCATGGAGCAGGCACGCGGTCCCGGCACCGGGGTGCTGACGGCGGTGATGTGCGACGGACTGCGAGCGGAGCGATCCGTAACGAAATCCCATAACGTAACGGGGGAGGCGCACGGCGGAGCCACCGTTACGCGTGACGAAATCGATCGGTGCGGGATGTGCGGTGGCCCGCTGCCCGGCGATCGCACCAGCCGTGCGGGCCGCCCCGCGCGGTTCTGCGGGGCGGCCTGCAGACAGAAGGCCTACCGGCGGCGCACCCGCGCCAGTGGCTGACCGCGGCTCAGACCTCCTCGCGCATCAGCCGCAGATACACCACCGAGAACACCGCGCCCACCAGCAGCAACAGCAGTGCCACCGCCGTGCCGTAGCCGATCAGGGACTTGTTGAACGCCTGGTCGTACATGAAGACCGGCAGGGTCTGGCTGCGGTTTCCCGGGCCGCCTCGGGTCATGGCCCAGATGAGGCCGAACACCGACAGCGTCTGGAGGGTGTTCAGCATCAGATTGGTGCCGATGGAGCGGCGGATCATCGGCAGGGTGATGTGCCAGAAGCGGCCCAGCCCGCCGGCGCCGTCGACCTCCGCCGCCTCGGTGATCTCCTTGGGGATCTCCGAGAGGGCGGCGGAGTAGACGAGCATCGAGAAGGCCGTGCCGCGCCAGACGTTGGCGAAGGAGACGGCGAGGATGGGCAGCGTGTAGAGCCAGTTCTGGGACGGCAGGCCCAGCCAGTCCAGCAGCGCGTTGAGCGTGCCCTCGCGGCGGAAGAACGCGTACAGCAGGAAGCCCGCCACGATCTCGGGGACGACCCAGGCCGCGATGACGATCGAGCCGGTCAGCGTGCGCACCGGCCGGGAGGCGCGCTGCATCAGGGCGGCCAGGGCCAGGCCGAGGGTGTTCTGGCCGACGAGGGAGGAGAGCAGGGTGAAGACGAGGGTGAGGACGACCGCGTTGCGGAAGTCGTCGTCCCCGAAGGCGCGCTGGAAGTTGTCCAGGCCCACGAAGTCCGTGGAGGACGCGCCCGTGAGCTGCATATTGGTGAAGGCGATATAGACGCAGTAGGCGATCGGGCCACCGAGGAAGAGCAGCAGCATGACGGTGGCGGGGGCGAGCGGAAGCCAGCGCAGGGGGCGGCCGCGACGGGGGCCCGGCCGGGCCGGGGTCTCCGTCGGGGCCGCCGCCACCTTGGTCGCGGTTGCCATCGGGGGTCGGCCCTCAGCCCCGGCCGCCCGCCGCCACCGTGGCGCCGTCGGCGATGGACTTCAGCTGGTCGTCGTAGGACTTCGCGGCCTTCTCCGGTGAGGTGTCACCCGTGGTCGCCGCCTCCATCGCCTCGCCGATCGCCGTGGACACCTGGGGATAGACGGGGGTGGTGGGGCGGTAGTGGGTGTGCTTCACCAGGCCCGTGAAGAAGGTGATGCCGGGCATGGACGAGGTGTACTTCGGGTCCTGCGCGACGTCCTTGCGGACCGCGATCTGCGCGTCGACGATGTCCCAGGTGACCGCGTTGTCCTTGGTCTGGAGCCGCTCGATGAACTTCCAGGCCAGATCCGGGTTCTTGGACTTCGCGGTGATCGCCCACGTCCAGCCGCCGGACATGCTGACCTTGCCGGGCGCCTGGCCGTGCTGCGTGGGCATCGGGGCCTGGCCGAGGGTCTTGGACCACTCGGGCCAGGGCTTGCCGCCGGTCTTCAGCCAGTTCTGGCCGAGCCAGGAGCCGTCGAGGGCGATGGCCAGTTTGCCCTCGGGGAGCCATTCGCTGAAGACCGTGGTGCCGACGTTGGGGTCGAGGGCGTCGGAGATATCCGGGCCGAGCTTCTGCGAGTAGACGGTCTTGAGGAAGCCGAGGGCGTCGCTGAACCCCTTGCCGCCGGTGACCCACTTCTTGGCGCCGGGGTCGTAGAGCGGGTTCCCGCCCGCCTCACCCGTGCCGTACAGCAGCATCTCGAAGCCCTGCATCACGGAGGTCTCGCCCGGGGCCTTGCCGGTGTAGACGTTGAGCGGGGTGACGCCGGGGACCTTCTTCTTGATCGTGCGCGCCGCCTGGAGGATCTCGTTCCAGTTCTTGGGCGACCAGTCGGCGGGCAGCCCGGCCTTGGCGAAGATCTCCTTGTTGAACCACAGGCCACGGGTGTCGGTACCGTCCGGGACGCCGTACGTCTTGCCGTCCTCGGCCTTGGCCGCGGCCTTCGCGGTGTCGACGAACTGGTCCCAGGTCTTCCACTTGGCCAGATACTCGTCCAGGGGGCGCAGATAGCCCGCCTTGATGTCGGAGTTGATCCGGAAGGTGTCCTCGTAGACCAGGTCCGGGGCGGTCTTGGGGGACCGCATCATCTGCTGGACCTTGGTGGCGTAGTCGTTGTCCTGCGCCTGGATCGGGATCAGCTTGACCTTCTTGCCGGGGTTGGCCTTCTCGAACTGCTTCTTGACCTCGGCGAGATGGTTGTCCTTGAAGCGGATCTTGTTGTCGGTGGAGCGGTTGTAGGCGACCTTGACGGTGTCCGGGTCGCTGCCCGAACCGCCACCGCAGGATGTGAGTCCGGCGGTGGCGGCGAGGGTGGCGGCGAGGATCAGTGGGGCGGTGGGGCGCACGGGCACGACCTCCTTGCTGGCCTCTGTGGGCTGCGGGCTGACCGTAAGGTCGGCTTCAACGGAAGGTCAATCCCCGTGACCTGGATGGTCGCTTGATCGAACGCCGCCCGGTGGGCGGACGGGCCCGGTCCGGTGTCACGGACGGGCCCGGTCCGGTGTCAGCCGGTGTAGCCCGCGAGCGCCTTGGTGAAGTCGTACGTGCCCTGGTCGATACCGCTGCACGCGTCCCCGTCCGTGCCGGAGCCGCACTTGCGGTCGCGGTTGAGCGACCAGAAGCTGACGCGGGCCAGGTGGTGGCTCTTGGCGTAGGAGACCATGTCCTTGAAGTTGTTCAGGGATATGGTCTCGCCCGCGACGTCGGTCTTGCCGTTCATCGAGGAGAAGCCGACCTTGCGGTAGGCGGCGTCGGAGGAGAGGCCGTACGCGCTGGCCACCGTGTTCTTCAGACCGTCCACCGCGGACTTGGTGGCCGCCGCCATGTCGATCGAGCCCTGGCCGAAGTCGAACGGCATGACCGCCCAGCCGTCCACGTCGAGCCCGGCCGTGGCACCGCGCTTGACCAGATCCTTTCCGTTGGAGTCGGGCCCTGTCGTGGTGGTGCCGAAGGTGACGTACACCTTGATGCCGCTGTTCTTCTGCTTGACCGTCTTGAGCGCGTCGATCACGCGCTGGCGGACCGTGGCGTTCTCGAACTCGGTCGACTCGATGTCGATGTCGATCGACTTGAGCTTGTACGCGTCGATGACCTTCTGATACGCGCCGGCGAGCGCGGACGCGGAGGAGCACTTCTCGCCCAGCTTGTTACCGCTCCAGCCGCCGAAGGAGACGGTGACATCGCCGCCCGCCGAGCGGATGGAGTTGATCGTCGACTGGTCGTTGCCGCCGGTGAGCGCGCGGGAGCCGTCCCACTTGGGGTTGCAGCCGCCGTCGGAGAGCATGAAGGCCATCGTGAACTGCTGGGTGCCGGTGGCCGACATGACGTCCGTGGCCTTGGGCGGGGAGCCCCAACCCAGGTAGAGGTAGGGGCCGTTGAGCCCGCTGGGCGCGGCGGCGGTGTGCGCCGCGCGCGGCGCCGCCTGGGCGGTGGCCGCCGTGGCGGCGCCCGCGCCGAGCAGGCCGATGGCGGCGGCGAGGGCGAGTCTGCGGTGCGTCGGCTTGGAAAGAGGCATGGCTGATGGAGCCTCCTGGGTGGGGGGTGGGAGGAAGTCGAGCGAAGCTGAACCTAGCGAGGCGGCATGGCCGCGACAAGATGTCGGATAGGAAACTTTCCTATTGGGGGCTCGCGGGCGACTGGGAGGATGTGCCTACCAGCAGGGAGGACACCGGTCGTAGCCCCGGTCGTGGCCGCGGTCGGAGACTGACCGCAGGAGGGGCGCCCCCGATCCGTCCTGGAACTGGAACGCTCGCCGACCGGCGCTCAACGGTCGCCGGTGTCCGCCCGCCCCCTCCGCGTACGGCCCGGAGGCAACCGATGAACCACAAGCGCCCAGCAAGGGGCCCGCTCACCGTGACGGTGTTCGTCTTCCCTGGGGTGCGGCTGCTCGATGTGACCGGCCCCATCGAAGTGTTCGCTTCGGCCAACGAGATCGGCGGGCGCTATCGGGTGCGGACCGTGTCCGAGGACGGGGCGGAGGTGATCACCGCCGCCGGGACCCGCCTCGGCGCCGACCTGCGCGTCGATGAGGTGGGTGAGCCGTGCGACGTTCTGGTGATCCCGGGCGGCCCGGAATGGGAAACGCTGATCAAGGACGACGCGTTCCTGGACGTCGTCCGGCGACTGCACGGGAAGGCCCGCCGCACGGCATCGGTGTGCACGGGAGCTTTTCTGCTGGCGGCGGCGGGACTGCTGGACGGGCGTCGCGCCGCGACACACTGGCGGCACGCACGGCAACTGGCCGAGCGTTTCCCGTCCGTGCGGGTCAAACCGGACGCCATCTTCGTGCGGGACGGGCGCGTGATGACTTCGGCGGGTGTCAGCGCCGGGATCGACCTCTCCCTGGCGCTCGTCGAAGAGCATTACGGTGCGGAGGTGGCTCGAGCGGTTGCCAAGGACATGGTCGTCTTCATGCAACGACCGGGGAACCAGTCCCAGTTCAGCGTCCGCTCCCAGGTCCCGCACTCCCGTCGGGAGACGCTCCGCCGGGTGCTGGACGAGGTCGCCGAGGACCCCGGGGCCAACCACACGCTGTCGGCCATGGCACGCAAGGCGGGCGTCAGCGTCCGTCATGTGACCCGGCTCTTCGACGAGGAGGTGGGAACCACTCCGGCCCGGTACGTGGAGCAGGTCCGGTTGGAGGCCGCCCAGGTGCTGCTGGAGACGGGCGATGACGCCATGACGGTGGTGGCGCGGCGTACCGGGTTCGGTTCGCCCGAGTCGATGCGCAGGGCGTTCGTACGGCACCTGGGTGTGACGCCCGGTGCGTATCGGACCAGTTTCCGCACGACCGGGATGGGCGCGAAGGACGCGGCGCCCGAACCCGTCTCGCGGTAGCCGAGGGCGCGACGGGTCCCTTCCGCGGTGTGGCAGGCCGCGCGGTCAGCGGAAGGCGGAGGCCACCAGAGCCTTCTGCTCGTCGGCGTGCCGCCGGGCGGAGCCCACGGCCGGGGCCGGGGCCGGCGGCCGGCTGACGCATTCGACGGGGCGGCTCGCCGGCCGCCGCACGCGCGGCCCCACGAAGGACCAGGCGCCCTGGTTCTCCGGCTCCTCCTGCACCCACCGCACCTCGGCGTCGGCGGGGAAACGGGCGAGTTCCGCGCTGAGCTCCCGCTCCGGGAACGGGTGGAGACGCTCCACGCGGACGATCGCGGTGTCCGAAAGGTTCGAGCTTCGCCGGTGGGCGTCCAGGTCGTAGAAGACCTTGCCCGAGCACACCAGCACCCGCCGGGTCCTGGCGGCATCGGCCGTCTCGTCCGGCAGGACCGCACGGAACGCGCCCGTGGTGAGCTCCGTCAGCGTGGAGGTGGCCGCCTTCAGCCGCAGCATCGACTTCGGAGTGAACACGACCAGCGGCCTTCTGCGTTCGCGCTCGCCGAGCGCCTGCTGCCTGAGCAGGTGGAAGTAGTTGCCGGGAACGGAGGGCACGGCGACGCTCATGTTCCCCTGCGCACACAGTTGGAGGAACCGCTCGATCCTGCCGGAGGAGTGGTCCGGTCCCTGCCCCTCCAAACCGTGCGGCAGCAGCAGCGTCACCCCGGAGCGCTGCCCCCATTTCTGTTCGGACGACGCGATGTACTCGTCGATCACCATCTGGGCGCCGTTGGCGAAGTCGCCGAACTGTGCCTCCCACAGCACCAGGGCGTCGGGCCGAGCCAGGGAGTAGCCGTATTCGAAGGCCAGGGCCGCCAGTTCGGAGAGCATCGAGTCGTAGGGCGCGAAGTCCGCGGCCGACGCGCCGAGGGAGCTCAGCGGTATGTGTTCCAGGCCGGTGCGCCGGTCGGTGAGCACGGCGTGCCGCTGCCCGAACGTGCCGCGGCGGGAATCCTGCCCGGCCAGCCGCACCGGAACCCCGTCCAGCAACAGGGAGCCGATGGCGAGGGACTCCGCGGTGGCCCAGTCGATCGTTCCCGCGTCCAGCATCGTGGCGCGTCGGCGCAGCTGCGGCAGAACGCGCGGGTGCACGGTGAAGCCTTGCGGCGGGCTGGTCTGGGCCGCGATCACGTGCCGGGCGGTCGCCTCGGTGATCGCGGTGGGCGCTTGAGGGGCGGCCTCGGCCTCGGCGTCCCCGGGAACGACCCGTGCCGGGGAGCGGCCGGGAACCGACGGCGCCCGGGTCTCGACGAAGGCGCGCTCAAGGCGTTCCCGGTAGTCCCGCAGGGCGCCCTCGACCTGACGTTCGCTGATGTCCCCGCGGCGGATCAGCGCCTCGGCGTACAGCTTGCGCACCGATGGCCTGGCGACGATGCGGTCGTACATCGCCGGCTGTGTGATGGACGGGTCATCGACCTCGCTGTGGCCGTGGCGCCGGTAGCAGATCAGATCGATGACGACGTCCTTGTGGAACGCCTGACGGTAGTCGAAGGCCAACCGTGCGACGCGGACGACCGCCTCGGGGTCGTCTCCGTTGACGTGGAAGACGGGGGCTTCGACGGACCGTGCCGCATCGGTGGCGTAGCCGCTCGTACGGCCGTAGGCGGGTGAGGTCGTGAAGCCGAGCTGGTTGTTGATGACGATGTGCACCGTCCCCCCGGTGCGGTAGCCGGGCAGCTGCGACATGTTCAGCGTCTCGCCGACCACACCCTGACCCGCGAACGCGGCGTCCCCGTGGATGACGATGGGCAGGATGGGGAAGGCGTCGGCGCCGTCCGTGGCCACCTCCTGCCTGGCGCGGACCACTCCCTGGGCCACCGGCCCCACGATCTCCAGGTGCGAGGGGTTCGCCACGACGGAGACGGCGATGGTGCCGCCGTTCAGGGCGCGGTAGTTCCCCTCCGCGCCGAGGTGGTACTTCACGTCCCCGGATCCCTGGACCGACCGGATGTCCACCGCGTCCTCGAACTCGTGGAAGATCTCCGCGGAGGACTTGCCGACGATGTTGGCGAGAACGTTGAGCCGGCCGCGGTGTGCCATACCGATGACGGCTTCGCTCACCCCGGTCTTGATGCAGCGGTGCAGCAGCGCGTCCAGCAGCACGATTGCGGACTCGCCGCCTTCGAGTGAATACCGCTTCTGGCCCACGTATTTGGTGTGCAGGAACGTCTCGAGGGCCTCCGCCGCGCCCAGTCGGTAGAGGATCTGCAATTGTTCCGCGCGGTCCGTCCCGGGGGGAGGCGATTCGATCCGCTGCTGGACCCAGCGACGTTCTCCGGCGCTTTGGATGTGCATGTACTGGGCGCCGACGGTCCGGCAGTAGGACTCCCGCAGGACCCGCAGAACGTCGCGAAGGGACATGGTGACCCGCCCGGCGAAGCCGTCGACGACGAACGTCCTCTCCAGGTCCTCGTCGCCGAGCCCGAAGGCATCGATGTCGAGCTCCGGGTGCGAACCCCTCCGCTGCGCTGTAAGCGGATCGGTGTCGGCCATCAGATGTCCGCGCACGCGATACGCGTGGATGAGCGCCGCGACGCGGACCGCCTTCACCGCATGGTCACTCACCGTGCCGGAGTCGTGACGCTCTTGGTCCGCCGCGGAGGCGGAGGAGGTGAAGAGGTCCCGCCACGCCTGGTCGACCGAGCCCGGGTCATGGAGATACCGCTCGTGCTGCTCCTCGACAAGCCATTCGTTGAGGCCGAATTCCAGCTCGTACGACTGTGTCATGCCATCCACGCTAAAACAGCTGGAAAGATGAGAAAGACAGGTGAATATGACATAGCGACGGCACATCAGGACATATCGCCTGCCGGGTCGAGCAGGAGGTGCCGGCGGGCGTGGCCCAGGGAGTGGCCGGTCACCACCACCCAGGCGATGACGAGCAGCCCGTAGAGCGGCACGGCGATCCAGACGAACAGATCCGAACCGGTCCGTCCCGCGAGGGCGCTGGTGGCCGTCACACAGGCGCCGACCGGGAAGATGAAGGACCACCAGGTGGGCGCGAACGGCAGCCCGGCCCGGATCGTCCGTACGGTCAGTGCCGTGGCCAGCACCCCCCACAGCATGGCGAAGCCCCACAGCACGATCCCGCCCAGCAGCGCGAACACCTCGGTGCCCCGCGCGTAGGGCGCGGGCAGCGCGCTCGGTGCCACTGCGGCCAGCGCGCCGAGCGCCGTCACCGCCTGGCCCAACGCCCCCACCCCGATCCACACCGTGGGCACCACCGCTCCGGCGGGGGCCTCATGGTGCACCAGACGGCCGTAGATCATAGCCAGCACCAGCAGCGCCGCGACCAGGCCGAGTCCGAGCATCGCGTAGCAGCCCAGCAGCAGGGCGAGCCGCGGCTGCCCGGCCGGGGCATGCGGGACGAGCAGCGCGCCGGTCGCGGCCGAGACCATCGGCGGCACCACTGGCATCAGCCAGCCCCCGAACGCCGCGTCCGGCGTGAAGCGGTGCCGGGTGACCATCAGATAGGGCACCGCGCAGGCCGTGACGAGGCCGAGCACGGTACCGAGCGACCACAGCACCCAGTCCACGTCCAGTGCCGTTTCGGCCCCGATCAGCGGGCGGCCGAGCAGCAGCGCCCCGGAGCCCACTGTGAGCAGCGCCATCGGCGGCGCGCCGAAGAACTGGGCGGTCACCGGATCACCGGCGTGCGACCGCAGTGCCCCCTGCCGGAGGTAACCGGCGGCCAGCAGGACCAGCAGGAGCGCGGCGCCCAGCCAGACCACCAGGGCGGCGGTCCGCAGCGGGTGGAAGCTCCGTGGCAGGGTGACCGCCGCGTTGGCGACGATGCCGGTACCCATCACGGCGGCGAACCAACTGGGGGCGAGGAGCGGACGCCGCTTCCTGTGTGCCGTGGGCGCCAACGGGCCGACGCATGCGGAACGATTCATTTGGCAAACGTAGGCGTGGATCAGGGCGGCGCTGCCGAGCATGTCCTGATGTAAGCGCCGCGTGGCAGACATCGAGCGACCGGCGCGGCGGCTCCTGGTGCTCGCTGAGCCATCGGTACAGCGGCTCGGGCCGTCCGATCTGCCCGTAGCGCGGGGCGCGGGCGGCGCGCCCCGCCTCCACCAGGTGTTCCAGATAGCGGCGGGCGGTGATCCGGGAGATTCCCACGGTCTCGGCGGTGGCCGCGGTGGAGATGCCCTCTTCCGCCGCGCCGCGCAGCGCCTCGGTGACCGCGTGCAGGGTGGCCTGGGTCAGCCCCTTCGGCATCGCGGCGGGCTGCGCGCGATCCGCCGCTGGCCGTCGAGCATCAGCAGCCCTTCGCGCACGGCGTGCAGCGCGGCCTGGTGGTAGTCGTGCATCCGGCTCACCAAGGAGGCTTGGGCGATACCGGGCCGGGTCTAGCCGCGGATGGTCCGATTCCAGAAGTGGTGGGTGAGGCCGCTCGCCGAGGTCGCCGACTCGGTGGTGAAGCGGTCCTGGACCTCGGCCTGCCCGTCCCACAGCGAGACCCCGGTGCCGAGGGTGATGGGCACGGTGACCAGGTGCATGAAGTCGATGAGGTCGGCCGTCAGAAACTGCCGGACGGTGGAGGGGCCGCCGCCGATGCGCACGTCCCGGCCGTCGGCGAGATCCTGGGCGTAGGCGAGCGCGTCCTCCGGTGTGGCGTCGAGAAAGTGGAAGCTCGTCCCATTGTCGAAGTGGATGGGGTCACGCCGATGGTGGGTGAGCACCACCACGGGCGTGCGGAAGGGGGGTTCGTCGCCCCACCAGCCTCGCCAGTCCTCGTCGGTCCACTCGCCGGTCTGCGGGCCGAACTTGCCCCGGCCCATGATCTCGACCCCGATGCCCTGCCCCCAGGTGCTGGTGAGGGCGCGATCGAGGGTGATCGGTTCATCCATGACGTCCACGCCGTGGATGAACCGCCCGTCGAAGCCCGCGAACAGTCTCTCCGCGCCCCCGATGGGCTTGTCGAGTGTGATCGTGTCGCCCGCGCTGTAGCCGTCGAGGGAGATGAAGAAGTTGTGCACTCGGACCCTGGCCATGCGGTCCACCTCCGATGAGTGATTGCGATCTGCAACTGGTTGAGGGAACTCTACGATGGAGGGGTTGCGAGTCGCAATCAGTGGCGGTCGGCCGTCATCGGTCTTCATCGGTCAGGAGGTGCGTGCGCGATGCGCGAGGAGCCGCGCTCGGGGTGTGCGATCAACGCCGCGGTGGAGGCCCTGGGGGACCCGTGGACTCTGATCGTGCTGCGTGACGTGATCTTCGGTGGACGCCGCCACTTCCGCGATCTGCTGACCCGGAACGACGAGGGCATCGCGTCCAACGTCCTCGCCAGCCGGCTGCGCAAGCTCGTCGAGGGAGGCCTGCTCACCCGCGACGGTGCCACGCGTGGCCAGAAGGCGACCTACACCCTCACCGAAGCCGGCATCCAGACGCTCCCGGTGATGGTCGCCCTCGGCGCATGGGGGTTGCGGCATCGGCCCACCACCTCGGAGCTCGCGGTGCGTGCCCGGCTTCTCGCGGAGGGGTCCCCGGACCTCGTCGAGGAGCTCATGGACGAACTTCGCGAGATCCACCTCGGCGTCATGCGCGAAAGCCCGAAGAGCCCCACCGCTTCCGAGCGGTTGCAGCGAGCGTACGAAGCCGCGATCGCGACCGCGACCGCGGACAGCGCCCCGAAGGGGCGCGGGGCTGTATCGATATGCGGCTCCGCCGCGGGGCGCGACCAGCCACGAGGGCGCCGCAGTCGATCGACGGCAGGTCAGGGCACTTCCAGCGAAGCGCCTAGTGCTCGCTGAGCCAGCGGTACAGCAGCTCGGGCCGTCCGATCTGCCCGTAGTGCGGGGCGCGGGCGGCGCGCCCCGCCTCCACCAGGTGTTCCAGATAGCGGCGGGCGGTGATCCGGGAGATTCCCACGGTCTCGGCGGTGGCCGCGGCCGAGATGCCCTCTTCCGCCGCGCCGCGCAGCGCCTCGGTGACCGCGTGCAGGGTGGCCTGGGTCAGCCCCTTCGGCATCGCGGCGGGCTGCGGCGCCCGCAGTGCGGCCAGCGCCCGGTCCACCTCGTCCTGCCCGCTGGCCTCGCCCGCGGTCGCGCGGAACTCGGCGTACCGGAGGAGGCGGTCCCGGAGGGTGGAGAAGGTGAACGGTTTCAGCACGTACTGCACGACCCCGAGGGAGACTCCGTCGCGGACCACCGCGAGGTCCCGGGCCGAGGTGACCGCGATCACATCCGCGCCGTTCCCGGCGGCGCGCAGCGCCCGTACGAGCTGGAGGCCGTGCCCGTCGGGGAGGTAGAGGTCCAGCAGCAGCAGATCGGCGGGCGTCCGCTCCAGCAACCGCTGCGCGTCCCCGCCACTCCGCGCCGCTCCGACGACGGCGAAGCCGGGAACGCGCTCGACGTACATCCGGTGCGCGTCCGCCGCGACGGGGTCGTCTTCGACGACGAGAACCCGGATCGGCGCCGGATCCCCCGGTCTCGCCTGCGGCGGGCTCATGAACGGATTCCTCTCGAAACGCGGTCGAAACGCGGTGCGCGCGGGAAGCTCAGGGCTCCAATTTACGGAGGGTAACCGCAAGTGGCCAGATCCCTACGGTGACGATTCCCCTACGCCCTGTCTCCCGGGGCCTCCGCCCGCGGACCCCCACTCCCGGACGGCCGGATATGGCCGCCGGCGGCCGGGTCGTCCAGAGGGCCGCTCACGGCGTGACGGCCGGGGTCGTCAGGGGGAGACGGGCGGTGAATTCGGCGCCGCCGTCGGGGGAGGTGGTCACTTCCACCGTGCCCGCGTTGCGGCGGGTGGCCTGCCGGACCAGGGCCAGGCCGATGCCGCGCCCCGGGGACTTCGTGCTCCAGCCGCGGCGGAAGACCTCCTCGGCCGCCGCCGGGTCGAGCCCGGCGCCGGTGTCCGACACCCGCAGGGTCAGCTCGCCGGCGTCCGTGCGGGCGGTGACCGTGACGCGGGCGCTGCGCGGGGCCGACTCGTTGCCGACGCCCTCGGCGGCCGCGTCCGTGGCGTTGTCGATGAGGTTGCCGAGGATGGTCACCAGGTCGCGGGCGGGCAGGCCGGGCGGGAGGACGCCGTCGTCGATACGGCTGTCGGGGGCCAGGACGAGCTCGACGCCGCGCTCGCTGGCCTGGGCCGCCTTGCCCAGCAGCAGGGCGGCCAGGACGGGTTCGGCGACGGCCGCCACCACCTGGTCGGTCAGGGCCTGGGCCAGCTCCAGCTCGGCGGTGGCGAAGTCGACCGCCTCGTCCTCCCGGCCCAGTTCGATCAGTGAGACGACGGCATGCAGCCGGTTCGCGGCCTCATGGGCCTGGGAGCGCAGCGCCTCCGCGAAGCCGCGCACCGAGTCCAGTTCGCCGGAGAGCGCCTGAAGCTCGGTGTGGTCGCGCAGCGTGACGACCGTGCCGCGTTGCTCACCGCTGCTCACCGGTGAGGTGTTGAGGACCACGACCCGTTCCGCGGTCAGATGCAGTTCGTCCACGCGCGGCTCGGTGGCCAGCAGGGCGCCGGTCAGTGCGGGTGGCAGGCCCAGGTCGGAGGCGTAGCGGCCGACGGAGTCCTCGGGCAGGCCGAGCAGTTCCCGCCCGCCGTCGTTGATCAGCGCGATCCGCCGCTGGCCGTCGAGCATCAGCAGCCCTTCGCGCACGGCGTGCAGCGCGGCCTGGTGGTAGTCGTGCATCCGGCTCAGCTCGGCCGCGTTCATCCCGTGTGTATGGCGGCGCAGCCGGGCGTTGATCACATACGCGCACAGGCCGCCGACCGCGAGCGCGGCGGCCGCGACGCCGAGCAGCGCGAGCAGCTGGCGGCGCACCTGGGCGCTGATCGTGTCCACCGTTATGCCCGCGCTGACCAGCGCGGTGATCCGGCCCCCGGCGCGGGCGTCGCGCACCGGGGCGACCACGCGCACGGAGGAGCCGAGCGTGCCGGTGTACGTCTCGTCGAAGATCCGCCCGCGCAGCGCGGGCTTGATGTGGCCGAGATAGGTGGCGCCGATCTGGCGCGGATCGGGGTGCGCCCAGCGCACCCCGTGGGTATCCATGATCGTGACGAAGGTGACGCCGGTGTCCCGGCGCACCTTCTCCGCGTACGGCTGGAGCCGGGCCGTGGGGTCCTTGGACCGCGCGGCCTCGGCGACCGACGGGGAGTCGGCGACGGCCACCGCGGCGGCGGTCGCCCGCTGCCGCGCGGCCACTACCGCCTGCTCGCGGTCGGTCACGTAGGCGAAGACGGCGCATCCGGCCACCAGGGCGGCGACCAGCACGACCTGCATCGCGAACAGCTGGCCCGCCAGGCTCCGGGGGTGGGGGATGCGCATGGCCATCAGTCTGCACACGCATCTTTGCGTGAACGAAATGAACGGAAGGGTGACCCCCGTCACAGGCTGGGGCATAGTCGCCGGGACCGTTCAAGGCGGTGTGCGAGCCGCACACAGTACAGCGCCGGGACAGTTGGACGGCAGAAAAGAAGGAGGCAGCACCGTGGCTGCGGACACCACGCCGCCCGCATCCGGGCGTACGGAACCGGATGGGACGAAGCCGAAGAAAGAAAGGATTCACTACCTCTACCTCGCCGTCATCGGGGCGGTGGCGCTCGGCATCCTCGTGGGCTTCGTGGCCCCCGATACCGCGGTGGAGCTCAAGCCCATCGGCGAAGGCTTCGTCAACCTGATCAAGATGCTGATCTCGCCGATCATCTTCTGCACGATCGTGCTCGGCATCGGTTCGGTGCGGAAGGCCGCGAAGGTCGGTGCCGTAGGCGGTCTCGCACTCGGCTACTTCATGCTGATGTCCACCGTCGCCCTCGCGATCGGTCTGATCGTCGGCAACTTCCTCGATCCCGGCAGCGGTCTGCACATGAGCCACGAGGCGGCCCAGGCCGGGCAGAGCCAGGCCGAGGGCGCCCATGAGTCGATGGCGGACTTCCTGGTCGGCATCATCCCGACCACGCTCGTGTCCGCCTTCACCGGTGGCGAGGTGCTGCAGACGCTGTTCGTGGCGCTGCTCGCGGGCTTCGCCCTCCAGGCGATGGGCAAGGCGGGCGAGCCGGTGCTGCGCGGCATAGGCCACATACAGCAGCTCGTCTTCAAGCTGCTGTCGATGGTCATGTGGGCCGCCCCGATCGGCGCCTTCGGCGCGATCGCCGCCGTGGTCGGCGAGACCGGTCTGGACGCGCTCAAGGCGCTCGCGGTCATCATGATCGGCTTCTATACCACCTGCTTGCTGTTCGTCTTCGTCGTCCTCGGGACGATCCTGCGGCTGGTCGCGGGCGTGAACATCTTCCTGCTGCTGAAGTACCTGGCGCGGGAGTTCCTGCTGATCCTGTCGACGTCCTCCTCCGAGTCGGCGCTGCCGCTGCTCATCGCGAAGATGGAGCACGCGGGTGTCAGCAGGCCGGTCGTCGGCATCACCGTCCCCACCGGCTACTCCTTCAACCTGGACGGCACCGCCATCTACCTGACCATGTCCTCGCTGTTCATCGCCGAGGCCATGGGTGACCCGCTCTCCATAGGCCAGCAGATATCCCTGCTCGTCTTCATGATCGTCGCCTCGAAGGGCGCCGCCGGTGTGACCGGCGCGGGAATGGCGACGCTGGCGGGCGGTCTGCAGTCGCACCGGCCCGAACTGGTCGACGGCGTCGGCCTGATCGTCGGCATCGACCGCTTCATGAGCGAGGCCCGCGCCCTCACCAACTTCGCGGGCAACGCGGTCGCGACCGTCCTGGTCGGCACCTGGACCAAGGAGGTCGACAAGGAGCGGATGAACGAAGTCCTCGCCGGACGGCTGCCGTTCGACGCCTCCGCGTTCGCCTACAAGGGGGGCGGCCACGGCCCGGCCGCGGACGACTCCGAGGCGGCCGAGGGCAAGTCCCTCCCCGAGCGGCGTGGCGGTGACACGGCGAAGGAGCACGTGCCCGCCTGACACCCCACGCGCAACGCGGCCCTGCCCTCCTGAATCGGGGCAGGGCCGTGCGCGTTTCATGTGCCCGGGGCGCATGGCGTGGCGCACAAGACGAATGGCGCCCCGCACAGGTCGCGTGGCGTCTTGCGCACGACGGAGGGCAGGGCCTTGTGGACACGCCGCGTGGCGTCCGGCGCACGACAACCGCGTCGCGCACAAGACGAATGGCGCCCCGCGTCTTCCCCCCGTTGGAAGACGCGAGACGCCGGCATTGGCCCGGCCGCCAAGGGGTCCTCGGCGGTGCCCGGCTGGTCTTGGCGCCGAAGGCGCGTCAGCGCCTTACGGGGTGTCCGGCGGCCCCTGGGCCCCGGGGTCTGGGGCGGAGCCCCACCACGCGGCGGAGCCGCATATCGATGCTTCGGGAAAGGGCGGGGAGGGGAACAGCCCGCCGCAGGCGTCACCATCCGCCGGACACCTCCTACCGCTCGCCGTCCGGCGCGCGGCGCAGCTGTTCCGGCAGGGCCGTCCACTCGGGGCCCTCGCGCAGGGGTTTGACCCAGGCGATGTTCCCGCCGGTGTCCACGTAGGCGACCCGGCCCATGGCCTCGCGCTCGAGGTCGTAGACGAGTTCGCCGATCCGTGGTGTGCTCCGTGTTCCTCCTGCGGTGGTCATGAGCCGCCTCCTCGGCACCTCACTGCCATACCGTCCCCCGTTCATCGTCGGAAGAGGGCCCGGAGACCGGAGAGTTCCGGTCCGGCCGCCGCCGCCAGCGGTGACCGGGGAGAGCTTCTGGTGCCCGTGGGACCCTCGAACACTCGTAGGGTGCTACGAGCCGCTGATATCCCGCTGATGCCTCGCTGACCCGAACCCGTGGGTAGGCTTCCAAGTGGTCACAGTGAAATCTCTGGTACCAACGGGGGCAGTGTGTGGATGGGACCGAGTTTCGCCTGTTGGGACCGGTCGGAATATGGCAGGGCGAGCGTCTGCTGGGGCCGACCGCCGCACAACAGCGGTCCGTTCTGGCGATGCTGCTGATGGCCTCCGGCCGCGTGGTGTCCGTCGACAGGCTGGTGTTGGCAGTATGGGGCGAGGACCCACCGGGGTCCGCGCGAAACGCCGTACAGGTACAGATTTCCAAGCTGCGGCGGATCCTGTCCGCCTTGCCCGGGGCCGAGTTGACGACGTCGGCGAAGGGCTATTCGCTGACCGCCGCGCGTGAGCAGGTCGATCTGCACCGGTTCCGCGATCTGGTGCGGGCCGCGCGGGAGGCTCCCAAGGACGCCGGGGCCACCGGGGAGCCCGAGGCCGCCGTGGCCGCCGAGGCCCGAGCCGGGGAGCTGCTGCGCGCCGCGCTCCAGCTGTGGCGCGGGCCCGCGCTGGCGGATGTCGCGGGCGGCTGGCTGCCCGAGACCCTGGGCGCCGGTCTGGAGGAGGAGCGGCGGGCCGCGGTCGAGGAGTGTGCCGCGATCGATCTGCGCTCCGGACGCCACCACGAGGCCGCCGCGGAGCTGTCTGCCCTGGTGGCCGAACACCCCTTGCGGGAATGCTCGGTGGCGCTGCTGATGGAGGCGCTACGGCGCTGTGGCAGGCGGGCCGACGCCCTCGCGCTGTTCCGCTCCACCCGCCGGAGGTACGTGGAGGAGCTGGGCATCGAGCCCGGCGACGAGCTGCAGCGGCTCCACCGGCAGGCGCTGGAGGACAGCCGGGACGGGCGGGACAGCCGGGACGGGTGGGACGCGTGGGACGGGTGGGACGGGCGGGACAGCCAAGACGGCCGCTCCGCGGATCCCTCCGGGCCGTCCGGCGCGTACGGGAGCGCTCCCGCGGTGCCGACGCCGCCCGACGCGCCACCCGGCCCGACCCCCGCGCCCGCGCCCGCGCCCGCCCCCGCCCCGGAGGGCATCCCGCCCGCCGACGAGGCCGAAGCCCCCGAGCTCGCCGCCGACCCCTCGGGCACCTCCACCCCCGCCACCGCCCCCGCCCCCGAGCAGATCACCGCCGTCACCGCCGTACCCCAGCAACTCCCCTCCGACGTCGCCCACTTCACCGGCCGTGAGCGCGAACTGGCCGGGCTGGACGCCCTGCTGCCCGCGGGCACGGGCACGGGCGAGGGCGACGGCGGGGGAGGGGGACGGGCGTCCACGGCCGCGAGGATCACCGTGATCGCGGGCAGCGGCGGCCTCGGCAAGACCACCCTCGCGGTGCACTGGGCCCACCGCGTCCGCGACCGGTTCCCCGATGGCCAGCTCTATGTGAATCTGCGCGGCTTCGGCCCCACCGACTCGGCCATGACCGTCGCCGAGGCCGTACGGGGCTTCCTGGACGCCTTCCAGGTGCCCGCCCACCGGATCCCCGCGACCCTGGAGGCGCAGACCGCGCTGTACCGGAGCCTGCTGGCCGACCGCCGGATGCTGATCCTGCTCGACAACGCCCGGGACGCCGAGCAGGTGCGGCCCCTGCTGCCCGGTTCCCCCGGCTGTCTGGTGGTGCTGACCAGCCGTAACGAGCTCACCAGCCTGGTCGTCGCCGAGCAGGCCCAGCCGCTGCCGCTGGATCTGCTCGACCGCGACGAGGCGCGCGAACTGCTGATCAGCCGGGTGGGCGGTGAGCGGGTGGCCGCGGAGCCCGAGGCCGTGGAGGAGGTCATCACGGTGTGCGCCGGGCTGCCGCTCGCGCTCGCCATCGTGGCCGCCCGCGCCGCCACCCACCCCCGCTTCGGCCTGGAGGCGCTCGCCGGGGAGCTGCGCGACGCCCGCGGCAGCCTCGACGCGTTCGAGGGCGGGGACGCCACCACCGATGTCCGGGCCGTCTTCTCCTGGTCGTACCACACCCTGGACGCCGACGCCGCCCGGCTGTTCCGGCTGCTGGGCGTGCACCCTGGCCCCGACATCGCGGCCCCCGCGGCCGCCAGCCTGGTGGGGATCCCGGTGCCGCAGGCCCGCCGGCTGCTGATCCAGCTGACCCGGGCGCATCTGATCACCGAGCGCGCCCCCGGTCAGTACGGCTTCCACGATCTGCTGCGCGCCTACGCCATGGAGCTCACCCAGGCGTACGACGCGCAGGAGGAGCGCCGTACCGCGCTGCACCGGATGCTCGACCACTATCTGCACACCGCCGTGGCCGCCGGGAGGGCCTTCACCCCGCACCGGGAGCGGATCACGGTCGAGCCGGTCCGGCCCGGTGTCGGCGTCGGCGAGTTCGCGGGGCACGGCCAGGCGCTGCTCTGGTTCATCGTCACCTGTCCGGCGCTGATGGCGGCCCTGCAGGAGGCCGCGGAGGCCGGATTCGAGACCCACGCCTGGCAACTGGCCTGGTCGCTCACGGAGTTCCTGGACCAGCGGGGCCACTGGCACGACCAGCGCACCGTGCACCGGATCGCCCTGGGCTCGGCCCACCGCATCCGCGACCTCGCCGGTCAGGCTCACTCCTGCTATGCCCTGGGCCTCGCCGATCTGCGGATGGGGCGCTACGACCGGGCCCGCGGCCATCTGGTGCGCGCCCTGAACCTGCACCGCGAGACCGGCAACGCCGTCGGCCAGGCCCTGGCCCATGGCGCGCTCAACCTCGCCAGTGAGCGGGAGGGACGCCATGACGAGGGACTGCACCACGCGCTGCGCGCCCTGAAGCTGTACCGGGCGGCGGGCCACCGCAGCGGCGAGGCGTACGCCCTGAACAACGTCGGCTGGGCGTACGCCATGCTGGGTGACTTCCAGCAGACCCTCGTCCACTGCGAGAAGGCGCTGACCATGCTGCGGCAGGCGGGGGACAGGCGCGGGGAGTCCGCCGCCTGGGACAGCCTCGGCTACGCCCATCAGCACGTCGGCGACCACCAGCAGGCCATCAGCTGCTACCGGCACGCGGTGGATCTGCGGCGCGGCCGGGGCGAGCGGGTCCGGGAGGCCGAGTCCCTGCACCGGCTCGGCAGCGCCCAGCTGGCCGCCGGGGACCGGGCCGGGGCCCGCCGCAGCTGGCAGCGGGCCCTGACCCGGTTCGACTCCCTCGGCCACCCCGACGCCCACCGGGTCCGGGACGGCCTCACCGGTCTTGGCGGATCGGACGGCTGACGGGACGTAAGGCTGTGAAGCAGGGGGTGTACGTACGGCTCAGGCGGGCCGCAGCCAGACCGTTCCCAGCGGCGGCAGCACCGGCAGGACGGAGGCCGGACGGCCGTGCCACCCCGTGGGCTCGGCCTTCAGCGGCTCGGCGTTGACCACGCCACCGCCGCCGTAGCGCCGGTCGTCGGTGTTCAGCACCTCGCGCCACACCGGCACCGCCTCCGGTGTCCCGACGCGGTACTCATGGCGGACCACCGGGGAGAAGTTGCTGATGGCCAGCAGCGGGGAGCCCTCGGCGTCGTAGCGGAGGAAGGCGAAGACGTTGTCCTCGCGGGCATCGCCCTCGACCCAGGAGAAGCCCTCGGGGTCGGTGTCCCGCTGCCACAGCGCGGGCGTGGCCGCGTACGCCTGGTTGAGGTCGCGGACCAGATCGCGGACGCCCCGGTGGTCGGGCTCGGCGGAGTACGACGGGTCCAGCAGCCACCAGTCGGGACCGTGCGCCTCCGACCATTCGGCGCCCTGCGCGAACTCCTGTCCCATGAAGAGGAGTTGCTTGCCCGGGTGGGCCCACATGAAGCCGAGGTAGGCGCGGTGGGTGGCGCGCCGCTGCCACCAGTCGCCGGGCATCTTCGACACCAGGGCCCGCTTGCCGTGCACCACCTCGTCGTGCGAGATCGGCAGCACATAGTTCTCGCTGTACGCGTACACCATCGAGAACGTCATCTCGTGGTGGTGATAGGCGCGGTGCACCGGCTCGTGCGCGAGATAGGCCAGCGAGTCGTGCATCCACCCCATGTTCCACTTCAGCCCGAAGCCGAGGCCGCCGAAGCCGCTGGGGCCCACATGGTGGGTGGCGCGGGTGACCCCGTCCCACGCGGTCGACTCCTCGGCGATGGTGACCACACCCGGACAGCGGCGGTAGACGGTCGCGTTCATCTCCTGGAGGAAGGCGACCGCGTCCAGGTTCTCCCGGCCGCCGTGCGCGTTGGGCGTCCACTGGCCGGGCTCGCGGGAGTAGTCGAGGTAGAGCATGGAGGCGACGGCGTCCACGCGCAGACCGTCGACGTGGAACTCCTCGCACCAGTAGACCGCGTTCGCCACCAGGAAGTTGCGCACCTCCGTACGCCCGTAGTCGAACTCCAGCGTGCCCCAGTCGGGGTGCGCGGCCCGCAGCGGATCCGCGGGCTCGTACAGCGGACGGCCGTCGAACTCCGCCAGTGCCCAGGCGTCCTTCGGGAAGTGCGCGGGCACCCAGTCCACGATGACCCCGATGCCCGCCCGGTGCAGCGCGTCCACCAGGTGCTTGAAGTCGTCGGGGGTGCCGAGGCGGGCCGTGGGCGCGTAGAAGCCGGTCACCTGGTAGCCCCAGGAACCGCCGAAGGGGTGCTCGGCCACCGGCATCAGCTCGACGTGGGTGAAGCCCAGGTCCTTGACGTACGCCGGGAGCTGCTCGGCGAGCTGCCGGTAGGTCAGCCCCGGCCGCCAGGACGGCAGATGCACCTCGTAGACGGAGAACGGCAGCTCATGGACGCGCCCGCCCGCCCGGCCCGCCATCCACGCGTCATCGCCCCAGTCGTGGTGCGAGGCGTGGACGACGGAGGCGGTGGCGGGCGGGCACTCGGTGCGCCGCGCCATCGGGTCGGCGCGCAGCGAGTGGCCGCCGTCGGGCCGGGCGATCTCGAACTTGTAGAGCGCGCCCTCGCCGACGCCGGGCAGGAACAGCTCCCACACGCCGCTGCCGCCGAGCGAGCGCATCGGCAGCGCGGTGCCGTCCCAGTAGGTGAAGTCGCCGGTCAGCCGCACTCCGAGGGCATTGGGCGCCCATACGGTGAAGCGGGTGCCGGCCACGCCGTCGTGGGTCATCGGCCGCGCGCCGAGCGCCCGCCACAGCTCCTCGTGGCGGCCCTCGCCGATGAGATGCAGATCGAGCTCGCCGATGGCGGGCAGGAAGCGGTACGGGTCGTGCAGCTCCAGCTTGGCGTCCTCGTACGCCACCAGCAGCCGGTAGTCCGGGACCTCCCGCAGCGGCAGCACCCCGGAGAACAGCCCGTCCCCCTCGGCCCGCAGCCGGGCGCGCAGCCCGGCGGCGGTGACGGTCACCGAGCGGGCGTACGGGCGCAGGGCCCGGAACAGCACCCCGCCGCGCACGGGGTGGGCGCCGAGCACGGCGTGCGGATCGTGATGCGCCCCGGCCAGCAGCCGCCGCCGGTCCTCGTCCCCCAGCGCGGGCGCGGCCCGCACCCCCCGCTCGTCCTCCCCCGCGTCCTCGGGGCCCGCGCCACCCCCGGCCACGGGCCGCCCGGCCACCCGCGACGGCCCGCCCACGCCGCCGTCCTCCATGTGCCGTTCCTCCTCGTACCGCTCCTCCTCGTGCCGCTCCTCGTCCGCGCGAGGCGCCCGGGGCACGGGCGGTGAGCCGTAGGACACCCGGGCCGCGGAGCCCGGGTGCGCGGGCGGATGGGGGCGGCCGGAGAGGAACGTCGCCGGGACCGCCGGGCCGGTTGTGGCGCCGGTGGCGGCGGGCGCGTGGCCCGGTCCCTCGTCGGACGGGTACTGGCCGGACGGCGGTCGTGCGGTCACGGGGTGGTCCTCCCGGGGGTGTCGGAGGTGTCGGAGGGAACGGCGGGCAAGCGGGCCGGGCCGGGGCGGGACCGCCCCGGCCCGGGGTCAGGCGCGGGTGGCGGCCAGGCGGTGGATCGCGGTCATCGGGACGGACAGCCAGTCGGGGCGGTGCCGCGCCTCGTAGAGCACCTCGTAGACGGCCTTGTCGGTCTCGTGGGCGCGCAGCAGCTCCGGTTCGTCGCGCGGATCGGTGCCGGACGCCTCCGCGTAGCCCGCGCAGTACGCGGCGCGGGTGCGGCCCGCCCACTCCTGCGGGTGCTCATGGCGTCCCACGGCCGCCGCGTAGTCGAAGGACCGCAGCATGCCCGCGATGTCGCGCACCGGCGGCTGCGGGCGGCGCCGCTCGGCCAGCGGACGGGATGGCTCGCCCTCGAAGTCGATGAGCGACCACCGTCCGCCTGCTCCGCCGCCGTCGTCCCCGGTCAGCAGCGCCTGCCCCAGGTGCAGATCGCCGTGGATGCGCTGGGCCGCCCAGGCGCGGCCCGCGCGCCCCAGCGCTGCCAGGTCCTCGTACGCGCCGTGCAGCGCGGTGCGGTACGGCTGGAGGGCGGGCACCGCGGCGGCGGCCGAGTCGAGCCGCTCGCTCATGGCGGCGGCGAGGTGCTCGATCTGCGGGCGGCGCAGCACGGAGGTGGGCAGCGCGCGGGCCATGGCCAGATGGACCTCGGCGGTGGCGTGCCCCAGCGCGCGGGCGGCGTCGGTGAAGTCGCCGTCGGCGGCCAGGGCGTCCAGCGCCAGCTGCCAGCCGTCCCGGGAACCGGCCAGGAAGGGCTGGAGCACCCCCAGAGTGAAGGGCTCCGGCCGTGGCCCGGCCCCCTCGGCCGGGGGCTCGGCCTCGAACCAGGCGGCGGGCGCGGGCACCCTGGAGCAGCCGGTGCGGGCGAGCGCGAGGGGGAGTTCGAGGTCCGGGTTGGTGCCGGGGCTGACCCGCCGGAAGAGCTTGAGAATAAACGTATCGCCGTAAACCACCGAGGAGTTGGACTGCTCCGCGGTCATCACCCGGGGCGCGAGCGCGGACGGGATGGCGCTGGACGGCTCCCGTACGAAACGCAGCGGGCCGAGCCGTCCGGGCATCCGCAGCCGCTCCAGCAGCAGCGTCGTGAGCCGGGGGTCGGCCAGCGCCTCGTACACCGTCTGCCCGTCCAGCGGCCCGCCGCTGGGCCGGCCGATGAGCGCGGGGGCGAGCGGCGGCGGCAGGGCGGGGCGCGCCCCGAGCAGGAGCTGGTAGCAGTCGCTGGCCGCCGCCCCGCGCCGGTGGCCGCAGCCGAAGCCGTGCCGGTGGCCGGGCGGCTCCGGCTGCTGGGCGCGGATCAGCAGATGGAGCAGTCCCGGCGTGCCGCCGCTCGCCCGCCACGGCAGCAGCTCGGTCGCGGAGACCAGCGCGAAGCCGCTGACGGGACGGCCCTTGCCCGCGAACCAGCGCTGCCGGGGCAGCCACTCGGCGAGCAGCGGCGCGAGCGAGGCGAGCAGCCCGGGTGGGCCCGCGGCCGCGGCGGTGCGGGCCGCGGCCGGTGGGGGCTGGTCCCGCGGTACGGCGGTCGGCGGGTGATGTGCCCCCCGGGAGAGCGGAGCTTCCGGCATGGCGTCGCGTCCTTTCCCCGGGCACACGACAGATCAGGGCAAAGTGTCCCGGATTGCGGCATTGACTGTGCGACGGTGCGGGACGTGTCGGGCGAGGATCGTCCGTACGGAGAGCCCGGTGAACGCCATCGGGCCCGCCGGTGACGGTGTGAGTACAGAGTGCCCATGACGGGGGGTCGAAAACGCCCGTACGCGCCCGAGATGGACGCGTACGGACGAGCGAAGGCCGGGCCCGGCCCAAACCGGATGGCGGGCTTGGCGCCTGCGGCGGGCTGTTCCCCTACCCGCCCCTTCCCGAAGCACCGATATGCGGCTCCGCCGCGTGGCAGGGGCTCCGCCCCTGGACCCCGGACCGGCTGAAATCAGCCCCTCCGGCGCTTGAGGAGCGGGGTCTGGGGCGGTGCCCCAGCTGAGGGAAGGGGCGGGGAGGGGAAAGCGTCGCTCAGCCGACGCGGTCGGCCCAGTGCCCCATCACCTCACTGCGCCGCAGCCGGAACCAGTAGAAGCCGTGCCCGGCCAGGGTGAGCAGATACGGCAGCTCGCCGATGGCCGGGAAGCGGACCCCGCCGATCAGCTCGACCGGATGGCGGCCCGCGAAGGACTGCAGGTCCAGCTCGGTGGGCTGGGCGAAGCGCGAGAAGTTGTTCACGCACAGCACCAGGTCGTCCTCGCCGTCCCGGGTCCTCGGGGCCTCGCGCAGGAACGCGAGGACGGCCGGGTTGGAGGACGGCAGCTCGGTGAAGGAGCCGAGCCCGAAGGCGGGGTTCTGCTTACGGATCTCGATCATCCGGCGGGTCCAGTGCAGCAGCGAGGACGGGCTGCTCATGGCCGCCTCGACATTGGTGACCTGATAGCCGTAGACCGGATCCATGATGGTCGGCAGGAACAGCCGCCCCGGATCGCAGGAGGAGAAGCCCGCGTTCCGGTCGGGGGTCCACTGCATGGGGGTGCGCACGGCGTCGCGGTCGCCGAGCCAGATGTTGTCGCCCATGCCGATCTCGTCGCCGTAGTAGAGGATCGGCGAGCCGGGCAGGGACAGCAGCAGCGCGGTGAACAGCTCGATCTGGTTGCGGTCGTTGTCCAGCAGGGGCGCCAGTCGTCTGCGGATGCCGATGTTGGCCCGCATTCTCGGATCCTTGGCGTACTCCGCGTACATGTAGTCGCGCTCTTCGTCGGTGACCATCTCCAGCGTCAGCTCGTCGTGGTTGCGCAGGAAGATGCCCCACTGGCAGCCGGAGGGGATGGCGGGGGTCTTGGCGAGGATCTCCGAGACCGGATAGCGGGACTCGCGCCGCACGGCCATGAAGATGCGCGGCATCACCGGGAAGTGGAAGGCCATATGGCATTCGTCGCCGCCCGCCGAGAAGTCGCCGAAGTAGTCGACGACGTCCTCCGGCCACTGATTGGCCTCGGCCAGCAGCACGGTGTCCGGATAGTGGGCGTCGATCTCGGCCCGGACGCGCCTGAGCATCTCATGTGTCCGGGGCAGGTTCTCGCAGTCGGTGCCTTCCTCGGCATACAGATATGGGACGGCGTCGAGCCGGAATCCGTCGATGCCCAGGTCCAGCCAGAAGCGCAGGGCGGCCAGTACCTCCTCCTGGACGGCGGGGTTCTCGAAGTTGAGGTCCGGCTGGTGCGAGAAGAAGCGGTGCCAGTAGTACTGCTTACGTACCGGATCAAAGGTCCAGTTGGACGCCTCGGTGTCGACGAAGATGATCCGCGCGTCCTGGTACTGCTTGTCGTCGTCGGCCCAGACGTAGTAGTCGCCGTACGGTCCGTCCGGGTCGCTGCGGGACTCCTGGAACCACGGATGCTGATCACTCGTGTGGTTCATGACAAAGTCAATGATCACGCGCATCCCGCGCTGATGAGCGGCGTCGACGAACTCCACGAAGTCCGCGAGGTCCCCGAACTCCGGCAGCACGGCGGTGTAGTCCGAGACGTCATAGCCGCCGTCGCGCAGCGGTGAGGCGAAGAACGGCGGCAGCCACAGGCAGTCCACGCCCAGCCACTGCAGATAGTCCAGCTTGGCCGTCAGGCCCTTGAGGTCGCCGACGCCGTCGCCGTTGCTGTCCTGGAAGGAGCGGACCAGGACCTCGTAGAAGACCGCGCGCTTGAACCAGTCGGGATCGCGGTCGCCCGCGGGCGTGTCCTCGAATGTGTCCGGTACGGGCTCGTTGACGATCATGTTGTGGGTGACCCTCCGATCGGTGAGGACGGTCGCAGGGACAGCACATGCGCCGGAGCCGTGTCCCGCCCCGGCTCCAGGCGCACATAGTTGTCCCTGCCCCAGTGATAGGTCTCGCCGGTGAGCTCGTCGCGCACCGGGACGGACTCATGCCACTCGAGGCCGAGTTCCGGCATGTTCAACGAGACCGTCGCCTCCTGGGTGTGGTGAGGGTCGAGGTTGACGACCGTGACCACACACGAGTCGCCCGCACGCTTGGAGTAGACGATGACGGAATCGTTGTCGGCGTGGTGGAATCTGAGGTTGCGCAGCCGGCGCAGGGCGGGCTGGCGGCGGCGCACCCGGTTCAGCCGGGCGAGCAGCGGGGTGATCGTTCTTCCCTCGCGCTCGGCCGCCGCCCAGTCGCGCGGCCGCAGCTGGTACTTCTCCGAGTCCAGGTACTCCTCGCCGCCCTGCCGCACCGGGGTGCCCTCGCACAGCTCGTAGCCCGCGTAGACGCCCCAGGCGGGGGAGAGGGTGGCGGCGAGCACGGCCCGCACCTCGAAGGCGGGGCGGCCGCCCTCCTGGAGGTAGGCGTGCAGGATGTCGGGGGTGTTGACGAAGAAGTTGGGCCGGATCCAGGCGGCCGCGTCCCCCGACAGCTCGGTGAGGTAGTCGGTGAGCTCCTGCTTGGTGTTCCGCCAGGTGAAGTAGGTGTACGACTGGTGGAAGCCGACCGCGCCCAGGGCGTTGAGCATCGCAGGGCGGGTGAACGCCTCGGAGAGGAAGAGGACATCGGGGTCGCTGCGGTGGATGTCGCCGAGCACCTTCTCCCAGAAGACCACCGGCTTGGTGTGCGGATTGTCCACGCGGAAGATCCGCACCCCGTGCGCCATCCAGAAGCGCAGCACCCGCTCGGTCTCCCGGACCAGCCCGTGGAAGTCCCGGTCGAAGGCGAGCGGATAGATGTCCTGGTACTTCTTGGGCGGGTTCTCGGCGTACCCGATGGTGCCGTCGGCGCGCTGGTGGAACCACTCGGGGTGCTGGGAGACCCAGGGGTGGTCCGGGGAGCACTGGAGCGCGAAGTCCAGCGCCACCTCCATGCGCAGCTCCCGGGCGCGCGCCACGAAGTGGTCGAAGTCCTCGAAGGTGCCGAGGTCGGGGTGGATCGCGTCATGGCCGCCGTCGGCCGAGCCGATGGCCCAGGGCGAGCCCACGTCGAAGGGGCCCGCGGAGAGCGTGTTGTTGGGGCCCTTGCGGAACGCGGTGCCGATGGGGTGGATCGGCGGCAGATAGACCACGTCGAAGCCCGCGGCGGCGATCGCGGGCAGCCGCTCGGCGGCGGTACGCAGGGTGCCGCTGACCGGCCGCCGCCCCTCGGACACCTTGGCGCCCTCCGAGCGCGGGAAGAGCTCGTACCAGGAGCCGAACAGCGCGCGCTCCCGGTCCACCTGGAGCGGCATGGGGCGCGAGGAACTGACCAACTCCCGCAGCGGGTGGCGGTCGAGGGCCGCGGTCACATCGGGCGCGAGGGCGGCGGCGAGCCGGTCGGCCACCGGGCGGCGCTCGTCGCGCAGCCCGTCGACCGCCGCCAGCACCGCCTCCCGGCCGTCGTTCTTGGGCACTCCGGCGGCGGCCCGCTCATGCAGCCGGGCCCCCTCCTCCAGGACCAGATCGGTGTCGATCCCGGCCGGGATCTTGATGCGGGCGTGATGGCGCCAGGTGGCGATCGGATCGCTCCACGCCTCGACCGTGTACGTCCAGCGGCCGGGCGCGCCGGGGGTGACCTCGGCGCCCCAGCGGTCGGTGCCGGGGGCGAGTTCACGCATCGGGGTCCAGGGGCCGGAGCGGCCGGACGGATCCCGGAGGACCACATTGGCGTTGACCGCGTCATGGCCCTCCCGGAACACGGTGGCACTGACCTCGAAGGTCTCGTCCACCACCGCCTTGGCGGGGCGGCGGCCGCAGTCGATCAGCGGGCGGATATCCAGAATGGGAATGCGACCGATCATAGGATCACCTGACGGCAGTGCGGATGGAGGCGCGGGGGCGGCTTTTGTCCTTTGTATCGGTTTTGCCGCCGGGCGTTGGGTTGCGGGCATGACAGCTCCTGTCCGCGTTCACTCTGGTGGGCGGATGGGGTCGGCCATGGGGGGCGCGCGTGGAAAGCCTTCCCCCGCGGAACGGGGAGACAATCCGGGTTCCCGTTAACTACCGGTTCGTAACGCGGGGTACACGAATCGACCCCGCCCGTAGGCGGGGCCGTCCACTCGATACGTTCTGTGTTTACGTCAGTTGGCCACCCGCAGCAGACGGTTCGGCGAGCCCGGACCCGCACCGCGCACCCGGCCCTTGCTCGCCCCGGCCGTCAGCGCGGCCCCGACCTGGGCCGGAGTCGCGAAGCGATGGCCGGCGAGATACAGCGCGGCGGCGCCCGCGACATGCGGGGCCGCCATCGACGTACCGGAGAGCGTCCTGACCGCCGTGTCGCTCGCGTCGGACGCCGAGACGATCCGGTCCCCGGGCGCGAACAGGTCAACTCCCGGGCCCCAGTTGGAGAAACCCGAGCGCCGGTCGGCGCGGTCGGTCGCGCCCACCGTGAGCGCCCCCGGCACCCGGCCCGGCGAGAACGAGGCGGCGGACCGGTCCTGGTTGCCCGCCGCCACGGTGAAGACCAGACCGGCGGCGATCCCCGCCCGTACCGCCGCGTCCCACTCGGGCAGCGGAGTCGCGGCCGCCGAGCCCAGACTCAGATTGACCACCGCGGGCCGCCTGGCGTGTCGCAGCACCCAGTCCATTCCGGCCAGCACCTGCGCGATGGTCCCCTCGCCCCGGTCGTCCAGCACCCGGACGGCCACGATCGCGGCCTCCTTCGCCACGCCGTAGCGCGCGCCCGCCGCCGTCGCGGCCACATGGGTGCCATGGCCATTGCCGTCCTCGGCCACCGGATCGTCGTCCACGAAGTCCCAGCCGGAGCGGGCCCGGCCGCCGAAGTCCTCATGGGAGGTGCGGACCCCGGAGTCGATCACATAGATCGTGGTGCCGCGCCCGCCGCCACGGGGCGCGGTGTACGCCCCGTCCAGCCGCCGGTCCGGCTGGTCGATCCGGTCCAGACCCCACGGCGGCCGCGCCCGGCCGCGCGGTGGGGCCGGTAACCGCGCCCGGGACCAGCGCAGCGACACCCGCTCGTCCCGGGTCACCGAGGCGATGCGCGGATCGGCCGCCAGCCGCCCGGCCTGTGCCGCGTTCGCCCGTACCGCATAGCCGTTGAGCGCGGTGCGGTAGACCCGGCGCACCCGCGCCCCGTACCGCTCGACCAGCGCCCGGCCCGCCCCGGACGCCGCCATGGGCACTCCCGGGCCCCGCTTCAGGGCGACGATATAGCCGTGGTCCGCCGCGATATGGCCTTGGGTCCCCGCTCCGCCCGTGGCCTGGACCCCCTGCGCGGGAACGGTCTGAGCGGGCGACAAGACCACCAGGACCACCGCGACGACGGCGGCCGGCGCCGCCACCCTCCGACGGGGGCCCGCGGATGCGCATGCCATGGAACGATCCCCTCCCCAACTCGACGGCGCAAGCGTCGCGTGGGACGAAAGATCCCGACAAGGGCGCATCAGGGGGCGTAGAACGCGACGGCCTCCCTCGACAGCAGCCGCAGCGCCGCCTCCGACGGCGACCCCGGCTCCGCCCCGTACATCAGCAGGGCCTGGCCCCCCGAGTCCGGCAGCCGGGTCATCTCGAAGTCCAGCTCCAGGGGCCCCACCAGCGGATGGTGGAAGGACTTGGTGCCGAAGGCGCACCGGCGCACCGGGTGGCGCGACCACAGCGCCGCGAACTCCCCGCTCCTCATGGTCAGTTCGCCGACCAGCTCCGCCAGCCGCCGGTCGTCGGGGTGCGCCCCGGCCACCAGCCGCAGCGAGGAGACCGCGCGCCGCGCCTCGCCCTTCCAGTCCGGATACAGCTCACGGGTGTGCGGATCGAGGAACAGCATCCGCTGGGTGTTGGGCCGGTCGTCGGGGTGCTCGGGCGCGTCGGCGGGCAGATGCCCGGCGATCAGGGCGTGCCCCAGCGGATTCCACGCCAGGACGTCGAAGCGCGCACCGAGGACCACGGCCGGTACGCCGTCCATCGCGGCGAGCAGCCGCCGGGTCGCCGGGCGCGCGGACTCGGCGCGCCGCGCGGGGCGGCGCCCGGCACGCGGCGGACGGGCCAGGTTGCCGAGGTGCGCCCGCTCGTCCGGGCTCAGCCGCAGTGCGCGGGCGATGGCGTCCAGCACCCCGTCCGAGGCACCGCTGGACTGGCCCTGCTCCAGCCGGGTGTAGTACGCCGCGCTCACCCCGGCCAGCTGCGCCAGCTCCTCGCGGCGCAGCCCCGGGACCCGGCGCCGGGTCCCGTACGCGACCAGGCCGACGTCCTCCGGGCGCAGCCCGGCGCGGCGGGTGCGCAGAAAGCTCCCCAGCTCGGCAGGTGTGTCCATACCGACCAGTGTCCGGTACGGGCACGCGCCGTGCCTGTCCCTGTGAGGGTCAGGCACGGCGCGGCCAGGGGGGATCACTCGTGGGCGATCACCTGTACGTGATGTCGGAGCTGCTGTACTTGCAGTAGGTGCCGTCGGGGCCGCTGCCGTTCTTGCTCGGCTCGGCGCCGGTGTTGTTCCCGATGTACTTCTGGCACGGGACGATCTTCTTGCTGCTGTCGCCGACGATCGTGATCCCGCGCAGGGTCAGCGAGTCGCCGTAGTTGGTGTTGATCCCGCCGATGACCTTGCCGGGGGCGGTGATCTCGGTGTTGCTCACGTTGATCGTGCGCTTGTACTGCGAGGAGCAGTTGCCGCAGGAGCGGACGAAGGTCGAGAAGTCCTGCCCGGCGAAGCCCGAGATGTTGAGCGTGCCGCCGCCGTTGAACTGGAAGATCTTGTCCGCGGCCTTACGGGCGCCGCCACCGATGACATTGAACGTCTTGCCGGTGCCGCGGAAGGTGGCGGCGTCCTCGCCGACGTCCTCCCACCAGACGTTCTGCAGGGTGCAGCTGCCCTCGCAGTGGACGCCGTCGGCGGCCGGGGCGCCGAGGATGACGTTCTTCAGGGTGGCGCCGTCCTTCAGCTCGAACAGCGGGCCCTGGTCCTCCTCCTGGCCGTCGCCGCCGAGGTCGCCGGAGCCGTAGTAGCGCTTCATACCGCCGTCGGTGGTCCCGCTGACGCCGATGGTCTTGGAGACCGCCTGCGGGGTGCCGCTGGGCGTGGGCCAGGTGGCGGCGGAGGCCGTGGGCAGGGTCAGCCCGGTGGTGATCGCGCCCGCGGTGAGGGCGACGGCGCCGAGGGCCCCGGCTATCGCCCGGTGCCGCTTGGTGCGTTGTTCAGCCATGTCGGATCTCCTTCTCTGTGGGGGTCTCACGGGGTGGTGATGGCCGGCCGCGGCGGGGTCGCCATCTTGTCGCCGATGAAGAAGCTGGGGTGCGGGGGCTGGTTGTAGGCCGTGTTCTGCCAGGCCAGCGCCTCGCGGTACTGCCGGTCGTGGAGCAGCGTGGTGATCTTCCGGTCGGTCTCGTACGGCGTGGAGTAGATCCGCAGCGCCTTGTTGTCGCTCGTCGGCCAGACCACCTCCTCGCGCCAGTCGCCGAGGATGTCGCCGGACAGCGACGGGGTGGCCTTGGTGCCGTTGTCGGAGTGCACTCCGGAGCCGGTGAGCAGCCGGGTGTCACCCGAGGTGCCGTACTTGTCGATGTGGGTGCCGTCCAGCAGCTCGCGCACCGGATCGCCGTCCCACCAGGCCAGGAAGTTGATCGAGGAGGGCTTGCGGCCCTTGGTGCCGCCGCCCTCGTCGCGGATCTGGCCGTCCCGCGCGGACCACATCTCGGCGCCGTCGCTGCCCGCCCAGATGTCACCGGCCACGCCGCGCCCGTTGTCGCCGCCGGACGCGGTGGACCAGAGCACCTGGCCGGTGCGGGCGTCGGCGAGGTACGAGCCCGGCTTGGCGGAGTCCTCGTCCACCTTGAAGTACTCAAGACCCGCCCGTGAGGGGTCGAGGTCGCCGAGGTGGGCGGCGTCGCCGTGGCCGTTCTTCGTGGTCCACAGCCCGGAGCCGTTGTCGTCCACGGCCATCGAGCCGTAGACGATCTCGTCCCGGCCGTCGCCGTCCACATCGCCGGTGGCCAGCGCGTGGTTGCCCTGGCCGTCGTAGCCCTTGCCGGTGTTGGTGGAGCTGTTGGTGTCGAACGTCCACTGGCGGGTGAGCTGGCCTCCGCTGAACCTCCAGGCGGAGATCACGGTGCGGGTGTAGTAGCCGCGCGCCTCGATCAGCGAGGGGGTGGAGCCGTTGAGATACGCCGTCCCGGCCAGGAAGCGGTCCACGCGGTTGCCGTAGGAGTCGCCCCAGGAGGAGACGGTGCCGCGCGGCGGGACGTAGTCCACCGTGCTCATCGCGGCGCCGGTGCGGCCGTTGAACATCGTCAGATATTCCGGTCCGCTGAGCACATAGCCGCTGGAGTTGCGGTAGTCGGCGGAGGCGTTGCCGATCGTCTTACCGGCGCCGTCGACCGTGCCGTCCGCGGTCTTCATCGCGATCTCGGCCTGGCCGTCGCCGTCGTAGTCGTACACCTGGAACTGGGTGTAGTGGGCGCCGGAGCGGATGTTGCGGCCCAGGTCGATACGCCACAGCCGCTGCCCCTGGAGGGTGTAGCCGTCGACGATGGTGTTGCCGGTGACGCCCGACTGGGAGTTGTCCTTGGCGTTGGTCGGCTGCCACTTCAGGACGAAGTCCAGGTCGCCGTCGCCGTCGAGGTCACCCACGGAGGCGTCATTGGCCTCGTAGGTGTAGTCCGAGCCGCCCGCCGGGGGTGAGATCGGCACGTCGTAGTACCCCGGGCGGAACTGGATCGCGCTCGGCGAGGCGGGCTGCTCCGCCCCGCCCACGATGGCCCGCACGGTGTAGTCGGCGCTGCTCGGGGCGTCCTTGTGGAGGTAATTGGCCGTGGTGATGGGGGAGGAGTTGACCTTGACGCCGCCCCGGTAGAGGTTGAACGTGACACCGTCCGGGTCGGTGGCCAGCCAGCGCCAGCTGACCAGGTTGTCATTGCCGGTGTGCACGCTCACCAGCCCCCGGTCCAGCTTCTCGAGCTGGGCCGCGGCGGCCGCCTTGGGGCCTGCGGCCCCCTTTGCACCCCCGGGTTCGGCGGCCCCCGAGACGCCTCCCAGCATGGTGACGGTCAGCGCGCCCGCCGCGCAGGCGGCGGCCAGCATCCGGCCGCGTGTCCTCCGCGCCGGGGATCTGGGCGGATGAGCGGGGGGCGGAGTGTGCGAACTGTCCCGAGAGCGCACGTGGTCCTCCAAGGCATGGGGGGAAGGTGTGCCCCGTAGTCGTCCCCTTGGCCGGAAAGGTTGCCGCCTTCGGGCCGACTTCTCGGGAGCGGGGCGAAACAGTCGAAACGGGGACTCGTCGGCCGCTACCGTCGAAGGGTGAAGGCCATTCGTCGATTCAGCGTGCGCCCCGTCCTTCCGGAGCCCCTGCGACCGCTCAACCGGCTGGCGCGCAATCTGCGCTGGTCCTGGCACCCCGAGACCCGCGAGCTCTTCGAGTCCGTGGACCCCGAGGGATGGCGGGAGTCGGGCGGCGACCCGGTGCGGCTGCTGGGCGCCGTGCCCCTCTCCCGGCTCGCGGACCTCGCCGAGGACCGCTCCTTCCTGCGCCGTCTCACGGCGGCCGCGGATGATCTGCACGACTATCTGACCGGGCCCCGGTGGTATCAGGGGCGGGTCGCCGCAGAGGACAGAGCCGGGCCGATCCCGGTCGAGTCCGCGGTTCCAGGGGCGCCTGTGTCAGCAGACGCGCCCGTGCCGTCAGGCTCGTCCGTACCCCCAGACGCACCCGCCGCCTCCGGGCTGCCCACCGCCATCGCCTACTTCTCGCCGGAGTTCGGGATCACCGCCGCCCTGCCCCAGTACTCCGGCGGCCTCGGCATCCTCGCCGGTGACCACCTCAAGGCCGCCAGCGACCTCGGCGTGCCTCTGATGGGCGTCGGACTGCTCTACCGCCACGGCTACTTCCGGCAGTCGCTCTCCCGCGACGGCTGGCAGCAGGAGCACTATCCGGTCCTGGACCCCGACGAGCTGCCGCTCACCCAGCTGTGCGAGACGGACGGCCGGCCCGTCCGGATCCCGCTCACCCTGCCCGGCGGCCGTCCGCTCCACGCCCGCGTCTGGCAGGCCCAGGTGGGCAGGGTGCCGCTGCTGCTGCTCGACTCCGACGTGGAGGAGAACGGCCACGGCGAGCGCGAGGTCACCGACCGGCTCTACGGCGGCGGCAGCGAGCACCGGCTGCTCCAGGAGATGCTGCTGGGCATCGGCGGCGTCCGCGCCCTGCGCGCGTACTGCGGGCTCACCGGCCACCCCGAACCCGAGGTGTTCCACACCAACGAGGGCCACGCCGGGTTCCAGGGCCTGGAGCGCATCCGCGAACTGATCGACGGCGGGGCCGACTTCGAGGCCGCCCATGAGGCGGTGCGGGCCGGGACCGTCTTCACCACCCACACCCCCGTGCCCGCCGGGATCGACCGCTTCGACCGCGAGCTGGTCGCCCGCCACTTCGGCGACGACGCCGAGCTGCCCGGGATCGAGGTCGAGCGGATCCTCGCGCTCGGTATGGAGACGTACCCCGGCGGGGAGCCCAACCTCTTCAACATGGCCGTGATGGGGCTGCGGCTGGGCCGGCGCGCCAATGGGGTGTCCACCCTGCACGGCCGCGTCAGCCGGGAGATGTTCGCCGGGCTCTGGCCTGGCTTCGACCCCGAGGAGGTGCCCATCACCTCCGTCACCAACGGGGTGCACGCACCCACCTGGACGGCCCCCGAGGTCACCCGGCTCGGCGCCCGCCAGTTCGGCCACCTCGGCGACTCCGAGCTGTGGGAGCTGCGCCGCACCCTGCGCAAGCGGCTGGTCGCCGAGGTCCGGCAGCGGCTGTACGCCTCCTGGCGGCAGCGCGGCGCGGGCACCGCCGAGCTCGGCTGGATCGACGGGGTGCTCGACCCCGACGTCCTCACCATCGGCTTCGCCCGCCGCGTCCCCTCCTACAAGCGGCTCACCCTGATGCTGCGCGACCAGGACCGGCTGATGGAGCTGCTGCTCCACCCCGAACGGCCGATCCAGATCGTCGTCGCGGGCAAGGCCCACCCGGCCGACGACGGCGGCAAGCGCCTCGTCCAGGAACTCGTCCGCTTCGCCGACGACCCCCGGGTGCGCCACCGCCTGGTCTTCCTGCCCGACTACGGCATGGGCATGGCCCAGAAGCTCTACCCCGGCTGCGACGTCTGGCTCAACAACCCGCTGCGCCCGCTGGAGGCATGCGGCACCAGCGGTATGAAGGCGGCCCTGAACGGCTGTCTCAACCTCTCCGTCCTCGACGGCTGGTGGGACGAGTGGTACGAGCCGGACTTCGGCTGGGCCATCCCCACAGCCGACGGCGACGCCATCGACGAGACCCGCCGCGACGACCTGGAGGCCGCCGCCCTCTACGACCTGCTGGAGCAGCGGGTCGCCCCGCGCTTCTACGACCGCGGCCTGGACGGCCTCCCCGGCCGCTGGATCGCCATGGTCCGCCGCACCCTCACCACCCTCGGCCCCAAGGTGCTCGCGGGCCGCATGGTCCGCGAATACGTCGAGCGCCTCTACGCCCCCGCCGCCCGCTCGCACCGAGCCCTGAACCTCGAGGCGGCCGCCGAACTGGCCACCTGGAAGACCCGAATCCGTGCCGCCTGGCCGGACGTCGCCGTCGACCACGTCGAGGCCCACCTCACCCCACCCGCCCCGGGCGGCGCCGCGGAACTCGGCTCGACGCTCTCCCTCCGCGTCCGGGTGCGCCTCGGCGGCCTGGACCCGACGGACGTCGAAGTCCAGGCCGTGGCCGGCCGCGTGGACGACACCGACCGCATCACCGACGCCACCCATGTCCCCCTCAAACCCACCGCGGGCCCCGACCTCGAAGGCAGCCGCCTCTACGAAGCCCCCCTGGCCCTCAACCGCACCGGCCCCTTCGGCTACACCATCCGCGTCCTCCCCACTCACCCCCTCCTCTCCCACCCCGCCGAACCGGGCCTCATCGCCATCCCCTCGGAGTCCACATCCGAAGCGGCGGGAGTCCTGATGCGCTGAGCCTCCGGCGGCTAAACTGGTGACGGACCGTCCGGCACGGGGGAAAGTGCCACCCCAAGCCCGACGTCTCGGGGTGCACGAAAAAAGCCGGCCGCCGCCCGCGTGGCGGCCGGAATTGCCGACGGTCCCGGAGAGCGCCGCTCTCCGGCTGTTCGTATTGAGATCTTGGACGTCGGCAGGACCTCAGCTGACCACCGTACGAGGTGGTCGGGCTGAGCTGCCTGCCGGGCCATCGGTTCGACCACCCGACTGAGGGGTGTGAGAACTGGTGGACTGGGACACCGTCACCCTGCTCGTGCTCGCCGCATTCGGCCTGGCCGGGCTGATACTCACCATGGCAGCGGAGCTCCTGTCCAAGATTCCGGCCGTCATCGAGGCCTGGCGCCGGGTCCGCGCGACATGGCGCGGGGGCGACGATGGCTAGGCGGCCAGCTTTGTGTGCACGTCGCGGCAGGAGAGCGCGAGCCCATCATGCTCCGCGAGAGCGAGGAGCTACGAGCGACTCAGGCAGGCCCTCGGTCGACGTCCGGCGGTACTCCACTCCTTGGGGGTGTAGTGAGTCAGCAACTCAGGCGGGACGACGATGAATTCCTCGGACTCCTTGATGTCTCGCAGCTGGGTGCCCCGTTGGCACTGCTGAACAGATCAATCCGGTACCAGGTACTCCCACCGCTTGACGTGAGCACAACTGCGTAGACCGGCCTTCTTGGCTGCCGCCCCCGCCTCCTCCGCGCTGTCCTTGACGATGTTGGCGGTCACGGCGAGCAGCAGCTCCATGCCGGGCTTGAGGTTCTGGATGACGCTGTGCATCGTGTACAGCTCTTTCGCGTACGCGTCCAGCTTGCCCAGCCAGGCGTTCAGTGCGGCCCGGTCGGCCGCGGAATCGGGTTGGGGCAGCTCTTTGACGTCCTTCCGCAGGTCCCTGATCAGAGTGTTCCGCTTGCGCACCTTCGTCAGGTCGTCCGATCCGAGTGTCTTGCCGTAGGCCAGGTCCCCGGTGAACCGGTCGGTGATGGTGTCGCACTTCTTGTCGGCGCTCTCGACCAGCCCGGGAGGCGACGACGAGCAACCGCCCAGGGCGACGACGGTGACCAGCGCGGCCGTACCGGCGGCGCTCGCTTGCCAGGGCGCGCGGGGCCGCTGTGGTCGATGGCAATAGGTGCTCTCGTCGCGCATGTCGTCCCGTTCCGCCGTGGGCCATGGCGGCCGGGACGCCCCGGCCGCCAGCCGGGATGGTCTCGCGGCTGCTGGGGACCCCTCCCCGGACCGTGCGCATCGCCGGGGAGGGGTCGAGTTGTCCGGTTGTGTACTGTCCGTCAGTCAATGTGCCTCGTAGGCTCGCGGGTTGGCTGTCCGCCTTTTCAGGAGGTGTCGTGCGAGACCAGAAGATGTACTGCTACACCTGCGGATCCGACGAGCTGCACCGTCGGCTCACCGCCGACGAGAAGTCCTGGCTGAAAAACCGCACGGGGCGGAAGACGGTCGAGGAGTTCTTCATGTGCAAGGCGCCGGACTGCCGCAATCTGCGGACCGGTTTCCAGAAGCGCCCCTTCGATCCCGTCATCCGCCTGCCCTTGCCCGACTGACCCTTCATGCGGCCACGGTTGACCTTGTCGCAGCGGCAGGGTTTCTACTGGCGGCATGCGTATCGGAGAGGGCGGCGAGGCCGTCAAGGGCCTGCGGGTCGCGCGGGTGGCGGTGTGGGTGGTGCTGCCCGCCGAGGTGGTCGTCGCGGTGTGTGTGGTGGCAGGCGTACGGATACCCGGAGCGGTTCTCGTGGGGGCCGAGGCGCTGGTCGCGACCGTGCTCGCGCTGGAGGCCGTCGTTCTGTGGCGGCTGTACGCCGTCCGGCGGCGGGCCGGGGCCGGGCGGCGGGACGCCATGCGAGGGGCGCTGCGTACGCTGGTACCGGTGGTCGCGCGCAGGCTCATCGTGCATGAGGTCCGGGCCCTGCACAGCGTCGGGCTGTGGGTGCTGCGCCGCCGTCACCAGGTCCCCGAGGGGGCGCTGGCCGCCGCGTACACCGGACCCCAGACGGCCATGATGTACGGGCTGCTCTTCGTCTCCGTGGTCGAAACGGTCGGGCTGGCGCTGGTGATCCCCTGGCCGGTCGTGCACGCGATCCTGCTCGTCGTCGATGTGTACGGGGTGGTGCTGATCCTCGCCCTGCACGCGTCCTGCGTGGTCCGGCCGCATGTCGTGGGATCCGACGGCTCGTTGCGCATACGGTTCGGCGCACTGTTCGACCTGCGGGTTCCGGCCGCCACCATCGCCGCCGCCCGGGTCGAGCGGCGCTACCCCGACGGACGGCTGCTGCAGGTGAGCGCGGACGGGGTGCTCGACCTCGCGGTGGGCAGCCAGACCACGGTGACGGTGGAGCTGACGGAACCGGTGGAGTTCGTGCGACCGCTCGGCGGGCCGGGCTTCGCCCGTACGCTCCGGTTTCACGCGGACGACCCGCGTGGAACGGTCGCCGCCCTCACGCGGGTTGGAGCCTCCGTTCCGGACCACGACAGGGGTCGTTGAACGCGGGACGAACATTGGATGAGAGGTGAGCCACATCGGCCACATGTGCGTTCGTGGAGCGTACATTCGCCCCCCTGAAGCCATTGCGTGCACGGGGGGCAATCGTGAAGTGGCTGGAGCAGTTGACGGCGCCCGAAAATCTGCTGGCGCTGCTCGGCGTCGTGGTGACGGTCGGGGGGCTGTCGTACGAGCGGCTGATTCCCGGGCGGAAGCGTATCGGCTATCGCGTGCAGATGGACACGTTGATAGACGACAGCACCCAGGACGGGCCGATTCATCAGCGGTTGCGGATGCTGGAGAATACCCCGGATCTGGCCGGGGCCTCCTTGGTGCTGTTGCGGATTGAGAATGATGGGTTTCGGAGCATTGACGCCGACGACTACATCACGGCGCCGGCGACGAATCACCGTGGGCTCACCGCGACCTTTCCCAATCGCACCGTGCGGGATGTGGCGGTCACCGAGCCCAGCCATCCGGATCTGCTGCGGCATCTGCCGCAGCGCGGGACGCCGGAGAATCCCGGGCTGGTCTGTGCGGGCAATGAGATCTCGCTGCCCCGGGTGCCGCTGAACAAGGGGGATCACTTCAAGCTGCTGGTGCTGCTGACGGGTGCCGGGACCGATAAGCCGCCGCATGTGGGCGGGCGGATCAAAGAGGGCAGGATCCGCAACAACGAGAAGTTCCGGCGGCCCAGCAATCGCATGCTCGGGCTGATCGGCAGTCTGCTGGCCATGCTGATGCTCCAGTCGTTCGGTATGCGGGTGTGGCGGGACGATCCGCTGCCGCGCGGCTGCGCCGAGGGGAATCTGACGATCGTCGGCTCGACCGCGTTCAAGCCGGTGACGCAGGACGCGGGCGAGGCGTATCAGGGCGACTGCCGGGATGCCCATGTCACCGTCGAGGCGCAGGGCAGTGGGCGCGGTACGAAGACGCTGATCGACGCCGGGGAGGCGGCGAAGGGCGGATTCCCGGGATATCTCGCATTTTCCGACGGCCCGGAGGGGGATGGGGACCCCAAGCTCAAGGAGCATCTGGTGGCGCTGTCCGTCTTCAGCGTGGTGGTGAACAAGGACGTACGGATGCCCGATCTCTCGCTCGAGGAGCTTCGCAGGCTCTATTCGGGCCGGATCACCAACTGGAACCAGCTGCCCGGCGGGCCCGATCTGCCGGTGCGGCTGGTGAGCCGGGACGCGAAATCGGGGACGCGCGGGGTGTTCGAGAACCGGGTGCTGGGGCGTAACGAGATCTCGCGGACGTCCGACAACTGCCGGACCCCGAAATTCACCGGGGACGCCGTCGTCCGCTGTGAACTCGACAGCACCGGCGAGGTGTTGAAGACGGTGGCGAACACCCCCGGCGCGATCGGCTACGCCGAATTGCATTCCGCCGAGGAGAGCGCCCGGAAGGGGAATCTCCATCTGGTGGCCCTCGACAACCGCAAGCCTTCCATCGACGCGGTGCGGGAGCGGATCTACCCCTTCTGGGAGCCGGAGTACGCGTACACCTACACCGCACCGCCCGCGAACTCCCTGACCTCGAAGTTCCTCGACTATCTGGCCGGGGACACCGGGCGGAACCTCATCGAGACCCACGGCCATCTGCCCTGCGCCGCCGCGGAGAACCAGCGGGCGTGCCAGTTGGCGGCCGGCGGGCGGTAGGAGATGGAGGGGTAACCGGTCGGCCGGGCTGGGCAGCCCGGCCGACCGGCGGGGTCACTTGACGTTCACGCCGCCCCAGGCGTTGTCGACCGCCTTGTACTCGGCGCTGCTCGCGCCGTACAGCGCCTTCGCGGCCTTGAGGGTCGCGGTGCGGGCCTTGGCGTAGTTGGTGGTCGAGGTCATGTACGTGGTCAGGGCCTTGTACCAGATCTTCTCGGCCTTGGCGCGGCCGATGCCCTTGACGGTGCGGCCGTCCTTGGTCGGGCTGTTGTAGGTCACCCCGCCGATGACCTTGCGGCCGCTGCCCTCGGACAGCAGATAGAAGAAGTGGTTGGCGATACCGGAGGTGAAGTGCGGGTCGTCGTCGCCCACACCGCTCTTCCAGTAGTCGTAGGACAGGCCGTCCTTGCTGGGCTTGTCCATGTAGCGCAGCGGGGTGCCGTCGCCGTTGATGTCGATCTTCTCGCCGATGAGGTAGTCACCGGGGTCCTTGGCGTTCTTGGCGTACCACTCCACGGCGGTGCCGAAGATGTCGGAGGTGGCCTCGTTGAGCCCGCCGGACTCGCCGCTGTACTCGAGGTTGGCGGTGGCCGAGGTGAGCCCGTGGCTCATCTCGTGGCCGGCGACGTCGAGCGAGGTCAGCGGCTTCTTGTTGCCCGCGCCGTCGCCGTAGGTCATGCAGAAGCAGTCGTCGTCCCAGAAGGCGTTCTCGTACGCGTCGCCGTAGTGGACGCGGGAGTACGCGGCCTTGCCGTTGCCCTTGATGCCGTTCCGGCCGAGGACGTACTTGTAGTAGTCCCAGGTCATGGCCGCGCCGTAGTGGACGTCCACGGCGGCGGTCTGCGCGATGGTGGGCTTGCCGTTGCCCCAGACGTTGTCGGCGTCGTAGAACGCCGACCCCTTCTTGGTGTCTTCCCACGCGTGCTTGAGGTTGTACGTCTGGTGGCCGCCGCGCGGGGCGTCCTTCAGCATCCACTGGCTGCCGCTGCGGACGCTGCCGACGGTGACCTTGCCGTTGTGCTGGCCGGTGCCGGTGCCGTTCTCGACGGCCTGGAACTCGTAGAGCTTCCGGCCGGAGTCGGCGTCGGTGATGACGTGCAGCTTGCTCGGCGTACCGTCCTTCTGCACCCCGGTGACGACCGTCTCGTACGCGAGCGTGGGCTTGCCGGTGGCGGCCCAGATCACCTTGCGCGCGTCCTCGGCCCCCGCCTTCTTGTCGCCCGCGGCCCGCGCGGCGCCGAGGGCGGACCGCTCGGCGCCGGAGGGGGCGATGGCGGCGCTGGTGTCGCCGACCTCGATGTCGGCGTCGGTCGCCTTGTCGACACCCTGGGAGGCGCCGGTCGCGGACTCATGGACGATCAGATCGCCGCCGAGGACCGGCAGTCCCGCGTAGGTGCGCTCGTAGCGGGTGTGGGTGGTGCCGTCGGCGTCCTTGACGACGTCCCTGACGACCAGCTTCTCCTTGGCACCGAGCCGCAGCGACTTCGCGGTGGAGACGGCGGTGGAGCCCGCCTCCCGCAGCAGCTCGGCGCGGACCGAGGGGGAGAGCGGGACGGTGGCGGCACCCGAGGGGGTGGCCGAAGGAGCCGAAGGAGCGGCCGCGTTCGCGGATCCGGCGGTGGCGCCGGCGACGAGCAGGGAGGCGGCCAGGGTCGCCGCTCCGGCGGCGAGGGCGGTACGCGAGCGTCTGAGACGGGATATGCCGGATATGGCTGACGTCGAACGTGAATCCACGCGTATCTCCAGTTGTGTTGGGGAGTTGGGTGAAGCTTCCGCCCAACGCGACAAAGATGTCGCTTTACCGTGGATGAAACATACCGGTGCCCGGGGCCTCAGGCCCCGGGCACCGGCAGAGTGTCGTGCGGTAACTCAGTTGGTTTTACTTGACGTTGACCCCGGCCCAGGCGGCGTCCACGCCCTTGGACTCGGCGCTGTCGGCGCCGTACAGGTCCGTGGCGGCCTTCTGCGTGGCCTCACGGGCGGCGTGGTAGTCGGTGTTGGAGGTCATGTACGTGGTCAGGGCCTTGTACCAGATCTTCTCGGCCTTGTCCCGCCCGATGCCCTCGACCTTGGAGCCGTCGGAGGTGGGGCTGTCGTACTTCACACCGTTGATCTCCTTCGCGCCGCTGCCCTCGGACAGCAGGTAGAAGAAGTGGTTGGCGACACCGGAGGAGTAGTGCACGTCCTGGTCGCCCACGCCGTCGGACCAGTTGTCCGCGGACTGGCCGTCCTTGCTGGGCTTGTCCATGTAGCGCAGCGGGGTGCCGTCACCGTTGATGTCGATCGCCTCGCCGATGAGGTAGTCACCGACGTCGGTGGTGTTCTTGACGTTGAACTCCACCGAGGTGCCGAAGATGTCGGAGGTGGCCTCGTTGAGGCCGCCCGACTCGCCGCTGTACTCCAGGCCCGCGGTCGTGGAGGTGACGCCGTGGCTCATCTCGTGGCCCGCCACGTCGAGCGCGGTCAGCGGGGCCTTGTTGCCCTGGCCGTCGCCGTAGGTCATGCAGAAGCAGCTGTCGTCCCAGAAGGCGTTGACGTAGCTGTCGCCGTAGTGCACGCGGGAGTAGGCGCCCTTGCCGTCGCCCGCGATGCCGTCGCGGCCGTGCACGTTCTTGTAGTAGTCCCAGGTGGCGGCGGCGCCGTAGTGGGCGTCGACGGCGGCGGTCTGGGGGTCGTCCGGCTTGCCGGTGCCCCAGTTGTCGTCGTCGTCGGTGAAGGCCTTGCCCTCGCCGTCCTCCTTGTTCTCCAGGTTGGTGGTCTTGTGGCCGCCGCGGTCGGCGTCGGTCAGGGTGTAACCGCTGCCTTCCTTGCTGGTGCCCAGCTCGACCGAGCCGCTGTACTCGCTCTCGCCCTTGCCGGTCTCGATGCCCTGGTACTCGTAGAGCTTCTTGCCGGTGGCGGCGTCGGTGATGACGTGCAGCTGGTTCGGGGTGCCGTCCTTCTGCACCCCGCCGACGACGGTCTCGTAGGCGAGCACGGGCTTGCCGTCGGCGGCCCAGATCACCTTGCGCGGGGCCTGGTCGGCCGCGGCCTTGGCGGTGTCGTCGGCCTTGGCCAGCTTGACGGCCGACTTCGCCGCGGCGCTCGGGGCGATCCCGGCCGTGGTGGAGGCGACCTTGACGGTGGCCTTGGTGGCCTTGGTGACACTTCGGACGTCACCGCCCTTGGCGCGGTGGACGATCAGGTCGCCACCGAGGACGGGCAGTCCGTCGTAGGTGCGGTCGTAGCGGGTGTGGGTGGTGCCGTCGGCGTCCTTGATGACGTCCTTGACGACCAGCTTCTCCTTGGCGCCGAGGCCGAGCGACGAGGCGGTGTCCGCCTTGGTCGTGTTGGCCTCGCGGAGCAGCTCGGCACGGGCCGAGGCGGTGAGCGCCGTGGGCTGGGCGCCGGACTTGGCCGGGGCGGCACCCGCGGTGCCGGTGCTCAGTCCGGAGGCGAGCAGGGCCGCCGCGGCGACCGCGGTACCGGCGGCGATGGCGGAACGCCGCTTCGCCGCACCGGATATGGGCATGCTGAAGGTCTTGCGCACGCGATCTCCTCGTTGCTGTGGGGGGTCAGCGCCGGACTGCGGGGAAGTGCGGTCCGGTGCTGAACAAGAGGTACTGATGCGTAATGCGTTGGGCAGACTGTCACACAAGTCCGGGACATGTCACGGGTTTCACGACAGGTCGAAGGGAAAATGTTCGTTGAATGCTGATCAACCTTCGGATTCCGGACAGGCGTATGTAAGAGTCATGGACTGAAAATGGGCTAAAAGAGGCGCCGCCAGGGGGAGTCGGGTCGACCCCTGGCGGCGCCTGTCCTGGGTGAGCCTCGAGGCTCGGTCAGAACGTCAGTGCGTCAGAACCTTCAGAACGTCAGCTTCCAGCTGTTGATGTAGCCGGTGTCCTGGGCGTACATGTCCTGCACCCGCAGCTTCCAGGTGCCGACCGCGGTCTCGGAGGACGCGTTCACGGTGTACGTGGTCCGCACATCGTCCGCCGAGTCGAAGAGGCTGCTGTCCTTGAGCCGGTAGGCCGTACCGTCCGGGGCCACCAGGTCGATCACCAGGTCGCCGCGGTAGGTGTGCACGATGTCCACGCCCACCTGGAGGTTGCTGGGCGCGTTGCCGGCCCGGCTCACCGAGATCGGCGAGGTGATCGGCTCACCCGCGTCCGGGATGGCGATGTCCGCGGTGTTCTCGAAGACATTGCCGCCGCTGGTGCCGACCGTCCAGGTGAAGGACGCCGTACCCGTCTTGCCGGCCGAGTCGGTCACCGTGACGGTCACCGAGCTCGACCCGACGGTGGTCGGGGTGCCGGAGACCAGACCGCTGGCGGAGTCGATGGCCAGGCCCGCGGGGAGCCCGGTGGCCGCGTAGCTCAGCGCGCCCGGGTTGGAGCTGGTCGCGGTGATCTGGAGGCCGGTGGCCTGGTTGACGACGCTGGTCTGGTCGCCGGGCGGGGTGACGGTGACGCCGTCGGCGATCCGGGTGCCGACGTTGACCCCGGCCCAGGCGTTGGCCACCGCGTTGTACTGCGCGCTGCCCTGGCCGAACAGCTCGCCCGCCGCCCACAGTGTGGCGTCGCGGGCGCCCGCGTAGTTGGTGTTGGAGGTCATCCGCTGGCTCAGCGCCTTGAACCAGATCTTCTCCGCGTTGTCCCGCCCGATGCCGGTGACCGGGAGGTTGTCGTACGTCGGGCTGTTGTAGCTCACGCCGTTGATGACCTTGGCGCCGCTGCCCTCGGAGAGCAGGTAGAAGAAGTGGTTGGCGATGCCGGACGAGTAGTGGACGTCCACATTGCCGACACCGGAGTACCAGCTGTCCTTGGAGGCCCCGTCCTTGCTGGGCTTGTCCATGTAGCGCAGCGGGGTGCCGTTGCCGTTGATGTCGATCTTCTCGCCGACGAGGTAGTCACCGGGGTCGTTCGCGTTGTTCGCGTAGAACTCGACGGCGGCGGCGAAGATGTCGGAGGTGCCCTCGTTGAGCCCGCCGGACTCACCGCTGTAGGTGAGGTTGGCGGTGGCCGCGGTGACACCGTGGCTCATCTCGTGCGCGGCGACATCGATGGAGGTCAGCGGCTTGGCGTTGCCCGAGCCATCGCCGTAGGTCATGCAGAAGCAGGCGTCCTGCCAGAAGGCGTTGACGTAACCGCTGCTGTAGTGGACCCGGGAGTACGCCCCGACGCCGTCGCCCCGGATACCGGTGCGGCCGTGGACGTTCTTGTAGTAGTCCCAGGTCTCGGCGGCGCCGTAGTGCGCGTCCACCCCGGCGGTCGCGGCGTCGGAGGTGGTGCCGTTGCCCCAGACGTCGTCGGCGTCCGTGAAGAGCGTGCCGGTGCCCGAGGTGGAGCGGTTGAGGTTGTACGTCTTGTGGTTGCCGCGACCGGAGTCGGTGAGGTTGTACGAGCCGGCGCTGCCCGAGGTGCCGAGGGTCACCTGGCCGCTGTACTGGCTGTTCCCGGTGCCCTTCTTGACGCCCTGGAACTCGAACAGCTTCTTGCCGGTGGCCGCGTCGGTGATGACGTGCAGCTCGTTCGGAGTGCCGTCCTCCTGGAGGCCGCCGACGACCGTCTCGTAGGCGAGGGTCGGGGTGCCCTTCGCGGCCCAGATCACCTTGCGGGGCGCCCGGTCGGCGGAGGTCTTCCGCGAGCCCTGCGCGTTCGCCGCCTTCACGGCGGCCTTCTCGGCGGTGGCGGGTGCGACGGCGGCGCTGGTGGTCGGGACGGTCAGCCGGGCCTTGGTGGCCTTGGCGACGGTCAGCGGCGCGCCGCTCTTCGCCCGGTCGACGACCAAGTCGCCGCCGAGGACGGGGAGTCCGGCGTAGGTGCGCTCGTAGCGGGTGTGCGTCGTGCCGTCGGCGTCCTTGACGACGTCCTTGACGACCAGCTTCTCCTTGGCCCCGAGCTTGAGGTCCTGGGCGGTCTCGCCCTTGGCGGCGTCCGCCTCGCGGATCAGCTCGGCGCGCTGGGCGGGGGACAGCTTCACGGGGAGGGCGCCGCGGTCGGGGGCGCCGGAGATCGTGCGGGCGGCGGGACGGTCGGCGGCGTTCGCGGCCTTCGCGGAGTCGTCCGGGCGGGCGGCGGCGGTGCCGCTCTGGAAGCCGACGCCGATCATCGCCGCCGCGACGACCAGCGCACCGGTCGCGATGGCCCGATTGCCCGGGGTGCGACCGGATCTGCGGCTACTGGGTCTGAGGTGCCGTTGGGGGAGCGATCTCACACTGACTCCTTCTGCGCTGGCCGCGCGGTGGCACGGCCGGGACGACCGGGCGGCTGGGTCGCCGTCCGGGCAGGGCAGGGCAGAACGCGTGCTGGTGTGGAGGGTGGCTGTGGCTGTCGCTGTGCCTGTGGCTTCGGGCGCGGCTGTGGGCTGGGGGAAGCGCCGCGCCTCGGCCGAGGGAAGAGTGGCACCAATGGACTCGACCTGTCAGGATCGCGACAAAAACTTGTCCGGAAAGTGTCCGTTGACAGGTGTGCCGTGTTCATATGACGGTGATTTACGGTCAATTTCGGTAAGGGGTGATGTCGGTGGCGTATCCCAGCATCACCTGCCATGTCCCACCCCTTACGTCCCACCCCCATGCCCCCGAACTCGGCGAACCCGATCCCCGCCGTCAGCGCACGGCGGAGTCGAAGCGCGGCTCCTCGCGCAGCAGGGCGCTCAGATCGGCACCGGGGCGCAGCTCCGCCGGGTCCTCGCCCCGGCGGAAGAGGATCGCCCCGGCGTCGATGCCGCCCAGGGTCAACCGGTCCGCGTTCCGGCGCAGCCAGGTGCCCTCGCGGAGGCCGAGCACGGGGACGTCGTTCTCCTCGAGGAACTGCTCGAGTCGCTGGGCCCGGGTCTCGCCCATGTGAGCGGTGTCCGGTTTGGCGTCGAGGTAGTGCGGGTTGATCTGGAACGGCAGCAGGCCCAGCGCCTCGAAGCTGGGCGGCTGGACGATGGGCATGTCGTTGGTGGTGCGCAGGGTCGGGCAGGCCATGTTGGTGCCCGCGCTGGAGCCCATGTAGACCGCGCCCGCGGCCACCCGCTCCCGTATCGCCCGGACCAGATCGCGCTCGTGCAACGCCTTGAGCAGCCGGAAGCTGTTGCCGCCGCCGACGAACACCGCCCGTGCCCCGCGCACCAGACCGGCCGGGTCGTCGGCGGTGTGCGCACCGGTGACCTCCACGCCCAGCGGCTCCAGGGCCGAGGCCACCTGGGCGGTGTAGCCGTCGTGGTCGGCCAGCGCGTACGGCACGAAGACGAGCCGGCGCGCGCCGTCCAGCACCGAGGCGATCTCCTCCCGTGCGTGTTCCAGATAGCCACGGCCGGGCGCGGCGGAGTTCGACAGCAGCAGCAACTGCATGAGGGGGCCTTTCCGAGACGGGTCACAAGGGAGGCGGCGGGACGCCGGGTGGCCCGCCGCCGACGCCGCGCCGTTCAGCGCCGCTCGCCGTGCGGGGCGCGCCGGGGCCGGGCGGGCGTCAGTGCCCGGCCCAGATCGGCGGCGCCCTGGAGCAGCGGTGCCACCAGCTGCTCCCGGCGTGGGCGCAGCACCTCGGGGGTGGCGGCCAGGGTCAGGGTGCCCACCGGACGTCTGCCCACCAGAACCGGCGCCGCGAGCGCGGCGGTGTCCGGATCGTACTCGCCCTCGGAGTAGGCGTAGCCCTCGCGCCGCACCTCGGAGAAGCGCTCCTCCAGCCGCATTGGATCGGTCAGAGTGTGCTCGCCGAAGCGCGCCATCGGGCGGCCGTACAGCAGGACGGCCCGGTCACCGGGCGCGAGCATACCGAAGTAGGCGCGGGAGGTGGCCCCGGCGTGCGCCGGGTACAGCTCGCCCGCCAGTACGTAGTAGCGCAGCGGGCCGGTGGCCCCGTCCACCGCCGCGACGCAGCGCATATGCACCCCGTCCGGGACCGCGAACAGCGCGTTCACCCCGACCGCCCCGGCCAGCGCCTCCAGGGTGGGCCGGGCCAGGCTGGCCATGCCGCCGCCTCGCTCCCACACCCAGGACAGATGCCACACCGCCGGGCCCAGCCGGTAGCGGCGTGAGCGCTTGTCGGAGACCAGGAAGCCCCGGTAGGCGAGCGCGGCCAGCAGCCGCTGGGCCACCGACTTGTCCAGCCCGAACTCCTCGGCGATCTCGGTGACGCCCCACTCCGGGCGCTCCCGGTCGAAGGACAGCAGCACATTCAGCACGCGGTCCGCGGTCTGGAGGGGTGGGGCGCCGGTTACGGGCGTCTGCTCAGCCATGACGAAAGGGTAAACATTCTCGGATATAGAGAAAACATTGCGCACTGTGCGACACCGGGCGGACCCTGGCGGGGCCGGCGCCGGGAGGATCCCTGGCCAGGCCGGTGCCCGGTGGCAGTGCCCGCCCCGCGCACCGCTTCCCCGCTCGTGTCCGGTCGGGCCATCGGCGTCACCGACCGCATCATCCCGACCGGCCGCATCACCCCGACCACCGCTTCACCCCGACCACCGCATCACCCGCCGTGAGAGGCCAGCCGTGCTCAAACACGTCCTTGACATCATCGAACTCCTCGACCGTCCGCAGACCAGCGGCGCCCTCCTCGCCGACCATCTGCGCGCGGTCCAGACCGCGGCCGGAGCCGACCCCCAGACGGCGCCCGCGATCGAGGTACGCACCGTCGAGGGCGACAAGGGCAGCACGGACTTCGTCTCCGTCACCGTCCCCGGCCGCCGCGGCAAGCTGGCCGGCGGCGCCGCCCCGACGCTGGGCATCCTCGGCCGGCTCGGCGGAGTCGGCGCCCGACCGGAGCGGATCGGGCTGGTCTCGGACGCCGACGGGGCGGTCGCGGCGCTGTCCGCCGCGGCCAAGCTGCTGGACATGCACGCCCGGGGCGACGTCCTGGACGGCGATGTCACGCTCTCCACGCACGTCTCCGGCTGGGCTCCCACCCAGCCGCACGACCCCGTACCCTTCATGGACTCCCCGGTGGACACCCTGGTGTGCAACCGCGAGGAGATCTCGACCGCGATGGACGCGGTCGTCTCCATCGACACCACCAAGGGCAACCGGCTGCTCAACCACCGCGGCGTCGCCCTGTCGCCCACGGTCTGCCAGGGCTGGATCCTGCGGGTCAGCGAGGATCTGGTGTCGGTCCTGGAGAGCGTGACCGGCGAGTCGGCGCGGATCCTGCCGATCACCACCCAGGACATCACCCCGTACGGCAACGGAGTGCACCACCTCAACTCCATCCTCCAGCCCGCCGTGGCCACCACCGCCCCCGTCGTCGGCCTCGCGATCACGGCGGGCACGGCGGTGGCCGGATGCGCCACCGGCGCCAGCCATGAGACCGACATCGCCGTCGCCGCCCGGTTCGCCGTCGAGACCGCCAAGGAGTTCGGACGCGGCGTCGCCCGCTTCCTGGACGCCGAGGAGTTCGCCCGCCTGGTCGAGCTGTACGGACCCATGACCCACCTCCAGGCCCTCACCCCAGCGGGGTGACCGACCCGTCCCCACCCGGACCCCGCAGGAGTCCCCATGAACCCGAACCCCCAGGCCACCACGGCCGCGGACGCCCCACCGCGGTCGCACCCCAGAGCCTTCGAACCGGTCACCCTCGTCCTGACCATCGTGCTGTCGGTCCTCGGCGCCCTGATCGGCATCGTGCTGATCACCACGCTCGGGGTGTCGCCCAATACGGCGGTGATCGGCGCCCTGGTGGCGATGCTCATCGGCCGCGTCCCGGTGGGCGTGCTGACCCGGATGCGTTCGAAGCACCGGCAGAACCTGGTGCAGTCGGCGATCTCCGGCTCCACCTTCGCCGCGGCGAACTCCCTGCTCACCCCCATCGCGGTGCCGTTCGCTCTCGGGCGTAACGACCTGGTGTGGCCCATGCTCGGCGGGGCCGTCATCGGCCTGGCGGTCGACAGCTGGGTGCTGTACCGGGTGTTCGACTCCAAGCTGCTGCCCGCCACCGGCTCCTGGCCGGCCGGTATCGCGGCGGCCGAGACGATCAATGCCGGGGACACCGGCGGGCGCAAGGCCGCGATCCTGGGCGTGGGGGCCGTGGTCGGCTTCGTCGGCGCGCTGTTCAAGCTGCCGACCAGCGCCGCGGGTGTGGGCTTCCTGGGCAACATCTGGGCGCTGGCCATGTTCGGCATCGGGCTGACCGTGGGGCAGTACGCCCCCGACTTCGGCTTCGACCTGGGCGCGAACCATGTGCCCCACGGGCTGATGATCGGCGCCGGGCTGGTCGCCCTGACCCAGGCGCTGCTCCTGATGCGGACGCGGAAGGGCGGGGGCGAAGGGGCTGATCAGGCGGAGAGCGCCGATGGCGGCCCGGACACCGATGGCCCGGACGCCGACGGTGGCCGTACGGTCCGGGCCCCCCAGCTGCGGCGGGGACTGCTGGAGGGCATGGGTCTGTTCATCTGTGGCGCGGTCGTGGTCGCGATCGCGGGCGGCGTGGTCGGCGGGCTCTCGCTGCCCGCCCTGGTCGGCTGGGTGCTGCTGGCCGGTGTCGCCGCCATCGTCCACCAGCTGATCGTGGGGCTGGCGGCGATGCACTCCGGCTGGTTCCCGGCCTTCGCCGTCACCCTGATCTTCCTGATCATCGGCCTGGTGCTGCACATACCGACCGTCCCGCTCGCCCTGCTGGTCGGCTACACGGCCTCCACCGGCCCCGCCTTCGCCGACCTCGGCTACGACTTCAAGGCGGGCTGGCTGCTGCGCCGGGACGCCGCGCCCTGGCGGCCCTTCGAGATCGAGGGGCGGCGTCAGCAGTACCTCGCCCAGCTCGTCGGCTTCGGTGTGGCGCTCGTCGTCGTCGCCGTCGCCTGGAAGGCCTTCTTCTCCGAAGGCAAGGTGCCGCCGGTCGCCGAGGTCTACGTCACCACCATCAAGACCGGCCTCGAACCCGGCACCATGACCACCATGCTGCTGTGGGCGATCCCCGGCGCGCTGGTCCAGCTGATCGGCGGACCCTCCCGGCAGATGGGCGTCCTGCTGGCCACCGGCCTTCTGGTGGCCACGCCCCAGGCCGGATGGATGGTCCTCGGCGCCCTGGTGGTCCGTCAGCTCTACACCATGTGGCGGCGGCGCGGGATCGCCGACGCGAGGGCGCGCAAGGAGTCCGACGAGCAGGCCGAGAACGATCTGTCGCTGGTCGGCGCGGGACTCGTCGCCGGAAGCTCCCTCAACGACGTCGGACAGCTCACCAAGGCGCTGTGAACGAGCCCGTGGCGGGCTCCGAGCCTTTGAACAGTTCTGTGAACGGCCCTGTGAGGAAGGACATGCACGCTGTGGACACCACGGAGACCGTGGACCGCGAAGACCCGGCGGGCGGTCCGGCCCTCGGCCTCGTCACCATCGGCCAGGCCCCGCGCGCCGACCTCCGCCCGGACGCCGAACCGCTGCTGCCCGGGGTGCGCCTGGTCGAACACGGCGCGCTCGACGCCGACCGGTTCGACGGCGACGCCGAGGCCGCGACCCGCCGACTGCTGGCCCCCGAACACGGCGAGGCACCGCTGGTCTCCCGGCTGCGCGACGGCCGTTCGGTGCTGCTCGGGCATGGTGCGATCGTCCCGCGGATCACGGACGCGGTCGCCCGCGCGGAGCGGGACGGCGCAGCCGCGACGCTGCTGCTGTGCACCGGGCGCTTCCCGGCGGTACGGGCCCGGCGGCCGCTGCTGTTCGCCGAACCGCTGGTGCAGCAGGCCGTGGCCGCGGCCGTGGGCACCGACCCCGTGGGCATCGTCTGCCCGCACCCGGACCAGGCGGAGGACGTCTCCCGGCGCTGGGCGGAGCTGCTGCCCGGCCGGGTGGAGGCCGCGGTCGCCGATCCGTACGGCCCCGCCGAGCGCGTCCTGGACGACGTGGCCGCCGCCGCGCGCGGCCTGGCCGAGCGCGGCAGCTCCTGGCTCGTCCTGGACTGCATCGGCTACACCGAGCGGATGCGCACCGCCGCCCTGCGGGCCGCCGACCGCCCCGTGCTCCTGGCCCGCGCCATCGCCGTCCGGATGGCGGCGGAGGTGGTGGCGGCCTCGGCGTAACGGGTGCGCGGTGCCTGCCGCGTTGCCCACGCACATCCTCGGCGTGACGGGTGCGCGGTGCCTGCCGCGTTCCCCACGCACATCCTCGGTGCGACGGGTGCGCGGCGCCTTCGCGTATTCCACTCGCACCCTCGGGGCGACCGGCGGGCGGCGCCCCTCCCGCGCCGCGCCCCCGCCCGCACCCTTCGTCCGACCCGATGCGCCTCACCCACCGGAGGTCCCTCATGTCCGTGCCCCCGTCCGAAGCCCCGGCCCGGCCCATCGGGGTGATCCGCGTCCTCACCAGCGAGGACCCCGCCGCCGTCGCCACCCATGGCACGGCCATCGAGGAGCGCTACGGTCTGCCGACCGTCTCGCGGTGCATCCCCGACCAGCCGTACGGCATCCACGACGACGAGTCCGAGGCCCGCGCCGAACCCAAGATCGTCGCCCTCGCCCGGGAGTTGGCCGATGCCGGGGCGCAGGCGCTGATCATCAGCTGCGCCGCCGATCCGGCGCTCCAGGAGACCCGTCGGGCCGTCGGCGTCCCCGTCATCGGCGCGGGGTCGGCGGCCGCCGCCGTCGCCCTGGGCCTCGGCCGCCGGGTCGGGGTACTGGGCATCCGGGACGAGGCACCGCCCGCGGTACGCGCCCTGCTCGGCGACCGCTTCACCGCCTCCGCCCGCCCCCACGGCGTCCACCGCACCACCGACCTGCTCGCCCCGGAGGGGCCCGAGGCGGTGCTGGAGGCCGCGGCCGGGCTCGTCGCCTCGGGCGCGGACACGCTGCTCCTCGCCTGTACGGGCCTGAACACCATCGGCATCCGGCCCCTGCTGGAGCGGCGGCTGGGCGTCCCGGTCGTGGACCCGGTGCTCGCCGCGGGGCTGCTGGCCTCGTACGCGCACGGGGCCTGAGCGACCGGCAACGGATCGCCGGGCCGCACCCGGCGCCCGGCCGCCGGGCTCACCGAGTCCCGGTTTGGTCAACCGCCGTGGTGGAGCCGGTAGTGCTGGGCGAGGAGATCACGTCCGTAGTCGTTGCCGTTGGGGGCCCGCACGATGGTGTGGACGTGGAAGCGGGCGGGCTCGGGATTGGCGAGGAAGACACCGGGATGGTTGTCGTACTCGACCAGGAGTACGGGTGAGTGGATCCGGTAGTAGAAGGCGCACTCGTCGTCGTGGCCGCCGCGCCAGGCGAACCGCGTCTCGTCGAAGTGCTCACGGACGAGTGCCAGGGTGCGCTCGGCCTGTGGCGTCGGGAGGCGGTCGAGGTAGACCCGGATCAGCTCCACCAGACCGTCACGCTGGTCGGCCGGCAGGCTTGCCGCGACGATCCCCTCGGGAGGCAGGACGAGGTTGTCACTGCCCGCACCGGCGAGATGCCGTCCGTTCCACGGTCCGGCGAGTTCGGGCGGAAGGTCCTCCGCGCGCAGCGAGGACCCCATCAGGAACTCGCCCTCCCGGTCGGGGTCCAGGGTGCGGCGGAAGGCCAGGGCGACCTCGGTCTCGTCGCCGAAGGCCGTGATGCCCTCGAACCGTCCCGTCCCGGTCGTCGGCTCGGCACCGAGGAACACGGGGGCGAGAACCACCTGCCCTCCGACAAAGACGCAATGCAGGTCCACGTGATGGCCCATCAGCTGCCATCCCCACGGGGAGTCGCCCGAGGGAGTCCCGAAGACGGTGAACCAGTAGGCGAACTCCGTGAGGGTGTCCCGGTAGTCGTCGATGAGCTCGCCCAAGTGCTCGTTGAGTGCCATCGCCGCTCTCACCTGGGCGTATCCGGCAGGGCTGAGGCTCGCCTCGATGACGGCGAGTGCGCGGTCGCGGTCGCTGTCGGCGAGCCGTTCCAGGCGCATGCCCTTCGGGTGCCATGTCGGGATCGCGTTCGTCCACAACCGCCACTCCGGGGCGTCCATCGGTAACGCGGCGACCACCCTCTGGTGGGGCGTCAGCCCGTCGAGGTAGGCCCGTGCGGCCATGACGGCGGTCTTCGGGGATGCCCCCGCATCATTGAGACGGTAGAGGCCGGGGCGCGGGGTGCCGTTCTCGGTGATGCCGACGTAGGGCTCGCGATGACGGCGTACGCCTGCGGTGATCTCGAAGGCCACCTCCGGCGGGATCAAGTCGTCGAACAGGTGGGAGTCGACGATCGGCAGGGCGCTTCGAGTGGTCGGAAGGGGGAAATCTTCCCTGCTTCGTTGGCGGGACATGCGCTCGTTGCCTTTCTCGACAGGTCTGGAGAGTGACAAGCCGTTGTCGGGGGGAGCGCGTCAACGGTGCGCTTCCTCGGCCGACCCCGGAAGCCCTCCGGGGTCGACCACTCAGTGGGCGAGGTTGACGTGTGCCCTGTGGTGGTCGCCTTTCTCGATCAGGTCGACGAACCCGAGGGCGTAGTCCGGGGCGGAGATCGCGCCGCCGTCCTCGGGCTGAACCGCGACGTCGTCGCCGAGCCGATACTGGCCGAGCCGTTCGCCGGGCATACGTGCACCGAACCTGAGCGCCGGGCTCACGAAGACCCAGTCGAGTGTCGCGGGGGTGGCAGGGAGGTCCTCGATGATGAGCGCGGCCCCGACGCGGATCTCGTCGTGGAGCTCTGCGGGGATGTGGCTGAGGTCGGTGACGAAACGATCCGCCCCGGGCGCGGGGCGCAGCGACGAGGCGCCGCCCACGACGAACAGGACTACGCCTGCGGCATCGGCCAGACGTGCGATGGTGCTGTAGACGTCGCGGAAGGTGCCGGCCAGCGGGCCGCGTGGGGCGAGTGCGCCCACCGCGACGTCCGCGCCCTCGATGGAGGCCGAGAGCGTCGCTTCGTCGGCGGCGTCGCCTTGGACATAGGTCACGTTCGGGATGGGCGCGTCGGGGAGCGAGCGGCTCAGTGCGGTGACCTGGTGACCGCGGGCAGCGGCCTCCGCGACGATGGCCGAACCTGCATAGCCGGTGCCGCCGATAACGGTGATGCGAGACATGAGGCGCCTTTCTACGGAACGGTTGGCGTCGGGCGACGCGCTGCAATTACCGTATGAATGCAGCTCTCCGATGGGAAGAAGGCACTTTGTGGTAACCACTCAGGACGAATTGGTGCTCCGCGGCAGCCCCTACCGTGCGGACTGCCCGACTCGCCACATCCTGGATCGCATTGGCGACCGTTGGACGGTGCTCATAGTGGGCGCCCTCTGGGACGGCAGCGCCCGCTTCTCGGAGTTGCGTCGGCGCATCGAGGGCGTCTCGCAGAAGATGCTCACCCAGACTCTCCGCGGGCTCGAACGGGACGGGATCGTGCGCCGCACCGTCCACCCCGAAGTTCCGGTCCGCGTCGAGTACACGCTCACCGAGGCGGGCCGCACCCTGCGCGAGCCGCTGCGCGCACTTCAGGAATGGTCGATCGCGCATTTCGACCACGTGTCAGCGTCGCAGGAAGCCTACGACCACGCGAATCGGCCTTCTCCCGACTCCACGGATCGCGACAAGTAACGCGGCGATTTAGGCGCTGCTTACCGCCGGCATTCGCATTTCTGCCGTCGCCGTGGACCTTTGACGCCGTGCGGTTTCATTGGATACGAGTACACGGCGCCCGCCTCATACCAAGCTGTCCCGCCACGCCTGGTGCAGTGCCGCGAACCGGCCCTCGCCCGCGATCAGCCGGTCCGGCGGGCCGTCCTCGACGATCCGGCCGTCGGCCATGACCAGCACTCGGTCGGCCGTCTCGACGGTCGACAGCCGGTGGGCGATGACGACCGCCGTACGGCCGCGCAGCACCGTGTCCATGGCGCGCTGCACCGCCCGCTCGCCAGGGATGTCGAGGGAGGAGGTGGCCTCGTCGAGGATGAGGACGGACGGATCGGCGAGCAACGCGCGGGCGAACGCGACCAGTTGGCGCTGACCGGCCGAGATCCGGCCGCCGCGCTTGCGTACATCGGTGTCGTAGCCGTTGGGCAGCGCGGCGATGAAGTCATGCGCGCCGATCGCCTTGGCCGCCTGCTCGATCTCGGCGCGGGTGGCGTCGGGGCGGCCGATGGTGATGTTGTCGGCGACCGTGCCGGAGAACAGGAACGCCTCCTGCGTCACCATGACCACACCGCGCCGCAGTTCGGGCATGGCCAGATCGCGCAGATCCACCCCGTCGAGCAGCACCCGGCCGTCGCTGGGGTCGTAGAACCGGGCCAGCAGCTTGGCCAGGGTGGACTTGCCCGCGCCGGTGGCCCCGACCACCGCGACTGTCTGCCCGGCGGGCAGCGTGAGGTCGAAGCGGGGCAGCACCTCGCCGCCGGTGCGATAGGCGAAGCGCACCCCGCCGAAGACCACCTCCCGGCCGGGGGCCTTCGTCGGGCGCGGCGGCAGCGGCTTGGGGTCTGCGGGCTCGGGCACGGAGGGGCGCTGGGCCAGCAGGCCCGCGATCTTCTCCAGCGAGGCGGCCGCGGACTGGTAGGAGTTGAGGAACATCCCCAGCCGGTCGATCGGGTCGTACAGCCTGCGCAGATACAGCGCCGCCGCGGCGAGCACCCCGAGCGCGAGCGATCCGGAGGCCACCCGGTAGGCGCCCCAGAGGACGATGGCGGCCACCGCCGCGTTGGCGACCAGCCGGGAGCTGACCACATAGCGGGCCATCTCCAGGATCGCGTCCCCGTTGGCGCGCTCATGGTGGTGGTTCTGCTCGCCGAAGCGCGCGTCGTTGGCGCGCTCGCGGCGGAACGCCTGCACGGGGCGGATGCCGTTCATGGTCTCGGTGAACGTCACGATGACCGCCGCGATGGCCGTCGACCGCTTGCGGTACACCCGCATGGAGCGGCGCTGGAAGGAGCGGATCAGCAGATACAGCGGCCAGAAGGAGAGCACGGCCGCCCCGCCGAGACCCCAGTCCAGATACAGCAGCGTGATGGAGATGTAGACCACCGACAGGGCGACCCCGAGCAGCTCCTCCAGGCCCTCGATGAGCAGCTCGCGCAGCGACTCGACGTCCGTCGTGGCGCGGGAGATCAGCCGGCCGGAGGTGTACCGCTCATGGAAGTCCACGCTCAGCGCCTGGGCATGACGGAAGATCCGGCCGCGCAGATCCAGCAGCACGTCCTGGCTGATCCGCGCGGAGGCGCGGATGAACGCGTACTGCAGCGCCCCGGAGGCGAGCGCACAGCCCAGATAGCCCGCGCCGACGGCGATCAGCGGGCCGTGGCCACCGTCGCGGAAGGCGGGCACGGCACGGTCGATGGCGTACGCCACGAGCAGCGGACCCGCCTGGACGGCGGCCTGCTGGAGCAGCAGCAGAACGGTCGCCAGCCACACCCGCCGCCGGCGCGGGGAGAGCAGCGAGCGCAGCAGGGCCCGCGACGCGCCCTTGGGCACGGGCAGGACATCGCGGTCGAACCGGTCGTCGGACGACGCCGCCCGGCCCCCGTCCTCGTCGTCCCAGTCGTCCGCGCTCTCCCGCTCCTCCTCGACCGTGGTCATGGGCTTCTCTCCCCCTCCTCGGCTTCCTGCCCGGACATCAGCGAGCGGTACTCCGCGCTCTCCCGCAGCAGCCGCTGATGGGTGCCGACGGCGGCGATCCGGCCCCCCGACAGCAGCGCGACCCGGTCGGCGAGCAGCACGGTGGACGGCCGGTGGGCGACGACCAGCGCGGTCGTGGACGCCAGCACCCGCCGCAGCGCCGCCTCCACCAGCGCTTCGGTGTGTACGTCGAGGGCGGACAGCGGATCGTCGAGCACCAGGAACCGGGGGCCGCCCACGACGGCCCGCGCCAGCGCGAGCCGCTGCCGCTGACCGCCGGACAGACTCAGCCCCTGCTCGCCGACCTCGGTGTCGGTGCCCTCGGGCAGGGCGTGCACGAAGTCGGCCTGCGCCACCTTCAGGGCCCGCAGCAGCTCCTCCGTCCCCGCGTCGGCGGCGCCCATGAGGACGTTCTCCCCGGCGGTGGCGGAGAACAGCGTGGGCTCCTCGAACGCGACGGCCACCAGGGCGCGCAGCTCCTCCCGGGCGAGGGCGGTGATGTCCCGGCCGTCGAGGGTGATCCGGCCGCGCGTGACCTCATGGAGCCGGGGGACGAGGGCGGTGAGGGTGGTCTTGCCGGAACCGGTCGCCCCGACCAGCGCCATGGTCTCGCCGGGGCGGATGTGGAGATCGACCCCGCGCAGCACGGGCGGCTCGTCGGGCGGCGCGTCCGCGTAGGCGAACTCCACCCCCTCGAACCGCAGCCCGCCCTCGCCCTCCTGCTCTTGGCCGCCGTCGCTCTCCTGCTCCTGGCCGCGCTCGCCCTCCTGCTCCTGGCCGCCCTCGCCCTCCTGCTCCTGGCCGCGCTCCCGCGAAGGCGCGGCCCGAAGCCGGTCGGCGGCCGTGGCCGGTTCCGCGTCCATGACGTCGAAATAGCGGTCGGTGGCCGTGGCCGCGTCCTGGCTCATCGCGAGGAGGAAGCCCAGGGACTCCACCGGCCAGCGCAGCGTCAGGGCGGTGGAGAGGAAGGCGACCAGCGTGCCCGCCGACAGATCCCCGTCGGCCACCCGCACCGTGCCCAGCACCAGCGCCGCGCCGATCGCCAGCTCCGGCAGGGTCATGATCAGCGCCCAGAGCGTGGCCAGCAGCCGCGCCTTGTGCAGCTCGGTGGAGCGGACCTGCTCGGACAGCGCGCGGAAGGCGCGGGCCTGGCTGCGGTGGCGGCCGAAGCCCTTGACGATCCGGACGCCCAGCACGCCCTCCTCCACGACCGTCGTCAGATCGCCGGTCTGGTCCTGCACGGTGCGGGCCACCGTCGCGTACCGCGTCTCGAACAGCGAGCAAAGGATCACCAGCGGCACCGCCGGGATCACCAGGACCAGGCCCAGCGTCCACTCCTGGGACAGCAGAATGGCGAACCCGGCCAGGATGGTCACCCCGTTGACCACCAGGAAGGTGAGCGGGAAGGCCAGGAACATCCGCAGCAGCATCAGATCGGTCGTGGCCCGCGACAGCAGCTGGCCCGAGGCCCAGCGGTCGTGGAAGGAGACCGGCAGCCGCTGCAGATGTCGGTAGAGATCGGCGCGCATCGCGGCCTCCACGGATGCCAGCGGCCGCCCCACCAGCCAGCGCCGCAGCCCGAACAGCGCCGCCTCGGCCGTGCCGAGGGCGAGCAGCAGCGCACCGCCCAGCCAGACCCCGCCCGGGTCCCGGTGGGCCACCGGCCCGTCCACCATCCACTTGAGGACCAGCGGGATGACCAGCCCCATACAGGAGGCGACGACCGCCACCCCGGCCGCGCCGAACAGCCGCGCCCGCACCGGGCGCACATATGGCCACAGCCGCAGGAGCGAACGCGTGGCGGAGCGGTGCCGCGGGGCGGCACCGCCTTCCTGGGCGCGGGGTTCACTCGTCACAGCCATCAGTGGGGAGACTACGGTCCGCCACTGACAGTGCTCACTCGGTTTTTTGGCGTAGGTCCACGGAGGTGAGGGCGCGCAGCAGCAGGACCGAGCGTTCCGGAAGCTCGATGGGCGCGCCCGCCGCGAGGAGCGTGCCCGGGGGCGCGTCCTGCTCCTCGCGGGCGGTGTCCAGCAGGAGCTCGTACCCCCGGGCCCAGGGCCGTCCGGGCAGGGTGAAGGAGACCGGCCGCGGGCCCGCGTGCAGCAGCGCGAGGAAGCTGTCGTCGGTGACCGGGGCGCCGTGCGGATCGGGCTGGGGCAGTTCGCGGCCCGATAGATACGCCCCGAGGGCGGTCGTCGGCGCGTACCAGTCGGATTCGGTCATCTCGGTGCCGTGCGGGGTGAACCAGGCCAGGTCGCGCAGCCCCTCCGGGGGCCGGGCCAGACCGGAGAAGAAGACCGGGCGGCGCAGCACCGGATGGGCCCGGCGCAGTCGTATCAGCCGGGCGGTGAGCTCGGTGAGGGCGCGCCAGCCGGGGTCCTCCAGCAGCGACCAGTCCAGCCAGCCGGTCTCGTTGTCCTGGCAGTACGCGTTGTTGTTGCCGCCCTGGGTGCGGCCCAGTTCATCGCCCGCGATCAGCATCGGCACCCCGGTGGACAGCAGCAGGGTGGCCAGCAGATTGCGCAGCTGGCGGCGGCGCAGCGCGCGTATGCCGGGGTCGTCGGACTCGCCCTCGGCGCCGCAGTTCCAGGCGCGGTTGTCGGGGGAGCCGTCGCGATTGCCCTCCCCGTTGGCCTCGTTGTGCTTGCGCTCGTACGAGACCAGGTCGCGCAGGGTGAAACCGTCGTGCGCGGTGATGAAGTTGACCGAGGCGTACGGGCGGCGGCCACCGCGCTCGTACAGGTCGCTGGAGCCGGAGAGCCGGTAGCCCAGATCGCGGGCATCGGGCAGCGCCCCGCGCCAGAAGTCCCTCACCGCGTCGCGGTAGCGGTCGTTCCACTCCGCCCACAGCGGCGGGAAGGCGCCCACCTGATAGCCGCCGGAGCCCACGTCCCACGGCTCCGCGATCAGCTTGACCCGGCGCAGTACGGGATCCTGCGCGATCACGGCCAGGAAGGGCGAGAGCATGTCCACGCCGTGCGCGGCGCGGGCGAGCGCGCTGGCCAGGTCGAAGCGGAAGCCGTCCACGCCCATCTCGGTGACCCAGTAGCGCAGCGAGTCGGTGATCAGCCGCAGCACCTGGGGCTGGAGGACGTTGAGGGTGTTGCCGCAGCCGGTGAAGTCGGCGTAGCGGCGGGGGTCCTGCTGCAGCCGGTAGTAGCCGCGGTTGTCCACGCCGCGCAGCGAGAGGGTGGGGCCCAGCTCATCGGCCTCGGCGGTGTGGTTGTAGACCACGTCGAGGATCACCTCGATCCCGGCGGCGTGCAGGGCCCGCACCATCCGCCGGAACTCCGCGACCTGCTGGCCCCGGGTGCCGCCGGCCGCGTATCCGGCGTGCGGCGCGAAGTAGCCGATGGAGTTGTAGCCCCAGTAGTTGCGTAAGCCACGCCGCAGCAGATGGTCCTCATGGGCGAACTGATGCACCGGCAGCAGTTCCACCGCCGTGACCCCGAGCCGGGTCAGATGCTCGATCGCCGCCGGATGCGCCAGCCCCGCGTAGGTGCCGCGCAGCTCGGGCTCCACCCCGGGGTGGCGCATGGTGAAGCCGCGCACATGGAGCTCGTAGATCACCGATTCGGCCCACGGCGTCTTGGGCCGCCGGTCCTCGGTCCACTCGTCGGGCGCCCCGTCCGCCGCGTCGTCGCCGATGACCACGCCCTTGGGGACGTACGGGGCGGAGTCGCGATCGTCGCGTACGGTGTCCGCCACATGCTGCTGCGGCCAGTCCCGCACATGTCCGTAGACCTCCGCCGGGAGCGCGAAGTCCCCGTCCACGGCGCGGGCGTACGGATCCAGCAGCAGCTTCGCCGGATTCCAGCGGGCGCCCATCCAGGGGTCCCAGCGGCCGTGCACCCGGTAGCCGTAGCGGCGGCCGGGCAGCACACCGGGGACGAAGCCGTGCCATACCTCGTGGGTGAGCTCGGTGAGCGGACAGCGCAGCTCGTGGCCGTCGTCGTCGAACAGGCAGAGGTCGACGGCCTCGGCGCCGCCCGCCCACAGCGCGAAGTTGGTCCCCCACGCCCCGCCCGGCCCCCGGCAGGGGCGGGCGCCGAGCGGCTCCGGGCTGCCCGGCAGGACGGCGGGGCCCGCCGCGGGGGCGGTGGTCCGGTCGCGGCGCGGCGCGGCGGCCGTGGGCCGGTGGCCGACGGGGTGCCCCACCGCCGTCGCCGAGGGGCGTGCGGGGGTGCCGTCGCGCATCGCCTGCTGGGCTGCGCGGGTCTCCTGCTCGGCTGCGCTGGACACATCGGCCTCCGCGGCTCGTGGCCAACCGCCTCCGCCCCGTGGGAGGGAGGCGGGCAGCACCTCATGGCGGGCCGGTGGGCCCGCGGTGTCCCGTCCCGCACGGCCCGGCCCGCGCCCTCCCACCTGTTCTGCCCGTAATCCCGCCGACTCGCACGTTTTCCGCTGCCGCCACCGGCCGATCATCGTGGAGCCCCTCTGGCCTGGGACTGAAACGTGACCATCGAGGGGAGTCCACTGTCGGCGGCGTGTGATTACCTATCGCCAGGCGCGCCTGCGCGTGATCGGGGTTGCCGCGGGGGCGCGGCCCTGGGGAGGGGAGAGCTGTTGTGACGGTGCGGCGGATACCGGGGGCGGCGGCGCTGGGCGGCCGTAAGGGGCTTCTCGCGTTGCTGCTCGGGGCGTTGCTGATGGCGGTGGCCGCATGCGGCGGCGGTGGCTCCGACGACGACGGTAAGAAGGGCAAGGACGGCAAGGGCGACCGGCCCAAGACCTCGCGGGCCGTGGTGACCATCGCGCCCAAGGACGGCGCCAAGGGCGTGGACACCAGCGGCGCCCTGAAGGTCACCTCGGCGAAGGGCACGCTGTCCTCGGTCAAGGTCGAGGACGCGAAGGGCACCGCGGTCGAGGGGAAGATCACCCAGGGCGGGAAGGGCTGGCGGCCCGACGCCCATCTCCGCTCGGACACCACCTACACCGTGGACGCGGTCGCCAAGGACTCCCACGGTCTGACCACGGCCAAGCACGCCACCTTCACCACCCTCCGTCCCAAGAACACCTTCGTGGGCATCTACACCCCGGAGGACGGCACGACGGTCGGCGTCGGCATGCCGGTCTCGCTCCACTTCAACCGCGGCATCACCCACCCGGCGGACGTGGAGAAGGGGATAAAGGTCAGCGCCTCGCCGTCGGTGCCGATCGAGGGCCACTGGTTCGGCAACGACCGGCTGGACTTCCGGCCGGAGGAGTACTGGAAGCCCGGCACCAAGGTGACGCTCCGCATGGACCTCGACGGGATCGAGGGCAGGCCGGGGGTGTACGGCGAGCAGCGGAAGTCCGTGACGTTCACCGTCGGCCGCAGCCAGATCTCCGTCGTCGACGCCAAGTCCAAGAAGATGACGGTCAAACGGGACGGCAAGACCATCAAGACCATCCCCATCACCTCCGGCGCGCCCGGCCACGAGACCTACAACGGCAAGATGGTGATCAGCGAGAAGCATCCGGTGACCCGGATGGACGGCGCCACGGTCGGCTTCGACGGGGAGTACGACATCAAGGACGTGCCGCACGCCATGCGACTGTCGACCTCCGGCACCTTCATTCACGGCAACTACTGGGCGGGGCGGCCCACGTTCGGTTCGTCCAACGTCAGCCACGGCTGTGTGGGCCTGTTCGACCAGCGCGGCGGAGGGGACTCCTCCACGCCGGCGTCCTGGTTCTTCCGCAAGTCGATCATCGGCGATGTGGTCATCGTGAAGAACTCCCATGACGAGACCGTCCAGCCGGACAACGGGCTCAATGGCTGGAACATGTCCTGGGAGAAGTGGAAGGCGTGACCTCGGCCGGTGTCCGGGCGCCCTGTCGGGGCGTCCCGGCGCCGCCCCGGCGCGCGCTCCCAACACCGGCCCGCGACACCGGCCCGTGACGCTCGCCCGCGACACCGGCTCGCGGCGTCCGTCCGCGACATCGGCCTGCGGCGTCCGTCCGCGACACCGGCCCGCGTCCGTCCGCGGCGTCCGTCCCGGCGCCCCCGTCATCCCTTCCGGCATCCGCCCCGGCCCTCCGCTCCCGTGTTAGCGGGCGCTAACCTGCGCTCATGACTGTGAACCTCGAGGTTGCCGACGGCGTTGCCACCTTCCGTCTTGACCGCCCCCCGATGAACGCGCTCGACATCGCCACCCAGGACCGGCTGCGGGAGCTCGCGGCCGAGGTGACCCGCCGCGACGACGTGCGCGCGGTGGTCATCTGGGGCGGTGAGAAGGTGTTCGCGGCCGGCGCGGACATCAAGGAGATGCGGGAGATGGACCACGCCGCGATGGTGGTCCGCTCCGGTGAGCTGCAGGAGTCCTTCACCGCCGTGGCCCGGATCCCCAAGCCCGTGGTCGCCGCCGTCACCGGCTACGCCCTCGGCGGCGGCTGCGAGCTGGCGCTGTGCGCCGACTTCCGGATCGCCGCGGAGAACGCCAAGCTCGGCCAGCCCGAGATCCTGCTCGGTCTGATCCCGGGCGCGGGCGGCACCCAGCGGCTGGCCCGGCTGGTCGGCCCGGCCAAGGCCAAGGACCTCATCTTCACGGGCCGTCAGGTCAAGGCCGACGAGGCGCTCACCATCGGCCTGGTGGACCGGGTCGTACCGGCCGAGGAGGTCTACGAGCAGGCCCACGCCTGGGCGGCGAAGCTGGCCAAGGGCCCGGCGATCGCGCTGCGCGCGGCCAAGGAGTCGGTGGACCGGGGGCTGGAGACGGACCTCGACAGTGGTCTCGCCATCGAACGGAACTGGTTCGCCGGGCTGTTCGCCACGGAGGACCGGGAGATCGGGATGCGCAGCTTTGTCGAGGACGGGCCGGGCAAGGCCACGTTCCGCTGACACCCGACCGGTTCCGATCGCCTCGGCCGGGGTTTACGAAGCCACCCCGGTCGAGGTCGTGAAGCCGCGTATGCCCCGTGCGAGCGAATTTTCTTCGCCAACGATCGGCCCTCGACTGACCCGGTCCGGTACGCTGGGTGATCACGCGTACGCGCGGTGACATCGCTGGTCAGATGGGGTGTTGCGGTTCCCCAACTGCCCTTGGCATATGTCGGATCGGATTTATGGAGCCTGGGGCTCCGGTGTTCGGAATCCCACGGTTCCGCCCCGGATGGCCTTTTGGGCGGCCATGATGGGGGGCATGGCGGGCTTGGAGGGAATGGAGCAGCCGCAGCAGCGCACTGGTACGGCTGCGGTGCGGGGGGCGCCGTCCGTCGAGGACGACCTGGCCCTCAGAGCGCTTGACCTCTTCGGGAACCCCGCGTGCGAGGAGGTACGGCTGCCCTCCCGCCCCGAGTCCGCGGGGACCGCCCGCCGGATGGCCGAATTCGTGGTGGCGCGGGACTGGGGGCTGGGCCTTCAGCTCGCCGAGCACACCGTGCTGCTGGTCTCCGAGCTCGTCGGCAACGCCGTACGGCACACCGGTGCCCGCACCTTCGGGCTGCGGATGCTGCGGCGGCGCGGCTGGATCCGGGTCGAGGTCCGCGACCCGTCGCGGGGGCTGCCGTGTCTGATGCCGGTGGGGGAGCTCGACACCAGCGGACGCGGGCTGATGCTGGTCGACCAGCTCTCCCAGCGGTGGGGCGTCGATCTGCTGCCGTGCGGCAAGACGACCTGGTTCGAGATGCGAGTGGCCGAAAACTGATCGTTCGTACACCGATCCAGACCTCACGCAGAGCGTGAAGCGGAATGAAGCGGCGCGAAAGAGGCGTGAAAGCGGCTGAAAGGGGCCTCCGTGTCGTCGCGCACCGACGGCATGGAGGCCCCTTCCGTCCCCGGCCATGGCGCGAAAGGGGTGTTCGCCGTGGCATTCGGGGGAAGCGACCTCGCTCGGGTCAATGGGGGTCGCGGCCCCGACTATCGCAGAGACGGTAGAGCAGTTCCAAGCCAACCCAAGGTGAGGTGTAACACTTGCCTTGTTAATGGCGGGTAGAGCGGCAAATTTCCTTCGTTGTCGGCCTGATTCTTTCGAAACTCCAGTGGTCCAGACCGTGACACGAAATCTTTCTTTGCCCGTCGGTTCTTGGCATGGCCCTGCCGAGGACCCACCATGGAACCGCGCTACGCGCGTCACACCCCCACGCGTCACACCCCCACGCGTCACCCCATTTGTCCCCGCTACGACATTCGGGAGACCCCCCATGGAAGCGCACGGCCGCACCCCCACCCGGCGCGCCCTGCTCCGCTCGGGCGCCTATCTCGCCACCGCCGCCACCGGACTCGCCGCCACGGCCGCAACGGCCACCACCGCCCACGCCGACGGCAGACGCCGCCGTCGCGTGGCCGCCTATCCCCCCACCCACTGGATCCCGGCCTCCACCGCCAACTACCGCGTCTCCAGCCGCCCGACCTCGTATCCGATCGACTTCATCGTCATCCATGTGACGCAGGAGACCTTCCCGGACGCGATGAAGATCTTCCAGGACCCGGCCAAGCAGGTGTCCACCCACTACATGGTCGCCTCGGCCGACGGCTACATCGGGCAGTTCGTCCGGGAGAAGGACGTCGCTTGGCACGCGGGCAACAAGGACTACAACAACCGCAGCATCGGCATCGAGCACGAGGGCTGGGTGGACGACCCCAAGTGGTTCACGGACGAGATGTACGCCTCGTCCGCCGCCCTGACCGCGGCCGTCTGCGACCGCTACGGCATCCCCAAGAACCGCGACCACATCATCGGCCATGTGGAGGTCCCCGGCACCGACCACACCGACCCCGGCCCGCTGTGGGACTGGGACCGCTATATCGGGCTGGTCAACGGAGGGAGCCGGGTACACCGCGGAGTCTGAGGCCGCGCACCGCGGCGTACGCCTCGTACGCCTCGTATGACTCGTACGCCGCGTGCGCCGCGAACCGAACGCCGAGCGCGCCGTGACACTGCCGGGACGAACCGGCCACCCCCGACCGCTAATCTGTGCGGGTCAAGAAACGCACGGAAGGGGCGGAACAGGTGGCGGACATCGAGGCGGCGCGCAAGGCGTTCGAGCGGTATGACCTCAACGGTGACGGTCAGATCACCGCGGCCGAGTACAAGAGCGTGATGGCGCAGCTGGGGGACCCGTATGTCACGGAGCCCGTCGCCCAGGCCGTCATCAACGCCCACGACTCCAACGGTGACGGGCTGCTCACCTTCGACGAGTTCTGGGCGGCCCAGAACAAGAGCGGCGAGAAGACCGCCTGAAACAAGCCGGAAGCGGACCCGCTGAGCAGGCCGAAGACCGGCTGAACGGGCCGAAGACCGGCTGATCGGGGCCGAAGACCGGTTGATCGGGCCGTACGGACGACGGCGCGGCCGGCGCGTCAGCGCCAGCCGCGCCGCTGTGCGCCGGCCCGCCGTCTGCGGTCGTTGCACAGCAGACATCGGCCGTAGCCGGGCGGCAGCGGGTCGTCCGGATCCCCGTACAGCGGATCGACGGCCCCGCGCGGATGCTCCGGGCAGCCCGTCGAACCGTGCTCAGCGGTCAGCGATCCCGCCGCGGCGAGTGCCCGCCGCAGGGCGTCGGTGAGCAGCTCGGTCTCCGGCCCGGAGGGTGCGGCGTCCAGCGAGAAGGCGATGTCCGACGCGGTGGTGAGCGCGCTGCGGAGTTCGCGCAGGTCTGCGTAACTCATACCGGGCAGCGTAGGCGCCCCCACCGACAACGCCCGAGGGGCCCGGGGCCCCGGGGTCCGGTCAGGCCCCGCCCGCCACGTTCTCCCCGTCCTCCCCATCCGCCACGTCCTCCGCCGTGTGGACGTCCGCCACGTCCTCCGCCTCCTCATCGGCGGTGAGCGCCGCCCGGCTGGGGTCGGCCCATGCCTGGAGCGCGGACTTGCTGGAGAAGTTCGCCACGTCCTTGTCCAGCGGGCGGTCGGTGTACTGGTGGATCCGCCACTTCGCCTTGATGCGCGGCTTGCCCGCCGTCACGTAGTCCGCTATCCACAGGCCGTCGCCGGCGTACGACGTGGTGTCGTAGTTGAGCCAGAAGTTCCGGTTGCAGTAGAGCATGACCCGGTGGGTGGGCCGCAGCTTCTTGACCTCGCGGATGAACCGGTCCTTCTCGGCGTTGCTGGCGCGGGTGCCGGAACCGGTGGTCTCCCAGTCCACGGCGAGCAGATCGTGCTTCTGGGACGCGCACTTCTCGACGAAGTAGCGCGCCTGTGCCGAGATGTTGCCCGGCCACAGGAAGTGGTAGAAGCCGACGACGCATCCCGCCTTACGCGCCCGGGACGCCTGCGAGGTCTGCTTCGGGTTGATGTACGACCGGCCTTCGGTCGCCTTGATGAAGACGAAGGCCAGTCCGTCCGCGTCGAACGTGGACTGGTGCGAACTCACGTCGATGCCGTGCAGCATGGCGCCTACCTCGGGTCAAGAACGGGTGAATACACGGGTGTTATTCCCCCTCTCGTACGCAGGACCCTACTGGGACGGGATCTCGATCCGCAGGTGTTCGGGCCCACGCCCGGGGGAGCGGCACACCGAGGGAACGGGCACGCCAGAGGAACGGGTAGGCCGACGGAACGGGTAGGCCGAGGGACGGACACTCCGACCGAACGGCCACAAAGAGAAGCGGACCCGAGGGTTTGGCCATCCCCCGGGCCCTGTGATGCCGCCCAACTGCGCACGCCCCGGATGGGAACGGGTCAATCTGATGTCGTCTTCTTCGTACGGACGGCCCGGACGGATCAGCCGGGTCAGCGTGTCGTCGCGGTATCGCGAAGGACGTCCTCCGCGGACCCCGCCCGGGACCGGTCCCGCAGCCGATGTGCCAGCTTGGTCGTGCTGAGGAAGGCCCTCAAATCCACCCACGGGAGCCAGCCATGCGCGGGAAACCCTCCCCCGGACGACGCGACCCGCTCGCGGCCGCCTCCGCTGCCTTTGGCGTGGCCGCCGTGCTGCTGCTGGCGGGCTGCGGCACCGACGACTCACACCCCGAGGCGGCCTCGCCCAAGCCGAGCACGACCACTACGTCGGCCGGCACGTCACCACCCCCAACCTCCAAGCCCCCCACAACTCCCGTCACCCCCTCGGCCTCACCCACCGACCACAGGCTTCCGGTGCAGGTCCCGTCGGACGCCAGTGACCAGGCCAAGGAAGACTTGCTGGGCCTCCGCGCCCTTGAACTCCAAAGCGCCCTACGCGACATCGACCCGGCGCTCGGGGCCGCCGAAGACATCAACAAGGCCGGCGAACAGTGCTACGACCTCCGCCGAAAGGCTGCGAACCCTGACGAGAAAGCGGCACGTCGCTTCAGCAGCGCACACCACAAGGTGACCGTGTCCAACGGCAAGCGAATCAACGCGCTGCTGCGTGAGGGCTACTGCTCCTGAGGAACGCCGAGGCGCTCCGCGAGCACCTCGGTGGACTCGACGGCATCAGACGGTCCTTTCCTCATCCGTCGGGAAACGCAGGGCCGCAGCATCGGCCGTCCACTCGACCCCGCCTCGCTCCGGCCGGAGGAACGCGACGGGATCGCTGGTCATCCGGTGGTCGAAGCGCAATTCGGCGACGCTGTGCACCGCCTGCACCACGCCGGTACGGCCACTGGCCGGGTCGTACGCCACCTGGCCGGGGGCGGGCCCTGGACGGGTGCTGGGCCGTGGCTGATGGGGCTGGTGGTTCATGCGATGCGTCCTTTGGGCTGCCGGGGGATGTGGACGGTGTGGGCGGGGTGGCGCCGGCGCAGTACCTCGTAGTCGGTGGCCTTGCTGTAGTCCCCGGCTTGTCTGGCCTGTTCGCGCAGTGCCGCGTAGTGGCGGCAGGTGGGGCAGACGTCGTTCAACGGTCACTCTCCGGTGGGTGCGGGTGCGGGTGCGGGTGTGGGTGAGAGGCAGGGCGGCTGTCGGCGCCGTGCGAGATCTTCGGGGAGCGCCCCGCAGAAGAGGACGTACGGAGTCCCTCCCGCCGCTGGCTCGGCCGGGCCCGCCGAACTCCAGCCACGTCGCCGCGCCACTTCTCGCATCTCGCGGGTGACCCGGTCCGCGACGCGATGTCGCGTGGATTCGGTGATGTGTTCGGGGGGAAACACCATGGGGGGTTCTTCCTGACCTGGATGTGTCTTGCGAGCTTTAATCACTCTGTGTACTCCCAGCGTTGCCCTGCGGGGCCGCGCGCAACAGGGATTCGGGCACACCAAGAGGCTTGGGGTGAGGGGAGAACCACAGGTGAGTGAGGCCAAGGAAGGCCAGGAACCGCCCAGCGGGGCGGCGTTCTTAGGAGCCGAGGTACGGACCTGGCGCATGCGGGCGGAGCTGAGCCAGCGGGAGTTGGGCTTGAAGGCCAACTACGGGCAGCAGTATGTGGCCAAGGTGGAGGCAGGGGAGCGGCTGGCCAGCCCGGAGTTCGCCGAGGCGTGCGATCGGGTCTTCGGCACGCCGGGCACGTTCGCGCGCCTTCGGAAGCGGGCCAGCCAGCACGGCTATCCGGACTGGTTCGTGCCGTACGTGCAGTTGGAGCGGCAGGCGGTCAGCATCCTGGACTACTCGGCGACGCTCATCATGGGCATGCTGCAAACGCCCGAGTACGCGCGCGAGATCTTCCGGGCTGTCCACCCCCGGGCGAGTGCCAATGAAATCGATGCGAAGGTCGAGCGGCGGCTGCGGAGGCGGGAGGTGATGGAGAAGGACACGCCTCCGCTGCTGTGGTGCATCCTGAACGAGGCGTGCCTACGGCACACGGTGGGTGGCGCCGGAGTCATGGCCGCACAGCTTGCCCACCTCCTGAAGGCGGCGGAGTCCCCGCACATCACCATCCAGGTACTACCGTTCGCGGTGGGGGCACCGCCTGCGGCGGAGAGTTTCACGCTTCTGGTATTCGATGAGGGACCGAATGTCCTCTACGCGGATACGGCGATCGCAGGCCAACTCATCGATTCGCCCGAAGCGGTGGGGAGCGCGACGGCCACCTATGATCGGCTACGGGCTGCCGCGCTGCACCCTGATGAGTCGTTGTCCATGATCCGTAGTGTGATGGAGGAATACGCCCGATGAAAATTTCCCTCGACCTTTCCCGTGCCGTATGGGTCAAGTCCAGCTACAGCAACGGGAACGAAGGCCAGTGCGTGGAGTTCGCGCCCTCCATAGCCGCCACCGCCGGTGTCGTCCCGGTCCGGGACAGCAAGCACCCGGCAGGCCCCGCCCTCGTCTTCCCCGTAGAAGCGTGGACTTCGTTCACGAGCGCCGTGTGCGGTGGACAGTTCCCGGCGCTCTGAGGCGCCGGTCTTGGTCGATGGGCGTCAGGCATGGTCAATCGTTGTGGCGATGCCGGACGCCCCGAGAAGTTCAGCAAGCAGGGAAACCTCTACCAGGGTTCCCCGATATCCCTCTTCCTCGGCAAGCTCATTGGCCGATTGCTTCGCCTCGCCGATGGATACCCCGAAGGCATTTCGGAACGCTCTGAGGACCTTTCCTCCTGAACTGATGGACCCCTCGACCCGGATTCGCCGATACCCGTGCTCGGCCAGGATGGGCCGCCGCACTTCGTCCGGAGCGATACCCCAATCACCGTCGTGCGAAACGCCACAGTCGTCGCAGGCCCACTCAAGCTCCCAGCGGAGCCTGCCCTCCTTCACCAATTGCACCGCCCACCCCTCGCACGGTCGGCCGCAATCGCCACACGGCTCAATGAGCCTGGCCGCCTGCTGAATCATCGCCAGCCTCGCATTCTCATGTATCTGTCCACCGTTTCATAGAATTTCGCGGACATGCCGGAGCCGTCGCGAGGGTGATGTGTGCCACCGGGGATGCCGCGCCCGTACCAGCGGTGGTGGAGTTCCTCGTGCACAAGTGTGTTACGCAGCTCGTCCCTACTGGCAAATGACTTCCATCCGACTTGAGTGCCCACATTATTTTTGGCGATTCCCGTGCTTGCCCAGGGGCTGTACCGGGGTCGATGCGTGAACCGCAGGTGCTGGAAATCCTCTCTGATCATGGCGTCGATCGCCCGATTCCGTGATCGTGCCGTCTTGCCGGTCACATGGCTCAGGTCCTTCGTCCAGACATTCCCTATGCCCCTCTGCTCATCCTGTATGAGCGCCCCCGGACCGGGGCGGCATGGCGCGAGACCGTCAGGGTCCAGCGAAACATGAGGATTGTGGACGTACGTGACGAGGTTGGGATCCGGCGCGAGGCCCAGGGGGTCGGGGGAGAGGTAGCGGGCGGTTTCGGGGTCGTAATAGCGGTGGAAATTGTAGTGGAGGCCGGTTTCGGGGTCGAAGTATTGGCCGGGAAAGCGGAGCGGGGTGTAGGCCGTGCTGTCGGCGGCCCAGGTGGTGGTGCCCCAGAGGGTGGAGCGGGTATGCCACGCGATGGTGCCCGATTCGTCGATGAGTACGGTGGGGGTGCCGACCAGGTCGGTGACGATCGCGAAGAAGCGGGCGTCGATCTCGCGTTGGGTGGTGGCTTCGGTGACGCGTTCGGTCTGGGTTATGGGGTGAAGGCCCTCGTGGTCCCAGGTGAGGGTGACGGGGTGAGGGAAGTCCGGGGTAGTGGTGGTCTGTTCCACCAGGGTGGGGCCGTCCCAGGTGAAATCCGTTTGCTCCAGGACGCTTTCGCCGTCGGCCGCGAGGCGTTGTTTGGTGGTGCGGCGACCGAAGGGGTCGTACAGGTAGCGCCAGACCGTACCGTCGGGGGTGGTGACCGATACCAGGCGGTCTTCGGAGTCCCAGGTGTAGCGCCAGGTATCGGGCTTCTTCGACAGGCGGGTCCTTTGGCGGAGGGTGAGGCGGCCCGCGTCGTCGTGTTCGTAGCGGACCGAGCCCGCGCCGGTGATGCGCGTGCCGGTGTAGGTGCGGGGGCCCGTCGCCTCCTGGGCGGGTTGCGTGCTCGGCCAGGCCGCGTGCGTTTGGTTGCCCGCCTCGTCGTAGGCGTAGGTCTCGGTCCAACTGTCGGCGTGGACGGCCGTCACCCGGCCCGTCGCGTCCAGACCGAAGGTGCGTCGGCCCGATAGGTGGTCGTCCACCGCGATCAGGTGGCCGTCGGCTCGATAGTCGTACGTCCGGTGGTGGATGCCGCCGGATGCGCCGGTCAGCGATTGCGTGGTCAGGCGGCCAAGTGGGTCCCAGGCGTTGGTGAGGGTGAGGGCGTCGCCGATGTGGCGCGTAGTCTCGCGGCCCGCCGCGTCGTGTGCCGAGGCGAGGGTGTGGTTCCCGGCGGTCAGAGCGGTGCGGTTGCCCGCCGCGTCATAGGCGTAGGTCGTGACGGCACCGGTGGGTGTGGTGCGGCGGGTGCGGCGGCCGAGGGGGTCGTAGGTGTGCGTCAGGGCGCGGCCGTTCACCGTTTCGGACGTCACTCGGCCCAGGAGGTCACGTTGGTAGACGAGCTTCGCGTCCGGGTCGGCGGCTGAGGTAAGGAGCCCGGCGGGGTCGTAGGTGAAGGTTGTGGTGCGGTCGTCGGACGCTTTGCGTATCAGTCGGCCGAGCACGTCGTACTCGTACGTGGTGGTCTGGCCCAAGGGCGTGGTCCGGGCGGTGAGCTGGCCCGCCGCGTCGTATGCGTAGCGCACTTCGCGGTCGTCGAAGTCCGTCTCCGTCACCAGGCGGCCCGCCAGGTCGTACGCGTAACTCCAGGTCAGCCCCTGTGGATTGGTGACCTTCGCCAGCCGCAGCGCCGCGTCATGCTCGAACTCGTACCGGACGCCATCCGGGCCCGTGCGGGCGGCCAGCAGGTCGAAGTGGGTGTATTCGAAGACGGTCGTGCCGCCGACGGGGTCGGTGTGGGTGGTGCGGTTGCCCTCGCCGTCGTACGTCCAGGACTCCGCCGACCCATCCGGGCCGGTGCGGCGCAGGAGTTTGCCCTCCGGGTTCCAGTCGTAGCGGGTCACCGCGCCCAGCGGGTCGGTCTCGGCCACGACGCGGCCGAACGCGTCCCGCCGGTAGCAGGTCGTGGCGCCCAGCGGGTCGGTGATCTCGACCGGGAGCCCGGCTCCGTCGCAGCGCACCCGGGTCGTCGCGCCCAGCGGATCGGTGACGGCGAGCAGACCTCCGCGCGGGTCGTAGAGGTAGTGGGTGGTGGCGGCGAGGGGGTCGGTGAGGGTCGTGCGGTTGCCCGCGGCGTCGAAGGTCTGCTGCCACACCGCGCCGCCCGGGTCGGTGATCCGTACAGGGTTGCCCTGTGCGTCCGGCGCCGCGCTGATCTCGCTGCCGTCCGGGCGGATCACGGCCGTCAGATGGCCGTGTTCGTCGTAGCGCAAGCCGGTGGTGCGGCCCAGCGGGTCGGTTTCGGCGACCGTACGGCCCGCCTGGTCGTACGCCGTGCGGCTGACCGCGCCGGACGCGTCGATCTCCCCGACGACCTGGTGCGCCTCGTCGATCAGATAGCGGGTGACCGCATCGTCCGGTGAGGTGAGGGTCGTGACCTTCAGGCCGGGGAAATCCGGGTCCACCCCGTCGTAGCCGATCCGGAGGGTGTAGTGGCCGCCTTCGCCGCCCTCGGCGACGACCCGGTCCCGCTCGTCGTAGGCGTAGGAGTACCACCGGTTGTTGGTGTCGATCCAGGACGTGACCCGCCCGGCCCGGTCGTAGACGAAACGCAGCGGCAGCCCCGAGGAGCCCGTCACTTCGGTGAGATGGCCGTCGGTGTAGCCGTAGCCCATCACCCTTACGTCCCCCACCCACAGGCCGGTGATCCGCTCGTGCTCCGACGTCAGCCGAAGCCGGTAGCCGCCGCTGTGGAGGATCTCGAGGGGGGTGCCGGAAGCGTCGTAGGTGAAGGTGACGCGGTTGCCGTTGCGGTCGGTGATCTCCCGCAGCAGCGCGAGCGCCTCGCCGCCGTGCGCGGTGAAGGTGCGTACGAGCCCGGCGTCCGGGTCGGTGAGGGTGTACGTCACCCCGTCCGCCGTCCGTGCCAGCGGCCACCGCGGACCCTCCGCGGGCAGGACCGCGGCGCCGCCCGGCACCGGATGCGGATAGGCCAGCAGCAGACCGTCCTCGGTGAAGAAGATCACGCCCTGCTCGTCGGACTCCAGTCGCTGGTCGGCCGTCGACGCCCAGGTCGGGCCGAACCAACCTCCGGCGCGGTACCCGGAGTCCACCCGGCGGGAGAACACCAGCGGCAGCACACCCGGCAGCTCCACATCCGTCTGCGGCAGGAACATCCGCCCGGTCGCCAGATCCACCGGATCGGTACGGCCGTGCCGCACCCGGTCCCAGGTACGGGAGAAGAACCCCCGGCCACGGCTCCGGAGCGCGCCGCGCGCCCATTGCGTGGCCTCGCGCGCCGCCAGCCTGGCTCCGACGCGTGAGGCGATCGGGGCCAGGGCGCGCGGGGCGAGGCCCATCAGCAGGGTCTCCGCCAGCCCGCCGCCCATGGCGAGCTCCAGCGGCAGCGCGTAGGGCATGGCGAACATGGCGAGGGTGAGGAGAAGAGGAAGGCCGGTCTCCAGGAGCTTTTCCAGCAGGAAGCGGTCGGTGCCGAGGATGCGGTAGCCCGCAAGCGGGGCCTCGCCATCGGCGATGGCCGACCAGCGGGACAGCAGCAGGACGCCGACCACCAGCGAGCCCGCGCAGACGGCGATGCGGAACTGGACCAGGGCGACGGCCTCGCCCAGCGGAGACGCGCCCGCCCTCCGATAGCCGCGTACGGCGGAGATCAGACGCCACAGGGTCAGGGCCAGCCCGGCCAGACCGACGCCGACCAGAACGCGCAGCCCGGTGCCCCCGGCGAAGTACTCCTGCAGATCCTTCGTGGCCGGGAAGGAGCCCACCGCCAGATACAGCAGGGAGGGGACGGCCAGCAGCAGGCTGAGCACCAGGAGGACTTTCTCCTGCCGCGGCCACCGGGGGCGCTGCTCCCGGGCCCGGTGCCACAGCTGCCGTAAGGTCACGCCACGCCATGCCTCCTGGCTGTGGCTGGCGTCCATACGGCGGGTCTGCTCGACGACCGACGCGCGCAGCGGCTCCAGCTTCTCCGCGCGGGTACGGGGGTGGGCCGTGGCGTACAGGAGCGCCCGGCGCTGCCGGGCGTAACCCAGGGCGATGATCCAGGTGGCCGGAAGGCGCAGCAGGGCGTACCCGGAGAGAGCTTCGGGGGCGGTCCGGCCCTGGCGCTCGGCCGCCAGCGCGACATCGGGCGCGCGCCGCCGCCCCAGGCGGGACCGGCGCAGATCCCAGATCCACGCGGTGGCAAGGCACCCCAGGATGATCCACAGCCCCCACTCCCCGGCCAGCCGCTCCCGCCACTCCATCGCCGTGTCGTCGCCCTGGAAGACCGCGGCGTAATTGGTCACCCAGTGGATCGCCACCGCCCCGGCCAGCGGTACCAGTGCCGCGACCCGGGTCACCGCGCGGGCACCACACCACAGCAGGCCCACCGCCAGCCCACCGAGCGCACTGGCGAAGATGTGTACGTCATAGGGGAGTACCGCTCCCTCGACGACTTCGACGGTGCCGGTCGGTGCGGGAAACCAACTGCCGACGATCTGACCGAGGCCGGGAACGTACGGGTGGTCGATCAGCCCCTTCGCGATCAGCCAGCCTCCCTCGTCCGAAGGAACGGCCTTGCCCGCGGACTCGGCGTACATCAGGAGGTTTTCCAGCAGGCCGAACCCCGCCCCGGCGGCACCGCCCAGCACCACGAAGTCCGCCAGACCCCACTGCATCCGCTCGCGCAGGGCCCACCCCGCGACCAGGAGCGGTGCGATCTTGATCAGCTCCTCCACCACCGGAGCCGTCGTCCACGACACCTCGTCCATGACGGCCGACAGCGAGGTCCCCCTCGTGGTGGCCAACTGCCGTGCCACCACGAGCTCCAGCACCATCGAGAGCACACCGCAGCCGTAAGCGCCCACCCCGAAGGCGAGCAGCACCGTCGGCCACCGCACCGTCCGCACCGGCCAGGACAGCAACAACAGCTGCAGCACAGCCCATAACGACGTCGCAGCCATCCAGAACGCCACGCCCCGCGCCCCCTCAACTTGTCAGTGATCCGTCACGCTAAGTCGAACGGCGGTCACCTACAAGGGAGTTCATGGGCGTGTCGCCCATGGACCCGCGCTCTGTGCGGGTCCTCGGCGGGTCCGCGCGTCCGACGGGCTCACTGGTGCCGGGACGGGCGGGTGCGGGGCAGCAGGAACGCGGTGGTGACCAGCCAGATGAGCCCGCCGAAGCGGACGACCGGCAGCAGGTAGCCGAACGGGTCGGCGATCAGCGAGAGCAGGGAGGCCATGCCCACGGCGGCCAGTGCCAGCCCGGTCCAGGTGAGCGGACGGGGCAGCAGGCGGGTCATCAGCCCGGTCACCGAGATGCCGGAGACGAGCATCGCGAACGTCACCGAGTAGGCGACGCCGCCGGACAGGAACGACAGGTCGGCCAGCGCGCGGGCCAGGGCCGGATCGGCGTCCATGGGCAGACGGCCGCCGGCCCAGCCGAACAGCGCGCCGCCGGTCAGCGCCGCGGCCGCCAGCACCCCGCCCACCAGCGTGATCGCCGAGCCCGGTGCGGTGATGCCGAGTGCTCGCAGCCGCCGGTAGAGCACCGCCGCCATGAGCGCCAGTGGTGTGGCCGAGGCGAGGAGCAGGAGCGAACCCAGCTCGATGGTGGTGCCGTTGTCCCGCGCGTACCGCAGGACCTCCTTGCCGGAGGCGTCGGGGCGTGGGGTCGAGCTGTTGACGACGACGTAGCCGATGGTCAGGACGGCGAACGCGAGCACGGGCGCCGCCAGCGGAGGCCCGCCCTGCGGGCGACGGCCGGGGGTGTGCTCGGCAGGGGCGCTCCGGGTGGCAGGGGTGGGGGGCGGCTGGGGGGTCGTGCTGGGCATGGCTTCTCCTCCGTTGGTCGGTCAGGCAACCGATACGAAAGATAATGATTACGAACTGAAACGATTGTCAAGCAGGTATGATGTCTGCATGGGAATGACCAACGAAGGTGAACGGCCGCCGGGTCCGCCCCCGACCGGTGCCGCCTTCCTGCTCGCCCAGCTCGGCGCCCACGCCGCCGAGCTGTTCGCCGAACGCCTCGCCGAGCTGGACCTGACCCCGCCGCAGGGCGGCCTGCTCCGGCTGCTGGCCGACTCACCGGGCCGCAGTCAGCGCGAGCTCGCCGACGACCTGGGCATGCCACCGAGCCGGTTCGTCGCGTTCGCCGACGAACTGGAGGAGCGCGGGTTGATCGAGCGCCGCAGGAACCCCGTCGACCGGCGCCTGTACGCGGTCCATCTGACCGATGAGGGCCGGAAGTTGCTGGAAGGGCTGCGGAAGGTGGGCGCGGAGCACGAGCGCCGGATGACCGATGGCCTCTCGGAGCAGGAGCGGGATCAACTGACCGGGCTGCTGCGGCGACTGGCGGACCGGCAGGGCCTCAGCCCCGGCGTCCACCCCGGCTTCCGCTCGGTGCGCGCCGAACGCTCCGGCCGCCGGGGAGGCCGCCGGAAGGGGACGCCCACCGACGGCGCGGACACCGACACCGCCCCGTAAGCGGCAGGCGGGGGGACTGGGCGCGGCGTTACCCATGGTGGCCGCGAGCGTGTACGGCGTGGCGCAGCTTCTGGTGCTGTCCTCTGGTGCTGTCCTCGCCGACCCGGTCGGTGCGTGTCTCCACGACGCTGCTGGCATCGCGGTCGGTGTGTATGGGGCCGGGGCCGCGGCGGCGCCTGATGAAGCTGGCGCCGCTGCTGTTCGTGGCGTGGAACGTGAGAATCCGCCGCCAGTGGGGGCTGACCGATTACGTCGTGCTCGGCGCGGCGCTGGGGGTGGGAGTCCGATGTACGCAGGGCCGCTGCCCTTGCGCTGGGCCACCTGGCCCGGCTTCACCGGCAGGTATCACCTGAGGCAGTCGAGGCGGTGGGGAGGCTTCGGGACGACCAGTCCCTCGCGGGCGCTGCCGCCGACGCACTCGAAGACGTGGAGATCTTCACCTGTGAACCGTGACGGGGTGGGGGATGCGGGCCGGCGGGTCCCTGCGCTGGGGCCGTGAGTCCGGAGTAGGGGGCGCCTCCCCCGGTACGCTGAGCCCAGCAGTGCCACACCCGTCGCGCGGGTTCAGGGAGGTGAGTCATGACCGCCGAGATGGTCGCTCCGGCGTGGATGCATGAGCAGATCACGGCTGAGCAGTACGACTCCTGGTCCGAGGAGCAGTGCGCGGGCATCGAGATCGTGGACGGGATGGTCGTGGTGAGCCCCAGCGCGTCGAAGCGGCACAACCGCCTGGCTCGGATCCTTGCCAACGCCCTGGAAGACGCCGCGGGCCCTGACTGGAACGCCGATACGGACTTCGACGTCCGGCTTCAGGATGTGCCGCTCACCAATCGTCGTCCGGACGTGGTCGTGTATCGGGCGGAAACGATCGACGTCACGCCCACCCGCCCCGAGCATGTGCTGCTGGTCGCCGAGGTGGTGTCGCCGGGTTCGGAAACCACCGACCGCATTGTGAAGGTGGACCAGTATGCCAAGGCGGGCATCGCCTTCTACTGGCGGATCGAGCAGGCGGCCACCGGCGTCCCGCTCGTCTATACCTACGTCCTCGACCCCGCGACCAAGACCTACCGGGAGGGAGACGTGTTCACCGGTGTGGTGAAGGTCGTGGCTCCGTTTCCGGTGCGGGTCGATCTCGGCCAGCTCTGACGGCTCAGCGCACCGCGTAGCCGCCAAAGGAAGGCTCCAGCAGGTCGAAGACCTTCTCGGCTGAGCGGGTCGCCGCGCCGGCGATCTCCTCGTCGGGGTGGCCCGCGCGGGTCAGGGCCTGGACGTGGTGGAACAGGGTGCGGTGGGCGGCGGTGAGGAGGGCGGCGGCGGCTCGGGGGGTGGGGTCGTCGGGGGTGGGTGCCGTGGCGGTGGTGAGTGCGTCCGCCAGGGCTTCCTCGCGTTGGTCGTGCAGTTCGCGGAGTCTCGCGGTCAGGGTGGGGCTGTCGGCGAGCATGTGGGCGAACTCCGGGCTGGAGAAGCCGACGACCGGGTCGTGACGGTCGACCGCGGCCAGATGCGCGCGGCGCAGCGCCGTCAGGGCCGATTCGCCGGTCGGGCGGTCCGCGACCGTCCGGGCCAGGGCGGTGGTGATGGTCTCGTGGTAGTCGAGGGCCAGGTCTTCCTTGCGTGGGAAGTAGTTCGTGACCGTCATCTTGGCCACCTGGGCGGCCGCGGCGATCTCGGCGATGGTCACCGCCTCGAAGCCGCGCTCCATGAAGAGGCGGGTCGCGGTGTCGGAGATCATCTGGCGCGTCTGCCGCTTCTTCAGCTCACGCAGTCCTGCTGTCATGGCACCCATCCTCGCATGGGCGGTTCTAAGATTGTGGTTGACCTAAATTTGGGTTCGGGCTATTTTCTCTTCGTCAGTCGCCCAGTCGCCCAGTCGCCCAGTCGCCCAGCCATTCAGCCACCACGAGCCATCCCTAGGAGTGCGTTTGAACCTGCGTCTGATGAGCGTGCACGCCCACCCCGACGACGAGTCCAGCAAGGGCGCCGCCACGCTGGCCAAATACGCCGCCGAGGGAGTGGAGGTGCTGGTGGTCACCTGCACCGGAGGGGAGCGCGGCGATGTGCTCAACCCCGCCATGGACCGGCCCGGCGTGCGGGAGAACCTCACCGCGATACGGCGGGACGAGATGGCCGAGGCCCGTCGGATCCTGGGGGTGCGGCAGCGCTTTCTGGGGTTCGTCGACTCGGGGCTCCCGGGGCCGGGCCAGCCGCTGCCCGACGGCTGCTTCGCGCTCGCGCCGCTGGAGGAGGCGGCCGGGCGCCTGGTGGGGCTGATGCGGAGCTTCCGGCCGCATGTAGTCGTCACGTACGACGAGACCGGCGGCTATCCGCACCCGGATCACATCAGGACCCATGAGGTGACGGCCGCGGCCTTCGACGCGGTGGGGGAGGCAAGCAGTCATCCCGAGGCGGGGGCGGCTTGGCGGCCGCTGAAGCTGTACTACCAGGGCGGCTTGTCGCGGCCGTGGTTCCAGGCCATGCACGACGCCATGACCGCGCGGGGCATGGACTCGGGCATGCGGGAGGTGCTGGCCGAACTGCCCGTGGCCGGGCTGGAGATCACCACGCGGGTGCCGTGCGCGGAGTACTTCGCGACCAGGGACCGGGCGCTGCTCGCGCATGCCACGCAGATCGACCCGAACGCCGGGTTCATGGTTCACGACCGTGACGTTGAGCGGCAGGTCTGGCCCACTGAGGACTACCACCTGGCCCGGTCCCACGTCGTTGTCGACGTCGACGGCGCGACTCCCGAGGACGATCTGTTCGCCGGTGTGCGGCGCCCCCAGCGGCCTACGGCGACGGCAGGTGCCGCAGCTTCTCCGGGTTGCGGATGATGCGGATCTCGGTGATGCGCCCGTCCTCGACCTCCGCACAGGCGACCGTGTCCGGGCGGCCCGCGACCGTGAGCAGCAGTCCCGGCCGGCCGTTGACGTCCACCGCGTGCACCCGGGGGTCGTCCATCGGCTGGGCGATGACCGCGGCGAGGAAACGGGCGACCTTCTCGGCGCCCTGCTGCGGGCGGAGGGCGGCCTTCACCTTGCCGCCGCCGTCGCTCCACGCCGTCACATCGGGGGCGAGCAGCTCCATCATGCGGTTCAGGTCGCCGCCGAGACAGGCGGCCAGGAACTCCTCGGTGACCCGCCGCCGCACCTCCGCCGGGGCGTCGTAACGCGGCCGCCGGGCCTGGACATGGGCCCTGGCCCGGCTGCCCACCTGCCGTACGGCCGCCTCGCCGCGGTCCAGCATTCCGGCGATCTCCCGGAAGGAGAAGCCGAAGACGTCCTTGAGTACGAAGACCGCCCGCTCCAGCGGCGACAGACTCTCCAGGACGACGAGCATGGCGAGCGAGACCGACTCGGCCAGCTCCACCTCCTCCCCGACGTCCGGCCGGGTGACCAGCGGCTCGGGCAGCCAGGGGCCGACGTACTGCTCCCGGGTGGCGGCGGCCGAGGTGAGCCGGTTGAGCGCGAGGTTGGTGACCGTACGGGCAAGATAGCCCGCCGGGTTCTCCACCGGCGTGGACACCTGACTGCAGCGCAGCCAGGCGTCCTGCACCACGTCCTCGGCATCGGCGACGGAGCCGAGCATGCGGTAGGCGATGCCGAACAGCATCCGCCGGTGCTCTTCGAAGGTGGTCGTGTCGATCACGCCTGTGACGGTACCTCGCAGACGTCCGAGAAGCCCTGGCTGGTCAGGCCGAAGGCGCTGTTGACGCGATAGCGGTAGTTCTCCAGGCCGACCATGGCGGTGAGTTCGACGAACGCGGCCTCACCGAGCCGCTCGATCAGGGCGGCCGCGAGCTCGTCGGTCACGCGGGGCTCGGTCTCGGTCATCGCCTCGGCGTAGTCCAGGACGAGCAGCTCCAGCTCGGTGAAGGCGTCCTCGTGGTCGCGCCACCGCGGCACCTTGGAGATCTTGTCCATCGGGAGCCCGAGGTTGTCGGCCTCCCAGTGGCCGAAGTCCATGCACCACGAGCAGTTGACCCTGGCCGCCGCGGCCATGACCGCGAGGTGCTTGAGGCCCGGGTCGAGGCGGTTCCACTTGGCGGCACCGCGCTCCTGCCGTACGTAGGTGAGCAGCACCCGCGGATTGTGGCCGACGGCCAGACCGGGGTCGAGCACCTTGCCGTAGGTGCGCCGGGAGTACCAGGCGCCGACGCGGTTGAGCAGCGTGCTGGGCGGGGTGAGCGGGATACGGGCCATGGCGGGCTCTCCATCGTGTCGTACCTGTGGTGGCGATGCCGTGCGCAGGTACGACAGAGAAGCCCGCCGGAGTGTGACATCCGGCGGGCACTCATCGGAAACGAAACCGGCCGGAGCCGGTTCCCGGTTCCCTCGGCGCTGGATGAGCGGCTCAGCACTCGATGACGTTCACCGCGAGCCCGCCCCGCGCCGTCTCCTTGTACTTGACCTTCATATCGGCCGCTTTTTCGGCCGCGAGGACGCATCACCCCTGGGTACGGCGGACAGTCACAGCGGTGGCAAGGTAGCCAGCGTGACAGAGCCATTTCCCGACGAAGCCGGAGAGGCGGCGTCCCTCAAGTGAGGGGCCCGGGACCAACAGGTTGGCTGTAAAGGCACCGGCCATGGGGTCACCGGGCGTACGTGTCAAGTTGATTCGCGCCTGATCGAAGCTCAGCTCCGATTGCGTCATCGGATACCAAGTCTTGAAAACTGATTCCTTGGCGCTGAGTAGGAGCCGATCCCAACGGATTTCAGGGCCGTCGTCCAACAGCACTCTGATTGAGTTGCGTTCTTCAGCGAGCGTGACGAGATCCAGAGTGCCTCCCGGCAGTGGGGCGTTGGGCTCGGCGTCGATACCGATCGATGCAACGAGTTCCTTACTGGCGACGGCGGCCGCCCGGTAGCCGTCGCAGTGCGTCATACTGCCAGTCACGCCCCCTGGCCAGCTGGGTGCTCCGCGCCTGCCTGGGAGCAAGGGCGCGGGCGGATATCCCAGCATGCTCAGCGCGCGGCGGGCGCAGATCCGTACGGTGGAAAACTCACGTTGGCGTTTCTCGACTGCGCAGGCGACCGCCGATGCTTCCTGCGGATACAGGTAATCAAACGGTGGCCTGACCGGATCCTGGAAGGCTTCGGACGTGGCAACGTCGTCGGGCAGGAGACGCTCGATCACTGGTGTGCTCCCGGTGCATCAGCAGTTAGGAATGCCTCATGCAGAAGAATGCGGCAAGGGTGGGGCGACCGCTCATCGCGGTCGATCGTCATCGTCTTCTCGTTGTCCGTGAGCGCGCAGGCCAAGGCGCAGCTGTGCGACGACCGCGGTCTTCTCGCGCTGCGCGAATTGCTCGGCCGCAGTCAGCCGCTCCCGCGTCTCCTACTCCTTGGTCGTCAGCTCACCTCCTTTTCAACCTGAGTACCAAAAGGGATCTGGAGTGCTTCGCAGTTCGCGCGGCAGTTCCTTTCGGCGTGTCCGTTCGGCAGCGGGGGAGAGGTAAATCTGTTTGGAGCCGCCGGGTGCCGTCGGGCGGTCCATCTCCACCGAGGATGTCGTCGGATGCGGGCCTTCGGCCTGCGCTCCTGGCCCCATCGATTCGTTGTCAGTGAGCAAGCTCGGTTTCCTGCGGCTTTGCCGCGGCCTGATTTGCCAGGGCCCGGCTTGTCAGGCGTAGTCGAACACCAGGTGGTCCGTGGGCGGACATGTGGTCGTGGCTGCCCCCGGAGCCTCCTGCGTCGTGACGAAGACGCGGACGAGCTCGGGAAGGATGTAGCGCAGTTCGCCGGAGCACACAGGATCCGTCAGCAGCAGCCGGGCCTCGTAGATGGTACGCAGCTGGGCTTCGACCTGGGATTTTGCCCCGATCAGAGCCGCCGCCTCCTGGACCGTGAAAGCTGTGGCGCTCTGCTCACTGAGCGAACGAAGCAGTTCGCGCTCCAGGTCCCCTATCGCCTGATAGCTTTCCCTTATCTTCTCCTGAATATCCAGGTCGCCCGATTTCAGCTCACCAAGCCTCTTGCGTTTGTCGGCGAGACGGGCCGCTGTCTTCTTCAGTGAGAAACCTGTCGGATTCGCCAGCTTCACGCCCACTGCCCGAATCGCCATAGGCAGGTTGTCGCAGAGTTTGACGATCGTGTTGGCGGCCTGCAGTTCTTCCTGGTCTCGTGGCCGGCCGGTGATACGGAGCAGTAGTTCCAGCCCGTCTTCGCTCGATAGCGGGTTCAGTTCGACGTGGCGCGCTCCGCTCAGGCCGTACAGCGGCTTCCGATTGGTGACGATGACGGCGCACCGCGGGCCGCCGGGAAGCAGGGGGCGGACCTGCTCCTCCGATACCGCGTCGTCGAGTATCAGCAGTACTCGCCGATCGGCGCACCAACTACGGAAAAGCTGGCTGCGCGCCTCCAGAGAGGTGGGAGTCTCCGCAGGCGGGATTCCGATAGCCAGAAGGAAGCCTTCCAGCGCGTCCACCGGAATGACAGGCCGGGCGCCGCCACTCTTCAGCGAGGTGAAGAACTGGCCGTCCGGGAAGAGATGACGCAGCTGGTGGGCGAGCCGGACGGCGAGCGTCGTCTTGCCCACACCGCCCATGCCGGTCAGGGAGAGCAGTGCGGTGGTTTGACTGTCGCAGCTCGCCGTCAGGGCCTGCTCCAGTTCGGCGACGAGAGATTCAGGCGCGACGAGATCGGCGATGTCGGGCGGGAGCTGGGCGGGGGGCACCGGCGCCGTGGATCCGAAGCGACCGGCCGGGGAGGCTCCGTCGAGCGCCGGATCGCCGGCCAAGAGCCTCTGGTGAAGCTGTCGGACTGAGAATGAGGGCTCGATCCCCAGCTCGTTGGCGAGCGTCCGGCGGAGCCGCCGGTAGGTGTCGAGTGCTTCGTGGCGTCGGCCCGCCCGGTGCAGGGCGACCATCAAGGAGCAGTGAAAGCCCTCGTGCAGGGGGTGTCTGACGGTGAGTGATTTCAGCTCACGGATCGCGTCGAGATGGCGCCCGAGGCGTAGGTAGGCGTCGATGCGCAGCTCAGTGGCCTGAGTCCAGGTCTCCTCCAGCCTGGCCGCGTAGGCATCCAGGAACTGGCCCTTGTCCACATCGGCCAGCACGGACGCCCCCCACAGGGCCTCTGTGCTGCCGAGAGCGCTGAACGCCCGTTCGTACTGGTGCTCGGCGAACGCCTTCTGAGCTGCCTCAAAACACTGTTCGAAGCACGCCACGTCCACTGATTCCGTCGGCACGCGCAGCATGTACCCAGACGGCCTCGTCAGCAGCGCGACACCGTCGACGCTCCGTCCATCGGTGATGCCGAGGAGCTTGCGCAGCTGGTAGACATAGGTCTGGATAGTGGCCATGGCCGTCGTGGGCGGTTCGCCGAGCCACAGTTCGTCGATGATGTCGCTGACAGGCACGATACGGTCGTGCATAGCGATAAGCATGGCCAGAATGGTGCGTAATTTCGGAGGCAGGGAAACGTTTTCGCAGGTTCCCGCATGAACCCTGAGATTGCCAAGTAGCCTGAATTGCACGAGCCCCCCGTTTCTCCTTTTGGGTCTTTCGGGTGGCCTGAAGAAACCCGGTTGTCCGAAAAGGATTCTTGGATGTGTTTGGCTGAAGCCTCTAGCGGTGCTCGGGTATTTCACCCTAATGCCCATTGGGGGTGTGTGCAAGGAGGGGGTGGGTGGGTATTGTCAAGGTCGGGTAAAATGAGGAGAGTGGAGCATTTCATTCCGCTGCGCTGATCAATTCATTTTTCGAGCGATCTTTCTCCGGCAACATTACCTGCAAAGACACACCGGCTCTCGCCATCGCGAAGCGGAGTACCGGAGGTGCCATCAGGGACGTCGCGATGGCCACGAGGACGACGATGGTATATACGTCGGGACTGAGCACGCCCAAGCGCAGGCCAGCCATCGCGACCACTACCTCGATGACGCCGCGAGCGTTCATCCCTGCTCCGATGGCCAGACTCTCCCAGTGGCCGAGCCGGCTCAGCCGACCGCCCACGTAGGCCCCCGCGAACTTGCCCGTCGTGGCGACGAGCAGCAGCACCACGCCCGTCGCCAGCACGACGGGCTCGGCAAGCGCCGACAAGTCGATCCGCAGTCCCGCGGTGGCGAAGAAGAGAGGCGCCAGGATCGTCAGCGTGGTCGTGCGCACCGCCGCCAGCTGATCGGCCGCCGCGCGGCCCCATCCACCAACCACGACACCGCCGACGAACGCCCCGAACACCGCTTCCAGGCCCATCGCCTGAGTGGCGGCCGCGCAGAGCAGGATGAAGGCTACCGCCAGCGCGGCCGACGTGCCGTCCCGTGTCCCTCGGTCGACCGCCCGCAGTCCGGCTCCCACTGGCCTGCGCACCAGCAGCACCATCACCAGTACGACCACGAGCCAGCCCATGGAGGTCAGTACCGCTCCGGCACGGATCCCGGTCGTCGCCATCGCGGAGACAACGGACAGCAGGATCCAGCCGACCGTATCGTCCACCACTACCGCGCACATGATCAGTCGGCCGATCTCGTGGTGGATCAACCGGAGCTCGATGAGGGCCTTTGCGATGACCGGCATGGCGCTGATTCCCATGGCCACTCCCAGGAAGAGGGCGAAGACGGGACGGCGCGCGGTCTCCGCCATCAGCGACGCGGGTATGACGAATCCGGCACAGACCCCGAGCCCCAGCGGCACCAGGATCCCCGCGGCACTCACTCCGGCTGCCGCGGGCGCGTTCCGCCGCAGCGCTCCAGCATCGAGTTCGACCCCGGTCAGGCCGATCAGCATCAGTACGCCGAGCTGGCCCGCCGCGTCGAGGAGATGGAACTGGGCCGGATCGTTCGGCAGTAACCAGTGCGACACGGCTGGGGCAGCATGGGACAGAACCGAGGGGCCGACCAGGACCCCGGTGCACAGCTCGCCGACGATCGCGGGCATCCTCAGCTGGATCGCCAGTCGGCCGAGCAGCGTGGCGAGCAGCAGGAGCGTGCCCACCTGAAGGAGGAAGAGAAGTAGTTGATGAGCGCCGATGGGTGCGGTCGGTGCGAGGCTGAACGCCACGAGGGGTCTCCCGGGGTGTGGAAGCAGGTGCGGGACAAGGGGCACAGCCGGGCGCCACGCCCGGGTGCCGGTCGGGCGAACGGGTGGGGCCACGGCCCGGGTCAGGACAGAGCGGCGCCGAGCTCCCGAGCCAGAACCCGAGCGAAAGCCGGGAGATTCTCGGCGTGGAAGAAGTGGCCGCCATCGATCACATGGAGGCGGAAACCGGCATTGGCCAACTCGCTCCAACGCCGCATCACTTGCGCCCCCGCCAGCCGGTCCCGGCTGCCGGCGAAGGCGACGACTGGGACCGTCAGAGCTGCGGACGGCTGCTGACCCGCGAGGCGATAGGTGGCCAGCCATCGCACATCCGCCCGCACCACCTCGACGAACCGGGCTCGCAGCCGCGGATGGCCGAGCGCAGTCGTCGGGAGGCCGCCCAGAGCGGCAACCTCCGAGACCAGCGCGTCGTCGGCCAGGTCTGCCCAACGCTCGAACACGTTGGGCGCGAGATGGGGCGGTCGGCTGGCGCCCACGCACAGGCACAGGGGCGGCGGTCCGCCCAGTGCCGCGATCCGGCGGACGACCTCCTGCGCGAGCACGCCGCCCATGCTGTGCCCGTAGATCGCATACGGTCGGTCGGCCCGGCGCAGCAGCGCACGGGCCACCTCCCACGGCTCGATACGAGCGGGCTCACGAAGCCGGCTCTCCCGTCCGGGCAGCTGGACCGGTTGCACTCCGACGAACCCGGGCAGCGCGTCGCGCCACCGGGCGAAGCTTGTGCCACCCCCGCCGGCGTGCGGTAGGCAGAACAGCAGCAGTCGCGCCTGTGTCGGCGCCCCGGACCTGGGAAACCAGCGGTCGCCCGAGTCCGGGACCGGTGTCAGGGAATACCCCGTCACGGCTTCTCACATCCCGAGGTGCCGGGGCAGGAAGTCGGTGCGCACTTCTCCGCTGCGGAAGGCGGGATGATCCAGCACCCGCTGGTGGAAGGGGATCGTGGTGCGTATCCCGGGACCGACGACCGTGGTCTCGCCGAGCGCGCGCCGCGCACGGTCCAGGGCCGCTCGGCGGTCGGACGCCCACACGATCAGCTTCGCGATCATCGAGTCGTAGTGGGGGGAGACGTCCGCGCCCGGAACGCAGTGCGAGTCGACCCGGACGCCCGGACCGCCCGGTGTCCGGAACTCGGTCAGTGTGCCCGGGGTCGGGGCGAAGCCGCGGTCCGGGTCCTCGGCGTTGATCCGTACCTCCACCGCGTGCCCGCGCAGCTGCACGTCGGCCTGGCCGAGTTGGAGACGGCAGCCTGCCGCGATACAAATTTGTTCCGCCACCAGGTCCACCCCGGTGATCGCCTCGGTGACGGGGTGCTCGACCTGGATCCGCGCGTTCATCTCCATGAACCAGTAGCGGCCGTCGTCATCCAGGAGGAACTCCATGGTTCCCGCGCCGCAGTAGCCGAGGGACTTCGTGCCCCGCAGCGCCGCTTCCCCCATCTGCGTACGGGTCTGCTCGTCCAGTGCCGACGACGGCCCCTCCTCGATCAGCTTCTGGTGCCGGCGCTGCACTGAGCAGTCCCGCTCGCCCAGGTGGACCGCGTTGCCGAAGCCGTCGGCCAGTAGCTGGAACTCGATGTGCCGCGCCGACTCGAGGTAACGCTCCAGGTAGACCCGGCTGTCGCCGAAGACCGCCTGCGCCCCCGCCCGGGTCTGGCGGTACGCCGTCCGGAGCGCCTCGGGCGACCGGGCGACCGCGATGCCGCGTCCGCCGCCGCCGGCCACTGCCTTCACCACCACCGGGTACCCGATCCGCCCGGTGGCGGCCAGGGCATCATCCAGCGAGGCGACGGGCTCAGTGGTGCCCGGCAGCAGAGGCAGACCTGCGTCGGCCATGAGCCTGCGGGTGGTCGCCTTGTCCCCGGCCGACTCCATCACCCCGGGGGGCGGTCCGATGAAGGTGATGCCGTTCTCTGCGCATATCTCGGCGAAGTACGGATCCTCGGAGAGGAAGCCATAGCCGGGGTGAATGGCCTCGGCGCCGGTCTTGAGGGCCGCCGCGATCACGTTCGGGATGTTCAGGTAGCTGCGGCGGGCGGCGGCCGGGCCGATCCGCACGGCCTCGTCGGCGAGTTCCACGTGCGCCGACGAGGCGTCCGCCGTGGAGTACACGGCGACGGACCGGACCCCCAGCTCACGGCACGCCCGGATGATCCGGACGGCGATCTCGCCCCGGTTGGCGATGAGCACCTTGCGGAACACCTTCCTCACCCCTCCACTGGTACATAGTCGATCAGCGGCTGGTCGTACTCGACCATGTCCCCGTCTGCTACGTGCACGGCGGTGATCCGGCCTCGGGTGTCCATCGTGATCGGGGTGAAGAGCTTCATTGCCTCCACCAGGGCGATCTGTTGTCCGGGTTCCACTACGTCTCCGACTTCCACGAACGCCGACTCCTCCGGGGACGGGCCGCGGTAGAACGTACCGACGAGGGGTGAGCGCACCGTGAGGGTTCCGTCGTCCGGTTCGCCGGGGGATTCCTCCCATGGCGCCGCGAGAACCGGCCCCGGGGGCGGCGGCGCGGTCACCGCTGCCGGGGCGTCCCAGGAGACATCGATCGAGCATTCTCCGGCCCGCACGGTCACCTGTCGCACGGGGCCCGGAAGGCTTTCCACCACAGCCCTGAGCGCGCTGCTCAGCTGGTGGACGCCCGCCACGTCAACCGTGGTCTCACTGTCCCTCATGGGTGTCCACCTCAACGAGTCGTGGCTGCTGAACCGGGTCGCCGAACCGCGCGAACCGCTTGTACCGCTGCTCGACCAGCTCGCGGGGGCCGAGCGCGTCGAACTCCGTCAGGACCGCCAGTAGCGCGGACCTGACGTGGTCCGCGGTCCGCGCGTGATCGGCGCGGGCGTCACCCTCCGGCTCGGTTATCACCCCGTCCACCACCCCAAGCGCCAGCAGGTCGGCCGAGGTCAGCCGGAGTTGTTCCGCGGCCCGCGGGGCCGAGGCCGCACTGCCGAACAGGATGGTCGAGCAGCCCTCGGGGCTAATCACCGACAGATAGGCGTTCTCCAGCATGAGAACCCGGTTGCCGACGGCCAGGGCCAGGGCCCCGCCGCTGCCGCCTTCGCCGGGAGGCGAGCCCGCCCACGGTGGCCGGGTCGTCGTTGCCGAGGCGGTCGCCGGGCAACTCGACGAAGTCGTCGAAGAGGTGGGCGCAGTAGTCCAGTGTCGTCGGGCGCCCGGTGTCGCGGGCGAGAGCCACGACGTCGCGAGCGGCCCGCACGGGTGCCGCGGGCTGCAGGGGTGGTTCGGGCGGCGGTGCCACGGCGGCCGCAGCGCGCTCCGGTGACCGGGCGTGCAGCTTGAGGATCCGGGCCAGGAGCGGACGCAGCCCTTCGCGCGGAACCACCATATCGATCAGGCCGTGGTCGCGCAGGAACTCCGCGGTCTGGAAGCCCTCCGGTAGTTCCTGGCGGATGGTCTGCCGGATCACGCCCGGGCCGGCGAAACCGATCCGTGCGCCCGGCTCGGCGACGACGATGTCGCCGAGCATGGAGAAGGACGCCGTCGCGCCCCCGTAGGTAGGGTCGGTGTTGAGGTTGAGGACCATCACACCGGCTTCTCGTAGCCGTTCCAACTCCTGGCTGGTCTTCGCCAGTTGCATCAGCGAGATCGCGCCCTCCTGCATCCGGGCACCGCCCGAGGCTGACACGATCAGCAAAGGTGTGCGGTCCTCGAGCGCCCGGCGGGCCGAACCGGGCGATCAGCTCGCCGACCGCGCCGCCGACACTGCCGCCGAGGAAGGCGAAGTCCAGGGCGGCGACGACGACGGGCGCTCCCTCCACTCGTCCGGTCCCGCACACCACGGCGGCGTTGTTCCCGGTGCGGGACCGGTTCTCCTCCAGCCGCTGCCTGTACGGCTTGGTATCGACGAAGCCGAGGATGTCGTCAGAGGTCACGTCGGCCCCGAACCGGCTGAGACTGCCGGGATCGAGTAGCAGGTCCAGCCGCTGCCGGACACCGATCCGGCCATGGTGCCCGCACTCGGGGCACACCTGAAGATGTCGTTCCCACCGCTTGCGGTAGATGGGCTCTCCACAGCTGTCGCACCGCACCCAGCTGTTGTCCGTACCGCCGAAGCGGGACGTCCGCGGCGGGGTCCTGTCCGTCGTCGTCATCGCCCGCACCCTGCCTCAGACACCGTCGTGGGCGTAGGCGACGCGGCAGAAGACCGAGTCGATCCCGGCCAGTTCGCGACAGCGCCGGAAGTGACCTTGGACGCTTGGGTGCCGCTGCATGGCCTCGAACTGCTCCTCGCTGCGCCACTGGGCGTAGTTCACGACTCGGGAGCCGTCCTCGCCCATGTGCACGTTCGCCGACACGAAGCCGGGAAACCGCTTGATGATGTCGGTGACGCCGACGATCTCGTCGTACATCCGCTGCTGGTTCTCGGGCTTGACCGTGAACACGTTGATCAGCGTGTAGTAGCCGTCCGCCGTCGAGATAAGTGCCATGATCAATCACTCCCTGGTGTCTCCGGCCCCCGCACCACCAGTGCGGAGTTGAAACCGCCGAGCCCTCGCGCCACGACCAGCGTGGTGCGCACCGGCATGCGGCGGTGCGCGCCGGTGACGACGTCGATCTCGTACTCCTCGGGCACGTCGCCGATGTTGACAGCAGCGGGAACGATTCCGTCGCGAATCATCATCAGTGCGCTGAACACGTCCAAAGCGGCGCCGCCGGAGTAGAGGCGGCCCGTCATCGTCTTGGGAGCGGCCACCGGGACCGCTCGTGCGCCGAAGACCCCGGCGATCGCGGCGGCCTCGACCCGGTCGAGATCGGGACTGCCGTGGGCGTCGGCCACGACTACGTCCACCTCGCCCGGAGCGACCCCGGCGTCGTCCAGGGCACCGGTGACGGCCCTGACCAGTGCCCGGTCACGGCCGGATCCGGGTGCCGGGTCGAAGGTCGCCGCGTAACCGGCGAGTTCGCCGTAGATCCGTCGCGCGCCGCGCTCACGCGCCGCCCCGGCCTCCTCCAGGACGAAGAACGCGCCACCCTCCCCAGGGACGTATCCACACGCGTCCTGGTCGAAGGGCAGGTAGGAGCGGTGCGGCTCGGGACGTCGGCTCAGGCGCCCGTTGGGGATCTGCGCTGTCAGTCCCCACGGGCCCAGCGGTGCGTCCACTCCGCCGGCGAGCGCGACCGCGAGGGTGCCGGAGCGTACCTTGCGACGGGCCGCGGCCAGTGCGTCGAGCCCGCCCGCTTGCTCCGTCACCAACACCGAGCTATGACCTCGCAGACCGTGCCGGATCGACAGCTGGCCGGTGTTGACAGCGTAGAACCATGCGAAGGACTGGTAGGCGCTGACCCGGTGTGGTCCCTCGCTCCACAGCTTCTGCAGCTCGTGCTGACCGAACTCGAAGCCACCGCACGCGTTGGCCGTCACGACGCCCGCGTCGTATTCGCCAAGCGCGTGCGCGTCCACCTCGGCGTCGTCGAACGCCCAGGCCGCGGCGGCGAGCGCGTACTGGGTCGTACGGTCCGTCTGCGGACGCAGACGGCTCGGCACATGCTGCGTCAGGTCGAAGTCGGTGATCTCCCCACCCACCGTGACGGGGTATGAGGACGGGTCGAAACGGCTCAGCCTGCGAATTCCACTGCGTCCCTGAATCACCGCTGTCCAGTACGCGTCGGCGCCCACCCCGTTCGGAGCGACCGCGCCCACCCCGGTAACGACGACACTGGCGGCACGTCCCATCACACGGCCTCCGAACGCCTGAGGACCGCAGCGCTCTGGAAGCCGCCGAATCCGCTGCCGACAGTGAGAGCGGCGTCCACCCGGGTCTCCCGGGCGACCAGGGGCACGTAGTCCAGGTCGCACTCGGGGTCGGGCACCCGCAGGTTCGCCGTCGGCGGGATCACCCCGTGCTCGATGGCGAGAGCGCACGCGGCGATCTCCAGTGAGCCGACGGATCCCAGCGAGTGACCGATCATCGACTTGATCGAACTGACCGGGATTCCGTAGGCGCTCAAGCCGAGGGCGTGCTTGAATGCGGCTGTCTCGTGCAGATCGTTCTGGCGCGTGCCCGAACCATGGGCGTTGATGTAGTCCAGGTCGTCCGGGGCCATACGGGCTTGGCGCATGGCCGCGTCGATCGCCTCGGCCATCTCCAGACCGTCGGGGCTCAGTCCCGTCATGTGGTAGGCGTTGCAGCGGGTGGCGAAACCGGCCAGTTCGGCGTGGACATGGGCGCCGCGCCGTCTGGCGTGCTCGTACTCCTCCAGGACGAACACCGCCGCCCCTTCCCCCAGGGCGAAGCCGTTACGGGTCAGGTCGAACGGCCGGCACGCTCCCGCGGGGTCGTCGTTGTCCGGGGAGGTGGCTCGCAGGGCGTCGAAGCAGGCGTAGGTGATGGGTGACAGGGGGGCGTCCGAGGCTCCGGTGATCATCACGTCGGCGGTGCCGTCGAGGATCAGGTCGAGGGCGTAGCCCACGGCGTCCAGGCCGGAGGTGCAGCCGGTGGAGACGACCGCGGCCGGTCCCTCGGCTCCGGCGGCCCACGCCACTTCGCGGGACAGCGACGTCGGGACGAAGAAGTCGAACAGGTGTCCGACGGCGCGGGTGTGATCGACCAACCAGTCCCGTCCGCTGCTGCTGACCGTCGCGTATTGGCTCTCCAGCCCCATGGTGCAGCCGACCGCCGTCCCGATGCTGACGCCGATCCGGTGCGGCGCGGGACTCTCCATCGGCAGGCCGCTGTCGTCCAGGGCTTCCCGGAGAGCGACGAGCGCGAACTGCACCATCCGGTCGAGTCCTTCGGCCTGTTCGGGCCGCAGGCCGGCCGCGACGGGGTCGAAGTCGACCTCGCCGGCGATCCGCGAACGGTAGCCGGTGGCGTCGAAGAGGGTGACAGGCCGGGTGGCGGACCGGCCGGAGGTGATCTGCTCCCAGAACGGCTTGGTACCGACGCCGCCCGGCGCGACCACGCCGATGCCGGTGAGAACGGCTCTGCGCACGAGTCAACTCCCTACGGACGGCGGCGTGGCGTCCGGGTTGGGTGCGGGTTCCACCTCGACGTGTCCCTCGGCGGGGCTGGGGGCCAGCGGCGCCATCTGGAAGACCACGAGCGCCGGTTCACCGCCGTCGTTCTGGATGCGGTGCGGGGTGAACTTGGGGACCATGGCGGCCTCTGTCCTGCTCAGCCGCAGCTCCTCGCCGCCCGCAGTCAGCAGGACCTCGCCCTCCGCGATGAAGATGAACTCCTCCGAGTGCGGGTGGTAGTGGGCGGCGATGAACTCTCCGGGCGCCAGCTTCATCGCGCCGAGGAATCCGGCGCTGGCCCCCACGGAGCCCGGGGTGAGCAGCGGGTAGATGCTCCCGCCGAGTCTGCGGCTGGGGACGACGTCCCCGAGTGCCACCTTGGTCAGTACGGACACGATTCACTCCTTCGACGCGGACCACTGGTAGAACTCCTCGGCACGGGTGTCCAACAGACCGCGGCAGTCCGAGGAGTAGGGGGTGAGATACGTGGCCAAGCGGTCGCGGACCTCGATGTACGACGGGTGGGTGCGGGCTGAGTGGATCTGCTCGGCGAGGTCGACGGTCAGGTCCGGCCGGGCCGCTACGACATGCATGTACAGGCCGCGGAACCGGTAGAGGGTCCGCCGGGCGACCCCGATCTCCTCCGGCAGGCCGGTGCGGTCGTGCTCGTCCCAGATCCGGGCCACGCGGGGGGCGTCCTCGGGACTCATCCGGTCGACGAAGATCACGTGCTGCATTCGGTCTCTTCCCTTCGGGCGACCGACTGCGCGATGGCACGGCGGTCCACCTTTCCGTTGGCGTTCAGCGGCAGGTCCGGCCAGTGCGCGATCGTGCGCGGCAGCATGTGGGCGGGCAGCCGTCGACGCAGGGCGGCTGAGAGCGCGTCCTGCGACCCGGCCTCTCCGGTGTAGACGGCGTGCAGTACGGCGGCTCGGCCCGACGCTTCGACCACGACCACGACGGCGTCCAGCACCCACGGTTGGTCGTGCAGAGCGGACTCGATCTCGCCCAGCTCGATCCGGTAGCCCTGGATCTTCACCTGGTGGTCCAGTCGGCCCAGATGGACCAGCCCCCACTCGGTGCGCCGCACGCGGTCGCCGGTGCGGTACCAGAGGCCGTCGTCCGGGTGCTCCGTCGCGTTCACGACAGTCGCCCGGGTGCCGTCGAAGGACACGAACCGGTCGGCGTTGTCCGCGGGATCCAGATAGCCGCCGAAGCGCTGCGGACCGCGGATGCACAGCTCGCCCTCGGTGGCCACCCTGCCCCGCGGGTCTATGACCAGTTCCTCGTGCCCCGGGTGCAACTCACCGATCGGCACCGTCCCGTTGGACGGCGACGGCCAGCTGCCCGGGTCCGCACTGAGCCGGTACTGGGCGCAGCTCAGGGTCAGCTCGGTGGGCCCGTACAGGTTCTCCAGCACGGCACCCGGGGCGGCGGCACGCCAGGCTCGGGCCTGGGCGAGGGTGAGCTGCTCGCCGCAGAACAGGCTCCAGCGCAGCCCCGGCATGGACCCGGCCGACAGCCGTCCCAGCCGCCGGGCCAACGAGACGACGGACGGCACGGAGAACCAGTGCGTGATCCGCCGCTCCACGACGAACCTGACCGGGGCGAGCAGGTCGGCCCGGGACGGCACGACCAGGGTCGCCCCCGATCCCCACGAGGCGAACAGATCGAACACCGCCAGGTCGAAGGTGAGGTCGAACATCTGTGTCACCCGGCTGTCCGGCCCGAGTCCGTAGCGCGGGATGACGTGATCCAAGTACGCGGACACGTTCCGGTGTGCGACGGGCACGCCCTTGGGCACTCCGGTCGAGCCGGAGGTGAACAGCAGGTACGCGGTGTCCTGCCCGTCCGTCGGCCCGGTGGGCGTGGGGATCGCTTCCGGCGGGGCCGGTGTGTCACGAAGCCGGGCGAGCACCGCCGGTGTCAGGGCGAGGACCGGCTGCGGCAGCGGGGAGGCGTCGTTCTCCGAGAGCACCGCGTCCACCCGCGCGGTGGCAGCGACCGTCGCGTTGCGCGTGGCCGGGAACAGCGGGTTGAACGGTACGGCCACGGCGCCCAGGCGCTGAATCGCGAGGTATCCGGCGTAGGCGGCGAGGGTACGTGAGGCGTACAGGCCGATGGTCCGGGGTGTACGGCCGAGCGTCCGTACGAGTTCCACGGCGATGGTGCCGGCGAGCCGGTCCAGTTCCGCGTAGGTCACCCGGGCGTCATTGAGCTCGACCGCCACAGCCTGACCATGCAGCGCCGCGGAACCGGCGAACCGCTCGTACAGGGTCTGGTGATCCGCCATGGCCGCGGGTCACCCCTGTGTCTTGGCGCGTTCGATCTTCTCCTTGATGACCTTCATCTGGATCGCGGTGTTGTCGTTGATCCTCTTGGTGATGGCGTCGTCGTCGAACGGCGCGGTCGGCTTCGCCTCGAACTCCTGGCGCCAGCGCATGGTTGTGCCCTGTGCGTCGCCGTCGAAGTCCCAGTAGATGCGCATGTACTCGAACGGTCCGGTCTCCACCCGGTGGGCTCGGACGGTCTTGGTGGATTCGTCCCAGGTGCGCTCGCTGACCCAGCTCCACACGGTGCCGTCGGGGTCGGGCACCATCGTCAGCCGGAACCGGACGGTGTTCTCATCCTCTTTCAGGACGTCTATCGCGGCGTACTCGGTGAACAAGTCTGGCCAGGACCGCACGTCGTTGGTCATGCGCCAGACGAGTTCCAGAGGCGCGTCGATGCGGATGCTGTTGTCGGTGCTGTTGGCCATCAGAGTGAATCTCCTGGGGAGTTGAGGTGGATGAGGATCTGATCGATGGTCATGGCAGGGGTGTCCTCGGGCAGGGCAATGCCGTAGCGGTCGTCCAGGACCTTCTCCAGCTCCAGGACACCGATCGAGTCGATGCCGAGGTCACTGGGTGTCAGGGCGCCCTCGATCGCCTGGGGATCGACCCCGATGTGCGTGCTGAGAATGGCGTACAGGTCGTTTCGGGATACGCTCGCCGTACTCATCGGCGGACCTCCGTGATATCGCGGGGAAGGGACCTGACGGCTGCCGCGGTGGTCACACGGGCCGGCACTCGAGCAGGGTCCAGTGGTAGATCGGTTCGGAGAGCAGCTCGAACCCGGCGGCGGTGAACAGGGCCTTCCAATCGTCGAGGGTGCGCTCCCGGCCGCCGTGCAGGACGAGCATGTCGAGGTCCAGGAACTTGCCGTGGTCCCACGCGTTGCCCGAGTCGAGGATCGAGTCGACGACGAGCAGCCGGGCCCCGCTGTCGCCGATCGTCGACCGGATCCGGCCGAGTACCCGGCCGGCCTCGTCGTCCGGCAGATCGTGCAGCACGGCCTTGACGAAGTAGCAGTCGCACCCCTCGGGCAGCGGGGCCGTGAGCAGGTCACCGGCCTGGACGATCACCCGGTCCTCGACCTGATGCTCGGCGAGGACCTTGGCGGCCTTCTCCGCCATCCAGGCCAGCTCCACCAGATGGCCGGTCGTGCCTGGATGCCGCCTGAGCACTTGGGCCAGGAAGTAGCCGTCTCCTCCACCGAGATCGGCGATCCTGCTGAACCGCCCCAGGTCCCACCGGTCCAGCTCCTCCTGGACGAACCCCCGGCTCCAGTGGGACATGAAGGAGTCGTAGAACGCGTCGATCTCCGGGGTGCGCTGGAGGTACTCGATGAACGACATGCCGTACGCCCGGCGGAATCCGGGCTCCCCGGTCCGCACGGTGTGGGCGAGTTCGGCGTACGCCTTCTCGGTCAGCGGCATCCGGTTGTACTCGGCGAGCGCCAGGATGTTCTGGGGGTTGTCCGCGCGCAGGCCGTCGGCCAGCGGGGTCAGGCCGAAGGTACCCTTCGGCCCCTCCGCGAAGATTCCCACTCCGGCGGCACAGCGCAGCAGCCGGTACAGCGAGGGCCCATGCGTCGAGGTGTGCTCGGCTATCGTCTCGATCGGCAGCGGGCCGTCGCCGAGCAGGTCGGCCACGCGCAGTTCCATCAGCAACTCGACCAGCTGCGACAACCGGCCGGAGCAGGCCAGCAGGATCAGGTGCTGGGCGTGCAGATCGTCGGGAACGGGGTTCGGAATCTTCGTATTCCTCTGCTCGGCCATGTCACTCCTGATGGGATTGCCGTTGATCGCGGCATTGACCGCGTTGAGCACGTCGCGTGGCGATTTTGAGGTCCCTACGACCTCGTCGGCCAGGTCTATTCCGTACTGATTCCGGATCTGGCTCAACACCTCGAGAAGAGCGACCGAGTCGTAGCCGAGGTTTCCGAAAAGGACGTCGATTACATCACCGTCCAATGCACCGTCCTCGGCCTCTCCGGCGTGCCTCTTCGTCAGGGCAACCAATTCCTCAAGGCTCAGTTCCCGCATGTTCCTCAGGGTTCGGCACGCCCATATTGCGCGTCAAGAAGCTTTCAGTGGGCCACCAGTGGTCCTTCAGTGCAACGTGTCTGACATGGCCGTTCACCATATCTTCAGAAGCGCATGAGCGACTTCGAGAACCCTGGGTGCAGGTCAGAGAAATTACCGTGAGAACGGGGATACGATCATGTCGGATGTCGAGGTTCCCGTGTTGATTGTCGGGGGCGGAATGTCCGGTCTGGCGGCCGCTCTGTTTCTTCGTCAGCACGGAGTGGACTGCCTGCTGGCAGAACGGAACACCACCACCTCGCAGTTGTTGCGCTCGACGCACGTCAGCCCGCGCACCATGGAGCTCTTCCGCACTGTGGGCATCCAGCAGGTGGTGTGGGACGTGGCGGAGAAAGTGGTGCCGGGCATGTACTGGTCCCGCCAGGACCTGCCGCCCCGGCAGCTGCCGCGCGCCATCCTGCGGGCGGGGTCGCTCGCCGACGTTGTGGCCGGTGACATCGTCGTCATGGAGGAGGGCATCAACCAGTTCACGAACATTGGGCCTTGTGAGCCGGTCTGGTGCGGGCAGGACAAGGTGGAACCGATCATGCTCCGGGAAGCGGCGGAGCGCGGAGCCCGGGTCGGTTTCAACACCGAGATGCTCCAGTACACGCACGATCCGGACGGTGTCACCGCGGTGCTGCGCGACCGTGGCACCGGCGAGAAGATCACGGTGCGCGCCCGGTACCTGATCGCGGCCGACGGCGCCGGTGGGTCGATCCGTACGACGGAGGGCATCGGACGCTCGGGGCGGGGGACGGTCGGCCATGTGCTGAACGTGCTGTTCAAGGCGGATCTCGACGCCATCCTGGGCGGCCGTCGGTTCCTCATCCTGTATCTGACGAACCATCAGGCATCGGGCATGCTGTTCAAGCTCGACAACGAGAGGTGGATCTTCGGTCTCTTCTGTGGCCCGGACGACATCGTCGAGGGGAAGATTTCCCACGACGAGTGTGCGGAACTGATCCGTACCGCCACGGGCGAGCCGGACCTGGCCATCGACATCCACACGACGATGGGCTGGTGGATGGCGCACGAGGTCGCCGACAGCTACCGCAGCGGCCGGGTCTTCCTGGTCGGCGACGCCTGCCACGTGCTGCCCCCGACCGGCGGTTTCGGAGCCAACGCCGGTGTCCAGGACGCGAACAACCTGGCCTGGAAGCTCGCCGGCGTGCTCAACGGCTGGGCGGGTGAGGAACTGCTGGAGACCTACGAGGCGGAGCGCCTGCGGGTGGGCCGGGAGACCGCGGACCAGGCATGGCTGCGGCACATGCGGTGGAGCGGTCCGCAGGACGGCGCCACGGACCCGCAGCGGGATCAGACGGTGGTGACCACCGCCTATCGCTACACCTCCCGGGCCGTGGTCGGTGAGCCCTTCCCTGAGGCATTCGGGCACGACCTGACCATCGACGGCCGTCCGGGAATGCGGGTGCCGCACGTCTGGCTGACGCTCGGCGAGCGACGCGTGTCCTCCGTCGACCTGGCCGGTGACGCGTTCGCGCTGATCGCCGGCGCCGATGGCGCGCCGTGGGCCGAGGCGGCGCGCGAGGCAGCGGCCGACAGTGGCATCCCGCTGCGGGCGCATGTGCTGGACCGAGCCGGCGACCCGGCGGATCCAGCGGGCGAGTTCGCCGCCGCCGCGGGCATCGGCCGGAGCGGCGCCCTGCTGGTACGGCCGGACAGCTTTGTCGCCTGGCGGGCCGTCGGCCCGTCGGCCGACACCGGGCCGATGGTGCGGGGCGTTCTCTCCGCAGTCACCGGGCGCGGGGTCGGCGCAGCCATCTGAGAATCACCTGAGAAAAGGAGCAACGAGAATGCCGGAAATCTCCCTCAAGAAAAACTACTTCACCACGATCAGTGTGTTCACGGCTGCGCCGGAGGACCAGCGGCGGCTGTTCGAGATCATCGTCGAGGGCGAGGAGAAACTGCGCGGAATTTCCGGACTGGTCGCGTCCGCCGTGCATCTCAGCCATGACGGCACGCGTGTCATCGGATATGCGCAGTGGGAGCGCAAGGAGGACTTCGAGGCGATGCGTGCGGACCCGGACCGGCAGGGGCACTTCCGTGAGGTGCGAGAACTGGTCAAAGGTGTGGATCTGATCGCTTGCCGAGTCGCGTTCACGCACGACAACTCGTAATCTGCCGACGCCCACCCGCATCGCACACCCACCTGAAAGGAAGAGAAAGTGGCGCGTATCCCGGCCGACAAGGCCCACTTTACGATGGTCAACACCTTCCACACCGACCCGGAACACCAAGAGCGCTTGTTCGAGGTCATGTCCAAGGGCTCCGACGTCATGGGCGAGCACCCGGGGTGTATCTCGGTCACCATGCACCTCAGCCACGACGGCAAGCGACTGATCACCATCACCGAATGGGAGAGCAAGGAGGACTTCGACGCCATGCGGGCCCGCTCGGACCTCCAGCAGTACTTCAAGGAGGTGAGCGGGATCATCACCTCCGTCGATCCCACTCCTTGCCGTGTGGCCTACAGCCACACGGTGGTCTGAGCCGGCCGGACTCTTCCCAGGAGGCAGAATGCGAGCGGTAGGTATCACCTCGTTCGGCGGCCCGGAGGCACTGACGGTCGTCGACGTACCCGTGCCGGAGCCCGCGGCGGGCCAGGTGCGCATCAAGGTGGCGGCAGCGGCCGTGGCCAACTTCGACCTGGTCGCACGGGCCGGCTGGCTGGGGCCCATGCTGCCTGCGGCCCCGCTGTACGTCTTCGGATGGGATGCCTCGGGCACGGTGGACGCGGTCGGGCCGGGCGTCGTCGGATTCGCCCCGGGCGATCCGGTCGTCGCGGTCTCCGACTGGCTCGACACCAAGGTCGGTACCCAGGCGGAGTACGTGGTGCTGGACGCGGCCGCCTTGGCGGCGGCGCCCTCCACGGTGGATCTGACTGAGGCGGCGGCACTGCCCGTCAACGCGCATACCGCGACCCGGGCGCTGGATCTTCTGGGGCTGGAGGCCGGACAGACCCTCGCGATCACCGGAGCGGGCGGAGCGGTTGGCGGCTTCACCCTGGAGCTGGCCCGGGAACGCGGGCTGAAGGTTGTCGGACTCGCCTCCGCCCGGGATGAAGAGTTCGTCACGTCGCGGGACGCGGTCTACGTGCCGCGCTCCGACGACCCGGTTGGGGCGCTGCGCGCCGTGGCCCCGGAGGGTGTGGATGCCATGGTGGACGCGGCCGCGATCGGGCCGCAGATGGTGGGCACGGTGAAGGACGGCGGCGCGTTCGCGAGTCTGACACCGCCGAAGACACCGGAGCCCGAACGCGGCATCGAAGTCCACCGGGTTCACATGCACAGCGACGGGGCGGAGCTGAGCCGGCTGGCGGCGCTGGTCGACCGGGGCCGACTGACCCTCCGGGTCCACCAGACCGTCCCGTTCGAACAGGCTGCCCAGGCGCACGAGATGCTCGCCAAGGGCGGCATACGAGGGCGGCTGGTGCTCATACCGTAGCGAGGCTGGTCCGTGCCTGCGGACCGGGATCCAGCGTCACCCCGCGGGGCGTCCGGCACTGGCCGGACGCCCCGCTCGCGCGTGTCCGGCCCGCCGTGTACGGGCGTGGCCGAAACGTTGCCCACCCCGGGCACTGGCATTGCCGGAAGGAGCCTAGCGTCGCTAGGCTATGACTAGCGGCGCTAGGGGGGGTGGTGGGCTCCGAACCGCCAGGGCCGGTGGATGCCGCCCGATCCACAACCGTGCGAGGTGACGAAAGATGCAGGAGAAGCGACACGCTCTGCGGTTCCAGCTACTGGGGCCGGTAGAGGCGTGGTGGTCGAGGGGGCGCCTCCCGGTCGGCGGCGTCAAACGCCGTACGACGCTCGCCGCGTTCCTGCTGCGGCCGGGTACGGTTATCCCGCTCGACGAGATCGTCCAGGCCGTCTGGGGCCCGGACGCGTTACCTACCCTCCGCAACGCGGCACAGGCCCACATCTCGCGGCTGCGACGCTCGCTGCCGGCGCCGTCGCCCGTGGCGATCTCGGCCCGTTCGGGGGGCTACGTCCTGGACGTCGACCCGGACTGCATCGACCTGTACCGCTTCCGCCGCATGGTCGCGGACGCCCGGACGAGCGGCCGCGCGGAGCAGTTCCGGCAGGCGCTGGAGGTCTGGCGCGGCCGCGCGCTGGCCGACATCGACTCGCCGTGGCTGACCGGGCTGTGCGGAGGCAATCTGGAGGAGGAGCGGCTGGGCGTCGTCGAGGACTGGATCGACGCCGAGGTGCGCGAGGGTAACTACGCAGACGTCCTCGCCGGCCTGTCCGACCTGGCTCGAGCGCACGCGTCTCGGGAGCGGGTGCACGAGTTGCTCATCATCGCCCTGTGCCAGGCAGGACGGCAGGCGGAGGCCATGCTCGCGTACGAGCGGGCGCGTGAGTGGTTGGACCGGGAACTGGGAGTCCCTCCCGGGGCTCGGCTGCAGCGGCTCGCCCGGCAGATCCTCGGCGACCGGGCCCCCGGCACGCGCCCCGCCCTCGCGCCCGCGGCGGCGACCGCGTGGGGGAGGCCGCTGGCCGTCGCGTCCGTCAGGGACGCCATCGTGCCGAGCCTGACCCCGTCTTCAGTGACTTCCGATCTGTGTGTCCGAGGATGACTGTACGGATTTCCGCGAGAAGGGAGCAGCAGGTGGAGGCCTCGGATTCGGTCAGTTCCGATCTTGACTTCGTCATGGATATCGCCAGCGGATTCTGGCGGTCGCGGGCCCTGTTCAGCGCCGTGGAGTTAGGCCTGTTCACCGAACTGGCCCAGGCACCTATGACGGATGAGCAAATCACGGTGAAACTCGGGCTGCACCCCCGGGCGGCACAGGACTTCCTGGACGCGCTGGTCGCACTCGGGTTGCTGAGCCGTACCGGAGATGGCCAGTACGCCAACTCCGTGCCCGCGCAGCGGCTGCTGGACCGCGACCAGCCCGGCTACGTCGGCGGTTTCCTGTCCTTCATGGGCCGCGCGCTGTACCCGGCCTGGGGTCGCCTGAGCGACCTGCTGAGGACCGGACGGCTCCAGGAGGGCGACGACACGTTCGGCGAGTTCTACAAGGACCACGACCGGGTACGGGGTTTCATGGCCGCCATGGACAGCGCGTCCGCGGCCGTGGCTGCCCGACTCGTCGAGTGCGTGGACTGGAGCCGCTACCGGAGCGTGGCGGACCTGGGCGGGGCCCGCGGCAATCTGGTGGCGAGGATCGTCTCGACGCATCCGCACCTGCGGGGCGTGTGCGTCGACCTGCCGCCGCTCAAAGCGCACTTCGACGAGCACATGGCGGCCCTCGGAACCGCCGGGCGGGTCACCTTCCACGCGGCCGACTTCCGGACCGATCCGCTGCCCGAGGCCGACGTGATGATCTTCGGTCATGTCCTGCACGACTGGGACGAGCCGAGCCGGGCGCTGCTGGTGGGGCGGGTCTACGAGGCCCTCGCCCCGGGCGGTGACCTGCTCATCTACGACGAGCTGATCGACGACGACCGCTCCGGTCCCGCGCGCAGCCTGCTGATGAGTGTGAACATGAAGCTGGTCCGCAGCGGCGGCGCCGAGTACACCTCCGCAGATGCCCTGTCGTGGCTGGGAGCCGCCGGGTTCCAGGACATCCGCACCGAACCGCTGACCGCCACGGAGCGGCTCATCACCGCGCACAAGAAGTGACCCATCCCAAGGCCGGCGATCATCCCCGGGCATCCCCCGACCGGGGATGATCGCCTTCATTACGGCCGCATCGCCGTGCGGGCTCCTCGCAGTACTGGCACGTACAGGTCCATGGCAACCATGCAGTGCTAGCTTGTAGCTCAAACGCGCAGAGCCCGATTGGACCCAAGCAGCAGATGACAGCTCAACGTGCCGGTGATCCGCAGAAAGGGAAGCCCCGCCGCAGTTCGCGGAGTCTGTGGAACGACAATCGGACCGCCGAGCCGCAGCTGACCCGCTCCGAGATCGTACGCGTCGCCCTGGAATTGCTGGTGAGGCACGGATATGAAGCGTTCAGCATGCGTAAACTCGCAGCCGAACTCGACGTCAAGAATCCTTCTCTCTACTGGCATTTTCAGAACAAGGAGGATCTCTTCGACCTGGTCGCCGACGCGATTGTCGGCGAATGCGTGCTCCCGGAGGACGGAGAACCCGAGGCGTGGGCGGAGCGGCTGGCCGAGACCGCCCGTAATCTGCGCGCCGCGTTCCTCGAATACTCCGCCGCCATGCCGCTGTTCACCGGCCGCGCCCTCCTCGGACCGAACGGACTCAGGCTCAGCGATTACGTCATCGGCACCATGCGACGGGCCGGTTTCGACGACCGGACCGCCGGCTACGCCTATCTGCTGCTCACCTACTACGTCGTCGGGTTCGTCATCCAGGAGACAGCTTTCGGCCGGGGTGAGGCCGGTGAGGCACGGCTGCGCGAGATGAACGATTTGCTCAGAGGGCTGTCCCCGGAGCGCTTCCCGAACATCGCAGCCATACGTGAGACGCTGACCGAACGAGGCCTCGATGAGCGGTTCGAGCTCGGCCTGCGCGGCATGCTCGGCGGCTTCGCGGGGGAACGAAAAGAGAACTGACGAAGCGTCGGGCAGGAGCTCGGGCGCCGATCTGCAGCAGTCTCTGGAGCCCCTGCCCGTGTGTCCTGTGTCCAGCCGCACGTAAACCGGTGGCCTGTCACCGGTCGGCCATCACCTGCTGTCCCGCATCCTGGGCCCTTCTGTTGGGCGGCGGGCCCAGGAACCGTAGGAGAGGTGCTTCCCACCGCGTGTACATCAGCCAGGACAGCGCCTGGGTGACCGCGAAGATGAGCACGAAGAGCCCGGCCGCCTGGGCCACGTTCCACCGCGCGTCCGTCCCGACCAGGTGGTGCGCGCTGATGAGCACCATGTAGTGCAGGAGATAGAACGCGTAGGACTGCACACCCAGTTCGACGACGAGCCGATTGCGCAGCGGAGACACCTGCCCGCGCACATCGGCGGCGGCCGCAGCCAGGATCAGCAGGGCGATGGGCACGATCGTGGTCGCCACCTGTTGGTAGAGGTACGGCGAGTCGATGGTGGCGATGTAGACCACGACCAGCAGGGCGCTCGCCGTCGGGAGGTTCACGGGAACCCGGCGGCCGGTCTGGAGGATCCGGGCGAGCAGAATGCCCAGCACGAACTCCAGCAAACGCACGGGCGGGAAGTTGTTGACGAACAGCACCTGATACAGCGGCTCCGGGTTCCAGACGTAGCCCGGCTTCTCAGGCAGCAGCTTGGCGACCAGCGGCATGCACATCACCAGCCCCATGAGGCCCCAGGCGTATGGCCACAACCGCTCGGGCCGGATCCGCCGTAGGTAGCGGTACAGCAGAGGGAAGAGCAAGTAGAAGAACGCCTCACAGGCCAGGGTCCAGGCCACCGGATTGGCGCTGAGGAAGACCTTGGCCTGGGGGAACCATGCCTGGATCAGGAAGAGGTTGGGCAGCGCGGGCAGCCAGGTGTCCGGGGCGGTGAGCCGTGGGACGCTTTGGAATGGCTCCAGGGTCCATCCGGCCATGGCCATCAGGACGATGGCGGCCGTCCAGGCGACGAAGTGGTTCGGGTAGACCTTGGCGAACCGGCGGCGCCAGAAGCGGGGCGCCGTGTCGTCGGGCCGGGCGGACCAGGTCAGCACGAAGCCGCTGAGCACGAAGAACAGCGACACCCCGGCCCAGCCGGCCTTGCCGAAGGCGTGCATGGTGAAGTCCACCGCGCCCGGCTCGCTCCACATCCCCTCGTAGGTGAAGTGGAAGAGGAAGACGAATATGGCGGCCACGAAGCGGAGTCCTGTGAGGGACGGCAGCCGTTCGTCGCCCGCGATGGCCGACCGCTGTGGCGCTGGCGCGGACCGGGCACCTCTGCCACGGGGAGTCCGCATGTCAGATTCCTTCCTCCCCGGGACCCGCAGGACAGGGGAGGGCCTCCAGATCCGGTATGCCGAGGTCCACGTTCGTGGTCTCGATGCCACCGTCCACCTCCAGCAGGGTGCCGGTGACGTACGAGGCGGCGGGGGAGGCCAGGTAGACGACAGCGTGCGCGACGTCCTCAGGCGTCCCTGCTCGGCGCATCGGCGTCGCGGCCTCCAACTCGCGGCGCGCCGCGTCGTCTTCCATCACGAACCGCAGGTTGTCGGTGGCGATGGCGCCCGGCACGACCCCGTTGACCCTGACCCTGGGCGCCAGATCGTGGGCGGCGAGCCGCGTGTAGTGGGCCAGTGCCGCCTTCGACATGCCGTAGGACAGCCAGCCGCGGGCCGCCACCCTGCCTACGGTGGAACAGATGTTCACCACGGCACCCCCGTCCCGCGCAGCGAGCAGGTGCGGCAGGGCGGCACGGGTCAGCGCGTGAGCGGTTCCGACGTTGTACCGGAGCGCCTTTTCGACGGCCTCCCAGGAGGTTTCCTGGAACGGCTCGATCTCGGCGTCGCCCACGTTGTTCACCACGATGTCCAGCCGGCCGAAGGTGTCCATAGCCCGTTCGGCCAGTTCCCCGGCTGTCCCCGGCGCGGAGAGGTCAGCCCGGACGACGACGGCACGGCGGCCGTGGCTCTCGATCTCCTTGGCCACCGCACGCAGATCCTCCTGCGTGCGGGAAGCGATCAGCACGTCGGCGCCGGCCCGGGCCAGGGCTATGGCGGTCGCGGCGCCGATGCCGCGTCCGGCTCCGGTGACCACGGCAGCGCGGTCGTTGAGGAAGAAGGGGGTCATGGACATATTTCTGCACCACCTCGGGGTCGCTGGGGTTCGCAGGCTTAGTCGCGGCTGTATCCGACCGCGCATGTGAGCGGGGTGAACTGGGTGACCAGATCGCGAATCCGGCCGAAGTGCGCGGTCAGCGCGGGCTCCTGCCGCATCGCGCTGAAATGCCCCTCCGATTCCCACTGCGCGTAGACCACGAAACGGGTCCGGTCGTCGCTGGTGTGCACGTTCGCCGACACGAAGCCCGGCATCCGCCTCATCGCCCTCACCATGTCGGGGATGACGGTCATCACCTGGTCCAGATTCTCGGGAAGCACGGTTCCGAGGTTGATGATGGTGAACAGGTTATCTTCGGTGGAAATGTGTGCCATCGACGAACACCTCCCGGTGAATTGGGGCGGCCTCAGGTCCGCGTCGCCGCCGTCGATCGTCAGCCTCGCGGACCACTCTCCGGTTCTTCTGAAGGACCGGTCAGGAGGTGCGGACGCAGCTGGTTGCTGTGGAGGGGCAGCCATGGCGATCAGCCCGGCTGAGGGGAGGGGTCAGTTGTCCGTGGCGCGGGCCCTGAGCCGTACCAGCGTCACGGTGAGGACGGCGCCGACGAAGGCCACGCCGGCCACGACGAGGAACAGGAGATTCATCCCGGCCACGAACCCCTCACGAGCCGCGCTGACCACCTGTGCCCTCACGGCCCCGCTCAGTTGGCCCACGGACTGCGCGATGTCACCACCGGCCGCCGCGTTCGCCAGCTCCCGCACAGGCAGCCCACCGTCCAGGCGGTCACTCATCGTGGTGCTCACCTGGTGCTCCAGCAAGGCGCCGTAGACGGCGATGCTGATGGTCATGCCGGCCTGCCCCACCGTCGAGTTGATCCCGGCGGCCATGCCGAGCCGGCGGGAGTCGGCGACTTCCATCGCCAGTGCGCCGAGCGAGGGGAGAGCGATGCCGAGACCGAAGCCGACCGCGATCAACCCCGGGATCAGCGCCTTGACGGTGGAGTCGGTGGTGATGCCGTACATCAGGATCATGCCGACGCCGACGAGCATGAGACCCAGGGTCGGTAGCACCCGGGCCGGCAGTCGGTCCATCAGGGAACCCGCGATCGGACCGGCCAGCAGGATCGGCACGTTGGCGGCGAGGAAGCACAGGCCCGCCTTCAGCGCCGAATAGCCGAGCTGGTTCTGCAGATACAGGGATAGGTAGACCAGCAGTCCGAAGAAACTGGCGTTGGTGCACAGAGTGGCCAGCTGGGTGCCGGTGAACGAACGGCCGCGGAAGAGCGACAGGTCGAGCATCGGGTCGGGGTGCCGTGCCTCGATGAACAGGAAGGCGGCGAGGCAGGCCACCGCGGCGGTCAGCAGCACGACGACCTTGTTACTGGTCCACCCGTAGTCGTCGCCGCTCAGGAGTACGTACGTCAGCAGTAGAAGGCCTGCGGTGAGCGTGCTCAGACCGCCCCCGTCGAAGCGCTGGACCTTGCGTAGCTCCAGTTGCTCGGGGATGTTGAACCAGCCGATCACGACGACGGCGGCCACGATGGGTACGTTGATGAAGAAGATCCAGCGCCAGCCCAGCGACGAGACGATGACTCCGCCCAGCAGGGGACTGAGGACAACCATGGCGCCGGCGACGCCACCGCGGACCCCGAAGGCGGTGCCGCGGGCCTTTCCGGTGTAGCACTGGGCGATCAGGGCCATGGTCATGGAGAAGATGGCCGCGCCCGATGCGCCCTGGACGGCCCGTGCCGCGATGAGGAACTCAGGGGACCAGGCCAGACCGCACGCCACCGACGCCGCCCCGAACAGCAGCACACCGCCGAGGAACATCCGCCGGCGGCCGAATCGGTCACCGAGGAAGCCGACCGCGAGCTGGAAGGAGGCCAGGGCGAGCGTGAAGGCGTTGAGTACCCACTGCGAGTCCCTGAGGGTTGTGTGCAGGCTGTCCTGAATGTCCGGCAGAGCCACAATGACCACCGTGCCGTCGAGCATCAGCATCGACACGGCCAGGACAATCGCGACCAGCGGCCACCAGCCGCCGGTGGTCTCGGTCCGCTCGGGGCTCGACGACGCATCGGTGTCGGCCGGTAAGCCCTTCATGTCCATTGATCTTCAGCCTTCCGTTCCAGCGGGACTAGCATCGCTAGAGGAAAGGCTAGCAGTGGTAGGGTTTCTCTTGCAATGCTAGGGATTGGGTGGGTGTGGCAGTCCGGCCCTGGAGCGAGGAGCCAGGGCCGGACTGCGGCTGTTCCGTGGCGTGCTCGGCCGCGCGGGATCGGCGCGCGGACTACGCGATGACCGAGCTGCTCAGGTTGTCGGTGTCCAGGTCGAAGATCGGGCGTAGTGAGTTGAGGCCGGAGATCAGGGTCACGAAGTCCTTGCGTGGGAAGAAGAGCTTCCCCGGGTCCACCAGGGCCTGTGCGTACTTGTAGTACTCCTCGCGATCCAGGCCCGCGTTGTAGAAGAACCGGACGAAAGACAGGATGCTCTCCAAGAACTCTCGGTACGAGCGCTCGTACCGCTCGCCTACAGCGGCCTCCCGTGCGGGATCACACAGAACGCAGTCGACCGCCTTGGCCGCAGCGCCGGCGGCCAGCATGGCCAGCGTCACACCGGTGGAGAAGAGCGGATCCACGAACGCGGCGGCGTCACCGGCGAGCATCCAGCCCGGCCCGGCCATGCGATCGCAGGCGTAGGACCAGTCCCGGGCGCTGCGGTACGCGCTCACCCGGGTGCCGTTCTCCAGCATCTGCCGCAGATGGGTGGACTCCTTGAGCTTCGTTTCCAGCAGCTCCGGGAGGCCGAGCCCCGTCGCGGACGCGTCCTCGGCAGCGGTGACGTAGCCCACGCTGTGGGTGCTGTCGTACATCGGGATATACCAGAACCAACCCCCGGGGACGTGCTCGATGAATATGTTCCCGGCCTCGTCGCCGGTCAGGGGGAGGCCGTTCTGGAAGTAGCTCCACACGGCCACGTTGCGCAGATCCTCGTGGAACTCGACCTGGGTCATTTCCCGCCCGAGAACCCGGGCCTGCCCGGAGCAGTCGATGACGAACCGGGCCCTGACCCGGCACTCGGCGCCGCCCCGCTCGGCATAGGCGACCCCGACGACCCGCTCGTCCTCGACGAGCGGCTTCCTGACCGTCACCTCCTCCCGCACCTCGGCCCCCAGCTCGCGGGCCCGGGTCAGGATGAGGGCGTCGAAGTCCGCCCGGCGCACGTTGTATGCGTTGGGGAACTCCGGTTCGCCCTCGGTGAACTTGAACTGCCACCGGCCATCGCGCCCCCAGACCAGGCTGCCGCCGAACTTCTTGACGAAACCGAGGGCCTCGACCCGTTCCCTGACGCCGAGTTCCTCCAGCACTCCGACGCAGCCCGTGATCAGGGACTCCCCAATGTGGTAGCGCGGGAACTTCTCCCGTTCCAGGACCAGGACCCTGTGTCCCCGTTGGGCGAGCAGCCCGGCCGTCGAGGCGCCGGCCGGTCCTCCGCCGACGACGATGACGTCCCATTCCTCGCTGAGTGGTTCCTCGTTCGGCATCGTGCCTTCCCCTCTTCCTCGATGGGGTGCCGGTCGTCCGGCCCGCTCGGGAGAGGCTTTCGTGCCGGTCTGAAGGCACGCTCGTGGAACAGTGAGGACAGGTCGCGATCACGCTGCGGAGAAGCGGGAAGCCACGAATAGAACCAGGTTGTTCGCCTCCACCTCGCGGATGGTGACGCGCACCCCCGTCCGGTGCACCTCATGGACGGCCACACCGAGATCGGCGCAGGCCCGCCGGAACTCTGCGGATCGGTCGCCGAGCGGCAGCCATAGGAAGTTCCCGCCGGCAGCGGGGATCCGCCAGCCTCTGGCCCGCAGGAACCCCGCCACCCGGTCCCGTTCCCGCCGCAGCGCGAGCACCCGTTCTGACACCTCGGCCTTGGCCCGCAGTGACGCGAGCGCCGCCGCCTGTGCCATGACGTCCACCGCGTACGGCAGACCTGTCCTGCGTACTGCGCGGGCCACCGCTGGACGGGCGATCGCGAAGCCGACCCGCAGACCCGCCAGCCCGTTCGCGTGCGAGAAGGAGCGGACCACCGCCACATTGGGCCGTTCAAGGTGCAGTCGTACGCCGTCAGGGCCGCTCGGAGCGTCGGTGGACTCCTGGTACTCCTCGTCGAGTATGACGAGGACGTCGCTGGGCACACGTTCCAGGAAGACGTCGAGGTCGCGCCGGTCCACACTGGTACCCGTAGGGTCATTGGGGTTGCCGATGAAGATCAGCCGAGTGCGGGCCGTCACTGCTTCGGCAAGCCCCCTCAGATCCTGGTCGGGCCCTCGGAGCGGTACGCTCACCGGTCGGGCCCCAGCGACCGCGCTCAGCGTCGGATACCGCTCGAACGACGGCCAGGAGAAGACGACTTCATCGCCGTGTTCTACCGTGGCCAGCAGTAGCTGCTGAACGATCGCGGTACTCCCCGGCCCGACCGCGACATGCGCTGTGGGGACGAGCAGGTCCTCCGCAATGGCGCGGACAAGCTCGGAACACCGGTCGTCCGGGTATCGGTTCATCGCGGCTCCCGCCTCGTTCACGGACTCGATCACCGCGCGGACCGGAGGGTAGGGGCATTCGTTGGCGTGGGCACGGTAGATGCTGTCCGTCATCGCCCGCGGGCGAGAGGACAGGGTGTTCAGGACGGCCCGCAGCCGAGGTTCTGGTCCCGTCATCGCAGAGCTCCTGTGAGAACGCATCTGTGACCAGGTACACAACCTGTCATGGCGGCATCGTGCCAAGGACCGTTGACAAAGCGCTGACAGTGACTTGTCCGGTTCAGCGGCAGGCCATGATTCCGGGCATTCTGCTGTCACTGCCCCTGAGTACGCCAGCAGCGTGCGCGAGCCGCTGACCTGTGCCCTCAGCGGATCCGCCAGCACCTCTTCATCCAACTACCAGCTCTGGAACGTAACTTCACCGACATGACGACTCCACAGAAGATGTCCGAGAGCGCGAGCTGGCAAATCGGCGAGATGACGGTGCACCGAATCGAGGAGATTCCTCTGCGGGGGTTCGGGCGATGGCTCCTCCCCCGTGCAACGCCGGACGTGGTCGCCGAATCGGCCTGGCTGCGACCGTCGTACGTGGACGACGACGGGCAACTCCTCGGATCGGTGCATGCTTTCGCCGTCGAGCTCGGCGACGCACGGATCCTCGTCGACAGTGGCGTCGGAAACGGCAAGAGCCGACCCTTCCCTGCCTGGGACCACCTGAGTACCCCCTTCCTGGATCGGCTGGCGGCTGTCGGCTTCACACCCGAGAACGTGAACGTGGTGGTCAACACCCATCTGCACCAGGACCACGTCGGCTGGAACACCCGCCTGGTCGGTGACACATGGGTGCCCACGTTCGTCAACGCGCGTTACGTGTGCGCACAGGCCGAGCACGGGTACTGGGCCGATCGCGAGCTGAAGGACGACGAGCGCGAGATGTTCGCCGACTCCATCGACCCACTGCGGGGGACCGGACAACTGTCCCCCACCGATGTCCCGGAAGCCGGCACTGAGATCGCCCCCGGCGTCCGGCTGCTGCCGGCGCCCGGCCACACGCCTGGCCAGGTAATGGTCCGGCTCGACAGCGCCGGGCACTCCGCGGTGATCTCCGCCGACTGCCTCCACCACCCGGTCCAGTTCGCCCAGACCGACATGTGCGCCACCGCCGACGTGGACCCGGCGCAGGCCACTCGTACGCGCCAGAATCTCTTCGCCGAGTTGGCCAAAAGTGACACCGTCCTCTTTGGCAGCCACTTCGACGCTCCCGTCGCTGGCAGGGTGCGTGACGAAGGACGGGCCTATCGGTTTGTGCCTGTGCCCGGGGAGTGAGACCTCTCTCCACAGCCCAGTGTCTACTGCGGCAGATCCGGCAATCCCGGTATCCTGACTCGGGAGTTTTGCCCCCGGTCTGTCACCCCGCGCACCGCGGGGTGACAACCCGGCTGCAGGCAGGAAATCGGGGTCGCTGTCCGGGACTGGAGTGCCACCGGTGGCGACCAGGGGAGCGCGGACGCCTTTGGGCTCTGCAACACGGGTTGCGCTTAGCGGGACCGCGATATGTGCTGGCGGCGCGGCGGCCACGCGGCCCGGTGTTGAGGAGGCCCGCGCCCACTTCGTGATCAGCTGTTCGGCGAGGCGCCACGGCCAGTAGCGCTGTCGTCGTGGGGCTGGTCCGCGATTCCCTGGAGAACGGAGTCGATCACGTGGGCGGCCCGTTCGGCGTCCGTGGGCCGACCGGCGAGGTGGTCGGCGTAACACGCCCCCGACAGCGCTCACCGCCTGCTCCAGATCGGCGTCCTCGTGGACCTGGCCGTTACTTTGCGCGGCCCGGAGAACCCGCAGGAAGATCTCGCGCCTGGGCAGCAGCCGCGCTTCTGATCGTCTTGAGGGTTCGTGGTCCGGACCCGCGAAGCCGCGGTCGGCGCGGGCAACTATCACTACGTGCTGCCCATGTGAGTACCACGAACTTCCAGGTCAGACGCCCGTCTTGAGGGGATTTCCCCAGGGACTTTTCAGGGACTTTCCGCTACGTAAACAGGGAAGGCCCCGACAGCGCTGAAAGAAACAAACACGCTGGTCAGAGCCCATTTCCCTAGCACTCGATGACGTTCACCGCGAGCCCGCCCCGCGCCGTCTCCTTGTACTTGACCTTCATATCCGCGCCCGTCTGCTTCATCGTCTTGATGACCTTGTCGAGCGAGACATGGTGGCGGCCGTCGCCGCGCAGGGCCATCCTCGCGGCGGTGACCGCCTTGACCGAGGCCATGCCGTTGCGCTCGATGCAGGGGATCTGGACCAGCCCGCCGACGGGGTCGCAGGTGAGGCCGAGGTTGTGTTCCATGCCGATCTCGGCGGCGTTCTCCACCTGCTCCGGGGAGCCGCCGAGGACCTCGGCGAGGCCGCCGGCGGCCATCGAGCAGGCGGAGCCGACCTCGCCCTGGCAGCCGACCTCGGCGCCGGAGATCGAGGCGTTCTCCTTGAAGAGCATGCCGATGGCGCCCGCGGCGAGGAGGAAGCGGATGACGCCCTCCTCGTCGGCGCCCGGGACGAACCGGGTGTAGTAGTGCAGGACGGCGGGGATGATGCCCGCCGCACCGTTGGTGGGGGCGGTGACCACGCGGCCGCCCGCCGCGTTCTCCTCGTTGACCGCCATGGCGTAGAGGGTGATCCACTCCATGGCACGGGCGCCCGGGTCGCCCTCGGAGCGCAGGGCGCGGGCGGCGGTGGCGGCGCGGCGGCGGACCTTGAGGCCGCCGGGCAGAATGCCCTCCTGGGACATGCCGCGGGCCACGCATGCCTCCATGACCTGCCAGATCTCCAGCAGCCCGGTCCGGATCTCCTGCTCCGTGCGCCACGCCTTCTCGTTCTCCAGCATCAGGGCCGAGATGGACAGGCCCGTCTCCTGGGAGAGCCGCAGCAGCTCGTCACCGGTGCGGAAGGGGTGGGTGAGGACGGTGTCGTCGAGCTTGATGCGGTCCTCGCCGACCGCGTCCTCGTCCACCACGAAGCCGCCGCCGACCGAGTAGTACGTCTTCTCCAGCAGCGGATGGCCCTCCGCGTCGTACGCGCACAGCGTCATGCCGTTGGCGTGGTACGGCAGCGAGCGGCGGCGGTGCAGGATCAGCTGGGCCGAGTCGTCGAAGTCGATCTCGTGGCCGGGGCCGATCTCGGCGCCGAGCAGCCGCAGCCGCTTGGTGGTGCGGATGCGCTCCACCTCGCCGTCGGCCGTATCGACGTCGACGGTGCGCGGGGAGTTGCCCTCCAGGCCCAGCAGTACGGCCTTCGGGGTGCCGTGGCCATGACCGGTGGCGCCCAGGGAGCCGAAGAGCTCGGCGCGGACGGACGCGGTGTGGGCCAGCAGACCCTCGTTCTTCAGCCGGCGGACGAACATCCGCGCGGCCCGCATCGGGCCCACGGTGTGCGAACTGGACGGGCCGATGCCGATCGAGAAGAGGTCGAATACGGAAATGGCCACCGGGAGACTCCTTCGTCTGCACGCCGGGGGAAGCGTGTGCCCGCCGGGGAAGCGCGCGGGCCGTGCATGGGGTGGTGCGGGGTCGGTGCGGATGGTGCGGTGGGGGCGCGCCGGGCGGACGCGCCCCCGTGCCCGGGTTACTTGGACAGGTGCGCGTACAGCGGGTGCTTGTCGGCCAGGGCGGTGACCCGGGCCTTCAGCGCGTCCGCGTCGGCCGCCCCGAAGGGAGAGGGCGCCTTCAGCGTCTCCGCGATCACGTCGGCGACCTCGCGGAAGTCCTCCGTGGTGAAGCCGCGCGTGGCCAGCGCCGGGGTGCCGATCCGCAGACCCGAGGTGACCATCGGGGGCCGCGGGTCGTTCGGGATCGCGTTGCGGTTGACCGTGATGCCGACCTCGTGCAGCCGGTCCTCGGCCTGCCGCCCGTCCAGCTCGGAGTCGCGCAGATCGACCAGGACCAGATGGACATCGGTGCCGCCGGAGAGGACGGCGACGCCCACCTCCCGCACATCGTCCTGGCTCAGGCGCTCGGCGAGGATCCTGGCGCCCTCCAGCGTGCGCTCCTGACGCTCCTTGAACGCCGAGCTCGCCGCCACCTTGAAGGACACCGCCTTCGCCGCGACCACATGCTCCAGCGGACCGCCCTGCTGGCCCGGGAAGACCGCCGAGTTGATCTTCTTGGCCAGGTCGGCGGTGGAGAGGATCACGCCACCGCGCGGACCGCCCAGGGTCTTGTGGGTGGTGGTGGTCACCACATGGGCGTGCGGTACGGGCGAGGGGTGCAGCCCGGCCGCCACCAGACCCGCGAAGTGGGCCATGTCGACCATCAGGTACGCGCCGACCTCGTCCGCGATCCGGCGGAAGGCGGCGAAGTCCAGCTGGCGCGGGTACGCCGACCAGCCCGCGATCACCAGCTTGGGGCGGTGCTCCTTGGCCAGCCGCTCGACCTCGTCCATGTCGACCAGACCGGTCTCGGCGTCCACGTGGTAGGGCACCACGTTGTAGAGCTTGCCGGAGAAGTTGATCTTCATGCCGTGGGTCAGATGGCCGCCGTGTGCCAGGTTCAGCCCCAGGATGGTGTCGCCGGGGGAGAGCAGGGCGAACATCGCGGCGGCGTTGGCCTGGGCGCCCGAGTGCGGCTGGACGTTCGCCGCCTCGGCGCCGAAGAGCTCCTTCACCCGGTCGATGGCGATCTGCTCGACCACGTCGACGTATTCACAGCCGCCGTAGTAGCGGCGGCCGGGGTAGCCCTCGGCGTATTTGTTGGTCAGGACCGAGCCCTGGGCCTCCATGACCGCCGACGGAGCGAAGTTCTCCGAGGCGATCATCTCCAGGGTGGACTGCTGGCGGTGGAGTTCGGCGTCGACAGCAGCGGCGACGTCCGGGTCGAGCTCGTGCAGGGAGCTGTTGAGAAGCGACATCGAGGGTCCCGATCGAATAAGGAGGGTCAGTTTTCGGCGAAGGCGGTGTACTCGTCGGCGGAGAGCAGGTCCTCCGGCTCGCTCGTCACCCGCACCTTGAACAGCCAGCCGCCCTCGAAGGGGGCGGAATTCACCAGCGCCGGATCGTTCACCACGTCCTCGTTGATCTCGGTGACCTCACCGGAGACCGGCGTGTACAGGTCGCTGACCGACTTGGTGGACTCCAGCTCACCGCAGGTGTCACCGGCGGAGACCGTGGAGCCGACGTCCGGGAGCTGGACATAGACGACGTCGCCGAGCGCGTTGGCCGCGAATTCGGTGATGCCGATCGTCGACACGCCGTCATCGCCGGCGGCCGACAGCCACTCGTGCTCCTTGCTGTACCGCAGCTGCTGGGGGTTGCTCATGGTCCGATTCTCCTGGATACGGGGGAGTGCTTGGGAAACGGGTCTTAGCTGGTGGGATGCGGCGCCGAGGGATACGACGCCGAGGGGACGCGATGGGCCGGGGCCCGCTCGTGCTCGGAGAGGCTCAGCGATGGGCCGGGGTTCCGTGCGCGCGTGGACATGCTGTCCCCGGCCGCGGGCTACGGTCAGGGCTGTCTCGGGGTTCCGTGTGCGCGTGGACATGCTCAGCGCTCGCGCCCGGAGAAGCTCAGCGCTCGCGCTTGTAGAAGGGGAGCGCCACGACCTCGTACGGCTCCCGGGCACCGCGGATGTCCACGAAGACCCCCTCGGTGCCGGGCTTCGCGTACTCCGGGTCCACGTACGCCATCGCGATCGGCCTGCCCAGCGTCGGCGAGGGCGCGCCCGAGGTGACCTGGCCGATCGATGCGCCGTCGGCGGCCACCACGGCGTATCCGGCGCGCGGCACCCGGCGGCCTGAAGCGATCAGGCCGACCAGGGTGCGCGGGGTGACGGTGTCCGCCTGGTGGGACGCGGCCTCCAGGGCCTCGCGGCCGACGAAGCCGCCCGGCTTGTCGAACTTCACCACCCGGCCGAGCCCCGCGTCGAAGGGGGTGGTGTCGGTGGTCAGCTCATGCCCGTACAGCGGCATCCCCGCCTCGAGACGCAGAGTGTCCCGGCAGGAGAGACCGCAGGGCACCAGGCCCGCCGGGGCCCCGGCCTCGGTCAGCGCCTCCCACACCCGCTCGGCGTCGTCCGGCGCCAGGAACAGCTCGAAGCCGTCCTCGCCCGTGTAGCCGGTGCGGGCGATCATGGCGGAGACGCCCGCGACGGTGCCCGGCAGCCCGGCGTAGTACTTCAGCCCGTCCAGGTCGGCGTCGGTCAGGCGCTTCAGGATCCCCGCGGACTCGGGCCCCTGGACGGCGAGCAGCGCGTAGGCGTCGCGGTCGTCCCTTACGGTCGCCTCGAAACCGCCGGCCCGCCCGGTCAGCGCGTCCAGCACCACCTGGGCGTTGGCGGCGTTGGCCACGACCAGGAACTCCTCGTCCCCGAGGCGGTAGACGATCAGGTCGTCCAGGATGCCGCCCTCGTCGTCGCAGATCATGGTGTAGCGGGCGCGGCCCACGGCGAGCGCGGACAGCCGGCCGACCAGCGCGTGGTCCAGGGCGTCCCCGGCCTGCGGACCGATGAGAGAGATCTCACCCATGTGGGAGAGGTCGAAGAGCCCGGCGCGGGTGCGCACCGCGGTGTGCTCGTCGCGCTCGCTGCCGTAGCGCAGCGGCATGTCCCAGCCGGCGAAGTCGGTCATGGTGGCGCCGAGCGCGCGGTGCCGCGCGTCCAGCGCGGTACGGCGTGGGGTGGGCGGGGCGTCGGTCACGATTCAGGCTCCAGAGGTCGGGGTCGCGCGACGGCGAGGACGGACGACAAGGACGCGTGCGTCCTCCCCATCTGTCATCGGAACCTGAGAGGTTCGCCGTGACGCCCGTAAGGGGCCCGACTTGCACCTTGGGTGGAGCCGCGCCCGCGCGGCCCGCTTTTCAGATCTGCCTCGTCCGCGCGGTATCGGGGCCTGAGAGATTCAAGGGAGGACTTGCTCCTTCGGCGCCCCGGACACCCGGCACGGATGCCGGTCACCAAGGACTCTCCCGCGCGGATTCAAGCGGCCGGTATGGAGTTGCGCGGACATCATCGCATGTATGGCCGAGAAGGGAAGCCCCGATCCGACCGGGCTTCCGGCCGCCCGGTCAGGGGCAGCCTTGCCCGACATTACCTTTTCTTGACACTCTGCGGGTACGAGCAGCGTTGACCGACCTGGGAGGACGATCACGGTGCATGGGCAGGGAACGCACGCGACAACACAGAAGCTCCTGCCGGCGCGGCGTGGGCGCACACCCTCCGGGTCGACGGCCCGCCCCGGTCGAAGAAGCGCGGTGCACGATCTGCGCGCCGGGGCGGAGGGTGGCGGCACGGACCCACGTGAGCTGCGCTTTCCGGCAGGGGATGTGCTGGTCGCCTCCGGGCTGCCGGGCAGCGGCAAGAGCACCCTGATCAATCGGACGGTGCCGCTCCTGGACGAGACGGGCGCGGTCGTGATCAGGGTGGACTCGCAGAACACCCGCGAGGTGTGGGAGCGCCGGCTGCCCGGCTGGCTGCCGTACGCGCTCTACCGCCCGCTGGTCCGGTACGCCCACTACGCCGGGCTGCGCAGGGCGCTGCGCTCGGGCGTGAGCGTCGTGGTGCACGACTGCGGGGCGCTGCCGTGGGTCCGCCGCTGGCTGGCGCGGGACGTGCGGCGCCGGGGCCGCAGTCTCCACATGGTGCTGCTGGACGTGGGCGCCACGGAGGCGCTGGAGGGCCAGGCCGCCCGTGGCCGCGGGGTCTCCGTCTACGCCTTCGGGCGGCATCTGCGCGCGATGCGGCGGCTGATCACCGGGATGGAGGAGGGGCGTCCGCCGCGGGGGTGCGCGTCGGCGGTGCTGCTGGACCGGCGAGGCGCGAGCGCGCTGCGCTGCATCTCCTTCGAGTGATCACGCCTCTCCCTCGGGTGGCCGAAAATCGGCCATCGGCATCACACAGCGTGACGAGGGTCAGGGTCCTTCTGGCGGATCTCCGCGGCGTCGCCACGCCGCGGAGATCCGTCAGAAGGACCCTGGTCCGGACGAGGTGGGGAAGTGCTGTGGAGATCGCCGCCGCCCCCTCCGGCCCCGGGCCGCCCAGCGGTTAGGGTGCTTCGGGCAGGTCGGACGAGATGGCGGTTGGACGAAGATGAGCTTCCCGGAGCAGTACGGAGTGGCCCCGGCGCACGGAGGATTCCCGGACGGCGGGTATGCCGCGCATCCGGCGTTTCCCGGCAATGAGCTCGAAGAGGTGATGGCCGCCTCCGTCGACGTCCCCGGCGCCGGAGCGCGCATCGTCGAGACGCTCTCCCGCAGCCACCTGTGGATTCCGCTGCCCAATGGCGGGGGTCCGGGCAGCCCGAGTCTCGATCTGCCCACGATGGAGATCGACGGCGGCGCGTATGTCCCGGTGTTCAGCTCCGAGCAGCAGTTCCTGCGGCTCGTCGGCTCCCATATGTCCTTCACCGTCGCCCCGGCCGTGGAGTTCGCCCGCGGACTGCCGCCCCAGCTCGGCATCGCGGTGAACCCCGGAGGCGCGGTGGTCGTACCGCTGCCTCCGCCCGCCGTCCGGGAGTTGTGCCGCGCCGGGCGCACCGAGCTCGACGGCCCGGCCAACGGTGGCCGGGTGCGGCTCTTCGAACCGGACTGGCAGGACGAGCCGGTGGACTTCCTGGCCGCCGCCGGGATCGAGTTCGCCAAGGGCACCGGGGTGCGGACCGCCCGGCGCGCCCTGGCCAGCGTCGAGGGCGACGAGCCGGCGCTCTTCGTCGGTGTGCAGCTCGACGAGCCCGGCCCCGAGGGACAGGCGCGCGCGGTGGAGGCGCTGGGCCGCGCCCTCGGCTCGGTGCCGGTGCCGTGGAAGGTTCAGCTGGTGCTCCTGGACGTGGCGCAGGGCGATCCGGTGGCCGACTGGATGCTGGGACGGGTGCGGCCGTTCTACGACCGTGACATCTGACTCACCCCTGGGTCCGCTGCCGCGGCCCGTAAGCTGGTTTGATGACCAGGAGGGGTGCGAGCACGCTCCCCGGTGAGGTGTGGGCAAGGCGATGAGAAGGGGCGGACCCAGGTGAGCGCGGGCGCGGATTGGGGGGCGGCGGCCGGCCAGGTTGAGCGAGCGTTGCAACAGGTCGCTCCCGGCCGGTACGACGCCTACGAGGCGCTGTTGCACGCCATCGGCGAGGGCCAGGTCTGGATGCTGCTGTGGCATGGCGCGCCCGGCTCGCCCGACGCCCAGTACGGGAACATGGACGTGGACGGCCTCGGTTACGCCCCGTGTGTGACCTCCGCGCAGGAATTGGCCGCCAGTGGCTGGAACCGTGCGCATGAGGTGGTCGACGGACGCCTCATCGCCGACTCGCTCTACCGTGACCGCTACGGCCTCTGGCTCAACCCCCACGCCCGTGGCGGCGGGGTGGGCATCCCGTGGCCGGATCTGCGCCGGATCGCGGGCGGTCTGGACCGGCTGCCCGCCGGGCCGCTGCGGCTGACCGAGCCCGCCATCGACATCCCGCAGTTCTACGCCCTGTTGGGGCAGAACGCGCATCGCACCGCCGCGGTTCGGTCGCTGCGGCGCGTCTGGGTGCAGCCCGCGCTGGGCGCCCCGTACCTGGCGATCGGCCTGGATCTGTACGACACCGGCGCCGCGTCGGTGCAGTCGGTGCGGGTGATGATGGAGCAGTCGATCACCGCCGTGCCGGACGGGCTGCCGGTCTCCACGGTCGCGCTCTCGGACGAGTACGACCCCGTCGCCATGTGGATGCGGGCCAACGCCCGCCCCTTCTTCGACCGTGACGCCTATGGCGCCACGTCCGCAGCGCCGCCGTCGTACGGCTACGGCTATCCGCCCCCGCGCCCCGCGTACTGAGCCACCCCGTCCCACGTACTGAGCCACCGCGTCCCGCCGCGTACTGAGCCGCGCACCGATTGACGGGATTGCCCGACCGGCCTTCCGCCCCTATCGGGCCGAACACCCCATTACGGGCGCGAGGTTACTGCTGCGTTCTCGTGTCGCGACCGTCCGTATAGCGGAGCGGTACTCCTCACATCACGGTTAGGCATCCATTGCCCGGGAGTACTGGCGGGTGATCACAAACGCGTTGAAGACTCCCGCTCCAAGGGGTGCGGTTCCTGTGTACGACCCCTTCCGAGAAGGTTCCGTACCAGAACGCGACTTTCACCCAGGTTGTGAACGAAGCCGCCACAGCGGCGAGTCGTGGGCCGGTCACCACCGGTCGAGAGGGGTCTCCACCACGATGACGGCACCATTGCACGGCACGAGCACGGACAGCGATCCGGTCGCGACTGCCGATGTAGCGGCGGATGTGGTCAAAGCGTCCGTCGAAGGCAGATCGCTACGGCAGATCGCCTGGTCACGCCTGAAGCGCGACAAGCTCGCACTGGCGGGTGGCATCGTTGTCGTCTTCCTCGTGCTGGTGGCGATCTTCGCTCCGCTCATCGTGAGTCTGCTCGGGCATCCGCCCAATGAGTTCCACCAGGAGGAGATCGACCCGCTGTTCGGCACCCCGAAGGGGTCCATGGGCGGCATCAGCTCGGACTTCCTCTTCGGCGTGGAGCCGTCCAACGGCCGCGACGTCTTCAGCCGGGTCGTCTACGGTGCCCGGATCTCGCTGCTTGTGGCCTTCCTCGCGGCGGTGGTCGCGGTGGTCCTCGGCACCGTGTTCGGCATCATCGCCGGGTACTTCGGCGGCTGGGTGGACTCGGTGATCAGCCGGGTGATGGACATGCTGCTGGCCTTCCCGCAGCTGCTCTTCATCATCTCCCTGGTCTCGGTGCTCCCCAACGACCTGCTGGGGCTGACCGGCAGCGGGGTGCGGATCGCGATCCTGGTCTCGGTCATCGGCTTCTTCGGCTGGCCGTACGTCGGCCGCATCGTGCGCGGCCAGACGCTGTCGCTGCGCGAGAAGGAGTACATCGAGGCCGCGCGGAGCCTGGGCGCGGGCCGGCGCTACATCCTCTTCCGTGAGCTGCTGCCCAACCTGGTGGCGCCGATCACCGTCTACGCGACGCTGATGATCCCCACCAACATCCTCACCGAGGCCGCGCTCAGCTTCCTCGGCGCGGGCGTGAAGCCGCCCACCGCCTCCTGGGGGCAGATGCTCTCCAAGGCGGTCGGCACCTACGAGGACGACCCGATGTTCATGATCATCCCGGGTGTGGCGATCTTCGTCACGGTGCTGGCCTTCAACCTCTTCGGCGACGGCGTCCGCGACGCACTGGATCCGAAGGGCACCCGATGACGGCGCGGCACACGGCCGCCCGGTCGCACTCGAACGCATCAGCCCCTGCCGCATCCGGCAGACGGCTCCCCAAGGTATTCCGCGGCGCCATGCCTAGGACCGCTAACCCGGAGGTTGCAGCAACTATGAAACGGCTCTCGAGAAGCAGGCGGATCGCCGGAGCGGCGGCTGTCGTCGGCGCTCTGCTGGCCACCGCCGCCTGCGGCGGTGGCGATTCCGGCGACGAGGGCTCGGGCGCCGGGTTCAACGCCGCGGTGAAGGGTGTCGCGGCCAAGTCCGCCAAGAAGGGCGGCACCCTCAAGTTCATCAACAAGCAGGAGTTCGACTCCCTCGACCCGCAGCGTCAGTACTACGGGTTCGCCTGGGACTTCTCCCGCTTCTACGCGCGCCAACTGATCTCCTACACGCCGAAGCCGGGCAACGCCGCGAACGAGCTGATGCCGGACCTCGCCACCTCCACCGGCAAGATCACCAACGGCGGCAAGACCTACACCTACACCCTGCGCGACGGGATCACCTGGGAGGACGGCTCCCCGATCACGTCCAAGGACGTCAAGTACGGCATCGAGCGCATCTGGGCCAAGGACGTCGTCTCCGGCGGCCCCGGCTATCTGCGCCAGGTCCTGGACCCCAAGGGCGAGTACAAGGGCCCGTACAAGGACAAGTCCAAGGACAAGCTGGGTCTGAAGGCGATTGAGACGCCGAACGACAAGACGGTCGTCTTCAACCTCGCCAAGCCCAACGGTGACTTCGAGCAGATGCTCGCGATGCCGACCGGCTCCCCGGTGAAGGCGGACAAGGACACCGGCGCCAAGTACACCAACCGGCCGTTCTCCTCCGGTCCGTACAAGGTCCAGTCGTACACCCCGGGCAAGAGCCTGTCGCTGGTCCGCAACAGCAACTGGAAGAAGGCCTCCGACCCGATCCGCCCGGCCCTGCCGGACAAGGTCTCGGTCACCTTCAACTCCAACCTCGAGGCGATCGACCGGCTGCTGATCAAGGGCGACTACGACGTCTTCCTCAGCGCCACGGGTATGACCCCCTCGGGCCGTAACGAGGCCCTCAAGCAGCACAAGGGCAACGTCGACAACATCACCACCAGCTTCGTCCGGTACGTCGACTTCACCACCAAGGTCAAGCCGTTCAACAACATCCACTGCCGCAAGGCGGTCATCTACGGCACCGACTACAAGTCGCTCCAGACCACCCGCGGTGGCCCGCAGGCCGGTGGTGACCTCGCCACCAACATGCTCCCCAAGAGCGTGAAGGGCGCGGACAACTACGACCCGTACGGCATCCTCAAGCGCGGCGGCAAGCCGGACGCGGCCAAGGCCAAGGACGAGCTCAAGCAGTGCGGCAAGCCGGGCGGCTTCTCGACCAGCATCGTGGCCCGCAGCGACCAGCCCGCCGAGGTCGAGGCCGCGGAGGCGCTGCAGGCCTCGCTGAAGAAGGTCGGCATCGGCCTCAACGTGGAGCCGATCCAGGGCAGCACCTCCGCCAGCATCACCGGTTCGCCGTCGGTGATGAAGAAGCGCGGCTACGGCCTGTCCATGACCGGCTGGGGCCCGGACTTCCCCACCGGCCAGGGCTTCTCCCAGCCGCTGATCGACGGCCGCTTCATCGAGCAGACCGGTAACTACAACGTCTCCGAGACCAACAACGCGGAGATCAACCAGTACTTCGACGACGCGCTCAAGGAGACCGACCCCAACAAGGCCGGGGCGATCTACCAGAAGATGAACCACAAGGTCAGCGACCTGGCCGTGCAGATGCCGTTCATCTACGAGAAGAACATCTCCTGGCGCAGCTCGCGGCTGACGAACGTCTTCTCGTCGGCGGCCTACAACGGCCGCTACGACTACTCCCAGCTGGGCGTCGTCAAGTGACGGCAGGTCACCGGATCCGCCACACACGTTAACCGTCGCCGCACCCGATAGGCCCGAAGGGCAGGTGATGGCCGCGGGCGGTGGCCCGTGATCCCCCTCAACCGGGGGGTCACGGGCCACCCCCGGGCCGCGCACAGTGCTTGCTTATCTCATCCGGCGCTTGTTCGCCGTCGTCGTGATGCTGTTGGTCGTCACCCTTACGACCTTCGCCATCTTCTTCGTGATCCCGAAGTGGGCCGGTGCCGATCCCGCGCTGCTGTTCGTCGGCAAACAGGCCGACCCCGCGGCCATCGAGGGCATCCGGCAGAAGCTCAGTCTCGGTGATCCGGTCCTGGTGCAGTTCTGGCACTTCGTCCAGGGCCTCTTCGTCGGCCGGGACTACGCCAGCGGCACGGACGTCACCCACTGCCCGGCGCCCTGCTTCGGCTACTCCTTCCGCACCGAGCAGGCGGTGTGGCCGCAGCTCACCGACGCCATGCCGGTCACCCTCTCGCTCGCCGCGGGCGCCTGTCTGCTGTGGCTGGTCGGCGGCATCACCACCGGTGTCGTCTCCGCGCTGCGCCGGGGCACCCTGTGGGACCGCTCGGCGATGACGGTCGCGCTGGCCGGTGTCTCGCTGCCGATCTACTTCACCGGTCTGCTCTCGCTGGCGATCTTCAGCTACTCGTTGAAGTGGGTCAACGTGGACTACAAGGGGCTCGGTGACGATCCGGCGATGTGGTTCGAGAGCCTGATCCTCCCATGGATCACGCTCGCCTTCCTCTATGCGGCGATGTACGCCCGGCTCACCCGGGCCACCATGCTGGAGATCATGGGAGAGGACTACATCCGCACCGCCCGTGCCAAGGGTCTGCGGGAGCGGGTGGTGATCGGCCGGCACGCGATGCGCTCGACCTGGACCCCGGTTCTCACCCTGCTCGGCCTCGACCTGGGCGCGCTGCTGGGCGGCGCGGTCCTCACCGAGACCACCTACAACCTGCCCGGCCTCGGGCGGCTCGCGGTGAACGCGATCACCGAGAAGGATCTGCCGGTCATTCTCGGCGTCACCTTGATCGCGGCCGTCTTCATCGTGATCGCCAACCTCGTCGTGGACCTCCTGTACGCCGTCATCGACCCGCGAGTGAGGCTCGGATGACCGACCTGACCAAGCCCTCCGGACAGCCCGGGAACGGCGATCTGCCGGCCACCGGGACCGCCGCCGTGGGCGAGGTGGCCGCGGCGGGCTCGCCCGCCCCCACCGCCTTCCTCGAGGTGCGCGATCTGCACGTCCACTTCCCGACCGACGACGGTCTGGTGAAGTCCGTGGACGGGCTCAGCTTCCGGCTGGAGAAGGGCAAGACGCTCGGCATCGTCGGCGAGTCCGGCTCCGGCAAGTCCGTCACCTCGCTCGGCATCATGGGGCTGCACACCGCGGGCCAGTACGGCCGCCGCAAGGCGCGGATCTCCGGTGAGATCTGGCTCAACGGCCAGGAACTGCTGGGCGCCGACCCCGACGAGGTGCGCAAGCTGCGCGGCCGCGAGATGTCGATGATCTTCCAGGATCCGCTGTCCGCGCTGCACCCGTACTACACCATCGGCCGCCAGATCATCGAGGCGTACCGGGTGCACCACGAGGTCACCAAGGGGGTGGCCCGCAAGCGCGCGATCGAGCTGCTGGACCGCGTCGGCATCCCGCAGCCCGACAAGCGGGTGGACAGCTATCCGCACGAGTTCTCCGGCGGTATGCGCCAGCGCGCCATGATCGCGATGGCGCTGGTCAACAACCCCGAGCTGCTGATCGCCGACGAGCCGACCACCGCCCTGGACGTCACCGTCCAGGCCCAGATCCTCGACCTCATCCGGGATCTGCAGAAGGAGTTCGGCTCCGCGGTCATCATCATCACCCATGACCTGGGCGTGGTCGCCGAGCTCGCCGACGATCTGCTGGTGATGTACGGCGGCCGCTGTGTCGAGCGCGGCCCGGCCGAAAAGGTCTTCTACGAGCCCCAGCACCCGTACACCTGGGGACTGCTGGGCTCGATGCCCCGTATCGACCGCGACCAGACCGAGCGGCTCATCCCGGTCAAGGGCTCCCCGCCCAGCCTCATCAACGTGCCGTCAGGCTGCGCCTTCCACCCGCGCTGCCCGTACGCCGAGGTGCCGAAGGACAACATCACCCGCACCGAGCGGCCGGAGCTCACCGAGGCCGGGGGCGGCGGGCACTTCTCCGCGTGCCATATGACGCAGGAGGAGCGCACCCGGATCTGGACCGAAGAGATTGCGCCGAAGCTGTGACCGACACGAAGGATCCGAAGATGACGGTCCCGGAGAAGGCGACGACGTCGCCCGAGCCCCTGCTCAAGGTGTCGGGTCTGGTCAAGCACTTCCCCATCAAGAAGGGGCTGCTCCAGCGGCAGTCCGGTGCGGTCCAGGCGGTCGACGGGCTCGACTTCGACGTCCGGCCGGGGGAGACCCTGGGCGTGGTGGGCGAGTCGGGCTGCGGCAAGTCCACCATGGGGCGGCTGGTCACCCGGCTGCTCGAACCCACCTCGGGCAGGATCGAGTTCGAGGGCAAGGACATCACGCATCTCAACACCGCCCAGATGCGGCCGATGCGGCGCGACGTCCAGATGATCTTCCAGGATCCGTACTCCTCGCTGAACCCCCGGCACACCGTGGGCGCGATCGTCAGCGCGCCCTTCCGGCTCCAGGGCGTCACCCCCGAGGGCGGGATCAAGGCGGAGGTCCAGCGGCTGCTGGCGCTGGTCGGGCTCAACCCCGAGCACTACAACCGCTATCCCCACGAGTTCTCCGGCGGTCAGCGGCAGCGCATCGGCATCGCTCGGGCGCTGGCCCTCAAGCCCAAGCTGGTCGTGGCCGACGAGCCGGTGTCGGCACTGGACGTGTCGATCCAGGCGCAGGTGGTCAACCTGCTGGACGACCTCCAGGACGAGCTGGGCCTGACGTATGTGATCATCGCGCACGACCTGTCGGTCATCCGCCATGTCTCGGACCGGATCGCGGTGATGTACCTGGGGAAGATCGTCGAGCTGGCGGACCGCAAGGACCTCTACGAGCGCCCCATGCACCCGTACACCAAGGCGCTGCTGTCCGCCGTGCCGGTGCCGGACCCCAGGCGGCGCGCCAAGCGGGAGCGGATCCTGCTCAAGGGCGATGTGCCGTCGCCGATCGCCCCGCCCTCCGGCTGCCGCTTCCACACCCGGTGCTGGAAGGCGACCGAGGTGTGCAAGCAGCAGGAGCCGCCGCTGGTGTCACTGGCCACCGGCCACCAGGTGGCCTGCCACCACCCGGAAAACGCGGCTGACCAGGCACCGCAGGAGAAGCCCGGCGCCGAGGCGGCACAGAAGGTGACGAAGAAGACCGACAGCTGAGACGGGACGGGGTCCGGACGGGGCCGTGGGCCCTCGCGGATAACAATGTCGCGTGCCCACCGAACTGTTCACCCCGTCCATCCAGCACGCCCTGGAAGTCGCCGGGATCTTCGTCTTCGCGATATCCGGCGCGCTGCTCGCCGTGCGGAAGAACTTCGATGTCTTCGGCATGGCGGTGCTCGCCGAGGTCACCGCGCTGGGCGGCGGTGTCTTCCGTGACCTGGTGATCGGCGCGGTGCCGCCCATCGCCTTCACCGACCTCGGCTACTTCCTCACCCCGCTCGTGGCCACCGCGCTCGTCTTCTTCCTCCACCCCGAGGTCGAGCGGATCACGGCGGCGGTGGGGGTCTTCGACGCGGCCGGGCTGGGGCTGTTCTGCGTCGAGGGCACGATGAAGGCGCACGACTTCGGGCTGGGCCTCACCTCGTCCGTCACCCTCGGCATGGCCACGGCGGTCGGCGGCGGTGTGCTCCGCGACCTCCTCGCCCACGAGGTGCCCTCGCTGCTGCGCTGGGACCGGGACCTGTACGCCGTCCCGGCCATCGTCGGCTCCTCGACAGCGGCGCTGCTGCTCCATTTCGACGCCCTTACGGCGGCCACGAGCGCTCTCGCGGCCGCCGTGGCATTCGCGGTGCGGTTGGCGGCGATGCGGTTCGGCTGGCGGGCGCCGAGGGCGTGGAACCGGCGCAGTACGGCGACGGAGGAGCCCTGAGGGGGCTCGTTCCGCGCTTTCATGCCCTTGCGGTTATATAGCTGTGTCGTTATGTTGAGGTCATGGCCATACCGTTCGATGTGCTGGCGGAGCCCAGTCGACGGCAGATCCTGGACCTCCTGCTGGAGCGGCCCCGCCTGGTCGGCGAGCTGACCGAGCACCTGGGGCTCACCCAGCCGGGCACCTCCAAACACCTGCGGGTGCTGCGCGAGGCCGGTCTGGTGCGGGTCCGCCGGGACGCCCAGCGCCGCTGGTACGAGCTCTGCCCGGAGCCGCTCGCCGAGGTGGACGCCTGGCTGGCGCCGTACCGTCGGCTGTGGACCGACCGTCTCGACGCGCTCGAACGACACCTGGACACGATGCCGGAGCTCGCCGAGGTGACCGGCGGACCCGAGCCACCCGACGCGCCCGACGCACCCCCCGACGCACCCCCCGACCCACCCGACGGAGAAGCGCCATGAAAGACACCCTCGCCCAGTCCGACGGCGGCCGCTCGGCCCTGCGCCTCGAGCGCCGGCTCGCCCATCCCCCGGAGAAGGTCTGGCGGGCGCTCACCGAGCCCGCCCAGCTCGCCCACTGGTTCCCCTCCGAGGTTCAGGTCGAGCTGAAGGTCGGGGGCCGGATGGGCTTCGTCTTCCCCGGGCGCGAGGGCCCGGACATGGACGGCGTCGTCACCGAGCTCGACCCGCCCCATGTCTTCGCCTTCACCTGGGGCGAGGACGAGCTCCGCTGGGAGCTGCGCCCCGAGGGCGAGGGCTCTGTGCTGACCCTCACCCACACCTTCGGCGACCGCTTCGGCGCGGCCAGCTTCGCCTCCGGCTGGCACGCCTGCATCACGGGGCTCGCCGCCCTGCTCGGCGGCGAGGAGGTCGCCCACGGCGACATGGCCGAGCTGCACGAGCAGTACGTCGAGGCGTTCGGGCTCGCCGAGGGCGCGGTGGAGACCACCGAGGACGGCGGCTGGCGGCTGCGCTTCGAGCGCCAGCTGGTCCGCCCCGCCGAGACGGCCTGGCGGGCGCTGACCGGCCCGGCCGCCGACACCACCGCCGAACCAGCGGCCGGGGCGCCGGTCCCCTCGGGTTTCCGTACGGACGCGGTCCCGGCGGGCCCGATCACCGAGGCGCGCCCGCCCCGGGTGCTCGCCTACGACTGGGAGCGCGGCGGCCACCCCGCCGGAACGGTCCGCTGGGAACTCACCGAAGGCACCGGCCACGGCGCCCGCCTCATCCTCACCCAGACGGGCCCGTCGGACGCCGCCGCGGAACGCACCGAAGCCCAAAACTCCTGGCGCCACCACATCGGCCTCTTCGCGGCCGAACTTCTCCGGATGAGCGCCTGAACCTCAAACCCGCCCAGCACCAACGCCCAGCCCGCCCAGCACCAACGCCCAGCCCGCCCAGCGCCAACGCCCAGCCCGTCCAGGGCTGACACCCAGCCCGTCCAGGGCTGACACCCAGCCCGTCCAGGGCGAACTTCCAGCCCGTCCGGCGTTTGAGGACCGGGGTCTGGGGCGGAGCCCCAGTCGGGAAGGGGCGGGGTGGGGAAGCAAACGCCGTAGGCGCCCCCTCAGCCTTCGCCGAGGAACCCGCTGAGCGCAGCCGTGAACTCGGCCGGAGCATCCTCCTGCACCAGATGCCCCGCCCCCTCGATCAGCCGAAGCCCCGCCCCCGGAATCCGAGAAGCGAGCTCTCGCCCCCGCTCCACCGGAATCCACGCATCGTCCGCACCCCAGCAGACCAGCACCGGCAGCCGGATCTCCCCGTAGCGCCCCTCGATCTCATCGGTGAAGCGCCGATCGTTCTGCGCGATCTGCCGGTAGAACGCGGCCTGGTCCTCAGGACCGCCGCACCACCCGTCCACGATCCGCTCCAGCACCCGTGGATGCAGCCCTGAGGCGCTCCCCGAGCGGATGTACTCGCGCACCAGCCCCCGATGCACCTCGGGCGACAGCTGCCCGAAGACCTCGTGGTGGGCGCCGATCAGGCGGTACGTGGGGGAGCCCCACGGGGACAGCGCGAGGGCGTTGACCAGCGCCAGCCGGCGATACCGCGCACCGTGCAGCAGATGCGCGCGCAGGGCGACACATCCGCCGAAGTCATGGGCGACGACGGCCGGTCCCGCCCCCTCCCCGGTCAGCCCCCACTCCTCGAGCAGCTCACCGAAGACCCGGCCCTGCGCGGCCAGTGAGACGTCCTGGTCAGCCCGTTTCTCGGAGGCCCCATAGCCCGGCATGTCCCAGACGAACACCCGGTACCGGTCGGCCAGCGCACGGGCGACGCCCCGCCATACGTACGACGAGAACGGCGTGCCGTGCAGCAGCACGACCGGCGGCGCGTCCGGCGCGCCGAACGCGGCCCAGCGGACCTCGCCGGAGGAGCTGAGGTAGGTGCGGTCCAGGTTCCACTCGGTCTTCCACTCAGTGCCTGTCATGAGTAAAACCGTAGACACTCCTTACCCTCCCTGTCGAGGGGTCCTCGCGAACCCATGACAAGGCCGCGCCCCCGCGCACCCGGTACGCGCCCCCACAACGCCTCGTAGAATCGAGGCCACCATGGTTTATCTCGACCACGCCGCCACCACCCCGATGCTCCCGGAGGCGGTGCAGGCGATGACCGCCCAGCTCGCCGTCACGGGCAACGCCTCCTCGCTGCACGCCGCCGGCCGGCGTGCCCGCCGTACCGTCGAGGAGTCACGCGAATCCCTGGCCGCCTCACTGGGCGCCCGCCCGAGCGAGGTCGTCTTCACCGCCGGGGGGACCGAGGCCGACAATCTCGCGGTCAAGGGGCTCTACTGGTCCCGCAGGGACGCCGACCCGGCCCGCGTCCGGCTGCTCGCCAGCCCCGTGGAGCACCACGCCGTGCTCGACGCGGTCGACTGGCTCGCCGAGCACGAGGGCGCGCGGGTCGAATGGCTGCCGGTCGACTCCCTCGGCCGGGTCCACCCCGAAGTGCTGCGCGAGGCGATCGCCCGCGATCCCTCGGATGTCGCCCTCGCCACCGTCATGTGGGCCAACAACGAGATCGGCACCGTCCAGCCGGTCCGTGAACTCGCCGCCACCGCCGCCGAATTCGGCGTTCCGCTGCATGCCGACGCGGTCCAGGCGTTCGGCCAGATCGAGGTCGACTTCGCCGCCTCGGGGCTGGCCGCGATGACCGTCAGCGGCCACAAGATAGGCGGGCCCTACGGCATCGGCGCGCTGCTGCTCGGCCGTGAGCACACGCCCGTGCCCGTGCTGCACGGCGGCGGCCAGGAGCGCCAGGTGCGCTCCGGGACGCTCGACACCCCGGCCATCGCCGCCTTCGCCGTGGCCGGTGCGCATGCCACCGAGCACCGCGAGGAGTTCGCCCGCGAGATCGGCGCCCTGCGCGACGCGCTGATCACCGCCGTCCGTACCGCCGTGCCCGACGCGGTCCTCGGCGGCGACCCCGACCCGGCGGGCCGGCTCCCCGCCAATGCCCACTTCTCCTTTCCCGGCTGCGAGGGCGATTCGCTGCTTCTGCTGCTGGACGCGCAGGGCATCGAATGCTCGACGGGCTCGGCCTGCACGGCCGGTGTCGCCCAGCCCAGCCATGTGGTCCTGGCCACCGGCAGCGACGCCGACCTCGCCCGGGGCACCCTGCGCTTCTCGTTCGGCCACACCTCGACCAAGGCCGATGTGGAGGCCGTCGCGGAGGCGATCGGGCCGGCGGTGGAACGGGCGCGCGGGGCGGGGCTCAGCTGACGGCCCCGCCGACGGCCCCGCCCGGACCGCCTCATCATAACCACGGAATTCGAATTGTTCCGGCGGCCATTTCACATAACCTACGGAACATCAATCTCCGCTTGAAATGGCGGAGAGCCGTGGGAAAGGATTTACCCGTCAACGAGACCTGTCATGCGCGGAAAGCGCACAGGTTTTCTTCACGGGGAAAATCCAGGAGTTCATCGATGTCGCAGCCTTCGCTGCCGCCGCACCACCAGCCGCCGCACGAGTCCCCGCAGCCGCAGGGGGTGCGGCGGCCGCCGTCGCGGGGGCGGCGCTCCAAGCCGGCCCTGAAGCTGATCGTGGGCGGGGTCCTCGCGGCCGCCCTGGTGAGCGGCTGCGGGTCCGATGACGACGGCGGTGAGAGCGGAGGCTCGGCCAAGGGCGCCCAGGCGAAGACGCTGGGCAAGGTCGCCATGCCGAAGGTCGGCAAGGAGGCCAACACCATGGGCACCTGGGTGACCGACTCGGCCTTTGTGAAGGGCGAGGTCAACAAGATCGTCGGTTACTCGCTCGACGGCGCCAAGTCCAAGTGGCAGATCCCGCTCGGCGGACAGCTCTGCTGGGCCTCACCGCATATGACCAAGGACGGTCTGACCGCGATCCTGTTCCAGGACGGCGCGGGCGAGGACGCGTCGTGCACCAAGGTCGGGCTGGTCGACCTGAAGAAGGGCAAGCTGGTCTGGCAGAAGGAGGGGTCGGACAGCGAGGGCAACGCCGGGGTGGAGTTCGACGAGGTCACCATCGGCGGTGGCACTGTGGCCGCGGGCGGCACCAGCGGCGGGGGAGCCTGGTCGCTCGACGGCAAGCCGCTGTGGAAGCCCGCATACGTCGCGGACTGCGACGACGAGGGCTACGCGGGCGGCGACGACAAGATCGTCGCGATCCGGGGCTGCGAAGGAGAGGAAGACCCCAGCGCCAAGCGGCTGGAGGTCCAGACGGTCGACCCCAAGACCCGCGATGTGAAGTCGTCCTACAAGCTGGACGAGAAGGTCGAGTACGCGCATGTGATCTCCACCGCGCCGCTCGTCGTGGCCGTCGACACCGGTGACTCGGACGGCGGGTCGGGGGTCACGGACATCCTGACCATCGACGACAGCGGCAAGCAGGGCAAGCTGCTCAGCACGATCGACGTGCTGGCCAAGGGATACCAGCCCGACTGCGCGGCCACGAACGTGGAGGGCTGCACCCAACTCGCCCTCGACAAGGCGAGCAGCACCCTCTACCTCTCCTCGGAGGTGGACGTGGACGACGGCGGCCCCGGAGACCGGATCAGCGGCCTGAACCTGAAGACCGGTAAGGAGACCGGGAAGACGAAGATGGCGGAGAGCCGGTCGCTGATCCCCGTCCAGACCGATGACGACGGCTCCCTGATCGCCTATCTGGGCTCCATGTACAGCGAGGGGGGCGGGGTCGTGCGCGTCGATCCCAAGAACTTCGGGATGGAGACGCTCCAGACCCACCCGGACGACATGAAGGACGCGGAGTCCGACATGGACACGTACGGGGACTGCATCATGATCTACACCGGCAAGAAGCTCTACATCGGCGACAACAAGGCTGACAGGCCCACCGCCGACAGCAAGGCCCGTCCGCTCGCCGTCGTCTTCGGCCCCTGAGCCGGGCCTGTCACTTCGCCGTCCGTGCCACGCGCACCGCTCGCACCAGCCGTATATACCGGTCCCAGTCCCAGTGACGGCCGGGGTCGGTGTGATCGGTGCCCGGCACCTCCACATGGCCGACGATGTGCTCACGGTCCCGAGGGATGTCGTACCGCTCGCAGATCGACGCGGTCAGCCGTGCCGAGGCGCGGTACATCGCGTCCGTGAAGGAGCTCGGCTCGCTCACGAACCCCTCGTGCTCGATGCCGATACTGCGCTCGTTGTATGAGCGGTTCCCCGCGTGGAACGCCACGTCCAGCTCCCGGACCAACTGCGCGATATGCCCGTCGCGGCGCACCACATAGTGCGCCGCGGCGCGGTGTCCGGGGTCCCGGAAGACCCGCACCGCGTCGTCGAAGCTGCCCTGGACCACATGGATCACCACCCGGTCGATGGCGTAGTCGTCCGGGCGGTCCGCCCACCGCCAGTTCGCGCCCGAGGCCGCGATCCACTCCGCGCCCGGCTGGTCGACCACCCCGGCCTTACGGGGCTTGTCGATCCCGGGCAGCCGCCACCACATCCGGGCCAGCTCGTCCCGCGCGGCATAGGCCGCGACACCCGCCCCGAGACCGGCCGCCGAGCCGCCGATCAGGAGGGTGCGCCTGCTGACGCGGCGTCCACCGCCGGTCGGGGTCTCGCTCACGGAACACTCAACGTGCGGGGGAGGGCGTCGGGTTCCGGCCGCCGGGATCATGGCGGGAACCTTTCGTTCCGCGCGATGGCCCTCTGGCCGTCCGGGTAGATGAACGTTGAACTGTCTCTGTGGCCCCGTGCCTCCCGCACATCCGCTCGACGAGGAGCTGACGGTATGCGCATCGGATTCGCCCTTCCCCAGTTCGGTCCGCTCGCCCACCACCCCGAGGACATCGTGCGGTTCGCGCGCCAGGCCGAGGAGCTCGGCGCGGACAGCCTGTGGGTCGGGGACCGCCTGCTCGCCCCGGTCGACCCGATCGTCGGCTACGCGGGCACCGATGTGATCCCGCCCGAATTCCGCGCCGCGCTCGACCCCTTCGCGGTGCTCGCCGCCGCTGCCGTGGCCACCGAGCGGGTCGAGCTCGGCACCGATGTCATCAACGCCCCCTGGTACCCGCCCGCGCTGCTCGCCCGCTCCCTCACCACCGTCGATCTGCTGAGCGCGGGGCGGCTGCTGGTCGGGCTCGGCACCGGCTGGTCGCCCGAGGAGTACGAGGCGGTGGACGTCCCCATGGCCGAGCGCGGCCGGCGCCTGGACGAATGCCTGGACGCCCTGGACGCCTGGTGGACCCGGAACCCGGTCGAGTACCGCGGGGACCACTGGACCGTGCCCGCCTCCCACGTGGACCTCAAACCGGCCTCGCGCCCCCGCCCGCCGGTCTACCTCGCCGCCTTCGCGCCCGCGGCCATGCGCCGGGTGGCCCGGCGCGCCGACGGCTGGCTGCCCATCGTGGTCGTCCCCGCCGCGTCCGGAGCGCCCGACCCCATCGCCGCCCTCGCCGAGCGGCTGCCCGGGGTGCGGGAAGCGGTCGAGCGGGAGGGCCGGGACCCGGCGGCATTCGACGCGATCCTGCGCGTCAACCCGAGCGCCGACGCCTCCGTGGACGACATCGCGACGACCCTGGTCCGGGCCGAGCGAGAGGCGGGTGTCCAGCACGCCTTCGTCGACCTGATCTACCTCGGCAAGGACGCCGACCAGGCCCTGGACCTCGTCCGGCGGGTGCTGGAGCGGGCGCGGGCGAGCTGAGCGGGGCGGCAGGCGGGGTCTCCATACCCATTTAGTCGTTGTACATGTGGCGACTTATGCTGGCCGGGTTATGACTGACTTCCCCGGTGTGCCCACAGGTCCCCGCGACGGCCGTCGGCTGCGCGTCCTCGCCGCCATGTCCGGCGGTGTGGACTCCGCGGTCGCCGCCGCGCGGGCGGCCGAGGCGGGCCACGATGTGACCGGTGTCCATCTCGCGCTCTCCGCCAACCCGCAGTCGTTCCGCACCGGCGCCCGTGGCTGTTGCACCATCGAGGACTCGCGGGACGCCCGGCGGGCCGCCGATGTGATCGGGATCCCCTTCTACGTGTGGGACCTCGCCGAGCGGTTCCGCGAGGACGTGGTCGAGGACTTCATCGCCGAGTACGAGGCGGGCCGCACCCCCAATCCGTGTCTGCGCTGCAACGAGAAGATCAAGTTCGCCGCGCTGCTGGACAAGGCCATCGCCCTCGGCTTCGACGCCGTCTGCACCGGGCACTACGCCACGATCGTGGAGCGCGCGGACGGCTCGCGCGAGCTGCACCGCGCCAGCGACATGGCCAAGGACCAGTCCTATGTTCTCGGCGTGCTCGACGAGCGCCAGCTCGCCCATGCGATGTTCCCCCTCGGCGACACCCTGACCACCAAGGACGAGATCCGCGCGGAGGCGGAGCGGCGGGACCTGGCAGTGGCCAAGAAGCCCGACAGCCATGACATCTGCTTCATCGCCGACGGCGACACCCAGGGCTTCCTGGCCCAGCACCTCGGTACGGCCGAAGGCGACATCGTCGACGAGGACGGGCACAGGCTGGGCAGCCACGAGGGCGCGTACGGCTTCACCATCGGCCAGCGCAAGGGGCTGCGCATCGGCCATCCGGCGCCCGACGGCAAGCCGCGCTATGTCCTGGACATCTCCCCGGTGGACAACACGGTCACGGTCGGCCCCGCCGAGGCACTGGACGTGGCCGCCCTCACCGCCATCAAGCCGCGCTGGTGCGGGGCCCCTCCGGCGGGCCCGGGTACGTACACCGCCCAGTTGCGCGCACATGGCGGCGAAACCGAGGTGATGGCCGAGCGGATCGGGGAAACCGAACTGCGGGTGACCTTCACCGAGCCGGTGCGGGGCGTGGCACCCGGGCAGGCGATCGTGCTCTACGACGACACCCGGGTGGTCGGCTCCGCGACCATCGCCGCGACCGAGCGGGCCCAGGCGATCGCCTCGTAGGCTCCAGGCCCCCAGGTGGATATCCGCTTTTGGTGAGAAAGAAGCCGAAAGTCAGGATTGGGTGGTTGATCTCCGTTTGGCGCGATCAGTTTTTCTTAAATTAACGTGCGTCCGGCCATTCCGGTGGCATGCGTCACGTGAATCTGGGAATGCGCCCCGCGGACACGGGTGCCGTGGTCCGCTGTCTCAGCACCGGAGGTTCCGTTATTTCTGCGCAACCTGTACAGAAATTTGGCGACAATCCAGTTGATGTCAGGGACACTGATCACTACACAGAGGAGTACGTACCCAGCTTCGTAGAAAAGTGGGACTCGCTGATCGACTGGGACCGGAGGGCGGAGAGCGAGGGTACGTTCTTCATCGACCTGCTGCGCGAGCGCGGTGTCAAGAAGGTCCTGGACGTGGCCACCGGGACCGGCTTCCATTCGGTCCGGCTGCTCGAGGCCGGATTCGAGGCCGTGAGCGCCGACGGCAGTGCCGAGATGCTCGCCCAGGCATTCTCCAACGGGCTCAAGCACGGTGACCACATCCTCCGCGTCGTCCAGGCCGACTGGCGCTGGCTCAACCGCGACGCCCACGGCGAGTACGACGCCATCGTCTGTCTCGGGAACTCCTTCACGCATCTGTTCTCCGAGCGCGACCGGCGCAAGGCGCTCGCGGAGTTCTACGCCATGCTCAAGCACGACGGAATCCTGATCCTGGACCAGCGCAACTACGACGCGATCCTCGATCGCGGCTACAGCAGCAAGCATGTGTACTACTACTGCGGAGAAGACGTCGCCGTCGAACCGGAGTACGTGGACGAGGGGCTGGTGCGCATGCGCTACAGCTTCCCCGACGAATCCGTCTACCACCTCAACATGTTTCCGCTGCGCAAGGACTACACGCGCAGGCTGATGGAGGAGGTCGGCTTCCAGCGGATCGAGACCTACGGCGACTTCCAGCACACCTACCGGACGGAGCGGCCCGACTTCTTCATCCACGTCGCGGAGAAGGAATACCGCACGACGGACGAGCCGGTCGGCCCGATCGGTTCGGTCACGGCGAACGGGGAGTATTCGGGAGCCGTGGGCACCGCCCGCGACTACTACAACTCCGCGGACGCCGACGCCTTCTACTGGAGTGTCTGGGGCGGCGAGGACATCCACATCGGCATCTACGACCGGCCCGACGAGCCGATCGCCGAGGCCAGCAGGCGCACCGTGGCCCGTATGGCCGGGCAGCTGGACCTGACCGAGTCCTCCGTCGTCCTCGACCTCGGAGCGGGCTTCGGCGGCTCGGCGCGCTATCTGGCCGAGACGTACGGCTGCCGCGTCATGGCGCTCAACCTCAGCGAGGTGGAGAACGAGCGGCATCGCGCGCTGAACGCCGAGCGCGGGCTGACCGAGGCGATCGAGGTGATGGACGGCTCCTTCGAGTCCATCCCGCTGCCGGACGACAGCGTCGACGTCGTCTGGTCCCAGGACGCGTTCCTGCACAGCGGCAACCGCGCCCGCCCCCTGGAGGAGGCCGCCCGCGTGCTGCGCCCCGGCGGTCACCTCATCTTCACCGATCCCATGGCGGCCGACGGCTGCCCCGCCGAAACCCTCCGCCCCATCCTGGACCGCATCCACCTGGAGACCATGGGGTCGCCCGAGTTCTACCGCCATGAACTGGCGCGGCTCGGCTTCATCGAGGTCGGCGGCGGCTTCCAGGAGCACCGCGAGCATCTGATCACCCACTACGCCCGGGTCCTGGAGGAAACCCGGCGCCAGGAGGCGGACGGCCTGACGGAGCAGGTCAGCGCCGACTACCTCACCCATATGAAGAAGGGGCTGAGCAACTGGGTCGAGGGCGGCAGCAACCGCCATGTGACCTGGGGCATCTTCCACTTCACCCGCTGATCCCCGAGCCCTGCCCCCCGACCCCTGATCCCTGATCCCTGATCCCGGCCGGATGGCCGGTGCGGCTGGCCCAGGCCCGCCGCACCGGCCGCCCCGGGGCGGCCGCCCCGGGGCGCTCACAAGGTGTCAGCGGTCAGGGGCAGACCGGCGATCTGATGGTGCAGGGCAGCGAGGGGTGCGGCGAGGTGGCCCCTGCCGGAGGCCGCGGATGGCCGTGGGGTCTCGCCGGTGACGGCGAAGGCCTGTCGCCAGTAGCGCAGCGAGAACGAGCCGGCGCGCGTTCCCCGGCGGAACCGGGCGCGCAGCCGCGCCCGGAACGCCGGTGTGTCGTCATGGCCGCCGATGCGGGCGTAGGCGCGTACGAAGTGGTCGAGCGCTTCGGCGCGCAGGTCCGGGCAGCCGGAGACCAGGGCCTCGCCTGCCAGCCCGCAGGCGTCCAGGAGACCGGCGTAGAACGACGCGACGTCGCCCACCTGGTGGGGCTGCGGTTGGCGGCGCCGGTCCTCGGCGGTGGCCACGGCGTGGAGTTCGGCGTAGGCGAGGACGTTCGCGGTGGTCGGGGCGGCCGGTGGCGCGGGCACCGCGCCGTCGATGACGGCCTGGGCCAGCCGGTGCGGCAGGTCCGCCGGAAGCGCCCAGTGCCAGTACCGCACCAGCCGGTCGTGGGCGTCGTCCGGGCTGCCCACCCCGGCGAGCACGGCGAGGCGCCGCAGCCGCTCCGGCCCGGGGCAGTCGTCCAGTGCGCTGAGTACCTCCCGGCGCCAGGTCGCCTCGCGCAACTGTTCCTGGATCGCGTCCAGTTCGCGGGTGACGAGTTCGGCCAGTGAGCGTTCCCCCGCCATGACCGCGGCGATCGCGGCGATCGGAGTGCCGAGCGCACGCAGGCGCTGGATCAGCCGGAGCCGGGGCAGCGCGTCCGCGGCGTATCTGCGATGGCCGCCCGGACTGCGCCCGCACTCGGGCAGCAGCCCGATGTCCGAGTAGTAGCGGATGGTCTTCACCGGCAGTCCGGTACGCGTTGCCAACTCGCCGATGCCCACCGTGTTCCCGCCTTGTGTGCCGCCCGTCACAGCCGCTTGAACCTCCACCGCGCAGGAGCCCTTAGCGTCCGTGGCGAACGCCGTCGTCCGAGTATGCGCCGGGCGGCACTCGCCGAGGAGGATCAGCACATGCGGATTCTGATCGTGACCGCCGGTTCGCGAGGGGACGTCGCCCCGTACACGGGCCTGGGGCGGCGCCTGCTGGAGGCCGGTCATGAAGTGGCCGTGGCCGCGCACCCGCCCTTCGCCGGGCTCCTCGACGGATGCGGTCTGGACCACCGGCCGCTGCCGGGCGATCCACGGGAGCTGATCCGCGACAGGGCGCGGGCGGCTTCGTGGGAGGAGGCGCGGGCGGCGATGGCGGCGTTCCTGGACCGGCTCGCTGACGGGGTGGCGGCGGCGGTGGCGGACGGGGCGGACCTGGTGCTCACCGCGTTCGGCCCGGCGGCGCTCAGCCGGGTGGCCGGTGAGGCGTCCGGCGTCCCCGTCATCGGCACCTATCTCGCACCGGCCTGTGCCACGAGGGAGTTCCCGCCGGCCGGTGCGACGGACGCCGAGGACCTCGGACCGGAGGGCAACCTGGCGGCGGGGCAGCGGCTGCTGGCGGATGCCGGAGCGCTCCAGGCGGGGGCCGTGGCGGGGCTGCGCACCCGGCTCGGGCTGCCGCCCGCCAGCTCGCGGGCGACGGGAGCGGACATCCGCCCCGTCTTCCACGGCTTCAGCCCGCTGGTCGTACCGCGCCCGGCGGACTGGCCGTCCTGGGTCGATGTCGCGGGCTACTGGTGGCCCGCCCGGCCCCGGGACTGGCGGCCCCCGGCCGAGCTGGTCGACTTCCTCCAGGCTGGACCGCCGCCGGTGTTCATCGGGTTCGGCAGCATGGCGCCGGGCGAGGGGGAGCGGCTGGGCGAGCTGGTGACTGCGGCGGTGGACCGGGCGGGGGTACGCGCGGTGGTGCAGGCGGGCTGGGCCGGGCTGACGGCGGCCGGGGACGACGTCCTGGCGGTCGGCGACCTCCCGCACGACTGGCTGTTCCCGCGCACGGCCGCCGTCGTCCACCACGCCGGAGCGGGCACGACCGCGGCCGGGCTGCGGGCCGGGGTGCCCGCGGTGCCGGTGCCCGCCATGGCCGACCAGCCGTTTTGGGCGGCGCGGCTGCACCGGCTCGGCGTCGCCTCCCGGCCACTACCACTCGCCGACCTCACGGCCGAATCCCTGGCCGCCTCGATCACGACCTCCGTGACCGAGCCCGCCCTCCGCCGCCGGGCGGCCGAGCTCGCCGATGCGATCGGTGCGGAGGACGGGGCCGCGACGGTACTCGCCCACGTCGGCGCGGCGCGCGAGCGCTGAGGCCGCGCGCGGCCAGGGGGCCCCTGTACCCCGGCGACCCCGGCTCCTCCTGGACCCGCACCATGACCGGCGGCGGCTGCGCCGTCGCCACCGCACCAGAGGTCCGACGGACCCTGACGCCTGCGGTGGACTGCTTCCCGCCCCGCCCCTCCCCGAAACTGGGGCTCCGCCCCAGGCCCCGGATGGGGGCTCTGGTCCAGGCCCCGGTCGGGGCCTCCGCCCCAGGCCCCGGTTGGGGGCTCTGGTCCGGGTTCCGGTTGGGGGCTCTGGTCCGGGTTCCGGTTGGGGGCTCTGGTCCAGGTTCCGGTTCGGGGCTCTGGTCCAGGTTCCGGTCGGGGGCTTTGCTCCGGGCCTCGGTTGTGGGCTCTGGTCCGGGCTCCGGTTGGGGGCTTTGCCCCAGGCTCCGGTTGGGGGCTTTGCTCCAGGCCCCGGTTGGGGGCTCTGCCCCAGGCCCCGGTTGTGGCCTCTGCCCCAGGCCCCGGTTGTGGGCTCTGGTCCGGGCTCCGGTTGGGGGCTTTGCCCCAGGCCCCGGTCGGGGCCTCTGCTCCAGGCCCCGGTCGGGGGCTTTGCTCCGGGCCCTGGTCGGGGGCTCCGCCCCAGAACCCGGGCCGGGGCTCTGCTCCCGGCCCTGGTCCCGGGGCTCCGCCCGTTTCCGCGGTGTCGATATGCGGCGGCGGCGCCGAGTGGGGCTCCGCCCCGGATCCGGGGTCCAGGGGCGGAGCCCCTGGTTTCGGGAAGGGGCGGGGAGGGGAAAGGCCCGCCGCACGGCGCGACCCCTGGCGCACGGCGGCGAGGGTGTCCGACCCGGCTCGTAGAGTGGCGCGCATGAACATCTGCGTCTTCTGCTCCGCCGCCGACCTCGACGACCGTTACACCGCCCCCGCCCGCGAGTTCGCCGAGCTGATCGGCAAGGGCGGGCACACGCTGGTCTGGGGCGGGTCCGACGTCGGGCTGATGAAGGTGATGGCGGACGGGGTGCAGGAGCACGGGGGGCGGCTGGTCGGGATCTCGGTGGAGTTCCTCGCCGCCAAGGCCCGGGAGAACGCCGACGAGATGGTGATCGCCAGGGACCTCGCCGAGCGCAAGGCGCAGCTGCTCACCCGCGCCGACGCCGTCGTGATCATGGTCGGCGGCACCGGGACGCTGGACGAGGCCACCGAGATCCTGGAGCTCAAGAAGCACGGGCTGCACATCAAGCCGGTGGTGCTGCTCAACGCGGCGGGGTTCTACGACGGCCTGAAGCAGCAGTTCCAGCGGATGGAGGAGGAGGGGTTCCTGCCCCGGCCGCTGAGCGAGCTGGTCTTCTTCGCGGAGAACGGGGCGGAGGCCATGACGTATCTGGAGACCGTCTGAGCCAGACCGTCTGAGCCAGACCGTCTGAGCCCCCGGCCTCGTGACAGCCGGCGCCACGCCCGTTACAGGATGGGAGCGCCCGGCGGGAAGTCCGCGCGGGTTTCGGGTATGGGATCGCGCCAAGCCGGGACCGTGGTCGGGGCGCGTCCCTGAGTGAGGCAAGCTGGGGAGCATGGGAACGCATCTGATCACTGGGGCAGGCTCGGGCATCGGCGCGGCGGTCACCGAGCGGCTGGCCGAGCGCGGCGACGAGCTGTGGCTGCTCGCGCGGGACGCCGGGCGGGCGAAGGAGCTGGCGGAGCGGTTCCCGGGGGTGCGGACGGTCGTCGGTGACCTGGCCGACCCGGACCGGCTGTCCTGGGCGCTGGGCCATCAGACGCTGCCCGACCGGCTGGACTCGCTGCTGCACATCGCCGGAGTGGTCGACCTGGGCGAGGTCGGGGAGCTGACCCCGAAGGCGTGGAACCGCCAGCTCGCCGCCAACCTCGTGGCGCCCGCCGAGCTGACCCGGCTGCTGCTGCCGCAGCTGCGGCTCGCCCAGGGGCATGTCGTCTTCGTCAACTCCGGTGCCGGGCTGCGCGCCAACGCCCAGTGGGCCGCGTACGCCGCCAGCAAGCACGGGCTCAAGGCGCTGGCCGACGCGCTGCGCTGGGAGGAGAGCGGTAACGGCGTCCGGGTGACCACGGTCTACCCGGGGCGTACGGCCACCCCGATGCAGGTGAAGGTGCACCAGCAGGAGGGCAAGGAGTACGACGCGGAGCGCTGGATCGCGCCCGAGACCGTGGCGACGACCATCCTGACCGCGCTCGACCTGCCGCACGACGCCGAGATCACCGACCTCCAGATCCGCCCGCGAGGCTGAGCAGCTGTCCTCGGCTGCGGTGGGTGGTGCCCCGTAGGGGCGCGGGGAACTGCGCGACCAGCCACGTCGGCGCTGCGGACGACCGACGGCAATGCGGGGCACCCCGGAATCTCGGGGCACCCCAGCGGACCGCTTACCCTTTCGCTGGTGAGCGAGAAGAGCACCAAAACCCACCACCCATGGCCCCGCGGAGCGGCAAGCGGCGTCGGATCGATGCCGGGCGGCGACGCGCGGGAGGCCGCGAAGACCGTCACCGGCTCGCTGGAGGCCCTGCCGTACCTTCCGGAGCTGCCCGCGCGCGGGCCCGGCGCGGACATGATCGGGCGCACCGCCGGGATGCTGGCCGAGCTGTACGCGCATGTCGAGCCCAGCGGCTGGCGGATCAGCGACCGGCCGGGCCGGGACACCCGGCGGGCCCGCTCCTGGCTGGGCGAGGACCTGGACGCGCTGGAGGAGTTCACCCAGGGGCACCAGGGCGCGCTCAAGGTGTCGGCAGTCGGGCCCTGGACCCTGGCCGCCTCCCTCGAACTGCGCGGCGGTGAGGCCGCGCTGAGCGACCCGGGCGCCTGCCGGGACCTCACGGCCTCACTCACCGAGGGCGTGCGCGCCCATCTGGCGGAGGTGCGCCGCCGGGTGCCGGGCGCCGAGGTGGTGCTCCAGCTCGACGAGCCGTCGCTGACGTCGGTGCTGCGCGGGAGCGTCCGTACGGCGAGCGGCTACCGCACCCACGCCGCCGTGGACCGGGGCGTGGTCGAGGGCGCGCTGCGGACCCTGGTGGAGGCGGCCGGCGGGCCGGTGGTGGTGCACTCGTGCGCACCGGCCGTGCCGTTCGGGCTGCTGCGGCGCGCGGGTGTCGCGGGGATCTCCTTCGATCTGTCACTGCTCACGGAGGGTGAGGAGGAGGCGATCGGGGAAGCCGTGGAAGGCGGTACGGCACTCCTCATCGGCGCGGTACCCGGCACCGACACTCCATTGTCGGACCCTGCCGGTAGCGTCGGGGGTGTCAGGACGCTGTGGCGCAGGCTGGGGCTGGCACCGGCGACTCTCGCGGAGTCGGTGGTGGTCACCCCGTCGTGCGGGCTCGCGGGCGCCTCGCCCGGGTACGCCCGCGCCGCGCTGGCCCACTGCGTCCGGGCGGCGAGATCGCTCGCGGACAACCCTGAGTAACGGGAGGACGACACGGTGGCCGGCGAACAGCAGTCGAAGGTCCCCGCCGAGGTGCGGGAGAGGCACGCCAGGCTCGCTGAGCAGATCGAGGAGCACCGCTTCCGGTACTACGTGAAGGACGCGCCGGTCGTCAGTGACGCCGAGTTCGACAAGCTCATGCGCGAGCTGGAGGCGCTGGAGGAGGAGCATCCCACGCTCCGTACGCCCGACTCGCCGACCCAGAAGGTCGCGGGGGCGTACGAGACGGAGTTCACCGAGGTCGCGCACCGCGAGCGGATGCTCAGCCTGGACAACGCCTTCGACGACGAGGAGCTGGCCGGCTGGGCGGACCGCATCGCCAAGGAGCTGGGCAGCGGTTCGTACCACTTCCTGTGCGAGCTGAAGGTGGACGGCCTCGCGGTCAACCTCACCTATGAGCAAGGGCGGCTGACCCGCGCCGCGACCCGTGGTGACGGCCGCACCGGGGAGGACATCACGCCCAATGTGCGGACGATCGCCAAGATCCCGAACCGGCTGACGGGTGACCGCATCCCGGCGCTGGTGGAGGTGCGCGGCGAAGTCTTCCTGCCCCGCGAGCGGTTCGAGGAGCTGAACGCCGGGCTGGTGGAGGCGGGCAAGCCGCCCTTCGCCAACCCCCGGAACGCGGCGGCGGGTTCGCTGCGCCAGAAGGACCCGAAGATCACCGCGTCCCGGCCGCTGGACATGGTGGTGCACGGCATCGGGGCGCGCGAGGGCTTCGACATCGACCGGCTGTCGCAGGCGTACGAGCTGCTGCACGAATGGGGGTTGCCCACCGCCGCCCACTTCTCGGTGGTGGACTCGATCGAGGGCGTGCGCGAGTACATCGCGTACTACGGCGAGAGCGAGCACCGGCATTCGGTGGAGCACGAGATCGACGGCGCGGTCGTCAAGCTGGACGAGATCCCGCTGCAGGGGCGGCTCGGCTCCACCTCGCGCGCGCCGCGCTGGGCGATCGCCTGGAAGTTCCCGCCCGAGGAGGTCAACACCAAGCTGGTGGACATCCGGGTGGGTGTGGGGCGCACGGGGCGGGTGACGCCTTATGCGGTGGTCGAGCCGATCACCGTCGCGGGCTCGGAGGTCGAATTCGCGACGCTGCACAACCAGGATGTGGTCAAGGCCAAAGGCGTGCTGATCGGTGACACCGTGGTGCTCCGCAAAGCGGGCGATGTCATTCCGGAAATTCTGGGCCCGGTCGTCGATCTGCGGGACGGCAGCGAGCGGGAATTCGTGATGCCGGCCGCCTGCCCCGAGTGCGATACGCCGCTCCAGCCCGCCAAGGAGGGCGATGTCGATCTGCGGTGTCCCAACGGCCGGTCCTGCCCGGCGCAGCTGCGCGAGCGGATTTTCTATCTCGCCGGGCGGAAATCCCTGGACATCGAGAACCTCGGCTATGTCGCCGCCGCCGCCCTCACCCAGCCGCTGGAACCCGCCGAACCGCCGCTGAAGGACGAGGGCGATCTGTTCGACCTGAAGATCGAACAACTGCTGCCCATTCGGTCGCATGTACTGGACCCGGACAGCGGACTGCCCAAGCGTGATCCGGAGACCGGTGAGGAGAAGGTGGTCACCTTCTTCGCCACCCAGAAGGGCGAGGCGAAGAAGAACGCCCTGGCGATGCTGGCCAATATCGAGGCGGCCAAGGAGCGCCCGCTGGCCCGGATCATCACCGGCCTTTCGATCCGTCATGTCGGCCCCGTCGCCGCCACCGCGCTGGCCCGGGAATTCCGCTCGCTGGACCGGATCGCCGAGGCGGACGAGGAGGAGCTGGCGGCCGTGGAGGGGGTCGGGCCGACCATCGCCGCCTCGCTCAAGGAGTGGTTCGCGGTCGACTGGCACCGCGAGATCGTCGAGAAATGGCGGCGCGCCGGGGTCCGGCTGGAGGAGGAGGGCGGCGAGGACGAAGGCCCCCGTCCGCTGGCGGGCCTCACCGTCGTCGTCACCGGAACGCTGCAGTCGTACACCCGGGATGGGGCCAAGGAGGCCCTGCAGAGCCGTGGTGCGAAAGTCACCGGATCGGTTTCGAAAAAGACCGATTTCGTGGTCGTCGGCGACAATCCGGGCTCGAAGTATGACAAGGCCATGCAGGTGAAGGTTCCCGTGCTCGATGAGGAAGGATTTGGCGTCCTGCTCGAACAGGGGCCCGACGCGGCGAGAGAGGTCGCGTTGACGCCCCCGGAAGAGTCCGGGGAAGAGTCCACGGAGTAGCACGGAGGGCCGGTGGAGCGGCGGTTGGAGTAGCCCCTGGAGTAGCCGCTCCACCCATCCGGCGTAGTGCTCCGGCCATCTTGTCCGCTCAATGGGTCTAAACCTGGCCGGATTACGACTGGGAGCACTTCCCGGGCACAGCCGGCGGGCATCACCCTTACAGCGCATAGCAGAAGGTCATGGATCGTCGGGTGGCATTCGGGGAACCGTCGCCGATCGCCGCCCGTCTTCCCCTTCTGCCGCCTACTGTTGAGGTGTGCGCCCGCCGTGGCGCTGGCACCGCCGGCTGTGAGAGGGACGGGTATGAAACCGACCGAAAGCGCCGCCCCGGCGTCGCGGCTGCGCCGGGCCGTGCTGCCCGCGCTGCCGGCCGCTGCGGTCGCCATGGCGGCTTTCGCACTCGGTATCGGAGTCTTCCGAGTGCTCGACGCGGGCAATGCGCTCTTTCCCGACGGAACCGTGGGCTGGTCACTCGCCGTGCTCACCGGAATCATCGTCGGCCATCTGGTCGCCCTCGGCCGTGACCGGTGGTGGGGCGGCACCGGCTCCGGGGCCGCGTTAACCCTGGCGGCGCTGCTGCTCTACGGCTGGATTCCGGCCGTGCTGGTCAGCCTCGCCGTGGTCGTCCTGGTCGGCGCCGCCCGCCGGCACCGATGGCGGCAGGCCGCCCTGCACGGCGCGGTCGACATCCTCGGGGTGGGCGCGGCCGCCCTCACCCTCGCCGCCTTCGGCACCACCCCCTCCGTCGAACACCCCTGGCGCACCGACACCTGGCATGTGTCCGCCATCCCCCAGACGGCCCTGGCCGCCTTCGTCTATCTCGCGGTGACCCGCGCCCTGCTGTGGTGCTCCCTCGCCCCGCCCGGCGCCGGACTGCCCACCGTCGCCCGCACCGCCCTCTTCCGGCAGGCCCTCGTCGGCATCGCGCTCCTCGGCATCGCCCCCCTCATCGTGGTCGTCGCCGGGGACACCCCGCTGCTGCTCCCGCTGTTCGCGGTGCCGCTGGTCGCCCTGGACTCCACGCTCTGGATCGCCCGGGTCCGCGCCGAGGAGCAGCTGCGCGACCCGCTCACCGGGCTGCCCAACCGCCAGTGGCTGCTGGAGCGCACCTGGACCGCGCTGGACGAGGCCGAGCGGGCCGGCACCCGCACCGCGCTGGTGCTGCTGGACCTCGACCGCTTCCGCTCGGTCAACGACACCCTGGGCCATCTGGCCGGTGACCGGCTGCTGCTCCAGATCGCCGAGCGGCTGCGGCTCGCCCTGCCACGCGGGGCGGAGGTGGCCAGGCTCGGCGGCGACGAGTTCGCGGTGCTGCTGCCCACCACCGACTCGCTCACCAGCGCCCAGCGCAGCGCCCGCGTCCTCGTCGGCGACCTCGGCTCCCCGCTCGACCTGGACGGGCTGACGCTGGTGCTCGAGGCCAGCGCGGGCGTCGCCGTCTATCCCGACCACGCCCTGGACGCCGAGGGGCTGCTGCGCCGCGCCGACGTCGCGATGTACCAGGCCAAGCGGGACCGCAGCGGAGTCGAGCTGTACGAGGCGCGGCGGGACGGCAACACCCCCGACCGGCTCGGTCTGCTCGGCGATCTGCGGCGCGCCCTGGACGCGGGCGACGTCGAGCTGCACTACCAGCCCAAGGTCGGCTTCGACGGCCATGTGGCGGGCCTGGAGGCCCTGGTGCGCTGGGTGCACCCGGACCGGGGGAGGGTGCCGCCGGACGAGTTCATCTCCATGGCCGAGAGCTCGGGGCTGATGCCCCGGCTGACCGAGTACGTCCTGGAGACGGCCCTGGGCCAGGTCGCGCGGTGGCGCGCCGACGGCCTCGAGGTGCCCGTCGCGGTCAATGTCTCGCCGCGCGATGTCCACACCCCCGGTTTCGCGGGCGCGGTCGCCGGGCGGCTGGCCCGGCACGGGGTCCCGGCGGGCGCCCTGCAGCTGGAGATAACCGAGCACGTCCTGCTGGAGGACCCGCAGCGGGCCGCCGACACCCTGGCCGGGCTCACCGGTCATGGGGTGAAGATGTCGCTCGACGACTTCGGGACGGGCTATTCGTCGCTGGTCCATCTGCGGCGGCTGCCGGTGAGCGAGCTCAAGATCGACCGTTCCTTCGTGGCCCGGCTGGCGGTGGACAACGAGGACGCGGAGATCGTCCGCTGTACGGTCGACCTCGCCCACTCGCTGGGTCTGCTCGTGGTCGCGGAGGGTGTCGAGGACGACGAGACCTGGGAGCGGCTGCGGGATCTGGGCTGCGACGCGGTCCAGGGCTGGCTGGTGGCCGCGGCGATGCCGCCGGACGAGATGACGGCGTGGCTGCGGGCGCGGGGTGAGAGTGGCTGGCACCGCGAGACGGCGGAGCCGTCGAGCGAAGACGCTTCCGCTGACGAGGACGCGGATCAGCCGGTGACGTAGGGGTGCGGCGCCGGTGCTGCCCGTTGGCGTTTCGTTGCCGGGCGCGGGCCGGTGGGTGGCGTTGTGCCCACCCGTCCCGCCAGGGGGCACCTCCCAGCGTTAGCTGGGGGAGGAACGATTGCCCACAACGAGGCGCACCCAAAGCCTTTCGCGCGCTGTGTGCGGGGAGCCATAGGATTGGGGCCGAAACACTCCACACTTACCCAGAGGATCGCTGCATGCCTGGCATCACGCGCGAGGAGGTCGCCCACCTCGCCCGGCTGGCGCGTCTGGAGCTGAAGGCCGAAGAGCTAGACCACTTCGCCGGACAGCTCGACGACATCATCGGCGCGGTCGCCCGCGTCTCCGAGGTCGCCGACCAAGACGTTCCGCCGACCTCTCACCCGCTGCCGCTGACCAACGTCATGCGGGCGGACGAGGTCCGTCCGTCCCTGACCCCGCAGCAGGCACTGGCCTGCGCCCCGGCCCAGGAGCAGCAGCGTTTCAAGGTGCCGCAGATCCTGGGGGAGGAGTGACCACCGTGACCGACCTGACCAGGCTCACCGCGGCCGAGATCGCCGCCAGGATCGCCTCCGGCGAGGTCACCGCCGTCGAGGTGACCGAGGCGCACCTGGCCCGTATCGAGGCCGTCGACGAGAAGGTGCACGCCTTCCTGCACGTGGACCGTGAGGGGGCGCTCGCCCAGGCGCGCGCCGTCGACGCGAAGCGGGAGCGCGGTGCGGAGCTGGGCCCGCTGGCCGGTGTTCCGCTCGCGCTCAAGGACATCTTCACCACCAAGGGGATCCCGACCACGGTCGGTTCCAAGATCCTCGACGGGTGGATCCCGCCGTACGACGCGACCGTCACCCAGCGGCTGCGGGCCGCGGACGTGATCGTCCTCGGCAAGACCAACATGGACGAGTTCGCCATGGGGTCCTCGACCGAGAACAGCGCCTTCGGCCCCACCGGCAACCCCTGGGACCTCACCCGGGTCCCCGGCGGCTCCGGCGGCGGCTCCTCCGCCTCGCTGGCCTCCTTCCAGGCCCCGCTCGCCATCGGCACCGACACCGGCGGCTCGATCCGCCAGCCCGCCGCCGTCACCGGCACGGTCGGGGTCAAGCCGACGTACGGCGGGGTCTCCCGCTACGGCATGGTGGCGTTCTCGTCCTCGCTCGACCAGGGCGGACCCTGCGCCCGCACCGTGCTGGACGCGGCGCTGCTGCACGAGGTCATCGCCGGGCACGACCCGATGGACTCGACCTCCATCGACGAGCCGGTCCCGGCCGTCGTCGAGGCCGCCCGCAGCGGAAGCGTGCGGGGCATGCGGATCGGCGTCGTCAAGGAGTTCGCGGGCGAGGGCTACCAGGCCGGCGTCATGCAGCGCTTCAGCGAGACGGTGGAGCTGCTGCGGGAGCTGGGTGCCGAGGTCGAGGAGATCTCCTGCCCGTCCTTCGACAAGGCGCTGGCCGCGTACTACCTGATCGCGCCGTCCGAGTGCTCTTCCAACCTGGCCCGCTTCGACGCCATGCGCTACGGCCTGCGGGTGGGCGACGACGGCACCAAGTCCGCCGAGGACGTCACCGCGCTCACCCGCGCGGAGGGCTTCGGCGCCGAGGTCAAGCGCCGGATCATGCTCGGCACCTACGCGCTCAGCTCCGGCTACTACGACGCGTACTACGGCTCCGCGCAGAAGGTCCGTACGCTGATCAAGCGTGACTTCGAGAAGGCGTTCGAGCAGGTCGACGTGCTGATCTCGCCGACCACCCCGACCACCGCCTTCCCGATCGGCGAGCGCGCCGACGACCCGATGGCGATGTATCTGGCCGATCTCTGCACGATTCCCACCAACCTCGCGGGGAACGCGGCCATGTCACTGCCCTGCGGTCTGGCACCGGAGGACGGTCTGCCCGTCGGACTGCAGATCATCGCCCCCGCCATGGCCGACGACCGGCTCTACAAGGTCGGTGCCGCGGTCGAGGCCGCGCTCATCGACAAATGGGGCCACCCGCTGATCGAGGAGGCACCGTCACTATGAGTGCGATCAAGAAGGCGAAGGGCTTCAAGAAGTCCAGGCCCGGCACCTACCTGTCCATCGCGACCTCGCTGTTCGGCGCGGTCAGTGTGGCGAAGCAGGCCAAGAAGGCCCGATTCGAGAACGACAAGCTGCAGCTGGCCGACGCGGTGGTCTCGGCCGCCGCCATCGTCACCGGCGTCGCCCTGCTCATCCGCGAGCTCAAGCGCATGGGCGACGACGACGTCCTCGCGGACTGAGAGGTTAGTTTTTCCGTGACCGTCACTGAACTGGTGTCGTACGAGGACGCCCTCGCCACCTACGACCCCGTGATGGGGCTCGAGGTGCACGTCGAGCTCGGCACCAAGACCAAGATGTTCTGCGGGTGCTCCACGGCGCTGGGCGCCGAGCCCAACACGCAGACCTGTCCCACCTGCCTCGGCCTGCCCGGCTCGCTCCCGGTGGTCAACGCGACCGGCGTCGAGTCCGCCATCAAGATCGGGCTCGCGCTCAACTGCGAGATCGCCGAGTGGTGCCGCTTCGCCCGGAAGAACTACTTCTATCCGGACATGCCGAAGAACTTCCAGACGTCGCAGTACGACGAGCCGATCGCCTTCAACGGCTATCTGGACGTCGACGTCGACGGAGAGGTCTTCCGCGTCGAGATCGAGCGCGCCCATATGGAGGAGGACACCGGCAAGTCCACCCATGTGGGTGGCGCGACCGGCCGCATCCACGGCGCCCAGCACTCCCTCCTGGACTACAACCGGGCCGGGATCCCGCTGATCGAGATCGTCACCAAGCCGATCGTCGGCGCCGGGGAGAAGGCCCCGGAGGTCGCCAAGGCGTATGTGACCGAGCTGCGCGAGCTCATCAAGTCGCTCGGGGTCTCCGACGCGCGCATGGAGATGGGCCAGATGCGCTGCGATGTGAACCTGTCGCTGCGCCCGCAGGGCGCCGACAAGTTCGGCACCCGCTCCGAGACCAAGAACGTCAACTCGCTGAGGTCGGTCGAGCGCGCCGTCCGCTTCGAGGTCCAGCGCCATGCCGCGGTGCTGAACGACGGCGGCACGATCATCCAGGAGACCCGCCACTTCCACGAGGAGGACGGCTCCACGACCTCCGGCCGGGTCAAGGAGGAGGCCGAGGACTACCGCTACTTCCCCGAGCCCGACCTGGTGCCGGTCGCCCCCGCCCGGACGTGGGTGGAGGAGCTGCGCGGCGGGCTTCCGGAGCTGCCGCGGGTGCGCCGCAACCGGCTGCGCGAGGACTGGGGCCTGTCCCGGCACGAGATGCAGTCGGTGCTCAACGCGGGGGCGATCGACCTGATCACGGCCACGATGGACGAGGGCGCCCCGGCCGACCAGGCCCGTAAGTGGTGGATGGGCGAGCTGGCCCGCCGTGCCAACGAGGACGGGGTGGAGCTCGCCGAGCTGCCGATCACCCCGGCGCAGGTGGCCCGGGTGTGCGCGCTGGTCAAGGAGGGTTCGCTCAACGACAAGCTGGCCCGCCAGACCATCGAGGGCGTCCTCGCGGGCGAGGGCGGCCCGGACGAGGTCGTCGCCGAGCGCGGGCTGAAGGTCGTCTCGGACGAGGGCGCGCTGGGCACCGCCGTGGACGAGGCGATCGCGGCCAACGCGGCCATCGCCGACAAGATCCGCGGCGGCAAGGTCGCGGCGGCGGGTGCGCTGGTCGGCGCGGTCATGAAGGCCACGCGCGGCCAGGCGGACGCGGCGCGGGTGCGCGAGCTGATCCTGGAGAAGCTGGGCGTCGAGGGCTGACCGGCTCGGCGTTCGTCCCTGTGTGACGGCGGCGGGGTGCGCGAGGGCGCGCCCCGCCGCCGTCGTACGCGCCCGCATCGATATGCGGCTCCGCCGCGTGGCAGTGGCTCCGCCCCTGGACCCGGGGCGAGGGGCAGATCGTCGCCGCGGTCAGCTCACCGGCCAGGGCGCCGACCGCGCCGCCTGTGACACGGTGGTCGAGTGGCTGGCCGGTGGTGCAGGGAGCCAGGGCGTCCGCGGGACGCGGGCTGGCCGCGGTGGGGCGGGTGCCCGTGCGCATCTGAGGTGTCCGGCCGGGGTCTGGGGGAGCCCCAGTTTCGGGAAGGGGTGGGGAGGGGGCGGCCCGCCGCAGGCGTCACGATCCGCTGGACGCCCCTGGAGTAGCCCGGGTGCCCTCCGCGCTTCCGGTTCGTCCGGCTGGGGTCCGGGGCGGAGCCCCCACGCGGCGGAGCCGCATATCGATGCTGCTGGGAAGGAGCGGGGAGGGGGCGGCCCGCCGCAGGCGCCAAGACCCGCCGGACACCGTCAGCACAGCCCGGCCTTCCCTTAGCGCAGCCCGCCCCCAGCACAGCCTGGACACCCCTAGAGCAGCATCGGCTCCAGATGCGGCACCTCGAACCCCTCGTCGTCGAAGGGGTACAGCGGCCGTACGAGGCGCCGGTGGCCCAGGCGGGCCAGATCCTGGTCGACCCCGCCGGGGGTGAGCGCGAGCCGCCAGTCCGCCGCCAGGTCGTACAGCTCGGGCTCCAGATAGCCGATCTTGACGACGACGAGGTCATAGCCGCGCGGGTCCAGCTCGCCGAAGTCGGCCAGGGTGTGGAACGGCTTGCGGCGGCTGACCAGGATCGCCGTGACGCCCCCGTGGCGCACCGCCGCGAGGTCGCCGCCGACCGGGTCGTCCCGGCGCAGGGCGACCACCTCGCCGGTCAGTTCGCAGGGCGCGGCGTGGTCCGCCGTCCCCCGGCTGATCCCGCCGCCGACGGACAGCCGGACCGTCGCGCCCGGCCCGGCGGCGAAGCACTCCGCGACCGCCGCCGGGTCGGTGATCCCGGGGTGCAGGGCGGTGGCGCGGCCGGTGGCCAGGTCCTCGTTGGCCAGCAGCCGCCCGAGCATATAGGCGAGGTCCCCGGCGCCCCCGGCCGTGGGATTGTCGCCGGAGTCGCTGATCAGGAAGGGGCGGGCGGAGGAGGCGACGGCCTCGGCGACGCACTCGTCGGCGCCTCCGGTGGGGCCGACGAACGCGAAGTCGCGGCGCACCTCCCAGTACTCGCGGGCCAGGGAGCGGGCCTGCTCGACGGCGAGCACGGGGTCGTCGCCGGTCACCACCACGGCCGCCCGGCAGCGCGGCTCGTCGGCCCAGGGGTAGCCCACCCAGATCGCCGCGTCCACGACACCGTCCATCGCCTCCACCGCGGCCAGCCGCCCGTACAGCGACTTGGCGGGCTCCAGACGGGTGCTGGTGCGCTCACCGGGCAGCAGCACCGGGATCTGCACCCAGGCCAGATGCGGGCGGCCCCTGCCGGAGACCAGGCGCTCCAGCAGCTTGCGGGCGGCGCGCTCGCGGGTCTCCCAGGCGTCCTCGTGCGGGGCGAGCCGATGGGCGGTGATCAGATCGAGTCGGCCGGCGAAGCGGCGGGAGACATTGCCGTGCAGGTCCATGGCGGCGGAGATCAGCGTGTCGGGCCCGATCGCCTCCCGTACGGCCTCGGTCAGATCGCCCTCGGCGTCCTCCAGGCCGACGACGCTCATCGCGCCGTGGATGTCGTAGACCAGCCCGTCGAGCGGACCGGCCCGCCGCAGCCGCTCGATCAGCTCGCCCTTGAGCCGGTCGTAGGTCCCGCGCTCGACCGGGCCGCCGGGGAGCGAGACGGCGTGGAGCAGGGGCACCCACTCGGCGTGCTCCGCGAGGTCGCCGTCGGGCGCCGTCCAGGTGTAGCGGTCCAGCAACTCGGCGCCGCGGGTGACCCGGAAGTCGTCGTAGGTCGTGCGGTGCGGGCAGAAGGTGCTGGACTCGATGGACATGCCGCCGATGCCGATGCGCAGGCGACGACGGCCCGGGGGCGCCGCCGCGCCGTCCGGGTACGGTCCTGCCGCCGGACCGTCGGCCGGGCGGGGTGCGGTGGAAGCCATGCTGTCTCGCTTTCAGATGCGCCGGGGTGCGTCCGGTTGCGCCGGTCGGATGCGCCGGTCGGATGCGCCGGTCGGTTGTGCCGGTCGGATGCGTCGAGGGGCGGTGTCCAGCGGTGGGCGGACCGGCCGCGCGGGCTGGTGCGGCACGGGCGTCATCGGGGGGCGGCCGGGGTCATGGGCACCGGCCGGCTGCCGGGGGCGAGTTCGCGCAGCGCCGCGTGGCCCGCCCCGAGCAGCCCCGCGTCGGCGCCGCTCGTGGCCGCCGTGATCGTCAGCTCGCTCGTCGCCATCGGCAGACACCGCTCGTACAGCATCCCGCGGACCGCGGCGACCAGCGGCTCGGCCTCGGCGAGGGCCCCCGCGAGTACCACCGCCTCCGGGTTGAAGAAGTTGACGACGACGGACAGGACGGCCCCGATGTGCCGGCCGGCCTGTCGTACCAGGGTGGTCGCGTGCGGCTCGCCGTCCGTCACCAGGCGCAGCACATCCGTCGACCCGTCGACGCCGATGCCGAGCGTGCGCAGCTCGGCGGCGATCGCGGCGCCGCTGGCGACGGTCTCCAGGCAGCCGATGTTGCCGCAGGAGCAGGGGCGCTCGGCGGCCGCGTCGACGCGCACATGGCTGATGTCGCCCGCCGAGCCGCGCGCCCCCCGGTACAGGCGGCCGTCGCTGATCACGCCGGAGCCGATGCCGCGGCCCGCCTTGACGACGACGAGGTGGCGCAGCCCGGGGTGGGCGGCCCGGTGCTCGCCGAGGGCCATCATGTTGGCGTCGTTGTCGACGAGGACGGGCAGTCCGAGCCGCTCGGCGAGCCGGTCGCGCAGCTCGTACAGATGCCAGCCGGGCATCCGGGCCGGGGCGATGACCTGGCCCGTGCCCGTGTCCACGGGGCCGGGGAAGCCGACGCCGACGGCCCGCACCGTGCGGCCCGCCGCGCGCTGGCGGTCCGCGAGCTCGGCGAGCCGCCCCACCAGCGGCTCCAGGGCCCGGTCGGGACCGGCCGTCAGGTCGAAGGAGTGCTCGGTCACGTCGAAGGTGGCGCCCGTGCGGCCGACCGCGCCGACGCGGGCGTGATGGCTGCCCAGGTCGGCGGCGAGCGCGATGCCCCCGCTGTCCGGTATCCGCAGCAGGCGGGGTCGGCGGCCGCCGCGCGAGGCGCCCTCGCCGTATTCGGTGAGCAGCCCGGCGTCCACCAGCTCCTGCACCCGTGCGGAGACGGTGGAGGCGGCGAGCCCCAACTCCCGTACGAGATCGGCGCGGGAGGCTGCGGTGCCGCTCGCGACGAGTTCGAGGACGTGCTCGGCGGAGCCGGGCTGCTCCTCGGCGGCGGTCATGTGGCGCCCTTTCCGTCGGTCCGTCTTTCCTGCATCGTCTGGACTTTATTCGATACCCGAACGAAGTCCATGTAGCAACGGGCTCTCAGTAGATAACATTCCCGGCTTCGCGCGCCAGACTCTTGACTTCTTTTCAGGGCCGTCCGTACTTTGCTCGCTATCTTCGTTCGGCCGACGACCCCGAACCATCCCGACGGTCCCGACGATCCCGACGACCCCGCGGAGGCGGCATGGGTCTGCGCAGTACACGAATACGCGGGCCCGTCGCGGGACTTGTCGCGGCCCTCATCCTCGGCGGCACGGGCCTGGCCACCGGCTGCGGACCCCGGGCCGGCCGGATCACCGATGTCGGCGCGACCGGCGGCACCAGGGTCGAGGGCGGTACGGCGACCATGGCGCTGCCGCCGGCGGCCACCCCCAACTGGATTTTCCCGATCGGTGCGCCCGGCTATCTGGCCACCTACAACAGCTCCCTCCAGCACCTGCTCTATCTGCCGCTCTACCAGCCCGAGAAGAAGGGCGACGCGCTCAGCCTGGACAGCCCGCGCAACCTCGCCGAGCAGCCCCGCTACAGCGACGGCAACAAGACCGTGACCGTCACGTTGAAGAAGGGCTACCGCTGGTCCGACGGAAAGCCCGTCACCACCCGGGACGTGAAGTTCTGGTTCGACCTGATCAAGCACAACAAGGCGGAGTGGGGCGGCTATTCGCCGAAGCTGCTGCCGGACAACATCAAGCGGTTCCAGGCGATCGACGAACGCACCTTCCGGCTCCGGCTCGACCGCGCGTACAACCCCGCCTGGTTCACCGCCAACCAGCTCCTCTACTTCACCCCGCTGCCCCGGCACGCCTGGAATCCGGACGACGAGGACCCCAAGAAGGTCTTCGCGCGGCTGACCCGGCACGCCAAGCAGCTCTCGGCCTTCGCCACCGACCCGCTGTGGAAGACCGTCAACGGGCCGTGGAAGATCCGCCAGTGGGCCACCTCGGGGCAGGTCGCGCTCGAACCCAACACCCGCTACTCCGGCCCCGACAAGCCCCACCTCGACCGCGTCGTCTTCAAGCCCTTCACCACCGCCGACTCCGAATTCAACGTGCTGCGCTCCGGCGGCGTCGACTACGGCTACATCCCGCCGTCGGTGATGGCCCAGTCCGGGAAATTCAAGGAGATGGGCTATCGCGTCGACCCATGGGAGGGCTGGGCGATCACCTATCTCGTGCTCAACTTCAACCACCCCACCGCGGGTCCGCTGCTGCGCCAGACCTATCTCCGCCAGGCTCTCCAGCTCCTCATCGACCAGCGCGCCATCTCCAGGGTGATCTGGCACGGCAGCGCCGACCCCACCCGCGGCCCGGTCCCCGCGAGCCTGCTCGCGAAGGACCCCTATCCGTACGACCCGGCCGCGGCGAAGCGGCTGCTGGCCGCCCACGGCTGGAAGGCGCGGGACGGCGGGACGCTGCGCTGCGTGCGGCCCGGGACCGGCGGCGACGCGTGCGGCAAGGGCATCGAGGAGGGGCAGCCGCTGAAGCTCTCGCTGCTGTCGCAGTCCGGCTCGACCGAGAGCTCCAACCAGATGCAGGAGATCAAGTCCTCCTACGACAAGGCCGGGATCACCCTCGACGTCCGGCAGCAGCCGCTGAACACGGTGCTCGGCACCACCATCCCCTGCGAACGGACCGAACCGCTGTGCAAGGCGTGGCAGTTGGGGTTCTTCGGCACGGCGGGCAGCTGGTACTTCCCGCCCGACCCCAGCGGAGAACAGCTCTTCGCCACCGGCGCCCCCTCCAACATGGGCAACTGGTCCGATCCGCGCACCGATGAGCTGATCAAGGACACCGAGTACTCCGGCGACCCGGCCGCGATGCGCCGCTACGGCGAGTATGTCGCCCGCAAGGTCCCCGTCCTGTGGACCCCCAACCCCGCCTACCAGGTCTCCGTCATCCGCAACGACCTGCGCGGCGTCGACCAGAACCCGACCCTGAGCCTCGCCCCCCAGGACTGGTACTTCGTAAGGCAGGGGGCGGGCCGGAAGTGATCCGCTTTCTGATCAAGCGCACCGCGCAGGCCGCCGTCGTCCTGCTGCTCGTCTCCGTCATCGTCTTCGTGCTGCTGCACCAGCTCCCCGGGGGCCCCGCCCGCGCCATCCTCGGCCCCAAGGCCACCCCGCAGGCGGTCGAGCACTTCAATCACCAGCAGGGCTACGACCGCTCGCTCCCTCTCCAGTACGTGAAGTACCTCGGGCGGCTGCTCACCGGCGACCTCGGCGAGTCGTACAAGCTCAACCAGACGGTCTCCTCGCTGCTGGCCGACCGGCTGCCCAAGACCCTCGTACTGACCGGGCTGGCCATCGCCCTCGCCGCCGTCCTCGCGATTCCGCTGGGCATCCTCCAGGCCGTACGCCGGGGCAGGGCCGCCGACTACCTCCTCACCGGGATGGCCTTCCTCGCCTACGCCACCCCCGTCTTCTTCCTCGGCCTGGTCCTGATCCTGGTTTTCAGCCAGCGGCTCCAGCTCTTCCCGGCCGAGGCGCCGCAGGCGGACACCGTCGGCGGCATCCTGGGCGACCTTCCCGGGCTCGTGCTGCCCGTGGTGACCATGGCGCTCGGCGTCATCGCCGCCTTCAGCCGCTATATGCGTTCGGCGGTCCTGGACAACCTGGGCGAGGAATACGTCCGCACCGCGCGGGCCAAGGGCCAGTCCAGCGCGCGGATCATGGCCCGGCATGTGCTGCGCAACGCGCTCATTCCGCTCGCCACCCTCCTCGGCCTCTATCTCCCGACCCTCTTCAGCGGCGCGCTCGTCGTGGAGTCGATGTTCAACTACCCCGGGATGGGGCTGCTGTTCTGGAACGCCGCCCAGGGCTCCGACTTCCCGGTGCTGCTCGGGGTGACCTTCGTCGTCGGCGTCGCCACCGTCATCGGCTCGCTGATCACCGATATCGCGTACGCCGTCCTCGACCCCCGGATCAGGAGCGTCTCGTGACCGCCACAGCCGCCGGGACCGCCCCCGCCGCCGCCGAGACGGCCGTCCCCACCCCGAGCCTCGCCCGCCGCACCCTCGCCGTCTTCACCCGCAACAAACTGGCCCTGGCCGGGGCGGTGGTGCTGGTGGCGCTGAGCGCCTTCTGCTTTCTCGGCCCGCTGTTCCACTCCACCGACCAGGTGCACACCGATCTGGGCCAGGCCAACCTCGCGCCCGGCAGCCCCGGCCATCCGCTGGGCACCACCGACCTCGGCTACGACATGCTCGGCCGGCTGATGACCGGCGGCCGGACCTCCCTGGAAGTGGGCCTCGCGGCGGGGCTTCTCGCCACGTTCATCGGCACCGTCTACGGCTCGGTCGCGGGCTACTTCGGTGGCTGGCTGGACGCGGCCATGATGCGGATCACCGACGCCGCGCTCGCCATCCCCGCCCTCTTCCTGCTGGTCGTCGTCGCCGCGATCGTCACGCCCAGCAAACTGGTGCTGATCCTCATCATCGCCTCGGTCGCCTGGCTGTCCCCGGCCCGCCTCATCCGCGGTGAAGCCCTCGCCCTGCGCAGCCGGGACTACATCCACGCCATGCGGCTCATGGGCGGCGGCGGGACGCGCGCCGTCTTCCGGCACATCGTGCCGAACGCGATCGGCACCGTCGTCGTCAACGCCACCTTCCAGATCGCCGACGCGATTCTCTACGTCGCGTATCTGTCGTTCCTCGGCCTGTCCATCCCGCCGCCCGCCGCCGACTGGGGCTCCATGCTCAGCGCGGGTATCACCTACACCCAGGTCGGCTACTGGTGGCTGATCTTCCCGCCGGGCATCGCGATCGTGCTCGTTGTCGCCGCCTTCAACTTCATCGGGGACGGGCTGCGGGACGCCTTCGACGTGCGGCTCCAGAAGAGCGGAGGCAACCGCTGATGACCGGCTCCACCGCGTCCACGGACTCGACCGCGTCCACCGGCTCCACCGGATCTCTCCTGCTGCGGGTCGACGATCTCCATGTCGAGATTGCGGGCCGCGACCGTACCGTGCACGCCCTCGACGGAGTCTCCCTGGACCTCGCCCCGGGCGAGGCGCTGGGCATCGTCGGCGAGTCCGGCTGCGGGAAGACCATGACCGCGCTGAGCGTGCTCGGCCTGCTGCCGGGCGGCGGCCGGATCACCGGCGGCTCCATCGACTTCGGCGGTACGGACCTGGCGACCGCGACCGAGCCGGTGCTCCGGGGCGTTCGCGGCAACTCCATCGGCATGGTCTTCCAGGACCCGCTCACCTCCCTCAACCCGACCATGACCATCGGCGCCCAGGTCGCGGAGCCGCTGCTGCTGCACAAGGGCCTGGGCAAGGCGGAAGCGTGGCAGCGGGCCGAGGAGATGCTGCGGCTGGTGGGCCTGCCGACCCCCGGCGAGCGGCTGAAGAACTACCCACACCAGCTCAGCGGCGGCATGCGGCAGCGCGTCGCCATCGCCATGGCGCTGATCTGCGAGCCCGAGCTGCTGATCGCCGACGAGCCGACGACCGCGCTCGACGTCACCACACAGGCCCAGATCCTGGAGCTCATCGACGATCTGCGGTCGCGTCTGGGCATGGCGATGATCCTGGTCACGCACGACTTGGGGGTGATCGCCAGACGGGTGGACCGGGTGGCGGTGATGTACGCGGGCAAGACGGTGGAACGGGCGGGTGTGCGCACCCTGTTCGCGGCCCCGCGCCATCGGTATACGCAGGCGTTGTTCGCCGCGCTGCCGGAGCGGGCGGCGGACGAGTCGCAGCCGCTCGCCACGATTCCGGGCCTGCCGCCGTCCCTTGTCACGCGGCCCGCGGGTTGCCGGTTCGCGCCACGGTGCGGCTTCGCGACCGGGGAGTGCCGGGAGCTGGAGCCAGAGCTGTCCGAGGTGGTGCTGCCCCTGCCTGCCACTTCCCGGAACGGGGACTCCGCCCCGGCCCCCGGTCCGAGGACGGCGCCGCACGGTCCGGCGACCGGGGACATACCCGAGGGGCGGGCGGGAGCCGCCCGTCGCGGCGCACACGCCTTCGCCTGCTTCCACCCCGTCGACCCCGCCGTCGACCCCGTCGCCGAGGTCGTCCCCGCCGCCCCCGCCGCGCCCCCGTCCCGTGCCGACGAGACCCTGCTCGCGCTCACCGACGTCACCAAGGACTACCCCCTGCACAGCAGCCCCTTCGCGCTCCGCAGGCGCGCCGCGGCCGCCGTCGTGAGCGCCGTCGCCGGGGTGTCGTTGATCGTCAGGCGTGGTGAGACCTTCGGCATCGTGGGGGAGTCCGGCTGCGGCAAGTCCACGCTCGGGCGGCTGGTCGTCGGCATGGAGGAGCCGACTCGCGGCACCGTCCGCTTCGCGGACCGTGACATCGCCGCGCTGGACCGGCGCGCGCTGCGCGCCCACCGGCGCGAGGTGCAGCTGATGTTCCAGGACTCGTACGCGTCCATGGACCCGCGGATGCGGGTCGGCGCGATCCTGCGGGAGCCGCTGGTCATCCAGGGCATCGGCGACCGTGCCGCGCAGAACGCGCGGATCGCCGGGCTGCTGGACGACGTCGGGCTGGATCGCGGCGCCGTGGACCGCTACCCGCACGAGTTCTCCGGCGGCCAGCGCCAGCGCCTCGGGCTGGCCCGCGCGCTCGCGCTGTCACCGTCGCTGGTGGTCGCCGACGAACCCGTCTCGGCCCTCGACGTCTCCGTACAGGCACAGATCCTCAATTTGATGCGGGACCTGCAGCGCGAGAAGGGGCTGGCCTATCTGTTCATCTCGCACGACCTGGCCGTGGTGCGCCATCTCGCGGACACGGTCGGCGTGATGTATCTGGGCAAGCTGGTCGAAACAGGACCGGCGGCCTCGGTATTCGACGCGCCGCTGCATCCCTACACCCGCGGACTGCTGGACACCGCCGAGCAGCCCGACCCGGCGGCCGAGGCCGCCGGGGCGCCGCTGGGCGGCGAGGCCCCCTCGGCCGCCGACCCGCCCTCGGGCTGCCGGTTCCGTACCCGTTGTCCGGCCGCTCAGGAAATCTGCGCCCGGATCGAGCCCGCCCCCGCCGAGCCGGCCGTGCCGGGACACCGGGTGGCCTGCCACTTTCCGCTGGTCGCGGCGGCCGGGCGGTGATGGCCCGGCCGCGGCCGACTCCCTCGGCCGGAGACGGAACCGGCGATCACTCGCGGATGTGGGGAAAGCCACAAAGGAGGCAAAGGATCTTTTCGGGCTGACACAGTGCACTGGTCTCAGCCACATCGCGCGTTCGGCGCAATACCCGGAAAGCAGCCATGGCCGCACTCGCCCGCTGGTGTCTCAGGCGCCGCGCCATCGTCATCGTGCTGTGGCTGGCCGCCTTCGCCGGGGTCGCCGCGGCGGCGGCCGTGACGGGTTCGGCGTACTCCAACGACTACGACATCCCGGGCACCGACTCCTCCAAGGTCTCCGCCCTGATGGAGCGGCGGCTGCCGGACCGGGCGGGGGACAGCGACACCATCGTCTGGCACACCGCGGACGGCGCGGGCACCGTACGCGCCCCTGGGGTCGAGCGGCGGATGGCGACGGCGCTGCGGCAGGTGGCGGACCTGCCCGGCGTCGCCTCCGTGACCGGCCCGTACGGCGCCGTCTCCGCCACCGGTCCGTACGGCGCCGGTGACACCGGCCGGCTGGGCGGATCCGGCGGGCTCGGCGAAGCCCGTGACAACAGCCGGATCAGCGCCGACGGGCACACCGCCTACGCCACCATCGTCTTCCGCGAACCCGCCGCCGACCTGGGCGAGGCGGAGGTGCGCCGGGTGCTCGACACGGTGCGCTCCGCCGCCTCCGGGGCCAAGGGCCTTCAGGTCGAGATGGGCGGCGCGGGCGCCGGGCTCACCGAGCGGACCGGGCCCGCCCATCTGAGCGAGGCCATCGGGGTCGGCGTGGCCGCCGTGGTGCTCTTCCTCGCGTTCGGCTCGTTCGCGGCGACGCTGCTGCCGATAGCCACCGCGCTCATCGGCGTCGGCACCGCGTACGCGGCCATCGGGCTGCTCGGCCACGCCATGACGATCGCCGACTTCGCGCCGATGCTCGGCATGCTGATCGGCCTCGGCGTGGGGATCGACTACGCGCTGTTCATCGTCACCCGGCACCGCAAGGGGCTGCGGCGGGGGCTGCCGGTCGAACAGGCCGCCCAGCGCGCGGTGGCCACCTCGGGGCGCGCGGTGGTCTTCGCGGGCGCGACCGTCTGTCTCGCGCTCCTCGGCATGCTCGTCCTGCGGCTGTCCTTCCTCAACGGGGTGGCGGTCGCGGCGGCGCTCACCGTCGCCCTTACGGTCGCCGCCTCGCTCACCCTGCTGCCCGCGCTGCTCGGCCTGATCGGTATGCGGGCCCTGAGCCGGAAGGAGCGCAGACGGCTGGCCGAGCGGGGGCCGGAAGCCGCGGCGTCCCAGGGTCTGTGCGCCCGCTGGGCGCGCTACGTCGAGCGCCGCCCCAAACTGCTGGGGGCGGTCGCGGCCGCCCTCATCGCGGTGCTCGCCCTCCCCACGTTCTCGCTCCACCTGGGCACCTCGGACCAGGGCAACGGCTCCTCGGCCTCGACGACGCGACGGGCCTACGACCTGCTGGCCGAGGGGTTCGGACCAGGTTTCAACGGCCCATTGACGCTGATGGGCAGCATGGACGGGGCCGACGACCGGATGGCCTTCACACAGCTGTCCGAGACCCTGCGCACCATCCACGGGGTGGCCTCGGTGAGCGCCGCGGACCTGGGCGGAGGCGGCGACACCGGCGTCATCACGGTCGTCCCCACGACGGCACCGCAGTCACGGGACACCTCCGACCTCGTCGGACGGCTGCGCGCCGAGGTGCTGCCCCGGGCCGAGGAGGGCAGCTCGCTGCGGGTCTACGTGGGCGGGCTGACCGCGGGCTACGACGACTTCGCCGCGGTGATCGTGAGCAAGCTGCCGCTGTTCGTGGGGGTGGTGGTGGCGCTGGGATGCGCGCTGTTGCTGCTCGCGTTCCGCAGCATCGGCATCCCGATCAAGGCGGCGGTCATGAACGTGGCCGCCGTCGCGTCGTCCTTCGGCGTGGTGGTCGCGATCTTCCAATGGGGCTGGGGGAGCGAACTGCTGGGTCTTGGCAGGGCGGGCCCGATCGAGCCCTTCCTACCGGTGATCATGGTGTCGGTGCTCTTCGGGCTCTCCATGGACTACCAGGTCTTCCTGGTCAGCCGGATGTACGAGGAGTGGCGGCGCACCCGCGACAACCGCACCGCGGTCCGGGTGGGGCTCGCCGAGACCAGCCGGGTCATCAACTCCGCGGCCGTCATCATGATCGCGGTCTTCTCGGCGTTCGTGCTCAGCGGCGACCGGATCATCGCGATGTTCGGCATCGGACTGGCGGCCGCGGTCGCCCTGGACGCCTTCGTCCTCCGTACGCTCCTGGTGCCCGCGCTGATGCATCTGCTCGGGGGCGCCAACTGGTGGCTGCCGGGCTGGCTGGAGCGGCTGCTGCCGAGGATCAGCATCGAGGCGGAGGGCGACGCCGGGGGCGAGGGCGACGCCGGGGGCGAGGGCGAGGGCGATGGCCCGGCGTCCGGACCGGTGGCGGTGCCCGTGCCACTGCCGGGGCAGCCCGCCGAGGGCGCGGCGCGGGCCGGTACGGCACGGTCGCCGGTGCCCTAAGGACCCTCCCCGGGCCTTCTCAGCCGTGTGGGCAGGGTGCCTAAGGCCTTGGCCCGAGCGAAGATCGGGCAGCCTACCGATGTGCCGGACCCTCCTGGGCGACGAGAGTGGACGTGTTCCACGAAACCACTCGTCACCAGGGAGAACACCATGCTGCACCATGAGTTGCACCGGATCCGCGAGGCCGAGCTGCTGCGGGAGGCCGCCGCCCACCGGCTGGTCCGGGAGGCGGCGGAGGGGCCCGGCGGCCGGTCGGCCGGGCGGGAGCGGGGCGGGCGGCTGAGGCAGGTCCGGCGGTGGCGGGGCAACCGCTCACCACGGTCGTACGGCACGGCGGCCTGACGGCGGCCGGGCCGTGCCGCTCGTCATAAGGGCTGGAGCGGGAGCCGGGCCTGGGGCCGGAGCGGTGGAACCCGGAACGGCGGGTGCCGGAAAAGCCGGTGCCGGAAAAGCCGGTGCCGCGGTGTCGGGGCCCTGTGCGATGCTCGACGACGTGCACACCATGTCCGTCAGCCCGGTGTTCATCGGTCGCGCCCAGGAGTTGGCCACCCTCGAGGACGCGCTCGCCCGCGCCACCGCGGGCGAGCCGCAGGTGCTGCTGGTGGGGGGAGAGGCGGGGGTCGGCAAGACCCGGCTCATCGACGAGTTCCTGGCCCCGGCCATGGCCGCGGGGGCGGTCGCGGCGGTCGGCGGCTGTGTGGAAATCGGCGCCGACGGGCTGCCGTTCGCGCCCGTGTCCACCGTGCTGCGCTCACTGCGCCGGAAACTGGGCACCGAGCTGGACAGGGCCGCCGCCGGGCAGGAGGGCGAACTGGCCCGGCTGCTGCCCGAGCTGGGCGAGACCTCCCGCGCGTCCCACGACGGCGACGGCCGGGCCCGGCTGTTCGAGCTCACGGTCCGGCTGCTGGAGCGGCTGGCCGCGGAGCGCACCCTCGTCGTCGCCATCGAGGATCTGCACTGGGCCGACCGCTCCACCCGCGAGCTGCTCGGCTATCTCTTCCGCTCGCTGCTCAGTGCCCGGCTGCTGGTCGTGGCCACCTACCGCTCCGACGACATCCACCGCCGCCATCCGCTGCGCCCCTTCCTCGCCGAGGTGGACCGGATGCGCGAGGTGCGGCGCATCGAGCTGTCCCGCTTCACCCGCGGCGAGGTGCACGCCCAGCTGACCGGGATCAACGGGGCCGAGCCGGAGCGCGAGCTGGTCGACCGGATCTTCGAGCGCAGCGACGGCAATGCCTTCTTCGTGGAGGAGATCGCCCGCTCCCTCAACGAGGGCTGCGCCACCGGGCTCAGCGAATCGCTGCGCGATCTGCTGCTGGTGCGGGTCGAGGCGCTGCCCGAGGAGGCCCAGGGGGTGGTGCGGATCCTCGCCGAGGGCGGCTCCTCGGTGGAGTACGAACTGCTGCGCGCGGTCGCCAGGCTGGGCGAGGACGAACTGATCGACGCGCTGCGGGCCGCCGTCGGGGCGAACATCCTGCGCCCCACGGCCGACGACAGCGGCTACCGCTTCCGGCATTCGCTGGTGCGCGAAGCCGTGCGCGACGATCTGCTGCCCGGGGAGCGCTCCCGGCTCAACCGGCGCTTCGCGGAGGCACTGGAGGCCGAGCCCGCGCTGGTGCGGGCCGATGAGCGGGCCGCCCGGCTGGCCAGCTACTGGTACCACGCGCACGACCCCGCCAAGGCCCTGCCCGCCGTGCTCCAGGCGTCCGTCGCGGCGCGGCGGCGGTACGCCCACGCGGAGCAGCTGCGGCTGCTGGAGCGGGCCATGGAGCTGTGGGAGGACGCCCCCAAGGAGATACGGCGGGCGCAGCGGCCCATGGACTACGCGGAGGTGTACCCCGCCCGCGGCTGTGAGGACCAGGCGCTGCGCCATCTCGATCTGCTCGCCGAGGTGGTGGTGGCCGCGCACATGTCCGGGCAGCGGGAGCGGGCGCTGGCCGTCAGCAAGCGGGCGCTGCGGACGCTGGACCGGGGTGGTGACGCCCCGCTGCGGGCCGCCTGGTTCTGGACCCAGCAGGGCAAACTGATGGAGGGCCTGGCCCGCGGTGACGGGTGGGAGGAGCTGAGCCGGGCCCAGGAGCTGGTGCGCGGACTGCCGCCGTCCCCCGTGCACGCCGAGGTCATGGCACAGGTGGCGGGCTGGACGATGACCCACCGGCCAGGTGCCGAGGGCCTGGCCGCGGCCGAACGGGCGGTGGAGCTGGCCCGGCTGGTCGGCGCCGAGAGCACGGAGCTGAACGCCCGCCTGACGCTGGGCTACTTCACCGGTGACTCCGGCGACATCGAGCGTGGCCTGGCCGAGATGCGCGAGGTCTGCGAGCGGGCCCTGGACCTCGATGACATCAGCGTCCTGGGTCGCTGCTATGTCAATCTGGCCTCGGCGCTGGAGGGGGTGGGCCGGTCGGCCGAGGCGGTGGAGACCGCCGAGGAGGGCGCCCGGATCCTGGACCGCGTCGGCCTGGTGGACTCCCGGGCCTGGGTCTACGGGAATCTGGCCGAGTCGCTGTTCTCCCTGGGCCGCTGGGACGAGGCGGAGGCGGCGGCCCTGATGACCCGGCGGCTCGCCCTTGGCACCAAGCCGCGCGGCACCGCCGCCAACCGGCTCACCCAGCTGGCGCTGGCGCGCGGTGAGTGGAACACGGCGGAGCGCGAGCTGACCGCGGCCCGGGAGCACTACGGCGCCCGCAACACCGAACCGCAGTACACCCTCCAGATCACGGGGCACGCCATCGAACTCGCGGCGGCCCGTGGCCGGATCCTGGAGGTCCGGGCCCTGCTGGACCAGGCCGTGGAGGCCGGATTCCCGCCCGGGATGCAGCGCTACGCCTGGCGGTTGCTGTACACGGCCGCCGCGGCCGAGTCGGCCGCGCGCGGACTGCCCACGGCCGAGCCGGGCCGGGGCGAGGCGCTGGCCCGCCTCCGGGCGGCGGCGAAGCGGGTGTCGCAGCCCGTGCCGGTGTGGCGGGCGCACGCGGCGATGGTCCAGGCCGAACTGGCGCGCGCCGAGGGCCGGGACCGGCCCGACCTCTGGGCCGAGGCCACGGCCGCCTTCGCCGCGCTGGACCGCCCCTATCCACTGGCCCGAGCCCGCCACCGCTGGGCGGAAGCGCTACTAACCCCGATCCAGAGCCCCTCCGCCCCGGACGCCCCCGGCCGGGGTGCCTCCGGCCGGGGTGCCTCCGGCCGGGGTGCCTCCGGCCGGGGTGCCTCCGGCCGGGGTGCCTCCGGCCGGGGTGCCCCCGGTCTCGGTGCCTCCGGTCGGGGTGCCTCCGCCCCGGGCGCCCTCGGTCCGAGTGTCCCCGGTCAGGGCGCTTCCCGCCCGGGTGCCTCCGGCCAAGATGTCCACGGTCGGGGTGCCTCCGGTCCGGGTGCCTCCGGCCGGGGCCCCTCCGACCCGGGTGCCCCCGACCAGAGCGCCCTCGGTCCGGGGGCCTCCGGTCCGGCGGGGGCCCCGGCTCAGGCCGATCGTGAGCATGCCGCCGAACTGCTCGCCCAGGCGCATGCCGTGGCCGACCGGCTGGGTGCCCGTCCGCTGCGCGAGGAGATCGAGCTGCTGGCCCGGCGCGCCCGGCTGCCCTTGGCGTCCGCCGCGACCCGCGCCGCGCTTGACGCGTCCCCGGGCCGCACCCCCGCGCTGCCCCCGGCCCCGGTCGCCGACGCCGCCGGACCCGCCGATCCGGCCGAGGAGCTGGGGCTGACGCCCCGGGAGCGGGATGTGCTGCGGCTGGTCGCCGACGGGCGCAGCAATCGCCAGATCGCCGAGAAGCTCTTCATCTCGCCCAAGACGGCCAGCGTGCATGTCTCCAACATCCTGGCCAAGCTGGGCGTCTCGGGCCGGGCCGAGGCTGCCGCCGTGGCCCACCGACTGCGCCTGGTGGACGGCCTGGCCGACGGCGCGGCGGCGGCCCGCTGACGGTGTGCGCGGTACGCACCGGCAGCACGCCGGGGCGCTGACTGGACGCCGGGGGTGCCAGGACGCGCGGTACGCCGACCACCCGCCGAGCCAGCCCCCTTCCGAGCCAGTCCCCTTCCGGGTCAGTCCCCTTCGCGGGGCCGGATCACCACTCGCCCTGAGTCAAGGTCTATAGGGCCCTTCCCCGGGTCGCTGCTGCGCGTCTCGTCGAGCGTGAACTCCAGCCGGTTGCGCTCTTCCTCGGTGTGCTTGCGGCCGGGCGCGAACAGTTCCTCGATGAGGTTGAACATGACGACCCCCGTAGGCGTGCGACTGCTGCCAGTGTAGGCAGACCCGTCACAGAACGGGCACTCCGCACCATGTCGGCCGAACTCAACGCCACGATCAGCCGATTCGCCCCCTCAGTGGATCTCCCTTCAGTGGATCCCGTCAGCGGACCTCCAGCCGCAGGATCCGGTCGTCCTCCCGGCCCGGCTTACCACGCCCATCCGTATTGCTCGTGGTCAGCCACAGCCCCCCGTCGTCCGCCGCCACCACGCTGCGCAGCCGTCCGTACTTCCCGTCCAGGAACGACTGTGGCTTCGCCACCGCCTTGTCGCCCTTCAGCGGAATGCGCCACAGCCGCTCACCGCGCAGCCCGGCCATCCAGATCGAGCCCTTGGCGAAGGCGATTCCGCTCGGCGAGGCGTCCTTGGGCTTCCACTGCTCCAGCGGATCGGCGAAGCCCTTCTTCCCGGCCTTGCCCTCGACTTCCGGCCAGCCGTAATTCTTGCCCGGCTCGATCAGATTGAGCTCGTCCCAGGTGTCCTGGCCGAACTCGGAGGCCCACAGCCGCTTGTCCGCATCCCAGGCCAGGCCCTGCACATTGCGGTGACCCGGGGAGTAGACGACCGACTGGGCGTCCGGATTGCGGGGCGCGGGCTCGCCGTCCGGGGTCATCCGCAGGATCTTGCCGCCGAAGGAGTCCATGTCCTGGGCGAGCCCGCGGTCACCGCTCTCGCCCGTGCCCGCGTAGAGCATCTTGTCCGGGCCGAAGGCGATGCGGCCCCCGTTGTGGATCGCGCCCTTGGGGATGCCCTTGAAGATCGTGTCCGGGGCGCCGAGCTGATCGCCGGCGGGGCGCTTGTCGTCGTACACCATCCGGACGATGCGGTTGTCCGAATCGGTGGTGTAGTACGCGTAGACCATATGGTCCGTGCCGAAGTCGGAGGAGATCGCCAGCCCCAGCAGCCCGCCCTCACCGGCGGCGGAGACGCCCGGGACGGACCCCAGCTCGGTCTTCTTCCCCGAGTCCGCCGAGACCTTGAAGATCTTCCCGGTGTCCCGCGAGGAGACCAGCAGATCCCCGTCGGGCAGCGGCGCCAGCCCCCAGGGGGAGTTCAGCTTCGTGGTGAGCGTGCGCTCCACCTTCACCGAGCCCTTCGCGGGCGCCGCGGACTCCGTCGGCGAGGGCGCGCCCGAGGAGGAGCCCCCGCCGCCCGGCTTCGTGGGCGCGGCCGACCGGCCGACCGGTCTGGTGATGCTGTCGCCGTCGGACGAGCAGCCCGCCACGAGCACCACGGCGGCAGCGGCGGCGAGAACAGAGGTGACGCGAGGACGTCGCACGGTCGGGTTCCTCTCCATGGGCACGTGTGCCGCGGCACGGCACTGATTCTTATACACCGCGGACCCGCGCCGGGTTCCCATCCCCGAATCGGGCCCGGACCAGGGCCGAACGCACAACGGCGGCCCGCGCCGGGCGGCCGTTGTGCGACGCGTTCAGTCCCACGACCCCCGCGCCGGCGGCAGCCCCGCGATCTCCGCGAGGTCCTCGGGGGAGAGCGGCAGACCGGCCGCCGCACAGTTCTCCGCCGCCCACCGCTCCCGCTTCGTCCCCGGCACCGGCACCACATGCGGCCCCTGCGCCAGCAGCCAGGCCAGGGCCACCTGCGCGGGTGTCACCCCGTCCCCGTGCCGCCGGGCGACCCGTCGCAGACCGGCCACGATCGGCTGGTTCGCGGCCATCATCTCCGCCGTGAACCGCGGATGCCGGGCCCGCATGTCGTCCGGCTCGAAGCCCTGTCCCGGGGTGAGCGTCCCGCTCAGGAAGCCGTTGCCCAGCGGCATCGCCGCCAGGAAGCCCACCCCGTGTGAGGCGCACCACGGCACCAGCGCCTCCAGCGCGTCGGGCGACCACACCGACAGCTCGGCCTGCACACAGCTGACCGGAAAGACCTGCTGGACCCGCTCCAGCTGGCGCACCGTGGCGTCGTGCATCCCGGCGCCCGCCCGCCGCTGCGCCCGCGCGCCCACGGCGCACAGCCCGAGCGCCCGTACCTTCCCGGCCGCGACCAGCTCCGCCATCGCGCCCCAGGTCTCCTCTATGGGGACCTCCGGGTCGGCCCGGTGCAGCTGGTAGAGGTCGATCACATCGGTCTGCAGCCGCCGCAGCGAGGCGTCGCAGGCCCGCTTCACATAGCCGGGCCGCCCGTTGGCCACGATGTGCTGGTCGCCCACCAGCAGTCCGCATTTGGTGGACACGAAGGCGTCCGTCCGCCGCTCCTTGAGCACCCGCCCCACCAGCAGCTCATTGGTGAAGGGGCCGTACATGTCGGCGGTGTCCAGCAGGCTCGCCCCCGAGTCGAGCGCGGTGTGCACGGTGCGCACCGAGTGCTCGCCACTGCGCTGCGAAGCGGTGTACGCCCAGCTCATCGGCATGCATCCAAGGCCGATGGCCCCCACTTCGAGCGCCGCCGCTCCGATTCTCCTGCGCTCCACCTGGCCTGACCCCTCCCGTTCCTCGGACCCCAAACTAACCTCTGCCGGCGGCCGGTGATCGCATAGCCTCCTGGCATGAGTGCAGATCACAGCGATACGTTCCGCCACCACGATTCGACTCACGGTTCATCCGAAGCGCGCGACCTGGTGTGGCTGCCCATCCCGCCCGAGGAGATGGACGGCCTTCCCGACACCCTCGAATACGCCCACTGGGACGGCGGTGAGGACTTCCCCACCGACCCGGCGCGCTGCGCGTTCTACTGCGTCCCCTACATGAAGCCGCCGCAGGTGTGCACCCGCCCGCTGCCCGCCATGACCAACCTGCGGGTGGTGCAGACCCTGACCGCCGGAATAGACCACATCAAGCCCGCGCTGGCCGATCTCGCGCCCGGGGTGCGGCTGTGCAACGCGCGCGGGGTGCACGACGCGAGCACCGCCGAGCTCGCCCTCACCCTCATCCTGGCCTCGCTGCGCGGTATCCCCGACTTCGTCCGGGGCCAGGACGCCGAGGAGTGGCGCTCCGGCTTCCGCCCCGCGCTCGCCGACAAGTCCGTACTGATCGTCGGCTACGGGGCCATCGGCAGCGCGATCGAGGATCGGCTTGTGCCGTTCGAGTGCGAGCGGGTGGCGCGCGTCGCGCGCTCCCCGCGCACGACCGAGCGCGGCCCGGTGCATCCGATCGACGAATTGCCCCGGCTGCTTCCGGAAGCCGATGTGGTGGTGCTGGTGACCCCGCTCACCGAGGCCACCCGTGGTCTGGCCGGGGCGGAGTTCCTGTCGCTGATGAAGGACGGGGCGCTGCTGGTGAATGTCTCCCGTGGTGGGGTCGTGGACACCAAGGCCCTGCTCACGGAGTTGGAGTCGGGCCGGCTGCGGGCCGCGCTCGATGTGACCGACCCCGAACCACTGCCCGCCGGGCATCCGCTGTGGCACGCTCCAGGGGTGCTCATCTCCCCGCATGTGGGCGGCCCCACGTCGGCCTTCCTCCCGCGCGCCAAGCGGCTGTTGAGGGATCAGCTGCATCGTTACGCGCGCGGCGAGTCGCTGGCACATCTCGTCGCCACGACGGGGTAGACATGCCTCTGGTACCACATACAGGCACCGATTGACTCCACTCCGTATATACAACGCCGTAGTCGGTTACGGTCCGTAGATGGCCTATGTCCCTGAGTGACCAGTCTGGTGTATCGTCCCGAGCGGGGGCTGCGCCACTGACCTGACGGCGTCAGCGATGGACCGGAACTCGAGGGGGGCGACGGGCGATGTATGGCCGATGGACCGACAACCCGACGCAGCTCAGGCGTCGACCGCGACACTTCCGCGCAGCCGCGCGGTTCTCCAACTCGACGAGGCCCGCGGGGATACCGCTGCCGGGAGCCCCGAGGCGTCAGTGGTCCGCCACGCAGTGGATGGCAGTCCAGTGAGCGCCACGGGAGCGGTGCTCGCCCGGCCGTCGGTCTCCGGCGGCGGGGCCGGGCTGTTGCCGCAAGTGGTCCTCGCCCTGGTCTGCGGCGGTTACGCGGCGGGGGCGATCGTCGGCTGGGGGTCGTCCCAACTGGCCCTCGTCATGGGTGACTTCGGGCTGAGCGCCGCCGCGTTCGCCGCCACGGCCTCCTGTCTGTGGCACGGCCGCCGGCACGCCGGGCGGCTGCGCCCGGCCTGGCTGCTGTTCGCCGCCTCCTCGGCCATGGCCGGGCTGGGGAACGCCGTATGGGGCTGGTACGAGGTGGTGCTGGGCCGCCCCGTGCCGACGCCCTCGGTCGCCGACTTCTGCTTCCTGCTCTTCGCGCCGCCCGCCATCGTCGGGATGCTGGTGCTCGCCAAGCGCCCCACGAGCCGCGCCCGGTGGATCTGTCTGGGGCTGGACGCCTGGCTGATCGCCGGATCGCTGGTCACACTCTCCTGGAGCCTCGCGCTCGCCCACACCGGGGAGTTCGGCGCGGACGGCGCCTCCGTGGCCCGCGGCGCCCTGTCGCTCGCCTATCCGCTGCTGGACATCGTGCTGGTGAGCATGGTGATCGTGCTCCACTTCCGGCGCTCCTCGGGCAACCGCTCCGCGATCAACACCGCGATCGCCGCCTTCGCGCTCACCGTGCTGTGCGACGCGCTGTTCACCTCGCCGCTGCTGCGGGAGCACTACCGCTCCGGGCAGATACTCGACGCCGGGTGGTTCGCCGGTTCCGCGCTGCTGGCGTACGCACCATGGGTGGCCCGCCGCGAGGCCGCCCAGAACCCGCCGTCGGCGCGCCGCTCCCCGCAGCAGAGCGTCCCCATCGCGGGCTCGCTCGCCGCACTCGCGCCCTATCTCGCCGCCGCCGTCTGCACCTTGGGGGTCCTGTCCAACGTGATGGACGGCCGGCCGATCGACGGGGTGGTGCTCTGCACCGCCTGCGCGGTCGTGCTCGCGCTCGTCGTCCGACAGGCGATCATGCTGATGGACAACATCAGGCTCACCCAGGAACTCGCCCAGAAGGAGAACCACTTCCGCTCCCTGGTGCAGAGCTCCAGCGATGTGATCATGATCGCCGCGCCCACCGGAATCCTGCGCTACGTCAGCCCGGCCGCCTCCGGGGTCTACGGCCGTGACGCGGACGAGATGATCGGCTCCGAGCTGGCCTCCCTCATCCACCCCGAGGACCTCGGATCGGTGGTCCACGAGGTCCGCCGGTTCCTGGCCGCCGCACCGGGCGAGGAGCCCACCACGCGGATCGAATGCCGCTTCCGCTCCGGCTCCGGCGACTGGCTCAACGTGGAGTCCACGATCAACCGCCACCACGGCGGACTGATCTTCAACAGCCGCGATGTCACCGAGCGGGTCCGACTCCAGGCCCAGCTCCAGCACAACGCCGAGCACGACCCGCTCACCGATCTGCCCAACCGCGCCCTGTTCACCCGGCGGGTCGCGCACGCCGTCGCCGGCCGCCGCCGTACGGACGCCGGCACCGCCGTGCTCTTCATCGACCTCGACGGCTTCAAGGCGGTCAACGACACCGTCGGCCACCACGCCGGGGACGAGCTGCTGGTCCAGGCCGCCCGTCGGCTCCAGGAGTCCGTGCGGTCCGGGTCCGGCGACTGCGCGGCCCGGCTCGGGGGCGACGAGTTCGCCGCCCTCATCCTCGGCGACGGCGAGGGGGACGCGGGCACCCGCGAGCAGCGCATCATGGAGATCGCCGACCGGCTGCGGCTCCGGCTCTCCCAGCCCTACCGGGTCGAGAGCGGCACCGAGGTCCGGGTCGCCGCCAGCATCGGCGTCGCCTTCGCCGAGCCCGGCACCAGCCCCGGCGCCCTGATGCGCAACGCCGATCTGGCGATGTACCGCGCCAAGGCCGCGGGCAAGAACCGCGTGGAGCTGTACGCACCACAGATGCAGGCCGAGGTGGCGCGGCGCGCCGAGGTCGCCACCAGACTGCGCGCCGCGCTGCACGACGGGGAGTTCGTACTGCTGCACCAGCCCGTCGTCGAGCTGGCCGGCGGCCGGATCACCGCGGTCGCCGCGCAGGCCCGCTGGCGCTCGGCCCAGGGCATCCTGTTCACCCCCGCCGAGTTCCTCCGGGTCGCCGACAACGGCCGGGGGAGCGGCGAGGACACCGCCCGCACCGCCGAGCTGTCCCGCTGGATGCTGGAGGCGGCCGTGGAGCAGGCCGCCCAGCGGCGCCGCGACGGCCATCCGGTCCCGGTCTGCGTACGGCTCCCCGCGAGCCGGCTGGTGGACAGGTCGATGCCGCCCAAGGCCGTGGAGGCGCTGCTGGCCCGCCATGGGCTGCCGTCCGGCGCGCTGATCCTGGAGCTGACCGACAGCGATCCACGGGTGCCGCTGGACGAGCTCGAGCACCGACTCGGCGCACTGCGCCGTCTGGGGGTGCGGATCGCCCTCGACGGCTTCGGCAGCGGCTATGCCGCGATCAGGGCGCTCCGCAGGCTTCCCATCGATGTGCTGAAACTGGACCCCGGACTGGTCGAGGGAGTGGTCGAGTCCTCACGGCTGCACAAGATCACCGCAGGGCTGCTGAGGATCGCCGGCGATCTCGGAATGCAGTCCATCGCAGAGGGGGTGGAGTTGCCCGAGCAGATTGTCACCCTGCGCGGTATGGGATGCACCCACGCCCAGGGGGCGGCGTTCAGCGGGCCGCTGGACGAGCACCGGCTGCGCCGGGCGCTGCTGCGCGGCGGCTATCCGGTGCCGCGCCCGGAGCCCCCGCTGCTGGTCGGCGGCGCCCTGCCGATCCGGCACGGCGGTCATGGCGGGCATGGCGGCTCCCACGGCCCGCGCCGTACGGAGCCGCACACCCACCCGCCGACCCGCTCAAATACTGAGACGCCCGTCCCACCCACTTGACACCCGATATGCGCGGGGGGGAGGGTCGGAGCCATGCGCACCCGAATTCTCGTACTTGGACAGCGCGTCGGCTGAGCAGGGCTCATCGAAGCCCTGCGGACCCTCACCGGCGCGCTCCCCTCGCTTGCCTTACGGCACGAGGGGTTTTTTGTTGCACCGGCAGGGCCCGGTGCACCGCCCCGCCCCCTCCCTCCCGCACCGAACCTCATCTTCGAGAAGAGAATGCCGATGACCGAGCAGGCCCCCGGGTCCCATCACCCCCAGCCTCGGCCCCGTAGCGGCGGACCGCAGTCCGCCCCCGTCGAGCACGTCACGGGCGCGCAGTCCCTCATCCGTTCCCTCGAGGAAGTGGGTGCCGACACCGTCTTCGGCATCCCCGGTGGCACGATCCTTCCCGCCTACGACCCGATGATGGACTCCTCGAAGGTCCGGCATGTGCTCGTCCGCCATGAGCAGGGCGCGGGCCACGCGGCCACCGGCTATGCCCAGGCCACCGGCAAGGTCGGCGTCTGCATGGCGACCTCGGGCCCCGGAGCGACCAACCTGGTCACCCCCATCGGCGACGCCCATATGGACTCGGTCCCGATCGTCGCGATCACCGGCCAGGTGGCGTCCAAGGCCATCGGTACGGACGCCTTCCAGGAGGCGGACATCTGCGGCATCACCATGCCGATCACCAAGCACAACTTCCTGGTCACCAAGGCCGAGGACATCCCGCGCACGATCGCCGAGGCGTTCCACATCGCCTCCACCGGCCGCCCAGGCCCGGTCCTGGTCGACATCCCCAAGGACGTGCTCCAGGCGCAGACCACCTTTTCCTGGCCGCCGCAGACCGATCTGCCCGGCTACCGCCCGGTCACCAAGCCGCACGCCAAGCAGATCCGCGAGGCCGCCCGCCTGATGACCCAGGCCGAGCGCCCGGTGCTGTACGTCGGCGGCGGCGTGATCAAGGCCCAGGCCACCGCCGAGCTGAAGGTGCTGGCCGAACTGACCGGCGCGCCGGTCACCACCACCCTGATGGCGCTGGGCGCCTTCCCCGACAGCCACCACCTCCACCTCGGCATGCCGGGCATGCACGGCACCGTCGCCGCCGTGACCGCCCTGCAGAAGGCCGATCTGATCGTGGCGCTCGGCGCCCGCTTCGACGACCGCGTCACCGGCAAGCTGGACTCCTTCGCCCCGTACGCCAAGATCGTGCATGCGGACATCGACCCGGCCGAGATCGGCAAGAACCGCGCCGCCGACGTGCCGATCGTCGGGGACGCCCGCGAGGTCATCGCGGACCTGGTCGTCGCCGTCCAGGCCGAGCACGACGCGGGCCGCGCCGGTGACTACAGCGGCTGGTGGGAGGACCTGAACCGGTGGCGGGAGACCTACCCGCTCGGCTACGACCAGCCCGCCGACGGCAGCCTCGCCCCGCAGCAGGTCATCCAGCGGATCGGGCAGCTGGCACCGGAGGGCACGATCTTCGCCGCGGGCGTCGGCCAGCACCAGATGTGGGCCGCCCACTTCATCGACTACGAGACCCCCGCGACCTGGCTGAACTCCGGCGGCGCCGGGACGATGGGCTACGCCGTCCCGGCCGCCATGGGCGCCAAGGCCGGCGCCGACGAGGGCCGTACGGTCTGGGCGATCGACGGTGACGGCTGCTTCCAGATGACCAACCAGGAGCTGGCCACCTGTGCGCTGAACAACATCCCGATCAAGGTCGCGATCATCAACAACGGCGCGCTGGGCATGGTCCGCCAGTGGCAGACCCTCTTCTACAACCAGCGCTACTCCAACACGGTCCTGCACTCCGGCCCCGACACCCCCGCGCAAGCGAGCCTGGGCACCCGCGTCCCCGACTTCGTGAAGCTCTCCGAGGCCATGGGCTGCGTCGGACTGCGCTGCGAGGATCCGGCCGACCTCGACGCCGTGATCGAGAAGGCCAACGCGATCAACGACCGCCCGGTGGTCGTGGACTTCATCGTCCATGAGGACGCCATGGTCTGGCCGATGGTCGCGGCCGGCACCTCCAACGACGAGATCCTGGCGGCGCGCGACACCCGCCCGGACTTCGGCGACGGCGCGGACGACTGAGACCAGGACCGAAAGAGAGAAGAGACCGAGCCCATGTCCAAGCACACGCTCTCCGTCCTGGTGGAGAACACCCCCGGCATCCTCGCCCGGATCGCCGCCCTGTTCTCCCGCCGCGGCTTCAACATCGACTCGCTCGCCGTGGGCGTCACCGAGCACCCCGACATCTCCCGGATCACCATCGTGGTCAATGTCGAGGAGCTGCCGCTGGAGCAGGTCACCAAGCAGCTCAACAAGCTCGTCAACGTCCTGAAGATCGTCGAGCTGGAGGACGGCTCGGCCATCCAGCGGGAACTCGTTCTCGTGAAGGTCCGCGCCGACAACGAGACCCGCTCCCAGATCGTCGAGATCGTCCAGCTGTTCCGCGCCAAGACCGTGGACGTCTCCCCGGAGGCCGTGACCATCGAGGCCACCGGCAGCAGCGACAAGCTCGAGGCCATGCTCAAGATGCTGGAACCGTACGGCATCAAGGAGCTGGTCCAGTCCGGCACCATCGCCATAGGGCGCGGCGCCCGCTCCATCACCGACCGGAGCCTGCGCGCGCTCGACCGGTCCGCCTGACCCCCGCCCCGCCCGACCAGCGGGGCCACGGTCCGGCGCCACCCGCGCGCCGGACCGGATGGCGAGACCCTGAAACCTTCACCCGCCCGCCCGTCATACGGTGGGAGCACAACCCACACGCTAGGAGATTCCCGAAGTGGCCGAGCTGTTCTACGACGACGACGCCGACCTGTCCATCATCCAGGGCCGCAAGGTCGCAATTCTCGGCTACGGCAGCCAGGGCCACGCCCACGCGCTGTCGCTGCGCGACTCGGGCGTCGATGTCCGGGTCGGCCTGCACGAGGGCTCCAAGTCCAAGGCCAAGGCCGAGGAGCAGGGCCTGCGCGTGGTCACCCCGGCCGAGGCGTCCGCCGAGGCCGACGTGATCATGGTCCTGGTCCCGGACCCGATCCAGGCCAAGGTCTACGAGGAGTCCGTGAAGGGCAACCTGAAGGACGGCGACGCGCTGTTCTTCGGGCACGGTCTCAACATCCGGTTCGACTTCATCAAGCCCCCGGCCAACGTGGACGTCTGCATGGTCGCCCCCAAGGGTCCGGGCCACCTGGTCCGCCGCCAGTACGAGGAGGGCCGCGGCGTGCCGTGCATCGCGGCCGTCGAGCAGGACGCCACGGGCAACGCCTTCCCGCTCGCCCTCTCGTACGCCAAGGGCATCGGCGGCACCCGCGCCGGCGTCATCAAGACCACCTTCACCGAGGAGACCGAGACCGACCTCTTCGGTGAGCAGGCGGTGCTGTGCGGCGGCACCTCGGCGCTGGTCAAGGCCGGGTTCGAGACCCTGGTCGAGGCCGGTTACCAGCCGGAGATCGCGTACTTCGAGTGCCTCCACGAGCTCAAGCTGATCGTGGACCTGATGTACGAGGGCGGCCTGGAGAAGATGCGCTGGTCGATCTCCGAGACCGCCGAGTGGGGCGACTACGTCTCCGGTCCGCGGATCATCAACGAGTCCACCAAGGCCGAGATGAAGAAGATCCTCGGCGAGATCCAGGACGGCACCTTCGCCAAGAACTGGATGGCGGAGTACAACGCCGGCCTGCCGAAGTACAACGAGCTGAAGAAGGCCGACGAGAACCACCTGCTGGAGACCACCGGCAAGGAGCTGCGCAAGCTCATGAGCTGGGTCGACGAGGAGGCGTAACCGCGCCTGGTGGCGCGGAGGCCGTGCCCCGGGTGCGGCGGGGGTCCGCCGGACCCCCGCCGCACCCGGTTCGCGCTTTGTCCATCGCGCACCACCACGTGCGGGTGATCCTGCCGCAACGGCACATGACGAAGGCCCGACCGCCACTACACTCATCAACAGCAAGCGCGTCAGGCTCACAGCGTCGTGCGTCTCCCACGCGGCTGACCCCTTCACCGCCAGCGGCCGTCGGGACGGCCGTCCGCTGAGGACTAGTGAGGACTGAAGACCACGTGAGCACTGCTTCCACTGGTAAGCCCGTCGTACTCATCGCCGAAGAGCTCTCTCCGGCGACGGTCGAGGCCCTGGGCCCGGACTTCGAGATCCGGAACTGCAACGGGGCGGACCGAGCCGAGCTCCTTCCCGCCATCGCCGATGTGGACGCGATCCTCGTCCGCAGCGCGACCAAGGTCGACGCCGAGGCCATCGCCGCCGCGAAGAAGCTGAAGGTGGTCGCCCGCGCGGGCGTCGGCCTGGACAATGTGGACGTCTCGTCCGCCACCAAGGCGGGCGTCATGGTTGTCAACGCGCCGACGTCCAACATCGTCACCGCCGCCGAGCTCGCCTGCGGTCTGCTGGTGGCCACGGCCCGGAACATTCCGCAGGCCAGTGCGGCGCTGAAGAACGGCGAGTGGAAGCGCAGCAAGTACACCGGTGTGGAGCTGAGCGAGAAGACCCTGGGTGTGGTCGGCCTCGGCCGCATCGGCGTCCTGGTGGCCCAGCGGATGTCCGCCTTCGGCATGAAGGTCGTCGCGTACGACCCGTATGTGCAGCCCGCGCGGGCCGCGCAGATGGGTGTGAAGCTGCTCTCGATGGACGAGCTGCTCGAGGTCTCCGACTTCATCACGGTCCACCTCCCCAAGACCCCCGAGACGGTCGGCCTGATCGGCGACGAGGCGCTGCACAAGGTCAAGCCGGAGCTCCGGATCGTGAACGCCGCGCGCGGCGGGATCGTGGACGAGGTGGCGCTGGCCGCCGCCCTCAAGGAGGGCCGGGTGGCCGGGGCCGGGCTGGACGTCTTCTCCCAGGAGCCGTGCACCGAGTCCCCGCTGTTCGAGTTCGACAATGTGGTGGTCACCCCGCATCTGGGCGCCTCCACCGGTGAGGCCCAGGAGAAGGCGGGCATCGCGGTCGCCCGCTCGGTGCGGCTGGCGCTGGCCGGCGAGCTGGTCCCGGACGCGGTGAACGTCCAGGGCGGCGTCATCGCCGAGGACGTGCGGCCCGGTCTGCCGCTGGCCGAGAAGCTGGGGCGGATCTTCACCGCGCTGGCGGGCGAGGTCGCGGTCCGCCTCGATGTCGAGGTGTACGGCGAGATCACCCAGCACGACGTCAAGGTGCTGGAGCTGTCGGCGCTCAAGGGCGTCTTCGAGGACATCGTCGACGAGACCGTCTCGTATGTGAACGCGCCGCTGTTCGCGCAGGAGCGCGGGGTCGAGGTGCGGCTGACCACCAGCTCGGAGTCGAACGAGCACCGCAATGTGGTGACCGTGCGCGGCACTCTGTCGGACGGCGAGGAGGTCTCGATCTCCGGCACGCTGGCCGGCCCCAAGCACCAGCAGAAGATCGTCGCGGTGGGGGAGTACGACGTGGATCTGGCGCTTGCCGACCATATGGCCTTCCTCCGCTACACCGACCGCCCGGGTGTGGTCGGCACGCTCGGCCGCATCCTGGGCGAGGCGGGGATCAACATCGCGGGGATGCAGGTCTCGCGGGCGGCGGCGGGCGGTGCCGCACTGGTGGCGCTCACGGTGGACGACACCATTCCGCAGCCCGTGCTCACCGAGATCGCCGAGGAGATCGGCGCCACCTCGGCCCGCTCGGTCAATCTGGTCTGAGCCGCTTCAGACATCACCCATCTGGGCCCGGTCCCCGCTTCGGCGGGGGCCGGGCCCAGGTCTTTGCGCGTCTGCGGCGGCAAGGCGCCCCGGAGGGGTTCCGGATCTTTTTCATCGCGTGTTGAATAATAGCGGTGGGCTCGCTACGCTCGCAGCTATGTGGAGAAAATTTCTCCACATAGCTGTAGGTATGTGCCGTGCTGTCAGGAGAGCCCCGTGTCCGCAGACGCTGAGACCGACACCGACGCCCCTGCCGACGTCCCGTCGCCCCCCATGCGAGCCGACGCGCGGCGCAACCGGGAGCAGCTCCTGCGCGCCGCCCGCGAGGTCTTCGCCGATCAGGGGCCGGATGCCCCGCTGGATGAGATAGCCCGGCGCGCCGGGGTCGGCATCGCGACCCTCTACCGGCGGTTTCCACACCGTGCCGATCTGCACCGAGGGGTCGCCATCGAGGTGCTGACCGCGCTGGTCGAGGCCGCGAACCGGGCCGTCGCCGAGGAGGGCGATCCCTGTCTCGCGCTGCGCCGCTTCATGCACGCCGCCCTCGACCTCAAGATCGGCTCGGTGATGCCCGCACTGCTGGGCCGGTTCACCGTGGACGAGATCCTCGACAGCGTCCCCGGCGACGCCGTCGACCCGATCGACGCGATGCTCCTGCGTGCCCAGGCCCAGGGGCTGGTCCGGAGTGATGTCGTCTTCGGCGACATCACGCTGATGATCATCCGGCTGACGCGGCCGCTGCCCGGCGGCGGCCGGTTCGCCCCCGATGACGCCCTCGCCCATCGCCAACTTGATGTCTACATCGACGGGTTGCGCCCCACCGGCTCCCCGCGCCCCACCACCCCGCTCGGCGGCCCGGCCGTGGACGCGGCGGCGTTCAAGCGCATCCGGGAGCGAGTGATCGACGAGGCCCACGAGGCCCACGAGGCCCACGACGCGCACGACGTCCGGGAGGCCCGAGGCGCCCACGACGCCGCCCCCGACCTCCACTCCGATCCCCCCGCCGACCCCGTCTGACCTCCCTCTCCGCTCGCCTTCCGCAAGACCAGAAAGGCATCGTCATGTCCCAGCCCTCAGAGGCACCGCCGCGAGCCAACCCCCGGCGCTGGCTCGCCCTCGTCTTCATCGGCCTGGCCCAGCTGATGATCGTCCTCGACATCACCATCGTGAACATCGCCCTGCCGTCGGCCCAGAGGGATCTCGGCATCTCCGACGGCGACCGGCAGTGGGTCATCACCGCCTACACCCTGGCGTTCGGCAGTCTGCTGCTGCTCGGCGGCCGGATCGCGGACTACACCGGCCGTAAGCGCACCTTCCTCATCGGCCTGCTGGGGTTCGCCGGGGCCTCCGCGCTCGGCGGTGCCGCCTCCGGTTTCGAGATGCTGCTCGCGGCCCGCGCCCTGCAGGGCGCCTTCGCCGCGCTGCTCGCCCCCTCGGCGCTGTCGCTGCTCGCGGTGAACTTCACCGAGCCCCGTGAGCGCGCCAAGGCGTTCGGCATCTTCGGTGCGATCGCGGCGGGCGGCGGTGCGATCGGGCTGGTCGTCGGCGGACTGCTGACCGAGTACCTCGACTGGCGCTGGTGCCTGTACGTCAATGTGCCGATCGCCGTCGTCGCCGCCATCAGCTGGTCCGTGCTGCCCACCGACACCCGCGCCGAGGGCCGGGCCCGGTTCGACATCCCCGGTGTGGTGCTGGCGGTGTGCGGGCTGGTGGCCGTGGTCTACGGATGCAGCGAGGCCGAGTCCGAGGGCTGGGACTCCCGGCTGGTGACCGGGCTGCTGATCCTGGGCGCGGTGCTGCTCCTCGCCTTCGTCATGGTGGAGCGGAGCGTGGCACGCCCGCTGCTGCCGCCGCGCGTGGTGGCGGACCGCACCCGCGGCAGCGCCTATCTGGCGGTCGGCCTCTCGGTGGTCGGCATGTTCGCGATGTTCCTCTTCCTCACGTACTACATGCAGCTCGTGAAGGGGTACTCGGCGCTGCTCACCGGGGTGGCGTTCCTGCCGATGACCGGGGCGGTGCTGATCGGCGCGGGCGGCGTCGCCTCCCGCCTCATCCCCAAGGTGCCGCCGCGGCTGCTGGTGGCGCCCGGTCTGCTGATCGCGGCCACCGGAGTCGTCCTGCTGGTGCCCCTGGACGTCGACAGCTCGTACGCGGCGGGGGTGCTGCCCGCCGAGCTCCTGGTCGGCTTCGGCATGGGCCTGGTGATGGCGCCCTCGATGAACTACGCGACCCATGGGGTGGGGGCGGGGGACGCGGGTGTCGCCTCCGCCACCGTCAACACCGCCCAGCAGATCGGCGGTTCCATCGGCACGGCGATGCTCAACACCATCGCCACCAGCGCGACCTCCGACTACATGGCCTCGCACGCCCGGCAGATGACACCTCAGACCGCCAAGGCGACGGCCAAGGCCGGTCTGGTCGAGGGCTTCTCGCACGCCTTCGTCGTCTCGTCCTCGATCCTCGTGGGCGCCGCGGTGGTCGTGGCCCTGCTGATGAACACCCCGCGCCCGGTACGCGAGCCCGGCACCGAAGGCGCCACCCCGCTCCCCGCCCACATGGGCTGACATCGCCCCGCGCCCCGGAGGCCCTTCGCTCCACCGCCGGAGCGGAGGGCCTCCGGTGGTGGTGGGTCAGGAGGTGGGGTCGGGGCGCGGCGCACGGGTGGCCAGCTCCAGCAGCTCGTCCACCGACCACTGGTCATAGGCGTGTTCGCCGTGCTTGGCGGCGATGACACGGCCGTCCCCGCCGATGCCGTTCCCGAGGATCAGGAAGTCCGCGGGCAACCCGAGGCGGCCCCCGGGCTGGCTGGGTTCGGGGAGCCTCTCCCGGCCGCGAAGGACCGCCCACGCGCCGGTGACCAGCGCCCACCCGACCGGCCCCCAGGCGCGTGGGCTGAGCAGGGCCCTGCGCGCCTGCTCCACCCCGAACTCCCGGTACAGCCGCTTCTGGGGGTCGGCGATGACGGCGAACGGCAGGTCGTCCGTGTGCTTCCGCAGTTCCTCGGCGGGGGAGTGGAAGACCACCACCTCCCGGATTCCGGCCGTCTCGATCTCCTGGTGGCGCCGCACGATCGACCGCAGATGGAGATTGCAGACGGGGCATCCGGCGAAGCGCCGGAACTGGAGGTGGATCAGCCGGCCGGAGTCGGGCACGGCGACGGCCGGTCCGGTCACCGGGGTGAGGGTCCGGGCGGAGACGACGGAACCGGGCTCCATGGAAGCCCCCTTTCGTAAGCGTGCGGCATACGCCTACCAGCGTAGGCGTATGCCGTACGCTGTCAATCGCCATGCCACGACCACGCTCCCTCACCCCCGATCAGCCCGCCTCGGCCGCCCTCGCCGTCCTCGACCGCGAGGGGCTCGCCGGGCTCTCGATGCGCGCGGTCGCCAAGGAACTCGGAATGAGCACGATGGGGCTCTACCGCTATGTGGACGACCGCGAGGAGCTCGAAGGGCTGGTGGTCGAGCGCGTCCTCGGCGCCGTCGACACCACGCCGCCCGATCCCGGAGCTCCATGGGACGAACGGCTCCGGATCATGGTCGGCCGACTGCGCGACGCGGTCAGCGCCCACCCCGCGGTCCTCCCGCTGACCCTCACCCACCGGCACCGTTCCCCCAGCTCACTGCGGTGGGCGGAGACGGCGCTCGCGATCCTCACCGCGGCGGGCCTGGACGGCGAACGCCGGGTCCTCGCCCTGCGCGCCCTGCTCGGCTATGTGATCGGCGCGATCCAGCTCGAACACCTGGGACCGCTGTCCGGCGCGGGCACGGTCACGATCTCCGAGCTGCCGTCCGACGCGTTCCCGTACCTGGCCGACACGGCACGACAGGCGCGGAGCGTGGGGGTGGAGCGGGAGTTCTTCGGGGGCCTGGAGGTGTTCCTGCGCGGGCTGGGCCCATAGCCGGGGCGCGTCAACGCCGGGGCCGCCGCTCACCTGTGTGGGGCGTTCCCGGCGTTCCTGCCCGCTACCCTTGGTCACGCGGACAGAATCCCGTCCATGGGAGGAACCATGACTGCTGAACCGCTTCCGGCCTGGGCCTTTCCGCCCCCGGGCGGATTCACCGCAGACGACCTTGACCGCATTCCGGATCTCCCGCCGCACACTGAGCTGATCGACGGGAGCCTGGTTTTCGTGAGTCCGCAGAAGAGTTTTCACTCGCTGGCGATGTATTTGCTGGAGAGGGGGCTCCGGGCGTCGGTGCCGGAGACGCTGCGGGTGCGCCGCGAGATGACGATCACTCTCGACAGCGGCAACCGTCCCGAGCCGGATATCTCCGTCGTGCGGGCCGAGGCGACCACCGCTGACGCCCATGAGACGGGCTACAAGGCTGTTGACACCGTCCTCGCGGTAGAGGTGGTGTCGCCGGAATCGCAACTTCGCGACCGCAAGCGGAAGCCGCAGCTCTATGCCGAGGCGGAGATCCAGCACTTCTGGCTGATCGAGAAGGACGCGGGCAGCCGCCCCGTTGTGCACGTGTACGAGCTGGATTCAGTGACCGGCTGCTACGTCCCCTCCGGTATCCACCACGACCGCCTGAAGCTCACGGTCCCCTTCGACATCGACATCGACCTCACCGAGATCGACCGGCTGTAGGCCCCTCGAGACCGAGGGGCCGGCCGGTGGCTAGCCCGCCAGTTCATAGGCGTAGTCCGGTGCGAAGGTGCCCGCCGGGCCCGCGCAGCCGTCGACTTCGCCCGGGGGCTTGACCCAGAGGTAGGCGTCGATGGCCGGGTCGCCGGTGTTCGCCGTCGGGTTTTCGCCGACCTTGCGGCCGTGGGGATCGCACCAGGCGTTGTCGGGGGCGGGGCCGTTGCCGTTGCGGCTGGTGTCGATGACGGCGGTGAGCCCGGAGGAGGTGCCGAGCTGGGCGAGCACGCTCTTGGTGAAGGTCACCTCGTCGGCGGTGCGGCGGAAGTTGGAGACATTGCCGTAGATGCCGTCGCCGCTGGTCAGCACGCCGGCCGAGCGGAGCCGAGAGGCCTGGACGGCGGCGCTGTTCCAGGCCGAGTGGCCGGCGTCGAAGTACACCCGGGCGCTGGGGTTCGCGCTGTGGACGGCGGTGGCGGCGCGGGCCAGGGAGGCGTAGCGGCCGCTCAGCTCGGTGGGTGAGAGGCAGCTGATGAGCGCGATCGAGTCGGGTTCGAGGATGATGACGGCGGGCCCGCTGCCCAGCCCGGCGGCGAAGCCGCGCACCCATGTGTCATAGCTCGCGAGGTCGGGCGCGCCACCGGCGGAGGCCCCGCCGCAGTCGCGGTTGGGGATCTGATACGTCACCAGGACGGGGGTCTGGCCCTTGGCGGAGGCGGCGGAGGTGACCTTGCGGACGTCCTCGGTGACGGTGGCGGGGGAGTACCGGGAGAACCACACGGCCTGGGGCTGACTGGCGATCCGTGAGGCGATGCGCTGCTGCCGGGAGTCGCCCGGATTCGCGGCGACCCACTTGTTGACGAGCGAGTCGGGGTTGTTGAAGAACCGGGTGTCGCCCGGCAGTTCGCCCGCGACGGCCTGCGGTGCGTGGGCCGCGCCGATCAGGAAGGCGGCGGCGAGCCCGGCTGCCGCTAACGCTCTGGTGATGCGCACGGTGCGTCACTCCTCTCGCGTGGGGTGGCTGGTCAGACCTCTGGCCGCCGTGTCCGGCCGCCGTCCTCTGGTTGCCGCCGGGCGGGGAATGGTTGCCGTGATGTTCGAGAAAACGCGTACGGCTGCGGTCAAATCGCCGTGTGCGCAGCGCCTGTTGGGGACCCCACCGCGGTGGGGTCCCCAACAGGCACGGCACACAGGGCTCAGCGACTCGGCACCGCCTCGTCCGCGCGGGTCGAGGGCGCGTCCTCGACCGTGGGTCCGGCGTCCTCCGCCCCGACCCGGCGCAGCGTCACCAGGGCCAGGATCGCGCCCGCCACCAGGACCGTCGCCCCGGCCCCGCACGCGATCCGCATCCCGTGGGTGAACGCCTCGCGCGCCGCGTCCAGCAGATGCTCCCCGGCCCGCCCCTTCAGCGAGCCCGCCACCGCGGCGGCCGCGCCCAGTGTCTCGCGCACCTGGTCGAGGGCGTCGGCGGGCAGTCCGGCGCCCAGTGAGTCCTTGACGTCGCTCCGGTAGACGGCGGTGCCGACGCTGCCGAGCACCGCCATGCCCATCGCCCCGCCGAACTCCTGGCCCGTCTCCAGCAGCGCGGCCGCCGAACCCGCCCGCTTCGGCGGGACGCTGCCGATCGCCAGGTCGGTGACGAGCGACATCACCGCGACGATCCCGCTGGCCAGGACGGCGGCGCCGATCAGCACGGTCCACAGTGCTTCCGTATCGGCCAGGGCCAGAATCCCGTAGCCGATAGCCGCGGTCGCGAAGCCCGCGCCGATCACGTACGCCCGGTTGGCGCCGCGCTGGACCGCCGCGGCCGCCACCGGCCCGGCGATGCCGACGCAGACGGACGGGGCCAGGCTCCACAGCGCCGCCTCCAACGGGCCCTTGCCGAGCACCGACTGCAGATACTGGGTGGTGAAGTAGGCCGAGCCCATCATGGCGAAGGTGGCCAGCGCGTTGAGCGCGATCGACGGCCCGAAACCGCGGTGGTGGAACAGCTCCGGGCTGATCATCGCGTCGTGCCGGATGCGCTGGCGCCGTACGAAGACGGCGCCGATGGCGAGACCGGCCACGATGGACAGCACCGGGATCAGGCCGACGCCGTTGTCGGCGGCGATCTTCTTCAGTCCGTAGATCACCGGCAGCACCGCGGCCATCGACAGCGGCACGCTCGGCAGATCGAACGCCCCGGGCGCGGGGTCCTTGAACTCCGGCACCAGGAGCGGCACCAGCGCCAGCAGCAGCACCATCGCCGGGACGTTGATCAGGAAGACCGAGCCCCACCAGAAGTGCTCGATCATCACCCCGCTCAGCACCGAGCCCAGCGCGATACCGCCCGCCATGGCCGACGACCAGATCGCGATCGCCTTGGCCCGCTGCCTCTCGTCGAGGAAGAGGTTGCGGACCAGCGCCATCGTCGAGGGCATCAGCGTGGCGCCGCCGATCCCGAGCACCGCCCGTGCGGTGATGAGCATCTCGGCGCTCTGCGCGTACGCCGCCGCGACGGACGCGGCGCCGAAGGCCGCGGCCCCGAACAGCAGCAGCTTCCGCCGTCCGAAGCGGTCGCCCAGCGCTCCCATGGTGATGAGCAGCCCGGCGAGGGCGAAGGCGTAGATGTCGAAGATCCACAGCTGCTGGGTGGAACTGGGGTGCAGCTCCCGGCTGATGGCCGGCACCGCGAAGTACAGCACCGACACATCCATGGAGACCAGGAGGAGCGGAAGCATCAGGACCACGAAGGCGGTCCATTCCCTGCGTCCGGCGCGTGGGCCGGTGGAAGTCGAGGTCATGGCGGCGACTATACGAGCGTCTTAAACGAGCGTCTAGTACGGCTGTGTAAGACGGTCGTGTGAGACGTTCGTCTAGGACGGTCGTATGGGGTCGGGATACCCTGGCGCCATGGGACATCGAGAGGATCTGCTGGCCGGGGCCAAGCGCTGTCTTGAGGAGAAGGGCTGGTCCCGTACGACGGCGCGGGACATCGTGGCCGCCTCGGGCGCCAATCTGGCCTCCATCGGCTACCACTACGGCTCCAAGGACGCCCTGATGCGGGAGGCGCTCTTCGCCTCCATGGGCGACTGGGCCGATGACGTCCAGCGGTCCCTCGAGGCGGACGCACCGGCGGGCGAGGGCCCGGACACCGGGCTGCGGGAGCGGTTCGAGGCCCGGTGGACCCGGGTGCTCGAGCTGTTCGACAAGCACCAGGCGGTGTGGCGCTCCCAGTTGGAGGCCATCCTCCAGGTTCAGCACGACCCCGAGCTGCGCGCGGCCTTCGGCCGGGCCCAACCGGAGGGGCGCCAGGGGCTGGTGGGGCTGATCCACGGCATCGACGAGCGCGATGTGGACGAGGAGACCTCCCGGGTCATGGGCTCGTTCTATATGACGCTCGTGAGCGGGATGGTCGTCCAGATGGCCATCGACCCCGACCTCATGCCAAGCGCCCATGACCTCGTCGAGGCGATGCGCCGGATCGTCGGTGACGCCCCCGCGGCACCGGCCGCCCCAGACGCCCCTGACACCCCCGCGGCCTCCGCCGACTGACCTCGGGGCGCAAGGGCTCAGGGGCGCAAGGGCTCAAGGGCGCAAGGGTTCAGGGGCTCGGCTCAGCGCCCCGGCGGCCCGAGACGCGCGGCCTTCAGCGTCATATGGAGCAGCAGCCGGTCCTCGCCCGCGTCCAGGTCGAGACCGGTCAGCTGCCGCACCCGCGAGAGCCGGTAGTACAGCGTCTGCCGGTGGATGCCCAGCCGCTGGGCGGTGCGCCCGGCCTGTCCCGCGCAGTCCAGGAAGGTCTCGGCGGTGCGGGCGAGCTCGGCGTGCGCGGGCTCCAGCAGCGGCCGTACGGCGGCGTCGGGCGGCAGCGCGGGCAGCGCGGCCAGCAGTCGGTACGGGCCGATGGCGGACCACTCCGCGACCGGGCCCAGATGGGTGTCGGCGTGCGCCGCCCGCGCGGCGGCCAGCGCCTCCTGCCAGGCGGCGGGCAGATCCTCCAGCCCGCGCCGGGGAGCGCTGACCCCGGCGGCGGCCCTGGGTGCCGGTCTCCGCGGGCCCCTGCCACCCGCCGTGGCCCGGGGCGAGCGCAACAGCTGCTCGGCCGTCGCGCGGGCCGGGTCCAGGGCGGAGGCCGCGCGCAGCCGGACCAGCGCCGCCAGCCCCGCTCCGGGCGCCCCCGCCGCCCCGGCCGCCGCGTCCCCCAGCAGCGCGCACGCGGCCACGATGCCCGGCAGATGGGGGAGGCCCGGGTGGTCCGCGTCCTCGCCGGTCCCCGGTGTCCACGGCACCACCGCCACCAGCGCCAGCGGCCCGTCGGCCGCTCCGCGCAGCGCGGTCCGCAGTCCGGAGCGGGCGGCGTCCCGCCCGGCCGGCGGTCCGGTCAGCGCATCGCGCAGCAGCTCGCCGAGCTCCTCCCCGGCCCGCGCCTCGGTCGCCAGCAGCGCCCCGATGCGGTCCGCGGTCTCCATCGCGCGGACCAGCCGTGGGTCCCGAGCGCCCGCCGGGCCGCCCAGCTCCAGATCGGCGAGATGGCCGTCGTCCAGCAGCCAGACATAGCCGTGCACCACCCCGCGGTGCCGGACGGGCAGACAGATGCGGCCCATGAACACCCCGGCCGCCGGGTCGGGCGGAATCCGCAGCGGAGCCTGCGCTCGGGCGATCCCGAATGCCTCGAACCAGGCCCGCACCGCCGCCGTCGAGCGGCGCTGGAGGATCGAGCGGGTGCGGACCGGGTCCAGCGCGGGCTCCGCCGTGTCATCGCTGTCTTCGCTGTCCTGGGCACCGAAGGCGATCAGTGCGAAATCGCGGTTCTCCAGGGTCGCGGGTGCCCGGAGCACCGCCGTGATCTCGTCCACCAGCTGCTGGTAGTCGTCGCGCATGGGTCCCGCCTCTTCCCGCTTTCGCCTCCCACATTCTCATACAGATGTCTGAGATCCCGGCCACGGATGCGTGACAGCTGTCGATGGTCCGGAATCCGCGCCATCCTTAAGTTTCACGGTGAGTTGCCGTTGCCGTTCATCGGCCGTCATCGTGGAGGTGCCCCGTGCTGGGACCCGTGCTGCTCGCCGCTTCGCGCAGTGCCGCCATCCGCCGTATCGTCTCGGCCGCGCCGGTCACCCGCCCGATGGTGGACCGCTTCGTCGCCGGGGAACGGCTGGCCGAGTCCCTGGGGGCGGTGCGGTCGCTGACCGCCCGCGGCCTGGACGTCACCCTGGACCATCTGGGCGAGGACGTGACCGACCGGTCCGAGGCGCTGCGCAGCCGTGACGCCTATCTGGCGCTGACCGAGGCGCTGGCCGCCGAGGGGCTCGCCGGGCGCGCGGAGATGTCCGTGAAGCTCTCCGCCTTCGGCCAGGCGCTGCCCGGGGGCCACGATCTGGCGCTGGCCAATGTGACCCCGGTCGTCGAGGCCGCCGCGGCGGCGGGCACGACCGTCACCCTCGACATGGAGGACCACACCACGGTGGACTCCACCCTCGCCATCCTCGGCGAGCTGCGCACCCGCTTCCCGCAGACCGGCGCGGTCCTCCAGTCCTATCTCTTCCGGACCGAGGACGACTGCCGGGCGCTGGCCGGGGAAGGCTCCCGGGTGCGGCTGGTGAAGGGCGCGTACAACGAGCCGGCGAGCGTCGCCCACCAGGACAAGCGCGAGGTGGACCGTGCATACGTGCGCTGTCTGAAGATCCTGATGGCCGGTGACGGCTACCCCATGATCGGCTCGCACGATCCGCGTATGGTCGCCATCGCCCAGGATCTGGCACACCGCCTCGGGCGCAAGCTGGACGAGTACGAGTTCCAGATGCTGTACGGGATCCGCGTGGCCGAGCAGGAGCGGCTGGTGGCGGAAGGTCACCGTATGCGGGTTTACGTCCCGTATGGCACAGACTGGTATGGGTACTTCATGCGCCGCCTCGCGGAGCGTCCCGCCAACCTCACATTCTTCCTGCGTTCGCTGGTCGGCCGACGCTGACCGCTCCCGGGATCGCAGACCTCGTAACCCCCCGACGCCCCCGACGATCGAAGGAGACAACGGCCATCATGGACGCCGTCACCCAGGTCCCCGTGCCGGTGAACGAGCCGGTGCACACCTACGCCCCCGGTACCCCGGAGCGCGCCCGCCTCGAGACCAAGCTCAAGGAGCTCGGCGAGAACCCCATCGACCTGCCGATGACCATCGGCGGCCAGAAGCGGATGGGAGCGGGGGAGCGCTTCGACGTCGTCCAGCCGCACAAGCACTCCGCCCGCCTGGGCACCTACGGCAACGCCACCCAGCGGGACGCGCAGGACGCGATCGACGCCGCCCTGGCCGCGGCCCCGGCGTGGCGCGCGCTCAGCTTCGACGACCGCGCCGCGGTCATCCTCAAGGCCGCCGATCTGCTCTCCGGCCCCTGGCGGGAGACGCTCGCCGCGTCCACCATGCTGGGCCAGTCGAAGACCGCGCAGCAGGCGGAGATCGACACCCCCTGTGAGCTGATCGACTTCTGGCGCTTCAACGTCCACTTCGCCCGCCAGATCCTGGCCGAGCAGCCGGTGACCAACTCGCCCGGGGTCTGGAACCGCACCGACCACCGGCCGCTGGAGGGGTTCGTCTACGCGATCACCCCCTTCAACTTCTCCGCCATCGCGGGCAACCTCCCGACCGCCCCCGCCCTGATGGGCAACGTGGTGGTCTGGAAGCCGTCCCCGACCCAGACGCACGCCGCCGTGCTGCTCATGGAGGTGCTGGAGGAGGCCGGGCTGCCCAAGGGCGTGATCAACCTGGTCACGGGCGACGGCAAGGAGGTCTCCGAGGTGGCGCTGGCCCACCCGGACCTCGCGGGCATCCACTTCACCGGTTCGACCCGTACCTTCCAGTACCTGTGGAAGACGGTCGGCAACAACATCGAGAACTACAAGACCTATCCGCGGCTGGTCGGTGAGACCGGCGGCAAGGACTTCATCGTCGCCCACCCCTCCGCCGACCCGGCGGTGCTCAAGACGGCGATGACCCGCGGCGCCTTCGAGTTCCAGGGCCAGAAGTGCTCCGCGGCCTCCCGCGCCTATGTGCCGCGCTCCCTGTGGGAGAACGGCCTCAAGGAGGAGTTCGCCACCGAGGTCAACGGGCTGACCATGGGCGATGTGGCCGACCTCGACAACTTCATGGGAGCGGTCATCGACGAGCGCGCCTTCGCCAAGAACAAGGCGGCGATCGACCGGGCGAAGTCCGACCCGACGATCGAGGTCGTCGCGGGCGGCTCCTACGACGACAGCGAGGGCTGGTTCGTCCGCCCGACCGTGCTGGTCTCCACCGACCCGGGGAACGAGATCTTCAAGGACGAGTACTTCGGCCCGATCCTCGGGGTGCACGTCTACGAGGACGAGGAGTACGACGCGATGCTGAAGCAGATGGAGTCGGCCGCCCCGTACGGGCTGACCGGCGCCGTCATCGCCCAGGACCGCGCGGCGGCGGCCGCCGCCTGTGAGGCGCTGCGCTTCGCGGCCGGCAACTTCTACATCAACGACAAGCCGACCGGTGCCGTCGTCGGCCAGCAGCCCTTCGGCGGCGGCCGCGCGTCCGGCACCAACGACAAGGCGGGCGCCAAGCAGAACCTGATGCGCTGGACCTCCACCCGCTCGATCAAGGAGACCCTGGTCCCGCCGACCGACTACCGCTACCCGCACATGGGCTGACCCTCGGGCCCGGCGACCCGCGCCCCCGGACCGCACTGAAGTGGTCCGGGGGCGCGGTGCTGTACGGGGGCGCGTCGGGGGAAATCTGTGGACGCCCGATACGCGGCGGTGCTAGCGTCAAGCAGTCAAGTAGGCACTATTTACCGCAGTTTACGTGGGTAACCAGGCGCGGGATCGCCCACGGACTTGCGATCGACCGCCGTTGGTCGAGGTCGGACGGGGGTCGGCCTCGGCCATCGGCGCGGCGCCGGTGGATGATCACCCTGGGTCAGTGGCCGATATCACGCTGTTCGCGTCTCAGATAGTAGGACGTCCGACTAATTGTGCAGACACTGACGCTCCGCTGCCTTACTTTTGTGGAAGCCGAACGTCTCGCTGTATCCAGCGATGGCGGCCGCGGCCGGTGCACATCGCGCAGGCGACCCCTGCCGCACCCAGGCCCCCGCCCCTTCCGGCAGCCACCTTCTCGGGGAGCTTTCCTTCCTCCCGGGCGTTCACCGGGGTTCAGCAGAGGAGATGTGATCATGGCCGAGACGACTGTCCGCAGGATCCGCCGCAAGACCGACAACACCGACCGCAAGAAGGCGGCCGCCGCGCTCCAGCGCGCCCTCGACCGCCGGGACAACGGCGGCGCCACCGGTCACTGACGCCGGGGCCGGGTCACCTCGAAGCGGTCCACCCGCTCGCCCGACTCCGCCAGGGCCGTGACGGTGAGCCTGGGGCGGGGGCCCGGCTCCACCTCCACCGCGAGGAACGAGAAGCCGGTGTAGCGGACCCGGGACCAGTCCGCGCTGTCCCGGTTCTTCTCGCCGTCCTCGGTCCAGTGGTAGGTCTTCACCTCGTCGAGGTGGTTGACGTGCCCCTCGTAGCTGTCGGGCACCGGGAACTCGTAGAGCTTCGCGCCCGCCCCGCCCGCTGTCACGTAGACGATCCCGTCGCGCACCGCGTCGGCGCTCCCCTCCACCGGGACCCGGCGGGCGACCTTGCCGCCCCGGAGCGCGTCGGTCCGCTCGTAGACGTGGTTGTGGCCGTTGATGACCAGGTCCACCTGGTGCTTGTCGAACAGCGGCACCCACGCGTCGCGCACCCCGCCGTCCGAGGCGTGGGCGCTGGTGGTGGAGTAGGCGCAGTGGTGGAAGAAGACCACCAGGAAGTCGATGCCGGGCCGCTTGCGCAGCCGCCCCAGCTCGCGGTCCAGCCAGCGGGTCTGCGCCCCGTCCGTGTACCCCTTGTTGGCCGGCATCTCGTACGACACGTCATTGGCGTCCAGGGCGACCACGCCCACGTTCCCGTAGACGAACGAATAGACCCCGGGCGCCTTGCGCGGGTCCGGGCCGTTCTCGGGCAGTGACCAGCGGGCCAGCTGGCCGCCGTAGCCGTCGGGGGAGTACCACGCCTCCATGTCGTGGTTGCCGGTGGTCACCATCCACGGCACGCTCGCCGCGACCGAGTCGGTCTGGGCGAGGAAGGAGTCCCAGACCCGGGCGTCATAGAGGTCGGACTTCTCTCCGTGGCCGGTGGTGTCCGCGTAGCACAGATCTCCGGCGTGCAGATGGAACGACGGGTTCTGGCCGAGGATCAACTGATCGTTGGCGAGCGCGTCATAGCTCACCCCCTGGTCCCCGAAGGCGGTGAAGACGAACTTCCCGGGCCGGTCCGGCGCGGTGCGGAAGGTGCCCACGGACGCGAAGTGACGCGGCACGGCCGGATCGCGGTCCGCATGCCCGACGCCGTAGTAGTAGGTGACCCCGGGGCGCAGGTCGTCCACCGCGGCGTGCAGATGGAACTGGTCGACCGCGGGCAGCTTGGCGCTCAGCGACGGGGTGTGCAGATGGCGCACCTCGGCCTCGACCTTGCGGGTGAGCTCCAACGGGCTGGTGCCGATCCGCACATACGGCTTCCGCACCGCGAACGGGACCTGCCAGGAGATCCGCATTTGCGTCCGCGGATCGGCGCCGAAGGCCAGATGGCGGCCGAACGGGGCGACCAGCGTGCCGTCCACCGTGGCGGCCCCCGGCTTCGGGCTCGCGGCCGGCGCCGGCCTGGTCCCGGCCGCGCACGCCGCCCCGCCCAGCAGCCCCGCGCCCGCGACCGTGCCCGCCGTGGCGGCGCCCCCGCGCAGCACCCGGCGGCGGGAGAGCCGGGCCCGCAGATACTCGTGCTGCTCCGCCATGGTCATCCGCTGGGCGAGCCGTTCCGGTACGCCGAACCGTGGTGTATCCATGGACCGGAATGTCCCCCGAGCGGTCAACGGCGCACCATACAGGGGGTGAACGGGTGATTGCCGCTGGGCGGCCGTCCGAATGCTGGAACGCCTATGTCAATCCATGGGACGAGCGGTAGGGTCCCGGTATGTCTCGCAGCATTCGCCTCGCAGTGATCCCCGGTGACGGTATCGGCCAGGAAGTCGTGGCCCAGGGCCTGAAGGTCCTCTCCGCCGCCCTTCCGCAGGACGTGAAGCTGGAGACCCGGAGTTACGATCTCGGCGCCCAGCGCTGGCACGCCACCGGCGACACCCTGCCGGACGCGGAGCTGGAGTCGCTGAAGGACCACGACGCGATCCTGCTCGGCGCGATCGGCGACCCGTCGGTGCCCTCCGGCGTGCTCGAGCGCGGGCTGCTGCTCAAGCTGCGCTTCGCCTTCGACCACTACGTCAACCTGCGTCCGTCGAAGCTCTTCCCGAACACCCCGACCCCGCTGGCCGGCCGCCCCGACATCGACTTCGTGGTCGTCCGCGAGGGCACCGAGGGCCCGTACGTGGGCAACGGCGGTTCGATGCGCACCGGCACCCCGGACGAGGTCGCCACCGAGGTCAGCCTGAACACCGCCCACGGGGTCGAGCGCGTGGTCCGGGACGCCTACGAGCGTGCCGACTCCCGGCCGCGCAAGAAGCTGACCCTCGTGCACAAGAACAACGTCCTGGTGCACGCCGGCCACCTGTGGAAGAACATCTTCGACCGGGTCGGCCAGGAGTACCCCGAGGTCACCACCGACTATCTGCACGTCGACGCCGCGACGATCTTCTTCGTCACCCAGCCGGAGCGGTTCGACGTGATCGTCACCGACAACCTCTTCGGTGACATCCTCACCGACCTCGCCGCCGCCGTCACCGGTGGCATCGGGCTCGCCGCGAGCGGAAACATCAACCCCTCCGGCGCCTTCCCGTCGATGTTCGAGCCGGTCCACGGCTCCGCGCCGGACATCGCGGGCACCGGCAAGGCCGACCCGACGGCGACCGTCCTGTCGGTGGCCCTGCTGCTGTCGCACCTCGGCTACGGGGACGAGGCGGCCCGTATCGAGACCGCCGTCGCCTCGGACCTCGCCGAGCGGGACGCGGCCGCGCCGCGCACCACCGACGAGATCGGCGACGCGCTCGCCGCCCGAGTATCCGGCTGACCCCAGCCTGTGCCAGTGCGCGGCTGGGTGCGACCATCGACCTTGGGCCGCGCGTTGCACAACGCTCACTTCCCCGGCCTCACCTAGGAGATAATCCGCGGTGGGGCCGCTGTGTGAAGAAGAGCTTGGATGTCCTAGTACCGCTTGCGGGCAGGATGGTGCGAGCGCGGTCCGCCACAACCCAAGGTGAAGGACTACCTGCCATGACGACGCCCACGATCGAGCTCAAGCCCTCCTCCCACCCCCTTCCAGCCGCCGAGCGGGAGAAGATCCTGGCCAACCCCGGATTCGGCCGCCACTTCACCGATCACATGGTGACGGTCAAGTGGACGGAGGGCCGTGGCTGGCACGAGGCCCAGCTCGTGCCGTACGCCCCGCTCTCGCTCGACCCGGCGAACATGACGCTGCACTACGCCCAGACGATCTTCGAGGGGCTCAAGGCGTACCGCCGGCCCGACGGCACCGTGGCCACGTTCCGCCCCGACCAGAACGCCGAGCGGTTCCAGACCTCCGCACGCCGCATGGGCATGCCGGAGCTCCCCGTCGAGACCTTCGTCGCGGCGTGTGACGCGCTGGTCACCCAGGACAAGGCGTGGGTGCCGGGCCACGGGGAGCAGTCCCTGTATCTGCGGCCCTTCATGTTCGCCACCGAGGTCGGGCTCGGCGTCCGGCCCGCCAACGAGTTCCTCTTCGTGGTGATCGCCTCCCCGGCCGGGGCCTACTTCCCCGGCGGTGTGCAGCCGGTCTCGGTCTGGCTCTCGGAGGAGTATGTCCGCGCCGCGCCCGGCGGCACCGGCGCGGCCAAGACGGGCGGCAACTACGCGGCCTCCCTGGTCGCCCAGGCGCAGGCCGCCGAGCAGGGCTGTGACCAGGTGGTCTGGCTGGACGCGATCGAGCGCCGCTGGATCGAGGAGATGGGCGGGATGAACCTGTACTTCGTGTACGGGGACCGCATCGTGACCCCCGAGCTGTCCGGTTCGCTGCTGCCGGGGATCACCCGCGCCTCGCTGCTGGAGATCGCCGCCGACCTCGGCTACGAGGTCACCGAGGGCCGGATCTCCGTCGACGACTGGCGCGAGGGCAACGCCGACGGGACCCTCACCGAGGTCTTCGCCTGCGGTACCGCGGCCGTGATCACCCCGGTCGGCTCGGTCAAGTCCGCTCGGGCGAGCTGGACGGTGGCCGACGGTGAGCCGGGCGAGGTGACGATGCGGCTGCGCAAGGCGCTGCTGGACGTCCAGACCGGCGCCGCCCCGGACCCGCATGGCTGGATGCACCCCCTGGGCTGACCTTCGGGCGTCACCTCGTTGACGCCGAGAGTTCGCATCCTGAGACGGATGAGAGCGCGGGGGCGGAATGTGCCAAACTGCTCCCGTGCTCTCGTTCGTCATGATTATTGGCAGCAGGCGCGCCGGTCCGCAGTGACCGCCCGTACGACCAGGTACGGGGCGGCCACCGTGCCCCAGACCCGCGCGCAGACCTCTCGCACCCGCGAGGGGTCTTTTCGTTTTCCGGACCATCCCGCCGGAGGCGAAGCGTGAGGGATCATAGGAGGGCGCGGAACCGGATATTCCGGTAGACCGAGATCCATCCGACAGGAGCCAGACCAACCATGAAGGATCTGCCCGACGACGGCTTCCATGTCTTCGACACCACCCTGCGCGACGGAGCGCAGCGCGAGGGCATCAGCCTCACGGTCGCGGACAAGCTGACCATCGCCCGTCACCTGGACGACTTCGGCGTGGGCTTCATCGAGGGCGGCTGGCCCGGTGCCAACCCGCGCGACACGGAGTTCTTCGCTCGGGCCCGCGCCGAGATCGACTTCAAACACGCCCAGCTGGTGGCGTTCGGCGCCACCCGCAAGGCGGGGGTGCGCGCCGAGGACGACGCCCAGGTCAAGGCGTTGCTGGAGTCCGGGGCGCCGGTGATCACCCTGGTGGCGAAGTCCCACGACCGCCATGTGGAGCTGGCCCTGCGCACCACGCTCGAGGAGAACCTCGCGATGGTCCGGGAGACCGTCGCCTACCTGCGGTCCCAGGGCCGCCGGGTCTTCCTCGACTGCGAGCACTTCTTCGACGGCTACCGCGCCAACGCCGGCTACGCCAAGCAGGTCGTCTCCGCCGCCCACGAGGCGGGCGCCGAGGTGGTGATCCTCTGCGACACCAACGGCGGCATGCTCCCCGGCCAGATCGACGCGGTGGTCCGCACCGTGCTGGCCGACACCGGGGCGCGGCTGGGTATCCACGCCCAGGACGACACCGGCTGCGCGGTCGCCAACACCCTCGCCGCCGTGGACGCGGGCGCCACCCACGTCCAGTGCACGGCCAACGGCTACGGCGAGCGGGTGGGCAACGCCAACCTCTTCCCGGTCGTCGCGGCCCTGGAGCTCAAGTACGGCCGCCGGGTGCTGCCGGAGGGCGCCCTGGAGGAGATGACCCGGATCTCGCACGCGATCGCCGAGGTCGTCAATCTGACGCCGTCCACTCACCAGCCCTATGTGGGTGTTTCCGCCTTCGCCCACAAGGCCGGACTGCACGCCTCCGCGATCAAGGTCGACCCGGATCTGTACCAGCACATCGACCCCGAGCGGGTCGGCAACACCATGCGGATGCTCGTCTCCGACATGGCCGGACGGGCGTCGATCGAGCTCAAGGGCAAGGAGCTGGGCATCGACCTCGGCGGCGACCGGGCGCTGGTGGGCCGGATCGTGGAGCGGGTCAAGGAGCGGGAGCTCGCGGGCTACACCTACGAGGCCGCCGACGCCTCCTTCGAGCTGCTGCTGCGCCAGGAGGTCGAGGGCCGTCCCCGCCGCTTCTTCCGCGTCGAGTCCTGGCGCGCGATCGTCGAGGACCGCCCGGACGGCACCCACGCCAACGAGGCCACCGTGAAGCTGTGGGCCAAGGGCGAGCGGATCGTCGCCACGGCGGAGGGCAACGGCCCGGTCAACGCCCTGGACCGGGCGCTGCGGGTGGGTCTTGAGCGGATCTATCCGCAGCTGGCGACGATGGAGCTGGTGGACTACAAGGTCCGCATCCTGGAAGGCAAGCACGGCACCGAGTCGACGACCCGGGTGCTGGTCGCCACCGCGGACGGCCAGGGGGAGTGGTCGACCGTGGGCGTCGGGGAGAACGTGATCGCCGCGTCCTGGCAGGCACTGGACGACGCCTACGCCTACGGGCTGCTGCGGGCCGGGGTGGACCCGCAGGAGTGACGCGCCGGCCGGCGCGAGGAGGCGGACGGTGCGGCGTCGGCGGCGGCCGGAGTAGGGTGCGGGGAGCGGAGCGCGGCCGACGTGCTCCGTTGCCCGATCCGGCCGCACGGCCGCTCCGGCGGACGCCGCCCATCCGGGTGGTCGCGCCCGCCCCTCACACCGTCACGGCCTGGAGGTTTGTGGGGTGCCGACAGGGCCGATAGTCCTTTAGGACACCAGGTAGTGGGAAAGCCGCTGTCCAGTTCTGTTCCGCCTGCCCACCAAAACGCCCTTGACGTTGTAGGGAATTGACATGCGTTTCCGGGGGCCCGGGAACGTACCGTCATTGCATGACCAATCTCGAAGGTGCGCCTGCTGAGGCGAGTGACGTTCGCGGGCGCGTCGCCGAGCTGCACGCGATTCGCGAGCAGGCTCGGCGTGGCCCGAGCGAGCGGGCGACCGAGGCCCAGAAGGCCAAGGGGAAGCTGACGGCTCGCGAGCGGATCGATCTGCTGCTTGACGAGGGGTCCTTCAACGAAGTGGAGCCGCTGCGGCGGCATCGTGCGACCGGGTTCGGTCTTGAGGCCAAGAAGCCTTACACCGACGGTGTCGTCACCGGCTGGGGGACCGTCCACGGACGGACGGTGTTCGTCTACGCACACGACTTCAGGATCTTCGGCGGGGCGCTGGGGGAAGCCCATGCCACCAAGATCCACAAGATCATGGACATGGCCATCTCGGCCGGGGCGCCGCTGGTGTCCCTCAACGACGGCGCCGGTGCCCGCATCCAGGAGGGCGTCTCGGCGCTCGCCGGTTACGGGGGCATCTTCCAGCGGAACACCAAGGCGTCCGGTGTCATCCCCCAGATCAGCGTGATGCTCGGCCCGTGCGCGGGCGGCGCGGCGTACTCCCCGGCGCTGACGGACTTCGTCTTCATGGTCCGGGAGACCTCGCAGATGTTCATCACCGGACCCGATGTGGTCCAGGCGGTGACGGGCGAGAAGGTCAGCCAGAACGGACTGGGCGGCGCGGATGTGCACGCCGAGACCTCGGGTGTGTGCCACTTCGCCTACGACGACGAGGAGACCTGCCTCGAGGAGGTCCGCTACCTCCTGTCGCTGCTGCCGCAGAACAACCGCGAGAACCCGCCGACCGTCGAGTCCGACGACCCGGCCTCCCGGCGCGGCGACTCGCTGCTGGACCTCGTCCCGGCCGACGGCAACCGGCCGTACGACATGCGCAAGGTCATCGAGGAGATCGTCGACGACGGCGAGTACCTCGAGGTCCACGAGCGCTGGGCGACCAACATCATCTGCGCGCTGACCCGGCTCGACGGCCAGGTGGCCGGCATCATCGCCAACCAGCCGCAGTCGCTGGCCGGGGTGCTGGACATCGAGGCGTCGGAGAAGTCCGCACGCTTCATCCAGATGTGCGACGCCTTCAACATCCCGCTGGTCACCTTCCTCGACGTGCCCGGCTTCCTGCCCGGTGTGGACCAGGAGCACGGCGGGATCATCCGGCACGGCGCCAAGATGCTGTACGCGTACTGCAACGCCACCGTGCCGCGGATCTCCGTCATCCTGCGCAAGGCGTACGGCGGCGCCTACATCGTGATGGACTCCCAGTCCATCGGGGCCGACCTGACCTACGCCTGGCCGACCAACGAGATCGCGGTGATGGGTGCCGAGGGCGCCGCCAACGTGATCTTCCGCCGTCAGATCTCCGGGGCCGACGACCCCGAGGCCATGCGCGCCCGCATGGTCAAGGAGTACAAGTCCGAGCTGATGCACCCGTACTACGCGGCCGAGCGGGGGCTGGTCGACGATGTGATCGACCCGGCCGAAACCCGTGAGGTCCTCATCCGGTCCCTGGCGATGCTGCGCGACAAGCACGCCGACCTGCCGTCCCGCAAGCACGGCAACCCGCCGCAGTAACCCTCACGTTCATGACCTCGCGCGGGACCCGCGCGACAAGGGAGAAGAGAAAACCGTGAGCACACCCAGCGATATCGCCGATCCCGCCGCCGCGGCGGCGGCCACCCTGGTCCGGGTCGAGAAGGGCCACGCCGACGCCGAGGAGCTCGCCGCGGTCACCGCGGTGCTGCTCGCCCGCGCGGCCGCCGGCACCCACCGGGCCGCCGGCTCCACCCGCCCGAGCCGCAGCGCCGCCCGCTGGCGCCGTCTGGAGCGCCGCCCGGCGTTCAGCGCGCCGCACAGCTGGCAGGGCTGACCGCGCCCCACAGGCGCCGCCGGGTCCGGACGGCCGCACACCGCCCGGACGCCCGAGAAGGCCCGCTGAAACGCACAAATCCCCTGTTCTCCTTCGGAGAGCAGGGGATTTTGGCTTCCGCCGTCGGCCTCGGCTAGCGCAGCCGGGCCATCAGCGCGTGCTCGACCAGGGTGATCAGCGCGCTCTTGGCCTCGCTGCGGTGGCGGGCGTCGGTGACGATGATCGGCGCGTCGGGGCCGATCTGGAGGGCCTCGCGGACCTCTTCGGGGTTGTAGGGCTGGTGCCCGTCGAAGCCGTTGAGGGCGATGACGAACGGCAGCCCGGAGTTCTCGAAGTAGTCGACCGCCGGGAAGCAGTCGGCGAGGCGGCGGGTGTCCACCAGGACGACCGCGCCGATGGCACCGCGGACCAGGTCGTCCCACATGAACCAGAAGCGGTCCTGGCCGGGCGTGCCGAACAGGTACAGGATCAGGTCCTGGTCCAGCGTGATGCGGCCGAAGTCCATGGCCACCGTGGTGGTGGTCTTGTCCGGCGCGTGGGTGAGATCGTCGATCCCCGCCGAGGCGGAGGTCATCACGGCTTCGGTGCGCAGCGGGTTGATCTCCGAGACCGCGCCGACGAACGTGGTCTTGCCCACGCCGAAGCCGCCCGCCACCACGATTTTCGCGGAGGTGGTGGAGCGGGCTGCACCGCTAGAGCTTGCGAAGTCCACTGAGCACCCTTTCGAGCAGTGTCACGTCAGGCTGACCGCCGGCGGTCTCGTCGCCGCCGGGCTGATGGATCGCGACGAGCCCCGCCTCGGCCAGGTCGGCTACGAGGATGCGGGCTACGCCGAGAGGAATGTTGAGCAGTGCGGAGATCTCGGCGACCGACTTGATCTCGCGGCACAGGTGGCAGATCCGCTGGTGCTCGGGCAGTTGGCCCTGGAGCTGAGCGGGGTCGGCCGTGGTGTGCACCAGCGCCTCGATGGCGAGCTGGTACCGGGGCCGGGTCCGGCCCCCTGTCATGGCGTACGGGCGCACCAGAGGGTTATGGGTGCCGCCCGCGGGGGAGGAAGGTTCCGGGGCTGGGCGCTGAGGCGGCTGTACGGGCTCGATACGGGGCGCGGGCGGCGCGTCGTACCAGGACCCCTCCGACTGCCTGGGAGGCGCGTAGGAGGGCGTGTACGGCTGTTGCTGGGGCCGCTGCGGCTGCCGCCGCGGGGGCTGCTGCTCCCGCTGGGGCTCCGGCTGCTGTGGCGAGCGGGCCTGGCGGCTGGGTGCGGAGGGGAAGTTGTAGCGCTTCACTGGGCCCTCTCCGCGCGGCTCGGACGGCTGCCCGTGGGCGTACGGATATCCGCTAGGGGGCGTTGCCACGTGTCCTCCTCCAACTCGCCTGTCTTGCCGGTCGCGCCACCGCACCCTATGGCGCGGTGGCGCGAAACGCACTCCATGTTTGCTAGTTGAGAAGACTGCCCTGCAATTCCGCGCGGAGGTCCGGGGTGAGGACGTTGCCCGCGCGATCGACCAGCAGGGCCATCTCGTAGCCGACGAGGCCGATGTCGCACTCGGGGTGGGCGAGCACGGCGAGGGAGGATCCGTCGGAGATCGACATGATGAAGAGGAACCCTCGTTCCATTTCGACGACGGTCTGGTTGACCACGCCGCCTTCGAAGATGCGGGAGGCTCCGGAGGTGAGCGAGGTCAGGCCGGAGGCCACCGCCGCCAGTTGATCGGCTCGGTCACGGGGGAAGCCTTCGGACATCGCCAGAAGGAGTCCGTCGGCGGAGACCACCACCGTGTGGGACACCCCGGGGGTGTTGTCCACGAAGTTCGTGATCAACCAGTTCAGGTTCTGCGCCGCCTGGCTCATCGGGCTCACACTAACGCTCCTGATCGTAGGTGCTGCCGGGGCCGAAGCCCTGTTGGTCATGCTGGTCACGCCCGGGGGTCCCGGATCTCGCGTCGCGTCCCCGCTGGACGCCGCGGCGCAGGTTGCTCAGCCTGCCGCGGACGTCCTCGGGGGCGCGGGAGACCTGGGGGCCGCCCTGTCCGGTCGGCTCCGCGGCGCCCTCGACCAGATTGGCCTTGGGCACCCGGCGGGGCAGGCCGGACGATGTGATCCCGCCGGCCTTCGGCTCGCGCAGCCGCTCGGCACGGTGCCAGCGCTGGTCGTTCTCCGACTGCCACGGGGCACCGTCCTCCTGCTGCTGGGGAGCCTGATAGGGCCGCTCCGGCGCCGCGGGCGCCGCCGGGTCCCCGACCATCCCCTGTGCCCCTATGTCCCCGGACGGCTGCCACTGCTTGCCACGACGCGGAAGCCCGGCGTCGGTCATCGAGTGGATTCCGCTCGGGGAGGGGCCCGGACGGTGGAACTCTACGCGGTCCCGGGAAACTTCGGGAGCGCTGGGTCCTGATTCCGCTTCGGTCCCGAACTGCGGCGCGAAGGGCATCTCGAAAGATCCGGAATCGCCCCACTCTCCCTGCTGAGGGGGTGAGTTGTAGCCGATGTACGGCTGCTGTTCGGATTCCGTTTGAGTTGTGTAATCCGCTTCCGGTTGCGTAAAGGCGGAATTCTGGTAGGCGGACTGCGCCAATGGATCGGAAACCGCCTGGTCATGCCGCGGATCCTGCTCCGGCGGGGTGGCCCCCATCCCGCTGTACTGGCCCAGGAACTGGTTCTGCCCCTGGTCCCGGTCGTAGGCGGAGTCGTCGAAGCCCAGCTCGGCGGCGGTGCGCGAGGACAGCTCGCTCGCGTCCTCGTAGCCGGGCGCGGGCCGCGGCTCGGGGACGATCCGGGAGACCGTGAAGTCGTCCTGGGGCAGCTCCTCGCCGCCACCGCCGTGGGTGATCGCCTCGGGCAGCATCACCAGCGAGGTGGTGCCCGCCAGCTCCCCGGAGGGGCGCAGCTGGACCCGGATGCCGTGCCGGTCGGCGAGGCGGCCGACCACGAACAGGCCCATGCGCTGGGACACCGAGGCGTCCACCGTCGGCGGATTGGCCAGCTTGTGGTTGATGTCGGCGAAGTCCTCGGCGGTGAGGCCGATGCCCTTGTCGTGGATCTCCACCACCACCCGGCCGTCGGGCAGCCGGGTCGAGGTGACCCGCACCTTGGTGTGCGGGGAGGAGAAGGTGGTGGCGTTCTCCAGCAGCTCGGCCAGGAGGTGCACCAGGTCGGTCACCGCGGTGCCGTGGATCTCGCTCTCGGAGATCCCGGCCAGCTCGATCCGCTCGTAGGACTCCACCTCCGAGGAGGAGGCCCGCAACACGTCGATCAGCGGCACCGGCTGGTTCCAGCGCCGGCCGGGCTCCTCGCCCGCGAGGATCAGGAGGTTCTCGCCGTTGCGCCGCATACGGGTGGCCAGGTGGTCCAGCCGGAAGAGGTGCTCCAGCTGGTCCGGATCGGCCTCCCGGCTCTCCAGTTCGGAGATCAGGGTCAGCTGCCGCTCGATCAGTCCCTGGTTGCGACTGGAAAGGTTGGTGAAGATCGCGTTGACGCCGCCGCGCAGCATCGCCTGCTCGGCCGCGAGCCGGATCGCCTCGCGGTGCACCTGGTCGAAGGCGCGGGCCACCTCGCCGATCTCGTCCCGGGTGTTGATCGGTATCGAGCTGACCCGGGTGTCCACCCGTCCGGGGTCGGTGCGGGAGAGCTGGCCGACCACCGCCGGCAGCCGCTTCTCGGCGACCTCGAAGGCGGCGTTGCGCAGTTGCCGCATCGAATGGCTCATCGAGCGGGCCATCCGGGCGGCCACGAAGAAGGCGGCGAGGAGCGCCAGCACCACGATCGCGCCGTTCACGATCGCATCGCGCCGGGCGTCCGAGGAGATCTGTGCCGCCTCGTCCACGGCCTTGTTCACCAGGGTCTGCTCGACATCCCGGTAGGCGTTGAACTTGATCGTGGAGGCGTTGAACCAGGAATCCGGGGTGACCCCCTGGGCGGCCAGCGCGGAGGGGCTCGCACCGCTGCCGATGGCCTTGAGCATCTTGTCCATGCCGGGCGGCGCCACGAACTTCCTTCCGGCCGCCTCGGCCTTCCGCTTCGCCTCGGCGATTTGCGTCTGCGCACGCTTCTCCGCCGCCGTGAGGGTGTCCTCGAGCCGGGTCACGTCCTGCGGGGTGCCGGCGGCCTCGAACTCCCCGAGCGCGATGCCCTCGAGGTAGACGTACGAGGTGAAGGCGGTGAGCTGGGTCTTGCGGTCGGTCGCGGACGGGCCGGGCTTCACCAGCAGATGGGTGCCGATGGAGCGCTGCAGCGACTCCGCGCCCTTGGCCAGGGATACCGCGTAGACGGTACGGCCGTATGACGTGATATTGCCGGTGCCCAGGCCCAGTTCATTGGCGAACTCGGTCAGCCCGTGCTCGACGGCCACATAGCCCTCTTCGGTCTTCACACCGTCGAGGCGGTCGGTGTAGGCGTTCCGGCGGAGGGTGGCCAGCTGCGGTTCGCTGGCTCTGAACGCTTTGAGGCGGCGTTTCAGGGCGGGTGTCTGCGGCATGTCGGCGACGGCCTTGTCGAAACCCTTCTTCGCCGCGTCGCTGGCGGCCCGTGCCTTGGCCACCGTGGCCTCGTTGGTGCCGCTGAGCAGCGGGCCCGCGGTCAGGTCGCGCTCGTTGACCAGGGCGTGGGCGTAGGTGGTGGCGGCCCGGACGACCTGAGCGGTGCGCTCGGCGTCCCGCGCCTCGTTCCAGGTGGAGACCGATGAGGCGACCTGGAAGCCACCGAAGACCAGGGCGACGAGCACGGGGATGAGCAGGATCGCGTACAGCCGGCCGCGCACCCGCCAGTTCCGAGGGGAGATCCGGCCACCACTGGGTGCGGCCGGCTCCGCTGCCTCGGCGGGCGACGCCGCTGTGCCTGTACGCGGCGGCGGGGTGAAGTTCCCTCGCGCCTCTTGCGCGGGGTCCGGCTTGCTTCGCCTCACTCGACCAACAACCTCTCGGCATCGGCACCTGAATCGTGCCGTTCCCAGCTGAGCCCTGACTGCCCAGTTCAGCGAATTCCAGCACGCCGCGCGGGTGCTTTCCAAACAGTGCGCAAAGCGCTCAGTGCGTTGTCTGGACCAGAGAAAAAAGGGGCGTTACGGATGAGATATGTCGAATACCGAACTATTTGAGTGCGCACCGGAGCTGCGCGATCGCGCTCTGTATCGAGAGTCGGTGCATATCTCTGTCGAAACGTTATGAAGGACGAGCGGGCCGTGTCGTTCGACACAGCCCGCCCTACGTCGGTTTTCCGACAACTTCCGGACGGCGGCCGCTACTTGAGTCGGGCCATCAGCGCATGCTCGACCAGCGTGATGAGCGCGCTCTTCGCCTCGCTGCGGTGGCGCGCGTCGGTGGTGATGATGGGAGTGTCCGGGCCGATCTGCAGGGCCTCGCGGACCTCTTCGGGGTTGTAGGGCTGCTGGCCGTCGAAGCCGTTGAGGGCGATGACGAAGGGCAGTCCGGAGTTCTCGAAGTAGTCGACCGCCGGGAAGCAGTCGGCCAGCCGGCGGGTGTCCACCAGGACCACGGCGCCGATCGCGCCGCGCACCAGGTCGTCCCACATGAACCAGAAGCGGTCCTGGCCGGGCGTGCCGAACAGGTACAGGATCAGGTCGTCGTCGAGTGTGATGCGGCCGAAGTCCATCGCCACGGTCGTCGTGGTCTTGTCCTGGACGTGGCTCAGATCGTCGATCCCCGCCGAGGCCGACGTCATCACGGCTTCGGTGCGCAGCGGATTGATCTCCGAGACCGCGCCGACGAACGTGGTCTTGCCCACGCCGAAGCCGCCCGCCACCACGATCTTCGCCGAGGTGGTCGCGCGGGAGGGGGGAGCACCGCTAGAGCTTGCGAAGTCCACTGAGCACCCTTTCGAGCAGTGTCACGTCCGGAGTTCCGCCCGCTTCCGAACCGCCCCCGGGCTGGTGGATCGCCACCATGCCGGCCTCCGCCAGGTCCGCCACCAGGATGCGTGCCACACCAAGGGGGATGTTCAGCAGCGCCGAGACCTCGGCGACCGACTTGACCTCCTGGCACAGGTGGCAGATCCGCTGGTGCTCGGGAAGGAGCCCCTGCAGATGCACGGGGTCGGCCGTCGTGCTGACCAGCGCCTCGATGGCGAGCTGGTAGCGGGGCCGGGTCCGGCCACCGGTCATGGCATAGGGGCGCACCAATGGCTGGTCGCCTTCACCCCCGTACGGCGATTGGTGATGGCCGCCGTACGGGCCGGGCGAGGCGGGGGGCGGGGTCATGGATCCTCCGGTCGGACAACAAGGTGACGGTGGTGCCGTCGGTCGGTGCCGGTGGGGGGCCGACCGGCCGTATGGCCGGGCGGGCGGGCGTCGGATGGTCGTTGGATCAGTTCAACAGGCTGCCCTGAAGTTCGGCACGCAGGTCCGGGGTGAGGACGTTGCCCGCGCGATCGACCAGCAGGGCCATCTCGTAGCCGACGAGGCCGATGTCGCACTCGGGGTGGGCGAGCACGGCGAGGGAGGATCCGTCGGAGATCGACATGATGAAGAGGAACCCTCGTTCCATTTCGACGACGGTCTGGTTGACCACGCCGCCTTCGAAGATGCGGGAGGCTCCGGAGGTGAGCGAGGTCAGGCCGGAGGCCACCGCCGCCAGTTGATCGGCTCGGTCACGGGGGAAGCCTTCGGACATCGCCAGAAGGAGTCCGTCGGCGGAGACCACCACCGTGTGGGACACCCCGGGGGTGTTGTCCACGAAGTTCGTGATCAACCAGTTCAGATTCTGCGCCGCCTGGCTCATCGGGCTCAACTAACGCTCCTGCTGGTAAGTCGGGCCAATGCCGCGATCATGGTTGTCGCCGAGTCCGGTACCGGCCCGGCGACCCTGCTGGATCCCACGGCGGAGGTTGGTCAGCCTTCCGCGTACATCATCGGGTGCGCGAGACACCTGCGGCCCAGTCCGTTCGGGCTGCTGCGGCTGCTGGTGTGCGGCGCCCTCCACGAGGTTTGCGCGCGGCACCCGCCGTGGCAACCCGGACGACGTGATACCGCCGGCCGCGGGTTCGCGGATCTGCTCGGCGCGGCGCCAGCGCTCGTCGTTGTGGGGCGACGTACGCCAGTGGGAGCCCGTGCTCCGGCCGCCCCGACCGGCGCCGCCCGGGGGGCCCGCCGAGGCGCCCGATCCGGCGAAGTCCGCCGTGCCCTGGGGCGCCGGCTGCGGCTCGCGGGGCGAGGGGGGCGGCACGGCCGAGGCGGGCCGGCCGGGGGTGGGCTCGGGCGCGGAGGGCGCGGACGGGTACGACCGGCCCCCGTCCCGCGGGCCCGAGTTGCCCGGGTCCACGACCTGGTGGTGATGCCAGGTCGACTCGATGGTGTCGAAGATCGGGGTACGGCCGTCGCCGGGACCGGCGGCGGGCGGCAGCGGGTCGTTCGTGCGCCGGCCGGACTCGCCCTGGGAGTCCTGGGGCAACGCGTACTCGCCGGTGCCGCTCATGTCCGGGCGGGGGAATTCGCCGGTGTCACCGGGGCCGCCCATGTTCGGGCGGGGGAATTCGCCGGTGTCGCCGGGACCGCCCACGTTCGGGCGGGGGAACTCACCCGTGTTGCCGGGGCCGCCCATGTTCGGGCGGGGGAACTCACCCGTGTTGCCGGGACCGCCCATGTTCGGACGCGGGAACTCGCCCGTGTCGCCGGGGCCGCGGCCGCCGCTCGGGGCGGTGTCCTCGAACCGGGGCTGGGCGTACTCACCGGTGTCGCTCGGGCCCTGGCCGAGCTCCGGACGGGCGTACTCACCGGTGTCGACCGGGCCGCGGCCGTAGTCGGGGCGGTTGAACTGGCCGGTGTCGGACAGCCCCTGCCCGGCCTGCGGCCCACCGGGCGCGCGGCGCGGCTCGAACATGCTGGGGCCGTCGGTCAGCTGCGGCAGTTCGCCGGTGTCGCCGGGGCCGCGGTTGCCGAACGGATCGCGCCGCGCCGACGGGCCGCCGAGCTCAGGACGGGCGAACTGGCCGGTGGACTCGTACTCCTCGTGCCCGCGCGGGGTGTCCCCGGCGTCGCGCGGCGTGCCCGGCCAGTCGTCCTCGCCGGACGCGCGGCGCGCACCCCAGCTGGTGCCGGGCTGCGCGGGGGCCGGAAGCTCGGGCGCGGGGCCGCGGGTGGGCAGCTGCGGGCGGCCGCCCTGGTCGCCTCCGTCGGCACGGGCCGGGGCTCCGGTCGGCGGGGCGACGGTCGGGTTCTCGCCGCGCGTCGGAAGCGGGGGACGGCCGGAGGGGGCGCCGGGGCCGCCCTGCTGACCGCCGGGACCGGAGGGGGCGTTGGTCCGGGGGGCGGGCGGCCGTCCGCCCTCGAAGAAGTTGGTGCCGCCGGACGGGGCGCCGCCCGAGGGGCCCGCACCCGCGCCGACCGGCCGGGTCGGCAGTCCGCTGCCGCCGCCGTTGCCCGGCAGCGCGGCGCGCGAACCGGAGCCCGGGACCTGGCGCCGCGAGGGCGCCGAGCCGAGCAGCCCCGCGCCGCCGCCCTGAGCACCGCCGGTGCCGGCGCCCGGCCCGCCCTGGCCGCCGGCGGCCTGCGGGGCCGGCTTCCGGCCGCCCTGGGCGACATCGACCGGCAGCATGACCAGCGCCGTCGTACCGCCCGAGTCGGACGGGCGGAGCTGGATGCGGATGCCGTGGCGCAGCGAGAGGCGGCCGACCACGAACAGGCCCATGCGCCGGGAGACCGACACATCGACGGTGGGCGGGGAGGCCAGCCGCTCGTTGATCGCCGCCAGGTCCTCGGGCGAGAGCCCGATACCGGTGTCGTGGATCTCGACCAGCACCCGCCCGTCGGGCAGCGCGTGACCGGTGACCTTGACCTTGGTCTGCGGCGAGGAGAAGGAGGTGGCGTTCTCCAGCAGCTCGGCGAGCAGGTGGACGAGGTCGTTGACGACCCGGCCCGCGACCTCGGTCGCCGGGACCGAGCTGAGCTCGATGCGCTCGTACTGCTCCACCTCGGAGGCGGCCGCGCGGAGCACGTCCACCAGCGGCACCGGGCGGGTCCACCGGCGGCCCGGCTCCTCGCCCGCGAGGACCAGGAGGTTCTCGCCGTTACGGCGCATACGGGTGGCGAGGTGGTCCAGCTTGAACAGCGAGGAGAGCTGGTCCGGGTCGGCCTCGCGGCTCTCCAGCTCGGAGATGAGCGAGAGCTGGCGCTGGATGAGGCCCTGGCTGCGGCGCGAGAGGTTGGTGAACATCGCGTTGACGTTGCCCCGCAGCAGCGCCTGCTCGGCGGCGAGCCGGACCGCCTCGCGGTGCACGTCGTCGAAGGCCGCGGCCACCTTTCCGATCTCGTCCCGGCTGTGCACACCGACGGACTCGACGGAGGTGTCCACATCCTGCGGATCGGACTCGGAGAGCTGCTTGACCAGTTCGGGCAGCCGCTTCTGGGAGACGTCCTGCGCGGTGTCCTGGAGGCGGCGCAGCGAGCGGACCATGGAGCGGGCGACGACGAAGGCGCCGACCAGGGAGACGCCGAGGACCAGCAGGATCAGCGCACCGTTGAGGATGGCGTCCTGCTGGGCGGAGTCGCGGAGCTCACGAGCCTTCTGCTGCATCTCGCTGAGCAGCGTTTCCTCGATCTTGCCCATCTCTTCGATCTTGATACTGTCCTGGTCGTACCAGTCAAGATCGGTCCGCTTCTCCGCCTTGAGCCCCTCGGGGTCGCGCACCGCGCGGTCGGCGTACATGGTCGCCGCCTTGATGTCGGGGCGGCTGTCCAGCGGTTCGAGCAGGTCCTCGGAGTTGCCCTGGCGGATCTGCTTGAAGCGGCCGAGCGCCTCGTTCTCCTTGTCCACCGCGGTCCTGGCGAAGCGGCGGTCGTTGGCGGAGAAGTCGGCGCCCTTGGGGTCGGCGAGAGCGGCGCTGATGAGCGCGCGCTGGATGGAGGCGTACTCCTTCGCGGAGGAGAAGGTGGCGAGCGCGCGGGTGTTGTTGATCATCGCGCGGTTGCTGGTCGCCTGCGCCATGTCCTGCGAGAGCGACAGCAGCGAGTTGATCAGCTCGTTGTAGTTCTGGACCGTCAGCGAGTAGTACTGGCTGTTGTCGTAGGCCGTGTCCCGGACCTCGTTGATCTTGCCGAGCTGACGGTCGATGTTGACGAGCGTGGACTGCACACCGGCCAGCGACTGGTCACCGGGGTCGATCTTGTGGGTGGCCTCGCGGAACGCCGCGATCGAGCGGTTGGTGTCCTCGCGGGTGGAGACGACCCGGTCGTCCTTGTCGTTGTCCTTGCCCGCCAGCGGACCTGCCGACTTGTCGCGCTCCTCCTGGAGCGCGCTGGCCAGCTGGGTGGCCTGCTGCGTCATCTCGGTGAGCAGCTTCATCTGGTCCAGCTGCTTGATGTTGTCCAGCGAGCCCTCGATGCGCAGCGCGCCCAGCGTGGTCGCGGCGACCACCGGGAGCGCCAGCAGGGAGACCAGTCGGGTGCTGATGCGCCAGTTGCGCAGGGCCATGCGACTGCCGGGCCCGGTGGGGCCGGAGGGCTTCGCCTTGGCCGGCGGCTCCGTGGCATCTCCGCCGCCGCCACCGCCGCTGGGCGCACTGATCCGGGTAGCGCTCTGCGCACCGGCATCGGGACTCTGGTCGCCCAGCGTCCTGCCGTTGCTTCCCTGGGCACGCTGGGGCGAGGAGCCGCGGTCGGTCGCGCCGCGCGGCTCCGGGTCCGCCGAAGCTTCCCCTCGGCCCTGGCGGGCCTGGGGAGCCTCCATACCATCCCTCTTGAAACGTCCCTGCACTAGCGTCGCAACCTCTGGACCAGGCGCCCCACCGGCTTGAGCGGCGGAGCGGTGTCGAGTCGTGGGGGACCGCGATCCCCCCTGTCGGTCGTGAGTGACCGGCGCGCATCCTTTCGTGTCGACAAGAGGAGCCCCCCGCCGCTCGGCGCCTCTGATCGTTGCGCCCCCGTGCGCGCCGGTGATTCCCGCGGCGGTCCCGGGAATTCCAGCACAGTGCCGGATGCTGCAACAAGGGCAATGGATAAGGCTGTGATGCGCGTGACGCTCAGTACGGACTTTATTACGGGACGTAGAAAGCCATGTCGGCGATAACGGACTTTCGCGTACGAATCGAATGGCGCAATCGAGTGTCCGGCTAGCGATGATCAAGAGCGGAACGTCAGGTTCGGGTACGCGATGTCCGTTTAGCGTGATTGGGCAACTGTCTTCTATGTCGCATTTGCCTGATCACTCGTGAGCAATATCACATGCCGGCGGCGACTTTTCCTGCGAATCGATGGGCAAGGCCGCCTCTAGCCTGACGCTTTACACGGCCGGAACGAACGACAAGAGCGAGGCGTACACCCCAGTGAAGACGACGATGATGTTCCGCTCCATAGCCAACCCGCGGCGCACCACCCTGGCGCATGTCAAGGACGTCCAAGAGCTCAAGGACGCCACGGACATCGCCATGGGCATCGAGGACACCGGCGCGCCCGAGGAGCAGCCGGAGCAGCGCGTCGATCTGCCCAACCGGACCGCGAACCCCAGGCGCACCGTGCTGACCGAGACCCCGGGCAACTGACCCCCGGGGCCGTGGTGGGCACCACCACCACGGGCGGCAGGCGGGACGGCGGCGCGCGGGACGCGGGGCGATAGCCTGGGGCGTCAGTCTCCAGCGAGTTCAGTCAGGAGCCAAGGCTTCCCGTGCGCATCGCCAGATTCTCCATCGACGGCAACGTCGCCTTCGGCGTGGTGGAGGGCGAACCGTCCGATCCGGACGGCCCCGTCATCGACATCATCAAGGGCCACCCCTTCGCCGAATTCGAGCGCTCGGGCCAGAAGGTCCCCCTGAGCAAGGTCCGGCTGCTGTCGCCCGTCCTGCCGAACAAGGTCGTCGGAATCGGGCGCAACTACGCCGAGCACGCGGCGGAGCTGGGCAACGAGGTCCCCGACGTCCCGGTCGTCTTCTTCAAGCCGTCCACCTCCGTGGTCGGCCCCGGCGACCCCGTCGCGTACCCCTCCTTCTCCTCCGAGGTCCACTACGAGGCCGAGCTTGCCGTGGTCATCGGACGGATGTGCCGCGAGGTTCCGCGTGACCGCGTCCAGGACGTCATCCTCGGCTACACCTGCGGCAACGACATCACGGCCCGCGACGCCCAGCGGCGCGAGAAGCAGTGGGCGCGGGCCAAGGGCTTCGACACCTCCTGCCCGCTGGGCCCCTGGGTGGAGACCGATATCGACCTGACGCGCGCCGGCGACCTCGGCATCATGTGCACCGTCAACGGTGAGCAGCGTCAGCTCGGCCGTACGAGCGAGATGGTGCGCCCGATCGAGGATCTGATCGTGCACATCACCGAGGCGATGACGCTGCTCCCCGGCGACGTCGTGCTCACCGGTACTCCGGCGGGCGTCGGCCCGCTCTCCGTCGGCGACGAGGTCGCCGTCACCATCGAAGGCATCGGCACTCTCACCAACAAGGTGATCAAGCGTGGCTAGCGCACCCTCCTCCGCCCCCGTGCGGGTTCGTTTCTGTCCCTCGCCGACCGGCAACCCCCATGTCGGCCTGGTCCGCACGGCCCTGTTCAACTGGGCCTTCGCCCGTCACCACGGCGGCACCCTGGTGTTCCGCATCGAGGACACCGACGCCGCGCGCGACTCCGAGGAGTCCTACACCCAACTGCTGGACGCCATGCGCTGGCTGGGTTTCGACTGGGACGAGGGCCCCGAGGTCGGCGGTCCGCACGCGCCCTACCGCCAGTCGCAGCGGATGGACCTCTACCGCGAGGTCGCGGAGAAGCTGCTGGAGGCGGGCCACGCCTACCGCTGCTACTGCACGGCCGAGGAGCTGGAGGAGCGCCGCGAGACGGCCCGCAAGGCCGGCCGGCCCTCCGGCTACGACGGGAAGTGCCGCACCCTGACCGCCGAGCAGATCGCGGGGTACGAGGCCGAGGGGCGCGCCTCGATCGTGCGCTTCCGGATGCCGGACGAGCCGATCACCTTCACCGACCTGGTGCGCGGTGAGCTGACCTTCGCCCCCGAGAACGTCACGGACTACGGGATCGTGCGGGCCAACGGCGCGCCCCTCTACACGCTCGTCAACCCCGTCGACGACGCGCTGATGGAGATCACGCACGTACTGCGCGGCGAGGATCTGCTCTCCTCCACCCCGCGGCAGATCGCGCTCTACCGCGCGCTTGCCGAGATCGGTGTGGGCGGCGGCACGGTGCCCTCCTTCGGGCACCTCCCGTATGTCATGGGCGAGGGCAACAAGAAGCTCTCCAAGCGCGATCCGCAGGCCTCGCTGAACCTCTACCGGGAGCGCGGCTTCCTCCCCGAGGGGCTGCTCAACTACCTCTCCCTGCTGGGCTGGTCGCTCTCCTCCGACCGGGACGTCTTCCCGCTGGAGGAGATGGTCGAGGCGTTCGACATCTCGGCGGTGAACGCCAACCCGGCGCGCTTCGACCTCAAGAAGGCCGAGGCGATCAACGCGGACCACATCCGGCTGCTGGACGTGAAGGCGTTCATCGAGCGTTGCGAACCCTGGCTGAGCGCCCCGCACGCGCCGTGGGCCCCGGAAGCCTTCGACGCGGCCGCCTTCGAGGCGCTTGCCCCGCTGGCCCAGACCCGGCTGACCGTCCTGTCCGACATCACCCCGAACGTGGACTTCCTCTTCCTTGCCGAGCCGGTGGCCGACGAGGCGTCCTGGACCAAGGCGATGAAGCCGGGCGCGGACGCGCTCCTGGCCTCGGTCCGCACCAGGCTCGCCGAGGCGGACTGGGACGCCGAGACGCTGAAGGCCGCGGTCCTCGCGGCCGGTGAGGAGCACGGCCTGAAGCTGGGCAAGGCCCAGGCGCCGCTGCGCGTCGCGGTCACCGGGCGCACGGTCGGACTGCCGCTGTTCGAGTCCCTGGAGGTCCTGGGCCGCGAGCGCACGCTGGCCCGGGTCGACGCGGCGCTGTCGAAGCTGGCCGGATAGGCGGCGTGAGGCGCCGCCCGTGCCCGCGAGGCGGCGCCACTCGCGGTGATACCCGTTTTGGTGGCCCGTCCACCATCGGGTAATGTTCTTCCTGCGCCGGACGGGCCGCCGAGAGGTCGGACCGGAGACGCGAACCAAACAAAACCCCTTACGGGGGTGGCGTTTTGGTGGGGTATGGTGTAATTGGCAGCACGAGTGATTCTGGTTCACTTAGTCTAGGTTCGAGTCCTGGTACCCCAGCAAGAGATCTCCTGGATGTCCGGTGGATCTCTTGATCAGAGCAGGACCAAGCCCCCGTTGTGTAGCGGCCTAGCACGCTGCCCTCTCAAGGCAGTAGCGCCGGTTCGAATCCGGTCGGGGGTACGGATCTCTTCGCAAGACGGAGATCGCTAGAGCCCCCGTTGTGTAGCGGCCTAGCACGCCGCCCTCTCAAGGCGGTAGCGCCGGTTCGAATCCGGTCGGGGGTACTGGTCTATACCATGGGCTATGGTGTAATTGGCAGCACGAGTGATTCTGGTTCATTTAGTCTAGGTTCGAGTCCTGGTAGCCCAGCGCAGCACCTGTGCTGATTCAGGCCCCCGTTGTGTAGCGGCCTAGCACGCCGCCCTCTCAAGGCGGTAGCGCCGGTTCGAATCCGGTCGGGGGTACCAGCGAAAAGCCCTCCGCGACAGCGGGGGGCTTTTTCGTGTCCCGTTCCTGCCCTCGGTCCCCGATCACTTCTCGAAGCGACGGCCGGATTCCTCGGTTTGCGCGAGCCGCCGCAGGCTGAGCAGCACCGGTTCGTAGAGCACCGTCAGTGCCACCACCGCCTCGACCCGCTCGGGCGGGGTGTCGTAGGTCTCCACCAGGTCCAGGTCGGCGACGGCCAGTTCGCCCGCCAGCCGGGCGTGCACCAGCAGATGCTCGGTGTCATGGGGGTACCCCAGGCGGTCCAGGGAGGCGATGGCCGCCACCAGCATCCGGTAGGCGGGGGAGGTGTCGCCCAGCTCCTGGCCGTGGGACCAGTCCATCCGCCGCAGCACCGCGTCCACCTGCGCACGGGCGCGCGCCGCGTGCGGATCGTCCTCGTCGGGCTCGGGGCCGTGCGGCAGTGCCCAGATCGCGGCTCCCATCCGGGCGTTCTGGCTGAGCGACTCGTCCTCGGAGGCCGCCAGCACCTCGCGCGCCGTGGCCACCGGCATCCGGCCGACCTGGATCAGCGAGCGCACCAGGCGCAGTCTGCGCAGATGCTCCTCGCCGTACTCGGCCTGGGTGGCGGTGATCCGCTCTCCCGGCGGCAGCAGTCGCTCGCGCAGGTAGTACTTGATCGTCGCGGTGGGCACTCCGCTGCGCTCGCTGAGCTCCGCCAGTCGCATCCCTGTTGCACCTTCCGTTGGAGAGTGGCACTATCTAAGTACTGGATAGCGCCGCTATCCAAGTCTATCCCGGACGTGGGGAACGAGGGGATCACCATGGGTGCCGAGCTGCTCGCCGGCCGTATGACCGCCGAGGCCGAGGGGGAGGTCACCGTCTTCCTGATCGGCATGCGCATCAACCGCTTCCGTGCGCTGCGGAGCTGGCTGCCGGTCTTCCGGGCGATGCCGCGGATGCTCCGCGAGCTGTCGCGGGACGGGGAGAGCGGGATGCTGGGCTATCAGCTGCTGTTCGGCGCGCCGCGGGTGCTCTACGTGGTCCAGTACTGGGACTCGCACGAGCGGCTGCTGGAGTACTCGGTGGCCCAGGACAAGGAGCACCGCCCCGCCTGGGCGGCGTTCAACCGCCGGCTGCGAGAGGGCCGGGGCAAGGTCGGCTTCTGGCACGAGACCTATGTCGTACCGGCCGGGGCGCACGAGGCGGTCTACATCAACATGCCGGCGTTCGGCCTGGGCAAGGCCACCGGAGTCGTCCCGGTCGGCCGCCGCGGGGACCGTGCGGCCGACCGGCTGAGATTGAACACGGCGTAATAGGGCGCCATGGGCGCCGTAAGGCGCTCATCAGTTGCCCCGGCGGAGGGCGTCCGTCAGGCGTGCCGCCGCGTCGATGACCGCCTGGGCGTGCATGCGGCCCGGGTGGCGGGTCAGCCGCTCGATCGGTCCGGAGACCGAGACGGCGGCGACCACGCGGTTGGACGGGCCGCGCACGGGCGCCGAGACGGACGCCACGCCCGGCTCCCGCTCGCCGATCGACTGGGCCCAGCCCCGCCGCCGTACGCCCGACAGGGCCGTGGCGGTGAAGCGGGCGCCCTGGAGTCCGCGGTGCAGCCGCTCGGGCTCCTCCCAGGCCATCAGCACCTGGGCGGCCGAGCCGGCCTTCATGGGGAGTGTGGAGCCGACCGGCACGGTGTCCCGCAGTCCGGACAGCCGCTCGGCCGCGGCGACACAGATGCGCATGTCTCCCTGGCGCCGGTAGAGCTGCGCGCTCTCGCCGGTCACGTCCCGGAGGTGGGTGAGTACGGGCCCGGCCGTGGCGAGCAGCCGGTCCTCGCCCGCGGCCGCCGCCAGCTCGGCCAGGCGGGGGCCCAGAATGAAGCGCCCCTGCATGTCACGTGCCACCATCCGGTGGTGCTCGAGTGCCACCGCCAGCCGGTGTGCCGTCGGGCGGGCGAGGCCGGTCGCCCCGACCAGCCCGGCGAGGGTGGCCGGACCGGACTCAAGGGCGCTCAGAACCAGAGCCGCCTTGTCGAGAACGCCGACACCGCTAGTGTTGTCCATGGGACGATACTCACGTCTCACAGTGTGAAACGCAAGTTCAATTTCCGGGGATACCCGCCACCCTGTAAATGGCGGGCCCGCGGACCAGGGCACGCACTCGACTCGAGTTTGGGCCGGCGCTGGCGCCGGCCGGAGGGACAGCGATGGGACGGACACTCGCGGAGAAGGTCTGGGACGACCATGTCGTCCGGCGCGCCGAAGGCGAGCCTGACCTGCTTTTCATCGATCTGCATCTGCTGCACGAGGTGACCAGCCCGCAGGCGTTCGACGGCCTGCGCAAGGCCGGCCGTACGGTCCGTCGTACCGATCTCACCCTCGCGACCGAGGACCACAACACCCCCACCCTCGACATCGACAAGCCGATCGCGGACCCCGTCTCGCGCGCCCAGTTGGAGACGCTGCGCAAGAACTGTGCGGAGTTCGGTGTCCGGCTGCACCCGCTCGGCGATGTCGAGCAGGGCGTCGTCCACGTGGTGGGACCGCAGCTGGGACTGACCCAGCCGGGCACGACCGTGGTCTGCGGTGACAGCCACACCTCGACCCACGGCGCCTTCGGCGCGCTCGCGTTCGGCATCGGCACCAGCCAGGTCGAGCATGTGCTGGCGACGCAGACGCTGCCGCTCGCGCCGTTCAAGACCATGGCGATCACCGTCGAGGGTGAGCTGCCCGAGAGCGTCACCGCCAAGGATCTGATCCTGGCGATCATCGCGAAGATCGGCACCGGCGGCGGCCAGGGTTATGTGATCGAGTACCGCGGCCCGGCCATCGAGAAGCTCTCGATGGAGGCCCGGATGACCGTGTGCAACATGTCCATCGAGGCGGGCGCCCGCGCGGGCATGATCGCCCCGGACGAGACGACCTTCGCCTATCTGGAGGGCCGCCCGCACGCGCCCCAGGGTGCCGACTGGGACGCCGCCGTCGCGTACTGGCGCACCCTGCGCGGTGACGACGACGCGGTCTTCGACCGTGAGGTCGTCATCGACGCCTCCGAACTCGCCCCGTTCGTCACCTGGGGCACCAACCCGGGCCAGGGCGCGCCGCTGTCGGAGTCGGTCCCGGACCCGGCCTCCTTCGAGGACGCCAGCGAGAGCTACGCCGCCGAGAAGGCCCTGGAGTACATGGGCCTGACGGCCGGTCAGCCGCTGCGCGACATCAAGGTGGACACGGTCTTCGTCGGCTCCTGCACCAACGGGCGCATCGAGGACCTGCGCTCCGCCGCCTCGGTGCTGTCCGGCCGTGCGGTGGCCGACGGCGTACGGATGTTGGTGGTCCCCGGTTCGGTGCGGGTCGCCCTCCAGGCCGTCGAGGAGGGGCTGGACAAGGTGTTCACCGCCGCGGGGGCCGAATGGCGGCACGCGGGCTGCTCGATGTGCCTGGGCATGAACCCCGACCAGCTCGCGCCCGGTGAGCGGTCGGCGTCCACGTCCAACCGCAACTTCGAGGGCCGGCAGGGCAAGGGCGGCCGGACCCACCTGGTCTCGCCGCAGGTCGCCGCCGCCACCGCGGTGCTGGGCCATCTGGCCTCGCCCGCCGACCTGTCCGACGCCGCCGTATCGACTCCCGTGGGGGCCTGAGCAGTCATGGAAGCATTTACCACGCACACCGGCCGGGCCGTCCCGCTGCGCCGCAGCAACGTGGACACGGACCAGATCATCCCGGCGCACTGGCTCAAGAAGGTCACCCGCGACGGCTTCGAGGACGGCCTTTTCGAGGCGTGGCGCAAGGACCCGGAGTTCGTGCTCAACAAGGCCGAGCACAAGGGTGGAACGGTTCTGGTGGCCGGTCCCGACTTCGGCACCGGCTCCTCGCGCGAGCACGCGGTGTGGGCGCTGCAGAACTACGGCTTCAAGGCCGTCGTCTCCGCCCGCTTCGCCGACATCTTCCGAGGCAACTCCCTCAAGAACGGGTTGCTGACCGTCGTCCTGCCGCAGGAGACCGTGGACCGGCTGTGGAAGCTGGTCGAGGCGGACCCCACGGCGGAGGTCACCGTGGACCTCGTCGAGCGCCAGGTCCGGGCCGAGGGCATCACGGCTGATTTTGAGCTTGACGAGAACGCCCGGTGGCGACTCCTGGAGGGGCTGGACGACATCAGCCTCACCCTCAGGGAGGAGGACTCGATCGCCTCGTACGAGGTGGGTCGCCCCTCCTTCAAGCCCAGCACCGTGGAGGTCTGACCCCCCGGTTCTCCCTGTACAGAGCGGGTTTGGCAAGATGCGCCGCCGGTCCTCGGACCGGCGGCGCATCGGCATGTTGAGGCCCCGTGAAGCGACAACTCGCCTCAGATGGCACAATCAGTGCATGGAACGCGACGGCCAACTCGAGCTCTACGGCATCGTCGCCGACCGGCTCAAGGAAGCGCACGCAAAGGTGCGCGCACTGCAAGTCCCGGAGGGCGTACGGATGGCGCTGTCCCGGAAGCTGCTGGTCATCACCTCAGCGGCGAAACACGATCTCGCAGACGCGGCAAAGCGTCTGGAGCGGTTGATGAACGACCTCGACGAGGGGCGTTTCCCCCAAGATCCCGACACCGACGGATGTCCGTGACGATCGAGTGCGTTGCGGCACAAGGGTGATTAGCCCGTTTCGTGTTTGATTTGCGGTATATATCTGCCTAACGTGCGAAAAGGCTTGAACACATTGATTCCGGCAATGTCTCCGAAGGGGAAGACGTGAACAAGGCGCAGCTCGTAGAAGCGATTGCCGACAAGGTCGGCGGCCGTCAGCAGGCCGCCGATGCCGTAGACGCAGTCCTGGACGCCATCGTCCGGGCGGTCGTCACCGGGGAGCGAGTTTCGGTCACTGGATTCGGTTCGTTCGAGAAGGTGGAGCGGCCCGCCCGGTACGCCCGTAACCCCCAGACCGGGGAGCGCGTGCGGGTCAAGAAGACCTCGGTGCCCCGCTTCCGTCCCGGCCAGGGCTTCAAGGATCTGGTGAGCGGCTCCAAGAAGCTCCCACGCGGCGGCGAGGTCGCCGTGAAGAAGGCCCCCAAGGGCAGCCTCCAGGTGGCGGCGAAGAAGGCCGCGGCCAAGAAGGCGACCGCCAAGAAGACCACGGCCAAGAAGGCCCCGGCGAAGAAGGCGGCTGCCAAGAAGGCTCCAGCCAAGAAGGCCACGGCCAAGAAGGCCCCCGCCAAGAAGACCACGGCCAAGAAGGCCCCTGCCAAGGCCACCGCGAAGAAGGCCCCGGCGCGCAAGACGAGTGCCCGTAAGACCACCGCGAAGAAGACCACCGCCAGGAAGCGCTAGCCGGCGGCGCTCAGGCGCCCCACCGCATCCGCGCCGGGCCGGGCTCCCCGAGGGAGCCCGGCCCGCGGTGCTGTCGGCGCCCGGTGTCGCAGGGGCTGGCGCCCAGAGCCTCCGTGGCGCCCGGATCCGTCCGCCGGGCTCGGAGCCTCACGGCGCTCAGAACGTCTGCAGCGTGACGAAGACGACCCGGCGCTGCTCGCCCTCGCCCTCCACCTCGATCCGCACCCGCTGCCCCGGGCGCAGCATCCGCAGCCCCCCGGCGTCGAAGGCCGCGGTGTCGAACGGCAGCGGGGTGCCGTCGTCCAGCAGCACGCTGCCGGCGCGGGTCTCGGGGTCGTACGTATAGGCGGTTCCCTGCATGTCCGCCAGCCTAGCCCTGGTGTGGGCGCCCACGCCCAGGGCCACCGCCGCGCGCAGATCCCCGGCCGTGTCCACATCGCGCCGCACCGAGTCCACCCCCGTCAGCTCGATCTCCCGCGCCCCCGACGCCCGGTGCCGGTCCCGCGACGGGCCCCCGAAGGCGGGCGCCAGCTCGGCGCCGGGCGCCGCCGAGAGCAGCGTGGTGCCCACCCCCGCGGCGTCCGCCAGGAAGGCGCGTGAGAAGCCGGAGGCGGCCTCGAGCACCAGGTCGAGTTCCACCGTCCGCAGCGCCGGGAGATCGGCGTTGAGCGCCGCCACGGCGGCCTCGGGACGCTCCTCGCGGACCGCGCGGGCGCCGTGCGCCAGGGCAGCGTTCAGCCCGAGCCCCGGGGAGTCGGGCAGGATCCGGGCGCCGAGGGCCGACAGCTCACGTCCGGCGAGCGGATCGTCGGTGACGACGGTCACCTCCCGCACCCATCGGCTCGCCAGCGCCGCGCCCACCGTGTCCTGGGCGAACGCGAGGGCGAGCAGGGTCCGCGGACCGTCCCCCGCGGCGTCGGAGAGCCTGGTCTTGGCCCGCGCCAAGGGCTTCAGCGGTACCACGAGGGTCCAGGTCACAGGGGCTCCGTTTCTTCCCACGGGCCTCATTCTGACCTGCTGCCCGGCTCGCCGAAGACGTGCGGGGTTACGGTGTCCTCGACAGACGGGGTGCCTGGAGCGACACTTGTGCGGCTGCCGGGGACGACAGCAAGCCAGCAGGTCAGCAGGGTCCAAGAGAGGATGTTCCGAGTGTCCGGCCGCAGAATCGGCTTCTGGTACCGCATGGCCGCGGTCCTGTGCAAACCGCCGCTGGTGGTTCTGTTCAAGCGGGACTGGCACGGAATGGAGCACATTCCCGCCGACGGTGGATTTATCACCGCGATCAATCACAACTCGTATCTCGACCCGCTCTCCTACGCGCACTTCCAGTACAACACCGGAAGGGTGCCGCGCTTCCTCGCCAAGGCCGCCCTCTTCAGAGGCGGCTTCGTGGGCACCATGCTCCGCGGCACCGGCCAGATCCCCGTATACCGCGAGTCCACCGACGCCGCCAACGCCTTCCGCTCCGCCGTGGACGCCATCAACAAGGGGGAGTGCGTGGCCTTCTACCCCGAGGGCACCCTCACCCGCGACCCGGACATGTGGCCCATGCGCGGAAAGACCGGCGCCGCGCGGGTCGCGCTGCTCACCAAGGCCCCGGTCATCCCCGTCGCCCAGTGGGGCGCCAACGAGGCCGTGCCGCCCTACGCCAAGGAGAAGCGGGTCCGCCTCTTCCCCCGTAAGACGCTCAAGGTGCACGCCGGCCCGCCGGTGGACCTGTCCGAGTTCTACGGCCAGGAGCCCACCGCTGAAGTCCTCAGGGCGGCCACCGACACCATCATGGGCGCCATCACCGAGCTCCTCTCCGAGGTGCGCGGCCAGTCGGCGCCCGTTCAGAGGTACGACCGGCCCACGCGGAACGGCACCGACGGTCCGCCGCTCCCGCTGGCCGATGAGGAGAGCAAGTGACGCGCTGCGCCGTCTTCGGCACCGGCTCCTGGGGCACCGCCTTCGCGATGGTGCTCGCCGACGCGGGGTGCGAGGTGACGCTGTGGGGGCGCCGGCCCGGTGTCGTCGAGGCCATCAACACCGGCCACGGCAATCCCGACTACTTCCCCGGGGTGCGGCTCCCCGACGGTGTGCGCGCCACCACCGACCCGGCCGAGGCCGCGGCCGGCGCGGAGTTCACCGTGTTCTCCGTGCCCTCCCAGACGCTGCGCGGCAACCTCACCGACTGGGCCCCGCTGCTGGCCGCCGACACCGTGCTGGTCTCCCTGATGAAGGGCGTCGAACTCGGCACGGCCAAGCGGATGAGCGAGGTCGTCCAGGAGGTCGCCAAGGCGCCCGCCGAGCGCGTCGCGGTGCTCACCGGACCCAACCTCGCCAAGGAGATCGCCGCCCGGCAGCCCGCCGCCTCCGTGGTGGCCTGCCCCGACGAGAGCGTGGCCCGCCGCCTCCAGACCGCCTGCCACACCGCGTACTTCCGCCCGTACACCAACACCGACGTGGTCGGCTGCGAGCTGGGTGGCGCGGTGAAGAACGTCATCGCGCTGGCCGTGGGCATCGCCGACGGCATGGGCCTCGGCGACAACACCAAGGCGTCGCTCATCACCCGCGGCCTCGCCGAAACGACCCGGCTGGGCCTGGCGATGGGCGCCGACGCGCACACCTTCGCGGGCCTGGCGGGCATGGGCGACCTCGTCGCCACCTGCTCCTCCCCGCTCTCCCGCAACCACACCTTCGGCACCAACCTGGGCCGCGGGATGACACTGGAGGAGACCATCGCGGTCACCAAGCAGACCGCGGAGGGCGTCAAGTCGTGCGAGTCGGTGCTGGATCTCGCCCGCCGCCACGATGTCGACATGCCCATCACCGAAACCGTCGTCGAGATCGTGCACGACGGCAAACAGCCCCTTGTCGCACTCAAAGAGCTGATGTCCCGCAGCGCCAAGGCCGAGCGGCACTGACGCCACGCGGACCGCAAGGTAACCTCAACGCGATATGAGCAGCCAGACCCCTTCCCCAGGCCCTGTCCCGGCTTCATCCGGAGGCGAGCGGCGGAAGCCGCGCGTCGCCGTCGTCTTCGGCGGCCGCAGCTCCGAGCACGCCATCTCGGTGGTCACCGCGGGCGCCGTGCTGCGCGCCATCGACCGCGAGAAGTACGACGTGCTGCCGATCGGCATCACCGCGGACGGCCGTTGGGCGCTGACCGCCGACGAGCCCGAGCGGATGGCCATCGCCAATCGCGAGCTGCCCAGCGTCGAACGGCTCGCCGAGTCCAGCGAGGGCTCGGTCGTCCTCCCGGTCGACCCGGGGAACCGCGAGGTCGTCTACAGCGAACCGGGGGCGGTGCCCAAGGCACTGGGCGACGTCGACGTCGTCTTCCCCATGCTGCACGGCCCGTACGGCGAGGACGGCACCCTCCAGGGGCTGCTGGAGCTGTCCGGGGTGCCGTACGTGGGGGCCGGGGTGCTCGCCTCCGCCGTGGGCATGGACAAGGAGTACATGAAGCGGGTGTTCGTCTCCTTCGGGCTGCCCGTCGGCCCGTACGAGGTGATCCGCCCCCGGGCCTGGGAGCAGGAACCTTCCGCCGCCCGCCAGCGGATCGTGGAGTTCGCCGAGGAGCACGGCTGGCCGCTCTTCGTGAAGCCCGCGCGGGCCGGCTCGTCCTTCGGCATCAGCAAGGTCGAGGGCCCGGCGGACCTGGACGCGGCCGTCGAGGAGGCCAGGCGCCACGACCCGAAGGTCATCGTGGAGGCGCTGCTGCGCGGCCGCGAGATCGAGTGCGGGGTGCTGGAGTACGAGGACGGGCCGCGCGCCAGCGTGCCCGCCGAGATCCCGCCGGTCTCCTCCCACACCTTCTACGACTTCGAGGCGAAGTACATCGACGCGGCGGACGGCATCGTGCCCGCGCCGCTCACCGAGGAGCAGACCCGGCGGGTCCAGGAACTCGCGGTGGCCGCCTTCGAGGCGGCGTCCTGCGAGGGGCTGGTTCGGGCCGACTTCTTCCTGCTGGACAGCGGTGAGTTCGTGATCAACGAGATCAACACCATGCCCGGTTTCACTCCGATCTCGATGTACCCGCGCATGTGGCAGGAGAGCGGCGTGAGCTACCCCGAGCTGGTGGACCGGCTGCTGGAGGCCGCGCTGCGCCGCTCGACGGGGCTGCGCTAGCCGGACGGCCGCGCCAGCCGCACGGGGCCGCGCCAGCCGCACGGGGCCGCGCCAGCCGCACGGGGCCGCGCCAGCCGCACGGGGCCGCGCCAGCCGCACGGGGCCGCGCTAGGCCACGCCCTTCGGGACCGTCTTCTTGACGGCGCGGGCGAGGTCGAGCAGGGGGTTGATCTCGGGGGAGTACTTCCCGGGCACGGTCACCTCGACATAGGCCCGGCGCAGTACGGTGGTGAAGCGGTAGCCGCCGTCTCGCTTCTCCGGGAGCCACTCGACGCCGTTCACCTCGGCCGACGCGGTCTTGGAGCCCATCGCCTCCGGCCGGGGGACTCCGCAGCGCAGCTGCACGGCGGGGTCCCCCCACACGGCTGTGTAGTCCGAGGCGGGCTCGGCGGTGCCCCGCTTCAGCCCGTTCACGGCATGGGGCAGTTTCTTGTGCAGCGCGCGGCAGATCGCGGCCGCCTGTGGGGCCGGAGTGGGAACCGCGAGCGCCTTGGTGTCGTCGGAGTCCCCGGTGAAGGAGCAACCGGCTACCGGCACCAGGGCCAGGACCACCGCGGCGGACAGCGGAACGAGCCGTCGGGTGAGACTACGGTGTGCGGAATTCACCGGCCGATCATACGGGGGAGCTAGAGATGGACGACCGGGCAGGTCAGGGTACGGGTGATCCCTTCCACTTGCTGGACTTTCGCGACCACCATGCGGCCGAGCTCATCGACCGTGTCGGCCTGGGCGCGGACGATCACGTCATAGGGGCCCGTGACGTCCTCCGCCTGTATCACCCCGGGGAGCTTGGCGATGATGTCGGCCACGGTCGAGGCCCTGCCGACCTCGGTCTGGATCAGGATGTACGCCTGTACCACGGAACCTCCAGGGCGGCTACGAGGATCATGTGGAGAGAAGGGACGCCACGGTACCGCGTCGCCATGCGGCGCGGGGAGACCCGCGCGGGGAGCGCGGCGCGGCGGAAAGTGGTCACGAGCACGAAGGGGCGATGGGATGAAGGGCACCGTGGGCGAGTTGGGGGAGTTCGGGCTCATCAGAGAGCTCACATCCCGGCTCACCACCACCCCGGCGGTGAGGTTGGGGCCCGGTGACGATGCCGCGGTCGTGGCCGCGCCCGACCGGAGGGTCGTGGCCAGTACGGACATCCTGCTGGAGGGCAGGCACTTCCGGCGGGACTGGTCCACCGCCTATGACGTCGGCCGTAAGGCCGCGGCCCAGAACCTGGCCGACATCGCGGCCATGGGCGCCGTGCCGACAGCCCTGCTGCTCGGCCTGGTGGTCCCCGCCGATCTGCCGGTGACCTGGCCGGCCGAGCTGATGGACGGCATCCGCGACGAATGCCAGGTCGCGGGCGCGGCCGTGGTGGGCGGTGACGTCGTGCGCGGGGACACCATCACCGTTGCCATCACCGCACTGGGCGATCTGCGCAACCACGAGCCGGTCACCCGATCCGGTGCCCAGCCCGGCGACGTTGTCGCCGTCACCGGCTGGCTGGGCTGGTCGGCGGCCGGGCACGCGGTGCTCTCGCGCGGCTTCCGCTCGCCGCGGGCCTTCGTCGAGGCGCACCGGCGGCCGGAGCCGCCGTACCACGCCGGTCCCGCCGCCGCCGGGCTGGGGGCGACCGCGATGACCGATGTGAGCGACGGCCTGGTGGCCGACCTCGGGCATATCGCGGAGGCCAGCAAGGTCCGCATCGATCTGCGCTCGGCGGACATCGACGTCCCCTCGCAGATGTCGGACATCGGGCAGGCGGTGGGCGTCGATCCGCTCCAGTGGGTGCTCAGCGGGGGAGAGGACCACGCGATCGTGGCCACCTTCCCGCCCGACGCCAAGCTGCCGGCCCGCTGGAAGGTGATCGGCGAGGTGCTCAACCCCTCGGCGCTGCCCCAGGTGACGGTGGACGGAGCTCCCTGGGCACACGGGGGCTGGGACCACTTCGGCGACGGTGAGGGCGCCGAGTGACGTCGCCGGGTGACGGTATGGGCGCCGAGTGACCGTAAGGGCGCCTTGGGGGACGTTCGGGGGTGCCGGGGGCGCCGAGTAGATTCGGTGCCATGGCTCTACCTCCCCGCGTCCCCCGCCCCGCCCATGACGGCTCGGCGCCCGTGCGTGTCCTCACCGTCGCCGGATCGGACTCCGGTGGCGGTGCGGGCATCCAGGCCGACCTGAAGACCATGCTGGCCCTGGGCGCCCACGGCATGAGCGTGATCACCGCGGTGACGGCTCAGAACTCCCTGGGCGTCCAGGGCGCCTGGGAGCTGCCCGCCGAGGCCGTACGGACCCAGTTCCGCAGCGTGGCCGACGACATCGGCGTCCAGGCGGTCAAGACCGGCATGCTGGCGACCGCCGAACTGGTCGAGACCGTCGCCGCGCTGCTCGCGGACGTCACCGCGCCGGTGGTCGTCGATCCGGTCGGCGTCTCCAAGCACGGTGACCCGCTGCTGGCCGCCGAGGCGCTCGACGCGGTCCGTACGAAGCTGCTGCCGGCCGCGACCGTGGCCACGCCGAACCTGGACGAGGTGACCCAGCTCACCGGCGTCCGCGTGGAGTCGGAGGACGACCAGCGGCGGGCGGCCGGGGCGGTGCTGGGCCACGGTCCGCGATGGGCGCTGATCAAGGGTGGCCATCTGCCCGGCGGCGACGCGGTGGATCTGCTCACCGACGGCACCGAGGAGCACTGGCTGCGCGCGCCCCGCCAGGACAACCGCCATACGCACGGCACGGGGTGCACCCTCGCCGCGGCCATCGCCACGTATCTGGCGGGCGGCTACGAGGTCCCCGAGGCCGTCACCGCGGCCAAGGACTACGTCACGGGCGCCATCGCGGCGGGCTTCCCCCTGGGCGCGGGCATCGGCCCGGTCGACCACGGGTGGCTGTCGGAGGGGACTGGCTGGTCGGAGGGGACTGGCTGAGGGCACGCGAAAGGCCGGTCCACTCCAGTGGTGGACCGGCCTGGCGTACCGGTATCCCGCTTGCGCGGGGAGGCCGTGCGACTAGACGACTAGCGCGAAACCTTGCCGGCCTTGATGCACGAGGTGCAGACGTTGAGCCGCTTCGGGGTACGACCGACCACAGCGCGCACCGTCTGGATGTTGGGGTTCCAACGACGGCGGGTGCGGCGGTGCGAGTGCGAGATGTTGTTGCCGAAGCCCGGCCCCTTGCCGCAGACGTCGCAGTTGGCAGCCACGGGTTACTCCAAAGACGGGTCAACCTCGCTTCTCGCGAGGAGACAGGACACTGAACGGATGCCCCGGACGCTGACTGAATCGTGGAGGATTCGGCGGCGCCTGGGGGAATGGCCCGATTCGCATCGGGCAACCGGAGCAGCATACAACGGCCACTCCCGTACAACGAAACTATCATGGCTGCCCCGGCACCCGCCGAGGGCGGCGGCTACCCTGCGATGACGCGATGCCCACCCCGCCCCAGCAGCCTCCGAGGAGGACCTTTCGTGCCGCACACGCTCGACGCCGATGCGGTACGGACCTGGTGCGGGCTCGCCCTCGACGCGCTGGGCCGGGCCCGAGCGGACATCGACGCGATCAACGTCTATCCGGTCGCGGACGGGGACACCGGCACCAATCTGTATCTGACCGTGGAGTCCGCCGCACGGGCCGTGGACGCCGCCTTCGACGGCCACGCGACCTCGGCCGCCGTGTCCCGTCCCACCCTCGCCGATGTGGTGCGCGCCATGGCCCATGGCGCGCTGATCGGCGCGCGGGGCAACTCCGGCACGATCCTCGCGCAGCTGCTGCGCGGTATGGCGGACGTCCTGGCCGACGGCACACCGGACGGGAACCCGGGCGCGGGCGAGGCGGACGGGCTGCGGCGGGCGCTGCGGCGCGCGGTCGACCTCGCCTACCTGGCCGTCGCGCACCCCGTCGAAGGCACCGTCCTTACGGTCGCCGTGGCCGCAGCGGAGAGCGCGGAGCGCGCCACGGGTGACGTCGCCACGGTGGCCCGCGCCGCGTACGAGGGCGCCCGTACGGCGCTCCAGGCCACCCCCGGCCAGCTCGACGCCCTCGCCCGCGCGGGGGTGGTCGACGCGGGCGGCTACGGCCTGGTGACGGTCCTGGGCGGGCTCGCCCAGGCCCTGTCGGGCGAGGCCCCCGCGGCGCTCGCCCCGGCTCGCCCCGGCCGTGACGCCCTGGCGCCCACCGGGACGGGCGGGCAGGGGCAGGATCTGGTGGGCTGCTCCACCGACGGCGCCCCGGACGGCGGGCCCGCCTTCGAGGTGATCTACCTCCTGGAGGCCGACGACACGGCCGTGACCGCCCTGCGGGAGCGGCTGGACGCCCTCGGCGACTCCCTGGTGGTCGTCGGCGGCGACGGCCTGTGGAACGTCCACGTCCATGTGGACGACGCGGGGGCGGCCGTGGAGGCGGGCATCCAGGCCGGGCGCCCGTACCGCATCCGGATCACCCACTTCGACGGCGCCGCCGTCCGTAAGGCGGGCTTGGGCGGTCCGGACCGGCCAGGCCCGGCCATCGTCCTGCCGGACCAGTCCGGCGCCCAGGGCCCTACGGGCGGCCCGCGCGCCGAGCGCGTGCCCCGCGCCGTGGTCGCCGTCGTCCCCGGCGACGGGCTGGCCGCGCTGTGCGCGGAGGCGGGCGCGACCGCGGTCGCCACCCGCCCCGGGGAGCCGCCCGCCAGTGGTGAGCTGGTGGACGCGGTCCGCCGGGCCCACGCACGGGAGGTCGTGCTGCTGCCGAACGACAGCGAGCTGCACCACGCGGCGGCCGCGGCCGCGGCCCAGGCCCGCGCCGAGGGCGTACGGGTCGCGGTGATCCCCACCCGCTCCGCCGTCCAGGGCATCGCCGCGCTCGCCGTCCACGAGCCCGGCCGCAGCTTCGACGAGGACGTGGTCGCCATGACCTCGGCCGCGGGCGCCACCCGCTACGCGGAACTGGCCGTCGCCGAGCGCCAGTCCTGGACCATGGCAGGGGTGTGCCAGGCCGGAGACGTCCTGGGCATGATCGACGGTGATGTGGCGGTGATCGGCTCGGAGCTGGCCGCGACCGCCGGGACGGTGCTGGACCGGATGCTGGCGGCGGGCGGTGAGATGGTCACGCTGGTGCTCGGCGCGGACCTTCCGGACGAGGTCGCCGAACGGCTGGAGCGCCATGTGCGGGAGGGGCACTTCGCCGTCGACACGGTCGTCTACCGCGGCGGTCAGCCCACCGCGCCGCTGATCATAGGCATCGAATGAGCCCGGCCGCGCAGAGCGGCCCCGCTGGAACCACCCCGCTGAACCACCCCCGCTGGAATCACCCCGCTCGTCATCCCCGATTGTCACCCCCGTGGTGTGCAATGGACGGGTGCCCGTGCTGGATGAACCCCTGAAGAAGGTCCTGGGCGGCAACACCGCGAAGGTGATGGCCGACCATCTCGACCTGCACACCGTCGGCGACCTGCTGCACCACTACCCGCGGCGGTACGCGGAGCGCGGTGAGCTGACCCGGCTGTCCGACCTGCCCCTGGACGAGCATGTGACCGTGGTGGCGCAGGTCGCCGACGCCCGGGTGCACACGTTCAACGGCGGCCGGGGCCGGCGGCTGGAGGTCACCATCACCGACGGCAGCGGCCGTCTCCAGCTGGTCTTCTTCGGCAAGGGCGTCCACAAGCCGCGTACGGAGCTCCAGCCCGGCACCCGCGCGATGTTCGCCGGGAAGGTCTCGGTCTTCAACCGCAAGCGGCAGCTGGCACACCCGGAGTTCAAGGCGCTGGGCGCCGGGAGCGGCACGGAGGCCGTGGAGGCGTTCGCCAATCAGCTGCTGCCGCTGTACCCGGCGTGCAAGCAGATGGAGTCCTGGCAGATCCAGCAGGCCGTCGACACCGTGCTCGGCCCGGCCGGTCATGAGGAGTCCGCGCTGGCCGGGCTGATCGACCCGCTGCCCGAGAGCCTGCGCGAGGGCCGGGGGCTGGCCACGCTCCCCGAGGCGCTGCGCAAGGTCCACCGGCCGGGCACCAAGGCCGATATCGCGACGGCCCGGGACCGGCTGAAGTGGGACGAGGCGTTCGTCCTGCAGGTGGCGCTCGCCCGGCGGCGGCAGGCCGACGCCCAGCTGCCCGCGGCGCCCCGCAAGCCCGCCCCGGACGGGCTGCTGACCGCCTTCGACGCCCGGCTGCCGTTCACCCTCACCGAGGGCCAGCGCAAGGTCAGCGAGGAGATCTTCGCCGACCTCGCCACCGACCACCCGATGCACCGGCTGCTCCAGGGCGAGGTCGGCTCGGGCAAGACCATGGTCGCGCTGCGCGCGATGCTCGGCGTCGTGGACGCCGGAGGACAGGCGGCGATGCTCGCGCCCACCGAGGTGCTCGCCCAGCAGCACCACCGGTCGATCACCGAGATGATGGGGAAGCTGGCCGAGGGAGGGATGCTCGGCGGCGCGGAGCAGGGCACCAAGGTCGTGCTGCTCACCGGCTCCATGGGCGCCGCGGCCCGCCGTCAGGCGCTGCTGGACCTGGTCACCGGCGAGGCCGGGATCGTGATCGGCACCCATGCCCTGATCGAGGACAAGGTCCAGTTCCACGATCTCGGCCTGGTGGTCGTGGACGAGCAGCACCGCTTCGGGGTCGAGCAGCGCGACGCCCTGCGCTCCAAGGGCAAGCAGCCCCCGCATCTGCTGGTGATGACGGCCACGCCGATCCCGCGCACCGTCGCCATGACCGTCTTCGGCGACCTGGAGACCTCCGTCCTGGACCAGCTGCCCTCGGGCCGTTCCCCGATCGCGTCCCATGTGGTGCCCGCCAAGGACAAGCCGCACTTCCTGACCCGCGCCTGGGAGCGGGTGCGCGAGGAGGTGGCCGCCGGCCACCAGGGCTATGTGGTGTGCCCGCGGATCGGGGACGAGGAGGACGAGTCCAAGGCGGCGAAGGAGAAGTCCGCCGAGGACGAGGCGGAGAAGCGCCCGCCGCTGGCCGTCGTCGACGTCGCCGAGCAGCTCGTCAAGGGCCCGCTGAGTGATCTGCGGGTGGAGGTGCTGCACGGGCGGATGCAGCCCGAGGCCAAGGACGAGGTGATGCGCCGTTTCGCCGCGGGCGAGGTGGACGTCCTGGTCGCCACGACCGTCATCGAGGTCGGTGTGAACGTGCCCAACGCCACCGCCATGGTGATCATGGATGCCGACCGGTTCGGCGTCTCCCAGCTCCACCAGCTGCGCGGCCGCGTCGGCCGGGGCTCGGCCGCCGGGCTGTGTCTGCTGGTGACCGACATGCCCGAGGGCAGCCCCGCCCGGTCGCGGCTGGGCGCGGTCGCGGCCACGCTCGACGGCTTCGAACTGTCCCGGATCGACCTGGAGCAGCGCCGGGAGGGCGATGTGCTCGGCCAGGCCCAGTCCGGGGTCCGTTCCTCGCTGCGGGTGCTCGCCGTCATCGACGACGAGGAGGTCATCGCGGCGGCCCGGGAGGAGGCGGCCGCGATCGTGGCCGCCGACCCGGAGCTGGCCGGATACCCGCAGTTGCGCACCGCGCTGGACGCCCTGCTGGACAAGGAGCGCGCGGAGTTCCTCGACAAGGGCTGAGCCCGCGGGGAGCGCCCGGCCACCGCCCGCCCCGGTACGCCATATCGTGGAGATGCGGCGGCCCCGCCCGGACGGGCACCCGGCGCCGCTGCCCCGACCACCGTGAAGGACGGCCCCCACCCATGACCCGCGTGATCGCCGGAGCGGCCGGCGGCCGCCGCCTGGCCGTGCCGCCGGGAAACGGCACCCGACCCACCTCGGACCGGGCGCGTGAGGGCCTGTTCTCCACCTGGGAGTCGCTGCTCGGCTCGCTGGACGGGGCCCGCGTCCTGGATCTGTACGGCGGCTCAGGCGCGGTCGGCCTGGAGGCGCTGTCCCGCGGCGCCGCCCACACGCTGCTGGTCGAGTCCGACCCGCGGGCGGCCCGCACGATCCGTCAGAACGTCCGCACCCTCGGTCTGCCCGGCGCGGAGCTGCGCACCGGCAAGGCCGAACAGACCATCGCCGGACAGGCCCCCGACACCGGCCCGTACGACGTCGTTTTCCTGGATCCGCCCTACGCGGTCACCGACGGCCAGCTCCGGGAGATACTCCTCACACTCCTGGGGAAGGGCTGGCTCGCGCCGGGCGCGCTGGCCACCGTTGAGCGGAGCACACGAGGTGGGGAGTTCGTGTGGCCTGCCGGATTCGAGGGGCTCAGGGCCCGTCGCTACGGCGAGGGCACGCTTTGGTACGGTCGCGCCGCCTCGACGTGCGAGAACGCGTCATGACCGGACCCGAGAGCGAGGAACTTCCGTTGCGCCGCGCAGTCTGTCCGGGGTCGTTCGACCCCGTCACCAATGGACACCTCGACATCATCGCCCGTGCCTCCAAGCTCTATGACGTCGTGCACGTCGCCGTGATGATCAACAAGTCGAAGCAGGGCCTGTTCACGGTGGACGAGCGGATGGATCTCCTCCGCCAGACCACGGAGGAGTACGGAAACGTCCAGGTGGAGGCGTTCCACGGCCTCCTGGTGGACTTCTGCAAGCAGCGGGACATCCCCGCGATCGTCAAGGGGCTGCGGGCCGTCAGCGACTTCGACTACGAGCTGCAGATGGCCCAGATGAACAACGGCCTCTCCGGCGTGGAGACGCTGTTCGTGCCCACCAACCCCACCTACAGCTTCCTCTCCTCCAGCCTGGTCAAGGAGGTTGCGGCCTGGGGCGGTGACGTCTCCCATCTGGTGCCCCCGCTGGTCCTGGAGGCGCTCGCCGAGCGGCTCGGCCGGAAGTAGCGGCTGACGGGCCGTCAGCGGCTGTCCGGGAGGTGTCCGCTGGTCGTACAGTCGTCCCGTTCGTGTCCCGTACCCATCCGCATCCAGACAGTCTGCGAGCACCCACAGTGGACGTGCAGAAGAAGCTCGACGAGATCGTCGATACCGTCGGCGGCGCCCGGTCCATGCCCATGTCGGCCTCGTGCGTGATCAACCGCGCCGAGCTGCTCGCCATGCTCGAAGAGGTGCGCGCGGCGCTGCCGGACTCCCTGGCTCATGCCCAGGAGCTGATCGGCGGCCGGGACCAGATGGTCGAGGAGGCCCACCGGGAGGCTGGCCGGATCATCGAGTCCGCGCACGCCCAGCGCGCCTCGCTGATCTCGGACACCGAGCTGGTGCGGAAGTCCCAGGAGGAGGCCGACCGGATCCTCACCGAGGCCCGCCGGGAGGCCGAGGAGATCCGTATCGAGGCCGACGACTACGTGGACAGCAAGCTGGCCAACTTCGAGGTCGTGCTCACCAAGACCATCGGCTCGGTCGACCGCGGCCGGGAGAAGCTGCTGGGCCGCGCCCCCGGCGCCGAGGACGGCCTGGGGCAGCCCGACGAGGGCCCGGAGCGCAGCGCCGACCCGGCCACCCTGCGGCACCGCGCGGACGAGTACGTGGACACCAAGCTGGGGGCCGTCTCGGCGGTCCTCGCCAAGACCCTGGAGGCGGTCGGCCGGGGCCGCCAGAAGCTGCTCGGGGCCCGGCCCGCCGATGAGCTCGGCGCCCATATGGCGGCCCAGGACGAGGCCGGTATGGCCCTGCGGACCACCGACGACGACTATCTGGCGGACCTGGCCCAGTCCCAGGCGGACCTCGTCCAGCCCGTCGCCCCGCCCGACCAGGCGGCCGCCGACGCCGCGTACTACGCCGCCACCGCGAGCTATCAGCAGCAGGACGCGTACGGCTACCAGCAGGCGTACGTACAGCAGGACCCGTACGCCGCGCAGGGCGGCTATCAGCAGGACGCCTATGCCTGGCAGCAGCAGGCCCAGGCCCAGGGCTACGACCCGAACGCGGCCTACGTGCCCCAGCAGCCCCAGCAGCTGCCCCAGCACCATCAGCAGCAGCCGGGCGCCGCGCTCGACGAGACCAGCCTGTTCGACACGAGCATGATCGACCTCGATCAGCTCCGCCAGTACGAGCAGGGCCGCTGAGCGCTCCGCGGGAAGTGCCGCGATGCGTCGTCGGCCGACCGCGGCGCCGTCGTGGCTGGTCGCGCCCGCGCGGCGGAGCCGCACATCGACACGGCCCCGCACCCCTTCCGGGCGCGAGAACCCCTTCCCCACCGGGCGGATTGGGTCTACGGCGGCCCGTCCAGTATCCTGGCTCTTCGGTCGCGTGTACGTCCGCGATCTCGGCTGCCCGTTTCGTAACGGATCGGGTGGCCCGCCGCAGCGTAGAAAGCAGGAAGCCCTGAACGCCCGCCTCGACCACCGTGCCCCTCTCGTGTTCGACACGCGCGAGCTGGGCCGTCGTCCTGGTGCGCTCAAAAGGGTCTCCCGCTCCGTGGTGGCGCCCAAGGGCCTCGGCATCGAGGTCATCGGGGTGCGGGAGGGCGCGACGATCGAGCTCGACCTCCGCCTGGAGTCGGTCATGGAAGGGGTGCTTGTCACAGGCACCGCCCGTGCGCCGCTCATGGGGGAGTGCGTAAGGTGTCTGGAGCCGCTGGAGCGAGAGCTCGAAGTGGACTTCCAGGAGATGTACTCCTACCCCGACGCCGACGACCGGAGCCGCGAAGCGGATACCGGCGACGACGCCGAGGAGGAGGACATGCTCTTCCTCGAGGCCGACCTGTTCGACCTCGAACCCGTGCTGCGCGACGCGGTGGTGCTCGCACTGCCGCTGCAGCCGGTGTGCCGGGAGGACTGCCCGGGGCTGTGCGCCGATTGCGGCGCCCGGCTCGCGGACGACCCCGACCACCACCACGAGTCCGCCGACATCCGTTGGGCGGCACTGCAGGGACTCGCCGAGACCATGAGGGACGGCGAGAAGGACAACGCACCCCGCGAGCGCGGGGATGACTCACAGGAGAAGTAGCCGTGGCTGTTCCGAAGCGGAAGATGTCGCGCAGCAACACGCGCCACCGCCGGTCGCAGTGGAAGGCTGCGGTCCCCAACCTGGTGGCGTGCGAGCGCTGCCACGAGCCGAAGCAGCAGCACATCGCGTGCCCGAGCTGCGGCACCTACAACCGCCGCCAGGTCCTCGAGGTCTGATCGGCGGGTGACAGGCTCTATGTCAGACGCCACCACGCCTCCGCGTAAGCGCGGTGAAGCGGCCCAGGCGGACACGGCCTCGTCTCACACGATCCTGGAAGGGCGGCTCGGGTACCAGCTCGAGTCCGCCCTTCTGGTGCGTGCGCTGACCCACCGCTCCTTCGCGTACGAGAACGGCGGGCTGCCCACCAACGAGCGACTGGAATTCCTCGGGGATTCGGTGCTCGGCCTGGTGGTCACCGACACGCTGTACCGCATCCACCCCGACCTGCCCGAGGGCCAGCTGGCCAAGCTGCGGGCCGCGGTGGTGAACTCGCGCGCGCTCGCGGAGGTGGGACGCGGCCTCGACCTCGGCGCCTTCATCCGGCTCGGCCGGGGCGAAGAGGGCACCGGCGGCAGGGACAAGGCTTCCATCCTCGCCGACACCCTTGAAGCGGTGATCGGCGCGGTCTATCTCGACCGGGGGCTCGACGCCGCCGCGGAGCTGGTCCACCGGCTCTTCGACCCGCTCATCGAGAAGTCCTCGAACCTCGGCGCCGGCCTGGACTGGAAGACCAGCCTCCAGGAGCTGACCGCCACCGAGGGCCTCGGGGTCCCGGAGTACCTGGTCTCCGAGACCGGTCCCGACCACGAGAAGACCTTCACGGCTGCCGCCCGCGTCGGTGGTGTCGCGTACGGCACCGGCACCGGCCGCAGCAAGAAGGAAGCCGAGCAGCAGGCGGCGGAGGCCGCCTGGCGCGCCATCCGTGCGGCCGCCGACGAGGCCCAGGCGAAGGCCAAGGCGGCCGACGCCGGAACCGCGGGCACGGCGGTCGACGGCGGAGCCGCCGCCGACACGGCCTCCCCGGCACGCTGATCGGCCTTCCCCGACCCACACCGTCCATCACGTCCGTAACACCTCTCACCGCCCCCGCGGCGGACGGCCCGCCCGGCCGTTCCGCCCGGGGGCGGTGAGGGCACGAAGGCTTAAGGAGGCCCCCGTTGCCCGAGCTGCCCGAGGTCGAGGTGGTCCGCCGCGGACTGGAGCGCTGGGTCAGCGGCCGTACGGTCGCCGAGGTCCAGGTGCTGCACCCCCGCGCGGTCCGCCGCCATCTCGGCGGCGCGGAGGACTTCGCGGCCCGCCTCCGGGGCCGCCGCGCCGGGACCGTCCGGCGCCGCGGCAAGTACCTGTGGCTGCCGTTCGACGACGACGCCCCCGTCGAGTCCGTCCTGGCCCACCTCGGGATGAGCGGGCAGCTGCTGGTCCAGCCGGCCGAGGCGCCCGACGAGAAGCATCTGCGCATCCGGGTCCGCTTCGCCGACGAGGCGGGCACCGAGCTGCGCTTCGTCGACCAGCGCACCTTCGGCGGGCTCTCGCTGCACGACACCGTCCCCGGCGACCTGGAGGGGCTGCCGGACGCCATCGCGCACATCGCCCGCGACCCGCTGGACCCCGTCTTCGACGAGGCCGCCTTCCACCTCGCGCTGCGCCGCCGGCGCACCACGATCAAGCGCGCGCTGCTGGACCAGTCACTGATCAGCGGGGTCGGCAACATCTACGCCGACGAGGCGCTGTGGCGCGCCCGGCTGCACTACGACCGGCCCACGGCCACCCTCACCCGGCCGCGCGCCGCCGAACTCCTGGACCATGTGCGCGAGGTGATGACCGCCGCGCTCGCCGTCGGCGGCACCAGCTTCGACAGCCTCTATGTGAACGTGAACGGCGAGTCGGGGTACTTCGAGCGCTCCCTGGACGCCTACGGCCGGGAGGACGAGCCGTGCCGCCGCTGCGGCACCGCGATGCGCCGCCGCCCCTGGATGAACCGCTCCAGCTACTTCTGCCCGCGCTGTCAGCGCCCGCCGCGCCCGGCCACCACGGAGGCCCGTCCGGCGTCCCGCGCGGCCGCCGCCTCGCCGCTCCCGGCGCGCGTGGTGTCGTAGCGCTCCTGGGCCGTCAGCACCTCGGGCATCCGGTCCTCGACCAGATGGATGAGGGCCAGCAGCCGCTCGGCGACCGCGCTGCCCAGCGGGGTCAGCCGGTAGTCCACCCGGGGCGGGTTGGTCGGCTGCGCCTCGCGGTGCACCAGACCGTCGCGCTCCAGCGCGTGCAGCGTCTGGGACAGCATCTTCTCGCTGACGCCGTCGACCCGCCGCCGCAGCTCGTTGAAGCGGAAGGTGCTGTCGTGGAGCGCGCTCAGGATGAGGCCGCCCCATTTGCCGGTGACGTGCTCCAGCGTGCCGCGTGAGGGGCAGGCACGGGCGAACACGTCGAAGGCCAGGTTCTCCGCGTCCGCCGTGGTGGACGCCCCGCCAGTGGGTTCACTGTCCATACCCACACCATACGCGCACTCAGCGCTGACTCCAGGGTCGCGCTTTCGGCTGGTGAGCGTGGTGCGCGTACGGGCATATGAAAGCCCGGGGCGCTTTCGTACGCCCCGGGCTTTCACGCATGGCCGGATGCGGAGGCCCGCTCGGGGGCTCCGCTCAGTGGCTCAGTAGCCGAAGTCCTGGGTCCACCAGGGGCCGCCGTCGCCGAAGTGCGCGCCGACGCCCAGTCGCTTGAACGAGCAGTTGAGGATGTTGGCGCGATGGCCGGAGCTGTTCATCCACGAGTCCATCACGGACTGTGCGTCCGACTGGCCGCGGGCGATGTTCTCCCCGCCCAGGTCCAGGATGCCCGCGCCCTCGGCGCGCTCCCACGGGCTGTCGCCGTCGGGGTTGATGTGGTCGAAGAACTGCCGCAGGGACATGTCCTCGCTGAAGTCCTCGGCCAGCTGGGTGAGTTTGGAGTCGGCCGTCACGGGGTCGCAGCCGACCTTCTTGCGCTCTTTGTTGACGAGGGTGAGGACTTCGGCCTCCGAGGCGGTCTCGGGGCCGGCCGACTCCGCCGGGGGTTCGGGTGCGGTCGGCTCCGTCGAGGGCGTCTGCGACGGCTTGCCGTGCCCGCCGCCGTTCGCGCCGCCCTTGCCGTTGCCGTTGTCGCTTCCCTTGCCCTTGCCGTTTCCGCCGGGCCGGTCGTTCCCGGAGGGCTGGGAGGGCCCCGGCTGCTCCGGTGGGGTGGTGGAGGGCGTCTCAGAGGGCTTGGCGGGGGTCCTGGAGGGAGTCGTGGAGGGTGCGTGAGGACGATCGTCACCACGGCTGGGCGGCACCGTGCCGCGATCGGTGGGGGTCGCGGACTGCGAGCCCTGTGTCTCCAGGCCGGAGTCCGGGGGACCGCCCGCCTGGACCTGTCCGGCGGAGTCATTGCCCCCGCCTAGTTCGTAGCCGTTCGGACCGAGTCCGGAGGCCATCGCCACGGCGCCGACCGCGACAGCGGCGGACACGCCCAACAGTCCGGTCCGGACCGGAGCGAGGGGGCTCCGGTGCGGTCCCCGGTGGCGGCCTGCGGCGGCCACCTGCGCCGGGGTACCGGGGGCAGATCGTCGATGGCGGCCCATCTCCTGCCTTCCTTGTGTGCTCGGCGTCAAAAGTCGCTCGAAATGTGTCACTCGTGTGCGCGAGCCATGTATCACTCGTGTGGGTGAGTCCTGTTGAGCCGGGACTGTACGCCATTCGGGCCCCAACGCGCCTGCCTACTGGGCAATTCGATGGTTTAGCGGCTGCTCGGACGGGGGGTTAGCGTGCGCATATGAACGAAAGAGTCCGCCTCACCGTGTGGGTCCGCGGCCGCGTCCAGGGTGTCGGCTTCCGTTGGTACACCCGGGCCAACGCACTGCGCATCGGGGACCTCGTCGGCTTCGCGTCCAACCTCGCCGACGGGCGGGTGCAGGTGGTCGCGGAGGGCCCGCGCGCGGAGTGCGAACAGCTGCTCGAATGGCTCCGGGACGGCGACACGCCCGGGAAAGTCGAGGGAATCACCGAGATCTGGGACACACCGCGCGGCGGCTACGACGCCTTCGAGATCCGTTGATCAACTCCCCGGTGACACCCTCCGCGGCCCCCTCTGACCACGCCTTCCCTGCGCACCGTGAGCAGAAATCGGCTGATGGTTGCCAACGGGGCCGCTCCATGGAAGGCTGCGGAGTCACGAAAGATCCCCGACCGCGAGGGGTCATCTGGAGAGGGGCGGGACCGTCCGCCGCCAGTGTGCTCTCGGCCCCTGCCGGGCCCGTCGGCGTGTGATCGTGTTGACCCTCAAACCAATTGGTGAGACGCTGGAAGCCCCGCGCACCTTAACTGTTTGCCGCGCAGCACGGTAGTAAATTCGGCAGGCAGCGCGGGTGCAAATTCCCTCACGACCCACACCGCTTCGGTCGGTCACTCAGTGTGGAGGACCATCCATCATGGCAAAGGCGCTTCTCGGTTACGTCGGCGGTTCCGACCCCCGAGTCCTCGCCGAGATGCGACGGCTTCAGCAGCGCGTCCAGGACCTTGAATCCGAGATCGTTCGGATTCAGGCCGAGAACGACGCGCTGTCCGCCGCCGCTCGTCACGGCGACTCGCTGCTCGAAAGCTTCGACGTATCCCAGGCGGAGCCTGCGCTCGCCTGACCCAGCCCCAGGGCCGGTCGGGCTGCATCGTCAGCCGCTTGAGAATCTTCAAGGGACGCTTCGGCGTCCCTTCGTCGTATCCCCAGTGTTGCCTCCGAGCCACCCTTACCGACTGATGTGCCCCTCTCTTCCAGCGGTGAAACCGATCATTGCTGAAACGGAGAAAAAGCCGGGACGGGTGCGCCGCGCCACCGTCATGGGACGGTGCCGGAGGAAGTGCGGCGGGTAGAGTCCAAAGGCGTGCATCTCAAGAGCCTGACCCTGCGAGGGTTCAAATCCTTCGCCTCCGCCACGACGCTCCGGTTCGAGCCGGGTATCACCTGCGTCGTCGGCCCCAATGGCTCGGGCAAGTCCAATGTCGTGGACGCTCTTTCCTGGGTTATGGGCGAACAGGGTGCCAAGTCGCTGCGCGGCGGCAAGATGGAGGACGTCATCTTCGCCGGTACCACCGGCCGTCCCCCGCTCGGCCGCGCCGAGGTCTCGCTCACCATCGACAACGCCGATGGGGCACTGCCCATCGACTACGCCGAAGTCACCATCACGCGGATCATGTTCCGCAACGGCGGCAGCGAGTACCAGCTCAACGGGGACACCTGTCGGCTGCTGGACATCCAGGAGCTGCTCTCGGACTCCGGTATCGGCCGTGAGATGCACGTCATCGTCGGGCAGGGCCAGCTCGACGGGGTGCTGCACGCCGACCCGACCGGCCGCCGCGCCTTCATCGAGGAGGCCGCGGGCGTTCTCAAGCACCGCAAGCGCAAGGAGAAGGCGCTGCGGAAGCTGGACGCGATGCAGGCCAACCTCGCCCGCGTCCAGGACCTCACCGACGAACTGCGCCGCCAGCTCAAGCCGCTCGGCCGGCAGGCCGCGGTGGCCCGGCGGGCCGCCGTCATCCAGGCCGATCTGCGCGACGCCCGGCTGCGGCTGCTCGCCGACGACCTGGTGACCCTGCGCGAGGCGCTGCGCGCCGAGGTCGCCGACGAGGCCGAGCTCAAGCGGCGCAAGGAGGCCGCCGAGACCGATCTGCGCACCGCGCAGCAGCGCGAGGCGGCGCTGGAGGAGCAGGTGCGGCGGCTCGCGCCGCGGCTCCGGGACGCCCAGCAGACCTGGTACGAGCTCTCGCAGCTCGCCGAGCGGGTGCGCGGCACGATCAGCCTGGCGGACGCCCGCATCAAGAGCGCCACCTCCGCCCCCGGGGAGGAGCGGCGCGGCCGTGACCCCGAGGACATGGAGCGCGAGGCGGCCCGCATCCGGGAGCAGGAGGCCGAACTGGAGGCCGCCCTGGAGGCGGCGAGCCGGGCGCTGGACGACACCGTGGAGCACCGGGCCGAGCTCGAGCGGAGCCTGGCCGAGGAGGAGCGCCGGCTCAAGGACGTGGCCCGCGCCATCGCCGACCGCCGCGAAGGGCTCGCCCGGCTCCAGGGCCAGGTGAACGCCGCCCGCGGCCGGGCCGGTTCGGCCCGCGCCGAGATCGAGCGGCTGGCCGCGTCCCGCGACGAGGCACAGACCCGGGCGGTCGCCGCACAGGAGGAGTACGAGCAGCTGAAGGCGGAGGTCGACGGACTCGACGCGGATGACGCGGAATTGGCGGAGCGCCACGAGGCCGCGAAGCGCGAGCTCGCCGAGGCGGAGACCGCGCTGAGCGCGGCCCGCGAGGCGGCCACGGCCGCCGAACGCGAGCGCGCGGCCACCTCCGCCCGGCATGACGCCCTCGCCCTCGGCTTGCGCCGTAAGGACGGCACGGGCGCCCTTATGGCCGCCGCCGACCGCCTCGGCGGACTCCTGGGCCCCGCCGCCGAACTCCTCACCGTGACCCCGGGCTTCGAGATGCCCGTCGCCACGGCCCTGGGCGCCGCCGCCGACGCGATCGCCGTCAGCGGCCCCCACGCGGCCGCCGAGGCGATCCGCCTCCTGAGGGCCGACGACGCCGGCCGCGCCGCCCTGCTGCTGACGACGCCGGCCGCGGAGGGGGAGGAGCCCTCGTCGGCCAACCTGGCGGAGTTTCCGTCCGCCGCCCTCGCGGAGTCCTCGTCCACCGCCCTCGCGGAGTCCCCGTCCGCCGCCTCGGATCACGGCGGCTCCGGCTCGCCCGCGCCGGGTGGCGCCCACGTGCCGGGCACGCGCGCCGAGGGGACTGGGCCGAGCGGGCCGGGCCAGGGGCCCGTGCCGCGATCGGCGGTCACCCCGGCGGCGTCCGGGGCCCTCGTTCCCCCGTTCGAGCCGGGCGCGGCGCCGGGCGCGGGCACCGAAACGCCCACGGCCGGGGCCGGTTTCCCGGCTGCCGCGCCCACGCCCGAGGGCCCCTCCGAGACGGCTGACGGCGCTGCCGCCGTACCGGGCACGCGGTCTTCGGACGGTCCGGTGACGGGGTCCTCCGGCTCCGATGAGGGCCCTCGGCCGGGTGGCGCGCCGGAGCCCGGCGGTCCGGGCGCGCCGCAGGCCGCCGCCGATGGTGCGGGGGCGTCTCCCGGCGCGGCTGACGGCGCCGCCGCGGTGCCCGGCACGCGGGTGCCGGGTGCCGATCCCGGGCGCCGGAACGACCCCACAGCCAGGGCCGGTTCACCGGCCGCCGCGCCGGACGGCCGGACGGACGACTCCACCGAGACGGCTGACAGTGCCGCCGCAGTGCCCGGCACGCGGGTGCCGGGGGCCGACTCCGCACGCCGGGACGACACGGAGGCCGCGAGCGAGGGGCGCGAGCCCCTTACGGCGCCCGGCGGCGGCCCGGCCGCGACCGAGCCCGGTGCCGCGGTCGCCGCCGCCGGTGGGGCGTCCGCCGCCGGTGGGGCGTCCGCGGCGGTCGTTTCCGCGCGGGTGCCGCAGCCCGCCGGGGGAGCGGCGGCCGTACCGGGCGTCGGACCCGGGGACGAGCCGGGCGGGCGGGCCGCGGCCGTCGAAGCGTCGCCGCGGGTGGCGGATTTGGTGGCGGGGCCGGCCGCGCTGCTGCCCGCCGTAAGGCGGTTGCTCGATGGCATGGTGGTGGTCGAGAGCCTGGAGGAGGCCGAGGAACTGCTCGCGCGGCGGCCGGAGTTGACGGCCGTGACCGCCGAGGGCGATCTGCTCGGGGCGCATTTCGCACAGGGCGGGTCCGCCGGGGCGCCCACGCTGCTGGAGGTGCAGGCGTCCGTCGACGAGGCCGCGGCGGAGCTCGAGCGGCTCGCCGTACGGTGCGAGGAGCTGGCCGGGGCGCAGCGCGCGGCGCAGGAGCGGCGGGCCGAGTGCCTGGCGCTCGTCGAGGAGCTGGCGGGCCGCCGGAGCGCGGCGGACCGGGAGAAGTCGCGGGTCGCGCAGTCGCTGGGCCGGTTGGCCGGGCAGGCGCGCGGGGCCGCCGGGGAGGCCGAGCGGAGCACCGCGGCGGTCGCCAGGGCCGAGGAGGCGCTGGAGCGGGCGACCGAGGAGGCCGAGGAGCTCGCCGAACGACTGGCCGTGGCGGAGGAGGAGCCGGGCGAGGAGGAGCCGGACACCTCGGTACGGGACCGGCTGGCGGCCGACGGCGCGAACGCCCGGCAGACCGAGATGGAGGCGCGGCTCCAGGTCCGTACGCATGAGGAGCGCGTCAAGGGGCTCGCGGGGCGGGCCGACGCGCTCGACCGGGGCGCGCGCGCCGAGCGCGAGGCCCGGACGCGCGCCGAGCAGCGGCGCGCCCGGCTGCGCCATGAGGCCGAGGTGGCGTCGGCCGTGGCCGCCGGCGCCCGTCAGCTGCTGGCGCATGTCGAGGTGTCGCTGGTACGGGCCGAGCAGGAGCGGGACGTCGCGGAGCGCGCCAAGGCCGAGCGCGAGCGGGAGCTGGACGCCGCCCGCGGCCAGGGGCGTGACCTCAAGAGCGAGCTGGACAAGCTGACCGATTCGGTGCACCGGGGCGAGGTGCTGGGCGCCGAGAAGCGGATGCGGATCGAGCAGCTGGAGACCAAGGCGCTGGAGGAGCTGGGTGTCGAACCGGCCGGGCTGATCGCCGAATACGGCCCCGACCAGCTCGTCCCGCCGTCCCCGCCCGCCGAGGGCGAGGTGTTGCCGGAGGATCCTGAGGATCCGCGCAACCAGCCGGTGCGGTACGTAAGAGCGCAGCAGGAGAAGCGGCTGAAGGTCGCGGAGCGCGCGTACCAGCAGCTCGGCAAGGTCAATCCGCTGGCGCTCGAGGAGTTCGCGGCGCTGGAGGAGCGGCATCAGTTCCTGAGCGAGCAGCTGGAGGACCTCAAGAAGACCCGGGCCGATCTCCTCCAGGTGGTCAAGGAGGTCGACGAGCGGGTCGAGCAGGTCTTCACCGAGGCGTACCAGGACACCGCGCGCGAGTTCGAGGGCGTCTTCTCGCGGCTGTTCCCGGGCGGGGAGGGGCGGCTGGTGCTGACCGACCCCGAGAACATGCTGACCACGGGCGTGGACGTGGAGGCCCGGCCGCCGGGCAAGAAGGTCAAGCGGCTGTCGCTGCTGTCGGGCGGTGAGCGCTCGCTGACCGCCGTGGCCCTGCTGGTGTCGATCTTCAAGGCGCGGCCGAGCCCGTTCTATGTGATGGACGAGGTCGAGGCGGCGCTCGACGACACCAACCTGCAGCGGCTGATCCGGATCATGCAGGAGCTCCAGGAGGCTTCCCAGCTGATCGTGATCACCCACCAGAAGCGGACGATGGAGGTCGCCGACGCGCTGTACGGCGTCTCCATGCAGGGTGACGGCGTCTCGAAGGTCATCAGCCAGCGCTTGCGGTGACCGTTTCAATACTTGAAGTCAAGACTTGCTCCCGCGTGTCGACGTACTGGAGCGATTTCTTCGTCACACCCTATTGACTTCGAAACTTGAAGGAATAGTCTCTGCAACGTTGCTTTTACCTTCAAGTGGTGGTTGACGCCTTAGTAGCGACCGCTGGAAGGGTCAGCCGTTCCCCCACGTCCGGCGCCGTTGCCGGGCGGGCGTCAGGAGTTCACGTTGTCCACCACCGTGCAGGCACAGGGAGCCGAGGGCCGCAAGGCCCAGCCGGATCACCTCGGCCACGTCATCTTCATCACCGCAGCCGCCGCGATGGGCGGCTTTCTCTTCGGCTACGACAGCTCGGTGATCAACGGAGCGGTCGAAGCCATCCGCGGCAAGTACGACATCGGCTCCGCGGCCCTCGCCCAGGTCGTGGCCATCGCCCTGATCGGCTCGGCCATCGGCGCCGCCACCGCGGGCCGGATAGCCGACCGGATCGGCCGGATCCGCGTCATGCAGATCGCCGCCGCCCTCTTCACGATCAGCGCGGTCGGCTCGGCGCTGCCCTTCTCGCTGTGGGACCTGGCCTTCTGGCGGGTGCTCGGCGGCGTCGGCATCGGCATGGCCTCGGTGATCGGCCCGGCCTACATCGCCGAGGTCGCCCCGCCCGCCTACCGCGGCCGGCTCGCCTCGTTCCAGCAGGCCGCGATCGTCGTCGGCATCGCCATCTCCCAGCTCGTCAACTGGGGCATCCTCAACCTCGCCGACGGAGACCAGCGCGGGCAGATCGCCGGTCTGGAGGCATGGCAGTGGATGCTCGGCGTCATGATCATCCCGGCCATCCTCTACGGGCTGCTGTCCTTCGCCATCCCCGAGTCGCCCCGCTTCCTGATCTCCGTCGGCCGCACCGCCCAGGCCAAGCAGGTCCTGGAGGAGGTCGAGGGCAAGACCGTGGACCTCGATGTGCGGGTCGCCGAGATCGACCGGGCCATGCGCAGTGAGGAGAAGTCGACCTTCAAGGACCTCCTCGGCGGCCGGTTCGGTCTGCTGCCCATCGTCTGGATCGGCGTCGGGCTCTCGGTCTTCCAGCAGCTCGTCGGCATCAACGTGGCGTTCTACTACTCCTCGACGCTGTGGCAGTCTGTCGGCGTCGACCCGAGCAGCTCGTTCTTCTACTCCTTCACCACGTCGATCATCAACATCCTCGGCACCGTGATCGCGATGATCTTCGTCGACCGGGTCGGCCGCAAGCCGCTCGCGCTCATCGGCTCCGTGGGCATGGCCGTCTCCCTCGCCCTGGTGGCCTGGGCCTTCTCGGCGCACCTGGTGGACGGCAAGCTGCCGCACGCCGAGGGTGTCCTGGCGCTGATCGCGGCCCACTCCTTCGTGCTGTTCTTCGCCCTCTCGTGGGGCGTGGTGGTCTGGGTCCTGCTCGGCGAGATGTTCCCGAACAAGATCCGCGCCGCCGGCCTCGGTGTCGCCGCCTCCGCCCAGTGGATCGCCAACTGGGCCATCATCGCCAGCTTCCCGAGCCTGTCGGACTGGAACCTGTCGGGTACGTACATCATGTACACGGCCTTCGCCCTGCTCTCGATCCCGTTCATCCTCAAGTGGGTGCCGGAGACCAAGGGCAAGGCGTTGGAGGAGATGGGCTAACCCCCCCGCCGCCCACTCCTCGCAACAGGAGAACTGCCCCGCCTCAGTCCTTGAGGCGGGGCAGCACTCGTTCCGCGAACAGCCGCAGGGACCGCCAGCCCTCCTCGACCGGCATCCCGCCGCACAGCGGATGGAGCACCAGACTCGCCATCTCGCCGCCCTCCTCCGCAAGCGCCACGCACTCCTCCGGGGTGACGATGCGGTAGACGCCCTCACGGCGCAGCGCCGCCACATCCTCGGCCCGTGAACGCACCGCCGAGCGCACCGTGCCCTGCTGCCAGGACGCGTATCTGCGCGCCTCGTACAGCAGATGGGTGCCGTACTCCTCCCAGGCCCGGTCCGGGTCCTCGGACAGATGCAGCAGCGGGGTGGCCGCCGGGGGCATCAGACACCAGCCCTCGGTGCCGTACTCCTCCCGCCGCGCGTGGTAGTACGCCTCCAGCTCCGGCAGATGCGCGCTGGGGAAGAACGGCAGGCCCAGGCGCGCCGCGCGGCGGGCCGCCGCCTGGGAACTGCCGCCGATCAGCAGCGGCGGATGCGGCCGGGTGTACGGGCGCGGGGTGATCCGGACGGTGCGGCCCCGGTGCTCGAAGGGCTCGCCCGTCCAGGCCGCGAGCAGCGTCTCCAGCGCCTCGTCCTGGAGCGCGCCGCGCCGCTTCCAGTCCGTGCCCAGGGCCGCGTACTCCTCCGGCCGGTAGCCGATCCCGGCCACCGTGATCAGCCGCCCGCCACTGGCCAGATCCAGCACGGCGAGGTCCTCGGCGAGCCGCAGCGGGTCGTACAGCGGCGCGATCAGCGCCGAGACGGTGACGGTGATCCGGCGGGTGGCGCCCAGCAGCGTGCCCGCGAAGGCCAGCGGGGCGGGCAGCCAGTTGTCGGGGGACCCGTGGTGCTCCTCGGTCTGGAGGGTGGAGATGCCCCGCTCATCGGCGAAGGCCGCCATCTCCAGTGCGGCGCGGTATCGCTCGGACAGTCCGCGCGGGGTCGCGTCGGGATCGACGAGGTTGAGGCGTACGACCGTGACGGGCATGCGGATGTCCTCCTTCGTCATGGGACGCGGCAGCCGGACCGTAGCTGACGGGCCGTCAAATAGCCACCGTCATGGCCCGTTCGGCCCACCGCACGGGCACGGCCGGGGCGGATGACTCATGTGCCTGGGACACGGGGCGGCCGATGGTGAGGGTCGGCCCGCCCCATGGGCCACCGCCTGCACACACCAACTGAGGAGGGGCGCGTGACGATCAGCACGGGGGAATCGCTCATCACCGCGGCCGACATCGACGACCTCATCACCCGGGTCCGGCAGACCGCCGGCGACCCCGGGCCCCTGGAATCCGCCAAGGCCGCGCTCTTCTCCGGCGACGGCGACGGCGACTGCGACGGCACCTGCCCCGGTCCCGGCCCCGAGGCGGCGCGGCTCATCCGGCAGCGGCTGCTGGTGACCGCCCTCCGCCACGGGGGCGCGCTGCTGGCCAAGCTGCTCAGCCGGCTCAGCCCCCGCGAGACCGCCATGGTGCGCCGCTACGCCCACCGGCTCGCGAACTTCCTCGACACGCTGGAGGTCTGGGCGGCGCAGCCCATCATGCTCGCCCTGATGCGCTTCGGACTGCCTTACGGAGAGGCGGAGACGATCGCGGTGGCCGTACTGCTGCTCGTGGGGTGAGCACCGGAGACCGGCGCCGCCTATGGAAACGGGGGTGCTAGGAGGTCACCGGTTCGGGTGGGCCGGGGCATCCGCGCACTTCACGGCGGCGGTGGCGGGTAGTGCTCGGGCGAGACCCAAGGAGAACGACCATGCGCCCTACCCGAATCCGCACGGCGATCGCCCTCGGCCTGAGCGCCGGGGCCGTCATGTGGACCGCGGCCGCCTCCCCCGCCACCGCCTCCTCCCATGCCGCCACGACCGCCGAGACCGACTGGCGGGAGGCGGGGCATTACGACACCACCGCGGCCTGCAAGCGCGCGGGCAAGGCCGGTGTCGAACGGCACAAGTGGGCCGAGTACAAATGCCGCCCCGGCCGTAACGACAACTACGTCACGCTGTGGGTCAGAGGCGGCGGCTCCGGCGCGGCGCGCGCCCTGACCGCCGGGCCGGCCGCAGGTTGAGATGCGACAGGCCGCACTGCCGAACGATCGCGCCGTGCGTGCCGCGGGCGGGGTATCGGCACTGATCGTGGTGGTCCTGGCCGGATGGGTGGCCGGGCTGCTGCGGGTCAACGACGAGTGGCTCGCGCTCGCCTACCCCCACCCCCGGGGCGCCACCGTGCTGACCAGGGTCGCCGTGGGCGTCCCGGTGCTGGGCGTCGGCGTGCTGCTGCTCGCCGAGCGCTCGGCCCGGCGCTACGGCGGCGTCCTGCTGGTGGCCGGCGGCCTGTGGCTGCTGCCCTCGGCCGCCGCCGGACTGCTGGGCCTGGCCGACCTGGGCACCACGGGCGCCGTGCTGTCCCTGCTGCTCGCCGCCGCCAAGATGGCCTGCCGCCCGCTGACCGTACTACTGCTGCCGCTGTGGCTGTTCCCCAGGGGCGGGCGCCGGCGGTGGCAGTGGTGGGTGATCAGCCTGGGCGCGTCCGGCTACTGGCTGGGGTACGCGGGGCTGTGGCTGATCAGCGAGCCCCGGGTGGGCTCCGTGGCCAACCCGGCGTTCTCCACCGCGAGCGGCCAGTGGGCCTTCGACCACCTCGACGCCTACGCCGAGGCCGAACCCTGGGTGCTGCGCAGCGTCGCCGCGGCCGTGACCGCCGCCCTGTGCTGCCGCGCCGCCGTCTCGCGCGGCGCCGAGCGGCGCGACTGGGCGCTGCTGGCCGCCGCCTACCCCGCCTGCGTCTCGCTCCTGTTGTCCCAGTGGGGCGAGGGCGTACCCACCATCGTGGCCCGTACGGTCGGCAGCGCCGTATGGGCCGCGGCGATCTGCCTCGGCGTCGCCCGCACCGGCATATGGCGGCTGGACCGCTCCACCAGCCACCGCCTCGCCCGCGCCTTCGTGCTCACCTCCCTGGCCGCCGTGGTGGTCTGCGCGGTCGTCGCCGTCCAGGCCGGACTCCCCTCCGTACGCAGCGGGGCCACGACCATCACCGCCGGATGCGCCCTGGTACTGGGCTGGGGGCTGCGGCCCAGCGCCCGCAAGCTCACCCTCTGCGTCGAGCGTGCCTTCTACGGGCCCCGGGCCCGCCCGCACGAAGCCGTGAGCGCCCTCGCCGTACGGCTGCAACAGGCCCCGCACCCCGGCGAGGTGCCCCAGCAGATCTGCCGCAGCGCCGTGGAGGACCTCGGCGTCTCGGGCGCCGCCGTCAGCGTCGACACCCGCGCCGGGCCCCGGCGGCTGGCCTCCGTGGGGGCCCCGCTGACCGGCGCGGTCCAGACGTTCCTGCTGCGCCACCACGGCCGTACCGTCGGCCGGTTGGAGGTCTCCCGCGACGGCTCCGGCACCCCCGCCGAACGCGACAGCGGACTGCTCTCCCTCCTCGCCGACCAGGCCGCCCCCGCGCTCGCCGCGCTGCGCCTGGCCGAGGAGGCCCAGGCCGCCCGCGAGCGCTTGGTGCTCGCCCGCGAACAGGAGCGCCGCCGGCTGCGCCGGGAGATCCACGACGGGCTCGGCCCCCAACTGGCCGCCGTAAGGCTGCGCTTGGACATCGCCCAGACCTCCTGCCCGCCCGGCCACCCCGCCACTCCGCAGCTGTGCGAGGCCGCCGAGACGCTCGCCGAGGCCCTGGTCGAGGTGCGCCGGATCACCGCGGGCCTCGCCCCGGCCGCGCTGGCCGAGCGCGGACTCGCCGGTGCGGTTCGCGACCTGGCGCACCGGCTGGGCGTCGACGGCCTGCGGGTCACCGTGGCCAACCGCCCCGCCGCACTGCCCCCGCTGTCGCCGGGGGTGGAGACGGCCGCGTACCGGATCGCGGCGGAGTCGCTGACCAACGCCGTACGGCACGCTCGGGCACGCCAGGTGAGCGTCGAGCTGACCGCGGGCCCGGACACCCTCGAGGTCAAGGTCACCGACGACGGCAGCGGTCTGCGCGAGACCGCGGTGCCCGGCGTCGGCCTCGCCTCGGTCACCGAACGGGCCGAGGAGATCGGCGGCTCCTGCTCGGTGACCGGATCGGCGACCGGCACGGTGGTCCACGCGGTACTGCCCCTCGCCGGACCGGGCGAACACGGCAACCCGGAGGAGCACCGGAAGCCGACTGGGCACGAGGCGTGCCGGGCCCTGCTCAAGACCAGCAGACCGATGAGCCGGGCGCCGTAAGGCTTTGGGCGCTGGGTCTTCTGGTGGGGCCCGGCCTTGGTGCGGGAAGGGCGCCATAGAGCATCCGGTCCGTGCGACTTACCGGCTGGGGGTACCTCCCGGCGGTAGCCGGTGGAGAACCGAGCCTCAAAAAAGAAGGGTGCGAGCGAAGCGTGTCGCGATGGAGAGTGCTGCTGGTGGACGATCATCCCCTCTTCCGGGAGGGCCTGGCCGCCGCCGTCAATCTCGATGACGCGTTCACCGTCGTCGGCCAGGCGGCCTGCGCGGACGGGGCGATGGCCGAGGCCGTGCGCACCGGCCCGGATCTGGTGATGATGGATCTCGCGCTGCCGGGCCGGTCCGGGCTGGAGGCGACCCGGCGGATCCTGTGCGATCACCCCGAGGTCCGGGTGCTGGTCATGACGATGTCGGAGGACGACGACAGTCTGCTGGCCGCCCTGCGCGCCGGGGCCCGTGGCTATCTGCTCAAGGGCGCGGGCCGGGACGAGATCCTGCGGGCGCTGCACACCGTGGCGCGCGGCGGCGCGGTCTTCAGCCCGCGGATGGCCGAGCGGCTCGGGGCGCTGGTCGGCGCGTCGGGTTCGGCGTCCGCGAAGGAGGCGTTCCCGACGCTGACCGCCCGGGAGCTGGAGGTGCTGGATCTGCTCGCGGCCGGACTGGGCTATCGCCAGATCGCCCAGCGGCTGGTGGTGACGGACAAGACGGTGCGCAATCACGTCGGATCGATCTTCGCCAAGCTCCAGGTGCGCGACCGTGCCCAGGCGATTGTGCGCGCCCGGCAGGCCGGGCTGGGAGGCGAATGACTCGCTCCCCCTCGTGGCTGATACTGGGGGGCGTTATGGAATACCTCATCCTTGCCGTAGTCATCGCTGTGGTCGCGGTCGCCGCGATCAGCGGGCTCGTGATCAGCGGCCGCAAGAAGAAGCGGCTGCCCCCGCCCCCGCCGAGCAGCCCCACCGTCACCGCGCCGCCCGCCGAACCGCACGTCGGTGAGGAGGCCGAAACACCGCGTGAGGAACCACGCAGAACCATCGAGGAGGTGGATCTTCCGGGGGCCGAGGCCCCGGCCGCGACCGCGGAGGCACCCGCGCCCGAGGCCCCGCCGATCGAGGTCCCGGAGCCGACCGCCGGCCGGCTGGTCAGGCTGCGTGCCCGGCTGTCCCGCTCCCAGAACACCCTGGGCAAGGGGCTGCTGACGCTGCTGTCCCGGGAGCACCTCGACGACGAAACCTGGGAGGAGATCGAGGACACGCTGCTGACCGCGGACGTCGGTGTGGCGCCGACGCAGGAGCTGGTCGAGCGGCTGCGGGAGCGTGTGAAGGTGCTCGGCACCCGTACGCCCGACGAGCTGCGCAGTCTGCTGCGCGAGGAGCTGCTGCACCTCATCGGCACCGAGGCCGACCGTTCGGTGCACACCGAGAGCGGTGTGGGCGCGAACGGTGAGGAGAAGCCGGGTGTCGTCATGGTCGTCGGCGTCAATGGCACCGGTAAGACGACCACGACCGGCAAGCTGGCCCGGGTGCTCGTGGCCGACGGCAAGTCGGTCGTGCTCGGCGCGGCCGACACCTTCCGCGCCGCGGCCGCCGATCAGCTGCAGACCTGGGGCGAGCGGGTCGGTGCCCGTACGGTCCGGGGTCCGGAGGCCGGCGATCCGGCGTCGGTCGCCTTCGACGCGGTGAAGGAGGGCATCGCCGAGAGCGCGGACGTCGTCCTGATCGACACCGCGGGGCGGCTGCACACCAAGACCGGTCTGATGGACGAGCTGGGCAAGGTCAAGCGGGTCGTGGAGAAGCACGGCGCGGTGGACGAGGTGCTGCTGGTCCTGGACGCCACGACGGGGCAGAACGGTCTGGTGCAGGCGCGGGTGTTCGCCGAGGTGGTGGACATCACCGGCATCGTGCTGACCAAGCTGGACGGCACCGCCAAGGGCGGCATCGTGGTGGCGGTGCAGCGTGAGCTGAACGTGCCGGTCAAGCTGGTGGGCCTGGGCGAAGGCGCGGACGATCTCGCGCCGTTCGAGCCGGAGGCGTTCGTCGACGCGCTGATCGGCGGCTGAGTCCGGTGGCGGGGGGATCACCCGTATCGCGCCGGACGGGCCGGGGATGAACTCCCGGCCCGTCCGGCGTTCGCACGCGAGGGGCGAGCCGCGTTCAGCCCCCGGCCCGATGGCTCAAATAGGCCAGAGTCCCCAGCACCAGCCGGGCGTGCGGCGGGCGGCCCGCGGTGTCGAGGGTCGGGGGGCGCAGCCAGCGCACCGGTCCGAGCCCGCCGAGGTCCGAGGGCGGGGCGGTGATGTGGTCGCCCGCGCCCAGGCAGCGCAGATCGAGGTCGGCGTCGTCCCACCCCATGCGGTACAGCAGCTCGGGAAGTTCGGCGGCGGCGCCGGGGGCGACGAAGAACTGGGCGCGCCCGTGCGGGGTGGCGGCCACCGGGCCCAGGGGCAGCCCCATCCGCTCCAGCCGGACCAGCGCGTGTCCGCCCGCGTACTCCGAGACCTCCAGGACGTCGAACGAGCGGCCCACGGGCAGCAGTACGGCCGCCCCCGGGACCCGCTCCCACGCGGCCGCGGCGGCGTCCAGGGTGGCGCCCGCCGGGACGCCGGGGGCGAAGGCGAGCGGATGCGCCCCGGGGGAGGGACAGTCCCGGTCACCGCATGAACATTCGTTTCTGCCGCCCCCCGAGCCTCGCGCCGCCCGCGCGCCCGGCACCACGTCCCAGCCCCACAGCCCGGTGTACTCCGCCACCGTCGTGGACTCGGACGTACGGCCGCGGCGCCGTGAGCCGGACCGCATGTCCCGGATGCCGCCGATCGTGAAGCCCATGCCCCCTCCAACGGGTCCCGCTCTCGATGGTTACGAGCCGGAGCATCATGATGACGCTCCGTCGCCGATGAGGTGCGGCGGTGTGCGCTCCGATGTGACGGAGGTGGTGAGACGCGACTCGCGCGCCCCCACATGCACCCCTTCACCTCTTCCCGTCGCCTCGGTGTCAAGTGAATCGTGGGAAACGGCAACCGGGTTCATTCGAAGGGGTGGCGAATGGTGGCGTTTTCGGGAACCGCCTCGCCGGAGGCGTGATCGTAGGATTACTTTCAGTGCACAGTCCCTGGAAGTAGCGCTCGCTCGAATGCGAGCTGACGACGGGCGGAGTACGGATCGGTACATGCCACTGGCATGAGGCGGTTCCCCGTCCGGACGGTTGATGCGCCGCATCCCGGGGACAACTGACCGTGACAGAAGGCATTCTGGTGGCGGTTCGGGAAGATTCGTGGGATGGGGGCGTTCCGGGTGGGCGACGGCGGCGGCGGTGCTGGGAAGCGCCCCAATGCGCAATTGGGGTCGTGGTTCGTGCGCAGCGGCTGGTCGAAGGGGGAGCTGGCGCGCCAAGTCAACCGCAGAGCGCGGCAGTTAGGTGCCCACCACATCAGCACGGACACCTCGCGGGTGCGCCGCTGGCTGGACGGCGAGCAGCCCCGCGAGCCGATCCCGCAGATCCTCTCCGAGCTGTTCTCCGAGCGCTTCGGCTGTGTGGTCGGCATCGAGGACCTCGGGCTGCGCGCCGTCCACCGGTCACCGTCCGTGTCCGGGGTGGACCTGCCCTGGGCCGGGCCCGAAACCGTCGCGCTGATCGGCGAGTTCTCCCGCAGCGATCTGATGCTGGCCCGCCGCGGCTTCCTCGGCACCTCGCTCTCGCTGTCCGCGGGCCCCGCCCTCATCGAGCCCATGCAGCGCTGGCTGGTGCCCTCGACGAGCGGACAGCCCGGCGGCGTCACGGCGGCCGGCGGCGGGCGCGCGCGCCGGGTCTCCCGGCTCTCCGAGCCCGAGCTGGAGCTGCTGGAGTCCACCATCGTGATGTTCCGCGCCTGGGACGCCCAGTGCGGGGGCGGGCTGCGCCGCAAGGCGGTGGTCGGCCAGCTGCACGAGGTCACCGACCTGCTCCAGGAGCCGCATCCGGACGCCGTCTCCCGGCGGCTGTTCAAGGTCGCGGGCGAGCTCGCCCAGCTGGCCGGGTGGATGAGCTATGACATCGGGCTCCAGCCCACCGCGCAGAAGTACTTCGTGCTCGCCCTCCACGCCGCCAAGGAGTCCGGCGACCGCCCCCTCGGCTCGTACGTCCTCTCCAGCATGAGCCGTCAGATGATCCACGTCGGCCGGCCCGACGACGCGCTGGAGCTGATCCACCTCGCGCAGTACGGCAGCCGGGAGAACGCCACGCCGCGCACCCAGGCCATGCTGTATGCGATGGAGGCCCGCGCCTACGCCAATATGGGCCAGCCCAGCAAGTGCCACCGCGCGGTGAAGATGGCCGAGGACACCTTCGCCGACTGCGCCGGGGGCGACAGCGACCCGGACTGGATCCGCTTCTTCTCCGAGGCCGAGCTCAACGCGGAGAACGCCCACTCCTACCGCGATCTCGCCTATGTGGCCGGCCGCAGCCCCACCTACGCCAAGATGGCCGACCCGGTGATGCGCAAGGCCGTGCAGCTCTTCGGCCAGGAGACCGAGAACGAGTCCGGCCCCCAGCGTTCGTATGCGCTCAACCTGATCGGCATGGCAACCGTCCACCTCCTCCAGACCCAGCCCGAGCAGGCCGCCGCGGTCGCCCGCGAGGCGCTGCCGCTCGCCAAGCGGGTGCGCTCGGAGCGGGTCAACAACCGGCTGCGCAAGACCGTGGACACGGCGGTGCGCCAGTTCGGCGACGTGCCGGAGATCACCGACCTCAGTGAGCGGCTGGCCACCCTGATGCCCGACACCCCCGAGACGACGGGTCCCGGCCAGGCCATCTGAGCGGTCCCGGCGATGATCGCGGCACCGTAACGGAGGGCTCCGGCCCGCCCACCGCGGTTCACCGCCACGTAACACTCCCGCGTCCTTCGTCACTGCGGTGAAACATCGGGCGGCATTGGCTGAAACGGCGCTGCGCCAATCTCGAGGCGAATACCGGCCCACCGATGTCCTGCCCGCACGGGCCGTCGCTTCGAGGAGACGTCCACATTGAATGGCGCAAATACAGCGTTCGTCTTGATCAGCGCCGCGCTCGTGATGCTGATGACCCCCGGCCTGGCCTTCTTCTACGGCGGCATGGTGCGGGTGAAGAGCACCCTGAACATGCTGATGATGTCCTTCATCTCGCTCGGCGTCGTCTCGCTGCTGTGGGTGCTGTTCGGCTACTCGCTCACCTTCGGTGATGACATCGGCGGCGGGCTGCTGGGCAATCTCGACCACATCGGATTCAAGGGCATCGACCCGACCTCGCTGTGGGGCGAGAAGCCGGACGCGATCCCGGTCCTGGCCTTCGCGCTCTTCCAGCTGATGTTCGCGGTGATCACCCCCGCGCTGATCAGCGGAGCCGTCGCCGACCGCGTCAAGTTCGGCGCCTGGGCGCTCTTCATCACCCTGTGGACCACGGTCGTCTACTTCCCGGTCGCGCACTGGGTTTGGCAGGCCGACGGCTGGCTGTTCAAGAAGGAGGTCATCGACTTCGCGGGCGGCACGGCGGTCCACATCAACGCGGGCGCCGCGGGCCTCGCCGTGGCCCTGGTGCTCGGCAAGCGCATCGGCTTCAAGAAGGACCCGATGCGCCCGCACAACCTGCCGCTGGTGATGCTCGGCTCCGGTCTGCTGTGGTTCGGCTGGTTCGGCTTCAACGCCGGTTCCGCCCTCGCCGCCAACGGAACCGCCGCCAACATGGCCTTCAACACCCAGATCGCCACCGGCGTCGCCATGCTCGGCTGGCTCGCCTACGAGCGCATCCGGCACGGCGCGTTCACCACCCTGGGCGCCGCCTCCGGCGCGGTCGCGGGCCTGGTCGCCATCACCCCCTCCGGCGCGGCGGTCAACGCCTGGGGCGCCATCGTGATCGGCCTGGTGGCCGGAGTCGTCTGCTCCTGGGCCGTCAGCCTCAAGTACAAGCTGGGCTACGACGACTCGCTCGACGTGGTCGGAGTGCACCTGGTCGGCGGTCTCATCGGCACCCTCCTGGTCGGCGTCCTCGCCACCGACGGCGTCGGCGGTGTGACCCAGCTGGGCAAGCAGGCACTCGGCGCCTTCACGGTGCTGCTCTACTCCTTCGCCGTCTCCTGGATCCTGGCCAAGATCATCCACGTCACCATCGGCTTCCGGGCCAGTGAGGACGACGAGCTCGGCGGCATCGACCAGGCGTTCCACGCCGAGACCGCCTACGACTTCAGCGCGGTCGGCGGATCCCCGCGTAGTACGGTGCCCGCCGCGGGCCAGGCCGGCGCGTCCGCGCCGCAGAAGCCGCACAACAAGAAGGTGGACGCGTGAAGCTCATCACCGCGGTAGTGAAGCCGCACCGGCTCGACGAGATCAAGGAAGCGCTGCAGGCGTTCGGCGTCCAGGGCCTGACCGTCACCGAGGCCAGCGGCTACGGCCGTCAGCGCGGCCACACCGAGGTCTACCGGGGCGCGGAGTACACCGTCGACCTGGTGCCCAAGGTGCGCATAGAGGTGCTGGTCGAGGACGAGGACGCCGATGACCTCGTCGACGTCGTGGTCAAGGCCGCCCGCACCGGAAAGATCGGGGACGGCAAGGTCTGGAGCGTCCCCGTGGAGACCGCGGTCCGCGTCCGTACCGGGGAGCGCGGCCCGGACGCCCTCTGACCGCTCCGGACCACCAGTGGCACGCGGACAGGGAGCCGAGTTGACGGACAGCCTCGAGACCACGACCCACACCACCGACTCGGGGCCCGGCGGCTACGCGGCGGCGCGGCTGCGACTCCTCCAGGAGGAGTCGCGGTCCGGGCCACCGCGCCGCACCGCCCTGGCCGAACTCACCGACCAGTGGCTGGCCGCCCTGCTCACCGGCGGGGCGGAGACCGCCGGGATCGCCCGCGGCGTCGCCCTGGTGGCCGTCGGTGGCTACGGACGCGGCGAACTCTCTCCCCGCAGCGACCTCGATGTGCTGCTGTTGCACGACGGCTCCGCCGACCGTTCGGCCCTCGCCGCGCTCGCCGACCACATCTGGTACCCCGTCTGGGACATGGGCCTCGCCCTCGACCACTCCGTGCGCACCCCCGACGAGGCCCGCGGAACCGCTGCCGAGGATCTCAAGGTCCAGCTCGGCCTGCTCGACGCCCGCCACATCGCGGGCGACGCCGCGCTCACCGCCGATCTGCGCACCACCGTCCTCGCCGACTGGCGCGCCCAGGCCCCGCGGCGGCTGCCCGAGCTCCACGCGCTGTGCCAGGAGCGCGCCGAGCGCCACGGAGAGCTGCAGTTCCTGCTCGAACCCGATCTGAAGGAGGCCCGCGGCGGGCTCCGCGACGCCACCGCGCTGCGCGCCATCGCCGCCTCCTGGCTCGCCGACGCCCCCCGCGAGGGCCTCGACGACGCGCGGCGGCGGCTCCTGGACGCCCGCGACGCGCTCCATCTGTCCACCGGCCGCGCCACCGACCGCCTCGCCCTCCAGGAGCAGGACCAGGTCGCGGGAGCCCTCGGGCTGCTGGACGCCGACGCCCTGCTGCGTCAGATCTACGAATCCGCCCGGATCATCTCCTACGCCTCCGATGTCACCTGGCGCGAGGTCGAACGGGTGCTGCGTGCCCGCTCGGCCGCCCGGCCCCGGCTGCGTGCCCTCCTCGGCGGCCGCGGCGGCCGCGGCGGCCGCGGGGGCGCCGGAAGCGGCGCGGACGCGGGGGAGCGCAGCCCGCTCGCCGAGGGCGTGGTGGAGCAGGACGGCGAGGTGGTGCTGGCCCGCGCCGCACGCCCCGACCGCGACCCCGTGCTCCCCCTGCGGGCCGCCGCGGCCGCCGCCCAGGCCGGACTGCCGCTGTCCCCGCACGCCGTACGGCGGCTGACCGCCGCTGCCCGGCCGCTGCCCGTCCCGTGGCCGCCCGAGGCCAGGGAGCAGCTGATCACGCTGCTGGGGGCGGGCGAGTCCACCGTCGGAGTGTGGGAGGCCCTGGAGGCCGAGGGGCTGATCACCCGGCTGCTGCCGGACTGGGAGCGGGTGCGCTGCCGTCCGCAGCGCAACCCCGTCCACCGCTGGACCGTGGACCGGCATCTGGTCGAGACCGCGGTCCGTGCCAGCGCCCTCAGCCGCCGGGTCGGCCGCCCCGATCTGCTGCTGGTCGCCGCGCTGCTGCACGACATCGGCAAGGGCTGGCCCGGCGATCACTCGGTGGCCGGGGAGACCATCGCCCGCGACGTCGCCGCCCGTATCGGCTTCGACCGCGCCGACGTCGCGGTCCTGGCCACCCTCGTACGCCACCATCTGCTGCTCGTCGAGACCGCCACCCGCCGCGACCTGGACGACCCGGCCACGGTGCGCTCGGTCGCCGAGGCCGTCGGCAGCGCCACCACTCTGGAGCTGCTGCACGCCCTCACCGAGGCCGACGCCCTCGCCACCGGCCCCGCGGCCTGGAGCGCCTGGCGCGGCTCCCTCGTCGCCGACCTGGTCAAGCGGGTCTCGGCGGTGCTCTCCGGCGAACCCGCGGACGACTGGTCCACCCCGCAGCACACCACGGCCGAGCAGGAGCGCCTCGCGGTCGAGGCATGGCGCACCGGCGGCCCGGTGCTGGCCCTGCACGCACGCTCCGAGGCACTGCCGCCGGGCGAAACGGGCCTCCGTACGGACGTCACCGAAGGGCCGCCGGAGGAGGGGCCCACCGGCCCCGAGCCGATCGGCGTGGAACTCCTCATCGCCGTCCCCGACCAGTCCGGCGTCCTCGCCACGGCGGCCGGCGTCCTGGCCCTGCACCGCCTTACGGTGCGCGCGGCGGACCTGCGCGCCGTCGAACTGCCGTCGGAGCTGGACGCGGCGGGCGCCGCGGGTGGGGTGCTGCTGCTGAGCTGGCGGGTGGCGGCCGAGTACGGCTCGCTGCCCCAGGCCGCCCGGCTCCGGAACGATCTGCTCCGCGCCCTGGACGGCTCGCTCGACATCGTCGCCCGCCTCGCCGAGCGCGAGGCCGCCTACCGCAAGTACCCCCGGCGCCGCGGGGTGCACGCCCCACCACCCCGGGTCACGGTCGCCCCCGGCAGCTCCCAGCTCGCCACCGTGATCGAGGTCCGCGCCCAGGACGTCCCCGGACTGCTGCACCGCATCGGCCGCGCCCTGGAGCACGCCGGCGTCGCGGTCCGCAGCGCCCACGTCTCCACCCTCGGCGCCAACGCGGTGGACGCGTTCTATGTCACAGACGACGCCGGCGCCCCTCTGAAGCCCATGCACGCGGCCGAGGTGGCCCAGGAAGTCGAGCGGGCGCTGACCAGCTCACCCGGTGCTTGAGGGCACGATTCAGCTCGTCCGGAGTTTGGGGAGCGGGGCCCGCGTTCAGCCCCTCCGGTGCTTGGGGAGCCCCAGCCCATCCGGCTTTTGAGGAGGGGCCCGGGAGGGCTGACCCCGCTCGGGCCGCCGTCGCCTGAGGGGGCGGATCGGCCCCGCCTCCCAGCCCCTCCGGCGCTTGAGGAGCGGGGTCCGGGGCGGAGCCCCGGCGGGGGCACGGGGGCGGAGTCCCCGGAACGAGGGTCGCGCCGCAAACCCGGGGGCAGACCGTTCGCGCCATGGGCGGATACCCTTGGAGGCCGACCACCGACCCGACATCCGACCGAAGGATTCGCGACCACCGTGTTCGATACCCTCTCCGATCGCCTCGCAGCGACTTTCAAGAACCTCCGGGGCAAGGGACGCCTCAGCGAGGCGGACATCGACGCCACGGCACGCGAGATCCGGATCGCCCTGCTCGAAGCCGACGTGGCGCTGCCCGTCGTCCGGGCGTTCATCAAGCAGGTCAAGGAGCGCAGCCTCGGCGCGGAGGTCTCCCAGGCGCTCAACCCCGCCCAGCAGGTCATCAAGATCGTCAACGACGAGCTCATCGGCATCCTCGGCGGCGAGGCCCGGCGCCTCCGCTTCGCCAAGCAGCCGCCGACCGTGATCATGCTCGCGGGTCTGCAGGGTGCCGGTAAGACCACGCTCGCCGGAAAGCTCGGCCGCTGGCTGAACGCCCAGGGCCACACCCCGCTGCTCGTCGCCTGTGACCTCCAGCGCCCCAACGCGGTCAACCAGCTCTCGGTGGTCGCGGAGCGGGCCGGTGTCGCCGTCTTCGCCCCCGAGCCGGGCAACGGCGTCGGCGACCCGGTGAAGGTGGCGCAGGACTCGATCGAGTTCGCCCGCACCAAGCAGCACGACGTCGTGATCGTCGACACCGCGGGCCGCCTCGGCATCGACGAGGAGCTGATGCGGCAGGCCGCCGACATCCGCGACGCGGTCCGCCCGGACGAGGTGCTCTTCGTCGTCGACGCGATGATCGGCCAGGACGCGGTGAACACCGCGGAGGCGTTCCGCGACGGCGTCGGCTTCGACGGTGTGGTGCTCTCCAAGCTGGATGGCGACGCGCGCGGCGGTGCCGCGCTGTCCATCGCGCATGTCACCGGCCGCCAGATCATGTTCGCCTCCAACGGCGAGAAGCTGGACGACTTCGACGCGTTCCACCCGGACCGCATGGCGTCCCGCATCCTCGGCATGGGCGACATGCTCAGCCTGATCGAGAAGGCCGAGCAGACCTTCAGCCAGCAAGAGGCCGAGAAGATGGCGGCCAAGCTGGCGAAGGGCCCCAAGGAGTTCACGCTCGACGACTTCCTGGCGCAGATGGAGCAGGTCCGCAAGATGGGCTCCATCTCCAAGCTGCTCGGCATGCTGCCGGGCATGGGCCAGATGAAGGACCAGATCAACAACCTGGACGAGCGGGATGTGGACCGCACCGCGGCCATCATCAAGTCGATGACTCCTGGCGAGCGCCAGGACCCCACGATCATCAACGGCTCGCGCCGCGCCCGTATCGCCCGCGGTTCCGGCGTCGAGGTGAGCGCGGTCAAGAACCTGGTGGAGCGGTTCTTCGACGCGCGCAAGATGATGTCGAAGATGGCCCAGGGCGGCATGCCGGGGATGCCCGGGATGCCGGGCATGCCAGGCGTGGGCGGCGGCAACAAGCGCAAGGGCAAGCAGCAGAAGAAGGCCAAGGGCAAGCAGCGCTCGGGCAACCCCATGAAGCGCAAGGCCGAGGAGCAGGCCGCAGCGGCACGCCGCGAGCAGGGCGGCGCGTTCGGGCTGCCCGACGGCGACCAGGGCGGTCAGGACTTCGAACTCCCCGACGAGTTCAAGAAGTTCATGGGCTGAGCCGCCCCGGCTCCCGAGCCGCCTCCGTACGAGCGAACCGTAAGGCCCCTGCGCACACCGGCAGGGGCCTTACGCGATGACCCCGTTCAGACGCGGCAGATCAGATAGCGGAAGACGTTCGGCATCCACACCGCGCCGTCCGCCCGCTCATGCGGATGCAGCGCCTCGGTGATCTCCTTACGGACCTGGGTCGGATCCGTGGCCCGCTCCGCCGCGTCGAACAGCCCCGTCGACAGCAGCCCGCGCACCGCGCTGTCCATGTCGGCGTACCCGAACGGGCAGGCCACCCGGCCGGAGCCGTCGGGCCGCAGGCCCGCCCGCGCGGCCAGCTCCTCCAGGTCGTCCCGGCCGCACAGCTCCCAGCGCGCGGGAGGGGGCGCCTCCCGGCGGTAGCCGGGGGCGCACATGGGATCGGCGAGCCGGGCGCCCACCCGCAGCACCCCGGAGGTGGCGCAGCGCTCCGGCGGGCCCCATCCGGCGAGCACGACGGCCCCGCCGCGCTCGGTGTCCGCCGCGGCGGCCGCGAGCGTGGACGCCGCGGCGGACACCGTCGCACCGGGGCTTCCCGCGCCCAGGGCGCACAGCGGCTCGAAGGCGGTCACCACCGTGAAGGCCGCGTCCGCGGCCGCCTCCCGCACGCAGGGGCTCTCCGGGCCGCCGAGGCCCAGCCGGGCGGGCCGCGCCCGGTCGCCCGGCGCGTCCGCGGCGGTCAGCCGCTCCCGTGCGAGGTCCAGGCGCCGCTCGTCCGTGTCCACCCCGCAGACCGCGGCGCCGCGCGCGGCCGCGATGAGGAGGGCGAGCCCGGAGCCGCAGCCCAGGCCCAGCAGACGCGTTCCGGCGCCGACGTCCAGCCGTTCGTACACGGCCTCGTACAGCGGGACCAGCATCCGCTCCTGGATCTCCGCCCAGTCGCGGGTGCGAGCGTGCGCGTCCGTCGTCCACGACGAGGAGGGGCGCGGGCGGTGCCGCCGTACGAGCGTAGATGTCATCGAAAGGGCCCCAATCAGCGAAGAGCTGTGCCGTCGTCAGATTCGGTGTCACATCCCCCGTGGTGCGTTTCCCCCGTTGTGCGTTGTGACGTCCCACCCCCAAATGCCAGGGAACTCCGCATCCGTCCCCGCGTCCAGAGGTTTCACGGCCGTGCTTGCGTACCCCCTTTGTGCGCCCCCGCGCACCTGTGCGTACGTCTCGCTCCCCGAACCGCCCCCTGACCTCCGCCGGGCCGCCGGACGGCAGCGGGCGTGGCGCGGGCGGTGGCCGGCACTGATCGGCTCGTTTTGGTCCGATTCACGGTTCGGTACCCCCGGGCCGTACGATCGGCGCCATGGCTAAGGCTCCCGTGCTCACCCCCCAGGCGGAGGACTTCCCCCGCTGGTACCAGGACGTGATCAACAAGGCCGAACTGGCCGACAACGGGCCGGTGCGCGGCACGATGGTGATCCGACCGTACGGGTACGGGCTGTGGGAGCGGATGCAGCAGGACATGGACGCCCGTATCAAGGCGGTCGGCGTCCAGAACGCGTACTTCCCGCTCTTCATCCCGCAGTCGTATCTGGCCAAGGAGGCCGATCACGTCGAGGGGTTCGCACCGGAGCTCGCGGTCGTCACCCATGGCGGCGGTAAGGAGCTCGAGGAGCCGGTCGTCGTGCGGCCCACCTCCGAGACGATCGTCAACGAGTACTTCTCCAAGTGGGTGCAGAGTTACCGCGATCTGCCGCTGCTGATCAACCAGTGGGCCAATGTGGTGCGTTGGGAGCTGCGGCCGCGGCTGTTCCTGCGGACGACCGAGTTCCTGTGGCAGGAGGGCCACACCGCGCACGCGTCGTACGAGGACGCCCGGGTCTTCGCCGCCCGGATCCACCGCGAGGTCTACGCCCGGTTCATGGCGGACGTCCTGGCGATGGACGTGGTCCTGGGCCGCAAGACCGCCCGGGAGCGGTTCGCCGGCGCCCTCAACACCCTCACCCTCGAAGGGATGATGGGTGACGGCAAGGCGCTTCAGCTGGGCACCAGCCATGAGCTCGGCCAGAACTTCGCGCGGGCCTTCCACACCAGCTATCTGTCCAAGGACGGCGAGCAGGAGCTGGTCTGGCAGACCTCCTGGGGCAGCACGACCCGGATGGTCGGCGCGCTGGTGATGATGCACGGCGACGACAACGGCCTGCGGATCCCGCCGAGGCTGGCCCCGATCCAGGTCGTGGTGCTGGCGATCAAGGGCGACGACGCGGTGCTCGCCAAGGTCCGCGAGATCGGCGAACTGCTCACCGCGGCGGGCGTGCGGGTCCATGTCGACGACCGTACGGACACCCCCTTCGGCCGGCGCGCGGTCGACTGGGAGCTCAAGGGCGTGCCGGTCCGGGTCGAGGTCGGCCCGCGCGACCTGGAGGGTGGCACCGCGATGGTGGCCAGGCGGATCCCCGGCGGTAAGGAGCCGGTGCGCGCCGAGTTGCTGCCGGAGCTGCTGCCCAAGGTCCTGGAGGAGGACCAGGCGCTGCTGCTGCGGCAGGCCCGTGAGCGCCGTAAGGCGCGCACCACGGACGTGACGACCATGGAGGAGGCCGCCGAGGCCGCGGCCGCGGGCGGCTGGGCCCGTATCCGGTGGGCGGACCTGGGGCCGGAGGGCGAGGCGGCGCTCGCCGAGCGGTCCGTGTCCGTCCGGTGTCTGGTCACCGAGGACGGGGCGGTGCCGGACGCCGATGACGCTCCCGGTAACGTCGCGTTCGTCGCGAGAGCCTACTGACGTCGCGAGAACTGACGTCGCGAGGGCCTACTGAACCGGTACGTACCGGCTTGGTGCGCGGTGCGTGGCTCATCCATACATTTACGCACCCGCCCCTCGTCGTCGTACATCACCGTGAACTGACTGGTACGTGCAAATTATTTGGGATGCCCCGGAATCGGAACACCGGACCGGTCCCGCTCGTTAGGACGACGTGAGCACGACACCACCTGTTCTCGCCGCAGAGCTGGCGCAGGCGTGGGCCGACATTCAACGGCACCACCCCGAGCTGCCGGATCTAGCCGCGCCCGAATCGCTGATCGGAGAATCGTCGTCCGCATGTGGCGCCGAGCTCTCCTTCGAACGGCTGCTGCATGAGGCAGTGCATGGGATCGCCGCTGCCCGCGGTGTCCGTGACACCTCACGCGCCGGCCGCTACCACAACCGCCGGTTCCTGGCGATCGCCGAGGATCTGGGTCTTGACCACCCCGAGGAGCCGCATCCCAGCAGTGGCTTCTCGCTGGTCACCCTCAGCCCCGAGGCGAGAAAGCGGTACCGGACGACGATCGAACGCCTCCAGCGCGCACTCAAGGCGCACACCGTGGCGACCACCGCCGAGACCTCCCGCACCTTCCGTGGGCCGGCCGCGCGCCACGGCTCGTCCGGTGGCGGGGTCCGGGTCAAGGCGGTGTGCGACTGCGGGCGCAATGTCCGCGTCGTCCCATCGGTGCTGGCCCAGGCGCCGATCATGTGCGGTGGATGCGGGAAGCCGTTCCGCATTCCGGAGCCGGTAGCCGCGGTCGGCTGACCTGTCACGGTGTGGCACAATGGTCAGCTGTACTCGACAGTCGACCAGGACCCCTCTCTCCTCCGGCTGACGCGTCCATCGGGCACTCGGGTACCGCAACCCCACGCGGCACGTCGCAGTGCTCAACCACGTCAAGACCAGGAGACACCACTTCCGTGGCAGTCAAGATCAAGCTGAAGCGTCTGGGCAAGATCCGGTCGCCCCACTACCGCATCGTCGTCGCCGACTCCCGCACCCGCCGTGACGGCCGGGCAATCGAGGAGATCGGTCTGTACCACCCGGTGCAGAACCCGTCGCGCATCGAGGTCGACTCGGAGCGTGTTCAGCACTGGCTGAAGGTCGGCGCGCAGCCGACCGAGCCGGTGCTGGCCATCCTGAAGGTCACCGGCGACTGGCAGCAGTTCAAGGGTCTGCCCGCCCCGGCTCCGATGAAGGTCGCCGAGCCGAAGGCCGACAAGCGCGCGCTGTTCGAGGCGGCCGCCAAGGACTCCGGTGACGAGCCGAAGGGTGAGGCGATCACCCCGAAGGCGAAGAAGGCCGACAAGAAGTCGGACGAGGCGGCCGCGGCCGCCGAGTCCACCGCGTCGACTGAGGCCTGAGGATGCTCGAGGAGGCCCTCGAGCACCTGGTGAAGGGCATCGTCGACAACCCTGACGAGGTGCAGGTGGCCTCGCGCAACCTGCGGCGCGGGCGGGTGCTGGAGGTTCGGGTGCACCCCGATGACCTCGGCAAGGTGATCGGCCGTAACGGCCGCACCGCACGCGCCCTGCGCACCGTCGTGGGCGCCATCGGCGGCCGTGGGATCCGCGTCGACCTCGTCGACGTCGATCAGGTCCGCTGAGGCGATCAAGAAGAGCACCGGCACGGGCCGGGGAGGGCCTTGGGCCGTCCCCGGCCCGTGTGTGTGAAGGGACATCGCATCGTGCAGTTGGTTGTCGCGCGGATCGGCCGTGCCCATGGCATCAAGGGCGAGGTCACCGTCGAGGTGCGGACGGACGAGCCGGAGCTGCGGCTCGGACCGGGCGCCGTGCTGGCCACCGAGCCCGCCTCGGCCGGGCCGCTGACCATCGAGTCCGGCCGGGTGCACAGCGGCCGGCTGCTGCTGCGCTTCGACGGCGTACGCGACCGCAACGCCGCGGAGGCGCTGCGCAACACCCTGCTGATCGCGGAGGTCGACCCGGAGGAACTCCCCGAGGATCCCGAGGAGTTCTACGACCATCAGCTGATCGACCTCGATGTGGTCACCGTGGACGGCACGGAGGTCGGACGGATCTCCGAGATCTCCCATCTGCCGTACCAGGACCTGCTGGTCGTGAAGCGCCCCGACGGGGGTGAGGCGCTGATCCCGTTCGTCTCCGAGGTCGTGCCGGAGATCGATCTGGAGGCGCAGCGCGCCGTGATCGATCCGCCGCCGGGCCTGCTCGACGAGGCCGAGGCGGAGATCGCGGGCAGCCGTAAGGGCGAGGCCGAGGGGGACCGTAGGGGCGCGGCTGCGGACAGCGGTGAGACCACGGACGACGACCGTAAGGGCGACACCGCGGGCGGCCGTGAGGATGAGCCGTCATGAGGCTCGACGTCGTCACGATCTTCCCCGAGTATCTGGAGCCGCTGAACGTCTCGCTGGTCGGCAAGGCCCGCGCCCGCGGCCGGCTCGACGTGCGCGTCCACGATCTGCGCGCCTGGACGCACGACCGGCACAACACGGTCGACGACACTCCGTACGGCGGCGGCCCCGGCATGGTGATGAAGCCCGAGCCCTGGGGCGAGGCGCTTGACTCGATCATGGCGTCTGGCGAGGCCGAGGGGCTGGTCAAGCCCACGCTGATCGTGCCGACCCCGAGCGGCCGTCCGTTCACCCAGGCCCTCGCCGTCGAGCTCGCCGAGCGCCCCTGGCTGGTGTTCGCGCCCGCCCGTTACGAGGGCATCGACCGCCGGGTGATCGAGGAGTACGGCGAGCGGCTGGAGGTCCACGAGGTCTCGATCGGCGACTACGTCCTGGCCGGCGGCGAGGCCGCGGTGCTGGTGATCACCGAGGCGGTGGCCCGGCTGCTGCCGGGCGTGCTGGGCAACGCCGAGTCGCACCGCGACGACTCCTTCGCCCCCGGCACGATGGCCGACCTCCTGGAGGGGCCCGTCTACACCAAGCCCCCCGAGTGGCGCGGCCGCTCCATCCCGGAGGTGCTGATCAGCGGCCACCACGGCAGGGTCGCCCGCTGGCGCCGGGACGAGGCGTTCCGCCGTACCAGCGAGAACCGCCCCGATCTGATCGAGCGCTGCGACCCGGCGACGCTCGACAAGCACGACCGCGCGCTCCTGGCCGAGCTGGGCTGGGAGGAGCTGCCCGGGACCGGTGGGACGACCAGCGGGGCGACCGGTGGGACGACCAGCAGGGCGACCGGTGGGGCCCGATTTGGGCGGCCGGACCGGGCCGTGGAAGAATAGGCCGCTGCCGTACGTCCGGGTGTGCGCCCCTGCCACAGGGGGACCGACGCCCACCCGATGAGGGCGGCACCTCCGAATCATCATCCGATATGCCGCTGATGACCTGTGGCATCAGCGAGGAAAGCAGACGATCATGTCTCACCTGCTCGACACCGTCGACTCCGCGTCGCTGCGCAGCGACATCCCGACCTTCCGCCCCGGCGACACGGTCAACGTCCACGTCCGCGTCATCGAGGGCAACCGCTCCCGTGTCCAGCAGTTCAAGGGCGTCGTCATCCGCCGCCAGGGCTCCGGTGTCCGCGAGACCTTCACCGTCCGCAAGGTGAGCTTCAGCGTCGGCGTGGAGCGCACCTTCCCGGTGCACACCCCGATCGTCGAGAAGATCGAGGTCGTCACCCGCGGTGATGTGCGCCGGGCGAAGCTGTACTACCTGCGCGACCTCCGCGGCAAGGCCGCCAAGATCAAGGAGAAGCGCGAGAACTGAGTTCGCGACTGGATCGCGGCGATTTTGCGCGACTACTGAGCTACCGCCGGATCATCCGGCCGGGCCGGATAGGCTCTGGCCCGATGAACACCGAAGGACAGCTCGCGGAGCGCGACAGCTCCCCGGGCTCCGAGAAGGAGCGCGAGGGGCGGTCGCGCTCTTCGCATGCCTCCGCGCGGACCGGGGAGCCTCCGTCCGCCGGGCGGCTGCCGCACAGGCCGGCCTGGGGCTGGCTGACCGGCGGCGGGCGCTGGCGGCGGGCGGCGCTGCTCGCGACCGCGTGTGCCGCGTTCGTGCTGCTGGTGAGCGGTTTTGTGCTGCAGCCGTTCCTGATCCCGAGCGGTTCCATGGAGAGCACCCTCCGCCCCGGGGACCGGGTGCTTGTGAACAAGCTCGCCTACCGTTTCGGGGACGATCCGCGCCGCGGCGACGTTGTCGTGTTCGACGGAGCCGGTTCCTTCGGCGAGGAGGAGCCGTCCGGGAATCCGGTGACGGGTCTGCTGCGCAAGGCGGCCGCGGCGGTCGGGCTGGCCGAACCGGCCGAGTCCGACTACGTCAAGCGCGTGGTGGGCATTGGTGGTGACCGGGTCACCTGCTGCGACGAGCGGGGGAGGATCGAGGTGAACGGTCAGCCGGTGGACGAGCACTATCTGCACCCCGGGGACAGCCCCTCGCGGGTGCGCTTCGACATCGCCGTGCCCGAAGGACGGCTGTGGGTGATGGGCGACCACCGTGACGCCTCCCGGGACTCGCGCGACTATCTGGGCGCCCCGGGCGGGGGCACGGTCCCCGTCGACAAGGTGATCGGCCGCGCCGAATGGATCGGCTGGCCGTTCGGCCGCTGGTCCTCCGTACCCCGGACCGACGCCTTCACAAGCGTGCCCGCGGCGCCCGGCCGCATACCGTCCGCTGCCCCCGGTGGTGCCCATGGGTAAGCGTGGGCGTCCTCGTGCCAGGGCGCGCCAGGCCGTTCCGCCCGCCGGCGTCGACCTGGGCACTCCCCGTCCGCCGGGCGAGCGCCGGGTGGGCGGGCGCGCGGAGCGGCGCAGGATCCAGCGCCGTATCAAGCGCAGGCGGCGCCGTTCGGCCGTCAAGGAGATACCGATCCTGGTGGGCGTGGCGTTGGTGATCGCGCTCGTCCTGAAGACCTTCCTGGTGCAGGCGTTCGTCATTCCGTCCGGCTCGATGGAGCAGACCATCCGGATCGGCGACCGGGTCCTGGTGGACAAGTTCACCCCGTGGTTCGGCTCGAAGCCGGAGCGCGGCGATGTGGTGGTGTTCAAGGACCCCGGGGGGTGGCTGGACGACGAGCGGAAGCCGCCCAAGGACGATCCGCCGGTCATCAAGCAGGGCAAGGAGTTCCTGACCTTCATCGGGCTGCTGCCGTCCTCCGACGAGCAGGACCTGATCAAGCGGGTGGTCGCGGTGGGCGGCGACACGGTGGAGTGCTGCGATACGAACGGTAAGATCACCGTCAACGGGACGCCGCTGAACGAACCGTATCTGCACCCGGGCAACCCGCCGTCGCAGAAGCAGTTCAAGGTGACGGTCCCTCAGGGGCGGATGTTCGTGATGGGCGATCACCGGTCCAACTCGGCGGACTCCCGGGTCCATCTGGACGAGCCGTACCAGGGCACGGTGCCGGACAACATGGTGGTCGGCCGCGCTGTGGTGATCGCTTGGCCGTTCGGGCACATGCGGCGGCTCGAGGAACCGGGCACCTACGCCTCGGTGAAGGACGCGCCGAGTGGGGCGACACAGGCCGAGGGCTCGGCACATAGGCTGTCCCCCATGGATCAGCAAGGAATGGTCCAGCTCCCGACCCCTGCGGAACTCCCGCTCGTTATGGGAGTGGTGATCCTGCGCCGTTCGTGGGGCAGGCGGCAGTCAGGCGTGAGGAGTGGATGTGGGGGATTTGGCGGTCGGCGCACGATCCGGTCACGAAGAGCCCGAGAGGCAGCCCGGGACGGGGGCGGAGCACCCCACGGACGGGGCGGACGAGGCGCCCGAAGCCGGTGCACCCACGAACGGGACGGCTGCCGCGCCCAGCGCGTCGGACCCACACGGAGCCGATGGCGGGCCGGACCCCTCCGATCCCCAGGACGGTGCCGGCGCGGCTGATCCGTCCGGGCCCGGGGACGAGGCGTCGAAGCCGGGCCCCGGCGGGCCCGGCGGGCCCGGGAAGCTCGGCAAGCCCAAGAAGGTGCGCTCCTTCTGGAAGGAGCTGCCGATCCTGGTCGTCATCGCGCTGGCTTTGGCGCTGCTGATCAAGACCTTCCTGGTGCAGGCGTTCTCGATCCCGTCCGACTCGATGCAGGACACCCTGCAGCGGGGCGACCGGGTGCTGGTGGACAAGCTCACCCCGTGGTTCGGCTCCGAGCCGGAGCGCGGTGAGGTGGTCGTCTTCCACGACCCGGGCGGCTGGCTCGGCGAGTCGCAGACCACGAGCTCCGGCCCGGTCGCCGAGGGCATCCAGAAGGCGCTCAGCTTCATCGGGCTGATGCCGTCGGCGGAGGAGAAGGACCTGATCAAGCGGGTCATCGCGGTCGGCGGGGACACCGTCTCCTGCAAGCGCGGCGGCAAGGTCATGGTCAACGGCAAGCCGCTGGACGAGCCGTACATCTTCCCCGGGAACACCCCCTGTGACGAGAAGCCGTTCGGCCCGATCAAGGTGCCCGAGGGCCGGATCTGGGTGATGGGCGACCACCGACAGGACTCGCTGGACTCCCGCTACCACCAGAACCTGAACAACGGCACGGTCTCGGTGGACGATGTCGTCGGGCGCGCGATCGTCATCGCCTGGCCGATCAACCGCTGGACCACCCTGCCGGTGCCGAGCACCTTCGACCAGCCGGGTCTGGGCGCGGCCGCCGCGATGGCCCCCTCGGCCCTGGGGTTCGCGGGCGCGCTGCCGATCGTGCTGTGGCGCCGCCGCCGACTGATCGCCAGGGTCCGTACGGAGGCCGAGAGCCGGCCGGAGCGGTTGACCGCCGACTGCTGACGGGGCCCGTACCGCCGGGTAAGGTGCGGTTCCGTGTGCCCCGGGGCACACGGAACCTGATCTTCTACGTCTGTTGCGTACGGCGGGAGCACTGGAATGAGCGGAGCCCAAGGGGTGGGGGGCGGCAAGCCGCGGCGCACGCCCGGCAGCGTGCTGTCCGGGCTGGCGGTGGCCGTCGGCTGTGTGCTGTTCCTCGGCGGCTTCGTCTGGGGCGCGCTGCTCTACAAGCCGTACACGGTCCCCACCGACTCCATGACGCCGACGATCGGCAAGGGCGCCCGGGTGCTGGCGGAGCGGGTCGACGGCGGCGACGTGCGCCGCGGCGATGTGGTGGTCTTCCGCGACCAGGTGTGGGGCGACCTGCCCATGGTGAAACGGGTTATCGGGGTCGGCGGCGACCGGGTCGAGTGCTGTGACAAACAGGGCCGGCTGCGGGTGAACGGCAAGGTTCTCGAGGAACCGTATCTGCGCTCGGGGGAGCAGGCGTCCGCCTCGGCCTTCTCCACCACCGTGCCCAAGAACCGGCTGTTCCTGATGGGCGACCATCGCAGCGACTCCCTGGACTCGCGGGTGCACCTCACCGACGAGGCGGGCGGCGCCGTGGAGCGCGGCGCGGTGGATGCCCGGGTGGACGCCACCGCCTGGCCGCTGGGGTCCTGGGGGACAGTGGGGCGGCCCGATGCCTTCAAGGCGCTGCCGGGCGGGATCTCGCAGCCGGGCCCGCTGGGGCCGATCCTGATCGCGGTCATCGTGGGTGCGGTGCTGATCCTGGCGGGCGCGGCCCATGGGCCGATCGCCCGGCGCAGGGCGGGCGGCGGCGCGCGGCGGGACCAGACGGCGAAAGGGAAGGTGGCCGCCAATGGCTGAGGGAGCGGGCGGAGCCGAGCGGACCGGCATGGACGAGCGGCGGCTGCGGAAGGTCGCCCGGGTGGTGCTGCTGGATCCGCAGGACCGGATCCTGCTGCTGCACGGCTTCGAACCGGATGATCCCTCGTCCACCTGGTGGTTCACCCCGGGAGGCGGCCTGGAGGGCGAGGAGAGCCGCGAGGAGGCCGCGCTCCGCGAGCTCGCGGAGGAGACGGGGATCACCGATGTGCGGCTCGGCCCGCTGCTGTGGCGGCGGATCTGCTCCTTCCCGTTCGACGGGCGGCGCTGGGACCAGGACGAGTGGTACTACCTGTGTCGTACCCAACAGACCCCGGCGCGGGCCGGCGGCGGGCTGACGGAGCTGGAGCGGCGGAGCGTGGCCGGTCTGCGCTGGTGGGCGGCGGATGAGCTGGCCGCGGCCACCGAGCCGGTGTACCCGACACGGCTGGCGGAGCTGTTGCGTACGCTGCTCGTCGAGGGACCCCCGAGTGCACCGGTGATCCTGGAGACTGAGCGCGTCTGACGCACAATGGGGGGACGCACGGCTGAAGGGGAACATGCCATGAGCGCCGAGGACCTCGAGAAGTACGAGACCGAGATGGAGCTGAAGCTCTACCGGGAGTACCGCGATGTCGTCGGTCTGTTCAAATATGTGATCGAGACCGAGCGCCGCTTCTATCTCACCAACGACTACGAGATGCAGGTGCACTCGGTCCAGGGTGAGGTCTTCTTCGAGGTGTCGATGGCCGACGCCTGGGTCTGGGACATGTACCGCCCGGCCCGTTTCGTGAAGCAGGTACGGGTTCTCACGTTCAAGGACGTGAATATCGAGGAGCTGAACAAGAGCGACCTCGACCTTCCGGGCGGCTGACTGCACCTTCCGGATGGCTGACTCCACCCTCCGGGCAGCTGACTCAGCCTTCCGGGCAGCTGACTCAGCCTTCCGGGTGGCTGAGTTTTCCACAGCCGGACGGCTGTCCACAGGAATGCTCCAAGATCCCTGAGCGGGGCGCGGGGGCGTCACAGTCGGTGCCGGAGGTGGTGCCGAATGAACGCCCGAGGAGCGCTCGGCCGCTACGGCGAGGGTGTGGCGGTCCGCACATTGGCGGAAGCCGGGATGACCGTCCTGGAGCGCAATTGGCGATGCCGGGACGGCGAGATCGACATCGTCGCGCTCGACGCCGGGGCGCTGGTGGTGTGCGAGGTCAAGACGCGCCGTGAGGGTGGTTACGAGCATCCGATGGCGGCCGTCGGACCGGGCAAGACCGAGCGGCTGCGGTGGCTGGCGGAGCGCTGGCTGGAGCGGCACGGCGGCCCGCCGCCGGGCGGGGTGCGGATCGATGTGGTGGGGGTGGTGCTGCCCCGCCGGGGCGCGCCCGTGGTCGAGCATGTGCGAGGGGTGGCCTGATGGGGTTCGCCCGCACCTGCTCGGTGGCGCTGGTCGGGGTCGAGGGCGTGGTGGTGGAGGTCCAGGCCGACCTGGAGCCGGGAGTGGCCGCCTTCACCCTGGTCGGTCTGCCCGACAAGAGCCTGGTGGAGAGCCGGGACCGGGTCCGCGCGGCCGTGGTCAATTCCGGCGGTGAATGGCCGCAGAGGAAGCTCACGGTCGGGCTCAGCCCGGCATCCGTCCCCAAGGGCGGCAGCGGCTTCGACCTGGCCGTGGCCTGTGCGGTGCTCGGCGCCGCCGAGCGCGTGGACCCACGTGAGATCGCCGATCTGATGATGATCGGGGAGCTGGGTCTTGACGGCCGGGTGCGGCCGGTCCGCGGCGTGCTGCCCGCCGTGCTCGCCGCCTCCGAGGCGGGCTACCGCCAGGTCGTGGTCCCCGAGCAGACGGCGGCGGAGGCGGCCCTGGTGCCGGGCGTCTCGGTGCTGGGCGTGCGCAGCCTGCGTCAGCTGATCGCGGTGCTGACGGACGAGCCGGTGCCCGAAGAGGAGGAGCCCCAGGAGCTGGGCCGCCCCGATCCGATGCTGGCGGGGCTCACCGTGCCCGGCGCCGGTATGGGCACCGGTGTCGCCGCGGTGCCCGGGGCCGGGGCGGGGCGGCCCGATCTGGCCGAGGTCGCCGGACAGCGGGCCGCGCGCACCGCCCTGGAGGTGGCGGCCGCGGGCGGGCACCACCTCTTCCTGAACGGGCCTCCGGGCGCCGGGAAGACCATGCTGGCCGAGCGGCTGCCCGGACTGCTGCCGCCACTCACCCAGCAGGAGGCCCTGGAGGTCACCGCGGTCCATTCGGTCGCCGGGGTCCTCCCGCCGGGGCAGCCCCTGGTGGAGACCCCGCCGTACTGCGCCCCGCACCACTCGGCGACCATGGCCGCGCTCGTCGGCGGGGGCAACGGCCTGCCCCGCCCCGGCGCGGTCTCGCTCGCCCACCGCGGAGTGCTCTTCCTGGACGAGGCTCCCGAGTTCAGCGGGAAGGCGCTGGACGCCCTGCGGCAGCCCCTGGAATCGGGGCATGTGGTGGTCGCCCGGTCCGCCGGGATGATGCGGATGCCGGCGCGCTTCCTGCTGATGCTGGCGGCCAACCCCTGCCCTTGCGGGCGCCACGGTCTGATGGGCGACGTCTGCGAGTGCCCGCCCGCCACGGTCCGGCGCTATCAGGCACGGCTGTCCGGACCGCTGCTTGACCGGGTGGACCTGCGGGTCCGTGTCGAGGCGGTGAGCCGGACCGAGCTCACCGGGGCGGGTGCCGGGGCGGAGAGCAGCGCGTCCGTCGCGGCCCGGGTCCAGGAGGCCCGGGAGCGGTCCGCCGCCCGGCTCCACGGCACCCCCTGGCGGCTGAACAGCGAGGTGCCGGGCCATGAGCTGCGCACCCGCTGGCAGCCGTCCCCCGGCGCGCTGCGCGAGGCCGAGCGCGATATGGAGCGCGGGTTGCTCACCGCCCGGGGGCTCGACCGGGTGCTGAGGGTCGCCTGGACCGTCGCCGACCTGGCTGGGCACGACCGGCCGATGGCGCCGGACATCGCCCAGGCGCTGCAACTGCGCACCGGGATCAGCCGCGGGGTGCCGGTCCCGGCGGGGGAGTGCTGATGCCGGCTTCTTCGACGGGCGGTCGCGGCGCCGTTCCCGCGCTGTTCTCCGGGCATGGGCAGGGGCAGGGCGACTGGGACGAGGGGCAGGCGCTCCTGGAGGGGCGGGGCGTCGCGGATGAGGGGAAGGGGCTGCCGGAGGGGTGGGGCGTCCCGGAGGAGGGGCAGGAGCTCTTCGAGAAACGGGCCACCCCGGACGAGGGGCGGGAGCCCGCCGAGCGGCGGGGCGTTCCGGACGAGGAGCGGCTGGGGCGGGCGGCGCTCACCCGGCTCGTGGAGCCCGGGGACGAGACCGTGGGGCGCTGGCTGCGCCGTATGGGGCCGGTGGCGCTGTGGCGGGCGCTCACCGGGAAGGGCAAGCCCCCACCCGGGGCCACCGGGGAGCGGCTGGCGGGATGCGCTCTCCGGGCGGCCGGGGTGGACCCGGTCGCCGACCTCGCGCTGATCGGCCGGTGCGGCGGAAGGTTCATCTGCCCCGGGGATCTGGACTGGCCCGGTCAGCTCGACGATCTCGGTGACGCTCGCCCGGTCGGGTTATGGGTGCGCGGCCGGGCCGACTTGCGGATATGGGCGCTGCGCTCGGTCGCCGTGGTGGGCGCGCGAGCCTGCAGCGACTACGGCGCGCATGTCGCGGCGTCCCTCGGCACAGGGCTCGCCGAGCGGGGCTGGGTGGTGGTCTCCGGGGCGGCCCACGGCGTGGACGGCGCGGCTCACCGAGGGGCGCTCGCCGCGGGCGGGGCCACCATCGCCGTGCTCGCCTCCGGTGTGGACGTCCCCTATCCGCGAGCGCACGCCGAGTTGATCGAGCGCATCGCGGAACAGGGCCTGGTGCTGGCCGAGTTGCCACCCGGAGCGCATCCGACGCGCCCCAGATTCGTGCTCCGTAACCGGGTCATCGCCGCCCTCACCCGCGGCACGGTCGTGGTCGAGGCCCAGTACCGCAGCGGATCGTTGGTCACCGCGCGCCGGGCACAACAGCTCGGGCGGTCCACCATGGGGGTGCCCGGACCGGTGACCAGTGGGCTCTCCGCAGGGGTGCATGAACTGCTACGCGGCGAGGCCGTCCTGGTCTCCGACGCCGCCGAAGTGGCCGAGCTCATCGGCGGCATCGGAGACCTCGCCCCGGAGCGGCGGGGGCCGCTGGTCGAGCGGGACCTGCTCGATCCCGTGACGGCACGGGTGCTGGAAGCGTTGTCGGCACGGGGCGGCAACCACCTGCGGGATGTGGCCCGGGAATCCGGGACCGGCTGTGACGAGGCCCTGGGCCGGCTCCATGAACTGCTCGCCCTGGGCTTTGTCGAACGTCATGGCGACCGATGGGAGTTGGTCCCGCCCGTGTGCCGGAGCGACGGCGCACGGCGAGGCGATCCCCCGAATCGGGGCAATCGGGTGAAAGGGTTGAGGCGATGACCGTATCCGCACACCGCCGAGCCGACGCCCTTCGCATACCGCGACGCCTTAGTCACGCTACGCTCACAAGGTTTCCGGCGGAAGCGTACGTCCTCACCCATGTCATGGCAGAACGGCTCAAGGCGACGAATGCCCCAGCACATCTCCGGGTCTGACCGCGCGGCGCCGCCCGCGGCCCGCGGCGCGGTGCACCCTGCCGCGCCCTCATCGCTCGACGAGCTGTGGCGGTCGTACAAGACCACGGGCGACGGCCGGCTGCGGGAGCAGCTGATCCTGCACTACTCACCGCTGGTGAAATATGTGGCCGGCCGGGTCAGCGTCGGGCTGCCCTCCAATGTCGAGCAGGCGGACTTCGTCTCGTCCGGGGTCTTCGGACTCATCGACGCCATCGAGAAGTTCGACCCCGAGCGCGCCATCAAGTTCGAGACCTACGCGATCACCCGGATCCGTGGCGCGATGATCGACGAGCTGCGGGCGCTGGACTGGATCCCGCGGTCGGTCCGCCAGAAGGCCAGGGCGGTGGAGCGGGCGTACGCAACGCTGGAGGCCCAGCTGCGCCGCACCCCCTCTGAGGCCGAGGTGGCCACCGAGATGAGCATCAGCCTCGAGGAACTGCACGGCGTCTTCAGCCAGTTGTCGCTCGCCAACGTGGTCGCCCTGGAGGAGCTGCTGCACGTCGGCGGCGAGGGCGGTGACCGGCTCAGCCTCATGGACACCCTCGAGGACACCGCGGCGGACAACCCCGTCGAGGTGGCCGAGGACCGGGAGCTGCGGCGGCTGCTCGCTCGGGCGATCAACACCCTCCCGGAGCGGGAGAAGACCGTGGTCACGCTCTACTACTACGAGGGGCTCACACTCGCCGAGATCGGTCAGGTGCTCGGCGTCACCGAGAGCCGGGTCAGCCAGATCCACACCAAGTCGGTGCTCCAGCTGCGGGCGAAACTCGCCGACGTCGGGCGCTGAATCGTCCCTCCGGCATCGCCCTCCGGGCGGCCTCTTCCGTAGAGTGGTCGGGTGCCCAGGATTCGAGCGGCCTCAGTGGCCGAGCACCGGACGATGCAGCGCGCGGCCCTGCTGGAGGCCGCCCGCACCCTGCTGTCCGAGGGCGGCACGGAGGCGCTGACCTTCCCTGCCCTCGCCGAGCGCACGGGACTCGCACGGTCCTCCGTCTATGAGTACTTCCGCTCCCGAGCCGCCGTGGTCGAGGAGCTGTGCGCCGTGGACTTCCCGGTCTGGGCCGCTGAGGTCGAGGCCGCGATGGAACGGGCCGACGGGCCCGAGGCGAAGATCGAGGCGTATGTCCGCCGGCAGCTCGCGCTCGTCGGCGACCGCCGGCACCGCGCGGTGGTGGCGATCTCCGCCGGTGAGCTGGACGCGGGCGCGCGCGAGAAGATCCGGGCGGCCCACGGCGGGCTGATCGCCATGGTGGTCGAGGCCCTCGCGACCCTCGGGCATGAGCAGCCCCGGCTCTCGGCCGTCCTGCTGCAGGGCGTCGTGGACGCCGCGGTCCGCCGCATCGAGCTCGGCGCGGCCGAGGACCCCGAGCGGATCACCGAGGCGGCCGTCGCCATGGCCCTGCGTGGCGTCCGGGGCTGACCTCCCGGCCCCTTTACGGTTCCCGCGGGCTTACCGTTCCCGCGGACGCGGACGCGGACGCGGGGGCGCGCGGGGCGCGGTCCGGACGGCCGGGCCATCCGGACCGGCCCGGAGCGACTCGGGCGACCGAGCCGGATCCGGGCCCAGAGGGACGCCACCACCAGCACCGCGGCAGTCGGCAGCCGGGTGTCCCCGGCGGCGGAGGCGAGCGCGGAGACCGTGGGCGCGTCGTGCACCCCGAACACCGGGAGCAGCCGGGACGGCCCGCCCCGCAACATCGACAGTGGCAGCAGTGACAGCGGATCGAGATAGCGGTCGGCGCGCCGCAGCCCCCAGTGCAGACAGCCGGGCCGGCAGTGGAAGGGGCCGGGCGCCACCACGCCGACCACCTGCCCGGCGGCCACCCGCTCCCCCTTGGCCACTGTGGCGCGCACCGGTTCGTAGGTGGTGCGCAGGGGAGGGGAGCCGGTCCCGGACACCTCGATCACCAGCACACCACGGCCCGCGACCGGACCCACGAAGCTCACCCGCCCCGGGGCCGCCGCCCGGACCCGCTCGCCCGGACGCGCCGCGAGGTCGACCCCGCGGTGCCCCGCCGCCCAGGGCGCCGGCGGCGGCCGCCAGCCCCTCAGCACGGCAGGTCGCACCGCGCCCGGCGCACCGTCGACCGGCCATGACCGCTCCCCGCCGGGCGTCAACCGCTCCCTGCCCGGCGTCGACCGTCCTCCGCCCGGCCTCGTCCCCGGCTCCGGCGCCGCGTGTGAAGCAGGCGCCGCGCGCGGATCCGCCGCCACGGCCCGTACCGCCGAAGGGGGCGACACCGGAAGAGCGGCTGTCGGCACCGGCAGCACCGACAGCACAAGAATCACCAGGGCAAGAGCCCACCCCACCACAAGCCTTCGCATGTCCCCACGATGGCCGGGCGGCGCGAAACGGGTGGATCATGGACGGAATCGGGGGACTACTCACGGGTTGTGGATAACGCCGTCACCCGGCACCGTACCGGTCCCGTACACTTCTTATGGCGATCCGGGTCACCGGATCGACTTCGCACGCCCCGCCACCGGTGCTCCGATCGCGCATCGGTCAGCTCGGTGGCCGCGCCCCTCGGTCCTCGGACGACCCCCGAAAGGGCACCGTCCGTGGCAGGCGCGCCGGGACGTCAGGAGCGGCGGCCGCCCGGCCGCCGTGGAACCGAGTACCTCAAGGAGTACGGCCATGGCCGTCGTCACGATGCGGGAGCTGCTGGAGAGCGGCGTCCACTTCGGGCACCAGACCCGCCGCTGGAACCCGAAGATGAAGCGCTTCATCTTCACCGAGCGCAACGGCATCTACATCATCGACCTGCTCCAGTCGCTGTCGTACATCGACCGCGCCTACGAGTTCGTCAAGGAGACCGTCGCCCACGGCGGCTCCATCATGTTCGTCGGCACCAAGAAGCAGGCGCAGGAGGCCATCGCCGAGCAGGCGACCCGCGTCGGCATGCCGTACGTCAACCAGCGCTGGCTGGGCGGCATGCTCACCAACTTCTCGACCGTCTACAAGCGCCTGCAGCGCCTGAAGGAGCTCGAGCAGATCGACTTCGAGGATGTGGCCGCCTCCGGCCTCACCAAGAAGGAGCTCCTGGTCCTCTCCCGCGAGAAGGCCAAGCTGGAGAAGACCCTCGGCGGTATCCGCGAGATGCAGAAGGTGCCGAGCGCCGTCTGGATCGTGGACACCAAGAAGGAGCACATCGCCGTCGGTGAGGCGCGCAAGCTCCGGATCCCGGTCGTCGCGATCCTCGACACCAACTGCGACCCGGACGAGGTCGACTACAAGATCCCGGGCAACGACGACGCGATCCGCTCCGTCACCCTGCTCACCCGGGTGATCGCCGACGCCGTCGCCGAGGGCCTCATCGCCCGTTCCGGTGTCGCCACCGGTGACGAGAAGGCCGACAAGGCCGCGGGCGAGCCGCTCGCCGAGTGGGAGCGCGACCTGCTCGAGGGCGAGAAGAAGGCCGACGAGGCCGAGGCCAAGCCGGCTGAGGCCGCCGCGGACAAGCCCGCCGAGGACGCCGCCAAGCCCGCCGAGGCCGCCGAGGCCGCCGCGGACAAGCCCGCTGAGGCCGCCGCGGACAAGCCTGCCGAGGACGCCAAGCCCGCCGAGGACGCCGCCAAGCCCGCCGAGACCCCCGCCGCGGGCGCCGAGCAGGGCTGACCACTCAGACGTCACTCAGACGGTGTATGACGGCGGGGGACGGTGCCAGTGGCGCCGCCCCCGCCGTTCACCCGTAGAGCTTTCGACTTTCGAGAAGAGATTCACAGATCATGGCGAACTTCACCGCCGCCGACGTCAAGAAGCTCCGTGAGCTGACCGGCGCCGGCATGATGGACTGCAAGAAGGCGCTGGACGAGGCCGAGGGCAACGTCGACAAGGCCGTCGAGATCCTGCGCGTCAAGGGCCAGAAGGGCGTGGCCAAGCGCGAGAGCCGCAACGCCGAGAACGGCGCGGTCGTCTCCCTCATCGCGGACGACAAGACCTCCGGCGTGCTGGTCGAGCTGAAGTGCGAGACGGACTTCGTCGCCAAGGGCGACAAGTTCGTGGTCGTCGCGGACGCCATCGCCGCCCACGTCGCCAAGACCTCCCCGGCCGATCTGGAGGCCCTGCTGGCCTCCGAGATCGAGGCGGGCAAGACCGTTCAGGCGTTCGTCGACGAGGCCAACGCGACCCTCGGCGAGAAGATCGTCCTGGACCGCTTCGCGCAGTTCTCCGGCGGCTTCGTCGCGGCGTACATGCACCGCACCAGCCCGGACCTGCCGCCGCAGGTCGGCGTCCTGGTCGAGCTGGACAAGGAAGACGCCACGGTCGCCAAGGACGTCGCGCAGCACATCGCCGCCTTCGCCCCGAAGTTCCTCACCCGCGACGAGATTCCGGCCGAGACGGTCGAGAACGAGCGCCGGGTCGCCGAGGCCACCGCCCGCGAGGAGGGCAAGCCCGAGGGCGCCCTGCCGAAGATCGTCGAGGGTCGCGTCACCGGCTTCTTCAAGGAGAACGTGCTGGTGGACCAGCCGTTCGCCAAGGACAACAAGAAGTCCGTCCAGAAGATCCTGGACGAGGCCGGTGTCTCGCTCAAGCGCTTCGCCCGTTTCCGCGTCGGCGTCTGAGCCGAGCAGCGAATGACCGGCGACCCCGATAGGGTCGTAGGCAGCCAACCGTCGACCGGTCGGCCGCAGATGTGACGAGGAGGCCATTGCCGCAGAGGTCGTAACAGGACCCGTCCGGCAGTGGCCTTCTTCGTATGTGCACGAGGAGATCTCCAATGAATCACGGCGCGGACGCCAAACAGGCCGCCGATGACAAGAAGGCACAGGGCGTGGCCCCACACGGTCGCTTCCTGCTGAAGCTGTCCGGCGAGGCGTTCGCCGGAGGCGGGGGACTCGGTGTCGATCCCGATGTCGTGCACGCCATCGCCCGCGAGGTCGCTGCCGTGGTCAGGGACGGTGCCGAGATCGCCATCGTCATCGGCGGCGGTAACTTCTTCCGCGGTGCGGAGCTGCAGCAGCGCGGTATGGACCGGGCCCGCTCGGACTACATGGGCATGCTCGGAACCGTCATGAACTGTCTCGCCCTCCAGGACTTCCTGGAAAAGGAGGGCATCGACTCCCGCGTCCAGACCGCCATCACCATGGGCCAGGTCGCGGAGCCGTACATTCCGCTGCGTGCGGTGCGCCATCTGGAGAAGGGGCGTGTGGTCATCTTCGGCGCGGGTATGGGTATGCCGTACTTCTCCACGGACACCACCGCGGCCCAGCGAGCGCTGGAGATCGACGCGCAGGCCCTGCTCATGGGCAAGAACGGCGTGGACGGGGTCTATGACTCCGACCCCGCCCGCAACCCCGACGCGGTGAAGTTCGACGCCCTGGAGTATGGCGAGGTGATCACCCGGGACCTCAAGGTGGCCGACGCCACCGCGATCACCCTGTGCCGGGACAACAAGTTGCCCATCCTCGTCTTCGAGCTCCTGGCCGAAGGAAACATCGCGCGTGCGGTGAAGGGTGAGAAGATCGGCACGCTGGTGAGCGACCAGGGCTCCCGGGCCTGACGGCTCGAACGGGGGATGGACAACGGCCTGCCGGTCGGACACCGTGCAGGAGAAGACGCACGCAGGGGCGAGGCTCTGCTTACTGATAACACCAGGAGCAAGTGGTGATCGAAGAGACCCTCCTCGAGGCCGAGGAGAAGATGGAGAAAGCCGTTGTGGTCGCCAAGGAGGACTTCGCCGCGATCCGCACCGGGCGTGCGCACCCGGCGATGTTCAACAAGATCGTGGCGGACTACTACGGTGCGCTGACGCCGATCAATCAGCTGGCGTCGTTCTCGGTGCCGGAGCCGCGGATGGCCGTGGTCACGCCGTTCGACAAGACCGCGCTCCGCAACATCGAGCAGGCGATCCGGGACTCCGATCTGGGCGTCAACCCGAGCAATGACGGCAACATCATCCGTGTGGTGTTCCCCGAGCTCACCGAGCAGCGCCGTAAGGAGTTCATCAAGGTCGCCAAGGGCAAGGGCGAGGACGCGAAGATCTCGATCCGCAGCGTCCGCCGCAAGGCCAAGGAGTCGATCGACAAGCTGATCAAGGACGGCGAGGTCGGCGAGGACGAGGGGCGCCGCGCGGAGAAGGAGCTCGACGACACCACCGCGAAGTATGTCGCGCAGGTGGATGAGCTGCTCAAGCACAAGGAAGCCGAGCTGCTCGAGGTCTGATGAACGACTCTTCCTGGGGGGCCCCACCAAGCGCCGGACTCCGGGGACCGGGCCGTCAGGGCACCTCCCCCGGCTATGGCTGGGAGGTGCCCACTTCTTCGGCGGGTCCCGCGCACGAGGTGGGTGGGGCGGCGCAAACTCGCCCCATGCCCACCGTGCCCCACGCAGGCGGCGACTCCGGCGAGGCCGCCGACCGTGACCGGGGGGCCGCTCGGCTGAGCGGCCCCCTCTTCCGCGATGAGCGGGAGCCGCAGCCCGGCCCCCGGCAGCCCGACGGGCGCCGGCCGACGCCCCCCGACCCCGCGCCCGACCCGGCCTCCGCCGACGGCGCGCCCGGCACCGGGCAGGGCAAGAAGAGCGCGGGCCGGAACCTGCGCGCCGCGATAGGGGTGGGCATCGGCCTCGGTGTGCTCATCTTGGCCTCGCTCTTCATCTACAAGCCCGTGTTCGTCGGCGTGGTGGCGGTCGCGGTGGTGGTCGGGCTCTGGGAGCTGACCTCGAGGCTGACCGAGCGCAAGGACATCCGGGTCCCCCTGGTGCCGCTCGCCGTCGGCGGGGTCGCCATGGTCGTCGCCGGCTATGTGCGCGGTGCCCAGGGCGCGGTGGTGGCGGTCGCCCTTACGGCGCTCGCGGTGCTGGTCTGGCGGATGACCGAGCCGCCCGACAACTACCTCAGGGACGTCACCGCGGGCGTCTTCGCTGCCTTCTACGTGCCGTTTCTGGCCACTTTCGTGGCGCTCATGCTCGACACCGACGACGGCCCGTGGCGGGTCCTGACCTTCCTGCTGCTGACCGTGGTCAGCGACACGGGGGCGTACGCGGTGGGCTGGCGCTTCGGCAAGCATCCGCTGGCCCCGCGCATCAGCCCCGGCAAGACCCGGGAGGGGCTGATGGGCGCGGTGGCCTTCGCGATGGTCGCGGGTGCGCTGTGCATGCAGTACCTCATCGACGACGGCGTCTGGTGGCAGGGCCTGCTGCTCGGCCTCGCCGCCGCGGTCAGCGCGACCCTCGGCGACCTCGGCGAGTCCATGATCAAGCGCGACCTCGGCATCAAGGACATGGGCAAGCTGCTGCCCGGCCATGGCGGGATCATGGACCGGCTCGACTCGCTGCTGCCCACCGCGCCGGTGGTGTGGCTGCTGCTGGTGATCTTCGTGGGTGGCGGCTGACCACGCCCGCCCACGGGCCCCGCGCCACTCCCGGCGCGGGGCCCTTCGTACGTCTGCGACACTGGGTGAACCATGCCTAAGCCCGGAGAACTCACCTTCGTCGCGCCGCGTGGGGCCAAGAAGCCCCCGCGGCATCTTGCCGACCTCACGCCCGCCGAGCGCCGGGAGGCCGTCGCCGCCCTCGGGGAGAAGCCCTTCCGGGCAGGTCAGGTGTCGCGTCACTACTTCGTGCGCTATGCCGACGACCCCGCTCAGTGGACCGACATTCCGGCCGCCGCGCGCGAGAAGCTGGCCGCCGGGCTGCTGCCGGATCTGATGAGCGTGGTGCGGCACATCAGCTGTGACGACGACACCACGCGCAAGACGCTGTGGCGGTTGTTCGACGGCACGCTCGTGGAGTCCGTCCTGATGCGCTACCCGGACCGGGTCACCATGTGCATCAGCTCACAGGCGGGCTGCGGGATGAACTGCCCGTTCTGCGCCACCGGGCAGGCGGGGCTGGACCGGAATCTGTCCACCGCCGAGATCGTGCACCAGATCGTCGACGGGATGCGGGCCCTCCGGGACGGGGAGATCCCCGGTGGCCCGGCCCGGCTGTCCAACATCGTCTTCATGGGCATGGGCGAGCCGCTGGCCAACTACAACCGCGTCGTCGGCGCCATCCGCCGGCTCACCGACCCCGAGCCCGACGGGCTCGGTCTGTCGCAGCGCGGTATCACCGTCTCGACCGTCGGCCTCGTCCCGGCGATGCTGCGGCTGGCGGACGAGGGCTTCAAGTGCCGGCTCGCGGTGTCGCTGCACGCGCCCGACGATGAGCTGCGCGACACCCTCGTTCCGGTCAACACCCGCTGGAAGGTGCGCGAGGTCCTGGACGCCGCGTGGGAGTACGCGGAGAAGTCCGGCCGCCGGATCTCCATCGAGTACGCGCTGATCAAGGACATCAACGACCAGGCGTGGCGCGCCGATCTGCTCGGCCGGCTGCTCAAGAGCCACCGGGTGCATGTGAACCTCATCCCGCTCAACCCGACGCCCGGTTCCAAGTGGACGGCGTCGCGGCCCGAGGACGAGAAGGCGTTCGTGGCGGCTCTGGAGGCCCATGGGGTGCCGGTGACCGTCCGGGACACCCGGGGCCAGGAGATCGACGGGGCCTGCGGGCAGCTGGCGGCTTCGGAGCGCTGAGCACCGGCTGATACGGTGCCTGGGCATCGTTGCATCATGCGATCGTCATAGAAGTGAATGTCCGTACAAGTGAACATTCCGACAGGGGAGCGCTCAGAGCGCTGAGAGTGCGGCACGGCCGCAGACCCTCGGACCTGATCCGGGTCATACCGGCGTAGGGAGTCAGTATCACCATGATCAGCCAGCTTCGGCGTGCCATCTCGGGCGCCCTCCTGGGCTCACTGGCCCTGGGCGCGCTCATCGGCTGCGGCGAGGACACCAAGAGCGGCTCGGACTCCAAGACGGTCACCCTGGTCACGCATGACTCGTTCGCGGCCTCCAAGGCGGTCCTCAAGGAGTTCACCAAGGAGACCGGCTACAAGGTGCGCGTGCAGGCCGGGGGCGACGCCGGAGCTGCCGTCAACCAGGCGATCCTGTCCAAGGGTCACCCCCAGGGCGATGTGTTCTTCGGCGTCGACAACACGCTCCTCTCCCGCGCGCTCGACAACGACCTGTTCACCTCCTACGCGGCGAAGGGACTCGACAAGGTCCCGGCGGCCCTGCAGCTCGACCGGGCCGAACGCCGCGTCACCCCCGTCGACTTCGGCGACATCTGCGTCAACTACGACCGGAAGTACTTCGCCGACAAGAAGCTGACGCCGCCCCGGACGCTGGACGATCTGACCAAGCCCGCTTACAAGAACCTCCTCGTCACCGAGAACGCGGCCACCTCGTCCCCCGGTCTCGGTTTCCTCCTCGCCACGGCCGCGAAGTACGGCGACGACGGCTGGAAGGGCTACTGGAAGAAGCTGCGGGCCAACGGCGTCGAGGTCGTCGACGGCTGGGAGCAGGCGTATTACGACCGGTTCTCCGGTTCGGCGGGCGGCGGCAAGGGCGACCGGCCGCTCGTCGTCTCCTATGCCTCCAGCCCGCCCGCCGAGGTGGCCGACGCCAAGAGCAAGCCCGCGAAGGCCCCCACCGGGGTGGCGACGGGCACCTGCTTCCGGCAGGTGGAGTTCGCCGGGCTGCTGAGCGGCGCGGGCAACGCAAAGGGCGGCAGGGCGCTGCTGGACTTCCTGCTGAGCAAGCGGTTCCAGGAGGACGTCCCGCTGAACATGTTCGTCAACCCGGCGCGCGAGGACGCCAAGCTGCCGGAGCTGTTCACCCGATACGGGGTCAGGATCGCCGACTCGGCCACCCTGGCGCCGCGGAAGATCGCCAAGAACCGTGAGCCGTGGGTCAAGACATGGTCCTCGCTGGTCCTGTAGAGCCTCGCGAGAACCGTAAGAAGGCCGACGGCCACCGTAAGGCCGACAAGGCGGACCACGGCGGCCGTCGCGCGATCGCCCTCCGGCTCGCTCTGATGGCGGTGCCGCTCGCCTTCTTCGCGGTCTTCTTCGCCTATCCCGTGGCCGCCATCGTCACCAGGGGGCTGCGCGTCGGCGGGCGGTGGCGGTTCGGCCGGATCGCCGAGGTGGTGACCGATCCGGCGACGCTGGACGTCCTGTGGTTCACCTGCTGGCAGGCGGTCGCGTCGACCGCCCTCACGCTCGCTGTGGCGCTGCCCGGCGCGTATGTCTTCGCCCGCTTCGACTTCCCCGGCAAGGGGCTGCTGCGGGCCGTGGTGACCGTGCCGTTCGTCCTGCCGACCGTCGTCGCCGGATCGGCCTTCCTGGCCGTGCTCGGCCGGGGCGGGCTGCTGGACGAGCTGTGGGGGGTGCGGCTGGACACCTCCGTCTGGGCGATCCTCCTGGCCCACGTCTTCTTCAACTACGCGGTCGTCGTCAGGACCGTGGGCGGGCTGTGGGCCCAGCTCGACCCGCGCCAGGAGGAGGCCGCGCGGGTGCTCGGCGCGAGCCCGCTGTCGGCCTGGCGCCGGGTGACGCTGCCCGCCCTGGCACCGGCCGTGGCCGCCGCCGCGCTGATGGTGTTCCTGTTCACCTTCACCTCCTTCGGTGTGATCCAGATCCTGGGCGGCCCCCGCTACGCCACCCTGGAGGTGGCGATCTACCGGGAGACCGCGCAACTGCTCGACCTCCCCACGGCCGCGGTGCTGACCCTCGTCCAGTTCGCCGCGGTCGCGGCCGTATTGGCCCTGCACGCGTGGACCGTAAGGCGCCGCGAGAGCGCCCTGCGGCTCGTCGACCCGGGCCGCACCGCGCGCCGCCCGAAGGGCCCGGCCCAGTGGGCGCTGCTGTGGGGCGTGCTGGCGGTGGTCGCGCTGCTGATCGTGACACCGCTCGCGGTGCTGGTGGAGCGCTCGCTGAACGGACCGGACGGCTACGGGTTCACCTACTACGAGGCGCTGCTGTCGGCCGCCGACAGCGGGGGCACCTTCTTCGTGGCTCCCATGGAGGCCGTCGGGAACTCCCTGTGGTATGCGGCGGTCGCCACCGTCTTCGCCCTCGTCGTGGGCGGTCTCGCCGCCGCGGCCCTCACCCGTAGGGCGGGCAGGCTGGTACGGGGCTTCGACGCGCTGCTGATGCTGCCGCTGGGCACCTCGGCCGTCACCGTGGGATTCGGGTTCCTGATCGCCCTGGACGAGCCCCCGCTGGATCTGCGCGCCTCCTGGGTCCTGGTGCCGCTCGCCCAGGCCCTGGTGGGCGTGCCCTTCGTCGTACGGACCATGCTGCCGGTGCTGCGGGCGGTGGACCACCGGCTCCGGGAGGCGGCGGCCGTGCTCGGGGCGTCCCCGTGGCGGGTCTGGCGGGAGGTGGACCTGCCGCTGGTCGGACGGGCCGTGGCGGTCGCGGCGGGCTTCGCGTTCGCCGTCTCCCTGGGCGAGTTCGGGGCGACCGTCTTCATCGCGCGCCCCGACCACCCGACCCTCCCGGTGGCCATCGCCCGCTTCCTGGGCCGGGCCGGACAGCTCACCTACGGGCAGGCGATGGCCCTGAGCACGATCCTGATGCTGGTCTGCGCCGGATCGCTGCTGGCGCTCGAGCGCATCCGCACCGACCGTTCCGGAGAGTTCTGAATGACGCTGCTGCGACTGGACGAGGTGACCGTAAGGTTCGGCCGGCGCGACGCGCTGGACGCCGTGGACCTGGAGGTCGCCGAGCACGAGACGGTCTGTGTGCTGGGGCCGAGCGGAAGCGGCAAGTCCACCATGCTGCGCGTGGTGGCCGGGCTGCAGCGCCCCGACACCGGCCGGGTGTGGCTCGCCGGACGCGACCAGAGCGGGGTGCCCACGCACCGGCGCGGCGTGGGGCTGATGTTCCAGGACCACCAGCTGTTCCCGCAGCGGGACGTTGGCGGGAATGTCGCCTTCGGGCTGCGGATGCGCAAGGTGGGCCGCGCGGAGGCGGATCGCCGGGTCGCCGAACTGCTGGAGCTCGTGGGGCTGCCGGGCGCCCAGCGCCGCCCCGTCGACTCGCTCTCCGGCGGTGAGCAGCAGCGGGTGGCGCTCGCCCGCGCGCTGGCCCCGCGGCCCAAGCTGCTGATGCTGGACGAGCCGCTGGGCCAGCTCGACCGGGGGCTGCGGGAGCGGCTGGTGGTGGAGCTGCGCGAGCTCTTCGAACGGCTGGGCACCACCGTTCTCGCGGTCACCCACGACCAGGGGGAGGCGTTCGCGCTCGCGGACCGGGTGGTGGTGATGGAGAACGGCCGGATCGCCCAGACCGGCACCCCGCTGGAGGTGTGGCAGCGGCCCGCCACCGAGTTCGTCGCCCGGTTCCTCGGCTTCGACAATGTGGTCGAGGCGATCGTGCACGGCGAGGTCGCCGACACCGTATGGGGCAAGCTGCCCGTGCCGCCCGGCTCCCGGCCGGGCCCCGGCAGGCTGCTGGTCCGCCCCGCCGGGGTGCGGCTGACGGACCCCGAGGAGGGGCTTGCGTGCACCGTGGCGGCGCGCACCTTCCGCGGCGACCATGTGGCGCTCATCCTGCGGCTGTCGGACCCGGCCGCGCCGCGTCTGGAGGCCTCCTGTGCCCTGCGGGACGCCCCGGAGGCGGGGGTCCGGGCCGGGGCGGTCATCGACCCGGCCGACGTGGTGCTCCTGGACCCCGAGCCCTGACGCCGGGGCCCCTTGCCCTCCGCTGGTACTCGGCGCTTCCTCGACGCCGGTTCAGCCCAGCATCGACAGCAGTGCCTCGGGTGCCTCGTCCACCGAGTCCACCAGAGCGATACGGGCCTTCATGGACCGTCCCTCCGCGAGCGCTTCGAGCAGCGGCCAGGTCGGCAGCCGCCGGGTCCAGTGGTCCCGGTCCACCAGCACCATCGGGGTCGGCTCACCGCGCGACTCGTAGTAGTTCGGCGTCGCGTTGTCGAAGATCTCCTGGACGGTCCCGGCGGCGCCGGGCAGGAAGACCACGCCCGCGGTCGAGCGCGCCAGCAGCCCGTCCTCACGGGTGGCGTTGGCGAAGTACTTGGCGATGTGCGAGGCGAACGCGTTCGGCGGCTCATGCCCGTAGAACCAGGTGGGGATGCCGACCGACGCCCCGCCGTCCGGCCAGCGCTCGCGCACCGCGAGGGCGGCCTCGGCCCAGGCCCCGATGGACGGCCGGAAGGAGGGCGTCTCGCCGAGCAGTTCGAGCGCCTCGTCCAGCACCGCGTCCTCGTGCGGGGCCGCGTAGGCGCCCAGGTTCGCGGCCTCCATCGCGCCGGGCCCGCCGCCCGTCGCGACCGTGAGGCCGGTCCGCGCCAGAGCCCGGCCGAGCCGTGCGGCGCCCGCGAATCCGTCGGAGCCGCGCTCCAGCGCGTGGCCGCCCATGACGCCCACCACCCGCGTCCCGACGAGGAACTCGTCGAGCGCGTCGGAGACCGCGTCGTCGTGGATGGAGCGCAGCATCGAGGCGAAGATGTCGCCGTCGGTCTTGGTCCGCTGGAACCAGGCGTAGGCGAGCGCGTCCGGCGTCCGCGCGTAACCGTGTTCTGTGAGGCCCCCGAAGAGCTCCGCGGGGGAGTAGAGCGTGCCGCGGTACGGATCGAACGGCAGATCCGGCACCGGCGGGAACACCAGCGCGCCCCCGGCCCGGACCTTCGCCGCCGCCTCGGTCTCCATCGGGCAGCCGAGGAAGACGGACTCGCTGGTGTCGGTGGAGAGGAGCGCGGCCGTACGGCCTGTCAGGTCCACGGACTGGACCCGGAACCCGGCCAGGGTGCCGCGGGCGACGACCTGGTCGAACTCCTCGATGGACTCTATTTCCCAGTCTGGTTCCTGCACGCCGACATGCTAATCACACCGGAGGTATGGGGCTGTGGATTGGGGCAATCATGACCGGGCCGCTTCGCCGCACAATCCAGGCATGAACACCGACACCCGGGATTTTCAGCGGTGGAACGGCATCGCCGTGAGATGCGCCACCACCCACACCAGCGGCACCAGGAGCGCCAGCAGGGCCGTCGCGCGCAGCGCGGCCGCCCCGCGGAGCAGCCGGGCCGGGGCGCCCAGGCGGACCAGGGCGGCCGTCGTGCGCTCACGCGCGCTCCTCGCTTCCACGACCGCGGTCAGGGTCGTGGCAGCGGCGCACAGCGTGACCAGGGCCGCGCCCAGGCCGGTGAGCGGGCCGAAGGCATGGGCGCCGGACGGCCCGGAGGCCCTTCCGTACAGTTCGAGGACGGTGAATCCGGCGGCGGCCAGGGCACACAGCGCGCCGACCGGGCGTCCGATCAGCCCGGCCTCCTGCTGGAGCATCCGCCCGGCGAGCAGCCGCAGCACGCCAGGCCGGCCCACGGCCAGCAGCCTGCCGCACAGATGGGTGAGGCCGGGCCCGGCCAGCACCAGCCCGAGCGCCGCCAGCGCCCAGCCACCCACCACACCGGGCGGGTTGCCGCCGAGTCGGCCCGGCACGGCGAGCAGGGCGTCGGGGAGCGGGGGCGCGTTACCGCTCGCGTACGCCTGCAGGGCGAGTCCGGCCGCGGTCAGGGCGATGCCCCAGGGAAGTCCGGAGGCGGCCTGGTGGGGCCGGGGCGCGACCGGCCCCGTCACGACGGTGGGCCGGGCCGGGGCCGCCGGGCGGCGGGCGCCCCGCGGTCCGCGGACCGGCTGGTGGACCGCCCTCGGCTGCCGGGGCCACAGTCCGGCCGCACACGCGGCACCCACCACCATGGGGACGACGGCGAGCAGCGTGACCGTACCGGCCAAGGGCAGCGGCCAGCCGCCGCCGAGCTGCCGGCCGGCCGCCCCGCTTCCGGCCCAGCCCAGCCAGGAGTCCCCGAGATCGCCGCGCAGATGCAGGAAGACCAGCAGCGCCAGCACACCGCCGAGCGCACAGGCGGCCGCCATCGAGACCGCCGCGAGCAGCGCCGCCCGAGCCGGGCCGACTCCGGCCGCGGCGAAACCGGGGCCAGGGCCGGTGCTGGGGTCGGCGCGGCCCACGGCGATGGCCAGCTGGACGGTCGCGGCCAGCGGTACCAGGCACCACAGCAGCCGCCCCACCGCTCCCTGCGAGTCGTCTGGATGGCCCGAGGCGAACCCGAGGGCGCTCAGCAGCAGAAAGCTCGCGCCCGCCGCCGCGACGGTGACCAGCGACCGCCGCAGCAGCACCGACGGGCGGGCGCCGCGGGCTAGGCGGAGGCTGAGCACGCGGCCCTGCCTTCCGCCTCGGAGGGGTCCGAGCCCATCCGGCGCCCGTCGAGCAGGGCGACGGTGTGGTCGGCGAGGGTGGCCACCTCCTGGTCATGCGTCGCGAGGACCACGGTGATGCCGTGGGAGCGGGCCGCCGAGGTGAGGGTGCGCAGCAGCTGGGCGCGGTCGGTCTGGTGCAGCGGGGCGGTGGGCTCGTCGGCGAAGAGCACGCTGGGCCCGGCGGCCAGCGCGCGGGCGAGCGCGACCCGCTGGCGCTGCGACTGCAGCAGTGCGGCGGGCCGCGCTCGGGCGCACTCGCCGATGTCGAGCCGGTCCAGCCATTCGCATGCGGCGCTCTTCGCGGCGCGCCGCCCGGTGCCGCGCAGCATCAGGGCGAGCGCCGCGTTCTCCCAGGCGGTGAGCTCGGGGACGAGCTGGGGTTCGGTGCCGATCCAGCCGAAGTGCTCGCGCCGCAGCCGTTCGAGGCCGAGTGGAGGGAGGGAGTGCACGGGCACGCCCTTGAACCACACCTCCCCGCTGTCCGGGACGAGTTGGCCCGCCAGACAGGCGAGGAGGGTGGTCTTGCCACAGCCGCGCGGACCGGTGACGGCGACGATCTCGCCCTTCCGGGCGCCGAGGGAGACCCCGGTGAGGGCGGGCGAGCCGCCGTAGGCGTACGACACGGTGCGTGCCGCGAGCATGTCGTCGTCCGGCGGAGCCACCATCGCGAGCACCTCGCCTTACCTGCGACCGTCTCGTTCCCCCGGTTGGGGGAACGAGCGCGGAGCCAATGGGTCACTGGCACGGTAAGGACTCGGGTGGGGGCCCGCGCCCAGGCTCGGCGCGGGTGGCCCCCATTTCCTCCGATCAGCCCTGATCGGGGTCGGGCTCCGATCAGCGCTGATCGGAACCGGGGTCGCCATCGGGACCGTGGCCGCCATCGTGGCCGCCGTCGGTGAGCCGGTCGAGGTGGGTGGGCGCGAACATCCGCAGCAGCGCGGGCAGTACCACGACCGACGGCCCGGGGGCCGCGAGGGCGTCGGCGAGGTCCGCGCGCAGCCGCTCGGGTGTGGTGCGGACCGCCGGGACGCCGAAGGACTCGGCCAGCGCGACGAAGTCCGGGCGGGACAGCTCGGTGGCGGTCGCCTCGCCGAACGTGTCCGTCATGTACTCGCGCAGGATGCCGTAGCCGCCGTCGTCCACGATCAGCCAGGTGATGGGGAGTTGACACTGATGGGCGGTCGCGAGTTCGGCGATCGAGTACATGGCGCCGCCGTCGCCCGACACGGCCAGCACCGGCCGTCCGCGATCCGCGGCGGCTGCACCGAGGGCGGCCGGGAAGCCGTAGCCGAGGCCGCCCGCGCCCTGCGCCGAGTGCAGGGCGCCCGCACGGGGATCGAAGGCGGACCAGGCCCAGTAGGCGAGGATCGTCATGTCCCAGAAGCTGGGGGAGTCATCGGGCAGCGCGTCCCGCACCGCGTCCAGCACCCGCCGCTCCAGCTCCAGGCCCTGCGCGTCGATCCGCTCCCGCACCCGGGTGAGCAGCCCGGCCGCGGCCTTGGCCGCCGGGCCCGGCGGGCGGGGCGTCACGGCCTCGGTGAGGGCGGCCAGCGCCTCGCGGGCGTCGGCGTGGATGCCGAGCGCCGGATGGTTGGACTCCAGCTTGCCGAGGTCGGCCTCGATCTGTACGAGACGGCCTCGCGGGCTGAACGTGTGGTAGTTGGAGGAGAGTTCACCGAGCCCGGAGCCGACGACCAGCAGGACGTCGGCGTCCTCCAGGAACTCGGTGGTGTGCGCGTCCTCCAGCCAGGACTGGAGCGAGAGCGGGTGATCCCACGGAAACGCGCCCTTGCCGCCGAAGGTCGTTGCCACGGGGGCGTCCAGCGCCTCGGCCAGCGCCCGCAGCTCCTGCCGCGCCCCGGCGCGCACCACTCCGCCCCCGGCCAGGATCACCGGACGCTCGGCGGCGTTCAGCAGCCTCACGGCCTCCGCCGTCAGCTCGGGCCGGGGCGGCAGCGGCCGGGGCTCGGCCCGCAGCGAGGTCACCGGCGGCACGGAGACCGGTGCGAGCAGCACGTCCTGCGGGATCTCCAGCCACACCGGCCCGGCGGGGGCCTCCAGCGCGGACGCCCAGGCGGCGGCGACCGCGGAGGGGATCTGGGAGGCGGTACGGACCGTGTGGACGGACTTCACCACGTCGCGGAACGACGCCTTCTGGTCCACGAGTTCATGCAGATAGCCCTTGCGCCCGCCGCCCAGCCCCGCCGTCGGCACCTGGCTGCCGATGGCGAGGACCGGCGCGGACGCCGCCGCCGACTCCTGCAGCGCGGCGAGCGTCATGAGCGCCCCCGGCCCGGTGGACACCAGCAGCGGTGCCACTGTGCCGGTGACCCGCGCGAAGGCGTCGGCGGCGAACCCGGCGTTGTTCTCCACCCGCAGCCCCACATAGGTGAGCCCGGACCGCCGCAGCGCGTCGAACGCCCCGAGGGCGTGCTGTCCGGGAAGCCCGAACACGGTGCTCGCCCCGAGCGCGGTGAGGGACTCCACGACGAGATCGCCGCCGTGACGCGCGCGCTGTGCGGTGGGCATGGGTTTGGTGCCTTTCTGACGATGTGTATCGAAGAGAGCGAGCGTGATGCGGTGTCAGGCGCCCGCGGTGGCCCGACTGGTGGTCTCCGAGACGGGGGCGGCGGGCTCACCGGCCAGCCGCCGCCGCCAGACGTCCAGGATCGCCGCGTCCGTCGGCTTGGTGGCGAGGCTGACCGCCACATACGCCACCAGCGAGGCCAGCAGCCCGAAGTAGATGGGCTCGTTGGCGAGGATGCCCTTCCACCCCATCAGCGCGATGACCGTAAGGCCGCCGACACCGACCGAGGCCAGTGCGCCCGCGCCGGTGCCGCGCTTCCACAGCAGCCCGCCCAGGATCGGCATCAGCAACCCGCCGACCAGCATGTTGTAGGCGACGGTCAGCGCCTCGACGACATCGTTGAGCGCCACGGAGATGCCGATCACGGCGACGCCCATGATGAGGATGAAGACGCGGTTGCCGCCGATCTCGTCATGGGAGGCGCCGGCCGTACGGAGCGTACGGCCGCTCAGCCGGGCCCAGATGTCGTTGTTGGCCACCGTCGCGCAGGCGATCAGCGCGCCCGAGGAGGTGGACATCACCGCGGACAGCGCGGCGGCCAGCACCAGCCCCTTCACGCCGACCGGGAGGGCGTCCTTGACGATGGTCGCGAACGCGTCGTCCGGGGCGCCCAGCTTGGGGTACAGCACCCTGGCCGCCGTGCCGATGATCGCGCCCGCGACCGCGTAGGCCAGGCAGTACGTACCGGCGGCGGTGCCGCCGAGGCGGGCGACCCGGTCATCGCGGGCGGTGAAGACCCGCTGCCAGATGTCCTGGCCGATCAGCATGCCGAAGGAGTAGATCAGCACATAGGTGAAGACGGTCTGGCCGCCGATGCCCATGGGGGAGAAGTAGCCATGGGGGAGTTCGGCCTTCATCGCGTCGAAGCCGCCCGCCTTCACCACCGCGATCGGCAGCAGCAGGAGCAGCACGCCCACCGTCTTGACCACGAACTGCACCATGTCGGTGAGGGTGATCGACCACATGCCGCCGAGCGCCGAGTAACAGACCACGATCGCCCCGCCGAGCACGATGGCGACGACCCGGTCAAGACCGAAGATCACGTCGAAGATGGTGGCGTAGGCGATGGTCGAGGTGACCGCCAGCATCAGGGTGTAGGCCCACATCACGATGCCCGAGATCAGCCCGGAGGAGCCGCCGTAGCGCAGATCCAGCATCTGGCTGACTGTGTAGACCTTGAGCCGGGCGATGCGCGCCGAGAAGAAGACCGACAGCGCCAGCAGCCCGAGGCCGATGGCGATGACCATCCAGGCGCCGGAGAGCCCGTACTGATAGCCGAGCCCGACGCCGCCGATGGTGGACGCGCCGCCGAGCACGATCGCGGCCATCGTCCCGGAGTACATCAGCGGCCCCAGCCGCCGCCCCGCGACCAGGAAGTCGCTGGTGGAGCTGGTGCGGCGCATCCCCCACCAGCCGAGCGCGAGCATGCCCGCGAGATAGACGACGATCACGGTGTAGTCGACAGCGGTCATGGCGGTGCTCCTCGGTCCGGCGGGGGTCGGCTGGCGGTCGGGAGGTCGGGACGTCGGGCGGGCGGGGACGCACGGGATCGGGGAGGTCCCGGCGATCCGCGGGGATCGAGCCCCAGGGGAGTGTGGGGAATGTGGGGAGTGACGGAGACCCTAGGTGTCGCCGAAGCGTCCGGGAAGTGTACGTTTCCTCCACTCCCGATCCCCGGGATGTACGAACCGTCCCCACGCGAGGTCCGCCGTGATGAACGACCGCGTCCCCCCGACGGCCCCCGTCCCGCTCTCCACCCTCCTTCGCCACCCCGCCCTGGGGTTGCGGCAGGTCGCGGGCGGGCGCGAGACGGACACGCCCGTGTACTTCGTCCACACCAGCGAGATGGAGGACCCCGTTCCGTATCTGCTGGGCGGCGAGCTGCTGCTCAGCGCGGGGGTGCACTGCCCGGAGGCGGCGGGCGCCGGCACCTACTGGGACCGCTATGTGGCCCGTACGGTTCAGGCGGGCGCGGCGGCGCTCGGCTTCGGCATCGCGCCGGTGCACGACACGGTGCCCCGCGCGCTGGCCGAGGCGTGCGACCGGCACGGGCTGCCGCTGGTGGAAGTGCCACGGCAGACGACCTTCACGGCCGTGGCGAGCGCCGTATGGGACGCGATGGCCGAGCGCCGCCACCATGAGCTGCGGAGTCTCACCGAGGCGCAGCAGTCACTGGCGACGGCCGCGGCGCGCCCGCACCCCGTACCGGCCGTGCTGCGCCAGCTCGGCCAGCGCCTCGGGGCCTGGACGGTGCTCTACGGCCCGGCCGGTCCGGACGCCCCGGACGGCGCGGAGCTGGCGGCCGCCGGGCCGCGGCCGCCGCGCGAGGCCCGCAAGGCGCTCGGCGCGCTCGCGGCGCGGCTGCGCTCGGGCCCGTCCTCGGCGGCGGGCAGGGCGACCGGCGCGGCCGGTGAGGAACTGCTGCTGACCGCGTACGGGCTGGGCGGCCCGGCGGGGCCGGAGGACCGGCTCGCCCTCGGCGTCTGCGCACCCCGGCGGGACGGGGCGGACGGGGCGATCGTGGGGGTGGCCGTGGTGCTGCTGTCGCTGCTGACGGCCCGCCGGGTGGTCGGGGCCGAGGCCGAGCGCACATCGGCGCTGGTGCGGCTGATGCTCGGCGCCGAACCGGCGCGGGTGGCAGGGCTGCTGAGTCCCTCGCAGGGACAGTCGGGCACGCCGGGGCAGTCGGGCACGCCGCGGCAGCCGGGTACGCCGGGGCAGTCGGGCACGCCGCGGCAGCCGGGTCCGCCGGGACAGCCAGCACAGTCGGGGCAGCCGGGTATGCCGGGACAGCCGGGCACGCCGGGCACGCCGGGACAGCCAGCACAGTCGAGGACGCCGGGGCAGTCGGGTACGCCGGGGCAGCCGGGCGCGCCGGGACAGTCGGGCACGCCACGGCAGTCGGGCACGTCGGGGCAGTCGGGGGCGTCCCCCGAGCCCTCGGATGGCGGCGGGCTGTGGACCGTGGTGCACGGGCGGCGGCGCGGCCGCGGCCGGGACGACGGGCTGCTGGCCACGGCGGCGCTCGCGGCCGGGCTCGGGACCCCGCTGGTCGACCTCGACGGGGACGCGCTGAGCGCCCTGGTCCCGGGCGAGGGGGAGGTACGGGCGCAGCCCGGCTGGACCCTCGGCGTCGGGGCGCCGGTACCGGCCGCGGATCTGACGCGTGGCGGCGCCGACGCCGCCCGTGCGCTGCGGCGGGCGGTCGCCGAGCGGGTGCCGCTGGTGCGGGACGGCCCGGCCCGTGCGGGCGGGGTCGGCTCGCTGGTGGACCCGGCCGAGGCGGGGGCGCACGGCCGGACCCTGCTCGCGCCGCTCGAGGGCGCACCGGCGCTGCTGGAGACGCTGCGGGTGTGGCTGTCGCTGCACGGCAGCTGGGACCGTACGGCGGTGGCGCTGGAGGTCCACCGCAATACGGTCCGTCAGCGGATCGCCCGCGCCGGGGCCCTGCTGGATGTGGACCTGGGCGACGCGGATGTCCGTATGGAGCTGTGGTTCGCCCTCAAGTGGGCGTGAAGCTGGGCCTGAGACGCCAGGGCTTGAGCTGCCGAGGCGGCCTCAGAGCTTGGTCCACGCCTCCGTCAGCACCGTCCGCAGCACCTGCTCGATCTCGTCGAACACCGCCTGGTCGGCGATCAGCGGCGGGGCCAGCTGGACGACCGGGTCGCCGCGGTCGTCGGCCCGGCAGTACAGCCCGTTCTCGAACAGCGCCTTGGAGAGGAAGCCGTAGAGGATCCGCTCGGTCTCCTCCTCGTCGAAGGACTCCTTGGTGGCCTTGTCCTTCACCAGCTCGATGCCGTAGAAGAAACCATTCCCCCGGACATCGCCGACGATCGGCAGATCGTGCAGCCGCTCCAGCGTGGAGCGGAACGCGGTCTCGTTGTCCAGCACATGCTGGTTGAGACCCTCGCGCTCGAAGATGTCGAAGTTGGCCAGGGCCACGGCGGACGAGACCGGATGGCCGCCGAAGGTGTAGCCGTGCAGGAAGGTGTTGTCGCCCTCGTAGAAGGGCTCGGCGAGCCGGTCGGAGACGATGCACGCGCCGATCGGGGAGTAGCCGGAGGTCATCCCCTTGGCGCAGGTGATCATGTCCGGGACGTAGCCGAACTTGTCGCAGGCGAACATCGTGCCCAGCCGCCCGAAGGCGCAGATGACCTCGTCCGAGACGAGCAGCACGTCATGGCGGTCGCAGATCTCGCGGACCCGCTGGAAGTACCCGGGCGGCGGCGGGAAGCAGCCGCCCGCGTTCTGCACCGGCTCCAGGAAGACCGCGGCCACGGTGTCCGGGCCTTCGAAGAGGATCTGCTGCTCGATCTGGTCGGCGGCCCAGCGGCCGAACGCCTCGGGGTCGTCACCGAAGATCGGGGCGCGGTAGATGTTGGTGTTGGGGACCTTGTGGGCGCCGGGGACCAGCGGTTCGAAGGGGGCCTTGAGCCCCGGCAGACCGGTGATCGACAGGGCGCCCTGCGGGGTGCCGTGGTAGGCGACGGCCCGGGATATGACCTTGTACTTGGTGGGCTTGCCGGTCAGCTTGAAGTACTGCTTGGCCAGCTTCCACGCGGTCTCGACGGCCTCGCCGCCGCCCGTGGTGAAGAAGACCTTGTTCAGGTCGCCGGGCGCGTAGCCCGCGATCCGCTCGGCGAGCTCGACGGCCTTGGGGTGGGCGTAGCTCCACACCGGGAAGAAGGCGAGCTCCTGGGCCTGCTTGTAGGCCGTCTCCGCCAGTTCGACCCGGCCGTGGCCCGCGTTGACCACGAACAGGCCGGCCAGGCCGTCGATGTACCGCTTGCCCTTGTCGTCGTAGATGTACGTACCCTCACCGCGCACGATCGTCGGCACGGGGGAGTTCTCGTACGACGACATGCGGGTGAAGTGCATCCACAGGTGGTCGTACGCCGTCTTGGAGAGGTCGGCGCTCATTGCTATCTCGTTCCCCAGGTATAGGTCTGCTTCCGGAGCTTGAGGTAGACGAAGCTCTCGGTGGAGCGCACACCGGGCAGCGTGCGGATCCGCTTGTTGATCATTTCGAGGAGATGGTCGTCGTCCTCGCAGACGATCTCGATCAGGAGATCGAAGGAGCCCGCGGTGACGACCACGTACTCGACCTCGTCCATGGCGGTCAGCGCGTCCGCGACCGGGTCGAGATCGCCCTCGACGTTGATGCCGACCATCGCCTGCCGCCGGAACCCCACGGTGAGAGGATCGGTGACGGCGACGATCTGCATCACGCCCTGGTCGAGCAGCTTCTGCACACGCTGCCGTACGGCGGCCTCGGAGAGCCCGACGGCCTTTCCGATGGCGGCGTACGGCCGGCGACCGTCCTCCTGGAGCTGCTCGATGATCGCCAGGGATACGGAGTCGAGGGTCGGCGTGCCGTTCTTGTCAGGTGTGGCCACGACCCTCACTGTGCACGAGCCTCGCCCGTGTCGCAACCCTTCTTCGATGTATTTCGTCGTTAAGAGACCTCGAAAACACTGATTCCGTCGTTCTGGTGTGGCGGGTATGTTGAAAACGCAGCACCGGCGACTACTGTGGGTGTCTCACCCATCGGACAGCTGACAGGAGGGGTGGCACGTGACCACCGAACTGCGTCGTCTGCGCAATTACATCGACGGAGAGTTCCGGGACGCCGCGGACGGGCGGACCACGGAGGTGGTCAACCCGGCCACGGGCGAGCCCTACGCCACCGCGCCGCTGTCGGGCGCCGCGGACGTGGACGCGGCGATGGCCGCCGCCGAGGCCGCCTTCCCGGCCTGGCGCGACCTGGTGCCCGGCGAGCGGCAGAAGGCCCTGCTCAAGATCGCCGACGCCTTCGAGGCGCGGGCGGAGGAGCTGATCGCCGCCGAGTCCGAGAACACCGGCAAGCCGATCGGTCTCACGCGGGACGAGGAGATCCCGCCGATGATCGACCAGATCCGCTTCTTCGCGGGCGCGGCCCGGATGCTGGAGGGCCGCTCGGCCGGTGAGTACATGGAGGGGCTCACCTCGATCATCCGGCGCGAGCCGGTCGGGGTGTGTGCCCAGGTCGCACCGTGGAACTACCCGATGATGATGGCCGTATGGAAGTTCGCCCCGGCGCTGGCGGCGGGCAACACGGTCGTCATCAAGCCCTCGGACACCACGCCCGCCTCCACCGTGCTGTTCGCCGAGATCATCGGCGGGGTGCTGGCGGAGCTGGGCCATCCGCAGGGTGTCTTCAACGTGATCTGCGGCGACCGCGAGACCGGCCGGCTGATGGTCGAGCACTCCGTGCCCGCCATGGCGTCCATCACCGGCTCGGTGCGGGCCGGCAAGCAGGTCGCCGAGAGCGCCTCCAAGGACATCAAGCGGGTGCACCTGGAGCTCGGCGGCAAGGCCCCGGTCGTGGTCTTCGAGGACACCGACATCCCCAAGGCGGTCGAGGACATCTCGGTCGCGGGCTTCTTCAACGCGGGGCAGGACTGTACGGCCGCCACCCGGGTGCTGGTCCACGAGTCCATCCACGACGAGTTCGTGAGCGCGCTCGCCAAGGCCGCCGCCGAGACCAAGACCGGCGCGCCGGACGACGAGGACGTGCTGTACGGCCCGTTGAACAACGCCAACCAGCTGGCCCAGGTCACCGGCTTCATCGACCGGCTCCCCGCGCACGCCAAGGTCGAGGCGGGCGGCCACCGGGTCGGCGACAAGGGCTTCTTCTACGCGCCCACCGTGGTCTCCGGACTGAAGCAGGACGACGAGATCATCCAGAACGAGGTCTTCGGCCCGGTCATCACCGTGCAGACCTTCTCGGACGAGGAGCAGGCCATCTCCTACGCCAACGGTGTGGAGTACGCGCTCGCCTCGTCGGTGTGGACCAAGGACCACGCCCGCGCGATGCGGATGTCCAGGGCCCTGGACTTCGGCTGCGTCTGGATCAACACCCACATCCCGCTGGTCGCCGAGATGCCGCACGGCGGCTTCAAGAAGTCCGGCTACGGCAAGGATCTGTCCGCGTACGGCTTCGAGGACTACACCCGCATCAAGCACGTCATGACGTCGCTGGGCTGATGCGGGGCTGATTCCCGCGCCGGGCGGGCCGATGTCCGCCCGGGGCGGGTTGGTTCCCGTGCCGCGCGGGCCGACGATTCCCGCGCCGGGCTTGTCACTTGGTCATGGCAGGGTCACCCGTCATGACCAAGGGGGGACATCCGGACCAGGGCCGCCAGGGCGGCGACGCGGTTGGTGGTGATCGCGTCGACGCCCGCCCGCAGCAGCCGGGACATCGACCGCCGGGTATCGGCGGTCCAGGCGGAGACCAGCAGCCCGTCGGCGTGATGGCGGGCGACCAGCTCCCGGGAGACCAGCCCGAAGCGGTAGTTGAGCCACCGGGGGCGCAGCGCGGCCAGCAGCGCCGGACGCGGTGGGGCCAGCGTGGTCCAGGTCAGCGCGATCTCGGCGTCCGGGTCCGCGCGGCGCACGGCGTGCAGGGCCGCCAGGGCGCCGCAGTAGTACACCCGGTCGGCCGCCCCGCTCTCCCGCACCTGGGCGACGGCGGCGGACGCGGCCGACGCGTCCGGCAGGTCGATCAGCAGCCGGGTGGAGGCGGTGCGGGCGAGGGCCTCGAGCAGGGTCGGCACGCCCCCGCCGGTCAGCTGCCGCACCTCGTCGGCGGTCAGCCCGGACAGCGGCCGGTCCCGGCCCCACAGCCGCTTCAGCGTGGCGTCGTGGAGCAGCACCGGCACACCGTCCCGGGTCAGCCGTACGTCGATCTCGACCGCGCCCGCGCCCGCGCGAACCGCGGAGCGGATCGAGGGCAGGGTGTTCTCACGGCACACATACGGGTCGCCGCGGTGGCCGACCGGGACGCATCCCGCCCCCGCCGGTCTCATCGGCCCGCGACCACCGTGTAGGCGTCGATCTCCGCCGAGAGCCGCGCCTTGCCCTCGGCGTCCAGGAAGGACGCCTCGACCGCGTTCTTGGCGAGGGCCGCTACGCCCGCCGCGTCCAGATCCAGCAGCCGGGCCGCGACCTGGTACTCGGTGTTGAGGTCGGTGCCGAACATCGGCGGGTCGTCGCTGTTGATCGTGACCAACACCCCGGCCTCGACCATCTGCTTCAGGGGGTGCTCACCGAGCGTGGCGACGGCGCGGGTGGCGATGTTGGAGGTCGGGCAGACCTCCAGCGGAATGCGGTGCTCCGCGAGATGGGCGAGCAGCTTCGGGTCCTGGACGGCGCTGGTGCCATGGCCGATGCGCTCCGCCCGCAGCTCGACGAGGGCGTCCCAGATCGTCTCCGGCCCGGTGGTCTCGCCCGCATGCGGCACACTGCGCAGCCCGGCGGCGATGGCCCGGTCGAAGTACGGCTTGAACTGGGGGCGCGGCACCCCTATCTCCGGACCGCCGAGACCGAAGCCGACCAGCCCCTCGGGGTTCAGCTCACAGGCGATCCTGGTGGTCTCCTCGGCGGCCTCGAGACCGGCCTCGCCGGGGATGTCGAAGCACCAGCGCAGCACCGTGCCGAAATCCGACTCGGCGGCCTTACGGGCGTCCTCGATCGCCTCGACGAACGCGGTGTCCGGGATGCCGCGCCGGGTCGAGCTGTAGGGGGTGACGGTCAGCTCGGCGTAGCGGATGTGCTGCCGGGCCATGTCACGGGCGATCTCGTAGGTCAGCAGCCGGACGTCCTCGGCGTCGCGGATCAGGTCCACCACGGAGAGATAGATCTCGATGAAGTGCGCGAAGTCCCGGAAGACGAAGTACTCGGCGAGGGCCTCGGGATCGGTGGGCACCTTGGAGTCGGGGTGGCGGGCGGCCAGCTCGGCCACGATGCGCGGCGAGGCGGATCCCACGTGGTGCACATGGAGCTCCGCCTTGGGCAGCCCGGCGATGAAGGTGGTCAGATCGGTCAACAAAACCTCCGGGAGACGCCCGCCGACGGCGGGTTCCGGTCATCGTATTGTGTGGCGCCGACGGGCTCGCCACAGGCCGTAGCATGGGCGGACGTCTTTGTGGGGAGCTCCATGGCCGACCAGCACGACCCGTCCGAGCCGCAGGATGAGCAGCGGCGACCCGGACTGCCGAGGCAGCCCGAGCCGCTCGACCGCGACCCCTGGGCTCCACCGGCGCGGCGGGTCGCGATGGACAAGGTCGCTGGGGAGACGGGTGCGGCGGACAGCGGCGCGGCCGACGCGGGCGTGGCGGACAACGCGGTGCGCGTGGGCGAGCAGGACATACCCGCACCCCGGCCCCCGGCGGCCCCCGCTCCTCGGCCCAGGGTGGCCGAGCAGCCGACCCTCACCTCATATCCCGCCCCGGGCCCGACGCCCCCGCCCCCTCCGCCGCCCCCGCCGAGCGCCGCGTGGCCACGGGGCCCGGTGACCCCGTCGGGCGCGGTGCCCCCACCGCCGCCCGCGCCGACCGGCCCGGGTACGCCCAGCGCCTATGCGGCCGGGCCGTACGGTCCCGCGGGCTACGCGCCGAGCGGGTACGGCCAGAGCGCCTACACCGAGCCGAGCGGGTACGGCCAGAGCGGGTACGCCCAGCCGAACGGATACGCCCAGCCCGGGTACGGGCAGCAGGCGCCGTACGAGCAGTCCCCGTACGGCGGTGCGCAGGGCCAGGGCCATCCCGGCTACGGCTACCCGGGCGCCTCCTACCCCGCCACGGGCTACCCCGGCACCGCCCACTCCGGCACGGGTTACCCCGGCTCCGGCTACGCCGGCGGCGCCTACCCCGGAGGGGCGTACGGTCAGGGCTGGCCGGGCGCGCCGTATGTGCCGAACAACGGCCATGGCACGGCCGCCCTGGTCCTCGGCATCATCGGCCTGGTGCTCTTCGCGAGCATCGTGCTCGGCATCGTCCTCGGTGTGCTCGCGATCGTCTTCGGGGTGCTCGGCCGCTCCAGGGCGGCCGGCGGTGAGGCGACCAACGGCGGCTCGGCGCTGGCCGGGGTGATCCTCGGGGTGATCGCCGTGGTGGCGAGCGTCGTCATGATCTTCGTCTACATAGCCACCGAGGACGACGGCTCGGGCAGCGATGACGACCCGGGCTATGCCAGCGTCTCGGCCCCGGCGGTGCTCCCGCCCCCGCTCGCCGATATCAGCCGCTGACGCGCCTCCATCAGCGCGAACCCCAGCAGATTGAGCCCGCGCCAGCGGGCCGGGTCCGCCGCCCGCTCGTCGTCCGCCGCCAGCCCGATGCCCCACACCCGGTCCACCGGGCTGGCCTCCACCAGCACCCGCGACCCGGTGCCCAGCAGATAGCCGCGCAGCTCGGGGTGGTGGCCGAACTTGTGCACACTGCCCTCGACCACGAGCCCGAAGCGATGGCGCCGCCAGGTCTCCTCGTCGAAGCCGCGCACCGCGCGGCCCGCGTCCTTGGCCTGTTTGGGGTGGGAGGCGTCGAGCGCCGAGCGCTCGGCCTCCGCGTCGCCGAACAGCCGCGCCTTGCCCGCCATCATCCAGTGCTCGGCCGTCGTGTAGGTGACCCCGTCCACGGTGAACGGCGACGGCCACCACTGGCTGAAGCACCCCGAACCCACGCTTCCGTCCGGCCTGGGCCGATGCCCCCAGAACCAGACGTACTTCAGGCGGTCACCGCGCGCCGCCCGCTCGACCAGCTCCTCGACCGACCGAGGGCCCCCGTCCGCCGAAACCGGGGGACTCCCCTCCGCCGAAACCGAATCCCCCACCCCGTTCGTCTTCATGCCCAGGATTCTCGCACCCGCCACTGACAGCCCCGCCGACCTGCGCAATTGTGCTGTCCAGGCATGAGTACTGCCCATAACATTGCCGGACGTTATCCAGGAGGGGAGACCGACGATGTCCAGCAACACACCCGGCCCGGAGCAGGGGCCGTACGACCCACAGGCCAATCCCTACGCCGCGCCCCCGCCGCCGGCGCAGCCCCCGGTCCAGCAGCCGCAGTACCCCGGGGCCGGCTACCCCGCCGCGCCGCCCCTCTACCCGGGGGCGGCCGGGATGCCGATGCAGCTGAGCAACGGCATGGGCACGGCCGCGCTGGTCTGCGGCATCGTCGGTCTGGTCTGCGGGATCACCTACTTCCTGTGGGTCTTCGCGGTCATCCTCGGCATCCTGGCGATCATCTTCGGCGCCATCGGCAAGGGGAAGGCCGGCCGCGGCGAGGCGAACAACGGGGGCTCGGCCACCGCCGGTCTGGTCTGCGGCATCATCGGCATGGTGCTCCCGGCGATCTACCTCGCCGCGCTGGACGCCGCCATCGACTCCGTCTTCTAGAAGGCGCCCGGACCGGCCGTTGGAAGGCGCCCGGACCGGCCGTCCGGACCGGCTGCTCAATCCGTCGGTCCGGACCGGGGTCCGGCTCGGAAACGGTGATGCCGGACCCACTCTGATCACTGAATCCGTCGCGAAACCAAAAAGCAACAACGGAATCCCTTGTTGAAGCGCTGCTCCTCTGTCAGGATCGGCCATCAATTCCGGTTGTAGCTACGCCGTGCCCCTATGGGCGGATCGGCGGAGGAGAGCGCGATGGATCAGCGGTTCGACGTGACGGAGCGATTCGCCGACGGTGCCCAGTACATCGCGGGCCGTCTGCGCGAGGGTGGCTCCGAGGGCACGCACGCGGTCGTCGACCCGGCCACCGGCGAGCAGGTGTTCAGCTACCGGCTCGCCGGTACGGCCGATGTCGACGCCGCCGTGGCCGCCGCCGAGACCGCCTTCCCCGAGTGGGCGGGCGCCACCCCCGGCGAGCGGTCCGACGCGATGCACCGCTTCGCCGCGGCGCTCACCGAGCGGGCGGACGACCTCGCCCACGCCGAGTCGCTGCAGTGCGGCAAGCCCATCAAGCTCAGCGCCGAGTTCGATGTGCCCGGCTCCATCGACAACACCGCCTTCTTCGCGGGCGCCGCCCGCCACCTGGAGGGCAAGGCCGCCGGCGAGTACAGCGGCGACCACACCTCGTACATCCGCCGCGAGCCCATTGGTGTCATCGGCTCCATCGCCCCCTGGAACTACCCCCTCCAGATGGCGGCGTGGAAGGTCCTTCCGGCCATCGCCGCGGGCAACACCATCGTGCTGAAGCCCGCCGAACTGACGCCCCTGACCTCGCTGATGTTCGCCCAGGCGGCCACGGAGGCGGGCCTCCCGGACGGCGTCGTCAACGTGGTGAGCGGCACCGGCCGCGAGGCGGGCGAGCGCCTGGTCTCCCACCCCGGCGTGGCGATGACCTCCTTCACCGGCTCCACGGCGGTCGGCAAGCGGGTCGCGGAACTCGCCACGGCCACCGTCAAGCGGATCCATCTCGAACTCGGCGGCAAGGCGCCCTTCGTCGTCTTCGACGACGCGGACCTGGCGGCCGCCGCCCACGGCGCCATCGCGGGCGCGCTGATCAACACCGGACAGGACTGCACCGCGGCCACCCGGGCCTATGTGCAGCGCCCGCTGTACGACGCGTTCGTCGCCGCCGTCGCCGATCTCATGGCGACCGTAAGGCTCGGCGATCCCTTCGATCCGCACACCGACCTCGGCCCGCTGATCTCCCATGCCCAGCGCGACCGCGTGGCGGGCTTCGTGGAGCGGGCCCGCGGCTACGCCACCGTCGTCACCGGCGGCGAGGCCCCGGGCGGCGACCTCGCCAAGGGCGCCTACTACCGGCCCACGCTCATCACCGGCGCGCCCCAGGACAGCGAGGTCGTCCAGTCCGAGATCTTCGGCCCGGTCCTGGTCGTCCTCCCCTTCGACAGCGACGACGAGGGCATCGCGCTCGCCAACGACACCCCTTACGGCCTCGCCGCCTCCGCCTGGAGCCGCGATGTCTACCGTACGGGCCGCGCCTCCCGCGAGATCCGGGCCGGCTGCGTCTGGATCAACGACCACATCCCGATCATCAGCGAGATGCCGCACGGCGGGGTGCGGGCATCCGGCTTCGGCAAGGACATGTCGGCGTACTCCTTCGAGGAGTACACGCAGGTCAAGCATGTGATGTCCGATAACACCGCGGTGGTCCGCAAGGACTGGCACCGCACGGTCTTCGGGGACCGACAGACCTGAATGTGCGGCCACCTCCGCGTGGCCTCGGCCGGCCGCCACCGGCCGACACCCTCGAAAGGCACAGCTTATGGAAGCACGGCACGAGCCCGAGAGCCTGTCCCCACCACAGATCGCCGCGATGCGGCGCTCCATGACCAGCGGCCGTATGGCGCTCACCCGCCGCTCCCTGCTGCGTGCGGGAGGCGCCGGGGCGGTCGCCGTCGGCGGGCTCGGGGCGCTCGGTGGCTGCGGTATCCCGCCCGCGGGGCGCACCGAGGTGGACAACGCCTCAGATGACCACTCGGCCGAGGAGAAGCGGCTCGCCTTCTCCAACTGGACCGAGTACATGGACGTCGGCAAGGGCGGCCGCCATCCGACCCTGGACGCGTTCCAGCGCCGTACCGGCATCAAGGTCAAGTACACCGAGGACATCAACGACAACGTCGAGTTCTTCGGCAAGATCAAGCCGCAGCTCGCGGCGGGCCAGGACACCGGCCGCGACCTCATCTGCGTCACCGACTGGCTGGCCGCCCGGATGATCCGGCTCGGCTGGATACAGCCGCTGGACCCCGCCCAACTGCCCCATGCCTACACCAACCTGGGGAAACCTTTTCGCACCCCGGACTGGGACCCGGGCCGCGCCCACTCCTACCCGTGGACCGGTATCCCCGCCGTCATCGCGTACAACAAGAAGGCCACCGGCGGCCGTAAGGTCACCTCGGTCTCGCAGTTGCTGGAGGACCCCAAGCTCAAGGGCCGCGTCGGGCTGCTGACCGAGATGCGCGACACCGTCGGGCTGACCCTCCTGGACATGGGCAAGAACCCCGAGACGGTCACCGCCGACGACTACGACGCCGCGATCGCCCGCCTCCAGAAGGCGTCCGACCGGGGCCAGGTCCGCCGCTTCACCGGCAACGACTACACCGGCGACCTCACCAAGGGCGACATCGCCGCCTGTATGGCCTGGGCCGGGGACCTGATCCAGCTCCAGTCGGACAACCCCGAGATCGAGTTCGCGATCCCCGACGCCGGCTATATGACGGCCACCGACAACCTCCTGGTCCCCAACAAGGCGCGCCACAAGAGGAACGCTGAACGGCTCATCGACTACTTCTACGAGCCCAAGGTCGCCGCGAAGATCGCCGCCTACATCAACTACGTCTGCCCGGTCGACGGGGTGCGCGAGGAGCTCGCGAAGATCGACAAGGCGCTGGCGGACAATCCGCTGATCCTCCCGGACGAGGAGATGGCCGCCAAGTCCCACTCCTTCCGCTCGCTCTCCAGCAAGGAAGAAGCGGCATTCGAGGACAAGTTCGCCAAGCTCACCGGCGCCTGACAAGCGAGGAAGCGCACCGCCATGACCCAGCCCACCTCCGGCGGCGACGTCCGGCTCGACCGGATCAGCAAGACCTACGGGTCCTTCACCGCCGTCCACCCGCTCGATCTGCAGATACCCGCCGGCTCCTTCTTCGCCCTGCTCGGCGCCTCCGGCTGCGGCAAGACCACCACCCTGCGCATGATCGCGGGCCTGGAGGACCCCACCACCGGGACCGTCGCGCTGGCCGGCGAGGACATCACCGTCCTCCCGCCCCACAAGCGGCCCGTCAACACGGTCTTCCAGAGCTACGCCCTCTTCCCGCACCTCGACATCTTCGAGAACGTCGCCTTCGGACTGCGCCGGCGTGGCGTCAAATCGGTGAAGAAGCAGGTCGAGGAGATGCTGGAGCTGGTCCAGCTCGGTGACTTCGCCCGCCGCAAACCGCAGCAGCTCTCCGGCGGCCAGCAGCAGCGCGTCGCCGTCGCCCGAGCCCTGATCAACCACCCCAGGGTGCTGCTGCTCGACGAGCCGCTGGGCGCGCTGGACCTCAAGCTGCGCCGTCAGATGCAGCTGGAGCTCAAGCGCATCCAGACCGAGGTCGGGATCACCTTCGTCCATGTCACCCACGACCAGGAGGAGGCCATGACCATGGCCGACACGGTCGCGGTGATGAACGGCGGCCGGGTCGAGCAGCGCGGCGCCCCCGCCGACCTCTACGAGAACCCCGGCACCACCTTCGTCGCCAACTTCCTCGGCACCTCCAATCTCATCGAGGCCGAGATCACCGACAAGAGCGGCGGCGACCTCGTCCTCACCGCCGCCGGCGGCAAGCTCGCCCTGCCCGCCGACCGATGTAGCGCCCCCGTCCGCACGGGTGGGAAAGTGCTGGTGGGGGTGCGTCCCGAGAAGATCACCCTGGCCCATTCCGAGGACGCCGGGACCGTCCCCGAGGGGCGCAACCGGATCACCGGGCGGATCGTCGACTCCAGCTTCATCGGCGTCTCCACCCAGTACCTCATCACCACCCCGGACTGCCCCGAGATCACCGTCTACGAGCAGAACATCGAGCGCGACGCCCGGCTCGTCCCCGGTGCCGAGGTCGTCCTGCACTGGAACCCCGCCCACACCTTCGGCCTCGACGCGGCCCAGGACATCGACGCCGGTACGGAGCTGGACGAGGAGGCCCCATGAGCGTGTCCCGGCGCGCTGCGCGGGCTGGACTGAGGAGCCGCGCAGCGACGAAGGAGCGAGCAGTGACGAGGGAAGCCCGCGCGTCGGAGCGTGCCGGGACTGAGCGGGTAGGGGGGTTGGCTACGGCCACTCCCGAAGCCGCGCCGGACGCCGGGCCCGTGCAGAAGCCACCCCTTCTCAAGCCCGCCGTCCGCAAGCGGCTGGTGCCCTACTGGCTGCTGCTCCCCGGCATCCTCTGGCTGCTGATCTTCTTCGCCGCACCGCTGATCTACCAGGCGTCGACCTCCGTGCAGACCGGCTCCCTCGAAGAGGGCTTCAAGGTCACCTGGCACTTCCAGACCTACTGGGACGCGCTCACCGAGTACTACCCGCACTTCCTGCGCTCGGTGCTCTACGCCGCCACCGCCACCGTGCTGTGCCTGCTGCTCGGCTATCCGCTCGCGTACCTCATCGCCTTCCGGGCGGGCCGCTGGCGCCATCTGGTGATGATCCTGGTCATCGCGCCGTTCTTCACCAGCTTCCTGATCCGCACCCTCGCCTGGAAGACGATCCTGGCCGACAGCGGCCCCGTGGTGGGCGCGCTCAACTCGCTGCACATCCTGGACGTCACCAGCTATCTGGGGATCACCGAGGGGCAGCGGGTGCTGGCCACCCCGCTCGCGGTGGTCTGCGGGCTGACGTACAACTTCCTGCCCTTCATGATCCTTCCGCTCTACACCTCCCTGGAGCGCATCGACCCCCGGCTGCACGAGGCCGCGGGGGACCTCTACGCGCGCCCCATCACCATCTTCCGGAAGGTGACCTTCCCGCTGTCCATGCCGGGCGTCGTCGCGGGCACGCTGCTCACCTTCATCCCCGCCGCGGGCGACTACATCAACGCCGAACTGCTGGGCTCCACCGACCAGAAGATGATCGGCAACGTCATCCAGTCGCAGTTCCTGCGGGTGCTGGACTACCCGACGGCGGCGGCGCTGTCCTTCATCCTCATGGCGGCCATCCTCACGATGGTCACCGTCTACATCCGCAAGTCCGGGACGGAGGACCTGGTGTGACGGCCCTGACGCGCTGGATACGGCGGAACCTGGTGGTCATCGCGGGGCTCGGCACCCTCGCGTATCTGATTCTGCCCAACGTCGTCGTCCTGGTCTTCTCCTTCAACAAGCCCAACGGCCGGTTCAACTACGAATGGCAGCGGTTCTCCACCGACGCCTGGACCGATCCGTGCGGCGTCGCCGACCTGTGCGGCTCGCTCTCGCTCAGCCTGAAGATCGCGGTATGGGCGACGATCGGCGCGACCGTCCTCGGCACGATGATCTCCTTCGCACTGGCCCGCTACCGCTTCCGGGCCCGCCCCGCGGTCAACAGCCTGATCTTCCTGCCGATGGCGATGCCCGAGGTCGTCATGGCCGCCTCGCTGGCCACCCTCTTCCTCAACATGGGCGTGGACTTCGGCTTCTGGACGATCCTCATCGCCCACATCATGTTCTGCCTGAGCTTCGTGGTGACGGCCGTCAAGGCGCGGGTGATGTCCATGGACCCCCGGCTGGAGCAGGCCGCCCAGGACCTCTACGCCTCCCCGGCGCAGACCTTCCTGCGCGTCACCCTGCCGATCGCCGCGCCCGGGATCGCCGCGGGCGCGCTGCTGTCCTTCGCGCTCTCCTTCGACGACTTCATCATCACCAACTTCAACGCCGGCTCGACCGTGACCTTCCCCATGTTCGTCTGGGGATCCGCACAGCGCGGCACGCCCGTGCAGATCAATGTGATCGGAACGGCGATGTTCGCGGTCGCGGTGTTGTGCGTTCTCGTCGGCCAACTGGCCGGCGCCCGCCGCAAGAGGAGCTGAGAACCATGGCCACGGACGCCATGACCCGCTCGTCCGGGGGCGAAGGTGCCCCCACCCCGTCCGCTTGGAAGGCCCTGGCCGGGGCCGCGTACCGGCCGTACTGGCTGGACGACCCCGGCAGGCCCGGCCCCCGCCCCGCCCTCGTCGGGGAGGAGCGGTGCGATCTGCTCGTGGTCGGCGGCGGCTACAGCGGACTGTGGACCGCCCTGATCGCCAAGGAGCGCGACCCCGCCCGCGAGGTGGTCCTGGTCGAGGGCCAGGAGATCGGCTGGGCCGCCTCCGGGCGCAACGGCGGCTTCTGCGCCGCCTCCCTCACCCACGGCCTCGGCAACGGCGCCGCCCGCTGGCCCGCTGAGCTGGCCGAACTCGAACGGCTCGGCCACCGCAACCTCGACGCCATCGAGTCCGCCGTCGAGCGCTACGGCATCGACTGCGACTTCGAGCGCACCGGCGAGATCGATGTGGCCACCGAGCCGTACCAGGTGGCGGAGTTGTGCGAGGCCGCCCAGCTGGCGGCCGAACTCGGCGTCGGCGAGCAGGAGTTCCTCGACCGCGACGCGGTGCGCGCCGAGGTCGACTCGCCCACCTTCCTGGCCGGGCTGTGGGACCGCCGCGGCGTGGCCATGCTGCACCCCGCCAAGCTCGCCTGGGGCCTGGCGCGGGCCTGCGCCGAGCTGGGCGTACGGATCTATGAACACACCCCGGCCGAACGGCTGGCGAGCGCCGGGGCGGCGATGGCCGTCCGCACGCCCTTCGGCCGGGTGCGCGCCCGCCAGGTGGCGCTCGCCACCAATGCCTTCCCCTCGCTGGTGCGCCGCGTTCGCCCGTACATCACCCCGGTCTACGATCACGCGCTGATGACCGAGCCGCTTAACCAGGAGCAGCTCGACGCGATCGGCTGGCGGGGCAGGCAGGGACTCAGCGACACCGCCAACCACTTCCACTACTTCCGGCTCACCGCCGACCAGCGCGTCCTGTGGGGCGGCTACGACATCGTCTACCGCTACGGCGGCCGGGTGCGCGCCGAATACGACCACCACCCCGCCACCTACCGCACCCTCGCCCAGCACTTCTTCCGCTGCTTCCCGCAGCTGGAGGGCGTGCGCTTCAGCCACGCCTGGGGCGGCGCCATCGACACCTGCTCGCGCTTCTCCGCCTTCTTCGGCAGCGCGCACGGGGGGAGGGTGGCGTACGCCCTCGGCTATACGGGCCTGGGCGTCGGGGCGACCCGGTTCGGTGCCGAGGTGATGCTCGATCTGCTCGCCGGTGAGCGCACCGAGCGCACCCGCCTGGAGATGGTCCGCAGCAAGCCCCTGCCCTTCCCGCCGGAGCCGGTGCGGTGGGCGGGGATCGGCATCACCCAGTGGTCCATGACCCGGGCCGATGAGAACGGTGGGCGCCGCAATCTGTGGCTGAAGGCGATGGACAAGGTGGGGCTGGGGTTCGACAGCTGAGCGCGGAGCCCCGCGCCGTGGTCACTCCGGGCCGCTCGGCGCGGTCTGGGGCGGCCGCGGCCTGTGGGGGCCGGATGCCGCTTTCCCCTGGCCGCCGGGGCTGGACTGGCCGCCGGGGCTGGACTGGCCGTTGTGGCTCAATCGGCTGACCCTGAGCACCGTCCACAGCAGTAGACCGGACAGACACCAGCTCGCGACGGTGTCCAGCGGCCAGTGGTAGCCGCGCCGGACCAGCCCGGCTGCCACGGCGAGGTTCAGCACGGCGACGGCCACCAGGAGGGGCCGCCGCAGCCGCGGGCGCAGGAGGGGGTGGAGGAGCAGCGCCGCCGCGCCGTAGGCGACGGCGGCCGTCGCGGCATGGCCGGAGGGAAAGAATCCGGTCTCGTCCGCCAGTGCCCCGGGCGGGCCGGGGCGGTCGATCAGCGCCTTGAACGGAACCACCAGCGCCGGAACCGCCGCCATCGCCACCGCGGTGGCCAGCGGCGGCAGCCACCAGCGCGGCGCTCCCGCGCGCCGGGCGCACCACGCCGCCCAGCCGAGGGCGGGGGCGAGGACGGGGACCGCCACCGCCGTGTTGCCGAGGTCGGCGAGGAACTCGGCGATTTGGGAGGGGAGCACTGAGCCGGCGATCGCACGGCCGAACCGTTCGTCGTAGGTGCGCAGGGGGCCGTGGGCGGCGATCTGCCAGGTGCACAGCGCGAGCAACGCGATCAGTGCGAGGGGCGTGAGGAGCGCGGGAAAGGGCGCCCGTGGCGCGGAAGGGGAGTGAACAGTCGGCGGCCCCGGAACAGGGGGGGTGGTTCCGGGGCCGCCGTGGCGATCGGTGTGCCGCGCGCCCCGGGGGGTTTGGGGCGGGCGGCCGTCCGATCGGTGAGGAGATCCGGAGCCGGAGGCTCCAGTGGTGTGCGCGAGGGCACAGCCGGGTCGGGGCTGGGGAAGCACCGGCTCGGCATCGCCCGCAGTCCCCTGCGAGCGGGGTGTTTCTCTCATCTGCAATGACCGTACGGCAGCGAAGCCCCGCCCGACAGACCGATCACCCACCTGTCATCGGCCCCGCACATCTTCTTCACGCCACCCATCGATCACTCACAGTCACAGCTCGGCGAAGGCGCCCTCGAGGATGTCGAGACCCTCGTTCAGAAGGTCCTCGCCGATCACCAGCGGCGGCAGGAAACGCAGCACATTGCCGTAGGTGCCGCACGTCAGCACCAGCAGCCCGGCCGAGTGGCACGCCTTGGCGACGGCGGCCGTGGCCTCGGGGTTGGGGTCCTTCGTGCCGGACTTCACGAGTTCGATGGCGATCATGGCGCCACGGCCGCGGAGGTCGCCGATGATGTCGTACTTCTCCCGGATCGCGGCGAGGCGGCCCTTCATGACCTCCTCGATGCGCTTGGCCCTGGCGTTGAGGTCCAGCTCGCGCATCGTCTCGATCGCGCCGAGCGCCGCCGCGCACGCCACCGGGTTTCCGCCGTAGGTGCCGCCGAGACCGCCGGAGTGCGCCGCGTCCATGATCTCCGCGCGGCCGGTGACGGCCGCCAGCGGCAGACCGCCCGCGATGCCCTTGGCGGTGGTGATCAGGTCCGGGACGATGCCCTCGTCCTCACAGGCGAACCACTGGCCGGTGCGGCAGAAGCCGGACTGGATCTCGTCCGCCACGAAGACGATGCCGTTGGACTTGGCGAACTCCGCGACCCTGGGCAGGAAGCCCTTGGCGGGCTCGATGAAGCCGCCCTCGCCGAGGACCGGCTCGATGATGATCGCGGCCACGTTCTCGGCCCCGATCTGCTTGCTGATCATGTCGATGGCCTGGGCCGCGGCCTCCTCGGCACAGTTCTCCGGGCCGGTCAGCCAGCGGTAGGGGTAGGCGAGCGGAACACGGTACACCTCCGGCGCGAAGGGGCCGAAGCCGTGCTTGTACGGCATGTTCTTGGCGGTGAGCGCCATGGTGAGGTTGGTCCGGCCGTGGTAGCCGTGGTCGAAGACGACGACCGCCTGGCGCCCGGTGTACGAACGGGCGATCTTCACCGCGTTCTCCACCGCCTCGGCGCCCGAGTTGAACAGCGCCGACTTCTTGGCGTGGTCGCCGGGCGTGAGCCGGGCCAGCTCCTCGCAAACCTCCACATAGCCCTCGTACGGGGTGACCATGAAACAGGTGTGCGTGAAGTCCGCCAGCTGCGCCGACGCCCGGCGCACGACGGCCTCAGCGGAGGAGCCGACGGAGGTCACGGCGATACCGGAACCGAAGTCGATCAGCGAGTTGCCGTCCACGTCCTCGATCACACCGCCGCCCGCGCGCACGGTGAAGACCGGCAGCACACTCCCCACCCCGTCGGCGACCGCCGCGTTCTTACGGGCGAGCAGCTCCTGCGACTTCGGGCCGGGAATGGCGGTGACGACGCGACGCTCCTGGGGGAGGGCCGGGCCTCCGGACAGTTCGGTCATGACGGGCTCCAGGGGAAAGAACAGGGGGCTTTAGTCGCAGGCTATGGGCGTGGCGAGGGATGAGGCATGTTCCGTTCGGGAGCACTGCGCGTGTTTCCTTGTCCGCGACGGCCATAGCCCGACGACGGCCTTACGGATCCCGCGAGTGAGACGGGCCCGCCCGGGTCGCTGAACTCCCCGCGCGGGAACACTAGATTGAGCGATGGCGCGAAAGCCGAGGAACAGCCGGTCAGGGGGCAAGGGGCAGCACATGGACACCGAGGGCACGTTCGATCCACGCAGCACACGCCACAACCCGCCCCCACCCCCACCCCCGCAATCCCCGCCTTCCTTTCCCGCCGCCCCGCCGCCGATGCCGCCGACCGCACCCCCGGCGGCCCCAGGTGCCCCTCCGGCCCCCGCGCCCGCGGCCCGCCCGTCCTTCGTCGCCTGGCTGCGCGCTCCGCGGTCCGAGGCGGCGCCGGGGGTGTGGACGTACGAACACAAGCCGAAGGCTCCGGAGGAGCCGGATCGGATTCCGGGGCAGCGGCTGCTCAGCGGGGCCCTGATCTCGGCCTTGTGCGGCTGGCTGGTCTGGTCACTGATCTATTACGAGTACTTCGGCAGCTTCTATCTCTGGCCGCTGTACTTGCTGACCCCGGAGTCCTGGGTCGAGGGCGACAACAAGATGGCGTTCGTATGGGCTTGGCGCATCTACCAAGTCATCTTCGCAGGGGTCCTCGCCGTGATCTTCGGTCGCGTCGGCCACTGGCCCGAGGTCTGGCGTCGCTACGTCGCGCCCCTCTTCCGGCGGGCCTGGGATGAGCCCGCTCCTGAGGCGGCTGCCGCGGGGCGGCCGGAGGGGGATCCGGTGGAGTGGCCGCATTTGCGGGCCGCAGGGGGGCACAGTGCGGCTGATCGGCTGGCGGCGGACGCGCGGGCGGGGGCGATGAATGACGTCGACCACGCCCGGATCGAGCGCGCCTGGCAGTCCGTGCGGGCGGGGAGGAATTCGCTCGCCTCGTTCACCGACACCGTGCTGCGTCATGGCGCAGCCTCGTACGGCCATCCGTCCGGTGCGCGGGATCTGCCCGTCCGGACGGCGCGGCATGATCTCCTCGCCCATCAGGTCCGCCTCGGCACCGCTGCTGAGGATTCCCGCAATCCTTACCAGCACCGCGGCGTCGGGCTCGCCCTCGATCCCGAGGTGCTCGGCACCTCGCTGCTGGCCGTCGGGCCGCCCGGTTCGGGGAAGACGGGGCGGGTGGTGCGGCCCGTCGTGGAGTCGCTGTGTCTGCAGGCGCTCGCCGGGCGGGTCGCGGTTGTGGCGGTCGGGGCGGCGGGGGCCGGGCTGGGGGCGGATGAGGCGTTCGACGTCGTCGTGAAGATCGGACGGCCCGACTCCGGCTATGACCTCGATCTCTACGGCGGCACCACCGACCCCGACGAGGCCGCGGGCATCCTCGCCGAGGCCCTGATCGGCGACATGGCGGCCTCGCTGCCCGGCGGGGACAGCCGGCGAGCCGCCACCGCGCTGGCCCAGCTGCTCGGCCCTTACCGTGCCGCCCACGGCCGCTTCCCGTCCGTCCCGGATCTGCGGGAGCTGCTGGACGGTTCCAAGGCGGCCGTCAACGCGCTGCGTGAGGTGCTGGATGAGGCGGGGGAGCGGGCGCAGGCCCGTGAGCTGGAGGCGCGGGTCCGGCAGTCGGGTGCGCCCGGGGACGTGGGCGCGCTGCTCGCGGACCGGATCGCGCTGTTGGACCGGCCCGCGTTCGCCGATTTCTTCGACACCACGGGCGACCGCCGCCCGTTCTCGCTCCGCGCCCTCGAACACCCCCTCCGGGTCCGTATCGATCTGCCCGAGCGCGGCCACGCGGAGGCGTCGCGGATGCTCGCGCGGCTGGTCCTGGCGCAGTTCACCGAGTGCGCCGTGGGCCGGGTCGACCGTTCGCTGTTCGCCTGCCTCGTCCTGGACGACGCCTCGCACACCGTCACGCCCGAGGCCCTGCGCGGCATCCAGCGGCTCCGCTCCGCCCACGCGGGCGCCGTGCTCACCCTCCGCACCCTCGACGACGTGCCCGAGTCGTTGCGCAGCGCGCTGCTCGGCGCGGTCGGCTGCCGGATGGCCTGTGCCGGGGTGACGACCTGGGACGGTGCGCGGTTCGCCGAGGTGTGGGGGACGGAGTGGGTCGAGACCCGGGATGTCACCGACCGGCAGATCATCGCCGAGGAGCCGCTCACCAAGGTGCTGCACTTCATCCGTAAGGTCGCCACCGGCAAGGCGGTGACCACGCAGTCGGTGACCGTACGGACGGTGGAGCGCGAGCGCTGGTCCGCCTCGGAGCTGGCCCATGCGGTCCCCCCGGGGCATGCGGTGCTGTCGGTGACCTCCGTAAGGGGCGAGGGCGGGCCCCCGGTGCTGGTGGATCTGCGCGGGTGACCGGCGGCCGTTCCGGTCGGTCCTCATGCCGTCATCCGTTGCTCTGCCCTGGTCGGCCTGGTCGGCCTGGTCGCCCTGTCGCCCCGGTCGTCATGGTTGTCCCGGTCGCCCTGGTCGTCATGGTTGCCCCCGGTTGCCCCGCTCCGGTGGCCGGAGCAACCGGAACCGCGCCGTCACGGCCATACCCGTGGCGAAATCAGGCCGTCAATTCCGCGTTTTCCTCCATTGAGGCAGAATCGGCAGTAGCCGTTCATACGGGACGGTGAAGTCGTCGCAAGTCGTCGCATTCGCTTCGAAGGTGCCATGCCTCCCACGCTCGCCTCACTCGTCCGCCACCCCGGCCTCAAGCTGTCCGTCCTCGCGGGCGAGGACCGGCTGGAGACCCCCGTGCGCTGGGCGCATGTCAGCGAGCTGGCCGACCCCGTGCCCTATATGGACGGCGGCGAGCTGCTCCTGATCACCGCTATGCAGATCGAGGCCGATGACCCGGAGGAGATGAGCCGCTATGTGCGGCGGCTGGTGGGCGCGGGTGTGGTGGGGCTCGGGTTCGCGCTCGGCGTCAACTACGCCGAGGTGCCGCCCGCGCTCGCCACGGCGGCCAAGGAGGAGGGGCTGCCGCTGCTCGGCGTGCCACGCCGCACCCCGTTCATCGCGATCAGCAAGGCCGTCTCCGCGGCGATAGCCGCGGACCAGTACCGGGCCGTGACGGCCGGGTTCGAGGCGCAGCGCGAGCTGACCCGCGCCGCCATCGGCGCCGAGGGGCCCGCCGCGCTGCTCGCCCGGCTCGCCGCCCATGTCGACGGCTGGGCCGCGCTCTACGACGTCTCCGGCGCCGTGGTCGCCGCCGCCCCCGACTGGGCCGCTCGTCGCGCCGCCCGGCTCACCGCCGACGTCGAGCGGCTGCGCTCCCGCCCCGGACCCGCGAGCATCGTGGTCGGCGGGGGCCGCGGACCGGCCGGGGCCACGGGCGCGGAACCGGCCGAGGACACGGCCGTCGCCGACCGGGTGGAGCTCCAGTCGCTGGGTACCGGGCGCCGTACGCGTGGGGTGCTCGCGGTCGGCACGGGCGCGCCGCTGGGCACCGCGGAGCGCTACGCCGTGCATTCCGCGGTCGCGCTGCTGACCCTGACCACTGAGCGTTCCCGCGCCCTCCAGGAGGCCGAGCAGCGGCTCGGCGCCGCCGTGCTGCGGATGCTGCTCGCGGGCGAGCCCGACCATGCGCGGGCGGTCGCCGGGCGGCTGTACGGCGGGCTGCTCGACGCGCCGTTCCGGATGCTGGTCGCCGAGGTGCCGTCCGGTGGCACGGCCCAGCAGGCCCACGCGGCGCCCTCCGGCGCGGACGGCGCCCCAGCGGAAATCCCCACAGATGCCACCACCACGGCCGCGGGCGAAGCCGAGGCGGCCGACCCCCTCGGCACGCTCATCGACACCATGGAGGCGGCCGCGGCCCGTATCGGCGAGTCGGTGCTGGTCGTGCCCGACGGCGAGCGGCTCATCGTGCTGGCCCCCGACGGCGGGGCGGCGGTCGCGGCCTGCGCCGAGCACGCCCAGGCCGTCGAGGCGCGCCGGGGTACGAAGGCCCGCCCCCGCGACCGCGCCGCGGTCGCCGCGCTCCGCGGCGACGAGCTCGTCATCGGGCTGTCCGCCCCCGCGGGCCCCATCGCCGCCGCGGCCGCCTACCGCCAGGCGGAGCAGGCGCTGTCGGTTGCGCGCCGCCGCGGCCGGATGCTGGTCGAGCACGAGCGGATGGCGGCGGGTTCGGTACTGCCCCTGCTTGCCGACGACGCCGTCAGGGCGTTCGCCGACGGCATGCTGCGCGCCCTGCACGAGCACGACGCCACCGGCCGGGGCGACCTGGTCGCCTCGCTGCGCGCCTGGCTCTCCCGGCACGGCCAGTGGGACGCGGCCGCCGCCGACCTCGGCGTCCACCGGCACACCCTGCGCTACCGGATGCGTCGCGTCGAGGAGATCCTGGGCCGCTCCCTGGACGACCCGGACGTCCGCATGGAGCTCTGGCTGGCCCTCAAGGCCACGGCCCCCGGCACCTCGACCTGAACCGCGCGCCTCCGCCCCGAGTCGGCCGACTCTTCCCGATCACCGCCCCAGCCGCCCCACCCCGGTCACCGCCGCGACCCCCTCGTCCCGATCCCTCCGCATTCCGGCACGCCATTGCGTAGCGCCCGCGCGCCCGACTGCTACGCCTCGGACAAACGCCGAGCGGGCGCGGCGCGCCTACGGTGGGAGGAGAGACACCACTTCAGAAGGGTCGGGATCCGCTGTGCCAGACACACACGAAGCTGTCACCCACGCGTTCTGGCTCGCCGGCCGTAAGGCGACGGGCGAGAGCACGCTCGAGGTCACCTCGCCCTGGGACGGCCGCCGCGTCGGCGTGGTGAGCGTTCCCACCGATGCGCAGATCGAGGAGGCCGTCGCCGCGGCCGACGCGGTGCGTGAGGAGTTCGCCGCGACCCCCGCGCACGTCCGGGCCGCCGCGCTGGACCATGTGTCGCGCCGTCTCGCCGAGCGCGGCGAGGAGATCGCCCGGCTGATCTCGGACGAGAACGGCAAGCCGATCAAGTGGGCGCGCGGTGAGGTGGGCCGCGCCGTGTCCGTCTTCCGGTTCGCGGCCGAGGAGGCCCGCCGGTTCAACAGCGGGGACGCCCAGCGGCTGGACACCGACGCCGGTGGCACCGGGCGGCTCGCGCTGACCCGTCGCTTCCCGCGCGGCACCGTCCTCGGCATCGCGCCGTTCAACTTCCCGCTGAACCTCAGCGCCCACAAGGTCGCCCCGGCGATCGCCGTCGGCACGCCGATCATCCTCAAGCCGGCTCCCGCGACCCCGCTGTCCGCGCTGATCCTCGGTGAGCTGCTGGCCGAGACCGAGCTCCCGGCGGGCTCCTGGAGCGTCCTTACGGTGCCCAACGACCGGATGCCCGCGCTGGTCCAGGACGAGCGGCTGCCGGTCATCTCCTTCACAGGTTCGGAGAAGGTCGGCTACGCGATCAAGGAGTCGGTGCCGCTCAAGCACTGCACCCTGGAACTCGGCGGCAACGGCGCCGCGGTCGTGCTGTCGGATTACGCCGCCGACGCCGACCTCGACTGGGCGGCCACCCGCATTGGCACCTTCTCCAACTACCAGGGCGGACAGTCCTGCATCTCCGTGCAGCGGGTGATCGCGGACGCGTCCGTCTACGAGGAGCTCGTGCCCAAGATCGTCGCGGCCGTCGAGGCGCAGGCCACCGGCGACCCGACCGAGGACGCCACCGATGTCGGCCCGCTGATCAGCGAGGACGCCGCCAAGCGCGTCGAGTCCTGGGTGGACGAGGCCGTCCGGGCCGGTGCGAAGCTGCTCACCGGCGGCAAGCGCGAGGGCTCGAGCTACGCCCCGACCGTGCTCGCGGACGTCCCCGCCGATGTCACCCTCTCCTGCGAGGAGATCTTCGGACCGGTGCTCACCCTGCACAAGGCGGCGGACGAGGACGAGGCGTTCGCGGCCGTCAACGGCTCCAAGTACGGCCTGCAGGCGGGCGTCTTCACCCGCGAGGTGCAGACCGCCTTCCGCGCCCATCGCGCGCTGGAGGTCGGCGGCGTGATCATCGGCGATGTGCCCTCGTACCGCGCCGACCAGATGCCCTACGGCGGCGCCAAGAGGTCCGGTGTCGGCCGCGAGGGCGTGCGGTACGCGATGGAGGACTACACCTACGAGCGGGTCATGGTCCTCACCGGCCTCGACCTCTGATCCACCCACCGCCGGGCCCCGCCCCGCCGCGGGGCCCGGCGTATGACGAAGGCAGGGGGTTGACCCGTCCCGGCCACTCCGGACCCTCAGCCGGAGAAGCCGAGACGGGCCAGTCTCAGGCCGCCGCCGCGCAGCGTGATGTGCAGGTCCTGGACGCCGGTCGGCGGCGCGGGCAGGGCGGTGCGGACCGTGGTGTAGACGTAGCGGCCGCCGGTGGGCGGGACGGCGGCGGTGGCCAGGGCGGTGCCGTCGGCGAGGTGCGCCTCGACCGTCGCGCCCTCCACCGCGACGTCCCCCGCCCCAGTCACCTCGTACGCGGCCTCGACCATCATCGACACCGCCCCCGCGCCGAAGTCGCAGGCGCGGAAGAGCAGTCGGCCGACCGCGCCGTCTCGGCAGGCCACCGCGTCCCCGCGGACCTTGGCGCGGTCCACCAGCACGATCCCGTCCGCCGCGTCGTAGTCCGCGGCCTCCAGACCGCGCCGCAGCACCGGGCGCGGTGCGGGCGGCGCGCCCTCGACGGTCACGGTCGCGGTGGCGCGGAGGTCCGCGCCGGACGCGCCCGCGTGGATCTCGTACGTCCCCGGGTCGACGGTCCAGCGGCCGTGCGCCACGTCCCAGAAGCCCAGCGCGTCCTCGACCGGCACGGTGAAGAACAGCCGCACCCTCTCACCCCGGCGCAGCCACACCCTGCGGTGGGCGATGAGCCGGCGGTGCGGCAGCGGGACCCGCGACCCCGGGGCGCTCGCGTAGATCTGCACGACCTCGTCGCCGTCGCGCGGACCGGAGTTGGTGACCTCGCACTCCACGGCCAGCCCCGCCTCCCGCCGCACCGACAGCTCGCCGTAGGCGAAGGCGGTGTACGACAGGCCGTGCCCGAAGGGGAAGAGCGGGGTGCCGTCGAAGTACAGATAGGTGGCGCGCGAGGCGATGATGTCGTAGTCGAGCGGATCGGGCAGATCGTGGTCGGAGGCGTACCACGTCTGCGGCAGCCGCCCCGCCGGTGAGACGTCCCCGAACAGCACCCGGGCCAGCGCCGTGCCCGCCGCCTGGCCGCCGTGCGCCGTCCACAGCAGCGCGGGCAGCGCATCGGCCGCCTCCGCGACCGCGTACGGATAGCTCGAGGTCAGCACCAGCGCGGTCCGCGGATTGGCGGCGTGGGCCGCGCGCCACAGCCGCTGCTGCTGGGCGGGCAGGGCGAGGGTGGTGCGGTCCTCGGTCTCCCGGCCGCCGATGTGCGGGTCGTTGCCCGCCACGACCACTACGGCGTCCGCCCGCCCGGCGGCGCGGGCCACCGCGTCCTCGCCGCGCTCGACGACCTCCAGCCGGAAGACGGTCCCGGTCCCCTCCTCGCCGCCGTCACGTTCGGCAACCTTCAGGCCGCCCGCGGCGACACAGACGTAGCCACCCGTCCCCAGGTGCCTGAGGAGGTGTCCGTCGGGGTGCGCTTCGAGTGTGAACGTCTCCTGGACCACCCAGCCCCCGGGCTGCTCCGCCGCCGCGCGGACGAAGCCGTCCTCGGCCACGGTCAGACAGCGGCCGGAGGGCGCGCGCAGGGTGAGCGCACCGCCGCCCCAGTCGGCCAGGGACAGATCGGTGGGGGTGTCGCCGACGGTCAGCGGCGGCAGATCGGTACGGCCCGCCGTATGCGCCGGATTGAGCGAGCCCGATGCCTCCACCGGACCTTCGTCCTCCGCCGCCGTGTCCGGCACCCGCACCCAACCGGCCGCCGTGCGCAGCCGTACGGTGTCCAGGCCGTCCGCGAACACCACCCGGTCCGCGCCGAGCCGCTCGGCCAGCGCCTCGCGCGGCGAACTGCGGCGGATCAGACTGCCGCTGTACCAGTCCAGCTTGCACTCGTCGGCGAGCGGACCGACGACCGCGAGGGTGCGGACGGCGCTCTCGGAGAGCGGCAGCAGACCGTCGTTGGTGAGCAGGACGACGGCCTGTTCGGCGGCCTCCAGGGCGAGCGCCCGATGGGCGGGCGTGTCGAAGGCACCGTCGGATTCTTCCGGCTGCCCGCCGGGCTCGTCGAACTCGCCCAGCGCACACCGCATCCCCAGCAGCCGCCGCACCGCCGTGTCCACCGTGGACACGTCGATCAGTCCGCGCGCCAGCCCGCCCCGCACCCGCGCGATCGTCTTCGACGGGTTCTGGTCGTGGTCGGTGAAGCTGTCCACCCCGGCCCGCAGGGCCGCGGCGATGGCCTCCTCATGGGTGTCGAAGTAGTGCTCGGAGTCGACCAGATTGGACGGCGCGCCCGCGTCGGAGCAGACCACCAGCTCCTGGTCGGTCCAGGTGCGCAAGTGCTCGCGCAGATACGGCGAGACGTGGTTGGGCCGCCCGTTGACCAGGTTGTACGCGGGCATCACCCCGGCCACCGCGCCCGCCCGCACCGCCCCGCGGAAGGCCGCCAGATCGTATTCGTGCAGCACCCGCGGCCGCACCGAGGAGGAGGTGGTGTCCCGGTCGGTCTCGTTGTTGTGCGCCAGCCAGTGCTTCAGGACGGGCGCGGTGCGCCAGCGATCCGGATGGTCGCCGCGCAGCCCGCGGGTGTAGGCCGTGGCCAGGGCCGAGGTGAGGTACGGATCCTCGGCGTACCCCTCCTCGTTGCGGCCCCAGCGCGGATCGCGCAGCGGATTCACCGTCGGCGACCACACATTGAGGCCCACCCGCGGATCGCGTGCGCGCATGGCCCGCGCCTCACGGCCGACCGCCTCGCCGACGCGCCGCACCAGCTCCGGGTTCCAGGTCGCGCCGAGCCCGACGGCCTGGGGGAAGACGGTCGCCGGGCCCATCCAGGCGACGCCGTGCAGCGCCTCCTGCCCGGTGCGGAAGGGCGCGAGGCCGAGCCGCTCCACTCCGGGCGCGTACTGGTGGAGCATCGCGATCCGCTCAGCCGGCGTGAGCCGGGCCAGCAGATCCTCGACGCGGGTACGCACCGGCAGCCGTGGATCGCGAAAGGGCAGATGGCGAAAGGGCGGACGGGTGATCAGATCACCGTCATCGCTCACGGATACGGCCCCTCTTCCCCAGCTCGTGCGTCGACTTCCATAGCCCCTGACGGCGAATCGACTCGATTCGACATCGATTCGACATCAATTCGAAGCGCTTCGATGCTGGGCGCACCATGCCCACCCTGTCAAGGCTTCCCGGGAGCACAACCCATCGGCACCCTGCGCCACCACTCTTGCGCGACCCCACCCCCCGCCTTAATCTCGGCGCAATATCGAAGCGCTTCGACCAATCTTCGATCAATCTCGGCCAACTCGACCATCGGTCGTACGGCGGGCACGCCACGAAGGGTTGACGCAATGCCGAACTCCCAGGCTTCGGCCTCCACTTCCCCTCCCAGCCGGAGAACCTTCCTGGCCTCCACGGCGGTTGCCGCGGCGGCCGTCGCGGGAGGGGTTCCGCTGCTCACCGGCTGCTCCACCGAGGAGGGCTCCAGCAAGGGCGGCACCACCTCCGGCAAGCAGCTGAAGAACCTGCTGCCGACCTATGCGGCTTCGAAGGTGGCGGACCCGGACATCCCCAGCGTCAACGGCTCCAGCCCCGGCTACACCAAGGCCCCGCCCGCCGCCGGACTCGTCGCCTCCGTGCGGGGCAAGCCCGGTCACGGCGGCAGCTACACGATGTTCGAACCGCTCTGGGGCACCCCGCCGCCCAAGAACAACGCCTACTACAAGGCGGTCGACGAGGCGCTCGGCGCCACGGTCAAGCTCCAGCCGCAGGACGGCAACACCTACGGCGAGAAGCTCGGCGCCGTCCTCGCCTCCGGCGACATAGCCGATATCGTGATGATCCCGCTGTGGGAGATGGGCGGGCGGATCCATGGCGCGGTCAGCGCCAAATTCGCCGATCTGGGCCCGTATCTCTCCGGTGACAGGGTCAAGAAATATCCGAACCTCGCCGCCATTCCCACCGCCGCCTGGCAGATGTCCGTCTTCGGCGGCAAGCTCCGCGGGCTGCCGATGCCCTCCCGTCCGCTCGGCGGCGTCATTCCGTACTACCGCGAGGACATCTTCACCAAGGAGGGCTATCACGTCCCCAAGAGCCCGGCGGAATTCCTCGCCCTGGCCAAGGAGATCACCCGGCCCAAGAGCAAGGTATGGGCCTGCGACGACATGTGGTGGTCGGCGCAGCGGTTCTTCGGCTGCCCGGGGGAGAAGCCGTACTACTGGATCGAGAAGAACGGCAAGCTGGTCCACAAGGTCGAGACCGAGAACTATCTCGAGGCCCTGGAATGGTGCCGCAAGCTCTTCGCCGGGGGCTGTGTCCACCCCGACGCGGTCGCGGGCAAGGCCAATGACGCACCGACCCGCTTCACCTCCGGGCAGACCCTCTTCTACAACGACGGCGACGCCAAGTGGTACGGCGCCACGTTCGAACAGGCCGGTCCCAACCCCGACTTCAAGATTCAGGGAATGGACTGGTTCGGCCCCGACGGCGGCGACCCGGTCATCTATCTCGACCCGCCCGCCCAGATCTGGTCGTTCCTGAACAAGAACCTCTCCAAGGATCAGATCGAGGAAATCCTCGCCCTCGCGAACTTCATCGCCGCGCCCTTCGGCACCAGGGAGCAGCGCCTCATCGACTACGGCGTCGAAGGCGTGCACCACGACATGAAGAAGGGCGTACCGGTCAAGAACGCCACGGGGGTCCGGGACGTCCAGGACACCTACCGCTTCATCGTCTCCCCGCAGGCGAGCGTCGCCTATCCGGACTTCCCGCGGATGGTCGAGGACTACTGCGGCTGGATGCGGCGGATGGGCAAGTTCGCCAGGAAACCGCTCTTCTACGGAATGCAGATCCAGGAGCCCAATCGGTACGCCTCGCTCTACACGCCGTTCGAGGACCTCGCCAAGGACGTCACCCGAGGCCGTAAGTCGGTCAAGGACGCCCAGCGGGCGATCAGCGACTGGCGCAGCGGTGGCGGCGACCGGCTCCGCGACTGGTATGCGGGGCTCCTCGACGAGAACGGCAGCGGCGCCTGATGGCCAAGCGGGCCCGTGGCGCCCCGGCGGCCCGTGGCGCCCTGGCGGCCCGTGGCGCCCCGGCAGACCGGAGTGCCCCGCCAGGCCCCGGCACTCCGCCGAGCCGCGGGACCCCCACCGCCCGCACCGGATGGTGGCACCGGCTCCGCCGCGACCGCACCCTGCTGCTGATGGTCGCCCCCGCCGTCGGTCTGCTCCTGCTCTTCACCTACGTCCCGCTGCTCTGGACCACGGTCGCCTTCAAAGACTACGACCCGTTCACCCAGGGGCTGTGGACCAGCCCATGGGTGGGCCTCGACAACTTCGGCCTCCTCTTCGAGGACAGCCGCTTCTGGGACGCCTTCGCCAACACCCTCTCCATCACCTTCATCCAGCTGGTGCTGTTCTTCCCGGTGCCCATCGCGCTGGCGCTGCTGCTCAACAGCGTGCTCAGCGACAAGGTCCGCGGCCTGGTGCAGTCGATCCTGTACCTGCCGCACTTCTTCTCCTGGGTGCTGGTGATCACGATCTTCCAGCAGATGCTCGGGGGCGCCGGACTGCTCGCCCAGCAGCTGCGCGCCCACGGTCACGAGGGCTTCGACCTGATGACCGACCCGGGCGTCTTCAAGTTCCTGATCACCGCCCAGCTGGTGTGGAAGGACGCGGGCTGGGGCGTGATCGTCTTCCTGGCCGCGCTCTCCGCCGTCAACCAGGACCTCTACGAGGCCGCGGCCGTGGACGGCGCGAACCGCCGGCGCCGGATGTGGCACGTCACCCTGCCCGCGCTGCGCCCCGTGGTCGCCCTGCTGCTGGTGCTGCGCGTCGGCGACTCGCTGACGGTCGGCTTCGAACAGATCCTGCTCCAGCGCGACGCGGTGGGTCCCGGCGCCTCGGAGGTCTTCGACACCTATGTGTGGTGGGTCGGCATCGCCAACACCGACTACGGGATCGCCGCCGCCGGCGGTCTGATCAAGGGCGCCTTCAGCCTGGTGCTGGTGCTGATCGCCAACAAGGTCGCCCATATGCTCGGCGAGCAGGGGGTTTACCGGAAATGACCGTGACCGAGCGGACCGCGGCCCCGACCGGACCCGCTGCCCCGCCCCCGCCCCCGCGTCGGCGCCGCGACGAGAGGCGCCCGGTGTGGGAGGAGGAGCCCGGCAGGGTCGGCCAGGGGCTCAAGGGGGCCACCCTGGCCGGGGTGTGTCTGGCGATCCTCGGCCCGCTGTGGGTGGTGATCGTCACCAGCCTCTCCGACCAGAGGACCATCACCGACGCCGGGGGGCTGGTGATCGTGCCCAAGACGATCACCTTCCGGGCCTACACCGAGCTGCTGAGCGGCGGCACGGTGACCCGGGCGACGCTCGTCAGCCTCGGGCTCACCGCCGTGGGCACCGTGATCAGCACCGTCGTCTCGGTCCTGTGCGCCTACGGCCTGTCCCGCCCGGGGTCCTTCCTGCACCGGCCGATCCTGATGGTGCTGCTGGTCACCATGTTCTTCAACGCCGGTCTCATTCCCACGTATCTGCTGGTCACCGGCGTCGGTCTGGAGGGCAGCTACTGGTCGATGATCCTTCCCGGGGCCGTCTCCGTCTTCAACGTCCTGGTGCTGCGGGCGTTCTTCCAGAACATCGCGCCCGAGCTGATCGACAGCGCCCGGATCGACGGTGCGGGGGACTGGCGGATCCTGTTCCGCATCGTCCTGCCGCTGTCGAAGGCCGTGATCGCTGTGGTCTCGCTCTTCTACGCGGTCGGCTACTGGAGCCAGTGGTTCAACGCCATGCTCTACCTCAACGACCAGGACAAATGGCCGCTGCAGATGATCCTGCGCCAGCTGGTGATCAAGCAGCAGGCGCCGCAGGGCATGTCCCAGATGATCTCCACCCAGCAGATCCCGGGACTGGCGGTGCAGATGGCCGTCATGGTGCTCGCGCTGATCCCGGTCGCGGTGCTCTACCCCTTCGTCCAGAAGCACTTCACCAAGGGCATGCTCACCGGCGCCGTCAAGGGCTGACGCCGGTCGCCCCGTACCCAGCCGATCCGAGACGGGAGCCGGTATGCCCGACCTGAACGACGCCACCCGCGGCCGCGTCCTCTACGGCGGCGACTACAACCCCGAGCAGTGGCCCGAGAGCGTCTGGCACGACGACATCCGGCTGATGCGCCGGGCGGGTGTCACCACCGTCACCGTCGGCGTCTTCTCCTGGGCGCGGCTCGAACCCCGTCCCGGGGCACGGGACTTCGACTGGCTGGACCGGGTCCTGGACCTGCTCCACGAGGGCGGGATCGAGGTGTGCCTGGCCACCCCGACCGCCTCCCCGCCGCCCTGGATGGGCTCCCGCCACCCCGAAACCCTGCCGCGCGACGAGAGCGGCACGGTCGTCTGGTACGGCTCACGGAACCAGTTCTGCGCCTCGTCCCCCGTCTACCGCGACCACGCCCTGCGCATCACCGAGGACCTGGCGGACCGCTACGGCGGCCATCCGGGCCTGCGGATGTGGCACGTCGGCAACGAGTACGGCACCCACTGCTGGTGCGATGAGACCGCCCGGCACTTCCGCCGCTGGCTGCGCACGCGGTACGGCGGCCTGGACGCCCTCAACGAGGCGTGGGGGACGGCCTTCTGGAGCCAGCGCTACGACTCCTGGGAGGAGATCATCCCGCCGCGCCGCGCCCAGTACCTGATCAACCCCGGTCAGGCGCTGGACTTCCGCCGCTTCACCAGCGACGCCCTGCTTGAGTGCTTCACCGCCGAACGCGACGCGCTGGCCGCCCGCACCCCGCACATCCCCGTGACCACCAACTTCCATCCGCTGTTCATCGGCCAGGACGGCTGGGCCTGGGCGGCGGAGGAGGACGTCGTCTCCGTCGACCTCTACCCCGACCCCAAGGACCCGCACGCGGCCGCCTACGGCGCGCTGGTCCAGGATCTGACCCGCTCCCAGGCGGGCGGCCCCTGGGTCCTCATGGAGCAGGCCGCGGGACCGGTCAACTGGCGCGGCGTCAACCACCCCAAGCCGCACGGGCTGATGCGGCTGTGGTCCCTCCAGGCCGTCGCGCGCGGCGCCGACGCGGTCTGCTTCTTCCAGTGGCGGCAGTCCCGGCAGGGCGGCGAGAAATTCCACTCCGGGATGGTCCCGCACGCCGGTGAGCACAGCCGCACCTTCGCCCGGGTGGGCGAACTCGGCGCCGAGCTGCGCGAACTGGCCCCGGTCGTGGGCACGGACGTCCCCGCGCGGGCCGCGATCCTGCACGACTGGCACTCCTGGTGGGCCACCGTCCAGGACGGCCGCCCCTCCTCCCTGGTCTCCTGCGAACGGCTGCTGCGCGCCTGGCACCAGGCCCTGTGGGAGCGGAACCTCACCACCGACTTCGCCCATCCGCACGCCGACCTCACCGACTACGCCCTCGTCGCCGTCCCCCAGCTGTATCTGCTCACCGACGAGGCGCTGGACAACCTCGCGGCGTACGTACGCGGCGGTGGCACCCTCGTCTGCGGCTTCTTCACCGGCGTCGCCGACGAGGACGACCGGGTGCGCCCCGGCGGGGTGGACCGCCGCCTCCGCGGGCTCCTGGGCATCCGTACGGTCCACGAGTGGTGGCCGCTGGACGAGGGCGAGGCGCTCACCGCCGAGGGCGCCTGGCTGGGCGCGTTCCACGGCACCCTCTGGTCCGAGGACCTGGAGCCGTCCACCGCCGAACCGGTCGCCCGGATCAAGGGCGGTGAGCTCGACGGCCGCCCCGCCGTCATCCGCAACGCCTACGGCACCGGCACCGCCTGGTACGTCTCGACCCTCCCCGAACCCACCGCCCTGCGCGCGCTGCTCGGCCGCGCCGCCGAGGAGGCGGGGCTGGCCCCCGCGCTGCCCGGCCTCCCCGAGGGCGTAGAGGCGGTGTGGCGCGGCCCGTATCTCTTCCTGCTCAACCACGGCCGCACCCCGGCGGTCGTCCCGCTTCCGTCCGCTCCGTCCGGGCGGACGGATCTGCTCACCGGGCGCGCGCACCACACCAGCGTCCGGCTGGACCGCTTCGCGGTCATGGTCCTGGCTCCGCCCGAATCCCTCGCCTGAAGCTCCGCCCGAATCCCTCGTCCGAAAGGGAAGGTCCCGTGCAACGAGCCGCTCGAACGCTCTTCCTCACCCCGCTGATCGCGTTACTCGCGCTGATCGGCTTCGCCGCCGCCCCCGCCCAGGCCGCCACCTGGTCCTCCTCGGACCAGTGGGGCACCTGGTCCAACGGCGGCTACACCCTCTACAACAACATCTGGGGCTCCGGCGCCGGAGCCCAGACCATCTGGGCCAACTCCTACAGCGACTGGGGAGTGTGGGCCAACCACCCGAACACCGGCGGCATCAAGTCCTACCCCAACGCCAAGAAGGTCGTCGGCAAGAAGATCAGCGCCATCTCCAAGCTGACCAGCACCTACAACGTCACCGTGCCGTCCTCGGGCGCGTACAACACCTCGTACGACATCTGGGACTCCAACTACGACTACGAGATCATGCTGTGGGTCAACAAGACCGGTCCGGTTGGCCCGCTCGGCACCGCCCAGGGGGATGTCTCCCTAGGCGGCCACACCTGGAGCGTCTACAAGGGCAGCAACGGAGCCAATGAGGTCTTCTCGTTCATCCGCACCTCGAACTCCACCTCCGGCTCCGTGGACATCAAGCCCATCGTGAACTGGATCAAGAACACCAAGGGCTGGTTCGGCGATGTGACCATCGGCGACGTCCAGTTCGGCTATGAGATCACCTCCTCGGCCGGCGGTCTGGACTTCCGCACCAACGGCTTCGGGGTGAGCGCGAGCTGACTCCCGCGTTCCGCCGCCGCCCGGCCACGCGGCGGCGGTACGCCACCGGCCCGGCGAGGTCGCGTCAGGACGTGCCGGGGGCCGGGCCCGAGCTGGCCCGTACGGTCAGCTCCGGGGCGAGCAGGGTCACCTGCTCCTCCGGGGCGCGGCCCGCCAGTTTCGCCACCGCCAGTTCCACGGCGCGCCGCCCCATCTCCTGCGCGGGGATGGCCACCGAGGTGAGCCGCACCGACGCCTGGGTGGCCACCTGCTCGGGGCATATGGCGACCACCGAGACGTCCTCGGGCACCGCGCGGCCCTGCCGGCGCAACAGGCTGAGCAGCGGATCGATCGCCGCCTCGTTCTGCACCACGAAGCCGGTGGTGCCGGGCCGTTCGTCAAAGATCCGGGAGAGGGTGCCGTCCATGGACTCGTAGCTGCCCTCGCACGGGCGGTGCAGCAGCCGCACCCCCAGCTCACCGGCGCGGCGGCGCAGCCCCTCCAGGGTCCGCTCGGCGAATCCGGTGTGGCGCTCATAGACCGCCGGGGCCTCGCCCACGACGGCGATCTCCCGGTGGCCGAGGTCCGCCAGATGATCGGCGCACAGCGCACCGGTGGCGGTGAAGTCCAGATCGACGCAGGTCAGGCCGACGGTGTCGGCGGGAAGCCCGATCAGCACGGTGGGCTGGCGGGCCGCGTGCAGCAGCGGCAGCCGCTCGTCCTCCAGCTCCACATCCATCACGATCATGGCGTCGGCGAGTCCGCTGCCGGTCACCCGGCGCACCGCCGCCGGGCCCTCCTCGCCGGTGAGCAGCAGGACGTCATAGCCGTGGGAGCGGGCCGTGGTGGCGACCGCGATGGCGATCTCCATCATCACCGGCACATACATGTCCGTCCGCAGCGGCACCATGAGCGCGAGGATGTTGGAGCGGCTGCTGGCCAGGGCGCGGGCTCCGGCGTTGGGGTGGTAGCCGAGCTCCTTGATGCTGTGCTCGACGCGCTCGCGCGTGGGAGCGGAGATCGACCGCTTGCCGCTGAGGACGTAGCTCACCGTGCTGGCGGAGACTCCGGCGTGGCGGGCGACCTCGGCGAGGGTGACCATGCGGGGGACTCCATCCGGGGGATTGTCAGTGAAGCGCTTCGACGCGTGGCGAGACCCTTCCGCCCGACCATGCGGATTGACCCTAAACCCGCAGCGCAAGGGCTGTCCAGAGGGAGTCGAAGCGCTTCAACACCACGTCCATGCCCCTCGGCATCCCCGCCGGGTCCGCCGCCGCGGCAATCCTTCCCGAACCTCCAGATCCCGGCGTCACCCCGCTTTGCCGTCCCGTCGGACCGGATGCACACTGGCAGCGGTACGTGCCGGTAATGTCACGAGATCGTCGCGGCAAAGGGAGCACCGATGACCGCATCCTCCGTCAGGCCGGTGTCCGAGCGTGAAGCGCGCCAGGTCGCCGAGGCCGCACGCGAACAGGTATGGCACAAGCCCAGCTTTGCCAAGGAGCTCTTCCTCGGCCGCTTCCGACTCGATCTGATCCATCCCCACCCCGCCCCCGCCCCGGACGACGTCCGCCGCGGCGAGACCTTCCTCGCCAAGCTCCAGGAGTTCTGCGAGACGCGGGTCGACGCCGCCCGCATCGAGCGCGAGGCGCAGATCCCCGACGAGACCATCAAGGGGCTCAAGGAGCTCGGCGCGCTCGGCATGAAGATCGACACCAAGTACGGAGGGCTGGGCCTCACCCAGGTCTACTACAACAAGGCCCTCGCCCTGGCCGGCTCCGTCAGCCCGGCGATCGGCGCCCTGCTCTCCGCCCACCAGTCCATCGGCGTACCGCAGCCGCTGAAGCTCTTCGGCACCCAGGAGCAGAAGGACCGCTTCCTGCCGCGCTGCGCCCGCACCGACATCTCGGCCTTCCTGCTCACCGAGCCGGACGTGGGCTCCGACCCGGCCCGCCTCGCCACCACCGCCGTGCCCGACGGCGACGACTACCTGCTGGACGGCGTCAAGCTGTGGACCACCAACGGCGTGGTCGCCGACCTGCTCGTGGTGATGGCCCGGGTGCCGCGCTCCGAGGGCCACAAGGGCGGCATCACCGCCTTCGTCGTCGAGACCGCCTCCGAGGGCGTCACCGTGGAGAACCGCAACGCCTTCATGGGGCTGCGCGGTCTGGAGAACGGCGTCACCCGCCTGCACCGGGTCCGCGTCCCGGCCGCCAACCGGATCGGCCCCGAGGGCGCGGGCCTCAAGATCGCGCTGACCACGCTCAACACCGGACGGCTGTCGCTGCCCGCGATGTGCGCGGGCGCCGGGAAGTGGTGTCTGAAAATCGCCCGCGAATGGTCCGCCGCCCGTGAGCAGTGGGGCAAGCCCATCGCCAAGCACGAGGCCGTCGGCGCCAAGATCTCCTTCATCGCGGCGACCACCTTCGCCCTGGAGGCCGTCATCGACCTCGCCTCCCAGATGGCCGACGAGGACCGCAACGACATCCGCATCGAGGCGGCGCTCGCCAAGCTCTACGGCAGCGAGATGGCCTGGCTGATGGCCGACGAACTGGTCCAGATCCGCGGCGGCCGGGGTTATGAGACCGCGGCCTCGCTGGCCGCCCGCGGGGAGCGGGCCGTCCCCGCCGAGCAGATGCTGCGCGATCTGCGCATCAACCGGATCTTCGAGGGCTCGACCGAGATCATGCATCTCCTCATCGCCCGCGAGGCCGTGGACGCCCATCTGTCGGTGGCGGGCGATCTCATCGACCCCGGCAAGTCCCTCCAGGACAAGGGCAAGGCGGCCGCCAAGGCCGGTGGCTTCTACGCCCGCTGGCTGCCCGGCCTGCTCACCGGCCCCGGTCAACTGCCCCGCGCCTACCCGGAGTTCAACCCGGCGGGCCACCCGGACCTCTCCCCGCATCTGCGCTATGTGGAGCGCTCGGCGCGCAAGCTGGCCCGCTCCACGTTCTACGCCATGTCGCGCTGGCAGGGCCGGATGGAGACCAAACAGGGCTTCCTCAGCCGGATCGTCGACATCGGCGCGGAGCTGTTCGCGATGAGCGCGGCCTGCGTACGGGCCGAGATGCTGCGCTCCCGCGGCGACCACGGCGTCGCCGCCTACCAGTTGGCCGACGCGTTCTGCCGGCAGGCCAGGATCCGCGCCGAGGAGCTCTTCGGGCGGCTGTGGACCAACACCGACGAACTCGACCGCAAGGTGGTCTCCGGGGTGCTCTCCGGAACGTACGAGTGGCTCGAGCACGGGGTGATCGACCCCAGCGGTGACGGCCCCTGGATCGCCGACGCCACTCCCGGCCCGACCGCCGAGCAGAACGTCCACCGGCCCATCCACTGAGGAGCCGCCGGGAAGCCGCCGGAGCACGTGCTCACGGGCCCCCGGGATCAGCGATCACCGGATCCCGGGGCTTGTCACCGAGCCGTCACCCCTTGCCCCCACAATGGGGGGATGACGGATTCCCTGGCTGACCCGCATCAGCGCGTTCCGGCGGCCACCGCCGCGGCGAGCGTGCGCGACATCGTGATCCTGGGCTCCACCGGTTCGGTCGGCACCCAGGCCATCGACGTGGTGCTGCGCAACCCCGACCGCTTCCGCGTGACCGGCCTGTCCGCCGCCGGGGGACGGGCCGGGCTCCTCGCCGAGCAGGCCCACCGGCTGCGGGTGGACAGGGTCGCGGTCGCCCGGCCGGAGGCGGTGGCCGAGGTGCGCCAGGCGCTGAGCGCGCGCTACGGCGCCGGTGAGCCGCTCCCCGAGATCCTGGCGGGGCCCGACGCGGCCACCGAGCTCGCCCGCTCCCAGTGCCACACCGTGCTCAACGGCATCACCGGCTCCATCGGCCTGGCGCCCACCCTGGCCGCCCTGGAGGCGGGCCGGGTGCTGGCGCTGGCGAACAAGGAATCGCTCATCGTCGGCGGCCCCCTGGTCAAGGCCCTGGCCAAGCCCGGACAGATCGTCCCCGTCGACTCCGAGCACTCCGCGCTCTTCCAGGCGCTGCTCGGCGGCGCCCGCGAGGAGGTCCGCAAGCTGGTCGTCACCGCCTCCGGCGGCCCGTTCCGCGGCCGGACCAAGCGGGAGCTGGCCTCGGTCACCCCGGAGCAGGCGCTGGCCCATCCCACCTGGGACATGGGCCCGGTGATCACAATCAACTCCGCGACCCTCGTCAACAAGGGCCTGGAGGTCATCGAGGCTCATCTGCTCTACGACATTCCCTTCGAGCGGATTGAGGTGGTGGTCCACCCTCAGTCGTATATCCACTCGATGGTTGAATTCACCGATGGCTCGACGCTCGCCCAGGCGAGCCCGCCCGATATGCGGATGCCGATCGCGCTCGGCCTCGGCTGGCCCGAGCGGGTGCCGGACGCCGCGCCCGGCTGCGACTGGACCAAGGCCCACACCTGGGAGTTCTTTCCCCTGGACACCGAGGCGTTCCCCTCGATCGGGCTCGCCCGCCAGGTCGGCGACCTCGGCGGCACCGCCCCGGCCGTCTTCAACGCGGCGAACGAGGAGTGTGTGGACGCCTTCCTTGACGGAAAGCTGCCGTTCAACGGAATCGTCGATACGGTCGCCGAGGTGGTGGCCGAGCACGGCACCCCGGCCGCGGGAACCCGGCTCACCGTCGCGGACGTCCTCGAGGCCGAGACATGGGCCCGCGCCCGCGCAACGGAACTGGCCGCCAGAGCGGCGAAGGCGACCCCGGAGGCTCGCGCATGACGACACTGATGACGGTCCTCGGCATAGTGGTGTTCGCCGTCGGCCTGCTGATCTCCATCGCCTGGCATGAGCTCGGCCACCTCTCCACGGCCAAGCTCTTCGGCATCCGGGTGCCCCAGTACATGGTCGGCTTCGGGCCGACCATCTTCTCCCGGAAGAAGGGCGAGACCGAGTACGGCATCAAGGCGGTTCCGCTCGGCGGCTACATCCGCATGATCGGGATGTTCCCGCCGGGCGACGACGGAAAGATCACCGCGCGCTCCACCTCACCGTGGCGCGGCATGATCGAGGACGCCCGGTCGGCCGCCTTCGAGGAGCTGCAGCCCGGCGACGACAAGCGCCTGTTCTACACGCGCAAGCCGTGGAAGCGCGTGATCGTCATGTTCGCCGGGCCCTTCATGAACCTGATCCTCGCGGTGGTGATCTTCCTCGGGGTGATGATGAGCTTCGGCGTCAACACCCAGACCACCAATGTGGGCACGGTCTCCCAGTGCGTGGTCGCGGCCTCGTCCTCCACCGACAAGTGCCCCAAGGGCGCCAAGGACTCCCCGGCCAAGGCCGCCGGTCTGCAGCCCCGGGACAAGATCGTCGCCTTCAACGGCCGCCCCACCCCGGACTGGGGAGCCCTCCAGCAGGACATCCGCGAGACCACCGGCCCCGCCACGATCACCGTCGAGCGGGACGGCGTCCGCAAGACCCTGCACGCCGACCTCATAGAGAACCAGGTCGCCAAGTCCGACGGGAACGGCGGCTATGTCGAGGGCGAGTTCGTCACCGCCGGCTTCCTCGGCTTCACCCCGGCCAACGGAGTGGTCCAGCAGTCCTTCGGGCAGTCCGTGGACCGTATGGGCAACATGGTCGAGGACGGCATCGACTCCATGATCGCCCTGCCCTCCAAGATCCCGGACCTGTGGAACGCGGCCTTCGGGGACGGCGAGCGCAAGGCGGACTCCCCGATGGGCGTCGTGGGCGCGGCCCGGGTCGGCGGCGAGGTCGCCAACCTCGACATCCCGCCCTCCCAGCGGATCGCGACCATGCTCTTCCTGGTCGCCGGGTTCAACCTCTCGCTGTTCCTGTTCAACATGCTGCCGCTGCTGCCGCTGGACGGCGGCCACATCGCGGGCGCGGTGTGGGAGGCCATCCGCCGCCACACCGCCCGGCTGGTCCGGCGGCCCGACCCCGGACCGTTCGACGTGGCGAAGATGATGCCGGCCGCCTATGTGATCGCCGGAGTTTTCATCTGCTTCACGCTGCTCGTCCTGGTGGCGGACGTCGTGAACCCCGTGAAAATCTCCTGATGACGGGAGATGTCCTGAAGTTCACCTTTGGGTGGACTTCAGGAGCGCGGTGTGCTGAGGCCATGACCGGTGCCGTAATCTCGGAGATCGGAGTCCGCTGATCTCCAGCCACGCACACACCTTGGGGTTTCGAACCAGATGACTGCGATTTCGCTAGGAATGCCGTCCGTACCGGCCAAGCTCGCCGAGCGCAGGGCCAGCCGGAAGATCCAGGTCGGGTCGGTGGCGGTGGGTGGTGACGCTCCGGTCTCGGTGCAGTCGATGACGACGACGGTGACGGCGGACATCGGTGCGACGTTGCAGCAGATCGCGGAGTTGACGGCGTCGGGGTGCCAGATCGTGCGGGTGGCGTGTCCGTCGCAGGATGACGCGGATGCGTTGCCGGTGATCGCGAAGAAGTCGCAGATCCCGGTGATCGCCGATATTCATTTCCAGCCGAAGTATGTGTTCGCGGCGATTGATGCCGGGTGTGCGGCGGTGCGGGTGAATCCGGGGAACATCCGGCAGTTCGACGACAAGGTCAGGGAGATCGCGAAGGCGGCGTCGGGTGCGGGTGTGCCGATTCGTATCGGGGTGAACGCGGGGTCGCTGGACAAGCGGTTGCTGGAGAAGTACGGCAAGGCCACGCCGGAGGCCTTGGTGGAGTCGGCGTTGTGGGAGTGTTCGCTGTTCGAGGAGCACGGGTTCCGGGATATCAAGATCTCGGTGAAGCACAACGATCCGGTGGTGATGGTCAATGCCTATCGTCAGCTGGCGGCTCGGTGTGACTATCCGTTGCATCTGGGGGTGACGGAGGCGGGTCCGGCGTTCCAGGGGACGATCAAGTCGGCGGTGGCGTTCGGTGCGCTGTTGAGTGAGGGGATCGGGGACACGATCCGGGTGTCGTTGTCGGCGCCTCCGGTGGAGGAGGTGAAGGTCGGGATTCAGATTCTGGAGTCGCTGAATCTGCGGCAGCGGCGGCTGGAGATCGTCTCGTGTCCGTCGTGCGGTCGGGCGCAGGTGGATGTGTACAAGCTCGCGGACCAGGTGACGGCCGGTCTGGAGGGTATGGAGGTTCCGTTGCGGGTGGCGGTCATGGGGTGTGTCGTCAACGGTCCGGGTGAGGCGCGTGAGGCGGACCTGGGTGTCGCCTCCGGCAATGGCAAGGGGCAGATCTTCGTCAAGGGCGAGGTCATCAAGACCGTGCCGGAGTCGAAGATCGTGGAGACCCTGATCGACGAGGCCATGAAGATCGCCGAGCAGATGGAGAAGGACGGCATCGCGTCCGGCGAGCCCGAGGTCTCCGTCGGCGGCTGAAGCGCCCCCAGGGAGGCGCACAGGGCCCCTGGAAAGGCGGTGAGGGGCCCTCTTGGCCTGCGCGGTAGAGTCTGGAGAATCGACGTCCCCGGCCCGCGGGCCCGCACCACGTGAGGCAGACCGACACGTGCTGACCACGTCCACCACCAGGGTTCTCGAGCCCCATGAGCTCGACGCGGCCCTTGCGGTGCTCGACCGCGACCCCGTCTCGAACGCCTTCGTGGCCGCCCGCGTCCAGGTCGCCGGCCTGGACCCGTGGCGGCTCGGTGGCGAGATGTGGGGCTGGTACTCCGGCGGACGGCTGGAGTCGCTCTGCTACGCCGGGGCGAACCTCGTGCCCATCTGCGCCACCCCCGAGGCCGTGCGCGGCTTCGCCGAGCGCGCCCGCCGGGCGGGCCGCCGCTGCTCCTCGATCGTCGGCCCCGCCGAGACCACCGCCGGGCTGTGGTCCCTGCTGGAGCCCAGCTGGGGCCCGGCCCGTGAGGTCCGGGCCCGGCAGCCGCTGATGGTCACCAGCTCGATGCCCGCCGACGTCCCGCCCGATCCGCTGGTGCGCCGCGTCCATAAGGACGAGATGGACGTGATCATGCCCGCGTGCGTGGCGATGTTCACCGAGGAGGTCGGCGTCTCGCCGCTCGCGGGCGACGGCGGGCTGCTCTACCAGGCGCGGGTCGCCGAGCTCGTCACCGCCGGGCGCTCCTTCGCCCGGATCGAGAACGGCCGGGTGGTGTTCAAGGCCGAGATCGGCGCGGCCACCCCGCACGCCTGCCAGATCCAGGGCGTATGGGTGGCCCCCGAGTACCGCGGCCGCGGCCTGTCCGAGACCGGAATGGCGGCCGTGCTGCGCTATGCGCTGAGCGAGGTCGCCCCGGTGGTGAGCCTGTACGTCAACGACTTCAACACCGCGGCCCGCGCCGCGTACCGCCGGGTCGGCTTCCGGGAAGTCGGCGCGTTCATGAGTGTGCTGTTCTGATCGACGGGCCAGTAGGGTGCCGCCCATGCTGCATCTCCCCGGGGGGCGGACCCCGGAACCCGAAGACGTCGTCGTCGGGTCGCTCGACCTCGCCGCACGCGTGGACGAAGCGCTCGACGTCCAGGCCGTCGCCTTCGGGCTGACGGACGAGGAGGTCGGCGTACGACGCCACATCGTGCTGCGCCACCTCAAGAGCCCCGGCGCCCGCGCGCTCGGCGCGACCACGCCCTCCGGCCGGCTCGTCGGCTTCGTCTACGGCATGCCCAACGACCGCACCCACTGGTGGTCCACGGTCGTCCAGCCGTATCTGCGCGCGGCCGGGCACGAGGACTGGCTGGACGACTCGTTCGTCATCACCGAGCTGCATGTCCACCCCGAGTACCAGAGCCGCGGCATCGGCCGACAGCTGATCACGACCATTACGGACGGCGCGGACGAGCCGCGCTCGATCCTGTCCGCGATCGACACCGAGAGCCCGGCCCGCGCGCTCTACCGCTCACTGGGCTATCGCGACCTCGCCCGCCCCGTGCTCTTCCCGAGCGCCCCGAGCCCGTACGCCGTGATGGGAGCCCCCCTGCCGCTGCGCCGTCGCTAAGCAGGTCGGAGGAAGTCCGCTACGGTTCCGGCAGCGCCCCGAAGGGGCGCGGGGCTGTGTCGATGTGCGGCTCCGCCGCGCGGGCGCGACCAGCCACGACGGCGCCGCAGTCGGCCGACGACGCATCGCGACACTTCCAGCGGAGCGCTTAGGCACCGCCGCGGCCTTACGCATTTCCGGGAAACCAGCCCGTGCGGCTAACCTCCTGAACATCCCATCGCACGCAGGAGAGACCCCATGGCCCACGCCGTCAACGTCCAGCGCATGTCCACGATGATGCTGAAGACGCTGCGCGAAGACCCGGCGGACGCCGAGACCGCCAGCCACAAGCTGCTCGTCCGCGCCGGGTACGTCCGCCGCGCCGCCGCGGGCATCTGGACCTGGCTGCCGATCGGCAAGAAGGTCCTGGAGAACGTCTCGCGGATCGTCCGCGAGGAGATGGACGCCATCGGCGCCCAGGAGGTCCTCCTGCCCGCGCTGCTGCCCCGTGAGCCGTACGAGACGAGCGGCCGCTGGGACGAGTACGGCGATCTGCTCTTCCGGATCAAGGACCGTAAGGGTGCCGACTACCTCCTGGGCCCGACCCACGAGGAGATCTTCACTCTGACGGTCAAGGACCAGTGCACGTCCTACAAGGATCTGCCGGTCATGCTCTACCAGATCCAGACCAAGTACCGGGACGAGGCCCGCCCCCGCTCGGGTGTGCTGCGCGGGCGCGAGTTCCTGATGAAGGACTCGTACTCCTTCGACACCACCGACGAGGGCCTCGCCGAGTCCTACCGGCTGCACCGCGAGGCGTACCAGCGGATCTTCCAGCGCCTCGGCCTGGACTACCGCATCGTCTCCGCGGTCTCCGGCGCGATGGGCGGCTCGGCGTCCGAGGAGTTCCTGGCCCCGGCGGCGGCCGGTGAGGACACCTTCGTCGACTGCCCGAACTGCGACTACGCCGCGAACACCGAGGCGGTCACGGTGACCGTGCCGCCGGTCGAGGGCGCCGGGCACGGCCCCCTCGAGGAGCTGGACACCCCCGACACCCCGACCATCGAGACCCTCGCCGAGTACCTCGGCGTCCCGGCCTCCGCCACCCTGAAGAACCTCCTGGTCAAGGTCGACGGCGAGATCACCGCGGTGGGCGTCCCCGGCGACCGCGAGGTGGACCTGGGCAAGCTGGGCGAGCACCTCGCCCCGGCTGTAGTCGAGCTCGTCACGGCCGAGGACTTCGAGGGCCGCCCCGAGCTGGTGCGCGGCTACGTCGGCCCGCAGGGTCTGGCGGGCAAGTCCTTCCGCTACATCGCCGACCCGCGCGTCGCCCCCGGCACCGCCTGGGTGACCGGCGCCAACAAGCCCGACACCCACGCGCGCGACGTGGTCTGCGGCCGTGACTTCGAGGTCGACGAGTACCTGGACGTCGTCGTGGTCGAGCCGGGCGACCCGTGCCCGCGCTGCGGTGCGGGCATCGAGCTGGACCGGGCGATCGAGATCGGCCACATCTTCCAGCTCGGCCGCAAGTACGCGGACGCCTTCCAGCTCGATGTGCTCGGTCAGAACGGCAAGCCGGCGCGGGTCACGATGGGCTCGTACGGCGTCGGCGTCTCCCGCGCCGTCGCCGCCCTCGCCGAGCAGACCCACGACGAGTCCGGGCTCTGCTGGCCCCGCGAGGTCGCCCCGGCCGACGTCCACATCGTCGCGGCGGGCAAGGCCCTCCAGACCGAGATGGCCCTCGACCTCGCCGAGAAGCTGGGCACGGCGGGCCTGCGGGTCATGGTCGACGACCGCGCCGGTGTCTCCCCGGGCGTGAAGTTCACCGACTCCGAGCTGATCGGCGTCCCGGCCATCCTGGTCGTGGGCCGCGGCGCGAAGGACGGCGTCGTCGAGCTGAAGGACCGCCGTACGGGCGAGCGGGAGGATCTCCCCATCGAGGAGGCCATCGCCCGCCTCACCACCACCGGCTGACGACCGCGGCGGCGCAGCGGGCGCGGCGCCGGGCGGCGAAGCCCGCGCCCCGCCTCCCGCTGCCCAACCGCGCCGGAGGCGCGAGACGTCAGCCGTGCCCGGCCGAGTCGGGCGGCCCCGTCAGAGCCAGCCCGCGAACTCCAGCAGCAGCTCCGCGCGGCGGCGGTCGCCCGCGGCGGCGTGGCGCAGGCCCGTCTCGACGGCGCGGTGGAGGGACCAGCCGCGCAGCCGGTCGCGGTCGACGTCCAGGGAATCCGCCAGCTTGGCGACCCGGCGCCGCGCGGCCGCGGCGGGACCGGGTCCCGCGGCCAGATCCTCGCAGCGGTCGAGCACCAGCCGCGCCAGGTCGTACGCGCGCTCGCCCACGAGCGGCGCCGGACCCACCGCGAGCCAGGGTGCGCGCTCCCCGGCCAGCACCTTCCCCTGCCGGAAGGCGCCGTGCAGCAGCACCTCCTCGGGCGGCTCGGCGGGCAGCGCCGCCCGCAGCTCCAGCGCCTCGTCGGTGAGCGGACGGGCCTGCGCCGCCCAGTCCCCGGCGCCGAGCACCCGCAGGATCTCCCGCTCCTCCTCGGTACGTCCGGTGACCGACGCGAACGGATGCCCCTCGGGCGGCGGCACCCACAGCCGCCGTACCGTGCCCGCCGCCTCCAGCAGCGCCTTCGGCTCGGGCAGCGAGCGCAGCGACACCGCGCCGTGCAGCCGCTCGAGCAGCAGCGCACCGGTGTCCGGGTCGGCGCGCAGCAGCCGGGCCGCGCCCCAGCCGTTCCAGTGCGCGAGGGCGGCCCGCTCACGGTCCGCGTCCGGGCCGGGGACCGGGAACTTCAGCGCCGCCGGGGTGTCGTCCGCCAGCCGTACGAGCGCGACGAGCCCGCGACGCCCCCCGGGTGTCGCGACCCGCTCCAGGGTCAGCTCCCAGGCCGCCAGCTGCCGCTCGGCCGTCCCCGGCAGGGCGTCCAGCCAGCTCCGTACGGCGCTCGCGGGGTCGTCGCCCAGCGCGTCCAGAAGCCGCTTCGGCACGAGGACGCGGTCCGTATCGCGGCCGCCGGGCCGTGGTGCCGATGCCATTCCTGAGCTGTCCCCTCCACCGTCAATGACGTCACACCCCGTCCGACCCACCGCTCGGCGACGCCGACGGAGTGGCCGGTGTGGCGCGTTCGGTGAGCCCAGGGAAGGCTACGCCGCCGCCCCGCCAGCGCACCGCCCGGACCGCCGCCTCCCGCAGCGCGCCCGCCGCCTGGCGGCGCAGGGATCCGGTCGAGGCCCGTACGAGGTCGGCGTAGACGGCGGCGACCCGGTTCTCCAACTCGGCCGCGAGCCGCACCGCGGCGGGCGCGTCCGGCACCGCGAAGGGCAGGGCGTAGGCGGGCGCCGCGCTGGTGGGGCGGCCGCCGAGGTCGCGCACGGTGCGGGCGAGGTCGTCCCGGCGCGCGCGGTGCGCGGCGTAGCCCTCGCGCGCCTCCGCGAGCCGGTCGTCGCCGATCCGCCCGCCGACGACGCCGTAGCCGTACACCGCGGCGTGCTCGGCGGCGAGCGCCGCCTGCGCGGCCCTGAGCGCCGCGGCGCGTTCGCCGACGGCCGGGCGGTCTGCTCGAGCGGCCATGTCAGTACCCCTTCCCGGTGGTCCCGAGCGTGATCACGAGTCCGTGTCGCGCTGCGTGAGGAGATACACGTGGGCGGCGCCGCAGGCCGCGACGGAGGCCAGCAGCCGGGCCAGCTCGGGCGGCGCGGTGGCGAGCGCGGCGGTGCGGGTGTCGGCGGTCCGGCGCTCGGCCTGGACGAGGGCGGACAGGGCCCGCTTCTCGTCCTTCGGGACCTTCGGCATCCGCCGCCCGCCCGCCGAGGGTGAGCGCGACACGGTCGCGGAGGGAGAGGGGGACCGGCCCTTGGCGGTGAAGACCGCGACATGCCGGGCCGTCTCCTCCCGCAGCGGCGCCAGCCGGTCCGCGAGGGCGGGGTGCGCGTCCACGGTCGCGTCGTAGCGCGCGAGGAGTGCGGTGGAGTCCCGCGCGCCCCGCGCCCGCAGCAGCGCGACGTCCGCCCCGCCGTCCGCCTCGCGCCGGGACTCGGGGTCGTCGGAGCAGCCGCTCAGCAGCGCGACGGCCCCCAGCGCCCCGCCGCCCAGCAGCAGACTCCGCCGCCGGGTCACCGGCGCGGTGCGGGCCGAAGAGGTGCCGGACGCCGAAGACACCGCGGACACGGCGGACACGGCGGACGAGGCGGACACGGCGGGGATCGCGGACACCGCGTCAGGCGCGGCTGTGGCACGGGGCGGGGGAGTGGCACGGGGCGGGGGAGTGGTGATCGACACGTTCCTCTTTCCGGGCTGCGGCCGCTCCCGGCCGCCGGTAGTGATCACAGCAGGCGAGCGTACCCGCGCCGAGGCCGTCTGCCCGGCAGCGGCCACCGAATCGTCAGCCCGCCGCCGGAACAGATAGGCTTTGACCTGACACGCGACCTTCCCACAACAGCACACGCGGCCGAGGAGTCACCCGGATGAGCACCACCCAGAGCGAGAGGCTGCGCGGACTGCTGGAACCGCTCGTCAGCGCGCGAGACCTGGATCTGGAAGAGGTCGAGGTGACACCGGCCGGGCGGCGGCGTGTGCTGAGAGTGGTCGTGGACTCCGACGACGGCGTGCAGCTGGACACGTGTGCGGAGCTGAGCCGGGACATCTCCAAGACCCTCGACGACACGGACGCCATGGGCCAGACCGCGTACGTCCTCGAGGTCACCTCCCCCGGCGCCGAACGCCCCCTGACCGAGCCTCGCCACTACCGCCGCGCCGCCGGCCGCCTCATGAGAGCGCGCCTCGCCGACGGCGACGAGCTGGTGGCCCGGATCGTCTCGGTGGACGACGGGGGACTCGATCTGGAGGTCCCCGGTGTGAAGGGGCGCAAGCCCACCGCCAGGCGGCTGGCCTTCGAGGAGATCTCCAAGGCCCGGGTGGAGATCGAGTTCAACCGCAAGTCCGCGGACAAGACCGCGGGCGACGACGACGAGAGCAAGGAGGAGGCGTAGCCGTGGACATCGACATGAGTGCCCTGCGGGGTCTGGTGCGAGAGAAGGAGATCTCCTTCGACCTGCTGGTCGAGGCGATCGAATCGGCCCTCCTCATCGCCTACCACCGCACCGAGGGAAGCCGCCGCCGGGCCCGCGTGGAGCTCAACCGCGACACCGGCCATGTGACCGTATGGGCCCGTGAGGACGCCGAGGACCTGGAGGAGGGGCAGGAGCCCCAGGAGTTCGACGACACCCCCTCCGGCTTCGGCCGGATCGCCGCCATGACCGCGAAGCAGGTCATCCTCCAGCGGCTGCGGGACGCCGAGGAGGAGATCACCTTCGGCGAGTACGCGGGGCGGGAGGGCGATGTCGTCGCCGGCGTCGTCCAGCAGGGCAAGGACCCCAAGAACGTGCTGGTGGACATCGGCCGTCTCGAGGCGATCCTGCCGGTGCAGGAGCAGGTCCCGGGCGAGGACTACGCCCATGGCACCCGGCTGCGTACGTACGTCGTACGAGTCGTCAAGGGCGTGCGCGGACCGTCGGTGACCCTTTCGCGTACGCATCCCAATCTGGTCAAGAAGCTCTTCGCGCTCGAGGTGCCGGAGATCGCGGACGGCTCCGTGGAGATCGCGGCGATCGCCCGTGAGGCGGGCCACCGCACCAAGATCGCGGTCCGGTCCACCCGCGCGGGGCTGAACGCCAAGGGCGCGTGCATCGGCCCGATGGGCGGGCGGGTGCGCAGCGTGATGGCCGAGCTGCACGGCGAGAAGATCGACATCGTCGACTGGTCGGACGAGCCCGCTGAGCTCGTGGCGAACGCGCTGTCACCCGCGCGGGTGAGCAAGGTCGAGGTGGTCGACCTGGCGGCGCGCTCGGCCCGGGTCACCGTGCCGGACTACCAGCTCTCGCTCGCCATCGGCAAGGAGGGGCAGAACGCCCGGCTGGCGGCGCGGCTGACCGGCTGGCGGATCGACATCCGGCCGGACACCGAGCAGTTGGGTGATCAAGGCTGATTCAGGTCGGATCCCCCAGGATCCGGGCCAAATCGAGTGACGGTTCGATCACTCCCCCCAGGGGGTGAGGTCGGTACGGGGAGGTAGACTTAACCAGTGTCTGGCCGCACGCGAGCTGGTGCCTGCCCTGAGAGAACCTGTGTGGGATGCCGGGATCGGGCGGCCAAGAACGATCTGCTGCGCATCGTGGCTGTCGAGGGTGTTTGTGTCCCCGACCGGCGCGGTACGCTCCCCGGTCGGGGTGCTTATGTTCACCCCACACGGGTCTGCCTTGACCTGGCGGTTCGCCGCCGGGCCTTTTCCCGGGCCTTCAGGGGGCCGGGAGCGCTCGACACCACGGCGCTCCGCCGGTTTGTCGAGCAGGGTGCACAGGCGACACCCTGAGTAGTTGAAAGAACGGCACGGGACACCGTGCGGTCAGGTACCTCGCGAGTCGGAAGTAGGTCGAGATTGCGATGAGCACTCGATGAGTACGCGATGAGTACGCCCATGAAGTAGCGACGGTCCGGCGACAACCCGGACCTAAAAGGAGCGAAGTGGCTAAGGTCCGGGTATACGAACTCGCCAAGGAGTTCGGAGTTGAGAGCAAGGTCGTCATGGCCAAGCTCCAGGAACTCGGTGAATTTGTACGTTCGGCGTCCTCGACGATCGAGGCGCCGGTTGTGCGCAAGTTGACTGACGCTTTCCAGGGTGGCAACGGCTCCGGCCGCGCCTCCGGTAAGCCCTCGGCGCCGCGCAAGGCGACGCCCAAGCCGCCGACCCCAGGTCCGGCGGCGGCGGCCCGTCCGGCCGCCCCCAAGCCCCCGGCGCCCGGCCCCAAGCCGGCCGGCGCCCCCGAGGGCCAGCGCGGCACCCCCTCCGCGGCGCCCACTCCGGGCCCGCGTCCCACACCGGCACCGGCTGCCCGTCCGGCCCCCGGCCCCAAGCCGGGCCCCGCGCCGGCGGCTCCGGCGCAGCCCGAGTTCACCGCGCCGCCGACCCCCGCGCCCAAGCCCGCCGCGGCCAAGCCGGGTGCGCCCGGCAAGCCGGGTGCCACTCCCGGTCCGCGCCCCGGCGCCCGTCCGGGCGCACCGGGCCAGGGCCAGGGTGGCCAGCGCGAGGGTGGTCAGCGCGAGGGCGGCCAGGGTGGCCGTGGTGGCCCGCGTCCGGGTCAGGAGCGTCCGCGTTCGGGTGGTCCCCGTCCGGCCGGTCCCCGTCCCGGTAACAACCCCTTCACCTCCGGTGGCTCCACCGGTATGGCGCGCCCCCAGGCGCCCCGTCCCGGCGGCGCCCCGCGTCCCGGCGGTCAGCCCGGCGGCGGTCCGCGTCCGCAGGGCGGCGGCCAGGGCGGTCCGGGCCGTGGCCAGGGCGGTCCCGGCGGTCCCCGTCCCACTCCGGGCCAGATGCCCCGTCCGCAGGGCGCCCAGGGTGGCGGCCCGCGTCCGGGTCCCGGCGGCGCGCGTCCGAACCCGGGCATGATGCCGCAGCGTCCGGCCGCGGGCCCGCGTCCGGGCCCCGGCGGCGGTGGCGGTCGCGGTCCCGGCGGCGGCGGTCGTCCCGGTGGCGGCGGTGGCGGTCGTCCCGGTGGTGGCGGCGGCTTCGCCGGTCGTCCCGGTGGCGGCGGTGGCGGTCGTCCCGGTGGTGGCGGCGGTTTCGCCGGCCGTCCGGGCGGTCCCGGCGGCGGTGGCGGTTTCGGCGGCGGTGGCCGTCCCGGCTTCGGCGGCCGTCCCGGCGGTCCCGGTGGCCGTGGTGGTACGCAGGGCGCCTTCGGCCGTCCCGGCGGTCCGGCGCGTCGTGGCCGTAAGTCGAAGCGGCAGAGGCGCCAGGAGTACGAGGCCATGCAGGCCCCGTCGGTCGGCGGCGTGATGCTGCCGCGCGGCAACGGCCAGACGGTCCGGCTGTCGCGTGGTGCCTCTCTCACCGACTTCGCGGAGAAGATCAACGCCAACCCGGCGTCGCTGGTCGCCGTCATGCTCAACCTCGGCGAGATGGTCACCGCGACGCAGTCCGTCTCCGACGAGACGCTTCAGCTTCTCGCCGACGAGATGAACTACAACGTCGAGATCGTCAGCCCGGAGGAGGAGGACCGCGAGCTTCTCGAGTCCTTCGACATCGAGTTCGGCGAGGACGAGGGCGGCGAGGAGATGCTCTCCGCGCGTCCGCCGGTGGTGACCGTCATGGGTCACGTCGACCACGGTAAGACCCGACTGCTGGACGCGATCCGCAAGACCAACGTGGTCGCGGGCGAGGCCGGCGGCATCACCCAGCACATCGGTGCCTACCAGGTCTCGACCGAGGTCAACGACGAAGAGCGCAGGATCACCTTCATCGACACCCCGGGTCACGAGGCGTTCACCGCCATGCGTGCCCGTGGTGCCAAGTCGACCGACATCGCGATCCTCGTGGTGGCGGCCAACGACGGTGTGATGCCCCAGACGATCGAGGCGCTGAACCACGCCAAGGCGGCCGATGTGCCGATCGTGGTCGCGGTCAACAAGATCGACGTCGAGGGCGCGGACCCGACCAAGGTGCGCGGTCAGCTGACCGAGTACGGCCTGGTGGCCGAGGAGTACGGCGGCGACACCATGTTCGTCGACATCTCCGCCAAGCAGGGTCTGCACATCGACAGCCTGCTGGAGGCCGTCGTCCTCACCGCCGACGCCTCGCTCGACCTGCGGGCCAACTCGGAGCAGGACGCACAGGGCATCGCGATCGAGGCCCACCTCGACCGCGGCCGCGGCGCCGTGGCCACCGTGCTGGTCCAGCGCGGCACCCTGCGGGTCGGCGACACGATGGTCGTCGGCGACGCGTACGGCCGCGTCCGGGCGATGCTCGACGACAACGGGAACAACGTGGTGGAGGCCGGCCCGGCGACCCCGGTCCTGGTGCTCGGTCTGACCAACGTGCCCGGTGCGGGTGACAACTTCCTCGTCGTGGACGAGGACCGCACCGCCCGCCAGATCGCCGAGAAGCGCGCCGCCCGCGAGCGGAACGCGGCCTTCGCCAAGCGCACCCGCCGGGTCTCCCTGGAGGACCTGGACAAGGTGCTCAAGGCCGGTCAGGTCCAGCAGCTCAACCTCATCATCAAGGGCGACGCGTCCGGTTCGGTGGAGGCTCTCGAGTCCTCGCTGCTCCAGCTCGACGTCGGCGAAGAGGTGGACCTGCGGGTGCTGCACCGCGGTGTGGGTGCGGTCACCGAGACCGACATCGACCTGGCGACGGGCTCGGACGCCATCGTCATCGGCTTCAACGTGCGCGCCGACGGGCGTGCCACGCAGATGGCCGAGCGCGAGGGCGTGGACGTCCGTTACTACTCGGTCATCTACCAGGTGATCGAGGAGATCGAGGCGGCCCTGAAGGGCATGCTCAAGCCGGAGTACGAAGAGGTCGAGCTCGGTACGGCGGAGATCCGCGAGGTCTTCCGCTCGTCCAAGCTGGGCAACATCGCGGGTGTGCTCATCCGCTCCGGCGAGGTCAAGCGGAACACCAAGGCCCGCCTCGTCCGCGACGGCAAGGTCATCGCGGAGAACCTCAACATCGAGGGCCTGCGCCGCTTCAAGGACGACGTCACCGAGATTCGCGAGGGCTTCGAGGGCGGTATCAACCTCGGCAGCTACAACGACATCAAGATCGACGACGTCATCGCGACGTACGAGATGCGCGAGAAGCCGCGCGGCTGACAAGCGGCGGCGGCCGGGGCCGATCGGCGGAGGAATTTCCGTCGATCGGCCCCGGCCCTTGCGTGTACGGTGCGAGAAGCCCGCAATCACAAAGGCCCCACGGGTGGCTTGACCCGGACCGCATGTATGTAGGGACGTTGTCCTTTGACCTGCTTCTCGGCGACGTACGGTCGTTGAAGGAGAAGCGCTCCGTCGTCCGCCCGATCGTCGCCGAGCTGCACCGCAAATTCGCGGTGAGCGCGGCGGAGGTCGGCGACCAGGACCTGTACCGCAGGGCCCAGATCGCCCTGGCGATGGTCTCCGGGGACCCGGGCCACCTCTCGGAGGTGCTCGACCGCTGCGAGCGGCTGGTGGCGGCGCGGCCGGAGGTGGAGCTGCTGTCCGTGCGACGGCGGTTCCACGGTGGCGATGATGAATGAGGGCCGGACCGGTGGTCGCAGACCGCGCCCCCGGCCATCGATGACTGACGCGAAGAAGAGAGAAGAAGACGCATGACCGACACCGCGCGGGCACGCAAGCTGGCGGACCGCATCCGGGTCGTGGTCGCGGAGACCCTGCAGCGGCGGATCAAGGACCCGCGGCTGGGCTATGTGACCATCACCGACACCCGGATCACCGGTGATCTGCGGGAGGCGACCGTCTTCTACACGGTCTTCGGCGACGACGAGGAGCGGGCGGCCTCCGCCGCGGCCCTGGAGAGCGCCAAGGGCGTGCTGCGGTCGGAGGTCGGGCGCCAGACGGGGGTGCGCTTCACCCCGACCCTGACGTTCGTCCCGGACGCGCTGCCGGAGAACGCCCGCACCATCGACGATCTGCTCGCCAAGGCCAGGGAGGCGGACGCCCAGGTGCGCGAGGCGTCCTCGGGGGCCGCTTACGCGGGCGAGGCCGATCCGTACCGCAAGCCCGGCCAGGAGGACGACGAGGAGCCCGGCACGGACGGCAAGGGTTCAGCGGACACATGACGCGCAACGGCAGGGCCGGTTCCGGGGCACCGGACGGCCTGGTGATCGTCGACAAACCGGCCGGTTTCACCTCGCACGACGTCGTCGCCAGGATGCGCCGCTTCGCCGGCACCCGGCGGGTCGGCCACGCCGGGACGCTGGACCCGATGGCCACGGGCGTGCTCGTGGTCGGCGTGGAGAAGGCCACCCGGCTGCTGGGCCATCTGGCGCTGACCGAGAAGGAGTACCGGGCCACCATCCGGCTCGGGCAGACCACGGTCACCGATGACGCGGAGGGCGAGACCACCGCCTCCGACGGCGCCGCCGGGGTCGACCTGGGCGCCGTCCGGGCCGGGATCGAGGAGCTGACCGGGGACATCCAGCAGGTTCCCTCGAAGGTCAGCGCCATCAAGATCGACGGCAAGCGCTCCTACGCACGGGCGCGGGAGGGCGAGGAGTTCGCGATCCCGGCACGGCCGGTGACCGTCTCCTCCTTCGTCCTCCACGACCGCCGCGAGGCCAAGGCGGAGGACGGCACCACCGTCCTCGACCTGGACGTCACGGTGGTGTGCTCCTCCGGCACCTATATCCGGGCCCTGGCGCGCGACCTGGGCGCCGGACTCGGCGTGGGCGGCCATCTCACGGCCCTGCGCCGGACCCGGGTCGGTCCGTACGGGCTGGAGGCGGCCAGGACGCTGGAGCGGCTGGAGGAGTCGCTTGAGATCCTGCCCATCGCGGAGGCGGCGGCCGCCGCGTTCCCGCGCTGGGACGTGGACGAGCGCCAGGCCCGGCTGCTGGGCAACGGGGTGCGGATCGACATGCCGTCGGGGGAGACGGGGCCGGGGTCGGGGCCGGTCGCGGTCTTCGGGCCGGAGGGGCGCTTTCTGGCCCTGGTGGAGGAGTCGAAGGGCAAGGCGAAGAGCCTGGCCGTCTTCGTATGACGGCGTTGATGCGTTGACGGGTTGCCGGGTTGACGCCGTCGGCGCGCCCGGCCCGGCCGACGCGGCGCCGGTGTGTCATTGCCGACTCCGGGCCGCGTTGCACCCGCCGGGACCGGCCGCCTACCGTGGCTTTCCGGCCGGTCCGGGCGCTCGAGGCGGCCACCGATGCGAGGCGGGGGCCCGGGGCATGGCAGTCTTAGACCTGCGAAGTCGACAGACAAAGGTTCGGGCGAGGAGCGGGCAAAGTGCAGCGCTGGCGTGGCTTGGAGGACATCCCCGAGGACTGGGGGCGCAGCGTCGTCACCATCGGTTCCTACGACGGGGTGCACCGAGGGCACCAGCTGATCATCGGCCGTGCCGTGGCACGGGCGCGTGAGCTGGGCGTACCGGCGGTCGTGGTCACCTTCGACCCGCATCCGAGCGAGGTCGTGCGGCCCGGCAGCCATCCACCGCTGCTCGCCACGCACCAGCGGCGCGCGGAGCTGATGGCCGGGCTGGGCGTGGACGCGGTGCTGATCCTGCCGTTCACGGCGGAGTTCTCGCGGCTCACCCCCGCGGACTTCGTGGTGAAGGTGCTGGTGGACAAGTTGCACACCCGGGTCGTGGTGGAGGGCCCCAACTTCCGCTTCGGCCACAAGGCCGCCGGGAACGTGGCATTCCTGCGCGAGCTCGGTACCACCTACGACTACGAGGTCGAGGTCATCGACCTGTACGAGCGCGGTGAGGCGGGCGGCGGCGAGCCGTTCTCCTCCACGCTGGTGCGCCGCCTGGTCGCGGAGGGCGATGTCACGGGCGCGATGGAGGTCCTCGGCCGGCCGCACCGGGTCGAGGGCGTGGTGGTGCGCGGTGCCCAGCGCGGCCGTGAGCTGGGCTTCCCGACGGCCAACCTGGAGACGCTGCCGCACACCGCGATCCCGGCCGACGGCGTCTACGCCGGCTGGCTGACGGCGCAGGGCGAGGCGATGCCCGCGGCGATCTCGGTCGGCACCAATCCGCAGTTCGACGGGACCGAGCGAACGGTCGAGGCGTATGCGATCGACCGGGTCGGACTGGATCTGTACGGACTCCATGTCGAGGTCGACTTCCTCGCCTATCTGCGGGGCCAGGAGAAGTTCGACTCGATCGAGGCGCTGCTGGAGCGCATGGCGGCCGATGTGAAGCGGGCGCGGGAGCTTGTGGAGGAGCACGGGAGCCGTTGAGGCGTACTGGCGTACGGGGCGTACGGCGCGGCGGCTGAGGCGTACGGGAGCGGCTGAGGGCGCGTGCTGAGGCGCCGTGCGCCGCGTGGTGAACGGAGAACGCGAATGCGCCCCGTGGACCGGATCACCGGCCCACGGGGCGCGTTCGCTTCTTCGCCCGCTACTGCTGCGGGGGCTGCTGCTGCCAGGGCTGCCCCGGCTGGGCCTGCTGCCACGGCTGGCCGGGCTGCGGCTGCTGCCCTTGCTGCCCCTGCTCATAGGACTGCTGCCAGCCCTGCTGGCCGCCTTGCTGCGGGTACCCGGGGTACTGCGGCTGCTGGCCCTGCTGAGGCGCGTAGGCGCCCGGGTAGGGCTGCTGGGCCGGTCCGGGCATCGGCGGGGCCACCTGCGGCGGCTGGGCCGCTCCGTCGCCCGTCCACAGACCCTGCTCCTGCTGGGCGCGGGTGAAGTCCTCCGCGACCATGGCCGAGAGGTTGAAGTACGCCTCACGGGTCTTGGGCCGCATCATGTCCAGGTCCACCTCGGCGCCCGCCGACAGATGCTCGTCGAACGGCACGACGATCACCCCGCGGCAGCGGGTCTCGAAGTGGGACACGATGTCCTCGACCTTGATCATCTTGCCGGTCTCCCGGACCCCGGAGATCACCGTGATGCTCCGCGAGACCAGATCCGCGTAGCCGTGCGCGGACAGCCAGTCCAGGGTGGTGCTGGCGCTGCTCGCGCCGTCCACCGAGGGCGTGGAGATGATGATCAACTGGTCGGCGAGGTCGAGGACGCCGCGCATGGCGCTGTAGAGCAGGCCCGTGCCCGAGTCGGTGAGGATGATCGGGTACTGCTTGCCCAGGACGTCGATGACGCTGCGGTAGTCGTCGTCGTTGAACGTCGTCGAGACCGCCGGGTCCACGTCGTTGGCGAGGATCTCCAGCCCCGACGGCGCCTGCGAGGTGAACCGCCGGATGTCCATATAGCTGTTGAGGTACGGGATCGCCGTGACCAGGTCGCGAATGGTCGCACCGGTCTCCCGGCGGACCCTTCGGCCGAGGGTGCCCGCGTCCGGGTTGGCGTCGATCGCGATGACCTTGTCCTGGCGCTCGATGGCCAGCGTCGAGCCGAGGGCGGTGGTCGTCGTGGTCTTGCCGACGCCGCCCTTGAGGCTGATCACCGCGATGCGGTAGCAGGAGAGCACCGGCGTGCGGATCAGCTCCAGCTTGCGCTGCCGCTCCGCCTCCTCCTTCTTGCCGCCGAGCTTGAAGCGGGAGGGGCCGGGGGTGTTCTTCTTCGGCTTCTGCTTGCCCTTGATCAGCCGGTCCGAGGAGAGCTCGACCGCGGCGGTGTACCCGAGCGGTGCCCCCGCGCCTCCGGCCTGGCGCCGCTGGTCGGGCGTCACGGTCGGCCAGCCGCCGGTACGGGGGTCGGCCGGGGCCGCCGGGGCGGCTTGGGCGTCCGGGCGCGGATAGCCGTATCCGTCATGCGGCTGTGGCTGCGCCGGCTGCCCGGGAACGGGTCCGGGAACGCCGTCGCCGGGCCGCGGGAAGCCGTACCCACCCTGCGCGCCCGGACCCTGCTGCCCGGGGAACTGCTGACCCTGGGGGTCATACGGCGGCTGGCCCTGGACGGGGCCGTTCGGCGCGTACGGACCGGGCTGGGCAGGCTGACCGGGCTGACCGGGCTGGGCAGGCTGGCCGGGCTGGCCCGGGTACATCGGCTGGGCGGGCTGTCCGGGGTGGCCGGGGTACTCGGCCTGCCCAGCCTGGGGCGCGGGGTAGGGCTGTGCGGGGGGCTGCTGGTACGGGCCCTGGCCCTGCTGGTCCGGGGCGGGCGGCTGCGGGAAGCCATAGCCGCCCGGGACGGGCGTCGGCCCCTGGCCCTGTCCCGGACCACCCGGGCCGGGCGCGGGCTGGGCCCCCGGGGGCGGGTAGCCGTAGTGGGGCCCCTGCGGAGCCGGGGCACCCTGCGGACCGGGACCCGGTACGCCCGGACCGGGCTGCTGGTAACCGCCCTGCGGGCCGGGCACGTTGCCCGCCGGGGGCTGCGCCCCCGGGGACTGATCCGGCAGCGGGGCCGGACCGGGCTGGCCCGGAATCGCACCGGGAGCGCCCTCACCGGGACGCGGATAGCCGTATCCGCCCTGCGGCCCCGGCCCGGCGGCGGGTTGCTCGGGCTGACCGTGCGGCTGGGGCGGGGGAGGCGCCCAGGAGGTGTCCTGCGGCGGGAGCGGCACTCCGGCACCAGGGGTGGCGGGCCCATCCGTCCGCTGCTCCGGAACCGGAGCGGGACCCGGAGCCGGTGGAGCGTCCTCGGGCGCCGCGGGCTGGAAGTCCGGCGGCAGGGGCGGCAGCCCCGACTGCGGAACGGGCGGCGGGGCCCAGGTGGTGGCGGGCTGCTCGGGCGACGGCGCGCTCGGCGGCACGGCGTCCTCGGGGACCGCGTCCTCGGGAACCGCGTCCTGAGGCTCGGCGCTCGCCTGCCTCAGCTCCTCCATCTCACGCCGCAGCGCGGCCGTGGAGAAGCGCAATGTGCCCTCGCTGCGCACGTCGTCGTCCGTACGGTCGTCCGACTCAGAGGAGCCGGAATCGCCGTCCGAACCGGACCGGGACGCACCCCCGGACCCGGACGCAACCCCGGACCCGGAGCCAGACCCGGGCCAAGACCCAGACTCGGAATCCGAACCGGAACCCGAAGGAGAACCGGAACCGGAGCCGGAAGGAGAACCGGAACCGGAACCGGGATCAGCGAACCCGGCGCCGGAGTCCTCGCTCCGCCTCTCGGCGATCTCGCGCCGCAGCGAGGCGGTGGAGAACCGCACGGTGGAAGGGCTGCCCAGATCGCCGTTCTCGCCCTCGTCGGAGCCCGCCTCGGTGGCGTACTCCGAGTCCGGCCGGAAGGCGTCGTCGTCCTGCGGAGCAGCGGCGGGCGCCAGCGTGAAGTCGTCATCGACGGGAGCGGAGGCGGAAGCCGCAGCCGAATCCTCCGTCTCGACATCGGCTGCCGGTGCGGAGGCCTCGTAGGAGGGCTCGGACTCAGCGCTGTCCGAAACGCCGTCATCCGTAACGCTGTCACCCGCGGGCGCGGCACCAATCGAATCAGCCCCAGAGTCGGGCAAAGGCGACATGTGACTGCCCGAGTCGGACTCTCTGCTCTCCGGTTCCGACCGTGCCTCGTCCTCCCTCTGCGCGGGGACCTCCGCCACCTCGGAGGCGTCCGACGCGACATCGGAGGAGGGCACCGGGGCCGGCGGCGGCCAGGCACCCGGAAAACCGCTCGGCTCCGGCACCCCCGGCACGGGCACCGGATTGCCGGTGGGCGGCGGTGGAGGCGGCGGACCCGGCATCCCCGCACCCGCGCCCGTCCCGGTTCCCCCGGAACCGCCGGTCGACGTGGGGGCCGTGGAGGACGGCGAGGACGACGACGAAGCGTTCTGCGTGTACCAGGCGGGTGGGGTGTAGTCGATGGTGAACTCGCCCGTGTGCTCGGTCTCCGCGTCGGACCGATCATCGCCGGGTGTGTTTCCGCCCGTGCGGATCTCGTCCCGATCGCTGCTCACAATGCCTCCTGGTGTGGTCGAACACCCTTGTAATTCTTGGCGAGGCCGATCTTCTGCCGATCGCTACTGTCGTCCGACCGTTCGGCTTTCCCCTTTTGTGACGCCGGGGGCCCCTGAACGGGCGCTCCACCGGGTACCCCAAGACTAATCACCATGAGCGCCGAGGGGGCAGGCCCATCCGCGCACTCGAGGCTGTCCGAGACCTCACCGTGCCTTACGGCGGTACGTACCCGGCAACCGCGGGGAGAAGTCCAAGCGTCCGGTGGTACAAAGAATCCCCGCTCGAATGCTGTTGCACAGTGGGACCTGAGACCAGGTCACCCCTTTCCGGCCGACGCCGCCGACCGGATCGCGGGGAGGAGGCTGACTGGTCGGTGGACTCTTGTGAGAGGTAGGCGCAGATGCCGCAGCCGCCCCAGCCACCCAACCAGCCGCCCTCCGGCGGCTTCGGTCCGCCGCCCCCAGAGCCTCAGGAGCCCGATCAGCCACAGGAGCCCCGGGAGCCCGGCCAGGGCGGCTCCGGCTCGCCGCGGAGACCTCCAACACCGCCCACGCCGAACACCGCGCCTCAGAGGCCCCCATCAGCTCCGTCGACGGGTCACACTCCGCCCCAGATATGGGACGGCGCCCTCCCGCCGAGCCCGCCCCCACCACCGCCCGGCGCGCCCCCGGACCCGTCGAACCCGTACGGACGCCAGCCGGAGTACGGCGGTCCGTACACCCAACTGCCCGGCGGGCCGTACGGCGCGCCTTCGCCCGCCGTTGGTGGCCGAACTCCGAAGCGGAAGGCTGTCATCGTCGGCGCGGCGGTGGCGGTACTGCTCGCGGCCGGTGGCGGGGTGTACGCAGCGGTGGGCGGTGATGACGGCGGTGAGAACCCCACCGCGAGTCCCACGACGACCACCCCGAGCCACTCCAAGACACAGGACCCGACACCCGAGCCGACGACCGGTGACGGCGACAACACCGGCGGCCGCGGCAACGGCGAAAGCGATCCCAACGACCAGCGCCGGGCAGGCGAGGCCAAGGTCCTCTACCAGAAGCCCGCGCCCGAGGTCAGCAAGAGTAACCTCGAAGTGCCCGGCTTCTGGGCGATGAAGGGCTATGTTGTCAAGGCGGTCGAGAACAAGATCGTCGCGTACAAGGACGAAGGGGGCAGCAAGTGGACCCTCTCGCTCCCCAAGGCGGTCTGCGCCGCTCCCACCTCCACGACCGACGGCAAGGTCGTGGTCGCCTATGCGGGCCATGGGAAGGACTCCTGCAGCCAACTCGCCCTGATCGACCTCAACAAGGGCGTCAAGCTCTGGGACCATCCCGCCCCCGAGAGTGACGCCCTGGGCGGTGGCTACACGAACGTGGGCATGGCGCAGAGCGGCAATCTCGTCGGCATGGCCTGGTTCGGCGGCTCCGCCGTCATCAAGGTCAGCGACGGCAAGGAAGTCTCACCCGAAAAGCCGAGCGCAGGCTGCTCCATTGACGGCTACGCGGGCGGCAGGGTCCTGCTGCGCGCTTACTCCTGCTCCAATGGCACCGCCAAGCTCCAGCAGCTCACCCTCAGCGGTTCGATCAAGTGGACCTATACCATCCGTAAGGGATTCAAGGTCAGCAACATCTTCTCCAGCAGCCCCGCTGTGGTGGCCCTCATTGACCAAGACCGACGCTCCGGAGGCATCCTGGCCCTCTCCGGCAAGGGCAAGGAACGCTCGACCCTCGCACTGGGCAAACAGTCCTACCAGCCGGAGTGCGGCACGGACATCTTCGGCACCAACATGGGCAACTGCGAGGGCGTCGCCGTCTCCGCCGACACCTTCTACCTGCCGACCGAGATGACCCAGGACCACGGCCTGGGCTCTACAAGCGAGATTCACGCCTTCGACCTCACCACCGGTAAGCGGAAATGGGCGGTCAAGGTGGCCGAACGGCTCCTGCTCCCGCTGAACATGGACGGTAAGAACCTCATCGCGTACGAAAAGCCCACATACACCGCCCCCGGCCGAATAGTCCGCATCGACCCCAGCGGCGGCAAGCCCAAAACCCTCCTGCGCCTTCCCCAGGCCACCCAAAAAGCAGAGCGCGACTTCTACTCGGCCAGCCACACCTACCGCAACGGCAACTTCTACATCGCCACCAACCGCATCACCGGCAGCGACACCACCGCCGAAAGCCTACTGATGGCCTTCGGCCGCTGAGCGGCGGCCGAGCGACGGCCGAGCGGTGGGACACGACCGCGGGGGCGGGCACCGACCGGCGTCCGCCCCCGCACCCGCGCTCCTCAGCTCAGATCGAATTCGCCATCCCTCGCGCCCAGGACGAAGGCACGCCATTCGGCCTCCGTATAGCGCAGCACGGTCTCGGGGTCGGTGGAATTCCGCATGGCCACTGCCCCGTTCGGCAGGTAGGCGATCTCCACCTGGTCTTCGGAGCTGCTGCCAGGTGCGCTGAGCCACTCGACACCGGAGATGTCGAGGGCGTACAGCTCTTCCTTCTCTTTGGCATCGGCCATTGGTGGAGAATCCCTTCGGGTACCGCGGAGACAAGTCCGCCTGGTGCTTGGCTGACAGTCTCATCCACCGTGTGCGCGGCGGCAATCGAACACCGTCAGTCCATGCGGCGAGGCCCGCCCAGCAGGCCGGATTCGATGTCAGTCGGATGCGTCGCCACGTAGAGCCGCGACTGACGATCACACCAAAGAGTGACCCCGTCCGGAAGCGTGGACAGTGATTCGACATCCGTGGACGGCAGCCCCACGATGCGTCCGACCTGGGCGGCCTCCTCAGGGGACACCCGCTGGATGCCCACCAGGTCCGCGTTCTCCATGAGCCGGGGGGCGACCGGGCTCAGGTACGGCAGAAGTGTCAGCACGGACTGCCACGGCGCCGAAGTCACCCGCCCGCGCGGCGGTCGCATGCCCGCGTCACGGATCACCAGAACGGGACTGCCGATCGACGGTCCCTGCGGCGGCACACGTCCCACATCGTGGAGCGTCATGCTCTGATACCCGCCGTTCGCGGCCTGCGTCAATGACGCCCACATCTGCTGACGGCCGGTCTCCACGGTGACCCGGGCGCCCGTGGCCACCGCTCGCAACCCGATCACCTGCGCCGTCCACAGCCCCCCGACCAGGACCACGTTGAAGGGCGTGGGACGGTGCAGGCCCAGCACGGCGGGTTGGTCCCGCGCGCCGACTCCGATCACCACCCCGTCGTCGCCGACCGGCAGTGCCAGTGCGTCGAACTGCTCCGGGGGGAGCTCATGCCGTTGACGCCGGGGTCCGATCAGCCCGAATCCCCGTCGCGTCCTGCGCGGGGCGGGAGCCACGAGCTCGTCCGGCTGACCGGGCATATGGCCAGGTGTGGGGGTCGGCGCGTAGGAAGGGCCGCCTGAGACGGTCGTCGGCATGGCCATCAGCGGGTCCCTCCCAGGGGCAGAGTAGCGAGTACGCCGGGTACCTGCTCGCGGTCCAGCCGTGCGAGACCTACCCGCACCCCACGGGCGGTGCGCTGGAGCTCTCGCCTCATCGCGACCAGGTCGTCCGCGCTATGACCCGTGATCCGCACATGCCCGCTCACCGTGGGTGCGGGCCGGCCGCTCTGCGTCCCGCCCCGTCGCAGGGTGAGGCTGAGCGTGGTCGCGAACGCGGGCAGTGAGGTCAGCAGCGCGGCCAGTTGAGGAAGGGGCGTGGCTCCCGGTCCCAACTGTGGCCACCTGCTGACCCAGTAAGTGGTGTGCCACCGGTCGTCGCAGCGCCAGGCCCGTGTGCTCTCGACCGTGCGTCGACTGAGCGTGTTGGTCTGCCGGGCCTGCGCCGTCGCCCTCGGATTGACGCTCGCGGCGGTGGAGATCGCCGCTGTCACGCCTTCCTCCGGCAGGAGCGTCACGCCGAAGCCTGCCCCCTGCAGCCTGCTCGACAGCTGATCCGCCGCCCGCAGCACACACCGCTGCGCGCCCTCGAGGCCCCCACCCCGGGCAGCGACAGCCTCCGGACAGAGCTCCGGGTCGAACTTCAGGGCCACCCACGTCAGACGGACCGCGGGCGCGCCCGTCTGCTCCTGAAGCGGCCCGTAGTTGCGCACGGGCACCGTCTGCGCCGACAGATGGGGTGCGGGCGCCGGCAACGCATGCTGAACCACCTGCACGGACTCCAGCAGGATTCCGTCGACGCCCATGGCGTCGCGCAGCAGCGAAAGCGGCAGCGGACGCTGCGTACGGTGCGGACGCAGCGGTGAGTCCGTGGCGTCCACCTGCAGGATCGCGGTCAGAAAGGTGCCGTCGCCCACCAAGCCGACCATGCGCCGCTCGCGATCGGTGAACGTGTAGGTGCGCAGGGCCGGTTCGCACTCCAAGGCCGGCGTGAAACCGGGGTCTGTGTCCGTGTCGAGCGGCTTCGCCGCCTGCCGCTGGCGCCTGCGCAGCGCGAGCGCGGTGCTCAGCCATTCCGGTATCGGCTGCTGATGACGCGTGACCACGGCCAGCAGAACCAGGACGACGCCCACGACTCCGGCGGGCACCAGCAGGAGTTTGTCGACCACCCCGGCGGCCAGCACGATCGCCGCGGCCACCTCGATCAGCACGAATTGCTGCAGTCGCAGGGGGCCGATGCTGCCGGGCCGGGACATCGTGCGCGGGGTGGCGGAGGTGATGGGAGCCGCTGTCGGAGGAGCGTCGGCGGGTGCGGGCGGACGGGGTCCGCTCGGTGCTCCTCGGCCGGACGCGCTCCTCGCGGCACGTGCGCGCGTTGCGGCAGCCATCCCCGTCAGCCCCCTAATGTCCGAAACCGGCCCGAACGGCCCGGTCGTCGTTGCCCCGGTGAGTGTCCCCGGGCGGCATGTGCCAGTTCACTACCGGCATAGTAGAGGGTCGGTACGACGCCAGGACCGAGGGCAGGCCACCTGACTACCGAGGCCGAAAAGCGGGGAGAAGCGGCTAAAAATGGCATCACGGCGGGACGAACTCAACGCCTATATCTATGCGAAGAAGCGGACAGTCGCCGCCTTTTTGCAACCCACGCCGAGTGGCACGGAGGAGGGTGCGCCGCGTCCGCTGCGCGCGGTCCTTCCCGGAGTCGTCGTCGGGGCCCTGATCCTCGCCGGTTTCGGCGCCTGGGGCATGTTCAAGCCCGTCGCCCCCAAGGGGTGGGACACACCGGAATCGCATGTGATCGTCGGCAGTGACTCCACTACTCGGTACGTCATCCTGAAGACCGGCGGCAAGCCCCAGCTCCACCCGGTGCTGAATCTCGCCTCCGCCAAGCTCCTCCTCGCCCCCGAGAAGTCCAGCATCATCAAGGTGAAGGAGTCGGAGCTGGACGACGGCCACATCCCGCGAGGCCCTACGATCGGCATTCCGTACGCACCGGACCGCATCCCCAGTGCGGACGAGGCGAGGAAGCGCATGACGTGGGCGGTCTGTGAACAGCCGGGCGGCAATGGGAACACCACGCAGAAGGCCGTCTTCCTCTTTTCCGACCGGGACCCGAAGCTCAAGAAGCTGCACGGATCCCAGGCGCTCCATGGTGGCCAGGCCCTCTACGTGCAGGGTCAGGACGGCGCCCGCTATCTCGTCGATCCCCAGGGCGTCAAGTATTTGATCGGCGGCCCGGACTGGAAGGCCAAGTCTGCCGAGGACGCCAATCTTCTGCAGCGCTCGATCTTTCATGATGGTGCGAAGCCGCAGCGAGTCACCAGGGACTGGCTGGCGACCTTCAGAGACGGGGCACCGATCGACTTTCCGCAGGTCCCGGGTCGGATCGGTGATGACGCCGGGGTCCCGAGCCTCGGCGAGGCGAACCGGGTCGGCATGGTACTCGAAGCGCCCACCGGAGCCGGCACCCAGAAGTATGTGGTGCTCCAGGGAAAGGTCCAACGCGTCTCCGAGTTTGTGGCCAAGCTTCTACTCAGGAGCAAGACCTCTATCAATGAGGCGAGTATGGCCAAGCGAGTGGCGGCCCAGTCGTTCAACCCGGACACGGAGAACGATTTCTATGGCCAGTACCACTGGCCCAGCGAAATCCCGAGCCAGGCCAATTCGGTCGATCCCGCGCTGGGCAGCGGAGCGCGGGACACCAGTTGCAGCATCTTGGACGGGGTGACAGCCAAGGGCGGTGCCAAGGTGGCGACTTGGGCTGGCAAGGACTTCCCGGCCACCATCCCGGACGGCGCCACCAGCGCCTATGTGACCCCTGGGTCGGGAGTGCTCTACCGCCAGGTGAGCGGCCGACAGATCAAGAACGGTCCGGTCTTCCTGGTGACCGACACCGGTCTTCGCTACTCGGTCCAGTCCAACAACGACAGCGATTCCGGCAAGTCGAAGATCGGTGACGAAGGCTCCGACAAGGACAAGGCCACTCAGACCCAGCAGGACGTCAACATGGCCCAGCGCAGCCTCGGATACCAGGATGTCAACCCGACTCCGGTGCCCGTGGACTGGTCCGAATTCCTGCCCACCGGTCCACGTCTCGACGCCAACAGCGCCAAGCAGCCGCAGGGTTCATAGGACATGAGGAAGCCCGAACACATGCGGCGCACCATCAAACCCCTCGCCCTGTCGGCGGCGACCGCTCTCACAGCACTGACGGCGGCGGCCGGACCGACATCGCCCTCCGCGGCTCCAGAACTGTCCCTGGCGGGCAGTGGCGAATGCACCTACCCCGCCAAACAGATAAAGGGCACCCCCTGGTCCCTCCAGCGGGTCATGCTCGACCAGCTGTGGCAGGACACCAAGGGGCTGGATTCGAAGGGCCATCCGGTAAAAGTCGCCGTCATCGACACCGGCGTCGACAACACCAATCCTCAGCTTAAGGACGCCGTCGACACCAGCAAGGGCAAGGAGGTCCGTAAGGGCGGCAAGAAGAGTCTGTCCAAGGGGAAGAAGGGCGACGGGACGGACGACTCGGTCGGCCACGGCACCAAGGTCGCCGGCATCATCGCCGCCCGCCCGCACTCAGGCACGGGATTCGTCGGCATGGCACCGAAAGCCAAGATCATCCCAATCCGGCAGAATGATGAAAAGGGCTCCGGGACCACCGACACCATGGCCATGGCCATCGACTGGGCGGTGGACGCGGGAGCCCGCGTCATCAATATCTCCCAGGACACCGTCAAGCCGCTCCAGACAAACAGCACGCTGCAGCAAGCCGTTGAGAATGCACTGCAAGCGGATGTCGTCGTGGTCGCCTCCGCCGGAAACGACGGTCTCGACGGCAAGGTCAAGAAGACCTACCCGGCCGCTTACGACGGCGTCCTCGCCGTCGGCGCCTCGGACCGCAACAACGAACGCGCTCCCTTCTCCCAGTCCGGCGACTTCGTCGATGTCGCCGCTCCCGGCGTCGAAATGGTCTCCACCGTCCCCAAGGGCGGTCAATGCGTGGACAACGGCACCAGCTTCTCCGCGCCCTACGTCGCCGGCGTCGCCGCCCTGATCCGCGCCAAGCACCCGGAGTGGCACCAGGACGAGGTGGTTGCCCAGATCGAGCAGACCGCTGAACGCGCCGTCAACCACCATGACCGCTTCATCGGCTGGGGCGTCGTGGACCCCGCCCGCGCCCTCACCGACGACGAAACCCGCATCGACCACGTCACCCTGGACAAGGGCGCAGCCCACGACGTCGCCGCGCCCGACCCCGCCCCCATGCCCCTGGGCGAGACCCCTCAGGAGCGCAAGGAACGCCTCGCGACGTACTCCGTGGGCGCCGTTGCCATCACGGTGGCGGGCATCGCGGGCCTGGCGGCAGTTCTCAACGAACGGAGGCGGCGGCGCTCCGGTATGGCTGAGTAGGAGTACTCATAGACGCCCGTGAAGCGTCATCTACACTGAGCTATTTGGTGTAACTGTGAGTCGTGTGAACCAGGGGGGGCGGGGAGCGTATGTCTACGTTCGAGACGGAATGGGCGCAGATGAAGCGTGAGGCATCCGGTGACACCGGGATGAGCCTCGCGAGCGCCGACGACAAGCCGGGATGGGCGCGAGGCGGATCAGACGGGGTGAAGTCCAGCAAGAAGGCCTGGACCACAGCCGGTCGGAGTGTCGGCAAGCTCCGGGGGGACATCAAGATCGCGCTGACGAAGCTGGAGGAGGAGCAGACCGGCCTGGGCGCGGGTAGTAAGAGCGGCGGCGGCATCGAGAGCGCGGCGGCTCAGCGGGAGCTCTGCAGCTCTTGGAAGCGTTATCTGAAGGGCGTGAGCGGGAAGTGCGGGGCGATTCAGGGTCGGCTTGAGAGGGCCGGAGATAGTCAATACAAGAACGACGAGGCCACCAAGTGCGCGTTCGATGGGCTGGACGTCCTCTACAAGGACACGAAGCCCGTCGGCGGCGAGAGTCGGGGTCGGTGACGCGGACCAGTGGATTACGCGACTCTCAAATCCTTGAAGCCGTCGGAATTTGAAGATGCCGCGGGCGGCTATAAGACGGTCGGTGACATGGCCAGCCAGGCCAAGGATGACGTCGAAAATCAGATCATCGCAGGCATGCGGCAAACGGTCGATGGCCAAGCCGTTCTCGAAGGTGAGGCAGCTGAGGCCGCCGTGGCGCAGCTCCGGAAGCTGGCGACGAACTTCCACTACACCCAGGTCGAATGTGCTCTCATCGCCACTGCGCTTAACTCTCTGGCCTACGAACTGCGAGCAGCCAAGGACAAGCTCGATGCTGCTGTGGAGGATGCCGAGGCAGAGAAGTTCACGGTGGGCGCTGATGGCTCGGTGAGCTACCCGGCGGGCGGCGACGAGGTCGACGGCAAAGTGCCGGAGGGTGGCACGGTCACGGGCAGCGCCAAGGGCAAGCCCACGAACCAGCCGATCGACCCGACCGGCGATGCGAATGACGCCGCCGACGCACTGGAGCGTCAGGCGGCGAACATCCACCCCAATCCCAACTTCGGCCGCGCGGTGGCCGTCGCCAACCGCATCGCCCAAGCCGTCCATGACGCCACGCAGACGGACGAGAAGTGGGCCCCCAAGCTACGCAAGCTGAAGGCCGACGACGATCTGCGCGTTTCCCGTTACGACTGGACCGATGCCCAGAGTGACACGAGTGGTGTCCGAAGCGGAGCGAAAGACTACCTCGACGATATCAAGAATCCGCCCAAGGACGGTAGTCCGAAGGATAATGCGAAATGGTGGAAGGGTCTTTCCGGTCAGGAGAAGGCAGACTATGCCGCCATGTACCCGGCTGGCCTCGGCAAACTGGATGGTATTCCTGCGGATGTCCGAGACGAGGCGAACCGTATCGACTTGGCGGAAAAGCGGGCCGACTACCAGATTCGGCTTGACGCGATACCAAAGGAACCCACGAAATTCAGGGATCTCGGCCCCAACGCCACCGCCTACACCCAGGAATGGCTCGACTGGCACCATAAGTACGAGGGCGAGAAGAAACGACTGGAAGGCGCCGTGAAGGGTATGAACGCCATTCAGGATCGATTTGATCAGACCGGTCGAAAGGGATTGCCGGAGGCATACCTTCTCGGGTTCAGTCCTGAAGGCCGAGGGCGTGCGATTGTCGCCAACGGCAATCCGGACACGGCCGATCACACGGCCGTCTATGTCCCTGGCACAACCTCGAATCTCAGTAAAATTCACGGGGACATCAACCGCATGACCAACTTGTGGCATGCGTCCGAACCCCTGGCGCCAGGACAAAAGGTCTCGACCATCACCTGGCTCGGCTACGACGCGCCACAAAACATTGTCACTGACGCCACCCGCCCCGGATACGCGAATACTGGTGCACCCGCGTTCAACCAATTCGTCGATGGCCTGAATGCGTCGAATGAGTCGGGGACGGATAGTCATGTCACGGCGATCGGCCACTCCTACGGATCCACCCTCATCGGTTCCGCAGCACGTCAGGGCGACCTTAACGCGGACGACATCATCTTCGCGGGAAGCCCGGGTGTCCAAGTCGGCAGTGCAGAGGATCTGGATGTACCCAAGGGGCATGTCTGGAACGAGTACGCTGATGGAGATCCAGTGCCTGAACTCGGTCGTGCATTCCACGGTGGTGACAAGAGCGGTCGCTTCTGGCACGACGCGGACATGCCCATCATTCCCGCTGATGCCGAATTCGGGGCGCATCAGATGACGACCGACACTGAAGGGCACAGTGGCTACTGGGATTACGACTTGGATCACGAAGACAGCTCGCAAAGTCTACTCAACCAGGCCAACGTGGTGGTAGGGCGACATGACAAGGCGCAAATCAGTGACTAGCTCCGTGCGAAACCGAATCGACATCCTTTCGCCCCTCGGTATCGTCATGTCTCTGGCTGCGGTATTTGCATTGGTGGGGTGCTCGGGAATGAGTGACAAGAAGAAGAGCGAGCTGGGCTACACGCCGAAGACGCGCAAGGTCGCTGACGTGGAAGAAGAAGCGACTGGTCTGTCCAGTGAGATCTTCGATGTGATTAACCTGCGCGGGAAGACGAGCAAGCCGGGGCCGTCGGTTGCCCGCTGTGCTGGCAAGGATGAGGAAAAGTTCTACAAGATCAACCATGCGTGGTCTCTGTGGGACGTGCCGGTCAAGGACATGAAGCAGGCAATGGCGAGGCTCAGGGAGGACCTCCCGCAGAAGGGCTGGAAGGTTGTCAAATACGGGCCGGATAAGAGTCCGAGTAAAAGCCCTGAGCTCATCGCCGATTCGACGAAGAAGCAGTTCTCGGTCAGCATCCATCTCTACGACGAGAGTGACAAGACCGGGTCTAAGGCGCCCAAGTCTTTGATCTACGTCCTTCTGACCTCGGCCTGCTTCCAGGTCCCCGACGGTCAGACCGTGGACGAGTACTGATCGATCCGTCTTGAGGCAGAGGGCCCGATCCGGTCCACCTCCCGTCCTGCACAGCCATACCGTGCCGCACCGCCTGGCGGCAAGCGAGGGCAAGGATCCGCCGCGCCGGGCCCCACGCCCGGCTCCGAGCAGTGCGTCTCGTTTTGGGAGCGAGGCGGACGCCGGCGCTGTCGTCCCGCGAAATGGGTATGCGTACTCATGTGCGCCTGTGGTGAAGTCGTTAATGTCATCAGATGCGATGCGTGCCTCGTATGCGTCGTTTGGGGGAGGAGACCGTTACTGAACCGTCGACGTCCCGCGGCTACGCGGCAGTTGGGGTGCCCAACGCTGATGGATAGAGTGGCTTAGGACATCGTTGGTGTCATACGGGGAGGGACAGCGTGAGGCCCATAGAGCCGGGGTCTGAGCCACAGACACCGTTCGGCAAGAAGCTGGTCAAGGAAGCCGAGACGCTTGCCAAGTTCAAGAAGCGCCTGGACAAGGTCCTGACCGACCTTGATAAGTCCCCGGCATCGCGCAAGACGATCTCGCAACAGTCCATCACCAGGGACGCGTACGGCTCGGGCACCGGGTTCACCTCCGCTGACGACCTGGCCAACCTCTACGAGAAGGTCCACGCGCGACTGGAGACCTTGTCCAAGTCCTTCGGCGACCAGATCGAGGCCATGGGCCTCATGGCGATTCTCGCCGAGCGTGGCTACGACGGCATGGACGCCGAACAGGCTCGTCGAATGCGGGAGATCCAGGCACGCACGCGGAAGTTCTACCGCGAGCCCACCGAGAAGCACGCTGGTCAGAGCGAGAATCACGGCAGCAAAGAGGTCGGGGGCGACGCGCTGTGAGGGGGAGAAGGTAGATGGCCGGAGGAAAGTTCGAGAAACGGTCGCACGACGAGCTCTACAACATGGTCGCGACCGCGCAGCCGGGTCAGCTGACCGACGTCGGGGCCGCTCTTATGGCTGCCTTCGACGACATCAACGCCATCGCGGACGAACTCAAGGCCCACGCCGAGCGGGTGCACTGGGAGGGCGAGGGCGCCGACGCATTCCGTGACTGGGGTCGCGAGGTGGCCAAGCAGACCCACAAGATGGCCGACTACACCTTGCTCGTCGGCGTCCACATGTCTACGGCGGGCCAGGGCCTGACCGAGGTCAAGGCGGCGATGCCGGCCCCGACGGTGGCCGATGACAAGAAGCACAAGAATGATGCGGAAAAGACGGTCGCGGACAAGCACCACTTGGAAGCGCTCCAGCAGATGGACAAGCTGGACTCGTATTACGAGACGGCTCATACGGAGATCAGGGATCTCGATGAGCCGAACTTTCCGCCACTGCCGCCTGAGTTCGGGAACTACTTCCAAGGCGATCCCGGTCCCTCGGGTGCATCGCCGTCTGGGAACGGAAGCGCAGGTGAGGAAAGCACAGCTTCCGCTGCGCCGTTCGCAGCTCGTTCTGATTCCGTTGATGGAACAGGCCTTGTCCAGCACCCAGGAGTGGCCTCTACAGGGCACGGCAACTTGGGAGTGGAGGGGCTGCCGGATGTTGTGCCAGATGCCAGGACCAACATTGACTCCACGAACACGCTACCCTCGCCTGACGTCATCGACCCAAGCAGGCCTCCTACTTCGCCACCGCAGGGTGCGTCCGAGCAGTACGTAAACCCTGTGGTGCCAAACGGACCCAGGCCATTCCTACCAAGCGGCCCGCCGCCTATGCGGGGTGGGGGCAATCCTGTACGAGAGCCCCTCCCTCCCTACCAAGGCGCGGCAAAGCAGCCTCGCCCGACGAGCCTTCCTCGAACCGGGTTGCCGGACGGTATTCACGGCGGGCAACAGGCTCGCCCGCCGGGGCAAACCAACACTCCGCGGATTCCCCGAGGCAGGGTTATCGGAGAAGAGCAAGGGCTCATGAGGCGTGGGCCGATGGGGCCCGCTGCTCACGGATTCAAAGGCACGCCTTCGCCTACGAATGGCGGGCCGGGCCGACGGCTCGCCTCAGAGCCGGGTGGCACCGTGGACAGTCCGCGAGGACCGAACAACGCGAATGGGCAGCGTCTGCCGAAGGGCACGGTCGTCGGAGACGAACACGGCATCCCTCCCAGGCGTGGTCCCCTGGGCACGGGTGGTGTGCCCGCGGATGAGGGTGCGCACGCGCCCGGGAGGGGCGGTGAGCAGGGTCGGCGGCTCGCATCGGAGTCGGGAGGTCCCGTCAGCGGTACGCGTTCTGGACGCGGAACGCAGTCCGATTTCACCCCAGGGGGATCCGGGCTTGTGCGGGGTAGCCAGGAGGAGCTTGAGCCCAAGCCGCGGTCTGGCTGGGCAGCCCCGAACGGCTCGGAACCCTCCGACTCCAGGCCCGATTACCTTCAGGAAGACGAAGAGAGCTGGTCGGGTGGGCGGCGTGACACGGTCCCGCCGGTCATCGAGTAGATCGACAGATCCCTGTGCAATGCCGAGGAGAGCACTCACCTATGCCATTTCAGAAGTATGGGGCGCGGCGGCGCTCCCTGACGGCTCTGGCGACACTCGGAGTCGGCCTCATGGCGGCGGGTGGTCTCGCGCCCGCGGCAGCTGCACAAGACATCAGCTCTCAACAGTGGTACCTGAAGGACATGCAAGCCGACGACATGTGGAAGGTGAGTAAGGGCAAGGGGGTCACCGTAGCCGTTGTCGACACGGGCGTTAAGGCATCGTTGCCCGAGTTGCAGGGGCAAGTGCTCGAAGGTGCGGACATGTCGCATAACCCGACGGGCGCACATAAAGACACGGATGGTCACGGAACAAACATCGCTGCTCTGATCGCTGGCACGGGAGCTGGTGGTGGCATTCAAGGACTGGCTCCTGAGGCCAAGATCCTTCCTGTAAAGGATGTGCTGGACGCGAGGGTCGACTCTGCGGACGGCAACGTGGGCAGGGCCATTCGGTACGCGGCGGACCATGGGGCACAAGTCATCAATGTCTCGCAAGGGTCAGACGCCGTAAGCAATCAGCTCCCGCGGACGCTCTCAGCTGTCAAATATGCCATCAAAAAGGGTAGCCTGATTTTTGCTTCTGTAGGAAATGTCGGCGACAAGGCCAATGAAGTGGCCTATCCTGCTGGATTTCCAGGTGTCGTGGGCATCGGTGCGATCGACCGTGAAGGCAAGGCAACGAAGTGGTCGAACTCGGGCGATCAGGTAGGGCTGGTGGCAATCGGGGATGAAATCCCCATACGCTGCGGGAACAGTGTCTGCACGTCTCGTGGCACCAGCCAAGCCACCGCCATCACCTCCGCCTCCGCCGCCCTGATCTGGTCCAAGCACCCCAAGTGGACCAACAACCAGGTCCTCCGCGTCATGATGCAGACCGCCGCGAAGCCCAAGACGGGTGACATCCCGAGCAGTTACCTCGGGTATGGCTCGGTCCGTCCTCGCAAGGTGCTTCTCGATGGCGAAGGGGACCCGGGGCCGGCCAACACCAATCCGTTGCTCGCTCGTGAGGGAGCGACGAAACCAAAGCCTTCCGAGTCGGCGTCTAAGTCGGCAGGGGATGCCGCACAGCCCCCCGCATCGGATGAGCAAGCCGCTAAGAAGCCCGCGGCGGAGGCCAAGGCGAACGACGACGGCGGTAATACGACGCTCTGGGTCGGCTTGGGTGTGGGCGTTGTCGTGGTCGCCGGGGCCGCGGTCGCCTTCACCGTCGTACGACGTCGTGGTGGAACGATGGCCAGGCCGTAAGCAGCACCAATACCAACTACAGCTAGACGCTTCCTGCCATGTCAGGTAGGAAACTCCACAGAGTGGTGAGCTGACGAAGAATCCCCAGCTCGGCTCACCAACACATCATGGGGGAAGGTGGAAAGATGTCGGGCTCGCAGCGGATTAGCGACGCACATTTCAGGAAGTTCGAGGGCGACCTCGGCCGCGTCAGCGAGGACCTCTCGCAGAACCTGCGCACGCTGATCAATGCCATCGACACGGTGGAGGCGGCGTGGACCGGTCAGGGCGGAAGCGCGTTCAGGAGGGCGCAGATGAGCCTCAACGAGGACCACGAGGCTCTGCGTCAGCTGATCGTCAACATCCACGAGGCGGTGCAGCTCACGCACCGTTCCAGTGGTGCCAACGACAGTGAGATCGCATCCCAGCTCCGTAGCGTTGACGTCAATGGCAGCGCGGCCGGCGGGCACCTCGGCAGTGGTGCGGATGGCCTGGCCCACAGCAAGGTCGACCAGTTCTAGTCGCTTAGGGGTGACATCAAAGCCCCTGGGACAGAAATGATCGACAACCATCAAGACACCACGAGGGGTGGAGCATAAGTGTCCGGTGACGGGATGGACATCAAGGTCACATACAACTCGCTCGAGGACACCGCTGGTGACCTCGAGCGGGGCGCCAGGGTCGTGAGCCAGCAGATCGAGGCCATCATCGCTTCGGTCAAGGCCGTGACCGACGGTTGGGAGGGTGAGGCTCACCAGATGATGCTGGCCGCCGAGAGGCAGTTCAAGACGCGCGCCAACCACATCGAGAGCACGCTCAAAGAGGTGGCGACGAAGGTCAGGACCGGCAGCATGGACTACCACGCGACCGACAAGAAGTCGGCCCAGCTGTTCCAGGACATCACCATCTGAGGGTGCGGTCGCAAGAACATGGGGGTGGGGCACCCCGGAACCGGGTTGCCCCCCCCCAGGTGACCGTCTACCCCCGCCCCCCCGTGGGCGGGGGGGGCCCAACCAAACGGGACGGGGAATAGGGGTATTCCCGGCAGTCCAAATCCGACGTCATCTGTTTCGCCGAGGCGATGAGCAGCTTGGCGTGCGAGTGGTCGCTGACGGTGGAGTAGTCGCGCATGGCGAACTCCAGGGAGAGACCCCCTCCCGATCCCTTCGCACCGCCGCTGCCGACGTCACACGCAACGAGAAGCCTGCTGGCGTCCTCCGGACCGACAGTGGTCGTGTAGTGCACCGACCGGCCCGACGGAGGTGAGTGAGGAGTCCACGCCACGGTGATGGCGAGCAGTTCCTTACCGTCGGCCTTGTCCGTCAAGGTGCAGAGGTTCTCGCGCGTGCTTCTCCCGGCCGGCTCCTCGTGCAATGCCTTCGCGACTTGGTCGGTGCTCTTGGTTTTGACCGGATAGACCTTGCTGGGGCCGTCGGCTCCCGCGCCTCCCTCGCGATGGCATCGTCGAACAGGCCACTGCAGGCTTGGGCGACAGGAACGAGCCCGGCGCCGGCGGTCGGCTTCGCCGCGGTCGGCTTCGGCGACCCGGATTCGTCGTCGCCACCGCCACAGCCTGTGACGGCGATGACGGATGTGCAGGCGAGGGCCGCCAGCCGCCCAAGAGTCAGACGAAGATTGCGTAGCACGATCTCTCCTGTCGACTCCATTAACTGCCGCTCCCAGTCAGCTGGGCGTCCCCCACATCGAAGTTCCCGTTCAGCCACTTGCGCTCTTTGAGGAGATACATGAGATCGTCGCTCGGCGGGGCCTTATCATCCTGTTCAAAGCGGTCGCGGTGAAAAATTGTCTGGGCCGCTTTGGGATTATGCCCAAGCGACTCCAAGTAGCCCGCCATGGGATCGACTCCGTGGTCATTGTCCTCACCGAAGTTGACGTACGTCTCGTATCCGTCGGGCCAGTAGAGATCCTTCAGGTCGTCCTTGTGCTTGCGGTCGAACTCGAACAGGCCGCTTGTGCGGCCGTCCTTGCTGTGCGGATCGGGATAGCCCTTGCCGTAGTCGACGAGGAAGTCCTTGTCGTACTCGCCGTACCGCAGCAGGCTGCGTCGTCGAGCTGATTGAGCCGCATATGGGATTCCTGCTGCTTTGCGGCTTCGGCCCCGATCTCCACCCATTCATCCTCGAACGACATGCTTCCCCCCGTGACTCAGGCCGCAAAGCGAGCCTGCTAGCTTGACTTGAGACGTCAAGCTAGCGGGGGCTGCGCGCGGAACGCAGCCCCGCACATGCCGTTCTATTGCTCCGGCAGCCACCCCACCTGGGTCAGCGGTACCCCGCGCTTACGGGAGACGAAGAAGCCGCGGCCGGGCGGCATGGGGCGGGGGCGGACTCCGCCGAAGACGTCGCCCTCGCCGGGGTCGCCGGAGAGCACCATGCCCTGGGCGCCGAGTTCCTTCACGCGCTGCATGAAGGTTTCGAACATTGAACGGGAGGCGCCCGCGGAATTGCGGGCGATGATGAAACGCATGCCGACGTCGCGAGCGAAGGGCAGGCTCTCGGTGAGGATTGCCAGCGGGTTGCCGCTGCTGGTGGAAACCAGTTCGTAGTCGTCGATGATGACGAAGAACTGAGGGCCGGTCCACCAGCTGCGGTCGCGGAGCTGCTGCGGGGTGATGTCCGGCTTGGGGGCGCGCCGTTCCATCAGCCCGTTCAACGCATTGGCGTGGAGCTCCAGGGCGGACGCGATCGGAGCGTACTCGAGGAGATGGCTGTCCGGGATGACACCGAGCAGGGAACGGCGGTAGTCGCCGACCACGATCTTCGCTTCGTCCGGGCCGTATCGCTCGATGATCTGCTTGGCGATCAGGCGGATGAGCGATGTCTTGCCCGACTCACTTTCACCGAAGATGACGAAGAACGGATCGGTCTCGAAATCGACGAATACCGGTTCCAGATTTGTCTCGTCGATGCCGATCGCAATGCCGTGCTGCGGGTATTCGAAGCCCTTGGGAAGCTCGTCCGCGCGGAGCTTGCGCGGGAGCAGCCGCACGCGCGGGGCGGGCGGCCCGGACCAGGCCGCGCTTACCGCGCGGACCAGTTCGGTCGTCGCATCCGTCATGGTGTCGGGGGCGTGGCCCTTGTCGATACGTGGCTGAGCGCCCATGAAGTGGAGCTTTTCCGGGAGTTGACCGCGGCCGGGAACACCGACCGGGACGTTCGCGGCGACCTTGCGGTCGAACTCCGAGTCCATTGTGTCACCGAGGCGCAGCTCCAGCCGGTTGAGCAGCTGGTCCTTCAGCGATGCGCGGACCTCCATGTTGCGGGAGGCGGTGATGACGACATGGACGCCGTAACCGAGTCCTCGGCCGGCGATGTCGGTGACGACACCTTCCAGCACGTCGTACTCGGCCTTGAAGTTGCCCCAGCCGTCGATGATGAGAAAGACATCGCCCCAGCCCTGGTCGGCGTGTTGTCCGGCCGCTCGCTGGCGTCGGTAGGTGCCGATGGAGTCGATGTTCTTGGCGCGGAAGTACTCCTCCCGCCGGGCCAGAACACCGGAGACCTCGGCGATGGTCCGCCGAACCTTCTCGGGGTCCAGACGGGAGGCGACCCCGCCCACATGCGGAAGGTCCGCGATGGCGCTCATACCTCCGCCACCGAAGTCGAGTCCGTAGAGCTGCACCTCGGCGGGGGTGTGGGTGAGGGCGAAGCCCGTGACCAGCGTGCGCATCAAGGTGGACTTGCCGGACCGCGGGCCGCCCACCACCAGCATGTGGCCCGCGGCGCCGGAGAAGTCGCGGTAGAGGATGTCGCGCCGCTGCTCGAAAGGCTTGTCGATGAGGCCCAGGGGCACGACGAGACCGCCCGGCCTGGCGTAGTCCGCCGACTGCAGACCCCGCTCCCGCGTGGGGGCCAGCGGCGGCAGCAGTTCGTCCATGGAAGGTGCCTCGTCCAGGGGAGGCAGCCAGACCTGGTGGGCGGGCTGGCCTTGGCCCTCCAGACGGCTCACGATGACGTCGAGGACCGTCTCCGCCAGCGCGTCGCCCTCGGGCCGAACCGGGGCGGTCAGCCGCTCCGGGTCCAGGGCGGCGTACGTCACCGGGACCGGGGCGGCCGTGAACAGGACCGGCCGGCGCTCGACGGGCAGGGACGCGCTGTCGAATTGCGCGGGGGCCGTGCGGTACGTGCCGGAGACGTACGCCGCCTTGAAGCGGGTCATCTCATCCGTACCGAACTTCAGATAGCCGGAGCCGGGCACGGAGGGAAGGTGGTACGCGTCCGTCACGCCCAGGGCCGTACGGGACTCGGCGGCGGAGAAGGTGCGCAGACCGATGCGATAGGAGAGGTACGTCTCCAGACCACGCAGGCGGCCCTCCTCCAGTCGCTGTGAGGCGAGCAGCAGATGCACACCCAGCGATCGGCCGATACGGCCGATCTGGATGAACATCTCGATGAAGTCCGGCTTCGCCGTCAACAGCTCGCTGAACTCGTCGATCACCAGAACGAGTGATGCCAGCGGCTCCAGTGGGGCCCCGGCCGCCCGTGCCTTCTCGTAGTCGTGCATGTTCGCGTAATTACCCGCCGAACGCAGCAGCTCTTGGCGGCGCTGCAGCTCACCGGTGATCGAGTCGCGCATGCGGTCGACCAGCGTGAGGTCATCGGCGAGGTTGGTGATGACCGCGGCTACATGAGGCAGCTCCGACATGCCCGCGAAGGTGGCGCCGCCCTTGAAGTCCGCGAGGACGAAGTTGAGGGTTTCGGACGAATGCGTGACCGCCAGCCCCAGCACCAGTGTCCGCAGCAGTTCCGACTTCCCCGAGCCCGTCGCGCCGACGCACAGACCGTGTGGGCCCATACCCTCCTGCGCCGCCTCCTTGAGGTCCAGCATGACCGGGGAGCCGTCCTCCGAGACGCCGATCGGCACCCGCAGCCGCTCGGCCAGCGAGCGGGGCCGCCAAGTGCGGGAGACGTCCACCGAACCGGCGTCGCCCAGCCCCAGCAGCTCGGTGAAGTCGAGGTTGGCGAGCAGTGGCTCATCGTCGTCGTCGCCGCCCATGCGCAGCGGCGCGAGCTGCCGGGCGAGCGCCTCCGCCGCTTCCACGGACAGCGAGTCGGGGGTCCCGTCGTACCCGGCGACCTGCGACTCCAGCTGTAGCCTGCCCGGCCGTACGACGATCGACAGACCGCCGCGCGGCTCGTCGAGTTCGCCCGCCAGGACCTCGATGACGGTGACGCCCTGCAGACCCTCGGGCGCCGCGAACGCCGAGTCCGGTGGCACCATCGCTCCGTCCAGCACGAGTACCAGATGCGGCTGGTCGATCAGCGGCTGCCCTTCCCTGCTGAAGCGTGTACGGCCTTCCAGCCGCCCCCGCAGCAGCTCCTCCACCTCGGCGAGGGAGTCGCCGAACAGCCGCCGAGAGCCGGCGCCGTCGAAGGATCCCGGCACCTGGGAGTGGGGGAGCCACTTCGTCCACTCCCATTGCTCCGTCGCGCCGGGCGAGGCGACCGTCGCGATGACGAGGTCTTCCGGCGAGTGCAGGGTGGCCAGTTGGGCGATCAGCGCCCTGGCGATCCCGTGCACCTGCTCCGGAGCCCCGGACACGGTCATGTGGTAGAAGGCGCGCAGCGACACCGCCATGGGCAGGTTGTCCAGCGACCCCTGGGTGGCGAGGAAGCGCTGCATCGCGCCTGCCGTCAGCGGCTCCAGCTCGTCCACGGTGGCGGTCTCGGGGGCGATCAGGGGACTGGAGAGCTGCTGCGTGCCCAGCCCGAGCCGCACCTGCACGAAGTCGTCGTCGGTCAGCCGCCGTTCCCACACCCGGCTGCCTTCGGCGACGATCGCCCACAGCTGCTCCGGGGCGGGGTGCAGATAGAACTGGGCGTCGCGCTGCCGACGGGCGGTGCGCCGTACGGTTCGGCGCGTCTGCGCGAGGTACTTGAGGTAGTCGCGGCGCATGTCCGCCCGCTGGCCCTGAGAGCCCTGCCGATGCCGCGTGATCATGGCGATGGTCATGCCGAGCGTGGAAAACATCATCATCACCCCCATGATCTTCATCATCGGGGCGGCGCCCGGCATGAAGAAGTAGACCATCGAGGAGCCCATGCCAAGCGTCGGCAGCAGCTGCATCAGCATGCCTTCTTGCTGGCCGCGCGGCAGTTCCGGGGGCGGCTCGAGGCGGAGTTCCTCGGTCGGCACCTCGGGCGGCAGAGCCCGTGGCTGGCGCTTGACGACGACCTGGCTCACCGGATCCCTCATCCCTCCGTACGGAGGGACAGTTCTCGTCCGGCACCCCCGTGGCGACGGCCTACCTCCGCGAGTCAGCGATCCTATCGGCGTATCGGCTCCTGAGCCCCGGTAGGGTGGCCGCCGCGCGCATGACACAGGCGATGTCGCAGATCGAACCAGGGGGCCTTACACGTGAGTACGTCCACAACAACCGGTTTCTGCAGGGTGACCGTCATCGCGCCCGACAGCCGGATCGATGTCGCCCTTCCGGAGGACATCCCTGTCGCCGATGTTTACCCGGAGATTCTGCGTCTGACGGGGCAGACACAGCCGACCGGCGCTCCTACCGGATATCACCTGGTGCGACGCGACGGCACGGTCCTGGACAGCGGCCGCTCTCTCCTGGCCCAGCAGGTTCTGGACGGGGAACTGCTTTCCCTGCGGCCCTTCGCCGAGTCGCTGCCCCCCGCCGTCTACGACGATGTGTCCGATGCGATCGCCTCCGCGGTCACGCGCGACCGCACGCTGTGGAACGACCGGTTCCTTCGTGCCGCCGGGCTCGTCGGAGGGGCGCTGCTGCTCATCCTCATGGGCTTCGTGCTTTGGTTCGCCGATCCGGTCAAGCACGACATGCACGGCCTCCCGGGTGTCATCGCCGCCGCCGTCGGCGTGTTGCTGACTTCCCTCGCCGGGGTGCGAGCACGGGTGTACGAGGACCGAGCCTCCGCCATAGCCCTCGGCATGTCCGCCCTTCCCCATCTCATGATCGCTGGATCGGGGATCCTGGCCCTGGACGCGGGGGAGGGCGTCGGACGGCTCCAGTTCCTGCTCGGCTGCGTCACCGTGCTCGTTGGCTCGGCCGTCCTGGTCGTCGTCATGCCCAGCGGCGACGCTCCATTCGTCGCCGCCGTGTTCGCGGCGAGCGTCGGGACCCTCGCCACCTTCTGCGAGATCGTCACCGATACCGGGGCCACCGAGACGGCCGCGGTGTGTGCCGTCGTCGCGATCGGAGTGATCGCCTTCCTGCCGGGTCTGTCGGCTCGAGTCGCCCGCCTGCCCATCGGTTACGACGCACCACACCCCTCGGCCGATGAGCTCGACGCCGGTCCGGACGCCGAGCCCCTCGACATCCACCGCATCGCCGCCCAGACCCGTCGCGGCCACGAGATGCTGCTGGGCATGGTCGGTGGCTGCTCGGCCGTCGTCGTCGGTGCCGCCGCGGTCCTGGGCTTCTCCGATGGTGCGTGGGCGCAGCTCCTCGCGCTCGCGGCCGGTCTGGCGATGCTGCTGCGCGCCCGCCTCTTCCGCTACACCGCCCAGGTCGCCGCCGTCCTCGGTGCGGGGCTGCTCGCCCTTGCTCTGCTCGTCCTGGGGCTGTCGCTGAATCCGCCGGCCGATGCGGTCCTCAAGCTCCTGACCGAGAACGACCGCGGACCGCTGGACATTCGTACGATCTGCCTCGCCGCTGCCGTGACCGTGGGCGCCGGGTTGATCATCGCTGTCGCCCTGATCATTCCGAAGAACGGCCTGTCGCCCTTCTGGGGACGTCTGTCCGACCTGGCCGAGAGCGCCTTCCTGCTCGCACTGGTGCCCCTGTGTCTCGCCGTGCTGGACGTCTACAGCTCGGCACGGAGCCTGACCAGTGGCTGAGGGGCCACCGCGCGTCTGTCGGTGCGATGGGGCGGCGCGCGGGGCGCCACCCTGGCGGGGACACCTGAACGGGCATCAGCACTGCTGAGTCCGTTGGGGTCCCGAGCGTCCGTTTTCAGCCACACGGAGGACAGCTTCCTGGAAGCGTCCTCAATTTTTCGTCCAATGCTCCGACGAGACCGGCATTTTCTCCGGCAGTTGCGACTCCTCCGAGCAGCCCAGGGCATCGGCGAGGTTCCGCGACACGGAATTCAGAATCGATATCCTTGCGAAGTCGGTGTCCTTCTCGGAAAGTGCGGAATTCGAACTGCGCAGATCTCCGCGGATCAGGTCCGGAACACCCTTGTTCTTGGCCGGGCACGAGAAGTAGATGTCCGCCCCGCTGCCCGATGCGCGGGCGTGTCGCCCAATGGGGAAGACGATCCACTCATCCGCGTTGCTCGACTCGAAGCTGCTACGTGTTGGATGCTCGGTGCGCCGGGAGAAGTCGATCTGTACGGCTGGGCTACTCGCGTCGGGAAGGTAGATCTCACAGGCGCTTCGAACGGTGCTCGACGATGACGTGAGCTTCTGGGCAACACTCTTGAGCTTGACCTCGTCGGTCTGTTCGAAGGTGTCCGCGCCGGTGAGCTTGCGCAGCTCCTGCGCTGCTTGTCCAGTGATCGACGCGTCGCACACTTTCGTGGCCGACGGCCCCTTCGGTTTCTCTTCGTTTGCCTTTTCCCGGCCGCCGTCCGAGTTTGAGCACGCACTGGTGAGTACGAGGAGGGAGACCGAAGCGATGAGAAGCGTCCCGCGCGCCAGTGGCTTGAGCCGAGGTTCTTGTGAGGACTTCAGAGAAGCGTGCACTGGTGGTCAGTCCTTCTTGTAGGGAGGTCGCCCGCGGTATTTGTCCTCGTTCGGCCCGGTCCCGTAGTACATATCCTTGAGATCGCGGTCCAAGTCGTCGTCATCGGCCTTGTCCGCGAATCGAGAGTCTTTGAAGTACTGGTCGTATGCCTTGCCCATGTCGTCGGCGCCTGCCGCGAAAAACTTCCTTCTCGCGTCCTGGGTCTTTTCTACGGGGTCACTGTTCGCATCGTCCACCGCTTCGTCGACCTTTTGGCCGAGGAACGTGTTCAGCATCTCACCAGCGGCCTCGGTGGCCACGGGGGCGAGGGCGATGGCCGCACCGGTGGAGCCGGGGACGGGGACCATCGCGACGCCCGCGGCGACACCGGTCCCGATGAGGTACTTCCCCCACTCTCCGGACTTGGCGATGGACTTGTTGGCCTCCTCCGAATTCGCACCGTACGTGGTCTCGGCCTGTTGCACACGTGAGTGGTCCAGGATCCCTCGGACTTCAGCGTCCGTCAGCAGAGCGTCCTTGCCGCGCTGGTAGTGCGCATCGCTGTTGGCGGGACTGTCGTCGAGGACGCTGAGAGAGTAGACGTGCTCCGCAGTGGTGACGATGCCGTGGGACTTCTCGTCCTGACCCAGAACGCTGAGGAAGTCGATGGCCCCCTGATTGCCGAATTCGGCCCGGCCTTGGTACTTCGCGGGGAACTCACTCGGGTCGTGGCCGGCGTTGTCGCTGATGCCGGAGACGGAGTTGTTGATGTCGTCGATGTAGGCGGCGCCCATCCTGCCGAGACTGTCGGAGATGCTCTCCTGCTCGTGGATGAGCTTGGGCCCGTCCTCGCCGCCGTAAATGTAGGCGACCTGTTCCATGACGCCAGCGGTCTCCGCGGTCCTCCGATCAGCGGACCCGGGCACCATCGGGTGTTTTCCGTTGAGTTCCGGCGCGTCGTACGCGTAGCCGGTGGTGGCTGATTCGAGAGCGTGACCGAGCTTGTCGTAGCCCACGATCTTGTCAGGATCACCCATGGGGGCGTCGGAGCGCCAGACCCGCTCCTTGGTGAGGTACTTCAGGTTCTCATTGACCTCGGAGTCCCTGTCCACGGTGTCGTTCTCTCCCGGGGGCGCGGCGAAGAAATCGGTCGATGCCTCCGGGTTATGGCCCAGGGCCTCGAGGAAGCCATTCATCGGGTCGCGGCCGCGGTCGCTCTTTCCATAGAAGTTTAGATCGGCGGTGTCCGCATTGCTCGTCCAGTAGGGGAGGTCCTTGGAGTTGTGCTTCTTGTCGTACGCGATGAGATCGTTCCCGTAGTTGGTGAGGAACGTCTTGTCGTACTCGCCGAACCGCATCAGATTACTCATGACCTGGAAACCCTGCGGATTTCCGGCGTGGTCGATCTCCAGCCGCTGCGGGCCGAGCTCGACCATTTTGCTTTCCCATACCTGCATACCGCTGCTATCGGACAGTGTGGCAGTGCCGATGGTGGTGCCCAGGCTTTTCTGGAGTTTCTTGGCGATATCGCCGCGACCGGGATCGTAGCTCCCCTGGTAAGGATCGGCGACACCGGCCCAGAATTCCAGGGTTTTTTTGGGCCCCAGTCCTGTCGCAAAGCGCTCAGCGAACAGTGGGTCATCCTTGTAGTTGTCCAGCGCCGTGTTGATCTGCACGAGTTGAGTGTTGGTGAGGTCGCTGGGATCCTTCTTCGCCAATTTGACGATCTTGTCGGCGTCGGCGATGGCCTTCGCGGCGTGGTCACGGTCCTGATAGTACGCCTCAGAGAATCCGTAGGGGGTCTGTGTGGTGAGCATACGGAGTACCTGCGCCGCCGATGTGTCGGACTCCGTGGCGTTCTTGACGATCCGCTTGATGTCGCCTGACAGATCCTCCATGTCGGCCTGGTTGTGTTCGGGTAGATCAACCCCCTTTCCGGCTCGATCGGGATGGATGTTCATCTGGATCGTCCAGCCTTTTCCGCTGGGCACCACCGTGAGGTTCTTCTCCTTTTGAGCGGTGCTGATCGTCCTCTTGAGTTCGTCCCGGTAGCTGATGAGTTCGCTTCGGGTGTCCTGGAGGATGTTGCGAATGGTGACCGCCTGATTGTAGGCGTCACCGAACTCTTTGGCGGTTTTGGTGACGAACTCGCGTGTCACGGTGGCATTCTCGCCCGCCCAGTCGGCCTTTTTTGCACGTCCTTGCAGTACCTCTTCGGCATCCCACTTGAGCGACTCGAGCTTGTCGATCATTTCGGTCCAGTCGGTCACCGCTTTGCCGAGGGACGAAAAATTTCCGTGGAGAAGGGCTTCAAACTTCATGGCTCTGTGCTCCTAGCGGAAGTTCTCGTCGAGGGTTTCGTAGCTGAACGAGGCGGCGATGTAATGTTCGTCGCCTGCATGCGCCTTCTTGGTGTAATCCAGGTGATTGGAGATGTGAGCGCAGGCGGCAAGTAGCGAGTTGACCTGAGTGCGCCAGGTTTCGACGACTTCGCTCAGTGCTCCGCCGATGTCGAAGTCGTCCTTGAGGTCTTTGGCCGCTGTGGCGCTGGTGGTCTGGGCGTGATCGCCGTCCTTGTCGAGCCGCTGGTAGAGCTTGAATGCCGCGTCGCCGATCGCGGCCAAGTCCTTCGCCTTGACGCTCAGGTCTCCCTTCTGGGCCGCAGGACTCGGGGCGGTACCACCTGGACCGTCGACCTGATTGAGGCGCATGTGCGTTTCCTGTCGCTGTGCGGCCTCGGACTTGATCTGGGCCCATTCATCCTCGAATGACACATTTCCCCCCGTGGCTGAACACCACCAGCGAGTCCGGTGATTGGTGTAAAGAGATAAGCTAGCAAGGGGTTGTGTCTGTTTGCAGCCCTTCTGTGTGCCGTTCTCGTGGTCTGAATTGCGGGTACCCATGACCGTTTGGTAGTGGGCCTTTCCGGGCCCTGCGGGGTCACGTCCGCTGGAGTGGTGTATCGACGGCCACTCGGTGATCCGTTGTTGAGGCTATGCAGTGAGTTCGGTGGGCAGGTCGGGTTCGTCGGTT
>NZ_JAGGLR010000003.1 GCF_017874715.1 Streptomyces iranensis | reverse complement strand
CAGCCCGACCTCGGTCGTGGTGTCCGGGGCCGAGTCCGCGGTTGAGCGGGTCGTGCGACGGCTGACTGAGCTCGGTTGTCGGACGAAGCGGCTCGTGGTGAGTCACGCGTTTCATTCACCGTTGATGGAGCCGATGCTGGACGACTTCCGGGCGGTGGTGGCCGGGTTGACGTTCCAGCCTCCGCGTATTGCGACCGTGAACGAGGCGATAGCAGATCCGCAGTATTGGGTGCGGCACGTGCGCGACACGGTTCGATTCGCCGACACGATTGCCCAGATACATGATCGCGGTGCGACCTGGTTTGTCGAGTTGGGTCCGGACGCGGCCCTGACCGGATCGGTGCGGGAATGCCTGGACGGCCGCGACATCACGGCGGTGCCCAGCCTGCGGCATGACCACGACGAGGTCGAGTCGGTGTTGACGGGGCTCGGCGCGCTGTTCGCCGCCGGAGTGGCCGTCAACTGGCCGGAGCTGTCTGCCGGAACCGGCGCCCGACGCACCGAACTTCCTACCTACGCCTTCCAACGCCGGCACTACTGGCTGGACACGTCCTCCCTCCCGGAGACCGATCTCGCCGCCGTCGGCCTGACGCCGGTCGATCACCCCTTCCTGCGCGCTGAGATGCCGGTGGACGATGCCGGCGCGCTCGTACTGACTGGCCGACTGTCCGTGGACCAGCAACCATGGCTGGCCGACCACGTGGTGTTGGGCACTGCGATCCTGCCCGGAACCGGATTTCTGGCCTTGGCCTTGCACGCCGCGCGGCGAACCGGCGCCGACCTGGTGGAAGAGCTCGTCGTGCACGCCCCTCTGGTCGTGCCGGAGCACAGCGACACCCAGCTCCGGCTGGTGATCGATGCGCCGGACGACACCGGTCGCCGTGCGCTGCGCGTGCTGTCCCGAGTGGGAAACACCGCCGGGGATGGCACCTGGATCCGGCACGCTGAAGGCGCCGTTGCCCCATCTGTCGGGCTCTCGCCGGTCGGATCGGCGTCAGAAACCGGCTGGAACGGCGAGGCCGGTCCCGACGCGCGGCCGATCGCGATCACCACCGCATACGCGGAGCTCACCCGCCGGGGGTATGACTACGGACCGGCGTTCCGAGGACTGCGAGCTATCCGACACGGCGACGGCGAGGTGTTCGCCGATATCGTGCTGGGCGTGGCGCCAGGTACGGCGGCGGGACACGGCCGCCCAGCGTTCGACCTGCATCCCATCCTCCTGGACGCTGCCATCCAGGCCGCGCTGGTGGGCCTGTTCGAGACCGCGGACGAGACATTGGTGCCGTTCGCGTGGAGTGGTGTCACGGTGCACACCGTGGCACCGCCGGCCTTGCGGGCCCGCGTCTCGAGAACCGGTGCCGATTCGGTGGCCATGATGCTCACCGACCGCGAAGGCAACCTGGTCGCGTCGATCGACTCGCTGGTGTTGAGGCCTGCGTCCGACGCTCCACACACTCCGTCGACAGATCACAGCGAGGCGGCGCTGTTCCAGTTGTCGTGGCTGCCGAAGGAGGTCGGCGCCCACCCCGGCACCGGTCACTGGGCCATGTTGGGGGAAGACCCGCACAACCTCGGTGCTGAGGTGGTCGGCGAAGGCTCACCGCTCGACCGGTACGCGGATCTCTCCGCGCTGCGGGTCGCGGTGGCGGCGGGGGCCCCGACGCCGTCCGCGGTGATCACCGTGCTCCCCCCGACCGGCGTTACGGACTCCGGCGGCGTGCACCGCGTGCTGCGACTGGTACAGGACTGGCTGACCGATGAGACGGTGGCCGACGCTCTACTGGTCGTCGTCACCACCGGTGTCGTCGACACAGGGGGCAACGGGCGCGTTGATCTCGACAACGCGCCGGTCTGGGGTCTACTGCGTGCCGCGCAGTCCGAGCACCCCGGCCGCATCGTGCTCGTTGACATAGCGCCGGGCGGTGAGGGGGCCCGACGGCTCGCCGCCGCGGTAGCCACGAAGGAGCCGCAGCTTGCTCTGTCCGTCGAGGGCGTTCGTGTCCCGCGCCTCACTCGCCTGCACGTGGATTCCGGCTCACACCACGCCGCCGAGAAGTCGATACCTGAGCGCGGAACCGTGCTGCTGACCGGGGCGTTCGGCCGACTCGGTCGGATACTCGCGCGGCACCTGGCCACCGAGCATGGAGTGACGAGCATGCTGCTGGTGAGCAGGAGCGGCCCCGTCACGCCCGAGGCGCGCGCCTTGGTGGCCGAGCTGACCGCGCTCGGTCTGGAAGTGCGAGCCGAAGCTTGCGATGTCGCTGACCGCGCCGAGCTCGCCGCGTTGCTTCGCGGGCTGCCTGCCGATCGGCCCCTCACGGCTGTGGTCCACACGGCCGGCGTGCTCGACGATGGCGTGTTCACTGAGCTGAGTCCGCAACGCCTTGACGCGGTCATGGGACCCAAGGCGGTGGCTGCCAAGAACCTCCACGAGCTCACCGTCGACATGCCGCTGTCGGCGTTCGTACTGTATTCCTCCGTTTCGGGCCTGATCGGCGCAGCGGGCCAGGCCAACTACGCTGCCGCCAACACCTACCTCGACGCGCTCGCCCACCATCGCGCCCAGCACGGACTCCCGGCGACGTCGCTGGCCTGGGGACTGTGGGATCAGCGGGGCGGCATGGCGGCGGGGCTGCGCGCGGGCGACCTCAGCCGGATGGCCGGCTCCGGGGTGGCGCCGTTGTCCGAAGCCGAGGGGCTCTCACTCTTCGACGCCGCCATTCGGCGGAGCGAGCCACTGCTCGTGCCGCTGCGGCTGGACATGGCCTCCGCCGCGGAGCGCGGGTACGTGCACCCGCTGCTCCGCGAACTCATCGCGCCGCGGCGAGCCGGCCTGGCGGCCGTACCGGGTCGCCCGGACGGGCCGCGCCTCACTGGCGAGGACGTGACGGCCCAGCCCGCGCGACTGCTGGATTTGGTGCGCGCGGAGGCGGGGCGAGTACTCGGCTACCACGGGCAGGCCTCGGTCGGTATCGACCGCACCTTCAAGGAACTCGGACTCGACTCGCTCACCGCCGTCGAGCTGCGCAACCGGCTCAACGCCATCACTGGATTGCGTTTGGCCACCACGGCCGTGTTCGATTACCCGACCCCACAGGCCCTCGCCGACCACTTGTCCGGCGAACTCACCACAACCGGTGAGGCGCCGGACACGACCAGCGCGCCGGCGAGCGATGCCGATGATCCTGTGGTGATTGTGGGGATGGCATGCCGTTATCCGGGTGGGGTGGGTTCTCCGGAGGATCTGTGGGCGTTGGTTGTCGAGGGTGGGGAGGGGATCACTGGCTTTCCGGAGTCGCGTGGTTGGGATGTGGCGGGTTTGTATCACGCGGATCCGGACCATCCGGGGACGACGTATGCCCGTGGTGGCGGGTTCTTGCATGACGCGGGTGAGTTCGACGCCGGGTTCTTCGGGATCTCGCCCCGTGAGGCGACGGCGATGGATCCGCAGCAGCGGTTGTTGTTGGAGGTTGCCTGGGAGGCTTTCGAGCGCGCGGGCATCGATGCGGACTCACTGCGCGGCACCCGGACCGGGGTGTTCTCCGGTGTCATGTACCACGACTACGCGCCGGCGCTGGACCTGATTCCGGACCAGCTCAGCGGGGCGGTTCTGACCGGTAGCGCGGGCAGCGTGCTCTCGGGGCGGGTGGCGTACCAGTTCGGCCTGGAGGGGCCTGCCGTCTCGGTCGACACCGCATGCTCGTCGTCACTGGTGGCACTCCACCTGGCCGCACAAGCTCTGCGGGCGGGCGAGTGTTCGCTGGCTCTGGCCGGCGGAGTGACGGTGATGTCCACCCCGATGACGTTCGTCGACCTGGGTCACCAGCGAGCCTTGTCCCCGGATGGCCGGTGCCGCGCGTTCGGCGCGGGCGCGGACGGCACCGGCTGGGCCGAGGGTGTCGGCCTCGTGGTGCTCGAGCGACTGTCGGACGCGCGCCGAGGCGGCCACGAGGTACTCGCGGTACTCAAGGGCTCCTCGGTGAACTCCGACGGCGCGTCGAACGGGCTGACCGCGCCGAACGGGCCTTCCCAACAGCGAGTGATTCGCCAGGCGCTGGTGAACGCCGCGCTGACGGCGGCTGACGTCGATGCGGTGGAGGGGCACGGCACCGGTACCCGGCTGGGGGACCCGATCGAGGCGCAAGCGTTGTTGGCCACCTACGGGCGAGCGCACACGGCCGAATCGCCGCTGTGGCTGGGGTCGTTGAAGTCGAACGTCGGGCACACCCAGGCCGCCGCCGGGGTCGGTGGCGTCATCAAGATGGTCATGGCGCTGCGTCACGGCGTCCTGCCCAAGACGTTGCACGCCGAGCAGCCCTCGCCATTGATCGACTGGTCGCAGGGAGCCGTCGTTCTGCTCGACCGCAACCAGGACTGGCCGAGTACCGGTCGGCCCCGCCGGGCCGGTGTTTCGTCCTTCGGTATCAGTGGCACGAACGCGCACGTCATCCTCGAGCAGGCGCCGGAGCAGCCGGCGGCCCGGCAGTCGGACGCCGTGACGCGGCTCGGAGTCTCCGCCTTCCCGGTGTCAGGCCGGGGATCGGCGGCATTGGCCGGCCAGGCAACCCGGCTGCGGGCCGCGCTGGCCGACTCACCGGACACCGACGTGGCCAGGTTCGGCGCGGCACTGGCCAACGGCGCGGCCCCGCATTCGCACCGAGCGGTGATCATCGCCGAGAATCGCGATGAGCTACTGGCCGGCCTCGACGCGATCGCGGCCGGCCAACCGGAGAACTCGGCCCTGGTGGTGGCGGGAGCCGGTGAAGCCGACCACGACGGCCCGGTCTTCGTATTCCCCGGGCAGGGCGGTCAGTGGCTCGGCATGGGCATCGAGCTGTGGAAGATCAGTCCAACGTTCGCGGAGCTGATGGAGACCTGCGACGAGGCGTTGGCGCCATACGTCGACTGGGATGGTTTCTCGCTGCGGGACGTGCTCGCCGGGGCGCCGGGTGCGCCGAGCCTCGACCGGGACGACGTCGTCCAGCCGGCGCTGTTCGCGGTCGGGGTCTCGCTGTCACGGCTGTGGACATCACTCGGCGTTCGGCCCTCGGCTGTCGTCGGGCATTCCCAGGGTGAGTTCGCCGCCGCCGTGGCGGCGGAGGCGTTGTCGCTGGCGGAGGGCGCGCGCGTCGTGTCCCTGCGGTCCCGGGTGCTGCGGCGTCTGGCCACTCACGGCGGCATGGGCTGGGTGAACCGATCGGCCGACGAGGTGCGCGAACGCCTGGCCGGTCATCCTCAGCTCGGCGTCGCCGCGGTGAACGGACCGATGTCCACGGTTGTCTCCGGGGCCACCGCCGAGCTGGACCGATTCCTTGCGGTCTGGGAGTCCGAAGGAGCCCGGGTCCGGCGGGTGGCGATCGACTACGCGTCGCATTCGGCGACTGTAGAGAGCATTCGGGCCGAGCTGGCCGACACGCTGGGTGTGGTCGAGTGCTCCGACGGTGCCGTTCCGTTCTACTCGACGGTGACCGGCTCGTTGCTGCGCGGCCGGGAGTTGGACGCCGACTACTGGTACCGGAATTTGCGCGAGATGGTGCGTTTCGAGGACGTGGTCGATCAGCTGCTCAGCAGCGGGCACCGATCGTTCCATGAAGTGGGCGCGCACCCGGTACTCGTCAATTCGATACAGGAGCTCGCCGAGGCCAAGGGGACGTCGGTCACGACGGTCGGCTCGCTGCGTCGCGGCCACGGTGGCGCGCGGGAATTCCTGCGCAACACGGCTGAGGCATTCGTGGGTGGCGTCGACGTGCGGTGGTCCGGCCTGTTCCCCTCGGGTCAGCGGCCCGTGCGGCTGCCCACCTACGCCTTCCAGCACACCCACTACTGGATCGAGACGCTGCCCCACCGCTCGACCCGGGGCACCGACGTCGACACCCGGTTCTGGAACCTGGTCGACGAGGGCGACCTCGAAGGATTGACCACGGCGCTGGACATCTCCGACGACGCCGGCCGTTCCTCGCTGGGCACCGTGCTTCCGGCCCTGTCCTCGTGGCGGGAGCGCAGCCGGCAGCAGGAGACGCTGGCCGGCTGGCAATACCGCGTCACCTGGCGCCGCACCGAGGGATCGGAGCGACCGCTCACCGGCCGATGGTTGGTCGTGGTGCCGGCCGACATCGCCGAGCCGACGTGGCTCGAGCAGGCCATCGCGGCGCTGACGGCCCGAGGGGCCCAGGTCAGCCGGGTCACGGTCCCCGTAGACGCGGATGTCGAGGCGCTCTGCCACGAGCTGGTCACGGCGTTGGACGGCCAACGGGCCGGAAGCGTGGTGTCGTTGCTGCCCTTGGACACAGCGGGGGACACCGACGCCGTATCCGTGTCGGTCGGCCTGCGCGGCACGCTCGCGTTGGTGCGGGCGGTGAGCACGCTGGGCCTGTCGACCCCGATCTGGTGCGTGACCCAGGATGCGGTCGCTGTCCGGCCGGGAGACTCCGTCACCCAGCCACGGCAGGCCGCGCTGTGGGGGTTCGCCCGGCACGCGGGGTTGGAGCAACCCGTGCCGTGGGGTGGCGTCGTCGACCTACCACGCGAGGTCGGCCAAGCGGACCTCGCGGCGCTGGCCGGGGCGCTCGGAGATGGCGAGAGTGAGCTGGCGGTGCGGGGCGGCACGGTGTTCTGCCGCCGGCTGACCCGGGTCACCGCACCCGCGCATCGGACGCCTCAGCCGCTCGAGCGCAGCGCTCTGGTCACCGGCGGCACCGGCGCACTCGGGGCGGAGGTGGCGCGCTGGCTCGTGGCGCGCGGCGCGCGGCACCTGGTGTTGGCCAGCCGTCGTGGCCCGGCCGCACCTGGCGCGGCCGAGCTGGCCGCCGAGCTGGCCGAACAGGGTGTCTCGGTGTCGGTAGTCGCCTGCGACGTGGCCGAGCGGGCGCAGCTCGCCGAGCTGCTGGACACCTGGCCGGCGGAGCATCCGCTGACCACGGTCGTGCACACCGCGGGTGTGCTCGATGACGGCATCATCGACCGGCTCACCCCGGAACGCTTCGAGCGAGTGTTCCGCCCGAAGGTGGCCGCTGCCTGGCACCTGCACGAGCTGACGAGAGACCACGACCTCGTCGACTTCGTCCTGTTCTCGTCGTTCGTCGGCACGGTCGGCCCGGCCGGCCAGGCCAACTACGCCGCCGCGAACAGCTCGTTGGACGCACTGGCCGCGCACCGCAGGGCTCTCGGTCTGACCGGGACGTCCATCGCCTGGGGACTCTGGCAAGGCCCGGGGCTCGCCGACCGCGACGGAGTGGAGCGACAGCTGGCGGCCCGCGGCCTGCGCGCGATGGACCCCCGCGGCGCCATTCAGGCCATGGACCAGGTGATCGACCGCGATGAGACGGCCGTGGTCGTGGCGGATGTCGAGTGGTCCTCGTTCGCCACCGAGCTCGTCGGCACCCGCTCGGTGTCGCTGCTTGCAGAGCTGCTCCCGGCGAGTGGAGCCGAGCCCGGAGGGCCCGCGGAAGGAGCGGACGCCACCGGTGTGCGTGAGCGGCTCGCCGGGCTGCCCGCCACCGAGCGGGCGTATACGATCACCGAGCTTGTTCGGACCACGGTGGCGGCCGTGCTCGGACACACCGACATCAGCTCGGTCGAGTCAGGGCGCAGTTTCCAGGAGATCGGTTTCGACTCGCTCACCGCATTGCGACTTCGAAACCGGCTCGGCGCGGCGACCGGCCTGCAGCTACCCGCCACGCTGGTCTTCGATTACCCGACGCCCGCCTCGGTAGCCGAGCTGGTGGGCTCCGAGCTGTTCGGCGAGGACACCGGGACCCACGAGGGCGAGACCGGTGAGGGCGTCGACGACGCCGGATTGAAGCAGATCATCGACCGCATTCCGCTCGCCTCGTTGAGGCAGGCCGGGCTCGTGGGCGCTCTGCTCCGGTTGGCTGAGACCGCTCCCGGGGTCGAGCCGGTCGACAGTGTCGAGTCCACGACCGCGATCGACTCGATGGACATGGCTGATCTCATTCGCGCCGCGTACGGCCGAACCGATGCGAGCGACCAGTCGGAGGGACCGACCTCATGACCACCACGTCCATGAACGAGCTCGTCGACGCACTGCGCAACGCACTCAAGGAGAACGAGCGAATCCGACACCGGCTCGGCGAGGTCGAGGCGCGGAACCGGGAGCCGATCGCCATCGTCGGCATGGCCTGCCGCTACCCGGGCGACGCCGACAGTCCCGAAGCCCTGTGGCAGCTCGTGGCCGACGGTACCGACGCGGTGTCCGGCCTCCCGGCCGACCGCGACTGGAACCTGGGCGAGCTCTACGACCCCGACCCCGCAAAGGTGGGCCGGACATACTCCCGGGGCGGCGGTTTCCTGCGGTCGCCGTACCTGTTCGACCATGATTTCTTCGCCATTCCCCCGCGCGAAGCGACCGTGATGGACCCGCATCAACGGCTGCTCCTGGAGACCTCGTGGGAGGCTCTGGAACGAGCGGGGATCAGCGCCGACGCGGTACGGGGAAGCCAGACCGGCGTGTACGTCGGCGTCAGCTACCAGGACTACATCTCGCTGCGCACCGTGCCGTCGGCCTACGAGGGCTACGTGCTCACCGGCAACATCGCCAGCGTCGTCTCCGGACGGCTGTCCTATGCGTTCGGTCTGCAAGGGCCCGCGGTCACCGTGGACACGGCGTGCTCCTCCTCGCTGGTCGCGTTGCACCTGGCTACCCAGGCGCTGCGCTCGCGGGAGTGCTCGCTCGCCCTGGTCGGCGGGGCGACGATCATGTCGGGTCCGGCTTCGCTGATCGAGTTCGCCCGGCAGCGCGGGATTGCCCCGGACGGCCGGTGCAAGGCCTTCGGCGACGAGGCCGACGGCATGGGCTGGGGGGAAGGCGTCGGCGTGCTCGTGGTCGAGCGGCTGTCCGACGCCCAGCGCCACGGCCACCAGGTGCTGGCCCTCGTGACCGGATCCGCCCTCAACCAGGACGGCGCCTCCAACGGCCTCACCGCGCCGAACGGCGCGGCCCAGCGCCAGGTGATCCAGGCCGCGCTGGCCAACGCCGGTGTGTCCTCGACCGACATCGACGCGGTCGAGGCGCACGGCACCGGCACCAGGTTGGGCGACCCGATCGAGGCCCGAGCCCTGCTGGCCACCTATGGCCGGGAGCGGACGGCGGACACGCCGTTGTGGATCGGATCGCTGAAGTCGAACATCGGACACCCGCAGGCGGCGGCCGGCGTCGGCGGCGTGATCAAGATGGTTATGGCCATGCGCCACGGGGAGTTGCCCAGGACGCTGCACGCCCAGCGGCCGACATCCCACGTGGATTGGTCGGCGGGGACGGTCCGGCTCCTCACCGACCCGCGGCGGTGGCCCGACCGGGGCCGTCCCCGGCGCGCCGCGGTGTCGTCGTTCGGGATCAGCGGCACCAACGCCCACGTCGTCCTGGAGCAGGCCCCCGATGACCCGGTCGCGGCCACCTCCGTGCCGATGCGGCGGGCCAGCACCGGTCCGTGGCCGTTCGTGGTGACAGGTCGGGGCGCCGCCGGGCTGCGCGGCCAGGGCGAGGAGCTGCGCTCCTTCGTCGAGCGTCACCCGGAGCTGGAGCCGGCCGACATCGGACGAAGCCTGGTCACTTCCCGCGCCGTGCTGGCCGACCGTGCGGTGGTGGTCGCCGAGGACAGGGCGGCCCTGCTGGCCGGTCTGTCCGCACTGGCCGCCGGCACGGACAGTGCCGCGGTGCACGTCGGTCGGGCGGTGGAAGGCCGCCTGGCGATCGTCTTCACCGGTCAGGGCGGTCAGCGCGCCGGAATGGGGCGAGAGCTGGCGGCGCGGTACCCGGTGTTCGACGCGGCGCTGGACGAGGTCTGCGGAGTGATCGACGAGCTGCTGGGCCGGTCGCTGCGTGAGCTGATGTGGGAGGGTGGCCCGCCGCTGGATCGCACCGAATTCGCCCAGCCGGCGCTGTTCGCCTTCGAGGTTGCCCTGTTCCGGCTCGTCCAGTCGTGGGGCATCCGGCCCGACTTCGTCGCCGGTCACTCGATCGGCGAGATCAGCGCCGCGCACGTGGCCGGCGTGCTGTCCCTCGCCGACGCCGGTCGCATGGTCGTGGCGCGCGGCCGGTTGATGCAGGCGCTACCGGAGGGCGGCGCCATGGTCGCGGTCAACGCCGCCCCGGATGTGGCGGCCCCGCTGGTCGCGGCCACGGATGGGGTGTCCGTGGCCGCAGTGAACAGCCCCCACTCGGTCGTGGTGTCCGGGGCGGAGGAACCGGTGGCCGAGGTCGTGGCCCGGCTGGCCGCCGCCGGCTACCGGACCCGTCGGCTCACGACCAGCCACGCGTTCCACTCGGAACTGATGGACCCGATGCTCGAGGACTTCCGGGCCGTCGTCGCCGGACTCCCCTTCGGCGCGCCCGACATCCCGGTGGTGTCCACCCTGACCGGTGCCCTGGCCGATGCGGCCACGCTCGGCGAGCCCGAGTACTGGGTTCGGCAGGCACGCGAGCAGGTGCGCTTCGCCGACGGTGTGGCCACCCTGCACGAGCGAGGGGTCACCCAGTTCCTGGAGCTGGGACCGGACGCGGTGCTCTCGGCCATGATCCCGGAATGCCTGCCCGCTGATCGGCGGGTGACGGCGGTGGCAGCCTCCCGCCGTGACCGACCCGAGGTGGTCGCCCTGCTCGCCGCGGCCGGTCGCATCTTCACCGGCGGCGGCGAGGTGAGCTGGGCGGCGCTGTTCCCCGACGGGAGCCGGCGGGTCGACCTGCCGACCTACGCCTTCCAACGGCATCGGCACTGGCTGCCGCGCGACGGCTCCGTCGCCCCGGCTCCCTCGGACCCGCCGCCAGCCGCCGCGCCCGAGCCGAACACCGGCGCTCGGGCCACCGACGTGTTGGCCGTCGTGGACCAGCGTCGGGTCATGAGTGATCTGGTGCGGACCTCGATCGCCTTGGTGTTGGGCCACGACTCGCCGGCCACGGTCGACGTCGAGCGCACTTTCCAGGACCTGGGCTTCAGCTCGCTCGCGGCGGTGGAGCTGCGGGACCGGCTGAACGCGGCGCTCGATCTCCGGCTGCCCGGCACCCTGGCCTTCGACTACCCCACGCCCGCCGCCCTGGCGTCGTACCTGGTCGGACTGGTGACCAACACGGCCGATGAGGAACCCGGCGCGACCGTCCCCCTCGCCACGTCCGCCGCCGACCCGATCGTCGTGGTCGGCATGGCCTGCCGCTACCCCGGTGGCGTCGGCTCGCCGGAGCAGCTCTGGGAGCTGGTGGACGGCGGGCGCGACGCGGTGTCGGGGCTGCCGACCGACCGAGGCTGGGACCTCGACACCCTGCTGCACCCGGATTCGACGCGGCAGGGCGCCACCCACGTGCGTGGCGGTGGTTACCTCGACGATGTGGCGTGGTTCGACGCAGGGTTCTTCGGTATCTCGCCGCGTGAGGCGGCCTCGATGGACCCGCAGCAGCGGCTGTTGCTGGAACTGACCTGGGAGGCGCTGGAGCGGGCCGGGATCGACCCGAAGTCGTTGCGGGGCAGCCAGACCGGTGTGTTCGCCGGCACCAGTGACCAGGACTATGCGGACTTGCTCCTCGGCAGCGCCGAGCTGGCCGACGGCTACCTGCTCACCGGGACCTCCGCCTCGGTGCTCGCCGGGCGGGTCTCCTACCAGTTCGGCCTGGAGGGGCCCGCGCTGACGGTCGACACGGCTTGCTCGTCATCGCTGGTGGCGATGCACCTGGCCGCGCAGGCGCTGCGGTCCGGAGAGTGCGCGCTGGCACTGGCCGGCGGGGCCACCGTCATGGCCACCCCGATCGACCTGCAGGAGTTCGACAAGCAAGGGCTGTCCGCCGACGGCCGTTGCAAGGCGTTCGGCGCGGGCGCCGACGGGACCGGTTTCGCCGAGGGCGCCGGCCTGTTGGTGCTGGAGCGGCTCTCCGATGCCCGCCGACACGGCCACTCCGTGCTGGCCGTGCTCCGTGGCACGGCGATCAACCAGGACGGCGCCTCCAACGGCCTTACCGCGCCCAACGGCCCTTCCCAACAGCGGGTCGTGCGACAGGCACTGGCCAACGCCGGCGTGCGCCCCGACGAGGTGGACGCCGTGGACGGGCACGGCACCGGCACGGTGCTCGGCGACCCGATCGAGATCAAGGCGCTGCAGGCCGTGTACGGCCGGGACCGACGGGAGAGCGACCCGCTCTGGTTGGGCTCGCTCAAGTCCAACATCGGCCATACCCAGGCAGCGGCCGGGGTCGGCAGCGTCATCAAGATGATTATGGCGATCCGGCACGGTCTGCTGCCCAAGACCCTGCATGTGGACCGACCCTCGGAGCACGTCGACTGGGAGAGCGGAACGGTCCGGCTGCTCGGCGACGCCCGGCCGTGGCCGACGACCGGGCGTCCCCGGCGGGCGGCGGTGTCGTCGTTCGGGGCGAGCGGGACCAACGCGCACGTCATCGTGGAGCAGGCTCCGGCCCCGGAACCCGCGGATGAACCGGCGGACCGGTCCCACGCGCCGCGGATGCTGCCGCTGCCGCTCAGCGGCCGCGGCGAAGCCGCGCTGCGCGGTCAGGCGGAGCGGTTGCGCGAGCACCTCCTGGCGCTCGGGGCCACCGGCCCGGCGGAGCTGGCCGACGTGGCGTTCTCCCTGGCCAGCACCCGCTCCTCGCTGGATCACCGGGCCGTGGTGCTCGGCGCCGACGTCGCCGAACTACTGTCCGGGCTGGATGACCTGATGGCCGGCACCACCCCGGTAACCGCACCCATGAGCTCCGGCGGCGCCGATCCGGTGTTCGTGTTCCCGGGGCAGGGCGGGCAGTACGTGGGGATGGCCCTGCGGCTGTGGGACTCCTCGCCGGTCTTCGCCGCATCCATGGCGGAGTGCGAGGCGGCGCTGGCGCCGTACGTGGATTGGCACGGCCACACCCTGCGCGATCTTCTGGCCGGCGCGGACGGCGTGGCCGTCCCGGATCACGCCGAGCAGGTCCAGTCGATGCTGTTCGCGGTCATGGTCTCGCTCGCCCGGTTGTGGATCTCCCGTGGGGTGGTGCCCGCCGCGGTGATCGCGCACTCGGTGGGGGAGGTCGCGGCCGCGCACATCGCCGGCATCCTCACCCTCGCCGACGCGGCCCGGGTCCTGGCCGCGCGGGCGCGCGTGTCCGGCCGGGTGAGCGGGTACGCCACGCTCTGGCTCGGGTTGCCGGTCGAGCAGGTCCGCGACCAGGTCGGACGGCTGACCGACGTACACATCAGCGCGATCAACGGGCCGCGATCGGTCGTGCTGACCGGCCCGGCCGACCGAGTGGCCGCGTTGCGGGCCGAGTACGAGGCCGCCGGTGTCCGCGCGCGTCCCATCCCGATGGACTACCCGACGCACTCCCCGCACATGGCGGTGGTCGAGGACGAGCTCCTCGCGCTGCTGACCGACATCCGCCCGGCCACCGCCTCGGTGCCGTACTACTCCACGACGCTCGCCCGCCGGGTGGAGGGCACCGAGCTCGACGGCCGGTACTGGTTGACCAACCTCGTACAGCCGGTGCGGTTCCACGACACCGCCGCCGTGCTGCTGGCTGACGAGTATCGCGTGCTGCTGGAGGTGGCCCCGCACCCGCTGCTGGCTCCCTCGATCCAGGAGACCGCCGAGGAGCGCGGCGTCGAGGTGACCGTATTGGCGACCCTCCGCCGCGGCGAGAGCGACCCGGACATGTTCCTGCGATCGGTGGCTGCCGCGTGGCAGGCCGGGCTCACCGTGGACTGGTACGAGGCCTTCGCCGGCACCGGGGCGCGGCAGGTCGAACTGCCGACCTACGCCTTCCAACGGCAGCGCTACTGGCCAACGGCGGCGGCGTCCGCGCCGGGCGACCTGGCCGCTAGCGGCCTCGAACGGGTCGATCACCCCCTGCTCGGTGCCAAGGTGGCTCTGGCGGGGGACGCCGGCTTCCTGTTCACCAGCCGGATCACGCTGCACGCTCACCCGTGGCTTGTCGACCACGCGCTCTTCGATCGGCCGCTGCTGCCCGGTACGGCGTTCCTCGAGCTGGCGATCCGCGCGGCCGACGAGGCGGGCCTCGGCCGGCTGGAGGAGCTGACCATCGAGGCGCCGCTGATGCTGTCGAGCCGGCACAGCGTGCAAATCCAGGTGGTCGTCGGCGCTCCCGACGGCGACGGCCGCCGCACTCTGGAGATCTACTCCCGGTCGGCGGACCCCGGAGAGGCTGTGGAGGCCGCGTGGACGCGGCACGCACGGGCGAGCGCGGTGCCCGTCGACGATCTGGAGCCGGCGCCGTGGCCGACGGACCTGACCTGGCCGCCGACCGGGGCGACTGAACTGGACGTCGCCGGATCGTACGAGCGGCTCGGCGCGCTCGGTTACGCCTACGGCCCCGCCTTCACCGGGCTGCGCCGGGCTTGGCGGATGGGTGATCAGGTCGTCGCCGAGGCGGAGCTGCCCGAGGGGCTCGCGGCCGACGCGGTGCGTTTCGGCCTGCACCCGGCCCTGCTGGACACCGGCCAGCACAGCCTCGCCGTGGACCAGCTCGACTCGCGGCGGGACGACCCGGCCGACCCCGGCGTGCGGGCGCCCTTCCTGTGGTCCGGGGTGCGGCTGTTCGCCTCGGGTGCCGCGGCACTGCGGCTCGTGTTCTCCCCGACCGGGCCGTCCTCGTGGTCGGTGGACGGGTTCGACACCACCGGTCGGCCGGTGCTGAGGGTGGACTCACTGGTCGCCCGCGAGGTGTCCGCCGAGCGGCTGCGCGACGTCGACACCGCGCACGGCGACGCGCTGTTCGAGCTGGGCTGGGTGGAGTGCGGACCGGCCGAGGCCGGTTCGGGGGCGAGCGCCGAAGGACCGATCGGCTGGGTGACGCCGTCCGACCACGCGCGGACCGCGCGGACTGTGCAGCCGGAGGAGACTGTGCAGTCGGAGGAGACTGTGCACACGGCCGACGCGCGGTCGGGCCCCGACCTGGCCGCGCTCGGCCGCACGGTGGACGGTGGCGCGCCGCTGCCCGAGGTGGTGGTGCTGCCCGTTCCCGACCGCCCGACCAGCGAGTCGATGGTGGAATCGGTGCACACCGCGGTGAACAGCACGTTGCGGACGCTGCAGGACTGGCTCGCCGATGCCCGGTGGGAGCGGTCGCGGCTGGTCGTGGTGACCGGCGGCGGGCTCGTGGGTGCGGCGGTGGGTGGTCTGGTGCGCTCCGCGCAGTCGGAGAACCCGGATCGGGTGGTTCTCGTCGACCAGGCGTTCGCCGATTCGGAGTCGGTCGGGGCGCCGTCCGTGGAGGCGCTCGTCCGGGCCGCGATCGAGTCGGGTGAGCCGGAGGTGTCGGTTCGGGACGGACGGCTGTGGTCACCCCGGCTGACCAAAGCCGCCGCCGAGGAGCTCCCGGATCCCGCCGGGCCCGCGCGCAACGAGCAGTCGTCGGTGTGGGGCACGGGAACCGTGCTGCTGACGGGGGCGTCCGGAGTGTTGGCCGGGTTGGTGGCCGAGCACCTCGTGGCCGAGTGCGGGGTGCGACGGCTGCTGCTGGTGTCGCGGCGGGGTTCTGCCGCTCCCGGTGCCGGTGAGCTGGTCGAGCGGCTGACCGGGGCGGGTGCCTCGGTGCGGATGGTCGCGTGTGACCTGGCCGTTCGCGACGAGGTGATGGACCTCGTCGGCTCGGTGCCGCCGGAGTTCCCGCTGAGCGCCGTGGTGCACTGCGCGGGGGTGCTCGACGACGCGACCGTGGGTTCACTGACCCCCGACCGGGTGGATGCGGTGCTGCGGCCCAAGGTGGACGGTGCCTGGCATCTGCACGAGGCCACCCAGGACGCCGAGCTGTCGGCGTTCGTGCTGTTCTCCTCGGCCGCCTCGGCGTTCGGCGCCGCCGGCCAGGCGAACTACGCGGCGGCCAACGCGTTCTCCGACGAGCTGGCCGATCATCGGCGGGGGCTGGGCCTGCCGGCGGTGTCGATCGCCTGGGGGTGGTGGGCCGAGGCCAGTGGGATGGGCAGCCACCTCGGAACCCAGGACCGGGCCCGGATGGCCCGCACCGGTATCCGCCCGTTGGACAACGACTTCGGTCTCACCCTGTTCGACGCGGCCGTCCGCCGACAGGGCCGCATCATCGCCGCCCCGTTCGACCTCGCCGGTCTGTCCGCCGGGGCCACGGTCCCGGGACTGCTGCGCGGGCTGGTGCGCCGTCCGGCGCGGCGGGTCGTCGAACCCCACCTGGCCGGTGGGGCCGGATCCCGCGAGGGCCTGGCCGCACTGCGGCCGGCCGAGCGCGACCAGGTCGTCGCCGAGCTGGTGCACACCCATGTCGCGGCCGTGCTCGGGCACTCCCCGGGCACCGCCATCGACGACCGGCAGCCCTTCACCGCACTGGGTTTCGACTCACTGACCGCGGTGGAGCTGCGCAACCGGCTCGCCGCGGTGACCGGGCTGCGGTTGCCGGCCACGCTGATCTTCGATTACCCCTCCCCGGACGCCCTGATCGAGTTCGTGCGGAGTGAGCTCGGCGGCGAGGCGGCCGCCCCGGCCCGGCCGGCCATCAGCCCGACCGCGGCCCGGACCGCAGAAGACCCGATCGCGATCGTGGGCATGGGCTGCCGCTTCCCGGGTGGGGTGAGTTCGCCCGACGAGCTCTGGGACGTGGTTGCACGGGGGCGGGATGTGATCGGCGCCTTCCCCACCGACCGAGGCTGGAACCTGGCCGAGCTCTACCACCCGGACCCCGAGCACTTCGGGACCACCTACACCCGCGAGGGTGGCTTCCTGCACGACGCCGACCAGTTCGACCCCGAGTTCTTCGGCATCTCGCCGCGCGAGGCGATCACGATCGACCCGCAGCAGCGGCTGTTGCTGGAAACGGCCTGGGAGTCCCTGGAGAACGCGGGCATCGATCCCACCTCGCTGCGGGGCGGCCCGACCGGCGTGTTCGTCGGGCTGATGTACCACGACTACAACTCGCGGCTGCACACCAAGCCCGAGGAATTCGAGGGCTACCTGGGCAACGGCAGCGCCGGCAGCATCGCGTCGGGGCGGGTGGCCTACGAGTTCGGCTTCGAGGGCCCCGCGGTGACGGTGGACACGGCGTGCTCGTCATCGCTGGTCTGCCTGCATCTCGCGGCGCAGGCGCTGCGGTCGGGCGAGTGCTCGCTCGCGCTGGCCGGCGGTGTGGCGGTGATGGCGTCGCCCGAGCTGTACGTCGAGTACAGCCGGCTGCGCGCGAACGCCCCGGATGGTCGGTGCCGGGCGTACGGCGCGGACGCGGACGGCACCGGCTGGTCGGAAGGCGCGGGCCTGGTGGTGCTGGAGCGGCTGTCCGACGCGCGGCGCAACGGACACCAGGTGCTGGCGCTGGTGGCCGGCTCGGCGCTGAACCAGGACGGCGCGTCGAACGGGCTGACCGCCCCCAACGGTCCATCCCAGCAGCGCGTGATCCGCCAGGCCCTGGCCAACGCCGGGTTGTCCGCCTCCGACGTGGACGTAGTCGAGGGACACGGCACGGGGACCCGACTGGGCGATCCGATCGAGGCCCAGGCGTTGTTGGCCACCTACGGCAGCGAGCACACCCAGGACGCGCCGCTGTGGTTGGGGTCGATCAAATCGAACATCGGCCACACCCAGGCGGCGGCAGGCATCGCCGGCACGATCAAGATGGTCCTGGCGATGCGGCACGGGATCATGCCCGAGACCCTGTACGTGGAGACCCCGTCGCCGCGGGTGGACTGGTCGTCGGGCGCGGTCGCGCTGCTCGACCGGGCTCGGGAATGGCCGGATCGTGGCCGGCCCCGCCGGGTGGGGGTGTCCTCCTTCGGCGTCAGCGGGACCAACGCGCACATCATCCTGGAACAGCCCCCGGCCGAGCCCACCGCCCCGACCTCCGACAACGCCCCGCCCCCCGCGGCGACCCTGCCGGCATGGCCGCTCGTGCTGTCGGCCCGCGGGCCGGCGGCCCTGCGGGGTCAGGCCGATCGGCTGGGCTCCCACCTGCGCGACCGGCCCGATGTGGCGCTGGCGGATGTGGCCCACTCCCTGGTGGCCGACCGGGCCGGCCACGATCACCGGGTGGTCCTCCTCGCCCGCGACCGTGAGCAGGCCCTGGAGCGGTTGGCGGCGTTCGCGCACGGGGGCGAGGGAGCCGGGGCCGTCGCCGGTGTGGCCCGGCGGGGCTCACTGGCGATGGTGTTCACCGGTCAGGGCGCGCAACACCCCGGCATGGGCTCGCAGCTGCACCGGCAGTTCGCGGTCTTCGCGGCCGCGTTCGACCAGGCGTGCGAGCAGCTGGATCCCGCCGTCCGGGAGGCCGTCCTCGGCGACGGGGAGAACCGACTCGACGCCACGGAGATCGCCCAGCCCGCGCTGTTCGCGGTCGAGGTCGCGCTGTTCCGGCTGTTCGAGTCCTGGGGTGTCCGGCCGGACTTCCTCACCGGTCATTCGGTGGGCGAGATCGCGGCCGCGCACGTCGCCGGCGTGCTGTCACTGCCGGATGCGTGCCGACTGGTGTCCGAGCGGGGCCGGCTGATGGCGCGGCTCGAGCCGGGCGGTGTGATGGTCTCGGTGACCGCCGGCGAGCAGGTGGTCGCCCCGCTGGTCGCCGAGTACGCCGAATCGGTGTCGATCGCGGCGGTCAACACCCCCGGTTCGGTGGTGCTCTCCGGGCTTGAGTCGGCCGTCACCCAGATCGTGCGGCGCCTGACCGAGGACGGGCACCGTACGAAACAGCTCGTCGTCAGCCATGCGTTCCATTCACCGCTGATGGACCCGATGCTCGACGAATTCCGCGCCCTGGTCCGTGGCCTGGCGTTCCAGCCGCCCCGCATTCCGATGGTGGGCGGCGACGAGGTGACGGACCCGGAGTACTGGGTGCGGCACGTGCGGGACACGGTGCGGTTCGCCGACAGGGTGTCCGAACTGCGCGGCGCCGGCGTCACCCGGTTCCTCGAGATCGGTCCCGACGCGCCCTTGACCGGCGCGATCCGCCAGTGTCTCGACGAGCCGGACATCATCGCCGTCCCCAGCCTGCGTCGGGACCGCGACGAAGCCGACACGGCGCTCACCGGACTCGGCACGCTGTTCGCCGCCGGAGTGGAGGTCGACTGGCCGGCCCTGTTCGACGGCACCGGAGCTCGACACACCTCACTTCCCACGTACGCGTTCCAGCACCAGCGGTACTGGCTCGACGCCCCCGAGCCGCCGGCCGATCTCACCGCGGTCGGCCTCGATCCGCTCGACCATCCACTGCTGTTGGCCGGTGTGGAGGTGGCCGGCGGGGAAGCCATGCTGCTGACCGGCCGGCTGGCGCCGCGGACCCAGCCGTGGCTGCGGGAGCACGTGCTGTTCGAGCAGGCCCTGCTGCCCGGCACCGCCTTCGTGGACATGGCGCTGCGGGCCGCCGAGCAGGTCGGCTGCGGCCTGCTGGACGAGCTGACGATCGAGTCTCCCCTGCTGATCGCCGCGGCGGGCGCGGTCGCGCTGCAAATCCTGGTGGAAGCCCCCGACGAGGGGGGCCGCCGGAAGATGACGATCTCCGCCCGCCCGGACGGCGACGCCGACGACACCCCCTGGACACGGCACGCCACCGGAACGGTGTCCGCCGCGGAGAGCGTGCCGAACTCCGATCCGCTCACCGAATGGCCGCCACGGGGAGCCGAGGTCGTCGACGTCGCCGACGCGTACGACCTGTTCGCCGGGGCGGGCCACGACTACGGGCCGACGTTCCAGGGGCTGGTGGCCTGCTGGCGGCGCGATGCGGAGCTCTACACCGAGGTGGAGTTGCCGAGCGGCGGGACCGACGTCGAGCGCTTCGGCGTGCACCCGGCGTTGCTGGACGCCGGTCTGCACGGCGGCGTGCTGCGGGCCCTCACCTCCGAAACTCCCCAGGGTCTGGTGCCGTTCTCCTGGGCGGGAGCGCGGCTGTTCGCCTCGGGCGCGACCGCGCTGCGCGTCCGGGTCCGACCGGTGGCCACCGACACGGTCGCCCTGGACGCCTTCGACGACACTGGCGCCCCGGTCTTCAGCGTGGCGGCGCTGTCCTCACGCTCGGTCTCCGCTGACCGGCTCCGCGCCGCCGCCGCTTCCCGCGACGACTCGCTGTTCGAGATCAGTTGGGTCGAGTGTGGCCGGGTCGACGACACCGCGCCCTGCTCCGAGGCCCCGCCCCGCTCCGAGGCCACCGTGCTGGACGGCCCGCTGACCCTCGCCGAGCTGGTCTCCGGGCGGGACGAGGGAGCCGAGGTTCCGCCCCTCGTGGCGGTGTCGGTACCTGGGGAGGGGCTCGCCGTCCCCGCCGACGTCCACGCGGCGGTGAACGGCGTGCTGCGCTCGGTGCAGATGTGGCTGGCCGATCCCGGCTGGGAGTCCTCCCGGCTGGCGGTCATCACGACCGACAGCCTGACCGGCGCGGCGGTGCGGGGCCTGCTGCGCTCGGCACAGTCGGAGAACCCCGACCGCATCGTCCTCGTCGAGGGTGGCGCCGACACGATCACCACCGCAGCGCTGCACGCGGCCGTGGAGTCGGGTGAGCCGGAGGTCTCGGTGCGCGACGGCGTGCTCTGGGCCCCGCGGCTGGCCCGTCTGGGAACCACCGACACCGCGCACGCCACCTCGTGGTCGGCCGGAACCGTACTGATCACCGGTGCCTCGGGGGTGCTCGCCGGGCACGTGGCTCGATATCTCGTCACCGAGCACCACGCGCGACACCTGGTGCTGACCTCCCGGCAGGGCCTCGACTCGCCCCGGACCGTCCGGCTCGCCGCCGAACTGGCCGAACTCGGCGCCGCGGTACGCGTCCTCGCCTGCGATGTCGCTGACCGCGAGCAGGCCGCGGCCATGGTGCGTTCGGTGGAGCCCGAGTTCCCGCTCACTGCGGTGGTGCACTGCGCCGGAGTGCTGGACGACGGCGTGTTCGACGCCCTGACCAGCGACCGGGTCGACGCGGTACTGGCGCCCAAGGTCGACGGTGCGTGGCATCTGCACGAACTGACCCGGGAGCTGGACCTCTCCGCGTTCGTGCTGTTCTCCTCCTCCGCCGCGCCCTTCGGTGCACCGGGCCAGGCCAACTACGCCGCCGCCAACGCCTTCCTCGACGCGCTGGCCGTCGAGCGACACCGCCACGGCCTCCCCGCGGTCTCGATCAGCTGGGGCTGGTGGGGCGAGGACAGCGGTATGACCGAAAACCTCAGCGAGACCGACATGGCTCGCATGGGGCGGGGCGGGATGTTGCCGATGGCGACCGCCAAGGGCCTTGAACTGCTGGCCGCGGCGGCCGACCTGGCTCGCCCGAATGTGATGGCCGCTCGCCTCGATCTGGCCGCTGTGCGGTCGGCCGGCACGGTGCCCGCTCTGCTGCGCGGCCTGGTGCGGCGTCCGGCCCGGCGCGCGGCACGATCGTCGGTCGCGGGACTGGAGGCGGCGCGACTGGCCGGTTCCTCCGTCGCCGACCAGGTCAAGGCCATCGGCGAACTGGTGCGCGCGCAGGTCGCCGCCGTGCTCGGCTACCCGAGCGGCGCCTCGGTCGACATGACCCGCGCCTTCCACGAGGTCGGGTTCGACTCGCTCACCGCGGTCGAACTGCGCAACCGGCTCAACACGGCCACCGGGCTGCGGCTGCCGGCCACGCTGGTGTTCGACTACCCCACCCCTGAGACGCTGGCCGCGTCTCTCCGGTCCGCGCTGGTGGGCGACGAGGTCGACACCGTCGAGGCCACTCCGGCTGGGCGCGTCACCGCGATCGGCGACGACCCGATCGTGATCGTCGGCATGGCCTGTCGGTACCCGGGCGGGGTGGATTCGCCGGACGAACTGTGGCGGCTGGTGGTCGAGGGCCGCGACGCGATCACCGGCTTCCCGGTCGACCGCGGCTGGGATGTGGCCCACCTCTACGACCCGGATCCCGAACACCTCGGCACGACGTACGCCCAGGGCGGCGGGTTCCTTGACCACCTGGCCGAGTTCGACTCCGATTTCTTCGGCATCTCGCCGCGCGAGGCCATCGCCATCGACCCACAACAGCGGTTGCTGCTGGAGACGGCCTGGGAATCGTTCGAGAACGCCGGCATCGTCCCCTCCGCCCTGCGCGGCGGCCCGATCGGGGTGTTCGTGGGTGCGAACGGGAGCGACTACCCAGCCCTGCTGGCCCAGGACTCCCATGACTTCGGCGGCCGGGTGCTGACCGGCAACGCGGCCAGCATCATCTCCGGGCGGCTGTCCTACGAGTTCGGATTCGAGGGGCCGTCCGTCTCCATCGACACGGCGTGTTCGTCCTCGCTCGTGGCCATGCACCTAGCGGCCCAGGCGCTGCGCTCGGGCGAGTGCTCGCTGGCGCTGGCCGGCGGTGTCGCCACGATGGCCACCCCCAGCATGTTCGTGGAGATGGCGCGGCAGCGGGGCTTGTCCCCGGACGGTCGGTGCCGGGCCTTCGGCGCCGGAGCGGACGGCACCGGTTGGGCTGAGGGCGTGGGCCTGCTCGTGCTGGAGCGACTCTCCGACGCCCGCCGCAACCACCATCACGTGCTGGCTGTCCTGGCCGGCTCGGCGGTCAACCAGGACGGCGCCTCGAACGGCCTCACCGCGCCCAGCGGCCCGTCGCAGCAACGGGTCATCCGCGGCGCGCTGGCCAATGCCGGCCTGTCGGCGAGCGAGGTCGACGTGGTGGAGGGACACGGCACCGGAACCCGACTCGGCGATCCGATCGAGGCGCAGGCCCTGTTGGCCACCTACGGACGCGAACGCGAGTCCGACACCCCCCTGTGGCTGGGTTCGATCAAATCGAACATCGGGCACTCGCAGGCCGCCGCCGGTGCCGCCGGCACCATCAAAATGATCATGGCGATGCAGCACGGTCTGTTGCCCCGGACCCTCCACGCCGAGACCCCGTCACCTGAGGTCGATTGGTCCTCCGGTGGGGTGGCATTGCTGGACCGGGCCCGCGACTGGCCCGAACAGGGCCATCCGCGCCGGGCGGGCGTTTCCGCGTTCAGCCTCAGCGGAACCAACGCACACATAATCCTGGAACAACCGCCCATCGACCTCCCCACGCCGCCGACGGCGCCGGCCCCGGACGAGGGCTCCGTGACCAGGCCGGTGCAGCCATGGGTGCTGACGGCCCGAGGGCCGGCAGCTCTGCGCGCCCAGGCGGCGCGCCTGCACGCCCACTTGACCGAACGGCCCGAACTGGCGTTGGCCGATGTCGCGCGATCGATGGTGACCGACCGCGCCATTCATGATCACAGGGCGGTGGTGCTCGCCGCCGACCGCGAGCAACTACGCGAGCGGCTTGCCGCGTTCGCCGACGACGCCCCCGCACCTGGCGCGGACGCCACCGGCGTGGCCGCCAGCGGTGGCCTGGCCGTCGTATTCACCGGTCAGGGGTCACAACGAGCTGGGATGGGCCGCGAACTCCACCGCCACTTCCCAGTCTTTGCCGCCGCGTTCGACGACGTGTGCGCGGCACTGGACCCTTCGCTCCGGGACATCATCTTCGATGAGGACGATGCCCGGCTGAACACCACGGAGTTCGCCCAACCCGCACTGTTCGCGATCGAAGTGGCCCTCTTCCGACTGTTCGAGTCCTGGGGCATCCGGCCCGACTTCGTCACCGGCCATTCCGTCGGCGAGATCACCGCCGCCCACGTGTCGGGCGTGCTGTCGCTGGCCGACGCCTGCGTGTTGGTGACCACGCGGGCCCGGCTCATGCAGGGGCTCGCACCGGGCGGGGCCATGATGTCCGTGAACGCTGGTGAGGACGTTGTGGCTGCACTGCTCGCGAAGGGCGCGGGGTCCGTCTCGATCGCCGCGGTCAATACCCCGGAGTCGGTGGTCATCTCCGGCACCGAGCTCGCCGTCAGCGATGTCGGACAACGCCTCGCCGACGCCGGATACCGCACGAAGCGGCTGGCCGTCAGCCACGCGTTCCACTCCCCACTCATGGACCCCATGCTCGGGGAGTTCCGGGACGCGCTCGACGGTCTGGAATTCTGGCCACCGCGGATACCGATGACCAGCAGCGACGTGGCCACCCCCGAGTACTGGGTCCAGCACGTCCGAGGCGCAGTGCGGTTCGCCGACACGGTCTCCGAACTCCGGGCCGGCGGGGTAACCCGCTTCCTGGAGCTGGGGCCGGACGCGACCCTGACCGGCCTGGTCCGCGAATGCGTGACCGGTGAGGGCGTCGTCGCCGTGCCCAGCCTCCGGCGAGGCCGTTCCGAGACCGAATCCGTGCTCGCCGGACTGAGCACCCTGTTCGCCGTCGGGGTCGAGGTCGACTGGCCGGCCCTGTTCCCCGCGGCCGGCGCGGGGCAGACCCCGCTGCCGACCTACGCGTTCCAACACAGGCGCTACTGGCCGGACACGCCGGAAACACCGGCCACGACAACAGTCGACCCGGACGCTGTGGACAGCCGGTTCTGGGGGTTGGTGGAACAGGGCGACGTCGACGCGCTGAGCGTCGAGCTGTCCACCGAGGAACGGGACGGCCTCGGCGCCGTGCTGCCCGCACTGGCTCGGTGGCGCCTCGACCGGCGTGAGAAGACGATGGTGGACAGCTGGCGGTACCGATTGAGCTGGCGGCCCGTGCCGACCCGCCCCGAGTCCACGCTCACCGGCACCTGGTTGCTGGTGGTGCCCGCCGGCCACCGCGACGATGTCTGGGTCGCGCCGATCGAAGCGGCGATGACCGCCGCCGGGGCCGAGGTCCGTGGCCTGGAGGTCGGCGAGCAACAGCTGGATCGGGCCGCGCTGGCGACCCGACTCGATGTGCCGCCGCTCGCCGGGGTGGTCTCGTTGCTGGCGGTGGAGCAGTCCCGCGTCCCGGGACACCCAGGCGTGCCGGTCGGTCTGGCCGCCACGGTGAGCCTGGTCCAGGCGTTGGAGGACCGCGAGATCGACGCGCCCCTGTGGTGTCTCACCCAGGGCGCGGTGAACGTCGTCCCCGGCGACGGCCTCGACCATCCCGACCAAGCCCTGCTATGGGGTCTCGGACGGACTCTCGCACTGGAACGCCCCGACCGCTGGGGTGGTCTGGTCGACCTGCCGGTCACCCCCGACGACGCCTCGGCGGCCGGGCTGATCCGCCTGCTGGGTGACGGCGGCACCGGGGAGCAAGCAGCGCTGCGGGACGGCGCCGTTCTGGGCGGCCGGCTGGTCCGCGCCGACCCGGATGAGCCGCCGCGTCGGAACTGGCGACCGTCGGGCAGCGTGTTGGTCACCGGCGGCCTCACCGGCCTGGGCGCCCGCACCGCGCGCTGGCTGGCCGAGCAGGGCGCGCCTCACCTCGTGCTCACTTCCCGCCGGGGCCGTGAAGCGCCGGGCGCCATCGAGCTCGAAGCCGATCTCACCGCCCTGGGGTCCGCGGTGACCATCGCCGCATGCGACGTCGCCGATCGGGGCGAGGTGAGGGCCTTGCTCGCCGATCTTCCCCACGACCTGCCGTTGACGGCCGTGTTCCACAGCGCGGGGGTGGCCAACGACGGCGTCATCACCGAGCTGACCCTCGACAGGCTGAACAACGTGCTACGGCCCAAGGTGGACGGAGCGTGGAACCTCCATGAGCTGACTCAGGACCTGGACCTCTCGGCCTTCGTGTTGTTCTCCTCGGCCGCCGGCCTCATCGGCTCGCCCGGCCAGTCGCACTACGCGGCGGGGAACGCCTTCCTCAACGCCCTGGCCTACCACCGGCGGGCGCGCGGTCTGCCGGCCACGACGATCGGCTGGGGCCTACTGGCCGGCGGAGGCATGGCCGACGACACCGGCGCGACCGACCGGGCGAGCCGTCGGGGCCTGCACCCGATGGATCCCGGTCAGTCGCTGGCCGGACTGCGGCGAGCACTGGACCACGACGAGACCTACATCGCCATGACGCACGTCGACTGGACCCGATTCATCAGGGCGACCGCAGGCACCGTCAAGTGCGCGGTGATCAGTGACCTGCCCGAGTATCGGGCGGCGTTCCCGGTGGCCGCCGCGGTGGATCGGCTCGCCGAGCCGAACGGCGGGTCCGGGTCCTGGGCGCGGCTGGGCGCTCTGGACGGGGACGAACGTGACGCCGTGCTGCTGGAGTTGGTGCGGGCGCAGGTGGCCGAGGCGCTCGGTCACAGCTCAACCGAGGCCCTGTCGCCGACCAAGGCGTTCGTTGAACTGGGTTTCGACTCCCTCGCTGCGGTCGAGCTGCGCAACCGGCTCGTCGCGGCGACTGGGCTGACGCTGCCGGCGACGCTCACCTATGACCACCCGACCTTGCCGGCGCTGCGTGACTACCTGCGGACGGCGATGTTCGGCGCGGACGCCGACCAGGCCGAGTCCGCGCTGGCCGAGCTCGACCGGCTGGAGGAGACGCTCTCGGCGGTGACGGCGGACAACCGCATCGACGAAGCGGCCAAGAACCAGGTGCTGCGGCGAGTCCAGAAGATGGCCGCCGCGCTCGCCGATCAAGGCGGCCATTCCGAGCAGAGCCGGCTCATCACGAACGCCGACGACAATGAACTGTTCGACTTCATCAATCGAGAATTCGACTTCACCAATCGAGAATTGGGCGGTCCCAGCCAGTGAACCGAGACCAGTGCGCTGAGGCTCAACATGACTTGCCAGATCAGTTGATTCCTTCGCTTCGACACCTGAGGACAAAGGACACCCCCCATGACTGACTCCACAGGGGCCGACACGTCCGGCACCGGTACATCCGCCGAGGCCGACCTATTGAGCTGGGATTTCATCCAGGACCCGTACCTGACCTACCGTGAGATGCGGGCCGGGACGGGCCCTCGGCGGCTCGTCATCAAGACGTTGAGCACAGGCCTGCATGCGTGGCTGGTCACCGAGTACAGCGATGTGCGTCGGCTACTGGCCGATCCCAGACTCTCGAAAGCAGCCGGGGGTGCCGCACCGATCATTGCCAAACACAGTACGGAGGACGTCTCGGGCGAGTCGATCACATCAGAGAGCATGCTGTTCAGCGATCCGCCGCAGCATTCGCGGTTACGCCGGATGTTCAGCAGGGCGTTCACGATGCGCCGGACACAGAATCTGCGCACGCGGATCGAGGAACTTACCGATCAGCTGCTTGGTTCGATCCCCACTGGAACCGAGATCGACCTGGTGGAGTCGGTGGCGATGGCCATTCCCATTGCGGTGATCGGCGAACTACTCGGCGTACCTCGCGCCGCCCACCACGATCTTCGTCGGTGGAATCGCACGCTGACCAGTGTCGATTCGGAGCCGTCGGAAAAATATCGGGCATACATGGCGTCGCTCGAGTACTTCCGGAACTTGATTACCGAGAAGATGAGAAGTCATGACACCGCGGACGACCTGATCAACGCAATGATCAATCCGGACAACGAGGAGCGATTCGACGAGTCCGAGCTACTTTCCACTATCTTCCTGATGATGAACGCGGGGTACGAGACCACCGCGAACTTGATCAGCAGCTCGGTGTACGCTCTGCTGACCCATCCTGAACAGCTAGAGCTGTTGCGCGGGGATGCCACCCTGATACCGAACGCGGTGGAAGAGTTTCTGCGTTACGAAAGTCCGTTGAACCTTTCCACATTGCGCTACACCACCGAACCCGTGGAGATCGGCGATACTGTTGTCCCCGCCGGCGAGGTGGTATTTCTGGCGCTGTGCTCGGCGAATCGGGATCCGGATCGGTTCGCGGAACCGGACCGGCTGGACATACGCCGTAATGCTGCTACCCACCTGGCCTTTGGTCATGGTATCCATCATTGTGTCGGCGCGCCGTTGGCACGACTGGAGGGTGAGATCGTGCTGGCTCGGCTATTGGATAAGTTTCCGCATTGGGAAGCGGCCGAGCCGCTGGATCGACTAAGCTGGCGTTACACCTTGCAATTCCGTGGCTTGGAGCGGCTACCGGTGAAGTTGCACGCATGACCCATGAACACCTTCCACGACGAGAATGGAGCGGATCTATGTCAGCAGAAGTGATCGACCGATTCTTCGAGAGTTCGGGGGCCGGCGACATCGAGACTGCCGTCGAATGTTTCGCCGATGACGGACAGTGGATCACGCCCGACGGAGACGGACTCGGGACGGTCCACACCAAGGATCAGATCGGCGATCTGATCAACAGTATGAACGCGATGCGTAAAGAAATGATCGCCTCTGGGGTCGACGGGAAGTTCGAATCGCCGATCATGCTCGGCGAGAACCTGGGGCTGGTTCGGTGGACCGTGGAGACCAAGGACGGAAAGGTGGTTAATCGTGGGGTTGACCTCTTCATCCTGAGCGACGGCAAAATCGTGCTCAAAGACGTCTATCGCAAGATCTGAAACACTCAATCAAGAAAGGGCCAAAGTTATGCTCAACAGCTACGAGGATCTGGTCGAGACAACAATCAGCGCCACCACTGACATCGAGGACCTTCAAAATATCCAAGTTGGCCAGAGTGGCAGCTACCAGCACGCCCTGTTCACCAAGTCCGGTGAAAAAGTGGCCACCACCTCAGGTGGATACAAGGTTCTCTATCAGCGAGAATCCGACAACCAGTTCATGGCTTATCTGACCAACGAAGTCGTCTTCGAGGACGGGTCCGGAACGATCCGGGTTGCCGGTTGGATCGATCTGGGATCCCTTCTGTCAGGAGGCTGGGCTTATTATCCGAGTGTAGGTGTTAGTGGCCGTTACCTCGGCCAAACAGGTTTCATGGCTTGGCGTCCTTACGATCTCGGTAAGCAAGAAGGAGCCGAAGTCAAACTGATCATGTTTGCAACTGCTGAGTGAATGATACGCGGTGCGAGCCCGACAACAGGCGCCAATGTAGTGCGGGTGAGGTCACGACATCATGAGGGGTACTCGAGCTCATGATGTCGTGCATTCCGCCGCGAATCGAGGTTTCCTTTTTCTGACGTGGAGGTCTGGAATTGAGTCGGATGGCCGGAAAAGTCGCACTGATCACTGGAGCCGCGCGCGGAATGGGACGTTCGCATGCGGTGCGACTCGCCGAAGAAGGGGCAGATATCGTAGCCGTCGACCTGTGCGCAGACCTTGAAACTGCGCCGCATCCGGGAGCGGACAGTCAAGATCTTGCTTCAACGAAGCAACTCGTTGAACAGCTGGGCCAACGGGTCATTGCACGCCAGGCGGATACGCGCAACCTCAAGGAGTTGCAGAGCGTAGTCGATGAGGCGATAGCTGAGTTCGGCCACATAGACGTCGTATGCGCAAATGCTGGAATATCCGGCTTTGGGTTCGCATGGGAGCTCGCTGAAGAGGCCTGGCAAGAAATGATCGACGTCAATCTAACGGGATCGTGGAAAACCGTTAAAGCAGTGATTCCCCACATGATCGAACGGAATGAAGGTGGATCAATAGTCTTCATCAGCTCCGTATCAGGGTTGATCGGCGTGCCGACCATGGCGCACTACACCGCATCCAAGCATGGCGTGGTCGGGTTGATGCGTGCCCTGGCAGTAGAGCTGGCACAATACAACATACGCGTGAATTCGGTAAATCCGGGAAATGTCGACACGCCGATGGTCAACAATGCCACGATGCGGAAAATCTACCTACCCGAAGTCTCCGATCCGACGCCCGAGGCCGCAAACAATGTAATGAAAGAAATGAGCGCGTTGCCCACTGGCTGGATAGACCCGCGAGAAATCAGCGACGCAGTGCTGTATCTGGCATCGGATGAGGCACGGAACATTACCGGGATCACCCTTCCCGTGGACGCCGGAATGATGATTCCCAACAAATTGCAATAGGATTTGGTGATGGTCCACGGATAGAACCCCGAAGCATCCCAAAGAATCACAGATCTGTCATGCATTTCAGTGCACGAACAAGTCATCGGAGGCTGTTTCATCATGACGGAGAGCACACTCTCGTCGATAGTCAATCGACTCGAAATTATTGAGCTGACGGCCAAATATGCTCATCGGCTCGATACTCGCCAACTCGATCTTCTGATGGAGCTGTGGAGCGACACGAGTCCGGTTTTTGATGAAGAAGACTTCGGGCTGGGAAAAGCCACTGGGAAAGACGAAATTCGGCAGCACTTCGAGACTGAGATTTACGGACAGATGGAGAATCTTTGCCATCTGACGACCAATCACGTCATCAACGAGATTTTTGAATCCAGGGCTTCCGGTACCTGCACTGTCTTCGCCCAGGGCGATGTGCGGGCCGGCGGGTCCTCTCGGGCTACCGCATATTACCAGGATCAATACGTTCACGAGAATGGGATGTGGAAGTTCTCCAGTCGCAAAGTGATCCCGTTGACCAAGCCGGAAGTTGGCAACTTCCAATTTCCGACAGACAACGCTGAATCAGAAGTTCGGACAGCTACGCCATGACGCCGACGTTCGGATCGATCGCGTTGGTAACGGACATATCAGGCGCGGGTCCTGTTCTTGAGATAGCTGCCGCCCAATCCAATCTTTGGCCTCCCCCTGGGCGGGCAATCGGGTAGCCGTGGTCCTGCCCCGGTCGGTCGACTTGATGGCGGCTCTCTTGGCGGCCGCCCAACCCGACATCGCACCCGCCCCAGGCGCCGAGGTCCAGGCCCACCGCGCCGCAGCGCTCAGCCGGTGAGGGCCAAGTCGGAGGAGGTGCAGGTCGAAAGGAGGGCCGGGCCGTAAGAGGTCAGGCGCTACTCGCGGAACTCCCCGCGGGGCGTGGTGACGACGCGACGGGCCCGCGCCGGGGTGACCACCTCACGGAAGGCCGGATCGGTGAGCAGCACGACCGGGGCGATGCGGTGCGGGGAGTCACAGTGCCAGTGCGGCAGGGCGGCCTCGATCACGGCCCAGGACTGATCGGTGGCGCCGCGGTCGGCCAGCGCCCTGGCCAGGTCCAGGGCCTGCTGGAAGGTGCGGGACTCGGGCAGGGCGGGCGGGGCGAAGGCGGCGACCCTGGCCATCCAGGCGGCGGTGTCGTGGCCCTCGGTGGCGGCGCCGCTCGCGGCCACACCGCCCGCGCCCACGACACCGTCCACGCCGTCGGGGAGCCGTGGCAGGATGTCGCCGAGGGCCGAGAGATAGCCACCGGGGGCGCCGGTCCACTCCTCGGCCGCGCAGCGCAGATAGAGCGGGGCGGCCTCGGCCCGTAACTGCTCCATGCCGATCGCCTCGAGGACGCGCGGGTCCCCGAGGATGCCGGTGCGTATCCAGTGGTGGGCGGCGCTGATGTCGAGGAACGCGCCCAGGATGATGCCCAGATACGCACCGGCGCCCGAGCCCTTGACCGCGGCCTGCTCGAAGGTGGCCATCGCCTTGCGCACCTCGCCCCGCAGTGCCTGCGCCCTGCCCTCGGCCAGCAGATCCTCGGCGGTCCCGGGACGCCCCATGCGCGCCTCATGGGCCGCCTGGTCCTCGAAACCGGTGCGCTCCTCGGCGACCAGCTCGGCGAACGAGGCGTGCCGGTCCCCCAGCGCCGGATACCAGCTCGCCCAGATGTACGCGGCCCACTCTCCGTCCTCGGACACATCGGCGGGGTCCAGCAGCCAGTGCTGGGCGTCGCCCTCCTCGGAGACCAGCAGCGCCCGGTCCATGAACGCGGTGTCGTCCCAGTCCTCGCCCTCGCCGCCCCGGATGACGCTCCAGGTCTCGGGGTCGGCCTCGCGCAGCCAGCCGACGGTCTTGGCCGGGCGCATCCGCCACATGAACGGGCTGATGTTCAGCCAGCCGTCGGAGGCACCCAGGAAGGCGCGGTAGCTCGGCGGGAGCCGGGTGCCGAGCCGCTCCTCCAGGGCGAGGACGCTCTCCTCGTCCGCGCCCTCGAACCCGAGCCATCCGGCGGCCCGTCGCTCGTCGTCGACCTCGCTCAGCTCCTCCTCGTCGGCCACCCGCAGGATGGTCGCGCTGTACTCGGCCAGATAGGACCGCCACTGTTCGACGGTCCGCGGCGGCGCCGTCATGGCCCCGGGCTCCGGGACGGCCGACACCGATGTGCCGCGGTATCCGGTGGGCGCCTCGCCCACCCGCTGGTAGTGGCCGATGAAACCCTTCGGCTGGGGGGCGGAGGTGAAGAGGCGGACCTGGGAGAGCTGGATCTGGTCCGCTCCCGCGTTCCGGGTGATCTCCAGGCGGAAGTGGCGGTAGGCCGTGGCGGCGGCGAAGGTGAACCCCCGGGGCTGATGGCGGTGCGCGAAGCTCTCCTCGATCCGGGAGTCCAGATCCACCCAGTGCTCCCCGTCGTTCGAACCCTTGAGGGTCCAGTCCTTCGGGTCGCGGCCCGGGACGTCGTTGGCCGAGGTCAGGACGTAGTGGCCGACGGCCACCGGCCGCCGCAGGGTGAACTCCAGCCAGGCGCGGTCGCCATGGCCCAGCCACTTGTGCCATGAGTCGTGCAGCAGGTTCTCCGCGACCTCGCCCACCTCGGCGAACTCGCTGTGCGCCCGGACCTTGGTCACCAGGTCGGTCACCTCGGCCTCCGGACCGGGCTCGGCGGCCAGCAGCGACACCGTGCCCGAGTGGCCCGACGGATCGCCCCAGATGACCCGCTCGACGGGCGGCCCCCCGTCCTCGATCAGCAGGCGCAGCTCCTGACGGAGGCCCGGCCCCCCGGACCCACAGCCCTCCACCGTACGGAAGCGGTGCATCACCTCTTCCAGCGCGCTGTCCCGCAGCGGCGAGCGACCCTCCAGCACCCCCCGGTACTCGGTGAGCGTGCCGTCGGCGGCCCTGCGGTGTCCGTAGAACTCCGTCATCGCCGGCTGGAATCCGATCGACGCCTCCGCGCCGTCCTGCCCGCGCCAGGCGAGCCGGACCGGCAGCGAGCCCTCGCCCCGGTCGAGATGGACCAGCAGCCGTGGGGCGGGCCGCCATTCGGCGGAGCCCGGGGCACGCCACTCGGTGCGGTAGGCGCACACCGCCGCCTCGGCGGGCCGCTCCTCCGCCATGAGGTGCATCCGGGCGCAGATGCGGGACGGCTCGACGCTGATCCGGTACAGCCAGAGCAGGCCGCGCGCCTCGGCGCAGCCCCGGACGCACAGCGTGTTCAGGCCCGCCACCAGCGCCTCACCGGGGACCGCGAAGGCCGCCTCCCGGGGGCGGGCACCACCGGGCACGGTGAACCGTGAGATCACCGCATGCCCGTTGACGGTGATGTCGATGGGCGCCCATCCCAGGGACTCCCCCAGCGGTGAGACCCGAGCGACCAGGGTCAGCGTCAGCTGCTCCGGCAGTTCGCCGCCGTCCAGCGCGAAGTCGAGCTCGACATGTCCGCCCGCGCCGATCGCGAGACGGTCCCGGTCGGGATGGCACCGTATGTACCGGGCCGTGCCATTGCCGAATCGAGGCGGATCGATGGTGAAATCCGCAAAAGTCGCTCGCACGCTGTGCTCCTGGTAGGGCCGTCTGGTCCATTGACATGTCGTCGGGGCATGGGTGCGGGTGGCCTCACAACACCCGGATGCTGCCGATGCTAGGGCGGCCGACCGGTACCGTCCGTGATCCGCGACGATCACTAGGGGGATGCGGGTCGGCCGCTCCCTCCCCCGCGCAGCACGGCCCCGAGGACGGCGGGGCGCATCAGCGCGGTGGGCGCGGCGACCATCGACATCACCTCGTGCAGGGCCTTGCAGACCCCCGGGTCGACGGTGGCACGCCGGATGACCCGGTCCAGATAGCGGTGCTGGGCGCGCACCCCCACTCCGGCGGGGCCGCCCGTGGTGGTGGGGAAGCGCACGTCCTCACTGGAGGACAGCATCCACGCGGTGTCCGCGGCGGCCGCGATGCCCTTACGGGCGGTGTGCGCCGTACGGTGGCCGATGCCGCCGTGGTGCTCGGCGGCGGCCCGCAGGGCTCGGGCGCCGAGCGCGGACACGGTGATGCCCTGGCCGTAGACCGGGTTGAAGGTGCATACGGCGTCGCCGATGACGACCAGCCCCCGCGGCGCCCGGCGCTCGTAGTGCCGCCGCACGCCGGGGCCGGGCCAGAAGCCGCGGACCGCACCGGCGGGCTCGGTGCCGGCCAGCAGCTCGTACAGGCTCGGATCCCGCAGCAGACGCAACTGCCGGTCGAAACCGGACGCACCCGGCTCGGCCTGCGCTCCCCGCATACTGCCGACGCTGGCGATCCACCGGCCGTCCTCCACGGGCAGCACCACGCCGAGCCTGGGCGCGTCGGGAGCCTTGGTCTGCAGATAGAGCACGTCGAAGCCCGGATCCGCCCCGGCGGGGCGGTGGTACATCCGGCTGGCGTACGACACCCCCGCGTCGACGCGCTCCTCGGGCGTGGGCCGACAGCCCAGCCGGGCCAGCCAGGACGGGACCGAGGAGGTGCGCCCGGAGGCGTCGACCACCATCTCCGCGCGCAGTTCGCGCACCCGGGCGCGGGCGTCGCCCCGCGCCCGGATCTGGACGCCCGTCAGCTCGCCCGGGGTGCCGAGGAGTCCGACGACGTCGGTGTTCTCCAGCCATCGCACCGAGGGCTCGGCGCGCACCCGGCGCAGCACCGTATGGTCGAGCAGCGGTCTGCTGCAGGAGAGGAACGCGACCTCGCTCTCGTACTTCGCGAGCCACCCGGCCGCGCTGAGCCAGCGCACGCCCGACATCGGCACCCGCACCGCGCCGGCGGCCAGCAACTCCTCGCGCGCACCGGGCATCAGCTCGTCCAGCGCCCGATGCCCGGCCTCGAGCAGCAGATGTGCGTGGCGCGCCTGCGGAACGCCCGAGCGGAACGCGGGCCCCTCGGGATAGCGGTCACGCTCGACTATCACAATGCGCTCGGCATATCCCCGCAGCGCCCATGCGGCCAGCAGCCCGGCGAGACCTCCGCCGATCACCACCGCGGTCCCTCGCTCCGTACCTTCCCCCGGCACCCCCATGCTACGGAGCGTAGTGCATAATCACCCGAGCGTCACCACCCCCAAGGGTGGCAATACAACCGCTTCGAGACTCAGGCGCCTTCGGCGGCCTCGGTGATGAAGGTGTCGAGGACTCCGTCGGCGATGCGCACCGGGCCCTCGGGGCGGGTCTCACCCGGGATGGTGCGGATCTCCCCGGCCCGCCGCGCGTCGGCCGCCGCCTCGGCGAACCACTGTGCCGCCTGGGCGTCATGGCCGTCGAGACGGGCGCCCAGCGCGTCCAGGGTGCGCTCGAAGGCGCGCCCCCACAGCGACAGCGCGTCCAGCCAGGGCGCGCAGTCCGCCACGAATCCCCGGTCCGCGACACCGGTCCTGACGCGCTCGGGCGCGGCGGCCAGCAGCCGGGCGTACGGGCGCAGCTCCCGCAGGGCCGCTCGCTCGTGCCCCGCCTCCCAGGCGGTGTGGAACCGGTCGAGCCGGGCGGCGAGTTCGGGCGCCTGCGGCTGCCAGGGCTCGGCGCCGAAGGTGGGTGCGAGGTGCTGGGTGTCGAAGAAGGCCAGCAGCGAGCGAACGGTCCCGTCCGTACGGCCCGGGTGCGCGCCGGGGCCGTCCCCGGCGAGGTAGCGGGCGGCCGCCTCCCAGGTGCGGGTGGCGTCGTAGCCGGTGTCGTTCCAGGCGAAGTCCGCTCCGCCGAAGAGGGCGACCTTGCTGGCGGCGGCCTGGTTCATCGGGTTGAGGACCAGACCGGAGAGCTGCCGGTGCAGTCCGGACTCACGGGCGTCGTAGGGCGCGAGCAGCAGCCGTCCCTCGGCCTGGCCGTAGTCGTTGACCGGGTAGTTGTCCCAGACGAAGACCTTGCGCCCCCACACGGTGGCGGCCCGCTCCGCGTCGGCCACGGTGATCCGCGGCGGCACCACATCGGTTCCGGTCCACATCACCTCGACCCGCGAGTCCAGCCGCTCGCGCAGGACGCGCTTGTACGGGGTCTCGGTGACGTCCCCGTACTCGGTCGGCACCATCTGGAGCGGCCTGGTGTCCGCCCGCTCGTCCAGGAAGGTCTTCTGCACCGTGTTGAGCAGGTCGGACTGGGCCTTGGCGGCGGCCTCCGACGAGGGGTCTCCGTAGCCGGCGCGATCGGATTCGCAGTTCCAGCGGGTGTAGCTGATGTCGTCCAACGGCATGGAGAAGCTGCGCACCCCGAGGTCGTAGACCGCGTCCAGCTTGGCCTCCAGCGCGGCGAGGTCGGCGGGGTCGCTGTAGCAGATGGAGTTGCCCGGGGAGACGGCGAAGGTGAACCGCACATGGTGGTCGGTCGCCTGCCGGACGAGCTCGCCCAACTCGGCGAGCTTGGCGGCCGGATACGGCTCGCGCCACTTCTCGCGGTGGTACGGGTCGTCCTTCGGCGCGTAGATGTAGGTGTTCATCCTGACGTCCCCGTAGAACGCCAGCTGGTCCATGCGCTCGACGTGGGTCCAGGGGCTTCCGTAGAACCCCTCGATCACCCCGCGCAGCGGCATCAGCGGATGGTCGGTGACCGAGACGGACGCGATCGTGCGGTGGACGGACACGAGCTGACGCAGCGTCTGCGCCGCGTAGTACGTCCCGTCCGAGTCGGCGCCCGCGAGCGCCACCGAGCCGCGTCCCGCGGCGAGTGCGTAGCCCTCGGCGGGCAGCGTGCCGGGCACCCGGCCCCCGGCGGCCCGAAGCGCCCTCGCGACCCGGGGATCGGCGATCCGGCCGACGGTCACGGTCAGCTTCGGCCCGGGGCCGTCCTGGATCCGCGAAGCTCCCGCACGGCGCAGCACGGAGGTGACGAGATCGCGGGTCGGACGGTCCACACCGTCCGATATGACGAGGCGGACGCGGGAGGGGACGTGGACGTCCGCTCCGATGCGGGACATCTCCTGCGGGCGCGGGGTGACGACCGGCAGTGTCCCGGGGGCGGTGGCGGCCGCGGTGGCGGCCGCGCCGGTGGGCAGCAGCAGGGCGAGGAGGGTGAACAACACCGTGACGGGTGCCAGGGTTCTGGAACGACTGCGCATAGGACATCTCCTCCGTGGCGTGCGAGGGCCGGGCCTTCGGGGGCGGTGCGGTGCCGTGCGGTGAGCCGGGGTGGTGTTCGGTACGCGGAGCGAGCCCGCGGCGGGCCCGGCGTATCCCTACCCAGCGACGAGCCCCGATGATCGGCCCCGCCATCGGTCGTCAAACGCCGTACCCGTCGGGCCACTTACGGCGTGTCCGGCGGACCACGCGGCGGAACCGCACACCGATGCTTTCCCCCTCCCCGCCCCTTCCCGCAGCGTCAATTTGCGGCTCCGCCGCGCGGCTGGGGCTTCGCCCCTGGACTCCGGGGCCCAGGGGCGAGGCCCCGCCATGCGGCGGAGCCGCACACCGATGCCGTGCGAAGGGGCGAAGCCCGGTTTCGGGGTCTGGGGCGAAGCCCCGGCATCGGGGTCTGGGACGAAGCCCCGCCACGCGGCGGAACCGCACACCGATGCCGTGCGAAGGGGCGAAGCCCGGTCTCGGGGTCTGGGGCGAAGCCCCGGCATCGGGGTCTGGGGCGAAGCCCCGGCATCGGGAAGGGGCGGGGAGGGGAACAGCCCGCCGCAGGCGTCACGAACCGTCCGACACCGGCGAAACCGAGGCGCCGTCACCCCTTCAGCAACGCGTCGACCACCCGGCCGAAGAGCAGGCGGCCGGACCAGACCGTCGGCGGGTCGAACAGGCGGGGCAGTCCCCGGATCCGGGCCTCCTCGCGCCATACCACCTCGGATCCGCCGTCCCGGGGGCGCACCTCGATCTCGGCCCATCCGAGGACCACCGAGCCGCGCTTCTCCAGCCTGCAGCTGCCGGGAGCGTCCCCGGTGGGCGGGCCCCAGCGCACGACCTCCATGGGGTCGTCGAATCCGGCGCGGCCGACACCCGTGCGCACCACGACCACGGTGCCCACCCGGGTCGGCCCCGCCGGGCGGACGGTGACACCGCTCAGCGGCACATGGGCGCCGTGGCGCGGCCAGTCGGTGAGCCGTCGCCAGGTCTCGTCGACGGGCAGTGGGGAGCGCCGCTCGATACGGAAGGGGGCCACAGCGGGATCGTAGGCGATCGACGGCCGGGGAGGCGGTCGTGGCGGCTGAGGCCATTGACAGCCCGGATCCGCCTGTTACCTTCCACAGAAGGCGAGAGATCCTACCTTTCTGATCCGGCGCAGACGGAATTCGCCCCGCCAGAGAGGTCCTCGCAGTTCAAGCAGGTTCAGACCTTCCAACACGTCGGATCTCCACGGCTCCACTGGAGAAGGAGAACGAGAGATGAAGAGACTCGCCGCAGGCGCGGCGCTCGCCCTCGCCGCCGTCTTCGGGTTATCGCAAGTGCCCCAGGCGACCGCCGCCCCCGCTCAGGACACGGCCACCACCGCGGCACCGGTGTTCAGCGTGATGGACTACGGCGCGAAGGCCGACGGTTCGTCCAATGACTCCGCCGCCATCGAGAAGGCCATCACGGCGGCCAACAGCGCCGGGGGCGGGATCGTCCGCTTCCCGTCCGGACAGTACAAGTCCAAGAACACCGTCCACCTCAAGAGCGAGGTGACCCTCCAGCTGGATTCCGGGGCCACGATCCTCGGTTCGAGCGCGGACACCTATGACAAGCCCGAGTCCAATCCGAACGACGACTACCAGGACTACGGCCACAGCCACTTCCACAACGCGATGTTCTACGGCGACAGGCTCACCGACATCGGGTTCACCGGTTCGGGAACCATCGACGGCGCGGGCAACCTCATCACCGGCACCCCCGACTCCGGCGAGGCGGACAAGATCATTTCGCTGACCCGCTGTGACGGGCTGACCCTCGACGGGATCACCCTGCGGCGCGGCGGCCACTTCGCGGCCCTCATCAACGGCTGCGAGAACGTGACCTCGGACCACCTCACCATCGACACGGCGAGCGACCGCGACGGCTGGAACATCATCAGCACCACCAATGTGACCATCACCCATGCCGACATCGCCGCCAACGACGACGCGCTCGCCTTCAAGAGCGACTACGCCCTGGGCGCCAAGCTGTCCAACGGCCATGTGAAGGTGACCGATTCACATCTCTCCGCGAAGTGCTGCAACGCCCTGATGTTCGGCTCCGAGACCTGTGGTGACTTCTCCGACTACGACTTCCAGCGCATCACCATCACCGGTGCGGACAAGTCCGGGCTCGGCATGGTCTCGATGGACGGTGCCAACATCTCCGATGTGCACTACCGCGACATCACCATGACCAATGTGCACTCCCCCATCATGCAGAAGATCGGAACGAGAAAACGGTGTGGTGGCAGTCCGGGAGTCGGCCACATCAGCGACATCACCTACGACAACATCACCGGGACCGGGAACAGCCCCTCCTTCAGCCCGACGCTGTGGGGCGAGTCCGGTGGCAATCACATCAGCGGCGTGACCTTCAACCAGGTGAATCTCACCGTGCCCGGCGGCAACGGCACGATGTCCACCGGTGTTCCCGGCAATGACGCCGACGACTACAACCCGAAGAGCATCGGCACCCGCCCCGCCTTCGGCTGGTATCTGCACAACACGGATCACATCACCTTCAACGACAGCTCGGTGCGGTTCGCCGAGGACGACGGCCGTCCGGCGGTCATCGCCAACTCCGGGAGCGCGCTGCGCTTCAACCACTTCACCGCACAGCGCGGCGGCGACAGCCCGGCGGACGCCATCGTCCAGAACGTGTCCGGCTACTGCCTCGCCGACAGCGCCAACACCTCCGGCGGAGCGCTGCGGGTGAGCGCCAGCGGATCCAGCGAGAACTGCTCCTCTTGACCGGCAGCGGCTGACCGCACCTCCCGGGTCACCCCCGCTGCCGGCGGCGCGGCATCTGCTCGGCGGAACCGGCCGCGGCGGGCAGGCCGGCGGGGTCGGCCGGATCCGCCACGTCGGCCAGGTCGCGCAGGCCCGCCGGGAGCGGCCCGGTGTGCACCACGCCCAGCCGCTGGGTGGCCCGGGTGAGCGCCACATAGAGGTCGCTGGTGCCGAACTCCGCGGGCTCGGCCACGATCACGGTGTCGAACTCGAGACCCTTGGCCTGCCGGGGGTCGAGCAGCACCACCGCGCTGGTCAGGTCCGGGGACCGACCGGTGGACGCCTGCGGGAGGACGGCCGACAGCGCGTCATGGCGGTCCCTCGGGGCGATCACCGCGAGACGGCCCTCGGCGCGGGTCTCCCGCGCCACGGCCGCGGCCACCGCGCCGGGCAGATCGCCGGTGTGCTCCGCCCAGGGCCGTACCCCGGTGGCGCGGACCGAGCGCGGCGGCTGGAAGGCGGGGTCGACGGTACGGGCCACCCGCGCCGCGACGTCCATGATCTCGGTCGGGGTGCGGTAGTTGACGCCGAGCCGGGTGTGCTCCCAGCGGTCGCCGACGTACGGCTCCAGGATCGAGGACCAGGAGCCGCAGCCGCCCGGCTCCGCGGTCTGCGCGGGGTCGCCGACCAGGGTCATCGAACGGGTCGGGCTGCGCCGCATCAGCAGCCGCCACGCCATCGCGGACAGCTCCTGGGCCTCGTCCACGATGATGTGGCCGAAGGCCCAGGTGCGGTCGGCGGCGGCGCGTTCGGCGGCGCTGCGGTGGTCGCGCTCCTCGGCGCGGTCGGCCAGCCGTTCGGCGTCGATGAGGTCGTGGGCGGCCAGCACCTCCGACTCCTCGTCCTCGCGGTCCTCGAACTCCAGGGTGCGGGAGCCGTAGGAGAGGTCGAGCACACCCTGTGCGTACTCGATGCGCTCCTGGCGCTCGGCCTCCGCGGCGGCGCGGGCCGCCGCGTCGTCGTGGCCGAGCAGTTCGGCCGCCTCGTCCAGCAACGGGACGTCGGCGGGGGTCCATTCGCCGTCGGTGCGGCGGATCGCGGCGGCGTCGGCGTCGGAGAGGTGGACGGGGTCGCCGAGGAAGTCGGCCACGAGCTGCCGCGGGGTGAGGGCCGGCCACAGCTCCGCGATGGCCGCGTGCACCTCGGGGTTGACCGCGATCGCCTTGCCGAGCTGGGCGACGTCGTCCGCGCCGAGGAGGTTGGGCCCGCCGAAGGGGTCCGCGCCGATCCGGTCCACGAGCTGGTCGGTGAGGGCGTCGATGACACGGAAGGCGAAGTGCGGACGGGCGAGGTTGTGCGGCAGCCCGGTCTCCCGTGCCTTGTGGCCCGCCTCGGACGCGATGTCCTTGTCCAGTACCAGATCGCCGTCGTCGTGCTCGATGACGATCGCGGGGTCGGGCAGCGTCTGCCGGTCCCGTACGGAACGGGCCAGCGCATCCGCCATCTCCGCACGGCCCTTGACCTCGGCGGCCTCGGGGGTGTCGGTGCCGGTGGCCGTCACACCGGGGAAGAGCTCGCCGAGCGTGGCCAGGAGCACACCGGTCTCGCCGAGCGAGGGCAGCACCTCACCGATGTAGCCGAGGAACGCCGGGTTCGGCCCGACGATCAGCACCGCGCGGCGCGCCAGCGACTCCCGGTGCGCGTAGAGCAGATACGCGGCGCGGTGCAGCGCGACGACGGTCTTGCCGGTGCCGGGGCCGCCCTCCACGACGTGGACGCCGTGGTGCGGGGCGCGGATGATCTGATCCTGTTCGGCCTGGATGGTCTGCACGATGTCATGCATCCGGCCGGTGCGCGCGGCGTCGAGCGCGGCGAGCAGCACGGCGTCCGCGTCGGATCCCTCATGCCCGGTCCGTATGGTGTCCGAGAGGTCCAGGATCTCGTCGTGCAGCCCGGTGACCTTGGGGCCCTCGGTGGTGATGTGGCGCCTGCGGCGCAGCCCCATGGGGGTGTGCCCGGTGGCGAGGTAGAACGGACGGGCCACATCGGCCCGCCAGTCGATGACCAGCGGGGTGCGGTCCGCGTCATCTCGCCGGATGCCGATGCGGCCGATGTGGTAGTCCCGGTCGTCGCGGAACAGCAGCCGGCCGAAACACAGCCCCCGCTCCCCCGCCTCGAACGCGGCGAGCAGCCCGGACCGCTCGGCCACCAGCACATCGCGCTCCAGCCGCGCCTGGAAGGTGGAGCCCCCCAGGGACAGGGCCTCGGTCACCGACTCCTCGGCTCGTGCCCTGAGCTCGGCGAGGCGCCCGTTGAGCAGATCAAGGAATTCTTGCTCACGGTCCCATTCCTCGTTTGACAATTCGACTCCCGCCGGGATACGATGACTTCATCAGGTTTCCCCATGCCATAAATGCAGTGGCAAAGGAAATCCCCAATATACGCCGAGAAACGCCCCGGCCGTCAAGGCAGCCGGGGCGTTTCTCTGTTTTATGGCCTCATTTCACCTGGATGACGTGTTTGCCGCGGACACCACCGGCTTCCATGGCGCGATGGGCCTTTGCGATACCGGAGAGCGGATGGACGGTGTCGACGACCGGCCGGATCGCCCCGTTCTCCACATACGCGGCGAGGTCCGCGAAGAGCTGGTGCAGAGGGTTTCCCGTGAAGAACCGCATCCGCCGGGCGCCGTGCACGGTGGAGAGGAGCATGGAGCCCAGCGAGGACAGCGGACGGTCGGTGTCGAAGGCGATGGCCACCATCCGCCCGCCGGGCGCCAGCAGCCCGCGATAGGCGCCGAGCTCGGTGCCCACCGTGTCCAGCACGGCGTCGAACGGCCCGATGGCGGCCGGACCGGTGGTCCGGTAGTCATGCGCCTCATCGGCGCCGAGCTCCCGGACGAGGTCGAGCGCCTTCGCCCCGGCGAGCGCGGTGACATGGGCGCCGAGCGCGTGCCCGAGCTGGACGCCGACGCTGCCGACACCGCCGGCCGCGCCACGCACCAGCAGCCGCTCGCCGCCCATCAGGCCGATCTTGTCACGCAGCGCCGTGATGGCCGTGGTGCCGACCCCGGGCAGGGCTGCGGCCCGGACCAGATCGATGCTCTCCGGGGCGTAGGAGAGCTGACGGGGCCGGACGGCCACATACTCGGCGGCCGCCCCGAACCTCAGATGCGGCATCGCACCCCACACCCGGTCGCCCACCGCGAGATGGCGCACGGAGGAGCCCACCTCGGCGATCTCCCCTACGATGTCGACGCCGGTGCCCTTCGGGAACCTCCTCCCGGTCACCAGCTTCAGCTTGCCCGCCCGGCCCGAGAGCTCGCCGCCGTTCACACTCGTGGCATGCACTCGCACGAGCACCTCGTCCGGACCGGCCACCGGCTTCGGCAGAGTGCCCTCGTACAGCACCTCGGGAGGTCCGTACCGGTCGTACCGCGCCGCGCGCATCTCGCTCATCGCCCTCATCGTCCCTTTCGCACATCGGGGTTGCCGCCACGCTAATGCGCGCAAATGGGGAAACCGCCCGCTCGGCGTAAGGTGAGAAACATGCCTGCTCACGTCTCTCAGATAGCGTCCGCCACCGGCTTTCGGGACACCGGAAGTCCGGGATTGCGGTCCGACGCGGCGTCCAACCGCCGACGTGTCCTCGAGGCGGCCCGGACGCTGTTCGTCTCGCGTGGGCTCGATGTGCCGATGGCCACCATCGCCCGTCGTGCCGGGGTCGGGGTGGCCACGCTCTACCGGCGCTTCCCCACCCGGGAGGCGCTGGTCACGGAGGTGTTCTCGGACGAGTTCGCCGCCTGTGCGACGATCGTCGACGACGCCCTGGCCGACGACGACGCGTGGCGGGCCTTCCGCCGGACCCTCGAGACGGTGTGTGCTTCGCAGACGCGGGACCGGGAGTTCAACGACGCCTTGCTGTCGTCGCTCCCCGGCACGGTCGGCTTCGAGCGGGAGCGGCTGCGCATCGAAGAGGGCTTCGCCGAGGTGGTCCGGCGCGCCAAGGCCGCGGGGCGGCTGCGCGAGGACTTCGACGTGTCCGATCTGAGCCTCGTCTTCCTGGCCAACAGAGGTGTCATCGGCGACGTGGCAACGGCACCGGCCGCGTCCCGGCGGCTGGTCGCCCACCTCCTGCGGTCCTTCGAGGCGGGGCGGGCCGAACCGGCCCGCCCCCTCCCGCCACCCGCCCCGCTGGGGCTGGGCCGGTTGCCCCGGACGTCCGGGGGATGAGCTATCGGGCGGTGCCGAAGTCCTGCGTCCAGTAGTTGCCAGGCTGTGCCAGGCCGACGCCGATCTCCTTGAAGTCGCAGTTCAGGATGTTGGCCTTGTGGCCGGAGCTGTTCATCCAGCCCTCCATGACGCTCTTGGGCGAGTCATAGCCGTAGGCCACGTTCTCGCCGTAGCCGCTCCAGGAGTAGCCCGCGCGCTCGATCCGGTCGCCCGGGGAGGAGCCGTCGGAGCCGGTGTGCGACATGTTGCCGTGGGCCGCCATGTCCTCGCTGTGGTCCTGGGCGGCCTTGGTCAGCTTCTCGTTCACGGTCAGCGGCTCACAACCGGCCTTGTCGCGCTCGCTGTTGACGAGATCCACCACTTCCTGCTGGTCGGTGGCGGCCGCGGAGGTGGCGGAGGGGGAGCCGGCGGGTGCGGCGGACTGCGACGCCATCGCGGCCGAGGGAACGCCCACGGCGGCCACGGCGAGCGTGGCGATGGCTATCTTGCGGCGGTGCGTCGTGCTGCTGCGGTGCTTGCTCATTCGGGACCTCACACTCGGTTGAGGTCCGTCATTCTTGGAGCCGTCCGCCACACGGGCAACACACGTGTTCGTACGACACGAGTTCGTAGCGAGGCGGGAACTTGCGCTCAGTGGCGAGTCATGCTGAACGGGCTCCGGGGATGGCCACGGCGACCCGACGCGCCCTCAGAAATCCCGGCAACCAGGCGAGTGGGGGGCGGGCCGGAAGTGCCGGGGCCGGGGCGACGCGGAATCCTCCATGTCCGACAGGGCAGACAAAAGCCACTATGCCGCCTAGTCGATATGCACCGCTACACCCGCTTTACTCCGGCACTCGGTGTGAGAGATGTCATGACATGGCGGTGGGCGGTCAGCGGCGGTAGATGGTGATCGAGTGGCCGACCTCGTCGATCGGCCGGCTGCCGTCGATCAGCGCCGCCAGCCGTCCGGTGGCCTGGGCGATCGAGGAGTCCGAGACCACCAGCAGCCCGCGCACCCGGTCCGGGGCGACCCGGCGTGGATCGGAGGCGCGGATGCCGTAGGCGGACGGCACACCGCTGCCCTTGTAGACGAGCCAGATCCGCTCGCCCCGGTAGCGGTCCCGGAGGCGGTCGGCCAGCCGCCCCAGATCCTGCCCCCAGTCCACGTTCGAGTCGTGCAGCCGCAGATGGGTTCGGGACGGGCCGCCGAACGCCTCGTTGGAGTACGGCAGGTAGTACGGATACGTCCGCAGCGAGCTGACCGCGACGAACAGGACCAGCGCCAGCGTGGCCCCGTACGCCCATCGCCGCCGTACGGCCATCAGCCCGGCCGCCGCCACCGCCAGGAACATCGGCAGGAAGATGGCGTACCGCACCCCGAGGTTGCGGGCCCCGTCCAGGGCGGCGAACAGCAGCACGGCCGCGGGGACGAGCACATACGGCGCGGCGGGCCGCAGCCGGGGCACCGCCGCCATCGTGACCGCCCCGGCCGACCAGAGCGCGAGCATGCCCAACGGCGTCTTCACCAGCAGCGCGACGGGCAGGTAGTACCAGAGCGACCCGACGTAGCGGCGGCCGAGCAGAAAGCCGCGCCAGGTGTCCTGCTCGAAGCCGAACTGGATGCGCATCCCGTCGCGGTACGCCTCCGGGAGCGGCAGCCAGTGGACGGCGAGCCCGCGCAGCCCGTGGACGGCGGGCACCGGCCCGGTGGGCGTCCAGCGCAGCCGGGGGTCGACCAGGAGGTAGGTGGCCCACACCACGGCCACCGCGATCAGCGCCATGGCCACCGCGGCCGCCACTCCGATGCCGAGCGACCGCGCATGGTCGCGCGGTGTGCGGTGGCGCGTACGGCGGGCGTACCGGACCGAGAGCACGGCCAGGAGCAGCAGCACCGGGACCGCGGCCAGCATGCTCATCTTCGTGGCCAGGGCGGCGCCGAGCGCCACCCCCGCGAGTGGCAGGTGCCATCGTGGCCGCCGCCGCGCCCGCCACAGCAGCCAGACCGATGTCAGCAGGAACCCGGCCGCCGGTACGTCGAGCGTGGCGAGCGAGCCGTGTGCGATGACGTCCGGCGAGAAGGTGTACAGGGCGAGGGCCACCGCCCCTCCCACCGGGCCGGTCAGGTCGCGGGCGAACGCGAACACCACCAGTCCGAACAGCAGCGTCAGCGCGATCATCGGCAGCCGCGCGCACAGCATCAGCCGCCAGGGGTCGTTGCCCGCCTCGTACAGCACATGCCGCCCGAGCGCCGTCTGGTCACCGGCGAATCCGGCATCGAGGTGCGGCCGGGCGAACGCCACCCCCGTCGCGATGATGAGCTTGCCCAGCGGCGGGTGCTCGGGGTTGTAGCGCACCCGGTGATGGTGCAGGGAGTCCGCCGCCGCGCCGACGTACACGGGCTCGTCGATGGTCGGCGTCTGCTCCACCGCCGTGGTGACCATCGCGACGGCCATCTGGACGAGGAGCGCCGCGACGGCGGCCACCACCAGCCACCGCCGATGCCGCGCCGACGCCGCCGACCACCGCCCCTTCGGTCCGCCGACGGTCCTGGTCACGCTGTCGATCACACCGGCCCACCGCATAGCGACAGACGCTAACGCCCTCGTGCCCCCGCATCCGGCATCCACCCGAAACTTGCGCCAAGTCCGCAAACGGGCCCGGTCGTTGCGGCGGGCTATCGCTGACCGGCCGCGGGCCAGCCGTGTTCGAGGAGGGCGAAGGCGGCCTCGATGGCCTGCCGGGCGTCGCCCCGGCCCCGGGCGAAGCTGACGGTCTCCAGCGCGAAGTGGGCGAGCGCCGCACACCCGGGGTCGTCCTCGGGGGCGCCGGTGGCCTCGGCGACGGCGGCGGCGAGAGCGGCCTCGTGGCGCATCCACATGCGGCGGCCGTACTCCCGCAGCGCCGGGGTGCTCTCCGTCAGCTCGACGAACCGCGCCATCTCGGGGTCCCCTGCGCCGTCGGGGTGCATCCGCAGCGTGTGCTCGCGCAGAGCCGTGGGGATGGACATTCCCTCGGGCCGGTCGCGCACGACGGCTATGAGGGCTGCTTCCCGGTCGGAGTCCAGGTCGAAGAGCAGGGCCTCCTTGCTGGGGAAGTGCTTGAAGACCGTGGTGGTGGAGACGTCGGCGGCCTCCGCGACGTCCCGCACGCTCACCTGGTCGAAGCCACGGTCGAGGAACAGCCTCAGGGCCGCGTCCGCCAGCGCCTGGCGGGTGGCGGCCTTCTTGCGCTCACGGCGCCCCATCGTCTCGCTCACGGGGACCACCCTACCCGTAAGTGGACCGAATAGAAAAGTTGAGTCGTTGCACTTTTTTAGTCGGTGTGCTCTTCTGTTCGGGGCGGGGCCCCGCCCTTTCGGCTCCCGACTTTCGGAACCCCGCGCCGAGCGCGTTGAAAAGGAAGTGATCCGCCATGTCCGTATCCGACGCACCGCCGTCCGGCAGTCCCGCCCCGCCGGAGACCACCCCGAAAAGCGTCCGTCCGGCCCTGCTCGGTGTGCTGCTCGCGATGCTGCTGTCGATGCTCGACTCCACGATCGTCGGCACCGCGATGCCGACGATCGTCGGAGATCTCGGCGGCCTGGAGCACATCTCCTGGGTGGTGACCGCCTACACCCTGGCCACCGCCGCCTCCACGCCCGTCTGGGGGAAGTTCGGCGATCTGTACGGCCGCAAGCACATGTATCTGATCGCCGTCGTCGTCTTCACGCTTGGCTCGGCGCTGTCCGGCGCGGCCCATACGATGACCCAGCTGATCGTCTTCCGGGCGTTGCAGGGCCTGGGGGCGGGCGGGATCGGCGCCGGTGCCTTCGCCCTGATCGCCTCGCTGGCGCCGCCCCGGGAGCGGGGCCGCTACCAGGGCATGACCGCCTCCATCATGGCCATCGGCACCATCGGCGGCCCGCTGCTCGGCGGCTTCGTCACCGGTCATCTCGGCTGGCGCTGGGCCTTCTTCATCAATCTGCCGCTCGGCGTCCTCACCCTGGTCTGGTGTCAGCTGATGCTGCGGCTGCCCGCCACCCGCGCCAAGGCCCGTATCGACTGGCCGGGCATCACCGTGATGACGACGACCGTATGCGCCCTCACCCTGGCCGCCACCTGGGCCGGCTCCACCTACGCGTGGACCTCATGGCAGATCCTGGGCCTGTTCGCCCTGGCCGCGGTGGGCGTGGCCGCCTTCGTGGCCCGGCAGCGGCGCGCGGCCGAACCCCTCATGCCGCTGCGCATCTTCACCGGGCACCGCAACTTCTCCCTGGCGTCCTCGCTGATCCTGGTGGGCGGGGTGGTGATGTTCGGCTGCTCGCTGTATCTGCCGCTGTACCAGCAGACCGTCCAGGGCGTCTCCGCCTCCCGCTCCGGTCTGCTGCTGCTCCCCCTGATGATCCCCGTGGTGATCATGTCCCAGGTCGGCGGCAAGGTCATGTCCGCCACCGGCCGGTACAAGGTCTTCCCCATCGTGGGCACGGTCTGCATGGCCGTCGGACTGTTCCTGCTGGCCACCATGGACACCACGACCTCCCGCGCGGCCACCGGATGCTTCATGGCCCTGGTGGGCACGGGCATGGGCTGCCAGATGCAGATGGTCACCACGATCGCGCAGAACAGCGTGGAGATGCGCGACATGGGGGCAGCCTCCGCGTCGGTCACCCTCTTCCGCACCATCGGTGGCTCCCTGGGCGTGGCGGTCTTCGGTTCGCTCTTCACCGGCGCCGTGCGGGGCCACGCGCCCGCCGGGGCGGAGACGGGCGAGGCCCGGCCCGATCCGGCGGCGCTGGCCCGGCTGCCGGAGTCCGTCAGGGACGGCTATCTCCACGCGGTGGCCACCGGGACCCAGCGGATCTTCCTGACCGCGGCCGTCGTGTGCACCGTGGCCTTCGTCGCCGCCCTGTGCGTGCAGGAGGTCCCGCTGCGGGGCAGGCCGGGCCCGGTGGCCCAGCCGCAGAAGGCCGAGGAGGCCGCGGAAACCGAGGAGACCGCCTCCCCGGCCGCCCCGTAGAACTCGCCGGGACGCACGGCGCCAAGCAGGTCAGAGGAAGTCCCTACGGTTCGGGCAGCGCCCCGAAGGGGCGCGGGGAACTGCGCGACCAGCCACGACGGCGCCGCAGTCGGCCGACAACGCATCACGGCACTTCCAGCGGAGCGCTCAGAGCGTCTGACGCCGCACCAGCTCATGCAGCTTGCCGCCCGCGATGGCCATCAGCTCGGCCGGGGCACCCTGCTCCACGATCCGGCCGTCCTCCATGACCAGTACGCGGTCGGCGTCCATGACGGTCGACAGCCGGTGTGCGATCACCAGCCGGCTGGCGTTGAGCCGACGGGTGCTGTCGATGACGATGCGCTGGGTCTCGTTGTCCAGGGCGCTGGTGGCCTCGTCGAAGAAGAGGACGCGCGGACGGCGGATGAGGGCCTGGGCGATCATCAGCCGCTGCCGCTGACCGCCGGAGATGGCGCCGCTGCCGGAGATCATGGTCTGGAGTCCCATGGGCATCTGCCGGATGTCCTCGGCCAGACCCGCCAGTTCGGCGGCCTCCATGGCCTCCTCGGGGGTGTACGGCTCGGCTCCGCGGATGCAGTCGAGGATCGTACCGCCCAGGGGCTGGGCGTTCTGGAGGACCACCCCGCACTGGCGGCGCACGGCCGCCTGGTCGAGGGCGGCGAGGTCCTGTCCGTCGTAGAGCACGCTGCCGGACACCGGCCGTTCGAAGCCGATGAGCAGCCGCAGCAGGGTCGACTTGCCACAGCCGCTCGGGCCGACGACGGCCACGAACTCGCCCGGCCGGATCTCCAGCGAGACATCGTCGAGCACCAGCGGACCGTCGTCGCCGTAGCGGAAGGTGAGGTTTCGGGCCCGGAGGTCACCGGAGAGCCGCCCCGGCTGGGCGCTGCCGCCGCGCACCTCGGGCGGCTCGTCCAGGATCGGCTTGACCTGCTCGAACATGGGCAGGACCGCGACCACCGAGACCAGGGAGTTGGTGAGCTGGGTGAGGGAGGTGAGCAGCATGGTCACGGAGGTGTTGAAGGTCAGGAAGGCGCCCGCCGACATGCTCCCCCGCGCCGGACCGGCCAGCAGCATGAACACGGCGAGGGAGACCAGCGGGAGATAGACGGAGTCCAGCACCTGGGTGAGGTTCTTGATACGCCCGGTGCGCTGGTGCAGATCGCGGGAGTGGGCGAAGCCACGGGCCCAGGCCGCGTAGGCGAAGTTCTCGGCCGCGGCCACCCGCAGCTTGGGCAGCCCGCGCAGAGTCTGGAACGCCTGGTTGTTGAGCTTGTTCTCGCTCTCCACCAGCCGTCGCTGCCAGCGCACCTGCCACAGCCCCATCCCGAGGAAGACCCCGGAGACCACCAGCAGTACGGCGATCACCACGAGCGCCAGGGAGGCGCTGTAGTACATCAGCAGGGCGAGGTTCATCACGCCCACGGTCCCGGCCTGGAGGACCGTCGGGGCGATCCCGGACATCACCCGGCGCATGGTGCTGATGCCGAGTGCCGCGCTGGCCAGCTCTCCGGTGGAGCGCTGGGCGAAGAAGGTGGTGGGCAGCCGCAGCAACCGGTCCCACACCGCGGGCTGGAGGGTGGACTCCAGCCGCCCCTCAAGACGCAGCAGGGTCAGGTTCTGCAGCAGCATGAAGGCGGCCGCCACGACGCCGGCGACGATCAGGGCCAGGGAGATCTGGACGATGGGGCTCTTCTCGGCGCGGGGCACGAAGCCGCCCAGCACCTGGCCGGTGGCGAGCGGCACCAGCGCGCCGAGCGCCACCGTCACCAGCCCGCTGATCAGGAGGTTGCGGACGTCCCCCGCGGCGCCGCGCACACTGAAGCGCATCAGCCGCCACACCGTCATCGGCCGGTCGGGCAGCGGACGGTAGAACATCACGCCCCGCGGCTCGAACTCCTCCGCGTTGCCACCGCCCACCCGGATCCGCAGACCGGAGGCCGGGTTGACCGCCTCGTACCGGCCACGCCGCCACAGCAGCGCCACCGGGGCCCCGGACTTGGCGCGGTAGCCCACCAGCGGTCCGGCGTCCTCCCGCCACCACTGGCCCTCGAGACGGACGGCCCGGGTGCGGATCCGGGCGTGGGCGGCGATGCGCTCCACCGGGTCCGTACGGTCGTCGGTGGCGTGGCCCCGCGGCGGATCGGGCAGGGTGATCCCGGCGGCCTCCGCCACGGCGCGGCACACCGCGTGCACGGCGTCGTCGGTGCTCTCCTCCGACGGCCGCCGGTCCCGCCGGGGCCCTCCGATGGAGGCGATCAGCGCCTGGTCGGCGCGGGTGCGCACGGCCTCGCCGGCCCGGATACCGGCCGCCGTACGGTCCGCGTGGGCCCGCTCCATGGTCTCGATCCAGCGGTCCACGGCGGTGCCGAGCCGGTACTGCTGGTTGACCATCCGCTGCCACAGCGCGCCGTCGATCAGCAGGTCACCGGCGGCCTGGGCGCTGTACTCGGCGCCGTAGCGCACACTGCCGGGCGGCACCGGGAGCCAGAGCAGGTCCTCGTCGGCCGCCTCCGCGTCGGGCGCGGCCCCGCCGTCCAGCGGGGCCTGGAAGAGGACGCCGAGGCTGCGGCTCACCCCGAGCGCCACGGCATGTTCCAGCGGGGTGGGCGGGGTGTCCTGGAATCCGCCGTCGTACGTGGCGTACGGATCGCCGGACTGGCCGGTGCCGTACGCGTCGTAGGCCTCCGGGCGGTACAGCTCGCGCAGCGGGATGCGGCGCACCAGGCAGTCCTGCGAGGGCCTCCCCAGCAGGGTGTGGCGCGGCCCCTCGACCGGGCCGGGGAGCGCAGCGCCCGTCTCCAGGCGGCCGAGGAAGTGCCACTGCCCCTCCTCGGCGGCGTCCACCGCGAACAGGTCCAGGGCGCCGCCGACGACCAGCCAGAGCACCTGCGGGCCCTCCAGCGGGAGGCTGCGCAGCCCGGCGCAGTCGACGGGCGTGCCGAGCGCGCCCAGCGCCTGGACCACCGCGTCGCCGCCGTCCGCGGCCACCGCCGCGGCCGGGTGAACGGACGCCATGTCAGTGCTCCTTCATCAGCTCGGCGTACGGGCCTCCGGCGGCGGCGAGGTCCTCGTGCCGGCCGCGTTCGACGACCGTGCCACGGTTCAGGACGAGGATCTCGTCGCTGTCCCGTACGGTGCTGAGCCGGTGGGCGATCACCACACACGCACAGCCGCGGCGGCGCAGGTTGTCCATGACGAGCTGCTCGGTCCGCGCGTCCAGGGCGCTGGTGACCTCGTCGAGCACCAGCACGCTGGGGCGGCGCACCAGGGCGCGGGCGATCTCCAGCCGCTGCCGCTGGCCGCCGGAGAAGTTGCGGCCGTCCTGCTCCACCCGGCAGTGGATCCCCTCCGGGCGCCGTGCGATCACATCGTCGTAGAGCGCGGCGTCCCGCAGGGCCTCCACCACCGCCTCGTCCGGGATCGACGGGTCCCACAGCGCCACGTTGTCCCGCACCGTCCCCTCGAAGAGGAAGATCTCCTGGTCGACGAAGGAGACGGAGGCGGCCAGGGCGCCGCGGGGGATGTCCTCCAGGCGCTGTCCGTCGATGCGGATGACCCCCTCCCAGGGGGTGTAGAGGCCGGAGACGAGCCGGGAGACGGTGGACTTGCCACTGCCGGAGGCGCCGACCAGCGCCACCTGACGGCCGGGCCCGACGAACAGCGAGAAGTCGCGCAGCAGCGGCTGGTCCAGCGGGTTGTAGCCGAAGGTGATGTTCTCCAGGGTCACCTGCCCGGTCAGCCGGCGGGTGTCCTCGCGCGGCTCGTCGCGGGTGTAGAGGGAGTCCACCGGGAAGTTCTCCACGTCCTTGAGCCGGGCCACGTCGGCGGAGAAGTCCTGGATGCGCCCGGCCACTCCGTTGAGCCGGGTGATGGGCGCGGTGAAGCGGGTCACCAGCGCCTGGAAGGCCACCAGCAGACCGATGGAGATATGGCCCTCGACGGCCCGCAGCCCGCCGATCCAGAGGATGAGGGCGCTGTTGAGCGTGGCGAGGGTGGGGGCGACCACGGCCAGTACGGAGCTCGGCACGCCGAGGCGCTGCTGCTCCTCCAGGGTGATGGCGTGCTGACCGGCCCAGCGGCGGAAGTAGCCCGCCTCGCCGCCGGTGGCCTTCACCGTCTCGATGAGCTGGAGACCGGTGTACGAGGTGGTGGTCAGCCGCGCGGTGTCGGCCCGCAGCTTCTGGGTCCTGGTGGCCCGCAGCCGCACCACCACCCGTATCGCCACCACGTTGAGCAGCGCCAACCCGACCCCGACGCCGGTGAGTTGGGGGTCGTAGGTCCACAGCAGCACGGCGTAGAGCACCACGACGACCCCGTCGACGGCCGCGGCGGCCAGATCGCGGGCGAGCGTCTCGGCCACCGTGTCGTTGGAGCGCAGCCGCTGGACCAGGTCGGCCGGGCTGCGCTGGGCGAAGAAGGTGACGGGCAGCCGCAGCAGATGGCGCAGGAATCGCGCGCTGCTGAGGGTGGAGGAGATGATGCGCCCGCGCAGCAGGTTCGCCTGCTGGACACCGGTGAGCACGGCGGTGAGGACCACCGCCACCGCCATGGACGCGAACAGCGGCTGAAGCGTCGAGTCCTGGCCGGCGATCAGGAAGGTGTCGATGAAGGTGCGGCTGAGCGCCGGGACCGCGGCCCCCACCGCCACCAGCAGCAGGCTGGCCAGCAGCGACGCGAGCAAGGTGCCGGTGGTGCCGCGCATGCGCGCGGGCAGGGCGCCCAGCACCCCGGGGCGGCGTCCGCCGCGGCGGAAGGAATCCTCGGGTTCGAGAACCAGGACCACACCGGTGAAGCTGGTGTCGAACTCCTCGATGGGAACGAAGCGGCGCCCCTTGTCGGGGTCGTTGATGTGGACGCCGCGCTTGCCGAACCGCCGCCCCATGCCGTCGTAGACGACGTAGTGGTTGAACTCCCAGAACAGGATGGCCGGGGCCTGGACCTCCACGAGGGCATCGGGCTCCATCTGCATGCCCTTGGCGCGCAGACCGTAGCTCCGGGCGGCCTTGAGCAGATTGCTGGCGCGCGAGCCGTCCCGGGAGACTCCGCAGGCGATCCGCAGCTCCTCCAGCGGCACATGGCGCCCGTAGTGTCCGAGCACCATGGCGAGCGACGCCGCACCGCACTCCAGGGCCTCCATCTGGAGCACGGTGGGGGTGCGCACGGTACGGCGCCGGGGCTTCCTCGGCCCGGCTCCGCCACGCGGGGCGCGCCGCCGTCCGCGGGCCGGCTGGGGGCTGCGCGCCCCGCTGCTTCCGGCGGGTGCGGGCCGGGGCGGTCCGGCCTCGTTCGTCGCGGTCACGGGAGCAGCCAATCGATGGGGTGCTGGGCGTCCAGGTGGACGGTGCCGTCCGTCAGGGTCATGGAGCCGAGGGCGAACGGCGGGCCCTCGGGGGACGACCAGCGGTAGCCGGAGCGGGTGCCGCGCTCGCGGTCGAGGCGCACCTGGACGGCGACCGGCGGGCCGTGCTTGGAGAACTCCTCGCCCAGTTGCTCACTCCCGAGGTAGGAGCCGATCTGCTGGCTGGACTGGGCGGTCCGGCCGACGGCCCGCACCTGGCCGCGGAGCACACCGTAGGTCTGCGTCGGCGCGGACTGCACACCGAGGTCGACCGACGCGCCCACCCGCACCGAGGCCGCCCGGTCCGCGGGGACGTACAGGGTCGCGACCAGAGGGTCGTCGGAGTGGCGGACCCGCTCCACCGAGGCCACGTTCGCGCCGGTGTTCAGTACGGAGCCGATCGAGGCGGAGAGGGTGGTGAGGCGGCCGGCGGCGATGGTGCGCACGACGGTGGTGCCACGGGTGGTGCGGACCTTCAGCAGCGGCGCGCCCGCCGGGAGGGTGCTGCCCTCCTGTGCGAGGACGGAGGTCACCTGGCCCGCGATCGGGCTCTGCAGCACATAGCTGCCCTGGCCGTGGGTGAGGATCCCGGTGGCGTCGAGGGTGTTGGACACGGTGCCCGTGACGGCCCATACGGCGGCCCCGGCCATGACCACCACCGTGACCGCCAGCGCCAGCCATCCCTGGGGACGGGCGTAGCGCACCGGCAGGTCGATGTCCTCTGCCGACTGCGCCTTGGAGAGGGCCTGCTGGCGGAACTGCACGAGAGTCTTTCCTCAACCGCGAAGGGAGTGATCGAAAACCGCGAAGGGAGTGATCGAAAAGGGCGCCGTGGACCGCCGAGTGCCCCGGACCAGGCAGGCCCGGGGCACAGGAAAGGCGGTCTGTCAGCCTCAGAGGCTGCCGACGACCCCACCGACGATGCCGGTGGTGTTCAGGCCGGTGACACCGTCAACCGTGCCGGTAACGGTGCCGAGAGCGCCGGTCACCGGGCCGGTGACGGCGTCCACGGTGCCGAGGACGTCGCCCACCGGGTTGCCGATCCCGCCGGCCACGTTGTCCAGTTCGGCGTCGGAGATCTCCTGGGTGGCGACCTTGGGCGCGTTGTTCATTGTTGCGTCTCCCTTGGGTGACTGTCTCATTGAGCTTGCAACAGCGCATGGGTGCCGAGGGGAATCGGCTCCCGCGGCATGGTCACGGGGATCCGGAAGGAACCGGGGATCCGTGGATGCCGAGCGCGGAATGGGATGTAACCACGGGGCTCGCCACGCTGCGAATCAGCCAAGTCCGGAACCGGGCATTCCGCCACTTTCCGATCACACAGCGGGCACAAATGCGCACCCCATCGGCGCCGTTCCCTCACAGAATGGTCACCGAGCGCATCCGGCAGCGCGTCCCTTGTGCGAGGTGACGCGCGTCATGTCGGGCCTGGCCGCCACGGCCGGGGCCGAGGTGGCGCACGGGCCGGGGCGCACACATGGGATGTGTGTAACAGGTGTGCCGATCACTTGAAGACCGGGCGAACGAAGCGACATGCGGCGCCGGGCGGCACGGGAATGCGACATGTGCGACTTCAAGCCACCCGACCGTCTTCCGGCACCGCCTCGCCGTCCGGCACCGGCCCGGGAGCGGTGCCGTCGCCGAACGGGCGCCCGCCCAGCTCCTCGCGATGATGCGGCGTCAGCCATCCGGAGAGGTCGGGGCCGAGCGGGACGATGCGGCGGGGGTTGATGTTGGTGTGCACCTGGTAGTAGTGGCGCTTGATGTGGTCGAAGTCGACGGTGTCCCCGAAACCCGGCGTCTGGAAGAGATCACGGACATACCCCCACAGCACCGGGTCCTCGCTGAGCTTGTTGCGGTTGCACTTGAAGTGGCCGTGGTACACGGCGTCGAACCGGACCAGTGTGGTGAACAGCCGGATGTCGGCCTCGGTGATGGTGTCGCCGACCAGATAGCGCCGCGTGGCCAGCCGCTCGGACAGCTCGTCGAGACGGGCGAAGAGCCGCCGGTACGCGTCGTCGTAGCTGTGCTGATGCTCGGCGAAGCCCGCGCGGTACACACCGTTGTTCACATCGCGGTAGATGCCCTCCGCCACGTCGTCGATCTCGTCGCGGTGCTCCTCGGGGTACAGATCCGGGGCCCCCTCGCGATGGAGGGCGGTCCACTCGGTGGCGAGGTCCAGGGTGATCCGGTGGTAGTCGTTGGTGACCAGTTGGCCACTGGGGACGTCCACCACCGCGGGCACGCTCACCCCGCCCGGATATCCCGTCTCGCGGGCGTCGTACGCCTCGCTGAGGAAACGGGTGCCCAGCACCGGGTCCCGGTCCCCCGGGTCCAGGGTGAAGCGCCAGCTGCGCTCGTCCTGGATGGGGTCGGTGACGGCCAGCGAGAGGGCCGGCTCCAGACCGAGCAGCCGCCGTGAGACCAGCGCGCGGCTCGCCCAGGGGCAGGCCCGGCTGACCACCAGCCGATAGCGCCCGGCCGCCACCGGCCAGCCGTCCCGGCCGTCGGCGGTGATCCGGTCGGCGAAGTGCGGTGCGGAGCGGCGGAACTCCTTGCGCTCGCGGGGTGTCTCCTGGTCAGCGGTGTTCAACGGGACCACCTACCACCTTCCGAAGCGGGAACCGTCGTGGACGGTCCGGGTCACGGGTCGGCTGCCGCGGCTCTGGTGCCACGGGTGACACCTACCCGGTTCCACATCCCGGGGAGGGGTATTCCTCACGGAACGGACAGCGTGGCGATACGGAACGGGTGGCGCCGGGGCGGCGCACCAGCGTTCAAGACCGGAGGCGAGGCCACGGGCCAGGGTCGGGGCATGCCTGAAGACAAGGGATGGAAGAGCCCGTACCTGCTGCTCACGGTCACCATGCTGCTGTGGGGCAGCTCCTTCGCCAGTTCCAAGTCGGTGGTGGCTCAGCTGCCGCACAGCGTGGCGGCGCTGCTGCGCTTCGGTGGCGGGGCGGTCGCCCTGCTGGCGGCGGTGGCGGTCTTCGGCAAACCGGCGGCCACCCCGGCTGCCGCGCGTGGCGCCAGGCGGCGCGCGGCGCTCGCGGGCGTCCTGGGGGTCTTCGCCTACAACGGCTTCTTCTTCTGGGGGCTGTCGCTGGCGCCCTCGCTCGACGCGGGCATCGTCATCCCCGTCCTCAGCCCGGTACTCACCAGCGCCCTCCTCCTGGTCACCGGCCGTGAGCGGGCCTCCGGGAGGCGGCTGGCGGGGCTCGCCCTCGGGCTCGCAGGGGCGGCGGTGTTCTTCTTCGGCGCGGGCGGCAGCACACACGGCGGCACCACCCGGCTCTCGGGCGATCTGCTGTATCTGCTCAGCGCGGTGTGCTGGGCCGCGTACACGCTCATCGGGCCCCGGGTGCTGGCCGGGATCGATCCGCTGCGCGCCATGACGTACGCGACGTGTGCGGGGGCGGTGCTGCTGGGGGCGCTCGCCGCGCCCGACCTCGGCGAGGTGCACTGGAACGGGCTGCCGGCCGGCCTCTGGCTGAACGTGGTGTTCCTCGCCATCGGCCCGGCCGCCGTGGCCAATCTCCTGTACTACCGCGGAGTGGGGACAGTGGGTCCCGCGTCCGCGTCCTTGATGATGTTCATGGTCCCGGTGGTCACCACCGTGTGCGCCATGGTCTTCCTGGGCGAGTCCTTGGGCGGTCTCCAGGCGCTGGGCGCCCTGGTGCTGCTGTCGGGGGCGGTGCTCGCCGTCACTCGGGGACGTGTGCCGGCACGTCCCCGAGCGCGCACCGCGCCCACCGCGGGAAAGAAGCCCTCGGAGCTGTGAGCACCGTACGGCGCCGGTCTGCATCACTCCCCTCGTGGTGATACAGACCGCCCGCCACGCTGGGAGGCGGGGCTTCGTTTCCCGCGCGGTGCGGCAAGAGTGACGCTAAAGCCGATCACGCGGGCGGGCAACGGTGCACGGTGCGCACCGCCCGCCCGCGACATGTGCACGGTGCGCAGTCAGTCCGCCGGGTGGAGCCCGGCGATGTGCAGAGCGTGCACCAGGTCGTGGATCCCGGAGCCGGTGGTGAGCAGGTCGCGGCTGAGCAGGTGTTCGGCGGCCCGCAGATGCGCCCTGACGGTGTTCCGGCTGAGACCGAGATGGCGGGCGGTCCGCTGGGCGTCGGTGTTCGCGTCGATCCAGGCGCGCAGGGTCGTGCGCAGATCGCGGCCACGGGTGTCCTGGAGCGGGCGGAGGAACTCCCGGGCCCAGGCATGGGCGGGCTCGGTGCGGAACAGTTCCTCCAGGGTGGGCACCGGCCGCCCGCCCCGGGCTCCGAAGCCACCTGCGGAGCCGAAGCCGCCCTCGGAGCCGAAGCCGCCGTCCGGCTGCCCTCCGGTCAGGCAGAAGGCCAGGTCGAGCGCGGCCCGGGTGCGTACCTCGCCCAGGTCCAGGCCGAGGGTGACCTCCACCCGGCTGAGGTGGTGGGACACGGTGTTGCGGCTGATGTCCAGCAGCCGGGCCACCGCGGACCGGGGGAAGGTGACGGCGAGCCGGGTGATGTCCAGGGTGGCTCTCGGGGTGGCTCCCAGTGGCCGTAGCAGGGCGCGGGCCCAGGTGCCCGCCTCCGTGTGGGGCAGCAGGGGCACCAGCGGTGTCCGGCCGAGGTAGGCGGCCATTCGCTCGGGCGTATGGCGCGCCGCGGCCAGGGCGTGCAGGGCCTGCCCGTACGCCTCGGCCGTGGCGCCGAGCGGATACGGACTGCTGATGCCCAGCGCGTAGAGCGGGTTGTCCCGCACCAGGCGGCGCAGCACCGCACCCTGGCCGTGTGCCGTCTCGGGGTCGTCGGCGGAGTCATGGGGGTCGGTGCCGGGCTCGTCGCCGAACCGGCCACCGGTCTCGTCGGCGGACTCGTCGTCGGATCCGTCGGCGGCCCCGTCCGCGACGAGACAGATGAGGTGCTCCTTGAAGGCCGGGCAGTGCACCATCAGGCCGGTGCCGTGATAGCCGGAGCCGTCCTGGTAGGTCTGCGCCAGCCGGTCCCGGTCCTCCGGCGGGCAGTGCAGCAGATAGACGCGCAGCCGTGCGGCGTCCAGCAGTGCGGGGACGGCGCCGGTGGTCATCCGGCGGGCCAGGGTGAGATCTCCCGCCAGCAGCGCGCTGAAGACGGCGAACCGCAGCTGCCGCGCCTTGTACTGATAGCCGCGGAAGGTGGTGTCCGCGTCCTGCGCCCGGTCCAGGAGCGCGATGAGACTCCCGGCGTGCGAGACCAGCGACGCCGCTTCGCGGGTGGGCGCCGATGCGCCCGCCACCACCAGCACGGGGCGTGGCGCGTGCGAGCCGAGCGCCTCGAGCCGCACCTGAAGGTCGCCGGTCTCGGTGGCCGCGGCGGCCATCTGCCCACCGGACAGCCGTGCCAGCGTCGGTTCGAGCGAGGGCAGGATCTGCCGCGGGAAGCGCGCGGTGGAGGTCTCGACCGCGCCCGCGCCGCCGACCAGCGCGACATCGGCGTCGATCTGCCGGCCCAGCCAGTCGAGTACCGGCCGCGGATCCGCCCCGGCCCCCCGGCTCATCTGTCGCCGCACCTCGTACAGCAGCTCGTCCAGCCGCCCGGTGTGGGCCCGTGCCTCCACAGCCGTACTCCTCCTCACCCCCCGTACCAGATCATCCCGCGCGGACCGATCGGCGGTCCGCGCTCCGACGTACTTTATTGACCGGTACACGGGACCTCGGACAGTGCCGTACGTATCAGGCCGGTCTCGCGGGGCGGGTCTGCCCCAGCGGGGATGTCCGCGCAGGCCAGGGCACGGTCGGAAGGAAGGGCGACGACGCCCTGGCGATCAGCTGGAAGGGCCCCGAAGGTGGCTTCGGCGGCCCCGTCGACAGCTTCCGCAGCGCGGGCTGAGCCGCAGGGCGTTCAGGACACCTCAGGTTCAGCCGCTTGACGAAGCACCAATCCGAACGGGTCGGAACCTGACTTCAGGCCACTTATCGGACTTCAGGCCACCGAGCGGAACAGGCCCTCCAGCGCCATCGCCACCTGGTCGGTGGAGAGCGGGTCGTCGACACCGCCCGCCGCGTAGATGCCCCGGTCCAGTTTGATGCCGCGCGTCATCGCGCCGAGCAGCGCGGCCAGTTCGGTGCCCCGCAGGGCGGGCTGGTGGCCGGCCCGGTCGAACAGCCCGTCCAGCATGGTGCCGATCCGGCGGCTGAACCGCTTCTCATGGTCCACCAGCGCCGCAGCGGCATCGCCGTCCCGGAGCGCCATCAGCCGGAATTCCAGGTGGATGAAGACCCAGCGGACGTCCAGGCGCTCGCCGTTGAAGATCTCGGCGAAGGTCCGGGCGAGCTGGGGGGCCAGATCCCGCTCGGTGTCCATCTCGTCGATCCGCTCCCCGATGTAGTCGGCGGTGCGGTCGCTGTGCCGCCGGAAGACATCGAGGAAGAGCTTCAGCTTGCTGTCGTAGTTGGAGTAGAAGGCCCCGGTGGTCCTGCCCGCGCACTGGCAGATGTAGCCGATCGACGCCCCGTGGAAGCCGCGTTCGGAGAACGCTCGCTCCGCCCCGACGATCAGCGCTTCCACGGTCTTTGACCGCTGCGGCGGCATCGGTGTGCCCCTCTCCCCCAGCTGTTCGGAAACCTGGCCAGATCCGTACGGTAGCCGATCTGTCCCTCTGTTCAGTAGGGAACCCTATCGGTAGCGTTCCCTATCGAAGACCGCGGCGGACGGCTCCGGGACGCTCGCCGGGGACAGTTCGAGGATCACGAAGGAGAGCCATCGTGAACGCTCCGATGCCCACGACCCATGACGACCTCCGAGACCTCCATGACCTCCCTTCGTATCCGAAAGAGCGGGACGACTACATCAACCCGGCACGCGCACTGCTCACCGGGCCGCCGATCAGCCCGCTGAGGTTCGCGGGCGGCAGCACCGGCTGGCTGGTGACCGGCTATCACGAGGCGCGGGAGGTGCTGCGGGATGCCCGGTTCAGCGCCGAGCGCTGGCGGGGCGACGACGCGATGCGGCCGGTTCCCGAGTCGGTCCGCAGGGACCGGAGCAGCGGGGCGGGGTCGTTCCTGGCCATGGACGCGCCGGCGCACGGCCACTATCGGGGGCAGCTCACGCGGTACTTCACGGTGCGCCGGATGCGGGAGCTGGAGGCCCGCATCGAGGACATCGTGGCCGATCAGCTGGACGCGCTGGAGGCGGCGGGCAAACCGGCCGATCTGGTGCGGCACTTCGCCCTGCCCATCCCCTCGCTGGTGATCTGCGAGATGCTCGGTGTGCCGTACGAGGAGCGGGAGCTCTTCCAGTCCGTCGCCGCACGGCTGCTCCGCCAGGACCGCACCGATGCGGAGTTCGTCGCCGCGAAGACCGAGCTCGACACCTTCCTGCGCACCCTGGTCGAGGCCAAGCGCAAGGACCCGAAGGACGATCTGATCTCCCTGCTGACGGCCGTCGACGAGCTCGACGACGAGGAGATCGGCGGCATCGCGGGGCTGCTGCTCATCGCCGGTCACGAGACCACCACCAACATGCTCAGCCTCGGCACCTTCGCCCTGCTGCGCGACCCCGAGCAGCTGGAGCGGCTGCGGGCCGACGAGTCGCTCCTGCCCCAGGCGGTCGAGGAGCTGCTGCGCTACCTGAGCATCGTCAACGCCTTCCCCGTCCGTATCGCGCTGGAGGACGTCGTCGTCGGCGGCGTCACCGTCACCGCGGGCCAGTCCGTGGCCGTCTCGGTCCCGGCGGCGAACCGGGACCCGGCGCTGGTGGACGACCCGGACACGCTCGACGTCGGGCGTCCCCGCAGCAGTCATCTGGCCTTCGGCTACGGCATCCATCAGTGTCTGGGGCAGCATCTGGCCAGGATCGAGCTGGTGGCGGGCTACCGCGGACTGCTCCGCCGGTTCCCGGGCCTGCGGCTCGCCGTGCCGCCGGAGGAGGTCCGGATGCGCAGCGACATGGTCATTTACGGAGCGCACGAACTGCCCGTCACCTGGTGACGGCGCCGGGCCGGACCGGGCCCGGCCTCCGCACGGCCGAAATCATCACATGAGCTCCACGGACACGGAGTTCATGTGATGATTCGGTGATCCCGGCCCGTCCGGTCCGGGGGTGTGGAGGGGAAATACACGTGAAGTCAACGACCTTCAGATCCGCCGTGGGGGCTGTGCTGACGGCGGCCCTGTCCGCCGTGGTCCTGCCCGCCTCCCCCGCGAGCGCGGCGGAGAGCCCGGCGGCGGCCGGCACCGTGGACACCGCGACCGCGCAGTCCTTCGGACGGCTGGCCGACGCGGTGCTGACCCAGCGCACGGCGGCTCTGCTGGACAACAACGAGCAGTCGGTGCGGCGCGCGGCCCCGCTCGCCGAGAGGAACGTCCGCATGTCGGCCGGGCAGATCCGGACCGAGGACACCGCGCTGTCGGCGCTGCACACCCGCAAGGCGCGGCTCGCGGCCCTGGGCGAGGCGTACACCTCCGCCGACACCCGGGTGGCGGTGGACCGGATACGGGTCGAGGCCGGGCGCGCCACGGTCCAGGCCACCGAGACCACGACGCTGACCTACAAGAAGATACGTGGCGACGAGCCCGCGACCACCGGCTTCCAGGCACACCACCGGCTGAGCTTCGCCGCCGCGGCGGACGGGAAGTGGCAGCTGACCGGTCTGACGTCGACCGACGACGGCCCGCTGGCGGTCAACGAGCCCGCCACGGCGCGGGGGGCCACGGCCCGGACGACGGCCCTGCCCGAGGCGACGCCCGCCGCCATCTCCAAGCCCTCCCAGCCGCAGACGAAGCCCGCCGGAAGCCACGACTACGCGGCGATGGCCTCGTACGCGGAGAAGTACTGGCAGAACTACAACCCCGCCTACCGGAAGTTCAACGAGGCCGGCGGGGACTGCACCAACTTCGTGAGCCAGTCCCTGAAGGCGGGCGGCTGGGCCAACAAGTCCGGCGACGCCGAGGACTACCGCAGCTGGTGGTACGACACCTCGTACCAGTCGACATCCTGGGTGGGTGCCAACGAGTGGTCCTGGTTCACCCTGGACGCCAAGCGGGCCACCAACCTGGCGAACGTGTACTACATGGGCGTCGGTGACGTCATGCAGATGGACTTCGACAAGGACGGGTCCAAGGACCACACCATGATCGTCACCTACCGGAGCTCCAGCGGGGTGCCGTACATGACGTACCACTCGGTGAACACCTACCGGAAGTCCGTGGCGAGCATCATCGCCTCGTACCCGAACTCGCTCTACTACGCCTACCGCACCTGAGGCGGCCGGCGCGCACCCGTGTCTCCCCGTGACGGTGGACCCCGCCCCCGGGCGGGGTCCACCGCGTTTGCGCCCGGCCAGGGGCCGGGTGTCACAGTGGACCGCCGCCCCCATCCCCCTCTCTCCGCGCGCCCGACGGTCGGCCAACCGGCTCAGCTGGGCCGGTACCGGGGCCGTGGCCTGGCTCGACGGCCCCCGTGGCCATGTGTGGAGCGTCGGGGCGCCGGTGCCCGCCGCCGGGCTGGTGCTGGGCTGGACGCCGGACGAGCCGCCCGCCCATCCGGGTGAGGAGCCGGGTGGTCGAGCTCGGCGCACCCGCCTCGGCTACCGCGACGAGGACCTCTGCGTGGCCGCGCGGATCGCCGCGCGCTGAGAGCCTGTCCGGCGACACCTCGATCCCGAAACCCGGCGCACCCCGACGAGCGGCCGACCCCGTGATGTGATGTCCGCACGGTGTTCACCCGACGGACACCGGAGCCACGTCAGCACGCCTGCGTACACACACGTCTTCGAGCCGCGAGAGATGGAGTGACGCCATGCCGGGCGCCCTGTCACGCCGTTCCGCCCTGTCCTTCCTGGGAGGGGCGATGGCCATCGCCGCCACCGGTGGGAGCGGACGGCCGATGGCCGCTGCCGCGCCCGCTTCCGGCCCCGGAGCCGCCAGCGGGCTCGCCCCCGAGCCCGGCTCCCGGGTGAGCTCCCTACTCGACCGGATGACGCTCGAAGAGAAGCTCGCGCTGCTGCACGGCGCGAAGGATCCCCACAGCCTCGGGCAGGCGGGGTACACCCCCGGTGTCCCCCGGCTCAGCATTCCGCCACTCCGGCTCGCGGACGGGCCCGCCGGCGTACGCGTCACCGGGCATGCCACCGCGCTGCCCGCGCCGGTGCTGCTCGCCTCCGCCTTCGATCCGGCCCTGGCGCGGGAGTACGGGCGCACCATTGGCCGCGAGGGCCGTGCGCTGGGCCAGGACGTACTGCTCTCCCCCATGGTCAATCTCATCCGCACCCCCTACGCCGGGCGCAACTTCGAGACCTTCGGCGAGGACCCCCTGCTGGCCTCCGAGCTGGTGGCCGAGGAGGTCCGCGGTATCCAGGGCGAGGGCCTGATCGCCACCGTCAAGCACTTCGCCATGAACAACCAGGAGCACGAGCGGGAGTCGATCGATGTCATCGTCGACGAGCGGACGATGCGCGAGATGGAGCTGCCCGGCTTCGAGGCGGCCGTACGGGCGGGCGCGGGGGCGGTCATGGGCGCCTACAACAAGGTCAACGGGGCCTTCGCCTGTGAGAACGGGCCGCTGCTCACCGGGGTGCTGCGCGAGGACTGGGGCTTCGACGGCTGGGTGATGACCGACTGGCACGCCGCCCACAGCACCGCGGCGGCCCTCGGCGCCGGGCTCGACATGGAGATGCCGGACGGAAAGTACCTCGGCGGCGCGCTGCGGAAGGCGGTGGCCGACGGGACCGTACCGGAGGCCGAGGTGGACCGCGCGGCCGGCCGCGTCCTGACCGTCATGGACCGCTTCGGGCTGCTGGACGGCGGCGCCCCGCCACGGCCCGGCCGGGACCCCGGGGCCGGGGCGCGCACCGCGCTGAAGGTCGCCACGGCGGGCGGCGTCCTGCTGCGCAATGAGCGCGGCACACTGCCGCTGGCCGGGTCCGCCGCCCGGTCGATCGCCGTGGTCGGGCCCACCGGCTCCATCCCCTTCGTCAGTGGCGGCGGCAGCGCCCATGTGGTCCCCGACCACGCCGCGAGCCCGCTGGAGACGATCCGGGAGCGCGCCGGAAAGGGGGCCCGGGTGGACTACGCCCTGGGCGAGGACGTGTTCGGCAAGGAGATCCCCGCCTCCGTGCTCTCCCCGGGCACCGGGCTGGAGAAGCGGAAGGTGGCGGCGGGGAAGAGCTGGGCGTACGAGGGCACCCTCACCGTGGCCGAGGCCGATGAGTGGACGTTCGTCCTGCACTTCAGCGGTCCGCCCGCCGGCCGCCCGAAGGTGCTGCTGGACGGCGAGGAGCTGTTCCCGTTCCGGCCCGGCTTGGGCGAGTACTTCACCGGTGGCTTCGTCAGCGCCGCCCCGGACGGCCTCGCCGTGCGCCGGGCGGCCGTCGGGCTGACGGCGGGGAAGCACCGGCTGAAGGTCACCGCCAAGGGCGGCGGGAAGGGGCTGACCTTCCGGCTGCGCCGGGCCACCTCCGCCACGCGCGCCGCCGATGTGGCCGGGGCCGTCCGCGCCGCCCGTGCCGCGCACAGTGTGGTGCTCTTCGGCTACGAGGACGCCACCGAGGGCAGGGACCGGGCCACCATCGCCCTCCCCGGCCACCAGAACGCGCTGATCGCCGCCGTCGCCGAGGCCAACCCGCGTACGACCGTCGTCCTCAACACCTCCTCGTGCACCTCGATGCCCTGGCTGGAGCACACCGGAGCCGTCCTCCAGATGTACTACCCCGGCCAGGAGGGTGCCGCCGCCACCACCGCCCTGCTCTTCGGCGACGCCAACCCCGGCGGCAGGCTCACCCAGTCCTTCCCCGTATCCGACGACCGCCATCCGATGGCCGGAGACCCCCTGCGCTACCCCGGGGTGAACGGCCGTGAGGAGTACTCCGAGGGTGTCCAGGTCGGCTATCGCTGGTACGACGCCGAGAGGGTGCGGCCCCTCTTCCCCTTCGGCCACGGCCTGTCGTACACCACCTTCGCGTATACGGGGCTGCGGCTGCGGCGGCGCGGAAGCGGCCTGGAGGCGGTCTTCACCGTGCGCAACACCGGTCGGCGGGCCGGGGCGGAGGTGGCCCAGGTGTATGTGGGGCCCTCGCCCGATCTGCCGCTCGACCAGGCCGAGCGGTCCCTGGCGGGATTCCGGCGGATCCATCTGCGGCCCGGCCAGGCGCGGGAGGTGACGGTGCGGGTGGCCGGCCGGGTGCTGTCCTCCTGGGACTCCGAGCGCCATGGATGGGTACTGGGCACCGGGCGCCGGACCGTGGAAGTGGGCTCCTCCTCGCGGGACCGGAGGCTGCGGGGGCATATCGAGGTCCGCCACGGGTCCTGAGCGGCCGCGGCCGCCGGCGCATCGGACTACGCTAGTATGGCGCGTGTGCAACTAAAGGCGCACGCAAGCAATAAGGCATCGACGAAGGAGCGCCGTGCAGATCGACCTTTCCGGTAGGACCGCCCTGGTCACCGGCTCCACCCAGGGCATCGGATTCGCCATCGCCGCCGGGCTGGCGCGGGCGGGTGCCCGTGTCGCCGTCAACGGGCGCCGTCAGGAGTCCGTCGAGGCCGCCATCCAGAAGCTGGAGGAGGACACCGAGGGCGGCTCGTTCGTCCCCGCCCCCGGCGACATCACCACCGATGACGGCGCCCGCCAGGTCATCGATGCGGTGCCGGACACCGATGTCCTGGTCAACAACCTCGGCATCTTCGGGACCACTCCGCCCCTGGAGATCAGCGACGACGAGTGGCGGCGCTATTTCGAGGTGAACGTCCTGGCCTCCGTCCGGATGATCCGGAGCTTCCTGCCCGGGATGAAGGACCGCTCCTGGGGCCGGATCATGAACGTGGCGAGTGACTCCGCCGTCGTCATCCCCGCCGAGATGATCCACTACGGGATGTCGAAGACCGCGCTGCTCGCCGTCACCCGCGGCTTCGCCAAGGACGCCGCCGGCACCGGCGTCACGGTCAACTCGCTGATCGCCGGACCGACCCACACCGGCGGGGTCGAGGACTTCGTGTACGAACTGGTGGACCCGGAGCTGCCCTGGGACGAGGCGCAGCGGGAGTTCATGGCCAAGTACCGGCCGCAGTCGCTGCTCCAGCGGCTGATCGAGCCCGAGGAGATCGCCAACATGGCGGTCTACCTCAGCTCCACGTTCGCCTCGGCCACCACCGGCGGAGCCGTGCGCGTCGACGGCGGCTACGTCGACTCGATCCTTCCCTGACCCCCGCCACGGCGCCTTCCCGACGCCTGCTCTGACGACCCCCCGATCCCTGCCTCCGCGCGCCCTTCCGGCGGGAACCGTTCCGCGTGGACCAGGGGTCCCTAGGGAGCGAAGAAGCAGACAACCTGGGGGGTTCTGTTGAGCAATGACCTACTCGCGCATCCTGACCGCATCAGAGCGAGCCACTGGATCACCGTTCTGAGACGGCAATTCCCCGAGCTCCAGGCGGAGTTGACGCCCTCCCCGCACCGTCCCGGCCTCGGCCGGCGGCGGGGAGGCACCGACCGTCGCGGGCCATCGGAGCCGTTACGCCTGCGGGTCTCCGACACCGTACGCGACATCACCGACGGCGTCGTGGAGCTGGAGGAGGCCGTGCACGACCGGCTCGGGCTGCCGCCCACGGGCAGGGGAACGGTCGAGGTCAGACTGGCCCGTCTCGCGGGGCTGCTGGAACGGGTCGAGGCCGACCCGTCGCTGATGCGCCATCTGCTGGACGAGGTCAGCGGAATGGCGCGGCGCTGCTCGGGCACGCTCGGGGACACCGAGCCCGTGGTCCGGCTGCGCGGCCGGTGCCCGCTGTGCGCCTCGGTCTCGCTGCGGGCCTTTCCGCTGCGCCGGGCGGTGCTGTGCATCAACCCCGGCTGCCGCTGCCCGCACACCGCGTGCGGCTGCCATGCGGACCTGGCACATCGGCACTCCTGGCCGGAGGGCGAGTGGGCGGAGCTGGCGGCCGGCGGCGCGCTCGCCCTGGAGGAGATCACCGCCGCCCTGGACGGAGGCTCCACCGTCGTGGCGGTGAGCCGATGAGGACCACGCAGGCGCCCGAGTATCCGTTGCTGACCGCCGCCGTGGCCGCCACGGAGGTGGGTGTCACCCCGGCCACCATCCGCAAGTGGGTGCAGCTGAAGCGTCTGCGGCCCGCGGGGCGTCAGGGCAAGGCGTTCCTCTATCGGCTGGAGGATGTGTTCGCGGCCGAGCGGGCCACACGACGAGGTACGTGACCTGCGGGACCCATGGTCATCTCGGCATAAGTGACGACAAGTGGTTGTCAATGGGCATCCAGTGCATCACACTTGGTGCCAGCGGCGGAGCTGTGCCCCCTGGAGGGGCCACGGCCCCGCCGCTTTTCGCTGTGCGCAGCCCTGACCACAGCAAGGAGTGCGCGCATGACCGAGCCCTTGGTGATCTTTCCCGACGTCGAACGCCTCGTCGTCGAGCATCTGAAGAACCGCCCCGAACTGGCCGGGGTTCTCGTGGACAACCGGACCCCGCCGGACTTCGACGGAACCCAGAAGGCCGTGCTGGTCTCCCGGGCCGGCGGCGTCTGGGTCGAGGACATCCATCTGGACCAGCCGCTGGTCGACCTCGAGGTGTACGGCCCGGACAAACCCACGGCCCACACCGTCGCCACGGCCGCCCGTACGGCGCTGTTCACCGTGCGCGGCGCCACGTTCGGCACCGCCTGTGTCACCGATGTCTCCGAGGTGGACGGCCCCCGGTGGCTGCCCGACTACCTGCACGCCGCCGCCAGCCGCTACGTGTCCACGGCCAGGCTCTCCATCCGCCCGGCGTAGGCCACGTCACCGCCGACCGTCCGCCCTCATCACCACGCCACAAGGAGCAATCGCATGCCCGGAATGAACCCCAATGAGATCCGCGTCGCGGGCACCGGCCGCATCCTCACCGCCCCGCTCGGCACCACCGTCCCCGCCGATGTCTCCACGGCGTGGGCGGCGGGCTGGAAGGACCTCGGGTACACCACCACCGATGGCATCAAGTTCAACAAGAAGGACAAGATCGACCCGGTGGACACCTGGCAGTCGGTCAGCCCGGCCCGCTTCGTCTACTCCGACCGCGACCTCACCGTGAAGTTCCAGCTGCTCCAGCTCAACGAGGACACCCTGCCGTTCTTCTTCGGCGGCGCCGTGGTGACGGAGACGGAGGCCGAGTCCAAGGTGTACCGCTACGAACTCGCCGCCGAGCCGAAGAAGGACGAGCGGATGCTGGGCGTGGAGTTCGCGGACGGCGATGTCATCAAGTACCGGTTCGTCCTCCGCCGCGGCCAGGTCACCGAGACCGAGGAGCTCCAGCTCACCCGCACGGCCGCGGTCCGGCTCGGGGTCACCTTCACGGCACTGGCCGTGGACAACGACACCCCGCTGGCCACCTGGCTGATGAACGACCCGGCGTTCGCCGGATCCTGATCCCCTCCCCCGAAGTCGATCCCCGAAGCCGTTCCCTGAAGCCGTTCCCCGAAGCCGATCGCGAAGGAGCCGCCGCCATGCCTGCGTTCAACGTCAACGCCGCCCGCGCCCAGCGTCTGGAGGCGCTGGGCCTGACCTGGGACTTCGAAGTGGACGGGGAGACGTTCTCGCTGCCCACCGAGATCCCCCGCCGCTCGGCGCACGCGCTGGCCGAGCTGAAGGACAACGACCTGGACGGGCTGCTCGCCCTCCTCATGGGCGAGGAGAGCTATCAGCGGCTGTGCCAATACGAGGTGAGCGTGCAGGACATCGCCGCGATCCTCGAGGCGTACGGCCAGGACACCGGGCTCGGCGTGGGGGAAGGCTGAGCCTCGGCGCGCTCGTGGAGGAGCACGCCGAGGCGCTGGAGGCCGATCTGCTGCGGTACTACGGCGTCGACCTGCTCGACTGGCACCGCGAGGCGCTGTCCTCGCGGCGCCTCGCGGTCCTGGTGCGCCACCTGCCGCCGGACTCGGCGTTCGTACGGGCGCGGGAGGGCGAGGCCGCGGAGTGGGGGATGACGGACCATCTGCTCGCGGCGGTCGTGGACCACTTGGCGATCGCCAACTGGATGTTCGCGTCGGCCAACCGCGACGAGTACGCGGACCCGCCGGAGGCACCGGTCCCGGTGCCCCGTCCGGGAGCCGAGGCCGCCGATACGTCCGACGGCCCGCCCGACGGCCACGCCCCGGCCGCGACGGCGGCGGAGCTGGCTCGGTTCTTCGGGTGACCTGCTGGAGGGATGATGGCGGACATCGTGCGGGACCTGCTCGGCACAGTGCAGGACCTGCGAAAGACACTGGACAAGAAGCTCAAGGAATGGAACGTCGAGCACGCCTGGGTGAAACAGGCGATCACCGGCTTGAACTCGGAGGCCAACGCCCTGAAGGCGGAGGTCACCGGCATCACCGCGGCCGCCAAGTGGGGCTCGGCCGAAGTCACCGGTGCCTCCGCCGGATTCAAGCTGTTCAACGCCGAGAAGACGCTGTTCGACCTGCAGGAGATGCGCGACAAGGCACGTGGTGTGGATCCGGATTCGCTCAAGGCGTCCATCACCGCCGTGGAGCGGCGGGTGGCGGCGACACGGACCTCACTGGCCCGTACGATCCTCCGCGCCCGGACGGAGATCACCGCCACCCGCACGATCGCGGAGAAGGCCGAGCGGGACAGCCGGCAGGCCCTGCGAAGGGGCATGGACGCACTGCGGAAGGCCGAGGCGGCCCACCGGCGGCAGCGCACGGCCGCGAGCGACGCCCGCGGCCCGATGCCGCCCGGCCGGGTGTCGAACGTGCAGGACATCAATGAAGCGAGCCGGGCCATCAACGAGCTGGAGCGACGCCTGAGCGGTCTCGTCAGGGCTCTCGGCTGAGGAGGAGGCCGCCCATGTCACTGGCACAAGCGCTCAACCGATCCGTCTCCGGCTTCCGCGGCCTGCGCAGCACCGTGGGCCAGACCGATACCAGCGTCTCCCGGTTCGCCCGTACCGCGACGCAGGCGGGCTCAGCCGTCGGCCGCATCAAGGGCGACGTCGACAAGTCGGCCAACTCGATGCGCACCCTCCAGCGAGAGGCCAACGCCGCCGAGCGCAGTGTCGCCAAGAGCGGTCGCTCCATGACCACCGCGGGCCGCGGCGCGGCGACCGGGGGTGGCCTGATGGGGCGGATGAGGACGGGGCTCCAGGGGGTGACAACGGCCCAGAAGGGCCTGAACACGGCCATGAAGTCCAACGTGTTCGGTGCCGTCATGGCGCTGCTCATGCCGCTGATCATGAAGCTCGTCGACATGGCGATGCAGTCCAAGACGGTCCAGCGCATCGTCCAGGCGGCCTTCAGGATCATCGGCCAGGTCATCGGCTCCACCATGCGCGTGGCGAAACAAGTGGTGCAGACGACCTGGAACGGCATCAAGACGGCCTTCACGGTCGTGCTGAAGGTCATCTGGACCGTCGTGAAGACGTACTTCAACATCTACAAGACCATCATCACCACGGTCATCCACGCCATCATGGCCGTGGTCCGGCCCCTGCTGTCCTTCTTCTCGGAGCGGATCCCGGGCGCCTTCCGCTCCGCCCGTAACGGCATCCAGCGCGCCTTCAACGGGCTGGCGGGCATCGTCCGGGGCGCGTTCAGCGCCGTGCTCGGGGCCGTACGCGGGCCGCTCAACGGGGTGATCGGGCTGGTCAACCGGGCGATCGGCGCGCTGAACCGGGTCAAGGTCTCGGTGCCCTCCTGGGTGCCGGGGATCGGCGGCCGGTCGTTCGGGGTGAACATTCCCACCATCCCCACGCTCGCCCAGGGCGGCATCGTGCTGCCGCGCCCCGGTGGCACGCTCGCGCTGCTCGCGGAGGGCGGGCAGGCCGAGGCCGTACTGCCGCTGAACCGGCTGAGCACCCTGCTCGCCCGCACCGGACCCGCGCCCGCCCCGGCGGGATCCGGCAGGCCGGGCGGCGGATTCGTCATCGAGCACTACCACGAAGCCCCGGGCGGCAGCGCCCGGCAGACCGCCGAGGATCTGATGTTCCTGATGAAGGCGAGGGGGTGACATGCCGGACGAGACCACCGCCACCGAACCGGGGCCGCTCATCACCACCGACGGGCAGGTGCAGTGGGCCGGGCTGCTCATGGGTCCCGGCACCGACTACTGGATCGCCGCCGAAGGGCTCACCGGCTGGGAGGAGTTGCCCGCGCTGGACACCTCCGACGCGGACCGCCCGGTGGGGCACGGCGGCTGGCCGGGTTCGCAGTGGGCGCAGGCCCGTACGGTCACCGCGCAGGTGTGGTTCGCGCCCGACCCGGACGCCGGACCGGAGGCGGTGCGGGACGCGCTGCGCGCGCTGCGCGCCGCCACCGCCGTACGCGACGAGGAGGAGTGGCTCGCCGTGCGCCTGCACGGCGAGACGCTGGCCGTACGGGCCCGGGTCACCCAGCGCGTGGTCCCCACCGACCGGCAGTTCGCCGCAAGCCGGCTGGCCAGGATGACGCTCCAGTGGAAGGCGAGCGATCCACGCCGCTACGAGGCGGTGGGGCGGCGGGACACCGCCGGGCTCCCCCAGCCGGAGGCGGGGCTGACCTGGCCGCTCAGCTGGCCGCTGGCCTGGGGCGCGCCCGGCTCCACCGGCGACCTCGCGGTGGAGAACGACGGCAGCGCACCCGCCCATCCGGTGATCACCTTCACCGGGCCGTGCACCCGGCCGCGGCTGGCCAACCGGACCAGCGGCGACTGGCTGGAGTACGCGATCACCCTCGCCCCGGACGACGAACTGGCCGTCGACACCGCCGAGGGGACCGTGATGTTCAACGGCACCGCGTCGCGCCGCCACACCGCCACACCGGGCAGCGCCCCGGAGGAGTCGTTCACCCTGCCGTCCGGGACCTCGCAGCTGTCCTTCCGCGCGGCGTCGGGAGGGGAGGGAGCCACCGCCACGATCACCTGGCGCCGCGCCGAGTGGTGAGGCACCGCGCCGCCCCATCGTCCGCTTCGATCCTTGAACCCCGCACGTCCACAAGGAGTTCTCCGATGACCGTGGGAGCCGTCTCATGACCGTCCGTTCCGCCTGGCATCTGCCCACCGGCCAGACCCGTGAGGACACCCGGCTGGCCGTCAGCCTCGGCATGGCGTCCGCCGGACCGCTGCTGACCCGGGCGGGATGCGTGTTCGGCGGGCTGCAGCTCACCGGCACCACCGCCACCGGTATGCAGGCCAAGCTCTCCCCGGGCCAGGTGTGGATCCCGGGAACCTCCACCGGATCGCAGGGCGGCTATCCGGTCACCGTCGACTCCGACACCCTGCTGACCGTCGCCGATGGGCACTCCAGCCTGCCCCGTGTGGACGCGCTCGTCGTACGTGTCTACGACACCGACTACGACGGCTCCGGCAAGTACGAGGCCGCCCTGGAACTCCTCCAGGGCACCCCGGCCGGCTCCCCCACCGCCCCGGCCGCGCCCAAGAGCGCGGAGCTTCTCTACGAGATCGCCGTCCCCGCCGGGGCGTCCGCGGCCAAGGGCATCACCTGGGCCTCCGCCATCACCGACCGCCGCCGCTACACCGCGGCGCTCGGCGGCATCGTCCCCGCCGCGGGCGGCGCGCCGCACAACGGGGCGTATGCCGGGCAGTACCGCGACGCGGGCGGCCGGCTGGAGCGCTGGGACGGCGCCCAGTGGGCGAAGTACATTCCGGACACCGTGCTCCGGCACACGGCGGACTGGGGAGCCACCACCTCCGCCACCTATCAGGAGATGCTCACCGACACCGTCGCCACGCTCACCGCCACCTTCACCGCCCCGGCGTCCCGGTGGGTGTCCCTCACCTTCGGCGCCTTCACGGCTGCCGACGGGGACGCCACCGCGTACATCTCGTTCCGGCTCAGGACGCAGAGCGGCACCGAGGTGCTCGCCCCGACCGACGACCGGGCGGCGGCCCTCTTCGGTGCCGGGCGTGCCTCGATCTCCACCTGTTTCCCGGTGGGGAACCTCACCCCCGGCGCCGTCTACACGGCGACGGCCACGTACCGTTCCTCGATCGCGGGGACGCGTGTGCACTTCGACAACCGCTTCGTCCGCGTGGACCCGGTGGCGTGAGGCGCCGTGGACGCCCGCTACCGCGCCGTCTTCACCGACCTGCGCACCGACCAGGCCATCGACGTACTGCCCCTGCGAGAGGTGGAGTACGACGACTACCTCGGCAAGCCGGGATCCCTGACCGCGACGATCCCGGTGCCCGGCGCCCGGCTGGCCCGGCGGGTCCGGGAGCTGGTGGAGGGGCGCACCGCCGTCTATCTGGAGCGGGGTGACGAGGTCTGCTGGGGTGGCATCGTCTGGACGCTGACCCCGGCCACCGACGACCGGGGCCTCACCACCGTCGGGCTCCAGGCGGCCACCTTCGACTCCTACGCGGGCCGTCGCTACATCCGCGCGAATCTGAGCTTCACCGCGCTCGACCATCTGGAGATCGTCCGCCGGCTGTGGGACTACATGCAGGGGTCCGAGGGCGGCCACATCGGCGTGGAGTACGAGCCGACGGCCCCCACCGCGGCCCGTACGGTGGCCTACAGCGACGGTGATGAGACCCTGGTGGAGGAGGCGATCACGCAACTCGCGGCGATGGAGCCGGGTTTCGAGCACCGGATCGCGGTGTACCGGGATCCGGTGACCGGGCGGCGGGTGAAGCTGCTCCAGCTGGGCTCTCCGACGATCCGGGTGGGCAGCCAGCCGGTGATGCTGGACCTGCCGGGCGACGTGCTGTCGTACACATTCCCCCGCGACGCCACGCGCGGCGGGACGACCGCGCGGGCCAGGGGCGGCACCCCGGAGGGCTGGGCCGGCGGCCCGGTGATGTCCGGGGAACAGGTGGCCGAGGATCTCCTCGCGGCCGGGTTCCCCCGCCTGGACACCTCGTCCGACCACAGCAATGTCACCGACAAGGCGACGCTCGACGCGTTCGCCCGGTCCGAACTCGCCGCCCTGCGCGGCACGGTGGTCATCCCCTCGGTGCGGATCCGCCTCGGCTCGGGCACCACCCCCGCCCTGCTCGGCACCACCGTGCGGCTGCGCATCAAGGACGTGTGGTTCTCCGAGGGACTGGACGCCCGCTACCGCGTCGTCGGCATCAAGGTCACCGCCCCGGAGCGGGGACGTCCGGAGACCGCCGATCTGTATCTGGAGGAGGCAGACTGATGGCGAACCTGCCCGAGGACATCGTGGACCGGATCAGGGCCCTGGAACGTCAGGTGCACCGGCTCACCACCTACGTCAACAGCAAGCCCGGCGGGACGCCGACGGCCCTGGCCGCCACCGAGCCGTCACCGCCGCAGGCCCAGGAGGCCTCCGGGGAGGAGCCGCCGCGGCCCGACGGCACCGCGGCGGCCCCCTGACTTCCGGCCCCGGCGGGGTGGCTCAACCGCCGCCCGCGCCGGTCACCATGTCGTGTGACGGTCACCCAGGCGTCGGCGGGCGGCACCGGCGCCCCGTGCACCCTCGTGCATCCCCCCTCCCCCCGGGCCCCGGCGCGGGACCCGGGGGGCACCTTAACGGGGGCCGGAACGGGCGGAGGCGTCACACCGGGCCACCACCCGGTAGGCGTTGGACATCTTGCCGAGCCCGGCCAGCGGTTTGAGCAACAGGCGGTCGAGGGTGGTCGCGACCACGAGGGCGGGCACGCCCGCCAGCAGGATCGCGCAGCGCAGCAGCCAGCGGACCCGGCCGGGCGGCTTGGCGAGGGAAGGGGCGTCATCGGGCGGGGCGATCGCGTTGAGCGCCAGCCAGACGGCACCGAGCAGATCGACGGTGTCCGACGGCCCGCGGTGCTGTTCGTCGGTCACGGTGAAGCCCAGCGCGGTCAGCTCCTCGCGGAGGTTGGCCACCGGAAGGAAGTGCAGATGCTGGGGCTGGAGCCAGGGAAGCCAGAACCGGCCGAAGAGGCGGCCGAACCAGCACTCCGGGTCGGGCACCTCGATCAGCAGATGGCCGCCGGGCCGCAGGGCGCGGCGGGCGGCGCGGAGTTCGGCGCGGGGGTCCGTGCTGTGCTCCAGGTAGTGGAACATGCTCACCACGTCGTAGCCCCCGGCCAGCCGCTCCTCGGCGAGCTCGGGGAAGCTGCCGCGGATGGCCCGGTCGACGCGGCCCGTACGCTCGGCCAGTTCGACACCGGCGGTGAAGTCCAGTCCGTCGAAACGGGTGCCGGGGAAGACGGTACGGGCCACCTCGGGGAAGTGGCCGTGTCCCGTGCCGACATCGAGCCAGGTCTTCGGGGGCTCGGCGGAGGGCTCCTGGAACATCGCGCGCCGCCGGTACACCTTGTCCCGCCCGGAGAAGACGTTGCCGAGTTCGATCTCCCCCATCCCGTCGTAGAAGTCGCGGTAGTAGAACTCCAGGCCGTCGTCGTTCAGCCGTGGATTCTGGAAGACATGGCGGCAGTCCCGGCATCCGTCGAGCCGGAAGCGGCCGGGTTTGCTCTGGTACCGGTCCTTGGTGCGCAGCCGCCGCACCAGCCGCGTGGAGCCGCACCACGGGCAGTCCGTGCGGCGGGGTTCGAAGAACCGCTCGGTGCCCCGCGCCAGATCGGCCTGGTAGCGGGGGCGCAGCGCGGCGACGGTCTCGGCGCGGGACGGCTTCTCCGGTGCACGGGGTATGGCACTCTCGCGGCTCATCGTTCCCCTCCCGGGTTCGCGGTGGCGTGGCCGGCGGTGCTCGCGGTGGCGCGGTCGGCGCTCGCGCCGGCGTGGGGGACGCCCGCTGTGGCCAGCCGCTCCAGATGGGTGGCGGCCGCGGTGGCGCCGCCCGCCGCGCGGAAGGACGCGCCCACGCGCTCGGCCGCGGCGCGGTAGCGCGGTTCGTCCAGCACGGCGTCGAGCGCCTCGCCGATGGCCGCCGCCCGCGCCCTGCCGAAGCGCACCCGGATGCCCGCGCCCGCGTCCACCACCTGGGCGGCCACCACCGGCTGGTCGTCCCGGATGGGCGCCACCACGAGCGGTACGCCGTGCCAGAGGGTTTCGCAGACGGTGTTGTGGCCCGCGTGGCACACGACCGCGTTCACCCGTTGCAGCAGGGGGAGTTGCGGAACGTAGCGACGCACCAGGACGTCGCTTTCGTGCGGGGTCACGGGCATGCTCTGGATGTCCCGGGTGGCCCGGGTGAGTACCTCGTCGGGGTCGACGACGACCGCCTGGAGACGACCGGCCCGCGCCCGTACGGCCTCCAGACACTCGGTGAGGAAGCGCGCCCCGGCGTCGGTGTTCGCGGTGCCGAGCGTGATGAGGACGGCGGGGCGCGTGGGGTCCAGCCACTCCCAGGGGAAGTCCGTCGTGGCCGGTCGCTCGGCGATCGACGGGCCCACGTAGTGGATGCGGTCACCCGCCCGTGCCGGTCGTCCGGCCAGCTCCTCGGTGGTGAAGGCCAGAACGAGATCCGGCGAGAACCGGGGGTCGGCCGTGCCGTCCGGGTCGCCGATCCGGCCCCGCACCTCGTGCAGCAGCCCATCCAGCCAGGCGTCGATCTTGGGCATCCCGTCCAGCGCGCCGGTGAACTCCGCCGAGGTGGTGGCGGATGTTGCCCAGCGCACCCCCAGCCGTTCGGCCACCAGGGCGCCCGCCACGGTCTGCTGGTCGGCGATCACCACATCGGGGCGGAACTCCCCGATGGCCCTGGCCACGCCCGGAGCCATGGCCTCGGCGAGCGGCACCAGGAACCGCTCCCACAGAAATTTCAGCGCCGCCGGACCGCGTACGTCCGGTGGGCGGCCCGCCCCGCCCTCGCCCAGCACCGGCCCGGCACAGCGATGGACCGCCGTCCCCCGCCCGGTCAGCCGCTCGACGACCTCGGGCATCCCGGCCCAAGCCACCTGGTGTCCCCGGGCGGTCAGTTCGGCCGCGACGCCGACGGTGGGGTTGACGTGGCCGACGAGCGGCGGCACGACGAAGAGAAAGCGGCGGGGTGTGCGGGGTGAGACCTCCGGCTCTCTGCTCGGTTCGCTCATCAGGCATCGGCCTCCAGGGCCGCCGCTGGGGTGCCGGTGGCCGTACGGCGCTCGTGCTCACCTTCGTGTCCACGCCCGTCGATCCAGGACAGCAGCAGTTCGCGGATGCGCGTGGGCGCCTCGGCGAGGACCGAATGGCCCTGACCCGGCAGGACGACGGTCCGGGTGCCGGGCAGGATCGACTCCAACCACCGCTCCTGCCCGGCGAGTTCGGAGTCGGCGCCGTAGACGGCCAGCACCGGGCAGCGCACCGCGCGGACCTGCTCCTCGCTCACCACCCGGCTCGCGGGTACGTCCTCGGCGATGGTGGTCGTACGGACCAGGCGGGCGGCCGACTTGGCCAGCCGTGCGGTGTGGGCACCCCGGTGGGCGCTGACCCAGGCCAGCGACTCGGCCTCATGGACGACCAGTTCCTCCTCGACCCGCCGGAGGATCCCACTGATCTCGGTCAGCCAGCTCTCGGTGGCGGGCTTCGCCTCGATGACCGCGATACCGGCCACCCGCTCCGGATGGCGCATGGCGTAGGCGAACGCCACCGTTCCGCCGAAGCAGTTGCCCACGAGATGGACCGGACCGGTGATGTCCAGCCGGTCCAGCAGCCGCTCCAGATCGGTGACGAAGGTGTCCAGCCGGTAGCCGGAGCCGGGGCGCTCACTGCGGCCGTGTCCCCGCTGGTCGTACATCACCACCTCCAGCCCGGCGGCGGCGAGGTCCGGGGCCACTGTGAAGTACCAGCTGGCGAGGGAGTCGGTGAGCAGACCGTGGATGAGCACGGCGGTGGCGGTGTGCGGACGGCCGTCGGGCGGGGACAGCCGCTGGACATGCAGTCGGACGCCGTCCGTCCCGGTATGTGGGCCGTCGTGGTCGGTGGCGTGGTCGGTGTCGATCATTGCCATCGGTCAGCGCTCCCGGGTGGCCCTGAGGCACCGGACGACATACTCGACGAGCTGTCCCACGGTGAGGTCGATGATCTCGTCGAGTTCGAGGTCGGCCACGAACTCGGCGAAGTTGACCTGTCTGCCGTACCGGGCCTCCAGGCTGCCGGCCAGTGTCACCAGGTCGATGCTCTCCAGCTCCAGATCCTCGGTGAAGCGGGTCTCCATGGTGACCTCGATATCGTCGAGGTCGTATTCGTCGAGCATCGTCCGGAGCATCCCGGATATCTCCGCGAGCACGGCCGGTGCGTCGGCTGGCGCGCTGACCAGTGCCTCGGCCGGTGCATCGGCAGCGGGTGACGGGGCGGTCTGATTGACGGTGGTCACTGATCGCTCTCCTCGTCCTGTTCCTGGTGGTCCGGGCCGGTCGTCCAGGCCACGGCGTAGTCCCGGTCCGGCAGTCCGGGCGGGTTGGCGATGGTGATGGTGTGGACTTCATAGCGGCGCGGGGGCCGTCCGGGGGCGGTGGTGGCCGCCACCTCGACGATGAGCCGGGCCGGTGGCGCGTCGGGGCGGCCCGCACCGGGCCGTACCCCGGCGATGGTCAGGTCCCGTGGCCGGTCGCGGAGACCGGTGGCCTCCGCCGTGGCGACCGCCTCCTTCGCGGCCCGGAAGGCGGTGGCCCAGCGGGCATGTGCTCCACCGCTCGCGGCCGTCATCGCGGCGAGGAGTTTACGCTCGGGCTGGGTGAGGGCGACGGCCACGTCATCGCCATCGGTGACCTCTTCGAGGGCGATACCGGGGCCCGCGGCGCCGTTGGCGTGGCGCGGCACCACGAGGGCGACCCCGGTCTCGGCCCGGTGTGCCAGCGAGAGCGCCAGTTCGGGCAGGGTCCGGCCGTGCACGCCGATGGCGTACGGGCGCCCCTGGGCGTCCTCGCGGATCCCGATCTCGGCGGGGAAGACCGGGCCTTCGCCATGGTCCCAGAGCCATCGTCGTACCGCGTCCTTGGCCGCGATCCTGCCCAGCAGCCACTGTCTGCGGCCACGTGGCGGCTGGTGTGCATAGGCGGTGCGCTCGTCGCTGCCCAGGTGGTTACGCATGATCAGGTCACGGGACGCCAGGTCCGGCCAGCGCTCATGGAGCAGCACCCAGCCACCCGGCTGGGGCCGGGACAGCGTGTTGCGCTGTGGGAAGCGCTCCACCGGCCGGGTTTCGGGGTGGTTGTCGAACCGGCGGTCCTGCCAGCCGGACAGCTCCGCCCACACCTCGCCGCCGATCAGCAGCTGCGCGTCGGCCTCGAGTGCGGTATCGGTCAGCGAGGTGATCCTGATCAGGCACTCCACCGGTGTGCCGGGGGCCGGATGCGATCCGAAGAAGCGCATCAGACGCATGCCGATCGGGAACACCACGGTCCGTTCGGTGCGGGTCGCCATGATCCAGTAGCCGAGGAGCTGTCCGACGTTGTCCAGCAGCGCTCCGGGTGCGGGGGGTGTGGTGATCGTGCCGCGAATGTGCGATGCGCCGATCGCGGTGAGTTCGGTGAGCCCCTGGAAGGCGGGACCGTGGAACATCCAGCGCTCGGTGTAGATGAGTTGTGCGGTGTGATCGGGGGTGCGCTCGGTGGCGGGGTCGACGCTCCAGGGCGTGGGGCGGGTGTCGGGGTGGCGATCGGCCACTTCCACGGTGGCGCGGGCGCCGCGGCCGAAGGTGACGGTGTAGTGGGCCGCCCCGACGGTGGGGGTCGTGGTGACCTGGACGGTGGTGGGTGGTGATGCCGTCACCCACTGGTCGAAGCGGGCGCCGTGTACGGCGACGGCCACGGTGCCTGTTGCCACTTGCTCCGCCGTGTCCATGAGGTGCCGGACGATCGTCGTGGCCGGGACCACGGGCCAGCGGTCCGGCTCATCGGGCCAGCCGGGGCGTTGGGGGAAGAAGCAGTGGTCGCGGAGGTGGGGCATGGTCTCGGTGGAGACCCACAGCTCGTGGGTGTGCGGGATCGGTGGGCGGCTTGCCGCTACGACCGCTGTCGCGGTGGCCGCGGTCTCGCTGAGCAGGGCGTCGAGTTCGGCGGCCCACGGGGCGGACGGCGGGTGCGGTGGCGCGCCGTGAAACGCATTCGGCGTTGCCGGGTGCGGGTGGGGTGGTGCCCACCCGTTCCGCCCAGGGGGCACCTCCCGGCGGTGGCCGGGGGAGGAACGCTTGCCCACCACGTTGCGCAGCTCGCTCAACCTCGCCTCGCCGAGCGAGATCAGCGAACCGCTCAGGTCCAGCCGCACCGCGGGAAGCGCCGATCTCGCGCCCGAGCCTTCACGTGGCAGCGCGGGGTCCACCTCCGCCCCCTCCGCCCACAGCGCCGTGGCCACGCGCCGAAGTTGGGACACCCCGTCCCGGTGGGGCGAGTTGGCGGCCACCACCAAGTGGTCACGCCCCTGCAGCGTGTCACCGATGAGCGACGCCAACTGCCCCGTACCGACCTGGACGAACGCACGGAACCCCGCCTCGTACAGCGATTCCGTCAGCAGCCGGAAGCGCACCGGCTCCAGCAGATGCCGGATGAACAGTGCGCGCACCTCCGCCTCCGTGGCCGGATACGGTGCGGCGGTCGTGCCGGACCAGACGGGGGTCCTGGGCGGCAGCAGCAGCTCGAAGCGTTCCGTCACGGCTCGGATGGGGTCGAGGTAGGGCGCCAGCATCGGGGTGTGGAAGCCGGACTGGAAGGGCAGGACCTGCGCGATCACGCCCTCGGCGCGCATGGCCCGGACGAACTCCTCGACATCGTCGCGCGGCCCGCACACCATCGACTGGCTGGGCGCGTTGTCGTGCGAGAGCACGATCCGGCCGTCCGCCCGCTCGGTGAGCGCGTCGGACACCCGCCGCGCACCCGCGCCGAGCACGGCGAAGGCCAGACCGGGCACCCGCAGCGCGTCGGGGTCGAAGGAATCGAGGAAGGCATCGACCTCCTCGCCTGCGTAGAGGCCGCCCGCGACCAGCGCGGTCCACTCCCCCACGCTGTGCCCGGCCACCGCGTCCGGTACGACCCCCATCCGCCGCAGCGCCGCGTCCAGCAGCCGTCCGACGCCGAAGACGCCGACGCCATGGCGGCCGATGTCGCCCACGCGCGCCGCCTCGCCGAAGCGGTCCCCGGCGGGCCGGGAGAGCCCGAAGTACTCCGCGACACCGTCGACACGGGGGACGAACTCGGCTTCGAGACCGGGGAAGACGAAGGCGAGCCTCCCCCTCGGCGCCGGGCCCGCGCCGAGCAGTGGCGCCGGGGTGAACCAGATGTCGTTGCGGCCCCGCCACGGGCGGCCCTTGGCCACCATGCGCCGGGCGAGCGCGAGCCGTTTGGCGGTGGGCTCGACGATGCCCAGCCGGGTACCGGCGTCGCGCCCCGTCACCGTCGTCCGTACGGTCGTGTCGTCCGCCGCCAGCAGCTCGGCCAGCCGCTCCGGGGTGTCCGCCGCCAGCGCCAGCACTCGTTCCGGTTCGATGACGACGGTCGTGGCGCGCCGCGTCTCCGGCACCGGCGGCGGCTGCTCCAGCACCACATGGGCGTTGATCCCGCCGAAGCCGAAGGCGTTGACGGCGGCGCGCCGTACGGGCGCGTCCCACGGCTCGGCCGCGTCGAGCACCGAGAAGCGGGTGGCCGCGAGCGCCGGATGGGGGTCGTCGCAGTGCAGGGTGGGCAGCAGCCGGCCGTGGTGGACCGCGAGGGCGGCCTTCACCAGGCCCGCGACACCGGCGGCGGGCATGGTGTGGCCGATCATCGACTTCACCGAGCCGATGACGGCCGTCTCCCCCGGCGTGTCACCGGGGCCGAACACCTCTGCCAGCGTGGCGAGTTCGGCCGTGTCCCCGGCGGGCGTGGCGGTGCCGTGCGCCTCCAGCAGCCCGATGGCGCCCGGCTCACGCGGATCGAGTCCCGCGGCCCGCCACGCCTGCCGTACGGCACGGGTCTGACCGCCCGGGTCCGGGTTGACCAGCCCGGTGGCACGGCCGTCGGACGCCACGCCGGTGCCCCGGATCACCGCGTAGACGCGGTCGCCGTCGCGCAGTGCGTCGGCGAGCCGTTTGAGGACGACCACACCGGTGCCCTCGCCGATCAGCAGACCGTCGGCCGCGCGGTGGAAGGGCCGGATCCGCTGGCTCGGCGACAACGCGCGCAGCTGGGAGAAGACGCTCCACAGGGTGATGTCGTGGCAGTGGTGCACCCCGCCCGCGAGCATCACATCGCACCGCCCCGAGGCCAGCTCCCCCACCGACTGGTCGACGGCGACGAGCGAGGAGGCGCAGGCGGCGTCCACGGTGTACGCGGGGCCGCGCAGATCGAGCCGGTTGGCGATGCGCGAGGCGGCGAGGTTGGGCACCAGGCCGATGGCCGCCTCGGGCCGGTCGGGGCCGAGCCGTTCGGTGAACGCCTCACGTACCCGTTCGAGTTGGCCGGGCCCGAGGTCGGGCAGGAGTTCGCCGAGGGTCCGTACGAGCTGGTGGGCGGTGCGCACCCGCTGGTCGAGCCGGACCAGCCCGGGGGTGAGATAGCCGCCCCGGCCCAGCACCACGCCCACCCGCTGCCGGTCGGGCAGCCGGTCCGCACCGCCCGCGTCGGCGATGGCCGCCGCGGCGACACCCAGGGCGATCAGCTGGTCGGGTTCGGTGCCGGACACCGAGTTCGGCATGATCCCGAACCGGGCGGCCTCGACGCGGGCGAACTCGTCGACGAATCCGCCCCGTCGGCAGTACACCCGGTCGGGTGCCGTCGGCGTGTCGCCACCGCCGTCCGGGGCGTAGAAACCGGCGTCCCACCGCCCCTCCGGGACGTCACTGATCGCGTCCACGCCACCGACCAGGTTGCGCCAGTAGGTCTCCAGGTCCGGCGAGCCGGGCAGCAGTACGGACATCCCGACGATGGCCACCGGCGGCTGCCGGTGCGACTGGTCGTCCGTCACGCTCACCAGCCCGAGGCGGTGTAGACGACGGACCCCGCGGACTCCTCGCCCCAGGCCAGCTCGCGCAGCAGCGCCAGCGTGCCCTCCTCGGGGTCGATGAGCGAGATGCCGCGCCGGGCGTACTCACGGCCGAGCTCCGGTGTGACCATCCCGCCGTGGGCTCCGGCCGGTGCCCAGGGGCCCCAGTGCACGGTCAGCGCCCGGCTGCCGGTGCGGTCCCGCCACCGCGCGCCGAGTGTCTCCATGGCGTCGTTGGCCGCCGCGTAGTCCACCTGGCCGCGGTTGCCGAGGACGGCGGCGATGCTGCCGAACAACACGGCGAACGCCGGGGGTTCGGGCAGTTCGGCCAGCGCGTCCAGCAGCGTCCGGGCGCCCTCCACCTTGGTGCCGTACACCCGCTGGAAGGACTCGGCGGACTTCTCCGCGATCAGCCGGTCCTCGATCACACCGGCCCCGTAGACCACACCGTCCAGCCGTCCGTGGTCGGCGTGGATCTGCTTCACCGCCTGGAGCACCGCTTCGGCGTCGCGGACATCCACCGAGCGATAGCGGACACGGGCGCCGAGTGCGGTCAACTCCTCGACGGTGGCGACCACTTCACGCCGCGCCAGGATCCGGGCGGCCTCCCGCTGGATCTCGGCGGGCCCCGGCCCGCCCCGGGCCGCGAGCGCCGCGCGCAGGGCCGTCTCGTCGCGGGCCCCGGCGGTGGCCGGGTCCTCGGGACCGACGGGCTCCGGCGTACGGCCGAGCAGCTCGATCCGGCAGCGGGCGGCGGACGCAAGGGTGGCGGCGAACCGCGCGGTGATGCCCCGCGCCCCACCGACCAAGGTCACCACCGCGTCCCGGTCCAGCCCGAGCGCGGCGGCCTCCGCCACGCCGTCCCCGGCGGGCCCGGCACCCGAACCGGCGAGCGCGCCCAGCGGGGTCTCCACGAGGTCCAGCCGGTGGCGCCGCCCTTCCGCGGTGCGCAGAACGACGGGCGTACGGTCCGGGGCGAGCAACTCGTCGAGCAGCCCGTCGGCCACGGCATCGGCGAACCCGGCCGCGCGGGCGGGCCCGGCCGCGTGGACCGTTCCGGCCTCGTCGGCGGACCTGGCCACGTGGGTGGCTCCGGCCGTATCGGCGTACCCAGCCACATCGGCAGACCCCGCGTGGGCGAAACCGGCCACGTCCGCGGACCCAGTCGTATCGGCAGACCCAGCCACGTCGGCAGACCTGGCCGCCTCGGTAAACCCGGCCACGTCCGCGGACCCAGCCGCCTCCGCGAGTCCGGTCGCCTCGCCGGGGAACTCCACCAGCCTGGTGACCGTGTCCGGGTACTCCCTGGCCACCGTACGGAACACGCCACGCAGCCCGGCCGTGCGCGCGGCGAGCGGGTCGGCGCGCCGCAGCGCCAACAGCCACTGCGGGGCGCGCCGCAGCGCCGACTGGACGACCGTGAACGCCTCCGGCAGCACCGGCGAGCCGGTGGCGGCCAGCGGATCGAGCAGCAGCGCACCGTCCACCTGGCCGTCGTCTTCGGTGAGCTGATGACCGGCGGGGAGGATGACGGCCTCGGCACCGCGCTCGCCGAGGCGGGCGGCCACCGCCTCGGCCACCCCGTCGCCGTCCCCGCCGACCAGGGCGAAGCGCCGACCGGTCAGTTCGGGGGGTGCGGCGGCGCCGTCGTCCGGTGCACCGAGGGGCACGGGCACCAGCCGCATCCGCTTGGGCGCCACGCCGGGCACGGCCACGGGCTCGGCCACCTGCTGGGCCGTCCGCACGGCCACCGGCTCCGGCTCATCGGCCGGTGCGGTGGTGGCGGAGGCCGCGGAGCTCTCGGGGGCGAGACGGGCGGTGAGCCAATCGGTGACGGCGGCGGTGGTACGCGCCTTGGTCAGCTCCTCCAGCTCCTCATCGCCCAAGGTCGCGGTGTCCGCGCCCGCGACGCCGAGTCGCCGCGCCAACTCGCCCGCGATCTCGGCGCGTTTGATGGAGTCGATGCTGAGATCGGCCTCGAGATCGAGATCCGGTTCGATCATGTCGACCGGATAGCCGGTGCGTTCGCTGATGATTTCGGAGACCGCGCGCAGCACATCGGGCCCGGTGGCGGGCGCGGGCGGGGCAGGAGCCACGTCGGCGACCGGGGCCGGGGCCGGGGCCTCCGAGGTGGCGGCCACCGGGGCGGCGGCCACCGGGGCGAGCCCGGCGGGCAGGGACGTGGCCGGGGCGACCGGGGACGGTGGCGCCGCGCGCCGTTCGCCCGGAGCGCTACCGAAGTAGGTGAGGAGCACATCGCGCTGGGCGGCGATCATCTCCCGGCTGGTCCTCAGGAACTCCGAGATCAGGGCGTCTCTGTCGCCGTACTCGCCGCCCCCCGTCCGATCCGTCTGGCTCACCGTAGCCTCCATGACACGTCGGGCCGGTGCCAGCGCACCGGGCAGGAGCTCACCGTTCGCGGTGCGGACGAGGTGTCCGTCGACCGTCCAGCCGGGCCGCCTCGGTGGCGGGGCGGATCCCGCCGCCACCGCGTCCCGGCCGTGGAACAGCCAGGCCGTACGCACCGGGACGCCCGCGACGGCCAGCCGGGCGAGGGTGTCCAGAAACCCCCGCGGACCGGCGGCGCCGGACCGCCGTCCCTCGCAGGCGAGGGCGAGGTGCGGGCGGCCGTCGAGGATCTCCCCCACCAGCCGGGTGAGCACCGTCCCCGGACCCGCCTCCACGAAGATCCGTGCGCCCGCCTCGTACATGGCCTCGATCTGGGCCACGAAGCGGACCGGCGCGCCGATCTGGGCGGCGAGTTCGGCGCGGATGGCATCCGGCTCCGCGGAGTGCGGGGCGGCGGTGCGGTTCGCCCAGACGGGGAACTCCGCCTCGCGCACCGGATGGCGGGCCAGCGCCTCGGCGAACCGCGCACCGGCCCCGGCCACCAGCGGACTGTGGAAGGCGCAGGCCACCGGGATCCGTTTGGCCGAGTGCCCGGCCTTCCGCAGCAGCCGCACCGCCTCCTCGATGTCCCGCTGGGGCCCGGAGATCACGGTCTGCCGTGGCGCGTTGTGGTTGGCGGCCACCACGCGCCCGGCGAGCCCGGCCGCGCGCAGCACCGGCTCGACCTGGTCGGGGGCCGCGGTCACGGCCGCCATGGTGCCGGGCTCCGCCCCGTCGGCCTCGGCTGCGCCGAGGATGGCGGCCGCCCGCTCGGCGCTCAGCCGCGGCAGCGTACGGGGGTCGAGCGCGCCCGCGGCGCACAGCGCGACCAGCTCGCCGTAGCTGTGTCCGGCCGCCATGTCGGGCCGTACCCCGGCCGAGGTGAGCAGGGTGTGCGCGGCGAGCCCGACGATGCCCAGTGCGGGCTGGGCCACCCGGGTGTCGGTGATCGCGGTGCGCTGTGCCGACTCCCCGGCCTCGTCGAAGGCGGTGGGGGGATACAGCGCGTCGGCGTAGCCGCGTCCGTGGCGCAGATGGCGCTGGAGCCCGGGGAAGGTGACGAAGGCGTCGGCGAACATCCCGGGCCGCTGGCTGCCCTGCCCGGGGAAGAGGAACGCGACCTTGCCGCGCCCAGGCTCGCCCTCTGCCTCCCCGCTGTCCCCGCTGCCCCCGTTCTCCCCGTTCTCCCCGGCCTTCTCGGGCTCGTCCGGGGCCATGTACAGCCCGTCCGCTCCGCGCGGCCCCCGGCCCGGCGGATCGCCCGCGAGTACCTGGCGTAATCGTGCGGCCAGGTCGTCCAGGTCCGGGGCCACGACGGCCACCCGGACCGGTTCCCGGCCGGCGTCGGCCCGCCGGGAGGCGGTCAGCGCGAGGTCGCGCAGCCGCCACGGCCGACCCGCCGCGTCATTGGCCATGAGCTGGTCGAGTGTCTCCTGGGCCACCCGCAGCGCCGCCGCCCGGTCCGCCCCGCGGAAGAGGAACAGCTCGGCGGGCCAGTCGTCCAGCCCCTGTGCGGGTGGCGCTCCGCGGCCGTGAGCGGCGAGCACCACATGGAAGTTGGTCCCGCCGAAGCCGAACGCGCTGACCCCGGCCACCCGTTCGGCGGGCGCGGCCGCCCATGGCCGGGCCCGGGTATGGAAGGCGAAGGGGCTGCGGTCCGCGTCCCACGCCTCATTGGGCCGGGTCAGATGCAGGGTCGGCGGTGTGATGCCCGTGTGCAGCGCCATCGCGGCCTTCACCAGCCCGGCGAGGCCCGCGGCGCATTTTGTGTGGCCGATCTGGGACTTCACCGAGCCCAGCGCACACGCCCCGGGTGTGGCCCCCGAATCGGTGAACACCTCGCCCAGGACGGTGAGTTCGGTACGGTCGCCGACGACCGTACCGGTGCCGTGCGCCTCGATCAGGCCCACGTCGGCGGGCGAGACACGGGCATTGGCGTAGGCGCGCTCCAGTGCGGCCCGCTGTCCCTCGGGGCGCGGGGCGGTCAGCCCGAGCGAGCGGCCGTCGCTGGAGGATCCGACGCCCTTGACGACGGCGTAGACGCGGTCGCCGTCCCGTTCGGCGTCGGCCAGCCGTTTGAGAACGACGCAGGCGACGCCCTCGCCGAGCGCGATCCCGTCCGCCGAGCTGTCGAAGGTCCGGGAGCGGCCCGTCGGGGAGAGGGCGTGCACGGAGGAGAAGAGCACATAGTCGTTGATGCCGTTGTGCAGATCGGCGCCGCCGCACAGCACGAGGTCGCTGGTGCCCCCGGTCAGCTCCTTGCAGGCCACGTCCACGGCGGCCAGCGATGACGCGCAGGCCGCGTCCACGGTGTAGTTGGCGCCGCCGAGGTCGAGCCGGTTGGCGATCCGCCCGGAGATGACGTTGGCGAGCATGCCGGGGAAGGAGTCCTCGGTGAGCCGGGGCAGCTGGTCCGCCAGGGCTCGCGGCACCTCGTGGACGTAGGACGGCAGGACGGCGCGCAGCGTCTGGGCGTTGGACAGATCGCTGCCCGCCTCGGCGCCGAACACCACGGAGGTGCGGGAGCGGTCGAAGGCCCGGCCGCCGTCGCCGGGGTCGCCGTATCCGGCGTCGTCCAGGGCCCGGCGGGCGGCCTCCAGGGCCAGCAGCTGTACGGGTTCGATGCTGCCGAGCGAGGCCGGGGGGATGCCGTAGCGCAGCGGGTCGAAGGGAATGGGTGGCAGAAAGCCGCCCCATTGGGAGGCGGAGGCGCCGTCCTTGTCGCCCGTGTAGTGGACGGCGGGGTCCCAGCGCTCGGCGGGCACCTCGGTGACGGCGTCCACACCGCCCACCACATTGGCCCAGAATGAGGCGAGATCGGGTGCCTGCGGAAACATGCACGCCATGCCGACGACGGCCACGTCCAGCGGCGCGGGCGCCTCGGCCGCCGCCGGGGCCGTGGCCACGCCCAGGCGCTCGCACACCGCCGCCGCGCGTGCGGTGAGGAAGTCGGCGGCGCCGGGGCCCACCGCATGGTGCAGTGCGGCGATCGTGGTGGTGGCCGAGCGCATCACGGCCACCTGCCCGGCCATGAACATCCCGCCGCCGCGCTGGCCTTCCTCGTCCACCGGGGCCAACACGCCGTCGGGCCCGCGGTCCACGCCCTTGCTGGCGATCCTCAGCCGTCCCACATTCAGCCGCTCCAGCCGCTCCCAGACCTCCCGGTCCGGCAGACGCTCGTTCCGCAGCCGCTCCTTCACGGTGCCGAAGCTCTCGGTGAAGGGGCTGGGCACACAGCGTGTGGCATGGCCGGGGGCGGTCTCCAGCAGCACGGTGTGCTCGGCGGCCACCACCTGGCGCTGGAAGAGCGGCTGTACGGCGCCGTGTGCCACCGCCTCCTCGGTGAACAGATACGCGGTGCCCATGAGCGAGCCGACGGCGACGCCACGCCGGGTGAGCTGGGCGGCGAGCGCGGCCACCATCGCGGCGGAGCGTTCGTCGTGCACTCCCCCGGCGAAGAAGATCTCGATCTCCGCGCCGTCGGTGCCATCGGTCGCGTCGGCGCCGTCCGTGCCCGCCGTGTGACGCGGGGCGTGTGCGGCCTCGTCGAGGAAGTCCTCGATGACGGCGATCTGGGCCTCCCACAGCGGAAAGCTGTTTCGCGGCCCCACATGGCCGCCGCATTCGGAGCCCTCGAAGACGAACCGCCGGGCCCCGGCCTGGAGGAACTGACGCAGCAGCCCCGGCGAGGGCACATGCAGAAAGGTGGCGATGCCGTCCCGCTCCAGCGCCTTGGCCTGGGACGGCCGTCCGCCCGCGATGATCGCGTGGCTGGGGCGGACCTCCCGTACGGCCTCGAGCTGGGCGTTTCTGATCTCCTCGGGTGCGAAGCCGAGGACACCGACGCCCCAGGGGCGTCCGTCCAGCGCGGCCGCGGCCTCCTCCAGCATCGTGCGCGCCTGCTCGCGTCCGGCCAGGGCGAGCGCGATGAACGGCAGCGCTCCCCCGGCGGCGACGGCGGAGGCGAACGCGCCCTGGTCGCTGACCCGGGTCATCGGGCCCTGTGCGAGGGGCAGCCGGGTGCCGAGGCGGGTGCTCAGCGGGGAGCCGGGGCGCAGCGCCGAGACGACCGCGGAGTCGTTCCGTACGGCCTCGTGCGCGGCCTCCCGGACGGCGTCCGTGAGGCCCCGGACGGTGCGGCCGACATCCCGCCACCGCTCGGCCAACCGCCCGGCCAGAAAGCCGTCCTGACCTACCGTCAGGTCGGGTCCGGTATGCGGACCGCGCCCCCGGCGCCGCAGGACCCGGTGTCCGTCGAGGACGGTGGTCTCTGAGCCGTCCATGGAGCGGATGGCGGCGGCGCGGTCCTCCGGGAGCCCGGATTCGGCGAGCAGGGCCAGCTGGATGTCGAGGACGACCCCGGCCGCGCCGCCGAGCACGGACGCGGCGGCGGTGCTGGGGCCGATGCCGCCGCAGGCCCACACCGGTAAGGACACCCGGGGGTCGGCGAGGAGCCGCTGGAGCAGCACGAAGGTGCCCAGCGGACCGATCCGGCCGCCGCTCTCGCTCCCCCGGGCGATCAGCCCGTGTACTCCGGCACGGCTGGCTTCGAGGGCCTCGTCCAGGTCGGTGACCTCGGCCAGCACACGGCAGTGGTCGGCGACGGCCTCCACCGGCCAGGGCGAGTCCATGCCGAGCACCACCGTATGCGGACCGGGCACGCCACCGCCCGGGCCGCCCGTGGGGGCACCGGCGGGCGGGGCGCCCAGGAGGTCCGAGGGGGTGAGGCGGCAGCCCGCCGCGACCCGCACGCCGTACCGGCCGTCGGCCACCCACTCGCCGATGTCCTCCCATGCCTGGAGGGCTTCACGGCCCGTTGTTCCCAGGTCGAGGATGCCGAGTCCGCCCGCGCGGCTGACCGCCGCGGCGAGTCTGGCGTCCGGTTCCCCGAACGGAGTGATGCCGATGACAAGATCGCCTGCGTCCACGGCGGCTGACATGTTTTCTCCAAAATCGCTAGCGCGGCAGGAAATGGAGATAATTCGGGCAAGGCATGTCGAACGTATGACATGGCAATCCCGCGAAACGGCGCCGACTGAAATTAGCCACGTTATTACTGAAGAGTCAACAAGCAGTCGTTCACGCTCTCGCCACGACGGGCTGAATCTCGCCAGACGCGAGGACACCGGCCGCGCCGCCACCTTCTCTCCCCCTGTTAAACGTTCATATATCTCGTGCGAACGAGATCGTTTTCGAAGGTAGGCCGAGGCGCATGAGTGAACCTTGAATGCGCCTTAACCTGCGCGGACTCCGGATCCTCATTTCGCTCTCGCGAATTCCGGGTGCGGAACGGAGCGGCGGGGCGCCCGGCCTGGGGGCAAGCGGGGGCGCCCCGCCCTCGGGGAGAGCGTCGAGGGACTCGGTCTCAGCCCGTTTCCGTCACTTCCCCCGCCGCGGATGTCGTCTCGAGCACCTCCCGGACCTCATCGGCGGCGATGTCCCGCAACTCCTCGCCGACCAGCAGCCACCGGGTGATGCCGATCGACTCCAGGAACGGCAGATCGTGGCTGGCGACCACGAGCGCGCCCTGGTAGGAGTCCAGCGCGCTCGTCAACTGCCGCACACTGGCCAGGTCGAGGTTGTTGGTCGGCTCGTCGAGCATCAGCAGTTGCGGGGCCGGTGCGGCGAGCATGGTGGCCGCGAGTGCGGCCCGGAAGCGTTCCCCACCGGAGAGGGTGCCCGCCTGCTGCTCCGCACGCGCGCCCTTGAAGAGGAAGCGCGCGAGCTGGGCGCGGATGTGGTTGTCGGTGACACCGGGCGCCCGGCTCACCACGTTGGCCGCCACGCTCAGCCCGTCGTCCAGCACATCCAGCCGCTGGGGGAGGAACCGCAGCGGTACGTACGTCCTGGCCTCCCCCGACAGCGGGGCGAGTTCGCCGGTGAGGGTGCGCAGCAGTGTCGTCTTACCGGCTCCGTTGCGCCCGACCAGCGCGATGCGTTCGGGCCCGTGCACATGGAGGGTGGCATCGCGCAACGCGCCGTACTGGAGGCGCAGTTCACTCAGGCCGAGCACGGTGCGGCCCGCGGGCACGGCGGTGTGCGGCAGGCTCACCCGGATCTCGGCGTCGGCGCGGACCGCGTCCGCGGCCTCCTCACGCCGCTCGCGTGCCTCGTGGAGACGGTCTTCGTGCAGATCGCGGAGCTTACCGGCGGACTCCTGCGCGGCCCGCTTGCGGGCACCGGCGACGATTCTCGGGGCCCGCCGCTCGATGTCCATCTTCTTGCTGTGCCGCTGACGGCGTGCCACTTTGATATGGGTCTCCTCCAGTTCGCGCTTTTGCCGCCGCACATCCGCCTCTGCGGCCCGCAGCGTGCGCGCCGCCGCCTCCTGCTGGGTGGCCAGCGCCTCCTGGTAGGCGGACCAGCCGCCGCCGTACCAGGTCACCGACCCGGACCGCAGTTCGGCGATGCGGTCCACCCGCTCCAGCAGCTCGCGGTCGTGGCTGACCACGACCAGCACACCGGAGCGCCAGGAGTCCACGGCGTCGTAGAGCCGCCGCCGGGCGAACAGGTCGAGGTTGTTGGTGGGTTCGTCGAGCAGCAGGACGTCGGGGCGCTCCAGGAGCAGGGCGGCCAGGCGCAGCAGCACGGTCTCCCCGCCGGACAGATGGCCGACGGTACGGTCCAGTCCGACACTGCCGAGCCCGAGTGAGCCCAGTGTCGCCAGGGCCCGCTCCTCGACGTCCCAGTCGTCGCCGACCGTCTCGAAGTGGGCCTCGTCGACGTCTCCGGCCTCGATGGCGCGCAGCGCGGCGCGCCGCTCGGCGATGCCCAGGGCCTGGTCCACGCGGAGGGTGGTGTCCAAGGTGATGTTCTGCGGAAGGTAGGCGAGGCTGCCGCCGACGGTCACCGACCCCTCGGTGGGACGCAACCGGCCGGCGATCAGCCGCAGCAGGGTGGACTTGCCACTGCCATTTGTGCCCACGAGGCCGGTGCGGCCCCGCCCGATACCGAGCGAGAGCCCGTCGAAGACGGACGTGCCGTCCGCCCACTGGAAGGACACGGCCGAGCAGGTCACGGAGGCGCTGGGGGTGGGGGATGCTGCCATGGTGTTCTCGCATTCGTAAGCGCTGTGAACAAGGGGCTACGTATGCGAGCACCACGCGGCGACCAAGCCGGGAAATGGGGGTGCGGCCCTCCGAAGGGTGAGGGACGGCGTATGCACCGAGGTCGCATCCACGCGGGTCACGGGCGGCAAGAAGGCCGACTACGGGGTGACGGGCTACGGCTTGTGCCGTACCGCGCGATGATCGCGAACCTCAGATACGCAACGTCCACCTCTATCGGAGACAACAGGACCCGGGAAGTGTACCCCAGCTGTGGCCTGCGGTGTCGTGGAAACGCCGGGCGGGGGCCGTGCTGCCACCTTCCTGCCAACCTGCCCCAGACCCCCGCTGCCGCGCGCGGACGCCGTTACGATCATCCGCGTGACCTGGCGGCGCACCCGCACCGAGGCGCGCCGCCCGTTTCGGATCGCATGGATCATCGGATCAAGGGGCGTGAGAAGTGAACAGCCGGTTAAGCATCGCGGCCGTGTCGGCCGTCTCCCTGGTGGCGCTCCTGGGCGGGGCGACAGTGGCGACGGCGCAGGAGTCCGACCCGGCGCCGAAGTCCTGTGACGGTGTCCGGCTGACCGGCGAGCTCCCCGCTCCGGCACCCGGCCAGGCCGTTTCGGGGCAGATCACCATTGGCGCCGACTGCAAGCCGGAGCGGGTCTCCGTCCAGCACGGCCCGGCGGCGGCCCGCTCGGCCCGCACCGCGACCGCTGCCGGGAACGCGGTCACGGCCACCACCGCCGCCGGCCATCAGCTGCGTGGCTGGAACGAGATGTACGACTGCTGCAACATCCGGATGACGGGCCTGTACACCGCCTCCTCATGGGACACGGCGAACGGGCGCGTCACCACGGGCGGCACCACGGCCACCCAGGAGTGGAACCGCGAGCCGTGGGACGCCGGTTGGTCGCTCACCTCGCAGAACGCCAAGGCCGACTGTGTCACGGACTGCGCCGAGGTCAACTCCGAGGCGCACGCCGACTTCGCGTACAAGGGAGTCTTCGACCCGACCGGCGACTGGTACGACAACACCCACCACTCGTATGTCCAGTTGAAGGCGGACGGGACGGCGAGCTGCCGCTTCGATGTGGAGCTGCGGCACACCTTCGTGGGGTGGAACTGGCGGTACGGCTGCGAGTGACCGCTCCGGCGGTGCGATGGCACACGGCGTGGCCCGCCGTGTGCCATCGCCCGTCAGGCGTGGTGCGGGGTCAGGATGCCCCAGCGCGGCCGAGCAGTATCCGGGCCAGCTCACGCGGCTGGGAGAACATCGGCCAGTGGCCGGTGTCCATCTCGACCAGCCGCCAGTGCTCGCTCTTCAGCAGCTGGGCCACGTCGCCCGTCGGCTCATCGCCGTCGAGCAGGCACTTGATGTACGTGGCCGGAAGCCCGCCGAGCGGGCGCGCCAGCACGGCGGGCTCGGACAGTGTGGCGCCCGGATGCGGCGTGGCACCGGCCACGATCCGCGCGATCTGCTCGTCGGTGAGCCCCTGGCCCTCGGAGTCGGCCTCGGTCAGGGGCGCCCAGAAGCCGTCGTTCGCCGCCATCGACGCCTCCACCATGGCCCGGCCGCTGGGCCAGGCCGACAGGAACGACTCACCGTCCACCGGAACGTTGGAGTCCACGAACACCACATGGGCCAGCCGGTCGCCGATGCGCTCGGCGGCCTGACCGACCGGGATGCCCGAATAGCTGTGCCCCACCAGGACCACATCGCGCAGCTCGAGGCGCTCGATCTCGCCGACGATGTCCTGGACGTGGGTCTGCTGCCCGGCCGGCACACCCTGCTTGTCGGCGAGTCCGGACAGCGTGAGGGCATGAGCGCCGTGTCCGGCCGCCCGGAGCTCCGGCACCACCCCGTCCCATGCCCACGACCCCAGCCACGCACCCGCCACCAGTACGAATTCCGTCATGGCGGCAAGGTAGCGCGGGCGTCTGACAGCGGACTCAGAGGACGTCGAGAGGCACGGGCCCCGTGGGCGGTGGGAAGGCGCGGTCCAGCGCGGCCAGGTCCTCCGACGTCAGCTCGAGATCCAGCGCGGCGCGGTTCTCCTCGACATGGTCGACCCGCCCGGCCTTGGGGATCGCCATCGCCCCCTGTCGGAGCACCCAGGCCAGCATCACCTGCGCGGGGGTCGCGTCATGGGCCCGTGCGACCTCCCGCAGCGCGCCGGTGTGCGGCAGGCGTCCCTGCTCGATGGGCGAATAGGCCATCAGCGGAATGTCGCGCCGATGGCACCAGGGCATGAGGTCGTACTCCACACCGCGCCGGGTGAGGTTGTAGAGCACCTGGTTGACGGCGACACCGTCGCCACCGGGGATGGAGACGAGATCCGTCATGTCGGAGGCATCGAAGTTGCTCACCCCCCAGTGGCGGATCTTGCCGCTCTCGGTGAGTTCGATGAAGGCTTCGAGGGTCTCCTCCAGCGGGATCCGCCCCCGCCAGTGCAGCAGATACAGATCCAGCCGGTCCGTACCGAGCCGCCGCAGGCTGTCCCCGCAGGCCGCGATGGTGCCACTGCGGTCGGCGTGGCCGGGCAGCACCTTGCTGACCAGGAACACCTCGTCGCGGCGGCCGGCGATCGCCTCTCCGACGAGTTCCTCGGAGGCGCCGCTGCCGTACATCTCGGCCGTGTCCACGACGGTCATTCCGAGGTCGAGGCCACGCCGCAGCGCCGCGATCTCATCGGCGCGGCGCCGGGCGTGGTCACCGATGTGCCAGGTGCCCTGGCCGAGCAGCAGGATCCGCTCACCCGACGGCAGCGGGACGGTGTCCGGTGCGCCGCTCATCCTGCCCGCCTCCCTGGTTCTCCGACTGCCTCCCACGGTAGGCGACGCCATGGGCGATGCGACGTCCGCACCGCGCGGCCCCGGGGGTCGGTCGCTGCCCCCTCCGCGCCGGGTGGAGTTCATCGACGCCTTCCCCCTGGGCCCCAGCGGCAAGGTGCTCAAACGCGAACTCGTCGGCGCTTCACCACCGGCCGGTAGCCAATCAGCCGGTAGGCAACCAGCCGATAGCCAACCGACCGGTAAAGAATTGTCGCCTCAGGGGAGTTCCTGGCGGATACCTTTACCCGCACCCGCGCCCTCCACCACTATGGGCACTCGTCTCACTGCCGGTGACGCGAGGAGTGGTGAGGGTGACCGACCCGCACGGAACCGAACCCGATGCCACCACCGGGCAGCGGTCGTACGCCCAACTGTCCGACACGGAGCTCACCGAACGGATCCGCTCCGGGGCGCCCACCGCCCTCCCCGCCACCCAGGAACTGGGGGAGCGCCACCTTTCGGCGGTGCTGTCCTACGCCCGGCTCTGCGGCAGGACCCAGGCCGACGCCGACCAGCTCGCCGACCTGTCCTTCGGTCTCGCCGCGCAGGAGACCTGCCGGGGTATCGATCCCTGGGGGCCGTGGCGCCACCATCTGCTGCTGCTCGTCCAGCGGGTGGCCGCCACCTGGGCGGATGGCGGCCGGGAGGAGCGGCTGAATCCCGCGTTCGCCGAGTGGCTCGGCCACTCCGGTACCGCCACGGGCGGTGAGGCCGGACTCCCGGGGCCGAGGGAGCGTTCGCCCATGCTCGGTGGCTTCCTCACCCTCTCGGCGCGCACCCGCGATGTCCTGTGGTACAGCGTGGTGGAGGCGGAGCCCGACACGGTGGTGGCCACCTTCGCGGGGGTCGCGCCGCACACCGTCCCCACGCTCCGGGAGACGGCTCGGGGCGCGCTGCGCGAGGCATGGCTGCGGACCCATCTGGAGCGTGGCGGCGAGCAGACGTGTCAGGGGTTCCGGGGCCTCATCGAGGCGGCGGTACGGCCGGACAGCCCCCGGCGCTGCGACGACCTGGACCGCCATCTGTCCGGCTGCCTTTCGTGTGCCGGGGTGTACGGCGACCTGATACGGATGGACGAGGATCCCCGGCCCGTGATCGCCGATGGGCTCCTGGGGTGGGGCGGAACGGCCTACGTCACGGCGGAACCGGTCGACGGTGTGCCCTCGGCGGAACCGGTCGGCGGTCTGCCCTCGGCGGGATCGGCGGCGCCGTCGCCCGTGGAGCCGCCGCGGCCGGAGCCTCCCTTGACCCCCGCTCCCCCGCCGCCGTATCCGCCGGTGGGGCCCACCGGTGTCGCCGGAGTCGCGGCGAATACGCCGATGGACGGTGGGTCCACGGGACGTTGGCGCCGACGGGCCTGGACGGGCTCCCGGCCGCCCGCGACGGCCGCGCTGGTCGCGGTGGCGGCCGTGGCGGCGGTGGCCCTCACCGTCGCCCTCCTGGTGTCCGACGGGGACGACATGGCCCCGGCCGGTCGCGCGAACACCCCCGTTCCCTCGGCCACTCCGGCGGCTCCTTCGTCGGACCCGCCGCCGGATTCACCGGCTCCGACGAAGAGGCCACAGCGCCCGCCGAACCCCGGTGGCATGACCGAGCCGCCCACGACCGCTCCCGCCACCACTCCCCCGAGCACCGCGCCCGCGCCCTCCGCCCCGATTCCGGACGACAGCTTCACGGCGGTGATCAACGCCGCCTCCGGGCTCTGTCTGGACATCCGCGACCAGCAGTTGGAGAAGCGCACGGACGCCGTCCTGGCCCAGTGCAGCGGGAGCGACACCCAGCGGTGGCGGCTGGACTCTGAGGGGCTGCTGCACACCGAGGCCGACCCCGACTTCTGCCTGGACTCGCGAGGGGACACCGACCGGGGTGTCGGCATCTGGCCGTGCTCGTCCGCCGAGGGCGGCAACGGCGAGAACCTGCGGTTCGCGGTCGACCGCGACGGGGTGATCCGCCCTCATATCGCACCCGACTTCGCGGTCACCCCGGACGGCGACGGCTCCGGCAGTGAGGTCGAGCTGCGCTCGGCCGAGGACCGGAACGACCAGCGGTGGAACGCCGGCCTCGGGGACGCCTCGGCCGATGTGTCGGTGTCGGGCCCGGCTCCGGCACACTGACCGTCGGCGGCACCTCAGGCCGCAGCGCTCCGCGCCCCCGTCGGGCGACGGAAGAGGGCCGTCCACAGGAACGGCTCCCCGAAGAGCGGGGAGTCGGACGGCTCGTCGTGCATACGGCGCAGCTCGACCTCGGTCAGCTCGGAGAAGATCCAGCGCAGGGAGTCCGGTGTGTAGGCGAGGCCACCGTGGAGCGCGGACTGGTGGTAGAAGGCCACGTCGGGGAGTTCGGAGCCCATCGCGCCCGCGGCGAAGCAGCTGAGGGCGAGATGGCCGCCGGGGGCCAGGGCACGCTCGAGGAGCGCGAGGTAGCTGATCCGGCGGTGCGGTGGCAGGTGGTGGAAGCAGCCGGAGTCGCAGATCAGGTCGTACGGTCCGGCGAGCTCGCCATCGGTGCGGGCGAAGGCGTCGCCGCGGTGGAACCGGATCTCGGCCCCGGCCTCACGGGCGCGTTCCTCGGCCCAGGAGACGGCCGTGGGCGAGAGGTCGACGGCGTCCACCGTGAAGCCCTGGGAGGCGAGGTGGAGGGCGTTACGGCCGGGGCCGCACCCCAGGTCGAGGGCCCGGCCCGGGGCGATCAGGCCACGCTCCAGATACGACACCAGATGCTCATCGGGCTTCGCCACGAAGAACGGCACGTCCTTGGAGCGGTCCGCGTAGAACCCGTCCCACCACGAGGCGCCGTCGGGTGTCCAGCGGTCGGCCTCCGGTGCGAAGAGGCCGTCCAGGAGCCTCAAGACGTCGTCCATCGTGCGTATGTTCCGGTCCACTCGCTCTCCTTTCCCGAGGGGTGAAAACATAGCCATGGGTCCGGAGAAAGGCCAGCTCAGGGGGTATGCGGCAAGGGCGTGGACGGGCGTCGGCGGGGCCGGGGGCCAGGCGGCGGAGGAGTTGTCCGCGGCCGTGGGCACCGGCCGCCCACGTACCCTCGGAAGGCCGCCAAGGGGCCGGTTTCGGCGGCCCCGAGGCGGCTTTCTCAGCATCGTGCCGGCCGGTTCACCGTGTCGGCTCGTTCTTCGTGTTCTCGGCCCGTCAGGGTGTCATCCGGCGTCCAGGCCGAAGAAGGTGACGGCCCGTGCGGCCATTCCGGCGGTCGGGAGGGAGTGTCCGGTGCCCTGAACGCTGATCGCCTCAACGGGGGCCTGGTTGCCCGCGGTGCCGTAGCGGGTGCGGGTCCAGGAGGACTGCGGTTGGTCCGTGCGGACGGGGGTCTGGCTCACCCCGAGCACATTGGTCCACTGCTTGATCTCCTCGCCGAAGTTCGGGTAGCGCAGGGTGCCGTCCGCGGTGCCGTGCCACAGTTGCATCCTCGGCCGGGCGCCCTGGTATCCGGGGTAGGCCCCGCGTGCGAGATCGCCCCACGCCTGCGGTGTCTTGGTGATGGTGCCGTTGGCGCAGGCGGTGTTCCAGCCGGATCCGTCGGTGGTGGCGAAGCAGCCGAAGGGCACGCCCGCGAACGCCGCGCCCGCCTTGAACACATCCGGGTAGTCGCCCAGCAGGACGTTGGTCATCATGGCGCCCGACGAGGCACCGGTGACGTACACCCGGTTGGGGTCGGCGTCGTGGCGCTGCTGGGCGTAGCGGACCATCGAGACGATACCCACCGGGTCGCTGCCGCCGTCGTGCCGCAGCGCCTGCGGGGAGGAGACATCGAAGCAGGCGCCGCTTCTGGTGGCGGAGGGGTAGATGACGATGAAGCCGTACCGGTCGGCCAGGGAGGCGAACTCGGTGCCGGAGTAGAACGCGGGCCCCGAGCCGGTGCAGTAGTGCACCGCCACGAGGACGGCGGGCCGTGCCGCGACGTTGTTCGGCACGTACTCGTACATGCGGAGGTTGCTCGGGTTGTTGCCGAAGCCCGTGATCTCGGTGAGCGAGGCGGCCGCCGCGGGTGGCGGTGCCAGCAGGAACAGTGCGGCGAGCAGTGGCAGTACGCCGCCGAGTAACGCCGCGGCCATCGACCTCGGTGTCCTCGGGCGGCGCCTGGGTGTGCGCGTGGTTTCCGCGGCGGCGGGGGTGTGGTTCATATGACGGTCCTTCCTGGGCTGTGACGGTGAAGGGGCGGCTCATGCCGCCCGTGCGGCCGACCCGTTGCCACGCGCCCCGGACCCGGTGGTGGCGAACGAGGGGTTGCCGATGCTGCCCGGTACCGACCGCAGCGCCCGCCACCAGACGTCGGCCATCTTGTCGTAGCCACCGGCGTTGGGATGCACTCCGTCGGCCAGGTCCGCGGGCGTCAATGCGCTGTACATGTCAACCAGATGGACGTGCTTGCCCGCGTTGACCTTGCTCCGCACGATGCCGGGGATCGCCGCGTTGTACGCCCGTACGGTCGAGTCCATGAAGCCCAGCGGGGTGATGGTGGCGACGAAGAGCTCCGCGTTCGGCGCCTGGGCGGTGATGTGGTCGATCAGGGTGGAGAGCCTGGCCGGCGCCCCGGCGGGGTTGCTGCCATAGATGTCGTTGGTTCCGATGTGCAGCAGGATCGTGTGCGGGTTCTGGGTGCGCAGCCAGTTCACGACGTTGTCGTCGATCTGCTGGATCGTCCAGCCGGAGTGGCCCTCGTGGTCGTGATCCCCCAGGCCGGACGGGCCGTTGAAGAGCGAGCCGACGAAGTCGACTTCGTAGCGGCCCGCCGTGAGCTTCTGCCACAGGCCGACGCGGTAACCGCCCGGGACGTTGAACCCGTCGGTGATCGAGTCGCCCAGCGGCATGACCTTCACCCCGCCGTTGGACTCGGCGTGGGCCGTGCCGGCGCCGAGCGGGACGAGAACGGCGAGGAACGCGAGTAAGGGAATCAGGGCGGCGAGCGGATGTCTGGTGCGTGCCATGCGCTTTCCTTTCGGCGGTCCATGAGGTTCGGTCCGTGGGCATCCGCGGAACGGGTACGGACGCCCTGGTCGTGGAACACGTCACAGGATCATGGGAGCGCTCCCATACCGGTGTAGAGCAGCGCACCACCACCGTCAAGCCCTCTTGTCCTCAGTCAGGGACGAACGGCGATCTGTCGGCGGAAGCACACCCGGTGCTGCCCGGGTCCGTCGTAATCGCCGTGCACGGGAAGGCCGTTGACCTCACGATCGCCCTCCTCGAGCATGAACCCCATGGCCCGGTGGAAGGCCACGGCCCCGGTGTTCAGTGGCGAGGTGATGGCGTGCACCTCACGGCGGCCCGCCTCGGCGGCGCGCCGGAAGAACGCCGTGTAGAGCCTGCGGCCCACACCCTGCCCGCGCAGCTCGGGCGCCACCCCGACGAAGTGGATGTACGCCTCGTGGTCGTTGTCCGCGGCGTGGAAGCCCACGAGGAACGCCTTGATGCCGTCGCCGTCCTCCAGCACCAGACTGGTGCCGGCGAAGAACTGCAGAAACAGCCTGGGCAGCAGCATGGAAAGCTCACGCGCCTGACCGGGGGTGCGTGAGTCGCCCCACCACTCCCGCACGCTCTCGACGATCGTCCCGTGGTCGGAGACTTGGGCCCGGCGCAGTGTCATCTCGCTCATGGCGCACCAGGCTACGCACGTACGGCACCGGGTGTGTCAGCACCGCGCCGGATCGGTGGCGCGGTGCTGACAGGCCGGAGTGGCGGCGGTTGTTCAGAGGGCCGTCATGACGTGCTTGACGCGGGTGTAGTCCTCGAAGCCGTACGCGGAGAGGTCCTTGCCGTAACCGGACTTCTTGTAGCCGCCGTGCGGCATCTCGGCGGCGAGGATCATATGGGTGTTGATCCAGACGCAGCCGAAGTCCAGGGTCCTGGACATCCGCATCGCGCGGGCGTGGTCCTTGGTCCACACCGACGAGGCCAGCGCGTACTCCACGCCGTTGGCGTACCCGACGGCCTCGGCCTCGTCGCGGAAGGACTGCACGGTGATGACCGGGCCGAAGACCTCGTTCTGGATGATCTCGTCGTCCTGCTCGAGCCCGGAGACCACGGTGGGCGCGTAGAAGAAGCCCCTGTCACCGATCCGGTGGCCGCCCGTCTCAACGGTGGCGTGCGCGGGCAGCCGGTCGATGAAGCCGGTGACCTGGGCCAGCTGGTTGGCGTTGTTCAACGGCCCGTACAGCACGTCCTCGTCGTCGATGCCACCGCCCGTCCCTGTAGCGGCAGCGGCCTTGGCGAGCGCGCTCACGAACGCGTCGTGGATGGACTCGTGGACGAGGACACGCGTGGCCGCGGTGCAGTCCTGGCCGGCGTTGAAGAATCCGGCGAGGGAGATGCCCTCGACGGCCGCCGCGATGTCGGCGTCCTCGAAGACCACCGCCGGGGCCTTGCCGCCTAGTTCGAGGTGGACCCGCTTGATGTCCTTCGCCGCGGACGCGGCGACCTGCATGCCCGCGCGCACCGAGCCGGTGATGGCCGCCATCGCCGGGGTGGGGTGCTCGACCATCAGCCGGCCGGTCTCGCGGTCGCCGCACACCACGTTGAAGATACCGGCCGGAAGGCCCAGCTCCTTGAGGATGTCGCCGATGATGCCCGCGAGCAGCGCGGTGGACGCCGGGGTGGTGTCCGACGGTTTGAGGACGACGGTGTTGCCCGCGGCGAGGGCCGGGGCGAACTTCCACACGCCCATCATCAGCGGGTAGTTCCAGGGCGCGACCTGGGCGCACACCCCGATCGGCTCACGCCGGACGATCGAGGTCAGACCCTCCATGTACTCGCCCGCCGCCCGGCCCTCCAGCAGACGCGCGGCTCCCGCGAAGAACCGGATCTGGTCGACGATCGGGCCGATCTCCTCGGTGAGGGTGAGGGCGCGCGGCTTTCCGGTGTTGCGGCACTCCGCGTCCGCGATCTCCTCCGCCCGCGCCTCGACCGCGTCCGCGATCTTCAGCAGCAGCTTCTGCCGGGTGGACGGGGTGGCGTCGCGCCAGGCGGGGAAGGCCGCCGCGGCGGCGGCCATCGCGGCGTCGACGTCGGCGGCGCCGGACCGGGGCGAGGTGGCGTACACCTCGCCGGTGACGGGGTCGGTGACCTCCAGGCGGCGGCCGTCGGCCGCGTCGGTGTACTCGCCGTCGATGTGGTTGCGCAGTACGAGAAGCTCGCTCATCGTTCCGTTTCCGTGCTCGTGGCCGTCGTCGTGGGCATGGCTGTGGCCGTCGTCGTGCCGGGCGCTGCCGAGAGGTGTTCGTGCACGGCCAGCCAGTGGCCGTGGGTCTGCCGGCGGAAGACGATGGTCTCGCGCTCGTGAGTGGTCTCCGCACCGGCCGTGGTGCTCACCGTGGTCTCCACCAGATGGGTGAACACCGCGCTGTCACCGAGGAGTTGGACCAGCCGGTCGGTGGAGGTGCAGGACAGGACGCGGAAGTCGTCCTCCGCGACCCAGCGGTCCCACAGGGCCCGGTAGTCCGCGGTGGAGCTGAGGCGTTCGGAGGTGGTGTGGAAGACGAACGTGGCGTCGGGCGCGAACGCCGCGAAGTAGTCGTCGAGGCGGCCTTCGCCGAACGCCGCCACCAGGGCGTCGGCGGCCCGCATAACCTCGTCGTGCATGGGGTGGTGCTCCTTGCGTGGGTGGTTCAGCCGACGCGGGCCACGGCCCGTACCGGGGCGCCATCGGCGGCGGGGAGCCGCAGCGGCAGCAGGGAGACCTCGATGGGCTCTCCCGCCGTCTGCGCGTCGAGCAGGGGGTCGAGACCGGTGAGGTTCTCGGCGATGACGGCGTGGGCACCGCACAGGATCCGGTGGGCGGGGAGGTCGTCGGCGGGGGTGGCATCGACGCTCAGCGCGTCGATGCCGACGGTGCGGATCCCGGCGTCCACGATGAGTTCGGCGGCCTCCGGGGTGAGATACGGATGGGCGAGGTACTCGTCGTGGCCCCAGTGCCGTGACCAGCCGGTGGCCACCAGCACGATGGCCCCGGCCCGCAGCCGGCCCTCGAACAGGGCCGGTCCGAGCGGTGTCCGGGGCTCCGCGCCACGGGCGTCCACCACCACCGCCCGGCCCCAGAAGCGTTCCAGGGGCAGCCGGTCGAGGGTGGGCAGCGCGTCGTCGATGTGGAACGGGGCGTCGACATGGGTGCCGGACTGCGACCCCATGTCCAGGTGCAGCACATTCACCCCGTCGGCGGCGACGCTCAGCGCGGGGGCGATGGCCACCCGCGGATCGCCGGGGTAGACCGGCATGTCCGTGGCTACGGGTACGGAGAGGTCGATGAGGCGCACGGTGGCCTCACGCTCCTTCCGCCATCGCGGGCACGGGCGCACCGGCCTCCGTGGTGATCGGCGGTACGGGCGCGTCCGAGGCGCGGACCAGCCGCGGCCCCTCGGGCCCGTACACCTCGCGCGGCTCGGGGAAGAGCCACAGCAGCGCCAGATAGAGGAGCGAGGCGGTGACGAGTCCCACCGGCAGCGAGATGTCCGCGCCGTCGGCCAGATCGCCGAGCGGCCCGACGAACTGGCCGGGGACGTTGACGAACAGCAGGGCGAGCACCGCCGCGGTCAGCCAGGCGCCCATGCCGCGCCAGTTCCAGCCGTGGTGGAACCAGTAGCGGCCGCCGCGCTGGCGCCGGTTGAACACCTGGAGCGAATCGGGGTCGTACCAGCCGCGCCGGGTCACATAGCCGAGCACCATGATGATCATCCAGGGGGCGGTGCAGGTGATGATCAGCGTGGCGAAGGTGGAGATGGACTGGGACAGATTGGCGGCGAACCGGCCCAGGAAGATGAACCCGATCGAGAGCACCCCGACGAACAGCGTGGCCTGCACCCGGCTGAACCGGGTGAACACGCTGGAGAAGTCCAGGCCGGTGCCGTAGAGCGAGGTGGTACCGGTGGACAAGCCGCCGATGAGCGCGAGCAGGCACACCGGCAGGAAGTACCAGCCGGGCGAGATGGCCAGCAGTCCGCCGACGTAGTTCGGCGCGCCCGCGTCCATGTACGGGGCGGCCTTCTTGGCGATGATCGAGGCGGTGGCCAGGCCGAAGAAGAACGGGAGGATGGTGGCGATCTGCGAGGCGAAGGCCGCCGCGACGACCTTGCGGCGCGAGGTGTCGGCGGGGATGTAGCGCGCCCAGTCGCCGAGGAAGGCGCCGAAGGACACCGGGTTGGACAGCACGATCAGCGCCGAGCCGATGAACGCGGGCCAGAACCCGGCCGTGGACGCCGAGGGGAACGACCCCTGGTAGCCGGGGTCGAAGTCCCCCACGAAGGCGAAGAAGCCGAGGACGAACAGCGTCGAGGCCGCCACCACCGCGATCTTGTTGACGAAGAGCATGAACCGGAAGCCGTACACGCACACCGTCAGCACCAGCGCCCCGAAGACGCCGTAGGCGAGGGCGAACACCCCGTCGTTCTGTGGCACGTCCATCAGCCGGTGAGCGCCGCCGACCAGCGCGTCACCGGAGGACCACACCGAGATGGAGAAGAACGCGATGGCGGTGAGCAGCGACAGGAACGAGCCGACGATCCGCCCGTGCACCCCCAGGTGTGCCGAGGACGAGACGGCGTTGTTGGTGCCGTTGCACGGGCCGAACACGGCGAGCGGGGCGAGGATCAGGGAGCCGCCCACCACGCCGAGCAGGGTCGCCGCCAGGCCCTGCCAGAAGGAGAGCCCGAAGAGGATCGGAAAGGCCCCGAGCACACAGGTGGCGAAGGTGTTGGCGCCGCCGAACGCGACGCGGAACAGGTCGAAGGGGGTCGCGCTGCGGTCCGCGTCAGGGATGCGCTCGACCCCGTAACTCTCGACCTCGGTCAGTGCCGGGGAGTCACTCATCCGTCTTCTCCCGCTTCCCTTGGAGTGCGAGCAGGCTGATCAGGTCGTAGGCGACGTGGGAGGCCGCGACCGAGGTGATCTCGGCGTGGTCGTAGGCGGGCGCCACCTCCACCACATCCGCGCCGATCAGATGGCACCCGGCCAGTCCGCGAAGGATCTCCAGGAGCTCGCGCGAGGTCAGGCCGCCCGCCTCGGGGGTGCCGGTGCCGGGGGCGTGGGCCGGGTCGAGGCAGTCGATGTCGATGGAGACGTACAGCGGCCGGTCGCCGATGCGCTGGCGCAGCTGGTCGGCCACCTCGTCGGCGCCGCGCCGGTAGACATCGGCGGAGGTGACGATGCCGAAGCCCAGCTTCTCGTCCTCGGTGAGGTCCTGCTTTCCGTACAGCGGGCCGCGGGTGCCGACGTGCGAGAGGGCGGAGGTGTCGACGATGCCCTCCTCCACGGCCCGGCGGAACGGGGTGCCGTGGGTGTGCTCGGCGCCGAAGTAGGTGTCCCAGGTGTCCAGGTGGGCGTCGAAGTGGAGCACCGCGACGGGGCCGTGCCTCGTTGCGGCGGCACGCAGCAGCGGAAGCGCGATGGTGTGGTCGCCACCGATGGTGACCAGGCGGGTTCCTTCGGTCTGGAGGCTGCCCGCGGCGTCCTGGATGGTCTCGATGGCCTCGCCGATGTCGAAGGGGTTGACGGCGATGTCACCGGCGTCGGCCACCTGCTGGGTGGCGAACGGGGACACGTCCAGGCCCGGGTGGTAGGGGCGCAGCAGCCGACTGGCCTCGCGGACCGCGGCGGGCCCGAAGCGGGCGCCGGGGCGGTAGGAGACACCGCCGTCGAACGGGACGCCCACCACCGCCACGTCGGCCCCCGCGACCTCGTCGAGGCGGGGCAGCCTGGCGAAGGTGGCCGGGCCGGCGAAGCGCGGGACCCGGGAGGAGTCGACGGGCCCTCGGGGTTCGGTCATGGTGTTGCGGTCCCTTCTTGACGTGCGCCGGTGGGGTCCGGTCGAGCGAGTCTGCACAGCGGAGGAACCGCGCGACAATCGTTGCCGAGACAAAGAGTTAGGCTCAATTTGTGGTGAACGACAAAGAGCAGGGTGTGACGGTCGACGATCTGCTGTCGTATCCGGCCCTGCAACTGCGGTTGATCGCGGGTGGCGCGGGGCTGCACCGCTCGGTGTCCTGGGCGCATGTGAGCGAGCTGGACGACCCCACGCCCTGGCTGCTCGGCTCCGAGATGATCATGACGACGGGGATAGCGATGCCCCGCTCGGCGGCCGGGCAGCGCGCCTATCTGGAGCGGCTGGACGACGCCGGGGTGGCCGCCCTGGCGGTCTCCGCCCAGCTGCGGATGCCCCCGCTGCGCCGGGCGTTCTTCGACGCCGCCGAGGAGCGGGGGATGCCGGTCCTGGAGATCCCGCTGGCCGTGCCGTTCATGGCGGTGGCGCAGGAAGTGGCCGCCGCCGTCCAGGAGGACGCCCGCCACCGGCTGGGCGCCCAGCTGCAGGTGTTCGGCGCGCTGCGCTGGCTGACCTCGGAGAACCTGGACACCGCGACGCTGTTCGGCCGGCTGGAGAAGCTGTCCGGCTACGACATCTATCTGTGCACCACCCAGGGCCGGCCGCTGCTGCCGGGTGTGCCCGCGCCCGACGCGTCGGTGATCCCCGGCTCGACGGACGCCCCGCCGACCATCCCCGGTGGCTTCGCCCTCCCGGTCCCCTCCCCCGGTGGCCCGGCGGGTTTCCTCATCGCCTTCGAACGGGAGGGCGCGCGCCCGGCGGGGCTCGCCGTGGTGCAGCACATCGCCACGGTGGCCGCCCTCCAGCTCGCCATGGTCCGCACCGAGCGGGAGACGCTGCGCCGCGAGGGCGCGGAGATCCTCGCCGAGCTGCTCCAGGGCGCCCTCGAACCCGCGGTGGCGCGCCGCCATCTGCTGCGCCACTCCATCGAGGGCGAGACCGTGCTGGCGGTGGTCAGGGGCGTCACCGAGGATGCCGTGCTGCGGGCGCTGGAGGATCAGCCGTGTCTGCTGCTCAAACGCGGCGAGGACCGCTATCTGCTCGGCTCGCCCGACCTGGGCGAGGCGGTCGAGTCGCTGCCGGGTGTGGCCGCCGGGACGAGCCGCCCGTTCAGCCCCGGCTCCCCGCTGCGGATCGCCCAGCGCGAGGCGCTGTGGGCGTCGTCCCACGCCGTCGCCTCCGGCCGCGCCCTCGTGCGGTACGGCGACGATGTCACCGGCCGCTGGCTGCCCGACGACCCGGCCGCGCTCACCGATCTGGTCGAACATGTGCTGGGCGAGGCGCTGCGCTACGACACCGGCCACGGCTCACGGCTGCTGACGTCGGTGCGCACCTGGATGGAGCGCGACCGCCGTACTGACGAGGCGGCCGCGGCGCTCCATGTGCACCCCAATACGCTCGCCTACCGGCTGCGCCGCTTCAGCGAGCTGACCGGCCGCGATCTGTCCACCACCGGCGCGTTCGCCGAGGTCTGGCTGGCGATCCGGGCGGCGAGCCAACTCGGTCTGCTCGACTGAGCGCGGATTCCCGGGGCGTTCGGCGCTCAGAGCCTGTGTCAGTGCGGGCGCCGGCCCCAGCAGGTGATGAGCGGGGCGGTGGTGACGTCCATGCCCTCGCCGCGCAGATGGTCCAGATGGCGCTCGATCTCCCGCTCGGTGGCCAGGCCGCCCGCCACCAGTCGCCCGCGCAGTTGACGCACGGTGGCCGCCTCCAGCTCCCGGCAGGCCGGGGAGGTCAGCGGGAAGCAGCCCTCGGCGCGTACGTCGTGCAGCCCGGCGCCGCGCAGCTGGGCGGGCAGGGTGCGGCCGAAGGCGAGGTCCACACCGCGCTCGGCGAGCAGCGCGCGGAATCCGCGGCGGATCCGGTTGGCCAGCTCCTCGGCCGGGCCCCGCTCATCGGGGCAGGCCAGAGGCTGGAGCGCCGGGTCGGCGTCCTCCACCACCAGCCATCCGCCCGGCCGCACCGCCCCGGCCATCCGCCGCAGCGCCTCGGCCCGGTCGGGCAGGTGCACCAGCACCAGCCGGACGTGGACGAGGTCGAAGCCGTCGCCCGGTGGTTCGTCGCGGGCCACGTCATGGCGCCGCACCTCGACCGGTCCGGTGGCCGGGCCGGACAGCTCCGTGAGCCAGGCGGTGTCGATGTCGGTCACCAGCACCTGCCCGGTGGGCCCGACCCGCTCGGCGAGGGCGGTGGGCACCGAGGGCCCGCCCGCCCCCACCTCCCAGCAGCGCCATCCGGCGGCCAGGCCGAGCTGGTCGAGGTGGTCCAGGGTCCAGGGGTCGAAGAGCTCGGCCAGCGCGTCGAAGCGCCGGCCGGCCTCGCGCTGCCGGTTGTCCAGCAGATAGCCGGTCTCGGATGTCATACGCCCCATCCTCCCGCGCCGGACGCCGTCAGCGTGTCCAGGGCGGTGACGGCGACATGGAGCTGGGTGCGCTGCACACCGGACTCCAGGTCGCGGCCGAGAAGCCGTTCGATGGTGTGCAGTCGCTGGTAGAACGCCTGGCGGGACAGGCCGATCTGTTTGGCGGCGATGGACTTGTTGCCCGCGGCGAGGTAGTGGCGCAGCGTGGTCAGCAGATCGCCCGCGTGGCGCTCGTCGTACTCGATCAGCCTGCCCAGCTGGTGCTCGACGTACCTCTGCACACGGATGTCGTCGCGGAGCGCGTACAGCAGCTCGGGCAGTCCGACGTCGGAGGGCACGTGGAACGGCCGGTGCGGGGTGGTGGGGCCGATGGCGTCCACGACCTCCTCGGCCTCCCGGAACGCCCTCGCCACCTGGTCGATCTCGGTCACCCCCGGTCCGACCGCCACCACCGCCGGCGCGCCCAGGGTCTCCTCGGTGAGTCGGCTGACCCGCTCCACCACCGGCTGCCAGGCGCTGGCGCGGGCCAGGGCGAGCAGCACCCCGGTCCGGTCCGGGGAGAGCCGCCCCACCAGGGCCCGGGTGCCGGCGCCCTGAAGGGCGTCGGCGAGCCGGTCGTCCAGGCCCGTCCCATCGGCGGTGGCGCCGTGGTGGCCGATGGCGAGGGCGATCAGGCGGTGGCCGACGACCGGTATGCCGAGGGCCTCGATGCGGATGCGTGCCTCGGTGCGGCCGCGGTAGCTCCAGCGCAGCAGCTCCAGCAGGGCGCAGGTGTGGGCCTGGCGGTCCCACTGGGTGTGGCCGGTCAGCCGGGCGAGGGTGAGGGCGGTGGCGGCCCGTCCCAGGATCATGGTGTGTTCCGGGTCGGCCGCGGGGGCGGCCGCGTTCGGCACCGCCACCAGTCTCCCCCAGCGCCGGCCGTCGTGCTCGACGGGGGCCACCAGCCAGCCCTCCGGTCCGCTGGCCTGCGTGGTGTCGGGGGTCGGCGTGGCACGGGAGCGGCGCTGCCACGCCTCCAGGATCTGGCCTGCCGTGCCGCCCGCCGTGCAGGAGAACACCGCGTGGTGCAGCAGGTTCTCCAGGACCACCGGGCGGCCCATCAGATCGGCGGCGGCGCGCACCAGCTCATCCGGTTCGGCGTTGCGCAGCGTCAGCCCGGTGAAGATCTCATGCACCTGCTGGGAGCGGCGCAGCAGTTCGCCCTGCGCGTCGAGGATCAGCGCGTGGACGGTCTGGGTCACCTCGATGAAGCGGATGCCACGGGACAGGACGATCAGGGGGAGGTCCCGGGCGCGGCAGGCGGCCACCAGGTCCGGTGGCACCTGCTGGTAGCGGCGGCCGAGCTCCACCACGAGCCCCGCGGCACCGATGTCGGCCAGCTGGTCCACATAGCCGCGCAACCGGCTGGGGTCGTTGGGCTGGGGCATGCCGGTGGTCAACACCAGCTCACCGCCTTCGAGGAACGAGGCGGGGTCGAGCAGCTCGGTGACGTGCACCCAGCGGACCGCACGGGCCAGCCGCTCCTCACCGGCCATCACACGGGGAAGTCCCGCGACGATGACGGGAAGGCGCAGGACGTCGGCAACCGTGAGCAACGGCATCTGGACGGACTCCCTCCGGATACCGCTCATCATCGCAGAGCCGGGCCGCCGCGCCCAGGGCCGTCGGACCGGCCCGGACGCGGCGGCGCCCGGCCTCAGAGCCTGTGTCATATCCCCGGCCGGGCGTGCGACGCCTGGCACGCACGCTCGCCGCGTTACCGAAACGCCCAAGTGGCTCCGCCACGAGGGCGCTCCGGCGCCTTGCGATCGCACGCCCCAGACGCCGCACGCTGATCCGACCGGGGATATGACTCAGGCTCTCACGGGCGGCGTGCGATGAGGTCGGCGATGGTGGCGATGGGTGAGGTACGGACACGTCCGCCCGCCTCGTGGCGATCGGCGAGGCGGTAGGCGGTGTACAGGCCGCGCACCCCCAGCCAGCGGAACGGCTCGGGCTCCCAGGTGCCCGGGGCGTGGCCGGTCCACGGCAGCCGGGTGAGCCGGGTGTCGCGGGCCAGGACCAGATCGGTGAGGGTGCGGGCGGCCAGGTTGGTGGAGGTGACTCCGTGGCCGACGTACCCACCGGCCCAGCCGAGTCCGGTGGCCCGGTCCAGGCCCACCGTGGCGGACCAGTCGCGGGGCACGGCCAGCACCCCGCACCAGGCGTGGTCCACCCGGGCCCCGGCAGTCTGCGGCAGCATCCGCTCCAGGGTCCGGGTGAGCTGGCCGATCGTGCGCTCGCCGACCCGCCCCTCGTGGTCGGTGCGCGAGCCGAAGCGGTAGGGCACCCCGCGCCCGCCGATCGCGATCCGGTCGTCGGCGGTGCGCTGGGCGTACATATGGCCGTGGGCGGTGTCCCCGAGGGTCTCCCGGCCCTCCCAGCCGATCTCCCGCCAGATCCGGGCGGGCAGCGGCTCGGTGACGATCATGGAGCTGTTCATGGGCAGCCAGGCGCGCCGCAGCCCCTTGAGGGACGCGGTGAACCCCTCGGTGGCCCGGAGCACGACGGGGGCCCGTACGGTGCCGTGCGCGGTGATCGCACGGCCCGGTTCGATGGCGGTGACCGGGGACTTCTCGTGGATGGTGACACCGAGCCGCTCGACGGTGCCGGCGAGGCCGCGGACCAGGGTCGCGGGCTGCAGCCGGGCGCAGTGCGGGGTGAAGGCGGCGGCGGTGACCCCGTCGATACGGATGCGCGCCGCGGATTCGGCGGGGGTGAGCAGCACCGAGTCGGCCACTCCCCACTCATGGTCCTGTTCGACCTTGTGGCGCAGCCGGGTGGCCTGGGCGGGGGTTCGGGCCACGCGCAGGGTGCCGCCCTTGACGATGCCCGCGTCGATGCCCTCGCGGGCGGCCACGTCGATCACCTCGTCCACCGCCTCGTTCATGGCCCGCTGCCAGTCCAGGACCGCGGGCCTGCCGTAGGCCCTGGCCATCCGGTCGCGGGCGCCGGGGATCAGCCCGGAGGCCCAGCCGCCGTTACGGCCCGAGGCGCCGAATCCGGCGAACTCGGCCTCCAGGACGGTGATCCGGAGACCGGGGTCGGCTTGCTTGAGGTAATACGCGGTCCACAGCCCGGTCAGTCCGGCGCCGACGACGCACACATCCGCGTCGCGATCGCCGGGCAACGCCGGGCGGGGGGTGGGGAGTTCGGCGAACCAGTGGGCGACGCGGCCGTTGACCGGTGCCGGCCGGCCGGCCGTGGTGGCGGTCATGGATTCCCTTCGCGGCGAAGAGCGGTGGGGCGGGTGGCGGTGGGGCGGGTGGCGGTGGGGCCGGGGTCAGACGCCGAGCAGCGGGGGCAGCTCGGACAGGTCCTTGATCTCCTCGTACGGCTGGAAGGCCTCCGAGCCGGGGAAGCCGTAGCGGTTCACCCAGATCCGCCGCATGCCCGGGTACCGCTTGGTCGGCATGATGTCGTACTCCCAGCCCTGGGCGGTGTGGATGATGTCCTCGGGGCCGCGGCCGGTGGCCGTCATGAGGTACTCGAACGCCTGCGGCAGCGGCTTGTAGGCACCGGCCTGTTCGGCGGTGAGCACATGGTCGAAGTCCACGCCCAGCGCCTCGACGGCGTAAGTGATCAGGTCGTCCTCGCTGTTGGAGAGGATCGCGATGTCGTACTCGCCCTTGAGGCGGCGCAGCGCGTCGGGGACCTCGCGGAACGGGGTGAACTTCTTGATGGCGTCGATCAGCGCCTCGCCGTCCTCGTCCCGGTACTCCAGGCCGTGCAGTGTCATGACATTGCGCAGGGTGCGGCGGACGACTTCCCGGTAGGGCAGGTACTCGTCCAGGACGCCCTGGAAGCGCATCACATACGCGTCGTGATGGAACTGATCGGGGTCCACGCCGAGCTCGGCGAGCCGGTCCTTGACGATCTCGTGGGTGGCGGTGCGGGTGTCGAAGTTGATGAGCGTGCGGTAGCAGTCGAAGGAGACCAGCTTGCGCATGGGCGAGTCCTTTCCGATGAACGGTGTTTGACGGAGCGTCAGGTACGGCTGCTGGCTTCGGCCAGACCGAGGTTCTTGGTCTCGGGGGCGAGGACGACGGACACCACCAGGCCGATGAGCGTGATGGCCACCCCGATGGCGAGGGTGCCGCGAACCCCGAGGTCGGCGGTGGCCATCGGGAGCAGGAAGGTGCTGGAGGCGGAGCCCACCCGGCTCATGGCGGTGGCGATGCCGACGCCGGTGGCCCTCAGGTCGGTGGGGAACAGCTCGCTGGGGTAGACGAACTGCAGTCCGCTGCCCGCGGCCTCGAAGAACTGGAAGGCGGCGAAGAGGGCCACCACCAGGGCCGCGTAGTGCAGTGGCAGCACGGTGAGCGCGATCAGGGAGACGTTGACGCACAGGAAGCTGCCGATGAGCAGCGGACGCCTGCCGATGCGGTTGACGACGACCAGCCCCAGGCCCGTTCCGGCGACCGCGAGCGTGGTGATCAGCGCGCTGGCGCCGAAGGTACCGGTCACCCCGAAGGACTCCAGCATCTGCGGCTGGAAGGACCGCACCGCGAAGGCCGGCGCCACCTGACAGATCCAGAACAGCGAGCAGAACAGCACGGGGATCCCATAGCCACGGCGGAAGATCTCGGCGAGGTTGCCGAGGCCGGAGCCGCCACGCCGGTCCTGGCGGACCTCGGCCAGCAGCTCCTCGGCGCTGACCTCCTGGCCGAGGTGGCGGCGTACGACCTCCCTGGCCTCCTCCACCCGTCCCCGCGACGCCAGCCAGCGCGGCGACTCGGGCACGCCCGCCCGCAGGAGCAGGAAGAGCACGGCGGGGACCGCGCCGGAGGCGAGCATCCAGCGCCAGGCGTCGTCGCCGGTGCCCAGCAGCAGCCAGCCGCCCCAGAAGCTGACCCCGTACCCCACCCACCAGGCCAGGACCAGCCCGGACAGGGCGGGGCCGCGCATCCGGCGCGGCACCAGCTCGGTGGTGAGGGCCGAGGCGATCGGGTAGTCGGCGCCGATCGCGATGCCGATGAACAGCCGCAGCACCACCAGCTGCCACGCCTCGGTGACGAAGAACTGCAACGCGGAACCGATCACGAACGCGACCAGGTTGAGCACATACATCAGATGGCGGCCCACCCGATCGGTGATCGGGCCGAACACCACACCGCCGAGGAAGACACCGACGAGGACGGACGCCGCCACCAGCCCGGTCCACATCGTGTCCAGGTCCAGGGCCGGGGTGATCAGACTGAGCGCCACCCCCATGATGCCGAGCAGATAGCCGTCGCAGAACGGACCGCCCATGGCGACGGCGACCATTCTGCGGTGAAAGGCGGTGACGGGGGCGTTGTCCAGGGTGGCGGCGGAGCCCGCGAGGGGCTCTCGGGAGGGATCGCGGGAGGTTCTGGGAAGGGACATGCTCGCATCTCCTGGGGACGAGGAGGGGCGCTACGGCGGAGGCCGGCTGCGGGGCGGGGTGCGCCCCGGGGACGGGGACGGGCTCCGGGGAGAGGGGGACAGGGAACGCCCCGGGGAGACGGGGACGGGATGGGCTCCGGAGCGACCGGTGGCGCGTTCCGGCTGGCCATCACCCTGGTTCAGCCGTCGGCCACCGTCAACGTCCACCGTGTTCCGTCCCTCGTCATCGGGTGGACACTCTGTCCGTTGTCCACCGGCGTGGTCTCGGCCACGCTTGAGGCGTCCGCCCGTACCCGTCACGCCCGTGGGAGCCCCGTCATGACCGATGCCACCGCCGCGGCCGACTCCGCGGGAGCCGGACGTGGCTGACCGGCTGGTCGTCCTGTACCGGGACCATCTGCCGCCCAACCGGGCGCGGATCGAGTCCCTCGCCGAGACGGTGTACGCCACCGAGGAGGAGCTGCCGCTGTTCCTCCCCGGCGCGGACGCCCTGCTCGCGTGGTGGCCGCTGACCTCCGCGGTGGCCGGCGCCTGGCCGGACGATCCGGCGAGGGCCCCGCGCTGGGTGCATGTGGCCGCGGCGGGGGTGGAGCCGTTCCTCTTCCCCGCGCTGACCGGCAACCCCGAGGTGGTGCTCACCAATGCGCGGGGCGTCTACGACCGGCCCATCGCCGAGTACGTCCTGGGGCTGGTCCTCTCCCTCGCCAAGGACTTCCCCGGCACCTGGGAGCATCAGCGCCGCCGGGAGTGGCGCCCCTCGGACAGCGAGCGCATCGGCAACCGTACGGCCCTGGTCTGGGGCACCGGCTCCATCGGGCGGGCCGTCGCCCGGCTGCTGCGCGCGGTCGGCATGCGGGTCAGTGGCGCGGGCCGCACACCGCGGACCGCCGACCCGGACTTCGGCGTGGTGCACGGCCCGGCGGGCCTGCGCGAGGCGCTGGGCGAGGCGGACTACGTGGTCCTGGCCGCCCCGCTCACCCCCGCCACCCGTGGCATGGTCGACGCGCCCGTACTTGCGGCGATGAAGCGGGGCGCCCGGCTGGTCAACGTCGGGCGTGGCCCGCTGGTCGACGAGCAGGCCCTCGTGGACGCCCTGGCCCAGGGCAGGCTGGCCGGGGCGGCGCTGGATGTCTTCACCCATGAGCCGCTCCCGGCGGAATCGCCCCTGTGGGAGATGCCGGGTGTCATCGTCTCCCCGCACACCGCGGGCGAGGTCACGGACTGGCGCGCCGACCTGGGCGAACTCTTCCTCGACAATCTGCTCCGACGGCGCGAGGGCCGCCCTCTGCGCAATGTGGTCGACAAGGCCCTCGGCTATGTGGTGGACGGATGAGACGGCCGCTGACGCCCCCCGCGCGCCAGCGACCGTTTCATCATTCGGCGCGGGCCTGAGGCAGCTCCAGCGCCGAGCCCCCGTGCACGGTGATGCGCACGGGCGTGAGAGTGGTCGCGTCGAGCGTCGGCTCGCCGCTTCCGGAGTTGCGGGCGAAACGCGGGTGGGCGCCACCGCTGATCTGGAGACGGACCCGGTGGCCGGGGGCGAAGCGGTGGGCGGTGGAGCTCATCGGCACGGTGACCTCCAGGGGGTGCGCCGGTGTGGTGGGCAGCCGTACCAGCCCGTCGCACACATTGACGGAGCGGCCCTTTCCGTCGACGTCGCACAGCCGGGCGAAGACATCGGCGTACCCGGTGTCCGTGGAGATCCGCAGCCGTGCGGTCGCCGGGCCGAGGACGTCCATGGGCTCGTTCATCGGCTCACTGGTGAACGTCAGCACATCGGGGCGCTCCTCGAGGTCGCCGTTGTCACGGCTCCCCGCGGTAGCCGAGAGCAGTGGCCCGCCGATGGACGGGGTGGGGTCGGCCGGGTCGTAGCGGAAGGCCGCGAGCGGGACGGACGTCTCGGACGGCTGCCGGATGAGCCGCCCGTCCCCCGCCGGGAACCACTGGCCGACGGCCGGGGACGGCGGCCACTCGGCGAGGTCCCGCCAGTGCCCCTGACCGCCGATGTGCACCCGCACCCCGGTCGGGCGCAGCCCCGAGCGGTCGTCGCACAGATGCGCGCGCAGCCAGGCGAGGCTTTCGGCGAAGACCTCCGGCCAGCCCTTCTGGAGCGCGGAGGCGTGGGTCCAGGGGCCGACCAGCAGGGAGGTGTCGCAGCCCGCCCCGCGCAACCGGCCGTACTGCTCGAAGGTCTGGTCCACCAGCGCGTCCTGCCACCCGCTGATCAGACAGGTGGGGACGCGCGAGCCGGCCGCGGCGTTCCCCGTGGACGCGCCCTCCCAGAACGGGTCGTCGGCGTCCGGGTGTGACATCACCTCGTCCAGCCAGGGCACTTCACCCCCGAGCCCGCGGACGTACGACCCGCGCAGCGGCAGCGCCCGGGTCATCTCCGCGAAGTGGCGCCGCAGCCGCAGCGTGGCCCGGAGGAAGGGGCCGAACCCCCGGTGCTGGGAGGTCATACCGGAGCCGACGAGCAGCGCGTTCTCCAGTTGCAGGGCGCCGTTGCGGTGGAACAGGGCATGCGGGTCGTACAGGCCGACCTGCACCACCATCGCCCGCAGCTCCGGCGGCGGGTCCAGGGCGAGCGCCCACTGCACATAGCCGAGGTAGCTCGGGCCGAGGGTGCCCAGCGCGCCGTTGAACCAGGGCCGGCCGCGCAGCCAGTCCACGGTGGCCAGGCCGTCGGCGGCCTCGTTCCGCCAGAAGTGGAACTCGCCGCCCGAGCCACCGGTGCCGCGGCAGCTCTGCAGCACGACGTGGAAGCCCTGCTCGGCGAAGAGCATGCCGTACATGGGTGACCAGGGCACACCCCTGCCGTAGGGCGAGCGCACCAGCAGGGTGGGGAAGTCGCCGTCCGCGCGCGGGAAGTAGTGGTCCGTACGGAGGAGGCTGCCGTCGGCGGCCGGGACCCCGAGGCCCGGCTCCCATCCCGCCTCGTACCGCTTGGCCGGAAGGCCGCGCCAGGTCGCCCTCATCATCCGTGCGGACAGCGGCGGCTTGCCTGGGGGCGCGACCCAGGTGGTTCCGGCCCCGCCGTCCGTGGCGCCGGACACTCCATCGCGCGTGTGTGACGTCATCCCGCGTTCCCCTCCCCTAATCCCGTACCGCGTACGAGAATAGTAGATGCTTGGATGGATTCCGCAAGTCGGCATGGCGGGGCAAGTCGCCATGGCGGGGAAGGAGCGATCAGGTCGTGGTGCGCGGTGACGGGTCGGACGCCGGAGGCGTCGACCCCCAGCAGCTGTGGCTGAACTCCGACCGCCCCCGCAAGGGGCGCAAACCCGCCTTCAGCCGGGCGGCGATCACTGCCGCGGCGGTCGCCCTCGCGGACGCGGAGGGAATCGACGCGGTCACCATGCGGCGGGTGGCCTCGCAGGTCGGCGCCGGGGTCATGTCGCTGTACAGCTACGCTCCCGACAAGGAGACGCTGCTGCAGCTGATGGTCGACCACGTGAGCGGCGAGCTGTCCCCGCCGGACCCGCTGACCGGCGACTGGCGTGCCGATCTGAAGGCCATCGCCCATGCCCAGCGGGCTCTGATGCTCCGCCACCCCTGGCTGCCCACCGCGCTGTTCAACCGCCGCTGGTCCCTCGGGCCCAACACTTTGGCCTTCCTGGAACACGCGCTCGCCGCCCTGCGGCCCACCGCACTGGACGGCGGTGCGAAGCTGGAGGTGTTCAGCCTGATCACGGGTTTCGCCGCCAGGCTCGTCGCCGACGAGATCGCCCAGGCCGCGCTCTCCGCCTCGCCCGAGCGGGCCGCCGCCGAAGCCCGCTATCTCGCCGCGGTGGCCGCCGACGGACACCATCCGGAGCTCGCCGAGGCCCTCTCCGCCCCGGTACGCCCGCTCACCCCCGACGCCACGTTCGCGCGGCTGCTCGACCGCATGGTCGACGGCCTGGACGCCGGCTCGTAGGGCGGCTTTGGCGCCGACGGTTCGGGCGCTAGGGGTTGGTCCACGCCTCCGGGTCCTCGGCGAGGCCCAGGACGTCGCCGGGCAGCTCGGCCGCGGCCACCTCCGCGAGGGTCACCTCGCCGAGGATCTTGCGTACGTTGGCCCGTACCGCGATCCACAGCGGCAGCAGCGACTCCGCGGGTCCGCAGTACGACAGCTCGGGCGGGCGCACTCCGCGCACCGACACCAGGGGGCCGTCGACCACCCGGATCACCTCGGCGATGCTGATGGTGTCCGCCGGGCGGGCCAGCCGGTAGCCACCCTTGCCGCCGCGCTGGCTGGCCACCAGGCCGCCCCGGCGCAGATCGCCCAGGATCCCCTCGAGGAACTTGTGCGGGATGCCCTGCGCGGCGGCGATCGCCTCGGCCTTGACGGAGGTGTCCTCCTCCGTCGCCGCCAGTTCCAATGCCGCCCGCACCGCATAGTCCGCCTTCGCCGAGATCCGCATGCGCTGATTATCCGCCCCTTGAGCACCGGGCCGTCAGAAGGGCAGGGTGAACGGGGGGTGCTCGCCGTTGAGGAAGTAGTCCCCGACCTCGTGGAGCCGGTGGGCGACGGGGTCGTAGAGGGTGTGGGTGCGCGCGTTGCGCCAGAAGCGGTCGAATCCGTAGGCCGAGGAGGCGGAGCGGGCGCCGACGACGTCCAGGGCGCGGGCGGTGGCGTCGTGGGCGGCCCGGGAGGCGGCGGCCTCGGCCGCGGCGGCGAGCACGGTGATCTCGGCGCATTCGTCGTCGGTCAGGTCCTCGCCGCGCGCCAGCCCGCCGTCCAGGGCCTCCAGCGCCTGGTCGGCGAGGGCGGCGGCGGAGAAGGTGGCGACGGTGAGCTCCCCGTAGGTGGTCAGCGCGTACGGATCGCGCGGGGAGGTGTGCGGCCAGGGCGCGTGCACCGCCCTGGTGTACTCGCGGGCCTCGGCGAGCACCCCCTGCGCGATCCCGAGACATATCTGCGCCGAGACCAGACGGCCGGTCGGCGCGGCCAGCCCGCTGAACGGCGAGAGGGTGTCCTCATCCCAGGAGAGCGGGCCGAGCACCGCGTCGTCCTCGACCGGCACCGCGTCGAACTCCACACTGCCGCCGGCCGCCAGCCGCTGCCCGAAGGTGTCCACGTCGTCGCTGCCGCACACCACACCGGGGTGGGCGGTGTCGACGAGCACGGCCAGCGGTTCGCCGGTGTCGGCGTGGGTGACGCGGACAGCCAGCCGGTCGGCGACCAGCACGCCGGTGGCGTACCCCTGGCGTCCGTTCACCAGCCGGCCGTCCCTGCCGGAGGTGAGCGTCAGCCGTGGCTCGCGCGAGGTCAGACCACCGCCCCAGCACCACTGCCCGGCCGCCGACGCGCGCTCCACCCGGGCGGCGAGATCCGCCCCGCCGAAGAAGCGGGCGCTGAAGGACAACAGGTAGTGGCAGCCGAGCACCTGGCCGATCGCGCCATCGGCCGCGGCGATCTTCCGTACGACGGCGCAGGCCGTCGACCAGTCCGCTCCCCCGCCGCCGTGCTCGACGGGGATCAGCAGCGCCAGCAGCCCCGCCTCGCGGAGCCGCGCGATCTCGTCGTACGGCGTCTTGCCGGCCTGGTCGCGGACGACCGCGTCCGTGGCGAGGTCGTCCGCCGCCTCGCCGGCGATCTGCAGCCACCACGCGCGGTCGAGTGCTTCGGCCGCCGCATCCACCACCGTCACGCCCGCTCCCCTCCATCGGCCGGACTTCATCATTCCCTATTTTTCCAGTAGGGAAAATAGGGAACTTGGCGGCGGACGTCCAGTGAGTGATGTCCGGCATATGCCAGTGCTACGTTTGTCCGAGAACGCCCTATTCCGTGAGTGAGGTCCTGGGATGGCGGAGTGGCGCGGAACAGACGCGGTGGGGCGCTCCCACTCATGGGGCGATGAACGGCTCTCCCTCCTCTCGGCGGTCGGCACCGCGCTCACCGACCGCGAGGTCATGCAGCACGCCCTGGACCAGGCGGTCTCCGAGCTGGGCGGCCTCGCGGGCCTGGTGCACTGGTCCTGCGGTCCGGCCGGCAGCCGTACGCTGCGCCTGGTCCTCGCCAGCGGGCTGCCGCTCGCCGCCCTCGGCGGCTGGGAGGAGATCCGCCAGGACGAGGCCCCGCTCGCCCCGGCGCGTGCCGTGCGGGACGGCCGCTTCATATGGCTCCCGGCGGCCTCCGGCGAGGCCCCCGGGGCCGGGGAGAACGCCAGGGCCGGGGAAACCACCGGGGCCGGGGAAGCCCCCGGGGCCGGGGAGACCGCCCGCGCCGCCTCCGGGAGCCTTCCGGCGGCGACCACCGTGGCGTCCGTTCCGCTGACCGGTCCGGAAGGGCCGGTGGGCGCACTGTCCGTCCTCACCGGCCCGCGGGAGCCGACCCCCGAGCAGGCCGCCTTCCTCGATGCGGTGGGGCGCTGGGCGGAGCGCCGCCTCTCGCGCTCGGGAGTCGGGGTCGGCGACTGCGACGAGTACCCGTGGTGGCAGCGGCGGCCGGGCGGCTCGGTGGTCCAGCAGTCCCTGGACGCGGTCAAGGCCGGTTCCTGGGAATGGGGCATCCACACCGGTGAGATGCGCTGGGACCGGGCGGGGCTGACGCTTCTCGGCCTCCCCGGCGGCTACGAACGGCGGATCGAGAGCTGGCTCAACCTCATCCACCCCGAGGACATGCCGCGGGTGATGGCCGCCACCGAGAAGTCGCTGCGCGAGCGGAGCGGCTACGAGGCCGAGTACCGGGTCCGCCGCCCCGACGGCACCACCGGCTGGGTGCAGAGCCGCGCCCATCTCGAACTCGACGCGAACGGCGAACCGGTCCGCATGCTCGGGAAGGTCTGGGACACCACCGAGAGCCGGATGGCACGGGAGTCGGTGGGGCAGGCGCTGCGGTACATGAGCGACGCGTTCTTCGCGGTGAACCGGGACTGGCGGATCACCTTCCTCAACGTCGAGGCCGAGCGCCTGGTCGGCCTGGCCGGAGAGGTGCTCGGCCGGCCGCTCTGGGAGGGCCCCGCGGGCACGGTCCCCGAGCTGGAGGACCGCTGTCGGCGCGCCGCCGCCGACGGCAGGCCGACCGGGTTCGACATCCAGTGGCCCACCGACGACCGCTGGTACCACATACGGCTGGTCTCGGTCCCCGATGGGCTGACGGCCTATCTCGCCGATGTCACCGAACGGCGTACCCAGGCCGCGCGGCGCGCGGAGGCCGAGCGCGTCGGCGCCGAACAGGCCGCCCGGATCAGCGAGTTGGGCAACGCGCTCGCCGAGGCGGTGACCACCCAGGACGTCGTCCAGGTCATGGCCGGCCAGGTGCTGCCGCCGTTCGGCGCCTCGGGTCTGCTGATGCTGTGGCTGGAGGGCGGCCGACTGAACGTGGTGGGGTCCGTGGGCTATCCCCGGGCCTTCCTCAGCAGGGTCGACGGGGTCCCGGCGTTCGGGGGTTACCGTCTGCTCAACGAAGTGCTCGGCTCACGCCGGCCGCGTTTCATCTCCTCGACCGAGGAGTACGAGCAGCTGTTCCCCGATCTCACCGGCAACCCCGCCATCGCCCGGAAGAACGCCTGGGCCGTGCTCCCCCTGATCGCATCGGGCAACGCCATCGGCACCTGCACCGTCTCCTTCGACAGGCCCCGCCGCCTCTCCGCCGACGAGCGCACCCTGCTCACCGCCCTCAGCGGAATGGCCGCCCAGGCACTGGCACGGGCCCGGCTCTACGACACCGAACACGCCCGCGCCCAGGCGCTCCAGCGCGGTCTGCTGCCCCGGGTCCTGCCCTCCCCGGCCGCCCTCACCCCCGCCGTGCGCTATCTGCCCGCCAGCAGCGGTACGGACATCGGCGGCGACTGGTACGACGTGATCCCGCTGTCCGCGGAGCGGGTGGCCCTCGTCATCGGCGATGTGATGGGCCACGGTCTGGCGGAGGCCGCCACCATGGGGCGGCTGCGCACCGCCGTGCATACGCTCGCCAACCTGGAGCTGCCTCCCGAGGAGGTCCTGGCCCATCTGAACGAGGTCGTCAGCGATCTGGGCGACGACTCCTTCGCCACCTGTCTGTACGCGGTGTACGACCCCATCACGGGGTACTGCTCCCTCGCCCGCGCCGGTCACCCCCCGCCGCTGATCGTGCGCCCGGACGGAAGCGTGGAGTGCCTGGAGCCGACGCCCGATCCGCCGCTGGGCGCCGGGGAGCCCCCGTTCTCCACCGTGGATCTGCGGCTGCCCGACGGCAGTCTGCTGGTGATGTACACCGACGGCCTGGTGGAGTCCGCGGCGCGCGACATCGACACCGGTATCGCCGAGTGCACCCAGGTGCTGACCAGCGAGTACGGGCGGCTCCTCACGTGTCCTCCGCCCCGTCCGCGTAGCAGCGGCCGCAGGGCGGGCGGCCGACACGGGGCGGACCACGACCGGCTCGACCGGCTCTGCGACCTCCTGGTCGGGGCCATGCTGCCCACGAAACGGCTGACCGCCGACGACACCGCCCTGCTGATCGCCCGGCTCCACGGGCTGGCGTCCGGGAACACCGCCGGGTGGCCACTGCCGGAGGACCCGGTGGCCGCCGGTCTCGCCCGCACCCATGTGCGCGAACAACTCGAGGCATGGGGTCTCGACGAGCTCGTCGTGACCACCGAGCTGCTGGCCAGCGAGCTTGTCGCCAATGTCGTACGGCACGCCAAGGGGCCCACCCGGCTCCGGCTGATCCGCGGCAGATCGCTGATCTGCGAGGTCTCGGACGCCAGCGCCACCACCCCCCGGATCCGCCGGGCCGCCGAGACGGACGAGGGAGGGCGGGGGCTACAGCTGGTCTCCGCGCTCTCGCAGCGTTGGGGGACCCGTTACACCGCCGAGGGCAAGTGCATCTGGACGGAACAGCCCATCGCGTGGACCGGCGCACCACCGTAAGGACCGTCGCCCTGCGCCGTAAGGACCGTCGCCGCGCCCAAGGCCGCCCTGCGGGATGTCCGGCGGCCAGCGCGGCGGAGCCGCATGTCGGTGCTTTCCCCTCCCCGCCCCTTCCCGATACCAGGGGCTTCGCCCCCAGACCCCGGGTCTGGGGGCAGAGCCCCCGTCCGGGGTCTGGGGCAGAGCCCCAGTTCGGGAAGGGGCGGGGAGGGGAACAGCCCGCCGCAGGCGTCACGATCCGCCGGCCACCCCCTAAGCCCCGAAGTCCCGGTGTGCGTCAGCCCAAGGCGAGCTCACCGCCCCGGGCCTCCAGGATGGCGCCGGTGATGTAACTCGCCCGCGGGGAGACGAGGAAGAGCACCGCTTCGGCGATTTCCTCGGGCGCCGCGGGCCGGTCCAGAACCGTGGCCCGTGCCACGGTCCGCAGGGCCTCCTCCCCCATCTCGGAGGTGCCCGGTGTACGGACCGGACCCGAGCGGACGGCATTGACCCGGACTCCCCGGCCGCCGAACTCATCGGCCCACACCCGGGTCAGCAGCTCCAGCGCGGCCTTCGAGGCGCCGTACGCCCCGGCATTGCGGGCGGGGGCACCGGCGGCGATGGTGCTGAGGTTGACAATGGCCCCGTGGCCCCTGGCGGCCATACCCGGTGCGAGCCGTCCCACCAGCAGAAGCGGCGCACGGGCGTTGATGGCCATATGGACGTCGAACATCTCGGACGAGGTCCCGGCGGTGTCCGCGAACCGGTAGACACCCGCGTTGTTGACCAGGATGTCCACGTCCCCCGTCTCGGCGGCCAGCCGCCGTACATCGTCGGCCTCGGCCAGATCCGCCGCCACGAACCTGGCCGTGGCGCCCGTCGCGGACACCTCCTGGACCACGTCCGCGCCACGACGCGCGTCCCGGCCGTGGACGACGACCTCTGCCCCCAGCGCCCCCAGCCGCAGGGCCACGGCCCGGCCGATCCCCGCCGTGGCGCCCGTGATCAGGGCCGTGGCACCGGACAGCTCACCACTCATGCGGACACTCCTCACCGTAGGCCGGACACCGATCCACACCACACGCACCGGATGCTTACCGCACCGGCCCCCACCGAGCCGTACGGCTCGCCGCCCCAGGGCTGAACGGACGTCCACGCGGAACCGCCGGATGGCGCCGGACGGCGCCGGACGGCGCCGGGCCGAAGCACGGCTTCGCCGAGAACGCCGAGGACACGATCTTCCGCGTGGCGCTCGTCTTTGCTGTACTGCGGGGGTGCGGGAAACATCGTCAACCAGCCATGTCGCCCTGGTGACGGGGGCGAACCAGGGGATCGGCGCCGCGACGGCACAAGCGCTGGCGGCCCGTGGCGTCGCGGTGCTCTGCACCTATCTGCGACCGCCACCCGGCACCGGCGAGGGGGACGCCCCGGATCCGTACCGAGCCGCGCGGTCCACCGACGGTGAAGAAGTCGCGGCGGAGATCCGCCGGGCCGGAGGGCGGGCCGAGGCCTTTGAGGCGGACCTCGGCGACCCGGCGGTTCCGGAGCGGCTCTTCGACCTCGCCGAGGACCGCCTGGGTCCGGTCGACATCCTGGTCAACAACGCCTCGGGGTGGATCCAGGACACCTTCACCCCCGATCCGGCCGACCGGTTCGACCGGCCGCTGCGCCCCGTCAGCGCGGAGACCTGGTCCCGGCAGTTCTCGGTGGACGCGATGGCGCCCGCGCTGCTGATCGGCGAGCTGGCCCGCCGCCACCGGGCACGCGGTGCCGACTGGGGGCGGATCGTGGGCCTGACGTCGGGAGGGGAGCTCGGTTTCCCCGGAGAGGTGTCCTACGGCGCGGCGAAGGCCGCACAGACCGACTACACCCTGTCGGCGGCCGCGGAGCTGGCCGGGTTCGGCATCACGGCCAATGTGGTGCAGCCGCCCGTGACCGACACCGGGTGGGTCACGCACGAGGTCCGGCGGTTCGTCGCCGCGAGCCCCACCCATTTCCATGTCGCCGATCCGGCCGAGGTCGCGAAGACCATCGTCTTCCTCGCCTCCGACGAGGCCGCGCTCATCACCGGAAACGTCATCACCCTTCGCTGACAAGGATCGCCAGAGGGAGTGCAGAAGTGACTGACACGGGAACACACGGCCGTCGGCGGAGCGCGGCCTGGTTCGGTGCGGAGGGCCGGTCCGGGATGGTCTATCGGTCCTGGATGCGCAACCAGGGCTATACCGGTGAGGTGTTCGACGGCCGTCCGGTGATCGGCATCGCCACGACGTGGTCGGAGCTGGCGCCCTGCAACAGCCATCTGCAGCGGGTGGCGGAGTCGGTGAAGCGCGGGGTGTGGCAGGCCGGTGGCTTTCCGCTGGAGTTCCCCGCGATGGCGCTGGGCGAGACGCTGATGCGGCCCACCGCGATGCTGTACCGCAATCTGCTGGCCATGGAGGCCGAAGAGCTGATGCGGGCCAATCCGCTGGACGGTGTGGTGCTGCTGTCCGGCTGTGACAAGACCACTCCGGGTCTGCTGATGGCCGCCTCCAGTGTCGATCTGCCGGCCATCATGGTCACCGGCGGTCCGATGCTCAACGGCAAGTACCGGGGCGGGGATGTGGGCTCGGGCACCCAGGTGTGGCGGTTCGAGGCCGAACTGGCGGCCGGGCGGATGACCCAGGAGGAGTGCTTCTTCGCCGAGGGCTGTATGGCCCGGTCCAACGGGCACTGCATGACCATGGGCACCGCGTCCACCATGGCGTCGATGGCCGAGGCACTCGGCATGCAGCTGCCCTTTTCGGCGAGCTGGCCGGCGGTGGACTCGCGACGGTACGAGACGGCGCAGCGCGCCGGGCAGCGGATCGTGGCCATGGTGGAGGAGGATCTGCGGCCGTCGCAGATCATGACCCGGGAGGCGTTCGAGAACGCGATCCGGGTCAACGCGGCCATCGGCGGGTCCACCAACGCGGTGATCCATCTGCTGGCCATCGCGGGGCGGCTGGGCGTGCCGCTGGCTCTCGACGACTTCGACGCGCTGGCCCGGGAGGTGCCCACGCTGGTCGATCTGCAGCCCTCCGGACGGTTCCTGATGGAGGACTTCTGCTACGCCGGTGGGCTGCCGGTGGTGATGCGCGAGCTGGGTGCGCTGCTGCACCCGGAGCCGACCACGGTGACCGGCCGTACGGTGGCGGAGAACGTCGCCGACGCCGAGTGCTGGAACCGCGAGGTGATCCGGACACTGGACGAGCCGTTCCAGGAGGCGGGCACCGGCACCGCCGTACTGCGCGGCAATCTCGCGCCGAACGGCGCGGTGATCAAACAGTCCGCCGCATCGCGCCATCTGCTCACCCACCGTGGCCGGGCCCTGGTGTTCGACACGCCGGAGGACTACCTCGCCGTGCACGCGGATGAGGACCTGCCGGTGGACGAGAACACCGTGCTGGTGATCCGGGGCAGCGGCCCGCGCGGCTACCCGGGGATGCCCGAGGTGTCCAATGTGGTGCTGCCACCCAAGTTGCTGCGCAAGGGCGTCGAGGACATGGTGCGCATATGTGACGGCCGGATGTCCGGCACCGGCTTCGGCACCGTGGTGCTCCATGTGTCCCCCGAGTCCGCCGTTGGTGGCCCGCTGGCGCTGGTGCGCGACGGCGACTGGATCACCCTGGACGTCCCGGCGCGCACGCTGACCCTGGATGTGGGCGAGGAGGAGCTGGAGCGCCGACGGGCCGCCTGGGAGCCCCCGCCGCCGGTCGCCGACCGGGGCTGGAGCAGGCTCTACACCGAGCGTGTGCTGCAGGCCGACCAGGGCCTTGACCTGGACTTCCTGGTCGGCGGCAGCGGACATCCGGTGCCCCGCGAATCCCACTGATCCTGACGGTCACCGCGCGGTGGTACGTACGGTCGGCGCGCGGCGGCCATCAGTGGGCCAGAAGCCTGCGCAGCCACCGCAGCCGCGCCGCCCGCGCGTCCCGTGAGACGGCCGCCTGCGGTGCCATGCCCGAGAATCCGTGGAAGGCACCGGGCCAGACGTGCAGTTCGGCCTGTCCGCCGGCCCGCCAGATGCGCCCGGCGTAGTCGACGTCCTCGTCGCGGAACGTTTCCGCGGCCCCTACGTCGATGAACGCGGGAGGCAGACCGGACAGGTCCGTCGCGCGGGCCGGTGCCGCGTAGGGCGAGACGTCGTCGGTCCCGCGTGCGGCGCCGAGCAGTGCCGTCCATCCGGCCTCGTTGGCGGCCCTGTCCCACACCCCTACGCCTGCCATCTGCCGGGCGGAGGGCGTGTCGTTGCGGTCGTCCAGCATGGGGCACATCAGCAGTTGTCCGAACAGGGCGGGGCCGCCGCGGTCCCGGGCCAGCAGCGCGACCGCGGCGGCGAGGCCGCCACCCGCGCTGCCCCCGACGACGATGACGCGCCCGGGGTCGATGCCCAGCTCCGCGGCGTGTTCGGCCGTCCAGACCAGACCGGCGTAGCAGTCCTCGACCGGCCCGGGGTGCTGGGTCCCCGGCGCCAGGCGGTACTCGACGGAGACCACGGAGAGTCCCAGTTCCTGGGCGAGGTCGAGCATCTCCGGCACGCCCGTGCGGTTGTCCCCGACCGTCATGCCACCGCCGTGGATGTGGTACAGCACCGGCACCTCAGTGGCCGCGTCCGCCAAACGGCAGATCAGCAGGGAGACGTCCGGCGCGCCCACCGGGCCGGGGACGGACCGCTCCTCGACCCGGAAGACCCCGTCGCGCTCCAGGGCCTCGTTCGTCACCGGCTCCATCCCCGGCACGCCCTCAGGGGGTGTCGCACCCGGATCGGCCCCGGAGCCGCCGGGCGGCAGGAGTTCATGGATGGCCGTGAGCGCCATGGCGAGTTCCGGATCGAACGGCGGCGGTGGGCCGAGCGGTGCCATGGCCGCGCGCTCGGGCGAGGTGTGCTCCATGGTCGACTCCCAGGTGGTGGCAGGAAGAACTCCTGTGGTCGGCCGCCCGCTCCCCCAAGATCAGCAGCCGCTCGGCGGATTCTAGCGACCGGGTGGCGGGGCGGGGGGCCTGACGAATGGTCAGCCCTCAGCCGTTCCAGCTCTCGTCGTACGGATCGCGCGGGGCAGGGACCGGCCTGGACCGGCTGACCTCGAGGTACGGGATGGCGCCACCGCCCACCGGGTCCTTGGTCCGCTTGCGGGTGTAGGTGCCGATGACCTGGAGCCAGGTGTCGGGTTCCAGCACCGCGGGGATCCGTCCGGTCAGGCCGATCTTGACGGGCTGGGCGTCGGCGGCGCAGCAGTTGAGCGCCATCCGGACGAGATAGGGGGCACCGTGGCCGTCGAGGGCGACGAAGCCGGTGATCTTGACCCTGCGGTGCTCCAGGGAGCGCCCGTGGTCGTACACCGCGCGCCCGGCGTAGTCGGCGACATTGAGCGGGAGCGGGTCCCCGGCGGGGAGGGCGGGGAAGCCCCAAGGGCGTTGCAGCGCCGTGCCGGTGTGCATGGCGGTGTACGAGCCGAGCGCGGGCGGCGCCACCAGGATGAGGGCGAACAGCGGGAGCACGAGGAGCCAGGAGACACGTGGTTCCCGGTGGGCGTGGCCGCCTTCGCCCTCCCCGTGGCCGCTTTCGCCCTCACCGTGACCGTCTTCGCCCTCCCCCGCGTCCTCACCGGCCGGGCGCGTCCGCCGCTCGTACCAGACGGTGGCGACGGCCGCCGCCATCAGGACGACACCGGCCGCGAGGAGCAGCGGGCGCAGCCCCGCCTTCACATAGCGCAGATAGAGGTCGGTGGATCCGGCCCGCAGCACCGCCCCGCCGACCAGGAACAGCACGATCGCCTGAGCCTTCCTGTTCACAGCAGCACCGCCCCGACCAGGGTCGACACCAGGACGGCGAGGACGAAGGTGGCGGGCGCGAACCGCAGCGCGAACCCGCGGCCGAACGTGCCGGTCTGCATCGCGAACAGCTTCAGGTCGATCATCGGGCCGACGACGAGGAACGCCAGCCGGGCGGTGAGCGAGAACTGCGACAGGGACGCGGCCACGAAGGCGTCGGCCTCGGAGCAGATCGACAGCAGCACCGCGAGGACCGCCAGGGCCAGGATCGACACGACCGGGTCATCGGCGGCGCCGCGCAGCCAGCTCGCCGGGACCACGGCCTTGAGGGTGGCCGCGGCCATGGCGCCGACGACGAGGAAGCCACCGGCGTGCATCACATCGTGGCGTACGGACGCCCAGAACGCGGCGCCCTTTCCGTGGCCGTGGAAGGCGGGGCGGGCCGGTGGGCGCAACCAGTCGGCCCGCCCCAGCCGCTGCCACAGCCAGCCCATCGCACACGCCACGAACAGACTCGCCACGAACCGGGCGAGCACCATCTGCGGCTGACGGGGGAACGCGACGGCGGTGGCGGTCAGCACGATCGGGTTGATCGCCGGGGCGGACAGCAGGAACGCGAGCGCCGCTGCCGGGGTGACGCCCCTGCGCACCAGCGCCCCGGCCACCGGTACGGATGCGCATTCACAGCCGGGCAGCACCGCCCCGGCCACGCCCGCCACCGGCACCGCGACGGCGGGCCGCCGCGGCAGCGCGCGGGCGAAGAACGACGGCGGGACGAAGACCGCGATGAGCGCCGACAGCAGCACCCCGAGCACGAGGAAGGGCAGTGCCTGGAGGACCACCGCGGTGAACACGGTCGTCCAGCTCTGCGCCACCGGAGCCGACAGCGCCCGGCGGACCGGCCCCTGCGCGACCACCACCAGGAGCAGCAGCATGATGAGGCCGAGGGAGGAGTCGAACCGCCCGCCCCGCGGATCGCCCGCGTCGCGGCGGCCGGCCTCGGTCGGGTCCGCTTCGGTCGAGGTGGTCACGGGTGGGATACCTCCGGCGTCGAGGGTGCGTGGCGCGGTTCCCCGCCCCCTCCAGTACGCCGGTTCGGCCCCGCGTGCTCACCGCGGTCACCATGAGCCGGAAGTCACCCCGGCGTCCGCCGCTTCGCTCAGCCGGGGCTCACCCACGTGCCCAGGTCGGCGGAGCGGGTCATGGCGTCCAGCACGGTGGCGCTGTGCACGGCGTCGTCCAGGGTGGCGCCGTGGGCGGTGCCCTCGACGATGGAGCGCAGGAAGTGGTACGCCTCGATCACCTTCAGATCGTCATAGCCCATGCCGTTGGCCGAGCCGGGCTGGAAGGCCGCGTACTCACCGTGCCCGGGGCCGACGTACACGGTGGAGACTGGCTGGTCCTGGTACGCGGTGCCGCGGCTGACGCCGAGTTCGCCCATGCGCCGGAAGTCCCAGAAGACCGCACCCTTGGTGCCGTGGATCTCGAAGCCGTAAGTGTTCTGTTCGCCGACCGAGACCCGGCAGGCCTCCAGCACCCCGCGGGCGCCGGAGGCGAAGCGCAGCAGACAGGAGACGTAGTCCTCGTTCTCCACCGGGCCCAGCTCGCCGCCGGTGGCCCGGGTGTGACCGGCGGTGGCGCCCGTGGGACGGGCCCGCTCGGGAACGAACACGGCGGTGTCGGCGGTCAGCGCGTCGATCTCGCCGAGCAGGAAACGGGCCAGGTCCACCCCGTGCGAGGCGAGGTCGCCCAGCACCCCGCTGCCGCCACGCGCACGTTCGTACCGCCAGGTCAGGGCACCTTCGGGGTGGGCGGCGTAGTCGCTGAAGAGGCGGACGCGGGCATGGGTGACGGTGCCGATCTCCCCGGCGGCGATCATGGCGCGGGCGGTCTGGACGGCGGGTGCGTTGCGGTAGTTGAAGCCGACCGCGCCCTGGACCCCGGCCTCGGCCACGGCCCCGGCGACCGCGCGGGCGTCGTCGGCGGTGAGCCCGACCGGCTTCTCGATCCAGATGTGCTTGCCCGCCTTGGCCATGGCGACGCCGATCTCGCGGTGCAGGAAGTTCGGCGCGGCGATGCTCACCGCCTGGACCCGGGGGTCGGCGGCGACCTCCTGCCAGTCCCGGGCGGCGGTGGCGAAGCCGTACCGCCCGGCGGCCTCCTCGGCCCGTCCGGGCACCTCGTCGGCGACGGCGACGAGTTCGGGCCGTACGGACAGCTGCGGGAAGTGGTGCGGCAGCCGGACGTACGCCTGGGTGTGCACCCGTCCCATCCAGCCGAATCCCACGACGGCGACCCCGAGCGTGCTCACCATGACTGCCCTTCTTTGGACCGTTCCAGATCTCTCCTGGCCCACACTGAAAGCCCTTCTCACAGGTGTCAACCCCCTTTGACAACCGCGTCCACCCTGTGGAACGGTCCAGACCATGAGACCACCGACGATCCGCGATGTCGCCGAACGGGCCGGAGTGTCGAAGTCGCTGGTCTCCCTGGTGCTGCGCGGCTCCCAGCAGGTGCGTCCCGAGAAGCGGCGGGCCGTCCTGGCCGCCGTCGAGGAGCTCGGCTACCGGCCCAACGCCGCCGCGCGCAGCCTCAGCGAGCGGCGCACCAGGACCGTCGGGGTGCTCCTCAACGACCTGCGCAACCCCTGGTTCGTGGAGCTGCTCGACGGCCTCAACTCCGAGCTGTACGCGAGCGGTCTGCGGACCCTGCTGGCCGACGGCCGGCTCAACCGGCGGCTCGGCGAGGACCTCACCCACACCTTCACCGAGCTTCGGGTGGACGGCCTGATCGCCGTGGGCACGCTCCCGGACCCGGCGGCGGTGCGCACGGCGGCCGCGCGGGTGCCCACGGTGGTCGCCGGCACCCGCGAGCCCGTGCTGCCGAACGTGGACATCGTCGCGGGCGACGACGAGCTGGGCGCCCGCCTGGCCACCGAGCACCTCATCGGCCTGGGCCACCGGCATATCGCGCATATCGCGGGACAAGGTGTGGTGGGCGAACTGCGCCGCCGTGGCTTCGAGGCGGTCATGCGCGAGCACGGCCTGTCCGGATCGGCGACCGTGGAGCAGGGCGATCTGACCGAGGAGGGCGGCTACCGGGCCACGGTCCGGCTGCTGAGCGCTCCGCACCGCCCCACCGCCGTCTTCGCGTTCAACGACATGGCCGGGGTGGGCGCCCTGTCGGCCGCCGAGGAGCTCGGCCTGCGGGTGCCGGGCGACCTCTCCCTCGTCGGCTACGACAACACCTATCTCGCGCGGCTGCGCCATCTGTGGCTCACCACCGTGGACAACGCCGGTCATGACATCGGCCGCCGCGCCGCGCGCCGGCTGCTCGACCGGATCGCCGACCCCGCCCGCCCCGGCGGGGTGGCCCTCACCGCCCCGGTCCTCGAGGTCCGCGGTACGACGGCGCCACCGCGTCCGGCGGACTGACCGTCGCGATCAACGGGACGTACCAGACGGGGCCTCGGCCTCACCGTGAGCGCTCTGCTCACCACCTCGCTCGCCGCTGTGTTGCCGCGGTCTCATCCGCGGCTCCGATCGCTGAGCGCACCGCCCGCCGCGCCCACCGCCAGGCCGAGGACGACCATCACGACATAGCTGTACACCTCATAGCCGTCGGGGACGAGGAAGCGGACGAACCCCATGAAGTGGAGCCAGCCCCACCATTCGTGCAGCAGACCGCTTCCGCCGCCGACGACGAGGGTGAAGGAGAGCAGATGCGACACGGCGGCGAGCGGGGAGGTGTCCTTGGCGGATGACATGGCCCGAACCTAGGCGGGCCGCCCCGGGCGGCGGATCGGGCACAAGGCGACGCGGCGATGACCAAAGGAGACCGCCCGCCACCGGGGAGTGGTACTTAAGTATCCGCCCGCGCTACGAGTCCCCGCTCGCCCGCCCGGTCCGCGTAGATTTCCAGGACATGCGCCGCATCCACCGCACCCGCCGGGACTGGGCAGCCGATCTGGGGCTGATGCTCTTCGCCGCCTGCTTCGCCGCCGCCAGCTCCGACTCCATACCGATCGAGGAGGACCTCGATCCGGTGTGGCTGACCGTCGATCAGGTGATCGGCGGGCTGGGGTGTGCGACGGTCCTGCTGCGGCGGCGGTGGCCGGTGGCGCTGGCGGTGGCGCTGCTGCTGGCGGGCAGCGAGCTGTCGCACTACCTCACCGGTCCGGCGATGGTGGCGGTGTTCACGGTGGCCGCGACCCGGCCGGGGCGGGCCACCGCATGGGTGGCGGCGGTGGCCTTCGTACCCCTGCCCGTCTTCCTGTGGCAGCTGCCGGAGGTGTCCGGGGACCGGAAGAGCTCGGCGCTGACGTACTTCGCACTGATCGCCGGGGCCATCGGATGGGGGTTGTTCCGGCGGTCCCGGCAGCAGCTGATCGCCTCCCTGCGGGAGCGGGCCGAACTGGCCGAGGCGGACGCGGAGTTGCGGGCGGAGCGGGCCCGCCGGGAGGCGCGGGAGGAGATCGCGCGGGAGATGCACGATGTGCTGGGGCACCGGCTGACGCTGCTGAGCCTGCACGCCGGGGCGCTGGAGTTCCATACGAAGGCGCCCCGCGAGGAGATCGGAAGGGCCGCCGGGGTGATCCGGGAGAGCGCCCGCCTGGCACTGAGCGATCTGCGTGAAGTGATCGGGGTGCTGCGCGCGGGACCGGCGGAGGACGAGCGGCCCCAGCCCGAACTGGCCGATGTGGCCCGGCTGGTGGCGGAGGCCCGGACGGCGGGCTGCCTGATCGAGCTGACCGGACCGCCCGGCCGCCCGGCCCCGCCGCCCGTGGTGGGCCGCACGGCGTACCGCATCGTCCAGGAGGCGCTGACCAACGCGCGCAAACACGCGCCCGGTGCGGCGGTCACGGTACGGGTGGCCGGAGGCCCGGCCGGCCGGCTGACGGTGGAGGTCAGCAACGCGCCGCCGCCCGGGGCGACCGCGGGCACCTGCGGTGGCGAAGGCGGCCGTGGCGAAGGCGGCGGACAGGGGCTGATCGGGCTGGCCGAACGGGCCAGGCTGGCGGGCGGTGAGCTGAGCGCGGGCCCGGCCCAGGGCGGTTTCCGGGTGCGCGCCTGGCTACCCTGGCCCGCGGCGGACACGGTGTCCGCCGCGGGCCAGGGTGAGGGAGGACGGCGCGGGTGATCCATGTCCTGCTGGTGGACGACGACGCGATCGTACGGGCCGGGCTGCGCCTGATGCTGGGTGGCGCCCCGGACATCGAGGTCGTCGCGGAGGCCGCCGACGGGGCGGAGGTGCCGCCCCTGGTCGCCGCGCACCGGCCCGATGTGGTGCTGATGGACATCCGGATGCCGGGCGTCGACGGGCTGACCGCCACCACGGAGCTCCGGGCCCGGCCCGGCGCCCCGGAGGTGCTGGTGCTGACCACCTTCCACACCGACGGCCATGTGCTGCGGGCGCTGCGCGGGGGCGCGGCCGGGTTCCTCGTCAAGGACACCCCGCCACGGGACATCGTCACGGCCATCCGCACGGTGGCCGCCGGGGATCCGGTGCTCTCCCCCGCCGTCACCCGCCGGCTCATCGCGCAGGTGGCGGGCGGCGGGCAGGAGGACCGGGCCACCGCCGCCCGGGGCCGGCTGGCGCTGCTGGGCGATCGGGAGCGGGAAGTGGCGCGGGCGGTCGGGCGGGGCCGCTCCAACGCGGAGATCGCCCGGGAGTTGCATCTGGCGCTGCCGACGGTGAAGGCCCATGTGTCGCGCATCCTGACCCGGCTGGATCTCAACAACCGTGTCCAGATCGCCCTGCTGGTCCATGACGCCGGCGCGTCGGACGACGGCTGAACACAGCTCCTCGCGCCTCGGATGTGAACGATGAGAGGCAATTTAAATCAGTCGCTTGACTTAAGGGTGACCATGGGGTTGCCTGATCTTGTCGATGACCGCCCCGCCCCGGACCGAGGAGAGCGTCGTGACTCCAGGAGACGGCGAGCAGTTACTCAGCTACCCGATCCCCAGCGATACGGCGCTGGGGCCACCCGCCGAGTGGGCCCGGCTGCGGCAGCGGTGTCCGGTGGCGAAGGTGGCCCTGCCCAGCGGGGACGCGGCATCGCTGCTGACCCGCTACGACGATGTGAAACAGGTGCTGTCCGACCCGAGGTTCACCCGGCTGCTGAACGCCGACGACGCGGCCCGGGTCTCGGACAGCGAATCGGGCGGAGTGTTCAACAGCTCGATGGCGCAGTCGCTCCCGCAGGGCGGCGAAGGCCATCAGCGATGGCGCCGGATGGTGGCCAAATGGTTCACGGCCAAGCGCATGAACGCGCTGCGGCCGGGGATCGAGGCGATGGCCGAACGGCTCATCGACGCCATGGTGGAGCAGGGCCATCCGGCGGACCTCAAGGCCCACCTCGCCTTCCCGCTGCCGGTGTGGGTGATCTGCGATCTGCTGGGCGTCCCCGACAGCGACCGCGACCGGTTCGCCCACTGGTCCGACACCCTGCTCAATCTCACCCGGTACCGGCAGGACGAAGTCGACGCCGCCCAGGCCGAGTTCGCCGACTACATGGCCGCCCATGTGGCCGCCAAGCGGACCGGGCCGGGCGAGGATCTGCTCAGCGAGCTCATCACGGCCACCGGTCCCGGCGGCCATCGGATGTCCGACGCGGAGCTGGTGGCCACCGGCCAGGCCCTGCTGGTCGCCGGGCACGAGACCACCGCGAACATGATCGGGAAGATGCTGGCCATGCTGCTGGCCGACCGGAGCCACTGGGAGCGGCTCCTGGCCGACCGCTCGCTGGTGCGCACCGCCGTGGAGGAGGCGCTGCGGTTCGACGCCAATCCGGGGTTCGGGATGCCCCGGTACATCGGCGAGGACACCGAAGTGGCCGACACCGTACTGCCGCGCGGCACCACCGTGGTGTGCAGCATGGCCGCCGCCAACCGTGACGAGACCGCCTTCGAGGGCGCCGGCGAGCTCGCGCTCGACCGCAGTCCCAACCCCCATCTGGCGTTCGGCGCCGGTGCGCACTCCTGCCTGGGCCAGGCGCTGGCCCGCACCGAGCTGCAGGCCGTGCTGGACGTGCTGCTGCGCCGCCTCCCCAGCCTCGAACTTGCCATTTCCGTACCGGAGTTGCGGCGGCTGGAAGGCCTGGCCGTGGGCGGGCTGTGCGACCTCCCGGTGCGGTGGTGACCATGGCGGGCAGGGCCGTACGGAACGAGCGGGCCGATGCCACACGTGGGGCGATCCTCGCCGCCGCGGAGCGGCTGTTCGCCGAGCGCGGGGTGTACGCGGTCTCCAACCGCCAGGTCAGCGAGGCCGCCGGGCAGGGCAACAACGCGGCGGTCGGCTACCACTTCGGCACCAAGGCCGACCTGGTGCGGGCGATCGCCCGGCAACACGCCGAGCCGGTTGAGCGATTGCGCCTGCGGATGCTGGGCGAGATCGGCGACTCCACCGACGTTCGGGACTGGGTGGCCGCCCTGGTGCGCCCGGTCCTCGAACATCTGGCGGAGCTGCCCGGCCCGACCTGGTACGCGCGGTTCTGCGCCCAGGTGATGACCGACCCGGCGCTCCACGAGATCATGGCCGATGAGTCCCTGGCCTCTCCGGCGCTGCGGCGGACCGTCGAGGGGTTCAACCGGTGCCTCCCCGAGCTGCCGGTCGAGGTGCACATCGAGCGCGGGGCCATGGCGCGCCATCTGATCCTGCACATGTGCGCCGAGCGGGAGCGCGCGCTCGCCGAGAACACCGCCACGCCCCGGTCCAGCTGGCGCGACGCCGCCACCGGCCTGATCGACGGGATCGTCGGGCTGTGGCTGGCGCCCGTCACCCGCTGATCGCGGCCTTCCCACACCGGCGGCCCGTCGAGGGCCGTCGAGGGACAACGGGGAGCAACGGGGGACAACGGGGGACAACGGGGGTTCCACCACACGCCTCAAACGAATTGAGGGAGCGATGACCAGCACAGTGAACCCGGTGGACGAGCGCGCCGCGCGGGCCCCGGAGTTTCCGATGGCCAGGGCGGCGGGCTGCCCGTTCGACCCGCCCCCGGCACTGCGGGACCTGCAGCAAGAGGGCCCGCTGGCGAGGGTCCGCCTGTGGGACGGCAGTACGCCGTGGCTGGTGACCCGGTACGCCGATCAGCGGGCGTTGCTGGGCGATCCGAGGGTCAGCGCCGACATCCACCGGCCCGGCTACCCCCGCCAGGCCCCGATGCCACCCGGAGGTACGGGGGTCAGCTTCATCCTGAAGGACGACCCCGAGCACGCCCGGCTGCGGCGGATGGTGACGGCGCCGTTCGCCATCAAGCGGGTGGAGGCCATGCGGCCCGGTGTGCAGAAGATCGTGGACGATCTGATCGACGAGCTGCTGGCCGGTCCGAACCCGGTGGACCTGGTGGAGGCGTTCGCCCTGCCGGTGCCCTCGCTGGTCATCTGTCAGCTGCTCGGAGTGCCCTACACCGACCACGACTTCTTCCAGGACAACAGCAAGGTCATCATCAACCGGAACGTCACCCCCGAGCAGCGCTCGGCCGCCCATGGCAATCTGATCGAGTATCTGGACGGGCTGATGGGCGAGAAGATCGCCCGTCCCGTGGACGATCTGCTGTCCGGTCTTGCCGAGCGGGTCACGGCGGGCGAGCTGTCCCGCAACGAGGCCGCGCAGATGGGTGTGCTGCTGCTGATCGCGGGCCACGAGACCACCGCGAACATGATCGCGCTCGGCACCCTCGCCCTGTTCGAGCACCCCGGGCAACTCGCCCTGCTGCGCGACACCGACGACCGCCGGCTGATCGCGTCGGCGGTGGAGGAACTGCTGCGCTATCTGCACATCACCCACAGCGGACGGCGCCGGGTGGCGATGGCGGACATCGAGATCGGCGGGGAGGTCATCCGCGCGGGCGAGGGGCTGATCCTGGCCAATGACATCGCCAACCGGGACCCCGGGATGTTCGCCGAGCCCGACCGGCTGGACCTCCGGCGGGACGCCCGCCGCCATGTGGCCTTCGGCTTCGGGGTGCACCAGTGCCTGGGCCAGCCACTGGCCCGGATGGAGCTCCAGGTCGTCTACGGCACCCTCTACCGCCGTATCCCCACTCTGCGGCCGGCCACCGAGCTGGAGCGGATCCCGTTCAAACACGACGGATCGGTCTACGGCGTCTACGAACTGCCCGTGACCTGGTGACATCGAGATCCAGGGAAGAGCGGAACACGTGAGCAGCACCGGACTCGGGGGCCGTGCCGTCATCGTCACCGGAGCGGCGTCGGGGATCGGCCGGGCCGCGGCCCTGGCGTTCGCCCAGGAGGGCGCGAAGGTGCTGGTGGCGGACCTCGACAGGGACGGTGCCGAGCAGGTCGTCGCGGCCGTGGGAGCACAAGGGGGAACGGCCCGCGCGGTCATCGGCGACCTCGGCGATCAGCGGGTGGTGGACCAGGTGGTGGCCACGGCGGTGGAGGAGTTCGGCGGCCTCGACGTCCTGGTCAACAACGCCGGTGTGATGGACCGCTTCTCGGCGGCCGCGGACACCGACGACGCCGAATGGGAGCGTGTCCTGCGGGTCAATCTGACGGCGCCCTTCATGCTCACAAGGGCCGTGCTGCCGCATATGCTGGCCGCGGGCCGCGGCGAGATCGTCTTCACCGCGTCCGAGGCCGCGCTGCGCGGCAGTGCGGCCGGTACCGCCTACACCGCCTCCAAGCACGGTGTCGTCGGCTTGGTGAAGTCCCTCGCCGTGATGTACCGGGACCAGGGGATCCGCGCCAACGCCATCGCCCCGGGCGGCACCGCGACCGGCATCCGGGTCGACGCCCGGCCCGGGGCTCACGGCCCGGCCGTCATAGGCGCCCATGCCACCAGCATGGGCAGGATCGCCACGGCCGAGGAGCAGGCCGCCGCCATCGTCTTCCTCGCCTCCGACGCCGCCGGCAACGTCAACGGCGTCATCCTGCCCGTCGACAACGGCTGGTCCGCCGTCTGACGCGGTGGCGAACCGATCGCTCGGTCATTCGCCGCGCCAGATGTTGTCGTAGGCCGCTTCCTCGATGGCCCGCCGCTGCCGCTCGGCCTCCAGCTCCATCACGGCGTCGTTGACGGCGGCCAGCACGGTCACGGTCGCGTCGCCGGCCGCGCCCGCGGCGTCTTCCGCGGGCTCCTCGCGGATCCCGATGGCCGCCGCGAGGGTGGCGAGGACGGGCTCGTCCGAGGCCCAGCGGTCCGTCGCGTGGCGGCGGCCGGGCGAGTCGACCGGCACCGCCTGACCGGCGCGGAGCGGCAGCCAGCCGTGGCGCCGCCGGGTGATCTGTCCCGCCTCCTCCAGGGCGTCCAGATAGGCGGAGGACAGACCGCGGCCCCTGCGCCACAGCCACTCGCCGACCGGCTCGTGCGGCGGCTGGCGGATGAGTGACGCCGCGGCCTCGTCCAGCAGGCGATCCCCGGTCGGCGGGCAGAGCCCCGGCACGATCCGCTCGTCCTCGATCGTGAGCGCCTCGGTGCCGAGGAGGTCGATCAGCTCGGCTCCCGCGAGCGCGAGCGACAGGTCGCCCCGCTCCAGGGGTCGGATGGGCGCCACGTCCAGAGTGACGATCAGCAGGTCCCGCGGTGTGGTCATCAAACGCTCCGCTCGCCGTTCCCGCCAACGATACGTTCCAAGGCGTAAGGCTGTCCGCCGACGTGCCTGCCGGGTACGCCATGTCGGCGGCCGCTCAGGAGCCGGTGGCCCCCCACGCGTGGGCCAGCGCGGCCGCCTCGCCACGCGAGGTGACACCCAGCTTCTCCAGGATGTTCGCCACGTGGAACTTCACCGTCGACTCGCTGATGTGGAGCTCCTGGGCGATCTGCCGGTTGCGCCGTCCGCGGGCCAGCCGCTCCAGCACCTCCAGCTCGCGCGCCCCCAGGCCGTCCAGCGGATCCTCGCGGGCCGGCCGCGGCGGGCCGAGCGGCACGGTGGCCGTCACCGTGGTGCCCCACTCCGGGACCGCGTCCACGTCCAGCCGTCCGCCCAGCGCGGCCAGCCGCTCCCCGACCCGGCGGGCGTCCAGGACGGTCCGCCTGAGGACTCCGGGGCCGTCGTCCCGTACGGTGGCGCGCAGCTCGCCCTCGCCGACCTTCCAGCCGATGTGCACGCGGTGCACCGGGCGCGGCGCGCCGTCCCGGCCCGGTCCCTGCTCGTCGAGCATGGCGTGCACCACCGCCCGTACCACCGCGCGGGCCGTATTGGCCACGTCTGCGGCGAGCAGCCGGTCCGCGCCCTCCTCGGTGCCGGGCGGGCCGAGGTCCAGCCGTACGGACAGGCCGCGCAGCTCCGGGCGGAGCGATTCGGCGAGCCGGGCGAAGGCGTCACCGACCGGCTCCTCCACCAGCGCCTGATCGCGGTCGGTGCGGGCGCGCAGTTCGGCCAGGGCGCCGACGGCGAGGTCCACCGCACGGGCCCGAGCGGTCCGGTCGTCCAGATCGCGGCCGCGCAACACGCCGAGCAGCGCGGACAGGGCGGCGCCGTGGGCGTCGACGAGCTCGGCGATGGCCGTGGCCCGCGCCGCGGCCGCGGCCCGCGACTGGACCAGCATCCCGGGCACCGCCTCGAAGGCCATCCGGTCGCGGTGCGCGGTCACCAGGTCCCACAGGGCGCGGGCCGCCGCCAAGGCCTCGGCCGGGACGGGGGCCTCCTCGGTCCGTACGAGGACGAGCAGCGCGCCCCGCGCGGTGGCGTCGCTGTGCACGGCCAGCACGGGCACCTCGGTCCCGGCCATCCACGCCCGGCCCTGCCAGGTTCCCTCGGCGCGCGCCACCGGGAGGATGGCGGCCATCTCGGCGCTGGTGATGACGGTTCCGGGCTCGCCGGGCGGGTCGCCATGGGTCTTGAACGGTGAGTGCGGGCAGTTGCCGGAGAGCTCGGCCACCGCCCGGTGCGCGATCGCCTCGGAGAGCGCGGCGGACAGGCCCGGCAGGATCTCGCCCAGGGGCGCCCGGATCACATCGACTGCGGCCGTGAGGTCCATGTCCGTCAGCGTAATGGGCCCGTCCCGCGGCCCCGGCTGTTCTTCCGGCCAGATGGAACTGGCCGGAAGAACAGCCGGGGCGGGGCATGTCCCGGCCGAGGATGGCGTTGTCGCTACAAACATGCCCCCTCGACAGGGCTGACGGGAGTGAGAGTGATGAAGGCGATCGTCTACGAGGAGTACGGCGGCCCCGAGGTGCTGCGGCTGAAGGAGACGGAGGAGCCCCATCCGGGTCCCGGGCAGGTGCGGCTGAAGGTCATGGCCGCCGCCGTGAACCCCCTCGACTACAAGATCCGCAGTGGCTGGATGCCGCAGATGGGCCCCGCGTCGTTCCCCGCGATCCCGGGTGGGGAGGCGGCCGGGGTCGTCGACGAGGTCGGTGACGGGGTCACCGATGTGTCGGTGGGCGATGAGGTGCTGGGCTGGACGGACACCGGGGCCTACGCCCCGTACGCGCTGGCCACGGATGTCGCCCCCAAGCCGGCCGGCCTCGACTGGGAGACGGCCGCCGCGCTGCCGGTGGCCGCCGAGACCTCGGCACGCGTCCTGGACCTGCTGGGGCTGAAGGAGGGCGAGACCCTGCTGCTGCACGGGGCCGCCGGTGCGGTCGGCGGGGTCGGTGTCCAGCTCGCGGTGGCCCGGGGCGCCACCGTCATCGGCACCGCCTCGCCCGCCAACCACGACTATCTGCGCTCGCTCGGCGCGATCCCGGTGGCCTATGGCCAGGGCCTGGCCGACCGGGTGCGCGCCGTGGCGCCCAAGGGTGTCGACGCCGTCTACGACGCGGCCGGGCAGGGCGCCCTGCCCGTGTCGATCGAGCTGCGGGGCGGCACGACCGACCGCGTCGTCACCATCGCCGACCCCGCGGCCGCCGATCTCGGTGTCACCTTCTCGGCGGGTGGCGGCGGCCGCCGCCTGGAGGCCATCGCCGACTACGCCCGGCTCGCCGCGGAGGGCCGGCTGCGGGTGCCCGTGGTGCGCAGCTTCCCGCTCGCCGACGCCGCCGAGGCCCATGTGCGGAGCGAGACCGGCCACAGCCGCGGCAAGCTCATCCTGCGGCCCTGATGAGCGCTGCCGCGGCCACTGTCATGGCCGCTGTCGCGGCCGCTGTCGTTGTCTAGGAGGCCGCGTTCATCAGGTCCAGTGCGCTGTGCTGTCGTGCCGCGTCGGTCTTGTCCAGCGGTCCTGACCAGCGCAGTCCGTACTGGTCCAGGGCGTTGCGGTCGGCGGCGTAGGCGCGGTCCGCCTGCCGTTTGAGGTAGGCCGTGTAGGGGTGGTCGGCCAGGGCCGCGTTCAGCTTGGCCAGCCCCCGCACATGGGCACCCTTGAACGATGGGCCGTCGGCACCGCAGTCGCCGGTCTCGCAGGGGTCCCTGAGGATGCCGTCGGCCGTGTTGAGCTGGGACGACGTGGTGGCGGCCGTGCCGATGCGACGGGCCGTGTCGAGCACGGACCCGTCACCGGTCGCCCGGTACAGCTCGGTGAGGCCGCCGAGCAGCACACCCTGGTTGTAGGACCAGACCGCGCTGCCGTTGTTCTTGCAGGTGCCCAGGTCGATGCCGTCGTTGACCAGGTTCGAGGAGTTCACCATGCCGGTGCCCTGGAACCAGGTCCACTCCGCCTTCGCCCGCTGGAGATAGGCGGTGTCGCCGGGGATCCGGTTGTGCAGGGCGGCGCTCAGCTGGAGGTAGAGGGAGTTGGCGATGGCGTTCTTGTACGTCTTCGCCGTACTCCACCACACACCGCCGCCACAGGTGGAGTCCCAGTAGGAGGCCATGTAGTCGGCGTCGGCGCGGGCGGTGGCGAGATAGCGGGAGTCCCCGGTGAGGTCGTAGGCCGCCACCCAGGCCAGACCCCACCAGCCGGTGTCGTCGATGTAGTCGTTCCGGAACTGCCCGCCCTGCGCACCGAGGTTGAGGTCGTAGGTGCGGGCGATCGCGTACTCATAGCTGCGCATGCCCGTGACGCGGATGTTGTCGATGACGGCCGTGAGGGCGTTGGCCGAGTTCCACCAGCCGGTGGTGGAGAACAGGCCGGTCCCGTTCGAGTAGAACGCCATCTGGGCGGTGGCGGCGGCCGTACGGCGGTCCCATGCGTTCCAGGTCGTACGGGCCCACGGCGTGCACGCGATGTCGGCGCGGTCACCGGCCTTGCCGCAGGCCCGCAGCGCGCCGATGCCCCGGGCACCCCAGTCGTCCACGTTGTACATCAGGGTGCGCCAGCCGCGCTGTCCGGCGGGGATGGCGGTGTTGCCGAGGCGGCTGCCCGAGGACCAGGTCCGGCCGCCGTCGAAGGAACGGTCCAGCCACACCTCGTCACCGGGGCTGCCGTTGTCGATGGAGGCCCAGCCCATCGCGTCGGTGTCGTCGAAGTGCAGGGCGATGGAGCGGGAGAAGACGGTGGCCGTGACGGGGGTGCGGCTCTGCGGGGCGAGCGCCGGATCGCGGGCGTCGCAGTACTTGTTGCACACGGTGGCGGACGGCGCCGCCTCGGCCGTGGCCGGGAGGAGTTGCGGGGCCAGCAGGGCGAGTGCTCCGGTGGCGAGGGCGGCCAGGCGGGTGCGCAGCGGTCTCTTGCCTCTCATGCCGTGCCTCCTCCCGGCCTAGTTGAAGGGGTCCAGGGTGATGGACGCCTGCTGCGGATTGCCGTCGTGGACGAGCGACTCGTGCTGGCCGACGTCGTCGAAGGCGAAGGCGTACGCCTTTCCGTCGGCCATCTGGCCGTGGATGACGCGGGCGTAGTGGTTGGTCACGCCGTCGGTGTAGAACCCGGCGTCACCGGTGTCCGGCTGGTTGGGGTTGGTGAGCAGGGTCGTGCGGTTGTAGCCCGCGCACAGGGTCCGCGAAATCGGGCCGCGCACCTGGTCGTTGGGTGCGTCGAGGCGCTTGTAGCAGCCGAAGACGGAGTCGGAGTCCGGCTTCTGGAAGCTGGTGACCACGGCTCCCGAACCATTGGTGAAGTTCATGACGCCGCCGGAGACCCGCCCGAAGTACTTGGTGTTCGGCCGGTCGGCGAAGGGCGTGACCGTAAGGGTGGTGGCGGCGTACTTCTGCCACACCCGGTTGATGTAGTCGTCCATCGTGTTGGCGGGCAGGGCGCCCGCCTCGATGCCGTGCCCGGGTGACAGGGCCCGCAGCACGGTGCCGTCCGGGCGGGTCTGGATGAGCTTGCCCCAGCCGCCGCCCTGTGCGCGCAGCGCGTTGAGGACGCCGTTGTAGCCGCCGGGCTTGAGGTGGCCGGTGGTCTTCGCGCTGCCGTCGGCGCCCTGCACCCCCACCGCGTACGGCGCGGAGAACATGTCGACCTGGGTGCTGTTGATGTACAGCCCGGAGTCGTCGAGGGTGAACTCGCTCCAGTTGAACAGGATGTTCCGGTTGGGGTCGGAGGGGTTCTGCACGGCGGGCTGCACCAGACCGCCGGTGGTGAGCCTGAAGTCGATCTTCTTGCCGTAGGAGAAGTAGACCCGGCCGGAGAGCTTCGGGATGCGGATCGTCAGGGACTGGCCGCCCGCCGGTCCGGCGATCGACGCGTCGGGCGCCGGAGTGGGCGGGTTGCCACCGGCGGGCCAGGGGTGGAAGGTCCCGGAGGCGTCGGCCCAGCCCTGCTGCCCGGTCGAGAGCAGGGTGCCGATCGTATAGACGTAGATCTGGTCGCCGCGCCCGGAGTTGTTGGTGAACTTCAGCGGGATCGTGCTCGGCACGGCCGGCTGGGCGGACGCCTCGGGGGCCAGCGCGGTCATGCCCAGGGCCAGGAGTAAGGCCGACGCCCAGCAGGGCAGGGTCCGGAATCGGGTGGAGACGCGTCTGGACATACGCCACCTCTCGCGCGGCCCCACGGGGCCGCGTCAGCGGGGGGAATGGGGGGTTTCATGAAGCGGGGGGTGCCGGAAGTGCAGAGTCATCATGGCAGTGAACATGACACTGGTCTAGACATTCTCACGTGCCGACATCAGCGCAGGGCCGGATGCGGGGCCCTGGGGCCCCCGGAGCCCGCCGGGTCGAGATCGTCCCGTTTGGCACGGAGCTCGTCGGTGTCCGGATGGCCGATCTCGAGGGCGATCTCCAGGGCCTGGCCCCGGGCGGCACGGGCGGCGTCCAGGTCGCCCGCGGCCAGCTGCGTGTCGCCGAGATGGTTCAGGATCTCGGTCTCGTTGTACCGATCGCCGAAGCCACGCACCAGGCGCAGGGCCCGGACGTAGCACGTCACGGCGGCGGGGTACTCGGCCAGGTGGTGATGGGCGTAGCCGAGGCTGTCCCACGCCCCGGCCTCGGCATGCCGGTCCTCGATCTCCTGGTTCACGGACACCGCCTGGGCGCAGTACTCCAGCGTCTGCCGGTAGTCGCCCAGTACCGCGTGCACCCATCCGACGTTGTTCAGCGCCAGGGCCTCCCCGGCCCGGTGCCCCGCCTGCCGATAGAGCGTCAGGGCACGTTCGTTGTGGCCGAGCGCGTCCCGGTGGCCGTCCAGCCGGCCGCAGACCCAGCCCAGGCCCCGGTGGACATGTGCCTGACGGACGGGATCGCCCAGCCGCTCGTAGAGGTCGAGGGCGTGACGGAAGTGGCGGTGTCCCTCGTCTAGGCGGCCCATCTGGGTGAGGCAGCTGCCCAGGCCACGGTGGGCGCCGGCCTGCCACGCCGGATCGCCGAGCCGCTGGGCCGCGCCGAGGGCGATGCGCTGGACGGCGGCCCAGTCGTGCCAGTGTCCGCGGTAGTCGAAATAGGTCTCCAGGTTCCTGGCCAGCCGCCAGGCGCCCGCGTCCAGATCGGCACCGGTCGCCAGGTCGACCACGCCCAGCAGTACGGCGTGCTCCGCGGTGAACCAGCCGAGCGCCGCGGCCTGGTCCGCCATCTCCTGCGGGCAGGCATCCGGCACGGCGGGTGACAGGGGGACGCGGTCCCGATGCGGGTCCAGCAGCCCTGCCGCGCGATCGGCGGTGTGCAGATAGTGGTCGACGACACGGCGCCGCGCACTCCTACGGTCGGCCTCGGGGTCCACGGTGTGGGCCAATTCGCCCGCGTAGGCGCGGAGCAGGTCGTGCAGCGTGTACCGGCCGGGCGTGACCTCCCCGACCAGGTGCACCCGGGCCAGCTCGGCCAGCAGGGGGCGCACCCGGGAAACCGGGAGACCGGCCAGGCCCGCCATGGCCGGGAGGGAGATGTCCGGTCCGGGATGGAGGCCGAGCAGCCGGAACAGCCGTGCGGCGTCCGGGCCGAGCACGTGATACGACCAGGAGAACACCGCCCGTACATCGGTCGCGGTATCGCCCCCGCTGAAGGCGTCCAGGCCGAGCTGGGTGTCGTGCAGCTCCGCGGCGAGCGTCCGCAGCGGAAACCGCGGGGTCACGGCGACCCTCGCGGCCACCACCGCGAGCGCCAGCGGCAGCCCCACGCACGCCGCGACGATCGCGTCGAACGCCTCCGGATCGTCCGTCCGCCGGATCCGCCTCAGGTGCCGTTCCAGAAGCAGCCGCGCCTCGCCGTCGGTGAGCGGGTCCACCGCACACGGACGTGCCCCATTGGCGGCGACCAGTCCGGTCAGGCGGTCACGGCTGGTCACCAGCACCACACAGCCGCCCGTACCGGGCAGCAGCGGCCGCACCTGGTCGGCGTCGCGGGCGTTGTCCAGCATGATCAGCATCCGGCGGTCGGCGATCAGCGACCGGTACAGCCCGGCCTGTGCCTCCGGATCGGCGGGCATCTCCTGCGGATCCACGCCCAGGGCGCCGAGGAAGCCGCGTACGGCCGCCGCCGCGGGCACGGGGCCGGCGGCGGGAGCGAACCCGCGCAGGTTCACATACAGCTGCCCGTCCGGGAAGCGCGGCAGGTTGCGATGGGCCCAGCGCAGCGCCAGCCAGGTCTTGCCCACCCCGCCGACACCACTGATCGCCGCGATGTCGAGCGCGCCCTCACCGTCGACGGTCTCGCACAGGTCGTCGAGCGCGGCGAGCTCCCGCTCCCGGCCGACGAACGTGACCGGCGGGGCGGGGAGTTGCTGAGGCACCGGCCGCGGTCGCCGTCGGGGCGCCACGGGCGCCGTGGCCGGGGCGAGGTCGAGCGCCGGATCCGCGGTGAGGATCCGCTGGCGCAGCAGCACCAGCGGCGGGCTGGGATCGAGCCCCGTCTCCTCGGCCAGCCGGCGCCGGATGCGCTCATGGTGCTCCAGTGCCTCGGTCTGGCGCCCGCACCGGTACAGGGCCAGCATCAGCTGTCCGGCCACCCGCTCGTCCAGCGGATACGCCTCGGCGCGGGCGGCCAGCTCGGGCAGTGCCCGGCCGTGCTGGCCCAGCCGCAACCGCACGTCCATCAGGTCCAGCTGCCCGGTGAACCGCTCGGCCTCGAGCACCGAACGCTGGGCGTTGAACCAGGGCGTGTCCCCCCCGGCGAACGCCTCGCCCCGCCACAGCCCCAGGGCGGTCTCCCACAGCGCCGCCGCCTCCTCCCCGCTGCCGGCGGCACGAGCTCGGCCGGCCGTCTCGCGGAACCGGAGCACGTCCACCGCGCCGGCCTCCGCCGCCAGCCGGTAGCCGCCCTGCTCGCGTACCAGCTCCGCCCCCGTGCCCGCCAGCGCCTGCCGTAACCGGGACACATACGCGTACAGCGCCTCCCGGCCGCGCCGGGGCACCCCCGCCCCCCACACCCGGTCCACCAGCGGCCCCGTGGGCACCACCCGCCCCGCGTCGACGGCCAGCGCCGCGAGCACCAGCCGCTGCCGTGCGTGCCCCACGTCCACCGGCGTCCCGTCCCGCCACACCGTTATGGCACCGAGCACGCCGAATCGCGCCCCCATGCGTTTTCCCCCGTTGTGTCGTAGCCCCCGCGCCGACCACCTGTGTATGACAGTCGGCGCAATACCGAGTCAACAACTCCCTAAGGTACGGGGAGGACTTCCCGGTATGGAAGGGACATCACGACGAGGAACGCGAGCCGGACGCCGGGGGGACCTGCTATCGCCCGGACGCGCCCTTCATACGCCCCGGACGGCCGGCGGCGCGCCGATCGCCTTCGACACCAGCCCCGGCAGATCCGCGAGGGAGTCCCGGATGATCGCCTGCTCCATGGCGAGGACGTCCGCTCCCGGCCTGATACCCAGCTCCTCGGCCAGTACGTGCCGCAACTGCCGGGCCGCACCGAGCGCGTCGGCACGGCGCCCGGTCAGACACAGCGCGATCATGAGCTGATGGCGGAAGGACTCGCGCAGCGGATGGGCCGCGACCAGGATCTCCAGTTCGGGTACGACGTCATGGGCGTGTCCCTGGTGCACTTCGGCCCACACCCATGCCTCGGTGGCCAAGAGCCGCGCCTCCTCCAGCCGTACGAGTTCGGCCGTGATCGCGGGGAAGTCCGGCACATCGGCGAGCAGGGGCCCGCGCCACATGTCCAGGGCCCGCCGCAGCCCCTCCGCCGCCTGCCCGGTCCGCCCTTCGGCCAGGGCCCCGCGCGCCACCCTCGCGAGCGCCGTGAAGCGGTCGGCGTCCAGCTCACCGGGGTCCACCGCCAGCCGGTAGCCCGGCGGGCTGGTGAGCAGTGGGCTTCCGCCCCGCACCGCCGGGCATCGCTCGTGCGGGGGCCCGGGAAGCGCGCGCCTGAGCCGGTGGACGTACTGCTGGACCAGCTTGGGGGCGGACTTCGGCGCTCCGCCCGGCCAGAGCTGCTCCAGCAGTTCCCCGGCCGGCACCGTACGGCCCGCGCTGACGAGCAGTGCGGCCAGCAGCGCACGGCACTTGGCCTGGCTGACCATGCGGAAGGCGCCGTCCGGTCCCCGGATCTCCAGTGGCCCGAGGATGCGGTAGCGCACCGGTGCCGGGGTCATCGGCGTCCACCGTGACGGCGCCCGTCGCATCCGCCGTCGGCTCCGGGGGCGGCGAGGGTGAGGACGTCGGGCACCCGGTCCGGTGCGGCCACGCGCAGCAGCCCGTATCCGATCCCGGCCGATCCGGTCATCAGTCCTGGGGTGGTCACCCCCATCGGGACGCCGGGACGGACGTCCCCGGTCAGCACCCGGTCGGCCACCTGGCGCGCCACGCGGGGGCCGAGGTCGTCGGTCTCCCCCAGCGCGGGACCGGCCGCGAGCAGCGCCGCCACCAGCCCCAGATCCCCGTGGCACAGCGAGTCGTTGCCCAGTCCCGCGCCGACACCGTCCCCCAGCAGGTCGCCGCGGACGGTGCCGACCGCGATGCGCAGGTCCTCCGCGAGGAGCTCATGGGCATCGGCGAGCCCCTCGACGCCGAGCAGCGCCGCCCGGACCAGCCCGATACCGGCGGCACCGTGACACCAGGCGTCCATGAAGGATCCCCGCGGCACGATGCTGCGCAGATCCGGCCAGTTGCCCCGGCCGGGGTCCAGACCGTGGCGTTCGAACCGGAGCGCCTCCTCGCACAGCCGGTAGTGGTGGTCCTCGCCGGTCAGCTCGGCCGCGCGGGCCAGGGCGAGGGCGAAGCCGCTCGCCCCGTGGGACATTCCCAGCAGCGGCCGGTCGGGGTCGACCGCCGTCCGCCAGGCCGCTCCGCCGGTCACCTCGGTCGCCGCCTTGGCGAGGGTGGCGGCGGCAAGCCGCAGCGCGTCCGCGGTGCGCTCGTCCGGACGCGTCCGGTGGAGCGCGGCCAGGGCCAGCGCCGCCCCGGCCGTTCCCTGGACCACATCGAGTTCTCGGTCGCCCTCGAATCGCCCGGCCAGCTCAGGAACCAGCGCGGTGGCCGCGTCGAGCAGTTCGGGCGTGTCCCACAGGGCGGCCAGATGGGTGAGCGTGTAGACGGCGCCCCCCAGTTCGCCGAATCCCCCGATGCTCAAGCTGAAACGAAGGTGACGGCCACGGTCGGGGCTGGTCAGCGAGTCCGCAAGCGATTGCGCGATGCGTTCGGCCACCTCCCGGTACCGCTGGTCCCCCGTCATCGAGCCGAGGTGCGCGAGGAACAGCGCGATACCGCTCACCCCGTCGTAGAGGCTGATCCCGGCGGGTCCCGCGCGCCAGTAGCGCTCCCCCACGACATTGAGCGACAGCCAGTGCGGGGGCTGGCCGTCGGTGCCGTGCACCGCGGTGTCGAGCAGTTCGTCCGCGAGGGCGGCCGCGGCCCGCAGGGCGAGCCGGGTGTCGAGGGGGCGGTCGGGCAGTTCCCGCGGTCGGGGGGCGGTCCGCGTCCGGGTGCCGAAGGTGAGGCCCGTCAGTGACGCGTCGATGCACCACTTCTGGCGGCGCAGATCGATCGGGCCCATGCGGCGGATCTTGGCGCGCACCGCCTCCATACCGGAGGTGGCCAGGAAGTCGTGGACGACAACACCGTCCGCGTCACACAGGTCGGTAGCGGACGGCGTGGTGTGGTAAGTCGGCACATCGAGCCGGGCCAGCTGGCGCTGCTCGCTGGTCAGCAGCTCGATCCTGCCCGCGACGCCCCGATGCCCGTCCGCGAGGCCTGCTTCGAGCACATACTCCCAGTCCAGCGAGTCACGCAGGACGTCCGGGTGCATCGACTCGGCGAGGATGCGGCTGTAGACCGAGGTCGGCCGGGGCACATGGCGCACGGCGTCCTCGGCGAAGGCGGCGATCGGGCCGTCCGCGGCGAGCAGTTCGTCCCGCTCCCGTTCGATGAGCCCGTAGGCGGACTCGAAGCCCTCCGCCAGGGATCGGCGGTACCGCAGCGGGTCGACGGATGTTCCGCCCACGGAGGCCCGGTTGGCCGCGCCGGCGATGGGCATTCGCTCGCGCACCAGCCTCATCTCGTCGGTGCCCTGGCCGGCGTAGGTCGGCAGCACGCTCGGGGAAAACTGGCCGCCGCCGCCCGCGAGCCCGCTGATCTCCGCGTCCCGCCAGCCCGAGTCGTCCACCTCGATGATCCGCTCCGGCAGCAGCCCGATGCCCAGGACGGAGTCGTTGAGGACGTCGGGCACCGCGCCGGCGATCCGCAGGACGGGGTCGGCCACCGCCCGGGACCGCCCGAGGAAGGTGGCCTCCAGGTCGACGAAGACGGGGTGCTCCCCCGCCGCGATCAGGTTCTGCAGATGCAGATCGGCGCCGCAGATGGCGTGGAACACGGCCAGATGGGCGCCTTGGCGCCAGAAGAACCGGTCGGCCCCGGCCTCGTCGGCGCACGTCCCGGAGGCCACGTACGCCACCCATCCGTACCCGGGCCGGGGCAGCACCTCCACGATGCGCAGCGGATGGCGCAGCCCCCGGTCGTTGAGCCGGGCGAGCAGGTCGTTGAAGTGGCGCTCGACGGCGACCGACCGCGGTTTGTAGACCAGCTTCGTACTGTCGGAGAGGGTGAACAGCGCGACCGACCGGCCGCCGTTGTGAGTATCACCGGCGCCGAAGCCGATGTCCGTCACATCGCCGAGACCACGCCAGGAGCCGCCGAACACCGCGCGCAGCCGGGGCAGATCGGCCAGGAAGCGCTCGGCGAACTCCTGCCTCACATCGATCCAGTGGCGCAGCGAAGCGACCAGTTCACGGGCCAGTACGGGGTATTCGGACAGGATCTCCAGCGCCCGCCCGGGGGTGCGGACCGTGGCCATGAACGAGGCGAACCGCTCCTCGGGGGTGGCGCCGGGCAGCTCCCCGGTCACCCTGGCCACGTTGAGCTCCAGAACCAGGGCACGGGACACCATGCCGGAGATCGTTTCCAGGGGCGGGAGGAGGAGGGGATGGTCCGAAGGCAGCCCGGACACCCGGCGCCGAAGTTCCCCCCGGGCCCAGCGCAGCAGCGGGAGGGCCAGTTCGGCCGGGCCGAGCCCGGGGCGGTGACCGTGGTCATGGCCGGGACCGCGGGTCGCCGCGTGGACATGGCCCCGGACGTCGTCGCCGCCACCGTGACCGTCACCGTCGTCGCCGTCGTCGTCGCCGTCGCCGTCGCCGTCGCCGGAGGTGTGATGACGCCATGCCTCGGCGATCACCTTCAGCCACTCCGGTGTGGGCAGCCGCCCGGCGAGCGACTCCGCCGGCTCGCCCAGCAGGGTGATCAGCTCCTCCTCGGTGACCCCCGTGGCCGTCCAGCGCTCCAGCGGGTCCACGCCGGTGGTGTGCCTTCCGGCGGAGAAGAGGATGCCGCTGCGCCACAGCTCCAGTCGGCGCAGCCCGTGCGCACGCTGCTCAGCGGTGACCGCCGGAGCGCCCGGCCACCGGTCGTGCAGGGGCACGCCTCGCCACCACGTCGTCGAGTTCAGGATGTCCTGCTGCCGATTCCTCACTTCTCCCCCTACTTTTGACGGCCCTGTCGCCCTCTACGGCCCTGTCGCCGTGGAGACGGCCCGATCGCGATCCGATCCGGCGCGGGCCCCGTGGGGCCCGCGCCGGAATGGCTCATGGGTCACCGCGTCCGAGGACGCACCGGGTCAGCCACAGAGCCAGTCACAGGTGAAGCAGGTGCGGCAGGTCTTGTGACCGCACGTCACCCAGGTGTCGGTGAGCCCCCCGCCCACGACGTTGTCCAGCCGCTGGTCGGTCAGCTCGATGGCACCCGCCGGGTGGGCGGGCAGCGCGCTGAGCTCCTCGGAGCTCAGCCCGGCGCGGAAGACCGGGTCCTTCCATGCCTTGGTGGTCCGGTTCATGGTTCCTCCGTTCGACGTGCTCTCATCGGTTCGTTCATGGACATCACTCCGGTCAGCCCGGTGTGACACAGCCAAAACTGGGTGAGCGAGTTGGCCGGGAACCTTGCGAAAACCTTGTGCCGCCGCGCCTCGCGGTGCCATCCGCGCCGGTCAGCGGTGAAGTGAACCGGCGGTGAACCGGGACCGAACCGGTGTGCCGCACGCTGCTGCGCCAGGGAACTCGGCGCGGGAGGAGACACATATGAGCGGCAGGCAGGTGGGGTCGCGGGTGCCGTTCGTGGCCCAGATGAGCGAGGTCGAGTGCGGTCCCGCCTGTCTGGCCATGGTGCTCGGGGCGCACCGCCGCGGGGTTCCCCTGCGGGAGCTGCGCGCGGAGTTCGGGGTGAGCCGCGATGGCGCGAGCGCCCGCCGGATCCTGGAGGTCGCGCGCGCCCATGGGCTCGAGGCCCGGGGGCTGAAGGTACCGCCGGACGCGCTCGGCGCGGTGCGCAAGCCCGCCATCGCCCACTGGGACGACCACCACTTCGTGGTGGTGGGAGGTGTCGGGCGCAAGGGGGTGCGAGTGCTCGACCCCGGCGAGGGACGCGCCACCGTCTCCCATGAGGAGTTCCGCGCCCGGAGCTCGGGCACCCTGCTGGAGTTCGCCCCCGGCTCCTCGTTCGTCGAGCGGCGCGGGCCCCGGGATTCCTGGCCGCTGCGGCTGGTGCGCGACATGATGCGGATGGCACCGCGGTGGGCCGCCCTCGCGGTTCTGCTCTCCGGGATGGTGCAGCTACTCGCCCTGGGGTCGGCGTTCCTCACCAAGTACGGCATCGACACGCTCATCGGTGAACGGGCCGGGACACTCTCGGGTCTCTCCCTGAGCATCGCCGGTTTCGTATCGGTGTACGCGCTGATCGGACTGGGGCGGGCCGGAGCCCTGCTGGTACTGCAGCACCGGCTGGACGGCGCACTCGGCGACCGGTTTATGACTCATCTGTTCCGGCTGCCGTTCGGCTATTTCCAGGCCCGGAGCAGCGGGGATCTGCTGGCCCGCCTCAACAGCAACACGGTGATCAGAGACCTGCTGACCTCGCGCATGGTCACCCTGGTCATCGACAGTGTCTTCGTGGTGGGCTATCTGGTGCTGCTGTGCGCCTTCAGTCCCTGGTACGCGCTCCTGGCGGCGGGACTGGGCGCGGCGCAGATCGCCATCGTGCTGGCCACTCTGCGGCCGGCCAACGCCTTGGCGAAACGGGAGCTGAGCGCCGAGGCCGCCACACAGTCGGTGGCGGTGGACGCGCTGCGGGGCGCGGAGTTCGTGAAGAGCGCGGGGCTGGTCGGCACCGTGCTCGACCGCTGGCGTGGGGCGCTGGACGACTATCTGCGGGCGGCGCTCCACCGACGCCGCCTGGACGCCCTCACCGACTCCCTCACCCTGCTGCTGCAGGTGGCCTCCCCGCTGGTGTTGTTGCTGCTGGGCATCGCGCAGGTGCGCTCGGGCGCGCTGACCATCGGCTCGATGATCGCGCTCAACGCGATCGCGGCCGGGCTGCTCACCCCGATCGCCGGGCTGGCCACCAGCATGCGCTACCTCCAGACCATCGGTGCCCATCTGGAGCGGGTGCACGATGTGCTGGACGAGCGTCCGGAGGTCCGAGGGCCGGGTGTCACCGCCCCCGCCATGGTGCGGGGCGAGATCGAGCTGCGCGGTGTGGGCTTCCGCTACGGGCAGGGGCCATGGATCCTGCGCGACCTGACCCTGCGCGTTCCCGCGGGCGCGAAACTCGCCGTCGTCGGGGCCAGCGGCTCCGGGAAGACGACGATGATCCGCCTGCTCGCCGGGCTGTTGCGGCCGATCGAGGGCACGGTGCTGCTCGACGGGCGCGCCATCGAGGAGTACGACGCGGACAGTCTGCGCCACCGCTTCGGCGTCGTGACACAGGAACCCCATGTCTTCGGCGGCACCATCGGATCGAATCTGCGGCTCGGCCGGGACGGGCTGTCCGACGAGGCCCTCTTCGAGGCGCTCGGCCGGGCCGGGCTGCTCCCCGATGTGCGGCGGATGCCCATGGGGCTGGAGACGCATGTGGCGGAGGGTGGGAGCGCGCTCTCGGGGGGCCAGCGCCAGCGTCTGGCGATCGCCCGCGCGCTCCTGGCCGACCCCGCCCTGCTGGTGCTGGACGAGGCCACGAGTCATCTGGACGCCGTGACCGAGGCGGAGGTGGCCGGTGAGCTGTCCGCGCTGGGCTGTACCAGGATCGTCGTCGCGCACCGAATCAGCACGATCATGGACGCGGACGAGATCGTCGTCCTGGACGACGGCCGTTTCACGGAGCGGGGTGGCCACGACGACCTGATGCTCGCCGGGGGCCGGTACGCCGCGCTGGTGCACCGGCAGCTCCCGGCCTCGCTCCGGCCCTCATGATCGCCACCGCACCTATGTGGGCATTCGGGCGTAAAATGGGCCGCGTCCGCACCAGGAGGGCACGAGGAGCGGAGGCATCAGATGACCGAGGCAGCCCCCTCCCGCACCGAACGCAAACGGGAAACCGGCCACCCCGACGTGCCGTGGACGACCCCCTCGCAGGCCGAGGGCGAGCGCGACGACGAGACGGACACCGGCCACCCCGACGTACAGAGGACGACTCCCTCACAGGCCGAAGGGGAACGGGACTAGCCACCCCCTCTCGGCACCCGGGCCCGCGGGCCGGTGATCTCCCACCGGCAGGCGGGCCCAGCCATGCGGCCCGGACGCGGCGGCTGACACGTAATGCCTCCTCCACGCCGGGGGTCTCCCGGGCGGAGCGGCCCCGACGGGTCGCTATCCTGACCGGGGAGGCGAGATGGCACGCGCGACACAGACCACCGGGACACCCGGCACCGGCCGACCGGCGGCACGCCACCACGGCAACCGGCACGGACGCAGCGAGCAGGCCCGGCTCGCGGTGCTGAACGCGGCCGACGACCTGCTGGTCGAGAAGGGCTTCGCGGGCGTCACCATGGAGGGCATCGCCACCCGGGCCGGTGTCGCCAAACAGACCATCTACCGCTGGTGGAGCACCAAGACCGGCGTCCTCATGGACGCCTTCCTCCAGGACGTGGCCGAGGACCTGACCGTGCGCGACCACGGTGACCTCGCCCGGGACCTGCGCACCTATCTGCGCGAGCTGGCCTGGTTCCTCAGCTCGTCCGATTCCGGTGCCGTCTTCAGGGCCCTGATCGCCCACGCGCAGCACGATCCGGCGTTCGCCGAGGACTTCCGGTCCCGGTACCTCGACGACCAGCGCGGCCGTGACCGCCTTCCGCTGGAACGGGCCCTGGAGCGCGGGGAGTTGGTGCCCGGCCTCGATCTGGCGGCCGAGACCGACCAGCTCATGGGCCCCGTCTACTACCGGGTGCTGGTGACCGGCGAACCCGTCGGCCAGGAGTTCACCGACCGCCTCGTCGACGCCTTCCTCCACCGCCACGGGCTGACGGCACCGGCGAAGGACTGAACACCCGGAAGTCCGAAGTCCGAGGGGAGTCACCGCCCGGACGGCGCCATGACCGCCGGTGCCAGGACCGCCGGTGCCGGGAGACCGTCCAGGAACAGGGCGCCCGCGAGCAGCACGGCGCTTCCGCGCGGCGCGATGCCCCGCTCCCGCAACTCCGTGTCCAGAACGGACAGGGCGGCGGCGCCCTCGGGCGTGGCGGTGCCACCCGCCTCGAGCACGGCATGCGCCCCCTCCTTCGCCCGTCGGAGGCCGGGCGGGCCCGCCCGGTACAGCGGCCCGGTGTCCTGGAGGGTGCTCATCACGGTGAGCAGCGCGTCCAGGCGCGCCTGGGTCTCGGTGGCCCCCGCCGCACGCGCCCGGGACAGGGCGTCCAGGGCGCGGCGCACATGGGGAAAGGCGGCCCGTGCCTCGCCGCGCGCGCCCGGTGCCCCATAGGTGGCGGAGACATGCGAGCCAGGCGAGGGGCGGCGCGGTGCACCACGGTCGGGGTGGTCCGCGATCCGTTTGGCGGTGGCGGTCACCTCGTCGGGCCCGGCGCCGGGGCGCAGCGCCGCGGCCGCCACCAGCAGGCCCATCACCCACAGCGCGCCGTGGTGGAGGGGGCCGGTGGCCGCGCCGCCACCGGCCCGTGCCATCGTCCACTCGGCGCAGCGGCCGATGGCACCCAATTCCTCGCGCAGCGCCCGGGTCGGCTCCCCGGGGCGGCGGGCCGCGGCGGCCATGGCCGCGAACCCGGGCGTCAGCGCCTTGGCCGACCAGCGCAGCGCGAGCAGATCCGCACCGGTGGCGCGGGCCTGGAGATCGCGGGTGTCGGCGAGGCCCGGTTTGGGCGTCAGCTCCGTCTGGGCGATCAGGGCGAGCACGGCGGCCCGTGCCAGTGCCTCATCCGTGGAGCGCGTCATCGGCATGCCCGGAGGCTAGAGGGCGAACCTTTGACGGACATGAGGCGTTCCTGTGACCCCGCTGTGCGGCGTGGCAGGGCAGGGGTGGACGTCGGCCAGGGGCGGATACGTCGGCCGAAGACGGAGACGTCAGCCGGTGGTGGGATACGTCAGCCAGTGGTGGACACGGGCTGTGCGGGGCCGCCCCGCGGTGTGCTCCGCACGGTGCGGAGGCCGGTGAGGCCGATCATCGCGGTGGCGAACAGCGCGGTGGCGGCGAACACCGTGAAGCCCCAGTCCTGCGCCTCGTTGGCGACGAGCCGCCCGCCGAGCCAGGGCCCGAAGACGGCGCCGAAGCGGCCCATGCCGGAGGTCCAGCCGACGGCGGTGGCGCGGTTCTCGGCGGTGGAGCGCCCCGCGACGGTCGCGTAGACCATGGTCTGGGCGCTGAAGAGCCACAGACCGGTCAGGAAGACCACGATGTAGGTGAGCGCCAGCGGCATATGGATGCCGAGCAGATAGATACCGACGGCGGTGCAGCCGAACCAGGCCGCCGCGACCCGGGCGGCGCCGAAGCGGTCGGCGATGCGCCCGGCCACCAGCATGCCGGCGATGCCGCCGAGGTTGATGACGATGAGGAAGGCCAGGGCGGAGCCGAGTTCATAGCCCTGACCGCGCATCATGGTCGGCAGCCAGGTGCTGACGCCGTAGACGAGGAGCAGCCCGCCGAAGGAGGCGCACCAGAACAGCAGGGTCTTCCTCCACTGGCCATCGCGGAACAGCGCGAACAGGGCGTGGCGGCGGTCGGGCGACGTCGCGGTGGCCGGTTCGCCGGCGGGCAGTTCGACCCCGTACCGGTCGGCGAGTCGGCGGGCATCGTCGGTACGGTCGCGGGCGAGGAGGAAGCCGAGGGACTCGGGGAGGTACATCGCCACCAGCGGCACGGCGATGACCAGCGGCGCCAACCCGACCCAGAAGGCGGAGCGCCAGCCGAACGGCTCCACCAGCCACAGGCCCAGTAACGCCGCCAGAATGCCGCCCGCCTGATGGGCGGTCATCAACAGCCCGATCATGAGGTTGCCTCGGCCGCGCGGCGCGTATTCGGCGACCAGGGTGATGGTGGTGGGCAGCAGACCGCCCAGGCCGAGCCCGGCGACGAACCGGGCGACGCCGAAGACCCCGAGGTCGGGGGCCATGGCGCACACGGCGGACGCCAGGGAGAACACCGTCGTACAGCCGATGATCACCTTCTTGCGTCCGATCCGGTCGGTGACGGTGCCCGCCGACAAGGCGCCCAGCAGCATGCCGAAGGTGGCACAGCTGCCGAGGTCACCGGCCCGGCCGGGGCTCAGCCCGAGGTCGGGGTCGTCGAGCATGCCGGGCAGCACGGCACCGTAGATGAACAGGTCGAGGCCGTCGAAGAGGACGACCGTCCAGCACAGCGCGACCACGAGGACCGCGAGTGCCGTGCCGCGCGAACCGGCGGCGCGAGGGGTGGGTATGGAGGACATGGCATTCCTCTCGTCCTGGAGGCGCGTCCTGTGAGCGGTCAGTCGATCGGCGGGGTGCCGTGAGTGTGGAAGGACTCGATGGTCTTCAGACCCCACGCCTGGCCCTTGGCGCGCTCGGCCTGGGTCCAGGTGATCAGGGGCCAGTCGGGGGCCAGGACCAGGCGGGTGAGCGGGTTGCACAGTTCGACGCGGTTGCCGCCCGGCTCGTAGACGTAGAGGAAGAACGTCTGCTGGATGGCGTGCTTATGGGGGCCGGTCTCGATGTGCACGCCGTTGTCCAGGCAGAGGTCGGCGGCGCGCAGGATGTCCTCGCGGGTGTCGGTGGCGAACGCGATGTGGTGCAGCCGGCCGCGCGAGCCCGACCAGTCCTCGGTGTAGACGATGTCGTAGGACTTGTTGGTGAACGTCAGCCACTGGGCGGCCGGCCGGCCGGTGTCGAGGACGATCTGCTCGGTGGGGCGGGCGCCGAGCACCTCACGGGTGAAGGCGGCGTTGGGCGCGACGTCGGAGGCGAGGAAGTTGACGTGGTCCAGGCGGCGCACACCGACGCCGTGGGCGGGCTTGGCCTGGGGCTGGTTCTTCAGCCCCGGGGCCAGCTCGGGCGGTGCCTCGTACCACTCGGACTCCCAGTACAGGGCGAGTTCATGGCCGTCCGGGTCGCTGGTGACATAGAGCGGGCCGATACCGGGCTCGTCCTCGGCCCAGCGCCCGGGGAGCCCGGCGGCCCCGGCCTCCTTCACCCGGCGGTGGAGGGCTTCCTCGCTCGTCGCGCGCAGGGCGGTGCGGCGGATGCCCGAGGTGGAGTGTGCGGTGAGGGTCAGGCTGTGGTGTTCGTAGTCGTCCCAGGTCCGCAGGTGGACCGAGTCGCCGGAGCGGCCGTTCTCGGTCAGCCCGAGGATGGTGGTGAAGAACCACAGACTGCGGTCGGGGTCGGGGGTGAGCAGTTCGACATGCCCGAGGTGGGCGATGTCCCCGAGCGGCGGGGTCATCGGCAACTCCTTGAGTCGAGTGGGCGGGGAGAAGGCATGGTGGTGCCGTAGCGGGAGAAGAGGGGTGGTGCGGGAGCGGAACGGGGCGTCGGATCAGGCCGGGCGGGGAAAGACCGTGCCGTCGAAGATCTTCCGTGCGGTGCGTACGACGGCCGTTCCTCGCGCCATCGGAGTGGCGCCGCCGTCCACGGACGTGTCGATGTCCAGGAAGCCGGTGGGGTGTTCGACGCGCAGCCGCTCCCCCGTCGCCGGGAGCCGGGCCACGTCCTCGCCGACGTTTCCCGCGACGCACAGCCCGGCGGCGACACTGGCGGCTCCCAGGACGCCGATCGCCGTATGGCAGCGGACCGGGATGAAGGTGCGGGTCATCACGGTGCCACCGTGCGCGGGCGGGGCCAGCAGGCTGAGCTTGGGCACGGTCGTGGCACTCACATCACCCAGGCCCATCAACCGGCCCGCCTCCCGCCGGATCTCCTGGAGCCGGGCGCCGAGCGCGGCGTTCGCCTCCAGTTCCTCGGGGTCCTCATAGCCGGTGACGCCCAGGGCGGACGCGGCGATGAGCACGGTCGGCATGCCGTTGTCCACGCAGGTCACCGCCGTGCCGTCGATGAGGTCGCGGGCGTGGCCGGTGGGCAGCAGCGGGCCGCTGCCCTGCTCGAAGCCGATCACGATCGGGGCGGCGGAGCCCGGGACACCCGCGATCTCTGCCGAACCGGTGTAGTCGACGCGCCCGTCCGGGGTGGGAACCGTCACGGTGGCGTGGTCACCGCTGTTGACCATCCTGATCCGTACCGGTGTCCGCCCGTCCCGGGCGGCGATCAGGCCCCGTTCCACGGCGAAGGGGCCGACCCCGGCCAGGAGATTGCCGCAGTTCTGGCGGTCGGAGACCTCGGCCTTGTCCACGCCGAGCTGAAGGAACAGATAGTCGACATCGGCGTCCGGGTCCTGGGCGGCGGAGACCACGGCCACCTTGCTGGTGAGGGGGTGCGCTCCGCCGAGGCCGTCGATCTGCCGTGGGTCGGGGCTGCCCATGATCCGCAGCAGCAGATCGTCCCGGGCGCCGGGGCCGGACGGCAGGTCCTCCGCGAGGAAGTAGGCGCCCTTGGAGGTGCCGCCGCGCATCAGCATGCAGCGCACGCCCTCCGGCCCGCTCATGAGACGGCCCCACCACGGATGTCCTCGGCATACTCGGCGTACGGCTGGTACCGCACCCCGAGCCGGGCCAGGGTCTCCCGCAACCCATAGCGGTCCAGGCCCAGTTGGCCCTCGGCGAAGGCGGCCCGGGTCGCCTCCTCCTTCGCGGCGCGCGCCTCGGCCGCCTCGACGGCCGTGGCGGCCGACTGGCGCGGTACGCACATCACCCCGTCGTCGTCGGCGAGGATCACATCGCCGGGACGTATGCACTGCCCGCCCACCACCACGGGCACGTTGACGGATCCGGCCGTGGCCTTGACGGTGCCCTGGGCGCACACCGCGGCCGACCACGCGGGGAAGCCCATCGCGCGCAGCTCGGCGGTGTCACGCACCCCGGCGTCGATGACCAGACCGCGGACACCGCGGTGGTGGAGCGCGGTGGCGAAGAGCTCGCCGAACATGCCGTCCGTGGACGGCGATGTGGTGGCGACGACCAGGATGTCGCCCTCGGCACACTGCTCGACCGCGGCGTGGATCATCAGGTTGTCGCCGGGCCGGCACAGCGCCGTGACCGCGGTGCCCGCGATGCGCACGTCCTGCTGGACGGGGCGCAGCCCGGGGCCGAGGCATCCGGTACGGCCCATGGCCTCGTGCACCGTGGCCACGCCGTACCCCCGCAGGGCCTCCACATGCCTGGCCTCGGCGCGTGGCGGGTCGGTGACGATCACACCGTTCGGCCGTGCGGCGGCGGGCGTGTCACCCGCGCTACCGTGCGTCATCGCTGATATCTCCTTGCTGGACAGGTCGGTGACCCACCCCGCGGCGCGAGCCCCGCGTCATTCGCCCAACGCGTCGATCACACTGGCGAGGTGGGCACGGACGGCCGCTTCGGCCGCCTGTGGGTCCCTGGCCCTGATCGCCTCGATCACGGCCAGGTGTTCACCCAGGGACCGCTGGGCACGCCCCGGCCGCAGCGCGAGCTGGAAGCGATGGCGCACCAGCTGTGCGTTGAGCCGTTCCAGCAGCTCCACCGCCACCTGCTGACCGGAGAACTCCCGGATGCGGGCGTGCAGTTGGTGGTTGAGGTCGGAGTAGGTCAGCGGTTCGCCGTCGGCGACCGCCTTGGACATCGCCGTGCCCAGATCGGCCAGCTCGGTCAGCTGCTCCTCGCTCGCCTCGACGGCCGCCTTGGCGGCGCACAGCCCTTCCAGGACCATGCGGCATTCCGTAATGGCCACAGCTTCCTCCACGCTCACCACCCGCACCCGTGAGCCACGGTTGCGGATCCGCTCGACCAGACCCTCGGAGGCCAGGTCGATCAGCGCCGCGCGAATGCTCGCCCGGGTCACACCGAATTGCTCGGCGAGTTCGTTCTCCACCAGCCGCTGGGCCGGTGCCATCTCCCCGCGCGAAATCGCCTGCCTCAGCTGCTCCAACGCATGCTGCTTGGCCTGCTCTCCGGTGCCTGGACGCGCTTCCTCCGGCATCGTGCCCTCCCTGAGTGAGTGCCTGTCGAAGGTAAATCTAGGCCAACAAGATTGTCAACGATTTCGTTGTCCATATTGGCGACAGGAACTGGCCCGCGCACCCCTGATTCGGCCCCGTTCCGGCCCCGTGACAGGGGAAGCCGGGGTTGCTTCAATGGTCCGGCGGTTCCCCATCGGACCCCGTAGACCGCTGGAGCGTGCCCGTGCCTCTCTCGCGTCGTGCTCTCGTCTCCACGCTTCCGGCGGCCGCACTGGCAGCCATGGCCCTCCCGCTGCGCGCACGGGCCGCGGGAGCCGTGGCCGGTGAAGCGACCGGGGCCGCTCACACCCGGCTGATCGACAACACCGTGGCCGTCTTCGCCGGGACGCGGGAGACCAACGCCCGACCCGAGGTACGCGCCAAACTCGCCTCCATCGCCGCGACCGCCCGCTCCCGGCTCACCGCGATGGACCGCGCCGGTCAGGGCGAGCTCTTCCAGGGCCTCGCCCTGGGCACCAGCGATCCCAACCTGGTCACCTCGTTCCAGTACCTCTACGAGATCGCCCTCGCCACCCGTACACCGGACGGCGGCACACCGTCCGGACTCCACGGCGACACCGATGTCCAGCGGCGCGTCATCGACGGCCTGATATGGCTCCACGAGCACTACTACGGCGACCAGTCGAAGGGCTACTACGGCAACTGGTTCACCTGGGAGATCGGCATCTCCACCCACGTCAGCAAGATGCTGGCACTGCTCACGGACGAACTCGCCGCCTACCGGCCCGATCTCGCCGCCACCTACGTGGCCTCGATGGACGCGTATCTGCGCAACGGCAAGGACGGCGACGTCGACCTCGACTCACGCTTCCACACCGGCGCCAACCTCGCCGACATCACCACCAACCGCGTCCTCCAGGGCGCCGTCCTCGGCGACGAGGCCCGGATCACCAAGGCCATCGCCGACCAGCTGACCATCCTGGCCACCATCGACCCGTACGAGCTCCGGCACGGGGTGACCGACGGCTTCTACGCCGACGGTTCCTTCATCCAGCACGCGTCCGTGGCCTACACGGGCTCCTACGGCAAGGGCCTGCTCACCCGTGTCGTGCAGACCGTCAAGATGCTCGACGGCACCGGCTACACGACCGACGACCAGCTGGTCCGCGTCACACAGGGATGGGTGGTGGACGGCTTCGCACCGCTGATCTTCGAAGGCTGGCTGATGGAGATCGTCAAGGGGCGCGGGGTGTCCCGGCCGGCCACCGGGTACGCCGACGCGGCCGAGGTGGTGGAGGCCGTGGTGGGCCTCTCCGCCCATGCCACGGACGCCGACGCCACGGCGCTCAAGGGCTATGTGGCGTATCTGCGGCAGACCTCCAAGGCCACGCTCGACCCTTCGGGGTTCGTGTCCCCGGTGAGCGTCGCGGCCTACGCCGACATCCTCGCCGACCCCTCGGTCCCGGCCGGGGACCTCGGACCCGCCCAGCGCCATGTGGCGTTCAACGCGATGGACAGAACCGTCCACCGGCGCCCCGGCTACGCGTTCGCCCTGGCCCGGAGCTCGTCCAGGATCAGCAGATACGAGTACATGAGCGGTGAGAACCTGATGCCCTGGTTCCAGGGGGACGGCGCCCACCATCTGTATCTGTCCGGCCAGGACCAGACCCAGGCGTTCGGCATCGACTACCTCACCGCCGTCCCGCCCCAGCGCCTCGCCGGTGTCACCGCCCCCGTGGAGACGCGCCGCACGATCCCCGAGCTGTACGGCACGCTCTGGTACGACAACCCCGAGCGTGGCTTCACCTCCTCCTCGGAGGCACAGAACACCTATGTCTACTTCCCCCGGAGCACCCACCCGTTCTCCGGTGGCGCCGCCCTGGGGCCGTACGGTGTGGCGGGGCTGGTCCAGTCCGACGACGTGGCGTACGCCGCGAAGCAGGCGGGCGACCTGCCCGATGACTTCGTGGTGTACCGCAACGCCGACGCCACCAAGTCGTGGTTCCTGTTCGACGACGAGATCGTGGTGCTGGCCGCGGGGGTCGGCGATGCCACCGGCCGCGCGGTGACGACCACCCTCGACACCCGGATCGCCGCGCCCTCGGACACCGTCACCCTCACCGGGCGGCTACGCGGCGGCGCGCCCTGGTCCGGCACCGGCACGGCCTCGCTCGCATGGCTGCGCTACGCCAATGCCACCCGGGCCGCCTCGGTCGGGTATGTCTTCCTCGACGGGCCACCGCCCACCGTCACGCTGGACACCGTCACCCGCAGCCGCCGCGCGGTCCGCCTCGCCAACCCCGACCTCCCGGTGACCAAACAGCTCTTCGCCGTCACGGTCGAGCGGGCGGCGGGTGCGCCGCACACCTCGATGGCGTACGCCCTCGTCCCGAACGCCACCGAGCGCCGACTGGGCGGCTACGCCCGCCGCCCGCTCGCCGTCCTGGCCAACACCACCCGGCTGCAGGCCGTGGCCCACCGGGGCCTGCGGATCACCGCGCTCAACGCCTTCACCCCCGGCACCCACCACGCCGGACGGCTGTCGGTGCGCGGCCCCGGTTCGGTGATCCTGCGGGAGACGCGGGACGGCGGCGTGGCGGTCGCGGTGTCCGATCCGACCACCGAGCGCGACACGGTCTCGCTCGTCATCCGGGGCCGGAGGATGAGGGCCGTGGCGGCGGACGACGGTGTCCGGGTGGGCCGGGTCCCCGGCGGCACCCGGATCGCCGTCACCACCAGGCACGCCTACGGCCGGAGCTTCACGGCGACGCTGCGCTGAGCTGCGAGGTGCGCAGGTGCTGGGCGCCCGAGCGGACCGCCCACAGGAACACGGCGAGCGCGAGGACGCCCACCGTCACGGTGTCGTACGGCGCCGGGAGGCGGCCGGAACCACCGAAGGTGCCCAGCCACGACAGCACGGTCAGCGCGGCGAGGTGGAAGACCAGCCAGGCGCCGTGCCGCAGCTCCTCCCCCAGCGGTGCGCCTCCGTCCTCGCGCCGCTGCAACAGGAACAACACGGCGCCGACCAGCACGAAGGGCAGCGCCAGCCGCAGATCGTGCCAGCCGGACCAGTAGACGAACTCGCTCGCCACCACGAAGCTCACCGGTGCGATCCAGCGCACCCCCGGCACCTGGCCCTCGGCCCGCGCCACTCCCCGCTCACGGTCGTGCGCCCGGAACGCCGCGACGGCCACCGCCGAGGCGGCGTAGATCAGCAGATACATGTCCCCCATCACGCTCACGATGTCCTGCCAGCCGCCGAACGGCAGCATGAAGACGACGATGACCGCGAGGTTGAGCAGCAGCGCCCGCCGTGCCACCCCGGACCAGGGGTGGATGCGCATGAAGAAGCGGGGCAGCAGACCGTTCTTGGCCAGGGCGTACGTATGGCGAGCGTCGATGGCCACGCCCACATAGGCCGATCCGCCCGGTGAGACCACCGCGTCGGCGTAGAGCAGCGTGGCCAGCCAGTGGAGGTTGAGCACCAGGGCGAGCTGCCCGAAGGGCGACTCGAAGTCGACCCCCTTCCAGCCATGGCCCAGCAGCGACTCGGGCACCGTGTAGAGGAACGCCAGCTGGAGCCCGAGGTAGACCAGCACGGCGAGGCCGATGCCGGTGAGCACCGCCGCCGGTACGTTACGGCGCGGATTGCGGGCCTCACCGGAGAAGTCGAGCGGGGCCTGGAAGCCGTTGACGGAGTACACGATGCCGCCGCCGGCGAGCGCGGTCAGGCAGGCCGCATAGCCGTACGGGGCGAAACCGCCGTGGTCGGTGAGGCGCCCGGAGTGGGTGCCGGACAGGAACAGCGCGACGATGGTGAGGATGGGGACGACGACCTTGAACACCGAGATCAGGTTGTTCAGCCGGGCGAATATCCGTACGGCGAACCAGTTGCACGCCGTCAGCACGACACTCAGGGCCACGGCCACCGCGAGGCCCGAGGCGCTCAGCGTGCCGCCGTTGTAGAGCCCCGGCAGATAGTGGGCGGCGTACTGCATGATCGCGCTGATCTCGGCCGCCGTACCGCCCACCGAGAGCAGCACCGACCAGCCGATCATCGTGCCGACCAGCCGTCCGCTGGCGTACAGCGGCCAGCGGACGGTGCCGCCGCCCTCCGGTCGGGTGGCGCCGAGTTCCACCATGACGAGCGCGATCAGGGCACACAGCACACCCGCCGCGATCCAGGACAGCAGGGCGGCGGGGCCGGCGGTCTGGGCGGCGTACAGGGCCGCGAACAGCCACCCGGACCCCAGGATGTTGGAGAACCCGATCGCGGTCAGCGCCCAGAATCCGAGGTCCTTGTGGAGTCGTCGCTCCTCGGCGAGCACCGCCGGCGCGGCGATGGACTCCGGTGGGTGGTTCTGCGGCACGGTGGCTCGTCTCCTCGGTGGTGCTCGAACATGCAAAGGCCCAGCGTGCCATGCGTGCCGAGGGCCTCCGCCGACGCGCCCGGAGCCCGGGGCGAGCCCGTGCGAGGCGATCGACGGAAAAACACACCCCACCGGAGAGGAATCGCCGCATATCGGCCGGGGGCGTGCTCTCATGCTTCAGGTGTCCTCTCCCTCCCGCCGTGCTGTCCTGCGGTCCGCGAGCGGTGCCGTGGCGGCCACGACATGCGGCGTCGGCTGCGGCCATCACGCCGACTCCTCGTCGTCCCGGCCGGCCGGTCCCAGCGAGACGCCCTCCTCCGGCGCGGCCTCGGACCGGGCCACGCCCGCCGGACACGCGCCACGCGGACCGGTGCGCTTCCCCGGGCTGCCACCGCGGATCGCCCACGGGCCGCGCGACGGAAGCGCGGTGGCCCTCACCTTCCACGGCCAGGGCGACGCGGAGCTCGCCCGCTCGCTGCTGTCCGAGGCCGAGCGGGCGGGGGCCCGTGTCACCGTCCTCGCCGTCGGCACCTGGCTGGACGAACGCCCGGAGATGGCCCGGCGGGTCCTGGACGGCGGCCATGAGCTGGGCAACCACACCATGCGGCACCGCGCCGTATGCGCCCTGCCCGCCGACGAGGCGTACGCGGAGATCGATGAGTGCGCCGAGCGGCTGCGCCGCCTCACCGGGACCATCGGCAGCTGGTTCCGGCCGTCGCAGGCCCGGACCGCCACGGACCTCGTGACCCGGCTTGCGGCCCGCGCCGGATACCCGCACGTCCTCTCCTACGACGTGGACTCGCTCGACTTCCAGGACCCGGGCCCGGACGCGGTACGGGACGCGGTCCTCGGCCAGGTCCGCGCCGGTTCCGTGGTCAGTCTGCACTTCGGCCACTCCGGGACCCTGACCGCGCTGCCCGCGGTCCTCGACGGTCTGCGCCGGCGCGGTCTGCGCGCGGTCACCACGACGGAGCTGATGCACTCCGATGGCGCAGCAGCGACGGCGGGGCCCAGGAGGCGTACCGAGACTGGGTGAGACGCCGGGCGGCCATCCGTGGTGTGCCCCTACGGGAGCGGAGGAGACACCATGCCCCGGAGCGGAGGAGACCCCATGCCCCACCGCAAGGACCTCGGGCTGCTCGCGCTGCGCCTCGGCGTGGGCGGGGTGCTGGTCGCGCACGGCGCGCAGAAACTCTTCGGCTGGTGCGGGGGTGACGGCCTGGACCGTACCGCCGAGGTCATGGAGGCGATGGGCTTCCGCCCGGGGCGGGTCAGCGCCGTGGTGGCCGGGCTGGGCGAGGCGGGCGGCGGGCTGCTGCTCGCGCTGGGCTTCGCCACTCCCGCGGCCGGGGCGGCGGCCGCGGGGACGATGGCGGGGGCGGTGTCGGTGAACGCGCCGGCCGGGTTCTTCGCCCAGTCCGGAGGCTATGAGTTCCCGGCCCTGCTGGGTTGCTCGGCGGCGGCGCTCGGGATCTCGGGACCCGGCCGCTACTCCCTCGACCACGTCACCTGCCATGTGCTGGACCGGCCGTGGCTGATCGCGACGGCGTTCACCACGAGCGCGCTGGCGGCGGCCGCGGTGATCAAGCGCAGGATGGCGGTGACCGAGGAGCGTGAGCTCGCCGAGGAGGAGGAGCTCTACGAGTAGAGGCCCATCCGCTCGAGGAGAGACCCATCCCCCGAGGAGGGACCCATCCGCGCCGCCTCGTATCACCTCTCCGGCAGGTGACGCACGGCGTGCGAGGGGCAGCCGCGTGCGCCATGGTGGATGCCAGGGCCGGGGAGCGGTTCGCACTGGTGGAGGGTGGGTGCGGATGTTCAGCAGGCGCAGCTTCTGGAAGATCGTGGGTGCGGGCGCGGTCGGGGCACCGCTCGCCGGCCGGGCCGCCACCGGCTCGGCGGAGGCCACGGGGACGCTTTCGGACCCGGCGGAGCAGGGGATGTCGGCCGCGCGGCCGCACCCGTCCTTCGCCGCCCTGCGGCAGATCAGGGCCGGGGTGCTGAACGTCGGCTACGCCGAGGCCGGTCCGGCCCATGGCCCCGCGGTCGTCCTGCTGCACGGCTGGCCCTATGACATCCACAGCTACGCCGATGTGGCGCCCTTGCTGGCCGCCAAGGGCTATCGGGTGATCGTCCCGTATCTGCGCGGCTACGGCACGACGCGCTTTCTGTCGCCCCGGACACTCCGCGACGGCCAGCAGTCGGTGTTCGCCGTCGATCTCGTCGCCTTGATGGACGCCCTCGGGATCGAGCGGGCGATCCTCGCCGGATTCGACTGGGGCTCGCGAACGGCCGACATCGTCGCGGCGCTGTGGCCGGAGCGCTGCAAGGCCCTGGTCTCGGTGACCGGCTATCTGATCACCAACCGGAAGGCGAACAAGCGGCCGCAGCCACCGAAGGTCGAATGGGCCTGGTGGTATCAGTACTACTTCGCCACCGAGAGGGGTGTACTCGGGCTGGAGAATCCCGACTACCGACGCCAACTGGGGCGGCTCGTCTGGCGGTTCAACTCTCCGACATGGCATTTCGACGACGCCACCTTCGCGCGCACCGCCGCCGCCTTCAGGAATCCGGACTATGTGCGCATCGTGATAGGCAACTATCGCTGGCGGCTGGGGCTCGCGGCGGGCGATCCCCGGTACGACGGTCTGGAGCGGCGCCTGGCCAAGGGTCCCGTCATCGGCGTCCCCACGGTCACGCTGGACGGCGGGCGCGATCCGTTCACCCCGGCCGGGGGCGGTGCCGCGTACCGGGACAAGTTCTCGGGGCCGTACGCCCACCGGACGCTGAAGGGCATCGGCCACAATGTCCCCCAGGAGGCTCCGGAAGCCTTCGCCGATGCCGTGGTCGAGGCCGACCGTCCGCGACGGCGCTGAGCAGCGCGGCCGGGCCACGGGAGGCCATGGAGGGCCAGGTCCGAAGGGGGCGAGGGGGATGGCGGAGTTCGAGGTGGCCACCGGCGCCGCGGAACTCCCCGCCGGGGACGGCCGGGGCCGCGAGGCCGCGGTGCGTACCGCGTTCGAGGGGCTGCTGCAGATCCGCCGGATGATGAACGCCGACACCGCCGCCCCCGAAGGGGTGCCCGCGGAGTGGGAGCGGCGTCAACCGGTGCGGGCCGTGGCCCTGGCGCTGGAGGCGGCCGGGGTTCCGCCGTCGGCCGTCGACGCGGAGGGCCGCCGTACGGCGACCGGATACTGCCTCGGCGCGGCGGAGCGGGCCGGGGTGGTGCGGGTCGAGTGGCTGGGGCCGCCGGGAAGTGGCGCCGGGTACGCGGCGGAGGACGCGCTGCGGAACTGTGCGGCCGTACTGCGGCGGCTGGGCTGGGACGCGCTGGAGTACCGGGGGCCGCGCCGCCACCGCTACCTCGAGGTCGAGCCGCCCCCGGCCGGGCCTCCCCGGCGCTGACCGGGCCGGTGGGCTGCGCCCGGCCCCGGGAGGCGGGGGCTGACGCCATGTCGCCTCCCGGGGCGGTGTCGCTCACGCGTTGGGGTTGCTCACGCGTTGGGATCGAAGGGGATGTCGGACGGCTTGGCCTTCGCGAGGTGGGAGTTGAGCGTGCTGTCCTTGAGGCCGAGGGTGGCGCTGCCGAAGTCGGCCTGGCTCAGCTTGTCGCGCAGCCCGGCGGGGTAGCCGTTCCAGCCGACCAGCGCGGGGTACTGCCAGGTGTGCTGGTGGTTCTCCGGCGGCTCGTCGTTGTTGTTCGCCGGGCGGAAGCAGTGGGTGCTCAGGCCGTCCTTGTGGTACACGACCTTGGGGTGGGTGCCGTCCCAGCGGATCTGGTCCCGGTTGTAGATGTTGAAGTTGCCGTGGGCCGAGGTGGCCACGTACTTGGCCTCGTTGCCCTGCACCCACACCACGACGTGTTCCCAGTCGTGGCGGTGGCCGCCGAGACCGCTCCCGGCCACCGCCTGGTCCTTCTCGAAGTACAGACCGTAGATGATCGCGCACCAGCCGTTGTTGCACTTGGAGCGGGAGTATCCGTTGGTGTTGTCCAGGTCCGAGGAGTCGCGGCACTGGCCGTTGAGGGCGCCGCTCGGGTTGAGCCCGCCCGCGATCGTCCCGTCGGGGCCGATGGCGGGCGTGGGGTAGCAGCCGTCGGTGTCGTAGTCGAACGCCGGCTGGAACGTCTGCTCCGTGCCGTCCGCGTTGGCGGGCAGGCCCTTGGGCGGGTCCGCGAGCGCACTGCCCGGGAAGGCCAGGACCAGCACGATGGCACTGCCGAGGATGGCGGACACTCTGCCGATCCGCGAACTCTTCTTCACTGCGTCCTCCTGAACGACCGCGGCGTGGCACGCCGGGAAGGTGGGGGGTTGGCATGCTCAGGTCAGCATGATCGCATTCCTTGAGCTGCGGCGGGAGATGTCGCCGTGATGAAGAGTCAGCCAAGAGCTATAGCAGGCGTGGTGGGGCGAGATGAAGGAGGGTGGGGCACCGGGCGGGGAAGGTGAGCGCTTCCCCGGCGACCGCGGCTTCCGCCGTGTCCGCGACGCCTGAGCCTTCTTTTATTCCGGGGTGTTGACGAAATAGGCCGGCGTGCGCATGCTGGTCGGCATGCAGCCCCATCAGGACGGCCCCCTGGCCCGGTTGCGACGGGGCCACGAAGACTTGGTACTGGACCTATTGCGCAAACACGGCCCGCTCAGCCGGGCCGAACTGGGGCAGCACAGCGGGCTCTCCCGGACCACCCTCAGCGATATCGTCACCGAGCTGATCGAGAGCGGCGCCGTGGTCGCCACGGCGCCCGGCACGGCCCCGCGCAGGCGGGGGCGGCCGGTGGAGGCGCTGACGCTCAACCCCAGCGCGGGCCAGGCCATCGGCATCGACTTCGCCCGCCGGGCGGTGCATGTCTCCGCGGTCAACGTCGCCCACGAGGTGATCGGTTCGGCCAGTGAACCGCACGACCCGGGGCTGCCCTGGGAGGAGCGGATCACCCTGGCCGAGCGGCTGGTCGGCACGCTCGCCGAAGGTGCCCTGCGGCTGGGCGCGCTGAACGCCATCGGTGTGGGCGTGGTCGGCCCGGTCGAGGGCCCTGACGCGGGGCCCGACGCGGGGCCCGCGCAACCGTGCCCCTCCGCCGATCTGCCCGCCCTGCTGCGCAAGCGCTTCGAGGCGCCTGTACTGGTGGACAACAACACCCGGCTCGCCGCGCTCGCCGAGGCCACCTGGGGCGCCGCGGCGGGCGGTCAGGACGTGCTGTATCTGCGGCTGTCGCACGGTGTGGGCGGCGGGCTGGTGGTGGCCGGCGCCCTGCACCGCGGGGCGTACGGCCTGTCCGGCGAGTTCGGGCATATCGCGGTCGAGTCGGGCGACGGACGATGTTCGTGCGGCGCCACCGGCTGCCTGGAGACGGTGGCCTCGGTGGGCGCCGTGCTCGCCGCCTACCGCCGCGCGGGCGGCCACGCGGACGGCCTGGCCGCGCTCCTCGGGGCGCTGGAGGCCGGCGATCCGGTGGCGCTGCGCACGCTGGAGGTGGCCGGCACCCATATCGGCACCGTGCTGGCGGCGGTGTGCAACGCGATCGGCCCCGGGGTGATCGTGCTCGGTGGCGAACTCGCCGCGGCCGGCCCACCGCTCTTCGAACCGGTCGAACGGGCGCTGCGCGCACACATCATGCCGATCTCACGGGACCGCGTGGACCTGAGGCCGGCGGCGCTCGGCGAGGCCGGCGGCGCCCTGGGCGGTATCGCCCTTGTCCTGTGTGAATCCCCCCTGTTGAGCCATTACCCGGCCCGTCCGGGCTGATCCGGCCCGGTCCCGGGCCGGAGAGGAGGACCCATGTACCCCGCGAGGCGTCCATGACGGTGGTCACCGCTCCCGAGAAGACCCCCACGACACCACAAGCGCCACGCGGCGCACGACGCACCGTCCACCCCCTCGTGTTCAATCTGATCGCCGTCGTCCTGGGCATCGCCCTCTGGGCGCTGACCGCCGCCGCCGGGCTCGCGGACATCCCCGGACCGCTCTCCGTGAGCTCCCGGGCACGGGAACTGCTCTCCGACGGAACCCTCACCGAGGACGCGCTGGCCAGCCTCCAGCGGGTGCTCCTGGGGTTCGCGCTCGGCACCCTGGTCGCCGTGCCCGTGGGCTTCCTGATGGGCTGGTATCCGGTGGCCCGGGGCCTGTTGGAGCCGTACGTCCAGTTCTTCCGTACGATCCCGCCACTCGCGCTGATCCCTCTGGTGATCGTGCTGATGGGCATCGGCGAGGCCCCGAAGATCTTCGTCATCTTCCTGGCGGCGTTCATGTCCTGTGTGGTGGCCGCCTTCCAGGGAGTGACCGGAGTGGACCGGACACTGATCGACGCGGCACGGGTGCTCGGCGCCTCGGACCGGACCGTCTTCCTCAAGGTGGTCATCCCGGCTTCCACGCCGTTCATCCTGGTCGGCATGCGCATCGGACTCGGCGCGGCCTGGGCGACCGTGGTGGCGGCCGAGATGATCGGCGCCCAGAAGGGACTGGGCTTCGAGATGGTCCATGCCCAGACCTACTACGACGTTCCCACGATCTTCGTGGGTCTGATCACCATCGGCGTCATCGGCCTGCTTATGGACCGGCTGTTGCTGCTGGCCGAACGCCGTCTCACCGCATGGCAGGAGCGTCGATGAGCACCAAGATCTCTTTCCGGGACGTGGTCAAGACCTACCCGATGAAGGACTCCACCTTCACCGCCCTCGGCCAGGTCTCCCTGGACATCGGGGACCGGGAGTTCGTCGCGGTCGTCGGCCCGTCCGGCTGCGGCAAGTCCACCCTGCTGTCCATGGCGGCCGGACTGGTGGAGCCCACCTCCGGCACGGTCACGGTGGACGGCACACCCGTCACCCGGCCGGGGCCGGACCGAGGGGTGATCTTCCAGCAGTACGCGCTGTTCCCGTGGCTGACGGTGCGCGGCAATGTCGAGTTCGGGCTGAAGCTGGCACACGTCCCCGCCGCGGAGCGACGGCGGCGCGCCGAACACGCCATCGAGCTGGTCGGCCTCTCCGACTTCGCCGACGCCCTGCCCAAGACCCTCTCCGGGGGGATGAAACAGCGCTGCGCCATCGCCCGTGCCTACGCCGTGGACCCCGAAGTCCTGCTGATGGACGAGCCGTTCGGGGCGCTGGACGCGCTGACCCGGGTGCAGTTGCAGGACCAGCTGCTGGACACCTGGACTCAGGAGCGGCGCACCGTCATGTTCATCACGCATGACGTCGACGAGGCGGTGTATCTGGCCGGCCGGGTGGTCGTGATGGCCGCGAGGCCCGGCCGGATCCACCGGATCATCGATGTGGACCTCCCCTATCCGCGGACCGAGGAGATGCGGCTCTCCCCGGAGTTCGCGCGCATCCGCAACGACGTCTGGACCCACGTCTACCACCAGTCACCGGCCGAATCCGCCGCCTGACCCCCTCTCTCATTGGCACCCTTTACATGCCATTCCGCACCATTTTTGAAGGGACCCACCCGCGATGAGTATGAGTAGACGAGACTTCATATACACACTCTCCGCGACAGGGGCGGCACTGTCGCTCGGCGCATGTTCGGCCGACGGCGGCTCTGCGATCAGATTCGGCTATATCGCCGACTACAACGGCGCGAGCCTGCTGGCGATCGCCGACAAGCAGGGCTTGTGGAAGAAGCATGACCTGACCGTCGAGCCCAAGGTGTTCGTCAACGGTCCGGTCCAGATCCAGGCGCTGGGCACCGGCAATCTGGACTACGGCTACATCGGACCGGGAGCCCTGTGGCAGCCCGCCTCCGGCAAGGCCACCATCGTGGCCATCAATACGCTCGCTTACGCCGACCGGGTCATCGCCAGGCCCGGTATCAACTCGATGCGGGACCTGAAGGGGAAGAAGGTCGGCGTCCCCGAGGGCACATCCGGTGAGATGGTGCTCAATCTCGCACTCCAGCAGGCCGGGATGACCATGAAGGACATCTCGAAGGTGGCGATGGACGCCCCCACCATCGTCTCCGCGTTCGCCTCCGGGCAGATCGACGGCGCCGGGATCTGGTACCCCCTCATCGACACCATCAAGGAGAAGGTGCCGAAGATGAAGGAGGTGGCGAGCACCGAGGACATGCACGACCACATCTTCCCCACCGTGTTCGTCTCCGCCGCCAAGGGGAAGGCGGAGCGTGACCGGAAGGTCATGAAGGTCCTGCAAGAGGCCAACGACTGGCGGGCCGCACATCCCAAGGAGTCCATCGCGCTGACGGCGAAGCTACTCAAGGCCGATGAGGCGAAGGTCGCGGCGGACGCGGCGCATGTGAAGACGATGACGACCGCCGAGCTCGTCGCCAAAACCAAGGACGGCACCGTCGACAAGTGGCTGGACGGCATGAGTGACGTCTTCGTCCGCACCGGGCAGCTGAAGAAGTCGCCCGACCCGTCCACGTTCTACGCCGGTGACCTCTACACAAAGGCAGCCGCCCGATGAACCTGCTGTTCCTGATGACCGATCAGCACCGCGTCGACACCCTCGGCTGTTACGGCAATCCGCATGTGGCCACGCCGAACCTCGACCGGCTGGCGGCCACCGGCACCCGGTTCGACCGTTTCTACACCCCCACCGCCATCTGCACCCCGGCCCGCGCCAGTCTGCTCACCGGGCAGGCGCCCTTTCGCCACCGGCTGCTGGCCAACTACGAGCGGAACGTCGGCTATCTGGAGGATCTGCGCGAGGACGCGTTCACCTTCCCCGGCGCCCTGGCCGAGCGCGACTACCAGCTCGGCCTGGTCGGCAAGTGGCATGTCGGCACCCAGCGCAATGCCGCCTCGTACGGCTTCGACGGGCCCGATCTGCCCGGCTGGCACAACCCCGTGGACCACCCGGACTACGCGGCGTACCTGAAGGAGCGGGACCTGCCGCCGTACCGGATATCCGATCCGATCCGCGGCACCACGCCCAACGGCAATCCGGGCAATCTGCTGGCGGCGCGGCTGCACCAGCCGGTGGAGGCCACCTTCGAGCACTATCTGGCCACCCGCGCCATCGAGCAGCTGGAGCGCTACGCCGCGGACGGGCGGCCGTTCTTCCTGGCCACCCACTTCTTCGGGCCGCATCTGCCGTATCTGCTGCCCGACGCGTACTTCGACCGCTATGACCCCGACCTGGTGGACCTGCCCGCCTCGATCGCCGAGACCTTCGAGGGAAAGCCACCGGTACAGCGCAACTACAGCGCCCACTGGACCTTCGACACCATCCCCATCGAGGTGACCCGCAAGCTGATCGCGGTCTACTGGGGCTATGTCACGCTGATCGACGAGCAGATCGGGCGCATCCTCACCCGGCTCGACGAGCTCGGGCTGGCCGATGACACCTCGGTGTTCTTCACCGCCGACCACGGCGAGTTCACCGGCGCCCACCGGCTGCACGACAAGGGCCCGGCGATGTACGAGGACATCTACCGCATCCCCGGCATCATCCGTATCCCCGGGGAAGCCCCGCAGGTGCGCCAGGAGTTCGTCAGCCTCACCGACTGCACCGCCACCATCCTGGACCTCGCGGGCTGCGACACCTCACCGGCCGTGGACAGCCGAAGCCTGGTGCCGCTGGTGCGGGGTGAGCATCCGCAGTGGCCGGCCGAGTTGCTCGCCGAGTTCCACGGCCACCACTTCCCGTATCCGCAGCGGATGATCCGCGACGAGCGCTACAAGCTCATCGTCAACCCCGAATCGGTCAATGAGCTCTACGATCTGGACACCGACCCCCATGAGCTGACCAACCGCTATGAGCACCCCGAGCTGCTGCCCGTGCGCCGCCGTCTGATGCGCCGCCTGTACGACCTGCTGCGGGAGCGCGGCGACAACTTCTACCACTGGATGACCCCGATGTTCGACATCGGAGATCTGGACTACGACCCGAGCCTGAGCTCCTTCGAACCGCAAGGGACCACGTAGATGAGACGAAGCCGCAGGCCAAGACCTCGGCACAACCCTGGCACTCTCGTCGCCGCGCTGCTGTGCGCGCTGCTGGCCGGGCTGTTGCCCGCGGCCCAGGCGACGGCCGTCCAGCGCCCGGCGGCGGAGCACACCACGACGGCCCACCAGGCACCCACCTACCAGAACCCCCTCACGGCCGGAGTGGTCGACACCTTCCCCGACCCGGTGATGATCCGGGGCAAGGACGGCCTGTGGTACGCGTACGGCACCCAGAACCCGGTGTTCCAGAGCAAGGGCGAGGACGGTGAGCGGATGCTGCCGATCCTCCGCTCGGCCGACCTGGCGCACTGGGAGTACGCCGGGCAGGTCTTCACCCCGGAGACCAAACCCGCCTGGCACAAGGCCGCCCGGCTGTGGGCCCCCGACATCCGCTATGTGAACGGCCACTACAACCTCTACTACTCGGTGTCCTCCGAGAACACCGTCGGAGTGGCGACCGCGCCCACCCCCACCGGCCCCTGGACCGACCGGGGAGCCGTGCTGCCCTCGCCGAGCGGCTGCGCCACCGGCAACATCGACCAGGCCCAGTTCACGGACGAGGGCGGTCAGCCGTATCTGTACTGGGGCAGCTACGACACGATCTGCGTGGCGAAGATGAACGCCGCCCGGACCCGTATCGAGGGCGCGGTGACCGAAGTGGCGCAGGGCCGCCGGATGGAGGGCGGGTTCGTCGTCCGGCGCGGTGGCCACTACTACCTGTTCTACTCCGACGCGGGCTGCTGCGACGGCGCCTACAGCGGCTATCAGGTCAAGGTCGGCCGGGCGACCAGCCCGACCGGGCCCTTCGTGGACGACCAGGGCGTTCCGCTGACGGCCGCCACCAGCAAGGGCGGTGTGGTGCTGACCGCGAACGGCAACGGCTGGATCGGCCCCGGGCACAACGCCCTCCAGACCGATCTCTCCGGCCAGGACTGGCTCGTCTACCACGCCATCTCCTCCGACGACCCGGATCTGAAACCGGCCGCGGGCGGCACGCTGAAGCTGTCCAAGCGGCCGATGCTGATGGACCGGCTGGACTGGATCGACGGCTGGCCGGTGGTACGGGCGGGGGCCGGCGCCTCCCAGGGCGCACAGCGGGCCCCGGTGGCCTCCTGGACCGCGGGCGGCACCTTCAACGACGGCTCGCTGAAGGGGTGGCACGGCGGTGGCGGCTCCGGCACCGACGGCTGGAGCGTCGGGCATGAGCAGGACGCCCGAGGCTTCGTCGCACCGCGCGGGAATCCCACCGGCCCCGCCCATCTGGTCTCGGACCGGTCCGCCCCGGCGGCCCGGCGCGCCGAGGCCGATCTGCGGGTCACCTCGGCCACCGGTGCGGCCGGGCTGCTGGCCGGCTACACCGGCCCGGACGACTTCGTGGTGGCGTGGCTGGACCGGCGGCGCAACGCGCTGGTGACGGACGTGCGGGTCGACGGCCGCAGCCGTGGCACCCGTACGACCCCGCTGCCGCCCGACTTCGCCTGGGACACCTGGCACAACGTGGCGGCGGAGATCCGCGGCACCCGGTTGACCGTGGAGGTGAGCGCGGACCGGCTGCGGGACGCGGTGGCCACCCAGGAACGGTCGCTGCCCGCGGCGGCGGTCCGCTCCGGCAAGGTCGGCGTGGCCGCCCGGGGCGCCGGTACGGCGGCCGACAACGTGGGGGCCGCGGCGCTCCACACACCGGTCACCAGCCGCGTCCCCGAGCAGCTGCCGGGTCCGCCGCTGCCCGCCTACAGCGATGACTTCGACACCGCCACCGTCCCCGGCACCACCGCGGATTCTCCGTGGTCCTGGGTGCGCGGACCGGCGTCCGGGGTCACGATGTCCGATGGCGCCCTGTCCTGGCCCACTCAGAGTGCCGAGCTCCATCTCGGCACCAATACGGCGTCGGTGCTGACCCGGGACGCTCCCAGGGGCGACTACACCGTCGAGACCCGGCTCCGGTTCGCGCCGGGGCGGACCAATCAACAGGCCGGGCTGGTGCTGTACGGGACCGACGACCGCTACTACAAGCTGGTGCACGCGGTGCTGCCGGTGAGCCACGCCGACGGTAAGGCCACACATGTCACCGAGTTCGCGAAGGAGGGCGAGCGTCCCACCACCACACCGCCGACCCCGGTGGCCTACGGGCCGATGTTCGGCGGCCCGCCCGCGGACACGCTGTGGATGCGGCTGTCGTACCACGCCGACACCGCACGGGACGAGACCGAGGTGCGCGCCGCCACCAGCACGGACGGTGTGCGCTGGGTCCACACCGGCGTCTGGACCCTGCCGACGTCAAGCAGGCTCAGGATCGGCCTGATCGCGCAGAACACCGCGGGCGCGGTCGCGCGGTTCGACTATCTGCACACCTATCGCGGCTGACGTGCCGAGTGGGCCCCCGTCCTATGCTGATCACCGTTGTTGACGCGAGACGGGGGCCACTTCGGTGGCCGGAAAAGGTGAGAGAGCGTGGCCAAGCCTGTACGTGCGGCTGTCGGGGACGTGTGGATCACATGTGTGTTCTGCAAGGGCGATCTCTTCCGGGATCGCGAGGTGAAGCTCAACAGCACCGGCATGGAGCTGTTCAAGTTCGGCTGGGCCAACGAATCGGCCACCGGGTTGATCTGCTGGAACTGCGGCTATGTACACCTTTTCGCCAACAAGGACGTCGAGCTGTACAAGGTGAGGAAGGGCGAGATCTAGCCAGGCCCACCGGCGGCCGTCCGAGGTCATGGCAAAAGTTGCTGCGCGGGATCTTTACATCGATGTAAACGGGTGATGGCATACCTCTGCCCGGTCGAATCCCCCGCCCTCCCGGAGATCCCATGGCTCATTCGGACATCACCTCGCCCGAAGTGTCGAACGACGTTCCACGACCCGAATATCCCCGGCCCAGCTTCGTCCGTGAGGACTGGCTCAATCTCAACGGCGCCTGGCAGTTCGCCTTCGACCCCGGCGACAGCGGGCTCGAGCGCGGCCTGGTGCACCAGGAGCTGGACGGACGGATCCTGGTCCCGTTCTGCCCCGAGTCCGAGCTGTCGGGGATCGGGGACACCGACTTCCACCCCGCGGTCTGGTACCGGCGCACGGTCCGGATACCGGCGGGCTGGGCCGGCCGGCGGGTGCTGCTGCACTTCGGGGCCGTCGACCACGACGCCACCGTGTGGGCCGACGGCCGCGAAGTGGCCCGGCACAGCGGCGGCTTCACCTCCTTCACCGCCGACCTCGGCGTGGTGGCGGGCACGGCCGGCGGCGACGCCGAGGTGGTGATCGTCGTACGGGCCCGGGACGCCCGCCACGGCACTCAGGCGCGCGGCAAGCAGGCCACCGACTACGCCAACAGCGACTGCCACTACACCCGCACCACCGGCATCTGGCAGACGGTGTGGGCGGAGCCGGTGCCCGAGGTCCATCTGCGCAGGCCGCGGATCACCCCCGACCTCGCGTCCGGGGCCTTCCACCTCGAACTGCCGCTCAGCGCCAACCGGCCGGGCCACCGGATCACGGCCCGGGTGAGCGACGCGGACGGCCGGACGGTGGCCGAGGCGAGCGTACGGGCCGACCTGGATCTGGCGCCCCGTATGGTGCTCGCGCTGCCCGAGGACCGGCGCCGCCCGTGGTCTCCGGAGGACCCCCATCTGTACCGGGTGCGGATCGAGCTGCTGGACGGCGGCGGCGCGGCCGTGGACCGCGCCGAGTGCACCGCCGGGCTGCGGTCGGTGGCCATCGACGGCAAGCGGCTGCTGCTCAACGGCCGCCCGGTCTTCCAGCGGCTCGTCCTGGACCAGGGCTGGTACCCGGACGGGCTGATGACCGCGCCCGACGACGCCGCCCTCGTCCGGGACATCGAGCTGTCACTGGCCGCGGGGTTCAACGGGGCGCGGTTGCACCAGAAGGTGTTCGAGGAGCGCTTCCTGCACCACGCGGACCGGCTCGGCTATCTCGTCTGGGGCGAGTTCGGCGACTGGGGAGCCAGTACCGGGCGCACCACGGGGGATAACCAGCAGCCCACCGCCGGATTCATCGCGCAGTGGCTGGAGGCCGTGGAGCGGGACTACTCGCATCCGTCGATCGTGGGCTGGTGCCCGCTCAACGAGACGCACCAGGAACTCCACGACCGGCAGACCGTCCTGGACGACGTCACCCGGGGCATGTTCCTGGCCACGAAGGCCGCCGACACCTCCCGTCCGGTCCTGGACGCCTCCGGCTACTCCCACCGCGTGGCCGAGACCGATGTGTACGACTCGCACAGCTATGAACAGGACCCGGAGGCGTTCCGCCGCCAGATGGCGGGGCTGGACAAGGACGACCCGTATCTCAACCCCGACCACCGGGGGAACCCCGGACGGAAGGACACCGACGCGGTGTGGTCGCTGCCGTACCGCGGCCAGCCCTACTTCTGCAGCGAGTTCGGCGGCATCTGGTGGAACCCGGAGGAGGCGGATGCCGCGGCCGGTGACGACCGCGAGGTGTCCTGGGGGTACGGGCAGCGGCCGCGGACCGAGGAGGAGTTCCAGACCCGCTTCGCGGGGCTGACCGGGGCGCTGCTCGACGACCCCCTGATGTTCGGCTACTGCTACACCCAGCTCACCGATGTGTTCCAGGAGCAGAACGGCGTCTACCGCTTCGACCGGAGCCCCAAGCTGGACGTGGAGCGGCTGCGCGCGGCGCAGCAGCGCCCCGCCGCCTTCGAGCGCCCGGCCGGTGAGGAGGGGCGATGAGCGGCCTGTCACGGCGTGGTCTGCTGAGAGGCGCGGTGTACGGGGCGGGGGCCGCCGTGTCGGCGTCCGCGCTCAGCGGCTGCGGTTCGATCGCCGGGAGCGTGCGGAGCGCCGACGAGATCGAGTACTGGACCCTGTTCACCGGCCCCGACGGCGAACTGATGAAGACCATGACGCGGAACGTGGAGAAGCGCGTCCCGGGTCTCAAGGTCAGGACGACGGTGCTGGACTGGGGCCCGCCGTACTACACCAAGCTGGCGATGGCCTCGGCCGGTGGCCGTTCGCCGGATGTGGCGATCATGCACCTGACCCGGCTGGCGGGCTATGCCCCGGGCGGTCTGCTCGACCCGTGGGACATGGATCTGCTGGCCGAGTTCGGCCTGAAGCAGGACGACCTCAACAAGACGCTCGTCAAGCGGAGTCTGTACCAGGGCGACCCGTACGCCATTCCGCTGGACACCCATCCCTTCGTGGTCTTCTTCGACCGGGACGTCATGGACAAGGCGGGGCTCCTCACGGGCGACGGGCGGCTGGTGCCCTTCGAATCGCCCAAGCACGCCCTGGAGCTGATGGACAAGCTCCGCCGGTCCGGCGGCAAGCTGGGGCCCGTCTTCGGCCACGCCAACGACGCGGCGATGGGCTGGCGGATGTTCTGGACGCTGTTCAGCCAGACCGGCGCCACCTTCGACCTCACGGGCGAACGGGCCGAGATCGACGAGGACACCGCCGTCGAGGTGGTGCGTTTCATGGCCGACCTGGCGCGCGACAGCCGCACCATGGACGTCTCGACGGCGATCGCCGCCTTCGCCAACGGCCGGTCGCCGATGATCTTCTCGGGTGAGTGGGACATGGCCACCTACAAGGCGACCTTGAAGGACCGGCTGGGCGGCTCCCCCATTCCCACCTTCTACGACCGTCCGGCCGGGGCCTCGGACAGCCACGCCCTGGTGCTGCCGCACCAGGACAACCCGGATCCGGAGCACCGGCGGCGCACCCACCAATTCGTGGCCGAACTGGTCCGGTCCGGGCTGACCTGGGCCTCGGCGGGTCATATCCCCGCGTACACACCGGCCGTCTCATCCGCGGCGTACGCCAAGCTGCGTCCGCAGTCGGAGTACGCGGACGCCGCCAAGCAGCTCGTGCTCGACCCGCCGGTGTGGTTCGCGGGCTCCGGCTCGGACTTCCAGACCCGGATGTGCCAGGCGCTCGATCCCGCGCTCGGCGGCTCGTCGTCCGCGCAGAGCGCGGTGCGCACGATGGTCTCCCAGATCAACACCCTGCTGGCCCAGCCGAATCCGGCCTGATCGCGACGGAGTCGCAATGGAAAGGAGCGATGTCATGGCTTCCGTCTCCACGCCCGCGCGGCGGGCCGCGGCCGGATCCCGGCGCGCCGGATTCCGGCGCGCCGCCGCCACGGACCGGCTTCGGTCGGACGGCGCCGGGTGGCTCTTCGCCACCCCCTTCCTGGTGTTCTTCACGCTCTTCCTCATCGTGCCGATCGGCATCGGCCTGTGGATGAGCTTCACCGACGCCAGTCTGACCGGGCACGGTGACAGCGCCCTCGTCGGTCTGGACAACTACACCGAGGCGTTCGGCGACAGCCAGGTGTGGCAGACCCTCGGCAACACGGTCTGGTTCACCGTCCTGACCACCGTCCCGCTCGTGCTCGTCGCCCTGGTGATGGCCCTGCTGGTGTACACGGGGATGCCGGGGCAGTGGCTGTGGCGGCTGGCCTTCTTCGCCTCGCACCTGCTGCCGGTCGCGGTGGTCTACCAGATCTGGAGCATGCTGTTCCAGCCGGACCGGGGGATGCTCAACGGCCTGCTGAAGGTCTTCGGGATCGACGGCATCGGCTGGCTGACGGACGAGAAGTACGCGATGTGGTCCATCGCGCTGGTGACCCTGTGGTGGACCGTGGGGTTCAACTTCCTGCTCTATTTGGCCGCGCTGCAGGCGATCCCCGACCATCTCTACGAGGCGGCCGCGCTGGACGGCGCCGGGGCGTGGCGCCGGCTGTGGTCGGTCACCCTGCCCCAGCTGCGCCGGACCACCGGACTGATCGCGGTGTTGCAGGTGATGGCGTCGCTGAAGGTGTTCGACCAGATCTATCTGCTGACCAAGGGCGGCCCGAACGGCGCCACCCGGCCGATCCTGGAGTACATCTACGACACCGGCTTCACCAACTACCGGCTCGGCTATGCCTCGGCGGTGTCGTATGTGTTCTTCGGGCTCATCATCATCCTCTCGATCGCCCAGCTGAAGATCTTCTCGCGCAGGGAGGACTGATCGCGCCATGACCACCGACACACTCTCCCCCCGTACCCCCGGAAAGCCCCGCTCGACGATGCCCCGGGAGGTGGTCCGGCGGCGCCGCTACGGCGGCCATGTCTGGCACCCCTCGCTCGGGTCGGGTCCCCTCCCCCGTGTGCTGACGCTGCTGGCGCTCGCGCTGATGACGGTGCTCTGGCTGGTGCCGTTCGGCTGGGGGGTGGACACCTCGTTCAAGACGGAGGTCGACGCGAGCGCGTCGGGCGTCGACTGGATCCCCAAGGCGGGCTTCACCCTCGACGCCTACCGGACCATCTTCGGCCAGGGCAATCTCCCGGTGTGGGCGGTGAACAGCGTGGTGATCGCCGTGTGCGTCACGGCCATCACCGTGGCCATATCGGCGATGGCGGCGTACGCCTTCTCACGGACGCTCTTCCGCGGCCGCCGGGTGCTCTTCGCCGTCACCGTCGCCTCGATCATGGTGCCGCCGCAGATCCTGATCGTGCCGCTGTTCCGGCAGATGCTCGCGATGAACCTCGTCGACACCTATGCGGCGGTGATCCTGCCGCAGGTGGTGGCACCCGCCATGGTGTTCATCCTGAAGAAGTTCTTCGACGGCATTCCGCGTGAGCTGGAGGAGGCGGCCCGGATCGACGGGGCGGGCGGCTTCCGGGTGTTCTGGAGTGTGGTGCTGCCGCTGTCCCGGCCGATCCTCGCGGCCGTCGCCATCTTCGTCTTCATCAACACCTGGAACAACTTCCTCTGGCCGTTCATCAGCACGAGCGATCCCCAGCTGATGACCCTGCCGGTGGGGCTGTCGACCGTGAAGGACTCCACCGGGCTCCGCAACGCCCAGGAGTCGGCCGCCTCGATCCTCGGCTCCATCCCGCTGCTCATCGTCTTCATGCTGTTCCAGCGTCAGATCGTGAAGTCGGTGGCCACCACGGGTCTGGGAGGTCAGTGAGCGGTAGTGGCGATACCGCCCTCGGTGGACTCGCGGGTGTGGAGGGTGTGGCCGACGACGACCTCCTGGGCCGGACGGTCCGGTGTCTCGATCCGCTCCAGCAGCAGATCGACGGCGTGCCGGGCGATGGCGCCCTTGTCCGGTGCCACGCTGCTCAGGCTCGGTGTGCTGTAGCGCGCGGCCTCGATGTCGTCGAAGCCCATCACGGCCATGTCGTCCGGCACCCGCAGTCCGCGCTCGTACAGGGCCCGCAGCGCGCCGAGGGCGAGCGCGTCGTTGAAGCAGAACACGGCGTCCGGCGGTTCGGGCCGGTCCAGCAGCGCCGCCATCGCCCGTGCGCCCTCGGCCAGATGGTAGCGGGGCGTCTCCCGCTCCAGGAGGGGATCCAGCGGCAGCCCGGCCTCCTCCAGGGCCTCGCGGTAGCCGGTCCTGCGCAGCAGCGGTGTGCCGATGTACGGCTCGGGCTGGAGGCCGATGGCGGCGATCCGGCGGCGCCCGCCGGCCACCAGATGGGCCACGGCCTCCTTGGCGGCGGTCACGTTGTCGATCACCACATGGTCGGCGAGGCCGCCGCTGGGGCGTTCGCCGATGAGCACGAGCGGCACCGTGCCGAGGTGGTTCGCCAGCGCGCTGCCGTGCAGCGCGAGCGGGCTCACCACCATGCCGTCCACGACCTGGTCGCCGAGGCCCTGGATCACCGCCGCCTCCCGCTCGCGGTCGCCGAGGGTCTGCTCGATCAGCAGGGTGCGGCCGTGTTCCTCGGCCGTGGTGAGGAAGTGGCGTCCCAGCTCGGCGAAGTACGGGACGTCCAGCTCGGGCAGGACAAGACCGATCATGCCGGTGCTGCCGCGGCGGAGGTTGCGGGCCACCCGGTTGGGCCGGTAGCCGAGCTCCCGGATGGCCCGCTGGACCCGCTCCCGGGTCGCCGGGGACACATGCACAAAGCCGTTGATCACATTCGACACGGTCTTCGGGGAGACCCCGGCGAGCGTCGCCACGTCCTTGACGGTGGCGCTCCGGCCGACACCGTCCGAGCGCTTCCGCCCCGGTGTCGCTTGGTCCCTGGTGGTCTGCTGTTTCACGGCGGTCACCGACCGATCCTAGAGCGTGCCGGTGGCGGGCCGCACCGCCGGGCGCACCGCGGGCCCCGTCCCCTCAGGCGGCGGCCGGGTGGGCGGGCGAGGGCAGTGCCTGCTCCGTCCAGATGCACTTGCCCGTCGCCGAGAACCGCATGCCCCACCGATCGGACAGCGCCGCGACCAGCTGCAGCCCGCGCCCGCCCTCGTCGGTCTCGGCGGCCCGGCGGATCCGAGGGGTGGTGAGGCTGCGGTCGGAGACCTCGCAGATCAGCGTCCGGCCGTACAGCAGGCGCAGCCGCGGAGGGCCCTTGGCGTGCCGGACGACATTGCCGACCAGCTCGCTGACCAGGAGCTCCGTCGTCATCGTCAGCTCGTCGAGATGCCACGCGGACAGCTGCTCGGTGACATGGTGGCGGGCTTCGGCCGCGGAGATGGGGCCGTCCGGCAGTGCCCACGACACCACCCGGTCGGGGGCCATCGACCGCGTCCGGGCGATCAGCAGCGCGGCGTCGTCGTGGGTCTCGGCCTGCTCCGGCACCAGCGCGCTGACGACTGCGTCGCACAGTCGGCCGGGATCGCGCAGCGTGGTGGGCGCGGAGGTGGGTGCGGACCCGGCCCCGGGCGATCCGGCACGGGGGGGCGGCGGCCCTGGTGAGGGCCTGGGCGAGACGGGCCATGCCCTCGTCGATGTCGACCGTCGACGACTCGACCAGGCCGTCGGTGTAGAGCACCAGATGGCTACCCTCGGGCACCTGGACCTCATGGGTCTCGAAGGGCGGGCTGGCGGCGCCGAGCGGTGGATCGGCGTCGACATGGGGGAAGTGGGCCGTGCCGTCGGGGTGGACGATGGCGACCGGTGGGTGCCCGGCACTCGCGAAGGCACAGCGATTGGTGACCGGGTCGTAGACCGTGTACAGGCAGGTGGCGTAGAAGTCATCGCCGAGGTCGCCGACCAGATCATTGAGATGGGTGAGCAGCTCATCGGGCGGGAACTCGAGATCGGCGAGGGTGTGCACGGCCGTGCGCAGCCGCCCCATCGTCGCGGCCTCGGACAGCCCGTGGCCCATGACATCGCCGATGACGAGGGCGACCCGCTCCCCGGACAGCGGGATGAGGTCGTACCAGTCGCCGCCCACCTGCACGCCCTCGGTGGCGGGCAGATAGCGCGCCTCGGCGACGACGGCCGGTACGACGGGCAGCGTACGGGGCAGCAGCCCGCGCTGGAGCTCCTGGGCGCGGGTGTGCTCGGCGTCGTAGAGCCGCGCCCGCTCCAGCGCCTGGGCGACCAGTCCGCTCAGCGCGATGAGCAGGGAGCGGTCCTCCTCGGAGAAGTGACGCGGCCGCGAGAAGCTCACCACGCAATAGCCGATCTGCTGGTCGGAGGCGATCAGCGGGAGGAACGCCCACGCCTTCATCCCGCTGCGGTGGAGGTAGCCCACGGCGTCCGGATGCTGTTCGGCGTACTCCTGCGGGGTGGACAGAAAGGTCGGGGTGCGGGAGCTGAGCACCTGGACGACGGCGGACATCTCCGAGACCATCATTTTCTGGACGATCTCGAGGAACTCCTCCGGATACCCGGCCGAGCCGACGATCCGCAGCCGCGCGGTTTCGATCAGCCCGCAGATCAGGCCGGTCGCGCCGAACGGCGGAAGCATCCGGTCGGCGACCGCCTTCACCACGTCCTGGACGGTCAGCGCCTCGGCGAGCGCCGAGGTCAGCTCGCCCATGCGCATGACCCGCTCGGCCGCGGTGCGCTGGGCCGCGGACTGCTCGGCCTCCTCCCTCCGGCGTTCGGTGATGTCCGAGATGTGGATGACCAGTCCGTCGGGGGCCGGGTCGAAGCGTGCGTGGTACCAGCCCGGTCTGCCGGGCCACCGGGTGTCGAATCCGGCCGGTGCGTGAGTGGTCACGGCCCGCCCGTGGCAGGCGGCCATCCCGGTGTCCCGGACCACCGGGTGGTCCCACAGCACGGTCCCCAGCGCCTCGTGGGCGGAAGAACCCAGCAACTTCAGGGCCGCGGGGTTGGCGAAGGTCAGCCGTGCCTGATCGTCGAGGGCGAGGAGACCGTCGGTCATCCGCCATACGGCACTGCCGACGGCGTCACCGCCGAGGGGTTGCCGCTCGTGCTCGACGTCCGTGGCGGCGGGGCGGGCGGGCCGCAGATACTCCGCGACCCAGTCGGCGACCATCCGCAGGAATTCACATTGCGCGTCGCCGAGCTCATCCGGCGCCTCCAACAGGGCGGACAGCGCGCCCACCGGCTGCCCGCCGCCCGTGATCACGGGCATCGACACCACCCCGCTGCCGGGCGGCAGCGAGCCGGCGCCGGGAGGGAAGTCCCCGCGGGAGGAGCGGCCGGACGACGAGAGGGGCGCGCGCTGCGGCACATCGGGCGGTGGTGGCGTCCAGACGTGGGTGCCGTAGCGCACACAGGACACGGGGGCCGCGCTGTCCTCGTCCGTGAGGGTCTCCCACCCTGCGACCAGGTTGTCCGGCAGCCCCATGCTGGCCACCAGGCGCATCACGCCCCCGAGCGGATCACGCACATGGATCATGCCGCCCAGAGCGCCGAGTTCGGCGACCGCCTGCCCGAGGGCGAGCCTCACCGGCCCGGTGCCACTCAGCTGGCCACCCGCGGAACCCATCAGCCGAAGCCGTGTCCGCGCCGACCGAGTGATCCGGGTGTCCGCGCTGTCAGGGTGCTGCTCATCCACACCCATGGCGTCACCTGTCATCGCCCTCGGGAGCCCGGTGCCGTACGGATCGCAGGCCAGCCGCGTCCTATATAGCCCGAATATAACGCCTCTCCGGAAACGAGTCCCGACCTCCGGACGTAGTCATCGGCGTACGTCGCCGGACGCCGTCACCGAGAGCCGAAGGGCGGTACCGCTACGCGATGTCACCGACGCGGACCGGGCCGCCGGTGGTAACCGACTCGATGGCCGCGAGCGCGACGGACAGGGCGGCGCGGGCGTCCTGTCCGGTGACGGAGGGAGCGCGCCCGGTGCGCACACACTCGGCGAAGTCGGCGAGTTCGGCCACATAGGCGTCGCGGAAGAGTTCCTGGTCGTAGGCGACGCATTCGGCGGCGCTGCCGTCCGGGCCGTAGGCGGTCAGATGGCCGCGGCGGATGTCGCCCATGGTGAGCATCCCCGCCGAGCCGAAGACCTCGCCGCGTACGTCGTACCCGTAGACCGCCTGGAAGTTCGCCTCGGCGGTGGCGAGGGCGCCGTTGTCGAAGCGGATGGTGACCACGGCGGTGTCGAGCAGTCCGCGGTCCTTGAAGTCGGGGCGGACCAGGGCGTCGGCGAACGCGAAGACCTCGACCGGCGTGGCGCCGGGGTTGAGGTGGCGCAGGATGTCGAAGTCGTGGATGAGGGTCTCCAGGAAGATCGTCCACGGCGGGATACGGCCCGGGTCGGCCAGCTCGGGGTCGCGGGTGAGCGAACGCAACAGCTGCGGGGTGCCGATGGCGCCCGCGCGGACCTTCTCGTGGGCGGCGTGGAAGCCGGTGTCATAGCGGCGGTTGAAGCCCACCTGGAGGGGGACCCCGGCGGCGGCCGCGGCCTCGATGGCGCGGTCCGCCTCCTCGAGGGTGACGGCCATGGGCTTCTCGCAGTAGACGGCCTTGCCCGCCCGGACCGCGGCCTCGACCAGCCCGGCGTGGGTACGGGCCGGGGTGGCGATGACCACCGCCTCGACCCCGGGGTCGGCGAGCAGCTCGGCTATCTCGGTGTACGCCGCGGTGCGGCCCAGCCGGTCGCCGAGCCCCTGCGCGGCGCCGGGTGCCGGGTCGGCGATGGCGGCGAGACGGACACCGGGGAGGCGCCGGGCAAGGGTCTCGGCGTGGAAGGAGCCCATGCGTCCGGCGCCGATGAGGCCTACGGGGAGGGGGCGTGGTGTGGTCATGCGGATGCTCCGTGAGGTCTGTGGGTGGCGGCGTGCGATGAGGGCTGGACGGCCTCGCGGGCGCGCGCTTCAGCCGGTGAGGGCGCGTGCTTCAGCCGGGCTTCAGCCGGTGAGGGCGCGTGCTTCAGCGGCTGAAGGCGGAGCGGAAGCGCTCCAGGGCGAGGTCGCCGTCGCCGGAGGCCCATGCCTCCATGGCGACGGTGCCCTCGTAACCGAGTTCGGCGAGGGTTCGGGCGAGGGCCGGGTAGTTGATCTCTCCCGTTCCGGGCTCGCGGCGGCCGGGTACGTCGGCCACCTGGATCTCGCCGATCAGGCCCCGGCCGTGGGCCCGGCGAACGAGCTCGATCAGGTTTCCCTCGCCGATCTGCGCGTGGTACAGGTCCAGATTCATCCGCAGGCCCGGCCGGTCCACGGCCTCGACCAGGGCCAGGGTGTCGGCGGCCTTGGCGAACGGCACACCGGGGTGGTCCACGGCGGTGTTGAGGTTCTCCAGGGTGAAGGTGAGCCCGGTGCGCTCGCCCAGCTCGGCGAGGCGGGTGAGGGTGCGCTGGGCCGCGATCCACATCGGACCGGTGGCCTCGCCCGCCACCGGCGCCACCGGCAGGCCGTCGCCGTCCAGCCCGGTGCCGTGCAGATTCAGCCGGGGGCAGCCGAGCCGCTCGGCCACTGTGACGGACTCCTCGGCGGTGCGCAGGAGTTCGGCCGCCCCGTCCTCGTCCGTCAGGCTGCCGCGGAGGTAGCCGGTCATGGAGGAGAACACCGCGCCGGTCCGCTCGAGGGCGGTCAGATCGTGTCGGCTCCAGTCCCAGATCTCGACCTGGAATCCGGCGTCGTGGATGCGCCGCGCCCGTTCCTGGATCGGCAGATCCCGGAAGACCATCTCGGCGCAGACCGCCAATGTGTACATCGCTGCTGCTCGCTCTCTCTCCGGCCCCGGCAACGAGAACCAGAACGTTCCAGCTACTAGAACGTTCTAGGGAACGAGCAGCAGTACGCCAGTCGCCGACCGCCCCTGTCAAGGGCGGACGGCGGAATCACTAGAACGTTATAGACCGCGGGGAGCGTGTCGGCCCGGCCCTGGGCTACGATCGTCGCGCCCGGAAGCGAAACCCCGACCGAAGACGACACCCCGACCAGGGAGACCAGTGGTGCCACCGACGCCGGCCGTCCCCCATGGGAAGCGCCCGACCCTCGCGGACGTGGCGGCGCGGGCAGGTGTGTCCACGGCGCTGGTCTCCATCGTGATGCGGGACGCCAAGGGCGCCGGTGCCGCCACCCGTGAACGGGTCCTCCAGGCGGCACAGGAGATCGGCTACCGGCCGGACACCCGGGCCCGGCTGCTGCGCAGCCACCGTTCCCATCTCCTCGGAGTGCAGTTCGGCCTTCAGCACCCCTTCCACTCCGATCTGCTGGAGGGCGTCTACGCGGTGGCCGAGCCCGCCGGATACCAGATCGCACTGAGCGCCGTGGCCGCCGGGCGTGGTGAGCAGCGGGCCACCGACACCCTGCTCGCCGACCGCTGCGAGGCCCTGATCCTGCTCGGCCCGCAGGCCCCGGCTGCGCGGCTGGCGGAACTCGCCGCACAGCTCCCGGTGGTCTCCGTGGCCCGGCGGCTGCGCGGGTCCGCCCCGGGGGTGGAGGTGGTGCGGACCGCCGATGACGAGGGCGCCCGCCAGGCCGTGGACCACCTGGTGGCCCTCGGCCACCGCGACATCGCCCATATCGACGGCGGCAGGGCACCCGGCGCCGCCGACCGGCGCCGTGGCTATCGCACCGCCATGAGCCGCCACGGCCTGGCCGACCGCGTCCGCGTCCTGCCCGGCGGTCTCACCGAGGAGGACGGCGCCGCGGGCGCCCGCGCCCTCCTCGACGCCGCTCCCCGGCCCACCGCCGTCCTCGCCTTCAACGACCGCTCCGCCACCGGGGTTCTGGACACCCTCCTCCGCGCCCGGGTTCCGGTCCCCGACGAGATCTCCGTCATCGGCTTCGACGACAGCCACTTGGCGCGCCTGGCCCATATCAACCTCACCACCGTCGGCCAGGACATCCCCCGCCTCGCCGAACTCGCCGTCGGCCGGGCCATCGCCCGTCTGGAGGGAGAGCGGATCCCCGACGGGGAGGCCGTGGTCGCCCCCCGTCTCGTCATCCGGGGTACCACGGCCGAGCCCGCCTGAGGCGCGAGGGGAGGGCCGAGAGGTCAGCCGAGCTTCTTGAGCAGTTCTTCGGCGAGCGGGCCGGAGGAGGCCGGGTTCTGGCCGGTGATGACATTGCGGTCGACCTCCACATGCGGTGCGAAGGGGTCGCCGACCCGCACCGTCAGGCCCGCCTCGGTCAGCCGGTCCTGCAGGAGCCACTTGGCCTTGTCGGCGTTCCCGGCCAACTTCTCCTCCTCGTTGGTGAAGGCGGTGATCCGGTAGCCCGCGTACGCGTGGGTGCCGTCCTCCGCGACCGCCGCCAACAGCGCCGCCGGGCCGTGGCAGACCACGCTCACCGGCATGCCACTCCGCACCGCGAGGGTGAGGATCCTGCCCGAGGCGGCGTCGACCGCGAGATCCTCCATGGGGCCGTGGCCGCCGGGCACATGGACGGCGTCGTAGTCGTCCAGCGTTACGTCGCTCAGCGCGATGGGGGCGCGGAACTCCGCCGCGGTCTCGGTGACGCTCCTGACCCTGGCGGCGTTCTCCGGGCCGCCGTTGGCCTCGGGGCTGAGGCTGGCGGAGTCCACGGGCGGGACGACGCCGCCGGGGGTGGCCACGGTGATCTCGTGGCCCGCCGCCTTGAGCGCCTCATAGGGGACAACGGCCTCGTCGGCCCAGTAGCCGGTGGGGTGCTTCGTACCGTCGGCCAGTGTCCACTGGTCGGCACCGGTCATCACAAAAAGGATCTTCGCCATGCTCACTCCTCGATGCGATCACGCGCGGTGAGTGTGATCGCCGGGTTCTCCTGGGGCGTCGCCGCCCCGACGTCGCGCCGCCGTCCTGGCGGCGTGCTCGAAGGTAGATCCACTGGGCATCGGAATGCCAATAGATCAGTCGATCGACGCCATCGGGTTCCCGATGGCAGGAAGGGCTGGACACCTCTCTATGCTGGGCCGCATGGCGGACGGGACACACCAGGACGGCGACATCGTCATCGGTGGCGGGGCGCCCCCGCAACATGCCGATCTGAATCTGCTGCGCACCTTCCTGGCCGTCTACCGCTCCGGCTCGTTCACCGCCGCGGCGCCGCTGCTCGGGCTCTCCCAGCCGACCGTCACCGCCCAGATCCGCGCCCTGGAGCAGCAGACCGGACGCGCGTTGTTCACCCGGCTTCCGCGCGGAGTGGAGCCCACCCACCTCGCCCATGACCTGGCCGGACACATCGCCGGACCACTCGACGCCCTCGCCTCCCTCGGCGGCCGGAACACCGTACTCACCGGCCGCACCACCCCCGTCCACCTGGCCGGGCCCGCGGAGCTGCTGTGCGCCCGCGCCCTGCCCGCACTCGCCCCGCTGGTCGCCGAGGGGGTGCGGCTGCGGATCACCATGGGGCTGACCGATCCGCTGCTGGAGGCGCTTCGCGCGGGACACCACGACCTCGTGATCGCCACCAGACGCCCCGGCGGCCGCACGCTGACCTCGATCCCGCTGGCGGACGAGGACTATGTGCTGGTCGCCTCGCCCGGCTGGGCCCGGCGCGTCGGGGAGCGCCTGGCGGCCGACGGGCCGTGTGCGGCCGTCCGTGACGTACCGCTGATCACCTACGCGGAGGACCTCCCCATCGCCCGCCGGTACTGGCGCAATGTCTTCGGCAAGCGGCTCACCGCCCAGGCCGCGGTGACCGTGCCGGATCTGCGCGGGGCCGTGTCGGCCGTCGCTGCGGGCGCCGGTTACAGCGTGCTCCCCCGTTATCTGTGCCAGGACGAACTCACCTCCGGTGGACTCGTCCTGCTCCATGAGCCCGAAGAGCCACCGCTCAACACGCTCTTCCTCGTACAGCGGCCGGGTGCCGACGCCAACCCGGACGTCGCCCGGGTCCGGGAGCGGCTTCAGCGCACCGCACGCACCTGGTAGCGCGCACACGCCGGGGACACCCGCCGGGCGGGTCAGCCTCCGCCGTTCGGCGAGGACTCGTCCACCATGCCGTGCTCCCAGGCCCAGGCCGCGATCTCGACGCGGTTGCGGGCGGCCAGCTTGCGCTGGACGTTGCCGAGGTGGGTCTTGACGGTGGACAGGGTGACATGGAGATCCGCGGCCACCTCCTCATTGGTACGGCCACGGGCGACCCGTCGGACCACGTCGACCTCACGCTGGGTCAGCGGCTCGATCAGAGCCCTGGGCCCGCCCCTCCCCCGGCGGGCCGGACGGGCCTCGGAGGGGACCGGCCGGTCACGGTGGGGTGCCATATGCGCGAGCAGGCGGACGGTCACCGACGGGGAGATCAGCGAATTGCCCGACGCCGCGGCCCGTACCGCCTCGGTGAGCAGGCCGGGCGCGCCGTCCTTGAGCAGAAAGCCGCACGCGCCGTTGCGCAGCGCCCGGTAGACGTATTCGTCGAGGTCGAAGGTGGTGGCGATGAGGACGTTGAGGGGATCCGGCACATCGGGCCCGGCGAGGAGCCGGGTGGCCTCCAGGCCGTCCAGCTCGGGCATGCGGATGTCGAGGAGGCAGACATCGGGCCGCAGGCTGCGGGCCTGCTCGACCGCCTCGACGCCGTTCGTCGCCTGGGCCACGACCCGCATGTCCGGCTGGGAGTCGAGAATCATGTGGAAGGCGGCACGGACCATCTCCTGGTCGTCGGCGATGAGTACCTGGATCGTCATATCACGCATGATCGCAGGCGATCGTCTCCTCAGTGGCCGTCTTGTCCAGCGGCAGGACCGCCCGGACGTGCCAGCCGCCGCCGTCCCGTGGCCCTGATGCGATGTGCCCGTTGACCTCCTCGACCCGTTCGGCGAGCCCCACCAGACCGTAACCGCTCCCCTCGGCCGACCGCCCGGCGGCAGGCGAGGCGCCACCCGGCCCGTCGTCGACGACCGACACCTCCAGCCGCTCCGGATCGCCGGGCCGCACACCGATCCGCACCTCGACGCGGCCGACCCCGGTGGCGTGTTTGCGGACGTTGGTCAGGGACTCCTGCACCACGCGGTGGACCGTGGTGGTGATGCCGGGCGGCAGCGGCCGGTCGGCGAGTTCCGGGGCGAGGATCAGCTCGGCGACCGGCCCCACCTCGGAGAACTCCTCGGTGAGGGCACGCAGATCACGCAGATCACGCAGCCCGCGCGGTCCGTGCGGTCCGTGCGGCCGGTGCGGGCCCGTCGGATCACCCGTGGGCCGGGTCGTGGCGGAGGCGGTGGCGTGGTCCCGCAGACTGGTGACCATGGCGCGCATCGAGCCGAGCGCCTGGGATCCGGCCCGCTCGATCTGGGCGAGCATCCGGTCCAGATCCTCGGGGGACTGGGTGTGCCCGGCCGCTGCCGTGAAGCGCGCGGCTTTGGTCTGCGTGACGATCGCCGTGACGTGGTGGGCCACGAAGTCGTGCAACTCCCGTGCGTGCTCCAGGCGTTGGGCCTGCCGGATGGCCTCCCGCTCCCGCTCCCGCAGCGTGTCGTACAGACGCAGACACAGCCCCACCACCACCATGAACGGCACGGCGCAGACCGCGATGACGGCGATCAGGTTCTTGAGGAAGTCGTCCCACAGCTCGATCCGCAGCGGAAGGACCACGGCGGCGAGGGCGGACGCCGCGATCAGTCCGGTCGCTCGCAGGGGCGGGCAGCGCCGCACGGCGCGGGTGCTGAGCAGCAGCAGCGCGCCGAGTTCCACCATGCCCGGGGTGTTCGGGGGACGCTCGGACAACTGCGCTTCCGTCACGGTCAGCACGCACGAGACGGCCGCCGCGCCGAGGGCGTAGCGCACGAAGAGGGGTTCCGGCACCGCGAGCGCGGCCAGGCACAGCACTCCGGACACCATCGTCGCCGCGGCCATCGCCGGATGCGGCGCGTTCAGCCCCTCCAGGACGACGAGGACGACCAGAGCGACGCCGACCAGGCCCTGCCGGAGGTGCCGGAAGCGGAAACGGGACCGGAACTCGGAGATCATGGCAGGTCACGCTACGGTCCCGCCGCCGTCGCCACATCAGACTTTCGGCCGAGGAAACCGGGGAAGTGGCACGAACAGCTTCGGCATTCCGGTGGATCCGCCGCGCCACGGCCGCGCGGAGGATGACATCCGGGGCGGCCGGAGTGCGCTCGAGCCTGAGGCGCCACGCCCCTCCCGACCGTCATCCCCTCAGACCTTCCGAAGGCCGTCGATGTTCCGCACCGCCCTGCGCACCCTCCGATCCCATCGGCTCCGTTTCGCGATGCCCGCCCTCGCCGTCGTACTGGGCGTGGCCTTCGTGACCGGTTCGCTGCTCTACGGCGACTCCGTCAGAGCGGCCGTGAACCGCGCCCGGACCAACTCCCAGCCCGACGCGTCCGTCTCGATCACCGCTGACCCGGCCGCGCCACACCGGCTCGACGACACGCTGCTGCGGCGGCTGCGGGCGCTGCCGTCGGCGGCCGCCGCGCGCGGTGTGGTGGAGGGCCGCTCCTTCCTCGTCGGCTCCGACGGCGCTCTGGTCGGCGATCTGAACCAGGCCGCGGGCGTCAACTACGTGCCCGACCGCAGCGGCAAGGACGTCCGCTATCCGCTCACCGAGGGCCGTGGCCCCCGTGGCGCCACCGAGATCGCCGTCGACCGGCGGACCGCCGAGCGGGCCGGGTACCGGGTCGGCGCCCGGGTGCGCATCGTCGTGGCCGGCACGGCCCGCGACGCGCGGCTGGTCGGCGTCTTCACCGCCCATGACAGCCGGGTGGACTCCGGTGGCACGCTCACCGCCTTCGACACCGCCACCGCGCAACGGCACTTCGCCCCCGCGCCGAAGGGCTACTCGGCGATCACACTGACCGCCGCCGAGGGCGCATCCGATGCCCAACTCGCCCAGCGGGCACAGAAGTTGCTGCCGTCCGGACTGCGGGCGGTCACCCGCGCCGATCTGGAGTCCGGTGCCGCCTCCACGGGGGACGCGGACAAGCTCACCACACTGCTGCTCAGCTTCGCCGGGGTCGCCCTGTTCGTCTCCACCTTCCTGGTGGCCAACACCTTCACCATGCTCAGCGCGGCCCGCGCCCGGGAACACGCACTGCTGCGGGCCATCGGCGCCACCACGAACTACGTGATGCGAATGGTCCTGACCGAGGCCACCGTGGTCGGCACGGCCGCCTCGGCCGTCGGCTACGGTCTTGGCGTCGGCGCCGCGCATCTGCTGGGCGGCCTGTTCGACGCCTCCGGAGCGGGGAACGCCACCGTGCCCGCGCTGTCCGCCAAACCGCTGCTCGCGGCCTTCGCCGTGGGCATCGGTGTCACCGTCCTCGCGGCCTACGTCCCGGCCCGCCGGGCGGCGGCCGTACCGCCGGTGGCGGCGCTGCGGACCGTCCAGCCGTCCACCGCCGCCTCGCTGCGCCGCCGCAACGCCATCGGGCTGATCACCACCGCGTGCGGCGCGCTGCTGATCGCCGCCTCCGTCGGCGAGCCGAACCTCCTCTTCGGCGCCGCGCCCCTGCTGCTGGTGGGCCTGATCGTCCTCACCCCGCTGCTCGCCCTGGGCCTCACCGGGCTGTTGCGCTCCCCGCTGACCCGGCTGGCGGGCGTCCGGGGCAAGCTGGCGGTGGAGAACGCCCGCCGCGATCCACGGCGTACGGCGGCCACCGCGACCACCCTGATGGTCGGTCTGGCGATGGTCACCGCCGTGACCGTGGCCGTCACCTCGGTGAACCGCTTCGACGAGCGGGAGGCCGACCGCTCCATGGCTTCGGACCTGCGCATCACGGCCGTCGACTTCGGGGAGGTCGGCGAGGGCACGGCGGCCCGGGTGGCGCGGCTCGCCGACGCCGAGGCCGTCACCCCCGTCATCCCCACCTACTTCGACCTCGCCGACAAGACCCCCCTCCCGGTCACCGCGGTCGACCCCGCCGCGGTGGAACGCGCCGCGTCGCTCACGGTCCGCGAGGGGTCGCTGGACCGCCTCGGCCGGGGCATCGCCGTCACCGAGGAGGTGGCCGCCGCCCACGGCTGGCGGCTCGGCTCCCGTGTCACCGGAAGCTTCACCGGTGCGAGCGGGCGTACGCCGGACACCAGGGCCAGTCTGCCCGTCGTCGCGATCTACGACGGCCCCGAGGATCTGACCCCCGCCCTCGTCGCCGAGCGCACCCTGCCACGTCCGGCCGGCGCCGAGGACCGGCCGGGCATCGACTCGGTCCTGGTCAAGGCCTCCCCCGGCCGCACCGCCGCGCTCCAGGAGGAGATCCGGCGCGCCCTGGACAACCCGGCGCTGCTCGTCCAGGACCGCGCCGACGCGAGGGCCGCCGCCACCGCGCGGACCGCGCCGTTCCTCAACATCATGTACGCCATGCTCAGTGTCACCGTGCTGATCGGCGCCCTCGGAGTGGTCAACACCATGGGCATGGCCGTCTTCGAGCGGGTGCGGGAGATCGGGCTCCTGCGGGCCATCGGGCTGGACCGCGGTGGCGTCGGATCCGTGCTGCGCCTGGAGTCGGTGACCATCTCCCTCTTCGGCTCCGCGCTCGGTGTCGTCGCCGGTACGGCCATCGGCGCGGCGGCGGTCCTCGGGCAGGAGTCCGTTCCGCTCGTCATCCCGTGGGACAGGACGGCCCTCTTCTTCCTCGCGAGTGCCGCGATCGGTGTGCTGGCCTCGCTCTGGCCGGGGCGGCAGGCCGCGCGCATCCCGATGCTGGAGGCCATCGGCGCGGACACCGAGTGACGGTCGTGGGGCGGCCGCCCGTTGCCCCACCCCGGCGTGTCGCGGCCGGGAAACCACCGCAACATGGCAGAGGGGGGTAAAGGTGTTTTTCCGGGAGGGGCTCAGCGACGAGTGAGGAGCGGCCGTGCCCGCTGTCGACCAGCACCCGTGGCCACAGGCCGCGGCCGCGGTGAGGGATTGGCTGGCGGGCCCGGCCACGTCGGGCGATCTGGCCGCGGCCCGCGCCCAGATGGGCTTCTCGCTCGCCTGGCACATCGTGGTGGCCTGTCTGGGCGTGGGGCTTCCGCTGCTCACCCTGATCGCCGAATGGTGGGGCGTGCGCACCGGCGACCCCTCGTACCGGCTGCTCGCCCGGCGCTGGGCGCGGGCCATGGGGGTGCTGTTCGCCGTGGGCGCGGTCTCCGGCACGATCCTCAGCTTCGAGATGGGGTTGCTGTGGCCGGGGCTGATGGGCCGTTACGGCCAGGTCATCGGAGTGCCGTTCGCCATCGAGGGCATCGCCTTCTTCATCGAGGCCATCTTCCTCGGCATCTACCTCTACGCATGGGACCGGCTGCCGCCGCGCGTCCATATGCTCACCGCGCTTCCCATCATCATCGCCGGTGTGGCCTCGGCGTTCTTCGTGGTGTGCGCCAACGCGTGGATGAACCAGCCGCGTGGCTTCACCGTCCGCCACGGCAGGGTCGTGGACGTCGATCCGCTGGCCGCGATGTTCAACCCGGCCAGCCCACCACAGACCGTCCATATGATCCTCGCCGCGCTGATGGTGGCGTCCTTCCTGACCGCGAGCGTGTACGCGGTCTCCCTGCTGCGCGGCCGTAACGACCGCTACCACCGCGCGGGGTTCTTCATCCCGTTCGTCCTCGGCGCCGTCGTCTCACCCGTCCAGCTCGTGGTGGGCGACTGGATCGCCCGCTTCGTGGCCGACTTCCAGCCGGTCAAGCTCGCCGCCATGGAGGGTGTCTTCACCACCTCCAGCCATGTGCCGCTCACCGTGGGCGGTATCGCGGGCGACCACGGCCTCAAGGGCGGTCTGGAGATCCCCAACGGTCTCTCCCTGCTCGTCGGCTTCAGCCCCAGCACGGTCGTCGAGGGGCTGAACCAGGTGCCTCCCGCTCAGCGGCCCCCGATCACGGGCACCCATCTCGCGTTCGACCTGATGGTGCTCGGCGGGCTGTTCCTGATCGGGCTCGGGGTCTGGCTGCTGCTGGCCTGGTGGCGCACCAGGCGCCGCGGCGAGAGCGACCCGCTGGCCCGCCGCGGCACACGCCTCTTCCTGTGGCTGGCCTCCTTCAGCGGTCCGGCGGCGGTCGTCTCCCTGGAGTGCGGCTGGGTCGTCACCGAGGAGGGCCGTCAGCCGTGGGTGGTACAGGGGGTCCTCAGTGTCCGCGACGCGGTGAATCCCGCCCCCGGCCTCATGACCGGGCTGTGGCTGGTGCTCGTGGTGTACGCCGCGATGACGGTGGCCACCGTCTACGTCCTGCGCCGGCTCGCGGGCGAGCGCCCGGTCCCGGTGGCCCCGCAGGAAGCCGATGTGACCGGCTATCCGGTCGTGTGAACCGCTGGAGGTCCTGATGCTCGCGGACACCGTCCTGGCGGTGATGTGGCTGGGTCTGATGTGCTACGCCCTCTTCGCCGGCGCCGACTTCGGGGCGGGGCTGTGGGATCTGGTGGCCGGTGGCAGCCGTCGTGGACGGCCGCAGCGCGCGCTGATCGAGCACGCCATCGGACCGGTCTGGGAGGCCAACCACGTGTGGCTGATCTTCGTGGTGGTGATGTTGTGGAGCGGCTTCCCCGGGGTGTTCGCCGCCGTGATGTCCACCCTCTATCTGCCACTGACCCTGGCGGCGCTCGGCATCATCGCACGCGGCGCCGCGTTCGCGTTCCGCAAGGCCAGCACCCAGCTGTGGCAGCAGCGGCTGTTCGGGGCCTGCTTCGCCACGTCCTCGGTCGTCACGCCCTTCTTCCTGGGCACGGTCGCCGGTGGAGTGGCCTCCGGGCGCGTACCCCCGGGCCTCGCCGCGGGCAGTACGGTCACCAGCTGGCTCAATCCGGCGTCCTTCCTCGGCGGTGTGCTGGCCGTGGTGACCTGCGCCCATCTGGCCGCCGTCTATCTGTGCGCGGACGCGGCGCGCGGTGGCGGGCCCGACCTGGTGCGGGCGTTCCAGCGGCGCGCCCTGGTCAGCGGGCTGGCCGCGGGTGCCGTGGCGCTCGTGGGCATCGCCGTGCTGCACGCCGACGCGCCACGGCTGTTCCACGGGCTCACCCATCGCGCCCTGCCCCTGGTGGTGCTGTCGGCCGTCACCGGGGTGGCCGGGCTGGTCCTGCTCATGCGGTCGCTGTGGGGCTGGGCCCGGACCGCCGCCGCCCTCGCAGTGGCGCTCATCGTCTGGGCCTGGGGCTTGGCGCAGTACCCGCTGATGCTGGTCCCGGACCTCACCGTGGCGCGGGCGGCCGCACCGCCGTCGGTGCTGGCCGCCGTGCTGATCGTGTTCGCGGTCGGGGCGCTGCTGCTGATCCCGTCCCTGGGCTGGCTCTACGCGCTCTTCCAGCGCCCGGGGACCGGCGCGGCGGCGGGGGCCGAGGACACGCGCTGAACGGTCAAGGCGCGCCGAGCGGTGAGGACACGCGCGAACGGTCAGGCGGCGTCGATCAGGGCCAGGTCCGGGGGGACGAGCGTGGTCGACATCATCAGGGCGCGGATCAGATGGTCGTTGAGCGCGTTGCCGACCGGTTCGCCGACCTCCTCGCGGGTCAGCCAGGGCACTCCGTCCCGGGACAGCGTCGTGCGGACCCGGTTGACCAGATGCTCGACGCGCTTCTCGCTCCAGCCCTCAGCCGGGCGCAACTCCGCGAGCTGGGCGGCGGTCTGCCTCCAGGTGAGGGGCTGCGGCCGGGCCTCATGGAGCAGATACCGCTGGCCGAGGACGACGAGCGCGAGCTTCTCCTCGTCGGTGAGCACCCATACGCGGGGCGGGCGGGTGACATCCCCGGGCAGGGCCACCGGCCGCTCGGTCTCGGGGCCGCTGACGAAGACCTCCAGCAGATGCTCACGGTCGCGCGAGCCCCGGACGAACAGCGGGGTGTAGCCGGTTTCGAGGGGCAGTGGCTCCTCGCCCGTGAAGAGCAGCCGGGACGGGAACCGGAGCGGCAGCCGGCCGTTGTTGGCGACCCACCACCGGCCGTGGCGATGGGTCAGTCGGCCCTGGCAGCGGCTGACCTGGGGGTCGTCCTCGCCCACACAGATGTGCACCTCGGGGCGGTTCCGCCCGAAGAGCAGCTCACGGCCGTCGCCGGGGCCGAGGGTCATGCCACCGGTCAGCGCGAGGGCGAAGGCGGTGCCGGGCACCGGCGCGGTCACCCCGCGGGCCAGGCTGCCGTGCGCGGCGGGCAGCGGGCGGCCGCCCGCGGCGGGACGGCCGGTGGCGGGGCGACGGGCGGCGGATGCCCGCCCGGTGGCAGGGCGGTCGCTGCCGGGAGGTGTTGTGGTCATGATGCCGGGAGTTTCTTCGTGGCCGTGGCGGCGAGCGCCTTGGCGGTCTCGCAGAGCTTCTCGGTGGACCCCGGCCCGTAGACGTTCAACGACATGAACTCGACGGTGTCGTCACCGAGGGAGTTGCGGTACGAGCGGTGCAACACCCGGACCAGGCATGAGTCGTCGTCCCACTCGTTCGGCGACACCGAGCTCCGCCTGCCGGCGATGACCGCCCGCTGTCCGTCGTCCGTGGTGAACTGGTTGTCCCGGTTGAACACCACCTTCACCCCCGCGTCGCCCGAGCCGTCCGTCCACTCGCACTGCCAGTCCCCGAAGCCCGGGTCGCGGTCCGCCGCCCGGACCCCGGCGACCCGCTTGAGCTCATCGGTCTCCAGCAGCCGGCATGCGTGTCCCCGGAGCAGGGAGCTCGCCACCGGCTGCCCGGAGCGCCGGGGGACCTGGCCGCGGTCCAGCACGCTGACCACGTAGTCGGTGGCGGCGTCGCCCAGTTGGCAGGGGTCGGGCGCCGGGGTGTCGAGCCGCTCGGTGATGATCCAGATCTGCTTCCGGTCGGCGGACGCGATGTTCCGCAGGCACTCGTCGCCATCGCGCTGATACGCGCCGACGGTGACATTGCCGACCCTTCTGGTGGGCACATCGCCACCCGGCTCCGGTGGATCGGCGCTGAAGTTGAGCTGGACGTCCGCGATGTCATCGCCGCTTTCGCCCTGCAGCAGGACATCGCATCGATCGATCTCGCCGTAGTCCGGGTCGAGCACGGTCTCGCCGAAGCGGCTGAGCGAGGCGGGGTTGAGCAACTTGCAGGGATCGGCGGTCCGCGCGTCGCCTATGGTGCCGGCCGGGCCCGTCCGGGCCGGCGAGTCGGCCGTACCGGACGCGCCACGCCCGCCGTCCTTCCCGGACCCGCCGCTCTCGTCGGAGCGCCCGCCACCCCAGGGGCCGAAGAGGGTGGCCCAGGCCACCAGGACCGCGGCGGTGGCCAGCGCGGCCGCGGTGATGACCACCCGGCGGCTCGGGCGGTGCCACGCTCCCCGGACCGACGGCGGCACCAGGCGCATCGTGAAGGGGGTGCGGTCCATCGTGTCGCCGTCGTGCGGGTCCTCGAGGTCCTCGAGATCCTCGATCCGCGAGGACGACGGCACGACCCGCCGCAGCAGCCGTACGGCCTGGTCGGCGGCGGGGCGCCGCCGCGGCTCCAGATCCAGCAGCTTGGTGAGCGCGTCCACCAGCGGACCGGCCCGGTGCGGGGTCTCGATATAGCCCTCGATGGCCCGCGCCACATAGGCCATGGGATGCGATGCCTCGCCGTACGGGGACCGTCCCTCGATCGCCGCGTAGAGGGTCGCGCCCAGTGAGAAGACATCGGACTTCCGGTCGGCCGCCTCTCCCCTGGCCACCTCGGGCGGCAGATACGGCGGTTTGCCGCGCACCCCGCCCGTCTGGGTCATGGTGGCCTCGCTCCACAGCGCCCGGGAGATGCCGAAGTCGGTCAGCTTGGCGACCCCGTCCTCGGTGATCAGGACGTTCTCCGGAGTGACATCGCCGTGCACCACGCCCTCGGCGTGCGACTTCGCCAGCGCGGCGGCGATCTGGCAGCCGATGGAGGCCGCCTCCTCCGGAGGGAGCGCGACACGGCGGCGCACCATGTCCGCGAGGCTGCCCCCGGACACGTACTCCATGACGATCCAGCAGATCTCGCCGTCGTCCACGAAGTCGAACACCGAGACGATGTGCGGATGGTGCAGCCGTGCGGCGTTGCGCGCCTCGTTGGTCAGGCGCGCCACCGCGCGGTCGTCGTCCGGACGGGCACACTTCACCGCGACCTGGCGGTCCAGCAGTTCATCGTGGGCCCGCCAGACGACGCCCATCCCACCTCTCCCGATGGGCTCCTGGAGGAGATATCGGTCGGCGACCTTGTCACCGGCCTCCGCCATCACCCGCACCCCCGCTACCCCGCTTCATCACCCGTCACGTTCCAGTGTCGCCACGGAGAGTACTTGCCCGCGAGGTCAGTGGGTAGCGCTTCCGGCGGATAGCCCCCGGAAAGAGGGAAGCCTCCGGCGCACGACGGTTGCTTCGCGAGCGGGGTATCAGGGGGCCGGTGTGGAGCGCCGGAACCGGCGCTCCACATCCTTCACCAAATGCCCTTTCACCTCACGATTTTTTCCTTGACGACGATGTGGCCCGAGTCGGGGTTGAGGACTCCGCCGAGCCGGGAGTAGGCGCCGTCGGTCAGGTCCAGACACTTGGGCACGGCCGGCGTCCAGCCGAAGGTGCCACGGTCGTTGACGCGCACGACCAGTGACTTGCCGTTGGCCACGTTGGTGACCTTCACCTTGGTGCCGAACGGCAGCTGCGGGCTGCGGCTGAGGGAGGTCGCGGCGGTGTTCGCGTTGTTGTTGAAGAGTTCGCCGCTGGCGGTGTAGGCACCGGGCGGTATGTAGCCGTAGTGCGTGGCCCAGCAGTTCTTCCCGGGCGGCGGGGTGTCGCTGGTGGCCGCGGTGCTCGTCGGGGCGACGGTCACCACGGCGGTCAGTGCGGCGGCTCCGACCGCCAGTCGGCCGATCAGCGTTGCCTTGCGCATGGTGGAGGACCTCGTTTCGATGGTCATGGTGTGGTGTGGGTCGTGTGAGTGGTGTGGTGTGGTGTGAGCGCGGGTGGTCCTGTCTCACCCGGCCGCGCGGTACGCGGTGCCGATCTGGTTGGGCGTCGCGCCGTTGTAGAGACCGGTGCCGCCGCGGTCCGCGGAGAGCGTGAACCACGCGTACCGCTGGACGAAGGACAAGCCCTGCAGCATGGCGGTGGACTTCTTCACGAACGCGGCCTGCTGCGCCGGGGTCGGATACCTCGGGGTACCGGTCGAGAAGTCGATCAGCGCGTATTCGGTGAGCCAGATCGGCTTGTTGTAGCGGTTGTGGGTGGCCTGGAGATAGCCGCGCAGCTGTTCGGTCGCGCGGGTGGCGTCGAAGTCGGCGCCGTACCAGTGCAGGGGGATGAAATCGACCTTGTAGTTGCGGTCGGCGGCGCCCTTCATGAAGCGGTCGAGCCAGCCACCGGCGACATCGCCGCCGTAGGCCACCGCGGGCGCGCCGAGCCGCATTCCGGTCGACTGGAGCCGGGGCCACAGTTGGAGCGCCTTGGCGACGGTCATATTGGCCTGGCCCGCCATGTCCGGTTCGTTGAAGCCGAGCAGGGTCGTGCCCTGGCTCTTGGCCTGGTTGAGTTCGGCGTCGGTCACCGAGCCGGGGCCCCAGATCATGGGCACGAATTCGACCCCGGCCGGAGGCTGGATCTGCTGCTTGCCCGAGGCCCAGGTGTAGAACCAGCCGACCTTGGCATCGGACATGGCCGCCGTGACCCCGTTGAACTTCCAGGCGCTGACGCCCTTCTTCTTCACCGCGGCGGTGGACGCGCCGGCGCCCGTCTGACTTCCGGCGGTCAGCAGGGTCACCACCGCCAGCAGTACGGCGAGAAGTCGCATCCTCCGCATGGTCACGACCCCGCGTTGAAGGTCACGGTGAAGCCACTGCACTTACCGCAGTTCTGCATCACCTGATTGCCGGGCTCCTGGTCCTGCTTGGACCAGGCGTAGGCCTTGGGGCACCGGGAGGCGATCGCGTTGCTGTACGGCGTCTTGACGTCCCGGTTGGGGTTGGTGCACAGCATCGGTGTGCCGTCCGGCCAGCGGGTGAGGTTGGCGGCCGGGCAGAACGGCAGCAGGTTCTGTGTGCAGCCCTGGGTGCCGCAACCTCCGCCTCCGGCGGGGTTTTTGGGGGCGATCGTGATGGGGTTGGAGAACGCGTTGACGTAGCTCACGTTGTACCAGGGAGCGAGCGTGTCCTTGGTGTCGAAATTGAACTCGGCGAGGCTGACGGGCCGTTCGCCCAGCTCACAGTGGTCGGCGAACTTGCCGCAGTCCCCCACCTTGCAGTGGAAGGTGCTGCCCGAGGCGCCGGTGCATCCCAGACGGGCGAAGAACTTTCCCCGCCAGTGGCCGGGTTCGGCGTTCTCGGGGATCGTCACCGACGCCGACTGTCCGGGTCCCAGGATGGGCAGTTTGGCGAATTGCTTCGAGCCATCGGCATTGACGGCGCTGCCGATCCACACCTTCCGTCCGGTGTGGTTGACGAAGGTGACCGTGTGGTTGGCCGCGCGGGCCGCCTTGGTCGTGTTCGCCGTCTCGTTCGCGTTGGTCGCCTTGTTCTCGTTGGTCGCCTTGTTCTCGTTGGTCGCCTCGTTCGCCTTGGCGGGAGTGGCCTTATCGGCCTTCATGGCCGCGACGGGTGCGTTGCCGGTCGGCAGCGCCACGCTCGTGGCCGCGCTCGTCCCCGCGGTCGGCAGCAGGGCCGCCAGCACCACCAGTGCCGCGGTGGCCAGGCCGATCAGAATTCTGCGCATGACTCCTCCGTGGGAAGGTCGCTCAGCAGGTCAGATTGGCGCCCGGGGCGACGCCGAGGAGGCTGGTGAACTTCTTGTAGAGGTTGACCCGGTCCTGCATCTGCCCGGGGTTGGCCCCGTTGCATTCCCGAGCGCCGTTGATGGCGCGTATGGTCTGGCCGAATCCGGCACCGGTGGTCATGGCCTTGTGTGCGGGCATGGAGCCGGGCCCGGACTGGGTGGTCCAGTACCAGAGCGCGGTCTTCCAGGAGATGGCGGCGTCCGTCCGCACCAGGCCCGGATTGTTGAGCAGATTGACGCCCAGCGCGTCGCCCGCCGCCTTGTAGTTGAAGTTCCAGCTGAGCTGGATCGGCCCGCGTCCGAAGTACGCGGCCTTCCCCGCCGGACATCCGTAGGGGCGTGTCGTGTCGCAGTACTTCGGGTAGTTGGAGGTGTCCTGCTCCACGATGTGGCGGAGGCCACCGGTCTCATGACCGACGTTGGCCAGAAAGGCCGCCGCCTCCTGCTTCTTGACCGTCTCCGTACCGGTCTTGGCGAATCCGGGGAACCGGTTCATCGCGCTGACCAGCGCGTCGTACGTGTAAAACGCGTTCTTGTCCGGGAACATCCGCTGGTACTGGGCCCGGCTCACCACGAAGCCGGCGGCCTGCGCCTGGACCGACGACGAGTCCCGCGCCGTGCCGGAGGCCGCGTCAGCGGCCGAAGGGGGAAGCGCGAGCGCCGATATACCGGCCGCCGCCGTCGCGGCCGTGGCCACGAGGGCACGTCTTATGGGCATGTCTCATCTCTCTTTCGTCGTGGAACATTGGGATGCCACCGCGCCGATGACGCACGGGGGCGCACGGGGACGCGCTCTTCGGGCAGTCATCGGGCGTGGCGACGCACGGGCGACGCGCCGCCGCCCTTGGGGCGGGAGGCCCGTGGGAAGGTGCCGCGTGATGGCGCGGCGGGAAAGGTGCTACGGAAAACTGGTGAATCCACTAGAGGTCATGCGCCGTGGCCCCTGCCACGGCGGACCGGGGCTCGGTCCGCTCAGGCCCTTCACGGCCGAGGCCTGGACGGGCACACGGAGGCAAGGACTGTCAAGACCATGACAATCTCGCATATCGGACACGGGCATTGCGGCCCGGTCCGTCCATAATCGACTCAGCGACGGCGTGGCCACGACAGCGGCCGACACCCCTGAGACGGGACGTCCATTCACGGGGAACTCTCCGAGGTCCGGCTCCGGATGGCGACATCCACCCGAGGCGCTCTCAAGAGCTGACGGGCCCCATAACATCGCCCCCGAACATATATGTCAATGGTCCGTACCAAAATCCAGCCGCATCGGCAGTGCGCCATGGGACCCCCCTAGACCGCACCGGGTGGTCGGCGGGTGTCACCCCACGCCGCTGGGGCGGAACTGGATGCTGATGCGTGCGCCGGTGGCGCGGGAGGATTTGGGGATGGCGTGTTCCCACGTCCGCTGGCAGGAGCCGCCCATCACCAGCAGATCGCCGTGGCCGAGCGGCCGCCGCATGGCCCTGCCGCCGCCACGCGGGCGCAGCAGCAGGTCCCGGGGCGTGCCCACGGACAGGATGGCCACCATGGTGTCCTCGGTCCCGCCACGGCCGATGCGGTCTCCGTGCCAGGCCACGCTGTCCCGGCCGTCGCGGTAGTAGCAGAGCCCGGCCGTGGCGAAGGGCTCCCCCAGCTCGGTGGCGTAGTGCCTGGAGAGCGCCTCCCGGGCCTCCGCCAGGACGGGGTGCGGCAGTGGGTCCTCGGCGCCGTAGTGGGCGAGCAGCCGCGGGACGTCCACCACCTGCTCGTACATATGCCGCCGCTCGGCCTTCCAGGGGACCTCGGCGACGAGCCGGGCGAACAGGTCGTCCGCTCCTCGCAGCCACCCGGGCAGCAGATCGATCCAGGCCCCGGACCCGAGCTCGGTCCGATGTGTCCCGCGCAGCGAGCCGAGACCGATGTCATCGGTCTGGTCGAAGAGCGAGCCCTGGAGATACGCACCCATATGTGCAGCGTACCCGCGTAATCGAGCAAGCGTTCTACTGGCGGACCTGGGCGGATGCGCCCAGGTCCGCTTCGGCAACAACGCCGCAGGTCAGCGGCCAGTCATCGCCGAACAGTGGACGCGGTGGGCACGGCGGGTCAGCGGCTCGGCGATGGCCTCCACCAGCCAGTCCAGCTCGGACTGATGGGCCCGTACCGGGTTGCGCAGGACGCCGACCCCCTCGATGGAGATCTCCACCACGTCCCCGGCGCGCAGGGTGAAGTCGAGCGCGGGCACGATGCCGGTGCCGGTGGACAGCACGGCGCCGTCGGGGAAGGGCTGGGAGCGCCACAGGTGGTCCACCAGCCCCTGCGGGGTGCGGTGGAACGCCCCGGTGGAGGTGGCCGCCCGGTACGCCGCCTCGCCGTCGCGCCACACCGCCATGGTGATGTCCAGCGCGTCGGGCGCGTCGATCTCCCAGGCGGGCACGATGGCCGAGGACACGGCGGCGCTTCCGGCGTAGATCTTGGCCTGCGGGAGGTAGAGCGGATTCTCGCCCTCGATGGACCGTGAACTCACGTCGTCGGCGACCAGATAGCCGACGGTCTCACCGTGCCGGTTGAGGACCAGCGCCAGTTCGGGCTCGGGGACGTTCAGCTCGGAGTCGTCCCGTACGGCGATCGGCTCGCCGTCGGTCACCACTCGCCACGGCGGGGATTTGAAGAACAGCTCCGGGCGCTCGGCGTCGTAGATCCGCTCGTACACCGACTGCTCGGTGCTCTCCTCCACCCTGGCCTCGCGCGAGCGTTCATACGTCACCCCCGCCGCCCACAGCTCCATCAGCCCGTCCAGCGGCGGCAGCGGCAGGACGTCCCGCTCATGGGCGGCGGCCGGTCCTGAGGAGGTGTTCTCCACCAGGGCCCGCAGCTCCACCGTGGGCAGCCGCAGCAGCTCGGCGATGAGCGGCGCGCCGGGGAAGGCCCGGATCCCGCCGGCGTCGTCGGCCACTCCGGTCCGGACCGTCCCGGACTCATCGGCGAAGCGCACGATGCGTGTCATCTGTCGTCCTCTCCTCTCGTGACGGTGTGGTCGGTGCCCCTGCCCAGCGGAGGGTGGTGGCCGCGCACACACCGGCCGCCACGATGGCGGCGATGGCATAGAGGCCCGTGGCGCCCGAGCCGGTCGCCGACTCCGCGACGCCCATCGGATACCGGCCCAGGAAGCCGCCGAGGTTGCCGAAACCGGAGATCAGCGCGATGGTCCCGGCCATATGGACGCCGGACAGGATGGTCGGCGGCACGGCCCAGAACACCGGCCGCGCGCCGAGGAAACCGAAGGCGGCCACGCACAGGGCGGCGATGGCGGGGACCGGGGGCAACAGCACCCCGCCGAGCAGACCGACGACGGTCAGCACCAGGGCGAGCCGCAGCGGCCCGCGCCGATCGCCGCTGCGGTCCGACACCCACGGCAGGAACGGCACACCAAGCAGCGCGCACACCCACGGCAGCGCCGAGACGGGGCCGATGCCCACATCGCCCAGTCCGTCGATCCGGCCGACCAGCGCGGGGAGCCAGAATGTCACGCCGTAGACGCCGATCTGGATGGCGAAGTACACGAACATCAGCCGCAGCACCCGGCTGTCGCGGAGCGTTTCGCGGGCCCGGCGCGGCGGTCTGGCGTCCTCGCCGGGGCGGTCGGTGAGCAGCCACGGTACGGCGAGTGCCAGGACCACGGTCGGGGCGCCCTCCAGGTGGTGGCCGGGTTCATCGGGGCCGGGTTCATCGGGCCTCCCTGCGGACCACGCTGCCTCGGGGAAACATCTGACCCGTGGAACGTAGGTGTCACCTGCAGGCTGTGACAAGGCCTCAACAACCACGAGTTTTCGTCCAGATGACCCTTGGCGATCACAGCAGACATCTGACATGTTGGTCGGCGTTGCTCGCTTTCCCTCGCCCTCTGTTGCCCGCTTCCCTCGCCCTTTTGCCCACAGGAGCGCGTGCCATGACCCTTCGTGTCGTCGATGTCGAGACCATCGATGTCCGCTTCCCGACCTCCCAGCACCTCGACGGCTCCGACGCCATGAACGAGGCACCGGACTACTCGGCGGCGTACGTGGTGCTCAAGACCGCCGATGACGCCCCCTCCGGCCAGGGCGCGGCGGAGTCCGCACCCGGCGCCGAACCCCTGGAGGGCCATGGCTTCACCTTCACCATCGGCCGTGGCAACGACCTGGCGGTGCGGGCGGCGCGCGCCATCGGGGAGCGGGCCATCGGCCTCTCCGTGGCGGAGATCACCGGCGATCTGGGCGCCTTCTCACGCCATTTGCTGGGCGACAGCCAGCTGCGCTGGCTCGGCCCGGACAAGGGAGCCATCCATCTGGGCAGCGCCGCGGTCATCAACGCGGCCTGGGACCTCGCCGCCCGGCGGGCGGGCAAACCCGTGTGGAAGCTCCTCGCCGGCCTCTCCCCCCAGCAGGTGGTCGACCTGGTGGACTGGCGCTATCTCAAGGACGCGCTCACCCCCGAGGCCGCGCTGAAGATGCTCGAATCCCGCGCCGGGGGCCGTGCCGAGCGCGAGGCGTACGTCCGCGAGCACGGATACCCCGCGTACACCACCAGCGCGGGCTGGCTCGGATACGACGACGCCAAGCTGGCCCGGCTCTGTCAGCAGGCTGTGGACCAGGGCTGGAACTCGGTGAAGCTGAAGGTGGGCGCCGATCTGGAGGACGACATCCGGCGCTGCCGTATCGCCCGCGGTGTCATCGGACCGGACCGCCGGCTGATGATCGACGCCAATCAGACCCTGGGCGTGGCGGAAGCGGTCTCCTGGGCCGAGGCGCTCCGGGAGTTCGACGTCTGGTGGTTCGAGGAGCCCACCAGCCCCGATGACATCCTCGGACACGCGGCCATCGCCCGGCGGATCGGCCCGACCCGGGTGGCCACCGGCGAACACGCCCACAACGCGGTGATGTTCAAGCAGTTCCTCGCGGCCGACGCGATCGGCGTCTGCCAGATCGACGCCTGCCGCCTGGCCGGTGTGAACGAGGCGGTGGCCGTTCTGCTGCTGGCCGCGGCGTACGACGTGCCGGTGTGCCCGCACGCCGGTGGGGTCGGCCTGTGCGAGCTGGTCCAGCATCTGTCGATCTTCGACTATGTGGCCGTCAGCGGCTCCATGGACGACCGTGTCATCGAGTACGTCGACCATCTCCACGAACACTTCCACGACCCGGTCCGCATCCGTGGCTCGCGCTATCTCGTCCCCGAGGCACCCGGCTACAGCGCCCGGATCCGGCGGGAGACCCTGGAGACGTACCGCTACCCCGACGGACCGGTCTGGAGCCACCGCGACTGAGTGGCATCCTGGTCGCCATGTCCACCAATCCAGACCGCTCCGGCCCCGGTGCCGACGGTGTCCCCGCCGCCGGGAGCAGCGTCGTCGACATAGCCATCGGCCGGTTGCGCAATCGCATCGAGAGCGGTGAGTTCAGGCCCGGCCACCGTCTGCCGCCCGAGGCGGTACTGGCGAGCGAGCTCGAACTCTCCCGCCCGTCGCTGCGGGAGGCGGTCCGCGCCCTGGCGATGGCCGGGGTCCTGGACGTACGCCGCGGGGACGGCACCTTCGTCACCGATCTGCGCCCCGACCGGCTGCTGCGCGCCCTCGGCAGCTTCCTGGACCTGGCCCAGGACACCGGTCTGAACGAGATGCTGGAATGCCGCAAGGTCCTGGAGCCGGGCGCCACCGCGCTGGCCGCGACCCGCGTCGACGAGGCCACTCTCGACCGGCTCCAGGAGCGGATCGAGCGGATGCGCGGTCTGCAGGACCCGGAGGAACTGGTCCACGAGGACATCGCCTTCCACTCCGACATCGTCGCCGCGTCCGGCAACCGCACCCTCGCCTCCCTGGCCGACTCGGTCACCCAGCGCACCGCCCGAGCCCGCATCTGGCGCGCCCTGGTCAAGTCCGATGTGCTGTCCTGGACCCACCAGCAGCACATGGACATCTACACCGCGCTCCGCGCCCATGACAGCCTGGCCGCGTTCACCGCGGCCAGCCGGCATGTGGGCGATGTGGAGCTGTGGGTCCGCGACCGGCTGGACGCGGTGCGCGACCGCCGCTGACCACGCGGCGGTAAGCCCTCCGCGGATCAGATGTCACGCCGTACGAGGAAGCCCAGCAGGGTGCGCAGTTCCGCGCTCGCCCGGGGCGCGAGCGGCAGGCTCTCCAGGCATGTCTCCACGGCCGCGATGTGGCGGTCGGCCTCCTCCAGGGCCGCGGAGCGGCCACCGGCCTGCTCGATCAGGGTGGCCGCCCGGCGCGTGGTGGCGTCGTCCGGGGACTCCGGGGACTCCGGGGACTCCGACTCCAGGGACTCCGACTTCGGGGACTCCGGCTCCGGGGACTCCGGCTCCGGGGACTCCTCCAGCAGCGTGGCCAACCGCTCGGCGGCCGGGGCACCGGGGCCGCGGGCGCTCAGCGCGGCGAGCACGGGGAAGGTCTTCTTGCGCTGCCGCAGATCGCGGTGGACGGGTTTGCCCGTGACCGCGGGGTCGCCCCAGATGCCCAGCAGGTCGTCCACCACCTGGAACGCCACGCCCATGTGCCGTCCGGCCCGGTCCAGGGCGGCCACGGTGGGCTCCGGCGCCCCGGCGAGCGAGGCACCCAGGGCGGCGGCGCAGCCGAGCAGCGCGCCGGTCTTGTGCTCGGCCATCGTGCGGTACTCCTCCGGCCCCACCGCCTCGGGTCCCGTCCAGGGGCGCGACTCGAAGAGCAGGTCGTCCGCCTGGCCGCGGACGAGGTCGCCCAGCGCCGCGCTCAGCTGCCGCACCGCGGCCGCGGCTCCGGCGCCGTCCACACCGGCCAGCGCCTCCACTGCCAGCGCGAACAGGGCGTCACCGGCGAGCACTGCCGGGCCGGTCCCGTACGCCTTCCACACGGTGGGGCGGGTGCGGCGAGTCTGGTCGCCGTCCATGATGTCGTCGTGCAGCAGCGAGAAGGTGTGCACCAGCTCCACCGCCACCGCCCCGGCGACCGCCGCCTCACCGGATGCCCCGGCCGCCTCCGCGCACAGCACGGCCAGGGCCTGCCGCACCCCCTTGCCGCCCGACCCCTCGGCGGGCGTACCACCCACATCGCACCAGCCGAAGGAGTACGCGGCCATCTCGGCCACCCATGGGTGCAGCCGCCCGACCGTGTCGGCCAGCGCGGGGCGCACCAACTCCCGGCAGCGGCCGAGGATCTCGCCCGCGGTGGCGGTGGTCTCGTCCGCTCCCAGGAGCGCGGGGAACGTCGTCGTCACAGCGCCACCTCCAGGGCCTCCGTGAGGCCGAACTCCTCGCGGGCCCGGTCCACCATCCGGCGGGCGTGCCGCAGTCCGATCCGCTCCAGCACACCGGCCAGTTCGGACAGGTCATCGGCGGTTTCGGCACGGTCGCGGCCCAGCCGGGCCAGGGACTTGATGAGCCCGAGCCGGGCGAGACCCTCGCCACGCGGCTCGCTCATGTCGCGGAACTCGTCCAGCGCCTGCTGGTACATCGCGCGGGCCGCCTCGTAGCGGCCCGCGCGGTAGAGCACATTGCCGCGCATCTTGTGGTTGTACGCCAGCGCGCTCACCAGGTTCATCTCGCGGCAGGTCAGTTCGGCCTCGGAGAGCAGCTCCAGCGCGCGCTCCACGTCCCCGTCGCGTACGGAGACGATGTCGGCCATGCCCCGCAGCGCCCATGCGTGTCCGCGCCGGTCGTCGGCCTTCGCGGCTATCTCCGCGGCCTCCTCGAACATCGCGTGGGCCGAGTCGTACGACCCGGTGTTGCGGTGCATTTGGGCGATGCCCTCGAGCGCCCAGACGGTGTGGCGTGCCTCGCCGCGTTTCCGTGCCTCGGCGAGGAGTCGCTCGTGCAGGGCGCCCACGGCGTCGTAGTCGCCCTGGATGCGGCCGGTCTCAGCCATCCCGGCCAGCGAGTAGCCACGGACGACGATGTCCCCGCCGCGCTCGCCGAGGTCGGCCGCGAGGCCGAGCAGCCGCCACGCCAACGCCAGCGCGCCCCGCTGCCGGGCCAGGGTGCCTCCGCTCCACAGCGCCCATGCCATCGCGCCGAGGTCCCCCGCCGCACGGGCCGCCCGGTAGCTGGCCTTCCACTCGCGGTCGGCCTCGCCCACCTGCCCCAGCCTCCGGTGCGCCTCGGCGACCGCGAGCCCCGCGCGGGCCGCCTCGCCCGGGGAGCCGCCGCGCTCGGCCGCCCGCAACTGCTCGGTGCCCGCCGCCAACACCTCGACCAGGGACGAGTTCACGGACAGGGTGGTGAGGGAGCCCTGGTACTCAGGGGCGAATGCCTTGCCGTACATGGATGCCTTTCCGTCTGTTGTTCCCAGGAGCGCACACCTCTATACACTGAGTGCATACACGGGGTGTATGCGCCCTATGTATACACTGCGTGTATAGGGGCCGGGAAACCGGCCCCATCGGGGTCACCGGTGTTGTGCGTCCGTTGTCGATCTAGACGCGATCGGACCCGGAGAGGTTTACCGTCCGGCTCTGTAGATGGCAAAAAACCTTATGGACCCGGCCTGGTCCGCGCCCCCGCCACCTCGCGCTCGATCCAGCGGCAGATCACATCGACCACATGGGCCCGCTCCGCGCGGCTCAGCTCCCGTCCCTTGGGGATCTGGTGCCAGCGCTGAAGACAGGTACGGCAGCAGGTGGCGGTCGCGTGCTGGGCGACGAACACGGGGCGCGGAACGGATGGCGCGCGATGGCGGCCAGCCGCTGGTCGAGCGATTCGGGGCTCGGACCGGACGGCTTGGGCGCCGGGTCGGACGAATCAGGCGCCGGGTCGGACGAGTCAGGCGTCGGGTCGGACATCGAAGGCTCCCGGAGACGACAAAGGCCCGTTTCGATCGTATGACGGCTGGTCCACGGCACCATCGGCCGGGGCCATACCTTGCGCGCCCGCCGGTCCGGGGGCACTGTGACGGCCATGGTGGACACGCAGTTCTCCGATCGCCGGCTGGCCGCGCTGTACGACCTGTTCTGTCCCTGGGACGAGCGCGGGGACTTCGGGTTCTATCTGCCCCTGGTGATGTCCGCCCGCTCCGTCCTGGACGTGGGGTGCGGCACGGGCGCGCTGTTGCGCGGGGCGCGGGAGGACGGGCACAAGGGGCGGCTGTGCGGGCTGGATCCCGCGGCGGGGATGCTGGAGGTGGCGCGGGAGTGCCCGGATGTGGAGTGGGTGCTCGGCGACCTGGCCTCGGCGCCGGGATGGCACCGTGAGTTCGAGCTGGTGGTGATGGTCGGCCACGCCTTCCAGACGCTGCTCGGAGACGAGGAGTTGCGTGGTGCGCTGACCGCGATCGCCACGGCGCTGACCGACGATGGCCGCTTCGTGTTCGAGACCCGCAATCCGCTGATGCGGGAGTGGGAGGACTGGGACGTGCGGTACTCGGGCGAGGTGGTGGACGCCGCCGGGGCCGTGGTGCGCTGTGTGTGCGAGGTGGAGACGCCGGTGCGGGGCGATCTCGTCGCGGCCACGCACACCTACAGCGGCCCGTGCTGGGATCGGCCCCTGCTGAGCCGCAGCACCCTGCGGTTCCTCGGCCCGGACGCGCTGGCCGGGTTCCTGGACGAGGCGGGGCTGGCCGTGGCGGAGCAGTACGGGGACTGGGAGCGCGGGCCGCTGACGGACACCAGTCCGGAGATCATCACCGTGGCCCGCCGCCACTGACCAGGTCGCGTACGGCCGTCAGCCCCAGGTTCTGCCGGTGACCAGGTCGGGGCCGAAGTGGCGGGCGGCGATGGCGGTGATGGCCGAGGCCGGGCCGATCCGGCGGGCGAGTTTGTAGGTGTGGACCACACAGGTCCGCACCGGATGCACCTCCCCGCCGGCCTCCGCCGTGTCATCCGCGGCGAGCGGGCGGATCTGCGGACGGGCGAGGGCGAAGCACACCAGCATGGTGCGGTGGTCCGCGCAGATCAGGAAGTCGGAGACGCCGCGGTGGCGGAAGTCCAGACAGGGAAAGACGACCGCGATGTCCTCCCGGCCGTAGGGAGCCACCCGGAGGGCCGGGAGGAGGTGGCGTATCGACTCACCGGTGGCGAGCAGCCTGGCCTCCTCATGGGAATCGCCCCAGGGTGGCGGGTCGTCGTCCTCCTGCCACAGGGGATGCCGCTCGGTGCGCAGCGACGTCCCCGGGGCGGGCCGGTCATAGCGCGCCTGTCCGCTGACGCTGACCCAGTTGAGGCTCGCGTTGACACAGAGCCTGCCCGCCAGGAGCCACCACGGCGTCCGGACCACCCGCTCCCGGGCCAGGTCCACCACGAGGCGGCCGAAGGACTCCGGCGGAAGCGGGTCCGGCCTGGCGGGCGCGACGAAGGCGTCGGTCCAGGTTCCCATCAGGAGGGCCGCCGGACCGCCCGCCACTCCGGTGCGAGCACCGACCAGATCTCCATGTCATGCCGCTTGCCCCGGTGCAGACGGCCCTCCCGCAGCACACCGTCCTTGGTCATCCCCAGCCGCCGGGCCACGGCGATGCTGGCCTCGTTCGCGGCCGCCGCCCACCACTCCACTCGGTGGATGCCACGCTCCTCGACGGCCCAGTCGATGATCACGCGCGTGGCGCGGGTCACCAGTCCCTTGCCCACCGCCGACGGCTCCAGCCAGCAACCCGCCTCCGCGGTGCGCTGTTCGACGTCCATCGTGCGGAAGAGGACCCCGCCGACCAGCTTGCCGTCCGTCCAGATGCCGTGGATCCGCCCGGCGTCGGCCGCCGCCTTGTCCGCGTACCCCTGGAGGAACGCCCGCGCCGACTCCAGGTCGGCCACGGCGTCCGCCAGTGCGATGTGCTGCCCGATGAACTCCCGTCCCCGGTCCATATGGGTGAGGAACTCCTCGGCCTGCCACGGCTCCAGCGGGCGCAGCTCCGCGCCTTCCTCGCCCAGGGGTATCGCGTACATCGTCACCTTCCACCGTCCGAACCAGCGCGCGCAGTACGGGGGGATCCTCTCACCGAGGAGCCGTCCGCGCGTTTCCTTTTGTACCTACTAGTATGTAGGGTCGTGGCCATGGACACCCGGGAACGACTCATCGCAAGCACCCGTGAGCTGCTGTGGGAGCGCGGCTACGTGGGCACGAGCCCGAAGGCGATCCAGGAGCGCTCCGGAGCGGGCCAGGGCAGCATGTACCACCACTTCCGCGGCAAGCCCGACCTGGCGCTCGCCGCGATCAGCCGCAGCGCCGAGGAGCTGAGGGGCAGGGCGGAGGCCGAATTCGGCGGTCCCGGCACCGCGGTCGAGCGGATCACCGCCTATCTGCGGCGGGAGCGCGACGCGCTGAAGGGGTGTCCGGTCGGCCGTCTCACCCAGGACCCCGATGTGATGGCGGATCCGGAGCTGCGCCGGCCGGTCGAGGAGACCTTCGGTTGGCTCACCGACCGGCTGGCCGGGCTGCTCGCGGAGGGCCGGGCGAGCGGCGAGCTCGGCACCGGGCTCGACCCGGTGGCCACGGCCACCGCGCTGGTCGCGGTGTTGCAGGGCGGCTATGTGCTGGCCCGCGCCGCCGATTCGGCCGAGGTGTACACCCGGGCGATGGACGGGGCGCTCGGCCTGCTCACCGCCCATGTCCGCTGAGCCCGCGACCTTCCCCCCTTGCCCGAAAGAGAGCCCCCGACATGCCCTTCGTTCGCATTGACGCACTGCGGGCCGACGCCGACCGGCTCGACGCGCTCGGCCGCGCCGTGCACGACGCGCTGGTGGAAACCATCGGCTTCCCGCCCAACGACCGGTTCCAGGTCCTGACCAGCCATGACGGCATCAGCGGCATGCTGCGCTACGACGACTACCTCGATGTGCCGCGCGACGACGGCATCGTCTACGTCGCCCTCACGATGCGCTCGGGGCGCACACCGGCACAGAAGCAGGCGCTGTACCGGCGGATCGCCGAACTCGCCGAGGAGTACGCGGGGACCGAGCCGCGGAACGTGTTCATCACCCTGACCGAGAACGAGTCGGCCGACTGGTCGTTCGGACACGGGGTGGCGCAGTACGTCGAGGGATGAGACGTGGCGCAGTACGTCGAGGGATGAGACGTCGCCACCGGGCCCGGCGTGGCGAGAATCCGTTGGGTTCTGTCATTTCAGCCCCTGGGTGATCTTCTCCCGGCTCCCTAGCGTGGGGCGGGCACCACCCGCCCCACACTCGGAAGGAGACGCTGGTGCCCGCCACGTTCGAAAGGGAGCCGGACGCCACCCGATGACCAAGATCCTGCTCTCCCTGCACGTCCTCGCCGCCATTGTCGCGATCGGCCCCGTCACCGTGGCCGCCAGCATGTTCCCGCCCGCGGCCCGCAACGCCCACGCGGCCGCCGCCGAGGGCGAGGCGGACCTGGGCACGGTCCGGCTGCTGCACCGCATCTGCCGTGTCTACGCCACGATGGGCCTGGCCGTGCCCGTCTTCGGCTTCGCCACGGCCGCCGTGATGGGCGTCCTCGACAGCGGCTGGCTCACCGCCTCCATCGCCCTGACGGCCGCGGCCGCCGGCGTCCTGGTCGCCTTCGTCCTGCCCCGTCAGGGCGAACTCATCGACAGCCTCGGGGCGAGCAAGGCCCTGGAACGGTCCGACACCGCCCAACTGGCCATGTTCACGGGCGTGTTCAACCTGCTGTGGGCGACGGTGACCATCCTCATGATCGTCCGTCCGGGCTCGACCACCGGAGCCTGACCCCGCCCCCTCTCCCGCGCTGTGGCCTGAAGCCGGTCACTGCGCGGGATCCGGCCATTGGCGCGGGATAATGATCGGGAGCGCCAGGGCGGAGACAGGAGGGGTGCAGGACATGCACGGTGAGTACAAGGTGCCGGGCGGCAAGCTGGTCGTCGTGGATCTGGAGGTCCACGACGGCGCGCTGCGCGGAGTGCGGGTGGCGGGCGACTTCTTCCTGGAACCGGACGAGGCGCTGCACGCCATCGACCGGGCTCTGGAGGGCGCGCCCACCGACGCCGACGCACAGGCGCTCGCCGCCCGCGTCAGGGCGGGGCTGCCGGCCGACACCGTGATGTTCGGCTTCTCCCCCGAGGCCGTGGGCATCGCGGTGCGACGCGCGCTGTCCCGTGCCACCGACTGGACGGACCACGACTGGCAGCTGATCCATGACGGGCCGCAGGACCCGGCGCTGCACATGGCCCTGGACGAGGTGCTGACCGACGAGGTCGCCGCCGGACGGCGGCCGCCCACGCTGCGGGTGTGGGAATGGGGCGGCCCGGCCGTCATCATCGGCAGCTTCCAGTCCCTCCGCAACGAGGTGGACCCCGCGGGCGCGGCCCGTCACGGAGTCACGGTGGTGCGGCGCGTCTCCGGTGGCGGAGCCATGTTCGTGGAGGCCGAGAACACCATCACCTACTCCCTTTCGGTACCGGCTTCTCTCGTCTCCGGCCTGTCGTTCGCCGATTCCTACGCCTACCTCGACGACTGGGTTCTGACCGCGCTCGGCGACATGGGCATCAAGGCCTGGTACCAGCCCCTCAATGACATCGCCTCCGCGGAGGGCAAGATCGCCGGTGCCGCGCAGAAGCGCCTTGCCAGTGGTGACGGCGCGGTACTGCACCACGTGACGATGGCGTACGACATCGACGCCGAGAAGATGCTCGATGTGCTGCGCATCGGCAAGGAGAAGCTGTCCGACAAGGGCACCGCGAGCGCGAAGAAGCGCGTCGACCCGCTACGCCGCCAGACCGGCCTGCCCCGAGCCGAGATCATCGACCGCATGCTCGGCTCCTTCCGCGCCCGCTACGGCCTCACCCAGGGGCACGTCACCGACGAGGAGATGACACGCGCCGAAGAACTCGCTCTCGTGAAATACAGCAACGAAGAGTGGACAGCGCGGGTGCCATAGGACCACACCCGGCGCGGCGCGCGACGCCACCGCTCCTCCCCCGTTGCCGACCTGCCCGGCTCAGCCGGATGGCAACGGCAGCGCGGTCTGGGTGGCGGCAACTCGCAAATACTCCAGTTTTTCCTCGTCCGAAGTTCCTGGCTCTGCCGTATAGGTCACGATCCGCACATCGTGGTCGGGCACCTTCAATACATCATTGTCGAGGCTTATCTCCCCTACGAGCGGATGCCGCAGGCGTTTGTGGCCACCCAGGCGTGAGCCGAGCGCCGGGGTACGCCACATGCCTCGGAACTCTTCGCTGCCGCTCATGACCTCAGCAATCAGAACTCTCAATTCCTCATCATGCGGATACGCGCCGTGCGTGATCCGAAGGTCTGCGACAAGAGCGGCTTTGAATTCGGTGATGCTCTGCTCGATGGGAAAGAGCGGATGACCCGTGCCTGGCGGCTCCTTGAACGCCGCGCGCACCAGGTTTCGTCCTTCTGGCGGTCGAAGGGACGGGTCACCCAGCAAGGCCGCCCACATGGATGTCCATGTCAGCAAGGTCCATGAGGCGGAGAACACTCCCACCGGAATGTTCCCCCAGCGGCTGACGAGCCGTTGCACACCAGGCGGCATCTGATGCGGGACGTTTTGGGGCGTCGGCGGAAGAAGCCCGGCCACCAGGTGCAAGTGGCAGGTTTCATTCGTAGTCAGTTGCAGCGCGCGGGCAAGTGATGCCACGACGTCCCGAGATGGACGCAGCGCCCGGCCCTGCTCGAGACGCAGCAGGTAGTCCGTGGATATTCCGGCCAGCAGAGCAAGCTCTTCGCGGCGCAAGCCAACGGTGCGTCGCCGTCGGGTGGCCGGCAGTCCAACGTCTTCAGTCGTGATCCGGGCACGCCATGCACGCAGCGTGTTACCCAGCGAATTCTCTGGACGACTCATCTCCCCATTGTGACCGACCCTGCGGTCGATAGCATGGTACTGCCATTCCTGGGATAAATCGGACGATTGAGCTGCCGGGCAAACCTGCTGCCGCCTCAGCCGAGGTGTCCGAGACGGGCCGTCAGGAGATTCGCATCCCCGCCCGTGGTGAGCGCACCGCTGGCGACGTAGACCGCATCGCCGTCGACCGCCACCGATGTGGTGTTCTGCAGACCATCGCTCTCATCAAGGACGATACGGTCGGCCTTGCCCGGAGTAATGAGAACCACCTTGCTCGGGACATTGAGTGCGGCCAGCAGTTGATCCCCGCGACCGGTAAAGGCAAAATCATCCACACTGTCGAGTCCGGATGCCTTGATCTGATGTGGACCAGCTGTTCCCTTGCCCGTCAGCGGTATACGAAGGATCGTTCCCCGATCGATGTTGGAGACCCATACAGCTCCGTTGTGCACCTTCACGCCGTTGGCGCCGAAGAAGTGAACCGGGGCGAGATGCTCTCCCGCGGCCCAGAGCTTGGCAGTTCCGCCGTGCGGTCCGACCCGCCATATTCTGCCCTGGGTGGAGTCAGTGATGTAGAAGTCCCCCGTACGGTCGTCCCTGGCAAGTCCGTTGAGGAAGCTCGCGGCCGGCAGGGCGGCGACGCGTTCCGGCTTGCCTCCCGGGCGCAGTTTCCATAGACCAGTGAGGTGTTCGTCTCCTGCCGAGTAGAGGAAGTAGACGGTTCCATCTCCGGTTCGTTCGACCCCCGTCACGGCAGCGAACCCGGTGCCGGGGGTGTTCACGCCCCCGTCCGCGGGGAGAGGCATGGTTGCCAATACCTCAACACGTCCGCCAAGCGTGACGTGAGCCACCTGCCGCGACAGGATGAGGCCGACATCCGCCGACCCGTCCGGCTGCACGATGACGCTCTCCGCCACCTGCCCGGCCGGACGGTCGAAGTGGGCAACGATCCGCGGGTGCGAGAGGGGCGGGGCGGCCGCTTCAGCTGTTGACGAGACCGCGGTAAGTCCGATCACCGCGCCGGCAGTGGACACCGCCAGGCGGCGGACAAGGTGTTTCGGCATGATCGTCTCCGAGAGTGATGCGCTTCATGGCACTCAGGCCGCCGCGGCAAACGGGATGAGAGGGGAACAACGGATGCTCCCCCGGATCTCCCGGGCAACCACGAACTGGCCTGCGGGAAGAAGCATCAGCGCATCCGCGCGGCCCAACCAGTACCCCGCTTATCTCTGGAACCGCAGGACCATGATGTCCGGCGCGACCGTTCCCCTCCCGGATCCACCGTGAACTCTCCGTCCCGGAGAGCGTCGTAGTCCCGTACGCCGAGCGGCAGGCCGAGCTCGGCGAGCCGGTCGGCGAGACGCGAGAACGCGATCCCCGGTCGGGTTCGTGGCGGACCTGGTCGGCGGCGCAGGCCTCGGCCAGAGTGCTACCCATCATGCTCCAGTACGAGAACTCTTCGGCGGCTCCGGCGTTGATGGCCCGCAGCTCGGGGTCGGCGAGTTCGGCTTCGCTGAGATAGCTGACGTCCAGCAGCGGACGACCATGACGACGCCCTCGGACAACGGCCGGTGGCCGGTTGTATTCGCCGATGGCTCTTGCATGTTCTATGTCATGGAGCATAAGTTACCCACACGTAAGGGAGGTGGTGGGTGGCATGACCCGGCGCAAGAGCGACAGTCGTGAGCGGATGGTGCTGAGCGCCGCGGCGCTACTGCGTGAGTACGGTGCGAGCGCCACGAGCATCGACCGGGTGCTCGCGCACAGCGGGGCCCCGCGTGGCTCGGTCTACCACCACTTCCCGGGCGGGCGGGCGCAGCTGATCGATGAGGCGGTGGCGCTCGCCGGTGACTTCATCGCCGGGCTGATCGAGACCGGTGTGCGGGCCGATGACCCGGTGAAGGCGGTCGACGCGTTCTTCACGCTGTGGCGCGGACGGCTCGTCGAAAACGACTTCCGGATCGGCTGCCCCGTCGTGGCGGTGGCCGTCGAGACCAACGACGACGCCCCGCAGCTCGCCCGCTCCGCGGCCGCGGCGTTCACCCGCTGGCGGGAGGCGCTGGCCGCCCTGTTCGTCCGGCACGGTCTGCCGGAGGAGCGGGGAAGGCGGCTGGCCGCGTTCATCATCGCCGCGGTGGAGGGCGCCGTCATCATGTGCCGGGCCGAGCGGAGCACCGCCCCGCTGGAGGCGGCCGCCGTCGAGATCCACGACCTGCTGGCCCACGCTCTGCGTACCGCCGGCTCGTCGGCGGATCCCGCCCGCGAGCGCGACGCGCCACCGCCGTGAAACCACGGTGAACCAACCGCCGTGAAGCCACGGTGAACCACCGCCGTGATCCGCGGGCCGCCGGATGGGTGGCGCGCGGGCCCGTCGGCCGACACAGCCCTGTGTGAAGGAGCAGCCATGCCCACGCTGGACCGCCAGGACAACGTCTTCGTACTCGACCTCGGGGATGGCGAGAACCGTTTCCACCCCGACTGGCTCGCCGCCGTCGACGGCGCTCTGGACGAGGTGGAGAAGGCCGAGGGGGCGCGTGCCCTGGTGACGGCCGCCACCGGCAAGTTCTACTCCAACGGCCTGGACCTGGCCTGGCTGTTGGCCCACGCCGACCAGCACCAGGACTATGTCACCTCCGTCCACGGACTCCTGGCCCGGATGCTGTCGCTGCCGCTCGTGACCGTGGCCGCGCTGCAGGGGCACACCTTCGCGGCGGGCGCGATGTTCTCCCTGGCCCATGACGTCCGGGTGATGCGCGCCGACCGTGGCTTCTGGTGTCTGCCCGAGGCGGACATCAACATCCCCTTCACCCCGGGCATGTCCGCGCTCATCCAGGGCCGGCTGAGCCCGCGGACCGCCCACGAGGCCATGGTCACCGCTCGTCGTTACGGCGGCCATGACGCGCTGGCCGCCGGAGTCGTCGACCACGCGGCGGCGGAGGACTCCGTCCGGTCGACCGCCGTCGAGCTCGCGGCGGCGCAGGCGGGCAAGGCCGGTGACACCCTCGGCACCATCAAGGCCCGGATGTACGCCCCCGTACTGGCCGCCCTGCGTGCGAAGGACAACCCCCTCGGCTGACAACACCCTTGGCCGCCCCTCTGACCGACGGCCCCACCGGCTCCCGCACCGTACCGATCCCGAACGGCGCGGCCACCACGACCGCAAGGAACGCCTGTGACCACCACCGACCTCACCACCCTCTCCGGCCTCGACCTCATGCGATGGGTGCAGTCCGAGCGTCCCACCGACGTTCCCACCATCGGCCGGCTCCTCGGTATGCGCTTCGACGAGGTCGACCCCGGGCGCGTCGTCGTCTCCCTCGACACCCGCCCCGACTTCGCCAACCCCCTCGGCACCGTGCACGGCGGCATCGCCGCCACCCTGCTCGACTCGGCCATGGGCTGCGCCGTTCACACCACTCTCCCGGCCGGGGTGGGCTACACCACCCTGGAGCTCAAGGTGAACTACATCCGCGCCGCCCGCACCGACGGGCAGACCCTCAGCGCCGAAGGCACCGTCCTCCACGCCGGTCGCCGCACCGCCACCGCCGAGGGCAGGGTGCTGGACGAACAAGGGAAGTTGATCGCCCACGCGACCACCACCTGCATGATCCTCCGCGCGGACGGCTGACCGGCCCGGCCGACACCCGGCCCGACACCCGGCCCGGCACCCCGCCCGACACCCGGCCGACAGCTCCCGGCCTCCCGCGTAGCCTGATCCCGTCGCGGACCGGCCCGAGCGGGAGGAGTGGCATATGAAGCTGATCGCCGTGGGGGACGTGGTGGTCGCCCGGAGACCGGCCGTGGCCCTCGACGGGGACCTCTCCGCCGGCACCTCGGCGCTGCCGCTGCTGCGGGACGCCGATCTGACGATCGGCAACCTCGAGGTCCCGCTGACCGACACCGGGTATCCGGCCGAGAAGCCGGTCGCCTTCCGTGTGGGCGGCGATATGGCCCCCGAGCTGGCCCGGCTCGGCTTCGACGCCTGTTCGCTGGCCACCAACCACGCGCTCGACTACGGCATCGAGGGTCTGCGCAGCACCAGGGCGGCTCTGGACGAGGTCGGGGTCGCCCACGCCGGGGCCGGGGAGAACCTCGACGAGGCGTTGCGCGCCGTCCGGCTCTCCGGCCGGGGCCGCGCCGAGGTGGCCTTTCTGAGCCTGTGCTGTGCTCTGCCGCCGGGCTTCAACGCCACCTCGCACCGGCCCGGGATCGCGCCGGTGCGGGTCGAGCAGGCTTATGAGTTCGACGGCGTGCTGATCGAGGAGCAGCCCGGGACCGTGCCGTATGTCCGCACCAAGGCGCGCGAGGCCGACGTGGTGCGTGCCGAGGAGACGGTCCGGCGGGCCAAGGGGCTGGCCGCCACGGTGGTGGTGGCGGTGCACTGGGGTGTTCCCTGGTGCTATCTGCCCAGCAACCAGGGGCCGTTGGCGGAGTACCAGCAGCCGCTTGGACGGCGGCTTGTCGACGCCGGGGCGGATCTGGTGATCGGACACCATCCGCACTGCCTCCATCCGGTCGAGCGGTACGGGGACGGCCTCATCCTCTACTCGACCGGGAACTTCCTGTTCCATCCCTGCGAGGAGGTGGCTCCCGCCGACCGGCGCCCGCCCTCCCGCTACAAGCAGCGGATGTTCGACCGGCCGTGGTTCGAGAGCGCGGTGTTCGAGGTGGCCCTGGGGGACGGCCCGCCCCGGCTGCGCCTCCATCCGGTCGAGCTCACCGCGGACGGCGAGCCGGTGATTCCCTCGGCCTCGACGGCGCGGCGGATCCTGCGGCAGGTCGAAGAGGTCTCCCAGGAGCTGGCCCCCGCGACGAGGGTCGACGGGGACGGCCGCGTCCGTTTCTGACGACGCCGGTGTCACGCCGGGTGACGGTGGCCACGGGACGGGTCCCCACCGGGGTGGCTGAGCCTGGATGCCCGATCCCATCGGAGAGGAGACAATCGTGGCACGCGTTTCGCGCATCACTCTGGCTCTCACCGCCCTGCTCGGCGTGGCCGTCCTCGGCGCACCGAACGCGGCTTCGGCGGCCGCCCAGGACAACCCGACGGCCTTCAACACCAGGGAACAGTTCCTGGACGCCCACCCCACGCCCATCATGGACAAGGTATGCATCGACCGCCGCATCCAGCTGGCAGCCGGCAACTACGACTGGAAGCAGATTCTGGGGGACGCGAAACGCTTGAACGTGTACCTCGGCGCGGACTGGTACACGTGGGAGGACTGCCTGATCCCGGATGATGGCTTCTATCGTCAGGAGACATCGCTGAACCCCGACAACTCCGACTGGGACACGATCAGGCTCGAGGACAGCGAACGACTGTCGCAGTCCGCCGTCTTCACGTGGGGCTCGTTCCTCGACCCGCTCTGACCAGTCACCGCGCGGTGGCGCGGGGGCAGTCCCGTGGCCCCGGCGCCACCACGGGGTCAGTTGCCGTAGACGCGCTCGGGGTGCACGAAGACCGCGGCGCGCCGCTGCTCGGCCATCACACGGTCGTAGGCCGCCCAGTCGTCGTGGGTGCCGCCCGCGGCGGTGAAGATCTCGCGCAGCAGCAGCCGCAGACGCTCCGGGTCGATCCCGGGGAACGGGTCGTCGGGCCCCGCGGTCTCGGTGCGGCCCTCGACCGCGGCCCAGTTCCATCCGGCGCGGAAGACCACGGTGGCCCGCGGGCGCGCCCGCAGATGGGCGAGTTTGGCGGGACCGTAGGTGACGAAGGCGACCACCTGGTCACCGGAGACCGGATGGCCGACGATCCCGGCGTTGACCACGGATGCCTGGACCGAGCCGTCGGCACGCGTCGTCGACACGACCGCCAAGTGGTGGTCGGCCGCGGCGATGCGGTCCACTTCCTGAAGATCCGTCATCGGGTGCCTTTCTGGGCGGACCGGTTCCTCCACCATGACTCCCCCGGCCCCTACCCGCACCCTGATGCGTCCATGCCGGTGAGCCCCGGGCGGGGCATGGGGGTGTAGCGGGCTCCACCCTCGAAGGGGCGGCCCGCTCTCCCGCGCGGGCCCGGCCGGTCTTCTAGCCTCGTCGGTATGGGTAGGCGAATGCGGCACGCGGCACGGGCCACGGCCCGGCTGGCCCGGCGGGTGGAGGAGCTGGCGGACACCCGGGCTGGTGCCATCGCCTCACACGGTGCCGAACTGCGCCGTATCGAGCGGGAGTTGCACGACGGCACCCAGGCGCGGCTGGTCTCCCTCTCCCTGCGGATCGGACTGGCCAAGCGGGCGTACGACCGGGATCCGACGGCGGCGCGCAGGATGCTGGACGACGCGCAGGACCTGGCCGACGAGGCCCTGGCGGAGCTGCGCCATGTGGTGCGTGGCATGCATCCGCCGGTCCTCACCGACCGTGGTCCGGCCGGGGCGGTACGGGCGCTCGCGGCGAGCAGCGGGCTCGATGTCACCGTGCGGGTGGACGGCCTGGAGGACGGCGCACGGGCACCGGCGGCGGTGGAGGCGGCCGCGTACTTCGTGGTGGCGGAGGCGCTGGCGAACGTGGCCGGGCACAGCGGCTCCGACCGGGCCGAGGTACGGCTGGCCCGTACCCCGAGCGGGATGTGTGTCTCGGTGCGTGACGAGGGACGAGGTGGCGCCGAGGCCGCCGACGGCGGGTCCGGTGCCGGGGAGACGGGTGGCCCGGGACGTGGCCCCGGACATGGCGCCGAACGTGGCCTCGGGCTGCTCGGGATACGCCGCCGGGTCGCCGCGCTCGATGGAACGGTGACGGTGACCAGCCCGCGCGGCGGGCCGACGGTCATCGCGGTGGAGCTGCCCTGCCGGTGGCGAGCGCCGGGAGCGCACATGGCCACCGCCACTACGACTGGCCGGACGCCTCGATCAGGTCGCGCAGCTGGGAGCGGGCGGTGACGCCGAGCTTGGGGAAGCTGCGGTAGAGGTGCGAGCCCACGGTGCGGGGAGAGAGGAAGAGCCGTTCGCCGATCTCGCGGTTGCTCAGGCCCTGCGCGGCCAGGCGGATGATGTGCTGCTGTTGTGGGGACAGCGAGGTGAGGGCGTCGGGGCCGGCGGGGGCGGATTCGACACCGGCGGCGCGCAGTTCGGCCTGGGTGCGGTCGATCCAGGAGGGGGCGCCGAGACGCCGGAAGGTTTCCAGCGCGGTGTTCAGCTGGTGGCGGGCCTCGGTGATGCGGTGGCGGCGGCGCAGCCATTCGGCGTGGTCCAGCAGGATCTGCGCGCGTTCGAACGGCCATTGGCCGCCCCCCGGTTCGGCGAGGGCCGCGGTGAAGTGCGGCTCGGCCCGGGACGGTTCGAGCAGTGCGCGGGCGCGGTGGATCAGGATGCGCATCCGGGGCGAGGGGTCCTCGGCGAGCCGGTCGGCCGTGCGCTCCACGATGGCGGCGGCCTCGGCGCCGTGGCCGGTGCGGACGGCCGCTGCGGCCAGTTCGGCGACCCCCGGGTAGGAGCACGCGTAGTGGACGGGGTCGCCGTCGGCGGTGAACAGCAGGCGGAACTGCTCGTACGCGCCGACATGGTCGCCGTCGGCCACCGCCGCCATGCCCAGCGCCCACCGGGCCCGGACGGCGACGGCCCGGCTGCGGTGCGGGTCGACGAGGGACAGCGCGACCGAGCCCGCGGTACGGGCCTCATCGGTCCGTCCGGTCAGCGCGAGCGCGGCGGCCTCGAGCGACCGTGCGGCGGCGTCGAGATGCGGCAGTCCGGCGCCCGCGGAGTTGGTGTTCACGGCGGCGGTACGGGCCTGCGCCCACCGCCCGTGGTCCAGGTACGACCACCCCGCCGAGCAGCCGAGACCGATGGGCAGGGAGCCGCCCAGCCGCCAGCGGTGGAGGGCGTCGTCGAAGATCCGCACCGCGAGTGCGGTCTCGTCGAGCAGCCAGGCCATGGCGCCGAGCGAGATGAGCCGGGCGGGGTCGCCGTCCGCCCGCTCGACCAGCGCCGGGATCGCCGCCACCCGCTCGGACCGGTGCGCGGTGGGGTCGGTCACCGCGAGCGTCCAGGGATCGTCGTGTGCCCGCGCCTGAACGGTGCGGCGGTATTCCTCGTCGCCCGAGTAGAAGCCCGCCACCGACGCCGAGGAGAGCGCGACCCGGCGCAGCTTGGGGTCCTCCGCCGCCCGCAGCAGCAAGGACATCGCGGTGTCGTGCTCGGTGCTCAGCGTGAGCACCTGGCCCACGCGCAGGGATGCCTCGGCCGACAGCTCCGGGTCGTCGGTGAGCGCGGCGGCCTGCGCGGCGAGCCTCCGCACCCAGTGCGGCTGTCCGGTGGACACCGCGGCGCCCGCCGCGGCCACCAGGCGGCGGGCCCGGTCGCGCCGACCGGGACTCAGCTCGGCGGCCCGCTCCAGCGCGGTGGTGGCGGCGGTGTATCCGCCACGCTCCCGGGCCCTGGCCGCCGACTCCTCCAGCGCGGCGGCGATCTCCTCGTCCGGCCCCTCCGCGGCCGCGGCCAGATGCCAGGCCCGGCGGTCGGGCTCGGCACCGAGCAGCGTGGCGAGGTCGCGGTGCGCCTGACGGCGGGCGGCCAGCGGTACGGAGTGGTAGATGGCGGACCTGATCAGCGGATGCCGGAAGCGGGCCCGCCAGCCGTCGCGGCCACCGCCGGTGATCCGCAGCAGTCCGGCGGCCTCGGCCGGGGCCAGTGCCTCGGCCCGGCCCGTCACCGCCCGGTCGTCCGCCGCCACCAGGAGCAGCGTTTGCCGGGTGGTCTCGGGCAGGGCCTCGAGGTCGGCGGCGAAGACCCGCATCAGGCGATCGGTGGGCGGCAGGAGCTCCCCGTCGGCGGAGCCGGCCGTGTCCGCGCCGCAGGCGCCGTTCGCCCGAGCCAGTTCGATCAGCGCCAGCGGATTTCCGGCGGCCTGGTCGAGGATGCGCAACCGGCGGCTGCCGGTCGGCGGATACGGCTGCCGGTCCAGCAGGAGGCCCGCGGCGGTCGCGTCCAGCGGGTCGAGGTCAAGCAGGGGGAAGCCGGAGAACGGCGCCGTGGCCCCGCCCCGGGCGCCCTCGCCCGCCCGGTCCCTGGCCCCGGCCAGCACGGCGAGGGGTTCGTCGCCGATGCGCCGGGCGGCGAAGGCGAGCAGTTCCAGCGAGCCTGCGTCGATCCACTGAAGGTCGTCGGCGACCACGAGGACGGGCGACTGCCGGGCGAGGTCCGACAGCAGGGTGAGCAGCGCGACCCCGAGCAGCAGCCGATCGGGCGGGCCGCCGCGCCCGGGGTCGTCACGGCCGGTGTCGCCGACCCCGACGCCCCCGGGGCGGACGTCTTCGCACCCGGCGCCCCCGAGGCCGGTGCCGTCGCGCCCACCGCCCCCGAAGCCTCCGTCCCCGGAGCCGGGACTCCCGAAGCCGCCGCCCCCGCCGCCCTCGAAGTCGTCCCCCAGGCCCATGGCCCCCAGCAGCGCCGACCGCTGCCGCCCCGGCAGCCGCGCGGCCTCGGCCAGCACCGGACGCAGCAGCTGATGCAGCCCCGCGAACGTCAGGTTCGCCTCGCTCTCGCTGCCCGTCATCCGCAGCACCCGGCCCCGGTGACGATCCGCCGCGAGGCCGAGCAGGGTGCTCTTGCCCGCGCCCGGTTCACCCGTAAGAATCAGTACACCGCTGGTCAGACCGAGTACGGCCGCGCTCTCGCTCTCCCGCCCGACCATGGTCATCCTTAGACTCTAGTCCGTGGTGCAGTCATCTGACCGATACCGCCGGGCGCCCGCCGGCGCGCAGGCTGGAGACATGGACACCATCACCCTTGGAAACGTCGAGATCACCCGCGTGGTAGAGGTGGCCCCGAGGGGTCTGCCACGTGGCTTCATCTTTCCCGACGTGGCCCCGGAGCACTGGAGCGCGCACGAGAGCTGGCTGGCCCCCGAATTCCTGGATCCGGCCGCCGATGAGATCCGCACGATGATCCAGACCTGGCTGCTCCGCAGCGAGGGCCGGACGATCCTGATCGACACGGGCATCGGCAACGACCGGGAGCGGCCGGGCATGCCGGCCTTCCACCATCTGCACACGAACTACCTCGGGGAGCTGGCCGCGGCCGGGGTCCGCCCGGAGGATGTGGACCTGGTGATCTGCACCCATGTGCACGGGGACCACGTCGGCTGGAACACCTCATGGGCGGACGGTGAGTGGCGGCCGACCTTCCCCAACGCGGAGTACCTGCTCCCCCGCGTCGACTTCGACTACTGGAACCCGGAGAACGGTCACCGGACCCGCTCCGGCCCCCGGATGACGAATGTGTTCGAGGACAGCGTCGCCCCGGTCCACCGGGCCGGGCAGGCCGTGCTGTGGGAGGGCGACCACTACGACGTCGACGCCCGGTTGCGCATCGAGCCCGCCGCCGGCCACACCCCCGGCTCGTCGGTGGTGCGGCTGCGGTCGGGTACGGATCGGGCGGTCTTCGTGGGCGATCTGATGCACAGCCCGCTGCAGATCGTGGAGCCGGACGCCTGTCCCTGTTTCGACGAGGACGAGTCCCGGGCGCGGGTCTCCCGGCGCCGGGTGCTGGGCGAGGCCGCGGACGAGGGGGTGTTGTTGTTCCCCGCGCATTTTCCCGGTGCGAGCGCGGCCGAAGTGCGGCGTGACGGCGAGCGGTTCGCGGTGAAGGAGTGGGCGGCATGGCGATGAGTGTGTTCCGGAACATCCCGTACGCGGCCGGGCCGACCGGTGCCGCGCGATTCGCCGCACCGGCCCCCGTGCCCGGCGTTCCCGCCGCACCTGGCGCCGACGGGTCCGGGCCGACGGCTCCGGCACCCGAGCGGCGGTTCCCGGCGGACCTGAGCCCGCTGATGGGTCCGGGCTGGGTGCGTGGCGAGGACTATCTGACGCTCAACGTCTGGACGCCACGGACCGACGGAGACGCCCCGGTGATGGTCTTCGTGCACGGCGGCGCGTTCCTCTCCGGCACCGGCCAGGCGCCGGCGTACGACGGGACGTCCTTCGCCCGCGACGGCGTGGTCCTGGTCACCCTCAACTACCGCCTCGGCGCCCTGGGTTGGCTCGATCTGCCGGACGCCCCGCGCAACCGGGGCCTGCTGGACGTGCTCGCCGCGCTGCGATGGGTGCATGAGCACATCGCGGACTACGGCGGGGACCCGGACCGGGTCACGGTGTTCGGACAGTCGGCCGGAGGAATGATCATCAGCGCGTTGCTGGTGACGCCCGAGGCCGCCGGGCTGTTCCGGGGCGCCATCAGCCAGAGCGGTGGGCTCCACGCCCTGACCGGCGCGGAGGCGGCGGAGACGACCCGGGCCCTGGCGGACCGGCTGGGCGTTCCGGCCACGGCCGAGGCGTTCGCCGACATCCCCGACGAGCGTCTGGTGTCCGGCCTCGCCGAGGTGCCCGGGGTGGGGCCGAGGCTGTCGCCGCTCGGTGTGGTGCTCGACGGGCTCGACGACACGCCGCCGCCGCATCCGGTGGATCTGCTGGTGGGCACGAACACCCAGGAGTCGCTGCTCTACCAGCGGCCGGAACAGCGCGCGGCCATCGACGCGATCTTCCGCGACGCCCGTGAGCGGCTGGTGTCCCGCTCCGACAAGGCGTTCACCTACGACTTCGACTGGCGGGGTGGGCCATTCGGCGCATGCCACGCCGTGGAGCTCCCGTTCGTCTTCGACACCACCGATCTGCCCGCGCTCCGTACGGCGAACGGACTGCTCGGACCGGACATCCCGCCGTCGCTGGCCGCGGAGATGCACGGGGCGTGGGTGCGCTTCGCCATGAGCGGGGATCCCGGCTGGTCGGGAGCGCACCGGTTCCACTAGGACACACGGGGTGCGGCGGGGTGGCCGTGGCGGCGGTCCGGTGTCCGTTCCGCGCGCGGGTCACGGCCGCCTCGTCGTGCCCCGCAACGGTCGTGGATTCACCACTCGCGGTACTCCCGCCGGCCGTGGCGCGGGGCCGGGCGGCTCGTCCGGGCCCGAGCGGGCTCCTCCTCCGGTGGCCAGACCGGCCAGACCGGCCGGGGCGGTGGTGGCGGGGTCCTGCGCGCACTGTCCGCCTTCTTCTCGTTCCACTCCCCCTCGCCCAGGACGAGCAGCGGATCGAACATGATGATGGTCCCGGCGATCACCAGGAAGATCACCGGGCCGATCAGCATGGGGAGGATGAGCGAAGCGGGCGCCTCGCCGCCCACGGAGGCGCTGAGCACATCGTCCAGCCGCACGCTGACCGCGGCCATGCCCGTGTAGTGCATCCCGGTCACGGCGACCCCCATCACCAGGCTCGACGCCACGCTGGCGCGGAAGCCGTGGATGGTCACGGCGGCCCAGAGGGCGGCGGTCGCGGCCACGACCGCGATCAGGACGGAGAGCAGGACGGTCGGCACGGAGTACTCCAGATGCCCCTGCATGCGCATCGCGGACATCCCGATGTAGTGCATGCCCGCGACGCCGAGTCCGGTGAACACACCGGCCGAGAGCAGCACCCCCGGGGAGGTGCCCCGGTAGCCGACCATGAAGACGCCGATGCCTACGACGACGATCGCCACGACGAGACTGAGAAGGGTGATCGGTATGTCGAAGCCGATCGGGGTCTCCTTCACATGGAACCCCATCATCGCGATGAAGTGCATCGTCCAGATGCCCGAGCCGATCGACGCGGACCCGAGCGCGAGCCAGCCCGCCTTCCAGGAGCGCTGGGTGCGCACCGACCTGGCGGTGCAGCGTAAGCCGAGGGCCGCTCCCAGACAGGCCATGAGGTAGGCCGCCAGCGGGGTGGCGGCCCCGTAGTTGAACCCGTCGATCGTGCCGTACATGTACGTTCCACCCTTTTCGCCGCGGGGATCCTGTGCAGAAACGTTGGGTCACCGGCGAGAGTAGGGCTCGGTCGAGCACGCCACCCACACATTTGGTCACGCATCGGTAAAGGTGTCTCACCGGGCGTGACGGGATGTCACGCGATTCACCTCATGTCCGTTTTCCCCTTTGCCGCAGGTGGGCGGGGTTGTGCCGGGGGCACGTGCCCGGCCCGAGGGTCACCCGGGGGCGGTCCGGGAGCCATCCGCGCCGCCCTCGCCCCGGAGCGTGTACGCCGCGGACGAGTCCGACCGGGCGATTCGCGGACGTCTTCTGGTCGGTTTCCGGAAAGAGCGATCAAAGGACTCCTGTGCTCGCGCGGATGGGCGGATGATGAGAGCGGCATGACGAAGGGGGACGTTTCATGCACGGCAGGGACCTCGCGGCATTACGTGACCGCGCCGAACGGGCCGCGGCCGACGCGCTGGCGTGGATCGCCCCGCCCCCACCCGAGAGCCCGGCGGCCGGCGCCGGTTCGAAGGGCCCCGGTTCGAAGAGCGCCGGTTCCAAGGGCCCCGGTTCGGACGGCTCGTCCGACGGCCCGGCGGCCACGCGAGCGCCCGACGGCACTCGGCCGCCCGCCACCGCCGACCCCGCCCTGCTCGACCAGCGCATCGCCGAACTCGACCACCTGGAATCCGAGTTGGCGGCGGCCGTACCGGACGGGGACGCGCTGCTGTGCACCGTACGCGCCCGGCTCGGCGGACTGTACGCCGAGCGCTATGGGCGCAACCCCACGGACGACGACCGGAGTAGGGGCCTGCGGGTGCTGCGGGCCGCCCGCGCCCCTGAGGCGCTCGAACCACGGGACGAGCGGGCCGCCGCCTTCCACCTGGTGCGGTTGCTGCTGACGCCCGGCATGACGGCCGGATGGGACGGCACGCTGTCCCGTCTCCTGGAGTCCTTCGACATGGGGCGCCGAGTGGCGTTGGGGGACCCTGAGCTCACCGCCGATCTGACCGAGCTGCGCGGTCTGGTGGCCGACCTGGCGCCGACGCTCCCCGAAGACGCCGCCGAATCCCTGTTCTGGGCGGCCGACATCCTCGAGCGGGTGCCCGCCGTCGTGCGCTCCCGGGACCTCGAGCAGATGGCCGACCTGGCCGCGCAGATGGCGCAGCGGCTGCCGGGCCGCAACTCCGATCTGATGCGGGCCCTGAGCGGCCTGGCCGCCGAGTTCTCCGGACCCGGGGAGGCGGGCGAGGCGGGCGAAGGCGCTGCGGCGGAGTTGCTGACGGAGCCCCCCGAGGAGACCGCCCTCACCTTCGCACAGGCCGCCCTCATGCTGGAGCTCGAAGTGCCCGGCACCATCCGGACCGAGGATCTGGAGGCCCTGGTCAATGAGGTGAGCAAGGGACCGGCCGGTGAAGAGGCGGAGACCGCGATGCGCGCCGCGATGAGCCGCATGGCGCACGGCATGCGCACGGGGGACGCCGACCGGCTGGCCGAGGCGGCCGAGTTGATCGACACGGCCGCCGGTGCGGGATCCGGCCGGGTGGACTGGATGGCCGGGGTCATATCGCCCGGACTGCTGGCCGCGGCCAACATCCTGGGCGGCAACCTCACGGACCGCGACCAGGCGCGTGCCCGCCTCGACGCGCTCTTCGGCCCCGCCTCCGCGGTGTTCGAATCCGCACACGCGACCGGGCCCGGCGCGGAGGGGCTGAGGCTGTGCACCCGCAGCATGCACCTGCAGCTGCGTCTCAACGAGGCGCTGGACGAGCGGGACACCGAAACGCTGGAGGACCTGCTGGACGAGCTGCTCGACCTGCTGGAGGAGACCGGCGAGAGCAGCGAATGGCAGTTCCTGGTGCTCTTCCTGCTCGGCCAGGCCCAGTTGAGCCTGGCCACGCTGGACGGCGGGATCCCCGCGCTGCGGGCCGGCGTGGCCTACTTCGAGGAGGCGGTGAACCACCCGAGGCTTCCGACATTCGCCCAGCCCCTCATGGACGCGCAGTGCGCGCCCCTGCTGGCCCTCATCTCCATGATCGAACCGGATCCCGCGCGGGTCTCCGAGGCCGTGGCCAGGGCCCGCCGGGCCCTGGACGGCCCCGCCTCGACCCCCGACCAGCGGGTGTGGATCCGGCAGGGGATCGGGCTGGCACTGCTCACCGTCCACAGGTCGACCGGCGACCGCTCCGACCTGGAGGAGGCGGTCGGGGAGCTGGAACGGGCCAGGGGGGAACTCACCGAGCGCACCAGCCCGGACATCCGGCAGAAGCTGCTGTGGGAGCTGGCCGAGGCGTACCGGCTGCGCGACGACCGGGAGCGCGACGACACGGGAGCGGCCGTCGCCACCGCCCATGCCTCGCTGTGGGTGCTGGCCGAGGACGTCCTGCTGCAACTCGGCGCCGAGCACGGCCTCGAGGTGGCCAGGGCGGGGGCCAGCCGTGGGCTGCTCGCCGCCCACTGGGCCGCCGTGGACGGCCGGATCGAGGAGGCCGTGACGTCGCTGGAGAACGGGCGGGGGCTGGTGCTGCGCGCCGCGGCCGCGGCCGCCGGGGTCCCGGAGCAGCTGGCCGCCCGCGGCGAGGCGGAGCTGGCCGAGCAGTGGCGGACCGCCGTACGGGACCTCCCGGCCCAGGCCGCGCCGGCCGGCGGCGGACTCGCGCCCGGCATCGGCGGCGGCACCCCGGAGGAGGTCCGGAACACGCTCGCGCGGGTCATGCCCTCCGGGGCCGCCCCCGGCGTCGAGATCCCCAGCACGCTGCGCCGCCGCGCGCTGGACGTGCTGCGGCGGGACAGCGGCGAGGCGCCGCTGCGCGGGCTGCTCGGCGCGCCCGGCATCGGGGAGTTGCGGGACGGGCTGCGCGCCACCGGCGCCGATGCCCTGGTGTATCTGGTCCCCGGGCAGGGCACCGCCGATGGCGTGGCCGTCCTGGTGCGGAGCGCCGGCGAGCCGACCGCCCTGCCGCTGCCGGGGCTGGGCACGCTCGGCCGCGAGCCGCTGGAGCGCTATCTGGACGCGGGGGCCCGGCGGTCCGCCATGTCCGAGCAGGGCATGGACGCCCACGCCGAGGCGCATCGCGACTGGGAGACGGCGCTGGAGGCGCTGTGCGACTGGGCGGGCCCGGCCGTCCTCGCCCCCGTCCTGGACACGCTGGACACGCTGGACGCCCGAGCGCAGGACGCCCAAGCGCAGGACGGCGGGCGCGGGAAGGCGGGAGACGGTCGCGGGGAGCGGGAGGCGCCGGTCCGGCTGGTCCTCGTGCCGTGCGGCAACCTCGGTGCCGTGCCGTGGCACGCGGCCCGCCTCCCCCGGCCACGGGCCAACGCGCGGCGCCCGTACACGTACGCCTGCGAGGGCGCGGTCATTTCGTACGCCGCGTCCGGCGGTGAGTTCCTGCGGGCCGCCCGGCGCGGCCGGGTGCCCGCGAGCGAGCGCGCGGTGCTGGTGGCCGACCCCAGCGGGGATCTGACCTGGGCGCAGGACGAGGTGACGGCCCTTCGCACCGCGTACTACACCGAGGCCCTGCTCTACGGCTGGCACGAGGACGCGCCCGGGAACGCGCTGGGCACGCCCGATGACGTGCTCTCCCACCTCCCCGGAGGCCCGGCCGCGCCCGCCGCCTCGCTGCTGCACCTGGTGGTGCACGGCCTGGCCGGGCTGCGGCCCACCGACTCGGCCCTCCACCTGGCCGGCCCGGACACCTCGGACGCCCCCGACCCCGCGGACACCCCGGACCCGGGCAGGCTGACGGTGACGCGCATTCTCGGCGTACCCACCGGGGAACGGGCCGCCACCGGGCCGCTGATCGTGCTCAGCGCCTGCGAGACGGACCTCAGCAGCCGTGACCACGACGAGGCGCTGACCCCGACCACCGCACTGCTGGCGCGCGGCGCCACGGATGTGGTCGGCTCGCGGTGGAAGGTCTCGGACAGCGCCTCCGCCGCGCTGATGGTGGTCTTCCATCACCATCTGACCGTCGCCGGGCTGGCCCCGCCGGACGCCCTGCGCGCCGCCCAGCTGTGGATGCTCGACCACGACCGCCGTCCCGTCCCCGGGCTGACCGGACTCCTGCTGGCCGAGACGCAGAGCGACGCGGGCGGCCTGGTCCGGGCCGTCTCCTGGGCCGGATTCATCCACCAGGGCAACCCCGCTCCCCACGCACCCGTGGAAGGACGACAGTCATGACCACCGACGATCTCCTGGAGCTGCTGCGCCGGCATCTGCCGGAGATCCGCGCCTCGCTCACCGCCGCGCAGTTCAGCGGTTTCCAGGACAGTGTGCTGCGGCTGCGGGCCGCCGAAGACGACGCCAGGGCCATGCGCGGTGCGGTGCGGCAGGTGCGGCTGGCGCTGCTGCCCCTCCCCCGCGAGATGGAACTGCGCAGAAAGCTGGACCAGTTCAGGTCCGGGGGCGCCGCGCCCTCCGCGGTCCTGCCGGACACCGACCGGCTGGCCGAGCTGATCCGGCTGCTGGACTCCGTGAACTGGCCGGCGCTGGACCCCGAGAGCGCCGAGATCGCGCGGGCGGTACGGCAGCGGCTGCTGACCGCCCCCGCGCGGGGCCCGGAGCAGCTCACCGGCACGGCCGCCGAGGATCCCACCGGGGCCGGGCTGATCCGGCTGTCCGATCCCGAACGCGGCGACCGCTACCCGGAGTTCCAGTTCGACCCGGACACCGGTGAGCCACGGCCGGTGGTGCAGCGGATCAACAGAATGCTGCTGTCGGACCAGGACCCGTGGGGGGCCGCGGACTGGTGGCTCGGCGGCAACACCTGGCTGCGCGACGCGCCCGCCGCCCTGGTGGGGCGGGTGCCGGACGCACGGCTGACCGAGGCCGCCGCCGCGCTGATCGGAGACGGCGGATGGTGAGGCAGGCGCCCCCCGAGGGCGCGCGGATGAGCCCGAACCTGTTCGTCCTGAGCGCGGGCACCGAGCTGTGGAGGTGCCATGAAACCGCCTACGCCTGCGCCGAGTTCAACCCGAAGCCCGCGCACTCCTTCTTCGGCGGCAACCGCTTCGACGCCACCACCGAGGACCGGTACCCGTATCTCTACGCGGCCGTGGCACCGACCACCGCCCTCGCCGAGGTGATGCTGCGGGACATGGAGTTCACCGGGCCGGAGGGGCGGCGTCAGGTGCCGTGGGCGCTGGCGGCCCCCCGCTCGCTGTCCAAGGTTCGGGTGACCGAGGACCTGGTCCTGGTACGGCTGGTCGAGGAGGAGGACCTGGCCGCGGTGTTTCAGACCTCCTGGCTGCTGGAGACCGACGAGTACGCGCAGACCCGCGCCTGGGCGAGGGAGATCCGGCGCCAGGTGCCGGACGCCCAGGGGCTGGTGTGGCAGTCGCGGCGGCACCGCCCGCACCCCGCGCTGGTGCTCTTCGGCGACCGCTGCGGGGAGGAGCCGCTGAAGGCGGTGCCCGGCCAGGCCCACAACCTGGGCACGTTCGAGGGGGCGGGCGAGGCCAACCAGCTGCTGGCACCGCTGCGGGCGGTCGTCATTCCGCCCGGTATGCGGGTATGACACAGGCTCTCAGCGCGCGGGGCGGCACGGGGGTCCGCCCCGCGACCCCGCCCGGCACCGGCTCAGCCGGTGCCGGGCTCCGGTCCGTACAGCCGTATGGCGAAGCTGACCCGCAGCCCGAGCCGCAGCTGGTCGCCGTCGCGGACGGGGGTGCGCACACCCGCCGCGATCCGGGCGCCGTTCAGATACGTACCGTTGCGGCTGCCCGCCTCGGGCTCCTCGACCCAGGCGGTGCCGTCCGGCTCCACCGTGATCGAGGCATGATGCCGGGAGACCTTGTTCCAGCCCGCGAACGCGGCGGCGGTCCGCGGCGCCCAGTCCGGGTGGCGGCCAAGGCGCAGCGGTGGGCCCGGCCCGTGGCGGAGCTCCAGACAGGGCTCGGTGCAGACCAGCAGCGCATGGGTGCGCGCACGGCCGCAGGACGCGCAGCGGGTGTCCCGGGGGGCCACCGGCGCACGGCAGTTCCAGCAGGGCGCGGACACCTCGACCCCGGCCGGGGGCGGTGCGGGCCGGGGTTCTGGCCGGGGTTCTGGCTGGGGTTCGGGCCGGGGCCGCGCATCCGGGGCCTCCGCGTCCGCCTTCCCCGCCGCGTCCGCGTCCGCTTCCGCCGGTCCCGCCGGTTCGGCCGCTTCCGCCGGACCCGCCGGTGCTTCCCCCTCCTCGTCGTCCGGCTCGCGCCACCACCCCGCCGGAGCGGCCCCACCGCTCATCGGCCGCCGCCGGGACCGGGACCCGCGGCCCCGGTGCGTACCACCCGCAGGTCCAGGGCCACCGTCCCGTCCGTGGCCGGCCGCACACCGGTGACGGTGACCGCCGTGCCCGCCAGCTGCTCCTGGTCGAACAGCGCCCGTGCCAGCGGGTTGATCAGATGCGTCTCCAGCAGCATGCCGATGCCCCGGCCGCCGTTGTCGACATCCGCCGTGCAGTAGGTGGACAGCGCCTGATGCGCCTCGTCGGAGAGGCGCAGATGCACACCCTGGTCCTCGCGCAGCACCCGCTGGATGTTGCCCACCTGGGAGTCGAAGATCTCGGCGGCCACCTTGGCGTCGATGTAGTCGAAGACCACCACATTGCCGCCGAACCGGTTCATCAGCTCAGGACGGCCGATCCCCTCCACGAAGTGTTCCTTCACATTGGCCAGGATGATCTCCTCCAGCTGGTGGTACGGCATACCGGGCTCGGCCACCCGCCCTTCGCGGCCGCCCTCGCCGGTCCGTTTCCTGACCCCGAGGTTGGAGGTGAAGATCAGCACGCATTCGCTGAAGTACGTGGTGACCCCCTGCCCGTCGGTGAGCCGGCCGTCCTCGAGTACCTGGAGGAACTTGTCCAGCACCCCCTTGTCGGCCTTGTCGATCTCGTCGAACAGCACCACCCGGAAGGGGTCGTTGCGCACCGCCGTGGTCAGCTCGCCACCCGCCTCGTAGCCCACGTAACCCGGCGGTGCGCCGAGCAGCCGGTCCACCGAGTGCGGTGCGGAGAACTCGCTCATGTCGAAGCGCAGACAGGCGTCCTCGGTGCCGAACAGCAGCTTGGCCACCGACTTGGCCAGCTCGGTCTTGCCGGTGCCGGTCGGCCCGGCGAAGAACAGCACACCGCGCGGCCGGCTGCCGGGGTGGGACGCCTGGGCGCCGGAGAGGCCGAGCGCGGCGCGCTTGAGGATGTCGAGGGTCTTGCCGACCGCCTTCTCCTGGCCCTTCACCCGCGCCCGCAGATCCGCCTCGCCCTTCTTGATCTGCTCGCGGATGTAGTCCGCCTGCCACGGGTTGTCCTTGACGCCGAGCTGGTAGACCCGGACCGCGTCCCGCATCTCGGCGAACGACAGCCCGCGGTCGAGCGCCATCCGGGCGCTCTCCCGCATCGCGCGCAGGGTCAGCCCGGCGGTCGCGCGGGCGAAGGTGTCGAGGTCGTGCTCGTCCGGCGGCCGTCGCTTGTCGAGCCGCACCGGCCCGTCGTCCCCGCTGTCCTCGGGCGCGGACGCGGCGGTGTGCTCCTCGGCCAGCAGCTCGGCCATCCGCCGTCTGCTGCCCAGGTCGGGCAGCGGGATGCCGATGGTACGGACCCGTTCGCTGCCCGCCACCAGCCAGGTGGGCAGGTCGCGCTCCCCGTCAGCGAGCCAGATCACGGGGTTGAACAGCCGCCGTCCGCTGCCCGGTGAGGAGATCGGCCGCGCGTCCTCGGCCAGCTTCAGGCAGTTGAGGAAGAAGTCCCGCTCCGCATCGCTGAGCCGGGTGACATCGGTGGGGATCCGGGCGGCGTAGTCGATCAACAGCACCACCCGGTAGGGCTGTTGGCGCTGTGCGGTGTCCGGGCGGGGGCGTCCGTCCGGTGTCTTCTGCTGCCGCCCCTGCTGCTTCCAGCCGGTGACGATGTCACCCAGGGTCCGCTCGGCGTCGGCCAGGTGGACGGGGGTGTCGGCGCGGCGGGCGCGCCCGGGTCTGGTGGCGTCCCGCCCGTGCAGCAGCTCGCGGACCTCCTTGGCCGCGGGGCCCGCGACGACGGTGAAGCCGTCGGCGATGTCGAAGCGGATCAACGCCTCGTACCCCTCCTGCCACAGGGCGTTCCACAGCACCTCGGTGAGGGTGTGGTGGGCGTCGTACGTCCGCTCGGGACCGCCCTCGTCGGGGTCCTTTTCGTGGCGGACGAGGTGGATGTCCCGGATGCTGCCGTGCAGGACGTACTGGGAGTGGACACTGAGCGTGCCGACCAGCTCCTCGGCGAAGGCCGGGAGGCTGCGGTCTCCGCGGTCCGGGGAGGTGGGTGCCTCGGTCATACCTACGTCTCCTGGTCACGGTGGCGGACCTTGGGTCCGGTGCGATGGTCATGGGCGGGGCGGGCCGCCGTGCGCGGGACCGGCCGCGCGGGTGGCTCGTCGAACTGGAACGGCACGCTGAGCCCGGCCCGTTCGGCCAGCTTCCGCAGCTCGCGCAGATGGTCGGGGGCCTCGACGCACCGCTGCCAGTCGAGGTCCAGATCGTCGTCGGTCTCCTCTCCGGGGTCACGCTCGCGGTGCATGGTGGAGACCCGGGCGGTGCCCTCGGCGTCCACGCTGATGCGCAGCCAGTGGTCGTCCCCCCAGCCCGGCGGGGTCCAGTCGATGAACTGCACCGCTCCGGAGGTGGCGTATCCGGCCGTCTCGGGCTCCGACCGCTGGACCGCCGCGCGGATCACCTCCGCGGCGTACATCCGCTGATACGCGTCGACCCGCTTTCCCACACGGGCCGCGACACGGGCGCGCTCGGCCTCCTCCAGCGTCCCGCCCCGGTGCAGGAAGCGCTCCAGGACGGCGATCTCCGCCCCGGCGTCGGGCAGCGGAACGGGGGCGCCGGGGTGGTCTGCGCGGAGGAAGGCGAGCTGCTGCGCGGCCCACTCCTCGGTCTCCTGCCGCCGCTCGGCGTCACGCGAGACCCGCTCGGCGAACCGGGCGGCCTCCCGCAGATGGCGCTTGGCCGCGGCGGGCCGCCGGGCGGCCACCTCCGCGGCGACGGTGACCTTCTCCTCCACCAGCCGGTAGTCGGCCACCGCCACGTTCCGCGGCAGCATGGCCAGCAGATCAGCGCCCAGCCGCAGCACCTCCTCCTCGCCCGGGGCCGCGGTGGCGGCGGGCGGCTGCTGCGGCAGCGCGTCGCGGGCCTCGGTTTCGGTGGCGGCCTCCTCGTACGCCTCCAGGGCCTTGACGCGGCGGGCGCGCAGGGTGGCGTGCCAGCCGGAGTCCGCGGGGTGCGCCCCGGCCACCGGGCGGGCGGCGGCCTCCATGGTGGCCCGTGCGTACGCGGCCTCCGCGTGGCGCAGCCGGCGGTCGGTGTCTGCCAGCCGTCGCCACACCTCGTCCAGGCTCACGCCGGTCAGGGCCAGCGGCGGCGGCAGGTCGGGCGGCTCCGGGGGCCCGTCGGGTCCGGCGGCCGTGGCGGCCCGCCGGATGCGCGCGCGGAGCGTGTCGATGCGGGCGTTGGCCCGGACGGCGGCGAAGGCGGCGTCCCGCCAGCACTCGGCGGCCTGCCGGGCGTCCAACTGCCGCTGCCGCAGCTCGGCCTGGTACTCGGCGGCGCGGATGGCGGCGGCCGCGAGCACCTGCGCCCCGGCCATGGTGGCACGGCCGACGAGCAGCGCCCCGCTGAGCGAGCCGAGGCCGATCAGGGCGGGCACCATCAGGTCGTGCAGCTGGTCCATGGCCGCGTGCAGCGCATGGCCCCCGGCGTGCTGCACGGCGTCGCCGATGTGCTGGCCGACGCCGGTGCCGATGTGGTCCGACAGCCCGGTGCCCTGGACCGTCTGGTGCGGCACTCCGGTGTTCTGGACGGTGTCCTGGACCGTGTTCTGAAACGTGTGCTGGAGGGTCTCGGCGGCCGGAGGCTGTGGGAAGTACACATCCGGCATCACATCGCCGATGCTGGGGATCGCCTGGCCCGAACTCATGTGACACTCCCTGACGTCGGCGGGGCGGCCGCCCTCGGCCGGCCGGGGCGGACCCGGTCGTCCCGGCCCCGCAGCTCCGCCACATAGCGGCGCCAGCACCGCGTCCGGTGCCAGGTCCACCAGAGAAGAACGGCCACCGTGGCGATCGGCCACACCCAGGGGGCATAGGCCACGGTGGCCCACAACAGGGCGATGGCCGGGAGGATCAGCAGGCCCTGGACGGGGAAGCGCGAGCCGGGGCGGCGGATGAACCGGGCCACGGGCAGCGCACGGTCGATCAGCAGCCCGGCCAGGGAACGGTCCGGATGGTAGCCGGGGCTGCCGATGCGATACGCCGTCCACAGCTCCAGCGCCAGCACGGCGGCGGCCGCCGGGACGGCCAGCATCCACGCCGTCAGCACCGCACGCTGGGCGGGCCATCCCACCAGATCGCCGAGGCCGATCACGAAGATCCACGGAAAGACGAGGCCGACGGCTCCGCCGAGGGCCCAGCCGAGCGTGGGCAGCATGTCCTGTCTGCGCACCCACAGCGTGGCCACGTCCATGTCGCGCTCCTGGCGGAGGAGGGCGCGCTCGTCGTTCACCCGGCCCTGCGCCTCCGCGGACTCCTGCTCGGCGAATCCGGCCAGCCACTCGGCCAGTTGCATCCGCACCAGGTCGTCGGGGTCGCGCAGCAACCGGCCGTACCAGGCCACCGGCTGCGGGAACGCCGCCTGGATACGGGCGGTCCGCTCCTGGAGCCTGCGCCGGTGCGCGGTGGGGGCGGCGGCGAGCGAGAGGAGGGCGGCCAGCCGGGAACGGTCGAGCCGGGTGGCGGCGCGCACCTCGGCGCGGCGGTCGCGCAGCCGGGGCGACGCGTGCAGCGCCTCGTCCACGGTGTGCTGCCAGCGGGAGCGGGCCGTCAGCCAGCGCTGCTGCACCTCGGCGAGCCCTTCGCCGCCGGGCCGTGAGTCCAGCAGCGGCAGGATGGTGTGGTCCCGCAGGTCCGCCACGACGGAGAGGGCGAACTCATCGCCGCGCCCGGCCTCCCGCAGCAGATCGCCCAGTCCCGCGTGGTCCAGCGGCACCCCGCGGTAGGAGGCGTCGAGGGTGGGGCCGAGCCAGGAGATCAGCCGCACCATCGTGACCGGCTTGGGCTCACGCGGCGGCGTGGCGGGGTGGTGCGGCTCCAGGAGGCCGAGCAGCGCGGTCAGCTCCTCGGCGTCGCGGCCCGGGGTGCCCTCGAACTGCCGTAGCCAGCGGGTGAATTCACCGCGGCCGCGGCGCCGGGAGAGGAGCTGCCGGGCGGGCCGCCAGTTCTCGCTGAACGCCCTGGCCAGCTGCTTCGGCCGGGTGTAGCGCTCGTCGAGGAAGGCGAACGGCTCGATGTCCGGATCGTCCGCGGGGTCCGAGGCGCCGGGGGCCGCGCCCGTGTCCCAGGGGGCGACCGGCGGCGAGCCGCCCACCAGCCACTGCGCCACCTCGTCGGTGCCCCAGCGGTGGTCGGGGTCGCGGGTGAGCAGCCCCCGGCACAGCAGCCGCAGCCGGTGGTCGGTGACCAGGGACAGATCCGGGGCGCGGGAGCTGATCTCCTCCCGGACGAAGTCGTTGTCGGTGAACCGGATGGGGTGGCGCCCGCCGGCCATCTCGGCCACGATCATGCCGAGTGACCACCAGTCGGCGGGCGGGTGGATCAGCTGGTGGCGCAGCGACGCCTGCGGGGACATGTAGAGGGCGGTGCCGACCCAGCGCTCGTCCCGGGTGTAGCGCTCGGCGGGTTCATGGGCGGAGACGGCGAAGTCCACGAGGACGAGGTCCGGGGCGGCCGGGTCGAGGCTGCCGAGCACGATGTTGGCGGGGCTGAGGTCCCGGTGCACGATGTCCAGCTCGTGCAGGGTGGTGAGGGCCTCGTGCAACTGCCGTACGACGCTGTGGATGAGCGCGGGGTCGGCCGGGCCGGGATTGTCCTGAAGATATCCGGCCAGGTCGGTCTCGCCGTACGAGGGCGCCAGGTCGTACGGATGGCCGTCGGCCCCGGTGTCGCTGGTCTCGGTGAAGTGGGTGAGGTGGCGGCGCGGCCGGTCCCGCAGCGGCTCCCACACCCGGCGGTCCGGGGCGTGGCCGCGGTGGTACCACTTCAGGATGTGGCTGCCACGGTCGTCCTCGACGCGGTAGACGGCCGCCTGGTGCGGATGGTCGGGGCGGCGCAGCACGGCCCTCAGGCGGAACCGGCCGCGCAGCGAGACGGGCAGCGCTCCGGTGTCCCCGCGCAGGTCGCGCCCTCCGTCCGCGGCCTGTGCCGAGGCCGCCGAGGGGATCTCGTCCTCGGTGGGCCCGGCCGCTGTGGCGGCCGCCGACGGGGGCGGCTCCTCGTGTTCGGTGGGCGGCGGCCCGGCGTCGTGCGCGCGCCGCCGCTCTTCGGGCTCCCCGGAGACCCCGTACTCCTCGTCGTCCTCGTATTCCGTGAGGGGCGGTTGCTGGTGCGGATGGGTCACAAAGGTCACCTCGTGAACGGGCAGGCGTTGTCGGATTCATGGCGGCGACGGCGGCGGCCGGGGGCCGCCGGGCCGTGGATCAAGAAAGCGGAACCGCGGAAATCGGAAATCTGTTCCAGCGCGGCGTGAATTACCGGCGGTACAAAGCCCGGCCGGGAACGGCCGCCGGGAGACCGATTTCCTCTTTCTCGGCCGGTCGCTAGCCTGGTGACCATGAGTCAGGAGCCATTTGAGTCAAATTTGCCCACATACGATCAACTCCTGGAAGAACTCAAAAGCATACGCAGGCCCGGACTGCCAGATCTGCGCAGCATCGATCGGCCGGCGCTGCGCGCCGCGGCCGTGGCGGGCGGCTTCTGCGATGGCTCCGACGACGCCCCGGCCGGTATCGAGGCGCTGCTCAAGGAGGCGGTACGGCGCCTCGGCGAACGGGATCTGCTGGGCCAGGCCGCGGCCCACACCTTCGGGCTGCTCCCCGACCGCCGGGGCGCGCCCGCCCATGACCGCCGTAAGACGGCCGCCACCGTGTACGGAGTCACCTCCGAGCGATTCCGCAAGCACCAGGAACCGCAGGTCCTCCAGCAGCTCGCCGAGGCCGTGCTGACCATCCTGCGCGAGCCGCCGACCCCCTCCGGTGGACAGGGCTCGACGGGACGGAGCCCCGGGCCGGGCGCCGGGGCCCGGAATCCCGCCGAACCGGGCCCGGCCGGGCAGAGCACACTCGCGCGCGGCGGCCGGACCGGCCGGACCGTCCGGATCGGCCAGGAGCCTCCGCTGCGGGTCGGCAGTGTGCCGGTGGACGCGCAGAGCACGTTCACCCTCCATGTCTCGCCCATCGAACTGCTGCGGGACATCGAGGTGCTGGTCTCCTCGGAGAACGTCTACCTGGAGATGTCCAAGACCTTCCGCCCCACCGTCTCCGGCGCGCTGCGCCTGGCCGCCGCCGTACGCGACCCCGCCGGGGAGATCGTCGACGATGTGCTCGCCCGCGAACTGGCCGCATGGCTGCGCGCCCACGGCCGCCCGGGGCTGCCGATCCGGCCGGGCACGGTGGTGCCCACCTCGCCGGGAGCGCTCGCCGCGCGCGGTGTCCGGCGGATCTACCACGCCGCGGTGGCCACACCGCTGGACGACACGTACGAGGTCCGCCCGGAGAGCATCGCCCGCGCGGTCGGCGCGTGCTTCGCGCTCGCCCGCGCCGAGCGCGACCGCTACGAGCCCGCCCTGGCCTCCATCTGCTTTCCGCTGCTCGGCGCGGGCCGGGGCGGACTGACACCGGCGGTCAGCGCGACCTGGCTGCGCTGGGCGATCCGCGATGAACTCGCCCGGGACGCCCGCTGGCGGGTGCATCTGGTGGTGCGCAGCCGGGAGATCGCCGAGGCCGTGGGCGCGCTGTGAGCACAGCGGCGGAGGCCACGGCGGCCGGTGCCACAGCGTCCGAGGGCACAGCCGCCCCGGCCACGGCCACCCGGACCACGGCCGCCCGGACCCCAGCGGCCGGGGCCACAGCGGCCGGGGCCACAGCCGCGGGGCCCGCCGCGTCCCTGACCACAGCCGCCGGACCCGACGCACGCCCTGCCGGCCGGGCGACGGCACGCCGTACCGACCGGGCGGCCGCCCACCGCGCCGACCGGGCGGCCGCGCGCCCTGCCGGCCGGCCCACCGCGCCCCGTGCCGACCGGACCGGCGCCCCCGCTCAGGGGCGCCAGCTCGCACCGGTGAGGGCGATCCCCGCCCGTCGCAACCGACGCTCCAGCGCGGCCAGTTCGCCGCGCCGCGGCACTCCGTAGAGCCGCACATCGCCGTCCCCCTCGACCATCTGCAGACGCGGCCCGCTCTCCGTCCGGGCCAGATGTTCCTGGTAACGCGCCCGCCCCCGCGCCGTACGCGGCCGCATGCGCTGGTTCGCCGAGCCGCGCCACGCCAGGGCGGTGGGCTCGGCCACCTGGAAGCGCCCGGTCACCAGCACATCGGCGTGGCGGACGGCGGCGGAGCGCGCCGCGTCGGCTTCCACTTCCTCCTCCTCGTATCCCGTGTACAGGAGGATGTCGATCTCGCGGCCCGCCGCCGGGCCGCCGGGTGCCACCGCCTCCGCGCGGGCCCGCACCGCACCGGCCAGCAGGGCCTCCAGGGCGGTGGGCTGGTCGAGCGGCTCGCCGCCGCTGACCGTCAGCCCGTCGGCGCCCCGGGCCAACGCCTCGCGCCACAGCCCGAGCAGGGACGACACCGTACGGGAGGCGCCGCCCGACGGATCCCAGGTGTGCCGGGACATACAGCCGGCGCAGGCCAGCCCGCACCCCTGGGACCAGATGCCCAGGCGCCGCCCCGGGCCCAGGGTCTCCACCGGAAAGTGCGTCTGACTGATCCGGAGCGTGGGCTCCGCGCACCCTGGAACGTTCTCCACCGACCCATCTCCCATTCCCCCGAGGTCGTGTTCCGAGATTCATGATCAAAGAGGCGTGGCCCCGGAACCGTTCCAGTATGACCCGGCGTCAGGCATCGACGAGGGCGTTCTCCGGTCGACTTCCGGGCGTTTTCAGGATCGTGTCCTATGGGGAGCATTCCCGGGTACGACCTCATCGATACGGTCTGACAGGGAATCGAATCGACAACGACATCGCCATCGTCATCCACATCGACTGCGAGCCCTTTGCGGGAGAAAGCGGAATTCCACTGTCCGCAATGCGGCTGTCCGGAGCGGGAATTCCCGCACCGGGGAAATCGGGGGATCCATTTCATGATCACAACCGACAGTGTCAACGGGGTGGTGCGCCGGGGCAGGCTCGGCCGTACCGCACGCTTCGCGGCCCGATGGCGGGGCAGGCGGGACGGCGCCCGCGGCGTCCCCCGCGTCCCGCTCCCGGCGCCGCCCGAGGAGGCGCGGGGCAAGACACCCCCGCCGCCCATCGAGCCACCGGCTCCCGAGCTGCTGATCACCCCGTATGTGATGGAGGTGCGCACCGGTGTCCGCCGGGCCACCGAGCAGATGCGCGCCGCCCTCATCGGGCGGGAGCACGCCCTGCTCAGCCGGTTGCGCGCGGAATCGGTGCGCGTGGTCACCCAGTACGACGTCCGGGAGGACCCCCGGCCCGCGGCGCTCGCGCGGTACGGCCACTGGATGGGCCAGTGGCGCACCAGCGTGGACCGGTGCCGGTCGCATGCCCACGCCGTCGTCGACCAGGCCAATCAGCGACTGGCCTGCTACTGGGACGCGGTGCGCGAGACCCACCCCCAGCTCTCCCGGCTTCCCCGGCGCCCGCCCGGGGACCGGCTGCCCGGCCGGGTGGAGTTGGACGAGTCCTGGTACCAGCCCGACGTCTGGCTGCTGGCCGACGACGACAGCGCCCGGACAGCCACCTCACGGGCGCTGCACATACTCGAACGGCAGAACACCGACCGCGTCGACGGGAGGACCGCGCGATGACCGTCCAGACCGTCCACGGCCCCGCTCCGGAGCGTCCGGGCGCCCGGCGGCGCCGGAACCGGCGGCGCGCGCTCACCGCCGCGCTGGCGCTCGCCCTGGCCGCGGGCGGCACCGCCTGCGGCTCCGACGAGCCGTCACGCTATGCCCAGACGTGCGGTGTCGTGGTCGACGGCTCCGGCTCGGCGGCCGCCACCCGGACCGGCTTCGACTCGGAGGCCAAGCTCAAGGCCACCCTGCAGACGTTCCTGGCGGACAGGAAGTGCCGCAAGACGTCCTTCGCCCCCATCACCAAGGTGTCCAAGGCGTCCAAGTGCCAGGTCAGCCCGCTGGACCTGGATCCGGACGCCTCGAAGACCGCCGACCGCGAGCGGACCCGCACCACCATGCGCGCGGTGGCCCTCTCCAACGCCCTGAAGCTGCTGCGCTGCGCCCAGAAGGAGGAACCCGGCTCCGATGTGCTCGGGGGCCTGTCGCGCATCGCGCTGTCCAAACCGTCCGGCGCCGACGCGTCGTTCGACGTCCTGGTGGTGAGCGACTTCGACCAGGGCGACACCGACTTCCGGCTGGGGCGGCAGGACCTGTCCACCGCCGCGAGCCGCCGGACCGTCATCGACGGCTTCCTGAAGTCGCACGGCGGGCCGGAGCTGTCCGGCGCCGACATCTACCCGGTGGGCTACGGCATGAAGTACGGCACCGACACCTCCCGGTACGAGCAGTTCAACTCCTTCTGGACGGAGCTTCTGGAGGGGAGGGTGAAGGCACATGTCCACACCACCTACCGCCGGTGACGACGAGGCACCGCGGCGGCTGAGGCTGCGCCGCCGCAGGGCCGACGCCGACCGCGGGCGCCGCGGCGGGCGGACTGCCGCGCGGCGGTTCCCGGACGGGGCGCTGCCGCAGCCCGAGCCCGTCGCCTCGGATGTCATCCGGGCCGGTGACAGCGCCTGGCTGCTGGACCGGGCGCGCAAGCACGGCGCCTCGGCGGCCACGCGCAAGGTCTTCGACCCCTGGGTGCTGGCCGGCCCGGACCGGGTGCCCTACTTCGCCGAACTGGCCAGTCTGCGCAACAAGGTCAGACACCGGTTCGCCGAGGAGCAGGCGCGGGCCGAGGAGGACGGCGCGCTGGAGGCGAGCCGGGTCCGGGCGGCCGCCGGCGCCGCCGGAGTGCGGCTGGAGCGGGCGGGCCGGCGGCGGGCCGCCCTGGAGCAGCAGCAATCGGTGACCACCGACCAGTTGGACCGGCTGGCGCGGCGGGCCGACCGGTGGCAGACCTTCCGCGACACCGTACGGGGCGGTTTCGAGCGCCGGTGGCTGCGCGCCCGTATGCCCGCCGAAGGCAACGAGGCCACCGGTCCCGAACGGCCGGGCGCCACGCGGCGCGAGGACGAGCCGGAGACCACCGGGGGCCACGCCCGCTGGCAGGCGGTGTCCGACCACGATCCGGTGGCGGAGGCGGACGCGGCCCAGCGGGCCCTGTCCACCAGGGCGGCATGGGAGGGCGCGGCGGCGCGCCCCGGTATGCCGCGCTGGATGAAGTTCGGGGTGCTGGCCGCGCTGATCGTGGTCGAACTGCCCGTCTACTACTCGGTGTTCGAGAATCTGCACGGTGTCGGGCGGTTCGCCGATCTGCTCTCCTACAGCCTCATGGTGGCCGTGGCGGTGGCGATGATCCTCGCTCCGCATATCGCGGGCTGGATCCTGCGGCGCCGCTCGGTCACCGGCGGGGTCCGGCTGTCCTCCGTGCCCGCCCTGGCCCTGCTGGGCATATGGGCGTACGGCGCCTGGGCGTTGGGGGACCTACGGGCCAAGGTGGCGTTCCGGGAGGAGCCTCCGCTGGATCTGCCGCCCGATGTGACCGCGGATGTCGGGGACAGCGTGAGCAACCCACCGAGCCTCATCGAGTCCCTGCACCTGGACCCGCACAGCGTGTCCTGGATGTTCGTCGCGCTGCTGCTGCTCTCCGGTGGCATCGCCTTCCTGATCGGGCTGGGCGAGGAGCACCCGTACCTGGCGGCGTACCGGACCACGGCCGAGCGGCTGCGGGAGCTGGAGCAGGACATCGAGACGGATCTCGCCGGCTCCGAGCGCGCCAGGGAGGCCGAGGCCACCGTGGGCGCCCGCGCGGGCGCCCGCCGCGCGGCCCATGAGGAGCGGCTCTACGCGGTCGACGAGCTGTACGAAGCGGCGGCCCACGCCTACCTGGACGGCGTGGCCATGGAGTCCGGCGATCCGGCGGTCACGGAGGCCGCCATGCGGCTGTCCAGCCAGTGGCCGCTGCTGCCGCGGTGAGAACCCGCGGCGCACGGGCCCGCGGCGCGGCGCACCGAGAAGACACACTCAGATCCACGGGGGGTGGCGATGGAGCCGACGGCACCGTCGCAGTACATACTCATCACACAGTGTCTGCAGAACGACTTCTTCCTCAACCTGGACTGCCAGTTGTCCCTGCCGGACAGCGCGGTCTCCAAGCTGCTGCTGGACAGCGAGAGCGGTGCGTCCCTCCGCACGGAGGGCCACCGCCGGGTGCTGTCCGAGGCGGAGCTGCGCCGTTCGCCACTGGCCCGCTTCCTCGACGCCACCGTCGGCTCCCGGATGCGCGGACACGGCGACGGGGTCCTGCATCTGATCAACATCCGTGACTGGCATGTCCCGGGAGAGGCGTACGACCTGGAGCGCAGGCAGTACGGGGCGCATTGCGAGGCCGGCACCTGGGGGGCGGCGTACGTCGACGGGCTCACGGACATGCTGGCCCCGGATCTGCGCGCGCCCGCGGAGGCCGAGGACGGCTGGGGCGGGAAACTCCGTGTCCACCATGTGCGGTCCAACACGCTCTTCGACTTCCAGCACAGCTCCGGCGGACGCCCCGACCTCGGCGAACCGGCGCCACTGACGACGCTGCTGGACGGTCTGCTGGGCGACGGACGGCAGGAGACCACACATGTCGTGGTGGTCGGTGTCCTCACCGACATCAAGGTCCAGCTGCTGCTGACCGGTATCCGCTCCCGCTACGACGTGCGGCAGCTCGTCGTCTCGGACGCGCTCACCGCCAGCAGGACCCTGGAGCGCCATCTGACGGCCCTGGACTTCTGCCAGCGTGTGCTGCACACCGAGGTGATGATCGGTCTCGCGGAGCTGGCCCGTTTCCTGGGCTCGCGGCCGGACGACGACCGGCGGCTCTCCCGTGGCGGGGACGCGGAGTTCGTGGGCTACTCCTCGTACATCCAGGACAAGCAGGGCATCCTGTCCTACGAGGACGCCAGGATGCGGGACTATCGCATCCAGACCGCCGAACGGCTCCGACGAGCGCAGCACACGGTGGGCTTCGCCAGCAAGTTCCTGCTGGGGCTGGGCACATGTCTGCTGGCCGGCGCACTTCTGCTGTCGCTCGTCGGCGTCTTCCTCCCGGACCGTATCGGGTGGCAGAGCCCCGCCGTGCTCGGTGCGCTCGGGGTGGGGCAGATCGTCACGCTGTTCTTCGCCCGGCCGGTCCGATCGGTGCAGGACGCGCTGGCGGAGGAGACCCGCTACCGGATGATCCTGGAGAGCCGCAGTCTGAAGGTGGCCCTGGCCCGCTTCCACATCACCACGGCGGCCGCGCTCCGACGGCATGACGATGTCGAGGGCCAAACCGATGCCCTGGCCCGGCAGTTGGAGATCCTGGAGAAGATGGACACGGCCGATTTCGAACAGCTGAAGCAGCTGGGGGTGGACCCGCGCACCGAACCGCCCGGGGCGGGCCACCCCCGCAGAAGGAGCCGATCACAGGCCTCCTGACCACCTCATGGTGGCTCCGGGTTCAGCGCCTGACACGATGTGAGGGTCAAGGGGCGGCCGGATCAGTCCGGCAGTCCCCTGGCCAGCAGGACGGCGCCGTGCAGTGACGACAGCCCACCCAGTGTCGCAGGCCGGACCGGTGGCAGCGGATGCCCCGGCCGCTCCAGCGCCGCCGTCCGCTCGGCCACCATCGCCACGAGCTCCGGCATCGCCGCGGCGAACCCTCCGCCGACCAGCACGAGCGAGGGATGGACCAGCTCGCACACACCGGTCACGGCCGCGGCCAGCGCCCGGCCACTCTCCCGCAGCGCCGCCACGGCCCACTGCTTTCCATCCCGCACAGCCTCGCGCAGCGCGGTGAAGGCCACCTCCTCGCCCCGCCGCCGCGCCGCCCGGCGCAGGGTCGCCGGACCCGAGGCCGCCGCCTGGACGCAGCCGCGCCGTCCGCAGTCGCACAGCGGGCCGTCGCGGTCCACGACCAGGTGGCCGACCTCGCAGGAGCCGCGGCCGACCCCGGGGACGGGCTTTCCGTTCAGCACGATGCCACCGCCGATCCCGGTTCCGACGCCGAGGTAGAGCAGATCGGGGCAGCCCGCCTCGTGTGCTTCGGCGAGGGCGGCCAGATCGCCGTCGTCGGCGCAGCGCACCTCGGCCGCGCCGAAGAGCGCCGACAGCGCGCCCCGCAGATCCACTCCGGCCCAGCCGGGGCGGCCGGGCCAGGCGGTGACCGCGCCGGTGGCGTCGAGGGTGGCGGGCAGCGCGACCCCGACGCCGGTGAGCCGCTCGGGGTGGCCCGCGCACAGCTCCCTGATGTGCCGCGCCAGCAGTTCCAGGTCGCGAGTGGCGCCGCCGGACGTGATGGCGTCCGTACCGTCCGGCTCGGCCCAGCGGAAGGAGGATTCACGGATGCTCAGGTCGTCGTGTTCGAGGCGCAGCGCCACTTTGGTGCCGCCCACGTCGATTCCCAGATGACTGATGGTCGTCTCCCGGCTCGTCAGCCTTCGCGGTGTGGGGTGACGGCGTGGCGGGCGCTCAGTCCGGCACCTTTTCCAGCAGGGCGCGTGCGGCGAGCCGATAGCCCACGGCGCCGAGCCCGAAGATCACGCCCGCGGCCAGCGGTCCGGTCACCGACTCATGGCGGAACTGCTCACGGGCCCAGACATTCGACAGATGCACTTCTATCCAGGGCCGCGGATAGTTGGCCAGTGCGTCCCTCAGGCCCCATCCGGCCATCATGAGGGCGGCCGGATTGATGATGGCGCCGACCGTGTCGTAGTTCCCCTGAATGGTTTGGATGATCTCCGCTTCACCGTCGAACTGGTAGGAATCCACTTTCCAGCCGCGCTCCGCGACCTCTTCTCCGACCCAGCGCTCGATGTCCTGCAGCGTATCCGTGCCATAGATCTCGGGCTGGCGCTTCCCGAGGATGCCGAGATTCGGTCCGTTCACCAACAACAGCCTGCTCACTGCGCACCTCACCATGTGGGATCGGCTGAATTACAGCGGCTCATCACGGAAGTGCCATTTATAGCACGGCCCCCTTGGCCTCGGCGTGTGAGTTTGACCAACCGCGTTTTTAAGGGGGCTATAGGGGGGCCTTGAGGGGGAATGACGTTTCGCCCGCCGTCCGGTTAGCGTGCTAATGCGTCCGCCGCGGACCTGCCTCCATAACGCATTAAGGGAGTAGGGAAATCATGAGCAATGATGTGCGACTGGGATCCGAGCTGCCCGCATGGCCGAGTTACGGCGACGAGGAGCGCGAGGCCCTGATCCGGGCCCTGGAGCAGGGGCAATGGTGGCGCATCGGGGGCGGTGAGGTCGATGCCTTCGAGGCGGAGTTCGCCGCGGCCCATGGCAGCGAGCACGCCCTGGCGGTCACCAACGGGACGCATGCGCTGGAGCTCGCCCTCGAGGTGCTCGGCGTCGGCGCCGGCTCCGAGGTGATCGTTCCCGCGTTCACCTTCATCTCCTCCTCGCAGGCCGCGCAGCGGCTGGGCGCGGTGGCCATTCCCGTGGACGTGGACCCGGACACGTACTGCATCGATCCGTCGGCGGTCGAGGCGGCCATCGGCCCGAGGACCCGTGCGATCATGCCGGTGCACATGGCGGGTCAGATGTGCGACATGGACGCGCTGGACAAGCTGTCCGCCGACTCGGGGGTGCCGCTGATCCAGGACGCGGCCCACGCCCACGGTGCGCGATGGCGCGGCAAGAGGGTCGGCGAGCTGGGCTCGGTCGCGGCGTTCAGCTTCCAGAACGGCAAGCTGATGACCGCCGGCGAGGGTGGCGCCGTGCTCTTCCCCGACGCCGAGATGTACGAGCAGGGCTTCGTCCGGCACAGCTGTGGACGTCCGCGCACCGACCGCGGCTACTTCCACCGCACCTCGGGCTCCAACTTCCGGCTGAACGAGTTCTCCGCGTCGGTGCTGCGCGCCCAACTCGCCCGTCTGGAGGACCAGATCACCACGCGTGAGCAGCGCTGGCCGGTGCTGGGCCGGCTGCTCGCCGAGATCCCCGGTGTCGTACCGCAGTCGCGCGACGACCGCGGCGACCGCAACCCGCACTATATGGCGATGTTCCGGGTGCCGGGCATCACCGAGGAGCGCCGCGCCAGGGTCGTCGACGTGCTCGTCGAGCGCGGGGTGCCCGCGTTCGTCGCCTTCCGCGCGGTCTACCGTACGGACGCCTTCTGGGAGGCGGCGGCTCCGGATCTGACGGTGGACGAACTCGCCCGCCGCTGCCCGCACTCCGAGGCGCTCACCCGCGACTGCGTATGGCTGCACCACCGGGTGCTGCTGGGCAGCGAGGCGCAGATGCACGAAGTGGCCGCCGTCGTCGCCGACGTGCTCGCGGACGCATGAGCACCCCGCACATCGGCGAGCGGCCGATCCGGACCGCCGTGGTGGGTCTGGGGTGGGCGGCCCGCTCGATCTGGCTGCCCCGGCTGCGCCACAACCCCGCCTTCACCGTGACCGCCGCGGTGGACCCCGACGAGCGCTGCCGCGCGGCCGTGGCGGAGGCCGAGGCGGCGGGCGCGGACCGGATACCGCTGCTGGCGGCGGTCCATGACCTCGATCCCGCCGAGGTGGATCTGGCGGTGGTCGCGGTGCCCAACCATCTGCACTGCGCGGTCGCCGGCGAGCTGCTGATCAAGGGAATTCCGGTGTTCCTGGAGAAGCCGGTGTGCCTGACCTCGGAGGAGGCCGAGCGGCTGGCCGCCGCGGAGCGCTCCGGCGGTGCGGTGCTGCTGGCCGGAAGCGCGGCGCGCTACCGCGCCGATGTGAGCGGGCTGTACCGGATCGCCGCCCGGCTGGGCCGTATCCGCCATGTCGAACTCGCCTGGGTGCGGGCGCGTGGCGTACCCGACCGGGGCGGCTGGTTCACCCAGCGGTCGCTCGCGGGCGGCGGGGCGCTGGTGGACCTGGGCTGGCATCTGTTCGACATCGCCGTTCCGCTGCTGGGCACCGCCGCGTTCCGGCATGCCATCGGCACCGTGTCCTCCGACTTCATCACCCAGCGGTCCTCCAGGGCCGCGTGGCGCGGCGACGACGGCGGCCCGGCGCTCCCCGGCGCCACCGAGGGCGCCACCGATGTCGAGGACACCGCACGCGGGTTCCTCATCACCGAGGACGGCCGTTCCGTGGTGCTGCACGCGAGCTGGGCCTCGCACGAGGAGCTGGACACCACCCGGGTCACGATCGACGGCAGCGGCGGCAGCGCGACCCTGCGCTGCACCTTCGGGTTCAGCCCGAACCGCCTCGAGAGGTCCACCCTGACCCGCACCGTCGACGGTACGACCCGCCCGGTGGCCGTACCCACCGAACCGATCGGCACCGAGTACGACCGGCAGCTCGACATGCTTCCCGCGCAGCTGCGCGATCCGGCGGGGCGGGGGCGGGTGATCGAGGAGGTCCGCCGGACCATCGGCGCCATCGAACGGGTCTACGCCTCCGCCCGGATACCCCGGGAGGTCCGGGAGGCCCGGGAGTCGGCACCGGTGTGAACCGCGCCGGTACCGGTCGCCCCCTCACCGCCTCCTCGGCTCCGCCCTCGCCATCTCCTTACACGGGCCGCGTCTTTCGGTCCGCGTTCTCCGGACCGCATTTCCGGTCCGTATTTCCGGTCCGTATTTCCGGTCCGCGTTTCCGGTCCGCGTTTCTCCGGACCGCATCCGAGATCCGGACCGGCGGTCCGCCGTACCGGCCGTGCCCGCACTACGGGAGTGCTCAATGACCAGCCATCCGATCAGCCACGGCGGCCCGCCCTCCGGGGCGGGTATCCCACCGGTCACCTCGGTGGTCTTCGACCTCGACGGTGTCCTCGTCAACAGCTTCGCGGTGATGCGCGAGGCGTTCACGCTCGCCTACGCCGAGGTCGTCGGCGACGGTGAGCCGCCCTTCGAGGAGTACAACCGCCATCTGGGCCGCTACTTCCCCGACATCATGCGGATCATGGGTCTGCCACTGGAGATGGAGGGCCCGTTCGTCCGCGAGAGCTACCGGCTCGCCCACCTGGTGGAGATCTTCGACGGTGTGCCCGAGCTGCTGTCGGAGCTGCGCCACCGCGGCCTGCGGCTCGCCGTGGCCACCGGGAAGAGCGGCCCGCGGGCGCGCTCGCTGCTCAACACCCTCGGCATCGATGGGCAGTTCGACGTGATCCTCGGCTCCGACGAGGTGGCCCGGCCCAAGCCCGCGCCGGACATCGTGCTGAAGGCGATGGACATCATGGGCGCGGACCCCGACCGGACCGTGATGGTCGGGGACGCGGTGACCGACCTGGCCAGCGCGCGGGGGGCCGGAATCACCGCGGTGGCCGCGATGTGGGGTGAGACCGATGCGAAGACCCTGCTCGCGGCGGAGCCCGATGTGATCCTGCACAAGCCGTCCGAACTGCTGTCGCTGACGATGCCGTAGATCCGTCCGGCCGATCGATGCCTCCGCCCGGGGCCCGGATCCCCGCACAGGACCCGGACCCCGGCTCGCACCTTCCGGGAACTCGGCCGTCCTCCGGAACGACTACCTGGTTCGCCGGCACTCGTCGGCTCATCCATCGATTCGGGGAGTCATTGATGGCAGGTGTGGACCGAAGCCGTCGCAAGCTGCTCCAGACGGCAGCGGCAGGCGGATTGGGCGCAGGGCTGGCGACGTCGTTCGGCGCGGTGGCGCCCGCGCGGGCCGAGGGTGTCGAGGGGACCCGGGCAAGGGAGGGAGCCGAAGGGGGAGCCGAAGGCTCGGTGCGGGTGGCGGTGCTGCTGTACGACGGGTTCACCGCGCTGGACGCCGTCGGGCCGTACGAGGTGCTGTGCCGGGTGCCGGGGGTGACGGTGACCATGGTGGCCGAGCGGGCCGGGCGAGTCCGTACCGACACCGGGGAGCTGGGGCTGGTGGCCGAGCGCTCCCTGGACAGCGTGGCGCGGGCCGATGTGCTGCTGGTACCCGGAGGTGTCGAGCGCGGCACCACTGCGACCATGGCCAACACCGTAGTCCTGGACTGGATCCGCCGTATCCACCGCGGATCCACCTGGACGACCTCGGTATGCACGGGATCGCTGATCCTGGGCGCCGCCGGGCTGCTGCGCGGTGTGCCCGCCACCACGTACTGGGCTTCGCGCCCGTATCTGGCGGACGCGGGTGCCATTTACACGCCGGGGCGGTTCGTCGAAGCCGGGAAGATCCTCACCGGGGCCGGGGTGTCCGCCGGTATCGACATGGGGCTGCATCTCGCCGCCCGTCTCTCCGACGAGCGCACCGCCCAGGCCATGCAGCTCGCCGTGGAGTACGACCCCGACCCGCCCTTCGACACCGGCAGCCCGGAGAAGGCGGGCCCGGAGCTGCAGCAGTTGGCGCTGAAGCTGATCGCGGACGCCGTGCGCTAGCCGCCCGGCCATCCGGGGCGTGGCGTCGGGCGAGGACGGACGTCACGCTCCGGTGGTCGAGCCCGGCCGGACGATCATCAGCACGACGACGATGGCCCAGAGGAGGTTGAAGACCCCGGTGAGCATGGCCAGCCGAGCCGCCACCGCGGAATTCCCCTTCGTGGCCGTGTCCTCGGGCGCGGTGAGCAGGCCCCGCTGGGCCGGGATGATGGCCAGCGCGAGGACGAGCGCGGCGACCGTGGTCAGCACGGTCGACGCGATGAGCCAGACGTCGGTGAGCACATCGAGTTGGGCGGCTGTGGCCAGGCCGAAGAGCGGTACGGCGATACCCGCGAGGGCGTAACCACGGCAGATCCGGTGCAGGAGCGCGGCGACCGCGGTGGCGCGTTGAGGGTCGGGGCCTTCGGACCGCGCCGACGCGGACTGGGCGGACTGGGCGGGCTGGGCAGAGTCGGCAGAGTGGGCGGAGTGGGCGGAGTGGGCCGATGCGGACTGGCGCGCATAGCCCGGGAAGAGCGAGGCGGCCACCGCGATCGGCCCGATCGCCAGGATCCCCGCGAGGACATGTATGGACAGCAACAGCTTGGTCATGGCAAGCCTTCCGACCCGATGAGTTATATGTTGGCTGCCAATACATAGCACGCCTACACCTTCTATAGGTAGGCTGCCTATCTATGAGGGCAGACAGAGTGCGAGGACACCTGGACGGGCTGCTGATGGCCGTTCTCGAACAGGGGCCACTGCACGGGTACGCGATCATCACCGCGGTTCAGCAGCGCAGCGGAGGCGTACTCGACCTGCGCACGGGCACCATCTACCCGGCGTTGAACAAGCTGGAGCGGCTGGGGCTGCTGACCAGCAGCTGGGAGTCGGTCGGCGAACGACGACGGCGCAGCTACCGGCTCACCGACGCGGGACGGAGAAGTCTGGCCGAGGAGCGCACCGCATGGCGGGAGTTCACCGTCGCGATCGGCTCCGTGCTGAACCCGGGGGCAGAGCCCCGGTCCGCCATATGAGCGCCCACGGCCGGCAGACCGGTCCCGTCGAAGCCGATCCCGTCGAGAAGTACATCGCCGACCTGACGGCCGTCCTGCACGGTCCGGCGCGGGCCAAGGCGCGGATGATCGAGGAGATACGCGACGGCCTTACGGAGACGGTGGCGGCGCACATCCACGGCGGAAGCACATCCACCCGGGCGGCGGACGACGCGGTCCGGGAGTTCGGGACGCCGGAGGAAGTCGCGCCCGGCTGTCAGCGGGAGCTGACCATCGCACAGGCGCGGCACACCGCCTGGGCCGTCGCCCTCACTGCCCCCTTCCTCACCGCTTGCTGGTATCTGACCTCGAGCACCGCATCCGGCCAGGACGGTCTGATGCCACGCGCCGCCCAGTTGCTCGCCACCCAGCTGGCCACGGTCGTCGGCGCCATCGCGCTGCTCGCCGCGGCGGCACTGGCCGTCACCGGCACCCTGGCCCGTCGACTGCCCACACCGCCCCGGCTGCCCCTGGCGATCGCCTGGGCCGGTACCACGGCGGGCGTGGCCATGGGGGTCGCCACGCTCACGCTCACCGTCGCGTCCCTCCTGGCCACGGACTGGCCGCTGGTCGCGCTGGCCGGGGCCTTCGCCGCCGTATCACACGCGGTCGTGGCTCCCTCGGCCCGCGCCTGCCGCCGGTGCGCCCGGCTGGTCCGCGTCCTGTAGGGCTCCCGTCTGCAGGAATCGTCCCGTAGGACTCGCGCCCCGCAGGACTCGCGTCCCGTAACGTCACCAGCCGGACAGGCGGTGACGTACGGGGCGCGGCGGGCGGCCACTGAGGCCTGCCACCCGCCGCGCCCCGCGTCATCGCTTGGGCTCAGCCCGCCAACCGCACCGGTTCCGCGGCCTTTTCCGCCGCGGCCAGCAGTGCGTTGATGTCCTCGCGGGCGCGCGCCACACGGGAACGTACGGTGCCGATGGGGCAGCCGGTGGCGGTGGCGGCGTCCGCGTACGGCAGGCCGAGCACCTTGGTGAGGAGGAACATCTCACGGCGCGCCGGGGCGAGCGCCGCCAGCAGATCCATCAGCGCCACCCCCTCGTCGAACCCGGGGAGCCCCACGGGCTGCGCCCGTTCGGCCACCTCCTGCCAGTCGTCCGCGTCCAGGGTGCGGGGACGGGCGGCGGCCATGCGGTAGCGGTCGACGACCACGCGGCGGGCGATCGACAGCAGCCATGTCCGGCCAGACGAGCGGCCCGCGAAGCGCGACAGTCCGGTCAGCGCCCGTAGATACGTTTCCTGGGCGAGATCCTCACAGCCGTGGGGGTCGGCGCTGAGATGGAGTACGAAGCGGCGCACATCGCGGTAGGTGGCGCGGATGAAGTGGTCGACCGCGTCACGGTCGCCGTCGCGGGCGGCCAGGGCCCATTCGGTGACCTGCCGGTCGTTCGCCGTGGCGGCGAAGCCGTGCCCGTGCGCGGCGACGGGCTGCACGGCCCTTCTCGGTGCGGCGGACAGCATGGGGGAAGGCATCGTCAAACGTCCTTCGGAAGGCGGTGAACGGCACACCGGCATGCGCCACCGGCGCGCTTGGGCGCGGCCGGGCGGCGAGAGGCGGGCGGTGCCGACGGATGGGGCCGACGCCGGGCAGGCGCCGGTACTCCGCCCGTCACCGGCGCTCACCCCGGATCGGGGCGGTGCCCCAGATCGGGTCGGGACCCCACATCGGGGCGGGACCCCTGGCAGGGGCAGGGGAAGGACGGGCGGTTCAGCAGACGGCGAACCGCGCCGGTGGCCCTCTGCGGAGAATGACGTGCCGTAGCAGAACTCCGCGCAACCGGCGGGCGATGGCCGGTGCGGACGGCCATGTGGGCAGCGGAGTGGCGCCCGCGCCCAGGATGCGCAGGGCGAGAACGAGCGGGACGAACAGCAGGGCCGCGAGCGCGCGGCCGAGCCGGAAGACGGCCCGCTCACCGCGCCACAGCCACAGCCCGCAGATCAGCGCGGCGACAAGGTGGGCCGTGGCCATGCCCGGCCCGCCCGGACCCGCCCAGGGCCACGGCAGATGGCCCATGGACGGCGTGGCGGTGGACATCGCGTCCGCGCCGTGGTGCATATGACCCATGGCGCCGCCGTTCATCGGGGCGGCACCCATGTCCCGCATCCCCGGCGCCCCGGCGCCCGTGGCACTTCCCTCCACGGGAGCGGCTGTCGCCTCCGCGAACCGGAACGCCATGTGCAGGCCGAGTTGCGCGACCACCGTCGCACCGGTCACGACCAGCGCTCCGCGCTCGCGCCCGGTGACCCACCACGCGGCCGCCGTCGTCCCGGCGAACGCGGCGGCCACGGCCCACACCGGCAAGGTGTCACCGGACATCAGCGTGTGTCCGAGCGCCGTCACCACGACGCACACCGCCGCGAACACGGCGGCTCGTGCGAGGCGGAAGGGTGGCCCGGCGGACATGGCAGCCATGGTGCCAGCCGTGGCCGGTGAGCGTGACGGTGGCTCAATCTTCATCACGCGGATGACAAGCGTGGCCCGTGAATCGCCCCCGCCCGACCCCTGTGAGCCAGCTCACAGAAGATGCTCGGAACTCAGTTACGTGTTCATCCGACGACTCAACCGGCACCGCCAGCAATGCGTCCGCCTCCCGCCGTTGCCCCCGAACCAGGAGTCGTCCATGTCCGCTGAACCCCTCGCCCCGGCCACGGGCGACTCCCCGGACGATGCCACCGACAAGAAGCAACGCTCCCCCACCGGACCCGGCGACGCCGGGCCGAGTGGGTCCGTCCGGGTCGCCCTGCGGCCGCTGGTGCTGCGGCTGCACTTCTACGCGGGCGTTCTGGTCGCGCCGTTCCTGCTGGTCGCGGCCGTGACCGGACTGCTGTACGCCGGATCGTTCCAGGCCGAGAAGCTGGTCTACGGACATGAGCTGAGCGTTCCCGCAGGCGACCGCGAACTGCCCATCTCCCAGCAGGTGGCAGCCGCGCGCAAGGCCCACCCGGAGGGTGAGATCAGCGCCATACGCCCCTCCCCCGAGGACGGCGCCACCACCCGGGTGCTGCTCTCCGGCGTCAAGGGCGTCGATCCCGACCACACGCTGGCCGTCTTCGTCGACCCGTACACCGGGAAGGTGCGCGGGGCGCTGGAGCAGTACGGCTCCACCGGAGCCCTTCCGCTGCGCACCTGGATCGACGAATTCCACCGCGATCTGCACCTCGGGCAGACCGGCCGTCTCTACAGCGAACTCGCGGCCAGCTGGCTGTGGGTCATCGCGCTCGGCGGTGTGGTGCTCTGGCTCAGCCGTCGCCGCAAGAAGCGCACGCTACGGGCGGTCGCCCTGCCCGACCGCGCCGCCACCGGCCGCAAGCGCACCATGTCCTTCCACGGCGCGGTCGGGCTGTGGGTGGCGCTGGGGCTGCTGTTCCTGTCCGCCACCGGTCTGACCTGGTCCACCTACGCGGGGGCCAACGTGGAGGACCTGCGCACCGCCATCGGCCAGACCACCCCGACCGTGTCGGCCACCGTCGGCGGCGGCGAACACGCCGGACACCACATGGGCTCCGGCTCGATGCCGGGGATGGACATGGGCGGTACGGGCGAGAAGGCCGGGCACACTGCCGATGCGGGCCTGGACTCCGTCCTGCGGGCCGCCCGCGCCGAGGATCTGGACAACCCCGTCGAGATCGTCCCGCCCGCCGAGCCGGGCAGTGCGTATGTCGTCAGCCAGATCCAGCGCAGCTGGCCCGAGAAGCAGGACTCGGTGGCCATCGACCCGGCCACGGGTGAGGTGACCGACGTCCAGCGGTTCGCCGACTACCCGGTGCTCGCCAAGCTCACCCGCTGGGGCATCGACCTCCACACCGGAAACCTCTTCGGCATCGTCAACCAGATCGCCCTGGCCGCTCTCGCGCTCGCGCTGATCCTCCTGATCGTCTGGGGCTACCGCATGTGGTGGCAGCGCGGCCGCGCCTCCGCGTTCGGCCGCCCGATCCCGCGCGGCGCGTGGCGGCGGGTGCCGGTGTATGTCCTCCTCCCCCTGGCCGCGGCCATCGCCGTGATCGGCTACTGCCTGCCCCTTCTCGGCATCCCGCTCGCCGCCTTCCTGGCCGTCGACATCGTCATGGGCGAGATCGCCCGCCGACGCGGCACCGCATCCGCCGCCTGAACCGACCGGAGCCGACCGGAGCCGACAGGTCTGCGCCACCGGCTGCCGTTTGCCATCCCGGCAAGAGGGTTTGCCTCGCCACCAGGCAGGCTCGCATGGTGGGCCGTGGAGGTGGTCAAGGTGACCGACGAGCTGAAGAACGCCTACGACGTGGTGGTGATCGGCGGTGGCGCCGCGGGGCTGAGCGGGGCGTTGATGCTGGCTCGGGCGCGGCGCTCGGTGGTGGTGATCGACGCGGGCTCCCCGCGCAACGCCCCGGCCTCGGGGGTGCACGGACTGCTGGCCCGGGACGGGATCCCCCCGGCTGAGCTGGTGGAGCGGGGCCGGACCGAGGTCCGCGGCTACGGCGGTCAGGTGGTGTCCGGCGAGGTGGGCGCCGTGGCCCGGGAGGAGTCCGGGTTCCAGGTGACCCTGACCGACGGCCGGAGCGTCCGCGCGCTCCGGCTGCTGCTGGCCACCGGGCTGGTCGACGAGCTGCCGGACGTCCCCGGGCTGCGGTCCCGGTGGGGCCGGGAGGTGGTGCACTGTCCGTACTGCCACGGCTGGGAGGTCCGCGACCAGGCCATCGGCGTACTGGGGAGCGGGCCGCTGTCGGTGCACCAGGCGATGCTCTTCCGGCAGTGGAGCGAGGATGTCACCTTCTTCGCCCACACCTTGCCGATGCCGACCGGCGAGGAGGCGGAGCAGCTGGCCGCCCGTGGCATCCGCGTGGTGAACGGCGAGGTGGTGTCCGTGGAGATCGTCGAGGACCGCCTCGTCGGGGTGCGCCTGCGCGATGGCGACGTGGTCGAGCGCGAGGCACTGGTCGTCGCGCCCCGGATGGTGGCGCACACCGGCTTCCTGGCGGCGCTCGGGCTGCGGCCGGTGGAACATCCGAGTGGCGCCGGTGAGCACATCCCGTCCGACGCGACCGGCCGCACCGATGTGCCCGGGGTGTGGGTCGCGGGCAATGTCACCGATCTGTCCGCCCAGGTGGGTGCCGCCGCGGCGGCGGGCGCGACCGCGGCCGCCCATATCAACGCGGATCTGATCGCCGAGGAGACCCGACAGGCGGTCGCCGCGGCCCGGGTCCACGGCGAGGTGGCGTTCTCCGCGGAGGTGGAATCGCGGGTCTGCGAAGCGGTGTTGGGCGACCGCCGCCACGGCCTGTGAGGTGCGGCGCACGGCCACCCACCACCGCCGGGCGGTGTCAGTAGACGGTGAGGCCGTAGGCGCTCAGCACCTCCTGGATCGGCTGGTAGTAGGTGGTGCCTCCGGATACGCAGTCCCCGGAGCCGCCCGAGAGAATGCCGATGATCTTGTCACCCGCGTAGAGCGGACCACCGCTGTCGCCCGGTTCGGCGCAGATATTGGTCTGGATCAGGCCGTAGACGATGTCACCGCCGCCGTAGTTGACGGTCGCGTTGAGCGCGGTGACCACACCGCACCGGACACCGGTCGTGGCGCCCCGGCGGCAGACCTGCTGGCCGACGTGGGCGGTGGCGGTCCCGGTGATGTCGACGGTCCCCACGGTCCCGGGGTGCGGAACGGCCGTGTTGGTGTACCGGACGACGCCGTAGTCGTTGCCCGGGAAGCTGGTCCCGGTCGTCGGGCCGACCGGGGTGGTCGTACCGGAGCCGGTGTACCAGGTGGCGTTGCCATCGGCGCAGTGGCCGGCGGTGACGAAGTAGTACGTGGCGCCGCTCTGCACATTGACCCCGGCGGAGCAGCGGACCCCCGTGGAGGAGTAGATCCCGTCGCCGCCGGAGAGGAGGGTCCGCAGCGGGCCGTCGACCCGCTCGACGGTGACGGCGCCGCCGAAGCGCTCGGCCGTGCGGTCGATCCTGGCCAGGTCGGCACCCCGGACCGTGGAGCCGACGAGGACACGCAGCGTTCCGGTGCGCTCGTCCACGGTCCAGGCGGTGCCCGGGACATCCAGGGACGCCACGGCCGAGGCGGCACCGGACACGGACGTTGACGCGGACGGGGACGGGGACGTTGACGGGGACGGGGACGGGGACGGTGCGATGGACGCGGAGGACGTGGCGGTGGACGCGGAGGAAGCGGCCGCACTCGTGCCGACTGTCGCCAGAGTCGCCGTGACGAACAGACCGGACATCGCGGCGATCAACCGGAACCGGCCACGTCTTCTGGTACGGCGTGCTGTTCTCACCCGAACCTCCTTGAAAGGGGCGGTAGTTGGTCCAGCCGCCTCATTGTGCCCGTGGCCGGGCGGACGCGTAACCCACCTCCCCGCGCCATCGCGGACCACCCTTGATCAGAAACACTGATCGATCAAGCGATGCCGCGGACTCCCCGCCGACTACGACGACGAGGATGTTATAAATGCCGATATGAGCAGACATGCTCGTCCGGCCCGGAGGCGGCTGGGGCCCCTGCCGCATCTGCGCAGCGTCGCCGGGCAGGCGTTCATCCTGCAGCTTCTGCTGATCCTGGTTCTGGTGGCCGCCGCGGTGGCGGCCGTCGCCGCGGATGCCCGGGTTCACGGCACGGTCGACGCCCGTCGGCGATCGCTCGCGGTCGCCGAGACCTTCGCGCATGCTCCCGGCACGGCCAGGGCCATGAGCGGCGACGAATCGGCATCGGCACTGGAGTCGCATGCGGAGGCGGCACGGAAGGGCTCCGGCGTCGACAGCGTCGTCGTCTTCGACACTCGTGGCATCCGCCTCACCCACCCCGACCGGCCCTTGATCGGCAAGCGGATCGTCGGGCCCGCCGGGCTGGTCCGGGAGGAACTGCGCGGAAAGGCGATCTCGCAGACCTTCCGGGCCAGCCAGGGCCCGTCCGTCGTCTCGGCGGTCCCCGTCACCGGGGCCGATGGCACCTTCCTCGGCGGAGTGTCGGTCGGGGTCAAGATCCAGAGCGTGCACAGCACGGTGAACCGCCGGCTGCCGATGCTGCTCGGCAGCGCCGCCGGGGCGCTGGCCCTGGCCACGGGCGGGGCGGCGCTGCTGAACAGGCGGGTGCGGCGACAGACCCATGGCCTGGGCACCGCGCAGATGACGCGGATGTACGAACACCATGACGCGGTGTTGCACTCGGTCCGCGAAGGGGTGCTGGTCCTGACGGCGGACAAGCGCCTGCTGCTCGTCAACGACGAGGCCCGGGAGCTGCTCCGGCTGGTTCCGGACGCGGAGGGGCGCCACGTCGGCGCGCTCGGCCTCGAACCCCACCTGACGGAGCTGCTGACGTCGGGACGGTGCGTCACGGACGAGGTGCATCCCTGCGGGGAGCGGCTACTGTCGGTCAACCTGCGGTCCACGGGCCGTGCGGGCGCCCCCGCCGGAAGCGTGGTGACGCTGCGGGACACCACCGCGCTGCGGGTGCTCTCCGACCGGGCGGTGGAGACGAGCGAGCGGCTGAAGCTGCTGTCCGACGCCGGTGTGCGGATCAGTTCCACCCTGGAACTGACGGGTATCGCCGAGAAGCTGGTGGACGTGGCCGTCCCCCGGTTCGCCGACATCGTCGCCGTCGAGTTCCTGGACCCCGTACTGCGCGGCGAGGAGCCCGAGCCGCCGTACGAACCCCTGGCACCGCACCGGACCGCCGTCGGCGGGGCACCCGCCGAAGCCCCCCTCTTCCGCGTGGGAGAGCGGGTCGTCTACGCCCCCTCCACACCGCAGAGCCGGGCCGTACGGACCGGAGCCGCCGTTCTCCTCCAGGCCGATCCGACCGGAGCCCCCGTCCTCCTCCAAGCCGATCCGGCGGGTACCGGCGAGTGGCCGGCCGGGGAGGCCCGGCGCCTCCTCGACCACGGGATCCACTCGCTGATCACCGTCCCGCTGCGGTTCCGCGGTGTCACTCTGGGGCTGGCCACCTTCTGGCGGGCCCGGCACCGTGCGCCGTTCGACGAAACGGATCTGGCGGTCGCCGGGGAGCTCGCCGTGCGCACCGCCGTATGTGTCGACAACGCCCGCCGCTACGCCCGCGAACACGCCATGGTCACCGCCCTCCAGCGCACCCTCCTTCCCGGCGGTCTGCCCGATCAGGATGCCGTACAGGTGGCGGCCCGCTATCTGCCCGCGCCGGGCGGGACGGGCGGAAGCTGGTTCGATGTGATCCCCCTCCCCGGCGCCCGGGTCGCACTGGTCGTCGGGAAGGTGGCCGGGCAGGGTCTGCACGCCGCGGCCACGATGGGCCGGCTGCGCACCGCGGTGCAGAACTTCTCGGCCCGGGACGTGCCCCCGGATGAGCTTCTCTCCCATATGGACGAGCTGGTCGCCCGTCTCGACCTGGAGCATGACGCCGACCCGCACGGCACCCGCATCACGGGCGCCTGCTGCCTGTACGCGATCCACGACTCGGTGTCGGGCCATTGCACCGTGGCCCGAGCCGGTGATCCGGGCCTCGTCCTGGCCCACCCCGACGGCACCGTGGACATCCCCGCGGTGCCGGTCTCCCCGCCCCTGGGCCTGGGCGGGGAGCCCTTCGAGGCGGTCGGCCTCTCACTGCCCGCCGCAAGCCGCCTGGTGCTCTACACCAACGGTCTCCTCGAAGGCCACGACCGAACCGCCGGCACCGGCCTGGACCTGCTGGGCCGCGTCCTCACGGACGAGCCGGACCTCGACCCGGACGAGACCTGCCGGAGCCTGTTCCAGAGCGTCCTTCCACCGCGCCCGAGCGACGATGTCGCCCTGCTGGTGGCCCGCACCCGCCTGCTCGCCCCGGGGAACGTGGCCGAGTGGGAGGTGCCGTCCGACCCGGCGGCGGTCGCCCCGCTGCGCGCCGCCTGTGCCCGCCGGCTACGGGCGTGGGGCCTGGAGGACAGCGTATGCACCGCCGAGCTGATCATCAGCGAATTGATCACCAACGCCCTGCGGTACGGCGCCCCTCCCATGCGCATACGACTGCTGCGCGACCGCAGCCTGATCTGCGAGGTCTCCGACGGCAGCAGCACCGCACCCCATATGCGCCGCGCCGCGACCACCGACGAGGGCGGGCGCGGACTTTTCCTCGTCGCCCAGTTCGCCCAGCGCTGGGGCACCCGCTACACCGCGCACGGCAAGGTCATCTGGGCCGAGACACCCCTGGACGGCCGCTGAACACGGCAGCCCCCGCAGGTCCCGGCAACTCCCCGTAGAGGGAGAGGAGTTGACAATCCCGGCGGACGACCGACGGGGAAGGGCTTGGCTTTCCCCACCCCGGTGATCGAGACTGTGATCATGTACGAGGGACAGGGCCGCCAGGAGTACGTCGTGACGTCCGACCCCGAGGCGGTGTCCCGCGTGCGGGCCTCCCTGCTGCGCACCCTGCCGGTGGCCGCGTGGGCCGGGGTGGGAGGTGCCGCCGTCATCGTCGCGGCCATGGTCCTCCTCCTCGTCACCCTCGGTCCCAGCACCTCCCAGCTCTGGGTGCTGGTGTTCGCCTGGCCGGCGGTGTTCTTCCTCTACGACGCCAGGCGCCGGTTCACCGCCCTACGGCGCCTGAAGCGGACCTGGGCGGTGAAGGACGTATCCCCCGTGGCGATGCACCTCTCCCCCGACGGCCTGCGCTGCACCATCGACGCCGCCCCCGACCCCGTCGTCCTCCCCTGGTCCGCGATCGCCCAGGTGCGGATCACGGGCCAGGGCCTCAGCTCGGTCCGGGTCGACCTCATCCCCGGCGTGTCCGCCACCACCCCCGGAGTCAGCGGCCTGGACCAGCCCGAGGCCCGCATGCGCATGCGCCGCACCTGGAAGGGCCGAACGCGACTGGGTTTCGCCATCTACGCCCTCCGCGAGCCCCTCGGCGACGTCAACCAGGCGCTCGGCCACTTCTCGAACGGGCGCGTCGGCATCCGCTGACGCGACTGCGCGGGGCGCCGGATTCGGGCATCAGTCGCCGGACATGGGGCGCCGGGCACCCGAAACGCCATGTCCGAATCCCGCCAGCTTTCCGTGTCCGAAAGACGCATGCTGGGAGCAGCGCAAGACAGAACGGCGAGAAGAAGAGAGGGACCACAGCCATGACGGTCCACACGACGATCGACAGCCCGCTCGGCGAACTGCTGCTGGTGGGCGAGATGTCCGCCACCGCGACGGGCGGTACCGCACTCGTTTCCCTGTCCGTGCCCGGACAGAAGGGCGGAGCCGTCGTCCAGGACGGCTGGAGCGAGGACGCCGACGCGTTCACCGAGATCGTCTCCCAGCTGCGCTCCTACTTCGACGGCGAGCTCACCCGTTTCGACATCGAGTGCGTCGAGGGCGGTACGGAGTTCCAGCGCAGGGTCTGGAAGGCGCTGGAGTCCATCCCGTACGGCACCACGGTCAGCTACGGCGACATCGCCCGCCAGATCGGCGCCCCGCGCACCGCGGTCCGCTCCGTGGGCACCGCGATCGGCCGCAATCCGCTGCTGGTCGTCCGGCCCTGCCACCGTGTCATCGGCGCCACTGGCGCACTGACCGGTTATGCGGGCGGGCTGGAGCGCAAGGAGCGGCTCCTCGTCCACGAAGGCGCCGTGCAGACGGCCTGAGCGCGGGCCTCGCACCACCGCCGGGCCCCGTACCCACCGCCGGGGCTGTTACCGCACCCTTCCCGGATCCCGGAGAACCCGGAGCACACCGATGAGCACCACGACCGACGCCGCACGCCTCCACCAGCGCGTGGCCGCGGCCGACTGGACACAGCTGGCCGAGGAGCTGGACACCTACGGGTGCGCGCTCACACCACGGCTGCTGACCCCCGCGCAGTGCGCCCGCGTCGCCGGGCTCTATGAGCGGGACGAGCAGTTCCGGAGCACGATCGACATGGCCCGCCACCGCTTCGGCTCCGGCCAGTACCGCTACTTCACCCATGACCTGCCCGAACCGGTCGCCGAGCTGCGCGCCGCGCTCTATCCGCGGCTGCTGACCATCGCCCGTGACTGGGCGGAGCGGCTCGGCCGCCCGGCGCCCTGGCCGGACAGCCTCGAGAAGTGGCTGGCCATGTGCCATGAGGCCGGACAGGGCCGCTCCGCGCAGATCCTGCTGCGCTACGGACCCGGCGACTGGAACGCCCTGCACCGGGATGTGTTCGGCGACATGCTCTTCCCGCTCCAGGTGGTGATCGGGCTGGACGCGTACGGCACGGACTACACGGGCGGGGAGTTCCTGCTGGTCGAGCAGCGGCCCCGGGCCCAGTCCCGGGGCACCACGACCGTCCTCAGGCAGGGCCACGGCCTGATCTTCACCACCCGTGACCGCCCTGTGGCCACCAAGCGCGGCTGGTCGGCCGGGGTCATGCGGCACGGGGTCAGCACGGTGCGGTCCGGGCGGCGCCACGCGCTGGGGCTGGTCTTCCACGACGCCACCTGATGTCTCTCGCCAGTCCTCGTCCGCGGAGAATCCCCGTATGAACGCCCTGATCCCCCGCCCACGTCTCGAGGTGGCCCCCGGCGCCGTTCATGTGCCGGGCTGGCTCAGCCTCGAGCAGCAGCGGGAGCTGGTCATCGCCTGCCGGGGCTGGGCCACCGGCCCGGTCCCGATCCGGCACACCAAGCTGCCGCGCGGGGGCGTCATGTCGGTGCGGACGGTATGCATCGGCTGGCACTGGCAGCCCTATGCGTACACCCGCGACGCCGACGATGTGAACGGCGCCCGGGTCGCCGAATTCCCGGACTGGATGGTCGAGTTGGGCCGTCGTGCCCTGGTCGACGCATACGACGACGAGACGGCCGGTGAGGGTTACGCCCCCGACACCGCACTCATCAACTTCTACGACGCCCAGGCGAAACTCGGCATGCACCAGGACAAGGACGAGCGGTCATCCGCCCCGGTGGTCTCGCTCACCATCGGCGACAGCTGCGTTTTCCGCTTCGGCAACACCGAGACCCGGACCAAGCCGTACACCGACCTCGAACTCGCCTCCGGCGATCTGTTCGTCTTCGGCGGCCCCTCCCGCTACGCGTACCACGCCGTCCCCAAGATCCTTCCGGGAACCGGCGACCCGGCCACCGGACTGAAGTCCGGACGGCTGAACATCACCATGCGGGTCACCGGCCTGGCCGATCCGACGCCGTCCCGCGATCACCCAGCGCCCGCGGGCTGCTGAGCCTCGAACTCGACGGGGAGCGTGGTCAGCGAGCGGATGAACGGGTTCTTGCTGTGGCCGATCTCGGAGGCGGGAACGCCCAGCCGAAGGCCGGGGAACCGCCGGACCAGGCTCTCCAGGGCGATCTGCCCCTCCGCCCTGGCCAGTGGCGCACCGATGCAGTAATGGATGCCATGGCCGAACTGAAGATGCACGGCGGAGTCCCTCGTCAGATCCAGCCGCTCGCCGTCGGTGAAGTGCGCCGGGTCGGAGTGTGCGGCGTCCATGTCCAGGAGCACCTGGTCGCCGGCGCGGATGGGTACGGAGCCGATCTCCACGTCCTCGTTGGCGAAACGTACGACGAGGATGCCCGGCCCGGCGTGCCGGAGCAGCTCCTCCAGGCCGCGCCCGGCCAGCTCGGGGTCCTTGCGCAGCAGCTCCAGCTGGTCCGGCCGGGACAGCAGCGAGAAGACCGCGTTGCTGATGAAGCTGCCGGTCAGCTCGTACCCGGCGATCAGCATCATCCGGGCGGTGGCGACCACCTCGCGGTGGCTGAGCCGGTCGTCCTCGTGTGCGGACATCAGATCGCTGATCAGGTCGTCCTCGGGGGCCTTCCGCCGGGCCTCGGCGAGATCCTCCATATACGCCCACAGCTTGGCGGAGGCGTCCTGGGAGCGCGCGGCGGTGTCCGGGTCCAGCGGGGGCATGAGCATCAGATCGGCCCACTGGTGGAATTCGGTGCGGTCGGCGATGGGCACTCCGAGGAGTTCACAGATCACCTGCATGGGCAGCGGAATGGCCAGCGCGGTGACGAGATCGGCCCGGCCGTCGACGGCGATCCGGTCCAGCAGTGTGTCGGTGATCTCCTGCACCCGCGGCCGCAGGCTCTCCACCCTGCGTGTCGTGAACGCCTTGGCGAGCAGCCTGCGCAGCCGGGTGTGCTGGGGCGGATTGGTGCCGGGCAGCGTGTCCTCGAACAGCCCGCTGACCGGAGTGGTCTGGCCCTGGGAGGCGGCGTAGGCGGCGGCCGGGCTCATGCCGGGGTGTCCGAGACAGTCCCGGACGTCTTCGTAGCGGGAGACGAGCCACGCCGTGGTGCCGTTCATCGTGATCTGCCGCGGCGGGCCGTGTTTGCGCAGCTCCTCGGCGACGGTCTGCGGGTCGAGGATGCGAAGTCCTTCTTCGGGGGTGTCAGCCATGGCGGTACCACGTTCTCCTTCTGCTTCGGTGATGCCGATGCCAATGCCGTGTCGGCGCTGGTGTCAGCTCTGGCTCCGGGCGGGGATGATGTAGTCGGGGTCGGCCGTCCGTGGCGGCTCGCGCCGGGCCATGGCGGCGTCGATGGCGGGCCGGAGCCGGGCCGCCTTCAGCCGTTCGGCGGTCTCGTCGCGCTCCTTGAACTCGGGCATCACCTCGTTGGCGAAGAGCTCCAGCGACGCGCAGATGTGCTCGTGCCGGGTGCCGCCGCCCTGGACGAGGAAGATCGCCTGGTCCAGTCCGGCCTCCTCGTGCAGCCGCAGGAAGTCGCGTATCTGGCGCGGAGTGCCCACCGCGCCCCGGGCCGGATTGCCCAGTGGCATACCGGGCTTGCCGAAGGAGGAGCGGCCCATGCCGTGCTTGTCTCGGCCGCGCTGGAACTCCTCCCACAGCCGGGTGCGGCCCGGTGCCGCGGTGCCGAAGCCCGCGTAGAAGCCGAGGCCGAAGTTGAAGAACTGGACGCCGTCGACTGCGCGTTCCACCGCCGTGGTCTCATCCTCGTGGCAGAACATCGGAATGGTCGCGGCGATGTGGGCATTGACCGCGAACCCGGCGGGCACGCAGTCCGCGGACTCGATGCCCGAGTAGTAGGCGTCGACCCACTTCTTGGTCTCCGCCGGTCCGAAGAAGGAGAAGTTCAGCGCGCCGAGGCCCTTGGTGGCCGCGCTGCGGATCGCGTCCCGGTTTCCGCAGGCCATCCACATCGGCGGATGTGGCTTCTGCCGAGGTTTGGGCAGCACATTGCGGACCGGAGCGGACACGTACTTCCCCTCGCACCCGGCGAAGGGCTCCTCGACGAACATACGGGCGACGGCGTCCACCGCCTCCGCCCACTGGTCCCGTTTGAGGGAGCGCTCCACGCCGAAGCCGCCCAGCTCGGTGGGGGTGGTGGACTCGCCCGTGCCGAAGTCCACGCGCCCGTCGGAGAGCAGATCCAACGTGGCGATCCGCTCGGCCACCCGTGCCGTCGGATTGAACCCCGGGGGCATCAGGGCGACCGCGTGGCCGATGCGGATGCGGCTGGTGCGCTGGCTGACCGCGCCGAGGAACACCTCCGGCGCGGACATGTGCGAGTACTCCTCCAGAAAGTGGTGTTCAGGGCACCACACATGGTCGAAGCCCAGCCGGTCGGCCAGCTCGATCTCCTCCAACATCTCCTTGAACAGGCGGTGTTCGGAGTCCTGGGTCCAGGGGCGGGGCAGCTGGGCCCCGTACAGCAAGCCGAATTTCATGGCGCATCATCACTCTCATCTGCTGGTCGTCGGCGGCAGCGGCACCGGTTCGGTCAGTCGCGACCGTCCCAGTACGTGTCGAGAACCTTCGCGCGCTGTTCCGGATCGACGAGGAGGGTGACCTTCTCATGGCCGTCCTCCACGATCGTGAACATGTTGTTGGTGAGGAAGACCTGCCCCTTGTCGATGGCACGCCTGCGCCGGCGCATCGCCGCCAGGATGGCCGGGCCATTGCCCTCACCGACACCGGCCCAGGCGTCATAGGTCCTGGGCCGGGTGGTGAAGCGGTAGGTGGTGCGCCAGTCGTGGCCCAGGGTCTTGGCCTGCAGCACGAGATAGCCGTCCCGCCGGATCAGCCGGAACGCACAGCCGTACTGCCACTGCACCTCCTCCTCGGACAGACGCAGCGGCTCGGTGAAGCACAGACCGGCATGCCCTACGTCGGCCAGCCACTCCTGCCCCTCGATACGGAGGAGCATCAGCATGTGTTCGGGGTCGGGCGCGAAGGTGTCACCGGGCAGATACGTGCCTCCGCTGATGACGTCCAGGTCATAGCCCAATTCGCGGAGCAACCGGGCGAACAAGGTGTTCAGTTCCAGACACATGCCACCGTCGCCGGTGGGCACGATGGCCGCGAATGCCTTGTCGATATCGATGTCGGCCATGTTCTCCGCGCTGAGGCGGTGGGTGTGGTTGGTGTCGTAGGGGACCGTCATCAGATGACTGCGGTGCAACTGCCGCAGGTTCGGCAGAGTGGGGGCGGGCGGCTGGGAGAACCCCAGTTGCGCCAGGTATGTGTCCGTGCTGAACATGTGCGATCCCTTTCTTGCCGCTTCGGTCGCTGCCGGTCCGGCTGAACCGGGTGTGCTGGGCGGAGTCACTCCCGGGCGGCTCCGGGGGCCGGGGCGGATGATCCGGGGGGAGCGTCCGCGTCCGTCTTCTCCAGTTCGTCCCGCAGTTGCCAGGCCAGCATCCGGAGAGTCGGGTGATCGAAGACAAAGCTGGGAGGCAGCCGCAGCGCGGTGCGCTTGGCCAGGCGATCGCGTAGTTCCACCGCCATCAGTGAGTCCAGGCCGATCTCGGTGAACAGAACGTCGGGGTCGAGGGTGGCGGCCGCCGAGTGTCCCAGAACCCGAGCGGCCTCCTGCTGCACCATGTCCAGCAGAATCCGCTCCCGCTCCTCGGGGGCCGCCCCGGCCAGCCGACCGGTCACCAGGCCCTGATCGGCCGTGGCCCGAGGGGCAGCGGCTCGGCGAGCCGCCGGGGCGAGCCTGTGCAGCAGCGGGTGGACCGCCCCGCGGGCGGCTTGGGCGCGGAGCGCGCCGAGGTCCAGCTTGATGGGGAGGACCGTGGGTCCGTCCGTACGCAGCGCGGTGTCGAACAGTTCCATGCCCTCGGCCGGGGACAAGGGAGCGATACCGCCGCGTGTCATCCGGCGCTGGTCGGCATCGCCGAGGCGGCCGGTCATCCCCGTTCCGGCGGCCTGCTGCCACATGCCCCAGGACAGGGACACGGCGGGCAGCCCCTGGGCCCGGCGCTGATAGGCCAGCGCGTCGAGGTAGGCGTTGGCGGCGGCGTAGTTGCCCTGGCCCGCGTTGCCCAGGGTGCCGGCAGCGGAGGAGAAGAGGACGAAGGCGGAGAGGTCCAGGTCCCGGGTCAGCTCATGCAGATGGAGCGCCCCGTCCACCTTCGGCCGGAACACCGCGTCCATACGCTCCGGAGTCAACGCCGTCAGCACACCGTCATCCAGAACACCGGCCGTATGCACCACCGCCGACAGCGGAGCATCCTCCGGAACGGCATCCACCAGCCCGGCCACTTCATCACGATCGGCCACATCACACGCGACAATCCGTATCCGCGCCCCTGCCCTGACCAGCTCCGCCTCCAACTCGGCGGCACCGACAGCCTCGAGCCCACCCCGACTCGCCAACACCAGACTCCGCACCCCGTGCACGGCCACCAGATGCCGCGCCACCACCGCCCCCAACGCCCCCGTACCACCCGTGATCAACACCGTCCCGCCGGATCCCAGACCACCCGGGGCGGCTTCGGAGACATCCGCGACACGGGTGAGGTGCCGGGCGAAGCAGGTGGAGCCGCGTAGGGCCAGTTGGTGCTGGTCACTGGCGAGCAGTGCGGGTAGCGACGCGGTGGGTACCGTCGCTTCGTCGATGTCGAGGAGGAGAATCCGCCCGGGGTTCTCCGCTTGTGCGGACCCCACCAGGCCCCATACGGCGGCCGCTGCCGGATCGACCGGATCGGCCTCCCGGACGGCGACGGCGCCCCGCGTCACCACGATCAGCCGACTGGACGCCAACGAGGGTTCGGCCAGCCACGCCTGTACGATCCGCAGCACCCGCCCGGTCAGCTCCCGCACATCGGCTGTACCGCCGCCCAGGTCCAGCAGCAGCACGTCCGGCTGGGAAGTCTCCGGGGGCGTGGCCAGCTGGTGTACGTCCTCGGCGCCGCCCACCGATACGGGTTCCACGGTCGTACCGTCCGGTTCCACGGTCGTACCATCCGGCCGAACCGGCAGCTCATCCCATGCGATGCGGAACATCCGGTCCGCCGTGGCCGCCGTGGCCGCCGTGCCGAACTGTTCGGAACCGACCGGACGGGACACCACCGAGCCCACCGAAGCCACGGGGGTGCCGCTCTCATCGGCCAGTTCCAGGGTCATGGTGTTCGGGCCGGACGGTGTCACACGTACCCGCAGCGCTGAGGCCCCGGAGGCATGCAACGCCACCTCGCGATAGGCGAACGGCAGTACGAGCTCCGCATCGGCTTCGTCGCGATCGTGGAAGGCGATGGTGTGCATGGCGGCATCGAGGAGTGCCGGGTGGAGCCCGAACCCCGCCGCCTGAACCCGATGTTCCTCCGGCAGAGCCACTTCCGCGTACACCGCGCCATCCAGCCGCCAGGCCGCCCGCACCCCCTGGAACACCGGCCCATACCGATAGCCGACCTGTTCCAGACCGTCGTACAGGCCCTCCACGTCCCCCGGATCCACCGCCACCGCACCCGCCGGAGGCCACACCGACAACGCTGTGCCGGGAGCGGAGATCTCATCCGCACGGCACAACGTCCCGGTCGCGTGCCGCACCCACGCAGCACCCAGACCGGCATCTTCCGCCCGCGAATACACCCGCACGCCGCGCCGACCGCCCTCATCGGCCTCCGCCACGCTCACCCGCACCTGAACGGCCCCGCCCTCCGCCAACACCAGCGGAGCCTCCATCACCAGCTCCTCCACCCCACCACAACCGACCTCATCACCGGCCCGCACCACCAACTCCACAAACGCCGCACCCGGCAACAACACCGCACCCGCGGCCACATGGTCAGCCAGCCACGGATGAGACCCCAACGACAACCGCGAGGTGAACAACACATCACCCGACCCCGGCACCTCCATCACCGCACCCAACAAAGGATGCTCCACCCCCGCCAGCCCGGCAGACGTCACATCACCGGCTCCACGCCCGTCCCCCACCAACCAGTAATGCTCCCGCTGGAACGCATACGTCGGCAGATCCGAGATATGGGCAGGCAGAACCGTGTTGCCGAACAGGGCACCGAAATCCAGGCGTACGCCTGCCACATGCAGTTGAGCGACGGCGGACATCAGTGCCCGGGGCTCGTCGCCCTCCCGCCGCAACGACGGCACCACAACGGAAGCTTCGGCCAACTCCTCAGGAAGACAGTCCCCGACCATCGCGGACAGCACCGCATCCGGTGCCAACTCCAAGTACGTGCTGACCCCATAGTCGGCGAGCGCCCGTACTCCGTCCGCGAAACGCACGGCGGCACGCACATGCTCCACCCAGTACTCGAGGGAACACACCGCCTCCGTGTCCGCCAGCCGCCCGGTCACGTTGGACACCAGAGGGATCACCGGGGCAGCGAACGACACGTCGGCGATCGCCTCCCGGAACTCCTCCAGCATGGGCTCCATACGTGCGGAGTGGAACGCGTGCGAGACCGCCAAACGCCTCGTCCGACACCCCTGCCCCGACAACTCCTCCGCCACCCGCAACACCGGCTCCTCATCACCGGAGACCACCACCGCCGCAGGACCATTCACCACCGCGATATCCACCCCCGCCACCAACAGCGGACGCACCCGCTCCTCACCCGCACCCACCGCCACCATCGCCCCACCCTCCGGCAACGCCTCCATCAACCGACCCCGCGCCGCCACCAACACCGCCGCATCCTCCAACGACAACACACCCGCCACATACGCCGCCGTCACCTCACCCACCGAATGCCCACCCACCACATCCGGCACCACACCCCACGACTCCACCAACCGGAACAACGCCGCCTCCACCGCGAACAACCCCGCCTGAGCAAACACCGTCCGCTCCAGCAACTCACCGCCCCCGAACACCACCTCCCGCACCGAACCCGACACCCCACCCGCACCCAACTCCCGGTCCAACACCTCACACACCCCATCGAAGACCTCCCGGAACACCGGAAACACCTCATACAACCCACGCCCCATCCCCACCCGCTGACACCCCTGACCAGCGAACAACACCCCCAACCGACCACGCACCACCGAACCCGACACCACCCCCACACCCGACCCACCCCGCACCACCACACCCAACCCCGCCAACGCCTCCTCACGATCCCCCGCCACCACCACCGCACGATCCGACAACCCCGCCCGACCACAACCCAACGCAAAACCGAGTTCGCTCACGTCCAACTGCGGCTCGTCCGCAAGGAAGGACCGCAAGCGTCGCGCCTGGGCCCGCAAGGCCGCGTCACCCCGCCCGGACACCACCAGCGGCACAGGGACGCCCTTCCGCCAGGACATCGCCGGGCCGGTCGGCTCGGTCTGCGCCGGCGCCGCCTGCTCCAGGATGACGTGGGCGTTGGTGCCGCTGACTCCGAACGCGGACACACCAGCCCTGCGCGGACGCCCCGCCACCTCCGGCCACACGCGCTCCTCGGTCAGCAGTTCCACCGCACCCGCCGACCAATCCACCTGCGACGTCGGCTCCTCTACATGCAACGTCCGAGGCGCGATGCCATGCCGCAACGCCAACACCATCTTGATGACCCCGGCCACCCCCGCCGCCGCCTGCGCATGGCCGATGTTGGACTTCAACGACCCCATCAACAGCGGCCGATCACGGTCCTGACCGTACGTGGCCAGCACCGCCTGCGCCTCGATGGGATCGCCCAGTGCCGTTCCCGTGCCATGCGCCTCCACCACATCCACCTCGGCGGCCGACACACCGGCAGTGGCCAATGCCTGCCGGATGACACGCTGCTGCGACGGACCATTCGGGGCGGTCAACCCATTCGACGCACCGTCCTGGTTCACCGCGCTGCCCCGCACCACCGCCAACACCCGATGGCCGTTTCGCTCCGCGTCCGACAGCCGCTCCAGCGCCAACACGCCCACGCCCTCGGCCCACCCCGTACCGTCAGCCGAGGCGGCGAAGGACTTGCACCGGCCATCGATCGACATGCCGCGCTGCCGCGAGAAGGCGATGAAGATACCGGGCGTGGGCATCACCGTGACACCACCGGCCAGGGCGATCGAACACTCACCGGCTCGCAACGCCTGAGCCGCCAGATGCAACGCCACCAGGGACGAGGAGCATGCCGTGTCCACCGCGACCGACGGTCCCTCGAAGCCAAGCGCATAGGACACCCGTCCCGACAGCACGCTTGCCGAGGCGCCGAGGCCCAGCATGCCCTCGAGCTCGGCAGGCACCGGCTCCACACCCGAGCCGTAGTTGTGGTAGGTCACACCGGAGAAGACACCCACGTCCCTGCCCCGCAGGGTGGTCGGGTCTATCCCGGCTCGTTCCAGCGCTTCCCACGAGGTTTCCAGCATCAGACGCTGCTGCGGATCCACGGCCAGCGCCTCACGTGGCGAGATCCCGAAGAAGCCCGCGTCGAACTCCCCGGCATCGTGCAGAAATCCGCCTTGGTGCGCGTAGCTGGTGCCGGGGTGGTCCGGGTCCGGGTGGAACAGGTTCTCCAAGTCCCAGCCACGGTTCACCGGGAAGTCGCTGATCCCGTCCCGGCCCTGAAGCACCAGCTCCCATAGCTCTTCCGGCGTGGAGACTCCTCCCGGCAGTCGACACGCCATGCCCACGATCGCCACCGGCTCGGTCGACACGGCCCTAGGCGCTGATGTCGGCCCCGCTGTCTCCTCCGGGGCCGGGGCCGCCGTGTCCCCGATGAGCTCGTCACGCAGAAAGTCGGCGAGAATCAGGGGCGTGGGGTAGTCAAAGAGCAGGGTGGTCGGCAGAGTCCGGTCGGTGAGTGCGTTCAGACGGTTGCGCAACTGCACGGCGGTGGCCGAGTCGAACCCGATCTGGTTGAACACCACGTCCGGTTCAATGGCGTCCAGCGAGGGATGGCCCAAGATGCCTGCGGTCTCCTGGCGGACGGTCTCCAGCAGGATGCGTTCCTGCTCCTGCGCTGACTCCCCACGAAGGCGGGCGGTCAACGCGCCCGTCTCCTCGGGTAGTTCGGCCATTCCCGGAAGCTGATCGTCTACGGATCCTGCGTCTGCGGGAGCGGCGTTCTTGAGCCAGTAGTGCTGGTGTTGGAAGGCGTAGGTCGGCAGGTCACACGCGGTGTGCGCGGGGACGTTGCCGAGCAGAGCGGTCCAGTTCACGGGGACACCCCGTACGTACACCTCGGCCAGTGAGGTGAGCACACGGCGCATACCACCCTCGTCCCGCCGCAGCGTCCCGCTCACCACAACCGGCCCGGCATCCGCTCGCTCCGCCGCCGCCTCGATGCTCATCGTCAGCACCGGATGCGCACTCACCTCAACGAAGGCCCGGAAACCCTCCTCCAGCAGGCACTCGACGGACGGGGCGAACCGCACCGTGCTCCGCAGATTCCGATACCAGTACCCGGCATCCAACTCGGCAGTGTCCACCCACTCCGCCTCCACCGTGGAGAAGAACGGGACATGTGAAGACACCGGCCGGACCTGCGACAACGACCGCGCCAACTCCTCCTCAACCACCTCCACCTGCGCCGTATGCGAGGCATAATCCACATCGACCCACCGCACCCGCACCCCCGCGCCCTCACACTCCCCCACCAACTCCCGCAACGCCTCCGACTCACCAGCCACCACCACCGACAACGGCCCATTCACCGCCGCCACCTCAACCCGACCCACCCAACGGGACACCAACAACTCCGCCTCCCCCACACCCACACCCAGCGACACCATCCCACCCCCACCCGACAACCCCGCAGCAATCGCCCGACTACGCAACACCACCACCCGCGCCGCATCCTCCAACGACAACCCACCCGCCACACACGCCGCCGCAATCTCCCCCTGCGAATGACCCACCACCGCAGACGGCACCACACCAGCCGCCAACCACACCCGCGCCAACCCCACCATCACCGCAAACGACACCGGCTGCACCACATCCACCCGCTCCAACAACACACCACCCCCCACACCCCGCACCACATCCACCAACGACCACCCCGTCAACGGATCCAACACCCCCGCACACTCAGCCAAACACTCCGCAAACACCTCCGACTCACCCAACAACTCCGCACCCATCCCCACCCACTGCGCCCCCTGACCAGGAAAAACAAACACCACCCCACCCCGAACATCAGCCCTCCCTGCCCCACCGCCCTCCGCCACCGCCACCAACCCCGCCAGCGCCTCCTCCCGATCTCCCGCCACCACCACCGCACGATCCGACAACCCCGCCCGCGACACTGCCAAGGAACCTGCCAGATAACCCAGTTCCACTTCCGGCCGACGCTCCACAAACTCCAGCAACCTCCGCGCCTGCCCCCGCAACCCCGCACCACCACGCCCCGACACCACCAACGGCACCACACCACCCCGAGCCTCCGACACCACCCCGGTCACCACATCGACCACCGCCCCCGGAGCCTCCTCCAAAATCACATGCGCATTCGTCCCACTCACCCCAAACCCCGACACCCCCACCCGACGCGGACGCCCCACCTCAGGCCACACCCGCTCCTCAGCCAGCAACTCCACCGCACCCGCCGACCAATCCACCTCCCGCGAAGGCTCATCCACATGCAACGTCCTCGGCAACACCCCACACCGCAACGCCAACACCATCTTGATCACACCAGCCACACCCGCAGCCGCCTGCGCATGACCAATATTCGACTTCAACGACCCCAACCACAACGGACGCCCCTCAGACCGACCCTGACCATACGTAGCCAACAACGCCTGCGCCTCAATCGGATCACCCAGCGCCGTACCCGTCCCATGCGCCTCCACCGCATCCACATCACCCGCCACCAACCCCGCACCCGCCAACGCCCGCCGAATCACCCGCTGCTGCGACGGACCATTCGGCGCCGTCAAACCATTCGACGCACCATCCTGATTCACCGCACTACCCCGCACCACCGCCAACACCCGATGACCGTTCCGCTCCGCATCCGACAACCGCTCCAAAACCACCACACCCACACCCTCGGCCCACCCCGTACCATCCGCCGACGCCGCGAACGACTTACACCGCCCGTCGGGGGCGAGCCCACGCTGACGGGAAAACTCCACGAAGGCATCCGGCCCGGCCATCACCGTCACCCCACCGGCCAGCGCCATCGAGCACTCCCCCGCCCGCAACGCCTGACCCGCAAGATGCAACGCCACCAACGACGACGAACACGCCGTATCCACCGTCACCGCAGGACCCTCGAACCCCAGCACATACGACACCCGACCCGACACCACGCTCGCCGAGGTGCCGGTCATCAGGTGGCCTTCCAGACCGGCAGGGGCATCTACTCCAGCGGTGGAGCCGACTCCGTAGTCCTGATGCATCATCCCAACGAAAACGCCCACGTCCTGGCCCCGTAGCGACACCGGATCGATCCCGGCCCGCTCCAACGCCTCCCATGACGTCTCCAGCAGCAACCGCTGCTGCGGATCCATCGCCAACGCCTCACGCGGCGAGATCCCGAAGAAACCGGCGTCGAACTCCCCCGCGTCATAGAGAAACCCACCCCGCCGCGCATAGCTCGTCCCCGCGTGATCCGGATCCGGATCGAAGAGGTGCTCCAGATCCCACCCCCGATCCGCGGGGAACTCCCCGATACCCTCACCACCTGCCAGAACCAGCTCCCACAACTCCTCCGGCGAGCCGACCCCACCCGGCAACCGGCACGCCATCCCCACGATCGCGATCGGGTCGTCGACCAGACCCGCCCCCGCCCCCGCGGCCACGGCCGAGGCCGGACCCCGGGCCGAATCCGGGGCCAAGACCGGTACGGTCGGCACTCCCGTACCGCCGAGCAGTTCCCGCCGCAGCAGGCTCCCCAACGCCAGCGGTGTGGGGTGGTCGAAGGCGGAGGTGGCGGGCAGGCGGAGCCCGGTGGCCTCGCTCAGCCGGTTGCGCAGCTCCACCACCGTGACCGAGGTCAGGCCCAGGTCGGTGAAGGCCCGCTCGGGCTCGACGGCCTGCTTGCCGGCCAGGCCCAGCAGGTCGGCCAGGTGTTCGCGGACGAGATCGGTGAGCAGCCGGTCCCGGTCGGCCTCGTACGTGTCCATCAGCCGCTCCCGCAGGGCGACCGTGACGGCCTCGTCCACGGTGGCGGTACGGGCCGGGACGTCGATCAGATCCTGGAGCAGCGGGGAGGTCGTCCCGGTCGGTACGGCGGTCGGGTCGAGCTTCGTGGCGACGAGTTGAGCCTCGTCCACGGCCAGGGCGGCGTCCAGCGCGGCGAGCGCCTCCCGAGAGCTCAGAGCACCGGCCGTCTCGTCGGTCTCCCCCTCCCACGGCCCCCACGCGATGGACTGAGCAGGTACCCCTCGTACACGCAGATGCTGGGCATAGGCATCGAGGAAGGCAGCGGAGGCGGCCTCGGTGGTTTCCCCTGCCGCGCCCAGCAACCCCTTGGTCGAGGAGGACAGCACGAACGCGGTGAGGTCGGCGTTCCGGATGAGCTCGTACAGCGTCCTGGCCTCGGCGGCCACGCGCCCGTCCGACGGCTCGTCCACGGCCTCCCAGGCGTGGACGACCACGCTCAAGGGGCTGGTGGCCTTCGCCAGCACCCGCCTGAGTTTGGTGCGGTTGTCCAGGTCGCATTCGACCAGTCGGACATCGGCTCCGGCATCGGTGAGCCGGGTACAGAGCTCGTTGGCCCGGCCGCCCTGCCCCGGTGGAGCGATCAGCAGCAGTTGGCGGACGCCGTAACCGGTCACCAGATGCCGGGCGATCGCGGCACCGCGCCGGGTGTCCACTCCGGTGACGACCGCGGTGCCATGGGGGTCGAAGGCCACGGACGCATCCCGCTCGGAATCCGGACCCGTGCCCAGACCCACATCGAGGGCCACGCGTTCAAGCCGTGGCAGCAGCACGACGCCCGAGCGCACCGCGCTCTGGGGCTCGCCCGACGCCACCGCCGCCAACAGCGCACCGACACACCCCTCGTCATCGGGCTCGTCGAGGTCGACGATGGCGATACGGCCGGGATGAGCGGCCTGCAGGGACCGCACCAGCCCCCACAGCGCGGCCTGTTCCGGGTTCGGCACATCCTCGCCCGCGGTCGTCGCCACGGCGCTTTGCGTGGCCAACACCAGTACCGCGTCGGACAGCTCCGCGGAGGCCAGCCACGTCTCGACGTCCCTCAGGACACCCTCGGTGGTGTCCGCTGGGACCGAAAGCAGAGCCACGGCGGGCGGGGGGCTTCCGGCGGCCACCGCCGCTCTCAGATCGGCCGTGTCAATGCGCTCGCCCAACTCGGTACCATCCGGGGCACGCAGTAGGTCGACGAACCCGGGGGCATGCCGTCCGAGCAGGACCCAGCGGTCGCGCCGAGGCCGTGAGGCAGACAGCTGAGGGTCAGACAGCAGAGAGGCCGACGGCTGCGGGGCGGCCGACGGCTGCGAGGCCGTCAGCTGTGGGGCAGATGGCTGTGGGACCCACCTCGTACGGAAGAGCGCGTCATGGTAGGCGTTGCCCACCGCACGCAGCCGTGCCGGGCCGTCCAGCAGCCGGTGCCGGGTGACCTTGCCGGTCGCGGTGCGCGGGATCCGCTCGATCTCGTACAGCTCCTCAGGCACCTTGAAGTACGAGAGCCGCTCCCGGCACAGGGCGAGTGCCTGGGCCGGGTCGAAGCCGCCGGGTGCGGGGACGACGAAGGCCACCGGGACTTCGCCGAAGACGTCGTGCGGTTTGCCGACCACGGCGGCGTCGGCCACGCCGGGCGCCATCCGCAGGACGTCCTCCACCTCGACGGGGTGGATGTTCTCCCCGGCGCGGATGATGAGTTCCTTGAGCCGCCCGGTGACCGTCAGATAGCCGTCCCGGTCGCGGCGGGCGAGGTCGCCGGTGTGGAACCAGCCGTCTCGCAGCGCCTCGGCGGTGGCTTCGGGCTGGTTGTGGTAGCCCGCCATGATGTTCGGGCCGCGGACCCACACCTCGCCCTCGGTCCCGTCGGGCACGTCCAGGCCGGTGCGATGGTCGACCACCCGCAGGGCGAGGCCGGGGACGGGGAGTCCGCAGGAGCCCTCGACCCTGGCCCCGGTCGGCCAGTTGATGGCGATCGAACCGGAGGTCTCGGTGCTGCCGTACGCGTCGATGAGCGGGGCCCCGAAGGCGTCCTCGACCGAGCGTCGCAGCGCCGCCGTGGTCACGGCGCCGCCGACCAGGCCCACCCGCAGGTCAGGCGCGGTGAACCCGGGGGCCTTGGAGGCGCGGACGAGGTAGTGGTACAGGGTCGGGACTCCGGCGATGACCGTGGAGCGCTCCTGGCCCCACTGCTCCAGCACGTCCTCGGCGGAGTGTCCGTCGGTGATCCGGGCGGTCGCTCCGACGGCGGTCACGGCCAGCACGCACACGATGTGGGAGAGGCTGTGGAACAGGGGCAGCGGCCAGAGCACGCGGTCCTCGGCGGTGAGGCCGAGCGCGGGTACGTACGACGCGGCGACCGACCAGAGGCAGTTGCGCTGGGTGGCGAGCACACCCTTGGGCTTACTGGTGGTGCCGGAGGTGAAGAGCATCCAGGCGATGTCGTCGAGCTCGTGTTCGTCGCGGGCCGGTGTGTCCGGCTCGGTGGTGGCGAACCGCTCGTAGGACAGGCAGCTCGTGGGGACCGGGTCCTCCCCCACCACCAGCACGGTCAGCGGACTCGCTCCGGGGTCGAGGCGGCGCAGCAGCGGCAGGTGGGCGGAGTCCGTGATGACGACCTGACTGCCGCTGGCGGTGAGCAGATGCTCCAGTTCGGCCTGGGAGACATGCGGATTGACCGGGACGCCGATCCCCCCGGCGCGGACGACGGCGAAGTAGCTCTCCACCATCTCCACGCGGTTACCGAGGTACATGGCCACGCGGTCGCCCGGCAGCAGGCTCAGCCCGGCCAGATGGCCGGCGAGCCGACGGGTGCGCGCCTCCAGCTCGGCGTAGCTGATGGCGCGCCGGGCGTCGGCGTAAGCGGTCTTGGCCCCAAAGCGGCGGCTCTGTTCGGTGAGGAGGTCCTGGATCGGGCGGATCAGTTCGGTGCGCAGCATGCCACCTCTACCCTCCCTGCGGTCAGGGTTTCCAGGTGATGCGTCAGCGGCTTCACCCACTCCAGCTTCACACCGGAAAACTAGGAGAATCCCCTGATTCACCCCCCTCATCCCCCCTTACTTCGTGATCGTCAAGCCCCCTTTGTCCCAGTCCGTTCGGCCTCCGCTGATAGCTTCGCGGCACCGGAGGAGGGAGGAGCGGATGTGCTCTGCGGGCTCTGGCAGGGGGCCGGAAACGCCGGAAGCGGATGTGCTCATCGTCGGCTACGGACCCATCGGTCAGGTGCTGTCCATCCTGCTGGCCACCCGGGGGTGGCGGGTGCTGGTCGTGGAGCGGTGGGAAGACCCGTACACACTGCCGCGGGCGACCAGCTTCGACGGTGAGACGGCCAGGACCCTGGCGTCGCTGGGGGTGGCCGGTTCGTATCCGGAGATCGGTCTGCCGGCCGACGCCTACGACTGGCGCAACGCCGAGGGCAGGTCCCTGCTACGGGTCGAGCTCGCCGAGCGCGGTGTGCACGGCTGGCCGGAGACGACCACGATGCACCAGCCCGCGCTGGAGGCGGTGCTGTGCGCCCGCGCCGAGCGGCTGCCCAATCTGCGGGTACTGCGCGGTTGTGCCGCGACGGACCTGGTGGACGACGGCACCGGGGTGGAGCTCACGGCGGTGGACACGGCGGGCGAGCGGCTGCGGTGCGGCGCCTCGTGGGTGGTCGGGTGCGACGGGGCGAACAGCTTCGTCCGCGACCACATCGGGGTGCGCCGGACGGATCTCGGCTTCTCCTTCGACTGGCTGCTGTGCGATGTGGTGCTCCACGAACCGCGGGTGTTCTCTCCGCTCAATGTGCAGCACTGCGATCCGGCCCGGCCGACGACGGCGGTGGGCAGCGGACCGGGGCGCAGGCGCTGGGAGTTCATGCGGCTGCCCGGGGAGAGCGTGGCCGAGCTGAACCGGGCGGAGACGGCCTGGCGGCTGCTGGAGCGCTTCGATGTCAGCCCGGAGAACGCCACCCTGCACCGGCACACCGTCTACAGCTTCCAGGCCGCCTGGGCGGATGAGTGGCGGCGGGGGCGGGTGCTGCTGGCCGGGGACGCGGCCCATCTGATGCCGCCGTTCACCGGTCAGGGCATGTGCGCGGGCATCCGGGATGTGCTCAATCTGTCCTGGAAGCTGGATCTGGTGCTGCGGGGTGCCGCCGGTGAGGGGCTGCTGGACACCTATCCGCTGGAGCGCGTCGGCCATGTGCGGGAGGCCATCGACACGGCGGTACGGCTGGGCAGAGTGCTGTGTGTGACCGACGCCGCCACCGCCGCGAGCCGGGACGCCTCGCTGCTCGCGGGCGGCGCCGACACCGGCCGGGGCGGGCAGCACGGCGCCGCGGGCCCGCCGCTGCGGACCGGCCTGCTGTACACCGGCATCGGCACGGCGCCGGTGCCACCGGCCGGGGAGGTGATGCCCCAGGGCCGGGTGCGACACGAGGGCGTGACCGGGCTGTTCGACGAGGTGGTGGGCACCGGTCCGGTGCTGCTGGGTTCGGCGGATCCGGCCGTGGCGTTGGAGGAGTCCCAGCTCACCTTCCTCACCGGGCTCGGTACGCGTGTGGTGCACATGGTGGCGGAGGGCGCCGAGACGGCGCCGGGCGCCGTCATCGACGTCGACGAGGTGTATCTGCCGTTTCTGCGAGCGGTACGGGCACGGTTCCTGCTGGTGCGCCCGGATCACCACGTCTACGGCGCGGCCCGCACCTCACGTGAACTCACCGAGCTGGCGAATCAGTTCAGGTCCGCGCTGTTGGAGTGACCGGAGTGAGAAGGAGGCTAGAGGAAGTGCGGCAGATCCTGCCGCCGCTTGACGTTGACTTTACGGAACACCCGGGTGAGGTGCTGCTCGACCGTGCTGGCGGTGATGTAGAGCTTGGCGGCGATCTCGCGGTTGGTGTAGCCCTTGGCCGCCAGTAGCGCGATCCTCCGCTCCTGTGTGGTGAGCGCGGACAGCCCGTCCTGGCGCTGATGCGCGGACATCGCGGCCTCGGGGTCGATGGGGTCGAGCGCGGCCTCCCGGCACAGGTGCTCGGCCCCGGTCTGCTTCGCCAGGTGCCAGGCGCGATGGGCCACCCGGCGGGCGTTGCGCTGGTCCCCGGTGTCCTTGAAGGCGGTGCTGAGGTCGATCAGCGCACGGGCCAGTTCGTAGTCGTCGCCGCTGTCCTTGAGCATGTCGACGGCTTCGGTGAGCAGTTGCGGGCGGCGGGTGACCCGGCTGACCGCCGCCAGGGTGCGCAGAGACAACCCGCGGGCCCGGGACGGGCCCGGGAGCAGCCGGGCCATCTGCTCCCGTACCAGACGTTTGGCCTGGTCCTGGTCGTCCTGTGCCAGCCATGCCTCGGCCGCGCTGGTGCGCCACGGGACCATGTCGGCGCCGGGCGTCTGCCAGGTCTCGGCGAATCTGCCGCAGGCCAGGAAGTCCGCGAGCGCGGCCTGCGGGTGGTGGGTGGCCAGCCGGTAGTGGCCCCGGGCATGCAGATAGTGCACGCCGTGGCGGCTGTACAGGGCCTGCTCGGGGATCGGCTGCGCCACATGCTTCTCCGCCTGCTCCAGCCTGCCGGAGCGGGTGGCGGCCAGGATGGCGCAGCCCAGCACCCCCGCCAGGCCGACACCCCAGCCCTGGGGCGGTACGAGGGCCATGGCGCGGGCCGCCAGGTCGTGGGCGGAGATCAGGTGCCCCTGCCGCAGATGGGCCTCGGCGCGGATGGCGAGGAACTTCCCCTGCCAGGCGACGGCCTGGTGGGCGGCGGCCTCGGCCTCGAGCTTTTCGCACCAGGCAACGACCTCGTCCAGGCGGCCCGCGTGGAGCAGCGCGCGCAGGGCGAGCGCTCCGGACTCGGCGTTCCACAGCGAGCCGTGGTCGAGGTGGAAGGTGCGCAGCAGCAGTTCGGCGCGGTGCGTCAGCTGGTCGTCGCGTCCGCGGACCAGATCGTCGGCCAGGGTGACCGCCGAGGGCAGCCATGGGTCATGGCAGGGGGTGGCCTCCGGGGTGGCGGCGGCCACCGAGTGGGCCAGTTTCCGCAGCCCGGTGTGGAGGGGGTACGCCATCGCCGCCCAGTTCGTCAGGGGGCGGATGTCCTCGGTTCCGGAGCCGGCGCCCCGGTGGACTCGGGTTCGCAGGGCGTCCAGCAGGGCGGTCAACTCATCGAGCGCACCGGCCTGGGCCAGGCCCAGCACCAGTTCGGAGACCTCCCGGCGGTCCAGGTGGCCGGCGGTGAAGTCACGTAGCTGGGGGCGGAGATGGCGGACGGCGACCTGGGGTTTCAGCTGCCACTCCAGCCTGCTGAGGCGGGCGCGGACGCGTGCCGCGGTGAGGTCGTCGGCCCGGGTGTGCTGGGCGAGGTCCAAGCAGCTGAGCGCGGTGCCCACATCGCCGGTCGCCAGCGCCTCGTCGGAGGCCGTGACCAGCACCTCGGGGGCGCAGTCGGCACCGGGGCCCCCGGCGCTCAGCAACTGCCCGGCCACCGTCAGCGCCGGTGCCCCGGCCTCGTGCAGCAGCTCGGCGGCCGCGCGGTGCAGTGCGGCCCGGCTGTCGGCGGGCATGTCGTCCAGCACGGCGGTGGCGGCCGCCGGGTGGCGGAACGCCTGGCCCTCGGTGAGCAGTCCGGCGCTGACCAGGGCGTGCAGTGCCCAGCCGGTCACCGTGGCATCCACCCCGGCCAGCCGGGCCACGTCCGCCACCGGTGCCACACCGCCGAGCACGGCGAGGGCGCGCACCACGGACAGCATCGACGGCCGGGAGTGCGCCACGAGCTCGAGCAGCGCCCGTCCGTAGCCCTCGGGATAGCAGGCGCCGCCCGTCTGCTGATCGATGATCAGGGCCTGCACGGCCAAGGGGTTGCCGCCGCCGATGCGGTGGAACTCCGCGGTGAGCCGCGGGGACGCGGTGTGCGGGCCGAGCAGCCGGACGGCCAGGGCGTCGACTCCGCCGCGGCTCAGGGGCCGCAGGGCGATCCGGTGGGCGTTGGGGCTCTGCGAGAGCAGCCCGGCCAGCAGGGGCGAACGCGGCCACCGCAGAGTGTGGTCATCGGTGAGGAGCACCAGAATGCGGGCGGAATGCAGCCAGGGGACGATGCCGGCGAGGAAGTGCAGCGAGGGCGGGTCCAGGTAGTGGGCATTGTCGACGCAGATCACCAAGGGAGTGGTCTCGGCCAGATGGGCCAGCTCCATGGTGAGCTTCTGGAAGACGTCGATGACCTGCGTCTCCCAGCCGCCCCCGGTTAACCGCCCATCGGTGACGGTGTGTTCGACCGCCGAGGCGAGCAGCGCGCGCACCCGGTCCCGGCTGGGCGGCGGAATCGTCATGCCGTGGAAGAGCTGGGTCACCACGCCGAACGGCAGAAGGTGCTCGCGGAGTGAGGCGGTGGCCCTCAGCACGCGGGCGCCGCCCGGTTCGAGGGATTCGAGGAACTCGTGCACCAGCCTGCTCTTGCCACTTCCCAGCGGCCCGTCCACGACGGCCAGCTGCCCCTTCCCTCTCGTGGCATCGGCGAGCAGCCGGCCCAGGCCGGCCAGGATGTCATCGCGCTCGACCAGATCGGGGAGCGCCCCGCCGGGCGCGCGGCCCCCCTCGTCTCCCCGGTCCTCCTGGTCCTTCCGGAAACCGATCGCCGACCGACCGGCGCCAACCGTGGAATGGTGGCATTCCAACAAGCTCACAGGCACCCCGCTTTCTGACATTCCTCCATCCGCGCGGCCACTCATGGGGCGTGCCCGCGCGAAAGCGCATGACGAGCAGGCAGAACTCCTCAGTGGCACAGGTGCGTTGTCCACCCTTGATGCCCGTGGCCTACCGCCAGGGGGAGAGAAATGGATGGGGGAAAGACACGAGCCGGCCGGAGTCTTGTGTTTCAACAGCATGCAAACAGCGTGTGGTGGCTGCGACATGCACCGAGTAGGGGCGACATGCACCGGGTAGGGGGCACTCTCGGGTCCTATGCGTAGGTCCCGGCGCGCCGCGATGTCAAGCGAATGAGTTATATATCACGAAACGATCACGCCGCGCTTTTCGGCCGATGCTACGTGGCCCTCGTCGCCGTGGGAAGGCACCGTACGGGCGGTGCGGACGAGGGGGTGGGGGTCTCCGATTGGGCCGAAAGTCGACGGTGCTTGATGGGTTCCGCGTACGAGGCCCGGCGTACCGCCGCTGGGCGCGACCGACACATGCGACGGGTTCCCCGCCCGGCGCGAAGGCCCCGGCGAAGGCCCGTCGCGAAGGGGGATCAGGCCACCGCGGGTGTAGTGGCCTGATCCCATGGAGGTGGGTGCCTCACATCACTCCGCTGAGGTCAGACCAGCTGTACCGCCTGCTCGTACGAGGGGCGCGGAAGCCGGTCCCGGAAGGCTTCGGGGCTCGGGTGGCCGATGTTGACCAGCAGGAGCGACCGCCACCGGCCATCGGGGAAGAACTCCTTGTCCACCGCCTCGGCGTTGAATCCCTTCATCGGCCCGGCGGCGAGCCCCGCCGCGCGGACGGCCAGCACGAAGTAGCCTGCCTGGAGTACCGCGTTGAAGTCCATGTGGGTCTCGCGCAGTTCCTGGTTGGCCTCCAGCATCTGCTGTAACTGCGGGTTGGACGGAGCGAGGAACGGCACATACTCCGGGTAACGGGTGTCCGCGGCCAGCACCGCGGTGACCGGGGCCGACGCGGTCTGCTCCTGATTGGGCTGCGCCACCCCGGGCAGCAGCCGCTGCTTTCCTTCCTCGGTGCGTACGAACAGAATGCGCAGCGGATTGATATTCGCCGACGTCGGGGCCCATTTGAACAGTTCGTAGATGGCCCGCAGACGGTCGTCGCCCACCGGCTTGTCGCTGAAGTCATAGGCCGTCTTGGCCTCGGTGAAGAGAAGTTTCCGACCCTCGGGGGATAGTGCGTACAGGGCCTGATCGATATCGGGGGCCAGGGTGCTGTCCGACATGGCCGTTCCAACTCCTAACTCAGGTAAGTCGATTGCGCCCACAGCGTACGCGTACGAGGTGTGCGGTGGCCGGGGACTCGGTCAGGTGGGCCGGTGGCGTGGGCGGGTGGTGCGGGACAGGTGGTGTGGTCTACCGCCGCGCGGATCATGTGTGGCACGCTCTTGGCATGATGCCGACGGCGCGTCCCATCGGAAAGCAGGCGTTCCCTTGAGGGCCGCCGTGCTGACCGAGCCCGGCGCGCTGTCCGTGGTGTCCGCCCCGGAGCCATCCTGCGGCCCGGGGGATGTGCTGATCCGTATGCGGGGCACGGGGCTGTGCGGCTCCGATCTCGCGGTGCACGCGGGACGCCGGCGGCCGCCGAGCCTGCCCTGGGTGCTGGGCCACGAGGGGACGGGGCGGATCGTCGAGCTGGGCCGTGAGGTCAGCGGTCTGCAGGTCGGCCAGGACGTGGTCATCGAACCGGACTACTGCTGTCTGACCTGCGAACCCTGCCGCGCCGGGCGCACGTCGGCCTGTGCGGGCCGGGCCGCCGTAGGACTGACCGTCCCCGGTCTGCTGAGTGACTACGTGGTCGCTCCGGCCACGTTCGTATGGCCGGTCGCCCCGCATCTGCCCCTCGAGGACCTGGTCTGTGTGGAACCCGCGACGGTGGCACGGGCGGCGATGCGGCGCTCGGGGATCGCACCGGGGCAGAGCTGCCTGGTGATCGGGGCCGGTTCCCAGGGTCTGCTGCTGTGCCAGGCGCTGGTCGACCATGGTGTGACGGTGTTCGTCCAGGAGCCCAACGAGGCCCGGCGCGACCGCGCGTGCTCCCTCGGCGCGACGCCCCTGCCGACGGACGTGGCCGGGCTCCCCTGTCTCTTCGAGACCTCAGGAGCCCCCGGCGTGGTCGAGCAGGGACTACGGCGGCTCGCCAAACACGGCACCGCCGTACTGATCGGGATGAACACCGCCCCGCTCGGGGTCTCGCCGCGCGATCTGGTGGCGGGGCAGATCACCCTCATCGGCAGCATGATCTACGACCATCCGGTGGACTTCGCACAGACCGTCAGTGCCCTGGAGTCCCGGACCCCACCCCGGCTCGGCGCGGTGGTCAGCGACGGTTACCCCCTCGACGACGTCCAGGAGGCATTCACCGCGGCGTACACCGCGTCGGGAAAGGTGTGGGTCGACCTGTCCTGAGGCGTCCGAGCGGCCGCCGACCTGGAGACAGGCGCGGCCGCCGAATTCAGGGGTGCTCCACCGGGGCTGCGGCCGGAGCCGTGGCCGGAGCCGGGACAGCGAGCTCGCGCGCATCGCCCAAGGCCGCTCTGGGAGCCTCCTCGCCCTGGGACAGACACTCGATCAGGTAGTCGCCGGTTTCCGGGTCGAGGGTCACGCCATGGGTCTCGCTCCGGAATCCGGGAAAGCGCCGGTCGAACGTCTCCAACGCGGTCAGATAGCGCAGCAGTGGACCGTCGGGCGTGCCGATGCCCTCACCGGGCATCAGCACCGGGATACCGGGTGGTGTGACGGTGACCATGGCCGCGGCCACCCGTCCCGCCGCCTCGGAAAGCCGCACCCGCTCGGTGCCGCCGCGGATGAGTCGCTGGTAGCAGAGCTGTGGTGGGACGACCGGCTCCGGCAGCTCCTGAAAGGCGGTGTCCAGCAGCTGGACCAGGCTCACCTCACGCAGCTGGTCGTGCATCTCCTGGCACAGCTCACGCAGGGTCCGGCGGGTGTAACGGCCGGGATACGCGGCGACCAGTCCGGGCAGGACGCGGTCCAGCGGTGCGTCCTCGTCGTAGAGGGCCTTGAAGTCCATCAGGGCGTCCAGCAGGGTCCCCCATTTGCCCTTGGTGATGCCCATGGAGAACAGGACCAGGGTGGTGTAGCTGTCCGTCTTCTCGACCACCACGTGCCGAGTCGCCAGATAGGAGGTGAGGACCCGGGCGGGGATGCCCCAATCGGCCATCCGTCCGCTCGCGTCGATCCCCGGGCAGGTCACGGTGACCTTGAGCGGATCGAGCATGCAGTAGCCCTGGCTGAGCCCCGGGAAACCGTGCCACTCGGCGTCCGGTTCCAGCTCCCAGCACGAGGGGTCCGTGCGTAGCAGCTCGGCCGGGGCCTCGTCGAAGGGCAGCCGCTCACCGCCGGCCGGATCGGTCACGGTCTCCGGCTGCCAGATCCCGAAGAACCAGCTGGGGCGGTCCCCGGCGGCCCTGATACGGCGCCCGATCCGCACCACCGACTGGCGGAAGCGGACCGCCTCGGCCACCGCCTCGTCGATCAGCCAGCGGCCCTGTGGCCCGTCCATCATCGCGGTGGCCACATCCAGGGAGGCGATCATCGGATACAGCGGCGAGGTGGTGCCGTGCATCATGAACGCCTCGTTGAACCGGTCGTGTTCCACCGGGGCCCGGGGCGCGGGCCTGATGTGCACCATGGCGCTCTGCGAGAGCGCGGCCAGCAGCTTATGGGTGGACTGGGTGGCGAAGACGGTGGGCCGGTCGGGCCCGGGGAAGGTGTCGGGCCCCACCGACATGCCGTAGCGCCCGGCGTAGAGGGGGTGGAAACGGGCGTAGGCGAACCATGCCTCGTCGAAGTGGACGCGTGGGGTGCTGGCCGCGAGCCCTCGGGCGGCCTGCATGGCGTCGTAACACAGCCCGTCGTAGGTGGAGTTGGTGAAGACCGCGTACTGGGCCTCGGCGGAGAGCGCGCCGCGCGTCAGCGGGTTTCCCGCGATCCGGGCGGCCACCGTGGCCGCCCGGATCTCATCCGGGGGCAGCGGCCCGGACAGTCCGTAGCCATTGCGGGTGGGGATCAGATAGACCGGCCGGGCGCCGGAGACGACCAGACCGTGCAGCACCGACTTGTGGCAGTTCCGGTCCACCAGCGCGATCTCGTCCCGGGTGACGCTGAAGTGGCCGACCAGGCGGTCACAGGTGGAGTCGCCGTGGAGGACGAAGTAGGTGAGGTCGGCGCCGAAGACCCGGGCGGCGTTCCGCTCCGCGTCGCCGATCGGGCCCGTGTGCTCGAACAGCGAACCGAGCGGCTCGACCGAGATCGACAAGTCGCTGCGGAAGAGCCGCTCTCCGAAGTAGTCGTGGAAGGCCCGGCCCACCGGTGACTTCAGAAAGGCGACCCCACCGGAGTGGGCCGGGGTGTGCCATGAGTACTCATGCGTATCGTCGAAGCGGCGCAGCGCCTTGAAGAACGGCGGCAGAACGGCCTCGCGGTAGGCGCGGGCGGCGCTGGAGATCCGCCCCGCGATGAAGCCGGCGGTGTCCTCCGTGGGCCAGACATAGCCGACCACGGTCTCCGACACCCACAGCGGCAGTTCTTCAAGGCTCTCGTCGGCCGCGATCAGGAAGACCGGCAGGTTCTGGAACCGCCGGCCGACCTGGCGCAGCACCGCGGCGCCGCCCAAGTCGCCATCCGGTTCGTCGCGCGGTGGGCCGCCCGGTTCACCGTCCGCGCCGCCGCACGAGTCGAGTCCCCAGTCCACCAGCGCGGCGGCCAGACCGGCCTCGGTGCGCAACACCGTCCGGGCGTCGGCGCCGGTGTCGGCCCATCGCACCGCGAACCCGCCGGCTTCCAACTCCTTGCGGATCCTGCGCAGCTGCTCGGCTCCGACCGTGTCGTCCCCGGGGTGCTCCCGCACCGCGAACAGAATCGTGTCGCCCGCCATATCCCCCTCCTCGGCGTGCCTCCCCTGTCCGTCCAGTGTTCAGGAACAGACCAGCACATGGGGGCATGTACCTGGAAGGTCACACGAAGGAGGGAAAACCATCTGGAATGGGATCCTGGAGCCGCGGCGGCTCATTCGGCAGGCGCTTCCAGACGCAGCACACTCCCCTCCCCGTTGGCCGATACGAGGAGGGCCCCGTCCGGTGCGACGGCGAGCCCGGCGAACTGGCGCGGGCGGCCGGGGACTCCGGGAATCGGCTCGGGTTCGGTGCGGGTGATCCCGGGCGGCAGGCCGACCGCCAGGTCCTCCGCGTCGGTCCTGCTCTCGCCCGTGGCCAGCGAGATCGCCCGCAGCCGCCGGTGCGCGACCTCCACCGTGAACAGCTCGTCGCCGCGCACGGCCAGGCCCTGCGGTTCGCCGAGCCCGTCCGCGACGACCACCGCCTCGCCGTCCTCCAGCCGGAGCACCGCGCCGCGCCGGTCGTCGCTGACATAGCAGCGCCCTCGGCCGTCGAAGGCGACGTCCAAAGGGTGGTCGAGTCCCTCGGCGAGCACGCTGACCGTGTCGGTGTCGTCGATGCGCAGGATGCGGCCGACGCCGGTCTCGGCGACCACGAGGGAGCCGTCCGGTGCGACGGCGATCCCGGTGGGCTGATCCAGCCCGGTCGCACGCACCCGCATGGTCCTGTCCACGGGGTCGTGGGTGCGCACATCGCCGAGTTGTGAGGTGAGGTGCAGCAGGCCGTCGTCGGCGGTGACGTTGTGCACGGCGTACATCAGCTCATGGGTGACGACACCGGGCTCCCGCCCGTCGTGGCCGGTGGCATCCGGGCCCGCCAGCCGGAAGTGGTCGGCCGCGTACACCGTGCCACCGAGGTCGACCGTGATGCCGAAGGGCCCGTCGAACCCCTGCGGGACCACCACCCGGGTCCGGCCGTCCGTGTGCACCTCCGCGATCCCGCCACTGGCGAAGCTGGACACGAACATCCGGTTCTCGTGGTCGAACGCGGCGTTGTCCAGCCCCACGACGCCGGTGGCGACGACCGACCGGGCCCCGGTGTTCAGATCGATACGGGTCACCACCCCGGCCCTGCCACGGGACAGGACAACGAGGACGCCGCCCCGGTCGAACCGCACCGCGACCGGGTCGTCCACCTCCCCGGCCACCAGCTCGGGCACCCCGCCGTCGGGCGGGATCCGCCAGACCTGGTTGCGCATCATCTGCGGGTAGTACAGACAGCCGTCCGGGCCGAGTTGCATCGCGTTGCCCAGGGCCAGTCCGTCGGTCAGCACCGTCGGGTCGCCACCGCCCGGAAACAGCTCCATCAGGCGGCCGTTCATCTTCATCTCGTTGACGAAGAGACGGTCGCCGACGCAGGTGATGCCGTTCGGCACCGACACCTGGTCGGAGACGAGCGTGTACTCGCCCCCGGAGTCGCGCCGCCACACCCGGCCGGGGGTCAGATCGGCGATGTACATCGAGCCGTCCGCCCCGAAGGCAAGGTCGTCCGGCGCCTCCACCGGGCCGTCGAGCGGCACCACCACCTCGATGTCACCCGAGGCCGGGTCCACGGCGCTGATCTGCCCGGCGAGGAACTGCGCCACGTACAGCCGCCCGTCGGGGCCGAAGGTGACACCATTGGAACCCCACAGCCGGTTCGCCCGGGTGAGTCGTCGCACCTCCATACGATCGCTCGTGACCTGCGTACGGCCGGTGTCGTCGAACCGGCTGGGGTGCATCGCCTCTCCTTCCGTATAAGTGGCAAACATCGGTGTCAGGGGACCAGGACGTCGTCCATGCCGCCGTCCGCGCGCCAGTGCCTGAGCAGTTCGTGGAAGGCGATCGGCCCGTCGCCGAAGGACTCGCTGCGCTCCCTCGGCATGCCCTCGTTGTTGTAGTAGCCGGGAGTGCACTCGGCATGGAAGGCGTACAGGTCCGCCGCCTTCTCACGGATCGTGGCGCGCCACGCCGCCTCGGCCTCGGCGGTCGGCTCGACATACCGGGCCCCGCGCTTACGCGCCTCGGCGAGCACCTCGGCGACATGAATGGCCTGCTCATCGAGGATGTGCACATAGTTGACCGAGCTGGCGTTCTGCAGCGGGCCGAGCTGGAAGAGGTTGGGGAAGCCGTGGCTGTAGAAGCCGTGCAGTGTCTTCGGGCCGCCGCTCCAGGCTTCGGTCAGGGTGATACCGCCCCGGCCGTGCACCGGGAGGAGTCCGGAGGTGATTCCGGAGACGCCGACCTCGAAGCCGGTGGCGAAGACGACGCAGTCGACCTCGTACTCGACCCCGCCGACCACGACGGCCTTCTCGGTGACGCGCTCGACGCCCCCGTGGTCGGCCGTGTCCACCAGCGTGACATTGGGCCGGTTGAAGGTGTCCAGATAGGTGTCGCTGAACGTGGGGCGCTTGCACATATAGCGGTACCAGGGCTTGAGGGCCTCGGCCGTCGCCGTGTTCTCGACGATGGAGTCCACTCGGTCGCGGATTCCGTTCATCTTCTGGAAGTCGGCGAGCTCGTAGCGGCGTTCGCGCTCCCTGGGCGGGAGATCCGCGTAGCTGTCGGTCGGGATGAGCTTCTGCTGCAGCCGGGCGGTGCTCGTCCAGCCGTCGTCCACCAGGTCCTCGTCCACCTGACCACCGGTGACGACGGCGAGGAAGTTGTCCCTGCGGCGCCACTGCCAGCCGGGCGTGAGCGACGCGGCCCAGCCCTCGTCGGTGGGGCGGTTGCCTCGCACATCGACCGAGGACGGCGTGCGCTGGAACACATACAGCCGCTCGGCGTCGCGCCCCAGATGTGGCACGGCCTGGATGGCGGTCGCGCCGGTGCCGATGAGGGCCACGCGCTTGTCGGCCAGTTTGCGCAGACCGCCGCTCGCGTCGCCGCCGGTGTAGTCGTAGTCCCAGCGGCTCGTGTGGAACGTATGCCCCTGGAAGGTCTCGATCCCGGGGATGCCGGGGAGTTTCGCCCGGCTGAGTGTTCCGCTGGAGATGACCACATAGCGCGCCCGGACGCGGTCGTCCCGGTCGGTGTGCACGGTCCACTCCAACTCGGCGTCGTCCCAGTGGAGTTCGGTCACCTGGGTCTGGAAGCAGACATCGCGGTAGAGGTCGAAGTGGCGCCCGATCGCCCGTGCGTGCTGTCTGATCTCCTCGCCGGGTGCGTAGCGCCACCGTGGTACGTAGCCGACCTCCTCGAGCAGGGGCATATAGACGTAGGACTCGATGTCGCACTGGACACCCGGATAGCGGTTCCAGTACCAGGTCCCGCCGAAGTCCCCGCCCTGCTCGATCACGCGGATCTCCCGCACACCGGCCTGCCGCAGCCGCGCACCGGCGAGCAGACCACCGAATCCGCCCCCGATGACCAGCACCTCGACCCGGTCGCGCAGCGGCTCCCGGGTGAACCCCGGCTCCACATACGGGTCCTGGGCGTACGAGCCGAACTCCCCGGCGATGCGCCGGTATTGCTTGTTGCCGTCGGGGCGGATCCGGCGGTCGCGCTCGGCCCGGTACTTCGTCCGCAGGGTGTCCGGGTCGAATCCCAGCTCCTGGGTGTCCATGGAGGTGGTGGCGGGCGGGCGTTGGGGGGTGGGCATAGGGAGTCCTCGGGCCTCTGCGTCGGAAGGTGTGCGGGGCTCGGATGCCGTCCGGGGTGGCGTTGACCGGTGGCTGTTCGGTCGGCGACCGACCAGCCACGGCTGACCGGCCGGCGGCTGATCGGCGGCGCGGGCTCAGCCTCACAGAAACATTCCCACTGTGCAAGATTGCCCAACGGGAAAGAATCGACCTTCTCCCGTATGCTCATCGGCGATGACTACCGGCCTGCGTGAGCGCAAGAAGGCGGCGACCCGCCAGTCACTGCACGACGCCGCCGTGCTCCTCGCCGCCGAGCACGGCGTCGAGAGCCTCACGGTGGAGGCCATCGCCGATGCCGCCACCGTCTCCCGGCGCACCTTCTCCAACTACTTCGCCAGCAAGGAGCAGGCGCTGCTGCACCACGACCGGGCGCGTACGATCCGGCTGGTCGAGCTCATCCGCGCCCGCCCGGCGCGGGAATCCCTGATGGCGGCGGTCATCGGCGCCGCCGAGCAGCACTCCACCGAGTTCGCGGCCGACCCGGAGCAGGAGGAGCGCTACCGGACCCTGCGCCTGCACCCGGCGCTGCTGCCCGAGCTGGTCGCCACCTACGCCGCCGCCGAACGCGATCTCGCCGTGGCCGCCGAGGAGCGCCTGCCCGCCGGACCGGACACGCCCCTGCGGGCCCAGGTCCTCGCCGCGACCCTCCTCGCCGCCTTCCGCGTCGTCGGGCAGACGGCTCTCGAACGCCGCGAGCGCGACGTCGTGGACCTCCTCCGCCAGGCGCTCGCCATCACGCGCGAGGGCTTCTGCTGACCGGTTTTCCCTGGCCGCGCGGACGACAAAGTCAAGCGTGGCCGGATCCGAGCGGCCCTCGATAGGCATTGCCTATCGAGATGATCAGAATCATATCTTGGCCCTTTTGACCCACCCGGTTCTAACGTCGTGTTCATGGCATTGACAACGCGGCCGGAGCAGCGTCCGACGCGGGCGGAGCGGCGGCCGTCCATGGCGCTCAATTTCTGGCAATCGACCCTCGGCAAGAAGATCGTCATGGGCGCGACCGGTCTGATCATGATCGGCTACCTCTGCGCCCACCTGCTCGGGAACATGAAGATCTTCTTCGGTCCCGGGGAATTCAACGCCTACGGACACTGGCTGCGTGTCATGGGAGCCCCCGTTCTGCACCATGAGTGGGGCCTGTGGATCGCCCGGATCGTCCTCCTGGCCGCGGTGGTCCTGCACGCCGTGTCCGCCTACCAGCTGAGCCGGCGCGACATCAAGGCTCGCCCGCAGAAGTACGTCCACACCAAGCCACGGATGAGCTATGCCACCCGGACCATGCGCTGGGGCGGGGTGATCCTGGGCCTGTTCATCGTCTGGCACGTTCTGGACCTCACCACCGGCACCACACACTCCGGCGGATTCCAGGAGGGCCATCCGTACCAGAACGTGGTGGACACCTTCTCCACCTGGTACGGGAACGTCATCTACATCGTGGCGATGCTGGCCATGGGCATGCACGTCCGGCACGGCTTCTGGAGCGCCGCGCAGACCCTCGGCGCGGGCAACCACACCCGTGACCGCGCCCTCAAGGCCATCGCCAACGCCCTGGCCATCGTTCTCACCGCCGGGTTCATCTCCATACCCGTCGGTGTCATGACCGGAGTGGTGAGCTGACCATGACCTCGTACAGCGAGTACAGCGAATACACCGAGTACACCGTCGGCGAGCCGATCCAGGACGAGCAGGCCCCCTCCGGGCCGGTCAACGAGCGCTGGGACACCCGCCGCTTCGAGGCCAAGCTGGTCAACCCCGCCAACCGCCGCAAGCACACCATCATCGTGGTCGGCACCGGGCTGGCCGGTGGCGCCGCCGGCGCCACCCTGGCCGAGCAGGGCTACCACGTGGTCCAGTTCTGCTACCAGGACTCACCGCGCCGGGCCCACTCCATCGCCGCCCAGGGCGGGATCAACGCGGCGAAGAACTACCGCAACGACGGCGACTCGATCCACCGGCTGTTCTACGACACCGTCAAAGGCGGTGACTTCCGCGCCCGCGAGTCCAATGTCCACCGCCTGGCGCAGATCTCGGTGGAGATCATCGACCAGTGCGTGGCCCAGGGCGTGCCCTTCGCCCGCGAGTACGGCGGTCTGCTGGACACCCGCTCCTTCGGCGGTGTGCAGGTCTCCCGCACCTTCTACGCCCGCGGCCAGACCGGCCAGCAGCTGCTGCTCGGCGCCTACCAGGCGCTGTCCCGCCAGATCGCGGCGGGCAATGTGGAGATGCACGCCCGCACCGAGATGCTGGACCTGATCGTGGTCGACGGGCGGGCGCGTGGCATCGTCGCCCGCGATCTGGTGACCGGCCGGATCTCCACGTACTTCGCCGACGCGGTGGTGCTGGCCAGCGGCGGCTACGGCAACGTCTTCTACCTGTCGACGAACGCCATGAACTCCAACGCGACCGCCGTCTGGCGGGCGCACCGGCGCGGCGCGTACTTCGCCAACCCCTGCTTCACCCAGATCCACCCGACCTGCATCCCGCGCTCCGGGGACCACCAGTCCAAGCTGACCCTGATGAGCGAGTCGCTGCGCAACGACGGCCGGATCTGGGTGCCCAAGGCGAAGGGCGACACCCGTCCGCCCGCCGAGATCCCCGAGGACGAGCGCGACTACTACCTGGAGCGGATCTATCCGTCGTTCGGCAATCTGGTGCCGCGCGACATCGCCTCCCGCGCCGCGAAGAACGTCTGCGACGAGGGCCGTGGCGTAGGCCCCGGTGGCCAGGGCGTCTATCTGGACTTCGCCGACGCCATCGCCCGGATGGGGCGCAAGGCGGTCGAGGAGAAGTACGGCAACCTCTTCGACATGTACGAGCGGATCACGGCGGAGAACCCGTACGAGGTCCCGATGCGCATCTACCCCGCGATCCACTACACGATGGGCGGGCTGTGGGTCGACTACGACCTGCAGACCACCGTGCCGGGGCTGTTCGCGATCGGCGAGGCCAACTTCTCCGACCACGGCGCCAACCGGCTCGGCGCCTCCGCGCTGATGCAGGGCCTGGCCGATGGCTACTTCGTCCTGCCGTCGACCATCAACGACTACCTGGCCCGCAATCCGCACAAGGACGAGGTCGACGCCTCGCACCCGGCGGCCGTCGAGGCCGTGCGGGAGACCGAGGACCGACTGGCCAGGCTGCTGACCGTGGACGGCGACCGCACCCCCGACTCCTTCCACCGTGAGATCGGCGAGCTGGTCTGGGAGTTCTGCGGTATGGCCCGCACCGACGAGGGGCTGCGCAAGGCGCTGGACCGCATCCCGCAGATCCGTGAGGAGTTCTGGCGGCGGCTCAAGGTGCCGGGCACCGGCGAGGAGTTCAACCAGTCGCTGGAGAAGGCCAACCGGGTCGTGGACTATCTGGAGCTGGCCGAGCTGATGTGCCTGGACGCCCTGCACCGGGCCGAGTCCTGCGGCGGCCACTTCCGCGAGGAGTCCCAGACCCCCGACGGTGAGGCGGCCCGCGGGGACGAGGAGTTCTCCTACGCCGCGGCCTGGGAGTTCACCGACACCGGCGCCGCTCCCGTGCTCCACAAGGAGCAGCTGACCTTCACTTACGTCCACCCCACTCAGCGGAGCTACGCATGAAGCTCACCCTGCGCGTCTGGCGCCAGAAGAACCCCGACGCCCCCGGCGCCATGGCCACCTACGAGCTGGACGGCGTCTCCCAGGACATGTCCTTCCTGGAGATGCTCGACGTCCTCAACGAGGAGCTCATCGTCAAGGGCGATGAGCCGGTGGCCTTCGACCACGACTGCCGTGAGGGCATCTGCGGTGCGTGCAGCCTGGTGATCAACGGTGACGCCCACGGTCCGGAGCGCACCACCACCTGCCAGCTCCACATGCGGTCCTTCCAGGACGGCGACACCATCGACATCGAGCCGTGGCGCGCCTCCGCCTTCCCGGTCATCAAGGACCTGGTGGTGGACCGCTCCGCGTTCGACCGGGTGATCCAGGCCGGTGGCTACATCACCGCCCCGACCGGGGCCGCGCCGGAGGCACACGCCACTCCGGTGCCCAAGGCGGACGCGGACTTCGCGTTCGAGCACGCCGAGTGCATCGGCTGCGGTGCCTGCGTGGCGGCCTGCCCCAACGGCGCGGCGATGCTGTTCACCTCGGCCAAGGTCAACCATCTCAATGTGCTGCCCCAGGGCTCTCCGGAGCGGGAGACCCGGGTGCTGGACATGGTGGCCCAGATGGACGCCGAGGGCTTCGGCGGCTGCACCCTCACCGGTGAGTGCGCCACGGCCTGCCCCAAGGGCATCCCGCTGTTCTCCATCACCGCGATGAACAAGGAGTGGCTGCGGGCGACCCGCAAGGTCAAGCGCTGACCCCACTCCCCCAGGACGGCACCCCTCGACAACGCTCCGTGGATGGGGTGTCCCGGCGGCGGAGGTCTTTCCGGACGCCAGACCTCCGCCGCCACCCGCACATCCGGGGCGGTGGCTCCGGTGCCATCGGATCACATACCCGCCACCGGGCCGCTAGGTTGAGCGCATGTACACCATGCGACTCACCCGGCGGGTGAACGCTCCGCGCTCCGCCGTCTACCGGGCGCTCCTCGACGCGAGCGCCGTCGCGGCCTGGCGGGTGCCCGAGGGCATGACCAGCCGGGTGCATGAGTTCGACCCCCGCGAAGGGGGCGTCTTCCGTATCTCCCTCGTCTACGACGACCCTGCGAGCACCGGCAAGTCGGGCGGCCATACGGACACCTACCAGGGCCGCTTCACCCGGCTGGTGCCGGATGAGCAGGTGGTCGAGGTGCTCGAGTTCGAGACCGCGGACCCTGCCCTGCGCTCCACGATGACGATGACGACCACGCTCACCGACGCGGAGGGCGGCGGCACCGACGTCCACCTCCTGCACGAGGGGATCCCCGACGCCGTACCGGCCGCCGACAACGAGCTGGGGCAGCGCATGGCCCTGGACAAGCTGGCCGAGCTCGTCGAGACGGGCGGGGCGCCTCGCTGAGCGGCCAGGCGGCTGCCACCGGACCCTGATCCCGGACGGCCGATCGGTGTCCGCTCAGCCGGCCCGGTCGTCGTCGAAGGAGTTCAGGTGGGCGGTGAGGTCGTCGACGAAGCGCGCGAGCAGGCGGCCGAAGACCTCGCGGTCGTGTGGGGTCCAGGCGGCGAGGGCGTCGCTGAACCATCCGAGGACGGTCCGCATATAACGCTCGGTGGCGGCCGCTCCCTCGGCGGTCGGCTCGATGAGCCGGGCGCGCTGATCGTCCGGATCGGTGACCCGGCGGACCAGCCCCCGCCGCGCCAACTCGTTGATCTGCCGGGTGACATGGGGCCCGACCACCTGCATCCGCGCGGCGATCTCCCCCACGCGCAGTGGGGTGCCCGCCACATGCAGGGCGACCAGCACCGACATCGCGGGGCGGTCCACGGATACGCCGGCGGCCTCCATGGCGCGCTCGGTCACCCGGCCCCGGTTCACGGCGCCGCTGAGCTGCGTCAGACGGGGCAGCATGGCCAGCAGGTCGTGCTCGCCGTCGCCGCCCTGCCCGGCCTCCGGTCCTTCGGCGGTCATGCCCGGCCTCCACATCTACCTAACTTAGGTATATAGTCTTCCTCGTCGACCCCGCACCTCCGGGGCTCTTCACGCCATAAAAAAGGATACCTGAGTTAGGTATGCGACCGGGCCCTCCCCGCGGGAGGGCCGGAGAGGAACGCCCATGGGCACCATGAACATCACGCCGCGGCGAACGGTCCTGGTCTCCGGCGCCAGCATCGCCGGTCCCGCGCTGGCCTACTGGCTCCGCCGTTACGGCTTCGCGGTCACCCTCGTCGAGAAGGCGGCCGCACTGCGCGGTGGCGGCTACCCCATCGACATCCGCGGCACCGCGATCGAGGTCGCCCGGCGGATGGGGGTGCTCCCCCGGCTCCGGGACGCCCACGTCGGCATGCACCGGATCACCTTCCTCGACGAGCAAGGCGATCCGGTAGGCGCCGTCCCGCCCGAGGCCATCTCCGGTGGCGAGGAAGGCCATGACCTCGAAATCCCGCGCGGAGAGCTGGCCGAGATCCTCTACGGCGCCATCCACGACGACGTCGAGATCCTCTTCAACGACTCCATCGCCACCCTCCACGACCACGACGGCGGGGTCGACGTGACCTTCCGCGGCGGCGCCCGGCGCACCTTCGACGTGGTCATCGGCGCCGATGGCATCCACTCGCACACCAGGAGCCTGGCCTTCGGCCCCGAGGAGGGCTACCACCGCTACCTCGACCACTGCTTCGCCGGATTCACCATGCCCAACCACCTGGGGCTCGCGCACGAGGGGCTCACCTGGAACGTCCCGGGCCGGACCGCCGTCCTCTACGCGCCCCGCGACGACGACCGGGTCCACGCCTTCCTCACCTTCCTGCACCCCGAACCGTCCTTCGACGCCTTCCACGACCCCGCCGCCCAGCGCGACCTTGTGGCCGAGGTGTTCTCCGGATACGGATGGGAGGTCCCACGCATGGTCGCCGCCATGCGCGACAGCGACGACCTCTTCTTCGACGTGGTCAGCCAGATCCACATGCCACGGTGGTCCACGGGCCGGGTCGCCCTGATCGGCGACGCCGCCTACGCGCCGTCGTTCTTCTCCGGTCAGGGCTCGAGTCTGGCGCTGGTCGGCGCGTACGTCCTCGCCGGTGAACTGGCCGCACACGCCCACCACGACGACGCCTTCGAGGGGTACGAGCGCACCCTGAGGTCGTTCGCCGAGCGGAACCAGGCCCTCGCAGGCGATGGAAACGCCGGCGTCTCCCCTCGCACCGCCGAGGAACTGGCCCAGCGCAACAAGGCGCTGCGTGAGCCGTCCGCCGTGCTCAGCAGCGGCGGCCGGGACGTGCATTCGGCGCTGGCCCTCCCCGGCTACGACGGCTCCGACGCCCCGTGAGGACGGCGCCGCGTCAGCCGGTGGCGCCGATGGCCGACGCGGGGCCCGAGCCGGTGCTCACGATGGACGGCACCCGGTCGGCGGGGTCGAGGGAGTAGGAGTAGTACGCCTTCGGGTCGAACGCGGTGCCACCGCTCTCGTTGCGGCCGGAGGTGTTGGCGAAGACGTTGCCGCGCTGGACCAGGGTGGCGGTGCCGTCCTTGATGACGGGGTTCTTGAAGCCCTGGAAGTAGCTGTTCTCCAGCACCATCCTGGTGTTCCCCCGGGCGTAGTTGCCGTAGGAGGAGTTGATGTCCGTGCCGGGGTCGTCCTGCAGGTAGTTGTTGTACAGATGTGCGTGGGCGATGTTGTCGGCGGACGGGTTGCGCTGCTCGCTCTCGCGGAACCAGTTGTGGTGGATCGTGATGTCGGCCGTGGTGTTCTCCGTCCAGCCGATCCCGAAGCTCTTGTTGTTCTGCTGCAGCCGGTTCCAGGACACCGTGAGGAAGGTGGTGTCCTTACGGCTGTCGATCAGCCCGTCGGCCATATGCCGCAGATCGTTGTGATCGATCCACACATGGTGGGCGCCGTCCATCTGGATGGCGTCCCAGTCGTGCTCCTTGTCGTTCCACGTGCCCTCGTAGGAATCACGGATCGTCAGATTCCTGAGGATGACGTTGTGCACGCCCTGGCCCAGGAAGAAGCCACCGCCCACGATCTGGCCCGACGTGCCCGAGCCCACGATCGTCTTGTCCGAGGCGACCTTGATCTCCTTGCCCTTGGGATCCATGGTGATCGCCGCGGCCACGACGATGACATAGGGCTCGGGCGCGGTCGCGTACTTCTCGAGGTCGGCGAGCGTACGCACGGTGACCGTACGGCCGTCCCGGCCCCCGTACGTACCGTTCTGCCCCAGCGCGTCGACCGACGCGAAACCGTCGGCGGCATCGGCTTTCCAGGACGCGGCGGCCGGTCCCCGCCCGCCCTCGGCGAACGCCCCCTGCCCCGGCAGGGCGACCGCACCGGCCAAGGCCAGAGCTCCGACGGCCACCCCGAGCACACGACGCCTGCCGCGCACCACCCCTCGACGTTCGGCTTCCATGGCCCCTCACTCCCACTGCTCGACGACTCCTGCCGTGCGACTGTCGCCACCGCGCACCAGGAGGTTGCCGGGTCGGGCCAGGAGGTTACCGGGGCGGGCCAATCGTCCGGTGGCGGATTCTCACCCCGTCTTGCCCAGGCCACGACGCGCTGACAGACTCCGGCAGCAAGCGCTTACCGACGGACGCACCACACCCATGAGTCGCCCCGGAGGGAACAGTGAGCGGACACGGTCGCAGGCAGGTGTTACGGACCGGCCTCGGCGCGGTCGCCGGATCGACGGTGCTCGGCGCCATCGGCGGCGCCGCCCCGGCTTCGGCAACACCACGGCCCGGCGGGCCACTTGAGGCAGGTGGCGCGGTGCCGCGAGGCGAGCCGGAGCCGGCCCGGACGGACCTGCCGTGGGTGGCCGACCTGGGCGACGGCCGCTATCAGAACCCGGTGCTCAACGCCGACTGGTCCGACCCCGACGCGATCCGGGTGGGCCCGTACTTCTATCTGGTGGCCTCCACCTTCAACCGCGTTCCCGGACTGCCCGTGCTGCGGTCGGTCGACCTGGTCAACTGGACCGTCATCGGACACGCCCTGACCGAGTTGTCGCCCAAGGACCACTTCGGCGAGCCCAGGCATGGCGAAGGGGTGTGGGCCCCGGCCCTGCGCCATCACGACGGCAAGTTCTGGATCTTCTACCCCGATCCCGACTTCGGGATCTTCATGGTGACCGCCACCGACCCGCGAGGACCGTGGAGCACACCGTGTCCGGTCAAACCGGGCAAGGGGCTGATCGACCCGTGTCCGCTGTGGGACGACGACGGGCAGGCGTATCTGGTCCACGCATGGGCGAAGAGCCGCAGCGGCGTCAACAACCGGCTCACCCTGCACCGCATGAGCCCGGACGGGACCGCTCTGCTCGACGAGGGCCGGATCGTGATCAACGGCGATGACCTCCCCGGCTACACCACGCTGGAGGGGCCGAAGCTCTACAAGCGGGACGGCTGGTACTGGATCTTCGCTCCGGCCGGAGGCGTCACCAATGGCTGGCAGTCGGCGTTCCGCTCCCGCTCCATCCGGGGCCCGTACGAGGACCGCATCGTGCTCGCCCAGGGCGACACCCCCGTCAACGGGCCGCACCAGGGCGCATGGGTGACCACCGAGAGCGGCGAGGACTGGTTCCTGCACTTCCAGGACCGCGGGGCCTACGGACGGGTGGTGCACCTCCAGCCGATGCGGTGGCGCGCGGACGGCTGGCCGGTGATGGGCACCGACGACGGCAGCGGCCGGGGCGCTCCGGTGCTGGTGCACACCAAGCCGGGGGTGAACGGGCGGACGGAGGTGACCGCGCCGGCCACCAGCGACGACTTCACCGGGGCGGAGCTGGGGAAGCAGTGGATGTGGCAGGCGAACGCCGATCCGGCGTGGTGGTCGCTGCGCCGCTTCCCGAGCCGGCTCGCGCTGGCCTGCCGTCCGAGCCCGGTCGCCCATGACCTCCGGTCGCTGCCCAATGTGCTGGGCCAGCGGCTGCCCGCCGAGTCGTTCACCGCGACGACTTCGCTGAAACTGTCCACCGCGACGGCGGGGTCCCGGGCCGGGCTGGTGGTCCTGGGCGAGACCTATGCCTGGGTGGGCCTGCGCCACGACGGTGACCGGATCGTCCTCGTATGCCGCACCGCGGCCCAGGACGCCGCCGAGGTGGACGCCATCACGCCGGTGCCGCTGCCGAGGGGGCGCTCGGGCGTACGGCTCCGGGTGAGTGTGCGGCCGGGTGCAGTGTGCCAGTTCGCGGCCGACGTGGCCGGGCGGGGGTTCACGCCGCTCTGGGCGCCGTTCCCGGCGACGGCGGGCAAGTGGATCGGGGCCACCCTGGGGCTCTTCGCCACCGGTCCGGCGACGGGCGGCACGGGTGATGTGACGACCGGGGGCACGGGCGATGTGGCGGAGTTCGACTGGTTCCGAGTGGGTCCGTTTTCCTCGTAGATGGCCGCTGACGGGCGCTTCGGGACCAGTCCCCGCGGATTGTGGTGCCCTGTCTGCCGGAAGGGGCGCCCAGGAGGGCGCCCCACGGAAGCCGGGAGGAACACCATGCACCAGCGCCTCGCCGCCACGGCGGCCATGTCCGCGGCCCTCGTCGCCGTACTGGCCAGTGCGCCCACCGCGTCGGCCGAGCCCAGTCCACCCAACTGCCCTTCAGGGAACGTCTGCGTGTTCGACAGCAACGTGGGCACCGACGGTCCGGCCGTGATCAAGACGACTGGCAACTGGCGGGGCTCCCACCAGACCGGCATCGTCGGCAGCACCATCTTCAACAACGGCACCCGTCAGCCGGGCCACGACCACATCCAGGCCACCTGGGTCTTCAACGGACGGACGTACGACAGGTGCCTCCACTTCAACCCCGGACCCGGCGACTACAAGTTGATCATCGGTGACCACGCCACCATCACCAGCCTCACCTGGCGCGGTGAATGCGATTTCTGAGCGGGCCGACTTCCCCTGCCCAGCCGGGCAGGGGAAGCGCTCAGAGGCCGTAGCGGCTCTTCAGGTGGCGCCAGAAGTCACGGAGCATCCACTTATCGAACTCCGTGATCTGCGTGGCGCTGCCCGCCTTCATGAGGAAGCAGCACTGGCCGGTCGGGGTCCAGTCGTAGAAGTCGTCGAGGCCGAAGGTGTGGCCGACTTCATGCAGGTAGATGTGGATGTTCTCCTGGTTCAGCGCACCGGTGAAGTACTCCTGTCCCACGCGCTGGCCCCAGTCCCCGCCGGCCCCGCCCTGGAAACCCTTCGTCAGCCACAGCGACTGGTCGTAGTGGTGCGCCGCACCGCCGGGGCAGCGCGAGTAGTTGCCGTCCTGGTGGAAGAAGCGGCCGCAGTCGGGGGAACACTGAGGGGCGCCGCCGCCGTCGAGGTTTCCGGCGTAGATGTCGACCGAGTTGTCGGTCCACTGGAGCGTCGAGCGGTTCTTCACCGCCCAGCCGACGATGTTGACCGGGACGTTGGTGTACGGCCAGGCGTTGTGGCCCTTGCCGTTCTCCACCATCGCCGCCATCCACTTGGCGAACTGCTTCTTCAGCGCGGCGTGGATCTGGTCGCGCAGCGCGGCGCTGACCGGGGCGTCGGACTCCCAGCGGACGCAGTAGTTGACACTTCCCCTGTTGGCCATGACCTGGTCCCAGCCGTAGTTGCGGAAACCGTAGAGGTCCGGATAGGTCGACTCGACGTGGTTCCACACCTCGCCCAGCGGCTGTACGAGGTTCGCGGGCGGGTTCCAGTCGTCGGCGACCCGCGACGGGGCGGCCGTCGCGACACCGGGCGCGGCGACCAGCGCGGCCAAGGCGGCCAGCACGGTGGCCAGGCGCGCGAGGAATGAGCGCACTGTGAACTCCCTTGCGTAGCTGACAGGTTGTCAGCCTCAGGTCGCCGCCACGGCCGCATCGGTTGCCGCCGTGTTCGGCCCCCGGGGAGTATCGGAACGGATCTGAGCGGTGAGCGCGGCGGCCACGAACGACGCGACCAGCGGCCGCCGGTCCTGCTCGTTCCAGGCGAGCACGAGGCGGCTGGGCGGCGCGTCGGTCACCGGGACGCAGACCAGGCCGTCCGGGACCGGTTCGACCAGCGAACGGGGCAGCACCCCGATCATCCGGCTCACCGTGATCATGTGGAGCATCTGGACCACGTCGGCGACCTCGGGACCGGTGCCGTCGCCTCCGGGGACCCCTTTCCAGCGCGGCAGCGTCTCGCCCTCCAGATCGGCCAGGCGTACCGCCGGGCGCCCGGCCAGCCGGTGCCCTGACGGGACGATGACCACGCGGTCCTCGGTGTACAGCGTCTCGTGGGCCAGGCCGTCGAGATCGTCGAACGGCGCGTAGAGCAGGCCGACGTCGGCCCGGCCGTCGCGCAGGAAGTCGGAGCGGTCGGCGGGGCCGCTGAACAGGATGTCCACCCGGCGCGCGTCGGGCTGGTGGGCGTACCCGGCCAGGATCCCGGACAGCAGACCGGCATCGCCACCGGGCTTGATCACGAGCCGCAGATGGGCCTGGGCGTCCCCGGCGCGCCGGGCGTTCCGGACGGCGGCGCCGACCGCGTTGAGGGCATGCCGCCCGTGCTCCCGCAACGCCTCCCCGGCCGGGGTGAGCTCGACGCGCCGGCTGGAGCGGAGGAACAGCGGGACACCGAGCCGGGTCTCGATCCGCCGGATCGCCTTCGACAGCGCCGGCTGGGCGATCGAGAGCCGGACGGCGGCCCGGCCGAAGTGCAGTTCGTCGGCGACCGCCAGGAAGTACTCGAGCTCTCGGGTCTCCAGTTCGATCATGCCTCCAGGTTATCGCCGGATTCCGAACCGGTCTTGGACACCATCGGCGTACACCCCCAAGAATCGAGGCATGATCTACCACACGATGATCGTCTCCTTCGATCAGCCGCCGCACGAAACCGAACTCGACCAATACCTCACGGACATCGAACGGGTCATGCTCGACTCCGGTCTCGTACGGTCGGTGGTGACCCGGCGCCACCTTCCCATCCCCGGCGAGGAGGCCATTCCGGCGCTGATCGCGACCGCGATCGTGCAAGTGGCCGTGGCCGACACCGAGGCGCTGGCGAAGGCGTTCACCGCGCCCGGTATGCACGAGGTCATCGAGCACTGGCAGTCGCGGCACCCCTACAAGGTCGCCTGGGCCAACCACGAGCCGCTGGTATGAGCGGCATGTCCCGGAAGGTGGGTCTGGTCACCGGCGCCGGAAGTGGGATCGGCCGCGCGACGGCGCTTGAGTTCGCCCGGTCCGGCGCCGCGGTCGCCGTGCTCGACATCGACGAGAGCACGGCGGCCGAGACCACCGAGATGATCAGGAAGGACGGCGGGGAAGCGCTGTCGGTCCGCGTCGACATCGCCGACGAACACTCCGTGCGGGCGGCCGTCGAGCGCACGCTCGCGGCCTACGGTGGACTCGATTTCGCCGTGAACAACGCCGGTCTGGCCTCACATCACCGGCAGCTCGACCGGATGCCCCTGGACGAGTTCGAGCGCGTGGTCCACGTCAACCTGGCCGGCACCTTCCTGTGCATGAAATACGAGCTGCCCCTGCTCGAAGGCGGCGGCGCGATCGTCAACATCGCCTCCAACGGCGGCCTGTACGCGATCCCGACCGCTCCCGCCTACGTGGCCGCCAAGCACGGCATCGTCGGGCTCACCAAGGTCGCCGCCGTCGACTACGCGCCGCGCGACATCCGGGTCAACGCGGTCTGCCCCGGCCCGACCCGCACTCCCGGGCTCGAGAGGGTGGCGGCCGGCACCGACATGCTCGCCGTGCAGGAGGCGATCACGCCGCTCGGCCGACTGGCCACCCCTCAGGAGGCCGCGGCCGCCGCGGTCTGGCTCTGCTCGGACGCCGCGTCCTACGTCACCGGGATCGCGCTGTCGGTCGACGGCGGGCGGCGGGCGTAGGAGTCGTCGCGGTCGAGGAGCACATGGCCACCGAGGCGTTCCCGCATATCGCGCACGGCCAGGACGTCCGGCCGGACGACGACACGGCCTGGACGTCGTGCCGCGCAACGGCTCACACACGGCCTGGACGTCGCGCCGGGCAACGGCCCCGTGGACGTGCGGCCCGCTCACACCGGCCGGGTGGCCACCACCAACCGGCAGCGCGGACTGCCGTCCACCCGGCGGCCGAGGTCCTCCAGTGCCCGCAGCTCGACCTCGAACCCGGCCCCGATCAGCTCCTTCCGCACATCCCCGAGCCGGAAGGTCCGGTAGTACATCACAAAGGACGGCCGCCACACCGCGTTGCGCACCCGCATCGCGGTGTCGAACGCCAGGAGCGACCAGTAGGGCCGGGACCCCGGGCGGGCCGGTGCCACGATCGGGAAGGCGAACCGGCCGCTCGGGCGGAGCACGGAGCGGACCTGGGCGAAGAGGCCGGGCCGCTCGCGCGGCAGGAAGTGGCCGAACGCCCCGAAGCTCACCGCCAGGTCGAAGACCGGCCCGAACGGGAGGGCGCGCGCGTCGGCGCGTACCCAGTCCGTGCGCGGGGCGTCCGGCACCGCCCGCGCACGAGCCCGGCCCACAGCCAGCATGCCCGCGCTGAAGTCGACGCCGGTGATCCGCTCCCGGCACACCTGGCGCAGCACGCCCATGCCCGCGCCGGTTCCGCAGCATACGTCGAGGCCGCTGCCGAAGGGCCCGAGCGGGCGCAGGGCGCCGGTCACCGAGTCCAGCACCGAGGCCGATGTCCGGTACGCGGTGTGGTCGAACTTCGGGGACAGCAGGTCGTAGCCGCGCTCGACGGAGGACAGTGCCTGGACGACGAGTTCACGGAAGGTGGGGCCCTGGCCCTGAGGTGCGGACATCGCGTTCAGCATAGAGCCCACCGGGGCAGGGCGGCCTGTCGAACTTATGGACAGCGAGCCGGTGGCGTGCTGTGATGCGCGACAACGATGTCAGGCACCACCCGTCTTCCTCGGCACTCCACCGACAGGAGCCGCACGATGCCCCTCGACCGACGTCGCTTCCTCCGCACCGGCGCCCTCACCCTCGGCGCCCCCGCGCTCGCCGGGCACCTGGCCACGGACGCCGTGGCATCCCCGGCCAAGCGGCCAAGGGCCCCGCTGCCCGACGCCTTCGACCGGCTCCCGTCCGGGAGCATCACCCCGCGTGGCTGGCTGGCCGAGCAGCTGCGCATCCAACTCCACGGCCTCTGCGGCCGCTACGAGGAGCGCTCGCACTACCTCGACGTCAACGCCACCGGGTGGACCCACCCGGACCGGGACGGCTGGGAGGAGGTGCCGTACTGGCTGCGTGGCTATGTCCCGCTGGCCGTGGCCACCCGTGACCGGACGGCGCTCGCGAACTCCCGTAAGTGGATCGACGCCATCCTCGCCACCCAGCAGAGCGACGGCTTCTTCGGACCGCGCTCCCTGCGGACAAAGCTGAACGGCGGCCCCGACTTCTGGCCGTTCCTCCCCCTCCTCATGGCCCTGCGCACCCATGAGGAATTCACCGGCGACCAGCGCATCGTCCCCTTCCTCACCCGCTTCCTGCGGTTCATGAACGCGCAGGGCGCGGGCGCCTTCGACTCCGCTTGGGTCTCCTACCGCTGGGGCGACGGAATCGACACCGCGATATGGCTCCACCGCCGCACCGGTGAGGCGTTCCTCCTCGACCTCGTCCAGAAGATGCATACGTACGGCGCCGATTGGGTCGACAACATCCCGACCCCGCACAACGTCAATATCGCCCAGGGCTTCCGCGAGCCCGCCCAGTACGCCCAGCTGACCGGCTCCGCCGAGCTCGGACAGGCGACCTACCGCGCCTATGCGTCGGTGCTCGGCGCGTACGGCCAGTTCCCGGGCGGTGGCTTCGCCGGGGACGAGAACTACCGCCCGGGTTTCGCCGACCCCCGGCAGGGCTTCGAGACCTGCGGCATCGTCGAGTTCATGGCCAGCCATGAGCTGCTGACCCGGATCACCGGCGACCCGGTATGGGCGGACCGCTGCGAAGACCTGGCGTTCAACATGCTGCCCGCCGCACTCGATCCCCAGGGCACCGGCACCCACTACATCACCAGCGCCAACAGCGTCGACCTGAACAACGCGGTGAAGTCCCAGGGACAGTTCCAGAACGGCTTCGCGATGCAGTCGTACCAGCCGGGCGTCGACCAGTACCGCTGCTGTCCGCACAACTACGGCATGGGCTGGCCGTACTTCAGCGAGGAGCTGTGGCTGGCCACGCCCGACAAGGGGCTCGCCGCCTCCATGTACGCCGCATGCGAGGTGACCGCAAAAGTGGCCGGTGGCACCACGGTCACCGTCACCGAGGACACCGACTATCCGTTCGACGAGACCATCACCCTCACGCTGTCCACCCGCGAGAAGGTGGCCTTCCCGCTCCATCTGCGGGTCCCCGGCTGGTGTGAGAACCCCCGGATCGAGGTCAACGGCCGGGCGGTGGCCGGGCGCGGCGGTCCGGCCTTCGTCAAGGTCGACCGGAGCTGGACGGACGGCGATGTGGTGACGATCCGCCTGCCGCAGCGCACCGCCCTGCGGACCTGGTCCGCGCAGCACGGCGCGGTCAGCGTCGACCACGGCCCGCTGACGTACTCCCTGCGCATCGGCGAGGACTTCGTGCGCTACGCCGGAACCGACACCTTCCCCGAGTACGAAGTGCACGCCACCACGCCATGGAACTACGGCCTCGCCCCCGGCGCCCTCCCCGTCCTCGCCCGCGACGACGGTCCGCTCGCCGCCAACCCCTTCACCCACGAGGGCACCCCGGTCCGCATGGCCGCCCAGGCGCGCCGTATCCCCGAGTGGGTCTCCGACGACGAGCAGGTGGTCACCCCGCTGCAGCAGAGCCCGGCCCGTACCGACGCACCGGCCGAGACGGTCACCCTCATTCCCATGGGCGCCGCCCGGCTGCGCGTCACCTGCTTTCCGACGGCCTCGCCGGACGGCCGGGCGTGGACCCCGGAGCCGCCCTTCCGCCGACTGCTCAACAAGCACAGCGGCAAGGTGCTGGCGGTCGACGGGATGTCCACGGCCAACAGCGCCCGCGTGGTGCAGTTCGACAACACACCGACGGGCGACCACGCCTGGCAGTGGATCGACCGGGGCGACGGCTGGTTCCTGATCCGCAACGGCCACAGCGGCAAGGTCCTGGGCGTGGACCGGATGTCCACCGCCAACAGCGCCATCGTCGTCCAGTACGAGGACAACGGCACGGCCGATCACCTCTGGCGGAAGGTGGACAACGGCGACGGCTGGTTCCGCGTCCGCAACAAGAACAGCCAGAAGGTGCTGGGGGTCGACGGCATGTCCACGGCCAACAGCGCCCAGGTGGTGCAGTACGAGGACAACGGAACCGATGACCATCTGTGGCGGCTGGTGTGATCCGGCCCTGAGCGTGGCCGGGCGGAGGCCCCCCCCCGGCGATGATCCGGCCCCGGCGATTATCCGTTGGAACGTGTCGGGAATGGCCCTGTGGAGCGGCCGGGGGCGGATCTAGCGTGGTGAACCGTCGCCGCGCCGGTTCCCGGTCGCGCCACCGGCCCGTCCGTGGAGGTGGCACGGACGGTGTGTTTCGCCGTACCAGGGCGGCCAACCTCCCGTCACCCGCAGGAAGTTCTTCCGCATGATCCAATACATCGCTCCGGTCTTCATCGGTGTCCTCTACGCGCTCCTGATGTCCCTGATCCGCGAACCCCACCGACGGCGCTTCAACGCGATCATGGTCGGCGGAGCGGGTGCCGCCTACCTCAGCGGCGGTGGCCTGGACGGCTGGGAGTTCGCCTTCACCGTGGTCGCCACCTATGTGGCCTACCGTGGCCTGGAGTCGTGGACCTTCATCGGCATCGGCTGGCTGCTGCACACCGCGTGGGACATCGTGCACCACATCAAGGGCAACCCCATCGTCCCCTTCGCCCATGGCTCGTCGCTGGGCTGTGCGATCTGCGATCCGGTCATCGCGCTGTGGTGTTTCCGGGGCGGCCCGTCGCCGCTCCGGATCCTCCGCAAGGGACGGCCGGAGGAACCACCCGCCACCGCCCTGCCCGGCTCCCAGTCCGCCAGGCAGGCGGCGGGGAACGGATGAGGGCATCGGCGCCGGGCCGCCCGCCCGGCGCCATCCCTCCATCCCCTGTTCAGCCCCGGCATCTCCCTGTTCAGCCCCCGGCGCGGACCGCTTCGGCGGCCGGGCCGGTCCAGGCCCGCCATGTGGTGTGCCAGCCGTCGGGACCGTCCGTACGGACCCCGGGTCCCGCCCAGGCGATATAGCCGTCGGGGCGGACCAGCAGGGCGGGGCCGGAGTCGGTGCGTCCGGCCTGGGGCACCGTGGTGTCGACACGCGACGCGCCCTTCTCGCGGATCAGCAGAAAGCCACCGGCCCGCTGCAGTTCGGGCAACCTGCCCTCGGCGAGGGGCACTTCGGTGGCGCGGGTGCCCACCAGCGCGTGCCGGCGCCGTCCGCGCGGATAGCGCAGGGTGACTGCGGTGAAGCTTCCGGCGATGGTGTCGCGCACCCGGCCGACGCCCAGCAGGGCCGGGGCCAGATGGTCGCGCAGCCACCGTGCCGGGCGCGGCCCGAGGGTGGCGGCGCGCATCATGGCCCCGCTCTGGAGCAGGACACGGCGGCCGACGGGGTGGCGCTCCCGGTGGTAGGTGTCCAGGATGGCCGGGTCGGCGCCGCCGAGGGCGAGGTCGAGTTTCCAGGCGAGGTTGGCCGCGTCCTGGATACCGGTGTTCATGCCCTGGCCGCCCATCGGGGAGTGTACGTGGGCGGCGTCCCCGGCGAGGAAGACCCGGCCGTGCCGGTACGAGCGGACCTGGCGTTCCTCGCAGTGGAACCGGGAGTGCCAGCCGATCTCACGCACTCCGACGTCGCGCCCCATGGCCTCGGCCAGTACCCGGGTGACCTCCCCCTCCTCCACCGCGGCCCGGTCGGGCAGTTGGTGGCGACGGTCCCAGGTCATCGACCGGTACCAGCCGGGGCGCGCCTTCCCGTACGGCACGAGGAAGCCGAAGACCTCGGGGGTGTTGCCCAGGGTGAGCCCGTTTCCCGCCGGGCCGTCGGTGAGGCGGACGTCGGCCAGTACCACGGAGTTCAGGACCGTCTTGCCGGGGAAGTCGGCGCCCAGGAGGTCGCGGACGGTGCTGTGTGCCCCGTCCGCCCCCACGACGTACCGGGCTCGCCACGTGGACGCGGGTCCGCCGCCGTTGGTGCGGGCGGTGACAGTGACCGCGTCGGCTTCCTGTGCGACGCCGGTGACCTCGGTGCCGCGCAGCACCTGGGCGCCCTGGTCGCGGGCGTAGCGTTCGAGCGCCTGGTCCACGTTGGTCTGCGGGGTGATCATCCCGTATCGGTGGCGGGAGGGCAGATGTGTCAGGTCGAGCGTGGCGCCCGCGAACAGGTGGACGGCTTCGGTGGTGTTCGCCTCGGCCAGGAGGCCGTCCGCCAGACCGCGGCTGTCGAGGACTTCCAGCGTGCGCGGCATGGTGACGAAGGCACGGCTGGACGGATGGATCGCCGGCCGGCGTTCCAGCACGGTGACCGCGCGTCCGGCTCGGGCCAGATCCCCGGCCAGGGTCATTCCGGTCGGCCCGCCGCCGACGACGAGCACATCCGTGGGGTGGAGGTCCGGATTCGCCTCCTCGTGGGGCCGGGACGGGGCGGTCACCGCGTCTCCCTCTGGCCGTGGGCGGCTTCGGGGCGGGCGGCGTTGCCGGGGTTCTTCTTCGCGGCCTCCTCGAGGTCACGGGGGATGTCGAGGGGAACGGTGGACGCCGGGCCGGGGTAGTGGCGGCGGATGTCGTCAGGGGTGGCCGCGGCGGAGTGGTTGAAGATGAACCGCGCGTGGGGCAGCGCGGTGTGGACGAGGTTGACGATGGATTCGAAGAGCAGCGTGTTGCCTGCGGTGAGCCGTACCCCGGCGCCGATGAGGACCGCGTCGTAGCGCTTGCGGCCGAGCATGGCGCGGATGGTGCCGAGGGCGGTCTCCCCGAAGTCGATCTGACATCCGTCCGCCTCGTATCCGGCGTCGCGCAACAGGGCGAGGTTGTCGTCGTTGGCGGCGCGCAACCTCTCCCGAGTCAGACCGGCGAAGGCGGCGAACTCCGGCGCCTCGTAGTCGATGGCATCGGGGTGGAGCCCGATCTGGATGGCCGAGACGCTCATGACGATGGACGCCTTTCGTGGTGAAGTGCGTTGGAGCACGGGGAAGTTGGGGGAATGCGGCGTCGAACCGGGCCGTCCGGCCGGGGCGTTCCGCTTCCCCTCCACGGTGGCGGGCCCATAGGTATCGTGTCCAACGATGATGTGTGCTGTGTGGCATCGCGAATGGAGATGACAGTGGAGCTCCGGCAGCTGGCGTACTTCGTCGCGGTGGCCGAGGAGCGCAGCTTCACCCGCGGCGCCCAGCGGGAACACGTCGTCCAGTCGGCGGCCTCCGCCGCCGTGGCCCGGCTGGAGCAGGAGTTCCAGACCGCGCTCTTCGACCGTTCGCACCGCACCCTGGAACTGACCACCGCGGGGCGCACGCTGCTGACCCGGGCCCGGATCCTGCTCGCGGAGGCGCAGCGGGCGCGCGATGACATGGGCCGTCTCACCGGGGGGCTCAGCGGCACGGTCACGCTCGGGACGGTCCTGTCCACCGGCTCGTTCGACCTGATCGGCGCTTTGAGCGCGTTTCAGGCCGAGCATCCCGATGTCGTGGTGCGGCTGCGCCACTCGACCGGTCCGCTGGCCGGACACGCCACCGCCCTGCGCGAGGGCAGGTTCGACCTCATGCTGCTGCCCGTGCCCCCGCACGGCCCCGCCGTCCTCGGCCCGGATCTGGTCATCGATGACGTGTCGCGGATACCCCTCGGGCTGGCCTGCCGCGCCGACGACCCCCTCGCCGAGGCCCGCGGCGTGACCTACGCCGACCTCGCCGAGCGCCGCTTCATCGACTTCCCCGCGGGGTGGGGCGACCGCACCATCGTCGACAGCCTCTTCGGCACCGCCGGAGTCCAGCGCACCGTGGCGCTGGAGGTCGTGGACACCACCACCGCCCTGACCATGGTCCGGCGGCGTCTCGGGCTCGCCTTCGTGGCCGAGGAGACCATCGCCTCGCAGCCCGGCCTCACCCAGGTCGATCTCGCCGATCCGCCGCCGCTCCACGGTCTCGGCCTCGCCGCCTCGCGCAACCATCCCCCGTCCGAGGCGGGCCGCGCCCTGCGCCGGACCCTGCTCGCCGCGCGCTGACCGACGACGTCGCAGCCGAAGGTCTCGCTGCGGCCCCCACCGCCACTCCCCTCGCGGCCGCGCGTCGCGCATTGACGGAGTGAGTACTCACTCCGTACCGTATCCGCATGGCAGAGAAGGCAGAGAACCCCTCCACCCCGCCCCGTCGCCGTGCTCCGGCCATGGATCCCGATCAGCGCCGCGCGATGATCGTCGCCGCGGCGCTCCCCCTCGTCGTCGAATACGGCGCCTCCGTGACGACCGCGAAGATCGCCCGCGCAGCGGGCATCGGTGAAGGCACGATCTTCCGGGTCTTCGAGGACAAGGACGCCCTGCTCGCGGCCTGTATGGCCGAAGCCGTACGGCCCGATGACACCGTGGCCCATCTGGAGTCGATCGCCCTGGACCAGCCCCTGGCGGACCGGCTCGCCGAGGCGGCCGATGTGGTGCGCGGGCACCTGGGCCGCATCGGCGCGGTCGCCGGAGCGCTCGCGGCGGCCGGGCGGCTGGAGCGCATGGCGCCCAAGCCCGGCAAGGACGGCCGCCTCCCGGACCGCGAGGCGAGCCTGGTCCGGCCGCGCGCGGCGCTGGCCGCGCTGTTCGAACCCGACCGGGACCACCTGCGGCTCGCCCCGGAACGGCTCGCCGACGCCTTCCAGCTGACGCTGATGTCGGCCGGGCGCCTCGGCGCCCCCGACCCGCTGACCACCGAGGAAGTCGTGGACCTCTTCCTGCACGGCGCGCTCGCGGCGCCCCGGGAGGCCCGGTGACCGGACCCGACGCGTACGAGGCGCTCCCGCCCCGCCGCCGGACCCTGGTCACGCTCGCCCTTCTGGGCTGCGCCTTCCTGGCCATGCTGGACGGCACCGTGGTCGGCACCGCGCTGCCCCGCATCGTCGAGCAGATCGGCGGAGGGGACTCCTGGTACGTCTGGCTCGTCACCGCCTACCTGCTGACCTCCTCGGTCAGCGTGCCGGTCTACGGCCGCTTCTCCGACCTCCACGGCCGCCGCCGGCTGCTGATCGGCGGGCTCGCCGTCTTCCTGCTCGGCTCGGTCGCCTGCGGCCTGTCCGCCTCGATGCCCGCCCTGATCCTCTCTCGCGCGCTCCAGGGCCTGGGCGCGGGATCCCTGCTGACCCTCGGCATGGCGCTGGTCCGCGACCTCCACCCACCGTCCCGCCCCCAGGGGCTGATCCGGATGCAGACGGCGATGGCCGCCATGATGATCCTGGGCATGGTGGGCGGCCCGCTCCTCGGCGGGTTACTCGCCGACCACATCGGCTGGCGCTGGGCGTTCTGGCTCAACCTCCCGCTCGGGCTGGCCGCGGGCGCCGTCATCGCCCTGGCCCTGCCCGACCGCCGTCCCGCCACCCGGCCGTCCGGCCGACTCGACGTGGCGGGGATCCTCCTGCTCGCCGCCGGGCTCTCCCTCGCGCTGACCGGCCTCAGCCTCAAGGGGAACGCGACAGCCGGACACGCGCCCTCCTGGACGGACCCGGCCGTGCTGAGCTGTCTGCTCGGCGGTCTGGTGCTGCTCGCCACGCTCATACCGGTCGAGCGGCGGGCCGCCGTCCCCGTCCTGCCCCTGCGGCTGTTCCGGCACCGCACCTACACCGCCCTGCTGACCGCCGGTTTCTTTTTCCAGGTCGCCGCGCTGCCGGTGGGGATCTTCCTGCCGCTGTACTTCCAGCACATCCGCGGCCACTCGGCCACCGCCTCCGGTCTGCTGCTGCTCCCCCTGCTCATCGGCATGACCCTCGGCAACCGGCTCACCGCCGCCACCGTGCTGCGCAGCGGGCACGTCAAGCCGGTCCTCCTGATCGGCGCGGGGCTGCTCACCGCCGGTACCGCCGCCTTCGTCGCCCTGCGGGCCACGACACCTCTCGCGCTGACGTCCGTTCTGCTGCTGCTCGTCGGGCTCGGCGCCGGACCGGCCATGGGCGGGCTCACCATCGCCACCCAGAGCGCCGTCCCGCGTGCGGACATGGGCACCGCCACCGCGGGCTCCGCGCTCACCAAGCAGATCGGTGGCGCGGTCGGCCTGGCCAGTGCCCAGTCCCTGATCGGCCACTCCGGCGCGGCCGCGCCCACCGCCACAGCCATCGGCTCCACCGTCGCCTGGAGCGGCGGCGCGGCCGGGCTCCTCGCCCTCGGGGCACTGCTCCTCATGCGGGACGTCCCCATCGCCACGGCCGGAAGGCGCCCCGGCGCGACCGCTCCCCCGTCCGCCGTCGCCGCGGCGGCGCGGAACGCCGACCGTCCCACTTGATCGCGAGCGCTCACTTGACCTCAAGCGCTTCAAGTGTCGGATGCTCGACATATGACGGCGACAGAGACAGAGACCGAGGTCCGGGGCTCCCCGATGACCATCCAGCAGGTATCGAGGCTGAGCGGCCTTTCCGAGCCGACACTGCGCTACTACGAGAAGATCGGCCTGATCCCCGCGGTGGACCGGGACCGGGACAGTGGCCACCGGCGCTACCACCCCCGCGTGGTGGAGACGATCAGGTCGCTGGGGTGTCTGAGATCCACCGGCATGAGCGTGCGGGACATGCGTGCCTACCTCAGCCTCCTCGACGAGGGCGCGCAGGGCGTGGTTCCGCTGCGCGACCTCTTCCAGCGCAACGCGGACCGCCTGGAGCAGGAGATCGCGCTCATGAAGGTGCGCCTGCGCTATCTACAACTCAAAGCGGACATGTGGGACGCACGGGAGCGCGCCGACGCCGACGCGGAGCGGCAGGCGATCGACGAGCTCATGGACGTCATGGACGCGCTGTGACAGAAACCGTTCGGGAAAGGAATACAGAGCAAACCATGGAAGGCAAGACGATCCCCATGCCCGCTGACGCCGGTGCCGACGCCGGTGGTGGCGAACTCGTCCTGGTGACAGGAGGCAGCGGCTATCTCGGCACCCATGTGATCAGCGGCCTGCTGCGGAGCGGCCATCGGGTCCGCACCACGGTCCGTTCGCACGGCCGGGAAAGCAGCGCCGCCGCGAGCGTCCGGTCGGCCGTCGCGGCCTCCGGTGTCGATCCCGGCGGGCGGCTCGACATCGTGAGCGCCGACCTGACCGCGGATGACGGCTGGGACGACGCGATGGCGGGGTGTACGCACGTCCACCACGTCGCGTCACCGTTCCCCTCCGTCCAGCCGGACAACGCCGACGAGCTGATCGTCCCCGCGCGGGACGGCACCCTCCGTGTGCTGAGGGCCGCACGGGACCACGGTGTGAAGCGGCTCGTGATGACGTCCTCGTTCGCCGCGGTGGGGTACAGCCACAAGGACGGTGACGAGTACGACGAGAGCGACTGGACCGACCCCGAGGACGACAACCCGCCCTACATCCGCTCGAAGGCCATCGCGGAGCGGGCCGCCTGGGACTTCGTGGCGAAGGAGGGGGACGGCCTCGAACTGACGGTGATCAACCCGACCGGCATCTTCGGTCCGGCACTCGGCCCCCGGCTGTCCGCCTCCACGGAACACGTCCGGGCGATGCTGGAGGGGGCGATGTCGGCCGTCCCCCGCGCACACTTCGGGATGGTGGACGTACGCGATGTCGCCGAGCTCCACCTCCGGGCCATGACACATCCCGCCGCGGCCGGCCAGCGCTTCCTCGCCAGCGGCGACCGGGCCGTCAGCTTCCTGTGGATCGCCCGGGTGCTGGCCGAGCACCTCGGCGAGCGCGCCGCCCGGGTGCCCACGCGGGAGTTCGACGACGACCGAGCGCGGAAGGCGGTCGGCGTGACGGAGCGGGTACCGATCCTGCGCACCGAGAAGGCGCGTTCCGTGTTCGGCTGGACCCCGCGCGACCCGGTGACGACGATCCTCGACACCGCGGAGAGCCTGTTCCGTCTGGGCCTGGTGAAGGGCTGATCCACCCCTGGTCCGTACCGCCCCGCCGTCCATCGGTGTTCCCCCGCCGTGGGTTCCCTGGCGGGGGCGGTAAGGTCGGCGTCATGGAGTGATGACCCGGCACACCGATCCGTATGAACGCCGCCGTCAGAGCCTGTGCTCCGGCGTGTGTTCGGTGTGCCCGCGGCACCCGTCATCCACTTCACACGATCGGAATCCGTATGACCGACGAGATGACCGACGACATGTTCCTCGACGATGTCGCCGAACGGCTCGCCGCCCTGCCCGCCGTACACGCCGTCACCCTCGGGGGCTCGCGTGCGCAGGGCACCCACACCCCGGAGAGCGACTGGGACCTGGCCCTGTACTACCGGGGCGGCTTCGACCCGGCCACGCTGCGGGCCGTCGGCTGGGAGGGCGAGGTCTCCGAGCTCGGCGAGTGGGGCGGTGGTGTCTTCAACGGGGGCGCCTGGCTGACCGTCGACGGACGGCGCGTGGACATCCACTACCGCGACCTCGAGGTGGTGGAACACGAACTCGCCGAGTCGCGGCAGGGCCGCTTCCACTGGGAGCCGCTGATGTTCCACCTCGCGGGCATCCCCAGCTATCTGGTGGTGGCCGAACTCGCCCTCAACCAGGTGCTGCGGGGCACTCTGCCCCGGCCCGAGTACCCGGGGGCGCTGCGTGAGGCGGCGCCCCCTGCGTGGCGCGGGCGCGCGGCCTTGACTCTGCGGTACGCCTCGGCCGCGTACGTGGCACGTGGCCAGGCCACCGAGGTCGCGGGGGCGGTGGCGACCGCCGCCCTGCAGACGGCGCACGCGGTGCTGGCGGCGCGCGGTGAGTGGGTGACCAACGAGAAGCGGCTCCTCCAGCGGGCGGACCTGCGTACCGTCGACACGATCGTGGCGGAGCTGCGGCCGGAGCCCACCGCCCTGGCCGAGGCGATCGCCGCGGCGGAGGCGCTGTTCGAGGCCACGGGCTGAGCGGTGGCCTGACGCGGGCTGAGCGGTGGCCTGACGCCGCCTGAGCGGTGGCCTGGGGGCGGAGCGCGCCTCCGCCCCCAGGTCCAGGCCATCCGATGCGCCGGGCCACCCCCGCTGGTCACCCGCGCCGGGTGAGGATGCTCAGCGCGTTGGCCGCGACGATGGCGCCCACACTGGTCCACTCCGTCCATCCCAGGCTCTGCCCCAGGCCGACCCAGCCGACCAGTGCGGCCAGGACGGGGTTGACGCTCATGAAGAGCCCGAACGCCTGGGCGGGCACGCGGCGCAGCGTGAACAGGTCCGCGAGGTACGGCACGGCAGAGGAGAGGACGCCCGCGATGATGGCGTACGCCGCGGCGCTCACGGTCGGCGGCTGGTGGACGGCGACGGCGATCCCGACCGGCAGGAACATCAGCGCGGAGATCCCCGCGGCCGCCGCCGGCCCCTGGGCGCCCGGGACTCGCCGCCCCACGGCGCGGTTGAGCAGGATGTACGACGCCCAGCACACGGCGGCCAGCAACCCCAGCCCCATGCCCAGATAGTCGGCCGAGGGCCGCGGGCGCATGAGGGCCACCACGGCGGCCGCCGCGACGAGCGCACAGCAGGCGTCCACGCGGCGCCGAGAGCCGGCGAGCGCGATGCACAGCGGGCCGAGGAACTCCAGGGTCACCGCCAGGCCGAGGCCGATGCGGTCGATGGCGCTGTACAGGGACAGATTCATGGTGCCGAACACCACGGCGAGCCCCACCACCGGCCGCCACTGCCACCAGGTGAAGCTCCGCAGCCGGGGCCTGCCGACGGCCAGCAGGACGATCGCGGCCACGTACTGGCGGACGGCGACGACCCCGACCGGGCCGATGGCGGGGAAGGCCTGGGATCCGATCGCGGCACCGGTCTGGTTGGACAGCCCGCTGCCGATCATCGTGGCCACCCCGGCGAACCGCCGTCCGGTCGGCCGCCGATCAAGGTCAGAGGCCGGGCCCTGCTCCAGGCCCGGGTCCAGGCCCGAGTCCAGGACCGGCCCCGGGTCGGAGCCGGCAGGGGTCGGCACGGTCCGGTGCGCGGTTTCCGTCGCTCGTGGGAACGGGGTGCGTGACGCGGGGGCGAGTCGCATGCGTCGATCGTGCGCCCGGCCCATGCATGCGCAAAATGCGTCCGGCGCCCTATCTATACGCTGGGCGTATGGATGTGGAGCTGCGGCAACTGCGCTGCCTCGTCACGATCGTCGACGAGGGCACCTTCACCGACGCCGCCATCGCGCTCGGCGTCTCCCAGGCGGCCGTGTCCCGGGCCGTGGCCGCGCTCGAACGCGCCCTGGGCACACGGCTGTTGCGGCGCACCTCCCGCGAGGTGACCCCGACGGGCACCGGGCTGCGCGTGGTGGCACACGCCCGGCGGGTGCTGGCCGAGGTGGACGGCCTGATCCGGGAGGCCGTATCGGGCCACGCCCATCTGCGGATCGGCTACGCCTGGTCCGCGCTCGGCCGCCACACCCCCGCCTTCCAGCGCCGCTGGGCCCAGGCGTATCCCGAGACGGAGCTGCACCTCGTCCGCGTCAATTCCGCCACCGCGGGGTTGACGGAGGGCGCCTGCGACCTCGCCGTGGTGCGCAGACCGCTCGACGAGCGCCGCTTCGACTCCGCCATCGTCGGGCTGGAGCGGCGGCTGTGCGCCGTGGCCGCCGACGACCCGCTGGCCAGGCGCCGCTCGGTCCGGCTTGCCGACCTCAGCGGGCGCACCCTGCTGGTCGACCGCAGGACCGGCACCACCACCGCGGAGCTGTGGCCGCCCGACTCCCGGCCGGCCACGGAGGAGACCCACGACGTGGAGGACTGGCTCACCGTGATCTCCGCGGGCCGCTGCGTCGGGATGACGGCGGAGTCCACCGCCAACCAGTATCCGAGGCCCGGAATCGCCTACCGGCCGGTCCGCGACGCCGAGCCGATCGCGGTACGCCTCGCCTGGTGGCGGGACGACCCGCACCCCGCCACTCAGACCGCGGTCGAGTTGCTCACCACTCTCTACCGCAACGGCTGACCCCCGCCCCGGTCCCCCAGCCTCCTGGCCCCCCGCCTGCCCGGATGGACTGTTCCGGATAATCCAGTACGGATCGAATTGTTACCCTGGGCCACATGACCGCCATGGCGCCCACCAAGACCGAACCCGACCTGTCGTTCCTCCTCGACCACACCAGCCACGTCCTCCGCACCCAGATGTCGGCCGCGCTCGCCGAGATCGGGCTGACGTCGCGGATGCACTGCGTACTGGTCCATGCCCTGGAGGAGGAGCGCACCCAGGCGCAGCTCGCCGAGATCGGCGACATGGACAAGACCACGATGGTGGTGACGGTGGACGCCCTGGAGAAGGCGGGCCTCGCGGAGCGGCGTGCCTCCGCCCAGGATCGCCGGGCCCGGATCATCGCGGTCACCGAGGAGGGTGCGCGGATCGCCGAGCGGAGCCAGGAGATCGTGGACCGCGTCCACCGCGAGGCCCTGACAGCGCTCCCCGAGACCCAACGCGCCGCACTGGTATGTGCGTTGACCCGGCTGTCCGAGGGGCATCTGGCCACGCCCACCGAGAGCCCCCGCCCGACCCGGAGGGCGCGGCAGCGCGAGAAGTAGAGCGGAGACACTCGCGCGGCCGTCACGCGGCCGCTCAGGTAGGGCCGAAACAAATAGTCTGCAACAAAACCATCTGCTACGGTCACTCCTGTCGCGCCTACTGACAGGAGTGCCCGCATGTCCGCCACCTCTTCCGAACCGGCGTCTCCCCGCGTTCCCCCTTCACGCCAACTGGCCCTCGGGGTCATCGCCACCGGCATGCTGATGGTGATCCTCGACGGCAGCATCGTGACCGTGGCCATGCCCGCCATCCAGAGCGATCTGGGATTCTCCCCAGCCGGGCTCAGCTGGGTCGTCAACGCCTACCTGATCGCGTTCGGCGGTCTGCTGCTGCTCGGCGGCCGCATCGGCGATCTCATCGGCCGCAAGCGCGTATTCCTGGCCGGCACCGCGGTGTTCACCGCGGCCTCGCTGCTCGCGGCCGTGGCCATCTCCCCCGCGACGCTGATCGCCGCACGTTTCCTCCAGGGGGTCGGCAGCGCGATGGCCTCGGCGGTCAGCCTGGGCATCCTCGTCACGCTCTTCAGCGAACCCGCCGAACGGTCAAAGGCGATCGCCGTGTTCAGCTTCACCGGCGCCGCCGGAGCGTCGATCGGCCAGGTGCTCGGCGGCCTCCTCACCGACGCGCTCGGCTGGCACTGGATCTTCCTGATCAATCTGCCGATCGGGCTGCTGACGCTCGCGGTCGCCATACCCGTCCTGCCCGCCGACCGCGGGCCGGGCCTCGCGGCCGGCGCCGATGTCCTCGGCGCCCTGCTCGTCACGGCCGGGCTGATGCTGGGCATCTACACCGTGGTCAAGGTGGCGGACTACGGCTGGACGGCGGCGCACACACTCGCCCTCGGCGCCGTCTCGATCGTCCTGATCGCCCTGTTCCTGGTCCGCCAGGCCACTGCCCGCACCCCGCTGATGCCCCTGCGGATCCTGCGGTCGCGCGGGGTGGCGGGGGCCAATCTGGTCCAGCTCCTGATGGTGGCCGCGCTCTTCTCGTTCCAGATCCTGGTCGCCCTCTATCTGCGCAATGTGCTGGGGTACGACGCCACCAGAACCGGCCTGGCCATGCTCCCGGCCGCCATCGCCATCGGCGCGGTGTCCCTCGGCGTCTCGGCGCGGCTCAGCGCCCGCTTCGGCGACCGCGCGGTACTGCTGACCGGGCTGGCCCTCCTGACCGGGGTGCTCGGCCTGCTCGTCCGCGTCCCCGTGCACGCCCGGTACGTTCCCGACCTCCTCCCGGTGATGCTGCTCGCCGCCGGTTTCGGGCTGGCGCTCCCGGCGCTGACCAGCCTTGGAATGTCCGGCGCGAAGGAGGACGACGCCGGGCTCGTCTCCGGGCTGTTCAACACCACCCAGCAGATCGGCATGGCACTGGGCGTCGCAGTGCTGTCCACCCTGGCCGCCTCCCGCACGGACGCCCTGCTCACCCGGGGCGAGAGTCAGGCCGAGGCGCTGACCGGCGGCTATCACCTGGCCTTCGCCGTTGGAACGGGGCTCATCGTGGCGGCCTTCGCGGTGGCGTTCACCGTACTGCGGGGACCTGCGCGGAAGCCCCGGCCCCCCGCCATGCCACGGAACGCCAATCCGCCCGCCGCACCGGTCACCACCGCCTGATCGCCGCCTCCGCACCACCACCACCAGCGAAAGGTTCACTCTCATGACGACGACCGAGAACAAGAGCCCGGCGAACGTCGCCGAGACGAAGCCCGGTGCCGGACCCGCGCCCCGGCCGCTCACCGAGGAGGAACTGTCCCGGACACTGCGCGACCGACGCTGAACGTCACGCCCGGACCGTACGTACCGGGGAATGTGAACGCACCTGGTGAGCGCGCCGGGTGACCGGTGAGGAGGTTCGGGTGTCCGCCCCTTGGACGAGGAGAGATACCGTGAAAGCACATCGTCCGCCGTCCCGTCCGCGGCCGCGGCGGATCGGCGCCCTGGCCGTCGCCGCCTCGGCGCTCGTCCTCGCCACGGCGGCCCCCGCCCTGGCCCACACCGAGGTGAGCGCCTCCGACTCCCGCGCCCTGGCGAATAACGTCACGCTGACGTTCGAGTCGGAGGCGGAGGACGAGGGGGCCGGTTTCACCGAGATCCGGACCGTGTTGCCCAAGGGCATCGACCCCGGCGATGTGAAGCTGAAGCAGGCGCCGAAGGGCTGGAAGCTGAAGCCCACCGATGATGGCTACTCCGTCGGCGGCCCGGCGCTCGCACCCGGCGAGAGCGCCGAACACAGCGTTGTCGTCCGGCAGTTGCCCGACGCCACATCGCTGGCCTTCAAAACCGTGGACACCTACGAGGGCGGCAAGGTGTCCCGGTGGATCGAGGTGGCCCGCGCCGGAGAGCCGGAGCCGGAGAATCCCGCCCCGCTGCTGAAGCTCGAGGACGGCAAGAAGCCTTCGAAGACCGCGGCCTCGGACGGCGGATCCGCGTGGCCCGCCGTGGGCATCATCATCGGCGTCTGTCTGTTCGCCCTGGCCGGAGGGTTTGTGCTGTTCCAGCAGCGGCGCGGGTCGGGCGGGTCGGACACCGAATGATCCGAGGGCCGTCGGGGTCCTCGCCACGCCGAGCAGTGCGCGGGTTTGCTGTCGGGTCGAGTGGTAACGCGGTGAACATGACCGAGAAGAAGAACGCACACACTACCCGGAGCACAAACGTGAACGCGAAGGCCACCGCCACCAAGACCAAGGAGACCGCGGAAAAGGCCAAGGACACCGCGGGCAAGGCGGAGACCACGGCGAAGACCGCCGCGGCCGGCGCGGCGACGGCCGCGGCGCACACCGCTCATGTCGCCGCCGACAAGGCTCAAGTGGCCGCTGGGAAGGCCGTGACCACCGGTCGTGCCGTGACCACCGAGGCGCCCAAGAAGGCGGCCGCGGCGGCGGGTTCGGCCTGGATGACGATCAAGACACGGAAGGTTCTGGCAGCTGTCGCCGGTGCCGGTGCCGCCGCGGCGGGCACCACCACCGCGGTCGTCCTGCGCAGGCGCGCGGCTCGTCGTCGCGGCCCGCTGGCACGGCTGACCGGCGGCCGGCTCGGCTCCTGATCCGGAGCCGCCGCCGGGTCTCGCACCTTCTACGCCCCCGCTACGCAAGCGACTTGCAATTCTTGCGCTACGCTTGCGTGCATGACGCGACGACTTGCTGAAGTGGCGAAGAAGGTCGGTGTCAGCGAGGCCACGGTCAGCCGGGTCCTCAACGGCAAGCCCGGGGTCTCCGAAGCCACCCGGCAGGCGGTGCTGTCCGCGCTGGACGTCCTCGGCTATGAGCGGCCCACGCAGCTGCGGGGCGACCGGGCCCGGCTGGTGGGGCTGGTGCTGCCCGAGCTGCAGAACCCCATCTTCCCGGCGTTCGCCGAGGTCATCGGCGGGGCGTTGGCCCAGCTGGGACTGACTCCGGTGCTCTGCACGCAGACCAAGGGCGGGGTCTCGGAGGCCGATTATGTAGCCCTGCTGCTGCAACAGCAGGTCTCCGGGGTGGTGTTCGCGGGCGGGCTGTACGCGCAGGCCGACGCGGAGCATGGCCACTACCGGCAGCTCGCCGAGCGCAACATCCCGGTGGTGCTGGTCAACGCGGCCATCGAGCACCTCGGTTTCCCGGCTGTCTCCTGCGACGACGCCGTGGCGGTGGAGCAGGCGTGGCGGCATCTGGCCTCCCTCGGCCACGAGCGGATCGGACTGGTGCTCGGGCCCGGTGACCACATGCCCTCGGCGCGCAAGCTGGCCGCCGCGCGGGCGATCGCCGGCCACCTTTCGGATGAGTTCGTGGCCCGTGCGATCTTCTCGATCGAGGGCGGCCACGCCGCGGCCTCCCGGCTGATCGACCGGGGCGTCACGGGCATCATCTGCGCCAGCGACCCGCTGGCCCTGGGCGCGATACGAGCCGCGCGCCGCAAGGGGTTCGGCGTGCCGTCGCGGGTGTCCGTGGTCGGCTACGACGACTCCGCGTTCATGAACTGCACCGAGCCGCCGCTGACCACCGTCCGCCAGCCCATCGAGGCCATGGGCAGGGCGGCGGTGGAGGTGCTGAACGCGCGGATCGGCGGGGTGGCCGTACCCGCCGAGGAGCTGTTGTTCGAGCCGGAGCTGGTGGTGCGCGGCTCCACCGCCCAGGCGCCACGGGAGTGAGAGAGCGGAGGGCCGTCGAGGGGTGATCAAAAAGGCGGCCGAGAGGCGGTCGGCAGGCTCAATCCACCCCATTCGCAATGCAGTTGAATAATTACAGAATCTACGCGACATCTTGCGGGCCGATGTCGTCGGTGCTTGAGTGTGCGGCGCACTCACGGTTGTGTGCGCCCCGCTCGCGGCCGTGGGGCTTCCCTGCTCCTGTACAGAGGGGTCCACCCATGAGAAGCACCGGGTTCCGTCGTACTCTCATCGCGCTCAGCACGTTCTCCCTCGCCCTCACCGCCTGCGGCGGGTCGGGCGACGGCTCGGCGGGCGGAAAGACGCGCATCACGGTCAACTGCATGCCGCCCAAGAGCGCCAAGGTCGACCGCAGGTTCTTCGAGGAGGACATCGCCTCCTTCGAGAAGCAGAACCCGGACATCGACGTCGTCGCGCATGACGCGTTCCCCTGCCAGGACCCGAAGACGTTCGACGCCAAGCTCGCCGGCGGCCAGATGGAGAACGTCTTCTACACGTACTTCACCGACGCCGGACACGTGGTCGACATCAACCAGGCGGCCGATCTCACTCCGTACGTCAAGGAGTTGAAGAGCTACTCCACCCTCAGCAAGCAGCTGCGCGACATCTACACGGTCGACGGCAAGATCTACGGCATCCCGCGCACCGGCTACTCAATGGGTCTGATCTACAACCGCAAGCTCTTCCAGAAGGCCGGACTCGACCCCGACAAACCCCCGATGACCTGGGAGGAGGTCCGCACCGACGCCAAGAGGATCGCCGAGCTGGGCGATGGCACGGTCGGCTACGCGGACTACAGCGCCCAGAACCAGGGAGGCTGGCACTTCACCGCCGAGCTGTACTCACAGGGCGGCGACGTCGTCAGCGCGGACGGCGAGAAGGCCACCATAGACACCCCCGAGGCGCGGGCCGTGCTGCGGAACCTCCACGACATGCGCTGGGTGGACGACTCGATGGGCAGCAAGCAGCTCCTGGTCATCAACGACGCCCAGCAGCTGATGGGCTCCGGCAAGCTGGGCATGTACCTGGCCGCGCCCGACAACCTCCCCATCCTGGTGAAGGAGAAGGGCGGCAACTACAAGGACCTCGCCATCGCCCCCATGCCCGGCGGCGAGGGCACGCTCATCGGCGGCGACGGCTACATGTTCCAGAAGAAGGACACGCCCGCCCAGATCCGGGCCGGCCTCAAGTGGCTCGACCACATGTTCCTCACCCCGGGCAAGGGCTTCCTCGGCGACTACGTCCGCGCCAAGAAACAGAACGCTCCGGTGGGCCTGCCCGAGCCACGGCTGTTCACCGGCGCCGCGGACGCCAGGGACCAGCAGATCAAGAAGGCCAACGCCAATGTCCCCGTGGGCAACTACCAGACCTTCCTCGACGGCAATCAGAAGCTGCGGATGAAGATCGAGCCGCCGCACGCCCAGCAGATCTACTCCGTACTCGACGGGGCCGTCTCCGCCGTCCTCACCAAGAAGGACGCCGATATCGACCAGCTGCTGAAGGAAGCCTCCGACAAGATCGACAACATTCTGGCCCGGGGCTGACCCGATGACCAGGACCGCTGCGCGGCCGCCCGCCGAGGCGATCGCCGTCCACCCCGTGCAGGCGCCGCCCCCGGCGGGGGGTCGGGGGCGGCGCCGTCTCGCCGATCAGGTCCGGGCCTATGGCTTCCTCCTCGGCGGCCTGATCTGCTTCGCGCTGTTCTCCTGGTACCCGGCGATCCGTGCGGTCGTGATCGCCTTCCAGAAGTACACGCCCGGCTCGTCCCCCGAATGGGTCGGCACCGCCAACTTCACCCGTGTCCTGCACGATCCGGAGTTCACCGCGGCCTGGCGGAACACCCTCACCTTCACCCTGCTGGCGCTGCTCATCGGCTTCGCGATCCCGTTCCTGCTCGCCCTCGTACTCAATGAACTCCGGCACGCCAAGGCGTTCTTCAGGGTCGTGGTCTATCTGCCGGTGATGATCCCGCCGGTGGTCAGCGCCCTGCTGTGGAAGTGGTTCTACGACCCGGGCGCCGGGCTGGCCAACGAGGCGCTGCGCTTCCTGCACCTGCCCACCTCGAACTGGTCCAACGGCGCCGACACCGCCCTGATCTCCCTCGTCGCCGTGGCCACCTGGGCCAATATGGGCGGCACCGTCCTGATCTACCTGGCGGCGCTGCAGTCCATCCCCGGTGAGCTGTACGAGGCGGCCGAACTCGACGGTGCGAGCCTGCTCCAGCGCATCCGCCACGTCACGATCCCCCAGACGCGGTTCGTGATCCTCATGCTGATGCTGCTGCAGATCATCGCGACAATGCAGGTCTTCACCGAGCCATTCGTGATCACCGGTGGTGGCCCGGAGAACGCCACGGTCACCGTCCTCTACCTGATCTACAAGTACGCCTTCCTCTACAACGACTTCGGTGGCGCCTGCGCGCTGAGCGTGATGCTGCTCGTGCTGCTCGGCGCCTTCTCCGCCCTCTATCTGCGGCTGACCCGCTCCGGGGAGGACGACGCATGAGCACCCGGACCCTCGTCTCCCCCGCCACCCTGGCCCGCCCCCGTGGCCGGGCCGTCTACTGGACGGTCTTCACCGCCGTGGTGGTGCTGTTCGCGATCGCCTTCCTCTTCCCCGTCTACTGGATGGTGACCGGTGCGATGAAGTCGCCGGACGAGGTGGCGAAGACCCCGCCCACCCTCGTCCCCGAGCAGTGGCACCTCAGCGGCTACGGCGACGCCTGGGACCTGATGCAGCTTCCGCAGCACCTGTGGAACACGGTGGTCCAGGCGGCCGGGGCCTGGCTGTTCCAGCTGGTCTTCTGCACGGCCGCCGCCTACGCCCTGTCCAGGCTGAAGCCCGCCTTCGGCAAGGTGATCCTCGGTGGCATCCTGGCCACGCTGATGGTCCCGGCCCAGGCGCTGGTCGTGCCGAAGTACCTGACCGTCGCCGACCTGCCGCTGATCCACACCAGCCTGCTCAACGACCCGCTCGCGATCTGGCTGCCGGCCGTCGCGAACGCCTTCAACCTCTATCTCCTCAAGCGGTTCTTCGACCAGCTCCCGCGCGATGTCCTGGAGGCCGCCGAGATCGACGGCGCCGGACGGCTTCGCACCCTGTGGTCGATCGTGCTGCCCATGTCGCGTCCGGTGCTCGGCGTTGTGTCGATCTTCGCGCTGGTGGCGGTGTGGCAGGACTTCCTGTGGCCGCTGATGGTCTTCTCCGACACCGGTAAGCAGCCGATCAGCGTGGCACTCGTCCAGCTGTCGCAGAACATCCAGCTGACCGTGCTCATCGCCGCGATGGTCATCGCCAGCATCCCGATGGTCGCGCTGTTCCTCGTCTTCCAGCGGCACATCATCGCCGGGATCAGCGCGGGCAGCACGAAGGGCTGACACCGCCCCCTCGACAGAAAGGCTCCCACCGTGGCCCAGCCCACCCCTGCCCGGACACCGAACGACTGGTGGCGCTCCGCCGTCATCTACCAGGTGTATGTGCGCAGCTTCGCCGACGGGGACGGCGATGGCACCGGCGACCTCGCGGGCGTCCGCGCCAGGCTGCCGTACCTCGCCGAACTCGGCGTCGACGCGCTGTGGTTCAGCCCCTGGTACCAGTCGCCCATGAAGGACGGCGGCTACGACGTCGCCGACTACCGCGCCATCGACCCGGCCTTCGGCACCCTGGCCGAGGCGGAGAAGCTCATCGCCGAGGCCCGCGAGCTGGGCATCCGCACCATCGTCGACATCGTGCCGAACCACGTCTCCGACCAGCACCCCTGGTGGCGGGCCGCCCTCGCGGGCGGCGCCGAGCGCGAGCTCTTCCACGTCCGTCCGGGCCGCGGCGACCATGGTGAACTGCCGCCCAACGACTGGACGTCGGAGTTCGGCGGCCCGGCGTGGACCCGGCTGCCGGACGGCCACTGGTATCTGCATCTGTTCGCCCCCGAGCAGCCGGACCTCAACTGGGCTCATCCGGCCGTACGCCAGGAGCACGAGGACATCCTGCGCTTCTGGTTCGAGCGGGGTGTCGCGGGGGTGCGCATCGACTCGGCCGCCCTGCTGGCCAAGGATCCCCGGCTGCCCGACTTCGTCGAGGGCCGCGATCCGCATCCGTACGTCGACCTCGACGAGCTCCATGACATCTACCGCTCCTGGCGCGGCGTGGCCGACGAGTACGGCGGTGTCTTCGTCGGCGAGGTGTGGCTGCCCGACAGCGAGCGCTTCGCCCGCTATCTGCGCCCCGACGAGCTGCACACCGCCTTCAACTTCTCCTTTCTGGCCTGCCCCTGGGACGCCCGGCGGCTGCGGACGTCGATCGACGAGACGCTCGCCGAACACGCTCCGGTGGGCGCTCCGGCCACCTGGGTGCTGTGCAACCACGACGTGACCCGCACGGTCACCCGCTACGGGCGCGAGGACACCGGTTTCGACTTCGCCACCAAGGTCTTCGGCACCCCCACCGACCTCGCCCTCGGCACCCGGCGGGCGCGGGCCGCCGCCCTGCTGTCGCTGGCCCTGCCCGGCGCGGTCTATGTCTACCAGGGCGAGGAACTGGGCCTGCCCGAGGCCGAGATCCCCCGCGACCGCATCCAGGACCCGATGCACTTCCGCTCCGGTGGCACCGACCCGGGCCGCGACGGCTGCCGGGTGCCGCTGCCGTGGGCAGCGGAGGGGCCGTACGCCGGTTTCGGCTCGCGCGAGGAGCCGTGGCTGCCGCAGCCCGCGCACTGGGCGGTGTACGCGGCGGATCTGCAGACGGCGGACCCGGGCTCGATGCTCGGCCTCTACCGCGCGGCGATCCGCATCCGCCGCGCCACCCCCGGCTTCGGCGACGGGCCGCTGACCTGGCTCCCCTCGGCCGACGGTGTCCTGGCCTTCGCCCGTGAGGACGGCCTGGTCTGCGTGGTCAACCTCGCGGACGCCCCCGCCGAGCTGGACGGCACCTCCCGGCTTCTGCTCAGCAGCGGCCCGCTGGACGACCGGGGCCGCCTTCCGCGGGACACGGCGGCCTGGCTGCTCCGCTGAGGCGCCACCCCGCACCGCGCTATCCCACCACCCCCACCATGAAGGGATCAGCACATGCACCGCAGCAGTACCGCATCGGCATCCACCAAACGCCTGTCGGCGATCGGCGCGGCCGTCGCCCTCGCGGCCGGCATGCTCGTCACCCTGACCCCGACGGCCGCGCACGCGGCCGCGGGTGCCTCCCTGCCGTTCACCTCGGCCGAGGCCGAGTCGGCCAGCACCACGGGGACGAAGATCGGCCCCGACTTCACCCAGGGCACGCTCGCCTCCGAGGCGTCCGGGCGGCAGGCCGTCCGCCTCGCCGCCGGGCAGCGCGTGGAGTTCACCGCACCGCGCGCGGCCAACGCGGTGAACGTGGCCTACAGCGTGCCCGACGGCCAGTCGGGCACGCTGAACGTCTATGTCAACGGCACCAAGCTGGCCAAGACCATCGCGGTCACGTCCAAGTACTCGTACGTGGACACCAGCTGGATCGCGGGGTCGAAGACCCACCACCTCTACGACAACGCCCGGGTGCTGCTCGGCCGAGAGGTCCAGGCCGGTGACAAGATCGCCTTCGAGGCGGCGAACACCCAGGTCACCGTGGACGTGGCCGACTTCGAGCAGGTCGCGGCGGCCGCCTCCCAGCCCGCCGGATCGGTGTCCGTCACCTCCAAGGGCGCCGACCCCAGCGGGCAGGGCGACTCCACCCAGGCGTTCCGGGACGCCATCGCCGCCGCCCAGGGCGGAGTGGTCTGGATCCCGCCGGGTGACTACAAGCTCACCTCCTCGCTGAACGGTGTCCGACACGTCACCCTCCAGGGCGCCGGCGGCTGGCACTCCGTGGTGCACACCTCGCGGTTCATCGACCAGTCCAGCTCCTCCGGCAACGTGCACATCAAGGACTTCGCGGTCATCGGCGAGGTCACCGAGCGCGTCGACTCCAACCCGGACAACTTCGTCAACGGCTCGCTCGGTCCGGGCTCCAGTGTGTCCGGCATGTGGCTGCAGCACCTGAAGGTCGGTCTGTGGCTGATGGGCAACAACGACAACCTCGTGGTCGAGAACAACCGCTTCCTGGACATGACGGCCGACGGCCTCAACCTCAACGGCACCGCGAAGAACGTACGCGTGCGGAACAACTTCCTGCGCAACCAGGGCGACGACGCACTCGCCATGTGGTCGCTGAACTCGCCGGACACCAACAGCAGCTTCGAGGGCAACACCATCTCGCAGCCGAACCTCGCCAACGGCATCGCGATCTACGGCGGTACGGACATCACCGTCAAGAACAACCTCATCTCCGACACCAACGCCCTCGGCAGTGGTATCGCCATCTCCAACCAGAAGTTCATGGACCCGTTCCACCCGCTGGCCGGCACGATCACGGTCGACGGCAACACACTGGTCCGCGCGGGCGCCATGAACCCCAACTGGAACCACCCGATGGGCGCCCTGCGCGTCGACTCCTACGACAGCGCGATCGAGGCCACGGTCAACATCACCAACACGACCGTCACCGACAGCCCGTACAGCGCCTTCGAGTTCGTCTCCGGCGGCGGCAGGGGCTACCCGGTCAAGAACGTCAATGTGTCCGGCGCGACCGTGACCAACCCCGGAACGGTCGTTGTCCAGGCCGAGGCGCAGGGGGCGGCGAAGTTCAGCGATGTCACGGCGTCCAGCGTCGGCGCGGCGGGCGTCTACAACTGCCCCTACCCGTCCGGCTCCGGCACCTTCGCCCTCACCGACGGCGGTGGCAACTCCGGCTGGAGCAGCACCTGGTCGGACTGTGCCAGCTGGCCGCAGCCCGGCCAGGGCAACCCGGATCCCGAGCCGGGCCGCAACCTCGCCAAGGGCCGCCCGGCCACCGCGACCGGCTCCCAAGACGTCTACACCCCCGGCAAGGCGGTCGACGGCGACGCGAACACCTACTGGGAGTCGGCCAACAACGCCTTTCCGCAGGCCCTGACCGTGGACCTCGGCGCCGGCCAGGCGGTCCGCCGGCTGGTGCTGAAGCTGCCGCCCTCGTCGGCGTGGGGCGCCCGCACCCAGACCCTGTCCGTGCTGGGCAGCGCCGACGGCTCCTCGTACTCGACGGTGGTGGGCTCGCAGGGCTACCGCTTCGACCCGGCGTCCGGCAACAAGGTCACCGTCGCCCTGCCCGACGGCACGAATGTGCGATATCTGAGGCTCAACGTCACCGGCAACACCGGCTGGCCGGCGGCCCAGGTCAGTGAGGTGGAGGCGTATCTGACCGCCTCGTGACCCCCGCCTTCGCGCCGGGGAGGGAGGTGTGGATCAAGGCCATCACCAGGGAGCCTTGCATGATCATGCGTAAGACTGCATACTCCTGCTGTGTCCAAAGTTCTCACCTCCCTCCCTGTCGGCGAACGCGTCGGGATCGCCTTCTCCGGCGGCCTCGACACCTCGGTAGCGGTCGCGTGGATGCGCGACAAGGGCGCGGTGCCCTGCACCTACACCGCCGACATCGGCCAGTACGACGAGCCCGACATCGCCTCGGTCCCCGGGCGCGCCACGACGTACGGCGCGGAGGTCGCCCGTCTGGTGGACTGCCGGGCGGCCCTGGTGGAGGAGGGGCTCGCGGCCCTCGCCTGCGGGGCGTTCCACATCCGCTCCGGCGGCCGCAGTTACTTCAACACCACCCCGCTCGGGCGGGCGGTCACCGGCACCCTGCTGGTGCGCGCCATGCTCGAGGACGATGTGCAGATCTGGGGCGACGGCTCCACCTTCAAGGGCAATGACATCGAGCGGTTCTACCGCTACGGCCTGCTGGCCAACCCCTCCCTGCGGATCTACAAGCCGTGGCTGGACGCCGACTTCGTCAGCGAGCTCGGCGGCCGCAAGGAGATGTCGGAGTGGCTGCTCGCCCATGACCTGCCCTACCGGGACAGCACGGAGAAGGCGTACTCCACCGACGCCAATATCTGGGGCGCCACCCACGAGGCCAAGTCGCTCGAGCACCTCGACACCGGTATCGAGATCGTCCAGCCGATCATGGGCGTCCGGTTCTGGGACCCGTCGGTCGAGATAGCGGCCGAGGACGTCACGATCGGCTTCGAGCAGGGCCGCCCGGTGACGATCAACGGCAAGGAGTTCGCCTCCGCCGTCGATCTGGTGCTGGAGGCCAACGCCATCGGCGGTCGGCACGGCATGGGCATGTCCGACCAGATCGAGAACCGCGTGATCGAGGCCAAGAGCCGGGGCATCTACGAGGCACCGGGCATGGCGCTGCTGCACGCGGCGTACGAGCGGCTGGTCAACGCGATCCACAACGAGGACACCGTCGCCACCTACCACACCGAGGGGCGCCGCCTCGGCCGCCTCATGTACGAGGGCCGCTGGCTGGACCCGCAGGCGCTGATGGTGCGCGAGTCGCTGCAGCGCTGGGTCGGCGCGGCGATCACCGGCGAGGTGACCCTGCGGCTGCGGCGCGGTGAGGACTACTCCATCCTGGACACCTCCGGACCGGCGTTCAGCTACCACCCGGAGAAGCTCTCCATGGAGCGGACCGAGGCCTCCGCCTTCGGTCCCGTGGACCGGATCGGCCAGCTGACCATGCGCAACCTCGACATCGCCGACTCGCGCGCCAAGCTGGAGCAGTACGCCGGTCTCGGCATGGTCGGCAGCTCGCACCCGGCGCTGATCGGCGCCGCGCAGGCGGCCTCCACCGGGCTGATCGGCGCGATGCCGCAGGGCGCCTCCGCGGCGATCGCCTCGGACGGTCAGGTGTCCGGGCAGGACAAGCTGCTCGACCGCGCCGCGATGGAGTTCGGCGCCGACTGACCTCCCCGCTTCCCTGGTCCGCCGCCCACCCGCGCCCGAGCGCGGGTGGGCGGCGGCGTGTTCCGGCCGGGCCGGGTCAGCGCGCGGGCTGCTCCGCCGCGCCGCCGCCCAGACCGTCGACGTACGAGGCGATCCAGGCCAGCGGGACGTTCCAGTTGATGGTGATCTCGTTGGTGGAGAACGCCATCAGGCTGTCGGTGTAGCACATCGCCGGGGCGCAGCCCTTCAGCTTCTTCCTGGCCACCGGGTCCTGGAGCCCGGAGTTCGGGCCGCCCGCCAGCGAGCCGGGCGCCGGATGCGGCAGCCGGTGGTCACGCTGATGGGCCCAGAAGCGGTGGTGCTGGTTGTGCGAGTCCCGTTCGCCGTGGCCGGTGACATAGGACTGGTTGAGCGGATTGCCGCCCAGCAGATAGTCCATGCCGCGGAGCACCGCGTCGAGGTAGCGGTCCTTGCCCGTCAGGTCGTGCGCGGTGGCGAGCACGATCATGTTGTTGAGCACCTGGCTGTTGGAGCCCCACTCGTACTTGCCGCCCTTCGGCGCGTACGGCACGCCGTAGGCCGACTTGGCGGAGTCCGCGGCGTAGCGGTCGGCGGCCTTCGTCACCATCGCGCGCACCTCGGCGCGCTGCCGCTCGGTGAGCTTGTTGGGGACGGTGGCCAGGTCCAGCGCTCCGAGGCCCGCGGTCGAGGCCCACGACATGCCGCCGCCGCGCGGGAAGAGCGCGCCCGCGTCGCGGTGCAGCGGCGAGTCGAGCGCCGCCTTCGCGTAGCCGTGGTCGCCGGTGGTGATGAACAGCTCGGCCGCGGCCCAGTAGAACTCGTCGCCGACGTACCGGTCCCCGTAGGCACCGCCGCCCGTGGAGTCCTTGTCGCTGGCGTAGATCTTCGGATGTGCCTTGGCCGCGTCCCACGCGGCACGGGCCGCGTGCAGACAGCGGGCGGCGAACTCCGGGTCGTAGGACTTGAACAGCCGGGCGCTCTGCGCGGCGGACGCCGCCAGGTTGAGCGTGGCCGCGGTGGACGGCTTGTGCAGCTCACGCTGTTGCCGGTCCTGGTCCGGCCGGGTCGGGAAGCCGGTCCACTGCTTGTCGTGCACCTTATGGAACGCCATACCGGCGAGCGGCTCGCCCTTCGGCACCTGCATGCGAAGGAGGAATTCCATCTCCCAGCGGGCCTCGTCCAGGATGTCCGGGACGCCGTTGCCACGCTCGGGCACCCGGAGCCTGCCGTCGCCCATCGACGCGGCGTCGACGCCCTTGGTGGTGCGGGTGCGCTCGTACGCGGACATCAGCTGGGCCACCGAGATACCGCCATTGACGACGTACTTGCCCTGGTCACCGGCGTCGTACCAGCCACCGGCGACATTCCGGCGGTAGTCGCACTCGCCCTTGACGCACGGGACGTCGGTGTCGCCCCGGTGCGGGGCCGCCTTGTCATGGCCCGCGGGACGGGCGTACTTGGAGCCCACGAGGTCCGCGTCGATCTTGATGCCGCTGCGGTTGTGGTAGAAGTACGCGAGCGCGTCGCTCCGCAGCGAGTCGTAGAGGTGGTCACCGATGGCGAACGGCTCGCTCTTCTTCCCGTCGATGGTGACGGTGTACCCCTCGCCCGCATCCGTGACCCTGCTGAAGTCGAAGGTCTGGACGTGTCGCCGGGAGCTGGGGTCCACGCCCGCGGGGGTGGTGGTGCCGCTCGCCCGCCCGGTGCCGTCGGCGGCCCGGAGCGTCCAGGTCAGCGGCTTGGTGGCGGGGGTGACCACGGTGCCCTTCTTGGGGCCGTGGGTCAGATAGCCGACCTGGTTCACCCGCACCGGCGAGCCGGTGTCGGCCTTGGGAGCGGCCGTCCCGGCGCCGTGCCGCGCGTGGTGGTCCACGGCGCCCGCCGCGGGTGCGGCCAGGGCGCCCAGGGTCAGTCCGGCCGCGACCGCCGCGCCCACCATGCGCCGGCGGCGGCGGTCGGTCCGGTCAGGGGTGATCCGTACGCGAGGAGCAGTAGCAGACAAGACTTAAGCACTTCCGGGGTTCGGCGTCTTTTCCGTCCCTCAGAGGCTATGAAGAGGCCCTGGCCTGCAGCTTCGTACGCTTAGCCGAAATCCGGGTACATCAGGTGACCGAGCCCGGCCTCCTTCAATCGAGGTATCGCGGGAGGTGAGCCGCGGTGGCGGCGGGCTACCAGCGGGCGAGGTCCGCCTGGAAGGACGGGTCGAAGCGCCGCATGTACCCGGTGTCATCGCGGTTGCGCAGTCCGCACCGTACGTATTGCTCATGCAGGCGCGCCAGGGCGTCGGGGTCCAGCTCCACGCCCAGGCCGGGGGCGCCCGGCACGGGCACCGCGCCGTCCACGAAGGTCAGCGCGCCGTCCACGATCACGTCCTCGGTCTTCCACGGCCAGTGGGTGTCACAGGCGTAGGTGAGGTTCGGGGTGGCCGCGGCCAGGTGGGTCATCGCGGCCAGGCTGATGCCCAGGTGCGAGTTCGAGTGCATGGACAGGCCCATGCCGAAGGTGTCGCAGATGCCGGAGAGCAGCTTGGAACGGCGCAGCCCGCCCCAGTAGTGGTGGTCGGAGAGGACGACCTGGACGGCGTCGGCGGCCACCGCGGGGGCCAGCTCGTCGAAGGCGACCACGCACATGTTGGTGGCCAGCGGCATGGGGACCTCGCGGGCGACCGCGGCCATCCCGTCGATCCCGGGGGTGGGGTCCTCCAGGTACTCCAGCACGCCCTCGAGCGCGCGTCCGACCTTCACCGAGGTCTCCGTCGTCCAGACGGCATTGGGGTCCAGGCGCAGCGGATGGCCGGGGAAGGCGCGGCGCAGCGCCCGGATCGCCTCGATCTCCTCCTCGGGGGGCCGGACGCCGCCCTTCAGCTTGATCGCGGTGAAGCCGTAGTCGTCCACCATCCGGCGGGCCTGCGCCACGATGGCGTCGGGGTCGAGGGCCTCGCCCCACTCGTCGGACTCCTGGCCGGGGTGGGCGGCCCACTTGTAGAAGAGGTAGGCGCTGAACGGGACGGCGGACCGCACGGCGCCGCCGAGCAGGTCGCTGACCGGGCGGCCGATGGCCTTGCCCTGGATGTCCAGGAGCGCCACCTCGAACGGGGAGACGACGCGGTCGACGGTGCTGCTGGTGGTGATCATGCCGGTGAGCCCGGAGCCGCCGGAGCCGCCCACGCGGTCGATGACCCGCTGGACGCGCTGGTGCAGCTCCTCGGTGGCGAAGGCGTCCAGGCCGACGATCTCCTGCCCGACGGCCGTGAGGCGCTCCAGGTGGAGCTCGTCCGCATAGGTCTCGCCGAGCCCGGTCAGGCCCGCGTCGGTGTGGATCTGCACGATCGAGCGGAGCGCGAAGGGCTCGTGGACGCCGACGGAGTTGAGCAGGGCCGGGTCGCGGAAGGCGACGGGGGTGATGGTGACATCCGTGATGCGCAGGGGTGCTCCGTCAGACATCGACGTCCATTCATATGGTTGAACAGATGGTAGGTGCGTGAACCCTATCAAGGGGGCTGCCCCACCGAGGAGCAGCCAAAACGCCCATCACAACTCATGTGATTCCGCGTGGAATTGCTGCTTCCGGAGTCATTGACCGAGGGAACGGCCGATCGTAAGGTCTGCACCCCACTGCCAGTGGGTTCATGTACATGAACGAAGCGAGGAGAGCCGCCATGGTGAATCCCCCCGCCCCCGACCGCGACGCGGCCGCCTCCTCGGAGCTCGTCCAACGGTCCGTGACCAAGTTTCTGCGACGTGTGATGCCCATCCTGGTCATCATGCTCGTGGTCAACCAGATGGACCGCACCAACGTCGGCTTCGTCCAGGACGACCTCAAGGCCGACATCGGCATCGGAAGCGCGGCCTACGGGCTCGGCGCCGGGCTGTTCTTCATCGGCTACGCCCTGCTCGAAGTCCCCAGCAACATGCTGATGGAGCGCTTCGGCGCCCGTGTCTGGCTCACCCGGATCATGATCAGCTGGGGCGCGGTGACCGTCCTCATGTGCTTCATGACGGGGGCCACCTCCTTCTACGTGCTGCGGTTCCTGCTGGGCATCGCGGAGGCGGGGTTCTTCCCCGGTGTGATGTACTACCTCACCACCTGGCTGCCGGACTCCGCGCGCGGCCGCGCCGGCGCCATCTTCCTCGGCGGCTCGGCCACCGCCTACATCGTCACCGGCCCCATCAGCGGCGCGCTGCTGGAAATGCACGGCCTGGGCGGATTCGCGGGCTGGCGGTGGATGTTCGCACTGGAAGGCACCCTCTCCATCACCGTGGGCCTCGTCGCCGCCTTCTTCCTCGTCTCGCGGATCAGGGACGCCCGCTGGCTGAGCAGCGACGAGAAGGCCGCCCCCAGCGCGGCGGTCGAGCGGGACCGCGAGGCGCGCAGCCGCGAACCTCAGGTGTCCAGGCTGCGGCTGGTGGTCCACCCCCAGGTGGCGCTGCTGACCGGCGTGTTCTTCGCCATGGCGCTCACCGGATACGCGATCACCTTCTGGCTGCCGAGCCTGGTGGACGACATCGGCGGGCTCTCGTCCTTCCAGATCGGGCTGCTCACGGCCATTCCGTGGATCTGCGCGGTCATCGCGATGTACACGATGAGCCGCTACACCGACCGCGTGCCGGACCGTCGGCCCTACCTCGCCATCGTGCTGGTGCTGTCCGCCATCGGCACCTTCCTCGCCACCCTGGGCTCCCCGTGGTTCGGGCTCGCGGCCGTCACCCTGGCCGCCGTCGGCAGCAAATGCGCCGCCAACCTCTTCTGGCCGCTGGCCCAGTCCACGCTCGACCTCAAGGTCACGGCCGCGGGGCTCGCCGTCGTCAACTCCCTCGGCAACCTCGGCGGCTTCGTCTCCCCCGCCCTCTTCGGCTATCTGGAGGAGACGACGGGCGGCACCAACGGCGGCCTCTATGCGCTCTCCGCGGCCTCGCTGCTCGCCACCGTCGGCGTCTACTTCCTCCGCCGGGGCAGCGGCCGTGGCGGGGCCGAGGCCGCCGCGCCCGCCCCCGTCCGGACCGTCTCCGGGTGACTCCGGCGCGGCCCGCCCGGAGCCGTGTGGTTCCGGGCGGGCCGTGTGATTTCGGGGGCCGTGGACGGCGTCACCGGCTTGACGCCGTCCCCCTGGTGGCGCCGTCGCGGGTCAGCGAAGCCCGGACGCGGGCGTGGGCACGGCCCGCGTGACCTGGATCTTCTCCCGGAACAGCAGTTCGTCGACCCGGGGGCCGATCTCCTGCTGCCACCGCTCGCTCTGGTAGACGGCCTCGTAGAGCCGCACCCGCTCCGCCTCGTCGGCGAAGCGCCGCAGCCACACATAGCCGTCGGGGTCCTCCTCGTCGACGAACGAGGCGATGACGTCCATCCCCCGCGACGTCTGGAAGGGGATCACCACCTCCTCCATGAAGCCGACCCATTCCTCCCGGCGGCCGGGCCTGGTCTGGTAGCGGCGGATCTCGTAGAACATGCGCGTCTCCTCAGGCTGGTGTGACGGGTGGTGCGAAGTGGCCTCGGCCGTCGGCCGTCGGCCGGGGAACGGTCAGGCGCCGGTGCGGAGCACCAGCTTGCCGCGGGTGTGGCCGTCCTCCCCCTGGCGGTGGGCGCGGGCGGCCTCCTCGAGCGGGAAGACCTCCTCGACCTCGACCTCCACCGCGCCCTGGTCGATCAGCCCGGCGATGGTGGTCAGGGCGGCGCCGTCCGGCTCGACGAGGAAGGGGCTGGTGCGCACGGTGCGGGCGTCCGCGGCCTCCCGCAGCTCGGGGCTGACGCCACCGGGGACGGCCACCAGCAGTCCCCCCTTCTCGAGCACCTCCAGGGAACGGGTGCTGGTGGCGTCGTACTCCTCTCCCAGCAGGTCGATCACCACATCGACGTTCCCGACCGTGTCCTCGAAGCGCTGCTTGGTGTAGTCGATCAGTTCCGCCGCTCCGAGCCGGCCGAGCCACTCATGGCGGCTCTCCCGGGCGGTCCCCACGACCGTCGCCCCCAGGTGCCGTGCGAACTGGACGGCGAAGTGCCCGACGCCACCGGCGGCGGCGTGCACCAGAACCCGCTGGCCGGCCTCCACCTTGGCCGTGTCCACCAGGATCTGCCAGGCCGTCAGCGCCGCCAGCGGCACGGCGGCCGCCGCCTCATGGCTCAACGTGGCGGGCCTACGGGCGAATTGCCGGGCGGGGCCCGTCACGAACTCCGCGTAGCCGCCCGCCTGACGGGGGAACCACGGCATCCCGTACACCTCGTCGCCGGGGGCCAGCGTGGTCACCCCGAACCCGACTTCCTCGACCACGCCGGAGACGTCCCAGCCCAGGGTGAACGGCGGCTCGCCCAGCACGCCCGCCATACCGCCGCCCTGACGGGTCTTCCAGTCGACCGGGTTGACGCCGGCGGCGTGCACCCGCACCAGCACCTCGGTGGGCAGCGGTTCCGGCCGCGCGACCTCCGCGACGCGCAGCACCTCCGGGCCGCCGGGCGCGTCCTGTACCACCGCACGCATCATGGACCTGGACACGTGTTGCCTCCTGAGCTCATCCGTATCTCTCACGCCCGATCTCCGAACGTGCTCGCACGCTAACCTCAGGGACCTGGTTACCCACAAGGGACACTGCTACCTTTTGGGTAGTACGAAGCAGCCCGGAAGGTCTCCTCCATGAGTACGCGATGCCACACGGGCCAGCACGCCCATCATGATGTGTACGAGGCCCAGTGCCCGTGCCGCGCCATGCTGGACCTGCTGGCGAACAAATGGTCGGCGCTGGCCATCGGCGCCCTGGAGGACGGCCCCCTCCGATTCGGCGCGCTGCAGCGCCGGCTTCAGGGGGTCAGCCCCAAGGTGCTCACCCAGACACTGCGGCGGCTCGAAGACGCCGGGCTGGTGGAGCGGACCGTCTACCCGGCCGTTCCGCTCCATGTGGAGTACGAGCTCTCCTCCCTGGGCCACAGCGCGTCCGTCCCGCTCAGGAATCTGCGTCTGTGGGTGGAGGACAATCTGGATCTCACCACCACGGCCGCGAAGCCGATGTGACGGCGCCGGTTCCCCTGCCGCCGCCGCCCAGCCCCCCCCTCAGCACCCTCCTCGCGGAACGAGAGGGCGCCCTGGTCCGGGCCCGGTCAGGCGGTGGGGGCGGTGCGGATGGCGGCGATGTCGAACTGGAGGCGGACCTTCTCACTCACCAGGGCGCCGCCCTCGGCCAGTTTGGCGTTGTAGGTGAGCCCCCATTCGGAGCGGTTGATGGTGGTCGTGCCGTCGAAGCCCGCCCGCTGGTAGCCGAAGGGGTCCGTGACATGTCCGATGTAGGTGAGCTCCAGGACGACGGGGCGGGTGACATCTCTGATCGTGAGGTCCCCGGCCATGCGGTAGACGTCCGGACCCGCGACCTGCACGGCGGTGCTGATGAACCGGATGTGCGGGAAGTTTCTGGCGTCCAGGAAGTCCCGGCCCATCAAGTGGTCGTCGCGCTGCTCGACACCGGTCTGGACACTGGCGGTGGACAGCAGGACCTCGGCCCGGGAACGGCGCGGGTCGCGGCCGTCGAAGTAGAGTCGGCTCTCGAACTCGGTGAAGGCGCCACGCACCGTGCTCACCATGGCGTGCCGGACGGAGAATCCGATCCGGCTGTGCGCCGGGTCGACGATCCACTCTCCGGTGAGAGCCGCGAGGCCGGGATCCGGCAGAGCGACGGCGCCGGACGTCGCCCGCGTAGTGGGGGCCGCTGGTGCGGCGCTGGCGATCGCGCGGCGGGCGGTACTGCGGCTGAACAGGTTCATGCCACCTGTTGTTATTTCAACTTAGGGGATGATGCAACCCTTGATCAAGAGCAGATACTCAAGGATCTTGAGTAAGTGTCTGCGATGTTCCCCCCGAGGAGAAGCCCCCGTTGACGACCGACAGTTACTACGAGCCGATCGACGAGCACCGCTACAAGCCCACCTCCCACGTCAGTGGTGCCTGGAGCACCGACGAACAGCACTTCAGCCCGCTCGGCGGGCTCATCGTCCACGCCATCGAGCGCCACCTCGCCACCCGTCCGCACACCGGGCTGCTGCTCGGCCGGATCAGCTTCGACATCCTCGGGCGCCTCGCCCTCGACGAGTGCGAGATCCGGGTGGAGACCATCCGGCCCGGCCGCACCATCGAACTCCTCGAGGCCGTGGTGCTCATCGCCGACCGTCCCGTGGTCCGGGCGCGCGCCTGGCTCCTCGCCGAAGTGGACACCGCGTCCGTGGCCGGTGGCGCCGGGGACCGGCTCATCTCTCCCGAGAAGCTCGACCCCTGGGCGATGGCCTCGCTGTGGCCCGGCGGGTACATCGCCTCCCTGGACTCCCGTCCGCTCGCGCCGCGCGAGCCGGGCCGCGCGACCCTCTGGGTCTCCACCCCGCTCGATCTGGTGGCCGGGCAGACCAGCACCCCGCTGGCCTCGTACATCGCGCTCGTGGACACCGCCAACGGCATCGCCGTACGGCAGTCGCCCACGGCCTGGATGTTCCCCAACGTCGACCTGACCATCCACCTCCACCGGCAGCCCGAGGGCCGCTGGACCGGGCTGGACACCACGGTCACCTTCGGCGGTACCGGCCAGGGCATCACCAGCACCGTGCTGCACGATCTGCGCGGTCCGGTCGGCCACGCCCAGCAGATCCTCACCGTCCGGCCCCTGCCCGGCACCTGACCGCGCACGGGACAGGCCGTCACCGGCGAGGTGGCGGCTCCCCCTGTACGATGAGCCCGCAAGCAACGAACCACTCTGCCTGACGCAGAGCTGGCGCGACCGCTCGGCGGCCGCGGTCCCTCAAGCCCCCTGATCGGCGCGGACCCGGTATCTACCCCGGTCCAGCGCGAGAGGACAGCTCTCGGCGCACTCCGCCATGCCGGCCCGGGTGCGCTACCAGGCGGCGGAAAGGCGTCGGCCGTGGCATCCGCGGTCTCCAGCGACACCCCTCCCCCCGTACAGCGCGTCGGCTACCGGCAACTGCTGCGCACCCCGGGCGCATGGACCTTCCTGCTGCCCGGGTTCGCCGCCCGGCAGCCGTTCGCGATGCTGACGATCAGCATCGTGCTCCTGCTGCGCCACACCACCGGGTCGTACGGTGTCGCCGGTGCGGTCGCGGCCGTCACCGGCGTCTCCATGGCGCTGTTCGCGCCCCAGAGCGGCAAACTGGCCGACCGCCACGGGCAGCGTGCGGTCCTGGTGCCGGGGGTGCTGCTCCACGCGGCGGCCGCGGCCCTGCTGACGGCGCTCGCACTGGCCCACGCGCCGCTGTGGGCGCTGATCGCCGCCGCGGTGCCCACGGGCGCCTCCGTCCCGCAGGTCGGGCCCATGGTGCGGGCCCGCTGGGCGGCCGCCCTCGGGGACGGCGGGCCGGGCGGATCCGGACCGCGCCCGGGACGCCATCCGCTGCTGGCGACCGCGGCCGCGTTCGAGTCCGTGACGGACGAGTTCACGTTCGTCATCGGTCCCGTCCTCGCCACCGCCTCGAGCACCGCCGTACACCCGGCCTCCGGCCTGATCGCGGAGGCCGCGCTGACGCTGGTGGGCGGGCTGCTCTTCGCGGCCCGGCGCCGTACCGCGCCACCGCCGGGCCCGGCGCGGGCGGACGCGCGGGGGCGGCACGCCTCCGCCCTTCCCGTACCGGGTGTACGGGTCCTGGCCGTGGCCTTCCTGGGCATCGGCTCGGTCTTCGGCGGGATGCAGGTCGCCCTGACCGCCTTCACCCAGGAACAGGGTCAACCGGGCCTGAACGGTGTGCTGTACGGCGTGTTCGCGGCGGGCAACATGCTCGCCGGCGTGGCCTGCGGCACCATCGCCTGGCGCACCTCCCCGCGACGGCGGCTGCTGACCGCCTACGCCGCGCTGACGCTGATCTGCTCGACGCTGTGGGCGGTGTCCGCGCCACTGCCGCTGGGCGGGCTGGGGCTGCTGGCGGGCCTGTGCATCGCACCGGCGCTGATCACCGGGTACACCCTGGTGGAGGCGCTGGTCCCGGCCGCTTCCCGGACGGAGGCGTTCACCTGGCTGACCGGCTCGGTCGCGCTGGGGCAGGCCGCCGCGGTGACGGCGGGCGGGCAGATGGCGGACGGCTTCGGCGCGAGCGCCGCCTTCACCGTGCCGCTCGTGGGCACGGCCCTGGCCCTGCTCACGGTGGTGTCCCTGCGCGCCCACATCGCACCGCGCGGCACCACCACGGAGATACGCCAGGACCAGCGCACCGCCGACCCCCACCCGCGAAGGCCTGTCAGTCGGTGAGGAACGACGACACGATCGCCCCCGCTTCCGGGCGGCACTCCTCGAAGTAGCCGTGCCTGGCACCCTCGAAAACGTGCGTCCGCGCCCGGGGGACGCGGGAGGCGAGCAGCGGTGCGTTGGCCGCCGGGGTGAGCCGGTCGTCCGCTCCGTGCAGGATCAGCGTGGGCGCGGCAATCAGCGGGAGGACGTCCCAGGCGTCGTGTTCATTGCTGGCCACCAGATGGCGCCGCCGGGCGTGTGGGGGCATGCCGGGGTCGCCGAGGGTCGTATACGGCCCGGGGTGCCCGGACCGCCAGTCCGGGGTGTACATGAGGTCGATCAGCGCCTCCCTCGCCGCCCGCGCGTCGGCCTGGGCCAGGGAGCGCCGTACCGCCATGTCGCGCTCCGTCGCCCGTGGCCCGCCGGGGGAGGTGCAGCCGAGGACGAGCCGCCGGATCCGGTCCGGGTGGCGGGCGGCGACCCACTGGGCGACCCGTCCTCCCATGGAGGTCCCGTACAGATCGGCGGACTCGACGCCCAGATGGTCGAGGACGGCGATCACATCGTCGGCGAAGTCCCGTGTCGCATAGGGCTGGTCGGGCTTTCCGCTCTCCCCCGTGCCGCGCCAGTCCATGGTGAGGGTGGAGTGCGTGGCGTGGAAGTCCGCCCGTATGCCGTCCCACCAGTGGTGGTTGTTGGCCTGGCCCGCCAGGAGCACCAGCGGCGCTCCCGTGCCCTGGCGCTGGTAGGCGAGGAGGGTGCCGTCCAGTGCGCGGGCGTGGCCGCTGGCCTGCTGGGGGACGTCGGTGTGTGGCATGGGTATCTCTTGTCTCTCGGGGTTTTCAGGTGTCGCCCGGTGTGCGTGGTCCGCGACGTCCCCCGCCATGTGCTCAGCCGCGGGCGATGACCTTGCCCGGGTTGAGGATGCCGTGCGGGTCGAGGGCCGCCTTGACCGCGCGGTGCATGTCCAGAACGGCCGGGGCCAGCTCCCGCTCCAGACCGTCCCGTTTCAGCAGGCCCACACCGTGTTCACCGGTGACCGTGCCACCGAGGTCGATGGCGTCCGCGATGATCTCGTGGAAGGCGGCCTGGGCCCGCTCCCGGGCCGCCGTGTCGCCGGGCTGGGTGATCAGCAGCGGATGGAGGTTGCCGTCACCGGCGTGGGCGATGTTGGCGATGAGCGTGTCATGGCGGGTGGCGGCGCGCTCGATGCGCGCCAGCATCTCCGGTACGGCCGCCTTGGGCACGCACACGTCCTCGGTGAGCACCGGGCCCAGCCGCTCCAGCGCCGGGTAGGCGAGCCGCCTGGCCGCGAACAGCGCGTCGGCCTCCTCCTGGTCCGTGGACTGCGCGGCCCAGGTCGCCCCCGCCTCCTCGAAACAGGCGAGCATGCGCTCTGCCTCCTGCGCGCCCGCCGGGCCCGGGGCGTCCGTACGCCCGAGGAGCACCACGTCCGCGTCGACGGACAGGCCCATGTTCTTCCACTTGTCGACGGCCGCCAGGCAGTGCCGGTCGATGAGCTCCAGCGCGGACGGGGTGAGCCCCGCGGCCCCGATCGCGGCGACCGCGTGTCCCGCCGCCACGACGGAGGAGAAGTATCCGGCGACCGTGCGCTCCGCCTCGCGCCGCGGCCGCAGCCGCACCGTGACCTCGGTGATCACTCCCAGGGTGCCCTCGGAGCCGACCATCAGACCCGCCAGGTCGTACCCGGCGACGCCCTTGGCGGTCCTGCGGCCGAGCCGCACCAGCTCACCGGTGCCGGTCACCACTTCCAGGCCGAGCACATAGTCGCGGGTGACGCCGTACTTCACACAGCACAGCCCGCCCGCGTTGGTCGCCACATTGCCACCGATGGTGGACCAGGGCGCGCTCGCCGGGTCCGGCGGGTACCACAGCCCCCGCTCGGCGCAGGCGGCCCGCAGATCGTCGTTGACCACCCCGGGTCCGACGACCGCGAGGCGCTCCACGGGGTCGATCTCGTGGATGGTGTCCATGGCCTCGGTGGAGAGCACCACACAGCCCTCGACGGCGTTGGCACCGCCGGAGAGACCGGTGCCGGCGCCCCGGGTGACCAGCGGAACGCCGTGCCGTACGCAGGCCCGCACCACGGAGCGCACCTCCGCCGCCGTACGTGGCCGCACCACCACGCGGGGTGTGCCGTACGGCGCCCACTCCGCCTCGTCGTGGACGAAACCGGCGGCGACACCGGGGTCCTCGACCATCCGGCCCTCCGGCAGCTCCTGCCGCAGATCATCGATCAACACGCCGGTCCCCTGCCTTGTCGTCGAGCACGGTACTTCCCGCTCGCACGGTACCCACCGCCATCGGAAAGCGTGATCACCACCCCCTGTCACCGGATCGGCGGCGGGTCGGCGGTGGGTCGGCACTTGCGTGAGAACCATCGTTCTCCTAGTGTCGTACCCGATGGAGAGAATGCTCGTTCTCTCCTTCCCCCTCCACGACTCGAGGAGTCGACATGACCGACGCCGCACGTCCTCCGTTCCCCCCGTTCACCCGCGAGACCGCCATCGAGAAGGTCCGGCTGGCGGAGGACGGCTGGAACTCCCGTGCCCCGGAGAAGGTCGCCCTGGCCTACACCGTCGACTCGCGCTGGCGGAACCGCGCGGAGTTCGTCACCGGGCGCGAGGAGATCGTCGCCTTCCTCACCCGAAAGTGGGCGAGGGAGCTGGACTACCGGCTCATCAAGGAGCTGTGGGCCTTCGACGGCAACCGCATCGCCGTACGCTTCGCCTACGAATCCCACGACGACTCCGGCAACTGGTTCCGCTCCTACGGCAACGAGAACTGGGAGTTCGACGACAACGGTCTGATGCGCCTGCGCTACGCCTGCATCAACGACCTCCCCATCGAGGAGTCGGAGCGCCTGTACCACTGGCCGCTCGGGCGCCGCCCCGACGACCACCCCGGGCTGAGCGACCTCGGCCTCTGAGACCTCGGCCGCTGACCGGCCGGACACCAGGAGAGCAATGACATGATCAGTCCCGAAACCGCGGAGCTCCGGATCCTCGACGCGGCCGAGACCCTGTTCTACGGACGGGGCATCCAGGCGGTGGGCATGGACGAGATCCGCTCCGCGTCAGGCGTCTCCCTCAAGCGGCTCTACCAGCTCTTCCCGTCCAAGGGAGAGCTCATACAGGCGTATCTGCGGCGGCGCGACGTCCGCTGGCGCCAGAAGCTGGCCGCGTACGCCGATTCTCAGGCCACCCCCGAGGAGAGCATCCTGGCGGTCTTCGACTGGCTCCACGAGTGGTTCGGCGAGCCGGACTTCCGCGGCTGCGCCTTCAGCAACTCCTTCGGGGAACTCGGCGCCACCTCCTCGGCCGTCGCCGAGACGGCACGCGCGCACAAGGAGGCGTTCTTCCGCTATCTCGCCGAGCTGACGGCGGCCGCGGGCAAACCGGCCTCGCTGGGCGACCACTTGGCCCTGCTGGCCGAGGGCGCCATCACCACCGCGGCGATCACCGGCAGCGCCGAACCCGCGCATCAGGCGAAAGCGGCCGCACGCGTCCTGCTCGAGGCGGCACCGCCGTCACCGTCAAGGGCACAGCCGTCACGATCAAGGGCGTAGCCGTTACCATCCAGTCTCATGCGGGGGTGGTGGGAGCGGGGGCGGGCGCTGGGAGCAGCCCACCCCCAGGCCGTGGACATCGGGATCGCGCTCCTGGTCCAGGCGGCCATGACGATGCCGTTCGTGGTGCCACGCCCACCCGATCTGGAGCCGGCGACCTGGCCCGCCTACGGGCTGACCACACTCACCGTCGTCCCCCTGATCTGGCGGCGGCGCGCTCCCCTCGCCGCGCTGACCGCGATCGTCGCGACCAGCGCGCTGTACAAGCTGGCGCTGGAGGGCCCCGGGCAGCCGCTGCCGTACACCGGGCTCGTCGTCATCTACACGATCGCCGCCGTTTCACCGCCGTGGCAGCGGCTGGTCGCCGGGGGTCTGCTGACGGTCGCCGTGCCGGTGTCCGTGTGGCTGAACACCCGGACGGCGCGTGAGCTGACCTTCTCCCTCTTCGTGTTCGCGGCGGCCTATGTCTTCGGGCGGCTGACCGATGCCCGGCAGCGGGAGCACCGGATCGAGGCGGAGCGGGCCGCCGCGCGCGAACGGGCGCGGATCGCACGGGAGATGCACGACATCCTCTCCCATGCGGTGAGCCTGATGATCGTGCAGGCGGAGGCCGGTCCGGTGGCGGTGCGGACGGCCCCGGAGCGGGCCGAGGCCGCATTCGACGCCATCTCCGCCACGGGCCGGGACGCCATGGCCCAGCTGCGCCGGATGCTCGGTGTGCTGCGCGAGGCCGATGAGCCGGACCGCGCCCCGCGTGAGCCGCAACCGGGCCTGGCCGGTCTGCCCGAGCTGCTCGACCGGATACGGGCGAGTGACCTCGAGGTGGCGTACGAGTCGGCGGGGGCCGTGCGGGCACTGCCGGAGGCCACCGGGGCGAGCGTCTTCCGGATCGTCCAGGAGGCCCTGACCAACGTGGTCAAGCACGCGGCGGCCCGCGGTGTCTCCGTCCAACTCAACTATGGCGAAGGCGCGGTGGACATCCGAGTGCTGGACGACGGGCGCGGACCGCAGCCCGGTTCCGGTGGCGGCCACGGTCTGATCGGGGTCCGTGAACGGGCGGCGGCGCACGGCGGTACGGCGGTCACCGGGCCGGGCCCGGACGGTCGGGGCTTCGAGGTACGGGTCCGTCTCCCCGTACCCTCCGCGGCGGAGGTGGCGCGTTGACGATCCGGGTGGTGGTGGCCGACGACCAGGAGCTGGTGCGCAGCGGCTTCGCCATGATCCTTGACGCCCAGCCGGACATCGAGGTGGTCGCGGAGGCGGGCGACGGGGCCGAGGCCGTCGAGGCGGTGCGGCGGCACACGCCCGATGTGGCGCTGCTGGACATCCGGATGCCACGTGTGGACGGTATCGAGGCATGCCGCGAGATCGCCGCGTCCGGCGCCTGCCGGACGGTGATGCTGACGACCTTCGACTCCGACGAGTATGTCTACGAGGCGCTGCACGCGGGCGCGAGCGGCTTCCTGCTCAAGGACGTACGCAGGGACGATCTGGTGCACGCGGTACGGGTGGTGGCGCGGGGCGACTCGCTGCTCGCGCCGTCGGTGGCCCGGCGTCTGGTGGAGCAGTACACCCGGGCCACCGCCCGGCCACGGCCGCCCGACCCCCGGCTGGACGCGCTGACCGGACGGGAGCGGGAGACGCTGCTGCTGCTCGCGCGGGGGCTGTCGAACGCCGAGATCGCCGCGGAGCTGGTCGTCAGCGATCACACGGTCAAGACCCATGTCGGCAATGTGCTCGCCAAGCTGGGGCTGCGGGACCGGATCCAGGCGGTGATCTGCGCCTATGAGACGGGCCTGATCACCGCCGGGGATCCCCCGCCCGGGGGAGCGGCCCGGCCCGGCTCCTCCCCCGCGTCGGCGAGGAACTGACCCCCGGAACACCGCTCGCGCGGGCGATCCGCACCGGACCGCCGGTCACCAGGATGGAGCCACCGAGAACAACAGCTCATTCCACTGGAGTTGACCATGAAGAGCACCAGCCGCACCCTGCTGGCCGCGGCGCTCGTCCTGGGCGTCGTGGCGGGCCCGGCGGTGCCGCCGGCCCTCGCGGCCACCTCGTCGCCCGCGGACACCTCGCCCGCCACGGCCTCCGCACGATCCGGGATTCCCGAGCTGGAGGCCGCCATCGCGGATCTGCCGACGAGCGACGCCACGGCCGCGCTGGTACGGGTCGGGGGCACCGAGGGCGTCTGGAGAGGCAGTTCGGGCGTGCACGACCTGACGACCAACCGGCCGGCCGATCCGGCGGGCCGCTTCCGCGCCGGATCGGTGACCAAGGTCTTCACGGCCGCGGTCGCCCTCCAGCTGGCCGCCGAGGGCACGCTCGACCTGGACCGCACCGCTCGCTCGTATCTGCCGGAGCTGATCCCGGCGTCGTACGGGAAGGTCACCGTACGGCAGTTGCTCAATCACACGCACGGCATCCCGGCCGCCGATGTCCCCGGGGGCACGGTCGAGGAGTGGTACGCCGACCGCTTCCGGATCCATGACCCCGAGGAGATGGTCCGCTCGGCGACCGCGAAGAAGCGCGAGTTCGCGCCCGGCGAGAAGCAGCACTATCTGAACATCGGCTACACCATCGCCGCTCTGATCATCGAGCGGATCACGGGCGACACATACGAGGACCAGGTGACCCACCGGATCCTGAAGCCCCTGGGCCTGCGCGACACCTACCTCCCGGGGACGGATCCGCACATCGCCGGGGAGCACAACCACGGCTACCAGACGATGCGGCTGGCCGACGGCACGACCGGGCTGCGCGATGTGTCGGTGTGGGGGCCGACGGACGGCTGGGCGGCCGGGGACATCATCTCGACCACGGCGGACCTGGAGCGGTTCACCAAGGCCCTGTTCCAGGGGCGGGTGGTGCGCGGCCCGCTGCTGCGGGAGATGTTCACGCTGCCGAAGGTGGCGGACTTCTCCACCGGCGACCCGGCCGCGTACTCGGTCGGCCTCTCGATGAAGAAGCTGGGCGGCCGTGAGGTGTGGGGGAAGTCGGGCAGCCGCTGGGGCTACAACACCGGCATCGTCTCCACCCGCGACGGCTCGCGCACCCTCGTCTACAGCGTCAACTCCACCAACGCCAAGGGCCAGGAGATGAGCACGGTGGTGCGGAACATCATGGTGGCGGCCTACGGCAGCCCCTGAGCCGCGCCTCGCGGCGGCGCGTCGCCCCGCGCCCGCGCCGCCGCGAGCAGCTCCGGCCGCGACGCGCCTCAGTCCGCCTTGAGGGCCGTGAGGATGTTCAGCCGGGCCGCCCGGCGGGCGGGCCAGAGTCCGGCGACCACTCCGACGAGCGCGGCGCCCGCGAGTGCCACGGCGATACGGCCCCAGGGGATGACCATCTCGTACCCCTGGATGCTGCCGGACGCGAGCTTGCCCGCGGCCCAGCCGAGGAAGATGCCCGCGCCGATGCCCAGAAGGGCCCCGAACAGCGAGATGAGCACGGACTCCAGACGGATCATCCGCTTCGTCTGCTCGGGCTGGAGCCCCACCGCGCGCAGCATCCCGATCTCACGGGTGCGCTCGAACACCGACATCGCGAGGGTGTTGACGACTCCCAGGACCGCGATCACCACCGCCATGGCCAGCAGCCCGTAGAGCACGTTGAGAAGCAGTGTGATGGCCTCGCCACCGGCCGCATCGGCCAGGTCGTCGGTGTTCCGCACCTGGATAACCGGGTTCTGGTCGAGCGTGCGCTGGAGGGAACGCCGTGCCGTGTCGCCGTCACCGGCCTTGGTGCGCACCAGGACCGAGGCGTCCTCGATCTCCTTCAGATGGGGCTGCAGCGTGGCCAGCGGCATCATGGTGGACGGGAGGTATTCGTCGTCGTGGTAGACGCCGCCGATCTCCAGTGAGCCCCGGCTGCCGTCGTCGTAAACCACCGGAACCCGCTGTCCCGTGCTCCATCCGTGGATGTCGGCGATGGAGGTGTCGATCAGCAGGCTCTTGCCTCCGCCCGAGCCCAGGGCCGCGAACGAGCCCGAGACGAAGCTCGGGCCGAGGAGGTCGCCGATGGTCCGGGGGTTCACACCGGTCAGGGTCACCTCGTCGCCGCCGATCCGTACGGCGCCCTGGCGCCGCGGGCTGGAGGAGGTCACGGCCGAGGACTTCGCCAGGGTGTCGTGGACCGACGCGGGCAGGTGGCCGCTGTTCTTCGACGAGATCTCGAAGTCGGCCGTGACGGAGTTCTCGGCCCGCTCGTGCAGCGATGTCGTGGCGGACACCGCGACCACCGTGAGCCCGGTGACCAGGGACAGCCCGATCATCAGCGCCGAGGCCGTGGAGGCGGTGCGCCGGGGGTTGCGCCGGGCGTTGCGCGGCGCCAGCGTGCCCGGGACGCCGAAGCGGCGCAGCAGGGGTCCGGCCAGGTCGACGGCCGGGCCGGAGAGCGCCGGTGTCACCACGATGATGCCGATGAGCAGCAGGGCGGCCGGGAGGAGCACGATGGTCCTGCCCTGCTCGCCGCTGGACGCCGTGTACACCACGCCGAGCACACCGATCGCGATCAGGGCGACGCCGATCGCGTTGCGCCTCCGGAGGCCACGGACGGGCGGGGGTGTGTGGATCGCGGACATGGCGGCCACGGGAGGCACGGCGGCGGCGCGGCGGGCGGGCACATAGGCGGCGAGCATGGTGACGACGACGCCCACCAGGAACGAGATCAGTACGGTGCTGGGCGAGACGACCAACGGCCCGTCCGGCAGACCGGATCCGGTGGACGCGAACAGCTGCCTGATGCCCATGGCCACGCCGATGCCGAGGAGGAATCCCGCGGCGCCCGCGCACAGCCCCAGCATTCCGGCCTCGATGAGGACGGAGCGGGTCACCTGGCGGCGCTCGGCGCCGACGGCCCGCATCAGGGCCATCTCCCGCGAACGCTGGGTGACGAGCATGGTGAAGGTGTTGCCGATGACGAAGATGCCGACGAACAGGGCGATGGCCGCGAAGACGAGCAGCACCTGGCTGAGCCCCTTCGTCCCCTCGGCGGCCGCGGTCCGCTGCCGCTCGCGCAGCTGCGCCCCGGTGCTGATGTCGGAGTCCCCGGGCAGCAGATGGCGCGCTTCGGCCGCGAGCTTCGCCTCGGAGGTGCCGCGGCCGGCCTCGAGGGTGATTCCGTCGTACCGGCCGGGCTTCAGGAACAGCTTCTGCGCGGTGGCGTCGTCGAAGAGCGCCAGAGTGCCGCCGGAGCCGTGGGTGTCGTCGGTGCGGACGATCCCGACGAGTTTCTTGTGCAGCACCGGTCCGTCGACGGCCAGCCGGACGGTGTCGCCGACCCGGTAGCCGCCCGCGTCGGCGGTGGCGGTGTCCAGCAGCACCTCCTCGGGCCCGGTGGGGGCGCGCCCGGCGGTCAGCGGGTGGCGGGTGTCCTTGCCGTCGTCCTGGGGGAAGTAGTTGCCCCCCGCGGTGACATGGTCCTCGCCGAGCGGGTGGCCGTCCTTCGCGGCCACGGCGGCGGACCCCTCGACGGAGCCGGTGACGGACGCCACGCCGGGCAGCCGTCGCAGGCGCCGCAGTGTGTCCTCCGCCACCGTTCCGCGCTCGCCGGCCTTCTCGTCGTAGGGCGGTGTGGCCTGGACCGAGACATCGCGCAGGGTGGTGAGGAAGCGCTCCTTGTAGGCGTTTCCGACGGTGTCGGTGAAGACGAGGGTGCCCACGACGAACGCGACGCCGAGCAGGACGGCGAGCATGGTCATCAGCAGGCGGGCTTTGTGCGCGAGGACGTTGCGCAGGGCGGTACGGAACACGGGGCGGCCTTCCGGGAGGGTGCCGGGTGTGAGGTGCTCGGGGAGCGGGGCGGGCGTCGGGCGTACGGGGCGCGGGCGTCAGGCGTGCGCCGGGGTCAGGCGGCCCATGCGCTCCAGGACGGCCTCGGCCGTCGGCGCGTGGAGTTCGTCGACGACGCGGCCGTCGGCGAGGAACACCACGCGGTCCGCGTAGGAGGCGGCGACGGGGTCATGAGTGACCATCACGACCGTCTGGCCCAGCGCGCTCGCGGAACCGCGCAGGAACTCGAGGATCTCGCCGCCGCTGCGGGAGTCGAGGTTGCCGGTGGGCTCGTCGGCGAAGACGATGTCGGGCCGCCCGGCCAGCGCGCGGGCGACGGCGACGCGCTGCTGCTGGCCGCCGGAGAGCTGGGCGGGCCGGTGGCCGAGCCGGTCGGCCAGGCCGACGGTCCGGATGATGCTCTCCAGCCAGGCCCGCTCCGGTTTGCGGCCCGCGATGTCCATGGGGAGGGTGATGTTCTCCAGGGCGCTCAGGGTGGGCAGCAGGTTGAACGCCTGGAAGACGAAGCCGACGCGGTCGCGGCGCAGCCGGGTGAGCTGACGGTTGTTCAGGGAAGCGATCTCCGTGTCACCGAGGCGGACCGAGCCGAAGGACGGCGAGTCGAGCCCGGCCATGCAGTGCATCAGGGTGGACTTCCCGGAACCGGACGGACCCATGATCGCGGTGAACCGCCCCTTGCCGAAGCCGACCGTGACCGCGTCGAGGGCCACCACACGGGTGTCCCCCGTGCCGTACACCTTCGTCAGATCGGTGGCGTGGGCCGCGTAGGACTCCGGGGCGGAAGGGGGCTGGTGTGCGTGCATGCCGATCCTCGGTGATCGCTCGGTGGATGGCCCTCGTGGCGGAGGGCGTCGCCGCGGATGGCGACGCCCATCAGCCTCCCGCCCGGCCGCCCCCGCGCGGATCCCCCGACCATCCGGAGCCGCATCCCCCGATCGGGGGAGATCGCCGCGGGACCGCTACTCCGCACGCCCCGTGCGGAAGGCCCAGGTCGCGATCTCGACCCTGTTGCGCAGGCCCAGCTTCGCCTGGACCGAGCCCAGATGCGTCTTGACCGTGCTGGGCGCGATGTACAGCTCGGCGGCGATCTCCGGGTTGGTCAGTCCGCGGGCGATGCCCTGGATGACCTCCTCCTCGCGGTCGGTCAGCGGCTCGGCCGGCTCATGTGCGGCGCGCCGCCGGCTCTTGGTGAAGTGCTGGAGCAGCCGGAGGGTGATCTGCGGGGCGACCATGGCGTCTCCGCGGACGGCCGCCCGCACGGCCTCGGTCAGCAGTGCCGGACCGGCGTCCTTCAGGAGAAAACCGGACGCTCCGTTCGACAGCGCCGTGTACACATACTCATCGAGATCGAAGGTGGTGACCACGACCACCTTCGGGGCTCCGGGCCGACCGCCGCCGGCCAGCCGGCGGGTGACCTCCAGACCGTCGGGCGGCGGCATCCGGATGTCCACGAGGCACACATCCGGCTGGGTCTCGCGGGCCAGGGACAGGGCCGAGGCCCCGTCGGCGGCCTCGGCCACCACCTCCATGTCGGGCTCGGCCGACAGCACCATGCGGAACCCGGCCCGCACCAGATGCTGATCGTCCGCGACCAGGATGCGTATGGTCATGCCGTCCTGCCCTCCCGTAGCCGCAACCCGGTTCGTATGGCATGCCGCCCACGTGTTCGCGGGTTGCGCGCGGCCTCGTCGGGGCGCAGCGGTACGGAGGCGCGGACCCGCCATCCGCCTTCGGCGCGGTGGCCCGCCTCGAAGGCGCCGCCGAGCAGCTCGATCCGCTCCCGCATGCCCATGATGCCGAAGCCGCCGCCGAGCCGGCCGAGGCTGCCGCGGTGTCCGGACGGGGAGCCGTGTCCGTCGTCCTCCACGACCAGTTCGGCATGGTGTGCCGCCACCCGGGCGGACACATCCACCGACCGCACTCCGCGCGCATAGCGCTGGGCGTTGGTCAGGGCCTCCTGAAGGACCCGGCTCAGCCCTCCGGTGACCTCCGCCGGTACGTCCTCCGGCAGATCCCGCCCGAGGTCCAGCCGGACCGGCAGCCCCGTCCCCCGTGCCTCGTCCACGATGCGGGTCAGGACCTCGCCCAGGTTCTCCGGATGCCGCGGGGTCTCGTCACCGCGCATCGAGCCCACCAGGCGCCGCATCGATGTCAGCGCCTCGCCGCCCGCGTGCTCGACGGCCTCGAGCATCTCGTTCAGCGCCTGCGGGTCGGGGGTGCCCCGCCCGGTGACATGGCGCACGGCCTGCAGTTGCACCACGATGGCGGTCACCTGGTGGGCCACGGTGTCATGCAGGTCCCGGGCCAGCGCCAGCCGTTCCTCCTGCCGCACCAGCTGTCCGGTGCGCTCCTGCTGGACGTCGTAGAGCCGCAGCACCAGCCCGCAGACGAAGGCCAGCGCCAGCAACAGCGCGGTGTTGTCGGAGAAGTCACCGGGATCGGTGTCCCGCAGGAGCGGGATGGAGAACACGCTGACGCTCATCGCCGCCACGGACGCCAGGGCCCACCAGGGCGTGCAGCGGCGCACCGCCACGGCGAGGAGGAACAGCAACCCCATGAGTTCGGTGCCGCTGGACTCGCTGGTCACCATGTTCACCGGCATCAGGTGGTAGGCCACCGTGGCCGCGAAGGTTCCGGCACAGGCCACCAGAGCGGCCCGCGGAACCCATCGGACATCGCGCACGACGGCCAGCACGGCCATCGCCCCGGCCAGGACTCCGGAACCGATCGGGACCCAGTCCCCGGCGAACGCCTCCGTGTCGAAGTCCGGGTCGAGGACGAGCCGTTCCCGCACGTCCTGGTAGACGGAGAAGAGGAACCACAGCGCCAGCGCGGCGATCACGATCCGCCCCGGCCAACGTCGATAACCGGCGCGCCGGCCGGAGGACACAGCTATTCGCACCCGCGCCACATTACGCACCTACGGCGGCGATTGCCGCCCGCCTCCCGCGCCGGGCCCAGCGTCCGGGCCCGCGCCCCGGCTCTGGCCCGGGTCGGTGGGCATCGGCGCGGGCCGTGCGTCGCGCACCCGCTCCGGTGTCCAGTACGAGGGGTCCGGCGGATCCGCGCGATGGGTCCGTGGGGTGTCCGGGGCGGGGGGATCGCCGGTGTCGTCGCCCCGGGCGGTGACGGCGAGGACCGCGACGATGCCGGTTCCCACGGCCGCCGCGGTGATGAGCACTGCGGTGAGCGGGCGCATGACGTTCTCTCCCGATGGTGGGGGCTGACGTTCTCTCCCGATGGTGGGGCTACGGATGCCGGAGGCCGGGGCCCCTGAGTGCGGGGCCCCGGCCGACCGCCGTGTGTGGTGCTCAGCCGTTGGCGGTGTTGTCGTAGATCGTCTGGATCTTGTTGTCGAAGTAGGGGCTGTCGATGTAGGCGGGCGGATCGGTCCGGGTGCTGGTGACGCCGATCTCGGTCCCCAGGCCCGTGGTCTCGTTGTAGTCCCGGAGCCAGGGGCCGCCGCTCGCGCCCTCGACCATGGTGCACCCGTTCTGCACCCGGGAGCCGTCCTGCCACGTGGGGATGTTCTGGCACACATAGGGCACTTCGCCGTCGTAGCCGAAGGCGGCCGGATAGCCCCAGACGGTCACGGTGTTGGAGTACCCGTAGTTGTAGCCGAGCCCCATGCCGCCGACGGTGTTGACCAGCTTGCCGGCGCCGTTGTCCCACACGTTGACCACGCCGATGTCGTAGTTCAGATCGCTGTTGTTGATCCAGCCGTTGAACGCGGTCAGCGTCTTGGCGGACCAGGTTCCGTACGGCCGCGAGCCGTTGTAGTACGCGGGCACGAACACCCAGTTGGTGGCCCAGGTGCCACCGGCGCCACCGTGGACGCAGTGCCCCGCGGTGAACACCATGTTCTTCGTGGGATTGTTGACCGCCGCGGCGGAGCAGGCGTAGTCGCCACCGTTGGTCGGGTTGTGGAAGAAGACCTTGCCCTGCACGATCGAGGTGGCGATCCGCACCCCGCGGGCCTTCTTCGATGTGGCCTTCTGCGGTTTCGCGAGCTGAGCGGGTTCGGCCGCCGCGTCGATGGCCGCCTTCCGCGACGCCTTGGCGTCGGTGGGCGTGTCGGCCTCGACGGCTCTGCGCATACGCTGCGGGGTCCAGTATTTCTCGGCGGACTCCGCGGATGAGCGGGGCGCGGCACTCTTGTGCGTGGACACCGCGGTGTCCGCGCTGCGTATGACGGTGCTGTGCGAATCGGCGGACGCGGCCGCCGGAATCGTCAGGGCGAACGCGAAAACCGCTCCGCCGGCCGCTAAAACGACCTTGCGTATCTGCACCAGTCCCCCCAATTTTTGATCGGGACAGGGAGCGGATGCCCCCGGTGAAATCCCGGGCGCACCGTATCGCGTGATGAAGTGCGCACGCCAAGATCCCGCAGGTGGTCAGAACGCTATCCGGCCAGACATGGCGCCCCCGGCGCGGTACGGAAAATCACCTCGCGGCTGCTGGGCTGCCCTTTTCGATAGAAGCGGAATGGGTGGTTTGCCGCATTGAACGAGGAATTCCGACACGTCAACGCGCGTCAACGGCCACCCTCTCCCGCGCGGCGACGGCCACCCGATCCCCGACAGTGTCCGGAACCCGTAATCGCATTTCTCTCGTCGAATTCACGGAAGTATTCACGCATTCACGGCAGCCCCGCATTACGCGATGGGCCCGCCTGCCGCAGCGGATGCTGTTAGCCTCCCGGCATCCCCGTAGGCCCGCCGCTCCGAGGAAGACCATTGGTGACGAACCTCCAGGACGACCAGGACAGCCAGGACACACCGGCCCCGCAGCACGCGCCGGACGCGGTTGACGCACCTGACGCGCCGCCCCCGGGCTGCCCCGCCCACGCCGCGCGGCTGTACGGGCCGGATTTCCAGCGCCGCCCGGACGAGACCTACCGGCGGATACGGCAGGACAGCGGACCGGTCGCGCCGGTTCTCCTCGAAGGCGACATCGACGCCTGGTTCGTCCTCGGCTACCGCGAGACCCGTCAGGTGCTGTCCGACACCGAGACGTTCGGCCGGGACCCGCGCCGCTGGAACGGCTGGGACAACGTGCCGCCGGACTGGCCGCTGATGCCGTGGGTGGCGTACAGCCCGATGATGACCTTCACGGAGGGCGAGGAGCACCAGCGGCGCGCGACGGCGGCCGGCGAGGCCCTCGCCACGATCGATCCCTTCCTGCTGCGCGGCCACTGCGAGCGGTTCGCCGATCAGCTGATCGACAAGTTCGCCGCGAGCGGCAGGGCGGATCTGGTGTACGACTACATCTACTCGGTGCCCACCCTCGCCACGGCCGAGCTGTTCGGCCTGTCCGCGGACGAGGCCGGGCTGGAGGCCCTGGCGGCGGGGCTGACCGTGTCGTTCCTCGCCAACGAGGAGGCCATCGCCGGTCAGCAGCGGGTCGCCGCGTATGTGACGGAGCTGGTGCGGGCCAAGCGCGAGGAACCGGGCCCCGACCTCACCTCGCAGTTCATCCTGAACACCCCGGACCTCACCGAGGAGCAGCACATCGCGGACGTCATGGTGCTGATGGCGGCGGCGCTGCCGCTGACCTCGTACTGGATCGGCAACACCCTCCGGCTGATGCTCACCGACGAGCGCTTCGCCATGACCCTCTCGGGCAACCGCCGCAGCATCGGCGAGGCCATGAACGAGGTGCTGTGGGCGGACTCCCCGCTGCAGAACCTCATCGGGCGGTACGCCACCCGCGACACCGACCTCGGCGGCCGGCGCATCCACGCCGGCGACCTCGTCGTCCTCGGCCTGGCCGCCGCCAACGCCGATCCGCTGCTGTGGCCCGACACCCCCGTCGGCCACGCCGGGAACCACTCCCATGTCGCGTTCAGCGGCGGCGACTACGGCTGCCCGGCGGGCGGTCCCGAGACGGCCAGGATCATCGCGGAGACGGCGATCGAGGTACTGCTGGACCGGGTTCCGGACCTGACGCTGGCGGTCGCGCCCGACGAGCTGAGATGGGTGGACTCGCTCTGGTACCGCTGCCTGGATTCGCTGCCCGTCACGTTCAGCGCCGCCCCGGTCACGGCGAGCTAGCGCGCGACGACGTCTTCGCGACCGGCGAGCACCACAACCCACCGTTCGTGCCGTCCTCCCCCCACCACCATGCTCGGGTACGTCGCGGCGCGCACCGAGCGGCTGACCCTCTCGACCTCCACCACGCTGATCACCACCAACGACCCGGTGAGGATCGCCGAGGCGTTCGCCATGCTCCAGCACCTGGCGGACGGCCGGGTCGATCTGATGATGGGGCCCCGGCCCATGCCTCGCTCGTCGCCCAGCGCGACGCCGAGGCCGCCCGGGTCGGCGCCGGTCTCCAGGAAGTCCGGCCCGAGTGGCCCGGCGTCCCCCGGGGGAAATCCGGCGTCCCCCGGGGGAGGAGGGGACGCCGGGGCCCTGGGGGTCCGGTGGTGTCAGTTGCCGGGTGGTTGCTGGAGCATGGCGAGGGTCAGGACATTGCCGCCGATGCCCCAGCCGCCGTCGGTGACCTCCTCGACCAGGACCAGGGTGGTGGCGCGGGCGCGCTCACCGTAGATCTCGACGTACAGCTCGGTGGCACGGGTGACGATCTCCTCCTTCTGCTTCTCGTCGAGCGATCCGGCAGGGACCTTGAAGTTCGCGAAGGGCATGGTCGTTCTCTTTCGTACGTGGGATTTCGGTGTGTTCGAGGGTGCGATGCGGGTGTGATTACAGTGAGCTGCCCGTGGTGAGCAGATCGTCCAGCCCGGCCCGGCGGAAGAACTCGGCGCGGACGCGGTCGGCGACCGCGGAGACGACTTCGCTGCCGTCGCGGCTGGGGTCTACGTGGGTGCGCAGCGGGCGGGCACCGGCCGGCAGGGACACCAGGCGTACGACGGCGTCGGCGACGTGCGCGGCGTCCGCGTCCGGCGGGATCAGCGCGGCCAGCCGCTGGTCCAGATCGGCCAGCAGGGTGCCGTAGCGCTTGTCGTAGGCGGCGGTGCGGTCGGTGTCGGTGGGCGCGCCGGCGTGGCGGAAGTGGTTGGTGCCCGAGGTGAAGGCGCCGGGGACGACGATCGCGGTGTCGATGCCGAAGCGGACCACCTCGGCGGCGTAGCTGACGGCGAGGGCGTCCATGGCGGCCTTCGCGGCGAAGTAGGGCCCGATGAAGGGCGGGCAGCCACCGCGGGTGCTGGAGCTGCCGATCCACACCAGCAACCCCTCGCCCCGGGCCCGCAGATGCGGTAGCGCGGCGCGGTTGACGCGCTGGGTGCCCAGGACGTTGACGTCGTACAGATGGGCCAGTTGCTCGGGGGTGAAGGCCTCCGCCGGGCCGGTGGCCATGTGTCCGGCGTTGTGGACGATCACATCCAGCCGGTTCCGGTCGGCCAGGACGCGGGCGATGGCGGCGTCGGCGGAGTCCTGCGAGGTGACGTCGAGCTCCACGGCGCGCAGGTCGACGTCGTGGTCGGTGGCGTAGCGGGTCAGCTCGGCCACCGCGGGGGCGTTGCGGGCATCCGGCTGCCGGATCCCGGCGTAGACCGTGTGGCCTGCGTGGGCCAGGGCGCGTGCGGTCAGCGCCCCGAAGCCGCTGGAGGCCCCGGTGACCAGGATGGTCGTGGGTGTTTCGGAGGGCATGGCGTCCTTACGGGCGAGAGAAGGAGGAAGCGGTTGTGCGGCGGTGGTCAGACGATGCCGCCGTTGGCGCGGACGCGCTGACCGTTGACCCAGTGGCCGGCCGGGGAGGCGAGGAAGGCCACGACCTCGGCGATGTCGGCGGGGGTGCCCAGGCGCTCCAGCGGGGGCTGGGCCGCCATCCGGGCGATGGTCTCCTCGTCCTTGCCGTCGAGGAACAGGTCGGTGGCGGTGGGGCCGGGGGCCACGGTGTTGACGGTGACGTCCCGGCCGCGCAGCTCGCGCGCCAGGATCAAGGTGAGCGCCTCGACCGCTCCCTTGCTGGCGCTGTAGGCGCCGTAGGCGGGGAGGGCCAGGCCCACGATGGACGTGGAGAAGGTGATGAGCGCCCCGCCGCCGCGGATCCTGCGGGCGGCCTGCTGGGCGACGACGAAGGTGCCGCGGATGTTGGTGCGGTGCAGCGTGTCCAGCTCGGCGAGGTCCAGCTCGGCGATGGGGGCCAGATACATCCGGCCGGCCGCGTGGACGACGACGTCGACACCGCCGTACTCGGACTCCGCGGTGTCGAACAGCGCGGCCACCTGCTGTTCGTCGGCGACGTCGGCCTGGACGGCGACGGCCCGGCCACCGGCGGCGGTGATGTCCTTGGCGGCGGCCTCGGCCGGTTCGCGGTGGCCCGCGTAGCCGATCACGACGGCGTGTCCGTCGGCGGCCAGCCGCTTCACCGCCTCGTGGCCGATACCGCGGGACCCTCCGGTGACGATGGCGACGCGGGGCCGGTCGGTGGGGTGCTGGGGTGCGGTTTCCTGGGGTGACATGGAGACTCCTGGGGCATGTGCCGGCGGTTGGATGCCACGGCGTACGGGCCGTGGCCCCCGGGGCACCGGCGTCGTTGGCCGCCGTGCCCCTTCGGTGTTTCCAGCTTGGGCCGGGATCGCCGGGCCAGCCACGGCTCTCTCCACCCAGGGGTTGTCAGCCCCTGGCTCGGCTCACCGGCACAAGCGACCATGGGAGGCGTGAACCACTCCGAATTCGCCGCGTTCCTGAAGTCCCGGCGCGACCGCATCCGCCCGGCCGACGTCGGTCTGCCCGCCGGTCCGCGGCGCCGGGTGCCCGGCCTGCGGCGCGAGGAGGTCTCCCAGCTGGCCGGGCTGTCCGCGGACTACTACACCGAGCTGGAGCGCGGTCGCGGCGCCCAGCCCTCCGCCCAGGTGCTGACCGCGCTCGCCAGGGCGCTGCGGCTGAACGGCGACGAGCGTGACCATCTGTTCCACCTCGCCGACCGTCCCGTTCCCCCGGCGACGCACGGCCCGGCCGCGCAGGTCCAGCCGGCCCTGCTCGGCCTGCTGGACCGGCTCACCACCACCCCCGCCCAGGTCATCACCGATCTGCACCAGACGCTCGTGCAGAACGAGCTGGCCGCGGCGCTGATCGGCCGTCCCCCGGCGGTGCGCGGCCCCGCGGCGAGCCTCGTCTACCGCTGGTTCACCGATCCGGACGCCCGTGGGATCTACCCGCCCGAGGACCACTCCCACCACTCCCGGGTCTTCGTGGCAGACCTCCAGGCCGTCGCCGCCCGGCGCGGCGGCGACTCCGAGGTACGGCGGCTGGTGGCGGCGCTCCGCCGCCGCAGCGAGGAGTTCACCGCCCTCTGGGACACCCATGATGTGGCCCTCCGGCGGACCGACCACAAGCGCATCGTCCACCCCTCGCTGGGCGTCATCGAGCTGGACTGCCACTCCCTGTTCAGCGAGGACGGCCACCAGCGGCTGCTGTGGTTCAGCGCCCCGCCCGGCACCGAGGGCGCCGCTCAGCTGGAGCTTCTCTCGGTGATCGGCACGCAGGACATGACGGTCGGTGAGAACAGCTCGCCACCGTGATCCACCGCCCTACGAGGGTGGAGTGGCGGCCTCGGAGGCCGGGCACGGCTCCCTGATCGCGGCAACGTGGTGACGTTCGGGGTGCGGAGGGAGCGAGCGGCCCGTCTTTGGGAACCCCTGTCGCAGTACGAGCGGGCTCTGCCCGGTGCCGGGGCCACGGCATCGGCGGTGGGCCCGCCGGTCTCCGACTCACCCAAGGATCCCGTATGAATGGACCAGCCCCGCTTCTGACCCTGAACAACGGCGTGCGGATGCCCGCCCTCGGCCTCGGTGTCTACCAGAGCCCGCCCGACGAGACCGTCCCCGCGGTGACGACCGCGATCGAGGACGGCTACCGCCTGATCGACACCGCGGCCGCCTATGGCAATGAGAAGGAGGTCGGTGCGGGCATCGCCCGCTCGGGCATCGGCCGCGAGGACATCTTCGTCATCACCAAGCTGTGGCTGACCGACTACGGCTACGACTCCACCCTCCGGGCCTTCGACACCAGCCTCACCAAGCTGGGCCTGGACCACCTCGACCTGTATCTGCTGCACTGGCCGGTCCCGTCCGCGTACGACACCACGGTGGCCTCGTACAAGGCGGCCGAGAAGCTGCTGGCCGACGGCCGGGTGCGGGCCATCGGCGTATGCAACCACACCCCCGGACACCTGACCGACCTCATGGCGCGCACCGAGGTCGTGCCCGCCGTGAACCAGGTCGAGCTGCACCCGAACTTCAGCCAGCCCGAGCTGCGCGCGTTCGACGTCCGCCATGGCATCCTCACCCAGTCCTGGTCGCCCATCGGCGGGGTGAGCCGCTACGGGGGCGAAGGCGCGGACAAGGCCAGGGATCCGCTCCAGGAGCCCACCATCACCGGCCTCGCCGAGAAGTACGGCAAGAGCCCGGCCCAGATCATCCTGCGCTGGCAGGTCGAGCACGACCTGTGCGCCATCCCGAAGTCGGTCAAACCCCACCGCATCGCGGAGAACATCGGGATCTTCGACTTCTCCCTGACCCCCCATGAGGTGGCCGCCATCGACGCGCTCGACACCGGGGCGCGCGGCGGGCCCGACCCCGACCGGGTCGAGCTCGGCACATTCTCCTGAGACACCGGTGCGGGGTGGCCACCGGCCGCCCCGCACACGGTCGTCCGGGCAGGAGACTATCGAGCCTCATCGTGGAATGATGACGCGTGCTTTTGTCGGTTCCAGACCTCTGCCGGTGGGAGAGAGGCATGCGGGGACTTCAGGGCAAGAGGATCGTCATCGCGGGTGGCGCCACCGGTATCGGCGCCGCCACGGCCGAGCGGCTCGCCGGGGAAGGTGCCTCGGTCGTCGTCGGCGACATCGACCTCACGGGCGCGCAGGCCACCGCCCGGCGCGTCGCCGAGGCCGGCGGCACCGCGGTCGCCGTCCCGTTCGACCTCGCCGACGAGGAGTCGATCGGCGCGCTGATCGACCGGGCCGCCGCCGAACTCGGCGGGGTCGACGGGCTCTACAACGTCGGCGCCGACCTCTCGGACGAGCACCTGGGCCGGGACACCGATCTGCTGGAGATGGACCCGGCCGTGTGGCGGCGCACCCATGAGGTGAATCTGCTGGGCTACGCCCTCACCTGCCGGGCGGTCATCCCGCGGCTGCTGGCCCAGGGCGGCGGCGTGATCGTGAACACCTCCTCCGGCGCGGCCTGGGGAGGGGAGCCCCGGCGTCCCGCGTATGCCGCCTCCAAGGCCGGGATCAACGCGCTGACCCGCCATATCGCCTCCCGCTGGGGCAAGGAGGGCATCCGCTGCAACGCCGTGGCACCCGGGCTGGTCATGGGCGACACCCAGAAGCAGCGGGACGACCAGCGGCTGCAGGCCATGGCGCTGAAGATCGCCCGCAGTCCGCGGCTGGGCGAGCCCGCGGACGTGGCGGGCACCGTGGCGTTTCTCCTCTCGGACGACGCCGAGTGGGTCAACGGCCAGGTGTGGTCGGTCTGTGGCGGCATGAGCCTGCGCGACTGAGGACTCCCCCGGGACCGTCCTACGGCGGGCCAGGTCGCCCTGCGGCCTCCTATGGCGTCCAGGGCGCGGACACCCGCCAACTCACGTCATCGGCCCACGACGTGGCGCTGTCGAAGGGGTTGGACCCTCCGTTGGAGGCGATGTAGACCTTGTTCTCGTAGTGGCGGATGAACCGGTCGGGGTAGTTGTAGGACGCGAACGAGGTGCCCTGGCCGTTCTTGCCGGTCTGGGGGCAGAAGGTGGCGTCGGCCCGGAAGACTGCGGTGCCGTCCATCGGCTGCCGGAGCAGCTGGTAGTCGTAGTGGCGCAGGAAGTCGCCGGGGTAGTTGCGCGACTCGAACGAAACGCAGGAGGCGTTGGCGAGGCCACGGCGCACGATCCAGGACGCGTCGCCCTTGTCGAGTGCGGAGCTCCCGGAGGACACCACGGAGGTGACGGCGCTGTTGGCCTGGTGGCGGACATAGCGGTCGGTGTAGCCGGGGGTGGTGGCGCGCAGGGAGGTCGTGGAGCCCGCGTTGAGGGTGCCGCCCGCCACGGGGCTGGGCGCGCCGTAGCCCACGGAGACGACGTTGGCCTGCACCGCGTCGTCGGCCGCGTCGGTCGGCAGACCGCTGGTCATCACGCCCTCGAAGAATGAGCCGATGGACCCGTTGCTGTTGTCGCCGCCGGTGCCGAGGACGATGGAGCCCTCCTGGTGCATCGGTGAGTAGCCCGGCCTGGACGGCTCAGGACCCGCGTACTGGGTGGTGAGCCTGCCGGACTGGGCGTTGCCGTCCTTGAGGGCGAAGTAGTTCTGTCCGTTGTTCTTCAGCAGGGCGGTGACGAAGGGCGCGGAGTTACCGGTGTTCGAGGGGTTCTCGCTGTAGCCGCTGTCCGACTGGAACAGGCCGTTCTCCAGGTCCGCCTGCACCCAGGGCCCGGATCCGCTGCACGGCGGGAACCAGCACTCCGTGCCGAAGTTGATGGCGTCCATGTGGCCGTTGCCGGTGTCGGCGATCCGCACCTCGGCGTTGCCGTAGTCGAAGCAGCACAGGCCATTGACATGGGTGCCGGAGGTGACCATGTACATCCCCTCGGGCCGGCCGTCGACGGCGACACCGGAGGCCGCGGTGTGGCGGTAGCCCATGCGCCCGGAGAAGGACGCGCCGTAGACCTGGTGGCCGCCCGCGGTCACGGGTAACGCGTCGGCGGGCACACCGGAGTTGGCGGGGCCCGCGGTACCGGCCGGTTCGATGGGCATGTGATTGTGGCGCGGCGACTGGTCGTAGATGACGTTGATGACGCATGTGGTTCCGGCGCAGAAGGAGTCCTGCCGGGCGGCGTCGGCGTAGCCGCCCGCCGTCAGCGTTCCCACGTCGGTCACGGCGCTGTCGGATGCGCGTTTCAGCTGGTAGAGCGGGCCGTTGAAGGAGGCGTAGAGGGCCCGGGTGGTGCTGTGCGCGGCCACGCAGGGCGTACCGGCCGCGGCGTAGATGTCGCACGGCAGGGAGGCCGCGGCCTGGGACGTGCCTGAGCCACCGGCCAGGAGCCCGAGGACGAGGGTCGCTGTCGCACCCACCGACAGCAGCGCTCTTCTCACCCTCGTGAGACCCGAAAGAACCTTCATGGTGATGCCCTTCCTCGTGTGTGAATGTCAGGGCCATGTCATTGCTGGTTCGATATTTCGTACGTTGACCGTGAAATCGAACCTGACGGTAGGACTGGCGACCGTCGGCGTCAATGGCCGTGCACGGAGGAGTAGCCTCCTGCGCAGCGACTCGTACGGTTCGTTCGCCCCCACCGCACATCGAGGAGAGACCGTTTGTCGATGTTTGTCGTGTTCGACCTTGAGTTCACCACATGGCCGGAAGCACTCGAGCAGGACTGGTCGGAACCGGGGCAGCTTCGCGAAATCGTCCAGATCGGCGCGCTGCGCATCAGCACCGACTCCTCCGCTGACGCCTACTCCGTTGTCGAGGAATACGAGGCGCTGGTCAGACCGGTGGTCAATCCTCGGCTGTCCCCGTTCTTCACCGGCCTCACGGGCATCGACCAGCAGACCGTGGACCGCGAGGGAGTCGCCCCCGCCGAGGCGATCGGCGACTTCCTGGCCTTCTGCCGGGGGCAGTCCGCCCTCTCCTACGGCAATGACATGGTCGTCCTCGGGGAGAACGTGGGGTGGGCCCGAGCCCGCGGCGAGGAGGTCAAGAACGGCTTTCTCACCACCCCCTTCCTGAATATCCGGCCATGGCTGAACACCATCGCGCCGATAACGGCCTCGACCAATTCCGGTCGGCTGTGGGAAGCACTCGGCCTGCCCAAACCCGCGGCCGGCAAGGAGCATTCGGCACTCTTCGACTGCTATTCGATCGCCGCGGCGATCGAACACGTCCGCGCCGGTGGGGCCGCCCTGCCCGAGGGGTACCTCTAGGGAGCGCCCGGCGGACCATGCGGCGAAGCCGCATGGCAGGGGCTCCGCCCAGGCCCCGGGGTCTGGGGCGGAGCCCCAGTTTCGGGAAGGGGCGGGGAGGGGAACAGCCCGCCGCAGGTGGAGCGAATCGGCCATCGGCGGGAGTGGCGTCCGACGCGCCGACAGCGAGTGGCACGATGGGCCGGAGAGCCCGGAGATCTTGCTCGGCGGTGCTCGCGCGCCGTCCGGTGTGCATGGAATGTGCATGGAAGAAAGGAACCCCCACATGGCCGCAGTGCGCGGAACAGCCGTGGACATCCCCACCCAGGACGGCATCGCCGATGCCTATCTGGCCCATCCCGACGACACCGACCGCCATCCGGCCGTTCTGCTCTACATGGACGCGTTCGGCCTCCGGCCCCGTCTGCGGGGGATGGCCGACCGTCTGGCCGCGGCCGGTTACACCGTGCTGGTGCCCAACGTGTTCTACCGCCACGGGCGCGCTCCCGTGGTGGAGCTGCCCGACTTCCTCGACCCGGCGGCGCGTTCGGCGGTCTTCGAGCACATCGCCCCGATGGCGGGCGAGCTCACTCCCGAGCGTGCCATGCGCGACGCCGGCACCTATCTCGACTGGCTGGCCTCCTGCGCGCAGGCCACCGACGGGCCCGTGGGCCTCACCGGCTACTGCCTGGGCGCCGGGCTGGCCCTGCGGACCGCCGGAACGCACCCCGGTCGTGTCGCCGCGGCGGCCGGTTTCCACGGTGCCTACCTGGCCACGGAGGCGCCGGACAGCCCGCACACGGTGGCCGGGCAGGTCACCGCCGAGCTGTATTTCGGACACGCGGACCAGGACCACGCCCTTCCCCCCGAGCAGATCGAGCGCCTGGACAAGGCCCTCAACGAGGCCGGGGTCCGCCACCGCACCGAGGTCTACACGGGCGCTCAGCACGGCTACACCCAGGCCGACACCTCCGCCTACGACGCCGAGGCCGCCGAACGTCACTGGGAGGCCCTGCTCGACCTCTTCGGCCGCACTCTCTGACCGTGGTGGGCCATGGCTGGTGACCGGCCGCCCCGGGCTGGTCACCACCTCCGGCCTAGAGCTGCCGGAGGTGGTCCCGCAGAGTGCGGGCCACCTGCGCCATCAGGGCCTCGGCGCCGGGCTGGACATTGGCGGGCACCAGCGACTCGGTGAGCACGGCGACGGCGAACACCTGGCCGTCGGAGTGCTCGACGATCCCGATCTCATGGCGGAGGTTGAGGAGGGTGCCGGTCTTGGAGGACCAGGTGGTGGCGTCGGAGCTGAAGTCCGGGGCCAGCCGGTGCCGCAGCACGTTGTGGGCCATGAGGTCGCGTACGCGCAGCGCCACTTCGGGGTGGATTTTCGACGGTGTCCACAGTGCTTGGAGCAGTTCCACCCAGGCGCGCGCGCTGCCGGTGTTGGCTCGGGTGGTGTCGAGTTGCGGCACCCGATGGCCGCGGCCGCTGGTGCCGGCGTCGATGGCGAGGGCGTGGGCGAGATGCACCTGCGCGGCGTCGAAGCGCTCCACGGGAGTTTCGCTCAGTTCGCGCATACCGTGCCGGACGGTGATGCCACGCAGCCCGAGCTCATGGAGGATCTCGGCCACCTGGGCGGGCGGGGTGAGGTCGAACAGCGCGTCGGCCGCCGTTCCGTCGCTCACACAGGTGCTCAGATAGAGCAGATCGTCGACCGCGATCCGGACGGGGTGGCGGAACCGGCTCAGCCCGGTGGGGCCGGGCGTGGTGATCCGCCCGGGTGGCACATCGAGCATCGTGGCTCCGTCGAGCTCGCCACGCCGGACGCGCTCCATGGTGGCCAGTGCGAGCGGGACCTTGACCAGGGAGGCGGAGGGCAGCTGGGTGTCCGGGTCGATCCCCACCTCATCCCCCGTGTGGAGGTCCCGTACGAGCAGACAGCCATGCAGGCCGCCGTCGCGCAACTGCCCGCGCAGATCGCTCAGCAGCGCCTCGGTGCTCATGCCTCGGCTCCTTCCGCGGTGTCCGCCTGTGTACGCGATTCCCCGGTGCCCGCGCCGAGGCAGCGGGCGATGGCGCCGCCCAGGCGCCCTTCGAGGTGCTGGGGATTGCCGTCCGCCGCGGCGGCGAGGGCGAACCCCCGGCTGAGCGCGATCTCACCGATGGGCCGCCACTTCAGGGCGAGTTCCCCGGCCTGCGCGGGAGAGCACAGCAACAGGTCGCGGGTGCAGAGGACTTCGGCGGCGGCGGTCGTCAGATCGGTGGCGGCCACGAGTTGCGCGGGCCGCAGACCGACCGCGTCGCGCAACCTGGTGAGCGGGTCGCGGATGTGCGGCACATCGTCCTCCGGCTGGATCCATATCCGGCGGGCCGGGCCCCGAGCGGACCGGCCGACCCGCAACGTCTCGAGATAGACCCGCCGCACACCGGGATCCCGCACTCCGGCGAGCCCGAGCGGCACGGACCACGTGGCCTCGTCCGCGGGCACCGCGAGCAGGGCGGCCCGTACCTGCTGTGCGTGGATGAGCTCCAGGCGCCGCGCGGGCGCCGCCACGCGGAGATCGAGGGTGACCCCGTGCCCCCGCGCCTCGGCGACGAGGTGGGCGAGACCGGCCGTGGAGCAGATGCCGGGCACCGCGAGCCGCCATGGCTTGCGCTTGGCCGCCTCCGCCTCGTGCAGCAGCACATCGGCCGCCTGTACGAGCTGTCTGGCCACCGGGAGCATCTCCCGCCCGAACGGGGTGAGGACGGCGCGCCGCGAGGTGCGCTCGAAGAGCTGCTCCCCGAAGCGCTCCTCCAGCGCGGCCACGCGACGGCTGGCCACCGACTGCGACATCCGGGCGACGGCGGCCCCGACGGTGAAACTTCCCCGCTCGCTCACGCTGACGAACGCCCGGCACACTCCCACCAGATCCACAGCCGCACTTTATGCCAGATCAGCATGAAGAAGCGCATGAACGTATTGGACCGCATAGCCGCCCGACGGCGAGGGTGATCCCAACGCCATGACCACGGCCCGGAAGGGGGGCCCGGTCATCCCATCCCGTGTGCGCTCCGCATGACGGGGACCCAACCGGAGGTTCGGACCATGCGATTCACCCGTGCCCGGCACACCGCTGTCAGCGCGCTCGCCACGCTCGCGCTGCTCGTCCCGCTGACGGCCTGTAGCGAAGGGGATTCCTCGGACACGTCGGGGCCGTCGAGCTCCTCGTCCACCTCCGCCGAGAGGGCCGGTACGGCGAGTACGGGCGCGGACGCGAAGGCGGCCACCGGCGAGTTCAAGAAGCTGGAGCGTTCCTACGACGCGCATCTGGGGGTCTACGCGATCGACACCGGCACCGGACACGAGGTGGCGTACCGCGATGGCGAACGGTTCGCCTTCGCCTCCACGTTCAAGGCGCTGGCCGCCGGTGCCGTGCTGCGGAAGTACAAGCTGAGCGGGCTGGACCGGGTGATCCGGTACTCCAAGGACGATCTGGTCGACTACTCCCCGGTGACCGAGAAGCACGTGGACACCGGGATGAGCCTGGGCGCGCTGTGCGACGCCGCCGTCCGCTACAGCGACAACGCGGCGGCGAACCTGCTCCTCGACGAGCTCGGCGGGCCCAAGGGGCTCGACGCCACCCTCGAGAAGCTCGGCGACGACGTCATCCAAATGGAGAACATCGAGCCGGAGTTGAGCCGATGGGTGCCGGGCGAGACGCATGACACCAGCACCCCGCGGGCGATGGCCAAGGACCTGCGCGCGTTCGTCCTCGGCGATGTCCTCGGCAAGGGAGAGCGCGCACAGCTCACGAAGTGGCTGCGGACCAACACCACCGGGGACGAGCTCATCAGGGCCGGAATGCCCAAGGGCTGGCAGGTCGGCGACAAGACCGGAAACGGCAGCTACTACGGCGCCCGCAACGACATCGCCGTGGTGTGGCGGCCCGACGCCGCTCCCCTCGTGGTGGCGATCATGTCGTACCGCGGTGACAAGGACACCCCGTTCGACAATAAGCTGATCGCGGACGCGGCGTCCGTGGTGGCCGACACGATGTCGTAACGGGCCGCGTCCTCAGCCCCGCAGGAAATACAGGACGGTCATGGTCACGGCGGTGGTCAGGATGACGCCCCGCAGCAGCCACGCGGGCAGACGGCGGGCGATCCGCGCCCCGGCCACACCACCGGCCACCGCCCCGACCAGCATGGCGGCGAGCAGACGCGGTGCGCCCAGCGCGTCCGAGGCGATCAGGAACAGTCCGGTCGCGCTGAGGTAGATGGCCGTGATCTGGGCCACCCGCATCGGATTGCCGGTCGAGGTGTCGAGGCCGAGGCCGATGCTCCACACGGCCAGCATCATGATGCCTACGGCACCGCCGAAGTATCCGCCGTACACGGCGAGGAGGAACTGGCCGACCAGGACGGCCCGGGGGCTCATGCCGACTGCATGGCCCCTCGCCTCGCTCACCGCCCGGGAGACGCGGCGCCCGAAGGCGAGGACCACCGTGGCGAAGGCGAGCAGCCAGGGCACCGCGGCGTCGAACGACACCGCGGGCAGCGCCAGCAGCAGACCGGCACCGAGCCCGCCACCGATCACACTGACCGCCGTCAGGGCCCGCGTGGACGTGTCCCCGACCGGGGCCAGATCGCGCCGGTACACCCACGCGCTGGCCACGCTCCCGGGGACGAGGGCCACGGTCGAGGACGCGTTCGCCGTCACGGGGGACAGACCGGCCGCCACCAGGGCGGGGAGCGCCACGAACGTGCCCCCGCCCCCGATGGCGTTCAACGCCCCGGCGGCCACACCCGCCAGCAGAACAAGCACTGTCTCGGACACCCGCCGAGCATCGCCCCATGGCCCGTGGGTCCACAATGCGTGATCCGCGTAGCCGCCCCAAGGCTCTGCCTTAGGCTCTTCAGGGTGCGGTATGACCTGGACGACCTGCGGCTCTTCCTTCACATCGTGGCGGAGGGCTCGATCACGGCGGGCGCTCGCCGGATGCATCTGAGCCTCCCGTCGGCCAGCGCGCGGGTGCGCTCGCTCGAGCACCACGCGGGCGTGGACCTGCTGATCCGCGGACGGCGGGGCGTGCGTCCCACCCCGGCGGGGACGGCACTGGCCCGCCACGCACGGGACGTGCTCGACCGGACGGCGCGGCTGGAAAGCGCCGTGGCGAGCTACGCCCGGCCGCCGACCGCCCCGCTGGCCTTGCTGGCCGGTGGCTCCGCGATGCACCGGCTGGTGCCACGGGCCCTGGTCTCGTTCCTCCGCGCACACCCGGACGTCGATGTCGAGGTGTCCGAAAGCCGCACCCCGCGCACCGTGCGGATGCTCGCCGACGGCGAGGCGGACCTGGGCGTCGTCCTCGACCGCGAAGCCCGCGACTGCGGTCTCACCACGGAGCCCCTCGGCGACGACTCACTGGTGGTGATCGGCCAGTGCGGCGGGATCCTCGCGGGGCGCACCGAGGTCACCTACAGCGAGGTGGCCGAGCATCCGCTCGTGGGGCTCGACGCCGGATCCTCGCTGCGACGCTCGATCGAGAAGAACCTGGGTCCGCACGCTCCGGCGGTGCGCTACCGCACCACCGTCGGCCACCTCAACACCCTGGTCGCCCTCGCGGCCGCCGGTGTCGGACTCGCCGTCGTGCCACGCCGGGCCATCGCCCCGTACCATCCACTCGACGTGTGCGACCTCCGCGATCCCTGGGCGCGCCGCCACCATCTGCTGGCCTGGGGAACGAAGGCCCGCGCCTCGTCCGCCGCCACCGCGGCACTCGCCGAACATCTGCGCCGCGCGGCCATGTCCGAGCCGGACGGGGGCGATGGCCTTCCGGCCCAGTAGGGTGCCGTCCCCGGGAGCGGCAGCCGATGAGGAGCCGGCACGGCCACGTCGGTCCGGATCGGATCAGCCCTGCCGGGCGTGGCCTGTGCAGAGGCTGCGCAGTTCATCCACGCCGTCCGCGAGCGTGCGGTCGCCCAGCGATTCGAGGACCGCTTCCTCGGCCTCGGCGGTGAGCGTGGCGAAGTACTCACCGGCGTGCGCGGTCACCGGGCACACGGGCTCCGCCCCCGGCGAGGGGGCGAACAGGGGCTTGTCGCCGACGGCACAGCGGTAGATCTCGGCCAGGGTGATCCGGTCGGTCGGCCGCCCCAGCCGCGCCCCACCGGTACGGCCCTTGGCGCAGACGACCAGCCCCTCGTCCGTCAGCGGGACGAGGAGTTTCCGGACCAGGCTCGGGTTGGCGTTGAGTTTGTGGGCCAGCTCGGCGGAGCTCAGCGGCCCGGACCCGTTCTCGGCGGCCACGGCGAGGAACAGCATCACCTGGAGCGCACGCGAGAACCGGATGTCCAGCACCTTCGCCACCTCCGCCAGCGGATCGGGGCACAGCCTACTCGACGGCGCCGTTCCGCCCTCGCCCAAAAAGCAATCGATACAGTTGCAGTTTACGCCATGAAAACTGTACCTTTCAGACTCACACTTTCGAGGCTCCGGGGGAAGCCTCCTCGTAGCGACACGTCTGGAGAGCGACACAGTGAACACCCGCCTGGCCACGGCACTATCCCGCCCGTTCACACTGGGTTCGGCCAAGCTGCCGAACCGGATAGCCATGGCGCCCATGACCCGTGGGCACTCCCCCGACGGCATCCCCGGTGCGGATGTCGCCGCGTACTACGCGCGACGGGCGGCGGCGGGGACCGGCCTGATCATCACCGAGGGCACCACCGTCGACCACCGGTCCGCCGGTTATATCGACGGCGTCCCCCGGTTCCACGGCGAGGAGCAACTGGCCGGATGGCAAAAGGTCGTTGACGCCGTGCACACCCACGGTGGCGCGATCATGCCCCAGCTCTGGCACGTGGGCATACAGCGCACCGCGGGAGCGCCGCCGTTCCCCGACGCCCCGTCCGTGGGCCCGTCCGGGATCGCGCTGGACGGCACACCCGGGGCGGGCGAGACGATGACCCTCACCGACATCGACGACGTCATCGACGCCTTCGCGAAGGCCGCGCGGGCGGCCGAGGAGATCGGCTTCGACGGCGTGGAGCTGCACGGCGCGCACGGCTATCTCATCGACCAGTTCCTGTGGGAGCGCACCAACCGGCGCACCGACACCTACGGCGGCGATCCGGCCTCCCGGACCACGTTCGCCGCCGACCTCGTGGCCGCCATCCGCGAGCGGGTCGCGCCCGACTTCCCCGTGGTCCTCCGGTTCTCCCAGTGGAAGTCCGACAACTACGACGTCCGGCTCGCCGAGAACCCCAAGGAGCTGGAAACCGTGCTCACGCCGCTGGCGGAGGCCGGGGTCGACGCGTTCCACGCCTCCGGGCGGCGCTACTGGCAGCCGGAGTTCCCCGACACGGGATCGGATCTGAACATCGCCGGATGGACGAAGAAGGTCACCGGCAAGCCGGTCATCACCGTCGGCTCGGTCGGCCTGGACAGCGCATTCCACCCCGGCTCCCTCTCCGGCGCCAACGCGGCCGTGGAGTCCATCGACCGGCTCCTGGAGCCTCTGGAGCGGGACGAATTCGACCTCGTCGCGATCGGCCGCGCACTGCTCGCCGACCCCGAGTGGGCCGACAAGGTCCTGAACGGCCGGGTGAGCGAGCTCACCCCGTTCAGCCGGGACGCGGTGAAGTCCCTGCACTGAGTGCTCGCGCTGATCCACGCGCTGATCCACGCGCCGATTCACGCACCGACGGGAACGGCGCCGGCCAGCACGGGGGGGATCTGGCCGACGCCGGGCACGGGGTTGCGCGTAATTAGTTTAACATTCCACGACTGCCTCACATTCCCGGTGCCCTCCCCGGCGCTAGCCGGTGGCGCAGGCGCCGCCGTTGAGGGTGAAGGCGGTCGGCGCGGCGTTGGTGGCGCCCTTACCGGCGGTGAAGCCGAGGGTGACCGACCCACGGGCGGGGATGGTGGCGGTGTACGAGGCGGGGGTGATGGTCACCGCGGCACCGCTCTGCCGCGGCGCGCCTCCCCACATGTTGGTGATGGTCTGACCGTTGGCGAAGCTGAATCCAAGGGTCCAGCCGGTGAGCGCGGCGGTGCCGGTGTTACGGATGGTGATCTCGCCCTGGAAGCCACCGCCCCATTCGCCCGCCACCCGGTAGCCGACCGAGCAGCCGGAGCCGGAGCCGCCGCCGTAGACGGTGGCCTCGCGGGAGGTCTCGGCGATGCCGTCGGGGCCGTCGAAGACGCGCTTGCCCCAGTCGGTGAGCCTGGCCGGGTCGAAGTCGGTGGCCAGGTCCAGGATGGGATCGGTGTTGCCGCTCCAGGACCAGGCCAGATAGCCCAGCTTCAGCCGCTGGGCGGTGGCCATCATGGTGTTCTCGTCCGGATCGCCCCACTGGTCGGCGGGGCCGCCGAACTCGCCGATGAGGATGGGCAGCCCGGCGTCCACGAAGGCGTTCAGATAGTCGGTGATCTCCTGCGCCGTGTCATAGACGCTGTACATATGGATCGAGAAGATCAGGTTGCCGGTGGAGTCGGCGTCGTAGACGGTCCGCGCGTTGGTGCGCATCACGTTCTGCAGGTCCTGCCCCCAGTTGGGGGCGTCCACCATGATGGTGTGCTGGAACCCCGCGTTGCGCAGCTTCTGGACGGCGGCGACGGTGGGTGCGGTCCAGCCGGCCGGGTCGGTGTTGCCCCACGGTTCGTTGCCGATGTTGACGATGACGTAGTCCTCCTGGCCGGTGAGCACGCCCTTGAGGCCGATCCAGTAGTCGGCCGCCTGGTCGAGCGTGGCCGCCGCGGCATCCTCGCCGTAGCCGGTGGTGTCGTGCACTTCCAGCACGCAGATGAGCCGGTTGGCCTTGCACTGGGCGATGATGGCGGCCACGTCCTCGGGGCTGTTCCTGGTCCAGCGGTGTCCGTTGGAGAGGACGACCCGGACGGTGTTGGCGCCCAGGGCCTTGATGTCGGCCAGCGACCGCGTCTCGCCCGGATACCAGGTGTGGGCGTGGTTGACACCGCGCATGACGAATTCGTTGCCGTTGCCCTCCAGCAGGCGGCCGTCGCCGATGTGCAGGCCCGCGGCCACGGGGGCCTGTCGGCGGGCCGGCTCGGCATGGGCGGTCCGGCCGAGACCCGCGATCCCGAAGAGGCTGACCAATAAGGCCAGTAAGGCGGCCAAGGATCTCTTCCGTCTCATCATGACTCCAAGGAGTGAGCGCGTGATGGCGCCCGTACGGTGGACGCACGGTCGATTTGGGAGCGCTCCCATCCATTGCATCGAGCCCGGGAGCCGTCAAGACCTCCGGGGAAGGCCGACAACCGGAATGCGGACCGGGCGCGCCGCGGTTATGCCGGGCATGAGCGATTCATCCGGTGATGGTGATGCCGCTTTCCCTCCGGCCGGGCGCGAAGCCATCCGCGAACGGCTGGCGGCCGAGCGTGCCGAGACCAGTGCGCGGATCGCTGCCCTGAACCGTGAATTCGACGCGATCGTCGCGTCGAACGCCCTGGTGGCAGTGGATGACGAGCACGACCCGGAGGGGTCGAGCACCGCCTTCGAGCGAGCCCATGTCGCCGCCTTGCTGGCCCAGGCCCGCGATCATCTGACCGCCCTGGACGAGGCGCTGGAACGGCTGGACCGAGGCGCCTACGGACGGTGCGAGCTGTGCGGCGAGCCGATCCCGGCGGAGCGCCTGGAGGCGCGTCCCTCGGCGACCACCTGCGTACGCTGCGCGACCGCGCACCCCCGCTGAGCGGCTGGGGGCCGGGCGGAGGGGCGCTCGGTGGGCGGCCGCCTGCGGCCAGGGAGGCCGCGCCCCGACCCAGGGAGACCGCACCCCAGCCCCGGCCGTTTCAGGCCGCGGACCAGCTGTCGGGTTGCGAGCCGTCGGTGTCGGTGAATCCGTACTCCCGGGCGAGCTCGGCCGAGCTCACCGATCGCTGGTTCCACCTCGCCCGGCCGGGGTCGGCAGCCAGCGCGGCGATGGCGCGGCCGACGTAGCGCGGCGACTCGGAGGACGCGAAGGCTTCGGGGGCGGTCGGGCGGCCCTCGCCACGGCCCGGGAGCAACGCGTCGCGCCAGTTGTCCTCGCCGACGCCGTACGCGTCCAGCATCATCTCCGAGCGCAGCCAGCCCGGTGTGATGGCGACCGCCGTCGCCCCGTGCGGCGCCAGCTCGTGGCCCTGGGAAAAGGCCAGCCGGTTCACCGCGGTCTTCACCAGGTCGTAGAAGACCGAGATGCGGTACCGGTCGGCGTTGTACGCGGCGGTGCCGTCGGTCATCTCCACGAGCAGGCCACCCGGCTTGCCGATCAGCAGGGGCAGCAGGTGGTGGGAGGTGATCAGGTGGGTGTCGAGCCCGAGCCGGAGGATGCGCAGTCCGTCCTCGAGGCTGTGCTCCCAGATCGGGGTGTTCCAGTCGGCGGGCCCGCCCTTGAGCCGCTCGGCGCCCCAGATGTCATTGACCAGCACATCGATGCCGCCGTGATCGTGGCGGATGCGCTCGGCGAGCCGCCCGACCTGCCCGGGGTCGAGGTGGTCGGTCCGTACGGCGACACCGGTGCCACCGAGCCGCGTGACGAGCTCGGCCGTCTCCTCGATCGTCTCGGGCCGGTCGTAGTCCGACCCGCCCCTGCCCGACACACTGCTGCGTCCGGTGCAGATGACGGTCGCGCCGGCCTCCCCCAGCGCTGCCGCGATACCGCGCCCGGCGCCACGGGTCGCCCCGGCCACCACGGCGACACGTCCGCGCAGCGCATCGTGATCGAGTGTCCGGTTCACACCATGAGTGTGGCAGATCGTGGATCGGCGGGCGCGCGTTCAGGGCCGCACTTGGCTGCCCCGAACCCGCCATCGAGTCAACAGCGGTGGTCCGGACACTAGTTGTTTCCCCAAAGACACCGCGTGTCCGCCACCCCGGAGCATGGCCGATTTTCGCCTGGTGAGACGATGCGCTCGCCCGAAACACACCTCAACAAGCGAAACGGAGGGCGAATGCATAAACGTCGTGGAACCGTGACCCGCCGCTGGAGAGTCGCGGCGGTCGCGTCCACGGTGGTCGTAGCGATCGCGGTCCCGGTGGCAATGGCCCAGGCTTCGGCCGAACCGCCACCGGAGGTCAGCGCCAAGGGCGCGTACCTGCTCGACACCGGTTCCAACAAGGAGCTGATGGCCAAGGACGCCGACACCAAGCGTCCGATGGCGAGCACCACGAAGATCATGACTGCCCTCGTGGTGCTCGACTCCCGAGGCCTGGACCTCAACAAGCAGGTCACCATCAAGCAGGAGTACCGCGACTATGTGACCAAGTCCGGTGCCAGCACGGCGGACCTGCAGACCGGCGACAAACTCACCGTCAACCAGCTGCTGTACGGGTTGATGCTGCCGTCGGGCTGCGACGCGGCGATGGCGCTGGCCGACACGTTCGGCACCGGCGACACCACCGCCGAGCGGACCAAGTCGTTCATCTCCAAGATGAACGCGAAGGCGCAGGACTTGGGGCTGACCAACACCAAGTACGACTCCTTCGACGGTGTCTCGGCCGACGCCGACAACTACTCGACGCCCCATGACCTGGCGCAGCTGACTCGGCGCGCCATGGAGAACGCGACGTTCGACACGGTTGTCAAGTCGGTGTCCACCAAGCAGGAGGCACCGGCGGCCAACGGCCACACCCGGTACTACTCCTGGGACAACACGAACACGTTGCTGGGTTCGTACCAGGGCGCGATCGGCGTCAAGACCGGGACCACCACCCCTGCCGGTCCCTGCCTGGTGTTCGCCGCCAAGCGCGGCGACAAGACGGTCGTGGGAGTCATCCTCAACGACGCGGACCGCTACCCGGACGCGAAGAAGATGCTCGACTGGACGTACGACACCACCACCGAGGTGAAGTGGCGCCAGCTTCCCAAGGACGCTCAGCGGGACTGATCCACAAGCCCCGTGAGGCGACAGCGCGGTGCCCCGGCCGGACTCGTTCCGGCCGGGGCACCGGTGCTCGGGGCCCGGCGGACCGGGCGGCGCTGAGGGGCTTCGTTCCTCAGCGCCTTCGTCCCGTTCGCCCGGCCTCTGTACCGGGCCTCAAGTGCAACTCGGCAGTCTGTGAGGAAAGTTGGGGCAGCGGCCCCGACGCCCTCGAACGGAGCCGACCATGGCCTTCACCCTCGACCCTGAGCTCGCCGCGGTTCTCCAGGCCCTCGCGGAACAGAGCGACCCCACTCCCCCGCCCGAGCGCGACGACTGGCGGACGCTGCGCGCCAGGGGCACGGCCTCGATGCGGTGGATGGCCTCACTGCTCCCGGCGTACCCGTCCGGCTATCCGCTGGTGAAGGCGTCCTCGCACAAGGTGCGGTCCGCGGACGGGGCGGAGATCCTCGTCCGCTGGTACGAGAAGGCCGAGTCCGCGCCGGGTTCCGCGGTCGTCTACGCCCATGGCGGCGGGATGATCGCCGGAAGTGTCGATCTCTATGACTCCGTGGTCGCCGGATATGTCCAGGCCACCGGGGTGCCGTTCCTGTCCGTGGACTACCGTCTGGCCCCCGACGCGGCCACCGGCACCGGCACCGTGGAGGATGTGTTCGCCGCGCTGATCTGGCTGGGCGAGCAGGCGCCCGAGCTGAGGGTCGATCCCCGCCGCATCGCCGTCATGGGCGACAGCGCCGGGGGCGGGCTCGCGGCGGGCGTGGCGATCCTCGCCCGTGACCGGGGCGTTCCGCTTGCCCGCCAGGCCCTGCTGTATCCCATGCTCGACGACCGCACTCTCACCCCGGATCCCCGGCTGACCCCCTATGTGGCCTGGACCTGGGACGACAACTGGACCGGCTGGCACGCCCTGCTGGGCGCGGAGTTCGGCACCGACGACGTCCCGCCGCAGGTGGCGCCCGCGCGCGTCGCCACCGTCGAGGGCCTGGCACCCGCCTATGTCGAGGTCGGAGAGCTCGACATCTTCCGCGCGGAGGCCGTCACCTACGCCCAGCGGCTCGCCGACGCCGACATCCCCACCGAACTGCATCTGCACAGCGGGGCCATCCATGAGTACGACCGCCTCGCCCCCGCCTCCCGGCTTGCCCGCCGGGCCTTGGAGGACCGCAGGCGGGTGATCTCCTCGCTGTGAGGGCCCGTCATGAGCCGGAGCGGGGATCGGGCACCACCGCTCGTCCGCCCGCGTCCGGCGCGTCGGTCCGCCGGGCCGCGGCGCTCTCCCGCAGCGAGCCGAGGAACGCCCCGGCGGTGGGGGTGAGGGCGTGGTCGGCCATGCGCACGAGCAGGATCCGGCGCACCGGCGCGGGCGGCCGCAGCGGCAGCACGCTGACGCCGGGGCGGATGCCCTCCAGGGCCAGGGTCGGGGCCAGCGCCACGCCCAGACCGGCGGCCACCAGGCCTTGCGCCTCCTGGTAGTCGTGTGCCTCGTAGGCGATCTGCGGTTCGAAACCGACCGCCCGGCAGCTGCGCACCAGGGCCTCGGCCACCGGATGGCGGTCGGCACGGGTGATCCACGAATCGTCGGCGAAATCGGCGAGGGTGGCGTCGGTACGGGTGGCCAGCGGGTGCCGGTCGCCGACGAGGAGGGCGGGCGGATCGTCGAGGAGCGGGGTGATGTCCACGTCCTCGCGGTCGATGCGGCACCAGTCGTAGTCCCACATCAGCGACATCTCGATCTCCCGGCTCTCCAGCATCGACCACAGGCCCGCGATACGGGCGCTGCGCACGGTCAGCCGTACGTCCGGGTGGGTGTCGCGGAAGGCGATGACGGCGGGCGGCAGCAGCGAGGCGCCGACGGTGGGGAAGGTGCCGATGCGCAGCGTGCCCGCGCGGAGCCCCGCGAAGTCGGCGAGCTCACTCTCAGCGGCCTTCAGCTCACGGGCGATCCGCTCCCCCCGGTCGGCCAGGGCGCGCCCGGCGTCGGTGAGGGTGACACCCCGTGCGTGGCGGTCCAGCAGCGGCTGGCCGGCCTCCGTCTCCAATCGGCTGACCTGCTGGGACACCGCTGATGGCGTGTAGTTCAGGGCGCGGGCGGTGGCCGTCACGGAGCCGCGCCGGGCCACCTCGGCGAAGAGCAGAATGCGCCGGACGTCCAGCACGACATCACCTCAAGCCTTCAGTTCTGCTTAATACCCCTACAGATTTCCGAGATTGTACTTCACGCTGCGGTAACACACCGTAGATGCCACCGCCCACGGAGGAGCCGTCGGCGGGGTGTCGATTCCACGGCCATGGGGAGTCCGTTGTGTTGCGTCTGCAGGGCGAGATGATCCGCGGGGGTACCAGCAAGTGCTGGATCTTCGACCACCACGATGTGGTGGCCACCGGAGTGGATGCCGACACCCTGCTGCTCGCCGCCTTCAACGCGGCCGACCCCCGCCAGATCGACGGGGTGGGCGGCGCCTCGTCCACCACCTCCAAGGCCGCGATCGTCCAGCTGTCGGACGTGGCGGGCGTCGATGTCTGCTACGCCTTCGCGCAGGTGGGCATCGGCGATGAGCGGGTGGAGTGGACCAGCAACTGCGGCAACTGCGCCACCGCGGTCGCGCTGTACGCCGTCCACCGCGGTCTGGTGCCGATCACCTCGGACACCACCACCGTCCGCATGCTCAATGTGAATACCGGGGCCCGCCTCACCGGCACCATCCCCACCCCCGGCCCGACCGCGCCCGACGAGGGCACCGCCGTGGTGCCCGGCACCGAGGCGCTCGGGGTGCCGGTCCTGCTGGGTTTCCAGGACCCGGCCGGGTCCACCACCGGCCGTGCCCTGCCCACCGGCCGCCCCCTGGACACCCTGACCGGGCCGGACGGCCCCGTCGAAGCCTCGCTCGTGGACGCGGGCGCGCCCGCCGCGCTCTTCGACGCCAAGGCGTTCGGCCTCGACGGCTCCGAATCCCCGGCCGCGTTCGCCACCGTGGTGCCCGCGCTCACCGTGCTGCGCCGCAAGGCGGCGCTCGCCATGGGGCTGGTCCGCGAGGACGCCCCGGTCAGCCACGCGGTGCCCAAGGTCGGTGTCGTCGGCGGCCCCGTAACATATCGCACCACCCACGGTCACCTGGTCACTCAGGACCAGTACGACGTGGCCGTGCGCATGGTCTCCATGCACGCCCCGCATCCGGCGATCGGCCTCACCTCCGCCGTCGCCCTGGCGACGGCCGCCGCGACCCCCGGCACCCTCGCCCACCGCGTCACGCGGCAGACCGCCGATGGCACGCTGCGACTGGGCACCCCCGCGGGCGTCATCACCGCCCGAGCCGTCCCCGCACCGGACGGCGCGTCCCCCACGGTGCTCCTGCACCGCGCCGCCCGGCGCATCGCCCGAGCCGAACTTCTCGTTCCCGTCCCGGAAGGACGCCCCGTATGAGCCGCAACGCCGCAGCGCCGGGCACCGTCGCCGCCCCCGACCGGCCCGGCCGCATCCGCCTGCTGCTGTCCCGCCTCTATGTCCAGTGCCTGCTCGCGGTCCTCGCCGGGGTCGTCGTCGGTTCGCTGTGGCCCTCCTTCGGGGCGGAGCTGAAACCGCTGGGAGACGGTTTCGTCGCGCTGGTGCGGATGATGATCGCGCCGATCATCTTCTGTACGGTCGTCCACGGCATCGCCGCCATGAGCGACCGCAGAACGGTCGGCCGGGTGAGCCTCAAGGCCCTGGTCTACTTCGAGATCCTGACCACCATCGCCCTGGTCATCGGCCTGGTCGTGGTCAACGTCGTACGGCCCGGCAGCGGACTGCACGTCGATGTCTCCACCCTCAGCACCGACAGCCTCCCGGCCGAGGCGACCCAGGCCCATGAGAGCTTCGCGGACTTCGTCCTCAGCACCATCCCGGACACCCTCGTCTCCGCGCTGACCGGCGAGGAGATCCTGCCGGTGCTGTTGGTGGCGGTCCTGTTCGGCTTCGGTCTGCAGGCCAGTGGCGAGGCCGGGGCGAGCATCGCCGCGGGCATCGAGAAGCTCTCCACGGTGCTGTTCCGGCTCATCCGCTGGATCATGCGGCTGGCCCCGATCGGCGCCTTCGGCTCGATGGCCTTCACCATCGGCAACTACGGCCTGGGCACCCTGCGCCATCTTGCCCTGCTGGTCGGCTCGTTCTGGCTGACCGCGCTCTTCTTCGTCCTGGTGGTCCTCGGCGGGGTGATGCGCCTGGGCGGCCTGCGCCTGCTGCCGTTCCTCCGCTACATCAAGGAGGAGTTGCTGATCGTGCTCGGCACCTCGTCCACCGAACCGGTGCTGCCGCGCATGATGGCCAAGCTGGAGCACGCGGGCGCCTCGAAGCCCGTCGTGGGCATCACCCTGCCCGCCGGGTACTCCTTCAACCTCGACGGAACCGCCATCTACCTCACGATGGGTTCGGTGTTCCTCGCCCAGGCGGTGGGGGTCGACCTCAGCCTCACCCAGCAGCTGACCATGCTCGCCGTCATGCTGCTCACCTCCAAGGGCGCGGCGGGGGTGACCGGTTCGGGCTTCGTCGCCCTGGCCGCCACGCTCAGCGCCGTCCCCCATGTCCCGGTGGCGGCCCTCGCGCTGATCTTCGGCATCGACCGGTTCATGTCCGAGGCGCGGGCCCTGACCAGCCTGGTGGGCAATGGTGTCGCCACCTTGGCCGTGGCCCGCTGGGAGGGGCAGCTGGACGAGGCCCGGACCCGGGCGGTGCTCCGGGGCGACCTGCCCTTCAACCCCGATGACACGGCCACCGACGACCTCGTTCCCGAGGAACCGGCGGGATCGCCCCGCGAACCCGTCCCCGCCATCGGCTGACCACGCCGCCACCTGGCCAACCACCCGGGCCGAAGCGAACGCTTCGGCCCGGGTGTCGCTTGTCGGCCCGCGTCTTCCGTTGCACGCGGGTAAACCCAGCAGTGCCATATGTGCAATTGCCGTCATCGGCGAGGGTGCCTACGGTCGAGACACCGACGGCGAAGCGCGCGCCAAGCCTCCCCCTCTCTCACCATCGCGGGAGCACTCATGTCCACGTCCACCGGCACCACGACCTCCGGAACCGGCCTCGACGCCACTTTGCTCACCCGGGTCACCGAGACCGTCCGCACCGCCGGTGACCTGCTGCGGGAGCGCCACACCCCACACGCCCGCGGGGTGGAGCTCGACGAGATCGTCGCGGAGATCCACGCCAACGACGACGCGGTGCTGAACATCCTGAAGGAGCCGCTGATGGCCGCCAGGCCCGGTGCGCGCTGGGCCGAGGACGAGCTGGCGGGCGGTGCGCTGCCGCCGGGCGAGTGGTGGATCGTCGACCCGGCCGAGGGCAACATCAACCATGTGCACGGCATGTCCGACTGGGCCGTGACCGCCACCCTCGTCCGCGACAACCACCCGGTGCTCACCGCCGTCCACCTTCCGCTGACCGGCGACTGGTACACCGCGGTGGCCGGTCACGGCGCCCGGCTGAACGGCACGCCCCTGCGGGTGTCGGCCAAGACGGACCTGGGCGCGGCCCTGGTCGGCACGGGCCAGGCCCGGCCGGGCGAGGACGAGCACACCTTCCACCGGATCGGCGCGTCGGTCACCGGGATGCTGATCCGCGGTCTCGTCGTCCGGGTCTCCGTGCCCGCCACCCTCCAGCTGATCCATGTGGCCGCCGGGCGCATGGACGCGTTCTGGCAGTTCTCCGATGTGCGCTCGGGTCTGGTGGCCGGCGCGCTGCTGGTCGCCGAGGCCGGTGGCACCGTCACCGACACCCGGGGCAACCCCTGGGACCTGGCCGGCGATGACTTCCTGGCCACCGCCCCCGGCATCCACGCCGAGGCCGTCTCCGTCCTGTCGCCCATCGCCTGACCACCCGCCCCGGCAAGGAGTTCACTCGCATGACCAGCATCGGCATCCTCGGCACCGGACGCGTCGGCAGCGGGCTCGCCCGCGCACTCGCCGCCGCCGGCCACCAGATCACCCTCGGCCACCGGCAGCCGCCCCAGGAGACCCCGGCCGACGAGACCGGCGCCGTTCCACAGCCGCGCCACGCCGACCAGCGCACCACCGCCGCCACCACCGGCATCGTCATCAACGCCACCCCGGGCGACACGGCTCTGGAACGCCTCTCCGCCCTGCGCACCGAGTTGGCGGGCAAGATCCTCATCGACGTCTCCAACGCCACCCGTCACACGCCCGACGGGCTCCCCTCGGACCTGTGCTATCCCGGCAGCAGTCTGGCCGAGCGGCTCCAGCGGGCCCTGCCCGCGACCCGGGTGGTCAAGACCCTCAACACCATGCTCTTCCCGGTCATGACCGCCCCCGCCGAGCTGTCCACCCCGCCCACCGGCTATCTCTCCGGCGACGACGCGGACGCCAAGACCATCACCGCGGGCCTTCTCGGCGACCTCGGCTGGAAGCCGGAGTGGATCGAGGATCTGGGTGACATCACCACCGCCCGTGCCACCGAAGCCCTCGTGCTGCTGGTTCCCCATGTGCTGCGCCGCCATGGATTCCGGCCGTTCGCCGTCTCCCTGGCCCGCTGATCGCCCCGCACCTCCGGCACCGCGGGGACGTGTCGTACCACACGCTGTAAAACATGCCCTCGCGCATCGATAGAACCTGAGACCGGCATCGATCGTCTTCTCTTCCGAACAGCCGCCGGACGAAGGACGCGCATGACAGGCAGAGACGGGGAGACGACGGGGAGCGCCACCGCGGAACGGACGGACGCGGGGCGGCAGCGCAAGGGGCGCCGCCCGCTGCGGATCGCTCTGGTGATCGTGGTGTCGTTCCTCGTGCTGCTCGGCGGCGGAGTGGGCTGGCTCTACTTCAAGCTGAACGGGAACATCACCACCTTCGGGTCGGACGGCCTCTCCGACAACCGGCCGGAGGGAAACGCCGCCGGTCAGAACGTGCTGGTCATTGGCTCGGACACCCGCTCGGGCGATAACAGCAAGCTGGGCGGCGGCACCGGAGACGTGGGCCGTTCGGACACCGCCTTGCTGCTGCACGTCTACGCCGATGGCAAGCACGCGGTCGGGGTGTCGATACCCCGCGACACCCTGGTCGACATCCCGCCGTGCCGGCTGCCGGACGGCTCATGGACCAGAACGCAACGGAACGCGATGTTCAACTCGGCGTTCTCCGTGGGCGAGACCGCCCAGGGCAATCCGGCCTGCACCCAGAACACCGTCGAGAAGCTGACCGGGCTGCGCATGGACCACACCGTCGTCATCGACTTCGAGGGCTTCTCCCGGATGACCTCCGCGGTCGGCGGGGTCCAGGTATGCGTGCCGCAGGACGTCTACGAACGCGATCTGAGCCCCAGCCGGTCCACCCGCGGCAAGCGCATCTTCAGCAAGGGGGTCCAGACGGTCTCCGGGCAGAAGGCGCTGGACTACGTGCGCATCCGCCACGGGATCGGCGACGGCTCCGACATCGGGCGCATACAGCGGCAGCAGGCGTTCATCTCCGCCCTGCTCAAGAAGGTGAAGAGCCGGGGAATCGACCCGACCACGCTGTATCCGCTGGCGGACGCGGCCACCAAGTCCATGACCGTGGACCCGGGGCTCGGCTCCGCGAAGAAGCTGATGACCTTCGCCATGTCGATGAAGGACATCGATCTGCACAACACCAAGTTCGTCACCATCCCCTGGCGCTACCAGGGCGAACGGGTCGCCATCGTCCAGCCCGACGCCGATGGCCTCTGGGCGGACATCAGGGCCGACCGCACCATCGACGGGAAGGCGGCCGGTGGGAAGAAGGACGAGCCCCGGGACTCCGCCACGCCAAGTGCCACGTCCACCGTGTCGGGCGCGGGCATCAGCGTCACCGTCTACAACGGCACCACCGCCCCGGGCCTCGCCGCACGCGCCGCGGACACGCTCAGGACGCATGGCTTCACCGTGACCGGCGCCACGAACGCCGACACCCAGGACCATGCCACCACCGTGGTCGGCTACGGCCCCGGTGAGCGGGACCGGGCGCAGACCGTGGCCCGGCTCTTCCCCGGCGCCGGACTGCGCCCCGCCACCACCCCGGGCATCAGCCTCACCCTGGGACGCACATACCTCACCGCGCCCTCCCCCGACGCCACCGCGCCATCCGCGCCCTCCACACCGTCCTCCCATGTGGCCGACGACGCCCGCTCCGCCGACGACGACCCCTGCTCCAACCTGTCCTACGGCTGACCGGATCCCCGCACGCCCCGCACATCCGGTCCAGGCATGGCGCACCGCTCCCCGGGCATGCGGAAGATCAAGCCGCTCGCAACCACCGCCGAGCGGGCCGCGTCTTCGTTGACGCCCGTACACCCGCGCAACCGACTGAACACGTCATCGACCGGGCTCACTCACCCCGGCACACGGCACGACAGCACAACAGCACGACGAAGGGGACGAACAACGTGGGTATCGTGAGCTGGATCATCCTCGGCCTGCTGGCCGGAGTCATCGCCAAGATCCTCCTCCCCGGGCGTGACCCGGGCGGGCTGGTCGGCACCACGGCCATCGGCATCGCGGGGGCGTTCGTGGGCGGCTGGATCTCCGCGAAGTTCTTCGACCGCCCGGTGCAGAAGGAGTTCTTCGACCCCGCCACCTGGGGCGCGGCGATCGGTGGCGCCTTCGTTCTCCTGGTTGTGTACCGCCTGTTGTTCGGCAATTCACGGAAGTGACGGCACGTACGGCACGAAGCGCCACGCCATCACGGTGCCACCGCGCCCGCGAGCCCGCGGATCATTCGGGCGGAGGGGGATCCGGGGTCGGCCGTGATCAGGACCACCTCCTGGTCGTCCTCGGGGACGAGCAGGACGTCGCAGTTCAGCCGGAGCGGCCCGGCCGTGGGGTGGTCGACGGTCTTGGTCCGGTGTCCGGGGGCGTGGACCGGGCGCTCCTCCCAGATCCGCCGGAACTCCTCGCTGCCGGTGCGCAGCTCGCCCAGCAGCGCGGTGAGCGCCGCGTCCCGGGGGTAGCGGTCGGCGGCCCGGCGCAGCCGGGCGACCACGATGTGCCCGAACTCCTCGGCGCTGGAGCTCTCGTACGCGTGGCCCCGGCCGAGGAAGCGACGGCGGGCGAGGTTGCCGTCCCGGCCGAGGTCGTCGCCGAGCAGGGCCTGCGCCAGCAGGTTCCAGGCGACCACGTCGTAGGCGGCGTCGGTGACGATCGCCGCGGTGTCGGGCAGCCGCCGCAGCATCTGGGCCACATGCGGGCGGACCCGCCGCACCGCCCGCGCGCCCGGGGGCGCGCTCGTCCCCGCGAGCCGGAAGAGATGGCTGCGCTCGGCGGGCGCGAGCCGCAGCGCCCCCGCCAGCCCGTCCAGGATGCGCGGCGAGGGCCGGGGGCCACGGGCCTGCTCGAGGCGGGTGTAGTAGTCGACCGACATATGGGCCAGCTCCGCCACCTCCTCCCGCCGCAGCCCCGGCGTACGGCGGTGGGGGTCGGCGGGCAGGCCGATGTCCTGGGGACGCAGCCCCTCGCGGCGGTCCCGCAGGAAGCGGGCCAGCTCGTGCCTCGCCATGCTGCCTCCTTCGGCTGACGGGTACTGCCTGGGACAGGTTGTCCCTGGCAGGGTGGACGTGGCCGGGGAACCCTTGATGCCATGAACAATCGCACAGCACTGGTGACCGGTGCCAACAAGGGCATCGGCAAGGAAATCGCACGCCAGCTCGCCGCCGGGGGACTCACCGTGTACGTGGGCTCGCGCGACGCCGAGCGGGGGCGGCGGGCCGTCGAGGAGATCGGCGGCGACGCCCGGCTGATGGTGCTCGACGTGACCGACGCCGACAGCGTCGCCACGGCCGCGGCCCAGCTGGAACGGCTGGACATCCTGGTCAACAACGCGGGGATCATGGCGGGCGGCAGCACGGCGCCCGAGGCCGACCTGGAGGACTTCCGCCGGACCTATGAGACCAACGTCTTCGGCGTCCTCGCCGTCACCAACGCCTTCCTCCCGGCACTGCGCCGCTCGGACGCGCCCCGGATCGTCAATGTCTCCAGCGGCACCGGCTCGCTGACCTGGAGCGCGGACCCGGAGCACCAGTTCGCCGTGTCCGCCGGGTCGGGCGCGGCCTATCGCTCCTCCAAGACGGCCCTGAACGCCCTGACCCTCTACACCGCACAGGCCCTGGCCTCCGAAGGTTTCAAGGTCAACGCGCTGGCCCCCGGGCTGCGCAGGACCGATCTGAACGCCCGCGCCGCCGGGAGCGACGGGGATCCGGCCGAGGGCGCGGCGGGCGCGGTCCGGCTCGCCCTCCTCCCGGACACCGGGCCCACCGGCGGGTTCTTCTCCTGGGACGGCACTCCGGCGCCCTGGTAGTCCCCGGCTTCACCCGGCCGTGCGGTGGTCCGCCCGCCGTCGCCTCGGTGTCCCCGCCCGCTCCCGCCGACCGCGTCAGTCGGCGGAGAGCTGGGTGTTCGGCACCCGCCAGGCGGCGATCACGAAGGCGATCAGGCCCACCGCGGCCCCGGTGAGGAAGACCACGCGCAGGGCGCTGACATAGCCCTCCAGGAACGGCTGCGCCACGGCCGGATCGAGGTGGTGGAGGAAGGCCGAGTCCTCCAGGTTCACCCCGCCGTCGGGCCGTACGACGCCCTTCAGCGCCTCCGCGTTCGCCGGTTCCCCGGCCAGCCTGCGGAACGAGGCGTCCTGGGAGGCCGCCGCCAGGCGGTCGCTGATCCGCGTACCGGCCAGGGAGAAGAGGATGGACAGGAAGGCCGCGGCGCCCACCGTGCCGCCGTTGGACCGGAAGAAGTTCACCGACGCGGTGGCCGCCCCCATGTCCCGACCGGGCACCTCGGACTGGGCGAGCGTGGTGATCGTCTGCATCGCCGCGCCGAGGCCCGCCCCCATGAACACCATGCCGATGGCCACGTACCACAGCGGGCTGTCGTCCCTCAGCGTGGCGAACACCAGCATGGCGACGGTGAGGGAGCCGACGCCCGCCGCCAGATGGACCTTGAACCGCCCCGTCCGTGACATCAGCCGGCCGACCACCAGGGTCACCGTGACATTCGCCGCCATGGTGGGCAGCGTGGCCAGGCCCGCCCCCATCGGGCTCATGCCCTTGGCCAGCTGGAGATAGAGCGGAAGTGTCGTCATGGCGCCGAACATGGTGATGCCCACGGTGAAGTGCAGCACGGTGCCCAGCCGGAACGCGCGGATGCGGAACAGCCTGACCGGCAGCAGCGCGGCATCCGCCATCCGCCGCTCCAGCAGTACGAAGCAGATCAGCCCGACCACGCCCACCGCGTACATCACCAGCGCCCGGGGCGAGGCCCAGCCCCAGCTCCGCCCCTGTTCGGCCACGACGAGCAGCGGCACGATCCCGACCGCCAGCGTCAGCGCCCCGCCGTAGTCCAGCCGATGCCGTACGGGCTGGTGGGGTATGTGCAGCACACGCAGGATCACCACGACGGCGAGGGCCGCCAGCGGCACGTTGACCAGGAAGATCCAGCGCCATCCGTCGATCCCCAGCAGCGTGGCGCGCCCGGCGAACACCCCGCCCACCAGGGGGCCGATGACACTCGACCCGGCGAACACCGCCGTGATGTAGCCCTGGTAGCGGCCGCGCTCCCGTGGCGAGGTGATGTCGGCGATGATCGTCATGGCGAGGGACATCAGCCCGCCACCGCCGAGGCCCTGCACCGCCCGGAAGGCCGCGAGCTGGTGGATGGACGTGGCGAATCCGCACAGCAGCGATCCGAAGGTGAACAGCACGATCGCGGACAGATAGACCGGGCGGCGGCCGTAGATGTCGGAGAGCTTTCCGTACAGCGGGGTGACGATGGTGCCGGTGACGAGATAGGCGGTGGTCACCCACGCCTGGGCGGTGAGTCCGTGCAGATTGTCGGCGATGGTGCGCAGCGCCGAGGAGACCACGGTCTGGTCCAGCGCGGCGAGGAACATGCCGAGCACCAGCCCGGACAGCACGGTGACGACCTGGCGGTGGGTCAGCCGGGCGGGGGTCCGGGGCTCGGTGGGCTCGGTGGGCTCGGTGGTGGCGGGTGAGGACGACATTCGTACCTGCGAACCTTCTCTGCCGCGCGTGGGGGACGTGGCGGGGGCTGGAAACCCGCGGGGAAGAGCGGGCCCGGAGCCCAGGCGCCGGGGCCCGGACTCCGGCGTCGGGGCGTTATCCGGCGAGCTTCTCCAGGTCGGGGACGGCGCTGTCGATCTCCGGGAGCGCCAGCATCTCCAGCCGCGCCCGGCGGGCTCGGGCCCGGCAGCCGTCGTCGGCCAGCACCGCACGGCAGACGGCGGTGATGCCGTCCGGCGTGGTGTCGGTGATACGCCGGCCGAGGCCGAGTTCCTCGACCCGCTGTGCGTTGCCCGGCTGGTCGCCGAACTGGGGCAGCACCGCCATCGGTGTCGCCGTGCGCAGCGACTCGCGGATGCTGTTGAAGCCGCCGTGGGTGAGGAAGAGGTCCACGGATTCCAGCAGCAGTGGCTGGGGCAGCCGCTCGGTGATGTGCACGTGCGGCGGCACCCCGTCGGTGTCCACGGGAATGCCCCCGGTGGCGAGGATGACGGTGCACTCCTCCAGCCGGGACACCCCCTGGACCATGGCGTGCAGCGTGTCCACCGGGTCAGGCATCGGCATCGGCGGCGGCGCGGAGGCGTCCGCCTCGCGTGAGCTGTCGTGGAACATGGGGATCGCGGTGCCGATGGCGGCGAACATCAGGGGCCGGTCGGTGGGCAGTTCGGCGACCCAGCGCGGCAGCACCGCACCGCGGTCCACGTCCACCGTCTGCCGGTAGGCCCAGGACGTCGGCAGGTGCTGGGCGAAGGAGAAGGCCGGTGGTACGTAGTCGATCCGCCCGTGCGGGACCACCGACAGCGGGTCTTCGGAGGTGGACAGCCCGTGCTGCTGCCGCAGGGCGTTGAGGTGCGGCAGCACCTTGTCCGGGTTGAAGGTGTTGCTGCTCCCGGAAGGGGTGGGCAGCTGCGGTATGCCGAGGGTTTCGGCGATGAGGCAGGAGCCGAGGTCCATGCCGTCGCGCAGGATGAGGTCGGGCCGGAAGTCGCGTGCCACGGGGAGCAGGGCGTCCAAGAGCGTTGTGGCCATCGGGCCGGACAGGACCTTGGTGACGACGCGCAGCAGGAAAGCCTGCCGCTCCGCATCATCCATCCGGGCCATGTCCGGCGGACCGGCCGGGCCGGCCTCCTCGGCCATCGCGGGGCCGAGGAAGGTCGCCGGGGAGAGGTCGTCGAGGCACGTGGCCACCCGCACGTCGTCCAATGCGAAGACGGGGGCGAGGACCGGGGTGGTGGCCACCAGCACCTCATGGCCGGCCGCCGCGAGGGCCCGAGCCAGAGGAAGCTGGGCGCGGCCGTGGGAGGGGCTGCCGAGCGTAGTGAACAGTACCCGCAACGCAGGGGCCTTTCTGTGGGGAGGGTCTCGTACGGCGAGGAAGGGGCGGGCGGGGCGTCAGCGCGCCATCGCGGGGGTGCGGCCGATGCCCTCGCAGGTGAGTCCGGCGCGGCGCAGCCGGTCCGGGTCCAGGAGGTTGCGGAAGTCGTAGACCACCGGGGAGCCGAGCAGTCCGGCGACGCGCTCCCAGTCGAGCGCGCGGAACTCCGGCCACTCGGTCAGGACGAGACAGGCGCGCGCTCCCCGGAGGGCCTCCTCGGGGGTGTCCGCGAGGGTGAGCAGATCGCTGAGGTCGGGGCGGGTCTCGCTGAGCGCGGGGTCGTAGGCGTGGAGTTCGGCGCCCCGCTCCTTGAGCAGCCGGGCGATGGCCAGGGCCGGTGAGTCGCGCAGATCGGAGGTGCCCGCCTTGAAGGCGAGGCCCAGCACGCCCAGCCGTACGCCGTGCAGCGAGCCGTCGCCCGGAGTGCAGCCGGCCACCACACGCTCGACGAGCCGCCGCTGGTGTTCGACGTTGGTCTCGATGGTGGCGCCCAGCAGCGGGAAGTCCACGCCCGACTCCTGGCAGACCGTCAGCAGGGCGTGGGTGTCCTTGGGCAGGCACGAGCCGCCCCAGCCGGGGCCCGGCTTGAGAAAGGCCGAGCCGATACGGGGGTCGTGGCCGATGCCGGTGAGCACATCGTCCACATCGGCGCCGAAGTGTTCGCAGAGCGTGGCGAGGTTGTTGGCGAAGGAGAGCTTCATGGCCAGGAAGAAGTTGGCCGCGTACTTGGCGAGTTCGGCGCCCGCCGCGTCGGTGAGCACCAGCGGGGCGTCAAGACCGGCGTACAGGTCCGCCACCCGCCGTGCCGCGTCCCGGTCGGCGGCGCCGACCACGATGCGGTCGGGGTGGAGGAAGTCGCGCACCGCGTAACCCTCGCGGAGGAACTCCGGATTGCTCACCACGGCCACGTCGGGGCGGTCCAGCAGCGCGGCGACGCGCTCGGCCGTGCCCACGGGCACGGTGGACTTGTTGACCACCACGCTGCCGCGCGGCAGCGCGTCGCGGATCTGGTCCGCCACGGCCTCGACGGCGGCCAGGTCGGCGGCGCCACCGACGCCCATCGGGGTCGGCAGGCACAGGAACACCACCTCGGCGCCGGCGACCGCGGCCCGGGTGTCGCGGACGAACGCGAGCCGCCCGGAGTCCAGTCCCTCCCGGACGAGTTCGGGCAGCCGGGGCTCGAGGATGTCGACCTGTCCGCGCCGGAGCCGTTCGACCTTCTGGTGGTCGGTGTCCGCGCACACCACTCGATGGCCGAGGGTGGCCAGACAGGCGCCGGTGGTCAGTCCGACATAGCCGGTGCCCACCACCGCGACGCGTCGTATCTGCACAGGGGATCACCACTTCTGCTGGGGGTCAGATGCGGGTGCGTGGCGAGGGCGGCGCAGGGCCGCCCGGTCGGGAAACGAGCAGGCCTGACACCGTCGTCCGGCCTTGACCGCGCGATGCGGCGACCAAAGTCACCACGCGTTGACAAAACATAACGCGCCGACCCACAGCTTGGTCAACAACTGATGACAACAGTGGATGACTTCTGGACATGCGAGGCTGAACCGGCAGCATGTACGGCACGGTCCAGGCGGAGGTACGACAGGTGAACCGGGCAAGCGACTCACGGGGGTGCGACGACCACCCCCGCCGTGCCCGCAGATACGACGCGGCCGGCACGCGCAGCGCCCTGCTGGGGGCCGCCGCGCTGCGGTTCGCCAGATACGGCTACGACGGCTGCAGCGTGCGCGACATCGCCAAGGACGCGGGGGTGGACGCCGCCCTGGTCTACCGCTATTTCGGCTCAAAGGAGGCGCTGTTCGACGCGGTGTCGACCAGCACCGGCCTGTTCGAGCCGCTGCGCCATCTGCCGCTGGACGAGGTCTCGGCGTGGATCTGCGATGTGGTCTCCACGGGGCCCACCGAGGAAGAGGCCCCGCATCCGCTGCTGACCAAGCTCCGCTCCTCCAGCCGGGAGGAGACCGTCGGGCGGCTCCGCGAGGAGGTCACCGAGGTCTTCTCGGAGGGGTTCGCGCGGCGTCTGGAGGGCGAGGACGCCGCGCTGCGGGCCGAGTTGATGGCGGCGTGGCTGATGGGCATCACCCTGCTGCGCCTGGCCATCCGCTCACCCGCGCTGGCCGCCACGCCGGACGACACCCTGCTGCGCTTCCTCCGGGCGGGTATCGACCCACTGCTGGACGCGGGCTGCCCCGAGGGCGGGAGCGACACGGCCTGCCCCGGGGGCGGGAGCGAGGACGGCTGACCTCTGCTCCCTGATGAACTGTGGGAGCTGGTCGCCCCGTTGCTGCCGTCGTTCGCCGCTCGTCCGCAGGGCGGTGGGACTGCTCCGTGTGATGCGCGTGCCGTGTTCACTGCGGTGGTGTACGTACTGACCAGCAGTTGTGCCTGGAGGCACCTGCGCCGACGTTCGGTACGTCCCCCGCTACGGCACATCGCCGGTTCGCAGTGTGGACCGAGGCGGGCCTGTGGCGCCGAGTACACCGGGTGGTGTCGGACGAACGCGGCGCCAGGAGCGAGGTGGACTCGACCTCGGCGATCGTCGACGCGGCGTCCGTCCGGGGGAACCGCGCTTCTCGCGGTTGCGGACCTGGTCGGCTCTCTCCGGGATCGTGCAGCCAGTGCCGCGTCTCCTCAGGTCCGACGGGCTCTCCAGAGCACTGGATGACCGGACAGAGTCCGCGGTTGCCTCGCGGCCGACGGGGCCGGGCGGCCCAAGAGGCGATGCCTGGGCTGGGCAGTGAGGCTTGCCCCCGGGGAACGTCGTCTCAGGACTCGTCGGCGAGGAAGTACTCGGCGAGGGGGGTGCCGGCGAATTTCTTGTTCATCTCGCGGGAGAAGAGCAGCAGGGTGTTGCGCGGCCGATGGAGCACCGCGAGTTCCTGGGCCTGTCCGGCGGCGTTGCGGGTGACCGTGACGACGACCTTCATGGGCTCGCCGAGGACCGAGGCGTCGTAGATCTCGAGGAAGCCGTTGTCACCGAAGTCTCCGGTGAAGCTGAAGTCCTGGAACTCGTACAGTTCGCGGGCCTTGACCACGATGGCGCGGACCGCCTCCGCGCCACGCGCGGTGCCTGTCATGGCGGCGCCTTCCAGGGTGACGTCGTCGGCCAGGTCGTCCAGCCACCATGGGTAGTAGCTGAGTCCCTGGCGGTCGTTGTCGCTGTTTTCCGCGTTCGCCATGTCATGTCTCCTTCGAAGATCCGGCCGTAGCGGCTTGCGTGTTGATCGGCTGCCGGTCATTCCAGCACCCAGATAAGAGCATATGCTCCTATTCTCCGGAGAGCAATGTCCTCCGGCCTACGCGGCACTGCGTCGGGGGCCGACCGACCTCGACCCAGTCAGGCGCCACCGCGCTCGGATCCAGGAGCGCTGGTTCGGAAGATTGCGAAGCGGTGCCCGTTCCTGCTGGCCCGCCTGAGCTGGTCCCGGAGGCGGTGCCGGTGGAGGACGGCGGGCTGGTGGAGTTCGAGCGGGTGGTGCCTGCGAGTGGGAGTCTGCAGGTCGCTCCAAAACTGACGATCACCGGTGCTCTCATTCCGCACCGCAGGCAGCGTGGACAGAAGCGCCTGAGCCGCAGCAGGAGGTGGAGAACACGGTGCACCGCAAAGCCCGTGCGAGGATTGAGCACGCGCTGCCCCGACTGAAGAACTGGAGGATTCCGCGGGACTGTCGCCCCAAGGGCGACGGTGTCCACCAGGTGATGCTCGACATCGCCCGGCTGCACAACATCGCCCCCGCCGGACAGCTCAGCCCTCGACGGGACAGCCCTCAGACGGAATGCACACTTGCCTTGTACACAGCGTCGATCAGGGCCATCTTCCGGGGGTCATCCGCAATGTGCGCGCCCATCCGGTTCATGACGTAGCCAATACTAATGCCCGCTTCGGGATCGGCCAGCCCGAAAGAGCCGCCGAAGCCGTCATGGCCGACGGCCCTCGAGTTGGGGCCGTAGGAGCCGTTCCGGCCGCTCAGCCTGAGACCGAGACCGATCTCGGTGTCGTGTTCGAAACCGGCGCCCAGAACCAGGTCCCGGCAGCTGCCCTGGCCTTCGCGTACGCGTTCCGCGGCCTGCGCCGACAGCACTTGCCGGGTGTCTGTGCGTCCCCGGCCGGTGAAGAAGTCGTACAGCGCGGCAACTCCCCGGGCCGTCCCGTGGCCACCCGCGGCGGGAATCTCGGCAGCGCGCCACTCAGGAGTGTTCGCGTCGGCGGCTCCAACGAGCGGGTTGGCCAGGGCGGCGAGAGCGACCGGCTGCAACTGGCTGAAGGCGGCATCCTGTTCACTGCCGACCGCAGCCGACGGGTGGACCAGCTGGGCAACGCGATGGGCTTCCTTCTCCGGGAGGCGAATGGAGAAGTCGATGCCGAGCGGTCCGGTGACTTCCTGGTGCAGGAACGCGGAGGGGAGCTGCCCGGTGATGCGCCGTACGACCTCACCGACCAGGAAGCCGTAGGTCAGTGCGTGGTAGCCGGAGCGGGTGCCCGGCTCCCACCAGGGTTCGGTGACCGCGAGGCGTGCGGTGGTCAACTCCCAGTCGTAGAGCTCGGCCAACGTATGCGGTTCGCGCAGGCCGGCCAGGCCCGCGCGGTGTGAGAGCAGATGACGTACGAGGATGTTCTCCTTGCCTGCTGCGGCGAATTCGGGCCAGTAGACGGCGACCGGAGCGTCCAGGTCGAGCAGGCCACGGTCGGCCAGCAGATGCGCGCACAGCGCCGTGGCCCCCTTGGTCGTCGACCACACGTTGACGAGGGTCTCCCGCTCCCATGGGCGGCTGCGCGCGGCGTCGGCCCAGCCGCCCCACAGGTCGACGACTGGCTCACCGTCGAGCAGGACGGTCACGGCGGCTCCCATTTCACCGCGCGCGCGGAAGTTCTCCTCAAAAGCGGCGCGGACGCCTTCGAAACGTACCTCGCAGTGCCCGTCGATCTGCGGTGTTGCCTGCTCAGCCATTGAGACCTCCGGCTTCTCGGACCGGGTGCCCGACGTTCGCGTACCCGGCTCTGCTATACATACCGACTGGTCGGGATTGCAGGAACGGAACATACCGCCAGATCAAGCCGACGGGAAGGGGCATGCCCGTTTCCGCCGGATGAGGTAGAGGCCGGTAACCCTCACCAGGGAACCGCCGGTGCGAGGGGCGGCAGGAGTCCATGGATCAACGGAACAGCACCGATCCGAAGCGCCAACCCCAAGGATTGACCGGTGAATGATCCAAGATCATCTCATTCATGGCCAGAAGTTACGGGACCGCCTTTACTGTAAAGCGTGTTGCAGAAGGCTGTGATTTTGCAGGTCAGGGCCCGGCCACGGCTGTGTGGGACGACCAGGCCGGTTTTGATGTAGGTGCCGTCGCCGAGCACGGTGACGCCGCGGCACTGGTCCGGCAGGCCGGAGTTGCGCCACACATGGGCGTCGGCCTTGTTGCCCGGGGCCGGGCGAGCGGTGGCCACGACCATGCGTGTGTCGGCATCGATGATGTGATCGCGCGGCAGCCGCTGGGTGGTCCGCCACCAGCCCAGCGGGCCGACCAGTGGCAGCGGCAGCATCCATGCCTCGTCTGTCTCAATCGGGTCGGCCGGGTGGGCTTCCGGCGTGCGGTGCATACGCCGGTTGGCCTTGGCCAGCCAGTCGACGAGCTGGACTTGAAGCCGGTTGGCGAGGCGAAGTCCCGCCGGGCGGAAAGCTGGTCTCGAGGTAGCCGTTGCACCGCTCGGCCGGACTCTGGCTTTCGGATCGCCCGAGTCTTCGTCTGCGCCATCCTGGCCGCGATCCACTGTGAGTAGCCGACCACCACCACCAGCACCGGCGGGCTGCTGGTCTGCCCGAACTCAAGTGAGCCCTCGACTGACGGGAAACCACAGGTCACGCTGCGCCAGCTCACCCGGCTCATATCCGGTCCGGGAGACCGGGCCTGAAGGCCTACCGCAGTTCACGCATCCATTGCCGGACCACTGTGCCGCACCGTGTTCCGAGGGTTGCTCAGATGCCTCGCGTCGACCAGATCGGCGTCTTTTCGGCCCGGTGCAACCAGCGAAGCGCGGAACGTCGTGACCCTAGTGCACGTCATGGCCAGGGCCCGTCCTGCCGGGTTGAGGTAGGACAGCCCTGGCCATGAGAGGCCGCTTGCGGAGACTGCCCCGCGGTTGCCAAGGTGGAGGGCGTTCCATTGGACAGCGCCGCCTGACCAATCGCACGAGCCGTCCCGACACACAGACACACAGACATGTCGACACGTCTCTCGCGGTAGCGGGCTGGTCAGCGCTGCAGGTAGACAGTGAAGTGTCGCTCGGTCTCCCCCGCGGGGACGGTGCGGATGAAGCCGTGAGCGGTACGGTACTCGCCCGATCCGCCCGTGATGCTGACGTCGACGGAGGATGGAGCGGGCAGGTGCAACAGTGACTGCGCGGTGAACTGTCCTTCGGGGAGCGCAAAGGTTCCCAAGCATTGGAGGGCGGACGGCCCGACCTGGGTGAAGGCGCAGACCGTGCTGTGATCGCCCACCTTCTCGCCATCACGGTAGAGGTCTTCGTGGACCACCCGCTGGTCACCAACGCTGACTCCCGGCTTTCCCAGATCGACTTCTTCGGCAGAAATCTGCTTGCCGACCAGTTCGAAGGTCTTCACACGGTGCCTCGCGTCGGGCGAGTCGGCCGACGTCGACGGCGCAAGCGCCGCACCGCTGACGAGGGCGACGACTACTCCCGCGGCCATGCCAAGGTATCGCCGCTTGCTTACCCTGGTGATGTTCGGCATCTTACTGCTCCAGTCATTTGGTTTACATTGCATGGAATGTGCGAATCTGGCTCTGAGTGTGCTGGGCCGACCAGTTGGACAGCGACCAGGTGGAGGCGAGGCGTGGCGGCCGGGCAGAGAAGCATCAGCCGTTCAAGCACTTGCTCAATTGCGGCGCACCTCGCAGCTCTGCGGTCCCGTAGTAACCGACGCCGCTGGTCAGAATCGGTCGACGTCGAGGACGGCTTGGGCGAACGCCCCGGGCGCTTCCTGCGGCAGCGCCGGGAAGGACCCACCGCCGGTGTGCGACGCCGGCGCCGTTGCCGCCCTGTCGGTGCCCGGCCCGGATGACGACGAGGCCGCCGCCGACGAGGGGCCGCTCAGACCGGTGAGTGATGCGGCAGCCGTTCCCGCCGCCCCCACGCCGATGGCCTTGCCGAAGGTACGCCTGTCGATCATCTGTGAACCTGAACCGTTTCTGTCCGTGTCGGCAGAGCGGGCGCATCTTCGCCCGACCGAGTTCCCCGAGCAGCCATAGTGGTGCTCCGGCGGCTTCGGGGCCTCGGTGTCCGTCCGCAGGCATCCTGCGGGTTTCCCACAACCACCGACGGCGCTGGGCACGTGGCTGCACGATAAGATGGTTCAAGAACTGGCCGCTGTTCAGATTGTTTTGTCCACCGCCGTCGGCAGTGGCGAGTCGGCCGCCATGAAGGAGGCCATCGACCAGGCGCGTGGCCTGATCGCGAACCAGATCACCTCGCTGCGGCACCTGATCGTGGAAATGCGGCCCTTCGGCCTCGCGCCCGCCCTCGAGACACTGTGCCGGCGCACCGGGGAAACCTTCGGACTGGAGACGGAACTGCACATCGGAGCGGAGTGGAGCCGGCTCGGCGACGAACTGTCGCCAGAGGCCCAGGCCCATATCTACCGCATCGTGCAGGAAGCGGTGAACAACGCGGTCGAGCACGCCCAGGCGAGCCCCCCGTGAGGGAACCCGTGTCTCCCTCCTGTACCCGACACGGCAAGCGAGCGCTCCAGAGTCAAGTGGCGATTGCCTTTCCGGCCTTAAGAGATACACGTCGAGCAGGGGTTTCGAGCGGGTGGTCAATGCGCACTTGGTGAGGCTCCGTTCAGCGGGTGGAACAACGCCGGATCGAGTGATGTCTGTCATGCCATGTAGCGTGAACCATTTGCCGTTGACCGGCGCTTCCCCGTTCGGACGGCTGTCGAGTCGTGCGCGTGGCTCAGGGGAAGCCGGCGTGTCAAGTGGTTGCGGACGCGCGCCGCCGCACCAGTCGGGCGCGCAGGGCGAGCAACAGTGCGGCGACACTGGCCCACAGGGCCAGTGTGACGACAGGTCCTGCTGTGTGTGCGCCGTTGAAGTAGCTCAGGTCGGCGATGGCACGGACGGCGGCGCCGGGTGGCAATAGGGCGGAGACGGCTCGGGCTATGGCGGGCAGCAGGTCGACGCCGATGGTGGCGCCGCTGGTGGCGTTGCCGGCAGTGAGGAGCAGGAGGGTGGCGGCCGGAAGCCCGACGGGGCCGAGGTAGGTGCCGAGCAGCTTGGTGGTGAAGGCGGCTGCGGCTGCCAGCAGGGTCAGGATGAGGAGCAGCGGAACGACCGGCGCCGGAACTGCTCCCAGAACCGGACCGGCGATGATCGCGGCGACCGTGCCGATGGCCGCGGAGGCGCCGCTCAGCAGCATGAACCGGTGGCGCAGTCGCAGGAGACCGGTCAGGCCGAGAGCGTTCGAGCCGAGGACGAAACCGGCCAGGGTCACCCCGAAAGCCATGTAGAAGCCAGCCAGTCCCCGAGCGTCGAAGCGGACCAGGGGCAGGACGTCCTTGATGGTGACGTGCTTGCCCGCACCGTTGGCGTAAGCGCCGATGAGGGCCTTTACGGCCGATGTGGTGGATATGCCATTGGCTCCTGCGACCTCCAGGCGCAGCTCGCCCGTGCCGTCGGTGCTCAGCGCTGCGGCGACGTCGTGGTGCTCCAGGGCCCTGCGTGCCGCGTCAGTGTCCGCGACTGGGCGCACCTCAATGCTGTCGCCGAGGGCTTGGCGTATCTCGCTCTGCAGGCCGCCGGGAGCGGTGACGGCGATGGGAACGTGGTGCGGCTGGGGGTCGCGCTGCAGCCCGATATAGCAGCTGATGAAGGCGGCCACGACGATCAGGGCGATGAGGGTCGGCTGCAGCCAGGCCTTCATCGGTGGCCGACGGCGGACGGTGGGGTGGGGACCCGGGGCGGGCTCGGCCGCCGTGGAGGGCATCGGCTGATGTTCGGGCGCGGGTCCGAAGGGGGTTTCCATGGCAGGGCCTTCTGGCGGTGAGTCGGGGGAGGCACGGGGCTCCGGCGGGGACAGGGCGCGTCGCAGATACATTAACGAGCATATGCTCCTATGTGGTGGGAAGGTAAGGAGGAGATGCGGGCAGCCGTTGGTGCCGGAGCCAGTCTGGCCTTTATGAGCAGCTGCTCCTATCATGAGTCCGGAAGTATGGAGGAAACATGACCCCTGCTCCGCAGAACCTCGCCGAGCAGTGCAACAACTTGGCACTGCGCAAGGCGGCCCGGTACCTCGGCGCGACCTATGACAAGGCTCTGGCCCCGGTCGGGCTTCGTGCGACGCAATTCAGCATTCTGCAGAGGCTCAGCGCGCTCGGAGAGATGACGATCACCAGCCTGGCCGACATGATCGCCATGGACCGCACGACAATGGCCTCGAACCTCAAGCCGCTGGCGCGGGAAGGTCTCGTGACCGTCGAGCCGTCGCCGACCGACTCCCGGGCGCGCATCGCCGCGATCACGCCGGAAGGCCTGGCCCGGATAGACGAGGCGCTTCCACTGTGGAAGGACGTTCAGGCTCGGTTCGAGGACTCTTTCGGCGCAGAGGACGCTGCCCGCCTGCGCACCCTCCTCGCCGCGGTGCTGGACACGGGCTTTACGCCCTGGGCCGAGTAGAACGCATCAACGCGCCCGAATCCGGTTCTTCGCAGGCCGCGTGACCGGATCGACGGACATCACTCAGCCACCCCATGAGCCGCACGGAATGGACAGGCCCGGCAGGATTGCCCTGCCCCGGCCATTGAGGAGCCGTTCGCGTCGGTCAGGGCCTCCATGCCTAGTCCCGGAGGCCAGGACTGGACCCTGGGCATGGAACGGGGGCATCGCGCAGTACCGGGGTCGCTCTGAGGATGTGCTCCATGGTCCTGGCCCGGTTCGGCGGGCCGGCAGGACGCCGCGGCGGACGCGTCATGCTGGTGCCCGCCGAACCGGGCACGCCCCAGTCCTGAGTGCCGACGCTCGTGTCGAACGCAGGGACCGGCGCCGACGCCAGGCCGACCGTGATCAGAGTGCCGTCCGGGGGAGAGGTCAGACAGTGGCGGCGAATATACGGGTGCATCTCGGCGGCGTGTTGGGGAGATGTACCCAGCCGCCCTCCGGCGCAGGCTGGAATGGCTTATTGGGTCTCGACGGCGCGAATTTCGTCCACCGCCTGGAGTGCTTGGACCTGCGCATGGGTGCCAGGCTCGTGGAGGTTGGCCGCCGGCGTGCGATCAATGTGCAGGTTGAGCAGTTCCGGGCGGCTGTAGTGACCGCGTGCGTCCATCAGGCGTTTGCGCAGGTCGATCAATGCGAAGTCCAGGTCTGCGATCACCTCGCCCTCGCCGGACGTCAGCGGCTCACCGATGACGCGGCCTTCGGGATCGATGATGGCGGTGAAAAAGCCGCCGGAAGTCGCACCGGCGGGGCCGCCGGTGTCCTTGGCGATCTGTGCGCGCTGGTCGTCATCGAGCCAGGCGGTGGCGTTGACCACGAAGCAGGCCGATTCCAGTGCGTGTTGGCGAATGTTGATCTCGATCTGCTCCGCGAACAGGGGCCCACCGAAGGCGCCGGGATACATCGAGGCATGGATCTGCTCACGGTCGGCGATCATGGCGTAGCGCGCTAGTGGCAGGTAGTGCTCCCAGCACGCGAGCTGGCCGATGCGGCCGACGGTGCTGTCCACCGCGCGCAGGCCCGAACCGTCACCCTGGCCCCAGATCATCCTCTCGTGATAGGTCGGCGTGATTTTGCGCCGGCGCTGGATCAGCGTGCCGTCGGCATCGAACAGCAACTGCGTGTTGTAGATGCTGCCGCCATCACGCTCGTTGACGCCGATCGAGACGACCATCCGTGCCTCCCGGGCGGCTTCGGCGATGGCGTTGGTCTCGGCGGACGGTACGGTCACCGACTCTTCGAGCAGACGCAGGTGCTCCTTGGACATGGTGTAGGGCGGCTGCACGAAGGAGAAATAGGGGTAGTAAGGGACGACGGTCTCGGGGAAGACGGCCAACTGGACGTTCCGCTTTCCCAGCTCGCGAATCTTCTTCACGACCTTCTCGACGGTGCCCTCACGGCTGTAAAGCACGGGACTGATCTGGACTGCGGCAGCCTTTACGGCGGTCATGGTTCGGCTCCTGGTGTGGAATGCGCAGCCAACGCAAGCTTGCGCTGCTGAGCGCTGTCCAGCGGACAGTCGCAAAAACGAATAGAGAGGCCGGGTTGTCTGGAGCATCGACCCGGCGAGACGTTCGACTAATAGGAGCATATGCTCGTATCTATCGAAGGGCAAGTGCGATCCCCGGGCAGATCCGTCGCCGTGTCGAGTCTTCTCAGGTCAGTGGGCAGCCATCATCACCGTGGCATGCTGTTGAGAGGCCAGCGAAGTCGATCTTGTTCTCGGCAGGGTCGGACCGTCTCGGCGTTGAGGGTGACGGGGATGTTGTCGCCGGTACCTTATGTTCTGCTGCTTCAGCCCCCTTTGACGCCGGAAACCGGCGGCGGGTCAGTGCGAGCTCCGGCCGCGTGCTGATGTGCACGCACGACCGTAGAGTCCACCGCGATGTCCCAGTCGATCTCACCGGCTGCGTCGGCGGCGCCCCGCACCTGCTGAAGCAGGCGTTCCCAGGTGCCGTCACCGACCACAGCCGATGACGCTCATACACCGTCTTCCACGGGCCGAACCGCTCAGGCAGATCCCGCCACTGCACACCGGTCCGCACCCGGTGCAGGATGCCGCCGATCACCTGCCGGTGAAGGTCCTAGACGTTCGGGACGCGCAGCTTGTCCCAGCTGGTCTTGCCGGGGACGCCGTCCGCGTCATCGCCGGAGTAGCCCAGCTTGCGCTGCCACGCCGCGTAGGACTTGCGGTCCGCCTCGGTCCACTCCGGGCTGGGGCCCTCCTCGTAGCGTCCGCAGCCCTCGGCCACCAGCCGCTTGCCCATCGCCGTGATGATCTTGCTTTCGCGGCCGTTCCGGAAGAAGTCGGCGCCCGGGAACGGCTCGTAGGACGCCGGTGGCTTGGGAGCCGGGCCGTCCGGCTTGGCGCCGAGCCGCTTGGCGACGCGGCTACGCATGCTGTCCATGGTGAAGCCGCGCGGGTCGACCTTGCCCGGCTGCCACTCCAGATGGCCGATCACCGAGCGCTGGGTCCAGCCGTGGGCTCGGCAGATGGCCGCGGACACCTTCTCGATCGCCAGCTTCTGCGCCTCCGGCCAGGGGTCCTCGCCGTCGCCGAGGTTGACGCACTCGAAGCCGTAGAAGTGGCGGTTGCCGTCGGTGTCGGCCTCGTTGTCGGAGGGCAGCGCGGATTCGTTGACGACGGCTCTGAGCACATCGCCGTCGCCCAGGCCCGCGTGGTTGGCGCGGCCGTTGCCGACCAGGTGGACCGCGCCTGACTTGTCGATGACGCCGTGGCACAGCGGCCCCGGCAGTGAGGAGTGTCCCTCGTAGCACAGCTCCACGGAGGAGTCCGTGCCCTTGGTGACGGTGTGATGGATCATCACCCCGTTGACCGGCCCCCAGGGGCCCTTGCTGTTGCGGTTGTGAGTCCGCCAGTCGCGGTACTCATGGACTTCCAGTCCCTCGTCGCGAAGCGCCTTGAGCAGACGGTCGGCGGTGAGCGGCGTGGCCATGGTGATGTGCTCCTTAGGGATGAGGCATGGTGATGTACGGATGCCACGGGCACGGAACTCAATCGGCTCCGGACCGGGCCTACGCTTCCGGTTCGGCGTCCTCCCTGGACCTGGTCTCGGCCGCTGCTTCGGCCTCCGCCGCGAGCGCCGGCGCGTCCGCGGCCGGGGCGGGCCCGGCCAGTGGCCCGAACACCATCCGCAGATCGAGCTCCGCCTGCTCGGCGGTCACCCACGCCAGGGGCGCGTAGTGCGTCTGGATTCCGGCCGGGGGCTGGAGGAGCGGTTTGCGGGCCGCGTTCACCGGCCACTCCACGCTGCCCGTGGCGGTGCGGGCCGGGATCAGCCAGTGGTCCCCGGAGCGGTAGGCGCCGTCGGGGGCGAAGTACACCTCGACTCCGTCCTCCAGGGGCAGCCAGCGGCCCTCCTCGACCTTGAGCGCACCGCGTTTCAGCCGAGCCGCCGCGCCCTTGCGGGGGCGCCGGGTGGTCTCCCGGTGGTCCCAGCGGCGCAGGAACGGCCGCAGCTCGGGGCGGCGTCCGACACCCGGCTCGGGCTCACCGGACAGCCGCACCCGCCGCCCCGGCAGGTCGGCCTCCTCCACCCGCAGCAGCGGCAGCGGTTCGCCCCGGCTGGTGTAGGCGGTGTCCACGAACTCCACCAGGTCCCCGACGCCCAGATCCAGCTTGTCGTCGCTGCCCAACGAGGCCAGCTCGACCCAGCTGCCGTCGAGTTCGTCGACCGGGAAGACCACCGAGCCGTTCTCCCGGGACCATTTGAAGGTGGCCTCCTTCGCCGTGCCGCCCTCGTGGATCTCCACCCGGTACAGCTGGTTCTCCGGCCCTCGGTAGCGGGCGTCCGGGCGGACCAGGCAGGGGTCCTGGTCCGCGTGTTCCGGCCGCTCGGCGCGCGCCGCCAGCCGGGATCCGGGCGCCGTGGCCTTCCGCGCCCACGCCCCGAACGCCTTGCCGACCTGCTCCTTGCTCGCCCCTCCCGGGTTCTCCAGCTCCAGGGCCGCGCTCTCCACCGGCAGCACCTGCCAGACCACCTTGACCCGCGCCGCCGTGTCCGGCATCGCCGAGCCGAGGGCCACTTCGCGCAGCGCCGGGTCCTCGGCGGCGGTCACCGACCGCTCCCACACCTTCAGGGCGACCAGGAACGGGCGCTGCTCCGGCAGCCGGTCGCCCGGCCGCTCCGGGTCCCGGTAGGCGTCCGGCTGATCCCAGTAGGTCCAGGTGGCGGGCGGCTCGTCCGGTTCGGGCGGGTCGGCCTCGCCCTCCGTGCCGGAGGTGCCGGAGGTGGCGGAGGTGCCGGAGGCCCCGTCCGCCGCCTCGTCGTCGACCGCCGCACCGGGCAGCGGCCGGGTCGCGTCGCACAGGATGCCGTCCACGTAGTAGCGGCCGCCCTCGATGATCAGATCGTCCAGATCGCGGCTGCCGCCCTTGAACCGGATGTGGAACCCGGCGTCCCCGGACGGGCCGCCGTGCTGCCCGATCAGGTCGGCGGCGAGCGTACGGGCCTGGTGGAGCTGGATCGCGGTCTGCTCGTTGGCGTCGGCGTCGAGCTGTACGCGGCCCTGCTGGGCGACGACGGCGGAGTAGCGCCGGCCGGGCCGGAAGGTGAGTCGGGAGAGATCGGCGTGCATGGAAGGGTCCCCCTCGGAAGGTTCGGAAGTCTGGTGGGCGCGGCTCGAGCTCGGGCCGGGGCTCGGACGAGCGGGCTTCGGCGTGGATGCCGGCATGGGCATCGGCTCACGTCACGGCGATGACTCCCGCGTCCGTGCCCGCCGGCGCGTACTCCGCGAGCCGCGCCCGCAGGCTATCCTCGCGCTGCGGCTGGTACAGGTCGTGGAAGGCGCCCATCTCGGCGCCGTCCTCGGCGCCCCGGCGGATCTCCTCCGCGCATCCGGCCGCCAGCTGCCCGTACACCGGGGTGCCGTAGCGCTCGCCGCCGAACAGCGGCCGCACCCGCCACGCCTCCTCGGCCCCCACCAGATCCGGCTGGCAGCGGTGGCGGCGCGGGGTGCGTGAGCCCGGCGGCACATAGCTGAACCGCAGACATCCGACACCGCGCCGGGCCACGTGCATCCGCCCGGTGAAGAGGCTGTTCTCGCCGATCCGCACGGCGTGGGTGTGCACTTCGCCGATGACGGTGGTGCGGTGGGCGTGCAGTACGGCGTGGGCGTGGCGGCAGTCCGGGGCGGACAGCGCCGGGCGGTCGTGTCCGGTGGCGTCCAGGATGGAGTCGCGGATATGGAGGGCGAGCGGGTCGGTGTGCACCTCCTCGCCGATCACCTCGATGGTGCCGAGGACGCTGCGCTCGATCTGGACGCACGCGGTGGTGCGCTCCAGGACCAGGCTGGGCTCGTCGGGCGAGCGCGGCTCGCACTCCGGCTCCAGGGACCAGCCGGGGACGAGGGTGCAGTGACGCAGCACCACGGCGCCGACCGGCCCGGTGACGTTGAGGCCGCGCCCCGCGATCAGCAGCCCGTCCAGCACGATGCGCGGCGCCTCGCCACCGGTGTTCCCGTGCTCCTCCCGCGCCCGGATGTTGAGCGCGTCGGGGCGGTTGCTGTACCAGTCCAGCAGCCGGATCACCGGCCGGGTGCCCTCGGCGGCGCGCAGTTCCAGCCGGTCGCCCGGGTCCAGGTCGAAGTCCAGCTGCTCCTGGTAGGCGCCGCTGTGGGTGATCTCGATGATGCCCTCGGGGCCGCATCGCCCGCCCCGCCGGTCGTGCTGCCACTGCCGGTACGCGTCCATGATCCGCTGGTACGCGCACCCCGGCCCGACCCGGTAGACCTCCGCGGCCGGGGAGGTCTCGCGGTCGTCCCGGTCGTACTCCCCGCCGCCCATGTCGTCCGCGCACGCGTAGTGGTAGGTGACCCAGACGCCGTGACGCGGCGCCGTGCGCGAGCCGAAGGCGATCCGGCCGCGTTCGGGGTCGATGACCACCTGGCCGCGCCTGGCGCGATAGCGCCAGTCCGTCAGATCCGCCACCACGATGTCCGACGGCGGCACCGGCTCGTCGTGGCCGTCCCGCCAGACGGTGAAGCTCTTGCCCGGCCCGTAGTAGTCGAGGAGATGGTCCGCGAGCTGACGGCGGCGGATGTACGCGGGCACGTTGTCGATGGCCGCGATGTGCCGGGCCGACGGCTCGGGTTCGGGGCGGGTCACCAGCGGGGTGTCATTGCCGAGGATCGAGAAGGTGTACAGGTTGCGGGCCCGGTCGACGCAGTACGCAGGTGCCCTGGTCACGGGGTACGGCTTCAGCCGCCATACGAACAGCCCGACCCCGGCCGGGGTGTGGCCGCCCTGTCTGCGGCGGGAGTCCGCGCGCCGTACGTCCACCGAGCGCGCCACATTTCCGAACGGCCCGCCCGCCAGGTCCAGCGCCGCCCCGTCCCGCAGATCGGCGAGCCGGCCCCGGGAGAGCCTGCGCAGGTCCGCCGCCGCGCCGCCGGTCCCGCCGTAGAGCCTGACCGGCTGGTGGTGCGCGGTGAGCCGGGAGAGCTCGATGGCGCGGGCGGGCCATCCGGCCACCGACGCGGAGAGCTCCTCGAGCAGTGCGAGCGTGCCCTTGCGCCGCCGGTACGCCACGGTGGCGGCCACGTCCCGGCGCGGCGCCAGCGCCTCGGCCAGCCGCGCCAGGGACGCGTCCGGCGGCCCGCCGTCGCGCAGTCCGGTGGCCGGCACCCGCTCGTAGCCGGGCAGTGGACGGTAGCCCACCAGATCGCCGAGGTACGGCAGCACCCATGCGGCGGCGGTCTCCACGAACCAGTCGTCGTACTGCTGCTCCACCCCGTCGCGCACGCGGTCGACCTGCTCGGCGATCACGGCGAGCAGGGCGCGCAGGGGCTCGCCCGCCTCGGCGTCCCTGAGGCGATGCCACTGCGGAAGCAGCTCGGCGAGCCCGTCCGGCTCCCTGCTCATGAGGTGACCTCCGTAAGGATCAGCGTGTCCGGGACATCGGGTGTGAACATCGCGAGCCGCGCCGGGCGGATGCCGCGGAAGACGGACACCGAACGGCCCCTGATGAGGCGGCGGGTGTCGGTGATGTCGGGGTTGAGGCGCAGCAGTTCGGCGAGCGGGATGCCGTGGCGTCCGGCGATGTCGGTGAGCGTCTCGCCGTCCGTCGCGGTGACCCGGTAGGTGTCCTCGGCGTACTCGGCGGACCGGGCGGGGACCACGGCGCCGGGCTCGGTGAGCCGGGCGGCCAGGTCGGCCAGTTCCCGCGGGGTGCTGGAGGCCGGGACGCCGGTGAAGGCGTCGACGTCCACATAGTCCACACCGGGCACCGACTGGGCGGTGGCCAGCACCTCGGAGAGCGCGGCCGGTTGCCCCAACTCGCGCCCCGGATAGCCCAGTTCGCGCAGCAGGGCCTGGCGCAGCCGGGGTTCGACCAGCTCCCAGGAGTGGTCCGGCGCCACCTTCACCCGTGCCACCAGCACCAGCAGCACCAGCTCCCGCACATCCACCCGGACCGGCAGCCGGGTGTCCCCGTAGGCGGCCAGCGAGGTGCGCAGGGCGCGCAGCACCTCCGCGTCCTCGCCGATCGGCGCGTCGTCCACCCCGGCCACGGTCACATGGAGCACCCTGCGCCGCCCGTCGAAGAGTTCGCGCGCGGCGGCCCGGCCGATGCCCGCGCGGGACCGGGCGAAGTCCTCGTAGTCCTGAAGGGAGACCAGCCGGTCGAGCGCGGAGACCGCGAGCGGGACGGTACGGCGGGTCAGGCCCGGACCGTCGCCGTCCGCACCCCCGGTGGCGGGCTGCGGATTGGTGACGGCGGTGACCCCGAGGGGCCGGGTCAGGGCCTGGGTGATCCGGTCCGCGGGCACGTTGGCGGCCTCGCCGGTGCCGAAGCGGTAGCGGGCCCGTACGTTCTCGTGGCCACCGGGCAGCCGGGCGCCGTGCACCCCGTCCCCGAAGGTCACCGTGGTCCGCCCGTCGCCGGTGGTCCCGGTGACATGGACGCGCTCGCGCGGCCCGCGTCCGGCGAGGCTGTCCACCCGGTGCCACAGCAGCCCGTCGACGCGGATCTCGAGGGCGGGGATGGCGCCCAGGGGGTTGTCCGCGGGGAGCCAGGTCAGCGGCGACTGCCACAGCGTGAAGGTCTGGTTGGCCACGGCCGGGTCGCCGCTGCCGATGGGCTCGTCCCGGCTCTCGCCGTGCGTGGCGGGCACCACATTGCCCTGGACCCGGACCGTCTCACGGCGGTAGCGGTAGGCCAGATCGGCGGTGAGGGTGAGCGTGGTGTGCACATGGTCGCCGGGCAGGTCGGGGTCGACGCGCTGGTCCACGGCGGCGATCACCGCAAGCTCCGTGCCCCGGACCCCGGTCGGGCCGCCCGGCCCGGCCGGACCCGGGATGTCGGTGCGCTCGCCTGAGACGACGATCCGGCGGCCGGGCCGCAGTCCGTCGTACAGCTCGGCGAGCTCGATCTCGTTGCCGTGCACATCCTCGCCCAGCGGCTCGTCCGCCGGGCGCAGCGGCTCACCGCCCGCGTGCACGGTGGTGTCGCGGATCGCGGAGAGCAGCACATCGTGTTCGTCGAGCCATGGGTCGGCGAGGGTCAGCTGGGTGCCGCGGCCGGTGATGCCGTAGGTGGTGTACGCGGCGGTGCGCACGGCGACGACGCGGGTGGTGACGGAGGCGAGCTCCTTGTCGCCCGGGATGCCGTCCGGCTCGCCGGACCCCTTGCGGGGGCGCTCGATGGCCACCCAGCTGCCGACCGTGATGGAGTTCTGCACCGAATCCAGCGGCAGCACATAGCGGTTGGTGGGCTCGGGCACGGTGGCGATGCCGATCTCGACGGCCGGGGGCTCGCTGCCGGGGGTGAACCGCAGCGTGAATTCATAGGCCCCGTAGCTGATCTGTTTCGGGGGTTCGCCGCGGCTGAGCATCCACTGCTTGGTCTCTCCGTTGTCCACGACCACATGCACCCGCCCGTCCTCGGCGGGCCGGGACACGAACAGGGTGAGCGCGGGCAGGCCGGGCAGCAGGGTGGCGGTGACACCGGGCTCCTGCGAGTCGGTGGGACGGCCCCGGAGCCAGCCCAGGTCGTGGTCCTGGCCGACCCGGGTGGACAGCCGCACCCGTCCCGGACCGAGCTCGAACTCGGCGGTCTGCGGCAGGTTCTCGCTGCGCTGCCATGACGTCCCGGTCTCGATGTGCTGGAACTCCGCCTTCACCGGCGCCTTGACCGCCGTGTCGTACACGATCCGTACGGCGGTCAGCTCACCGCCGGTCAGCGGCCAGTCGGTCTGCCGGATGACCCGGCCCCGGTCGTCCTGTACCGGCTTGAGCGGCGCCATCGCCCCGAAGGGCGCGGCCGTCACCCGCATCGCCAGCAGCTCGCGCAGCAGCGGGACGGTCCCCGGCGGGGCGGTGGCGGCCGGGGCGGCGCGGCGCCACGCCGCGTACATCCCGCTCGCCACCCTCGGGTCGAGGGCCGACAGCAGCCCGGCGGCCAGATCGGACCCCGGCCCGAAGAGCCGCCGCGGATCGTGCGCCGCCGTGGCGCGGGCGCCGGACGGCGGCCGTACGACGCGGGTGCGCAGGGCGGGCAGGACGGCGCCGAGCGCGCGCACGGCGGCGGTGCCGTGGGCGGGGCCGGTGGCGAGGCCGTGGGTCCCGGTGGCGAGGGCCCCGGTGGCGGGGTCGTCGGTTTCGGTGGCGCTGTCGGCCGCGGGTGGCCGGTCCTCGGCGAGCTGGGACCGCAGCCGCACCTCGCCGGATCCGGCCGCGTCCAACTCCCCCGCCCGCTCGCGCAGTTCGCCGATCACCGCCTCCAGCCGCTCCAACCAGGCGGCGACCTCCTCGTACGGGGCGGCCAGCACCTGCGCCTCCGCCAGCCGGTCATGCGGTTCGGCGAGCCGCCGGGCGAGCTGACCGGGCGTGGTGATCCCGTCCAGGTCGCCCCGCAGCGGCGCCAGGACCTGGGCGTCGAACTCCTCGATCAGACGGCTGACGGGACGCGGATCGGGGTGGTCCGGCGTGGGCTCGGCGTCCCCCCGGTCGTCCGGGTCCTCGTCCGCCTCCGGGTCGGTGATCCACCGCCGTACCTCGTCCACCAGCTCCTTGAGGGACGGCGGGGCGGACCGCTGCAGCCCGATCGCCGTCACGTCCTCGTCACGGTCGACGGTCACCCGCGCCACCGGCAGCAGCGGCCTCCCCCGGCTACCGCTGGGAGGTGCCCCCTGGCCGCCACCCCCGGACTCCGCCGTCCCGCCGAAGACGAAGAGCAGCTTGTCGCCGACGGTCAGTCCGAGCGAGGTTCCGGACACCAGCAGCTCGGAGCGGCGCCGCAGGTCGTCGGGGCCGATCAGGGCGGGCCGGCGGCGGCGCACCGCCAGTTCGTTCCACGCCCAGCGGGCCGCCAGGTCCTCGCTCGTCTCAAAGGTCTGCGACTCCTCGTCGGAGGCCGCCGGGACGCTGTGGCTGATGGCCCCGCGCGGAATCGTCACCACGACGTCCTCGGCGCGCGGATCCCGGTCCAGGGTGTACGCGAGGTGGGTGTCGGCGGCCACGCCCGGCCGTGGCACATGTCCCACCAGCCGCCCCAGGAGGGCGAGCGAGCGGGGGTCGTGGGCGGTGCGCAGATAACCCTCGTCGGCGATCCGCTCGGAGTGGAAGGTCAGCAGGTCGCTCAAGGCCGCCCAGGCGTCCAGCAGTCCGATGGCAGGGTCGTCCGGGGTGCGTACGGTCAGGCCGCGCAGCGCGGGGTAGGCGGGCGAGGCGAGCCGGTCGAGCATGGCGGCCAGGAACGAGCCGTAGTCGCCGACGCGATAGTCCAGGGCGGTGCGGCCGGGCGGGTTGTGCGGAGTGCCGGGGGCGGCCCGGCGCTCGTCGTGACCGCCGCAACCGCAGCCGCGGCCACCGGAGTCGACGTGATCGGGGTGGTCGCTCATCGGGCCCCCTTCAGCTCGATGACCAGGCGGCCGTTCTCGGGCCGGTCGGGGTCGTTGTCGCATTGGGCGATCTCCAGGGGGCCGATGCGCAGGATGCCCTCCTCCAGCGCCTCGCCGTGTGACGTCTCGTACGAGGTGCCGTCATCGGGCTCCTTCGGCCCCTCCAGCCCCTCGTGCCACAGCCGTCGCAGCCGGGTGACCTCGACGCGTCGCACCCCCGGCACCGCCGCCGCTACGGCCACCAGGCGGCTGAGCCGCACCGGTTCGCCGAAGGTCAGCGCGTCGGGGTGGAAGAAGCCGAGCCGCCCGCCGGAGAACCGGCGGCCGCCCAGCGCCCGGTACAGCTCGGCGAGGATCTGCCCGTGCTGGTGTCCCGGCGCGGCGCACACCTCGATCGCGATGTCCAGCGGCACCGCGCGGGCCGGACCGACCACCAGGTCGTGTCCGATCCGCCGGTAGCCCTCCAGGGCGTGCGCGACCGCGTCGAGGAGGGCGGGGGGCGGTGCCCCGGTCCCGTACGCGTCGATGGCGATATGCGCCTCCCGCACACTGCCGGTCCAGCGGATCTCCGCCGCCGCGCGCCGCACCCCGGGCAGTTCGGAGGCGAGCGCCGCGTAGTCCTCGGCGGTGATGGCCCGGTGCCGGGCGCGCTTCAGATCGAGCGGGGCGAGCCGGCGGACCTGTTCGACCGGCTCGGGATCGGTGCCGCCGACGGCGGGCAGCGGATTGCGCACCCCGGCCACGGGCCGGGGCGCTCCGGTGTCCGCCGCTTCCGGATCCCGGCACAGCACCAGGTGGTTGATGGCCTCGGGGCCGACGTTGCCCGCCGTGCCACCTCCGGTCCGGTAGTGGACCGCGAGACGCGCGCCGGGCCTCGGCACGGCGCCGTACCGGCCGTCGCCGAAGCGCAGCGCGATACGGCCGTCGTCCTCCAGTTCGCCGACGAAGTGGCGGTCCCGCGGGCGGGAGGTGAGCAGATCGCGGCGCGGTGTCCAGGTCTCGTCGCCGTCCTCGACGCTGACGGCGGGGAGCGCGGCCCGCGGGTCCTGGGCGAGGGCGGCCGCTGGACCGTGCAGCACCGGGTCCTCGGGGCGCAGCCCGGCGGCGTACGCCCGGCCCCAGCTGTGCGCGATCTCCCAGGCGACGCGCCCGTCCAGGACGGTGCCCGCCCGTGCTCTGGCGGTCAGTGCGGCCAGGCGCCCCAGCTTGGCGTCGAGCAGCCGGTCGCAGCGGTGCAGCAGCTCGCGCAGCGCGCGGACGGGGTGGCGGGCGAGTTCGAGGCGCTCCAGGACGCGCAGCCCGAACAGGACGGTGAGTTCGGCGATCTCCTCGTCCGAGAGCCCGTCGCGGTCGCGGGCGCTGCGCCACAGCTCCGTCAGCCGCTGCCGCACCCGCCCCGGGACGGCGGCCAGATGCCCGGCCTGCCCGGCCGCGATGTGGCGCGGATCGGGGAAGGGCACGGCCTGGGTGACGGGCGCCTGGTGCAGTACGGGCCTGAAGCGCGGCACGATCCCGGGGTAGACGGACTGGGCGAGAAGCGTCCGCAACGCCTCCGCCTGGGCGTACGCGGTGCCCGGCACGACCTTCTCGCGCCGCTGCCCGGCCGACTCCAGGCCGATCCCGGCCCGGCCGGTGGCCTCCGGGCCGACGGTGGTGAACAGCTCGCGTACCTCGTCGGGGGTCAGTTGCCGCCCGTGGCGGGCCTGGTCCAGCAGGGAGTCGATGAGCCGCGCGGGCGCGTTCCCGGCGTCCTTGTCGAAGCAGCCGAAGGCGGGTGGGTCACAGGACCCGGCGACGGCGGGGACGGGCGGCACGGTGAGGGTCTCCGGTGTGCCGCGGCAGAAGGTGAGCGAACGGCCGTGGTCGACCAGCACCACATTGCCGCGCGCCACGCTGACGTCCTCGACGGGCGCGCAGTCCGGACCGCCCCGGGTGGCCAGGCACAGCGGGAAGGCCAGCGCGTCCTCCCGCGCCCAGGTCACCTCCAGCACCGGCTGTTCGGCGAGCCGGTCGACGGCGGGGGTGACGGAGCTGAGGCGCACGGCCTGCCGGTGCGACGGGTCGGCGTCACCGGGCGTCCCGGAGCGGGGGCCCCGCACCTCCTCGAAGAGCAGCAGATCACCGGGGCGCAGATCGATCACGCGGGCCCGGCACTCCTCGTCGGCCCACGCGTCGCGCAGCGTCGCGGAGGTGGCGCCCACGGGCAGCGAGCACACCTCGCCGCCCCAGGTCCACAGGCGGATGCGGTGGTGTTCCGGCCGCAGCTGGAGGGGTTGGTCGGTGACGACGGGCTCGAACACCTCCACCGATCCGCGCTCATCGAGCACGGCCAGCTCCCGGTCGTCCAGCACGGTCCCGACGTCCGGCCGGTCCAGCGGGCCGAGCGTACGGATGTCCACGGCGGCGAAGCGGTACTCCCCCGGCTCCAGCGTCAGCGGCTGAACCGTCTCCACGGTGACGAGGGCGCGGGCGTTGCAGCCGTCGTGCATCGGATAGTCGATCAACCGCACGTGGCGGCGTACGGACACCCGGCGGCGGGCGGTATCGAGATACGCCTCGGTGGCCACCGCGTCCTGCTGGTAGCTGATCTGGTCGGCGGTGTGGGCGAGCAGCTCGACCAGGGTGATGCCGAGGTCGGCGGCGCCGCGCTCGACCCAGTCGGGGGCGGTGAGGCGGAGCCGGTCCAGGACGACCTGACGGAGCGTTTCGTAGTCCCGGGCGGTGTAGTCGATGACGGGGGCGGGGGCGAAGGTGGCGGGAAGGTCGCGCTCTTCCTGGTCCTCGCAGTCGAAGGGGGTGGGGCAGTCGGGCCGGAAGTGGAATGCGCAGTGGAAGTACCGCTGGTCGAAGCCGGGGAAGGGTTCGGTGCCCGGCCGCCCGTAGGGATCGGTGTCGACGATGGAGAGCCGGTAGGCGGAGGTGTCCCCGGCCCGGTCCACGGTGACGTACAGCTTGTCGTCGAGCTCGGGGTCCTCCTCGCGCTCGACGGAGATCTCCATGACCTCGATGCGGGTGATCCGGCGGCCGCCGTCGACGCGTACGTTCTCCGGGCACAGGCCGTGCGGGGCCTTGCCGAGGAAGGTGACGGTGAGGGTGGTGCCTTGTTGAGTACTGTCGCCGGCCTCGACGGCGTCCACCCCGTTGAGGTGGGCGGCCCTGATGCGCTCGCGCCGTGACGCGGTGGAGGGGTGGCTCATGCGGACCCCCTCCCCTCGAACACCTCATCGCGCAGGCCGGCGGTGGCACGCACCACATACCGCAGATGGACGCGTACGACGTTCTCCTCGCTGACCACGTCCAGGGACTCCACCTCGATCAGCTCGCCGAGCCAACGCTGGAGCGATGCCTGGACGGACAGCTCGACGGCGGAGGCCAGCTCGGGGCTGTTGGGCGTGAAGACGAGGTCGAGCAGCCCGCAGCCGAAGTCCGGCCGCATGACGCGTTCGCCGGGGCTGGTGAAGAGCAACTGCTCGATGAGATCGCGTATGTGGTCGTCGTGGTCGGCGTGCGCGGTGCGCCCGCGCCGGTCGATCCGGAACGGGAAGGCGATATCGGTCCGTACGGTGTGTGGCCTGCCGGTCCGTGTCCTCATCCGCACATGACTCCTTGCCGCGCGGCGGAGACGACGGGTGGCCCCTGCGGCACGAGCCCCGCGCTGAAGCACTGTGCCGAGGAGGTGTCGAGCAGGACGGGCACGCCGTCGATCAGCACCGTGTCGCGGTCCGGAGCCCACCGGACGGTGGTGCACGGCAGCGGGACGCGGTCGACGGTGTACGGGCAGCCGACGACCGTGAAGACGTCGTCGGCGGTCGGCACGGGCTGCCCGTCGAGCCGTACACCGGACGACGGAACGGATGCCGCCCCTACGCGTCCGCCGTGCGGGCAACTGATCACGGCGGTATGGCTGACGAGGTTCCCGGAATTCCCGGACACGTGGCTTGTCCCTCCCCGTTGCTGCTGGCTATCGCTTCTTGGGCACGGTCAACCGGCCCTGATTCAGGTCGACTTGGTCACCGGCCAGGGAAACGGAAGCCCCCTGGCCGTTGTCGATGTGCACTCCGGTCGCGTCGATCCGTATGAACGCGCCGCCGGGCGCCTGCAGCAGAATTCCCTCGGCCGGAACGTCGGACATCACGATCTTGTGCTTCCCGGGCGTCTGGATCACCACGGGGTGCGCGGTCGCCGGATCGGTCCGCGCGTCCTCCGGGAGCTGCTCCCTGGCCCCGAACCAGCACCCCGTCCAGATGGGGAAGCTGGGGTCCCCCTGCTCGAACTCCACCCACACCCCGGCCCCGACGGACGGCACGACGTATTGCCCGGCGGGCCGCTGCTGATCCCCGGTGAAGGGGAAGCAGGGCATGGCCCAGGTCGACGGCTCGTCGCCGAGGACATCGGGCACCTCGACGGTGATCCGGCCGATGCCGAGCGGGTCCTGGTTGTCCCGCACCCGGCCCCGGAATTTGCCGAGGAAGCGGTTGTTGGGTGTGGCCGCCATAGGGGCTCCTGATCCTTTCCTCTTGTTCCATGGCTCAGGGCCGAACGGTGTCGCTCCGGGCGATGAGCCCTTCGCGGGTGAGGGTGAAGTTCTGCTGGAAAGAGCCGGGCCGGAGATTGTGGGTGACGGACTTGACGTAGTACTCCCCGTCATAGGTGCGCCCGGCACCCCGGACCCCCACCAGCTGGCGCGGCTGGAGGATGTACCCGTGCCGGTTGACGTCGAGCGAACCGGAACCGGAGATGGCGTCGGCGGTGGTGGCGGCCCTCGCCAGGGCTTCGGCCTCGGCCTGCGCCCGGTCCTTCTTGGCGGTGCCGGAGAGTGTCTTGCGCTTGAGGGCCGGGGTGGCCCGTTTGCCGAGGGGCGGCCGGAGGGGGCTGATGTCCGGCTGGGCGAGGAGGGTGGAGGTGCGGGTGGCGGGGTCCTGCACACGGGCCTGGGGCTCCTCGCGGGCGGTCCCGTCGTAGGCGAACGTCAGCTGGTCGACGGTAGAGTTGACGTCCATGTTGACGGTGAGGGCGTGCTGGGCCGTGCCGATGCGCTTTTCGGGCCCCCAGTAGGCGGTGGAGACCCCGGCGACGGGCCCGGGGATGAGGTAGAAGACATAGCCGTTGGCCTGGGCGAGATCGGTGACGTACTGGAGGTCGGTGCCGGTCTGGTAGTCCACGCGGCGCTGTGCGTTGGGCGGTTGGAGGATCTTCTCCTCGATGACGTCGGCCTCGATCCCGTAGTCGGTGTACTTCGAGAGGATGCGGCCGACGCGCTTGAAGGGCGGGAGGTTGGGATAGCGGTCGGTCCGCTCCTCGAGGTCCATGAGGAGGGTGAGGTCTTCGCCGGTGACGGTGAGGGTCGTCTGTCCGGGCTGATTGCTGGCCCCCACCTCGTGCCGCACGATGAGCCCGTCGAGGAGGACGATCGGCGTGCCCTTGACGGCGGCCGTGACGATGACGCGGGTGCGGGGGTCGAAGAACCCCTCGGGGAGCAGCCGATCGATGATCGCGCCCTTCTTGGTGAGGTCGAACGCCATCTGGAAGCCGCCGCGTTCACCCGCGGTCGTGGTGATCTGCGCGGACAACAGCGCCTCGGTGACCTCGGGGGGCACCGGCCGGGTGAGCTTGGGCCCCATCCGCAATTCGAGGTGGATGGGCCCCTGCCCGACGGGCTCATCAGCCATGGCGCCCACCGCCTCCGCCCGGGAACCCGTTCGGGATCTCTATCTCCTCGCCCGGCTCGGCGGTCAGCTCGCGTGGGTCGAGGACGGGGTTGGCGTCGGCGATCCGCCACCAGGCGGCGGGGTCGCCGAAGTAGCGCTGACCGAGGTGGTCGGGGCGCTCGCCACTGCTGACGGTGTGGCGGCCCGCGATGTGGGTGGCGGTGTCCTCGTCCGCCGCGCCGAGGGGCGGCAGCAGCCGCCGCTTGACGTAGCGGACGGGGGTGCCGTCGGGTTGGGTGTGGATCCCGATCTCGGCGTCGTGGTAGCGGCTGGAGCGGGGGTAGGGGTGCGACCCCGGAATCGCGTCGAGCGCACTCTCGTAAGGCTGCGGCTGTGGCTGTGACCCGGCCATCTGCTTCTACACCCTCCCCAGCCCGATGTCCCCGCTGTTCAACCCCAACGCGCTGAGCGCGCCTCCGCGGGCCGCCGCCGCGAGCCGCTCCTTCTGCGCGAGATGCGCGAGATAGAGCTCGGCGCCACGGTGGCCGGCGGGCAGATCGCTCACGGTGAGCACCTTCAGTCCGATGCTGAGGGAGGCGCGGATGGGGTTGAGGTTGACGTCGAACGCCGATTCATTGATGGACAACTCGGTGATACGAACCGGCATGACCCGCTTGCTTCCCCAGGTGAAGAGGGTCAGCGGCATCTCGATGGGACTGATCTCGATGGTCCCCTTCTTGGAGAGCCGCATGGCCTCCCGCAACTTGGCGGTGGTCGGCTGTACGAGCATCTCGAGCGTCGCGAGCTGCGGGTGTATCCCGTCGGGCGCGGCCACCTCGAACTGATCGGTCGCGTCGATCTCCGCGGTGAACTTCCACGTCTCCTGCGCCGGACCCTTGAGGCGGAGCGCCTCGTTCTTGTCCCCACTTCCGCTGCCGCCTCCGCCGCTGTCGGCTTGGTCTCCGGCGGATTGGGGAGCCAATGACCGCTCCAGCGCGTCCGGATTGAACTGGAGGATGATGATGCGCTGCGGTGTCCCCCGCTCGGGGTCGACGAGGACGATTCCGGAGCGGATGGGTTTGGGGATGTCGGGGTAGCGGGTCACAGGCGGGCCTCCAGCCTCTGCCGCAGGGGCTCGTAGTCGTATTCCGGGAATTGCTCTGGAAACTTCTCCAGCATGACGTTGAGGTCAGCGGCGGTGGTGTGCAGTTCTGTCGTGTTGAGGTCGACATCCGCGAAGAGGTACTGCCAACCACAGGTGCCCTTGGTCACGAGTACAGCGTCGAGGTATGCGAGGTAATCCAGGTCCAGCCGCTCCAGTCGGTGAAGCCCTGCGTCGTAGAACCAAATCTCATGTTGAGCACTTTCTGTCATATACATTCCGGTCACACTGCCTGATCCGCTGTGCGGTTCACTGTCGATGACTTTGAGCGCCCCCAGCTTTGAATAGTCGGACGCGGGAAGAGTCGGGTCATCGGGAGGGAATTCATCACCAGTAAAGCTCTTGTGGAGATGCACAAGGCAGAACTCCCCCACGATGAGCGGTCCCTCCACCGAACGCCAAATGGCATGGATCTCGTCAGCGCCGAGAAACAACCGATCGACCCCATCCAGAGGGAACCCCGACATACGTGACATCTCACGAGCCGCGCTCCCTGTATCCGTCCGGACCCCGGAAAGAGGTGAGATGCTGTGATCCCCCAAGCGGAAAAATGCACTGTCGGACAAGGCTTGCATGGAGGCGGCGACGCGAACCTCGTAAGACGAAGGAGTGTCAGACATTTCAAGAGCCCCTCAGTTTCGAGAATTTTCAAACGGAGCATCCCACAGGATGTCTCGCTTCCGCGCACGAATCTTTTTCATGATGCGCACAATGTTCGCCAGCTTGAAGGATTCCTTCAGATTCTTGTTCTTTTGCAGATCAAACATGAACCTCTCTATATCTTTCGGGTTATGGAAGACCTGGCGAGGAATGGGCACCTTGTTGTTCTCGGAGTCGCGGGTGTAGCGCGCACCATCACCCGTGAGCCCTGCCAGATACCTGGCTGCTCTTTCCGTCAGCGTCTCTTGACCGAGGAAGTTCCTTATCGTCTCCGCGCCCGCGCTATTAATCGGCAGTTTTCCGTGTTCGGCAGGATCCGGCTTGGGTATATTCGGCTGGGAATACGTGTCTTTCGCGTCTTCATCTTTATCCCAGTCACGAGGGGCCCGACCCGTCCCTCTCTTATGCGTATACGTTCCGTAGGACGACTTGATATAACTCGGGAACCCCGGGAAGTCGGCATAACCGAACTGCGCCTCCGACTCGTACCAAATCATTCTCTCCGTATCCGGGATGCACTCGTAGGCGTCTCCTTCGATCTCCCGGTAAAAGGTGAGGTTGGTCTGCTGACTTCTAGCGGGCACCAGATTGTTTCCGCCCGCCAACCCTCCGAGAGCTTCTGGCAGAAGATGCATACGCACCCAGGCGGTTCCCTTTGTCATGTGCTTGTGCAGGACGTACTGCCAACCGAGCGGTTGACCATCTTCTGCCAAGTTCGGCTTCTCGCCCGTACCCTTGACCACCTTGCTGAGAAACTCCCCCTCAGTCTTCTTTCGAGAGATGTTCGGGACACCTTTCATATAATCAGCGACCGTGGCGGGAAGTGGGTCTTCCGCACGCTTGGTTATTTTGGGATCCGGGAGCTTCTGTTCCTCCAGGTAGTCCGTCCTCGCTTTCGAGTCAGGGACTCCGTCGATCACCTTGTCCGGAGGATTCAGCCTCGCGTGGTCCTCAAAATGGCCGCGACCACCACGCCGTTCCAGAGAGGCAAGCCGATACCACCGTCGGAGGACTAAAAGGGTGACGCGGTGAAGCGCCTGTGCAAGCCCAGGTCGTAGCAGCTTCTTGAGAATCGCCCGGATTCGCTCCACTGCGTTGTTCAGTCTCTTCTGCTTGGCGCCCCCAGAGTTCTCGTCCTTCTTCTGCTTGTCCTTGTCCGGCTTGGACTTGGGCCTACCCGGGCCGCTCTTGTTGGGATGGGGCTTGCGCTTGTTGGGGCCCTTCTTGTTCGGCCGCCTGCCGGGGCCGTCCTTGTCGGGCTTGGGCTTTCGGGGACCTGGCTTGTCGCCGTCCTTGTCGGGCTTGGGCTTGGGCTTGGTCGGATCGTCCTTGTCGGGCTTGGGCTTGGTGGGGTCCTTGGGGTCCTTGGGGTCCTTGGGGTCCTTGGGGTCCTTGGTCGAGGGCTTGTCGTCGTTCTTCGGCCTGTCCTCGGGGCCCTTGTCGTCCTTGGGGGTGTCCGGGGTTTTGTCGTCCTTATCCCGCTTGGGCTGTGTCTGCGGCTCGGGCTTCGGCTTCGCCGGGGGTTCCGGCTTGGGCTTGGGTTTCGGGGATGGGGTCGGGCGGGTGTCCGGGCGGTCTTCCTCGGGCTTGGGCTTGCCGTTGTTGTCCTTCGTCGTGGGGGCCGGGGTCTTGGTGTCGGGTGTTGTCTTGGGCCTGCCGGGGGTGTCGGCCTTCGTTGGTTTGGTCTGCGGCTGCGTTGTGGGCTTCTTGGGTGCTGGTTCGGCACCCGGTTTCGGCTTCGTGGCCGTTGGCGTCGGGTGCGTCGTTGTTTTCGGTGAGGTCGGTGGTCCGGGCTTCTCGTCGGGCTTCGGCTTGCTGCCCCGACCGTCCGCGCCCTCCCCGTCAGCGCCGCCCTTCCCGCCCGCCCCGCCCTTGCCACCCTTCCCCTGGCCCAGCTTCGCCGCGATGTTCTTGAAGCGCCGGCCCACCTTCGCCACGTACTTGCCAATACCGGACAGCAGCGCCTCGTAGGCCAATTCGAGGAGCGCCACGATGCCCGCCGCGACCGCCTTCGCGAAGAGGATGCCCGCGCCGCCCATGCGGACGGCCTTCAGCCAGTCGAGGACCGCGCCCATCGCGCGCAGGATCTCGCTGAGCGCGCCGATGGCCGTGCGGATGGCGTCGATGACGGCCATCACCCAGCCCGCTCCCGGGATCAGCTTGGCGATGACCTTCGTGATGACGATCTCGCCGATGATCAGAGGGAGTTGGGGGACGATCGCGTCCCACGTCTCCTTGACGATCTGCTCCAGCGTGAAGCCGCCCTTGAACAGCTTGTCCAGGATGGCCTTGGGGACGCCGATAATCTCCTGGATCTTGGACTGGAACCAGTCCTTGACGGCCGACTTCACCTCGCGGAAGAGGTGGTTCTTCGCACCGTCCACCGCCGAGTTCTTCGCCCCGCTCAGCCAGCCGCCGGGGTCGGAGAGGAAGTCGACCGCGACGAGCATGAACTCCCCGAGCGCGCCCAGCAGTTTGGACGCGAAGTCCAGGACCGCCTTGACCGCGTCCACGACGGCCTTGACCACGTCCAGCAGCATCTTCTTCAGGACGTCAAGGATGCTGCTCAGCAGCTTGCCGAGGGCGTTCAGCAGGTCGGTGATGGCCTGCTTGAGCATGGTGGCGAGCTTGTTGACCAGCGCGATCGCGGCGTTGATCAGGCCGGTGACGAAGTTCCGGATGCGCTTGGCCAGGTCGATGACGGCCCGCACCATCGCCTTGGCGAATTCGATCAGGTCATTGATGAAGTTCTTGATCGCATCGACGATCGCCTTACGGGCGTCGTTGATCCAGCGCTCGACGGTCTCCTTGAAGTTCTTGATGAACCCGATGACCGCGTCCCGCGCCTCCCTGATGACGCGGACGATCGCGTTCTTGATCTCGATGACCTTGTCCTTGATCCAGTCAAAGGCCTTGCTGACCCAGTTGCCCGATTCCTCGACGCTGTCGTCGCGCTTCTTCTCGGCATCGTGTTCGGCCTGGTCGCCCTTGTCCTGGATCTTCTTGTCGCTGTCGTCCTTCTCCTTGTCGACGTCCTTGTCGGTCTGCTCTTCCTTGTCCTTGACGTCCTTGCGGATCTTCTCGTGGCGGTCGGTCTTCTTGTCGCCGAGTGACTGAAGCTCCTTGTCCTGCTCCGTGCGCCAGTCCTGACGCTTGGCGGTGACCTCGGTCATCGCCTTCTCGCGCTCGCTCGCCTGGCTCTTCGTATTGGCCGCGACCTCGGCGTCGACCTGCCGTTTGTGGTTCTGCTGACCGTCCCGGAAGTCGCGGTCCTTGGTCTGCCGCCCCTCGGACATGCTCTTGTGGCCGTCGGTGAACGCCGCCTGGAACTGCGGTCCGCGTTCGTGCTCGGCCACTTCCGACGCGGCCTCGGGAGGCACGGCCCCCGTCGTCGCGCCGCCCCCGGGCGCACCGCCGCCCCCGCCACCCTGCTGCCCGGGGACCTTGGCCGACATCTGCTCCTTGGGAGCGTTGGGGTAGACCTGGTCCTCGCCCATCCCCCGGCCCGCGTCGTCGCGGCCCGTCGCCACGGTCTCCTGGCCCTTGGTGTCGACGGCCGAGCCCTGCTCACCGGCCGTCTGGTCGGCGGCACCCCGCAGCTGCACGCCCGGCGCGTTGCCCGCCTGGGCCTGCTTGAGCGCTTCGTCCTTGGTCGGCAGCCCGGCGAACTTCGCGGCCAGCGCCTGCGGGTCCACCACGGGCTTGTCGGCGCCGAAGAGGCTCGCGACCCCGTTCACGATCTTGCCGCCGATGAAGCCCAGGGCCATCTTGAAGGTGTCCCAGCCGTCGGGCTCCTCGGCCTTCTCCGCCTCGATCTGGCCCTCGGGCTCCTTGGCGCCCGCGACCTTGGCGTCTTCCTTCTCCGGCGCCTCGGACTTCTGGGCCGGATCCTGCGAGTACTGGGCCGGGGCATCGGTTTTCGGCTTGCCATGGAGGGTCTGCGGGGCACCCGCCGGGCGCTGCATCGAGGGCGGGGCGGCGGCGAGGGCCTGGTGTTCGTCGCCGACGGTGCGGTCGACCGAGCCGCTCACACCGGTCATGGCCTGCAGCGCCACATGGGGCTTGAGCTTCGAGGCGGTGGACAGGCCCGCTTCCGGGGACACTTGGGAGAGGTTCGGGGCCGGTCCGGAGTCCTTCTTCTTGCCCTTGGCGGGGGCGGACGCCTTGCCGCCGCCACCGCCTCCCCCACCACCGGCTCGGGATCCACCGCCACCGCCACCGCGTGATGCCTTGGCTGTCGGTGCCGACTTGGGCGCCGCGGGCTGAGCGGTCTGCTCGGGCTCGGCGGTCTTCTTGGGCTCGGCGGTCTTCTTGGGTTCCGGGGTCTTCTTGGGTTCCGGGGTGGACGGCGCCGACTCCGCCGCCGAAGACTCCGTACGCTCCACCGGCGCGCCCTGCTCGCTCTGCGCCCCGCTGCTCGCCTCGCCGGGCGTATCCGCGTTGGACCCGCCCGTGACCTGGGTGTCCCGCGCGGGTGAGGGGGACTTGGCGTCCGCCGTGGGTTCGCTCCTGGCCGCAGGCGCCGCGTCCGCCTTCTTCTGCTCCGCCTTGGCCGCGGGCTCCTGCGCCGCCTGACCGCCCACCGCCTGCTGGGTCGCCTTCTCCTGCGCACCGCCGGACCCGTCACCCCCGGCGGAGGTGCCCTTCTCCTCCTTCGCGGCCTGTTCCGTGGCTTCGCTGCCGTCCCCGGACCTGCCCTCGGCCTCCTGCACCGTCGTCTGGGCGACGACGGGCCCGTCCTTGGGGTCGGCGCCGCTCTTCGGGTCGCGTGTCACGGCCGGTCCCGGTCGGCTCTCGGCGGCCTGCTCCACGGCGAGACCGTCAAGCCCGTCGCCTGCGGCCGCCGCGCCGTCGTCCGCCGCCGCCGAGGTCTCGGGGTCGGCGGCCGAGTCGGCGGCGTCCTCCTCGGGTTCGGCGTCCTCCGACTCGTCCTCGGCGTCCTCCGCGTCCCGTTCGGCCTGCACCTTGTCGGCCTTGGTCACGGGTGGGGCGGGAAACGACGGGGCGGGAGGGGTGGCGGACGAGGCGGCGTCGAGCGTGTCCGCGGTCGGTATGCCGGACACGTCGAGGTCCTGCTCCGGCAGGAAGTCCTCCGGCTGGAGCTTGATGTCCCAGGCGCTCTTCTCCTCGCCCCCGACCTCGACCTCCGAGTCGCTGCCGGAGCCGAACGGATCCTCCTCGGCTCGCTCCTCCGGAACGTCCAGATCCTGGGCACGCACGCCGTCGAGCGTGGAGAACGCGCCGGACGACAGGGTGTCCTTGCCGGACACCGTCGGCGAACCGGTGGGCTTGTCCGCGCCCCGCTTGTCCTGCTGCTTCAGCTGCTGACCCGCCACGAGCGAATCGACCGCGCCCGGACGGTTCTTGGCCGCCGACTCCTCCTCGCTCGGCGTCGCGACGCCCTGCCGCTCCTGCCCTTCCTTCCCTTCCCCCTCGCCCTCCTTGTCTTCCTTTCCTTCCTTGCCCTTCTCGGAGCTCTCGGCCTTCGTCTCGCCGTCCTGCTGCCCGCCCCCGGACTTCCCATCCGGCGAAGGGCTTCCGCCCTCGCGTTCCGCGTCGGCGCCCGGCCGCTGCTCCTGGCTCCCGCCCCGGCCCGCCTTCTCGGGCGCGCCCCCGCCGTTCCGCGGCGTGCTGCCCGGCGCGCCCTCCCCCGCTGGCTCGTCCTTCTCCGGACCCGGCGCGGGCGCCGGGCGCTGCTCCTCCTCGCGGCGCTCCGCCGCCCTCCGCCGCCGCGTCTCGCGCTCGAACAGCAGTTCCTCGACCGGGTCCGGCTCGACGCCCGGGGCGGCCGGCGACTCCTGCTCCAGGTTGTCGTCCGCCTCGATCTCGTCGACGAAGTCGAGCACCCGCTCGTGCTCCGAGCTGAGGAGCCTGCTCTCCAGCCGGTCGAGGACGGCGTCCTGCACCTCGTCCGGCATCCGCGCCAGCTGCGTACGGGTGCGCTTGGAGCGGTCCTCCGGATCGCCGCGCAGGGAGCGGACGACGCTGTTGGCGAGGCGGTCGACCAGGGTCGCCGGGTCGAGCTTCTCCATGCGGTCGCGGTCGGCGTCGACCGTGGCGTAGCGGAGCCAGCCCGGGGTCGCGGACGTCCGCGGCTCCGTCTCGGTGTCCGGCTGCCCGCCGCGTGCCAGCTCCCGCGCCGTACCCTCCGCCTCGCGCTCCATCGCGTCCTGGGGCAGGCTCACCGCGCCCAGGTCGCGGCCCGCGCGCAGGGTGCCGAGGCCGTGGGGGTTCTGGACGGTGTGGAGCAGTTCGTGGGCGAGGAGGCGGCGGCCCTCCGTCGTGCCGGGGCGGTAGGTGTTCTCGCGGAAGAAGACGTCCTGGCCGACCGCCACCGCGTCTGCGCCCAGCAGTTCGGTGAGGTGGCCCGCGTCGCGGTCGGTGTGCAGACGGACCTGGCCGAGGTCGTGGCCGAGCTGCTCTTCGAGGTCGCGCCGGACGCTCGGGTCGAGGGGCTGTCCGGCGCCGCTGACGATGTCCTTGGGTTCGGGCGTACGGGCCTTGCCGGTCCGCTCCTTGCGCTTGCGGCGCTTGGCGGACTGGGACGCGCGGTCGTCCTGGGTGGTGGACGGTGCGTTGCTCATGTCTCCTCCCGCCCCCTTCCGGACAGGCCCGCGTGCACGGCCCGAGCCAGGGCCTCGCCCAGCCGGGCCGGGGAGGTGGTGGCGGGGAGCGGGGGCAGGCCGGACAGGGCCTCGATCGCCGTGCCCTCGCCGGTCGCCGCCAGCGGTACGCCGCGCTCCCGCACCAGCCGGGCCAGCTCGGTCTGGAACGCCGCCGAGACCCGGTCCGGGTCGAGCCCGGCGCCGAAGCCGGTCAGCGTCAGCTCGCCGATGTCCACCTGGACCGCGCTTGGCCGCTCGTTCGGGCCCATCCGTTCGTTCAGACCCATCCGGTGACCTCCGAGGGTGTGAGCGAACGGTCCAGCTTCTGGTACTCGGTGCGCGCCGCCGCCAGCATGTGGCGCATCTGGAGGCGGTCGCCCTCCTCGGCGGCGAGGAAGGCGCCGGAGAGCGCGATGTTGCGGATCGAGCCGCCCGCCACGGTGAGTTGGGCGAGGCGTTCGGGGTCGATGTCCTTCGTCGGCGCCCGCGCGGGGAGCACCCGGCGCCAGATCTCGGCGCGCTCGCTCTCGCCGGGGAAGGGGAAGTCCACGACGAAGCGGATCCGGCGCATGAAGGCCGGGTCGAGGGCCTTCTTCATGTTGGTGGTGAGGATGGCCAGGCCCCGGTACGCCTCCATGCGCATCAGCAGATAGCTGACCTCCAGGTTGGCGTACCGGTCGTGGCTGTCCTTGACCTCGCTGCGCTTGCCGAACAGCGCGTCCGCCTCGTCGAAGAGCAGCAGTGCGCCACCGCGCTCGGCTGCGTCGAAGACCTTGCGCAGGTTCTTCTCGGTCTCGCCGATGTATTTGCTGACCACCTGGGAGAGGTCGATGATGAAGAGGTCCAGGCCCAGTTCGTTGGCCATCACCTCGGCGGCGAGGGTCTTGCCGGTGCCGGAGCCGCCCGCGAAGAGGGCCGTGACGCCCAGGCCGCGGCGGAGTGTCGCGGCGAAGCCCCACTCCTGGTGGACGGTGGCGCGCTGCCGTACGTGGGCGACGACCTCGCGCAGGATCCGCGCCTGGTGGTCGGCGAGCACCAGATCGTCCCAGGCGGCCTCGGGTTCGATCCGCCGGCCCAGCTCGTCCAGGCCGATGCGGGCCTCGATGAGCCCGGCGCGCCAGGCGAGTTCGGTGGGGTCGAGTGCGTCCATGCCCGAGTCCGCGCCCGCGCCCGCGCCCGAGTCCGAGTCCGTGCCCGAGTCCGTGCCCGTGTCGGGGAGGTCACGGCGTACGGCGGCGGCCGCGGAGCGGATGATGTGCGGCGGCAGCTGGAACTGGGCGACCAGCGACCGCAGATGGGCCTCCTCGATCCGCGGGATATCGGCGAAGGCGTCCGCCCAGAGAGCGAGTTGTTCACTGTCGTCCAGCCCCGGCACGGCGACGCGCTCGCCACGCGGGCGGCCGGTCCGGCGCGGGTCCTCGCTGGAGACGACGAGGGGCACGGCGGCGTCGTCGATGAACGCGTCCGTGGCGGCGGTCTGCTCCCGGTCCATCTCACCGGCCTCCAGCAGGAGCGCCGCGGGCAGCAGCACGGCCTCGCGCTGCCAGAGCCGGGCGAGGCGGTCGCGTTCGGCCGCGGCGGTGGGAACGTCGTCCGAGGCCATGACGTACAGCGCGAGCCCCGTGCGGCGGGCGGCCGCGGCGGCGATGTCCGTACGGGTGGTCAGGTCGCCGCCGACGAGCTCCACCCGCAGCGGGGCCTCCGGACGGGACTCGTTCCAGCCCGCGGCCACCCGGTCCGCCGCCCGTTCGTACGAGGGGGGCAGGGTCCGCGGGGGCTGCGCACGGCGCAGCAGTCCGTGCAGCCGGGCGTCGAGGTAGGGCGATCCGGCCAGGAAGTGCAGGATGCGCTCGTCGATCCGGAGGCGGGAGGTGGTGAGCCGGGTCTCGTCGTCGAGGTCCATGAGCCGCCAGCGGCGGAGCGGGGACACGGGGGTGAGGGCGCTCCAGTGCGGCTCGTCGAGCGCGGCGAGTGCGAGCGAGAAGGTGGGGTACGCACGGGCCGGATCACCGCTGGCGGCGGCACACCGCGCGGCGGCGGTGGGGTCCAGCTCGGCGGCCGCCGCCAGCAGAACCAGCTGGCGCTCGAAGGCGCTGAGGCCGAAACAGGCCACGAGCGCGTCGAGCGTGGCGGGGCCGGGGATCGCCTTCGGGGCGGGGTGAGCGTGAGCGGTGGTGTGGGTGTGGTGTTGCTCGTGAGCTTCGGTGTGGGGCGGCTGGGCGGCGGTGTCGGGGGTGTCGGGCGCGTCCACGGTGGCGGTATCGCGGGGTGCGGAGGCGCCGGGCCGGGAGCCGTTGGCGGTGGCGCGGCGCGCATGGGCGTCGACGCGGGCCAGTACGGCCTGGACGGCGGCGGCCAGGGCCTGCCCGTCCTCGGCCACGATGGCGTCCGCGCTGGCGTCCGCGCTGGCACTGGCCTCGCTGGCCGCCGATGCGCGGCCGTCTCTCGTGCCCATGGTGTCGTCCGCCCCCTTCCGCCCCACCGTGTGCCTCAGCTCTCCGTGTCCTCGGAGCGGCCGCCGCGGCGCCGGGGCGTGGACTTGCGGGTACGGGCGGGCGAGACGGCGGACTTGGCGGCTTTGGCGGTCTTTGCAGCGGCCGTCTTCGCGGCGGCGGGGCGCTTCTTGGCGGGCCGGACGGGCGACGGGGTCTCGGCCTCCGTCGACACCTCCGTAGACGCCTCAGTAGACGCCTCCGTCTCGGCGGGTTCCTCGGGTCGTTCCGCCCCCGGCAGGGTGGGTGGCTCCGGCGCTCCCGGGGCGCCGAAGGGCAGTACCCGTACCGTGGACCGCTCCACCGGCTTCGCCGGGACGGGGCGCTCGCGCCCCTCGATCAGCACCAACGAGCCCTGGTAGCAGACCGACAGCACATACGGGGTCTGGTAGAGCATCCCCCAGAGCTTGGAGGTCTCGTCCACGTCCATCTGCGTCGGAGTGAAGCGCACCCGCTGCACCGCGTCGGCCAGATCGCTGCCCGTCAGGTACGGACGCCGGGCGGCCTCCTCGATCACGTCCTTCGGCAGCATCGGGATCTCGTGCAGGATGCGTACCACGGTGCCGATCAGGCGTTGCCCGACCAGTTCGGACTCCTCGCCGTACGCGCTGATCAGGTAGTGCAGATCCATGGCCGCGGCCGGTCGCTTGAGCAGGGTGCCGTCCGAGGCACGGGTGGGCAGGTCGGTGGTGCGCAGCGAGGCGTTCGGGGTGACCTGGTAGAGGAAGATGTTGATGGTGGGTTCGGTGGGCGGCTCCGCCGGGGGCCTCCGGGTGTCCACCGTGACCGCGATGTCGATCTCGGGCCGCAGATTGTTCGCGATCAGCAGTGCGAGGGCCTGGGTGACGGTCGCGAAGGCGAGTCCGTTGCTCATGGTGTCAGTCCCTCCTCTCGCCGCGTGCCAGGTAGTCCTCCAGGCTCAGCGCGGGCGCGCGCCGTCCGGTCGTTCCGGCGCGGGCGCCCGTGGTGCGGTCGGCGCCGGGCGGGGCGGCGGCGGTGACCTCCAGCCGCCCGATCTGGACGTGCACCGTGCGCTGGGCGGGCCGGGCGCGGCGCCGCCCGGCGGGGAGGCGCGCGGCCTCGCGGCCCAGGGCGGGGTCGGCCACGCGGGGCGCCGGCGGCGCGGCGGCCACCGCGGACCACCCGTCCGGGGACGGCAAGCCGGTCGAGGGCCTGACGGCAGCTGGTGTGGCGTCGGGTGCCGGGGACGCCGTGGCGCCCCACCGGGCGGCGGGGGCGTCGGGGGCGGCCAGGCTCGGTCCGGCGGTGATCTGTGTGCTGGGAAGCAACAGCGGTGCCGGGGACGGGGGTTCGGCGTGCCGCTCCACGTCCTCGTACGGTGTGGGCTCGGCACGTACGACGGTGTGCCGGTCGGTCCTGAGCTCGCGGTCGTGCCGGACCACCTCCTGGTGGCGGTCGGTCGCCGGGGGCGGGGACACCCGGGCGGGCGCGGGCTCCTCCGGCAGCGGCGACTCCCCCCGCAGCGCCTCGATCCGCTCGTACGGGCCGGGCAGCCGCGGCCGTACCCGGACCGGGCGGTCGCCGACGCCGCCGCCCGCCGCCGACCCGGGTACGGGGACGGGGACGGGGGCGTGCCGCGCGAGCAGCCGGTCGAAGTAGTCAGCCATCTGCGCAGAGCTCCAGGTAGTAGCGGCGCCGCAGCGGGCTGAGCGCCAGGATCTGAGGCTCGCTCCAGCCGTATGCGGTGGCGAGCAGGTGGACGTCGAGGAGCAGGTCCCGTGCCCAGTGGTCGAGTTCGGCCCACAGGTAGGAGGCGATATCCAGCTCGGCCCGGGTCGCCTCGCCGCATTCGGGGCAGGCGACGTTGAGCGTCACATCGACCGCCGGGTCGGCGCGTTCGGCGGCCTCGGCGAGGCGCCGCTGCACCGGCTCCGGCAGTTCGGCCGCGGGGAGGCGGTCGGCGGGGACGGGCCGCCCCGAACGGTGCACGGAGACGATGCAGCGGACGAGCAGGGCCCGGCGGGCGCGGGCGGCGGCGGTGGGCTCTCGCTCGGCCTCGCCGCCGGGCGAGCCCGAGGCCGAGTCCAGGTTCCCGTCCGCGCCCGAGTCCACGTTCCCGTCCGCGCCCTCGACCTCGCCCGAGGCCACGTTCCCGTCCGCGCCCTCGCCCTGGCCCTCGCCGACGCCCTCGCCCACGTTCCCGTCCGCGCCCAAGGGCCCGTCCGCTTCGGCCGCCGCCTGCGCGGCGGCCTCCACGTCGGCGACGGTGGGCAGCCGGAACTCGACCGTCCACTCGCCCTCCTCCACCCGGAGCGGGCCGTCCTGCTCCCCCGAGCGCACGCCCAGGTCGCGTGCGTCGAGGTCGAACTCCATGGCCTCGCCGCACGCACCGCACTCGGCCCGGATCTGCATCCGCTCGCCGAAGAGCGCGCGCCGCAGGGCGTACAGATCCGCCTCGCGCTCGCCCACCGGCAGCGACAGCAGTTCGTCCGCCGCGGTCTCCGGGCGGGCCGCCCGGTGCAGCAGCAGGGCGCGGCCGGGGCCGTGGTGCGCCAGCCCCGCCTCCCAGATGGCCAGCAGTTCCGCGGGCCCCGTGTTCCCCATCTCTCAGGCCGTCCACTCCCCGTACCGTGCCGTTCCCCGTACCCGTGACCGTCGCCGTCCCCCGGTCCCCCGCCTACGCGGGGTGCGTGAACGAGGGCTCTTCCGGCTCCGCCACCTCGTAGTCCCGCTCCCAGCCCTCGCACTCCAGCTTCAGGCTCTGGATCGCTACCGCGTTGGCGTTGGCGTCCAGCTCGCCGAGCACCTGGTACTCGCTCGGCCAGGTCCGGTAGAGCTTGTGCGAGACGGCCACCTGGCCCGCCTCGTTGAGGACCTGGATGACGATGTCCTTGCGGAAGTCGGCGAGCGAGACCTCGGCGCCGAGCCCCGCGCCGACCTGCCAGACCTTGTTGGCCCAGCGGTCGAACTCGGGGTCGTGGGTGACGCCGCGCTCCAGGGTGATCCCCTCGAACTCGGACCGGCCCGGGGACTTGCGGGGCGAGCTGGGGTCACCGCCGTTGCGGTGTTTGACGACCTCGGTGGTGCGCTTGAGCGGACTGATCTTGCTGATGCCCGCGACCGTACGGCCGTCCCAGAGGACCAGAAACTTGAAGTTCTTGTACGGGTCGAAGCGATGGGCGTTGACCTGGAACTCAGCCATCACATTCCTAAATCTCGAACTGTCCGGCCATCTGCTGGATCTTGACGATCACGAACTCCGCGGGCTTGACCGGCGCAATACCGACCACGACATTCACGATGCCGCCTGCGATGTCCTCGTCCGTCGTGGTGTCCTTGTCGCACTTGACGAAGTACGCCTGACGCGGAGTGCCACCCTTGAACGCGCCCTTCTCGAACAGCGTGTGGAGATAGCCGGAAGCGTTCAGCCGGATCTGCTGCCACAACTGCTCCGTATTGGGTTCGAAAACGACCCATTGCAGTCCGCGGCGCAGGCTCTCCTCGATATGCAGCGCCAGCCGCCGCACCGGTACGTACTTCCATTCGCTGCTCTGCGCGTCGGCGCCGCGCAGCGTGCGGGCGCCCCAGATCAGCGGGCCCACCACCGGGAACGTGCGCAGGCAGTTGATGCCCAGCGGGTTGAGCAGTCCGTTCTCGCGGTCGGTCAGCTGGACGGCGAGTGAGTACACCCCGGCCAGCCGGGCCTCGGTCCCGGCCGGTGCCTTCCACACGCCGCGCTCGCCGTCCGTACGGGCCATGACGCCCGCGAGCGCCCCGGAGGGCGGGAAGGCGCGCAGCCGCCCGGTGAGCGGGTCGGTGAGCCGCAGTTGCGGGAAGTACAGCGCGGCGTGGTCGCTGCGGACCGGCTCGAAGGCGCCGATCCCGGCGCGGGCCGCGTCCACGCTGCCCCAGGCGGAGGGCGCGTCGACCAGCAGGAAGATCCGCCGCTCCCGGCACAGCCGGTCGGCCGCCGACAGCACGGTGACCATGTCGCCAACGGACTCGTATCCGGCGAGCTCGGGCAGCGACAGCAGGTTGACGTCCTCGATGTCGCGCAGCGCCTGCAGGCCGGTCTTGTCCGCCTCGCTGCCGATGAGGTCGCGGGGGCCGGGCGGGGCGCCGTCCGCACCGCCGGACAGCGGGAAGACGGGCGGGTTGACCGATGCCTCCAGACCGAGGTTATTGGCGCATTCGCCCAGGAAGCGCACCACGTCGTCGGGGTCGATGGAACCGGCGACGACCTGGAGGCGGCGGCCGAACGCGGTGACCTCGGTGCCCGCGAAGGCGTGCTTGCCGGGGGCGTCGGGCAGCGCGCGCAGCTTGCGCTCCAGGAGCAGGGCCAGCTCGGTGACGTCGCACGGGGCCTCGCCGTCGCAGTCCGGGTCGTAGAGGGTGAACGCGCGCTCCACCTCGCCGATCTTGACCGTCAGTTCGACCTCGAGGTCGGGGAGTCCCTCCGCGAACGGCTTGGAGACCGTGCCGGAGGGGTCCGGCCGGCCCTCGCCGACCGCCTTGACCCGGATCAGGGCCGACCCGGCGTTGATCACGGTCTCGGCGTGGCGGCCGTGGGCGGGGTCCATGGACAGGTTGGTGAAGGACTCGCGGGAGGCGCCCCGGGCGTCGAGCACATGGAGGTTGAAGGTCTCCTCCGGGCACGGGGTGTCGTGGTCGACGGCCAGCCGCAGGCCCGAGCCCCAGTGGCCGGGCTCCTTGGCGTGCACCTCCAGTACCGGGCATTCGCTGTGGCCCTCGGTGGATTCGAGGGTGACGCAAGCGGCCTTGCCGGTCCCGGCCTTGGTCACGCGGACGACGACCGCCACGGTGCCGCCGTTGCCGAAGAACTGGTGCACCGCGTAGCCGACCGCGCTCTGCGAGGTGAGGCCCCCGAAACGGCGCTCGAAGTCGGCGAAGCTGGTGATGCGGACCGGAGTGTTCAGCGGGCCCCGCCGGGTGTGGCCCACGAAGGCGGTCACCGAAGTGGTGACCGAGGCGATGGTACGGACGCTGCTGGGAAGCTCTTCGATGTAGACACCGGGATAGCCCGCGGGCGTCGGCATTCCCCCTCCATTCTCTTCAGCGCATCAAGAGATGAGGAGGGGAAGTGAAGATCACTGGCGCGGATTTCCCGCCGCGCACACATTTTCTCCTTGCACTTCCCCCGGTCGCACGCCCCCGCGAAACCGGTATCGCAGAGTTCGGAACGTCGCTTGCGGCTCCTGATGCGTGAGTGCGATTTGAGTTTCCGCGCTCGGCGTGATTCCGGTCAAGACATCGATCCGGTCATCTCCTTCACGGGGAATTCCTAGATCGTTTCGTTCTCTCCACGGAGTTGACCAAGCCATTACCGTGCGCAAACGCTTCCGGCAATTCGTGATCACAAAATCCCGCCCGGTGCGCGCCGACGACGAGAACGAGCCGAAAAGGTGAACGGTTCGGCGCGCCGTTTGCGGTCCCGCGCTCCCGGCGATATCACACCCGCGCCCGCGGGCCGCACCCGCCGAGCAGGCACTTCAGTCGCGGGGCACTTCAGCCGCAGGGCACTTCACTCGCGGGGCACTTCAGTCGCGCGCGAGCGGGGACGACGCGAGAATCGCATGGCCGTCCAGCCAGGCCGGGCGGCTGAGCAGCGGGCGGAAGCGGGTGAACAGGGCGAGGAGTTCGGGGCCGCGCCGCTCCCGCAGGGCGGGGTCGAGGCGGGCGAGGTCGAGCTCATTGGCGGCCGACAGCTCGGCGAAGTCCCGGAGCAGCCGGGGTTCGGGGGTGTGCGCACGGCCGGTGAAGCGGTCGTGGAATACCGCGTCGGTGTCGCCGAGCGCCGGACAGGTGGCCTTCCGGTCGCAGCTCGCGTAGAGGTACACGATGGCTTCGGCCTCCGCGCCGATCACCGCCACGAGTTCGCCGCGGCGGCCGAGGGGCAGCAGGGTGACGGGGAAGCCGTCGGTTCCGTAGAACGCGTGGCACAGCCCGGCGAGTTGGAGCTCCGGGCGGGCTCCCCAGGCGGCGAGCCGGGCGCGTACGCGCTGGAGGTGGGCGAGGAGGGTGCTGCCGCCTGGGTGGGCGATGCGCGCGGCGCCGAGGCGGCGCAGAAGGGTGACGGCCCGGTCGGCGGCGGCAGGAGGGGGAGCGGCAGGCACAGGTCGTGTCCTTTCGGTGCTTGGCAGGTCGGCACCCGCACCGCGCCCCCACCCGGTCCGGATCCTTGTGCCGACGCCGTACGGGTTGCCGCCTGAGCCCTGCGACGATCGTCGCGACCACCGGCCACCCCAGTCAATCCTGGGGATTGCTCGCCAACTCCAAGCTCTACCTTGGAGGTTATGACTCTGGACGATCTGCGGGTGTTCGTGGCCGTGTGCCGGGCCGGCAGCCTCAGCGCCGTGGCCCGGGAGCTGACCTGCACACAGTCGGCGGTGAGCCAGCGGGTGAAGCGGCTGGAACGCGAGACCGGCGTCAGCCTGCTGGAGCGCCAGGCGCGCGGGGTCGTGCCGACCCCGGCGGGACGGATTCTGTGCGAGGCCGCCGCCGACGGGATCGCCGGGCTCGATCTGGCGCTGCGGCGGCTGGGGGACCTGGTGCACGGGGAGAGCGGTTCGGTGCGGATCACCACCGGCAGCACCACCGTACGGCACTTCATGGCCGAGGCGATCGTCTCGTTCCGCCGCCGCTATCCGAAGGTGAACCTGGAGTTCCAGACCGAGAGCTCCAGCCGTGGCTGTCTCGGCGCCCTCATCGCGGGCAATCCGGACCTGGCCTGGATCACGCTCGGCGGGCCGGTGCGCGGTGTCGAGCAGCGGCCGGTGGCCGAGCTGCCGTGGGTGCTCGCCCTGCGGGCCGGGGATCCGCTCGCGGCCCGGTCGCGGGTGGAGGTGTCCGACCTCGCCGAGATCCCCCTCGTACGGCTGCCGCCGAACTCCACCTCCGGCGGGCAACTCCACGCGGCCCTGGCCGAGCTGGGCGTACGGGCCGGTTCCGACACCAGCGTCGCCGACTGGGACACGGCCCTGCTGCTGGCCGAACTCGGCCTGGGGCGCGCCGTGGTGCCCGCCCTGCCGGGGCTGCCGGTGCCCGGGGACGAGGGGCCGCTGCGGCTCGTCCCGATCCCCGCGCTGCCGCCGCTGCCGGTCGGCTGGGCCGCACGCCGCTGGGACGCACTCCCGCCGCTGGCCCGCGCCTTCGCGGACACGGTGGCCGGCACCTTGCGCGTCGATGCCCCGCCCGAAGGGCACTCGGCACGGCCTCACAGGACACGGCCCCGCCAGGCACGGCCTCACGAGGCACGGCCCCGCGAGTGATCATTTTCGGACTTCCGCCGCCAACGCGCCGGGGTGGACCGTCTCGGCGCGGCACACACCCCTATGCTTCTACATGCATGTAGAAGCACGGAGGGAGGACGCACGGTGAACGTGCCACCGGCCGCGAACGTTCCACGGCGCACGGCCCGCTGTCGCCCGACCGCCGTCCTCCGCCGTCCTCCGCCGCACGCGCCCGTAACCCCCACGTGCCCGTAACCCCCACGCACACGCGACAGTACGCACATTGAAGGAGTGGACGCCCCCATGGTGTTCAAACGACTGCTCGGCTCGCTCGGTGTCGGCGGGCCCACCGTGGACACGGTGCTGGACCCCGGCCCGGTACACCCCGGCGGGCCGCTGACCGGTCAGGTCCATCTCCGGGGCGGCACGGCGGACTTCGAGATCGAGCAGATCACGCTGGAGCTCGTGGCCCGGGTGGAGGACGAGCACGGCGACGAGGAGCGGGAAGGGGCCGTCCTCTTCGACCGCTTCACCGTCGGCGGCGGTTTCCGGCTCGCCGAGGGCGAGCACCGCAGCCTCCCGTTCACCGCCCACCTGCCCTGGGAGACGCCGATCACCGAGCTGTACGGGCAGCCGCTGGGCATCATCCTCGGCGTCCGCACCGGGCTGGAGGTCGCGGGCGCGAAGGACAAGGGCGACCTCGACCAGCTGACCGTGAGCCCGCTGCCGGTCCAGGAGGCCGTTCTGGAAGCGCTGGGGCAGCTCGGCTTCGGCTTCAAGTCCGCCGATCTGGAGCTGGGCCATGTGGGCGGCACCGGGCAGCGGCTGCCGTTCTACCAGGAGATCGAGCTCACCCCGGCTCCCCAGTACGCCCACGCCGTCAACGAGCTGGAAGTGACGTTCCTGGCGAACCCGGGCGGCATGGACGTGGTCCTCGAGGCCGACAAGCGCGGCGGGCTCTTCTCCTCGGGGGAGGACGCCCTCACGCTCTTCACCGTCGGCCATGAGGGCGTCGAGCACCGCGACTGGAACGCCGAGGTCGACGCCTGGATCCGCCGACTCGTCGAGCGGCGCACCGCCTATGGCTCCTACGGCTCGCACGGCTCGTACGGCGCCCACGGCGCACACGACTCTTACGGCGCACACGACTCTTACGGCCATGGTGAGCACGATGGGCACCACGGCGGCGGGCGGCGCTCCGGCCCGAGCACCGCGGCGATCGTCGGAGGCGTCGCGGCGGGTGTCGCGGTCGGCGTCGTCGGCGGGATGGTCGCAGCGGAGGTCGTCGACGAGATCGGCGACGCCTTCGAGGACGAGGAGGACGAGGGCTGACCACCTCCGTGCCCCGGGGCGGCTCCAGGCCGGGGCGGCTCCCGGCCACCGGGGCGGCTCCGGCCCGGGGCCGCCCCAAGGCCGGGGGCCCTTCTCGGCGTTTCGGCCATGCCCCCGGTGCGGCCGGGTCCCGACAGCCGTGGTCCTATGAGGCCGAACAGCGCCACCCAGGGACTCGCCCAGCCGTCGAGGAGGACGAACGACCATGACCGCCGACAGCCGCCCGGAACCACCCCACTTCGGCGACGAGCGCGAAACTCTGCGGGCCTTCCTCGACTACCAGCGGGCGACGCTGGCCATGAAGTGCGAGGGGCTGACGGACGAGGAGTTGCGGCAGCGGTCGATGGCTCCCTCGACGCTGACGCTGCTGGGCCTGGTGCGGCACATGGCCGAAGTGGAACGGGCCTGGTTCCGGCGGGTGTTCGAGGACAACGACGCGCCGATGGTCTGGTCCCCGGTGATCGACTTCCAGGCGGCGTACGACGTGAGCGAGGCGACCGGAGCCGAGGCGTTCGCGGCCTGGGAGGCGGAGGTCGAGACCTCCCGCCGGATCGAGCGGGAGGCGGACTCGCTCGACCTGGCGGGCCATCAGCCCCGATGGGGCGAGGAGGTGTCACTGCGGATGGTGCTGGTGCATGTGCTGCTGGAGTACGGCCGCCACAACGGTCACGCGGACTTCCTGCGCGAGGGCGTGGACGGGGTCGTGGGGGCCTGAGCGATCGGCTTCCGGCCGACTGGCCCGCCGGGCCGTTCGAGCCCTCGCATGGCTCAAACCGGTCTATGACCGATGGCTCGGTGTCGAGGACTTCGCGACCAGGTCGACGTTCCTGTCACACGGGCTGGAAAATCGCAGTGGCCAATTCGACCGCGGAACCCGCGAGTTCGCCGAACGAACACTTGACGGTGTTATCCCGGCCATGGGGTACGCGTAGCGGCCCGTACAGAACGAACGTTCTGTGAATGCGACGGGCGCGGGGGCAGCGGGGGGCCGGGGCTGGTTGAGGCGGCCGGAGCTGGGCACTCGGTGGGGCGCGTGGCCCGATACGACCGTGCCGAACCCCAAAGGACGATCATGAGCGAGCCCAGGACATCGGCCTCCCCCCGCATGCTCGGCATCTACCTCAACGACCACCTGGCCGGAGCGACGGCCGGAATGCAGCTGGCCCGCCGGACCGCCCGCGAGCACCGGGAGTCGGCCTTCGGCGGCGACCTGGAGGACGTCGCCGCGCAGATCATGGAGGACCGCGAGGCGCTCCTGACCGTCATGGCCGACCTCGAGGTACCCGTCCGCCGCTACAAGGTCTACGGGGGCTGGCTGGGCGAGAAGGCCGGGCGGCTGAAGCCCAACGGCCGGCTGCGGCGCCGCTCCGGGCTCAGCACGGTCCTCGAGCTGGAGTCGCTGCGGATCGGCGTGGAGGGCAAGGCGCTGCTGTGGCACGCGCTGCTGGCCGCGGTCGGCGAGGATCCCCGGCTGGACCCCGATCGGCTCACCGAGCTGCTGAACCGGGCGCGGCGGCAGCGCGCGACGCTGAAGTCGCTGCACGAGGCCGCGGCCGCCACGATGTTCGGCCCCGGCCGGACCGAGCCGCGGGAGGCGGTGGTCGGAACATGACTGGGTTCAGCCGGGCGACCGGGCTGCCCACCTGGCACGATCATGTCCTGGTGAACGACCGCGGCCAGGTCCGGATCGGCGCTACCCGGATGTGCGTCTGGCGGTGGTCCACCTGGGTGGCGCCCGGCTTCCGGGCGGGCTGATCGCCTGCCGGTGCACTACGACGACTGCTCCGGCGCCGTCAGGCCGCGCTGGTGGGCGTCTGGTCGTCGCTGCGCAGCAGCCGAAGGCGTTCCAGCAGCTGGGGACGGTGCAACTCCACGACGCACGCCATCAGGTCCGGATGGCGCATCAGCGGCGCGGCCTGCCAGTCGTGGGCGTCGGGCTCGGTGAGCCGCCGGAACTCCCTGGGCGACCCGGCGGCGTGCTCACAGTCGGCGAGCGCCGCCACGGCCTCGGTCGCGAGGGTCGAGCAGGTGAGCAGGGCCGCCGCCCAGCTCGCCACGGTCTCGTCCACCCAGGTGCGCCAGACGCCGTCGGGGCCACGGATCTCGTACGGCTCCGCGTCCACGAGCCAGTCCAGCCGGTAGGAGCCGCCCGGTCCGGCCATGGTCACCAGGGCGGCGTCGGTGGTGGGGTAGCGCAGCCACGCGGCGACGGTCACGGCCTGTCGCGCCTGCGCCTCTGCGAGCGCGGCGTTCATCGCGCCGTCGGCCGCCGGATAGGCCCTGATCAGCCAATGCGTGGTCGCCGCTATGACGGATGACAGGTCCAGGGACAAACGAGCCGCTCCTCTTGCGCGATAGCTGTCAGCACCGTACCCGCGGGACGGCGGTGTCGAACATGACATAGATCACTCTCAACGGCGGCGCGCCAGCGTGGACGCCCGAGCGAGCGTCACATAGAGGCCCGGCGGGCCGCGTGCCGCATAGCGGCCGGGGCTACGGGTACCTGGTGACCGTGAACGCGCCAGGCCCCTCCGTCGGGGTGGTCCTCGCCACCCGCGACCGCGCCGAAGGACTCGCCACCGCCCTGGAACACCTCACCGCCCTGCCGGAGCGGCCACCGGTCATGGTCGTGGACAACGGCTCGACGGACCACACCCGGGCCATGGTCGCCGAGCGCTTTCCCCAGGTACGGGTCCTGGCACAAGGGGCCAACCGCGGCGTGCTCGCCCGCAACGACGGCGTACGCGCCATCGGCACACCGTACGTGGCCTTCAGCGACGACGACTCCTGGTGGCGGCCCGGCGCTCTGGCACGGGCCGCCACCCTGCTGAACGGCCATCCGCGGCTGGGACTGCTCGCGGCCCAGGTACGGGTCGGCCCGGCGGAGCGGCCCGACCCGCTCAACGCCACGTCGGCCGCCTCCCCCGTCGGCCGGGCCGAGGATCTTCCCGGCCGCGAGGTGTTCGGCTTCCTCGCCCGTGGGGCCGTGGTGCGCCGCGGCGCCTTCCTGGAGGTGGGCGGCTTCCATCCGCTGATCTTCTTCGGCGGCGAGGAGACGCTGCTCGCGTATGACCTCGCCGCGATGGGCTGGGGCGTCTCGTACTGCCCCGAGGTGGTCGCCCACCACCATCCGGGCCCCTCTTCGCGCAACGACGAGCGCACCGCCGTGATGCGGCGCAACGAACTGATCGGCTGCTGGCTGCGCCGCCCGCTGCCGCTCGCCGCCCGGCGCACCGCCGGGCTGCTCACCGAGGCCGGGCGGGACCCGGTGGCGCGGGCCGCGCTGGGCGGTCTGCTCGCCGGGCTGCCGGCCGCGCTGTGGCAGCGTCGGCCGCTGCCGCCGTGGGTCGAGGAAGCCGCCCGGCGCGTGGACGAGCAGCGGACGGACGGCGCACCCCGATGAGGTGCCGTCAACGAGCGGCGATCCAGGTGACAGGCGGCAGCCTGCCACCGGACTGCCCACCACCAGCCCGGAACATGAAACAGCCCGCCGACCCGTCGGCGGACCGCCATGCGAGATCGAGGCTAGCGGACGGCCGCCTTCAGCGCCGCCTCGGTGGCGGTGGTCAGTGTTTCCAGGTAGTCGTCGTCGCTGCGGTCTTGCATGAGCAGCATGCGGAAAACGAGAGGCGCGATGAGTAGGTCGGTGCCGAGTTCCAGATCCAGCGTGGGTGGGAGTTCGCCGTGGTCGATCGCGCCTTGCAGTATCGCGCGTGCTGCCAGCCGCCGCGGGGCGGTCACTTCCGTGTAGAGCATCTCCGCGAGGGCACCGTCATGGCTGGACTCGGCGAGCAGTTCGGTCCCGATCCGGGCAAGGAGCGGATTGGCCAGTTGACCGCGGAAGGTCGCGAGCAGCTCACGCAGGTCGGTGTGCAGGGCGCCGGTGGCCGGCGTGTGTGGGAGCGTGTCGGTGACCTTGCCGCGGATCAACTCGGTGATCATCGCCTGCTTCGAGGGCCATCGCCGGTAGAGCGCGGCCTTGCCCACACCGGCACGCCGGGCCACCGCCTCCATCGACAACCGCGCATACCCGGCTTCGGCGAGTTCGGTGAAGGCTGCCTCGGTGATCGCGTCGGTCACCCGCTGCCGCAGGACCGCCCCGCCGGTCGCCGTCCTGGTCTCCTTTTGCTCTGCTGCCACGATCCGAGCATAACGAACGGAACGGTCGCGTTCCATGTGTTAGCCTGAAAAGACAATGGAACGCTACCGTTCCGTTCCGTTCAGTTCTGTGATGGGAGTGAGAATGAAATTCCTCTATGACGACGAGTCCTTCTCCTTCGAAGCGCTGCGGGCCGCGGGCTATGCCGCCTATGGCGGCGCCGACCTGGGCGAGGTCCTGGTCACCTGCCGGCAGATCCCGGAGGGGGACGAGGACGCCTGGTCGGCCCAGTGGGCCGCGACGGCGGCGCGCATCGAGCGCATCGGCCGGGACGCGCTGGCCGCCGGTCACCGGGTCAGCGCCCGGGAGGCGCTGCTGCGCGCGTCCAACTACTACCGGACCGCCGACTTCTATCGCCGCGAGAATCCCGCCGCCGACACCGAGTCGGCGCGGCTGGCCAAGGCCTCCCAGCAGACGTTCGCCGACGCGGCCGCCCTGCTCGACACACCGGCCCGTGCCGTGCGTATCCCGTACGAGGACACCACGCTTCCCGGCTACCTGTTCCTCGCCGACGATTCGGGCACCCCGCGCCCGACCGTGCTCTTCCACGGCGGGTACGACTCCACCCTCGAGGAGGGCTATCTGGCGCTGGCCGCGGGCGCGCTGCGGCGCGGCTACAACGTCATCGCGTTCGACGGCCCCGGCCAGGGCAGCGCCCTCCGCGAACAGGGCCTGCGCTTCCGGCCGGACTGGGAGGCCGTGGTCACCCCGGTCGTCGACTTCGCACTCACTTTGCCCGAGGTGGACCCCGAGCGACTGGCGCTGATCGGCATGAGTCTCGGCGGCTACCTCGCGGCGAGGGCGGCCGCATTCGAACACCGCATCGCCGCCGGCGTGCTGTACGACGGCGTCTACGACGTGCACGAAGTCATGGCCGCAACCGCCGGCCGAGCCGCTGCGATGCCCGGCGGTGTGGAGGCGTTGATGGCGCAGAACACCATGGCTCGGTGGCTGGTGCGCAACGGCCGGTGGACCTTCGGTGTGTCCGGCCTCGACGAGCTGGTCAAGGCAACCGAGGCATACACCATGGCAGGTGTCGCCGACCGCGTCACCTGCCCGACACTCGTGCTCGAAGCCGAGAACGACCAGTTCTTCAAGGGGCAGCCGCAACGTCTGTTCGACGAGCTGACCTGCCAGAAGGAGCTGATCTCCTTCCGTGAGGACGAAGGCGCAGGCGAGCACTGCCACGAGGGTGCGATGTCCCTGTTCCACCAGCGCACCTTCGACTGGCTCGACACCGTACTCGCCGGCTGACCGCTGCCCCGACAGTGGATCGAGTCTGGTGCCCTCGGCCGCGGGCGGGCGACCCTTCCTCGGCCGTCTGGGCGGTGCGCGTACACCAGTGGCGGGGATCGCCTACGCGGCCGTCGCGCGCCGCACCCAGTAAGCCGCGGCCCCCAGTGCCAGCACCGCCGCGCCGGAGACCACCGAGGAGACCGGCAGGGCGAAGGCCAGCAGCAGACAGCCGGCCAGGCCGAGCCCCGGCACGATCCGCGGTGGACGCCCCTCGGCCGGGGTGAGGGTCCAGGCGGAGGCGTTGGCGACGGCGTAGTAGGCCAGCACCCCGAACGAGGAGAACCCGATCGCACCGCGCAGATCCGCCGTCGCCGCCAGGACCGCCACCACCGCGCCCACGGCCAGCTCGGCGCGGTGCGGCACCGCGAACCGGGGGTGCACGGCGGCCAGCGCGGGCGGAAGGTGCCGGTCGCGGGCCATGGCCAGGGTGGTCCGGGAGACGCCCAGGACCAGCGCGAGCAGCGACCCCAGCGCGGCCACCGCGGCGCCCGCACGCACCACCGGCGCCAGCCCCGGGAGCCCGGCGGCGCGCACGGCGTCGGCCAGCGGGGCGCCCGCCGCGCCCAGCCCGCCGCTGCCCAGCACGGTCAGCGTGGCGATCGCGACCGCCGCGTAGACGGCCAGGGTGATGCCGAGCGCGAGGGGGATGGCGCGGGGGATGGTGCGCGCCGGGTCGCGGACCTCCTCGCCGAGGGTGGCGATCCGGGCGTATCCGGCGAAGGCGAAGAACAGCAGGCCGCCCGCGCGCAGCACCCCGCCGAGGGTGGCGTCGCCGCCGATCTCCAGCCGTGCGGCGTCCGCCTCCCCGGAGGTGAGGAGGACGACGACCACGGCGCCCAGGACCGCGAGCACGGCGGCCACGATCGCCCGGGTCAGCCAGGCGGCCTTGTGCACGCCCACGTAGTTGACGGCCGTCAGCGCCACCACGGCCGCCACCGCCACCGCGTGCGCCTGGGCGGGCCAGACATAGGAGCCGACGGTCAGGGCCATCGCCGCGCAGGAGGCGGTCTTGCCGACCACGAACCCCCAGCCGGCCAGATAGCCCCAGAAGTCGCCCAGCCGCTCACGGCCGTAGACATAGGTACCGCCCGACCGCGGATAGCGGGCGGCCAGCCGCGCGGAGGAGGTGGCGTTGCAGTACGCCACCACTCCCGCGGCCACCAGGCCGGGCAGCAGCCCCGTCCCCGCCTCCCGCGCCGCGGGCCCCAGCGCCCCGAAGATGCCCGCGCCGATCATCGACCCCAGGCCGACCACGACCGCATCGAAGACCCCCAGGCGCCGCCTCAACTCCCCCGGTCCGGCAGGGGTGTTCACCGTGTCCCCCATCGCTCAGCCCCGGTCCGTGCCGAGGCCGTACCCGGTCCGGCGGCGCGGGTGTGAGCCGGTGACCGTCCCGAGGGCGCGCGGCAGTGGGAGTTGGCGGGAGACGGCGTAGTGCACGTGCTCCAGTATGGTGCCGGGCCTCGGCCACCGGCCACGATTCCGCCGGTCTTCCGCTCGACACCGTGCGGGCCGGGCGGGGTCCGCCCCGCGCTCGCCGCTCTACGATGGGGACATGCCGGTCAGCGAACCCTCCTCAACTGCGACCCGGTCGCATACGCATCCCAGCGGCGCGGCGCAGTTCGCCACGGCCGCCAATGTCTTCTCGCTGCTGTCCGACCCGACCCGGCTGCATCTGGTGTGGTCCCTCGCCCGGGGCGAGGCCGACGTCAACACCCTCACCGAGGCCAGCGGGGCGGCCCGCCCGGCGGTGAGCCAGCATCTGGCCAAGCTCCGGCTGGCCGGGCTGGTCCGGGTGCGCAAGGAGGGCCGCCGCTCGGTGTACTCCCTTCACGACGGCCATCTGCGCCGGCTGGTCACCGAGGCCGTCAACCACGCGGACCACATGGTCACCGGGGCCCCGTCGCACGACTGAGCCCCGGCGGAGTGGACACCCATTACGCGGTGGCACTCACACGGTGTGGTGGGCCAGCAGGCGATGCGGGTCCTCCGCGCCCGGCCCGGGGGCCGGATCGGTGTGCACCAGGGCGGCGGTCAGCCGGGGCACCGCGTGGAGGAGGGCGTGTTCCGCCCCGACCGCCACATCGTGCGCCGCGCGCAGATCCAGGCCGCCGTCCACCTCGACCGTGACCTCCGCGCGCAGCCGGTGGCCGATCCAGCGCATCCGGAGCTCGGTCACGCCGAGCACTCCGGGGACCTCGCGCAGGGCGGCCTCGCCCGCGTCGATCACCGCCGGGTCGACGGAGTCCATCAGCCGCCGGAACACCTCGCGGGCCGCGTCCTTGAGGACGAGCAGGATGGCGGCGGTGATGGCCAGGCCGACGATCGGGTCCGCGGGCTGCCAGCCGAGCGCCGCGCCGCCCGCGCCCAGCAGCACGGCAAGGGAGGTGAAACCGTCGGTGCGGGCGTGCAGTCCGTCGGCGACCAGGGCCGCCGAGCCGATCCGCCGCCCGACCCGGATCCGGTGCCGGGCCACCCATTCGTTGCCGATGAAGCCGAGGACCGCCGCGACCGCGACGACGCCCAGGTGGGACATGGCGCGCGGGTGCAGCAGCCGCTCCACGGACTCGTACGCGGCCAGGGCCGCCGACGCGGCGATGGTCAGGACGATGACGATCCCGGCCAGGTCTTCCGCCCGGCCGTAGCCGTAGGTGAACCGCCGGTTCGCCGCGCGGCGGCCCAGGACGAACGCCACGCCCAGCGGCAGCGCGGTCAGCGCGTCGGCGGCGTTGTGGACGGTGTCGCCCAGCAGCGCCACCGAGCCGGACAGCACGACCACCGCGGCCTGGAGGACCGCGGTGGCGCCCAGGACGGCGAGGGAGAGCCACAGGGCGCGCATGCCCTCGGCGGAGGACTCCAGCGCGGAGTCGACCTTCTGTGCCGACTCGTGGGAGTGCGGTTTCAGCAGATGCGCGAGCTGGTGCCGACGGTGGTGGTGCCGGTGTCCGTGGTGATGCGACTCCATGCCGCCATTATGTGCATACACGCGCACGCGTGCACCCGTTGAGCCGGGGAAGGCTTCGCCGGACCACGGAAGGCTCGGCTCCGGCCGGGCTTGCCAATGTTTTGGCAAGCATTGACAAGGTTGCGCAACGGTGAAGACCATGCCACATGCCGTTCATCCACCCCACCTCGTCACACCGGTAACGGGCTGCCATGGCCCCCACCCTGACCGATGTCGCCAAGGGCGCCAATGTGGCGCTGTCCACGGCGTCCCGGGCGTTCAGCGACCCCGGCCGGCTCGGCCCCCGGACCCTGCGCAAGGTGCTGACCGTCGCGCAGGAGCTGGGATACGAACCACCCGTGGCGCGCACCGCCGAGAGCGCCACCGCCACCCGCGCCGAGACCGCCACCGTCGCGCTCGTCGTCCCCGATATCGCCAACCCCGTCTTCGGGGCCTTCGTCAAGGCCGCACAGGGCGAGTGCCGGCACCGCAGGCAGACCGTCGTCCTCGCCGACACCGACCTCGACCCGGACCGTGAGCGCGAGGTCCTCACACACCTGAAGGAGCGCGCGGACGGCCTGGTCGTGTGCTCTCCCCGGCTCGACGCGGACGATGTGCTCGACATCTGCGGCCGCACCCCCGCCGTGCTGGTCAACCGCGAAACGTCCGGCACCGACTGTGTGCTCGCCGACGCCGCCCACGGGATGCGCCAGGCCGTGGAGTACCTCGCCGCCCTCGGACACCGGCGGATCGCCTACGTCCAGGGCATGCGGCGCTCCTGGTCCAACGCCCACCGCGTGGACCTCATCCGGGCGGAGACCGAACGCGCCGGGCTGGAGCTGGAGTTGCTGGGCTGGCAGTCCGAGACGGTGGCGGGCGGCACCGCCGCCGCCGCGAGCGTCATGGCCTCGGGCGCCTCCGCCGTCATCGCCCACAACGACCTGATGGCGTTCGGCGTGCTGACCGGCGCGCGGGCGCTGGGGCTGAGCGTGCCCGGGGACCTCAGCGTCATCGGGTTCGACGACATCCCCTTCGCCGAGGTCTCCCAGCCGTCCCTGACCAGCGTCGCCGTGCCGATGGCCCGCGCCGGGGCGCTCAGCCTGCAGCTGCTGGGGCAGGTCCTCGCGGGCGAGCGGCAGACTCCGCGTACGCACCGGCTGCCCACGCAGCTCATCGTGCGCGACTCCACCGGCCCCGCCACCACCCGCACACCACGGCATCGGTCCGCCACGGCCACGGCGGCGCCCGCCACGGCCGCCACGGCCGCCACGCCCGCCACGCCCGCCACGCCCGCCACGCCCGCCACGGAAATCGCGCCCGCCACGACCACCGCGCCCGCCACCCCCGCCACCAAGGACGCCTCATGACCGCCGACCCCCTGACCGTGGTGGTCGCCGACCCCAATCTCGCCCCGCTGCGCACCGAGTTCGAGGCCGCCCTCCCCCACCGCACGGTCGTCCACTGGCCCGACCCCCGGCACACCGAGGCGGTCGAAGCCGCCATGGCGGACGCGGACGTCCTGGTGTCGGGCCGGTGCACCGCCGCCATGGCCGCGGCCGCCACCCGGCTACGGCTGGTCCACGCCGCCGGAGCCGGGACGGACAACATCGACATCGCCGCGCTGGCGCCGGGCACCCAGGTGGCGAACACCTTCCACCACGAGAACGCCATCGCCGAATACATCATGTCCGCCACGATCCTGATGCGCCGTGGCTTTCTGCGCCAGCACACCGCGCTGCGCCGGGAAGCACACTGGGACTCCCCCGCCCATGACCCACGGGCCCCCTGGGCGGCGGACCTGACCGCCGCCACCGTCGGGTTCGTCGGCTTCGGGCACATCGGGGCCCGCTGCTGGCGGCTGTTCCAGGCGTTCGGCGCGCGGGGCGTCACCGTCACCCGGAGCGGGGAGGTGGACGCGGCCGCCCAAGGGCTGCTGTGGGCCGGGACCGTCAAGAACCTCGACGCCCTGCTGGAGAGCTGCGACGCCGTGGTGGTGTCCGTGCCGCTCACCGAGGACACCACCGGGCTGATCGGCGCGGCCGAGCTGTCCCGGATGCGCCCGGACGCGATCCTGGTCAACGTCGGCCGTGGCCCCGTCGTGGACGAGGACGCGCTGTACGGGGCGCTGAGCGACCGCACCATCGGCGGCGCCGCGATCGACGTCTGGTACCGCTACCCGGCCGACGGGCACACCGCCGCCCCCGGCAAGCACCCCTTCGACACGCTGGACAACGTGCTGATGACCCCACACTCCTCGGGCCTCACCCGCCAGACCTTCGTCCACCGCACCACCGACATCACCGCCAACATCCGCCGGCTCGCCGCGGGCGAACCGCTCCACAACGTGGTGGCGGTGGCCCCGTGACGACGGCCGACACCATCACCGCCGTCGACGTCCTCGTCACCAGCCCGGGGCGCAACTTCGTCCTCCTCAAGATCACCACTGCGGACGGCGTCACCGGCTGGGGCGACGCCACCCTCAACGGCCGCGAACTCGCCGTCGCCTCCTATCTCCGCGACCACCTCGCACCCCTCCTCATCGGCCGCGACCCGGCCCGCGTCGAGGACACCTGGCAGTACCTCTACCGCGGGTCCTACTGGCGGCGCGGACCGGTGACCATGACCGCCATCGGCGCGGTGGACATCGCGCTGTGGGACATCAAGGGCAAGACCACCGGACAGCCCGTCTACCAACTGCTGGGCGGCGCGGTCCGCGACCGGATCCTCGCCTACACCCACGCCACCGGCTGGGACCTCCCCCAACTGCTGGAGTCCATCGAGGTACGGCGGGAGCACGGCTTCCGCGCCGTACGGGCCCAAAGCGGCGTCCCCGGCCTGGAGATGGTCTACGGCGTCAGCAGGAGCGGCACCGGATACGAACCGGCCGGCCGGGGCGCCGCCCCCGTCGAGGAGCCCTGGGACACCGACGCCTACCTCCGCCACATCCCCCGCGTCCTCACCCGGATACGCGAACACGTGGGCCCCGAGCTGAAACTGCTCCACGACGCCCACCACCGGCTCACCCCCGGCGAGGCCGCCCGGCTCGGCCGCGCCCTGGAACCGGCGGACCTCTTCTGGCTGGAGGACGTCACCCCCGCCGAGAACCAGGAGGTGCTGCGGCACATCCGCCACCACACCACCGTCCCGCTGGCCATCGGCGAGGTGTTCAACACCGTCTGGGAGTGCCAGACACTGATCACCGAGCAGCTGATCGACTTCATCCGCACCTGTGTGAGCCACGCGGGCGGCATCAGCCATCTGCGGCGCATCGCCACCCTCGCCGACCTCTGGCAGGTGCGGCTCGGACCCCACGGCCCCTCGGACATCTCACCCGTCGCCCTCGGCGCCTCACTCCACCTCGGCCTGGCCACCCCCAACTTCGCCATCCAGGAGTACATGGGCTACGAACCCCTGGTCCACGAGGTGTTCCGGCACGCCTGGTCCTACGCCGACGGCCACCTCCACCCCGGCGACGCACCCGGCATCGGCGTCGAGATCGACGAGGAGCTCGCCGCCCGCCACCCCTACGAACCCGCCTATCTGCCGGTCGCGCGACGACTCGACGGCTCGATGACGGACTGGTGACACCGATGCCCCGCCCCCTCCCCCGCCTCCGCCGCGCCACCACCCCCGCGGCCGCCCTCACACTCCCGCACCCGCCCGCCGAAACCGGCATCGTCCACCTGGGCCTCGGCAACTTCCACCGCGCCCACCAGGCCATCCACACCGCCGCCGCCCTCCGCCACACCGACGGCCCCTGGGGCATCCTCGGCGTCGCCAGCCACTCCGCCACCGTGGCGCGGGCGATGCGCGACCAGGAGATGGCCTACGCCGTCGTGGAGATCTCCCCCGACGACACCCGCGTCACCGTCCCCGCCGTACACACCGGCACCCTGGTGGCCACCGAACAGCCCGACGACCTCCTCGACGCCCTCGCGGCCCCCGCCACGGCCGTCATCACCCTGACCGTCACCGAACACGGCTACACCTTCTCCCCGCGCACCGGCGGCCTCGACCTCGACGCCCCCGCCGTCCAGGCCGACCTGCGCGGCCATACGCCACCACGGACCACCATCGGCCAGATCGTCCGCGGCCTGCAGCGCCGCATGCGCACCCACGCCCGGCCCGTCACCGTGCTCAGCTGCGACAACCTCGTCGGCAACGGCACCCAGACCAGGCGGCTCCTCCACGAGTTCATCCAGGCCCTCCCGGCGGCCGAACGCGACGACCTCGCGCCCTGGCTGGAATCCGCCGTGACCTTCCCCAACTCCATGGTCGACCGGATCGTCCCCGCCACCACCGACACCTACCGCGAAGCCGTCGCCACCCACCTCGGCGTACGCGACACCGTCCCGGTGCCGGCCGAACCCTTCAGCATGTGGGTCATGGAGGACCGCTTCGCCGCCGGACGCCCGCGCTGGGAAACCGGCGGGGCGCTCTTCACCGACGACGTCGAACCCTACGAACTGCTGAAGCTGCGCCTGCTCAACGGCACCCACTCGCTCATCGCCTACCTCGGCGCGCTGGACGGACGGGAGACCGTCCCGGACGCCACCGCCCGGCCGTTCATCGCCGAAGCCGCCCGCGCGGTGCTCCACGACGACTATCTGCCGACCCTCACCGTGCCCACCGACATCGACCTCGGCCACTACACCGGACAGCTCTTCGACCGCTGGGCCAACACCGCCCTGGGCCACCGCACCCGGCAGGTCGGCTCCGACGGCTCGGTCAAACTGCGCCAACGGGTCCCCGAACCCGCCCTGTTCCACCTGCGGGCAGGTCGCATGCCCCACCATCTGGCGCTCACCGTCGCCGCCTATCTGTGCTGCGTGGCACCGCGCCCCGGCTTCTCCCCCGGACCCCACGCCACCGCGATGGCGGACCCCGCCCGGGAGACGCTCGCCACCATCGCCGCGCGGAGCGCCACCGGCTCCGGACCGTCCTTCGTCGAGGCCGTCCTGGACAGCGGGCTGCTCGGCGACGGGCTGGGAGACCACCCGGACTTCGCCGCCCGGGTCTCCGAACTGATCGACCTCATCGTCCGCCACGGCCCCGCCACCGCGGCAGCCGACGCCGCCGGGGCCCTCCGGACCCCCGCCCACCGCTGACCCCGTCCCCCATCTCCCCACTTCCCCCGTCCCCCCGTCCCCTTTCGCCTGCCCTCCCCGCCACCGCTCCGCTGCGTCGATCCGTTCAAGGAGGCATGGATCATGGACAGCAATCCCACCCCCGCCACGGCGCGTCCCCCGTCGCCGGCCACCTCCCCCTCCGACCCCTCCACCCCCGCCGAACCACCCGCCGACCCCCGCGCGGTGCGCCGCGCCGCCCTGGCCGGTCTCATCGGCACCGCGCTCGAGCAGTACGACTTCGTCATCTACGGCACCGCCTCGGCACTGATCTTCAGCGACCTGTTCTTCCCCAACGCCTCACCGTCCGTGGGCATCCTGGCCAGCTTCAGCACCTACGCCGTGGGCTTCGCCGCCCGCCCGCTCGGCGGGCTCTTCTTCTCCCGCTACGGCGACCGCCTCGGCCGCAAGTGGGTGCTGGTGGCGACCCTGCTCCTGATGGGCGGCTCCACCCTCGCCATCGGACTGCTGCCCACCTACAACGAGGTGGGGCTGTTCGCCCCGATCCTGCTGCTCATCTGCCGTATGGGGCAGGGGTTCGGAGCCGGGGCCGAACAGTCCGGCGGCGCCACCCTGCTCACCGAGACCGCCGCCCCCGGACGCCGCGGCAGACTGTCCTCCCTCGTCATGACCGGCGCCGCGCTGGGCACCGCCCTGGGCGCGGTGGCCTGGATCCTCGCCCAACGCCTGCCCGATGACGCCCTGATGAGCTGGGGCTGGCGGCTGATCTTCGGCAGCAGCCTCCTCGTGACCGTGATCGCCCTGGTGCTGCGCCGCAAGCTCAACGAGAGCCCGGTCTTCACCGAGCTCAAGGAGCAGCGGGAGCGGCCCGCCTCACCGGTGAAGGAGGTCTTCAGGTACGGCCGGAAGCCCATGCTGCTGGCGCTGTTCATGAACTTCGGCGTCAGCACCCAGTCCTACACCTACCAGGTGTTCATGGCCTCCTACCTGGTGTCCAGCGTCGGCGTCGACAAGGACTTCGTCCCCCAGGTGCTGCTGATCGGGGCCCTGTGCGGTGGTCTCGCGGCCATCTGCTTCGGCACGCTCTCCGACCGCCTCGGGCGGCGCCCGGTGTACTCCACCATCGCCGCCGCCCTGGTACTGCTGCCGGCCCCGACCTTCATCGCGCTGAACACCGGCTCACATGTGGCGATCACCGTGGCCATCGTCATCGGCTTCATCCTGGCCTGCCACGGCTCGGTCGGCGTCCAGATGAGCTACTTCCCCGAGCTGTTCGGCAAGCGCTACCGCTACGCGGGCGTCACGCTGGGCCGGGAGTTCTCCTCGCTGATCGGCGGCGGGGTCGCACCGCTGATCTGCAGCGCGCTCCTCACCGCGTTCTCCGGCTCCTGGATACCGGTCGCCATCTATATGTCGCTGGTCACGGCGATCAGCCTCGTCGCCACCCGGATGTCCCCGGAGACCCTCGACCGCGATCTGAACACCGCGGCCGACAGCACCGAGCCGGTGCAGCGCTAGCGCGATCCGTAGGGCGGCAGCGCCATCTCCCGCGCGTTCTCGATCGCACGGGCCAGTTGGCGCTGCTGCTGCTCATGAGCGGTTGGTGATGGCCCGCCGGGTTGGGCCACCCTGTCGAAGCGTGCCGCTTGGCACACTATTTCAACTGTCGACGCCGAGGTGAAGATCACCGTCGACGGGAGACACGAAGAAACCGGCCACCTCCGCATCCGTGACCTCGGCGAGAGCCGCCGGGGTCCACCGGGGGCGGCGGTCCTTGTCGATCACCTGGGCGCGGATGCCCTCGACGAGGTCCGGGCGGGACAGGGCCGCGCAGGAGACGCGGTACTCCTGCTCCATGACGCGCTCCAGCGAGCCGAGCGCCCGAGCCCCGCGGACGGCGGCCAGCGTGACCTTCAGCGCGGTGGGGGACTTGGCGAGGAGGGTCTCGGCGGTCTCCTTGGCGGCCGGTTCCCCGACCGCCATCAGCCGGTCCACGATCTCCTCGACGGTGTCCGCCGCATAGCACTGGTCGATCCACTCCCGGTGGCCGTCCAGGGTCCCGGCCGGGGCCTCGACCGCGTACCGGGGCAGGACGTCCCCCACCGGCTCCGCGGCCAGGTCCCGGGCCAGCGCGGGCAGCTGCCCGGAGGGGACGACATGGTCGGCCAGTCCGCAGCGCAGGGCGTCGGCGGCGCCCACCGAGGCTCCCGTGAGCGCCAGATGCGTGCCCAGTTCGCCCGGTGCGCGGGCCAGCAGATGGGTGCCGCCGACATCCGGTACGAAGCCGATCGTGGTCTCGGGCATGGCCACCCGGGAGCGCTCTGTCACGATCCGCACACCGCCGTGGGCCGAGACCCCGACGCCACCGCCCATCACGATGCCGTCCATCAGGGCCACGTAGGGCTTGGGGTAGCGGGCGACGCGGACGTTGAGCGTGTACTCGTCGCGCCAGAACGCCCGCGAGGCCGCGCCGCCGCCCGAGGTCACGTCCTGGTGGATCAGGCGGATGTCGCCGCCCGCGCACAGCCCGCGCTCCCCCGCCCCGTCGATCACCACGGTCTCGACGGCCGGATCCCGCTGCCAGGCGGTGAGGGCCTCGGCGATCCGGGTCACCATCGGATGGGTGAGGGCGTTGAGGGCGCGGGGCCGATTGAGGGTGAGATGTCCGGCGCGGCCCTCGACGCGCGTCAGCACGGCGTCGTCATCGGTCACGCGGTCGGTCACGGAGTCGGTCACGAGGTGTTCGTTCCTTCCGGCGTCTGGTGCGTTCGCGGATCACCGGCGATCCGTCACCACCGATCCTCTCAACGAGCCCCCGGCCCGCCGCAGCCGCGCCCTCCGCTCGGCCAAGCGGCACAAAACCCTCTGGACACCCGCCGCCCCGCCGGGGAGGGTTGGCGCAGCCCACCCCTGACCCCACGAGGACCCGTCTGATGAGTGCCCATCCGCTGCCCGCCGGCACCCCCGCCGCCGAGGGCGTGGACGCGCGGGGCGTCCACGCCTTCCTCGACGCCGTCGAGGGCGCGCCGGACATCGAGCCGCACAGTCTGATGATTCTGCGCCACGGCCGGCTGATCGCCTCCGGCTGGTGGGCGCCGTACACCGCCGAGCGGCCGCATCTGCTCTACTCCCTCAGCAAGAGCTTCACCTCCACGGCGGCGGGGCTGGCCGCCGCCGAGGGGCTGCTGGACCTCGACGCTCCCGTGATCTCGTACTTCCCCGAGTTCGAGGCGGAGATCACCGACCCGGGCAGCCGCGCCATGCTCGTACGTCATATCGCGTCGATGGCCAGCGGACACCTCGAGGAGACGATGGAGCGGGCGTTCGGGCTGGACCCGGAGGAGCCCGTGCGCGGCTTCCTGCGGCTGCCGCCGGACCGCGCGCCGGGCACCGTCTTCGCGTACAACCAGCCCGCCACGTACACGCTCGCCGCGATCGTCCAGCGGGTGACCGGGCAGTCGCTGACGGAGTATCTGCGGCCACGCCTGTTCGATCCGCTGGGCATCGGCGAGGCGGCCTGGCTGCAGGTGCCGGCCGGGCGCGACCTCGGCTTCAGCGGGCTGTTCGCGGCCACCGACGCGATCGCCCGGCTGGGGCTGCTGTATCTGCGGGGCGGTGAGTGGGAGGGCGAGCGGCTGCTTCCGGCCGCCTGGGTCGAGGACGCGACCCGGCTGTGGATCCCGACCGAGGAGCCCATGGCAGGCGGCTCGGGGCCGGACTGGCGGCGGGGGTACGGGCTCCAGTTCTGGATGTCCCGGCACGGGTACCGGGGCGACGGGGCGTACGGGCAGTTCTGCCTGGTGCTGCCCGAACACGATGTGGTGATCGCCACAACGGCGGACACCGAGCGGATGCAGGCCGTCCTGGACGCGGTCTGGGAGCATCTGCTGCCCGCGTTCGGCGACGCGCCGCTCACCGGCCGCGAGGACGAGGACGCCGCGCTGGAGCGGCGGCTGTCCCGGCTCGCCCTGCCGCCGTCGGCGGCGAAGCCCGCGCCGCTCGCGGACCCCGGCGCCTGGTCGGGTGCGGAGTTCGCCCCCGAAGGCGGCGTCTGCGCGGACCAGCCGACCCTGACCGGGGTCACGGTGGCCGAGGACGGCTCCGGTGGCTGGGCCGTCGCGCTGGCCGAGCGGGCGTCCCGGCTGGACCTGGGGTTCGACGGCGCGGGGTGGCGGGTGCACACCGGGCCGGAGGCGCCCGTTCCCACGGCGGTGAGCGGGGGCTGGACGGACCCGGACACGCTGACCGTGGACATCGCGTTCCTGGAAACCCCGCACCACCTGGTGGTCACCTGCTCCCTCGCGGACCGCGTCTTCACCGCGCGGTGGCGCACCACGCCGCTGCACCGCGGACCGCTGCACGCCATGCGCGCGCCGGGGCCGCGTTGACTCATTCCGCCCGTCTGACCAAGGTATGGCTCGGTCCGGGGTACCCCCGGAGCCGAACCCTTTGCGGACGGACCGCGGAACGAGGCGGAGATGCGCGAGACCGACGTGACGTGCGGGAACGAGGACCGGGGCGCGGGGCAGGGCGCGCCGAGCGAGCGGCCGCCCCGGGTGCCGGGTGCGGCATCCGGGGGTGCGGCATGGCTGCTGCGCCCCGAAGGGGGCCTCGACCGGCCGGACCACCCCGTGTTCATGGGCGCGCGGCAGGTCGGCCGGGAGAGACCCGGCGCCGCCGTGATCGTGGATCTCTCACGGGTCCGGGAGATCACGGCGGAGGGGGTGCGGGGTCTGCTGCGCTGTGCGCGGACCCTGTCCGAGGCCGGTGCCCCGCTGCTCCTGGCCGGGGCCGCGGACGACGTGGCGCGGCTGCTGCGGACGGTGCTGGTGGACGGCACGATCCGGATGTACGCCACCGTGGAGGCGGCCGTCGCCGCCTGCGGTGGGACGGCGGCGGGGGCGGACGCCTCCGCACGGGACACCTCCGCACGGGACACCTCCGCACGGGACACCTCCGCGCTGGACACCTCCGCACGGGACACCTCCGCGCGGGACACCTCCGCGCTGGACACCTGCACGGCGGGCGGCGACCGGACGGCGGTGCCGGAGGTGATACGGCTGCGCCGGGAGACCGTCGATCTGCGCGCCAAACTGCGTTCGCACCCGCTGATCGCCCAGGCGCAGGGCGTTCTGCGGGAGCGCTACCGGCTGCCCGCGGGGCAGACCGCGTTCACGCTGCTCAAACGCAGCTCACAGACGCACAACGTGAAACTGCGGACCCTGGCGGCCGCGCTGCTGCGCGTGGAACGGCCCGCCCCCGGCAGCCGGCTGTGGTTTCCGGAGCGCATCCGCGGGGAGGCCCCCGCGCTGCCGTTCCTGCCGGATGTGCGGCCCGGTGAGGTCCACCGCTCCACGGTGGTGAAGCGGGTGCTGGACCGGGCCATGGAGGTGGTGGGCTCCGATATGGGGGATCTCCAGCTGGCGGACCCGGCCGGGCTGCGGATGGCGCGGCACCATGGCTTCAGCAGCGAGTTCATCGACTTCTTCTCCCATGTCGGCGAGGGCGAGACGGCGTGTGCGATGGCGGCGGCCCGCGCCCGGCCGGTGGTGTCGGACATCGCCACCGACCGCGTCTTCTCCGACACCGCCCGCGAGGTCATCCTGGCCACCGGCTCCCGCACCGCGCACAGCATCCCCATGACCGGCGCCTCCCGCGAGGTCGTCGGGGTGTTCTCGGTCCATGTGCCCAAGGTCAGGCACAGTCCGACCGACGCGGAGACCGCGATCCTGCTCGACCTGGCCACCCGGGCAGGGCTGTGGCTGGAGTGGCACGAGCGCACGGTCGTGCTGGACGCGCTCGAAGACCTGCACCAGCGCGCCCTGGCCGCGGCCCGCGGAGCGGCTCCGCGGCGGCCGTCTCTTGGGAGTCCTCCCGGCGGGTACCCGTCGGAGTCCTGACAGCGCTGCTCGGGGCCCGGCGTCGGGAGGACGACCATGGCTGTACCGGCCGCGACCCGCTCCGGCGGCATCCACGCGCCGCCGTGGCTCGGGATCTACCTCAACGACCATCTGGTGGCCGCCACGGCAGCGGTCGGGCTGGCCCGCCGGATGAATCGCAGACACCGGCGCTCGGTCTACGGCGGCGAGCTGGCGAGGCTCACCGCGGAGCTCGTCCAGGACCGCAGATCGCTGCTGTGGTGCATGGCCTCGCTCGACGTCCCCGTCCGCCGCGGCAAGCTCCGCGCGTCGCGGGCGGCCGAGCGCACGGCGCGGCTGACGCCGGGCAGCCGGCCGCGGCGGCGCACCGGGGTGAACACGCTGGTGGGGCTGGAGGCGCTCCGGATGGGGGTGGAGGGCAAGGCGCTGCTGTGGCGCTCGCTGCTCGCGGTGGCCGTCCATGACACCCGGCTGCAGACGGGCCGCCTCGCGGAGCTGCTGGAGCGGGCCGGGCAACAGCTCACCACCCTGGACTCGCTGCACTCCCGGGCCGCCTCGGCGCTGATCGCGGCCGAGGGCCCGGTGTAGGCGGCGGCCGGTTGGCCCGCCGGCACCCCCACCCGCTTCAGGCGGTCGCCGGCGGGCACTCGGGAACGATGACGAAACTTCCCGGTGTGCCCGAGTCGTACTGGATGGACACCGCCCCGCCCGGCACCCCCCACCCGGCCCTCACCGAGGACCTGGAGGTCGATGTCGCCGTGATCGGCGCCGGGATCGCGGGGCTGAGCACCGCGTGGGAGCTGACCCGCGCCGGGCACCGGGTGGCGGTGCTGGAGGCGGACCGGATCGCGGCGGGTGTCACCGGCCACACCACGGCCAAGCTCACGGCGCTGCATTCGCTCATCTACGACCGGCTGCGGCGCACCCGCGGGCCGGAGGGCGCGCGGATGTACGCGCGGTCGCAGTCCGAGGCCGTCGAGCGGGCGGTGGCGATCGCGGCCGAGCTCGGTGTCGACTGCGATCTGGAGCGCGTCCCGGCCTTCACCTACACCGAGGATCCGGCGCGCGCGGACACCATGCGCGCCGAGGCGGACGCCGCGGGCGAGGCGGGGCTGCCCGCCTCGTATGTGACGGAGACCGGGCTGCCCTTCCCGGTCGCGGGCGCGGTCCGGGTCGAGGGAGGGGCGCAGTTCCATCCGCGCGGCTACCTCCTCGGGCTCGCCGAGGATCTGCGCACCCGCGGCGGGCGGATCCATGAGCACACCCGCGCCACCGGCCTGGAGGAGGGCACCCCCTGCCGGGTCACCACGAAGGGCGGGGCGGTGGTGACGGCGGGGGACGTGGTGATCGCCACCCACTACCCGGTGTTCGACCGGGCGCTGCTGTTCGCCCGGCTCTCGCCGCACCGCGAACTCGTCGTGGCCGGTCCCCTTCCCGCCGGCCGGGATCCGCGGGGCGCGTACATCACCCCGGACCAGCACACCCGGTCGGTGCGCACCGCGCCCCACGGCGACGGGCAGCGGCTGCTGATCGTGACCGGGGAGAGCTTCACCCCCGGCACCGGGGACACCGCCGAGCGCTTCGGGCGGCTGGCGGACTGGACCCGGGAGCGCTTCCCGGGCGTGGAGATCACCCACCGCTGGGCCGCCCAGGACAACGACCCGACCGACACCGTGCCGCTGGTGGGCCCCTTCCACCCCGGCGCGCGCCACACCTATGTCGCGACGGGCTTCGCGGGCTGGGGCCTGAGCGGCGGCATCATGGCGGCCCGGCTGCTCACCGCGCTCATCGGCGGTGAGCAGCCGGAGTGGGCCGGGCTGTACGACCCCCGACGGCTGGGGACCGCGCTGCGCGAGGCCCCGGCGCTGCTCGGCCACCAGTTCCACGTCGGGAAGCATTTCGTCGGCGACCGGCTGAGCACCCCGGGCACCGACTCGGTCGACCGGATCGCCCCGGGCACCGGGGCCGTGGTCCGCCTGGACGGGCGGCGCTGCGCCGTCTACCGGGACGAGGACGGCACAGCTCACGCGGTCTCGGCCCGGTGCACCCATCTGGGCTGTCTCGTGGCGTTCAGCGCCGCCGAGCGGGCCTGGGAGTGCCCCTGCCACGGCTCCCGCTTCGGCACCGACGGCCGGGTGCTGCAGGGCCCGGCCAACCAGCCCCTGGAGCGGCGCGACATCTGACCCGCGGCGTCTGCCCCCGCGGGCTCTGTCAGATGAAACACGTACATGGCCCTCGGCCACGGGGGTACACGCCTGGCGTCAACCCGTCGGCTGAGAAAGGATCACTTGCCGTGCTCATGGCCCACCCGGTCGTACTTCAGAACCTCATCGAGCAGTACGAGACCCTGCGGACGCTGCACGCCGAATCGGGCGGCACCGAGGTACGACAGCGGATGGACGATCTCGCCTACACCCTGTGCGTCTCCACCGGGACGCGGGATGTGGACGCCGCCCTCATCGCCGCCCGGCACCAGCTGCCCGGCGCACGGGTGGAGGACGACTCGGCCCTCACGGCCGGGGCGGGCACACCGGGCGTCTGAGCCCGCCGCGGCCGCCCACAGGTGAAGCCGCCCCCGCCGGATCAGCCCTCGGCGCCCCGCGCCAGCTCGGAGAGGTCCATGGTCCGGCTCGCCGGTGGCGCCTTCACCGTGACCGGCTCATTGAGGGCCGAGAAGGTGATGGTCATGTCGAGCGGGCCCTTGTCCCCCTCGCCGCGGACGCGGAACCGCTTGGTGTGGCCGTCCCGGTCGATCCACATGTCCATGGACAGCCGGTCGACCCCCATTCCCTCGTACGCCTTGAGGTTCTTCTCGCGGCGCTCGCGGGTCGCCGCGTCCTCGTCCTTCAGGCTCGCGCGCATCTGGCGGAGGCTGACGGTGCCCCGGTAGTGCGTGGTGCGCACCCCGTCGATGGTCTCCTCGCCGAGCCGCTTCACATCGTCGGCCCCGGAGAGGAAGGCCGACTCCTCGGCCGGGTTCTTGTCGGCCTGGCGGGACAGCGAACCGCCGGCCGGCGCGCCGGCCGCCTTCTCGCCCAGCGCCCCGAGGTCCAGCTTGAGCCAGGTCTTGCCGTCCAGCCCGGCGGCGGCCTCCTTGCCCCCGTTGAGGTACATCGCCCCGTCGAGCATCCGGATCTCCACCGCCGCGTCGGCGCCCCGGCCGGCCGCGCGCATCTCCATGCTGACGGCGAGCGGCTTGGTGCTCATCGCCGCCTCGCCCTCGATCCGCCCGTCCTCGGGGGTGCGGCCGCTCATCCGGTAGCGGAACGAGGTGAGCTTCTCGCTCTTCTCGGCGGCCGCGCGCACGGCCGCCGCCGGGGCCATCCGCATCTGCTCCGAGGACTTCTCCCCCGCCTTGCCCCCGGGCTTCCCGTCCGCCCCGGACGATCCGCAGCCGACCGCGCCGCCGCAGAGCAGCACGGCGGTGAGCACGGCACCGGCCGCACGGGCACCCCTGCCATGTCCCCCATGTACGACCATGGCCATAAACCCCACCCCTTGCAGAACTTGTGTTCGTTTCGCTGTGATCCGGGACAGTACCAGCGCAGAGTGACAGCCGGCTCCCGACCATCATGCGCAGGCCGCGCACCGTGTGCCGACCCCTCGGACCATGGGCATACTTGAAGACGCGACCATTGGTTCACTCTCCGCCAAGGGCGCCACGGTGGAGCCGGCCCCTCGCCCACGGCGGAAGACCGGGGCAAGGGTGAGATGACAGCATGACGCGACCGGACACCCCGCGGGACGAGTGGTCCGTCCGGTCGGACGATCTCTTCGGCGAGGGAGCCACCGCCAAGGCCACGGTCGACGAGCACGGCATCGTCACCCAGTGGAACGAGGCGGCCCGCGGGCTGCTCGGCTACCGCCCGGCCGAGATCGTGGGCAGGCCCGCGGCCGAGCTGCTCCACGACTCCTCTCCCGCCCGCGCCGAGGTACCGGCCGTGCTGCGCTCCCCCTCTCCGCCCGGCCGGCTGAACGGGCGGGTCACCCTGCTGCGCCGCGATGGCTCCACCGTGGAGCTGGGGCTGCTGGCGCACCGCCGCACCTCGTCCGCCGGGGCCCCCGAGTGGCTGATCGTCTCCGCCGTGCCGCGCGCCGGGGACGCCGCCCTGGACGAGGAGTTGATGCGGCGCTCCTTCCTCGAGGGCCCCTGCACGATGGCGGTCTACGACACCGGGCTTCGGCTGCGCTGGGCCAACCACGACCTGGAGCGGGTGATGGGCCTGGAGCAGGAGGAGATGCGGGGGCTGCGGATTCCGGAGATCCTGCCCGGCCCCGAATCCGAGTCGGCCGAGCGGACGATGCGGCGGGCGCTGGAGACGGGCAAGGGGCAGCGGCTGGAGCTGGCCACGCCCATGCCCGGCCACCCCCGCCCGCTCGCCTGGTCCGCCGTCGTCGCCCCGCTGCTGGACGACGAGGGCCGGGCGGCGGCCGTGATGCTGTCCGCTCACGACACGACCGCCCAGCTGACCGCCCGGCAGCGGCTGACACTGCTCAACGAGGCCAGTGTGCGGATCGGCAGCACGCTGGACATCGACCGGTCCGCGCAGGAGCTGGCCGATGTGGCCGTCCCGGCACTCGCCGACTTCGTGACGGTCGATCTGCTGCCCGCGGTGCACGACGGCGGCGAACCGCGCCCCGGCCCGCCGGGCGGCCATGTGCTGCTGCGCCGGGTCGCCTGCCGGTCGGTCTTCCCGGGCTGTCCGGAGGCCGTGCTGGAGCCGGGGCAGGTGGCCGCCTACCCCGAGTTCTCCCCCGCGGCCGAGTGTCTGAAGGCCGAGCGGGCGATGCTGAACCGGGTCACCGACCCCGCCGTCGCCCGGTGGGCCGACGAGGCACCGGAGCGGGCCGCCATGATCCGCCGGTTCGGGCTCCATTCGACCATGGCCGTTCCGATGCGGGCCCGCGGCACCACCCTCGGTGTGGCCACGTTCTCCCGGCATCGCCGCCCCGAGCCGTTCGAGCAGGACGATCTGCTGCTCGCCGAGGAGATGACGGCCAGGGCCGCCGTCTGCGTCGACAACGCCCGGCGGTACACCCACGAGCGGCACACCGCGCTGGCCCTGCAGCGCAGTCTGCTGCCGCGCACCCTGCCCCCGAGCACCGCCGTGGAGGTCGCCTCCAGCTACCGGCCGGCCGACTCCCGGTCCGGGGTGGGCGGCGACTGGTTCGACGTCATCCGGCTGTCGGGCGCGCGAGTCGCCCTGGTCGTCGGCGACGTGGTGGGCCATGGCGTACGGGCGTCGGCGGCCATGGGGCGGCTGCGGACGGCGGTACGCACCCTCGCCGACGTCGATCTCGCCCCCGATGAGCTGCTCACCCATCTGGACGATCTGATCAACCATCTGTCGGACGAGACGGAGAACGACAACGACGGTGCGGACTCGGGGGAGGCCGTGGGGGTGACCAACGCGCAGGTCGGCGCCACCTGTCTGTACGCGGTCTACGACCCGGTCTCCCGCCGCTGCTCGCTGGCGCGGGCCGGGCATCCGCCGCCCGTGCTGGTGACGCCCGACGGCACCGCCACCCTTCTCGACCTGCCCAGCGGGCCGCCGCTGGGGCTGGGGAGCCTGCCGTTCGAGACGGTCGAGCTCGAACTGCCCGAAGGCAGCCTGCTGGCCCTCTACACCGACGGTCTGATCGAGTCCCGCGAAAGGGACGTCGACAAGGCGATCGACACCCTGCGCCGCACCCTCGCCCGGCCCGCCGCCTCCCTGGACGGCCTCTGCCAGGCGGTGCTGACCAAGCTGCTGCCGGGCCACCCCACCGACGACATCGCCCTGCTCCTGGCCCGCACCCGGGGGCTGGACACGGACAGCGTGGCCACCTGGGAGCTGCCGGACGACCCGGCCGTGGTGTCCCGGGCCCGCCGGGAGGCCGCCGAGCGGCTGACCGCGTGGGGGTTCGAGGACGCCGCCTTCACCATGGAGGTCGTGGTCAGCGAGCTGGTCACCAACGCCATCCGGCACGCCACCCCGCCCATCCGGCTGCGTCTGATCCATGACCGGGCCCTGATCTGCGAGGTCTCCGACGGCAGCGCCACCGCACCGCATCTGCGCCGCGCCCGCGCCTTCGACGAGGGCGGCCGCGGACTGCTGCTGGTGGCCCAGCTCACCGGGAGCTGGGGCACCCGGCAGACCGCCACGGGCAAGACCATCTGGGCCGAACTGACCGTGCCCGCCCTGTAGGAGCGATGGCCCGGAGGGCTTCGCATATCGTCGCTGCCGCCGCTCCACGGCTTCACGACCGCAGCCCTCGCCGCGCCTCTTCACTACAATCGCGGAGCAACGAAGCCCCGCTCAGCAGAGGCTGAAGGCTGCCATCCATGCGTATCCAGCACCCACGCGACGCCAGTCCCCTGGCCGCGCTGAGCCCCGCCGAATCGGCCCGTCTCATGGCGGTGATCCGCGAGGCGGCGCTGAGCCGGGGACGGCTTCCGCTGCCCGCCCGCCCGGTGATCGGCGCCTCCTGGGACCGGATGCTGCGCCTGGGCCTCGACCCCGATCACGGCCGCGCGCCACGGCCGCTGGGCCTGGACGAACTGGAGCGCCGGAGGCGGCAGACCCGGCTGGCCGAGGTGCTGCCCACCCTGCAGAACGGGCTGCTGGAGGCGGCGGAGGCGGCCGCGCACATCATGATCATCGCCGATGCGGAGGGCCGGATCCTGTGGATCGACGGCCATCGGGGGGTGCGTCGGCAGGCCGACGGCATCGCGCTCGTGGAGGGTTCGCACTGGGCCGAGGACGTCGCCGGGACCAGTGGAATCGGCACCGCGCTCGCCGTGAAGTCCCCCGTACGGGTGCATTCGGCGGAGCACTTCGTGAGCGCCTTCCACACCTGGAGCTGCGCCGCCGCCCCGGTCCACGACCCGCGCGACGGACGGCTGCTGGGCGTCATCGACGTCAGCGGCCCCGCCGGGACCGCCCATCCGACGGTGCTCTCCCTGGTCACCGCGACCGCCCGGTGGGCCGAGGGCGAACTGCGCCTCGCCCACAGCCGGGAGCTGGAGGGCCTGCGCGCGGTCGCCGCGCCGCTGCTGGCGCGGATCCACGGCAAGGCCGTGGTGGTCGACCAGCACGGCTGGATCGCCGGGGTCACCGGCGTGACCCCGCGCGAGCGCCGGCTGTTGCTGCCGAAGGCGCCGTGCGACGGGCCGGTGTGGCTCCCGGCGCTCGGCGCGTGCGCGGTGGAGCCGCTGCCCGGCGGCCATCTGCTGCGGGTGCTGGACGGCGACACCTCCGAGGGGGGCGGTCCGGCCGGCTGGGGCGATCTGCTGCTGGACGTACGCCATCCACACCGCTGGTCCCTGACGTTCTCGGGCCCCTCGGGCACCTGGACGCATGAACTCAGCGCCCGCCAGGCCGAGGTGCTGCTGGTGCTCGCCGCGCACCCCGAGGGGCGCACGGCGGCCCAGCTGGCCCAGGACCTGTTCGGGGACCCGACGCGGACGGTGACCGTACGGGCCGCGATGTCCCGGCTGCGCGGACGCGTCGGAGCGGTGCTGGCGCACCGCCCCTACCGCATCGCCGACCGCGTCCGCATCGACGTGGCAACCCCGGACCGCCCCACCGAGCTCCTCCCCCACAGCTCGGCCCCGGCGGTCGCGCGGCTACGGACGGAGCCCTGAGGGCTGTCCGGCCACCTCCTCCGGCCGGAGCACCTCGGCCAGGCGGTCGGCGGGCAGCAAGCCCTTCTCCAGGACGAGTTCGGCCACGCCGCGGCCCGTGGCGAGGGCCTCCTTGGCGATGCTGGTGGCCGCGCTGTAGCCGATGTACGGGTTGAGCGCGGTGACCAGGCCGATGGAGTTCTCCACGGAGGTGCGCAGCCGTTCGGTGTTGGCGGTGATGCCCGCGACGCACCGCTCGGCCAGCACCAGGCAGGCGGCGCGCAGATGGGTGACGCTCTCGGAGAGGGAGTGCAGGATAATCGGCTCGAAGGCGTTGAGCTGGAGCTGTCCGGCCTCTGCGGCCATCGTGATGGCGACGTCGTTGCCGATCACCTCGAAGGCGACCTGGTTGACGACCTCGGGGATCACCGGGTTGACCTTGCCGGGCATGATGCTGGAACCGGCCTGCACCGGGGGCAGATTGATCTCGTTGAGCCCGGCCCGCGGGCCCGAGGAGAGCAGCCGCAGGTCGTTGCAGCTCTTGGAGAGCTTGACCGCGATGCGCTTGAGGACGCCCGACAGATGGACGAACGCGCCGCAGTCCTGTGTGGCCTCCACCAGGTTGGCGGCGGTGACCAGCGGCAGTCCGGTGATGGCCTCGAGGTGGCGGCGGGCGGCCTCGGCGTAGCCCTTGGGGGCGTTGAGGCCGGTGCCGATGGCGGTCGCGCCGAGGTTGATCTCGTGCACCAGGGTGGCGGCCTCCAGCAGCCGGCTCTGGTCCTCCTCCAGCATCACGGCGTACGCCGAGAACTCCTGGCCCAGCGTCATGGGCACCGCGTCCTGGAGCTGGGTGCGCCCCATCTTCAGGACGTCGCGGAACTCCTCGGCCTTGGCGGCGAACGCCTGGCGCAGCGTCTCCATGGCCGTGTGGAGCTCACGGACGGCGATGATCGTGGAGACGTTGACGGCGGTCGGGTAGACGTCGTTGGTGGACTGGCTGAGGTTGACGTCCTCGTTGGGGTGGAGGTGGGCGTAGTCGCCCTTCTCGTGGCCGATGAGCTCCAGCGCCCGGTTGGCGATCACCTCGTTGGCGTTCATGTTGGTCGAGGTCCCGGCGCCGCCCTGGATCACATCGACGATGAACTGGTCGTGCAGGGCGCCCCGGCGTATCTCCTGGCAGGCGGCCGCGATGGCGTCGGCCTTCTCCGTGGTGAGCAGCCCGAGGTCCTCGTTGGCGCGGGCGGCGGCCTCCTTGACGGCGGCCAGGGCGCTGATCAGGTGCGGATAGGCGGAGATGGAGGTGCCGGTGATGGGGAAGTTCTCGCCGGCGCGCAGGGTGTGGATGCCCCAGTAGGCGTCGGCGGGGACGTCGCGGTCGCCGAGCAGGTCGTGTTCGCGGCGATGGCCGGTGGCGCTCATGGTGTGCGGTCTTCCTTGGTTCCTGGAAAGAGTGGGTCAGGGGTGGGCTGGGCCAGGACGTCGGTGGGGTGCACACCGCCGACGGCGGCCCCGCCGCCGTACACCGGCGTGGTGGCGAACTCGGCGAGGGCACCGGGGTCGATCCCGCAGTGGGCCAGCGCCGCGGCGGTCACCGGCATCCGGGCGCGGTCCGCACCGTCGGCGATCTTCACGGCGACGGCCCGGCCGTCCGGCAGCGCCGCGATCTGCACGCCCTCGAAGCCGTCCTTGGCGATCAGGCCCGGTACGGCGCGCATCAGCCGGGCCACGTCCCGGTCGGTGCCGGACGCCATGTCCGGGTGAGCGCGCAGGGCGGCCGCCACCCGCCCCTCGGGGGTGTCCATGGCGCCGGAGGCGATCCGGGCGGCGGCCGTCGCGAGCCCGCGCAGGGAGACGGAGAACAGCGGCGCGCCGCAGCCGTCGACCGAGACCCGGGCGATGCCCTGCCCGGTGAGGTCCGCCACGGTCTCGGCGATCACCCGCTGCAGCGGGTGGGCCGGGTCGAGGTAGTCCCTCAGCGGCCAGCCGCGCAGCTGGGCGGTGAGCAGCATCGCGGCGTGCTTGCCGGAGCAGTTCTGGGCGAGCCGGGTGGGCTCGCCGCCGTCGCGCAGCCAGGCGTCGCGCTCGGCGGCGCCGTACGGCAGGTCCGGGGTGTTGCGGAGGTCGTCCTCGGTGAGCCCGGCCCGGTCGAGGATGCGGCGGGCGCCGTCCAGATGGCGCGGCTGGCCGGAGTGGCTGGCGGCGGTGAGCGACAGCAGCTCCCCGTCCAGCGGCAGCCCGGCCCGCAGCAGGGCGACGGCCTGGACGGGTTTGAGCGCGGAGCGCGGGTAGAAGGCCACGTCGATGTCGCCGGTCTGGAAGGCGACCCGGCCGTCGGCGGCCAGGACGACGACCGAGCCGTGGTGGACGCCCTCGATGGCCCCGCCGCGTACCACATGGGCGAGCGGCACATGGCGGGGTTCACGGATGGCGGGGGGCTCGGCCGGGGTGCGGCGGGTCGCGTCGTCGGTCCGTCCGAGGGCGGTGCTCATGGTGGTGCTCTCGTGGTCGGGGGTGTTCACGGGGTGGGATTCCTCCGGATGGTGGTGGAGGGAGAGGGCGTCCGGGGGTGGTACGGCCACGCGGAGAAACGATTCCTCAGTATGAGTTCACGAGGGGTCCTTCATCCGGCTGCGGGCCGCGTACCAGCCGATGACCAGCGCCACCAGGATCGCCGGAAGCGCCATGACGGTCAGTCGGCTGGGGCCGCCGTCCGCCCACATCAGGACGAGGACGGAGGCGAGGAAGCCCAGGGTGACGATCTCGGTGTACGGGGAGCCGGGGAGTTGGTAGCCGGGACGGCTGACCTGGCCGGCCTGGGCGCGCCGCCAGAACAGCAGATGACAGAGCATGATCACGGCCCAGGTCGAGAGGATGCCGATCGCGGCGAAGTTGAGCACGATCTCGAACGCCTCGCTCGGCACCACATAGTTCAGGCCCACGCCCAGCACACAGAAGAAGGAGGTGAGGAGGATGCCTCCGTAGGGCACATGGGTGCGGCTCATGGCGCCGGTGAACCTGGGCGCGGAGCCGGACATCGCCATCGAGCGCAGGATCCGGCCGGTGGAGTACAGCCCGGAGTTGAGGCTGGACATCGCGGCGGTGAGCACGACGAGGTTCATCACCCCGCCTGCCGCCGGGACGCCGATCTTGGACAGCACGGTGACGAAGGGGCTCTGGTCGCCCGAGTAGGAGTCGGAGGGCAGCAGCATCGAGAGCAGCACCACGGAGCCGACGTAGAACAGGGCCACGCGCCACATGATGGAGTTGATCGCCTTGGGCATGATCTTCTCGGGGTTCTGGGTCTCGCCCGCGGCCACGCCGACCAGCTCCACCGAGGCGTAGGCGAAGACGACGCCCTGGACGACCAGCAGCATCGGCAGCGCGCCGTGCGGGAAGACGCCGCCGTGGTCGGTGATCAGGCTGGGCCCGGTGCTTGTGCCGGCCACCTGCTCGCGGGTGACCAGCAGGAAGATGCCGATCGCCATGAAGACGACGAGCGCGCCGACCTTGATGATCGCGAACCAGAACTCCAGCTCGCCGAAGATCTTCACCGAGATCAGATTGACCGTGAGCACCACGGCGAGCGCGATCAGGGCGATCACCCACTGCGGGATCTCGGTGAACATCCCCCAGTAGTGGGTGTACGTCGCCACGGCCGTGATGTCGGCGATCCCGGTGGTGGCCCAGTTCAGGAAGTACATCCAGCCCGCGACGAAGGCGCCCTTCTCGCCGAGGAACTCACGGGCGTAGGAGACGAACGCGCCGGAGGAGGGCCGGTGCAGCACCAGCTCGCCCAGGGCGCGTACGACCAGGAAGGCGAAGACACCGCAGACCGCGTACGCCAGGGCCAGCGACGGCCCGGCATCCTTGAGCCGCCCACCGGCGCCGAGGAAGAGGCCGGTGCCGATGGCGCCGCCGATGGCGATCATGTTGACGTGCCGGGCCTTGAGGGACTTGCTGTAACCGGCGTCGCCCGCGTCCACCTGCGCGGGGCTCCCGGCCTGGTGCTGTTGGCGGTCTTCTTGCCGGAGGGACTGCTCGCTCACGCCTGCTGTCCGCCTTCCGTCGGTGCTGTCGTCCGGCTGTCCGCCGCAGCGGGCCGCACGATGGAGGTCAGGGTGGTCTCCACGCGTTCGAGGTGGTGGGACATGGCCTCCACCGCGTCGTGTTCGGACCCGTCGGCGAGCGCCTCGACGATCGCCCGGTGTTCCCGGTTCGACTGCTCGCGGCGGCCGCCGAGTTCGTTGAGAAATGCCGACTGCCGGGCCAGGGCATCGCGGATCTCCTCGATGACCCGCCGGAAGACCGGGTTCCGGGCCGCCTGGGCGACAGCGAGATGGAACAGCGTGTCCATCGCCACCCATGCGGTGGTGTCGGTCTCCCGCTCCATCCGCTCCAGCAGATGGGACAGGTGGTCGAGATCCTCGGCGGAGCGGCGCTGGGCCGCGTAGCCCGCCACCGGGATCTCGATGTGCCGGCGCACCTCCAGCAGGTCGCTCGCGGCGTAGTCGCCGAAGGTGGGGTCCGCCACCGGACCGCTGGAGATGACGAAGGTGCCCTTGCCGGTGCGCGAGGCGGTCAGCCCCATGGTCTGCAGGGCCCTGAGGGCCTCGCGGAGCACCGGCCGGCTCACCTCCAGGCGACGGCAGAGCTCGGCCTCGGAGGGGAGTTTGTCCCCCACCGCGTAATCGCCGCGCTCGATCGCTTCCCTGAGGTGGGTGAGAACCGCTTCCATCGCGCTGACGCGACGAGGGGCGGCGAATCCGGACCCACCTGTCTGGCTGTCTGACAAGTTCACGCGGCGATCCTCAGGCGTACACCGGAGGATTGTCAAGGGTCGGCTTTCCGCTCCTTACTGCCCGTTCTGTGCTGATATGGGGTATTCGTCCTGAGCGCCGGAGACCCCATGCCCCACCGCCTCACCACCGCCGCCGCGGCCCTGCTCCTGCTGTGCGGCCCGGCCGTCGCGGGCTGCGGCGGGGGTGCGGACGCGGGCCGGGTCGGCGTGGTGCTGCCGCTGCTGACCTCGCCCTTCTGGGAGGCGTACAACGACGAGCTCCCGGAGCAGGCCAGGAAGGCGGGCGTACGGGTGCTGCCGACGGTCAACTCCGACAACGACCCGGGCAAACAGATCACCGATATCGACAATCTGCTGGCCCAGGACGTGGGCGGCCTGGTCGTCTCCCCGATCGACTCCGCCGCCATCGGCCCCGGGCTGAGCGCCGCCCGGCGCGCCCATGTGCCGGTCGTCGCCGTCGATGTGGCCCCCGACCGGGGCAGGGTGGCCATCGTGGTCCGGGCCGACAACCGCGCGTACGGCGTCAAGGCGTGCCACAGCCTCGGCCGCGCCGTGCGGCGGGGCACGGTGGTGCAGATCGAGGGCGATCTGGCCTCGGTCAACGGCCGGGACCGCACGGCCGCCTTCGACCGCTGCATGGCGCGGCAGCACCCGGACATCAAGATCCTGGACATCCCGGCCGACTGGCAGGCGGAGAAGGCCGCGGCCGGTCTGGAGGCCCTCTACAGCGCCCACCCCGGCATCAAGGGCATCTACCTCCAGGCCGGCGGCGTCTATCTGGCGCCCACTCTGCGCACCCTCCAGCGCCACCGCGCCCTGGTCCCGGTGGGCCGGCCCGGACACATCGCCATCGTCTCCAACGACGGGATCCCGCAGGAGCTGGACGCGATCCGTAAGGGCCTCATCGACGCCACCGTCTCCCAGCCCGCGGACCTCTACGCCGTCTACGCCATGCGCTACATCAGGCAGGCCATGGCCGGGAAGCCCTTCAGGGCCGGGCCGACCGGCCACGGCAGCACCATCGTCCGGCTGCCCGGCGGCAATCTGGAGGACCAGCTGCCCGCCCCGCTGGTGACCCGGGCCAATGTCGACGACCGCTCCCTGTGGGGCAACAGGGCATGACCAGGGAGCCGCCCCCGCTGGTCGAGGCGCGCGGGATCACCAAGCGGTACGGGCCCACGGTGGCCCTGCGGGACGCGGGGATCGCCGTACGGACGGGCGCCTCGCACGGCCTCGTCGGCCGCAACGGCGCGGGCAAGTCCACGCTGGTCGCGATCCTCACCGGTCTTGAACGGCCGGACGCGGGGACGGTGGCGTACGACGGCGAGCCCGCGCCCGCCCCCGCCGACCGGGCGGCGTGGGACCGCCGGGTGGCCTGTGTGCACCAACGCTCGATGGTCATCGGCGAACTGACGGTCGCGGAGAACCTGTTCCTCGGCCGCCGTCCGGTCACCTCCCGGGGGCTGCCGGTCAGTTGGCGGCGGCTGCGCCGGGAGGCCCGCGCCCTGCTGGACACCTGGGGCGTGCCGGTGCCCGAGAACGCCCTGGCGCGGGTCTTGAGCGTCGAGGACGCCAAGATGGTGGAGATCGCCCGCGCGCTGTCCCGCGGCACCCGCTTCATCATCCTCGACGAGCCCACGGCCCAGCTCGACGGCCGGGCCGCCGCACGGCTGTTCGGCCATATGCGGCGGCTCCAGGACGCCGGGGTCAGAGCCTGTGTCATATCCCCGGTCGGATCAGCGTGCGGCGTCAGGGGGCACCTCCCAGCGGTAGCTGGGGGAGCGTGCGATCGCAAGGCGCCGGAGCGCCCTCGTGGCGGAGCCACATGGGCACTTCGGCAACGCGGCGAGCGTGCGTGCCAGGCGTCGCACGCCCGGCCGGGGATATGACACAGGCTCTCACCTTCCTCTACATCTCCCACCGGCTGGGCGAGATCCACGAGGTCTGCCGGACCGTCACCGTCCTGCGGGACGCCCGCCGGATCGTCACCGCCCCGGTCGGCGAACTCCCCACCCGGGCGCTGATCGAGGCGATGACGGGCGGGCCCGCCGGGCCGCACCGCGCCCCGGCCCCCGCCGCCCCGCCGCGGCCGGGCGCCGCGGGGCCGGTGGCGGTGCGGGTCGACCGGCTCAGCGGTTCGTACTTCCACGACGTCAGCCTCACTCTCGCGGCCGGGGAGGCGGTGGGCCTCGCCGGACTGGCCGGCTCCGGCAGTCATCAGCTCGGCGCCGCCCTGGCCGGTCTGCACCGGCCCACCGGCGGGCGGATCGAGATCCTCGGCCGGCCGCTGCGGACCGGCAGCGTCCCGGCGGCGCTGGCCGCCGGGGTGGGCTGTCTGCCCCGCGACCGGCACACCGAGGGGCTGGTCCCCCAGCTGTCGGTGGCCGAGAACATCACCATGCCGGTCAGCGGACGGCTCGGGCCCGGCGGGCTGATCCGGCCCTCGGCCCGGGACGCCCTCGCCCGCCGCGCCATCGACGAGCTGGAGATCACCACCGAGGGCCCGGCGCAGCCGGTGACCGCGCTCTCCGGCGGCAATCAGCAGAAGGTGGCCATGGCCCGCGCGCTGGCCACGGATCCGCGGGTGCTGGTGCTGATCGACCCGACGGCCGGGGTGGACGTGCGGTCCCGGCGCGCTCTGCTGGACGTCGCGCTGCGGGCACGGGCCGAGGGGCGGGCGGTGCTGCTGGTCTCCGACCAGCCGGAGGATCTGCGGGCCTGTGACCGGGTGCTGGTGATGGCGGGTGGCTTCGTGACCGCCGCGTACGAGGCGGGCTAAGCGGAGCGGGAGCTGATCGCCGCGATCGAGGGGGTTCCCCCCGGCCATGGCTGATCTCCGCACGCCCCACGCGCCGGGCCGCGTCCGCCGCCTCGTCCCGCTCGGCATCCGCGATCTGGCGCTGCTGCCCGCGGTGGTCCTGCTGCTGGTCATCGGCGCGTTCGGCAACCCCGGCTTCCTCACCCGGGACAACCTGGTCAACATCCTGGGGGCGTCCTCGGGCTTGGGGCTGCTGGTGCTGGCCGAGGCGATGATCCTGATCAGCGGCAGGATGGATCTCTCCCTGGAGTCCATCGCGGGCCTGGCCCCCGCGCTCGGCTTCCTGGTCGTCATCCCGGCCGCCGACGCGGGCTTCGGCACCCGGTGGCCCACCTGGGCGGGGCTGCTGCTGATCCCGCTGGTGGGCGCGGGCGTGGGCGCCGTCAACGGGGCGCTGATCGTGGGGCCGGGCTGAACGGATTCATCGTGACCCTGGCGATGAACATCGTGCTGCGGGGTGTGCTGATCGGCCTGGTCTCGGGCAGGACGCTGTTCAGCGCGCCGGACGCGTTCTTCGCCCTGGGCTCCCGGGACTGGCTGGGGCTGCCGATCTCGGTGTGGCTGACGGCGCTGTGCTTCGCGCTCGCCGGGTTCATGCTGCGCTACCACCGGCACGGCCGCGCGGTGTACGCGATCGGCGGCAGCGCCCCCGCCGCCCGCGCGGCGGGCATCCGCACCGGCCGGGTGGGGTGGGCGGTCCTGGTGATCGGCGGGGCGCTGTCGGGGGTGGCCGGGCTGGTGCTGGCCGGGCGGGTCGGGGCGCTGGGCGCCAATCAGGGCAGCGGCCTGATCTTCACCGTCTTCGCGGCCGCGGTGATCGGCGGGATCAGCCTCCGGGGCGGCCGGGGCTCCCTGCTGGGAGCGCTGCTGGGCACCCTGCTGCTGGGGATGCTGGAGAACCTGCTGGCCCTCGCCCAGGTGTCGTCGTTCTGGATCCAGGCGATCTACGGCGGGATCATCCTCATCGCGCTCGTGGTCGCACGGCTCACCACCGGGGAGGCACAGGAGTCATAGTATTAAGGGAAATGTATCCGCAGATGGGACGGGTACGATGGCCATCCCCCAGGGAATCGCGCCGACCGAGACGCATGTCCCGTTCGACATGGCGGATGCGGCCTCGGCGCTGATCGACGCCACAGGGACCATCATCGGCTGGACCCCGGCGGCGGAGAGACTTCTCGGCTATCCGGCGGCGGATGCGATGAAGCAGTCGGCCAGGATGCTGCTGGCGGCGCCGGAGGACGCGGCGAAGGCCGAGGCGATCGGCTCATGGTGCCAGGAGCACGACGGCTGGGGCGGTCTGGGCCGGCTCCGGCACCGGGACGGGCGCCGGGTCGAGCTGGGGCTGCGGATCTCCGCCGTGCGCGACCCGGACGGCGATGTCTCCTGGCTGGTCTCCGGGATCGATGTGGGCTCCATCCCGACCTGGGCGCTCAGCGGCTCACTGCTCCAGGCGTTCCTCACCCGGTCGCCGGTCGGGATCGCCGTGCTCAGCCCGGATCTGCGGTATGTGTGGCTCAACGACACGCTGGAGCGCTACGGCGGGCTGCCCCGTGAGCAGCGGATGGGGCGCCGGATGGCGGAGTGCCTGCCGGGGCTGGACACCGAGGCGCTCGAGGCGCAGATGCGGCAGGTGCTGAAGACCGGCAAGCCGGTGATCGACTACGAGTACCGGGGCTGGACGATGGCCGCGCCCCACCGCGAGCACGCGTACTCGACCTCCTTCTTCCGCCTGGACAACGCCGAGGGCCGTCCGGTGGCCGTGTGCTACATGGGCATCGACGTCACCGACCGCTGGCGGGCCCGGGAGCGGCTGGCGCTGCTCAACGAGGCCAGCGCGCACATCGGCAGCACTCTGGACGTCATGCGCACCGCCCAGGAGCTGGCCGACTTCGCGGTACCGCGGCTCGCCGACTTCGTCACCGTCGACCTGCTGGACTCCATCCTGCGCGGCGAGGAGCCCTTGGAGACCCCCGGCGAGACCGTGCCCGCCTTCCGCCGGGCCGGTCAGGCCTCGATCCGGGAGGGGTGCCCGGAGTCGATCGCGGGGCTGGGGGACGCGATCGCCATCTCCCCCACGTCCCCCTTCGCCTGCTGCTTCTTCTCCGGGGAGGCGCTGCTCGACCCCGTGATGGGCAACTCCATCAGCGCCTGGTCCGGGGACGATCCGGCGCGGACGGCGAAGGTGCGCGAGTTCGGGATGCGGTCGCTGATGGTGGCGCCGATCGGGGCGCGCGGCGCCCTGCTGGGCGTGGCCTCGTTCGTCCGCTCCCGGCATCCGGACCCGTTCGAGGAGGACGATCTGCTGCTCGCCGAGGAGCTGGTCGCGCGGGCCGCGCTGAACATCGACAACGCCCGCCGCTACAGCCGTGAGCACGCCACCGCGCTGGCCCTCCAGCGCAGTCTGCTGCCGCACGCCCTGAGCGGCGGCCAGGCCGTCGAGGTGGCCTCGCGCTATCTGCCCACGGACGCGCGCAACGGGGTCGGCGGCGACTGGTTCGACGTGATCCCGCTGTCCGGCGCCCGGGTGGCGCTGGTGGTCGGCGATGTGGTCGGGCACGGCATCAACGCCGCGGCCACCATGGGGCGGCTGCGGACGGCCGTGCACACGCTCGCCGACATGGACCTGCCGCCCGAGGAGCTGCTGGCCCACCTCGACGACCTGGTCATCCGGCTCACCGAGGAGGAGGCCGGGCAGGAGGGCGTGGCGGCCGCGGTGATGGGCGCCACCTGTCTGTACGCGATCTACGACCCGGTCACCCGGCGGTGCACGATGGCGCGGGCGGGCCACCCGACCCCCGCGATCGTGGACCCCTCGGGCGAGGTCACCTTCCCCGCGCTGCCCGCCGGTCCCCCGCTGGGCCTGGGGTCGCTGCCGTTCGAGTCGGCGGAGCTGGAGCTGCCCGCCGGAAGCCTGATCGCCCTCTACACCGACGGGCTCATCGAGACCTGCGACCAGGACGTCGACGTCGCCCTCAGCCGGCTGAGCAACGCCCTCGGCCAGGCCGTGCTGCCGCTGGAGGAGCTCTGCCGCACGGTCGTCGACACCCTGCTGACCTCCCCGCAGACCGACGATGTGGCCCTGCTGCTGGCCCGTACCCACGGTCTTGGCACCGGCCACGTCGTCTCCTGGGACCTGCCCTCCGATCCGGCCATCGTGGCCAGCGCCCGCTCCCTGGCGATGCGCCAGCTCGCCGAGTGGGGGCTGGACGAGCTGATGACCACCACGGAACTGATCGTCAGCGAGCTGGTCACCAACGCCATCCGCCACGGCACCGGCCCCATCCGGCTGCGGCTGATCCGGCACGACGTACTGATCTGCGAGGTCACCGACACCAGCAACACCTCACCGCGGCTGCGCCACGCCCGCACCACCGACGAGGGCGGCCGGGGGCTGTTCCTCGTCGCCCAGCTGACCCGCCGCTGGGGCACCCGTTACACCGAGGGCGGCAAGCTCATCTGGGCCGAACAAGACCTCCCGGAACGAGAGCTCCCGGAACACGACCTCCCGGAACCGGCATGAAGCACGCTCCGGCACGCCTCCGCCCTGTTCATGATCGGCTGACTCCCGCACACTGGCCCTGTGCCAACAGGAGGGGGGCATCCGAGGTGCGGAGGCCGGTCGGCGGCGAGGGCCTGTGGGGGCGGCGGCTGGCCTCCCCGTGGTGGCGGGGCGCGATGGCGCTGCCGGCGGGCGCGCTGCCCGCACTGGCCTTCCCCGCGCCCTCGCTGTGGTGGTGGGCGTATGTGGCCCTGGTGCCCTGGTTGCTGCTGATGCGCTCGGCGCCCACCGGCCGCCGGGCGATGCGGGACGGCTGGCTGGGCGGCGCCGGGTTCCTGCTCGCGGTGCACCACTGGCTGATGCCGAGCCTGCATGTGTTCATCGTGCTCCTGGCGCTGCTGCTGGGGCTGTTGTGGGTGCCCTGGGGGTGGCTGACGCACCGGCTGCTGCACGGCCGCCCGGGGTCCGGGCGGGTGGCGGCGGCGCTGGTGCTGCTGCCGTCCGTCTGGCTGATGGCCGAGCTGGCCCGGTCCTGGGAGTATCTCGGCGGGCCCTGGGGGCTGCTGGGCGCGAGCCAGTGGCAGGTGGCGCCCGCGTTGCGGCTGGCCTCGGTGGGCGGGGTCTGGCTGCTCGGCTTCCTGCTGGTGCTGGTGAATGTCGCGGTGACCGTACTGATCGCGGTGGCCCGTGCCCGTACGGTGGCGCTGGCCGGGCTCGCCGCGTGCGGCGCCGCGGCGGCCGGGGCATGGGCCTGGGTGCCCCAGGCCAAGGAGCCCGGGACGGCGCGGATCGCGGTGGTGCAGCCGGGGGTCATCCAGGGGCCGGGGCCGCGCTTCGAGCGCAGCGCGGAGCTGACCCGGCAGCTGGCCGGCCGCGATGTCGACCTGGTGGTGTGGGGCGAGAGCAGCGTCGCCCAGGATCTGACCACCCATCCGGAGGTGAGCCGGCGGCTGGCCGCGCTGTCCCGGACGGTCGGCGCGGATCTGCTGGTCAACGTGGACGCGCGGCGCGGCGACATGCCCGGCATCTACAAGAGCTCGGTGCTGATCGGGCCGAACGGCCCGACGGGACAGCGCTACGACAAGATGCGGCTGGTCCCCTTCGGGGAGTACATCCCGGCCCGGCCGCTGCTGGGCTGGGCCACCTCGGTGGGCAAGGCGGCCGGTGAGGACCGCCACCGGGGCACCGAACCGGTGGTGATGAACCTCCCCGGTTCGCTGCGGATCGGGCCGCTGGTGTGCTTCGAGTCGGCGTTCCCGGACATGAGCCGGACCCTGGCGCGGGACGGGGCGCGGATGCTCGTCGTCCAGTCCTCGACCTCGACCTTCCAGGGGAGCTGGGCGCCCGAGCAGCACGCCTCGCTGGCCGCGCTGCGGGCCGCCGAGACCTGGCGGCCGATGGTGCACGCCACGCTGACCGGGGAGAGCGCGGTGTTCGGGCCGCGCGGCGAGCCGGTGGGCCCCCGGATGTCCACCGGCACCAGCGCGGCCACCGTCTACCCGGTGCCGCTGGGGCAGGGCACCAGCCCTTATGTGCGGATCGGGCCCTGGCCGGTGTACGGGGCGATGGCGGCGCTCGCCGTCTTCTGCGCGGCCGAGGGGGGCCGGGCGCTCAGACGGCGGACGGACCGGCAGCCGGTCCAGCCGTCGGACCGGCGGACAGACCAGCCGACTCCAGGGCGTCCCTGACGACCCGTTCGCACAGCTCATGGGTGCGCAGCGCGTCCTCGGCGCCGATCCGCCGCCCGGAGCGCACCGCGTCCAGGAAGGCGTCGGTGATCTGCTCGATCCCGCGCTGCCGCGCCACCGGCACCCAGTCGCCCCGGCGGCGCACGCTCGGCTGGCCTTTGTGGTCGACCACCTCGGCGAGGTTGAGCACCTGCCGCTTGGTGTCCTGTCCCGAGACCTCCAGGACCTCCTCGGTGGAGCCGCTCATCCGGTTCATCACGCCGAGCGCGGTGAACCCGTCCCCGGACAGCTGCAGCAGCACATGGTGTATCAGCCCGCCGCGGACCCTGGCGCGCACATCGATGTGGTCCACCTCGCCGGGCGCGAGGAAGCGCAGCGTGTCGACCACGTGGATGAAGTCGTCCAGGACCAGGGTGCGCGGGTCCTCGGGGAGGCCGACGCGGTTCTTCTGGAGCAGGATCAGATCGCGCGGGTGGTCCAGGCACTGGGCGTAGCCGGGTGCGTAGCGCCGGTTGAAGCCGACCATCAGGCTCACCCCGCGTTCCTCGGCGAGCCGCACGAGCCGCTCGCTGTCGGCGAGGTGGTACGCGAGCGGCTTGTCCACGTACGTGGGCACCCCGGCCTCGAGCAGCCGGGTGACGAGGTCGGCGTGGGTGTCGGTCGGGGCGTGCACGAAGGCCGCGTCGAGCCCGGCCGCGAGCAGCGAGTCCAGGTCGGCGTGGCGCTGGGCCCCGGGGACGCGATAGGTGTCGGCGACCCGCTGGAGGGTGGCGGGGGTGCGGGTGTGGAGATGCGGCTCCAGACCGGGGCGGGCCATCAGCACGGGCAGATACGCCTTCTGCGCGATGTCGCCGAGCCCGACGCAGCCGACCCTCATATGTTCTCCCCGGTCTCTTCCGATCATGCCTTCCGCCGTGCCCCCGCAGGATACGTGGGGGTGGGCGGACGCCAGTCGGCGATGCCGTCGAAGGAGCGGAGGGCCAGCCCGGGGGCGATGCGGCCGACGGCGGCGATCGCGGCGTCGCGGAGGGCGACGGCGGGGGCGCTGGTGAGGGTGATCATGCGGGCGGTGCGCGCCGAGCGGCGTACCACGTCCATGGTGCGGGGCAGCCGGTCGTGGGTGTAGGCGGCCAGGGCGGCGGAGGGGTCGGTGATCTCGGGGGCCAGATGGTGGGCGAGGACGACGGCGTCCTCGATGGCCTGGTTGCCGCCCTGCCCCATGGTGGGGGCCATCGCGTGGGCGGCGTCGCCGAGGAGGGCGACCCGGCCCCGGTGGTAGGCGGGCAGGGGCTCGGCCATGGACCGGATGTCATGGCGCAGCACGTCCTGGGGCGCGACGGCGGCGAGGATGTCGGGAATGGGGCTGTGCCAGTCGCCGTATTGCCGCAGCAGTTCGGACCGCTCGTCGTCCGGGGCCCGGCCGCCGGGCGGGGCGACGGCCGCCGCGTAGGCGTAGACCCGGCCGTCCTTGAGCGGCTGGGTGCCCCAGATCCGGCCTCTCCCCCAGGTCTCGTGCGGCTCGAACGGCCGGTCGGGGGCGGGGATGACGACGCGCCAGGTGGTGAATCCGGCGTAGCGGGGCCCGGGATGGTCCGGGAAGAGCGTACGGCGGACGGCCGAGTCGATGCCGTCGGCGGCGATGACGAGGTCCGCCTCGTGGTCGCCGTCCCCGGTGGTCACCCGGGCCGGGCGGCCGGCGGCGCCGGGGTCGGCCAGCCGGGCGGCGGCCCCGGTGCGGACCACGCCCTGGGGCAGCCGGGAGACGAGCAGGTCGACGAGGGTGGCCCGGTGGAGGAGGACCAGCGGGCCGCCGAAGCGCTCGGCCGTCGTGGCGCTGTCCATCCGGGAGAGCCAGCGGCCGCCGGGGGTGCGCAGTCCGCCGCCGCCCTGCCAGGCGGCGAGCGCGCGCACGTCGTCGCCGAGGTCGATGGCGTCCAGGGCGCGCTGGGAGTTGGCGGCGAGCGAGATTCCGGCGCCGACCGGCTCGAGACGGGCGGCCCGCTCCAGGACGGTGACGGACCAGCCACGACGGTGCAGGGCCGCGGCGGCGGTGAGCCCGCCGACTCCGGCACCGATGACGACGGCACGGGGCTGCTGCATGACTCCTCCAAGTGCACTACAGGTGTAGTACTCACTTACGTTACTACATCCGTAGTGCGAGTGGCGGATGGGCTTAGGTTGACCCCATGACCGCTGATCGAACCGCCGCCTCCGCTTCCGGCGCCGCCCCGTCCGCCGCCTCCGCGTCCGGAGCGTCCCGCGCCGAGCTGATCGCCGACACCGCGCTGGCGCTGCTGGCCGAGCGCGGGATGCGGGGGCTGACGCACCGCGCGGTGGACGAGGCGGCCGGGCTGCCGCTCGGCTCGACCTCCAACCACGCCCGGACCCGCGCCGCCCTGCTCAAGGCGGCGGTCCGGCGGCTGGCCCAGCGGGAGGCGGAGGTGCTGGCGCCCGACGAGATGCCGGGCCCCGCCGGCGCGGCACCGGAGGGAACCGATCCGGTCGCGGCGCTGGCCGACGCGCTCGCGCTCGCCCTGCACCGCTCGCTCACCACCCAGCGCGATCTGCTGATCGCCCGCTACGAGCTCGCGCTGGAGGCGACCCGCCGCCCCGAGCTGCGGGAGTTCTACGACGCCACGGGGCGCGGCTTCCGGGAGCCGCTCGAGGCGATGATGGCGGCGCTCGGCTCCACCGAGCCCCGGCGGCATGCGCGGGCCCTGGTGGCCTGGTGCGAGGGACTGATGTTCAGCTGCGCCGCGGGCGCCGACCACGACGCCGTACCCGACCGCGCGGCACTGCGCACCGGGTTCGGGGAGCTGCTGCGCGGGATGCTGGGCGAATAACGCGTGGCGGTCATGGCGGCGGCGCCACCATCATGACCGCCATGACAACCACAGAACGTCCCGACCCGCCCCGGACCGCCGATGAACGCACCAGCCTGGAGGGGTGGCTGGACTTCCACCGCGCGACCCTCGCCCTCAAGTGCGAGGGCCTGGACGACAAGCAGCTGCGCGAGGCGTCGGCACCGCCGTCCGGGCTGACCCTGCTCGGCCTCGTACGGCATATGGCCGAGGTCGAGCGGAGCTGGTTCCGCCGGGTGCTCGCCCAGCAGGACATAGCGCCGATCTGGTACAGCGAGGAGGACCCGGACGGGGAGTTCCACCTCACCGACGAGGACACCCCGGAGGCCGCCTTCGCCATCTGGCGGGAGGAGATCGCCAAGGCCAAGGAGGCCGCCGCGGGCCGCTCCCTGGACGACGTGGTCAGCCGTCCCGTCCGCGGGGACTACAACCTGCGCTGGATCTATCTGCACATGATCGAGGAGTACGCCCGCCACAACGGCCACGCCGACCTCATCCGCGAGCGGATCGACGGCGTCACCGGCGAATAGGCGCTCCGCCGGAAGCGCCCCGACCTGCCGTCGACCCACTGCGGCGCCGTCGTGGCCGATCGCGCCCCGCGGCGGAGCCGCGTATCGATACAGCCCCGCGCCCCTTCGGGGCGCCTCCGGCCGGCTTCCGCCGATCTGCTGAGCGGCGTTGCGCCAGACAGGGCCATGCGCACCGCGACGGCGGTGCGCCGAGGGGCGCGGGGAATGACCATCGGAACCCTCCTTGGCAGCGGCGCGCCGCCCAGAACCAGCCATCGCGAGGCAGCTCAGGGCACGCAGTCCGGATGTGAACAGAAACCATCCGAGCACGTACGAACTCTCGGCGCAAGGCTTCACGCCAGCCGCAATCATCTTTCGTTCATCTTCGTAAAGTCGGGAAAGACGGCCGACATCCGGGGAAAATACAAGGTCAGCAGGGTCGCCCTGCCCTCCGCGGCCACCCCGGGAGGCGGACTGATCACAAAAAAGTTCGGCCGAACCCCTTGCCAGACCCAGATCGTACGCGTTCGGATTAATTGCGTCGGCGGCGCCAGTGAGACCCGCGTCTCCCCATGAAGCCACCTGGCCGCATGGCTGGATCCATACCCCTACGCCTGCCCAAATCGCGCGATCGCCGTCTGCCACCTTCCCCCTCCCCAGGAGCGAGACATGCTCGACCTCACCTCCGTTGACCTGCTCGACGCGTTCACCCAGGAGCTGAAGCTGTGCAAGCTCAAGCCCGATGAGCACGTCGTCGTCCTGTCCGAGCCCACCAGCCGCGGCGACTACGTGGCGGCCGCCTTCGGCGCGGCCAAAGCCTGCGGCGCGCATGTCATCGCCGCCACGGTCCCCGGCGGCAACCCGTCGCCTTCGGACAGCACCCGCACCGGCGCCGGACCCGGCCTGAGCGCGGTGCTCGGCGACACCGCGGCGCAGGACCTGCTCAAGGCCGCCGACCTCGTCGTGGACCTCACCCGGGAGGGCTTCATCCACGCCCCGCTCCAGCAGGAGATCATGCGGACGGGCACCCGCATCCTCTTCGTGTGCGACGCCCCCGACGTACTCGTCCGCAATCTGCCCAAGCCGGAGGACAAGGCGGAGGTGCTCAAGGGCGTCAACCTGCTGAAGAGCGCGTCCGTCATGCGGGTGACCTCCGAGGCCGGCACCGACCTGACCATCGAACTGCCGGGCGCCAAGCCGGAGTTCCAGGTGGGCTTCGCCGACGACCCGGGCCGCTGGGACCACTGGCCGAGCACCATGGTCCTGTGCTGGCCGCGGTTCTCCGAGGGCCGGATCGTGCTCTCCGAGGGCGACATCCTGCTGCCGTTCAAGGAGTACGTACGTCAGCCGGTCACTCTGGAGATCGCGGGCGGGAACATCGAGAAGGTGTCCGGTGGCGCCGAGGCCCACCTGCTCAACACCTTCTTCGACGACGCGAACGACGAATGGGGACGCAGCCTGTCCCATATGGGCTGGGGCCTGATGCGCACCGCCGACTGGTTCGCCACCGCCCTGTACGGCAAGGAAGAGCTGATGGGCATGGACGCGCGGGCGTTCGCCGGGAACTTCCTGTGGTCCACCGGACCCCACCCCGTACTCGAGCGCGAATCGTATGCGCACGTCGACATCGCCATGCGCGGCTGCACCGTCTCCGTCGACGGCCAGGACGTCGTCACCGCGGGCCGACTCGTCGACTACTGATCCCGCCGCCGCACCTGCATCTGGAGAGAAGATGGCATCCACCCAATCCCTCGACGTCGTCATCGTCGGCGGCGGGCTCGGCGGAATGACCGCCGCGCTGTCGCTGCGGCAGCGCGGCCATCACGTGACCGTGCTGGAGCAGGCACCGCGGTTCGGCGAGATCGGCGCGGGTATCCAAACAGCGCCCAACGCGAGCCGGGTCCTGCTCGGGCTGGGGCTGCGCAAGCAACTGGAGGCCATCCACACCGAGCCCCAGGACCAGGTGCGGCGCCGGTGGAAGGACGGCAGCATCATCGGGCTGACCCAGCTCGGTGACTACGTCAAGCAGCACTACAACGCGCCGTACTGGCACTACCACCGGGCCGATCTGCACGGTGTCCTCACCGAGGCCTGCGTCGACCCGACCGGCCCCGGCCCGGTGGTCGCACTGCACACCTCGAGCCGGGTCGGCGAACTGGACCGGAGCGACCCCCGCCGCCCCGCGGCCGTGACCGACGACGGCCGGCGCTTCGAGGCCGACGTGCTGATCGGCGCCGACGGCATCCGTTCCCGGGTCCGCGACCTCATGGGCCTCCCGGACACCCTGCTGTTCTCCGGCGAGATGGCTTTCCGGGCCCTCATCCCCGGCGACCTCATCGCCGCCGACCCGGCCACCCGCTTCTTGATGGACCGCTTCCAGAGCACCATCTGGTACGGCCCCGACCGGCACCTGGTCCACTACATGATCCGCGGCGGCGAGTACCTCAACGTCGTCGGCTGCGTCCCGTGCACGGACGAGGTCGCCGAGAAGTGGACCGGCTCGGCCACCGCGGAAGACCTGGTGAACGCGTACGAGGGCTGGGACGACCGGGCGGCGGCCATGCTGTCCAAGGCCAAGGAGGACGTGCTCTCCTTCGCCCTCTACCACCGCCGGCGCGACCCGGTCTGGATGGACGGCCGCATGGCCCTCATGGGCGACGCCTGCCACGCCATGCTGCCCTACCAGGCCCAGGGGGCCTCCCAGGCCATGGAGGACGCCGCCGTACTGGCCGAGGAGCTGGGCCGGATCAACGCCGACGGCGTCGAGGGCGCGCTGCGACGCTATGTGGACCGGCGAGCCAAGCACGCCGGCATGGTCCAGGACGCCTCACTGCAGAACAAGACCTTCTACCACTATCCCGACGGTCCACAGCAGGAGGCCAGGGACGCCCTGCTGCGGCGCGGCTTCGACGGCGAATCCGACGTCTCCTACCACTGGTTGTGGAGCGGCAGCCCGCTCGACGACCCGGACCTGGGCGCCTTCGACTACCGCTTCGCCCGCTGACCGGACCCTCCCCTCCCCCTCCCGCTCATCACCCGCCCCCTCCGGGGCCGCTTCCCGCTCATCCACCTCGGTGTCGCCCCGCGCGGGCACATCCCCGAACACCCCCGTGGAGCGACAGTGAAAACAGGCGACCAAATCGTCCAGGACCTCCCATGGAGATGGGGGGTCCAGGGCAGGATCTTCATCATCGGCGGCCTCGGCTACCTCTTCGACGCCTATGACATCGCCCTCAACGGCTTCCTGATGCCGCTGTTGGGCGACCACTTCCACCTCTCCCTATCCCAGCGAGGTCTGGTGGCCACCGCCAATCTGGTGGGCATGGCCGTGGGCGCGGTGACCTGGGGCGCGATCGCCGACCGCATCGGACGCAAGAAGTCCTTCAGCGTCACCTTGCTGATCTTCGCGGTGTTCTCGGTGGCCGGTGCCCTGGCCCCGAACTACGGGATCTTCCTCGCCCTGCGCTTCATCGCGGGTGTCGGCCTCGGCGGTTGTGTTCCCGTCGACTACGCCCTGGTGGCGGAGTTCTCCCCGACGAAGTACCGCGGACGCGTACTGACCGCGCTGGACGCCTGGTGGCCGATCGGCGTGACCCTGTGCGGTCTGGTCTCGACGGCCATGCTGTCCCTCGAAGGCAACTGGCGGTGGATGCTCAGCGTGATGAGCGTTCCGGCGCTGCTGCTGTTCTGGGTGCGCAGGGGTGTGCCGGAGTCGCCCGTCTACCTCAGCAAGAAGGGCAGGGAAGCCGAGGCGCGGGTCGTCATCGACGATCTGGTGGCCCGCACGGGTGCGCCCGCCGAGCCGTACGTCATCCCCGCCCCGGTGCCCGAGGCAGGGGGGAACGGCCCCCGCGCCGCGCTCGAACAGCTGCGCGCGGTCTGGAAGTTCAGCCCGCGCATCACCTCCGCCGCCTGGCTGCTCTTCGCCACCGTCATGCTGGTGTACTACGCGGCCCTGAGCTGGCTGCCGTCCATCCTCAAGGAGGAGGGCCTCGGCGACACGGCCGCCTTCATGAGCACCACGCTGATGAGCGCGGTCGGCATCGTCGGCGTCCTGACCTCCACGGTGCTGGTGGACGCGGTCGGCCGGAAGTGGCTCATAGGGGTCTCGGCCCCGATCGCCTCGCTCGCACTGGTGGTGTTCGCGCTGGTGATGCGCATGCCGACGGGTTCCATCGTGGCCATCGGCGTCTTCGGCTTCCTGATGCAGCTGACCATCCCCGCCATGTACGCCTACGCCTCCGAGCTGTACCCGACAACGCTGCGGGCCAGCGGTTTCGGCTGGGCGTCCTCGTTCAGCCGGGCGCTCACCGGCTTCGCCCCGATGCTGTTCGGCTCGGTGATGTGGCCGCTGCTGGGGTTGCCGCTGACCTTCGGGGTACTGGCCGCGGCCGTCCTGGGGGCCGTCATCTGGACGGCGTTCGCGGCGCCCGAGACAAAGGGACGCGACCTCGACGAGGACGACCCGACCGCGGTGCCCGCCCCCGCGTCCCCGGAGCCGGCCGTCGGTCAGCCGGTGCGCTGAAGGGCGGCCCGCTCCGACCGGACTGCCCGGACCGCCCTTCGAAACGACAGGAGAAACATGAAGCCCGCTCCCTTCCAGTACCACCGAGCGCGCGACGTCGAGGGCGCCACGGCACTCCTGGCCGAACTGTCCGACGAGGCCAAGGTCATCGCCGGCGGCCAGAGCCTGGTCGCGATGATGAACTTCCGGCTGGCCCGCCCGGGGCATCTGGTCGACATCGGCGGCCTGCGCGAACTCGACCACCTCGGGGTCGAGGCCGACGGCGGGCTGCACATCGGGGCGCTCACCACCCATCACACGGTGGAGACCGCGCCCGCGGACCGGCTCGGGGCGGGTTTCCAGGTCATTCGCGATGCCATGCGATGGATCGGACATCTGCCGATCCGGACCCGGGGCACCGTGGGCGGCAGTATCGCGCACGCCGACTCGACCGCCGAGTGGTGTCTGCTGGCCGTGCTGCTCGACGCCGAGTTCGTGGCCCACAGCCCGCGCGGGCGGCGGCGCATCCCGGCCGGTGAGTTCTTCTTCGGCTACTACACCACCGCCCTGGACCCCGACGAGATCCTCGTGGAGATCGTCTTCCCCCGCCCCGCGCCGCACGCGGCGCTCACCGAGTTCGCCGAGCGCCGCGGAGACTTCGCCATCGTCTCCGCCGCGGTCGATCTGGCGACCGACGGCGGGGACGTCCGCGGCGGCCGGGTGGCTCTGGGCGGTGTCGCCGCGATGCCGGTACGCGTGCCCGAGGCGGAGGCCGTGCTGGCGGCCGGCGGCTCGTTCCGGGACTGCGCGGAGGCGGCGGCCTCCGCCGTGGATCCGCCGAGCGACGGAGGCGGCAGCGGCGACTACCGCAAGCACCTCATCCGCAATCTGATCGAGCGAGCCTGTGAGGAGGCGATGTCACGATGACGTCCGCCAAGGACGACCGGCTGGTCGGCACGTCGGTGGCGCGCCGGGAGGATCCCCGGCTGCTGTCCGGACGTGGCCGTTTCGTCGACGACATCGAGCTGCCCGGCATGCTGCACGCGCAGTTCGTCCGCAGCACGGTGGCCCATGGGACGATCACCGAGATCGATCTGACGCGGGTGCGTCAGGTCCCTGGTGTCGTCGCCGCGTTCACCGCCGCCGACCTGGAGTTGGGTGACATCACCGCCCAGCTCGGCCGCCCGCTCTCGGAGTTCGTGCCGACCGCCATGCCCGTCCTCGCCCGCGACCGGGTCCGCTATGTCGGCGAGCCCGTCGCCGTGGTCGTCGCCCGGGACCCCTATCTCGCCGAGGACGGCCTGGAAGCCGCCAGGGTGACGTACGCACCCCTCCCGCCCATCACCTGCGAGGAACAGGCCCTCGCCCCCGACGCTCCGCGGGTGCATGCGGAGGCCGCCGGGAACACCCTGGTCGACGTCGGTCTGTTCGCCACCGAGGGCATCGACGAGATCTTCGACCAGGCTCCCTGCGTGGTCCACGTCGATCTGCGAACCGGCCGGCAGAACGCCCTGCCGCTGGAGACGCGTGGCGCGGTGGCGCAGTGGGACGCCCGGGAGGAACAGCTCGTCCTGCACACCTGCACCCAGACCCCGCATCAGGTACGGACCGTGGCCTCCCGCTGCCTGCGACTGGACGAGCGCGCGGTGCGAGTGATCGTCCCGGACATGGGCGGCGGTTTCGGCCTCAAGTGCGTGGTCGGCCGCGAGGAGATCGCCACCGCGGCGGCCGCGCTGCGGCTCGGCCGGCCCGTCAAGTGGATCGAGGACCGCAAGGACGCCCTGTCGGCCTCGTTCCTCGCCCGGGAACAGCACTACACCGTACGCGCCGCCTTCGACGCCGACGGCCGGATCCTCGGCCTGGACGCGGACGTGGTGTGCGACATGGGCGCCTACTCCTGCTATCCGTTCACCGCCGGCATCGAGCCGCTGATGGCCTCCGCCGAGATGCCCGGCGTCTACAAGGTCCCCGCCTACCGGGTGCGCGGCCGGGCCATCACCACCAACAAGGCGCCCACCGCCCCCTACCGGGGCGTGAGCCGCCCGAGTTACGTCATGGCCATGGAGCGGCTCATGGAGCGCGCCGCCCGCGAACTGCGCCTGGACCCGGTGGAGATCCGGCGCCGCAACGTCATCACCGACTTCCCGTACACCGGCGTCAACAACATCACCTACGACCCCGGCTCGTATCTGGAATCCCTCGACCTGTGCGAGCGGGCAGTGCGCGAGGCGGGCTGGTACGACCGGCAGGCCGCGGCCACGGCCGAGGGCCGGCACATCGGGATCGGCTACAGCTGCTTCAGCGAGCGCACCGGCTACGGCTCCGCCGCCTTCGCCCAGCGCAAGATGGAGGTCGTGCCCGGGTTCGACCTCGCCGAGGTCCGCATGGACACCAGCGGCGCCGTCACCGCCACCACCGGCACCATCAGCCACGGCCAGAGCCATGAGACGACCATGGCGCAGATCGTGGCCGATGCGCTCGGCCTCGACATCGCCAAGGTCAAACTCCACCAGGGCGACACCGACCGCATCACCTACGGCTGGGGCACCTTCGCCAGCCGCTCGATCGCGGTCGGCGGCAGTGCCGTACGTCTGGCGGCGGGCAAGCTCGGCGACAAGCTCCGCGCCATCGCCGCCGACGAGTGGGGCATCCCCCCGGAGGAGACCGAACTGGACCGGGGCCGGGTCCGCCGGCGCGACGACCCGGATGTCGCGCTCACCTACGAGCACCTGGCCGACACCGCCTACCTCAAGTCGCATCTGCTGCCCAAGGACATCGACCCGGGCCTCACCGCCACCGCCGTCTTCGACGTCCACAACGACGGCACCTTCTCCAATGCCACCCACGGGGTGGTGGTGGAACTGCACGAGGGCACCGGGCAGGTGGAAATCCTCGCCTACTTCTGCGTCGAGGACTGTGGTGTCGCCGTCAATCCGCAGGTGGTGGAGGGGCAGTGCCGGGGCGGCATCGCGCAGGGCATCTCGGGGGCGCTCTTCGAACAGATCACCTACGACGCCCAGGGCGAGCCGTCGGCCACCAGCTTCATGGACTACAAGGTGCCCACCGCCCATGAGATCCCGGAGGTGGTGATCCACCATCTGGAGACCCCTTGCGCCTTCACCGCGACGGGAGCCAAAGGCGCCGGCGAGGGCGGCACCATCGGGGCGCCCGCCGCCGTGCTCAACGCCGTCAACGACGCGCTGCGGCCCACCGGCGTCGAGCTGGACGACACGCCCATCACACCGGAGACGGTCCACCGTGCCCTGACCCCCCGCACACCGGAGCAGACACCATGAACGACACCACCGGCCTGGGCGACGACGTCCAGCTCATCACGCTCGACGTCAACGGCACGTCATACGAGGTGATCACGGCGCCGCGCCGCACCCTGGTGGACGTGCTCCGCCACGATCTGCGGCTGACCGGCACCCACGTCGGCTGCGAGCACGGGATCTGCGGCGCCTGCACCGTGCTCGTCGACGGGCTCCCGGTCCGGGCCTGTCTGATGTTCGCCGCCCAGGCGGAGGGAGCGCGGATCACCACCGTCGAATCCCTCGCCGACTCCGGCACCGGCGAGCTCAGCGATCTCCAGCGGGCCTTCACCGCCCACCACGGCCTGCAGTGCGGCTTCTGCACCCCCGGCTTTCTGATGCTGGCCCAGGGCTTCCTCGCGGAGCGGCCGGAGGCGACCAAGGAGGACATCAGGGAGGTCGTCGCCGCGAACCTGTGCCGGTGCACCGGCTACCAGACCATCGTCGAGGCGATCGACGCCTGCGCGACCGCACGGCGCTCTCAGCGGGCCGTGGGCACCGAGGAGGACTCATGCAACTGATCAATACCGTTTCCGTCCAAGCCCGGCCCGACGCGGTGTTCGCCCTGCTCAGCGACGTCCAAAGAGTGGCGTCCTGTATGCCCGGCGCCGCTCTCGAAGGCCGTGACGGCGATGCCTGGCGTGGCGCGGTCAAGATCAAGGTGGGCCCGATCTCGGCCGCCTATGCCGGCACCGTGCGCTTCCTGGAGGTCGACGCCGAAAAACGGAGGCTGCGGGTCCATGCCAGCGGCGCCGACACCCACGGCAGCGGCGACGCCGAGGCCGAGGTCTCCCTCGAGGTCGTCCCCACTGAGGACGGCGCCCAGCTGAACCTCTCCACCGACCTGGTGATCCGGGGCAAGATCGCCCAGTTCGGCAAGGGCGCCATCGGGGCCGTGTCCGACAAGATTCTCCAGCAGTTCGCCCAGAACCTCGGCAACCTTCTCCTCCGGCAGGACGGCGCGGAGGCGCCCCCCGTCTCCGGTGCGGCACCCGCGGCGTCCGCTCCCGCGGCCGGCGCACCCGCCGAGGCGCCCGGTGAGCTCAACGGAATGGTGCTGATCGCGGGCCCGCTGCTGAAGAAGTACGGCCCGGTCGCGGCCGCGTTCGTGCTCGGCTTCGTTCCGGGCTGGCTGCTGGGGAGGCGCCGATGAGCGGCGGACTGTACGGCCTGACCACCAACCGCACCTACCAGCGGGCCGGCTTCGGTGCCGCGGTGCGGCGCGGCAGCCGTCCGGCGATCGTCGTGGTGGACCTGACCCGGGGTTTCACCGAGGACTCGTATCCCTCGGGTGCCGACCTCTCGGAGGCCGTGGCCGCCACCACGCGCCTGATCGAGGCGGCCCGGCCCGCGGATGTGCCGGTGATCTTCACCGCGATCGCCTACACCGAGGCCGAGGCGTCCGGTGACGCGATCGCCTGGCTGCGCAAGGCTCCCGGCATGCGCACCCTGGTCGAGGGCAGTGATGCGGTGGCCATCGACCCGCGGCTGCCCATGCGGCCGGGACACGATCAGCTGGTGGTGAAGAAGGGCGCCTCGGCCTTCTTCGGCACGAGTCTCGCCGCCACCCTCACCGGACTGGGCCGCGACACCGTCGTGGTGTGCGGCGCCACCACGAGCGGCTGTGTACGGGCCACCGTGGTCGACGCCGTCCAGTCGGGCTTCCCGGTGCTGGTGCCCCGTGCCTGCGTGGGCGACCGGGCCGAGGGGCCGGCGGACGCGGCGCTCTTCGACATCCAGGCCAAGTACGGCGACGTCGTCACCCTCGAGGACGCCGTCGGCTACATCGGCTCCGTTCCCGCCCCGGCGGCTCCTGACGCGGCCCGGCGTTCCCATCGACGAGGAGACAGCACATGACACGGCGTTCGGTCCAGCAGAGCGCGCTTGCCGATCTGGCCGATGTGCCGGCCACGAGCCGGTGGGCGCGCTCCGGAGAGGTACGGCTGCACGCCCTCGACTACGGCGGCGACCTGCCGCCGCTGGTCGTCCTGCCCGGTATCACCAGTCCCGCGGTCACCATGGACTTCGTGGCACGCGAACTGACCGACCTGGTCAGGCCGGTGGTGCTGGACGTACGCGGCCGGGGTCTTTCGGACGAGGGCGACGGCTACGGACTGGAGGAGTACGCCGAGGACACCGAGGCTCTCATCAGCCGGCTCGGCCTCGACCGTCCGCTGCTCCTCGGCCACTCCATGGGCGCGCGGATCGCGGCGGCCGTCGCGGTGCGTGCCAAGGTGCCCCTGCGCGGCACCGTGCTGGCCGATCCGCCGATGAGCGGCCCGGACCGCGGGCCCTACCCCACCCCCCGGGAGGTGTTCCTGCGGCAACTCTCCGAAGCCCGGCGCGGAACGGACGCCGACGAGGTGGCCGCCTCCTGGCCCACCTGGCCGCGACGCGAACAGGAACTGCGGGCCCGCTGGCTGTCCAGTTGCGCCGAGGAGGCCATCGTGGCCACGCACCACGGCTTCGAACACGAGGACTTCTTCGACTGGTGGCCCCGGGTGCCCGGACCGGCCCACATGCTCTACGGAGCCGACAGTCCCGTCGTGACGGCGGAAGGGGCGGGGGAGGCCGCCGGGAGCAATCCGCCGGCGCCGCTGCACAAGATCCCCGGCGCCGGCCACATGATCTTCTGGGACGCCCCGGCGATCGCCACCGCGACGCTCCGCGACGCGCTGCGGACCATCCTCTCCCCGGCCGCCTGACCGGTGCCCGCTGCCCCGTTTCGGAGGACCAACCCCATGGCAGACCATCACATCGGGCTGATCGTGCCCAGCTCCAACCTGACGATGGAGACCGAGCTTCCCCGGATGTTCAAAGCGCGGGAGTCCATCGCGGCCGACGACCGCTTCGTCTTCCACAGCAGCCGGATGCGGATGAAGCACGTCACCCCGGACGAGCTGCGCAATATGAACGCGCAGACCGAGCGGGCCGCCCTCGAACTGGCCGACGCGCGGCCCGACGTCGTCGCCACCGCCTGCCTGGTCGCCATCATGGCGCAGGGGCCCGGACACCACTGTGTGGCGGAGGCCGACATCACCTCCGCGCTGCGGGCCGAGGGATCCCGGGCGCCCGTGGTCTCCAGCGCCGGCGCCCTGCTCAGCGGCGCCGAGGCACTCGGCGCCCGCCGGGTCGCGATCATCACGCCGTATATGAAGGAGCTCACCGCCAAGGTGGTCGACTACATCGAGAACGCCGGGATCGAGGTGGTCGACGCGCTCAGCCTCGAAGTCCCGGACAACCTGGCGGTGGCCCGTCTGGACCCCGCCGATCTACGCGACCACTGGCGCCGCCTGAACCTGAGCGGGGCCGACGCGCTGGTGCTGTCGGCCTGCGTGCAGATGCCGTCGCTGGCGTCGATCCAGCCCGTCGAGGACGAGGCTGGGCTGCCCGTGCTGTCGGCGGCCACCTCCACCGCGTTCCGCATCCTGACGGAGCTCGGGCTGCCGCCCGTCGTGCCCGGCGCCGGGAGCCTGCTCGGCGGCCAGGTCTCCCGCCCCGCCGGGAGCGGCGCCGCGACGACGGCCGGTCGCAGCGCCGGCGGTACGGGACCGGTCCACCTCGGTACCGGTCGGTGAGGCCGCGGCCGGGGCCGAAGGGTCCGCCGGCCTCCGCCCCGCTGTCCCTCGGCGTCAACCGTGCGTGCTTAAGTAGGTTCTATGACTGATCCCACCCCGCCCGCCCAAACCGGGCCGGAGGCCCCCACTGCCCTGACAGCCGCGCCCGGCTATCAGGTCCGCCGTCTCTACCAGGCGTATCTCGCCGTGTGGGCACGGGAAGTGGACCCAGTCCTCACCGGCCCTCAGTTCGCGGTGCTGCAGACCGTGGAAGCCCATCCCGGCCAGGACCAGCGTTCCATGGCCGCCGCCGTCGCCCTGGACACCTCCACCATGGCCGATGTGGCCCGCCGGCTGGAGAACCGTGGTCTGCTCGCCCGGAAGACCGCGGCCGCCGACGGCCGTCGCAAGCTGCTCTACCTGACCGACGCGGGCAAAGAGGCCCTTCAGGAGGCGAACCACCGGGCGCGCAGGCTCGACAAGATCCTCCTGGAGTCCTTCGACGAGGCGGAGCGCGAACGGTTCGTCGTCAAGCTGAAGGCGCTCGCCGACCGCTGGGAGGAGCTGGCGGAGGCGGCGTAGCCGGACCTTCAGTCCTCGACGGCGCCCTCCAGGACCAGCGTCAGCCGCAGGATGGCCGCCCGCACCCCGTCGCCGTACGGATCCTCGCCGAGCGCGCCGGCGGCCTCGCGTGCCAGCGCCAGCTGTCCCCGGGCCGCCTCCTCCTGGCCCAGCTTCAGATGGCCCGCGGCCACGTTGAGGTGCAGGGAGGGCAGGAACGCCCGCGGCGCCAGGGCCCCGGTGAGCCCTTCGGCGGCGGCGAGCGCCCGCAGGTCCCAGATCAGCTCGTCGAGCGGGTCGTCCTGGGTGTCGGCCAGATAGTGGGCGAGGGCGCAGCGGTGAAAGGGGGCGCCGTCCCGTTCGATCTCCCGCCACAGCGCGGCGAGGCGATTGCGCGCCTCCTCCCGGTCGCCGCCCCGGTGCAGCATGACCGCCTGCCCGATCCGGGTCAGTACGGCATCGCCCTCCGGTGCCTGCTGCCGCGCTTCCGCCATCGCCGCCTCCCGTCTTTCGGACGACCCTAGCCGCTCGCGCCCGCGCCGCTCGGCGTGTCGTGGCGCGGCGGGGCCTCAAGGGGTGTCGTCCGGCGCGGCGTAACGGCGGGCCAGTTCGGCTACGGCGCGGGCGACGGCCGACCGCAGCTCGGGCGGGCCCAGCACCTCGGCGTCGGTGCCCAGCCGCAGCATGTCGTGGACCGCGACCGGCAGTGACTCCACGGGGAGGACGACACGCCGTCGTCCCTGGTCGTCGGGCGGGCCCGCCGCGGCCACCGCCTCCGCGCCCACCGCCCCGAACTGCATCGGGAGCAGCTTCACCCCGCGCTCGGAGAGCAGAAGTTCGGCCTCGCCCTGGAAGCGCATGGACTCCAGCCGGCGGGACGACTCCGCCCAGGAGGCGGCGAGGTCGAATCCGGCGGGCCGCTCGAAGACCTCCTCCAGCACCTCGGCGTCGAGGATCCGCGACACCCGGTAGCTGCGTACGGAATCCTCGACCCTCGCCACCAGGTACCAGATGCCGCCCTTGAGGACGAGGCCCAGCGGGCACAGCTCGCGCCGCACCTCGCCGCGCCAGCGGCGGTAGTGCACCCGCAGGACGCGCCGCTCCCATACGGCCTCGGCGGCCGCCGCCAGATGGGGCACCGGCTCGGCGTCCCGGAACCAGCCCGGCGCGTCGAGGTGGAAGCGCTCCTGGATCCGCCGGGACCGCTCCCCCAGCCCGGCCGGGAGCGCGGCCCGCAGCTTGAGCTGGGCGGTGGTGAGGTCGGCGCCCAGCCCCAGCTCGGCGGCCGGGCCCGGCATCCCGGCGAGGAAGAGCGAGTCGGCCTCGTCGCCGGTGAGCCCGGTCAGCCGGGTGCGGTAGCCGTCGAGCAGCCGAAAGCCCCCGGCCGGGCCCCGGTCGGCGTAGACCGGCACCCCGGAGGCGCTCAACGCCTCCACATCGCGGTAGACGGTGCGCACCGAGACCTCCAGCTCGGCGGCGAGCTCGGGCGCGGTCATCCGGCCCCGGTTCTGCAGCAGCAGAAGCAGTGAGAGAAGGCGGTCGGCGCGCATGCGGTCCATTGTCGCCGCCGTACCTGACAGAAGGTGTCAGGTACGGCGGCCAGAGTGGCGTTCGCAGCCGATCCCGGCCCTGGAAAGGACCAACCATGACCACGCACACCACCGGCCACTTCACCTACGCCGACTGGCAGGAGACCGTCCTCGATGAGACCGAGGGCGGCGGGGGCGGCGAGGGCGGCGCCAAGCTGGCCCGTGCCGTGGTCACGAACGCCTTCTCGGGCGGCATCGAGGCACCGCGGACCAGCTGTCAGTACGCCATCACCTATCTGTCCGACAAGACCGGCGTCTGCTGCGGCTACGAGCTGCTGACCGGCACCCTCGACGGGCGCGCGGGCAGCTTCGTCGTGGTGCAGCACGGCAGCTGGGGCGAGGACGCCACCGTCCGCTGCGCCTTCGAGGTGGTGCCCGGATCCGGCACCGGCGAGCTGACCGGGCTCACCGGATCGGGCACCTTCTCCGCCGTCCAGGGGGAGTCCGAGATCCCCTACAGCTTCGACTACACGCTCTAGCCCCGGTCAGGCGCCGAGGTCCGGGATCCGCCAGTCGATCGGGGTGTGGCCCTGGGCCTTGACCGCCTCGTCGATCTGGGTGAAGGGGCGCGACCCGAAGAACTTCTTCGCGGACAGCGGGGACGGGTGCGCCCCCTTCACCACCGCGTGCCGCGACGCGTCGATGAGCGGCAGCTTCTTCTGGGCGTAGTTCCCCCAGAGCACGAAGACGGCCGGATCGGGGCGCGAGGCCACCGCGCTGATCACCGCGTCGGTGAACTTCTCCCATCCCTTGCTCTTGTGGGAGTTGGCCTCGCCGCCCCGGACCGTCAGCACCGCGTTGAGCAGCAGCACACCCTGCTCGGCCCAGGGCATCAGATAGCCGTTGTCGGGCACCGGGTGGCCGAGCTCCTCCTTCATCTCCTTGAAGATGTTCCGCAGCGACGGCGGGGTTTTGACGCCCGGCCGCACCGAGAAGCACAGACCGTGGCCCTGGCCCTCGCCGTGGTACGGGTCCTGCCCGAGGACCAGCACCTTCACCTGGTCGAACGGCGTGGCCTCCAGGGCGGCGAACACCTCCTCGCGCGGCGGGTACACCGGCCCCTCGGCCCGCTCCTCCTCGACGAACTCGGTGAGCTCCTTGAAATAGGGCTTCTCCAGCTCCTCGCCGAGGACCCCGCGCCAGGACTCGGGCAGCACATAGGGCACGTCTTCAACCTCCGGTCGGTGTTCCGTCTTACCGGCACAGAACCTACCGTCGGCCACTGACAACGCCTCACACGCACCCGGACCGCCTCAGCGGCGCGGGGCCGGGCCGGGCGCCGGTCAGCCGAGCCCGGCGCCCAGGAGGATGCCGCCGTCCACCACGAGCGTCTGGCCGGTGACCCACGCCGACTGGTCGGAGGTGAGGAACGCGGCCGCGCCCCCGATGTCCTCCGGCACGCCGAGCCGCTTCAGCGGATAGGCCGCCGCGGCCTCGTCCTCCCGCCCCTCGTACAGGGCGGTGGCGAACTTGGTCTTCACCACCGCCGGGGAGATGGCGTTGACCCGCACCCGCGGGGCGAACTCCTGGGCGAGCTGCACCGTGAGGTTGATCATGGCGGCCTTGCTGACGCCGTACGCCGCGATGAACGGCGAGGACGACATCCCGGCGAGCGAGGCGATGTTGACGATCGTGCCGCCGTTCTCCTGCTGCCAGGCCTTCCAGGTCCGCTGGGCGAAGCCCAGCGCCGAGACGACATTGGTCTCGAAGACCTTACGGATCACATCGAGGTCGAGATCGGCGATGGGCGAGTAGACCGGGTTGGTGCCGGCGTTGTTCACCAGGTGGTCGACCCGGCCGAACGCCTCCATCGTCCGCTCGACGGCGGCCGCCTGGTGCGCCTGGTCATGGGCCTTCCCGGCGGCGTAGATCGCGCGGTCGGTCCCGAGCCGTTCCACGGCCTCCTTCAGCGCGTCCTCGTTGCGTCCGGTGATGCACACCTTGTCGCCACGGGCCACCATCGCCTCGGCGATGGCGTAGCCGATCCCCCGGCTCGCCCCGGTGATGAGCGCGGCCCTGCCGCTGTCCTGTATCTGCGCGGTCATGTGCTGCGTGACTCCTGATCAGTTGAGCGGGCCGCCGGCCACGTACATGACCTGGCCGGAGACGAAACCGGCCGCCTCGCCGGTGAAGAAGGCGATCGCGTTGGCGATGTCGGCGGGCTCCCCTACGCGCTGCACCGGGATCTGGCTCGCGGCCGCCTTCTGGAAGTCCTCGAAGCCCATGCCGACGCGCTCGGCGGTCGCGGCGGTCATGTCGGTGGCGATGAAACCGGGCGCCACGGCGTTGGCGGTGACGCCGAACTTGCCGAGTTCGATGGCGAGGGTCTTGGTGAAGCCCTGCATGCCCGCCTTGGCCGCGGCGTAGTTGACCTGGCCGCGGTTGCCCAGCGCCGAGCTGCTGGAGAGGTTGACGATCCGGCCGAAGCCCGCGTCCACCATGTGCTTCTGGCAGGCGCGCGACATCAGGAAGGCGCCCCGCAGATGCACGTTCAGCACCGTGTCCCAGTCGGACTCGCTCATCTTGAACAGCAGATTGTCGCGGAGCACACCCGCGTTGTTGACGAGGATCGTCGGCGCGCCGAGCTCCTCGGCGACACGCGCGACGGCGGCCTCGACCTGCTCGGCGTCCGACACATCGCAGCCCACGGCGATGGCCTTGCCGCCCGCCTCGGTGATCTTCTCCACGGTGGCCGCACAGGCCCCCTCGTCGAGGTCGAGCACGGCGACGACGCGGCCCTCCTCGGCCAGACGCACGGCGGTCGCCGCGCCGATGCCACGGGCCGCTCCCGTCACGATGGCAACGCGCTGCTCGGTGGTGGACATGCGGGTTCTCCCTCGCATCGATGGCGGCTCACCGTCCCGGTCCCGGGAGTGAGCAACCGCTTAGTCTCTCCTGCGCACGAGACGCTATGAGGCCCGCCACCGCCTGTCAACGACCGCCCGTATGTGCTCGCTCACCTCCGCGTGCTTTGAGCCGATGCGTCACCGCACCAGCAGGTCGAGCAACCGCTCGACCTCCGCCTCCGCGTCCGCCGTCAGACCCGTGTGCACCGGCCCCGGCTGGACGACCGTGGAGCGCGGCGCCACAAGCCAGCGGAAGCGCCGTCCCGCGTCCTCCCCGGCCGCCTGACCGGCCCGCTCTCCCCCGCCGCAGACACACTCGACCGCACGCAGCGCGGCCCGTACCGCGGGCACGTCCGCCGAGGGGTCCAGGGCGCGCAGCCGGTCCTCGTCCAGATGGATCCGGGCCGCCACGAAGGAGGTGGCGCGGCAGTAGACGACCACGCCCGCGTTGATCTGCTCACCCCGCTCGACCCGGGGGACGACCCGCAGTACGGCGTATTCGAAGACATCCCGGCCATTGTGGAACCCGCTCACCGCGACGCCTTTCCGTCGACCCACACCCGCAGCCACTCGGGGGCCTTGGACGGCCCCTCACCAGCGCGCTCCGCGAGCGTGATCCTCGTCCCCACCGTGGCCGCCCGCTCCAGCAGCACCTCGACATAGGCGCGGCGCACCGCGTCCGGGCCGTCGAAGCCCGGCTCGTCGGTCAGCCATTCGTCGGGGACGTCCGCCACCACCTCGGTGAGCAGCTCCTCGGTGATCCGCGGCGCGAGGGCCCGGCCCGCCGCGGCGATGTCCGGTGCGAACGGCGCGAGGACGTGGTCGGAGGCGTCGTACGGCTTGGTGGCGGCCTTGTCCAGCCCGCGCCAGCCGTGGTGCCAGATCATCGTGGCGCCGTGGTCGATGAGCCACAGCCGCCCGTGCCAGACCAGCATGTTGGGGTTGCGCCAGGAGCGGTCCACATTGCCGATGAGCGCGTCGAACCACACGACCCGCCCGGCCTCCTCCGCGCCCACCTCGAAGGCGAGCGGATCGAAGCCGAGCGACCCGGGGAGGTAGTCCATGCCGAGGTTGAGCCCGCCACTGGCCTTGAGCAGCTCCTGCACCTCCTGGTCCGGTTCGCTCAGACCGATTACCGGGTCCAGCTGGATCCGCACCAGATCCGGCACCCGAAGCCCCAGCCGGCGGCCCAGCTGACCGCAGACGACCTCGGCGACGAGGGTCTTGCGGCCCTGCCCGGCGCCGGTGAACTTCATGACGTAGGTGCCCAGATCGTCGGCCTCGACGATGCCCGGCAGCGATCCGCCCTCACGCAAGGGCGTGACATACCGGATCGCGGTGACTTCGGTCAACATTTTCCCAGGCTATCCGACTTACTGACCTTGCAATCCACGATCGATTCCGGACCCCCACAAGCCGGGGAATCCGCCGCGACAACCCCGGGGAGAATCTGGGGCAGGCGGGGCACTTTGGCGCCGCGCCACCGCGTCTCCCGACCGGGGTCGGCAGGAGGGTCGCGGGCGGCGCGGAGGGGCTATCGGGAGCCGTAGGGCAGCAGGGCCACTTCGCGGGCGTTCTTGATGGCGCGGGCGATCCGGCGCTGCTGCTGTCGCGTCACATGGGTGACCCGGCGGCTGCGGATCTTTCCCCGGTCGGAGATGAACTTCCGCAGCATGTCGGTGTCCTTGTAGTCGACGTAGGTGATGCCGGCGGCATCGAGGGGGTTGACGCGGCGGCGCTTGACGTCCTGGCGCTTGGTGCCGATACGTCGAGACATGGTGTGTCCTGTTCTGTACGGGGCTCGACCCGCGCTTCACGCCGCGGGATCGAGCAGTTCGTCGAAGGCATGGGAGAGGTGCTTCCAGCCGCCCGGCCCGGCCGCGTACTCGGCGTCGGTGAGCAGGCAGGAGTCGAGCAGGGCGAGCACGTTGTCGCGGTCGAGGCGGGGTGAGGTGAAGGTGAGGTGCTGACAGCGGTCGCCGTGGCCGGGGTGCCAGTCGAGCGCGGCGGCGACCCGCCGCTCGGCCGGGACCAGCTCCCAGGCGGCGTCCGGCAGCGCGGCCAGCCACGGCCCGGCCGACTCCACGCACAGCGCCCCGCCCGCCGCGTCCCACGACAGCAGGGTGTCGGGCCGGTCCGCCAGCCAGAAGCGGCCCCGGCTACGGGCCGCGGCGCAGGTCAGATCCTCCAGCGCGGTATGAAGCCGGCCCGGGTGAAAGGGGCGTTCGCGGCGCCAGACAAGGGTGCTCACCCCGTGATCGTCACTGTCCTGGGGCAGCAGCGCACACGCCGGATGCTGACGGACGGCCGCCGCCTCTACATCGAAGCCCTGGAGCAGGGCGGGCCCCAGGGCCCCCTCGCCGAGCCGCACCCGACCTGCGCCCGGGGTGAGTTGGGTGAGCAACGCCTGATCGCCGTCGTCAGCGGGCTCCTCACATGTGGTGTCCTCGGCGACGGCGAGCACGGTGGGGTACTCCAGCTGCCGGGCGAAGGTGTCGGCAACCGTGCGCCGATCGGCCGGGGCCGCGGCGAGACCGACGTCGGCCAGGTCGTCGCCGTTGGACAGGTAGGGCACCATCAGGGCGGGATCGACCGCGGTGGCCACCCCGGTCAGCTCCAGCGGCGCGCCCTCGGCCGCGATGACGGCGGCCATGGCCTGGGGCTCGACCGAGTCCCACAGCTCGACGACGGCGAGCCGGTGCCCACCGCCCATGGCCAGGCGCAGCAGTTCCGGGACCATGTCCTCGCGCAGCGCACAGCACGCGCAGTCGTTCACCAGCGGCGCCTCGCCCTCGCCGAGCGGCCCGGAGGCATCGCGCACGGTGCGGCGCACGGCGCGGTCGGTGGCGGCGGACAGATCGTGGTGCAGCGCCACGGAGCCGGGCACCGTGCGCAGGATCTCCTCGACGGCGGCGCGGCGGGCGTCGGCGTGCAGTCCGCCCACGACCGCCACGGCCAGCCGGTTCCCGCCCGCGGTCACCGGCCCCTCCGGCGGTCTCCGTAGCGCCGCTCGAACCGCTCGACGCGGCCGGCGGTGTCCACGACGCGCTGGTTGCCGGTGTAGAAGGGATGGCTCGCCGAGGAGATCTCGACGTCGATGACCGGGTAGGTGTTGCCGTCCCGCCACTCGACGGTGTGGTCGCTGGTGGCGGTGGAGCGGGTGAGGAAGGCGAAGTCGGCGGCCCGGTCGCGGAAGACGACGGGCCGGTACGCGGGGTGGATACCGGGCTTCATGGCGGTCAGCGCTCCTCCGAGAAGTCGACATGGCGGCCGGCGACCGGATCGTACTTGCGCAGGGTCAGCCGGTCGGGATCGTTCCGCCGGTTCTTACGGGTCACATACGTGTAGCCGGTGCCCGCCGTGGACCTCAGCTTGATGATTGGGCGTAGTTCGTTCCGGGTCATGCCCCACAGCATACATGGAGTTGGTTTTCATTTTCATCTAGCTGCTACAGTGCTGCCTCCTCAGAGAAACGAGAACCAGGAGGAACCATGTCCGCCCACTGCCAGCTCACCGGCCGGCGGCCCGGCTTCGGGCACCACATCTCGCATTCGCACCGCCGCACCAGGCGCCGGTTCGACCCCAACGTCCAGCGCAAGCGCTACTGGCTGCCGAGCGAGGGCCGTCACATCCGCCTCACCCTCAGCGCCAAGGCCATCAAGACCGTCGACGCCATTGGCATCGAGGCCGCCGTGACCCGCATCCGCGCCCGGGGAGGAAAGGTCTGATGGCCAAGAAGAGCAAGATCGCCAAGAACGGGAAACGCCGGGTGATCGTGGCCCGCCACGCCAAGCGCCGCGCCGAGCTGAAGGCGGTCATCGCCGGCCCCGGGACCCCGGCGCGGGAACGGCTCGACGCCCAGCGGGAGCTGCGCCGCCAGCCCCGCGACGCCAGCGCCACCCGCGTGCGCAACCGCGACTCCGTCGACGGCCGCCCCCGCGGCCATCTACGCGCCTTCGGGCTGTCCCGCATCCGGCTGCGCGAGATGGCACACGCCGGTGAACTCCCCGGGGTGACCAAGAGCAGTTGGTAACCCCTCACCAGCCTGCGGGAGCGGGAGCCACGTCCGCCGCGGCCACGGTTCCGGCCGATTCCGCAGCCAGGCAGGGCAGCACCTGAGCCAGGTCCACGGAAGGTCACCGGGACCGGCAGCACTCCTGCGCCACCGATACGAAGGCCAGCTTCGCACGCTTGAGTTCGTCCGGCCTCTCATGGCGCCGCAGACAGTCGACGAGGTGCTGTGCCGCGGCAGCGGCGTCGGGTGGGCCTTCCAGGAGTACCCCGCTCAAGGCTCGTTGCAGCAGAACGTCGTCGTCGGCTTGGCCCCGGCCGTTCCGCTCGGTGAGGATCCTCGCCTCTGCGGCTCCGAGGAACTCCGCGTAGATCTGACGGCGAAGGGCGAACTCGCGGTTGGCGGACTCCGCGCGAAGCGTCATGCGAACCGATTCGAGTAGCGCGTCCGCCTGGCGATCCCCCGCGTGCCGTGCCGCGGCGGCCTGCCGGAGCCCGGCGCCGCGGGTGTACCAGCCGGTTACAACGCTGCCCGCGATCGCCGAGCCCGCGGCAATCAGGGCGATTCCCCAGTCACTCATGCCGCCATCCTCGCGATCGGCCATGGCATGCCACACCACCCTTGCCAAATGTGCGGCGTGGATCACTCTCCGCGACCCTCGAACAGCGCGCGATAGGATCGGATCATGTCGCCCGACGACGTGAACGAACCTACCTCGACCTGCGGAAACAGCGGTGTCCGGCCGCCGGATTCCGTTAGGCTGGACGCTTACGGGCGACGGGCGACGGGCGACGGGCGACGGGCGACGGGCGACGGGCGACGGGCGACGGGCGACGGGCGACGGGCGACGGGCGACGGGCGACGGGCGACGG
>NZ_JAGGLR010000002.1 GCF_017874715.1 Streptomyces iranensis | reverse complement strand
CGCCGCCCCGGAGGCGGCTGCGGCCGCGGGGGCGGTCGAGGCGCTGGAGGTGTCCTTCTCGGAGCAGGCGAGGGGTACGAAGGTGGTTTCGCGTATGGCGCGTGAGTCGACGGGGCGTCCGGATCTGACCGAGGCCGCGATTGTGGTTTCCGGGGGTCGGGGTGTGGGTGGTGCGGAGAACTTCCCCGTGGTGGAGGCTCTGGCTGATTCGCTGGGTGCGGCGGTGGGTGCGTCGCGTGCGGCGGTGGACGCGGGCTGGTATCCGCATACCAATCAGGTGGGTCAGACGGGTAAGTCGGTGTCTCCGCAGTTGTACATCGCGGCGGGTATCTCGGGTGCGATCCAGCACCGGGCCGGTATGCAGACTTCGAAGACCATCGTGGCCGTGAACAAGGATGCCGAGGCTCCGATCTTCGATCTGGTCGACTACGGCGTGGTCGGCGACCTCTTCGAGGTCGTCCCGCAGCTGACCGAGGAGGTCAAGACCCGCAAGGGCTGACATCGGACCAAGCCGCTGCCCGAGTGCTGGGTGAGCGGGTCGCATCCAACAGTGAGAGCAGGGGCACACCGGATTCGGCTTGTGCAAACGGGAGGGCGAGGACCCGGCGCGGATGTTCGTCAGCGAGAAGACCGTCAGCAAGCACAGCTACAACATCTTCAACAAACTCGGACTCGAACCGTCCGAGGACGACAACCGCCGGGTCCTGGCGGTACTCGCCTACCTGGAAGGCTGAGCCGCCACCGCCAGGCATCACCCCCCCCGAAAATCAGTGGAGCCGCACTCCCGTGTGCCGCTACCGTGCTCCCGCCCACTGTCACCCCGTCAAGGACGTGCCGTTGTACACCGAGTGAGACCCCTCCAAGCGCTGATCTGTCGCGCGTCGCACCTGTGCGACGTGCTCCTTTTCGCTGTGGTCTGCTCACTGAAACTGGTGTAACTCCGTGTCCGAACTCACCGTCCTGAAGCGGATGAACGTGTGTTCCGTACGACCCGAACGGCCGGCCTGGCAGTCGCCGTACGGTCCGCCGCCGCCCCGGGCACACCGCGGCCGGTGGGCGCCTGTGCCGGTGCCGGCCAGGTCCCGGCCCGCTCTGCGGCGTGGATACCTGTGCGGCCGGTGCGACTGACCGCCGCAGCGCCCTCGCCCGCGTATGCCGAGGCGGGCGGGGGCGCTCGAGGTTCACTCCAGCATGTGTGTGGCCGCCCGGTGGTTCACTTGGCCCAGGCGTGCCCGCGGGGGCACAGGCCGAGGGGGTACACCGGATATGGCCACGCCCATCGCCACCGCACTGGCGGTCTATGAAGCGGGCAAGAAGGCGTACGAGGCATACCAGGGCATCGTCGCCTTCGTTCGCCTCGGCAGCCACAGCCCCACTCCCGAAGAGGAGATCCTGGCCAGGCTGGAGGTGCTGCATCAGGATTTCGTCGCCCTGCAAGGGCGGTTCGACGAGGTGATGGAGGCCGTGAAGCAGGCGGTCAGAGTCGAGCAGCAGGCGTATGTCCTCGCCCTGCGGCGCGATCTGGAGGGGCTGCGCGGGCGGGCCCGCACGGCCACGGACGAGCTCAACTCCTGGGCCGTGGGCGGGCGCAAGGACCCGCTGCTGCGGTCCAACGCGGACGACAACTCCCGGCTGGCGGCGAATACGCTGCTGGAGGGCGACTCCTACTTCTACCGCCCGGATCCGAATTCACCGGAAAGCGTGTTCGATCACCGGCTGGCGTATATCGCCTATGTCTATGTGCTGACCGTCCGGTTCGGCGTGATCGCCGGGCTCAATCCGCAGTACCGCGAGGACCGGCTGGCCCGCGAGGAGCTGACCCGGCACGCGGCACGGCTGGACTGGGTGTTCCAACACGCCGACCAGGCCATCGAACCGCATACCGGTGGCGGTCCGGACGACCGTGGCAGCTACTTCCTGGCCCACCAGTGCGTGGACCACATCACCGGCTACGACACGGGACACACCGAAGTCGGGTGGCGTCCGGGAGGGCAGGCCGAGTACGACGACGCCCGGTCCTACTACGCCGATCAGCTGCGCGCCGATATGCGGGTCAGGACGGGGCTGGCCAAACTCATGGGCTTCCACGACACCGTGGCTCACTGGGCCAAGGACCCGCGCACACCAGGATGGTCCCCCTGGGCCCCGGCGGAGGTGCCGGACAGCATGGTGTCCTTGGCCGCGGCGTCGGACCGGCCGGGGCACACCGTGCTGGTATGGCGGGATCCGGGCAAGGGACAGCTCCGTACCACGTCCTACGACTCCACCGCGGCAGCGCCGGCCTGGAAACCGTCGGTGGCCATCAGCGCGGAGAACACGGTACGGGAGGAACCCACGCCGCGCGCCCTGGCATCGGGGCCGGGCCTCATCACCGTGGTGATGCGGGGCAAGGACGGCGGCGTCTACGCCACGCGCACCGATCCCACCCGGCCGACCGGATGGCTGGACGCTCCGGTCAGGGTGAGCGGCGACACCACCGATGTCTCGTATGCCGAGGCCGCCGCGACACCGGGCTCGGTCGTCGTGGTGTGGCGGGACAATGGCACCGGCACGCTGATGGCCGCGTTCCAGGACGCGAAGGGGGCGTGGGGGCCACCGCGGGCGGCGACCCCGGCGGGCGCCATTTCGCTGGGCTCGGACCTCACGGTGGCCTGCCCGTCGCCCGGGGTGGTGCTGGCGGTGTGGACCATGAACGACCGCACGGTGCACGGCGTCACCTACGATTCCCACGCGGCCGACCCCGCGTGGAGCGCACCCGCGCAGATCGCCGAATTCCCCGGGAACGACTTCGCGTCGTCCATCCACGCCATGGGCACCGGCGACGGAAAGGCCGATGTGGTCTGGCAGGGCACGTTCGGGTCCATGTGGAACATCCACTACGACGGCGGCTGGAGCGCCCCGGCCGAGGCCACCCCGCGGCACCTCACCAAATGGGGCGTGCCCTATACGACCGTCCCGGCGGTGGCCGGGGACCGGCGGGTCAACTGGTTCTGGCAGGGCCGGGACAGCCGCGTTCAGACCGTCCACCGGGATCCCCAGCAGCCGCAGTGGTCGGCGCCGCTGCGGCTCGGACCGCCCTGGTGGTCGTATGCCGAGGTCGCCGCGGTGTCGGTGGCGGCGGGAAGCGTGTCGCTCTACCGGGTCGACTCCGGCAGCGAGATCGGCGAGGTGCCGAAGCTCCTGACATGCTTCTACGACACGGCCACGCCCGCCGCGTCGGCCCGGATCGCGGATGCGCGAGCTCTGGTGGCGAGGGCCCAAACCCTGTGGAACCTGCCGGGCCCGGCCCGCGACGAGGCCAACGCGCGGGCGGCCGACGCGATCGCGGTCGCCCGCGAGGTGGTGGCCCTGGACCCCGGCTACCGTGCGACGCTCGCGCAATGGCTGGTGTTCCCGGCGGGCACGTATCTGATGGGCAGTGGCCGCCACGACGAGGCCATCGCCTGCATGCTGGAGGCGCTCGGCCTCTACGACCAGCTCATCCACGAACAACCCGGAATCGGTGAGCTTCCCTGGCGAAAGGCGTGGACGCTGGTCAATCTGGCGCAGGCCCTGTGGGGCAGACCCGATCATGCCCAGGGCGTACAGCGCGCGGTCGAGGCCACCGACCTGCTCCGCCGACTCGCCACCACGAAACCCACCTACCGGACCGGGCTCGCACAGTGGCTGGTGTTCCCGGCGGGCACGTATCTGATGGGCAGTGGCCGCCACGACGAGGCCATCGCCCGCATGCTGGAGGCGCTCGGCCTCTACGACCAGGTCATCCACGAACAACCCGGGTCCGGTGAGCTCCTCTGGCGAAAGGCGTGGACGCTGGTCAATCTGGCGCAGGCCTTGTGGGGCAGACCCGATCATGCCCAGGGCGTACAGCGCGCGGTCGAGGCCACCGACCTGCTCCGCCGACTCGCCACCGAGACCCCCGCGAGGTACCGCGGCGGGCTGGGCGACTGGCTGCTGTATCCGACGATCCCCTATCTTCGGCAGTCCGGTCGGCGGGACCAGGCGCTCACCCGGGCGCGGGAAGCCGTGGACATCTTCACCGCGCTCGACGCCACGGACCCCGAGGCCTACGGGCCGAAGCTGGCGGCGGCGAAGAAGCTCGTCGCCGATATCCAGGCTGATATGCGATCCGATGTCTCATAGGGCGCGATGACGGTCTCCGCCCTGGTGCCGACCCGTTCTCTCCGTACCGGGTGGCAGAGGAGGAGGCGGTGCCACGAGTTGGTGGGCGGCCGCGTAAATGACGGCTTGAGTGCGATCGCGCAGACCCAGCTTCGCCAGGATCCGGGAGACGTGTGTCTTGACCGTCTCGTCGCCGATGCCCAGGGCGCGTGCGATTTCCGTGTTGCTGTGCCCCTGGGCCACGAGGATCAGGACCTCGTGCTCGCGGGCCGTCAGTCTCTCGAGCTCGGTGGAGGACGCGGGCGGCGCGATGCCGCTGGCGAAGCGGGAGATGAGACGGCGCGTGACCGAGGGATCGATGATGGCATCACCTCTGTCGGCGATGCGGATGGCCGCGATCGTCTCCTCGGGAGGGACGCTCTTCAGGAGGAATCCGCTGACCCCCAGGTGGAGGGCGCGGTAGACGTAGCTGTCGTCGTCATAGGTGGTGAGCACGATGACTTTCGTGGTGTTGCGCGGCCTGCCGAGGATGCGTTCCGCCGCACGCAGTCCGTCCAGCCGCGGCATCCGGATGTCCAGGATGGCGACGTCGGGTGTCAACCTGCTGGTCTCTTCGACGGCTGCCTGACCGTCGGCCACTTCCGCGACACAGCACAGGTCGTCCTGGGTGCTCAGGACCGCTTTCAGTCCCGAGCGGAACATGGCGTGGTCGTCGGCCAGGAGAATACGCAGACTCATGTGCCGTCCATGGAGAAGGTGGCGGATATCTTCCAGTCGGCGCCGCCGTGTACCGGTCCGTACGAGACGAAGCCGTTGAACATGCCGACTCGGCTGCTGATGCCTTCGAGGCCCCGGTGTGGAGAGTCCTCCACGAGCCGCCCCGAGGCGGCGATCGGGTTGACCGCGGTGACCGTGATGCGCGAAGTGCCGTAGCGCAGGGTGATGTCCACGTGGCCGTCGCCGTGGCGCAGGGCGTTGGTCAGCATCTCCTGCACCACACGATAGACGGCGATGTCCAGGGAACCTTCCAGTTCCTGTCGGGCGCCCTGGACGCCGACGTTCGTCTCGAGGCCGGCGGCGGACACGACGTGGATGAGTTGGTCGAGGTCGCGCAACCCCGGTTGCCGTGCGCCTTCAGCGGGGCTGTCGTGCAGGAAGTCCAGCAGCCGGCGCAGGTCGAGGAGGGCCGCTCGGCTGGAGGTCTCGACCGCCGCCAGCGCCGTCGACACCGGTGACGCCTCCTTGACGGCGAGTCCCAGCCGGGCGGCTCCGGCATGCACACCGATGGCGCTCACATGATGGGCGATGACGTCGTGGAGGTCCCGGGCGATGGCGCTGCGGTCCTCGGCGATGGCATTCGCGAGATCCTGCCGGGCCATCTCACGCTCACGGACGGCCCGCTGTTCCAGTTCGGCGATATGAGCGCCCCGGGCGGTGGTGTAGCGACCGACCAGCCAGGCGAGGAGGGTTCCTTTCACCGTGCCCAGCAGAATGGAGCGCCATTCGCTGAGATCGGTCGTGCCGCCGAGTGTCCTGGCCCCGATGGATCCCGCGGCCAGGTAGAGGAGAGCCAGAACGGCCGGTCGGCCGTTCAGCCAGGCTCCGGCCCGATAGGCCGCGATGAGCATTCCGGCGTCGTTCGTGTCCGGCAGTGGGCTGCCGCCGGGCAGCACCAACGCGCTGGCCACGGCCAGTGCCGCCTGGGCGAGAGCCACGACTCCGGAAAGACGGGCCGAACTCGCGAGTGCCGCGTCCACCAGGGCGATCCCCGCCAGCAGGCACCAGTAGGACACGGGCGGATACACGTCCGAACCCTCGTAGGAGAAGCTGAGCGTATCCGCGAGCAGGCAGAAGCCCGCCACCATGAGGGACTGCCGGGTCAGGGACCCACTCGGGTCCCGAATCGAAACGGCCAAGGCCCCTCTTTCAGGTTGTCCGCACGCCCGCACCGCGGGCATGCCGGAAGGTGGAATGTGCGGTCGGAACGCCACCTCGTACGGGGCCGGTCGCACCAGGCATGCACTTATGGTGCACGAGCGCCACGGAAAAGCCTTCCCGCGCCCGGGGGAGGCGTCGTCCCCCGCGCGGGGGACAGGACGTGCCCCGGGTGCGTGATGACACCGCGTGGGGGCGGTTTTTAGGGTCTGCCGCGTGAACGACAACCCACCCCCTGTATCCGTTCGCGGCAGATGCGCCGGCCGGAATCGCCTTGGCATGTCACACGCGGCGCGAGCGGTGGCGCGAGTGGCGGCAGCCGTGCTCTGTGTCCTGGGCCTGTCCGTCACCGTGGGATCCCCCGCCTGGGCGGATTCCACGGCTGGAGGCGACCTGCAGGTCGCGCAGACGCTCGGCGACCGCGACCTGACCCTCATCCTGCGGCGCGTCACCGGACTGCCCGGCCCCCTGCAGGTGGATGTGCTCACCCATCGAGGCACCGCCGCGGGGACCCTGCGCCTGGGCACCGTTCCCACGGGTGCGTCAGCGGACCGGGCGGAAGGTTCCTCGGCGGGGATCACCACCAGCAGCGTCTCGGTGAAGCTCGGCAGCACGCCGGGGTCCTACGGTGCCGCCCTGGACATCGATCGAGCCGGGCCCTGGGAGCTCGTCGTCGATGACGGATCCCGCACGGCGCGGATTCCCTTCACGGTGCCGGGCCAGGTCATGTCTCCGCCGGAGCTTGCCGTGTTCGGCGGTTTCGTCACCGCCGGTGTGCTCATGCTGGTGACCCTGTTCGTCGCTGTCCGGGCCCGGCGCGGGGGCTGGGCGCTGCTGCCGGCGGGAGGTGTCGTGGCCGCGCTCGCGGTGGCCGTGACCGCCGCGCTGCTGTCCACTTCCTTGCCTCCGCCGCCCGAGCCGGGCGGGCAGGTGGACGCCACGAACGACAACGTCACCGATCCCTATTCGGTCGTCCGGCCGGTGACGAATGACTACTCCCGGCCGCCCGCCTCACTCGAGTTGGGTTCGTACCCGGCCAGGGCGGCGGAACCGGGCACGCTCCGGTTGCGCGTGAACGACGGCTCCACCGGCCTGCCCGCGGACGATCTCGTCGTCCACGACGGTGCTCTGATGCACCTGCTGGTCATCGGACCGACCGGTGAGCTCTGGCACCTGCACCCCATACGCACCGCGCCCGGCACCTACGAGGTCCAGCTGCGGCTGCCCGCAAGCGGCCACTACGCCGTGTCCGCGGAGTTCGCCCGCCGTGGTGGCGGAGTCCAGCACGTGCGCGTCGCAACCGGCCTGAACGTCGCCGACGGCTCCACGCGTGGCACCCCTCCGGCCCTGCCCGCCGAACTCGCCCCGCGGGGGCCGGGAACGCGGACGATCGACGGTGTATCGGTGCGCCTGTCGGCGCCCTCACCCAGAGCGGGAGAAGCGAGCACCCTGACCGCGCGCGTCGGCGACACACCGACGCTCCAGCCCTGGCTCGGCATGGTCGGCCACATGATCGTGGTCGGGCCGCTCGACAGGGCCGACGCGACCAGCCCCACACGTATGGGACAAGCCGCCCAGGGCGCACCCGTCTGGGCTCATGCGCACTCCATGGGTGGCGACATGAGCAGCGACCCCACACCCGACATGGGAGGCGCTCCGGCCCACGGCATGACCGCCATGCGACACGGGAGTCACTCGGGCGGGGACGAGGGGACTATGGATTCGATGAGTGGGCTGATGCCCCTCAACGGCGACAGTCCCGCGGACGAGACCGTGGCCGCCTACGGGCCGGACGCGTCCTTCGTGTACACCTTCTCCCGTCCCGGCTACTACCGCGTGTGGATACAGGCCGAGCGCGACAGTGCCATCCTGACCGTCCCCTACCTTCTGCGCGTGTCGCCGGCGACCGGAGTGGCGAAGTGAGCGCCCGCACCGCCTCCCGCACCCCCATGGTCCGGTTTCTGTATGGAGTCGCCGCGGCGCTGCTGACGGTGTCCCTCGCCCTGGTGGCCGCCGGTTTCCTTCCGTCCTGGTCGGACGATGCCATCTCGCTGACCGGGGGCAGTGCCACCGACGAGGTGACACTGACGGTGGCCCGGCCCCGCACCGGCGCCACGAATGTCGATATCCGCCTGACCCCGCGCCGAGGAGGGCGAGGCGGACATCCGCCCACCATCACCCTGCAGGCCGTCATGCCCACTCACGGACACGCGACGCCCGCGGCACACGCACAGGTTCACAGCCCCGGCAGCTACTCCACTGCCGTCCACTTGATGATGCCGGGACGCTGGAACTTCCACGTCAGCGTCGACTACGGCACGCGGCGCGACCAGTTCGACTTCCCTCTGGCGATCTCCGGCTGAACAACCGGCCGCGCGACGCCTGTAACCGCTCTCGCACGGTCATGAGAAAGGCAGTCCCGTGAGCACAGCACTACCCGTCACCAGTACCAGTAGGGCGTCCCAGCCGTCCCTCGCCGTCAAAGTCTCCGGCAGCGGCCGGACCGGCCCCATCGCCGCCAACACCGTCCTGGCCGGGACGACGCTGTCCCTGTTCGGCATCAGCTGGGACATCCAGTGGCACGTCGACGTCGGCCCGGACACGTTCTTCACACTCTCCCACCTTATGCTGTACTCCGGCAGCGCCGTCGCCGGCATCGCCAGCCTGGCCATGGTCCTGATCGCGACCGCCGCCCAGCGCGCCGGCCGGCCTGTGGATCAGTTCCCCGGCGGCAAACCCGTGCGCGTCCTCGGCGGGGTCTTCCGCGCCCCACTGGGCTATCTGATCACCGGCACGGGAGCCGCCCTGTTCCTTCTCTTCGGGCTTCTGGACCTGTGGTGGCACTCGCTGTACGGCTTCGATGCCGTGCTGGACTCACCGCCTCACATCGGGTTGTTCCTCTCGATCTGCTTCACCATGGTGGGGAGCGTCATCGTCTTCGCCGCGGCGCGCCACACCCGGTGGGGCCGGGCAGGCGTGATCGTCAGTGTCCCCGTGCTCATCGTCTTCAGCCCCATCACCACGAAGGCGTTCGGTGCGCTCCCCCTGCCAGTGGAGCCCGATCTCGTCGGGAACGTCCTGTTCTCCACCCTCCTGCTGATCCTGGGGACGCTCACCATCGGCCGGCGGATCACCGCACTGACGATCGCCGCGGCCCTCGGCGCCCTGCAGCTCGTCCTGTGGTGGTTCTCCCCCTGGGCGGCCCGTGTCTACGCCGATGCGACCGGTCTGCCCCTGCGCGACAACCTCGGCGACGATCCGCCCGAGCTGCCCTCCGAGATTCCGGTGTTCATGCTCCTCGCGGCGGCGACCATCACCGCACTGCTGTGGCTGAGCAGGAAGCGGGGCTGGTCGGGCCGGATCGCGCCGCAGATCATGGGCGCCGGAGGCGGAGCCGTGATCGGCCTCTCCCTCCCCATCCAGAGCGCCCTGCTCGGCGGCTCCGGTCCGGCCTCGGCGGAACTGCTGAAGATGACGGCCGTCGGTCTGGTGACGGGCGTCCTCGCGGGCTACCTCGCCGCTCGACTCGCCGTCCTGCTGCGCGAGCACTCCACCGCATCAGCCACGAAGGGCCGATGACCCATGCGCTCCTCACGTTCAGCACTGCTCCTCGCCGTAGCCGCCGCGTCCGGGCGTGTGCGAGACCACGCACGCCGACTGGCCCTGGCCACTGTCGCCGCACTCGCGCTGGTGGCCGTGTCGACGGCGCCGGCCGCGGCGTACGCCCCGGTCGGCGTCGTCCATACCGAGCGGGTACAGGCAGGGCCCTACACGGTCACCGTCGGGTTCTCCGAGTGGCCCCTGCGGGCCATGCAGTCACTCGACTTCACATTCGCACCGGCCGACGGCATCGCAAGGAAGTCGGGCAGCGTCACCATCGACGGGCCCGGCCTCGACGCCGAGGACCGGGAGACCCCGCTGAGCAGGCACCCTCGCAAACGGGATGTCTGGGGCCTGGATGTCCAGGCCCTGCCGGAACCCGGCACCTGGAGCTTCACCTTCGACATCGACGGCCAGGCCGGCCACGGCCGCGGCACCCTGCGGAACGTCACCGTGCTCGACCAGCCGGGCCCGCCCCTGGCCATCAGCTGGACCGTCTGCGCCATTCCGCCCATCGGGATGCTCGCCTACCTCGCCGTGGGCTGGCGGCGCAACAAGCCCTCCGAGCGGGTGGCCGCACTCGTCTGAGCCGCTGTCCGTAAAGTCACCGGGACGCTGCCGGGGGCGGCCGCCCCCGGCAGCGCGCGAGTGATGTCGCGGCTGTCCCACGGATGGGTGGGTGTGATGGACCCTTCTTGAACCCTGCCCGCGGCCTTAGCGTCGAGTCATGAACGATGAACAGTTGATCGCGGACCTGCACGGCCGGTGGGTGTTCGGCTGGGAGCGCGATGAGGGAGACGCACCGTTCGACTTCCGGCGTACCTTCGGCGAGTTCTACGACTTCGGCTCTCCGGACGTCCGACTGTACGACGACTTCGACCCCGAGCAGCGTGTGGCGACGACGGCCACCGGGTACGGCTCGATCTGGGAGCCCGCCTTTCACAACATGGTTTCCGCGCACCATGCCGTCGACGACGGCCCGCACGTCATCGCGGGCCATGATCTGGCCGCGTCCACCCTGACATTCGTAGCGCGGATCACCAGACCCGACGTCACCACGGATATTCGCACCACGACCTCGCTGGTCTGGCGCCGAACGCCGGACGGCTGGCGGATCGTCCGCGAACACAACTCGGCCAAGGTTCTGCCCGCAGGGGAACTCGACGGCATGCTCAAGAGGTCTGCTCCTCCCGGGCAAAGAAGTTGATCACGTCCTCGAGTGTGGGATTGTCAGGGTCTTCGGCTGTCGCGAGCTGCTCGGCACTGCGAGGGAACATCGCTTGCTCGTACGCGGAGAGCGCGGTCTCGATGTCGCCGGGGTGCGCGCCGAGAGCCTCACCGAGTTCGGCGCCGTCCAGCATCGCCAGGTTGGCGCCCTCGCCATTCGGGGGGATGAGGTGGGCGGCGTCGCCGACCAGGGTCGCCCCTGGCACCCGGTCCCACCGGTGCCCGACCGGCAGTGTGTAGAGGGGGCGCAATACCGGTGCGGTGTCGCTGTCGGTGATCAGGGCGGTGAGCTCCGGCGCCCAGTCGTCGAACGCCTCCGCGACCCGTGCGGCGGCCGCGGCGGGATCGGTGAAGTCGATACCGCCGAACCACTCCAGCGGTTCGGACAGCATCGCGTAGACGTGAAGGGTCCCGCCCTTCTCCCGTTGAGCCCCGATCTGCCTCTTGCCCTGATCGCCTGCGAACATCGACCCGCCACCGACCGCCTTCGCGGCAGCGGGGTGCCGCGTGTCGGCGTCGAACAGGTAGGTCTCGACGAACGACGTGCCGGCGTACACGGGCCTGGCGGGGGAGAGCACCGGCCGGACCCGTGACCACGCGCCGTCCGCGCCGACCAGCAGGTTCGTGAGGACGGTGCCGCCGTCGGCGAACGTCACCTCATGGCGGCCCCCGCCAAGCCCACGAACACCGCTGACCTTGTGGCCCCACCGGACGGTGCCCGCCGGGAGCGAGTCGAGCAGCAGCTGCCGCAACTCGCCGCGCTGCACCTCAGGGCGTCCGCCCGTACCGTCGTCGGCTTCTTCGAACAGGACGTTTCCCTCCCGGTCGAGGCCTCGCACCGCCTGCCGGCCCTCCAGGACGATGCCGTGGAACTCGTCCATCAGACCGGCCGCGCGCACGGCCAGTTGGCCGTTGTAGTCGTGGATGTCGAGCATCCCGCCCTGCGAACGCGCCGTCGGCGAGGGCTCCGCCTCGTAGACGGTGGCCGGGATGCCGTGGACGTGCAGGACGCGGGCGAGCGTGAGGCCACCGAGTCCGGCACCGATGATCGTGACGTGAGTGGTCATGCTGATTCCTTGCCTGTCGCACACCTGCCGAATGGGCACCCGGCAGGCTCTCCGGCAAGGTTCCGGCCCTCCGCCGACAATCCACCGGCATCGGACCGACCGCCCCGACATATCGCTGACACCGTGGCTCCGCGCCCGAACGTCCCGGCTCAGAACGCCGACTCGGTCCAGGTACGCCACCCGGCGCTTGGCATGTGCGGCGGGTGCCAGCGGGCCGGCCGACCCCGGCGCCTTGTGGGGCCGGTCTTGGTGGAGCGGGGCGGCCACGTCGCCTGTGCGTGTAACAGGGCTGTATTAGGGGGCGGTTGGGCTGAACGGATACGCGACCGAGCCGATCTTGGTGACCAGAAACGCTCGCTCGTACCGACTCGTACCGAGCAGCCGACACCCCCAACCGATACCGAGGAAGAAACGATGCGCGTTCACAAGCTCACACTCGCCGCCCTGGTCGTTGCCGCGGGCCTTTCGCTCACGGCCTGCCAGAACGATGACGACAGCGCGGGAAAGAGTGACCCGTCGTCCACGTCCACCGCGTCTTCCTCGGGCGGCGGTTCGGGCTCGGGCGGCGGTTCGGGCTCGGGCGGTGATTCGGGCTCGGGCGGCAAGTGCCGCACCGACGAGCTGGAGATCACGGCGGTGGACCGCACCATCGACGGCGACGGCGAGGGCACCGTCGCGGTGACGCTGAAGAACGGTGGTGGCCGGGACTGCTCGATCTCCGGGTTCGCGGGTGTCGACCTGAAGACCAGCGAGGGGGCGCTGTCCGCGAAGCGCAGTGGTGAGCCGGCCGAACCGCACACCCTCAAGGACGGGGAGTCGACGTACTTCGGCGTCAACTACCCGATCAACGAGTCGGGCGGCTCCGGCGTCCGGGTCACCGGGCTGGTGGTGACCCCGCCGGACGAGACGAAGTCGGTCACCCTCGACTGGCCGGGCACCGGCACGCTGCCCGTCACGGACGGTGCCGGGTCCCCGGTGAAGGTCGGCCCGATCGGGGGCATCGGTCAGGGCGGCTGACCCGCGGCCGGCGATACCTGAGTCAGGCCCACGATCTCCGATCGTGGGCCTGACTGCTGTGTCTCGCGGGCTAGTCCCGCATGATCTCGGGCTCGTGCCGGCGCAGCAGGCGGGCCACCGCGAAGCCGCAGAGCAGTCCGATCGCCAGGAGCACACCGAGGTCGATGCCCCACTGGGTGACGGTGTGGGCCCACAGCGGGTCGAGGTCGTCCGGCTTGTCGAGATTCCAGGGCGGCATGGTGTGCGCGAGGTCGAGTGTGGTCCCGGCGCCGGCGACCCCCCAGCGGGCGGGCATCAGCCAGCCGATCTGTTCGATGCCCGGAGAGTCGAACAGCTTGAAGAGGACCCCGGTGAAGACGACCTGGATAACGGCGAACATCACGAGCAGCGGCATGGTCTTCTCCGGGGTCCTCACCAGCGCGGAGATGACCAGACCGAAGAGCATGGTGGTGAAGCCCAGCGCACTGACGACCACGCAGACCTCGACGGCCGTGGGCATGAGCAGCCCCTGGCCGGGCAGTTGACGGACGGAGAAGCCGATCGCGCAGATGACGACACCCTGCATCGCGGTGATCAGACCGAGGACGACCACCTTCGACATCAGATACGCGGATCGCGACAGACCTGTGGCTCTCTCCCGTTCGTAGATCACCCGTTCCTTGATCAATTCACGTACGGAGTTGGCCGCGCCGGAGAAGCACATGCCGACGACCAGCACCAGCAGAATGGTTCCGGACTCCTGGTTGTAGCGGAAACCGCTGTCGGGCGGTGGCGGGGCGAGTCCGTATTTCGCCGGAATCAGACAGCTCACCCCGCCCAGCACCGCCGGGAGCAGCAGCATCAGTGCCATGAAGCCCTTGTCGGAGGCGATGACCGACACATAGCGGCGCATCAGCGTCCACAACTGGCCGATCCAGCCCTGTGGTTTGGGCTGCAGAGCTCGTGCGCGCGGCTGCGCCGCAGGGGTGCCGGGCTGCTGCGGCGGTACGGCCGAGTCGATCTCCGCCATGCACCGGTCGTACTGCCGGGAAGCCCGCCAGCGCCCGCCCCAGTCGTCGTCGTGATGGTCCTCGAAGGCGGAGAAGACATCGGCCCAGCTGTCGTGACCGAAGAAGTCCAGGGCCTCGTCCGGGGGACCGAAGTACGCCGCGGAGCCACCGGGCGCCATGACCAACACCCGGTCACACATGGACAGTTCGGCGACCGAGTGCGTTACCACCAGCACGGTGCGGCCGTCGTCGGCGAGCTCCCGCAGCAACTTCATGACGGAACGGTCCAGGCCCGGATCCAGACCGGAGGTGGGCTCGTCGAGGAAGAGCAGGGAGGGCTTGGTCAGCAGTTCCAGGGCGACGGACACCCGCTTGCGCTGACCGCCGGAGAGTGAGGCGACCTTCTTGGTCCGGTGGACGTCGAGTCTGAGCTCCTGGAGCACCTCGTCGATTCGGGCCTTGCGCTCGGCCGCCTTGGTGTCACCGGGAAAGCGGAGCTTGGCGGCGTACTTCAGAGCTGTGTCGACGGTCAGCTCCTTGTGCAGGATGTCATCCTGCGGGACGAGGCCGATACGGCGGCGCAACTCGGCGAACTGGGCGTAGAGATCGCGGTGGTCGTAGAGCACCTGACCACGGTCGGCGGGCCGGTAGCCGGTGAGCGCGCGCAGCAGGGTGGACTTCCCGGAGCCCGACGGCCCGATCACCGCGACCAGCGACTTCTCGGGGACACCGAAGGAGACGTCGTCCAGGATGGTCTTGTCGCGCCCGACGGTCACTGTCAGATTGCGGGCGGTGAAGGAGACCTCACCGGTGTCGACGAACTCCTCCAGCCGGTCTCCGGCGAGACGGAAGGTGGAGTGGCCGACACCGACGATGTCGTGCGGGCCGATGACCCGGCGGTGCACGGGCTGCCCGTTGACGTAGGTGCCGTTGTGACTTCCGAGGTCGACGATTTCGAAGCGGCCACCGGGCAGGGGCCGGAACTCCGCGTGGTGGCGGGAGACATACGGGCCCTCCACCACGAGTTCGTTGTCCTGCCCGCGACCGATGCGCAGCCGCTGTCCCAGGGCGAGTCGGTGGACGCCCGAGGGGTCCCGGTCGATGGAAAGGGCCGCGGCGGCTCCGCGGGGACCGGCTGTGGGTCCTTCGGGCCGGCGGGCGTCCCGGGCGTCGCCCGCGGCTCCGGAAGTGCGCGGAACCGCGGCACGGGTGGGGTCGGATGCGGCGTGGTGGGGGAGGGGCCGGAACAGGCCGTCGCCATGGGCCGCCGCCCCCGTGGGGGCTCCCGGAACCTCCCCCGCCCGGGGGCCGGGCACCACCGGGGGTGTGGCGGCGGCCGCCTCCGGCGTGCCCCGATCCGTGGCACCCCCGGCCTTGGGCCGGGCCTCGCCCTGGGGCAGCCCCGCGCGTATCCGAGCGTCAGCACGCACCTGATCGTCACCCGCCGCCGCCGAGGCTCCGGTGAAGACTCCGGTGAAGTCCAGCCGCATGCCGGTGGAGACGTTTCCCAGCCGGACGATCGAACCGTGGCCGATCTCCATCCGCTGGATACGACGCCCTTCGGCGAACGTGCCGTTCGCGCTGCCGAGATCCTCGATGAACCACGTCCCGCCGTCACAACGGATCACGAGGTGCCGCCGGGAGACCCGGCGGTCGATGCACGAGATGTCGGCCTGCTGGTCGCGCCCGATGGTGTAGCTCCGGGACGGGTCCAGGGTCCAGGTGCGTCCATTGGCATGCAGTACAAGTTCCGGCACGTCTGCCCCAAGTCGGTCGTGTGCACCGAGGCCGTCTGCGCGAGGACAGACGACGGCTCGGACGGTTCCTGCGGTTCCGGTGTGCGCCCGGACGTCCCGGGTGCGGATGAGCGTCATACGGGCTGCGGCGCGAGGTGGCGAACCACCACCGGTCCATACGACGCCGACCGGCTCATCGGCGGGCCGTGCGCCGGTTGGCGAGTGCCGGAACACCGACGGCCGGCGTTTTCCCGGCGAACGCGACGGGCTGCGCGCGGACGATCGGTGAGCTCGTCGGCGATGCGGTCGAGGTGTTCGTCAGGCATCACAGCGGTGTGTCCTCGTGGCATCGGGGTCGGGGTCGGGGTCGGATTCGGGGTCGGGGTCGGATTCGGAGTCGGAAACCGAGTTGGTCAGCCGGTGCGCGGCCCGGACCGGGCACGTCGGCGCGTACGGTCATGGCCGCTATGGAAGAGGGCGCGGGACATGCGGAGGTTGCGCGCCATGGCGCGGAGCCGGGGATTCCAACAGCGTACCGGGCCGCGGCGGTGCGGCAGCGGCCGCCGGCACCGAGTAGGCGGTGCCTCGACGGCGTGAACGGCTTGAACAGATACCCACAACGCCTTGAACAGATACCCACTCCCGCCGTATCGTTCCGATGCGGATCGGAACGTATTGAGAGGTGACCACCATGCGAGCAGCGGTCGTGCAGCCGTCCGGGGCGCTTGGCCTGATCGACGTGCCACAGCCGGCACCCGGGCCCGGCCAGGTACTCGTCGAGGCCGACGTGATCGGCGCAGGCTATGTCGATGTGATGCTCAGCCGAGGCGAGTACCGGGGCATTCCCGGTCCGGGCTCCGTGCCGGGGGTGGAAGTCGTCGGCCGGGTACAGGCGGCCGGGCCGGGTGCGCCCGGCGATCTGGTCGGTCGGCGGGTACTGGCCATGCCCGCCCTCGGCGGTTACGCGGAGCGAGTCGTCGTCGACGTGGACCGGGTGCTGCCGGTGCCGCAGGAGGCCGATGCCGCCGAGGCGGTGGCGCTGGGTGTGAACGCGCTCGTCGCCGAGATCGCGCTGCACCGAGCGGGGGCGGTGGCAGGCGAACACGTTCTCGTCCGCGGCGCGGGCGGCGGAATCGGTTCCCTGGCAACACAGATCGCATCCGCCCGTGGGGCCGAGGTCACCGCGGTCACTTCCTCGGCGGCCCGTGGCGAGCGCCTGCTGGAGCTGGGTGCGACGCGGATCGTGGACCGGACCGCCTCCACCGTCCCCGACCAGACCTACGACGTGATCGTGGACACGGTCGCGGGTCCGGACATGGGCCGGTACCTGAGACTGCTGCGCGACAACGGACGCTATGTGATGTGTGGCGGCGCCGGTGGCGCTCCGGGCGAAGACCTTCTCCCCACGCTGCTGAGCGAGTTCCACAAGTCGCCGACGCTGGTGGCCTTCAGCCTGAACTCGGTGACAGCAGCGGAGTTGCTCCGCTCCTGGCAGGAGATCACGGCGCGGTGGACCGAGGGCCTGCTCACCCCCGTGCTCCACCAGCGTCTCGCGCTCACCGACGCCGAGCACGCCCTGGAGCTGCTGGAACGCGGAACGCCGTTCGGCAAGGTGGTGCTGCTTCCTCGGTAAGGTGGGCGGATCACGGCGGCAGCAGGGAGGCGCGATGGCACGCCGACGCGACGAGCGCATCGACCGCGCCGTGCTGGCCGCGGTGTCCGAACTGGTGCGGGAGGTCGGCTACTCGGCGCTGACCATGGAAGGCGTCGCCGCCCGCGCGGGCACCACCAAACCGGCCATCCGCCGCCGCTGGAAGAGCCGGCAGCACCTGGTCCTCGCGGCCATGGCGCACGAACGGGTCGGCGTCGTGGAGATCGACACCGGCTGCCTGCACTGCGACATCGTCGGGCACCTGGAGGCCCTGCGCGTCGGCATGGCCGATCCCGCCCTCAGCCGCGTGATCCCAGCGCTGCTGGCCGACCTCGCCAACGACCCCCAGCTGCACGAGGAGTTCCTCGCCATCGTCTGGGAACCCCGCAGGAACGCCTGCGTGGTCTCTCTGCGCAGAGCGCAGGAACGGGGCGAGGTGAAGCAGCTCGATATTGACCTCCTGCTGGACCTGTTCGCCGCGCCCATCGTCTTCCGGGCGTTGTTCCGCCATGCCGACCTGGGGCCCGACTTCGCCGAACTCGTCACCCGTGCCGTGCTCATCGGGGTGGGGGACGGGGACACCAGGACGTCCTACTGCACGCGCCCGGCTGGTTAGAGGTCGCTTTCTCCTGGAGGGGCCGGGGCGGTCGGCGCCGGTGGTCACGCGCGGCTGCTCGGCTCGCCGCCCGTGCGCTGGTGAAGTGCCCACAGGGACCTGAACAGCCCTGGGACCCGGGTGAGTTGCGCGTACGTCCCTTCCTGCACGACCCGTCCTTGGTCGAGGACGACGATCCTGTCCGCCACAGCGACATTTGCGAGCCGGTGTGTGATCAGCAGGATCGCTCGTGTGCCGGAGCGTGCGGGTTGCACCGGCCCTTGCCGCGCAAGGGCCGGGCCCGGGAGAGGGAGTGGCCAAAACGCCGACGGTGCCGCTGATCCCGCGGACCGCCAGGAGTACCTCGTTCGGATCACCGGGTGGAGCCCGCCCGAGCAGGCCGACGGCCCGCGCGTCCGGCAGGCCCCGCGCGTCCGGCAGGCCCCGCATCCGGCAGGCCCCGCCCGGAGCGGTGGGGCCTGCCGGATGTCGGGGATCGGGCGGCATGCGGCGCACGCTGACCTCGGGCGTCCGGGGCAGCGAGGGCCGACTACACCTCCTCGGCGGCGAACAGCTCGAGGTGTCCGCACTTGGGGCAGCGGAATGCCACTATCTGCCGCCGGGGTCGGCCCGTCCGCTTGGCACCCCCGAAGAACCCCCGCTCCATCGCGCCTTCGATCCAGCGCGCGTACCCGCGTGAGTGCTCGCCGGCGTCCTCGATGAAACCTTCCGCCAGACCGACGGTGCCGCAATGGGTGCACGTGTAGTTGTTCATCCTGCGAGTGTAGGAAACCCCGCGGCCAGGACCGACCCGTAGCCGTCGACCCCTGCCCGGCCGGGACGACGGAGGTCCAGGACCACGGCCTGCCGGACGTCACGAACGGCGGGTCACGGTCCGGCTATCGTGGCTCCGCATGACCCACACCGAGATCGAGATCACCGCGGAGCTGGTCCGGGATCTGCTGCACGACCAGCACCCCGACCTGGCCGATCGCCCTGTGCGGCTCGGTGCGCGGGGCTGGGACAACCAACTGTGGCGGCTCGGCGACGACCTCGCCGTCCGGCTGCCCTGGGCGACGCTGTCCGCGGACGCGCTGTTGCGCAAAGAGCACGCATGGCTTCCCGCCCTCGCCCCGCGTCTTCCCCTGCCGGTCCCCGTACCGCAGCGTCTCGGCGAGCCCTCCGAGCGGTTTCCGCGGCCTTGGATCGTCACCACCTGGGTGCCGGGAACGCCCGCCGACCGCGCGCCCGCCACGCGCGCCGCGGCGGCCGACACCCTGGCCGCGTTTCTGACCGCGCTTCACCGGCCCGCCCCCGATGGAGCGCCGGCCGGCCGCGACCGTGGCGGGCCGCTGACCGACCATGCCGAGGGGTTCGCCGGGACTTTGGCCTCGGCCACCGAGTCGGGGCTGATCCCCGACCCGGAGGCCGTCCGCGCCGTCTGGGAGGATGCCGTCGCCGCGCCCGGCTGGACGGGGCCGGCACTGTGGCTGCACGGCGATCTGCATCCGGCCAACGTCCTCACCGCGGACGGCACTTTCTGCGGCGTGATTGACTTCGGCGATCTCTTCGCGGGCGATCCGGCCTGCGATCTCGCCGCCGCGTGGACACTGCTGCCGGACGGCGCCGTCGACCGCTTCTACGACGCTTATCAACCGACCCCGGACCCAGCGACCCGACGCCGCGCTCGCGGCTGGGCGGTGTTGAAAGCCCTCGTCTGCGTCCTCATCGGAGAGGCGGGCGTCCATGGCCGTCCGGGTGGCAAGCGCACCTGGGGCCCACCCGCCCAGGCCGCGCTGCGACGTCTCACCACGACGATCCACCACTCCAGTTCCCCGGCACCGAAGAGGTGACCTGAGCCGTTCGAACTTCGACGAAGCTTCCTATAAATAATCTTATGGGCCGCGTGAGGCATGTGGATGATGGGTGATGGAGGCTGGCGTTGTTCCCGAAGCCGCGGGCGAACCGACCGCGGCACCGGCGTGTAAGACGCCGCGACCCCTTCAAGCGAGAAGAGCAGGCATTTCGATGTCGAAGATTCTGATGGTCATCTCCGGTGCGAACAGCCTGAAGATGGCGGACGGCTCGACCCACCCCACCGGCTATTGGGCGGAGGAGGTCGCCGCCTCCCACGAGGTGCTCGCCGCCGAAGGCGGGGACGTCGACCTGGCCACCCCGGGCGGGGTGCGCCCCACGGTCGACGTCCTCAGCCTCGACGAGCGCGGCGGCGTGAGCGACGAGGACGCGCAGAGGTTCCGCGGCTACCTCGACGGCATCGCCGATCGGTTGGCGGCGCCGCTCGCCCTGGCCGACGTGCGGGCGGCCGACTACGACGCGATCTACATCCCCGGCGGTCACGGCCCCATGGCGGACCTCGTCGACGACGACGACCTCGGCCGTCTGCTCAACGAGGCGGTTGCCCAGGGCAAGATCGTGGTCGCGCTGTGCCATGGAGTCGGCGCGCTGCTGAGCGCGAGCACGCCGGACGGCGGTTTCACTTTCGCCGACCGCGAGCTGACCGCCTTCTCGGATGAGGAAGAGCGCCAGGGCGGCCTGGGCGACAACATCCCCTTCTCCGTCGAGGGCCGCCTGCGCGAGCGCGGTGCGCGTGTCACGCCCGGCGCCCCGTGGAGCAGCACCGTGATCCAGGACGCCACCCTGATCACTGGCCAGAACCCGCAGTCCAGCGTGGCCACGGCCCGCAAGGCGCTGGCCGCCCTGGCCGCTCGGTAAGCCACCGCCCATATGTCCGGGCACGTATCGCGGTGCTGTCGCCCGGACATGCCGTACCGCCCCCGACTCGCGGCCCGTGGGCACCGCAGGTGCACAACCGGCCGTCCGCGGGCCGCGGAGTTCGGGAGCCGGTGGGCTCCCGCGGGCCCTCCAGTCGCGCATCCCCCAAGGAACACATATGACCAGCCCCGTTTTGAACCGTGGTCTCGACCACGTCGCCGTGCATGTCTACGACCTCGATGCCTCGGTGGACTTCTACACCCGCGCCCTGGGTTTCCGCTTCGTTCGCGAATGGAGCGTCCCGGCCGGCGGAGTGCACCGTGCCGTCTTCCTCGACGCCGGTGACGACCGGCTCGTCGAACTCTTCGATGCCGCTTCGACCCCGCCGGGCGGCTCGCCGCAGGGGCTCGACCCCGCGCGACGTCATGACGATGACGAACGCAGCCGCGTGGCCGCTCTGGTGCACTTCGCCGTCCGTACCGATGACGTCGTCGGCCTCTTCGACCGGGCGGTCGCCGCGGGCGCGCGTCCGCTGGCAGCCCCGAAGAAGATCACCACCGCTGGGGACGATCCGATGACCCTCCAGGTGGCGTTCGTCTACGGGCCCAACGACGAGGTCATTGAGTTCATCGACCGCGAGACCACGAACGGAGACCGGCGGTGAACCAGACCCCGGCCCGGCGACCGGTTCTGGCCGTGGTCACGTCCACCGGCGAGGCGATCCGCTTCTTCGACGGTCTGAACTACGAGCCGCTCGGCACCCTCCCAGTGGCCGCCCAGCCCCACGAGATCGCCGTCGACCACACGGCAGAGCTGTTGTACGTCTCGCACACCTACCGCTCCGGTGTCTACACCGACCCCGGCGAGAAGGCACACGAGATCTCGATCGTCGACGCGTTCCGCCGCGAGCTGGTCGACGTCATCCCGCTCGCTCCCGAGGAGGCACCCCACGGCCTCGCCCTCGACGCCGGCCGCGGACTGCTCTACGTGACCGTCGAGGCCGGCCCCGCAGGCGGGGGAGCGGTCGTCGTGCTCGACACGGCCAGTCGCAGGCCGGTCGGCCGCATCGAGGTCGGTGCCCATCGACCCCACTGGTTCGCCATCACTCCTGACGGACGTAAAGGCTATGCCACCAACAAGGCAGACCCCTTCATCTCCGTCCTCGACCTCGCCCGGGGCGAACTCGCCGGACGTATCCCCGCTCCTTACGGGACCGAGGAGGTCGCCGTCTCCCCGGACGGTGTCCACGCCTACGCCGCGGGCATGGCCCTCCACTACGACGGCGGTCCCGCGGGCCGGCCCCCGGCCACGCTGATGGTGATCGACACCGGCTCCGGCGAAGTGGTCCGCCACGTTTCGCTGGCCGCGCCCGGCTGCCCGGTCCACGTGGCCGCGGACGGCCGCGTCCTGGTCGGTCTCGTGGCCACGGACGCCGCCGGACACTCCGCGGCCGGGCGGCTGTCCGTCCACGGATCAGGGGGCCTTGAGCACCACTTCGACGCGCCGGTCGGAAAGGTCCCCATCACCATCCGCACCACCCCGGACGGCGCCCGTGCCTTCGTCGCCAACCTGTACTCGGGCACTCTCCATGTGATCGATCTCAACACCGGCACGGTCGAACGGGAGCTGGACATCGACCCCGGCGACCAAGGCGCCCACGGCATCGCCTACCTGGCGTGAGTCGCGGACCGTGCCACAGTTGTCCCGCCGACGAAAGGATCCGCACAAGATGGAACGCACCCCCGAAGAGACGTTTCAGGCTCATGTCCGCGCATTGAGCTCAGGGGACCTCGACGCCATCGCCGCCAATTTCGCCCCGGACGCCGTGTTCATCACTCCATCCGGGATCCTGTGTGGCCGCGACGGCGTGAAGCGGGGCATCGGGGCGGTCCTCACCGACCTCCCGAACGCCCGATGGGAGCCCAGGAACCCGAAGTTCGCCGATGACGTCCTGTTCCTGGAATGGGCTGCCACCGCCGACTCCACCCATGTGGACGACGGCGTGGACACCTTCGTCTTCCGCGACGGCCTCATCCATGCCCAGACCGTGCGCTACACGCTGCTCACCAGCACCGCCTCCTGACGCACGTCCGGCGTCTTCACCCTGCTCGAGGATGTCTCCTCCCCCTTGGTAACGCTCTCTGAAAAGTGCGGTCGCGTGCCGAACCTTGATCTGTTGTTGACGTTTCTGGAGATCTATCGGACCGGATCGCTGTCCGCGGCGGCGCAACGCCTCGGTGTGACGCAACCCGCGGTCACCGGACAGCTCGCGCGCCTGGAGCAGCAGATCGGCGAGCCGCTGTTCGTGCGCTCTCCCAAGGGGGTCTCTCCCACACAGCGGGCAGCCGCTCTCGCTTCCCGCGTCGGCCTCCACGTGGACGAGCTGCGCGGCGCCCTGGACTCCGCCGACGCGCCACCCGCGCTGCGGGGCACGGTGAGAGTCGGAGGGGCGGCCGAGGTGATGAGCCTGCGGGTCCTGCCCGCACTGAGTCCACTGACCCGCCGGGGACTGTGTGTGCACGCGACGCTGGGGCTGGCCGACGACCTGTTGTCCCTGCTGGTCTCCGGTCGGCTCGACCTCGTCGTCTCGGCGGTGCGACCCGCCCGTGCGGCGCTGCTGGCGGTCCCCCTGATCGACGAGGTATTCGTGCTCGTCGCGCCTCCCGCAGTGGCTCACACCGTGGACCCGGAGCGCCTCAAGACCGACCCGGTGGAGGCGCTGGCACATATCCCCATGGTCGGATACGCCGAGGAGCTGCCTATCGTGCGCCGCTATTGGCGCACCGAGTTCGGCCGCCGACCGCCCAACCCCGTCGCGATGATCGTGTCCGATCTGCGCGCCGTCCTGGCCGCGGTGGCCGCGGGAGCCGGGATCTCCGTTCTGCCGCGCTACATCGCCGACCCGGCCCTCGCCGCGGGGGAGGTTGTGCAACTGCACCGGCCCGAGGTAGCGCCACTCAACACGCTCTATCTGGCCACCCGGCGCGGGGCCCCCGCCAACCCGGCCCTCACGGTGCTCCGGGACCACCTTCAGCGGGTCGCGGGGGAGTGGAACGACCTGTGACCGCCGCTCATGTCGTCCGGTGACAGCCTTCGCGACCAGTACGCGAAGGCGGCCGCCCGGCGCTCTTCAACACGCCCCCACGTCTGCCCTCAGACAGCGGCTTCGACCGTGGCCTGCTTCTTCTTCCGCCTCCGGTAGCTGGCGGCCTTGTGTTTGTTCCCGCACTCGGCCATCCCGCACCATCGTCGGGCACCGGAGTGGGACAGATCGACGAAGAGACGCGTGCAGTCCGGGTTGGCGCACTCCCTCATCCGCGCGAAATGGGCCGAGCTCAGCAGGTCCACCGTGTCGCGGGCCACCGCACCGAGTACCTCGTCCACACTGCCCGTCCGGGTCAGCCGACCCGACACCTCGAGCTGATGCTTCGGCAGCGGCAGCCGGGCCGCTTCGTTCACTTCCGCGAGGACTTCACCGACATCGGCATCCGGGTGGTCGCCCGGAGGCCAGGAAGTGGCGAGCGTGTAGACCGCCTCACGCAGACGACGCAGCCGCTCGAACGCGCGGGCGTCCACCGGGCCCGGATCATCCAGGAGCTCCGCCTGGCGAACCCAGCGCCGCATGTCATCCGGGGAGTTCAGCAGCTCCGTGTGAAGACTCCGACGCCACAGCCTGGTGCCCGCCAGATCGAGGCACAGCCGACCACTCACAAAGACGAACTCATCCACGCGTCCATACTGACAGGTGACGCCTCCCGTGTCGATAGCGGGCCGCGGACGAGGCACCCCGCAAACAGGCTCAGTCTCTGGCTTCTTCCCCTTCAACCCGCTTCGCCTTCGTCACCCTATTGACAGGTGACAAATCGGGAGGAAGGATGGCACCCAGAAGTAACTGCACAAGCTGGTGACGTAGAGGTTGTCGATCGATCCGGCTGAGCTGTCGAAAGTCCCTGGAGTTCGGCTCCGTTCCGAATCGGATTTCCCATGTTTGTTCTTTCAGCCCCCGGCGTGACGCATTCGTCACCCCACGTATCCGATGGTCGGGGTCAGCTCCGCGGGGAACCCCAGCAGGCGGCGATGACCCTGCCGGCCGAGCCCTGCCGGGTTCCGGAGGCGCGTCGGTTCGTCGGTGTTCAGCTCGACCTGTGGGGCGTGGCCGACGACGACCTGCACTCCGCGGTCCTCGTGGTGAGCGAGCTCGTCGGTAATGCGGCCGTGCACGGAAGGGCCAGCATGTGCGTCTCCCTGCGTCTGGACGCCCGGCGGCTGAGTCTCGAAGTCATTGACTGGGGCGCGCCAGCCGCCCGCCCACCGTCCGCGACGGGCCGATCCGACGAGTGCGGAGACGAGCACGGACGGGGGCTGTCCATCGTCGAGCACCTGACCGAATGGATCGAGTGCCGCGAGACGGCCGACTCCCACACGGTCCGCGTCGGCCTTCGCGTATCGGGCCGGAACTCAGGGCGTCCAGACGAAGATCTCTTGGGCTGAGCCGGGCTTCCGCGACCGCCGTCCCTGGCCGGCTGACCGCTGCGCGTCGTCGTCCGACCGATGGCCGGTGTCGGTCGTCGGCTCCTTGTCGGCTGACGGCCGCACGAGGAAGGTCAGGACGTCCGCCCCGGACAGGCCGGCCACGATGTCGCGGGCGAGGCAGGCGGCCTCCTCGTCGGGTTCGGTCAGTGCCGCGGCGGCGAGCGGTCGTACGAACTCGGGCCACGCCGCCATCCTGACGACCCGCAGTGCTGCCGACCGGACCATTGCTTCGGGTGCGAAGAGCGCCGGAATCACGACTTCTCCCACCGCGCGGGAGTAGCGGTCGGGTACCACGGCGGCTAGGCCGTTCAGCGCCCGGACCGTCGCCCCACCGCTTGAGCCCCGCGCCAGGTCGAGGCAATCCGCGACCGAGAAGCAGGGGAAGGCCCGGACGGCGGCGGCCTCCGCGTCGGCCATCGCGCGCTGACACATCTCCGGCTCGTCCGCGCTCACCTCGGCGAACGGCACGGGCACCGGACCACCGGTGTAGAACCGTACGACGAGACCTTCCACCGTGTCCCACGTGTGAGCGGAGCCGAACCACTCGTGTTCCTGTGAGCCCGAGTACCACCATCCCTCCCGCGAGGCGAACTGGGCGAACTCGGCCTGGCTCACCCTTCCCTTGAAAGCCACCCTTCGCCAGCGCCACCAACGCCCCACAGTGCCCACCCTCCGATGTCGTCGATTGTCAGCACAGACGAGCGCCGGACCCCCGCGAGCAAGGTGGCTGTGCCGTGCTCGCGGGGCGGCGTCACGTCGGTCTTCGGATCCGGTGTCCCTATCCGGAGATGTCTTCCAGGACGGTGTGCTTGGTCTCGGGCAGCAGCGCCACGACCACCGACGCGGCGATGAGGAAGAGGGCCGCGCTGACGGTGAAGACAGCAGTGGCTCCGGCCGCGTTCAGGATGATCGGAACGAGAGTCGGGCCGAGTACCGCGCCGAGCCGGCCGGCGGCCGTCGCGGTTCCCATCCCGATGCCCCGGCTGCGGGTGGGGAACAGTTCCGGGGTGTAGGCGTAGAGCGCGGACCACATTCCGAAGAAGAAGAACTGGAGGATCGAGCCGGTCAGGATCAGCTCGGTCCGGTCGCTCGCCTGTCCATAGGCATAAGCGGCCACCGCGGAGGCCACGGTGTACCCCGCGAGGCAGAACTTCCGTCCGACGCGTTCGACCAGATAGGCCGCGGACAGGAAGCCGGGGATGCCCCACAGGGCCATGAGCAGGACGTATTGAATGCTGTGAACGACGTCGAGGCCGCGTTCGGTGAGGAGGTTGCCGAGCCAGGTCGTCAGTCCGTAGTAGCCGAGGAGAACGCAGAACCAGACGGCCCACAGGGACAGCGTGCGCCGTCGGTACGAGGGGGAGAACAGGTCGCGGATTCCGCCGCGTTCCGGGCCGGACGCGGTGGTGGTGACGGGGCCCGCCGGTTCCGGCAGGGGCTTGCCGGTGGTGGCCTCGACGGCTCTCTCGATATCCGTGATGATCTGCTCCGCTTCGGCGTACCGGCCGTGAGTGGCCAGCCAGCGCGGCGACTCGGGGATGAACCGCCGGATCACCAGGGCCCAGAGGGCCAGAGACGCCTCGATGACGAACATCGCGCGCCAGCCGAGTGGCTCAACGATGAAGTACGCCAGCGTGCCCGCCAGTACGAAGCCGACCGGCCATGCGCCTTCCAGGATCGCCGCACCGCGTCCGCGCCGTTCGGCGGGCAGGAACTCGGCCATCAGCGCCGCGGCGACGGGGAATTCGGCCCCCATGCCGAGGCCCAGCAGGAACCGGAATGCCAACAGGCTGGAGAAGTCCCACGACAGAGCGAGGGCGATGCCGGCGACGCCCCAGACGACGATGCTCCACTGGAAGACTCGCCGGCGGCCCACCCGGTCCGCCAGTGCTCCGGCCACCACCGCTCCGACGAGCATGCCCAGGAAGCTCGTGCTGCCCACGAGGCCGGCCTGCGCGTGGTCGAGCGAGAATTCGGTGCTGATCGGCGACAGCATGAAGGTGAGCGACGCAAGGTCGATGGAATCGAAAAGCCAGGCCGTGGCCACCACCAGAAGCAGCTTTCGCTGATAGCCGGACCATGGCAGTCGCTCGAGTCTGGCCGCGAGCCGGCCGGCGTCGGACGTTTCCGCGGCCGGACGTGGCACTCGGTCTCCGGGCGGCGGAGTGAATGCGGTGTGGGTCATGGGGTTCCTCTGGGGACGATGGGCCTTGAGACCCATGAAGAGGCGTTCACATTGAACGTCACCTGGCTATCTGGTGACGATGGAAGTAAACATGCCGCCGTTCTCGACACCTGTCAATGCGGTGACGCAAATACCGTTACAAGGTTGCGGCTCACCCCGGGACGGCCAGGGCGTCGATCTCCACGAGGCATCCGGCCGGCAGGCCCACGTACACAGTCGTGCGGGACGGGGGTACGCCCGGCGCGCCGCGGCCTCAGCGCTCCTGGCGGGGGGCCAGCGCGGTGACGACGCCGTCGAGGACCTCGTCCAGCACCCGCGCCGAGGTGGCGAAGTTGAGCCGCAGATATCCGCCGGACTCCGGGCCGAAGGGTTCCCCGCCGTCGAGGAGCACCTTGCCCCGGCGGAGCACGTACTGGACCGGATCCTCCGTGAGCCGCAGCCGACGGACGTCGAGCCAGGCAAGGTAGGTGGCTTCGGGAAGCCAGTGGCGCAGCGCCGGCACCCGCTCGCGCAGCACGTCGTGGACGCGGTGGCGGTTGCGGTCCAGGACGGTCAGGAGCTCCTTCTGCCAGGGGTCCCCGTGCCGCCAGGCCGCTTGGGTGCCGATGACACCGAGGGTCGAGACGGTTCCGTAGAGGTCCGGTGGCTGGGCGTCGCGGGTGGCCAGCAGCCGGTCGGGGCCGTAGTGAGTGACGGTGCAGCGCAGGCCGGCGAGGTTGAACGCCTTGGTCGCGGAGGTGATGGTCACCGTCCGTGCGGCGGCGTCGGGCGACAGGGACGCGAAGGGGATGTGCTGGTGGGGGGCGTGGCTCAGCTCGGAGTGGATCTCGTCGCTGATGACCAGCATGTCGTGCCGTCGGGCAACGGCGGCGATCTCCTGGAGCTCGTCACGGGTCATCACCCGGCCGGTGGGGTTGTGGGGGTTGACCAGCAGGAGCACCTTGCAGCCGTGGCGGGCCACGCCGTCGGCCAGCGCGGCGAAGTCCATGCGCCAGCCCTGGTCGGTCTGGATCATGGGCACCGGAACGGCGGGACGTCGCATCGTCTTCAGCGTGGCCAGGAACGGAGGATAGTTCGGCGTCTGGACGGCGACGGCGTCCCCTGGGGAGGTGGCCAGGTGGAGCAGGAGCTGCAGGCACTGTATGAGGTCTGTTTGTTCGCGGACGCGGGACGGAGCGGCCTCCCAGCCGTAGCGGGACGTCATGCGCTCGGCGAAGAGCCCGCGCAGCGGGCTGCCGTCGGGCCAGTCGGGATAGCCCAGGTCTCCGTAGGTGACGGCCTCGTGAAGAGCCTCTGCGACGGCCCGGGGGATCGGGTAGTCCATGTCGGCCACCCAGGCGGGCAGGACCGTTTGATCCACGCGGTGCCACTTCACCCCGGCCCGGTTGCGCAGCCAGTCCCGGTCGAGGTCGTCGAAGCCGGGGACGTGGCGATGGCCGGCGGCCGGGGCCCCCGGGGCGGGGGTCATATGAGTCATCGCACGTTTCCGTTCAGGAGGACGTCCCGGGTGATCTGTACCTGTCCGTGGTGCTGGGCGAGTTCCTCCAGCACGTGCAGCTGAACGCCGGCACAGCTCAGCGGGCGGTCGGGGCCTTCGAAGGAGGCGGGCGGTACGTTGCGGGGCGCCGCCTGTGCGTCGACTTCCCGCAGGTCGTCGCGGAGACGGTCGAACAGCGGGTCCACGGTGCTCTTGAGATCGGTGACCGTCCCGACGGCGGTGAACTCCGAGGCCCGGTCCCGGTCCACGGACCTGCCGGCGATGATGTGCCCGATCCAGTAATCGGCCACGCCCGTGCAGTGGTAGGCGACCGCGAACGGGCTGTTCGCCCCGGCCGGCGGGGGCGCGGTGTTGGCGAGCTCGTCGCCCAGTTCCTCCAGTGCGCTGATCATGCCGTCGAACGCCCGGCGCAGGAAGTACAGGTACTCGTTCAGTTCCATGGGTTCCTCATGAGAGTGCTGGTCAGGGCCATGTCGCGATACGGCCGTGGCGATGCGCCACGGTCGGGCGAGGACATGGGTGAACAGGGTGTCCGGGTGACACGGCCCTCAGCGGACGGCTGGTGACGGTCGCAGGCTAATCCGAGGCTGCGTAACCCGTCAAACAGGTGACGCTTTCGAGGCGCGACACCCCATGGACCGGTGTCCAGGGTCACCAGGTGCGGGGTGTGCAGCGATGTGGCGGCGACCGAGTTCGTGGGGCTTCAGGGCGCCCGGCGAGTCGCGCTCGCGGCCACTACGGTGACTCGCCGCCCAAAGGTGTACCCGGGTGATCGTTGCGCGTACGGTACGAGTCGTCCTGCCGTCCGTCGTACGAACGTTTCGTCCTCACCGTCCTCGACGCGAAGGAGAGTCACCGCATGCGCACCGCTTCCCTGGGTGCCGCCCTCGGGCTGGCATCGGTCGCCGTACTGACGTCCTTGGTTCCAGCGGGAACGACGTACGCGGCGGAGACCACCGCCGGACGAGCCCACTGCCCCCGTCTCTCCTCCTCGCTCGCGTGGTACGGCGACAACAGGGCGCGGCTTCAGCGAGTGATCGACGAGCACGGAACGTGCGGCAACCCGCATATGAGCCATGGCAAGCGGCCAGTCGCCGCCTTCGACTGGGACAACACCGTCACCAAGAACGACATCACCGACCTCGCCATCGCCTGGGCTCTCAAGCACGACAAGATCTTGCGACCGGCGCGCTGGTCCGACACCAGTCCCTGGCTGACCGAGGAAGCCGACCGCACACTCACCAAGGCGTGTGGCACGGACGTGCCCGTCGGTGCGCCACTGCCGACTTCCACCAACACCGCCTGTACGGACGAGATCTTCTCCGTCCGCAGTGAGGCCACCCTGATGAACGGCCACAAGGCATTCGCGGGAGAGTGGAACAGCCGCCGGACTCTTCCCCAATACGCCTGGGTGCCCCAGCTGTTCGCGGGCCACACCGAGGCCGAGGTCACCTCCTACGCGCGGAAGTCCCGGGCCGAGGCGCTGGCCGCGCCCGTCGGCGCCACACAGCGGGTCGGCAGCCACACCCTGCACGCCTACGCTCGCTACAACCCGCAGATCAAGGATCTGATCCGCGTCCTGAAGAAAGCGGGCTTCGAGGTGTGGGTGGATTCCGCCGGCAGCACTCCGGTCACCAACGCCTGGGCAGGCGGCGTCGGCGTCGACCGCCAACACACCCTCGCCATCCGCAACCTGCTCGACCGCCGGGGGCGCATCACCTACACCCAGGAAGGGTGCGGTGGTGAACCCGACAGCAAGGGCACGGTCATGCCGTACATCGAGGGCAAGCGATGCTGGCTCAACGAGAGGGTGTTCGGTGTCACCGGCCCCGCTGCCTGGAAGCAGCAGCCTCCTGAGAAGCGCCTGGTGATCGGCGCGGGCGATGCCGACACCGATGTGACGATGGTCGGCGACGCCACCGGTGCGGGCCTGGTCCTCAACCGGAACAAGAACGAGATCATGTGCCGGGCCTACGACAACGCGGACGGCACCTGGTTGATCAACCCCATGTTCATCGAGCCGCTGCCGCGCAAGGAAGCCGCCTACCCCTGCTCCACCACCGGATACACCAACCCCGACGGCACGCCGGGTCCGGTGCGCCGACAGGACGGCAGTGTCATCCCGGACAAGGAGGACTCGGTCCACGGGGGCCGGTAGGCGGAGCCGGGCTCAGGACAGCCACGTACTGCTCGGCGCCAACGCATCCTCATGCGTCCAGACCACCACGCTTGACCAGCTGACTTGCGATGACATTGCGCTGGATCTCGTTGGTGCCCTCGCCGACGATCATCAGCGGGGCGTCACGGAAGTAGCGCTCGACGTCGAACTCGGTGGAGTAGCCGTAACCCCCGTGGATGCGGACCGCGTTCAGGGCGATCTGCATCGCCGTCTCGGAAGCGAAGAGCTTCGCCATGCCGGCCTCCATGTCCACCCGGCGCCCGGCGTCCGCCTCCCGGGCCGCGTAGAGGGTCAGCTGGCGCGCCGCGGTCAGTGAAGTCGCCATGTCGGCCAGGTAGTTGCCGACGGACTGGTGCTGCCAGATCGGCTTGCCGAACGACTCGCGTTCCCGTGCGTAGCCGAGCGCGTCCTCGAATGCCGCCCGGCCTACGCCGAGGGCGCGGGCGGCGACCTGGAGGCGGCCGGTCTCCAGGCCCTTCATCATGTGCGCGAAGCCCTTGCCCTCCACGCCGCCGAGCACGGCATCCGCGGGCGCCCGGTAGTCCTCGAAGGACAACTCGCAGCTCTCCACGCCCTTGTAGCCGAGCTTGGGCAGGTCACGCGAGACGGTCAGACCGGGGCCGTGCTCGGCGAGCAGGATGGAGATGCCCGTATGCGCGGGGCTCGCGTCCGGGTCGGTCTTGCACAGCAGGGCGATGAGCTGGGACCGGCGGGAGTTGGTGATCCACGTCTTCGCACCGTTCACCAGATAGCCGTCCGCATCCCTCCGGGCGACGGTGCGCATCGCCTGGAGGTCGGAGCCGCCGCCCGGCTCGGTCAGCGCCATGGTCGCTCGAATCTCACCGGTGGCCATCCTCGGCAGGTAGCGCCGCTTCTGCTCCTCCGTGCCGAACCGCAGCAGCAGCTTGGCGACGACCGTGTGCCCTCCCATCGCGCCCGCCAGACTCATCCAGCCACGGGCCAGCTCTTCGGTGATCAGCACATAACAAGGGGTGGAGACCGGGGTACCGCCGTACTCCTCCGGGACGGCGAGTCCGAAGATTCCGAGCTGTTTCATCTGCTCGATGAGGGCTTCGGGATAGGCGTTGGCGTGCTCCAGCGCCTGGACGACGGGCTTCACTTCCTTGTCGACGAAGTCGTGCACGGTGCTGACGATGAACCGCTCGTCCTCGGACAGGATGTCGAGTGTGCTCATGCTTGACGCTCCTCGTGGGGTGCCGTGGATGCCGTTGCCGCCTCGGGCCGTTCGATGGCGTGCTCGGTACTGAGACTGTCGATGTCGGCCGCGCTGTACCCCAGCTCGGCCAGGATGCCGCTGGTGTGTTCTCCAGCGGCCGGGACGACGTCCATGCGCGGGGCCATGCCCGCGAGGTCTACCGGTGGCAGCAGCGCGGGCACTGTTGAGCCGCCGGGGATCCGCACATTCCGCCAACGACCGCGGGCCCCGAGCACCGGGTGGGCCAGGAACTCCTCGATGTCGTTGACTCCGGCATTGGCCAGACCCGCCCGGTCCAGCAGGTCCATCGCTGTTCCGCTGTCGAGTTCTCCGAGGCGGGCGGCCACGATCTCGTTCAGCTCCGTGCGGTGAGCCACCCGGTCGGAAGTGGTGGCGAAGCGCTCGTCCTCGATGAGGCCGGGACGCTCAAGGAGCTCGCACAGGGCGGTCCATTCGCGCTCGTTCTGCACCGTGAACAGGACTTCCTTGCCGTCGGCGCAGGCGTAGGCACCATAGGGGGCGATGGTGGCGTGCTGGGTGCCGATACGCGGGGGCTGGGTGCCGCCGTGGCGGGTGTAGTAGGCGGGCTGGCTGACCCACTCGGCCAGAGCCTCGAACAAGGAGACCTCCACGGCTCGCGCGATTCCGGTGGTCGCGCGGGTGAACAGAGCGGTGAGGATGCCCGAGTAGGCGTACATACCGGCGGCGATGTCCGCGATCGACACGCCGACACGGGCGGAACCGTGCTCATTGCCGGTGAGCGAGACCAGGCCGGTCTGGCACTGCACCAGCAGGTCGTACGCCTTGCGGTCGGCCCATGGGCCGTCGGCCCCGTAGCCGGAGATGGAACAAGGGATCAGCGAGGGGAAGCGCTCTGCCAGGGCCTCGGTGCCGAGCCCCATCCGGCCGACCGCCCCCGGGGCCAGGTTCTGCACGAACACGTCCGCCCGGCCGAGCAGTCGCTCCAGGATCGTTCTGCCCGCGTTCGACTTCAGATCGAGCGTCATGGATTCCTTGGAGCGGTTGAGCCAGACGAAATAGCTGGACTGCCCATGCACAGTGGTGTCGTACCGGCGGGCGAAGTCACCGCCGCCCGGACGCTCCACCTTGATGACCCGCGCGCCGAGATCCGCCAGCTGGCGGGTGGCGAAGGGAGCGGCCACCGCCTGCTCGAGACTGACGACGGTGATACCGGAGAGCGGCAGACGTTCCGAGTGTTCGGTCATGGGGTGGCCTCCAAGGGGGTGCAGGTCCGGCACCGGGAGTACCATCATGAACACGCATTGACCGAAGGGTGAAATAGAATCTCGTGATACCCACATGCGTTCCTCGGATGCCGCGGAGGGTGCGGGAAGGAGGACACCTTGGACGTCAAACAGCTCAAGGCGATCGTCACGGTGGCCGAGGTGGGCAGTGTCACGCGCGCCGCAGAGCTGCTCCATCTGGTGCAGCCCGCCGTCACCCGGCAGATCCGCACCCTGGAGCAGGAGCTCGGTGTCGAGCTCTTCGAGCGGACCGGGCAGGGCATGCGCCCCACCGGAGCAGGGGCGATCATGGTCGACCGGGCGCGGCGCGCCCTGAACGAGCTGGAGCGGGCCCGCGCCGAGGTGCGGCCAACCCCCGGCAAGGTGGCCGGCATCGTCACTGTCGGCCTGCTGGAGAGCACCAGCGACCTGCTCGCCGAGCCACTGGTGACGGCGATCGCCCGCGACCACCCCGGCATCGAACTCCGGCTGATGACCGCCTACTCCGGACATCTCCAGCAGTGGCTGGACGACGGCGACCTCGACCTCACCCTGCTCTACAACCTGAACAGCACACCCTCCCTCAACGCTCGTCCCCTGGCGTGTGAGCGTCTGTGGGCCGTCGCGCCGGCAGCTGCCGGCCTGCGCGCCGACCGCCCTGTCCGCTTCACGGAGGCGGCCGAGCACCCACTGGTCATGCCGACCGCGGGCCATGCGCTGCGCAGTCTGATCGACGCGGCAGCCACGCGTGCCGAATCCGCCATGGACGTCGTCGTGCAGACCAACTCCATGCGCGTGCAGAAGCGGCTCGTTCTGGCCGGGCACGGCTGGACCGTCCTGCCCGGTATCGGCATCGCCGAGGACGTGGCGCAGGGCACCCTGAGCGCCGCGCCGCTGACCGAGCCCGACGTGTGGCGCTCCATCGTCCTCGTCACTCCGAGGGCCGGACGCACCCCTCCCGGCGTGGAGGTCGTCGCACAAGAGCTGGTCCATCAGGTCAACTCGGCGGTCACCCAGGGCAGATGGCCCTCCGCGCGGTTGCGGGGAGCCGAGGCTCCGGCCGGGCCCGAGTGATCTCGCGCATCTGCTCAGCCACCCCTGACCTCGACGACTGGTGTACCGGCGGCAGCGCGATCCCTCATGCGCGCTGCGCATGGAGAGATCAACTCTTTCTATTACCCCGTCCGCCTCATCAAACCCCATGATGGTGGTGGATCGGGCCGATCCCGCGGCGCGGCCGCCACCGAAGACCGCGCCGCTCTTCCGGCACCGGCCGGGACCCCGCAGCCACCGGACCTCAAGGACATACAGACCATGCCAGCCACCCCGCCCCCGCTCAAGTCCTACGTGGAGTCGTGGACCCCAGGACCGATCATGGCCGAGGACCCCCTGCCCACCGGCCCGGTGGAAGCCTTCTCGGCACTGCTGGACCTGCCGGGCACAGCCGCCGAGGCCGGTGACCCGATCCCTCCACTGTGGCACTGGTTCTACTTCCTCACCTGGCCCGCCCAGCGCGATCTGGGAGCCGACGGCCATCCGTCGCACGGGCACTTCCTGCCGCCTCTCCCCGGCCGGCAGCGCATGTGGGCCGGCGGGCGGTGCGAGATCACCGAGCCGCTCCGACTCGGCGAGCCCGCCGAACGCGTCAGCAGCCTCGGCTCGATCACCGTGAAAGAGGGCCGCACCGGGGAGATGCTCTTCGTCACCGAGCGGCGCGAGTTCCGCCAGCGCGGTCGCGTCCGCCTCGTCGAGGAGCAGGACATCGTCTACCGGTCCGGGCGCAGCGCTGGACAGCATCCGGTCGCCTTGAGCGAGTCCGCCGTCCCCCGCCCCGCCGACCCGTGGCAGCTCCAGCTGCGGCCCGATCCCGCGCTGCTCTTCCGCTTCAGCGCCCTCACGGCGAACGCCCACCGCATCCACTACGACACGCCGTACGTCCAGCGCGCGGAGGGCTACCCCGGGCTCGTGGTCCACGGCCCTCTCCTGGCTCTGCTCATGCTCGAACTGCCTCGCCGCCACTCCCCGGAAGCCCGGGTGCGCTCCCTGTCCTACCGGCTGCGGCGGCCGGTGTTCTCCGGCGAACACCTCGCGGCCTGCGGTGTTCCCGCTGACGATCGCGCCCAACTGCGCGTCGCCACCCACCGGGAGGACCAGCACGCCACGGCGGAGGTGACCTTCGCATGAGCACCCTCGCCGAGCGGATCGCCATCGCCAGAAGTCTCCTCTTCGTGCCGGGGGACCGGCCCGATCGCTTCGACAAGGCCGCCGCCTCCGGCGCCGATCTCGTCATCGTGGACCTGGAGGACGCGGTCGCGGCACCGGACAAGGACCGTGCCCGCGACAACGCCGCCGACTGGCTCGCCCACGGCAACCACGCGATCGTACGGATCAACCCGCCCGGCACCACCTGGGCCGAGACAGACCTACGGATGGCGGCAGAGCACGGCAGTCCGGTCATGGTGCCCAAGGCCGAGGATCCCGTCGCCCTCGCGGGCCTCGCCGCACGCGTTGCCGGACGGTGCGCTCTGGTCCCGCTCATCGAAACAGCACTCGGCCTCGAACACGCTCACGCCGTATGCGCCACACCCGGTGTCATACGCGCCGCGTTCGGCAACATCGACCTCGCCGCACAACTCGGAGTGGCCCCCGACGACCACACAGCGCTGACCTTCGCCCGCTCCAGGCTGGTCCTCGCCTCGGCCGCGGCCGGTATCGCCCCACCCGTCGACGGCGTCACCACCGCCGTACGCGACGCGGAAGCGCTGCGTACCGACACCGCCCACGCCCGGCGCCTGGGCTTCACCGGAAAGCTCTGCGTCCATCCCGCCCAACCGGGGCTCGTGGCCGAGGGGTTCGCCCCTTCGGCGGAGGAGCTGCGGTGGGCCCGTGCGGTGCTGGACGCCGGTGACTCCGTCACCACGGTGGACGGACAGATGGTCGACAAACCGGTACTGGAACGCGCCCGACGGACCCTGGACCGAGCACGCGAACCGTACCCCACCGCCTGACACCGTCCGCTGGATCCCGCAGTGGTATCCGCCGGTCAGACCGCGCGGTGCGCTCCCTCCCGCCGAGGGCTGCGCCATACGTGGTCGGCGATATCCGCGTGCGTCGCGAACCACACGCCCTCATGCGCTTGTATGTGCTCGACGAGTTGACGCAGGGCGAACATCCGCGAGCGGTGGCCGATGATATGCGGATGGCAGATCAGCTGGAAGACCGCCCCGTCGGCATAGGCGGAGTCGAACTCGTCCTTCATGATCTCGACCCAGGTGCGTGGCGAGGTATAGGGACGGTAGGGTCCGTAACGCGTCATCGTGAAATACGGCGCATCATCGCGAATCCACTCCATGGGCAATTCCACGATGCCGGTGGGCCGCCCATTTGAGAGGATCTCATATGGCATGTCGTCGGCCATGAGGGACGAGTCGTACCTGAACGCCAGTTCCTGCATGATCTCGATGGTCGAGTCGGAGAAGTCGGCACTCGGTGTCCTGATCCCGACCGGGCGCTGACCGGAAAGGCCCTCCAGGACATCCACACTGCGATGGGTGAGCTCACGCTCGTCCTTCGGACTCAGTAGCGCGTTCCGTTCGTGGATCCACCCGTGCGCGCCGATCTCGTGTCCCGCCGCGGCGTAATCCTTGGCTTCCCGCGGATGCAGCAGCGCGGACACCGCGGGGATGAAGAACGTGGCAGGGATCCGGAACTCGTCGAGCAGTCGCAGAATCCGGCGAGCTCCCACGCGCGACCCGAACTCACCCCTGGCCATCGCTCCGGCGGACGTTTCCCCGTCGCGGAGCGGGATTGTCTCGTGGTCGGGGTCGAATGAGAGGGCCACGGCCATGCGGGCACCGCCCGGCCATGTCCGCGGTGTCAGGTCGCGGCCCGCGCGGACGCGCTCAGCGTGTCCCCGCCACGTGTCCTCGTCCCACTGCCAGGGCTCTTGTTCGGTCGGCATGCATGCTCCTTCGGGTTGTCCAACTCATCAGTCGAGTTGTTCCTTCTTCGCGCCGTCGGGCATGGTCAGGATCGTGACCATGCCGATTATCGTCGCGACCACGATGTAGATCCAGATTTTGTCCTGGTGACCAATGCTGGTCAGCCAGGAAGTGAAGTAGGGTGCGGTGCCGCCGAACAGGGCGACGGCCGACGCGTAGGGAAGCCCGGTTCCGGTCGTGCGCACCGAGGTCGGGAACAGCTCGGCGTAAATGGCCGCCACGTTCGCCGAGTTGCCCACGAGCAGGATCGCCCCGATGAGTTCGACCAGCAGGAAGGTCCAGAAGCCGCCACCGTCGAGCAAGCGGTAGGCGGGCCATGAGTACAGCGCGAAGCCCACCAGGAAGAACATGAAGGTGGGGCGCCTGCCGAGGCGATCCGACAGCAGTCCACCGAGCGGCAGCAACAGGGTGAAGACGACAACCGCGAGGGAGTTCGCGAGAAGTGCCTTGTCCAGGTCGAGGCCGGTCATGGTGCTGGCATAGCCAGGCATGTTGGTGATCCACAGATAGTAGATGATGGTGCCGGGTATCGTGATTCCGACGACGCGAAGCAGGCTGAGCTTATGTTCGGCGAAGAGCGTCTTCACCGGATTGCTCGAATCACTGGATGATTTAGCGTTGTCGAAGTGCTCGGTTTCTTCCGTGCGGACCCGCAACCACAGGACCACCAGGCCCAGAGCAGCCGCGATCGCGAACGCGATCCGCCATCCGTACGTTTGCATCTGCTCGTCGTCGAGAATCGAGGTCATGGTGAGCGCGAGCAAGGAGGCAAGCAATATGCCGACCCCTGTCGACACCTGCTGAAAGGACCCCGCGAACGCTCGCCTTCCGCGCGCCGCGTTCTCGACGATGTACGACACGGAACTCGGCCACTCGCCGCCCGCGGAGAACGCCTGCACGAGCCTGGCGACCAGCAGCACCAGCGGCGAGAACACTCCGATGCTCTCGTAGGTGGGGCACATGGCGATGGCGAATCCACCGGCCGACATCATGCCGACGGTCAGCGTCAAGGCCTTCTTGCGGCCATGACGGTCGGCATAGGCGCCCAGGACGATGCCACCGAGCGGACGTACGAGAAATCCCACGGCGAAGATCGCCAGCGTGGACAGGAACGCGGCGCCGGACTCACCTTCGGGGAAGAACTGACTCGCGAAGACCGGAGCCAGGGACGCGTATATTCCCCAGTCCACGTACTCGATCGCGTTCCCGATCGATCCGGCGAAGATCGATTTCTTCTGCTTCAGGGTTGTTCTGGTCGTCGGCGAGTCGCTGCCTTCGCTTCCGATCACTGCCAGTTGGTTTTCTGCTGACACGGCTTTTCCTTTGACTCGAGATGAGGAAGGCAGCCCGGATAGGGCTGATGAGTGCCGCGACGTCGTGTTCCACGACTTCGGATGGCTCGTTACCCGGCCACCGATGCGTAGCCATGAGGAGCTCGGGACCCCGGGCTTGCTGTGTTCCTTCGCTTGCCCGGCCGGTCCACCATGGCCTTAGACTGGAGTATCGTATTACGGTAATCTTGTCTGTCAAGATGCCGTGTGGCAGTCGTACGGCTCACTTCCTCGGCGGTCAGCCTGGGCAGCCGGGCTCCACATGAACCATGATGCGATACAGTGAATCACGATGCGGCACAAGGAGCCTGCGATGTCCAATGCAAGTGGGACGACGACGCGTGTAGTCCAGCGTTCGAGTGACACGACGATCCGGTACACGATCAGTGGTCCGGCCGACGGACCGGCAGTGGTCTTCGTCCACGGCTGGGGATGCGACCGTGATGACTTCGGCGAGGTGACGGCCTTCCTCCCCGAGCACTACCGCGTCCTTGCGGTCGATCTCGCCGAGCACGGTGAGTCGCGGTCCGCACGAGATGTCTGGACGATGGAAGAGTTCGCCCGCGACGTGGCGGCGGTGGTGGAGGCCGAGCGGGTGGACAGCTGCGTCGTGGTCGGGCACTCGCTCGGCGGCGCGGTGGCCGTTGAAGCCGGCCGGCTCCTGCCCGATGTGGTCTCGCACGTGGTCGCGCTCGACGCCTTGCACTATCTCTCCCTGTTTCCCGTACAAGACGAGAGCCAGATCCAGGCGATGCTGCGGTCGTTCGGCGAAGACTTCCCCGCGGGGGTGCGGGGCATGGTCGAGGCGGGTTCACCTGCCGGCACCGATCCGGCGTTGAAAGACGCGTACTTCGAGAAGATGGTGTCCGTGCGGCAGCCCGCGGGCTTGGCGTCACTCGAGGGCCTGGTGCGCTGGCACATGGATGACGTGCTGCGCGAGGTGAAGCAGCCGATCACCGTATTCGCGGTGCGTGAGATCCTCACGCAAGAGGCGATCGACCGCTACGGCGATCGCGTCCGCATCGTGCCCGTCGACTTGGGCAGTCATCACTTTCACCGCGAGTCGCCTGAGGGCACGGCCGAACTCGTGGCCCGAGTGGTAGCCGAATAGGACCACCACCGGACCACTCCGCTCGTGGCCGCTGCCGAGGCTGTCAGGCGGATGAGATCAGTCGGCTGATCTCATCCGCTGCCGCGATGACCAGTTGCGCCAGATCCTTCTCCCGTGCGCTGTCATAGCGGATCTCCGGCATGGAGAGCGTGAGCGCCGCGATGGGTCGTTCGGCCGGGTTCGTGACAACCGCGGCGATCGAGGAGACATGCGGGCGGTACCACGACGACGAGATGTTGAGCGCGTATCCGCGTTCGGCGGTCCGGGCGATCTCCTGCCGGAGTTCATCCGCGTCCGGCATGGGGGACTCCGCGAACTCCTGAAGTTCGCGCCGCAGCAGTTGATCGACCTCCGCGGCCCCGAGGTGCGCCATGATGGCGACTCCCGCCGAGGTGGCTTGAAGCGGCAGGCGCGTGCCAATGTCGAGAAACACTCGAACGACGTGTGTGCTGTCTTCTCTCGCGACGACGACGTAATCCTCACCGTCGCGGAGGCCGAGGTGGACGGTCTCGTCCGTCTCGGCCGCGAGACGCTTGATGACGGGCCCCGCCACCTCTCGGAGGTCCTGCTCCCCGGCGCCCCGCAGTCCGAGGGCGAGAGCTTTCATCGTGACACCCCATCGCGCGTGCTCGGGGTCGACGACTCGTAGCCAGCCTGCCTGCTGGAGTGTCACCAGGCATCGCTGTACCGAGCTCTTCGGAATGCGTGTCTCGCGGGACAGCTCCGAGACGCCGATCGGCTGTCGTAGGGCGACTTCTTCGAAGACGCGGAGTGTGCTCAGCACGCTGTTCATCGATCGGACGCCGGCGCTCCGTTTGTCCTGGCCGGAGGCGTCCTTGTCGCCCTCTTCTATGCGCATAAGGCAAAGACCTTACCACCCGGTGTGACCTCGTTTCGGCGCGCATCGGCCCGGCGCGCACCTGCCCGATCGACACCTTCCGCTTTACGGATACACTCGAACTGGATTACATTGCGACACGATGTGTCGCAATGTGGAACGAACGGAGCTCCATGGATCTCAACGTCGTAGGAGATGTCGTCGTCTCGGGGTTGCCGCGGCGCCCGGTCCGGGATCCTGCCCGACCGGGCGACTCGGCCTTCGGGCTGCTCCAGGGCGGTGATCTGACGATCGGCAACCTCGAGGTACCGCTCACCGCGTCCGGGCAGCGTGCCGAGAAACTGGTCGCGATGCGCGCTCCGATGTCGGGCGCGGCGGAACTGGCCGCTCTCGGCTTCGACGTCATGTCCCTGGCCATGAACCACGCCATGGACTATGGCGCCGAGGGCATGCGCGACACGGTGCGGGCACTGGATGCCGCCGGAGTCCTGCACGCCGGCTTCGGCGAATCGATCTCCGAGGCGACTCGTCCCCGTGTGGTGTCCCTCGGCGAGAGCAGTCTGGCCTTTTTCAGCTTCTGCTCCGCGCTCCCACTGGGCGCCAACGCCACTGCCGACCGGCCGGGCATCGGAGCGATCCGGGTGCGCCAGAGCTTCGAGTTCGACAGCGGTTTCATGGACGAGACACCCGGTACGCCTCCCTTCGTGCACTCGAGCGCGCACGAGCCGGACGTTCGAGCGGCCGAGGCTCTGATTCGCGAGGCCAAGAAGCGCAACGACTTCGTGGTTGTCGCGCTGCACTGGGGCGTTCCGTTCTGCTACCTGCCGACGGCGCAAGGGCCGCTGGCGCAGTACCAGCAGCCCTTGGCGCGGCGCTTGATCCACGCCGGAGCGGACCTCATCATCGGGCACCACCCGCACTGCCTCCATCCGGTCGAGTTCTACGAAGACGGCCTGATCCTCTATTCGACCGGGAACTTCGTCTTCGACTGGTGCGACGGGTGGAGCCCGGACTCGATGGTCGCGAAGGAAGACGCTCATCCCTCCGCTCCCTATCGGCCGGCCTTGCTGAAGGGGCCTTGGTACGAGAGCGCGGTGTTCCGGGTGCGGCTGGGCGGGTCCGAGGGGCCCGAGCTTCGCCTGGACCCCATCGAACTCGACGCGGACAGTCAGCCGATCATTCCGGGGCCCGGGGCAGCGGCCTCGATCCTCGCCCGGTTCGCCGAGGCATCGCGGGAGTTGGATCCGTCCATCGTGGTGGACGAGGACGGACACGTGCGGCGCCGGGTGGCTGCCGAGCCGGACGCCGACGCCTAGGCGTACCGCCCGGCGGAGTGCCTTTCGCGCCACTGGCGACATTCGACGTAGATCTCCTTGGAGGAAGCATGACCGAACAGCAGCCGTGGCAGTGGGATGAGCCGACCTGGCGTGGGCACGTCGGACGCGTGCGCGCCGGGCGCCGGCTGCGGCCCAAGTCGTGGCCGGGTGGTGCCCAGGTGGCCGTGACCCTGTCGTTCGACTCCGACCATGAGACGCCCGCGCTGCGCGATGGCGAAACCCTCCCGGGCAAGCTCGCGCAAGGCGAATACGGCGCCCGCGTCGGTGTACCGAGGATCCTGAAACTGCTTGAACGCTTCAACGCGCCGTCGTCGTTCTTCGTGCCCGCCGTCTCCGCCCTGCTCCACGAAGGCGAAGTCAAGTCCTATGTGGATGCCGGACACGAGGTCGCGCTGCACGGCTGGATACACGAGCGCAATACTCAGCTGCCACCCGAAGCGGAGCGCGACCTCGCGTTCCGCGCGATGGAGACGCTGGAGAATCTCGCCGGGACGCGGCCGGTCGGCATCCGCACCCCGTCATGGGACTTCTCGCCCCACACGCTGGAGATCACCCGCGAGCTGGGCCTGAAATACGACTCGTCCTTGATGGCCGACGACGACTGCTACGAGATCGTGGCCGATGGCGAGCCGACCGGCATCGTCGAGCTGCCCCCCGAGTGGATCCGCGACGACTTGGCGTACTTCACGATGGACCGGTTCACCTCGCTGCGGCCGTACACGCCGCCGCGCGGGGTGCTGACGATCTGGCGTGACGAGTTCGACGCCGCCTACGCCGACGGCGGGATCTTTCAGCTCACCATGCACCCCCACTGCATTGGCCATCGCTCGCGGATCGCCGTCCTCACCGAGCTGCTCGACCACATCGCCTCGCACCAGGGCGTCTGGTTCGCCACGCATGCCCAGGTCGTCGACCACGTGCTCACCGAAGCGGAGAAGTGACGCGGGACGTCCCCGTCACCGCCGGAGCAAACGGCAACACCCCTCAACCCCCGGAAGGAAGGTGCGACCATGACGGACACCAAGGGACGCGTCAAGCGCGAGTACGAGAAGAACCTGGACCTGGTCACCGAGCTCTCGCACAGGATCAACGCCAATCCTGAGCTGGCTTTCGAGGAGTACGAGACGTCGGCGGCGATCGTCGCGGCTCTTGAGAACAGCGGTGAGTTCACGGTCGAGAAAGGGGTGGCCGACCTGCCAACGGCGTTCGTGGCGTCGGCCGGATCCGGTGACCTGGTGTTCGGCGTCTGCGCGGAGATGGACGCCCTCCCCGACATCGGTCACGGCTGTGGTCACAACGTCATCGCCGCGTCGGCGGTGGGTGCGGCGCTGGCGCTGGCCCCGTTCGCCGACGAGCTCGGGCTGACGGTGCGGGTCTTCGGCACACCCGCCGAGGAAAGCGGGACCGGCAAGGAGATCATGGTGAACCGCGGCGTCTTCGACGGGACCCACGCGGCCATCATGGTTCACCCCTCGCTGAAGGACGTCGTCACCCCGCAGCTCCGTGCCTCGCGGTCCTGGCGCATTACGTACACGGGTCGTGGAGGGCATGCCTCGCGGCCGTGGAGTGCGCTGAACGCCGCCGATGCGACGATCGTCGCCCAGACCGCCATCGGCCTGCTGCGCCAGCAACTGCGCGACGGCATCAGGGTGCACCACGTCGTGAAGGAAGCCGGGTCGGCCGTCAATGTCATCGCGGACCACGCCGTGGTCGACTGCATGATCCGCTGCGACACGATCGACGAAGTCGACGAGGTGTGGGAGCGGGTGCGACGGTGCTTCGATGCCGGAGCCATCGCCACCGGGACCGGTGTGGAGTTCACCTCCCTGCCCTCCATCTACCGTGAGTTCCGCCACGACCAGGACCTGGCCCCCATCTTCGAGTCCAACGCGAAGGCCATCGGCCGGACTTTCCCCGACTATCCCGACAAGATGTTCGGGTCGACCGACATGGGCAACGTCTCACTGCGGATCCCCGCGCTGCACCCCATGCTTTCGTTCGATCTTCCGACCGAGGAAGGCAATCACACCGCCGCCTTCGCGGCCGCCGCGGCAGGCCCCGACGGCGACCGGTTCGTTCACGACGGCGGACTGGCCATGGCACTGACGATCGCGGACGTCGCGCAGTCGGAGCCGATCCGCGCGGGACTGATCGCGCGGGCCTCCAAGGGCTGAAGAAGTATCCCAGCCGACGGTGGGTTACTGATTCTCGAGCTGCCGGGCGGAGAGTTCGCGGAGCGTGGTCGCCGCGGCATTGCGGACGTGGACCTCGCACGCCTCACGAGCGGCGCCGGCATCACCACGCACGGCCGCGGCGTCGTGGATGGCGGTGAGTTCCCGAATGGTCTCCGGCGCACGTCCCTCAGCCTGCATGGACAACCCACGCAGCATCTGTACTCGGGCGTGGATGCCACGCAGGGTCGAATCGATGACCGGATTCACCGCCCCAGCGATGAGGATGGTGTAGAACTCGTCCTTCATCGCCAGCCGCTCGGCCAGGTCGGCCTCACCGTAGGTGCGCGACATCCGCTGAAGTACCTCACCCAGGTCTTCGCGCTGCTCGGCTGTGGCCCGTTCGGCAAAGAGGGCCCCGGCCAAGCCCTCCAGGGCACACCGCACCTCGAAGAGAGCCTTGACGTCGAAGGGCGTCAACTCGGTGACGACCGGGCCACGGTTGGGCACCGTGGTCACGAGCCCCTCGGATTCGAGCTGCCGCAGAACCTCGCGGATGACTGTCCGGGAGACCTCGTATCGCGCGCACAACCGCGCTTCGACCAGCCGTTCACCTGGTTCGAATTCCGACGCCAGCATGTCCTCACGGAGCAGTTCGAGCACCTGGGACCGTAGCGGCGCGGCCACGCGCTGAACCCGTCGCGCTACCACGCGACTACCTCCCTTTCAAGTCAACTTTATATAACACTGTAATATACCACGCCCCCTGTCTGGATCCAGCTTCGCGGTTCGAGGGATCTCGGGGGCTCATGTAATACTGTATTACGGTAGTAGTGTCGTTGCTGATCTAAGGAGTGCACGTGACCACTGTTCAGGGGCCGCAGCAGTACATCGACGACATGGCGCGCAAGCGGGGCTATGTCCTCGACTACCACAAGGTGATGGCCAAGCAGGATTTCGATGTACTGCAGGCCGCCAACGGTCTCGTCGGCGCGGCGTACCTCGACCAGCGAACTCTGGACCGCAAGACGAAGGAGCTCATTTTCATCGTCAGTCTCACGGTGATGCGTGCCTCTAAGGGGCACATCCAGAGCCACATCAAGGTCGCGCTCGGCCTGGGTCTCAGCCCGCGGGAGATTCTCGAGGCGATCGAGATCAGCCTGCCCGAGGCCGGCATTGTGGCTTTCCAGGCCGGTTTCGAGGCCTGGCGTGAGGTCGTCGGAGCTGACGGTCTGGAACCGACCGTGGAGGTCTTCCAGGGCGGTTCCGGCAGCGCCGCCTGACCGTGCGCGAACTCGTCGGCCCCGCGGCGATCGGCCGCGGGGCGATCGGCCGCGGGGCGGTCTCGCCGCGCACGAGGTCCTCTCCCTGGCTCAGACCCACGACTCGAAAGGTGGAACAGCCATGACGAACACTGTCACCTTCATCGGCCTCGGCACGATGGGGCAGCCCATGGTCCGCAACCTCGCGCGATCCGTGCCGGTGGCGGTCTTCGACGTCGACCCGAACGCGATCGACGCCGCCGCCCGGAACGAAGGTGTGACGGCATTGGCCGGTCTCGTCGGCGGGGCCGAGGGCGATGTCGTGATCCTCATGCTTCCGAACAGCGCGATCGTCGAGCGCGTCCTCGGCGACCCAGGAGACACGGAGAGCTTCGCCGGCCGCCTGCGTCCGGGCACGCTGGTCATCGACATGGGCTCGTCGGCACCTCTGGCGACTCAGGAGATGGCCGCCCGGCTCAGGGAGCGCCATGTGGCGATGATCGACGCCCCGGTTTCCGGCGGTCCCCGCAAGGCCGCGACGGCTGAGTTGACCATCATGGCCGGTGGACTGGCCGAAGACTACGAGCGGGCCCTTCCGTTGCTGCGCGCGATGGGCTCGTCAGTGACGCACGTCGGCCCGGCTGGATCCGCGCACGCGCTGAAGGCTCTCAACAACCTGCTGTCGGCCATCGGGCTGGTCGGGGCACTCGAAGTGCTCACCGCCGGAACCAAGTTCGGTCTGGACCCCCGGACCATGCTCGACGTCATCAACCGGTCAACCGGCCGCAACCAGTCAACCGAGGTCAAGGTCGGGCCGGAGGTGTTGGACGGACGGTTCCAGGTCGGGTTTTCCCTCCCGCTGACCGTCAAGGACATCACCACCGCTCTGGAGTTGTCGGCGTCCATGGGCCTGTCACTGGAGGTGTCAGAGGCCTGCGTCCAGTTCTGCCGGGCCGCGCTTGCCGACCTTGGTGGGCAGAACCCGGATCAGTCCGAGATGGCCCGCTACCTGGCAAAGGCGACCGGCGTCAACCTGACCAGATGACCGCGCCGCCGTGAAAACGGTTGGTTCACGGCCGCGGCGAATACGAATGCATGGATATGTATCGTTTGGAGCCCTGATAGAGCTGTATGGGATGATATACGGGAGAGGCGTGGATCTCTTCGAGAAGGTACGTAATGGACCAGCAGGCGCCTGGGCCGGGTGGTCCGGGGGCGAACGGACCGGCGCGCCGGAATGAGGTCATGGCCGCGGCGCTGCGGCGGCTCCACACCCGCTTGCGTGCGAGTACGAGCACGGTCTACCTCGTGACGGGTGACGGCCGGGAATTGGCCGCCGCCGTGTCGGTGGACAGCCCCTTGGGGTTCACGGTGACACCGCGAATGTCCGTTGATGACCGTTGGCGGTCCGCGGCGTCAGCGCACCGCACGGGTGAGCGGGTGATCATGCGTAACGCGGACTACGAGAAGCTGATCCGTGATGATCCGGCCCTCGTGCTGTACATGCCGTTCCCCCTGCTCGTGGTCTCGGTCCCGCTCCGTACCCAGGAGCGTCGATTCGGGGCCTTGAACCTGCGCTGGATTCCTCCGCGCCGGATCGACGCGGAAGAGTTCCGGTATCTGGGGACGGTCTCGGACGCTCTGGCGCTCGACTTGCAGACGTTCACCGAACAGGGCGTCACGGTGGAGGCGCCCTTCGTGCCGCTGTTCGTCGCCGCGGACGAACCCGCCGCCCCGGCGGTGACAGCGCCCACGGTAGCCGGGCGGGACGACTGGCAGGCGGCGGTCGGCTCATCGGTCGCGGCCAGTACGTTCGTCTACCAGCTGCTCGAACTCGCCTCCGAACTTACCGCGGCGGTGCGCCCGCGCGATGTCGTTTCGACCGCATGGACCCAGGTGGCGCGGCCCTTGGGCGGGCGGGCGGTGATGCTGTGCCTGGTGGAAAGCGCGCGACTGCGGGTGGTGGGATCGGCCGGCTTCCCCAAAGAAGCCGTGCGCCGTGTGAACGGGCTTCCGCTGTCCCGGCACGCACCGGAGGCCGAGACGGTGGTGAAGATCGCTCCCATGTTCTTCGAGACGGCCCAGGATCTGCGCGCCTCCTACCCCGGCCTCGAACGGGACGAGGAGGGGCGGTCCTGGGCGTTTCTGCCGCTGATCGCGGGCGGGCGGGCCATCGGGTGCTGCGTCCTGGTCTTCGACCGGCCCCGCAGGCTGCGATTCGAGGAACGCGCCCTCCTCATGCTCATGCTGGGACAGGTGGGCCAGTCCCTGGAGAAGACCCGGGCGTACGAACTCGAGCACGCTCTGGCGCAGGGGCTGCAGCGGGGCCTGCTGCCGCGGAGCCTGCCGCACTTGGCCGAGGTCGACATCACCGCGCGCTATCTGCCGGCGACCGCGGGACCCGATGTGGGGGGCGACTGGTACGACGTCGTCCCGCTGCCCGGCAGGGGCGTCGGATTCGTCATCGGGGACGTGGAGGGACACAGCCTCGAGGCGGCTGGGATCATGGGGCAGATCCGTACCGCGGTGCGGTCCTACGCGGCCGAGGGGCACGATCCGTCCATCGTGCTGAGCCGCAGCAACCGCCTGATCACCGAGCTGGACACCGACCTGTTCGCCACCTGCTGCTGCCTCTGGCTGGACCTGGACACGGGCGGCGCCGTGGTGGCCAGCGCCGGTCACTCCCCTCCCGTCCTCAGCGACAGGGACGGCCTGACAACCGTCCCCGACCTGCTCGCCGGACCTCCGCTGGGGGTCGATCCCGGAGCGGTCTACCCCCAGACAGAGACCGAACTGTCACCGGACGGAATGATCGCCCTGTACACCGACGGTCTGCTCGACGCCCGGCACATCGGCCCCGACGCCGCCGCCGAGCGACTCTCCCGCCACCTGTCCGAGGGCCGCGCGCAGAACCTGGAAGTGGTGGCCGACCAGCTCATCGGCGTCTCCCCGCCACAGGCGCTGCGCGAAGACGACGCCGCGCTGCTGCTCCTGCGCTACGAAGGAGCCCCGGAGCGCCCTCACCGACGCGTGGCCCGCGCCTTCGTACAGCGCCATGACCTGCAACGGGTGGGGCACATCCGCCATGTGCTGCGTGACCTGCTCCATGACTGGGATCTCGATGTCCTCACCGACGGTCTGGAGCTCATGGCCTCCGAGGTGGTGACCAACGCCTTGATCCACGCCCACAGCGAGGTGGACGTCCGGTTCCGGGAGTACCCCGACCGCCTGCGCGTGGAGGTCCGGGACAGCGACCCCCATCCGCCCGTCCCCGTCGCCTTCGTCGGCCCCGACGAACCGGGCAACCAGGAGGCCGAGTCCGGGCGCGGGCTGCTCATCGTCGATGCCCTGGCCTCCGCCTGGGGAAGCTCACCGGCCGGCCGGGGAAAGACCACCTGGTTCGAACTCGAGATTCCGCCATCGCCATAAGATCACCAGCCCAATCCACCGGTCCAGGGCGCGTCGTCAGGCACGTCAGGCGCGGCTGGGGCGACCGCCTTGGCCGCCGGCGGTGAAACGGGACGGCGGCAGGCCGAAGGCACGGGTGAACGCGGCGGTGAAGGCGGCGGGGGAGGCGTAGCCGAGGCGTCCGGCGGTCTCGGTGACGGACGCGGTGCGCAGCAGCGGGACGGCCGCGAGCAGGCGGGCGCGGGCCCGCCAGACGGCGGGGCTGTCTCCGGTCTCCGCGCGGAAGCGCCGGGTGAAGGCCCGTTCGCTCTGCGCCGTCCGGCCGGCCCAGACCGCGTTGGTGATGCCGACGTCCGGTGCGGCCAGATACTCCCGGCACAGTTCCGCCAGGTCGGTGGAGGGCGGGATCGCGACGTGGAAGGGGAGCGGGGTGCGCCCGGAGATCTCGTGCAGCAGGAGCGCGGCGATGCACCCTTCCCGCCCCGACAGGCTGTAGTCGGCCTCGAACCCGACGGCGCTCAGGAGGAGTTCGCGAAGCAGCGGGGTGACGTCCACGACCGTGCAGGTGGCGGGCCACCAGGGAACGGCGTCCGGCTCGATGTAGAGGCTCCGGGTGCTCACCCCCAGCATCCGGACCCGGTGCCGGGTGGCGGCCGGAATCAGGACGGCGCGCTCGGGCGGGACGGTCCACGTACCGGCGCCGGTGTCGACGACCATGACCCCGGTGGCGCCGTAGAGGAACTGCGCGCGGCGATGCTCATGCCAGTCCAGTACGTGTCCCGGCGGATAGTCCGTGCCGATCGGCAGGACGACCCGATCGACGTGGTCGATGGCGTCCAGGGGGACGTTTCTCACCCCACCACCGTACCGGCCGAGACGCGAAAGAACCGTGCCGGTCTTCGCATGCGGGAAGGGCGGCGGCCCTGGTGGGGTGGTCCCGTGGACATCGCGATGTTGATCGGGATCGGGCTCCTCACCGGAGTGACGACGGTTTTGTTCGGGTTCGGCGGCGGGTTCGCCGCGGTCCCGGTGGTGGTGTGGGCGGACGCCGCGCTCGGCGCGGACGCGATGCGGGTGGCGACGGCCACCTCTGCCCTGGTGATGGTGGTGAACGCGGCGTTCGCGACGGCCGTCACGGCCCGGCGTGTGCTCGGCGCCCTCCGCGGCAGCACGGGGCTGCTCCTCCTGCTGGCGGCCGGCGCCACGGCCGGTGCGCTCGCCACCCGCCTCGCCCCAGCGGGGCTGGTCCGCTGGCTGTTCGTCGGGTATGTGGCCATCACCATCGTCGACCTGCTGCTGCGCCCCGGGTTCCTGCGCCCCCGCGCACATATCGAGGGACCGGCAGACGGACCGTGGCCGCTGCCGGCCGTCCTCGGCGCCCCCATCGGCGCGGTCGCGGCGTTCCTCGGTGTAGGGGGCAGCGTCATGACCGTCCCCGCGATGCGGCGCGCCGGGCACACGATGCACGTGGCGAGCTCGCTGGCCAACCCCCTCACCTTGGCCATCGCGCTCCCGGCCACCGCGGTCTCGCTCGGCGGCACCGCGCTCCCGGCCTCCGCCGGTGCGCATGTCCACCTGGTGGGCCTCGTCGACCCCGGTGCCGCCGCGGCCCTGCTCGCCGGTGCCCTGCCGGTCGTCGGGGTGCTGCGGCGGCGTCCACCGCGCATCCCCGACCGGATCCACGCCTGGGCGTACATGGGGCTGCTCACCGTCGTGGTGGCGGCGATGTCGCTGTCGGGCGTCCCACGGTGACGGCGGTGACGGCGGTGACGGTGCCGGGCACGGGCTGGTCATGGCCTGACGGCAGGCAGCGTTCGCCCGTTCCGCAGATGCTGGATGATGCCGCGCAGCAGAAGCAGCCGGGCGAGCAGTTCCGGGTGGTCCCGGCCGTGCTCCAACTCCACCGCCTCGTCGGCGTAGCGGAACGCGGAGTCGCCGTCGGCGTCCCCTGCCGCCAGCGCGGCCGCCGCCGCCAGGGCGACAGTGCGGTAGACCGAGTCCGGCGCGGTGCGGTTGAGGGCGTATGCCACCAGGCCGGCGGTGCCGGTGACCCGTCCGTCGGCCGTCTCGACCGCGGCGAGCGCACTGGCCAACAGCAACTGGCGTTCGTCCGTACCGGACTGCAGCCGGTGCAGGGCATGGGTCAGGTTGGTACGCTCCTTCGCCAGCCGTTCCAGCGTGGCGGAGGGGACCACGGCCTCACCGTGCAGCGGCAGGCACATCGCGGCCAGCCAGCTGACCAGCCGTTCATACGTCCCGGTTTCCTCGCCCTCGGCGATGAGCCTGTCGTGCCCGAAGCAGCGCATCGACTCCAGGAGCCTGAACCGGGTGGGACCGCCGGTGTCGGCCAGTGCGGTGATGACGGACTTGGCCTCCAGGCTGATGAGGAGCCGCGGTATCGCGGCGGCCGGACCGGGTAGGTCGGAGGCGACCGCCGCGGCGGCGTCCGGTCCGAAGTCGCCGGCCAGCACCGACAGCCTGCGCAGCAGCGCCTGTTCCTCCGGGCTCAGCAGGGCGTAGCCCCACTCCAGGGAGGCGCGCAGGCTCTGGTGCCGGTCGTCCGCGAGCCGCCAGCCGTTGGTCAGCAGGGCGAGCCGGTCCTCGAGCCGGGTCACGATCTCGGCCGGCGGGAAGACCCGGATCAGCCGGGCGGCCATCTCGATGGGGAGCGGCAGCCCGTCCAGCCGGGCGCAGATCTCGCCCACGTGTACCGCGTTGTCGTGGGTGAGCCGGAAGCCGGGCATGACGGCGCGGGCCCGGTCCACGAAGAGCGTGACCGCGTCGGAGCGCAGGCACGCGTTGAGCACAGTGTCGGACCCGGCATCGGGCAGGGCCAGGCCGGCCACCGAGAAGACGGTCTCACCTGGCAGTTGGAGCGGCTCGCGGCTGGTGGCCAGCACACGCAGCCGCGGCCGGTCCGGCAGCAACTCGGTCAGCAGCCTCCCGCAGACCTCCAGCACGTGTTCGCAGTCGTCGAGCAGGAGGAGATGGTCCCGGCCGGTGTTCTCGGGGCGGTCGGGGGCGGCGGCAGAGGCGGCGACGGAGGGTGGCGTGGCGCCGGGCGTCTCGCCGAGCGCGGCCAACACCTGCCGCCGGATCTCGTCGGGCTCGGTGCGGGGGCCGAGCCGCACCATGGACACGACGGGGCGTTTGCCGCGGACCTCCTGACCGACCAGTTCCAGCGCCAGCCGGCTCTTGCCGGCCCCGGCGGGGCCGGTCACGGTCAGCAGCCGTACCTGGCGCAGCAGCCGGGCCAGCTCGACCAGCTCGTCGGTGCGGCCCACGAGGCTGCTCAGCTGGGTCGGCGGTCCACCGCCCGGCGCGGTGTCCGTGCCGCCCGCCTTCTGCCGTGACCGATAAGCGCGCTGTCGGCAGGCGTTGGAACAGTAGCGTGCCCGGGGAAGGGGCCTGCCGGACTGTGGGGGTCTGGACAGCGGTTCACCGCAGGTGCCGCATCTGACAGCGGACAATGGTCACCCACCTTCGGGGTCAACGGTCATGGAGGTGCGGGGGAGGGCCGGGCGGCAGGTGCGCGTCCGGCGTGCCCGCGCTCAGGGCCGCCTCCTACAGCCGCTCGGGAGTGCCGAACCGCCGGCGCACCGCGGTACGTGCCTCCCCGTACCGGTGTCCGCGCTGGGGCACGTGCTCTTGCCCTCTCTCGTGCTCAGACGATGAAACCGCCAACCGGTCAACCGCGTAATTTCTACGCTTTTCGCGCTTCGCACGGCTGCCGCCGCACAGTGTGATGTCTCCGGGGGGCCAGGGCGCCATGCGGACGATGGCGCCGAGCGCGGCGGCGGAGTCACCGAGTCCGGCCGGACGCACTGTCGGCCGCCCATCCGAGCCGCGCAGCACGCCCGTGTTCAGCGTGCGTTCGATCGACCGCATCAGGGCCGGACCGGCGTCGACCAGCTCACCGCCTACGACGATCACGCCCGGACCCACGGCGTGGCTCACGGCGTCCAGCACTCTGCCGATGTGAGCGCCGGCCCGCTCCAGGACCGCATGTGCCTTGCGGTCGCCCGACCTGACCGCGGCCACCAGCTCCGGCACGTCCGCCGCGGTACCTCCGGCGGCGCGGTAGGCGTCGAGTACGGCCCCGATCGAGGCCACCGTCTCCAGGCATCCGGTACCACCGCACTCGCAGGGCGCGCCGTCCGGTTCCACGGTGATGTGGCCGAACTCTCCGGAGCGGCCGTGAGCGCCGCGGTGGAGTGCGCCGGCCACCATGAGTCCGCCGCCGACGCCATGCGACAACCGCAGGTACAGCACGTCCTGTTCACCGGCGGCCGCGCCCCAGATCGTCTCGGCCAGTGCCGCCAACCGGGTGTTGTTGTCGATCAGCACCCGTGCGCCGAAGCGCTCGCGGACCAGCTCCGAAACCGCGTTGTGCCGGGATGCCCGCATGGGGCCGTGATCCGGCGGGCCGACCGGTCCGACCACCCCGACGCCGACCCCGTTCGGCGCGCAGGATCGCAGCGTCCCGCTCGTCAGGGTGTCCGCCAGCCGCCATGCGATGTCGACGCGGGCCTGCCACGGGGTGTCGGGGCCGTGTGCCTCCCCCACGGCGCCGACGATCTCGCGTGACGCGTCCATCGTGGCCACCCGCACCGCCCGCCGCGCGAACTCGATGCCGAGCAGCAGGCCGGTTCCGGGGTTCAGGGTCAGCACCTCGGCCGGGCGGCCCCGCTTGCGCCGGGCCGCTTCCGGTATCGAGGCGAGGACGGTGCCGTTGTCCATGAGCGCTCCGACGGCGTCATGGAGCACGGTGCGGGACAGGCCGCACAGACTCCCCAGCTCTCCCCGCGTCAGCGGGCCGTGTTCGCGCAACAGACGCAGCACCAGGCTCTTGTGGGAGGCGGAGGCCCGTGTCCTCTCGGTCAGCATGGCGGAAGGGTCCCCTCTTTGAACGCACCTGTGACGTGGGTAGGACACCGGTGAGTCGGTCGCTTGTGACCCGGGAGGCTAGAGAGCGTTTCTGTGGGAATTCTGTGGGTTTACGAGGCGGTGCGTTCATGGCTGCCCGGACCGGGTCGGGCCCCGGCCGTCCGCGACCGGTCATGCCGGTGTATCGCCCGGTGCGCCACGTGAATGACATCCGCGAGGGCGGTCGGCCGCGAGAGGAACGGTGAGTGCGAGGAATCCATTTCCACAACCGTCGTCGGCTGGGCGGAGATGGCGTCGATTTCCCGGATCATGAGGCGCTGCAACGTGGGCCGTATGGCGTTGTCCCTGGTGCAGACGACGTAGCTGTGCGGGATCGAACCGTACCGTTCGGCGGTCACCGTGATCGGTTCGGAGGGGACGCCGGCAGGTGCGTCCGTGGTCAGCAGCGAGATCGCCGCCTCGGCGGTCACCTCGTCGGTGACGTCGTTGTAGAACGTCTCGCGGATGACGGCCCGGCGATCGCTGTCGCCCGTGTCGTAGCGCAGCGCACCGACCGACGCCGGGTCCGCCGAGAGCCCGCTCGCCACCATTTCTCCCGCGTTCTCCGGCATGCGGAGGTACTGCGCCGTCGGCGCCCCACTGACCGGGGCGAACGCCGTCACGTACATGAGTTCGGCGAACAGTTCCGGCGCCTGTTCAGCCGCGGCGGTCGCCACGGTGCCGCCCATGCTGTGCGCCACGACCAGACACGGCCGGCCGCTTCCGATCCGCCGCACCTGCTCGACCAGGCTCGCGGCCGCGGAGGACGCCGTGATCCCGGCCACCGGCGAGGGCTCCACGGCGAACGCCTCGGCATCGAACGGACGCCCCCATCGCGACCGGGGTGAGCGACTCTTCAGACCGTGTCCGTCGAGGTCCACGGCGACCGAGGCGACACCACGGCTCGCGAGTTGCTCGCCGACCAGGCTCCAGCACCAGCTGCCATGCCAGAAACCGTGAACAAGAACGACAGGGGTCGTGGCTTCCACGCTTTTCCTCGTTTCATCCTGCATCTCATCAACCAACTGGGACAGCAGGACCATAGACATGCGCGGGAGACGGGCAAACAGCTCAGCCACGTACTGACGACCAGTGGATAAAACGGGCGGCGCTCGCGGCGCCGATCAGCCCATGTGCACAGGGCACGGACCCGATGCGACGATGCACCTCATGAAGAGCCCTCTCGACGCGGCCCACGGTCCGGTCGCCAGTGCGGACCCGGGCTGGAGGCCCACCCCGGGGACCCAGATGACGGACCGGATCCAATTGGGGGACTTCCTCCGCCGTCGCCGGGCGGCCCTGCGCCCGGCGGATCTCGGCCTCGCCCCCGGCACCCGGCGCAGGACTCCCGGGCTGCGCCGCGACGAGGTGGCGGCGATGGCCAACATGTCCACGGCCTACTACGAAAGCCTCGAGCAGGCACGTGGCCCCCAGCCGTCGGTCGCGATACTCGCGAGCCTCGCGACCGCCCTGCGACTGACACCCGACGAACGGCATCATCTGTACCTGCTGGCCGGGCACGCGCCGCCGACGACGGCCGAGCCCCCGGACTACCTCGACCCGGGACTGTCGTACACACTCGACGCGGTGGCGGCCACGACACCCGCGCTCATCTCCGACGACCTCTCCAACGTCCTGGCACAGAACCCTCTGAACGTCGCCCTGTTCGGCACCTTCGCCGACCGGCCCGGCCATGAGAAGAACCTGACCTGGCACTGGTTCACCTCCGCGCACTGGCGTTCCGTACTGCGCTCGGCGTCGCCGCAGGAGGAAGAGGCGACCAGCCTGTTGTACGTGGCCGACCTCAGGGCCACGGTCACCCAGCGCGGCCACGATCCCGCCGCCGCGACACTGGTCTCCGATCTGTGCGAAGCCAGTGCGGAGTTCGCCGGGATGTGGGACCAGCACCGGGTGTCGACGCTGCACTGCTCGACGAAGTCCGTGTTCAACGAGCAGGTGGGGCGCCTTGATCTGGACTGCGTCATCCTCGCCAGCCCGCTGTCCCGGCAACGGCTGCTCCTGCTTCAACCCGTGCAAGGCACGAAGACCATGGACCGCCTGAGCCGCCTCCGGCTGTCGATCGGCGGCGAGCGATCCACCCGACTCATTTAATCCGGGTGCCGCCCGCTTTTGTCCAGCTCCTTGACGTGGCGTCAGGTGTTAGCGTGAGCCGCCATGAGCAACATAGCGGGAAGGCACGACGCCCGATTCGACACCGTCCGCGCCAAGTTCGAAGAGAACGTGGCCTCCGGCGAGGAACTGGGCGCGTCCCTGGTCCTCGACATCGACGGCGACGTCGCCGTCGACCTGTGGGGCGGCTTCCGCGACCCGGCTCGCACCGTGGCGTGGGACGAACACACCATCACCAATGTGTGGTCGACCACGAAGGCCGTCACCAGCCTGGCAGCGCTCATGCTCGTCGACCGCGGCCAACTCGACATCCACGCACCGGTGGCCGAGTACTGGCCCGAGTTCGCCGCCAACGGCAAACAGGGCGTCGAGATCCGCCACCTTCTTTCGCACACCTCCGGGGTCGCGGGTCTCGACCAGCCCGCCGTGCTCGAGGACCTCTACGACTGGCAGAAGTCCACCGCCCGGCTGGCCGCTCAGGCTCCGTGGTGGGAGCCGGGAACGGCCTCGGGCTACCACTTGACGAACTTCGGTCACTTGCTCGGCGAGGTCATCCGCCGCGTGAGCGGAAAGCCCCTGAAGCGGTTCGTCGCCGAGGAGATCGCCGGCCCGCTGGGCGCCGACTTCCAGATCGGTGCCGCCGAGGAGGACTGGGGCCGGATCGCGAACGTGACACCGCCGCCCCCCATCCGGATCGACGCCGACACCCTGGGAGCGGACAACCCGGGCGTCAGGGCCGCGACCGGACCGTTCATGGAGGCGAACGACGCCAACACACCGGACTGGCGCCGCGCGGACATGGGCGCGATCAATGGACACGGCAACGCTCGCTCCGTCGCACGTATGCTGTCCGCGATCGCCCGCGGTGGTGAGGTCGGCGGCATCCGGCTGCTCGGCCCGGACACGATCGATCTCATCTTCGACGAGCAGGCCGACGGTGTGGACCTGGTCCTTGGCATCCCGCTGCGCTGGGGTGTCGGCTATGCGCTGCCCAAGAAGGACACCATCGCCTGGATCCCCGACGGAAAGATCTGCTTCTGGGGAGGCTGGGGCGGGTCAATGATCATCATGGACCTCGATCGGCGCATGACGATCTCCTACATGATGAACAGGATGGCCCCCGGCATCATCGGCTCCGACCGAAGCGGCGCCTATGTCACGGCCATCTACGACGCGCTCCGGAACAACGTCTAGCGCTGGTCCGGAGCCGGGCCCGCGGCCGAGATGTGCGAGGCCCCCGACGCGCTGCCGGTGGCGTTTTGACGCCTGTGTGGTCACACCCGTTGACGCGCGGACCAGGACCGCCGAAGAATGTGCGACACGCTCTGACAACGTTGTCCAGCCTTCGAGGTGTCGTTCCGTGTCGCACCGATCCCTGCCCCTGGGCCGCCGCCGCTTCCTGCACCTCGCCGGTCTCACGGGCGCACTGGCCGCCCTGCCCCCGCTGACCGGAGCCGTGAGCGCCCACGCGGCGCAGGGCCGCACGGACCCGCCGCCCGACGCCGTCGCGGCCACCTACCTGCGGGTGCTCCTGGACCACACCCGGTGGTCCGAGACGCAGTGGGACGAGGCCCAGGGCCACTACCGGGCCAAGGACTTCGGGTTCGCCGTGGTCCTCGGCAACGCGGTCCTGCTCACCCACGGCAGCTACGACGCGGAGCGCGCGGGCACCGACCGGGAGACCCTCGAGCGGCGCACGCTCGCCACCATCCGTCACTTCGCCGCGTCGAACCGGCTCACCGGCGGCGACGAGTGGGGCCGCACGCTCTTCTTCGACACCACCTTCCAGTCGTACTTCGTCCTCGCCGCCCGGCTGCTGTGGAAGGACCTCGACACCGCGACGCGGAGAGACGTCGAGACCATCGTCCGCGAACAGGCCGCCTACACCACCTCGTTGGGCAGCGGCGACGACCCCGCCTCGGGCGACTGGACGCCGAACGGCCTGAGCGGCGGACACGTCGGCGACACCAAGCTGGAAGAGATGGGCCTGTACGCGCAGACCCTCGCACCGGCGCTCGCGTGGGCCCACGACGACCACCGCGCCGCCGACTGGGCCACGTGGTACGGCATCTGGTCGCGCAACGAGGCGGGGCTGCCGCCCGCCGACCTCGCCAACCCCGCCCGCGTGGACGGCGTCGCCGTCTCCGAGAACACCGCCCGCAACCTGTACGACACCTTCATCGTCGAGAACCACGGCTCCTTCGGCCCGCACTACCAGGAGGAGCTGTGGCGCACCTCCGGCCGCAACGCAGCGCACTTCCTGGCCGCCGGACGCCCCCTCCCGCAGGTCCTCGCGCGGCAGCCGAACGCCCAGCCGCTGTGGCGCACACTGCTGGGCGTCATGAGCGACGCGGGCGAACCGCTGATGCCGATGGTCGACGACCGCCAGCACCTCTACGGCCGGGACGTCATCCCGCTGGCCTTCCTCTCCCAGGTGATGCGAGACGGGGCCGCGGCGCGGGCGGAGCAGGAACTGGCGGCACGGCTGGAGGCGTACCAGCAGTACCCGCCCGAGCACCGGATGGCGAAGTTCTCGGGGGAGCCGAAGTACGAGCCGGAGGCACGCGCCGAGATCGCGATCAGCTATCTGCTGCATGTGTGGGCGGCGGAGTCCGGGCGGCCCGTCAAGGCGCTGTCGCGCGACGAACTGTTCGCGCGGGCCTCCGGTGTCACGGACTTCGGGACCGGCCCCGGACTGGTGTCGCACCAGTCGCGAACCGCGTGGGCCGGTGCCGTGACGAAGCCCGGGTTCGTGAAGTTCGCCTGGCAGCCGGACCACGACGACTGGCTGTTCCGGCTCAGCGGCGCGACTCCGATGTTCCTGCCCACAACCGCCGCGAAGGTCCAGGGCCGTACCGTGCGCGTGTACGAGTCCCCGCGCGACGGCTTCGACGGCAGCGCGACGCTCCTGCGCCTCGACGGCGGCTGGGCCGGGTTCGCGACGCTCCCGACGGGCTCGATCGTCTACGCGAGCGGCGGTACCGCCGACGCGGAGGGCCACCTCGAGGTGCACAACCTGACGATGCCCGGCATGCCGGGGCTCGACGGCGCGCGCACCTACCACTTCGAGGAGGGCGAGGCGACCGTCCGCGCCCGCGACACCTCCGCCGAGACGCCCGCCGGACGGGTCGACGACCTCGGCTTCACACCCACGACGGTGCGCCACGTCCGCATGCTCGGCGTGCGGCCCGACCCGGCCTACGGATACTCCCTGTACGCCTTCGAGGCGCGCGACGGCGCCCAGGGCGCGGACCTCGCGCGCGGCGGGTCCGCCACCGCCTCGTCGGCCGACGCCGGGAAGGGCGCGCCGCTCGCGGTCGACGGCGACTCGGCCACCCGCTGGGCGGTGTCGAAGGCCGACCGTCCGCGCGCCGACAGCTGGCTGGCCGTCGACCTCGGCGCCGAGCGCCGGATCGACCGGGTCACCCTGCGCTGGGAGTCGGCGGCCGGCCGCGCCTACCGCGTCCAGGGGTCCACGGACGGCCGGGACTGGCGGGACCTGGCGACCGGGCCGAGGCCGGCGGTGAGCAGCCGCGGCGGCTGGCTCGACGTCGATGGACGCGCCGGGCTGGTGGTGCGTGACGGCCGGAACCCGATCGGCGTCTACGACGACAAGATCGTCCTCGGCGACGGCCCGGCGGCACCTCTCCTGGTCGAGGGCTTCCCCGGCACGTCGGCCGGAGAGCTGCGCGCGATCGCCCGGAGGACCGCGCCCACGGCGGAGGCCACCGAGGTGCGCACGACGCTGACGGACGGACACCTGACCCTGTTCAACCTCTCCGGCGAGTCCGTCAGGACGCGGATCACGATTCCGCGCACGGGCACGGACACGGTGGTCTTCGAGGGCACGCAGCGGCTGACCGCCGACGGCACGTCCTTCGAGGCCGCGCTGCCCGCCGCCACGGCGGTCGTGCTGGCCCCGCGCTTCACGCTCACCCCCCTCACCAGCCGAGGCCTGCCGTCGGGCCTGCGGGTCCAGGTCGTCGACGGCGCGACCGTGCGCCTGTCCGGGGCCTCCTGCGCCCTGCGCGTCCGGGCCCAGGGGCGCAGCAGCGTCGCCGTCGTCGACGCGGACCGGACGATCACCGTCGTCCTGGACGGCGCGGCCGCCCACCCGCACGACGACCTGGCCCTCGGCAGGACCGTCTTCCCCACGAGCCCGCTGCCGGAGGGCATGTCCGACCCCGCGGCGGCGGTGGACGGCGACGCCCACACGGCCTGGAGGCCGGGCGCGCGCGGCCGCATGGTCGTGGACCTCGGCGCGGCCCGCCCGGTCCGCCTGGTGGAGACCGAGTGGACGGCGGGCACGGCGCCGGGCGCGAAGGTCGGCTTCAGCACGGACGGCATCACCTACCGGGACGCCGGGACCCTCACCGGCCGGGGCCGCGTGCGTCGGCTGACCGCCTCCGAGACGGCCCGCTACGTCAGCCTCGAGGTCGACGGGTCGGCGCATGCGGCGGTGCCACGCCTGCGGCGCCTGACGGTGCGCTGACCACCGACTCCGCCCCCTCCGGGCCATGTGGGGACGGCAGCCCACAGGTGAGCGAGGGGGCGGTGGGGCGAGGCCCCTCCGGATGGATCGGCAGCCGGGTCAGGTGAGGTCGGGGTGGCGGTGCCGGACCGGGCTGATCTCCTCCAGGGCCGCGCCGAGCCGCAGGATCGTCGCCTCGTCGTACCAGCGGGAGACGAGCTGGACGCCGATCGGCAGTTGCCCGCCGGTGGCTCCGAAGGGGAGGGAGAGCGCGGGCAGGCCGGTGAGATTGAACGGGACCGTCGCGCGCATGATGCCGCGTGCCGGGACGGTGACGTCGCCGACCTCGAATGTCTGTCGGGCGTGCGGCGGCGCGGGGATGGGGCATACGGGGCACAGCAGGACGTCGTAGCGCTCGAAGTACCCGGAGAACATCGAACTGAGCGCCTCGACCCGTTGCTGGGCGGCGACATAGTCGGTCAGCGTCACGTCCGGCGCGGTCAGCGCGCGCCGGATGACGCTGTGCAGCTCGGACTCGCGGCCGGCGACCACCTGCCGGAAATACGGCACGACCTCGGCGGTGAACAGCACCGCGCTCAGCGCGGTCGCGTCGAGGGTCTCCAGCTCGGGGAGCGGGGCCGGTTCGACCACGCAGCCCAGGCTGCGCAGGGCGTCGGCCGCCGCGGTGACGGTGGCCGCCACCTCGGGGTCCACCGGGCCGAAGGCGGGCTCGGTCGCCCAGCCCACCCGCAGCCCGGCCACGTCCCTCGGTCCGGGCGGGTCGGCGGGGTGCGGGTGGTGCCGCCGCACGTAACCGTCGACACCGTCGGGTCCTGCGAGGACCCTCAGCGCGGCCGTGATGTCCCGCACACTGCGGGCCATTGGACCGACGTGCCAGTAGCGCCGGGGAACCTCGGGCCAGTGGCCGGTGGCCGGGACGCGGCCCCGGGTGGCCTTCAGCGCGACGATGCCGGTGTCGTGGGCCGGTCCCCGGACCGAGATGGCGACATCGCTGCCCAACCCGAGCGGGGACATCCCGGCGGCGATCGCCGCTGACTCCCCGCCACTTGATCCGCCTGGAGTCCGCTCGTGGTCCCAGGGGTTGAGTGACCTGCCGGTGATGACGTTGTCGGTCTCGGTCCAGTAGGAGAACTCGGGCAGGTTCGTCTTGGCCAGCGGAATCCCGCCCGCCGCCCGGAGTCTGGCCACCGCGGTCGCGTCCCTGGCCGGGACATGGTCCCGGAACAGCGCCGAGCCGCGTGCGGCGACCACCCCCGCCACATCCAGCGAGTCCTTGACCGTGAACGGGACGCCGTGCAACGGGCCCAGAGCCGTGCCGGACCGCACGGCCCGGTCGGCGGCGCGCGCCGCGTCGAGTGCCCGCTCGGCGGTCACCGTCACGGCGTTGATTTTCGGGTCGACCGCCGCGATACGGTCCAGATGCGCCTGCACCACTTCCACGGCGGACACCTGGCGTCCTGCGATGAGCTCCGCCAGCTCGGTCGCGTCCCGGTAGTACAGCTCACTCTCGCCCACAGGCCGGCCCTTCCGCCGTCAACAAGATGCACGACGCATCTACATCCGCAGCGTAGGGGATGACTCAGCCGCGTATGGTCACGCCGTGGCGTGTGCGCAGCCGGTGCAGCTCCCACAGGGAGAGCCCGGTCACCGACAGCGGCCCGCCGAACAGGGAACAGAACTGGGCCCATGTCGGCCCGTTGGGCATGCCGCTCCCGGTCAGGTTGAAGACGGCGATGATCCAGACCATCACCACGGTGAGCACGGCCGGCAGCGCGGCGTGCACATAGGCGGTGTTGAAGGCGGAGCGTGCGACGTAGGCCGATGCCAGGAAGAAGAACGGCAGCCCCCACAGCACGAACACGAGCGCCGGGACCGCGGCCACGAACAGCCACACCCCGTGCAGCCCTTCCAGCACCCCGGGGTTGGCCGAGATCCCCCACAACGTGGCGGCGAGGACGGCCACGGTCAGGACGTACCAGCCGACGGTCTTGGCCGGGACACTGAGCCGGGAGCGCAGCAACCGCCGCCGCTCCGCGGGCGCGTAGCGGATGAAGAGGGCGATGACCACCGGTCCGGCGATGAGGAGCAGCACCGGGGTCACGAGGAGTTGGGCGGCACTCTCGCTGGCCTGATCCTCCAGGTCGCCGTCCGATCCGTACATGTAGTAGAGGGCGAGCGTCGCGAGTACGCCGAGCACCGTCCGGGTGATCTGAACGCGGTCGACCACGGGGTCGTGGACGCGCCCGCCGCCATCCTGGTCGAACAGTTTCCGCGCGGGCCGGTGCGCCAGGCGGAGCAGGGGGATGAGGAAGGAGAGGAAAGGCACCCGCCGGTACCAGCGCCGGCCCCTGGGCGTCGGCCGGTAGGGCCCGGGTGGCGGGGGCGGGGGCGGGGGCACGTACGGACTTGGTGTCGGCGGTGGCCCGTACGGATCCGGTGTCGGCGGCGGCCCGTAAGGACCAGGCGCCGGCGGCGGTCCCCAACGGTTGCCTCCCTGCCCGGGGCCGTTCGGCAGACCCCATCCCCCCGTTGCCATCGTGGCTCCTCCCCGCCCATGCGTGTCGACCACTCATTTTTCGCCAGCTGGCCGGGGAATTGTAGGTCACGAGGACGAACCACGTCCTGCCCGGTAGTTGGGCGGTTCGGCCTCGGCCGCGCGGGCGACCCGGGAATGGTCAGGCTGGTACGGGGGACCGCTCCAGCCGGCGAGGAGAGCCAGCCGGTCCGCGGAAGGCGAACCGGGTTCGGCGGTGTAGATGCCGAGGGTCTGGTCCGGGTCGTCGGTAGCGGTGAAGGACTCGTAGCCCAGGACGAGATCGCCGACGAGGCAGTGGTGGTAGCGCTTGATGCCGTGAGTGCGCTGGAAGACATCGTGATCGGCCCACCAGCGGCGGAAGTCGGGGTCCTGTGCGGAGAGCTCGCCGACGAGTTCGGCCAGGGCGGGATCGTGGGGGTGGCGTCCCGGAGCCAGTACGCGCTCGGCACGATGATGTTCGGCGCGATGGGCAACACCGACCACGGTGAGTGCGTCCGCATGATTCACACCGCGCTCGATGCCGGTATCAACATCATCGACACGGCGGACGTGTACTCCGGCGGGGAGTCGGAGGAGATCGTCGGCAAAGCCCTCGAGGGCCGCCGCGACGAGGTCGTGCTGGCCACCAAGTTCGGGCTGGCCATGGGAGACGACGCCAACCGGCGCGGCGGCTCGGCTCGCTGGATCCGGCGCGCCGTCGAGGAGAGCCTGCGCCGCCTGGATACCGACCACATCGACCTGTACCAGATGCACCGCCCGGACCCGAACACCGATATCGACGAAACCCTCGCCGCCCTCTCGGACCTGGTCCGGGCCGGGAAAGTGCGCGCCGTCGGCGGCTCCTTCTTCGCGCCCGAGGAGACGGTCGAAGCCCAGTGGACCGCCGAGCGCCGCGGCCACCGCCCCTTGCGCACCGAGCAGTGCCCCTATTCCATCCTCACCCGCGGTGTGGAGAACCGCGTGCTGCCCACCGCCCGGCGGTACGGCATGGGCGTGCTGACCTTCGGCCCGCTCAACTCCGGCTGGCTCTCCGGCCGGGCCGACCCCACCACGGGGCACCGCAACGCCGGGCTGGGCGCGAAGATGTTCGACCTGTCCCAGCCAGGCGTCAGGGCCAAGGCCGAGGCCGTCCAGAAGCTCACCGCGCTGGCCACCGAAGCCGGTCTGCCGCTCGCCCATCTGGCCCTCGCCTTCGTCCGCGCCCACCCCGCGGTCACGTCCGTGCTGATCGGTCCGCGCCACCCCGAGCACCTCACCGATCTCCTGGCCGGGGCCGACGCGGAGCTCGATGACGACGTCCTCGACCGGATCGACGAGATCGTCGCGCCCGGTGTCGACGTCAACCCCGACGACTTCTACATCGACCCCACCCCGCCCATCACCGACAAGCGGCTGCGCCGCCGCTGACCCACGCCGTTCCGCCGGGGAGGGGCGATCACCCTGTCGGTTGACGACGGTTTCGTACGGGTCCTAGGACGTGCGTCGGGCATGGAGGCGGTCCAGCAGTTCCGCGGCGTTGGTCATGTGGTCGCCCACTGCCTTGATCACCGCTGCGACGTCCGCCGACTCGATCGCGCCCACGATGTCGGCGTGCTCGTCGACGGCCTCTTGCGGTATGGAGTAGTGCCCCTCGAGCCGGGCCAGACACATCCGCGTTTCGACCAGGAGCGTCCTGCTGGTGCGCTCGAGGCGCTGATTGCGCAGGCAGGCCACCAGCATCTCGTGGAACCGCATGTCCGCCGCCGTCAGCTCGGCCGGGTCGCCCGCCGTGACCGCGGCCGTCATGGCGCGGTGCTGCTCGCGAAGGCTCGCCAGCACCGCCGGATCCTGGGTCTCGGCCAGCCGCAGCGCGGCCGAGGTCTCGATCGCGCGTCGCGCGTCGTAGATGTCGTCGAGATCCTCCGGCGAGAACGTGGTGACGAAAACACCGCGGTGTGGGATGGCGGTGACCAGCCCCTCCTGCACCAGCCGCTGCAGCGCCTCGCGCACCGTGGGCCGTGAGGCGCCGAACGAGGCGACGAGATCCGGCTCGACGAGTTGCTCTCCTTCGGTGATCTCGCCATCGGCCAGTGCCTGCCGCAGGCGTGCGGCGATCATGTCCGGCCGCGACGGCACCGTCATGGGGTGCGTCGCAAGCGTCGCACGGCCCCTCTTCGCACCAGCCATCCCGCACGGACCTCCTCGTCCTCCTCGGCATACCGAGGATACCGTCAGTCAGATCGTTTGACGATCTGACGTTCCTTGGGTACTTTCGCCGCAGTGGGTGGAGGCATGGCTCATAAGGCCCCTGTTCCGCACTGATTCCTCTCGCGTCGACACGCGACCGCCCCCGCACTCCGCCACGCCACCGGGCGTGGGTGCGTGGCGGAAGGGGGCCGATTCAGACGTCCGCAATGAGGCGGGCCGTGAAGGAGTTGACGTCCATGAATCCAGCACCACCAGGCGCGACGGGGGAACTCGTCCGGCGCACCGCGATGCGCAAGACGATGTGGCGGATCCTGCCGTTCCTGCTCTTCGCCTACCTCGTCTGCTACCTCGACCGCGTCAACATCAGCTTCGCCTCACTGGAGATGAACGCCGACGTCGGCATTTCCGACAGCGCCTACGGGATCGGGGCGGGGGTCTTCTTCGTCGCGTACTTCATCTTCGAGGTGCCCAGCAACATGGCGCTGACCAGGTTCGGGCCCCGGCTGTGGATCGCGCGGATCATGATCACTTGGGGGGCCGTCGCCGGCTGTATGTCATTGGTGCAGGGGCCCGTCAGCTTCTATGTGCTGCGCTTCCTCATGGGGGTCGCCGAGGCGGGCTTCTTCCCGGCGATGATTTTGTATCTGACCCGGTGGTTCCCCCGGGAGAAGCGGGCCCAGGCGACCGCGACCTTCTTCATGGCGGTGCCGCTCGCCGGTCTCATCGGCTCACCGCTGTCGACCTGGCTGATGACCGTGTTGCACGGAGTGGCGGGCCTGCGCGGCTGGCAGGCGATGTTCGTCATCGAGGCCGTTCCCTCCGTGCTCGGCGGGATCGCGTGCCTGTTCTGGCTGGTCGACAAGCCCTCCCAGGCCACGTTTCTCACCGAACCCGAGCGGGCCTGGCTGGTGGCCGAGCTCGAATCAGAGACCGGCGAAGTCTCCGCCGCCCACCGTCCTCAGCATTCGATCATGCGGACGCTTCTGCGGCCGGCGGTGCTCTACCTGGCCCTGATCTATCTCGGCCTGGAGTTCGGCGAGTACGCGCTCGGGTTCTTCCTGCCGCAGATGGTGCAGTCCTTCAGCGATCAGTTCGGCACCCATCTGTCGCTGATGCAGATCGGTCTGATCAGCGCGATTCCCAGCGCGGTGGGTGTCTGCTGCATGATCTTCTGGGGCCGCCGCTCCGATCGCGCGCAGGAACGCACATGGCACATCGTGATTCCCACCCTCATCGGCGCGGCAGCCATCGCGGCATCCCCGTTCTTCTCGAACTTCTTCATCGGCATGGTGCTGGTGTCGGTCACCGCCGCCGCCATCTACTCCAGCATCCCGGTGTTCTGGCAGCTCCCGTCCCGCTATCTCGTGGGCACCGCGGCCGCGGTCGGCGTCGCCGTCATCAACTCCGTCGGCAACCTGTCCGGGATCATCGCCCCCTCCCTGACCGGCCTCCTCAAGGACGCCACCGGCACCTATTCGGCCGGCTACATCCTCCTCGGCGTGTTCCTGCTGTTCGCCGCCGGCGGAACACTCGCGCTGCACCGCGCGACACACAGGGCCCCGTCCGGCGAACCGGCCACGCCGGTGGCGCGGGCCTCGCGGACCGAGGTCTGACCCCGGTGTCCACCACTACCCACCAGCGTTCACCGTCCCACACCACCGAAAGGGCAGATATGCGCAGCAAGGACCAGTTCCAGGGCATCCAGCGTTCGCTCCAGCGTGCCTGGATCAAGGGAGCCGGCTTCACCGATGAGGAGCTGGACCGCCCGCTCATCATGATCGCCAACACCTACCAGGACTTCTCGCCCGAGAACGCCCACCTGCGGACGCTGGCCGACGCGGTCAAGGCGGGGGTGCGGATGAACGGCGGCACACCGGTCGAGTTCAACACCTTCCACGTCACCGACAGCGAAGCGTTCGCCGCGCGCAGCATGCGCTACGTTCTGCCCAGCCGGGACATCGTCGCCGACTCCGTCGAGCTGATGGCCGAAGGCCACGGCGCCGACGCCCTCGTCCTGCTCACCGGTGGCGACAAGCCCACTCCGGGCATGGTCATGGCGGCGGCCCGGCTCAATCTGCCGACCATCCTGCTCTACTGCGGACCCACCAAGTACGGCGAGTACCGCGGCAAGCACCTGTTCCTGGAGACCGTCTACGACGGTGTCGGCGAGGCGGTCCGCGGCGCCATCAGCGAGGAGACGCTGAAGGACTGGGAGGATGAGCTGTTCCCGGGCCCCGGCGCCGGCGACACCCTCACCAGCGGCAACACGGCGGGCATCTACACCGAGGCCCTCGGGCTGTCGCTGCCCGGCTCGGGCACGCTCGCGGGCGGGACCAACAAGCAGATCCGCGCGGCCAAGTACACCGGGATGCGCATCGTGGACCTGTTCCGGGAGAACGTCCGGCCCAGCGACATCCTCACCCCGGCCGCGTTCGAGAACGCGCTGCGCGTCGCGCTGTCGGTGTCCGGCTCGACCAACCTCGTACTGCACTTCATCGCGATGGCCAAGGAAGCCGGTGTCGAACTCGACTTCGGCTTCATCGACAAGATCGGCCGGGAAACCCCCACCCTGGCCAAGCTGGCGCCCTCAGGTCCCTGGGGCGTGACCGAACTGGGCGAGGCGGGCGGTGTGCCGGCCGTCCTCAAGGAACTCGGCGACCTCATCCACGGCGACACCGTCACGGTCTCGGGCAGGACCACCGGCGAGATCGCCGCCGCGGCCGAGAACACCAACCCCGAGCTGCTCGCCACCCGCGCCGAGCCGAAGGCTCCCGAAGGCGCGATCTACATCCTCAGCGGCAGCCTCGCCCCCGGGGGCGCGGTTGTGAAGGCCTCCGGCGTCACACCGGCGATGTGGGAATTCGAGGGCACCGCCCGCGTCTTCGAGAACGAGGAGGACGCGATCACCGCCACCCTGGCCGGCGAGATCGAACCCGGCACGGCGATCGTCATCCGCAACGAAGGGCCCAAGGGCGGCCCCGGCATGCGCGAGATGCTCGGCGCCACCTCCGCCGTCGTCGGCATGGGCCTGTCGGAGACCGTCGCCCTGATCACCGACGGCCGCTTCTCCGGCGCCTCCCACGGTCCCGCGATCGGCTACGTCGGCCCCGAAGCCGCCAGCGGTGGCCCCATCGGCCTGGTGCAGGACGGCGACACCATCTCCGTCGACCTCAACGCCCGCCGACTCGACCTCGCCGTCGACGAGGCCGAACTCGAACGCCGCCGCGAGGCCCGGGTCGCCCCCGCCCCGAACGTCACCCGCGGCTACCTCGCCTTCTACGCCCGGCATGTCGCCCCCGCCAACCAGGGAGCGGTCATGCCCCGCTGACCTCCGGCCGCCGACCTAGTCGCCGGCAGACGGCGCCGATGTCGCGTCGGCCCCGCAGCGCCTCATGCCTTCTTTCCGCGGCGTCTCGTCACGGCCAGAAGTTCCGCCGCGGGGCCGACGGGGGCGCGCCCCGAAGCCCAGACTGCTCGCAGGGCACGGCGTAGTTCGAGGCCCTCGACCTCCACCGACACAAGGCGGCCATCGGTGAGATCGGCTCCCACCGCGAGCTCACTGATCACTGCGGGGCCGGTTCCGGCGATCACGGCATTGCGCACGGCGGTCGCCGATCCCAGCTCCAGCAGGGGCAGCGGTTCGCCCATGCCGACCTTGCGCAGAGCCTGGTCCAGGGTCTCCCGGGTGCCCGATCCGCGTTCGCGCAGCACCAGCGGCGCGGCCACCAGCTCGGCGACGCTCAGCGGGCGGCGGCGGCGCGTCCAGGGGTGCCCCGGGGCGACCACCACGAGCAGCCGGTCGTGGGCGACCTGCCGGGCGGACAGCCCCGCCGGGGCCCGCGGTGACTCGACGAACCCCAGGTCCACCGCTCCGCTGCGCAGCAGCTCCGGAACGTGTTCGCTGTTGGTCACCTGAAGGCCGACGTACAACTCGGGCCGAGTGCGGCGCAGCTCGCCGATCCAGCCCGGTACCAGACACTCGGCCACCGTCATGCTGGCCGCCACCCTCAGCTCGGCGTCCCGCTTCGTACGCAGCGCCTCCGTGCCGGTCAGCAGCCCCTCCAGCTCCTGCAGGACCCGCTGCGCCCAGCCCGCCACGGCCCGGCCCGCGTCGGTGAGCTGCGATCCCCGCCGCGTCCGGTCCACCAGCACCAGGCCCAGCCTGCGCTCCAGCGCGGACAGCCGCTTGCTCGCCGACGGCTGCGTAAGACCGAGCTGCGCCGCCGCACCGCTCAGGCTCCCGACGTCTCCGACCAGGACGAGCAGCCGCAGTGATTCCGGATCCGGCAACTGGCTCATGGCTCCAGGGTATGGGCCGGGCCCGGTCGGCAGTCATGCCTCTTGGCTATGACCTCCTCACGATCTCGGGGCTACAACCGTGGTCCGGAGCGCATCAGAGTCGAGGCCATGAGCGAAGTCGAGGCCATGAGCGAAGATCTGGACTATCCGGTCCACCCGCGGCCGGCGGCCGAACCGGCGCGGTCGTCCCGGCCCGCCGTGGCCTCTCTCGTACCCGGTCTGGCCCTCGTCCTGGCTCTCGCGGTGGCGGGCACGGCGGTGGGGAGGATGTTCCCGCTCGTCGGCGGCCCGGTGGCCGGGATCGTCCTCGGTGTGCTGCTGGCCGCCCTGAAGCGGCCAGGAGCACGGTGGGGTCCCGGCATCGGCTTCGCGAGCACGTGGGTCCTGCGGGTTTCGGTCGTCGTCCTGGGCTCGCAACTGTCGCTGGCCCAGATGGTCCAGGTGGGCGCCGGCTCGATTCCGGTGATGACCGGCTCGTTGGTGGTCTGTCTGGCCGCCGCTTACGGCATCGGCCGGTGGCTCGGCATCGTCGGGGACCTGCGCACGCTGATCGGCGTGGGCACAGGGGTCTGCGGCGCGTCGGCGATCGCGGCGACCGCTCCTGTCATCGGCGCGGCCGGGGCCGAGGTGGCCTACGCGGTCTCCACCATCTTCCTGTTCAACGTCGCCGCCGTGCTCACCTTCCCGCTGCTCGGCCACCTCCTGGGGATGAGTCAGCACAGCTTCGGCCTCTTCGCGGGGACGGCGGTCAACGACACGTCCTCAGTGGTCGCCGCCGCCACCAGCTATGGCCGGACCGCGGCGGACTACGCGGTCGTCGTCAAGCTCACCCGCAGCCTCATGATCATCCCCATCTGCTTGGGGCTGGCCTGGCTGGTGAGACGCCGCGACCGTGAAGCGGCGGAGGCCACGGCCCGTCCCCGGCCTCGGGTGGTCGAGCTGGTGCCCGTGTTCCTGATCGGTTTCCTGCTGATGGCCACGGCGAACAGCCTGGGTTTCATCCCGGCCGCCGCCCACCACGGACTCGGCGAGCTCTCGGTCTTCCTCATCACCGTCGCGCTCTCCGCGACGGGCCTGTCCACCGACCTCGCGGCGCTGCGCCGCACCGGCCCCCGGCCGCTCGTCCTCGGTGCCTGCCTGTGGGCGGTGGTCTCGGCGACCAGCCTCGCTCTCCAATTCCTGACCGGTTCCCTGTGAGCGGGGTGCTCAGTCGCTCGTGGCACGTCCCGCGCGGCACTCTTCGGCTTCGCGCGGCCGGCCGAGGAAGATGAGCAGTTCGGCGAGGTCTTCAGCCGCGTAGGGGTCGCCCAGATCGATGGCGACGCGGTAGAGGGACACGGCTTCGTCCAGGCTGCCCATCTTCTGCGCGAGCGTGGCCAACGCGTGCGCCGCGTGCTTCGAGCCGTTGTTCAACGCCCGACGGTACAGTGCGGCGGCCTCCGCCAGACGCTCCGCCCTTTCCAGCAGAGCGCCGAGATTCAGCGCGGCGTAGGGATCGCCACTCCCGAGCGCACTGCGATACAGGGCCTCGGCCTCGTCGATGCGGCCCTCCTTCTCCAAGAGAACGGCGAGGTTGTTCGCGGCATCGAGATGGCCTTTGCCGAGCGCCTGACGGTACAGCGATTCGGCTTCCTGGACCCGGCCGAGCTCACCCAGCAGGAGCGCGAGGTCGTTCGCGGCGTACGGATTTCCCGCGTCCGCCAGGGGCCGCCAGGCCTTTTCGGCGGCATGGGGTGCGACATCCTGGGCGTTCCTGGCGATGACCCATCGATCGGCGTCGGCATCCGTATGGGCCAGCGCGACTTCCCAGACCTGGTCCGGAATCTTCGTATCCGCGTGGTCGACCAGATAGTCGAAGGCCAGCCATTTCTCCGTGCCCGCCGGAAGGAGGAGGCTGGTCACTCCATGGCGCACCTTCGAGGCCCAGTCGAATGCCGTGTCCAACGGTTCGAGCCGCGATATCGACCCCTCGGCGGGCAGGTACCACTGGTGCGCGTCCTCCAGTAAGGCCCTGGGATAGGGGCCGCGCAGACCGCAGCGGGTGAGGTCGACGGCCGCTCTCACCAATGCCGTCCCGCGGGCGTGGCCGTTCCCGGGTCCGGCCCGGCGCCATTCCCGCAACAGGGAGGGTCCCGCCGCCAGATATTCGGCGACTCCGTACGTGCCGTGGTGGGTGAGCGCGTCGAGAATACGAGGGTCGTCACAGCGCTCGGCGCGGGAAAGCTCCCCCTCGCTCCAGAGCCGGTCCAGATCGATGACCCCGGCTGCCCGCAGGAGTTGGGCCCCGGATCCGTGGTCGCGTGCGGCACTGAACGATTCGAACGGCTTGAGCCGCATCGTCGCGACGACCGGCACCTTCAGCCGTGTCAGCGCGGCCAGCACGTCGATTTGCATCCCGCCGGGCCGCAGATACCGTTCCAGGTCGTCCAGCCACACCACGCATGGCGAACCGCCGCGCTCGATGGACAGCGGCACACCGGTCAGATCGTTGTCGGCCGACGGCGCGCATACGCGGTACGCCGGCAACACCGCCCGTACCGCCTCGAACGCCGCCCGGGTCTTCCCGGCCGTGGAGTCGCCCACCACGAGGACCATGCCGCCGTCCCGCTCGGCTTCGGCGACGCGCCGGCGGATTGGCTCGTCGGCGTCGCGTGCGATGTACGGCGGCACATCACCGTCCCCGCCGCCGGTACCCGGGCGGGACGGGTGTGTGCCCGCCACCAACGCCTCCCACTCACCGGCGAGTGGCCAGTCCCTCGGGTCTTCCGGGCAAGGGGGCGGATTCGCGCAGGACGATGTGATCGTGAGGTTTTCCAGGTTGCCCGCCTGCACCGCCGCGCCGAAGCATCCCCCGGAGATTTCATGGCTCCCCATGCCGGTCACAATAACCGCGGCCGCGAGGACGGACCACGGATCCGGCTAGTGACCGGGGATGCCCAGTCGGCCGGCCACGGCGGCGAGGGCCGTTCCCAGCGGGAGCGCGACCCGGGTGACGGCGTGCCGGTCGCCCCGGGTCGGGTCCAGGTTGACGATCAGTACCGGCTTTTCGGTCCGGGCCGCCTGGCGGACGAACCGGAGCCCGGACATCACCGTCAGCGAGGAGCCCAGGACCAGCAGCGAGGCCGCCTCATGGACCAGCTCGCGGCAGTGCTCGACCCGCTTCGGCGGAACGGCTTCGCCGAAGAACACCACGTCCGGTTTGAGGATGCCGCCGCAGACCGTACAGGGCATCACGCGGAAGTCCCCGACCTGTTCGTCGGTGAGGTCGGCGTCGCCGTCCGGGTTGATTCCGGCGGCCACCGGCTCGAAGCCCACATTGGCCTCCTCCAGCCGCCGGGCGAGTTCGCGGCGCGGGCTGAAGGTGCCGCAGGAGAGGCAGACGACCCGGTCCAGGCTTCCGTGGAGTTCCACGACGCCCTCGCTGCCGGCCGCCTGGTGCAGGCCGTCGACGTTCTGGGTGATCACGCCCGAGAGCAGGCCGTGCCGCGCGAACGCGGCCACGGCCCGGTGCCCGGCGTTGGGACGGGCGCGGCCGAAGGTGCGCCAGCCGAGGTGGCTGCGAGCCCAGTACCGGCGCCGGGCCCGGCCGTCGGCTGTGAAGTCCTGGTAGGTCATCGGGGTGTGTCGGCTCAGGCTCCCGCCCACGCCCCGGTAGTCGGGGATGCCCGACTCCGTGGAGATGCCCGCCCCGCTGAGCACCAGCACACCGCCGGTGCTCAGCGCGTCGGCGACCGGTGCCAGATCCGTGCTGCCCGGCGGCGGGTCCTCGGCAGGGGTCCAGCTCAAAGTGGGGCGCATGCGCATGTCGCCAGAGTACGGAACGCGGCACGGATGACACCTGCCGTATACGATTCGGGGCATCTAGTCCATTATGTCCATGTCTGGGGAGTGGTGCCGTGGAGGGGATTGCCGATATGGGCGGTACCCCGGGATGGGGTCCCGTTCAGCCGCCGAGGCGCGATGAGCCGGTCTTCGAGGAGCCCTGGCAGAGCCGGGCATTCGCGCTGGCGACTCTCTCCGGCCGCATCGCGTACGGCGGCGTCAACCTGGACGCCTTCCGGCACGCGCTCGAGCGGCTGGACCGAGCCGCCTACCTGAACGACGGCTACTACGGGCGATGGCTCAACGGCGCGGAGCTGATGCTCACCGACAGCGCCATCCTGGCGCCGGGTGCCATCGACGCCCGAGCCCGCAACCTACGGGGCGAACGCGTGGCGGAGCCGCCGATCCCCGAGCCCGCGGTACCCGACTACGCGGCGACCGCCGAGGGCTCGCTGCGCCCCGTTGCCACCGCCCCCGCCTTCGCCGTCGGCGAGCGTGTACGGGCCAGGGCCACGCCGGTGCCCGGACACACCCGGCTGCCGGGCTATGTACGGGGACACACCGGGATCGTCGAGATCGTGCAGCCCGCCTTCGTGCTGCCGGACACCAACGCCCACTTCCAGGGCGAGCATCCACAGCACGTCTACTCGGTGCGATTCGCCTCACGCGAGCTGTGGGGCGCCGACGCCGAACCCTTCGCGCTCACCGTCGAGCTGTTCGAGAGCTACCTGGAGACCACCTCATGACCACCACCGACGGCGGGGCGGGCGGGACCCTTCCCGCGGCCCTGCGTACCGAGGCACTCGAGCAACTGCTCACCGAACGGGGCCTGATCGACCCGAAGGTGCTGGACGGGGTGATCACCACCTACGAGACCAACGTGGGCCCGCTCAACGGCGCCAAGGTCGTCGCCAGGGCCTGGACCGACCCGGAGTACCGGCGGCGGCTGCTCGACGATGGCACGGCGGCCATCGAGGAGCTCGGCTTCTCAGGGCCGCAGGGCGAGCACATCGTCGTGGTGGAGAACACCGCGACCACCCACAACGTGGTGGTGTGCACCCTGTGCTCGTGCTATCCGTGGCCGGTGCTCGGCCTGCCGCCGAGCTGGTACAAGGACCCTGCCTACCGCGCACGGGTGGTGAAGGAGCCCCGCACGGTGCTGTCCGAGATGGGACTCGAACTCGACGACGACGTGCGGATCACCGTCCACGACTCCACCAGTGAGGTGCGCTGGTTCGTACTGCCCGAGCGTCCGGCCGGCACCGAGCACCTGTCCGAGGAGCAACTCGTGCCGCTGGTGACCCGGGACGCGATGGTCGGCGTGGCCAAGGTGGTGGCGCCATGACCGTGCCGCTGGACATCGAGGGCCCGGCCGCACCGCCGCGCTCCAACGGCGAGTTGGTGTTCGCCGAGCCCTGGGAGGGCCGCGCCTTCGCCATGGCCGTCAGCCTGTACGAGGCGGGCGCTTTCACCTGGCCGCGATTCCAGGCCGCGCTGATCGCCCGGATCGCGGCCCGGGAGACCGCTATGACACCGGACGAGCCATTTCACTACTACCAGCTCTGGCTGGCCACCCTGGAGGACGTGCTCATCGGTATGTGCGTCGTGTCCACGGACGAAGTGAGCGCACGCACCCATGCCCTGGCGCGACGTCACCCGGGCCACGACCACCGGGACGACCACGACCACGACCACGTGTTCAACTTCAATGGCGCGACAATGCGTTATTGAGTCCCGGTGAAATCTCATCTACCATTTTCGGCATGGCGAATCAAATTGCGGCCGGGTCGGAACTTCTCGCATATATGAGGGACTTCTCGCTCAGGGAAGATGAGATTCTGCGCGATCTGCGCCGGCTGACTGCTGAGCTGCCCGGTGGGGAAGCGATGCAGGTCATGGCCGAAGAGGGGCAGTTCCTCGCGTTTCTGGTCGCGGCGACCGGTGTCACGGACGTGTTGGAGATCGGCACCTTTACCGGCTACAGCACCCTGTGCATGGCTCGCGCTCTGCCGCGCCACGGGAGGCTGGTCACCTGCGACATAACTGATCGGTGGTCGGAGATCGGTGCCGATTATTGGCGGCGGGCGGGAATTTCCGAGCGGATCGAGGTTCGTATCGGTCCGGCGACCGAAACTCTCGAGAAGATGCTCGCCGACGGTTGTTCCGGCGGTTTCGGTCTCATTTTCATCGACGCCGACAAGGCGAATTATCCGCGGTACTACGAGCTGGCGTTGCGGCTGGTGCGGCCGGGCGGGCTGGTGGTGGTGGACAACACGCTCTTCTCCGGCCGGGTCATCGACCCCCTCGCCGACGACGCGGACACCGCCGGTGTTCGTGAGGTCAACGCGATGATCCGGGACGACGAGCGGGTGGACGTGAGCATGCTCCCGATGGCCGACGGCATCACTCTGGTCCGCCGGAGGTGACCGGTGCCCGGCGGTCGGTGAGGTCCGGAGCGATGAGCCGGGCCATCGTGGGGGCGGCTCGCCGCCCGGGGACGAGGTGCAGCAGCTGGACGTCCTCGCCGGAACCCCCGGAGACCGGACCCCGGCAGCCGCAGGGCCGCTCGTCGAAACCGGCGAACCGATAGGCGATCTCCATCATCCGGTTGCGGTCGGTGGGGCGGAAGTCCGCCAGCAGATGGACACCGGCCCGGCCGGCCTGGTCGGCCAGCCAGTTGAGGATCATCGTCCCGGCGCCGAACGCCACCACCCGGCACGAGGTGGCGAGCAGCATGAGGTGCCATGCCTCCCTGTGCTTCCCCAGCAGCAGCACACCCACGGCACCGTGCGAGCCGAAGCGGTCGGTGAGCGTCGTGACCAGCACCTCATGGCCGGGGTGGGCGAGGAGTGCGCGCAGCGCCCCGTCCGGGTAGTGCACCCCGGTCGCGTTCATCTGGCTGGTGCGCAGGGTCAGTTCCTCGACCCGCGACAGCTCGTCCTCCGTGGCCCGTTCGATGCGCATCACCATGTCCAGCGAGCGGAGGAAGTCCTCGTGCGAGCCGGTGAACCGCGCCTGCTCGGCCGTGCGCCGGAAGCCGGCCTGGTACATCTTCCGGCGCTGACGCGAGTCGACGGTCACCGACCTCGGGCTGAACTCGGGCAGGCCGAGCAGCGTCGCGGCGTCCTCCGCCGGGTAGCAGCGCACCTCCGGCAGATGGTAGGCGACCTCGGCCCGCTCGGCCGGTTGGTCGTCGATGAAGGCGATGGTGCCGGGAGCGAAGTTCAACCGCTCGGCGATCCGGCGTACGGCGTCCGACTTGCGACCCCAGCCGATCTCCGGCACGACGAAGTAGTCGGCGACGCGGAGCGCCTCCAGCTGTGCCCAGGCGAGGTCGTGGTCGTTGCGGCTGGACACCGACTGGAGAATGCCCCGTGCGTCCAGGCCGACGATGACCTTCCGGATCGCCTCGGACAGCACGACGTTCTCGTCCTCCAGCAACGTGCCGTGCCAGAGCGTGTTGTCGAGATCCCAGACCAGGCACTTCACGGTGGTGGGCGGGACCACGGCGCTGGTGTCGCTCATGTTCGGCTCCCTGTGACGGCGTGAAGCGCGTGGTCTGCCAGGATCAGCTGGCACACCTCGTTGCTGCCCTCGATGATTTCCATGAGCTTGGCGTCCCGGTACGCCCGCGCGACGACGTGACCGTCCTGCGCCCCGGCCGACGCGAGCACTTGGACCGCGGCGGCCGCGCCCTTGGCCGCGTGCGCGGCACTGACGTACTTCGCCAGCACGATGGCGGGGACCAGACCGGCGTCGTTGTCGTCCCAGCAGCGGCTGGCATGCTCGCAGGCCCGGGTGGAGACCTGCTCGGCGGTCCACAGGTCGGCCAGATGCCGGGCGACGAGCTGGTGCCGCCCCAGCGGCCGGCCGAACTGGTGCCGGGATCCGGCGTGCTCGACGGCCGCCGCCACGCAGGCCCGCAGGATCCCGACACAGCCCCAGGCGACGGAGATCCGGCCGTAGGCCAGGGCGGTCGTCACGAGCAGGGACAGCGGCTGCCGGCCGCCGCCCAGCAGCCTGGTGAGCGGCAACCGCACGTCGTCCAGGAGGACTTCCGCATGCCCGGCCGCCCGGCAGCCCAGCGGATCGGCCACCCGCCGCACCCGCACCCCGGGGGCGGTCCGGTCCACGACCACCACGGCACCTCCCTCATCCATCCGGGCGACGACCAGGATGAGATCGGCGTAGTCGGCGGCGGTCACCCACTTCTTGTGGCCACTGAGCAGCAGGGTGTCCCCGTCGACGGTGACGGTGGTCTCGATGGCCGACAGGTCGCTGCCCGCCTGGGGTTCGCTGAAGGCCACGGCCGCCGTCCCGCCCGAGGCGAGCCGCGGCAGCAGCTCCGCCGCCTGCGCCGGGTCACCGAGCCGTTCCACGGTCCACGCGGCCATGCCCTGCGAGGTCATGACGCTCCGCAGCGAGCCGCACAGACTGCCGACATGGGCGGTGAACTCGCCGTTGTCCGCGCTGCTCCACCCCGGTCCGCCGTAGCTCGTCGGGATCTGGGCGGCGAGCTGCCCGGCGGCGCCCAGCTTCCGCACCAGATCCTCGGGCAGCCGGCCCGCCCGGTCCCAGCCGGACGCCCGGTCGCCGACCAGTTCGGTGACCGCCGACGCCGCCGCGGCGACGGGTTCACGCACCGGAGCCGCCGGGGGCGGGCTGCCGGAGCCGTTCGACCAGCGCGGCCATCCGCCGCACGGTGCGGAAGTTCTCCATCCGCAGGTCGGCGCCGCGGATGGCGATGCCGTACGACTTCTCCAGATGCACCACCAGCTCCATGGCGAAGAGCGAGGACAGCCCACCGGAGCCGAAGACGTCCGCGTCGGTCGCCCAGGTCGTCCCCGTACGCTTCGCCAGGAAGCCCAGCATTTCGGTCTGGACGGCGCTGGATTCCGGCACCGGCTGGTCGGATGACGTGGTCATGCCTGTTCTCCCTCGTACTCGTAGAAGCCGCGCCCGCTCTTGCGGCCGAGGTGGCCGGCCCGCACCAGCTCCAGCAGCAGATCGCAGGGGCGGCACCCTTCGTCACCGGTCCGGCTGTGCAGCACCCACAGCGAGTCGACCAGGTTGTCAAGACCGATGAGGTCGGCGGTGCGCAGCGGGCCCGTCGGATGACCCAGGCATCCCCGCATGAGCCGGTCGACCGATTCGGCGCTCGCGGTACCCGCCGCCACCACCCGGACCGCATCGTTGATCATGGGGTGCAGGATCCGGCTGGTGACGAAACCCGGTGCGTCCTCGACCACGATCGGCTCCCGGCGCAGCGCGGCGAGCAGTGCCCGCAGCGCGTCCAGGGTCGCCTCGCCGGTGTGAGTGCCGCGGATGACCTCGACCGTCCGGATCAGATAGGGCGGATTCATGAAGTGGGTGCCGATCAGATCGACCGGCCGTGCCGTCGCCAGGGCCAGCTCGTCGATGGGAATCGACGACGTGTTGGAGATGATCGGGGTGCCCGGCGCGACCAGCGCGGACACGTCCGCGAGGGCCTTCGCCTTGGCGTCGGCGTCCTCGGTGACCGCCTCGATCACCGCGGTGGGGGCCAGGCCGCCGGCCGCCGGCAGGTCGGCGGGCGACGGGCCGGTGTCGAGAGCGCCGGGGACGGCCTCCTCGGGCAGCGCTCCCATCAGCCGCGCCATCCGTACCTGGTGGTCGATCCTGGCCGGGGCCTCGGCCAGTCGCCGCCGGTCCGGGTCGATCAGTGACACCGCGATCCCGTGCCCGACCGCCAGCGCGGCGATGCCCGAGCCCATCACCCCCGCTCCGAGCACCGCCAGTCGTCGCCCGGCGCCGGGTGTACCGTTCTCCGCTGCCATGTCGCCTCTCTCCGGTGGTCACTCCTCCGAGCGGCTCGCGCCGGCCCGGGGAGGTCGCGGTGGCATGAGACCGCCCGTGGGTTCCGTGTAGAACTGCTGCGCCCACTGCCGGTACCGGCCGATCGGACCGTCGCCCTTGGCGAGCTTCGGGTGCTCGACATGCTCCTGGTGGTGCCACATCAGCAGATCCGCGCCGGTGTCGACCCTCGCCACCCGCTGGAGGACAGCGCTGAGCAGCCGGGCGACGGGCATGGCTGCCGCGCGCCCCAGCGTCCCGGGCACGCCGGGGATGCCGTTCAGCTCCAGCTTCGTACCGAACCGGAGCTGGATGCGTCCCGGGCTGGTAGGGGTCGCGTGGAGCATCACATGGAGGGTGCCCGCGCCCCCAGGCAGGACCGTGCGTGCCGCGATGGTGGCCAGTCCGATCACCGTCAGCGTGTAGGACTGGCGGAACCCGCGCATCATGGTGCCGCGGGCGGTCGCGGTGACGGTGCTGGTCGGCTCCCCGGCCACCGGACCGCCCTCGATGTCGAGGCCTTTGAGACCGTGCAACGTCGGCAGATGACCCCAGTCGAAGGCGTTCTCGATGACGTCCTGCGGGTGACCGGCGATGTCGAAGGTGTCGTGGCTGTACGGCTGCCGGTCGTCCATGGGGAAGACCGGGACCTCCCACTGCGGGGGCAGGCCGAGGGCGTGCCGCCACACATAGATCGAGCCGTTGGCCTCGCACACCGGGTACCGCGCCAGCGACGCCTTCGGCGGTGGTCTGTCGTAACCCGTGCGTACGCAGGTGCCGTCCGGGTCGAACGCGAACCGGTGGAAGGGGCAGACGATGTCCTCGCCCTCGATCGATCCGCCGACCCCGAGATGCGCTCCCAGATGCGGGCACCGGGGCCGGACGGCCCGCAGCACGCCCTTGGCCGTCCGGTAGAGGACGACCTCCGTGCCCGCGAGCGGACGGGTGGTGACGGAGCCGGGCCGCACCTCGTCGGTGAAGGCCAGGCAGAACCACCCGTTCGGGTAAGGGAGGGAAGGAGTCCGCAGGCTGTCGGCCGGGGCCGCGCTGGGCAGGCTGACCCTCCGGGCGTTGAGAAGCTGCTTCACCAGGGGCTTCAGGTGAGGCTTCACGGCATCACTCCTAGTGCTTCACCGGGCAGCCGCCGGTGCCCGGTGGCGTGGACGGCTGGGCGGGTGCGGATGCGGATGCGGATGGCTGGGCGGATGCGGACCGCGGTGTGGCCGCGCGCAGTTCGGCGTCGCCGGTGCCGCTCGCCCGCCGCTCGCTGATCCGCAGGCGCAGCCCGCGCGAACTCAGGCTGGTCTCCACCTTGGGCCGGAACGGCTGGTCGCCGACGGGGGTCAGCTCCCAGCGGGCCACGATGGCGGTGAGGGCCAGGATGGCCTCGGTGAGGGCGAACTGGTCCCCGATGCACTTGCGCGCCCCGGCGCCGAACGGGATGTAGGCGGCCCGGTCGGGCTGACCGCCGACCCAGCGGTCCGGGTCGAACCGGTCGGGCTCGGGGTAGAGGTCGGGCCGGCGGTGCAGGAGGTACGGGCTGAGCACGATGGTGCTGCCGCCCTTGAGCCGCACCCCGCCGAGTTCGGTGTCCTGCCGGACCGCGCGGGTCATCATCCAGGCGGGCGGATACAGCCGCAGCGTCTCGGTCACCACCCGGGCGGCCAGGTCGAGCGAGGGCAGATGCGCGGGATCGACCTTCCCACCGGCCAGGACCTGACGGGTCTCGGCCTGGAGACGGTGCTGGACGTCCGGGTTCGTGGCGAGCAGGTGCAGCGCCCAGGCCAGGGTGATGGCCGTGGTCTCCATCCCGCCGAGGAAGAACGTGAGGGCCTCGTCCGCCAGTTCGGTGTCGCTCAGTCGCTTCTGGCCGCCCTGGCTCTCCTCGTCGACCGCCCCGACCAGCGTGGAGAGCAGGTCGGCATGGTCGGTCGGATCGGCACGCCGCTCGGCGATGATCTCCGCGATGGTGGCCGCCAGCCGGTTACGGGCCTGGTCGTACCGCCGCTTCCGCGGAGTCGGCACCCGGCGCAGCAGGGCCGGTGTCATCATCCGGCGGAAGAACGCGGTCACGATGGTGGAGGTGTCGGCAAGGGCCCGCCGCATGGTCTCCGCCGGCAGCGAGCCGCTGAACATCGTCTCCATGGTGGCGCGCGTCGTCAGCGTCATCATTTCCTGGGTGATGTCGAGGACGTCGCCGTCGCGCCAGGATGCCGCCTTCACCTCGGCCGCACGGGCGAACACCGCCCCGTACCCGGCGAGCCGGGTGGGGTGGAACGACGGCTGGCACAGCCGCCGCTGCCGCCGGTGCAGGGGGTACGGGCAGGTGGACAGGCCGTCGCCGATGACCTCGCGGATCCGGTCGTAGATCGGGCCGCCCTTGTCGAAGACACGGTCGTTCAGGAACACCTGCCGGGTCAGGTCCGGATCGCAGATCATCATGGCGGTACTCGGGCCCAGCCGGACGCGGACCATCTCGCGGTACCCGGACAGGGACATGATGAACGCCAGCGGATCGCGGAGCAGGGGCAGTGCGTGGCCCAGCAGCGGCAGGGCCCGCGGCGCCAGCGGCACCGACGCGGCGGTCGCCGTACTCGTGTCCGTCATGGACAACCTCCTTCTGTTTGTGAGCGACCGGCCGGTGCCGGGGCGACGGGATCGCGGGTGACCTCGAGCAGTGCGGTGGTCCAGCGGAAGCCGACCCCGAAGCTCACGACGAGGACGCGCTCCCCGGCCCGCAGCGTGCCGGAGCGGAACGTCCGGTCGAGGGCGAGCAGGACGTCGGACGGGCCCGCGTGGCCGAGGTGCCGGCCGTAGATCCAGCTGGTGTCGTCCGCGCGGAGGCCGAGCGGTGAGCCGGTGAGCAGCATGTCGAGCACGACCGACCCGATCGCGATGGGCACCACGTGCGCGATGTCCGCCGGTTTCACGGCGGCCTCGTCGAGGACGGTCTCGATACAGCGGTGGGTGGCCCGCTGCAGCACGTCGATATGGGGCATGAACCCGGTCTCCTCGACGGGGGACCGCCGGGCGACACCGGTGTAGCCCTCCCTGGTCCGGGTCTGCCCCTCCAGCTGCGACTCCGTAGCATGGGCGGTCGCCACCAGGCGGGCGAAGCCCGTCCCCCGGGTGAGGACGGCGGCGGCGCCGGCGTCACCGGCCACATAGCCCAACTCCCGGGAATGGCCCCACCGTTCATCCGGGAACCGGGCACCGGTGGTGACCAGCGCGGCCTTCGCGTCCGGCCGGGCGGCGAGGTGGTCGGCCGCGGCGACGAGCGCGGCGGCCCCGCCGTCACTCGCGGCACCGACCTCGATCCCGGCGGTGTCCCTTCCCCCGAGCACCCGCATCAGGTAGGCCGAGGGCGTGTAGTGGTCCCCGTCCTGGAAGCCGGCGTGCACGAGCAGACTCAAGTCGGCACTGGCCACGTCCGCGTGGCGCAGCGCCTTGAGGCCGGCTCGGGCCGCCATCCGCGTGGCCGTGTCGTCCTTCGAGACGGCGGCCGAGGTGAATCCGTTGAGCGCCATCATGGAGGGCTGCCCGGTGCCCGGTCCGCCCCGCGGCTTCTGCTCGGGCCTGATGGGGGGTATCCAGGCACCGGTCCCGGCGATCGTGATGTCCTGCCACAACACTGCTGCCTCCTGTCACGAGAGGGGCGACTGGGGAACGCGGGCGCGGGGCCTGACCAGCTCTCCGCTGTGGTCCAGGGCGTGTGCGGTGACCCCGGTGATACGGGCCAGCACCCGGCCGTGACCGGTCACGGCGGTCAGGTCCCCGGTGGCGTAGTCGCAGTGCAGCCGGATGGCCGGGTGCTCCGCGCTGAGCAGGCAATCGTTGCCCGGCCCGCCGAGCTCGACCTCGTCGAGGCCGGCCATCGGGCCGACCAGGGGCGGGTGGTCACCGCGCGGTGGCAGCAGCAACAGGTGCACCATCGCGTCCAGCAGGATCGCCGGTACGGTCATCCCCGCCAGGGCCGGAGCCCAGGCGGCGTGGTCCAGACCGAACCTGGCGCTGTTCCCGTCCGGCCCGCGGGCGTAATCGCTGGTCCCGGCGAACGGGCCGGTGAGCGAGATCGGCGGGTCGGGGGAGTAGACCGGCATCGCGAAATCGGGTTCGGGGACGTGGGACGAACAGTCGGGCGGTCCGGCGAGCACGGGGTAGCGGTCCGCCAGTACGACCGTCGTCTCGCACAGCAGGTCGTTGAAGCGCAGCACCTTGCCGTTCTTGCCGATCCGGTGCGCCGTCATCCTGACGGCCACCTCGGCGCCGTCGCGCCTCCGGCTCGTGACCCGGGCCTCCACCGCGACGGTGCGCCGCGGTCCGGCGAGCCTGACCGTGATCGACGTCCGGCAGATCAGACCGCGGAACCCGGTGACCACGAGGCCGGGACAGAGGGCCGCGGCCGCGGCGGCCGCGGCTTCGAGGGTGAACGTGCCGGCCAGCGTGTACTCACCGTTGACCCGGTGGTGACGCATCCACCGCCCGTCCCGCTCGGCGAGGGTGTGCGGATCCCAGGTCTTGGTGAAGACGGCCCAGCTCTTGCCGCGGTGCAGGACACCGTCGAGCAGCGGACTGGTCAGCGACGGATCCGGCGGGGCGGGCGGTGGCGCCTCCGGAGCGGGGATCCGCGGCTCGCCGGAGGAACCGTGGGTGCTGATCCCACGCGAACCGTGGGTGCTTATCCCGCGCCGGGCCAGCAGGACGCGTTCGTCCTCCCGGATGAAGAACGCCACCCCGCCGGCCGGTGGCCGGGTCACGGCGGAGAGGAACTGCGCGCATCCCTGCGCGGTGCTGATGTAGGCGTCCATCTGGTTGCGTTTGAGGGTCTCCCGCATGGTGACGCTGCTGGCGACGCCGACCTCCCGCCAGCCGCTCCAGAGGATCGCCAACTCCTGGTGGCCCACCGGTCCGTGCCGCTGGGCCCAGGCGCTCGCGTACGCGAGGTACTCGTTGACGGCGCAGTAGTCGATGTCACCGGGCGCCGGAGCGAGCGTCGCCAGGGTGCTGAAGTTGCACCAGATCCGGGGCGGACGCCCGGCCAGGGCCCGCTTCAGATTGCGGTAACCGGTCGCCTTGGTGGCCCGGACCGCCCGGAAGTCGGTCAGGGTCTTGGCATGCAGCGCACGCGACCGCAGATCGAGGACGGTGTTGATGAGCAGGTCGATCTGTCCGTGCCGGTCGACGACCTCGTGGAGGACGGCGGTGGTGGCCTCGGCGTCGAGGACGTCGCACACGCGGTGGTGGACACGGTCCTGGCCGCACAGTTCCGTCAGCCGGCGCACCGTACGGCGTACCTCAAGGCGCGCCTCGGCCTTCTCGTAGGCGGCGCGCAGCTCGCCCACCGACGCGCCGGGGCGTCTGCGGTGTTCGGCGGCGATGAACTCGGGCTGCGGCGGCAGCGCGTCGTCGGTTTCCGGCAGTGGGGTGCGGCCGATGACGTACACATGCGGCCGGTCGCTGGTGCGGGCGATCGCGTGGAGGAGCTCGGGGGTGATGCCCCGGGCGCCGCCGAAGGCGACCACGACCGCGCCGGGCGGCAGCGAGGCGGCTCCCGCCGGGGGCGGTGGAGCGTGGTCGTCGGCCACGGCCAGGGTGAACCAGTCGCCCCCGCGGCAGGCCAGGGTGTGGGTCGGCACCTGGGCGGTGCCCGCCCGTGCCAGCTGGTCCAGGGCGCTCGCGGCGTCCGGCGCGTCGCTGAGCAGGGTCACCCCGCCGCACTGCGGGACCTCGGCCCGTACGGAGCGGACGAGGCCGGTGAACAGTCCGCTCAGCGGGGGTGGCAGGTCGTCCGGCACCGCGCCGAGCAGGAGTGCGCCGAGCGAACCGCCGGCGCGCAGCGCGGGCAGCGCCGCCTGGAGTGTGGTGAACGTGAGGTCCTGAAGGTCCTCCATCCGGGCGGCCTCGGCGTCGTCGCTCCCGTGGTCGCTCCCGTCGTCGCATCCGTCGACGCATCCGTCGTCCAGGGCGGGCAGCCGGGACAGGACCCGGATATGGCGCGGGATGAACGGCAGGCCGGCCAGGGCGCCGGGCGCCTCCTCGGGCGGGACGTGGGTGGCGGCTACGAGGCCCGGCCGCGGTGACCAGACGGCGATGTCCGGGCCGGTGGCGGCCGCGGCGAGATCCGGGGCGTCGGTGATGACGATGGTGCCCGGCGGGATCGATGGGGTGGCCGAGCCGTTCCGCGGCGGGGTCGTCGGGACGAATCGGAGGGTCTGGCGGCGACCGGTGAAGTCCTCGGCGTCTGCGGCCTGGGCCGGTTCGGCCCGGTCCACCTCCTCCTGCGCCGGGCCGTGGGCGTTCGGGCCGTCCGGCCGGGTGAACCGGATCGGTGGTGATCCGGCGGCGGCGGGTGTCACGACGGTGTCCGCTCCGGTGGCGACGGCCTTGAGGACCGCCAGCAGGGCGTCGAGCGACAGATAGGTGTGTCCGGCGTCGGTCAGTACGGGAAGGGCGTGTCCGGGCGTGGCCGGGGGGCCGGGATCGGTGGTGTCGACCGCGGTGGAGAGCGAACCCAGGACGGGCAGGCCGTGCTCCCGCGCGGTGGAGAGCCGGGTGACCGCCAGGACGGCGGCCCCTTCCGCGATGGACCGGCCCTCCGGCACCAGATCGTCGAGGTGGCGGTCCCAGCCGCTGATGGGCCGCTGGCACACCGCGCCGACGAGGGCGAGATCGCAGGCGCGGTGCCGGAGTTGACGCAGCGCCAGGTCGAGAGCGGTGTGCGCGGAGTCGCGGTGGGCGTAGACGCTGGTGCCCATACCCCGGAAGTCGTAGTAGTTGGCGGCCCGGCCCGACAGGATGCAGGAGACCGCCCCGGTGAAGTCGTCCTCGTTCAGATCGCCGGGGATCACCCCCTTGGCCTCCGCCATCCCCTTCGCGAGGTACTCCTTGAGCGTCTGCGCCTGTACCGGGTCGGGCAGGATGTCGAAGGTGGTGGCGCACTCACCGGCGTGCACCCGCAGCGCGGCCCGGGTGTTGTGCGTGGTCGGCAGCGTCGCTCCCACGACCACCGCCGTGGTGGGCCGCAGGCTGACACCAGGCTCGCCGAGCTGGTCCAGCAGCGGGCCGAGGGCCTGGAGCATCATCAGGTGGGCGGGGTCCATGTGCCGCATCGTCAGCGGCGGGATGCGCACCTCACGCGGGGACGGCAGGGGGTACGGCACACCGAACCCGGCCTCCGGGGGCGGGCCGTCACCACTCAGCCAGGCGGGCACCTGGGCGGTGTCCAGACCGGGCAGATGGGTGTTCCAGCCCACGACGACCAGTCGCTCCGTGTCCGCGGGGGCCTCTCCGCCCCGCCGCGCGGGGGCGGCCCGCGGCACGCGGTCGGACAGGACCACGTGTGCGTCCGCTCCTCCGAGGCCGAACGACGACACCCCGACCACGCGCGGCCGTGTGCCGTCCGTCGGCCAGGGCGCGTCCCTGACCGGTACGGTCAGCCGCGTGCCGTCCTCCAGCAGCGGGTGCGGATCGGTGACCACGGGCTGACCGGGGACCGCCCCGCGTTCGAGAGCGACCAGCGCGTGTGCCACCGAGACCAGGCCCGCCAGCACACCGGTGTGCCCGAAGACCTGCTTGTTCGATGTCAGCAGGCACGCCCGCTTCCGCGCCCCCAACCGGGAGAGCAGCGAGCGCAGTTCGATCTCGTCGCCCACCGGCGTGCCGGTGCCGTGTGCCACCACCCAGTCCACGTCGTCGGCCTCGACGCCCGCGTCGGCCCAGGCCCGCGCGATCGCCAGCTCCTGCCCGCGCGTGGCCGGAGCGTGAATGCCCTTTCCCCGGCCGTCGGCGGCGAGACCGGTGCCCCGGATGACACCGAGCACCCGGTCGCCGTCCGCCACGGCCCGCGCGTACGACTTCAGGGTGAGCATGATGGAGCCCTCACCGATGAGGGTTCCGTCCGCCGCCTTGTCGAAGGGGCGTATCTTGCCGCTCATCGAGATGCCCTGGGCCCGGCAGAAGAGGGTGAACCCGATCGGCTCGATCACCGAGGTGCCACCGGCCAGCGCCACGTCGCAGGAACCCTCGCGCAGCGCCTTGACCGCCGCGTCCAGAGCGAACAACCCGCTGGCACAGGCCGCGTCGAGGGTCAGGTGCTGCGAGTCGTCGGGGATCAGTCCGCGCAGCGCGTCGCGGGAGACGGACGCGGGCAGGTAGGCCTTCGGATCCCCGCCGTCGCCACCGTAGTGCGCGCTGATCGCGTGGTCGGCCAGCTCGGCCAGCCAGTCACCGTCCTGGCCGGCGGGGATCGCCTCGCGCACCATGCGCCGGTACTCGTCCCCCAGCACGACACCCTGCGGGCCGAGCCCCGTCTGGTCGTGGATACCGGTGGTCGTGGCGAGCCAGCGGTCCGCCGGGCGCCGGTGCACCCCGGCCAGGGCCTGGACGGCGCAGTGCCGCAGCCAGCGAGTGGTACGCGGCCACCCGGGGTGGCCGACGTTCCCGTCCGGTTCGGCGATCGAGGCGGGGTCGGGGACGAAGCCGTGGACGTACGCGGCCTCGCGAACGTAGAAAGCGTCGGTCTCCTCCCGGGTGGGCGCCCAGAAGTGCTTCAGGTCGAAGGCGGACGGCTCGCTGGAGAGCAGGACGCCCTCCCGTAACCGGTCCCAGAACTCCGCCGTATTGTTCGCGCCGGGCAGGACCAGACCGAGGCCGACCACCGCGACGGCTTCGGGGTCCGTCTCCGGCGCTTGATCGAGTGCTGGGGCCGGTGCTGGGTCCGGCGCTCGGTCCTGTGCCGGGGCCGTCACCGATGCGGGCGCCGGTTGTCCGGGGGCGGGTCGGCTCGCCTCGGCCGACGTCGTCGTCACCGCCGCCGCGGGCACCGGTTGGCGCCTGGCGGGCCTACTCACCCGGTCCGCCAGCCTGCTGTGCAGCCGCAGGCCCTGCATCCCGCCGATGCTGATGCCGCCGTCTGCGACGATGGTCTGCCCGGTGATGAATCCGGCGTCCTCGTGCAGGAGGTGGACGATCAACTTCGCCGCCTCCGGCGTCGAGAGAGTACGGCTCATCAGCTCGCTGGCCTCGGCCGGGCCGCCGGGCGTCGCCGCCGGGGCGTCGAGGTTGACGACGATCTCGCTGGCGACGGAGCCCAGCAGCACCGTGTTGACCCGGATGCCCTGGCCGACCAGCTCGAGCGCCAGATAGCGGACCAGCGACTCCAGGGCCGCCTTGGTGACACCACCGGGGCCGTAACCCGGAACCGGCTGGTGCGCACCGACGCTGGAGAGGCAGAGGATGCTCGCGCCGTCTCTTCCCGCCATCAGTTCGGCCGCCCGGCGTGAACAGTGGTAGGCCGCCATCACGTTGGTGGACCACGCCCGCTGCCAGTACGTGTCATCGATGTCGAACAGGGGCAGGAAGGCCCCGCCCGCGGCGTTGTTGATGAGAATGTCCAGGCCACCGTGGCGCTCCTGGACCAGGTCGAACATCCGGTCGATCTCGCTGGTCTTGGCCACTGAGGCGCGGATGAACTCGCAGCTGTGACCGGCCTGCTCCAGCTCCGCCCGCAGCTGCTTCGCCTGTTCGACCGAGTGGAAGTAGTTGACGATCACGTGGGCCCCGCTGCCCGCCAGGCGGCGCACGATGTCCGCGCCGAGGCTCTTCGCGGCCCCTGTCACCAGGGCGATCCGACCCCGCAGGTTCTCTGTGGAGGTCATCGTCCGGCAGCCCCCGCTCGGGCCTGCACGACGGCCTCCGCGATCCGGCGCAGCGTGCCGACGGTCAGCAGAGCGGAATTCGACCGCAGATCGGGCAGGTCGTACCGGTCGGACACCATCCCGAGCAGGGCGACCTGCTTGAGCGACTCCACACCCAGTTCGGCCTCCAGGCCGTCGTCCTCACCGAGCAGATCGGGCGGGTAGCCCAGGAAGTCGCCGTAGAGCGTCCGCAACTCTGCCAGCACCGTTTCGTAGTCCAACCCGGCGGACGACGGCGGGGCGACCGGCGCGACCGTGACCGGGGCGACGAGGGTCGGGGCAGCCGCGACCGGAGCGACCGCGACCGGAGCGACCGCGGGAGCCGGGGCCGCGGGAGCCGGGGCCGCGGGAGCCGGGGCCGCGGGGGCCGGGGGAGCCGGGGAGGAGACCGGGGCCACGTGGGACACAGGGGCCACATAGGACACAGGGGCCGCGGGTTGTGCGGACACGGCGGCCCGTACCGGCAGATCGGTGACGGGGAGTGTCGCAACCGCCCCGGCCGGCGCGGGCTCACCCACCCGTACGACGGGACCATGCCCGTTGCTCGACGGCGCGGCCAAGCGCGAGCGGAACGGGCCACCGCCGGTGGACTCGGCGACCAGCGCCCGGACGGCCTCGACCGGGTCGCTCTCGCTCAGCGGGACGACACACTGCACCCCGGGGATCGACGCCTCGACGAACTTGGTGACGACGGGCCACTCCCCGCACTCGACGAAGGCGTCGGCGCCGGCCGCGTGCAGCTCACGGATGGTGTGCAGCATCCGGACCCGGGAGGTGAGCGCGCCGGCGACCAGATCGACCGGGTCGTCGTCGCCGACATCCCGCCCCAGCCATGGCGAGCACACCCGCCAGCGCCCGGCGCCGTACGGAACCCGTGGCGCGGATTCCCGCAGGTCTCGCGCGGCCTGCGCCATCGCCGGAGTATGGGTCGGATGCGGGACGTCGAGTTGGAGACTCGGCCAGCCGAGCGCGTCGGCCACCCGCTCCACATGCTCGATCAACGCTTCGGGGCCGCTGATGACGCTCTGCCGGGGGGCGTTCTCGCAGGCCAGTACCAGGTGGGGATGGTTGATCAGCTCGGCGAGTGACTCCGCCCGACGGCCGTCCACTCCGACCGCGAGCATCTTTCCGCCCCAGCTCTGCCGGGTCAGTACCTGGGACCGGGCCACGGCCAGGCGCGCGGCGTCCTCCACGGACAGATGTCCCGCGGCGGCCAGGGCCCACAGCTCCCCGATGCTCTGACCGACGATCGCGGTGGGCTTGACGCCCTCGGCGATCAGCATGTGGTGCGTCGCGATGCTGACCGCGAAGATCTCCAGATATTGCACCTCGGGGCCGCGCCGGTCGCTTGTCTCGTTCTCTTCGATAAGCCGGGCACTGATGTTGGGCAGCCCCATTTCCTGGGCTGCCTTGTCGATGCGGGACAGCGTTTCACGTACGGCCTCGTAACGGTTGTGCAGATCGCACAGGATGCCTCCGCGCGGGGCAGCGACCGTTCCCGGCATGACAAAGACAGAATCCACCACGTGCATCACCCTCATCTCCGTCCCGACTGCCGGCGATGTTGCATTGGCTTAGCCGGGCCCTGAAACGCCACGACGGCGCGATGAAATCGACGACATACGTCCGCTTGCTGCGGTATATCGGAGCGGCGAGTCCAGCGAAATTCGACCCTGGCCACCCATTGTTGGTGGCCATTCCCGCAAATGCGTGACCCTGCAGAGGGTTTTCCTTGCCGATCGGGTTCGCTGATTAAGGTAACTGCGCTCCTTTCGGGGGGTCAACGATCTTAGGGTCTCAGTTTCGGCCTAAGCTGATCGCGTTCATGACTAGTGAATTACGTGGCGCCAGGGGGCGATTGTGGTCTTGTCGCCCGGCAAGGCCTCGTGTTAGCTGCGCCAGGCCAAATGTGGCGTCAATGTCTGCAATGTCTGTTCTGGTTCAAGGTGATTGGGATGTTTGAACGCGATACGTCCGGGATCTCGATCGCCTTTCGGTGAACCAATTTGGCCGATACCGAGTGCTTGCGTACGCCAATCAGTTCTTTAGCTGTTAGTGCTCCGGTCGGATTTAAAAAAGTGTGCCAAGCGGGCGAAAATGGTGTCGCCGGAGAGCCCCTGGCCGGTCGAGGATGGTCTGGCCCGCTGCCTCGCTCCGGCCCGACATCAGGATGGAGAACTGCCTGTGATCCCCACCGACCTCTACCCCGCCGACCGTCTCGAGCGCGCCAGGGAGGCCGCTGCCGACGCGGGCCTGGGCGCGCTGCTGATCAGTCCCGGCGCCGACCTGCGCTATCTGACGGGTTACCACGCCCTTCCCCTGGAGCGGCTCACCTGTCTGGTGCTCCCCGTGGACGGCGAACCCTTTCTCCTGGTACCGGAGTTGGAGCGGCCGGCCGCGCTCGCGTCCCCGGCGGGGAACCTCGGCATCGAGATCACCGGATGGGCCGAGACCGAGGACCCGTACGCCCTCGTCGCGGCCAGGCTGCCCGACGGTATGGCCCGGATCGGCGTCGACAACCACATGTGGGCCGAGAAGACCGTCGCCTTCCGTACCGTGCTGCCCGGCGCCGACCAGGCACTCGCCGGAGAGGTGCTCGGCCGGCTGCGGATCCGCAAGACCGAGGCCGAGATCGAGGCGCTGCGCCGGGCGGGGGCGGCCATCGACCGGGTGCACGCCCGCATGGGCGAGTGGCTGCGCGCCGGGCGCACCGAACGCGAGGTCGGCCGGGACATCGCGGACGCCATCGTGACCGAGGGCCATGTGCGGGCCGACTTCGTCATCGTCGGCTCCGGACCCCACGGCGCCAGTCCCCACCATGAGCTGTCGGACCGGGTGATCCTGCCCGGTGACCCCGTGGTGGTCGACATCGGGGGGACCACCGAAGACGGCTACTGCTCCGACTCCACCCGCGATTACGTGGTCGGCGAGCCGCCGGCGGAGTACCGACGGCTGTACGAGGTGCTGCTGGCCGCCCAGCGTGCCCAGACCGATGCGGTACGGCCCGGTGTCACCGCCGAGCAACTGGACGCGATCGGCCGGGATGTCATCGCGGACGCGGGCTTCGGGCCGTACTTCATCCACCGCACCGGTCATGGCATCGGGCTGGAAACGCATGAGGAGCCCTACATCGTGGCTGGCTCCGCCCTGCCGCTGGAGCCTGGTATGGCCTTCTCCGTCGAGCCGGGCATCTATCTTCCCGACCGGTTCGGAGCCCGCATCGAGGACATCGTCATCTGCACCGACGACGGCGGTGAGCGGCTCAACCGCACCAGCCGTGAACTGGGCGTACTGCCCTGACCGTCCCCGAGCCGGGTTCGCTCTTGCCGCTGCCGGTCAAGTACCGCCGTGCGCCGAGTCGTTGACAAAGTCGATGAGCGGTAGAAATCTGTCAAAGCATCGCTGCAAAAGATAGACGAAATCGCTCAACTCTCGCACTGCGGCTGGCTCGGCACCACCGCTGCATCGTCTGGGCCCGCTGAACACCGTCATCGTCCACCAGGCGATCGAGAGGGCCTCATGAGAAGAAGACATCACGGTCGGCGGTTATCCGCCGGGCTTGTGACGGCAGGTCTGCTCACGGTCGGGCTGCTGCCCGTGACAGCCCATGCGGCAGAGGGAGCCCAGGCCGCGGACGGAGCGAATCTGGCGCTGGGCAGGCCGGTGACGGCCAGTGGGGCCCACGGCTCCTATCCGGCGAGCAATGTCACCGACGGCAGCCAGGCCTCCTACTGGGAGGGTCCCGAGGGCTCGTTCCCGCAGTGGGTGCAGGTCGACCTCGGGAGCAGGACGGACCTCGACGAGGTGGTACTGAAGCTCCCCGCGTCGTGGGAGTCCCGCACCGAGGCGGTGAGAGTCCAGGCCAGCGCCGACGGCCAGGACTTCACCACCGTGGTTCCGGACGTGCGCGAGGACTTCTCGCCGTCGTCCGGCAACGCCGTGGCGCTCGACGTCACGGCCGAGGCCCGGTACGTGCGCGTACAGGTGACCGGCAACACGGGCTGGAACGCCGCCCAGCTCTCCGAGGTGGAGGTGCGCGGGAAGGCCGGCGGGGAGAATCCGGGGGACCCGCCCGCGGGCACCAACCTGGCCCTGCGCAAGCCGATCGAGGCGTCGTCGAACACCCAGGACTACGTCGCGGGCAACGCCAACGACGGCAGCACCTCCACATACTGGGAGGCGAGCGGCCAGTCCTCGACGCTGACCGCGAAGCTCGGCGCCGACGCCGATCTGACCGGCGTCGTCGTCAAGCTGAACCCCGACCCCGTCTGGTCCACCCGGTCGCAGAGCATCCAGGTGCTGGGACGGCCGGCCGGAGAGTCCGGCTTCACCTCGCTGAAGGACCGGGCCGACTACACCTTCAGCCCGTCGCAGAACAAGAACACGGTGACCATCCCGGTCACGGGCCGGTACGGGGACGTACGCCTGCAGTTCTTCGGCAACACCGGCGCCGGCGGCGGACAGGTCGCCGAGTTCGAGGTCGTCGGCACGGCCGCACCCGCGCCCGACCTGACCGTCACCGAACTCGCCTGGTCGCCCGAGTCGCCCTCCGAGGCGGACGCGGTCACCGTCGAGACGACGGTCCGCAACGCCGGGACCGCCGCCGCGCCCGCGACCACGGTGAACGTCAGCATCGAGGGCACGGTCGCCGGAAGCGGGGCCGTCGGCGCGCTCGCGCCGGGCGCGTCGCTGAAGGTGCCGGTCAAGGTCGGCAAGCGGCCCATGGGCAGCTACACCGTCTCCGCTGTCGTCGACCCGGCCGACACGGTCCCCGAGCTCGACAACACCAACAACAGCCGCAACGCCGCCTCGAAGCTGGTCATCGGTCAGGCCCCCGGACCGGACCTGGAGGTCACCGGCATCACCACCAACCCCGCCGGCCCGGCCGTCGGTGCCAAGGTCACCTTCACCGTCGCGGTGCACAACAGGGGTACGAGCGCGGTGCCCGCCGGATCGGTCACCCGGTTCACCGTCGGCGGGACCACGCTGAACGGCACGGCGGGTGCCATCCCGGCCGGTGGCACGGACACCGTGGCCATCGGCGGCGACTGGACCGCCACCAGCGGGGGAGCGACGCTCACCGCGACGGCCGACGCCACCGACACCGTCGCCGAGACCAACGAGGACAACAACACCTTCGCCCGCTCCCTCGTCGTCGGACGGGGCGCCGCCGTGCCGTACACCGAGTACGAGGCGGAGGCCGGCCGGTACGACGGCACCCTGCTGAAGACGGACGCCAAGCGCACCTTCGGGCACACCAACTTCGCCACCGAGTCCTCCGGGCGCGAATCGGTCCGGCTCGACACCAGCGGTCAGTACGTGGAGTTCACCTCGACCACGCCGTCCAACTCGATCGTCGTCCGCAACTCGATCCCGGACGCGGCGGCCGGCGGTGGCAGGGAGGCGACCATCAGCCTCTACGCGGACGGCACGTTCGTCCGCAAGCTCACCCTGTCCTCCAAGCACAGCTGGCTCTACGGCACGACCGACGACCCCGAGGGCCTGACCAACCGGCCCGGCGGCGACGCCCGGAGACTGTTCGACGAGTCCCACGCCCTGCTCACCGACACCTACCCGCCGGGTACGAAGTTCCGGCTCCAGCGGGATTCCGGTGACGACGCGGCCTTCTACATCATCGACCTGATCGATCTGGAGCAGGTCGCGGCACCGGCGTCCAAGCCCGCCGAGTGCGTCTCCATCACCGACTACGGGGCCGTGCCGGGCGACGGCATCGACGACGCGGACGCCATCCAGCGCGCCGTCACCGCGGACCAGGAGGGCACGATCCCCTGCGTGTGGATCCCCGCGGGCCAGTGGCGCCAGGAGAAGAAGATCCTTACCGATGACCCGCAGAACCAGGGCCAGTACAACCAGATGGGCATCCGGGACGTCACCATCCGCGGTGCCGGGATGTGGCACTCCCAGCTCTACTCGCTCATCCCGCCGCAGGAGGCGGGCGGCATCAACCACCCCCACGAGGGCAACTTCGGCTTCGACATCGACGACAACACCAAGATCTCCGACATCGCCATCTTCGGCTCCGGCACCATCCGCGGCGGCGACGGCGGCGCAGAGGGCGGTGTCGGGCTCAATGGCCGCTTCGGCAAGAACACCAAGATCACCAACGTATGGATCGAGCACGCCAACGTCGGCGCCTGGGTCGGCCGCGACTACTCCAACATCCCCGCGCTGTGGGGCCCCGGTGACGGACTCGAGTTCAGCGGCGTACGGATCCGCGACACCTACGCCGATGGCGTCAATTTCACCAACGGCACCCGCAACTCGACCGTGTACAACTCCTCCTTCCGCAACACCGGCGACGACTCACTCGCCGTCTGGGCCAATAAGTATGTGAAGGACACCTCCGCCGACATCGGCCACGACAACCACTTCCGCAACAACACCGTCCAACTGCCCTGGCGGGCCAACGGCATCGCGGTCTACGGCGGCTACGGCAACACGATCGAGAACAACCTGATCTCCGACACCATGAACTACCCGGGGATCATGCTGGCCACGGACCACGACCCGCTGCCCTTCTCGGGCAGGACGCTCATCGCCAACAACGGCCTGTACCGCACGGGCGGCGCGTTCTGGGGCGAGGCGCAGGAGTTCGGCGCGATCACCCTGTTCGCCCAGGGGCAGGACATCCCGGGGGTCACGATCCGCGACACCGACATCCACGACTCCACCTACGACGGCATCCAGTTCAAGACGGGCGGCGGCGCGATGCCCGGCGTCCGGATCGAGAATGTCACCATCGACAAGTCCAACAACGGGTCCGGAATCCTCGCGATGGGCGGGGCGCGCGGCGACGCCACGCTGACGAACGTGAGGATCACCGACTCGGCGCAGGGCGACGTGGTGAAGGAGCCCGGCTCGCAGTTCGTGATCAACGGCGCCGCGAACCGGTCCTCCGCACGGCGCGATTGAGCGCGGCGCCCGGGACGTCCGTCCGCTGCCCCGGAAGGCGCGATGCCTTCCGGGGCAGCGGACGGCTCTACACCGCGCCGTCGATGAACGCGGCGCGGATGCCGTCGACGTCGGAGCCGAGCAGGCCCAGCGTCCGCGCCGTGCGGCCGCCGGCCACGAAGTCCTGTCCGCACAGGGCTGTGCCCAGGGCGACGAACGAGTCGGTCAGGGGCAGGGGGAGTCCGATCTGCGCGGCCAGCGAACTCCAGGTGACCAGTCCGAAGGGGATGTCCTCGGTGAAGTACCGGTGCCTGACCGAGTCGGGTTCGGGGAATCCCTGACGGCCGTAGCCCTGCACGATGCGCTCGACGAAGCTGCCCTCGGTCACCTCGTAGGCGGTGTCGAGGAAGTCCCAGAAGCTGGCCGCCTTCACTCCGAGGGCGTCCGCCAGGGCGAGGCGTTCGCGGTCGAGGGCGTCGATGACCTCGGCGATGCGCGGTGTCACCAGGCTGTGCAGCGGGTGGCAGTCGGCGTCTTCGACGGTCTTGAAGTTCAGCACCGCCGGTGGAACGTGGTAGATGGGGTTGCAGTTGTTGAGCCCGACGGTCAGCGTGTCCTCGCCCGGTACGTACCGGTCGCCGAAGTACGTCCGCAGGATGCCGAGAGCCCGGGGCGTGTCCGCGTTGGGTACGGCGGCCAGTGGGACGGCGTGCTTGATCGCCCCGATGTAGACGTGCGCGGGGCGGCGCAGCCGGCAGGTGTACAGGCTGGTCGGCGTCTCCGCGATGAGGCAGGGCCGCCGGCCGGCGAGCGCGAACATGCGCGCGAGCTCGACGCCGCTGCCGAGCACGCCCGGCTGGAACAGGACGAGCTGGTCCGGCTCGAGGACGGACGCGAGTTCCCGGGCCAGGTAGGCGTGCGCAAAGGCGGGCGCGGCGACGATGACCACCTCGGCGCCGCCGACCGCTTGCCCGAGGTCGGTCGTCAGCACCGAGGGCGTGCCGTGGCCCTCCACGTCCCCGGTCATGTCGATGCCGTCGTTGGCCTTGATCGGTTCAAGATCGTGGCCCCACCGGTCGAAGATCCGTACGTCGTGTCCCTTGAAGGACATGTGGCCGGCGATGGCCTGGCCGACGTTGCCCGCGCCGATGATGGCGATGCTGCCCATGGTGAGTGACTCTTCCGTGTCGGAGTGGTGGGGGAGTGAGCTCGGCGGTGCCGAGCCGAGCGAGTGCTGACGTGGTGGTGGCGTCATCTGACGGGCACCCCCGGGCCGAGCGGAATTCCCAGCGCGTACCAGAGGGCGAAGAAGGACGACCACGAGACGAGTACGGCGAGAGCCACGGGAACCGTGAAGGACAGCATGGTTCCGATGCCCGCGCCCTTCCGGAACTGCTGGAGGAATCCCAGGGCCAGGACGAAGTAGGCGTTCATGGGCGTGGTGTTGGTGACCGAGTCCCCGATCATGAACGAGACCATCGCCGCCTGGGGCGAGAGCCCGATGTACATCGCCAGGGGGACCACGACGGGGGCGAGGATGGACCACATCGCCGAACCGCTGCTGATGATGATGTTCAGTCCGCTGATGGCCACGATGATCACGAGCAGGATGATGAGGTGGGGCGCGTCCAGGGACTTCAGGAGCCGGGCGCCCTCGACGGTGATCACATTGCTGATTCCGGTCCAGGTGAAGTAGGCGAGGAACTGCGAGACCACGAAGAACAGCACGATCACGGGGACGAAGGACTTCACCCCGTCGGCCATGGCGGAGGGGACGGACGACAGTGAGGGGATCGTGCCCACCTGCCTGCCGTAGACGATGCCGAGGATCGCGAACAGCAGCGAGATGAACACGGCGATGTTCACCACGACCACGGACTGGACGATGCTGCCGCCCTCGCCGCGGAACGGGGATCCCGGCAGCAGGAGTGCGGACACCGCCAGGACGTAGAGCAGGAGCACCGCGCCGGACAGCCGCATGGCGCGCTTCTCGACATCGCTCAGCGTGAGTGAGGAGGGGGCCTCGCCGGCCGGCCCGCCGTGCTGGGGTGCCTCGCCGTGGGCGGTGGTGTTGAAGAGCCTGTCGGCGGCCGCGTCGTCCTCGGGTGTGGGCACGAACTCCGGCCGCTGGGCCAGGACGCGGTCGACCGTGAGGGCGATGACGGCGGCGAGGAACACCGATGAGACCGCGGTGAAGAAGTAGGTGGCCACCGGAGTGATGACGTAGCCCGGATCAACGGTGTGCGCGGCCTCGGCCGCCAGGGACGATCTGACCGCGTCGGCCGGTGTCACCAGCGGGCTGGCGTTGAAGCCGATGGCGGTCGACGCGTAGGCGACCATCAGACCGAGCACCGGACTGCGGCCCACGGTGCGGAAGGCCAGCGCTCCCAGCGGGATCATCACGATGTAGGCCGAGTCGCTCATGACGTGCGCGATCATCGAGCCGAACGCGATGGAGAAGGTCAGCCACCGAACGGGCAGACGGCCGATCGTGACGCGGAGAAGTGCGGTGAGAAGGCCGCTCTTCTCGGTGACGCTGACGCCGAGAAGAACCACTACGACGACCGACAGTGGCGCGAACCCGGCGAAGTTGTCCAGCGCGGACTCCGCGGCGAACTTGGCTCCCTGAAGCGAGAGCAGGCTCTTGACCGAGACGGAGTCACCCGTCGACGGCAGGGTGACGGACACGCCCACCCCGGCCAGCACGGCGCTGAGCACACCGAGCAGTGCCACGAAGATCCAGAAGAGCCAGAACGGATGGGGAAGCCTGTTTCCCGCGCGTTCCAAGGCGCTGAGAGCCCGGAACAACCGGTTCATGGAGCCATCCACGGGCGGACTGCTGCTTCGAAGTTGCGTCATCTGGGGCCTTATCGGGTCGGCGGTGAACGCGGCTCTGGGTGCTCGCGGGGAGGGTTCCGCTTCCGTTCGGCACGAGTCGGGACTCGTCCGGGGACGGCCGTCGTGCAATCCCTGTGATATTTCACAGGGATGATACGCTGCGAAAGGCGGATGTCAACAGGTCTTCGCGCAGGTGGCCGCCGGATGACGAGGGCCGTCACACGGGCGCTTGGAAGAGGAGCCGTGCTGTGAGTTCGGGATCGTCGATGGCGCAGCAGGCGTACGAGTCCCTCAAGCGCGACATCATCCGATGCCGCCTCCGCCCCGGCGACGTCATCATCGAAGCGTGGCTCGCCGAGCGCTACGGGATGAGCAAGACCCCGGTGCGCGAAGCCATCAACGCGCTGCGCAGGGAGGGCCTTGTCATCGTCGTCCCGCGGCGCGGCACCTTCGTCAAGCCGACGGACCTCGGCGACCTCCAGGACACCTATCGCCTGCGACGGCTCCTCGAACCGGAAGCGGCCGTGCTCGCCGCACAGCGAGCCGGCGCCGAAGATCTGGACCGCCTGGACGCGCTCAGTGCGGCGACCATGGCGGCGAACGCCTCACGTCCCGACCTGAACGAGGCGAACCGGCTGCTGCACGTGGCGATCGCCGAGGTCGCGCGCGTGTCACTGATGATTCCAATGATCAACACGCTGCACGAAGAGATCGAGCGCTTCCTCAACCTCCGGGGGGAACTCGGCCGGCCCCCTTACGCGAGCGTCAACCACGGACGGTTGGTCGAGACGATCAGGAGGGGCTCGGAGGACGAGGTCAGGCAGGTCGCCCTCGAGGGCATCGAACGCTCGCGCCAGTACATGCTGGACACCCTGCTGTCCGGAGGGAACGAGACTCCGGCACGGTAGAGTGCCGTCGCATTCGGGATATGTGAGGAGCAAAATTAGTGCCCCAAGGCCGGAGTTCCGCACCGCGCTATAGCGTTGGTCAGGAAGTTATATTTCAAGCGGCTCTGACCTGTTTTTACCGTCACGGATACGATGGCACCTCGGTGCGTGATATCGCCAAGGCGTCCGGCACTACGCCTGCGGCCATGTATCACTACTACGCTTCCAAACAAGAGCTGCTGATGGACATCATCGGCCGCTTCATGGAGCAGTCGATCGAGGTCACCCGGGCGGCCGTCGAGGCGGCCGGGGACGATCCTTCCGCGCAGCTGTTCGCGGCCGCGCGCTCCCATGTGCTGTGGAACGCGTCGGATGTGATGTCGAGCTTCCTCGTGAACAGCGAGATTCGCAGCCTCGAACCGGACAACCGGCGCCTCAACATCGCCCAGCGTGACAAGCTGCAGCGCATGTTCGACTCCGTGGTGGTCCAAGGCGTCGCGGCCGGTGCGTTTCTGACCCCGTGGCCCAGGGAGGCCAGCCGAGCCGTGGTCACGATGTGTACTGCCGTTGCCACCTGGTACAAGAGCGCCGGGGAACTTTCGCCGGAAGAGATCGCCAACCGTTATGGATTCCTGGCTTTGTCGCTGGTGGGCGGCCAGGCTGATTCGGTCTCTTCCTGAAGGACTTTCCCCGCTGACGCCGAGGGGCGTCTTCCTTTCCGTGCGATAGCCGACCCGTACCCCTGCGACCGGTGACTTTCCCGGTCCAGCGGACGGGGCGCTTGGGCGTGCCGACCGACAGTAGCAGACGCACCACTCCCGAAGCGGTTGCGCACCGATCTCCTGAACGATCGTTTAGGGCTTTTGGCGAGACCCTATTGCCTAAACGCTCGTTTAGCCCCTACTGTGCGGCGGGCGTTCAAAGCGACACGCCAGGTGGCAACCGGAGGGATGCATGGATCATCAGTGGACCGCACACTTCATCGCCGGGGAGTGGGAGCACGAGGCGGATGAACGACCGCCGATCCCCGTGGAGAACCCGGCCACCGAGCAGGTGATCGCCTCGGTTCCCGCGGGAGGGGCGGCGCATGTCCACCGGGCCGTCGTCGCTGCCCGCGGCGCGTTCTCCTCGTGGTCGACCCGGACCATCGAGGAGCGCGCCCAGGTGCTGGACGGCCTGGCCGATCTCCTGGAGGAACGGCGGGAGCTGATCGCGCGGACGGTGACCGAGGAACTGGGCGCCCCCATCAAACTGGCCCGCCAACTGCACGCAACACTGCCGGTGCACGACGTCCGGGAGACCGCTCGTGCGCTGCGGTCGATGGAATTCGAGACCGAGCTCGGCAACTCTCGCGTCTACGCGGTGCCGGTTGGTGTCGTCGGGGCCATCACGCCCTGGAACTATCCCGTCCACCAGGTGGTCAGCAAAATCGTTCCGGCGATCGCCGCCGGATGCACGGTGGTCCTCAAGCCGAGCGAGGTCGCTCCGCTGAGCGCGTTGCTCCTGGCGCGGATCATGCAAGAGGCGGGTCTTCCCGACGGGGTACTCAACGTCGTCAACGGAGCCGGACCCGAGGTGGGCCAGGCCATCGTGGAGCACCCCGGGATCGACGCCGTGTCGTTCACCGGTTCAGAGGCGACCGGGCGCGCTGTCGCCCAGCAGGCCGCGCTGACCCTGAAGCGCGTCACACTGGAGCTCGGTGGCAAGTCGGCCAACGTCATCCTCGACGACGCCGACCTCGCCACGGCCGTCAAGGTCGGTGTCGCCAACTGCTTCCTGAACTCGGGGCAGAGCTGCAACGCCCTGACCCGCATGCTGGTGCCCCGCGAGCTGCTCTCTTCGGCAGCGGAGATCGCCACTGCCGCGGCCGCGCGCTATGCCCCGGGCGACCCGGCGGACGAGCGGACCAGGATCGGTCCGCTGGCCAGTGCGCGACAGCGCGACAGCGTGATCCGAGCGATCGAGACCGGCCTGGCCGATGGCGCGAAGCTCATCGCCGGGGGACCCGAGCGGCCGGCCGGCGACGCGCTGACGTCGGGTTACTACGTGCGGCCCACGATCTTCACCGATGTGGACCCCGACTCCTTCCTCGCCCAGGAGGAGATCTTCGGCCCCGTGCTCGCCATCATCGGCTACGGCGATGAGGAAGAGGCGGTCGCCATCGCCAACAATTCCCGTTTCGGGCTCGGCGGCGCGGTGTGGTCGGCCGACGCCGAACGCGCCCGCACCGTCGCGCGCCGTATCCACACCGGACAAGTCGACATCAACGGTGGCGCCTTCAACCCCGCCGCACCGTTCGGCGGAGTGAAGAACTCCGGGTACGGGCGCGAACTGGGTTCCGCGGGCATCGAGGAGTTCCTCCACCGGCAGTCCCTGCAGTTCTGAGAAGCCGGAAGAACGGAGCCGCGCAATGGAGCTCGAGCCTGACGTCCCGGGACGGGACAGCCAGTGGGTGGATACGGGACGGGCCGTCGCCACCACGATCCGCAGGACGTATCCGGACACCACACCATGGTCGCGCGATCAGTTGCTGGAGATCTTCGGCAAGCTGAGGCCGACGGGATACCTGGGGTCGACGATCCCGGAGGAAGCGAATGGAGCCGGCCTCACCCTCGTTCAGTTCGCGTCGCTGACCGAGGGAATCGCGAGTGCCGTGCCCTTCCTCTCCAACCACAGCGTCCAGCGGTTCATCACCGCCGCCGGAAGCCCTCAGGCGAAACGACGAGTGCTGCCCGGCCTGCTCGAAGGGACCAGCATCGGCGCTGTGGCGGTTACCGAGCCGCGCGGTGGCAGCAGCATCAAGAACCCCGCCACCACCGTGAGTCCGGGCCGAGGGGGACTCGTCCTCACCGGGCGCAAGGACTGGGTCACCCATGCGATGACGGCGGACACCGCCGTCGTCCTGGCCGCGGACGAACAGGGCCGCTCCGTACGGGTGCTCGTCGACCTGGCGGCCCCGGGTGTGGAGCGCCGTCCTCTCCGGACCCACGGCTTGCGCCATCTCACCTTCGGCTCAATCGAGTTCCACGAGGTGGAGGTGGAGCGCTGGCGGATGCTCGCCGAAGACGGCGCGGCAGGAGCGAAGGCGGGCTTCGGGGTGGCGCGCGTACTGGTCGCCGTCCAAGCCGTGGCCTTGGCCTACGAGGCACTGGCCGGGACGACACGGCATCTGACGACCCGCACCGCCCGCGGCTCACGGGTCGCCGACCTGGACCTGACCACCCATCGAGTGGGGGGTATCGCGGCCGAGCTGCTGGGCGCGCGGCTGCTCGCCTACCACGCCGCCACCGCCGTCCAGACCGGGCACCCCTCTGCCGCCGCACTGGCCAGCGGAGCCAAGGCACATGCCTGCACCACCGCCGTGCGGGCGTGCACGGAACTGCTGTCCATGTGCGCCGGACACGGATTGGACACCGGTACCGGAGTCGCCGCCTTCCGCGACGACGCGGAAATGCTCGCCACCGCCGACGGAACCGGGCTGGTCAACAGCGTCCTGTGGGGGGCTCATGTCAAGGACCACCTCGCCGGGTCCCGCTGAACCGAAGGAGAAACAGTGTCGTCTTTCCAGATAGTCGCCCTGATGGTGGTGGCCTACATCATGCTCATCGCAGCGGTGAGCGTCATCGCCCGTAAGGCCGGCGCGACGTCGGAAGGATTCGTCCGCGGCGGCCGGGTCTTCCCCGCAGCGGTGATCGGTCTGTTCATGGCCTCCGAAGTCGTGGGCACCTCGGCCAGTATCGGGACGGCCCAGGGAGCCTACGCTGACGGTATCTCCGCCGCCTGGAACCTCGGTGCGCTCGGAATCGGGTTCATCGTCTTCGCCGTACTGTTCGCGAAGCGATTCAAGCAGCTCGACGAGGTGACCATCTCCGGCGCCCTGGAACGGGCATACGGAGCGGGCGTGCGGCGTGCGGCTTCGGTGACCATGATCGCGTCACTCCTGCTGGTGGCCACCGCGGCCTATGTGAGCGGCGGAGCGATGATCTCGACGCTGCTCGGGATCGACGCCGGCTGGGCCGTCGTGATCGTTGGTGTGCTGTCGAGCGTCTACGTGGTGATCGGCGGTATGCGCTCCGTCATCTACACCAACCTGATCAACGTCATCGTCAAGGTGGTGGGGATCGTCGTCGTCGCGGTGTCCGCGTACTTCGCCGCGGGGGGCTACGAAGGCATCCAGGTCTCCTTGCCGTCGCGGATGCTCGACTGGGACGGAGTCGGCTGGAACCAGATGGGCGCCTGGCTCGTCGCCGGCGGCGGCGCCATGTTCGCGACCCAATACGTGGTGCAGGCGATGACCGCGGTCGACGACGAGGGCAAGGCGAGGAACGCGGGCCTGTACACCAGTCTCGTCCTGATCCCTTACGGCGTCCTCGCGGCATTCATCGGTGTCTGCGCGGCCGTGGTGCACCCCGACATCGACAGCCTCCAGGCACTTCCGTCCATGGTCGTCGACCTCAGCCCGTTCCTTCAGGGCGTCGCGGTCACCGGACTGATCGCGTCAGTGTTCGGCCTCATATCCGCCCTGACGATCGGCTCTTCCACGCTGCTGCTGAAGGACTTCTACCAGCCGTACTTCAATACCTCGGGCGACGAGAGGAAGGCCGTGCGATTCGCCCGGCTCGCCACCCTCGGCTGCGGGCTGATCCCGGTGGCGGCGGCGCTGTTCGCGTCGGACGTGCTCGGCGTGACGTTCCTCGCCAAGGCACTCCGGGCCTCCCTGGCCGTCTTCGTCGTCCTGATGTTCTACCGGCCGTCGTACGGCTCCCGGCAGGGTGCCCTGGTCTCCCTCTGTCTGTCCCTGCCCGCGGTCGTCGGCTGGTACCTGGCGGGCGATCCCTTCGGTATCGACAACGCCTATATCGCCATCCTGACCCCTCTGTTGGTCATGACGATCGCCCAGCTCAGCGGGCGAGGCGCCAAAGCGAGCACACCCATCGCCCACACCCCCGAGCCGGCCGCCGCCGTATCGGCCGCCGGCTCATTCCGGGAAGGGCGCGCACGGACACGGTGAGAACCCTGACGAAGACCGACGAGGAGATGATGGTGCCCACTCTGGTGACCAGCGACATCGACAGCACCGGGGTTGCCCTGGTGACGCTCAACCGTCCCGAGAAGCTGAACACGATGACCGGTGACCTGCTGGAACAGGCCCACAAGGCGTTCTCCGCACTCGCGGAGAACCCGGCGGTCAAGGTCGTGATCCTCACCGGAGCGGGCCGGGGTTTCTGCGCGGGCGGAGACCTGGCCGAGGGCCCGGGGGGCGCGGTCACCGGATCCCTTCGCGGCGCCTCCGCCGCCGCACAGCTGCGGGGCTACATGGAGACGGCCGCGCTCCTGCACTCGATGCCGGCGGTGACCATCTCCGCGATCAACGGCGCCTGCGCGGGGGCCGGACTGTCCTGGGCCTGCGCGACCGACCTGCGGTTCGCCGCGGACCGAGCCCGCTTCAACGCCGCCTTCCGGGGCGCCGGGCTGTCCGGCGACTTCGGCGGGACCTGGACCCTGCCGCGGATCATCGGGATCGGACGGGCGCGGGAGAAGTACTTGCTGTCCGAGCCGTTCGACGCCCAGGAGGCGCTTCGTATCGGGCTGGTCTCGAAGGTCTGGCCGGCCGAACAGCTCCTGGAGCGCGTCCGCGCGGTAGCCGAGGATCTGGCGGCCTCCGCACCGGTGGCCCTGCGCCTGATGAAGCAGAACCTCGTCGAGAGCGAGTACATCGGCTTTGAGCAGGCGTTGGACAACGAGGCGGTCAGGCACTCCCGCTGCGCCGAGACCGAGGACGCCGCCGAAGCCGCACGGGCATTCCTGGAGAAGCGGCCCGCTGTGTTCGTCGGCAAGTAGGACGACAGGCGCCAAGCCGGCGGCAAGGTGCCCTCACCCGCCGCCCACCAGAACGGAGACACCGACCGTGAAGGTCGACTTTCCCACGGATGGTCCAGCCGACGCAGGCCGGCGCGGGCCGGCGGACCGCCTCCCCTTCCAGGGAGTGCGCGTCATGGACGTGTCGGACACCATCGCAGGTCAATTCGCCGCCCGACTGCTCGCCGACCACGGGGCAGCCGTCACTCTGCTGCGCCGCCCGTCGACACTCGTCGGCGTGTCCCCGGCCATGGATGTGCACCTCAACCACACCAAGTCGGTCCAGCCCTGTCCCACCGGCGGCTGGGAGAGCGCCCTGGGACAGGGCGCGCGGGACGTCGACGTCGTGGTGGTGTCCGACCACGGCGAAGCCGCGATCGCCGCCGGCCTGGCCCCGCACGCACTGGTCGCGGTCGCCACCGACTTCGCCGACCAGGGTCCGTACCGCGACTGGCACGGATCGGAACTCATCCACCAGGCACTGTCCGGATCCATGCACTACACGGGCCTGGCCGGGCGCCCACCGCTCTACGGCACGGGCAATCGCGCGTACATCGCGGCCGGTCTCTTCCTCTATGTGTCACTCGCGGCGAGGCTGCTCGCCCGTCCGGCCGTCGGAGCCGTCGAGGCGGCCGGGGCGGCCGGAGCCGCGGGGGAGATCGTGCGGGTCGCGGTGCATGAGGCGGCGGCGGCGATGGAACAGAACTTCGCCATCCAATGGGCCTACAGCGCGACGATCGCACAGCGCGGCGAGCTGAACCGGCCCAAGGGCCGCATCCGCTGTGCGGACGGCTGGATGACCGCCTTCGCCATGGAGGGCCGGCTGAGTGAGTTGCTCACCGCCGTGGGCGCCGACGATCTGGTGGATTCACCGCTGTTCTCCTCATGGCCCGACTTCATGCGAGACATCCCGTCAGCTTTCGCGCGGATCCAGGAGCGGGCACGAGGCCGTAGCCGGGAAGCCCTCCTCCAGGCCGCACTGGACCACCGTCTGGTCATGTCCCCGGTCCGCACCCCGACCGAGCTCGGAACCGATCCGCAGCTGCTGAGCAGGGACTTCTGGCGGCACGCCGAATTCCAGGGCCGAAAGCACCTCGTGCTGGGTCCGCTGTGGCGGCCCGCGAGCTATGAGCCGGGAACCGCACGCGGCACCGGTGGTGGCGTACCGGCCGCCCTGCCCACGCGCGACCGGCATCCGGGCGGGACGGTGGAACCCGGGCGGCCGCTGCGGGGTACGCGCGTAGTGGACTTCACCACGGCCTGGTCGGGGCCGCTCGCCACCCGTATTCTCGCCCTGCTGGGCGCGGAGGTTCTCAAGGTGGAGAGCGCCTCCAGGATGGACGCCTGGCGGGGCCCCGCCGACGCCCCCACCGCCACCGAGTTCTACCCGAACGGCGAGCCCGGTGACCGCCCGTACAACCGCAACGCGTGGTTCAACGCCCAGAACCTGGACAAGAAGTCGGTGCTGCTGGACCTGAAGACGGACATCGGCCGTCGGCAGGCCCATGACCTGTGCCGGGAGAGTGATCTGGTGGTCACCAACTTCACCCCGGACACCATGAAACGCCTGGGGCTCGGCTTCGACACACTCCGCGAGATCAACCCCTCCATCGTCATGGTCGAGATGTCGGGTTTCGGAACCACGGGGCCGCTCCGGCACCACCGTGCCTACGGACAGACGATGGAGGCGATGGCCGGTATCACCGCACTGATCGGATACGACGAGGAATCCGGACCGCTGGGGTCGGGCTCCGCGTATCTCGATCCCATGGGCGGGCTGGCGGGCGCGGCGGCGGCCGTCACCGCGCTGGCGCACCGGGACCGCACACAGCAGGCGCAGTATGTCGAGGTCGCTCAGCGCGAAGCGGCCATGTCCTGGATCGGCGACATCATCCTCGATTCCCTCTCGACGGGGACCGACCCGGTGCTGCGGGGCAACGCGATTCCCTCCGCCTTCCCCCACGACGCGTTCCGCTGCGAGGGCGAGGACCAGTGGATCGCGATCGCTGTGCACACGGCGGACCAGTGGTCCGCGCTGTGCTCGGCACTGGGCTGGACCGACTGGGCCCGCGACACGTCGCTGGCGGAAACGACGGCGCGGAAGGCGAAGGCGGAGGAGATCGAACGGCGCCTGTCGGAGGCGACGCGCGAATACGACAAGACGCGCCTGGCCACGCGTCTCCAGCGGGCCGGTGTCCCCGCCGCACCCGTGCACGACGGCCGGGACCTGTTCGAGGACCCACAGCTCAGGCATCGCGGATGGTTCGCCGCCCTGACACATCCGGAGGCAGGGACACACGAGTACGCGGGCCTGCCCCTGGAAGCGGCGGGACGCCTCCTCCAGCCGTCGGCCGCCGCGCCGCTGCTGGGCGAGCACACGGCCGACGTCCTGGGGTCCGTACGTTCGGCATGACCCGGAGCCCGGAAGAGGGGCCCACCCCGAATGCGGGGTGGGCCCGCTGGGTTTCAGGGGCTCGGTTGGCCGGTCACGGTCTCCCGGATGTGGGTGGCGATCCGGCGCAGGCGGGCTTCCGGCAGTCGTGTGGTGGGCCCGGCGACGGCGATGGCGGCACGTGCCCGGTCGTCTTCCCACAGGGGTACGGCCGCGCAGGAGATGTCCGGGTGGTAGCCGGCCAGATCGAGGGCGTAGCCGTCGGCGCGGGCCTGCTCCAGGCCGTCGGCGGCCCTCTTCCAGGCTGCGGGATCGTCGTCCGCGAGGCGGTTGCGCAGATCGGGGCGGCCGGACAGGAGAGCGTGGCCGATGGCGGTGGAGAGGAGAGGCTCGCGGCCGCCGATCGGGATGGTCAGTCGCAGTGGGGCCGGTGCCTCCACGGCGTCGAGACAGAGGTACTGGGCACCGGCTGGGACGGCCAGATAGCAGGTCTCCCCGGTGTCCTGGGTGATCTTCTCCAGGGCGGGGTGGAGGCGTTCGCGCAGCAGGTCGTCGGCGACTGAAGCGCCGCGGGCGAGGTCGGTGAGGCGGTCGGTGAGGGTGTAGACGCCGCCGCGGGTGGGCTGGGCGACGTAGCCGAGCTCCTGGAGTGTGGCCAGCAGGTTGTGCGTGGTGCTGCGGTTCAGATGGGCGGCATCCGCGATGTCGCTGAGCCGGGCCCCGCGAGGGGCGGCCGCGATGGCCTCCAGGAGCTGGAACGCACGTTGCACCGACTGGATCATTCCCACTCCCATTCATCATTGTGGAATCCGAGTACTGATTCTAGCTATGGAGTTTGACATATGAAAACGGGCCCGTAGGGTGGAGCCGTTCAGCATCGCTAGATGAGAGCCAGCTCATGCGCTGGTTTATTCAACATGGAGGAATCGATGATGGAGTCCGTGCAGCGGGTCGTGGAGGAGGTCACCACGGCCGCTCGGCAGCGGGGGGTCGCGGTCAGCGTCGCGGTCGTCGACCAGGCCGGCCACCTCGTGGCCTTCCACCGGATGGACGGCGCGCTGGCCGGGCCGATCGACGTGAGCATCAAAAAGGCCCGCACCGCGGCACTGTTCGGCACCGACAGCGACGTCCTGGGTCAGGGTGCGCGGCCGGGCGGCGCGATCTACACCCTGGAGCACACGAACGGCGGCCTGATCAGCTTCGGCGGCGGCGTGCAGCTGCGCCGGGCGGACCAGGGCATCGGCGCGGTCGGTGTCGCCGGGGCCTCGGTGGAGGCCGATGAGGAGCTCGCCCGCCTTGGTGCCGCGGCTCTGCGTTGACCGCCCCGGCCGACGGGCCCGGCCCGTCGGCCGTCCCCATACGAAGGACCCTTGGATGTTCCGCCTGCTCTCCCTCACCCTCGCCGCCTTCGCTATCGGCATAAGCGAGTTCGTCCTCGTCGGCCTGCTCCCGGCCATCGCCGCCGACGTCCACGCGGACCTCGGCACCGCCGGTCTGCTGGTGACCGTCTATGCCCTGGCCATCACGGTGTTCTCCCCGCTTCTGACGAGTTGGCTGAGCCGCTACGACTCCCGCGCCATGCTCGCCGGGCTCATGGCCCTGTTCGCCCTCGGCAACCTCGCCGTCGCCGTCTCCCCGAACCTGACCGGCCTCATGCTCGGCCGCGCCGCCGCCGGGGCCGCCCACGGAACCGTCTTCGCCCTCGGCGCTCCCGTCGCCGCCTCTCTGGTCCCCAAGGACAAGGCCGGCCGGGCGATCGCCCTGATGTTCCTCGGCCTGACCGTCGCCATGGTCATCGGTGTCCCCGCCGGCACCGCGATCGGCACGGCCATCGGCTGGCGCGCCACCTTCACCCTCGTCGCCGCGCTCGGTCTGGCCGCCGCCCTCACCCTCTGGGCAGTGCTCCCGTCCGCCTCCGGCGAACGAGGCGTACTCCTGCGTGAACAGCTCGCCTTGCTGGCGTACCGACCACTCGCGCTCACCTATGTCGTCACCGCCCTGGGCTTCGGCGCCACCTTCGCTGTCTTCACCTACCTGGAACCCCTGCTCACCCGGCACGCCGGATACACCGCGCCGGCGGTCACCTGGATTCTGGTGCTGTTCGGCGCCGCCACCGTGGCCGGGAACCTGGTCGGCGGACGGCTGACCGACCGCCGCGGCGCCGTCCTCACCATCCGCACGGCACTGACCGGCCTGATCGTGTCCCTGGTCGCGCTCCTGGCCACCCAGGGCCACTCGGCCGCCATCGCGGTCAACATCGCCGTCTGGGGTGTCTTCGCTTTCCTGATCTCTCCCGCGGTGCAGACCCACGCGGTGGCCCTCGCCTCCGTCCATGGCCCAGGAGCGGAGAAGGCGGCCAGCGGCCTGAACATCGCCGCCTTCAACGCGGGCATCGCCACCGCCTCCTTCGCCGGCGGCCTCGTTCTCGACCATGGCGACCCCGCCCGTACTCCATGGGTGGCCATCGCTCTGGCCCTGGCCGCGCTTGTGGCCACGACGGGCATCGCCGCACGCCATGCCCCCCGGCAGGACGCGAACGCGTCCGGCCGCGGAGCGGGGGCATCGCTCCGGTGACGCGAAGCGGATCGGCGGCGCCGTCACGGAGTGGCACCGGCCTAGACGGGGTCGCGCACCGCCTGTGTGGTCCTGCCCTCGCGGAGTGTGCAGGCGGGAGCGGTCGGCGGCGCGTCGGACTTGCGCACGATGTACTCGACCGCGAGTCGGCCCAGCTCGGCCAGGGGAAGCTCGATCGTCGTCAGGTCGAACACGCGGCCCGTGGCTGTTCCACCGATGCCCGCGATCGCGATGTCGTCAGGGATGCGCAGACCCGCTTGCCAGATGGCCGCGAGGGAGCCGATCGCGGTCTCATCGTTGGTGCAGATGATCGAGTCCGGTGTGTTGGGGACACGGAGCAGCTGCTGGGTCGCCTCGCGGCCGGTCTTCTGGCTCATGCCGTCCCGGCCGACGACGCGCGGCAGTTGGTCGAACTCGTACATGGCGCGCTGGTATCCCTGGATGCGCAGCTCGGCCGCGGTCAGGCCGGGAAGCCCTCCGGCGAAGACGATGTCGCGGTACCCCAGGCCGAGCATGTGCTTGGTGAGGCTGTACGCGGTCGCTTCGTTGTCCACGACGATCTGGGTCGACACGAAGCCGCGTGGCGCGAGGCTCACGACCCGTGTGCCCTCGCCCACCGCTCGGTTGACCTCCCGGGCCAGGTCCGCCGTGCCGGGAGAGCCCTCGATGTCGCTGCCGCAGAAGACGATTCCGGACGCCCCGTGCTCGCGGAGGACCTGGAACTTGGTGCGCTCCTGGTAAGGGTCGCGGTTGGCGTTCGCGAGGACGGTCACGTACCCGCACTCCGCGGCGGCGATCTCGATGCCCCTGATCATCTCGGCGAAGTAGGGGTCCAGGATGTCGCTCGCGACAACGCCGATGAGGTTGTTGTGACCGTTCTTCAGGGCCCGTCCCGCGGCGCTGCGGCGGTAGCCGAGCGTTGCCGCGGCGGAGACGACCGAGGCGCGCACCCTCGATGAGACGGGATGACTCTCGTCGGCCCCGTTGAGGACACGCGACGCCGTTGTGACCGACACGTTCGCCAGCTCCGCCACATCGCGCAGTGTCGCCACCGTCGAACCCTCCGTTTCGTGTTCCGCCGTTGTTTCACCACGTCGATCTGTTGACACAGTTTCCCACACTGCGTAGCTTGCGGAAAACGTTCCCCACAGTGTTTCCAGGGGCACCAGCGCTTACAGCGAACGTTTTCCGCACTCTCGACAGGAGAGACGAGTGAGCGACGAAGTCCGAACGTATGACCTCATCGTGGTCGGTGCCGGCGCTGCCGGACTCGCCACCGCCCATCGCGCGGCCGACCTGGGGGCGCGGGTGCTCGTGCTGGAGAAGGCGGACACCCCCGGAGGATCGGCCGCGCTGTCCGCGGGCATCCTGTGGACCGCGCCCGACCTCGACGTCCTGCGACGGATCCAGCCGGACGGGGACCCCGAACTCGGTTCGCTGGTCGTGAAGGGCTACGAACAGGCCGTCGACGATGTGCGCGCGTCAGGAGCCTCGGTCAGTGACGAATGGCGTGACCACCTCGAGTGGGGGCGCGCCTGCAAGATCGACATTGCCCGCCTCTTCGAGGTGTGGGCTCGTGAGATCGCGGACTCCGGTGACCTGCTCACGAACGTGTCGCGGGTCGAGCTGCGCACCGAAGGCGACGCCGTGATGGGTGTGCGCTTCCGTCACCGGGGCGAATGCGTCGAGGCGTATGCGAGGGGCGGCGTCGTGCTGGCCACCGGGGGTTTCCAGGGGGATCCCGAGCTGAGGCAGTCGTTCATCGGGTTCGGCGCCGACGACATCGCCGTGCGCAGTAACCCGCACTCGGTGGGCGACGGTTTCCGACTCGGCCGGTCGGCCGGCGGGGCGGCCAGCCGGCACCTCTCCGCCTTCTACGGCCATACGCTGCCGAGCCCGCTGACGGTCGACGCGCGGGTGTTCCTGCGTCTGACGCTGTACTGCTCCGCGTACGGGATCATCGTCAACCGGCAGGGCCGCCGTTTCACGGACGAGTCGCTGGGCGATGAGGTCTCCAACCAGCTGCTGGTACGTCAGCCCGGCCATCGCGCCGTGCTGATCTGGGACGACGAGGTTCAGCGGAAGCGGGCCCTGGCGGTGCCGTATCCGAGCGGAATGGCCCTCGACCGGCACGCCGAGGCGACGGAACTCGGCGCGCGCACCGCGGCGGCCGACTCGATCGAGGGCCTGATCGGGACCGTCGCGGGCTGGGGTGTCGACGGTGCCGGGCTGAGGCGGACGCTCGAGGCATACCGCCGCGCCTCGGAGGGCGCGGACGTGCCGCTGGACGCACCGCTCCCGCTGCGGCCCTCGCCGCTGGCGACCCCTCCCTTCCGGGCCGTCGAGATCCAGCCGTGCATCACCATCCCCTTCGGCGGCCTGCGGGTCGATGGCGACAGCCGTGTGCTGGACCGCTCCGGACAGGCGGTGCCCGGCCTGTTCGCGGCCGGAGCCGACGCGGGCGGCGCGCAGGATCTGCGCTACGTCGGCGGAATCGTGTTCGGCTTCGTGTTCGGACGCCGCGCGGCCGAGTCCGCGCTGTCGTCGATTGCGACCCGGGCGTGAGTGCCGCCGTCCATACGGCGATCGTGTGGGAGGGACCCCGACGTGCGCGCGCCGAGGAGCGGAAGGTGCCGGGCCCGCTCGGCCCCGGAGAGGTTCGTGTGCGGGTCACGAGCGTCGGGGTGTGCGGCACGGACATCACCGTGTGGAGCGGTCAGACCGCACGCGGCCGCCCCGGCACCGTACTGGGCCATGAGTTCGGCGGCCGGGTCATCGCCCGAGCCGACGACGTGCGAGGCGTCGGGATCCATGACCTCGTGGCGGTGGATCCCAACGTCTCCTGCGGGATCTGCGCACACTGCGGACGGGGGCACCGCGCCCGGTGCGCCGGCCGCCGCCTCATGGGGGTCGATCTCGACGGCGGGTTCCAACGGACCGTCGACGTCCCCGTCGGACAGCTCGTCCCCGCCCCGGGAGCCGACCCGCGTGCCCTGGGCCTGATCGAACCCCTCGCCGTGGGGGTCCACGCGGTCGCGCGGGCCGGCGTCGCGGACGGCGATCGGCTGGGCGTGATCGGTGGCGGACCGATCGGCATGGCGAGCGTGGCCGAAGCGCGCCGCCGGGGTGCGGACCACACCGTGCTGGAGCGCGACGAGACCAGGCGCACCGCGATCGCGCGGACAGGCGCGGCGGCCGTGGCCGCGGGCGGCTGGCCCGACCACGGACTGGACGCCGTCATCGACACCGTGGGGCGGGCCGCGACCGTGCGGGCCGCGCTCGACGCCGTACGCGATGGCGGCACCGTCTGCGTCGTCGGGCTGTCCCACGACGACCACCTGCCGCCACCGGATCAGCTGGTGCGGCGCGAGGTCACCCTGACCGGCTCCTTCTGCTACTCGACGGCGGATCTGCGGATAGCCGCGCAGATCGTCGTCGGCCAGGGCCTGGACACCGTACCCGTCGACCTCACCGCGGGGCTCGAACGAGTCCCCGACCTCTTGGACCGGATCGGCGGCGGCCTCATGGGACGCGGCAAGGCCCTCGTCGTCCCCCGCGCCGAAGGGCCGACTGCCTGACCGACGTCCATGACTCCGCGACGAAGGAGAGCTCAGTGAGCATCCAGCACACCCCTGCCGCTCAGCGCGAGAACAGCCCTACGCGCGCGGCGATGGCCAGCATGGCCGGCGGAACACTCGAGTACTACGACAACTACATCTACGCTCTCGCCGCGGCGCTGGTGTTCGGGCACGTCTTCTTCCCCACCGGGGCGGGAGGTGTGGCGACGCTCGCGTCCATGGCCACCTTCGCGGTGTCGTACGCGGCCCGCCCCGTGGGCGCGGTCCTGCTCGGCCACGTCGGTGACCGCTTCGGCCGCAAGAGAGTGCTCGTGACGATCCTCGTACTCATGGGGACCTGTACCTTCCTGGTGGGGTGTCTTCCCGCGTACTCCACCATCGGTGTGTGGGCGCCGGTCCTTCTGGTGACGCTGCGCATCCTGCAAGGGATCTCCGTGGGCGGCGAAACCGCGGCCGCGACCGTGCTGACCATCGAGGTGGCCCCACCGCACCGGCGGGCCTTCTTCACGAGCTGGTCACCGAACGGCATCGTGGGCGGGTTCGTCCTCGCCACACTGGTCTTCATCCCGGTGTCGGCGCTCCCGGACGAGCGGCTGTACAGCTGGGGATGGCGCATACCGTTCCTCCTCAGCGCGCTCGTCACGGTCGCCGGGTTCATCATCCGCGCGAAACTGGCCGAGTCGGAGGCGTTCGTCGAAGCGAGGGAGGAGAACACCCTCGTCAAGGTTCCCGTACTGGAGGTCTTCCGGTCGCACTGGGGGGCGGTCCTGCGTGTCGTCCTCTGCTCGCTGGCGTTCGCGATCGACACCGTGATCAAGGTATTCGCCCTCTCGTTCGCGACGACGGAGTACGGCATCGCCGAGAGCACGATGCTGTGGGTGCTGATCGTCAGCCACCTCGGTGCCTTGGTCACTCAACCGCTGATCGCGTCGCTCGCCGACCGGGTGGGACGCAAGCCCGTGTTCATCGCGGGCAATCTGGGATGCGCGGCCACGCTCTTCGCCTACTTCGCCTCCATTCAGGCGCGGTCGACACCGCTGCTGTTCATCACCGGGTTCTGCTCGGTGACCCTCGCCTACGCCGCGATCAACGCCACCTACCCGTCCTTCTTCGCCGAGATGTTCCACCTCAGGGTTCGGCAGACCGGCATGGCGCTGGGCATTCAGATCGGCCTGATCGCCGCCGGGTTCGCCCCCAGCGTGTACCTGGCGCTCACCGCGGACGACCCGAAGAACTGGCTACCGGTCGCGATCATCTCCGCCGTCATCGCCGTGGCCGCCGCCCTCTCGGCGGTGACCGCGAAAGAGACCGCGTTCACACCACTCGATCAGCTGGGGGAACCGATCGCGCACACCCCGGCGCCGGACACCGCCGCCCGCCCCCGGACAGGAACCCCTTCATGACACCGGCGTCGCGTCATCACGGAGGTGCCCGCGTGAGCTTTGAGCTGAGCCTGAACCAGGCCACCACCCGCCCCTACGCACTCCCGGACACCGCGCGTGCCGCGGCCGACGCCGGCATTCGCCACCTCGGTCTGTGGGTCGAGCCGGTGCTCGAACTCGGCGTCCCCGCGACCGTACGGCTGCTGGAGGAGACCGGGCTGCGCGCCAGCTCGGTGTGCCGGGTTGGATTCGTCGCGGACAAGGAAGGGGAGCGACTGCGCACGGCACTCGACGACGTACGCCGCGCACTGGATCTGTCCGCGGCGGTCGGAGCCCCCAGCCTGACCTTCATAGCGGGTGCCCTGCCCGCGGCCCCCCGTGACCTACGGCTCGCCGAGGCGCGAGTCCGTGACGCCCTGGAGACCCTCGAGGCGTACGCACGCGCCACGGGTGTACGCCTCGCGCTGGAACCCATCCACCCCCTGTTCGTCACGAGTCGCAGCGCGGTCACCACGATCCGGCAGGCGCTGCGCATCGTCGCGGACCTCCCCGCGGACACGGTGGGGATCCTCCTCGACGCCTACGCGACCTTCTGGGATCCCGATCTGCGCGACAGCGTCCGTGAGGCAGGCGAGCGCATCGCCGGATACCAGGTGAACGACTTCGCGCTCCCCCTTCCCGGGCCCGAGAACATGAACGGCCGCCTACTGCCCGGGGAGGGCGAGATCGACCTGCGGGCGTTGACCCGGACCGTGGCCGAAGCCGGGTACCGGGGCCCCATCGAGGTCGAAGTGTTCAACGACGACCTCTGGGCCCAGCCCCTGGAGACGATCGTCATGCGCACTGTGCGCGCGTTCGAGCGTGCCGTGACCACCCCTCTCGCCGACGCGGAGGCGGCGGTCTCATGAGCGCTCGTATCGCCGTCACCCTGCCCGCCGCCGACGGGGGAGCGCGCCGTGGCCTCCTCGATGCGGAGCTCGGCCGCCGAACGGTCGACGAGGCGCCCATGGAATCCGCCTCCTCCCGGGCCCGGACATGGCCGCCGCCCGTGCCGACACGCTTCCGGGGGCGCGGCCTTGACGGATGAACTCACCGGCCTGAGGTGCCTGATCATCGGCGCGGCCTCGGGCATCGGACGCACGACGGCTCAGTACCTGCGTGATCGGCGGGCGACGGTCATGCGGGCCGACCGGCCTTCGGACACGTGGCGGGACGACGCGACGGACAAACTCGTCATGGATGTGACCGATGAGCGGTCGGTCGCCGCTGCCGTCGGGCGGGGCGTGGCACGGATGCGGGGACTCGACGCCGTCGTCAACACCGCGGGCGTTCTCGGGGCGGTCCAGCCGTCGGCGGAGGAGAGTGCCGAAGATTTCCAGCGCCTGCTCACCGTGAACCTGACGGGTGCGTTCATCGTCTCACGCACGGTGCTGCCGTACCTCGTACGGTCAGATCACGGTCGGCTCGTGCACTTCTCCTCGACGGCGGGAAAGGAAGGGGTCGCCGGGATGACCGGCTACTCCGCCAGTAAAGCCGGCGTCATGGGGTTGGTGAAGGCGCTCGCACGCGAGTACGCGCACACCTCGGTCACCGTCAACGCGATCGCCCCCGGCAAGATCGACACCCCCTTGCTCGGCGGAACGCCGGTCGGTCCCCAGGATCTCGCGAGGATTCCGATGGGCCGCCTCGGCACCGCCGAGGAGGCCGCCGCGCTGGTGGCATACATGATCTCGCCCGCTGCCTCGTACACGACCGGGGCCGTCTTCGATCTGTCCGGCGGGAGGGCGACGTGGTGAGCCTGTCCTCGCACGGAGGGAGCGTCCATGGCGATGGGGGTCGGAGCGCCCCCGCCGGGCGCGAGGCCGATTTGAAAGCGCTATCTCGACCGCCGAGGGCCTTCGATGGCGAGCGCAACGGACCACGAAGAGCCGTCTGACGTACTTAAAAAGGGAGAAGCCCGGTGGGCGTGAGGTTCTCTTGTGTGACCTCCGGGGCCCATGCTAGAAAGCGGTTACAGAGACCGAGCCGCCCCGCTGAGAGCCGCCTGGAGGATGCCATGGAATCCCGCACGCAGGGACCGGTCGTGCACATCACCTTCGGCCGGCCGGAGAAGCTGCACGCGATGGATGGCGCGGGCTGGACCGGCCTGGCGGAATCGGTGCGCCGGGCGAGTGCCGACCCGGGGGTGCGGGCGGTCGTGCTGCACGGCTCGGACCGTGCCTTCTGCGCGGGCAACGACATCGGCGAGTTCCTCCGGCTGTCCACCGCCCGGGAGGCCCGCGACTACTTCCTCGGCCTGGTGGTTCCCGCGATGGAGGCGATCGTGCGGTGCGAAGTGCCGGTCATCTCCGCGGTCCGCGCGGGCGCCGTCGGCGGGGGCGCGGAGATCGTACTGGTCAGCGACCTCGCCGTGGCCGGGACGAGCGCCACCTTCCGGCTCCCCGAAGCCCGGATCGGTGTCTGGCCGACCGTCTTCGCCGCCGTCGCGCCGTACACCCTGGCCCACAAGCCGGCCGGGCTGCTCGCTCTGACCACCGTGGAGGCCGACTCCGGGACCGCCCTGCGATGCGGCTTGGTCCATGAGGTCGTCGGGGACGATCTCGTCGACGATGCCGCGCACCGCTTGGCCCTCACGATCGCCGAGGGAAGTCGGGACGCCATCCGCCGTACGAAGCGGTTCACCACGGCGCGATTGCGCACCGAGGGAATGGCGGCCGTGCGTGCCGCACTGGCCGAGCTGTGCGATGAGACCCTCCGCGGCCCCGACGCTGCCGAGGGCGTCCGTGCCTTCCGGGAGAAGCGCCGGCCCGGCTTCGCCTCCTCCGCCTCGGCCGACTGACCCCAGCTGACCCCAGGAGCCCCTTGTGACTCATGCCCTTCATCTCCCGGTATCGGGAGGACGGACCGCCCTCCACACCCTTGGGGCACCCGGTGCGTTCACCCCTCCGCCGGCCGCGCCGCGCAGCCGTGTCGCCTACGCCGCGGCGCACGTGGTCGCGGACCCGTACGGCGACAACACTCCGGGCGCTCCCGCCGTGCTCGACTGGGACCGGACCCTGGCCTTCCGGCGCGAGCTGTGGCGCTGGGGATTCGGCGTCGCCGAGGCCATGGACACCGCCCAGCGTGGCGGTGGGCTGGACTGGCCCACCGCGGCCGAGCTGATACGCCGCTCCGGAGCCGAGGCCCGCGCGGCCGGTGGCCGTCTCGTGGCCGGCGTCAGCACCGATCAGCTGACCGCCGGGACACCGACCCTCGACGACGTGACGGCGGCCTACCTCGAGCAGTTCTCCGTGGTGGAGGAGACCGGCGCAACGCCAGTGATCATGGCCAGTCGCGCGCTCGCCGCGGTGGCCCGCACCCCCGAGGACTACCTGGGCGTGTACGAGAAGGTCCTCGGCCAGACGTCCGGCCCCGTGGTGCTGCACTGGCTCGGCGAGATGTTCGACCCACAGCTGCGCGGCTACTGGGGATCCGACGACCTCGACGCCGCGTCCGAGACCGTCCTCGGTCTGCTGGGCACCTACGCCTCCCGGGTCGAGGGCATCAAGCTCTCGCTTCTGGACGCCGACCGTGAACGTGCCTTCCGCGCCCGTCTCCCGCACGGTGTCCGGCTCTATACGGGCGACGACTTCCACTACTGCGAGCTCATCCAAGGCGATGACGGGGGGTACAGCGACGCCCTGCTCGGTGTCTTCGCGGCCATCGCGCCGGCGGCCTCCCAGGCGCTCCAGGCGCTCGACGGCGGAGACGTGGACGGCTACCGGGCCGCGATGGAGCCGACCGTCCCGCTCGGACGCCATCTGTTCACGGCACCGACTCACCACTACAAGACCGGTGTCGTCTTCCTGTCCTGGCTGAACGGGCACCAGGACCACTTCTCCATGGTGGGCGGAGCGCAGAGCGCACGGTCACTGACCCACCTGGCCGAGCTGTTCCGGCTGGCCGACCGGGCCGGGGTGCTGAGCGCCCCGGACCTGGCCACCGCCCGGATGCGCACCTTCCTCCAGACCAACGGGGTCCCGGCGTGAGCGATCTGAGCAGGCTCTCCTTCAACTCCCAGACGGCCAAGAACTGGCCCCTCCCCGAACTGATCGAGGCCGCGGCGCGCAGCGGGCTCGGCGGCGTCGGACTGTGGCGCGAGCCCGTCCAGCGGACCGGTATCGAGCGCGTCGCCCACCTGGTGCGCGCGGCGGGGCTGGAGGTGACCAGCCTCTGCCGGGGCGGCTTTTTCACGGCCCCCGATGCCGCCGCACGCCGGGACCGCATCGACGACAACCGCCGCGCCATCGAGGAGGCGGCCCTGCTCGGCGCGCAGACCCTGGTGCTGGTCTGCGGCGGACTGCCGCCGGGCAGCCGGGACCTGGCGGGGGCGCGTGGCATGGTCGCCGACGCCATCGCCGAACTCGCCCCGTTCGCGGGCGAGCACGGCGTGGTCCTCGCGATCGAGCCGATGCACCCGATGTACTGTTCCGACCGCGGTGTGATCTCTTCGCTCCGTCAGGCCAGACTGCTGGCCGAGCGGTTCCCGGCCGGGCAGGTGGGGGTGCTCGTCGACGCCTACCACGTCTGGTGGGACCCCGAACTCGCCGCGGAACTCGCGCTGCTCGGCCCGCGGATCGCCGGATTCCAGGTCTGTGACTGGGTGACCCCGCTGCCCACCGGTGTGCTGACCGGCCGCGGGATGGTGGGAGAGGGCGCCATCGACCTGCGGGCGCTGCGCCGCGAGGTGGAGCGGAGCGGTTACCGGGGCCTCACCGAGGTGGAGATCTTCAGCACGCGGTTGTGGGAGCGCTCCGGCTCTGAGGTCCTCGCCGAAGCATGCCGCCAGTACCTCGCCCATGTCGTCTGACCCGGGGGAGACGAGGCTTACGAGGAAGGGGCGCCCGCTTTCGGTGGCGCCCTCGGAGACGGCCCCGGGACCGCAGGAGTCGCGCCCGGTCCCGGGGCGGGCACCGGTCCCGCTGCGCTGCGGCGCGGATGGCGGGACCGGTGCCATTTCCCCGTGAGGAACGCGTGCGACGGGGGGAACGTGAGCGGCGAGGGGAACGCGGGCGACGAGGGGAACGCGAGCGGCGCGAGGAAGGTGACGCACGGTGTCCCCTGACTCCCTTAATAAGGAAGCCGTCCTTACCAAACCGGCTCCTGGGCCGAACGGCGGCGACCCGGTGTCCCGCCCTCCGTCACCGGGAGGCGGGACCGGGTCGCGCGCACAGATCGGTGCGGGCCCGCCGCAGGGCGAGGGCGAGCGCGCCGTGGAGGACGGCCGTGTCGCCGAGCGTCCCGACCTCGATGGCGGGCGGCAGTGGCGCGAGGTCGCGGACCGCGGCGCGCACCGGCTCCAGAAGGGCCGGGTGCAGCCCGATGGGCCCGCCGAGCAGGACGACTTCGGGGTCGATGACGGCGCACACCGCGGCGATGGCCTCGCCGATGGTGCGGCCCTCCCGCTCCACCACGGCCTGGGCCTCGGCCTCGCCCCGGGCCGCGCGGTCGAAGACCTGGCGGGCGACGTCGACGGCGACCTGGTCGCCGTCCTGCCCGCCGTCCTGCCCGCGCTCGGGATGGAAGCCCCCGGCGACGGCTCGGGCGAAGCCGTGCCGACCGAGACCGGGTCCGGCCGGCTGCGAGCTGACGCTGAGGTAGCCGATCTCGCCGGCCACCCCCCGGGCCCCGCGGATCAGCTGGTCGCCGACCACCAGGCCCATGCCCATCCCGGCGCCGATATAGACGTAGGCGAAGCTGTCAGTGGTGCGGGCCGCGCCGTGCCAGCGCTCGGCGACGGCGGCGAGGTTGACGTCGTTCTCCACCAGGATCGGGGCCTCGACCAGGTCGGCGAGCGTCTCCTGGGGCTGGATCAGGCCCTCCGGGTAGGGGGTGTCGGCCAGCGGGATGACCCGCGAGGTCGCTGGATCGACGGGGTTGGCCACCGACACGGCCACGGCCAGGAGCCGCCCGTGATCGGAGCCCGCCTCGGTGACGGCGTCCGCCACCAGTTCCCGCAGCCGCTCGGCGACCCGGGCCGGTTCGCGTGGCTGCGCCGGCGGGAGCGCGCTCTGCTGGAACGGGTGGCCGAACAGGTCGGCCGCGCAGAGCCGGATCCGGGTCGGGTTGAGATCCACCGCGACGACATAGCCGGCGGTGGGCGCTACCTGGTAGTAGGTCCCCACCCGCCCCTGGCGGCCACGCTGCTCCCCGGCGGGCAGCAGCAGCCCCGCGGCTTCCAGCCGGCGCGCCGACTCGGAGACGGTGGTCTTGGAGATGCCGGTGTGCTGCGCGATCTCCGCCCGGGTGACGGGCGTCTGCTCGAAAACGGTGTCCAGCACGATCTGGTCGGTCAGCTCGCGGAGCAACGTCATGCTCGGCAAGGCCCGCAGGCCAGGCCCTTTTCGGATTTCCATCTCACCCCTTGTGGCCGCATGTCGCTGCTGTTACGTTAACGCGAAATCTTTGGTCAGGACCCCTTCCTAACTAACAGCCCAAGGGATCTCATATCCATGACTACGTTCCAGCAACACACCACAGTCCCCGAGGACATCGCCGCGGCGATCCGAGAGGTCAAGGCCGAGCTGCGCCGGGGGATCGGGGACGTGGCAGATGTCTTCGCCGAGGTCGAGGAGGAGATGCGCCGCGAGGCCGCCGATATCGCCGCCACCCGCGAGCGCGGCGAGGAGGTCTTCCCGATCGTCCGCTTCGAGGACATCGCGGACGGCACCGTGCCCGACGCGACGCGGGAGGCCATCCACCGGCGCGGCTGCGCGGTGGTGCGCCGGACCTTCCCGCGCGACCAGGCCGAGCGGTGGGACGCCGATGTGGCCGGCTACCTCGACCGCAACGCGTTCCTGGAGAACTACCGCGGCCCGGCGGACTCCTTCTTCGGCACCCTGTCCTCCAGCAGGCCGCAGATCTACCCCATCTACTGGTCCAGGCCTCAGATCCAGGCCCGCCAGCACGAGAACATGGCCGCCACCCGGCGTTTCATGAACGGCCTGTGGCGGCACGAGAGCGGCGGTGTCACCTGGTTCGACCCCGCCCGGGACGTCAACTACGCCGACCGCATCCGGCGCCGCCGGCCCGGTGACTCCTCCTCGGGGCTGTCGGCCCACATCGACTCCGGCTCCATCGAGCGCTGGCTGCATCCCGCGTACCGCCGGGTCTTCCGCCACCTCTACTCCGGCGACTGGCGCTCCTACGACCCGTGGGACGCCGCTCACCGCACCGAGGTCGAGGAGTACCCCTCGACGCAGATGTGCAGCGTCTTCCGTAGCTTCCAGGGCTGGACGGCGCTCAGCGAGATGCGGCCCACCGACGGTGTGCTGCACGTCGTGCCCATCGCCCGCGCCGCCGCCTATCTGATGCTCCGGCCGCTGCTGGACGATGTCGCCGAGGACGACCTGTGCGGGGCCACGCTCGGCCGGACCCTGCCGGTCACCGACCGGTGGCATCCGGCGCTGGCCGAGGCCCATACGCCGATCCCCGCCATGGAGCCGGGCGACACCGTGTGGTGGCACACCGACCTGGTCCACTCCGTCGCCGACGTCAACGGCATGACCCGCTGGGGCAACGTCATGTACATCGCGGCGGCACCCGGCTGCCCGAAGAACGACGCGTACGCCCAGCGGCAGGCGGAGACGTTCCTGCGCGCCGGCAGCCCGCCCGACTTCGCAGGCGAGGACTACGAGACCCACTACGAGGGCCGCGCCACCACTGTGGACCTCACCCCCCTCGGCCGTCGGCAGATGGGCCTGGAGAGCCGATAGCCGGGCGGCCGCGCGGGTGCCGGGCGTGCCTTGGCTCCCGGGCCACCCCTTGCCATTTAGAAAGCGCTTACTAAAGAGGATGAGGCCTATGACAAATCGATTCTGGACGGCGCAGAACCGAGGGCGAGGTGATCGTCGATGAGCAGCGCATCGGTAGGAGCCGAAGCGCCTGGCCTGGCGGGCACCGCTGAGGTACGCGCTTACGGCCAGTATGTGAACGGGCGGTGGATCGAGGTGCCCGGCGAGGGGGAGGGGATCGTACGCCTCGCCCCCGGCAGCGGTGGCCGCGTCATCGCCCGGTTCGCCGCGGGCACCCCCGACGATGTCGCCGAGGCCGTGAGCGCCGCCCGCCGCGCCTTCGACACCGGTCCCTGGCCGCGGCTGACGGGTATCGAGCGAGGCCGGGTGCTGCTGCGCCTGGCGGCGCTGCTGCGCGAGCGGGCCGAGCGCTTCGCCCGCCTGGAGGCCGAGGAGGTCGGCAAGCCGATCCGGCTGGCCAGAGGCGATGTGGCGGCCACCGTCGACATCATCGAGTACGCCGCCGGACTGGCCATGGCCGCACACGGCGACGTCCACACCAACCTCGGCGAGGACTACACCGCCTGGACGGTGCGGGAGCCGGTCGGCGTTGTCGGCATGATCACGCCGTGGAACTTCCCGCTGTTGCAGGTGGCCCAGAAACTCCCGTTCGCCCTCGGCGCCGGATGCACGACCGTGATCAAGCCCTCGGAGCTGACCTCGGGCAGCACCCTGGAACTGGCCCGGCTGACCGAGGCCGCGGGTGTCCCGCCCGGTGTGGTCAACGTGGTCACCGGTTACGGTCGCGACGCCGGCCGGCCACTGGCCGGGAGCCGCGGCGTCGACCTGCTCTCCTTCACCGGCAGCACGGCCACCGGCCGGGCCGTCATCGCCGCGTCCGGGGAACACGCCACGCGACTCTCCCTGGAGCTCGGCGGCAAGGCGGCCAGCGTCGTCTTCGCCGATGCGGACCTCGACGACGCCGTCGACGGGGTGCTCTTCGGGGTGCTCTTCAACCAGGGTGAGTGCTGTGTGTCCGGGGCGCGCCTGCTGATCGAGGAAAGCGTGGCCGACGCCTTCGTGGACCGGCTGGCCGAGCGTGCCGCCCGCGTCCGGGTCGGCGCTCCGCTCGATGAGCGCACCGAGGTCGGGCCGCTGATCAGTGGTGACCACGTCACGAAGGTGCTGGACTACCTGACCGACGAGGCCCTGGACGGCGCGCGGATCCTCACCGGCGGAGCCGTCCTGAGCGATGCCGCGCACGGCGGTGGCGACTATCTGCCGCCGACCGTCGTCGACGGTGTCGGTCCCGACAGCCGTCTGTTCCGCGAGGAGATCTTCGGCCCCGTCCTCACCGTCACCCGTTTCACCGGCTTCGAGCAGGCCATGGACCTGGCCAACGCCGTCGACTACGGACTGGCCAACACGGTGTGGACCAAGGACGTCGACAAGGCCATGCGCGCGGCGCGCCGGCTGCGCAGCGGGCGCGTATGGATCAATACGACCCTGGACGGGTCCCCGCAGCTGCCGGCCGGCGGAATGGGAGCCAGCGGTTACGGCCGCGAGCTGGGCCAGGCCGGGTTCGACGAGTTCACCGAGGTGAAGTCCGTACAGCTGCGCACCGGCCCCCGGACGCCCTTCTTCGACGCGTCACCGGCGCCACGCCCTGGTGAGGAGTGACCCGTCCCATGACCCGAGACCATGAATTCGACTACGTCATCGCCGGTGGCGGCAGCGCGGGCTGTGTGCTGGCCAACCGGCTCTCGGCGGACCCCGCCGTCCGGGTGCTGCTGATCGAGGCAGGGCGACAGGACCGCAATCCGCTCATCCACGTGCCCGCCGGATTCGCCAAGCTCACCGCCGGCCCTTATGAATGGGGCTTCCGCAGCCGGCCGCAGGAACACTGCGACGGGCGGGTCATTCCGCTCGCGCAGGGCAAGGTGATCGGCGGCGGAGGGTCCATCAACGCCCAGGTGTTCACCCGGGGGGCCCGTGAGGACTACGACCACTGGGCCGAAGCCCACGGCTGCGCCGGCTGGAGTTTCCGGGATGTCCTCCCGTACTTCCTCCGCTCGGAGGACAACAGCCGGCTGTCCGCCCCCCTGCACGGGAACGGCGGGCCCCTCGGAGTCAGCGACCCCGCCAATCCGCATCCGCTGTCGATGGCCTTCGTCCGGGCCGGCCAGGAATTCGGGCTGCCGTTCAACGCCGACTTCAACGGTGAGTCGCAGTACGGGGTGGGGCTGTACCAGAACACCACTCGTGGCGGTCGTCGGTGCAGCGCGGCGGTCGGCTACCTCCGCCCGGTCAGGAAACGCCCCAATCTCGCGGTGAGGACGGGCCATCTGATCGGGCGCGTGCTCCTGGACGGCAAGCGGGCGACCGGCGTGGAGACCATCAGCGGCACCGCGCGCCATCGCTTCCGGGCCCGGCGTGAAGTCATCCTCTGCTCCGGAGCCCTGGGATCGCCGAAGGTCCTTCAGCTGTCCGGGATCGGTGACCCGGACGATCTGCGTGCCGCCGGGGTCGAGGTGGTGCACGCGCTGCCGGGAGTGGGCAAGAACCTGCACGACCACTGCGACCTCGACATCATCTACGAGCTCAACGCGTACCAGAGCATGGACCGTCTCTCGCGGGTCCGGCCTGCCACGCTGGCCGCGGGCATCGAGTACGCGGCGTTCCGCAAGGGGCCGCTGGCCTCGACCGTGGTCGAAGGCGGTGCGTTCGGCTACGGAGACCGTGCGGCGACGGCACCGGACCTGCAATTCCACTTCCTGCCCGCAGCGGGTGTCGAGGCGGGGATCGCCGCGGTGCGCCCCGGCTACGGCTGCACCCTGAACTCCTACTTCGTAAGGCCCCGCAGCCGGGGAACCGTCCGGATCGCCTCGGCCGACCCGGCACGGCCGCCGCTGATCGACCCCAATTACCTGGCGGATGACTACGACCTCGACATGAGCGTCGAAGGCGTCCGGCAGAGCCGCGAGATCATGGCGCAGCCCTCCATGGCGCGGCACATCAGGGCGGAACATCTGGCCGGAGGCCGGAAGCTCGACTCCAAGGACGATTACGTCCGCTTCGTCCGTGGCCATGGACGCACCTCGTATCACCACGTCGGAACGTGCGCGATGGGCGACTCCGACTCCTCCGTCGTCTCGCCCGACCTGAAGGTCCACGGCCTGAGCGGACTGCGCGTGGCGGACTCGTCCGTCATGCCGAGGATCGTCAGCTCCAACACCCAGGCGCCCACCGTGATGATCGCGGAAAAGGCGTCCGACCTGATTCTCGACACGGTCTGAACCATCCCGAGAGCCGCACAAAGGATCCCCTCATGAGCAACGCCGTCCGCCACCCGAGATCAGGAGGTGGGATGCATGTACGAGTTCGCTGAAGCCGGCCTCCGGCTGGACGCCGGACCGATCGACTATGTGCTGATCGCCGTGTACTTCACCTTCGTGCTGGGCATCGGGGTGGTGGCGCGCCGAAAAGTCTCCTCCAGCATGGACTTCTTCCTGTCCGGCCGCTCCATGCCCGCCTGGGTCACCGGTCTGGCGTTCATCTCGGCCAACCTGGCCGCGGTCGAGATCCTCGGTATGACCGCCACCGCCGCGCAGTACGGCCTCCCGGCGGTGCACTATTACTGGATCGGCGCCATCCCGGCCATGGTCTTCCTCGGCCTGGCGATGATGCCCTTCTACTACGGCTCCAAGGTGCGCAGCGTCCCGGAGTTCCTGCTGCGGCGGTTCGGCCCCTTCGCCCATCTGGTGAACTCGATCAGCTTCGGTGTGGCCCAGGTCCTGATCGCGGGGGTGAACCTCTACGCCCTGGCGACCGTGGTGAATCTGCTGCTGGGCTGGCCCATCTGGATATCGGTCGTCGCCGCCGGGGCGATCGTGCTCGTCTACACCGTCCTCGGTGGCCTGTCCGCGGCCATCTACAACGAGGTCATGCAGTTCTTCGTCGTCCTGGCGCTGCTGATACCGCTGACGCTCGTCGGGCTGCACAAGGTCGGCGGCTGGGACGGACTGGTCTCGAAGGTCGGCCACGCCAGCGCCGATCCCGCGCTCGAAGTGCACACCTGGCCGGGCACCAACCTCACCGGCATCGGCGACTCCACGCTCTCGGTGCTCGGCATCGTCTTCGGCCTCGGCTTCGTGCTGTCGTTCGGCTACTGGACGACCAACTTCGCCGAGGTGCAGCGCGCCCTGTCGGCCAGGAGCATGTCGGCGGCCCGCCGTACCCCGCTGATCGGCGCCTACCCCAAGACGCTGGTCATCCTGGTCATCATGATCCCCGGCATGCTCGCCGCCGTGCTCTCTCCCGAGCTGACCCGGCTCAAGGCCGCGAACGCGGCCGATCCCGGGGTGCAGAGCGTGGGCGGTGTGTCGTTCAACCAGTCCATCGAGCTGCTGATGCGCGATCTGCTGCCGAACGGCATGCTCGGGGTGGCCATCGCGGGCCTCCTCGCCGCGTTCATGGCGGGCATGGCCGCCAATGTCAGCTCCTTCAACACCGTGGTCACCTACGACATCTGGCAGACCTATGTGAAGAAGGGCAAGCCGGACGCCTACTACCTCGGCGTCGGCCGCGCCATCACCGCCGTCGGCTGCCTGGCGGCGATCGGCACGGCGTTCATCGCCGGCAGCTTCGGCAACATCATGGACTATCTCCAGACGCTGTTCGGGTTCTTCAACGCTCCGCTGTTCGCCACCTTCATCCTCGGCATGTTCTGGAAGCGCATGACCCCCGCGGCCGGTGGCATCGGCCTCATCGCCGGTACGGCGGCGGCGATCAGCGTCGACATGCTCAACCGGGAGGGCGTGCTGCATGTCTCGGGCCAGGGGGCCAGCTTCCTCGGGGCCATCGCGGCCTTCGTGGTCGACATCGTGCTGAGCGTCGCCGTCTCGCTGGCCACCAAGCCCCGGCCCGACTCCGAGCTGGGCGGTCTGGTCTGGTCCCTGACACCGCGCAGTCAGCGGACCCACAGCGAGTCCGGCGAGGACGCCGGCTGGTACCGCAAGCCCGTGGTACTCGGTGCCGGGGTGCTGGTCCTGACCGCCGCGCTCAATATCGCCTTCTGGTGAGAGGGGAACATCCGATGCCCGAGAACCACCCCCCGCGCACCTCGGCCGGCAGGGGCCTCGAGCTCCTGCTCGACCTGCGCAGCATCATCGCGGCCCTGTTCGGGATCTACGGCGTCGTGCTCACGGTCATGGGCGCGGCCGGGCCGTCCCGGGCGGAACTGCACAAGGCCGGCGGCTGGAACGTCAATCTCTGGTGCGGGATCGCGATGCTCGTCGTGACGGCCCTGTTCGGCGGGTGGGCGGTACTCCGGCCCGTCCGCGTACAGCCGGGATCGGAGCGGGACCTGCCCGAGCACCCGTGACGGGCCGCCCCGCTCCCCGGCGGAAGAGCGGCCCGAAGTGAATGTCGACGACCAAGGAGCTGTCATGAATACGATCCCCCAACGTGCGCTGTCGGACGGCGCGTCGATTCCCGCCGCCGGGTTCGGCACCTACCCCCTGTCCGGACCCGATGCGGAGTCGGCGGTGCGCGACGCGATCGCGGCGGGCTACCGCCTGATCGACACCGCCGCCAGTTACGGCAACGAGGCCGAGGTCGGCCGGGCCGTCGCCACCAGCGGTGTGCCGCGTGCGGAGGTGTTCCTGATGACCAAGTTGCGCGGCCGGGACCAGGGGTACGAGCGGACCCTCGCGGCCTTCGAGGAGTCGGCCGCGCGACTCGGTGTGGATTACGTCGACATCTACCTGATCCACTGGCCGCTGCCCCGCCTGGACGCGTATGCCGACTCATGGCGTGCCATGATCAAGCTCCGCGAGGAGGGGCGGATCCGGTCGATCGGGGTCAGCAACTTCACCCCGGTCCATCTGGACCGGCTGAGCGAGGAGACCGGGGTGATGCCCTCGGTCAACCAGATCGAACTGCACCCGAACTTCACCCAGTCCGGGCAGCGGCACGCCGACGCCGCACGCTCCATCGCCACCATCAGCTGGGGCCCGCTGGGCCGGGGGAGCGGCATTCTGGCCGATCCCGTCGTGACCGGGCTGGCCCGCGCCCACGGTGTGACACCGGCCCAGGTGGTCCTGCGCTGGCACCTCCAGCTGGGCGCGATCCCCATCGCCAAGTCGGCCACGCCCGAGCGTCAGCGCGCCAATCTGGACATCTTCGGCTTCGACCTGACCGCGGCGGAGGTGGCCGCGCTGAGCGGTCTGGAGCGCGGGCGGCTCGGCGGCGATCCGGACACCTACGAGGAGTTCTGACACCCCGTACAGCAACGCGATGGCGCCGGATCAGGGATCCGGCGCCATCATTCGTATCGGGTCAGCGAGCGTCTTCGACGATCATGTCCGAGCCGTGTTCGGCGATCATCACGGTCGGCGCCTGGGTGTTGGAACTGACGATACGAGGCATGATCGAGGAGTCCACCACCCGCAGCCCGCGCAGCCCGTGCACCTTCAGTCGCGGTGAGACGACGGATTCGTCCGAGTCACCCATGGCACAGGTGCCGACGGGGTGGTACGCGGTCCTTCCGTGTCCCCGTACGAAGGCGATGTAGTCGTCCTTGGTGCGCACCGGACGGCCACCGGCCAGGTGCTCGGCCTTGATGTGGGGTGCCATCGACGGCTGTCCCATGATCTCGCGGCTCTGCCGGACCCCCTCGATCGACATTTCGAGGTCGTGGTCGTCGGCCAGATAGTTGGGGTCGATCAAGGGTGCCCGACTCGGGTCGGGCCCCGCCACCCGTACCGTGCCACGGCTGCGCGGCCTGAGGAAGTAGGAGTTCAGGGTGCAGCCGTAGCCGCGGCGCACCGCGGCGATCCCGGCCTCGACCCCCGCGGCCGGAAGGAAGTGGAATTGCAGGTCCGGGGTGGGTTCCTGTTCGTCGCCGTAGGCGAAGCCGCCCGCCTCCACGACGGTGGACGCCATCGGTCCGCGACGGAAGGCGGCGTACTGCACGGCGGCCGCCGCCGTGGCGGGCAGGGGCCGCTCGTAGCGGTCCATGCTCTGGTACGAGGTCAGTTCGTAGACGATGTCGAGATCACAGTGGTCCTGGAGGTTCTTGCCCACACCGGGCAGCGCGTGGACGACCTCGATCCCGGCCTGCTTCAGGTCCGCCGGGTCGCCGATGCCCGACAACTGGAGGATCTTCGGGGAGCCGAACGCGCCCGCGGCCACGATCACCTCTCGGCGGGCGGTGTAGCGACGCGTCGTACCGCCCTCGACGGTCTCGATGCCGGTGGCCCGGCCGTGGTCGGTGACCACGCGCCTGACCAGGGCGCCCGTCTTGACCACGAGGTTCTCCCGGCCGCGGGCGGGGCGGAGATAGCCCACCGCGGCACTGCACCGGCGGGAGTGGCGGGTGGTCGTCTGGTAGAGCCCGACCCCGTACTGCTCGGCGCCGTTGAAGTCGCTGTTGTACGGCAGCCCGAACTCCTGACCGGCCCGTACGAACGCCTGGGACAACGGATGCGGATTGACCAGGTCCGACACCGAGAGAGGGCCTTCGGTGCCGTGCAGCGGGCCGGACAGCCGCTCGTTGCGCTCGGACCGTACGAAGTACCTCCGCACCTCCTTGGCGGACCAGCCCTCGCAGCCGTGGACATCGGCCCAGTCGTCGTAGTCCTGGGCGACACCACGGGTGAACACCTGGGCGTTGATCGAGCCACCGCCGCCGATGACCTTGCCCTGGGCCAGGGGTATTCGACGTCCGGCACAGTGTTCCTGGGGTTCGCTGACGAACCCCCACTGGTAGGGACCGGCGGTGAGCTTGGCGAAGCCGGCCGGTACATGGATGAAGGGGTGCCGGTCCGGACGCCCCGCCTCGAGGAGCAGTACCCGTACGGACGCGTCCGCGCTGAGCCGGCCTGCCAGCACACATCCCGCCGTCCCCCCGCCCGCGATCACATAGTCGAACGAGCCATCCTGCTGTGCCACAACAACACTCCTGGTTTCGGTCTCCGGTGAGCGGCCGCCCGTGCCCCTACTGGGCGCCGCCGCGGAAGAACGGTGTGCGCTTGCCCGACCGGATCTGGACGGTCTTCACCTCGGTGAACTCCTCGAACCCGGCCTGCCCCATCTCGCGGCCGTAGCCGCTGCTCTTGACACCACCGCCGGGCAACTGGGGCGCGCCGTCGATGGTGGTGTTCACCCAGACCGTGCCGCTGCGCAGCCGTCGGCCCAGCGCCAGCGCGGTGTCGATGTTCTTGCTCCACACCGAGTTGGCGAGCCCGTACTCGACCGCGTTGGCGAGTTCCACCGCCTCGTCCTCCGTACGGAACCGGCTGATGGCCAGGACCGGCCCGAAGACCTCCTCGCTGAACAGGCGGGAGGTGGGCGACACCTGGTCGATGATCGTGGGAGCCATGAAGTACCCCGCGCCGAGGCCGTCCGCGGTGAGCCGGGTGCCTCCGGCCACCACCCGGGCTCCCTCGGCCCGCGCGCCGTCCACGGAAGCGAGGACCTTGTCCAGGTGAGCGGCGTGGATCAGGGCCCCGATATCGGCGTCCTCGTCGAGCGGCGCTCCCACCCGCAGTGTGCTCACCCGGTCCACCAGTGCCTGGACGAACTGATCGGCCACGTCCTGGTGAACCAGCAGGCGCGCTCCCGACACACAGCACTCGCCCTGGTTGAACAGCACCGCGAAGAGTACGCCGTCGACGGCGTCCTCGAGATCGGCGTCGGGGAAGACCACGCTGGCCGCCTTGCCACCGAGCTCCAGCGAGAGCCTCTTGAGGTTGCCCGCGGACGCCTCGACGACGGAGCGTCCCACCGCGGTACTGCCGGTGAACGACAGCACATCCACGTCCCTGGACTGTGCCAAGTGGTGGCCCACGGTCGACCCGGGTCCGGTGACGACGTTGAACACACCACCGGGGAGACCCGCCTCGGCCGCGAGCTTCGCGATCTCCAGCGTACTGCCCGAGGTCAGCTCGGACGGCTTGCACACGGTGGTGCACCCGGCCGCCAGGGCGAACGGCAGCTTCTGCATGAGCAGCAGCAGCGGAAAGTTCCAGGGAGTGATCATGGCGACCACTCCGCACGGTTCGCGGGTGACCAGCCCGGTGAAGTCCGGCCCGAGATTGGTGTGCACCTGACCGTGGCTGGTCACCGCCAGGGCGGCCGCGTATTCGGTCAGCGCGATGCCGGTGGCGACGTCAGCGCGGGCCAGCCGGATCGGCTTGCCCGACTCCTCGGCGTCGATGCGGGCGAGTGTCTCCTGGTCGCGGCGCATGAGGGAGGCCAGGGCGCGCAGTACCGCGGCACGCTCCTGCCCCGAGCGGTTCGGCCAGTCGCCCTCGTCGAACGCGCGGCGTGCCGCGGCCACGGCCGCCTGCGCCTGGGCGGGGTCGCCATGGGTGAACCGGGCGACCACCTCCTTGGTGCCGGGGTTCTCGCGGGTGATGAACTCCGCCGACGGCTGGACTTCCGCACCGTCGATGAAGATGCCGTAGCTGCGGACAGGACGCCCGGTGACCGGGGCTGTCATAGGCCCTCCTAGAGAGCGTTTACTCAGATCTTGGTGAGCTGGTCGTCACGCTAACAGCGGCGTAAACTGCTAACAAGAGAAACTGCATCGCCAATCCGGGAAACGTTTTCTCACCGAGATCGACACGGCTCGCACCATGGGGGGCCGACGTCCGGACGGCGTGAGCGCATCTCGCGCCCGCGAGGTGGGCCCGCCACGACCGGGTGTGCCACGATCTCCGGGGAGGAGCCGGCCGGGTCGGCGGAGCGCGGCAGGCTTCCGGAGAGGGAGCGATGGGGAGGCGTAGGTGAAGGAGCGGCGTCGCGTCACGATCAGGGACGTAGCGGATGCTGCCGGTGTGTCGGTCGCCACGGTGTCACGGGTCATGAGCGGCTCGCTCAAGGTCAACCCGGAGATGGCGGAGCGGGTGCGCCGCGCCACGGAGGAACTGGAGTACCGGCCCAACGGCGCGGCCCAGGGGCTCGCCTCGGGGATGCACCGCAGTGTGGGCGTGGTCCTGCCGGACCTGTCCAACCCCTACTTCCACGGCATCATCAAGGCGACCAATGTGGGTGCGGCCCGCGACGGCTACCGCATGCTCGTCACCGAGTGGCAGGAGCCCGGTGAGGAGCTGGGCGTCTGCCTCGACGTGCTCTCCCGGGTCGACGGCCTCCTGGTGCTCTCCGCCAGGATGGAGACCGACGGCCTGCGGGATCTCGCGGCCCGCGGGGTCCCCACGGTGCTGGTCAACCGTGTCGAACTCGGAGTGGACCTCCCCATGGTCGCGGTGGACAACTTCTCCCCGATGCTCGAGCTGTGCCAGCACCTGGCATCGCTGGGCCACCGCCGGGTGGTCTATCTGGCCGGTTCGCCTGGCGCATGGCAGAACCGTGAGCGCTGGAAGGCCGTCCAGCAGGCGCGCATCCTCGGGCTCGACCCGGTCATGGTCGCCTCGGACGCCACCATCGAGGCCGGTTACGAGGCGACCGACGAGGCGCTGGGCCATGACCCGACGGCCCTGATCGCCTTCAACGACCTGGCCGCGCTCGGGGCCGTCGCCCGCCTGCGTGAGCTGGGCCTGAAAACGCCCGAGGACATCTCGGTGACCGGCTTCGACGACGTGGCCCTGGCCCGGTACGCCGATCCCGCCCTGACGACCATCGTCAGCCCCAAGGCGGCCCTGGGCGAGCAGGCGTGGGTGATGCTGGAGGCCAGTCTGCGCGGCGAGCGGCTGGAGCAGCCGCCGTTGCTGTCGGCGACCTTCGTACAGCGTGCTTCCACCGGTCCGGCCAAGGGATCCCGCACGTGAATGGGAGGCCCTTCGGTGTCCGGACCTCATAAAATCTAATCAAGACCTGCGAAAGCCGCGTAAAAGCCTCATAAAGGAAGAGGGTGAGGTGAGCGGGCATGACCACAGGAGCCGCCGCCCCCGGCGGCCGGCCCGACGAGACGTTCATGAGCCTGGCGTTCGTCCAGTCTCCGGACGCCCTCGCGCTCTGCGACACCGACCTGCGGCTGGTGCGGACGAATGCCGAGATGGCGCGGGTGCTGGGCCTCTCCGAGGACCGGACGCGCGGGCTGCCGGCCTCGGAGATCGTCCGGCCCGGCGAGGGCGACAGAATCGTCGCCGTCATGCGTCAGGCGCGGGAGAGCGGTGTGGCGCAGCGCTTCGAGACGTCCTTGCGGACACCGGACGGGAGCTCCCTGTGCTTCTGGTCGGTGTCCGCGATCCCGCTGAAGGACCGGAACGGCCAGGTGCGCCGTCTCTTCCTGGCCGCGCGGGACAGTACCGAACAGCACCGGGCCCGGCAGCGGCTGCTGCTGATCAACGAGGCGAGCACCGGCATCGGCTCGACGCTTGACATCACCCGCACCACACAGGAACTGGTCGACGTGCTGATGCCCAGGCTGGGAGACTTCACGAGCGTCGACACCCTGGCCGCTCTCGAAGGCGGCGGGGAACCCGGCCCCGGCACCCTGACCGGTGCGATCACGATGCGCCGCAGGGCGCATGGCTCCATCGTCCAAGACGAGCCCATGGTCCCCATCGGGACCATGGCCACCTACCCGGAGTTCACCCCGGCCGCCGAGAGCCTGGCCGCGGGCCGGGGGAAGATCTATACGGTGACGGAGGCGGCCTTCGAGCGATGGGCGACCTACGACCCGGTCCGGGCGGCGCGGTCGCGCTCCTTCGGGACGCACTCGTTGATGGCGGTGCCGATGCGCGCCCGCGGTATCACCCTCGGTGTCGTGGTCGTCACCCGCCATCAGCGGCCGGAGCCCTTCGGGCCGGACGATCTGCTGCTCGCCGAGGAGATCATCGCCCGTGCGGCCGTCTGCGTGGACAACGCGCGCCGCTACACGCGCGAGCGCGGCACCGCCATCGCCCTCCAGCGCAGCCTGCTGCCTCAGCGGCTGCCGTGCCAGTCGGCGCTCGAGGTGGCCTCCCGCTATCTGCCGGCCGGGGAGCTGACCGGTGTGGGCGGCGACTGGTTCGATGTCATTCCGCTCTCGGGCGCCCGCGTGGCGCTGGTCGTCGGCGATGTGGTGGGCCACGGCATCCACGCTTCGGCCAGCATGGGCCGGCTGCGGACGGCGGTGCGGACGCTGGCCGACATCGACCTGCCGCCCGATGAGCTGCTCACCCATCTCGACGACCTGGTCACCCGGGTCTCCGACGAATCGGAGGCCGCCGAGGCGGCGGATGACGACGGAGGTATGGGCGCCACCTGTCTCTACGCGGTCTACGACCCGACCTCGCGCCGGTGCTGCCTCGCTCGCGCCGGCCATCCGCCACCGGCCGTGGTGGCCCCGGACGGGACCGTCGACTTCATCGACCTTCCCGTGGCCCCGCCGCTCGGCCTGGGCGAGCTGCCGTACGAGTCCGCCGAGGTCGAACTGGCCGAGGGCAGCCTCCTGGCCCTCTACACCAACGGCCTGATCGGAGCCCGCAGCCGTGACCTCGACAAGGGCTTCGAAGCCCTGCGAGACACGCTCACCCGGCCCGCCGAATCACTGGACGACCTCTGCGACACCGTGCTGGATGACCTGGTACGCGGCCGTCCCGCCGATGACATCGCCCTGCTCATCGCCCGCCCCCGGGCCCTGGAGGCCGACCAGATCGCGACCTGGGACCTGCTCGCGGACCCCTCGGCCGTCGCCACGGTGCGCAGAAAGGTCTCGGCGCAGCTGGCCGACTGGGGGCTGGACGAGGCCGTCTTCACCACCGAGCTGGTGGTCAGCGAGCTGGTCACCAATGCCATCCGGCACGCCGGCACGCCCCTCCGGCTGAGGATGATCCACGACCGCAGCCTGATCTGCGAGGTGTCCGATGGCAGCATCACCGCACCACATCTGCGCCGTGCCCGCACCTTCGACGAGGGAGGACGCGGGCTGCTTCTGGTCGCCCAGCTCACCCAGCGCTGGGGAACCCGCTACACCCGCGACGGCAAGACCATCTGGGCGGAGCAGCTCCTTCCCACCGGCTGAGCGCCGACCCCCTCGCGCCTCCGCTTCTTCTCGAAAGTCTTGCGTTCGGGGTTGACGCGGTTTTCCCTATCGGGCTAGAAAACGGTTACAGCCAAATGAACCACCGCTTGGCCGACGTCGCAGAGCGGCGTCGCGCGGGAGCATGAGGGGCTTCATTGGATAAGCCCAGGTGGAGCGATGCAATCGGTCACCTCGGATGGTTTCGTCCGGATGGTTGGCCAGCTAAGGGAAGCGCAGCGAGAAAGCGTTTCCTAGGAGGCGGAATGAGTCTGGAAGACAAGGTGTGCGTGGTCACCGGCGGTACCTCGGGGATCGGCCTGGCCACGGTGCGCCTGTTCGCCGGTGCGGGCGCCCGGCAGATCGTGCTCGCCAACGACGAGCGGGAATGCGACGCCCTCGCCCAGGAGGCCGACGGCCACGGCTGGCCCGTGACCGTCGTGGCCGGCGACGTGGCCAGTCCCGCCGCATGGGATGAGGTGCTCGCCCAGGTGGATCGCCTCGGCGGGGTGGACGTCCTGGTCAACAACGCGGGCTACGGCATCCGGGGAACGGTCCTCGACACCGATCCGTCCGCCTGGGAGGCCCTGTTCGCCACCAACGTGACCGGTGTCTTCCTCGGCTGCCGGGCGCTCCTGCCGCGGATGGTCGCCCAGCGCTCCGGCGCGGTGGTCAACGTCGCCTCGGTGGCCGGGCAGATCGGCATGGCGCGGCGGGCGGCGTACTGCGCCTCCAAATCCGCCGTCCTCGGCCTCACCCGGGCCATGGCGGTGGATCACGCGGCCGCGGGCGTGCGCGTCAACGCGGTGGCGCCCGGCACCACCGACTCCCCGTACTTCGCGAAGATCGAGGCCGATGTGGCGGACCCCGCGGCCTACCGGGCCTATCTGGAAGGGCGTCAGCTGCTCAACCGGCTCGCCGAGCCGAGCGAGATCGCCACGGCCATCGCCTTCCTGGCCGGCGACGCCTCCTCCTTCGCCACCGGATCGGTCGTCACCGTCGACGGAGGGATGAGCGTCGCATGACCGGCACACACGCGGGCCCCGCCATGATGAGCGCCGCCGAGGCCGCGGCCACCGTCCCCGATGGCGCCACGCTCGCCATGACCGGCTCGGGCGGGGGCATCCTGGAGGCCGACGATGTGCTCGCCGCCATCGAGCAGCGGTTCCTCGACACCGGCCACCCCCGGAACCTGACCGTCGTCCACGGCCTCGGCATCGGGGACGGGCAGAAGACCGGCCTGAACCGGCTGGCCCACGAGGGCCTGGTCCGCCGGGTCGTCGGCGGCCACTGGTCCTGGTCCCCGGCCATGCAGGCCCTCGCGGCCTCGGGCGCCATCGAGGCGTACTCGCTGCCCGCCGGGATCATCGCGGCCCTGCTGCGCGAGAGCGGGGCCCGTCGGCCGGGGGTGTTCTCACAGGTGGGCCTCGGCACCTTCGTCGACCCACGGCGCCAGGGCGGACGTCTCAACGATGTCTCGCCCGACGATCTGGTCACCCTTGCCGAGATCGACGGAGTGGAGTACCTGCACTACCGCCCCGTACACGTCGACATCGGTCTGGTGCGCGGCAGTTCCATGGACGAGCTCGGCAACGTCAGCTGCGCCGAGGAGGCCGCCTCCCTGGACAGCCAGGCGGTGGCCGCGGCCGCCCGTGGCTGCGGGGGCCGGATCATCGCGCAGGTCAAGCGCCGGGTCGCGGTCGGTGCCCAGGATCCTCGTACGGTGAGCGTCCCCGGGCCGCTGGTCGACATCGGTGTCCTCAGCCCCGGCCAGTGGCAGACCTACGCGGGGGAGTTCGACGCGGCCTTCAGCCAGGCCGCCCCCGCCGGCCTGGCCCGGCCCGCGCCCCGGACCGCCGTCCCGGGGCCGCGGGACGTCGTCGCCCGCCGGGCCGCGCTGGAGGTGCCGTCCGGGTGCGTGCTCAATGTGGGCTTCGGCATGAGCGCCGGTGTCGTGGACGTCCTCGCCGAACAGCACCGGCTGGACGATGTCCACCTGGTCATCGAACAGGGCGCGGTCGGCGGGGTGCCGGAGACCGGCGAGCTGTTCGGCCTCAGCCGGCATCCGGCCGCGCTGGTCTCCTCGCTCTCGCAGTTCGACTTCTTCGCCACCGGGATGCTCGATGTCGCGGTCCTGGGCATGGCCGAGGCCGACCGGTACGGAAACGTCAATGTCAGCAAGGTGGGCCCATCGGTCGTCGGACCGGGCGGCTTCATCGACATCGCCCACGCCGCGAGCACCGTGGTGTTCTGCGGCACCTTCACCGCACGGGGGCTGCGCGCGGAGGTGACCCCGGGCGCGCTGCGCATCGCCGCCGAGGGGCAGGTGCGCAAGTTCGTCCACGAGGTCTCGCACGTCACCTTCGACGCCGCCGCCGCGCGGAGCCGGGGACAGCGCGCCCTCTACGTCACCGAACGAGCCGTCTTCGAGCTGCGCGACGAAGGCCCCGTGCTGATCGAGATCGCACCGGGCATCGACCTGAACCGCGATGTCCTCAACCATATGGACTTCGAGCCCGTACTCGACCCGTCGCCGCGCCGGATGCCGGCCGGCGTCTTCACCGCCTGAGCCCTTGAGCGGCACCGGCCACCCCCACTCCCTGGAGGACCCCCTCATGTCACCGCGTCAGACCGCCGACACCGCCCCGGAGCGCGACGCTCTCATCACCATGGTGCGGGACTTCGCGGCGAAGGAGATCACCCCCGTCGTAGAGGAACTCGACAGCACCGAGCGTTTCCCCGAGGAGATCTACGCCCGGATGGGCGAACTGGGTCTGATGGGCATCACCGTCCCCGAGCGCGACGGCGGGGCCGGTGGCCTGGTGGCCGACTACATCGCGGTGATGGAGGAGCTGTCCTACGGCTACGCCAGCGTCGCCGACCAGTGCGGTCTGGTGGAACTGGTCGGCTCACTGCTGACCGGCTACGGCACCCAGGAGCAGAAGGACCGGTATCTCCCCGGCATCATCAGCGGCCGGACGCGCTGCGCCTACGCGCTGACCGAGCCCGGCGCCGGATCCGACCTCGGAAGCCTGGCCACCCGCGCCCGCCGTGACGGCGCGGACTGGGTGCTGAACGGCGAGAAGATCTACATCCACAACGCACCGGTGGCCGACGTGGCGCTGGTCCTGGCGGTCACCGACCCCGGCAAGCGCAAGCGCGGCGGCATGTCGATGTTCCTGGTCGACGTGGACACCCCCGGTGTCGAACGCGGCTACCGCGAGAAGAAGATGGGCCAGAAGGCGTCCCCGGTCGGCGGCTTCGTCTTCACCGACGTCCGGCTTCCCCCGACCGCGCTGCTCGGGGAGGAGGGCAGCGGCTTCGGCGCGGTGCTCTCGGTACTGGAGAAGGGCCGGCTGGGGATCGGCGCGCTGGCCAACGGCATCTCGCGGGCGGCGCTGGACACCGCGAACGAGCACGCCGTCAGCCGCCACCAGTTCGGCCGGCCGCTGTCCGAATTCCAGTCCGTGGCGTTCCAGCTCGCCGACATGGCGGTGGACCACCAGGCGGCGAAGCTGCTCCTGGAACACGCGGCCGGACTGCTGGACACCGGCCGCCCGGCGGGCCCCGCCTGCTCGATGGCCAAGCTGTTCGCCTCCGAGGCGAGCGTCCGCACCACCTCCGGGGCCGTTCAGATCCTCGGCGGCGGCGGATACATCCGCGGTGTGCCCGCCGAGCGCCTCTACCGGGACGCCCGCATCACCACGATCTACGAAGGCACCAGCGAGGTGCAACGCCTCATCATCAGCCGCGATCTCGTGCGCCGCCGCGGGTAGCGGGACGCCGCCATCGCCCCTGACGCGCCCGGCGGCTCGTACCAACAGGAGGACGTACCATGCACCATCCCCGATCCGCCGTGATCAGCGGATCCCTGACCGCTCTGCTCGCCACGTCCCTCAGCGCCTGCGGCGCGGTGGACAGCGGATCGGCCGCGGGCGACTCCGGCCGGTGCAAACCGTCGGACGTCACCCTCGTCCAGTCCGGCCGGGGACTGGAGAACGAGTACTACGTGGCCGTCAACGCCGGGGCCCGTGCCTTCGCGAAATCGCGCCATGCGCACCGCTACCAGTGGATCGCCAGCAACGGCGACTCCTCGAAGCAGCTCAGCCAGATCCAGTCGATCCTGGCCAAGGGCGGCAAGTGCGTCGTGCTGAACGTCGACCCCAACGAGTCCTCGGTGCTGCCCGCGATCGTCAAGGCGGTCGACAAGTCCGGGGCGTGGCTGGTCACACAGTGGAACCGGCCCGACGGCCTGGCCCCGGAGAGCGAGTCCCCGCACTGGGTCGCGCATATGTCGGTCGACGGCGTTCCCCAGGGCTACGAGACGGCGAAGGCCCTGTTCAGGTCGATGGGAGGAAAGGGCTCGATCGTGGCCCTCCAGGGAATCCTCGACAACGCGCCCGCCCAGGAGCGCTTCCGGGGGCTGAAGAAGGCGCTGAAGGAGTACCCCGGCATCAAGCTGCTCGGCGACCAGACCGCCGGATGGGACCGCACCAAGGCCCAGAACGTCACCCAGACCTATCTGACGAAGTACGGCCACCGGATAGGCGGCATCTGGGCCGCCAGCGACTCCATGGGCCTGGGCGCGCTGGGGGCGGTCAAGAACGCGGGCCGGAAGGGGAAGGTCAAGATCGCCTCGATCGACGGTCTGGCCGAAACGGTGCACGACGTACGGGACCCGTCCACCGGCTACGTCGCCACGACCCCCTCCACCGGAGCGGCCCAGGGCGGCCTCGGGATGTCGATCGGGTACGCGGCCGCCACCGGCAGGATCAACCCCGCCAAGGAACCCCAGGGCCACCGGTCGTTCTATCTCAAGCCGCTGCCCATCATCACCCGGGCCAACGCGTCCTCGGTTCCGTCCCCCACGGACACCACGAAGCTCGACTTCACGCATCTGTGGTCACAGAACGGCAGGCCGATCAAGTGAAGCTGACACTCGCACCCGCCGACCGCCACGACCCCCGCGCCACCGGCCGCGGCGCGGACAAGCCGCCGCGGCCGGGGCGGGCCGCGCTCGGCTCGCACACCATCCCCACACCGGCCCTGGCCGTGCTCGCGCTCATCGCCGCCGTCATGAGCTTCGTCAACCCCTCGTTCCTCTCCCCGGGAAACCTGGGCGCGGTGGCCGAGCAGAGCGCCGTCCCCGCGGTGCTGGCGGTCGGCCTGACCTTCGTCATCCTCATGGGAGGCATCGACCTCTCGCTCGAGGGCACGATGGCGGCGGCATCCCTGACCACCGCCCTGCTGGTCGCCAACGACCGCAACACGATGGACCTCGGCCTCTGGGCCATCGCCGCCGGATGCGCGGTCGGAGCGGCGATCGGACTGGTCGCCGGCGCCACCGTGGGACTGCTGCGCGTCCCGTCCTTCATCGTCACCATCGGCACCTGGCAGATCGGCCTGGGCGTGGCCCAACTGCTGTTCGGAGACACTCCGCCCCGGGTGACCGACGAGTCCTTCCGCGCCCTCGCGGAGCACAGGACGGCCGGTCTCCCCGGCATCGTGTGGATCGCCCTGCTGGTCGTGGCCTTCGGGTGGACGCTGCAGCGCTATACGCGCTTCGGCCGCTACGCCTACGTCATCGGCGGCAGCGAGGAGACCGCGCTGCTCTCCGGGGTCCCGGTACGCGCCTACCGGGCGGCCGCCTTCGTCCTCGCGGGTGCCACCGCGGGACTGGCCTCGGCGATGGCCACCGCCCGGTCCGGCGTCGGTGACGTCGGCATCGGGACCGGTCTGCTGTTCACCACCATCGCCGGCGTGGTCATCGGCGGGACCCTGCTGACCGGTGGCCGCGGCGGAGTGCTGCACTCACTGGTCGGGGTGGTCGTGATGGTGGCCATCGCCAACGCCATGGTCCTGGCCGGTGTCAGCTCCTACATCCAGCAAACCGTCCAGGGGGCCGTCGTGGTGACCGCCGCGAGCCTCACCCTGTGGCGCGCCCGGCAACGTCTGAGGGTGATCAAGTGAATGACACACCGGTCATGGAACTGCGCGGGGCGACGAAGTCGTTCCCCGGTGTCCGTGCCCTGAGCGACGTCCACATGGAGGTCCGGCAGCACGAGGTGCTGGGCCTGATCGGGGAGAACGGCGCGGGCAAGTCGACGCTGCTGAAGGTCCTGTGCGGTCTGCAGCGACTCGACTCGGGCTCCCTGCTGCTGCGCGGCTCGGAGGCCGCCTTCCAGGGAGTGGCCGACGCGAACCGTAAAGGTGTCGCGATGGTGTTCCAGGAGCAGTCCCTGCTGGAGAACATCACGGTCGCCGAGAACGTCCTGCTCGGCAACGAGGGGCCGTCGGTGCGGTTCGGGCTCTACCGGTGGTCGGATCTGAACCGGCGGGCCCAGCGCTATCTGGACCTGGTGGGCGGCTCGCTGCGCGCGGCCACACCGACCGGCCGCCTGTCCTTCGCCAAGCGCCAGATGGTCGAGGTGGCCAAGGCCCTCGCCTCGGGCGAGCGCGGCCACCACGAACCGGTCATCCTCCTCGACGAGCCGACCTCGGTCCTGGAGCACTCCGAGATAGAGACGCTCTTCTCCATCGTCCGTGAGCTGCGCGAGCGCGCCAGCGTCGTCTTCGTGTCCCACCGCATGGAGGAGGTGCTGGAGATCTGCGACCGGGTCTACGTCATGCGGGACGGCGGTGTGGTCGGCGAGTGCCGCCCGGCCGATGTCACCACCGACCAGCTCTTCTCGATGATGGTCGGGCAGGATCTCAGCGCCGGCTACTACCACGAGTCGGACCAGCGGCCCGCCCGGACCAGGCCGCGGCTCGAGCTGACCAACCTCACCGGCACGACCTTCCACGACGTCTCCCTCACCATCGCGCACGGCGAGGTGGTGAGCCTGATGGGTGTCCAGGAGAGTGGCCGGGAGGACGTGGCCCGCGCCATCTTCGGGGCCGTACCGGTGAAGTCGGGCACCATCACGCTCGACGGACGGCGCATCAGGCCCAGGTCTCCGGCGCACGCGGTGCGGGCGGGCATCGGCTATGTGCCCTCCGAACGCAAGGTGGACGGAGCGGTGCTCGGCATGGACGTCCGGGAGAACCTCACGCTCGCCCATCCCGGGCAGGTGAGCCGGGGCCCGCTCCTGGACCCGGCCCGCGAGCGGCGCACGGTCCAGGAGTGGATCGGGGACCTGCGGGTGCGCACCCCCTCCCAGCACACCCCGCTGCGCGACCTGTCGGGTGGCAACCAGCAGAAGGTCGTGCTCGCCAAGTGGCTCCTCGACCCCGAGCTGCGGGTGCTGGTCCTCGACACCCCCACCCGGGGGCTCGACGTCGGCGCCAAGGCGGATGTGTACGCGCTGATCCGGCGGCTCGCCGCGCGCGGCCTGGCCGTCCTGCTGCTCGCGGACACCCTCGACGAGGGGATAGCGATGAGCCACCGGGTCCTGACCATGAAGGACGGCCGCATCACGGACGAGTTCACCTCCGGTGTGGGCTCCCGGCCGCAGCGTACCGATGTCCTCGAAAGGATGGTCTGAGATGGCCACCACCTCACAGGCGCCGCCGGAGGCGCGGACCGACACGGCGGGGACCTCTCGGCTCAGGCGGCTCCACGAAGCCGGCGCCGCCCCCTTCTTCGTCCTCGCGGCGCTGGTCATCGCCGTCGGCGCGTACGACTCCTCGTTCTTCCAGGCCCCGAGCCTGATCTCGCTGCTGGAACAGGCCGCACCCCTGACCCTGCTCGCGATCGGCGAGGCCCTGGTCGTGCTCACCGGACGTATCGACCTGTCGAACGCCGGACTCGCGAGCCTCGCCGGTGTCGCACTCGCCCACGGACTGGGGAACTGGGGCCCAGCCGCGGTGCCCCTCGTCGTGGTCGGCGCCGCGCTGTGCGGGACGCTCATCGGCGTCATCCACATCACCACCCAGGTGCCCTCCTTCATCATCACCCTCGGCTTCCTGGGGATCTTCGCCGGTCTTTCGCTGACCACCTCACGGGCCGACTCGATCCTCGTCACGGACGGCTACGGCTCCATCGAGTGGATCTTCTACCGGATCTTCGGCCTGCCCATCTCCTACCTCCTGGTGCTGCTGGTCGCCCTCGCGCTGATGGCCTGGATGAAGGCGCTGCCGATCGGCCGCCGTATCCGCGCCATCGGGCTCAACGAGCGGGCCGCGGCCCACAGCGGCATCCGTACCCGCGGGATCGTCATCGCGGTCTTCACCGCCTCCGCGGCCCTGGCCGGGCTGGCCGCGGTCTTCCAGGTGGCCCGGCTGCAATCCGCCGGTGCCACCACCTCCGACACGCTGCTGCTCCCCGCCATCGCGGCGGTCATCGTGGGTGGCACGGCCATCTCCGGGGGGATCGGCGGGGTGGGGCGCACCCTGTGCGGCGCGCTGGTCATCGCGCTGCTCCGGGTCGGCCTGGACCTCGTCGGCATCAACGCGGCGTTCCAGCCCATCCTCTACGGCGGGATCGTGATCATGGCGATCGCGGCGACCGCGAACCGACGGCGGGGAGCGGCGGTCGCATGACCGCTCATCGACGCGTGACCGGATCCCCGGGAGAGACAAGGAGTCATCGACAGTGAACATCGTCGTCTGTGTGAAGTACGTGCCCGCCGCCGCCGACCGGACGTTCAGCGCGGTCGACAACACCGTGGACCGGGCCGACGTGGACGGAATGCTCTGCGAACTCGACGAGCACGCCGTCGAGGAGGCGCTGAGGATCACGGAGGCCGACGGGGGCGAGGTGACGGTGGTGACCGTCGGCCCCGAGGAGGCGGCCGATGCCATCGCCCGCGGCCTGCGGATGGGGGCGCACCGTGGTGTGCACATCGTCGACGACGCCCTGCACGGCTCCGACGCGGCGGCCACCTCACTGGTGCTGGCAGCGGCGGTCAGGAAGACGGGCTACGACATCGTGCTGTGCGGGATGGCATCCACCGACGGTGGCATGGGCGTGGTGCCCGCGATGCTGGCCGAGCGTCTTGGCGTGCCGCAGCTGACCCTGGCGTCGCAGGTCACCGTCGAGGGCGGCACCGTCACCATCCGCCGGGAATCCAGCACCGCCACCGAACACATCGAGGCGTCCGGTCCGCTGGTGCTGAGCGTGACCGACCGGAGCAACGAACCGCGCTACCCCTCGTTCAAGGGGATCATGGCGGCGAAGAAGAAGCCGGTGGAAACTTGGTCACTGGCGGACCTCGGCATCGCGTCGGAGGTCGGCCTGGAGGCCGCCGGGACGACGGTCTCGGCGTTCGCCGCCCGCCCGGCGCGCACCGGGGGACAGATCGTGTCCGACGAGGGCGAGGGCGGAGCGCGGCTCGCCGAATACCTCGTCGCGCAGAAGCTCGTCTGAGCTGTCCGCGGACCCAACCGGAAGGCCCACAAGCGCTATGAGCGAGATTCTCGTCGTCGTCGACCACACCGACGGCGCCATCCGCACGACCACGGCCGAGCTGCTGACCTGCGCGCGCCGCCTCGGCGAGCCGTCCGCGGTGTTCTTCGGAGCCGAGGCGGACGTCACCCCCGGGCAACTGGCCGAGTACGGGGCCACTAAGGTCTACGTCCTCGACGACGACGCCTACCGTGACTGTCTGGTGGCGCCCAAGGCCGAGGCGCTCGCCCACCTGGTCGCGGGCAGACGGCCGGCCGCGGTGCTGATCCCCTCGACCTCGGAGGGCAAGGAGGTCGCCGCCCGCCTGGCGATCAAGACGGATTCGGGTCTGGTGACCGACGCCAGTGACGTCGTACGGGGCGACGACGGGGCTGTTCACACGACCCAGTCAGTGTTCGGGGGCGCCTTCACCACGACGGCGAGCATCACCAAGGGCACACCGATCGTGACGCTGAAGCCGAACTCCCTCACCCCGGAGAACGCCGACGCCGCCGCCCCGATCGAGGTCGAGACCGTGGACGTGGCGGTGTCCGACGCCGCGAGAGCGGCACGGATCATCAGCCGTGAGCCCCGCGAGGACATCGGCCGCCCCGATCTCGCCGACGCCTCGATCGTGGTCTCGGGAGGCCGTGGCACGGGTGGTGACTTCGACGCCGTCGAGGCGTTCGCCGACTGCCTCGGAGCCGCCGTGGGCGCCTCACGCGCCGCGGTGGACGCGGGCTGGTATCCGCACGCGTTCCAGGTCGGACAGACCGGTGTGACGGTCTCCCCGCAGCTCTACGTGGCATCGGGCATCTCCGGGGCCATCCAGCACATCGCCGGGATGCGCTCGTCCAAGACCGTCGTCGCGGTCAACAAGGACGCCGAGGCGCCGATCTTCGGCCTCGCCGACTTCGGTGTCGTCGGCGATCTGAGAGCGGTCCTCGTCCAGGCCACCACCGAGATCGACAACCGCCGGGCAGCCGGCGCCTGACCACCCCCTCAGGAGGTCCTCATGCGGGTCAACGAACCCCGTCCGCTGGGGCGGACATCCGTCCGCACCACCGCCATGTCCTTCGGCGCGGCCCCCATCGGCAATTTCCTGCACCCCTTCAGCGAGCCCATGGCCATGGAGATGGTGTCCCAGGCGTGGGATCTGGGGATACGCCACTTCGACACCGCTCCGCTGTACGGCCACGGGCTGAGCGAGCACCGGCTCGGTCACGCGCTGCGCGGCTATCCGCGTGACCAGTACGTCATCTCCACCAAGGTCGGCCGGCGGCTCGAGCCCGCCGCGCCCGGCACCTTCGACTCCGGCCTGTGGGTGGAGCCGGCGCCCTTCGCCGCCCACTACGACTATTCCTACGACGGGATCATGCGTTCGGTGGAGGAGAGCCTCCAGCGCATGCTCACCGATCACGTCGACATTCTGCTGATGCACGACGTGGATCACTACACCCATGGCGACGCCCAGCCGGAGATGTTCCGCCAGGCGGTCGAGGAGGGATTTCCCGCCCTGGTCCGGCTGCGGGAGGAAGGGGTGGTGTCGGCCATCGGATTCGGCGTCAACGAGACGGACGTGTGTCTGGAAGCCGTCCGGCGGACCGATGCCGACTGCGTGCTGCTGGCCGGCCGGTACACCCTGCTGGAGCAGGATCCGCTGGACGAACTGCTGCCCCTGTGCGAGAAGCGGGGCGTCAGCGTGATCCTGGGCGGGGTCTACAACAGCGGTGTGCTCGCCACCGGCGCCATCGAAGGGGCGAAGTTCAACTACGCCCCCGCGCCCCCGGAGATCCTCCAGCGGACGGCGCGGATCCACGCCATCTGCCGCGCACACGACGTGGCTCTGCCCGCCGCCGCACTGGGGTTCGCCGCGGCCCACCCGTCCGTGGCGAGCGTATGCGTCGGCTCCCGCACCCCCGAGCAGCAGAGCGGAAGCGCCGCGCTGTTCGGGGCCCGGATCCCCGGGCAACTGTGGGACGACCTGCGGGACGCGGGTCTGCTGCGTCCCGACGCCCCGACGCCGTAGGACGGCGTCCACCCCCCAGCCGGAATGGAACCCGGACAGGCACCGAACGAACAGGCAGGAAACGCATGAGGGCCGCTCGATTCCATGGACGAGGCGACATACGCATCGAGGAGATCCCGGAACCGGCCGTACGGCCGGGGACAGTGAAGATCAAGGTCGACTGGTGCGGCATCTGCGGCACCGATCTGCACGAGTACGTGGACGGACCCATCTTCTGCCCGACCCCCGGGGAGCCCCATCCGATGACCGGGGAGACCTCACCGGTCGTCCTGGGCCATGAGTTCGCGGGCACCGTCGCCGAACTGGCCGCGGATGTCGACGACTTGAGCGTGGGCGAGCGCGTGACCGCCGAGCCAAGGCTGGTGTGCCGGTCCTGCCCTCCGTGTCTGGCCGGTCACCACAACAGCTGCGACCGGGCGGCCACCATCGGACTGGCGGGCGGCGGCGGGGGCCTGGCCGAGTACATCGTCGTCGACCGCGAGCTGGTGTTCTCCCTCGGCGAGGTGACGACCGAGGCCGGTGCGCTGATCGAGCCGCTGGCGGTCGCCCACCACGCCGTCGGCAGGGCGGAGATCGCACCGGGAGCCAGCGCCGCCGTGTTCGGCGCCGGGCCGATCGGGCTGCTGATCGTGACGGTGCTGAAGGCGACCGGAGCCGGGCACGTCAGCGTGGTGGAACCGTCCGCCGGGCGTCGGCGCCGAGCGCTCGACGCGGGAGCCGACGCGGTCATCGACCCGCTCGCGGAGAAGGCGGACGAGCGCATCAGGGAGCTCACCGGCGGCGCCGGGGCCGACGTGGCCTTCGAGTGCGCGGGAGTCGACTCCGTACTGGCCGCCTGCGTCGCGGCGGTCAAGGCCCGCGGGACCGTCGTCAACGTCGCGATATGGAGCCATCCGGCGACGCTGGACATGATTCCGCTCGTACTCAAGGAGGTGCGGCTGGTGGGCACCATCTGCTACGCGGGCGACCACCAGCCCGTCATCGACCTTCTCAACGCGGGCAAGCTCTCGGTGGACCGGTTCATCACCGGGCGCATCGACCTGGATGACCTGGTCGAGGGCGGTTTGCAGGTGCTCCTGGACGGCACCGGAGACCACATCAAGATCCTGGTGCGGCCCTAGGGACGCGTCCGCGGGGCTGACCGTTCCGGGCGGGTGAGTATCGCGGCACCGCCAAGTCGCGCACTATCGCATTCGATCGAGAACGCGTACTATCGCGTTTCGGCCGGTCGTGTCGTGTCCGTCCAACTCCCCGCGCACGCCCCCGATTTCCCCGAGGAGCACCCCCATGCCCACGCTGCTGGACCCGGTCCTGGATCTGCTGATGCTCCGCGGCACCGTCACCGAGGCCGAACCGATCGCCGCCCGCATGCGCCGGCTGCGCATCGAGGGCGACGCCCTCGCCGGGCTCGAGGTCCGCCCCGGACAGCAGGTGCGTGTTCTGGTGGGCTCCGGGCTGACCCGTCGTACGTACTCCGTGTGGGCCTATGACCCCTCCGGCGCCGTCGAGTTGTGTGTGCTGGACCACGCCGGAGCGGGGCCGGGGGCGCGCTGGGGCGGGAGCGCCGAGGTCGGCGCGCGGGTGCGGCTGGGCAAACCCGAGGGGTCGTTCACGCTCCGGTCCGAGGCCGCCCATCACGTCTTCGTCGGGGAGGAGACGGCGTCCGTCGCCTTCGGCGCGATGCTGGCCGCACTGCCGCCCGGGGCGCGCGTCTCCGGCTGCGTGGAGACGGAGACGGCCGCGGACCGGCTGCCGCTGACCCACTCGGACCGCCTCGACTGGCTGACCAGGGGCGGCACTTCACTCGCGGACGCGGTGCGGCGCCTCGCCCCCGAGCCGGGCGGGATCGCCTACGTCGCCGGGGAGGCCCGGACCGTGCAGCAAGTGCGGCAGGTGCTCGTCCGGGAGGCGGGCTGGGACCGGCGCGCGGTGCTCACCAAGCCGTTCTGGGCGCCGGGGAAGCGGGGGCTGGAGTAGGGCGGACAGGTCCGCAGTCGACCCGCGACGTTCCGCGTCGGTCGGGCGGTTCGCCATGGCCGCGCCCATCGTCTCCTAGCTTGCTAGGATGCTAGCATCGCACTCGTGGGTGACAGGGAAGTCAAGCAGTTCAACGTGTACCTGCCGATCGAGCTGATCAAGCAGGTCAAGTACCACGCCATCGAGTCGGGCACGTCGTTGTCGGCGCTGGTCGCCGACGCGCTGCGCGCCTACCTCGACGACGCCCATGGGTACGAACGGCAACCGACCGAGAAGGAGAGCTGACATGGCGACCGAAGGAATCGAGGCCGTGTTCCTGACGACCCACAACTGGGGTAAGTCGGCAGGGTTCTTCCAGGCGCTGGGGTACGAGCTGGAGTTCGCCACCGACCACAACTCCGGCCGGCTCCGCAACGGCGACGGGCCGTACGTCTTCATCTCCGAGGTCCCCGAGGACCGGGAGCCCCAGACGCGGATCGTGCTGAAGGTGGCGGACGCGGACGCGTTCCGTCCCGGCCCCGCCGTCGAGGTGGTCACGCCGTTCGAGGACACCCATTACGGGACCAGGGAGATGACCGTCCGCGACCCCGACGGACGCCTGTGGAACCTCCAGGCCCCCGGCGAGAACTGACCGCGACGAAAGGGGAACACCGTGGTGGACGAGGAGACCGGGGCGCCGGACAGTACCGCGGTACGGACCGCCCTCTGGCGGGCGATGCATGTCCAGGTCGACCCACCGCCGTATGTGCTCGAGGACGAGATCGGCCTGCGGCTGGCGGCCCCCGACGCCGACTGGCGCCGCCGCCCCGACATGGACCCGGACGCCACCAGGGGGTTCCGGGCGGCCATGGTGGCCCGCGCCCGTTTCATCGAGGACCTGATCGCCGAGCGGGCCGGCCACGGCGTCACCCAGTACGTCATCCTGGGAGCCGGTCTGGACACCTTCGCCCAGCGCAGGCCGGAGACCGCCTCCCGGGTACGGGTCTTCGAGGTCGACCAGCCCGGCCCGCAGGCATGGAAACGCCATCGCCTGGACGAACTCGGCTACGGCGTCCCCGACTGGCTGCGCCTGGTGCCGGTCGACTTCGAGGCGAGCGAGGACTGGCTGAAGCAGCTGGCCGCGGCCGGATTCGACGCCGGAAGACCCGCGGTCATCGTCTCCACCGGCGTCACCATGTACCTCACCGAAGAGGCCACCGCGGCCACCCTGCGCCAGATCGCCGGGCTCGCGCCCGGCTCGACGCTCGCCATGACCTTCCTGCTGCCGGCCGAACTCCTCGACGCCGCCGACCGCCCCGGCCTCCGGGCGAGCAAGGAAGGCGCGCAAGCGGCCGGAACGCCGTTCATCAGCTTCTACAAACCGCCCGAGATGCTGGAACTGGCCCGCGAAGCCGGTTTCAAGGACGTCCGACATGTGTCGGGAGCCTCGTTCGCCGAGCGCTACTTCGCTGATCGCGCCGACGGCCTCCGCCCATCGAGCGGAGAAGATCTGCTGCTGGCCACCACCTGACTCGCACGACCGGATGGCGTCCCCATGGCGATGTCCGTCCGAGGGCCTGACCGTGTGGTGCCGCGATCGGTTTCGGAGTGACCCGGGCCCTATGGGACGCGCAATGCCTGGCGCCAGTAGTCGGTGACGGTGTGGCGCAGCCGTGCGGTGTCGACGGTGTGGGGGTCGAGGAGGTGCTGCAGTCCGATCCCGCGCAGCTGTCCGAGGACCGCGATGGCGACGTCGTCGGGGACGACGTCCGGGCGCACGTCGCCGTCGGCGATGCCGGCGGCGACGTCGGTGCGCAGATCGGAGCGGAATGCCTCGTCGCGCTCGCGGAAGATCGGGGCCAGTTCGGACGCGGTGGCCGCCTCGGCCCACAGCAGCAGGAAGGCCCGGTTCATCGTTCCGGCGCCCCCGGAGGCGCCGACGTAGCCGTCGATGAGGCGCAGGAGCCGGTCGAGCCCGGGTGGGAGGTCCGCGAGCCCGGGGACGAAGCCGGTCTGCGTCGCGCGGGCCAGTCGCTCGACCAGGGTCTGCTTGGATCCGAAGTGGTGGGTGACGATCCCGCGGCTGTACCCCGCCTGTTCGCCGACCCGTGCCAGCGTCAGCGACCGCACACCGTGCTCGACGACCAGTTCGGCGGCGGCGTTGAGCAGCGCCGCTTCGGCCTGGGCGCGGCGCTCCTGCTGGGTACGGCGAGTGGTGACCATGCGGATATCTTAACAAGTAACTTGCGTGTTGACCGGCAAGTATATTTCGATGTCGAGCCAGGGCCGACCGGCCATCGCCGCCCAGGCATTGACATGTTCACGAGCTGTCCTTATGGTCCAGGCCATCCTGTCCGTATGTGGGAACTGTGTTCTCATCCATGAACAAAGAGGTCATGGGATGGCACGAACCAGAACCGCGTTACTCAGTGTTCTCGCCCTGCTGGCCGGTCTGCTGAGCCTTCAGCTCGGCGGACCGGCCCCACGGGCCACGGCCGCGCCGGCCGCCTTCACCCACCCCGGGGTGCTGGTGAGCCGGGCCCAACTCGACTACGCCCGCTCGAAGGTGCAGGCGGGCCAGCAGCCCTGGAAGGCCGCCTACGACGACATGCTGGGCAGCTCCTACGCCTCGCTGTCGCGCACCCCCGGGCCGCGGGCCGTCGTGGAGTGCGGCTCGTCGTCCAACCCCAACCACGGGTGCACCGAGGAGCGCCAGGACGCCATCGCGGCGTACACCGACGCGCTCGCCTGGTACTTCACCCGGGACAGCAGATACGCCAAGAAGTCGATCGAGATCATGGACGCCTGGTCCTCCACGATCACCGATCACACCAACAGCAACGCCCCGCTGCAGTCCGGCTGGTCCGGCGCCACCTGGCCGCGCGCCGCCGAGATCATCAAGTACACCTACGACGGCGGCTGGCCGGGCGCCGGACGGTTCGCCACCATGCTGCGGGACGTCTACCTCCCCGAGGTGATCAACGGCGCCGCCACCAAGAACGGCAACTGGGAACTGGTGATGACCGAGGCGGCCATCGGCATCGCGGTCTTCCTCGATGACCGCTCCGCCTACGACAAGGCGGTCAGCACCTACCTCGACCGCGTCCCGGCGTACGTATACCTGACCAGCGACGGCGACCTGCCCAAGCCGCCCGCGGACAGCAGCATCGACACCGAGGCCGAGATCATCAAGTACTGGCAGGGCCAGAGCACCTTCGCCGACGGCCTCGCCCAGGAGACCTGCCGCGACTTCGGGCACACCGGCTGGGGCATCGCCTCCATCGCGGACATCGCGGAGACCAGCCGCATCCAGGGCCAGGACCTCTACCCGAAGATCCAGGACCGGCTGCGCTACGCACTGGGCTTCCACACCGCCTACGAGAACGGCACCGCCGTGCCGTCCTGGCTGTGCGGCGGCTCCGTCAAGAAGGGCCTGGACCAGGTCACCGAGGTCGGTTTCAACGCCCTCCACAACCGCCTCGGCATCAGCATGTCCAACACCCAGAAGTACACCGAGGCCCACCGCCCGTCCGGCACGGACAACTACTTCAACGCCTGGACGACCCTCACCCACGCGGACAACCCGTCCTGACCGGGTGCTGCCCCGGCCCCCCGCCGTCACCGGGGGGCCGGGGCGCGGCAGGTCACGCGTTCTCGGCCCCGATCAGTGAACGGGCCACCGCGAGCGCCGCCTTGTGGCGTTCTGCCTGCCGGCCGCCCAGTTCGCGTCCGCGTGCCGCGGCCATGATCACAGCGGACAGGGCCAGCCGTCCGCGCATCGTGCCCTCGGGCCCTTCGCCGGTGCCCAGTGCGCGGATCAGGTCGTCGAGCCGCTGCTGGAGTGTGCGCGCGGCCGCCAGTCCCCGCAGCGCGTGCTCGTTGAGCTGGGCGCACACCAGTGAGGCGCCGTTTTCGCCGCGGACCAGGGCGTCGAACCGCTCGATGGCTCGCATGCGGGTCGCGGCGGAAGGCGGGTGGGCGCGTGCGGACTCGATGATGACGTCGAGCGCCGGGAGCAGTTCTTCGTAGGAGCTGGTGAGCAGTTCCTCCTTGTTCGCGAAGTGGTGCAGGACGGCCTGCCTGGTGACGCCCGCCTGCCTGGCGACCTGAGTCAACGAGGTCAGCTCATAGCCCTGTTCGGTGAACAGTTCCAGCGCGATGGCCCGTACGCGACGACGCGTGTCGGTGCGCCTTCGATCGGCTTGCTCTCCCATGGAAACTGCCTTACTGGTAAGTCAGGTATTCTGGCCGCATGAACGACATACAGAGCAACGTACCCGCTGGTGGGAACGGTGTGCCCGGGGCGATTCCCGACGAAGGGCTTGCGGGGCGGCGCGCGCTGGTCACCGGCGGCAGCCGCGGGCTCGGCGCGGCGATCGTGCGGCGACTCGCCGCGGCGGGCGCGACCGTCTTCGCGACAGCCAGAACGGCGCCGCCCGAGGGAGCACTGCCGGCGCGGTTCTTCACCGCGGACCTCGCGGACCCCGACGGAGCACGACAGCTGGCGGAGCGGGTGCGCGACGCCGCCGGCGGAGTGGACATCCTGATCGACAACGCGGGCGCCGGCAGCGCCCCGGAGCACACGCTGACCCGGCCGCAGGAAACCTGGCGGTCGGACCTCGAGGTCAATTTGCTGTCCGCGGTCCGGCTGGACCAGGAACTGGTCCCGGGCATGGTGGAGCGCGGCTCGGGGGTCGTGGTGCATGTCTCGTCCATCGCAAGCCATCTGCCACAGCCGGGTCAGGCCGCCTACGCCGCGGCCAAGGCCGCCATGAACAGCTACAGCCGCTCGCTGGCGGCCGAGGTCGGCCCGGCCGGGGTGCGGGTGGTGTGCGTCCTGCCGGGCTTCATCGCCACCCCGGGGGCGATCGCACACCATCAGAAGATCGCCGACAGGCAAGGGGTTTCGCTGGAGGAGGCGCAGCGCGATCTCGCGACGCGGCTGAACGTGCCGATGAACCGCCCCGGAACCCCCGAGGACGCCGCCGAGTTGGTCGCGTTCCTGGTGTCGGAGCGGGCGCGCTGGCTCACCGGATCCCAGTTCCGCGTCGACGGAGGCATCCTCGCTCAGGTGTGACGCCGCCACCCTGGCCGCGTTCCAGCCGTCGGCAGCCGGCGGGCATCAACGCTGCGGAGAGAACTCCGGAAGCACGCCCTTGGTGAGCAGGAAGCATCCGTACGGCCTGTCCTCGCCCGTGATGACCACCGCGAACGCGGAGCGGGCGCGCGCATAGAACGCGTGGCGCTCGACCGTCTCCACCGCGACGGGGCGGCCCGCTGCCTCCTCCGCGGCGGCGATGAAGTCCGTCTGCACCGGCGGCTCGGCGGTGGCGTCGCCGACGACCTCCATCCTCGCGAGGGGCTCGGGGATGAACGTGTCGAGCGGCAGTAGTCCGAGCACCGCCCGGCCCGCCGAGACGACGTCGGTGCCGTCCAGCCGGATCACCTGGTCGTTCACGGAGTGCGCGGGGAAGTTCCTGTCCACGATGGCGATAGTGTCCCCGTGCCCCATCCGCGCGAGCGTGTACAGCAGGTCCGGAGTCAGGAGCGGGTCGAGTCCTTTGAGCACGATGGGTCAGCTTTCTGTGATGGGGGATGTGCGGGGGCCGGAGCCGAAACCGTCCGGGGACGCACCGGAGTTGGGAGTCCGGAGCGCGTGGCGCAGCAGTGGCGGCGCGAGCAGCCCGCACGGCTCGGGCCCGGCGCGGAGCCCGGTCCCGGCGTAGTAGCGGTTGGCCGCCGACGGCGCGACCCGGATGCGGAGCTCGTTACCCCCGGGCCGCAGGGCGTCGGCGGGGACCGTGACGCGGTACGGCGCCCAGGCGCGCTGCCCCACCCGCACGCCGTTCACGGACACGGCCACCGCTCCGGCGACGGCCGGGAGCGTCAGCTCCAGCGGGACCGGCGTGTCGAGCCCGATCCGCCGCACATAGTCGGCGGTGCCCGCGAACGCCGGAAGGCCCTGGCGCTCCCAGCCGCATGTCACCGCGATGTCGCGGCGGGTGCCCGCCTCCTGGTACGCGTCCTCGGCGACCTCGAGCAGCCAGCCGGATTCGAGTGCCTCCGGCGCCGACCATTCCGGTGTGCCGTGCCCGGCCGCGGCCTCGGAATCCTCCGTGGCGTCCGCCCGACCGGAAGCGGGTTCCGCGTCCCTGCACACACGCAACAGGCGCAGCGCGTTCTGCTCCAGCCGCAGCGCGACCGGGTTCCCGGCCGCTTCGAGGGTGCGGACCGTGCCGTCGGCGGCCTCCCACTCCTCGATGTGCCAGGGCCCGTCGGGCAGCAGGAGTTCCACCGTCCCTTCGGTCTCGGTGAAGCACGCGAAGCGGAAGCCGTCGGCCGTGTCCGGGCCGCCGCGCCAGCGCACCGGCGAGCCCGCGGGCACACGCAGTGTCGGCTCAGTCTGTCCGCGCGGTGCGGCGAGCCCGCGCAGGACCGCTTCCTCGGGGACCGCATGGAACATCTCCACTGCGGGGGCGAGGTCCGCCCAGTCCTCGGCGGCGGTCTGCGGGCCCTCCTGGTAGACGGTGGGCGTCGCGCCACCGGCGAGCACCCGTACGCCCGATTCGGCAAGGCGGCGAAGTCGGCGCAGCGATGCGGCCGAGCGCAGCGTCGTCACGGCGGGGAGCACGAGCGCCCGGTACCGGCGGTCCCCGAAGCACACCGCGCCTTCCTCCACAGTGGCGGCGTCGAGATCGCGTTCGTCCACGAGGTGGAAGCCCACCCGGGATTCGCTGAGCGCGCGGGCCCACTCGCCCATCGCCGACGCCTGCTCGCCGAGCTGGCCCGCGGTCCACACCGTACGCAACGGGTACAGGACCGCCACGTCGCTCTGTGGTGAGACCGGTTCGAGGAATTCGCTCAGCCGCGCGCTCTCGAGCGCGAACCGCAGGTGATGTTCGGCGAACCACGGCTCGAAGTTGATGCCCGGGGGGAAGTCGAAGCGCGCATTCCGCAGCGACTCGTGATCGTCTCCATGGCCGTGGGTCTGGTAGAAGCCGTGGAAGATCATCTGTCGCATGCCCTGCAGATGGTGGTTGATCGCCGTTGTGCGCAACTCCTGCAAGGTGAGCCCCCAGTGACCGGACCACGGGGTCCCGCCTTCGGGCGGGGTGACGAAGTACTGCTCGACCATCGTCCCGCCGCGGCCGTGGTGGCGGGCGACCGAGTCGCCGAACACGGGGCTGAGCTGCACCAGGGCGTCCTGCGCGTCCACCGCGGTGAGGTCGCGGTAGCCGTCCACGCCGAAGTGGTCGAGCCCGAAGTTCACCCGCAGGTCCCAGTTCGCGAACGCGGTGTCGAGCGCCCAGCCGCCGACGTGCCCGAGGACTTCATGGCCGGACTGACGCAGACCGTGGGCGTGGCTCCAGGTGCGCAACTTGCCGAGGAACGTCTCCATCGCGTAGCCGCTGAAGTGCTCGTAGAACTGGGCGCGGAGGCTCAGCCGCTCCGGGTCGTCCCCGTCGAGCACGGCGGCGAGCACCTGGGGGGTCCGCCCGCCCCAGCGCTCCCGGATCGAGATGGCCAGGCTCTCGTGGAACGGCATCGCCGAACGCAGGTCTCCGGTGCGCTCCGCCCAGTCGTAGTACACGGCGTGCGGCTGGTCGAAGAACATATAGGCGACGGTGGAGCCGAAGAAGTCGCCCAGGGCGTCGGCGAAGGGCTGGTAGCCGGCCTCGATGAAGCGATCGACCGCGACCGGGTCGACGGGGTTCACGAGCCGGGAGGTCGCGCAGCGGGCGGAGACGAACACGATCGCCTCCGCATCGCCGGGCACGGGCTCGACGAGGCGGACACGGCACCCGTCGGCGGCGCCGTCCACGCGGCCGACGAGCTCGGGCCGCTCGGCGGCCGTGCCCTGCTCCCTGTCCACGGCTTCCGCAGCTTCTGTGGCTTCCACGGCTTCTGTGGCTGCTACGGCGTCCACGACGAGCGCGTACTCGACCCGCCAGTCGGCCCAGGCGACGACGCCGCCCTCGTAGTGCCAGTCCATCGCGGCCGGGCCGAGGTTCTCCGTCGCCGAGCGGATCCCGCTGAGCGAGCCCTCGCTCGCGCCCGCGGGGATCCGCACCCAGAACAGGTGCCGTTCGCGCAGCTCGTCGTGTCCGGTCACGGCCCGGCCCGCCGCATGACCGGTCTGCCAGTTGTAGTCGTCATAGATGCCGACGACCATGCCGAGCCCGGCGGCCGTTTCGACGGCCGTACGGCAGGCGGCGAGGTAGTCGTCGTCCAGGTAGCCCTCGATCGGGTACGACAACCGCGCCTGCACCTGGAAGCTCCGGATCCCGGCGTCGTGCATCTGCCGCACCTGGGCCCGGATCGTGTCCCCGTCGGGCAGCCGGTGCCAGAACCAGTAGGCGGCGGGCGCATGCCAGGGGTCCGGGTTCCGGAATCGGTGCAGCGCGGTCTCATGTGCGGACACGGGTGTCAGCTCCTCGGGCGGCGGCGCGGTCCGCAGGGGCCGCGCCGCCACCAGGTCGGTCAGCGTTCGGTGCGGTCGGCCACGTGGCTGACGGCCGGATCGGGACTCGGGAGCCCGGAGGTCTTCCCCCCGGGCGGGGTGTCTCCCGCGGTCACGAGCGAGTAGTCGGGCTTCGGGTCCAGCCGGAACCCGAACGTGAGGATCGCGTAGAGCGCGGCGCCGAGTGCCAGGGCGATGACGATGCCGAGCCCGCTCGACCCGAACACACCGGTACGGCCCTTCTCGGTGAGGAGGAACCCCGTGATCTTCGCGAAGTTCGGGTCGGAGCTGGTCACGAGGCCGAGACCGACGACGGTTCCGGTGATCAGGCTCAGAACCGCCGTCCAGCGCCCGTCGCGGCCGCCGTAGCCGCGCGGGTTCGCCATGTCGGTGTTCCAGCCCATGCGGCGCTGCCGGATGAAGTCGATGAGCTGGATGCCGCCCATGGTGCCCATCATCACGGCGATGAGCGACAGGAACGACTGGAACGTCGCGAGGAACGAGGTGGAGATGAACAGCAGGTAGAAGGCGCCCGCCGCGATGATGATCGCGTTGATCGCGGTCGTCACGGAGCGGCGCAGCGGTACGCCGACGGCCATGAGCGCGAGGCCGGAGCTGTACATGCCGGTGATGGCGGCCGAAACGAGCGAGATGACGATCACGACGGAGAAGGGAATGAAGAACCACATCGGCAGGAGCGCGGTGAGCGCCCCGATCGGGTCGGACGCCGTGGCCGCACCGAGCTTGGAATCCCCGCCGACGAGCAGCGCGCCGACGGCGAGGAGGATGACGACCGGCAGGCTGAGCCCGGTGACCGTCCAGCTGATCACGCCGCGCGCCGGGGTGTCGCGCGGGAGGTAACGGGCGAAGTCGCCGCCGTAGTTGAGGAAGCCGAGGCCGACGAGGGTCATCGCCATGATGATGCCGCCGATGAACACCAGCGGTCCGCCCGCAGGGGTGTCACCGAGATGCGCCCACGCGATCTCGGGCACCATGAATCCGAGGAACGCGACCGTCATGATGCCGGTCACCCACGAGATCCAGACCTCGACCTTCATGATGAGCTCGTGGCCGAGGACGGAGACCGTCATCGTCAGGGCGAGTACGAGCACGAACCACAGCACGATCGTGGACGTGGCGCTCGACCCGTCGGTGTCGGCGAACACCGACGGCCACAGCTTCGAGAACAGGTTCGCACCGGTGGTCGAGGCAAGGGTGATGATCGTCACCTTCCAGCCCATATTGGACAGGTAGGCGAAGAACGCGGGGATCCTGTTGCCCTTCATGCCGAACGCGAAACGCGTCTGGGCGAGGGTCGGCAGTCCCGTGCGGGGCCCGCCCACCGCGAGGATGCCGACGAGGGTGGCCGAGATGAGATAGCCGACGGTCCCGGCGACGATCGTCTGCCAGACGTTCAGACCGAGGCCGAAGACGAAGATGCCGTAGCTGACGCCGAGGATCGAGATGTTCCAGGCGAACCACACGGCGAACAGGCCCCGCGGCTTTCCGCGCCGTTCGGCATCGGGAACGGGATTGACGCCGTTCGATTCGATGGTCGTGCCTCTACGACCTTGCTGAGCCTCACTGCTCATGGAAGGGCGCCTTTCGACGTATGGCGATGTGGGGAGGGGCGGAGGGTTGGGCTCGGGGAAATCGTGGGTTCCGGTTCGAGGGGTGCGTCGACCGCGTCCGGGGACGACGCGGCTCCGCGTGAGACATGTGGCACGCGCCGTGCGCGGTGACCGCCATCGTGCCCGCGGTGGGAGGCGCGTACGGCGGTGAGGCGGAGCGCTAAGCGGTGGGGTGGACCGCTAAGCCGCCGGTGAGCGGGGTGGCGAGCGTGCCGGGGCCGAGGCCGGGGTTCACCGATCCGACGACAGGCCGCCGCCCGCCGGCCGCCGGGGCCCGCGGGCGGTCGTAGGGTACTCTCATCGCCGGGAAAACCATTTCCGAACCCAAGCACGCCGGCCCCCGCCGCGTCAATGGGTCGCCGCGACCGTCCTGATAGCATCGGCGGGCGGAAATCAGGGGAGATCAGGATGGGCGCGCGCATAGGCTTGAAGGACGTGGCATTGCGCGCGGGGGTGTCAGTGCCGACGGCGAGCCGGGTGCTGTCCGGCGTTCAGCGCAATGTCGATCCGGAGCTGGCGCTGCGGGTGCGGAACGCATGTGAGGAACTGGGCTACCGGGTGAACGCGGCGGCGCGGGCGCTGCGGATTCAGTCGACGGATTCGTTGGCGCTTGTCGTTCCGGCGATCGCGAACGCGTACTTCGCGGAGTTGGTGTCGGCGTATTCGCGCCGCCTGGATCTTCAGGGCAAGCGGCTGGTGACGATCGACACGGGCGAGAGCCCGGAGACCGAGCAGCGCCAGCTCGGCGCCATGGACCGGGTGCTGGTGGACGCGGTGCTCGTGGTGCCCGCGGCGTTCGAGCGGAGCGGCGCGGCGATCACGGAGCTCGCGCGGTCCAACCGCGTCGTGCAGGTCGACCGCCGCGCACGAGGCGTCGAAGCCCCGTCGGTACGGCTCGACAACGCGGCGGGGGTCCGCCTGCTCGTGGAACACCTGCGGGCGCGGGGCCGCCGCAGCATCCTGATGGTCGACGCCCAGGAAGACTCCTCGTCGAGCATCGAGCGCACCGCCGCGTTCCGCGCGCTCGCCGGACCGGACGACCGGGTTCTGGAAATGCCGAACTTCACGGTGGCGAGCGGCACCGACGCGGCGAAGCTCCTGCTCGCGGACCCCGGCGGCACAGACGCGATCATCTGCACCGCCGACACTGTCGCGCTCGGCCTGCTGACGGCGCTTCAGCACGCCGGTAAACGCGTGCCCGCCGAGTACGCGATCACGAGCTTCGACGGTACGTACATCTCCGACACCGCCGCACCGGGGCTCACCACCCTGGGCTCGACCGCCGAGCACATGGTCGAGGCCTCCCTCGCCCTCCTCGACGGCGGCAGCGATGACGTCGTCCTGAAACCCGAGCTCGTGGTCCGCGGTTCCAGCGGCTGACCGCGCCCCGGGCGGGAGCACGGGCGCCCTCTGGACCCATGCTCCCGCCCGCGGAGTGGAGGCCGACGATCAGACGCGGTCGGCGGCGATGAGCAGGTACTGGAAGGAACCGTCCTCGTAGGAGTTGATGAACGCCTTTTCAATGCCGGTGACCAGTGAGGACGTGGCCCGCAACTCCCAGTACGGCAGGGTCGCGGGAGTGAGGTCGATGACGGCCTGCGGTACGAGGCGGTTGTCGGCCATGGCGCGCAGGTACTCCCGGCGGGAGTGGATATTGCACTCGAAGTGCGCGTTGATCTGGGAGACATACTTCGAGGGCTGGCCGTAACGCGGGTTCCAGCAGCCGGTGATGGTCACATAGCGGCCGCCGATCGCGAGGATGCGGGAGTGCTCGGCGAAGAGGTCTTCCAGATCGACGTACATACTTGACTCGTTGTTCCACGAGGCCGCGGCCCGCCCGGTCTCGAAGGGCGTACCGAGCATGTCGCAGACGCGGGCGCGGACGTGGTCCTCGATGCCGAGTTCACGGGCACGCTGGTTGGCGAAGTCGGCCTGCTTGGCCGACAGCGTGACGCCCTCGACCCGGCACCCGAAGCGCTGGTGGGCCATGACCATCGAGCCGCCGCGGCCGCAGCCGGCGTCCACGAGTGTGTCGTCACGCTCGATCATGCCGAGGTGGTCCAGGAGGAGTTCGGCCTGTGCCGACTCCAGGCGGTGGAGCTCGGCGATCAACTTCTTCTCGTATGTGCTGTCGTCGGCGTCGCCGAGGGCGGTGCGGTCGACGTCTCCGATGCCGTAGTGGTGGTGGTAAAGGCCGTCGACATCGCCGAGACGCAGGTTCACCGGCCTGGCCTCGCGGTCCCAGTAGCGGGCGATGTCCCCCTGGTAGGGGGTCGCCGGGGCGGGGATGAACATGGCGGCGCTGGAGGAGTTGGCGACGTCGGCGCTGAGGTCGGTGCTGGTCACAGATGGTTCCATTCTTCTTACCAGAAATCGGGCAGGCTGTAGCGGAAGGTGTTGGTCTGGTGCCAGTAGTGGTTGCCGTCGACCCACGCGGCCACGCCCCGGAGGAAGCGCTGCACGGTCGGGACGGGGAGGGCGACGGCCACGGCCGCGGCTTCGGCCTCGAAGTCGTGCATCAGGTCGTTGTGGACCCCGACCGCCTTCAGATAGGCGTCGCGGTCGGAGAGGCCCTCGCGTTCGGCGATCACCACCGGCAGGTTCAGGTGTCGGCCCGGGGCGGCGAGTTCCTTGGTGTACGAGTACAGGTCGTTCACGATGGTGGTCGCGTTTCCGGCGAGCGCGATGACCCGCTGCATGGCGGGCTGGGCGTGCAGGTCGGCCGGTAGTTCGTAGCCGCCGACGGTGTCGGTGATGGTGGGGCAGGGGCGGAAGTTGTTGAACTGGCGCATCGCCAGGTACTCCCACACCTCGGGGACGTGGTCCGTCTGCGCCCAGGCGGCCTCGGCGAGGTACCCCATGTGCAGACGGGCCATGTCGTGCCGGAGCCGGTCGGCCTGGGAGGGTCCGGCCGCCTGGACGAAGTACTCCATGGCGGACCGGTAGGCGCGCCGGGGCGCGTCCGAGTGGAGCGACTCCGCCCACCGCGGCTGGTACTCCCGCGTCGTGTGCAGGGCGTCAAGGGCGGTGTGCGCCAGCAGAAGGCGTCCACCGAGGCCGATGGGCGAGCCTCCGTGGTCCTCGCAGTAGCAGTCGTCCACCGCGTTCTCCGCCACCATCAGGCGCGTGGCGAGCATCAGGTGGTCGACGGTGGGAGCGTCCGGATGGCAGGCGACCATGTAACGCCCCACGGAGAAGCCGTCGAACTGCTCCTCCCACTCCTCGGGATACAGGTCGACCTCGTCCAATGCCCAGGCCTTGATCCTGCGGCCGACCTCCTCCACCCGCACGGCGTCGGGTTCCGGCACCGGGTGGTGGTAGAGGCCCGGGATCGGGTTGCCTTCCGCCGGAACCGCCGACGGCGTCGGTGGTGTCGGCGGCGTCGGCGGCTCCTCGCGCCGGGCCAGGTGCAGGCCTGCCGTGCCGAGGCCGCTCGGACCACGCAGGATCCGTTCAACGTCGGCCCCGGGCGTTCGCACCTCGGCGGCAGGGATGTCGTCGACGGGAGGCGGGGCGGGCGAGGAAGGCACAGGAGGGCGGACAGCGGTGGCGGCCTTGATGTCATGGGCGCGGGCGGCGGCCTCGGAGAGGACGTTCGCCCCGGAGCGGGAAGCGGCCGCAGGCAGGCTCGATTGCGGAGGGGAAGGCTCAGGGGCGGGCATGCATGACTCCTCGAAAGGGAGGGGCAAATGTTCAGGAATCCATCCAGATCCGCAGGAACACTAGTGGCTGGTATGCCCAGTTGGCCCTGAGAAGCCATTGACGTTAACTCGATAAGATGATCTAGTCCGGCGCGATGTTTGCCCGGGTGGCCGACGATCTGAGGAGCGTCGGCCGGTCAACTCGCCTTCGCGCGATACGGAGTTGCCTGACCCGGAACCATCGCCGATGCCGATGCCGATGCCGATGCCGATGCCGGTGCGGCGGGCGCGGGCAGCGGTGTCGGCGATCCTCTTCGCCCATGGTGTGAATCTGTAAATCAGATCGCCTTCCACGGAAACATCTGTTGGACAGAACTATGGCCATGTCCAAGGATCCCTCGTGCGGTGGCCCGGTCAACGCGACACCGGGATGGACCACCGCCTGAGCGGAGGCTGAACGTTGAGTGAAGAGACCGAAGTAGTCGTCGTCGGGGCGGGCCAGGCGGGCGTGGCGATGAGCGAGCACCTGGGGGCCCACGGTGTGCCGCACATCGTCCTGGAGCGGCACCGTATCGCCGAGCGGTGGCGGTCGGAGCGGTGGGACTCCCTGGTGGCGAACGGGCCCGCCTGGCACGACCGGTTCCCGGGGCTGGAGTTCTCCGGCGTCGACCCCGGCGTCCACTCCGACGCCTTCGCCTCGAAGGACCAGATCGCGGACTACTTCGTCATGTACGCCGAGAAGATCGGTGCCCCGATCCGGTGCGGTGTCGAGGTGACCTCGGTACGGAAACACACCGGTCGGCCCGGCTTCCGGGTCGAGACGTCGGAAGGCTCCGTCGACGCGCGCTTCGTCGTGGCCGCGACCGGGCCGTTCCAGCGGCCCGTGATCCCGCCCATGGTCCCGGACGGTGCCGTCCCCGTGCAGATCCACTCCAGCGCGTACCGCAATCCGGAGCAGCTCCCCGAGGGCGCGGTCCTCGTGGTCGGGGCCGGGTCCTCGGGGGTGCAGATCGCCGACGAGCTGCGCCGGTCCGGTCGCCGGGTCCTCCTCTCCGTCGGTCCGCACGACCGTCCCGCCCGCGAGTACCGCGGACGTGACTTCTGCTGGTGGCTCGGTGTGCTCGGGCGCTGGGACGCGGAGACGCCTCCGCAGGGGGCCGAACACGTCACGATCGCGGTCAGCGGCGCGCGCGGCGGCCATACGGTGGACTTCCGCGCCCTGGCCGCCGACGGCATCGAGCTCGTCGGCCTGACCGCGTCCTACGACGACGGCGTGCTGCGCTTCGCACCGGATCTCGCCACGAACATCGCGCTCGGCGACGCCAAGTACCTCGAGCTCCTCCGGGCGGCCGACGAGTACGTCGAGCGCAACGGGCTCGGCCTCCCCGAGGAGCCGGCGGCCCACGTCCTCGGGCCGGACCCGGCAGGCGTGGCCGACCCCCGGCTGGAGCTCGACCTGGCCGGGGCCGGGGTCACCTCGATCGTCTGGGCGACGGGCTTCGCCACCGACTACAGCTGGCTCGAGGTCGACGCGTTCGACGAGCACGGGCGGCCGGACCAGCGGCGCGGTGTGTCGTCCGAGCCCGGTGTCTACTTCCTGGGCCTGCCCTGGCTGTCCCGCCGCGGATCGAGCTTCATCTGGGGCGTCTGGCACGACGCCCGATACGTCGCCGACCACATCACGACCCAGCGGGGCTACCTCGCGTACGGCGCCGGGGACCGGCCCGGCGCCACGCCGACCGCCTGGAAGAACTGAGCAGCAACGAGGAGCAGATGATGACCTCCACGAGCGAGGGCCGCCGGGCGAAGGCCGTCAAGGCCCCGATCGTCGCCGGCGGGCACACCCGGATCCGTCCGTTCAACACCCGCGACACCTATCCCGAGCAGAACCTCGACAACGACCTCTGTCAGGCCGTCGTCGCCGGTAACACCGTGTACGTCCGGGGCCAGATCGGCCAGCACCTCGACACCAGCGAGTCCGTGGGCATCGGCGACGCCGAGGCGCAGGCCGAACAGGCCATGGCGAACATCGAGACGCTGCTCGAAGAGGCGGGCAGCCGGATGGAGCACCTGGTCAAGCTGACCATCTATCTGATCGACCCGCGCTACCGCGAGGCGGTGTACCGCACCGTGGGCCGCTGGACCAAGGGCGTCCACCCGATCTCCACCGGCCTGGTGGTGTCCGCCCTGGCCCGCCCGGAGTGGCTGTGCGAGATCGACGCCGTAGCCGTGATCCCCGAGGAGCAGCAGTCATGACGTTCTCCCTGGTGGTCCGCGACGGCGAGCGGTTCGGCATCGTGGCCGGCTCGTCCAGTCCGGCGGTCGCCGCCCGGGTCGCCCATCTGCGGCCCGGGATCGGCGCGGCGGCTTCGCAGAACGTCACCGACCCCACGCTCGGCACGAGCCTGCTGGAGGGGCTGGCGGACCACGGTGACGCGGCACGCGCCCTGGCCGGTGTCACCGGCGCGGCGCGCAACGCGAAGTCCATCGCCTACCGTCAGCTGACCGTGGTGGGCCGCTCCGGGCCCGGGTTCGCCTACAGCGGTTCGCACACCCTGGGCACATACGCCTCGGCCACCGCCGAGGGCGCGGTGGCGGCCGGCAACATGCTGTGCGGCGAGCACATCCCCGGCGTGCTCCTCGACGCGTACTCCGCGGCCCCGGGGGAGCTGGAGGAGCGGCTGGTCACCGCCCTGCAGGCGGCCGTCGCGGCCGGTGGCGAGGAGGGGCCGGTGCACTCCGCGGGCCTCGCGGTCGTCGCGGACGTGGACTGGCGGGTGACCGATCTGCGCGTGGACTGGGCCGATGACCCCGTCGACCGGCTCGCCGGACTCCTCGCCGTCTGGCTGCCGCAGCGGGACGACTACGTACGCCGTGGACTCGATCCCGCCTCCGCCCCCTCGTACGGCGTGCCGGGCGATCGGTGATGGGGGTGATGGGGACATCGGGGACATCGGGGCCGCTGAAAGAGGCCGCCCGGCACGAGGTCGAGCGGCACGCCGAGGAGCTGATCCGGCTGTCCGAGCGGCTGCACGCCGACCCGGAGACCGCCTGGGAGGAGCACCGGGCGGCGGCCGCCGTGCCCGAGCCGCTGGACCGCGCCGGATTCGACGTCACCTCCTCCTACCTGGGCCTGGACACCGCCTTCCACGCCCGGTTCGGCAGCGGGCCGGTCCGGATCGCGCTGTGTGCCGAGTACGACGCGCTGCCCGGCCTCGGCCACGCGTGCGGGCACAATCTCATCGCGGCGAGCTCGGTCGGCGCCGCGCTGGGCCTGGCCGCCGTCGCCGACGACGCGGGCCTCACCGTCGAGGTCTACGGCACCCCGGCGGAGGAGGGCGGTGGCGGCAAGGTCGAGATGCTCGACCGGGGCGCCTTCGCGGGGGTGGACCTGGCGATGATGGCGCACCCGGCGCCGGTGGACGTCGCCGAGGCCCGTCCGTTCGCGGTCAGCCACTCCAAGATCTCCTACACCGGCAGCTCCGCGCACGCCGCGGCCTACCCCGAGGCCGGGGTCAACGCGGCCGACGCCTTCACCGTGGCCCAGGTCGCGATCGGGCTGCTCCGCCAGCAACTGCCGTCCTCCACCCGGGTGCACGGTGTGGTGACCCACGCCGGGGACGCCCCGAACGCCATCCCGGAGCGGGCCACCGGCCGCTGGTACGTCAGGGCGGAAACCCTCGCCGAACTGGCCCGGCTCGAACCACGGGTCATGCGGGCCTTCGAGGCGGGCGCCCTCGCCACCGGGTGCGAGCTGGAGATCGAGCCGGAGAGCAAGCCGTACGCGGAGTTCCGTAACGACGAGACCGCCCTCGGCCACTACCGCGCGAACGCCCTCGCCCTGGGGCGGGAGTTCGCGCCCCCCGGGCAGGCCGCCCGGATGAACCGCGCCTCCACCGACATGGGCAACGTCTCGCAGGTGGTGCCCGCCATCCACCCCTACATCGGCATCGGCTCGCTGCCCGCCACCAACCACCAGCACGAGTTCGCCGCGTTCTGCGTGGGCGGGACGGCCCAGCGGGCCCTGCTGGACGGCGCGACGGCGCTGGCCTGGACCGGTGTGGACCGCGGCCCGGCCCGATCCGCGAGCCACTGACCGAGGCGGGACCCGCACAGCTCCGGCTTCTTCCACCCCATCCCCAAGGAGGCGCGCAATGCCCACCACTCACACCGACGTCACCACGACCGAGGTCGAGGTGGCCACCGACGCCGTCGCGCTGCGCAGAAGCGTTGCCGCGGGAGCCGTCGGCGTGTTCGTGCACTGGTTCGACTGGGCCGCCTACGCGTATCTCGCCGGTACGGTCGCGACCGTGTTCTTCCCGGACGAGAACAGCACCACCGGACTGCTCGCCGTGTTCGGCGTGTTCGCCGTGTCCTTCGGCATCCGGCCCATCGGTGCCATGGTGTTCGGGCCGCTCGGCGACCGGATCGGCCGCAAGCGCACGCTGTCGCTGGTCATCTTCATGATGTCCGGCGCGACCCTGACCATAGGTCTGCTCCCCGGCTACGCCGCGATCGGGGTCGGCGCCCCGGTGCTCCTGGTGATCCTGCGTCTGATCCAGGGATTCGCGGCGGGCGGCGAGTTCGGCAGCGCGGCGAGCTTCCTCGCCGAGAGCGCCCCCCGGCGCCGCCGCGGATTCGGGGTGAGCTGGCTGGAGGTCGGCTCCCTGCTGGGCTTCCTCGCCGGATCGTTCGTCTACCTGCTGCTGTCGACCGGGCTCGACGAGGCCCAGCTGACCTCCTGGGGCTGGCGCGTCCCCTTCCTCATCTCCGCGCCGCTCGGCGTCATCGGCTTCATCATCCGCAACAAGATCGAGGACACCCCCGAGTACCGGACACTCGAGGCCAACGACGCCGTGCCGCGCACCCCCGTACGGGAGCTGCTCCGCCACCACAAGCGGCAGCTGCTCCAGGCGGCGGGTCTGATGGCGGCCATGCATGTGCCCTTCTACGCGGTGCTGACGTATCTGGTCACCTACGAGACCGACCACCTGGGGCACTCGGCAGGCAACGCGGCCCTGCTGTCCACGGTGATCTCGCTGCTGGGGCTGGTGCTGGTCCCGGTGTTCGGGCTGCTGTCCGACCGCGTGGGACGCAAACCGGTCTTCGTCGGCGCCACCGCGGCCCTCCTGGTCGCCGCCACCCCCGCGTTCCTCCTCATGCGGACCGGACTCGCCGGAACCTGGATCGCCGGTCTGCTGCTCGGCGCGATCCTCGCCGCGATCCTCGGCACCTACGCGGTGTGGTCGGCGGAGATCTTCCCCACCCGCACCCGCCAGAGCGGCCTGTCCATCGCCTACAACCTCACCGCCGCCCTGTTCGCCGGCACGGTGCCGTACCTGATGACCGTGCTCATCTCGGCGACCGGCTCCACTCTGCTGCCCGGCCCCTACCTGATGGTGTTCGCCGCCGGCGGTCTCATCGCCGCCATGTCCCTGAAGGAGACCGCCGGGTCCGCCCTGCTGCGCCCCGAGGACGTCGCCGACGCGCCCCCTGAGCGCCCATAGGCGCCGCCGCACAGGGTCGGCACCCGCCGCCGCATAGGGTCGGCACCGGCACGGACACCGATCACCAGGCGCGAGGGTCACGCATGACGTCACCGGTGGGTTTCACCCTCCTGCAACTCCGCTACTTCCTCGAGGCCGCCGAGCGCGGTTCGATGACGGAGGCGTCGGGGGCGCTCCACATCGCGCAGTCCGCCGTGTCCGCGGCCATTCACAACCTGGAGCGCGATCTGCGGGTGCAGCTGTTCATCCGCCGCAGGGGCCGGGGACTGACCCTGACGCCCGCGGGGGAGCGGCTTCGGAGCCATGCGCGGGAGCTGCTGGCCCGTGCGCGTGAGGTCGAGCGGGAGGCCAGGGGAGACGGCGAGACGATCTCCGGGCCGGTGGCCGTCGGCTGCTTCGTGACGCTGGCCCCGTACTATCTGCCGCCCCTGTTCAGCGAGTGCACCCGCCGCTACCCGGGCATCGAGATCGACGTGGTGGAGGCGGAGACGGATCAGCTCGTCCAGGCCCTGGGCGCGGGGCGCATCGACTTCGCCCTCACCTACGGCCTGGGGCTGTCGGCAGAGCCGGACCTGCGCAGCGAGACCATCGCGCGGGCCCCGGCCTACGTCATCGTCCCGGCCGATCATCCGCTGGCCCGGCAGGGCACCGTGGAGCTGGCCGAACTGTCCGCGGAACCCCTGGTCCTGCTCGACCTGCCGCACAGCCGCGACTACTTCCGCTCGCTGGTGGCCGCCACCGGCACCGCGCCCGATGTCCGCTACCGCACCCGGAGCTATGAAACGGTGCGTTCCCTGGTGGCCCGGGGGCTCGGATACTCCGTGCTGAACCAGCGGCCGGCGACCAGCCAGACCTACGGCGGCGGCGAGATCGCGGAACTGGAGCTGCGGGACGGAAGCCCGCCGCTCGAAGTCAAGATCGCCTCGGTGAAGGGCATGACCCAGACCGCGCGCGCCCAGGCCGTGATGGGGCTGCTGCGGGAGGTCGCCGCCCCCACGGTCCCGTGATGGACGGTGGGCGTCAGGCCGACGGCCCGCGGTGCTCCCCGTGGGCGGTCGCCCGGCCGTCGTCGGCGCGTGTCCGTGCCATGAGGAGAGCGATGTCGTCCTCCGGGGGAGCGTCCGTGGTCATCCTCGTGATGACGCGGGCGCACAGGTCCTCGAGGCTCGCCGAGGGGCGTTGCAGTGCGGCGAGCAGCCGGTCGAGACCCGTGTCGATGTCGCCGTGCCGGGTCTCCACCAGTCCGTCGGTGAAGAAGGCGAGCAGGCTCCCCTCGGAGAGCTCCAGATCGACGGATTCATAACGTCCGGTGCCGATTCCGAGCGGCGGGCCCACCGGTGTGTCGGCGATCCTGGCGTGGCCGTCGGGGGCCACCAGCATCGGCGGCGGATGTCCGGCGCGGGCCAGGGTGCAGAGGCGGGTGGCCGGGTCGTAGACGGCGTAGAGGCAGGTTCCGCCGGTGACCGACGAGTACCCCGGGGACCAGGTGCCGGTCTCGGCGAGCCGGGCGGTGACCTTGTCCAGGTGGTCGAGCAGTTCCTCGGGGTGCTGGTCGAGGGCGGCGAGGGTGTGGACCGCGGTGCGCATCCTGCCCATGGCGGCGGCTGCGTTGATGCCATGGCCGATGACGTCGCCGATGACCAGGGCGATCCGGTCGCCCGGCAGCTCGATGGCGTCCATCCAGTCCCCGCCCACCCCTTCGTGCCGGTCCGACGGCAGATAGCGGCCGGCCAGGTCCACCGCGGCGCCGCCCGACAGCTCCTGCGGCAGGAGACTGCGCTGCAGGGCGAGGGCGGCGCACCGCTCCCGTGTGTAGCGGCGGGCGTTGTCCAGGCTCAGCGCCGCTTGGACGCAGAGTTCCTCGGCCAGCAGCAGATCGTCCTGGGAGAAGGGCACGGCGTTGTCGGTCCGCGTGAACACGGCGATGCCGAGGATGGTGCCGCGGGCCCTGAGCGGGATCATCATCACCGAGTGCATACCGGTGTCGTGGATGAGCTGTCGGCGCCGGGGGTCACGGTCGAGCCAGGTCCCCGGGCCGGTCCTCATGGCCGGCTCGAAGTAGGACTCGTCCCTGTACAGCGCGGTGAGGAACGGCGATCCGGGCGGTACGTACACCACATCCCCCACCAGGAAGGCGGCCTCGGGCATACCGCCGTGAATGGAGGACTGACCCGCGCGGCGGAAGACGGGGAGGCCGGAGGCGGCCTCGGACATCCGCTTCAGTGGCTCCCCGCCCAGCGGGACGGCATCGGCCAGATCCACCGTGACGTAGTCGGCGAGGGCGGGGACGGCCGTGTCCGCGAGTTCCTGCGCGGTCGTCATCACATCGAGCGTGGTGCCGATCTGATTGGCCGCCCTGCCGAGCAGCGCGAGCCGCTCGCGCTCCCCGCTCTTGGTGATCAACGAGACGGTGCACACGCCCAGTGGGTCACCGCCCTCGGGGGCGAGGGGAAAGACGGAGGAGGAGAAGACGACCTCCCGGCCGTGCTCCGGCGACACCCATCGCAGCACATGGTCGCCGACCGGCTCCCGCGAGGTCAGCACCCGCCGTATCACCGGCTCGATGGTGGTCCGGTCGAAACCGCGCACGGCGCGCCGCGTGGACCGGGTGGGCGGGTCCACCTCGGAGCGGCCCACGATCTCGCGGCAGGCCCGGTTCGACCACAGCAGCCGTGTGCGCGTGTCCCACACCGCCACGGCCAGCGGTGACCGGTCCAGAAGCGCCGCTTCGGCGTCGGCGGTCCGCACTCCGTCCGGCGCCCCGGTGACGGCCACGAACCAGCAGCTCGCACCGTCTCCGCCGGTCAGCGCGATGGTCTCCACCGTCAGACGGAACCGCTCGCCGTCCCGGTGCCGGACCCTCACGACGGCGTTGGCGGCCCGTCGGCGGCCATGCTTCCCCATGTCTCCCGGGGCCGAGGACCACCGCACCGCTTCGGCCGGGGTCTCCAGCAGCTCCCGCACCGGCAGCCCCACGACGTCCTCCGCGCGGTGCCCGAGCAGCCGCCGACAGCCCTCTCCCCACGCCAGGATGGTGCCGTCGGAGCCCAGGAGAGCGAGGGCCGGAGCGGGTGCCTCGGGCACGTCCGCGAAGCCGGCCGGCATCCGCTTCGCCTCGGAATCGGCCCCGGCTCTACCCGCCATCCCGATACCCTCCGTAGCCACCGATATCGGTCGATGTCCTGCAAAAAGGGTAACGCGCCCGGACGGCGGTCGGGGCTTTGCCGATCGGAGTGGCCGGCCACCGATGAGTTCGACGACCGAGCGCGGTCCACACCTATGGAATGCACGCCACACACATGATCAGGAAGGGACCATGGCATGACCACCAACGCACTGCCGTCCGTCGTGGACGCCGACACCTGGCGGCGTGAGCTCGAAGCGCTGCGTGTCCGGGAGAAGGCCGCGACCAGGGAACTCGACGCGATCGCCGCCCAGCGCCGCCGCCTGCCGATGGTCGAGATGCCCGACTACACCCTCGAGGGCGAGGACGGACCGGTTCGGCTGGTGGACCTCTTCGACGGCAGGAAGCAGCTGATCGTCTACAACCACATGTGGTTTCCCGGCGAGCAGTGGCAGTGTCCGGGCTGTACGGGGTTCACCTCGCAGTTCACCAGGCTGGAGTTCCTGGGCGACTACGACGCCCGGTTCGTCATCGTCACCCAGGGCCCGATCGACGAGGCACTCGCCTACAAGCGGCGGGTGGGGAACACGATGGCCTGGTACTCCACGGCGAACAGCCCGTTCGGTACCGACGTCGGCGCCCCGCCCGGCGGCGGATTCGCCGTCAATGTGTTCCTGCGCGACGGCGACACCGTCTACCGCACCTGGCACACCAACGGCCGTGGCACCGAACAGCTCAGCCACTCCTTCGCGCTGATCGACCTGTTGCCGTACGGGCGGCAGGAGGAATGGCAGGACTCGCCCGACGGGTGGCCACAGCAGCCCACTTACAGCCGGTGGGCCGGCGCCGAGGACATCGCCGCGCTCTACGGCCGGGACACCTGAGGGTGGCTGACGTCAGGTCGTCAGGTCGATGAGGGCGGGGCCTCCTCGTTGAGCTGTCGCAGCAGGCCGAGCAGGGCTGCCCGGTCCGCGGCCGGGAGGGGTGAGAAACACTCCTCCAGGACCTTCTCGCTGACCTGGTGGCCGGCGGCCAGGGTCTGTTCGCCGGTGGGTGTGAGGCGATGTTCGATGCGGCGTCCGTGGCCCGGCCTGCGCTCCACCAGTCCCTGGGCGGCCAGGCGGGGTGGGCGAGTGCTAGTCGAGCGCGGCCAGCGCCGTGCGGAGTTCGTCGAGGGTGCGGCGGGTGAGTTCGGTGAGAGTGCGCTTGCTCGCCGGATCGGCCCACTGGTCGAAGGCGTCGTAGAAGGCGCGGATGCCGAGTTCGGCGGCGAGGCTCGCGGTCGGTTCGGATACGCCGCGCTTGTGGAGCGCGTCCGTCATGGCCTCGGCGAGTTTGGCGCGCTTCAGCGCGGAGCGCTCCTGCAGTTCGGTGTGACCGGCGATGACCGGGCGGAGCCTGGCGCCGACGTCGCGGCGGTCGTCCGTGAAGGCGGCCGTGAGGGCGTCGAGGGCCGCGCTGACCGCTTCGAGCGGTGTGGCCGGGCCGGGCGCCGCGTCGATCGCGTCGGTGAGGAGCCGGATGAGCGTGTCCTGACCGGCGAAGAGCACTTCCCGCTTGTCGCGGAAGTGCCGGAAGAAGGTGGTCTTGGTCAGACCGGCGCGATCGGCGATCTCGTTGACGGTGGTGGCGTCGTAGCCCTGCTCGGTGAACAGCTCCAGTGCGGCGCGCACCAGCCGTTCCTGCGCGTTCGGTTCCCATCGGGCCATGCGCACAGCATAAGTGATGTGACTTGGTACCGTCACTTCGGCTATGGTGATGTTACCAAGTCACATCACTTCGCTCCGCCCCGGGCGGAGCATTCCTCCAGGAGAGCTACGCATGCGTGTTTTCGTCACCGGTGCCAGTGGCCACATCGCATCGGCCGTGGTGCCCGAACTGATCGAGGCCGGACACGAGGTCGTCGGTCTGGCGCGGTCCGACGCCTCGGCCGCCGCCGTCGAAGCCCTGGGCGCCGAGGTGCGCCGCGGCGACCTCGACGACCTGGACGGTCTGCGCGAGGCCGCGGCCGACGCGGACGCGGTCGTCCACCTCGCGTTCAATCACGACGCCATCCCCGCCGGGAGGTTCGCCGACGCGGTGGCGGTCGACCTGGCCGTGGTGCGGGCATTCGGCGACGCGCTGGCCGGCACGGACAAGACCCTCATCGGCGTCGGCTTCACACACACCGGCGACGCGCGGCGCGACGCGGCGATAGACGCCAACCCCCGCTCCGCCGTCGGGCGCGCGATCAAGGACTTCACCGAACGCGGTGTGCGGACCGTGCTCGTCGCGATCCCGCCGGTGACCCACAGCACGCGGGACCGGGCCGGTTTCATCCCGATGCTGATCAAGATCGCCCGCGACACGGGCGTGTCCGGCTACGTCGGCGACGGCACCAACCGCTGGCCCGCCGGTCACACCCTGGACGTCGGCCGCCTCTACCGGCTGGCGCTGGAGAAGGCCCCGGCCGGCTCGCAGCTGTACGCCGCGGCCGAGGAAGGCATCACGGTGCGCGAGATCGCCGAGACCATCGGCCGCCACCTGGACGTCCCGGCCGTGAGCATCCCGGCTGAACAGGCCGCGGACCACTTCACGGGCTTCCCGTTCATCACGATGGACATCACCATGCCCAACGCGGACACCAGGCGGTTGCTGGGCTGGGAGCCGGTCCACCCCGGCCTGATCGCCGACCTCGACGACGGCCATTACTTCACCAACGACTGACGCCGAGGGGCGTGACCGGGGGCGGGGGCAGGGGCGGGGCCGGGGCGGCCGGGCGCGGCGCTGTGTTCCGGCCGCCTGCTCAGCGCCGGTCCGGGGCCACTCCCGCCCGGTAGGCGAGGACGACGACCTGGACGCGGTCGCGCAGGTCCAGCTTGGTCAGGATGCGGGACACATACGTCTTGACGGTCTCTCCGCTGAGCACCAGCTCCGCCGCGATCTCCGCGTTCGACAGGCCCGCGCTGATCAGCCTCAGCACCTCGTACTCGCGCGGGGCGAGGACCTTCAGACGTTCGCGCTCACGCGCCGCGTCCGGGCCGGGGCCCGGGGCGGGGGCCGGAGCCGGGTCGTCCGCCGAGCGCACCCGGCCCGCGAACTCGCCGATGAGCGTGCGTGTCACGGCGGGCGAGAGCAGTGAGTCGCCGCGTGCGACGGTCCGTACGCCGTTGACCAGTTCCACCGGCGGTGCGTCCTTCAGCAGGAAGCCGCTGGCACCGGCGCGCAGCGCCTCGTACACCAGCGCGTCCACGTTGAACGTGGTGACCACGAGGATCCGTGTGCTGGGCGTCGTGCCGGGGCCGGCCAGCTGCCGGGTGGCCTCGATGCCGTCGAGCAGCGGCATCCGGATGTCCATCACGGCGACATCGGGCCGCAGCGCCTTCGCCGCTTCGACCGCGGCCTGCCCGTTGTCCGCCTCTCCCACCACCTCGATGTCCGGCTGGGCCGAGAAGATCGTGACGTAACCGGCCCGCACGAGGGCCTGGTCCTCGCAGATCAGCACACGGATCGGTGCGCTGGAGTCCGCCGGAGGGAACGGCGGGAGGGGGAGTGGCGGAGGGGACCCCGCGGTCATGTGTCGCCTCCGGTGGGTATACGGGCGCGGACCGAGAAGCCTCCGTCGGCGCGCGGGCCCGCGGTGAAGTCGCCGCCGAGTATTCTGACACGCTCGCGGAGCCCGCCCAGACCCCGGCCGCCGGATACATGGTGCGGCCTGGGCGCCGCGTGTCGGCCGTCGCCGTGAGCGTCGCCGTTGCCCTGGCGGGCGTGGTCGTCGGGACCCTCGTTGGCCACTTCGATGTCGACGTGTTCGTGGCCGTAGCCGACCGTGACGCGGGTGGGCCGCCCGGACGCGTACTTCACGGCGTTGGTGAGGGATTCCTGGACGAGCCGGTACACGGTCAGATCCGCGCCGATGGGCAGCGGCAGCCGCTTGCCCTCCTCGATCAGGTCGACGGGCTGGCCGCTCCTGCGGGTCTGCTCGACCAGGTCGCGCAGATCGCCGCGGGCAGGCGCGCGACTGTCGGGTGCCGACCCGCCCGGCACCGACCCGCCCGGCGCCGCGACCGGCATCGGCGCAGACCCGTCCGCCGCCGACTCGCCCGTGGCCTCCAGTACGCCCAGCAGGTACCGCAGTTCGGCCAGCGCGCGCCGCCCGGTGCCGCTGATCGCGGTCAGGGCGTCGGTCACCCGCTCCGGAGAGGCCATGAGGAACGGCGCGGCGTCGGACTGCACCACCATCGCCGTCACATGGTGAGTCACCACATCGTGCAACTCCCGTGCCAGACGGCTTCGTTCGGCCGCCGTGGCGGCCGCCGCCACGAGCCGTCGCCGCTCGGCCTCGGCCGCCCGGCGGCCCCGTATGACCGCACCGCCACCCCAGACGGCGGCCAGTACGAGCCCGATGACGACATAGTCCTGCGGCGGCTGCGGCGCTCCGCGCGCGTGCAGGACGACGGACAGGGCCGCGAACGCCGCCACGGCGGGCACGACCAGCAGCCGCCGCCCGCGCTCCGCATGCGCGCCCACCGAGTACAGCGCGAGGTAGAGCCCCATGCTGGCGAACGTCTGCGGCAGCCCCAGCGATTGGTGCACCCCGAAGGACAGGCCCACCAGCGTGAGACAGAGCGCGGGGCGGCCGGCGCGCACGGCCAGCGGCAGCGTCTGCCCCAGCGCCAGCAGCACCGCGAGCACGGGCGCGTGCCGGGTCGGCAGGTCACTGAACCGGGCACCGACACCGGCCAGCGGCTCGGCGAAGGACAGCACGGTGAGCACGAACGCCAACTCCCGGTCCCGCGCGGCGCGCGGACGCCCCTGCCACCATGCGGTCCAGGTTCGCCACCACCCGGCGCACACCGCAGCCATGCGCGCGGCGCGGCGAGCTCCGGGCGTTTCGTCCGGTCCGGGCGACAGCGTGCTGTCGGTGCTCTCACTTCTCACGGAATTCACTGTGGTCCCAGGGATACGGCCGTGGCCCGGTACGGGCGGCACGGGAGGGTTGGGCAGACCTGCGCCCGCCGAACGTATCCGCGAACGCCGCCGCGGGCATCCCCCGCGAGTGGACTCCTGGATGCCCCGCGCGGGGGACCCCGCCTCGGGAACTGTCCACGTGGCGGTGACGATCCGTGCCGGTCCCCGCTCGTAGCTTCCTCGCTGTGCCGAGCCGGAGCACATCCGCACCGGTCCATGAGGAGCCGGTCTACGAGGAGGACGCCATGTCGCAGTCGATCGAGCGGCCGGAGCCGACGCCGCTACCGGAGCCGACGCCGCTACCGCACATCACGGCGCCGTCGGGGCGTGCGCCCGGACCGCGCACCCTCCGCAAGCCGCGTTCGGTGCGCTGGGAGTCCGCGTGGGTGCGGCTGCCGGTGCTGTTCGTACTGCTCCTGGCAGTGAACGGACTGACCACGCTGATCAACGGCGTGGCCGACGCGACCCCGGTGACCGGCCTGCTGTCGGGGGTGGCGACAGCGGGCCTCGCGCTCGGCGCGTACGTATGGCTGGTGCGGCGCCTGGAGAGCCGCCGGAGCCCGGCCGAACTGCGGCCCGCGAACGCCCGGTCGGAACTGCGCACCGGCGCGCTGCTCGGACTCGGGATGTTCTCGCTGGTGATCGCGGTGATCGCGATGGGCGGTGGCTACCACCTGGAGGGCTGGGGCACGTTCGGCGGGGCGCTCACGACGCTGGGCGTGATGACCTGCGTGGCGGTGACGGAGGAACTGGCCTTCCGCGGCGCGCTGTTCCGCGTCCTGGAGGAGAAGACCGGCACATGGGGAGCGCTGGCGGCGTCGGGCCTGCTGTTCGGGGCGCTGCACATGGTGAACCCGGACGCCACGGTGTGGGGCGGGCTGGCCATCGCGGTCGAGGCGGGCCTGCTGTTCGGCTCGGTCTACGCGGCGACCCGCTCCCTGTGGCTGCCGATCGGGCTGCACCTGGGGTGGAACATGGCAGAGGGCGGCATTTTCGGCACCACCGTCTCCGGCTCCGACGCGGGCCAGGGCAGCCTGTTCACCGCCTCGGTGAGCGGTCCCGAGGCGCTGACCGGCGGCGCGTTCGGGCCGGAGGCGAGCCCGGTGGCCATCGTGATCTGCCTGATCCCCACGGTCCTGTTCCTCCGCGAAGCCAAGCGCCGGGACCGCTTCCACGCCCGCGCTCGGGCCGACCGGTAGCCGGCCCGCGCGCGGGCGGGTCAGTTGAAGAGCACCATGTAGGACGAGGTGAGGCCCGAGGCCAGCCAGAACGATCCGCCGGCGATACCGACGATGATCAGTACTGCCAGCGCGCTGTCTATCTTTTCCACCAGCGGGGACGGAGGCCGGGGCTCCAGGTCATGTGAACTCATCGGTCCAACATATGCCAAGAAGTAGGTGTGTGCGGCGGGCTGTTGAGGTTTCCGTCACCACAGGTCGTCCCGAGAGCCGCCCGCGCGGCTGTCGAACGGGTCATTGCGCCGGAAGCTCGCCGAAGACCATACGGTGCCCGCGCGCGGTGTCCATGTACTCACGGACCCGGTGGATCAGCCCGTCCCGGAGCTCGAAGACGAAGCAGTAGTCATTGGCGTAGTGGTTGCCGTTCGCGAGCGTCGCCGTCATGGTCTCCTCCACGATGACCCGGTCACCATCGGCGTAGAAGCCGTGGAAGGTGACGGCGACGTCGCGTACGAAGAAGCGGGTGAAGTCCTCGGCGAGGAAGCGCACGATGGCCTTCTTGCCGACCATGTGACTGGGGCCGTCCAGCGCAACGGCGGTCGCGTTCCCCGGGGGCGCCAGCCACTCGGCGTCCTCGGTGAGGACCGCGGAGATCTGGTCGGCGTCGTGGCCGGCGAACGCCTTCCAGGCGTCCTGAACGATCCGCTGGTTCCGTTGCGACTGCGACATGTGCGACTGCGGCATGTTCGCGAAGGTAGAAGGGCGCGAGCGAAGAGGCTGGCGGATTTCCGACGTCACCGCCTCGGGCCGCGGCGGCCGGTCATACGTCGGCAGAGTGTTCACAAACGTGAAAGGAGGAACGGCCCGCTTCGTTCTCGCGGGCCGGTCGGAGGAACTCCATGGTCGGCCACGCCACCCTGTTCCAGGCGGGATCTCACAGACGGACGACGATCAGGGCGATGTCGTCGCGTCCGCCGTCGGCCACGCCGAGGCGGGCGAGCAGGGTGTCGGCCAGATGGTCGGGGCCGAGCGAGGTGTGGCGGGCGAGGGTGTCGGTGAGGCGGCGCAGCCCGACGTCGATGTCCTCGTCACGGCGTTCGATGAGTCCGTCGGTGTAGAGCACGAGGGTGTCGCCCGGGGTGTAGGACACCGTGGCCTGCGGGCGGGGGAGGTGGTCGGTGACCAGGCCCAGTGGAGGGTTGGTGGCCTGGTCGAGCAGGTCGACGGTGCCGTCCGGCCGGGCCAGGACGGGCGGCGGGTGGCCGGCGCTGGTGTAGGTGATGCGCTGGTGGCGGGTGTCGACGACGGCCTTGGCCGCGGTCGTGGCCTGTGCGCCCTCGAAGGTGCGGGCGTAGAGGCTCAGGACGTCCATCGCTCTGCCGGGCTCGCTGATGGCGCGAACGGCGGCGGACAGGGCGCTGCGGAGCATGCCCATGACAGCGGCGGCTTCCAGGCCGTGGCCGACCACATCGCCGACCGCGACGGTGAAGGTGTCCGCGGACAGGTCCACCACGTCGTACCAGTCGCCGCACACATTGAGCGAGCGGGCGGCGGGCATGTAGCGCACGGCGATTTCGCGGTGCCCGGCCAGGTCCGGGGAGTGCAGCATGGCCTCCTGGAGGGCGAGGGCGGTGCGGCGCTCCCGGTCGTGGGCCTCGCGGAGTTCCTCGTTGAGGTGCTGGAGCTCCCGCGCCCGGGTGTACAGCTCGGCCTCCATCGCCTCGCGCTCCCCGCCCGTGTCCTCCGGCTTCGGGCGCAGCGGGCGGGTCAGCACGAATTCGGTCATGTCCTCCACCCGGTGGATGATCCACCGCACCTCTCCGTCGGGCCCGATGACGGGTGTGTTGATGGGCGACCACCACTTCGCCCGGAACACTCCCGGATGCCCGGAGACGGGGATGTCGTACTTCTGCACCGCCATCGTGTCCGTTCGCTTCAAACGCAGGACCCGCTGGAGCGAGGCGTCCAGATTGCGCACCCCGTCGGCGTCCGGGTCCGCCGGATTGTCGGGGTGGACCTCGAAGAGGTAGTGGCCGATCAGCTCCTCCCTGGTCCGGCCGGTGGCCCGCAGATAGGCCTCGTTGACCTCGACGATCACCAGGTCGGGGGCCAGCACCAGGTAAGGGCTGGGCGTGACGGCGAACACCGCCTGGTAGTCGATCTGCCGTGCACTCACAACCTTCTCCTGTTCGGCCCGGCCCTTGTCTCATACCCGATTCTCGCCCATGCGTCCGGCCGTGAGCGACGGCTTGTCGGCTCGCCGACGTCGAACGCGGGCGGCGGCGGTTCCGCCGTGCGCGCCGGTCCGAACCCGGAAGCACGGCCGGTGCCGCCGTTCGGGCGGAGCGCGCCGCCCCCTCGGGCGCCAACCGGGCGGCTCCGGGGCCGGTCCGGCATGGCGTCACGCACAAGGGTGCGATCTGCGCGAACACTGGTGGCCTCGGACGAGGAGGAGAGGCCGTGGACGACCTCCACGCTCAAGGGGCCCGGAAGACCACATCGGCCGGCGGAGGGGTCCCCGATGCCTCCGGCCAGGCGGGGATCATCGGCATCGGGCTCGCGGCCGTGCTGACGTTCGCCCTCGCGCAGGGAGCCTGGGAGTGGTTCGCGTCCTACATCGGAGTGACGCTTCTCGCGGTGATCCTCTCCTTCTATCGCCTGCCACCGCGGCGGCCCGGCCTTCGCTCCGCGTACGTACCGAACCTGATCGCGTACTCCCTGGTGGTGGGCCTGTGCGCCGCGATCGCGCTGGCCCCGGTGCTACAGCGGTCAGCGTGGCTCTTCCCGATGCCGGGCACCCGCACCCACTGCCGGGCGCTGGGCACGTACGAGAGCCTTCGCACGGAGGCGTCGCTGGCGAACCTCGCCGGTCGGGACGGTGCCGCCCTGGCGTACGCGCGGGCCAGCCACCGCCATGAGGCCGTCGCCGACTGCCTGGCATCCACCACGACCCGGTGGCTGCCGTTGTACGGACTCGGGGCGGCCGTGCTGGCGGGCCTGGGCGCGTGGTCCTTCGGCCGGATCCGGGCGCGGAGGCAGGACCGTGCCCGGACGCGGAGGCGGGCGGATCTGGCCACCTAGCGCCGGGGGGATGGATCGCGTAGTGCGCCGACGGCCCCCGCAGGGCTGCCCGGGTGCTGTGCCGATTGTGGAGTGATCTTGTGAGATTCGGACACGTTTTTGAACCTCACCTGCCGCTGACTCGTCATCCAGTGCCGGAGCACCGGGATGTCCGCGCGACGGAGCGATGGCCCCGGGTGATGAACCGCAACCGGTACCACGAGCGAATGGACAGGCACACACCATGGGGCGACACCGCCGAATATCCCGGCTTCCCCGGACCACGCTGGCGTCACGAGCGGCGCTGGCGGCCGGGGCACTCGTCCCGGCGATCGCCTCGGTGGGGTCAGCTCACGCGGCCACCCCGCAGGCGGCGATCTGCACCTCGGACCAGCCGGGGCTCGCCGACAAGCTCTCCGAAGACATCAACTCGGCACTGGACGGCTCCACCGCCACGACCGCGATCAGCCTCCACGACCGCACCACGAACACCACCTGCACTCTCGACGCGGACCGGACATTCGACTCCGCGAGCACGGTCAAGGTGACCGTGCTCGCCACGCTGCTGTGGGACGCGCAGAAGGACGACCGCGCCCTGACGCAGGAGGAGAAGGACCGTGCCACCGCCATGATCACGAAGTCCGACAACGATGCCACCACCGCGCTGTGGAAGCAGCTCGGGACGGACAAGATCAACGGATTCCTGCGGGCCGCGGGGATGACCAACACCGTCCTCGACAGCGAGGGGCACTGGGGGCTCACCCAGATCACCGCGAACGACGAGGAGAAGCTCCTCGACCTGGTGACCCACGCGAACCCGGTGCTCGGCGAGGACTCCCGCGGCTACATCCTGAAGCTGACGAGCGAGGTCATCCCCTCGCAGCGCTGGGGGACCCCGGCGGGCGCGCCGGACGACGCACAGGTGCATGTGAAGAACGGCTGGCTGGAGCGGGCCACGAACGGCTGGCGGGTGCACAGCCTCGGCGCCTTCACCGGCGGCGACCACGACTACACGATCACGGTGCTCTCGCAGGACAACGCCACGATGGACGACGGCATCGCCAACATCGAGGGCATCGCCCGCGCGGTCCACCGAGACCTCAACGCGCCCGCGCCCAGCGCTCAGCCCTAGGGGGCGTCCGCCGGATCTTCGCGCCTGCGGCGGGCCGCTCCCCTCGCCGGACACCCCGTAGCCCGGTCGGGCGGAGCGAAGGCCGCGCCGGGACGGTCCGTCGGGGTCAGGAGGTCCGGGTGTGGTGGTCCAGCAGGCGGGTGAGCAGCCGCGCGAACTGGTCGCGCTCGACAGGGCTCAGCGGCGCGAGCAGTTCGTCGTGGAGTTCGTCCAGGACCTTGTCGAGGCGGCGTAGTCGGCGGCGGCCCCGGGGGGAGATGGTGATGGTGTTGCGGCGCCGGTCGTCGGGGTCAGGCGCCCGCTCGACGAGGCCACGCTCGGTCAGTTCGTTGAGCACGCCGACCATGTCGCTGCGGTAGATGCCGGTGCGCCTGCTCAGTGTCGCCTGGCTGCCCGGTCCGTACTCCTGCAGCGAGGCGAGCACGGCGTAGTGCCACTTGCGGGCGTCGGCTCGGGCCAGGCCCTCGTTGATCAGCCGGTCCGACCGCGTGGTCAGCTGCGACAGCAGCCGGCTCGCCAGTCGACGCAGCCGTTCGGGCGTCTGGGGCGCGCCGTCGTCGGGGACGTCCGCGGCTTCGGCTCTGGTCATGGCGCTCATCTTACCGATTGCGTTAGTCCGACTAACGATGTACGTTCGCTCGCGCCGACAACGTTAGTGCGACAAACGTTTGTGGAGCGAACTCCACGGAAGGAACACCTTGCCCACCACAACACTGCGGATCCCCACCCCGGACGGTCAGGCCGACGCCTTCGCCGCCTTCCCCGACGGGGGCGAGCGGCACCCGGGGGTGCTGCTGTACCCGGACGCCTTCGGCATCCGGCCCGAGCTGGAGGAGCGGGCCCGCGAACTGGCCGGGCACGGGTACTACGTGCTCGTCCCCAACTTCCTCTACCGGCACGGCCCGGCACCGGTGATCGAACTTCCCGGGCACATCGGAGAGGAGATCCGGCCCGAGATCATCGGACGGCTGATGCCCCTGATCCAGGAGCACACCACCGAACGGATCCTGCGCGACGCCGATGCCTACCTCAGGTTCCTCACCACCCGGCCCGAGGCCGGCACCGGACCGGTCGGCGTGATCGGCTACTGCATAGGCGCCGCCCTCGCGATGCGCACCGCGACGGCCCACCCCGGCCAGGTGGCCGCCGTCGCCGGATTCCACCCCGGCTTCCTGGTGACCGACGCGCCCGACAGCCCGCACCGCCTCGTCCCCAGCCTCACCGCGCACGTCCACATCGGCCTCGCCGAAGGGGACATGTCGCCCGAGGCCATCGGCGAACTCAACCAGGCGCTGGACGCCGCGGGTGTCGCCTACACCACCGAGATCTACCCCGGCACCGTCCACGGCTTCACCATGTCCGACACCGACGCCTTCAGCCCCTCGGCACTGCGACACCACTGGGACCGGCTGCTCCCGCTCCTGGAGCGCACCCTGGCCGACGGCTGAGGGACCTCCGGCCCGGAGAGCGAACCCGGCGGACGGATTTCCTGCGGCCCGACCCCTTCACGCATCCGGTGCATGCACTGTATACACAGTATATGAGCCGAGAAGACAGAGGCCGCCGCGGTGATGCCCAAGGCGCCGACGCCCTCACCGACGAACTGCGCCGGCTGATCGTCGAGGGCGTCTACCCGCCGGGCCACCGACTGGTCCAGGACGAACTGGCCGACCGTTTCGGGGTGAGCCGCATCCCGCTGCGGGAGGCCATGCGCACCCTCGCGAGCGAGGGCCTGCTGCGCTCGACGCCGGGTCGCGGCACGTTCGTCACGGTGCTGGACCTCGAGGAGATCGACGAGATCTACAACCTGCGGCGGCTCATCGAGCCGAGTTTCGCCGAGCATGTCACCGAGCGGGTCTCCCGGCGCGACATCAGCCGGTTCGAGGAGATGGCGACCGCGATGGAGCGGGCCGCGGGATCCGGTGCCGATATCTGGTCGCGGACGAACCTCGCCTTCCACCTGGACATGTACCGGCTGTCCCGGCTGCCCATGCGCTACGAGATCATCTCGCAGATGTACCACCGGCTGGAGCCGTACTCCCGGTTCTACGTCCATGGCACCTCCGCGTACGGCCGGGTCCACCATGAGCATGCCGCTATGGTCCAGGCGCTGGCCGACGGGGACGCGGAGGAGCTGGCCCGGCAGATCACCGCGCATATCGACGGCGGCCAGAATGGGCTGCACACGGCCTGGGAGAACAGCAGCGGCGCCCTCCAGGCGTACTGGGCGGAGTCGGCCCGGTGACCGCGCTCGCGCTCAACACCGATGTGGGCGAGGGGTTCGGGGTCTGGGGGCCGGCCGACGAGGGCGAGCTGCTCGACCAGGTCACCGCGGCCAACGTGGCCTGCGGTTTCCACGCCGGTGACCCCGACATCCTGCGCCGCACCTGTGAGGCGAGCACCGCCCGGGGCGTGGCGATCGGGGCCCAGGTCTCCTACCGCGACCTGGCCGGTTTCGGCCGCCGCTTCATCGATGTGCCACCGGCCACGCTGGTCAACGAACTCCTGTACCAGATGGGCGCGTTGGAGGTGTTCGCCCGGCTCGCGGGCGGTCGCGTCGGCTATGTGAAGGCCCATGGCGCGCTCTACAACGCGGCGGCCCGGCACACCGGGCACGCGGCCGCGATCGTCGAGGCCGTGGCCCTGTACGACGGCGCGCTGCCGCTGCTGTGCCAGCCGCGCACCGCGGTCTGGGAGCGGGCGGTGGCGGCCGGGGTGCGCCCGCTGGCCGAGGGGTTCATCGACCGCGGCTACACCGACGAGGGGCTGCTGGTGCCCCGCTCCGCGCCCGGCGCCCTGATCACCGACCCGGCCGAGGCGGCCGAACGCGCCCTGCGGATGGCGGAGTCGGGGACGGTGGTCTCGGTGAGCGGAAGCGTCGTACGGATCGCCCCGGACGGCGGGGAGCTGGCCGCGTTGTGCGTGCACAGCGACACCCCGGGCGCGGCCGGGCTGGCCGCCGCCGTACGGGAGGCGCTGGCGTCGGGGGGTGTCGCGGTGGGGCCGCCCGGTGCCGCCGCGGACCGGGTCGGGGTGCGGTCGTGACCGCGGCCGACGTGACGTCTGTGAACGTCGCGTCTGCGAACGTCACGGCTGCGAACGTCACCTCAGGAAAAACGATTCTGCGGAGAGCCGGTGACCGGGGCTGGCTGATCGAGTGCGCGGACCGGCACCCCGCCGAGGTCGCCACCTCGATCCGCGCCCAGCCCTGGGCGTCGGGGCTGCGGGAGGTCGTGCCCGCCACCACGACCGTACTGGTGGTGGCGGAGACCGCCGCCGGGATGGGCAAGCTCGCCGCCGGGCTGCGCACCGTACTCGACGGGCCCGGAGTCCACCGCACCGGACCGCCGCCCGGCAGGCGGATCGTGATCCCGGTCCGCTACGACGGCCCGGACCTGCCCGAGGTAGCCGAACGCCTCGGCCTGGCCCCGGAGGAGGTCGCGCGGCGGCACGGCGCGGGGGAGTACCGAGTCGGCTTCTTCGGCTTCGCGCCCGGCTTCGCGTATCTGGACGGCGTACCGGAGAGCCTGCGGCTGCCCCGGCTGTCCAGCCCGCGGCCGAGAGTGGCCGCCGGGGTGGTGGCCATCGCCGGGAACCAGACGGTGGTCTACCCCGGCGGAACTCCCGGCGGCTGGCACCAGATCGGCGTCACCACCACCCAGCTGTGGGACGTGACGGCCGAACCGCCGAACCGGCTCGCGGTCGGCGACCGGGTCGTCTTCGAGGCGGTGACGCCATGACGGTCACCTCCGCCGCCCCGGGCCGCCGGGTACGCACCCGGCACCGGCCACCGGACCCCGGCACCGGCCCGGAGCCCGCCGTACTGACGGTCGTCCAGGCGGCACCGGCGGCCAGCGTGCAGGACCTGGGCCGTCCGGGGATGGCCCACCTGGGCGTGCCCGCCTCCGGTCCGGCCGACCGGCGCAGCTTCCGGCTCGCCAACAGGCTGGCCGGGAACCCGGAGGACACCCCGGCCCTGGAGGTCACCCTCGGCGGCCTCGCGATCACCCTCTCCACCACCCGCCATGTGGCGGTCACCGGGGCCCCGGCGCCGCTGACGGTCGACGGGGTGCCGGTCGACGGCGCGCCGCGGCTGTGGCTCCGTGCCGGATCGGTGCTCGCCATCGGCCGCCCCTGGGCGGGCTGCCGCACCTACCTCGCCGTCTCCGGCGGGATCGAGGCGGAGCGGGTGCTGGGGTCGGCCGCACGCGACTCCCTCACCGGGCTCGGCCCCGACCCGGTGCGCGCCGGGGCGGAGTACGGACTGGGCCCGGTGCGCCCGGTCCCGGCGATCCCGCTGGAGCTGGCGTTCAGCATCGTCCCGCACGGCGGCCCGGCCACCGTCCGGTTCCGCTGGGGCCCGCGGCACGAGCTGTTCGACGCCGCGGACCGGCACCGGCTCACCACCACGCCCTGGCGGGTCTCCGCCCAGTGCGACCGGGTGGGCGCGCGGCTGACCGGACCGCCGCTGGCCATCGGCTCGGTCGACCTGCCCAGCGAGGGAACGGTGCGCGGCGCCATCCAGGTGCCGCCGTCGGGCGAGCCCATCGTGTTCCTCGCCGACCATCCGGTCACCGGCGGCTACCCCGTCATCGGGGTGGTCACCGACGCCGACATCGATCTCGTCGGCCAGACCCTCCCCGGTGACGAGCTCCGGCTCGCCCCCGTCCACTGAAACACCGCTCACCACCTGACACACCACAAGGAGATACCGCATATGACCGCTCAGCCCGACTCCCTCGTCCCCTTCCACCTGGCCATCCCGGTGGACGACATCGGGGCCGCCCGGGAGTTCTACGGCAAGGTGCTCGGCTTCGCCGAGGGCCGCTCGGACACCAAGTGGATCGACTGGAACTTCGGTGGCCACCAGGTCGTGACCCACCAGGTCGGCGACGGCCCGTCCGGGACGCCGCGCGACGGCGTCGCAGGGACCAACCCGGTCGACGGCCACCAGGTGCCGGTGCCGCACTTCGGCCTGGTGCTGCCGGTACCCGAGTTCCAGAAGCTGGCCGAGCGGCTCACCGTGGCCGGCACCGAGTTCGTGATCGAGCCGTACGTCCGCTTCCAGGGCGAGCCCGGTGAGCAGTGGACGATGTTCTTCCTCGACCCGGCGGGCAACGCACTGGAATTCAAGGCGTTCGCCGACCTCGAGCAGCTCTTCGCCGTCTGACCGGCGAACGGCACCGGGCCCGGCGGAACGACGGTCATCAGCAGGAGGACTGGTCCCGCGGATGACCGTCGTACGGGCCCCCGGCGCCGTACCGGCGGCACTGACAGCACATCCCGGCCAAAGGACATGTCAGACCCGGAGGAACCCATGACGAGCGTATCAACGGCCGCAACGGCACCCGGAGACACCGGGGACCCGGCCGCCGTGGCCACCACGGCGCGCGGCGGTCCGCGCCGGGCGGCGCTGGCGGCGGCCGCCGGCACCGCCATCGAGTACTACGAGTTCGGCGTCTACAGCTATCTGGCCGTGGTCATCGGCCCGCACTTCTTTCCCGGGGACGACCCCACCGCCGCCCTGCTGGCCACGCTCGCGGTGTTCGGCAGCGCGTTCCTGATGCGGCCACTGGGCGGCATCGTGCTCGGGCGGCTCGGGGACCGCGTGGGCCGCAAGCCCGTACTGATCCTCACCGTGACCGGGATGGGCGGCGCCACCGCGGCCGTCGGGCTGCTGCCCACGGCCGACGCCGTCGGCGTCGCCGCGCCCGTCGCCCTGCTGGCGGTGCGGCTCGCGCAGGGGTTCTTCGCGGGCGGTGAGGTGACCGGTTCGGCCACGTATCTCGCCGAGTCGGCCCCGGCCGGGCGGCGTGGCTTCTTCGGGGCCTTCACCCCGGTCGGGGTGGCCCTCGGCGGCGGGGCCGCGGCGCTGGTCGCGGGCGTCACCACGACCACGCTGAGCGAGCGCCAGCTCGACGCCTGGGGGTGGCGCATACCGTTCCTGCTCTCGCTGCCCCTGGTCGCCGTCGCCCTGATCGCCCGCAACCGGCTCGCGGACTCCGAGAGCTTCCTCGCCGCGAAGTCGGAGCGGGCCACCGCCAAGGCGCCGCTGACGGAGGTGTTCACCCGCCACCGCGGCCCGGTACTGAAGGTGACCCTGCTGGCCATCGGCTCCAACTGCGGCTACTGGGTCGGCCTGATCTTCATGAACATCTACCTGACCACCGACCTCGGCTACCCCAAGGACTCCACCTTCTGGATCATGGGCGGGATCAGCCTGTTCGTGGCCGTCCTGATGCCGGTGTGCGGGGCGCTGTCGGACCGGTGGGGCCGCAAGCGGCTCATCACCATCGGCTTCGCCGGGTACGCGGTCCTGGTCGTCCCCGCGATGCTGGTCATGGGTCTTGGCAGCTTCCCGCTCGCCGTCGCGGCCATGGTGGTGCTGGCCCTGCCGATGCCGGTCGTCCAGTCCGTCACGTACCCGACGTACGCCGAGCTGTTCCCGACCCGGGTGCGGTACACCGGGCTCTCGTTCAGCTTCAACATCGGCACCATCGTCGGCGGCGGGCTCAGCCCCTATCTGTCCACCTGGCTGATCTCGGCCACCGGCAGTCTGCTCGCCCCGGGCTTCCTGCTGATGGCGACCGTGGTGGTCGCCCTGCTGACGCTGCGCACCGTCACCGAGTCCAGCCACCGGGAACTGGCGTGACGGCCGCCGCGCGGCCCGGTCCCGCCGCCTCCGTGGATGGCCTTCCCGAGGACGTCCCCGCCACCCCGGCGGCGCTGCGGCGCCTGGTGGCGGACGGCCGGTGGACCGGGCCCACGGCCGGTCTGCTGGACGGGTACCAGCAGGCCAACCTGGTGATCGTCCCGCGCGACCTGGCCTTCGACTTCCTGCTGTACTGCACCCGCAACCCCGCGCCCTGTCCCGTCCTCGCCGTCACCGAGCCGGGCGACCCGGTGGTGCGGCTCGGCACGACCGTCGCCGACCTGCGGACGGACCTGCCGCGCTACCGGGTCTGGCACGACGGCGAACTCGCCGCCGAACCACACGACATCACCGCCCACTGGCGCCCGGACGCGGTCGGCTTCCTCCTCGGCTGCAGCCACACCTTCGAGGGCCCGCTGCGCGCCGCGGGCGTCCCGGTCCGGTACGCGCCGGAGTCCGCGGCGCCGCCCGTCTACGTCACCGACGTGGCCACCCGCCCCGCCGGGCGGCTGTCCGGACCGCTGGTGGTCAGCATGCGCGCGATACCGGCTCGCCTCGTGGCGCGCGCCGTCGAGATCACCGCCCGCTATCCGGCCGGGCACGGGGCGCCGGTCCACATCGGCGACCCGGCGGCGCTCGGCATCGCCGACCTGGCCCGGCCGGACTTCGGCCCCTCCCCGGTCGTCGAGGACGGTGACGTCCCGGTGTTCTGGGCCTGCGGGGTGACACCCCAACTGGCGCTCCCCGCCACCCGGGCCCCGTACGCCATCACCCACTACCCGGGCCATATGTTCGTGTTCGACCACACCGTCGACGCGGGCCCGGCACCGGGGTGAACGGCACTCCGCGGTCCGGTGGCGGCCGCTTCAGGGAGCGATGCCCACGCCGTCGATCCGGCTCCAGGCCCGCTCCTGGGCGGACGTCATGGCCGGCCAGGTCAGCCCGCCCGGCCGGGGCCGGACATGGGAGGCGTAGGGCTTGGGGCGGAAGCCGGGGTCGTAGAAGCACCCGGTGCCGTAGACGCGGTCGAAGGTGGCGCACGCGGATGCGATGGACCGCGGTGTCGGCTTGTTTCCCGTGCGCACCCAGGAGTCCAGCGCGGCGATGGAGTCGGCGTACTCCGCGTTGCTCAGCTCGCTGTGTTCGCTCTCCTCGGTGAAGGTCTGCACGAGGTTCTTCCCGCGGTGCGCGCCGTCGACCGTCGCCCGGTACGCCGACTCGTGCTCGACGAATGCCGTGGGGTCGTCGATGGCGTGCATCGTCAGCACCGGGATGGAAACGCGGCCGGTGAGGTCGCTGTCCCAGGAGAGGTCACGCCGGGCGTCGGGGGTGGCGGAGAAGCGCTCGACGCCCGCGTTCAGCGCGGTGTCGTCGTGTGAACCGGAGTACCACACGCCCTGGTTGCTGAACGGATTGCGGTCGCCGAGACGGCTGTGCACGATGTCGCGGAAGGTGAACACCGAGAACCGCAGATGGGACTCCAGGGTCCGCTCCGGAAGGCGGGTGACGGCGAGGATGTCGTCGAGGTTGCGCTGCTGCTGCGCGGTGCGCTCCTCGGGGGCGGAGGCGTAGCCGGTGCACTCCTGCAGGCGGGCGCGGAGCCCGGCCGATGTCAGGGTCGACCCGGGGCGCAGCCCCTGCCACAGCGGGTACTGGGGCTCGCCGGGGCGGGGCAGATTGCGGCAGTAGTACTGGTAGACCACCCGCAGATCGACGCGATAGTCGTAGCCCCGGGAGCCGCCGCCCAGGACACCGCTGGTGAGGAGGGCGCCGTCGTACGGGCCGTTCTTCCCTCCGTACGTCTCCACGACCTTCGCGGCGACGTCTCCGCCCCAGGACTGGCCGTGTACGTACGTCCGCTCGGGCTTGCCGAAGTCCGCCACGAACAGGCGGCGCAGATTCTCGGTGTCGGCGGCCGCCATGCGCGTTCCATAGCCGCCTCGCCGGTAGGAGGAGCCCGCCCAGGCATAGCCCTCGGACACCATCACCGACCATCGGTCCAGGTCGCCGACGCTCCGCTCGGGATCGGACCCGTCGCCGAGGTCGGGACCGCCGTGGGAGTGGACGATCAGCGACCCGTTCCACTTCTTCGGAACGGCGATCGCGTAGTACGCCCCGTTGCCGTCCTTGCCGGTGTAACACGTGGCCTTGTCGCCCACGCTCGCCGGGCACGCGACCGGTGCGGGGCGCGGCTGGGCCGCCCGCACCGGACCGGCATTGCCCAGCGTCCCCGCGACGATGCCCGCGATGCCGACGGTCGACGCCACGGTACGCCGCATACGCGTCAGGCTTCGCAGAAGGGAGGAAGGTACGTTCCGACTCGAGCTGTGCACAGCAACGCTCCTGACCTCAGTGGCGCTCCCTCGCGCCAGGCGTTGCGATGTTAAGGACACCTGTTCTGCCGACACCATCGAGCAGGGAGTTCTGTTCTTAACGTGCACGGCCGGAGCAGGCCGTGGTGCTGCAATGGACCCATGTCCCTCGACGAGCTCCGCACCCTGCTGGCCCGGCATGCCCGGCCCGACTGGACCACCGCCATCGACGGCGTCCTCGTCTCGAAGGTCGACCGGCCGGATCCGCCGGTGCCCTCCATGTCCGGCATGGTGCTCGCGGTCATCGCCCAGGGCAGCAAACGCCTCGCGCTGGGCGACCGGGTCTACGCGTACGGACCCGGGCAGTACCTGGTGGCATCCGTCGACCTGCCCGTCACGGGGCAGTTCACCCAGGCCGACCCCGAGCGGCCGGCGCTCGGCTTCGGTCTCACGCTTGAGCCGTCCGCCGTCGCCGAACTGCTGTTGCGAGCCGGTCCCGGAGACACGCCCCACGCGGGCGGAGGCGTTCCGTCGGGGATCGCGGTCAGCGAGGCCCCGGGCGCGCTGCTCGACGCGGTGGTCCGGCTGCTGCGCCTGCTCGATGAACCCCGCGACCGGGCCGTACTGGCGCCGCTGGTCAAACGCGAGATTCTGTGGCGCGTGATCACCGGCGAGCAGGGGGCGACGGTTCGGCAGCTCGGTCTGGCCGACAGCGGGCTCAGCCATATTTCCCGGGCCGTGCGCTGGATCCGCGAGCACTACGCGGAGCCATTCCGGGTCGAGGACGTGGCGCGCAGGTCCGGCATGAGTGTCTCCGCCTTCTACCGCAACTTCCAGGCGGTGACCGCGATGAGCCCCATCCAGTTCCAGAAGCAGATCCGGCTCCAGGAGGCCCGGCTGCTGCTCGCCACCCATCCGAACGACGTCACCGGCGTCGGTCAGCGGGTCGGCTACGACAACCCGTCGCAGTTCAGCCGGGAGTACCGCCGCCAGTTCGGCGTGCCCCCGAGCCGGGACGCGGTCCGTCTGCGGAACACCGTACGCACCCCGGCGGGCGTCCTGCCCTGAGCGGGGCTGGGCCACCGGGAGGATCGTGCATGGGGGAGCGAGGATAGTTCTATCGTTTCCGCAGGTCGGAGCGGTGCAATGGGAGTGCAAGTCCTCCCGCGGAGCAGGAGACGCCTGGTCCTCCGCGGATCCCACCACATCGCAGGGGCCACACCATGAACACCGTTCTGATCACTGGTACGTCGTCCGGGTACGGGCGGGAGACCGCCCTCCACTTCCATCAGCGGGGGTGGAACGTCATCGCCACCATGCGGACGCCACGGCCGGGCGTCTTCCCCGAGTCGGACCGGTTCCGCGTCGTCGAGCTCGACGTGACCAGGCCCGAGAGCATCACCGCCGCGCTCGAGGCGGCTGGGCCCATCGACGCCCTGGTCAACAACGCGGGCATCCCGTCGATGGGCGTGTTCGAAGGCATCTCCATGGCCCATGTGCGGGAGGTGTTCGAGACCAACACCTTCGGTGTGATGGCGACGACCCGGGCGGTGCTGCCCCAGTTCCGCGAGCGCGGCTCCGGCGTGGTGGTCAACGTGACCTCCAGCGTGGTGCTGGGGCACATGCCGCTCACGGCCGTGTACAAGGCGAGCAAGATGGCCGTCGAGGGGTTCACCTCATCCCTCGCGCTCGAACTCGCGCCGTTCGGCGTACGGGCGAAGACGGTCGAGCCGGGCGCCTGTCTGACGACGAACTTCGGAGCCAGGTTGCCGAATGATGTTCCGCTGGAGGAGCAGGTCCCGGCGCCTTACGCGGCGTTCGCGAAGAAGTCCATGGACGACTTCGCGGGCCAGGACGTGTTCACCAAGGAGAGCGACGTCGCCGAGACGGTGTGGCAGGCCGTGCACGACACCACCGGCCGGCTGCGCTTCCCGGCCGGTCCCGACGCGGTCCGGCTCGACCAGGCGAAGTGACCCGCCGGCGGGCGCGGTGTGCACACTGGCGGACGGGGCGGAACCCGCCGGAGGTTCCGCCCCGTCCCCGGTGCGTCAGGCGCCTGTGCGTCAGGCTTCGGCCGTCAGAAGCGGTCCGGGGAGCGCTGCGGAAGCGGGGCCCCGGGACGGATGTCCCGCTTCCGGTCCTCCTGGGCGCCGCCGTTCGAGTCGCCCGTCGCCTCGCAGGTCACGTCCTTCGTCGGCAGCTTGCCGGTGGTCAGGTAGTCCGTCACCGTGCCGTCCGTGCACGCGTTGCCGCTCGGGTAGACGCCGTGGCCCTCGCCGCCGAGAACCGTCAGCATCCTCGAACCCTTCAGATCGGTGTGCAGGGCCTGACCGCTCGGCAGCGGGGTCTGGGAGTCCCACTCGTTCTGCACGACCAGCGAGCCGACCTTGTTGTTCACGACGGTGGCCCGCTCGACCGAGCTGTCCCAGAACGCGCAGGGCTTGATGCTGGACGCGAAGTCGCCGTAGAGCGGGTAGCGGCCCTTGTCCTCGATGGCGTCCCGCCGGTAGCTCTCGGGGTCGCGGGACCAGGCGGCCGAGTTGTCGTTGCACACCACGGCCCAGAAGCTCGCGGTCATGTTGTCGCTCGGTACGTCGGCGGAGCCGGCGGCCGGGCGTGGCGTTCCGGCCGGATCCGGGAGCTTCTTGGCGGAGGCGGGCTTGCCGGCCGCGGCCTTCTTCAGCTCCACGACCAGTTCGGTGCCCTCCCGGACGCTGAAGACCGCGCGGCGCATCATGCTCCGGACGTCATCGCCGGTGTACTTCTCCCCGTCCATCTCGATGGGCTTCTCGTTCGCCCGCTGGACCAGGTCCCAGAACGTCCGGTCGACCTTCTTCGGGGTGTCGCCGAGGCCGTACTTCTCGGAACGCGCGGCGGCCCACTCGGTCCACCGGTCGAACGCGGGCTCGGCACCCTCCGCCCACCACTGGATCATCTTCCGCCAGGCCCGCGCCGGATCGACCGCGCTGTCCACCACGACCCGGTCGGCCCGGCTCGGGAACAGCTGGGTGTAGACGGCGCCGAGATATGTGCCGTACGAGTAGCCGAAGTACGAGAGCTTCTTCTCGCCGAGGATCGCCCGGAGCAGATCCATGTCGCGCGCCGTGTTGCGCGTGGTGATGTGCTTCAGCGTGGCGCCCGACTTCTCCCGGCACTTGCGCGCGACATCCCGCGCCCAGGCGACGTCCTTGTCGAAGGTCGCTTCCTTGTACGGCCGCAGCCAGTTCTCCTCTTCCGGCTCCAGACCGCAGGTGACGGGCGTGGACCGGCCCACCCCGCGCGGGTCGAAGCCGATGAGGTCGTAACTCTGCCGTGCGGACTCGGGGAGTATGTCCTTCATCCGCAGCGGCATGTCGAGCCCCGGTCCGCCGGGGCCACCGGGGTTGGCGAGCAGGACGCCGTGCCGCTTGTCCGGTGTGGTGGTCTTGATCCGGGATATGGCCATGTCGATCCGCTTGCCGCCGGGAGCCCGGTAGTCCAGCGGCACCTTGATCGTCGCGCACTGGTACTCCGCAGGTTTGTCGGCCTCGCACCGCTGCCACTTCGGCTTCTGCTTGACGTACGGGTCCAGGGCGCTCGCGGTGGCGGACGCCGGGGCGGCGGCCTGGGCGGTGCCGGTCCGGGCGGCGGCGCCGACCTGGTCGGCGCTGGCCGTGGAGGTGGCGAGCGCGGGAGCCAGCGTTGCCGTGACACCGACGGCCAACAGCGGCGCGAGACCTCGTCTACGCACGAAATCGTTCCTTCCGGTCGCGTATCGGGACAGGAACGATCATTCAGGTGATGTGCACCGGGGAACATCGGCCGTGCGTCCCCAACTCCCCTCCCTCTTGGGAGGGATGCGAGGGGCGTGAGTGGTCCCCTGGTTGTACGGCCCGCCCGCACCGCCCTCAGGGTCGGGGCACCTCCTGGCCGTTGACGAACACCCTTCGGAAGGTCAGGTCGTCGGTGTGGGCGATGCTGTCGGGGGCGCGGATGCCGGTGAACGTGGAGCGGGAGAGGTGCACCCCGCGCAGCCGGTCGGTCTCCAGGCCGACCAGCCGCAGCACGGTCTGGGCGCCGTCGATCTCCATCCGGTCCAGGTGGATGTTCCGCACGGACACCGGCAGTGTCCCGTCCTCGCCACCGTTGTAGTCCATGGTCACGAAGGCGATGTCACGCTCCACGCTCTGCCCGGTGAAGTTCCGGATGTGCACACCGTCGATGGAGCCGCCGCGCTTCTTGTTCGCCTTGACGTACAGCGCGTACTTGACGGGGTAACGGCCGGGGAAGTCCGACGGGTTGATCTCGCAGTCCTCGGCGAAGATGTCACGCACCCCGCCGGACATCTCGCTGCCGACCGTCATCCCGCCCCAGCGGCCGGAGAACCGGCAGTCGCGCACGACGATGTTCCTGCTCGGCACGTTGACCCGGTGGCCGTCCTCGTCCCGGCCGGACTTGACGGCCACGCAGTCGTCGTTGGTGTTGAACCGGCAGCCGGTGATGAGCACATCGGAGCAGCACTCGGGGTCGCACCCGTCGGTGTTGTACAGCGTGCTGTCCACGGTGACATCGCGCACGGTGACGTTGCTCGACAGCACCGGATGTACGGTCCACATCGGCGGATCGACGATGGTCAGGCCGCTGACCAGGACGTTGCGGCAGCGGTAGAACTGCACCATCTTCGGCCGCAGATGGTGCCCGTCGCCGAAGACACGCCGCGCCACCGGCACCCCCGTGGAGCCCATCTCGCGCAGCAGCTTCTGGTCGGCCCCCTGCGGTCCGCCGTCGCGGTACCAGCTCTCCCACGGCCCGAGCCGCGCCTGCCCGTCGAGCGTGCCGCGGCCGGTGACGGCCACGTCCCGCTCGCCGTACGCGTAGATGAAGGGCGAGTAGTTGTAAGCCTCGGTGCCCTCCCAGCGGGTGAGCACCACCGGCAGGAAGTCGCGCGGATCGGGGCTGAAGGCGATCGTGGCGCCCGCGGTGACATGCAGGTCCACCCGGCCGCGCAGATGGATCGCGCCGGTGAGGAAGCGGCCCTCGGGGACGACGACATGGCCGCCGCCCGCGCGGTGGCAGGCGGCGACGGCGGCCCGGAACGCCGCGGTGTTCATCGTCCGCCCGTCGCCGACGGCGCCGTAGTCGGTGACCCTGAACGTGCGCCGGGGGAAGGCGGGCGGCCTGATCCGGGCCAGGATCCCCGGCACCGCGCGCCATGCCCCGGTGTAGGCGGCTGCCGTGCCGGTGTGCGGAGCGGCCGTGCCCGTGTGCGGAGTGGCCGCTCCGGTGTGTGAAGTGGCCGCGTACGCCTGCTCCGCGGACAGGGGAGGGAGCAGCGCGCTCGCCGCCAGCAGACCGCCGGTGCGCAGCGCCGCGCGGCGGGAAGGTCTCGGGTGCATGGCCTGCCTCCTTGGCAATGCTCTAGCTGACGGAGATCCGGTCCAGGTCGGGCGCGGACTCGGTGTCGTTGGAGATCCTGATGGTGTTGGCGCCGGGCTTCAGGGTGACGGGGAGGGTGGTCGTACGTGGCGTGGTGTTCCCGGTGTCGGTCACCGTCACCTTGGCCGCCGGGCCGCCGTTGACGCTCACCTGGAAGGAGCGGGTGCCGTTGACCGTGTAGTCGAGGTGCAGCGTGTGCTCCCCGCCGTCGGGGACGACCACATCGGGGAACACCATGGCCGCCTGCTCGCTGCCGCCGATGTTGCGCACCTTCTCGGCCCCGGAGCAGGGTTCGCAGCCGGTCATGCCCGTGCTGCCGAACTGGTTGGCCGAGTCCTCCGCCTCACGGGCCCATATCCGGCCCTCGGGCAGTGGCCGCACCCGGACCTGGTCCGAGACCGACTTCTGCCGGCCGAGCAGTGCGTAGTCCGCCGTGACGGGGATGTCGGCCGACCCGGCGTCCTGGCCGGACGGGGAGGTGACGGTCCAGGTGCCCCGCACCGTCTGGCCGAGCCGCAGCGACCGGGCCGTCACCGGCCCGCCGTCCGCGGTCCAGCCGGCCGGCAGCCGGGGGGCGAGGCTGACGTTGTCCAGCTGCTCGTCGTCGTCCAGCCGGAGCGTCGCCGTGACGGTGAGGGACCGTTGCCCGGGGCCGACCCACTGCAGACCGTGGGGCCGTACGGTGAGCGTGGTCTTGGGGGTGTACGAGACCGGGGGCAGCGGGGCCACCGCGATCCGGTCCAGACCGGGGCCACGGCGGGCGGTGCTGAACACCTTCACCGTATTGGCCCCGGCCTTGAGCGGCACGGACACCGCCGTGCTCGCCGGCACCTCGGGGCTGTCCGCGGCCACGGGCACCTCGACCGGTGCCGCGCCGTTGACACTCACCGACAGCGAGGAGTCGGCCGCCGCGGTGTAATCCAACTGAAGCCGGTAGTCGCCCTGTTCGGGTGCGCGCACATCGCGGTACGTCACGGAGTCGCGCGGTCCGCCGCCGAGGCCGTCCACGCGCCGGCCGCCCGAGCAGGCGCCGCATGCCACGGAGTGGGCCGCGCCCGACGGCCGGTTCTGCCGTGCCTCGGCCTCCAGCGGCAGCGCGGTCCGGGTGGTCTTCGAGCGGCCGTACGCCACCTGGATCTCGTCGATGCGCAGCTGGTTGTGGAACTCGGGTGCCTGTGGACCGCCCCACAGGCTGCGCACCTCGAGCTTCAGATAGCGGGCGGTCCGGTCGCCGACGTCGATGGTGCGCACCCCGCGCGCACTGGGCAGCGTGCCCGAGCGCACCCGGGTCCAGCGCTTGCCGTCGCCGCTGGCGTAGACGCGGTAGTCCTTGATGCGCGCGGAGTCCTCGGGGCGGCCGAAGGACGACCGGGCGTGCGTCGGGGACCACTCGCGCTGGTTCACCGCCAGCGCCGTGGCGTGTTTGCGCGCGCCGAGGTCGAGGGTGACGGAGACGGGCAGCTCGCCGTCGCTGTCCCAGTAGGTCTCGTAGTCGCTGTCGGCGAGGTCGGCCGCCGGGTGGCCGGTGCGCGCGGACGTGGCGGTGGCGCCGACACCGGACTGCGGGTGGACGGGCCGTCGGCCGTCGGTCTCGACCTTGAAGACGGTGTCGTACGGATCCCAGTCGTGGATGCCGAGGATCGACAGCCGGCCGCCGGACTGGCTGAAGCGCATCGCCTCGCCGGTGCGCGGATCGGTGACCCGGCGCACGGTGTAGCCGTTGTCGCCCAGCCGCACCATGTCGGTGCGGGGCCGGGTGACCACGTGCACATACTGGGTGCGGTCGCCGTTCTCGCCCCGGCCCACGGTGACCACGCCATGAGCGCCGTCGTTCCAGAAGCCGGGCTGCATACCGCCGTACATGTAGCCGCCGCCCTCGACGCCGTACACCGACTCCCGGATGGGCTCGACCCACTTGCCCATGAAGTCGTTGAACTCCTGCTGCTGTGGCGGGAGTTCGCCGTTGACCATGGGTGTCTCGGCCATGAGCGACTTGATGGAGGAGCCCGCGTCGGTGATGTAACGGCCGGTGCTGAGCCGGGCGTCGACCTCGTGGTCGCCGCCGTCGTACCACCAGTCGCCGGTGGTCGGCAGCTTGTAGTCGGCCTCGGTCAGCCGGGGCATGGGAACGGTCACGGCGGCGGGGTAGTCGTACGCCGGGGTCATGCCGGTCTTCTGCTCATTGCTGACCGTGTCCATGATCGGAGTGTCTTCGTTGTTGTTGCTCAGCAGCCAGTCCGGCCGGCGTTCGCGGATCTTCTCGTAGAGACCGTTCTCCTCCCAGTACTCGTTGTCGTTGTCGATCCAGAACCCCGACAGATCCGGGTACTTGTCCATGACCTCGAGGAACAGGTCGTAGCTGTACATGCCGAAGCCACGGCGCGTGGTCAGGTCCACCTGGCGGCCCTTGTACTTCGAGTAGGCGGCCGAATCCAGCGTCTCGGTGCCCGACTCGTTGTGCCACTGCGGGTCGTCGGTCATGTAGAGGATGATGTGCACGCCCTTGGCCTTGGCCGCGGCCACCAGCTCGCCGAGCAGATCGCGCTCGGTGGCACAGCTGCCGGGGACCTTCGAGGGCCAGGGGCGGGCGTAGCCCAGCCTGCTGTGGAAGGTCGCGAGCACGATGTACGAGGCGCCGAGCTTGCGCGCCTCGTCCACCCAGTAGTCGGCGTTCCAGCCGCCCTCGGTGACATCGCGCTCCCAGGTGGCGCAGTCGCGGTGCTGGGGGTGGGTGAACATGCCCCAGTGCAGGAAGAGTCCGGCGGTGGACTGGCGCAGCCACTCCTGCCGGGGGTGCTGGACCTCGGCCTGGGCGGGGGCGGCCAGAAGGCCGATGGCCAGGGCGAGTACGACCGCCGCGCACAGCGCGCGCCACCGCGAACGGGTGGCGCGGGCGGCGCGTGCGGTGCGGGCAGCACCGGCGGCGCGGGCCGCGGGGATGTGGATGGGGCGGAGCGGGATCCTCGGCGTGGGCATGTCCTGTCCTCCGTGAACGTTCCCGTGAGCGTTCACGGAGCACTGTCCGGCCCACCCGGCCGCCGTGTCAATATGTGTGCGAGGTTGGGGTGTTCCGCTGTGGGGTTCCGTTGACGCCCGTCGTCGCCGCGGTGATTATCGAGGATGAGCGGCTCGGGGATCACCCCCGTGAGCGGTCCCGAGTGCCATGTCGTACCACGTCCGGAGGTGGGGAGAGGGGTGGGGCCCGTGCCCATGAGCGCCAGGCCGCGCCGCATCACCATCGAGGATGTGGCGCGCTCGGCCGGGGTGTCCCGGCAGACGGTCTCCCGCGCGGTCAACGACAAACCGGAGATCGACCCCGCCACGCGGCAGCGGGTGCTGCGGGTGGCCCAGTCGATGGGGTACCGGCCCAGCCGGTTCGCCCGTGGCATGGTCGGCCCGCGGCTCACCACGCTGGGTCTGGTCATCGCGGATGTGCTCAACCCCTTCTTCCCCGAGGTGGTTTCCGGGGTGCTGGCGGCGGCCGACGAGCGCGGCTGGCAGGTCGCCGTCTACAGCACCGGGTCCGCCCTGGAACGCGAGACCGCGGTGGCGCGGACCGTGGTGGACCACGTGGACGCGTGTGTCGCCTTCCTGCTCGACCCCGGCGCCATCGAGCTCATCCACCGCTCCGGTATGCCCTTCGTCCTGCTCGACAACGAGCACCGGCCGCCGAGCGTGAGCGGGGGGCGGATCGACTTCGCCACCGGTATGCGGCATGCGGTCGGCCACCTCGTCGAGCGCGGCCACCGGCGGATCGCGATGCTCGACGACCGCGGCCGCCCGGACGCCGGTGGCCACGGCACCCGCCACTCGCTGTTCCTCGGCGCCGCCGCCGAACACGGGCTGCCCGCCGACGGGGAGTGGGTGTTCCCGGCGGCCAACTCCCTCGAGGGCGGGGCGGCGGCCATGGACGACGTGCTGGCCGGCGGCTTCGGGGCGACGGCCGTGCTCGGGTACAACGACCTGATCGCCATCGGCGCCATGCGCCGCGCCCGCGACCGCGGTATGCGGGTGCCGGAGGACTGCGCGTTCGTCGGGTGCGACGGGCTGACGCTGAGCCGGCTCGTGGACCCGCCGCTGACCACCCTGACGGTCGACAAGGAACTCCTCGGCCGGGCCGCGGTGCGGCAGGTCGCCGCGCAGATGACCGGCGCCGGAGCGGGGGAGACGGTGATCGTGCCACGCCTGGTGGTACGCGCGTCCTCCTGATGCCGCCCTCCCTCCCCGCCCGGCGCCGGGATGTCGGGCCATTTAGTTGTGTGCATATAATGATTATGACAACACAATTAAACGGAGGCCCTTCATGCCGGATCCCGCTCCTCGGCGACGATGGCTCGTGCTGGCCATCTGCTGCATGAGCCTGCTGATCGTCAGTCTCGACAACACGATCCTGAACGTCGCCCTGCCCTCCATCCAGCGCGACCTGCACACCTCGGTGTCCGGGCTGCAATGGACGGTCGACGCGTACACGCTGGTGCTGGCGAGCCTGTTGATGCTCTCCGGTTCGACCGCCGACCGGGTGGGCCGTCGCCGCACGTTTCAGGCCGGGCTGGTGATCTTCACCGCGGCCTCGCTGCTGTGCAGTCTGGCTCCCGGGCTCGGCTGGCTGGTCGTCGCGCGGATGCTTCAGGCGGTCGGGGGATCGATGCTGAACCCCGTCGCCATGTCGATCATCACCAATACCTTCACGGATCCCCGGGAACGCGCCCGCGCCATCGGTGTGTGGAGTGGTGTCGTGGGCATCAGCATGGCCGCCGGGCCGATCATCGGGGGTGCGCTGGTGGAGTCGGCCGGCTGGCGGGCGATCTTCTGGCTCAACGTGCCCATAGGCCTTGCCGCGCTCTTTCTGACCCGCAGGTATGTGCCGGAGTCCCGGGCGCCGCGGGCTCGCCGAGTGGACCCGGTCGGGCAGGCGCTCGTCGTGGTGCTGCTCGTCGCGCTGACGTACGCGATCATCGAGTCGCCGAACCTCGGCTGGACCTCTCCCGTGGTCGCCGGGTGCGCGGCCGCGGCGCTGTGCGCGCTGCTGGGGCTGCTGTGGTACGAACCGAGGCGCGCCGACCCGCTCATCGACCTGCGGTTCTTCCGTTCCGCGCCGTTCTCGGGCGCCACCGTGATCGCGGTTGCCGCGTTCGCCGGTCTGGGCGGTTTCCTGTTCGTCAGCTCTCTGTACCTGCAGGATGTGCGGCGGCTCGATCCGCTGCACGCGGGGTTGTTCATGCTGCCCATGGCGGTCATGGCGCTGCTGACCGCACCCGTATCGGGTCGCATGGTGGCCTCGCGGGGGCCGCGTACTCCGCTGCTGCTCGCCGGGGCGGCGTTGTGCGCGAGCGCGGTGCTCCAGGCGCTCACCTACTCCGAGCATCTTCCGGTGCCCCTGCTGGTCGTCGCGTATCTGCTCTTCGGCACCGGCTTCGGGCTGGTCAACGCGCCCATCACCAACACCGCCGTCTCGGGGATGCCCCGTTCGCAGGCCGGTGTCGCGGCCGCGGTGGCCTCCACCAGCCGGCAGACCGGCCAGTCCCTCGGTGTGGCCGTCATCGGTGCCCTCATGGCCGGGGGAGTGCACGCGGACGCGGCGGCCTTCACGGACGCGGCACGCACGGCATGGTGGATCATCGCGGGCTGCGGCGCCGCGGTGCTGGTCATGGGTACGCTCACTTCCGGCCGCTGGGCTCGGGCGACGGCCCAGCGCACGGCGAAGCGGCTCGCCGCCGAGGAGACCAAGGAGACGGTGAACGTCTGATGGAGCGCCCACATGACAACGAGCCGCACGAGGGGGAGGAGCGGGAGGAGAGGGACGAGCGGGACGACGAGACCGTCAGGACGGCGGCCCGAGCCTGGCAGGGGCTGAACACACTCCTGATGGAGCGTCACAACCGCCGCAAGGTGGTCGCGGAGAGCCTCGGCATGAGCTTCAGCCGCGTCAGGGCGTTGCGCCGGCTCGCCGCCGCCCCGATCACCCTTCGCGAACTGGCCGAGCGGCTGGGCGCCGACCCGCCCTACACCTCCGTCATCGTCGACGACCTCGTACGGCGCGGCCTCGCCGAACGCATCACCAACCCGGCCGACCGCCGGTCCAAGCTGGTCCATCTCACCGAGGACGGCAAGGCGCTGGCCGCCCGTGCCACCGCGATCCTCACCACCCCACCCGACGCCCTGCTCGCCCTGCCGCTCGAGGACATCCAGGCGCTCGACCGCGTGGTGGCCAAGCTCCTCGACTGAACGAGGAGTGTGGTCCGCGCGTCCGAACTCGTCTCGCCGCATCCTGGGAGGTGAGTCGGCGGGCCGAGTTCCTGCGTACCTACGGGACGCAGACGGCCCACGGGGCGGTGGCGGCCCTGATGATCGCTGCGGCTTGCCCGCTCACGCGCCTGATGCATGCGCCTGGGCCGGACCGGCGGCTGCCCGGTACCTCAACACCATGGCCGAACGCCGTCGTTATCCGAGCGATTCCTCCCGTCGCCGGTCATCGCCGGCTGTGGCGGGGATGGCGTTGTCGATGAGGGCGGCGGCGATGGCGGCGGCGGCGGGGAAGGCGTCGGCGTTGAGGACCCGGGTGCGGGCCGCGGCGCCGTCGATGAGCAGCGCGAGCTGCTCGCCGAGCTGTTCAGGGTCGGCGGCGCCGGCTTCGCGGGCGGTGTCGGCGAGCCGCGCGGCGACGGCTTCCTTGTAGTCGCGCGCGTACTGGGATGCGGGGTGCTGGGGGTCGTGGAGTTCGACGGCGGCGGCGATGTAGGGGCACAGGGGGGTGGTGGGGGGGATGTCGAAGGCGGCGAGGAGCCGTTCGCGGGGCGTGAGGTCGGTGCGGTCGAACACGCCGGACAGAACGGACGGGTCGAACCGGCGCAGGTACTCGGCGACGAGTTCGTCCTTGCCGGTGAAGTGCTGGTAAGCCGTGCGCTTGGACACCTGGGCCGCCGCGCAGAGCTCGTCCATGCCGGTGCGGTTGATGCCCTGCTCGCGGAACAGCTGCTGGGACGCGCTGAGGATGCGCTCGCGGGCGCCCCGGCCGCGGCGGCGCCCCGTGGGGCCCTTCTCCAACTCCGTCATGGCTCCATGGTACCCCGGCTGGGTAACGACCGGTGTACATAGTTTGCGCCCCGGCTGCCCGCCCCGTACCGTAAGCACACAGGGCGGTGTACATAACGCCGTCACCCCAGGTGCGCACGGCACCACCGACCCAAAGGAGAGACCGTGGGAAAGCTTGACGGAAAGGTCGCGGTCATCACCGGCGGCACCACCGGCATGGCGCTGGCCGGCGCGAAGCTGTTCGTCGACGAGGGAGCGCACGTCTTCATCACCGGCCGCCGCCAGGACGCCCTGGACGAGGCCGTGAAGCAGATCGGCCGCAACGTCACCGGCGTCCAGGGCGACGCCGCCGACCTGGACGACCTGGACCGCCTGTACGACACCGTCAAGCGGGAGAAGGGCAGCCTCGACGTGCTGTGGGCCAGCGCAGGCGGGGGCGAGCCCGCCCCGCTCGGCGAGATCACCGAGGCCCAGTTCGACACCTGGTTCGGGCTCAATGCCCGCGGCACCCTGTTCACCGTCCAGAAGGCCCTCCCGCTCTTCAACGACGGCGGCTCCATCCTCATGACCGGCTCCAACGCCTCCCTCGGCGCCTTCCCCGGCTGGAGCGTCTACGCCGGCAGCAAGGCCGTCCAGCAGGCCTGGGCCCGCATCTGGCTCAACGAGCTCAAGGACCGCCGCATCCGCGTCAACGTCCTGACCCCCGGCCAGGTCGCCACCGCCAAGCAGGAAGAACTCTTCGACGAGGCCACCAAGCGCCAGTTCGAGTCCCTCATCCCCCGCGGCCAGATGGGCCGCCCCGACGAAATCGCCACCGCCGCCCTCTTCCTCGCCTCCGACGACTCCAGCTACGTCAACGGCATGGAACTCGTCGCCGACGGCGGCACCACCGCCATCTGAACCGAACAACGCACAACCAGAACAGGACATCTCATGAGCAACATCAGCATCATCGGCACCGGGAACATGGCCCGCACCATCGGCGCGCGGGCGGTAGCGGGCGGCAACACCGTCGAGGTCATGGGCCGCGATCAGTCCAAGGCCGCCGACCTGGCCAAGGCTCTCGGCGGCGGCGCCACGACGGGAGAATGGGGCACCGCCCCGGCCGGGGACATCGTCATCGTGGCCCTGTTGTACGACGGTGTCGTGCCGGTCGTCGCCCAGTACGGAGACGCTCTCGCGGGCAAGGTCATCGTCGACATCAGCAATCCCTTCAATTCCACGTTCGACGGGCTGGCCCACCGCGAGGAGACCTCGATCGCGCAGGAAGTCGCCAAGGCGGCCCCGGCCGGCGCCAGCGTGGTGAAGGCGTTCAACACCATCTTCCGTCATGTCCTGGAGAAGGGTCGGCCCGACGTCTTCATCGCTGGCGATAACGCGCAGGCCAAGGCAAGTGTGGAGGCGTTCATCGAGAGCCTCGGGCTGCGCCCGCTGGACGTCGGCGGCCTGAGAATGGCGCACTGGCTGGAAGGAGCGGGCGTGGTCACGGTGGGCCTCGCCAACCACGGGGTGGGGAACTTGGACTTCGCCCTCAGCATCACCGAACTTCCCGTCTGAGAGGGCATTCTGAGCCTCCCGGTCACCTGGTCTGTCCTCCGGATGCAGCGGACGGCCAGTCACACCGCTCCAGAACCGAGCCAGGCGGAGGGCTGTTACGGCTCTGTACTGCTGAAGAAGCACGGCGGCATTGCGGCGTACGGTGGCAGCGCGGCAAACGAACGCCTGGGGCGGACACTGCGCCGCTTGCGCCGTCTGTCCGCCCTGACGCAAGAAGAACTGGCCGAGCGTTCCGTCGTGTCCGCGCTGGCGAACGGTCCCGGCGTGGAGCTGACCACCCTCCTGGGCATTGCCGGGCCCGAGCCCACACGGACGTAGGGGACGCGGCGGGAGCCGTGAATACGCTGGAGTCCCTGCGCCGGGTGGCGCCGACGTGGATGCGGCACCACACGTTGGCCGTGGCCATCGTGCGCGACCTGTGGGCGTTGCCCAACCACCCCCCAGGGCTGCGCCCACTGGCGGAGTTCCTGGGGGTTGGCGAATAGCGTCCTGAAACGAGGATGAGCGGGCCCGGCCTCGCGCTCGTGGTCGCGCTGGCCGAGGAGTGGGGCACCGATCCGTCGCCGTGGGGCAAGCGGGTGTGGGCAGAGCTGCACGGGAAGGAAAGCGGATGAGCCAGGGCAGTGGAGCTCCCGGCAGCCCGAGCTTTGTTCGGTACTGCCTGGATGGATCCGGTCAGTCCAGGCCGTGGTCGCGGGCGTAGCGGGTGGCCGCGACGCGGTCGCGGGAGCCGGTCTTGGTGAAGACCCGGTTGATGTGGGTCTTCACGGTATTGCCGCTCAGGAAGAGGGCGGCGGCGATCTCCGCGTTGGTCATACCGCGTGCCATCAGCGTGAGGATCTCCGCCTCACGACGGGTGAGGCCGTCCGGGGGCGGCCGGTCGGCGGCATCGGGCCCCCGGGGAGAGGCATCGGGCTCCGGGGGAGCGGCGTCGGGCCCCGGGGGAGGGGCGCTGGGAGCGCTCGCCGCGGCGAGCAGGGTGGCCTGGACCCTGGGGTCGAGGACGGAGAGCCCTGCGGCGGCGCTGTGCAGGGTACGGGCGATGTGCAGGCGGTCCGCGTCCTTGGTGAGGTAGGCGCGGGCCCCGGCGCGGAGCGTCTCCAGAACGGAGGTGTCGTCGGCGTAGGTGGTCAGGACGACGACGGCGACCTCGGGGTGCTCGGCGGTGAGCCGGCGGGTGGCCTCGGTGCCGTCGAGCACCGGCATGTGCAGGTCGAGCAGGATCGCGTCCGGGTGGTGCTCGGCGACCCGGTCGAGCGCCTGCTGCCCGTTGGCCGCTGAGCCGACGACGTCGATGTCCGGCAGCAGGTCGAGCATGAGGACCAGCCCCTCCCGGACGCTGGCCTGGTCGTCGGCGACCACGATCCGCAGCGGCCGGGTGTCCTGGGCGCTCATCGCGGCACCTCGGCCCGGACGCGCCACTGTCCGTCCCGTACGCCCGCGTCGAGTGTCCCGCCCAGCAGCAGGAGGCGCTCGCGCATCCCGGTGAGGCCGTAGCCGCCGTCGACGGTGGCGAACGCGGGTGCTCGCCGAGGGGACGGCGGTGCGCCCAGCGGGTTGTCGACGGTGAGCGTCATATGTTCGTCCTCATAGGTCAGGGTGACCTCCACCGGCTGGGCGGGGGCGTGTTTGGCGGCATTGGTCAGGGCCTCCTGCGCGGTACGGAAGAGGGGGAGCGCCTGGTCCGCGGGGAGCGGGGAGGGCTCGCCCTCGACCCTGAGCCGTACCGGAACGCCGTGCCGCTGCCGGTGGGTGTCCGCCATCGTGGTCAGTTCCTGGTCGAGCGGCGCGAGGTCGGAGCGCAGGGCGTGCACCGCGCGGCGGGTCTCGGCGAGCCCGTCGGCGGTCAGCCGCCTCGCTCCGTCGAGCACGGTGACCGCCCGGTCGATGTCCCGGTGATCCGTCAACAGGGCACTCGCGGCCTGGATCTGGATGCTCAGGGCGCCCAGCGAATGGGCCAGTACGTCATGGATCTCACGGGCGATCCGGGTGCGTTCGTCCAGTACGGCCACCCGGCGCTGCTCCGCGCGGAGCAGCTCGCTCTGGGCGAGCATGGCGGCCGATTGCTCGGCGCGTATCCGGTAGGCGCGCCGGTTGTGGCTTGCGACCAGGACCAGCGCCACCAGCATCGGATAGCCCAGTGCGAAGCCGCGGCTCGCCCCGGCGACCAGAACCCCGGTCTCCAGGGCCACCACCGTGCAGCCCGCCACGGCCCAGCCCACCGGGAGGCTCAGCTCGGTGCCCAGGTGCATCACGGCCATCAGCGAGAGGCCGATGAGTGCTCCGGCGTGCGGGAAGGCGCTGGCGTAGCCGGAGAGGGCGGCGGCGGCGCCGAGCAGGACCCGCATCCGCGGCGCACGCCTCGCGGCCTCGTCGCCGAGGGCGTGGGTGAGCTCCCACAGCAGCAGCGCCAAGCCGCCCAGCGCGTACGCGACGACGGCCAGGGTCACCGCCCCGGGCCCGGCCGGGGGGCCCGTGAAGGTGTGCAGGCCGATGAACGCGTACGCGCCGGCCCTCATCAGCCATGACACCGTACGCAGCACGAACGCAGGATAGCGGCCCCGAGTCCGCTCGGCCGCGGCGCCGGGGGGTACCTCGTCATCGGCCGAGGGTCCGGCTGTTCCGTCGTCTCGTGTGAGGGCCGCGGGCGCGCCTGCCGGGTGCCGTCCGGTCATCGCCGTCCCCGGCGGCCCCGGTCGCGTAGGCCGTCACGCGCCGACCGGTCGTACGACGCCGTGGGGCCGGAATACTCCGCGGGCCGCTCCGCGCCGGGCGCTGGTGCGTCGCCCGACCCGCCCAGCAGCCCCGCCAGCGCGCCCCGCACATCGAAGGGGCGGCCGTCCTTCTCCGGGGCGAACGGCACGCCGGAGGCGAGGGCGCGCGGTGTGACGACCGCGGCCTGGCCGAGCCGGTTGAGGCCGAGCAGCATCAGGATGGGCGCCGAGGAGCCCGCCACGGGGGCGTGCAGCGCCATGGCGACGACCGTCATCACGACCCGCGAGGCCACCAGCGCCAGCCACAGCCACAGGCCGTACACCGGCATCCGCGCCCACAGCACACCGTCGCGCGGCTCCAGCCGCAGCACCGCTCCCTGGGCGGTGCCGATTCCGGCCGCGATCACCGCGCTGATGACGAGGCAGGCGAGATCGGTCGTGGTGAGGTGGCGGCCACCCTTGCCGAGGCTGGTGAAACCGATGACGGCGAGGATCGCGGGAAGCAGGATCAGCCGCTTGCCGCGCAGCGGCTCGCCGCGTAGCTGACGTGCGATGACGAAGATCACGATGGCGATCGCGGCCAGCACTTGCAGCACGTTCACTGGAGGACTCCCGTCGGCCACGCTTCGGTCGCGTACGCCTGTTGACTCGCTCCGAGGCTAGGAAGGCCCGCGGGGCACCGCGTCACCCCGAGCGGTGACCTCCGGGGTGATCCGCGGGGTGATCCGCGGGTGATACCGGCGCCGGGATCCGGTACCACCGGGCGGCCGAAGCGATCACCCCGGAGGTCACCCCCTGCTACGGCGCGCGGGACCGCGTACCGGCACCAATCTGAGCGAGCCGAATCCGCGGCAGACCGTCCACCGAGAGGCTCGCCATCCCATGTCCACCATCGGTCAAGCCATGATCATCAACGCTGCGGTCCTGATCGCCGTCCTGGAGGCGGACCTCGGGCCCCACCGCAAGATCGGGAAGCTGCGCATCCTGCGGCCGCTGCTGATGACCGCCGCGATCGTCCCTCTCTTCATCAAGAGCCCGGCCACCCACGGCTCCGGTCTGGTGCTCGAACTCGCCGCCGTCGTCGCGGGGTTGATCGTCGGCCTGCTGGCGATGACCTTCACCACGGTCTACACCAGTCCCACGACCGGCAAGCCGGTCAGCCGCGCGGGCTTCGGCTACGCGGCGCTGTGGATCGTCGTGGTCGGGGCACGGGCCGCGTTCTCGTACGGATCGGAGCACTGGTTCGCCCGGCAGCTGGGCCGCTGGATGATGGACCACCAGGTGACCGCCGACGCCCTCACCGACGCGCTGCTGCTGATGGCCGTGGCGATGACGCTCACCCGCACCATCGGACTCGCCACGCGAGCGACCACCGCGGGCCGCCGGGTGCCGGCCGCACCGGCGGCCGAGTAGCGGTGGCTTAGGGCCGACGAGGCCACAATGAGGTTCGCCTTGTTCCGTCTCGTCGGATCGGAGAGAAATGCAGCCCGGACAGGATGAAGAAGTGACCGACGCCGCGGAGCTCGCGGCGCGGCTGCGCCATGTCTTCTGGATCGGTGGCGGGAGTGGTGCGGGCAAGTCGACCACCGCCCGCCGACTCGCCGACCGCTACGGGTGGCGGCTCTACGCGACCGACGACGTGATGCGGGATCACGCCGGGCGGGCCACCCCCGAGGAGGCGCCGTTTCTGCATCGGTTCATCGCCATGGACATGGACGAGCGATGGGTGAACCGATCTCCGGAGGTCATGCTCGAGACCTTCCACTGGTTTCGGGGTGAGGGCTTCGGCCTGATCGTCGAAGACCTCCTTCGGCTGCCGCCGGAGCCCTGCGTCATCGTCGAGGGGTTCCGGCTGCTCCCGCACCTCGTGAAGCCGCTGCTCGACGCTCCTCAGCACGCGGTCTGGCTCCTTCCGACTCCCGACTTCCGTCAGGCCGCCTTCCGCGGTCGGTCCGTACCGGGGGAAGGGTTCGTCCGGAGGACCAGCGATCCGGCGCGGGCCGGGCGCAATCTCGCCGAACGGGATCGCATGTTCACCACGCGCCTCGCGGAGGAAACCGAACGGCTCCGACTGCACACCATCGAGGTCGACACCGCGATGACGGAAGACGATCTCGCTGAGCGAGTGGCCAGGGCGTTCCGACTCTGACGCGAGGCTCCCGCGGCCGCTCCGCCCCGGGCTCACTTGGTGAAGACCGCCCGCGCGATCTCATCGGGCGCGGCGCTCGTCCCGGCGAGCAGTTTCCCGTCCGCGGACCAGATGCCCGAACGGCCGGACGTGCGGTCGAAGCCGCCCCCGGTCGGACCCGCGAAGGCCGCCGTGGCGACCCACACACCGTGGTCGGCGGCGACCCGGCGGGCGCGCTCGCCGTGGAGCCCGGCCTCGTGTCCGGCGTGGACGACACCGGCCACGTAGCCGTCGATGCCCAGCGCCGCCGTCCTCGCGGCGTGCTCGGGGAAACCGGTGTCGCGGCAGACGGCGAGCCCCAGCCGCCACTCGTCCACGTCGATCACGGCGGGCTCCCCGGGCACGAAGCGGATGGCCTCGCTGCGGTGCAGGTGGACCTTTCCGTAGACCACCCGTGCGCCGTCTCCGTCCAGAGCCAGGATGCCGATGCGCGGCCCCGCCACCGGCGCGCCGGCCAGGGCGAGCGTCCCGGTCTCGGCGCACGCGGCGACGATCGGAGCAAGCCGTTCATCGTCCGGGGCGACCGGCGTCGCGTCCAGCTCGTATCCCGTCAGCGACATCTCGGGGAAGACCACCACCCGCGCGCCCGCCGCCCGAACGGCCTCCGCGTGGGCCTCCGCGTTGGCCGCCACGTCATGAGCGGCGCACCTCGGCTGCGCCACCGCGATGCTCAACGGCCGTGTCACCCCGAACTCCCCTCGCCGAGTCGCACGATCAGCCTATCCAGGCCTGTACCGCGGCCACCGCCGAAATCCGCCGGAGGCGCTGCGCCGGCAGCCCGACCTCATGGTTCGGCCTGCCGGCGCGGGGCCCCGCGCACCGAATCTCAGGCGGACGTGGCGGGCGAGGAGGTGGTCGGGGAGGTGGTCGAGGCCGTGTCGGTGCGGGGCTTCCGGCCGTCCTCCGCCGCGCTCGGGCCCGACGGCTCGCCGTCGCGTTCCTCGGGCAGCTTCAGCGTCAGCGTCAGGACGAGCGCGACCAGGTAGAGCGCGAGGAAGATCAGCGTGACTCCGCCGGCGCCGACGAGGGGGAGGAAGAGGCTGGCGACGGCCGGGCCGACGAAGGCCGCGCCGCCCGCGCCCAGGTTGAGCAGGGCCATCGAGCCGCCCTTGTTCTCCGGCGCCATCGACGGGATGAGGGCCGAGATGGGCACGAATCCCGCGAGGGTCGCGCCGTAGAACATGCCCGCGAGCACCGCGACCCAGTAGTAGTCCGGGCCGAGCCAGGTCGGTACGAAGTACAGCGTCGTGACGCTGATCGCACAGCCCAGCGCGCCGAAGCCCGCGATGGTCGTGCGCCAGCCGATGCGGTCGGAGAGGACGCCGAAGATGAGGTTGAAGAAGATGTTCGTGCCGTAGATGATCGCCAGCAGTTGGAGCCACTTGTCCTCGCCGAAGCCGACGTCGTCGGAGAAGATCCGCGGCAGGTACACCAGCATGCCGAACTCCGGGGCCGTGTTGATGATCCGGACCAGGCAGCCCACCAGCACGCGCGGATGGGTCCAGATGATGGAGACGGAGTTGAGCAGGCTCTCGCCGGTGGTGACCTCCGGGGGCGCCATCCGGTCGCCGCCGGGCCTCCGCCGGGCGCCGACCAGGGCGATGGCGCCGCCGATGAGGATGAGGACGAGTGCCGACCACAGCGTGCCCATGCGGCCGAACGAGGGGATCGTCAGGCTCGACCACAGCGAGCCGAGGGTGGGCAGGCCGCCCGTGAAGGCGAAGTAGAACCAGCCCACCGCGGTGCCCAGCCGGGCCTTCGGTGCCGTGTTGGTGATCCATACGAGGAAGCCGAACGCGAAGAGCGGATAGCCGAAGCCCCGGATGCCGTAGAAGATCAGCATCATCGGGTAGTTCTCGGTACCCAGCGCGAAGAGCAGGTACGCGGCGTCGAAGACGGCCCAGATCGCCAGGCCCGTCCACATCACCCGGCGGGGCCCCCACACCTGGCAGAGCGCGCCGGAGAACCACGACGCCAGCATGACGGCGATGCCGTAGACCGTGATGACGTACCCGGCCCGTACGTCCGTCGCCGCGCCGTGATCGGCCATGTACGGAGCGATGAAGCCGGATTCGACACCGTCGCCGATCATGAACAGGAGTACGCCCAGATAGCCCAGGATCAAGGGTTTCGGCATCGGTTCCTCCACTCTGCGGGGATGACGGAGTACGACCGCAGATACTCAAGCGAGTCGAGAGAAATATCAAGAGGTCTGGTAAGAATAACGAGAATCGATGGTAACTACTCGGTCTCGACGACTCTCACATCCGTCAGCTCCCGCATCTCCCGCAGCAGCTCCTCGTCCACCGGCCCGGTGAGCAGGACGTGGTCGAAGGAGTCCACGCTCTCCAGCCGGTGCAGTGCCCGGCGGCCCACCTTGCTGTGGTCCATGAGCAGCACGCTCGTCGCGCCCGCCTGCCGGGTCGCCCGCTTGATGCCGACGATCTCCTGCTCCTGGTGGAAGGTCATGCCCGCGGTGATCCCGGAGGTGGAGAGCACGCTCAGATCGACGGAGATGCCGCCGATCATGTCCATCGCAGGCAGGCCGATCCATGAGTCATGGGTGCGCGAGTACTCGCCGCCCACGCAGATCAGCCGGATGCCCTCCGCGCTCCTCAGCTCTTCCGTGATCAAGCGGTAGTTGGTGACCACGGTCAGCGGTCCCACCTCGGGCAACAGCCGCGCCAGGGCCAGTGCCGAGGTCGAGTCGTCCAGCATCACCGACATCCCCGGGGCCACGAACCGCAGGGCGGCGCGGGCCAGGGACCGCTTCTCGTCGGTGTGCGCGTGCAGCCGGAAGTCCGAACTGGACTCGAAGACCATCGAGGGCTGTGCGGAGACGCCGCCGTGGTACTTGCGCAGGATGCCGCGGTCCGCGAGCTCGGCGATGTCCCGGTGGACCGTCATCAGGCTGACGCCGGTCAGCTCGACCAGTTCGGACACGGTGGCGTCCCCCCGGGCCAGAACGTGGTCGACGATCACTTGCTGCCGCTGTTGCCGCGCACCGCGCGACGACGGGGGAGTAGTCATGCCCTACATCCTGCCGTGTTTATTTCTCACATAGAACCCGTGACAACTCACGCTGTGACTGTTAATTTCGCTGTGACGGACCCCGCCGGGTGCCACCACCCGGCGGACACCGCCGGGCGCACGGACACCCCCGTGCCCCGCCAGCCAGACATCCTCAGCCGGAAGATCAGGGGTACGCATGGCCGACGCAGTGGTCTTCGACATGGACGGCGTGCTCGTCGAGAGCGAGCATCTGTGGGAGGAGCTGTGGGCCGCCTACGCCGCCGCACGCGGCCGCACATGGGGCCCGGAGCAGACGCGCGACGTCCAGGGGATGAGCGCCCCCGAGTGGGCCGCCTACCTCACCCGGTTCTGCGGGGCGGGTGACGCCGCCACCGACACCGAGCAGGCCGTCGTCGACGGCATGGTCCAGGCCCTGGCCGACGGCCGCATCGGCCTGCTGCCCGGAGCCGGCGAGATGATCAACGCCACCGCCGAGCTCGCCCCCGTGGCGCTCGCCTCCTCAGCGCCGCGCCGGGTCATCGACGCCGTCCTCGTCCACCACGGCGTCGACCACCACTTCAAGGCGACCGTCTCCAGCGCCGAGGTGGAGCGCGGAAAGCCGAGCCCGGACGTCTATCTGGCCGCCGCGCGCGCCCTCGGCGTGGCCCCGGAGCGCTGTCTGGCGGTGGAGGACTCCAGCAACGGGCTGCGCGCCGCCGCGGCCGCCGGGATGACCGTCGTGGCCATCCCGAATCCGCAGTATCCACCCGCCGAGGACGCCCTGGCCGCCGCCGCTTACCGTTCTTCGGACCACCATGACGTATGTGACTTCCTGCTCAGCAGGCTCGAGACCCGAGGGGAGTGACCGACATGACCACGGTCCTGGTAGCCGGCGACGACTTCATCGCGCCCGATCTCTTCTCCGCCGCCCTGAGCGAGAGCCTGCCCTCCGCCGGGCTGGGCTTCCGCACGCTGCGCACCCGCTGGCCGAACGAACCCTTCGGACCGGTCGGGGCCGACGGGCAGGGGAACGGCGGGGTCAAGGAGGCCAGCGGCACCGAGGAGCAGGTGCTGGAGGCGCTCGGTGACGCGAGTGTCGCCCTCACCCAGATGGCGCCCTTCACCGCCCGGGTCATCCGCGAGTCACCCGGTCTGAAGTTCATCGGCGTGGCCCGCGGCGGTCCGGTCAACGTGGACCTGGCCGCCGCCACCGCCGCCGGGATCCCCGTCACCTTCACACCGGGCCGCAACGCCGCCGCGGCCGCCGAATTCGCCGTCGGCCTGATCCTCGCCGCCATGCGCCGCATCACCCACGCCGACGCGGCCCTCAAGGCGGGCACCTGGCGTGGCGACTACTACGCCTACGAGAACGCGGGCCTGGAGCTCGACGGCGCCACCGTCGGCCTCGTCGGGTACGGGGCCATCGGCTCGATCGTGGCCCGCGTGCTGCGCGCCTTCGGCGCCCACGTCGTCGTCTCCGACCCGTACGCGGACCCGGAGCGGGCCCACGCCGACGGCGTCGAGCTCACCGCCCTGGAGGACCTGCTGCGACGCAGCTCCGTGGTGAGCCTGCACGCCCGGGTCACCCCCGAGACCCGGCATCTGCTGAACGCCGGCAACCTCGCGCTGCTGCCCGAGGGCGCCGTCCTCGTCAACTCCGCCCGTGGTGAGCTGCTCGACTACGCCCCGCTGCCCGGCCTGCTGGAGTCCGGCCGGCTCGGCGCGCTCGCCCTCGACGTCTACGACATCGAGCCGCCCCCGGCCGACTGGCCGCTGCACAAGGCCCCCAACGTCATCACCACACCCCACCTGGCGGGCGCCACCCGGCGGACCGCCGACCGGGCCGCCCTGATCACCGCCGGTGAGGCCGCCCGCTTCCTGCGCGGCGAACCGCTGCGGCACGTGGCCAATCCGGAGGTGCTGACCGGGAGCCGGCCATGATCGTCGGCGTCGACATCGGCACCTCGGTCACCAAGGCCCAGCTGATCTCCCGCGACGGCCGGACCACCCCCGCGCACGAGGCCCGCAGCACCGTCTACACCCTGCCCGGACACCGCGTCGAGCAGGATCTGGACGACGTCGTGGGCACCGTGGAGACCGTCGTACGGGCGGCGCTCGCCGACGCCGCGCAGCTGGCCGACGAACCGGTCGAGGCCCTCGCCCTCACCGGGCAGGGCGACGGCCTGTGGCTGCGCGACGCCTCGGGCGCCCCGGTCGGCCGCGCGCTGTCCTGGATGGACGGCCGGGCCGCGGACCGGCTCGACCGGTGGACCGCCGACGGCACCCTGCGCGCCCTGCACCGGCGCACCGGCGTCGGCCTCTTCCCCGGCTCCGCGGCACCCCTGCTGGCGCATCTGGCCGAGCACGAGCCGGAGCGGCTGGAGGCGGCCGAGGTCGCCGGGTACTGCGTGGACGCCGTCGTGCAACGGCTGACCGGCGCCGTGACCGTGGACGTCTCCGACGCCTCGCAGCCATTCCTCGACGTGGCCACCCGTACGTACGACGAGACCGCGCTCGAGCTGTGCGGGCTGTCCGCACACCGCAGGCTGCTGCCGGATCCGGCGCCGTCCGGCACCCTGCACCGGCTGCTGCCCGACGCCGCCCGGCGGCTGGGCCTGCCCGCGGGGCTGCCGGTCTCCGCCGGCCCGTTCGACATCCCCGCCTGCGCCTTCGGCTCCGGGGTCGCCGAACCGGGGGAGGGCAACCTCATCATCGGCACCACCCTCGCCGCCCAGGTCCTGGACACCGAGCCGCGCCCGGCCCTCGCCGAGGACCCGGCCGGGATGGTGCTGGCCACCCCGTACGAGGGCCGGTTCCTGCGGGTCATGCCCGCCATGATCGGCACCGCGGGCCTGGACTGGCTGCTGAAGCTGCTCGATGTGAAGATCGAGGCGCTGGACGCGCTGCTCGTCCAGTCCCCGCCCGGTGCCGCGGGCGTCACCGCGCTGCCGTTCCTGTCCACCAGCGGCGAGCGCGCGCCCTTCGTCGACCCGCGGGCCCGCGGCCGGTTCGACGGCCTCTCCCCGCTGGCCGGCCGCGCCGACCTGGTACGGGCGCTGTGCGAGGCCGTCGCCTACTCGGCCCGGCACTGCATGGAAACCCTCGGCGTCACCAGCACCGTCACCGCCTGCGGCGGTGGCGCGCGCTCCGGGGAGTGGGCACGGATCTTCGCCGGTGTCCTCGGCGGCGACCTGGAGGTCTGCGACGACGCCGTGGGCATCCGCGGCGCGGCCCACGTCGCCTGGCGCTCCCTGGGCACGCCGGTCGACCCCGGCGCCTGGCGCGCCCGACTCCGCACCGTCACCGCCGAGCGCGGGCTGATCGACCACTACGCCGAGGGCTACGCCGCCTACCGCCAGGCCCTCGACACCGCACGCGAAGGCTGGAGCACACGATGACCAGGCTCTTCAACGACCCCGCCCGGTTCACCGACGACATGATCACGGGCTTCGCCGCCGCCCACCCCGGGCACGTACGGGCCGTGCCCGGCGGTGTGGTGCGCGCCCGCCCGGCCCGCGCGGGCAAGGTGGCCGTGCTCACCGGCGGCGGCTCCGGCCACTACCCCGCCTTCTGCGGTGTCGTCGGCCCCGGATTCGCCGACGGCTCGGTCATCGGCGATGTCTTCACCTCCCCGTCGGCCGCCCGCGCCCGCTCGGTCGCCGAGGCGGCGGAGTCGGGCGGCGGTGTCCTCTTCCTCTTCGGCAACTACGCGGGGGACGTGATGAACTTCGGCCTCGCGGAACGGCAGTTGGAGGGCGACGGAATCGCCGCCCGCTGCTTCGCCGTCACCGACGACATCGCCTCCGCCCCCGCCGGTCAGACGGCGCGGCGGCGTGGCATCGCGGGTGGCTTCGTCGTCTTCAAGACCGCGTCGGCGGCGGCCGAGGAGGGTGCCTCGCTGGACGAGGTCGTCCGCGTCGCCGAGCACACCAACGCCCGTACCCGCACGCTCGGAGTGGCCTTCGACGGCTGCACCCTGCCGGGCGCCGACGCTCCCCTGTTCACCGTTCCCGAGGGCCGCTTGGGTCTCGGTCTCGGCATCCACGGCGAACCGGGGGTCAGCGAGGACACCCTGGGCACCGCGGAGGATCTGGCCCGCGCCCTGGTGACGGGGCTGCTCGCGGACCGGCCCGCCGGGGCGGGCGACGACGGGCGGGTCGCGGTCGTCCTCAACGGTCTCGGCGCCACGAAGTACGAGGAGCTGTACGTGCTGTGGGGCGCCGTGGCCCGTCAGCTGGACGAGGCGGGGCTCACGCCCGTACGCCCCGAGGTCGGCGAACTCGTCACCAGTCTCGACATGGCCGGCTGCTCGCTGACCCTGAGCTGGCTGGACGAGGAGCTGGAGCGGCTGTGGCTCGCCCCGGCCGACACCCCGGCGTTCTGCCGTACGGCACCGCCCGAACCCCCGCTGGACGACGACGCCGTACGGCCCGCCGCGGCCCCGCGCCGCCCGGAGCGGTCGACCGCCACGGCGTCCGGCGCGGCGGTCGAGGCCGCCGAGCTGGCCGTCCACGCACTGCGCGCCGCCCGCGACGTACTGCACCGGGACGCGGAGGACCTGGGCCGGCTGGACGCGGTGGCGGGCGACGGCGATCACGGCCGTGGCATGTGCAAGGGCGTCGACGCGGCACTCGCGGCCGCGGAAAAGGCACACACCGACCGGCTCGCCCCGGCGGCGGTGCTGGCCGCCGCCGGTGACGCCTGGGCGGCGGAGGCTGGGGGCACCTCGGGGGCGCTGTGGGGGGTGGGGCTGCGCGCCATCGGCGCGGCGCTGCCTGCCGACCGGGCGCCGGGGCGCGAGGAGTTGGCGTCCGCCGCCGCGGAAGCGCTCACCGCCGTCACCTCGCTCGGCGGGGCCGAAGTGGGCGACAAGACCCTGGTCGACGCCCTCACGCCGTTCGCCACCGCCTTCGCGACGGGGCTGCGGAGCGGAGCCCCGGTGTCCGAGGCGTACGCGTCCGCCGTGGCCGAAGCCCGTACGGCCGCGGAGAACACCGCCGGGCTGCGCCCCCGCCTGGGCCGCGCCCGACCCCTCGCCGACCGCAGCGTGGGCACCCCCGACCCCGGAGCCACCTCACTCGCCGCGGTGCTGACCGCGGTGGCCACTCTCCCCGCGACGACAGGAAGCGATCCCGTATGACCACCGCGCATGCCTTCCGGATCGTCGTCGGCTGCGACGACGCCGGTTACGACTACAAGGAAGTCCTCAAGCAGGATCTGCTGGACGACCCCCGGGTCGCCGAGGTCATCGACGTCGGCGTGGGCAGCGACGAGCACACCGCCTATCCGCATGTCGCGGTGGAAGCGGCCCGCCGCGTGGCCGAGGGCACCGCCGACCGCGCCCTGCTGGTGTGCGGCACCGGCCTCGGCGTGGCCATCAGCGCCAACAAGGTCCCCGGCATCCGCGCGGTCACCGCCCACGACACCTACTCCGTGCGCCGCTCGGTCCTCAGCAACAACGCCCAGGTGCTCTGCTTCGGCCAGCGCGTCATCGGCCTGGAACTCGCCCGCGCGCTTACGGATGACTGGCTCGCGCAGAGCTTCGACGAGGCCTCCCCGTCGGCGGAGAAGGTCGCCGCCATCCGGAGTTACGAGGGCTGACCGGGGGCGGGGCGGCGGCGGACGCCGAGGGCGGACCGCCGCGGCCTGCCCGTGTCGCGCTCGGCGCCGAAGCCGATCGTTGCCAAGCCGGTCTCCTCACACTAGGTTCACGACAATGGACGTGGAGGCGGCGGCCGACGAACTTCTGGGGTCCCTCGCGGCGAGGGCCGACGCGGACTTCGCGGTCAGAATGCAGCGCTACTTTCCGCAGCGGATCCGCGCGCTCGGGGTGAGCAATGCCTCAGTAGTGGAGATCGCGAACGCCTACTTCCGCGAGAGGCCGGACGTGCCCGCGGCGACGCGGTCGGCTCTCGCGGAAGAAGTCCTGTCGCGCGCCTCCTACCACGAAGAGGTCCTGCTGGGATTCGCGGTCCTGCACAAGGTCGCGAGGGTCGGGCTGGGCCCCGAACTGCTCGACCGCTGTGAGCACTGGCTCGGATCGTATGTGTCGAACTGGGCGCAGTGCGACGACCTGTGCCTGAAGTTGCTGTACCCGTTCTTCCGCGGACACCTCGATCAGATCCCGCGGACGCGAGCCTGGGCCGAATCCCGGTCCAGCTGGGCGAGGCGCGCCGCGAACGTGGCCGTCGTGAAGTTCGTTCGGCGCAAGGTGGGCCGGTCGGTGTTCGAACTGCCCCTGTCCCACGTCTTCGACAACTGCACCCGGCTGATGCACGACGACGATGTGTATGTGCAGAAGGGCTGTGGGTGGCTGCTCAAGGTCACTGCCGAGGTGCATCCGGACGAGGTGGCCGAGTTCCTGCGCACATGGCGTACTGAAATGAGCCGCGACACATTCCGGTACGCGATCGAGAAGATGGCCAAGGAGACGCGAACTTCCCTGATGGCGGGCGGGCGAACAGCTTAGTGCCGCCCGGTGCTCTGGCCGATCCGGAGGACGGTCAGATAGCGGCGTGACGCCCGGTCATCCATTCGGGTCAGGATGCGCTCGGCGACGGCGTCGAGCAGGGGCTCGCGGACGTCGCGGTCGAGTCTCCGGTAGAGCGACGTCGAGCGAAGGTGATCGGCGAAGCCTTCCCCGTTGAACCACTGAACGGTCGGGTACCAGCGCACGATCGGCGGGCCGAACAGGCCGCCGGGGTCGTCGACCAGCCCCCAGCCCCCGTCGGTGCCGCGTACGTCGTCCTCGAGCGGGGGATGACCCCAGCCAGGGTTCCCGGGGCAGAACCGCTCGTGGAGATCGGCGGTCTCGGCGTACACCTCCGGCTCTCCCGGCCTGCGGACCACGACGTTGCCGAGCAGCGCCAGCCAGCCGCCGGGGCGGAGCACATCGTGTGCTCGCCGCCAGCCGATCGACGGGTCGACCCAGTGCCAGGAGGACGCGGCCACGAGGGCGTCGAAGCGTGCACCGCGGTCGTCCCACTCCTCGAATGTCGATGTCTCGACTTCGACGTTGGGGAGGGCGGCGAGCCGTCGCCGCGCCAGCGCGGCCATTTCCCGGCCCGGCTCGATGGCGGTCACCGAGCATCCGAGCGCTGCCAGCGAGCGCGTGGCCTGCCCGGTACCGCAGCCCACCTCGAGCACCGACGACCTTGCTTCCATGCCGGTGATGGCGGCAAGGTCCGCGAACAGCTCGTCCGGGTACCCCGGCCGGACCCGGTCGTAGACCTCGGCCACCTCGTTGAACACCCGACCGAGGTCACGTCGGTTCGCGCGCTTCTCCGGATCACCCGTCACGAACGCACAAGCTATGCGGCTCATCCACGGGGACGCCACTGGTTAAATCAGCGGTGCCCGCCGCGGTGCCCGCCAGTCGGGTGGCCGGCGGGCACCGGGTGGGTGGGACGGGTCAGTGGGTCACCAGCCGACGGCCACCTCGAGCCACTGCGGGTCGTTGTGGGAGACGAAGGAGGACTGGCCCGCGAAGTCGTCGTACGGGAAGCCGTAGGCGAGCTTGTCGATGGCGTGGTCGTGCCAGAACTTGGCGTAGTAGTTCGCCGGTGGGTCCTTGTAGTACTGGCCCGGATCCGACCACTGGTCCTCGGGCAGTTGCGCCACGTGCCGGTTCAGCGCGGAACACTTCCCCGCCTCGTTGGCCAGCACACCGGCGCAGCCGAAGATGTCGGACGTGGGCGCGTCGATGCCGACCGTCTTCGCGTAACCGCTCATGTAGTCCGCGTACTTGCCGCCCTCCCGGAAGTCGGGCACGCTGCCCGGCGCGAGGATCCGGTACGGCTTCTCGACCTCGGTCAGCGATGCGAACTCGGCCGGCATGGCGTCGGCGAACTTCTTCCAGGTGGCGTCCCGGTCCTCCTGGAACGTCTCGTAGTCCTCGCCGACCTGTGTGTCGAAGCCGTCGTGGGCGTGCAGTCGCATCGCCAGCTTCAGCGCGAACGCGTCGACCCGGGTGGTGTTGCCGTTGAAGACGTCGTCCCCGACGGTGAACTCGATGAAGTCGGAGTACTTGCTGTCGGGCGAGCCGAGGTGGAAGTACATCCGGCCCGCGGAGTTCGCCGGCATGTCGAGCGTGGGCTGCTCGGCGATCGAGTGTGTTTCGTTGTTGAACGTCCAGAAGACCTGGTCGTCCGGGTACTTTCCGTTCGTCCGGTTGAGGATCTTGACGGTGAGGACGTTCTTCGCGGGCGGGATGGTGCTCGTGTCGCCCCAGAAGTCGTCCGGCGGCTGGCCTTCGGCGCGTGCGCTGTTGTGGCTGTCGTGGGTGTCGGTGTCGGCGGCGGCCGACGGCATGGCGCCGAGGGAGCAGAACGTGGCGAGTGCCAGCGTGGCCGCGGCGGCGAGGCGGGCGGGGCCTCGGCGCCGGAGCGGCGGCAGTGCGGTGGGGGGCATGGTTCTCTCCTGATGTGGGGGTAGGGCGAGGGCAGGTGGCCGCCCGCCGGGCAGCCACCATGTCCAGCCTTGACGAGCACCCGGGCGCCGACGCAACGCGGCGGGCCATGGGTGAGAGCGCTCTCACGAAGAGTTGTCGGGTTTCATGTCCTTGTCAAGGAGTTGGTCTTCAAGAAGTGAAGTGGCCCTTGACCGCGGGCGGGGGTGGTGGATGGTCAGCCGGCCAGATGCTTGCCGAAGAACGCGGTGAGTTCGGCCACGGCGGGGGTGACGTATTCGTCCCTGTCGTACAGGTCGATGTGGCTGGCGCCGTCGATGATGACCAGCTGCTTGGGCTCGGCCGCCTTCTCGATCGCTTCCCGGCTGAAGTAGGCGGTCTCCGCCTCCGAACCGGCGATCATCAGCAGAGGGCGGGGCGAGATGAGCCGGATCATGGCGTACGAGTCGTACTGGGCGATCAGGTCGATGCTGCGCAGCACCCATCCCTGGTTCGCGCGGGGGTGGTAGCCGCGCGGGGTGCGGTAGAACTCGTACGTCTCCCGGAACTGCCGGGTGGCGGTCTCCAGCAGCTCCTCCGCGTTCTCGGGAATCCACGCCTCCATTCGCGGGGCCGCGCCGTGTGCTTCCGCGGTGCGCAGTGCGCCGGCCTGGTCGAGCATGGCCTGGAGGACCGCCGGGTCCTGGGTGCGGCCCAGCCCCTCCCGGAACACCGACCCGAGGTCCCCGGCGCTGACCGTGGCGACACTCCTGATGCGGTGGTCGGTCTGCGCGGCGTAGGGAACGTAACCGCCGGACGCGCAGATGCCCAAGGCCCCGATGCGGTCCGGGTCGATATCGTCGCGGGTGGTCAGATAGGTCACGGCGGACTTGATGTCCTCGGCTCGCTGGAAGGGGTTCTCCAGACCTCGCGGCTCGCCCTCGCTCTCGCCCTGGTGGGCGGCGTCGAAGACGAGCGCGGTGAACCCGGCAGCGGCCAGCCGCTCGGCGTAGACGCTCGGACTCTGCTCCTTCACACCGCCTCCGGGGTGGGAGATGGCAACGGCCGGCAACCGGCCGTCGGTGGGGTCGTCGGTGGGGTCGCCGGTGTGGTCGTCGGGGGTGAAGAGAATCCCGGCGATGGCGAGATGGTTGCTGGGGAAGGTGACGTTGGCCTTCACGGTTCTGTGGCTCCTGGGTGGGTGCGGGTGAGTGGGACGGGCCGTCCGCCGGTCACGTCACCGACACTGGCACGCGGTGCGGAGGCCGGTAAGGGGCGTCCTGTGTCCCCGGACAACGCTGTCCTGGGACAGGTCAGGCCCCCTGTCACGGGCCTCGTTGTTTGTCAGACTTGTGGCTATGAGCAGCAGCGACGCGCACCACAGCGAACTGGGCGGCTTCCTCAAGGCCCGGCGCAGGGAGCTGAGCCCGGCCCAGGTCGGGCTGCCCGATCCGGCGGGCAGGCGCAGGGTCAAGGGGCTGCGCCGGGAGGAAGTGGCCTTGCTGGCGTCGATCAGCTCCGACTACTACACGCGCCTGGAGCAGGGCCGCCGCCAGGCTTCCGAACCGGTGCTGGACACCCTCGCGCGCGTTCTCCGGCTCGACGACGGCGAGCGTGCCTACATGTTCGAACTGTCCGGCCGGGACGCCGCCCGGCCCCGTCGGCGCACCACGCAGAAGGTCCACCCACAGCTGCGGCGGCTGCTGGACGACCTCGCCACCACGCCGGCCGTCGTCCTGGGCCGGCGCACGGACATCCTCGCCTGGAATCCCATGGCCGCCGCCCTGTTCACCGACTTCGCGCGGATCCCGGTGGAGAAACGCAACTTCGTACGGCTGGTCTTCTGCGAACCGGCCATCAGGGCGCTGTACCCGGACTGGGACTGGGTGGCGCAGACCAGCCTGGCGCAGCTGCGCATGGAGGCCGCCCGGGACCCGAAAGATCCACGACTGGCCAGACTGGTGGGCGAGCTGTCGCTTCAGGACCCCGACTTCCGGCGGTGGTGGGGCGCCCATCGCGTCGCCGTCCAGGGCACGGGCACGAAAGTCCTGCACCATCCGGTCGTCGGCGAGCTCACCCTCGACTGGTCCTTCCTCACCTGCACCGACGACCCCGATCAGCAGCTCATCACGCTGACCGCCGAGCCCGGCACACCCAGCCACGACCGGCTGCGCATCCTCGCTTCATGGGCCGCGCAATCGGCCGGCGACCCCGTGGCGGACCACTGACACACGGTTCTCAGCGGCCGCTGCGCAGCCCGTCGTAGAGGATCGTGGTGATGCGTACCGCGTCGTCCTCCCACCCCTTGGCGCGCATTCCGCAGATGCCGCCGAGAGCGCGCAGGAGGACGCGTCCGCTGACGCCGTCGCGGATGGCACCGGCGGCGACCCCCGCGGCGAGCAGCTCGTCGAGGGCGTGAGCCATCTCGGCGCGCGCGTCGTCGAAGACCGGAGAGTCCGTCGCCATGATGCTCTCCAGCGCCTCGGACATGCCCTTGCCCACTGCCGAGTGCTCGACGAGCAGCAGGAGGAAGCGGTGCACGGCCTCGTCCGGGGCGTATTGCGCGAGCAGCCGGGCGGGGGCGGCGCAGAGTTCGGCGACCTCTTGGCGGTACACCTCCTCGACGAGTGCTTCGCGCGTCTCGAAGTGGCGGTAGAGCGTACCGACCGCCACCCCGGCTCGCCGGGCGATCTCCTCCACGTGGGCGTCGGCGTCGCCGGTGAGGAATGCCTCACGCGCGGCGGTCAGGAGCGCTTCGCGGTTACGGCGGGCATCGGCGCGCAGCGGGCGTGATGACGGCAACGGTCCTCCGTGAGGTGAGCCCATAAGGTGAGTCCGGCTCCGTTTGTGTGTACAGTCTCCGGGGTCGGTTTCCGGAGTCCGGTTCATCTTACTGAAGACCTTTCTGAAGGAGCACACGCATGACGATCGTGGACGAGGGGCTCAGCGGCCTGCGGGTGCTGGTCACCGGTGGCAGCCGCGGACTGGGAGAGGCGACGGCCCGTCGCTTCGCCGCGGCCGGCGCGACCGTACTGACGGCCTCGCGCACCGCGCCCCCGGAGGACATGCCGGCGACCTTCTTCCCCGTGGACCTGCGGTCCGAGGAGGGGGTGGCGGACCTCGGCCGACGGGTGCTGGACAGCGTCGGAGGCATCGACGTCCTGGTCAACAACGCGGGAGCCGCGACCGCCCCGACGCCGACCCTGGAGCGGTCCGACGCGTCCTGGCTCGCCGACCTGGAGATGAACCTGCTCAGCGCCGTGCGGATCGACCGAGCCCTGGTTCCCGGGATGATCGAGCGCGGCTCCGGCGTCGTGGTGCACATCTCCTCGATCGCCAGTCGGCTCCCACAGCCTGCCGAGGCGTCGTACGCCGCGGCGAAGGCGGCGCTCAACGCGTACAGCCGGGAGCTGGCGACGGAGGTGGGACCACATGGTGTCCGCGTGGTGTGCGTGCTGCCCGGCTTCGTCGCCACGGAGGGAGCGGTCGGCCATCTCCAGCGGATGGCCGACGGTCAAGGGATCTCCATCGACGAGGTGAAGCAGCGGATCGTGGACCACTTGAAGGTGCCGATGGGTCGTCCCGGTGAACCCGAGGACGTGGCGGAGATGATCGCGTTCCTTGCCTCCGACCGCGGCAAGTGGCTCACCGGGGCCGAGTTCCGGGTCGACGGCGGCATCATCCCGGTGGTCTGAGCGGCGTCTGCACCCATACGGAACGCGGAGAAACAGCCGTCGGCCCGGCGAACTGCCGGTGGGCGCGGTCAGATCACGCGGAAGAGGTCGGCGGCGGCGTGGACGTCGGTGAGGTCCTCGATGGAGCGGAGGTTGTCGCACAGGGCCTCCAGGACCGAGCCGGTCCCGGCGGCGCGCGGGGCGCCGATGGCCACGCCGAAGACCCGGAAGCCCAATCGGTGTTTGGCGTCGTTCCAGCCGCGTGTCCACTCCTCGGTGACACCGCATTCGTCGTCGGTGATCATCACGATGTCGCCGCGTGCGCGGGCGGCGTCGTCGAACTCCTCCGCCAGCAGTCCGGCGGCAACTGTCAGCGGCGCCTGGTAGCTGGTGCCGCCGCCGAGGAAGGTCTCCGCGAAGTCGAGGACCGGGTCGATACCGGCGGGCTGCGGCCCGTCGGCGGGGAAGCGGAAGACCCGGAGCCGGTCGGCGGCTGAGAACAGGATGCCGACGAAGTCACGCCCCGCGTGGCGGGCCTGGTCCAGCAGGGCCAGGGCGCACGCCTTGGACCATGCCTCCCGGGTGACGCCGCCGGGCCCCGCCGCGTACATGGAGTGGGAGGTGTCCACGCACGCGATGATGGCGCCCTGGCCGGTGGTCTGCTCTCCCTGGGCGTCGTAGAGCATCAGCTCCCCGGCGGCGTAGCGCGCGGCGAACACCGCGCGCAGCTCGGGCAGGCCGAGGCCCGCCAGCTCTGAGGGGATCAGGCGGGAGAGGTCGTCGCCGAGGGTGACGCCGACCAGCTCCCCGGTGGCGTTCTCCATCTTGCGGGCGCGCTCACCGTCGGCCATCTGCCGGAAGCGGCCGATCAGTTCGGCCCACTGGGCGAGGCGGCCGGTGCGCAGCCGCTCGGCGAGCCGGGCGCGCTCGTCGAACGGCATCCGCTCCAGCCGGCCGGGGGCCACGCCCCATGCCCGCATCAGCGCGGCCTCCTCCCGTACGGCCGCGGCGGCGTTGCCCGCCGCGTTCCGCGCGGCGGCGTGGATGCCGGGGGCCGCCGCGGCGAGGGCCTGCGTGGCGTGCTGGGCGGCTCGCCGCGCAGCGGCCTCCGCGGCCTCGGCGGCGTCGATCGCCCGGCGTACGGCGTCGGCGGCCGGGGTCGGCACGGTGCCGTCCTCGTCGGCCTCGTCCGCGGCCCGCTGGAGCGCCTCGTTCACGGCGGCCGCCGCGCCGTCGGCGTCCTGCTGGGCCCGGCTCGCCCGCTCGGCCCGCTCCTGGGTCTCCCGGGAGCGCTCCAGCAACCCGCGCACCGCGGCGGCCTGGGCGAGCACGGCCATGGCGGCGGCGTACGGGGCACCGGCCGTCTCCCGGCGCAGCCCGGCGAACTCCGGTGACTCCACCAGTGCTGTGATGACCTGGTGGTTGACCAACCGGGAGGGGGCCATCTCGGCGCGCTCGCGCAACCGCGGCCCGACCTTGTAGGCGGCCAGGAACACGTCGGTCAGAAGGTCGGTGGCGTGGTCGTGGCGCTCGTTGAGCTCCTCGGCCACCTCGCGCAGTCCGGCCGACTGCTCGTAGGTGTCGCGCCAGGTGATCCGGTCGAACCGGTCCGCGACCACGGCCGTGGTGTGCCGTACGGGAGTGGCGGCGGACCGGCCCAGCCAGGTCCCGGCCCGGCTCGCCAGTTCGTCGAGCGCCGGCTCGTCGCGCTTGCTCACAGCTGGGCCTGCACCATGCTCGCGTCCACGCCGAGGGCCTCGGTGAGCACCCGGGCGCGGACGGCGCGCTGGCGGCCGGTGACCCGGTCGATGGCGGCGGTGGAGCGACCGGCGCGTGCCGCGTCCTCGCGCAGCTTCTCCAGCCGTTTCCCCGCCATGGCGAGCTTGTTGTGGGCCTGTTTGATGACCCACTCGCTCAGCGCCTCGCGGGACTGCCCGGCCATGGCGTCGAGCTGGGCCTCCAGCTCATCGAGGGCGTCGGCCAGGTCGAGCGCCTCCTTGGCGTCGGGGTTGACCAGGTTCAGCACCTCGCGCTCGACGGCCGGGCGTTCGGCGGGGGAGTCCCACAGCACATGCGTCAGCACCGACAGGTCGGTCTCGGCGACCGCCGGGCGGCCGTCGAGGTACGCGGACGCCTGGAGCAGGCCCACCGCCTGCCGCCAGCGGCGGTCGGAGGCGATGAGCTCCTTGCGGCGCAGGGCGGCCCGCAGCGTGCACACCGCGTCCACGATCCCGTCGGGGACGTCCACGGCCGGGACGGCCCCGGCCACGGCGTGCCGCAGCGCGGCCAGCTCGACCGTGGTCCGTGGCGGTGCCGCCGGGCGGCTGATGGCGGAACGGACCAGCGCGGCGAAGTTCGAGGGGTCTTCCAGGTAGCCGACCTCGAGTCGCACCAGCAGCCGGTCGTAGATCGCGGCCGTGTCCTCTCCGCCGGGCAGTTCATTGCTCGCCGTGATGGCCCCGATCAGCGGGCAGCGGATCGGCTCGCCGCCGTTCTCGGGGTGGTAGATCCGCTCGTTGAGGTAGCCCAGCGTCTCGTTGAGCGCCGCCGTGGAGCACTTGAAGATCTCGTCGATGAAGGCGATGTGCGCGGTCGTGGCGCGGCCGTCGTAGACCTGGCGGTACTCACCCCGGGCCAGCGCGGCCACGTCGATGGGGCCGAACATCCGCGTGGGCGCGGTGAACTTCGACAGCAGGATCTCCCAGTACGCCGCGCCATCGACCCTGCCCGTGAGCTCCCGGGCCAGCTCCGACTTCGCGGTCCCGGGCGGGCCGAGCACCAAGGAGTGCTGCCCGGCCAGCAGCGTCACCACCAGCGTTCGCACCACGTCGGCGCGCTCGTAGAAGCGGTCCGACAGCTCGTCGGTGATCGCCCGCAGCCTCTTGGCGGTGTCCTGCGCGTCCGGCGTGTCCTGCGCGTCCGGGGCGTTCTGCGCGTCCGGCGTGTTCTGTGCGTCCGGCGTGTCGAGTGCGTCCGGCGTGTCCTCTGCGTCCATGCCCGACATTCTGCTCGCGGAGACGCTCGCCTCGGTGCTGAAGCCGCGTCCCGACGGTGTGATCGTCCGGGCCTAGCACGCCGCCGCCGCTCACCGCCCCAGGATCCGGTCGACGTCGGCCATCTGCCCGGCCGTGAGCGGCCCCTTCGCGATCGCGCCCGCGTTCTCCTCGGCCTGGGCGACCGTACGGAAGCCGGGGATCGGGATCGTCCGCGGGCTGCGGGCCCAGATCCAGGCGAGGGCGCCCTGTGCGAGGGTACGGCCGTCGCTGGTGAGGATGGACCGCAGGGCGTCGACCCGCCGGAGCCAGACCGGGTCCGCGCCCGCGTTCGCGATGAACCCCGGCAGCCAGGCGGGCGGCGCGTTGCGGATGTCCCCGTCGTCCAGGGGGCGCCCGGCGGTGTGCTTGCCGGCGAGCAGCCCCATGGCGAGGGGGCTGCGGTTGATGCTGGCGAGGTCCGACTCCGCGCAGAGTGCGAGGAGTTCGGGCGCGTCCTGGAGGATGTTCAGACGGTGCTGGACGGCCGCGCAGTGCGGGCCCTCGGCGAAGACGGCTGCCCGGTCGGGGTCATCGGTGCTCCACGCGTATGCGCGGATGAGCCCCTCGCGCACCAACTCTTCGCAGGCGTCGCGGAGTTGGGCGGCCCGTTCGGGGTCCGCGTCGGAGATGTGGAGCTGGTACAGGTCGACATGGTCCGTGTTGAGGCGTCGCAGCGAGGCGGTCAGGGCGCGGCGTACATGTTCCGGCGAGTCGTCCTGGCCCTCGCGGATCCGGGTCCGCTCGTCGAAGACATTGCCCCATTTCGTGGCGACGACGACATCGCCGCGGTGCTTGCCGAGGGCGCGGCCGAGCACGCGTTCGCTGTGGCCGGTGCCGTACGCGTCGGCGGTGTCGAACAAGGTGACGCCGAGGTCGAGTGCGCGCCGGATCGCGCGCACGGACTCGTCATCGTCGACCTCGCCCCAGCCCAGGGGCTGCCCGTCGGTGGACTGCCACTCACCGCCGATGGCCCAGCAGCCGAAGCCGAGGGGGCTCACTTCGATGCCGCTGCGGCCCAGCGTTCTGTTGTGCGCCATGGTCTCCATGCCGGTGAACGGTAGGAGTTGAAGCGCGCACGAAGGCAACCTCCGGTCATGGGCGCCACCGGCGCCCATGACCGGAGCGATGGCTCAACGGCCGTAGTAGCTCTCGAAGTTCTTCGAGAACTCGCCGCCGTTGAAGCCGTCCCAGTTGATCGACCAGGCCATCAGCCCGCGGAGGGCGGGCCAGCTGCCGTGGGGCTCATAGCCGCCGCAGTCGCTCTTCTTCGTCAGGCAGTTGAGGGCCTTGGTCACATCACCGGGCGTGGTGTGGCCGTTGCCCGCGTTGGGGCTCGCGGGCAGGCCGATCGCCACCTGGGACGGGTCCAGAGCGGGGAAGACGTTGTTGGTGTCGCCCGCGACGGGGAAGCCGGTGAGCAGCATGTCGGTCATCGCGATGTGGAAGTCGGCGCTGCCCATGTTGTGGAACTGGTTGTCGAGCCCCATGATCGGTCCGGAGTTGTAGTCCTGGACGTGCAGCAGGGTGAGATCGTCCCGCAGTGCGTGGATGACCGGCAGATACGCCCCGGAGCGTGGGTCCTGGCCGCCGGAGGCGCCCGAGCCGTAGAACTGGTAGCCCAGCTGTACGAAGAAGGTTTCCGGAGCCATGGTGAGGACGAAGTCGGATCCGTGCTTCGCCTTGAGCGACTTCACGGCCGCGATGAGATTGACGATCGCGGGGGTCTTCGGGTTCTTGAAGTCGGTGTCGCCGTCGTCCAGCGACAGCGAGTGGCCCTCGAAGTCGATGTCGAGGCCGTCCAGTCCGTACTTGTCGATGATCGCCCCGACCGACTCGACGAACTTGTCGCGGGCGGCGGTGGTGGTGAGCTGCACCTGGCCGTTCTGCCCGCCGATGGATATCAGCACCTTCTTGCCCGCGGCCTGCTTGGCCTTGATGGCGGCCTTGAACTCGTCCTCCGACTCGACGTTCGGGCATTCGCTCTGGGGACAGAGGCTGAAGCGGATGTCGCCGGAGGTGGTGGAGGTGGGTTCGCCGAAGGCCAGGTCGATGATGTCCCAGCTGTCGGGGACATCGGCCATCCGGGTGTATCCGGAGCCGTTGGCGAAGCTCGAGTGCAGATAGCCCACGAGCGCGTGGTCGGGGAGTGCCGCCTTCGTGGTGGCGGAGGTGGTACCCGCGTCGGAGGTGGTACCCGCGTCGGCGGTCGTCGTCGAGACCGTGGCGAGCAGCCCGGCCGCGGCGACGGAGGCGCACACGCCGGTCAGGACCCTCTTGCTCAAGGGGAAACGGAGGCTCATGGGGGCCGCTCCTTGGTGTGGGGGGAAGGCGGAGCTGAAGTGAGGGGGGGGAGGGACGGACAGGAGGCATGGGGGAGGTCGCGCGCCCACGAGACAACAGGACTAGACCAGTAGTGTCAATGGTCCGGACCAAATCGGGCGGCGGATCTTCACGTTCAGTGTTGCGTCGCCGAGGCGTTTGCTCCACGGCTGGTCGGCCGTATGCGTTATGAGCGGGTGGTGGCCGCGGCCGGATGCGACGCGCGTGGGATCGGCGGCCGGCCGAACACCTCGGTGAGCGCGTCGAGTTACGCGTCGATCGCGGCAAGAGCCCTTGAGGATGGCCCTCGACCACGAAGCGTGGTCGAGGGCCATCCTGGTCGCCATCCGTCAGGCGGGGGTTTCGGCGGTGGCGGTCAGGACGGCGCGGCCGAGGATGTGGCCGCTCATGGTGAAGCCGAGGACGGCCGGGGTGGCGTCGGCCGGGACGCCGATGGACTCGACGTCGAGGGCGTGCACCACGACGAAGTAGCGGTGCGGGCCGTGCCCGGCCGGCGGGGCGGCGCCGATGTAGCGCGCCGCGCGGGCGTCGTTGGGCAGCTGGAAGGCGCCCTCGGGCAGGCCCGAGCCGGTGTCGTCGCCGGCGCCCTCGGGCAGCTCGGTCACGGTGGCGGGGATGCCGGCCACCGCCCAGTGCCAGAACCCGGACCCGGTGGGGGCGTCGGGGTCGTAGACGGTGACGGCGTAGCTCTTGGTGTTTTCCGGGGCGCCGCTCCAGGTCAGCTGTGGGGAAACGTCCTTCCCGCCGGGGACGCCGGATATGCCGGAGAGCTGCTCGGAGGACCAGGCGGCGCCGTCGGTGACGGTGGTGCTGGTGACGGTGAAGGAGGCCGCCTCGGGGAGGCGGGCGAAGGGGTCGTTGGCGCTCATGGCGTCGTTCCTTTCGGGCCGGGCTGGGGGTGGCGAAGAGAGAGGCGACCTGGCGGAGGGCGCACGGCACCGCGCGGCGGCGCCGCCGTCGCCTTCTTCGGAGCCGATGAATCGACCATAGCACCGATAATCGATTATCTTCTGGATCGTCTATGCTGAAGGGCATGACTCAGACGGCCCCCACCTCGACCTCGTCGGGGAAGCAGATGCTCTCCGAGCAGGTCTACGCGCACTTGCGGCACGCGATCATGCGCGGGGACCACGCCCCCGGTGACGCCCTCAAACCGCAGGACCTCGCCAAGGAGCAGGGTGTGAGCCTGGCCGTCGTGCGCGAGGCGCTCGTACGGGTGGTCGGCGAGGGCCTCGCCGACCGGCTGCCCAACCGCGGATTCGCCGTCCCGGCCTTCTCCGACCGCCGCTGGCAGGAGATCGCGGAGGCCCGCCGGACCGTCGAACCGGTCGTGCTGCGCATGTCCATCGAGCGCGGCGACGTGGACTGGGAGGCCCGCGTACGGGCCGCCCACCACCGTCTGGCGCGCACCCCGCCATATCTGCCGGAGGAGGGCGAGTACTACAGCGACGCCTGGTCCGAGGCCCATCGGAGCTTCCACCGCACTCTGCTGGAGGGCTGCGGCAACCCCGTCCTTCTGGAGACCTTCGACCGGATGTGGACCGCGAGCGAACTGGCCCGCCGCTGGTCGGCACACCGTAACCCGGACCGGGACGGCATCGAGGAGCACCGCCGCCTGGAGGAGGCGGCGCTGGCCCGCGACGCCGACACCGCGGCCGGGGTACTTGCCCAGCACCTCACCCGGACCGCGGCCGCCCTGACCGGCGCCACGCCCGACGACCCCGCGAGGGAAGGCTGATACGCCGCCCCGGCCGGACGGGCGCCGCGCGGTGTGAGCCTCAGACCGTGGACAGGTCGATGGCCCGGTCGACGTCGTCGGGGCGCAGAACCCGCAGAATGCCTTCGAGCAGGTAGTAGTCGGCGTAGGGGAGTGAGATCTCGATGCCGTCCTCGCTCGGGCGGTTCCGGGTGCAGCGTGCCACGACCGCCTCGGCCCGGGTCGACTTCGTGGTCAGGCAGGTCTGCGACAGCGCGGTGAGCAGCCGCAGCGCCGCCTCGCGGTAACGCGGTTCGCCGGTGGCCCTGGACAGGTCGAGCAGGCCGCAGGCCATGACCGCGCCCGCGGAGGCGTCCTTGATGTCGTGGGGTGCTTGTGGCGCGAGGTAGTCCCACCCGGGGACGTCATCCGGGGTGAGCGCGCTCAGGGCGAAGTCGGCGAGTTTCCGCGCGGTGGTGAGGAATTCCGGGTGTCCGGTGCGGCGGTGGATGGTGGTGAATCCGTAGATTCCCCATGCCTGCCCGCGTGACCAGCAGGAGGCCGGGCTGTAGCCCTGCACGGTGGCCGGGCCGAGGGGAGCGCCGGAGGACGGGTCGAAGTCGTAGACGTGCGGGGTGGATCCGTCCGGGCGCGGGAAGTGCCGCTGGGTGGTTCTGGCGTGCTCCACGGCGATGTCGAGGTACTTGCCGTCCCCGCTCTGGCTGCTCGCGAACGCCAGCAGATCGAGGTTCATCATCGTGTCCATGATGACCCGGCCCGCGTTCGCCTGCTCGTCCAGCGCTCCCCAGGCCCGGATGAAACGGCCGCGCGGGTTGTACCGCCGGATGAGGGAAGAGGCCGCCCGCAGTGCGCCCGCCCGCCAGGTGTCCTGACCGGTGAGCCGCCAGGCGGTGACCCACGAGGGATAGAAGAGGAATCCGAGGTCGTGGGTGCCGGTGTCGTTCTGGCGGGGGGCGAGCTTCTCCGCGGAGGCGAGGGCCAGCGTGCGGAACCGTTCCTCGCCGCTGTACAGCCACGCCATCCACAGCGTCCCCGGCCAGAACCCGCCGACCCAGTCGCCGTTCTGGGAGTACGTCCACTTCTCGAACTTCGTACCGACCGGAAAGCCGCTCACCCCCGGTGCGACCGCGCGCAGCTTCGCCACCGCGTAGTCCGCCGTCTCGCCGAAGGTGCGGAGCGTGGCGGCGTGGCCGGGGACCTCCTCCGCCGCCTGGGCCGGGGGAGCGATCGAAGTGGCCGCCACCGCGGTACCGGCCGCGGTGGTCAGCAGGGCTCTCCGGGAAACGCTCATCAGTGTCCGCCCTTCACGAGGGTGAATCCGACAACGACATGACGACATGCGGTCCGTGCGCTCAGCCGCCGGTGGGGCGCGGGCGACGTACCCGCGCCCCACCGGCAACCGGTGAAGCTGGTGGAGCGTGTTACGGGCTCAGGGGTACTCGGTCACGTTCGCCACGTTGCTGTTGGCGTCCGAGGGACCTCCCGTGCCATTGATGACATGGTTGATGGTGCCGGTGCCGCCGAGCGAGACGGTGACCATGTCGTGGAACTTCACGTCCGGGCTCTGCGGAACCTCGAAGGCGTGCTCGGCGGTGACGGACTTGTTGGTGTTGAAGAAGCAGTAGCTGCCCAGGCCCCACGCCTCATGGCGCTTGACCGAGTCGGCCACCTTGTAGGCGGCGTACCCCTTGGTGGAGCCGTTCATCCAGGCGTCCTGGTGGGGCGGGTCGTAGGGCATCTCGTTCTGGTAGAAGTACGTGCGGCCGCCCTCGCCGTTCCAGGTCGTCTGGTGCTTCTGGTAGTGCTCGACGAACAGGCCGTACATGGTCACGTCGTCGCCGTTGACGACGAGCCCGTTGTCGGCCGTGTTGGAGTCCCAGCCGACGCCGTCGCCGTGGTCGGCGCGCCAGATCCATGTGTGGTCGCCGATCACGTTCGAGCTGTTGACCACCAGGCTGGTGGACGCCTTGCCCACGCCCGCGCCGCCGACCCGGAAGAACACATCGTGCAGCGAGGTGGGGTTGTCGGCGTGGTTCGCGGACGAGTCCTCGGGACCGACCTCCATCAGTGTTTCGGAGTTCTCGGTACCCGCGTCGATGAGCAGGCCCGCGAGCTTGACGCCGTCCACGTCGGCCACGTTCATCGCCGAGACCCCGTTGTCGGGAATCAGCGTGGCCAGTCCCAGGCCCAGTACGACGGTGTCGGGCTTGGTCACCTTCAGCGGCGCGTCGAGGTGGTAGACGCCCGGGGTGATGAGCAGGTGCTTGCCCGCGTCGAGCGCCGCGTTCATCTCCTCGGCCGTGGCATCCGGCTTGGCGATGAAGAAGTCGCTCAGCGGGAGCGATTCGCCCTTCGGTGTCCCCGAGGACCAGGACGTGCCCGTCGAGTCCTTGCGCACCTCCGGTACGAACACCTTGTACGCGCCGTCGTCGTCGACGTACAGGAACGGCTTCTCACGGGTGATGGGCGACTTGTCGACCCGGGTGTACGGCGGGTTGGGGAAGTCCCCGGCCGGGGCGTTCCGCGCGCCGACGAACACCATGTTCCAGTTGGAGCCGGTCCAGCTGCCCCATTCGGTGTTGCGGGAGAGCCACTGCTGCTGCGATCCGGACTTCACCTGCCCGTCGACCTTGGTGTCGGCCAGCAGACCGCCGCTGGACCAGCCGCCGTCGTCCAGCTGCAGATCGCCCTTCAGATGCATACGGCGGTACGGGGCGGCCTGCGAGACGGCCCAGCGGTCCGCGCCACCGTCCGGGTTGACGGCGAGGTTCTCGGCGTCGCGCCAGAAGTTCTGCGTCGCGTTGCCGTCGAACCAGTCGGCCTCGGCGTGCACCTGGCCGTTGATGGTGGTGTCGTCGGGCGACAGGCCGAGGCCCGCCACCTGGGTGTAGAAGCCGACGTTGGCCTTGACGTCGTACGAGCCGGGCTTGAACAGCAGGGCGTGCCGGGCCTGGCCGAACTGGTTCTTCTCCTGCTCGCCGAAGACCGAGTCGAGCTTGCCCTGGATCTCCTGCGCGGACATCGACGGGTCGAAGATCTGCACATTCGGACCCAGGTCCGGCTCGGCGTCCGCGCCGTGCGCCGCCGGTACGGTCAGCGCCGCGGCGACGGCGCCGGCCAGCACGGCGAACCCGGCGGTGGCGCGGGCGATGCGGCGGCGTCGGCGGTGCCCGCGCTGGATGGTGTCCGTCCCGGCGGTGTCCGGCATGGTGGTGCCGGTCGCCCCGGTGATGTCGGTCGCCCCGGTGGTGTCGTTCGTCATGGTGATGTGCCCCCTCAGCCCTTGTACCGGGCGAATATCCCGGTGAACTGCCAGGGCTCCTGGGCGACTCCGGAGCAGGTGTCGTCGTTCGGGTAGTCGCCGGGGCAGGGGCGGTCGCGGTTGACGGACCAGAAGGAGAGCCGCGACAGGTGGTGCTCGGAGGCGTAGCCCAGGATCGACTCGAAGTCGTCCGTGGTGACGGTCTCCTTGACGTCGGTGATGCCGTTCATCGAGGACAGGCCGCTGTGCCGGTAGGCGTCCTCGTCGCTGTAGCCGTAGGCGCCCTTGACGGCGTTCTTCAGGCCGTCGGTGGCCTGCTTGGTCAGCTCGGCCATGTTCTGGCCCTCGCCGCCGAAGTCGAACGGCATGATGGTCCAGCTGTCGGCCTCGAAGTCGGATTCGGCGGCCCGGCGGATCATGCCGTCGTCGGGGCCGTTCTGATCGCTGGGGAAGGTGACGTAGGTGAGCAGCCCCGGGTTGTCGGCCTTCACCTGCTTCAGGGCGTCGATCGTCTTCTGCTGGACGGCCGGGTCGTTGTAGGCGTCGCCCTCGATGTCGATGTCGATGGCCTTGAGACCGTAGGCGTCGATGACCTTCTGGTAGGCCCCGGCGAGGGCCTTCGCGTCGGCACAGGACTGCTCCAGCTTGTTGCCGCTCGCGCCGCCGAAGGACGGCACCACATCGCCGCCCTTGGCCCGTATGGCCTTCACGGTCTGCTCGTCGGCCCCGCCGGCCAGCGGGCGGCCGCCGTCCCACCGCGGGTCGCAGTTGCCCGCGTCGAGGACGAAGGCGAGGGTGAACCAGCCGACGCCGGTGGCGTCCATCACCTCGCCAGGGTCCGGGGGATTGCCCCATCCGTTGTAGAGGTAGGGGGCCACGGCGGCGGGCGCGGCGGATGCCGAGTCGCGGTCCTGGCCGGTGTTGTCGGCCCAGGCGGCCGCGGTCGTGCTCGCGGCGGTGGCCGCGAGGGCCGCGGCCACCGCCAGGACGGTCCGCCGGCGGCGGCGCTGCACGCGGTCCCGGCCGGAGAGGTCTTCGCTGTGATTCATGTGGGGGGATGCCTTCCTGACACGCGGACGGGCCCCGGCAGTGGGCATGTCCGTCGGACAGGCGCCGCCGCAGCCCGCGACATGCGGTGTCCGGCCGGAAGGTCACGGCCGGACTCTCGGGCCCATATATTTCGGGAGTTGAACGTGTCTCGTCAATAGGTCCGCACCAATGAATGACATGCCTTCAAAGGGCGAACTCGCCGACCGTGTCGCCGACGTCCGCGGCGGCGAACAGCCCTCCGCGCGGTGACTTGTTGGCATATCTGGTCCATACCAAACCCTTGACAGGCTTTTCCTTCACTTCTTAACTCACGTAATGAACTAAGTACCGCTGAGCTCGCCTACGCACCCGGTCGGCGCCGTAACCACTTGGTTCGCATGCGCCTCATGCCTCTCCGCACCTGTCATCACCCGTTTCTGGAAGGGAGAGTCATGGACTCCCCGCGCTTACCCAGGCGACTGCTGCTGTCCCTCGTCTCGTTCCTCGCCCTCGCGTCGCTGTCCACCGGACTGGCACAGGGCACCTCGGCTTCCGCGGCGAGCCCCGCCGCGAAGTCCACCGCGAGACCCGGCACGGCGGCCGCCGTCACGTTCTCCGACGAGTTCGACGGGCCCGCCGGCTCCGCCGTCAACGGCGGCAAGTGGCAGATCGAGACGGGGGACAACGTCAACAACCACGAGCGGCAGTACTACACGGCGGGTAACAGCAACGCCGCCCTCGACGGCCAGGGCCACCTGGTCATCACTGCCCGCCGCGAGAACCCGGGCAACTACCAGTGCTGGTACGGACGGTGTGAGTACACCTCCGCCCGACTGAACACCTCCGGCAAGTTCACCACCACCTACGGCCGGGTCGAGGCTCGGATGAAGATCCCGCGCGGGCAGGGCATGTGGCCCGCGTTCTGGATGCTGGGCAACGACATCGGAGACGTCGGCTGGCCCGACTCCGGTGAGATCGACATCATGGAGAACGTGGGCTTCGAGCCCTCCACGGTCCACGGCACCCTCCACGGCCCTGGCTACTTCGGCTCCGGCGGCATCGGCGCCGGGTACTCCCTGCCCGGTGGCCAGGCGTTCGCCGACGCGTACCACACCTTCGCCATCGACTGGAGCCCGAACGCGATCAGCTGGTCCGTCGACGGCACCGTGTACCAGCGGCGTACCCCCGCCGACCTCGGTGGCCGGCAGTGGGTGTTCAACAAGCCCTTCTTCGTGATCCTCAACCTCGCGGTCGGCGGCTACTGGCCCGGAGACCCCGACGGCAGCACCTCCTTCCCCCAGCAGCTCCTTGTCGACTACGTCCGGGTCAGCACCGACGGCGGACAGCCGGGTGGCGGTGCCATCACCGGTGTCGGTGGCAAGTGTGTGGACGTGGCGGGTGCCAACAACGCCAACGGCACACCGGTGCAGCTCTACGACTGCAATGGCACCGGCGCGCAGCAGTGGACGGTTGGCTCCGATGGCACGATCCGTGCGTTGGGGAAGTGTCTGGATGTGGCGTCGGGTGGTACGGCCGATGGCACCGCGGTTCAGTTGTGGGATTGCAATGGGAGTGCGGCGCAGCAGTGGGCGGTTCCGGCGGCGCGTGACATCGTGAATCCGCAGGCCAATAAGTGTCTGGATGCCGCCGGTGGGAGTTCGGCGAACGGTACGCGGCTGCAGATATGGACCTGCACCGGCGCCGCCAACCAGAAGTGGACGGTGACCAGATGAACGGCGGACTCCTGCGCGGGCCCGGGATACGCGGTGTGCTCGGCGCCGCGGCCGCCGCTGCCCTCCTCACCGGGCTGACCAGCCTTCCCGCGAGTGGCGCCGTGGCGGCCACCGGGCAGATCACCGGTGTCGGTGGCAAGTGTGTGGACGTGGCGGGTGCCAACAACGCCAATGGCACGGCCGTGCAGCTCTACGACTGCAACGGAACTGCCGCGCAGCAGTGGACGGTTGGCTCCGATGGCACGATCCGTGCGTTGGGGAAGTGTCTGGATGTGGCGTCGGGTGGTACGGCCGATGGCTCCCTCGTCCAGTTGTGGGATTGCAATGGGAGCGCGGCGCAGCAGTGGGCGGTTCCGGCGGCGCGTGACATCGTGAACCCACAGGCCGACAAGTGCCTGGATGCCACGGGCGGGAGTTCGGCCAATGGTACGCGGCTGCAGATATGGACTTGCACCGGCGCCGCCAACCAGAAGTGGACCGCGCCGAGCGGCGACACCACACCGCCAGGACCGGGTGCCATGGCCGTGGCCCCGTACCTCTACAACGGCTGGGGCAGCCCGCCGAGCCCCACCACCGTGATGAACGCGACCGGCGTCAAATGGTTCACCCTCGCCTTCGTGCTCAGCAACGGCTACTGCAACCCGCAGTGGGACGGTGGCCGTCCGCTCACCGGAGGGGTCGACCAGCAGACCATCAACACCGTGCGATCGGCCGGTGGCGATGTCATCCCGTCCTTCGGCGGCTGGAGCGGCAACAAGCTGGAGAGCTCCTGCGGCAGCGCGGGCGAGCTGGCCGCCGCGTACCAGAAGGTCATCAACGCCTACGGGCTCAAGGCGATCGACATCGACATCGAGGCCGCCGCGTACGACAGCCCGACCGTCCAGCAGCGCACGGTCGACGCGCTGAAGACGGTCAAGGCCAACAACCCCGGCATCAAGGTGTACATGACCTTCGGCACCGGCCAGAACGGCCCCGACAACAGCCTGATCAGCAAGGCCGCCGCCGCCGGGCTGACCGTGGACAGCTGGACCATCATGCCGTTCAACTTCGGGGGAGCGGGCCAGAACATGGGCCAGCTCACCATCCGCGCCGCCGAGGGGCTCAAGAACGCGGTCAAGAGCGCCTACGGGTACTCCGACGACCAGGCGTACCGGCACTCCGGCATCTCGTCGATGAACGGCATCACCGACAACGGCGAGACGGTGACCGTGGCCGACTTCCGTACCATCCTCGGCTACGCCCAGCAGAAGCACCTCGCGCGGCTGACCTTCTGGTCGGTCAACCGTGACCGGCCCTGCACCGGTGGCGGAGCCGACACCTGCTCGGGCGTCTCCCAGCAGCCATGGGACTTCACACGCGTCTTCGCCCAGTACGGCGGCTGACCCACGACCCGACGCATTCATTTCCTATAGGAATCTGAAAGGCCGAGGTCCGGCGCCCGAGCCACGGGGGCGCCGGACCTCGCGTTTGTCGGGCTCCTTGCAGGGGTTTCTGTCGAGAGGCTTGACGGGACGACTCGACTGGCACACCATCACGGCATCAATTTCCTATTTGATTCGTGGAGGTGGGGAGGTGCGTCTCCGGACCGGATCCCTTCTGCCGGGAGTTGTCGCCGTGGCGTTGCTGGCCACGGGTTCGGCAGCGTGCACACTCAAGAACTCGGGTGAGCCGTCGGGCGGGCAGGCCCCCGCGTCCGCGCGGGCGGGCGGCGGCTCGGCCGTGCTCGCGGACGGTTCGGCCACCGAGGTCGCGCTGGTCCCCGGCGGCGCCCACCCCTACTTCCAGCTCTGGAAGACCGCCGGCGCCAAGGCGAGGAAGACCTACCGGCTCGGGGACGTGCGGTTCGACGAGACGGCGGAGTGGGACCAGCAGAAGCAGAACAACCTGCTGTCCACGCTCGCCGCGCGCGGCTACAACGCGTTCGGTGTCTTCGGGGTCTCGCCGACCGACATCAACACCACGTTCACCGACCTGAAGTCGCAGGGGCTCGCCGTGGCCTCGCTCGGCTCCTGCCCGGCGGGGAAGAAGAACGAGGCCGACTTCTGCCTCTCCACGGACGTCGAACTCGCCGCGTACAAGGCGGCCAGGGCCGCCATCGACGCCATGGGCGGCACGGGCAGACTCGTCCATCTGACGGGCAACAACGTGGACGCCAACACCCAGCTGCGGATCAAGGGCGTCGCGCGGGCCGTGAAGGAGTCGGGCGGCAGGGTGCGGCTGCTGCAGACCGTCACCGACATCGACGAGGACCTGCAGACCGCGCAGAAGGCGGTGTCCGACCTGCTGACCGCCAAGGGCAAGCAGATCCAGGGCATCGTCTCCACCGCCTACAACCCGGCCGTCGCCGCCGCAGACGCCGTCAAGAGCTCCGGTTCGCGGGCGAGGGTCGTGGCCATCGACGACGACGCCAAGATCCTCAGTTCGATCAGGCAGGGCACGGTCACCGCCACCGTCGTGCAGAACCCGGTGGGGCAGGCCGAGGTCGGGGCGTGGGCCCTCGCACTGCTCCAGACCAAGCAGTGCGCCATGCGCAGTCCCGGGCAGTCCGTCGACTCGGGCTCGTTCGTCGTCACCAAGGAGAACCTCACGACCTACGACCGTGCCCGGAAGGCGAAGACCGCCCAGCTGAAGAAGCGGTTCGCCGACGACGTCCTGGCATGCGGCTGATCCCCGCCGTCGCCGCACCGCGGAAAGTCGCTGGCACCACAGAAAGCGGACATCACCAGATGAGCATCATCACGACCGCCACGGCCAAGCTGGCCGACATCGCCGTGGAGACCGACCGCACCGACGCGGTGCAGTCCTTCGTCAAGCAGGAGACGGTACTCGTCGACCTCACCACGGCCGACGGCAGCGCGGGCACCGGCTACGCGTACACCATCGGCACCGGTGGCACCTCCGTACTGGCACTGCTGCGGGACCACCTGCTGCCCGCCCTCGTCGGGCAGGACGCGCGCAACGTCGAGGCGCTGTGGCAGCGGCTGTTCGCCCTGACCCGCGCGACCACCACCGGAGCCATCACCTCGCTCGCGCTCGCCGCCGTGGACACCGCGCTGTGGGACGTACGCTGCAAGCGCGCGGGTGAGCCACTGTGGCGGCTGGCCGGCGGCCACCGCCAGGAGGTTCCGGTCTACGACACCGAGGGCGGCTGGCTCCATCTGGCCACCGACGACCTGGTGAAGGGGGCGCTGCGGGCCCAGAAGGCCGGGTGGGCCGGTATCAAGATCAAGGTGGGCAAGCCGCATCCCGCCGAGGACGCCGAGCGGCTGCGCGCGGTACGCGAGGCGGCCGGCCCCTCGCTGCACATCATGACGGACGCCAACCAGTCGCAGACGATGTCCTCCGCCCTCCGGCTGGCGGCCGCGCTGGAGCCTTACGACCCGTACTGGATCGAGGAGCCCCTTCCGGCGGACGACATCAGCGGCCATGCCCGGCTGGCGCGTGCGACACGGATTCCCGTCGCCGTCGGCGAGTCCCTGTACGCGCTCCCGCAGTTCCGCTCCTACCTCGAGACGGGCGCCGCCTCCGTCGTGCAGGTCGACGCCGCCCGGGTCGGCGGGATCACACCCTGGCTCAAGGTCGCCCACACCGCGGAGAGCCACAACGTCATGGTGTGCCCGCACTTCCTGATGGAACTGCATGTCAGCCTCGTGGCCGCGGTGCCCAACGGCGGGTACGTCGAGCACATCCCGCAGCTGCGGGCCGTGACCCGCGGTGAGCTGACGATGCGCGCCGGGATGGCCGTGGCGCCCGACGTGCCGGGGATCGGCATCGACTGGGACATGGACGCCATCGACGACCGGAGGGTGGCATGACGACGCCCGTCATCCCGCCGGGCAGTGACACCCGCTCCACCCGGGCCACGCCATCGCGCCCCGCGCACCGGCTGCCGTTCTGGGTCAACCAGCGGCTCGGCCTGCTGGTGCTCGTCGTCGGCCTCAGCGCCCTGTTCGGGGTGGTGCAGCCGACCTTCCTCGACGAGCGGCTCGTGCTGTTCCCGCTGGTGCGGGACGTCTCGACACTGACCGTGGTGGCGCTCGCCCAGATGGTCGTCCTCTCGGTGGGGCATATGAACCTGGCCGTCGGGCGGATGGCCGCCTTCGGCGCGCTGTTCGCGGGGCTCGGATACGACCGGCTGGGCCTGCCACTGCCGCTCGGCCTGCTGCTGTGCCTGTGCGCCGGAGCCGCCATCGGCGCGCTGACCGGCTGGATCATCACCCGTACCGGGGTGAGCTCCTTCGTCGTGACCCTCGCGATGGACTTCGCGCTGCTGGGGCTCGTCTCCCTGCTCTACTCGGCCCTGACCGAGAACGCCGCCTTCACCACCAAGCCGTCGGGGCTCGCGGAACTGCGCTCGTACTCGCTCGCCGACATCTGCGTCGGGCCCGTGTGCGGATCCCCGGTGATACCGCAGCTCGCGCAGTTCACCGTCCTGGCCCTGCTCGGCCTCGGTTTCCTCTACGGCGCCACCCGCATCGGCCGGGAGCTGCTGCTCACCGGCGCCAACCCCGCGGCGGCGGAGCTGTCCGGCATCCCCACCGGCCGCCGTGTCATCCTGGCGCACACGCTCTCGGGGCTGCTCGCCGCGCTCGCCGGATTCATGGCCGCCGTCAGCACCGGAACGTTCCGCGCCTCCATCGGGGACGACTTCATGCTGCCCTCGTTCCTCGGCTCGGTGCTCGGCGGCACCCTGCTCACCGGTGGCGTCGTCTCCGTCGTGGGAGCGCTGCTGGGCACGGCCCTGGTCGGTGTCATCCGCAAGGGGCTCGATCTGCTCGGGGTGGGTCTGGAAAGCCTGAACGTCTACCTCGGTTGCGTTCTGCTCCTGGCCCTCTCGGCCGACCGGGTGCGCACCGTGGTGTCCCATCGCAAGGTGGTGCGTTCGACATGACGACGATCCGCGATCGGGGCGCCGCGGCCCTGCGCCGCTTCTCCCGCTCCACGGCGATGACCCTGCTGTGCGTGGTGCTCATCGGCTACCTCGCCCTGGGCGTGGCCTCCTCCGGCTCGTTCTTCGAGGGCCCGTCGGTGCGCACCTTCCTGCGGTACCTGGCCACCCCCGTCCTCATCGGGCTGGCCCAGATGGTGGCGCTGTGCGTCGGACAGCTCAATCTCGCGGTCGGCGCGCTCGGTGGCTTCACCGCCTGCTTGATGGGTGTCCTGATGGCGGACCAGGGCGTGCCCGCCCCGGTCGCGGTGGTGGCTTGTGTGCTGACGGCCACGGCCATCGGCCTGGTGACGGGCCTGTTCATCGTGGTGACGAAGATCAATGGCTTTATCGTCACCCTCGGGACGATGACGATCCTCCAGGGGGCCCAGTACGGGCTGACCGGCACCCGCACCGTCGACGGATACTCCGCCGCCCTGAGGGACTTCGGCCGGGCGGCCCCGCTGAACGTCCCGCTGGTGTTCGTCACCGCGCTGGCCGCGGCGGCCCTGCTCGCCGCCTTCCTGTACCGCACCACCGCCGGTCGGCGGCTGCTCGCGGCAGGTGGCAATCCGCTGGCGGCCAGGCTGTCGGGCATCTCCACCGACCGGCAGATCGTGCTCGCCCACACCCTGTCGGGGCTTCTGATCGGCGTGGCCGCCCTGACCGCCACGGCGTCGCTGCCCGGAGTCAACCGCAGTGTCGGCGGCGACTGGCTGCTGCCCAGCTTCGCGGCTCCCATCATCGGCGGCGTCGCGCTCACCGGTGGCTCGGTCGCGGTGCTCGGCACGGTGCTGGCGGCCTTCGTGATGCGGCTCATCGACGCCGCACGCGCCCAGTTCTCGCTCGATCCGAGCTGGGTGAACTTCCTCATCGGCGTGGTCGTGCTCGGCACGGTGGTGGGCGGCCGCCTCCACCAGAGCCACTTGGCCAAGAGGGGTGGTTCGCGCGGAAGCGCACCGCCCGCACCACCGCGAAGCGGCGCGCGGCCCGCCGCCGTGTCGCCGCACACGGGAGGCTCCGGATGAGCGACGTCCTTCTCGATTGCCAGGCCATCGTCAAGGTGTTTCCCGGCGTACGGGCCCTGGACGGCGTCGGACTGCGCCTCACCGCCGGGTCCGTCCACGCGCTGCTCGGCGAGAACGGCGCGGGAAAGTCCACCCTCATCAAGGTCCTGACCGGGGTGCACACTCCCGACAGCGGCCGTCTCCTCTGGTGCGGCCGCGAGGTGCGTCCGCGCTCGCCACTGGAGGCCACCCGCACCGGCATCGGCGTGGTGCACCAGGAGCGCAATCTGATCCCGGGCTTCTCGGTGGCCGAGAACATCACACTGCAGAGCCCTCCCTCACACCGCGGTCTCATCGACCGCGCGGCCATGACCGACCCCGCTCTGCGGTGCCTCGGCGAACTGGGTCTGGACCTCGACCCGGACCGGCCGGTCCGTGAACTGTCCGTGGCACAGCAGCAGTTGGTGGAGATCGCCAAGGCCCTGTACACCGAGAGCCGGGTGCTGCTCCTCGACGAGCCGACCGCCTCCCTCTCCCCGCGCGAGGCGGAGCGCCTCTTCGAGGTCGTGCGGCGGCTGAAGGCCCGGGGGACGTGTGTCGTCTTCGTCAGCCACAAGCTGGAGGAGGTGTTCGCCATCTGCGACACCGTCACCGTGCTGCGCGACGGCGCCTCCGTGCTCGAATCCTCGCCGCTCGCCGAGCACACACAGGACGACGTGGTCGGTCTCATGGTGGGGCGCGCCCACGCGGCGACCGAGATGCGCCCTCGGGAGGTGGACACGTCCGCCCCGCCGGTGCTCTCGTTCGACGGAGTGTCCACCGCCGCCGGTCACCGGGACATCAGCCTGGACGTCCGGCCCGGCGAGATCGTCGGGCTGTACGGACTGGTCGGCGCGGGGCGAAGCGAACTGGTCAAGGCCATGCTGGGCCTCGACCGCGTCACCGGCGGAGAGATCCGGGTGCACGGCGAGCCGGTGCGCATCGCCTCCCCCCGGCAGGCGCTGCACCGCTTCGGCATCGGCTATCTCACCGAGAACCGCAAGGAGGAAGGGGTCTTCCTGGATCAGCCCATCGCCCGGAACATCACGGTGACGGTGTGGAAGAGGCTGGCGAAGGCGCTCGGTTTCGTCTCCGCGCGCGAGGAGCGGGACGTGGCGCACGACCTCGTCGAACGTCTCGGCATCCGCATCGCCGGGCTCGAGCGACACGCCGGTGAGCTGTCCGGCGGCAACCAGCAGAAGGTGAGCCTGGCGAAGTGGCTGGCGGCCGACACCCGGCTGCTCATCGTCGATGAGCCGACCGTCGGTGTCGATGTGCGCACCAAGCACGCCTTCCATGAACTCATCTGGGAGCTGGCCCGCGACGGGCTGCCCATTCTGCTGATCAGCAGCGACCTCGCGGAGATGGTCACGCTCGCGGACCGGGTGGTGGTGATGGCCGACCACCGGATCCGCGGCGAGGTGGACAACGACCGCGACTACGAGCGGATGAGCGGCCGGATCATCCGCATCATCCACGACCGCGCGACGTCGGCGGTGCGCCCACGGGAGGTGGAGGCGTGACGCGCATGGCGCGGGTCAGGACACGCGTGGCGCGGGCCCTGACCCACATGGCGCGGGTCAGGACTCCTCGTCCCGGCTGAGCTGGCGCCCGAGGCTGCGGGTGAGGTGCTCCGCCATCGCTTCGGCCGCGCGGTCGGCATTGCGGCGCAATATCGCGTGCACCACGCGCTGGTGCTCCGCGAGGGTCGGGTCGTCGGCGCCGAGCTGGCTGCTCAGCCGGAAGATGTGCAGATGGGAGTGGAGCCGCTCCACCGCGTCCGCGAGCAGCGGCCGCCCGGACGCCCGCGCGATCGCGTCGTGGAGGCGCTGGTCGAGGGCGGCGAAGCCGCGGTAGGCCGCATAGCGCCCGGCGGCGGTCCCCGGGTGGGTGTGCATCTCCTCCGCGATCCGCTCGATGGCGTCGAGCTGGTCCTCACTGGCGTTGACCGCGGCGAGCGCGGCCGCCCTCGGCTCCAGGAGCTGCCGCATCTCGAAGAGCTCCTCGAGCCCCTGCGGGGTCAGCAGCTCGGTGGTGCGGTACCCCGACAGCGGCCTCTTCACCACCAGACCGTCCGCCTCCAGCCTGGCCAGCGCCTCCCGGATGGGGGTCGGTGAGACGCTGAGGGCGCGGGACAGGGCCTCGATACTGACGCGCGCGCCGGGGGTGATCTCATGGTCCATGACCATGGCCTTGATGTTCTCGTAGACGCTGTCCGAGAGCGCCTGACGGGCGGGCGGCACCTCCCGCCCCCGCCCTTCCCGCGGTGCCCCGGTCGCGGAGGTGTCCTGCGGCGGCATCCGGCCTCCTGCTGCTGCTCGGGGCGTATCGGGACAGCGACAGTTTACCCAGGTGAGGGACGCCGTTCAGGGGCGAGCCGGGCCGGGCCACCGCGGGCCCTGACCGGCGAGTGGTGGCGTTGACCGGGCCGCCGCGGCTGACGCAGAACAGTTCGAGGTCGGGGCAGGCCCGCAGGACGCGTTCGGTGAGCGGGGCCATCCGTGTCATACAGAGCCGCCTCCCGCGCAGCGCCTCGATGAGCTCCTCTTCGGTGCCGGACGCCTCGTCGACCTCGGCGACCTTGCCGAACGGTGTGTGCGGCCAGGGCAGCCGCAGCTCGCGGATGTCGAGTGCGCCGCGGTCGGGGACGGAGCTCCGCAGCTCCTCGGTGAGCAGCCGGGGCAGCACGAAGTGGTCGCCGGCGGCGAGGACGGTGGTGGGCACGGTGGCACTCCGGAGGGAGGGGTCAGCCGGTGGCCAGGGCCGGGGCGTTGAGCCGCAGAAGCGATGCCCGGCCGTCCCGCAGGCGCAGTTCGGTCAGAGCGCCGTTCTCCAGCCGGGGAAACACCTGGCGGTAGCGGGCGAGCGGAATGCCCAGCAACTGGCACAGGACCAGGCGGACGAGGGTGGAGTGGGCGACGACCAGGACCCGTCCCTCGGGCACCTCATGGGCGATATCCGTCAGACAGCCGATCGCGCGGTCGGCGGCCGCCGCCGGGTCCTCGCCACCGGGGAGGTGGTGGGCGACCGGATCGGCCAGGAACGCGCCCAGCTCCGCCGGGAACCGCTCCCGCATCTCCGCCCGGGTCAGCCCCTCGCCGCGCCCGAAGTCCACCTCGTACAGCCGCTCGTCCACGCGCGGGGTGAGGCCGAGCGCGGCCGCGGCGGGCTCGGCGGTGAGCCGGGCGCGGGACAGCGGTGAGCTGAGCACCGCGTCCAGCCGCCGGCCCGCGGCCCAGGCACCGAGCTCGGCGGCCTGCCTGTACCCGTGTTCGGTCAGTGGCACATCGGTGCGGCCGGCGTAGCGGTTCTCCGCGTGCCACACGGTCTCCCCGTGCCGTACGAGGACGAAGTCGGTCACTGGTCGGCCTTTCTGTGGGCGTGGGCGGCCACCTCCGGCTCCAGCCAGCCCCGGCGGACCAGTTCGTCGGCGAAGCCGAGGTAGACGGGGGTCAGCCGGGCGGTGCGGGCGGACTCGGGGTGCAGTTCGGCTCCGTCGCGCACCATGGCGGCGGCGGCCCGCTCCAGCGTGACGCCCGAGGCGGTGGCGGCGAGCACCGCCATGCCGACGGCGCTCTCGGCCTGCTCCGGCAGGGTCACGCTCCGGCCGAGGAGATCGGCGCGCAGCTGCGACCAGTAGCGGTTGCGGGCGCCGCCACCGGTCAGGCTCAGCGGGCCGTCCACGGGAGCGCCGATGTGATCCAGGCGGTCGAGGCAGAGCCGCTCCACACAGGCCACGCCGAGCAGACAGGCGTGGAACTCCTCGGCCGCGCCGGAGGGTTCGCCCAGGACGAAGGGGTGCGCGTCGGGCGCGCGGAAGGGGAAGCGTTCGCCCCGCTCGCCGACGAGCGGGTAGACGACCGCGGTGGAACCGGTCCCGGCGGCCGCTTCGGTGAGAGCGTCGAGGTCGGCGCCGGGGAAGCGGCGGGACAGTACGCCCGCGCCGCTGCTGGAGGCACCGCCGGGCAGCCAGCTGCCGCCGGGCCCGCGGTGGCAGTAGACCACCCCGGCGGGGTCGTGCACCGGACGGGGGCCGGCGCCCTTGAGGACCAGGGTGGTGCCCAGCACCGAGTTCCAGGCCCCCGGGCCGAGCGCGCCCGCCCCGATCTGGGCCGCGCAGCCGTCGGTCATCCCCGCGACCACCGGCGTGCCGACGGGGATTCCGGTGACGGCGGCGGCCCGTGCGCAGATCGTGCCGATCACCGTACCGGGCCGTACGACCTCCGGCAGCAGGCCATCGGGGACGCCGAGGGCGGCCAGCTCCTCGGCGGGCCAGCGGTCGGCGAGCAGGTCGTAGCCGGTCTTCAGGGCGTGGCTGGCGTCGCCGGGGGTCTGTCGTCCGGCCAGCCGCCAGGTGATCAGGTCGGCCTGGTGCAGCAGCCGGGCCCCCGGCGGGACATCGGTGTGTTGGAGCAGCCACAGGAGTTTGGGCAGGGCCCAGGACGGCTGCATGGTGCGGTAGCCGAGCCTCTCCCACACCTCCGCGCCGACGGTGTTGACGCGGTCGGTGTGGTCCGCGGCGCGCCCGTCGTCGTACATCAGGGCCGGGGTGAGGGGCGTTCCGGACGGGTCGGCGAGGAGGACGGTCCCGGAGGTGGCGTCCACCGCCACCCCCCGCACCCGCCCGCCGTCGATGCCGCTCAGGGCCTCGCGGCAGGCGGCACCGGCGGCGGACCACCACTGCTCGGGATCCTGTTCGTGGCGTACGCCGTCGCGGTGGCCGGTCAGGGGGCGGGAGGCCGCGGCGAGCAGCTTCCCGGTGCCGTCCACGGCGACCGCGCGCACGCTCTGCGTACCGAGGTCCAGGCCGAGATGGACGGCGTCGGGGGAGAGGGCGTCGGGGGAGAGGGCGTCAGACATGCGAGGTTTCCGGACGGGGGTCGTGGGGGCGCCGAGCGGGGGTGCCGGTGGGCGGCCGGGCCGGTGACGCGTCCGGCCGGGCCGGCGACGTGTCCGGTCCCCGGGATGGCGACCAGCCCAGGGACCGGGCCGCGTCCCGCCACGCCAGGTGTGCCGCGGACAGCTCGTCGTAGAGCGCGGCCCGGCCCGGGTCCGGTGCCCAACTCGCGCCCTTACGGGTGTACTTGGCGGCGGCCCCCTCCAGGCTCCGCTCGGCGCCGGTGAGCACCAGACCGGTGAGGAAGGCGCCCTTCGCGCCCAGCTCGGTGTCGGTGCCGCGCGCCGTCGGGACGCCGGTGGCATCGGCGATGAGCTGACACCAGCGGTCGCTGCCCGCGCCTCCGCCGCACAGCCGCAGCTCGTGCACCTCGGTTCCGGAGGCTCGCAGGCAGTCCCGTACGACGAGGGACAGCCCCTCGAAGACCGCACGGGCCAGGTCGGCGCGGGTGTGGTCAAGCGACAGGCCCCAGAAGGTGCCGCGGGCCCGCGCGTCGAGGAACGGCGCCCGTTCCCCGGCGGGGGAGAGGTAGGGGAGGAAGCCCAGCCCGGCGGCGCCGGGTGCGGACGCGGAGGCGAGGTCACCGAGCGCGGCGGGGCTCTCGACGGCCAGTGTCCGGCACGCCCAGTCCAGCACCTCGGTGCCCGAGAGGGTGGGAAGGGCGCGCAGCAGGCGGTCGTGGCGGCCGAAGGCGATGGTGATGCCGCACGGCTCGCCCGAGGTGTCCACGCTCCGGCGCACCACCTCGGTGCACAGGGTGGTGCCGAGGATGGCACACGCCTGCCCGGGGTCGACGACCCCGGCGCCGCGGGCGGTGGCGGCGATGTCGTAGGGGGCCATCACGACGGGAAGGCCGGTGGGGAGGCCCAGTTCGGCTGCCGCGTGGTGGGTGAGCTCGGCGACGCACTCGTCGTGTCCGAGGACGCGCGGCAGCAGCCGACGGGCCCACGCCAGGCCGAACAGGTCCACGATCGCCGGGTCGTACGCGCCCGTGGCGTGGTCGAGGAAGGGGGCCGACGCGTCGGACGCGTCGATCGCCGTGACGCCGGTGAGCCTCAGGAACAGCCAGCCCGCCGCGGTCAGCGCGGTGTGCGAGCGCTCCAGGCGCGCCGGGTCGTGCTCGGCGAGCCAGGCGAGCACCGCGTTGGGCATGCCCGCGCAGGTGAGGGAGCCGTTGCGGCGGTACGCCTCCGCCAGGACGCCATCGGCCTGCCAGCGCGCGAGCAGATCACCGGCGCGTCCGTCGGACCAGAGGACCGCCGGGCCGGTGGGGCGGCCGTCGCCGTCGACCAGCCAGCAGCCGTCCCCCTGGGCCGTGAACGCGATCAGCCGCACCGCGTCATGTCCGGGCCCCAGCTGGGCCAGGGCGCCGCGCACGGTGGAGGCGACCCCGTGCCACACGGCGTCCATGTCCTGCTCGGCCCATCCGGGGTGAGGCCGCAGCACCTCCGTACCGGTGCGGGAGACCGCCACTTCCCTTCCCTCGGCGTCGAACACGACGGACTTGATGACCGACGTGCCGACGTCGACAGTGAGAACCGTCATGACCGAAATACCTGCCCCTTCATCACGGCTGGAGCAGCGGCGTACCAGTGGATCGCCACCGCTCCGGGAAACCGACGCCGTCGGCGGAATTCCGCGCCGACAAACCCAGAGAATCGCCGCCGGGAAGCCACGTCAATCGGGGCGCGGGATTATCCCGCGGCCGGCCCACGGCACCGTGCGATGTCCTGGGCCACCGGCCCTGCGCACGGGGGAGGTGACGGTCCGCGGGCGTGTTACCTTCGCGTGAGTTTCACATCAGTTTGTCTCACGCCGGCCCGCCCGGGTGGTGCGGACCCGCCCGGGTGGTGCGGACCCGCCCGGGTGGTGCGGAAGGGGTAAGGAGCCGCAGGCCATGACCCGTACGGATGGGCAGGAGGAGCGGCGGCACCTGCTGCGCGAACTGGTCACGACCAAGGGCTTCGTCCGCACCTCGGACCTGGCGGCCGAGTTCGCCGTCAGTGTGATGACCGTCCATCGCGACCTGGATGCCCTCCAGGCGCAGGGCTGGCTGCGCAAGGTGCGCGGTGGTGCGAGCTGTCTGCCGTCCACGCAGTTCCACGGCAGTGTCGGCGAGCGCATGACGACGATGACGCGGACCAAACAGCGGCTGGCGCGGGCGGCCGCCGAGGAGCTGGCTCCCGGCCGGATCGTGGTGATCGACGACTCCACCACCTGCCTGGGCCTGGCCCAGCACCTGCCCCACCACACACCGATCACGGTGATCACCAACTCGCTGCCCGCCATCACGGCTCTGGCCAAGGAGCCCGGGGCGGCGCTGGTGGCGCTCGGCGGCACCTACTTCCCGGCGTACGACGCGTTCATGGGACCGCACACCGCGCAGAGCATGTCCGCCTTCCGCGCCGATGTGCTGTTCATGTCCACCACCGCCGTCACCGCGGGCCGCTGCTACCACATGTCACCGGAGACAGTGCAGGTCAAGCAGGCGATGATGGCCGCCGCGGCACGCCGCGTACTCCTCGTCGACCATACGAAGTTCGCCAACCAGGGCCTGTACGCCCTGGCTCCGCTCACCGACTTCGACCTGGTCGTGGTGGACGACGCGGCACCGGCCGGGGAGGTGCGCGGGCTGCGCGAGCGCGGCGTCGATGTGCGCATCGTCCCTGGGTGATGTCACGTGAACATCACGTCGACTTCACACGGCGCCCAGCCGGACCCGCGAGGCTCCGGTGCATCCGTTGTGGCGCGGTGTGAGACACATGGGGACTTGCCGGAGACGTCCAAGCTCTGACGCTGTCCGGCGGAGGATTTGGCGGGTGGTCCGGCCCGTACGACACCTTGACACTCCAATACATCGGATGTTCTGATGCCGATGCGTCCTGGTAAAAAGGGCCGGCCAAAGGAGTCGCAATGGGTCGGATCACGACAGTGACGGTCAGGGACTTCAGTTTCCGTACGTATCGAGCGCACCATGGGGCGGCCGCCGTACACACGGCGCCCGTCTTACTCGGTATCTGACGTTCATCACACCCGCCACATCTTCTCGCCCCACCCCACTCGCCGTGGTCGGGGCTTTCCCACAGCAGCCGCAGCGGCATCCGCATGCGCATTCCATGCCCGCGTTCCGTGCTGCCCGTGTACTGCCATCCGAGCACGCACATGAAGTGGACTCTGCTATGAAAAGACGAATCCTCGTCGGTGTCACCGCGGCGGCCGCCGCCTGGGGATTGCTGGTGGGATGTTCCGCCAGTTCCAGCACGTCCAACCAGTCGAAGGACAAACTCGTCTGGTCGATGTGGATCGCGGGTTCGTCCGACAAGGCGGCCTGGCAGCAGGTGGCGAATTCGGTCAGCGCGCAGGGCGGCCCGAAGGTCACGATCCAGGGCGCACCCTTCAACGACTACTTCACCAAGCTCCGCACCCAGCTCAGCACCGGGAGCGCGCCGTGCGTCGTGAGCATCCAGAGTCTCCGCGCGGCGAATTACACCGATGTCCTGCGGCCGATCGACTCCTACGCCAAGAAGGGCGGGCTCGATCTCTCCGAGTTCGACACCACCGCCCTGAACGGAATGAAGGTCGACGGAAAGCTGTACGCCCTGCCGTATGACACCGGGCCCATGCTGCTCTTCTACAACAAGGACCTGTTCCGGCAGGTCGGTGCCGCGGAACCGAAGCCCGGCTGGACGCTCGCCGACTTCACGGCGGCCGCGGCCAAGTTCAAGGCGGCGGGAAAGACGATGTTCGCCTCGAGCGTCGCGGACATGAATCTCGAATCGATGATCCTCGGCTACAACGGCGGCCGGGTCATCAAGGCCGACGGAACACTCGATCCGTCGAACCCCACATTCGCCAAGGGGCTGGACTGGCTCTCCTCGCTCGTCAAGAACGGCACCGCCACCCAGGCCAGCGCGGACAACGACGCCCCCTCCAACAACTTCGTGTCCAAGAAAGTCGGCATGTATCTCGACGGCCCCTGGTCCCTGCTCGACCAGAAGAGCAAGGTGAAATTCCCGATCGGGGTCACGACCATACCCACCGGCCACACCTCCGGCCCGGCCACCTTCTCGGCGGGCTCCGGATTCGGCATCTCCAAACAGTGCGCCTACCCCGACCAGGCGTTCAAGGCCATCAGGACAATGACGAGCCAGAAGGTGCTCACCACCCTGGCGCGGCAGGGCCGGGCCTTCCCCGGACGCACCGCCGCCCAGCAGACGTGGTACGAGAACGCGCACATCGACGGCGTCGAGAGCGTCCTCGAGACGGCCCAGAAGGCATCGACACCACTGCCCGGCAACAAACAGAGCGACCAGCTCCAGCAGCTCTTCTCCCAGTACGGAATCCAAGCCGTCAACGGACAGCAGTCGGGCGCCGAGACGATGAAGTCCATCGCGGGCCAACTCGGGCAGTGACGGCCGTGACAACAGAGCAGGCCGCCCCGGCCGAGGAGGAGGTGGTGACGGTGGAGGTGGCCGCCCCGGGCGCCGCCGTCGAGGGCGCCGCCGTCGCGGTGGACGAGGAGCCCGAGGCGCGGCGCCCGGCCGAGGTCGGGCGCCGCTCATGGTGGGGCGCGGCGTTCGCCGCCCCGCACTCGATCGGGCTGGCGCTCTTCACCGTGGTCCCGATCGTCGCGTCCCTCGTCGTGAGCTTCATGAACTGGCCGATGATCGGCGGCCACACCTGGACCGGACTGGAGAACTACCGCCGGCTCTTCGATGATCCGGTCTTCTGGGTCGTGGTGCGCAACACGGCCGAGTACGTGATCCTCTACGTGCCGCTGAACCTCGTGGTCTCCCTAGGGCTCGCGGCCTGGCTGACACCGCGGATCAGACACCGGCACATCTTCCGGGTGCTGTTCTTCATCCCGACCATCACCCCGCTGGTGGCGAACGTCGTCGTCTGGCGGATGCTGTACCAGCCCGACGGGCTCATCGACGCCACGCTCCAGTCGACCCTCGGCGAGCACGCCCCCAACTTCCTCGCCGACGACACCTGGGCGATGTTCGCGGTCGTGGCGATGAGCGTCTGGGCGGGCTTCGGCTACAACATGCTCATCTTCTCCGCCGCGCTCGACGCGGTGCCGGACAGCCAGATCGAGGCCGCACAGCTCGACGGCGCGAGCGCGTGGCGGACCTTCTGGCATGTGAAGTTCCCGGCCATCTCGCCGTCGATCTTCTTCGCCACCATGATGACGCTCATCACCTCCTTCCAGGTGTTCACCCAGCCGTTCCTGCTCACCAAGGGCGGCCCGGGGACGGAGACGGAAACCCTCGTCCAGTACATCTACAACACCGGCTTCCAGAACCAGCAGCTCGGGCTCGCCTCTGCGGGCGCCTGGGTGCTGTTCGTCATCATCCTCGGCATCACGGCGGTCCAGTTCCTCGGCCAGAAGCGGTGGGTGCACTATGAGTAGCGGCGGTACGCGGACGACGGGAGCGGCACCGCGGATGCGGCACGCGATCGGCTATGTGATCCTCTGCCTCATCGCCCTGGCCTTCATGGCGCCGCTCATCTATATGGTGGCCACGAGCCTCAAGCCCGAGTCGGACACCTTCACCACGCCGCCGACCCTCTGGGGCTCCGCGCTCCGGTGGCAGAACTACACCGACGTCTTCAGCTATCTGCCGTTCGCCCGCTTCATCTTCAACGGTGTCCTCGTCGCAGCCGTCGGCACCGCCATCAACGTGACCGTCGCCTGCTTCAGCGGATACGCCTTCTCCCGGCTCCGCTGGCGCGGCCGGAACGTGGTGTTCCTGCTGTTCCTCGCGACCCTGATGATCCCGCAGGACGTCCTCGTCATCCCGATGTACGTGATGATGCAGGACCTCGGATGGGTGGACACCGTCCAGGCCCTCATCATCCCGTGGGCGTTCACCGCGCTCGGCGCGTTCCTGCTGCGCCAGTTCTTCCTGACCGTTCCCCAGGAACTCGACGACGCGGCCCGGGTCGACGGCGCCGGGACCGTGCGCACCTTCCTCAGCGTGATGGTGCCCCTGGCCCGGCCCACGCTCGCCGTCCTCGCCGTCTTCACCTTCATCAGCTACTGGAACTCCTTCCTGTGGCCCCTCGTGATCGTCAACGACGTCAACGCGCGCGCCACCATCCCGCTCGGCCTCCAGGCGTTCTTCGGACAGCAGGGCAATGAGTGGAGCCTTGTCATGGCGGCCTCGGTGACCTCGATGCTGCCGACCGTGATCATCCTCGTCCTCCTCCAGAAACACCTCGTGCGCGGCATCGTCACCAGCGGCCTGGGTGGCCGCTGACCCCTGTGTGCCTCCTCCTCTCCGGGAAAGGAATCCCCCTCGATGGCCATCCCCGCCTGGTTCACCGAAGACCGCTTCGGCATGTTCATCCACTGGGGCCTGTACGCCCTGCCCGCCCGCCACGAGTGGGTGAAGAACCGCGAACGCATCACGGACGAGGACTACGACCGCTACTTCCGCCACTTCGAACCGGACCTCTTCGACCCCCGCGAGTGGGCGCGGTCCGCCAAGCGCGCCGGAATGAAGTACATGGTGCTCACGACCAAGCACCACGACGGCTTCTGCCTGTGGGACTCCAAGCTCACCGACTACACCTCGAAGAACACCCCGATCGGCAAGGATCTCGTCGCCGAGTTCGTCGAGGCCGTGCGCGCCGAGGGGCTGCGCGTGGGCTTCTATCACTCGCTCATCGACTGGCACCACCCGGACTTCGTCATCGACGGCCTCCACCCGCGCCGCGACGACCCGCCGGAGGAGATCAAGCGACTCAACGAGGGCCGCGACATGGCCCGTTACCGCGCCTATCTGCACGGTCAGGTGGCGGAGCTGCTGACCGGCTACGGCACCATCGACTATCTCTTCTACGACTTCTCGTACAAGGACGACGACCACCACGACGTGTGGAACGGCAAGGGCAGGGAGGAGTGGGGCTCGGAGGAACTCCTCGCGCTCACCCGCAGGCTGCAGCCCGAGATCATCGTCAACGACCGGCTCGCCATCCCCGGCGACCTCGTCACACCCGAGCAGTACCAGCCCGACAGGCCCATGGAGGTCGACGGGCAGCCGGTGGTGTGGGAGGCGTGCCAGACCCTCAACGGCAGCTGGGGCTACGACCGCGACAACCTCAATGTGAAACCGGTCGACCTGCTGGTCCGGATGCTCGTCGACGGCGTCTCGAAGAACGGCAACATGCTGCTGAACGTCGGCCCGACCGGACGCGGTGACTTCGACGCCACCGCCCTCGCCACGCTGGAGGGGATCGGTGCGTGGATGTCCCGCCACCAGCGCTCCATCCACGGCGCCGGTCCCTCCCCACACCGCGCCCCGGTCGACACCCGCTACACCCAGCGCGGCAACCGTCTCTATCTGCACCTCTTCACCTGGCCCTTCGGCCATGTCCACCTGCCGGACCTGGCGGGCAAGGTCGAGTACGCGCAGCTCCTGCACGACGCGTCCGAGATCAAGTACCGCGAGATCGACCCGTCGATCAAGGCGCAGAACACCGGCCTCGGCGGTCAGCCGCCCGGCACCCTGACCCTGACCCTGCCGGTCGTCCGCCCCGATGTGGCGGTACCGGTCGTGGAACTGTTCCTGCGCCAGGACACCTGACACCCGATCGGGCCGCGCCCTGCGTTACCTCCGCCCCGATCGACCTCTGCGGCCGCCGCATGGCGAAGCTGGTCCCGGACAACGTCCACAAGGAGTACCCCGAGCCGGACACGGCCTCGGCCGTTCCAGATCCCCACCGTACGGCTGACCCCCGCGGCACGTGCGTCATGACGTGGTGTCCGGGCCGCCGGTCATGACGACCGGGCCGGGAACGGGAGCGCCTCGGCCGCCGTCACCTCCTCCCCGGCCCGTACGCCGTGCAGGACGTGGGCCAGCACCTCGGCTCCGCGCACCACGCGTGGGCCGGGGCGGTTGAAGTAGGCCGGGCCGTCCAGCACCCAGACCCTCCCGGCCCGTACGGCGGGCAGGTCCGTCCAGCCCGGGAGGCGGGTGAGCAGGTCCGTCTCCCGCAGGGTGCGCTCGGGCGGGAAGCCGCACGGCAGGACCAGCACCACCTCCGGCCGGGCGGCGCGCACCGCCTCCCAGGTCATCGGGCTGGTGTGCTGACCGGACGCGGCGAGCAGCGGTTCGCCTCCGGCGGTGGCGATCTGGTCGGGGACCCAGTGTCCGGCGGGCCACAGCGGGTCGAGCCATTCGATCGCCACGACCCGCGGCCGGGCCCGGCCCGCCACCGCCTGACGGATCCGTTCGAGGCGGTCGCGCAGGTCGGCCCGGCACCGCTCGGCGCGCTCGCGCACGCCGAGCAGCTCGCCCACCGTCACCAGGCAGTCCAGTACGTCGTCGAGCGTATGTGGCTCCAGGCTGAGGACGCGGGTGTCGGCGTCCAGCAGCCGGACGGCCCGGCTGACCTTCCGGTACGACACGGCGCACACCTCGCACAGGTCCTGGGTGAGCACCACATCGGGGCGCAGGGCCGCCAGCGCCTCGGTGTCGAGGGTGTAGAGCGAGGACCCGGAGTGTGTCGCGCCGCCGACCGCGTCGGAGATCTCCCGGCTGGTGAGGGCGTCCTGGTCGAGGCCGGTGGCGGTCACCACGGGGAGGTCCGCCACCGCTTCCGGCGGCCAGTCGCATTCGTGGGTCCGGCCGGCCAGATGCTCGGCGAGCCCGAGTTCGGCGACGATGTCGGTCGCGGCGGGCAGCAGGGAGACGATGCGCATACCGCGACTGTAGGCGGGCGGTCCGGGAGATCGGCGACACTGGAGACCTCCGAACTGCTGACCCGCCTCCGCGGCCACTGCCTGCCGCCCAACAGCCCCCGGCACGGCCGCGACGAGTGATGCGTGTGCGTCCTGCCGGGACCGGCCGCCCGGCAGGAGAGAGGCGTCTCACCAGGTGGCCGGTCTTGGCCAGGCATCCGACACGCGGTACCGTCGGTGCGATATCGACGATGGTCTGACGGAAGCCGGTGGGAATCCGGCACGGTCGCGCCACTGTGAACGAGACGTATCCGAAGGGGACGTTCCGTGAGTCAGACCCGCAGCCATCGTCCTGTGCACCACCGAGATGGGACGCGAACTCCCTTAGGAGGCCACTGCCATGGCGCAGCATGTCGCGCAGCCGACAGCCACCACTCCCGCCCTCCCCGCCACGCTGCCGCTGAAGGCGATAGCTCCCTGGGCCGTCTTCTTCGGCATCCTGATGCTGGTCCTGCTGTACTTCGTCGGCGCCGAGCAGGGCGCCACCGCGGTCGTTTCCGGCTCGGGCGTCCACGAGTGGGTGCATGACGCCCGCCATCTGCTCGGCTTCCCCTGCCACTGAGGCGAGGGACGCCGCACCCCATGAACTCCGCAACAGTAAGAAACCTGTTGGTGCGGGGCATGCTCGCCGGTCTTGGTGCCGGTGTGCTCGCCCTGATCGCCGCCTATTTCCTCGGTGAGCCGAACGTCGACCGCGCGATCGGCTTCGAGGAGGCCCACGCCCCCGCGCATGAGCACGAGGTCGAGATCGTCTCCCGTAGTCTGCAGTCCACCGCGGGCCTGGCCACCGGTGTGCTGATCTACGGGATCGCGTTCGGCGGCATCGCCGCCCTCGCCTACTGCGTCGCCCTCGGCCGCGTCGGCCGCTTCAGCCCGCGGGCCACCGCGCTGCTGCTGTCCGGCTGTGCGCTGCTCGCGGTCTATGTCGTGCCGTTCCTGAAGTACCCGGCCAACCCGCCCGCCGTCGGCAACGGCGACACCATCGGCAAGCGGACGACGCTGTACTTCCTGATGATGGTGCTCAGCGTGCTCCTCGCGATCGCCGCCACCATCCTCGGCAAGCGGCTCGCCCCGAAGCTGGGCACCTGGTACGCCACCGTCGCCGCGGTGGCCGCCTTCGCCGTCGTCATCGGGCCGGCGTTCGCCTTCCTGCCCGTCATCAACGAGGTGCCGGCGGACTTCCCGGCCACCGTCCTGTGGCGGTTCCGGCTGTCCGCCCTCGCCATGCAGCTGATCCTGTGGGGTGGCTTCGGCCTCCTCTTCGGCGAGCTCGCCGAGCGGTTGCTGAACCCCAGGCCCGCGAAGGCCGAGAAGAGCCGGGCGGTGGCTGCCGCCCCGAACTGACCACACCGAGACGCACGAGGGCCCGCGGAGCCATCCGGGGGCCCTCTCGCGTTGTGAGGGCACGTCCGATCCCCCGAACCCGTCGCGTTCGACACCGAGACACCTCCCGCCGGGCGCCTGACGGCCTGACCGCCTGGCGACCTGACGCTCCGGAGGCAGCCGTGCGGGGCTGCCCGGCGTCACTTCCGCGGGGGCAGGTGCCGCAGTCCGTTCTCCAGCAGCGCGAACGCGTGCTCCGCGTCGGCCACCGCACCCGCGTAGCGCTCGTCGGCCGGCTCCCCGTACGTCACGCGTGCGGTGTTGTCCTGTGCCAGTGACCACTGGACCGCGACGATTTGGACGGCGGCCAGCCGCGCCGTGAGTTCCGGGGTGTCCGCCGTCTCCCGCAGCGCCTGCGCGAGCGCGCGTTCGGCACCGTCCTTGAACCGCGCCATCCGGGCCACCAGCGAGGGTGTGTCGAGGATCATCCGGGTGAGCTTGAGGATCTGCGGATGGTCGTTGAGCCCGGTGATCGGGTCCCGTTCGCGCAGGCCCTTGAGGACATGCTCGCGCAGCGCGGTCAGCGGGGTGGTGCGGGGCGGGCGGGCCCGTACGACGCGGGCGCTTTCGGTCTCGTGGTCGGCGAGGCGGTGCACCACGAGGTCTTCCTTCGCCGGGAAGTAGGCGAAGAGCGTGCGCTTGGACACCTCGGCCGCCTCGGCCACCTGGGCCACCGAGACCTGGTTGAAGCCGTGTTCGAGGAAGAGCGTGATCGCCGCCTCGGAGATCGCCGCGTGGGTCCGCTGCTTCTTCCGCTCCCGCAGCCCTGGCTTGCCGTCCACGACGCCCACGGTAGCAGAGCAATTGCCCTCAGGAGATTTCTGCACCTGGTATACATATAGCCCGAGGCGAGAAATCGAGGAGGGGCGACCGTGTCGACGGAGGAGACGGAGACGATGGAGACGATGGAGACGACGGAGACAGCGGAGGCGACAGAGAGGGCGGAGGCGGCGGAGGCGGCAGAGAGCACGACCGACGTCGTCATCGCGGGCGCCGGCCCGACCGGGCTGATGCTGGCGTACGAGCTGGCGTTGGCCGGGGCCGAGACCCTGGTGCTGGAGAAGCTGGACCAGCGCATCGAGCAGGTGAAGGGCGGCGCGATCCAGCCCCGTACGGCCGAACTTCTGGAGTCGCGGGGGCTGTTGGAGCCGATGCTGCGGCGGGCCATGCCGCGTGACTGGGTGGGCGGGCACTTCGCGATGCTGCCCGTGCCCTTGGACTGCACCCCCTGGCGGACCAGGCACAACGATCCGATCGCCCTCCCCCAGTGGAAGATCGAGGAGGTGCTCGAGGAGCGGGCGGTCGCCGCGGGGGCGCGGATTCTGCGCTCCACCGCCGTCTCGAAGGTCGAGCCGGACGAGGACGGCGTGGTCGTGACGGCGGACGGCCTGCGGGTGCGGGCACGCTATCTGGTGGCGTGCGACGGCGGCCACAGCACGGTGCGCAAACTGCTGGAGCTGCCGTTTCCCGGGCGGGCCGGGACCCATCAGGCGGTGCTGACCGACATCCGGCTGACCGCGGTCTCCTCGCTGGTGCCGAAGCAGATGGGGCACATCAGCACCATGACCCGTCAGGTGGGCGGCTACTGGGCCATGCTGGTCCCGGTCGGCGGCGACCTGTACCGCTTCACCTTCGGGCACGAGGGCCAGGTGGACACCGCCCGCGACGTCCCCGTCACCCATGAGGAGATCGCCACCGCGCTGCGGGAGGTGTACGGCGAGGAGACCACCCTCGGGGCCGTGGACAACTCCTCGCGCTTCAGCGACGCCACGCGACAGCTGGAGCAGTACCGCGTGGGCCGGGTGCTGTTCGCGGGCGACGCCGCCCATATCCATTCGCCGATGGGCGGCCAGGGCCTCAACCTCGGTATGCAGGACGCGATCAACCTCGGCTGGAAGCTGGCCGCGGTCATCCAGGACCGGGCGCCGAGCGGCCTCCTGGACAGCTACCACGCCGAGCGGCACCCGGCCGCGGCCCGGGTCCTGCATCACACTTCGGCACAGCGCGTCCTGGCGGACACGAACCCGAGCGAGGACGTGGCCGCCCTGCGTGACATCTTCATCGACCTGCTGCGCCTGCCCGACGCCAACCGCCATCTCGCGGGGCTGATGTCAGGCCTCTCGCTGCGCTACGAGCTGCCCGGCGAGCATCCCCTCACCGGGCAGCGCGTGCCGGACGCCGACCTGGTCACCGAGGACGGCGCCACCCGGCTGTCGGCGCTGTTCGGCTCGGGCCACGCCGTTCTGCTCGATCTGGCCGGAGCTGTCCCGGACGGCCTCCGGCTCCCGCCACGCGTCGACCTCGTCCGCGCCACCTGCGCCGACGACCTGGGCGCCGCAGCCCTGCTCATCCGCCCCGACGGCTATGTGTGCTGGGCGGCGGACACCCCGGCCGCCTGCGACGAGACCCTGCTCGCCACGATCGAGGACGGGCTGACGAAGGTGCGCTGAGCCGGGGGTGTCAGGCCCGGCGGTGGTGCCCGGTGGTCAGTGCGACGAGCGCCGCAAGCCCGCCGGTGGCGTGCGGGGCGTGCGGGGCGATCAGACGGGCGAGTCGCGCGCCGAGCGAGGAGCAGAAGCCGCCGAGGGCCCAGGCGGCGATGACACCGGGCGCGATGAGCGGCAGCACTGCCCTGGAGGCCGGGGCGACGGTGGCGCCGGGCTCCAGACGAGCACACCGGCCGCCATGCCGGGGACGGGGGTGACGCTGTTGGCCGGGGCGGCCCGCCCCGCGTGACGCGGGTCCTCGAAGTCGAGCAGGGCGGCGCCCGCGGCACCCGTGGCCACGCCGGTGGCCAGCCCCTGGACGACCCGGGCGGCGATCAGCTCCATCCCCCCCCCGTTCGCGGTGGCGAATACGGCCGGTGCTCAGTCGTCCAGGGGGAGCAGGACGCGGAACGTGGCGCCCTCGCCCGGGGCCGTATGCACCTCCACCCGGCCGTGGTGGGCCGTCACCAGGGAGCGGACGATCGCGAGGCCGAGCCCCGCACCTCCGCTCTTGGTGCGGCCGCGGGCGTCATCCACGCGGTAGAAGCGGTCGAAGGCGCGGGCGGCCTGCTCCTCGGACATCCCCGGACCCTCGTCGTGCAGCTCCAGCACCGCCAGACCGCCCTCGGTGCCGACGCCGATCCGGACCGGAGTGCCGGGCGGGGTGTGCGCCACCGCGTTGCCGACGAGGTTGGAGGTCACCTGGCGCAGTCTCGCCTCGTCGCCGAGCACCGGCGCGCCCCCCGGCGGCCCGCCGCCGGGGCCGGTGAGGGTGAAGGGGCGCCGTGGATCGAGCGCGCGCAGGTCGTGCAGGGCGTCGACGGCCAAGGTGCGCAGATCCATCGGGGTGGGATGGAGGGGGAGGTCCGCGGCGGCGGCGTACTCGTCGAGGCGGGCGAGCAGCAGCAGATCCTCGACCAGCCGGACCAGCCGTGCCGCTTCCCGCTCGATACGGCCCATCGCGGTGTCGACGTCGGCGCGCTCGGGCATGCCGCCCATCCGGTACAGCTCGGTGAACCCCTTGATGCCGAAGAGCGGGGTGCGCAGCTCATGGCTGGCGTCCGCGATGAAGCGGCGCATCCGCTCGGCGGCGGCCGCCCGCGCGGCGTCGCTCTCCTCGACCCGGTCCAGCATGCCGTTGAGCGCCATGGCCAGCCGGCCGAGTTCGGTACGGGAGGCGGCCAGCTCCGGGACACGGCTGGACAGGTCGCCGTCCGCGATGGCCGCCGCGGTGGTCTCGATCCGGCGCAGCGGACGCAGTCCGGCGCGTACGGCGAACCACCCGGCCCCGCCGAGCAGCGCCAGCACCAGGGAGTCGATGAGCAGCATCCGGGTGCCGAGCTGTCTGATCGTCGCGTCGACCTGGGTGAGGGAGGCCGCGAGGACGACGCTGTGGGTGCCCTCGGCCTGCTTGTGCTGTTCCCCCGGCGCGTTGAGCGGTACGGCGATCACCCGCCAGGCCTCACCGCCGTCGGCGGCCGGGGCCTCGAAGGGCCGACGGCCGCGCTCGCCGACCGCCGCCGCGTCGAGCGGGGGCAGGGCGGGAGCACTGTGCGCCGCGGGCCGGATGACCTGCCGTACCCGGCCGTTCGGGCCGAGGGAGGCCAGATAGACATCGCCGGTCAGCTGCTGCTCCACGGTGTCGCGTACCCGCGATGTCCGATCGCCCGCCATGTCGGACGGGTCGGTGAGGCGCGCGGTGACCGTGGCGGCGGTGCGGAGCCGGTCGTCCAGTTGATGCACCAGGTCGCGCTGGAGCAGGACGACGGCCAGGGCGTTGCTGCCGAGCAGGGCGGCCACGAGCAGCATCAGGGCGATCGCCAGCAGCCGCCCGCGCAGCGAGAGCCGCCCGCGCCACGAGAACTGGCCGCGCTGCTCGCGCGCTGGGCTCCCGCTCACCGCGGCGGCCTGCGCAGCACGTACCCGGTGCCGCGCACCGTATGGATCAGCTTCGGTTCGCCCAGGTCCACCTTGCGCCTCAGATAGCTGATGTAGGAGGCGACGATGCTGTCGTCGCCCCCGAAGTCGTACTGCCAGACCAGCTCCAGGAGTTGGGACTTCGCCAGCACCTGCCCGGCGTTCTCCATCAGCACGCGCAGCAGGCTGAACTCGGTCGGGGACAGCCGCACCGGCTGCCCGCCCCGGATCACCTGATGGCTGTCGGGGTCCAGCTCCAGATCGCCGACGACCAGCCGGCCGTCCGACTGCCGACCGCTGACGCGGCGCAGAATGGCCCGGATGCGCAGGATCAACTCCTCCAGGTTGAACGGCTTGGTGACGTAGTCGTCACCGCCCGCCCTGAGCCCGCTGATCCGGTCCTCGGGCGCATCGCGGGCGGTGAGGAACAGCACCGGGGGATGCCCCGCCGCGGCGAGCGGATGCTGCCCGCGCAGCCGGTGGACGACCTCGAAGCCATCGATGTCGGGCAGCATCACATCCAGCACGATCAGGTCGGGACGCCGCTCCCGCACCGCGGCCAGCGCCTCTTCGCCGGTCGCGACCGCGACCACGGCGAAGCCCGCCAGCCGCAGACTCGCGGAGAGCAACTCGCGCAGCGTCGGCTCGTCCTCCACCACCAGCAGCCGTTCCGTTGCCGTCATCCGTCCCGTCCCGTCCTCGCCCGATCGCCCGATCGTCCGCTCTCCGGCATCCCGGCCCGTTACGCGTCGCGCCGGCGGAAGACGACGAACGCAGCGGTCAGCAGGGCCCCGACACACCCTGCCATGACGGCGTCCGCGCCGTCCGTACGCACCTCCGCCGCCGGTGACAGCATCCGGCGCAGCGAATCCATCCGCGGGCCGCGCACCAGGACCTCACGGCCGGAGTGCGCGTCGATGAACGCCGCCACGGCGGTGTCCGCGATCAGCCGTCCGCGGCCGATGCGGGGTCGAGCCCGTTGAGCGGCTCGTCGAAGACGAGTACCGGGGGATGGCCCAGCAGAGCCGCCGCGATGCCGAGCCGCTGCCGCATGCCGAGCGAGTACGTCCCGGCCCTGCGGCGGGCCACGCTCTCAAGACCTACCTCCGCCAGGACCTCCGCCACTCGGCCACGGGGGATGCCGTTGCAGGCCGCGAGGGCCAGCAGATGGTGGCGGGCCGTCCGGCCGGGCAGCACCGCGCCCGTTCCCCAGGGCGGACGGCGAACGTCAGGCCGTCGACGGCCACCACCTTGCCGTAGCGCTTGGTCAGTCCGCGTGCTTCGATCATCATGACTCCAGAACCGAGGTGCGTGCGCGGCGCCGCTGCGTGCGCAGGAGGATGACGACGACCACGGCGGCGGCGATGAACGCGCTGGTGGCCATGGCGATGTAACCGTGCACGCCCAGGGCCGAGTTCACCGTCTCTCCGTCCACGACCCTGTTGGTGGACTTGAGTACGGCCGAACCCACGAACTTGAGGATCACCGCCCCGGTCGCCACCATCACCATGACCATGCTGGACACCACGCCCTGTCGTTCCGGGGGTGCGAGCGTCGCCGCCATGTTGAAGCCGGATGTCACGAGCGTTCCCGCGGTGAGGCTCAGCAGGAAGGAGCAGACGACCGCGAGGGGGAGTACGGAGTCCCCGAGGAACATCCCGATGGTTCCCACCGTTCCGATCGCCACTCCACCCGCCAGTGCCACGGCCGGTCCGAGGCGGGTGCTGAGCACCCCCGCCAGGGTGCCGCCGAGCACGATGCCGATCGCCGGTATGCCGTACAGCAGGCCCAGCGCTCCCGGGGCGGCGAGTCCGTACCCGAGGTCCTGATCCGCCGAGACCTTGGCGATCAGGCCGAAGAGTGTGAGCATGCTCTGGTACGCGCCGGTTCCGAAGACGACCACGAGCAGCGTGAGCACCAGTGGCCTGCCGAGGTTTCTGATGTCGATCACGGGCTCGGGAATCCGGCTCGCCACCAGGAACCACCGGGCCAGTGCCGCGGCGCCACCGACGAGGAGGGCGAGCGGGCCCACGGTGAACCAGCCGAACTCCGACCCGAGGCTCACATAGCTGAGCACCGCCGCCAGCCCGCCACCGAGGAGAACGGCCCCGGCGATGTCGACCTTGCCCGGCGTCGTGATCGTGGACTGGGGAACGAGGCGGTGCACCAGGACCGCCGCGATGGCCGCGAAGATCGCCGACGCCACGAACACACTCCGCCAGCCGAACTCCGCGGCCGTGAACTCGAAGAGGGCGGGCATGACGATGCTGAGGAGTGCGGAGCCGGAGGTCACGACACCCGTGACGACCATCGCCATGTCCGGTGCGCACATGTCACGGATGAGGGCGACCGTGAGGAACACGGCTCCCACAGCCGCTCCCTGCAACAGACGCCCGAAGATGAACACCCAGAGGTTGGGGGCGACGAGACACACGAGGGCGCCCGCGAGGGCGATGATCAACGTCCCCACCAGCACCCTGCGCTTGCCGTGGATATCGGCGCTCTTCCCGAGCAGCGGCGCCCACATCGCTCCCGCCAGCAGCGAGCTGGCGTCGATCCACGCCGACTGATCGGTGCCGAAGTGGTCGAGCATCTCGGGAAGGACGAGGAGCGGTGCGGTGACGACGGTGTCCACCATGGTGTTCACCAGAATGAGGATGGCCACCTGGGAGATGAGCGGTCTGTTCCACCTCGTGTGCCGTTCGCTGCCGAGCGGTCCCGCGCCGGTATCGGTGCGGGCACTCGTGCTGGTGCTGGCGCTGCCAATGCTGCCGTTGGGCATGAAGCGCTCTTCCTTCCGTCCCTCTGGACCTGGTTGCGGTCGCCCGACGTAGTCGTGGCGCGTCGCATCACAGTGATCCGCCGTTCTGGGACAGCTCTGCACGAGTCTGGGCGTGTGATGTGAACCGGAAGCCGGGCCCGGGGGAAACCGGCAGGTCGCGGCAGCCGACCGGCCGGTGATTCACAGAAACTCACAGAAACGGTCGACGGTCAGCCCTGGTCCGGTTCGGGCAGGCCGGGACCGGTGCAGTGCACATCGGCCGCCGGAAGCCTCCCCTCGACCAGGTACGCGGCGGCGGCTCCATCGACACACGGATCGCCCCGGCTGGCGAACACGCCGTGGGAGTAGTCCTGGTGGAGCGTCACCAGCCGCGAACCGGGCAGCCGGTGCCGGAGCCGGCGCGCGCCCTCGATGGGGGTGACGGGGTCGTGGGCGGAGGCGATCAGCAGGGCGGGCGGGGCGCCGGGGCTGCCGAGCCGGGTGCGGTGGGCGGGCTGGTGGTGCCAGTAGGCGCAGGTGGACGCCTCGATACCGGTGAGGACCGGCTGCGGATCCAGCCGCCGCGTCCGGCGGATGTCGGCGGCCACCCGGCGGGGCGTGGGGGCGTGGCCGTCCGCGCACTTGACGATCCGGTTGGCGGCCTCGTAGTTGCGTGACTCCGGGCCGTCGAAGGGCTCGTCGGGGCGGAGGGCGCCGGTGTCGCCGTCGCGCAGAGAGGCGCGGAGGCCGTCGGCGAGGCCCGTCCAGCGTTCGGTGCGGCCGAGCGCGCGGTAGACGGCACGGTCGAACGCGGCCGCGCCGAACCCGTCCACGGGGTGGGTGGCGAGCCCCGTGCGCACCCGCAGATACGCCTCGCGCACCGCCTCGGGGCTGCCGCCGAGCCCGAACCGCCCCGGGTGCTCCGCCACCCAGCGGAAGAACACCTCGCGCTGGCGCAGCAGGGCCCGGGTCTGCCGCAGGTCGAAGTCGTACCACTCCCATGGGCCGACGACGCTGTCGAGCACCATGCGGGACACGCGGCGGGGGAAGTGGGCGGCGTAGGCGGCGCCGAGGTAGCTGCCGTAGGAGACACCGAGGAAGCCGGTGCGCCGCTCGCCGAGGGCCGCCCGTATGGCGTCCATGTCGTATGCGGTCTGCTCCGTCGACAGATGCGGCAGGGCGCCGGCCGCCCCCGCCGCGCAGTCGTCCGCCATGCGCCGCAGGGAGTGGAGGTGTGCGCGCTCCGCCCTGGGGCCGACCGGTACGGGATCGGCGCCCGGTGTGTCGAAGAGGCCGCCCATGCGGCCGCAGCCGGCGGGCGCGCTGTGGCCGACGCCGCGCGGGTCGAAGCCGATGATGTCGTACGAACGCCGGACGCTCTCGGGGAGTTTGGCGCGCTTGGTGACGGCGTACGGCAGCCCCGGTCCGCCGGGCCCGCCCGGGTTCACCAGGAGGATGCCGCGCCGCTCGGCGGGAGGCCCGGAGGCCCGTACGCGGGAGACGGCGACCCGGATGCGCCTGCCGCCCGGGTGGCTCCAGTCCAGCGGGACGGCGAGCGTGGCGCACTCGACGTGTTCCGGCGCGGGCGGGTCCGGTACGGAATCCGGGCAGGCGCCGAAGCGAAGGGTCGGGGTCGCGGTCGGGGTCGGGGGAGTGGCGTGGGCGGGGGCGGGCGCGCCGGTGACGAGGGTGGCGGCGCACGCCGTCAGAGCGCACGCCACCGAGGCGCGCCGTTGGGGGGAGCTCATGTGTCTCGCTATCCTCGGACCATCAGATGACAATGAAAACGATTATCGATTAGTGTGCGGTGGGTGGTCAAGGCGGGGACACCCGGCGGCGCCCTGTGCCCCGGCCTGCCCCGACCTCCAGCCCGACGACGAGGGTTTACCCCCAATCTGCCTACGACGAAGGAGAGTTGTGGCCCACCTGCTGATGGTCGAAAGCTGGGTCGGATCGATGAGCAGGCTGCTGCCACGGGCGATCCGCGAGGGTGGGCACGAGTTCACCTTCCTCACCCGCGATCTGCACCACTATCTGCGTGCGGCGCCCGAGGGCACCGCGCATCCGCTGCTCGCGGCCCGCCATGTGCTGACCGCCGACACCAACGACGCCGACTCCCTGCTGCCGCTGGTGGAAGGGCTCCACGGCACGCTGCGCTTCGACGGCGTCATCACGTCCTGCGACTACTACCTGCCGACGGCCGCGCGCATCGCCGACCGGCTGGGGCTGCCAGGACCCTCCGCCGAAGCCGTGCGGAACGCCTGCCGCAAGGACGCCACCCGGCGGGTGCTCGAGGCCGCCGGGGTGGCCGGGCCGCGCTACGCGGTCTGCGCCGACTGGGCGCACACCGCCGAGGCGGCCCGCGACATCGGCTATCCGCTGGTGGTCAAGCCCGTGGATCTGTGCGCGGGGATGTACGTACGGCGGGTCGAGGACGAACGCGAGCTGCTGGACGCCTTCCGGGCGCTCGCCGACTTTCCCGTCAACGCCCGTGGCCAGCTCCGTTCCCCCGTCGTGCTGCTCGAAGAGCTCCTCGACGGGCCGGAGGTCAGTGTCGAGACGGTGTCCTTCGGCGGTGCGGCCGAGGTGGTCGGGGTGACGGACAAGAGCGTCGGCGGGGCGCCCGCGTTCATCGAGACCGGGCACATGTTCCCGGCCGCGCTCGCCCCGGAGGACACCGAGGCGGTGTGCGAGACCGCGCTGCTCGCGCTGAAGGGACTCGGCCTGGACGGCGTCGTGGCCCATACCGAGATCAAGCTGTCCGCCGCCGGGCCACGGGTGGTGGAGGTCAACCCCCGCCCCGCGGGGAACCGCATCACCGAACTGGTCCGCCATGTCACCGGGATCGACCTCACGGCCGCCTGCGTGGACGTAAGCCTCGGCCGGCGGCCCGATCTGCGGCGGCTGGACACCGGGCTGCGCAGCGCCGCCATCGGCTTCCTGGTGCCGGACACCGCCGGAACGCTGGTGTCGATCGAGGGCGGCGACGCGATGCGGGAGGAGCCGGACGTTCTCGAGGTGCGGTTCGCCGAGCCCGGCAAGCAGGTCGCGGCGACCGGTAGCAACAACGAATACCTCGGCCATGTCATGGCGGCCGACGCGGCCGGGACCGGGGCCCGCGACCGTGTCGAGGCCCTGCTGGCCGGGGTGCGCCCGCGGGTGGTGGTCGCATGACGACGCGCACCGAACAAGCCGCCTCCTTCGAGGAGTTGCACGGCCGGGTGCTGGACGGGGCCCTCGGGCCCGATCCGCGCACCCTGCGGATCGCCGTGGCCTTCACCACCCGCCAGGCCGTACGCCATGACGGGCGCGGCGGCGGCTACCGCAACGAGGTGTTCAGCCTGCGGCTGGCCGAGGCCGTCGGCTCGTGCGCCGTCGAGCCCGGTGCGCTGCCCGACGGCGCGATCGACGACTGCGTCGGCGCGGACGTGGCCCGGTTGCTGCGGCATGACCTGACGCCGGTCCGGATCGCCGCCCTGGACGCGTATCTGATGCATGCGATGCCGCACACATCCCGCCACGGGGCGCGGCCGGTGGCCCTCGCGGCGGGCGACTCCCTGCGGAAGTCCCGTGCGCGGGCCGCGTCCGTCGCCGGGCTGCTGGACCTGGCGCCGGGCCGGACCGTCCTCGTCGTGGGAGTGGTCAACTCCCTTCTGGAGGACTTGCGTTCGCGAGGGCTGCGCTATGTGCCGTGCGACCTCAAGGGCGGCACCACGGAGTGGGGTGAGCCGATCGCCACCGACGCGCTCGCGCGGCTGGCGGACTGCGACGCCGTGCTCGCCTCCGGTATGACGCTCGGCAACGGCACCTTCGAGCCGCTGCGCGAGCACGCCCTGCGCCACGGCAGACAACTGGTGATGTTCGCCCAGACCGGGAGCGCGATCCTGCCACGGCTGATCGGCGCCGGGGTCACCGCGGTGTGCGCCGAGCCCTACCCGTTCTTCTGGCTCGACGGCGGCCCCGGGACCATCCACTGTTACGGGGGCGCCCCATGACCCCGGCCCTCCACCACGCCCCCGCGGGCGGCGACCTCCTCGCCCTGCTCGGCCGTACCCCGCTCGCCCGGATCACCACCGACCTGCCCTGCCCCCACCCCGGCTTCTGGGCCAAGCTCGAAGGGCTCGGCACCGGCGGGATGAAGGCCCGCGCCGCCGTGTCCATGCTGCTCGGCGCCCGGGAACGTGGCGAACTGCGCCCCGGCGCCCCGGTGGTGGAATCCACCTCAGGCACCCTCGGCATCGGCCTCGCCTTCGCGGGCCAGGCGCTCGGCCACCCCATCGTGCTGGTCTGCGACACCGAGCTGGAACCGTCGATGCGGCGGCTGCTGCGCACCTACGGCGTCCGCCTGGAGCTCGTGGACCGCCCGGCGGCCGAGGGCGGATGGCAGGCCGCCCGCCTGGCGCGGCTGCGCGAGATGCTGGCACTGCTGCCGGACGCCTACTGGCCCGATCAGTACAACAACCCCGACAACACCACCGGTTACGCCTCACTCGCCGCCGAACTGACCACCCAGCTCGACCATCTCGACATCCTGGTGTGCAGCGTCGGCACCGGCGGCCACAGCGCCGGCCTCATCCGGCCCCTGCGCGAGCACTGGCCCGAGCTGCGGCTCATCGGGGTCGACGCCACCGGGTCCACCATCTTCGGCCAGCCCGCGCGGCCCCGGCTGATGCGCGGTCTGGGCAGCAGCATCCACCCGCGCAACGTGGCCTACGACGCCTTCGAGGAGGTCCACTGGGTGGGCCCGGCCGAGGCCGCGACCACCTGCCGGGCGCTCGCCAAGGGCAGCTTCATCAGCGGCGGCTGGAGCACCGGAGCCGTCGCGCTCGTCGCCGCCTGGGCCGCCCGCGTCCACCCCGGAGCCGTCGTGGCCACCGTCTTCCCCGACGGGCCGCACCGCTATCTCGGCACCGTCTACGACGACGACTTCGCCGCCGCACACGGCCTCGACCTGACCACCGCCGCCACCCGGCCCGTGCAGATCGCCCACCCGCGCGCCACGGAGGCCACGGGCTGGGTGCGCTGCACCGCCGTCACCGACCCGCTGAGCAGCGGGTCCCCGATCCTGGAAAGCACCTCGTGAAAGCCGACCAGCGCACCGTACGCCTCGAACTCGCCGAGCCGCTGCGGATCTCCCGTTCCACCATGGCCGCCCGCGACGCCGTATGGCTGACCGTCGAGCACGCGGGGCAGTACGGCCATGGCGAGGCCGTCACCAGCGGGTACTACGGCCTCGACACCGCCACCCTCCAGCGGCTGCTGCACCAGGCGTCCCGGGACCTGGTTCGCTGCGCCGATCCGGAGAGCGCGCTGTCCGCCCTGCGCGAGGAGGAGCCCGGCCACCACCGCCCGGCCGCGGTGCGGGCCGCCGTCGAATCGGCGCTCCTCGACCTGTGCGGCAAACGCGCGGGCCTGGCACTCCACCGGCTCCTCGACCCCTCCTCGCCGCGGCCGTTCGCCACCACCGCCCGCACGGTGGGCATCGTTCCGGCGGAGCGCGCCGCGGTGCGGGCCCGGTCTCTGGCCGACAGCGGCTTCTCCGTCATCAAGATCAAGGCGGGGAGCCCGGACCCCGAGGACGACGTGGCGCGCGTACGTGCCGTGCGCGCCGCCGCGCCCACCGCCCGGCTGCTGCTCGACCCCAACGGCGCCTGGACCGTGGCCCGTGCGCGGGAGCTGCTGCCCCGCTTCGCGGAGCTGGAGCCCGCCGTCGAGGCCGTCGAACAGCCCATCGCACCGGGTGACCCCGAGGCACTGGCCCGGCTCGCCGAACGCTCGCCGCTGCTGGTCATCGCGGACGAGGACGCCGTCGACCACGAGGACGTCCGCCGTCTCGCCGGGCGGGTGCAGGGCGTCAACGTCAAGCTCGCCAAGTGCGGCGGTGTCCACGCCGCGCTGCGGATCGCCTCGCTGCTCGAGGGCAGCGGCACCGACCTGATGCTGGGCTGCCTGACCGCCAGCACCCTCGGCCTCGCGCCCGCCGTGCACCTCGCGGACCGCGCCCGCTGGATCGACCTCGATGGCCATCTGCTGCTCGCCCACGACCCGTGGACCGGCATCGGGGGCACCGACGGGGTCGTACGGACCAGTGGCCGCCCCGGACTCGGTGTGCGGCGACGGGCGACCGCCGAGGAGGCCGAGGGAACCGAGGGAGGGGAGCACCGTGAAGACGTGGCGTGAACTGCGCGGCTTCCCGCTCGCGATCCGCCTGCTGCTGGTCAACCAGCTCGGCGTCAACACCGGCTTCTACCTGCTCATCCCCTATCTCGCCACCCATCTGAGCGAGGACTTGGGCATGTCGGCGGCCGTCGTCGGCACGGTCCTCGGGGTGCGCAACCTCAGCCAGCAGGGTCTGTTCATCATCGGCGGATCGGCCGCCGACCGGCTGGGCGCGCGCGGGGTCATCATCACCGGCTGCGCCGTCCGCACCCTCGGATTCGCGCTCTTCGCGCTCGGTGACGGCCTGCCGGTGCTGCTCGCCGCCTCCGTGCTCAGCGGCCTGGCGGGGGCCCTGTTCAACCCGGCCGTACGGGCGTATCTGGCGCAGGAGTCGGGCGGGCGCGAGGCGGAGGCGTTCGCGCTGTTCAACGTCTTCGCCACCATCGGCGCCCTGATCGGACCGCTGCTCGGCAGCGCCCTGCTGCTGGTGGACTTCCGCGCCTCCGCGCTCACCGCCGCCGCCATCTTCGCGCTGCTGACCCTCGCCCAGGCGCTGGTGCTCCCCGCCCGCGCCGTCACACCGTCGCCCGGCGGTGTCCTCGCCGACTGGCGGGAAGTGGTCGGCAACCGCGCCTTCCTGGCCTTCTCGCTGGCCATGGTCTCCATGTTCGCCTTGGAAAACCAGCTGTATCTGCTGCTACCCGCCGGGGCACGCCAGGCCACCGGCTGGGACGGAGCCGCCGGGCTGGTCTTCCTCGTCGGTACGCTCGCCAACCTCGGCCTCCAACTGCGGATCACGCATGCACTCAAGTCGCGCGGCAGCCGGGCGCGGTGGATCTGCGCGGGCCTGGCGCTGATGGGCCTGGCCTTCCTGCCACCCATGGCGGTGGCGGGGGCCACGCCCGGCGGGCCTGGGGCGAAGGCGCTGTACGCCCTGCCCGTCCTGGCCGGTGCCCTCCTGCTCTACCTGGGTGTGATGGTCGCCCAGCCCTTTGTGATGGAGCTGATCCCCGGGTTCGGGCGAAGGGAGCTCACCGGCACGTACTTCGGGCTCTTCTACGTGGTCTCCGGCATCGCCGCCGCCGTGGGCAACACGGCCGTCGGCTGGGCCATGGACGCCGGGGCGCACGGGGGCGCCGCATGGCTGCCCTGGGCCTGCTGCCTGGCCTTCGGCCTCGCCTCGGCCGGTGGCGTCGCCTGGCTGCGCCGCACCGGAACCCTGCCCGCCCAGCACACGGCCGTCCCCGCGGCGGCATGAGCGAGGACGGCATGAGCGAGAGCGGCATGACATACGCATCGGAGCGCGAGACGACACGGGGCAATCTGCTCATCGACAGCCCCGAACTGTACGAGGCCAGATTCCCCGACCACCAGCGGCTCGCCGGGCGCTGGGCCGAGGACGTCCTGCGGCGGTACGGCGCGGGCCCGCGGGTCCTGGACATCGGCTGCGGCACCGGGCGGGACGCCGCGTATCTGCACGGCGCGGGCCGTACGGTTGCCGGGTCCGACCTCTCGACGGCGATGCTGGAGTACGCCCGCGCGCACCACCCGGGGCCGGAGTACCGCCACGCCGATCTGCGCGGCTTCGACCTCGGGACGTTCGACGCCGTGGTGTGCCTGGACAGCGCCCTGCTGTACTGCCACACCGACGACGAGCTCGACGGCTTCCTCGGCTCCTGCCGCGCCGGGCTGGCACCCGGTGGGCTCCTCGTCGCGGAGATGCGCAACGGGGCCTTCTTCCTGGGCCGTACCGAACTCCTCGACGCCCCCACCGTCAACACCTTCAGCCATCACGGCACGTGCTACCGGTCCACCACCACCCTGTATCTCGACCGGGCGGCGCAACTGCTGCGCCGGACGCGCGTATGGACCGCCGACGACGGCTCCCCGCCGGTCGAGCAGCGCTCGGCCTGGCGGCTGCTCTTCCCCCAGGAGCTCCGGCACCGCCTGACCGCGCACGGCTTCACCGTCCTCGGCCTGTACGACCGGCCGGGGCCGCGCACCGAGCCGCCGTGGCGGGAGGGCGACGACGCGGCCACCACGGTCGACGCCGACCGGCTGCACCTGGTGGCCCGGCTGACCCGCTGACCCACTGACCCACTGACCCACTGACCCGCCGCCCTGCTGACCGGACCGCGCTCCCGCCCGCCGTGCCCCACGACGACCGCCACCGACACACGTCAAGGAACACCGCCATGCATGATGACCCTGCTCCCCGCCTCCACCTCCCGGGCCCGCCCCGGCGCGGCGTACTCGCCGCCGCCTCGGGCCTGGCCGGGCTCGGCGCCCTCACCCTCGCCGGATGCGGCGGCGGTGCCTCCGGCCGGGGCGACACGAAGAGCGACGGAAAGCCACGGCGCGGCGGACGGCTGCGCGCCGCCTTCGCGGGCGGTGGCGCGAGCGAGACCCTCGACCCGCATCTGAGCAATCTATTCGCCGATGTCGCCCGAGCCAAGGCGCTCTTCGACAAGCTCGCCGACTACGGCGCCGACCTCTCCGCCCGGCCGCGCCTGGCCCGGACATGGGAGCCGAACGCGGGCCTGGACCGCTGGCAGGTCACCCTGCGGGAGGCCACCTTCCACGACGGCCGGCCGGTGACCGCGCGCGACGTCCTCTACAGCTACCGCCGCATCGCCGACCCGAAGGAGGCGTACCGCGCCAAGGCGTCCCTCGAACCCATCGACCTCGCGGCGAGCCGGGCCGTGGACCGGCGGACCGTCGAGTTCGTCCTCAAGCGCCCGACCGCCGAGTTCCCCAACGTGCTCGCCGCGTTCGGCGCGTACATCGTCCCCGACGGGGCGAAGGAATTCGACCGTAAGCCCATCGGCAGCGGGCCCTTCCGGTTCGTCTCCTTCACCCCGGGCCGCTCCACCGTGCTGCGGCGCCACGACGACCACTGGGACGGCGCCCCGCACCTCGACGAGCTCGAATTCATCGTGGCGAACGAGGAGTCCGCACGCGTCAACGCGCTCCTCGGCGGCCAGGTCGAATACGCCCATGAGCTGAACCCCACCACCGCACGCGCCCATGAGCGCGGCGGCCGGATGGAGATCGTCCGGCTGCCGGGCAGCGCCATGCAGGCGTTCGCCATGAAGACCGACCGCCCTCCGTTCGACGACAGGCGTGTCCGTGAGGCGTTCTTCCTCATCGCCGACCGGAAGGAGCTGATCGACGGCGCCCTGTCCGGGGCGGGCCGGCTCGGCAACGACCTGTTCGGCAAGGGCTACGAGTACTACCCGGCCGGGCTGCCCCAGCGCGAACAGGACCTCGACCGCGCGCGCAAGCTGCTCGAGGAGGCGGGCGCGGCCGACCTCAGGGTCACCCTCGATACCTCGCCCGTCGCCGCCGGATTCACCGAGGCCGCCGGCATCTTCCGCGACCAGGCGGCCAGGGCCGGGGTCACCATCAGGGTGCGGAACGGCAGCAAGGACTCGTACTGGAGCGACATCCTCGACTCCGGCACGCTGTGCAGCTACCGCTCCGGCGCCATGCCCATCGAGTCCCACATCTCCCAGCGCCTGCTCACCGGATCCACCACCAACGCCACCAAGTGGCACCACAAGGACTTCGACGCCCTCTACCAGCAGGCCCAGTCCACCAAGGACGACAAGGCCCGCGCCGCCGTCTACGAGCGCATGCAGCGCCGTCTGTACGCCGAAGGAGGCTTCCTGGTCTGGGGGTTCGCCGACTGGATCATCGGCACCGCGCCTTCTGTGGGAGGCGTGGACCGCGAGGCCCCGGCCAACACCCTGGACTGGGCCCGCTTCGACAAGGTCTGGCTCCGTTGAGGCCATTGCGCTCCTGGCTCGCCCGGCGGCTGCTGCTCGGCGCCGCCCAGACTGTGGCCGTCGTACTGCTGGTCTTCGCGCTCACCGAGGCGCTGCCGGGCGACGCGGCCGTGGCACTCGCCGGGGACGAGCCCGACCCCGCACGCGTCGCCGCCATCCGCGAGACCATGGAGCTCGACCGGCCCGCCACCGCCCGCCTGCTGGACTGGGCGGCCGGGCTCGCCCACGGCGACCTGGGCACCTCGCTGGTCTCGCGGCGGCCCGTGAGCGCGTACGTGGCCGATGGCTTCGGCCCCACCCTGCTCCTCGCCTCGCTCACGGTGCTGCTCCTGGTGCCGGCCGGGGTGGGGCTGGGTGTGCTCGCCGCCCGCCACCGGGGACGGCTCGCCGACCGGGCCATCAGCACGGTGACGCTCGGCGTCTACGCCGTCCCCGAATTCGCCCTCGGGGTGCTGCTGGTGACCGTCTTCGCGCTGCGGCTGGGCTGGCTGCCGCCGACCGCCGTCGGCTACGGCACCGATCTGCTCGGCCACCCCGCCGCGCTGGTGCTGCCCGTGCTCGTCCTGCTGTCCCGGCCGGTGTGCTCGCTGGCCCGCATGGTGCGCGCCGGAATGATCGAGGCGCTCGCCTCGCCGTACGCCGCGCAGGCGCGCCGCTACGGGATCCCCGGCGCCCGTATCCGCTACGCACACGCCCTGCCCAACGCGGTCGCCCCGGCCGCCCAGCACCTGGCCCGCACCGTGGACTGGCTGCTGTGCGGTGTCATCGTCGTGGAGGCCCTGTTCGTGATCCCCGGTCTGGGAACCGTGCTGATGAACGCGGTCGCCGAACGCGATGTGCCCGTGGTGCAGGGGCTCGCGGTGGTCTTCGGCGTCATCACCGTCGTCCTGAACATCGGCGCCGATCTGGTGACCCGCGGATTCGCACCCCGGGGCGAGGTGACGGCGTGAGCGCGTACCTCGACGGGCGGCCGGGCCGGGGGGCCTACGCGTTCGCCCTCGCGATCGTGGCCGTCCCGCTCGCCCTCGCCCTGTTCGGGCCGCTGTTCGCCGGTGCGCCCGACCCGCGCGCCACCTCCTTCACGCTCGGTGGCGGCCACTGGCTCGGCACCGACTTCGTGGGCCGTGACGTCTGGCGGCAGATCCTGCTCGGTGGGCGGCCGGTGGTCCTGACCGCGCTGGCGGCGACCGCGCTCGCGTATCTGGTGGCGCTGCCGATCGGGCTCACCGCCGCGCTCACCCACCGGGGCCGGCTGGAGGAGCTGCTCATCCGCCCCCTGGACATCCTGCTCGCCGTGCCGTCGCTGCTGTTGATCCTGCTGGTCGCCACCGTCTTCACCCCGGGCGCGGCGGGCCTGGCGCCGCTGGTGGCGCTCGCCAACATCCCGGACGCCGCCCGGCTGGTGCGCGCCGCGGCCGCCGAGGCCGCCTCGCGCCCGGCGGTCGAGGCGATGCGGCTGCAGGGCGAGACCTGGTGGCGGATGGGGGTCGGCTACGTCGGGCGGTCGATCCTGCGCACGCTGGCCGCCGACGCCGGAATCCGGCTCACCGGTGTGCTCTACCTGGTGGCCACCGCGGCCTTCCTGGGCGTCGGCGTGGCGCCGGACGCCGCGGACTGGGCGGTGATGGTGGACCGCAACCGCACCGGGCTGTTCGTCCAGCCCTGGGCGGTCGTCGTGCCCGCGCTGCTGATCGTCGCGCTGACCACGGGCAGCAATCTGCTGTTCGACGCGGCGCTGGACGACGGCGGGCGCGCGGAGCGGAAGAACGGGCGCGCGGAGCGGAAGAACGGGCGCACGGAGCGGAAGAAGGGGAAGTGGACGTGAACGCGGTCGCCGAGATCAAGGACCTGCGCGTCGAGATCGACGGCCGGGCCGTGGTCGACAACGTGAGCCTCAGCGTGGCGCCCGGACGGATCACCGCGCTGGTGGGCCCGTCCGGCAGCGGCAAGACGACCACCGGGCTGGCGCTGCTCGGCGAGTACCCGCCGGGGGCCCGGGTGACGGGTGACGTACGCGTGGCCGAGGGGCTGGTCGGCTATGTCCCGCAACATCCGGCCGCGGTCCTCAACCCGGCGCGCCGGATCGGCGCGCTCCTCCATGACATAGCCCGCCGGCAGGTGCGCCATCCGCGGCGCTCCGAGCGCCGCGCCGAGGCCCGCGAGCGGGTTCTCGCCGCCCTGGCCCAAGCCCAACTGCCGGACGCCGAGGCGCTGTTGCACCGCTATCCGCACCAGCTGTCCGGCGGTCAGCAGCAGCGCGTCGTCCTCGCGCAGGCGCTGCTGCTGGGCGCGCGTGTCGTGGTCGCGGACGAACCGACCACGGGACAGGACGCGCTCACCAAACGCCGTGTCGTGGAGCGGCTGTCCGCGGTCGCCGAACGCGGCATCGCCGTCGTACTCCTCAGCCATGACCTGGATGTGGTGCGAGCGCTCGCCGACGAGGTCGTGGTGATGCGCGCGGGCCGGGTGGTGGAGTCGGCGCCCGCCGAGCGAATGTGGACGGCGCCCGCACACCCCTGGACCCGTACGCTCCTCGCCGCACGGCCGACCACACCGCCCAGCACCCCGCCGGGCGACGTACCACGCGACAAGCGGCAGGCCGGGGAGGCGACACCCGGGCCGGGGACACCCGGACTGCGGGTGCGCGGACTGGCCGCACGCCACGGCGCCACCACCGTGTTGCGCACCGCCGGGCTCACCGTCCGCTCCGGCACCTGCCTGGCCGTCGTCGGCCGCTCGGGCAGCGGCAAGACCACGCTCGCCCGGTGCCTGGCCGGGCTCCACCGCGACCACGACGGAGAGGTGCTGCTGGACGACTCCCCGCTGCCCCGCAGCCTGCGCTCCCGCACCCGGGAGCAACTCGCCGCCGTCCAGTACGTCTTCCAGGACGCACGGGCCGCCTTCGACGAACACCGGCCGGTCCTGGACCAGGTGGCGCGCACGGCGTCACGGCTGCGAGGAGCCGCCCCGGCGACGGCGCGGGCCGAGGCGGAGGCGACGCTGAACGGTCTCGGACTCGCGCCCGACCTCGTACGACGCCTGCCGGGGCAGCTGTCGGGCGGCGAGCTGCAGCGTGCCGCTCTCGCCCGCGCCCTGCTCGCGCGGCCCCGGGTGCTCGTATGCGACGAGGTCACCTCCGGCCTGGACCCGATCACCCGCCGGGACATCCTCGACCGCCTCATCGCCCTGCCCCGCGACCACACCGACCTGGCCCTGATCCTCATCACCCACGACCTGGACGCGGCGGCCCTGGCCACGCGCATCGCCGTCCTGGAGGCGGGCGAACTGATCGAGCAGGGCCCGGCCCACCAGGTGCTGACCACCCCGAGCCACCCGTTCACGGCCGACCTGACGCGTGCCTGGTCGGCCCTCACCTGATTACGCTGCACCCATGAGTGAGTTGATCAGGATCCCCGCCCCGGACGGGGTCGCGCCCGCCGCCCAGTACTCCCATGTCGTCCAGGGCACCGGGCACTTCGTGGCCGTCTCCGGCCAGATCGCCCTGGACGAGGCGGGCGCCATCGTCGGCGAGGGCGATCCGGTGGCCCAGGCCCGCCAGGTCTTCGAGAATCTGCGGCGCTGCCTCGCCGCCGCCGGTGCCACCTTCGACGATGTGATCAAGCTGACGTACTTCGTCACGGACATGGCCCATATGGCGGCCATCCGCGAGGCCCGTGCCGCCTGCATACCCGACGACCGGCTGCCCGCCGCCTCGGCGGTGCAGGTCGTCTCGCTGGTGCGGCCGGAGTTCCTGATGGAGATCGAGGCATTCGCGGTGGTGGCCGGGTAACCCCCGAGGACGACACGCGGATCGCTTACGGGACGTCGTCGGCGATCCGGTGCCGCAGCTGGTCGTGGGCCCAGGCGGCGAGGGGGGTCGGGGTGGTGGTCCGGAGGGTGCGGGGCTGTTCGGGCACGAAGTCCTCGCGCAGGCCGGTCGACATGCCGAGCACGGCCTCGACCAGGCTCTCGGCCATCCCCGCCCGGCGGAGTCGAGCCCGCATGGCGTCGTCGGTGATCCGCTCGACGCCGATCCGCCGGCCGGTGGCGGCCGTGAGGATGCCGCCGACCTGTCGCCAGGTGAGGTCGGCGGGCCCGTGGACGCCCTGTACGCACCGGCCGGACCAGTCGGACGCCAGCAGACGGGTGGTGGCGACCTCGGCGATGTCGCGGGGCGCCACCCACGCCATGGGCTGGTCGAGCGGCAGGATCACCTGGAGGGTGCCGGCGCGCAGGGCCTCGAGCTCGAATTCGAGATTGGTGAAGAAGTAGCCGCAGCGCAGATGGGTGACGTCGGCTCCCGTGCCCTCCAGAGCGATCTCGGTCTGTGCCAGGCCGTCGATCTCACCGGCACCGTGGCGCTTCTCCGCGCCGACGCTGCTTTGGAACACCACGCGGCCGATCCGGTTCTCGGTGACGGCGCGCACCACGCTGTCGGTGGCGCGGGCGTATTCGGCGAGGGGATCCCCGTGGCCGCTGGTCGGGTTCACCCAGAACAGGGCGTCCACATCGCGGGTGGCGGCCACCACCGCGTCGGCGTCGTACTGGTCGGCCGGCACCGCGTCCACCTCCTCCCGGACCTCGGGCGCCAGCCGCCCGGGGTCGCGCAGCAGGACACGTGGCCGGACCCCGGCGCGGACGAGTGCGGCGACGACGTGGCGGCCGACGTTTCCGGTCGGGGTGGTGACGGCGATCCGCATGGTTGCTTCCTCTCATCGATGGCTCGACCGCACCCTAGGAACCAAGGCGGCCTGAAGCTGTCCTCCTCTCCTGGAAGGCTGAGGGCATGGAGCTCGATCCCACGATCAGGACCTTGACCATGCTGACGCTGCTGCAGTCAGGTGGCGAGTGGACCGCCGCCGAGCTGGCCGAACGGCTCGGCACGAGCGTCCGCACCGTGCGACGCGACGCCCGGCGGCTGCGCCGTCTCGGGTACACCGTCGAGGCCCGCCCGGGGCCGGGCAGCGCCTACCGGCTGAGCCCCGGGACCAGGATTCCGCCGCTGCTGTTCACCGCCGACGAGATCACCGCGCTGGTGGCGGGGCTGCATCTGATCCGCGCCTTCCTCCCCGAGGCGGCGGTCGCGTCAAGCGCGCTGCTCAAGCTGGACCAAGTGCTGCCCCGCCCGCTGCGACGCCGCGCGGCCGCCACCGACCTGGCCACCGAGGTGCTCCAGCAGCCCGGCGCCGTGGTCTCGGCGGCGACCGTCGGGGTGATCGCCGACGCGGTGGCCGAGGACGGCAGACTCCGCTTCCACTACACCGATCAGCACGGCCGCCCCTCCACCCGGCTGGTCGAGCCGTACCGCCACTTCCTGCGCGCCGGACACTGGTACCTCGTGGCATTCGACGTCGACCGGGACGACTGGCGCACCTTCCGCCTCGACCGGATCACCGGCATCTCACGGGTGGCGGGCACCTACCGGCCGCACACGTTCCCCGATGAGTCCATCGAGCACTGGCTGACCACCGACTTCGGCCGCGCCACTCACGGCGCGGCGTGACGTTCCGGGACGTCCGGGCCCCGCTGGAAGGTCCGCCGGTAGCCGGAGGGCGTGGTGCCGAGGGCGTCCCGGAAGCGGGCACGGAGGTTGGTGCTGGTACCGAGGCCGCTCTGGGCGGCGATCCGCTCGATGCCGAGGTCGGTGACTTCGAGGAGTTCACGGGCGTGGTTGACGCGGGCGGTGAGCAGCCACTGATGCGGGGTGATGCCGGTTTCCTGGCGCCACATGCGGACCAGGGTGCGGGTGGAGACGCGGGCGTGGCGGGCGAGAACCTCCAGCGTGAGGGGTTCGTCGAGGTGGTTCAGGGCCCATTCGCGGGTGTCGGCGAGGGTGCGCGCGGTGGGCTCGGGCAGGGACTGGGCGATGTACTGCGCCTGGCCGCCGTCGCGGTGCGGTGCGGCCACCAGTTCCCGGGCGATGTCGTTGGCGACGGCGGCGCCGAGATCCTTGCGGACGATGTGGAGACACAGGTCGATGCCCGCGGTCACACCCGCGGAGGTCAGCAGCGGATCGTCGTCGATGTAGAGGACACCGCGGTCCACCCGGACCCGGGGGTAGAGCTCTTCGAGCTCGTCGGCGCTGGCCCAGTGCGTGGTCACCGTACGGCCGTCGAGCAGCCCCGCCGCGGCGAGGGCGAAGGCGCCGGTGCAGATGGAGGCGATACGGGCGCCCCGGCTGGAGGCGAGCTTCAGGGCCGCCGCCACCTCGGGCGCCGGTGGCCGCTGATACTCCCAGTAGCCGGGCACGATGATCGTGTCCGCCTGGGCCAGGGCCGGCAGCCCGGCGGTGTCCCCGACCGTGAACCCGGTGCTGGTCATGACGCTGCCACGGGCTCCGCCGCACACCGTGAGTTCGTACGGCGTGTTGGGCCGTGCGTTGAAGATCTGCGTCGGGATGCCGAGGTCGATGGGGAGGACCCGGGGCAGCACCAGGACCGCGACGCGATGAGGGGCCATGGCCCCAATGTTACGGCCGTAACTTTCCCGCCGGACCGGACGGCCGGGGCGAGACCCGCGGGCGGCCACCGGCGACCGTGTCCCGAAAGTTGCGAAGGGTGGCATACGAGCGTGTGGTTGACCGAGAAGCGCTGGACGACGATCGAGCCATGAGCACCGTGACCACCACGAAAACCCCCATCGGCCGGTACTTCGACGTGACGGGCGGCCGGGTCTACGGCCACGTCCGCGAGGGCGACGGGCCGGCCCTGGTCTTCCTCCACTACTGGGGCGGCTCCCACCGAACCTGGCGGCCGGTCATCGAGCGCCTCGGCCCCGCGCAGGCGTTCGTCTCGTACGACCACCGCGGCTGGGGCGAGTCCACCGAGGTACCCGGCCCCTACGGCATCGAGCAGCTCGCCGACGACGCCGAGCGCGTCATCGGGGAACTGGGCTACGGCGCATACGTCGTGGTGGGCCACTCGATGGGCGGAAAGGTGGCCCAGGTGCTGGCTTCCCGCCGCTCCGCCGGACTGCGGGGCGTGGTGCTCGTCGCACCCGCTCCGCCGGCTCCGGTCGGTGTGACGCGGGAGTTCCAGGAGGCGCTGGCGCATGCCTACGACAGCGAGGAGACCATCGACCGCAGCATCGATCTCGTCCTGACCAGCGGCGAACTGTCCGCCGAGGCGCGCCGCCAGGTGCACGAGGACAGCTCCCGGGCGGGCGAGGCGGCCCGGATGGCGTGGCCGCGCGAGGCGCTGGCCGAGGACTTCGCGGACCGGGTCGGTGCGATCGACGTTCCGGTACTGGTGCTGGCCGGCAGCGACGACAAGGTGGACCCGCCGCATGTCCTGCGCGACCATCTGCTTCCGCTGATCCCCACGGCCACCCTCACCGAGCTCGGCGGCACCGGCCACCTGTCGCCACTGGAGGTGCCCGACCAGATCGCCTCCCACATCAGCGCGTTCGTCGCCCGGCTCCAGGGCTCCGTGGCGGGGCGGTGACCGGCCGGAGGCGGGGATCGCCCATGGGCTACATTCGAGCCCGTGCCCGAATCACCTCTCCACGCCGCTGCGGACGGCATCGTGCCCGGCTTCGGCATCGACGCCATCCACGAGGCCGCGCGGCGCCTGACCGGCCATGTGGTCCGGACGCCGCTGCTCAACTCCCCGATGCTGGACGACCTCGTGGGCGCCTGCGTCCTGGTCAAGGCCGAATGTCTGCAGCTGACCGGCTCGTTCAAGGTGCGCGGGGCGCTCAACGCGCTGCTCGCCCTGGACGAGGAGGCCCGCCGCGCCGGGATCGTGGCCTACTCGGCCGGTAACCACGGGCAGGGCGTGGCCGCCGCGGCGCGGCTCGCCGGGTGCCCCGCGGTCATCGTCATGCCGAGCACCGCCCCCCGTATCAAGGTCGACAACTGCCGCTGGTGGGGCGCCGAGACGGTCCTGTACGACCCGCGGACCGAGGACCGGGAAGAGGTCGCCCGGAAGATCCTCGAGGAGCGCGGGATGACGCTGATCCCGCCCTTCGACGACCCCCGCGTCATGGCCGGACAGGGCACCGTCGGCCTGGAGATCGCCGAGCAGGCGCGCGAACTGGGCCTCGCCCCGGACACGGTCCTGGTGAACTGCAGCGGCGGCGGGCTGGCCGCCGGTGTGATCACCGCGCTCGGCCACGCGCTCCCCGGCCTCGTGAACCACATCGTCGAACCGGCGGGCTTCGACAAGATGGCCCGGTCCCTCGCCACCGGCCGGGTATGCGCCAACCCCCACCCTCCCGGCGGCCTCATGGACGCCATCTCCGGCCCGGCGGCCGGTGCCCGCCCCCTGGCCGTCCTCCGCCACTACGACGTCACCGGCCTGACCGCCACCGACGAGGAGGCCCTGGCCGCCATGGCCACGGCCCACCGCCTCCTCAAGATCGTGCTGGAGCCGGGCGCCGCCGCGTCCCTGGCGGCCCTGCTGTCCGGGAAGGTGGACGTCCGGGGCAAGGTCGTGGCGCTCGTGGCGTCGGGCGGCAACGTCGATCCGGCGGTCTTCCGCAAGGCCCTGGCGGACTGAGACCGTTCCACCGAGGAGCACTAAGCCGGTATCGCCCCGGCGGGGAAGACCGGTGGGCGATGTGCCGCCCAGGGACGCTCCGCTTCCAGCTGCGCCGCCACGCACACCAGCAGATCCTCCCGTCCGTACGCCGCGGCCAGCTGGATGCCGATGGGCGTGCCGGACTCGGTCAGCGCCGCCGGCACCGCGATCGCGGGCTGGCCCGTGGTGTTGAACGGCGCGGTGAAGGCGAGCACGTCCACCGACCTCTGGAGGCCGTCGGGCTCCCGCCACGGCCACCCCACCGGCTTGGGCGGGGTGGCGAACACCGGGCTCAGCAGCAGGTCGAACTCCTGCCACCAGCGGGCCATGGCGGCCCGGCCCCCTGGACGCTCGTCGGTGAGGTGCTCGGCGTCGACCCGGTGACGGCGGCGCGGCGCTGGCAGCGCCTGGAGGACGCCGGACTCGCCTGGGTGACCGCGCATCCGCGGCTGGCCAACTCCCGGGTCGTGGCGACCGGCGTCATCGAGGTCGACACGGATCCCGGTGCCGCGGCGAACGTCGCCCGGACACTGGCGGCGGATCACGCGGTGGTCAACGTCAAACTCACGGCGGGCGGCCGCGATGTGATCGCCGAGGTGCAGGTCCGGGACCTCAATGAGCTGCTCCGCCTCACCACCCGGCTGTTCCAGGGGACACCCCGGGTGCGGGCGACCCGGGCGCACATCTCCACGGGCATGCCCACGGAGGGCAGCCGATGGCGGCTCCGCAGCCTGGACAGCGACCAGTGCGCGCGGATCGATGCCGCCCTGCCCCCGTCGGCCCGGCCGGAGGACGACGCCGCCGCGGGCTGGGACGCCCTGGACGCGCGGCTCCTCGAACTGCTCAGCGCCGACGGCCGCATGTCGATGCGCAAGCTGGCGGCGGCCACCGATGTGGGCCTCACCACGGTGCGCCGCAGACTGCACTCGCTGCTCCCGTCACGGATGAGCCTGCGCTGCGACCTCGCCCGCTCACCGTTCGGATGGCCGCAGTCCGCGGTCTACTTCGCGTCCGTACCGGCCCAGCATCTGGAGGAGACGAGCCGTGTGCTGTCCGGCTTCCGCGAGGTCCGCGCGTGCGCGATCACGGCCGGCCCGCACAATCTGGTGGTCGACGTCTGGCTGCGCGGCCTGAGCGATGTGCACGCCTTCGAGGCGCACCTCTCCCGGCGGCTGCCCCGGCTGACCGTCGACGACCGTTCGCTGGTCCTGCGCACGGTCAAGCACATGGGCCGGCTGCTGGACGAGGACGGCCGCTCGGTGGGTGTCGTCCCGCTGCTGCACCCGCACGGCCCGCGCCCGTCCGACACGAGCCTCGCCGCGGGCCCCGAGGCCCATGCCGCCCAGGCCGCGGACTGTTGACGGGCGTGGAGCGCGCCCCGGACACCGATGGCCGTCGATGTCCGGGGCGCGCGGGGGTGCCCTGCCTCAGGCGCTGGGGACGAGGGAGTCGTCCTCGGGCTGGGCGCCGGGGAGCTGGTGCCGGGCGGCGATCAGGGCGGCGTCGATGTCCCGGGTGCCGGTGACGACGCACAGCGTGTACGAGACGTCGGCGAGCCGCTGCCGGGCCTCGGGGCTGCCGTTCTCGGCGTGCAGCGTACGGAGGGTCTCGTACTGCTGGATGAGGTCGGTCAGCACGGCGGGGTGGGCCATGAGCATGGCAGGCTCCTTCTTCTCCTGGGGCGGGACGGGACGGGGCGTCGCTATGCGTGGACCGGCACCCGGTCGGGCCGGGGCTCGGTCTCGACCTGGTTGCGGATCCGGGCGCAGCTGCGGGAGATGAGGCGGGAGACGTGCATCTGGGAGATGCCCAGCTCCTCGGCGATGCCGGCCTGGGTCATGTCGTGGAAGAACCGCAGATACAGGATGTGCTGCTCCCGCTCGGGGAGTTGGTTCAGGCACGGCTTGACCGATTCCCGGGCGATGACGGTGTCGTAGCGGGTCTCGGGCCGGCCGAGGGCGTCGGCCAGGGAATAGCCGTCGTCCGCGCCGGTGAGTTCGGCGTCCAGGGACAGGGACCGGAAGCTGTCGATGGCTTCCATCCCGGTCAGGACGTCCTCTTCGCTCATGTCGGCGGCCTCGGCGACCTGGGCCACGGTCGGGGAGCGGTCGGTGCCTTCGGCCGCGGCGAGGTCCTGAATGGTGGCGCGGACCCTGTTGCGCAGCTCCTGCACCCGCCGGGGGACATGGAGGTCCCAGGCGCAGTCGCGGAAGTACCGCTTGAGTTCCCCGACGATCGTGGGGATGGCGTAGGGCTGGAAGGCGCCTCCGCGCTGGGGTTCGTAACGGTCGACGGCCTTGACCAGGCCCAGGGCGGCGACCTGTTCCAGATCCTCCAGGTTCTCCCCGCGGTTGCGGTAGCGGCGGGCGAGGCGGTGGGCCATCGGCAGCCATGCCTCGACCAGCTTCTCGGCCAGGGCCTCCCGCTCGGGTCCCTTGGACATGGCGGCCAGCCGCTCGAAGTCGGCCGCGGTGTCAGGAGTGTCGTCGTGGCGGCGGCGGGCGCGTGCGGGTGCGGCGCTCATCAAGGTTCCTCTTCTCTCCCTGCTCAGTTCGCTGTTCAGCGGAGCGGGAGGCCGACACGGCACATCTGGGGCTCAGAGCGCGCGACGCGCGCCTCCCGCCAGGTGTGCCTGCCTTCCGAAGCACCTTGGTCACTCACTCTTCTAGCCAGGGCCACGGAGCTCAAACCAATGAATTCATGAATTCTGGTTCGTGTTCGGCTCTTCTGGAGTCGCCGCTGGTCACGGCGACCGGGCGCAGGGTGACGTGGGCCACGCCGGGCTTACGGCCGCGTCAGCTGTTCATGACGCGACGCCAGATGGCGACGGTGGTCGCGGTCGCGGCGGAGAAGTCCTGCCCGGGGGAGCGGGCGGCGCGGTAGAAGGTCCGCTCCGTCAGCCAGCACAGTGCGTGGGCCAGCGCCGCGGCTCCGTCGGGGGCGCTCTCGTCGGGGATCCCCGCCCGCGTCAGCACCGGGGTCATGGTGCGGGCGAAGGCTTCGACCGTGTCGTTCCAGGCGGCTCCGATCACCGGGTGCAGCGCGGAGTAGTCCACGGCCGCCCGCATGACGGTGCCGTGCTCGCGCCAGACCCGCTCCACGCCCTTGACGGCCCGTTCCATCACCTCGACGGGTGGGGACGTCGCGTCCCGCGCCGTGCTGTCGGCCTCGGCCCGGATGGTGCGCAGGGTGCGCTCGACGAGGGCGGCGAGGACCTCGTGCTTGTTGCCGAAGTAGAAGTAGAGGGAGCCGCGGGAGATCCCGGCGCCTTTGGCGATCGCCTCGACCGTGAGCTCCTCGAGGCCGGTGTGCTCGAGCAGCGCCTCGGCGGCGTCCAGGAGGGCCTGCTCGCGCAGGTCTCCCTTTCTCGGGGCGGCACTGCGCCTTCCCACGGTGATCTCCCCTGATCGGCTCTTCCGAGCACTGTACTTCCGCCGGACAAGGACTCAGGACGTGTCCGGCCGCGGGTTCACGCGCCGGCGATCTGCGCTCCGTCGGGGAAGTCCGTCGTCCGCGACAGCTTCTCCCAGCCGCGGATGTCGTCGTCCACCGCCTGCCGGGCCGCCGCGACCAGGCGCAGCGCGTCCGAGCCCAGTACCAGATGGCCGGGAGGCTCCGGGACGTCGAGGATGTGCAGCAGCGCCTCGGCGGCCCTTCGCGGGTCGCCCAGCTGGTTGCCGCTGGCCGCCATCCGCGCCTCGCGGATCGGTGTGAACAGCGCGTCGTAGTCGGCGATGGTGCGCTCCGCGCGGGTCATCGACCGGCCCGCCCAGTCCGTACGGAACGAGCCGGGCTCGACGGCCGTGACATGGATGCCGAACGCGGCGACCTCCTTACGGATGCTCTCGAGCATGCCCTCCAGCGCGAACTTGCTGCCGCAGTAGGCCGACATCCCGGGTACCGCCATCAGACCGCCCATGGAGGTCACGGCCATCAGATGGCCCGCGCGGCGCCCGCGCATATGGGGGAGGACGGCCTGCAGCGTCGCCGCGGCCCCGAACACATTGGTCTCGAACTGCGCCCGGACCTCCGACAGCGGTGTCTCCTCGAAGATCCCCTCCAGACCGTACCCGGCGTTGGCGATGGCCACATCGAGCGGACCGACGGCCGCCTCCACCTCGTCGACCACGGTACGTACGGCCACGTCATCGGTGACATCCAGCCGACGGGCGTGGGCTCGCCCCGGCGCCAGGGCCTCGAACGCCTCCCGGTCGGCCTCCCGGCGCACGGTGCCGACCACCGTGTGCCCCGCGTCGAGCGCTCCCTCGGCGAACGCCCGGCCGAGCCCACTGCTCGCACCGGTGATCAGGAAGGTCTTCATCTCCGCTCACATCCCTTGTCCGCGGCAGCCGCGCCGCGCATAGGTTCTGGCCTCTCTCCTCTAAAATCTACACCACGTCGATTTTTTTCGTCGTGCCGTAGCCCGGGGTTGGCGGACCCTGACGAGAGCGGTCGCGCCGTAGTGGTCCCGAGGTCTGACCCCACCCGCGCGCATGCGCCCCAAGACGGACGCCGTCGTGTGCTCCGGGCGGATGTGGCCGGGTGCGTGTGGGTGACAGCCTCCGGGTGTCGGAGCAACCCCGCACACAGGAGCCGCCGCCATGTCCACCAGCGCAGCGCCATTCGCCCCCTCCTCCCCCGCGACCTCCGCACCCGTCCCGCCGTGGGCGAGACGCGCGGCGGCCGCGGCCTTATGGGCATCCGCGCCGTCCGCGCTCTGGCGGTTCGCCGTGGTGCTCGGCGTCCCGCTGGGGCTCGCCGACTCCGAGTACGACGCGATGCTCATCCCCGGCTGGGGGTATCTGGTCGTGCCGTTGCTGTCCGCGGTGCAGGAGGCCCTGGCCTTTCTGACACTGGGGCTGGTGCGGCCATGGGGCGAGGTGTGGCCGCGCTGGATCCCGGGCCTGCGAGGCCGCCGCGTCCCCGTACCCGCCGCGGTCGTACCGGCCGCGCTGGGCGCCCTCTGCTGCACGGTCTACGGTGTGCTCTTCACCTGGACGACGCTGCACTCCGACATGGAGATCACGCGGTGGGGGGAGTGGCTGATGAACGCCTGCTACGTGCCGCTGGTGGCGTGGGGGCCGCTGCTCGCCGCCGTCACCGTGCACTACTACCGGCGCCGCACACGCGGCTGACCGGCTGCCGGACGGTCACCGTTCCCGGCGTCTCAGGCGGCGACCGTGTCCCGGTAGCTGCCGAGCCTGCCCTTGTGGAAGACCAGGGGCTCCCCGGAGCCGGTGGACATGCGCCGTACGCGGGCGATGACGATGAGGTGGTCGCCACCGTCGAGCTCCTGCTCCGGTTCGCAGTCGATCCAGGCGACGGCGCCGTTGACGCGCGGGGCGCCGTCGGGGGAGGGGTGCCAGGGCACATCGGCGAACTTGTCGCCGCTCTTGCGGGACAGTGACCGGCACACCGCGTCCTGTCCCTCGGCGAGGACGCTGGCGCTGAACCGGCCGCCGCGGCGGACCCTGGGCCAGCTGCCGGAGGTGCGGGCGACGCTGAAGGCGACCAGCGGAGGTTCGAGGGAGAGCGATGCGAAGGTGCCGACGATCAGGCCGACGGGCTGCGCCGAGGCGGGTTCCACGCCGGTCACCGCCACCACACCGGTGGGCAGGTGGGACATGACGTGCCGGAAGTCCGTCTGGTCCACATGGTCCACATGGTCCATCTGGTCCAGGTGGTCCATCTGGTCGATCCGCAGGCCGGAGGCGGTGGTCATGGTGATGCTCCCTTCGATGTGGTGGAACGGTTGAGATCGCGCGCCGGTGCGCCGGCGGTCGGGCCAACGCACTGACGGGTCAGGCCAGTGCGCCCACGGCGCCCGGGAGTTGGTCGCCCTCGCGCCGCGCGGCGCGGATCCTGGAGGCCGGGTGGTCGGGCAGGGTGCGGCGCCGGCCCGCGCCGTAGAAGCTCTCGCGGAGGGTGGTGGCCCGCTCGTCGTAGGCGTCGCGAGCCAGGCCCTGCCGCCGCAGCTCCGGGAGCGCCAGCTCGATGAAGTCCTCCCAGCCGCCGGGCTTGGTCGCGTAGCTGAGGTTGAATCCGTCGAGGTCCGCCTTGTCCCGCCAGGCGCGCAGCTCGGCGGCGACGGTCCGCGGGGAGCCGACGATGACCGCGCCGGTGCCGCCGATGCCGATGAACTCGGCGATCTGCCGGGCGGTCCAGGTCCGGGTGGGGTCCGCCTTGGAGAACATCTCCACGATCGAGCGCGAGCCGTCCACGTCCGCGTACTGGAGTGGCATGTCCGGGTCCAGCGTGCTCAGGTCGATCCCGGTCCAGCCCGCGTACCGGGCCAGCGCGCCCTCGTAGCTCACATTCGCCAGGTGGCGCTCGTACTTCTCCCGCGCCTGTGCGTCGGTGGGCGCGACGATCACGGTGATCAGGGCGAGGATCTTCACGCTCCTGGGGTCGCGGCCCGCCTGCGCGACCGCGGCCCGGATCCGGTCGACGCCGTGCCGGGTGAGCTCGGGCGTCATCGTGTTCACGAAGACCGCTTCGGCGTTCCGCGCGGCGAAGAGCAGGCCACGCGAGGAGGCACCGGCCTGGAAGAGCGTGGGGGTCCGTTGCGGGGACGGCTGGCACAGGTGGACGCCGGGGACCTCGAAGTAGGTGCCCTTGTGGCCGATGGGGTGGATGCGCCGCGGATCGAGATAGGCACCGGCCTCCGCGTCGCGGATGACCGCGTCGTCCTGCCAGGAGCTCTCCCACAGCTTGTAGCAGACCTCCAGGTACTCGTCCGCCATGTCGTAGCGCTTGTCGTGCGGGATCTGCGTACCGAGCCCGAGGTTGCGCGCGGCCGATTCGCTGTAGGAGGTGACGATGTTCCAGCCGACCCGGCCGGCCGTCAGATGATCCAGCGTGCTGAACTTGCGGGCCAGCGCGTACGGCTGCTCGTACGTCAGGGACGCGGTGACGCCGAAGCCCAGGTGGCGGGTGACCGAAGCCATCGCCGGGACGATCAGGGCCGGGTCGTTGATCGGGAACTGGGCGGCGTCGCGCATCGCGGCGTCGGGGGACCCGCCGTGGACATCGTGATATCCGACGGTGTCGGCGAAGAAGATGCCGTCGAAGCAGGCGTCCTCCAGCATCCGAGCCGTGTCGGTCCAGTAGTCCACGTCGGTGTAGCGCCGGCCCTCGTCCTCCGGGTCACGCCAGGAACCCGCGGTCAGATGGGCGGGAGCGGCGACGTCGAAGGCGAAGAACTTCAGCGGCTGACTGCTCATGCTGCGCTCCAGGGCGAGAGGCGGGGCCTTCCTGCGGTGAGAGTTCCGCAGAGCACCTGAGATGGGGAGAGTGGGGCAGTCCGGCGTTCAGTATGCGAACGCGGCGTCCATATTCAGCATGCTGGAGTCTCGTGAGGGCCGGTGTCAACAGGTAGGCCTGACGCGCATGTGCCCACGGCGGGGCGGAGTCGATAAATCGCCTACGGGAGCCCAGGGGGCAGGCTGGGCTCGCCGCCGGCCCCGGGGCGGGACGCCCGGATGCGCCCCGAAGGGGCGCGGGGCCGTATCGATATGCGGCTCCGCCGCGGGGCGCGACCGGCCACGATGGCGCCGCGGTCGGCCGACGACGCATCGCGGCACTTCCAGCGGAGCGCTCAGGCGGACGGCGAGTCCTGCCAGAACGCCTCGGTCAGGCGGTCGACGATGGACCGCATCTCCTCGAGGGCCTCGGGGATCCGGTCCCGGCCGAAGCGGTACCGGGGGCCGTCGAGGGCCAGGATCGCCACCAGGGTCCCGGACGAGTCGCGGATCGGGCGCGCCAGGGACAGCAGCTCTTCCTCGAGTTCGTTGTCGATGACGCCGAAGCCCTGCTCGCGGACCTGCTCCAGATCCTTGAGCAGGAGCGCGCGATCGGTGATGGTGCGCGAGGCGTAGGGCTCCAGCCGCTCCGGCAGAAGCGCGAGCACCTGCTCCGCGGGCATGTCCGCGAGCAGGACCTTGCCGGTGGAGCTGGCGTGCAGGGGGTAGTGCTCGCCGACCATGTTCCGCGGCACGATGCTGACCACGTGGGAGCCCGCGGCCTCGGCGATCAGCTCGACCCCGCCCCTGAGGTCCGGCACCGACAGGGTCACCGACTCGTTGAACCTGTCCGCCAGCTCCTGCAGCAGGGGCTGGGCGCGGGCGGCGAGGCCCGCGTGGGGGTCCGCGTAGCGGCCGAGCCGGGCCAGCTCCCAGCCCAGGATGTAGTTGTTGTCGACGCGGTCGACGAGCCCGCTCTGCTCCAGGCTGTACAGCAGGCGGAAGGCGGTGGGCCGGGAGATCCCCGCGGCCTTGGCGAGGGTGGTGACGGTGGCTCCGGACCGGGGCTGGGCCGCCAGTTCGCGGAGCAGCCGGACGCCTTTGGTCACGGACTTGTTGGTCATGTCCGCCGGTCCGGACGCGTCGCTCATGGGGCCCTTTCGTCGTGCGGATCGTCGTGCGGAGTCGCTCCGCCCGCGACCTTTCCCTCCACCGTACCGTCGGCCTGTTCGGGGAGTGAACGCCGTCACCGCGACGAGCCGGGAGCCGCGGCCGCGCGAGGTCTTGACAGCGGGGCGGCGGGTGCGGCCCACTATCCGTACCGCGTTGATATGAACGTCGCGTTCACTAAGTGGACGCGCTTCGAAGTCGGGGCTCTACGAAGGAGGACTCACTTGCCCGAGCAGGCGGACGTCGTCGTCATCGGAGCCGGAGTCGCCGGCCTGATCACCGCTCGCGAACTCGGCCGGAAGGGAGCGAAGGTCGTCGTCCTCGAGGCACGCGACCGGATCGGCGGCCGGACCTGGACCGATCACCGGCTGGGGCGGGACCTGGAGATGGGCGGCACCTGGGTGCACTGGGTCCAGCCGCATGTCTGGGCGGAGATCACCCGCTACGGCCTGGAGATCACCCGTGGTCCTCGCTCGGAGGAGACCTACTGGCTCGCCGGTGACCAGGTGCGCCGCGGGACCCTGGACGACTTCATGCGGCTCATCGACCCGGGCATGACCCGGCTGCTGGAAGACACCATGAAGTGGATCCCCCGCCCGAACGCACCGCTGACCGTCCCACGGCTGGCCGACGTCGACCAGTTCAACCTTCAGGAGATGCTCGACGACCTCGAGCTGTCCGTCGACGAGAGGAACGCCAACGAGGCCGCGTGGGTCGGCCACTTCAACGCCCCGCTCGACCGGTGCGCCTACACCAGCGCCCTGCGCTGGACCGCCGCCACCGCCGGGTCCTGGCACCTCATGCACGAGGCATCGGCGATCTTCCGGCTCACCGGCGGCACCCGGAGCCTGGTGGAGGCCATCGCCGCCGACGCGGAAGCCGACATCCGGCTGTCCGCACCGGTCCGTTCCCTCACCCACGACGCCCACGGTGCCGAGATCACCTACGGCGACGGGCGCACCATCACCGCCCGGCGTGTGGTGGTCACCGTGCCGCAGAACGTTCTGCACCAGCTCGACATCGCCCCCGCGCTGCCGGACGGCAAGCTCCGCCCCAGCCTGGAGAAGACCGCCTCCCGCGGCGCCAAGGCGTGGATCCGGGTCCGCGGCCGCATCAAGCCCTTCTTCGCCTACTCCTCTCAAGCCCACCCCCTGGCCGTCGTGCGCACCGAGTTCATCGGGGAGGACGACGCCGTGCTGGTCGCCTTCGGCCCGGACTCGACCCGGATCGACGTCAACGACCCGAAGGCCGTCGACGCGGCACTGAAGGTCTGGCGCGACGACCTCGAGGTGCTCGAGGCCGGCGGCCACGACTGGATGGCCGACCCCTACTCCCAGGAGACCTGGCTGATCCAGCAACCCCACCACCTCACCCGCTACCACCGCGCCCAGCAGGAGAACACCGGAGTCCTGCACTTCGCCAGCAGCGACTACGCGAACATCTGGGCCGGTTTCATCGACGGCGCCATCGAAAGCGGCACCCGCGTGGCCCGCCAGGTCCACCGGGACCTCCGGCGGCCCCCCGCCGGCTGACGGGCATCACGCGCCGCCCGAGGTCGACGATCCCCGTGAAGCATCGATGGTCTCCAGCAGTTCGGAGTACGTCGTGTCCGTCATACCCGCCTGGATGGCACGGGGCACGGACATGCAGGTCGTCGAGGTTCCGCAGCATGAGACACCAAAAGGTGTCCATTGACAGCGGCTCCCGCGGTCACGACCATATGGGATATGCACTCGACGCATCCGGGCGTGCTCTGCCGCTACGTGGACTATCTGCGCACCTCCAGCGCCCTCTGTCGCTGACCGGGCGGTCGCACCGCTCCCCGGAGGCCCGGCACCCGTAGCCGACCACCTCCCGCCGCCCGGACCGGACCGGCCCGGAGTTCCTCCCTCCCTCGGCACCGTGCGCTCCGTACGCGTGTGTGCGCTGCTCGGGTATCCCGCTGTGCTCGTCATGGTCTGGCGTCCGCTCGCCCCTGCCGTGTACCAACTCGCCTGCCCCGAAAGGCAATTGACCCATGCCCGCTTCCGCCCCAACACCCGCGTCGTCGGTCGAGTTCATCGGCATGATCGAGACCCAGGAGGTCTCCGAGACCCGGCCCGCGACCGGTCCGGCGATCGACCCGGAGTACACCACCCGCTTCGCCCGCGCCCATGAGGACGCGGGCTTCGACCGGATCCTGATCGGCTACAGCTCCCGTCGGCCCGACGGCACCCAGGTGGCCGCGCACGTGGCGGCCCGCACCGAGCGGATCGGTCTGCTCATCGCCCACCGCCCCGGTTTCGTCGCCCCCACCCTCGCCGCGCGGGGCTTCGCCACCCTCGACCAGTTCACCGGCGGGCGCGTGGCCGTGCACACCATCACCGGTGGCAACGACGCGGAGCAGCGCAAGGACGGCGACTTCCTGGGCAAGGAGGAGCGCTACGAGCGCACCGACGAGTACCTGGGCATCCTGCGGCGTGCCTGGTCCTCGGCCGAACCGTTCAGCCACGAGGGCCGCCACTACCGGTTGGCGGACTACTCCTCCCAGATCCTGCCGCACCGGGCCACCGGCATCCCGCTGTACTTCGGCGGCTCCTCCGAGGCCGCCTACCGGGTGGGCGGCAAGCACGCCGACACCTTCGCGCTGTGGGGCGAACCGCTCGCGGAGACCGCCGGGCAGATCGCCTCCGTACGCGCCGCCGCGGCAGCCGCCGGACGTGCCGAGGCGCCCGGGATCAGCGTGTCCTTCCGCCCGATCCTGGCGGCCACCGAGGAACTGGCCTGGGAACGGGCCCACCGCGTCCTGGACACCATCAGGACCGGGACCGGACGCCCGTTCTTCCACCAGCAGAACGGCGAGCGCGCACCCCAGAACGCCGGATCACGGCGGCTCCTCGCGGCCGCCGCCAAGGCCGACCGTCACGACCGGGCACTGTGGACCCCCACCGCCACCGCGACCGGCGCGGGCGGCAACACCACCGCCCTCGTCGGCACCCCCGAGACGGTCGCCCAGGCGCTGCTGGACTATGTGGACATCGGCGCCACCACCCTGCTCATCCGTGGCTACGACCCACTCGACGACGCCATCGACTACGGCCGGCATCTGATCCCCCTCGTACGCCAGGAACTCGCACACCGTGCCGCCACCGCGCTGTCCGCCTCGTCCGCCCCGACCGCCTCGTCCGCCTCGTCCGGGTGAGCCACTCCGCGACAATGGGACGGCAATGGTGTGCGGCGGAGTACGCCGCGGACGCTGGAGGAATCCTGTGCCGCTGACCTCGAAACCCCTGCGCAAGCTGGGCTTCTTGACCATTGGGCTGTTCGACGAGGCCGACCCCCGCCGGGGCCATGAGTCGACACTCGAGATCATCGAACTGGGCGAACGGCTGGGTTTCGACAGCGCCTGGGTGCGCCACCGCCATCTGCAATACGGCATCTCCTCTCCCACGGCCGTTCTGGCGGCGGTCTCGCAGCGCACCAGCCGCATCGAACTGGGCACGGCCGTCATCCCCATGGGATGGGAGAATCCGCTGCGGCTGGCCGAGGATCTGGCGACGGTCGACATCCTGTCCGGGGGCCGCCTCAACCCGGGGGTCAGCGCCGGTCCGCCGCACCACTACGACCAGGTCAGGGGCGCGCTCCACCCCGACACCGCCGACGCCGAGGACTTCGGCCACGAGCGTGTGCGGCGGCTGCTGGACTGCGTACGCGGCGAACCGGTCACCGACTTCAGCGGTGTCGAGGGCTTCGAGGTGTTCTCCGACCGCGTCCAGCCGCACGCCCCGGGGCTCGGCCGCCGCATGTGGTACGGCGGCGGCAGCCTTCGGTCGGCCCAGTGGGCCGGTGAGCACGGAATGAACCTGCTCACCAGCAGTGTGGTGAAGGCGGAGGAGTCCGAGGACTTCGCCGAGATCCAGCTCTCGCACATCCGGACCTTCCGCGCCCACCACCCCGACGGCGACCGCGCCCGTGTCTCCCAGGGGCTCGTCGTCATCCCCACCGACACCGCCTCACCGGAGCAGCGCGCGAAGTACGAGCAGTACGCCCGGCAGCGGCTGCCGCGTACCGCCACACCCCAGGGGCCGGCGAGCATGATGTTCGCGCCCGATCTCGTCGGCACCTCCGAGGACATCGCCGAACGGCTCACCTCCCACGCCGCGTTCCGGGAGGTCGAGGAGGTGGCGTTCGCGCTGCCCTTCACCTTCGACCACGAGGACTACGTACAGATCCTCACCGACATCGCCGGCAGGCTGGCCCCGGCACTGGGCTGGCGACCGGCCCCGTAGCGCTTCACGAAGGCTTCGTCGGCTTCGTCGGCTCCGACTCGTGCCCGTGTCCGTGTCCGTGTCCGTGCGTGTGAGAGTGCCCGTGCTGGTGTGAGTGTCCGTGCCCGTGCCCATGTCCGTGTCCGTGCGCGTGGCCATGCCCGGTTCCCTCGGACGGCGCGGGCACCGGGTCCCCGGCGCGCAGCGGGGCCGCCTCGTATCTGCCCTCGTGGGCGACGATCGGCCGCCGGTCACCGGCGAGTTCGGGGTACCTCTCCTCCAGTTTCTGCCGGGACTCGGCGGTGCGCCGCATGGCGGTGACGTAGTCGCGGTCGCCGCGGTAGGTCCCCTTCCAGGTCTGCGGCATCCGCTCCGGCGGCGGTGGCACGGCGGCGGTGCCGCCGAGGGCGAAGCTGCTGGGGATCTTGCGGGTCGCGGTGCCGCACTCCGGGCAGTTCGGCAGCGGGGCCGTGAACGACTGGATCACCTCGAAGCGGTGCCCGGTCTCGCAGGCGAGTTCATAGATGGCCATCGGTCCTCCTCACCAGAGCGACAGCGAGCGGTCGAAGATCCCGGCGAGGTCGTCCTCGGTGACCTCGCGCGGGGCGGTGGCCAGCAGCCGTTGCTGCTTCATGGCGCCGTCCACCAGTGCGGGGATGTCGCCCTTGTCGTAGCCGACACCGCCGATGCCGTCGGGCATGCCGATGTCGCGCATCAACCGCTGGATCGCGGTGGGCAGGTACTCGGCCGCGTCGGCGGGGCGTTCCATCTCGGGGGCGAGGAGTTCCGCCGCCCGCAGATGCCGCTCGGGCTGGGCTCGGAAGGTGAAGCGGAACGCCTCCGGCGCGGTGAGCGAGACGGCCATCCCGTGCGGCACCATCGGCTCGTGTGCGGGGTAGCCGGTGGGGTGGAAGTCCTTCACCCGCCCGGCGATCGGGTAGGCGTTGGCGTGCGGGATGTGCACACCCGCGTTGCCGAAGCCGAGGCCGGCGAAGGTGGCCGCCAGGGCCATCTCGGAGCGCGCCTCGGGGTCGTCCCCGTCGCGGACCGCGGTACGGAAGGACCGCGCGAGCAGGTGCAGCGCCCGCTCCGACCACGCGTCGGAGATGGGATTGGCGCCGCAGTACGGCACCCGCTGCTCGGGGTGTTTGCGCGGATAGGTGTCGTACGGGCGGGCCGTGTAGCTCTCCAGCGCGTGGCACAGGATGTCCATGCCGCTGGCGGCGGTCACCCCGGCGGGCAGGGTGAAGGTCAGGTCCGGGTCGATGACCGCGAGTGTGGGCCGCAGCCGGGCGTGGCTGATGCCGGTCTTCACCTTCAGCTCCAGCACGTCGAGCACGCAGATGGTGGTGGACTCCGAGCCGGTTCCGGTGGTGGTGGGGACCGCGACCAGCGGTTTGAGCGGGTTCTCGGGCGCCAGTGCCCTGCCCACGGGCGCGTTGATGTAGTCCATCAGCGTGCCGGGGTTGGTGCTGAGCAGGTTGACGGCCTTGGCGGTGTCGATGCTGGAGCCGCCGCCCACCGCGACGAAGGCGTCCCACGGGCCCGACGCCCGCGCGTGGTCGACCGCTTCCCGCAGGCTGACGTCGGTGGGTTCCACATGCGCGCCGTCGAAGACCTGGGCCTCGATGCCGAACGCGGTCATCCGTTCGGCGATGCGGTGTGGCGCGCCGGTGGCGGCCACCCCGGCGTCGGTGATCACGAGGACCCGGCGGACCCCGTGCTGGGAGAGGTCGAAGCCGATCTCGTCGGATGCTCCCGGCCCGAACTTCAGCGCCGGGGCGCCGTAGGTGAACACGGACTCGGCTCGGGCCGGAACGGTGCTGCTCATACGCGTCCCTCCTGGGGATCGGAGTAGGTCCCGGCGGCGCGGCGAGCCGGGCTCGGAGCGCCGGCCGGGTCCGGACGATCAAGCGTAGAAGCCATCGGGGGCGAGCCGCATCGAGCGCAGTTGCTCGGCGTCGTGGCCGAAGACGACGGTGGCGTCCGACCGCTCGGCGATGCCACGGATCTTCTCCACCGAGGCGTACCAGGCGTTCAGGTCATTGACAATGGCGGCGGGGGTGGCCGGCGGGCCGTAGGAGTCGCCCATGTAGACGGCGTCCGAGGTGAACAGCATCGCCCCGGTCTCCGGCAGGTCCACCTTCATCGACATGGTGCCGGGGGTGTGCCCCGGGGCCTCGATGAGGGTGACACCGGGCAGGATCTCGGTGTCACCGCTGACCGTGTCGAAGTCACACGCCGCGTAGTCCGTCTTGAGGTGGGCACCGTTGAAGGCGCCCTCGAAGCCGAAGGCGAACTCCTTCTCCTTCTCGTGGCACACCAGCCGCGCGCCGGTGCCGGTGAACATGCCGATGTTCCCGGCGTGGTCGAAGTGCAGATGGGACAGGACCAGATAGTCGATGTCCTGCGGCTGGACGCCGAGCTGGCCGAGCCGCGCGTCGAGATACTCCTCGTCGCTCACCTGGTCGTAGGGGAAGTACTCCTGCAGGCCGGTCGGGGCCCAGCGGGTCTCCCAGTCGCGGGGGCAGCTGGTGTCCCACAGCAGCGTCCCCTCGGGGGTCTCCACCAGTACGCAGTGGGTGGTGCAGGAGTACCACTCCGGGGGCCGCTGGTGCTCGGTGCGCGTGCGCATCGTACGGCCCGCCTTGAGCAGCAGCCACGTCAGATCGCAGCTCATCGCTCCGCAGCTCAGGACGTGTACCTTGTTCGCGGTCTTCGCGGTCATAAAGCTTCACCTCCGGTCGGGACGGCCGCGGCCCCGAGGGCCGGGCGGTGGTCATGGATCAAGGGGTCTGGAAGGACTTGGGGCGATCGACGGACTGATCGGGCTGGAGGTCGCACCCCCGGGATTCGCGGACGATCAGCGCGCACACCAGCCCGACGAGTGCCGCGCCCGCCCAGATGGAGGCGATCGGCCAGGAGGCGCCGTCGGCGGCGCTGACCAGGGCACCCGCCACGAGCGGCACGAACCCCGCCACCACACCGCCGAGTTGATAGCCGATCGAGGTACCGGTGTAGCGGACGTCCGCGGGGAACAGCTCCGCGTACATCGCCGCCGTGGGCGCGTACATCCCCGCGTGTGCCACGGCGAGCGCGAGCAGCATGGCCAGCCAGGTGAGCCCGGTCTGCCCGGAGGCCAGCAGCCAGAAGAACGGGAACGCGAGCACGGCCGCGAATGCGGCGGCGCCCAGGAACACGGGGCGCCGGCCCCAGCGGTCCGACAGCGCGCCGAAACAGGGCACCGCCAGCCCCTCGGCCACCGCCGCGATGAGCATCCCGGTCAGCAGCACACCCCGCGACAGATCGAGATGGGAGGAGCCGTAGGACAGCACGAAGACCGAGACGATGTAGAAGGGGACACCCGCCGAGATGTACATGCCGATGGTGAGGACGATTGCCTTCCAGTGGTGCCGGAACGCCTCCATGGCCGGCATCTTGCGCGCCTGCCCCGACTCCTTCACCTGGGCGAACGTCTGGGTCTCGGTGATGCGCGAGCGGAGGAACATCCCGACCGCGATCAGCACGACGCTGAGCAGGAAGGGGATGCGCCAGCCCCAGGCGAGGAGGTCGTCATCGGGCAGCGTGGAGACCAGCGCGAACACGGTCGACGACAGCACCAGCCCCAGCGGCACCCCCATCTGCGGCAGGCTCCCGTAGAACCCCCGCCGGTCACGCGGCGAGGACTCCACGACCATCGTCACCGCGCCGCCCCATTCGCCACCGACGGCGAACCCCTGGAGGAAGCGCAGCGTGACCAGCAGGATGGGCGCCCAGAGGCCGATGGTCTGGTAGCCCGGCAGCAGACCGACGACGACGGTCGCCGCGCCCATCAGGAACAGCGTGAGCATGAGCGCGTTCTTGCGGCCCACGCGGTCCCCGAAGTGACCGAAGATCACTCCGCCGAGCGGGCGGGCGATGAAGCCCACCGCGAAGGTGCCGAACGCGGCCAGGGTGCCGGCCGTCGGTGAGAAGTCGGGGAAGAACTCCGTGCCGAAGACCAGCGCCGCGGCGAGGCCGTAGATGTAGAAGTCGTACCACTCGATCGTGGTGCCGATCATTCCGGCCAGGGCCGTCCTGCGGATGGCCGCCGGGGATGGCTGGTGATGACCTTCGGCTCTGGTGTCGGGTGCCGCGTCGGTGACGGGGATATGGCTCATGCGGGTGCGCTGCTCTCGTCTTGGGGAGTCGGGTGAACCCTCTGGCGGGGTCAGAGGGTCGGCACCATGCCGCCGTCACACCGGAGGGCGGTGCCCGTGATGTACGCGGCCTGGGTGCTGCACAGAAACGCGGCGGCGGCGCCGAACTCATCGGGTTCGCCGTAGCGCCCGGCCGGGATCGTGGCCTTGGACGCGGCCTCGACCTCGTCCAGCGGCCGGCCGGTGCGCTGGGCGGCGGCCTCGTCGATCTGCCGGGCCCGCGGGGTGGCGATGCGCCCGGGGAGCAGCGAGTTGACCGTCACGCCCTGTGCGGCCACCTCGGCGGCGAGTGTTTTGAGGTACCCGGCGAGCGCCGCCCGTCCGAGGTTGGACAGCGAGAGGTTCGGCAGCGGCGCCTGGACGCTCGTCGAGCTGATACTCAGGATACGGCCCCAGCCCTTCTCGACCATGGCCGGCAGGGTGCCCCGCACCAGGATCTCCTGGGGGGTGACCAGCGTGGCGATGGCCTGTGCGACCCCCGCGGTGTCGGTGGCGCGGGCCGGTCCGGGCGCGGGGCCCGGCCCGTTCAGTACGAGGATGTCGAGGTCGCCGACGGCCTCGCGGGCGGCCGTGAGGAGCCGCTCGGCACCGCCGTCCGCGACCAGGTCACAGCCCACGCCGACCGCGCCCGGCAGCTCGCCCGCCACCTCCTTGGCGCGCTCGGCCGATCGGCCGGTGACCACGACGTTGACGCCTTCTTCCGCCAGGGCCCGTGCGGTCGCCCGGCCGAGGCCGGACGTGGACGCGCAGATGAGAGCAGTTTTGCCTGCCAGACCGAATTGCATGGCACCGTTCCTTTTTCGGCTTGCGCCGTCTGAAATTTAAGACGCTGTCTTATATGCAAACCAGATGGTGCCCATGGTGGAGTGATGCGTCAAGGCTTGACGCACATCGAAGTCGAGAGTCAGACTCCGATTTCTCGGACACCGTCCAATATCTCGTCGTTCGTCGAACGGCCATTGACACCCGCACATCGAGAGGCATGCCGTGACCGTCACCCAGCCCCCAGCGCCATCCGAAGCCCCGAAGCGGCCTCGCGTGGTGCGGCAGCGACCCCGGTGGTCCGAGCTCCGGGAGGTACTGCAACTGCGCCGGCCGACCCTCAACCCGGTCGAACGGCGGCTCGGGGCCGCGCTGAGCGTCCGCGATCTCCGTAAGGTGGCGGTGCGCACGACTCCGCGCGCGGTGTTCGACTACGTGGACGGCGCGGCCGACGCGGAGCTGACCGCGCGACGGAACAGGGCGGCCTTCGCGGCGGTCGAACTCGTGCCGGAGTATCTGTCGCCGGTCGACCATCCGGACCTGTCCACGCGGCTGTTCGACCGGGAGATCGCGATGCCGCTGATCTTCGCGCCGACCGGCTACACCCGGATGATGCACCACGAGGGCGAGGCGGCGGTGGCGCGCGTGGCCGCCCGCCACGGCCTGCCGTACACGCTGTCCACCGTGGGCACCTCGACCGTCGAGGACGTCGCCGCGGCGGCCCCGGGCGGCGAACACTGGTTCCAGCTCTATCTGACCCGTAACGAGCGCCTCAACGCGGAACTCCTCGACCGCGCGCTCGCGGCCGGATTCACCACCGTGGTCCTCACCGTGGACACACCCGTGGCGGGCCGCCACCCCAAGGACATGCGCAACGGCCTCACGATCCCGCCGTCGCTCACCCTGCGGACGCTGTTCGGCATGGCCCGCTACCCCTCCTGGGTGCTCAACAAGCTGACCACGGCCCCGATCGCGTTCGCGTCGCTGCGCAGCATGACCGGCGAGACGGATGTGATCGACGCCGTACGGGTGGCCGACGTGGTCTTCGAGCCGACGCTGAACTACGACCATCTGGCGTGGCTGCGCGCCAACTGGCCGCATCGGCTGCTGGTCAAGGGCCTGCTCAGCCCGCGTGACGCGCGCCGCGCCGTGGAGACGGGCGCGGACGGTGTGGTCGTGTCCAATCACGGCGGACGGCAGCTCGACCGCACCCCGGCCACCCTCACGGTGCTGCCCGAGATACGCGAGGAGCTCGGCCCCGACGCCACGGTGATCCTCGACAGCGGCGTCACCCATGGCCAGGACATCCTCGCCGCGCGGGCACTCGGGGCGGACGCGGTCATGATCGGCCGCGCCTATCTGTACGGCCTGATGGCCGGTGGTGAGCGGGGCGTGGAGCGCGCCGTCACGATCCTGCGCGAGGAGTACTCACGCAGCCTGCAACTGCTCGGGCTGAACGCGAGCGACGCCATCGCGCGGCATCACGTGCGGATGCCGTGAGCGGTCGTACGAGGTGAGCGGCCGTATGCCGTGAGCGGTGAGGGAACGGGAGAGGGCCCGCCGAGGGAGGCGGGCCCTCTGGCCGATCTCGGCTCAGGAGACCCGCTGGGGAACGCTCAGCGGGTTCGCGTCGCGCAGTGCGGGCGGCAGCAGGTGCTGCGGCACGCCCTGATAGGCGACCGGCCGCAGGAACCGGTGGATGGCCTCGGTGCCCACCGAGGTCGTGGCCGGTGCCGTGGTGGCCGGGTAGGGGCCGCCGTGCTGCTGCGCGTAGGTGACCGACACGCCCGTGGGCCACTGGTTCCACAGCACGCGTCCGGCCTTGGCTGCCAGCAGCCTGATCAGCTCCGCGGCGATGGTGTCGTCGTCCTCGCCCTGGATGGAAGCGGTGAGCTGTCCGTCGATGGCCTTCGCCACCTCGAGCAGTTCGCTCTCCGCCGCGTACTCCACGACCAGCGCGGTCGGCCCGAACACCTCCCGGATGAGCGCCTCCGGGTCGCGGAGCAGATCGGCCGAGGTCGTGCACAGCACCGTCGGCGACTGGTCGGCGCCGTCCTGGTCGCCACTCACCAGGACGCGCACCCCGGCCGTGTCGCGCAACTCCCGCACCGTACTCGCGTAGGAGGTCCGGATGCGCTCGTTGAGCAATGTGAGCGGCGTGTCCGGGACGGTGCCGGGCAACTCGTCCACCAGCTTGGCCGACGCCGGGACCAGCAGGATGCCGGGCTTGGTGCAGAACTGCCCGGCGCCGAGGGTGAACGACCCGACGAACTCCGAGACGATCGCGGGCCCGCGCCGCTCGGCGGCGGCCTCCGTCACGAACACCGGGTTGACGCTGCCGAGTTCACCGAAGAACGGGATGGGCTCCGGACGGCCGCTTGCGAGGTCGAAGAGCGCCCGGCCCGCCTCGGTCGATCCGGTGAACGCGCCCGCCTTCACCCGCGGATCCACGATCGCCTTCCGGCCCGCCTCCGTTCCGAAGACCACGTCGAAGAGCCCCTCGGGCGCGCCGGTGGACCGTAGCGCCTGCTGCACCACCTCCGCCGTGGCGGCCGAGAGCCGGGGGTGGCCGGAGTGGGCCTTGACCACGACCGGGCAGCCCGCCGCGAGCGCCGAGGCGGTGTCCCCGCCCGCCACGCTGAACGCGAACGGGAAGTTGCTCGCGGAGAAGACGAGGACCGGGCCGAGCGGTTCGAGCACCCGGCGCAGATCGGGCCGCGGGCCCATCGGCCACGCGGGGTCGGCACGGTCGATCGTCGCCCCGAGGTATTCGCCCCGCGTCACCATCTCGGCGAAGAGCCGGAGCTGGAACACCGTGCGGACCATCTCGTTGCGCAGCCGGGTCTCCCCGAGGGACGTCTCCTCGTCCGCGATGGCCACGAGCTTCGGTGCGGCCTCCTCCAGCGCGGACGCGATGGCCTCGAGAAACGGGGCGCGGTCGGCCGGCTCGAGGCGGCTCCACTGCTCGAACGCGCCTGTGGCGGCGTCGAGTTTCCGCACCAGCTCCAGCGCGTTTGTCGCATCGGTCATCAGACGTGCTCCCTTATGATGTCTTAAATATGAGACGTAATCTCACTCTCAAGACACGGTTGCATGCGTCGGCGCCTCCGTCAACGTGCTTGACGGCCGCCGAGACGGACTCACATACTCAACCCGTAAGACAACGTCTGAAGTTTCGTACACGGTGGACAGAGTGAGGCGTGGCTCCATGAAGGCAGCAGTACTGCACCGGCCCGGTGCGCCGTTGACCGTCGAGGACGTCGACCTCGACGCCCCCGGACCGGGCGAGGTCACCCTCCGTGTGCTCGCCGCCGGGGTGTGCCACAGCGATCTGCACTACATGAACGGCGACCTCAACGTCCGCCTGCCCGCGGTGCTCGGGCACGAGGGGACGGGCGTCGTGGAGCGGGTGGGGGAGGGGGTGACCCGGGTCCGCCCCGGTGACACCGTCATCACGTTGTGGCGCCCGCGGTGCGGTGACTGCGAGTTCTGCACCACCGGCCGCCCCGCCCTGTGTGCGCTGGGCCGGGTGCTGGCGGCCTCCAACGGTCTGCTCGACGGGACGTCACGGCTGAACCTGAACGGCGAGAAGCTGCACCACCTCATGGGGGTCTCCTGCTTCGCCGAGCAGTGCGTCGTGTCCGAACGGTCGGTCCTCGCGATCGACCCGGACGTTCCGCCGGAGGTCGCGGCGATCATCGGATGTGCCGTGGTGACCGGGGCCGGTGCGGCGCTGAACGTCATGAAGGACGCCACCGGAGAGGGCGTCGTGGTCATCGGTGCCGGTGGCGTCGGGCTGAGCGCGGTGATGGGACTGCGCCTCGTGGGTGCCGATCCGATCGTCGCGGTCGACACGGTGGACGCCAAGCTGGAGAAGGCACTCGAGCTGGGCGCCACCCACGTGGTCAACGTCCGCACGCACAGCCTCGTCGAAGAGCTCACCAGGATCTCGCCCCGTCCGATGGCCTGGTCGCTGGACGCGGTCGGCAGGCCCGAGACACTCGCCCAGGCGGTCGAGGTCGTGGGTACCGGCGGGACCGCCGTCGCGGTCGGCCTCGGCAAGGTGGGCGCCACCGCGGCCGTGCCCGTCAACCCCCTGGTGCAGCAGGAGAAGCGGCTGATCGGCAGTCTCTACGGCTCGGCCAACACGCCGGTCGACATCCCCAAGCTGGTCGAGCTCTTCAAGACCGGCCGGCTGCCGCTCGACAAGCTGCTCGGTGAACGGTACGAGCTGTCGGCGGTCAACGAGGCGTACGCGGCGCTGGCGCAGGGGGCCACCGGCCGTGCGGTGATCGTTCCCGGTCCTAAGCTGTGAGTGCGGACCGGCTCACGAACGGAACCGGTGGTAGGGGAGAGCGATGAACAAGGAACTGGTCGCAGAACTGGGCCGACGGCTGTGGCAAGCGGGCGGCGGAGCCGCTGCCGTTGACTCCGCCGCGGTCGGCTCGGCCGCAGTGGACTCGGCCGCAGTGGACTCGGCCCTGGCCGATCGGCTCGATGGCCTCGAGATGGCCTATGCCGTCCAGGACGCCTCCCGCGACCTGGCGATCGCGGCCGGTGAGCGGGCGATCGGCTACAAGGTCGGCCTCACGGCACAGCCCGCGCGGGAGACTTTCGGTGCCGATGAGCCCGCCGCCGGCCATCTGCTCGCCGGCAGGCTGATCGAGGACGGCGAGCCCCTCGCCATGGCTGGGCTGTTCGCCCCGCTGGCGGAAGTGGAGGTCGCCTTCACCCTGGGCGAGGCGCTGCCCGGTCCGCGGGTGACCGCTGCGGACGTCCGCGACGCCACCGCCGCCTTGGCACCGGCCTTCGAGATCGTCGACAGCCGGTGGCACGGCGGCCCGCGAACGCTCCCCATGCTCGTCGCCGACAACACCAACGCCGCTCGTGCGATGGTGGGCCCCTCGGTCGCGCCGTCGGCGGCCATGGACCTGTCGAAGCTCGCCGCCACGCTGACGATCGGCTCCCGCACGGTGCCGGGGAGCGCGGCCGCCGTCATGGGCGACCCCGCCGAGGCGGTGGCATGGCTCGCCCGGCATCTGCTGCGCGGTGGAAGGCGACTGGAAGCCGGGGACACCGTCCTGAGCGGCACCCTGTGCGCCCCGACGGCGATCAGCGTCGGCGATCGCCTGGTGGCCGACCTCGGTGAGCTGGGCCGGATCGCCCTCGACGTCAACTGACCGACAGGGGCTGGGGCCAGGACGTATGCGGCCCCAGCCCCTGTGTGTGCGGGACGTCAGTGTGCGGGACGTCAGCGCAGCACACGGTCCGCGGTGAGGACGCGGGGCGTCTCGGCCAGCAGGGCGCGCAGCCGGTCCGCGGACAGCGGGGCGCCCGGGTCCGCGGGGGGCCGGGTCCGGAACGGGCCGCCGGACCTGATCTCCTCGGCCATCTTGGCCTTGGCGGCGTTCAGCGCGTCGGTGTCGGCGAAGTAGGGCGTCACGTAGGCGGCGGTGTCCGGCTCGAAGCGCCAGCTCTCGGCCAGGGGGCCCGCGTCGACGGTGCCGAAGCCCAGCCGGTCGATCAGGGCGGCGGCGCTCGCCTTCGCCTCCGGGTCGTCACCGGCGATCGGCAGGGCGCTGCGGTCGGCGGCCCCCGTGGGACGGGCGAGCGCCGGGATGTGCCCGTCGTTGATGTTGTTGAACGCCTTGACGAGTTTCGCGCCGGTCAGGTGGTGCTGGACGAGCTCGCTCGTCGTGGTCCTGCCCGAGTCGAGCTCCTCGAAGTCCCCGTCGCGGAACGGGTAGTAGTTGATCGTGTCGAGCACGACCTTGCCCGCCAGCGCGGCGGCCGGGAGCTTGCGGTAGGCGGCCAGCGGGATGCTCACCACCACCCAGTCGCCCGCCCGTGCCGCCTCCTCGGGCGTCGCGGCTCGGGCGCGCTCCCCGAGCTCGGCGACCGTCTGGGCCAGGGTCTCGGGCCCGCGGGAATTGGACAGGACGACGTCGATGCCCGCCGCGATCGCGAGCCGGGCCAGTTTTGTGCCGATGCTGCCGCTGCCGATGAAGCCAAGCGTTGCCATGAAAGAGGTCTCCTCATCTGACGGACCTGTGGTCCGCGGGCGCTTCTGTCTCGGAGCCGGGCCCGGGTGGGAACAGGCATGCCGAGGCCGAGGCCTCGCGCACCACCGAACCGGAGTAACCGGAGCGAGTGCTCCTCTTGAAGGTAACACAACCGGAGCGGGCGCTCCGCAATGGCGGCTGTACGCTGAATGCCGTGACCAGCGCCGACCAGTCCACGCCCACGCAGCCCCCCGCCAGGCGCGCCCGCCGGGCGGACGCCGAGCGCAACCGCGCGGCGATCATCGAGGCGGCCGGTGTGGTCTTCGCCGAGCAGGGTTGCGCGGTCGACGTCCGCGAGATCGCCCGGCGCAGCGGCGTCGGCATGGGCACGCTCTACCGCCACTTCCCGGCCAAGGACGATCTGCTCGTCACCGTCCTGGAGCGGGAATTCACCTCCTGGCTCACCGCCGCCCACGAGGCGGCGGCCGCGACCGAGGACCCCTGGGAGGCCCTGACCGGCTTCTTCGAGCAGGCCCTCACCCACCAGGCCCGCAATCGCGCCCTCGTCGAGAGCTACACCGCCACCGGCGCTCCCTCGCGCGTATGCGCCCGGCACCGCGACGCCTTCATCGATGAACTGCGCACCCGCTGTGCGGACGCCGGACTTCTGCGCGATGGTGTCACCACCGCCGACCTCGTCCTGCTCAGTGCCTCCCTGAGTCAGACCATCCAGGCGACCGACGGCAGCCACCCCGGCCAGTGGCGCCGCCTCCTGCGCATCTCCCTCGACGGCCTCAGCAGCCGCAACACCGAACCGCTGCCCGAGCCGGCGCCCCACACGGACGCCGAGGCATAGGCGTCTGATATTTTGGACGTCATCTGTGGAAATGTGTTCCGCTGAAACGTGTGCTGGGAGGCCATTGTGGCGCGTCTCACCGCTCCGGCCCTTCGCCGGGGCCTGGACATCCTGGAACTGCTCATCGACCAGGACGAGGGGCTACGGGTTCCGGAGATCACCCAACACCTCGGCCTGCCCCGGGCCACCACGCATGAACTCGTCAACACACTGGCCGACCGGGGCTATGTGACGATCTCCAAGGAGACCGGACGCGTCGCGATGGGGCTCAGCGCCCTGCGTCTCGGCGCGGGCTACGAACGCGGGCTCGACCTCGCCACCGTGGGCCGGGAGTGCGCCGGTGAGGTGGCGCGGGCGTGCGGCGAGACGGTCCAGGTCGTCGTACGCGACGGCGGATTCGCCGTGTTCATCGTGCGCCTCGACAGCAAGTACTCGGTCCGGCTGGTGTCCCAGGTGGGAAGCCGCCTGCCCGCCTCCTGCACCGCGGGCGGAAAGGCACTGCTGAGCGCCCTCTCGGCCCGGGAACTCGATGAGCTGTTCCCGAACGACAAGGCGCTGCGGCAGATGACCTCCAACAGCATCTCCACCCGCAAGCGGCTTCTGTCCGAAATCGAAACGGCCCGCGAGCGCGGCTGGACCGAGGAATACTGCGAGTCCAACGACCACGCGGCCTGCGTCGCCGCCCCGGTGCACGACCGCCTCGGCAACTGCGTGGCAGCCATGAGCATCTCGGTGCCCACCCCGCGATGGGGCGACGCGGAAAAGGACCACTACGTCGAGCTGGTACTCGGCGGTGCGAAGGCGATGGCACAACGCCTGGGAGCAAGCGTGCCGTCGTAACCACGCACCGGCCGCCCGCGCCCTTCCCCAAGGGCCACGTCAGGGCCAGACACTGGCCCGCGCCCGGAAAACCTCGGGATCGCTCTCCACAGGCAGTACGCACACCACATGCCCCCCGGGCACCCGCAGCACCCGGCACTCCTGCCACTGCGAAATCTGCTCGGCGCCCAGCGCGAGCAAGCGCGCGGTCTCCGCCTCGACGTCGTCGGTCTCGAAGTCCAGATGGATGCGAGGCGCGCCGTCGACAGCTTGGACGGCGGTGACCAGCCCCGGAAGCGCCTCATGGAGCGTGGTGAATTGGGGTTCCGGCGCGAACGGCAGCGCGGTGACACCGAGCGCCGCCGACCAGAAGGCGGTTGCCCGCGCGACCTCGGCTTCGGGTGTGTCGATCAGGACGGCGTACACACGGCTTCTGTGCATGCACCGAACCTACCCACCTTTCACGCGGGATCCCCGGCCCCGTGCGGCTGTTTCCGAACCCCGGCGGCGGGTGCGGAAGTAGGCGCGGCTGCTGGGGGTGTGGAGGAGGGTTACGCCGGTGGCGGAGATGGCGATGGCCAGGATGGCGCGGACCGCGTAGTCCGGCTGGTAGACCCCGCCCGGGTCGGAGAGTCCGCGCATCGCGTGCGGGAGCAGATAGACGAGGAAGAGCGCGGCCGTCACCGTGGCCGTGACGCGGGCCGGGCCTCCGCCTTTGCGGAGGCGGAGGGCGGCGCCGATGGTGATGAAGAGGAGCAGGTATACGAACTGGGTCAGCTCAGGGTCGTTCACGGCGATGGTGGCACTGATGAACGCCGAGACGACCAGGAGCACGGCGGCCGCGGTGATGTGGCCGGGGCGCTGGACCGGGGGCGAGGCCGGGTCCAGGGCCGGGTCCGGGGCCGGGTCCGGGGCCGGGTCCGGCCAGTGGTTCTCGTCCGGTGAGCCGGTCATCGTGCCCTCCTTGTCCGCGGGTCCGGTGGCCGAGCGGCGGCCGTGCCGGGGTCGTGGCGGGCATCGTCCGTCCGGGGGGCCGGGACCCGTCCCGGCCCGGATGCGGCATTCAACTCGTACGCTTGTGGAGGCCGATGAGCCCCGGGCGGCGGGGCATCCCCCGCCGAACGGGCCCGCTTGCTTCGGGACGGGTCCCGGAGGAGGGCGCGGACCCTGGTGGGTGTGCGTGTCCGCGCGCGTGTCGAGAATCGCCCGAACCGAGGAGACCACCGATGCCCCTCTCCGCCAGCCTCGCGCGCGGAGTCGCGCCCAGCACGCCCGGCATGCTGCACGCCCGCACGGTGACCGGCGACCTCAGCGCCCCGCCCCGGCCGGGGCTGACGGTCCGTTTCGGGCGGGGCGAGAAGCCGGACGTGGATCTGGGCATCGGCGTGGACGACCTCCGGGTGAGCCGGCGCCACGGCGAGCTGACGTATCGCCAGGGGCAGTGGTGGCTGCGGAACACCGGGCGGCAGCTCGTCCGGCTGCCCCGCGGCACGATGATGCACCTCAGCACCGAGCCGATCCCGCTCGACACCGGTTACACCCCGCTGTTCGTCAAGGGCTCGGGCTACCGTGAGCACCTGGTCGAGCTGTATGTGGCGGGCCATGACGACCAGGGGCCGGTGTCGCGGCGGCGCGCCGAGACGCTTCGGCCGGAGATCTGGCCGCTCGACGACGACGAACGGCTGCTGCTGGCCGTCCTCGGCCAGCGGTATCTGCTGTACGAGGAGGATCCGCGCCCCCTGACGTACGCCACGGCGGCCAAGCAGCTCATGTACCTGCGCCCGAGCGCGGGCTGGAACGAGCGCAAGATCGAGTACCGGGTCGAGGCCGTACGCCGCCGTCTGCACAGCACCGGATTCAGATACCCGGTGCTGCACGACAAGTCGCAGGGCCGCCCCGCCGACAACGGTCTGCTGCACAACCTGCTCAAGGGGCTGGTGGAGTCCACGACGCTCGTACCGCCCGATCTGGACCTCATCGAGGACGACGCCCTCTGGCCCGATCCCGCGCCGGAGGCGTAGCCCGAGCCACTCCGCGCTGACTTCCCGGTTCCGGGACCCGTCCCGGAACCGGCGGCGAATCATGCCTGTCGCCGAACGAACAGGAAGGAACACCCCATGAGGTGCATGCGCATCGCCGTCCTCGCGGGCATCACCGTGGCCGCTTCGACGGCCGCCCTCGCGCTCCCGGCGCAGGCCGACATCCCCGCCCGCCACCACACCCCGGCCGCCCAGTGCGAGTACCCCGCCGACGTCCTCGATCTGACCAACTGGAAGCTGACCCTCCCCACCGGCGAGGACGAGGACCCGACCGACATCACACAGCCCGATCTCGCCACCTTCTCCGCCAAGCCCTGGTTCCAGGTCACCGGGGACTGCGACGCGGTCCAGTTCCGGTCCGCCGTCAACGGCGTGACGACGGGCGGCTCCAGCTACCCGCGCGCCGAGCTGCGGGAGATGACCGATGACGGGGAGGAGGAGGCCGGCTGGTCGACCAGCGAGGGCACCCACACCCTCGTGGTCAAGGAGGCGTTCACCGCGCTCCCCAAGGAGAAGCCGCATCTCGTCGGCGCCCAGATCCACGGCGGGGACGACGATGTCACGGTCTTCCGCCTCGAAGGCAGCAAGCTCTACATCACCGACGGCGACGACGCCCACCACCACCTGGTCACCGACGACTATGAGCTGGGCACCGAGTTCGAGGCCAAGTTCGTGGCGCGGAACGGGAAGATCGACGCCTATTACAACGGGGAGCGTGAGACCACGATCTCCTCCGACGGCGACGGCAACTACTTCAAGGCGGGGGCCTACACCCAGGCCAACTGCGACAACTCGGACCCCTGCGACGATGACAACTACGGCGAGGTCCACATATCCAGCCTCAAGGTCACCCACTCCTGACCAGGGGGACGCGGTGCCGGGTCTCACCAGCCGCGGGGAGGCCCGGCACCGGCGCGACACGCGAACGTGCGCCGATGGCATGTGACCGTGGCGCCTGCCCCCGTCGCATGTGCTTCCGCAACACCGCAACCTCCACAAAGGTGAAGATTTCTGGAGTGGTGGGTGAATTCCCTTCTCAACCGGCCAGGTCCCACGCGCCTCCGGCGCGAATCGAGCCCCGCACCGCCCTCACGAACGCCGCAACCGGTACGTGTCTTTCCGTGTACGCAGTAAGTTCGATCCGCGTGCGGTAACGGCAGACAGCAGCGGTTCTGGTCTCGTAGGAGGGGAGTGTCGTCGTGCGGCGGGGGGAGAAGGTCGGCAAGTACCGGCTCACCAAGGGGCCCGTCGAGGGAGGGAGAGGCGCGGTCTGGTTCGCCGTCGACACGGAGCTGGGCCGGTCCGTCGTCCTCAAGCGGGCCCTGCTCGAAGACAACAGCCAGGCCGACTTCGACGAGCTGCTGGCCGAAGCCCGCGCGCTGGCGAAGTTCAGCCACCCGAACGTGGTCACCCTCTACGACGCGGTCCGCGCGGGCAAGGGCAGGAACGCCACGTTCTGGCTGGTGATGGAGCATGTGACCGGCGGCAGCCTGGACGTCCCGGTGAAGATGTCCCCCGAGCTCGCGGCACACATCGGCGCACAGATCGCGGCCGCGCTGGCGGCCCTGCACGACAAGGGCATCGTGCACTGCGACGTCAAGCCCGGCAATATCGTGATCACCCCCGACAGGGTCGCCAAGCTGACCGACTTCGGCGCCGCGTACCGCGTGGACGGCAGTGAGACGATCACGCCCAACGGGCCGGTCAGCCTCACCCCCTTCTTCGCAGCCCCCGAGGCGTTCCGGGGCGCGCCCGAGCGTGCGTCCGATGTGTTCTCGCTCGGTGCCACGATGTACTGGCTGGTGACCGGGACCCCGCCGATGCGCGGCGCCGGGCGGGCGGTCCGCATGGAGGCCATCAGCCCCCAGGTCGGCCCGCTCGGCTCCATCCTCACCGCGATGCTCCAGCGCGACCCCGGGGCCCGGCCCACGGCCGCCGAGGCGCTCAGCGCCCTCGTGGACATCGCGGGACCCCCCGACCGGTTCCCGACCCTCCCGGTGGCCCCGTCGACCACGCCCTACACGGACGTCCTGACGCGCGGCGAGGTCCCTGCGGCAGGGCCGCCGCGCCGCACGGCGACGCTGGTCCGGCGGCGCCCTTTGCTCATGGCCGGCGCCGCCGCCGTCACGGCACTGGCCATCGCCGTCCCCTTCATCGTGATGAGCCTGGGGGACGAAGACGGGGACAAGGCCACCCCGGCACCGGGCAGAACGGCCGCCGCGGGCTTCATCGGCGACCCCCGTACGGCCGACCCCTGCGCCCTGCTGAACGCCACCGTGTTCCATCGGTACGACGAGGCCCGGCTCGACCGCGACTACGGCAACTTCAACCGGTGCGATGTCCTCCTGCGGGAGCGGAGCGAGGAGGTCGTGGACGTCAGGGTGGAGCTCGACGCCGATTCGCTGCCGGAGGGCGTGGCGAGGAAGACCGAGGGCAGGGTCACCGTCGTGGGGCGCGCCGCCGAGGACGACGAGTGCGAGCGGGCCGTGGCGGTGACCGGCGCCCGTGACAACAGCCTCCGGGTCACCGCGGCGGCGAGACAGCCCGACGAGCTCAAGGAGCCGCTGTGCGACACCGCCGATCGCGCGGCGAAAGTCGCGGCCAAGGTGCTCAACCGCGGTGAGATCCCCCGGCGTTCCCCGGACTTTCCGTCCAATTCGCTGGCGCACCTGGACGCGTGTACGTTGCTCGACGTCAAGGCGCTGGAGAAGGTGCCCGGGATCGACGCCCGGGACCCGGACGTCGGGTTCGGCCGCTGGCAGTGCCAGTGGAAGTCCACCACCAGCGAGTACGAGGTGGACTTGCGCTTCGACCAGGGCGATCTGCCGCACGACAAGGGCGCCCGGTCGACCAAGCTCAGCGATCGTCAGGCCATCGTGCTGCCGGAGGACGAGGGCCCGGGGAGCTGCCGCGTCGAGGTGGTCCACCGTGACTACACCGGTCTGGACCGGGTGAAGGGCACCGAGCGGGTGGCCCTCGTCCTGAAGGGGGCGGGCCGCAAGGGACGGCCCTGCGAACTGGCCACCGATCTCGCCGGGTCGGCCGCCGCCGCGCTGCCACCCGCCTGAACCGCCGCCGTGGGGCCGCCTTCCCGAGCCGCTAGGGGAGGCCGGTGCGCCAGGTGCGCGACGTCCGCTCCACGCTCGCGGCCAGTTTCCTGGTGGCCGGGTCGGCGCCCGCCGAGCGCTCCGAGTGGGCGATCTTCGCCGCCTGGTCGAGGTGTTCGCGCATCGCCGCGAGGAAGAGCGCGTCGAAGGCGGTGCCCTTCGCCCGCCCGATGGTGCGCAGTTCGTCCTCCGTCACCATGCCGGGCATGTCGTGCCCCTCGTGCGGATTGGTGTCGGGTACGCCCGTCCGGGCGAGCAGCTTCCGCAGCCGGGCGAGTTCGCCGCGACAGGCGGTGGCCACCGGTTTCGCCCACTTCTCCACCTCCGCGTCGGAGGAGTGGCCCGGGACCAGGCCCAGCAGGAGCACCGCCTGGTCGTCCATCGCGATCATCAGCTGGATCCAGCCGATGTCGCTGGAGTTGAACGTCCCCGACGTCGCTTGCCCGCCCGGGGCCCGTGTGGCGGGGTGCCGCGCCGCCGCCGACGACGTCGACCGCGCCTCGCCCGACGGCTTCCCGCTGCCCTCGCCGCATCCCGCGGTGAGCAGTACCGCCAGTACCGCTGCGGACGCCGCGCGCCGCGCGGCGGTGGCCGCCCTCATGGCGACTCCCCTCGTCTCTCGTAGGCGTGGGTGTGGGTGTGGGCGGAGCCCCCCCGTCACGGGGCTCCGCCCACCGGCAGGACGGGGTCGCCCTGCCGGGCTGTGCGTTCTCCTTCTCGATCAGGGACGGCCGTCGGCGCCGCACTTGACGATCACATTGATGCAGTCACGCACCCGCCGGGCCATCTCGTCCTCGGGCCAGGCGTTGAAGAAGTCACCATGCATGGTGTATCCGGCACCCGACGCCAGCTTGAGCCGCGCGGGGTCGCCGTTGACCGGGTAGCGGAGCACCTGGCGCAGCTTCGGCACGGCCACCGGGTGGGTCGCCGGGCACTGGCCACCGACCGGGTACGCCATGTGGCTCTTGTGGTCGGGGGAGTCCAGGTCCTTCCCGTTCCAGCACTGGGGGAAGTCGAGGTAGGACTCCAGCATCGAGTCGGACGGGCAGTTCACGAAGTCCTTGGAGGGGTTGACCTCTCCGTGGTGCAGGCACGACCAGCGTGCGATGGACGTGGGGTCGCCGACCCCGGTGGCCTTGGCGTTGCCCGCCACGATCCGCAGCCCCGGGGGGAGCGGCTTGATGGTCGCGATGACGTCGTCGCGTACGCCTTCGCCGAGGTAGTAGAAGGTGGTGCCGGTGGGTTCGACCTCCTTGCCGCCTGCGTAGAGGGTGGGGGTCCAGTACGACGACAGGTCGGTGGTCGGGCTGCAACTGGTCCTGCCCCTCTTCAGGGCGGCCAGATCGGTGTGTGCGTTGGTCGAGTCGTTACCGAAGAAGCTGTGCATATGGGACGCGCCGGGGAGACCGGGGAACACGATCGGGTCGTCCGGCAGCCGATGGGTGAACGGGCACTCGGCGACGAACTCCGCGACCCGCACCGGTGCCTTGGCGCTCCGCGGGCTCGACGCGGCCTTGTCGGTGGCGCGGAGCTCGGCCCGCGCACTGGCCGAGCCGGTGGACAGCATGGACAGGATGAGGCCGGCGGCGGCGAGGACGACACCCGGACCTCGCCAGCGGCCGAGGACGCGCCGTAACGGCGGGAAGCGCGGGGGTGTAGGCGACATGACTCTCCTTTCCGTGCGCACACGGGAAGAGCGAAAGAGCGGGAGAGGGAGCCCAGCGGTGTGGTCACGCGGGGCCGTCGAGAGAGCGCTCTCACAGAGCGTTGCTGCGGACGTTAAAGGTGACTTGGGTCACTGTCAAGAGTCCGCGGCAACGCTCTGTCCGTAACGCTCTGTCCGTTGTCGCCTTCGAGCCCGTGGAGTTCCGGTCAGTCCGTGGAGCCGGGCTCGGTCCGCTCGGTCGCGAGCAGGTGGATGAGCAGCAGCACGATCCCGGAGATCAGGAAGACGCGGGTGGCGGCCTCCAGCCCGTTCCACTGCTTGGACTGCCACATGGCGAACCACTCGCCACCGATGGCGATGAACCCGGCCCCGAACAGCAGCATCAGCATCAGCAGCCCCACGGTGCTGGCCTGACGGGCGCGGCGCACGCTGCCTCCGCGCAATCCCGCGCCCCACATGGCCGTCGCGGCGAGGAGGACCAGGGCGGCGGCGCTCTCCCAGACGATGATGGCGACGTAGGCGGCGTCCTGGAGCGCGGTGGACTTGATGGCCCGCCACATCAGATCGTCGTCCTTGAACGTGGTGTCCATCGCCAGGACGTGGCGGACGAATTGCTGATTGGAGTCGAAGTCGGTGATGTTGCCGAAGGCGACAAGCGCGATGTACAGGGCGATCGTCCCGGTGAGCACCCCCGAGACGGCGGAGTAGGGACGAAGGGAACGTATTCTGCCGGCTCGTTCGCTCACGATGACTCTGTCTCCCCGTTGTATTCCGTTGATCGGACCGAGCCGTAGCGTACAACTGCCGGGATCACAGCGGTCATTGGAATGGGCTGCCCATCCGGGTTCATCAACCCCGGTAACGCGAAACAGTGGGCCCGGTGGCGGGGAGACGCAGGTCACATCCGTCCATGTCACAGGGGGTCGGGCTACCCCGTCTCAGGGGTGTAGCCACTGACAACCACGGAGGAGCACACCATGGACGCCCGACTGAACTACTCCGCCGGCCCGACCGCGGGCAAGGTCCTCAAGTCCGTCATGGCGACGGGCAAGGCGGTCAGGGACTCGTCGCTGCCGCCCGCCGCACAGGAGCTGGTGGCGCTGCGCGTGAGCCAGATCAACGGCTGCGCCGGCTGCCTCGACATGCACACCAAGGAAGCCGCCGCGGCCGGTGAGACCGCCGTGCGGCTCAACCTGGTGGCGGCATGGCGGGAGGCCACCGTCTTCACCGACGCCGAGCGTGCCGCGCTGGAGCTGGCGGAAGAGGGGACCCGGGTCGCGGACGCGGCCGGTGGCGTCAGCGACGAGGTGTGGGCGAACGCCGCCAAGCACTACGACGAGGAGCAGCTCACCGCCCTGGTGATCCTGGTCTCGTTCATGAACATGGTGAACCGGCTGAATGTCATCACCCGGCAGCCGGCGGGTAACTACCGGGCCGGGCAGTTCCATTGATCGGCGCCGGCCCGTCCGGCCGGTCGTCCAGGGGGGAATCGGCGTGAGCGAGGTCGAGGAGTTCGAGGAGCTGCGGCCGCTGCTGTTCTCGATCGCCTACCGGATCCTGGGCAGTGTGAGCGAGGCCGAGGACGCGGTGCAGGAAACGTGGCTGCGCTTCGACGGCTCGGCCACCCGGCCCACGTCCACCAAGGCGTATCTGTCGGCCACGGTGACCCGCATCTCGATCGATGTGCTGCGCTCCGCGCGGGTGCGGCGGGAGGAGTACGTGGGCCCGTGGTTCCCCGAGCCGCTGCTCAGCGATCCGTACCAGGATCCGGCTCGGGCGGTGGAGCTGGCCGACTCGGTGTCGATGGCGGCGCTGCTGCTCCTGGAGCGGCTCAGCCCGCTGGAGCGGGCGGTGTTCGTGCTGCGGGAGGTGTTCGGCTTCGGGTTCGACGAGATCGCCGCGGCGGTGGGGCGGTCGGAGGCGGCATGCCGGCAGCTGCTGGTGCGGGCGCGGCGCCACATGCGGGCCGGGCGGCCTCGGTTCGCGGCGGACCGGCAGGAGCGGCAGGAGCTGGCCACGCGGTTCTTCGACGCCTTGAAGGACGGCGATGTGGGCGGGCTGCGGAAGCTGCTGGCCGCCGATGTGCGGCTGGTCGGGGACGGTGGCGGCAAGGCCCCGCAGCTGGCCAGGGCCGTCATGGGCGCGGAGAACGTGGCGCGGTTGCTGGGCGGTGTCTTCCCCTGGCTGCTGCGGATCGATGTGTCGTTGGAGCCGCGCGAGGTGAACGGCCAGCCCGGCGCGATCTTCCGCGACCGGGACGGCAAGGTGCTCCACACCCTGGTCCTCGATGTGCTCGACGGGCAGATCCAGACCATTCGCACGGTGGTCAACCCCGACAAGCTCGGCCACCTCGGGCCGGTCGGGGACGCCTGGGCCGTGGACCGCGAGGTGAAGCAGGCCCGGCGGCGGCCGAAATGACCGTGGGACATGGCGGCTCGGCGCTCTTGGCAGTCTCGGGGAGCCAGTCGTGCCACATCCGAGGCCAGGGAATCCGGTGGGCCGGGCTCTGCGCACGAGCCCCGACCACCCGCTCCGCCCGCCGTACCGCGGCGTTCCTGCTCGCCCCCGCTCTTCTGCTCACCGCGTGCGGTGGCTCCGGCCATGACGACGCGAACGCCGGAAGGCCCGCCTGCTCTCGCTCGGCCTCGCCGACCGCATGGCGGCCACCGCCACCTGGACCGAGTGGTCACCCTGGACGGCCGTGCCCTGCCACAGGTCGGCCGCCGCGCCACGGCCCGCCGTATCGCCACCGTCGAACAGCACGCCCACACCCAGACCAAGCTGACCGTCCATCCGTGTGTTGATCGCGGATGGCCAGGCGATGGTGCGCACCGGGTTCCGGCTGATCCGCGACTCCCAGCCCGGAATCGAGGTGGCGGGCGAAGCCGCCGATGGCTCCGAGTGCGTGGAGCCGGCTCGGCGGCTCCGTCCCGAGGTGTGCCTGGTCGACATCCGGATGCCGAACCTGGACGGCCTGGAGGTGACCCGGCTGCTCGCCGGGCCCGGAGTGGTGGATCCGCTGCGGGTCGTCGTGGTCACCACGTTCGACCAGGACGACTACGTGGACACCGCGATCCGCAATGGAGCCTGTGGCTTCCTGCTCAAGGACGCCGGTCCCGAACTCCTGGTGGAGGCGGTGCGGTCGGCCGTGCGCGGTGGCGCGATGGTGTCTCCGGCGGTCACCGTGCGGCTGCTCCGGCAATGGGCGAGCCGCCCCCGCCGCGTCACCCGGACGAACCCCTTGACCGGCCGCGAGCTGGACATCGCCCGGCTGGTGGCGGTGGGCCGCACCAACCAGGAGATCTGCGCCGAACTGCACCTGTCGCTGTCCACGGTGAAGACGCATCTGAGCAACATCCAGACCAAGCTCACCGTCCGCAACCGCGTCGAGATCGCCGCCTGGGCCTGGGACACCGGAGCGGTGCGCGCCCGTTAGCCGGGGCGTGCGGCCCGGCTGACGGCCCGCCGCGGGCCGTCAGGACGTGTGCCAGTCGGAATGGCCGGGCATGGCCGGGAGCTTCTCGGCGTACAGCCAGGACCGGAGGAACGGCCCTAGGTCGCGGCCGGCGACGCGGCTCGCCAGGCGGATGAAGTCGGCGGTCCCCGCCGTGCTGTCGCGGTGCTCCGCCACCCAGGCGCGCTCGATGCGCTGGAACGTGGCCGCGCCGACCTTCTGCCGCAGCGCGTACAACGCCACAGCGCCACCCTGATAGGCGCCCCAGCCGTAGGGAGCCATGTCCTCGGGCGTGAAGGCGCCGGGCCGGGGGTTGGCGACCGGCCCCTGCTTGCGCAGTTGGGCGGCGGAATCCTGGTACCTCCTCTTCATGCCGTCGGCCGGCTCGGAACCGCCCTTCACCTGGTCCCACAGGCTCTGGTAGTAGACGGCGTGGCCCTCGTTTGCGGTATGGCGCACCGTATAGCCGCCGTTGCCGAGGCCGGGGTGCAGCTTGTCCCCGATTCCGGCGGCTCCGGGCGCGGGGGTGCGGGTCTCACCGGCGGACGCCGCGTCGGGGGTGCAGCCGGCCGCACCCGTCAGGGCGGTGGCCAGCGCCGTGACGATCCACGGCGTGAGGGTTGAGTTCCGTGTGTGACGAGCCATGAGCCCAGGGTTGCCCGGATGGCGGTGGCCGTGGATCACCCGGACAGCGGGTTCATGGCCATCGGCATCGGCCGAAAGGACGACCGGACCAGCCTCGGCGGCCGGTCCTGGTGGCATGTGTTGCGCGAGGGTGAGGACACCTGCTAATTGTTTAACACGTGTCGTCGTGAAGGAGGGCGGGCCATGAGTGCGCAACAGGGATCGGTCGTGCTCCGGCAGCCGCATCGCCCCCGGGCCATCGGCTTCCTGGGCCTGGAGACGGTCGGTGAATGGGCCGTGAAGGTGTACGGCATCAGCGCGTGGGCCGAAGTGCCGCGTCCCGCGCTGGTGGCCGCGACCGTGGAGGCCGCGGCCTCGGTGCTGCCCAGCCCGGCCCGGACGGACAGCCGCTATGGCATCGCCTTCGCCGTCGCGCATGACGCGGCCGACCGCTGTTTCGCGCTGGTGGACTGGTGGCACGGGGAGAACGAGATCCATCAGCGACTGTTCTCGGCGCCCCTGGAGCGGCCGGACGCGCTGACGCCGCACCCCGGTGAGGCCATCGGCTGCGTCTGGGAGCTGGCCGTCACCGACTTCGAACGCCGGGCATGGCTGCGCCATGTGCTCGCCAACCCCGGTGGCCCGAACACGGATGCCTATCTCACCGCTCGCTTCACGGAAAGGGTCTAGTCATGGGGATGACACTGGAACGGCTGGCGGGCTTCGGCGAGGCATGGCGGCGGAAGGATCTCGACCTGCTGATGGAGTTCATGACGGACGACTGTGTGTTCCGCGCGTCCGTCGGCCCGGAGCCGGGCATGACCTTCCGCGGACGCGCCGAGGTGCGCAAGGGTTTTGAGCTGATGCTCGCCTACGACGCGGGGCTCGAATCGCGGCCCGGCGGGGTGGCCTTCATCGCCGGGAACCGGGGCGCTTCCCAGTGGTCCTACGCCGGTACCGATGCCGATGGCCAGGTCCACGAGGTGCACGGCTGCGACATGTTTGAGTTCGACGGCGACCGGATCCGGGTGAAGGACGCCTACCGGCGCGTTCACGGAGACATCGGTCATGCTGCCACCGACTAGGGCCGAGGACGTCGAGGGCCTCCCGGCGGGCGTCGCCCTGCTCCATCACTTCGCCAACACCGAGGACCGCCGGGGGTTCGTCGCGCACGGGCGGCGCCTTACGGAGCACGACGCGCTCGCCACCCCCGTCGATCTGGAGCGCTGGCTGCGGGAGCATGACCTGCTCGTGGGCGACGCCCCCGACACCAAGGCCCATCAGGGCCACCTGACCAGAGCCCGAGAGCTGCGCACGGCGCTGCGGGCCGCCCTGCGCCAGGACGTGGACGGTGACGGCCAGGGCGGCGACGCCGCGGTCGGCTACTCCTTCCACGTCACACTGACCGCGGGCCACGGCGCCCACCTGACCATCGCGGCCGACCCCGTGGACACCGCCCTCGCGCACATCGTCATGTCCGCGCTGACCGCCACGGTGAAGGGGACCTGGCATCGGCTCAGGATGTGTCCGGCCCCCGACTGCCAGTGGGTCTTCTACGACAACTCCCGTCCGGGCCGGGCCAAATGGTGCTCACCCCAGCTGTGCGGCAACCGCGCGAAGACGCAAGCGTATCGCCGCCGCCAAACGACCTGAATCGCACGCGCCGCTCTCAGCCGGTACCGGGCTGGACGAGCCTGAAGGCCGGCCGTGCGGCGGTGCGTCGGGCGGGTGCCGAGTCCGCTCGCGGAGTACTGGCCCGCGGGGGTGGGCGCGAAGGGCCAGTCGCTGCCGAACAGGACGTGTCCGGGGCGGTCGAAGGCGAGCAAGGTGGGCAGCGCGGCCGGGCTGGAGGACAGCGCGGTGTCGAAGTGGAAGCCGCGGAAGTCGTCCAGGACGTCCAGGGGCTGCGGCCGGTGTCGTGGCTTGTAGGGTACGTGGCATGCCGGATGTCCCGCCCCGACCCGAGCCGTTCACCCCGCGGACCGACCCCGCCGCCCTCGATGACCTCCGGGCGCGGCTGCGCGGGACGCGCTGGCCGGACGCGCCCGAGGACGCCGGGTGGGCGCTCGGGACCGACCTCGACTACCTCCGTGAGCTCGTCGCCTACTGGGCGGACGGATTCGACTGGGCGGCGCAGGAGGCGGCGCTCGCCCGGCTGCCCCGGTTCCGCGTCCGGCTCGGTGGCCTCGGGATCCACTTCGCACATGTCAAGGCCACCGCCCCGGCCGGGCCCGCCCTGCCGCTGGTGCTCAGCCACGGCTGGCCGGACTCGTTCTGGCGCTATACGAAGGTCATCCCGCACCTCACCGACCCCGGTGCGCACGGCGCCGACCCCGCCGACGCGTTCGACGTGGTCGTGCCCGACATTCCGGGCTACGGGTACTCCGACCGGCCCACCGGCCCGCCGCTCGACTCCATCGCCGTCGCCGGGCTGTGGGCCGAGCTGATGGACGTCCTCGGCTACGGGCGGTTCGGCGCGGCGGGCGGGGACATCGGCAGCCATGTGAGCCGCTACCTCGCGCTCGACCACCCCGACCGGGTGGCGGCCGTGCACCGCATGGACGGCGGCCTGCCCGTCTTCACCGGCGACCCGGCGGACCTCACGCCCGAGGAGCGCGCCTGGTTCGAGGTCGTCACGGGCTGGGGCCAGGCCGAGGGCGCGTACGCCGCCATGCACCGCACCAAGCCGCAGACCGCCGCGGTCGGGCTCACCGACTCACCGGCCGGGCTGGCCGCGTGGATCGTCGAGAAGCTCCGGTCGTGGAGCGACTGCGACGGCGACATCGAGCGGTGCTACACCAAGGACGAGATCCTCACCAACGTCACGCTCTACTGGCTCACGGGCACGATCGGCTCCTCGATGCGCATGTACCACGCCAACGCCGCCATCCCGCCCGCGCAGCACGCCCGCCGGGTCGAGGTGCCGTCCGGCTTCTCGCTCTTCCGCGGCGACGTCGTCCGCCCGCCGCGGGCGTGGCTGGAGCGCACCACGAACCTCGTGCGGGTGACCGAGCCGGAGCGCGGCGGACACTTCGCGCCGTTCGAGGAGCCCGAGCTCTACGCGGAGGAGCTGCGCGCCTTCTTCCGTCCCTACCGGGCGGCGGCGACGGGCTGACACCCGGTTCCGGCACCGCTTCCACACTCTCAGGGCACGGGGGCCGGAGCACGCGCCGGGGTCCAGCGCAGATGAACGGCCTGGTCGGTGGGGTCGGGCCGGAGCAGTGACAGCCGGGGCCGTACGGCGTCGGTGCGCGCGGTGGGGGGCTTGCGGCCGCCCGCGCCGAACTGCACCGGCCATGCGGCGCCGGGGCCGCGGTACTCCTGCTCGGCCGCCGCGTGCAGGGCCCAGTGCGGGTCGTACAGATGGGTGCGGCCCACGGCGCACAGGTCGGCACGGCCCGCCAGCAGGAGTGAGTTGACGTCGTCGTACGAGGCGATGGCGCCCACCGCGATGACCGCGGCCCCGGTGGCGGCGGCCACCTCGTGGCGGATGCGGTCGGCGAACGGGGTCTGGTAGGAGCGGCCGAAGGCCGGGCGTTCGTCCTTGGTGACCTGGCCGGAGGAGACATCGATGGCGGCCGCGCCGTGGGCGATGAACGCGCGGGCGATCTCCACGGCGTCATGCTCGGTGTTGCCGTCCGGCACCCAGTCGGTGGCGGAGATGCGCACGATCACCGGCCGTTCCGCGGGCCATGCCTCCCGCACGGCGTCGAAGACCTCCAGCGGGAAGCGCAGCCGGTTCTCCAGCGGGCCGCCGTACGCGTCGGTGCGGTGGTTGGCGATCGGGGAGAGGAAGGAGGACAGCAGGTAGCCGTGCGCACAGTGCAGTTCGAGCAGATCGAACCCGGCCTCCGCGCCCCGGCGGGCGGCGGCCACGAAGTCGGCCGCGATCCGGTCCATGTCGGCGCGGGTGAGCTCGCGCGGCACGGCGGAGCCGGGGCCGTACGGCAGCGGGGACGGTCCGACGACCTCCCAGTTGTCTTGCGGCAGCGGGTCGTCCATGCCCTCCCACATCAGCCGGGTCGAGCCCTTGCGGCCCGAGTGGCCGAGCTGGAGGCCGATACGGGCGGTGCTCCGCTCATGGACGAAGGAGACGATCCGCCGCCAGGAATCGCCCTGCTCGCCGTTCCACAGGCCGGTGCAGCCGGGGGTGATGCGGCCGTCGGGCGAGACGCACACCATCTCGGTCATCACCAGTCCGGCGCCCCCCATGGCCTTGGAGCCGAGGTGGACGAGGTGGAAGTCGCCGGGCACGCCGTCGGCGGCGGAGTACATGTCCATCGGCGACACGATCACCCGGTTCTTGAGCTCCAACTCGCCCAGCCGGTAGGGCTGGAACATCGCCGGTGCGGTATTGCCCAGCCCTTGTGCCTTGGCGAAGGCGGCATCGACCCGGTCGGCGAACTCCGGGTCGCGGGTGCGCAGGTTGTCATAGGTGATGCGGCGGGAGCGGGTCAGCAGATTGAAGCAGAACTGGGTCGGCTCCTGGTGGACGTACATCCCGATGTTCTCGAACCACTCCAGCGAGCCCTGCGCCGCCCGCTGGGTGGACTCCACGACCGGTCGCCGCTCGGTCTCGTACGCGGTCAACGCGCCTTCGGTATCGGGGTGTTCGTGCAGACAGGCGGCGAGGGCGAGCGCGTCCTCCATCGCCAGCTTGGTGCCCGAGCCGATGGAGAAGTGCGCGGTGTGGGCGGCGTCCCCGATGAGCACGAGGTTGCCGTGGTGCCAGCGTTCGTTGCGTACGGTCGTGAAGTTCAGCCACTTGGAGTTGTTGGCGAACACCTGGTGGCCGTCGAGTTCGTCGGCGAAGAGTTCGCGGACGCGCGCCACGGCCTGCTGGTCGGAGGCGCCCGGTGCGAAGTCGGCCCTCTCGGTGGCGTCGAAGCCCGCCCGCCGCCAGACGTCCTCGTGCATCTCGACGATGAAGGTGGAGCCGGTGGCGGAGTAGGGGTAGCCGTGCACCTGCACGACGCCCCATTCCGTCTGCTTGACGAAGAACTGGAACGCCTCGAAGACCAGGTCCGTGCCGAGCCACATGTACTTGCTGTGCCGACGGTCCAGGGAGGGGCGGAAGACCTCCGCGTGGGCGGCCCGTACGAGGGAGTTGACACCGTCGGCCCCCACCACCAGGTCGTACGACGCGCGCAGCCGCTCGGTGTCCGGGGCGGGGGTGGAGAAGCGCAGGGTGACACCGAGGTCGTGGCAGCGCTCCTGGAGCAGGCGGAGGAGTTCCTTGCGGCTCATGGCGGCGAAGCCCTGGCCGCCGACGGTGTGGCTCTCGCCCCGGTAGTGGATGTCGATGTCGGTCCAGCGGGCGAAGCGCCGGGCCATGTCCTGGGCGATGGTGGTGTCGGCGTTCTCGATGCCGCCGAGCGTCTCGTCGGAGAAGACGACGCCGAAGCCGAACGTGTCGTCGGGGGCGTTGCGTTCCCAGACGGTGATCTCGTGGGCGGGGTCGAGCTGTTTCATCAGGGCCGCGAAGTACAGCCCGCCGGGACCGCCGCCGATGATCGCGATCTTCAAGGGGGTTCCTCTCAACTCTCGGCGACGGCCTCGGCGGAGGCCTGCTCGTCTTCGATGATCTTGCGGAGCGCGAAGCGCTGGAGTTTGCCGCTGGTGTTGCGCGGCAGGGCGCTGTGGAATCGCACCTCGCGCGGGTATTTGTAGGGCGCCAGGGCCTGCTTGACGTGGTCCTGGATCTCCTTCGCCTTGGCCGCGTCGCCGGGTACACCGTCCCGCAGCACCACGAAGGCGCACACGATCGAGCCGCGCTCGGCGTCGGGGCGGGCCACCACGGCGGATTCCACGACGTCCGGGTGGGTGTCGACGGCGGCCTCCACCTCGGGGCCGCCGATGTTGTATCCGGAGGAGACGATCATGCTGTCGCTGCGGGCGTGGTAGTGGAAGTAGCCGTCCTCGTCCCGGTGGAAGATGTCACCGGTGACGTTCCAGCCCTCCAGGACGTAGTCCCGCTGGCGTTCGCCACCCAGGTAGCGGCAGCCGACGGGGCCGATGACCCCGAGTCTGCCGGGCTCCCCGGGGCCGAGTTCCGCGCCGTCGGGGCCGAGGACGGTGGCGCGGTAGCCGGGGACCGCCCTGCCCGTGGCGCCGGGCCGGATGTCGTCTCCGGCCGCGGAGATGAAGATGTGCAGCAGCTCGGTGGCGCCGATGCCGTCGATGATCCCGAGGCCGATGCGGGTCCGCAGCTCCTGCCAGGTGGCGCGGGGTATGTGCTCACCCGCGGACACGCCGATGCGCAGCCCGGCCAGCCGCCGCTCGGCGCCCTCGCGCAGGATCGCCCGGTAGGCGGTGGGCGCGGTGGCCAGGGCGGTGACGCCGTGCCGCTCCACCAGCTCCGCGAGCTGCGGGGGAGTGGCGGACTCCGTCAGCAGGGCGCAGGCTCCGGCCCGCAGCGGGAAGACGACCAGCATGCCGAGGCCGAAGGTGAAGGCCAGGGGCGCGGTGCAGGCCACCAGGTCGTCCGGGACCAGGCCCAGGGTGTGGCGGCCGAAGGTGTTGTCGATGGACAGGACGTCCCGGTGGAAATGCATGGTGATCTTGGGCGCGCCGGTGGATCCGGAGGTGGGGCCGAGCAGCGCCACATCGTCGGCGGCGGTGTCCACGCCTGTGAACTCACCGGACTTGCCCGTGGCCCTGGCCACCAGATCCTCCGGGCCGGTGGAGCCGTACTCCACCACCGTCAGTCCGGGCAGCACGGTGTCCCGGACCGTGCGGACGTCATCGGCGAACCGGTGGTCCACCAGGGCGATCGACGGCAGGGTGCGCTCGGCCACGGGGACGAGCTCCCGGGTGCGCAGGGCGGCCATCGTGGTCACCACTACGCCACCGGCCTTCAGGACGCCGAGCCAGGCCGCCACGGTCCAGGGGGTGTTGGGCGAGCGCAGCAGGACCCGCCGCCCCGGCACCAGGCCCAGGTCCTCGGTGAGCACCTGGGCCACCTGATTGGCGCGGATGCGCAGTTCGCCGTACGTCCACACCTCACCGGACGGGGTGCGCAGGGCGGGGCGGTCGGGGCCGAACAGCGCGGTGGGGGTGTCGATGAGCTCGGTGGCCGCGTTGAGCCGGTCCGGGTAGCGCAGTTCCGGCGTGGTGAATTCGAGGGTGGGCCACAGATGCGCGGGGGGCAGCTGGTCGCGGGTGAAGGTGTCGAGGTGCGCCGAGGGCGAGAGGGGGAGCGGAAGAGTCACGGAAGAGTCCTTCCGGGAGCCCGCCGGGGAGAGCGGCGGGTCAGGTGGGGCGGATCAGGCCCTCCTGGACCACGGTGGCCAGGTGGCGGTGATCGCGCGTGAAGAAGCGCCCCGTGCCCAGGCCCCGGCCCGCGTCGGCGGCGACGGCCTCCTGGACGTAGAGCAGCCAGCCGTCCACCGGCCCCGGGCGGTGGAACCACATCGCGTGGTCGAGGCTCGCGGTGACCAGCCCGGGTCTGGCCCAGGGCAGGTCGAGCACCCGCAGCACGGGTTCGAGGATCGTGTAGTCGCACACATACGCCAGGGCGGCGAGGTCCCGCTGGGCGTCGGTCAGCCCGTCGACCGGGCGCAGCGGGTCGAAGGGCTTCAGCCAGACCGCCTGGTGCGGAAGGCGCTCTCCCTCGACGGTGAGATAGACCGGGCCGGGGACGTGCCGCATGTCGAAGCCGCGGCCGCCGGACCAGTACGCCTTGGACTCCTCGGTCATGGAGCCGCCACCGCGCTCGGCGAGGTACTCCGCCGAACTCGGCAGGCTCTCCGGGCCGGGCACGTCCTCGCCGAATTCGGTGTGGAAGTCCGCACCGGCCTCGCCCGCGGCGAATCCGGCCAGGCAGACGTACAGGGTCTTGCCGTTCTGGTAGCCGCGCACCTGCCGGGTGCTGTAGCCGCGGCCGTCGCGCACCACCTCCACCTCGTAGCGCACCTCGGCGCCGATGTCGGCGGGGCGCAGGAAGTAACTGTGCATCGAGTGCGGCGACTTGCCGTCGGTCACCGACCGCATGGCCGCCGCCGCGGCCTGGGCCACCAGATCGCCGCCGTACGCCTTGGGCCAGGGGCAGGGCTGGGTGGTGGCGGTGAAGGCGAGGTCGAAGTGTTCGGGCTGGGTGGGCTTGAGGGCGACGGCGGCGGTGAAGACGGCCGAGGTGGGGGTCGTCGGGGTCATCGGCGGTCCAGCCAGTCGCGCAGCTCGGTGTCGGCGATATCGGGCAGGTTGACCACGATGTTCTCCGGTGTGCGGGTGGTCATCCAGGTCAGCGGCTTGGTGCGGGAGAGGTTGCACTCCACGTGCGGCATGAACGGCGGTACGAAGACCCAGTCGCCCTCCTCCATGTCGACGTAGTCCCGGAGCTCCTCGCCGAAGTAGATACGGGCCCGGCCGGACAGGACATAGCCACCGGTCTCGGCCTCGCCGTGGTGGTGGGTCACCGAGCGATAGCCCGGTTCGTTGCTGACCTTGCCGAACCAGAGACGGGTGGCGGGGGTGTGCTGGATGCTCACGCCCGAGATGCGGACGGCACCGCCCGAGTCGGCGGTGTTCGCGTTCTCGAGGCCGCCGCGGGTCACCACGGGGGCGACGATGCCGCTGGGCAGCTGGTACATCGAATTGTCGCCCTCGAGGCGGTACTTGCTCAGATCGGGCTCCATGGGGTCGGCTCCGTTCAGTCGGGGACCAGGATCCGATGTCTCGTGTTTCTCACGGTCGTCATCTAAAGTCAATACACCTGTCCGGCCGTGGGGCAGGACGGAACACAACCGAGCCGGAGGCACCATGACCCCCGTCCCCGTGAACCCGCCCGATCTGCCGAAGCCCAGCGGCTACTCACACGGAACACTCGCCGGAAACACCCTCCACCTGGGAGGGCAGACCGCCCTCGACGCGGACATGAAGATCGTTCCGGGGGGCGTCGTCGAGCAGTTCCGGCAGGCGTTCGGCAATCTGCTCACCACGCTGCGCGAGGCCGGCGGGCGGCCCGAGGATCTGGTGAGCGTGACCATCTACCTCACCGACATCCCCGACTACCAGGCGCACGGCAAGGAGATCGGCAAGGTCTGGCGCGAGCTCGCCGGGCCCGTCTACCCGGCCATGGCGGGCATCGGCTGCACGGCGCTGTGGCAGCCCGAAGCCGTGATCGAGATCCTGGGTGTGGCCGTGATACCGGAGGAACGGCTGGTGGCGCCGCGCACGTAGCCAGACGTTAGGGTGCCGGGAATGACCGCGCAGACGACACCGGCCACCACCGTGGCGGGCGAACGGGAGTCCCGGCACGCCCCGCTCATCCTCACGCTCTACGGCCTCTACGCCCGGGGCGAGCGCAACTGGCTCTCGGTCGCCTCGCTGATCGGTCTCATGGCGGACCTCGGCGTGGAGAGCCGGGCCGTGCGGTCCTCGGTCTCCCGGATGAAACGCCGCGAGGTGCTGCGCGCCGAGCGCCGCGAAGGCGTCGCCGGGTACTCGCTCGCCGACTCCACCCTGCAGACGCTCGCCGAGGGGGACGTACGCATCTTCCGGCAGGCCAGGGCGTCCCGCGAGGACGGCTGGGTGCTCGTGGTGTTCTCCGTGCCCGAGTCCGAGCGCGAGAAGCGGCACGCCCTGCGGACGGCCCTGACCCGGCTGGGCTTCGGCACCGCCGCGTCAGGCGTCTGGATCGCCCCCGGACACCTGGCGGACGAGGCACGGCGCACCCTGGAACGCCGGGAGCTGTCCGCGTACGCCGACATCTTCACCGGCGACCACGTGGCCTTCGGGGACCCGCGGCAGAAGGTCCGCTCCTGGTGGGACCTGGACGAACTCACCGTCATGTACGCGGACTTCCTGCACCGGTACCGCCCCGTCCTGGACACGGTGACGCGTCGTGAGCCGCGGCCACTGGAGGCGTTCCGGACGTACGTACCGATGCTGACCCAGTGGCGGCGCATGCCCTACCGCGACCCGGGGCTCGCCCTGGAGCTGCTTCCGCCGGAGTGGAACGGCGTGGCCGCGGGCGAACTGTTCGACCGGCTCCATACCTTGCTGAGCGCCCCGGCCGCGGCACACGCTGCGGGGGTCTTCCACGTGCGCTAGACCTCGAAACTGGCACTGTCATCGGACCTATCCTCTTGTTGATGTGGACGCGTCATCCTATGGGCGGTAGCTTCTGGGAAAAGTTCAGACCTGAGCCAAGGCTCTCCGAGAGGATTGATCGGATGTTAGTGAAACGGGTCTGCAAACGGATCCATCTGCTCTGCGTCACCGGCGCACTGGTCGGCGGCCTCGCCCTCAGCGGTGGCACCGCGGAGGCGGGCGCCCGGAGCGACGCGGGTGTCCGGGCATTGCCCGCCGGGGTCTACTTCCAGAACGAGGGCACCGTCCAAGGGTGGTCCAACTACCCGCAGAAGCCCCAGAAGCAAGGCGTCATCCGCAATGTCACCACCCCCGCCTACAAGGGCGGCAACGCCATCGAGGCCAAGCAGACGTACGTCAACGAGGGCGGTGGCTACCACTCCGAGACCGTGCAGTCGTCCACCCAGGCCGTCGGTCAGGACCGCTACTACGGCCAGGCCGTCTACGTAGCCCCCGACTGGCGGTTCCACGACCAGAACGTCACCTTCCAGCAGTGGTCGCCCGAGGATCCCGAGGGCCCCTGGGAGCTGATGTTCATCCAGAACGACGAACTGCGCATAGGCGGATCCGGTGGCTTCAGCGCGAACGTCGCCAAGGTGACCGATCTGCGCGGTACGTGGATCCGGATCGTCACACGCCTCAAGTTCCACGCGACCGACGGCGCCTTCGAGATCTGGGTCAACGGTGTGAAGAAGTACAGCAAGACCGGGGTCACCGTGCTGCCCAAGACGTCGAACACGGTCCGCTGGTCGTCCGGGATCTACTGCACCGGCTGGCGCGAGAACCCGCCCGCGGGCCCGTCGGAGCTCTCCGTCTTCCACGACCAGGCGCGCATCGCCGACTCCTACAGCCTCGCCGAGCCCGCCAACTGGTGACACATGCCCGTAGGCGGTGCGGGTGTCCGCGCCGCCTACGGGATGTGCCGCTACCTGACCGCGGGGAGGGCCGTCAGGAACGCTTCTCGATGGTGATGAACGGGTCCCACTGGAAGTACCCCACCAGCTGCTGATCGCTGTCCAGGATCTGGAAGTAGAAGTGGTAGGTGACCTCGCCGATCTTCTTGACGTCCGCCTCCCAGAAGTGATCCTCGTAGTCCTGCGTATCGAAGTCCGGCCGGTCGGTGGCCCCGTCCTTCGGGATCGGATAGGTCCCGTCGCCGATCACGACCTGCGGTGTGCTGATGAGCGGGTCGGCGCTCACGTACCTGTACAGCAGGGCGCAGTACTCGCTGTTGAGCGACAGCGTCGTCTCGCGCCACCTGACGATGTCCCTGGGGTTGGCACGGAAGTTCAGCTCGGCCCCCGAGGTGCCGACGACGCGGTCCTGACGCGTCGTCATATAGATCAGGCTCTGGTCGACATACGTCGGCGCGTTGTAGTCCTTTGACGCGTCGGGATACTGCTTGGCGATCGAGTACGCGTCGAACGCGATCAGCACATTGATGATTTCCGACATGCTCCTACTCCCCTTTCACTTTGTACGACATCGCCCGCGGGTAGTCGTGCCGGTGCAGGCGGACCCGGACCAGCAGTGGTCCGGAGTTGACCGGGTCGGTCGGGTCGGTGAGGCGGGCCAGCAGCTCGTCCAGCTCGGCGGCGTGGGCCACGCTGACCCCGTGCGCCGGGGTCTTTTTGTCCGAGAAGACATCCGCAAGCCGCTCGTAGTGCCACGGGTGGAGGACGTTGTAGAAGTCCGCGCCCTCCGTGTCATCGGCGCCGTGGGAGTCCCGGTCCGCGTAGTAGGACGGGTGCACCAGCATCTGCTCGATGCCGTAGAAGTGCCCGTTGTCCATCACGAACACCACCGACCGCAGCCCGAGCCTGGTGTGGGTGGAGATCTCCTGGCAGGTCTCCTGGAAGGCGCCGTCGCCGACGAACACCAGCGGGCGGGCGTGGCCGCGCTCGGGGGCGAGCGCCGCGCCGGTGGCCGCGCCCACGGACCAGCCGATGGACAGCCAGCTGACCTGTGACAGGAAGCCGCCCGCGGGCAGGGTCAGGTTCATCGAGCCGATGAGGGAGAACGCGGCGTCGGAGACCACCGTCCAGCTCTCCCGGGTCTCCTTGGCCAGGAAGTGGTTGATCCGGTCGAACACCCCGTCGTACGTGAGCCGTTCGCCGGACCCGGACGACGAGCCGCCGGCGCGGAGCGTCGTGGCGCGGTGGGCCTCGAGGGAGGCGGGACGGACCTCGGCCGCGCCGTGGTGGGCGTGGGCCTCGGCGTAGTAGTCGGCGGTCAGGCCACCGGAGCCGAAGCGCGCCACCAGCGCGTCCTGGAGGGCCGGTATCAGCCGGGCGAGCTGAACGTCGGGGAAGTACTGGGTGCCGACGCCGACACCGCCCCGGGCCGCCACCACCCAGTCCGTGCCGACGGCCAGTTCACCGCCGAGGTTCTTCGAGGTGGACCAGGTGCCGAGGCCGATCCGGCAGGTGGCCCAGTCCTTGAATATCGAGTGCACATCCGGATGGCTGGCCTTGCCGTTGTAGACGCCGTGGAACTGCGGCAGCCGCTCGTCGAGGACGGCCTTGGCGCCGACGGTGGTGCAGAACGGCACCCCGGTGGCCTGCGTCAGATCGGAGAGCTGACGGTCCAGGCGGAACCGCTCGACCTCCTCGCCCGCCCATACGATCGGGCGGGGCCTGCCGTCCGGTCCGGGGTGCTCCTCGACCAGCGCGAGGACCGCGGCGACGGCATTGTCCAGCATGGCCTGGTTGCGCGCGCTGAACGGCCGCTCGCGGCGCAGCAGCGGCTGCTCGGCCACGGCACACGGCTCGTCCCACAGATCCTCCATCACCTCCAGATAGACGGGCCTGCGCTCCGACAGACAGGCGGTGAGCGCGGCGTCGATCTGGCCCGGGGCGAGGCCCGGGTTGGAGATGACCTGCGCCTCCACGGTGACCTGCCGGTAGGCGTCCAGGTTGCTCTCCCGGCGCGGGCTCATATGGGAGGTGAGCAGGCCGAGGGCGCGGTAGTTCTGCCACTGCTCGTACGGTGGGCAGGCGTTGATGGCGATGAGCGGGACATGCTCCACATACGCCCCGCCACAGGCGTTGAGCAGGTTGAACGCGCCGACGCTGTAGGTGACCGCGGCCGCGCCGATGCCATGGAGACGGGCGTAGGAGTCGGCGGCCTGGCCCGCGCCGCCCTCGGTGGGGGTGCCGACCCACTCGACGTCGCCCTCGGCCCGCAGAGTGGTGAGGAACGGGCCGAGGTGGTTGCCGGGCACCCCGAACAGATGGGTGATGCCCAGCTCGGCCAGGCGGCGGGCCAGATAGCGGGCGACCGTGCACTCGGGGGTGATCGCGGTCACGAGGGGTCCTCCTGGTTCGGGCCCGGCGTGGTGAGGGGCGGGGCCTGGTGGACGGCGACGGCGGCGCGGACGGCGCTCTCCAGGGCGCCCTCGATCCAGGCGTGTTTGAGGGAGGTGTGCTCCCCGGCGAAGTGCACCGGGCCCTCGGGGCGGGAGGCGTCCAGGTGGAAGCTGGTCATCTGGTGCGGGGTGTACGTGGCGGCCTCGCCGAAGGCGTACGGGTCGCGGGCCCAGCTCTTGGTGGTGCCCAGGCCGGTGAAGAACACCTCGATGCGGCGTCCGTGCAGGGCCTGGAGGTTGCGCAGGGCGTAGACATAGCGCTCCACCTCGCGCATGGAGTCCCAGCGCGCGGCGTCGTCGGACCAGGAGTACGAGGCGAGCACCACACCACCGGTGCTGCCCTCGACCGGATGCGAGGGGTAGTAGATGAACCGGTTGGGGTTGTCGGTGGCGGAGCCGCCACCGAAGCAGTGAGTGGCGGGTCGTACGGCGGGGCCGCGCAGCGGCATGACGCTGTTGACCTGGCGTAACTCCTCGGTGACACCGCTGTCCTTGACCGCGGCGCCGAGCAGGTCGCGGCCCGCCTCGGCGAGCGCGGGAACGGGATCGGTACCGGTCTCGCCGCCGCGTTGGTAGTACTCGTAGAGGCCCGGTGTGATGCTCTCGAGCTCGCTGCGCCAGTCGTCCTCGGTGAACTCCCACCACCGGTGGCTGAACTCCAGCAGCACCTTGGTGGCCGAGTCGTAGTGGGTCTCGATGATGGCGCGGCGCTTCTTGTACGACATCGAGGGGACGATCTCCACGAAGCGCAGGGTGGAGAACGGGATGGTGACGATCGCCAGGTCCGCGGTCCACAGGCGGGTGGGACCCGCCGGATTGTCCTCGGCGACGGTCTGCACGGCCACGCCCCAGCCGTCGGGTGCGACGGCGCCGGTGCCCTCGGGGGCGGAGTCGCGGCTGGGGTCGAAATACTCCAGGCGGATCATGCGGTGACCGAACCGCACCTCGTCGCGCAGGCCCCGGTGGAGGGCGTCCGGCAGTCGCCAGCTGCCGCCGGGTATCTCCCAGTAGCGCACACCGGGGTTGATGTCGGTGTGGCTCAGGAAGCTGTGGAAGAAGGAGAGATGGAGCCGCGAGGACATGTTCTCCAGCGTTCCGACCGCCTCGATGGCCTCGTCGCTGAGCCCGGCGTAGTCGCGCAGGAAGCCGCCCATCGAATAGCCGTCGAAGTCACGGATCACCCGGGCCCAGCCCTCGATCCACTCCTCGAGCGGCTTGTTGACCCGCTTCCCGTCCACGACGTCGGAGTAGTAGTCCCGCACGCTCTCCAGCGCGTCGTCGACCATCTGCACGGCGGGGGCGCGGACCTCGTCGTCGGTGAGGTGGAAACCCTCGTTGATCTTCTCCGGGACGGCGCTGTAGTCGGCGCGCCGCACCTGGACGCGGTTGGTGCGGATCCAGGTGTTGCCGCGCTTGTCGGGCGCGCGGAAGTCGGGGCTGTCGTCGCCGTAGGTCCAGGTGCGGCCGGTGAAGGAGGTGTACGTCACCGGGGGGACGGGGACATCGGGGCCGCTGCCGGTGGCGGGGTCGACGTCCACGTTGTAGAACAGGCGGCGGCCGAGCCCGAGTTTGTCGACGAGGGCGAGGACGAGCGGGTGGAAGTCGGGCAGCCGCATGGCGCCGGCCTCGGCGTACTGCGCGGCGTCGTCGAACGGCTGGTGGTGCTTGGTGGTGCGGAAGGTCTTGATGCGCCCGCCGGCACGGCCGGTGTTGGCCTCCAGGATGGTGACGTCGTGGCCCGCGTCCTTGAGCAGGCGGCCGGCCACCAGGCCGGTGATACCGGCACCGATGATGAGGATCTTCTTGCGGGGGTGGCGGGTGACGCCGAGGCTGCCCGAGTCGATGAGGGTGTGGAGATAGCCGAGTTTGAGGTCGGTGTCGTCCGGTCCGATGAGGAGGAGTTCGCGGGCCAGCTTGAGACAGGTCTGCCAGCGCGCACGGGTGGCGGAGTTATCGCGTGGAGCGTCGGTCATAGCTTGCGATCGTAGATTTGCAGAAACGATTTCTCGTTTCTTTCGCAAGGTAATGTATAGGTAAAGTCCTAAAAGGGTTGACCTTGTGGCTGACGGAATTTCGACTTGCTGGATTTTCCCTGGAAGGAGCCCGAGATCCGGCTGGGACGGGTGCTTCACCAGGGGGTGAAGGGGAACGGAGAAGCGGCGGTGTCAGTGGATCGGCGAACTCGGCGGCCCTCGCGGCGACGGGCGCAACGGGGCCGGGTCGGCCATGCTCGCGATATGGACGGACGTCGAACTCCTGCCCGATAATGAAGAAAGGCGCGCCGCAGCAATACCTGTGGCCGCTCGGGTGCCGTTCAGAAACCCATTCCGACGGGTCCGGCCGCCCATCCGAATTGGTTTCAGGCCGTCAAGGACGTGGCGTACGGGAAATGAGATGAGCGGGTTTCCGGCGCGCCGGAAACCCGCTCATCTGCCGTATGCGGACTTAAGTCGGAGTCGTCACCGCTTCCCGGCTCACCGCGCCGTCCCGCGTGGCCGCGCCCGCCTCCGAGTCCAGGCTTCGCCGGAAGGTCTCGGGAGCGACCGCCATCGTCGCCGCGGCGATGAGGGCGCCCGCGGCCACCAGGGCCATCAGACTCCAGGACGCTCCGCCGCTCCACAGGACCACCGAGGTGGCCAGCATCGGAGTGAAGCCGCCGAGCACCACACTGCCCGCCTGGTAGCCGACCGACACTCCGCTGTACCGGACCCGGGCGGGGAACAGCTCGGCGTAGAACGCGGCCAGCGGGCCGAACACCGCGCCATGTCCCAGGGCCATCATCACGACCAGGGCCAGACAGATCAGCACCGGCGACCGGGTGTCGACCATCAGGAAGAACGGTCCCGCGAAGGCCGCCATGAAGAGCGCGCCCCCGATGAACACCGGCCGGCGGCCCACCCGGTCCGAGAGCGCACCCCACAGCGGGATCACCGCGATGTCCACCGCGGCGGCGATCATCACCCCCGTCAGTCCCACCTGCCGTGACAGATCGAGCTCTTCGGAGAGGTAGGTGAGGATGAAGACGGTGAAGATGTAGTAGTTGCCGCCCTCCGCGAACCGGGCACCGATGGCGATCAGCACCTCCCTGGGGTGCTTGCGCACCACGTCGACCAGAGGCCGCCGGGACCGCCCTCCGCTCTCCGCGGCCTGGACGATCGACTCGGGCTCCGAGATCCGGAACCGGATGTAGAGGCCGACACCGGCCAGCAGCGCGCTGGCGAGGAAGGGCAGCCGCCACCCCCACGCCAGGAACTGCTCATCCGGCAGCAGGGACACGGCGCTGAAGACACCGGTGCCCAGCAGCAGCCCCGCCGAGACCCCGGTCTGCGGCCAAGCCCCGTACAGCCCGCGCCGGCCGCTCGGCGCGTGCTCGACCGCCATGAGCACCGCGCCACCCCACTCCCCGCCGACCGCGAACCCCTGCACCAGGCGCAGGAGGACCAGCAGGATCGGCGCCCACAGACCGATCTGGGCGTGGGTCGGCAGCAGGCCGATCAGCGTCGTGGCCGCCCCCATCACGGTCAGTGTCACCACGAGGGTGGCCTTGCGGCTGACCTTGTCCCCGTAGTGCCCGGCCACGAATCCGCCCACCGGGCGGGCCAGGAACCCGGCCGCGAAGGTCGCGAAGGCGGCCATGATCCCGGCGGCCGAGCTGACCTGCGGGAAGAACAGCCGGTTGATGACCAGGGCGGCCGCGGTCCCGTAGATCGTGAAGTCGTACCACTCGATCACGCTGCCGATGGTGCTGGACGACAGTGCCCGCCTGGCCGGGGCCCCTGGCGCCGTCGATGCTCCGGAGGGCATGGCTGCCTCCTCCTCTTCCGCGCGGCTCTTCCGCGGATGCCGATGGGATGGGTCGGACGGGGGTCAGGCGCCGAAGGAGTGGTCGGGGGCCCAGGCCAGGGGCGCTCCGGCGTACTTGGCCGCCCGGACGTCGCCGGAGCGGGCGTGGCCCTCGAAGAGCTCGGTCCGCGCCGCCCGGCCGCAGACCTCGCCCAGCCGCGCGCTCGACGCCGGGTCGGTGACCTGCTGGTAGGTGACCGTCTTGAGGTACTTCCCGACCCACAGGCCACCGGTGTAGCGCGCCGCGCCGCGCGTGGGCAGCACATGGTTGGTGCCGATCACCTTGTCCCCGTAGGAGACACAGGTCCCCTCGCCCAGGAACAGCGCGCCGAAGTTCCGCATGGCGTCCAGGGCCTTGCGGGGCTCGGCGGTGAGGATCTGGACGTGCTCACTGGCGTAGGAGTCGGCCAGCGCGTACGCCGCGTCGAGGTCGTCGACGACATGGACCTCACCGTGGTCCCGCCACGCGGGCCCGGCCAGATCGCGGGTCGGCAGGTCCGGCAGGATCTCCTCGATGTGCGCGATGACCTCGCGGCCGATCCGCTCCGACGTGGTGATCAGCACCGCCGGGGAGTCCGGCCCGTGCTCGGCCTGGCTGAGCAGGTCCACGGCCGCGATGAACGGGTCGGCGTGCTCGTCGGCGACCACCAGGGTCTCGGTCGGCCCGGCGAACAGGTCGATGCCCACCTCGCCGAACAGCTGGCGCTTGGCCTCGGCCACATACGCGTTGCCCGGCCCGGCGAGCAGATCGACCTTGCTGATGCTCTCGGTGCCCAGGGCCATGGCGGTGATCGCCTGCACCCCGCCCAGCAGATGGATCTCATCGGCTCCGGCCAGGTGCATGGCCGCGACCGTGGCGTCGGGCACCTCGCCCCGGATGGGCGGCGTGCACGCCACGACCCTCGGCACCCCGGCGGTCTTGGCGGTCACGATGGTCATGTGCGCCGAGGCCAGCAGCGGGTAGCGGCCGCCCGGCACATAGGCACCGGCCGCGGCGACCGGGATGTGCTTCTGCCCCAGCGAGACGCCGGGCAGCGTCTCCATCTCGAACTCGCTCAGGGAGGCCAGCTGCCGCTCCGCGAAGGCGCGCACCTGGCGCTGGACGAAGCGGATGTCCTCCAGCACCTGCTCCGGGACGCGGGCGACGATCTCCTCGATCTCCTCCGCCGTCAGCCGGAAGGACTCCGGCTCCCAGCGGTCGAAGCGGGCGGAGTACTCGCGGACGGCGGCGTCGCCGCGCGAGCGGATGTCGGAAATGATCCCGGCGACGGCGTCGGTGACCTCAGGGCTGCTGCTGCCGGGCGTGCTCTTCGCGGCGGCGGCGGCTTTCAGGGTCAGGACCATGACGGAGCCAATCTCTCGGCGCCCTCTCGGACGCATGGTTACGTATTCATGGGACCGTACGCCTTCGCCGTGAATACGTAAACATGCATCCGGAAGATCTTTTGCCGACGGCCCCGGCGGAGCGGTGGCGGGTGCGCCGCTAGGATGACTACGTAAACACCCATAAGCGCCGCCGGGCCGGACACGGCCCCGCGGATCCGGCCCTACGGAGGAGCTGTGGTCACCAGCCAGGACGTGGCCCGGCTGGCCGGAGTGTCGCAGGCGACCGTCTCCCGGGTGCTGCAGGGCAGCGCCAGGGTCTCCCCGGAGACCAGGGAACGCGTCCTGAGCGCCATGAAGCAGGCCGGATATCACCCCAACGCGGCCGCCAGGGCCATGCGCACCCGGCGCGCCGGCACGATCGGCGTGGTCGTGGCGGACATCACCAACCCCTTCTATCCGCAGCTGCTGGAGGCGGTCAGCGATGAACTCGGCCGCGCCGGGCAGCGGATGACCCTGTGGAACGCCACCGGCCCGAGCGAGGCCGGCGCCCTCGAGGCGATCCGCGAAGGCGCGGTGGACGGGCTCCTGTTCACCACGGTGACGGAGATGTCCAAGCCGCTCGAAGAGGCGCTGCAGCGCAACGAGCCCGTGGTGCTGCTTCACCGTGGCCTGGACCACATCGGCTGCGACCAGGTCACCGCCGACAACGTGGCCGGGGGGCGGCTCGCCGCCCGGTACCTGGTCCGGGCCGGACACGAGCGCATCGGATTTCTGCGCGGACCGCAGTCGGCCAGCACCGCGCTCCACCGGGAGCGCGGCTTCCGCGAGACGCTCGACGAACTCGGGCACTCACTGGCGCCCGAGCTGGTGCGGCCGGGGGACTTCTCCCACGACACGGCGCGCGCGGCGATGCGCGAACTGCTCGACCGCCCGCAGCCCCCGTCCGCCGTCTTCTGCGCCAACGACCTCACCGCCCTCGGTGCCGTGGACGGCGCGATCTCGCTGGGCGTGCGGGTCCCGGAGGACGTCTGGGTGGTCGGGTACGACGACATCGCCATGGCCGCGTGGGAGGCGTACGGCCTGACCACGGTGCGGCAGCCGATCACGGACATGGCGCGGATGGCGGTGCGGATGCTGATCGAGCGGATCGAGGACCGCACGCTGCCCGCCCGGCGCCGCGAGTTCCCGGCCGAGCTGGTGATCCGGCGGTCCACCGCGCATACGCCCGCCTCCTGACGGCGTCTCGGGGCCGCCGCTTTGGGCTCGGCGTCTCGGGGTGCCGTTTCGGGGCGGTGTCTTGGGGCGGTGTCTTGGGACGGTGTTATTGAACGCCGCCGCCCGGGTGCGGGTTGCTCCCGGGCGGGCGGCTCGTCGTAATACCCCTGCGTGGCGGCCCGTCAGGCGGCTCGGTCCGCCAGGGTGTTGCGCAGGGCGGCGAGCCCGTCGGCATAGATGCCGTGGAAGAGCGCGACGGCTTCGTCGTCGCTGACGCCGGTGGGGGTGAACTCCCCGGACCACTCGACGCGCGACGCGTCGGACCGGCCGGGGACCTCGCGCACACGCAGCGTGGAGAGGTAGTCGGTCACCGGGAACGGCGCATCCAGGATGGCGTAGCTGTACGAGTGGGCGGCGTCGTCGAAGGCCACGAGCCGCTCGACGATCACGCCGCCTTCCTCGTTGCGCAGTCGGCGGACGCGGCCGCCCTCGGCGGCGACGCTCTCGGAGATGTACGGCAGCCAGTCGGGCAGCGCGTCGAAGCCGCCGATGAGCTGCCACACCCGATCCGGTGGTACGGGCAGGTCGACGGTGGCGGTGGTGGAGGCCATGGAGATGCTCCTGTCGGGATGGGGGGAGGGGGATCGTCAGGCGGTGGGCAGGGGCGCGAGGGGGGAGACCAGTCCGGCCTCGCGGAGCTCGGCCCAGAACGCCGCGGGGATGGCCTCGTCGAGGGCAGCGACGTCCTCGGCGATACGGCTGGGCCGGGTCGCGCCCGGGATCACGGCGGCGGCCGCCGGGTGGGCCAGGGAGAACTGCAGGGCGGCCGCCTTGACGCTGACGCCGTGCCGCTCGGCGAGCTCCTTGATGCGCGCCACCTTCTCGATGATGTGCGCGGGCGCGTCCTGGTATTCGAAGTGGGTGCCGCCCGCGAGGATGCCGGAGCTGTAGGGGCCGCCGACGACGAGACTGACGTCCTGGTCGGCCGCCGTGGGGAGCAGGCGCTGCAGGGCGCGGTCGTGGTCCAGCAGGGTGTAGCGCCCGGCCAGCAGGAAGGCGTCCGGCTTCGGCTCGTCCAGGTCGAGGGTGAGCTCGATGGGTTCGACGCGGTTGACGCCGAGTCCCCACGCCTTGATCACGCCCTCGTCGCGCAGCTGCTGCAGGACGCGGAAGGCGCCGGTGCGGGCGCTCTCGTAGACGGCGAGCCACTCGTCGCCGTGGAAGTCCTGGGCCACGTCGTGGACCCAGACGATGTCGAGCCGGTCGGTGCGCAGGCGCCGCAGGCTGTCCTCGATGGACCGCTTGGTGGCGTCGGCCGTCCATTCGTGCACGAGCTTGTTGGGACGGCCGTGCTCGAACAGACCGCCCTTCTCGCCGAGTTCACGGGTGGCGGGGTCCTCGATCTCGTCGAGGATGACGCGGCCCACCTTGGTGCTGAGCACGTAACTGTCGCGGGGGCGCCCGGCGAGCGCGTCGCCGAGGCGTATCTCCGCCAGGCCCGCGCCGTAGAAGGGGGCGGTGTCGTAGTAGCGGATGCCGTGGTCCCAGGCGGCGTCCACGGTCGCGGCGGCCTCCTCGTCGGAGACGTCGCGGAACATGCTGCCCAGCGGGGCCGTGCCCAGTCCGAGGCGGCCCGGGAGCAGAGACGTGATGGTCATGAAGTGTCCTTGCGGAGAGAGGGGGAAGGGACGGACTCATGGCCTTCGGCCGGTCCGCCGTTCGTTCGCCTTCGACGTTAGGATCGGGACTTCAGACTGTCCAAGACTCTCTTGGATAGACTTGAGTCCTCGGAGGTCTTACATGCTTGACCTGCGACAACTGCGCTACTTCATCGCCGTGGCCGAGACCGAGCACGTCGGCCGCGCCGCCGAGCAACTCCACATCTCCCAGTCTCCTCTCAGTCGGCAGATCGCTCAGCTGGAGAAGAACCTCGGCCTGACCCTGTTCGAGCGCAGCCAGCAGCGCATCCGGCTCACCCGCGATGGCGCGGTCTTCCTCGGCGAGGCCAGGGCGCTGCTGCGCCATGCCGACCGGCTGGAGAACCTGGGCCGCCGGCTGGGCAGGGGCGAGGAGGGCGGGCTGTGCATCGGCTACGTGGCCGACGCCATGCACACCGGAGTGCTGCCGGGTGCGCTGCGCCGGCTCCAGGAGGAGAGCCCCGGCATCCATGTCGCGCTGTACAGCATGGCCGCGGCCGAGCAGTTCGAGGGGCTGCGCCAGCGCAGCCTGGACATCGCCCTGGTACGGGAGGAGCCGGACCGCGACGACCCCGTGCTGCGGGCCGCGCCGCTGCTGGAGGACCCGTTGCTGCTGGTCCTTCCGGCGGACCACCCGCTGGCCGCCGGCGAGACGATCTCGGCGAAGGATCTGGACGGGCAGCCGTGGATCGCGGTCGAGGAGCCGGGCGACCCGGCGTGGCGGGACACGTTCGTCGCCTCGTGCGTGGCCTCGGGCTTCACACCCGACATCCGGCTCGACGCCGCGGATCCCCTGACCGCGCTCGGCCTGGTGGCCTCCGGCCTCGGGCTGGCGCTGGTGCAGAAGAGCATGGTGCGCGGCGCCACGGAGGCCGTGGCCGTGCGCGCCCTGCCCTGGCATGAGGCGTCCGTCCATCTGTGGGCCGTCTGGCACCACGTCGATCTGCGGCCGGTCGTCGCCTCGTTCCGCGAGACGGTGCTGTCGGACGAGCGGGAGCTGGGTGCGGCGCCGCTGGCCGGTGGCCTCGTCTCCGGGGTGTGAGGTCAGCCGGAGAGCTCACACCCCGGAATTCGGAGTGACGAGGCGTCGAGGGGCGACGCCTCCAGCGAGGCCACGGCCGCGACCAGGGTGGTGAGCCTCGGGTCCCGCGCCGCCAGGTCGAGCGCCTCGCGCAGGGCGCCTTCGTACGTCGGCCGGGCCTGGCCGAGCAGGAGCAGCCCGGCCTCGGTGACATTGGTGTAGATCCCGCGCCGGTCGGTGGGGCACAGGTAGCGGGAGAGGAGTTCGCGATCCTCGAGCCGGGCGACCAGGCGGGTGGTGGCGCTCTGGCTGAGGGCGACCGCGTCGGCCACCTGCTTCATCTGCAGATGGCCGTTGTCCCCGTCGTGCTGTCGGCTCAGGACGTCCAGGACCGCGTACTCGCGGGCGCTGAGCTCATGGCGGGTGTGGAGAGCCCCCTCGAGATGCGTCTCGATCCTGCTGTGCAGCAGTGACAGGGCGCACCAGCTCTGGGCGAGGGGGGTGGCGACGAGGTCCGGTGTGGCCTTGGGCGGTGTGGTCATGGATGCCTCCTGATGCGGGGTGGGGCGGGGCCCGGTCGGGGTCCGCGGCGGTGACGATGACGTGATACACAGCACGAGCAATATAGCGCGCTTGCAATTACTGCGTCTGCAAGTATTGTGGATGCTCGTAAAGGGCGGTAGCAATCACTTGGAGTGAACTTTCATGCCCATCGCACTGCTGGCCCTCGCCATCGGGGCCTTTGGGATCGGAACCACCGAGTTCGTGATCATGGGGCTGCTGCCCGAGGTCGCCGGGGACTTCGATGTGTCCATCCCCACCGCCGGATTCCTGGTGACCGGCTACGCGCTCGGCGTCATGGTCGGCGCGCCGCTGATGACCGCGCTCGGTACGAAGATCTCCCGCAAGCGCATGCTGATGCTGCTGATGGGGCTGTTCGTGGTGGGCAATCTGCTCTCCGCGCTCGCCCCCGCCTTCGGCGTAATGGCCGTGGGACGGATCGTCGCCTCCTTCGCGCACGGCGCGTTCTTCGGCATCGGATCGGTCGTCGCGGCCGATCTGGTCGCGCCCGAGAAGAAGGCCGGAGCCATCTCGATGATGTTCACCGGCCTGACCATCGCCAACGTCGTCGGCGTGCCGCTGGGCACCTCGATCGGCCAGTCGCTGGGGTGGCGGACCACCTTCTTCCTCGTCGCGGCGCTCGGCGTGATCGGCCTGGCGGGCATCGCCAAGCTCGTTCCCGACATCCCCAAGCCGGAGGGCGTGCATCTGATCCATGAGCTGGCGGCCTTCCGCAACGTACAGGTGCTGCTGGCCATGGCGATGACCGTGCTCGGCTTCGGCGGTGTCTTCGCCGCCATCACCTATATCGCGCCGATGATGACCGAGGTCGCGGGCTTCGCGGACTCCTCCGTCACCTGGCTGCTGGTCCTCTTCGGCCTCGGCATGGTCGGCGGCAACCTTCTGGGCGGCCGGTTCGCCGACCGGGCGCTGATGCCGATGCTGTACGTGTCGCTGGGCGCCCTCGCGCTGGTCCTGGCCGCGTTCACCTTCACCGCCCACAACAAGATCGCGGCCGCCGTCTCCATCGCCCTGGTCGGCGCCCTGGGCTTCGCCACCGTGCCCCCGCTGCAGAAGCGGGTGCTGGACTACGCGGCGGGTGCCCCGACCCTCGCCTCCGCCGTCAACATCGGCGCCTTCAACCTGGGCAACGCGCTCTCGGCCTGGCTCGGCGGCCTGGTGATCTCGGCCGGACTCGGCTACACCGCGCCCAACTGGGTCGGCGCGATCCTCGCCGGATCCGCCCTGCTCCTCGCCGTCCTCTCGGCCGCCCTGGAGCGCCGCGACGCCCGCCGCGGCCACGACGCCGCCACCACCGGACCGGCCCCAGCGTTCAGCGGCCGGCACTGAGTCACCCCGTAACACCAACACCGAACAGCACCACCACCATCAAGGAGACCGACCCGCCATGAGCACTCCCGAGACCGCCGTCGCCCCGCTGACCACGAAGGACGCCGAGGCCCTCGTCCAGGCCGCCCGCGCCGCCGCCGAGGCGGCCGGGGTGGCGGCCGCCATCAGCGTCCTCGACGCCGGTGGCCATCCGCTGGCCTTCCGGCGCGACGACCGGGCCGTACTGATCGCGGGGGAGACCAGCACCCGCAAGGCGTTCACCGCGCTCCAGCTGGACGCCCCCACCGCGGGCCTGGTCGACGCGGTCCAGCCCGGAGGCGCCTTCCACACCCTGCCCACCGCCCTCGACCGCCCGCTGCTGTTCATCGCCGGTGGCGTCCCGGTCCACCGCGACGGCCGGCTGATCGGCGCGCTCGGCGTGGGCGGCGGCGCCCCCGAGCAGGACCACGAGATCGCCACCACGGCGGTCGCGACGCTCGGCTGAGACCTCGGAACCACCGAGGGCTCCAGAACCCCCGAGACCTCGGAACCACCGAGGGCTCCAGAACCCCCGAGACCTCGGAACCACCGGGGACCCCAGAACCCCCGAGATCCCAGAACCCCACAACACACACGACCCGACGAAGGACACCATGACCTCCGTACCCAACGTCACCCTCCACACCGGCCTCGAGATCCCGCAACTGGGCTTCGGCGTCTTCCAGGTGGAGGACGAGCGGACCACCGGCGCGGTGCTCTCCGCCATCGAGGCCGGCTACCGCTCCATCGACACCGCGGCCATCTACGGCAACGAGGCCGGTGTCGGCCGTGCCCTGGCCGAGTCCGGCGTCCCCCGCGAGGAGCTGTTCCTCACCACCAAGCTGTGGAACGCCGACCAGGGGTACGACTCCACCCTCGCGGCCTTCGACGCCAGCCTGGCCAAGCTGGGCACCGACTACGTGGACCTCTACCTGATCCACTGGCCCACCCCGGCCCGCGACCGCTACCTGGACACCTGGCGCGCCCTGGAGAAGCTGCTGGCCGACGGCCGTACCCGCGCCATCGGCGTGTCCAACTTCCAGCCCGCCCATCTGGGGCGGCTGCTGGACCACAGCGGTGTGGTCCCGGTCATCAACCAGGTCGAGCTGCACCCCTACCTCCAGCAGGGGGAGCTGCGGGCCTTCCACGCCCAGCACAACATCGCCACCGAGGCGTGGAGCCCGCTGGCCCAGGGCGCCCTTCTCCAGGACCCCGCGCTCACCGCGATAGCGCAGCGGCACGGCAAGACGCCCGCCCAGGTGGTCCTGCGCTGGCACCTCCAGCTGGGGAACGTCGTGATCCCCAAGTCCGTGACCCCCGCCCGCATCCGGGAGAACATCGACGTCTTCGACTTCACCCTCACCCCTGAGGACATCGAGGCGATCGGCGCTCTCGACCGCGGTCAGCGCACCGGGCCGGACCCCGACACCCTCAACTGACCCCGGCCGCCACGCCGCTGGACCACCCCCCACCCGACCACCCCCCACTCGACCGCGCCGCCGCGGCCGTGCTCATCAGCCGGCCGGGGCGGCGCGGCCCGTTCCCGCCCCCGTTTCCCCTCTCCCGGAAGCCGTCCTCGCATCATGTCCACTGCCCTGAACCGTCTGACCCACCCCGGCGGCCGCCTCACCCTCGGCCTGGAACTCCCCCTGGACAACGACTGGGGGCAGTCCCGGCTGGCCACCGACCGGAAGGCGGGCCGCCCCTTCGGCGTGCCGTCCCTCGGCGCACACGCCCACCTCGCCCGCCTCGCCGACCGGTCCGGATTCGCCGCCCTGTGGGTCCGTGACGTCCCGCTGTACGATCCGGTGCACTTCGGCGACGCCGGGTCGGTGTTCGAGACCTTCACCCACCTGGGACACCTCGCGGCGGTCACCGAACGCGCGGTCCTCGGCACCGCGGCCGTCGTCCTGCCACTGCGCCGGCCACTTCTGGTCGCCAAGGCGGCCGCCACCGTCGACGTCCTGTCCGGCGGACGCTTCGTCCTCGGCCTGGCCAGCGGTGACCGTCCCGTCGAATACCCGCTCTTCGGCGTCGAGTTCACCACCCGCGCCGAGACCTTCCGCACCGGCGTCGAGGTGCTGCGCACCGCCTGGGCCACCCCGCCCACCGGCGAGGGGCTGGATCTGCCCCAGCTCGGCCTCACCCCCGACCGGCAACTCGACGTCCTGCCCAAGCCCACCGACGGGACCATCCCGATCGCGGTCGCGGGCAACGCACAGCAGAGCCCGGAGTGGATCGCGGAACACGTCGACGCGAGCCTCAACTACCCCCGTGACCTGGGAGCGCTCCGCCTGAAGACGGAGCGGTGGCGGCAGCTGACGGCCGACCGCCCCAAGCCCTATCTGACCCCCATGATGCTCGACCTCCTGCCCGACCCCGCGGCCCCCGCCACCACCATCCGGCTCGGCCTGCGCACCGGCCGGGAGGGCCTCGTGGAGCACCTGGAGAAGATGTCCGCCCTCGGTGTCGCGCATGTCGCGTTCAACCTGCGGCCGAACGACCGCCCCGTCGAGGACGTCCTGGCCGAACTCACCGACCACGTACTGCCGCACTTCCCCTCGCCCGCCGTCGCCGGGGGGCCCGTGACGGGGTAGATCGCCGCATTTGTTTGTCCCATGCAGTAGACACAGCGTTCATCTCATGAGAAAAAAGGTCGCAGCCCGGCCCCACGGAGCCATGGGCAGCAGCGATCGGCCTTCTCGACGAGGAGTGGCGTGCCTAGCGCAAGGGAGCAGTCGAAGTGAGCAGCATGGGCGCGGGCGCGTCCTCGGTATCCGAGTCACCACCGCCGAGGGCGGTCACCTTCACTCTGGACGGGGTCGGAAAGGTCTACCCGGGCGTGGTCGCCGTCTCCGACGTCACGCTCAGCGGCTACGCGGGTGAGGTGCTCGCCATCTGCGGTGCGAATGGCGCCGGCAAGTCGACGCTGACCAAGCTGCTCGCCGGTCAGGAGCGCCCCACCAGTGGGCGGGTGATCGTGGACGGCTACGACGGCGAGATCACCACCCCCTCCGCGGCGCTGGACGCCGGAGTGCTCCTTATGCACCAGGAGCCGGTCATCGTCGACACCTTCAGCGTCCAGGAGAACGTCTGGCTGACCGGCCTCAGCGCGGCGGGCCGCCGCAGGCCATGGCAGCTCGTCGGGGGGCGCGACCGCGCGGAGCGTACCCGCGCCGCCCTCGGCGTGGTCGGGATGCGCGACGCCGACCTCGGCATGCCCGCCGGACGGCTCGGGCCCGGCCCCCGTCAGATGGTGGCGCTCAGCCGTTCCCAGGTGAACGAGCATCGCATCCTGCTGCTGGACGAGACGACCGCCTCCACCACCGAGGAGCACTTCAAGGACGTCGAGGCACTCGTGCGCAAGGAACGCGAAGCCGGTGCCACGGTCGTCTTCGTCTCGCACCGCATGCCGGAGGTGTTCGCGCTCGCCGACCGCATCGCGGTCATGCGCAACGGCTCCCTCGTCGATGTGGTCGACACCGCGGACACCACACCCGACGAGATCATGACGCTCATGATCGGCGAGGCCGTGATGGCCCTCGAGCCACCCGAGCCGGTGGCCGCGGCGGACGCCCCCACCCTGCTGGAGGTGCGGGACGTGTCCTCGGGATCGGCGTCCGGCATCTCCCTCTCGGTGCGGGAAGGCGAGATCGTCGGCGTCTACGGACTGGTCGGCAGCGGGCGCAGCTCGCTCGCCCGGTCCATCTCGGGCCACCAGCACCGCGACACCGGCACCGTGCGGGTGCGCGGCCGCGAGGTGAACCCGCGCTCACCGCGGGCCGCCCTGCGCCAGGGGATCGCCTACCTCAGCGAGGACCGCAGGCGCGAGGGGTTCGTCAAGGACTTCGACAACGCCACCAACCTCACGCTGAGCACGCTGGGCGCCTTCTCCACCCGCGGAGTGCTGCACACCCGCCGGGAGCGCCGCCGGGTGGCGCGGCTGGTCTCCGATTTCGGGATCAAGGGCGGCGCCGACCAGTTGACCCGCTCGCTCTCCGGTGGCAACCAGCAGAAGGTGTGCATCGCCAAGGCGCTGGAGAGCGAGCCCGACGTCGTCGTGCTGGACGAACCGACCAAGGGCATCGACGTCGGTGCCCGGCTGAACATCTATCAGATCGTGCGGGGCCTCATCGAGCGGCGCAAGGCGGTCGTGGTCGTCACCAGCGAGGCCGAGGAGGCCCTGGCCCTGTGCAACCGGGTGATCGTGCTGCGCGACGGCGTCATCGCCGGCGAGTTCGTCTCGAAGACCAGCACCACCGACGACCTGACCCGTACCGCCCTCGGAGGAGAAGTCCAGTGAGCCACGACACCGCGACCAGGACGGCCGCCGCACCAGCCGCGGACGACGAGGTGACGGCGCCCGCCCACGGCCTGACGCTGCGCCGGGCCGGGCAGTGGGCGAAGGAGCAGTACCCGCTCTACATCCTCATCGCGCTGCTGATCTTCGCGGGCCTCACCTCCGACGCGTTCTTCTCCTCGTACAACGTGTCCAACCTGCTGCTGCAGGTGTCGGTGATCGGCATCGTCACGCTCGCGCAGTTCCTCATCGTGCTCACCGGTGGCATCGACATCTCCGTCGGCGCGGTCGCCGGGCTCGCCGGTGTGCTCTCCGCCGGTCTCTTCGGCGGCGGGAACACGTTGCTCGCCGTGGCGGTCGCGATCGCGCTGGGCGCCGCCATCGGGGCTTTCAACGGCTATCTCATCGCCTACCGCGGGCTCGAGGCGTTCATCGTGACTCTCGGCATGCTCGCGCTGGGCCGGGGGCTGGTCTACGCCTACACCGAGGGCCAGCCGGTCAGCCCCCACGCCGCGGACTTCCGTACCATCGCCACGACGGCGATCGGCGGGGTCCCCGTGCTCGGCATCGTGTGGATCGTGCTCGCGATGGCCATGGCCTTCCTGACCCGCCGTACCGTGTTCGGGCGCCGGGTGTACGCGCTCGGCAGCAGCAAGGAGGCCGCCCACGCCTCGGGTGTCCCGGTGAAGGCCACCATGATCACGGTGTATGTGATCGCGGGTGTGCTGGTCGGCTTCGCGGGCTTCCTGCTCGCCGCCCGCATCGGCGCGGCCACTCCGACCGGAGGGGACAACTACGAGATCGACTCGATCGCGGCGGTGGTCATCGGCGGTGCCAGCCTCGTGGGCGGCCGCGGCCGGGTGCTCGGCGCGTTCCTGGGCACGCTCATCTTCGGCGTGATCTCCAACCTGCTGGTGCTGCTCAACGTCTCCACATTTCTGCAGGACGCCTTCCGCGGGGCTTTGATCATCTTCGCGATGGTCCTCACCACCGTCCAGTTCACCCGGCGCCGCCGGCAGCGGACCGCACACTCCTGAGCCCGGCGTATGACCAGACACGACACGGAGATCTGCATGACAACCATGCGACGGGGCCCACTCGCCGCGCTGTCCGCGGCGGCGCTGGTCCTGGCCGGCTGTACGACCATCGGTGGCAAGGCGTCCGCGGGCGGCCCCAGGGAGGCCAAGAAGCCCACCGACGTCACGATCGGATTCTCCCAGCGGCAGCTGGACGCGCCCTACTTCGCGGCGATGGTCGACGCGGCCAGGAAGAAGGCCAGGAAGCGGGGTTTCCATCTGGAGGTGCAGAACGCCGACGGGGACGCGGTCACCCAGCTGAACCAGGCCCAGACCCTGGTGGCGCAGGGTATCGACGTCCTCGTGGTCGACGCGATGAGCCCGAAGACACAGCAGGTACAGCTGAAGGACGTGGCGGGGGAGGTGCCGCTGGTCTTCGTCGACACCGGTATCGAGGGGGTCGGTGTCACCTCCGTCTCCTCCGACAACTACGCGATCGGAAAGCTCTCGGGGCGGCTCGCGGCCAAGCGGTTCCACCGTGGTTCGACGATCAGCCTGGCCGTCCTCAACGGCGGGCCGGACGACGAGATCGTCGGCCCCGACCGCCAGCGGGGGTTCCTCGACGGTCTGCGCGCCGGTGGCGTCAAATACCACCTCGTGGCCAGGACTCCCGCGAACTACTCCCAGGACGCCGCGGTACCCGCCACCGAGTCGATCCTCGCCGCACACCGCAACGTGGACCTCATCGTGGGCCTCAACGACTCGATGACGCTCGGAGCCCTCAGCACGCTGCGCGACAAGGGCAACAAGAAGACGCTGGTCGCCGCGGCGGCGGACGGGCAGAAGCAGGCGCTCCAGGAGATCAGCGCGGGCGGGTGCGACGGCCGGTACATCTCCACCGGCTTGAACTCGCCCAAGCTGGCCGCCGACCTCGCCTTCGACCTCGCGCTGCGGATCGGCACCGGCGATGTGGCGCCCAAGGACATCGAGAAGCAGCGCTACACCAAGGCCGCGGGCATCAACTGCGAGAACGTGGACGACTACCTCGACCCGCACTCCGTGTTCTGAGCCGGGGCCACGCGCAGAGGGCAGGGGCCGGAATCTCACGATTCCGGCCCCTGCCCTCTGTGATGCGATGGGTCAATCGCGTTCGTAGACCGCGTTCGGCATGTCGCCGTTGATGGTGTAGCCGCCGTCGACCGAGAGCGTCGCCCCGGTCGAGTACGAGGCGTCCTCGGAGGCCAGATAGGCGATCGCCGCGGCCACCTGCTCGGCGCGGGCCACCGCGCCGAGCGGGATGCGCCGGTTCAGCGAGGCCACGACGTCGTCCGTGTAGAGGGGCGTGGTCAGCGCGGACCAAGTGGCCCCCGGGCGCACCGCGTTGACCGTGATGCCGTGCTCGGCCCACTCTCCCGCGAGGGTGAAGGTGAGCGCCTCGATCCCGCCCTTGGAGGCGGCGTAGGCGGCCGCCTCGCGCAGCGAGATCACCGAGTGGATCGACGAGACATTGACGATACGGCCCGGCCGCTTCGCCGCCACCATGTGCCGCGCGACAGCGGTGGCCATGAGGAACACCCCGCGCAGATTGACGCCGAGCACGGTGTCGAAGTCGTCCGCGCTCATCTCCAGGGCGGGGGAGATGCGCAGGATGCCCGCGCTGTTCACCAGCGAGAACGGAACGCCGAGCGTGGCCACCACCTCGTCCACGGCCCCGCGCACCTGATCGGGGTCGGAGACGTCCACCGCGAAGGGCGTGGCGGAGCCACCGGCGCCGGCGATCGTGCGCGCGGACTCCTCGGCGCGCTCGGCCGAGATGTCGAAGACGGCCACGGAGCCGCCCTCGCTCGCGATGCGCTCGGCCGCGGCCCGGCCGATGCCCGCCCCCGCCCCGGTGACGATCGCGACGCGATCGGTGAATCGGCTCATGCCGCGCCCTCCCCCTCGTCCGAGACGGTGATCAGCACCGGCACGCCCCGTTCGTCGACATCGACCGGCACCTCGTCGTCGGCGATTCGATGGACGCCGAGCGTGAACTCGGCGCTCAGCGTGGACCCTCCGGCGATGACCGGCACGCCGGGGCGCTCCAGCCGCTCGCCGAGCGGCATGAACGGCGAGGTGGTGTGCGGTTCGACCGCCACGATGTGCTCGGCGCCCCACCAGGGGTAGTCGTCGGGCGCGTGGCACTCCTGCCACACCCAGATCTCGGGGAACAGCTCGGGCCGCCAGCTCATCGTCGCCACCAGACCGCAGCCCGGTGAGCGCAGCCCGAACCAGCCGCCCGTGACGGTTGCGTAGCCGAGGTCGGCCGTCGGGCCCTCGCCCGGCGCGAGCTCGAGGGCTCCCACGCCCGGGGCCACGGCGGGCACCCGGCGCTTCTCGCCGGGTGCCATCCACTGCCGGGCGCCGAAGTCCTCCGGATGCGCGGTGAGCTCCTCGAACGGGCCGTACACGGTGGCCGCGCGGGCCACCGTCGCGGTGTTGAAGGCGGGATGCAGGCCCCAGTTCGAGGGGAGGGCCCGGGTGGAGAGGTTCTCCACCTCGCTCCGGAAACGCAGCACGGAGCCGTCGAGTGAGAAGGTCTTGGTCATGCGGAACGGGTAGCGGGCGAGCCGGGTGACGCACCGCAGCGCGGTCCCGTCCGCCGTCTCCACGGCCTCGGCCGCCCACGAGCGGCGGGCCGCCTCACCGTGGAACGGCAGCGGAGCGCCGCGCACGGTGGTCGGTGGCCCCGCGTTCGGGAACAACTCCTGTATGCCGCCCGCGTAGTTGTCGAAGAACGACACATCGCTCGCGTCCGCGGTGTCGGCGGCCGGCACCCGGTCCGCCCAGTGCGGGCTGCGCCACAGGATCTCCTCGCCGGTGGCCTTCCAGACCAGCGAGAGGATGTCGGTGCCCCGGGCCGGGTTCACCACCACCGTGACCGCGTCGTTCTCCAGTGTCCACGCGCCGCCGTCGACGGGCCGGACCGAGGTCGCGCTCGCCATGCTCACTCCCATCCGATGACCGACTTGCCGACGCTGCCCGCGGCGAAGTCCGCGAAGGCGTCGGGCCCCTCCTCGATCGAGGAGACGCTGGTGATGATCGGAGCGAGGTCCACACCGAGCCGGCCGGCCTCCGCCACGGCCTCCATCATCAGTGGCACGCTGAAGACGAACATCCCGCGCAGGGTCACCTGACGCATGATCAGGTCCGGTACCGGGTCGATGGCGAAGTCGGGGCCGAGCCCGACGAAGACCACCGTGCCCCAGGTCTTCACCACCTCGACGGCGGTACGGCGGCCGTGGACGTTCCCGGAGGTGTCGATGACGGCGTTCGCGCCACCGGGCACCACGGCCTCGATGTCGAACCCCGCGGAATCGTGGACATCGGAGTAGCCGAGGCTCTCGGCGAAGGCGCGGCGCTCGGGGCTCGGGTCGGTGCCGACGGCGCGCAGGCCGAACGCCTTCGCCCAGGCCAGCACGGCGAGACCCACCGGGCCCACGCCGATGACGACCACGGTCTCGCCCGGCTTCACCTCCGAGCGGAGCAGCGCCTGGTAGGCGGTCGTGGCACCGCAGGCGAGGAACGCGCCGACGGGGAAGCTCACCTCGTCCGGCAGCACCACGCAGTCCTTGGCGGTGACGACCAGTTCGTCCTGACAGCCACCGGGGCGGTTGAGCGAGTACACCCGCGCTCCGCGCTCGCAGTGCACATCCCAGCCGCGCCGACAGCTCTCGCACTGACCGCAGCCGGAGTAGTGCTGCACCGCGACCCGGTCGCCCACCTGTGGGTGGCTCACCCCGGGGCCGACCGCCTTGACCACACCGGCGATCTCATGGCCGGGGGTCATCTCGGGCGAGCGCGGCTGTGTGGCGTGCCGCATCTCCTCGTGTGTCATATGGAAGTAGTGCAGATCGCTTCCGCACAGGCCCGCCGCCTTCATGTCGAGGATCAGCTCGCCCGGTCCGGGCTCGGGGAGCGGTGCGTCGACGACGGCGACCTTCTCCTTCGCGGCGAACCGCAGCGCACGGACCGTGGCGGTCGGCGCGGTGGTGGTCGTCATGATGTCTCCTTTCCTGGGGCGCGGGAGGCGCGGGATGCGGGTCGGCGGAGTGCCGAGATGTCCGCCGCGTACAGCACCGACTCGGTGGTGACGGCGGGGTCGACGGTGCCGAGCGGCGGTGAGCAGCAGAGGTGGAGAACGGACTGGTCGGCGCCGCCGATGGCGACCGCGTAGGGGCTCAGGTCACCGGTTTCGACGCGGGCGAGGAGGGTGCCGTCCGGCGCGAGCAGCCGCGCGCCGTGTCCGATCGAGGAGGCCACCCAGACCCGGTCGTGGGCGTCGATGGCCAGACCGTCGGGCAGTACCGGAAGCTCGCGGGTGGCGCGTTCGATGTCGAGGTGGCCGGGCGGGTCGCCGAACTGCTTCCACACCCGCCGCTCTCCGAGCGTGGGCGCCCCGTCGCCGCTCCAGGCCACCGGCCATGAGGAGACGCGTCCGGCGAAGGTCTCCGCCACCAGCAGCCGCCGGCGGTCGGCGGTGAGCGCCATGCCGTTGGGGAAGACGAGCCCGTGGCCCTGGAGATCGGCTCGGCCGTCGGGGGAGACCCGCACCAGGGCGGTCTCGCGCAGGGAGGCGGGCTCGGCGTCCGAATTGCCGAAGTTGCCGATGAGGGCCCAGCCCGACTCGGTGACGAGCATGTCGTTGGCCACGCCCTCGATGAGGTGGCCGAAGCGCGCCACGGTGGTGAGTGCCCGGCCGTCCCACCGCAGCAGGGCGCGCTCCAGCATCGAGACGACCAGCAGCGACCCGTCGGGCGCGAATCCGAGCCCGGACGGCCGGCCGGGTACCTCGCACACCGTGCGCACCTCATGGCCGGTGTCCGGCGAGCGGCCCGGACGGAAGGCGAGGACGCGCCCGCTGTAGAAGTCGGACGCGAACAGTTCGCCGTCGCGCCATCGGGGGCCCTCGAGAAAGGTGAACCCGCTTGCGACGGGGGTGGCGTGGACGGTCGTCACCGATGGGCGCATGGAGCTCCTGTTCGTCGTGGCACCGCAAGGCGGTCACGAAGGTGGCCACGGCACATTCTCATGGTGCGGACTAGTTGTCTAGTAGATGAGAATTGCGAGTACGTGCAGGCACTGTCATCCTGTAGCTACAGGATGTCAAGGGTGATGAGCGCGGATGCGACGGGGTCGCGGGGGCCGTGAAAAGGGCGGCGGACCCGATGTCACATCGGGTCCGCCGCCCAGGTGGGAGTGTGTTTCAGTCGGCGCTGTCGTTCACCAGCATCGACGGTGGCGCACCGGCCCGCCGCCTGCGGACATGCACCTGGAAACGGCTGCGGTCCGCGCGGTGGTAGGCCGTGAAGTACTCCACCGGCCTGCCCTCCTGGTCCCAGGCGGTGCTCCGCAGGAGCAGCACCGGGTCGTGGGCGTCCACGCCGAGCGCCTCGGCCACCGACGGGGCGGCGGGCACCGCCTCCACCACACGCCTGCCGTGGTCCAGGCTGACGCCGTACTTGCCCTCCAGCAGGGCGTAGAGCGACTGGTGCGTCAGATCCTCGTCGAGCAGTCCGGACGCCACCCGGTGCGGCAGCCAGGTGCTGGTCAGCGCCCATGGTTCGTCGTTGACGTAGCGCAGCCGCTCCAGATGGATCAGCGGTGCGCCCTCCTCGACCTCCAGCTCACGGGCGGCGTCCGCCGTCGCGGGGGCGAACTCCAGCCGGCGCACCGCGCTGACCAGCGCGGCACCTCGGGCGGCCACATCCTCGTACAGGCCCGTCATCGACTGGAAGAGCGACTCGTCGACCTTGCGGGCGGCCACGAAGGTGCCCTGGCCCTTGCGCCGCACGATGCGGCCCTCGCCCTCGAGCTCGTCGAGAGCCTGGCGCACAACGGTCCGGGAGACGCCGTACCGCTCGCACAGCGCCACCTCGCCGGGCAGCCGCTCACCCACCTTCCAGACGCTGCCGAGCTGTGGCAGCAGCAGCTCCTTGAGCTGGGCGTAGAAGGGCAGTGCGGCATCGCGGTCAATCCGTCCGGGTTCCACGGCGCAAGCGTAGCGCCTGGCGGCGAAGACAACAGCCCGTCCTCTTGACATCCTGTACGTACAGGCCGTCTTATCTCTGCGGAGCCCACCTGAGAGACATCATGTCCTGGTGCCAGGGTGCCCGGATAGCGGCCACATGCGTGCCGCGATGACGCTTCTCGGGACCGGCGCCGTACCGGCCGACACGAGACCGCACCGAGTCGGCCGGTACGAAACCGCGCCGAAGCGCCCAGAACGAAGGAGACGGCGTGAAAGCCATCGTCTACGACCGACCCCATGCCTTCCGCTACACCGACCTGCCGGATCCGGAGCCGGGCCCGGCCGAGGTACGGCTGCGCGTGCTGTCCGCGGGAGTCTGCGGCACGGATGCCCATCTCCACCGCGGCGAGTTCTCCCCCCGCTATCCGCTCACCCCCGGACACGAGGTGGTGGGCGAGGTGGAGTCGCTGGGGGAGGAGGTGACGACGCTCGCCGTCGGACAGCGCGTCGCCCTCAACAACCGTGTCTCCTGCGGTTCGTGCGCCAACTGCCGCCGCGCCAGACCGGCCTTCTGCACCCGGCTGCGGGACCACGGTGTCACCCGGCCGGGCGGCTTCGCCGAAATGATCGTGGTGCCCGCGTCCCACTGCCACCCGGCCGATGACATCCCCCTGGACGTGGTGGCCTTCGCCGAGCCCGTCGCGTGTGCCGTGCACGGCATGGATGTGCTCGCCCCACAGCCCGGCAGCGATGTTCTCGTCTTCGGCGCCGGCACCACGGGGCTGCTGCTCGCGCAGCTGCTGGCGGGCAGCGGCGCGGGGCGGGTGACCGTCGCGGCGCCGACCGAGGCCAAGCTGAAACTGGCCCGGGACTTCGGCGCCGACGAGACGGTGGTCATGGACCGCGACGACTCCTCGGCCTCCCTCGGGGCGCTGCGCGCCCTGGCGCCCGACGGCTTCGACACCGTCGTCGACGCGACCGGCGCCCTCACCGTGATCGAGCAGTGTCTGCCGCTGACCCGCGACGGCGGGACCGTCTTCCTCTACGGCATGGCCGGGGAGCGGGAGCGCGTCGAACTCTCCCCGCATGAGATCTTCAGCCGGGAGCTGACCATCCGCGGATCCTTCACCCAGGCGTTCAGCTTCGATCGCGCGCTGCGGGTCCTGCGCACGGGCCGGGTGCGCACCGACGGCATGATCACCCATCGGTTCGGGCTGGACTCGTACGGCGCGGCCCTCGACGCCGTCCGGGACGACCGCGGCTGCATCAAGGCGGTCATCCACCCCTGACCTCCGGGGCGGGCCCCGGCCCATACGGCCGATACGGCCCATACGGCCCATACGGAACGCGGCCGACCCCGACGGGCGGGGTCGGCCGCGTTCCGTATGGGCGCTCCGGCTTCAGGGCGTGCCGGGCCGCACCGCGGAGCGTGGTTCCCGGGGCGGTGCCGGAGTGGCCGCCTGGGTGTTGCCCATGGACTGCAGCGCCGTGGCCACGACGGTCATTTCGGCGATACAGGCCCGCTTGGGGAGGGTGATGGCCGCCAGACACGCCTCGGCGATGTCCTGTGGCTGGACGAACAGATCGCGCAGCTCCTGAGGCGGGGGCTCGGGCCGGTCGTCGAGGATCGGGGTGTTCACTATGCCCGGCAGGATGGTGCACACCCGTATGCCGTTGCCGTACTCGTCCATGCCCGCTCCCCGTGCGAGGCCCAGGAGCCCGGCCTTGGCGGCCTGATAGGCCGGACCGGTGTGATCGGGCCACGCCCCGGCCACGCTCGACAGGACGACCACGTCGCCGCGGGCCTCGCGGAGCCGGGGGAGCAGGGCGTGCAGCAGGTAGAACGTCCCGCTCAGATTGGTGGCGAGCATGGAGTCCCAGACCGGGGGCGTCAGTTGGGCCAGGCGCCGCTCGGGAATGTTGGTTCCGGCGGCACACACCAGGGTGTCCACCGGGCCGGAGAACCGCCGCGCCCAGTCCCGTACCGCCTCGGGGTCACCGACGTCGACACTGTGGTGGTGCAAGCGGTCCGCCTCGGGCGCGGCGTCCCGGGCCTGTTCCTCGATCAGACGGTCACGCCGGGCCAGTCCGTGAACGGTCGCGCCGGCCTCGAGGAAGCGCCGCAGGATCGCGAGTCCGATGCCGCTGCTCGCTCCGCTGACCACGGCGGTGCGCCCGCTCATGTCCCCGAGTCGGCCGGAGGGGTGGCTGTTCATGGGGTGTCCTCGGGGGTCGGTGGTCAGAAGGTGCCGTCGATCGTGATGCCCCCGTCGACCCGGAGGGTGGCACCGTGCACGAAGGAGGCGTCGGAGGAGAGCAGGAAGGCGATGGAGGTGGCGATCTCGGCGGGCTCGGCCAGCCGTCGCATCGGTGTGCGCCGCAGCAGCGCCTCCCGGTCGAGCGCTCCCGACTCCAGGCCACTTCGCACCATTTCGGTGGCCACGTATCCCGGCGCCACGGCGTTGACCCGGATGCCGACCTCGCCCCACTCGGCCGCCAGGGTCCGGGTGAGGCCCAGCACTCCGCTCTTGGCGGTGGCGTAGCCGAGCCGGCCCGGGAGCCCGAAGGTCGACCCGACGGAACCGATGTTGACCACACTGGCCCGGCCGCTGCGGACCAGCAGGGGGTAGGCACCACGCGCGCAGTGCATCGCGCCGGTGAGGTGGACCGCGAGCTGATGGGCCCACTGCCGGCTGTCGAAGTCCTGGGCCGCCTGCCGGAAGATGACGCCCGCGCCGTTGACCAGCGCGTCGAGCCCACCGGCACGCGTCGCGATGTCGTCGAACATCGCGGCGACGCTGGCTTCGTCGGTGACGTCGACGGCGACTGCCAGGTGCCCCCCTGTCACGGGGGACGCCGCGTCGAGGGCCGCGACCTGGTCCTGGGCGGCGTCGCCCTTGAGGTCGGCGACGGCGACGCGCCAGCCCCGCTCGGCGAGGACCCGGGCCGTGGCGGCCCCGATTCCCTGTGCGGCGCCGGTGATGAGAACGGTGGGGTCAGCCATGGGACATCTCCGTGGTGGATTCGGTGGGCCGGGCATCGCGGTCACCTGGCGTGGAGGACCGCTTGAGGGACTGGCGGTAGGGGTCGGGGCTGATCAGCGCCGTGCACACGGTGATCAGCGCCATCGCCGTCATATAGAGGGCGATGAGGTGGTAGCCGTCGCCCGCCTCCAGCAGGGCGGTGGCGATCAGCGGGGACAGCCCGCCGGCGAGGACACTGGCCGCCTGCGAGCCGATCGAGGCACCGCTGTAGCGGACTTCGGGCTCGAACAGCTCGGCGAAGTAGGCGGACTGCGGTGCGTACACCGCGTGGTTGCCGACGTTGATGCACAGGATCGTGACGAGATAGATGACCGGCAGCGATCCGCTGTCGAGCGCCCAGAAGAAGGGCCAGGACAGGGCGGCGAGCAGGGCCGAGCCGAAGAGCACCACGGGCCGGCGTCCGACCCGGTCGGACAGCCGTCCCCACAGGGGCAGGCTGATCAGGCCCAGGGCGGCCGTGATGATCACCCCGATGAGCAGGTCGTCGCGTTCCAGGGTGAGCACCGTCGTGCCGTAGGTGAGCACGAAGGTGGTGTGGATGTAGAAGGTGCTGTTCTCGGCGAACCTGATGCCCGCGGCGCGCAGGACGTTGGCAGGCTGGGTGCGGAGCACGGCGATCACCGGCCGTCGTTCGATCCGGCCCGCCTGCTCCATCGCGCGGAACACCGGGGATTCGCTCACCCGGAGCCGGATGACGAGCCCGAGCACGACGAGCACGGCGGAGGCGAGGAAGGGAACGCGCCAGCCCCACGCCTGGAAGTCGTGGTCGCTCGTGGCGCCCGACAGGGCGAAGAAGGCCAGATTGGCGATGAGCATTCCGGCGGGAACTCCCATCTGCGGCCAACTGCCGTAGAAGCCACGCCGGTTGGGCGGTGCGTGCTCGACGGCCATCAGGGCCGCGGCACCCCATTCGCCGCCCACCCCGAAGCCCTGGACGATCCGCAGGGCCACCAGGAGCAGGGGGGCTGCGACGCCCAAGGTGGGGAAGCCGGGAAGCAGCCCGATACAGAAGGTGCTGCCGCCCATGAGCAGCAGCGAGACCACCAGCATGGACTTACGGCCGATCTTGTCCCCGTAGTGCGCGAAGACCACGCCGCCGACGGGCCGGGCGGCGAACCCCACGGCGTAGGTGCTGAACGCGAGGAGCGTTCCCACCACCGGAGAGGTGCCGGCGGGGAAGAAGAGGGTGTTGAAGACGAGGGCGGCGGCGATGCCGTAGGTGAAGAAGTCGTACCACTCGATGGCCGTTCCGATCATGGTCGCCCAGGCCACGGTGCGGATGTTGGGTGTGTCGGCGGTGGGAGGGGAGGGTGGTGTGACGGCGGAGGGAGGATTCATGGCTGGGTCCTTCGGGGCGGGGTGAGGAGGGGACGAGCGGAGGTCCCGCGACCCGGTGTCTCTCAGTCCGGGAGCAGGGTCTCCTTCAGGACGGGGCTCGGCCGCCGGGCGAGCTCATCGAGGAGCTCCCCGGCCTGGGCGAGCGGCCGGGAGCGCTTGAGACCGTCGACGGCCGGGACGAGCCCTTCGGCCAGCAGGTCCATCGCGTGGCGGAAGTCCTCGCGCTGGTACATCTGGACGCCGATGAGCTCGCGTTCGCCGCGCTGGAGTGCCACTCCGCCGACGGTCAGCTCGGCGGGGCTGATGCCCACCAGGACGGTGCGGCCGCCACGGCAGGTCGCCGTCAGCGCCTGCGCGGTGGTGGCCTGGGCGCCGACGCAGTCGAACGCCACATCCGCGCCTTCGGAACGGATGTGGTCCCCGGCCGCGAGGAGCGGTTGGGCGGCCGTCGTACGCACGACGTGCGGCACCCCGAGCCGGCGGGCGAGGTCGAGCCGCAGCGGGTCCCGGTCGGTCACCACCACCCGGCCGACGCCCTGGGCGGCGAGCACGAGCGCGCAGAAGACGCCGATCGGACCCGCACCGATCACCAGGGCCTGATCGTCGGCGCCGACACGGGCCCGGCCGACGGCGTGCACGGCCACGGCCAGCGGTTCGATCAGGACCCGCAGTTCCTCGGGCACCCGGGGGTCGATCGGCAGGAGGTGGTGCGGCGGGACGGTCAGGAACCGGGCCATGGCCCCGTCGATCTGGCCGCCGACGAACCGCATCCGCGCACACAGCTGCTCGCGCCCCCGCGCGCAGTTGTGGCAGGTGCCGCAGCCGGCCGGGGGAACGATGACCACGGGGGTGCCGGGGGTGAGCGGTGCGGAGCCGGTGGCATCGGGGTCCGCGGCGTGTTCTTCGACGATCCCCCACGCCTCGTGTCCGAGGGCCAGTGGGGGCTTGAGTACGGCGTGCTCGCCGGACCACATCTTCAGATCGCTGCCGCACACGCCGACTTCGCGGACCCGGACCCGGACCTCGCCCGGTGGGGGGCCGGTGAGGTCCCGCTCGACGAGGGCGACCTGCCGGGGCGCGGTGACACGGACCTGACGCTGACGGATGTCCGGGGCCCGCGACTCCTGCGTGGTCAGGGGCCCGGGGCGATCGGGGAGGGTCATCGCATCTCCTTGGCTTTGAGAAAGCCCGCTTTCGGCGGGTGTGACGGCGACCACCGAGACATTCTCACGACATGGACGCACTGTCCAGTGGGTGGTAACTTCCGATGACGAGGGTGGTGCGGACCGGACCCGGCCGTGCCGCCGATCGGGCCCGCCATCGGATTCGCCGACTGGGCTCGCCAATGGGGCTCACCGACTGGGAGAGACACCGAATGACTGCACAGACGCCGGTCGCGCCGGCGGACCGCGAGCTCATCGAGCACATCGAGGAACGGGCGTTGTTCGCTCGTCTGGAGACGGTGCGGTTGATCTCGATTGCCAAGACCGGCCATTACGCGTCCGGTTTCTCGTGTGCGGAGATCCTGGCCACGCTCTATTACGGGGTGATGCGGTTGCGGCGTGGTGAGCCGGACTGGCCCGACCGCGACCGTTTCCTGTTCGGTAAGGGGCATGCGGCGGCCACGCTGTATCCGCTGCTGGCCGACTGGGGCTTCTTCGACGCGGCCGAGCTGGATGAGTACACCCGTCTGGGGAACGCCTTCGGTGACCACCCGGACATGACCCGCATCCCGGGGATCGACTTCAGCTCCGGGTCGCTGGGCCACGCCCTGTCGGCGGGGACGGGTATGGCGATGGGCGGCCGCCTCCAGGGGCGCCCGTACACCACGTTCGTCCTGCTGGGCGACGGGGAGCTGCACGAGGGGCAGGTCTGGGAGGCGGCCCTGGGCGCCGCGCACCACCGCCTGGGGCGGCTGGTGGCCATCGTCGACCGCAACGACCACTCACTGGATGGCCGTATCGACGGTGTGACCGGGATCGAGCCGCTGCTGGAGAAGTGGCGGGCGTTCGGATGGCAGACCCACGAGGTCGACGGCCACGACGTCTCGGCCCTGCTGCCCCTGCTGCGCTCACTGGCGGAGGACACCGGCCGCGACCGTCCGGCGGTGGTGGTCGCCAACACTGTGAAGGGAAAGGGGATTTCCTATATGGAGTCCGAGTTCGGATGGCATCTGGGCTGGCTGGCCGAGCGGGACGAGGCCAACGCCCTGGCGGAACTGCGGGGGGCACGGTGAGCGTCGCGCCCGGTCTGCAGCCGGAATCCTGGCATCTGCTGAGCCTGCTGGAACAGGCTCCGGGTCTTCAGGCCCTCGGCGACACCCTCGCCGACCTGGCGGACGAGGGCCATCCCGTGGTCGTCGGCACCGCGGATCTGAAGTATTCCAATGGTCTGGTGCGCTTCCAGGAGCGTCACCCGGAGAAGTATCTGCAGTTCGGGATCTCCGAGCAGCATATGGTGTCCACGGCGGCGGGTCTGGCCACCACCGGCCTGCGGCCGTATGTGGCCACGTTCGCGTCCTTCATGGCGCTGCTGGCCTGCGAGCAGATCCGTACCGACGTGGCGTATACCCGTCAGCCGGTCCGGCTGATCGGCCACCACGCGGGGATCACCCTGGGGTTTTACGGGACTTCCCATCACGCGACCGAGGATCTGGCCGTCACCCGGAGCATCGCCGGGCTCACCGTGGTCGCACCGGCCGACACCGCGGCCCTGGCCGCGGTGCTGCGCGCCTCGGTGGACCTCCCGGGCCCGGTCTACTTCCGTATCGGCCGCGGCCGGGACCCGGATGTCTACCCGGCGGGGACCACCCTGGAGATCGGGAAGGCGGTCGAGCACGGGACGGGAAGCGACCTCACCCTCATCGCCACCGGTTCGATGGTCCATCCCGCGCTGGGGGCCGCGGCGGCGCTCACCGCGGACGGGTACGACGTCGGAGTGCTGGACATGCACACCGTCAAACCGCTGGATGAGGAGGCGGTGCTGAGGGCCGCGCGGCGCTCGCGGCTGCTGATGACGGTGGAGGAGCACAATGTGCTCGGCGGTCTCGGCGGCGCGGTGGCCGAGGTGATCAGCGAGCATGGTGTGCCGGTCCGGCTGCACCGCCACGGGATCCGGGACGAGTACAGCCTCATCGGCCCGCCCACCCATCTGTACGGGCACTACCGGCTGAACGCCGCCGGAGTCGAGGCAGAGGCCCGCGAAGCACTGCGTACCGCGAGCCGCTAGGCGCGAGATGCCCGCCCCGGGATTCCTCCGGGGCGGGCGCCGTGTTCTGGGCCCGTCGGTCCCTTCCGTCAGCCGAAGTCGGCGACGGCGCCGGTGACGGCCTTCCAGCCCAGCGCCCGCGAAATCTCCTGGCCGGCCTCGACCAACCGCTCGCGCAGACCGGCCGGGTCCGTGCCGAGGATGGCCTCCCGGACCCCGCTGATGGACAGGGCGGCACGCACCTGCCCCCGGTAGTCCAGGATCGGGACGCCGAGCGCGGCCACGCCGACCGTCACGTCCTGGTCGCTGACCGAGATCCCGCTGTCGGAGGTCTGCTCCAGCACCGGGACCAGCGAGTCCGCCGTGACCGGGGTGGACGGGGTGAACCGCTCCAGGGGCCCCTGTTCGAGGTAGTCCGACCAGGCCGAGCGGTCCTGGAAGGCCAGCAGGGCGCGGGACGCCGCACCGGCGTGCAGCGGCAGCGCACCGCCGAGCTTCAGGGCGAGGGACTGGACCCGCCGGCCGTCCAGCCGCTCGATGCACACCGCCTCGCGGCCGCGCTGGACGCACAGGTACACCGTCTCGCCGGTCTCGTCGTGGAGGCGCTCCATCACCGGCTGCGCGAAGCGCCGCTCGTCGAAACGCTCCACCACGGCGGTGCCGAGGCTGAGCAGATGGAATCCCAGGCGGAAGGTGCCGCGTCGGCTGCCGCCCTCCACCATGTCCAGGCCTTGGAGGCTCGACAGCAGCCGGTATACCGAGCTGCGAGGCTCACCCAGCTCCTCCGCGAGCTGCGCGGCCGTCGCCTCGCCTCTCGCCGCGAGCAGGTCGAGAACCTCAACGGACTTACGGACGAGAGCCAGACCACCATCTTGTGCCACGAGAACAAAGATATCACTCAGCGGACACGGCGACTACTGGTCAGTAATCGGTAGCGGGGGCGGTGCGGGGTGCCGGGATCCGGCCGTCCCGTACGCGGCGCCGGAACCAGATGACCTTTCCGGTGGCGGTGACACGGGTGCCGAAGGTGTCGGCGAGCGCGGCGACGAGGAGCAGCCCGCGGCCGCTTTCAGCGTCGGGGTCGCTGGGGCGCAGTCGGGGTGCCTCGTGGCAGCCGTCCCCGACCTGGCAGATCACACAGCATCCGCGGCGCAGCCGCAGCCGCAGCCACACGGGCCCGTCGGCGTGCTCGATCGCGTTGGTCACCAGCTCGTCCACCATGAGGACGATGTCGTCGGCGGCGGTGTCGGGGACCCCCCAGCGGCGCAGGGCGCCCGCCGCGGTACGGCGGGCCCGGCCCACGGCGGCCGGGTCGGAGGCCAGTCGCAGGGCCAGCCCCCGCGGCGGAGTGTGGACATCGGGCGGGCCCGTCCGCCGGCGCGGCGGCGGGCCGTTGGATGGTGAGGGGGCCACGGTGGCGACCGCGCCCGCTGGGTTCACTGTCATTTCCGTACTCCTTTCCGGGCGCTCGCTGTGCGGTCCGGAAGGGGGTTGTGGCCGACTCCGTCGGGAAGGGGGCCACCTCCCAGCATCGTAGTGATTTCTGCGATAGTCAAGATCATTCGAAGAAATTTCTACTTGGATTCTGGAAAGCGGTTCGTGTCGAGCATGTGTCGTAGAAATTTCTTCGAGATGCATTGACAGTGCTCGAAACCTCTGCGACGTTGTGGATCGAGCCGCTGAGCACGTCCCACCGGCCATCCCCAGCCCGATCAGGGCCGAGCCGACCGATGAACGTGTCGGCACCGACAGTCCCCGCTGCCGCGAACCGGCACCCGGCGGGCGGCGCACTTTCCCCCAGCCACCCCCCGCACGTCGAGAAAAGGCAATCTCATGGCAGATCGCGTCATGCCGCGCCACAGAGCGCTCGCGGCCTTGTCCGCGGGAATCGGTCTCACCTTGCTGCTCACCTCATGCGGGAGCGGCATCAGCGGCCACGGTGACGACAAGACCATCGTCGGCCTCGTCACCAAGACCAACGACAATCCCTTCTATGTGAAGATGCGCGAGGGCGCCCAGAAGAAGGCCCGCCAGCTCGGCGTGGACCTGAGGACCTTCGCCGGCAAGGGCCAGGCCGACAACGACTCACAGGTCAAGGCCATCGAGAACCTGGTGGCGGCGGGTGCCAAGGGCATTTTGATCACCCCGGCCGACTCCGGCGCGATCATCCCCGCCATCGACCGGGCGCGGAAGGCCGGTGTCATGGTCGTCGCCCTGGACTCGCCGACGGAACCGGCATCGGCGGTGGACGCCACCTACGCCACCGACAACCGGCTGGCCGGCCGCATGATCGGCAAGTGGGCCAAGGCACGGATGGCGGGCAAGCGGCCGAAGATCGCCCTGCTGGACCTCAGCTCCGAGCAGGTCAAGGTCGATGTCTTGCGGGACCAGGGCTTTCTGGATGGCTTCGGCGTCGATGTCCGGAACCCGAACCGGATCGGCGACGAGCGCGACTCCCGGATCGTCGGCCACGAGGTGACCGACGCCAACGAGGAGGGCGGGCGCGACGCCATGGAGAAGCTGCTCCAGAAGAACGGCTCCATCAATCTCGTCTACACCATCAACGAGCCCACCGCCGCCGGTGCCTATCAGGCCATCAAGGCGGCCGGTAAGCAGAAGGACGTCACCATCGTCTCCGTCGACGGCGGCTGTCCCGGCGTCAAGAACGTGGCCGGCGGCGTCATCGGCGCGACCTCGATGCAGTTCCCCGTGAAGATGGCGGCCGATGGCCTGGCCGCCGTGGTCGCGCACGCCAAGGACGGCGGCAAGGACTCCGGCTCTTCCGGGCAGGGCTTCACCAACACCGGAGTCTCCCTCATCACGGACACCCCCGTATCCGGTCTGGATTCGCAGAAGTCGGACTGGGGCCTGCGCCACTGCTGGGGCTAGCCCCGCGCACCACCGCCGGGGCCGACCCGGCGGACGTCCGGCACATCCACATAACCCTTACCGTTTCCAGGAGTTGACCGTGGCGCACGACACCGTCCCCCCAACCGCCGCAGACCCTCCCACCACACGGCCGCGGGAGCGCGGAGCGCTCGCCCGCGGACAGTCGGCCCTGCACACCAAGCCGCTGCTCGGCCCGCTCATCGTGCTGCTCCTCGCCTCGCTGTTCTTCAGCGTGTGGGTGGGGTCCCGGTTCAGCGATCCGCTCAATATCTCGCTGATCGTCCAGCAGGTGCAGATCATCGGCATGGTCGGCATCGCCCAGACGCTGATCGTGCTGACCGCGGGCATCGATCTGTCGGTCGGGGCCATCACCGTGCTCGCCTCCGTGGTGATGGGCAAGCTGGCGGTGGACCACGGTCTGCCGGTGCCCCTGGCCCTGCTGCTCGGTGTCGTCGTCGGCGGAGTCTGCGGCGGACTCAACGGTGTGCTGGTCACCCGGTTCCGCATTCCGCCGTTCATCGCCACGCTCGGCACCCTCAGCGTCTTCTCCGCCCTCACCCTCTTCTACTCGCGGAGCGAGACCATCCGGGCCCAGGACGTGCCGCCCCTGCTGAGCTGGCCGGGCCGCTCCATCAATGTCCTGGGCACCGATGTCACCTACAGCTCGCTGATGATGATCGGCTGCTTCGCCGCGGTGGCCTATCTGCTGCGGGGCACCGCGTGGGGCGCCCATCTGCACGCGGTGGGCGACAACCGCGAGGGGGCCCGCCTCAGCGGGATCCGCACCGGCCGGGTGCTGCTCAGTGTGTATGTGGTGGCGGGGCTGATCTGCGGTCTCGCCGCGTGGTTCCTCATCGGGCGGATCGGCTCGGTCAGCCCGCAGGCCGGTGAGAACCTCAACCTCCAGTCCATCACCGCCGTCGTCATCGGCGGCACCAGCCTCTTCGGCGGCCGTGGCCATGTCCTCGGCACCCTGCTGGGCTCCCTCATCGTGGGCGTGTTCAGCAGCGGGCTCGCCCTGTCCGGGGTGGACGCCCTGTGGCAGGTCTTCACCGTGGGTGTCCTGGTGATCGTGGCCGTCGCCGCCGACCAGTGGATCCGGAAGGTGGCCGCATGAATTCCCGGGACACCACCACCGACGAACTCGCCCTCCAGGCGCGCGGCCTGGTCAAGCGCTACGGACATGTCACCGCCCTCGGCGGGGCCGATGTGGAGCTGCGCGCCGGTGAGGTCCTCGCCGTCATCGGCGACAACGGCGCCGGCAAGTCGACGCTCATCAAGTGCCTCTCCGGGGCGGAGGTCCCCGACGCCGGGGAGATCCGCCTCTTCGGGGAGCCGGTGCGGTTCCGCAACCCCCTGGACGCGCGGGACCACGGACTGGAGACGGTCTACCAGAACCTGGCCGTCGCGCCCTCCCGGGACATTCCCGCCAACCTCTTCCTCGGCCGTGAGCGCCGCAGGTCCGGTCCGCTCGGCAGCGTCTTCCGGCTGCTGGACAAGAAGGGGATGCGCGAGGAGACCCGGGAACTGCTCACCTCCCTCGGGCTGCTGACCATTCAGAACTTCTCCCAGCCGGTGGAGACGCTCTCCGGCGGGCAGCGCCAGGGCGTCGCCGTCGCACGCGCCGCCTGCTTCGGCAGCCGGGTGATCATCATGGACGAGCCGACGGCGGCGCTCGGGGTGCGGGAATCGCAGCGGGTGCTCGACCTCATCCGCGAAATCCGCGGCCGGGGCGTACCGGTCATCCTGATCAGCCACGACATGCCCCATGTCTTCGACGTCGCCGACCGCATCCACGTCCAGCGGCTGGGCCGGCGCGTCGCCCTGGTGCGTACCTCCGACATCTCGATGCCCGATGCCGTCGCCCTGATGACCGGAGCGCTGGACCCCGCGGAGCTCGACGGCAGATCCCCGGCGGGCACCCCATGACCGCGCACAGCGACCCCACCCTCACCCACCGGGAGCACGCATGAACATCACACGGCCCGCCGTGCGCCCCGTGCCCGGCACCCCTCTCACCGGCACCTTCGCCGCCCCGCCGGAGGCCGGACCGGACGACGTGACGCTCTGGTGGCTCGGGCAGGCCGGATTCGCCCTGCGCCACCGGGGCGGGCTGATCCTGATCGACCCGTACCTCTCGGACACCCTCGCCGAGAAGTACCGCGGCAAGCTCTTCCCGCACCGCCGGATGCACCCCGCCCCGGTGGCACCGGAGGCCATCCGCGGGGTGGACGCGGTGCTGTGCACCCATGGACACACCGATCACATGGACCCGGGCACCATCCGGGCCCTGCTCCCGCACAACGACCCGCGCTTCGTCGTCCCGCGCGCCGAGCGGGCGCGGGCCCTGGAGCGTGGCGTACCCGCCACCCGGCTGACCGGGACCACCGCGGGTGAGCGCGTGGAACTGGACGGCGGAATCACCGTCGAACCGGTCCCGGCCGCCCATGAACACCTCGAACAGGACGAGAACGGGGACCATCGCTTCCTCGGCTATGTGCTCACGGTCGGCGGTGTCCGCGTCTACCACTCCGGCGACTGCGTCCCGTACGACGGGCAGCCCGAGCGCTTGCGCACACTCCGCGCCGACGTGGCGCTGCTGCCCGTGAACGGGCGCGACCGCCACCGCACCGAGAACGGCGTCCCCGGCAACTTCACCGTCCAGGAGGCGGCGGGACTGTGCGAGGCGGCCGGGATCCCGCACCTGCTCTGCCACCACTTCGGCCTGTTCGACTTCAACACCGTCGACCCGGAGGACGCCCGGGACACACTGCGCCGCCGCGCCACGCCACTGTCCTGGACCGTGCCGCGGGTGGGCGACGCCTACGTCCTCACCCCGGGCGACCCCACCGCGAAAGAGGACCGATGAACCCCACCGAACTCCTCGGCGAACTGCGCCGCGTCCGGGTCGTCCCGGTCGTCACCCTGCCCCATGTACGCCACGCCGACCCGCTCGGCGAGACGCTGCTCGGGGCGGGTCTGCCGGTCGCCGAGATCACCTTCCGCACCCCGGCCGCCCGGGACGGGATCGCCACCCTGCGGGCTCGCCACCCCGAGCTGCTGGTCGGCGCCGGTACGGTCCTGGACCGCGCGACCGTGGACCTGGCCATCGACGCGGGAGCCCAGTTCGTGGTGGCGCCCGGCTTCAACCCGGACGTCGTGGACCACTGCCTGGAGCGGAAGATCCCCGTCGTCCCCGGCGTCAACAGCCCCACCGGTATTGAGGCGGCCGTGACCAGGGGACTGCCGCTGGTGAAGTACTTCCCGGCCGAGGCGTCGGGTGGACTGCGGCTGCTGGACGCCATGGCGGCCCCGTACGACGGAATGGCGTTCATGCCCACCGGCGGCCTCACACCGGACAACCTCCCCGACTACCTCAGCCGGCCGCACGTGGCCGCCTGCGGTGGCACCTGGATCGCCAGTACGGCGCTGTTGGCGGAGGGGGAGTACGAGGCCATCGGGCGCAACGCCCGCGGCGCGGTCGAGATCGCCGCCGCGGCCACCTCCTGAAGACCACCTCCTGAAGACCACCTCCTGAAGACCACCTCCTGAAGACCACCCCCGAACACCCACCCATCAAACCCAAAGGGACAGCATGACCACCACCTACGAACCCGCCCCCGGCACCGCGCTGGAGGGCAAGGTCGCCATCATCACCGGTGGCGCCTCCGGCATCGGCGAGGCCGTCGGCCGGATCTTCGCGGCCAACCGGGCCAAGGTCCTCCTGGTCGACATCGACGGCAAGCGACTCCAGCAGGTCGTCGGCTCCATCCAGTCCCAGGGCGGCGCCTGCGTGGGCATCGAGGCCGATGTCACCGAGGAGGAGCAGGTCCAGAGCTTCTTCCGGACCGCCATGGAGGAGTGGGGCCAGGTCGATCTCCTCGTCAACAGCGCGGGCCGCGACTCGCTCTCACCCCCGGTGACCGAGGTGACGCTGGAGGAGTGGAACAAGACCATCGGCCCCAATCTGACCGCGGTCTTCCTGTGCTGCCGCGAGGCGTTCCGCATCATGGAGCGGCAGCCCACCGGCGGGCGCGTCATCAATATGGGATCGTCCTCGGCCCGATTGGCATCCGGTCCCGGCCACAGCCCCTACCGCGCCTCGAAGCACGGGATGATGGGATTCAGCAAGAACATTCTCCTTGAGGGCAAGGAGAAGAACATCGGTGTGACGGTGATCAACCCGTCCCACGTCAAGACCCCGATGACCGAGATCATCGACAAGGGCCTGTACGACGGCGACATCCCCGCCTACCTCGACGGCTGGCTGGACGACAAGGAGCTCGCCGAGGGCATCCACGCCAGCTGCATCGACGTCGACAACGTCGCCGAGGTGTCCCTCTACGTGGCCACCCGCACGCCCGACGTCACCATCCCCCAGATCGCGCTCTACCCGACGCACAAGGCACACCGCTACGGCATGGAAGTCTGAGGCGGACCAAGCGATGAAGGCAGCAGTACTGCAATCCGAGGGCGTCCTCACCCTCACCGACATCCCCGCCCCCGCTCCCGTGGGCGACCGCTCCGTCCTCGTCCGCGTCGGCGGTGTGGGCGTATGCGGCTCGGACGTGCTGAGGTTCGGCCGCGGGAAGGCGTATCACTATCCGCTCGTCCTGGGGCACGAGTTCTCCGCCGTGGTCGAGGAGGCGCCGGAGGGAAGCCGCTTCCGCCCCGGGGACCGCGCCGCGGTCTTCCCCCTCCTGCCCGATCCGGCGGACCCGATGACCCAGATCGGCGAGTACGCCGTCGGCTCCGGCTACGACTACTACGGGTCGCGGCGCGACGGCGCCATGGCCGAGTACCTCCATGTGCCCGAGGCCAATCTGGTGCCGGTGGCGCGGGACGTGCCGCTGGTGCACGCCGCCATGGTGGAGCCCGCCGCGGTCGCCCTGCACGCCATGCTGAAGTTCCAGCTGCCCGCCCACGCCACCGCGCTGGTGATCGGGGCGGGGCCCATCGGGGCGCTGGCCGCCCAGTGGCTGCGCATCCTGGGCGTCAGCGAGGTGTACGTGGCCGATGTGGACGAGCGCAAGCGCGCCGTCATGGCCGGTCTCGGCTTCCCGGTCATCGACGCGTCCGCCGGGGACACGGTGGACACGGTCCGGGAGCTGACCGGCGGCCGGGGCGTGGACTGCGCGGTGGAGGCGAGCGGTCTGCCCGCCACCCTCGTCCAGGCCATCACCGCGGCGGCCCCGCTCGGCCAGGTGATGCTCCTGGGCGACATCTCCGGTGACCTGACCCTGCCGCGCGCCCTGGTCTCCTCGATTCTCCGCCGTGAGCTGCGCGTCTACGGCACCTGGAACTCCAGGATCACCCCGGCCGGGCGCAGCGAATGGGACATGGTGGTCCACCACCTGGGCCGCGATCTGAAGGTGGCGCCACTCATCAGCCACACCCCGAGCCTGGAGGAGGCACCGGCGATGTTCGCCGACATGCTGGAGCGCCGCACCTGGTACAACAAGGTCGTCTTCGCGGTCGCCGACGAGGCCCAGACCGAGCTCATCCGGCCCGGTGTCGTCGGAGGTGCGTCATGAGGGCCGCCGTGCTGCGCCGGCCGGGGGAGCTGGCGGTCGAGGACGTTGCCGAGCCCACCGTCGTCGGCGACGACCTGCTGGTGCGGGTCCGGGCGGCCTCCATCTGCGGCACCGACCTGCGCATCTTCAAGCACGGCCACTTCAAGATCCGCGACGGGCAGCACCGGGTGCTGGGCCATGAGGTGGCGGGGGACGTGGTGGCGGCCGGGCCGCGGGTGACCGCGTTCCAGCCGGGCATGCGGGTCACCGTCACCCCGAACGTGGGCTGCGGCCGCTGCGACATGTGCCGTCACGGCTACAACAACATGTGTCCGGACTACGAGGCGTTCGGCATCAGCATCGACGGCGGCTTCCAGGAGCTGCTGCGGGTGCCCGGCTTCGCCGTCCAGCGCGGCAACGTCTTCGAGATCCCCGAGGGCGTCTCGTACGCCGAGGCGGCCCTGGTGGAGCCGTTCTCCTGCTGCTACAGCGGGCAGCGCGGGCTCCGGGTCGGCCCCGAGGACGTCGTGGTCATCACCGGCGCGGGCCCCATCGGCGCGTTCCATGTGCTGCTCGGCAAGCTCGCCGGGGCCCGCAAGGTGATCATCTCCAACCGCAGCCGCCCCCGTCTGGACCTCGCCGCCCGGCTCGGCGCCGATGTGTGTGTCGGGGTCCGTGAACAGGACCTGGCCGAGGTGGTGCGCGAGCACACCGGCGGCCGGGGCGCGGACGTGGTCATCACGGCGGTGTCCGACCCGCAGGTGCAGGCGCAGGCGGCCGAACTGCTCGCCCCGCACGGCCGGCTCAACTACTTCGCCGGCCTCGGCGCCGCGCGGACCATCCCGCTCGACACCAACGCCGTGCACTACAAGGGCCTCACCCTGACCGGGACGACCGGCTCCACCAACGGCGACTACGGCCGTTGTCTGCGGCTGGTCGGCGAGCGCCGCGTCGATCTGTCACCACTGGTCAGTGAGGTGTTCCCACTGGAGAAGATCCACGATGCCTTCGCCTACGCGGCCTCCGGGGCCGGGATGAAGGCCATGGTCGCGTTTGACGGCGACCCCCACGCCACCACATCGGGCCCCGCGGTCCCGGCGGAAGACAGGTGACCCCATGACCCACCGCTATGTCATGGCCTTCGACGCCGGCACCACCAGCATCCGGGCCATCCTCTTCGACAAGGCGGGCGACATCGCCGCGTGCGCCAGCCAGGAGTTCCCGCAGATCTATCCGCAGCCCGGCTGGGTCGAGCACAACCCGCTCGACATCTGGAACACCCAGGTCACCGTCGCCAAGCAGGTGCTGGCCCAGGCCGAGTGCGGCTCCGAGGACATCGCCGCCATCGGCGTCACCAACCAGCGCGAGACGGTGGTGGTCTGGGACCGCGCCACCGGAGAGCCCGTGCACCACGCCATCGTGTGGCAGGACCGCCGCACCGCGGCGCTGTGCGAGGAGCTCAAGGCCCGCGGCCTGGAGGAGTACGTCAAGCGGACCACCGGGCTGATCATCGACGCCTACTTCTCCGCCACCAAGGTGAAGTGGATCCTCGACAACGTCCCCGGCGCACGGCAGCGCGCCGAGCGCGGCGAACTCGCCTTCGGCACCGTCGACACCTGGCTGATCTGGAACCTCACCGGCGGCGCCGCACATGTCACCGACTACACCAACGCCTCGCGCACCATGCTGTTCGACATCACCCGGCTGGACTGGGACCAGCGGCTGCTCGACGAGCTCGACATCCCCCGCGAGATCCTCCCCGAGGTGCGTCCCACCAGCGAGGTCTACGGCCACACCGATGAGTCGGTGCTGCTCGGCGCCCGGATCCCGGTCGCCTCGGCCGTCGGCGACCAGCAGGGCGCGCTGTTCGGCCAGGCGTGCTTCGACCCGGGCTCGGTGAAGGCCACGTACGGCACCGGCGCCTCGCTGGTCCTCAACACCGGCGACAGCCCCGTCTTCAGCGAAAGCGGCATGCTCACCACCATCGCCTGGGGCGTGGACGGCGGCGTCGAGTACGCCCTGGAAGGGCTGATCTTCGTGGCCGCCGCCTCCATCCAGTGGCTGCGCGACGAGCTCCAGATCGTCTACGACGCCGAGGACACCGAGTACGCGGCCCTCAACGTCCCCGACACCAACGGCGTCTATGTCGTACCGGCCTTCGTGGGGCTGGCCGCCCCGTACTGGGACCAGTACGCGCGGGGCGCCATCCTCGGCCTGACCCGCGGCGCCAGCCGTAAGCACGTCATCCGGGCCACGCTGGAGTCCATCGCCTACCAGATCCGCGACGTCATCACTTGTATGGAGGCCGACTCGGGCCTCACCACGCGGGAGATCAAGGTCGACGGCGGAGCCACCGCCAACAACTTCCTCATGCAGTTCCAGGCCGACATCCTCGACGTCCCCGTGCTGCGCCCCACCGTCATCGAGTCCTCGGCCCGTGGCGCGGCCTTCCTCGCCGGGCTCGCCACCGGGTTCTGGAAGGACCGGGAGGAGCTGTCCGGCACCTTCCGGCTCGAGCGCCGCTTCGACTGCGCGATGGACCGCGCACGGGCCGACAAGCTCTACGCGGGCTGGCAGAAGGCGGTGGGCTGCGCCCGGGACTGGGAGGAGCACTGACCCGGCCGCCCACCCGGCCCGAACCACCGCACGGCTCCTCGAAGGAGAACTGACATGCCGCGGACGTATCACGCCGCCGCCCGCCCGACGATGTACTTCATCGGCGTCACCACCACCAAGTCCTCCATCATGAAGGTCTTCCCGGCGTGGGCGCGCGAGCTGAACCTCGACGCCGTCATCGAGGGCATCGACCTCCCGCTGGACGACACCCCCGAGCACTACCGGGAGGTGGTGGACTTCATCAAGCGCGACCCGCACTCGCTGGGCGCGCTGGTCACCACCCACAAGCTCAACCTCTACAAGGCCGCCCACGAACTCTTCGACGGCGTCGGCCACGAAACCGAGCTGCTGGACGAGGTCAGCAGCGTCTCCAAGCGCGGCGACCAGCTGTGGGGCCACGCCATGGACCCCGTCACCAGCGGCCTGGCCCTGGAGGCCATCGTGCCCGACGGCTACTGGTCCCGTACCGGGGGCGAGCTGCTGCTGCTCGGTGCGGGCGGCTCCTCCCTCGCCCTCACCCTGTACCTCCACAACCGCAAGGCGGCAGGTGGCGACGTTCCCTCCCGCATCGTGGTCACCAACCGCCGCGAGGCCCGGCTGCGCGAGATGCGCACCGTCCACGAACGCCTCGGCTTCGCCATCCCCATCGACTACCAGCTGGCCCCCGAGCCGAGCGACAACGACGCACAGCTGCGGAAACTCTCCCCCGGCTCCGTCGTGGTCAACGCCACCGGACTCGGCAAGGACCGGCCGGGATCCCCGCTCACCGACGCCGCCCGGTTCCCCGCCGACGCCATCGCCTGGGACTTCAACTACCGCGGCGACCTGGTCTTCCTGGACCAGGCACGGGCCCAGGAGGACGCCTCCGGGCTGAGCGTCGTGGACGGCTGGCTGTACTTCATCCACGGCTGGACCCGGGTCATCGCCGAGGTCTTCCACATCGACATCCCCACCCACGGCCCCGTCTTCGAGCGGCTGTCCCGCATCGCCCGCGACGTCACCAAGGAGCACGCATGAGCACCACCGCCCCCCGCCCGGCCGTCGTCACCGACTTCAGCCTCGTCACCGGGCTCTCCCGGACCAAGAAGCCGCTCCAGCGCCGCATGTCCGCCATGGCCGGGATGTACGCCGACCAGAAGGCCGCGGAGCGCCTGGCCGAAGAGGACGTCCTGGTCTACGAGTTCTTCGACATGGGCGTCCCCCAGAGCTCCGGGGAGGTGGCCTACGGCACCAGCATCACCTACCCGGGCAAGGTCGGTGACGAGTACTTCATGACCAAGGGCCACTTCCACTCCGTGCTCGACACCGCCGAGATCTACTACTGCCTGCGCGGCCAGGGCCTGATGATGATGGAGAACCCCGAGGGCGATGTGCAGTGGCAGGAATTCACCCCCGGCCAGGGCGTCTACGTCCCCGGCCGGTACGCCCACCGCTCCATCAACACCTCGCTGGACGAGCCGCTGATCACCTTCTTCGCCTTCCCCGGCCACGCCGGACACGACTACGGCACCATCGAGTCCAAGGGGTTCCGCAAGATCGTGGTGGAGCGCGACGGCGTCCCGGCGGTCGTGGACAACCCGAAGTGGGCGCAGTGACCGACCGGATCGCCGTGACGCCACGCTCGCTGTCCCAGGGCGGCCACCCCGCGCTGGCCGCCCTGGAGGCGGCGGGCTACGACGTGCTGTTCCCCACCCCCGGCCGCCAGCCCACCCGCGAGGAGCAGCTGCGGTTCCTGCCCTCGTGCGTGGGCTATCTCGCCGGGGTCGAGCCGATCACCCGCGAGGTGCTGGCCGCGGCCCCCGGCCTCAAGGTCATCAGCCGCAACGGCGTCGGAGTCGACTCCGTCGACCTGACCGCCGCGGCCGAGCAGGGGGTGGCCGTCGAGACCGCCGCCGGGGCCAACGCCCAGGGCGTCGCCGAACTCGCCATCGCGCTCATGCTCGCCGGGCTGCGCCACATCCCGCCGCAGGACACGGCGCTCAAGGCCGACCGGTGGCAGCGGATCCAGGGCCGGGAGGTGGCGGGGCGCACCCTCGGGGTCGTCGGGTGCGGGCAGATCGGCCGCAGGGTGGTCCGGCTCGGCCTCGGGCTCGGCATGTCCGTACGCGCCTTCGACGCGTTCCCCGACCCGGAGTTCACCCCCGCCGGGGACTTCTCGTACACCACGATGGACGATCTGCTCGCCCGCGCGGACGCGGTGACCCTGCACTGCCCGCCCGCCGAGCGGCCACTCATCGACAAGGCCGCCGTCGCGGCCATGCGGCCCGGCGCCCATCTGGTCAACACCGCCCGCGCGAGCCTGGTGGACGACGGCGCGGTCCTCGACGCCCTCGAGGACGGCCGGCTCAGCGGGTACGCCACCGATGTGTACGACCAGGAGCCGCCGGAGCCCCAGGAGCTGTTCCACCACCCGCGAGTGATCACCACACCCCATATCGGTGGGTACACCAAGGAGAGTGTGGAGCGCGCCACCCGTGCGGCCGTGGAGAATCTGCTACGGGTACTTACCGTCCCTTCCTGAGACCACGGAGCGAGTCATGGCTGTCCCGGCGGATGAGGCCGGCAATGTGCTGCACCTCATCACCAGCAAGCTGCCCTACCTACCGGGCGCACTGCGCCAGATCGGCGAGTATCTGCTGGCCCACCCCCGACAGGCGCAGTCGATGACCATTTCGCAGCTGGCCTCGGCGTGCGGCGTGGCCGAGTCGACCGTCTCCCGGTTCGTCCGCGAGCTGGGCATGGACAGCTATCACTCGCTCCGCCTCAGCCTTGCCGAGGCCACCTTCGCCACCCGGTCGGCCGCCGCCGGCCGGGACGAGGAGTTCGTCTACGAGGGCATCCTCCGCGGCGACGAGCCCCCCGCCATCGTGGGCAAGATCGAGCGCAGCAGCCGCCAGACGCTGGCCCAGACCGCCAAGCAGGTCAGCAGCGATGCCATCAGCCGGGCCGTCGATCTGCTGCACGAAGCGGACGTGGTGGTGTTCTGCTGCATGGGCTCCTCCAGCATCGCCGCGGAGGAGGGGGTCATGCGGTTCACCCGCGCGGGCAAGAAGTGTCTGCTCTACCGCGACCAGAGCGTGCAGGTCATGCTGGCCACCATCCTGACGCCACGGGATGTGCTCATCGGCATCAGCGACTCCGGCAAGTCCACCGCCATCGTGGACGCCATGCGGCTCGCCCGGCAGACCGGGGCCACCTCCATCGGCATCACCTCCGTCCAGGACAGCCCGCTGGCGGAGCTCAGCGATGTGCCGCTGTTCACCTCCAACGTCGCGGGGGAGGGGCTGTACGGGGAGTCCGTCACCTCGAAGTGGGGCCAGCTGCTGCTGATCGACATCCTCTACGCCACCTACGCGGCACGCCACTTCGACGACACCCTCCACCACCTCAAGGAGACCTACGAGGCGGGCATCCGCCACTCCCGTTCCCCGGGAAGCCCTCCCGTGGAGAGCTGACCCCCGGGGCCGGTCACCTGGAGACGATGTGCAGGATCGCCGTGCCGTCCTCCCCGGCCGCCATCAGGATCACCACGGCGCCGGGCTGGGCGGCCGGCCGCACGGTGCTCACCCTTCCGCACGAGTTGCTGCTGCCGTGGTCGCGCAGCACGGTGACGCACCCCTGGCCCGGTCCGCTCGCCCCGCCCTGGGAGCGGTTGTTGCCCGACTTCACGGTGTACATGACCTTGTTCGGGCCGATCTCGTTCACGGTCAGCGTCGCCGGACCGGCCGGGCCCTTGAAGCCGACCGTCACCCGCTCGGACACCGCGATCTCGCAGTCGCCGTCCGCGCAGGCGCGGACGTCACGCCCATCCGCCGCCGACACCGGCGGTTTCGCCGGGGCGCCGAGATCGCCGGAGGGACTGCCCGAGGGCTGTGCGGAACGGGACTCGGACGGGCTGCCACTGTGCGGGGGCGCCCCGTCGGTCGTGTCCGACCCGCCGCAACCCGCCACGGTCAGAGCGGTCAGCACCGCCATCACCGCCGCCGTACGGCCTGATCCCGGCTGTTGCGCTCGCACCCCGCGCGTCCCACGTACCGATGTCATGGTGGTCATCATGACCCGTCCTCCCGGCGTGCCCGGGTGCGACATTCCGTCGCGGGGCCGGTCAGGGGGCTAGTTGGCGGCTGATGATGAGCCGCTGGATCTGGTTGGTGCCCTCGAAGATCTGCATGATCTTCGCTTCGCGCATATAGCGCTCCACGGGGAAGTCGCGGGTGTAGCCGTAGCCGCCGAAGACCTGGACGGCGTCCGTGGTCACCTTCATGGCGGCGTCGGTCGCCGTCAGCTTGGCGACGCTGGCCTGACGGGTGTACGGGCGCCCGTGGTCGCGGCGGCGGGCCGCGTCCAGATAGGTGGCGCGCGCGGAGTCGACCGCGGCGGCCATGTCGGCCAGCAGGAAGCCGAGCCCCTGATGGTCGATGATCCTGCGGCCGAAGGCGGTGCGCTCGTGGGCGTAGGCGACCGCGGCGTCCAGGGCGGCCTGGGCGAGCCCGGTGGCGCAGGCGGCGACGCCCAGCCGGCCGGAGTCCAGGGCTTGGAAGGCGATGTGGAGCCCCTGGCCCTCGCCGCCGATGAGCCGGTCGGTGGCGAGGAGGGCGTCGTCCCAGAAGGCGGAGGTGGTGGGGATGGCGTGCAGGCCCATCTTCTCCTCGGGCCGGCCGAAGCCGAGGCCTTCGGTGTGGCCGGGGGCGAAGAAGCAGGAGATGCCGTCGCTGCCGGGGCCGGTGCGGGCGAACAGGGCATAGAAGTCCGCCTTGCCGCCGTGGGTGATCCACGCCTTGGCGCCGTTGATCCGATAGCCGTCGGGGACCTTCTCGGCACGGCAGGTCAGGGCCGCCGCGTCGGATCCGGCCTGGGGCTCGGACAGGCTGTACCCACCGATGAGCCGACCGCCGAGGATGTCCTCCGCCCAGCGTTCGCGCTGCCCGGTGGTGCCGAAGGTGAGCAGCGGGAAGGCGGCGAGGGTGTGGACGCTGGTGGCGATGGCGACGGCGGCCCAGCGCGCCGCCAGCTCCTCCAGCACCTGCAGGTAGACCTCGTAGGGCTGGCCGCCCCCGCCGAACTCCTCCGGGTAGGGCAGGCCCAGCAGTCCGGCGTCGCCCAGCAGTCCGAACAGGCCCTCGGGGTAGGTCTCGGCGCGTTCGTGCCCGTCGACGCGGAGGGCGAGCTCCTTGTCGGCGATCTCACGGACGAGGTCGAGCAGGTCTTCGGCCTCACGGGTGGGAAGCAGACGGTCGACGGGCATCAGGGGCGCTCCTGTGGTGCGGACGGGCGGGCGAGGAGAGGTGCCGAGGGCCGGGGTCAGACGGAGACGGCCGCGGGGGCGTCGGCGGTGGCGGCCAGCTCGTCCAGAGCCGCGCGGGCCGTGGTGCGGAACTCCTCGACCCGGGCCAGCTTGATGTCCTCGTAGCCGCGGACGGCCTCGACGAGCCGCACCAGGTCCTCCACGGCGCTGGCGTTGCCGGGCGTCAGACGGGTGAGGGCGTCGCGGACCAGCCGCGGGTACTCCTCGATCAGCGCCCGCTCCTGGCGGCGGACCTCGGCGTACCCGAAGAGGTCCAGCCGGGTGCCCCGCAGCCGCCGCAGGGCGCGGAGGAGCGAGAAGAGGGCGGGCGCCGTGCGGCGGAGCCGGATCTTGCGCTTCATGCCCAGCGCGCGCAGCGCCGGGGGGTGCAGCAGGACGGAGACGGTGGCATCGGCACCGAACTCGTCCGCGACCCTGGCCCGTTCCACGGTGTCCAGATGCAGCCGGGCCACCTCGTACTCGTCCTTGTAGGCCATCAGCTTGTGCAGCCCCTCGGCGTAGCCGACGGCGATGCGCTCGCCCGCCTCGTCACCGGCCCGCCGCCGGGCCGTCGCGGCCACCTCCGCCACCTCGGCGGCGTACCGCTCGGCGTAGGCCCGGTCCTGATAGGCGATCAGGTCGGCGGCGCGCAGGGCGACGGTGTCCTGGAGCGTTCCGGGCCGGGCGGCCGTGGCCGCGATGGTGTGCGCCTCGGGTGTGACCTCCAGGACCGGCCGTTCCGGTGTGGCCAGGGCGTGCCGTACGGCGTCGGGGTCGAGGGCGGCGGCGCGCCCCCAGCGGAAGGCCGCGAGATTCTTCTCCACGGCGGCGCCCAGGCGGATCGCGCCCTCGATGGCGTCTTCCGTCAGCGGGATGCAGCCGTGCTGGAAGGCGGCTCCGACGAGGAGCATATTGGTCGGCATGTGATCGCCGAACAGGGCCTCGGCCATGCTCTGCGCGTCGAGGTAGAGGTTCTCCCCGGGGCGGGTGGCCGACTCGATCCGCTCCAGGGCGTCGTCCGGTGAGCCGGGCAGGACGACCCGGTTGGTCACCATGGCCGCGGTGGGGACGATGGCGGAGTTGACGACGGCGATGGTGTGGCCGGGGCGGGCGATGCGCAGATTGGCGTCGGCGGCCGCCCCGAGCAGATCGAAGCCGATGAGCACATCGGCGCTCGCGCGGGAGGCCCGCACGGCACCGGTGACCGGGGTGGCCGAGATCCGTACGTCGCTGACGACGGGCCCGCCCTTCTGGGCCAGCCCCGTCTGCTCGAGTCCGGCCGCGTAGCGGCCATCCAGATGGGCGGCCCGCTGGAGGATCTGTGAGACGGTCACGACACCGGTGCCGCCGATGCCGGGCATCCGCAGCAGCGCGCTGTCCCCGGCCACCGCCGGGATGGGCGCGGTCAGGGCCACGGGCGGCTGGGGGACGGCACGGGGCCGCGCCTTCGTCGCCTTCGCCTTCGCCTTCGTCGCCTTCGCCCTGGTGGTCTTCGTCGTCTTCGGCTCGACGAGGAGGAAGGAGGGGCAGTCGCCCTTCAGGCAGCTGAAGTCGGAGTTACAGGACGCCTGGTGGATCCGGGTCTTGCGGCCGAAGGTGGTGTCCACGGGCTGCACCGACAGACATGTGGAGACGTCCCCGCAGTCGCCGCAGCCCTCGCAGACCCGCTCGTTGATGACCACCTTCTCGGCGGGGGTGGGCAGCTGACCGCGCTTGCGCAGCCGGCGCTCCTCCGCGGCGCAGCGGTCGTCATGGATGAGCACGGTCACGCCGTCGGTGGCGGCCAGAAGCTTCTCGGCCTCGGGCAGATCGTCGCGGTGACGCACCGTGGCGATCGGGTCGAGGCGTACGCCGCGGTAGTCGGCCGGTGTCGCGGTGGTCACCACGACCTTCCGTACGCCCTCCAGGGCGAGCCAGCGGGTCAGCGCCGGGACGTCCAGCCGCCCCTCGGGCCGCTGGCCGCCCGTCATCGCGACGGCGTCGTTGTAGAGGAGCTTGTACGTCATGGTCACGCCCCCGGCCACCGCCGCGCGGATGGCGAGGGAACCGGAGTGGTGGAAGGTGCCGTCACCGAGGTTCTGCACGAAGTGCCGGTCGTCGGTGAACGGGGCCAGGCCGATCCACTGGGCGCCTTCGCCGCCCATCTGGGTCAGCCCGATCTGATGGCCGCGGCCCGCGCCATCGAGGGCGATCATGGCGTGGCAGCCGATGCCCGCGCCGACGAGGGTGTCGTCGGCGGTGCGGGTGGAGGTGTTGTGCGGGCAGCCGGAGCAGAAGTAGGGCGTGCGCGCCGACACGGTGGGCAGCGCGATCCGGGGCGCGGCCGGCGGTGCCAGCGAGGCCAGCCGGGCGGTCGCGGTCCGCGGCAGCCGGTCCTGGCCGATGCGCCGGGCCAGGGCCTTGGCCACGTCCTCGGCCCCGAGAGTGCCGCGGGCGGTGAGCAGCGGCCGGCCGTTCTCGCCGCGGCGGCCGACCACCACGGGCGCGTCGGCACTGCCGTACAGGGCGGCCTTGAGGTGCCCTTCGATGAAGGGCACCTTGTCCTCGACGACCAGGACCTGCTCCAGATCGCCGGTCATGGCCACCAGGTCTTCGTCGCAGAGGGGGAACGGCATCGCCAGCCGGATCAGCCGGACGCCGAGAGCCTCCATGTCCGCCTCCCCGATGCCGAGGTCGGCCAGGGCGCGCCGCACCACGGCGTAGGAGGTGCCGGAGGCCACCACGCCCAAGGTGGCGTGCGAGGCGCTGAAGGTGATGCGGTTCAGCCCGGCCTCGCGGGCGTAAGCACGCGCCAGGTCCAGCCGCCGGGTGAGCATGTCGTGCTCGGCGTCCAGGGACGCGGGGCCCACGAGGGTGGGCGGCGCGCCGCGCGGGGCGGCGGGCGGGGCGGGGATGTCGGGCCGGAGCGCGTCGAGGTCGACGACCGCCGAGGCGTCCGCGATATCCGCGACGATCTTCAGCCCGGCCCAGAGGCCGGTGGCCCGGGACAGCGCCACGGCATGCAGTCCGAGTTCGAGGATCTCGGGTACGGAGCCGGGGGCGAGCAGGGGCATGGCCAGGCTCTGGCACATCGGCTCGCAGGAGCTGGGCACGGTCGAGGACTTGGCTCCGGGGTCGTCGCCGATCCAGGCCACCGCGCCGCCCAGCGCCGCCGTACCGGCCACCGTCCCGTGCCGCATCGCGTCGGCCGCGCGGTCAAGACCGGGGTTCTTGCCGTACCAGAACCCGGTCACCGCCTCGTGGCGGCGTCCGGGCACCTGCCCCAGCAGCTGTGTCCCGGCCACGGCGGTGGCGGCCAGCTCCTCGTTGAGACCCGGCCGGAACACCACACCGGCGGGGTCCAGGAAGCGGCGTGCCCGGTCCAGCTCCAGATCGACCCCGCCCAGCGGTGAGCCCGGATAGCCGGAGACGAACGCGCGGGTGTCCAGACCGCGCGCCTCGTCCAGCCGGCGCTGTTCGAGGGTGAGCCGGACCAGGGCCTGGATGCCGGAGATCAGCACACGGCCGCTGTGGGCCGTGTAGGGGTCATCGAGCGAAACCGCGGCGGGGTCGGTGCTCACGTGAGCCTCCTCGGCGTATCTGGGGTCCGGCCCAAGGACAACAACACCCTCGGGAGGAGCACAAGTAACTTGCGGCCGATCCAGGAAAAGACGCAAACTATCGATGAAATTCACGAGACTGATTAAAAGAGTTTGCGCGTGCTGTCGCGGGTTGCGCGGGTGCGCGCGGCGCGGAGTGGAGGACCGATGCCCGAGTTCGACGATGTGGACCGGCAGTTGCTGCGCATGCTGCGCGAGGACGGGCGGCGCACCTTCTCCGAGATGGCACCCGAGGTGGGACTGTCGGTGGCCGCGGTCAAGCGCCGGGTGGACCGGCTCAAGGACACCGGGGTGATCAAGGGCTTCACGGTGCAGATCGACCACACCAAGCTCGGCTGGGGCATCGAGGCATTCGTGGAGCTGTCCTACACCGGTACGACACCGGTTGGGGAGATCGTCCGCACCTGCTACACGGTCCCCGAGGTGCAGGCCGTCTTCACCATCGCCGGTGACCCCGACGCGCTCGTGCACGTCCGGGTGCGGGACATCGAGCATCTGCAGCAGGTCATCGACGGACTGCGGCGCGTCGGCCTGGTCACCGGAACCAAGACGCTGATGGTGCTCGGCTCGTGGACACGCCACGCCTGACCACGGTCGTGGCTATGCTCGATGTGGTGTGTGACGCCCCCGATTTCGACCTCGAGCCGTATACCGGATTCGACGTTGCCCGCCACCGACGACCTGCACCTCGTCCTGACCGTCGAGGGCGCGGCGGCCATGGAGACCTGTACCGGTGGGCGCCGGCGGCAACGGCATTGGACGCCCGGACAGCTGGATATGGCGGTTCCGGGCGTGGCGTCGGTACGCCGCTATCGGTCCGTGGTCCCCATGCGGACCCTCCAGGTGCACATTCCACGCGTCACCGTCGCCCGTACGGTCGAGCAACTGGGCGGGGAGCGCGTCGACTACGAACGGATGGCCACCGCGGTGGCCTCGGGGGATCCGCTCGTCGAGCACACCATGCGGTCGTTGGGCGCGGCCTGTGAAACCGATGACCTGTATGCGGAGTCCGCGGCGGCGTTCCTCGCCGTGCATGTGCTCACGTGCGGCGTCCGGGGCTGTCCGTCGGTCAGGTCGCCACGCGGTGCGAATTCGGCAGCCCCGGCTCACTGTCCACGGCGTTCCTGCGACACACGGGCGTACGGCCGTCGGCGTATCGCAATCGCTGATCCGCGGACGGCAATCGCGCGCATTCACGTGGCCCCGGGGCGCTTCTAGCGTTCGTGGCGTGCCGACCAACACCACGGGTGGAGTGACACCCGACATCCAGCCCTTTGCCATCTCCATTCCCGACGCCGACCTCGAAGACCTGCGCCTGCGACTGGAACGGGTCCGGCTGCCCGAATCGGAGACCGTGGCGGACGCGTCCCAGGGTCTGCCGCTGGACCATATGCGCGCGCTCCTCGCGGCGTTGCGCGAGCTGGACTGGCGGGCACGCGAGAAGGCGTGGAACGCCATTGGCCACTTCCGCACGGTCATCGACGGCCTGGAGCTGGCCTTCTGGCATGTGCGGTCGCCGGAGCCCGGTGCGATGCCCCTGCTGCTGACGCATGGCTGGCCCGGGTCGGTCCTGGAGTTCGAGCAGGTCATCGGCCCGCTCACCGATCCGGTCGCCCATGGCGGCGACCGGGCCGACGCCTTCGATGTCGTCGTTCCTTCACTGCCCGGGTTCGGCTTCAGCGGCCGTCCCGCGCGGACCGGGTGGAATCCCGCGCGGACCGCCGACGCCTGGGCGACGCTGATGAACCGGCTGGGCTATGACCGCTTCGGCGCGCACGGCGGCGACTGGGGCGCGTTCATCAGCACCGAGCTGGCCCGGCGCTTCCCCTCGCGGGTGGCGGGCCTGCACCTGACCATGCCGGTGGCCTCACCGCTCCCGCAGGACCGCGACACCGCCACCCCGGCGGAGGCACGGATGATCGAACGGCGTGATCTGCACCTGGCCGACGGCTATGGATTCGGCATCCAGATGGGCACCCGGCCCCAGACCCTCGGCTACGCCCTGGTCGACTCGCCCGCCGGTCTTGCCGCCTGGCTGGGCGAGAAGTTCGCCGCCTACGCCGACACCCGGGCCGAAGCGGGCGGGGGAGTGAGCCTTGACCGGCAGGCCGAATCCATCGCCCTGTACTGGCTCACCGGGACGGGAGCGTCCAGCGCCCGCTGGTACTGGGAGGCGCTGCGCTGGACACCGCGCGGCGCCGAGGAGGAGAACGCCCTGCCGGTGACCGTGCCCACCGCGTGCACACTGTTCCCGGCCGAGCCCTGGCCCACGGCCGAACGCTGGGCCGAACGGCGCTATACGGATCTGCGCTCCTGGCACGAGATGGAGCTGGGCGGCCACTTTCCCGGACTGGAGCGGCCCGAGGCGCTGGTGCGCGAGGTGCGGGACGCCTTCCGCACCTTGCGGTGACCGGGCGGTGCGCCAAGCCGCTCAGGCCGCGTGCGTCACGGTGAACCGCTCGACGGCGTCCCACAGTTCGCGCTCGCGCCGGGGGTCGTAGGACTCCTCCGACGACCGCGCCACCCGGGCGCGGTCGACGTAGGAGCCGGTCGGTGCCGGGGTCGTGCCGAGCACGACGTCGGCGAGGTAGCGGCCCGCCGCGCCGCGGTCGGTGGCGAACGGCGTGAGGGCCATCACCGGCAGGACGCGTCGCATGGCGAACCGGGAGAGCGGACCGGCGTTGCGGGCGAGACCGGTGCCGGGGACGAAACCGGGGTTGTACGCGACGGCGTCGAGCCCGGCCGGAAGCCTCCGCGCGTACTCGTGCACGAGGTAGATGGCGGCCAGCTTGCTCGTCGAGTACGCGGTGCGCCCGCCCGCCGTGCCGGACGGCTTGGCGAAGGCCCCCGGGCGGGCCAGGACATCGGGGGAGTTCCAGGCGGGGCCGGGCACCATGCCCATGTTGTGCTTGAAGTCCCCGAAGTGGGTGTCGCTGACGGTGATCACGATCCGGGCGGGCGCGGCGAAGTGGTCCTGGAGCAGCCGGACGAAGAGGTGGTTGGCCAGTACGTTGATGGCGAAGGTGGCCTCGAACCCGTCGGGGGACTCGGTCAGCGCGTTGGTGTACTGCATGCCCGCGTTGCCCACGAAGCCGCGCAGCGGTGGCAGATCACCGCCCTCCAGCCGGTCAAGGATCCCGGTGGCGGCGGAGCGGACGCTCTGGAGCGAGCCGAGGTCCGCCGGGACGTACGAAACCGTGTGCCCGCCCGTGGCGAGCTCCTCGGCGAGCCGGGCGCCGGAGGACGCGCGGGCCACGACGAGGAGGTGCGCGTCGGGCGACCGGCGCACGATGTGCTCCGCGGCGACCCGCCCGATCCCGCGGCTCGCGCCCGTCATCACGATGGTGTGGTTCGCAGCAGGCATGGAAGGCTCCTTCACTGGTCGGCCGGTGGCGCCCGGCCCTGGGCGCGGCGACTCCACGTTCGCCGCCCCCGCCCACGCCGGCCAGTGCCCACCCCGTCACCAGGACTGGCAGTACCCAGGCTCATCCGGCGCCGAGCGGCGAGAATGAACCCATGGCTTCCTCCCGCTCCGACTTCGCCGCGCTCCTGCGCGCCTGGCGCGACCGCCTCGCCCCGGCCGACGCCGGCTTCGCCCCGAAGGCGAGCCGCCGCGCGCCGGGGCTGCGCCGCGAGGAACTCGCCGAGCTGGCCGGGCTCTCCGTCGACTACATCCTGCGGCTGGAGCAGGGACGCGCGAAGCACCCCTCGGACCAGGTCGTCGGCGCCCTCGCCCGCGCCCTCCAGCTGTCCCGCGCCGAACGCGACCAGCTGTACCGGAGCGCCGGGCTGCTGCCGCCGCGGGACGGGACGGTCAGCGCCCATGTGCCCCCGGGCGTCCAGCGGCTCGCGGCGCGCCTGGGCGACGTCCCGATCGGGGTGTTCACCGCCGACTGGACCCTGGTGTGGTGGAACGCCATGTGGAGCGCCCTGCACGGCGATCCCACCGTCCTCCCGGCCGCCGAACGCAACCTCGCCCGCGCCCTGTTCGGCACCGGTGCCGCCCGCGACCCGGTGCTACGCGTCCACCCCGAGCGCGGACCCGACACCTTCGAAACCTCGATCGTGGCCGACCTCAAGGACGCCGTCTCCCGCTACCCGGCCGACACCCGGCTCGCGCGCCTGGTGCGGGAACTACGGGCGGAGTCCGAGGCCTTCGCCCACCACTGGGCCACCCGGGCGACCGCCGCCCAGCACACCTCCGACCGCAAGACGATCCGGCATCCGGAGATCGGCGACATCCTGCTCGACTGCGATGTGCTCATCGTCGCCGGCGCGGATCTGCGCATGGTCACCTACACGGCGGCGACCGGAAGCAGCGATGCGGGCAAGCTGGACCTGCTGCGCGTCACGGGTGCCCACATCGCCGCTCAAGGTCCGTAGCCGGTCCTGGTACGGCTGTATGGATCGGCATCGGGGGCCGGAGCGTCGGCATCGGGGCCGGAGCGCGTGGCGCCCCGGCCCCGGCCGGGCGTCCGGCTCAGGACGCGGGCAGCTCACCGCGGACGGTGCGGGCCGCGGTGACCAGGTTCTCCAGTGAGGCACGGGTCTCCGGCCAGCCGCGGGTCTTCAGACCGCAGTCGGGGTTGACCCACAGCCGCTCGGCGGGGATGGCCTTCAGGCCCGTCCGCAGCAGTTCGGCCGCCTCCTCCGCGCTGGGCACCCGCGGGGAGTGGATGTCGTACACCCCGGGCCCGGCCTCGCGCGGATAGCCGTGGGCGGCGAGCTCGCGGGCCACCTGCATATGGGAGCGGGCGGCCTCCAGGCTGATGACATCGGCGTCGAGGTCGTCGATCGCCTGGACGATGTCGCCGAACTCGGCGTAGCACATATGGGTGTGGATCTGGGTGTCGGGGCGTACGCCGCCGGTGGTGAGCCGGAAGGCCTCGGTCGCCCAGGCCAGATAGGCGGGCCGGTCGGCGGTGCGCAGGGGCAGGGTCTCGCGCAGCGCGGGCTCGTCCACCTGGATGACCGGGGTCCCGGCAGCCTCCAGGTCGTTCACCTCGTCGCGCAGGGCGAGCGCCACTTGGCGGGCGGTGTCGCCGCGGGGCTGGTCGTCGCGGACGAAGGACCAGGCCAGCATCGTCACCGGGCCGGTGAGCATGCCCTTGACCGGGCGGTCGGTGAGGGACTGCGCGTACGCCGTCCAGCGCACCGTCATCGGCTCGGGGCGCGAGATGTCACCGGCCAGGATCGGCGGGCGGACGTAACGGGTGCCGTAGGACTGGACCCAGCCGTGCTGGGTGGCCAGATAGCCGGTGAGCTGCTCGGCGAAGTACTGGACCATGTCGTTGCGCTCGGCCTCGCCGTGCACCAGCACATCCAGGCCGGTCTTCTCCTGGAAGGAGATCACCTCCTGGATCTCGGCCCTGACGCGCTCCTCGTACCCGGCCGTGTCGACCCGGCCCGCGCGCAGGTCGGCGCGGGCGGTGCGCAGTTCGCCGGTCTGCGGGAAGGACCCGATGGTGGTGGTCGGCAGCAGCGGCAGGCGGAGGTGGGCGCGCTGGGCCGCGGTGCGCTCGGCGTACGGCTGGGAGCGGTGGGCGTCGGCCTCGGCGACCGCGGCGGCGCGGGTGCGGACGGCCGGGTCGCGGGTGATGCGGGAGTTGGCGCGGGAGGCGAGGTCGGCCCGGTTCGCGGCCAGCTCGGCGGTGATCGCGCCGGTGCCGCGGGCCAGGCCCCTGGCGAGGGTGACGATCTCCGCCGTCTTCTGCCGGGCGAAGGCCAGCCAGCGCAGGATCTGCGGTTCGACGTCCCGCTCGGCCGTCGTGTCGAGGGGGACGTGCAGCAGCGAGCAGGAGGCGGCCACATCGACCCGGTCGGCCAGGCCCAGCAGGGTGCCGAGAGTGGCCAGGGACTTCTCCAGGTCGTTGACCCAGATGTTGCGGCCGTTGACGACACCGGCGACCAGCCGTTTGCGGGGCAGCCCGCCGACGGCGGCCAGCGCCTCCAGATGCGCCGCGGCGGCCTCCGTGAAGTCCAGTGCCAGCCCCTCGACCGGGGCCTTGGCCAGCACCGGCAGCGCCTCGCCGAGACGGTCGAAGTACGAGGCGACCAGCAGCTTCGGGCGGTCGGTGAGGGCGCCGAGGTCGCGGTAGGCGCGGCCGGCCGCGTTCAGTTCGGCGGGGGTGCGGTCCTGGACCAGGGCCGGCTCGTCGAGCTGCACCCACTCGGCCCCGGCCGCCCGCAGGTCGGCCATGACCTCGGCGTACACCGGAAGCAGCCGGTCCAGGAGGGTGAGCGGCTCGAAGTCGGCGGGCGCGCCGGGCGCGGGCTTGGCGAGGAGGAGGTAGGTGACGGGGCCGACGAGGACCGGCCGCGCGGTCAGCCCGAGGGCGATGGCCTCCTTGAGCTCCGCGACCTGCTTGGCGGAGTCGGCCGCGAACACCGTGTCCGGACCCAGCTCCGGGACCAGATAGTGGTAGTTGGTGTCGAACCACTTGGTCATCTCCAGCGGCGCCACGTCCTGTGTGCCCCGCGCCATCGCGAAGTACCCGTCGAGCGGGTCGGCGGCGACCGCGTCCCGGTGGCGGTCGGGGATGGCGCCGACCATGACGGTGGTGTCCAGCACATGGTCGTAGTACGAGAAGTCGCCCGTGGGGACCTCGTCGATGCCCGCCCCGGCCAGTTGCCGCCAGTTGGCGCGGCGCAGTTCGGCGCCGGTGGCCCTCAGCGCGTCGCCGGTGACGCGGCCCTTCCAGTAGCCCTCGATCGCCTTCTTCAGTTCCCGGTTCGGGCCCTGGCGGGGGTAGCCGTACACGGTGGCCCGTGCTGCCGCGGCCGCGGACTTGATGGTCACGGAGATCTCCTTCGCGAGATGAATCCCTGAGGTCCCGGCGACGGGAGGAGAGCGCGAAGGGTGACGGACCGGACGCCACGACCTCGCGCGGCAGGCGCGCGGTCGTCCACCTGGTACCTGTTCGCCGACCCGCCCTCGAGGTCACCGGGATGTCCGCGCACGGGTGGTCCGTACGCGGGCAGATGGCAGGTCTTCGGACTCACGGGCGCGTCCTCCTCAGGAGGACACCTACTGGCCGTCGCTTCCCAGGCCCCTCTCACCGGGCCCAGTGCGTATGACGGCGGTCGTTCCCGCTCACCGCTGCGGGGCAGTCCCGGATTTCCACCGGGTTCCCTCTTGCGACGCCTCCCGCCTGGCGGACGGGGCGAACCAGCTGCACCAGCCAGCCTACGGGGCCGTCCGGCGGTGTGCAGGGCCCCGTCCGGTATTCGGGAGGGTGAGGTGGGACACGCGGTGGACGCACCTGTGTGCGAAGACGTGGCGGAGGCGCGAGGGCGCGGCGGGCGCGCGGAAGGCGGGGGCCGTACGAGTGCCGCTCTCAGCGCAGCGCGGCCACCAGTGCGTCGCTCGCGGAGCACCACACCTGCCGGGCTTCGCTGAACCCGTGGCCCAGCAGGGTCTCGATATGCCAGCGGGTCGCGGTGGGCCGGTCCCGCCGGGCGCCGCCGTCCGGCTTGGGGCCGCGCGGGTCACCGAGCAGGGCGAAGCGCCGGGCCGTCGCCTCGGCCAGGAGCGGATCGCCGGCCGCCATATGCCACCAGTCGGCCCAGTCCAGGGCTCCCCGCCGCCGCTGCCGCTCCTGCCGTTCGGTGTGCAGGGTGTGGAGGGCGGCGTTGAGCCGGGGAGCGGACTCGTCGCGCATGTGGTCGGCGTTGAGGAACACACCGCCCGCGCGCAGCACCCCGGCCAGTTCCCCGTAGAGGCGGCGCAGCGGTTCGGTGTCCAGCCAGTGCAGGGCGGTGGCCGTCACCACGGCGTCGTAGGAAGCGTGGGGAAGGTGCTCGGTCCAGGTCGTGTGCAACAGTGCGTGCTGTGGCATGGCCCACTCAGGGCCTGTCAGGGCATGGGAAACCCCCGGCCGGGTCGGCCGGGGGTTCCGCTCCTCACGGGCTCGTGGGGCAGGGGGTCAGCACGCTCCGGAGTCCGACTCGCCCACCAGGTTGACCGGGACGGTGACGAAGGAGAACTGGTTGCTGGCGCATACGCCGGGGAAGGTCGTGTTGCTGGCGTTGTTGACGGTGACATCGGGGGTGTCCTCCGCGACGGCACCGGCCGTGCCGACGGCGAGGGACGCGGCGGTGAGAGCGAGCGTGGACAGGGCGGTCCGCATACGCATGGGAACTCCTTGCTGGGGATGAGCGGCCGGAAATGACCGGCTTCGCATGCATGGTGCCCCTTCGCCGGGCGGGTCGCGGCCCAACGTCCCCCCAATGGGGTAAGCCGATGTCCTCGGCCGTCCGGGCGGCCCAGGGGGGTCATCCGCCGCCGAGCCGTGCGTCGTCCGCCGGGGCGCAGGGCGGGATCGTCGGCGGGCGGGCCGGGTCGGGGACGCGGTTGGTGAAACCGCCGGGGACCGAGCGGCACTGCTGCTCGCGGAAGCGGACCGGTGCGGTGCCCACGCGACGGGCGAACAGCCTGCTGAAGTAGGCGGGGTCGTCGTAGCCGACGCGGCGGGCGATGGCGGCCACCGGCAGTTCGGTGCCGACCAGGAGTTCCTTGGCCCGGCCCAGCCGGATCCCGAGGAGGTAGTCCTTGGGGCTGCACCCCGCGCCGCGCCGTACCGCGGTGCGCAGTTCGGCCGGTGTCATGCCGTGCCGGGCGGCGTGCTCGGCCACCGACAGCGGCTGGAAGGCGTCCCTCGCCAGCGCCTGGAGCACCGGATGTCCGCCCGAGCCGGTCCCGGCGCGCACGCGGCGCAGGGCGACGAGGAGTTCATGGACGGCGGCTGCCGTCTCGACCTCCAGGAACGGATTGCCCTGGCGCGCGGCGCGGACGATCCGGCCGATGGCCGTACGGGCGGTGGCGGTGTCGGTGAGCGCGACCACCGGACGGTCCGGGTCGATATAGCCCAGATCGGCGTACGCGGCGGTGGCCGGGCCGGTGAAGTCGACGAACGCCTCGTCCCATCCGGTGTCCGGGTCCGGGGCGTAGTGGTGGGTGACACCGGGGGTGAGCCAGAGCAGCGCGGGCGCGGTGACGGTACGGCGGCGGCCGTCGGCGCCGCGGAACCAGCCGCGGCCCGCGCTGATGACCACCGCCACATGGTGGTCGAGGACGCGCGGGCCGACGACGGGCAGGGCGCCGTGCTGGAGGCCGACGCCCAGACACACCAGACCGAGGCGGTGATGGGCCGGGCTGGGCGTGAAGTACCGCATCCAGGTGTGATACATCCGCGGTCCCCTCCGGTCGGCAGTGTCCCCGCACCCGCCGATCTTTGTCCACGGACCGCCCGCTCGCCAGGGGGCGAGCGGGGGCCGTGCGGCGGGGTGGATGGACACGTAACCGAAGGTGGGGGCCGCGGGGAGCGGGACGAGTGGGTGCTTCGGCCCGCTCCCCGCGCGGTGTCAGCCCAGCTCCTCCACGGTGAAGGAGTCGAGCGTGAACTCCGCGGTGCCGCTGTCGCCGGTCTTCCGCAGCCCCACCCACAGTTCGCCGTCCGCGGGCGCGGTGACGGTGTAGCCGTGCGTGGCCCGCCCGGTGGCGGCGGGCAGCGGGGTGCGCTCGAGCTCCCGCGCCCCGGGCTCGTCCACGGCCGTGACCCAGGCGTACTGACCGGCCGCCTCGTTGGCGTAGGTCAGGGTCACCCGGTAGCGCCGCCCGGGGCGGAAGCGGGCGGTGTGCGGCACCGTGCGGTAGACCAGGCCCGTGTTCTCACCGCGTGACTTCAGCGACTGGCCGCCCTCGAGCACGTCGTCGATCACCTTCCCGTTCCAGCCGGCCTGGGTGTACGGGGCGTGCCGCTGGGCGATATGGGTCCGCGGGTCGGTCACCCCGCCCGCGTCGCCCTTGACGAACGGGCCCCAGCCCTGGGGCACCCGCTCGAAGTCCTCGTACACCAGCGCGCCGGGCCTCGTCGTCCGCCGGGCCTCCACCACCCGCAGCCGGTCGAAGCGGACCCGGGCCCGGCCCTCCGCCACGGCGAGGGTGAGGGTGACGGGGCCACCGACGTCGGGGACGGTGAAGTACGTGAACATCCGCTGGAAGCGGGTGCCGTGTTTGCGGTCGGCCGCCATGTGGTTGACGGCGGTCGAGGTCTCGGTCCAGTTCTCCGCCGTGACGCCGTCGGCGGTGCGCACCCGCAGCGCGGCTCGCCGCCGCTCACCGGCCTCCGCCCCCACCTCCACCTGTACGGACGCCACATAGTCGCCGGGGGCCAGCCGGCCGAGGCGCTGGCCGACAGTGGCGGCCGCGCCCCCGCCGACGACCAGTTCGTAGTCGCCCCGCGCGCTGCGTTCCACGCCGGCCGGGCCGGTGGTCCGCCAGCCGCGCAGCGAACCGGAGTGGAAACCGGGGTCGTACAGCGGGGTGCCCTCGCCCCAGCCAGGCGCCGCCTGGGCACGGGCGGGGGAGCGCGCCACCACATAGGGGACGTCGGGATCGGCGGTGACGCTGATGTGGCCGTCGCGCACCGGCAGGGTGACCGGCTCGGCGCGCCCCTGGTCGGTGAGGCGGTACAGCACCACGGACCGCCGTCCCGACCAGCCGCGCGGCAGCCGCCAACGGGTGGTGCCACCCGCCGGGTTGTAGTGGTAGAGCTTGGCGGGGTCGGTGGCCTCGCGCGGCTCCCAGGGCAGCAGATAGCCACCGCCGTCATAGACCAGCCGCCCGTCGGTGGTGATGCGGCGGACGCCGCCGGTGTCGGCGACGGAGGTGTGGCCCGGCCCCTCGAAGGTGATCTCGTGGTCGCCCCAGGTGCGGATGGGGTACGCCTGGAGGTACTTGGCGGGCAGGCTGTGGGTCCAGATGAGCCGGTGGAAGGCGGTCCAGTCGGTCTTGCCGGTCCAGCCCTCGAAGTTGCCCATCCGGGGGATGCCGAGCAGCGTGGGCCACTTGTCGGCGAAGACATCTTTCTGGTGGTTGCGGATGAAGCGGATGAGCCGGGAGTTGATACCGCGCGAGCTGTTTGGGCCGTAGTCGGTCTCGGTGGCCCAGTGCGACCACAGGGATGAGCGCTCCAGCCCGTGGCCCCATTCGGTGGCCACCCGCCAGCCCTGCTCGCGCAGGGCCCGCTGGAGCCGGTCGGAGTTCCAGCCGGACTCGCGGAAGACATCGATGTAGAGACCGGCGAGGGCCGGGTCGGTGTCGTTCCGCAGATCCTGGAAACGCCGGATGATGTCGCCGGAGACGAGGTCGCGGCGGGCGTCGATGCGGTAGGACTGGTCCAGCCAGTCCCACTGCTTGTCGTCCTTGTCGACCAGCGTCTCGGAGAAGGCGTCGGCCACCGGATAGGACTCGGTGGCGTTGACGTGCACCGCGAAGTCGCTGTTCCAGCCGCGCCCGGAGCGCAGCAGGGTGTTGAGGTCGGCCAGACCACCGGCGCGGGTGTTGTAGTTGCCCGCGTAGTCGGGGTGGGCGGAGTCATGGCCCTCCGACTGATAGCCCTTGAGCAGGGTGTACTGCCGCAGTCCATCGGTGGCCAGCGCGATGCGCTTGACGTTGTCGAGGGTGTCGAGGAACGGGTTGGTGGCCTGACTGGCGAAGTTGAACGGGATGTGCGGGACGACCCGCAGATGCTGCTCGTCGGCGCCGAGCGGATTGACCATGATGTCGCGGAAGGCGATGGCCGCGTCCTGCCAGTCGACCACGCCGTCGCCGTTGCGGTCCCGGGTGAGGACCACGGTGGCCCAGGGCAGCGGCTCGGTGGCGCCGACGGGCGCGGTGGCGGCCCGGTGGGTCCACTCGCCGCAGCTGAGCCGGGCGGTGATCTGCCCGTCCTCGCGCACCGTCTGCCGCCACAGCCGTCCGTTCTCCCACGTGGTGCCCGCGGCGGAGGAGGGCTTGTCCGAGACCGTGTTGGTCTCGACGGCGGCGGCGAGCCGGTCGGTGCTGACGACGGCGTAGGCGCAGCCGAGGGGGTCGCCGTCGGTGGGGGTGCCGGCCGTGGGCCGGACGACGGTGTCACCGCTCTTGGCCTGGTCGAGGTCGATCCGTGCGGCCAGCAGGGTGGCGCCCGGCTGGTCGGCGCGGACGCTGAGGAACGCGAGCCCTGGGATGCGCAGGGTGCCCACGCGCAGCGCGTCGGTGTCGGCGATCCGGGTGACGCGCCAGTCCACCTGCCATTCGCTGACCCGTACGCGGACGTCGATCTCGGCGTCCGCGCCGAAGGCGAGGGTGTAGCCGATGTGGTCCGGGCCGCTGGTGACGGCGGTGGTGCGGGGGGTGCGTTCGACGCCGTCGATGAGCACCGTACGGACCGGCTCCCGCTGCCCGTACAGCACCGCGCCGCTCTCGCGGTCGGTGTACGCGACGATACGCGGGAACTCCGGGTCCACCCGGACTTCCAGCCGCTTCGACCGCACTATGCGCTCGGTGGCGCGGGCGGACGCGGTGTCACGGGCGTACGCGGTGCCCCCGCCCGCGCCGATGGCCGTTCCGATTCCGGCCAGTGTGGTGGTGACCACGACCGCTCTGCGGCCGGGCCGCCACTCCTCCGGCCGCCCCTCCTCTGTGTGGGTCAACGCGCCGCTCCTCCCTCGCTGGTGGGAACAGTGCTCCACCTTGGGACGGCGGCGGGGCGTCCGCCCATGGACAAGTGCGCGGGGGTGTTGGACTAACGGGCCGTGGCGCCCATCACGACAGGCGGCCACGACCGTTGCGAGGAAACGGGATCAGCCCGCCGCGCCGTCGAGAAGCCAGTTGTAGCGCAGCCGCAGCGCCCGCTCCGTGCTGGCCGCCACGGTGACGAGTCCGACCACGGTGTTGACCCATCCCGAGAGGTCAATGGGCGAGGTGAAAGTCCCGACGTACTGGGCGACGCCCGCCGGATTCCGGGTGAGCTGTTCGGCGAGCTGAAGGGCCAGGAGAACCACGCCGCCGACGAGCACGATCGCCGAGAGCAAACCGATACAACGGCTCAGCGCGGGGTGCGACCGGTCGAAGCGCGCCCGGCGCCCCTCGGCGGAGGCGGGGTCCGGGATGAGCTGGAACTCGGCCCCCTCGGCGGTGACGTAGTGGCAGCGCTTGAGCCCGACGGTGCTCGCCCTTACTTCGACGGTGCCGCCCTGGACGGGGAAGAAGGCAGGCACTGTGGACTCGGCGTGATGCCTGCCGTCGAGGTACAGGTGGGCTATGACCCTGCCGGACGAGGACGAGTGCTTCTGATGCCTGACGTCGACGGAGTAGACCCTCTGCCCGCTGTCGTCGTTCATCAGCCGAAGATGGAACAGTGCGCGGGAAAGCGACTGCCACCAGCGGAAGCGCTTCAGCGCTCGCCCGTCCCCGGGCTTGACCCGCTGCACCGCCCGACGATGCCGCCACTCCTTGAACATGCCTCTTCTCCCGTTACTTGCTGGGGTCCGCCGCACTTGCTGGGGTCCGCCGCGCAGGCGAGATCCCGCGAGGACGCTGCCCGGTCGTGCCCGCCCTGGTCGGCCGTCACCATCGCGGCCCGCTTCGAGTCTGTTCGGGCGGCCCGGCAGGCACATCGGCCCGGCGGCTCGCATCGCCTTCGACCGAAGGCGGGGCGGTGATACGACTCTGGTCGAGGGCACATCGGCCCCAGGTCCGGGTCAGCCGTCGGGCCGGGACTTCTTCCGGGCCCGGTACGCGGCCACGTTGCTCTTGTTGCCGCAGGTGTCGTACGCGTGCCAGCGCTGGGTGCGGCTGCGCGTGGTGTCGTAGAACGCGTGGTCGCAGCGGTCATTGGCGCAGATACGGATACGTGGCCAGGTGCCGTCGGAGATGAGCTCCGCCACCGCGAGGGTGATGCCACCGAGCACGGGGTCGCCGCCCACCTGCCGCAGCCGCACCTTCCCGGGCCCGGAGAATTCCTGCCGCAGCGTGACGGCAGACGCGCGCTCGCCCAGCTGCGCCCAGAGGGGCGCCGCCTCGGCGCTGTCCGGCGCGGTGATGATGTCCATGAGGGTCGTGCGCAGGCCGCGGATCCTGGCCATGCGCTGCGGTGCTGGTCTCTCCGCGGCGGGCTGGCCGAACGGGCGCAGGACGGCGCTCGCCGTCTTGGGGTCCTGGAGCGTCTCCGGGAACGCGGGGCCGTGCGGCCTGGAGTTGAGCAGGTTCACGATCGCCTCGGCGGTCGCGGGGATCCGCCGCCCGGAGTCCGATTCTTCTCTGGCCACCCAGCCAGGCTAGCACATGGTCTATTGGCGAACGAGACTTACACCCCGGTGGCTGGGCATGCTATAACGTAAGCGTCTAAAGAATTAGGCCATTACGCCGGCCCATTGCGCGGCTCCATCAACTCCGTGGCTCCACCAATCTCCTAGGACACAGCTCATGGCCTCCGCCACTTCGGTCGAATCCCCGCCGTACACGGCCCCCGCCTCCCGTGGCCCGCGGAGCGCGAGCATCAGTCTGCTGGCGATCTCGCTGGGCTCGGCGGGCCTCGGTGGGGCCTGGCAGGCGGCGGCCTCCGCCGTGTCGGCGTGGATCCAGGTCAGCGATGTGCTGTACGCGGTCAGCGGGCTGATCTGGGTCGTACTGCTGGCCGCGTACGTACGCCACGGCGGGGCCCGGTGGCGCAATCTGCGCGCGGATCTGCGCCACCCGGGCCAGGGGTTCGCCCTCGCGTACGTTCCCATCATCGGCATGCTGATCACCGGCCACTTCTCGCGCTTCGGCCAGGAAGGGGCCCGCTGGGCCTACGCGGTCTTCCTCGTGGCGGCCGCGCTGGTGGCCGCCCGTCTGCTCGCCCACTGGCTCACGGGCACCCTCAGCGAGACCGCCCTGCACCCCGGCTATCTGCTGCCGGTCTCCTCCGGGCCGTTCATCGCGAGCATCACCGCGTCGACGTTGCGCCTCCCCGAGGTGGCGGCGGCGGCCTTCGCCGTGGGGGTTCTGTACTGGCTGGCCTTCGGCACGGTCATCCTCGGCAGTCTGGTCACCAGCAGTCCGCTTCCGCCACCGGCCCGGCCCACCCTCACCGTCCTGATCATCCCGCCCGCCGTGGGCGGCAGCGCCTGGCTCGCCGCCCATGGGGGCCGCCTGGACGGGGTCGGTCACGGGTTCTCCGGCATCCTCTTCTTCACCCTCGCCCTGGTCGCCTTTCTGCTTCCGACCCTCCGTGAGCGGTCCTTCCACACGGGGCTGTGGGTCTACATCTTTCCGGTGGCGGCCACCACGAACTTCCTGGTGCGCTGGTCGTACGCGGCGGACGTGCCGGACCGGGAGGCCGTCGCCTGGGCGCTGCTGGCCGTGGCGAGCGGTGCGTTCCTCCTCCTGGGCGCCGCGACGCTCGTCCACGGCGGTCGGCTCTGGCGCCTGCGGTCCGGTCGCCACCCGAACCGCTGGTGAGCCGAATGTCTCCATGCCGCAAATGCGAGGGAGACGCAGGCTTCTCCCTCGCATCAGAGCGATCTTTGATCTATCGGCATGGCATGTGCGTTTGGCTGGGATGGGTGTTCGGGTAACGCTCCTCCAGGAGGTGGTAGCCCGTGAGTGACTCCCTCGCAGCTGCCGGTACGGCCGCCGGTCCGATGGCGGAAGTCGTTCTCACCGGCGATCTGACCCGCCCCGGCCGGTTGACGGTGTCCGAGCTGCTCACCTGGCCCCAGCACCGGGCGCGGGTGAGCTTCGACTGCGCCACCAGCGGCATTCAGCACCACCGCTTCACCGGGCCGTTCCTGCACGACGTCCTGGTCGCCGCCGGTCCCGGCTTCGACCCCGCCCGGCGCAAGGACCGGCTGCGCTTCCTGATCGCCGTACGTGGCGCGGACGGCCACCGCGCGCTGCTGTCCTGGGCCGAGATCGACCCGGACTTCGGCCGTGCTCCCGTGCTGCTCGCGGTCACCATCGACGACACCCCGCTGGACCGCGCGGGCCCCCAGCTCGTCCTGCCCCAGGACCGCTGCGGCGCCCGGTACATCAGCGGTATCGAGGCGATCCGCGTGGACGGCGGATACACCGTCTGGACGTGATGACCCCCGGCGGAGCCCGGTGGGGGCCGGGGCCCGGTGTCAGATCAGCGGGCGGTACGCGGTGAGCGTGACGGACAGCGTCACATCGCAGGGCTCGGGCAGCCGCGCGATGCGCTCCTCGAGCCGCTCGCTCTGCTGATGCCAGGCGTTGGGGCCCATCCCCACCAACTGCGGCAGGGCCTTGTGGTCCAGTGTCATGGTGCTCCGCGACCGCTCCCGGGCCACCTCGGTGAAATGCGCCGAGAGCCGGTCCGTCAGGCGCTCGTCCTTCTGCTCGCCCACCCGCAGCAGCCCCAGCGCCTCCACCAGCTCCCGTAGATGATCCGGCCGGGGTGTGACCACCAGCAGCACACCCTCAGGACGCAGAATCCGCCGCAGCTCGGCCGGATTGCGCGGTGCGAAGACATTGAGGACCACCGACGCGGCCCCATCGGCGAGCGGCAGCCCGTCCCAGGCGTCGGCCACCACCGCGCTGATCCGGGGATGTGCCCGCGCGGCCCGGCGGGCGGCGAACTTGGAGATGTCGAGCAGGATTCCCTCGGAGTCCGGGAACTCCGACATCACCCGGGCAAGGTGATAGCCCGTGCCGCCGCCGATGTCCACGACACAGCCGGGGTCCCCGCCCGTGGCCTCCGGTGCCTTCTCGCGCGCCAGCGCGGCCAGTGCCCCGGCGATCGGTGCGTAGTGGCCGGCGGCCAGGAAGTCCGCGCGGGCCGCCACCATGGCGGCGGTGTCCGCGCTGAACTTGGCGGCGCCGCGCAGCAGGTTGACATACCCCTGCTTCGCCACGTCGAAGCTGTGCCCCTGGAGGCACCGCAGTACGCCGTCGGTCATCGTCATGGCGCCGGAACAGTACGGGCAGTGAAGGTACCGAACCGCCTCTTTCCGCATCGTGTCCCCCGTTACCGCCGTTGTCCTGACAGGATCCCAGCCTATGCGGAGGATCCGGGGGTGCCGCACACCCACCCCCTGCCTCGGTCGGCGGGCGGGCTCGTTCCTCGAAACAGCACGAGCGGCCAGGATGGCGGTAGCGGCCTGAATTCGGCTTATCGTCAATTAAATTGCGGAACCGTTAATGCGTTATTACGCTCCGCCGCAGCGAGCACCCCACACAAGCCGCTCACTGCCGGAAAGGCAGGCCCCATGGGTATTTCACGCCGCCATCTCCTCGGTTCCGCGCTCGGTGTCACGGCGCTCGGCGCGTTGGGCGCGGCCGAGCTGACGACGGGCACCGCCACCGCGGCCAGTCCGCCCGGTGACGTCGTAGGCAAGATCACCGTCGGTTATCAGGGCTGGTTCGCCTGCGCGGGTGACGGTGCCCCGATCAACGGCTGGTGGCATTGGGCCGCCGATATGTCCCGGCCGCCGTCGCCGGGCAATACGGGCATTCACAGCTGGCCGGATATGCGCGACTACGCCAAGGGCTACAAGACCGACTACAACAACCTCAACAACGGTCAGCCGGCCACCTTGTTCTCGTCCTATGACCAGCAGACCGTGGACACCCACTTCCGCTGGATGCAGCAGTACGGCATCGACACCGCCGCGCTCCAGCGCTTCAACCCCTTCAGCCCCGAGGGGCCGACCCGCGACGCCATGGCCACCAAGGTCCGCTCGGCGGCGGAGAGGTACGGCCGGAAGTTCTACATCATGTACGACGCCACCGGCTGGCTCGACATGAAGGGTCAGCTGAAGCAGGACTGGACCGACAAGATGAAGGCCCACACCGCGTCCTCGGCCTACGCCCGGCAGAACGGCAAGCCGGTGGTGGGCATCTGGGGCTTCGGCTTCAACGAGGCCAACAAGCCCTGGTCGGCGGCGGACTGCCTGGACGTCGTCAACTGGTTCAGATCCCAGGGCTGTTATGTGATGGGCGGGGTCCCCACCCACTGGCGGTCCGGCAACGAGGACTCACGCCCCGGCTACATCGGCGTCTACCACGCCTTTCACATGCTCTCGCCGTGGATGGTGGGCCGCATCGGCAACATCGCCGACACCGACCGCTTCTTCACCGGCGTCAACACCCCGGACCAGGCCGACTGCGACGCCAACGGGATCGACTACCAGCCGTGTGTGCTCCCGGGGGACACCCAGTCGCGGCAGCGCGCCCACGGCGACTTCATGTGGCGGCAGTTCTACAACATGGTGCGGGTGGGCGCACAGGGCATCTACATCTCCATGTTCGACGAGTACAACGAGGGCAATCAGATCGCCAAGACGGCGGAGAACGCGTCGATGGTGCCGTCCGGTTCGGGGATCTGGGCGCTCGACGAGGATGGCACCGTCTGCTCCTCGGACTACTACCTCCGGCTCACCGGGGACGGCGGCCGGATGCTCAGGAAGCAGATCGCGCTGACCCCCGACCGGCCCACGAAACCGGTGGTCTAGGCCTTGAACCGGCCCACCCAGTACGCGGTGCGGTCGAGATAGGCCGTCTCGGCCGCGCGGCCCGTCCTCCCGTACGCCCCGCTGTAGGTCCGGTAGTTCAGCGCGGTGGGCGGGGTGGCGGTGGCGGGCTCGATCTGGCTGCCCTCGTGCCACTCGTTGAACGAGGTGATCGAGACCCAGGTGGGCGGGCCCCCGTTGGCCGGGGAGAGGGCGTTGTTCCACTCCAGGTCGTAGGTGGCGCCGTCCGCGCGCTCCAGGGTGGGCGTGGTGTTGCCGGGCACGGCGCGGTCGTCGACGTAGCCGGGGCCGATGGACGGCGCCCAGACCATGCCGTGGTCACGGCAGTACGCGGCCGGGCCGCCCCACTGCGGATTGTTGCCCGCGGCGATGGCGTCGTAGGTGTACATGCCGCCGAAGTGCGCCACCTTCGACACGTCCGTGGTCTGGGCCAGCACGATGGCACGGTCGGCCACCTGGTCCAGCGGGGTCCAGTCGACGATCCGCAGGGACTCGAAGACGTAGTACGCGCCGCGGTTGCCGTGTGCCGCGTCCCGGTGGAAGGCCGGATGGCCGCCGTACCGCTGGATGAGATAGCCGATGTCGTCCACCACCGACTGCGCGGTGCGGCCGGCGTACGGCTCGATGTGCCAGGCCACCTCGAGCCCGCGCGCGGCCGCCGCGTCCAGGAGCAGCGGCACCCGCTGGTCCTCGTAGCCGCCCCGCCCCCACCAGCTGGTGACGAGCACACCGGTACGGGCCTGGGCCAGCCACCCCATGTGGCGGTCGACCACGGCGCGGTCGCCGGAGTCGTACGCACCGGCCACCGGATAGAAGTCGGAGCCGATCCGGTCGGGCGGGGTGAGGCCGCCCTGCGGCCAGTGGCGCCAGGAGCCGCCGACCGCGGGGCTGCCGTACCAGGGGTAGTAGAAGATGTGCACGTCCGGCGAGGGAGCGAGCCGGGCGGTGGCGGATGAACCGGAGGGGGCGGGCACGGCGGCGGCCGCCCGGCCCCCCGCCGCGGCGAGGGCCCCGGCGCCCAGGGCGCCCGCGGCCGTGCGGGTCAGAAAGGTCCGGCGTGTGGTGCCGGGGCTCTGTGCCATCTCACGTTCCTTCCGTGGGCGCTCCGGCCATCAGGTTGTTGTAGTGCGGCACGTTCGGCGCGGAGAGCGCGCTCCCCTCGCCTGATGCGAAGCGTTCAGAACACCGAATAGCGTTGGAGTAACGGAACATAGGCTTGCCGTGATATAGCGTCAAGACGAGCTACGGAAGTTGTCGGGGACCGGGGTCGGCGGGGCGCCGGGGCCGGGGAGCGGAGGCTGGCGTGGAATCGGTGTCGGGAGCAGCGCGGGTCCGGCGTCACGAGGACGTCAAGTCCGCGGCGCGCGTCCTGGAAGTGCTCGAACTCCTGGGTGCCGAAGGTGCCCGGCTCTCGCTCGCCGACATGGCGAGCACCCTGTCCGTGCCCAAGAGCAGCCTGCACGCGGTGCTGCGCACCATGGAGTCCCGCCGCTGGGTGGAGACCGACCCGTCCGGAACGCTGTACAGCCTCGGCCTCAAGGCGCTGCTGACCGGCACCGCCTATCTGGAGAGCGATGACCTCGCCGGGATCGCGGGGCCCGTGCTCGACCTGCTGGCCGAGGAGACCGGCGAGGCCGTCCACCTCGGTCGGCTGGACCACACGGACGTCGTCTACCTGGCCAAACGCGAATCCCGGCACGCCCTGCGGATGTACTCGGCGGTCGGCCGCCGGCTGCCCGCGCACGCCACCGCGCTGGGCAAGGCGATCCTGTCCCAGTACGACGCGGCGGAGGTCCAGCGCCGCCTCGACTGGCCCCTCCCGGCGCTGACTCCGAGCACCGTCACCGACCCGGACGAGCTGCTCGCCCAGCTCGCCGACGCCCGCAAGCGGGGCTGGGCGGCGGACGAGGGCGAGAGTTCGGTGGACATCCGCTGTGTGGCCGTGCCGCTCGGCACCGGGCACGGCGGCGGCGACGCGATCAGCTGCTCGGCGCCGCGCAGCCGCATGGACGACGCCCGGCTGAGCGAGATCGCCGTCCATGTCACCGAGGCGGCCCACTCGTTGCGCACCCTGCTGAAGCGCCTCGGGGAGCACTGAGCCCCCGGGCGCTGCCGGGCGTCCGGGTCCGGCCATATCCCGGTACGGTCATTGACACCGCTCCCAAACCCTCTTTACGTTCGAATGGACGATCGCCATTCGGCTATGGGAATGGGAGCGTATGTCCGCACCCCACGAGCCGCACCTCCCGCCGGCCCAGGCCCCCTGGGTGGAGGAGCGCGGCGACAAGCTCCGCATCACCGCCGTACGCACCTTCCTGACGGCACCTCAGGGCTGCCCGTACCTTATCGTGCGGGTCGAGACCAACCGCGCCTACTGGCGCGGCGGTTCGATCACCGGCAACGCCCTCGGCGGCATCGACGTCGCCCTGTGGGACCTGAAGGCCAAGCGGCTCGGCGCCCCGCTCTACGCACTCCTCGGCGGCCGCTTCCGGCACCGCGCCGCCGCCTACACCCATGTGGACGGCCAGGACGCCGAAGAGCTCGCCGACAAGGTGACGGCCGCGCGTGAGCGGGGCTTCGGACACGTCCGGATTCAGTGCGCCGTGCCCGGCTCCGACACCTACGGCGCCGCGCCGTCCGGCGCCGGGGAGGCGCGGGCCCGCCACGACCGCTCCGGCCGCTGGGACAGCGCCGGCTATCTGCGCGCGGTGCCCCCGGTGCTGCGCCGCACCCGCGAACTGGTCGGGGACGACGTCGAGTTGCTGCATGACGCCCATGAGCGCCTCGATCCGCGTCAGGCCGGGGAGTTCCTGCGCCGGGTGGTGGACGCCGGGCTGTACTTCGTGGAGGACGTGCTCGCCCCGGAGGACACCGCGCACTTCGCGCGGTTGCGCGCCGCCTCACCGGTCCCGCTCGCGATGGGGGAGCTGTTCAGCGATCTCACCCAGTTCCTGCCGCTGCTGGCCGGACCGGTGATCGACTTCGCCCGGATCCGCGTCCCCACGCTCGGCGGCCTCACTCCGGCCCGTAAGCTCGCCGCCGCCTGCGAGTTGCACGGCGTCCGGCTCGCCCCGCACGGACCGGGCGATGTCAGCCCGCTGGCGCAGGCGGCCACCATCGCCCTCGACATCTCCAGCCCCGCCTTCGGCGTCCAGGAGGCGGCCACGTTCCGCGAGCCGGTGCTGGAGGTCTTCCCCGGCACGATCGTGCCGCGTCTGGGGGCGATGGAACCCCGCGAAACCCCGGGCCTCGGCGTCGACTTCGACGAGAGCGCCGCGCGCCGGTATCCGGCGCCCGAGCCCCTGGCCCACGACCGCTGGGCCCTGCTGCGGACCACCGACGGGAGCGTGCAGAGGCCGTGACACCGAACGTGACGAGCAGATGGGCGCGCCAGGCGCGGGCGCTGACCGGGAGGGGGCCACTGTGGGCGAGCCGCTGAGGATAGGGCTGGTCGGGGCGGGCAAGATCAGCCGGGCCTGTCTGGACACGCTGCCACGCCTGCCGGGACTGCGCCTGACCGCCGTGACCGACCTCAACCGGGCCCGCGCGGAGGCCGCGGCCAAAGCCGCTGAGGCCGCCATCGAGACCGCCGCCGAGGCCGCCGCCAAGGCCGCCGACCCGGAGTTCTACTACCGGCCCGGCGGCGGGCCGCTGCTGGACATGGGCCCGTACTATCTGTCCGCCCCGGTGCACCTGCTGGGCCCGGTGGTCCGGGTCACCGGAGCGGCCTCCCGGCCGCGCGCCCAGCGGAGCGTCGGCAGTGGGCCGCGCGCGGGCGAGCGCTTCGCGGTCGAGGTGGACACCCATGTCACGGGTGTCCTGGAGCATCGAGGCGGCGCGCTCACCACGCTGCTGATGAGCTTCGACGTGCACGCGGCCCGGCTGCCGCGCATCGAAGTGCACGGCAGTGAGTGCTCGCTGTCGGTGCCGGACCCCAACACCTTCGACGGCCCGGTGGAGCTCTGGCGCGATGGTGCCTGGGAGCCGCTGGCACCGTCGGCCGGATACGCGGGCTCCGCCCGGGGGTACGGCCTGGCCGACATGGCGCGGGCACTCGGCGCGGGCCGTCCGCACCGGGCCTCCGCCGAACTCGCCCGGCACGTCCTGGACGTCATGCTCACCCTGCTCGACGCCGCCCGGGAGCGGACCTCGCTGCCGGTCGGCACCACATGTTCCCGTCCCGAACCCGTGCCCCTCGTGGGCGAGCCGTCCGCGTCGGCGGGCCACGGCTAGGGCGGTGTCGAGTACGGGCACAAGGGTCCCCTCCACCCTGCCGAAGGCCCGTACCGCGGCGCGGCGGCGCGCGCCTGTGCTCAGCACGTCCGCGAGTATCCCCCACCGCATACGGAGGACTTCCGTGCACAGGAAACGCCTGAGACTGCGCAGATCCCTCGCGCTGTTCGCCGGAACACTGCTCACCGGAGCCACCCTGACGCTCACCTCACCGGCGGCGGACGCGGTGCCCGACCCCGGCCGGAAGGCCGCCGCCCCCGTGTTCCAGCAGGTCACCCTCGCCAAGGGGGTGGCCGAGACGGGTGAGCCGATGTCGCTGGCCGTGCTGCCCGACCGCTCGGTGCTGCACACCTCGCGCGACGGCACCCTGCGGCTGACCGACGCCGCGGGCACCACCAAGGTGACCGGCACCCTGCCGGTGTACAGCCATGACGAGGAGGGGTTGCAGGGCGTCGGGGTCGACCCGGGCTTCAGCGCCAACCGCTTCATCTACCTCTACTACGCGCCGCCGCTGAACACCCCGGCCGGTGACGCCCCGGAGAACGGCACGGCCGCGGACTTCGCCAGGTTCGACGGCGTCAACCGGCTCTCGCGCTTCGTGCTCAAGACCGACGGCACCCTGGACCGGGCGAGCGAGAAGACGGTGCTGGAGGTCAAGACCTCCCGTGGCATGTGCTGCCACGTCGGCGGCGACATCGACTTCGACGCGCAGGGCAATCTGTATCTGTCGACCGGCGACGACTCCAACCCCTTCGCCTCCGACGGCTATACGCCCATCGACGAGCGGGCGAGCCGCAATCCGGCCTTCGACGCCCAGCGCAGTGCGGGCAACACCAACGATCTGCGCGGCAAGATCCTGCGCATCAAGGTCAGGGCGGACGGTTCGTACGACATCCCGGCGGGCAACCTCTTCGCCCCCGGCACCGCCAAGGCCCGCCCCGAGATCTACGCGATGGGCTTCCGCAACCCGTTCCGGATGAGCGTCGACAAGGCCACCGGCGTGGTGTACGTGGGCGACTACGGGCCCGACGCGGGCAACGCCAACTCCACCCGCGGTCCGCAGGGCATGGTGGAGTTCGCCCGGGTCACCAAGGCGGGCAACTTCGGCTGGCCCTACTGCGTCGGCAAGAACCAGCCGTACATCGACTTCGACTTCGCCACCGGCGCCTCCGGCTCCGCCTTCAACTGCGCCGCGCCCAAGAACACCTCGCCGAACAACACCGGACTCACCGATCTGCCCCCGGCCCAGCCCGCCTGGATCCCCTACGACGGCGGATCCGTGCCCGAGTTCGGCTCCGGTTCGGAATCCCCGATGGGCGGACCGGTCTACCGCTACGACGCCAACCTCAACTCGCCGGTGAAGTTCCCGCAGGAGTACGACGGCGACTTCTTCGCGGGGGAGTTCGGCCGCAAGTGGATCAAGCGCATCGAACAGGGCGCGGACGGCACGGTCGGCTCCATCAACGCCTTCCCCTGGACCGGCACCCAGGTGATGGACATGGCCTTCGGCCCGGACGGCGCGCTGTACGTCCTGGACTACGGCACCGGATGGGGCGCGGGCGACGCGAACTCGGCGCTGTACCGCATCGAGAACGTGGTCGGAGGCCGGGCGCCGGTCGCCCAGGCATCGAGCGACAAGACCTCGGGCAAGGCCCCGCTCCAGGTGAAGTTCTCCTCGGCGGGCTCAAATGACCCCGACGGCGACGCCATCGGCTACAGCTGGGACTTCGGCGACGGCGCCAAGTCCACCGAGGCCAACCCGACGCATACGTACACCGCCAACGGCACCTACACCGCCACCCTCACCGCCAGGGACCCCGGGGGTCTGACCGGTACGGCGAGCGTGCACATCACCGTCGGCAACACCGCGCCGACGGTCACCCTGGAACTCCCCGGCGACGGCCGGCTGTTCACCTTCGGCGACAAGGTGCCCTTCCGGATCAAGGTCAGCGACCCGGAGGACGGCACCGTCGACTGCTCCAAGGTGAAGATCACCCATCTGCTCGGACACGACAGCCACGCCCACCCCATCACCTCCGCCACCGGCTGTGAGGGCACCCTGCAGACGCTGGCGGACGGCGAACACGACGAGAACGCCAATATCTTCGGGGTCTTCGACGCCGAGTACACCGACAAGGGAGCCGGCGGCCAGCCCCCGCTGACCACCCACGACCAGAACGTCACCCAGCCGGGGCACCGTCAGGCCGAGCACTACACCGCGTTCCAGGGCATCGAGCAGGCGAGCCACTCCACGGCACACGGCGGCAAGACGGTCGGCTTCACCGACAACGGCGACTGGATCTCCTTCAAGCCGTACATCCTCGACAACGCCACCAAACTCACCGCCCGCATCTCCTCCGGTGGCCCCGGCGGCACCATCGAGGTCCGCGCGGGCAGCCCGACCGGGACCCTGCTGGGCACCGCGACCGTGCCCGGCACCGGCGGCTGGGAGAACTTCCAGGACGTGAGCGCCACCCTCGGCGGCGCCCCCTCGGGGACGACCACGCTCTACTTCGTCTTCAAGGGCGTCACCGGCCAGGGCAACCTCTTCGACCTGGACGACTTCACCTTCACCACCGGCTGAGCCGGACGGGCAGGGCCGCGCCGTAGGTCCCGAGGGGAACCGCCGGACGGCCCGCGCGGCGGGGAGGAGAACGCCGACTCCTCCCCGCCGCATTTCTGCTCCCGATGTCAATTCTCTTATCTGACACAGTCGATGGAAGGCCGCTTATTTTCCTCCTGACAAGGCGTCGAACCCGTTCTTTTGCCGAGTAAAACAGCAGGCCGGAGGCGCGGTTAAAAGCAATGCGCCGGTATTCGGGCCGAAGCGTTGACGTAATAACACACATGGTTTTACATAAACGCACGCACGCGCTTTCCCGGAAGGCAGGCAGGGCAGGAGGAAGGGCCGACATGCACGACGACCGCCACGCCGTGGAAGAGCGCATCGCGAAGTTCATCGCCGAGCGCCTGCGCCCGGCGCTCTACAGCGATCGCGTCCCGCTGGAGGTCGCCGCCTGGCACATCCCGGGGGAGCCGGTGCCGGTGGCCGACGCGCTGCGCGCCGAGTACCGGCCGTTCGTCACCGGTGGCAGCTGGGGCGGCCCGTGGTCCACCACCTGGTTCCGGACCACCGCGACGGTCCCCGAGCGCTGGGCGGGCCGCCGCGTGGAGGCGCTGTTCGACCTCGGCTTCGACCTCTCCCGGGGCCCCGGGGGCCAGGCCGAGGGCCTGGTCCACACCGCCGACGGCACCCCGCTGGAGGGCCTGCACCCCCACCACCGCTCGGTGCCGCTGACCACCCGCGCCGTCGGCGGCGAGAGCGTGTGCCTGCTGGTCGAGGCCGCCGCCAATCCGCCCATCGTCGGCAGCGCGGGCATCGGCACCCACTACGGCCACCGGCTCACCGCGGGCGAGGACGACCTGTACCGGCTGCGCCGTGCCGATCTCGTGGTGCGTGAGGAGGACGTCTGGCAGCTCCTGCACGACATGGAGGTGCTGGACGAGCTGATGCGCGAACTGCCGCTGGGTCTGCCGCGCCGCCACGAGATCCTGCGCGCCCTCCAGCGGGCCGTGGACAGCGTGCCGCCGCGCCGTGTCGCCGCGGGCGCCGCGGCGGCCCGCGAGATCCTGCGCCCGGTCCTGGACCGGCGCGCCCACGACTCCGCGCACACCATCGCCGCCGTGGGACACGCGCATATCGACTCCGCGTGGCTGTGGCCGCTGCGCGAGACCGTGCGCAAGTGCGCCCGGACGTTCGCCGGAATGGCCTCGCTGGCCGGGGAGTACCCGGAGCTGGTCTTCGCCTGCTCCTCCGCGCAGCAATACGCGTGGATGCGCGACCACCAGCCGTACGTCTTCGAGCGGATCAAGAAGGCCGTGGCCGAGGGCAACTGGGCGCCGGTGGGCGGGATGTGGGTCGAGGCCGACGGCAATCTGCCCGGCGGTGAGGCCCTGGCGCGCCAGCTGGTCCACGGCCGCCGCTTCTTCTCCCAGGAGCTCGGCGTGGAGACCGACGGCGTCTGGCTGCCGGACTCCTTCGGCTACACCGCCGCGTATCCGCAGCTGGCCGCGCTCGCGGGCGCCCGCTGGTTCCTCACCCAGAAGCTGTCGTGGAACGAGACCAACAAGCTGCCCCACCACACCTTCTGGTGGGAGGGGATCGACGGCACCCGGATCTTCACCCACTTCCCGCCCGTGGACACCTACAACGCCACCCTGTCCGGCGCCGAACTGGCCCACGCCGTGGCCCGTTACGCCGACAAGGGCGCGGGCACCCGCTCCCTGGCCCCCTTCGGCTTCGGCGACGGCGGGGGAGGGCCCACCCGCGAGATGCTGGAGAAGGCCCGGCGCCTGGCCGACCTCGAAGGCTCCCCACGGGTCAGGATCCAGACGCCGTCGGAGTTCTTCCGCGAGGCGCACGAGGAGTACCCCGACGCGCCCGTGTGGCGCGGCGAGCTGTATCTGGAGACCCACCGCGGCACCTACACCAGCCAGGCCCGCACCAAGCGCGGCAACCGGCGTAGCGAGGCGCTGTTGCGCGAGGCCGAGCTGTGGGCGGCGACCGCGGCCGTCCGCACCGGCGAGCCCTATCCGTACGAGACGCTCGACGCGCTGTGGAAGCAGGTGCTGCTCCACCAGTTCCACGACATCCTCCCCGGCACCTCCATCTCCTGGGTCCACCAGCAGGCCGAGCAGACCTACCGCGCCATCCACCGAGGCCTGGAGCGCATCGTGGCCCGCGCCGCCGGGCCGCCGGACGCGGCCGAACCCCTCGCCGTCCTCAACGCCGCCCCGCACGCGCGGCGCGAGGTGGTCCTCCTCGGCACACCGCCCGCCACCGGCGGCCGGGCGCAGAAGCTGTCCGACGGCCGGTACGCGCTGCTCGCCCAGGCCCCCGCGCTCGGCGCCGCCGTCCTCGGCACCGACACCGCCGATGAGCCACGGGTCAGCGCACGGCCCGCCGAGGGAGGCGGATACGTCCTGGACAACGGCGCGCTGACGGTCCGTATCGACGCCGACGGGCTGGTCCGCTCCGCGTACGACCACGCCTCCCGCAGGGAGGCCATCGCGCCCGGTGGCGCCGGGAACCTGCTGCAACTCCACCCGGACGATCCGGTGCGCTGGAGCGCCTGGAACCTGGATGCCCAGTACCGAAACGTCCACCGCGACCTGGACACCGCCACCGCCGTCCACCTCGACGACGAGGGCCCGCTGCTGGCCCGTGTCCGAGTGGAGCGCACCACCGGCCGGTCCGTCGTCGTGCAGCACCTCGGCCTGGCCGCGGGCAGCCGGATCCTGGAGGTCGACACGGACATCGACTGGCGGGAGGAGGACACCGTCCTCAAGGCCGCCTGGCCCCTGGACGTCCACGCCGAACGCGTGGCCTCCGAGATCCAGTTCGGCCACGTGGAGCGGCCCACCCATGAGAACACCAGCTGGGACGCCGCCCGCTTCGAGGCGTGGGCACACCGCTGGATCCACGTCGGCGAACACGGCTGGGGCGCGGCCCTGCTCACCGACTCCACCTACGGACACGACGTCAGCCGCCGCACCCGCGAGGACGGCGGAACCACCACGACCCTCCGGCTCACCCTGCTGCGCGGCCCCCACAGCCCCGACCCGCACGCCGACCGGGGCCGGCACCGCTTCCGCTACGCGCTGTGCCCCGGCGCCGACATCGGCGACGCGGTGGCCGGAGGGTATGCCCTCAGCCTCCCGCTGCGCCCGGCCGCCACCCGGCTCGCCGGACCGCCGCTGGTCGCGGTGGGCGATCCGGGCGTCGTGGTGGAGGCGGTCAAGCTCGCCGACGACCGCTCCGGCGATGTCGTGGTCCGGCTCTACGAGTCGCGAGGGGGCCGGGTGCGCACCACCCTCGCCGCCGGGTTCGCCGTCGAGCGCGTCCAGGTGACCGACCTCCTGGAGAACCCCACCGGCGAACTGGCGCACCCGGACGGCGTGGTGGACCTCGAGCTGCGCCCGTTCCAGATCCTGACCCTCCGGCTGGCCCGCGGGGCGTCGTGACCCCGCCCTACCAGGAAGCGGACGCCACGGGCCTGCCCGAGGAGGACCGCGGGCTGCTGAAGCGGTGGGTCGCGGAGGGCGGGCCGCGCGCCATCCGCGCCGCCGTCGTCCTCCTCGCCGCCCAGGGGCTGCGCAACGCCGAGATCGCCCGGCGGCTCGATGTCTCCCGGCAGACCGTGGGCCACTGGCGGCAGCGGTTCGACGCCTCCGGCATGGCGGGGCTGCGGGAGCGCCCCCGCCCCGGGCGGCCCGCCATCATCGACGAGGCCGAGGTCATCACCCGTACGGTGCTGGCGCCCGACGGCGGCGGCGCATCCCGCGCGGTCGCCCGCGAACTCGGCTACAGTCACACGGCCGTGGCCGCGATCCGCCGGCGCTGGCGGGTGACGCCCGGCAACGCCACCGTCCCCGTGGTGCCCACCCGTCCCCCGCTCCCGGAGGCCGAGGTGTGGGTGCTCGGCCTGTACCTGGACACCCACCGCGCATTGCTGCTCGTGGGCACCCGCCCGGCCGTCCACGAGCGGCGCCGCGGCGGTTCGCCCGGCGCCGATGTGATCGCCGCGGTGGACGCGGCGGTGGAGGCCGCGCTGAAGGTGCCGCCGTCCCCGGCGCCAGATCCCCCGCGTGGCCAGGGCATGCTGGCCGGGTATCTGGGCGAGGCCCGGCGCCGCCACCCGGGCGCCTCCCTGCACGCCATCTCCCTGTGGGACACCGGGAAGGGCGGGCCACCGCCCGAGCGGCGCGCCGGGGTGGTCCACCACGCCCTTCCGGCGCGCACCACCTGGCGCACCTTCCTCCGCGCCATGGTCGGCCTGGACTGCACCCGGCACCCGGAGTCCTCCCACCGCGTCTACCTCGACCTGGCCGCCGCCCTCAGGGCTTACGCGGACCGGCCCGGCGCCGACCGCGAGCGGCCGCCCGTGCGCTGGCTCCGGGAGCCCATCGCCACGCATTTCGCCGGCGCCTCCCGGGCCGGTGGCGACCAGCGCCGGGAGTCCTGGGGCGGCGCCAACCAGATCGACCTCGGCTCCTTCAACGAGTGCGTGGTCATCGAGGCGGTACGGCTGGCCGGGACCATCACCCGCGGCGAGATCTCGCACCGCACCGGCCTCACCCAGCAGTCCGTCTCCCGGATCTGCCGCTCGCTGCTGCGGCGCGGCATCCTGGTGGAGGACGACCGGCGGCAGGCCACCTCCGGCAAGCCGCGCACACCGGTGCGGCTGCGCGGCGACGCCGGACACGCGCTGGGCATCCACGTCGACCCCGAGGTGCTGACGGCGGTCGTGGTGGACCTCGATGGCACCATCGTGCGCAGCCGTACGGAACCCGTCGCACAGACCGCGAGCCCGGACCAACTCGTGGACCACGTCGCCCGGTTGGGGCGCGGAGTGCTGGATGCCGCAGGCGGCGCGGTGCGGCCCGGCGGGTTCCTCGGCATCGGCGTGGCCACCCCCGGCCCCGTGGACGTGGCCTCCGGCACCGTCCTCGACCCGCCGCTGCTGTCGGTGTGGCGGGATGTGCCGCTGCTGTACATGCTCAAGGACCGCTTCCGCTGCCCCATCGTCATGGAGAAGGACTCCTCGGCCGCGGCCGTCGGCGAGCGGTGGATCGGGCGCAACCGGCGCGCCCGCGACTTCGTGTATCTGTACCTGGGTACGGGGGTCGGCGCCGGGCTGTTCCTCAACGGCGACATCCATCGCGGGGTCAGTGCCAACGCGGGGGAGTTCGGCCAGCTGTGCGCCGTCGCCCTGGAACGGGTGGGCGCGGACGGCAGACCGGAGATCCTGCCCGAGTGCAATCCGCCGGTGTCCGTCCCCGGGACGGCCGCCCGGCTCGGCATGGCGCTCGGCCCGCGCGCCGCGCACGATCCGCGCGCGGCCCACCGGGTGGTGAGCGCGGCGGCGGGGGCCGGTGACCCGGTGGCCGGGAAGGCCGTGCGCCACGTCGCCGGGGCCATCGGCAGGGGAGCGCTGTCCCTGGTGGACCTGCTGGACATCGATCTGATCGTGCTCGGCGGGCCGTTCTTCACCGACGGGGTCGCCGACCTCTACACGGACGAGATCTCCCGTATCGTCAACGACTTCCCGACCGCCAGACGACTGCGCCGCGTAGATGTCGAACGGTCCGTGCTCAGCCGCGAGGCCGCCGCCGTCGGCGCCGCGTCGACCATCTTCCACGCCACCTTCACCCCGCGGCTGGCGGGCCGTCCCGCGCCCACGAGGCGGTGAACGGACGACCGGGCACAGGATTTTGTCAACGGGCTTTGCAAAGTGGGGCCGACTCGGTACGGTCCCCTTACGCTCAACGGACGCGGCCCATCCCCTCAGAGCCTCGCTTCCGTGCGGCGCCCCAGGCGCGACGGCGCGCGCTGTGCCCAACCCCCATTGAGAATCACACTTCTCCCCGGAGGTTCCCCGTGCACAGGAAACGTCCCGACCTGCCCACCCCCGGCCCCGCCCCGCGCCGCTCCGTGATGAAAGCCGCGGCCGGCGCCGTCCTGATCACGGCGGTGAACGCGCCCGCGTGGGCCGCCACCGTCCGCAGACGGCCGAAGGCGGGCCGGGTGCTGGTGTTCTCCAAGACGGCGGGCTTCCGCCATGACTCCATCCCCGACGGCATCGCCGCCATCCGGCAACTGGGCACCCAGGCCGGGTTCGCCGTGGACGCCACCGAGGACGCCGCCGCCTTCACCCCCGGCAACCTCGCCCGCTACGCCGCCGTGGTCTTCCTGTCCACGACCGGCGACGTCCTCGGCACGGGCCAACAGACGGCCTTCGAGGGCTATATCGCGGCGGGCGGCGGCTACGCGGGGGTGCACGCCGCCGCCGACACCGAGTACGACTGGCCGTTCTACGGTGGCCTGTGCGGGGCGTGGTTCCAGTCCCACCCGGCGATCCAGCAGGCCACGGTGAAGGTCGAGGACCACGCCCACCCGGCGACGGCCCACCTCGGAGACACCTGGGTCCGCACCGACGAGTGGTACAACTACCGCACCAACCCCCGCGGTACGGCCACCGTGCACGTGCTCGCCTCGCTGGACGAGTCCTCGTACAGCGGCGGCACCATGAACGGCGATCACCCCATCAGCTGGTACCAGGCGTACAAGGGCGGCCGGGCCTTCTACACCGGCCTCGGCCACACCAAGGAGTCCTACGCCGAGCCCGCCTTCCGGCAGCATCTCCTCGGCGGCATCACCTACGCCATGGGCGTGGCCAAGTGACCCCTGACGTCCCGCGCCGGCGGTTCATGGCCCTCGCCGCCACGACCACCACGGGCCTCGCGGCCACCGGCCTGCCCGCCGGGTCCGCCCACGCCGCGCGGCACGGCGGCCATCAGGCGGCGGACCGGCCGCTGGCGCTGTGGTACCGCGCGCCCGCCGCCGACTGGCTGGGCGCCCTGCCGCTGGGCAACGGGCGGCTCGGCGCGATGGTGTTCGGGGGCACCGAGACCGAGCGGCTGCAGCTCAACGCGGACACTCTCTGGGCGGGCGGGCCGCACGAATACGACAACCACAAGGGTCTTGCCGCCCTGTCCCGCATCCGGCAGCTCGTCTTCGACGGCAAGTGGCCCGAGGCCGAGACGCTGATCAACTCCGATTTCCTCGGTGTGCCCGGTGGCCAGGCCCAATACCAGACCGTCGGCAACCTGCTCCTCAAGCTGCCCACGGGCGGCACGGTGTCCGGCTACCGGCGGGAGCTGGACCTGGACTCGGCGGTCGCCACCACCACCTACACCCGCGACGGTGTGACGTACACCCGCGAGGCGTTCGCCAGCGCTCCCGACCGCGTCCTCGTCGTCCGGCTGTCCGCGTCCAGGAAGGGCGCCCTGTCCTTCGGCGCCACGTTCGACAGCCCGCTGCACACCTCCCTGTCCTCGCCCGACCCGCTCACCGCCGCGCTCGACGGGACCGGAGACGCCACCGGCGGGTTGGACGGCGCCGTGGGGTTCCGCGCGCTGGTGCGGGTGCTCGCCGAGGGCGGCAACACCACCAGCGCGGGCGGGACCGTCACCGTCCGGGGCGCCGACGCGGCCACCGTCCTGGTGGCCATCGGCACCACCTATGTGAACTGGGAGAACGCCCATGGCGACGCGGTGGGCCGGGCGGCCGGGGACCTCAACCCGGCCGCGAGCCGCCCGTACGGACAACTGCGCGGCCGCCATGTCGAGGACCACCGCGCGCTGTTCCGCCGTACCTCACTGGACGTGGGCACCAGCGAAGCGGCGGCCCTGCCCACCGACGAGCGCGTCGCCCGCTTCGCCTCCGGCGGCGATCCGCAACTGGTCGAACTGCACTTCCAGTACGGCCGCTATCTGCTCATCGCCGCCTCCCGCCCCGGCACCCAGCCGGCCAACCTCCAGGGCATCTGGAACGACCTGACGAGCCCGCCCTGGGGCTCGAAGTACACCATCAACATCAATACGGAGATGAACTACTGGCCGGCCGCCCCCGCCAACCTCCTGGAGTGCTGGGAGCCGGTCTTCGCGCTGCTCGACGAGCTGGCCGTCGCCGGGCGGTCCACGGCGCGCACCCAGTACGGCGCGGACGGCTGGGTCACCCACCACAACACCGACGCCTGGCGCGGCACGGCGCCCGTGGACGGCGCCTTCTGGGGCATGTGGCCGATGGGCGGCGCGTGGCTGTCCATGGCCGTCTGGGAGCACTACCGCTACACCCGCGACACGGCGAAACTGCGGACGCGCTACCCCGTCCTCAAGGGCGCCGCCCAGTTCTTCCTCGACGCGCTGGTCACCGACCCGACCACGGGCGCGCTGGTCACCTGCCCCTCCGTCTCCCCGGAGAACGCCCACCACGGCGGGGGCGGCGGCTCGCTGTGCGCCGGGCCGACGATGGACATGCAACTGCTGCGGGACCTGTTCGGCGCGGTGGCCTCGGCCGCCGACCTCCTCGGCGTCGACGCCGCCTTCCGGGACCAGGCGCTCGCCGCGCGCGGACGGCTCGCCCCCATGAAGGTCGGCGCCCGGGGCCAGCTCCAGGAGTGGCAGCAGGACTGGGACGCGGGCGCCCCCGAGCAGCAGCACCGCCATGTCTCCCATCTGTACGGGCTGCATCCGAGCAACCAGATCGGCCGGACGCGCACCCCGGACCTCTTCGCCGCCGCGCGCACCACCCTCGTACAGCGGGGCGACGCGGGGACCGGCTGGTCGCTCGCCTGGAAGATCAACTTCTGGGCGCGGCTCCAGGAGGGGGACCGCTCCTACAAGCTGCTCACCGATCTGCTCACGCCCGAGCGCACCGCCCCCAACCTCTTCGATCTGCATCCGCCGTTCCAGATCGACGGCAACTTCGGCGCCTGCGCCGGAGTGACCGAATGGCTGCTGCAGAGCCAGCACGACGAACTGCACCTGCTGCCCGCCCTCCCGCCGAACCTGCCGGACGGCAGCGTTCGGGGCCTGCTGGCGCGGGGCGGCTTCGAGGTGGACGTCAGCTGGCGGGGCGGTGCGCTGAGCGAGGCGCGGCTGAGGGCACGGGCCGGAGGGCCGACGCGGCTGCGTACGGCGAATGCCGTGCGGGTGACCTCCGGGGACGCACCTGTCGCCACCACCCGGCCGGAGCCGGGGGTCACGGCCTTCACCGCGAACGCGGGCGCCACATATGTGGTCCGTCCCGCTTGAGCGTGGGGTCAGCTGCCGGTGGCCGGCTTCCGGGCGCCGATGCAGGACGGGAGGGTTTTGACGAGTCGCCGTCGAAGTCCACGGTGACCGCGCCGAAGCGGATGACCATCAGTAGAAGGACGAGTCCGGATCGAAGGCGGTGTCCAGATCGGGCATCCGAGCCTCGGGGCAGGGGAAGCGGTCCAGAGTGACGAGCGAACGGCCGGGGGCGCGCCCCTGGCGCCGTCCCCTCCAGCACCAGCTCGCGCAGCGCCTGCCGGACCGTCTCCCGCGCGACCTCGAACCGCTCGGAGAGATCGCGCTCGGTGGGGATGGGCGCGCCCTCGCCCAACTCGTCGACGAGCAGGGCGATACGCGCCTTGACGGCGTAGTACTTGGGCACCCGGCCGTGCTCCGGGATGCCGGAGCGGACGGGGGCGCCGGGCCTTCGCCCATGCCGCTACCGCGCCCCCGGGGTGCCGGACTCCAGCAGCCGGCCGCCGTCCCAGACCACACCGACCTGGCGGTAGTACGCGGCGATCGGCTCGCGGACCTCCAGCCGGGCCAGCTCCTCGGTGGGGGAGTCGAACAGCTCCAGCTCGGCGTCGCCGACCCACGGCTGACCGCCCTCGAAGGAGGCGGCGCCGGACTCGATCAGCTCGTCCAGGGCGAGGCCCTCGCGGTTCTCGATCGACGGCAGCCAGCGGTGGTGGGCCATCGCGTGGCCGTTGACGAAGCCACCGGTCCCGGAGGGCTCGCGCAGGGTCACCACGGCCTGGGCGAGGCGCCGGTCGGCCGCGGCGAGGGTCGCGCCGAACCGGGCACCGGGCTCGATGCGCGGGGCGGGCCCGTACGGGTGGGGGCGGGTCTGGTGGATGGAGCCGAGCTTCTTCGGATAGCCCTGCTGCAGGCCGCGGGCGATCGCGAAGTCCTTGTCGACCCAGATGTAGACACAGCGAGAGTACGTCCGGCCCCGGTACGTACAGCGGACGACCGCGAAGGTCTCCTTGTACTGGGAGAGCACCGGATCCAGCAGCTCCCGCCCACCGGCCGCGCAGGACTGCCAGTCGGCCCAGATCAGCGCGACCGCCCCCGGGTCCTCCTCGGCGGGCTCCAGCGGCTCGGGCAGGAGTTCGCGCACCCGCGCGGGGTCGGTGCGGTACTCGATGGTGAGCAGATCGCCGGAGTAGTGCCACGGCGGGGCGGGGATGAGGGACGCGGCGCCGGTGGCGGTCTTGGGCGGGAAGTACCCGCGGACGCTGGTCATGCCGTCACGCTCCTGACGCGGAGGGCCGCGGATGGGCTGAAGGGGGGGCATGGGGCGGGCGGCCGTCACGCACGCGCGAGCCGCTCCAGACGCTCATGGAGATGGTCGACATAGCCCTCGGACTCCGGCTTCATCAGCACACTCCGCAGGACGCGGGCCCCGTCGGCGTCCCGGACGAGCTTCGGATGGAGGGCAGTCAGGCGATCCGCGCCGACGCGGAGCGTGCTCACGAAGACGGGGTCGCGGTCCGCCATCCCCTCCTGGAGGATGCGGTTGCTGGCCGCGTCGATCTGCGACAGCGTGGCGGCCTCGGTCACCGGGAAGTAGCTGACGATGTCCAGCTCCGGGGCCTGGTACAGCTCCAGGTGCTCCGAACCCTCGATCAGTTCGGCCCAGCGCAGCGCCGCCCGCCGGCCCGCCGCGAGCGACTGCCCCAGCCCCTCCCGCGTGGGCGGTACCAGCTGGAACGTGAGCCACAGCGCGGCGGCCGCCGCACCCGCGCGGGAACACTCCAGACTGATCTCCCCGAGGTGCAGCTCCTCGGAGGTGAAGTACGTGTACGGCGAGTCGTGCAGATAGAACCGGCCCACCGAGGGATCGCGGAACAGGACGGCGCCGCAGCCGTACGGCTGGAGGCCGTGCTTGTGCGGGTCCACGACGATGGAATCGGCCTCGGCGACGGCCCGCCACGGCTCCTCGGGCAGGCCCTCCGGGCCCGGCGCCCCGGCCAGCAGGGTGAAGAAGCCACCGTAGGCGGCGTCGACGTGGATGCGCACGCCGTAGCGCTCGCGCAGCGCCAGCGCCTCGTGGACCGGTTCGACGGCTCCGAGCCCGGTGGTGCCCGCGGTGAGCACCACGGTGCCGACGCGGCCGGTCCGCAGGACCCGCTCCAGCGCGTCGAGATCGATCCGCCCCAGGTCGTCCACCGGGACCGGATGGCCCTCCACTCCCAGCACACCGCACATCCGGCCGTGGGTGTAGTGGGCCTCGGTGCTGTAGGCGACGCCCTTGCCGGGGTGGAGTTCGCGGGCCACGAAGAGCGCCTCGAGGTTGGCGATGGTGCCGCTGGTGGTCAGGTGGCCGAGGTGGGTGTCGTAGCCGAACATCGTGGCGAGCTGCTGGACGGCCTCCCGCTCCATCTCGGCGGTGGCCGGACCGCCGTCCAGAGCGTGGTTGTTGGGATTGATCAGCATCGCGGTGAGGTAGCCCACGACGGCCGCCGGATGCGGTGGCTTGAGCATCTGGCCCGCGTAACGGGGGTGGAAGAAGGGGTAGTTGTCCTTGAGCCGCTCGGTGAAGACCTCGAACGCGGCGGCGAACCGGGCGTCGTCGACCGCCAGTGTCGGATGGGCCTGGTAGGGGCCGAAGCTCTCCACCCAGTCGGCGTTCGACGCCACGGCCCTGGCGAGCCAGGCATTCAGATCCATGTGGTCCACTCCTTGGTCGGGCCGGAGGTTTTGTTCTGGGCTGCTGGTGTGGTCAGGGCCGCTGGTGTGGTCGGGGCCGCTTGGGCGGTCAGGGCCGCTTGGGCGGGCGGACGCCGCGGAACTCCCAGTCTCCGCCCAGGGCGGTGGACAGGACTTCCTCCGACTCGGTGGGCTGCGCTCCGACATCGCCGCGGATCGGGGTTGGGCCGGTGACGATGTGGTTGGTGAGCCGCCCCAGGCCCTCCACCTCCACGTCCACGACATCGCCGGGTTGTACGGGGCGGGAGTTGGCGGGCGTCCCGGAGAGCAGCACATCACCGGGGTGGAGGGTGATGGTGCGGGCGATGTCGGCGACGAGATAGTGCATGTCCCACTCCATCTCGTCGGTGGACCCGTCCTGCGCCGGCCGGCCGTTGACATAGGTGCGCAGATACTTGCCGCGGAAGTCCCAGTCGGTGACCAGCCCCGGCCCCAGCGGGCACAGGGTGTCGGACCCCTTCACGCGGAGCATCGAACCGGCGTCGGTGTCCCGGAAGTCATGCAGCCCGTAGTCGTTGGCGATCGTGTAACCGGCGATGTGCTCCGCCGCCTGGTGGGGCGCGATGTTCCGCGTGGTCTTCCCGATGACGATGGCCACCTCGCCCTCGTAGTTGAGCCACTTGCAGCCCTCGGGGCGGACGACGGCGCCCCGGTGGGAGTTGAGGGCCGAGGTCGGCTTGTGGAAGTAGGTGGGGGCGGCCGGGAGCCGGACCTGGAACTCGGCGACGCGGCTGCGGTGGTTGAGGTGGACGGCGATCACCTTGGAGGGGGCCACGGGAGGCAGGTGGTGTGCCTCGTGGATCGCGACGCGGCGGCCGTCGCCGGTGACGAGTTCGTCGCCTTCGCGAACGGTCTCCACGACCGCGCCGTCGAGGAGGATGCGGCGGTACTCGGGCATGTCGGCTCTCCTCAGACGGGGCGGTGCGGGGTGGTGCCGGGCGTGGCCGAGCCGGTGCCGGTCCAGCCGTCGGCCGGGCGGTCGAACCAGAGGTGGGCCTGGCCGGTGCCGACGGAGTTCTCGTACGCGCCGTACTGGCGGGCCGGGGCCACGCACCCCCGCTCTCCGAGGGCACCGGCCATCATCAGATAGTGGAAGAACCTCGCCTCGGGCTGGTGGGTCCAGAACGCGTCCATGGTGTCGAGGACCTTGTCGTGGTGGCCCTCCTTGAACCAGGCGATGCGCTCCTCGTCGGCCGCCCTCGCCTGCGGGGTGAAGACATGGCGCGGGTCGCCGGCCTCGTGGTCCCGGATCTCGCGCAGCGGCCAGAAGGTGTGCGAGAGGGCGCCGGAGGCGATCAGGAGCACACGGCGGCCGGGGATGGTGGCGATGCCGTCGGCGAGCGCACGGCCCAGCCGGAAGTGGTCCTCCATGTCGCCGGTCTGGCAGACCCCGATCGTCATCCACCGCTTGCCGGGCAGCCCCTCGCCCAAGAACTTCCAGAGGTTGACGGTGGCGTAGTGGATCGGCAGGAAGGGGTCGTCGATCGGGGTGATGAAGGTGCCGTGTGCCTCGGCGAACTGGCCGACGGCATGGGCGAGTTCGGGGTCGCCGGGGAAGTCGTACGGCATCCGGCACATGCCTCGTGGCAGCTCGTCGGAGGTGAACAGCCCCGCGCGCCGCGAGTGGGCCGTCACGACGAACTCGACCGTGGTGGCCCAGTGGGAGTCCAGGACGACGACGGTGTCGTAGCCGTCGTGCCCGAAGACGTCCTCGCGGAGCTGCCGGAGGCCGGTGACCAGGGTGGACTCCTTGCCCTCGTTGAGCTCGCGCCGGGTTTCCTCGGGGAGCACGATGGTGGGGACATGGGCGAGCAGACCCGCCCCGACGATCTCACCCATGGTCGCTGAATCCCTCTCTGGCGGTCACGCGGTTCTTCAGATCGCAGTAGAAGTCGAAGCTCCAGGTGCCGCCCTCGCGGCCGACGCCGGAGAGCCGGGAGCCGCCGAAGGGCGCCCGCAGATCGCGTACGAAGAAGCAGTTGACCCAGACCGTGCCCGCCACCAGCCGGGCGGTGACGCGTTCGGCACGCCGGTGGTCGCCGGTGGCCACGGTGGCGGCCAGCCCGTAGCGGGTGTCGTTGGCGAGATGGATCGCCTCCGCCTCGTCCGCGAAGGTCTGCAGCGTCAGCACCGGGCCGAAGACCTCCTCCTGCACGATCTCCGAGTCCTGGGCGACGTCGGTGAGGAGCGTGGGCCGGTAGTACAGACCGCCGAGCCGGGTGTGGGAGCCGCCGCCGAAGACCACACGGGCCCCGGCCGCGATCGCCCGCCGTACGAAACCGTCGACCCTCTCGATCTGGCGGGGGTGGATGGTGGGCCCGATGTCGGTGGCCTCCTCGCGCGGATCGCCCTGCGTCAGCCGGGCTGCCTTCCGCGTGAAGCGGTCGGTGAACTCGTCCGCGATGGACTCCTCGACGAGGAGGCGGGTGGCGGCCAGACACACCTGCCCGGCGTTGTCGAACTGCTCCACGGCCAGCTCGACGGCCAGCTCCGGATCCGCGTCCGCGAAGACCAACAGCGGGGACTTGCCGCCGAGTTCGAGACTGAGCGGGGTCAGGTTCCGAGCGGCCGAGGCGGCGATGCGCCGGGCGGTCGGCACCGAGCCGGTGAAACTGATCCGGCGGACGTCCGGGTGCGAGGTGAGGTCGTCGCCGATCTCGGAGCCGTAGCCCTGGACCACGTTGAGGACACCCGGCGGCAGCCCCGCCCCGGCGGCGATGTCCGCGAGCAGCGAGGCGGTCAGCGGGGACCACTCCGCGGGCTTGAGGACCACCGAGTTCCCGGCGGCCAGGGCCGGGGCGACCTTCCAGGTGGCCAGCATCAGCGGAGCGTTCCACGGCGTGATCAGCACACAGGGGCCCGCGGGGTCCCAGCTGATGTGATTGGTGTGGCCGGGGCCGGCGGGGCCGCCGGTGGGCGTCGTGAAGTCCTCGTGGCCCAGGGTGAGCAGCCAGTCCGCGAAGAAGCGGAAGTTGTGGGCGGCGCGCTGTATGACACCCCGGCGGTGCGAGCGCAGAAGCGCGCCGTTGTCGGTGGTCTCGACGATCGCCAGCTCCTCGAGGCGCTCCTCCACACCGTCGGCGATGGCGTGGAGGACGCGGGCGCGCTCGGCCGGGGGAGTGGCGGCCCAGCCGGGGAAGGCGGCCTTCGCGGCGGCCACGGCGGCCTCGGCCTCGTCGGCGCCACCGCGGGCGATGCGGGCGAGGATGCTGCCGTCGATCGGCGAGAGGTCGGGGAAGGTGTGGGCGGACGCCACGCGCCGGCCGCCGATCCAGTGCCGGGTGTCGACGGCGACACCGGCGATCCGTGCCTCGCTCACAGCTGTGTCCGGCCGTTGGGGCATGTCCCGGTCCTCCATTTTGTTTGGCCCCAAACAAGCTAAGGGTGCCGCGGAGCCGGGTCAAGGTCGCCTCGGCGGCCGGGGGGGCTGGGGGGCCTGGACAGCCGCTCCTGGGGAGGTGTCCGGGGTGTGGTCACTGGCGGGAGCGGCGGCCCGAACGTCGCGGGGCGAGATCCCTTCCGCCGAGCAGCTGCCGTCGGCGCTCCTCGCCGTGCTCCTCCAGTTGCGCCACGATCGCGCGCAGCCCGTTGGCGAGCCGCAGGCACTCCTCGGCGCTCAGCGGCGTGGCGACGAACGCCTCTTCGGCGTTGAACGCGGGGAAGAGGCGCTCCATGAGCTCCTCGCCCTCGGGCGTGAGCGAGAGCAGTACGCGCCGCCCGTCCTCCGGGTGGGACGCGCGGGCCACGAGGTGACGCGACTCCAGGGTGCGCGCGATCCCGGTCAGCGTCCCCTTGGAGATGCCCGCCTCTTCCGCGACCGACCAGGTCTCGGCCTCGCCCCAGATCCACAGCACCCACAGCACCACGAAGCCGGTCCAGGTCAGATCGTGCGGGCGCAGCGCGGAGTTCTCCAGGTGCTGGCGGACGGCCGCGGCGGCACGGTGGATATTGGCGACGGCGGCCATCTGTTCACGCTGCAACTCGAAGCCGCCCAGTCGTTCCTGGACGGCCTGTTCGGTCTCGGCGATGGATCGGCGGCGCCCGGCCACGGTGGATCCTCCTCGGCTTCGGGCGGCCTGGGCCGCCGGGTGATTCGTTCGCGCTCAAATGTAGCCCCGGGCGCGCCGGGTGCCGGGCGACGGCGGCGCCTGGAGCTGAGTGGCGGCCGCGTCCGGGGCCGGGTGCCGGCCGCGTCCCGGCCTGCGGGCGGCCGCGCACGGGCCGTATCGCGGCAGCCCTTGTGGACGGCCCGGTCGCCTCGTATCGTGTGGGCCTCTCGTTTGGCATCAAATAATTCCGGCGCCCTCGGGGGCCAGGACAGCGCACGGGGCCGGAACGGAACACACCGTCCGGCCCACTTCCAGGGAGCGACCATTGAGCGCCGAGACAGCCGACCGGGTCCACCGGAGGACCGAGGCGCTCGCGGCCGAGGGCATCGACGTCGTACGCGTCGCCTATCCCGACATGATGGGCTCCGACCGCGGCCGGGACATCCTGCTGCACCATCTGCCCCACGCGGTCGGCCACGGCCTCGCCTTCAGCCGGGCCGTGTACCACACCGCGGCGCTGGGCGATCACTCGTACATCCCCGGCGGCCTCGAGGCCGGTATGCCGGACTTCCTCGTCCGCCCCGACCTGACCACGCTCGTCGCCCTGCCGTGGGAGCCGGGCGTGGCCTGGTGCATCGGCGACATCCGGGACCCGGCCACCGGACTGCCCGTGCCCGAATCGCCACGGGACCTGCTGCGTCAGGTCATCGGCCGGCTGCTCGACGCGAATCTGACCGCGGTCGTGGGCCCGGAGCTGGAGTACGTCCTGCTCGACCCGGACCCGGACTCGCCCGTCGGCTGGCGGCGCTACGCCCCCGCCCCCGGCCATGTCTACACGACCGGCCGCAGGGGCGACCCGGACCGGCACCTCCTGCGCACCCTCCGGGCGTTGCACGCGCTCGGGCTCGACGTCAGCGGCGGCAACCGGGAGTTCGACAGCGGCCAGTTCGAGATCAACCTCAGCCACTCGGAGGCGCTGGACGCCGCGGACCGGGCCTTTCGCTTCAAGGCGGCGATCAAGGAACTCGCCCATGCGGAGGGCCGGTTGGCCACGTTCATGGCCAAGCCGTTCAACGACGGAGGCGGCTCGGGGTTCCATGTCCATCTGTCCCTCGTGGACGCGGACGGGCGCAACGTCTTCGACGCGCCCCGGGAGCCGTACGGGCTGTCCGCCTCGGCGCGCCACGCCCTGGCGGGAGTGCTCGCCCACGCCCCCGCGCTCTCCGCGCTGCTCAACCCCACCGTCAACTCGTACAAGCGCTTCGGCCCGGACACCGCGGCCCCCTGGCTGGTCAACTGGGGCCTGGACAACCGCAACGCCCTGGTGCGCGTCCCGCCCGAGCGCGGTGGCGCCGCCCGCCTGGAGGCGCGCCTCGGCGACGCCACCGCCAACCCCCATCTCGCCATCGCCGGTCTGCTCGCCGCCGCCCATCTGGGCATCGCCGCCGCCGAGGAGCCCCCGCCGCCGATGACCGGCGAGGGCCGCGACAGGGGCACCGCCACCCTGCTGCCGACCGACCTCGGCCAGGCCCTCGACGCCCTGGAAGGCGACGACCAGCTCACCGACGCCCTCGGCAAACCCTTCGTCGACGCCTTCCTCACCTTCAAGCGGGACGAACTCGCCAGGTTCCAGCGGTACGTCACCGACTGGGAGTTCCGCGAGTACGCGCGGCTCATCTGAGGCCGGCCCTCGCCAGGGGGCCGGAGGTCTCAGGCGAGATGGCGGGCGAAGAACCTCAGCGTGCTGTCCAGCTCGAAGGCCGGGATCTCCGCGTGTGCGCCGGGGTTGGCGTGCAGTGTCTTCTCGGCCGAGGCCAAGGCGTCGAACAGCGCCAGGCTCTGGTCACGCGGCACCCGCTCGTCGTCCCACTGCACCAGGAACTCCACCGGGACGGTGATCCGCGCGGCGGCCCCGGCCGAGGCCAAGGCCCCGCCCAGGCCCAGCACCGCCGCGCGGACCCGGGGTTCGGCGGCGACGAACGGAACGCCGAGGCCGCAGCCCAGCGAGACCCCCCAGTAGCCCACCGGACCGGTGCCGACGTGATCGAGTTGCCGCACCGCGTCCAGGACCGCCTGCCATTCCGGGACGGTCCGGCGGGCCACGAGCGCCTGGAACTCGGCGATGAGCGGGGCCAGTTCCGCTCCGGCCGCCACACGTGCCTGGTTCTCGGTGGCGATCCGGTCGTACTCCTCGTGCGGTGGCCGGTCGCCGTGTCCGGGCACATCGACCGCCACCGCCGCGAAACCGCACTCGGCCACAAGGCGGTGTGCATGAGCGAGGATGTCCGGGGCCTTCTTGTGCTGGCCGCCGCCGTGCCCCAGCAGGATCAGGGGCCGGGCACCGGCGGCGCCTTCCGGCGTCCACAGCACGCCGGGTATCTCACCGAGGGTGAAGAGCTGTTCGCGGACACCGTCGGACGACGTTTCAGAGCTGAAGCGCATTGCGTAGCAAGCCTTTCGGGATGCCTTTTACGGGCACTCCCCAGGCCATGCGGGAGAAGGAGGCCCGATCTGTCACAGCGTTGATCGGTCTCACCTCCTCGGTTCGCGGCAGCGCACGGCGGCCCTGAAAGTATCACGCCCCGCCTGCCCCGGGCGCCCGGCCGTCAGCGGTCCCGGGCGGGGTGCCGGCTCCGCTGGTCCGGGGCGGACAGGGCCGGGATCTCGGGGTGGTCGCGCAGGGCCGCCACGACCGCGTTCACCGCGGCGCGCTGCGTCGTGCCGCGCCGCACCGCGATGGTGATGTTGCGGTGCACCGGTGTGCTGAGCTCGCGGGTGGCGACGGCGTGGTCCGGGGTGATGGCGAGCGCGGGCAGCAGGGTGATCGACCGGCCCGACTCGACGTGTCGCAGCAGCATCAGATAGTTGCTGAACCGGCAGGCCACCCGGGGTTCGAACCCCGACTCACGGCACAGCCGTACGGTCAGATCCGCCATGTACGACTGCGGTCGGTCACACGCCCAGGTCTCCTCCGCGCACGCCGCGAGGTTCACCGTCGTACGGCTGGTGAGCGGGTGGTCGCGCGGCAGCACCAGCACGATCGGGTCGGTTCCGAGCGGGATGATCTCGAGGTCCGCGCCCCACGAGAGGCCGGCGTAGTCGGTGGTGGTGACGATGACGTCCGCCTCGCCCGAGCGGAGGGCCGGTCCGCCCTCGTGCGGCTCCAGCTCGATCAGTTCGAGGTGCAGCCGCGGATGGGTGGTGGCCAGGCGCGTCGCCGCCGGGACCGCGAAGGTGTAGATCGCGCTCTGGAACGCCCCGAGCCGTACGGTGCCGATGGGCTCGTCGTTCAGGGCGTGCAGCTCGGCCTCGGCCTCCGCCATCTGGTCCAGGATCTCCCGGCCCCGGCGGGCCAGCAGCAGTCCGGCCGGGGTCAGCCGCACCTTCCGACCGGTCCGCTCGATCAGCCGGCACCGGGTCTCGGTCTCCAGGACCGCCAGTTGCTGGGACACCGTCGACGCGCTCAGGTGCAGCGTCTCCGCGACCGCGCGGACGGTGCCCAGGGTTTCCAGCAGGCTGAGCAGCCGCAGCCGACCCGAGTTGAGCATGGGGGCGATTCTACGGTTCCGCTGTCCGGTTCTGGCGAACAGAACGGTCGGATCTGTGCGATGGACGCGCGCAGTGGCGCATCCCTAACGTCGTTCGTATGGATCCCGAGACAGCCGGTGGCGCCATGGAGCGCCACCTCATCCGCTATTCCGGCCGAGCCGCGTTCACCCCCGAGGTCATCGCCCGCGCCGCGGGCACCTCGGTGTTCACCGAGAGCGGCCGCGAGCTGCTCGACTTCACCTCCGGCCAGATGAGTGCGATCCTCGGCCACTCACATCCGGAGATCGTCGCCACGGTGCGCGAGCAGGTCGCCCACCTCGATCATCTGCACAGCGGCATGCTCAGCCGCCCGGTCATCGACCTCACCCGGCGGCTCGCCGAGACCCTGCCCGACCCCCTCGAGAAGGCGCTGCTCCTCACGACCGGGGCGGAGGCGAACGAGGCCGCGGTGCGGCTGGCGAAACTCGTCACCGGCCGCCATGAGATCGTCTCGTTCGCCCGGTCCTGGCACGGCATGACCCAGGCCGCCTCGAACGCCACCTACAGCGCCGGGCGCAAGGGCTACGGACCCGCCGCGCCCGGCAACTTCGCGCTGCCGGTACCGGACCGCTTCCACCCCGACATCGTCGACGCCGAGGGCGTCCTCGACTGGCGCCGCCAGCTCGACCTGGGCTTCGACCTCATCGACGCCCAGTCGGTGGGCAGCCTCGCCGCCTGCCTGGTCGAGCCGATCCTCAGCTCCGGCGGCGTCATCGAGCTCCCGCCGGGCTATCTCGCCGCCCTGGCCCAGAAGTGCCGGGAGCGGGACATGCTGCTGATCCTCGACGAGGCCCAGACCGGGCTGTGCCGCACCGGCGACTGGTACGCCTTCGATTATGACGGTGTCGTGCCGGACATCCTCACGCTGTCCAAGACGCTCGGCGCCGGGCTCCCGCTGGCCGCCGTGCTGACCAGCCCGGAGATCGAGCAGCAGGCGTACGACCGGGGGTTCCTGTTCTTCACCACCCATGCGAGCGATCCGCTGCCGGCCGCCGTCGGCAACACCGTCCTCGACGTCCTGGTCCGCGACCACCTCGACAAGCGGGCGCGCGAACTCGGCACGGCACTGCGCGGTCAGCTCCATGAGCTCGCCACCCGCCACGATGTCGTAGGGGACGTCCGCGGCCGCGGACTGCTGCTGGGGATGGAGCTGGTCGGCGACCAGGTACTGGGCGCCGGTGGCGCCGACCGGCTCGGCGCGGCCGTCACCCGGCGCTGCTTCGAGCTCGGGCTGCACATGAACATCGTCCAGTTGCCCGGCATGGGCGGTACCTTCCGGATCGCGCCCCCGCTGACCGCGAGCGACGACGAGATCGCCCGCGGTGTCGCCATCCTCGACCAGGCGCTCACCGACGCCGTCCGGGGCCTCTGACGCCATGCCATGAGCCCGCCTGACGCCATCTCATGAGTCCGTATGACATCTGTCATGCGGACTCATGACATGCCGCACTCCTCCCGGCCCCGCCGTGCCGGAAACCTGGAAGGCATGGACACCGTTATCGAAACCGCCGACTTGCGGCGGCACTACCAGGGATTCGAGGCCGTGCGCGGCGTCGATCTCACGGTCGCCCGTGGCGAGCTCTTCGCGCTCCTGGGGACCAACGGGGCCGGTAAGACCTCCACCCTCGAGGTCCTGGAGGGGCAGGCCACCCCCACCTCCGGGACCGTGCGGGTGCTCGGCGGCGACCCGTACCGCGACCGCGCCGCCGTCCGTCCCCGTATCGGGGTGATGCTCCAGGAGGGCGGCTTCCCGACCGAGCTCACGGTCACCGAGACCGCGCGCATGTGGGCGGGGTGCACCAGCGGCGCCCGCCCCGTGGCCGAGGCCCTGGAGCTGACCCGGCTGACCCAGCGGCGGGCGGTGCGGGTCAAGCAGCTCTCGGGTGGCGAGCGCCGCCGTCTCGATCTCGCCCTGGCCCTGCTGGGGCGGCCGGAGGTGCTGTTCCTGGACGAGCCCACGACCGGCCTGGACGCGCAGTCCCGCCACGAGACCTGGGAGCTGATCCGGGAGCTCAAGGAGCAGGGCACGACGGTGCTGCTCACCACCCACTACCTGGAGGAGGCGGAGCAGCTGGCCGACCGGCTGGCGATCATGCACGCCGGGCGGATCGCCACCTCGGGACGGGTTGCCGACGTGGTCTCCGAACGGCCCTCGCGGATGAGCTTCGAGCTGCCCACGGACTACTTCCTCGGCGATCTGCCACCGCTGGCACCGCTGGGGGTGACCAAGCAGGAGAACACCGGGCGGACGGTCAAGCTGGAGACCGCCGATCTCCAGCGCACGGCGACGGAGCTGCTGCTGTGGGCCCGGGACAAGGACGTGGCGCTGCGCGGGTTCGACGCGCGGTCGGCCACGCTGGAGGAGGCGTTCATGGAGATCGCGAAGGGCCTGGAGAGCGAGGGGGCACGATGACGACGTCAGCAGCCCGTACGGGACGCACGCACGCGGCCACGCCCACCCGGGTCACCGCCATGGACCGCCTGGCCGCCCTCGGCCGCGCCGAGCTGACGCTGCTGGTACGCAGCAAGGCGGCCCTGGTCACCGCGGTGGTCCTGCCGAGCATCATGGCCTTCGCGATGCGCGGTGTGGTCAACCAGCTGGACCTGGGCGGCACCGGCCTGTCCGTGGCCACCGTCATGCTGCCCGCCGCGCTGGCGATGGCGCTGTTCTTCTCCGTCTACACGAACCTGGTCGGCGTGTATGTGCTGCGCCGCGAGACCCTCGTACTGAAGCGGCTGCGCAGCGGTGAGGTGCGCGACTGGGAGATCCTCGTCGGCAACGCCCTCCCGGCGTTCCTGCTGGCGCTCGTGCAGTCCCTGCTGCTGGCGATCGGGATGACCGTGTTCCTGGACGCGGACGCGCCCGCCGCCCCGCACCTGGCGGTGTTCGGCCTGCTCGTCGGCGTGGCGATGCTGGTGGCCGCGGGAGCGCTGACGGCGGCGTTCACCCGGACCGCGGAGAGCGCACAGCTGACGTTCCTGCCCTTCCTGCTGGTGACCATGACCGCCTCCGGGGTCTACGCGCCGCGTGAGGTGATGCCGGACATGCTGGCCGACATCGCCGCCTGGCTGCCGTTCTCGCCGGTGATGGACCTGCTGAGGGGCGGCTGGACGGGCGGCCTGGACGGTGTGGACCAGCTCCGGGCGGCGCTCCTCGCGCTGGCCTGGACGGGCCTGGCAGTGTTCGGTGTACGCCGGTGGTTCCGCTGGGGACCGCGAGGTTGAGGACGGCGGAGCCGAAGTGGAGACGATGAGCATGAGCGTGGATGACTGGGTGGAGCGGTTCGGGGGCCCGGACGGCCCCGAGCGCTACCGCCGCTACACCCTCGCCACCGTCGTCTTCCTCGCCGCCACCGAGGCGGCGCTGTGGGTGTTCTGGATCGCGACGACGGAAGCCGGTCCGCTCGGGTCGGCCCTGGTGGCGGGCGTGGGCACGGTGCACGTCGCCGTCCAGGGGCGGCTCTCCCGGGCCGCCCTGCTCCACTACCTCGGCGCCGGACCGCGCCCGGTCTGGCTGGTCGCGCTGTACGTCGCCGTCACCGTGGTCATGGCCGCCCTGGGGTGTGCGCTGCTGGCCGCCGGACGCATCCATGACGGGAACCTGGCGTCGTATCTGGTCTGGCTGCTGATGTACTACGCCGGTCCGCCGATGCTGGCGCTGCCGCGTCGCGCCGGGGCGATGGTGGTCGGGGCGGTGCCGGTGGCGGCGCTCGGCGCGGCGGTGGCAAGCGGGCTGTCGGGCGAGCCGCTGGCCCTCGTGATCGGCGCCACGTTGCTCATCGTTCCGTTCATGGCCACCGCGCTACGGGTCTCGGGGTGGAGCGTGCGGCTGATCGAGGAGCTGGCCAGGGCGCGGGTGACGCAGGCCCGCCTCGCCGTGGCGGAGGAGCGGCTGCGCTTCGGCCGCGATCTGCACGATGTGCTGGGCCGCAACCTCGCGGTGGTGGCGCTGAAGAGCGAGCTCGCGGTGGAGCTGGCCCGGCGGGGCCGGGAGGAAGCGGTGGCCCAGATGGAGGAGGTGCAGCGGATCGCGCAGGAGTCACAGCGGGAGATCCGCGCGGTGGTACGCGGCTACCGCACCGCCGATCTGCACGCCGAACTGGCCGGGGCCCGGTCCGTGCTGGAGGCGGCCGGGATCGACTGCCGGATCGAGAACGGCCCGGCGGCGCGGCTGCCCGAGCAGACGCAGACGGCGCTCGGCTGGGTGGTCCGCGAGGGGACGACGAATGTGCTCCGCCACGCACAGGGCGCGTCCCGCTGCGAGGTGTCGGTGCGCGCCACGGTCGCGGGCTCGGTGGCACTGCTGATGGAGAACGACGGGGTGGACGCGGACCCCCGACCGGGCACCGGCAGCGGCCTGCCGGGGCTGCGCGAGCGCCTGGCCGAGGTGGACGGCACCCTGGCCACCGAACGGCGCCCGGACGGGACCTTCCGCCTGACCGCGAGGATTCCGTGGGAGGCGGGCGAATGATCAGGGTTCTGCTGGCGGACGACGAACACCTCATCCGGGGCGCGCTCGCCTCCCTCCTCGCGCTGGAGGACGACATCACCGTGGTGGCGGAGGCCGCATCGGGCGACGAGGCACTGGCCATGGCTCGGGCGCACCGCCCCGACGTGGCCGTGCTGGACATGCGGATGCCCGGACGTGACGGGGTTTCGGTGGCGGCGCGGCTGCGCGACGAGATGCCGGAGTGCGCCTCGATGATCGTCACCAGCCACGCCGGGGCCGGGGCGCTGAGGCAGGCGCTGGCGGCGGGTGTGCGCGGCTTCGTGCCGAAGACGGTGTCCGCGCGGCGACTGGCCGAGATCATCCGTACGGTGCACAGGGACGGCCGCTACGTGGACCACGAACTGGCGGCGGACGCGATCGCCGCGGGCGAGTCGCCCCTCACTGCCCGCGAGGCGGAAATGCTGTCGCTGGCCGAGGACGGGGCACCGGTGGCGGAGATCGCGTCCCGCGCCGCGCTGTCCCCCGGGACGGTGCGTAACTACCTGTCCGCCGCCGCGGCCAAACTCGGCGCGGAGAACCGCCATGTGGCGGCGCGGATCGCCCGCGAACGGGGATGGCTGTAGGGGTTCGCGCCCGCTCGCCGGACAGTCGTCGGCGGTCTTCCGCCGTCGGTCGGCGGTCGGTCGGCGGTCGGTCAGCAGGCGGTCAGCAGTCGGTCAGCGCGGGCGCCGGCGTCGACGGCGGCCGACGAGGAGGGCGCCACCGCCCAGGAGCAGCGCCGCCGCGCCCGCGGTCACCCATGCGGCGGCCGTGTCGGCGGGCCGGGACTCCGCACGGGCGCGGGAGTCGGAGGGGTTGGCCGCGGGCGACGGCCGGGCCGAACCGGTGGCCGTGGCGGCCTTGATGATGAGGTCGGTGACCGCCTGGGGGTGGGCGATCATGGCCACGTGGGAGGAGTTGATCTCCACGGTGTGAGAGTGGGCGCGCTTGGCCTCGAAGCGCTCCTGCCGGGGGTTGATGGTCTTGTCCTGCCGGGCGACGAGGAACCAGGACGGGATCTGCCGCCACGCCGCCACCTTGGCCTTCTCGGAGAACGTGGCCGTCGTGGCGGGCCGTTGGGTCACCGCCAGCAGTTTCGCCGTACCGGTCGGCAGGTCGGCGGCGAAGACCCGGTGGAGCTTGTCCCGCTTGAGGTACAGGTCCGTACCCCGCACACCGCCACCGGCCCGGTAGGGCACCGCCTTGGTGGCGGTGGCGAGCTCGCTGGGGAACCGGGCGGCCAGCGACTGCCCGCTCTCCCCCTTGTCGGGCATCAGGGCGGACACGTACACCAGCGACTTCACCCGGGAGTTCCCCGCCGCGGCCGTGCTGATGACCGCGCCGCCGTAGGAGTGGCCCACCAGCACGATCGGGCCCTTGACGCTGTCCAGGACGGACGCGATGTAGGCGGAGTCGGTGGCGAGGCCGCGCAGCGGGTTGGCGGGGGCGAAGACGGGGTAGCCACGGCGCTCCAGCCGTTCGATGACACCGTTCCAGCTGGAGCCGTCCGCGAACGCGCCGTGGATCAGGACCACCGTGGGCTTACGGCCCGCCGCATCGTCCTCCGCCGCGGCCGCGGCCGGGGCCGCCACCGCCCCGCACACCACGAGGGCACACCCGGCCGCCACGGCGCGTGCCCGGATCCGCCCATGTGCCCGGAGCCGTCCGCGTCCGGAGCCGAGAGCCGGAGACGCCGCCATGGTGTCCTCGCTTCCCTTGAGGGCTGTGGCTCCTCAACGGTCGCCGGACCCGTGGCGCGCGGCCGCGCGGCAGGGTCCGACCGGGTGAAGTAGGTGATCCACCAGGGTTATGCCGCGCTGACAACGATTCCCACGACCTGCCCGCGCTGTCCTTGTACTGCCTTTGCCTCGAGTTCGCCGGGCATTGGCCTGGCCTTGTTTGCATGCAGGAATGGACCACATCACCTTCTTGGTGGCGGTCGTCATCGTCACGGCGCTCGCCTTCGACTTCACCAACGGATTCCATGACACGGCCAACGCCATGGCGACCTCCATCGCCACCGGCGCACTCACCCCCAGAACCGCGGTTCTGGTGAGCGGGATCCTCAATATCGTCGGTGCCTTCCTGTCCACCGAGGTCGCCAAGACCATCTCCGGTGGCATCGTCGACGACTCCCTGGTCACCCCAGGCATGATCTTCGCGGGGCTGGTCGGGGCGATCCTCTGGAATCTGCTGACCTGGCTGGTCGGGCTGCCGTCGAGCTCGTCGCACGCCCTGTTCGGCGGGTTGATCGGGGCCGTGTGGGTCGGTGCGGGCTCGCACGGCGTGCACTTCGACAAGGTTGTCGAGAAGGTGCTGATACCGGCGGTGGCCTCGCCGGTCGTGGCCGGGATCGCCGCGCTGCTGGCCACCTACCTCGCGTACCGGCTCACCGACCGGGCCCGTAAGAAGTCCGTGACCAAGGGCTTCCGGGCCGGTCAGATCGCCTCGGCCTCGCTCGTCTCGCTCGCCCACGGCACCAACGACGCGCAGAAGACCATGGGCGTCATCACGCTGACCCTGATCTCGACGGGCGCCCTCGGCCACGACGCCGGTCCGCCGCTGTGGGTGATCGCCTCCGCGGGTCTCGCCATCGGCCTCGGCACCTACCTGGGCGGCTGGCGGATCATCCGCACCATGGGGAAGGGGCTGACCGAGATCCAGTCCCCGCAGGGCTTCGCCGCCGAGACCGCCTCCACGACCGTCATCCTCACCTCCGCCCACCTCGGCTTCGCCCTGTCCACCACCCAGGTGGCCTCCGGCAGCATCCTCGGCGCGGGTCTGGGCCGACGGCTGGCGGAGGTGCGCTGGGGCGTCGCGGGCCGCATGGTGATCGCCTGGATGGTCACCCTGCCCGCCGCCGCGCTGGTCGGCGGCGTCTCCGCGAGCGTGGTCACGAACGGCGGAAACATCGGCGCTGCGGTCGTCGCGCTGATCGGCGCGGCCCTCGCCGGGGGCATCGTGCTCCTCTCCCGCCGTAACCCCGTGGACGCGCAGAACGTCAACGACGCCCACGAGGTCACCATCCGCAACGAGCCGCCGGCCAAGGTCGGCACGGCCGCATAAGTCCTCGACTTCCGGAGGGTTGGAACGATGCATCTCGACTGGACCGCACTCGGCCAGGTCACCGCGGTGAGCATCGGCGTCACCGTTGCCGTGGTCACCGTCTTCGCACTCGGTGTCCTGGGCGTCGCCCGCGTGGAGGCGGCCCGTGAGGAGAGCGGCACCGGCTCGGCCCTGGGCCTCACCCAGGCCGGACTGTGCTTCGTGGCGTGCGCGGCGGTGGTGGTCTACGGGATCTACCTGATCGTGCCGCAGTTCCACTGAGAAACGGAAAGGCAGGACCGCATGACAACGCCGCCCTCGCTGTCCGAGCTGGCTGAGCTGGCCGATCTGGCCGATCTGACGGTCGACTACAGCGACCACGACGACCCCGTGCTCATCCGGCCGGACGGAAGCCCGGTCGACACCTGGCGGGAGAACTATCCCTACGCGCACCGCATGGCGCGCAAGGAGTATGAGTGGCACAAGCGGCTCCAGCAGATAGAACTGCTGAAGCTGCAGCGCTGGATCAAGGAGACCGGACGCCGACTCGTCATCGCCTTCGAGGGTCGGGACGCGGCCGGCAAGGGCGGCACCATCAAGCGCTTCACCGAGCACCTCAACCCGCGTGGCGCGCGGGTCGTGGCGCTAGAGAAGCCGACGGAGCGCGAACGCGGCCAGTGGTACTTCCAGCGGTACGTGGAGCATCTGCCGACCGCGGGTGAGATCGTGCTCTTCGACCGGTCCTGGTACAACCGGGCCGGTGTCGAGCGGGTCATGGGCTTCTGCTCGAAGGACGAGTACCGGCGCTTCATGCGCCAGGCGCCGCTCTTCGAGCGGATGCTCGTGGACGACGGTGTCGACCTGGTGAAGTTCTGGTTCTCGGTGTCCCAGAGCGAGCAGCGCACCCGCTTCACGATCCGCCAGGTGGATCCCGTACGGCAGTGGAAGCTCAGCCCGATGGACCTCGCCTCGCTGGCCCGCTGGGACGATTACACCGCCGCGAAGGTCGCCATGTTCCACCAGACGGACACGGAGTACGCGCCCTGGACGGTGGTCAAGAGCAACGACAAGAAGCGGGCGCGGGTGGAGGCGATGCGCAGTGTGCTCGCGCGTTTCGACTACTCCGACAAGGACGAGGAGGTCGTCGGCACCCCCGACCCGCGCATCGTGGGCGCGGCGGCGGGCCTGCTGGAGGAGGGCGAGGACGACACGAACGACGCCGCCGACGACACCACGAGCGTGATCAACGACGGCGACGGGCGCTGACGAGCACACCGGAGCCGGACGCCGGGGCCCAGGAATGGATCCCGGTCGACATGCTGCCGGCGCCCGCCACCCGGGCCCCGCCACCCGGGCCCCTCCACCCGGGCGACGGGCCCGCCGTTCACCACCGGCGGCGCCGGACGTACAGCCGACGGCCCTCGGGGCCGGTCCACTCCAGCCGGACGACACCGGGCACGGCGGCGTCGCCGATGCGCGCCGGGTCGGACCAGTAGCCGAAGTTCGGATTGCGGAAGAACGTGGCCCACAGGCGTCCGCCGTGGTCCTCGAAGACGTTGTTGTGGCCGGCGCCGACACCCGCGGTCCACCGCTTGGAGTACGGCCCCTCGAAGCGGTCCGAGACGGCGATGACGGCGTCGTAGTGGTACTGGACGCGGCCCGGACCGGGTGGGTCGTAGGCGTAGCGGGTGCTGCCGTCGGGATTGGCCGACGTCCGGTTCCACGCGGCCTGGAGGAGGTAGTACGAGCCCCCGTACTTGAACACGTACGCACCCTCGAGATACGGCTCGGGGGAGTAGGGCCGCTGCCGGAACGTCGGGAGGCCGCTCGTCGGGACGATGTCCTCCATGTCGTCCCGGAACCTCGCGTACAGGTTGTTGTGCAGCACGAGCCACGCGTCGTCGCCCTCGGAGAAGAGGCCGCCGTCGATGTGGTGGTACGCGCCGGGCTCGATGAAGTCCGGCCCCCCGATGGCCGGGTCGCCGAAGGGCTTGTCGAGGTTGCCCTCGGCGAGCCGGTACGGGCCCTCGATGCCACCCTCGCTCACCAGCAGGAACGACCCGACCTTCCGGGAGTGGTCGCCCATGCACGCCACGATGTACCAGGTGCCGCGGAAGTGGTGCAGCTCAGGGGCCCAGACCTCGCCCCGCTTGCCGAACCGCTCGTCGTACCAGTACTCCTGCCACGGGGCGACGACGGTGCGTCCGGGCCGGTTCTCGCCGGCGAATTCGGGCGACCACACCTTGCCCCGCTCGGCGCCGGGCCGGATGCCGGTCGTGTCGACCAGCTTCCAGGGGCCCCGCAGGGACGGGGCCACCCATACGAAGATGCCGTCGTTCCACGGGGCGGCGGCGGTGAGTCCGGGCACGCGGGTGGTGCCCGTGGCCACGTAGACCGGACGGCCGTCCACGACGAAGCAGTTGACGTAGGTGTCCCGCATCCAGACCAGGCCGCGCTCCCGGTCGCGGGGGCGCGGCTCGAGCGGGAGGATGAAGGAGTTGTCCTTGCGCGGCCACAGGTCCGGGCGGGTGTCCGCGAGGCCGTAAGGGTCGGGTTCGGGCCAGTTCGACGGGTACCGCCGCATCGCGGCGGCCTCCTGGGGCGATGCCTGGGCGGCGGCCGCGGGCAGCCCCGCCGCCACGCCCAGGGAACCCGCGACTCCGGCCAGCAATGTGCGTCTGTGGATGGGCAGCCTGTTCTCGGAGCTGGTTGGCATGACCACAGCATGGGGATGCCTGCCGATTTTAGTCAAGAGCCAGGAATAAAGATGACGCGGCGTGGACCGGGTACCCGACTGGGGCGCCCGGAGCGTCCGGACGCTCCGCCCGGAAGGCGGTGGCACATGGATCTGCCCCGTGCCCGTGCGCACGGCACCGTGACCCAGCGGCTCATCGATGACCATCTGTTGTCCGGCCGGATGGAGCCGGGGGAGGAGATCGCGCTGCGGGTGGACCAGACGCTGACGCAGGATGCCACCGGCACGCTGGTGATGCAGGAGCTGGAAGCGCTGGCCCTGGACCGGGTCCGTACCGAGGCCAGCGTCCAGTACGTCGACCACAACATCCTCCAGGCCGACGAGCGCAACGCCGAGGACCACCTCTTCCTGCGCTCGGCCGCCCGCCGCTTCGGCCTGTGGTTCTCCAAACCCGGCAACGGCGTCTCCCACCCGACCCATATGCACCACTTCGGCGCCCCCGGCAAGACGCTGGCCGGTTCCGACTCACACACCTGCGCGGCCGGTTCCCTGGGCATGCTGGCGATCGGCACCGGCGGCCTGGAAGTGGCGCTCGCCATGGCCGGACGGCCGCTCCACCTCACCATGCCGGAGGTCTGGGGCATCCGGCTGACCGGGGAGCTGCCTCCGTGGGTCAGCGCCAAGGACGTGATCCTTGAGCTGCTGCGCCGTCACGGGGTGCAGGGCGGCGTCCATCGTGTCCTGGAGTACCACGGCCCCGGTCTGGCCTCCCTCACCGCGATGGACCGCCACGTCATCGCCAACATGGGGGCGGAACTCGGCGCCACCACCACCGTCTTCCCCTCGGACGGGGCGGTGCGCGGCTTCCTCGACGGGGTGGGGCGCGGCGATGACTTCGTCGGGATCACCGCGGAGGAGGACGCCTCCTACGACCTCGATGAGGAGATCGACCTGTCGTCACTGGAGCCGCTCATCGCGCGGCCCACCTCTCCGGGAAACGTCGTGCCGGTCAGGGAGGCCGCCGGGGAGCCCATCGCCCAGGCCGTCATCGGCTCCTCCGCCAACCCCGGATTCCGCGACTTCGCCGTCCCGGCCGCCATGGTGGCCGGGCGCCAGATCCCGGCCGGGGTGAGCTTCGACGTCAACCCGACATCCCGCGAGATCCTCCAGGACCTGACGCGCCGCGGCGCGACGTTCGACCTGATCGCCGCCGGTGCCCGTATCCATCAGTCGGGCTGTCTGGGCTGCATCGGCATGGGGCAGGCCCCGGCCACGGGAAGCAACTCCCTGCGCACCTTCCCGCGCAACTTCCCCGGTCGCTCCGGCACCGCGGACGACGCGGTGTGGCTGTGCTCACCGGAGACCGCCACGGCCTCCGCGCTGACCGGCGCCATCGCGGATCCGCGCGACTGGGCCGAGCGCGTCTCGGCGGCGGCCCCTCCCACGCCGGAGGCGCCCGACCCGCCGTCGAACAACGACGCCATGCTGGAACCACCGCTGCCACCGGACGAGGCCGCGCGCGTCCAACTGGTACGCGGCCCCAACATCTCCGCGCTGCCGGAGCTGGATCCGCTGCCGGACTGCATTCACGGCCCCGTACTCCTCAAGGCCGGTGACGACGTCTCGACCGACGAGATCTCCCCGGCCGGGGCGGCCGCCCTGCCCTACCGCTCCAACATCCCCAAGCTGGCGGGATTCACCCTCATCCGGCTGGACCCCGACTACCCGCGGCGCGCCGAGGCGGTCCGCGAGGACACCGGGCATCTCATCGTCGCCGGTGCGAACTACGGGCAGGGCTCGTCCCGCGAACACGCCGCCATCGCCCCGCGCTACCTCGGCCTGCGAGCCGTCATCGCCAAGTCCTACGCCCGCATCCACTGGCAGAACCTGGTCAACTTCGGTGTGCTGCCGCTCGAATTCGAGGATCCCGCGGACTACGACCGGATCGGCCCCGACGACCGGCTGCATGTCTCCGGTCTGCACGAGGCCCTCGCCCCGGGCGGCGAACCGACCCTCCGTGTCCGCAACGCGACCCGGGACGAGGAGTACACCGTCCGCCACCGCCTCTCGCCCCGGCAGCGGGAAGCGGTGCTCGCGGGCGGTATCATCCCGGCTCTCGCACACTGAGGTGAGTGCTATGACGCTGAGTGACGGAACGTATCGGATAGGCCCGCCGGACGCCCGGCTGCTGATCAGGACCAGCCGTACCGGGCTCGGCCGGAGGGCGGGGCACGATCTGACGCTCGAGGCCACCCGGTGGTCCGGGGAAGTGGTGGTCGTGGCCGACGCCCCTGAGCGGTCGTCGGTGAGCGTCACGATCGAGACGCGATCGCTGGACGTCCGCGAGGGGACCGGCGGGCTGAAGCCACTCACCGACGGCGACCGGGCCGACATCAAGCGGACGCTGGAGGGCAAGGGGCAGTTGCACACCGCGGAGCACCCCACGATCGCCTTCCGCTCCACCCACGTCACCGGTACGCCTCAGTCCTTCGAGATCACGGGCGACCTCACCATCAAGGGCCGGACCCACCCGGTGACGGTGCACGGGAGCGCCGATCCGGACGGAACGCTGCGCGGCTCGGCGTCCTTCACTCAGTCCACCTGGGGAATCAAGCCGTACACCGCGTTCCTGGGCGCGCTGAAGCTGGCCGACGAGGTCCGGGTGGAGTTCATATGCCCCGGCGTAGCGGGCCGTTGAGGGTCCGCCACGCCGGGGCTGCCGCTAGCTGCCGCTGTCGCTGTTGCTCTCGGTCCGGGACGCGTCCTGGCAGCTCTCCGCGCCCTTGCACTTCTGGAGCGCGGTGAGGGTGCGGTGCATGGCGGCCCGTTGTTCGGCCGAGAGGGACGCCTCCCGGTTGGTCAGCTGCTCGGGGTCGGAGTCCAGATCGTAGAACTCCCGCTCTCCATCGGTGTATTCGACGTAGAGGGAGTCGTCGGTGCGCATCGCCGCGTAGGTCGGTGGATCGCCGGCGTTCTTGGGCGCCGCGTCGGGATCGCCCTTCTTGGACGCCGCCTTATGGTGCTCGACCAGGACGGCATCGCGCCACTCGTCCTCGGTCCGGCCGTGCATCAGGTCGCCCAGGCTGCGCCCGTCCACGCCCGACGGCGAATCCACGCCCGCGAGGTCCTGGAAGGTCGGGTTGAGGTCGACGTTCTCGGCGAGCTGGGACACCTTCTTACCCGCCGGAACATCGGGTCCGGTGACCATCAGCGGCACGTTGATATCGGTGTCGTAGGCGGTCTGCTTTCCGGTGCGGAGCCGGTGTTCGCCCATGTGGAAGCCGTTGTCCGACCCGAACACGATATAGGTGTTGTCCGCCAGGCCCGTGTCCTCGAGCGTCTTCTCCAGCTGACCGATCATTTCGTCGACCGCCTGGACCGAGCGCGCTCGCTTGGCGAAATTCCGGTCGATCCCCTGCTTTTCCTTCGACGTCAGCGGTGACAAGGAGCGCTGCCATTCCGGCGCGTTAACGGTCGCCTTGTCATAGGCATCGGTCTGCGGAGCCTTGAGCCCCGGGAACTTGCCCTTGTGGCGCGGCGCGGGTGTGTAGGGGCCGTGCGGTGCGAAAGTGGCCACCTCCAGCATGAACGGCTTCTTCTCTTCCGCCGAGGAGCCGACGAACGAGGTGGCCTTCTTCGCCAGGACGTCCGTCAGATAATCCTGGGGAGCCTTTCCATAGGGCACGACCTTGCCGTTCTCGTTCAGCTCGTAGTTGTACTCATGGTAGCCCTCCCCGGCGACGTCCCACTCGTCCCAGCCGGCGGGCACATAGGGCTTGTCGGTGCCGTTCTTGTCGCCCGGCTGGTATCCGTTGAGGTACTTGCCCATAAATCCGGTGCGATAGCCGGCGCGTTGCATCGCGGGCCCGAAGGTCTTCTTTTCGTTGCCGTTCTTCAGAAAGGCGCGGTAGCCGCCGTCGTCGCCGTTGTTGGTGAAGACACCGGTGTTGTGCGGGAATTGACCGGTGAGAATGGATGTGCGCGACGGGCAGCACAGCGAGTCGGTGGCGAAGAAGTTACTGAAGGTCATCCCCTTCTTCTGCATCTCCTGTACATGCGGCATGTACTTCACAAGATTCCATGACAGGTCGTCGGTGAGGACGTACACGATGTTGGGCTTCTTACCGGAAGCCGAGGCGTCGGTGTCAGAGGTGGCACCTTCGGCCGTGTCCCCCATTCTGTTGTTGCACGAGGCCAACATCGCGACGGCCAGGGCCGCACACAGGGCGGCGAGGACACGTGGACGGCGACTGCCGAACATGGCGCAACCTCCTACGAGTTGTGCGTCTACGTCGCCGCGAACCGTAGGAGGCGGCTTTGTGTGATTCTTGTGAGTCGCCTACGGCGTGGCGGCGTGCCGTTTGACGAGTTCGTAGCTGCGCAGGCGGGCGTCCGGCGCGTAGACCGGTGTGACCAGCATCAGCTCCTCCGCGCCGGTCGCCTTCGCCACCTCCGTCAGCCGCCGCAGGACGGTCTCGGGCGTGCCGTACGCCTGATGGGCCCCGAACGCCGTGACCCCCGCCCGCTCCTCCGCGGTGAACGGATGCTCCGACGCCTCTTCGGGCGAGGGGAACGGGACCTCGCTGTGGCCCTTGAGGAGCCCGGCCTTGACGACGTTCATCGGGCCCGCCAGCCACTTGGCCTCGTCCTCGGTCTTGGCGCAGATGGTTTCCACGCACACCAGCACACGGGGGCTCTCGCACCACGGGGAGGGGGAGAAGTGCGCACGGTAGTGGTCGAGCGCGGTAAGGGTGTTGTCGGGGCGGATGTGATGGGCGAAGGCCATGGGCAGGCCGAGCCGCGCGGCGAGCGCCGCACCGGCGTCGCTGGAGGCCAGCAGCCACGGCTCCGGGAGCGTGCCGAGCGCCACCTCCTCGACCAGGAACCGCAGCGTCGCCGCCACATCGTCCAGGTACTCGTCGTCCGTCGTCGGACCGGCGCCACGCCGCAGCGCTCGGGCCGTGGCCTCGTCGAAGGTGCCGGGACCGCGGCCGATGCCCAGGTCGATCCGGTCGGGGTGCAGCGCGGCGAGGGTGCCGAACTGCTCCGCCAGCATGATGGGGGCGTGGTTGGGGGCCAGTACGCCTCCCGAGCCCAGCCGGATGGCCGAGGTCGACGCGGCCGCGTGGGCGGTCAGGACCACGGGCGGGAACGCGCCGATGGCCGGGGAGTGGTGGTGCTCGGCGTACCAGAGTCGGCGGTAGCCGAGGGCGTCGAGGCGCTGGGCGAAGGCGGTGGTGTCACGCAGCGTGTCCACGGCCCGCGTACCAGCTTGGACCATGGCGACTTCCAGCGCGGAGAGCGGCACATCGATCATGCTGTGAGCATACGGAGTGCCGGTGGTGTGCGGCAGCGGTTCCCTGACCCCGGGTGTTCGGAACCCCGGTGGTCAGGGTATGCGTTGACGGTTTGGCCTACGAAAGAGGAGCGAGACCGCATGGCTGCCACGCTGGACGACATCACACGCACTTGGCTTCGGGAACCCCGGTTCTGGCAGGTGGCCACGGTGAACCCGGACGGTTCACCGCAGTTGACGCCGATGTGGGCCGATCTGGAGGACGGCCTGGTGGTGATCAACACCTCGGCGGGCCGGGTTAAGGAGGAGAACCTCCGGCGTGACCCCCGCGTGTCGCTGTGCTGCATGGACACCGAGGACCCGTATCACCGGGTGGAGATCCGGGGCAGCGCCGTCCGCTTCGTCGAGGGCGATCCGGCCGTACGGGTGATGGACCGTCTCGCGCAGAAGTACCTGGGCACGGAGACGTTCCCCTGGCTGGCCCCCGGCGAGGTGCGGGTTGCGGTCTACATCGAGCCGCACCATGTCCACCGCGTGGCCGGCGTGGAGAAGTTCCGGCCGGGGGTGCTGCCGGAGGCGTGAGGGCGAGGTTCGGACACGGGGGACGGGCACGGGGGAGGAACGCGGGGTGGACGAGGAACGACGCCACGGCGATGGTGACGGCGATGACGGTGGCGGTGACGGTGGCGGTGGCGGTGGTGGTGGTGGCCACGGCGGCGAACCGCTGGCCGACGCCGTCCAGGGCGTGCTGCGCTGGGCCACGGACGACATACCGCGGTTCACGGAGCTCGTGGTGTGGCTCTACCGGGCCGTGGACCACCCCACGAACTCCCCCGAGGAGGCCGACGCGGAAGTGGCGGCCCTGGGCCTGGACCGGCCGGGCCTCGCCCCGCTGCGCGAGCTGCTGACCGGGCTCGGGTCGGGCGAGGGCGACCCCCGGGCGCTGGCCCAGGAGGTCCGGCGCGGCGCGGACGTCGCCCGGCGGGCTCTGCGGGAGCTGTCGGCGCACGCGCCCGAACGGCCCCGCATCGCCAGGCTGCACGCCGCCCTGCTGGTGTGGGCCAACCTCCTGGTGCCCGGCACGATGGACTTCGACGAGCTGGACGAGGCCATGGCGGAGCCGGGGCCGGATCCCGACGACCGTCCCAGCGGCCCGGGGTACGTCGGTCTGGAGAAGCGGCTGGCCACTCTGGTCGATGCCGTACGGGTGTCCCAGACCGGCGATCTGGCACACCTGGAGACCAGCGCCGCACGGCTCCGGGAGATGATCGACACATTGTCCGGGGACGGCGAGAGGGCCGCGAACACCCGCCGTTCCCTGGCCGCCGGCATGGCCGGGCGGCTCCATGAGGTGGCGGTGCTCGGGGGCAGCCTCCAGGCCGCCGACGCCGCGCTCACCATGGCCAGGGAGTTGCGCGCCGTATATGAGGACGAGGGCTCACTGCCGTCCCTGAACACGCTGACCTCGGTGGTGTTCGCCGCCCAGCACGAGCTGGCCCTGGCCCGCCGCAGTGGGGACCCCACCGTGCTGCCGCGCCTGGTCGAGGAGTTGACCGGCCTGTACGCGATCCTGCCGCCCGACCAGGAGAACCGCTTCGCCCTCGCCGGCGTCCTGGCCGAGGTCCATCAGGAACAGGCCGCCCGTACCCAGGACCCGGCCGGATTCCGCGCCGCGGCCGGGTATCTGAGGGAGGTGGTGGAGACCGACCCGCGGGGGCTCGCCCCCATGCTCGCGCCGTACTTCCCGGCCGTACGCGCCTCCGCGCTGATCCAGCTGATCATGATCGAGCCCAGCCGGGACGCCGCCGACGAGGCCGTCGCGGAGGTCCATCGGATCATCGAGGGACCGCAGCCCTCCCCCCACCAGGAACTCCGGTCGCGCTACCAGCTCGGCCGGGCCCTGCTGCACACGGCCCGCCACCTCGACGACCCGGATCTGCTCGACCTGTGCATCACCGAGCTGTCCCGGGTCCGTGAGCTGATCGTCCGGGGCGATGGCCTGCCGCACACCGCCGACGCCCTGACGCAGCTGTCCGAGGCCCACTGGCTGCGCCGCGACCGTGGCGGTCCGCGCGCCACCGCGGACCGCGAGGCCGCCCTGGCCGCCCGAGGCGAGGCGCTGGTCAGGGTGTCCGCCGACGTTCTGCTCCAACTCGGCTCCGAGCACGGCCTGTCCGTGGCCCGCTTCGGGTCGGCACAGGCGCTGTGGCTGGCCTACTGGACCACCGTGTGCGGCCGCCCGGCCGACGCGGTGAACGCGCTGGAACTGGGCCGGGCCCTGGTGCTGCGGGCCGCCGCCGCGTCCCGTGGCATTCCCGAACTCCTCGAAGCCCGGGGGCACCCGGACCTGGCCCGGCAGTGGCGCGCCGAGGTCGCCACGGACGCGACCCAGTCCGACGCCACGCCCGCGCCGCCGGGCCAGGCCACCGGGCAGCGGACCCCCGGCACCCTGCGACGCAGGGCACTCGAGGCGCTGGGCGCGGGCAGCGGCGCGGACGCCTGGCGGCTGCTCGGCCCCCCGGACCTGCCGGCGCTGAGGGCCGGTCTCACCGCCTCCGGCACCGACGCGCTCGTCTATCTCGTCCCCGGGCAGCGCCCCGGCATGCCCGGCTTCGCCCTGGTCGTCCGCCCCGGCACCGACAGCGCACGGCCCGCCGTCCTGAAGCTGCCGCTGCTGACCCCCGGCAGCCCGCCACTGGAGCGCTACCTCGACGTCACCGCCCGGCGTACCGGGGCAGCCGGCGCCACGGCCGAGCCGGGCCGTCGGACGGAGTGGGACGGGCAGTGGGAAGCGGCGTTGCGCGAGCTGTGCGACTGGGCCTGGCCCGCCGCGATGGGCCCCGTCCTGGCCGCCGTGGGCCCGCTCCACCAGCCGCCCAGGATCGTGCTGGTGCCGTGCGGGCCACTCGGCGCGGTCGCCTGGCACGCGGCCCGCACCCCTTACGGGACCAACGGGCGCGAGCACCGGTACGCCTGCGAGGAAGCGGTGCTCAGTTACGCACCCTCCGGCGCCGAGTTCCTGCGGGCCGCGCCCCGGGACCGGCTGCCCACCACCGCCGGGCAGGTCCTGGTCGCCGACCCCGAACTCAGCCTCGTATGGGCCGAGATCGAGGCGGAGGCGCTGCACACGGCCTGCTACCCGGACGGCCTCCGCTACGGCGAGTTCCCCGCGGCCGACGTCAGCGACGCCCCGGGGACACCCGAGGACATCCTCGCCGCCCTGCCCGGTGGCGGCTCACCGGTGGCCGTTCTGCACATCTGCTGCCACGCCCTGGCCGGTCCGGACCCCACGCGCTCGGCACTCTGGCTCGCCGCCCCGCCGACCGGTCCCGAGGAGGCCGGACGCCTGACCGTGGCCCGCATCCTGGACGGCGCCGCCACCCAACAGCCGGGCGGGGCAGGCCCGTTGGTGGTGCTCAGCGCCTGCGAGACGGACCTGAGCACCCGCGACCACGACGAGGCCCTGACCCTGTCCACCGCCCTGGTCGCCCGTGGCGCGGCCGATGTCATCGGCTCGCGCTGGGCCGTGAACGACGCGCCGACGGCCCTGATGATGGCCGTCTTCCACGACTTCGTCACCACACACGGCCTCGCCCCGGTGGACGCCCTGCGCGCCGCCCAGCTCTGGATGCTCAACCCGCGCCGCGAGCCCCCGCCCGCCCTCCGCGGCGAACTCCGCGGCGAGGCCACCCGCACCGACCTCGACCACATCCACTTCTGGGCCGCCTTCACCCACCAGGGCAACCCGGCGGCCCGGGACACACGCTGATCCGAGCTCCGCGCCCTGCGCCCTGCGGCCTGCGGCCGGAGAACGCGGGGCTATCCGAGGACGAGCGGGAGCTTCGCGGCCAGGTCGCCCAGGTCGGCCCGCTCCTCGGCGGTCGGGGCCCGCCGCCCGGTGCCGACCAGCAGCGTGTCCTTGCCGGACCACGACGCGGGGAACGCCGCCCCGGCGATCCGCTCCAGCATCTCGCGCGCCCCGGCGAGGCTCTCGGCGGGAGGCTCCGCCACGCCCGGGAGGTGGGCGATCAGGTCGAGATGGTGCAGGGTCCACTCCATGACGTACGCGGAGAGGTAGTCGCCCGCGGTGAGCACCACATCGCGGGTGCCGACCCGGAGGGCCGGGTCGGCGAGCCCGGCCGCGCGCCCGGCGGCGGAGCCCACGTCGTCGAGGTGGAACTTCAGCAGCCAGGGGTCCTCGTACGCGGCGGCCAGCCGGACGATCAGCGCGTCGAGCGGGTCGTCGCCGGTCGGTGGCGTGTCGGCCACCTCCCAGTAGGTCACCGCGTCGCGTGTCGGTTCCGCGTCGGTGGGGGTCACCAGGGTGATCAGGACGTCCTGAGCGTCGATGACCAGGTGGCACACCAGGTCCCGGACGAGCCAGCCGGCACAGCCGGAGGGCCGTGCGAAGTCCTCGTCCGGGAGCTCGGCGACCGCCGTGCGCAATGCCGTCCACGAGCGTGAGAAGAGATCCACGGCCGCAAGCTAGCAGCGCGCGGCCCGCCGGGCGACCGATTTCCTCCCCGCCCCGCGAACACCCAACCCGGGCCCGGGAACGGGGGACCGGGACGCCGCCGGCCCCGGCCCGTCACGTGTCGTAGTGGCGGACGTCGTCGAGGTATTCGCGCGCCCGCTCCTGGACCAGCGGGGGCAGTTCACCGGCGGCCAGGTCAGCGAACGTGGTCTTCTCCAGCACCTGCCGCAGACTCGCCCGCACCGCGCGCCACACATCGGGCAGCACCGCCGCCGCTCCGGGGTACTCCAGACCGCTGAGGCCCACGTCCCGTACGTTGGCCAGCGGACCGTCGATGGCGCGGATCGCGTCGGCGAGGGTGATCTCCGCCGCCGGGCGCGCCAGCAGATATCCGCCTTCCGGGCCACGCACACTGCGCACCAGATGGGCCAGGCGCAGCTCGCGCAGGATGCCGAAGAGGAAACGCAGGGGAATGTCCTGCCGGGTCGCCACCTGCTCGGCGGTCAGGGGTGAGCCCTCCGCGGCCGCCAGTTCGGCCATCGCCCGGACCGCATAGTCCGACTTGGCTGTGATCCGCACCAGCGCAAGTTATCACGCACGTCCGTTTCATGGGGCCGGGCCCCATACCACCGGCTTGGGCATCCGCCCTGGTGGCGCCAGGGGTGACTCGTTGTTCCGCCATGAGTTCACCAAGTTCATTGAATCGGTGAACTTAGATGGTTACGGTACCGGTTGGGTGAGCGGGGCGTCGGTTCTGCTCCGCCGCCGGTTCCGGGTAAGCGGGAGGTATCACATGGCATCGCCAGAGCCGTGCAGCACGTCAGGGCCGGGTACGAGGACCGTCGCCGTCGTGGGGGCGGGGGCCGCCGGCGCGCTGGTGGCGATCCAGCTCTGCGAGACGGCGGCACGCCGCCGTGTTCCGTTCGAACTCCTGCTGATCGACCCCGCCCCGGAGGCCGGCCGCGGCATCGCCTACTCCACCCTCGACCCGCGCCACCGGCTCAATGTGCCCGCGGGCAAGATGAGCTGCTATCCCGACGATCCCGGACACTTCGTGCGGTGGCTGTGCCACCACGGTGAACCGGGCGTGCGGAGCGGCGACTTCGCGGAGCGCCACCGCTACGGCGCCTACCTCGCCGACACCCTCGGCCGAGCCATCATGGCCGCCCAGGGCGTCGTCACCGTCCGCCGACTGCGCACCCGGGCCACCGGCTGCCACTGGACCGCCCTCCCCGGCGGCGGGGCCCCGCAGGCCCGGCTGGAGCTCGCCGACGGCCGTACCGTCGAGGCGCACTGCGTGGTGCTGGCCACCGGGCCGTCCCGCGCCACCTCCGCCTGGGCCCCCGGGAACCTGCGTGGCAACGACCGCTTCATCGCCGACCCCTGGGCGCCGGGCGCCCTGGACGCCGCCCTCCAGGACGGGCAGAAGGAGGATGTGCTCCTCGTCGGCACCGGGCTGACCTCGGTGGACATCGCCATGACGCTCGACCGCCCCGGCCGCACGGTGCACGGCGTGTCCCGTGGCGGAAGGCTGCCGCAGGCGCATGCGGTGGACCCGCTGCCCGCCGCCACGTGTGCGACGCCACTGCACGGTCTTTCCCTGGCCGCGCTGCGGGCCGCGGTGCGCCAGCACATCGGCCGCGTCATGCGCAGCCACGGTGACTGGCGGCCCGCGGTGGACGGGCTGCGCCCGGTCACGGCCGAGATCTGGGCGTCGATGTCCACCGCGGAACGGGCCCAGTTCGTGGAGCGGGACGGCTCGTTGTGGAACACCCACCGCCACCGCATGCCCCCGGCCACCGCCGAGGCGGTCGGGCGCATGCGCCGCACCCGGCGGATGCGGACGCACCAGGGGCGGCTCGCCTCCGCCTCGGCCCGGCCCGACGGCTCCCTGACGGTCTCCCTCACCACCGCCGACGGCCCCCGCACGCTGCCCGTCGGCTGGGTGGTGGACTGTACGGGGCCGGGCCTGCGGCTCTCCGACACGGCCGACCCGCTGTGGCGGAGCCTGCTCGACCAGGGCGCCGCGATGCCCGGCCCGCTCAGCATGGGCGTCGCCACCGAGCACGGACGGCTGCGTGGCGCGGACGGCGGCACCACACGCCCCCTGTGGACCCTCGGCGCGCCCCGCCGTGGCGAGTTGTGGGAGACCACCGCCATCCCGGAGATCCGGGCACAGGCCGCCACCATCGCCGAGGCCGTCCTCGACCCGTGGACGGCCCCCGCACCCCCCGCCACCGGCGGCCCCGCCCGGCGCCGGACACGTCGGCCCAAGGACACCTCGGGCTTCCCCCTCAGCACCCACGCCGCCGCCGCCACCGCCTACCGCCTCGGCGTGGACCGGCTGCTGAAGGTCCGGACCGGGGCCGCGCAGGCGCTCCGCCGCTCCGTGGCACTCGACCCCGGATTCGCCCTCGGTCACGCCGCGCTCGCGCTCATCGGCCATGAGTGCGGGGCCGACGTGGATGTCTCCCGTGCCCTGGCCGACGCCCGGCGCGCGGTGCGCGAGCGCGCCGACGACCACGAACGCTCCTTCGTGGCCGTCGTCTCCCGCCGCGTCCTGCACCCGCCCGCGGACGGTGACGCCGCCCTCCTGCGCCACCTGGAGGAGTACCCGGGTGACGCGCCGGCGCTCGCCGTCGCCGTCCCCACCATCGCCTTCTCCGGTCTGCGCGATCTCGACGGCACCACCGCGCTGCGCGTGGTCGAGCACACCGCCCCGGCGCACGGGGGAAGCTGGTTCCACACCTCCCTGCTCGCCTTCATGCGCCAGGAGCAGGGGCGTTACGACGAGGCCGGAGTCCTGGCCGAGCGTGCCCTGGCCGCCGAACCCGCCTCCGGCCACGCCATGCACGCCCTCGCCCATGTGCACTACGAGTCCGGCGACCACCGGGCGGGCCGTGAGCGACTTCAGCGATGGCTGGCCCACCAGGGCCGCGGCGGAGCACACCGCGCCCACTTCTCCTGGCACGCCGCCCTGCACGAACTCGCCCTCGAGGACACCGCGGCGGTCCGCCGCCGGTGGGCGGAGCAGCTGTCGCCGGGGAAGGTGTACGGGGTCCGCGCCCTGGTCGACTCCGGCTCCCTGCTGTGGCGCGCCCGGCTGGCGGGCGCGTGGCAGGGCACGTTCCCGATCGGCGACGTCCTGGACACGGCGCCCGCCGACGTCCTGGAGCGTCCGGCCACCGCGTTCGTCGCCCTGCACTCCGCCATCGCCCTCACCGCCGCCGACGACCTGCCGGGGCTGCGGCGGCTGCGGGTCCACGCGCTGCGCGCCGACGAGGTGCAGCGACGTGTCATCGCCCCGCTGTGCGCGGCGTTCGAGGACATCCTGGAAGAGCGCTGGACGGACGCGGCACGCGGATTGGAGCGCCTCCTGCCACGGCTCCCCGGCGTGGGCGGCAGCGCCGCACAGCGCGAGGTCGTGGAGGAGACCCTGCTGTACGCGCTCGTGTCCGCGGGCCGGTGCGAGGCGGCCCGGGATCGCCTGGAGGAGCGGCTGGACCGCCGTCCCTCCCCCCACGACCGGCGACGGCTGGCGGACCTCTCGGCCTGACCGCACTGTGCCGCCCGCGGCGGGCCGTTCCCCGCCCCGGGTTCCCGGGCCGGGGCGGTGACATGTGGGGGGATGACAGTGGACCAGACCACTTCCGTCCCATGTCTTGACCGTGAACTGACAGACGGTATGGTCTAGACCTAGTGCGGCGCTGATTCACGGCCGCCCCTTGCGGCCCATGAAGCGTTCCGTGCAGCCACCCCCCACATCCCCCCACATCCCCACCTTCGGCAAGGACTTCCCGTCTGGCGTGGGGCCTCGCCGTGAAGGAGTTGGCATGAACATGAAACGAAAGTTGGCGGTTGTCGTCGGCGCGGGGATAGCCCCCCTGATCGCTCTGAGCCTCCCCGCGAGCGAGGCCAGCGCGCATGGCTACATCTCCACCCCGCCGAGCCGCCAGGCCCAGTGTGCGGCCGGTACCGTGCCCTGCGGCGACATCAAGTACGAGCCGCAGAGCGTCGAAGGCCCCAAGGGGCTGACGAGCTGCAGCGGTGGCAATGGGAAGTTCGCCGAACTCGACGACGACAGCAAGGGCTGGGCGGTCACGCCCATCCCGTCCAAGGCCGACTTCACCTGGAAACTGACCGCCCGTCACGCGACCAACACCTGGCAGTACTTCGTCGGTGGCCAGAAGGTCGCGGAGGTCAACGACGGCGGGGCGCAGCCGGGCGAGACCGTCACCCATCAGGTGGACTTCGGCGGTCTGAAGGGCAAGCAGAAGGTTCTCGCGGTCTGGAACATCGCGGACACCGCCAACGCCTTCTACGCCTGCATCGACGTGAACATCGGCGGCTGAACACGGGCGGCTGAACGCAGGCGGTTCGAACATCGGCGGTTGAACACCGAAGGCCGGTCGCCCCAGGGGCGGCCGGCCTTCGGCGTCGCCGTGTGCACGAGGCGCGTGGCGTCCGGCTATCGGGGGCCGTACGTAAGCCTCTATCGGGGGCCGTACGTAAGCCTCCGCAGCAGCTTTTCGGCGGGCCCCGGAAGCGAACGGCGCTGCAGGATATAGGCCCCGGCCACCGTGGCGAGCCAGACCAGGACGGCACTCAGGCAGGCGGTGAGCGTCGGGCTGCCGGTCCGCTCTCCGAGCGCGAACGCGAAGGGGGAGAGCAGTACCACCCACGCGAGGGACTGGAACAGATAGCCGCTCAGCGACCGCTGGCCGAGCGCCGCCAGCGCCTCCACGGGAAGCTTCCGCCGCGACGCGGAGCGGGCCTTCGACACGCGCAGGGCGAGGAGCCCGAAGAGCGCCACATATCCCGGGCCGCCGAACTGGCCGCTCACTTCGTACAGGCTCAGGAAAGCGTCCGCGGTGGCGTCGTCGACATGCACGAATCCGCCGCTGACCAGCCCGATCGGCACCCCGCCCGCGAAGGCGACACCGAGTGCGACCACTGCGGTGCGGACCAGCAGCCGCCGGTGGCGGGCCGGGTCCTCCAGGATGCCACGCCGCGCGGCCCACGCGCCCAGCCAGACGATCACGATGAACCCCAGCACGGTCAGCGTGTGGATCGGCCACTCGCCGAGCCGGTCGGCCACGGACGTGAGGTAGTCGGGGGCCGAGAGTGAGTCGACACCGTCCGTCGGCACGGCGGCGGACCCCGAGCCGCCGTGCGTGGCGCGGTACCCGGCCACGGCCGCCAGGGCGGCGGCGTACACCGTCGTGCACCCCCACAGCCACAGCACGACGCGGTGCACGCGTTCGCCGCGGCGCAGGAGCAGCAGGGTGAAGACGATGCCGGTGATGCCGTAAGCCCCCAGGAAATCACCGAAGTTGAGCAGTGCGGCATGGACGAGGCCGAAGGCGATGAGCCATGCGTTGCGCTTCAGCAGCACCGAGCGGGCCGCGCCGGGCCCGGACCCCTCCGCGTCCTGTCTGCGGGTGAGCTGCACCAGCCCGTAGCCGAACATCACGGCGAACATCGGATAGGCGCGGGCGTGCACGAAGACGAACATGACGAGGTTGAACGGGCGTTCCCAGCCGTGTGGCGACGCCTCGGCGCCCGGCTGGTTGCCGAAGGTGGCCACCGCGGCGTTCGCGAGCGCGATGAACAGCAGCATGGTGCCCCGTGCCAGATCGGGGGCCAGGGCCCGTTCGGTCCGGCGGACAGGGCCCCGTGCGGGGCCCGGGGCATGGGACTGCGTTATGGCTGTCACCTGGATCTCTCTCCGTCCTGACATGAGGGCCCAATGGGCAAGGGGCATGGGCGAGCCCTCGGCACCCGGGCTTAGTATAAGCAATAATCTATATGGCAGATACTAAGTAGCGGTAGGCCATGATGTACCTGGTGAGCAACCGAGGTACGAGAAGGAGAAGCGCCATGTCGGCCGAGCAGGAGGAGGCGCCCGCCGAGCTGGCCCGCCTGTGGAGGCTCCCGGTCCCGGCCTCGGGCCTCGGCCGGCCCGCCGCGCTCGACACCGAGCGCGTGGTGCGGACGGGGGTGGAACTGGCGGACCGCGACGGGCTGGCGGGTGCGACGCTGCCGAAGATCGCGAAGGAGCTGGGCGTCTCCCCGATGTCCCTCTACCGCCATGTGGGATCCAAGGACGAGCTCCTCGTCCTCATGCGGGACCTGGCGCTCGGCTCTCCGCCCGAGGTCGAGACCGCGCCGGACCGGTGGCGCGAGGGGCTGCGACAGTGGACCGTCGCGCAGCGGCTGGTCCACCACGACCGCCCCTGGCTCCCCCGCCTCCCCATCGCGGGGCCGCCGATGGGGCCTCATGAGATCGCCTGGATGGAAGCGGGCCTGAGCGCGCTGAGCGGCACGGAGCTGGACTGGGCCGCGAAGGTCGGCAGTCTGACCCTGCTCAGCGGCTATGTGCGGCACGCCTCCCTGCTGTCCCAGGAACACGCGCAGGGCAGGAGCGAAACGGGACTGAGCCAGGAGGAGACCGAGCGGGCCTACGGCAGGACCCTGGCGCGGCTCGTCACCCGGGACCGCTTTCCGCAGGTGGCGCTGCTGTTCTCGGCGGGCCTGTTCGAGGCGGCGCCCGACGGGGCGTACGACGATCCGGCGACCGACCATGACTTCGTCTTCGGTCTCGAACGCGTCCTCGACGGGATCGCCGTGGCCGTCGACCGCGCGCGGACGGGGACCGGGACGGGCTAGAACGGGACGGGCTAGAACGGGACGGGCTGGAACGGGACGGGCTGGAACGGGACGGGCTGGAACGGGACGGGGCAGGGGGCGATGACGTCACGCGAGGGCACGGAGAGGATCAACTCGGTGTCGGGGCGGCGCTGACACGCCCCGACACCCGTCCTCTTCGGGCGATGATCGCGCTCACGGTCTTACCCCCCGGCTCCTCGCGGACGGCCGTGGCCGTGGCCATGCCGCTGATCATCGGCCAGCCGAACCCGCCGCCCTCGCCGCGCACATCCGGAGTGCGCCGCTGCGGCGGTACGCGGCTGGCATCGCCGACGGCGACGGTGATGGCGTCAGGGTCGGCCGACACGCGCAACGAGCAGAACCGGCCGCCCGAGTGCCGTACGGCATTGGTGACCAGCTCCGAGACGACCAGCATCACCGCGTCGGCGGCGCCCCGGTCGGGCGCCGGACGCAGACCTTCCAGAAAGGTGCTGGTGAGATGTCGTGCGTGCGCGGCGGCTTCGGGGCGGCATTCCAGGGTCTCCCGCACCGCGGACGGTGTGGTGGCCGTCCGCTGAGCCGTGGCGGTGTGCATGACGCTCACCTCGTTTCATCGGGTAGGTATCGCGCGGTTGGCGGTTTCCACGCGCTTACCCGATGCGCCGCTCCCGAAAAGGGGTGTCCTCAGGATCCCTTTCCGTAGGTGCGCGGTGCGGAGGTGGAGGGCGGCAGATCGCCGTTGAAGCGGGTGTCGACATAGTCGGCGAACTGATAGCGGCGCGGGGTGAGCTTCAGCTTCGCGAAGGTGTCCGCGATCTCCTGCTCGGAGGCGACGGCGGGCTTGTCGACGGCGACGTACACCCTGGTGCCGTTGGTCCGCTTCACCGAGTCCAGCGCCACCTGGTACGGCAGCCCGGTCTCCTTGCCCCACACCTTGGCCCACTCCTCGGGGTGCTTGTAGACCCAGTCCTGGGCCCGGCGCAGCCGCCCGAGATAGTCCTTGATGACCTTGACCTTCTTCTCGTCCTCGAGGGAGGAGGGGTTGGCCACCTGGAAGTTGAGGCCGTTGACCACCCCCTGGCCTGTGGTGAGGACCCGCGCGTCCGACTGGCGCAGCGCCTGGGAGGTGTACGGGTCCCAGACGGCCCAGGCGTCCACCTTGCCGCGGGTGAAGGCGGCCAGGGCATCGGCGGGCTGGAGGAAGCTGACCTTGACGTCCTTGATCGAGAGCCCGGCCTTGGCGAGCGAGGCGACCAGTTGGTAATGGGCCGAGCTGCCCTGTGCGACCGCCACCGACTTGCCTTTGAGGTCGGCCGTCTTCTTCACCGGCGACCCCTTCTTGACCAGGATCGTCTCCCCGTCGGACGTGCCGTGCTTGGCGGCCACGACCTTGATGTGGGACTTGGCGGCCGCGGCGAAGACCGGCGGGGTGTTGCCGACCCCGCCGATGTCCACGGCTTTGGCGCTCACGGCCTCCAGGATCGGCGGGCCGGAGGTGAACGTCGACCACTTGATCTTGTAGGGGAGGTTCTTGAGCTGCCCGGCGGCGCGCAGTACCGCCTCGTCATTGCCCTTCTGATCACCGATGTTGAGGGTCACATCGCCCTTGCCGTCGGTGTTGCCGGAGGATCCGGAGTCGTTCTGCGCGTGCGAGCTGACGCAGGCGGACAGCAGCAGGGCGAGGGGGAGGGACAGGGCGGGGACGATACGCCGTCTCATGTCAGCAGGGTCCGTTCGGGAGGTGCGGGAGGTGCGGGAGGTGCGGGAGGTGCGAGAGGTACGGGCAGTACGGAAGTACGGGGAGCAGGGCTGGGTCCGGCGGTTCGGGAGTCAGGCGACCTTGTGGACCGCGGCCGGTTCGGGCGCCTTCACACCCAGCCGGTCCAGGAGCTCGGTGCGCAGCTCGGCGAGGAGCGGATCGGCGATGTCGCGCGGCCGGTCCCGGTCCACCCGGACCTGATGCGCGATCACGCCCCCGTCCATCACCAGGACGCGGTCGGCGAGCAGCAGCGCCTCCTCCACGTCATGGGTGACCAGCAGTACCGCACAGCCGCGCCGCTGCCACAGCTCGGCCACCAGCTGCTGGGCGGTGATCCGGGTGAGCGCGTCCAGCGCGCCGAACGGCTCGTCCAGCAGCAGCAGATCGGGCTCGCGCACCAGCGCACGGGCGAGCGAGGCGCGCTGGGCCTCGCCGCCGGAGAGGGTCTTGGGCCAGGCGTCGATGCGGTGGCCGAGCCCGACCTCCTTCAGCGCCCGCTCGGCCACGGCCCGCCCGGGGCGGCCGGGCAGCCCGAGCAGCACATTGCGCCAGACCCGCTTCCAGGGCATCAGCCGGGGCGCCTGGAAGGCGACGGCCTTGCGGCGCGGCACCAGCACCTCGCCCTCGATCTCCCGGTCCAGCCCGGCGAGCACCCGCAGCAGCGTGGACTTGCCGCAGCCACTGCGGCCGAGCAGCGCCACGAACTCGCCCGCCGGTACGTCCAGTTGGAGGTCGTCGATGACCGCGCGGCCGTCGAACGAGCGGGTCAGCGAGCGCACCCGCACCGCGGCACCGCCGCCCTCGCCCTCCTTCTCCTGCCCCAACTCCTTCTTCAGGGAGTCCTTCTCCAAGGAGTCCTTCTCAAGGGAGCTCACTTGCCGGTGAAGTTCGGTCGCCATTGCAGCAGCAGCCTCTCCAGAGTGCGGACGACGAAATCGGCGAGCAGGCCGAGGGCGGCGTAGACGATCAGGCAGACCACGATCACATCGGTCTGGAAGAACTCCCGTGCGCGGTTGAGCAGAAAGCCGATCCCGTCGTCGGCGTTGATGGTCTCGCCAAAGACCAGCGCCAGCCAGGCGGTGGCGAGGGAGTAGCGCAGCCCGGTCATCGCGCCGGGGAGCGCTCCGGGCAGCACCACATGGCGGATCAGCCCCCAACGGCCGAGCCCGAGCGAGTTCCCGGCCTCGATGAGCTGGGCGTCCACGCCGCGGATGCCCGCGTAGACGTTCAGATAGAGATGGAAGGTGACGCCCAGCGCGATGAGCGCGATCTTCGGAGCCTCGCCGATGCCCATCCAGATGATGAACAGCGGGATCATGCCGACCCAGGGGATGCTGCGCAGCATCTGCACACTCGCGTCGACGAGATCCTCGCCGAGCCGGGACAGTCCGGAGACCAGCGCGAGCGAGACCCCGATGACACCGCCGAGCGCCAGCCCGATCAGCACCCGCTGTACGGACACCAGCATGGCGTGCGGGAGGGTGCCGTCCTTGAGCAGGCCGGAGGCGGTATCGGCGATGGTGCCGGGGGAGGCCAGGGTGTCGGAGGGCAGCACACCGGTGGCGCTGGACACCTGCCAGAGCACCAGCAGCAGAAGGGGCCCGGTCGTACGGCGCAGCCATCGCGGCACGGTGCGGCGGCGCGCGGAGAGCGGCACGACCGGTTCGAGAACCGGGGACATGGGGGCTCCACAAAAGGGGTACGCCTCGATGCCCGTACAGGCCGGTACAGGCCAGTACACGCCGTACGACAGGACGATCAGCACGGTACGGCGGAACGAGACCGAGGCGAGGGGGGGAGGGGCGAGGGAGGGGGAGAAAGGTCAGCGGAGGCCGGGACACGCGGCGGACGCCACCCGCAGCAGGTCGATATGACCGCGCGTGGTGAGCAGGGCTGACGTAGACATGCCCTCGAAGCTAGCGAGGACGTCCAGAACCGGTCAACGGTGTCTTGCCCCTCGGACCTTTGTTGCGGGAGTTTTACGCGACGGCGTATCAGGATGGTTCCATGAGCACATTCCGTACCCACACCATCAGCGTCACCACCGGATCCACCGAGACCGTCGCCGACCTCACCGCCGACTGCGAGGCGTATCTACGCGAGGTGGCGGACGGCGGCGACGGCCTGCTCAACGTCTTCGTCCCGCATGCCACGGCCGGGATCGCCATCCTGGAGACGGGCGCCGGCAGCGACACCGATCTGCTCTCCGCCCTCCGCGACCTCCTCCCCGCCGACGACCGCTGGCGCCACCGCCACGGCAGCCCCGGCCACGGACGCGACCACGTCCTCCCCGCCTTCGTACCCCCGCACGCCACCATCCCGGTCATCGGCGGCGGTCTGGCACTGGGCACCTGGCAGTCGGTGTGCCTGGTCGACACCAACCGGGACAACCCCGACCGCCAGGTGCGGCTGAGCTTCCTGGGCTGATGCTCGTGAAGGGACTGTAGCGTCGAATTCCGGCCGCACCGAGTAGCGCTTGGCTAGCGCGTGATCCGCCCGTGAGCGCCAGTTCCGGGGCACCTGCGCGGCGCGATGTGAACCCACGACCTCTTCGTCCCGAATGAGGTTCGGCGAAGACCGTCACCGGTGGGTCTTGTGAAACATACAGGTCAAAGACTTGGTGGGGGTTGTCCTGGCAGGGATTGGCATGGTCTCGAGGGGAAGATCATCTCCCATCTCCCACAGCACGGCGCATTGCTCGATGCTCGTAGTCGAACGGCAGGTGCCTGCCGTGTTGCGGGAGCAACCTTGCCTGGAGGCTCATCCGGACAGCTGGTCCGCCGGTCATCGCCTCAATGCCCCCACCAGGAGCGATGGTCTTGGATAGAGGAGGTGGGAGTACCGTCTGGTTCAATGCCATGTGGCCACAGCCGTACCCATAACGGCTCAATCCGATGGAGGCGGTGGCGAGCGGCGTCTCCTCGGTCGAGTGCTTCACGGGCGGTGTGGGCTGCTCCGTCGATGTCGTTGGCTTCGTACTGGAAGCGAGCGATGCTGGCGAGAGCCTCGTGGTGTCCGTATACGGCGGCAGCTTCCCACAAGTCCTGAGCGCGGTCTCTGTCGCCGGCTGCCTCGCGGCGCATCGCCAGGTCCGCCAGAGTCTCGGTGAGTCCGTATTCGGCCGCGGCCCGCGCGTAATGCTCTGCCTGGTCGAACAAGGCCGCATCCTCCCGCATCATGGCTAGATGGCTCAGGCACGAAGGGGCGCCCATGGCTGCAGCGTGGTGAGCCAGGTCGGATGCCTCGACGGTAAGTCCGGCCTCCTCGTGCCGCAACGCGATCTCGGCGAGCCCGTCCGGTTGGCAACATTCGGCAATTTGCACGGCCAGAGCCGCCGCCTGTTCGTAGTCGCCCTGCTCAACGGTGGTTTGCGCAAGATCGGCCAGCGCCACTGCACGTCAGGTGGTCCACCGGCCGACCGGCTTCCACGTCCCGCCAGTCGTGATCAGGTGTCTCCCCATAAAACCTGACGGCGTGTTCGGGCCTTGGTAGTTGACGGGCCCGCGCGGTGAGGAGGCGAGCGTAGCGCAGCCGCCACCGCGAGGACGCTGCTTGGGCCAGTGCGTCGATGTCGCTGGGGTGCAACAGGTGCTCCAGAGCCGCTTCCCAGAATGAGGAAGGCGGACACAAAGCACGGCGTGTGCGACGGCCGTGCTGCTCCACGTAGTCCGCCAGCCGAAAGCAGCGGTCCGCAGAGCGGTTTTCAAACGTGCGGCGAGTCTGTTGCAGCAGTGCCGCCTTGCCGTGTACGGGGCGTGCGGTGTAGTCGACGGCTTGCTCGAACCAGTCCTCCTCCAGTGACTGGAACACCGACGGGAGCAGGTAGCCAGCAGCCGCCTCTTCGAGGAACGCTGCGGGTAGATCCACTCCGCAGCCCAGGCGGCGGGCGTCCATCGCGGCGTCGAGGACCGCCCTGGCACTCGGGCCGGTGCATTCGAGTCGGTCCAGCAGGGCGGGAACACCGGCCAGGAACTGGGTGATACGGCGGTCGGCTGCCCCTGCAAGCGCCTGTGCAAGGCGCTCGTCATTCTCTGCAGCGCTGCGCAGAGCAAGTACATCCTGTTCGGCGAAGGCGTCCGGCACGTGCACTTGTCGGTCCGTCAGTAGGGGGCGGATCTGTGCGTGCGGATCGTGATTCCGGCTGGCCGGTAGGGAGGTCAACTCGCCCCAGTGCACGGGCCAGAGAGTGCCCACGATCAGGATCGGGGCACGGGCGGCGTCCGTCAGCAGAGTCCGAAGCGATGCAGCAATCCGCTCTCCGACCTGGGGCACAGCCAGGTAGTGCTGTGCTTCGTTGAGCCAGACCACCGTCTTTGGCCCCACCGTGGCCAGGCCGGCCAAGGCTGCCTCCGCGCGGGTGGGGGCTAAGGGGTGCCACAGCCGCCAGCCATCGGCTGCCAAATCTTGGATGGCCTCCCAGCACGCGCGGGTCTTGCCAGTAGAGGATTCGCCGACCAGCACACACATCTGGCTTGTGCCGCCCCGAGCGGCCTCCACGATGCCCCGCAGATGGGCGTCATGCTCTCGTGGCACGTACGCAGGCAGCGCATCGTTCCGTGCGGCGACGTGGATCGCGTGGTGCACCTCCAGGTCGAGCGGGTGGCACTCGCTGATGAGGCGAGTGGACAACGCCTTCTGGCCTGCGTCGCTGACTGGCTGGGAGGAACCGATGACATAGACATGCGTGACTGCGTTGTGATCGCCGGTGACGACTGCCCCGATGTCTCCCCCCGCGGCCACCGAGTCCTTACTCGCTTGTATGCGGCCGCGCGTTGGCATGGAGGTGGCACCTTCGTCGTCCTGCGAGTCGTGGTCTCGGCGGCCCCAAACAGGTGTCACGTACGGTTCTCGTCTCCGGCTATGACCTCACCGATGTTTCCTGCGGCAGCTGTACTGCCCGCTCCCGAAGCATGCACGCCGCTGCCACTCGTGAGTTGGCTGTTGCACGGTGTCACTACAGGCTGTGTGACCTGGTTGCGATGGCCGACGATGACGCGTCCGACATGTCCGCCTGATGCCACGGCACTGTCATGAGCCTCCACCGAGCCCCGTCCGGATTGAGTGAGACCCCACACTGAGAGCGCCAGACCCACGAGTCCGGCGATCGCTCCCATCACGCTCCCAAGCCGGTCTGCAATCGCCAGATCCATGGAGAGGGCGACCGCTACCAGACACACCGCCGCCGTTCCGCATCCGGCCGCGCACGCAATCAGCGTGTATCTCCTCCACCTCTGCATGGGACCATCAAACCTCTGCTTGACGAGCGATGTGTACGAAACGACGCTGAATCATCGAGTTCGTCCTGGGTCGCGACGCAAAGGGCAGGGGCTTGCTCACAGGCTCGTGACGGCCTGCCCGGTGAGTGCTTGGGCGATCTGCCAGAGCTGACCTCCGCGGGACGCCTTGACGAGCACAACGTCACCGGGGCGGAGGACGGATTCGAGGTAGGCGGCAGCGGTCTTGTTGTCGCGGACGAGGCCGATCTCGGGAACCCCTGCCGCGCCTGCCGCGAGGGCGAGCTGTTTGGCGAGGTCTCCGCCGACCGCCAAGACGAAGTCGACGCCGGCTTCCGCCGCGAAGCGCCCGATCTCGCGGTGGGCTTCCACCGCCTGGTCGCCAAGCTCCAGCATCTCGCCGAGTACGGCGATCCTTCGGCCGCCTGCGGCCTCGGTCGTCTCACCGACTGTCTCGGTCATCAAGCATCTCCGTTGTGAGTCAGGGGCGCGAAGGTGATCGCGCGGCCGGTGTAGGAAGGGGACAAGCGGCTGAGAGGGAGGCGATCGTGCGTTTGGCCCCAGGCCGACGGGTCCCGGAAGAGGATCGTCGGGTCGGGGCCGTCCTCGTAGCCGCGGAGGATGACGAGATGACCGCCTGAACGGCCGTCGTCGGGGAACTGCTCGGTCGCCGACACAATGAGCGGGGCGTCATCGAGGCGGCGGAACAGTTCTTCGACGGGCACGGGCTCTGCGAGAGCGGGCACTCCCAGGTCGGTCGCCAGGCTCGCGATCCCTGCGTGGAGTGCTCCGCGCGGGGTCAGAACCTCATGCTTGACCGCGAGCTTCAGGAGTTCCGTCACCGTGGGCGCCTCGTGCCCATAGGCGAGCAGGATCATCCTCAGTGATGCCAGGCCGCACGCCCGGTTGGACCATTCGGTCCTGTCTCCCAGTGCCCAGCCCCCGTGGAGATCCCACTCGGCGGGGGCGATGAGCTGTCGGCACATGGGGACATCGTGGACGCGCGGCACAGCGGCAAGCTCCTACGGGGAGACGGCAGCCTCCCGCGTCGGTGTGGCGCTGGAGAACGCGGGAGCGGGCAGGGGCACATCGTATGGCGGGCGGGCCAGGGCCTCGTGCAGCATCGCCAAGACGACATCCGTGTGCGTGAGCCCGATCATCGCCGCCCCCACTGCGAAGTTGCTGTCACGGGACATGCCCGGCGTGCTGTTGACTTCCAGCACGTACGGCTCGCCGTCCTCGGTGAGGATCAAATCGATACGGGCTGAACCGCGCAGCCCGATCCCGTCCCACAGGGTCCGTACGTCCCTGGTGATCCTGTCCAGGACATCGGGCGCCAGCTCGGCGGCGCGCACGGTTACGGTGCGCCTGGAGTCCACGTCGATCTTCGTGTCGGCGTCGTAGAACTCGGCTTCGTTGGCTTCGGTGGCCAGCGGCGGGAAGACGATGACGGAGCCGCCTGGAAGTTCCAGCAGCCCGACGGTAAGGGGCGTGCCGCTCACGTAGTCCTCCACGAGCACGGCGGTGCCCTCGTCGACGGCAGCGTCTGCCAGGGCTGCGGGCAGCTCGGCCCGGCTGTGTACGAGGCTCATGCCCACGCTGGACCCGCCGAAGGGCGGCTTGACCATCACGGGGCGGCCCTTCCAGGTCGCCGGGCCGCCGGTCCAGACATGCCAGCCAGGTGTAGGGACGCCGAGGGTCAGTATCACCCGCTTGCACAGGATCTTGTCGGCGGCCACCGCGGATGCCCCGACCCCGCTGCCGCAGTAGGGCACGCGAAGGTAGTCGAGCAGGCCCTGCAATCGGCCGTCCTCCCCGTACGGCCCGTGGAGGTTGGAGAGGACCACGTCGTACCCGACCAGATCCATGATGAAGTCCGGGTCGCACGGGTCGAGCACCTTCCAGCGGGCGCCGATCTCCTCCAGCGCCGCGGCCAGGGCGGTGACGGATCGCTTTTCGACGGGGCACTTCGCGTGGTAGAGCCTGTCCTCGGCGGACACGGGCCCGCAGATCAGGGCGACACCGAGGCCCTGATGGCTCCGTCCCCACTCGCGAAGGTCCTCGGCGGCCTTCCGCACCGCGCGGTCCGAGCTGGGGCTGAGGAAGAGAGTCATGCGAGTACCCCTTCGAAGGTGTTGGTGACCGGACCGCCGACCCACTGCGTTCGGTTCGGCCGGGCGTTGTGTGGCCGGACCGTGAGCGGCTCCCCGGCGCGGTTGTGAACGGTGACGGCGCGTCGTGCGACGAGTCCGCGCATGGTCGCGACGACGACGGCCGCGACGGCCCCGCTTCCGCACGACAGGGTTTCCGCCTCGACGCCGCGTTCGTAGGTGCGGATCTTCAGTGCCTGGTGGCCGGCGGATTGAACGAAGTTGACGTTCGTGCCCAGCGGGGCCAGATCGGGATGGTGACGGATGATGCGACCGACCACCACCGGGTCGATGGCATCGACGTTGCCCACGATGGCTACGACGTGCTCCGTACCGGTGTGGGCGCTGTCGAACCAGGTCGGTCTGCCGTTGACGACCGTTTGTAAGCGCCGGGGGAGGATTTGGCTCACCTCGACCGTGACCCACACGGAGTCGTCGGACACGACCGCCTCGTGCACCACTCCGGCCATGCGGAGACGCATCTGCTGGAAGCCGTGATCGCGGCGAGCGGCCCAGGCGGAGCATCGCAGGGCATTGCCGCACATCGTTGCGATCGAACCGTCCGCGTTGAAACAGGTGACGTCGAGGACGGCGGGGGCCTCGCTGACCAATCGGCTGAGGACCAGACCGTCCGCGCCTACGCCGGTACGTCTGGCGCACAGGCGCTCGGCCTCCTTGGGCCAGTCCTTGTCATCGTCCGGTTCGTGGCCGGAGAGCAGGACGAAGTCGTTTCCCGCTCCGTGGATCTTGCGAAAGCGCATGACAGTGCTCCTCGCGAGGTGAGGTGAGGTGAGAAGGATGGTGCAGCGCCCGAGCGGGCCCTGATCAGCGGTGTTCGAGGGGCCGGCAGGTGGTCAGGGGGCGGACCTCATGTCCAGGACCCGCTGGTACTGGCCGTCGAGGAGGATGAAGTCGCCGATGCGGACATCGGACGGCGGCCCCGTGGCCCCCACCGTGCCGACAGGCGGAGACAGGTATGGAGGGCTGCTCCCGGGTTCTCACGGCGCATTCAGCCCGTTCCGCTGGGAGTAGATCCAGAGCAGCCGTCGCGTCAGAAGGGCGATATCGCGGAGATACACGAAAGTCCCGAACGTAGGTGTTTCGACGGTCGGTCGATTCGTGAGGTCGATCAGTCTGGTCCCCTCGCGGATCAGCTCTCGCACCTCGCGGTCGTCTTCGGCGCCCAAGTCCTCGCCGAGCAGACGGTTCAACTCGTTTGCCATCTTCGGCAAGTGCCTGTCCATTGCCGCCCGGGTCGTGGTGCCCATCCGCAACCGGAGGACGATATCCGTTTGCCAGGAGATCGCCGCCACGTCGATGAGAGAGAATTCGACCTCAGTATCCTTGGCCGCCCCCAACGCCTTGCCCGTACTTGCCACAGCCATCACTGACCCTTCCCCAGCACGCTTTCATCCGTGCCAATAAAGCTAGGAAGAGGCAGGGGTAGGGCTCCACGACTGTGCCCGAACTTGCCGGACGTTCATCCTAGAGATTCGATGGTGGCGGTGATGATTTCGCGCGCGGCGGGGCCGTAGACGGCAAGTTCGGCCAGCTCGCTGAACGTCCTGGCATACATGGCAAGCTCATTCTTCTGGACGACGGTGAGATGAGCCGAGATCAGTTCGACGTTCACCAACTCGTCGTCGTACAGGAAGAAGCCCTCGACAGGCCACAGGCCGGAACGGTCGGCGTCCTGGGGGATGATGCCGATACTCACCGACGGGAGGGCCATGACGCTCAGGAGATAGCCGAGCTGGCCCGCCATCACCTCGGTGCCGCCGATGCGGTACCGCAGGACGCTCTCTTCCAGGAGGATGGCGAACTTACGCTTCCCGTAGACGACCTGTTGCTTCTCCACGCGCACCTTTACGGCCGCCGGTACATCGTCGATGAGTCCTCGGCGGTCACGAATAGAGGTCAGAAGTGCGGTGATGTACGAGGCCGTCTGCACGGGGCCAGGGATGAGCCAGGGCGAGTAAATGCGAAAGCGCTCGGTGCGCTCCCAGAGAGGAACCACGGACTCCTGTGCCCACTTGAGTCCATGGCGCTCCATCTTGCGCCACTCGACGTACATGCCCTCAATTCCGCGGGCTGTGGAGATGAGATCTTCGGTCTCATTCTCCGCGCCGCACGCGGAACACCAATCGCGAAGGTCACGCTCCGAGGGGGCGCGAATACCGCTCTCGAAGCGCGAAGCCTTCGACTCATGCCAACCCAGGCACTGGGCCAGCGCTCGCTTGGTGAGTCCGGCTGCCTGCCGGATCTCGGCCAGACGTTGGCCGAGCGCCTTGCGGGCTTCCTGGACGCTCGAAGAGGGCGATGTCATGTCAGTGTGACGGTGCTGTTCGGACTATCAGGCCAACTCGAATTCCGCGTGCGGCGTGCCCCGCTTCCATACGGCCTCGAAGGCCGACTCGCACAGCTTCGCCGTCTCCGGGGCCTCCGTGAGTTCGACCTCCATGTTCTCGCCCTCGCCGTCGAAGTGGTTGACGAGTACGAGGCTGGAGTCGAACAACCAGAAGTCATTGCCCGGAAGTGCGATATCGGTCGCGTTGCGCCGCGGAAGCCACCGCACGCTTTCGCCCGCAGCGATGTTCAGCCCGTTGGTCACGTCGTACTCGAAGCGGATGTACTCGCTGGCCGGTGTCGACACGACACGGGCGCGCCGAACCTCGACACCTCGCGAGGTCGCCTCCGTGACGATGGCGTGCCAGTCGGCCCAGCGCGCGGCCGGGTCGAGGACCACACCGGCCTTCCAGTCGATGAAGGCCGGGTCCGACTTCATGTAGGCGTCACGCATCTCCAGGTGGACCGCGGTCCTCTGGCAGTCGCGGAACAGCTCCTCAAACGTCGGGGTCCTCGTCACCCTTCTTCACCTCCAGGAAGAACTGCACCATGCGCCGGGGGATCTCTACCACCGTCTCATGTCCGGGGATGTCCATCTGCCCGAGCCGCTCGTCGTCCTCTACCTTCCACCCCTGCACGACGTAGGTGTCCTTCTCGTCGTCGAGGTAGACGGTGGGGGAGCCGCCACTGGGGCTCTCCGGGTCCTTACCGAGCTTGATCAGGGCCATGATGACCTCCTCGGGTGCCGGTAACGATCCCTGTGCCAGAGCTTGCCCGTGACTCGGCTGCCTCGCCAGGAACTTGCCCAAACTTGCCAGGACAGTCGGGCAGCGTCCCTCAGCGGGGAGACCGGGTCGCCGGTGTACGCTCGCCGGTTCGTCCTACCGGCGTGGTCACGAGGAACGGGCGGGGATCGTGCTGGCGTCGGCCCCCGGCTGGCCTGGGCTGATGAGCTTTCAGCCGTCCGCTCCCAACGAAGGGTCAGGGGCGAAGTCGACGACATCCATGCGGGCGTGCCCTCCACGCGGACTGGTCAGCGTGCCACGCACACGAACAGGGATACGGGCATCGTGGCAGCGCACGGCTGTGTGGTAGCTGCTGTCAGGCAGATCCATCCATACCGTGCGGCTTCGGCGCTGAATGAGCGTTTGGACCCCGACACGGCCAGTGTCATCCTCCGGATGACGGCTGAGATCGGTGACTACGCCGTAAATAAGGTGCTCGCGTGTGTAGATCTTCGTCTTGAGCTGGTCGCACACGCGGTCGACGATGTCGATCGCGTCGCGGTTGAATTCAACCCGTGCTGGCGTGCCTGGCGGTGGTGCGGCCACACGGGACCAGTTGAAGGACACGTCGAGAGCGCCGACGGACTCAGCGTTCACTACTTTGGCGAGAGCCCGACACAGCTCGTAGGACACTCCCTCACCGATCGAATCAGTGCTCGGGTAGGGAAGTTTCGGAAATGTCCCTGCCGTCGGATAGTCGCCGCAGTCCCCGCCGGGCTGACTCAGGCCGGCGCGCGGGAGCTATGCGAAGGCGTTTGGTGACGGCGAGGTCTTGGATGAGGATCCGCGTTCGCTTATCGAAGTCCGGAGCGTCGGGCTTCATCGGGACTAGGACGACCTCGTCGCCGGTCCCGGCAGGCTCCATTGTTCTTGGTACTCAGGAAGGTGGATGGCTGTAGTGGCGCATCCAGCGGCGTGTCCCATCCCATTAAGGGAAGCCCAGTAGCCGTGACAGGCAAGGGCTGTCGAATCAGACTGGTGGCTCACCCAGCGCCCTATGTCAGGTGGAACGATGAGCAGCGCAAGGTGCCCAGGTGCTGAGCGCGGCCGATTTGGTACTGGTCAGGGAGCGCGACAAGCGACCCGCCCCAGTCGGCGCAGACTGGACGGGGCACACAGTGTCATCGAATGTGGTGGCGAGCTCTTTTCGGCGGCCATCCGTCCTTCCGGCCTGGGGCGGGTGAGAATCCGCTTGCGGCGTGCAGTACGTCCATCTAGCCTGTGGGCAGGCAAGGAGCCTGGGACAGTACCTGGGCCACCGTCGGCCATCTTGAGGTACGGAGCGTCGGAAAGCGCCCTCGCCACCACCTCCTCCCATCCTCCCTACGCATCCCTTCCGTCCGGCTGTCCTCTGCCGGACGGCGAAAGGCGTCCCCTTGACCATCTACTCCCAGCACGCCAACCGTGGGAAGACTCAGATCCTGGCAACCTACGAGGGGCCGGACGGTGTCGTATCCAAGACCGTTACGAGTCTTGACGACTCGCACCTTGCGGTTCCGATTGTCGACGCTCTCAATCGGATCTCCGCCTTCGCCACTGTCCCCGTTAGTGTCCATGACCGTCGGGAACAGCGTGTGCACTACTACCCGCGCAAGCACCTTTCGGCGCTGACAGACGCTGCTGCCCGTGCCGATCTTCTCTGTGGTGCCCACAGTCTGTGGTATGAGTACGTCTGTCTGCGGCTTCACCAGGCGCTGGCCGATCTGGAGAATGCCTTGGTGGCTGTGCCCGATACGGTCAGTCGGGCGATCCGTTCCGAACTGGAGCTAGAGGAAGCCGAGCTGTGTGCGGCACTCGATGATTTCTCGGGGACTTTCTCGGGGCCTGAGACGGAGAACGCGCGTCACTGGGTATTCGGCCATCCCTTCGTGAAGTTTGACGACGGAATGGACACGCTGAGTGACGAGGCGCGCGAACAGCTCGATCGCCGTGAGGCAGGGTTCACCACGCAAGAGCGGGAGAAGGCTGTCGCTGACCTCCGGGTGCTGGTCACAGCACACTCCCGGTGCACCGGCACGTGGGCCTCACTGGATGACCCCAGCCGCGAGATCTTTGCGGAGCCGTACGACTCTGACGGTTTCTATTTGACGGTCCAAGCGCCGGAACCCGACGACGATGACAGCTTGTGGGAGATCGAGATCGGGCGTTGGGAGCCGGACGATCCCGACGAAGAATACGGAGAACACAGCAGTGCGACGGGCAGCGCCGTGATCGGCTGCGCCCCTCCCGCTGCACCGGATGCGGACGAGATCGCGCACTTGCTGAAGTCTGTGGGCGAGAAGCCGCTGCTGCTTACTGAGTGGGCCGAGACGCCGGTGGGAACGGCGCTCGCGGGGACGACGATTGTGGTAACCGAGCGTTACGACTCCTGATCGGGTATCCGGAAAGGATGTCGGGCTCCCAGTGAGACGGACCAGCGGCGGCCGACTTGCTCCACCTCACTGGCGCTCCAGGCGCCGTGGTCATCCCGACGTGGGATGACCACGGCACCGGCGCTGGGTGCACGTCGCAACCTGGTCAGCCTGGGGTTGTCTTTGCGGAGTTTGGCGGACACCAACCGGGACAACCCCGACCGCCAGATGCGGCTGAGCTTCCTGGGCGGACGCGGGCCGACGCGGGCTTACGCGGGCCGACATGGGCTGACGTGGTCACTCCCGCAGGCCCGCCAGTCCCACCGCCCGGCGGCGCAGGGCGAACGCGGCGGGGGCGACCGACGACACCACGGCGAGTACCGCGCACGCGGCCACGGCCGCGCCGATGGGCGTCCAGGGCACGTCGATCGTGGTCGGCGCCGACAGCAGGGCCAGGGCGCTCCACATGCCCACCAGATTGAGCCCGGTGACCAGGAGGCCCAGGACCGCTCCGACGACGACCACCGTCAGTGCCTCGGCGCCCACCAGCCGCAACACCTGCCAGGTGGTGGCTCCGGCCAAGCGCAGCACGGCCAGTTCGCGGACGCGGTCGGAGGTCGCCATGACCATGGTGTTGGCCACCGAGATGCCCGTGTAGAGGAGGGCGATGCCGAGGACCAGCAGGAAGCCGAGCCGGGTCGTGCGGTTGGTCTGAGGGTGACTCGCCTTCACCCACTGGTCCTTGGTGAAGACATGGCCTCCGGTGGTGCGCACCGCCGCACGCAGCCAGGTGGCCGCGGCGTCCGCGTCCACGCCGGGTGCGAGGGCGATGTCGACCCGGTCCACGGTCGCGCCCGGGGCGTTGCGCGGGGTGACGTAGACGCCGTTGTCGCCGGTGCCGGTGGCCATCACCGCGGCGATCCGCAGCGACCTCTCCGTGCCGTCGCCGAGCCACACCCGCACCCGCTCGCCCACGGTGTGCCGCTGCCACTCACCGTTGACGATGATCGAGTCGTCGTCGAGGTCGCTCGCCTTCCCGGCCTCGATCGGCAGCCGGGACGTGGCGGCGAGCGGGCCCGGATCGGCGGCACGGGCGTCGGACCCGAGGAGCGACACGCCGTCCTCCAGGACGTACACGGTGCTCGACAAGGTCGCTGACACCTCGGCACCGGGCACCTCGCGCAGCCCGCGCAGCGTCGCCGTACCGAAGCCCGTACCCCTGGCCGGGGTGATGACGAAGTCGGCGGCCGTCCGCTGACGGGTCTCGGTGGCCCGCGCCCGGTTCAGCGTCGCGGTGGCGCCCAGGAGCGAACCGGCGAGGGCGACCGTGACCAGTACGGGGGCCGCGATCGCGGCCGTGCGGCGCACTCCGGCGACGGCGTTCTCCCGCACCAGCATGCCGCCGGCACCGGGCAGCCGGGCCGGGAGCCAGGCGATCAGCCGGGTCAGCGGGCGCACCGCCACCGGTGCGAGCAGCGCCACCCCGGTGATCAGGAGCATCGGCCGGCTCACATAGGTCTTCCGGTGCAGCAGGTCGCCGGGGTCCGTGAGCAGGCTCAGGCCCAGTGTCACGGCGGCGGTCACCAACAGGGCCAAGCCGGACAGCCGTCGGCCCCAGGTCATCGTCCCGCCAGTGCCGCCGTCCGCGGACGCCTCGCGCAGCGCCTGGGCGGGGCCGGTGCGGCCCGCCCGCCAGGACGCGGCCGCCGCACCGCACAGCGCGACGCACAGCCCCGTCCAGAAGGCCAGGTGGTACGGCCAGACGTGGTCGCCGATGGTGAACCAACGCGGCGCGAGGCCACCGTCGACCACCCGGCCGGCCAGCCGTGGCGCACCGTACGCGCCGAGCAGACAACCGGTGGCCGAGGCGAGCACACCGACCACGAGCGCTTCGGCGAAGACCATCCGGCGGATCTGACCCGGGGTCGCACCCGCCACGCGCAGCAGCCCGAACTCCCGGCGCCGCTGGGCGACCGCGAACGCGAAGGTGGAGGCCACCACGAACACCGACACGAAGGCGGCGACACCGCCCGCCGTGCCGAACATCGCGTTCATCGCCGTGAGGGCCTCACGGTCCCGGTCCGGGTCGGGGTCGGCGTAACGGCGTCCTTGCCCGGTGAGGACCCGGACACCGTCGCCGTCGCCGTCGCTGCCGCGCACCGCCTCGCGGACAGCGGCCGGGTCGGCGTCCACGACGAGTTGGACGGAGGCCGGTGACAGCCGGGCGGCGTGTGCGTCGGTGTAGAAGACGGCGTTCTCGAAGCCGCGCCCCGCGACGGTTCCGACGACCCGTACCGGGCCGCGGTCGGTCCGTACGCGCTTCCCCGGCCTCGCCCAGTCCCCGCTGACCACGGCCTCGTCGGCCGCGCGGGGCGGGCGTCCCGCGTCGATCCGGTACGGGGCGAAGGCGCCGATGGACCAGGGGTGCCCCACCAGGTCGTCCGGCCCGCCCCGCGCCCGTACGGCGAACGACCGGTCCGCGACGACGGCGCCGAGCCGCCGCAGCTTCGCGACGATCCCGGCGGGCACGGCGCGCGGGTGTGCGAGCTTCTGGACCTGGACGCCCGCCGAGGTGTCCACCCGCAGGGTGTCGGCTCCCCCGACCACGACCGGCGCTGCGGCGAACCGCTCCGGTCCGCGGTCGGGCGCGTCCAGGGACGAGGCGAGCGCCAGGCCCATCACCGCGGTCAGCGCGACGCCCAGCGCAAGGGCGACGAAGCTGCCGGTGAAGGTGGCCCAGCGGGTGCGCAGGGTGCACAGGGCGACACTCAGCACGGCACGGCCTCCAATGTGGCCATGTGCGCGGCGATGGTGTCGGCCCCGGCCCCGGCCAACTCGCCGCTCACCCGACCGTCGACGAGGAAGAGCACACGGTCGGCGCAGGCGGCGGCGACTGGGTCGTGGGTGACCATGACGACCGTCTGGCCCTCGCCGTCGACCATGCCGCGCAGCAGGGTCAGCACCTCACGGCCGGTCCGTGAGTCGAGGGCTCCGGTCGGTTCGTCGCCGAAGAGCACATCGGGCCGGGTGATCAGGGCGCGGGCCAGGGCGACGCGCTGCTGCTGGCCACCGGAAAGCTCCGCGGGCCGGTGCCGCGCCCGCTCGCCGAGCCCGACCCGCTGGAGCACCTCACGCACCCGGGCCTTGGCGGGGCGGTGGCCGGCGAGGCGCAGCGGCAGGGTCACGTTCTGCTCCGCGGTCAGGGACGGCAGCAGGTTGAACGCCTGGAACACGAACCCGACACGTCGGCGGCGCAGCAGGGTCAGCCTGGTCTCGCTCAGCTCCGTCAGCTCGGTCCCGGCCACGGTGACCGACCCCGATGTGGGACGGTCCAACCCCGCGGCGCACTGCAACAGCGTCGACTTGCCGGATCCCGAAGGGCCCATGACGGCGGTGAACGATCCCCTGGGGAACGACAGCGAGACACCGTCGAGCGCCGTCACCGCCCCATCGCCAGAACGGTAGCGTCTGCTGACGGAACGCAACTGGATCACGTCGTTGTTCATCTGTCCCCACTCCGCGGTGTCGCCTTCTCGGTGACCTCACGAAACCGCGCCGGGACACGGCGCCGCAGTACGGCAGGGGCGAGACCTGGGGTAGGGCCAGGCATACCCCCGAAGGACTCCCTGGCCCGATGGCACCGGCGGCGCGGGGCCTTCTACGGTGACTTCCATGCACCCGCGGAACGTGTGGCACGCCATGTCCGGACCGGGCTTCCTGCTGTCGTCGTGGCCGTGGCGCTCCGCCGGATACCTGCTCACCGGAGCCGTGACCGGTGCCGTCACGCTCGTGGCGATCGCGGCCACGGCGGCGGCCGGAGGCGTTCTCGCCCTCGTGCTGGTGGGGATCCCGCTGCTCGTACTCGCGGCCCTCGCCGGAATCCCGGTGGCCTGGGTGGAGCGCCACCGGATGCGCCTGATCGACGCGGACCCCGCCGTCGACCCGCACCGGGCGCCCGTCGCCCATGGCCTGTGGGCCTGGCTGACCACGCGCATGAGGGAGCAGGCGACGTGGCGGGAGCTGGGTCACGCCCTGCTGTTCGCGGTGGTGCTGTGGCCGGTCGACGCGCTCGTCGTCGCCGTTGCCCTGCTCTGCCCGCTGTCCGTGGCCGCGACCCCGCTGCTGATGGCCACGGTCGGCGGTGGCCGGGAGGCGAAGGTGCTCAAGCAGTGGACCGTCACCACCTGGCCGGCGGCCTCCGGTGTCGCCGTCCTCGGTGTGGCGCTCCTGCTGCTGGGTGGCTATGCCCTGGGGGTGGCGGCGGGTGCCCAGGCCGGACTGACGCGTCTGCTGATCGCTCCGCGCGAGGCCGAACTGGGCACAAGGGTCGTCGAGTTGACCCGTTCCCGGCTCCGGCTGGTGGACGCCTTCGAGGCGGAACGGCGGCGCATCGAGCGCGATCTGCACGACGGGGCGCAGCAGCGGCTGGTGGGACTGACGATGACGCTCGGCCTGGCCCGCCTGGACGCCCCTCCCGGGCCGGTTGCCGATCAGCTCGCGAAGGCCCAGGAGGAGGCGGACGAGGTGCTTGCGGAGCTGCGCGAACTCATCCGCGGCATCCACCCCAAGGTGCTGTCGGACCACGGCCTCCCCGCGGCCGTCGCCGACGCCGCGGACCGCTCCGCGATCCCCGTGGACGTGGCTCTGGCCCTCTCCGGACGGCTGCCCCAAGCGGTCGAGGCCGCCGGGTACTTCGTCGTCCGCGAGGCCCTCACCAACGTCGCCAGGCACAGCGGGGCGAGCCGCGCGGAGGTGAGCGGGGGACACCGGGACGGACGGCTGTTCCTCCAGGTGCGCGACAACGGCCGGGGCGGTGCGGACGTTGGCGCCGGAACCGGCCTGACCGGACTCGCGGACCGGGTTTCGGCGTTGGATGGCAGAATCTCCCTGTCCAGTCCGCCGGGCGGACCGACCCTGTTGCGTGTGGAGATTCCTTGCGTACGGACCGACCGCTCCGCGTAGTACTGGCCGAGGACAGTGTGCTGCTGCGGGAGGGGCTCATCGGCCTGCTCGGCCGCTGCGGGCACGACGTCGTCGCGGCCGTCGGCGACGCTCCCGCACTGCTCGCCGCGGTCGAGGAGCACGCCCCCGACATCGTCCTGACGGATGTGCGGATGCCCCCGGGGTTCCAGGACGAGGGGCTGCACGCGGCGGTGCGGCTGCGCGAGCAGCGGCCCACGCTGCCCGTCCTGGTCCTCAGTCAGTATGTGCAACGGACGTACGCCTCGGAACTGCTGGACTCCGGAGACGGCACGGGCGTCGGCTACCTGCTGAAGGACCGGGTCGGGCAGGTGGCGGACTTCGTGGCCGCCCTGTGCGAGGTCGCGGACGGCGGCACCGTCGTCGACCCCGAGGTAGTACGCCAGCTGCTGCGCCGACGCCGCAATCCGCTGGAGCGGCTCACCGCGCGGGAGCGGGAGGTGCTGGGGCTGATCGCGGAGGGCAAGTCGAACGGTGCCATCGCCCGTGCGCTGGTGGTGTCCGAGGCGGCCGTGGGCAAGCACATCGGCAGCATCCTCACCAAGCTGGACCTTCCTCCGGCGGAGGAGACACATCGCAGGGTGCTCGCGGTCCTCGCCTATCTGCGGGCGTGACGCGGAGGACGACCAGGAGGACCGGCCCGGCTATCGCTCGCCGGTGAGGTTCCCCATCACCTCGTAGACCTGATCCGGGGTGAGGGGGCCGACGGGGAGTGGCCGGTGGGCGGCCTCGGTGCGCAGTCCGTCGAGGAGGAAGGCGATATTGCGGCGCCAGGCGTCAGGGGCCGTGCGGGGGGTGGCTCGGGCCAGCACGGAGTTGGAGCCGAGGACGAACACCAGGTCCTCGGTGGTGAAGTCGGGGCGTAGCGCACCCGCGTCCTGGGCTCGTTCGACGATGCGCTTGGCGGCGTCCAGCGTCCGGCCGCAGACGGCCATGAGGCGTTCGGCGCCCGGGTAGCGGCCCCCGACAACATCGGCGACCGCCGGATCGGTGGCCTGCATCCGGCAGAGCTGCTCGATGTAGTACGCGAACCCCTCCCAGGCGTCCTCGCAGGCCAGGGCCCCTTCGGCGATCTCCTCGAGGCGCTCGGCCGCCAGGTCGGTCACCACCTCGTCGATGAGCGCCTCGCGGGTGCCGAAGAGGTTGTAGAGCGTTCCGTGGCTCACCCCGGCCCGCCGGGCGATCTCCTTCAGCGGTACGTGGAGGCCGCGTTCCCGGAACAGCTCGGCGGCGGCTGCCCGCAGCTTCTCCGCGTTTCGTTGCGCGTCGGCCCGCATCCGGTCGTTCCTCCTGGTCCTGGCGTGGCGTCCCCCATGGTCGCATCCTCCCGCGAAACTAACTTGACCCTGCGGTCAAGTTTCATGTTACCGTCGACCGCATAAGTTGACCCACTGGTCAAGTTAGCTGATCCAAAGCTGATTCATAACTGATCCAAAGGAGAGCCCTCATGTCCAAAGTGATCGCCGTCTTCGGGGCCGGTACCGGTCTCGGCGTGTCCGTGGCCCGCCGGTTCGGGCGCGAAGGCTTCCGGGTCGCCCTGGTGGCGCGCCGCAGGGACCGCCTGGACGGGCTCGTCGAGCGGCTCGCCGGTGAGGGCATCGAGGCGGCCGCCTTCTCCGCCGATCTGTCGAAGCCCGCCGAGATGCCCGCCCTGGTCGCGGCCATCCGCGACCGCTTCGGCCGGATCGACGCCATCGAATACGGGCCGATCAGCGGTGACCAGGGCTTCACCGCCGCCACTCGGCTGGACGCGGCCACTCTGGAGGATCTGATCCCGCTGCTCCTGCTCACCCCGGTGGAGGTGGTCCGCGCCGTGCTGCCGGAGTGGACCGAGCGCGGCGACGGCGCCTTCCTGCTGACACAGGGCTACTCGGCGGCGCAGCCGATACCCCACCTCAGCGGCGTGGGCCCGGTGATGGCCGCTACCCGCAACTACCTGTACTCGCTCAACGGCGAGCTCGCCGACACCGGCGTCTACGCGGGCACCCTCACGATCGGGGCCCTGATCGAGCGCAGCGAGATGGCGGAGTTGGCCGTGGCCAACGTCGAACCGCTCGCGAACTTCCCGGTCGTCGATCCGGACGACCTCGCCGAGCACTACTGGGACATGTACACCAAGCGCGACCGCGTCGAGCGGTTCCACCCGGAGCCCCCGGCCCCGCAAACCACCGCCGGGTGACCCGCGGGGGACTCGGGCTGCGCCCCTACGCCCAGCAGCCGTTGACCGTGGCGGCCAGGCCGTCGAGGGTGTCCTTGGTGGCGGCCGGGTCGGCGGAGGACTGGTTCTCGATGAAGGAGAAGACCTTCCACCGGCCGTCCTCCGCCTTCGTCAGGCCGCTGAGCGCGATGGCGCCGGTCAGCGTGCCCGTCTTGGCCTTGACCTGGCCGACGGCACACTGGGAGTCCGGGGTGTCGAAGCGGCCCCACTCGGGGCCCAGGGTGCTGCCCGCCTCGCCCGCCACCGGCAGGCCCTCGTCGATGGAGCGCAGCAGGCCGCGGTAGCGCGGGTCGGTGAGCAGATCGAGGATGTCCGCCACGGTCCGCGCCGGGATGCGGTCCGCGCGGGAGAGCCCGCTGCCGTCGTGGATCTCGAAGTTGGTCATCGAGACCCCGTAGTGGCGGCTGAGGACATCCCGCACCACGGCCGTGCCGTCCTCGTAGGTGGCGGGCCTGCCGGCACCGAGCGCGGTCATGCGCAGCACCGTCTCGGCGATGTCGTTGTCGCTCTTCTTGAGCATCTTCTTGATCGTCTCGGACAGCGTGGGGGACAGGTGCTGCCCCACCGGGACGTCGGTCGCCGAGGCCGTGCCGCGGGTGACCTCGCCATCGACGGTGACGCCCTGGTCGGCGAGTTGCTGGGCGAAGACCTTGCCCGCGTCGATGGAGGTGTCCGCGGACAGCTTGCCGTCCACCACCAGGGAGCGCACCGGCGACACCTGGTCGTCGTAGTAGGAGTCGTTCCAGCCGGTGGCGAGGGTCGGCTCGGGGAAGAGGCTGTCGTCGATGCGGACCTTCACCGAGTCCAGGCCCCCGAGCTTCACCCCGGCGGCGGCCGTCTTGGCGAGCTCGGTGAGATCGGCGGTGGTCAGCATGCGGTCGCCGCCGCCGATGAGGGTGAGCGTGCCGTCGCCGTAGACCACCTTGGTGGTGAACCGGTGCTCGGGGCCGAGTACGGTCAGCGCCGCCGTGGCGGTGGCCAGTTTGGCGTTGGACGCGGGCATCAGCGCGGTGTCGGCGTCATGCCCCCAGACGACCTTGTCGGACGCGGAGTCCAGCACGATGCCGCTGAAGGTGTCGCCGAGGTTCGGGCTCTGCGCGCGGGTGTTGAGGTTCTCCGCGATCCGCTGCTCGGCGGGGTCCAGCCCGTCGGCGGTCACGGACTGGGCCGTCGTGGTGGCCTTGGTGCTCTTGTCGGCGGCGAGCGCGGACGGTGCGGACAGCAACGCACCGGTGACCGGGACGGCCGCGACGATGAACGCGCGGCGCACGGCGAGGCTCATGGGCTTGGCTTTGCGATGACGCCCGGTGGACGAGGTCGCGCTGGACATGTGGGGGGCTCCGCGGGCGCGTAGGAGGGACAACAGTGGAGCAAACACTTTAACTGCAACTGATCAGCTTCGTCCCACCGGTTGGTGGACATGTGGTGAAGCCACTAGGGAGATACATCACTGCACCGACTCCTCCGGCTATTTACGAGATGTTGCGACCACCGTTGAGAACGATCGCCTCGCCGTCCGTATCCATCGGCGTCGGGCTGTGCCCTCCACTCCGGGACGGGTGGGGGAGCGCGCTCCGACGTGGCCGAGGGCAAGGCGTCCCCGGCGTATGAAGACTGCCGATGAGGGGCGAAGGATGAGGAACAAGAAGAGACACAAGCGATCCAGGGTCATCGGGCTGACCGTGGTCGGAGTGACCGCACTGGCCGTGGGTGGCGGGGCTCTCCTGATGACCGACAACGATGCTTCCGCCGCCCGTCAGCCGGCCGGGCGGCAGGCGCCGGCGGGTACGGCGATGACCGTCAAGTGCCCGGATGCCGCGACCCGGCTGGCGAGTGTGCCGCAGCAGGCGCGGCCCACCGTGGACAAGGAACTGGCGACGATGGACAGCCAGGTGGCCGACGCCTACAAGCAGTTGGCCGCGCGGGGCCCCGGCGCCGACCGGGACTGGGTGCGCACCCGGGTGCTGGAGCCGCTGACCGCCCAGCGGCGTGGCGCGCTGAACCGCATCGGGAACGAGATCGGCCGGGTGGCGAGCCGCCCGTCCGGCCTGGACACGATGGCGCCCTGCACCGTGCAGGAAGCGCCCAACCCCGCCGCCGCACCCGCCTCCGCGTCGGCGGGCGCCACCCCCGCCGCGGGAACGGCCGCCCCCGCCGCTCCGGCCGCGGGCGGCCAGGCGCAGTCCGGCCCGGTGCGGGCGGACTTCGTGGACATCCGCAAGGTGAAGCCGAACGTCAAGAACCCCCGCACCCGGGGCAACGCCTCCCGGGGTACCTTCTCATCGCGCTGCGGACGCAATGAGAACAAGCACTTCAACTCGGACAACGTGATCGTCGCCCCCGGTGTATCCAACGGCGCTCACCACATGCACGACTACGTCGGCAACCGCGACACCGACGCCTTCTCCACCAACGACAGCCTCGCCGCCGCCGGGACCACCTGCTCAGGCGGCGACCGCTCCACCCACTACTGGCCCGTCCTGCGGCTCCAGGACGGGACGAAGGAGGTCGACGCCGACGCGCCCGGCGGCGGCACCGAGGGCAACATCGGGCGGATCCTGCGGCCGGCCACCGCGTCGATCACCTTCCGCGGCAGCGCGGTGTCCAAGGTCGCGGCGATGCCCAAGTTCCTGCGCATCATCACCGGCGACGCCAAGGCCTTCACAGGCGGCACGGCCAACGCCAACGCCTCCTGGAGCTGCACCGGCTTCGAGAACCGGCAGCTGAAGGACAAGTACCCGCTCTGCCCGAAGGGCAGCAAGGTGGTCCGTACGTTCAAGTTCCAGAGCTGCTGGGACGGCAAGAACGCCGACAGCGCGAACCACCGCACCCATGTGGCGTTCGCGGACGCCAAGGGCGCGTGCGCCAAGGGGTTCAGGGCCATTCCGCAGCTGGTCCAGCGGATCACCTACAAGGTCGCACCCGGCTCGCTCTTCGCGGTCGACAGCTTCCCCGAGCAGCTGCACAAGCCGGTGACCGACCACGGCGACTTCATCAATGTGATGTCCGGCTCGCTGATGAAGAAGGCCGTGAAGTGCATCAACACCGGGCGTAAGTGCGGCTGACGGCCGCTGCCCGCAAGGCCCGGTGCCCCGGCCGGACTTCAGATCCGGCCGGGGCACCGCCCACGTATGGTTCAGTCCTGGGGCGTGCCCTTGGGCAGCTGCCGCCACGTCACCTCGGTGTGGGCCCGGAAGGCCCAGTCGAGCATCTTCTTCGCGTCCGGGTAGCGCTTGGGCGCGTTCAGGATCACGCCCACGACGGTGCGTCCGTCACGCTTCGCGGCGAAGACCAGGCACCTGCCGGGCGCGGTGCCGGTGCCCGTCTTGATGCCGATCGCGCCGCTGTACGAGCCCAGCAGCCGGTTGGTGTTGTTCCAGTAGTACGTCCTGGTCCTGCCGTTGGCGGCCGGGGCCTTCTGGATGGTGTCGACGGACTTGACGACCGTGCCGAGAGTGGCGTTGCGCAGCGCGTGCCTGGCCAGCTTGGCCATGTCGCGCGGCGTGGTGTAGTTCTGTCCGCCCTCCGAGATGCCGTCGAAGGTGTCGTAGTGGGTCCGGGTCATCCCCAGCGCGGACGCCTTCTTGTTCATCTGCGCGATGAACGACTTGGTGCGCTTGGCGGTGGTGTCACCCGTGCCGAACGTGTCGGCGAGCGCCATGGCCGCGTCACAGCCGGACGGCAGCAGCAGACCGTACACCAGCTGCTTGACGGTGAGCTTGTCCCCCTTCTGCAGGTCCGCCTTGCTGCCACCGACGCGCGCGGTGTAGTCGATGTACGACTGCTTGACGGAGACCTTCTTGTTGAGATCCAGCCCCCGGCTGTCCAGCACCACCGTCGCCGTCATGAGCTTCGTGGTGCTCGCCATCGGCCGCTTGGTGTCCGCCGCCTTGGCCCACAGCTGCTTGTTGGTGCCGTTGTCCAGCAGATACGCGCCCTTGGCGCTGACCCCCGACGGCCCGCGCGCGGCCTCGGTGGTCTGAGCGGCGCCCGCCGGCACGGCGACCGTCAAGGCCGCCGCCGAGGCGATGACCGCCGTCCCCCAGCGGCGGATCGCCTTACCCCCACGTCTCTCCATACGCCCTCCGTTTCTCCTATGACATGCCGGTGAATGTCCGGGCATGCGCGCATCGTCTCACTGGAGGGATGGTGGCGGCGGTCCGGGGTGCCGCCCATGACCAGCCGGGGGGCCGTCAACTACCGCTGGTGACCCACTCATAGGCCCGCCGGGCGTCGAACTCCGGCTGCCCGCCCCGGAAGAGCAGCCCCGCGGAGGCGAACAGCTCCCCGTCCGGAGACGGCCCGCCCGCGTACGGAACCGCGATACACCGCATCCCGGCCCGCCGGGCCGCCTCCACCCCGGGACCGGCGTCCTCGATCACCACACACTGCCCCGGATCGACGGCCAGCAGCCGCGCCGCGGCCAGGAACACATCCGGCTCCGGCTTGCCACGGCCCACGTCCTCCGCGGACACATAGCCGGGCAGCAGCGCGTCCAGCCCGGTGGCCTTGAGCGCGGTCTCGATCGCGGACCGGGACGAGCCGGAGGCCACGACCAGCGGATGCCCGGCGGCCCTCAGCCGCTCCACGAAGGCCCGCATCTCGGGAAAGATCTCGGTCGTGGCCGCCAGCGCCAGATAGTGCCGGTTCTTGACGGCGAGCAGCTCCTCAACGGGCGCCTCGATGCCGTACCGCTCGCGCAGCGTCTCCAGGGTCTCGCGGGTCCCGATCCCGATGAACTGTGTGTGCTCCTCCCAACTGAAGCCGGCGACCCCGTACCGCTCGAGGGTCCGCCTCCCCGCCTCGTAGTAGAGGGGCTCGCTGTCCACTAGCGTGCCGTCCAGGTCGAAGATCATGGCGGGCATGGTGCTCATGGGGACAGCATGCCAAGAGTTCGCTCGTGCTATCGCCGGAACCCCGCGTACGCCGTACTCGGCGAGGGTTCGTGTGACGGCGTGTTGGTCTAGACCGCTCTGTTAGCGTCGGCCCCGAGCGGATACCGAACCGGAGCCGGCGGAAGGGTAGTGCGGTGGGTGTGACAGGAAGTGGGTGGCGGGCGTATATCGGGTCGTTTACCTCGGCGGGTGGTGCCGGGGTCACCGTGGCTGATGTCGACGATGAGACGGGGGCGCTGCGGATCCGGAACTCCACGGATGTGGTCGTCAATCCGTCCTATCTGGCGGTCGCGCCCGGTGGGAGCGTGCTGTACGCGGTGAGTGAGACCGATGACGGGGCGGCCGCCGCCCTGGACGTCGGGCAGGATCCGCCCTCGTTGGCCGGGGAGGCTGTGCCGGTGCTCGGTGCGGCGCCCACTCATCTGGCGCTTGCCGGTGGGCAGCTGCTGACGGCCAACTACGGGTCCGGCAGTGTCACCGCGCTGCCGGTGCTGGAGGGCGGCCGGCTCGGGGAGCCGGTGGCCGTGCTGCGGCACGAGGGCAGGGGGCCGCATCCGGAGCGGCAGCGGGGGCCGCATGCCCATGCCGTGGCGGCCGATCCGTCGGGCGGCTGGTTGCTCGCCGTGGACCTGGGGATCGACGCGGTGCGGGTGTACGCGCTGCCCGGTCCGCGTCCGCATGGTGAGGTCCGGCTGCGCCCGGGGAGCGGCCCGCGCCATCTGGCGTTCCATCCGCGGGGCGACCGCGCGTATGTCGTCAACGAGCTCGACCCGACGATCACCGCCTGCCGTTGGGACGCGGCGTCCGGCGTTCTGGAACCGCTCGGTGAGACCCGTCTGGTGCCCGAGGGCACCGACGTCGAGACCTACCCCGCCGAGGTCGTGGTCTCCGGGGACGGCCGCTTCGTATGGGCCGCGAACCGCGGACACGACAGCATCGCGACACTCGCCCTCGACGCGTCGGGCGACCGCATGGAACTGGTCACCACCACGCCCTGCGGCGGCCACTGGCCGCGCGATCTGACGCTCGGCCCGTCGGGACGACGGCTCTATGTGTCCAATGAGCGCTCGGGCGATGTCACCTGGTTCGACATCGACCCGTCGAGTGGGGTGCCGCGTCGTGAGGGTTCGGTTCCGGCCCCGGCGGCGTCCTGTGTGGTCTTCGGGTGACGTCCGTCGGGCTGACGTGAGTGGGGGCGGTGACCTTGGTGGTCGCCGCCCCCACTTCGTCGTCCGTCGTTCCATGGCCCGCCGCGTCAGCGCATCGCCGGGGAGGCCTGCTGCAGCGTGATGCCGAGCGCCGCCGCGTACTTGGCCAGCGCCAGCTTGCCCACGGCCGGGTAGTCGCCCAGCCCCTCGGCCGCCGAGCAGCCCGCCTCCTCGGCCGCCGCCGAGATCAGCTCGGTGGAGACCTCCGGGCCGATGAGGTACGGCGCGAGGGCGAGCCGCGCGGAGCCCGCCGAGCGCAGCTGCTCGGCGACGCGGAGGACGGCCCCGTCCTCGTCCAGCGCGGCGGCCATCACCGGCACCGCGAGGCGCGCGGAGAGCAGCATGCCGGTGATGCCACCGGCCTGGGCCGCCTCCTCGCCGCCCACCGTGGCGAGGATGATGCCGTCCGCGGCGGTCGCGACCGTGAAGAGACGGGCGCGGTCGGCGCGGGCCAGGCCCGCCTCCGACAGACGTACGTGCAGGGCCTCGGCGAGCAGCGGATGCGGCCCGAGGACGTCGGTGAGTTCGGCCGCCGAGCCGCTGCTCATGACGGCCTGGCGTATCCGGCGCAGCTGGCCGTTGTCCGGGCCCGCGAGCAGCGGGACCACGACGGCCGCCGGGCCGTCCGTGGGGACCGTGGGGATGGGCGGGACCTCGTCGACGACCTCGCCCGCGGCCTCGGCCTCGGCGATCGCCTCCGCCGCCTCGTCGGCGAAGGCCTTGGCGGCCTCGGCCGCCTGCCGCAGACGCTCGGGGTTCTCCTGGGCGGCGCGCGTGAGCACGGCCTCGAGCTGCGGGAACTCCTCGCCGTCGCCGTCCAGGAAACCGACCTGGGCGTCGAGCCCCGGCATCTCGGAGCGGGCGATGCTCAGAAGCTCCTCGGCCAGGCGCCGGGCACCGTCATTCGGCGCACCGGGGACGGCCAGCACCAGCGGAGGCGCGCCGAGAGGTACGGCGGCGGGCTCCGGTCGGCGGTGCCGTCCGGGCTGGCGGGGACGCGGCATTCGTACAGGCAGGCCGGACGCGGGCCCTGTGGGGGAGCTCATGGCGCCGCATGTTAGTCGCTCAATGGGCTCGGCTGTTCGGGAGGGGGTGACTGGGGGCATATGTCCCGCTCTGTCGACTGGTGTTGTGTGTTGATGTGCGCTCAGCGGCCATACTTGGTCGAAGAATCAGTCATGTGTCCGGAATGATCGGTCATGGTGTTCGATATGGGTCGCCGGGTATTGATCACCCGTATGGGACGCCGGTGTCCGGCGTCCCGTGCCGGGTGTCCTGCTCCGTGCCCGCGTCGATTTCCCCGCGGGGCGTGGGCTCAGACGACGCCGAGCAGCGCCGGGTCCCGTGGCAGCCGCAGCTCGTCCGCATCCAGCGCCGCCGCGACGCACAACGCCCCGTCCAGCGGATCCCCGGCCGCCTCGACGACCCGGACCCCTGGCAGCCGCGCCGCCAGCTCCTCGCGCACGGGCGTCAGCAGCGGCGCGCCCATCCGGAACAGCCCGCCGGTGAGCGCCACCTCGCTCGACTCCAGCCGGGGGCAGACCGCCTCGGCGGCCTCGGCGACATGGCGGGCCGCGGTCCGCAGGATCGCCTCGGCGACCGGGTCCTCGGTGGCGCACCGGCCCACCTCGGGGGCGAAGGAGGCCAGGACGGCGGGGCGGTCGGGGCGCGGATACAGCTTCCCCGGCAGCCCGGTCGCGGGGCCGAACACGGCTTCCAGACGGGCCAGCAGTGGCTTGGAACCGCCGTCGCGCCCGTCGTACGCCCGCATCGCCGCCTCCAGGCCCGCCCGGCCGATCCACGCACCACCGCCACAGTCGCCCAGCAGATGGCCCCATCCGTCGGCCCGCCGCCAGCCGGTGGCGGCCCGGTGGGTGTACCCGCCCGTGGCGGTGGCGTCCGTGCCGGATGCGGCGTCCGCGCTGGATGTGGCGTCCGTGCTCGATGAGGCGTCCGGGCTGGACGCACCGCCCGTGCCGGGTACGCCGCCCGTACGGGATGCGTCATCCGCGTCGGACACCCCGCCCAAGCCCTCCGCGACCCCCTCCGGCACCGCCCCCAGCGCGATCAGCCCGGTCCCCGCCGCGACCACCGCGCCGGGGCGCTGGCCCAGCGCCCCGGCGTACGCGGTCACCGCGTCGGCCGCCAGGGCGAGTCGCCGTACGCCCAGGGCGTCGGCGAGGGCGTCCGGGAGCCTGGCGCGGAGGTCGTCCCCGAGTGTGGCCATGCCCGCCGCGCCCACGCAGACCGCGCCGAGGCGCCGGGCCCCGGCTTCGCGCAGCAGCTCCTGGGCGGCGGGCAGGACCCGCGCCAGCAGATCCTCCGCGTCGATGCCCCGGTCGCCGACGACGGCGGGCGTGGACGAGGACCATGTCAGCGGCGGGGACCCGGTCAGTGGGTGCTCCGCGGCCGAGCCGCCGTAGGCGTCCGCGCGGGCCACCCCCACCCGTACGCCCGAGCCGCCCGAATCGATCCCGAGCACATGCGTCGCCGCGGCGTCGGGCACCGTGTCGGCCACCGGCTCAGCCGAATCCGCGCGAGTCCTGCTTGAGCGCCGTGTCCACGGTGAGGGCCGTGGCGATCACAAGGCTCAGCAGCGGATCGGGCAGCTGGCGGTGGATCTGGAGGACGTAGTTGTCCGCCGTCGTGAACATCGTCTTCGCCAGGCCCTCCCAGGTCTTGGTGATCCGGGCGACCTCGCTGTCCGTGTGGTCGACGATGGAGAAGTTCCAGGCCCGCCAGTTCTCCGCCTTGATGGCGCCGACCTGCTGGCCGTTGACCTGAATGCCGAAGTTGATCTTGCCGAAGACGTTCTGCTGGACGATCTCACCGACCGGCTGTCCGTCCGGACGGGTCACCTGCACCTTGGACTTCACGAACTTCGCGGGCCGGGTGAGCACCAGATGCGGCTGTCCGTTGGCGTCGCGGATCTCCAGCCGGTGCGTCATGAACTGGTCGAGGCTCGAGACGAACCGCGCGACCTTCTTCAGCGTGCTCTGGCCGACCTGGACCACCGAACCGATGGTGCGCCCGTGCTGGTCGAAGACGCTGTACTCATTGGTGAGCTCGATCAGCTTGGCCTTCTGGTTCACCACCAGCACCGGTTCGGTGAACAGCGTGCCGCCGCCGCCCGCCGAGGGTCCCACATGTGCCTGCTGCTGCACCTGGTGCTGGACCTTGCCGGGGTTGTGGTTGGGCGGGGCGGCCTGTTGCGGCGGGGGCTGTCCGGGCTGGCCCGCGTGTGTATGGGCGGTCCACTGGGCGCCGTCCCACCAGCGCAGCTGGTTCGGTGTGCCCTGGGGGTCGGCGTACCAGCCCGGAGGGGTGTTCGTAGGTGATGTCATGGCGGGCAGACTACCTTCGCCCACCTGGACCTATCGGGTCAGGGAAGGCGCCAGTCCACGGGCTGCGCCCCCTGCTGCGCCAGCAGGTCATTGGCGCGGCTGAAGGGACGGGAGCCGAAGAAGCCGCGGTCGGCGGACATGGGGGAGGGGTGTGCGGACTCGACCGCCGGAAGGCTGCCCAGCAGCGGCCGTACGTTACGGGCGTCGCGGCCCCACAGGATGGCCACCAGGGGGCGGCCGCGCCCGGCCAGCGCCCGGATGGCCTGCTCGGTGACCTCCTCCCAGCCCTTGCCGCGGTGGGCGGCGGGGCGGCGCGGGGCCGTGGTGAGCGCCTTGTTGAGCAGCAGCACGCCCTGCTGGGTCCAGGGCGTCAGATCGCCGTTGGACGGACGCGGCAGCCCGAGGTCGGTGTGCAGCTCGCGGTAGATGTTCTCCAGACTGCCGGGCAGCGGCCGCACCTCGGGCGCCACCGAGAAGCTGAGCCCCACCGCGTGTCCGGGCGTGGGATACGGGTCCTGACCCACGATCAGCACCTTCACCTCGTCGAAGGGCTGCTGGAAGGCGCGCAGCACATTCGGCCCGGCGGGCAGATAGGTGCGGCCTGCCGCGATCTCGGACCGCAGGAAGTCGCCCATCGCCGCGATGCGTTCCTCGACGGGCTCAAGTGCCTTGGCCCAGCCCGCTTCCACAATTTCGTTCAAGGGTCGTGCTGCCACACCGCGTCACTCTAGTGGCTCAGCGGGTGGCCGCGTGCCACCTCACGATCACTCTCGGCCGATCACGGCGATCATCGTTGGCCGATCGCCCTCAGCTGATCACCGCGGCGCGGACACACAGCACATCGGGGAGATGGTGGGCGATCTGCCGCCAGCTCTCGCCCTCGTCGGCGCTCGCGTACACCTCGCCGTTGCGATTGCCGAAGTAGACCCCGGCCGGATCGGCGTCATCGGTGCGCAGGGCGTCTCTCAGCACCACCCCGTAGTGCGGCTCGCCCGGCAGCCCGGTGCACCGCTCCTCCCAGCTGGCGCCCGCGTCCTCGGTGCGGAACACCCGGCAGCGGTAGCCCGGGGGGTAGCGGTCCGAGCCGTCGGCGGCCGGGAAGACGTACGCGACGCCGCTACGGCGCGGATGGACGGCGACCGCGAAGCCGAAGTCCGCCGGGAGGCCCTCGCTGATCTCGGCCCAGTGCGCCCCGCCGTCGTCGCTGCGGTACACCCCGCCGTGGTTCTGCAGATAGAGCCGGTCGGGGTCGACCGGATCCCGGGCGATCTTGTGGACGCACTGCCCGAACTCGGGATACTGATCCGGCAGGAATTCCGCCTTGAGTCCGCTGTTGGACGGTGCCCAGCTCTCGCCGCCGTCCGCCGAGCGGTACACCCCGCCGGAGGACACGGCGACCATGAGCGCCCGCGGGTCCCGCGGATCGGTGATGACCGTGTGCACGGCCTGCCCGCCGAACCCCTCGCCCCACTCCGGCCGCTGGGGGTGGTCCCACAGGCTGCGGACGAACGCGAAGGTCTCCCCGCCGTCCTCGGAGCGGAACAGCGCGCCCGGCTGGGTGCCCGCGTAGACCACCTCCGGCTCGTCGGGCCCGGCCGGCTCCAGCTGCCACACCCGCTCCAGCGAGGTGTCGGTGCCCTCGGGGAACTTCACCGCGGGCCTGGCGGGCTCGTGCCAGCTCGCCCCGAGGTCGTCGGAGCGGAAGACCGAGGGGCCCCAGTGCGAGCTGTCCGCACCGGCCAGCAGCCGGGGGCGGTCGCCCCGGGTGTCGATGCCGACGGAGTACACCGCCTGCATGGGGAAGTGGGGGCCGCTGAAGTCCCAGCCCCCGCTGCCGCCGGGGCGGCCGAGGAAGAGACCCTTGCGGGTGCCGACGGCGAGCAGGACATCGTTCATGACGGCTCACTCCTTGGAGTGCGGGACGGGACGGCGGAACGGATGGATGTGTCCGTCATCACAGAGTCTGCACCCACCCACTGACAACGGCGCGGAAGCAACCGCGTCATCCGAGAGCGCATGGCGCCACGGGAGACCACCCGTGCCACAGAAGGCGACCCACACCACAGAGGCCACCCGCGCCACAGAAGGTCATGTGCGTCATACGACGGGCTTCGTAATTTGACGATCGTCGTACTACGGTGGTTACCGTACTAAGCGGCGGTCCGACCGGACCCCACGAGGAGAAACGGAGACGTTCGTGAGTGCCCTCTTCGACCCCTTCACCCTGCGGTCGCTGACCATCCCCAACCGCCTCTGGATGTCGCCCATGTGCCAGTACAGCGCGGACCCGGACAAGGGCGCCGGGGTCCCGCACGACTGGCACTTCGTCCACTACGGCGCCCGCGCCGCCGGCGGCACCGGACTGATCCTGGTCGAGGCGACGGCCGTGTCCCCCGAGGGCCGCATCAGCCCCGGAGACCTCGGCATCTGGAACGACACCCAGGTCGAGGCGTTCCGTAAGATCGTCGGCTTCCTCAAGGGGCAGGGCACCGTCCCGGGCGTCCAGCTCGCCCATGCCGGCCGTAAGGCGTCCACCGACGCTCCCTGGAGGGGCGGCGCGCCGCTCGGCTCCGACCAGCGGGGCTGGCAGCCGCTGGGGCCCAGTCCGGTCCCGTTCGACGAGGGCCATCCGGTGCCGGACGAGCTGTCCGAGGAGCGGATCGGCGAGATCACCCGCCAGTTCGCGGACGCGGCACGGCGCGCGCTCGCGGCCGGTTTCGAGGTGGCCGAGATCCACGGCGCCCACGGGTATCTCCTCCATGAGTTCCTCTCCCCGCACAGCAACCACCGCACCGACGGCTACGGCGGCTCCTTCGAGAACCGCGTCCGCTTCGCCCTGGAGGTCGTCGACGCGGTCCGCGCGGTCTGGCCGGAGGAACTGCCGCTGTTCTTCCGCGTCTCGGCCACCGACTGGCTGGAGGAGAACGGCTGGACCCCGGAGGACACCGTCCGGCTCGCCGCCCTGCTGAAGGACCACGGAGTGGACCTCCTCGACGTCTCCAGCGGTGGCAACGCCGCCGGTGTGCGCATTCCGGTGGAGCCGGGCTACCAGGTGCCGTTCGCCGCGCGGGTGCGCCGGGAGACCGGGCTGCCGGTGGCCGCGGTCGGGCTGATCACGGAGGCGGAGCAGGCGGAGAAGATCGTCACCAACGGCGAGGCGGATGCCGTCCTGCTGGCCCGCGAACTGCTCCGTGACCCCTACTTCGCCCGCCATGCGGCGGCCGAACTGGGTGGTCAGGTGCACAATCCGGACCAGTACCACCGCGCGGTCCGGTAGACCGCGAGCGTCACCGCCGTCCCGTCCGGGGCCTCGAGTAGTTCGGAGCCGAAGTAGTACGGCGATCGTCAAACTACACTGGAGGTCTCGGAACGAGGCGATGAGGAGCAGCCGTGCAGACGCAGACCACGCCGACCGCGCCCCAGTCCCGGGCGTCGTCCCAGCCCCAGGCGTCCGGGCGCTCGCTGGAGCATCCGCGGCGCGAGGCGATCCGCCTCGAGGACGTGCTGCACGCGCTCTCCGATCCCATGCGGATGCGGGTGGTGCGGACGCTCGAAGAGGAGAACTGCGAGCTGTCCTGTTCGGTCTTCGACCTGCCGGTCAGCAAGTCCACCACCACCCATCACTTCCGGGTGCTGCGCGAATGCGGTGTGATCCACCAGATCTACCGGGGCACCGCCAAGATGAGCGCGCTGCGCCGCGACGACCTAGACGCGCTGTTCCCCGGACTGCTCGACAGCGTCCTCGCCGCCGCGGCCCTCCAGGAGGGGCGCCTCGGCGGCAACCGGGGCTGAAGTCCGCCCGCCCGGCAGGTGGTTGAAGAGCAGATTGAGCGCGATCGCGGTGACGCACCCGGCGCTGATCCCGCTGTCCATCACCGTCTGGAACCAGTCCGGGAACTCCTTGTAGATTCCCGGCACGCCGACCGGCAGCAGCCCCACGGCGACCGACACCGCCACCACCGTCAGGTTGTGGTTGTCCCGGAAGTCCACCCCGGCCAGCGTGCGCAGCCCGCTCGCCGCGACCGTACCGAACATCACCAGACCCGCCCCGCCCAGCACCGGCGCCGGGATCGCCGCCACCACCGCGCCCAGTTTCGGGCCCAGCCCGAGCAGCACCAGCAGGCCGCCCGCGGCCGCGACCACCCAGCGGCTGCGCACCCGGGTCATCCCCACCAGGCCGACGTTCTGCGCGAAGGCGGTGTACGGGAAGGTGTTGAAGACCCCGCCGAGCACGGTCGCGGCGCCGTCCGCGCGCAGTCCGTCCGCCAGCCGCCGCCCGTCGACCGGGCGCTCGGTCAGCTCGCCCACCGCGATGAAGTCACCCGTGGTCTCCGTCATCGTGACCAGCGCGACGACCAGCATGGACACCACCGCCGGGGTCTCGAACGTCGGGGTGCCGAAGTGGAACGGGGTGGAGACGCCGACCCAGTCGGCGTCACCCACCCCGGAGAAGTCGGTGAAGCCCAGGGGTATCGCGGCCGCCGTCCCGGCCACGATCCCCACCAGCACCGCCACCCGGCCGAGGAATCCCGGCGCGAAGCGCTGCACGGCCAGGACGAGGACCAGCACCCCGGCGGCCAGGCCCAGGTTCTTCGGCGCGCCGAAGTCCGGCGCGCCCTGGCCGCCCGCCGCCCAGTTGCCCGCGACCGGCAGCAGCGAAAGACCGATGATCAGTATCACCGTGCCGGTCACCAGCGGCGGGAAGAACCGCAGCAGCCGCCCGAAGACCGGCGCCAGCACGATCATCGCCACCCCGGCCACGATCACCGAGCCGTAGATCGCGCGCAGTCCGCCGCCCTGCGTGCCGATCAGCACCATGGGGGTGACCGCCGCGAAGGTGCAGCCCTGCATGATCGGCAGCCGCACGCCGAACCGCCACAGCCCCACGCACTGCAGGACCGTGGCGATACCGCACAGCAGCAGATCGGCGTTGATGAGATACGCCAGGTCGGCGGCGGACAGCTTCATCGCCCCGCCGACGATCAGCGGCACGGCCACCGCGCCCGCGTACATGGCCAGCACATGCTGGAGTCCGAAGGCGGCGAGCCGGCCGGGCGGCGGCACCTCGTCCACAGGATGGCGTACGGACGTCATGGCGGCTCCTCGCGCGGCGCAGGGTTGGGCGGCGGATCAGGGTGAGGCGACCGTAGAAGGCTTAAACAATCTGTTGATTTCAGGGGTGTTGCCGCCCTGTGTCAACCCCTTGGACCGCGTGGACCCGCGGACCGGTGCCAACCCCTTGGACCGCGTGGACCCGCGGACCGGTGCCAACCCCTTCGACCGCGTGGACCCGCCGACCGCCGGTGGAAGCCGACCGGCGCCCGGCCCGGGTCACTCCTGCCCGCGCGCCGCGCCCAGCAGCCCCGTCCAGTCCGGGATCTTCACCTTCGTACGCCCCAGCGCCTCGCCGAGCGCCGACTCGGCCGCCTCGATCCGCAGCCAGCCGGTCCACTCCACCGGCTCCACCCCGGCCTCGCGCAGCGCCCGCAGCGGATCCGCCACCACCGGGCGGGCGGCGAGCGCCTCCGCGTCGGCCAGCAGCGAGGCCACGGTCTCCTTGGCGCACGGGCGGTTGGTGCCGATCACCCCGGTCGGCCCGCGCTTGATCCAGCCCGCCACGTACTCCCCGGGCGAGGGCGCGCCGCCGCGCAGCACCCGCCCCGCCGCGTTGGGGACCGTGCCGCGCTCCTCGTCGAACGGCAGCCCCGGCAGCGGCACCCCCCGGTACCCCACCGACCGCAGCACCAGCGGCGCCTCGATGTCCTCGAACACCCCGGTGCCCGCCACCCCGCCGTGCCCGTCCGGCGCGGTCCGCTCGAAGCGCACCGCGCGCACCGCCCCCTCGCCCAGCAGCGCCACCGGCTTGAGGAAGAACCGCAGATGGATCCGGCGCGGCCGGCCCGTGGGCTCGCGCCGCGCCCAGTCGCGCAGCACCTCGACATTGCGCCGGTTGATCCCCGGCAGCCCCGAGGGGTCCACATACGCCGGGTCCAGCGCCAGCTCCTCCGGGCGTACCAGCACATCGGCGCCGGTCAGCGCGCCCAGCTCGCGCAGCTCCTTGGTGGTGAACTTCGCCTGCGACGGCCCGCGCCTGCCGACCATATGGACGTCCGAGACCTGGCTCTCGGACAGCGTCCCGAGGGCGGCGTGCGGCACATCGGTGGGCCTCAGCTCCTCCGCCCCACGGGCCAGAATGCGCGCCACGTCCACCGCCACGTTGCCCACCCCGATGACGACGGCGGAGCCCGCCCCGAGCGCGAAGGAGTCGACGGTCGCGTCCGGATGGGCGCTGTACCAGGAGACGAACTCGGTCGCGGAGAAGCTGCCCGGCAGCTCCTCGCCCGGAACGCCGAGCCGCCGGTCGGTGGCCGCGCCCACGCAGTAGACCACCGCGTGGTAGAGCCCCAGCAGCCGCTCGGGCACCAGCGGCGGCGGGCCCACCTGCACATTGCCGAGGAAACTGACCCGGGGGTGCTCCAGGACCGCGCGCAGCGTGTTCTGCAGCGACTTGATCTTCTCGTGGTCGGGCGCGACGCCGTAGCGCACCAGCCCGTACGGACAGGGCAGCCGGTCCAGCACATGCACCGACACCTCGGGGACGGCCTGCTGCTGGACGAGCGCTTGGGCGGCGTACACCCCGCTCGGCCCGGAACCGATGACCGCGACTCGAAGCACGAGGAGCTCCTTCCGCAGGATGTCTCCAGCATCGCACCCGGCGGGGCGCCCTGTCCGGCACTACGCGCCGAGTGACCGGCGCGGGTGACACCGCCCGGCCGCCGGTCCATGGGTCCGCGACCGCGCCGCGAGCCGGGCTCCAGACCGGTCCGACGGTCCGCCGGGGCTCCGCGCCGCCCGCTACGACATCTGCCGCATCCGCCGGATCTCGCTGCTCTGCTGCGCGATCACGTCGTTCGCCATCTCCTCCACCCGGACGTTGTTGCCCTGGGCCAGCACATCCGTGGCCATGGAGACCGCGCCCCCGTGATGGGTGATCATCAGCTTGAGGAAGAGCGCGTCGAAGTCGGCTCCCTCGGCGGCGCGCAACCGCGCGAGCTGGGCCCTGGTGGCCATCCCCGGCATCTTCGCGTCATGGCCCTCGTGGCCGTCCCCGTCGCCGCCCTTCGGCTCGCCGCCAGTTGTCGTCTGCCAGGCGCGCATCGCCTCGATCTCCGGCTTCTGCCCGGACGCGATGCGCTCCGCGAGCCGCTTGACCTCTCCCGACTTGGCGCGGTCGGCGGCGAGGCCGGTCATCACCAGGGCCTGCCGGTGGTGCTCGATCATCATGCGGACGTAGGAGCGGTCGGCCGTGTTGGGGGAGTCGTCGTCGCCCGCCTTCGCCGCCTCCTCGGCGGAGAGCTTCTTCGCCGCCTCGCCGGGCTTGCCCGGCGCGATCACCGCGGGCTTGCCGTCCTTGCCCTTGCCCGCGTCGGCCGCACCGCCGCTCTCCGCGTCACAGCCGGTCAGGACGAGTGCCAGGGCGGCCGCCGCGGCGGCGGCCGCGAGGGACGCGGAGTGGAGCGTCGTACGGCGGTTCAACACCGTGGCCTCCTGGGGCGCTTGGGATCCGCAGACCGTCTTAGCACGTCAGCGGGGCTCCCGATCCGGGCACGTTGGGAAAATCTCTTTACGAACATGTTGCTACCTGTTGTGGTGTACATGGATAGAGCGATACTTCCCCCGGTCCGTCAACCGTTCAACTCCGAACGGAGACGGCGACAAAGGGAGGACGCAGTGAAGCCGTGGGAAAGACCTCCGCAGCGGCGCAGATACCTCGGCGCGGCCGCGGCCGCCTTCGGACTGGTGGCCACCTTGCTGGCCGCGGGCCCGGCGGCCGCGACGCCCGACCCCGGTGACGCTCCTCACAAGGAGCGGGTGACAAAGAGTCAGCAGTCGGAAGCCAAGGCCGCCATCGAGAACGGCGACATCCCCGGCGTGGACCAGATCGTCCACAGCGACAATGTCAGCCACCTCACCAACATCCCCAAGCAGGACCTCAAGGGCATCAACTCCGACCTGGCCTTCCAGGGCAAGTACGCCTTCGCGGGCAACTACGACGGCTTTGTCGTCTACGACATCAGCCGGCCGAAGAGCCCGAAGATCGTGAGCCAGGTGCTCTGCCCGGGTTCGCAGAACGATGTGTCGGTCTCAGGAGACCTGCTCTTCCTCTCCACCGACTCCTCGCGCAGCGACAACTCCTGCAACAGCACCACCCAGCCCGCGACCGAGAAGTCCTCGTGGGAGGGCATGAAGGTCTTCGACATCAGCGACAAGCGGAACCCGGAGTACGTCGCCGCCGTCGAGACCTCCTGCGGTTCGCACACCCACACCCTGGTGCCCGAGCGCAAGGACGTGTACATCTACGTCTCCTCGTACTCGCCCAGCGCCACCTTCCCGGACTGCCTGCCTCCGCACGACGGCATCTCCGTCATCAAGGTGCCCCGTAAGGCGCCCGAGAAGGCCGCGGTCATCGACTTCCCCGTGCTCTTCCCGGACGGCGGAAACCCCGGCGGGCCCACCAACCCCGGCGTCACCCAGACCACCGGCTGCCATGACCTCACCACGTTCCCCAAGCTGAAGCTGGCGGCGGGCGCGTGCATGGGCGACGGCGTCCTGCTCGACATCGCCGACCCCGCGAAGCCGCGGGTCATCGACCGGGTCGAGGACAACGTGAACTTCGCCTTCTGGCACTCGGCCACCTTCAACGAGCGCGGCACCAAGGTCGTGTTCACCGATGAGCTCGGCGGTGGCGGGGCCGCCACCTGCAACACCGAGGTGGGAGAGGACCGCGGTGCCGACGGCATCTACGACATCGTCGGCAAGGGCGACAAGCGCAAGCTGGTCTTCCGGAACTACTTCAAGATCCCGCGCCACCAGGCCGACACCGAGAACTGCGTGGCCCACAACGGCTCGCTGATCCCGGCCAAGGGCCGCGACATCATGGTCCAGGCGTGGTACCAGGGCGGCGTGTCCATCTGGGACTTCACCGACTCCGACCGGCCGAAGGAGATCGGCTACTTCGAGCGCGGGCCGCTCTCCAGCGACGCGCTCGTCACCGGAGGCTCCTGGTCCGCGTACTACTACAACGGCTATATCTACTCCAATGACATCCAGAAGGGCTTCGATGTCCTGAAGATCCACGACCGGCGCACCGACAGCGCCGGGTCGGTCCGGCTGCGCGAGCTCAACGCGCAGACGCAGCCCGACTACCGCTGAGCGCCGGGGCCCTAGCCCAGAGCGCTCATCCGGCTCCCGCCGGGCGGCTCATCGCCCGGCGGGAGCCCCAGCTCCCAGTCCAGTTCGTAGCGGTGGAACAGCTCCGCCCGCAGCCGCTCGGGCGCCATCGGCGCGCCCGGCAGCAGCACCGCGACCACCGCGCCCATCAGCAGTGCGCGCAGCAGCCGGTAGTCGGTCTCGGGGTCCTCGGAGCCGTAGCGCGTGACGGTGTCCCGCAGCAGGAGGGCCAGCCGCTGCTGCTCGGGGCACTGGATGAAGCCCTCGGCCGTGAGGATCCCCGCCATATGCGTCCGCATCAGCCGGGGCCGGTCCCGGGCCAGGCCCAGGATCGCGTCGATGGCCCGCGCCAGCAGCTCCCGCCCGGCCTCCGCGCCCTCCGGCCGCGGCTCCCGCTCGAGCCCCCGCGCCAGCTCCATGTGCATCAGCCGGTGCACGGCCGTCTGCAGCAGCTGCCGCTTGCCCGGGAAGTAGTACGACACCAGACCGCGGGCCGCCCCGGCCCGGTCGGCGATATCGGCGAGGGTGGTCGCCTCGTAACCGCGCTCGCCGATCAGCTCGACCGTGGCCTCCAGCAGACGGGCCTGGGATCGGCGCCGCAACTCCTCATTGACCGACGGGTTTCGGGGGACCATGCTATAACTCCTGTGTTGGCTGGCTGACAGCCAATATACTCAGGGGGCGTGGGGTTGTCCGCCGTTCCCCTGAGGGCGGCCGCATGTCTCCGCCGGTTCGGGCGACACGGGGGGATCGCCCGAACCGGTGGGTTCGCCCTGTTGGGACGCCTTTGGAATCCCTTGCGGGGCCCGGCCTTCGGGCGCTGGGGAGCGGTGGCGGCGTCCGGCAGCAGCCGGAGAATCGCCCGCAGCATGGCCTTCGCCCGGCCGCGGGCGGGCGATGGGCTGATACCCAACGCGATGGACGAACTGCTCCGGTACATCGCGATCGGGCTGAGGCAGACCCTCGCCCGGGTACTGGCCGCGCCGGAGCTGTTCGACCAGCGGGAGGAGGACGGGGCCGTCGTCCCGCTGGGCCCGAACCCGCCGCTCGCGCTCCGCGACAGCGTCGCCGAGGCGTCGTTCCTCTGCCCGGCCGCCGCGATCGCGGTAGAGGATTAGTGGATCAGCAAGCGCTCACACCCGATCGCGGCCCCGCGAGACGCTTCTCACCGAGGCCGCGCAAGCGAGGGGAAGGCAGTCTTGACCACGTCGACTTCCAGTCCGGCCGCCAGTTCCGCGTCTGCTTCCCGGCAGGTCACCGTCGGGCTGGCCGAACGCTCGTACACCGTCCACATCGGACACGGTGTGCAGCGGCTGCTCCCGCAGGTGGTGGCCGCCCTGGGCGCGCGCAAGGCGGTGGTGGTCACCGCGCGGCCCGCCGAGCGGACCCCCGACCCGGGTGTGCCCTCGCTCGTCGTACAGGCGCGCGACGGGGAGGAGGCCAAGGACCTGGCCGCCGTGACGGACCTGTGCCGCCGGTTCGTCGGATTCGGGCTGACCCGCTCGGATGTGGTGGTGTCCTGCGGCGGCGGGACCACGACCGACACGGTGGGCCTGGCCGCCGCCCTCTACCACCGGGGCACACCGGTAGTCCATGTGCCGACCTCGCTGCTGGCCCAGGTGGACGCGAGCGTCGGCGGGAAGACCGCGGTCAATCTGCCCGAGGGCAAGAACCTCGTCGGCGCCTACTGGCAGCCCGCGGCCGTGCTCTGCGACCTCGACCACCTGGACACCCTGCCCGAACGGGAGTGGCGCAACGGCCTCGGCGAGATCGCCCGCTGCCACTTCATCGGCGCGCCCGATCTCGACCGGCTGCCGCTGCTCGACCAGATCGCGGCCAGTGTGACGCTCAAGGCGGGCGTCGTCGCCGCGGACGAACGCGACACGGGCCTGCGCCACCTCCTCAACTACGGCCACACGCTGGGGCATGCGCTGGAACGTGCCACCGGGTTCGCGCTGCGGCACGGAGAGGGCGTGGCCATCGGCACGGTGTTCGCCGGGCGGCTCGCCGGCGCGCTGGGGCGCATCGGCCCGGAACGGGTCGCCGAGCACCGTGACGTGGTCGCCCGCTACGGCCTGCCGACCGGGCTGCCCCCGCGTGTCGCCGTCTCCGAACTGGTGGAGCTGATGCGTCTGGACAAGAAGGCCACCGATGGGCTGACGTTCGTCCTGGACGGCCCGGAGGGGCCCGGACTGGTGCGCGGGATCTCCGAGGAGACGGTCAGCACCACCCTCGCGGAGATGCCCCGCGAGCCGGAGGGGTGATGTGGCGCGGGCCGGAGGGGTGCCGCGCCCCAGCCCCAGCGCGCCGGAATCGCAATACGCCGCGGTATTCGGCCCGTTCGCTTGAGGAGTCGGCGTCCATCAGCGCCCGCGCATGTGCCGGGTGATCTTCCCCGAGGCGGTGCGCGGCACTCGCGCGATCTCGTGGGTCTCCTCCGGGACCTTGATGGCCTGGAGCAGTTCCGGCAACGCCGGATCAGGTCAGGCCCGGACGGGTGCGCCGGACCACGCGGCGGGCAGGACGTCGCCGACGGGCCCGCGCCGCACACAGCGGCCGCCGTCGAACAGCGCGGCCTCCTCGGTCAGCGCACGGACCGCGGGCAGATCGTGGCTGATGAACAGCAGGGCGGTGGCGGCCGGGGCGAGAAGGCGGGGCAGCGCGTCGAGGACCCGCTGCCGGGAAACGGTGTCCAGCGCCGACGTCACTTCGTCGCACACGAGCAGGGACGGACGCGCCGTCAGCGCCCGTACGAGCGCGCAGCGCTGGAGCTGGCCGCCGGAGAGCCGGTCCGGGGTCCGGTGCAGCAGCGCCTGGTCGAGCCCCAGCGCACCGGCCGCCTCGATCGCCTCAGCCGTCGCCTCCTCGGCGCGCAGGCCGCGCAGCAGCCGTGCGGTGTCCGCGAGTTGCCCGAGGACCGGACGGTGCTCCTCGAAGGAGCCCGCGCTGTTCTGGCGCACGTACTGGATGGCGCGGCGCTGTGGGGGCGTACGCCGGTCGATGCGGCGGGGGAGCGGTCGGCCGTCCAGCCGTACCTCGCCCCGGGTCGGTGTGGTCAGCCCGGCCAGCGTCCGTCCGAAGGTCGTCTTGCCCGAGCCGGAGGGCCCGAGCAGCGCGATCTTGTGGCCGGGCGGGAACGCCATCGACACCGGCCCGGCCAGGGGATCGCCGGACCGGCGGCGCACGACGATCTCCATGGCGGCGACCCCGGCACGGTCCGCTGACGCCGGGTCCTCCGGAGCGGACCCGTCTCGCGGCGGGCCGGTCGTGGTCGGACCGGACGCCGCCGGGTCAGGCGTCGTCGGGTCAGCCGTCGTCCAGCTCGACTCTCTGCCCGCGCCGCCGCCGCCTTCCGCGGTGAGGAGTTCCCGGGTGGCCCGGTGGCGGACGGCCGGAAGCCCGGTGGCGGCCGGCCCGTCGCTGGGGACGGGGGCACCGGCGCGCCGGTGACCGCCGAGGACGTCCGCCACCGGCCCGTCGTCCACGACCCGGCCGTGTTCCAGCACGATGACCCGGTCGCCCGTCTCCCGCACCAACGCCAGGTCGTGGCTGAGCAGCAGTACGCCCGCGCCGTCGTCCGCGAGTGCCCGCACCGTACGGCCCAGGGCGTGCGCCAGCGCCGGGTCCAGGCCGCTCGTCGGCTCGTCCAGCACCAGCAGCCGGGCCCCCGTCACCAGGGCGGAGGCGAGCGCCAGACGCTGCTGCTGGCCGCCGGAGAGCTGGTGCGGGAAGCGGCGGCGGACGGCCTCCCACTCCAGCCCGGCCAGGGCGAGTGCCCGGCGCGCGGCGGGCTTGCGCGCGGCCCGTTCCGGGTGCCCGAGGGCGGCCAGCTCCGTCAGCGCGCCACCGGCCCGGCGGACCGGATCCAGTACGGTCTCCGGGTGCTGCGGCAGATGCGCGGCCCGGCCCGTCCGGGCCGCGGGACGCCGGGCCGGTGTCAGGAGCAGCAGGTCCGTACCCGTTAGCAGAACGCGTCCGGTCAGCCGCACACCGTTGCGGGAGGCACCGAGTGCCGCCAGGCCGAGCGTCGTCTTGCCGCTGCCCGACGGGCCGACGACGGCGGTGACGGCACCGGCCGGAACGGTCAGTCCGACCCGGTCCAGCAGCGGCCGCTGCGCCCCGTCGGCATGCGCGGAGACCTCCGGTACGTGCAGCAGCGGCACATGGGCGGTGCCGGTCACCGGCCCTTCGCCTCCTCCGCTCACCGGCTCTTCGCCTCCTCCGCTCACCGGTTCCTCCTCCGTGCGAGGACGCGGTCCACGAGCAGGTTGCCGCCGACGCACAGCGCCGTCAGCAGACCGGCGGGCACCAGCACCGCGGCGGGCTGGGTGAACAGGGTGTCGCCGTTGCGCTCGATGAGTACCGCCCAGTCCGGCGAGGACACCGGCAGCCCCAGGCCGAGGAAGTTGGCGGACGCCAGCAGGTACAGCACCACGGAGAACCGGCCGCCCGCGTCCGTGGCCAGGGGAGCGGCCAACTGCCGTGCCAAGTGCCGGAGATGGATGTACGCCCAGCCGCGCCCCTGCATCCGCAGCGCCTCGACGACCGTCCGGGTGCCCGGCGCGAGCGCGGCTCCGCGCACCAGGCGCGCCACGGCCGGGACCTGGAGCACCCCGGCGACCGTCACCAGCCAGTACCAGTCGCGGTGTCCCGTCGCGGCCAGGGTCATCAGCACCAGCAGTCCGGGGAAGGCGAGCAGCAGGTCGAGGCCGCGCATCACCGTCTCGTCCAGGCCGCGCCGCGGCCCCGCGGCCAACAGCCCCAGCGGCACCCCGGCGGCCATGCCGATCAGCAGCGCGGCCAGGGCGCTGCCCAGGATCGAGGCGCCGCCGTGCAGCACGAGCCACAGCACATCGCGGCCCAGGACGTCCGTACCGAGCGGATGCCCGGCGCCCGGCGGCTGCGACGGCAGCGCGCCCTGTGCCGACGGCGTGTCCCCGGCCAGCCACGGCCCCAGCAGGGCCGCGAGCACCGGCACACCGAGCAGCACCAGAGCGACCCACGGACGGCGGGGTCGGCGGACGCGCGCGGCGCCGGCCCCCTCCCGTACGGTCTCGTCCTCCGGCACGATCGCGTCTTCCCGCGAGCTCACGCCGTCACCTCCAGGCGCGGTGCCAGCCGGTGGGCGACCAGGTCGGCGGCGAGGTTCACAACGATTGCGGTGCCCGCGAACAGCAGCGCGTACGTCTGCACCTGGGGCATGTCCCGGTTCTGCACCGCCTCGACGAAACCGCTGCCCAGCCCGCGGAAGCCGAATACCGCCTCCACCAGTACGGCACCGCCCAGCAGCCCCTCCACACAGCGGGCGAACTGCTGCGCCGCGGGACCCAGCGCGCCCGGCAGCACATGGCGCAGCACCACCGTCCGCTCCCGCATCCCCAGCAGCCGTAGGTGCTCGGCGACGGGCCCGTGCCGCTCGGCCGCCACGCCCGCCCGGATCTGCCGCGCCAGATCACACAGGTGCCGGGCGGTCAGAACGGTGACCGGCAGCACCAGCACGGCCGGCTGGGCCAGCAGCGCGGCCGTGTCCATGCCGACGGCGGTGGCCGGCAGCAGCCCGGCCGCCAGCGACACCGAGGCGACCAGCAGCAGCCCGAGCACGAACTCCGGGACGGCGTGCAGCACGACGGCCGCCGTGTTCAGCGTCCGGTCGAGGCGACTGCCCTCCCGCAGTCCCGACACCGTGCCCAGCAGTGGCGCCGCCACCATGACCAGAACCAGCGCCGGAACGCCCAGCAACAGCGTCACCCCGATACGGCGGCCGATGTCGTCGCCCACCGGCACCCCGGTCGTCAGGGAGTTCCCGAGGTCGCCGGTGAGCAGATTGCCGAGCCAGTGCCCGAAGCGGGCCCAGGCCGGCTCGTCCAGCCCCAACTGGGTGCGCAGCGCCGTCACCTGTTCGGGCGTGCCGAGTTCGCCGCGGAGGACGTCGGCCGTGTCGCCGGGCAGCAGCGAACCGACGGCGAACACGGCGACGAGCACCACCAGACACTGCAGAACGGCCAGCAGTGTGCGCCGCAGGACGTAGCCACGCACGTCAGCCGACGCGAACCCGGTCGAACCGCGCCCAGTCGTGGGAGTTCGGCGGTGCGGCGCGCAGGCCGTGGACCGACGCGCCGATGGCGTCGTTGGCATCGGAGAACGCCCACACCAGCAGCCCGGACCCGTCCCGGGCGAGCTTCTGGGCGCGGGCGAGCAGGGCCAGCCGGTCCCGCTCGTCGCGGGTGGTGCGGGCGCGTTCCAGCAGCGCGTCGAACTTCTCCGAGGCGTACTGCGTCTGGTTGCGGGCCGCTCCGCCACGCACCCGCTGCTGGAGGAAGTCGGACACGGGCAGCGTGGAGGTGGTGTTGAAGGCGGCGACGCCGTTCGTCTTGATTTCGCTGAAGTACGTGCTGGATGCGCGGGTGTTGGCGGTCAGCCTCAGCCCCACTTCGCGCAGCTGCCGCGCCATCAGATCCGCGGCCGGCTCCCACGCGGCATCGACCGAGCTGGTCTCCACGGTGATCTTCAGCCCGTCCGCGCCGGCCCGCTTCACCAGTCTCCGCGCCTCGTCGACGTCGCGCTCGCGGGGCTTCAGGCCGTCGGGGTAGCCCCGCAGGCCCATGCCGAACAGGTCGTTTCCCGGCTCGCCGTGCCCGGCGAGGGCGACGCGCACCAGCGCCTCCCGGTCGAGCCCGAGCTGTACGGCGCGCACCAGCCGTGGGTCGTCGAACGGCTTGCGGCCGGTACGCAGCAGCAACTGCTGGGCGGTGGCCCGCTCCACGGTCAACAGCCGCGTCGAGCCGTCCTGTTTCAGCCGGTTGACGGAGGCGCCGGCCATGTCAGCGGCGTAGTGGATCTGTCCGGACAGCAGCGCGTTGAGCCGTGCCGACTCCTCGTTCGCGGGGACGATCTCCAGCTCGGCGACGTGCGGGGCGCCGTCCCAGTGGTCCGCCCAGCGCCGGTACCGGGCGGTGCCGCCGGGGGTGAACGAGACGTAGGTGAAGGGGCCCGAGCCGATGGGCTTGCCGAAGTCCGTCGTCCCGTCGGGGATGATCTCGGTGCCGGGCCCGGCGAAGACGGTGGGGAACTCGAAGTTCGGAGCCTTCAGCGCGAAGACGACGGATCGTTGGCCGTCGGCCCTGCTCGCCTCGGAGTCGATTGCGGAGAGCAGCACCTGCGAGGGGGATCCGGTGGCGGGGTCGGCGGCGCGGCGGTAGCTGTAGAGGACGTCCCCAGCGGTGACCGGCTTCCCGTCGTGGAACTCCGCGGTGCGCAGACGTATCCGCCACCGGGTCCCGGACGCGTCGCTCTCCCAGGACTCCGCGAGCCGCTTACGGACGGACATGTCGTCCGCGTACGTGCCGAGCGTGTCGTACAGGGCCTTGGCACGGGCCTGGTCGACGAAGTTCGGGGCGACATGGGGATCGAGGGTCTCCTGCGAGCCGCCGGCCGTGAACGCGGCGCGGAACCGGTCGCTGCCTCCCCCGTCCCTCGCGTCCGCGCCGCACCCGGCGAGCAGGCCGGACCCGGCCAGTGCCAGGGCGCCGCCGGCGGCCAGCACCCCTCGTCTGCCGGGTTCCGGCCATCTGCCGCGTTCCGGCCGGCTGCCGGGTTCCGGCCGGTGCGTCGGCTCCGTCCTGGCGCGCGTCGTCACGGTCGATCCTCTCCGGGGTGTCCTCGCCCCTGCCATCGGACCGGCGACGGGTCAGTCTCCTGGCTCCCGGATCGTCGCTCACCTCCGCCTTCCCATCCGCGTCCGCGGACAGTGACATGCGGGAGGACCGCTCCCCGGTCACAGTGGCGGGACCGCGCCGGACTCGCACCGGCTTCCTGGCTCCCGTCGCCTCGTGCAGTCATTGTGACGCACGGGGCGGCGGGGCTGGGACCAGGGGCGCCCACCGGCCGGGCGCCGCGCCGGATGCCGCCGAGGAGGCCGTGGCCCCGCGCGCGAGGGAACTCTACAAACCTGTAGATTCTGTTTTCTCCCCACAATGGAGGTATTACTGAGAAGGAGATGCAGATGACGCTGTGGGACCGCCTCAAGGACTCGGTCCAGACGATGCAGGCTCAACTCACGGCGAAGAAGCACGAGTTGCAGAGCGGGGCGTTCCGGGACGCGAGCATGGCCATGTGCGCCCTGGTGGCGGCGGCGGACGGCACGATCGACCCGTCCGAGCGGCGGCGCGTCGCCCAGCTCATCGCCACCAACGACGTGCTCCAGAACTTCCCCCCGGACGATCTGCACCGCCGCTTCGAGGACCACCTCGACGAGCTCACCACGGACTTCGCCCTCGGCACGGCGAGCGCCATGCGGGAGATCGGCAAGGCGAAGAGGAGGCCCGCCGAGGCGCGGGCCGTCATCCAGATCGGCATCGTCATCGGCTGCGCCGACGGCTACTTCGACGAGAGCGAACGGGACGTCGTCCGCGAGGCGTGCTCGGCCCTGGACATCCCCCCGACCGAGTTCGACCTCCACCGCCCCCTCCGCGTCCCCCGCAGCCCGTACCGGGCCCCGGACGAGCTCCCACAGGCGGCCGGCGAGCGGGTGTCCGGGCGGGCGGACTCCGGTGCGAGGCGGGCGATACGCCCCGGGGCCGCCGTGCCCGGCGACGACCTCCAGGTCTTCCTCAAGGCGCTGACCAGCGGAACCCGTCAGAAGCTCTTCGCGCACTTCGCCGACGGGGAGGAGCTGACCGTCGGCGAGGCAGCCGAGCGTGCCGGACTCGGCCCGTCGACCACCTCCGAGCACCTCGCGGTCCTCCGGCGCGGCGGACTGCTCCAGTCGACGCGCAGCGGCAAGCTGGTCCGCTACCGCGCGGACAGGGAGGGCATCGCCGAACTGCTCGGGCAGCTCCATTCCTACCTCCTCGCCCCCTCCGAACCGCAGGACACCCCTCCCGCCCATGGCTAGTGCCGTGACCGCACGGGTCCGCCGGATCGGGTCATCACCGCGGCTCCGGCGCGGGACATGGCAGTAGAGTGCGACGGTGACCCCTCCGCCGGAAAACCCGCCGTCACTCGTCAGTGAGGACGACCGCGACACGGCCGTGCGGCGCCTGCAGGACGCGTACGCCCAAGGGCACATCTCGCACGAGGAGATGGACCAGCGCCTCCATACGGTGCTCACCGCCACGACCCACGACGAGCTCGCGTCGGCCCTGGCCTCGCTCCCGGCGGAGCCCCCGGGCGCCACGTCCACGATCGCCGCCCACAGCGGACGGATCCGGCGGCGCGGCCCATGGCGGGTGCCGCGGACCCTCAAGGTCGAGTCGGCGTTCGGCAGGGTGCACCTGGACCTGTCCCGTGCGGTCATCGAGCATCCGGTCATCGACATCGAGCTGGCGCTCGGCACCGGCAGGGCCAGGATCACGGTGCCGCGCGACGCGATCGTCGACGTCGAGGGACTGAGCACCGGCTGGAAGGACCTGCGCTACAAGCCCCGGCCGCAACGTTCCCTCCCCGGCGGCCCGGGTGGCCCCGGCGGCCCGAAGATCCGGATCTCCGGTGCCGTGGGGTTCGGACGCTTGAAGATCCGCCACGCGAGGCGTTGAGGCCCCCACCCCGCGTCAGAGCCACCCGCCCGGCACTCCGTGGCTCCTCCGACCCTTGACTTTCCTATCGGGAAAGTAGGACGCTTACTTTCCCGATAGGAAAGTGAGGTCTCGTCATGGACGACATCGCTCCGGAGCAGGCCCGCACCGCCCTCGACGCGGCCGACCGTGCCCGGCGCCAGGTGGCCGAGGAAGTCGGCCTGCCCCGCGGTTACTGGTGGGCCATGGCGGCCGGCTGGCTCCTGCTGGGCGTGCTCGGCAATGTGCTGCCGCCCTGGCCGGCCGGGGTCGCGACCGTGGGCTTCGGCGTGGGGCACGGGGTGCTCGCGTCGCGCCTGCTCGACGGACGCCGACGCACGGATCGGCTCCAGGTGAGCGCGGCGGTCGCCGGTCACCGTATCCCCCTGGTCGTGGTCGGCATGCTGCTCGGGCTCATCGGGGTCACCGTCCTGGTGGCACTCGGGCTCGACGCCGACGGCGCCGGCCATGCCGGCATCTGGGCGGCGGTGCTGACCGCGGCCGTCGTCGGGTTCGGCGGACCGGAAATGCTGCGCGTTCTGCGTCGGTGGGCGCGGGCATGACGAAGCCGCGGTTCGACGAGCTGATCCATCCCAGCACCCGGCTGTCGCTGGTGGCGACCCTGGCGGCCGCCGACTGGGCGGAGTTCGCCTTTCTCAAGGACCGGCTCCAACTGTCCGACTCGGCGCTCTCCAAGCAGCTCACGACACTCGAAGAAGCCGGGTACGTAGCCACGGAGCGCCGACTCAGCGGCAGCCGCCGGAAGGTGCGCGCCCGGCTCACCAGCGCCGGCCGGGATGCCTTCAACGGCCACATCGAGGCACTGCGGGCGATCGTCGCCGACGCCGCGGCACCGGCCCAAGAGCCTCCCGTGTGAGGCCGTCAAGGACGTGCGGGCCTCACGGGGCAGCCGATACGCGCACGGCCCGGGTCACCGCCGTCCCCATCCGCGACAGGACCCTGGCGGTCAGCCGACGTGCACGTGCGGCCGACGTGCCCTGTCGGGCTCGGCCTCGCGGAGCACTTCCCGGGTGACTCGAAGTAGATGTGCGGCCGCTGCCCGGTCCCGTCCCGTATGTGGAGCAGCAGGGCCGCCGGCGAGTTGGGGATGCTGGAGCCGTCGAGGGCGAGCACCCGGTACCGGCCGTGCAGCACCTCGCCGCGCACCCGTACCGCCGTCTCGAAGTCGGACGGATCACGCACGCCGACCTCACCGCTGCCGGGCGCCGCGGGCGGCGATGGTGACCGCGACGGCGGCGGAGGTCATCAGGACCAGCACGAAGAGCTTGCCCTGCCAGAACGACAGCAGCCGCTCCAGCATCGCGATCGATCCCTGGCCGTGCGGGCTCTCCTTGGCCACCCGCCGGTACACCGGCAGCGCCCCGGCCAGGGTCACGGCCACCAGCACGATGGTGGCGATGGGGGGCAGCAGCCCGGCGGCGAGGGCGGCGATGCCGTTCCGGCCCCCGCGGCCGGGACGGCTCCCCGGCCGAACCGTCCCGCTCCTGCCGCCGCCCGCCTGACCGGCAACCGTCGCCTGAGCCTGCCGGGCGCGGGCAAGGAGGTCCGCCGCTTCACCTTCGACACCCGCGACAGCGAGACCCCGCTGGGCTACGAGGCCGGTGACGCCCTGGCGGTGCAGTCGCTCAACTGGCCCGAACTCGTGGCCGAGTGGCTGGCCGCCACCGGCCTCGACGCGAACGCGACCGTTCAGGTCGAGAACGTGGGAGAGGTGCCCTTCGCCGAGGCCCTGTCGCGCCATCTCGACATCACCCGCATCACCCCCGACCTGCTGCGCTTCATCGCCGATCGCACCCGCGACCCCCGTGATCTGCGGAAGCTCCTGCGCCCGGACAACAAGGGAGAGCCGGCGAAGTGGTCCTGGGGACGGCAGGCCGTGGACGTATTGGCCGAGTCCGGCGTCCGGGCCGGAGCGCAGGAGTGGACCGATCTGCTGGGGCGCCTGCGGCACCGCCTGTACTCCATATCGTCCAGCCCGCTGACCGACCCCCACCTGGTGTCGCTGACAGTCTCCGTCGTCCGTTACGAGAACCTGGGCGGCCGTCCGCGCCAGGGCGTCTGCTCCCCCTTCCTCGCAGACGCCGAGCCGGGCACCCCGGTGCCGGTCCGGGTCCAGCGCGCACCGCACTTCCGCCCGCCCGCCGACCCCGCCACGCCGACGGTGATGGTCGGCCCCGGCACCGGCATCGCCCCCTTCATCGCCTTCCTGGAGGAACGCCGGGCCCGCGGCCACCGCGCCCCGAACTGGCTGTTCTTCGGGGAACAGCACCGCGCGACCGACTTCTACTACGAGGAGGAGCTGACCGCGTTCCTCGCCGAGGGCATCCTCACCCGCCTGGACACCGCGTTCTCCCGCGACGAGCGCGCCAAGAAATACGTCCAGGACCGCATGCGCGAACACGGCCCCCTGCTGTGGTCCTGGCTCCAGGACGGCGCGCACTTCTACGTCTGCGGCGACGCTTCCCGCATGGCCAAGGACGTCGACCAGGCCCTGCGGGACATCGCCACCGTCCACGGCGGCATGGACGAGACCGAGGCGGCGGCGTACGTCAAGCAACTCGCCACCGACAGACGCTATCTGCGCGACGTCTACTGACCGCCGCGTTCCATCAGGCGCCGACGGCTTCCAGCAGGAGATGGCGGCCGTGGGCACCCGCGAGGGCCGCTCGGTGGTGTACTCGCTGTACGACAACCATGTCGCCGAACTGCTGGACCAGGCCCTCTACCACGTTGAACACCTGCGGCTGCGGCTGCGGCTGCGGCTGAGCGACGCGTCGGCCGGGGACGTGGACGCGGTGTCCGCGGGCCTCGGACCGAGATCGCTCATGACTGCGCTCTCCCCTCGGGGGACGCCTCGCGCTCCCTGGTACGGCTCTGGACGTATTCGTACGAGGCGATCGCCCCGTACACCAGCGCCGCGCCCAGCAGCCAGCCGGCCAGGACGTCGCTGGGCCAGTGGACGCCCAGATAGAGGCGGGTGAAGCCGACGCCCAGCACGGACACCGCCCCCACGGCGGCCATGAGGCGCAGCCACTTCGCCGGTGCCCCGTGCAGTGCCAGCAGCCACAGCAGCAGCCCGAAGGCGACGGTCGCGGTCAGGGCGTGGCCGGACGGGAAGGCCGCGTAGTGCGCCGAGTCCACCGGATTCGGCCACCGGGGACGCTCCCGGCCGAGCGCGGCCTTCACCGCCTGTTGCAGCGCCGTGCCCAGCGCCGCCGTGACGGCCACCCAGAGCGCGAGCCGCCACTCCCGGCGCCACAGCAGCCACCCCACGGCCACGGCCAGCAGCGCACGCATCGTCCAGGGGTCCCAGAACCAGTCCGTGAGCACTCTGTTGGCCCGGGTGAAGCCATGGTGCCGTACGGCGGAGTGGTGCAGGCTGACGACGATGTCCCGGTCGACGGTCCCCAGCGGCCCCCAATGGGCGGCCACCAGGGCGAGCAGCACCAGGAAGAGCGCGGTGAACACGGCCGCGGCGCGGGCGGCTCGGCGGTGGAGGTTTGCCGACTGCATGGGTCGATGATCGCCGACGGGCGGGCTTCGGAGCCAGGAGGCCCTCGATCTTCCCCGAGCCGGGAGCCGCCGTTGTGCCGAGGACGCGGAGAACGCCTATCCCAGCACCCGCAGCGCCGGGACGAGCGTGACCAGCAGCGGGACGGCCGGGACGAGCGCCGCGGTGGCCGTAAGGCGCCAGCGGCGCGCCACGGGGAGGCGGGAGGCCGGGGCCAGCAGCCGGTCCACCCGCTGCGGCACCTGGGCGAGCGCGCTGGGGCAGGGGCCGAACACCCCGCGGTCCTCGTTGAGTTCGACCAGCGCGAGCGCGGTGGTCGTCCGCCCGAAGCGCCGTGACGCGGAGTCGTCGGCGGCCAGCTCGACCAGCCGGTGCACCTCGTCGCGGAATGCCGCGAACATCGTCACCTGCGGAAAGCCGCTGGCCAGCGCGCCCGAGCAGTGCAGCAGCCAGTGGTGGCGGGCGCGGGCGTGGCCCTGCTCATGGGCGATGACGGCGTCCAGCCGACGGCCCTTGAGACGGCGCAGCGCCGCCGTGGTGATGACGAGCCGGGGCGTGGTGCCCGGCAGCCACCAGGCGTCCGGCTTGTCGCTCTCCAGGACCACCAGGCGCTCCTCGCCGGGCTCCTCACCGGGCAAGGCGGGGGAGCGGACGAGGAGTTCGGCGCGGTGCTGCCTGCGCCAGGCGCGGGCGCGGCCGATCTCGCGGGTGAGCATCACCGCGCTCCAGACGGCCCCGAAGGCGAGCACGAGGGCGACGGGCGCGGCCAACGGCCCGTAGCCGGACAGCGCGTACGCCTCCACCACGCCCTTGGGCGCGGGGGCGAAGACATTGCCGCGCACGGCATCCCAGGCGGCCGCCCCGGTGAGCGCCATGGTCAGCGCGCAGCACAGCAGCACTCCGACGACCACGCACTGCCACACCCAGAGGGCGAGCACGGGTTCGCGGTCGATCCAGTCGGAGCGGGACAGCAGGCGCGGCGCCATTGCCGCCGCCAGTGCGCCAAGGCCCATCAGCGCGAACGGGACCATCATGGCCGTCAGCCTATGATCGCGACGCTCCGGCCGGGTACGGTCACGGCGGGGAAGTGACGCATACCACCACGGTGCGGCTACGGATCAGGCCACGGCCCGGCCCGCCGCCCGTTCACAGGGCCAACAGCATGGCGAACATCCCTATGCCCATCGACAGCCTGCAGGCATGCCGCAGCTCGGGCCGCCGCGACCAGCCGGCACCGGGCGGTCCCGCCCCCACGCCGTCCACCGCCCCGTCCACGGCCCCGTCCGTCATCGGTACGAGCCGCAGCCCGGACCGTACGACGTAGACCGCGAAGTACACGAGGAGCACCCCGGTCAGCAGCGGCACCCCGCCCGCCATCCGGCCCGGGGTCATACTGCCGGTGTGATGGTGGCTGCCCGTGGTGCCCACCATCATCGCGAGTGCCATATAGACCATCGCCAGCGCTCCGACGGCGTGATGCAGACGGTGCCCCGGGAGCCCCATGCCGCGCGGGACCGGCAGCAGCGCCCTTACGGCCGCCACGGCGAAGACCGCCGCGAAGGCGGGCGGACCCCAGGGCCGGGGGTCCAGCACGGCGGACGGCACCGCCATCACGGCCATCCCCCACCCCATCAGCGCCTCGGCGCCCGCGATCCGCCGCCCCGGCCCAGGTGGCTCACCGCGCATCTGCAGCAGACAGTAGCCACCCGTGGCCGCGCACAGCGCGACCAGCAGCCAGCCGATGAGCGGCGGTCCGTGCACGGCCACTCCTCCCGAACGGGGACGTAATACCAGGAGACATCCCCTTCCGCGGCACCACCCACGGGAGCGCACGGGCGCAGTGGGGGAGCGCGAGGCGTGCGGAGTGGCGGAGTAGGCGGGAGCGCGAGGAAGTGGTGTGGCACGGTGAGGGGTGCGGCCCGTGGATCACGCAGGCCCCAGCCGCACCACGGGACGTGAACAGCTGTCCAAAGAGGAGGAGAGCCCGTGTCGAATCCACCGCTTCCCGAGGCCGCGGTCGCCATGCTCGAGAAGCCCAATCCGGCCGTGATCGCGACGATCCGGTCCGACGGTCAGCCGGTGTCCACGGCCACCTGGTACCTCTGGGACGACGGCCGGATCCTGGTCAACATGGACGAGGGCCGCAAGCGGCTCGACCACATCCGCAACGACCCCAGGGTCTCGCTCACCGTGATCGACGAGGCGAACTGGTACAACCACATCACCCTCATCGGCCGGGTCGTCGAGCTCCAGGGCGACAAGGACCTGGCCGGAATCGACCGGCTGGCCCAGCAGTACCTGGGCAAGGACTATCCGCGGCGGGACCGCGACCGGATCAGCGCCTGGATCGAGATCGACCGCTGGCACGGCTGGGGCGAACACAAGGAGAACAGCCAGCCCGGCTGAGTCCCCTCGGCGTCGCCCGCCCCGCCCCGCCACCGCGAGCCGTGGCGGGGCCGACGGCACGAGGAGGAGGCATCACGGGCGGTAGCGCAGCGGATGGTCCTCGGGGACCTCCACGACCGCGATCCGCACGCCGTCCGGTCCAGACCACAATGACTTTGTTATTAGGGCACACTGGGTGCATGACTGTCCTACAAGGGGCGACGCAGCTCGAAGCCTTGTCGGCTATCCGGCTCAGCGTCCGCACGGACGAGACGACATCGCCAGGGCGCCAGCGAGCCGCTAACGGAGGTTCAGCACAGGCACTCGGAGCCAAGATCATTGGCGAGGCTGAAGACCTCGACGTGTCAGCATCTAAGACGACACCGTTCGAGCGACCTGAGCTAAGCAAGTGGCTCGCGGAGCCGTCGCGGTTCGACATGATCCTTTGGTGGCGCCTCGATCGCGCTGTGAGGTCCATGGCGGACATGCACGAGCTTGCGAAGTGGGCACGCACGTATCGCAAGATGCTTGTGTTCGCTGAGGGCCCCGGAGGGATGCTGAAGCTCGACTTCCGCAACCCGCTTGATCCCATTGCGGAAATCATGGTAACGCTCCTGGCGTTCGCAGCACAGATGGAGGCACAAGCCATCCGTGAGCGCGTGCAGGGAGCATCGGCAGCTATGCGTGCCATGGCGCTTCGCTGGCGTGGTGCGCGTCCGCCGTACGGGTACATGCCGGCGCCGATGCCAGACGGAGCCGGACAGACGCTTGTGCCGGATCCCGATGCCGTCAAGGTGATCGAGCGGATCGTCCGAGAACTCATCGAGGGCGGCAACCCCACGGCTATCGCGCGAAGCCTGAACTCTGATGATCCGCCGATCCCGACCCCGCGAGATCACTGGGCGCTGAAGCAGGGTCGGGCGACGGGAGGAAGGACAGGCGGCCCAGCCTACGAACGCGGGACGAAAGTCGAACGGTTCAAGTGGGGTGCGTCGACGATCAACTCTCTGCTTCGATCGCCGGCTCTGCTCGGGCACAAGTTGCACGGAGGGGTCCCGGTGCGTGACGCGAGCGGGCGTCCGGTGGCTGCGACAGCAGAGCCGATCTTGACGCGTGAGGAGTTCGACAACATCGCTGAGCTTCTGGGGACCAGGGCGCGAGACACCCGTCCCGCCGTCCGGAAGGACACCAACGCTCTGCTGTTGCGAGTGATCTTCTGTGCGGGGTGCGACGGCCGCATGTACTACACGAAGGCCAGCGGGAAGAGAAAGACGAACGTCTACGGATGCCGATCTGCCGCACACGGCGTGACGTGCGAGACTCCCGCCTCCATCAAGGCCGAGTGGGTAGAGGAATACGTCAAGCGCGAATTCTTGCAGCACGCCGGGCGCTGGGAAGTCATCGAGATCCGCAAGATCCCGGGATACGACCCGGGGCCGGAGATCGGTGAAGTGTCGGCGGAGCTGGAAGCCCACATGAAGCAGTCGGGACGCTTCAGGTCCGAGGCGGGTCGTCGGCTGTGGGAGGAGAAGGCAACCGCGCTAGAGACCCGCTTGGAGGAGCTGGAGGCAACTCCGCGGCGTCCTCCCGTCGAAGAGGAGATCCGTACGGGGCGCACATACGCTGATCAGTGGGAGTCTGAAGACGACGCCGGGAAGCGGAACATGCTGCTCGACGCAGGGGCTCGGGTGCTCGTGAAGCAGAGCCGTGCGGGCGGGAAACATGCCCTCGATGAGTCTCGGCTTGCGTTCGACGTTGCGCAACACAGTGACCCGGAGGCGGAGGCGTTGGAGGAAGCGCGGCATCAGGCGCTGCTCTAAGGTAACGGATCAATAACGCTTGTGGGTGCGTCGGGGCTTCCTCGGTGTCCTCGTCGACCAGCCTCGTCCGCCCGCAGGCCGTCAAGCGGAACGGTGGCTACCCCCGGGCACGCTATGGGTAACTGTGTAGCGTAAGCGAGAGGCTGTGAATTGCTACGCAGAGCAACCACTGGTGTCATTCTGAGGGTCAAAGGGTCAAACTAGACCCCTATTTCTAACTCTCTCTACACGCGTTAGAGAGACTTGAAAAAGGGTCTTAGTTTGACCCTTCTGACCCTAGTTTGCATTTCTGCAGGTGGAGGACGGGGCGGCCCGTTCGACGGCCAGCCGGTGCCAAACCAAGATCTGTGCCCCATAACAGTAGTAGGGCAGGAGAACGGCGACCGTCGCGAGTGGCGGGCGGTCCGCTTCTGCCCGCCCTCGTCCGGCGCCGTTCCTGCGCTCCCCGTCCTCTCCTCCGGGTTTGAAGCGCGGTCGAGCGGCGCCGGATGGTTCATAGGTTTCCCCGCCCGGTGCATGGGACTTCGACCCGTTCGAAGCCCGGGAAGGGGGATGGCAGATCACGTAGTCCAGAGGCCGAAGACGCCGCATGCAGTAGGGATCGAGTCCCGCCCTTCGGGGCAAGTGGCCACGCCTGCCGTAACGCCGGTTCGAATCCGGCCGTGATCACGAGCGCAATGACGGATGCGCAAGCTCCGGTTAGTCCCTGTGGCACGTCAACCGAGCAAACTCCGCCGACCCGCGAGGAATCCACAGTTACCCGCGCGGTGATCGGCGTAGCCGTCGACAGGTACGGGGCTGCTTCGGCAGGAAAATCCACCTCCCCGGATGTCGGAGCCTTGCGCACTCGGGATAGTCGGGGAGGCGAAGGAGCGGCCCGACGTCGCGCTTCCGTAGCTCAGTCGGTAGAGCGCCGCTCTCGTAAAGCGGTGGCCGCAGGTTCGAGCCCTGCCGGAAGCTCAGAGGGGCGTCCCGCGCAGCGACTTCGAAGCGCGCGCCCGAAGTAGAGGGAGGAAGCCAACACCCCGGCTGCCCTCACGCTGACTACCGGCGGGACCTGGTCAGCACCTTCCCCGTTCGTACAACGGCAGTACGCCCGGCTCTGGACCGGGAAATCGTGGTTCGAATCCACGGTGGGGAGCGCGGACCTTCGGGTCTAGCTTGCCGTCTCCCGCGGGGAGGCGGACGACGCCCCTGACGGTGGCCCGAGGCAACTCGGGAGCCGTCAGGGACGCATTGCTGTCGCGCCATCGCACTCCGGGACCTCTCGGGGCAAGCCTCTGGCGCACAGAGGGCATGGCCTGAGTCGGTGACCTGGGGCAGACCGGGAGCCGACGGGCGCAACGTCCAACACCCTAGGCAGGGGCGCGAGCGGAAGGGCTGGCGTCTTCAATGACCGCCCCATGGCGCCTGCCTAGTTGATCTGCGGTGCGCAAGCCCCTTGGCGTGCCGGTTGGGTGGGCCAGGAATGCGCACAGAGGGCAGGGCACCGATCCGCGCTCAGCGCGACACCTGGCGGTGACGGCCGCCCTGCCTAGCTGACTTCCTACTTCGGCAGCTTCACGACGAACGTCGGGCCTTTGCCCGGATCGTCTCCACCGACGTAACTCACCTTCCCGCCCCGACGGCCGACGTCGAGGACGAGCGACCCCGTGACAGCCTGGCCAGGCTTGTACGTCGTATCGAGGTCCGGCCCATCGCCGACACCTTCGAGCGTGCTCGCGTCCTGCGCGGCCGTCTGGTCGTCCTCCCACTGCATCATGCCGTAGGTCATGATCTCGGCTGGAGCCTTGCCGACGTTCTTCAGCGTGAGCGTCAGCTTCACGTACTGGCCTTGCTTGGGCTTGTTGGTGGTGTCCACCTCGGCCGGCGTCACGTACTTCGCGCTGACGGCCGTGACCTGCATCTTGGTCGTCACCTTGTAGTTCTCGCCGTAGTCGTCCGTCTCGCCGACGTCGAACGTGCCTGTCTCGCCGACGGCGATCACCGGGGCCGCGGACGTGGAGGCCGATGGAGAAGGCGACTCCTCAGCCGCCTTCTGTGCTGGCTTCGACGGAGCTGCGGAGGTAGCCGGCCCGTCGACGTCTGGCCCGTCACTGCTCTCCGAGCAGCCCACCAGAACAACCCCGAGAAGGGCCACAGACGCCGCTCTGACGGCGTATCGGGACGTGCGCATGGAATCCCCCCAAGGATCACGTAAGCGGCTCCCCAAGCCGCCCGAGAAGGCTAAGTATGCACGGAAGAACCCCGGGATGTAGCTCAGTAGGAAGAGCGCCCGCTTTGGGAGCGGGAGGCCGCAGGTCCGAGTCCTGCTATCCCGACCAGAACAAAGAAGACCCTGACCGTCGCAGCTCGGCCAGGGGCTCCACTTCGAAGGTACCGACCAGCCCTGCCGCAGTGAAGACCCCTGCGCGCAGGGCTGTTCCATTTCCAGGGAGGCGTGATGGCGTGGGCCAACAGCAACCGACGTGCCAGCCTCCCGAAGAACTGGCCAGCCATCGTGCGCAGGATCAAGCGCCGTGACGGCTACCGGTGTACCACGGTGTTCGAGGTGGGCGGACGATGCACCCAGCCAGGCACTGACGTGGACCACGTGATACCCGCGTCGCTCGGTGGTTCTGACGACGACAGCAACCTGACGTTGCTGTGTCGCTGGTGTCATGAGCGCAAGAGCGCACGTGAAGGTGGCACAGCAGCGGGGCTCAAGCGCGTGCGTACACAGCGGCCGACGTCTACACATCCAGCACTGGAGGACTGACGATGCGGTTGACACTGCGTCTGCGTACACGCAGATGGCCGCTTCACACGCGCACATCGCAGTCTCAGATGTGGGTGACGTTGGCATGTGGCTGCTCCACCCGAGTACCTACACCAGGTACTCCGTGCGCGCATGGTCGGTCGTGGCGGACCGGGAGGCGCCCACACAGGGCTTCCTAGAGGTATCTGAGCGGTACGGGGGTGATTTACCGTAACGCGCCGGACCTGATGATGGTTTGAAAAATCGCAGGTCAAGCCGGGTATTACCGTAACGCGCCGTGCTAGGATGGAGCCATGGAGAGGGAGAACGTGACTTGCGCACGGTGCCCGGAGCCGCTGAAGGCGAGCCGCTCCCACCGTGCGCGCTTTTGCTCCACCCGCTGTCGCATGGCGTCTCACCGCGCGGCGAAGAACAACCCGCTCCCCATTGAGCTGACGACCCGCGACAGGTGGGTCCGACGCTCCTCCACGAAGGTCCCGTTGACGGTGGCCGGCATGGCTGCCTCGTCGACGGACCCGCGGACGTGGAGCACCTACAAGGACGCCACCGTTTCGACGGCCGGCGTCGGTCTGGGCTTCGTCCTGAGCGACGAGGACGACATCGTCTGTCTCGACCTGGACCACAGCATCAACACACTCACGGGTCGACTGGCGCCGTGGGCAGCAGCCATCCTCCGTGACGCAGGGACCACCTACGTAGAGGTCTCCCCATCCGGCGACGGCTTGCATATCTGGGGCCGCGCGAACGTCCGACAGGGACGCCGCATCCGACGCCCCGACGGTACGGCCGTAGAGGTCTACGGGACCGGCCGCTACATCGCAATGACGAGGCGCCGACATGGCAACTCCCCGTCGATCCTCGCGGACCTCTCCGCGGTGGTTTCCAAGCTGACGTCTGGGTGTCAGACCCGCAAGGCATGCTGAAGCCATGAGCGAGGCACACACCATCACCAGCCTTGGCGCGACGTGGCAGCCGGGGGACGTGGTTCTCACTTCTAAAGGTGAGCTGCGCGTCCGTGCGTCTAACAACCCGGTGTTTCCGTGGGGTGACCCGAGCCAGATCCTTTGGGGCGGCTTCGGAGAGACCCACTTCGAGGGCGGATACGCAGACGAGGACACGGACCGCCCCTTGACGCTCCTGGTGCGCAACGGCGTGCCCGTGGGCGGCCTGGTGATCAATGAGGGGGATACCCCCGCAATCGACTGACGGTGTAGCCCCCGACATGGGACGGCGCTGCCGTTCCTGACCCGGGAGGTACCGAAGTGGCCGGACGAGGTCCCGCCCCCAAAGACCCTGCCAAGCGCCGTCGGCGCAACGCCGACGCCATCCCTGAGACCGTCATCACCCCTGATGATGAACTCCGCGGCCCCGAGCTGCCAGAGGGTGCCCTGGGTGTCAACGCCAAGACTGGCGAGATCATCGAGTGGCATCCCATGACTGTTGCGTGGTGGCTGACGTGGCGGAAGTCGCCGCAGGCGCAGACCTTCACTGACACCGACTGGGCGTTCCTCGTCGACACGGCGCTGATGCATCACTCGATGTGGGCGAAGGGTCAGTGGACTCTGGCCGCCGAAGTGCGCCTCAGGGCTGCCAAATTCGGCGCTACGCCAGAGGACAGAGCCCGCCTGAAACTGAAGGTCGACGACCCGACTTCACGCCCGCAGGCGCCCGTACAGAGCGCCGGAAACGTCTCGGACATCAACTCGCGCAGGGCGCGACTCACCAGTTAGGAACCCGGATGCCGCGCGCTATCGTGCGCGCCCCCGGTCACGACCGCTCCCGCTCTCTTGGGTGGCTAGCGGCCGACGAGCGACGCCCCGAAGGCCATGCCCGGTGTGTCGGCGATGGGTGCACGTGCCAGCACCGTCCCGTTGGCGACCGTCAGACGAAATGATCACATACAGCAGCCCCCGTCGGGATCATCCGGCGGGGGCTTTTTGCGTTTCCGGCGACTACTCCCAGACAGGCCGTCCGCTCTCCCAGAGCGCAGACACGTGGCCGGCGAACCGGTCGTGCAGGCCGTCGTCGCCCATCCGATGCAGGTGGAACATCGGCGATTCATGACCAAGAAGGCTCGACAGGTGCGGGGTCACCAGCATTTCGGAGTCGAAGCTGAACACCGACAGGGCAATGTGCTCATCACTGAACCGAGCGTCGACACCGTCAATGTGATTCAGCTTCGACAGCGCGTCGAGCGTGATCCTGATCCGCGTACTGACGGTGAGCGGTACTCCTTCGATCTCTTCCCGACGTCGGGTCACCTCCGAGTCGGGATCTCCGACGAGGAACCGCACAGAGCAGCCGGACGCCGCCTTAGCCGCCAACCGGTCGACGAGGCGGGGTTGCTCCTGCCACACGAAGTAATTGGTGTAACCAGCAAACGTAATGCTGTGCGCCGCTGCGTCAATCAACTGCCCCCACACGGACGTGGGACAGGCGTTTCGGTATGGATAGGCTTGGATGATCTCGCGGCTAGCCCCCGTCTTGACAACCGACCTGGCTGCCCTCGGCCACAACATGCCGTCATCTACTCCTAACGCCTTCGCGACGGCGGCTCTCGTGTCGGGGTGTGGAGCCCGACTAGGATCCTTCAACCATCGCTCTGCGGTCTTGGTGGACACTCCCACCATACGAGCGAGGCGGTTGGGCGATACGTGCGCGTCGGCCATAGCATCTCGAAGAGCTTCGTTCAAGATTCCTCCCCCGGACGTTTAGGACACTTAGGACCATAGCGCGAAGCTGTCCTAGCTGTCCCGTCCCAAGAGGTTCAAACGTCCTGTCAAGAGGGCCACAGTTTGCGCATGGACAGCGACGCAACGAAACCATCTCTCGTATTCATCTACGACCGTGAGGAGACCAGCCAGACGGATCGACTACTCGCCCGCGTCACCATCTGCCGGGCCTACACGGCTGAGATGGGCTGGGACGTTGCGGGGCAGTGGATCGACCGCGGGGACGCTGCTGTGGGTGAGCGTCGGCCGTTCTGGCAAGGCATGATCGCGGCGATGAGGCAAGAGGGCCAGGGTCGTCGCATCGTGTGCCTGGTGGCGACCTGGAACCGGGTCGCGTACGACCTGGAGATCCGAGCCCAACTGCGGAAGCTCGTCAGCGACATCGGTGGGACATGCGTGGCCGTGGAAGACGCCGCAGCACCGCCACCGCCCAACTCCCGAGACGCGGCCCTGCGCCGGATCCGGGCCAGCGGGACGCAGATCGGGCCGGGGGCGACGCTGGTCCGCCACGACGGGGCGATGTCGTGACGTGGTTCCCCAGCAGGGACGACCACCTGCCGCGACGAGAGGCGATCTCGCGTGTCGCGGCCGTGACGCCTCGCGAAAGGGCCGCCGTGACGTTCGAGGACCGGGGGCGCGCAGCCATCAGGGCGTCGTCGCGGTACCTGGCGGACCCGTCCACGTCGCTCGAAGATGCACAGGCCGCGATCAAGCTGCTTCAGCTGGCCCTCTCCGACGTGATCATGGTTGCGGAGGATCGACAGCGGCGGCTGGCGCGAATTCAGGAGGCCGCAAGTCACCCCGCCTGATGACTTCCTCGTCCCCCCCTGATCACCGGCTGCGGAGGGGGCAGGCATCGGCGGCGGACGCTTCCCACGCGTCGTGTCCACGCCGCCGCCGGGGTCCTTGGGGTGTGGAAGGGGCGCTCTCAGGATCCCCGCATCAAGCCCCTGCCTGTCGGGCGCTGGAAAGTCAGGCAGGCAGGAAGCGGTCCGGTGGAGGTCGGCTCCGACTCCGGACCGTGGTCCCCGCTCCGAATCCCGGTGACGTGCGACGGGATGGGGGGCGGGGGCCGTGAACAGCCTCGTCCCAGTCGCGTGCTTGGAGGCCGGTGACCGGGACGAGGGCAGCGCACCACTCACAGAGAAGAGGCACGCGCATGAGCCACGGTACAGCTCTGCTCGATACCGACGACCGATCAGGCGTGATCAAGACCGTCATGGACAACAATCCGGACATGGCAGAGAGCATGGCCGGCCGGATCGTTGACGAGGCCACGAAGTTCGTGATCGCCGCATCGTGCTCCCCCGGGAAGAACCTGACTCCGTCGCGGGTCGTCGACGAGGGATGGCATGCGCTCATCCTGCACACATACCTGTACTCCAGCCTGTGTGCGCGGCGGGGCGGCTACGTCCACCACACGCCCGGCTACAACCCCAGGAACTACGACCCGGCCATCCTGGAGCGTACGAAGGACCGCCTCTCGCAGCTCGGGTTCGAGGTGGACGCGGAACTGTGGGGCCCGCCCGGCAAGGACCCGGCCGTCGTGGCGGCCAAGTGTCAGCACACGGAGGAGTGCGCGATCATGCCGATGCCGCCGGACCCCGGTCCAACGGAGTAATGAACCTCGGAGGTTCGTCCTTGAGCGGGCCGTCGACGGCAGTAGCGTCACCGAAGGAGGTTCGAGATGCGAAAAGACTGGATTGACCCTCGGTATCGCGCCGTCGTGATGACGCTTCGGGGGCTCCGAGAATGCACCGGGCGACCGGTGAAGGGGTTCCTCATCCCTGAGCGTGGTAGCGGCCAGGCTCAGGACAAGAGGAGCTAGCACTACCCCACAGCGGCCCCGTCCGTGCGCTCACCCCCGTGGCGCCGGGCGGGGCTTTTTCATGTGTGCTGTCGGCCGTCAGATCCCTGGCCGGTAACGGATCGGATGATCCTCGGGCACCTCCACGATAACGATTTTGAGTCCGTCCGGATCGGCGATCCACATCTCCACCAGCCCCCACGGCTCCTTCTTCGGCGGCCGCAGCACCTCGACCCCCTGCGCGGTGAGCTCCTTGTGCGCCGCCGCCGCGTCCGCCACCTGGAGCCACAGCTGGAGGCCCGGGGCGGGCGGGGTGTCCGAGCGGCCGGAGACCTCCAGGAAGCCCCCGCCGAGGAAGTAGACCGTGCCGCGCTCGGGGCCCGTTCCGAACTCCCGGTAGACCGCCAGGCCCAGGGCCTCGCCGTAGAACGCCCGGGAGCGCTCGGGGTCGGTCGGCCGCAGCAGGACGCGGCTGCTCAGTACGTGAACCATGCCCGCGACCCTACGCAACCTGACCTCTTCGGGGCAGGTTAAGGTCTATTTGCCGCCACCGGCCGCCACACCGGCCCACACCGGCCACCGGTTGCCGCACCGGCCGCCCGGCCGTCACCGAAGGGAACCCCGCCGACGCCATGGACACCGCGGACGCCACCGTACGAGCCACCGACCCGCTCACCTTCCGCACCGCCACCGAGGCCGATGTGGAGGGGCTGGTGGCCCTGATCGAGTCGGCCTACCGCGGGGACGCGAGCCGCGCCGGCTGGACCACGGAAGCGGACATCCTGGACGGGCAGCGCACCGACCCGGAGGACGTCACGGACGTGGTGGGGGCCGAGAACGGCCGGATGATGATCGTCGAGCGGAACGGTGAGCCGATCGCCTGCTGCCAGCTCGAGCACCGCGGTGACCACGCCTACTTCGGCATGTTCGCGGTCCGGCCCGCGCTCCAGGGCGGGGGCCTGGGCAAGGTGATCATCGCCGAGGCCGAGCGGTTCGCGCGGGCGGAGTGGGGCGCCAAGGAGATGCATATGACGGTGATCTCCGCCCGCGAGGAGCTGATCGCCTGGTACGAGCGGCGCGGCTACGCCCGTACCGGCCGGATGACCCCGTTTCCGTACGGGGAAGTGCGCTTCGGCGTACCGCGCCGCGCCGACCTCGAGTTCGAGCTGCTGATCAAGCCCCTCGGCTGAGCCCCCTCTGAGGGCCCCGAGAGGTCTCGCACCGCTTACGCCGTACGGGTGAATACGGGTGAATACGGGTGAATGCCGCCCGCGAGTGCGTCATGCCGTGAAGCGCGCCGCCCGCCGGATCTCCGGGAAGTCGGTGGTGGCGCCGTCCAGGCGGAGGCCGCGGGCCAGCTTCAGATGGTCGGGGGTGTTCACGGTCCAGCCGATGACCTTGAGGTCGTCGGCGTGCGCCTTCTCCACCAGCTCCAGCGTCAGCCTGCGGATGTTGAGCACCAGCATCCCGGCGCCGACGGCATGTGCCCGGTCGATCACATCGAGGCCGTAGCGGCTGGCCACGAGGGCGGTGCGGGCGGTCGGGAGCAGGGTGCGGACCTCGGCGAGCGCCTCGTCGTGGAAGGACAGGATGTCCACCCGGTCCAGCAGATCGCGGCGGGTCAGCACCTGGGCCAGCGCGCGGGCGGCCGCCGTGTCCTTGATCTCGGCCTGGAGCGGCGCCTCCACGGCGTCCACGACCTCCTCGAAGACCGGGATCCGCTCACCCTCCCCGGCGTCCAGCCCACGCAGCTCCGCGAGGGTGAAGTCGCTGATCGGGCCCTTGCCGTCGGTGGTGCGGTCGACGTCCGCGTCGTGCATCACCACGAGTGCGCCGTCCTTGCTGAGGTGCAGGTCCAGTTCGATGACGTCCATGCCCTCGTGCTCGGCGCGAACGAAGGACCGCAGGGTGTTCTCCGGCTCGACACCCATCACTCCGCGGTGTCCGATGGTGAGAAAAGTCAACGCTGTCTCGCTCTTCTGACGGCCCTCGACGGCCTTCGCCGGGTCGTCTTCGTCGGGTCGGGGGAGGCAGTGGGGTGGCTGATTCATCGGCATGCGGCGGACGGGCCGCCCGGACCGGCGCACACCATACCGGCCGCTCGTGACAGGACCGTTCAAGCGGGGCCGTGGCATGAGCCGAGCCGATGGGGGCAGGAAAAACTGCGGTGGTGCGGGTGTGGCGCAGGATGATTTCCCGCACCGTCGCTTGAGCGAGGGAGCATCCATAGATACGGTGGTCATACGCAAGTTTCTTCGGTGAAGGAGTGGTCATGGCGGAAATCCTTTCGTCTGTGATAGCTGAAGGTGTCGTTCTGCCCGCAGAGCGTGTGGTCGATCATCCGGCCTGGCCAACCCTCAAGGACGCTGTCGAAACGTTTCGCCGTTGGCAGTCCAAGGACGGTTCCATCGACTTCGACGCCGAGGGCGCACCCACTCGGGAGACCGCCGCGGCGACCGTCGACCGGGTGATCGGGGCCATCGAGGAGCTCGCCCCGCTGCTTCCGCACGACGCCGACTACCACCGGGCGGTCGTCGCGGATCTGCGCCGCTGGACCGAGGAGGGATTCGGCGTCCCCGACTTCCTCGACTCGCTGCTCGCCTTCCAGCCCGCCCGCACGCGCGCCGACGGCCTCCAGCACCTCGTGGTCTTCCCCATGTACACGCAGAACGGCAACCCGGACCGCAATCTGGAAGCCGTGGTGCTGCGCATGGTCTGGCCGGAGTGGCTGGCCGGGCTGGAGCGCACCCGCTATGACAACCCGCTCTACTGCGGACTGGCCTTCGAGGACTTCACCTCCGGCTACGACACCAACTCCGCGGTGCTCTTCCCGGAGACGATCGCCGTCCGCGAGGCCCCCGAGCGCTTCAGCTGGGGCGGCATCTTCTGCGACCGGGAGGCGGCCCGGTTCCGCCGGGTCAGCGAGGCCGCCGTCCGGGCCCTGGGGATCGAACTCCCCGACGACATCCGGGACATGCTCGCCGACCAGCACCGCTGCCAGGAGGCGTTCGCCCTGTGGGACATGGTCCACGACCGCACCCACAGCCATGGCGACCTGCCGTTCGACCCCTTCATGATCAAGCAGCGGCAGCCGTTCTGGATGTACGGACTGGAGGAGCTGCGCTGCGACCTCACCGCCTTCAAGGAGGCCGTGAAGCTGGACGCCGAGGGCGTCGCCCAGGGCCGTGACGTCCAGTACGCCGTGATCTTCGACCGGATGTTCCGGTTCCCGGTCACCGGCGCGCGGGTCCGCAACTACGACGGGCTCGGCGGCCAGTTGCTCTTCGCCTACCTCCACCAGCACGACGTCGTACGCTGGACGGACAACACCCTGCAGATCGACTGGTCCCGCGCCTCGCAGGTCACCAACCAGCTGTGCGGCGAGATCGAGAAGCTCTACCGCGACGGCATCGACCGCCCCAAGCTCGTCCACTGGTTCAAGGCGTACGAGCTGGTGTCGACCTATCTCGCCCCGCACCCCGGCTCGGTCTGGGCCAAGGGCCCCGAAGCCCTGGACCTGAGCCAGCCGCCGCGCAAACTCGTCGACGACGTGCTCCCCGACGAGTTTCCGCTGAGCATGTTCTACGAGGCGCTTGGGAAGAAGCTGCGTGACGTGGTCGCCTCCACCAAGGGCATCACGGCCGACAGCGACCTGTCGGCCGCGGCATGAGCACCGCGGCGGCGCACAGCCCCCGGGCGGGGCAGGACGAGGAGGCAGCGAGCATGACCACACCGACATCGAGCCCCAGCCCGAACGAGCCGGGCGAGAGGCCGCTGGACGGTGCGGTGGTGGCGGTGGCCGGCGCGGCCGGCCCCGCGGGCCGGGCCACACTGCTCCGCCTCGCCGAGGCGGGTGCCACCGTCGTCGCCTCCGACGCCGACCCGGCGCGGCTGGCCGAGGCCGTGGACGCGGCGCGTTACGCCCACGGCGGCGCCAGCGTCACCGGCGAGACGGTCGATCTGCTCGACCTCGGCGCCGCCCGCGCCTGGGCCGACCGCACCGAGAAGGAGTTCGGCCGGGTCGACGGGCTGATCCACCTGGTCGGCGGCTGGCGCGGCAGCAAGACCTTCGCCGACGCCCCGCTCGCCGACTGGGACACCCTGCACAATCTGCTGATCCGCACCGCCCAGCACACCTCCCTCGCCTTCCACGACGCCCTGCTGCGCAGCGGCAAGGGCCGCTATGTGCTGATCAGCGCGGCGGGCGCGTCCAAGCCCACCGCGGGCAACGCCGCGTACGCCGCCGCCAAGGCCGCCGCCGAGGCCTGGACGCTCGCGCTCGCCGACTCCTTCCGCAAACTGGGGGGCGAGAGCGGTCCGCCGGCGGCCGCTGCCATCCTGGTGGTCAAGGCGCTGGTGCACGACGCCATGCGGGCGGAGCGCCCCAACGCGAAGTTCGCGGGCTTCACGGACGTCAAGGAGCTGGCCGAGGCCATCACCGGACTCTGGGACCGGCCCGCCCAGGAAGTGAACGGAACCCGCCAGTGGCTGACCCCCAAGCAGTGAGGACCGACGCCCGCCGTCACCACGACCCCGAGGTGCGCGGCTTCGCCAGCGACAACTACGCCGGCACCCACCCGGAGATCCTCGCCGCGCTCGCCCTCGCCGACGGAGGCCATCAGGTCTCCTACGGCGAGGACGACTACACCGCGCATCTGCAGTTCGTCATGCGCAGCCACTTCGGCCCGCACGCCCAGGCGTTCCCGGTCTTCAACGGCACCGGCTCCAACGTCGTCGCCCTGCAGGCCCTCACCGACCGCTGGGGCGCGGTCATCTGCGCCGAGTCCGCCCATATCAACGTGGACGAGTGCGGGGCGCCCGAGCGCGTCGGCGGGCTGAAGCTGCTCACCGTCCCCACCGAGGACGGCAAGCTCACCCCCGAGCTCATCGACCGCCAGGCGTGGGGCTGGGACGATGAGCACCGGGCGATGCCGCAGGTGGTCTCGATCGCCCAGAACACCGAGCTCGGCACTGTCTACACGGTGGACGAGATCCGCGCCATCTGCGACCACGCGCACGAGCGCGGGATGAAGGTCCACCTCGACGGCGCCCGGATAGCCAACGCGGCCGCGTCGCTGGACGTACCGATGCGCGCGTTCACCAACGCGGCGGGCGTCGACATCCTGTCGTTCGGCGGCACCAAGAACGGGATGCTCTTCGGCGAGGCCGTCGTCGTCCTCGACCCGGACGCGGTGGGCGCCATGAGGCATCTGCGCAAGCTGTCCATGCAGCTGGCGTCCAAGATGCGGTTCATCTCCGTCCAGCTGGAGGCCCTGCTCGCCCGCGACCTGTGGCTGCGCAACGCCCGGCACGCCAACACCATGGCCCAGCGGCTGGCCGACGGCGTGCGCGCGGTGGACGGGGTGAAGATCCTCCACCCGGTCCAGGCCAACGCGGTCTTCGCCCGGCTCCCGCACGAGGTGAGCGAACGCCTCCAGAAGCGCTACCGCTTCTACTTCTGGGACGAGGCCGCGGGCGATGTCCGCTGGATGTGCTCCTTCGACACCACGGAGGAGGACGTGGACGGCTTCCTCACGGCCCTCAAGGAGGAGATGGGCCGGTAGGCCGTTTCCGGGAAACGAGCGCACGGGGCGGGCCGCACGGCCCGCCCTGCGGCCTTCCGTCCCCTAAGCGGATCGGCGGAAGTCGGCTGCGGTTCGGTGGCGCCCCGAAGGGGCGCGGGCCTGTGTCGAGGTGCGGCTCCGCCGCGCGGGCGCGACCAGCCACGACGCAGCCGCGGATGAACGACGGCACCTCGCGCCACTTCCCGCGGAGCGCTTAGCGGCCCCGGTCCAGGGACAGCGCCTCGGCCGGGGTGGGAGCGGTGCCGCCCAGATGGGCCGGGACCCACCAGGTGTCCTCCGGGCCCTTGGGCCGCACCGGATACGCCCGCTGCGCCGCCTCCAGCAGCTCCTGCACCCGGCCGCGCAGCCGCTCGGTCAGGGTGTCCGAGGGCTCGGTCGGGTCGGCCTCCATCGGCTCGCCCACCCGCATCGTGATCGGGAAGTGATGGCGGCCCAGCGCCCGCTTCTGGCCCTTGGTCCACAGCCGCTGCGTGCCCCACAGCGCCATCGGCAGCAGCGGGACGCCCGCCTCCTGCGCCAGCCGGGCCGCGCCCGACTTGAAGTTCTTGAGCGTGAAGGACCGCGAGATCGTCGCCTCCGGGAAGACGCCGATGATCTCGCCGGAGCGCAGCGCCCGCAGGGCGTGCTTGTACGCGTCCATGCCCGCCGCGCGGTCCACCGGAATGTGCTTCATCGCGCGCATCAGCGGCCCGGAGACCTTGTGCCGGAAGACCGACTCCTTGGCCATGAACCGCACCAGCCGCTTGGCCGGAAGGGCGGTCAGCCCGCAGAAGACGAAGTCGAGATAGCCGATGTGGTTGCTCACCAGAACCGCGCCACCCGTCTGCGGGACATTCTCGGTGCCCTTGATGTCGAAGCGCAGATCGAGCGCCTTGAACATGGTGCGGGCGATGCCGATCACCGGCGGGTAGACGAGCTCTGCCATCGAGGACCCTTCGTCGTATGCCTGGGGAGGGTTCTCCCGGCGGAAGTTACGCGGCCGTAGGTATCCGGCTTCTGGCAGATGGTGCCCGATGTCGTCTCTTTGTGCTACCGCGCGGCACGGCCCGGCCGAGAGATCCTCATCACGTCGGCGAGCCGCCGGGGAATTCCCGGGCCGCCCAGGACGCTGCACCAGGGAGGTCCGACCGGGAGGAGACAGGTGCGAGACGGCGACGGAAGCCGGCGGCTGGGCGCCGCCGAGCTCGGCGCGGAGCTGGGGGAGCGGGCGACGCTGGTCCAGTTCTCCAGCGCCTTCTGCCAGCCCTGCCGGGCCACCCGGCGGACGCTGTCCGAGGTGGCCGCGATGGTGGACGGCGTGTCGCACATCGAGATCGACGCCGAGTCGCGGCTGGAGCTCGTCCGGACGCTGGACATCGCCCGTACCCCCACCGTGCTGGTGCTCGACGCGGCCGGGCGGGTCGTAAGGCGGGCCTCCGGGCTGCCGCGCCGGGCCGATGTCATCGCCGCTCTGGGTGATGCCGTGTGAGCCTCCGCGCCCCGGCCCCACTTGACGGTCCGCACCCGGCGTGGTCAGGGTGAACGGCATGTGGCCTGGACCCCTTCTCTACGGACGTGTGTACGTGGACCTGATGCGGACCGCCGGCGCACGGTGTCCGGGCGGGTGAGCGAACGAGGACAAGCGCAGCCCCCCGCCCGTACCTCCGGCAGAAGGACAACTCCATGACGGCAACGCACGACCTCGGCACGTCCCCACTGACGACGTCCGACCTCTTCCGCTCCGTCTTCCGTCGGCACGCCTCCGGCGTCGCCGTGATCACCGCCCAGGGCACCCGCCCGGTCGGCTTCACCGCCACCTCCCTCGCCTCCGTGGCCGCCGAGCCGCCGCTGCTCTCCTTCGGCGTGGGCACCGGCTCCTCTAGCTGGCCGGTGCTCTCCGAGGCCGAGCACGTCGGTGTCCACATTCTGGGCGAGCATCAGCGGGAGCTGGCCGCGACCTTCGCGCGCAGCGGTGCCGACCGCTTTGGACCGGCCACCGGCTGGCGCTCGGGACCGGAGGGCGTGCCGGTGCTCGACGGGGTGCTGGCGTGGCTGGTGTGCCGGGTGGTGGCCCGGATACCCGCCGGTGACCACCGGGTGCTGATTGGCGAGGTCACCATGGGTACGGCGGCCGGGACCGGCCGTCCGCTGCTGTACCACCAGGGGCGCTTCAACGCGCTCCGCGACTGACCTGCCACGCGCTCCGCGGCCGACCCGCCCCTCTCCGGTTGGCATGTACGCCTCGCGTTTGATCACCGCCGTTGGCAAGGTCACAGTTCAAGCGGGTTGCGTACGGGGAATGAGCTGGGTGTACTGACGAGTAATATTTTGCTGCGGTGCATGGGCCGCTCGGCAGGAAACCGCCCGCGGTACCGCCCGGGTCCCGCCCCCGAAGGCGCCTATGCTGCCAGCAACAAGGCAGCTCGGTAGAGACGATGCAGTAGGAGAGCCGGCGTGAGCTTGAGGATCGTTGTCTGTGTGAAGTACGTGCCCGACGCCACCGGCGACCGGCACTTCGCCGAGGACCTGACCGTTGATCGTGATGA
>NZ_JAGGLR010000001.1 GCF_017874715.1 Streptomyces iranensis | reverse complement strand
GCGACATCGCCCGCGACCTCACGATCTGGATGGCCGCCCGCGACTTCCCCGGACGGCCAACCAGGCAGGTCAGCGAGTTCTAAAACACGGCCTAGGGGCTACGCGGCCAGTCGCCGGCCCAGGCGTTACGCCGCCACGCGCTCCGCGAGCTCCTTCGCCTTCGTGATCGCGTCCTCGAAGGCGCGCTCGCGGGAGGCCTCGTACTGGGGGATCAGCTCGGACATGGCCGGGTTGCGCGGGGCCATGGTGAGCTCCGGGACGATGAAGTCGAGGTCCAGGCCGAGGGTGCGCTGGAGGACGGCCTCCAGATAGTTCTGTACGAAATCGAAGCCCTCGCGCGGGGTGCCCGGCGCGTAGGAGCCGCCGCGGCTGGCGACGACGACGGTCGGGGTGCCCTGGGCGGAGGGGGACTCGCCCGCGGTGCGGCCGAGCAGGAGCACGTTGTCCAGCCATGTCTTGAGGGTCGACGGGACCGAGAAGTTGTGCATGGGGGCGCCGATCAGGATGGCGTCCGCCTGTTCCAGTTCCTCGATGAGCTTCTCGCGCGCGGCGAACGCCGCCGACTGCTCCGGGGTGCGCTCGGACGGCGCGGTGTAGCCGGCGGACCAGGCGTCGGCGGTGATGTGGGGGGCGGGGTCGGCGGCGAGGTCGCGGTAGATCACCGTGCCCTCCGGGTGCTGCTCCTCCCATGCCGTACGGAAGGCGGCCGCGACCGAACGGGACGCGGACGCCTCGCCCGGAAGTACGGACGAGTCGATGTGCAACAGCGTGACCATGGACTTTCTCCTACTGAGTGCTCGGTGATGGTTGAGAGTAAGATGGTATCGAATGATACAGTCTCGACTGTAACGAAGATGCGATGCCTTGAGCAGATGGGAGATGGACGATCTTGGACGTCTACGAGGCCGTCACGAGCCGACGGGCGGTGCGCGGATTCACCGACCGGCAGGTCCCGCGGGAGGTGCTGGAGCGGGTGCTGTCCGCCGCGGCTTGGGCGCCGTCCGGGTCGAACCTCCAGCCGTGGCACGCCTACGTGCTGACCGGCGGGCCGCTGGCCGAGCTCAAGAAGCGCGCCGGTGAGCGGCTGGCCGCGGGTGACGCCTGGGACGAGGCGGAGTACGAGCAGTACCCGCCCGCGCTGAAGTCCCCGTACCGCGAGCGCCGAGCCGCTTTCGGCGAGCAGCGCTACGGCGCGCTCGGGATTTCGCGCGAGGACCTGGAGGCGCGCCAGCGCGCCGCCTCCGCGAACTGGCAGTGTTTCGGCGCGTCCGCCGCCCTGTTCTGCTACATCGACCCCGACCTGGGCGGACCTCAGTGGTCCGACGTCGGCATGTTTCTGCAGACCGTGATGGTGCTGCTCCGTGCCGAAGGGCTGCACAGCTGCACGCAGATGGCATGGGCGAAGTACCACAAGACCGTCGCGGAGATCGTGTCACCGCCGGGGGAGCTGATCCTCTTCTGTGGCATGTCGATCGGGTACGAGGACGCCGCCGTGAGTCACCCCCGTACGGGGCGGGCGCCGCTCGGCGAGACGGTCAGGTTCGTCGACGACTGCTGAGGGGTGAGGGGCCTCAGCCCTGCGGGGTGGTCAGCCACGCGCTGACGCGGGCCAGCGCGGTGGGGCCGGAGGCGGCGGCCACGTCCTGGGCCAGGTCGGCGATCGAGACCGTACGCAGCGCCTCTCGCCAGGCCGCGTCCGCGCCGCCCATCACGCGGGCGATCGGGCACGGGGTGGTGCATGCCTCGGCCGGGGTGGCCAGCGGGCCCCGCTGGCGGATCTCCGTGCAGGTGAACGCCGGGCTGGGGCCGTCGACCGCTTCGACCACGTCGAGCACGGTGATCGAGGCGGGCTCCCGGGTGAGGACGTAGCCGCCCGCCTTGCCCTGGACCGAGCGGATGAGCCCGGCCCGGGAGAGTGCTTGTAGCTGTTTGGCCAGGTAGCTCGCCGATACGTCGTGCAGCTCCGCCAGCCTGGTCGCGGGAACGGGCTCCTCGACGGATGTGAGCACGACGCAGCAGTGCAGGGCCCACTCGACTCCGCCGGACATCTTCACCCGCCCCACTCTAATCAGCCAGCTTACTCGGACAACTTGTGTCCGGGTATTTTCTCGGACAAGATGTGTCCGAGTTTGATGGACGGCGCGGCCACGTGGTGGTTCATGCGCCGTATCCAGGCAGGCGCCATGCGCGCCACTCCGACGAAAGGCATGTCATGAAGTTCGCGGTCATCGGCGGTACCGGGCTGATCGGGTCCCAGGTCGTCAAGAATCTGAACGCCGCCGGGCACGAGGCGGTAGCGCACGCGCTGTCCACCGGCGTCGACATCATCAGCGGTCAGGGGCTGGACGAGGCGGTCGCGGGAGCCGACGTCGTCGTCAACCTGACGAACTCCCCGACCTTCGACGAAGCCTCCCCGGCCTTCTTCAAGACCTCGATGGACAACCTGCTGGCCGCGGCCCGCAAGGGCGGCGTCGGCCACTTCGTGATCCTCTCGATCGTCGGCGTGGACCAGGTGCCCGAGCTGGACTACTACCGTGCCAAGGCGCTGCAGGAGGAGATCCTCGCGGCCGGGCCGATCCCGTACTCGATCGTCCGGGCGACGCAGTTCATGGAGTTCATGGACGCGGTCCTGTCCTGGACCGCCGACGGCGACACCGTCCGGCTGCCCGCCACGCCGATCCAGCCGATCGCCGCCAAGGACGTGGCCGCCGCGGTGACGGAGGCCGCCGCGGGCGCCCCGCTGCGGGGCATTCGCAACGTCGCCGGGCCCGAGGTCTTCCCGCTGGACGAGCTGGGCCGGATCACCCTGGCCCAGCAGGGCGACCCCCGCACCGTCGTCACCGACCCGGCCGCCGGGATGTTCGCCGCGGTCCAGGGGGACGTCCTCACGGACACGGGGGCCCAGCTGGCCCCCACCCGTTACATCGACTGGCTCTCCTGACTCGCGCGCGGCCCGGAGAGAGCTGAGCCTCGGCCCGCCCGGAGTTACGGCCCCGGCGGGCGGGGCTCGATGTTGTGGTTGAGGCGGAAGACGTTGTCCGGGTCGTACTGGGCCTTCACGGCGGCCAGGCGGCGGTAGTTCTCCGCGCCGAATCCCGCGACGACCCGGTCCCGGCCCTCCCTGCCGATGAAGTTGAGGTAGACCGCGCCATGGGACCACGGCCGGACGTCGGCGCGGGTGTCATGGGCCCACTGCCGGGCGCGGGCGTCGTCGGCCGCGTCGTCCCACAGGCCGAAGGGGTGCACGATCCACGGCGCCCCGCGCCACGGCAGCGGAAAGTCGGAGGGCCCGTTGCTCACCGCTCCGCCCTGCGGGAACAGCACATGCTGGGAGGGGGAGGGGACGATCATGTCGGAGGCGCGGCGGCAGAAGCGGTCCACCGCCTGGTCGGGGAAGGAGTCGAGATACTCGGCCGACCAGTAGTTCCGGTAGCCGGGCGGGTCGTCGAGCATGCACTGGAGGTCCGCGTAGGGCAGCTCGGCGATCATCTCCGCGTCGTGGCCCAGGCGCAGCAGGGGAGCGGCGAGGTCGCGGGCCTGGTCCTCGTGGCCGGTGTAGGTGATCAGCACCGCACAGACGAGGTTCCCGACCATGTCCTTCGGAACGAACTCCTCGGGCGGGCCGGTGCAGTAGAGCAGCCCACCGCCGATCCGGTCCGGCGCGGACTCGAGGAAGTCGCGATAGGCGCGCACCACCGCCGGGCCCGCTTCGGGGCGCCACAGCAGCAGCATCGCCGTCATGGCGGTGAGCGGATGCAGGCGGAGGGTGAAGGCGGTGGCCACGCCGAAATTGCCACCACCGCCGTGGAGGGCCCAGAAGAGGTCGGGGTGCTCCTCCTCGTCGACGTGGAGCTGGTCGCCCTGCGCCGTGACGAGATCCACGGCCAGGAGGTTGTCGCAGGCCAGCCCGAAGGCGCGGTCCAGCCAGCCCGCGCCACCGCCCAGCACGAAGCCGCCGACCCCGGTGGTGGAGACCCGGCCTCCGGTCGTCGCCAGACCGTAAGCCTGCGTCCCCCGGTCGAGCTCGCTCATGATCGCCCCGCCACCGACCCGCGCCGTACGGGCGCCGGGGTCGACCGCCACCGCGTTCATCCCGCGCAGATCGATGACGAGACCGCCGTCGACGGTGGACATCCCGGCCACGCTGTGTCCCCCGCCGCGGACCGCGATCGGCAGGTCGTGATCGCGGGCGAGGCGGATCGCGCGTGCGACGTCCTCCTCGGTCCGGCACCGCGCGATGGCGGCCGGGCGCCGGTCGATCATCGCGTTGAAGATCCCGCGGGCCTCGTCATAGCCCGCGCCGTCGCTCGGGGTGATCACCTCACCGACCAGCCGCTCGCCGAGGTCGGTGAGGTCGGTGAGGTTGGTGAGGGCTGTGCCGTTGATGCCACCGGGTGCCATGAGGTCCACTTCCCGGAATGAGGGTCGGATCCCGGAGTACGGGTCGGACGTCGCGCTTCCGCTGCCGACCCGATCGTCATCCCCCATCCCCAATCGTAAGGAGCGGCACGGTCCGGGGCGCGTCGAGAGCGGCGCTCAGCGGCCCGGCCGGGGACCCCTGAGGCTTCGGGGCCTACGGCCGGTGCGGCCGTTGCCCGCGCCGTTGAGGGGGAGCAGCGACTCCAGGGTGGCGCCCCGCACCCAGGCGCCGAGGAGGTTCCGGTGCAGGGCGAGGATCCCGTGCTTCATCGCGAGCTTCTCCGCCTCCCGTGTGAAGGCGCAGGTGGCGACGAACACCGCGACGTCCGCGCGGTGTTCGGCCTTCGCGGTGCCGAGGAACTTCTGCATATCGCCGCTCGGCACCGTGCGATGGGGTGCGTAATGCTTGCACTGGATCACCAGCAGGCGGCCGTCCGGCATGCGGCCGATGACGTCCGCGCCCAGGTCGCCCGACTTCCCGGAGACGACGACCTGGGTGCAGCCGTCCCGGCGGCACAGCTCCGCGACGTAGCTCTCGAACCGCTGCCAGGTCATGGCGTCCACCTCGGCCATGGACCGCTCACGTGCCGCGTTCTCCTGCTCGGTCCGCCGGGCCCGGTGTTGCGCCACGGTGCGCAGACGCGCCGTCCACAGCCACCAGCCGATGGCGCCGAGCAGGCCGACGAGGACCACCCCGAGGACGTACGGCCATACCGTCTTCCAGGTCAGGGCCAGCGCGAGGGCCGCCACCGCGCCGCCGCTCCAGGCCGTGCGGCGCAGCCGGGCCTTCGCTCGCCGTAATGCCGCTTTACGGCGCCGTCGCTGCCGCTGTCGCTGTCGCCCTCGCACGGTCATTGTTCGCGCCCCCCTGTCGGCTTGTTTCCCGCCCCCCCCCGGCAGTGTCGGGAGCGGCGGGAGCCTCCCGCAAGACCGCCCCTCGCACAGCGGCCGGGTCTGCCGTGGGCGAATCTGCTGCGGGCCAAGATTCCTTACGGAGCAGGCGAATTGGGTCGATGGTGAAAGGACCGCGGCGATGTGGGTCGCGGTATTCACAGGGAGGTCCGATGGGAACATTCGCCACCGGCTGGGAGCCGGCAATGAGTCCGCGAGCCGGGGAGGGGGACACGGCACCCTCACGGTTCGACGATCACCTGGCCGCGCAACTGCTGACCCAGCGCATCGTCTTTCTCGGCACACAGGTGGACGAGGTGTCCGCGAACCGGGTGTGTGCGCAGATGCTGCTGCTGTCGGCCGAGGATCCGCGGTCGGACATCAGCCTCTACGTCAACAGTCCGGGCGGTTCGGTGACGGCGGGGCTGGCGATCTACGACACCATGCGGCTGATTCCGAACGACGTCTCCACGCTCGTCATGGGATTCGCCGCGAGCATGGGGCAGTTTCTGCTCACCGTGGGCACGACGGGAAAGCGCTACGCGCTGCCGAATTCCCGCATCATGATGCATCAGCCGTCCGCCGGTATCGGGGGGAGCACGGCCGATATCGCGATTCAGGCCGAGAATCTGGAATTCATGAAGCGGTCGATCGAGCGGATCACGGCGGAGCACACCGGACAGAGCGTGGAGACCATTTCGCGCGACGGTGACCGCGACCGGTGGTTCACACCGGAGCAGGCGAAGGAATACGGAATGGTCGACCGGGTCGTGGAGTCGCTCGCGGACGTACGGCCCGCCGGTACGCGGCGCAGGATGGGGATCTGACATGGGGCAGTACACGATTCCGACGGTCGTCGAGCGCACCACACAGGGGGAGCGGGCGTACGACATCTACAGCCGGCTGCTGTCCGAGCGGATCATCTTCCTCGGTACGGAGATCGACGACGGCGTCGCCAACGTCGTCATCGCGCAGCTGCTCCACCTCGAATCGTCGAGCCCGGAGCAGGAGGTCTCGATCTACCTCAACTCCCCGGGGGGCTCGTTCACCTCGCTGATGGCGATCTACGACACGATGACGTTCGTGTCCGCGCCCATCTCCACGTTCTGCGTGGGGCAGGCGGCCTCGACCGCGGCGGTGCTGCTGGCCGGGGGAGACCCCGGGCGGCGGTTCGTGCTGGAGCACTCCCGGGTGCTGCTGGGGCAGCCGGTGAGCGGCGGTGCGCAGGGGACGGTCTCGGACCTCACCCTGCAGGCCAAGGAGATGCTCCGGATCCGCTCGCAGGTCGAGGAGGTGCTGGCACGCCATACGCCCCACGACGCCACCACGCTCCGCGCCGATATGGACCGCGACAAGGTCTTCACGGCGGAGGAGGCGGTGGCGTACGGGCTCGCCGACGAGGTGCTGAGTCGGCGGATGGTCCGGACATTCTGAGGGCTCGGTGCCTCAGGCGGCCAGGCGTACGTCGCCCTGCCGCCCCGCGTGCCGGGCCCCCCGGTCCGCGACGGACGTGGCGGAGGTGACGGACGTGGCAGAGGTGACGGAGGTGGCGGAAGTGCCGGACGTGGCGGAGGTGAGGGACGTGAGGGACGCGACCGACATCGCCGCGCCGTCGCGCCGCCGCGGGCCGGAGACGAGCCGGATCAGCTCACCCTGGGCCATCGCGAGGAGGTCGGCCAGGCCCAGGCCGAGTGCGCGCGCGGCGGCCGCGAGGACCTCGGACGACGCCTCCTTGCGGCCCCGTTCGAGCTCGGAGAGGTACGGCATCGAGATCCGGGCCGCCTCGGCCACGTCCTTGAGCGTGCGCTGCTGGGCGAGGCGCTCGCGCCGCAGCACGCCACCGACGACATCCCGCCACAAGGGCTCCTTCACCGGCTCCCGGCCGGGCCGCTCCGGTCCGCCGGGCCCACCCGGGCCGGCCGGAACGGCGGGGGTCGCCGGGGCGGGGGCGGCCGCGGGGGCTCCGGCCCCGGCGGTGGCTCCCGCCCGGGGCGCCGGGTCCGCGGTGGCCGGACGCAGGGGGATGACGCGGGCTCGGTTCGACGCGTGGCTGGTCACCCCCTCAGAGTAGGAGCGTCGCGCCCCACGGGAAGGGGACAACGTTCTGCCCTTGGCGAATCGCTCATGCGTTCGGTGTGGGGCGGATGGCGCGAACCGGACCGCGCACACCCCGCGCATCCCCGGCGAGGAGCCCCGTTGTCAGTGCCGGGCCCTAGCGTATGGCTGTCCTTATTCACGCTTGCTGGGCTGCTTGCGTAACTCGGACACGGCGGGGGCCGGGCCCGACAGCGCGGGTCCGGCCCCCGGCGGAAAGCCGGTCCGACCGCCCGGGGCCAGGGCCGCGGGGCCATGGGGCCGGGTCAGGAGGTGATCCGCAGCTCCGGCGGATAGCCGGTCCAGCGCAGTGGCGCGGGCAGGTGCGCCATGTCGTTGGAGAAGAGCACCGAGGGCGGCCGGCCGGGCGGGGGACAGCGGATGACGGTCAGGGCCGCGTTGCACTGGTTGAGGCCGAGCCAGCGCCACTTCGGGGCGTCGAGCACGGCCCGGACCAGCCAGCCGATGAGGAAGTTGTGCGTCACGACCAGCTCATGGCGGTCCTCGGGCCCGTCCACCGGACTCGTGAAGCGCTCCTCGGCGGCACGGGCCAGCAGCGGGCCGCGGACGCGTTCCTCGGGCGGAAAGCGATGGACGAATTCGAGCAGGAAGTCGGCGGAGTCGGCGGGCAGTTCTGCTCGCCGGGGCGTGTACGGCACATAGTCCCCGGCCGGTTCGCAGACATGGGCCGGTACGTCGTCGAGCTGGTCGCCGATCAGCCGGGCGGTCTCGGCCGCCCGGGGCAGCGGGCCGTGGTGGATCGCCGACAGCGGAACGCCCCGGAGCCGCTCGCCGAGCAGTGTGGCCTGGCGGCGGCCGGTGGGCGTGAGCGCGCTTTCGTCCGGCGTGGCCTCGCCGTGGCGGGTCAGATAGAGATAGCGGGTGGCGTGGGGCGTGTGAGTCGTTCGGGTCGTGTGGGTTGTGTGAGTCGTTCGGGTCGCGGTCATGGCCCCTGTCCTTCGAGAGTCGCTGGAAGGGACGGCCGGTGGCGGCCGGCGGGTTCCGGCGGTGTCCAACCGAAGTACGGCCCGCTATCCGGTGTCCAACCGAAGTACGGCCCGCTATCGCCTGTCCGGGAATCTGCGGTCGCCCTCGGGCGGGCGGGGCTCGTCCGGGGTCAGACGGAAGACGACGTCGGCCAGCTGGGCGCAGACGCGTTCGATCTGACGCCGGGTGGCGTTGCGTTCGGTGATGATCGCGGACAGGAGCAGGGCCGTCAGGGCCGTCGAGCCGTTGAACGCCTGGAGGGTGACCATCCGGGCCGCGAGCGAGTGCTGGGAGAACGGGCCGGTGCCCTCCGCAGTCGAGGCGATCGCGAGGACCGTGACGATGAGCGAGCACGGGGCGGCGCCCGCGAGCTGGAAGCGCAGGGCGGCCCAGATCAGGAACGGGAAGACCAGGAAGAGCAGGCTGACCTCCGTCCGCATGGCCACCAGCGCGACGGCCGCCGTGCCCAGCAGCAGGGCCACCGCCTCCAGCAGGCGGTACGGGCCGACGCCGCGCGGGAGCCGGGCACGGCGGAGCACCAGCAGTACGGGGGTGATCACCAGGACGCCCATCGCGTCGCCCGTCCACCACACCGACCAGGCCGTCCAGAAGTCATCCGCCGCGAGCGCGCCCGACAGCAGGAGCGCGGCGGTGCCCACCGTGGCGCTGAGCAGCATGCCCGCCAGGGCGCCGAGGAAGACCAGGACCAGCGCGTCCCGCAGCCGGTCCACGGCGGGCCGGAAGCCCACGCGCCGCAGCAGCAGATACGAGCAGACCGGGGCCAGGGTGTTGCCCGCCACGATCGCGATGACGGCCGGGGGCGACGGGCCGATGGGGGCGTTGACCGCGACGGCGCCGAGGGCGACGCCCGGCCAGGCCATCGGGCCCAGCGTCAGCAGACAGGCCAGCGCGATGCCGGTCGGCGGCCACAGCGGGGTGACCTGACCGCGCACCAGCTCCTGGAGCAGTCCGATCCTGGCGCCCGCGTAGTAGAGGGCGGCGACGGCCACGAGCCGCAGCGCGGTGGCACCGTGGCGCCGGAGGCTGTTGTTCCGCCGGATCCCCATATCGCGCGCCACAGCCGCCATCAGACTACGGGCGCCCTCGGACGGCGCGGCTGACACGCGGCCGCCGGGGCCGGGCTCGCCCGTACGCAGCACAGTCCGGCCCGTATGCCGCACAGGCAGCCCGGCCCCGCCCCTACGACTCATCCGAGTGCAATTTCACGACTTGGCTTAAGGCTCGTATTGACACCGGAATCCCATGGTCATACCGTCCTCAAAGCCGCGGTACAGACCAGCCAACTCGCCGTTGACGAGGGCCCGTTGGCACGCGCGGTGGCCGCCCTGTGACCGCGCCGGGGCGCTCTTCCCCCGCCCCCACGAGGAGAGGCTTCCGTGATGCGAAGACCCGCACGATCCGCGAAACGCCCCAGGCCGCCGAGAGTCCCCAGGCCCCCGAGAGTCCCCCGGCCGCCAAGGGTCCCCGGGCCCCGGAGAACCGCTCTGCTGGCCGTCTTCGCCCTGCTCACCGCCCTCTGCGGCGCCCTGGCGACGGCCCCCGGAGCGAGCGCCAAGGCCGCCGCGCTGCCGTCGGGCTGGGCCACCGCCGTCAACAAGGGCAGCGGCAAGTGCGTGGACGCGCGCGGCGCGGCGACGGTGAACGGCACCGCCGTCCAGCAGTACGCGTGCAACAACTCCGCCGCCCAGCTGTGGAAGTTCGAGGCCACGGGCGACGGCTACGTCCGGGTCGGCAACCGCAACGACGCCGCCCAGGCGTGGGACGTGACGGACGTGTCCACCGCCGACGGCGCCGCCGTCCAGCTGTGGACCTACGGCGGCGGCGACAACCAGCGGTGGCAGGCCGTGGACGAGGGCGGCGGGGCGTATCACTTCGTCAACCGGCACAGCGGCAAGTGCCTCGACGTGCCCAGCGCCTCCACCCAGGACGGGACGCAGCTCCAGCAGTACGCGTGCAACGGCAGCGCGGCCCAGTCCTTCCAGGTGGCCGAGGTCCCCGGCGACCCGGGCGGCCCCGACCTCGGCCCGAACGTCGCCGTCTTCGATCCGACGATGCCCGCGTCGACCATTCAGAGCCGGCTGAACTCCATCTTCCAGCAGCAGGAGCGGAACCAGTTCGGCTCCAACCGCTATGCGGTGCTCTTCAAGCCGGGCACCTACAGCGCCGACGTCAACGTGGGCTTCTACACGCAGGTGCTGGGCCTGGGGATGTCACCGGACGATGTGACCATCAACGGCGCGGTGCACGCCGAGGCCGACTGGTTCCAGGGGAACGCGACCCAGAATTTCTGGCGCGGCGCGGAGAACCTGTCCGTGACCCCCACCTCGGGGACCGACCGCTGGGCGGTCTCGCAGGCCGCGCCGTACCGCCGGATGCATGTCCGCGGTTCGCTCCAGCTCGATGACGGCGGCTGGTCCAGCGGCGGATTCATGGCGGACACGAAGGTCGACGGCCAGGTGCGCTCCGGCTCGCAGCAGCAGTGGCTCTCCCGGAACACCCAGTGGGGGAGCTGGTCCGGGTCCAACTGGAACATGGTGTTCGTGGGGGCCGTCAACGCGCCCTCGGGGAACTTCCCCAATCCGCCCTTCACGGTGGTGAACCAGACCCCGACCGTCCGGGAGAAGCCCTTCCTCTACGTGGACCAGGCGGGCGCCTACAAGGTCTTCGTGCCCGCGACGCGGTCGAATTCCCAGGGCACCACCTGGGCCGGTGGCGCTCCGGCGGGGTCGTCGCTGCCCATCGACCAGTTCTTCATCGCCAGGCCCGGGGTCTCCGCGTCGGCCATCAACGCCGCGCTCGCCCAGGGCAAGCACCTGCTGTTCACCCCGGGGGTCTACCACCTCGGCGAGACACTGAAGGTGACCCGGCCCGACACGGTCGTCCTCGGCCTCGGACTCGCCACCCTCGTCCCCGACAACGGTGTGACCGCGATGTCGGTCGCCGACGTGGACGGGGTCAAGGTCGCGGGGCTGCTCTTCGACGCGGGTCCGGTGAACTCCGCCACGCTGATGGAGGTGGGCCCGAGCGGGGCGAGTGCCGAGCACGCGGCGAATCCGACGTCCCTGCACGATGTGTTCTTCCGGGTCGGCGGGGCCGGGGTCGGCAAGGCGTCCAAGAGCCTGGTGGTCAACAGCTCGAACGTGATCGGCGACCATCTGTGGATCTGGCGGGCCGACCACGGTGACGGCGTCGGCTGGAACACCAACACCGCCGCCAACGGCCTGACCGTCAACGGTGACGACGTCACCATGTACGGCCTGTTCGTCGAGCACTATCAGCAGTACCAGACGATCTGGAACGGCAACGGCGGCCGGACGTACTTCTACCAGAACGAAATGCCCTACGACCCGCCCAACCAGGGCGCCTGGATGAACGGCAACACCCAGGGCTACGCCGCCTACAAGGTGGGGCCGAACGTCACCAGCCATGAGGCGTGGGGGCTGGGCAGCTACTGCTTCTTCAATGTGAATCCCGGTGTCGTCGCGGCCCGCGCCTTCGAGGTCCCCGACACCCCGGGCGTCCGCTTCCACCACATGGTCACCGTGTCGCTCGGCGGCACCGGCACCATCAGCCATGTCATCAACAACACGGGCGGGCCATCCAATTCCGGCAACAATGTGGCGAACCTCGTGAACTATCCGTAGCACCCCCCGCCACACGGACGACCCCGCGCCCGCGATACGACCCCTTCCCGGGGCGTATCGCGGGCACGCATATGCGCATCGGGCTTGCCCACCCGAAGCGGGAGACGTCACCGTTGTCCCCCACGGGCACGCGCCGCGCGCCCGTATTCGACTGGGACCGGAGGCGCCATGGAACCGATCGTTCCACCCCTCGTTCCACCGTACGAAACCGTCGGCGACGGGCCGCACCATGTGATGGCGGTGCACGGCTGGTTCTCGGACCGGGCCGCGTACGCCGCGATGCTGCCGCATGTCGACCGGCGCGGGTTCACCTATGTGCTGCCCGATCTGCGCGGCTACGGCGAGGCGCGCGACATCCCCGGCGCGTACACCACCGGCGAGGCCGGGGGCGATCTGCTCGCGCTCGCCGATCACCTCGGCTGGGAGCGGTTCTCGCTCATCGGCCACTCGATGGGCGCGGCCGTCGTCCAGCGCGTCGTGGCGGCGGCCCCGGACCGGGTCCGCCGGCTGGTCGGGGTCGCACCGGTGCCGGCCAGCGGGGTGCCGATGGAGGGCGAGCAGTGGCAGCTGTTCGCGGCCGCCGCCGACCGTCCGGAGAACCGCCGGGAGATCATCGACCTCACCACCGGCGGCCGCCACCCGGCCGCCTGGCTGGATCTGATGGTGCGGCACTCAGTGGAGCACAGCGACCCCAAGGCGCTGCGCGCATGGCTGGACTCCTGGGCGCTGGAGGACTTCCACGAGGACATAGCCGGTGCCCAGGTGCCGGTCCGGATCGTGGTCGGCGCCCACGACCCCGCGCTCACGGCGGAGGTGATGCGGCAGACCTGGCTGCGCTGGTACGTCAACGCCGAGCTGGTGGAGCTGGAGTACGCCGGGCACTACCCCGCCGATGAGACACCGCAGGAACTCGTACGGGCCGTGGAGGACTTCATCACGGCCGACGCGTAGCCGCCGGTGAGGAGCCGGAGGCGGGCCCGGAAGGATCGCCGGAGGGCGAGGGGGAGGCCGGTGCGGAGGGTGAGGCGGAGGCACTGCTGGTGTGCTTCGCCTCGCTCTCCTGGTATTTCTCCTCGCTCTTCCGGTACTTGGGCAGCAGCTCCTTCAAGATCTTGTCGACATACTCCTGCGTCTCGAGGATCTTCGGGATGCCGCGCGCCCGGAGCACCGCGTTCGGCCCCGCGTTGTACGCCGCGAGCGCGAGCCGGGTCGCCCCGAGCCCGGCCTTGCCGCCCGGGACCACCTTGACCACGTCGTACAGATGGCACATATAGCGTGCCTGGGAGGGGATGGCGTCGCGGGGTTCCCAGACGTCGGCCCTGCCGTCGCCGTCGCCGTCCTGGCCCCACTCCTTCCAGGTGACCGGGGAGAACTGCGAAATGCCCTGGGCGTGCCCGGAGTCCGCGTCCCGGCGCCAGCCGCTCTCCGCGTCGATCTGGGCGGCCAGCAGCGGCACGCTCAGCGGGGAGCAGGTGCGGACCGCGGCCTCCACGACGGGACGCCTGGCATCGGGGACCACCGGCAGCTCGGGCTCCGAGGGCTCGGTGAGATGCCGTACGACCAGGACCGCGGCGACGACCAGGGCGAGGCCGGCGAGGAACGCGGCGACCATCCCGGCGGCGCGGGTCAGCATGCCGGAACCGGCACGATGGGGGTACGCATGCAGGGACCGTAGCCGGTATCGCGGGCCGATAAGTAATCGTTCGCCGACACGGCCCTACCGCGCCTGGTGGGCGCCGGGCAGCGGCTGCCCGGCCGGACCCGCGGGGAGCGGACCCGTCTCGCCCTCACCCGGACGCTTCATCACATACGCGGCACCGGCGCCCGCCGCGAACAGCGCGAGGACCGAGACCGCCGTGCCGAGCCAGGTGGCGCCGAGCCACTGGCCGCCGACATAGCCGAGGGCCACGCTGTACGCCGCCCAGGCGAGCCCGGCCACCGCCGACCACGGCAGGAATTCCTTCACCCTCCGGTGGGCCGCGCCCGCGCTCAGGCTGACGACCGAGCGTCCCGCGGGCGCGAAGCGGGCTATCACCACGAGCGGACCGCCGCCGCGCACCAGCGCGGTGCCCAACTTCTCCTGGGCGGAGGTGAGTCGGCGGGAGCGGGCGATGGCGCGGTCGAGCCGGTCGCTGCCGCGCCAGGCCAGCCGGTAGGCGACCATGTCCCCGAGGACGGAGGCGGTCGCGGCGCACAGCATCAGCCCGAACATGGCGGGGAAGTCGGCCGTGCCGGCCTGGCGCACCACGCCGACGGCGTCGACGGTGGTGCCGGCGGCCGCGGTGGCGGCGGTGATGACCAGAACTCCGCTGGGCAGAACGGGCAGGAAGACATCGAGCAGAACGGATGCCCCGATCACCGCATAGATCCATGGGGTGTTGGTCAGCGACCCCAAATGTTCCAACAACGTACTTCTCCCGATCCCGGTCCCCCCGCTGCGCATGTCGCCGGGAAGCGGCAGGCGTCAGCCTGTTACAGCCATACAGCGTACGCCTGTGACTGAAGAGGATAACGGTAAGGGGTGTGATGATGTTGTTCGAATCACGCCATGCGGGGCGTTCGACCCCGCATGGCGTGATGGGTGATGTGATGCCGAATGCGTGGAACTGACGGCTGGACGAGGTGACGTCCGGCTGCCGTCCGTCAGACCCGGGACGGCTCGCGCCGCGCCTCCGGCGCCGCCTCGCTCGCGCGGGGCGAGCCGAATATCCGGTCCAGCGCCCAGGGGCCGGGGCCGGTGAAGACGAGCAGCAGCAGGGCCCAGCAGAACATCGCGGCGGGCTCGCCGCCGTTCTGAATGGGCCACAGCTTCTCGGGCTGGTGCTCGTGGAAGTACGCGTAGGCCATCGAGCCCGAGGAGATGAAGGCCGCGCTGCGGCTGCCGACGCCGAGCATCACCAGCGCGCCGCCGACGAGCTGGATGACGGCCGCGTACCAGCCCGGCCAGGTGCCGGCCTCGATGGTCTTGCCGGTGCCCATCATGCCGCCGAACCAGCCGAGCAGCGACGAGGCGCCGTGGCAGAAGAACAGCAGCCCGACCACGATGCGGAAGAGGGAGAGGACATACGGCTTGGCGCTGTCGAGCGCCTCGCCGAGGGTGCGGGGGGTGGTGGAAGAAGGCATGGGAGGGGAGCTCCTTGCTCCTGGGGACGGGGAACAGCGGAACGCCAGGTTAGGTTCCCCTCACCTTTTGTTGCAAGTTCAAGTTCCTGCCAATATGAGTGCCCGGGAGGCCCTTTTCCGGGGCCCTGAACCCGCTCCTCAGAGCCCCACGGCGCACATCGGGGCAGCTTCCTGCCGGGGCTCCCGCGCGGTCATCACGCGCAGCGCCGCCCGTGCCACCGCGTCCGTGTCGCAGAGGGTGACGGAGTTGACGCCCGGCCGCGCGCCCGCGGCCGTCACCCAGTGGACCCCTTCGGTCGGCACCCCGAGGGCGAACCGCCGCGGATGCGGGCGGCCCTGGGTGTCCACCAGCCGGTAGGGGGCGGTGGTGACATCGAGGCCGCCGGTCTCATAGCCCTCCACCCGGTGCGGACGGCCCTGCCCGGTCTCCAGCAGATGGATCAGCAACTCATCGGCGGTCCGGCGCACATCCGGCTCCGGCAGCCGCGCCTCGATCAGCGTCGTGGCCGCCACCGGTGGACCCGGCACCTCGGCCGACCGCGCGGCGAAACCGGCCTCGTCGGCCCCTTGGTCTGGACTTTCCAAGGTCACTTCAAGCCGTGGGCCGAGGACGTCCAGGACGCCCGCCTCGATCAGCGCGGCCATCTCCTCGATCCGGCGGCGCGGCGGGCCGATCGAGAGGAAGGCGTTGAGCGGGGTGTACCAGCGGTCCAGATGGGCGCGGCGGGACGCCCCCGTGAGCCCGCCGTGGTCGACGATCAGACGCACCTCGTTGCGGAGGTCGCGCAGCACGTCGAGGGCGGCCTTGACCGGGCCCTCGACATTGCCCAGCCGAGCGTGCGCCACGTCCTGGTGGGCGTAGGTCAGCAGCCACCGGCGGAATTCGTCACGCCCCGTGAACCGGCGTCCGCGGTGCGGCTGGGCCACCGCGTCCCAGGACCAGTGCTCCGCGTCCGGAATGCCGTACTCCGCGAGCACGGCGGCCTCTTCGGGGCTGCCGTGCTCGGTGGCCAAAAAGTGACGCCTGAAGCGTGCTGGGGTGAACGGGGTGGGGGTTCCGGGGCCGGATTCGGGGGCGTCCGGGGCTTCCGGGGCGGCCGGGGCGTGGGTGTCCGGGGGCTCCGGGGCTTCCGGGGCGTGGGTGTCCGGGGCGCGGAGGGTCAGCAGCGCCTCGTAGTAGACCGTCTCGGCCTCCTTGGCCACGAGTGGCCATATCTCGGTGAGGAAGTCCGGCGGATCGCCGGCGTCCGCGCGCTTGCGGAAGTGGCCGAGCACATCGGGGGTCAGCAGCAGCGGGGTGTGCCGGCCGCACGGCCCCTTCGCGTTGTCGCCCCGCGCGTGGTACGGGATGCCGCGCCGCGACCCCGCGTACAGCCGTGGCTCGAGCCCCGAGGGCCGGTAGACCAGACCGCCGCGGCCGTTCGGGACGAACGTGCCGCCCCGGCCCGCCGTCAGCAGTGCCATGTGGTCGAAGAAGTTGAGGCCGAGGCCGCGCAGCAGTACCGGCTCGCCCGGCGCGATGAGCGACAAGTCGACATCGGCGGGGTTGGCGGGCGGGTAGTAGCGCAGCCCGTACCGCTCCGCGTGGGCCGCGTACCGCCGCTCCGTGGGGTCGGTGGCCGCCGGCAGATGGCCCTGCGCCAGGACGACCGCGCGCAGCCCCTCCAGACGGCTCCCGTCGTCCAGCGCCAGCACCTGCTCGCCGTCGGCCCGTTCCTCCAGCCGTACGGCGCGGGCCCGGTGCACCCGGACGGTCACGGTGTCCGGCGCGCCCCGCATCACCTCGCCGAACACCCACTCCAGATAGCGGCCGTAGAGCGCGCGGCTGGGGTAGTCGTCCGGGCCGAGGCCGGCCGCCAGGCCGCGCGCGGTGACCCATTCGTACAGGCTCGGCCCGGTCCGCACCGGTCCGTCGCATTCGACGCTCGCGTCGGTGAACAGGGTGACCTGCGAGGCCACGGTGTTCATCAGCAACTCGTCCGGCTGGGCGGTGCGCCAGACCCGTCCCGCGCCGGGCGGGGAGGGGTCCACCATGTGCACGGTCAGCGGGGTGCCGGGCGCCAGCTCCGGGGCCGAGGCGCACAGGCGCTCCAGCACGCTGGTGCCGCGCGGCCCGGCGCCGACGACGGCTATCGCGTGAGGGTCTCCGGCCAAGGCTGTGTCTCCCGGGGCAGATGTGACGCAGGATGCGCGCCCATCATGCCGCCCGCTTCACACGAATCTCCCCGGTCTCCGGAACGTACCGCTCCGTTGTGGCCCGTATCACGGACATACGCCGTCATCACGTGACGTACGGCGCGGAACGGTGCCCAAGGGACGGCACTCAAGGGGTCGACTGGCCCGCCCAGTCCGTCTCCAGCGCCGCCACCAGCCGGGCGCCGCCGCCCGCGGGGTCCGACTGCGCCTGATCCAGCCGCAGATGCGCGGTACGGCCCCGGAGGGTCAGCGTCATCAGCTGGTTGCCGAACCAGGGCCCGCCCGTCTTGTGCCAGCTCAAGCGGGGGTGCGGCACCCGGCCATGGCGCCGGAACGCCCGGCCCAGGGCACGGCCCGCCGCGCTCCAGCCGAAGCGGAAGCCGAGCCGTATCGAGGCGTAGATGCTGTTGTGGACCGGGGAGCAGGTCAACTGGCGCACCTGGCTGCGGGGCGGTGGGGACGGCCACCGCGACCAGTCCGGGGTGGCCACATAGGCGTGGTGCACATCGCCGGAGAGCACGCTGATCGTGGCGGGCGCCCCCGGCGCGCCGCCCACCGCGGCGATGGTGTCGGTGAGCGCGTCGAAGGACTCGGGGAACGCGGCCCAGTGCTCCAAGTCGCCGCGCTGCCGCAGATCCTCGGCGATCCGCGCCCAGCGCCCACCGCGTCTGCCGCCGCACACCGAGGCGTTCCACGCCTCCACGTCATGCACGAAGTGCGGCAGCAGCCAGGGCAGCGAGGTGCCGAGCAGCAGATGGTCGTAGCCGCCGGAGGAGGTCTCGGGCGCCTCCGGACCGGGGAAGCCGCCCGTGCCCTCCATGGCCTGCTCGCGCACCCAGGCGAGCTCCTTGTCGGTCAGCATCGCCCGCCGGCCCTCCTCGAGCACCCGCGCCGCGCGGGTGTCGACCATCAGCAGCCGGGTGCGGCCGAAGTCGCGGCGGTAGCTCCAGCGGGTGTACCCCGGATCGGCGTCGGCGCGGGCGGCGAACTCCCGCAGCGCCCCGGTGCCGTCCTCCGCCGCGCGCACCTCCGCGTAGAGCGGATCGGCCGCCAGCTCGGCGGGGGAGAGGTTGCCCAGGTGCTGATGGACCCAGTAGGACATCAGCCCGCTCAGTATCCGCTCCCGCCACCACGGGGTGGCGCGCATCCGGCGCTGCCAGGCCTCGCTGGTGTTCCAGTCGTCGATGACATCGTGGTCGTCGAAGATCATGCAGCTGGGGACGGTGGAGAGCAGCCAGCGCACCTCGGGGTCCAGCCAGGACTCGTAGTAGAGCCGGGTGTACTCCTCGTAGTCCGCCACCTGCTCGCCCGGCGGCTCGCTCAGATCGCGGCGCTCGGCCAGCCAGCGGCGGGTCTCGGCGGAGGTCTCGTCCGCGTACACCTGGTCGCCCAGCAGCACCAGCACATCGGGGCGCGGGGCCTGTGGGGCGCGGGCGAGCGCCTGCGCGAGGGTGTCCAGCGCGTCGGGCCCCACGGGGTCGTGCGAGGCGTCGGAGGGCGGTGCGGCCCACCGGCAGGAGCCGAAGGCCACGCGCACGGGCGCGGGGTTCGCGCCGTCGGCCCCCGGGGCCGGGGCCGGGGCCGGGGTGCGGATGGTGCTGTCGGGGAACGAGGAGCCCGGCAGCGGCCAGACCTGCTCGCCGTCCAGCAGCACCCGGTAGGCGGTCTCGCCGCCCGGCCGCAGCCCGGTGACCGGGATCAGGGCGTAGTGGTGGCCCGCGATCTGCCAGGTGCGGGCGGTGCCGCCCGCACCGTCGGCGCACCGCACCTCGGCCTCACAGGGCCGGTCGGCCTCGACCCAGACGGTCGCGCCGGTGCCGGTCTCCCAGTCGACATGGCGCAGCAGTGGTCCCAGGCGCAGCCCGGCCATCCGGACCTCCTCCGTCGTTCTTCGATGTGCTCGACATGCGTACGGTACGGAACGACGGAGGGGGTGCGGCGGTTCCTCCGGCCGGTGCGCCGGATGGAGCGGTGGCTCAGCAGCCGTTGAGGATGCCGCTGAGCGCGGACTTCTCGGCCGAGTCGAGGGTGAGTTTGTAGGTGTACTTCACCGAGACCCACATGCGGGCGTACATGCAGTGGTAGGCGGTCCGGGACGGCAGCCACTCGGCGGGGTCCTGGTCGCCCTTGGACTGGTTGACGTTGTCCGTCACGGCGATGAGCTGGGAGTGGGTCAGGTCGTTGGCGAACGACTGGCGCTGGGCGGTGGTCCAGCTGTTGGCGCCGGACTTCCACGCCTCGGAGAGCGGCACGACGTGGTCGATGTCCACGTCGCCGGAGGCGGACCAGGTCTCGCCGTCGTACTCGGAGTACCAGGTGCCGCTGGTGGCCGCGCAGCTGGAGTCGGTCTGGACGTTCTCGCCGTCGCGCTTGAGGACTTCCTCGCGGGTGTTGCAGGCGCCGCTCTGGGTGATCCAGTGCGGGAACTTGTCGCGGCTGTAACCGTCGGACGAGCCCTCGGTCTTGACGGTCAGCGAGGCCAGCTGGGTACGGGCGGTGGCGGCGCTGGGCGGGGTGGGCGGGGAAGCCTCGGCGGCGGGTCCGCTCAGTACGAGCGTGCCCAGCAGGGCGACGAACCCGCCGAAGACGGAGGCGCGACGCGCGTAGACGCGACGGCGGGAAGACGTGTCCGACATGCGAACTCCCTTGAGGGTGGGGGGTCGTTGGCCGCTGGTGCCCGGCCATGGTTGCGGCGCCGGGTTGCCGTGGGGTGGGCGCCAGGTAACAGAGTGACGACGCGGTCATGTCAACGCAAGGGGTTCCAGGAGGCAGTTGGTGCCACCCACCCGCCCCGGCGCGGCCACCGCGCGCTTGCGATGCGCCCACGTATCGTGCGCGCCCGCGCCCGGGGCCGAGGCATCGCCGCCGGTCAACGCCGCGCCCGGGGCGGCGCTCGCCGCTCCGCCGCCCGGCGGGTGCACAAGCCGCCGGTGAGCCGGGCGCGCGAGTGGCGACGGCGCTCCGGGCGCCCGCCCAACTGGCCACTGGCCACTGGCGCGGATCGCCCGCCCGGCTGTGGGGCTGGTCACACTTCCCGGCGCCCCGTAGGCATGCCGACGGGCTGCGGTGGGGGTTCCCGTATCCTTGGCGGAAGCAGAAGGGGAGTAGCTCCTCGCCGGACCGTCGACATACTGCCCGCCCCTCGAGGTGCGGGCCGGCGCCCGGAGCGTACGGATCACCGCGTGACGCGGAGGCAGTACGCCAGCGAGACCTTCGGCCGCAGTGTCCGACGCTGCCGTGCCGAAGCGATCCCTCCCCCGGGGCCCTTGGCGCGGCCCGATCTACGAGGTATCCATTCCGTGTTCAGCATCACCGTCGCCGCCGTGGTCTTCGGCGTCGTCTTCCTCGCCGAGCTGCCCGACAAGACCGCCCTGGCCGGGCTGATGCTCGGCACCCGCTACCGCGCGTCATACGTCTTCGTCGGCGTGGCGGCGGCCTTCGCCCTTCACGTGGTGCTCGCGATCGCGGCGGGCAGTGTGCTCACCCTGCTGCCGCACCGCCTGCTCCAGGCGATCGTGGGGGTGCTCTTCCTCGGGGGAGCGGCGATGCTGCTCTTCAAGAAGGACGACGACGAGGAAGAGGTCCGCACCCCCGCCGACCAGAGCTTCTGGAAGGTCTCCGGGGCGGGCTTCACGCTGATCCTGATCGCCGAGTTCGGCGATCTGACCCAGATCATGACCGCGAACCTCGCCGCCCGCTACGACGACCCCCTGTCGGTCGGCGTCGGCGCGCTGCTGGCCCTGTGGGCCGTCGCGGGTCTGGGCATCGTGGGCGGCCGCACCCTGATGCGGTACGTACCGCTGCGGCTGATCACCAGGATCGCGGCTCTGGTGATGCTGGCGCTGGCCGGCTTCAGCCTGTACGAGGCCGTCGCGGCCTGATCGGCGGGGTGCCGGGCGGCCGTCCGTCCGGCACCCGGGGCGCGATCACCGCACGGCGTCGGCCCCGGCGCTCAGCCCGAGAAGCGCTCAGCCCGAGAAGTGCAGCCGCATCGTGCCGTCGGGCAGGGCCTCTATCCGCACCTGCTCAAGGTCCCGCACATGCGCGTCCGGGGCGTGGGCCCCGGCGCGCGGGCCGATGCCGACGACTCGCATTCCGGCCGCCCGGCCCGCCGCGATGCCGGCCTCCGAGTCCTCGAAGACGACACAGTCGGCGGGGGCGAAGCCGAGCTCGGCCGCGCCCTTCAGGAAGCCCTCCGGGTCGGGCTTGCTCGCGCCGACGCGCTCCGCGGTGACCCGTACCTCCGGCATCGGCAGTCCGGCGGCGCCCATGCGGGCGCGGGCGAGGGCCTCGTCGGCGGAGGTCACCAGGGCGTGCGGGAGTGCGGCCAGCGCGGCCATGAAGGCGGCCGCGCCGGGCACCGGCACGACGCCGTCGAGATCGGTGGTCTCGCGCTCCAGCATCCAGCGGTTGTCCGCCAGGTTCCGCTCCACCGGGCGGTCCGGGAGCAGCGCGGCCATCGTGGCGTGGCCCTGCCGACCGTGGACGACCTTGAGGACCTGCTCGGGGTCGAGCCCCTGCTCGGCGGCCCAGATCCGCCAGTAGCGCTCGACCACGGCGTCCGAGTTCACCAGGGTGCCGTCCATGTCGAGGAGGAGTGCGCGGGCGGTGAGGGACATCGGGACTCCTGGGCGCGAGCGCGGAGTGCGGACCGCGGAAAGACGCAACGGAAAGGGAAACAAGCGGCTCCGCCCGCCGGTCAGGGAAAACGGGCGGAACCACTTTGTTCCTTCACGATACAAAGCGGGGCCGCTATGCGCCAGGGGGTGGGGCCCCTCGGTGCGTGTCCGACGGTTCATGCCGCCTGCGGCGGGCTGCTCCCCTCCCCGCCCCTCCCCGAAACCGGGGCTCCGCCCCAGCCCCCGCCGGGGCTCCACCCCGGTCCCCGCCGGGGCTCCGCCCCAGCCCCTGCTGGGGCTCCGCCTCAGTTCCTGCTGGGGTTTCGCTCCGGTCCCTGCCGGGGCTCCGCCCCAGTCCCCGCCCGGGTTTCGCTCCGGTCCCTGCTGGGGTTTCGCTCCGGTCCCTGCTGGGGTTTCGCTCCGGTCCCCGCTGGGGTTTCGCCCTCGCTCCCTGCTGGGGTTTCGCCTCAGTCCCTGCTGGGGCTCCGCCTCAGTTCCTGCTGGGGTTTCGCCTCAGTTCCTGCTGGGGTTTCGCCTCAGTTCCTGCTGGGGTTTCGCTCCGGTCCCTGCTGGGGTTTCGCTCCGGTCCCTGCCGGGGTTTCGCCCTCGCTCCCTCCCGGGGCTTTGCCCCAGTCCCTGCCGGGGCTTCGCCCCTTCCCGCAGCATCGATATGCGGCTTCGCCGCGTGGCGGGGCCCGCCTTAGGGGCCGTGGGCCGGGGGCTGGGGCGGAGCCCCAGTTTCGGGAAGGGGCGGGTAGGGGAAAGGCCCGCCAGGCACCCACAGGGCTCGGGACGGCTCGCGCCCCTACGGCTCGTCGGTTCTCGATTCGAGGTCGCGGCGGGTGTCCTCGCCGTAGACGCCGTCCGGATCGCCCGTGATGTCGTGCTGGTCCTGGTAGCTGGAGACGATCCTCCGCAGCCCCCCGTCGTACTTCCCGTCCGCCACACCGATGTACTGCAGCAGCTGGGTCAGCCGCTTCTGGAGCTCGACCACCTCGGCCCCGCTGTCGCCCTCGCGCAGCACCGGCGGGCCGGGTGGCTCCGGGGTGTCGGACGGGGCGGAGGTCGGGCCGCCGGACGCGCTCGGTCCGGGCTTCGTCGCCGGGCCGGTCGCGGAGGCCGAGCCCGAGGGGCGGGCCGAGCCCGAGGGGCCGCCCTCGCTCGGGGCCGCGCTCGTCCGCGCCGAGCCGGACGCGGAGGGGTGGGGCGTCGCACTCGACGAGGGGGAGCCGGACGACGTGCCCGGCCCTTCGGCGGGCAGCTCCTCCTCGGCCGGAGGGCTGACGGTGCTGTCGGCGAGAGTGTGATCGCTCGCGCCGCCGCCGCTGCCGTCCTCCTTGTGGTCACCGCCGAGCAGACCCGTACCGATCGCCAGCGAACCGGCCACCGCCACGGCCGCCGCGCCCGCGAGCACGGCCGTCATGACCCTGCGCTTGCTCTTGCGGTGACGGCCGGGGCCGGGGGCATCTCCGTCGGCGTCTCCGTCGGCCTCGTCCCCCTCGTCCCCGCCGGGTCTCTCCTCGACGCGGTCGATCACCCGCGTCTCCTCGCCGTCCCCCTTCCCGGCGTATCCGGCGTACCCGGCGTTCTCGGTGGTCTCCCCCTTCGCCGCCGTCTCCGCCTCCGCCGCATCCGTCGCCTTCTCCGCCTCCTCGAAGAGGCGCAGATCGCGCGGATCGGGGCCGGCCGGGCGCTCCTCCGGGAGCGTCACCTGGGGGTTCGGCCGGGTCTGGTCATCGGTCGCACCTGCCGTCGCGGTGGACGCGGCGGCGCGTTCGGCACACGTACATCCGGGGCGGCCGTTGGCGCGCGCCGGTGCGAAGCAGTGCGGGCAGGACTCTGCCGTCACGGAACTTTCCCTCCCTGGAGCTCGCAGCGATTATGCGCATCCGATCGCCCTCCGCGCAGGTGTTCGCCCGCCGTGCGGACCGGTCCGACGGGCCGTAACAGGGCATAAAGGTGAGGATGGGATGAGGATGAGGAGGGGACGGAGGGGAGCGAGGAGGAGTCGCCATGGCGCGGGACGCCGGCAGCCCGGCTCCGGCCCCAGGAGGCCCAGGGACCCCCGGCGCCGTGGCCCCCGGCGCCGTGGCCTCCGGCCCGGGAGGCGGCCGGCCGCGGCGCACGGTCCTCGTGGCCATCGGCGCGCTCCTGCTCGGCATGCTGCTCGCCGCGCTCGATCAGACGATCGTCTCCACCGCGCTGCCCACGATCGTCAGCGACCTCGGCGGCCTGGAGCATCTGTCCTGGGTCGTCACCGCGTATCTCCTCGCCTCGACCGCGGCCACCCCGCTGTGGGGCAAGCTCGGCGACCAGTACGGCCGCAAGAAGCTCTTCCAGACCGCGATCGTCATCTTCCTGATCGGCTCCGCGCTCTGCGGGCTCGCCGGGAACATGGCCGAACTCATCGCCTTCCGCGCGCTGCAGGGGCTGGGCGGCGGCGGCCTCATGGTGCTGTCGATGGCCATCGTCGGCGATATCGTCCCGCCCCGTGACCGCGGCCGCTACCAGGGCCTCTTCGGCGCCGTCTTCAGCGCCGCAAGTGTGCTGGGGCCGCTGCTGGGCGGGGTGTTCGTGGACCGGCTCAGCTGGCGCTGGGTCTTCTACATCAATCTGCCCCTCGGCATCGTCGCCCTCCTCGTCGTCGCCTCCGTCCTGCACATCCCGGTGCGCCGCACCTCGCACACCATCGACTACCTCGGCACCTTCCTGATCGCCGTGGTGGCCGCCGCCCTGGTGCTGATGACCTCCCTCGGCGGGGTCACCTACGGCTGGGGCTCCTGGCAGATCGTCGGGCTCGCGGTGGCCGGAATGGTGCTGCTGGCGGCCTTCGTACGGGTGGAGACGCGCGCGGCCGAGCCGGTGCTGCCGCTCACCCTCTTCCGCAGCCGCACCTTCACGCTCTGCGCGGTCATCGGCTTCGTCGTCGGCTTCGCGATGTTCGGCAGCATGACCTATCTGCCGACCTTCCTCCAGATCGTGCAGGGTGTCTCGCCGACCACGTCCGGCCTCCATCTGCTGCCGCTGGTCTTCGGCACGCTGGTCTCCTCCACCGTCTCCGGCCATCTGGTCAGCCGCACCGGCCGCTACAAGGTCTTCCCGGTGCTGGGCACCGCGGTCACCGCCGTCGGGCTGCTGCTGATGCACCAGCTGCGGGAGTCCAGCGGGACGGCCGAGATGAGCGCGTACCTCTTCGTCTTCGGCTGCGGTCTCGGCCTGGTCATCCAGGTGCTGGTGCTGATCGTGCAGAACTCCGTCCGCTATCAGGACCTGGGCGTCGCCACCTCCGGCGCGACCTTCTTCCGCTCGATCGGCGCCTCGTTCGGCGTCTCCGTCTTCGGCACGATCTTCGCCAACAACCTCGGCCCGCATATCGCCGACGCCCTGGCCGGACGGCGTCTGCCACCCGGTGTCACCCCCGGCGCCCTCACCTCCGACCCCCGGACCCTCGGCCGGCTGCCGCCCGTGGACCAGGCCGCGGTCCGGCACGCGTTCTCCGTCTCCATCACCGACGTCTTCCTGTACGCGGTGCCGGTCGTGCTGCTCGCCTTCCTCCTCGCCTGGTACCTCCGGGAGGAGCCGCTGCGCGCCAGCGTCACCGCGCCCGACGGCAGCGAGATACTCGCCAGCAACCCCGTGGAACGCACCTCGCGCGACGAATGCGCCCGCGCGCTGTCCCTGCTGGGCAGCCGGGAGGGCCGCCGACAGGTCTACGTGGACATCACCCGGCGCGCCGGTCTCGACCTCGGACCGGCCGCGAGCTGGATGCTGCTGCGCATCCAGCACTACGGCTCGGTCGAACCCGCCCTGCTCGCCGAGCGCACGGCCGTACCGCTGCGGGCCATCACCGAGGCGGTACGGCAGATCGAGGCGCGGGGCCTCGGCCGCCGCTACGGGCTGGAGCTGACCCTCACGGACGACGGCCGCGAGATCGCGACCAGGCTCTACCGGGCCCGCGAGGCGTCCCTCGCGGAACTCCTGGGCGACTGGTGGTCACCGGACCGCCCGACCGACCTGACCGAGCTGGTGGACGAGCTGACGCGGGAGCTGTGCGGCTCGGACGCGGAGCAGCCGAGGGAGGGCATGCCCCGCCCGGATCACCGCAGACCGCCGCCGCCGTGTGGGTAGGGCCTTCGGGCGCACCAGGGCCCTTTGGGCGCACCGCGCCTCGTGCCTCAGCCCAGCTCCTTGGCCGTTCAGCCCAGCTCCTTGGCCATCCAGACCTCGGCGTACGGCCCGTCCGTGAAGGCCGGAACCTCCCGGTAGCCGTGGTGTGCGTACAGCCCACGTGCCTCGACCAGATCGAGGCGGGTGTCGAGCACGATCCGCCCGGCGCCCAGTCCGACCGCCGCCGCCTCGACGGCCGCGAGCAGTGCGGCGCCCCCGCCCAGCCCCCGCTTGGCGGGCCGTACGTACACCCGCTTCAGCTCCGCCGTGCGCGCGTCCATCAGCCGCACCCCCGCACATCCGGCGAGTTCCCCCGCATGGTGCGCCAGCAGGAACACCCCCCGCGGCGGGGCGAGATCGTCGCTGGGCATCTCGGCGAGCGCCTGCCCGATCTCCTCCGGAGTCGAGTCCCGCTCCTCGTGGAGCTGGTAGTAGCGGTCGGCGACATCGACGAGGTACTCGCGCAGCAGCATGGCGGAGACGGGGTCGCCGACGGGCCGCGCGGCGACCGCCCACCCGGGGGAGGCTCCGGCGCGCTCACCGGCTCGGGCACAGGGGGTACTCGTCATGGTCCGCATCCTGGCACCCACCACACCTCTGACGCACCGCAGTTTGAGGGCCGAAGACCGGGCTACCCGCAGAGAGGAGCCCCCCGAACGCGGAGGGGGAAGCCAGCGGGAAGGCAGAAGCAGACCATGTCAACTGGTGCGATCAGCATCGTGGTTGTCGTCGCGGTCGTCCTCGCGGCCGCGCTCATCATCCGCGTCGTCCGCGCGGGCGCCGGCCGTAGGGAACGCGCTCTGCGACGCCGCTTCGGGCCCGAGTACGAACTGAACGTCGCTCAGCACGCGGGCGACACCAAGGCGGCGGAGCGGGAACTCGAGGAACGGCTGCGGCTGTACGGCGATCTGAGGACCGAACCCCTGCCCGGTGAGCTGCGCGAGCGGTACGTGGCCGAGTGGGCCGGTATGCAGGAGATGTTCATCGAGTCTCCGGAACACACGGTGACCGGCGCCGATCAGCTCCTGGCCCGGCTCGCCCACGACCGTGGCTACCCGTCGGGCCACTACGAGGAGCAGGTGGCGGCGCTGTCCGTCCACCACGCCGACCACGTCCAGGGCTACCGGCAGATCCACGACACGGCCGCCCGCGCCCGTGAGGGGCGCGCGGACACCGAGGAGCTGCGCGAGGCCGTGGTGCACGCCCGGCCGTTCTTCGAGGATCTGGTCAGGCCGCCGCACCACGGCGCCCCGACCGGCTCCGAGACCGCGCGGCAGCACCACCACGGCGAGCGGCGGAGCGGGAGCGGCCTCCGGAGGTGGCTGCCAGGAACCGGGACCGGGACGGGGACGGGGACCGGGATGGGGACGGGCCATACGCGGTTCGGCCACACCAAGAAGGGCGGCGCGTGGTGACGGACCCGACCGACCCGACCGACCCGACGGAGAACAACGGGCAGCGGCGCCATGGGCTGGAGAAGCATGAAGCGGCTCCGCTGCCCCAGCGGCCGGGCCACACGGAGGCGGCGGGGCCGATGACGTCCTGGCACGCGACGATGCCGAAGCACGAGCCGACGAACGGAAGCCGGTCGACACCGACGAACGGAAGCAGGCCCACGCCGACGAACGGGTCCTCCGCCCAGCCGTCGGGCGAGCCGTTGGACACCCCGAACGGCCCCAGCTTCCCCGTGCTGCCCACGAGCGAGCACGACAAGCTGACCCAGCGGCTGCGGTACGCGGTCAGCGGCTTCGTGGACAGCCCACGTGGCGCCGTGGAGGAGGCCGACGCCCTGCTCATGGAGGTGGCCGCCCGCCTCACCGACCTCCTGGCCGAGCGCCGCGCCACCCTACGTGCCGCCTGGCACGAGGACGACGCGGTCATCTCGGAGACGGAGGAGCTGCGGCTGGCGATGCGGGGCTATCGCAATGTGCTGGAGCGCCTCATCAGCATCTGAGTGCCCCAGTTCACCCTTTGGCCGCCGCCCGGATCTTCTCCGGGTGGCGGCCACGGGCGTATTGGCCGGGGCCGCCTCGTAAATCGTTCGTGGTGGGGCCGGGCCACGGCCTACCGTGGCGCGGTTGTGGTCACGCAGGGTTCATGGAGGGCCGGGGGCAATGACGCTGTACAGCGGGTGGGTCGACGAGGGGTTCGGCGGCGTCGCCGATGTGTTCGCGCGGAACTTCGAGGAGTTTCCCGAACTCGGGGCGGCCGTCACCGTCTTCGCCGGCGGGCGCAAGGTCGTGGAGCTGTGGGGCGGGGTCGCGGATGAGGGGAGTGGGCGGGGGTGGGAGCGGGACACCGTCGTGCCGGTGTTCTCCTGCGCCAAGGGCCTGGTGAGCGTCTGCGCCCACCTCCTCGCGCAGGAGGGGCGGCTGGACCTCGACGCCCCGGTGAGCCGGTACTGGCCGGAGTTCGGCCGGTACGGCAAGGAGGCCATCACCTGCCGTATGGTCCTCGGGCACCGGGCGGGGGTCCCCGTGCTCGACGGGGTGCTGAAGTTCGAGGAGATCGCCGACTGGGCGCCGGTGATCCGCGCCGTCGAGGAGCAGACGCCGCTGTGGGAGCCGGACACGGCGTACGAGTACCACGGCCATGTCTTCGGTTTCCTCATCGGTGAGGTCATCCGGCGGATCACCGGGCACACCCCGGGCGCGTACTTCCGCCGGGCGGTGGGGGACCCGCTGGGGCTGCGGGCCTGGATCGGGCTGCCCGACGCGGAGATGGACGGGCGGGCCCGGCTGGTCGAGGCCGAGGGGCGGCCCGGGATGCCGGGGCCCGAACATCTGCTGACCCGCATCGTGACCATGAACGGCGCGCTGGTCTTTCCCGGCCTCGACGAGCCGCACGGCTGGAACGACCCGGCGCTGCTCGGCATGGAGCTGCCGGGCGCGGGCGCCACCGCGTCGGCGAGCGGGCTCGCCGGGCTGTACGCGGCGGCCGTGACGGGCATCGGGGGCCATCGGCGGCTGCTGGCCCCCGAGACCGTGACGGACGCGGTCCGCGAGGTCTCGTCCGGCAAGGGCTGGCTGGGCTTCGACATGGGGGCGCGCTGGGGCTCGGGCTTTCTGCTCGACTCGCCGTCCTTTCGGCCGATGCTGGGGGAGCGGAGCTTCGGCAATGACGGGGCGGGCGGGCAGTTCGCCTTCGGCGACGACGAGTTCGGTGTGGGTTTCGCGTATGTGGCCAATCGCATGATCGGCCACGGTGATGCGCGGGCGTCGCGGCTCGTTGCGGCCGTGCGGGAGCGTTTGGGCGCCTGATCAGCCCCCACCCCGCCCCTCCCCGAAACCGGGGCTCCGCCCCCGCCCCCGCCGGGTCTCCGCCCCGGACCCCGCTCCTCAATCGCCGGAGGGGCTGGGATGGGTAACGCCGCAGCATCGATATGCGGCTCCGCCGCGGGACAGGGGCTCCGCCCCCGGCCCCCCGGGGTCTGTGGGCGGAGTGCCGGTGGGGTCCGGGGCAGAGTCCCGGTGGGGTCTGTGGGCGGAGCCCCGGTGGGGTCTGGGGCGGAGTCCCTGCGGGGTCTGGGGCGGAGTCCCGGTGGGGTCTGTGGGCGGAGCCCCGACGGGGTCTGGGGCGGAGCCCCTGTGGGGTCTGGGGGCGGAGTGCCGGTGGGTCTGGGGCGGAGTCCTGGTGGGGTCTGTGGGCGGAGCCCCGGTGGGGTCTGGGGCGGAGTCCCTGCGGGGTCTGGGGGCGGAGTCCCGGTGGGGTCCGGGGGCGGAGCCCCGCCGGGGGTCTGGGGCGGAGCCCCTGTGGGGCCTGGGGCGGAGCCCGCCGGGGGTCTGGGGCGGAGCCCCGGTGGGGGCTGGGGCGGAGTCCCAGTTGGGGGAAGGGGCGGGTAGGGGAGCAGCCCGCCGCAGGTGGCACGAAGCGTCGGACACCCTCTACGCCGCGTCCCACACGTCGGTGCTGTGCGCCTTCACCAGCGCGTCGATCCGGGCCAGGGCCTCGTCGGCCGGCACCGGGTCCAACCGGCGGCCGTCCCGTAGCCGCAGGGCCACCCGGCCGTCCGCGGCCTCCCGGGCGCCCACGACGGCCTGGTACGGGACCAGGCGGGCCTCCCGGATGCGGGCGCCCAGGCTGCCGCGGTCCGGCCCGGCGAGCTCCGCGCGCAGGCCGAGCTCATCGCACCGCCGGACGAGCTCCTCGGCTCGCGCCAGTTCGGCCTCGGAGATCGGCAGGACGACCAGCTGGGTGGGGGCCAGCCAGGCGGGGAAGGCCCCGCCGTGCTCCTCGATGAGATGGGCCACGGCCCGCTCCACACTGCCGATGACGCTGCGGTGAACCATGACCGGACGGTGCCGGGCGCCGTCCGGGCCGATGTAGTGGAGATCGAACCGCTCGGGCTGGTGGAAGTCGACCTGGACGGTGGACAGGGTGGATTCCCGGCCCGCGCCGTCCGCGACCTGGACGTCGATCTTGGGGCCGTAGAACGCGGCTTCGCCCTCCACCGCCTCGTACGGCAGCCCGGAGCGGTCCAGGACGTCGGTCAGCAGGGCGGTCGACCGGCGCCACAGCTCGGGCGCGGCGACGTACTTGCCGCCGGGGCCCGGGAGGGAGAGCCGGTAGCGGGCCGGGGTGATGCCGAGTGCCTCGTACGCCCGGCGGATCATCTCCAGGGCCGCCCCCGCCTCGTCGGCGACCTGGTCCAGGGTGCAGAAGATATGGGCGTCGTTGAGCTGGATGGCCCGGACCCGGGTCAGCCCGCCGAGCACCCCCGACAGCTCCGAGCGGTACATCCCGCCCAACTCGGCCATGCGAAGTGGCAGTTCGCGGTAGCTGTGGCCTCGGGAGCGGTAGATGACCGCGTGGTGGGGGCACAGGCTCGGGCGCAGCACCATCTGCTCCGCGCCCAGATCCATCGGGGGGAACATGTCGTCGCTGTAGTGCTGCCAGTGCCCCGACAGCTCGTACAGCTCCCGTTTGCCGAGCACCGGTGAGTACACATGCCGGTAGCCCGCCCGCCGCTCCGCGGCGCGGATGTACTCCTCCAGGGCGTGCCGTACGGTCGCGCCGTCGGGCAGCCAGTACGGCAGGCCCGCGCCGATCAGCGGGTCGGTGTCGAACAGGGCCAGTTCACGGCCCAGCTTGCGGTGGTCGGACATCGCGGTCTCCTCGTCGGGGTGAGGCGAGTGACCGCACGGCGAAGCCCCGGGGCACTCGCCCCGGGGCTTCGGATCAGAACATCGATCAGCGCGCCGGGACACTCTCCGGCGTCGTCGTCATCGCAGCGCGCTTCATACCCGGCACCGTAGCAAGGCCCGGCGCGGCCCGCCCGGCGATTTTCCGGGCGTACGCCACGCCGGGCCACGGCCCGTGCACGCGGTACCGGCTACGTACGCGCGGTACCCGTTACGCTCCCTCCGGCAGCAGTTCCCCCACCGCGTCCCGCCACGCGGCCCGCGTCGCGACCGCCTGCCGCCACGTACGCACCGCCTTCGGCGGCATCCCGACGGCCAGCACACCGGCCACCCGGTCCCCGGAGCGGTAGACGGCCAGGAACTTCCGCTCCTCCAGCACGCCGTCCACCACCGCCACCTCCTCATGGCCGCGCAGATACCCGTGCGCCTGGATCCGGAAGTCGTACTGGTCCGACCAGAAGTACGGCACCGGTGCGAACGGCCGTCGCTCGTCCGGGCGGAGGAGGTTGCGGGCCACGGCCATGCCCTGCTCGGTGGCGTTGGTCCGGTGCTCGATCCGCATCGCCGTGCCGAACAGCGGATTGTGCCAGCGGGCCACATCCCCCGCGCCGTACACACCCGGCGCGGCGGCGCTGTACTCATCGCACTCCAGGCCGTCGCCCAGGGTGAGCCCACTGCCCTCCAGCCAGCCGGTGTTGGGCACCGAGCCGATCGCGACCAGCACCTCGTCGGCCTCGACGAGCGTGCCGTCCGTCAGCCGTACCCCGCCGTCGGCCACCTCGGCCACCGCGACCCCGGTGCGCAGATCCACGCCGTGGTCGTGGTGGGCCTGGGAGAGCATCCGGCCGACCTGCTCGCCGACCGCCGGGGCCAGCGGCACCGGCGCCGGTTCCAGCAGCGTGACCTCCGCGCCCAGCCCCCGCGCGACGGCGGCCGCCTCGGCGCCGAGGAACCCGGCGCCGACCACCGCCAGCCGCCGTCCCGGGCCCAGCCGGTCCCGCAGGGCCAGGGCGTCGTCCAGGGTGCGCAGCACATGTGCCCGCTCCCCGCCGTCGCCGGGCAGCCGGCGCGGGCGGACGCCGGTGGCGATGACCAGGCCGTCGTACGGCACCCGCGCCCCATCGGCCAGCGCGACCGTACGGCCCGCGAGGTCGAGCCCGGTCGCGGCGACGCCGAGGCGCAGATCGAGGCCGAGCGCTTCCAGATCGGCGGGGGCGCGCAGCGGCACCCGGTCGGGCTCCCACTGCCCGCCGAGGATCTGCTTGGACAGCGGTGGCCGGTCGTACGGGTGGTACGGCTCGTCGCCGATGAGCGTGAGCGTGCCCTCGTAGCCCTCCCGGCGCAGCGTCTCCGCCGCCGCCAGACCGGCGGCGGAGCCACCGACCACCACCACGTGTTTCACTTCTCGATCACCCGTATCGCCGCCGCCGGGCAGATCACCGCGGACTCCCGCACATCGGCGTGGAGTTCGGGTGCGGGCTGTTCGTCCAGCAGGACCACGATGCCGTCCTCCTCCCGCTGGTCGAACACATCGGGTGCGATCATCACGCACTGTCCCGACGCCACACACTTGGGCACATCGACTTCCACACGCATGGTGACTCCCTTGCCTTCGCCGCTGCCGTCCCCGCCGCCTTCGTCGCTCATGACGTCCAGGTGACGGGCAGCTCATAGATGCCGTAGACCAAACCGTCTTCTTTGAAAGGTAGTTGGTCGACCCCGGTGGCCAGCCGCAGAGTGGGGATACGGCGGTAGAGCGTGCCGTAGACCACCTGGAGCTCCACCCGGGCGAGCGGCTGGCCCAGGCACTGGTGGACACCGAAGCCGAACGCTATGTGACGGCGGGCGTCGCGGCCGATATCCAGCCGCTCGGGCTCGGGGAAGACCTCCGCGTCCCAGTTGCCGGTGCCGGGGAAGACGATGATCCCGTCCCCGGCGCGGATGGTCTCGCCGCCGATCTCGATGTCCTCCAGCGCGACCCTGGTCCGGCCTTTGTGCACGATGGTCAGATAGCGCAGCAGTTCCTCGACGGCCCTGGCGACCGCCTTCGGGTCGTCGGTCTCCCGCAGCACGGCGAGCTGGTCGGGGTTCTCCAGCAGCGCGGCGGTACCGAGGGCGATCATGTTGGCGGTGGTCTCGTGACCGGCGACCAGCAGCGTCACACCCATGTCGGCTGCGTCGCGCTGGGTCAGCTCACCGGCCCTGACCCGGGCGGCCAGCTCGGAGAGCATGTCGTCAGCAGGGTCGGCGAGTTTCGCGGCGACCAGCCCGTCCAGAAGGCCCCTCAGCGCCTTGTTGGCGCCGAGTACCTCCTCGGGCGAGGCTTGAGGGTGGATCAGGAGCGAGCTGTTCCGCTGGAAGAAGTCGTGGTCCTCGTACGGCACCCCGAGCAGCCGGCAGATCACCAGCGACGGCAGCGGCAGCGCGAGCGCGCGCACCAGGTCGACCGGGGTCGGTCCGGCCAGCATGGTGTCGATCAGATCGTCGGTGATCTTCTGGATGTCGGGCCGCATCGCCTCGACGCGCTTGGTCGCGAACGGTCCGGTGATCATCCGTCGGATCCGGGCGTGCTCGGGGTCGTCCATGGTGACGAAGGACCGCCGCTGCGCGGCGTTCTCGCGGAAGCCGGCGCTCATATGCGGATAACCGGGCAGCGTGTTCTCGGCGCTGACCCGCGGGTCGGCGAGCAGGGCGCGCTGGTCGGCGTGCCGGGTCACCAGCCACGGGGTGCTGCCGTCCCACAGCCGTACGCGGGCGACCGGCCGTTCGGAGTGCAGCGCCCGTGCGGCCGGGGGAGGGTCGAAGGGGCAGCCGGTCGCCCGCGGCATCGGAAACTCCGGAAGCGGCTCTTCCGCCTCGGCCGTGGTCTCTGCCAGCGTCTCGGTCATATCTCTCCTCGGGTGGGGGTTCCGATGGGAGCGGATCGTGAACCTTCGGGTCGGTGGGGACGTCGTCTTCGCGCTACGGGGGCGCGAACCTTTGTGTCGCGGAGATGTGGTGATCAGCGAACCCGCTCGACCTGACTCCCCCCGGTCAGTTTCCTGACGAAACGCTGACAGCGGGGAAGGCCACGGTGACCGTGGTGCCGCGGCCCGGTGCGCTGCTCACGCTCACCTCGCCGCCGTGCCGCTCGACCACTCGCCGCACGATGGTGAGGCCGATGCCACCGCCCAGCTCGATCCGGCCCTCGTCGGAACGCGGAGAGGTGAGCCGGGCGATGTCCTGCGGGCCCATGCCCGGCCCCTGGTCGCTGACCGACAGTTCGACGCGCGGCGTTCCCCCGGCCCCGGCCACCGGGCCGCGCACCGCCACGGTCACCGGGGACCCGGCGGGGGTGTGGCGCAGCGCGTTGCCCAGCAGATTGCGGACGGCGTGCCGCAGCATGCGGTTGTCCGCCACGACGGCGGCCCGGCCGGAGTTCTCGCGGGCGATGGGGCGTTCGGGGTCGAGCAGCCCCAGATCCGCCACCGCCTCGTCGGCCACGTCCCGCAGATCCACCGGCTCCGTCTCCAGCGGCCGTACCCAGGAGGCGTCCGCACGGGGAAGCACCTGCTGGACCACCTGGTGCATATGGTCGGCCTCGTCCTGGATCCGGCGCAGGGCGCGCACCATCAGCTCGGGGTCGTCGCTGAGCCCCTGTAGCGGGAGTTCGGCCCAGCCGCGGATGGTGGTCAGGGAGGTGCGCAGCTCGTGCAGCAGGCCCTCCAGCTGCTGCTGGCGCTTGTGCGTGCTCATCCGGAGGCGAGTCCGCCGAGCCAGTAGCCGAAGCCACGGCGGGTGTGGATCAGGGCGGGCCCGGCCCCGTCGACCTTGTGACGGAGGCGGGAGATCAGCTTCTCGATGGCGTTGTCGCCGTAGCGCCGGTGGTCCGCCACCCACAGATGCTCGCCGATCTGCTCCTTGGACAGCACCTGCCCGGCGTTGACCAGCAGATAGCGCAGCAGCCGGAACTCCGCCGGGGTCAGCTCCAGCGCCCGCCGCCCGCGCCGCGCCTGACGGGTCGTCTCGTCCAGCACCAGATCCGCGTAAGCCGGCGGCGGCTCCTCCCGCCGCCGGTTGCGGGTGCGCAGCAGGGCCTGCACCCGGGCCAGCACCTCCGCGATCCGGAACGGCTTGGTGACGTAGTCGTTGCCGCCGATGCCGAGGCCGGTGACCAGCGAGTCGAGCGAGTCGCGGGCGGTGAGGAAGAGCACCGGCGGATGGTTCTCGTCGGCCGCCACCAGGCGCCGGCACACCGTGAAGCCGTCCAGATCGGGCAGCATCACATCGAGGATCACCAGGTCGGGCCGGTCCCGCCCGACCCGGTCGAGCGCCTCCCCGCCGGTGGCCGCGGTGCCGACCCGGTAACCGGCCAGCTCGAGGGTGGTCGAGAGCAGTTCGGCGATTCTCGATTCATCGTCGACGACCAGGATGCGCTGCCCGTTGCCACGGGCCGGCGCTGGTTTCTCGCTGACACTCCCGTACACGCCATGACACTACTTGACTGCTCCTCAGCCTGAAAGCGGGGGATTTCAGCCTTCAGGGGTCTCGAGGATTCCTGGCTCAGGCAGCTTGGCCGCACTGCGTGCGGCCAAGTCTCACGCCGTCAGCGCCAACCGGGGTCAGACCTGCCCGGATGAGCATCACGCGGGCGGAGTTCTTGTCTCTGGGCGAGACGGTTCCGCACGTGGTGCAGGTGTGGGTGCGCTCACCCAGCGGCAGTGCGTGCTTGGCTCTCGCTCCGCAGTGCGCGCAGTCCATCGTGGTATGCGCGGGGTGAACCAGGTGCACGGTGCGTCCGTGCTTCCGGCCCATTTCGATGGGGCTCGTTGCTTGGCCGGTAGTCCGTCCCTGATGTCTTTCTGTGCCTTGGCGCGTGATTTACCGAAGTCCCGAATGATCTGCTGCTGGGGAACACTTGACCCGTCGCGCAACCACGGGGTCATCGCGCGGGCTTCGGTCAGCATCTTGTCGAGCTGGGCGGGGCCGCAGGTCTGCTTGCCGCTGGAGGTGCTCTTGTTCCGCAGGTGCACGGCTTTGGGCTTGGCGACGCATTCGTTCCAGATCCAGCGACATCGATTCCACTCCGCCAGCAGAGCCGTGTGGGCGGTCGACGACACCAGCCGCAGACGCGCCTCGGTCTCGGCGGCCGGGCGCCCCGCCGGAATCCGCGTATTGGTGGAACCGGTCGAGCCGGGACTTTTTCTGAAGGGTCCGGACCAGCGCACGGGGCACTGCCATGTGCACATCGCGGCCACCGGCCGCATCCGCCGGAGTCGGCATCCTGGGCGGAGCCTCACCCGCGCCGCTCAGATACCATGATCCGAACTCACGACGAGCGCCCCCATCGCCCGCCCTTCACCGGAAAACCGTGCTATCCGGTGCAAAGAGTGACCTACAGCCCACATCGAGCAAATCGGCCAAACAATTGATATCTATAGCATCGCGGGTGTTTTCGCGAATAAATAGCCGAATAACGTTCGCCGCGTGGCGCCGACCACGGACGGTGCTGTGGGCTGCGGCGGGTGTGGCGGTCCTCGGGTTCCTGGTCGCGCTGGAGATCGCCGCGCGGCGTTACGGCCTGCCGGGGCCGATGACCAATCAGGCGCAAGAGGTGATATTCGCCCCCAAATCGGGCTTTCTGCTGTACGCCGGTATGGGCTTGATGATGGTGGTGCTCACCTGGCGGGAACGGTTCATCGCGGCCGGTGCCGCGATCGGCATCGACATCGTCATCTTCCTGGTGCGGTGGGTGGCCGACGCGAAGGTGACCGAAGGGCACCCCTTCGGCAACGGCGCGCTGTGGGTGCTGCTGGGCTGTGTGGTCATCGCGGTCACGCGCCGCACCGGCCGGGAACGCGCCCTGCTGCTGAAGGGCGTCGGGCTGGGCCTGCTGCTGGTGGCCGGCCGTAAGACCGGCGACACCTGGCTTCTCATCACGGCGAAGTCCCGCCCCACGGTGCTCGATCCGTACCTGGCGACCGCCGATCATGCGCTGGGCAACCCGTCGTGGCTGGCAGGCCGGATCGTCGAGGCCATGGGCCCGATCGGCGCCCATGTTCTCGACTACGTCTACATCCAGCTTCCGGTGGCCGCGGTCATCGTCTCGATCTACCAACTGCGCAACGTGGCGGTCGAGCGCCGCTTCCCGCGCCACCATCTGGTGCGTACCTTTCTCGCCATCGGCCTCCTCGGGCCGGCCATCTACATGGTCTTCCCGGTGGTCGGACCGATCTTCGCCTACGGCGCCGGGGCCTTCGGCACCGGCGGTGAGCACTGGGCGCTGGCCAACCTGTGGCCGCACACGCCGCCGCCCATCAGCGCCCCGCACTCGATGCCCTTCGACGAGATCACGCCACGCAACTGCATGCCCAGTCTGCACACGGCGTGGGCCACCGCGATCTTCATCCACTCCCGCCAGGGCCCACGGATCCTGCGGTTCGCGGGAACGTTCTGGCTCGTCGCCACGCTCGGCGCGACGCTGGGATTCGGCTACCACTACGGCGTGGATCTCGTCGCGGGCGTGGTCTTCGCGCTCACGATCGAGGCGGCGCTGCGCTCGCTCGCACGTGGCTGGGACCGGTCGGGAACCCAGCTGGTCGCCCACGGTGCGGCGGTCTTCGCCGCCCTCCTGGTGGCCTATCGCTATCTGCCGGTGGAGATGGCCGGACATCCATGGGTGTTCGGACCCCTTGTCCTGCTGGCGATGGGCTCGGTGATCCACGGCTATGTACGGACCACCAGGTTGTGGGAGCCGAAGGCCGCACCGGCGCTGCAACCGGAACCGCAGCCCGAAATGGTGTGAGCCGTGTTGACCGTAAGGCGGCCATGACGCGGCCATGAGACGGCCATGAGAGCGGTTAGCGATGCGTTAGCCGATCGGCAGGGGATCATCAGCGGCGGCGGACAGGCTTGGTGTCACGGGCCCCCGGAGTACAGGGACGGGGGCCACCCGCGACACAGAGGGGAGTCTCATGTCACGCCGCACCGGACATCGCCACGCTCGTAAGGTCGCCGCCGCGGTGGCCGCCGTAGCCGCGTTCGGGCTGACCGCCTGCCAGGGCGATGGCGACACCAAAGCCACGTCCTCCACCGCCTCCCAGGACTCCGGCTCCAAGGGCTCCGGCTCCAAGGGCTCAGGCTCCCCCGACGCCGAGGCGAAGAACGGGGAGGGCAGCGCGGCGGCCCTGCAGAAGACGGACCCCAAGCCGCTGCGCGACGGCGCGGGCCTCTACCCCCGGGCGATCCGTCTGGAGCACAGCGGGAAGAACAACGGCCGTGTGCTCGCCTCGACCGTCGTCCCCAACGGCGGCAACGGCATCGGCGCCATTCAGGAGAGCACCGACGGCGGAGCGAACTTCAACCAGGTGGGCACCATCGCCGACCCCGCGTCCGCCGACGGCAAGGGGCTGTGCTGCTCGGTCCTCTACGAACTGCCGCAACAGGTCGGTGACATGCCGGCCGGCACCCTGCTGTGGGCCGCCTCCTTCGGCCAGGACGAGCCCGAATCCAGCCGCCATATGTCGATACGGGTGTTCAAGAGCACCGACGTGGGCCGCACCTGGAGCCATCTGTCCACGGTCGCCACCGCGCCGAACGCCAACGGGCTGTGGGAGCCGGAGTTCTCCATAGACGCCGACGGCAACCTGGTCTGCCACTACTCCGACGAGACCGATCCGAACCACAGCCAGAAGCTCGTCGCCGTGCGCTCACGGGACGGCGTCTCGTGGAGCGGACTCCATGACACCGTCGCCAGTGGCCCGGTCCCCGACCGCCCCGGGATGGCGGTCGTACGGAAGCTGCCGAACGGCACCTACGCCATGACATACGAGATCTGCTCCAAGGACCCCAAGTTCTCGTGCGTCGTGCACTACCGCACCTCACCCGACGGCTGGGACTGGGGCGACCCCGCCAACCTCGGCACCCGGCCCGAGACGGCGGATGGCAAGTACTTCAAGCACGCGCCGACCCTGGCCTGGGCGCCGGAGGACGGAAATCCGCAGGGCAAGCTGCTGCTGGTCGGACAGGTGATGTACAACGCGGACGGCAGCAAGGCCGAGGGCAGCGGGCGCACGGTCTGGACCAACAGCAAGGGCGGAGAGGGCGCCTGGAAGGAGATCCCGGCCCCCGTCGCCGTGAAGTCGGACAAGATCGACTTCTGCCCCAACTACAGCTCCAGCCTGCTGCCCTCGGCCGACGGCCGCCAGCTGCTGGAGATCGCGACCGACTACGACGGGGGAGTGTGCCGCCCGTACCACGCCACGAATGACGTGTCGTGACCGGTGCCCAGGTGGTCAGCCCTGGTCGGCTGGCTCAGTCAAGCGCCTTGCGGCATGCAATCCCGGCGTGTTCTGCGTCCACGCCGTCGAGCTCGTCCAGGCCATGGACGCACCTGCTGTAAGTCACCATGGACTCGCCTAGACGGCAGATGGTCCCGGCCGTGTCGCGATCGTCATTCTCAAGAAACGACTCTATGTACCTGTAACAGGTTATCGCGTCTGCCCGTGCCGGCGTGGCGGTTGCCACACTGCCGACAACTACGAGTCCGGTAGCAGCCAAGCTTGCAGTGCAAGCTCCCACGAGGAGCTTCCTTACGTTGAACATGGTGACATCCTCTTCATGTGACAGAACGGACCGCTGCGCAACTCGCCGCGATGTTTCCGCGAACTGACTTTAGGAGCACCGCCGCCACCGGTCTTTAGCAGTGCGCGCACCCTTACCGGGCAAGGCGTGCACTGCCGGGCGCGCCCCGCCGGGCCAATCGGCACGGGCCTTGGCGTTGCGCCCAGCCGGGCCGAACCTCCTCCAGGGCGTCATGCCCGAGGTCGGGGCAGCCGTTGCGAACAGTCTGTGCGGCCCTCGGACCGGTAGTCCCTGGGCGGCATGCCGTAGGCGCTGCGGAAGGCGCGGGTGAAATCGGCGTGGCACGCGAAGCCCCAGCGCGCGGCGATGGCATGGATGGGGGTGGCGTGCTGGGTGGGGTCGGTGAGGTCGCGGGCCGCGTGTTCGAGGCGTTGGTGGCGGATCCAGGCGACGACGGTGCGGTCCTCGTGGCGGAAGACGCGGTGCAGGTACCTGACCGAAATGTGGTGCGCGGCGGCGATCGTGCTCGGGGTGAGCTGGGGGTCGGGCAAGTTCTGGCGGATGAAGGACTGGATGCGCAGGGCGAGATTCCGCTGTCGGGTTTCTGACGGAAGGGCATGCTCGGCATCGAGGGCCTGGGCGAAGAGCGCGCAGGCAAGGTTGGCCAAGACCGTGCCCAGGCGAGGTCCGTCGGTGGGGGTCAGGGAACCCGAGTCCGCGACCAGACGGGTGAGGAACTGGGTGAACAGGGCGCCGATGCCTTCCCGTCCCGGCATCGGCCGGCCGAGCAGCTGGTCGGCCTGCTTGGGCAAGAGGGCCTTGGGTATGTCGATGCCCACCCCGGAGAACAGCCCGTTGTCGTTGGTCGAGTAGAGGTGGTAGGGCTGTGAACTGTCGAAGAAGTGCAACTCATACGGGACGAACGAGGCGGTCTGGCCGGCGGACTCGACGTGGTTGACCCCGCGCAGGGGGAGCGCGATGTGGAACTGCTCGGGATCGGACCGGCGAATCAGCTTCGGCGTGCGGTAGAAGTGCAAGGGCTGGTAGAACGTGGGCCATACCTTCACCGCACCGAGTTCAATAACGCGGTGGCACGCGAGGTACTCCGCAGCATGATCGCTGCGTAGTTCCAGTGGTAAATGCGTTGCGCTCATGAGCTCACACCAGTAATCGAACCGGTCCGCTCCCGGCACGTTTTCGCTGTGGAAAACCGTCTCGGTCAGCATAGTTCCCCTCCATGAGCCCTCCGGTCATTCGGCTCCCGATACGGAACCGGGGCCTGTCCCGGCACTCCATTCCGGCGCGGGCCGCGACGAGCCTAGCCTCCAGCCGGATGACATGCCATGACTGCGGGTGCTCCACGGGGCGCCGTTCACGTATCACAGTGTGAATGGATCCTCATTGAGCTTTCGCGATTCCGTCCACGCCATTCACTGGCATCGCCATGTTCCGCAGCGTCCTTTCCCCGTCCAAAAGAGCCCAGCCGGCGACTTCGGCGAGTTCCGCGGCGGCCGACTGAATGTCGCGCTCGTACCGGGGATCGTAATCTCCGGCTCCGAGCCGCCCGGTGAAACACGAAACCGCTAGCCCTCTGGCCAGAGCCAGGGGCTAGCGGTGGTTGCGAGGGGCCCGGGTCAGCCCTGCTTGGGGGCGGCCTGCTGGACGACCTCGAAGGACCACAGGGTGGAGCCGGACGAGGCGGGCTTCTGTTGGGGGGCATCCTCGCCGCCGCGCTGGTGGGCCGCCTTCATCGGGCCCTCCATCCACGCCTGGAAGTCCTCCTCGCTGCGCCAGCGCGTATAGACGAGGTACTGGTCGGTCCCCTCGACCGGGCGCAGCAGCTCGAACCACTCGAAGCCGTCGGAGCCCTCCACGGATCCGGCGCGCGACGCGAAGCGCTTCTCCAGCACCTCGCGCTGTTCCTCCGGCACGGTCAGGACATTGATCTTTACAACGCTGGGCACAGGACACCTCTCACGCGGCGGGCGCCGGGTCGGCGCCCTGGTCTCGACTCTGTGCGCAGTCTCCTACATCCGGCAGTCAACAGCGCGTGAAGGCGGCGGTCAGTGGCTGATGACGACCTTGCCGAAGCGTGGGCCCTGCTCGAAGTGCGCGAACGCCTCCGGGGCCTCGTCGAACGGGAAGACGCGGTCGATGACGGGCCGGAGCCGGTGTCGGCCGATGACCTTGTTCATCCGTTCGAAGTCGCTCCGGCTGCCGACGCTGATCGACCGGAGAGTCGCGGCGCGACGGAAGAACCGCGTCACGTCCATGCCGCCGCCTGCCGCCAGATTGCCTACGAGGGCGATCTGCCCTCCCTGGGCGACGGCGTCGATGGACTGGGAGAGCGTTCCGGCGCCGCCGATCTCGACGACGCGGTCGGCGCCGCCGCCGGTGAGCTCCCGTACCCGCGCGCCCCACTCCGGTGTGCTGGTGTAGTCGATGACATCGGATGCGCCGAGGGCGCCGAGGCGTTGGGCCTTGGTGGCGCTGGATGTCGTGGCCAGGACGCGTGCGCCGGCCAGGCGGGCGAACTGCAGCGTGAAGACCGATACCCCGCCCGAGCCCTGGACCAGGAGCGTGTCCCCCGGGCCGACGCCGCTCACGGCCGACCACGCGGTGAGTGCGGCGCACGGAAGCGTGGCGGCTTCCTCGAAGGACAGCTGATCCGGCACGGTGACCAGGCTCTGTTCGTCGAGGGCGAGGTATTCGGTGAGCCAGCCGTCGCGGTGTGTGCCGCGCAGCTGCCCCCACTCGGGGAACGGGCCGTACAGCCAGGTCGGATGGAAGGTACCCACGACGCGGTCTCCCACTCGGAACCGCGAGACCCCGTCCCCGACGGCCTCCACGACGCCCGCGCCGTCGGAGAGCGGGATGCGCCCCGGTGGCACGTCGACGGGGTACCGGCCGGTGACGATGAGCAGATCGCGTGCGTTGAAGGAGCTGGCCTTCACCCGTACGAGTACTTCGCCCGCTGACGGGCTCGGTACCGGGCGTTCCGCCGATGTGATCAGGCTGCCGCCCGCTTCCACCTGGAATGTTCGCATTTCCCACCCTTCGTTCGTATGTCGCCTCCACGATAGGTGTGCCCGGTTGGACGATCTGTATCTTGGCGTCCATTGTTTGGCGCGGATCGTCCAGATCGTCCAGACGCAGATGGTCCAGGGATAGGTCAGAGGAGATCAGGGGAGTGGAGATGGATCCGATTGACGACCTTCTCGCCACGATGAAGATCGAGGACGCGCGGTATGTGCGGGTGGACGCCCGCGCGCCGTGGGGAATCTCGTTCCCTCCCCGGCACCTCGCCCGGCTGGTCCTGATCTCCCGTGGTGCGTGCCTGCTCGTCGCGGACACGCTCGCCGGGCCGCAACGGCTGGAGACGAACGACTGCTTCCTGGTCCGCGCGGGGGTGAGATTCACGCTTCAGGACGAGGCGGGCAGCGAGGTCGTCGACTGCGACGGACTGGTCTCCCAGCTCCCCGGCGACGCGGCGCGGGTCGGGGGCGACGGTGAGCTCACGCGGATCGTCTCCACCCGGTTCGCCTTCGACGCCGTGGCGGCAGAACCGCTCTTCGCGCTCCTGCCGCCGGTGTTCCGGCTGAATCTGGACGACGCGGCCGGTCAACTCCTGCGCACCACATTCGACCTCATCGCGCGGGAGAGCGCGGCGGGCGGGCTCGGTGGTGGCTTCATCATGAGCCGGCTGTCCGATGTGCTCTTCGTCCAGGCGCTGCGGACGTGTTGTACGGATGTCGGCGGCGGGACCGTCGGTTGGATCGCCGCGCTGCGGGACCCGCGACTGGCGGTTGCCATGGAGGAGTTGCACGCGGACCTGGCCCATCCGTGGACGGTCGACGAACTCGCCCGCACGGCGGGGATGTCACGCTCGGCGTTCGCCGCCCTGTTCAAGGCGAGGACGGGGGACACCCCGCTGGGCTACCTCACGGCATGGCGCATGTACCGGGTCAAGGTCCTGCTCCGCGAGACGCGGCTGAGTGTCCAGGAGATCGCTGTCCGAGTCGGATACGACACCGGCAGCGCGTTGAGCCGTGCCTTTTCGGGCCGGGAGGGTGTCACCCCCGGCGGCTGGCGGAAGCGGGCGGCCCATTGAACCGTCCTGGCCTTTGAATCGGCATGGTCATTGAATCGGCACGGCCTTGGCTCCGGGCCCCTCAGCCGTGCAGCCGCAAGCCCTTCGTCACCTTGTCCACCTGGCCGCGCGGCCCGTAGACCGCGAGGCCCACCAGGTTCAGGGCGTCGGCCCCGACGGCGCGGACCGTGGCGCGGTTGTCGTCCTCGTTGTCGGTGCCGAAGAGATCCTCGGTGTAGAGGGACATCGGCAGGTCGCGGGAGAGGGCGCGGGTGTGGGTGCGGGTGAGGGCGGGGGCGTCGGCGGCGTAGACGAGGACCGGTTCGCGGAACATCGGAAGGTAGACATTGCCCGAGGCGTCCTCGTACGGCTTGCCGACGATCTCGTCCGTGGCGTGCGCAAGGCCGCTGGAGAGGAAGGCGGTCACGTTCAGCTTCTGCCAGTCGGCGAGGTCGGTGCGGACGATGACGGCGATCTTGGTGTCGAAGCGCATGCCGTCACTCTCGCCACTGCCGCGACCTGCGGTCTTGAACGCTCGTGCGCCACGGCACAATGGATCCGTGAGTGCCGTCGGAGAAGGGGAGCGGGGCCGGGAGGACTGGGCCCGGTACTGGCGCGATCCCGACCGGCCCGTGGAGGCCATGCACGCGCACTTTTTCAGCCATCGGTTCCATCCCCACAGCCATGACACCTACTCCTTCGCCGTGACCGAGGTCGGCGCCCAGCGCTTCCGGTGCCGGGGTGCGCTGCGCACCAGCGGGGCGGGGATGGTGATGGTCTTCAATCCCGACGATCCGCATGACGGGGAGGCGGCTGCCGAGCTCGGCTACAAGTACCGCATCATCCACATAGGTCCCGATGTGGTGCGCGATGTTCTCGCCGATGTGGCCGACAGCGCGGACGGCCGGGCGGCGCTGCCGCTGTTCGACCGGCCCGTGGTCTCCGACCCCCTGCTGCCCCGCGCCCTGCTGCGGCTGCACACCGCCCTGGTCGGCGGCGCCGGGCCGCTGGTGCGGGACGAGCGGCTGACCGCGGCCGTCGGGGCGATGGTGCGGCGCGGGGCCACCGGGCCGCTGTGGGCCCGGGAGCTTCCGGACGGGAGCGGTGAGCAGGCGCGGGCCGCGCGGCGGGTCAGGGCGCTGCTGGAGGAGGCGTACGCGGAGGAGATCCCGGCGGCGCGGCTCGCGGAGGCTGCCGGGTGCAGCCGCTTCGCGCTCTACCGGGCCTTCCGCGCCGCGTACGGGATGGCGCCGAGCGACTTCCAGCGGCAGCTCCGGCTGCGCCGGGCGCGCGGGCTGCTGGTGGCGGGCAGCAGCGCGGCGGAGGCCGCGGCCCAGGCCGGGTTCGCCGACCAGAGCCACTTCCACCGCTGGTTCGTGCGGTGCTTCGGAGTGACGCCGGGAACATTTCAGCGCGCGGCGAGTCCCGATTCGCGGCGCACCCCGCGGCCCTGATGAAATTGGCCCGGACCGTACGGACCCTCGCGGAGCGCAAGGACCCTGCCAAAGTCTGACATCTTTCGGACAACCCCGGACGACAGTCAGGTGAAGAGGGGGTGTTCCGCGTCTGAGTAGTGGGCTCAGTAAGGTCTCCAAACATCCGGGACAGATGAAGAGGGCGAGTGGGGGAGCGGCACGGCGTGGCGAACGTGGAGCGGAGCGGACTGGGGAGAAGCCCGGACACGGGGCCGGCCCCCGGTGCCGTAGGGGCGCGGACGTCACGGACCAGAATGGGGCTCGTGGCCCTGTGGCTCCTGGCGGGCATGCTGGCGGTCCGTCAGGCGGCGGCGGTGCTGCGGCTGCCGCCCGATGAGCGGCTGACCGACCTGGAGACCTGGATCGGCGACCAGGGTGTGCTGCATGTCAGCGGGTCGCTGTACGACGGGGACTCCTTCACCGGCACCCCGTTCTCCGGGCTCGTCCTCAAACCGCTGACCCGGGCCGCCGAGCAGAGCCTCGGGGTCGCCTGGACCTTCGGCACCCTGCTGCTGGTCGTCGTCCTCGGGCTGGTGGTGGCCCGGTCGTTGCCCGGCCCGGTCTCCCGCCGCACCTCGCTGATCGCCGCACCGCTGGCCATCAGCCTGCTGGTGCTGTCGCTTCCGGTGCGCAACACCTTCACCCTCGGCCAGACCAGCATCATCCCGGTGCTCCTGGTCGTCCTCACCGTGCTGCCCAGAACCTCCGGGCGGCAGGCCGGTGTGCTCATCGGAGTGGCCGCGGCGCTGCAGCCCGCGCTGCTGCTGTTCGCCGTCGTGCTGTGGCTGATCGAACGGCGCCGGGCCGCCGTGCTCGCGGGCGCCACGTTCGCCGTGTGCACCGCGCTCGCCTGGGCGGCGATGCCGCACGACTCGGGGACGTACTGGGGGCATCACATCGGCGGCTTCGGCCTCGGCGCCCCCGCCGACAGCCTGGCCAACCAGTCGCTGCACGGGCTGCTGCTGCGCATCGGCGTCGAGGGCCCGATGGAGCTCGGGCTGCTGGCCGTGCTCGCGGTCGCGGTCGTGGTGATCGGCCTGCGGCGCGCGGTGCGCTACGCGAGGGACGGGCAGCTGCTGCTCGCCGCCGCCATCACCGGCAGCGTCGCGCTCGCGGTCTCGCCCACCTCCTGGCAGCACCAGCAGCTGTGGATCCTGCTGGCCGTGGTCGGCCGGGTGGGGCGGCGCGGCTCCGACCGGCTGGTGTGGCCGGTTCTGGTCGTACTGGCGATGTCGCTCAACCGCACCGCCCTGCTGCCCGACATCGAGATCCTCGGCCATATCGGCTACAACGCGCCGCTGCTGGCCGCGCTCGCCGCCGCCTGTCTGGTGCCGTTCCTCTCCCGCACCTCGCCGAGGTGGGACGACCCCGAGCCGACGCCGGTCGCCGAACCGGCCAAGAGCCGCTTCGCCTGGGTGCCGCTGCTGCGCGTCCTCAAGCGGCCGCTGTCCCGCCCGAACCTGATGCTCGAACTGATGCTGATCCGCGTCGGCTACTTCGCCTACTCCTGGATCCGCGGCCACGCCCCGGACGAGCGCGGCGTGGCCGAGGGCCACGGAGACCAGGTGCTCACCCTCGAGGGCTGGCTGCATATCGACATCGAGCACTGGTTCAACGCCATCGTGGCCGACACCGGATGGCTCAAAGACTTCATGAACTGGTACTACAGCACCTTCCACTTCCTGATCCCGCTGTCCCTGCTGGGCTGGCTGTATCTGCGCCGCCCCGCCACCTACCGCTGGGCCCGCACCCCGCTGGCCTTCGCCACCCTGCTCGCCCTGGTCGGCTTCTGGCTCTACCCGCTGGCCCCGCCGCGGCTGATGGGGCTCGGGTACGTGGACACCGCGCACGGCCCGCAGGATCTGAGCAACCCGGACTTCGGCGTGCTCACCAAGCTGTCCAACCAGTACGCGGCCATGCCGTCGCTGCACGTGGGCTGGTCGCTGTGGTGCGGGGTGGTCATCGCGATCGTGGCGCCGTACATCTGGGCGAAGGTGCTCGGCATCCTGTATCCGCTGCTGACGACGGCCGTCATCGTGGGCACCGCGAACCACTATGTGCTGGACGCGGTCGGCGGCGCGGTCATCGTCGCGGCCGGGTTCGCGCTGCAGTACGTGTTCCTCGGTGTGGGCGGGCGCCCGCACGAGGAGGCGCCACCGCTGTCGGCGACGATGGGCGCCGCGGTCGCCCGGGTCAGGGGGCTGGTCCCGGGGCTGGTGCGGCAGCGCGGCGGAGAGCACGACGACGCCGGGCCCGCGGAGCAGACCCGGATCGGGGCCGGCGAGTCCCCCGAAAAGGGGGCCGGGGCTCGCGTTGAGCGGCATGACCAGCGGGTCTAGCGTGGTGAGAAGGGGGCGGAAAGCCGGACAAGCGCGTTGAACGTTGAACGGGGGGATCCGGGAATCGAGACGGGGAGCGGGGACCCCGACCGAGGAGGGATCAAGGATGTCCCTGGTGAAGGCAGTAACCGCGGCGGTCGCGATGGGCGCTTCAATGGCCATCGCGACACCCGCGGTCGCCGCGCCGCCCCACCCCTTCGTCTTCGTCCACGACAGCTTCCAGCCGGCGTCGCAGGCGAAGACCGCCGGTGCGGTGACGTACGACAAGTCGCTGGTGCCGACGTCCGCGTCGGTGTTCATCGCGGAGGCGCGGCTGAGCGGCAAGGGCATGAAGAACCACCACGAAGGTGGGGAGGGCCACGGCGCCTACAAGATGCACAAGGGCACGTTCGTGTTCATCAGCGTGCGTGGCCTCGCGGCCGATCACCACTTCGGGATCCACGTCCACACGAAGCCGTGTGGCACCAAGCCCGACTCGTCGGGGCCGCACTACCAGAACAAGCAGGACCCCAAGCAGCCCTCGACCAACCCGAAGTACGCCAACCCGCACAACGAGGTGTGGCTGGACCTCACCACCAGGGGCAACGGCAAGGGCTGGGCCAAGTCCTGGGTGAAGTGGAACTTCCGGCCCGATGAGGCCCGTTCCGTGGTGATCCACAAGCATGCGACGGGCACCACGTCGGGCAAGGCCGGGCAGGCGGGCGCCCGGGTGGCGTGTGTGAACGTGCCGTTCAAGTAGCGGCGTTCCGCGCGTCGCGCGGCACTCGGTGGAGGGCGGGCAGGCCTCACGGCGGTAGCAGCCCGCCCTCCACCGAGGCGTCCCTGATCTCCTCGTACAGCGCGCGCAGCGTCTCGCTCACGGCCACCCTCGGCAGATGCAGCCCGTCCAGCGCCTCGGCGTCCACGGGGGCGTGGCTGTCGGTGGCCATGTCGCCCCAGCCCTGGCCGGTCAGGCAGCGCATCAGGGTGGGGTTGAGCCGGTCCACCCCGCGCACCAGGCACGCCTCGGGCGTACGGCCCTCCTCGTACTCCCGCCACAGCGCGAGGAGTTCGGCCCCGAGCGGCGCGGGGAGCGAGGCGAAGCGCGGTGGCTCACCGCCCGCGGCTCCCCGCTCCACCGCGTCCATCTCGACGAGGTCGTGCATCAGGCAGAGCTTGAGCATCTTGGTGAGGTCGAGCCGCTGCCCGGCCTCGCGCTCGAACTCGGCGTGCAGGATCCAGCTCACCATCGCCAGATGCCAGGAGTGCTCCGCGACGCTCTCCTTGCGCTCCGGGGTGGCGTTGTTGGCGCGCTCGATCTCACGGAGGCGGGCGGTGAGGGCTATGAAGTCGAAGAGTCTTCGACGGTCGCCCGCCGCGCCGTGCGGGCCGTACATCTCGCTCATGGCGGTCAGTGTGCCCCCGCCCGGCGGGTTGTGGGACTCCTGGCGCGGCACGAACAGCTTACGTGTAGGTCACCCTGAGCTCCTTGATCCCGTTCAGCCAGGCCGAGCGCAGCCGCCGGGGCTCACCCGTGAGCCGGATGTCCGGAAGGGTGTCCGCGATGGCGTTGAAAATCAGCCGGATCTCCAGCTCCGCCAGGCTCTTGCCGAGGCAGAAGTGCGGTCCGCCGCCGCCGAAGCCGAGGTGGGGGTTGGGGTCACGGGTGATGTCGAAGGTCTCGGGGCGGTCGAAGACCTCGGGGTCGTTGTTGGCGGAGGAGTAGAACACGCCGACCCGCTGACCCGCCTCGATGCGCTGTCCGCCGAGCTCGGTGTCCTGGGTGGCGGTGCGCTGGAAGGACATCACGGGGGTGGCCCAGCGCACGATCTCGTCGGCGGCGGTGGCGGGGCGCTCGGCCTTGAACAGCTCCCACTGGTCGGGGTGGGTGAGGAAGGCGTGCATCCCGTGGCTGATGGCGTTGCGCGTGGTCTCGTTCCCGGCGACGGCGAGCAGCAGTACGAAGAAGCCGAACTCGTCCGAGCCCAGATTGCCCTCGTCCTCGGCGGCCACCAGCCGGCTGACGATGTCCTTGGCCGGGCAGGCCTTGCGGTCGGCGGCGAGGTTCATGGAGTACGAGATCAGCTCCATGGCCGACTCGGCGCCGATCTCCTCGGTGATGGCCAGTTCGGGGTCGTCGTACGCGACCATCTTGTTGGACCAGTCGAAGATCTTGGACCGGTCCTGCTGGGGGATGCCGATGAGCTCGGCGATCGCCTGCAGTGGCAGTTCGCAGGCCACATCGGTGACGAAGTCCCCGCTGCCGCTCTCCCTGGCCCCGGCCACGATGCGGGTGGCGCGGTCGCGCAGGGCGTCCTCCAGGGCGCGGATGGCGCGCGGGGTGAAGCCGCGCTGGACGATCTGGCGGACCCGGGTGTGCTCGGGCGGGTCCATGTTCAGCATGATCAGCTTCTGGACGTCGATCTGATCCCGCTGGATGTGCTCGTTGAAGCGGATGATCGCGGTGTTGGCGTGGGAGGAGAAGATCTCCGGCCGGGTGGAGACCTCCTTGACATCGGCATGGCGGGTGACGGCCCAGTAGCCGTCGTCGTCGAAGCCGGCCACGCCATGTGGCTGGGGGATCCAGCACACGGGCGCCGTCTGCCGCAGCCGGGCGAGCTCCGGGAGTGGCACCCGATGCTGATGGAGGTCGGGGTCGGTGAGGTCAAAGCCTTCGGGGAGCGCTGGGCAGGACATCGGCCACTCCAGGGATCTGACGGCCTATCAGAAGTGTCCGCAAGGTAGTAACGGGTTCTACAAGTAGCAAGAGAAGTCGCGGCCATTGTTTCGGCGGATTGATGCCCTTGAGATCCGCTCAACCCCTGCACAACCCTTGCGCCGCCGGGCCGGGTCTCAGCAGACTGAGCTGAAGAACTAGAACGCGTACTAGTTCTGACGCGGGCGCTGCCGGGAGCCCCGCGGATGCGATGAGAGGACGAGACAGCCATGGCCGCCGAACCCGTCATCGTCGAAGCCGTCCGCACGCCCATCGGCAAGCGCGGAGGCGCGCTCGCCAACCTCCACCCCGCCTATCTGCTCGGCGAGACCTACCGCGAACTCCTCGCCCGCACCGGCATTCAGCCCGACTGCATCGAGCAGATCGTCGGCGGCACCGTCACCCACGCCGGGGAGCAGTCGATGAACCCCGCGCGCACCGCCTGGCTGACGATGGGGCTGCCGTACGAGACCGCGGCGACCACCGTGGACTGTCAGTGCGGCTCTTCGCAGCAAGCCAATCATATGGTGGCCAACATGGTCGCCACCGGTGTCATCGACATCGGCATCGGCTGCGGCGTCGAGGCCATGTCGCGGGTGCCGCTGGGCAGCGGCTCCAAACACGGGCCGGGCAAACCGTTCCCCGAGGAGTGGAACGTGGACCTGCCCAATCAGTTCCAGGCCGCCGAACGCATCGCCCGCAACCGCGGCCTGACCCGCGAACACGTCGACTCCCTCGGGCTGCTCTCCCAGGAGCGGGCGGCGCGGGCCTGGGCCGAGGAACGGTTCAAGCGCGAGACCTTCGCGGTGCAGGTGCCCACGACCGACGAGGAGCAGACGGCCGGCGAGGGCATGTGGCGCGCCGTCGACCGGGACGAGGGCCTGCGCGACACCAGTATGGAGGCGCTGGCCGGACTCAAGCCCATCATGCCCACCGCCGTGCACACCGCGGGCAACTCCTCCCAGATCTCCGACGGCGCCTGCGCGGTCCTGTGGGCCTCCAAGCGCATGGCCCGCGCCCTCAAACTCCGCCCCCGCGCCCGTATCGTGGCCCAGGCCCTGGTCGGCACCGATCCGCACTTCCACCTGGACGGGCCGATCGACGCCACGAAGGCGGTCCTGGGCAAGGCCGGGATGACCCTGAAGGACATCGACCTGATCGAGATCAACGAGGCGTTCGCCTCGGTGGTGCTGTCCTGGGCGCAGGTCTTCGAGCAGAACCTGGAGAAGGTGAACGTGAACGGCGGCGCGATCGCCCTGGGGCACCCGGTGGGGGCCACGGGGGCGCGCCTGATCACGACGGCGCTGCATGAACTGGAGCGCGCGGACAAGGAGTTCGCGCTCATCACGATGTGCGCGGGCGGGGCGCTGGCCACGGGCACGATTATCCAGCGGCTGTAGGCGGAGTCCCCCTGCTATGGTGCGCCGATGCCATCGGTCAAGCAGTTCCAAGTCACCTTCGACTGCGCGGAGCCCGCGCGCCTCGCCGGTTTTTGGTGCGAGGTGTTGGGGTACGTCGTACCGCCGGTCCCGGAGGGATTTGCCACATGGCAGGACTACCACCGCTCGCTGCCGCCCGAAGGCCAGGTCATCTACTTCGCGTGCAGTGATCCCTCGGGTGAGGGCCCGCGCCTGCTCTTCCAGCGCGTTCCCGAAGGGAAGGTCGTCAAGAATCGGGTGCACCTCGACGTGCGGGTCGGCGTCGGACTCGTGGGTGAAGAGCGCCTCGCCACGCTGGAGGCCGAATGCGCACGGCTGATCGCGCTCGGTGCGGTACACCTGCGAACGCTGCTTGCCGATGATGACGACGAGTCCTGCATCCTGATGCAGGACATCGAGGGCAACGAGTTCTGTCTCGACTGAGCGTCCTCCGCGAGGGCGAGTCGGCACCGGCGAGGGTGGACGGAGCCCTCACACCTCGCACCGCCAGATCAACCGCCTCCATGCGGTGATTGCCCGTCGGCGGGACTGTGGCTAAGAGGAGGTGTCGGGGGTGGGCCGGTCCTCGAACGTGGCCGGCGCCTCGAAGGCCGCGCGGCGGGTGGCGCGGCGGAGCGCTCGCAGCACCGGTCCGCCGAGGGTGAGGGTGAGCACCATCGTGACCACGGCGCGCGGCAGGTCCCAGCCCAGCGAGGTGGCCAGGCAGTACGCCGCGAAGCGGGTGAGGTTCTCGCCGAGTGGGTCGCCGGGGACGTAGGAGATCCCCGAGGCCATGCCCTGCATCAGGGTCCAGCCCTGGAGGTTCATGACCGTTCCGTAGGCCACGGACGCCACCGCCCCGTACCCCGCGAGCAGCAGCGACTCCGCCCGGCCGGGCGGCCGGGCGGCGCCGGGGAGCAGCCCCGCGCCCATCGCCACCCAGCCCATCGCCAGCATCTGGAACGGCATCCACGGGCCCACCCCGCCCGTGAGCAGCGCGGACGCGAACATCGACACGGCGCCGAGGACAAAGCCGAAACCGGGGCCCAGCACCCGCCCGGACAGCACCATCAGGAAGAACATCGGCTCGATCCCGGCCGTTCCCGCGCCCAGCGGCCGCAGGGCCGCCCCCGCCGCCGCCAGCACACCGAGCATCGCGACGGCCTTGGCGTCCAGACCGGTGTCCGCGATGGTCGCCACGACCACGGCAAGCAGGAGCGGGAGCAGTGCGGCGAACAGCCAGGGCGCGTCGGCCGCGTGGGTGGTGATCCCCGAGTCGCCCGGAGCGAACAGCGGCCAGCCGAAGGCGACGACACCGATCGCGGAGACGAGCGCGAGCGCCGCCACCGATCGCGGGCCGAGGCGTATGGCCTTCGTCCTGCCGCCGCGTCCCCGCTCCGCCCGGTGCGGCCCGCTCAGTGCTGTCCCGCTCATGGCGCTCCCTCCAGTGCCTCGCGTATCTGCGGCACCGTCAGCCACGGCAGTGGGGCCAGCACCTTGGCCACCTGTGGCGCGAAGGCGGGGGAGGAGACCACCACCTCGGCCGTGGGGCCGTCCGCGACCACCTCGCCCTCGGCCAGGATGACGACGCGGTGGGCGAGTTCGGCCGCGAGCTCCACATCGTGGGTGGCCAGTACGGTCGCGTGGCCGTCCGCGGCCAGTCCGCGTACCACCTCCACCAGGCGCGCCTTCGCCGCGTAGTCGAGCCCGCGCGTGGGCTCGTCGAGCAGCAGCAGGGGCGGACGGGCGGTGAGGATGACGGACAGGGCCAGCGCCAGCCGCTGTCCCTCCGACAGATCGCGCGGATGGGCGGTGTCCGCCACCTCCGGCAGCAGCCGGCCGACCAGCTCCCGGCAGGTCCCGGGCGCGGCGCCCGCGTCCTGGTCGGCCGCCGCGCACTCGGCGGCGACCGTGTCCGCGTAGAGCAGATCGCGCGGCTCCTGCGGTACGAGGCCGACCTGGCGCAGGAGCTGGGCGGGGCGGGTGCGGTGCGGTACGACCCGGTCCGGGCCGACCCGCACCGAGCCCGAGGCGGGTTCGTACAGCCCGACCAGGCAGGCCAGAAGCGTGGACTTGCCCGCCCCGTTGCGTCCCATCAGTGCCACCGTCTCGCCCGGCCGCACCGTCAGGTCCACCCCGCGCAGCGCCTCCACCCGGCCGTGGCGTACGGACAGCCTCGCCACCTCGCCCACCGGCCCGCCGGGCGGCGGATCGGCCACCGGCCGGGGGGCGAGCGGCGCGAGCCGTTCCCGCAGCGGCCCCGCCTTGCGGCGCGCGTCCCGTACGGACAGCGGCACCGGCGGCGGCCACCCGGCCAGGCCGCCCAGCGCCACCACGGGCGGCTGGACGGGCGACACCGGCAGCAGCTCGGCCGGGGTGCCGGTCAGCGGGGCGGCGCCGGGGGAGGGGAGCAGGATCATCTGGTCCGCGTACTGCACCACGCGTTCGAGGCGGTGTTCGGCCATCAGGACCGTGGTGCCCAGATCGTGCACCAGCCGCTGCAGCACGGCCAGCACCTCCTCGGCCGCGGCCGGGTCCAGCGCTGAGGTCGGCTCGTCCAGGACCAGGACACGGGGGTGGGTGGTGAGCACCGAGCCGATCGCCACACGCTGCCGCTGCCCGCCGGAGAGCGTGGCGATGGGACGGTCCCGCAACTCGGCGAGGCCCAGCAGGTCCAGCGTCTCCTCGACCCGGCGGCGCATGGTGTCCGGGGCGATGCCGAGCGACTCCATGCCGTACGCCAACTCGTCCTCGACGGTGTCGGTGACGAAGTGCGCGAGCGGGTCCTGGCCCACGGTGCCGACGACGTCGGCGAGTTCGCGCGGCTTGTGGGTACGGGTGTCCCGGCCCGCCACGGTGACGCGGCCGCGCAGGATGCCACCGGTGAAATGCGGTACGAGACCGGAGACGGCCCCGAGGAGTGTCGACTTACCGACCCCGGACGGGCCCACGAGCAGACACAGCTCCCCCTCGGGGACGGTCAGATCCACCGCCGCGAGGGCGGGCCGCGCCGCACCGTCGTAGTGGACCGACACCTGCTCAAAGCGGATCACTGCGTGCTGCCCTCCTCGGGCCCCGCCTCGGCTCGCGCGTCAGCGCGCTTGCCAGCGGGCGGGGTTTGTGCGGTGGGGTGGTGGTCGGGGGCGTCTGCCGGGTGCGAGCCGGGCGGCGTGTCGGGGCGCGGGTCGCGTCGCCGGATCCGCTCTCGGGCCGGTGCGGCGGGGGCCTCGTTCGCCGGAGCCGGCTCGCGGCCCGGCGCCGGCGCCGCGAACGCCGGGAGCAGACCCAGCAGCACCCCCGCCGCCGGCCACAGCGGCAGCGTCGGTGCGGTGAGCGGGACGACGGACGGCTGGAGGGCCTGTGGGGCGTACGAGGCGGCAGCGATCATCAGTGCCGCGACCGCCGCTCCCGACCCCGCCACCAGCCACGCCCGTACGCCCCAGCGGTCCGGGCGGTAGCGGCTGCGCACCGAGCGGCGGCCGCCCAGCCACAGACCGCCGAGCGCGGCGGCGAGTCCGGCGAGCAGCAGCGGCAGTCCGTAGCCCGCGCCCTCGGCCGCGAGCAGGCCGTACGTACCGCAGCAGACGCCGAGCAGCCCGCCCAGCGTCAGCGCGGTGGTGGTACGGGCGACGGCGGGCGGAACCTGGGCGGTGCGGCCGTAGCCGCGCGCGTCCATCGCCGCCGCCAGGGCCACCGAGCGTTCCAACGCGCCCTCCAGCACCGGAAGTCCGACCTGCAGCAGCGCCTTCACCCCGCGGTCGGGGCGGCCGCGCAGCCTACGGGCGGAGCGCAGCCGAGTCACGTCCGCCACCAGATGGGGTGCGAAGGTCATCGCCACCACGACCGCGACCCCGGCCTCGTAGAGCGCGCCGGGCAGCGACTTGAGCAGCCGCGCCGGGCTGGCGAGGGCGTTCGCGGCGCCGACGCAGATCAGCAGGGTGGCCAGCCGCAGCCCGTCGTACAGCGCGAACACCAATCCCTCGGCCGATACCCGGCCGCCGATGCGCACCCCCTGCGCCCAGTGGGGCAGCGGGACTTCGGGGAGCGTGAAGAGCACCCGCGTCCCGGGGATCGGCGAGCCGAGGAAGACCGCGAAGAACAGCCGGATGGCCAGCACCACGAGACCCAGCTTGAGGAACGCGGTGTACGAGCGGGCCCATGGCGCGTCCGTGCGGCGCACGGCCACCACATAGCCCGCGACCGCGATGAGCAGCCCGAGCAGCAGCGGGTTGGTGGTCCGGGACGCGGCCGTGGCCAGCCCGAGCGCCCACAGCCACCAGGCCCCGGCGTGCAGGGCGCTTCCGCCGCGCGGGGTACCGGCTCGCGGCCGGGTGCGGGACCTGGTGCGGAAGCGGAGGCCGGGGCGGCGCGGGGCCGTGGCCGGGGCGGTGCTGCGCGGTGGCATGGCGGTCTTCCGTGTACTCATCCGCGACGGCGGCGCGCCTGCCAGACCGCCGCGGCGCCGAGCAGCACGACGGCGGCGAGCCCGCCGATCAGCCCGGCCGAGGGGCCCGAGCCGCCGTCGTCCGCCTTGCCGCCGTCGCCCTTCGGGGCGGCGTGGGCGTCCACGGAGGTGCTCACCTTGTCCCCGCAGCCCGTCTCCGGATAGCCGGAGACGGCGCACAGCAGCGCCGCGGAGTTGTAGCGCAGCGGCTTCGCGACGGCGGCGAGTGCCTCCCCGGCGGACGCGTCCTCGCCGACCCGTGCGCACTCGGTGCGGGGCGCGGGCGGCGTCCGGCGGTCGGGTGCGTCGGTGGCCGTACCGAAGTCGATGACCACCGCGACCCGTTTGGTGCCGTCCGTGGCGGGGGTGTCGGCACAGGCGGCGGCGAAATCGGCCATGCCGCGCGGCCGGGTGGCGTCGTCGGAGTCCTCGCTGACCGCGAAGCGGAAACCGATCATGTCACCATCACCGGGCCGCGCGGAGGAGGGCCCCTGCGTGGCATAGCTCCAACTGCCGCCGTCCCCGCCCCGCTGCCAGAACGACCAGTAGCGATACCCGTCGGCGGCCTGCGCGGGCGCCGCGCCGAGCATCGGGAACAGGGCGACGACGGGCAGTGCCAGGGCGACGACGGGCAGTGCCAAGGCGGCGGCGGACAGCAACAGCCGGGCCGCACGGCCGCACCAGGCGAAACGCGCGCGGATGTGTGGGACGGAAGCCGCGTCCGCGCGTGGGGCCGTGGCCGCCGGCGCGTGCGGGGGCGACGCCGCCTGGGCGTGCGTGGGGGGTGCCGCGTCCGCGCGCCGGGCCTGGGCCGCGCGGGCGCGCGGTACCGGTGCCGAGGAGGCGTACCGGACCCGTGCCGCGCGGGTGCGCGGGACCCGAGCCGCCCCGGTGCGGACCGGTGCCACATCTGTGCGTGGGCTCAAAGCTGTCGCCTCTTCCGGCCGCTCAGGAGGAAGCCGATGCCCATACCGGCGACCGTGCAGACGCCGACCGTCCACCAGACGCCGCCGACTCCGTCGTCGTCGTCCTTCTTCTCCTCACCCTTGCCGTTCCCGTCCGACTCCGCGCCCGGGGCCGCCGCCTCGGGCTTCGGGCCGGTGGCGGTCAACTGCCGTACGAGGTCGGCGCCGCCGAAGTCGCGGGGGTCGGCGCCGGCCGCGTGGGCCGCGAGGATCAGTTTGGCGAGGGCGCCGGGGTCGCCCTTGGCCCAGGCCGCCGCGCCGCTGTCCTTGCTCTGGAGCCACTGCAGGGGCTTGCCCGCGGCCGCGCTGTGTTCCCCGGCGGCGAGCGCGACCACCGCGTCGGCCGTGCCGCCGAAGTCGGGCTGGTCCTTGGCGCCGGGCATCGCGGACTTCAGGTGCGCATCGGTGTCGGACATGACGCGGGAGAGGTGGGCCAGCGCGGCCTCGGCGGCGTCCTTCGGGGTGTCGGCCCCGTCCTTCCCCTTTTCGCAGCGCAGCGGCTTCGGCTCGGCGCCGCCGTCCTTGCCGACGGTCTCGAAGACGAAGCCCTTGCCCCGCGCGGCCAGCGCGGCGCTCGCGGTGGCCAGCTCGTTGGCGACGGGCTTGCCCTTGGCGGCCGTGTACGCGAACGCCCCGCGCTCCGCCGCCTTCGCCGAGCAGTCCAGTTGCAGGCCGAGCAGTGCGTCGTACGGGGTCTTGCCGCCCTTGCCCGGGGCCGACGTCACCTTCGCCGGGTCCTGGCCGGTGGCGGCGAAGGCGCCGACCGCCGCGGCGGTGGAGTTGGCGTCGCTCGGGCCGCCCGGGTTCATGCCCCAGCCGCCGTCCTCGTTCTGGTGGCGCTTCAGCCAGCCGATGCCCTTCTCCACGGTGCCGGAGCGCCCGCCCACCGCGGCCAGCGCCTGGACCGCCGCCGCCGTCGCGTCCGTGAACTCGCCCTTCTCCGGGTCGCAACGCTTGGACGTGTCCGCGCGGTACGCCGCGAAGCCGCCGTCCTCGCAACTCTGCCCGGCCAGCCAGTCGATGGCCGACTTCGCCGGGGTGACGCCCACCGCGTCCTGGGCGAGCAGCGCCAGCGACTGTCGCCACACCCCGTCGAACTTCGGGTCCTTGGCGCCGTAGAGCCCCTCGGCACGCCCGGCCGGGCCGCCGTCGGCCACGGCGGCGGGCGCGGCGGCCGCGCCCAGTGCGCAGAGGGAAAGAGCCGCCACGCTGCGGCGAATGTTCATGGCTGTGGTGCCTCTCGGTCGGTGGACGGGCGCACGCAGCCGCGCACGGCCGTCCAGCCGCGCCGCACGCGGAACACACTCCGCGGCACGCCTGGCACCCGGCTCAGCTCCGCATACCTCGACGGTGCCGCCACCGGTCGTCCGGCGGCGGGAGCCTGCGTCGTCGCGCCCGCCCGGGTGTTCCGGCTCGTACGCCCCGCGGGGCGCGCTCACGGTTGCGGGTCAGCGCCGGAATCGCACCGGCTTCCCCCGATCGGACGCGTATGAAGTTTACGGACAGCTTATCCGCCGACTTGTCGGGCGCCTTCAGCCGCCCATGGACGGGGCCGATCGACGGCCTTCGCCTCGGACGACCGCGAGACAGCGCGTCGTCGTGCCGTCCCCCTCCTCGATATCACGGCGGTGCGCGAAGCCGAGCCGGGTGAGCAGGGCCAACGACGCCTCGTTGGCCGCCATGACCGTGGCGTGCACCTCGCTCAGCCCGAGCGTGCCGAAGCCGTGACCGACGACCGCCTCGGTCAGCTCGGTCCCCAGACCGCGCCCCCACGCCTCCGGCGCCAGCGCGTAGACGATCTCGTGGCCGCCGACGGCCTCGGTCGGCTTGATCTCGGCGTGGCCGACGTACCGGCCGTCCGCGCGGACGGCCCATACGTCGAACAGCCGCCGGGCGTAGACCTCGGTGAAGATCCGCCCGAACAGCGCCCGGTCCTCGGCCTCCGGGGCGAGCCTCCTGACAGCCCCCGCTCCCGGCCGCCGTCCGCTACCCGCGGCGCCACCACTGGGCCAGGGACTTCCACCAGCGGCGCCGGGCCTCGTGCTCGGCGCCGGACTCGGGCTCCGGTTCCGTGGTGGCGGACGCGGTGTCCGGCGAGGGCGCGGTCCCGCCGGGACCGTCGTCCGGGGCGTCCGTCCGGGCGACCGCGGGCGTCTTGCCCACGGCCCCCGAGATAACCGCGGTCGCCGCCGCCGCCATCTCGGCCAGCGCCTCATCGGTCTTCGCGGCCGTCCGCGGGAAGCGCACCGGCAGCGCGGCCAGGGCCCGGTGGAAGGGGCCGGGCCGCCACTCCAACCGGTCGGCGGGGACGGCGAGTTCGAGATCGGGCAGCCGATCGAGCAGCTTCTCGATGGCGACGGAGGCGATCAGCTGGGCCGGGTCCTTCGCGGGGCAGGTGTGCGGGCCGGCGCTCCACGCCAGATGCGCCCGGTTGCCGCGCCGGTTCGACAGCAGATACGGGTCGTTGTTGGCGGCCGCCAGGCTGATGACGACGGGGTCGCCCTTGGACAGCCGGTGTCCGTCGACAGTGACGTCATGGCGCGGGTAGTGGACGCAGAAGTTGGCCAGCGGCGGGTCCTTCCACAGGACCTCGTTGAGCGCGTCCTCGATCAGCATGGTGCCGCCCGCGAGATCGCCCCGGAACCGTTCGTCCGACAGCAGGAGCAGCAGCCCGTTGCAGATCAGGTTCTGCTGGGGCTGGGTGCCCGCGCCGACCAGGACGACGATCTGGTGGATCAGCTCCTCGTCGGTGAGCTCGGCGGGGTGGGCGATCAGCCAGGACGTCATGTCCGGGCCCGGATTCTCCCGCTTGAGGGCGATGAGCTGGAAGAGGGTCTCCGCGAGGAGCGCGTTGGCCTGCTCGGAGTCCTCGGTGACGTCGAAGAGCGCCGAGAGCGCCCGCACCAGCTTGTCGCTCAGCTCGGGCGGGCAGCCGAAGAGCTGGTTGAAGACGAGCAGGGGGAGCCGGGCGGAGTACTCCTTGAGCAGATCGGCCTCGCCCTTGGGGCCGAAGAGGTCGATAAGGAAGTCGGCGCTCCGTTCCACGTAGCGGCGCAGCGCGTGGATGTCCAGGCGGTCGAGGGTGTCGGAGATCGCCGCGCGCAGCCGGTGATGCTGCTCGCCGTCGCTGCACAGCGCGTTCGGCCGGTACATCATCATCGGCACCACGGGGTTGTCCATGGGGATGGTGCCGTCGGTGAGCGCCTGCCAGTGGCGCGCGTCCTTGGAGAACGTCTCGGGGCCGCGCAGGATGTCCAGCGCGGTCTGATAGCTGGTCACGAGCGAGACGGGGACGCCGGGCGCCAGCTCCACGGGCGCGATGCGTCCGTGTTCCCGCAGGCGGGCGTAGGTGGCGGACGGGTCGGCGGCGAACTCGGGGCCGTGCAGCGACTCGAGCCCGTATCCGGCCGGGGCCTGGCCGGAGTGGGCGGGGCAGCCCGGGGGCGGTGTCGGATCGGCGGCCGGATCTGCCGGGCCTGCTGCCGGATCGGCCGTCGGAGTCGGGTCGGAATCTCGGGTGGGGCTCGTCACGCATGCTCCTGCTGATACGGCTGTTACGGGGGGTGTGCGGCTGTGTGCGCCAGGCCGGGTAAGGCTAGCTTCCGGTCCGTCGCACCGGCACCCCATACGTCACTCAAATCGCTTGGTACATCACAGGATCGCTGCCCGGTACCGCTTCCGCCCTGCCCAGCTTCACCAGCCGGCGCAGATGGGCCTCCGCCTCCGAGACCGCGATATTGCGGGAGCCGAAGGGGATCTGCTCCCACGGGCGGTTCCACTCCATGGCCTCGGCCAGCCGCCACGGGGTGAGCGGGGTGGTGAGCAGCGCCAGCAGCCCGGCCAGCCGCTCCTCGTGGTGGTCCAGCAGCGCCCGCACCCGCGCCGGGGCGTCGGTGAACGCGTACTGATGGGCGGGGAGCACCTCGGCGGGGGCGAGGGCGGCGATGCGTTCGAGGGAGTCGAGGTAGTCGCCGAGGGGGTCGGTGACGGTCATGTCGTCGGGGTCCTCGTAGAGCCCGATATGGGGGGTGATCCCGGGCAGCAGATGGTCCCCGGAGAACAGGCGGCCATGGCCGGGCGGGGCCTCACCGGCCGCCGGATGGGCCTCTTCGAGGTGGAGGCAGACATGGCCGGGGGTGTGGCCGGGGGTCCAGATGGCGCGCAGCCGCCGGCCCGCCAGATCGAGGAGTTCACCGGGGACGATCTCGCGGTCGGGGAGCGCGGCCCGCTGCCCCGGGAGGCTCGTACGGCCGGCCGCGCGGGTGGCGCGCAGTGGGGCCAGATGCTCCTCGGGTGCCCCGGCCGCGGCGAGCTTCTCCTCCAGATAGTCCAGCCAGCGGGAGGGCTCGGCCTCCCGGGTGCGCCGGACCACCTGGGCGTCGGCGGTGTGCATGGCGATCCACGCCCCGGACGCCTCCCGCACCTGGCCGGACAGCCCGTGGTGGTCGGGGTGGTGATGGGTGACGAGGACGCCGTGGACATCGGCGACGGAGGCGCCGCACGCGGCGAGCCCGGCGGTGAGGGTGTCCCAGGCCGTGGGGTCGTCCCAGCCGGTGTCGATCAGGACGGGGCCGCGGTCGGTGTCGAGGAGGTGGACCAGGGTGTGCCCGAGCGGGTTGTCGGGGATCGGGACCGGGATGCTCCACACCCCGCCGCCATGGTCGGTCACCCGCGTCACCTGCGCCATCGGCTCCCCCTCTCCTCGACACAAGCATTGCCCACTATAGCTAGAACTGGTATCAGTTCTGATGCAGCGTCAGATATTGGCTGCCTCTGTTGGCGGGCCCGACCCCGGGCGGGCCGACCGTACCCACCCGTACCCCTCAGTCATCGGCCGGAAGGCATCAGCGATGGACGACCTCATCGAGCACGGGCAGCTCTTCATCGGCGGCGCGCTGGCCGATCCGGCGGGCGAGGACACCATCGAGGTCGTCTCGCCGCACACCGAGCAGATCATCGGCCGGGTGCCGCACGCCTCCCGCGCCGATGTGGACCGGGCCGTCGCGGCGGCGCGGACGGCGTTCGACGAGGGCCCCTGGGCCCGGACCAGCCTGGACGAGCGGATCGCGGTGGTCACCCGGATCAAGGACGCCATCGCCGTACGCCATGAGGAGATCGCCCGGGTCATCAGCGCGCAGAACGGCTCCCCGTACTCCTGGAGCGTCCTCGCCCAGGCGCTCGGCGCGATGATGGTGTGGGACGCGGCCATCACCGTGGCCCGCGACTTCGTCTACGAGGAGCGGCGGGCCGGGGTGCTCGGCCCGCTGCTGGTGCGGCGGGAGCCGGTCGGGGTGGTCGCGGCCGTGGTGCCGTGGAACGTACCGCAGTTCGTGGCGGCCGCGAAGCTGGCGCCCGCGCTGCTCGCGGGGTGCTCGGTGATCCTCAAACCGTCGCCCGAGACACCGCTGGACTCCTACATCCTGGCGGAGATCGCGGCCGGGGCGGGGCTGCCCGAGGGGGTGCTGTCGATCCTTCCGGCCGACCGCGAGGTCAGCGAGTACCTGGTCGGCCACCCGGGCGTGGACAAGGTGTCGTTCACCGGTTCGGTCGCGGCCGGCAAGCGGGTGATGGAGGTGGCCTCGCGCCATCTGACCCGGGTCACGCTGGAGCTGGGCGGCAAGTCGGCGGCGGTGATCCTGCCGGACGCGGACCTGGAGGCGGCCGTCGCCGGGATCGTGCCCAACGCCTGGATGAACAACGGACAGGCGTGTGTGGCCCAGACCCGGATCCTCGCGCCGCGCGCCCGCTACGACGAGCTCGCCGAGCGGTTCGCGGCCGCCGCCTCCGCCCTGGTCGTCGGCGACCCGCTGGATCCGGCCACTCAGGTCGGGCCGCTGGTGGCGCGGCGGCAGCAGAAGCGGTCGCTGGACTACATCGCGCTGGGTCAGCGGGAGGGCGCCAAGGTGCTGACCGGCGGCGGCCGTCCGGCGGCCCAGCAGACCGGCTGGTACGTGGAGCCCACGCTCTTCGGCGACGTCGGCAACGACATGCGGATCGCCCGTGAGGAGATCTTTGGCCCGGTGATCTGTCTGCTGCCGTACGGGGACGAGGAGGAGGCGGCCCGGATCGCCAATGACTCCGACTACGGGCTGTCCGGCTCCGTCTGGACGGCGGACGTCGGGCACGGCATCGACTTCGCACGGCGCGTCCGCACCGGCACCTACTCGGTCAACACCTTCAGCCTCGACATGCTCGGGCCGTTCGGTGGCTACAAGAACTCCGGTCTGGGCCGGGAGTTCGGCCCGGAGGGGTTCTCCGCGTACCTGGAGCACAAGATGATCCACCTGCCCCAGGGGTGGGACGGGGAGCCGAGCTGATGGGGGACCGCTGGCGGATCGAGGTGGACCGCGGCGTGTGCATCGGCTCGGGGATGTGCGTGAGCACCGCCCCCGGCGGCTTCCGGCTCGACGGGGCGCGGCAGTCGCATCCGGTCGAGACGGAGGCCGACGCCTCCGAGGCGGTGCTCGCGGCGGCCGAGGGCTGCCCGGTCGAGGCGATCGCCATCCGGCTGTCGGAAACCGGTGAACAGGTCTTTCCCCCCGACGAGTAGCTCTCCTGGCCGCCGCCCGCCGGTTCAGCAGCCCTCGTACCGCGATATCAGACCCAGCCCTCGCACTGCGATATCCGTATGGCGTCCACCCGGTTGCGCGCCCCGGTCTTCCGGGTGATCGCGGCCAGGTAGTTGCGGATCGTCCCGGTGGACAGATGCAGCGTACGGGCGATCTCCGGTATGGAGGCGCCGTCGGCGGCCAGTGACAGCACGCCCAACTCCCGCTCGGTCAGCGGGATCTTGGCCGCCTGGAGGAAGCCGTAGCCGAGCGCGTCGTCCACGTACCGCTCCTTCTTCGCCACCTGCCGTATGGCCTCGATCAGCCGTTGCGGCGGGGCGTCCTTGTCGACGTAGCCGAGCGCCCGCGCTTCATGCGCGCGGCGCAACGGGCCCGGCCGCTCCGAGTTGACCAGCACCAGCAGTCCGCAGTCCCCGCCCTCCCCAGAGGCGGATGCCACGAACTTCCCCCACTCGCCCTTCCGCGCCGCCTTGTCGGCCGCCGGGCTGTCCGTGTCCACCACGCACACCTGCGGCTGTAAGGAACGGGCTCTGCTACGCGCGTCGCGCCAGGAGCACGCGGCCGCTTCGATGTCTGGTTCGGCCCCTATCACGGATGCCAGGGCCGATCGCAGCAATCCTGACTCGTGTACCAGAAGTAACCGGATCACGAACTTCTCCACCCCCCACGATGCCGTTCTCTCGTTGCGCGCCGTTGTCGCTCTGTCGCGCGCCGTTCATGAATACCGGGATTGGGCAGGGCGTGAACGCGGAATTTGAGCCAATGGGGGGCGCGAGGGCGCACAAACTCTTTCCAGAAGCTCGAAGGGGCGCAGGAATTGGCGTGCGCGCCCCTGATGTACCGTCCGTCCGGCTATCGGGCCGGGGTGGGGGCGGTGAGGTCGATCAGACGGCAGACGGTCTCGATGTCGATCTTCACCTGGGCGATCGAGGCACGCCCCGAGAGCCAGGTGATCAGCGCCGAATGCCAGGTGTGCTCGATGACGCGGACCGCCGACAGCTGCTCGGCCGTCGGGGCCTCGTCCAGGCCCATCGCGTCGAGGATGATCGCGGTGGTGAGCCGGGAGACCGTGTCCACCTCCGGGCTGACCGACCGGTCGGCGAAGGTGAGCGCGCGCACCATCGCGTCGGCCAGATGGGGTTCGCGCTGCAGCGCGCGGAAGGCGCGCATCAGCGTCTGGGCGACCCGGGCGGCCGGTTCCTCCTCGGTCGGCGGCCGCTTGCGCAGCGTCTCGTGCATGTGCTGCAGCTGATCCTGCATCGTGGCGACCAGTAGATGGACCTTGGAGGGGAAGTAGCGGTAGAGGGTGCCGAGCGCCACTCCGGAGTTCTCCGCGACCTCGCGCATCTGGACCGCGTCGAAGCCGCCTCGGCTGGCCAGCCGGGCGCTGGCGTGCAGGATGCGCCGGCGGCGCGCCTCCTGCCGCTCGGTCAGCTGCAGGGCGGCCGGCTTGACTTCTGCGGTCATTTGTCCCACTTCGAATGTGTTGCGTCTGCGGGTCGGCGACAAGCGGACATCGTGCATGATGACAGGACCGTCCTGGGCCTGCGAGTCACTGGAACTCGTTCTAGGCTAGCGCGGGTCCTCCCCGAAGCGCCCGGGTCCGCGCAGTTGAGGCAGGTTGCTGTTGAGCGGCGCTCGCGGTCGCGTCGGCGGGGGCCGCACCCGGCGCACACCCCCGTCGCCAACTTCTCCCGAACGTCCCGGCTACCGAGTGGTAGGGATCACCTGCCCCGGCCCTGGAGAGGTCACCCGGGGCAGGTATCTTCGTGACTCCTCAGGGGATGCGTTAGTGAAACTTGTTCTAGATAAACGGAAGCGGATACGCTCCCGCTGAACTGCACCAAGGAGGGGGCGCGAGTGACCGCAGAGGCCGCGCAGGAGACCGGGGCCGACCCGCTTCGAGCAGCACCCCCCACCGCCACCGATGAACGGCCACTGCGCATCGCGCTGCTCAGCTACAAGGGGAATCCGTTCTGCGGGGGCCAGGGCGTCTATGTGCGCCATCTCTCCCGCGAACTCGCCCGGCTCGGCCACACCGTCGAGGTCATCGGCGCCCAGCCGTACCCGGTGCTCGACACCGACGAGGGCGTCACCCTCACCGAACTCCCCAGCCTGGACCTCTACCGCCAGCCCGACCCGTTCCGCACCCCCCGGCGGGATGAGTACCGGGACTGGATCGACGCCCTGGAGGTCTCCACCATGTGGACCGGCGGCTTTCCCGAGCCGCTCACCTTCAGCCTGCGCGCCCGCCGTCATCTCGCCGCGCGCCCCGGCCGGTTCGACGTCGTCCACGACAACCAGACCCTGGGCTACGGGCTGCTGGGCCTGGAGAAGCTCGGCTTCCCGCTGGTGACCACCATCCACCACCCGATCACCGTCGACCGCCGGCTGGAGCTGGACGCCGCCGACGGCTGGAAGCGCCGGTTCTCCGTGCGCCGCTGGTACGGCTTCACCCGGATGCAGAAGCGGGTGGCCCGGCGGCTGCCCTCGGTGCTCACCGTCTCCGGCTCCTCCCGCCGGGAGATCGCGGAGGACCTCGGGGTGCGGCCGGACCGGATCCATGTGGTGCACATCGGCGCGGACACCGGCCTGTTCTCGCCCGACCCCGCCGTCCCGGAGACCCCCGGCCGCATCGTCACCACCTCCAGCGCGGACGTACCGCTCAAGGGCCTGGTGTATCTGATCGAGGCGCTCGCCAAGGTCCGCACCGAGAACCCCGAGGCGCATCTGGTCGTCGTCGGCAAGCGGCCGGAGGAGGGGCCGGTGGCCACCACCATGGCGCGCCACGGGCTCGAGGACGCCGTCGAGTTCGTCAAGGGCATCAGCGACGCCGAACTGGTGGACCTGGTGCGCGGCGCCCAGATCGCCTGCGTTCCATCGCTGTACGAGGGGTTCTCGCTGCCCGCCGCCGAGGCCATGGCCACCGGCACCCCGCTGGTCGCCACCACCGGCGGCGCGATACCCGAGGTCGCCGGGGCCGACGGCGAGACCTGTCTGGCCGTACCGCCCGGCGACGCCGACGCGCTCGCCGCGGCCCTGACCCGGCTGCTGGGCGACGCCGACCTCAGACGGCGGCTGGGCGCGGCCGGCCGGGAACGGGTACTGCGGCGCTTCACCTGGGAACAGGCCGCCCGCGGCACCGTCGAGCAGTACCGCCAGGCCATCGGCGCCGCCGCGCGGACCGCCGCCCGCCGCTGAGCCCCTGTCCTTCCCAGTTCCGACGCCTCCCGACCGCCCGACGCCTCCCGCCCCCGACCTCTCCCGCCTCACGAATCCGCCGGACGAAAGCAGACCCCCGTGCTGACCGTCGATTTCTCCCGCTTCCCCCTCGCCCCCGGCGATCGCGTCCTCGACCTCGGCTGTGGCGCCGGACGGCACGCCTTCGAGTGCTACCGGCGCGGCGCCCAGGTCGTGGCGCTCGACCGCAACGGCGAGGAGATACGCGAGGTGGCCAAGTGGTTCGCCGCCATGAAGGAGGCCGGTGAGGCCCCGGCGGGCGCCACGGCCACCGCCATGGAGGGCGACGCCCTCGCCCTGCCCTTCCCCGACGACAGCTTCGACGTGGTCGTCATCTCCGAGGTGATGGAGCACATACCCGACGACAAGGGCGTGCTCGCCGAGATGGTGCGGGTGCTCAGGCCCGGTGGCCGGATCGCCGTCACCGTGCCCCGCTACGGCCCGGAGAAGGTCTGCTGGGCGCTGTCGGACGCCTACCACGAGGTCGAGGGCGGCCACATCCGCATCTACCGCGCCGACGAGCTGCTGGAGAAGATGCGCGAGGCCGGGCTGCGGCCGTACGGCACCCACCACGCCCACGCGCTGCACAGCCCCTACTGGTGGCTCAAGTGCGCCTTCGGGGTGGACAACGACAAGGCGCTCCCGGTGCGCGCGTACCACCAGCTGCTGGTGTGGGACATCATGAAGAAGCCGCTGGCCACGCGGCTCGCCGAGCGCGCCCTGAACCCTGTCATCGGCAAGAGCTTCGTGGCGTACGCGACCAAGCCCCACACACCGCGTGAGGACCGGGCGTGACCGCGCTCGGACCGCGCCCCGGCCCCCGCACCGAACGGCTCGCGCTGCCCGGGGTGCTCAGCCCCGAGCAGGTGCTGCGCACGGTGGAGGGCATCGCCGCCGTCCAGCGCGCGGACGGCGCCATACCGTGGTTCCGCGGCCACCACCTCGACCCCTGGGACCACATCGAGTCCGCGATGGCGCTGGACGCGGCGGGCGAGCACGAGCGCGCCACGGCCGCCTACCGCTGGCTGGCCCGGCACCAGAACCCCGACGGCTCCTGGTACGCGGCCTACCCCGACACCCCGGACGGCGTGGCCGCCGCCGACCCCACCGACCGCGGCCGGGAGTCCAACTTCTGCGCCTACGTGGCGGTCGGCGCCTGGCACCACTACCTCTCCACGGGCGACGACACCTTCCTCGACCAGATCTGGCCCACCGTCTTCGCCGCCATCGAGTTCGTGCTCGGGCTGCAGCAGAGCGGCGGCCAGATCGGCTGGCGGCACCGCGCCGACGGCACCGTGGACCCCGACGCCCTGCTGACCGGCTCCTCCTCCGTCTACCAGGCGCTGCGCTGCGCCCTGGCCATCGCGGAGCACCGCGAGGAGCCCCAGCCCGACTGGGAGCTGTCGGCCGGGCTGCTCGGCCATGCCATACGCCACCACCCCGAGCGGTTCCTGGACAAGCACCGCTACTCGATGGACTGGTACTACCCGGTCCTCGGCGGCGCGGTCACCGGCGCCGCCGCCAAGGAGCGCATCGAGGAGGGCTGGGACCGCTTCGTGGTCCCTGGGCTCGGGGTGCGCTGTGTCTCGCCCAACCCCTGGGTCACCGGCGGCGAGAGCTGCGAACTGGCGCTCGCGCTCTGGGCGATGGGGGAGTCCGACCGCGCCGTGGACATCCTGCGGTGGATCCAGCCGACGCTGCGCGCCGAGGACGGCATGTACTGGACCGGCTACGTCTTCGAGGACGACGCGGTCTGGCCGGAGGAGCGCACCACCTGGACGGCCGGGTCGCTGCTGCTCGCCGTGGCGGCGCTGGGCGGCGACGAGGCGACCACGGCCGTCTTCGGCGGCGAGCGCCTGCCGCGAGGCTTGGACTCGGACTGCTGCGCCTAGGTTGTGCTGTCCGGGTGGGGTGACGCCTGCGGCGAGTTGTTCCCCTCCCCGCCCCTTCCCGACACCTGCCGATATGCGGCTCCGCCGCGTGGGGGGCTTCGCCCCAGACCCCGCTGGAAGTGCCTCGCCAAGCCGTCGATCATCCGCGGCGCCGTCGTGGCTGGTCGCGCAGTTCCCCGCGCCCCTTCGGGGCGCCACCAGGACCCCTGGGGTCTGGGGCGGAGCCCCAGTTTCGGGAAGGGGCGGGTAGGGGAATAGCTCGCCGCAGGCGCCATGAACCGCCGGATATCCCCTAGCCGCGGCGGAGCCGGCCGGCGATGGCGTGGCCGATGAAGAGGTACACCACGGCCGGGAGGCCGTAGTTGAGGACGGTCCGGAGCCAGTCCGTGTCCATCGTGAAGAGGTCATGGGACCAGCTCGCGAGCCAGCTCGCCGCATCATGGACCACCGTGACGAGGTCATTGGCCCGGTTGGCGTCGAGCAGGGCGAACAGGATCCAGAGGCCGAGGATGACGGCCATGACGTCCGCGACGACCGCCACGACGGTCGCCGCCTGGTTGCTTCCGTGGCGATAACTTCGTGACATGCCTCACGTGTTGCCCCGCGAAGCGAAGCCAAACCCAGCGCGGCCGCGCACCCGTACGACGCCCTTCAGACTGCGCTTCAGACCGCGTTTCAGACCGCGTTTCAGCCCGCCAACTCCGCAAGCACCCGCAGCGTCCGGAGGTCCGGCGCCAGCGCCAGCAGATCCGTGATCGGGCCCTTGCGCCACAGCTCCAGCCGCTCCGCGATCCGCTCACGCGGCCCGACCAGCGAGATCTCATCGGCGAAGGCGTCCGGCACGGCCTCGATCGCCTCTCCGCGCCGCCCCGCCAGGAACAGCTCCTGCACCCGGCGCGCCTCGGCCTCGTAGCCGAAGCGGGCCATCAGATCGGCGTGGAAGTTCCGGGCCGAGTGGCCCATTCCGCCGATGTAGAAGCCGAGCATCGCCTTGACCGGCTTCAGCCCCTCCGCCACATCGGTACACACCCGCACCTGTGTCATCGGCGCCACCATGAAGCCGTCCCGGGCGTCGGCCAGCGCCGCCTGGTAGAGCTCAGTCCGCGACGGCGACCAGTACAGCGGCAGCCAGCCGTCGGCGATGCGCACGGTCTGTGCGATGTTCTTGGGCCCTTCCGCCCCGAGCAGCACCGGGAGGTCGGCGCGCAGCGGATGGACGATGGGCTTGAGGGGTTTGCCGAGACCGGTGGCGTCCGGACCGGCGTAGGGGTGCGGGTGGTAGCGCCCGTCGAGCCGCACCGGTGCCTCGCGGTCCAGCACCTGCCGGATGACCTCGACATACTCCCGGGTCGCCGTCAGCGGGCTCTTGGGGAACGGGCGTCCGTACCAGCCCTCGACCACCTGCGGTCCGGACAGCCCCAGCCCCAGCATCATCCGGCCGCCGGAGAGATGGTCCAGGGTGAGCGCCTGCATCGCGGTGGCGGTGGGGGTGCGGGCGGCCATCTGCGCGACCGCCGTGCCGAGCGCGATCCGGGTGGTGTGGGCGGCGAGCCAGGTGAGCGGGGTGAAGGCGTCCGAGCCCCAGGACTCGGCGGTCCACACCGAGTGGTAGCCCAGCCGCTCCGCCTCCTGGGCGAGCTCCAGATGGCGGGGGTCGGGGCCGCGGCCCCAGTAGCCGAGCGCCAGACCGAGCCGCATGGAAGCCCCCTCGTTCCGCCGGACAGGGTGGAGAATGGCGGCTGACGGCACGTCAGCCGTACACCGGCCGGACTGTACGGGCCGGGGCCGCACATGGCAACGGCCCCTCGCCCGAGCGTTTCGGGCGAGGGGCCGTGGGTGCGTCATGCGACGCACCCATGCGTGTCATGCGATGCGCGCGGGTGTGTCAGCCGCGCTGGATCCCCGTGGTGTCCTGCAGCACACCGCGGCGGCCGTCCTGCGTCTGGGCGACCAGCGCCTGACCGCGCTGCTCCACCGCGAGGTACCAGGTGCCGGGCGCCAGTTCGGCGATGGTGCTCGACGAACCGTCCTCCGCGTACAGCGGGCGGGCCACCGGCACCGCGAACCAGAACGGGGCGAAGTCCCCGCCACCCGCGGCCGGCGGGGTGGGGGCCGGAGCCTGCTGACCGCCGAAGGGCTGGCCGGGCTGCGGCTGGCCGGGCTGGCCGGGCTGGGGGGCGCCGTACGGCGCGGGGGCGCCGGGCTGGGCACCGCCCGGACCCGGGTAGCCGTACCCCGGCTGCGGGCCCTGGGCGCCGTACGGGGACGGGGCCGGGCCGGAGGCGTTCATCAGCGGGGCCTTGAGAGCCGGGACGCGCTGGGTGAGCAGCGCGACGGCCGCCATCGCCAGGGTGGCGATCAGGCCGAGGATCTGCCCGACGCCCTTGTCGACTCCGTCCGGGCCACCGATGATCGTCCACAGCGAGCTCCAGGCCGCGAAGACCGCGAGCGCCGAGCCCCACTGCTCGAGTGAGAGACCGAAGAGGTTGCGGCCCGCGGGCTGGAAACGCGCGGAGACGATGAGCGCCGCGGCGATCAGGCCGGCAAGGAAGATCGACGGCAGTACGGGGAAGAAGGTGGACTTCCATCCGTTCACACCGGCGTCCTGGCAGAAGCTGCTGCCGCCGCAGTCGTTGGTGTAGAAGTCGAGGAAGGAGGCGATGAACAGCAACACCGCTGCTCCGATCACCACGCCGTCGCCTCGAGTGAGCGAGCGGATGTTCAACGTGAGGTCCTTTGTCGGTTTCGTCTGTACGAGCGCTGCCGCCAGGCGCGATAGCGCGAAGGCGTCGGGGGTGGGCCCCATCGTACGGGTGAATCCGCCTGCGGAGACCGGGGGTGTCCCATCGGTATCCCGGTCGTGACCTCCCGTTCGGTTGTGGGCGCGCTACTCGTTCAAGAAGTCCGTAATGCCCTGTGCGATACCATGCGCCGCGCGCTCGCGCCACGCCGTATCGGTCAATTCGGCGGCGTCCTGGGAGTCGCGCATATTGCCGCACTCGATGAACACCTTGGGGACGGTGGAGAGGTTGAGCCCGCCCAGGTCGCCCCGGACGTCCAACCCGCTGCCGTCGCCGATGTACCGCGCGGGCGCGCTGCCGGTGGCCTCGGCGAACTCGGCGCGCAGCCGCTCGCCGAGTCGGCGGGAGGGCGCGGTGATGGCGGAGGTGTCCGCGCCGCCGCCCCGTACGGACTTGGGCAGGATCACATGGAAGCCGCGCTCCCCGGCGGCCGCGCCGTCCGCGTGCACGGAGACCGCGGCGTCGGCGTGGGCCTTGTTGCCGATCTCCGCGCGCTCGTCGACGCACGGCCCGTACGGCCGGTCGCCGTCGTGGGTGAACCGCACGGTGGCGCCGCGCGCTTCGAGCAGGATGCGGGCGCGGCGCGCCACATCGAGGGTGAAGGAGGCCTCGGGGTAGCCGGAGTTGGTGGCCGTGCCCGTGGTGTCGCACTCCTTCTTCTCGGTGCCGATGTCCACGAGCCGGGCGATCTGTGAGGGATGTTCGCGGTTGTGCGAATTGTGGCCGGGGTCGATCACCACGACCTTGCCCTTGAGGGGCTTTCCGGGTGTCCCGGGCTTTCCGGACTTCCCGGATGGGGCGGGTGGTGCGGACGCGCCGGACGACGGGGGCGGTGGGGAGGACGTCGAGGAGGTCGTGGGCCCGCTCGCGCCGCTCGCCCCGCCCACCCCGTCCGCACCGTCGTCCTTCGAACCGCCCAGGGAACTCCACAGCAGCCAGCCGACGAAGCATGCCGGTATCAGCGTCACCAGGACGATAGCGAGGGTACCGCCGCGACGACCGGGCTCTGGAAAAAAGCTGCCGTTGGACACGCGGGCGATGGTAGCGGCCCGGCCGATACGCCTCGGGCGCCGGGCGGGTGGCGGCCCCGGCGGACCTGGCCCGCCCGCCCGGCGGACCTGGCCGCCCGGCCCCGGACGGCCGCGCCGCTTCGGCCGCGCCGCCTCGGCCGCGCCGCTTTGGCCGGGTCGCTTTGGTCGTGCCGCTTTGGTCGTGCCGCTTTGGTCGTGCCGCTTTGGCCGCGTCGCCTTGGCCGCGCCCCTTTGGCCGTGCCGCTTTGGCCGTGCCGCCTCGGCCGTGCCGCTTTGGCCGTGCCGCCTCGGCCGTGCCGCTTTGGCCGGGTCGCTTTGGCCGCGTCGCCTTGGCCGCGCCGCCTCGGCCGGGTCGCCTCGGCCGGGTCGCCTCGGCCGGGTCGCCTTGGCCCGCCTCGGCTGGGTCTCCTCGGCCGGGTCGGCCGCCGCACGCCGTCACCGGCCGCGGCGGCCGCCGCGGCTTCCGGCGGGCCCGGCCGCCTGGCCGCCCGGCCGCGCGGGCGCGCTCGCCGCGGATGCCTCAGCGGGGCGGGGGCGGGGGCGTCGGCCGCCGTCTGCTGCCGGGGGGCGGCTGTCTGTCGCCGGGTCGGGGGTGTCGTGTCGGCCGCTGTCCGTCGCCGGGAGCGGCGTATGCCCCCTCGGCGAGCGTCCGCGGGGCCGAGTTGGCGAGCGCGTACCCGGCCGACGCCCTCGCGGGGCTGGGTGTGGCCGCTGTCTGTCGCCGGAGGCGGGAGCGTCGGCCGCCATCCGCCACCGGGGCGGGTGGCGGTGGGGCAAGCCGGGCGCCCCGGTCATGTGCTCGCGATCAGGCGGGCGTGGCGGTCGCGGTGCGGCGCAGGACGCGAAGCGAGCGGGTGGCGGAGACCTCGGTGAACGCGCCGGAGGCGAGTGCGCGGCGGTAGATCCGGTACGGCGCCCGGCCGCCGTCGGCCGGGTCGGGGAAGACGTCGTGGATCACCAGCAGCCCGCCCGGCGCGACATGCGGCGCCCAGCCCTCGTAGTCGGCGCTCGCGTGCTCGTCGGTGTGCCCGCCGTCGATGAACACCAGCCCGACCGGCTTCCCCCACACCGCCGCGACCTGCGGGGACCGCCCGACCATGGCGATGACGTGGTCCTCGAGGCCCGCCCGGTGGAGGGTGCGGCGGAAGGCGGGCAGCGTGTCCATCCGCCCCACCTCGGGGTCCACCACCTCCGGGTCGTGGTACTCCCAACCCGGCTGCTGCTCCTCGGAGCCCCGGTGGTGGTCCACGGTCACGGCGACCGTCCCGGCCGCGCGGGCGGCGTCGGCCAGCAGGATCGTGGAGCGCCCGCAGTACGTGCCGACCTCCACCAGCGGCAGCCCCGGCGCCGCCGCCCGCATGGCCGCGGCGTACAGCGCGAGCCCCTCGTCCAGCGGCATGAAGCCCTTGGCCGCCTCGAAGGCGTCGAGCACGGTGCGGTCGGGGGCCGCGGGCGCGGCGGCGGCAGCAGACTGAGTCACCCGCTCATCCTGCCGCACCGCCACCGGCCCACGGTGCCCGGGGGCCACGACCTCCTGACGGGCCGTTCATTCGCATTTGAGCCGGTTCCGCCTAGGGAAATCACTTGACCTTCCCGGTGTGGGGCAGCGGTTCGACCGCGGTCCGGGTATCCAGCCTCCACTGCTTCCCGGTGCCGATGCGCCCTGGTGCTGTCCCTCACTCGACGTCGTGGCCCCGACGGGCCGTGACCGAGCGCGGCCTCGCCGGTCGGACGGCCGGCACGGGCCGGCACGGTGCCGACGATCCATAGTCCGATGTGGCCGTCCAGGCGCTCGGAGCGCCGTTGCTCCGTGAAAGGTGGATCATGACCAGTGCGCCAACCGCACGAGTGAAAGAGCGGGATCTCGCCCAGCTGGACAAGCTCATCGAGGCCTCGGAGAAGCGGCTCGCCGACCGGATGGGGCGGTCGTTCGAGCTGCGGGAGGCCGCGCGTGCCACCCTCGCCGGGGGCGTCGCCTCGTCCTGGCAGGACGCCGAGCCCGGTGCGATCTGGATCGAGCGGGGCGAGGGCGGGCGGGTCCGGGACGCCGACGGTACCGAGTACGTCGATCTGCACGGTGGTTTCGGGGCCAATCTGGCGGGCCACGCCCACCCGGCCATCGTCGGCGCGGTCGAGCGGCGGGTGCGTCTCGGCACCCACTTCGGTCTGCCGACCGAGGATCTGATCGCCGTCTCACGGCTGTTGGCGGAGCGCTTCGGCCTGCCGCTGTGGCGGTTCGGCAACTCCGGGACCGAGGCCACCATGGACGCCGTCCATCTGATGCGGGTGGCGACCGGCCGCAAGAAGATCATCAAGGTGGAGGGGGCCTACCACGGACACCACGACTCGGTTCAGGTGTCCACGTTTCCCCTCCCGGAGCGGGGTGACATCGGACCGGACCACCGGCCGTGCTCGGTGCCGTCCGGGCCGGCGTACTTACCGGAGTTCGCCGATCTGACGCTCGCCGTGCCGTTCGGCGACATCGACGCGGTGCGCACCGCACTGGAGGAGAACCCGGATTCCGTCGCCGGAATGATCGTCGAGCCCGTGATGCTGAACATCGGCGTGGTCCTCCCGCCCCCGGGCTACCTCGCCGCACTGCGCGACCTGCTGCACGCCCACGGTGCGTATCTCGCCTACGACGAGGTGAAGACGGGTCTGGCGGTGGCACCCGGCGGAGCCGCCGAGCTGCTCGGCGTCACCCCCGACCTCGTATGCCTGGCCAAGGCGCTCGGCGGCGGGCTCCCCTGCGGGGCCATCGGCGGCACCGCCGCCCTGATGGAACTGATCGCGGACAACACCTATCAGCAGGTCGGCACGTTCAACGGCAACCCGATGACCATGGCGGCGGCCCGCGCGATGCTGACCGAAGTCCTCACCCCCGGGGCATACGCGCATCTGGAGGCCCTGCGCACCACCATCGTGACCGGCGTGAGCGAGCTGATGGCGCGCTACGGCATCCCGGGCCATGTCGTCTCCGCCGGGGCCAAGGGCGCGGTCGTCTTCACCGACCGGCTGCGCGACTACCGCGACTTCCTCCGCTCCCCCGCCCCGTGGCGGCGCGCCCACTGGCTCTACCAGGTGGGCGGCGGGGTCCTGCTGCCGTCGTGGGGCAAGTCCGAGCAGTTCACCCTGTCGGTGCAGCACACCCGGGACGATGTGCGACGGTACGTGGCCAACTTCGAGCGGCTGTGCCGGGATGTGCGCAAGGGCCCCTCGGGCGGTGTCCGCTGATGGCCGCCGGGGAGTGGGAGAAGCCCGCGCAGGAGGGCATACGGGAGCCGGAGTCGGTCCGCACCGTCGCCGTCGTCGGCACCGGCCTCATCGGAGGCGGCTGGGCCGCGCACTTCCTGCGGATGGGCTATGACGTCATCGCCCATGACCCCGCGCCGGGCGCCCCCGACGGGCTGAACGCGCTCGTGGACCGCGCCTGGCCCGCCGTGGAGCGGCTCGGCCTCGCCGACGGGGCACGGCGGGACAGGCTGAGCTTCACCGGCTCCCTCTCCGAGGCGGTGTCCGTGGCCGACTTCGTCCAGGAATCCGTCCCCGAACGGCTGGATACGAAGGTCCGTGTGCTGGCCGCGATCGACGCGGCGGCACCCCGGGGCGTCGTGGTCGCCTCGAGCACATCCGGCTTCGCCATGACCGATATGCAGACGGCGTGCCGCACCCCCGGACGGTTCGTGGTCGGCCATCCGTTCAACCCGCCCTATCTCATCCCCCTGGTGGAGGTGGTCGGCGGCCGGGCCACCGACCCGGCCACGGTCGCCTGGGCCGACCGCTTCTACCGCCACACGGGGAAGACGCCCCTGACCCTGGACCGGGAGCTGCCCGGGTTCATCGCCAACCGCCTCCAGGAGGCGCTGTGGCGCGAGGTGCTGCACATGGTCGCCGCCGGTGAGGCCACCGTCGGCCAGGTGGATACCGCGATAGCCCACGGTCCCGGGCTGCGCTGGGCGCTGTTGGGGCCGTGCCTGACCTCCCATCTGGCGGGCGGCCCCGGCGGGATGGCCCATATGCTCGACCAGTTCGGCCCGGGGCTGCTCGATCCCCTGACCAGGCTCGACGCTCCCGAGCTGACGGACGAGCTGTACGAGCGGATGGTCACCGGAAGCGAGGAGGCGGCAGGGGGACGGTCCGTGGCCGAACTGGTCGAGGAACGGGACGCCTTTCTGATCGACCTGCTGCTGCTCCTGGAACGGCACACCCGGCGATGGGGCCGCCGCGCGGAGCCGTCCGCGCCGTCGCCCTACCCGGCGGATGCCCTGCCCGGAGACGCCTTCCCCAAGGAAGCCTGATAGCGGAGCTGTGGCAGCCGGTCGACGGTCACGAGCCCCGGTTCCGCCCGGACGACGTCCGGGATCCGGTTGATGAGCGTGGTGCAGGTGGTGTCCCGGGTCATCACCCGGTCGTTGCGCAGTCGCAGCGTCGGCCGCCCGGTGGCGCGCCACTCGTTGAAGTCCGCCTCGCCCGCCTCGTACACCTTGCCGGTCGAGCTGATGACCAGGTCCACGCCCTCCTCGGTGTGCAGGATGTCCGTGTCGGTGTAGCCGAGCAGCCTGCCTTGGGCGATGTCCTTGCCGAGCGCCGCACAGGGAATCGTCCTCGCGGCGACGAAGGGCGTGGTCCGGGTCTCCGGCCGTCCCGGTGTCAGCCCGATGGCGGCGGCCAGGGCGTGGAGCGCGGTCCGGCCGAACGTGGGTTTCCGGGCGGCGCCCGCGAGCCATTCGCCGAACTCCGCCACCGTGCTGTCGACATGCTGCTGCCGCGCCACGGCCGGCCCGAAGTCGTCCACGTTCCAGGACAGTTCGCCCTCCACCGTGTGCAGTGTCTGGGCCGAGCCCGCCAGGACGGAGACCAGGCCGACCCAGTAGCCGTCCTGGTGTCCGGTGCCGGTCACGGTGACCCCGTGCCGCTTGGCGAGCTCGTCCAGTCGCCGCGCCCGCGCCCCGGAGGTCGGGAACGGGTACAGCATCTCCTCGGCCAGCGTGAGCACATTGGCGCCCGCCCGGACGATCGTCGCGTAGATGTCGTACATGGCCTGGTTGAGATAGGTGTCGACGGCGACCGCCACGGCGTCCGGCGCGGTCTCCGCGAGCGTCTCCTCGGCGTCGCAGCGGACCGGGACCCCGAGCGGGGGAAGGCCCGCGAGGGTGCCCAGGTCCTTGCCCACCTTGTCGGAGCCGGGCCGGGTGATCGCGGCGACGATCGGCACTCCGCGCTCGTACAGCAGCCTGGTGATGTGCAGTCCCATGGCCCCTGGACCGTAGATGGCGACTCTGGTGGCGCTGTCGGTCATGCTCTCCTCCGGTGTTGCCGGCCTCGACGAGGGATTTCCTCGTAGGTCTCGTCGCGGAGGGCGATACGCTCCGCGTACGCTCCAACTCACCTGCTCACAACCTGACTTCGGCAACATCCACCGGTAACACACCGACCATCGCCTGACCACCGGGCATGCCGCGGATCGGAGAAGTACTAAGTCTTGCGCCCCACCCGAATGCGCGGAATTGCCGATGCGTATGACGGGTTCCGGATGCGAGCATCGCCGTTATGTCCACCCCGACGCCCCTCCCCTCGGAAACCGCAGCCGCAGCCCGGGTCCCGCGCGCCTCGCCCCCCATATGGGCGGTTCTGCTGGCCGCCTGCGCCGGACAGTTCCTGGTGGTGCTCGACATATCGGTGGTGAACGTCGCGCTGCCGTCGATGCGTACGGACCTGGGACTCGGTGGGACCGCGCTGCAATGGGTGGTGAACGCCTACGCGCTCACCTTCGCCGGGTTCCTGCTGCTCGGCGGGCGCGCGGCCGATCTCTTCGGGCGCAAACGGGTCTTCCTCGCCGGACTCGGGCTGTTCACCGCGGCCAGCCTCGCCGGTGGCGTCGCCCAGGAGCCCTGGCAGCTGATCGCCGCCCGCGCGCTGCAGGGCATCGGCGCGGCCGTGCTCTCCCCGGCCACCCTCACCATCCTCACCACCACCTTCCCGACCGGCTCGGCCCGCAACCGGGCCATCGGCACCTGGACCGCGGTCGGCGCCGGCGGGGGCGCGGCGGGCGCGCTGGTCGGCGGTGTGCTCACCGAGTACCTGTCCTGGCGCTGGGTGCTGCTGGTCAATGTGCCGGTGGGCATCGTGGTGCTGGTGGCCGCGGCGGTGTGGCTGACCGAGGGCCGCTCCGGGGCGGCGCGACGGCTCGACGCACCGGGCGCGGTGCTGGTCACGGCGGGCGTCGCGGCGCTCGCGTACGGCATCGTGCAGACCGAACCGCACGGCTGGACCGCCGCCGCCTCGCTCGGCCCCCTGCTCGCCGGGCTCGTGCTGCTCGCGGTCTTCCTGGCCGTCGAGGCACGGACCGAGGAGCCGCTGATGCCGCTGCGGCTGTTCCGCATCCGGGCGGTGTCGGCGGCGAACGCGGTGATGGTGGTGTGCGGCGGCGGCATGTTCGCCATGTGGTACTTCATGACGCTCTACCTGCAGAACGTGCTCCACTACAGCCCGGTCAAGGCCGGTCTCGCCTTCCTCCCGCACAGCCTGTCGATCGTCCTCGGCTCGAAGCTCGCGCCCCGGCTGATGGCCCGGGTGGACGGCAAGCTGCTGGCGATCGCGGGCGGTTCGCTGGCCGTCGTCGGCTACGCGTGGCAGAGCCGGATGGGCGCCGACGGCACCTATGTGGGGACGGTCCTGGGCCCCGCGATCATCATGTCGCTCGGGAGCGGGCTGCTGATGACCCCGCTCGCCGCCTCCGCCACCTCGGGCGCTGCCCCCTCCGAGGCGGGGCTGGTGTCCGGGCTGGTCAACACCTCACGGCAGATCGGCGGCGCGCTCGGCCTGACCGTGCTGGCCACGGTCGCGGCCGAGCGGATCACGGCGCACGGCGGGGCCGGACCGGAGGCGCTCGCGGCCGGGTACGGCCGCGCCTTCGTCGTGGCCACCGGGATCATCGCGGCGGCGGTGGTGCTGATGGCCGTGCTGCTGCCGCGGACGCCCGCGGTCGCGGTGACCCGCGGCTCCTCGTAGCTTCATGGCCTCAATGCTTCATGGCCTCAATGCTTCATGGTCTCAATGCTTCATGGCTTCGATGCCTCATGGTCTCAATTCCTCATGGTCTCGTGGCCGACTCACAGCCAGCCGTTCTGGCGGGCGGCGCGGACGGCCTCCATGCGGTTGCGGGTCTGGGTCTTGCCGATGGCCGAGGAGAGGTAGTTGCGCACGGTGGCGGGGGAGAGGTGCACCTTGGCCGCGATGTCCGCGACCGTCGCCCCGTCCACCGCCGCCGAGAGCACATCGCGCTCGCGCTGGGTCAGCGGGTTGGGGCCCGCGCTGAGGGCGGCGGCGGCCAGGCCCGGGTCGATCACGCGCTCACCGGCCAGCACCCGGCGGATCGCCACGGCCAGTTCCTCCACCGGGCCGTCCTTGACCAGGAACCCGGCCGCCCCCGCCTCCATCGCCCGGCGCAGATAGCCGGGGCGGCCGAAGGTGGTGAGGATCAGCACCTGGCACTCCGGCAGCGCCTCGCGCAGCGCGGCGGCCGCGTCCAGACCGCTGCGGCCGGGCAGCTCGATGTCGAGCAGCGCCACATCGGGCCGGGTCTCCAGGGCCCGGGGCACGATCTCGTCCCCGTTCCCGAGCTGCGCGACGATCTCGAAGTCGTCCTCGAGTCCGAGCAGCAGGGCGAGCGCGCCCCGCATCATCCCCTGGTCCTCGGCGAGCAGGAGCTTGATCACGTCCTTCGTGCCCTCCGCCTCGGCCACGCCCTCCACGCCCTCCACGCCCTCCGCGCCCTTCGCGTCGTTCACGCCGTCCGGGCCCCCTCGACCTCGGCCTCCACCGCATCCTCCATGTCCACCGGCAGTTCGGCGACGAGCCGGAAGCCCCGGCGTCCGCCGGGGCCGGACTCCAGCGAGCCGCCCGCCGCGGACAGCCGCTCGGCCAGGCCCTTGAGCCCCGTACCGCCGATCGCGCCGTCCGCGCCCGCCGTGTCCGCCCCGACAGTCGTGCCCATCGCGCCCATCGCGCCCATCGCGCCCATCGCGCCCATCGCGCCCATCGCGCCCATCGCGCCCATCGCGCCCATCGCTCGCGTCGCGCCCATCGCGCGCGTACCGGTGGTACGGGAGCCTACGCCGCCCCCGTCGTCCGTGATCTCCAGCCGTACCCGGTCCATGCCGCTCCGCACCTCGATCTCGCACCGGGACGCCCCGCTGTGCCGCACCACATTGGTGACCCCCTCGCGGACCACCCACCCCAGCAGCGCCTCGGTCTGCGGGGCCAGCGGCGGCCCCTCCCGGCGGACGACGGCCTCGACACCGGCGGCGTCCAGCGCCGAGCGGGCCCGGTCCAGCTCGGTGGCCAGGCTGCCCTCGCGATAGCCGGTGACGGCCTCGCGGATCTCGGTGAGCGCCTGCCGCCCCACCGCCTCGATGTCCGCGGCCTGCCCCAGCGCGGCCTCCAGGTTCTTCGGGGCGAGCCGGCGCACCGCCTCCGCCTTGACCACGACGACCGACATGGTGTGGCCCAGCAGGTCGTGCAGATCGCGGGAGAACCGCAGCCGCTCCTTCTCCACCGCCGTACGGGCCAGCTCCTGGCGGGTCGCGCGGAGCTGGGCCACGGTCTCGAAGAGCGACAGGATGGCCGCCGTCACCAGGCCGGACAGCAGGGTGCCGTAGGAGACCGTGAGCGAGTCCGAGGGGCCGCCGCGGAGCCCGGCGATCACTCCCGCTGAGGCGGACAGCACGAGGATGACGGGCCCCAGCTTCCGCCTCCCGCCGCGCAGCACGATCCCGGAGGCCAGTGACAGCAGCGGGAAGCACAGCAGCCAGTTCCCGGCGTAGCCGATGCCCAGCGCATAGGTGACCGCCGCCAGCCCGGCCAGCGCCAGCGGCGGGGTCCTGGTGTGGCGGCGGCGCTCGTCGAGGGCGGTGAAGACGGTGGTGAGGTAGAGCGCGATGAAGGCCGCCACCCCCGCGCCGCCGAGCCAGGGCAGCGGCGTCTTCCCCTTGAAGAGCGCCTGTACGTCCCCCGAGAGCATGAAGAGCCAGGGCACGAAGGCCCGGCGGCCCGGTGGCTTGAGGCGCTCGATGCGCGCGGCGGTGGCATACATGCCTCTGACCTTACGGATCCCCGTATGAGCTGGGCAGATGCGGATGTCGGGGGATGGCCGTGACATTTGTCCCAGGGCCTTCGGCACCCCGGCCGCCGCCACCTGACGGACCGTCAGCGCGGGTCGTCGGCACCCTTCCCCCTTCGGGGCGATTGGGCTATACAGGGTGCCATCGGCTAGAACGCGTTCTACATGTCCACGCGGACGACGCGACCCTGCCGACCAGCGACGACCCCGGCGCGGCCGACGGTGCGGACGGGCGGGCCGGGGTCTTCGGACCGTGGACCGGCGAGCGGACCAAGGAGTGGTGTCGCCCTATGCCCATCGATGTCGCGAAGGCCGTCTCGGCCGAACCCAGGAGCACGGCTCTCGTCTGGGGGCAGAAGGACATCCAGCTCTACCACCTGGGCATCGGCGCCGGAACCCCCGCCACCGACCCCCAGGAGCTCCGCTACACCCTGGAGAGCAAGCTCCATGTGCTCCCCAGCTTCGCGACCGTCGCGGGCGGCGGGATGGCGGTCGCCGGGGGCATGGCCGCACCCGGTATCGACGTGGACCTCGCCGCCGTCCTGCACGGCGGCCAGACCGTCGAACTGCACCGGCCCATCCCGCTCGGCGGGGACGCCACCCAGACCTCGAAGGTCGCCGCCGTCTACGACAAGGGCAAGGCGGCGGTCATCGTGCTGCGCTCCGACGTGGCCGACGCGGACGGCCCGCTGTGGACCTGCGACACCAGGATCTTCGTCCGGGGCGAGGGCGGCTTCGGCGGTGAGCGCGGCCCCTCCGACCGCCTGGAGGCCCCGGCCCGTGAGCCGGACCGCACCGTGGAGCGGGCCATCCGCGAGGACCAGGCGCTGCTCTACCGGCTCTCCGGGGACTGGAACCCGCTCCACGCCGACCCCGAGTTCGCCAAGGTGGCGGGGTTCGAGAAGCCCATCCTGCACGGACTGTGCTCGTACGGGATGGTGCTCAAGGCGGTCGTGGACACGGCGCTGGACGGGGAGGTGTCCCGGGTGCGCTCGTACACCACCCGCTTCGCCGGGGTGACCTACCCGGGGGAGACCCTGCGCGTCCGGATGTGGCAGGACGAGGGGCGCGTCCAGGTGACGGCGACCGCCGTCGAGCGGGACGACGCGCCGGTCCTCACCGACACCATCGTCGAACTCGCCTGAGACCACGCATGCCACGCACGCCTGAGACCACGCATGCCACGCACGTCTGAGACCACGCACGTGTGAGACCACGCACGTCTGAGACCACGCACGCCTGAGAACACGCACGCTCGAAATCACGAGGAGCCGCTGTGCGCGCAGCCGTACTTCACGAGACGGGACAGGACAAGCTCGAGGTCCTCGACGACATCGAGGCGGTGGGCTTCGGCCCCGGCAAGGTCCGGCTGCGGCTGAGGGCCACCGGGCTGTGCCACTCCGACCTCTCCGCGATGGCCGGGGTGCTGCCGCAGCCCGCGCCGTTCGTCCCCGGCCACGAGGGCGCGGGCGAGATCCTCGACGTCGGCGACGGGGTGACCGGGCTGAGCGCCGGCGACCGGGTACTGGTGTGCTGGCTGCCCGCTTGCGGCGGCTGTCCGTCCTGTCAGCGCGGTCAGACCGAGCTGTGCCTGACCGGTTTCATGAACGCCGGAACCCCCAACTTCCGGCGTCCGGGCGGCAGTCCGGAGGATGTCTTCGGGATGTCCGGGACGGGCACCTTCGCCGAGGAGATCGTCCTCCCCGCACCCTGCGCCGTGCCGATCCCCGACGACGTCCCGTACGACATCGCGGCCCTCATCGGCTGCGGGGTGACCACCGGGCTCGGGGCCGTCTTCAACACCGCCCGGGTGGAGGCCGGTTCGTCGGTCGCGGTCATCGGCTGCGGCGGGGTGGGCATCAGCGTCATCCAGGGGGCGAGGGCATCGGGCGCCGCGCAGATCGTCGCCGTCGACCCCGTGGAGTCGCGGCGCGAGGCCGCGCTGCGCTTCGGCGCCACCGAGGCGGTGGCCCCGGACGGTCTCGACACCGCCAAGAACAGCGTCACGGCGGGCGAGGGCTTCGACTACGTCTTCGAGGTCGTGGGCCGCTCCGCCACCGCCCGCCGGGCGTACGAGATCACCCGGCGCGGCGGCACGCTGTGCGTGGTCGGCGCCGGGGCGCTGGACGACTTCCTCCAGCTCAACATGTTCGAGCTGTTCTTCGACGAGAAGCGGATCCTGCCCTCGCTGTACGGCGGCGGCGATGTGCTCCGCTCCTACCGGCGCACCATCGACCTGTGGCGGGCGGGCCGGATCGACCTCGATGGGCTGATCACCCACCGGGTGCGGCTCGGCGAGATCAACGACGCGATAGGCCAGATGCGGACGGGGGAGGCGCTGCGCACATGCATCGAGATGTGACCGGCCCGCTGACCGGGAAGACCGCGATCGTCACCGGCGCCGGGCGCGGCCTCGGCCGCGCCGAGGCCCTGGAGCTGGCGCGGCTGGGGGCCAGTGTCGTCGTCAACGACTACGGACAGGGCGGCCGCGACGGCAGCGGCGAGGCATCAGCGGGACCCGCCGAACAGGTCGCCGAGGAGATCCGCGCGGCCGGTGGCCGGGCCACGGCCCACGTGGGCGATGTGGCCGACCACACGCGGGCGGGCGAGCTGGTCCGGCTCGCGATCGACACCTACGGCGCGCTGGACATCCTGGTCAACAACGCGGGCATCCTGCGCGACCGGATGGTCTTCTCGATGAGCGAGGACGAGTGGGACTCGGTGATCCGGGTCCATCTCAAGGGCCACTTCAACACCATCCGCTTCGCCGCCGCGCACTGGCGCGAGCGGTCCAAGGCGGCGGACGGCGGCCCGGTGCACGGCCGGATCGTCAACACCTCCTCCGAGGCGTTCCTCGCCGGTTCGCCGGGCCAGCCGAACTACGCGGCCGCGAAGGGCGGCATCGTCGGGCTCACCACCTCCACGGCGGCGGCCCTCGCCAAGTACGGGGTGATGGCCAACGCCATCTGCCCGCGCGCCCGCACCCGGATGACCGAGGACGTCTTCGCCGACTTCGAGCGCCCGGAGGACGGCCGCCTCGACGCCCTCGCCCCCGAACACGTCGCCCCGCTGGTCGGCTATCTCGCCTCACCGGCCGCGGCGAAGGTGAACGGCCAGGTGTTCGTGGTGCACGGCGGCATGCTGGCGATCCTGGAGCGGCCGAAGGTGGCGGCGAAGGTGGACGCGAAGGGGGACGCCTTCGGCTTCGAGGAGCTGGACGCGGCGCTGACGCCGTACTTCGCGGAGCGGGGCGGGGAGGGCTTCGCGGCGGTGGAGGTGCTGGGGCTCAAGCGGGGGTGAGGTGCCGTCGGCCGGGGCTGGCCGGGGGCAGGGGGGGCAGGGGCACCCCGCGATCGCCGGACGGGCCGGACTTCCGGGGGAAATCCAGCCCGTCCCGCGATCGGGGACGACCCTGAGGTGGCTCTACGACGGCCCCGAGGTGGCTCTACGGCCCCGAGGTGCCTACGGCCTTGAAGTGCCTACGGCCTTGAAGTTCTCAGGAGCCGCTCTCGTTCGGGCGACGATGGCGGCCGTGGGCCGGTGCCTGGGACTCCTCGGACGCGGCCTGCCCCCGGTGCTTGCCCTGAGCGGCATCGGCCTGGGCCCCGGCGGCGTCCCGCGGGCGCGCCTGGGTCGTGTCGATGTGGGTTTCGGACATGGTGGGTACGTCACCCCGTCAGATCGCTTTGTACTGTGCGAAAGGGGCTGACCACGATGTCGCACGACGTTCCATGCGCATCACCCGAGGCGTCCCACACGCACGGAACGCGGGAATGCGCAGCCCCTGCCCGAGTCTAACCAATCGGGTGATCCCGGACCCAGCGGGGTGGCCGGGGCTGGGGTGGCCGCGCGAGCGGCGCCTGCTGCAGCGGTACGGGCCGCAGGGCGGGGGTCAGACCGGTCCCCGGAGCGGGCTCCGGCTCGGGCCCCATCTCCTGCTCGACCCCGGCCCACGATCCGGTCCCACCCCACGGCTCGACCCCGGACCCGCACTCGGGCTCCGGCACCCGCGCGTGCACGGCCATCGGCGCGGGCTCGTGTACGGGCATCGGCACCGGCTGGTGTACGGCCATCGGCGCCCGCTCCCGCAGCGGCATCGGCCCGGGTGCCCGGGACGGCGTCGGTGTGGGCTCGGGCACCGGCCCGGACGCTCGCGCGGGGACGGATGCGCCGAGACCGCCGACCCGGGTCCACGGTGTGATCCTGGTCGCGATCCCGGCCGCGGGCGCCGCCGCCCGCGACGTCTGAACGACCCGCGCTTCGGCCGGAGCCGGGCCGGATGCCCGTGTCACTCCCGCGACCCGCCGCACCCCGGTCGCCTCGTCCGGCCCCCACGCCGCCGCCGCGTCATCGAGCCGCCACGCCGCCGCCGCGTCATCCGGCCGCCACGTCGCCGCCGCGTCGTCCGGCCGCCATAGCGCCTCCGCTGTCCCGGCCGTGGCTGGGCCGGACACGTCCGCCACCGGGCCCGGGTGCTCGGACGCCCGCGTCACCGGCGCGGTCCGCCGCGCCCCCGTCGTGTCGTCCCGTCGCCACAGCGCCTCCGCTGTCCCGGCCGTGGCCGGGCCGGACACGTCCGCCACCGGGCCTGAGTGCTCGGACACCCGCGCTACCGGCGCGGTCCGCCGCGCCCCCGTCGCGTCATCCCGTCGCCACAGCGCCTCCGCTGTCCCGGCCGTGGCCGGGCCGGACACGTCCGCCACCGGGCCTGAGTGCTCGGACACCCGCGTCACCGGCGCGGTCCGCCGCGCCCCCGTCGCGTCGTCCGGCTGCCACGGCGTCGCCGTGTCGCCCGGTCTCCAGGGCCCCGCCGTGTCGTCCCGTCGCCACGATCCCGCCGTGTCGTCGGGTCTCCACCGCGCATCCGCCGACCCGAACGACCCCGACCCGGACGGTTCCGCCGCGCTCGCGGTGCCGTGCGTGGAGTTGCTCGTGGCACCGCTCGTACCGGCCGTCGCCGCCGTCACCCACGAGCCCCCCGAAAGCCTCGGCGCCAACCCGGCGGCCCCCGCCCCCGCCGCCCCGGGTGGGCGGACCCTGGCCAGCCCGCAGGGCACCTGTGGGGTGACGTACGGCAGGCACAGCTCGCCGTCCCTCGTCCACAGGCCCGCGCCCGGGAGCCAGCCCTCCGGGGCCGGGAACTCGCGCAGCCGCCGCTCCGCCGGGCGCCATACGCCCACCCACGGCCGCCCGGCCCCGGCCCCGGTCCCGGATCCGCCCCGTCCGTCGATGCGGAAGGCGACCGCACACACCTCGGGCGTCAGCACCTGCCCCGGCTGTACCGCGAACGGCGTGGCCTCCGACCACCCCGCGGGACGCAGACAGTCCGGGAACCGCACCGGCCGGGTGCTGCCCAGCACGCCCCAGCCCAGCCGCTGCTCGCCGGGCGCGTCGGACCGTACGAGCAGCAGACCGCTGTCGGGGTCGGCGAGCAGCAGCCGGTCGTCGCTGCGCTCGGTGATCTGGAGCAGCGGGCTGGTCTCGCCGCCGCGCCGCAGATCGACGACCACGGTCTTGGTGCGGCCGTCGAGTTCGCGGTCGAGGGCCAGCAGCCGGCCCGTACGGTCCAGCCAACTGCCGCCCGTACAGCGGCCGGGCACCTCGGCCAGGTGCTGGGGGGCGAGGACGCCGCCGCCGAACAGCAGCCAGACGGAGGTGGACCGCGGCCCGCGCCCCAGCGCGAACGCGCACAGGCCGCCGGGCGCGGGCGGCAGCAGCGAGACCTCGGCGCGGTCGATGCCGCCGAGCGGGCGCTCGCCGGTGCCGGGGCCGGTCGGGTAGAGCAGCGAGAAGGCGTGGTGGCCGGCCACTTGGCGGTGGATGAGCACCTGCCCGTCGGCCAGTGGCAGCAACTCGCTGTCCGGCTCCTCGGGCTGGGCGGCGGGCAGCGGCACGGCGTAGGGCTCCGGGCCGTCCAGCGTCCAGCGCTCGGGGTACCAGCAGCCCGCCTCCCCGCTGAGCGCGAGCCGCGCGCCGTACGAGCGGTCCGAGGCGATGGTGAAACCCCGTCGTGGCCGGTCGCCGACGCCCCCGGTGAGGGCGGTGTCGAAGGCACAGGCAGTCATCGGTCAGTCACCTCCGGCCACTGAACGTAGTTTTCACACTCACCGCCGAAGGCCGTAATGGGTGTGCTCCACCCGTAAGTGTGGCTCTTGCCCGATTCGCGTGAGAGGTCGGGGGTGAATGTGCTGTAAGCGACGCGGGGATGGTTTGTGATTAAAGTAAGGCACACCTAAGTGCGATCGGCGCGCCCGTGGGAACGGGCGCGCCCAGCTATCCCTGGAGCTCCGTCATGTCCCTGCGCGCCCGCGGCAGTGCCGCCCTCGCCCTCGCCCTGGCCGGGGCGCTCTCCCTCACCGCCTGTGGATCCTCGGACGACGGCGCGGACGGCGGCAAGCGCAACGGCGGGGGCGGGAAGTCCGTCGCGCAGGGCGGCAAGGACTTCGGCAAGGCGGCCGAGGAGACCGCGAAGCTGGGCACGGACGCGCGGCCCGGCGCGTTCCCCCGCACCATCACCCACGCGATGGGCAGGACCGAGCTCAAGAGCAAGCCGAAGCGGGTCGTGGTGCTCGACGTCGGCGAGCTCGACAACGTGGTCTCGCTGGGGCTGAAGCCGGTCGGCTACGCCCCCTCCGAGGGCGACCAGGCCATACCGGACTACCTCAAGAAGGCCGCCGGGAACCCGAAGAACGTCGGCACCATCAACAACCTCAACCTCGAGGCCATCAACGCCCTGCACCCCGATCTGATCCTCGGCAGCAAGCTGCGCGCCGAGCCGCTCTACGACGAGCTGAAGCAAATCGCCCCGACCGTCTTCTCCATCCGCCCCGGCTTCACCTGGAAGGAGAACTACCGCCTCAACGCCGCGGCCCTGGACCGCACCGCCGAGGCCGAGCGCTCCCTCGACGCGTACGAGAAGAAGGCCGAGAAGCTGGGTGAGGACATCGGCGCCGGCAAGCCGACGATCACCATGCTCCGCTTCATGCCGCAGGCCACCCGGCTCTACGCCAAGGCGTCCTTCATCGGCACCATCCTCCAGGACGTCGGTCTGCCGCGCCCGAAGAACCAGCAGATCAACGATCTCGCCGCGGAGATCGGCCCGGAGCGGATCGACGAGGCCGACGCCGACTGGATCTTCACCGGTGTCTACGGCGACCCCAAGGCCACCAAGCGCGACCAGGCGCAGTCCAACCCGCTGTGGAAGAAGCTGAAGGCGGTCAAGGCGGGCCGGGCCCGATCCGTCGACGAGGAGACCTGGTACCTGGGCCTCGGCGTCACCGCCGCCGACCGGGTCCTGGACGACCTGCGCGGCTACCTCGTCCACTGATCCGCGACACGGCGACCGGGCATCGCGGTGGTCGCGCTGGGTGAAGGCCGGGGCAGGGCTCAGCCGTGATCCGGGAGGTAGCCTTGCCCCGTGCCCGCACTCAACGACGTCCTCGCCGCGCTCGACGCCCTCTGGCCGCCCGAGCGGGCGGAGCAGTGGGACGCCGTCGGCACGGTGTGCGGTGACCCCGACGCCGAGGTCACCCGCGTGCTGTTCGCCGTCGACCCGGTCCAGGAAGTGGCCGACGAGGCGGTGGGCCTCGGCGCCGATCTGCTGATCACCCACCATCCGCTCTATCTGCGGGGGACGACCACGGTTGCCGCCTCCACCTTCAAGGGCCGGGTGGTGCACACGCTGATCAGACGCGATATCGCCCTGCATGTCGCGCACACCAACGCCGACACCGCCGACCCTGGCGTCTCCGACGCCCTCGCCGGCGCGCTCGACCTGCGGATCGTCGGTCCGCTGGTGCCCGACGCCACCGACCCCGAGGGCCGCCGCGGGCTGGGCCGGATCTGCGAGCTCGACCACCCCGAGACGCTGCGGGAGTTCGCCGAGCGCGCCGCCGCCCGGCTGCCCGCCACCGCGCAGGGGATCCGCGCCGCGGGCGACCCGGACCATACCGTCCGCCGGGTGGCCGTCAGCGGCGGCTCCGGCGACAGCCTCTTCGACGCGGTGCGCGCGGCCGGGGTCGACGCGTTCCTCACCGCCGATCTGCGCCACCACCCGTCCTCGGAGGCGCGGGAGCACAGCGATCTCGCCCTGCTGGACGCCGCGCACTGGGCCACCGAATGGCCCTGGACCGAGCAGGCCGCGGCCCAGCTGGACGCGATTTCCGACCGGCACGGCTGGGGTCTGCGGACGCATGTCTCCCGTATCGTGACCGACCCCTGGACGGCCCACGCCGCGGCCCCCGCCGCCCCTCGCTCGACTCCCTGACCTCGTTTCCGTCCCACTCGACTCCCCTGGAGCCCCACGCTGAATGCCGCGCCCGCCGATCAGATCCGCCTTCTCGACGTCCAGGCGCTCGACGTCCGGCTGTCGCAGCTCGCGCACAAGCGCAAGACGCTGCCCGAGCACGCCGAGATCGAGAGGCTGAACGCCGATCACACCCAGCTGCGCGACCTGCTCATCGCCGCGCAGACCGAGGAGAGCGACACCACCCGCGAGCAGACCAAGGCGGAGCAGGACGTGGACCAGGTGCGCCAGCGCGCCGCCCGCGACCAGAAGCGCCTGGACTCCGGGGCTGTCACCTCGCCGAAGGACCTGGAGAACCTCCAGCACGAGATCGCTTCCCTCGCCAAGCGCCAGGGCAACCTGGAGGACATCGTCCTGGAGGTCATGGAGCGCCGGGAGTCCGTCCAGGAGCGGATCGCCGAGCTGACCGAGCGGGTGGAGTCCCTCCAGTCGAAGATCGGCGACGCCACCTCGCGCCGGGACGCGGCCGCCGAGGGGATCGACACCGAGATCGCGACCGCCACCAAGGAGCGCGAGGTGATCTCCGGGGCCGTCCCCGCCGATCTGCTGAAGCTCTACGACAAGCTGCGCCAGCAGCAGGGCGGCGTCGGCGCGGCCCGGCTCTACCAGCGGAGCTGCGACGGCTGCCGCCAGGAGCTCGCCATCACCGAGCTCAACGAGGTGCGCTCGGCGGCCCCCGACACGGTGCTGCGCTGCGAGAACTGCCGCCGGATCCTGGTCCGTACGCCCGAGTCGGGGCTGTAGGCCGATGGCGCGGCGCTTCATCGTCGAGGCGGACGGCGGGTCCCGGGGCAACCCCGGGCCGGCCGGCTACGGCGCCCTCGTGCGCGACGCCGAGACCGGTGAGACGCTCGCCGAGGTGGCCGAGTACCTGGGCACCGCGACCAACAACGTGGCCGAGTACAAGGGCCTGATCGCCGGGTTGCGGGCGGCGTACGCCCTGGACCCGGCGGCCGAGGTCCGGGTGCGGATGGACTCCAAGCTGGTCGTCGAGCAGATGTCGGGCCGCTGGAAGATCAAGCACCCCGACATGCGGCCGCTCGCCGCCGAGGCCAAGGGGATCGTCCCGCCCGGCCAGGTGAGTTACGAGTGGATCCCGCGCGAGAACAACAAGCACGCGGACCGGCTCGCCAACGAGGCGATGGACGCGGGCAAGCGGGGCGAGCCGTGGCAGCCGAAGGTGCCGCCCGGCGGCACGCTGGCGGCGGGCGCGCCGGAGGCCGCCGCACCCGCCGACGACGCCCTCGCCGAGCCCGCCGCCACGGGGGCCCCGGCGGTGGGCTGGGGCTCGGCGGATCTGGGCACCCCCGCCACGTTCGTCCTGCTCCGGCACGGGGAGACCGCGCTCACCCCCGAGAAGCGCTTCTCCGGCAGCGGCGGCACCGACCCCGCACTCTCCGACGTGGGCCGCCACCAGGCCGAGCGGGTGGCGGCGGCGCTCGCCGCACGCGGCACCATCCAGGCCGTCGTCGCCTCACCGCTGCGGCGCTGCCGGGAGACCGCCGAGGTGGTGGCCCGCCGACTGGGCCTGGACGTCCGCGTCGAAGAGGGGCTGCGGGAGACGGACTTCGGCGCCTGGGAGGGCCTGACCTTCGCGGAGGTCAAGGAGCGCTACCCGGACGACCTGGACGCATGGCTGGCCTCCACGGAGGTGGCCCCCACCGGCGGCGGCGAGAGCTTCGCGACGGTCACCCACCGGGTCGCGCTCGCCCGCGACAAGCTGATCGCCCGTTACCCGGGCCGTACGGTACTGCTGGTCACCCATGTGACCCCGATCAAGACCCTGGTCCGGCTGGCCCTGGGCGCCCCGCCGGAGTCCCTGTTCCGCATGGAACTCTCGGCGGCTTCGCTGACGGCGGTGGCGTACTACGGGGACGGGAACGCGTCCGTCCGCCTCCTGAACGACACGTCTCACCTGCGGTAGGCGCCCGCGCCTTCGCCGACGGCCCACTTTCCTACTCGTTTGATAAAGTGGGTCGTATGTCTGAGTATGAGGCTGAGGCGTCGTACAGCATCGGCGAGGGGCCGGCCACCCGGGTAAGCCTCTCCCTCCCCGAAGGGACCGCCGAGGCAATTCGCTTGCGCGTCGGCAAGCGGGAGTTCTCGGCGTTCATCACCGCAGCGGTGGAGCGTGAGCTGCGCGGTCAGATTCTGGACGAGTACCTGGCTGACTATGAACGGCGCAAGGGCCCGGTCTCGGCGAAGGCGCAGGAGCGGGCGCGTCGGGTCTTCGACGAGGTGTTCGCCGAGGACGGGCAGTGGCCCGCCGCAAGCTGAGCCACGACGGGACGCTCGTCCTGGACAGTGAGGGCCTCTCCAAGCTGCTGAACGATGACGAATCGGTTGTCGCCCTGGTTGCGGAGGCGCGGAGGCGGGGCATGGAAGCCGTGGTCTGCGCGCTCACCGTCATCGAGGCCGTGCATGCGCGCATCGACAAGGCCCGGCTGAGCTGGGTCCTTTCCGGTCTCCGCGTCCTCCCGGTGGGGGAGGAGGAGGCAAAGGCGGCCTCGGCGCTGCTGATGGGGGCCGCTCTGCACGGCCACAAGTACGCGATCGACGCGGCCGTGGCGGCGACCGCCCTCAAACAGCGGCATCCCGTCGTCATGCTGACTTCCGACGTGGACGACATGACCAAGCTCTGCGGCGACCGGGTGCGCCTGGTCGCCGTGTGACTCGGCTCCGGCCCCGGGGCACGGCGATGGGCCGGGGCCGAGTGATCTCTTCAGCGCCTGCAGCGGTAGAGGCGGATGGCGTCGCGGGCCGTGCTGATCGCTTTCCGAAGGTCCTCCGCCGCGCGCAGCGGCGGCGTCCCCTCCTGTACGGCCAGCGAACCGGAGCGCGGCGCGCTGCCCCATGACGACCTGTAAGAGTCCAGGCGGCCGCCCACCCGGGCCAGCGACGGCTGTACGTCCTCGGGGGCGTCGTCCTCGGTCTGCCGGAGGCGTCGCGAGAGCTGTGCCAGGTGCTCCGGGGTGGTGGCCGTGGGCGGTTCGTCGACCGTGTGCTGGATCTCGTTCAACAGGTCCAGCGCGCGCTGGGTGTCCTCCCGGCGCTCCTTACGGCGCTGCAACCGATAGTTGGCCCATGCGGTCAGCACTGCCCCGACGACCACCACCAGCACCCCAATGACGAGTTCCACCACTCTGCCGCTCACCGCAGTCCTCCCCCTGAATCAGTGTCTTGAAGGCAAGCTTCTGGCGCCGATGACGTATTACCTGCCGTGAAGGATGACAATAGCCGGAACTGCGGGGGGAGTTGTGCCGATCGACGGCTCGCCAGAGGCCGGACCTGCTGCTGCGGGGAGGTGACCTGCGGAAATTCCCTCTGAAAAAACTGCGGGGATCCCCGCAGTTCAACTGCGGGGACTCTGTGGTGGGGTGTTCGGTCTCGTAGTTCAGACTTCGTCGGGGCGGCCGTAGCGGATCCAGTCGAACCGAGGGGAGGCGGGATCTCCCAGTGCGGCCATCGTCTTGGAGCCGTTGTCCTTGACGCCCCCGGCCAGGGAGAACGCGCCGGTGGCCGTCTTCTTACCCGCCGTCCCCTCCCAATACTTGGCGTCCCGGTCCCATTTGACCTGGGACAGCAGGTTCATCAACTCATCGGGTGTCAGCGCGTCGCCCTCCACCTTGCTCTTGCTCCACGACGTGACGCGGTGTGCAACGGCACCCAGCGCCGCGAACACGGCAGGGGAGGCGATCACGGTGGAGTTCCGGGCCGTGAAGGCCGGGCCGAACGTCTCCAGGATCCGGGTCAGTACGGCATGGATCTCCGTGGTCGCGACCTCGCGCGTGCACCCCTCGGGGAGATCCGGAATCGGACCGCTGGTCTTCTCGAACCCGGCCTTGCCGAAGATCATCGTGATCACGAACGAGCGGAGCGTCGAAAGCGTCATCCACTCGGTGTCGGCCGCCTTCAACTGCCGCTGGCGGACGGAGACCACGCTTTCGAGCGGAACCCGGCCGTTCCCTGAGGGTGCAGCTACCTCGACCTCCTTGAGCAGCGTCAACGTGATGTTGGTCGCCAGGTTGGAGGAGTCCGAGGCGAGGGCGACGTTCTTGTTCGGAATGACGCCCAGCAGATTGCGGTCGTGGAAGATCTGGCGCGCCGCCACAAGATCGATGTCGTGGTAGACCTCGACGCCGACCAGCCGCGCGTTGATGGCGGCTTCGTCGGTGAGGCCGTAGAGGGCCGGATCTTCGCGTAGCAGGAAGTGTGCGAGATGCTGGGTCTCGGCGTCCATCAGTACGCCCGTGACGTCGAACGGCAGATAGGTGATCGCGTCCGGGCCGAAGGGGCTCGGCACACGGTCGATCCGTAGGCGCCTTCGGACCCATAGAGCGAAGGGCGGGGTGGCCCACCGTTCATCGCGCTCGCCCTGTAGTACCTCGGCCAGGTACCGGGCGTATGCCTTTGCGTTCTCGGCCTTCTTCGTCGACTTGATGTTGCGCTGGACCTCGTTACGGGTCTCCGCCTGCTCCTTACCCTTGCGGTCCAGGTAGCGCAGCGCCTGCGGGTTCTCCGCCTTCCTGGGGTCGGGGACGATCCGCGCCAACTGGCCCCATGGCATGGTCGTCATAAAGCGGGTCGGACTCAACTCCAGCACCCGCAGCGGATCGCCAAGCCGCCGATCGACCTCGTTCACAAACCCCGTCGTCTGGTCGGTCACCAAGACCCCCTGTTCCACCCCTGAGAACCCCCGGGAGGCTTTCGGCCCCGGGAGATGTACATCCCGGCGGGTTGTACATCCCATCGAGCATAACCAGGTGCGGGGATCGGTCAGGCGAGCTCGGCCGTCCCGTAGTTGCGTGCGGGCCTGTCTGCGGTGGCCGCCGCTGGCGTTGTCAGCCCCGCAGCGCCGCCGCCTCGCGGGCCAGGGACTCGACCCGGGTCCAGTCGCCCGCTTCCAGCGCGTCCGGCGGCAGCATCCAAGTGCCGCCCACGCAGCCGACGTTGGGGAGAGACAGATACCCGAGGGCGTTCGAGGCGTGGACCCCGCCCGTCGGGCAGAAGCGGGCCCGGGGGAGGGGCGAGGCGAGTGCCTTCAGATACGCGGTGCCGCCGGCCGCCTCCGCCGGGAAGAACTTCATCTCCTCGACCCCGCGTTCCAGCAGCGCCACGACCTCCGAGGTGGTCGAGACCCCCGGCAGATACGGCAGCCCGGACGCGTCCAGCGCCCCCAGCAGCCGGTCCGTCCAGCCGGGCGTGACCAGAAAGCGCGACCCGGCGGCGACGGCCGTCTCCACCTGCTCCTGGGTCAGGACCGTACCGGCGCCGACGACCGCGTCCGGGACCTCGTCGGCGATCGCCCGGATCGCGTCCGCGGCGGCGGGTGTCCGGAAGGTCACCTCGATCGCGGGCAGCCCGCCCGCCACCAGCGCACGGGCCATCGGAACCGCGTCGGCCACGTCATGGACGATGACCACGGGGATGACAGGGGCGAGGTCGAGCAGCGAGGAATCCGGTGAACCGGGGGAGGGCGCGGTGCTAGTCACGGCGCCCATCCTGCCCGCGCGGTGGCGCACTGCGCAATGGCGGTTGCGCATGTCGCAACGGGTGCGTACGGAACGGCGGCAGGGAACGGGTGCCCGGCCAGGAAACGGGCCCCCGGCCAGGGAACAGGCGGGCCGACCCACACCGCATTCGAGTACCCACCTACACCTCCGTCACCACCACATCCAGCCCCCACGCCCGCCCCGCCCGCTCCGGCGGCGCCGACTCCACCACGTACCCCAGCCCGCGCAGCGCGTCCACCAGCTCGCCGGGGCCGTCCGGTTCGGCGCCCGCGGTCAGCAGGTCCCGTACCATCCGGCCCTTCGTCGCCTTGTTGAAGTGGCTGACGACGGACCGCTTCTCGACCCCGTTCACGATCTTCGACTGGAGCACCCGTACTGTCGCCGTCCGCTCGGCCACCGTCCCCTTGGGCTTCCACGCCGCCGCGTACGCCGCCGAGCGCAGGTCCAGCACCAGCCCGTCCCCGGCGGCCTCCGGAAGCACCTCGGCCATCGCGGTCCGGGTCCGCCAATACGTGCCGAGTGCGCCGAGCCCCGGGAGCTTCACGCCCATCGAGCAGCGGTAGGAGGGGATACGGTCGTCGATCCGTACGGCGCCCCACAGCCCGGAGAAGACCAGCAGCGACCGCTCCGCCCGGCGGCGGGCGGGGGCAGACAGCGTGGCGAGCCCGAGAGCGTCGTACAGCACTCCGGTGTAGATCTCCCCGGCGGGCCGCGCCGCGGCCTCCCGCAGCGCCGCGTTCTTGGCGATCTCGCCGCGCAGCCCCTCGCTGAGGCCCAGCACCTCCGCGGCCTTCCCCTCGTCGCCCGAGCAGAGCGACACCAGCTCATCCAGCACCTCCGCCCGCGCCTCGCCCAGGCCCGGCAGCGACAGCGAACCCAGGTCCAGCGGGGACCCGGCGCCTCCTGTGGCCTTTCCCTCGGACGGGGGCAGCAGCACGAGCACGGTCTCTCCTCGAAGGTCGAATGGTCGTCGGCGACGGGGCGCGGGGCGGGCCCGGAAAACCCGGGCCCGCCCCGCCTCGCCTCGCAGCCTACGGCCAATCGCTATGGGGTGTCCGGCGGGTGGCAGGGCTCCGCCACCGGACCCCGAGCCCCAGTTGAGGAAGGAGCCTCGGTTGAGGGAAGGGGCGGGTAGAGCAAAGCGGCCCGCCGCAGGCGTCACGATCCGTTCGACAACCTCTGGCGCGGCCAGACCGTCGTCCGCGCGGGCACCCGGTCCCCGTCGAGCGGACCGCCGGCCAGCGCCACCTCCAGGGGTCGACCGGGCCCGACCGGGGTCGCCCGCCCGCCGGGTATCATGGTCAACACGGCGGACGAGCCGGCCGGGCGGTCGCGTCGGGGTCCTTCAGGGCCCCGCCGAGGAACGTCCGGGCTCCACACGGCAAGGTGGTGGGTAACGCCCACCCGGGGTGACCCGCGGGACAGTGCCACAGAAAACAGACCGCCGGACGTCGCGAGGCGACCGGTAAGGGTGAAACGGTGGTGTAAGAGACCACCAGCGTCCGAGGTGACTCGGACGGCTCGGTAAACCCCACCTGGAGCAAGGTCAAGAGGAGCCGCCGCACGGCGGCTCTGCGCGGACGATCGAGGGCTGCCCGCCCGAGTCCGCGGGTAGACCGCACGAGGCCGGCGGCAACGTCGGCCCTAGATGGATGGCCGCCTCCCCGAGGGCCGCGAGGCCCCCGGGAGACAGAACCCGGCGTACAGGCCGACTCGTCCGCCGCCACCTGCGCTTTTGCCTTGGAAAGGGCCTCTGACCTGCGACGGAGGCCCTTTCCGTGCTTTCACGGGCTTGCCGTCTTACGCGGCGGAAAGTCCCTCGGAAGTCCCTCGGACAGCGCTGAAAGTCCCTGAAAAGTCCCTGGAGCGGAGGGGCGCGCGAGGCATCTGGGCAGGGCGTTCACGACAGCCGCGCGCGCCTGGTCCCAGCGTGATCGCACGCCGCGGGTCACGGGTCAGCGCCGCGGGATCGGGACGGATCTCGATGGCCGGTCTGGTCTGCCGCAGCCCGGGCCGCCGTACCCGGCCCATCATCCGAATGCTGGCGCATCGCGGATGCAAGGACGAGAAGAAGGGCTCCTGGGAGAAGAACTTCGACGCATTGGCGACATGATCAAAATATTGGCCTAAGTTCAACATGGGTAGCATTCCGAGCCAGAACGCGCTGGAGCGGGCAGAATCTGGCAGGGCGTTCCAGGCGCACCCTCCGGGCCGTACGGCTGGTGGTATCTGATCCTGGAGTGCTGACGGCGAACCTCCGCTGGCGCGCGGCCCAGCCCTGACAACGACAGGAGTGGCATGGACGCCAGCGAGAACGCGGCCAAGCTGGCTGTGCTCATCGACGCCGACAACGCACAGCCCGCGATCGTCGAGAGCCTGCTGGCCGAGGTCGCCAAGTACGGGACCGCTCACGTCAAGCGGGCCTACGGCGACTGGACAGGGACGTCACTGAAGGGGTGGAAGGACCAGCTGCTCAAGCAGTCGATCCAGCCCATTCAGCAGTTCGCTTACACAACTGGCAAGAACGCCACCGACGCAGCTCTGGTGATCGACGCCATGGACCTGCTGTACACGGACCGTTTCCACGGGTTCTGCATCGTCTCCAGCGACAGTGACTTCACGCGCCTGGCTGCCCGGATCCGTGAATCCGGGCTGACCGTGTACGGGTTTGGCGAGCGGAAGACGCCCAAGCCCTTCGTCTCCGCCTGCGACAAGTTCATCTACACCGAAAACCTCGCTTACACGTCGGGTGGCCCTCAGTTCGCCGGCGCGGCTCCAAGGGCGGCTGTGCAGACAGCAGCAGATGGGCTGAGGGACGCCGGGCTCACGGACCTGCTGCGCAGCGTCGTGGAGGGGGCTTCAAACGACGATGGCTGGGCTCACCTCGGCGCTGTCGGCAGCATCATCAGAAAGCGTCAGCCCGACTTCGACTCCCGAAGCTACGGCTACCCCAAGCTCATGGGCCTCATGGAGGCAACCGGCCTGTTCGACCTGCAAAAGCGCGATCCCGGGGACGGGAATCCGCCCGTCATCTATGTACGCAGTCGAGTCGACAAGGACGGAACATCCGCCCTCGCACCCGGAGATGATCCGGTTTCGCGGACCGGGGCGGCTGGTCCCGCCTTGTAGCCAGGCTTTGGTGCCGCTGACCCTACCGAGCGGTTGTCGGACCAGCAGTCTCAGCGATCGGGAACGGTCTGCTGGTTCCCGACTGATCCACGAGCAGGCGGGAGATGGTTCGCTGCTGTTCAAATACCGCAACCCACCGGGAGGTCAAGGCATCTCGCATGAAATGCCTAGAGACAGACTGTCCTCCCACAGCCCTTGTCGGATGGAAGGCTTCCTTTCACTGAGGCCGCTACCGATGTGAGGTTGTCGTCATGGCACGCAGCGATCCCGAACTTCCGACGAACGGATTCACGGTTGCGGCTGCTGTCGATGTGTTCCGTTTGCACGTCGCCAAGTTGTCGCACTGTCCCGGCATTTGGGCGTGCCGGCGCAGGGCGAAACGGTGGAGACCGTTGAGCTGTTGGCGAGCGAGGTGATCGCAAATGCCGTCCTGCACTCATCCGGTCCGTGTGACGTCGTCGTGACGCGTAACGCCGAACGGCTTCGCGTCGAAGTCACGGACACCGACCCCACGTTGCCGAGCGCCGTCGCGGCCGGGCCGAACGACGAGAGCGGCCGAGGTCTCTGGCTCGTCGAGGCCTTGGCGGACGCCTGGGGCGTGCGGCTGGAGTCCGAGGGCAAGACCACGTGGTTCGAGATCAGGCTGGAGCCTTCGCACGAAGGTCTGGGCGATAACCCGGTGAAGGTGCCGACCTCACCCCATACGGTTGCCGTGCGACGAGCTGATCAGCAGGTCTGCCTGACGAGGCCGGTGAAATCGCGGGCATTGTCCGTCCCGGCAACCGCTGGGAAGCGGCACCAACCTGCCTGAGCAGAACGAGGGGCGTCCGACCGAGGCACGACACGGGTACGGTCACAACAGGCCCGTGGATGGTGCGGCCCTTCGATGAGCCTGGCGGCTGTACGAGGGGCGGACGCGTGGGGTGAGAGGTCGGCATGCCTGGGTTCAGGCAATGCGAGTGGGGAGTATTTACGTGTCGCCACATGCCTCAGAAGAGAATCTCGATGAGTCAGACCGGGGACGCCTCGGTGGCCGGAGAGTGCTCGCCGCCGAGGTTGTGCGTGACGCGCGGCGTAGGGTGCAGAACGGGGCGTCGGTAGATCAGCTCGCGCGTGCGATCGGTGTGACCAGCAGGGCGCTCTCCAAGGCGGTCTATGGCGCCACCTGGCGCTGGGTGGATGACCCGCCGCCGCTCAGTCGGCCCCAGCCCGCTGATCCTGACCAGCCGAGCCCCACTGTTCTGGACGAAGCGCACGTACGCAGGTTGAGGCGTGAACATGCCGACGGTGCTACGGTGCGCTACCTCGCGACGAGGTGCGGACTTCCTTACAACACTGTTCATGACGCGATCTGCGGCGTCACCTGGGCGCATGTCGATGAACAAGTGCCCGATGAGTCCTCCGGAGACCAGCGCCGCCCAGGCGTCCTTCTGAACGCGGCGTCCGTGGGGGAAATGCGGCGCGCGCATGCCGGCGGCGCTTCACTACGGTCGCTTGCTGACGGATTTTGTCTGGAGTACGCGACCGTCCGGGCGGCTGTGCAGGGGACGACCTGGCGCCACCTCACTGATCCGCCTCCTGTTCCTGCCTCCGGACGTGGCGGACGGCCCGCACTCACCAATGAGCAGGAAACAGACCTCGTGCGGATGCGAGAGCAGAGCGGGGCCACGTACGCCCAGCTCGGCGCCGCTTTCGGCGTCAGTGAGGCAACGGCTTGGCACGTCTGCCAACGCCAACGCAGCTCGGCGCAGGAAGCGGACTGAACGTGCATGCGCTCGCCGGGTACGAGAGAAACATGACGTCCGCCCCTGTGGGTGCGGGCGAGCACCCGCTGGGAATCGGTAGGCTTGCACGCATGTCTACTGCCTCCACACGCGTGCGTTTCGCCCCGTCTCCGACCGGTATGTTCCATGTTGGCGGAGCCCGGTCGGCCCTCTACAACTGGGCCGTCGCACGACAAGCGGGGGGCAAGTTCGTCCTGCGTATCGAGGACACCGACACGGCCCGTAACAAGCCCGAGTGGATCGACGGGATCATCAGCGCGCTCGCGTCCATCGGGATCTCCAAGGACGATCCCGCGTTCGAAGGCCCCTACTTCCAGTCACAGAACGCCGACCGGCACCGCGAGGCCGCCCAGCAGCTCTACGCACAGGGCCGCGCGTACTACTGCGACTGCACTCGTGAGCAGGTTCAGGAGCGGACCGGTTCGCAGCACCTCGGCTACGACGGTTTCTGCCGGGACCGGGGTCTTGAGCACGTGGAGGGCCGGGCGCTGCGGTTCCGTACACCCACCGAGGGCGAGACGGTCGTCGTGGACTTGATCCGTGGTGAGCCAGCCTTCCCGAACGCTTCGATCGAGGACTTCGTCATCGCTCGTGGCGACGGCTCTCCGGTCTTCGTGATCGCCAACGTGGTCGATGACCTCGACGAGGGGATCACCCTTGTCATCCGTGGCGACGAGCACCTGTCGAACACGCCCAAGCAGCAGCTGCTGTGGGAGGCGCTGGGCGCGAAGCCCCCGGTGTGGGCGCACCTGCCAGTGATCGTGAACGAGAAGCGACAGAAGCTTTCCAAGCGCCGCGACAAGGTCGCTCTTGAGGACTACCTCGCCGAGGGCTACCTGCCCGAGGCGATGACCAACTACCTGATGCTGCTCGGATGGGGGCCTGGCGACGACGTCGAGCTCCGCCCGTACGAGGAGCTGGAGCAGAAGTTCCGCGTCGAGGACGTGAACACCTCCCCCGCCTTCTTCGACCTCAAGAAGCTGACCGCGTTCAACGGCGAGTACATCCGCGCCCTGCCGCTGGAGAGGTTCATCGAGGCCTGCGAGCCGTGGCTCCGCGCCCCGTACGCCAACTGGGCGCCCGAGGACTTCGACCAGGCCGCCTGGGAAGCGATTGCCCCCCAGGCCCAGACCCGCCTGGCCGTCCTTTCGGACATCACCGCCAACGTCGACTTCCTGTTCCTGAAGGAGCCGGTGGAGGACGAGGCCTCTTGGTCCAAGGCGATGAAGGGCGACCCGTCGGCCCTCCTGACGACTGCCCGCGCCAAGCTGGAGACGGCCGACTGGACCAGCCCGGAGTCCCTCAAGGAGGCAGTCCTGGCGGCTGGCGAGGAGCACAGCCTGAAGCTGGGCAAGGCCCAGGCCCCAGTGCGCGTCGCCGTCACGGGCCGCACAGTTGGTCTGCCCCTCTTCGAGTCCTTGGAGGTCCTCGGCAAGGACCGCACGCTGGCCCGGATCGATGCGGCTCTCGCGAAGCTCGCTGGCTGATCACTTCCTGATCAGGGTCCCGTCCCGGCCGCGAGGAGGCGGGACCAAGCGTCGCGGAAGTACGTCGTGTCGAAGCGGGCCAGCGTCTCGTACACGGTCTTGGACTCGTCCGGTGGCGCATCCGCCTGCTCCCGTATCTGCTCGGCCAGCCGACGCGGCTCCGGGCTCGGTTGCCCGGTGAGGTTTGCGAGGTCACCGAGCCCAGCGATCGGCTTGATGAGGCACGGCATGCCGAGGAGCAGGGCCTCTGCGGCGCAACGGCTCCACCCTTCCCTCATGCGTGGCGTGAAGACTCCGACGTCGCAGGCCCGTAGCAGCTGGAGGTACTGAAGGCGGGGCAGGTCGAAGTGGTGTCCCGGGGAGCCGATGGTGTTGCTTCCTGTGGTCACGAGACACATTTCCGGTACGTCCCCGATGGCGGCGGCGACCGTGTCGATGCCCTTCCAGTGCACGGCCTTCCCCGCGTATACGGAGATCCCGTCCTTTGGAAGGCCGAACCTGGCTTTGCAGTCGGCCCGGTCCATGGCACGTGCCCCGTCGATCTCGGCGAGGTCGAAGGCGTTGTAGATCACCTGGACATTGCGCACGCCGCGGTCTCGGAGGAAGGCCGCCCAGTATGGGGCAACACATACGACCGCGCGACATTGGGCCAGGACCGCGAAGAGTCTGTGCCACAGCAGCGGTTCGAGTGGCCGGGAGTCGAACTGCAGCGGTTCGTAGTGGTGGAAGACGAAGACGGTCCGGGCCCGCATTTCCGGGGTGAACAGCAGGATGCTGAGGTCGTCCCACAGAAACGTGCCCGGCTGGGCCCTGAGGTCGCGGATGTGCGGTGTGAGGCGGGCGAGGTGACGCAGCTTCCGTCCCCGGCGGACGGCGTAGGTGCGTTTGTAGTCCGGCACCGTATGCCAGTCGATCTGGTCGGCTGTGGCGTTGTGGATCATGCGGAGATAGACGCGGCCTCCGGTGCGGCCCTGTGGCGACATGGAGTGGACGACCGGTTTCACTGGGCCGCCGTCTCCTGCGCGTGCCGCTGGTACTCGGCGGAGAGCAGTACAAACGCTGCCCGCAGCGGAGCACTCACCTCGCGGGACTCCTCGGCGAGCGGCAGGTAGGTACGCGTCAGGCTGCCAAGGAAGCGGGCTCGACGGCCCGAGTCCGGCGAGTGCCGCAGGTCGCGTAGGTTGTCGATGCGGTCGGCGAGGCGGACGAGTAGTTCGTCCTGGCCCAAGGCCTGGATCTTGTCGTGCCAGGTGTCAGCGTCCCCTGGCTGTTTGGGACGCTGCTCCAGACGGTGGTCGGGAATCATGGAGCGCAGCCGCTGTGCGAAGGCTCCGCCCAGGCCGGATTCGATCATGGGCTCGGCCGATGGGGAGATTTCCAGCGCGTCGTGAAGCAGGCCGAGGATGAGTAGGTCGGGTTCGGTGACGCCGAGTTCGTTCTTCAGGATGGCGACGACGCGCACCGGGTGGTTGATGTAGGGCGTGCCCTGGTCGCGGACATGGCCGGTGTAGATCGCCGTGGCCAGGGCGATGGCGTGTCGGCCTCGCTCGCGTGCGGGTTCCGGCCAGTCCATGAGGCCGAGTTCGTCTGTCACAGCGGGGGTGTTGCTCATGTGCGATCCCTTCCGGTGGAGGCTGACAGGACTGTGTCGATCTGCACGTGCGGGGCGAGGACCAGAGTGTCCTCGACGGCCAGGGCATCGAGACCGAGCCCGACAGCGGCGTCGACGGCCTGCTCGGCGGTGCGGAGGATGGGGGTTCCCTTGAAGTTCAGGGAGGTGTTGAGGAGCACGGGCACTCCGGTGAGACGGTAAAACTCCTCCAGGAGCGGGCGGACTCCTGAGTGGCCGCGGCTCACGGTCTGGAGGCGGGCGGTTCCGTCGTGGTGGACCACCGCGGGCATGCGACCAGACTTGCAGTGCCGGGCGCGCACGACACGGTTCATGAACGGGTCGGAATCCCCGAGGAACCACGCGTCGGCCTCCTCGGCGAGTGCCAGGGGCGCCAACGGACGGAAGTCGGCTCGCTGCTTGAGCGTGTTCAGGCGGGCCTTGGTGCTCTCCCTACCGGGGTGGGCGAGGATGGAGCGGTGGCCGAGAGCCCTCGGGCCGAACTCCATACCGCCCTGTACCCAGCCGACGACGTGGTGGTCCGCGAGGAGCGCGGCGACCGCGGGCACCAGTCGGTCACCGAGGTCGGAGACTCTTTGGTAGCCACCCGAGAGGGCCTTGTCGGGCAGAGAACCGGGAAGCGGGCCCCAGTCGGCGTCCTCGGGGGTCGGCAGGAGCGGTTGCCCGAGGACGTAGTTCCAGGCGTAGAGGGCGGCGCCGACCGCGGTGCCGGCGTCGTGCGGCGCTGGGGCGACGTACAGGTTCTCGAAGCCGGACTGCTCCGCGAGCGTTCCGTTGAGGTGGGAGTTCAGGGCGCAGCCGCCGGAGAAGACCAGCGTGCGGGCGGCCGTGAGATGGCGCAGGTGGCGGGCCACATGGATGACCGCTTCGGCGAAGACTCGCTGGGCAGCCGCAGCCAGGTCGGCGCGGGCGCCCAGCGGCTTCGCGTCGGCGGCCCGTGCGGTCCAGACGGCGCCTTCGACGCGGAGCGGGGTGTCGGGATCGTACGAGCCCCACGGTGCTGCGAGGTGTACGTGCCCGTCGTCGCCGAGATGGACGAGGCCGCGAAGTTCCTTGTAGTAGCGGTCGGGATCGCCGAACGCGGCCAGCGCCATCATGCTGCCCTCGGCTTCGTCGCCTGGCGGGATCACTCGCAGCGCGAGGTTGCGGTAGAAGTGGCCGAGCGAGGGATGGGTGCGCGCGGGTCCGGACGGACCCGGGGCGATGGCCGGCATGACCTGGTGGACGCGGTCGATGCTGTCTGGGCTCAGGTCGTAGCCGGTGATCCGTTCGCGCCCGGTCGCGATGTCCATGCCCAGAGCGGAGCCACCCGCGTCGATGACCAGCCCGGCCGCGTGCTCCTCGCCGGAGAGCAGGTAACCGGAGAGGACGTGTGCGGTGTGGTGGGAGATGAGCTTCAGCCGCCTCCCGAGCGGCTCCGGGAGCATGGCGGCGAGTTCGGCCTGCTCTGTGGATGCCCACGATCCGTGTTGGGGGCCGGGGCGCATGGACGGGGTCCACACGTGGTCGATGTCGTCGACGGTGATGCCGGCGGACCGCAGGCACCAGTCGAGGGCATGGGTGGGAGCGGTGAGGATGCCCTTGCGTGTGGTGCGGTTGTGCTTGATACCGCTCCACCGCTCCTCCTCGGCAGCGTGGATATGGCCGTCGACGATCAGGCAGGCCGAGGTGTCGTGGTGGAAGTTCAGGCCGAGTACTGCGGGCATGGGGACCTCCGGGCAAGGGGCGGTCAGACGGAAGTCGTGCGGCGGGTGGGGGCAGGGACGACTTGGAGACCCGAGTCCTTGTACTCGTGGCACTTCCGGCAGAAGTCGTAGTGCTTGCGGCGTGGCATGAAGACCTTGGTGGCGAAGTCGTCGTCCCAGACTGTGAACTCGCTGTCGTTCTTGGCCATGGCGTTGAAGCAGCGGTAGCAGTCGCCGTCGACTTCGATCATGAGGTGCTGGTCCACGTTGCGGTCGCAGAGTCCACCGAGGTCGTTGGCAGGCTGGCCGACGTCGATGTGGTGGACGTGGTTTGTGACGTGGATGGCTCCGTGCTCGTCGCACAGGGCGGCCAGCTGCCTGAGGCGGTCCGGGGCGATGGCCTCCAGCACGCTGTTGATGACGACGGTCTTGTCGGCCTCCCGGAGTACGGGGATGACGGTGCGGACCTCGTCGTAGTTGTCGTGTTCCTCGTCGCAGCCGATGAGGACCTGGTCGTAGTGCGCGAGGGTCGCATCGAGGAGGCGTTCGTTGCGGGCCAGGGTGATGGCGTTGGAGCCGAGCACCATGACCTGGTCCGGGAAACGGTCACGGGCCAGGCCGCTGAGCTCGCCGAAGTCGCGGTGGACGGTGGGTTCCCCGCCGTTGATGTGGAGCTGCCGGAAAGGGATCTGTCCAAGGCGGTCGAGGACCTGCTTGAACGTGTCCAGCGGCATGTTCTCGCCTTGGCCGCCTTCGGCGAAGATGCAGAAGTCGCAGTGTCGGTTGCACTTGGTCGTGATCTTGATCTTCGCGGTCTTGAGAGTCCTTTGGGCACCGAACAACACGGAGGACGTCATGGAGAGCCCCTTCGGTCACGTGGAGTGGGTGGAGAGGAAGTCTTCGACGACGGAGCGGTGACGACTCCACAGGGCGAGGAGGTCACGAAGGGTGGTTGCCGTGGTCGGACCTGGCGGCAACAGTCCCGTCATGGCCTTCACGAGCAGCGCGTCGTCGCCGGAGGTTCGGTCGGTGAGGCGGGTCAAGGTGTTCCGGGCGGAACGCAGCTCCTTCTCCTCGCGAGCGATCAAGTAGCCGGTCGCGGTCTCCGGCGGGGGATCCAGGTAGTAGATCCAGCGCGCGACCCGTACGCGGAGCATGCCGGCGGTCGTGGTCCAGGCCGCCGCCATCGACTCCTCCGGCAGCGCCGCGGGGGGCGGTGTGCGGCGCAATACGGCGTCCACGGTGGCCTGGGCCGAGCGCAGTAGCCGCGTGAGAGAAGGCCCCGGATCCGAGGCGGTGGTGGACAGGCGGAGGACCTCCTCGAAAACGGCTTCGAGTTCGCCGGGGTGCCACTGGTTGAGGGCCGCGGTCTTCCCGGGGCAGCGGGTTCGCGTGGCGAGGGCCGCCGACGCGAACCAGCACGGGGCCACGTAGTGCCAGGCGATGCAGTGCCTTCGGTAGGCGTCGAGGTCGTGGTGGACGTTGTCGGTACTGTCCTTGTCCAGTTGGTAGCGGCCTTCGATCCGAGCATCGAGGATCCCGCGGTAGAACCTCTCGTCCGCGCGACTCCACGGCATCATCTGCGCACGGGACTGCCACCGTCGGAGAGTGGCCGCGTTGCCCGTGGCCAGGCTCCAAGTGGATGTCTCGGCCGCCGACACATGGCCCCGGTCGAGCTCGCCGACGGTGAACGCGAACCCCGGCGGATGTTCGAGCAGCCGGCTGTGGGCCGGGTCCAGGAGCACCGCCTGGTGATGGGCGGTGCCCAGCCGCTCGTTCCACTCCCACCATGAGCCGGGGGTCTGGTCGAGAATGACGCGGATGTCGAGGTCCGAGTGCGGTGCTATGAGGTCGCCGGCCTGCCACTTGTGCGTGAGCATGCTCGCGGTGACGCCCTGGGCGGCCAGCTGCTCGGCGTAGACGACGCAGAGCCGCGCGTACGACGCGGTGGAACGGGCCGTGGTCACTCGGCCTCTCCTTCGGGCCGACGAAGCGAGCAGCCCCCACCCGTACCGTCGGCCACGGGCAGCAGGGGAAGCACGGGCACACCCTGCGGCCGCTCCAGACGGTCCCAGCGCAAGTCGTAGTCGACGTAGTGGAAGCCCTGCCAGGCCTCGTTGCTGTCGCGGTCGAGCATGGCGCGGAAGAGGTGGGCGTAGGCGTCGGCCATGGTGCCGTCGGCGAGGTGCGGCTTCAGAGGGATGTCGCGGTTGTGGAGGATGCACGGCCGGGCGATGCCGGTGGGCGTGATCTTGATGCGGTTGGCGTCCGAGCAGGTGGCGCAGGAGGAGTTGGAGATGAACCCGATGGAGCCCGCCCAGCCGGGCGGCTGGAGGTAGCGTCCCGGGCTTCGCACGCCCAACTCGGTACGGGAGATCTCGCCGGCCTTCTCGAACCACGTGTGGAGGAGTTCGCGGACCTCCGCCTCGGGCACGAACTCGGTGGAAAACAGCGCCTCCGCCGGTCCGATGCGCTGCAGCTCGATCAGCCGTACGGCGACAGGGAGTCGTTTGGCGAGCTCTGCGACACCGAAGGCGTCGTCCAGGTACGACCGCTGGAGCACACAGTTGATCTTGACCTTGAGGCCGAGTTCGAGTGCTCGGTCGATCGTGGCACGGGAGACACGCGGATCGCCGCCTCCCATGATCTCGGAGGATCGTGTGGGATCGAGGCTGTGCAGGCTGATGTTCAGGTACGTGAGCCCGGCGTCGTGCAGCGCGTCCACGGTCAGGCCGCGACGCAAGTTGCCGTGGCTGGTCATGCCGATGGCTGCCTTGTTGCCGAGTCCGCTGGAGAGCGCCCCGATGAGGTCGAGGATGTCGGCACGCAGCGTCGGTTCACCGCCCGAGCAGTGCGCCTTGCGGATGCCCCAGAGCCCGGCCTCGTTCGCGATGCCCGCGTAGTCGGAGACCGTGAGCGTCTTGTCCTTGTGCCCGTAGTCGGGCATGCACCGCGGCTTGCAGAAGACGCAGTCGAGATTGCAGATCGAGTTCAACGTGAACGCCAGGTAGGGGTGGTTCCGGCCCGTCTCGGCGAACTGCCGCACCAGGTTGGTCCTGGACAGCTTCTGTTCAGTGGGAGTCATGCGGCCCTCCATGAGTTGGGGTGACAGCACCGTTGAGGGGCTGACCGGCGAGGAAACGCCGAAGGTTGTCGCGGAAGAAGGCGACGGCCTGATCCATGTAGGCGTCGCTGAAGACCGCGCTCTTGGGCGTGAGCACGATCCGTGGATGGTGCCGGAGCGGATCGTCGAGTGGAGGTGGCTTGCTCGGCTGTACGTCGAGGCCGGCCCCGACCAGCGGTCCCGTGTCCAGTGCGTCGAGGAGCGCGCCGTGGTCGACGGTGCTGGCCCGGCCCAGATTGATGAAGATCGCTCCCGGACCGCAGGCGCGGAAGGCGGTCTGATCAAAGAACCCGCGTGTCTGGTCCGTCGCGGGGAGCAGGTTGACGACGGCGCGTGAGCGCGTGAGCGCTTCACGAACGCGATCCGCCGGTACCCATTCGATCCCGCCGGGTTCGGAACGAGGTGGTCTGCGCCTTACGCCGATGACGTGCATGCCAAAGGCCTGGGCCACCTCGGCGAGGTGGATGCCGACAGAACCGCACCCGACGATCGTGAGGGTCTGTCCGTACAGGTCGAAGAAACTGCTGGCGAGGTCGTCCTTCCACCAGACGGAGCGGGTCTGGAGTCCGCTGCTTTCGAACAGGCCACGCGAGAAGCCGAGGAGCAGCCCCATCGCGTGCTCCGCCATCGGCTGACCGTGGTAGCCGTACCCACGGGTGAGCGTGATGCCCGCGGCATCCAGCGCGGCGACCGGCCAGTGATCGACGCCCGCGGACGGAGTGGCCGTCCACCGCAGCCGTGTCGGGGCCTTCACCCAGGCGGCGTCGAAGGCCCAGCCGAAGTAGACGTCAGCGGTACCGATCTCGACGGGGACGTCGTCCTCCTGGGCAAGGCGTAAGCGGACGTCCGGGAAAGCGGACCGAAGCTGTTCGGCATGCCGGTCGGAGAACTGCCAGAAGGTGTACGGCGAGTTGAGAGAGACCAACGCTGTGGTTGTCATGCCCCGCCCCTGACAGCGCCACCGAGCGTCATCGCCCAAGGGGTGTACTGGCGCAGGTAGGTGCGGATCGTGGACTCGTAGTCGTGCCGGGCCGTGAGCAACGCCCGGCTCCGGGCACGCATCTGCTCACGCTCTCGGTCACTGATATGCAGCGCCCGCCTGATCGCACGGGAGAGGTCCATGGGGTCACGGGCTTCTGCCGTGAATCCGGTCACCCCGTCGACGACCGTCTCCGTCAGTCCGCCCACCCGCGTCGCGACCACCGGGGCTGCCCCCGAGGCGAACGCTTCGAGAGGGATTCTCCCGAACGGCTCGGCCCGGGAGGGCACCACCACTCCACGGAGAGCTGAGCTTCGCAGCCACGTGCGGTACCGGGACGAAAACCGTGGCAGGAACGTCGCGTCGATCGCGTAATCACGGGCCATCGCCTGGAGCTGACGCTGGTGGTCAGTGAGGTTCTCCGTATGCGTTGTGGGCGCGAGCACGAGGTGCGGCACCCGTTCACCTCGCGCATCAAGGATGCGGAGGGCCTCCAGCAGGTCCTCGAACCCCTTGCTCTCCACCGCCCGGCCCATGGCCAGCAGGAAGCCTGCTCCGGCTCGCGGCGGCAGCGGAGCGGGAGGTACGTCCTCGTGGTCGCTCAGGAGCAGGCCGTTGGGAAGGTCGACAACTGCGTGCCGCGGAACCCTGTAGACCTGCTCCAGGTGGCCGCGCATGTGGTGCGAAATGGCGGCGACGCGTGCCCCGCCGCTCACGGCGGCTGTCAGCGCCTTGTGCTCCCAGTGGACACGCCGCCAGTCCTCCGGCGAGGCGAGTTCGCTCGTCGAGCGGGGCACGAGCAGGAGACTGAACGGATCTCCGGCGCGCAAGTGCGACCCCAGACCGAGGAAGGGGATGTCGAGGCCGATGAGCTGAGCCATGGGTGCATCGGAGAGATGCTGCCGTGCGACTTCCGCCACGCGCGCACACAGGCCTTCGCAGCCCGCGACGGCAGCGGTCGCCGCGCGACCGCCCGGAACGGGAACGACCTCAGCCCCAGCTCGTCGGAGGACCCTCTCCGTCTCCGCCACCCATACTGGGTCGTGGCTGGGGTCGGAGCGCGGGATGTGGACGGGTATGACCAGGAGGCGTTCTGGGGGCAGCGCCCGCGTGAGTACGTCTAGGAACGCCCGGTTGCTGAAGCCTGTGCCCGACGTGCAGCCGTAGTAGCCATCATGCAGCGCGACGGCGATCTTCGATGGGGGCTCTGTCGAGAGCGGCTCGACAGAGCCCCCTGCACTTCTCTGCCGTGGCAGGGGGACCGAGTCGCTGGCCGGAACATGGGTCACGCCCTGTGAACTGTGCTTGCGAGCTGCCATGGGCAGACTCCTCCAGTGCGGGATCGGCGGGGAGAACGGTGGCGTAGGCAGGGGGACACCCGGGTTGAGGTGCGGGGGTGGGGTCTATCGGAGACTCCGTGCAACGGAGCGTGAAGAGACGATTTCACTAGGCGAGCGCGCCGAGCGGACAAAGTGTCCGTAGGAATTCGCTGACAGCCCATTGACATCAACAAGCGTGCCGATCACGGCCAGTTGGCGACGGTTGGCGCTCTGGGCGGTCGGCTCGTGTATCGGCTGCTTCCGCTTCGCTTTCATTCCTGTGCCCCAAGTCGTCACGACACGCTCCTTCTGTCTCGGGCCCTCCAACGTCGCTCCGCCCGACTTCCAGCACACCGGAGGCACCGGTGACCTGAGGAGGCGATGAAGCGGTCAACTTGGTCAACCTGCCGGGCGAGTTGCGCAAACGCGGCGAAAGTTGGGAATGCCTGAGCGCGAGACGCAGCCCACGAGTTGGACAGTCCGGGGAGAGGTGCGCCATGCCGAACGCACGGGACAGGCGTAACGAGGTGGTGTCGGGCTGTCTGGAAGAACTCGACTGGAGCCCCAAGGTGTTGGCCCGAAAGCTGAACCGCGTTTTCGGAGTGGGGACCGTCGCCGAGTCCGCGCCCTACCACTGGCGGGACTCGGGGGCCGTACCTCGTTCTCCGCTGCCTGCGATGACTGCGTACGTCCTCTCCCAGGAACTGGGGCGCGTCGTCTCGATCGAACAGCTCTGGCAGGGGAGAGCAGCGGATTCGCCCATGTTGGTAGCTGCGGACGCAGGCTTTGGGCACGCTTGGAACGTCCAGGGGCTCGGTCACATCGTGGAGGACTGGGTGCTCGGTGGGTTGCTCGACCGGCGGCGCTTCCTGGCCATCTCGGGGTCCGGGCTGCTTGCCGCTGTATCCCATTACCTGGACGGGACGGCCGGCCGCGGGGCGCTAGGCCCGAGGGCCGCCGTTGAAGGATGTATGGACCCGCTCGTTACCCAGGTTGAGCAGAACCTCCCCCTGCTGCAACTCCTCGACGACGCGAACGGCGGGGCTCGTCATCTGCCGTATGTCGGAGCGCAGTTCCGAGCAGTCGGACTCCTTCTGCACGAAGGTGCTCACTCGGACGCGATCACCACACGACTTGTCCGGGCGTTGGCCGAGATCGGACAGCTCGGTGGCTGGATGGCCTTCGACGCGGCAGACCACGGTCTCGCCCAGCGGTACTTCGTCACCGCACTCCGTGCCGCGCACCAGGTCAACGACCGTGCGCTGTGTGCCCACATCCTGGCCGACATGTCCTTCCAGGCCGCTGCTCGTCAGCATCCGGCTGACGCGATCCACTTAGGCGAGGCCGCTCGTCGTGCGAGCGAGGGAGGGACAGCGGGCGTGCGCGCCTCGGTGCTCTCCCGCCTTGCCCACGGGTATGCGACGGCCGGCCGCAGCGTGGACTTCGAGCGGACAAGCGAACTGGCCCGTGAGCTGATCGAGCAGCGGTCGGATGCCGGACTCGAGCCCCGGTGGATGTACTTCCTGACACCCAACCACCTGGAGTGCCAGGCCGGATACTCCTTGATCGGCTTGGGCCGCTCTACCCTGCGCCAAGGAGGTCGCTCTGCCGGACGGGGTTTCGTACGCCGCGGGGAGGCACTCCTGGAGACGGGAGCACATGGAGTGGAGAGGGGAGATCCGAGCCAGCGCAGGGCGCTCTTCGAAGGGGCGTGGCTCGCCCTGGGGTACAGCGCCTCAGGCGAACTGGAGCGGGCTTGCGACATCGCCAGAACGGCTGCCTCCAGGCTGGCGACCGTGCGCTCGCCCCGAAGTACCGCGCTTCTTCGACAACTGGCCGTCGAACTGCGTCGCAAGCAGAGAAACCCACACGTCGGCACTCTCCTGCCCGATCTCGAGGAGCAACTGGCGAAATACGCGGGTTCGGCAGCGGGGCCCCCGGATACGGTCGGAGCATGACCACAACCGGCAAGATCGTCATTGTTGGCGGAGGCGTCACAGGGTTGACCACAGGCGTGGCACTCCTCGAAGCAGGCCTGCCCGTGCACCTGGTGGCAGCGGAGGTCCCGGGCCCGACGTCGGTCGCCGCGGGCGCGATGTGGGGCCCTTACCTGGTTGAACCGTGGTCGAAGGTACGGCCATGGAGCCTTGTCTCCCTCGACACCTTTCGAGGGCTGTCAGGCGACCCCGCGACGGGCGTTCGGATGGTCAGCGGCGTCGAAGCTGCTCGAAGCGCAGTGTCCGCCCCGGAGTGGAGCACCTTGCTGCCCGACTTCCGTGAGTGCTCCCCCGGAGAACTGCCGGCCGGGTTCGAGGGAGGCTATCGCTCCACGGTTCCTCTCATCGACATGCCCGTCTACCTCCAGTACCTACTACGACGGTTCCGGGAGGCCGGAGGAACGGTGCAGCAGCAGTTCGTCAGTTCGCTCGACGAGATCGACGACGGGTCCGTGATCGTCAACTGCGCGGGGCTGGGAGCGGGCGAGCTCGCCGCGGATGGGAGCATGCGGCCGATTCGTGGCCAGCACGTGGTCGTGAAGAACCCAGGCATCACGGAGTTCTTCTCCGAGGACACGGGTCTGTCGCCCGATCTCGTCTGCATATACCCCCACGGCGAGACGGTGGTTCTCGGGGGCACGGCGATCGACGGCGAGCCGAGTCTCCGGGAGGATCCGGTCGCGGCGAGAGCGATCGTCGAGCGATGCGCGGAGATCGATCCTCGGTTGGCGAAGGCTGCCATCGTTGCGCACCGAGTAGGAGCGCGGCCAACGCGCTCCGAGGTGCGTGTCGAGGCAGATGTCCGCGAAGACGGCGTCCCGCTGATCCACAACTACGGCCATGGAGGGAGCGGCGTCACCCTGTCATGGGGCTGCGCGCGCGAGATCGTCGGGCTGCTTCCGTCCTGAAGTTGGCCCCGCTGTCGAACAGGGCGGCGGGGTGTCTTGGTCGGGCTCGGTCAGGGGGCGCTGACTTGTCGTTGGGACGCTCGGTCTCAAGAGCACTCGACGGCGTGGATAGCCACCAGCCTCACCTACTCCTCATCGAGCAGTACAGCTTCGGCGATCTTCTGCGCGATGTCCTCCACGGAGTCGTACTCGGTACTGAAGCCCGCCTGGTCACCGAGGAAGCTGCTGAACTTCCCGACATCCCCGAAGCTCACGCCGTGGAGTACGGGGATCACTGTGTCCTTGTGCAGCAGGGCACCGAGCTCGCGCTCGGTCCAGAAGCGTCGGCCCAGGTACGCCTTGGTAAGCAGTGTCACACCCGCTCGCGCTCGGGTAAGTCCGTCATCCATCTGACGGGACAGACTCCTTCCGGCGCGGATGGCCACCTCGTCGAACCAGACTGTGATGCCGAGGGAATCAAGCTCGCTACGCAGCTGTTCGGCCACATCGGCTCCGTCGACACGCGCGTAACTGAGGAAGACGTCGTACTCGCGCTCGTCCTGCTCAGCTACGGCACTCTGCACTCGGTCGACGAGGTGCTGCTCTTCCACCGTAAACGAGACCGACGAGCCGCTGCTTCGCCTTAGCTTGGCGAGCTGCTGACGGTTGTGTCGTTCAGCTGCGCGGTTGTAGTCCGTCACGGCCTTCTCGACCTGACTCTCAAACTGGCGCTGGGCCCTCTTGGCGTCCTGCTCTGCCTTGCGCTGGGCGCTTCTGAGCTGCTGGCGCATGGAGCTTGCGCTGATCCTCTTGACCACTGGTCCTCCGAAACGACTGAGCGTCCGCCTCCTCATGAGGCTCCGCTGGACCACGCTAGATGATGGGTCCGACAGTGGAACCAAGCGTCCACAATGCTGCTATTACGGTTCTTTCCCGGTTAAGGCAACGAGCTGACCGTCGGTGGGTGATCAGGGCGTAGTCGCGATCGGGCAAAGAGGAAGACCGGTTTGCGGCGGGGCTGTCCGCCCCGGACGCGGACCGGGGGACCGCGTCGAGCAGGGGGAGCAGCTGGGTGATGTCGTTGCGCATGCCGCCGGTAAGCAGGTCCACGGCTCATCCGGCACGATTCACGGCGACGTGCTTACACCGGGCCGAACGGCCAACTCCTACTTCCGATACATGGCCGACAGCGAGGATCCATCACATGGCGTCAGCCGTTGTAAGTACCATGCTCTGATGCGGCCAGAACCTGGACAGGTACTGCACTTCTCCGAGGATCCCACGATCGCCCGCTTCGTCCCGCGCGTTTCCCCGACGTCGAAAGACCGGGGGGCCTTCGTCTGGGCCGTGGACGCAGTCCGCTCCCCCGACTACTGGTTCCCCAAGCAGTGTCCCCGGGCAATGGCATGGGTGACACCCGACACGTCCCCGTCAGACCGTGAGCGGATCATCGGCCCGGGCGGGGGTGATCGAGTGCACGCGATCGAGTACGACTGGTTGGAGGAGATCCGGAGCGTTCGCCTCTACGCCTACCGGTTCGACTCCACGCCGTTCCGCCCCATAGGAGAGCCCGTCTCGCGCGCCCACGTCGCGGAGGAACCCATCGAGCCGCTGGGTCCACCCGAGCCCGTCGGCGATCTCCTTGCCCTGCACGCCGAAGCCGGCATCCAGCTGCGGGTTCTGAACATCCTGTGGCCGTACTGGGAGACCATCACCTCTAGCACCTGCGGTTTCAGCGGCATCCGGCTGCGCAACTCGCTCGGGCACCCCGCACACCGGCCCGAGGCCCGACCGCGAACGCTCCTCGGCCAGGTGGGCTCCGGTGGAGCGCCCGCGGAGCGGCAAAACCAGAGGAGGGCGCAGGACAGTCCGGGGGAGTCGCCCTCTTTGGATCGATAGGTGTCGCCTTTGGCAGAAGAGCGCATTCACTGACGCGGGTTTCCGGCATGTGCAGGATTCGCGCGGACAATCTGTCCGTAGGTAATTCGACGCCTGCCTCTTGACTGGGAGGCGACAATCCCACTCACTCTGTGCCCGCTTCCTCATGATATGCCCTTCTTTCCCCGTGCGGTCGGAGATCTAAGGCAGAGCCTCAAGGTGCCTCGGGCTTGTTCCGCGGATCCACGTCGTGGGCGGGAGACCTTCGGCTTTGTTAACGGTTGGCGACCAAGGGCGCAGGCTTGGGCATTATCCGTACTCTGATCTAAGTGCTTCATCGCGAAGGGACAGGTCCACCGATGAGTGAAAACCTGACGCTGGGAGACCGTCTCCGTATCGCTCGCAGGACACGGAAACTGTCTGCCGCTCAACTGGCGCAGAAGGTCGCCGTCTCCCCGAGCTACGTGCAGAAGTTGGAATCTGGTGCGCGTAAGGCTTCACCGTCGCTCGTGCTGGCGCTCGCGAAGGCGCTGCGTTTCGGCCCCGAGGTTCTGACCGGCCAGCCGTACTACGGTGAGCCGGAGGCGGAGGACGGCGTCCACGCTGTCATCCCTGAGCTGCGCCGACTCCTGCTCTGCTACGACACTCCCGACGACCTGGAGATCGCTCCCCGGGCACTTCCCGTGCTCGCCTCGGAGGTTGACCAGGTGGCGGCCCTGCGTCGTGATGCCCGGTACGCTCCGATGGGCCCCCTGCTACCGTCGATCATCGCCGAGCTGACGCACGTGGCCCTGGGCGGTGGCAACGGTGATCCGGGCAAGGCGTTCTGGCACCTGGCGCGCGCCTACCGTGCCGTGAACTCCCTGGCCCACAAGATGGGCCACCACGACCTGTCGAACACAGCCCTGGAACGAGTCCGTTGGGCGGCCGACCGCTCCGGCGACCCCCTGATGCAGTTGACGGCCGGCTACCTCGTCGCAGGGGCGATGCTCCGGCAGGGCGCGTACTCGTCGGCACGCCGCAAGCTCCTCGCGCTGCGGACCGAGCTGGAGCGATTCCAGCCGGAATACTCCTTCACGGAGGAGGCGCTCGCTGTCGACGGTGCGCTTCTGCTGAAGCTGGCCGTTCTCGAAGCTCGCGAGAACAACTCCGATCGTGCCGACGCGTACCTGCGGGAGGCGGAGCAGGTCGCGGGCATGGCAGGCAACCGCGACTCCCTGGCATACGAGATGTCGTTCGGCCCGACAAACATCCGCATCCATGAGGTGCACGCGATGATCGACATGGGCGACACCGAGCAGGCTCTCGCCCGTCTTACTGAATGGTCTCCGGTCTCCGGCGGCGAGTGGTCGCCGCCCAGTACGACCGTCGGCGAGCGGTCGAGTCACCACTTCATCGATGTGGCCTCCGCGAAGCTCGCCTTGGGCGATCGGGATGGCGCCTTCGTGGATCTCAAGCGCGCGCGGAAGGTCGCGCCAAACCACACGCGGTTCCACCCGTCGGTTCGCGAGACCACTGCGGCCCTGCTCAGGATGGATGCGCATCCCTGCAATGAGTTGTCAGCATTCGGCAGTTGGACGGGCATTAACACAACCTGAGGTCGTGTCAAGGACTTTGGCGAGCGGACCCCACGGACAGACTGTCCGCGCAGGGTAGCTTGCTGAATGGAATGGTCTCCTCACACGCAGTGGTGAGGAGGCCTTTTCCATGTCCGACGACAATCCCGCGGCTCGCGCAACTCCGCCGCGCTGGATGCCCATCGGCCAGGAGCCCGAGCTGTGCTCGGCGGGGGAGTGGTGGGATGCCGTACGCGCCGTGGAGGCCATGGGCCGCCGCGCGATCGAGATACTCAACGAGGGTGACGAACCGGTCGGCCCGGTGATTCTGGACCACGGGGGCCCGGAGCCCCGGCTGTACTTCCTGGTTCCCGTGGGTACCGCGGTCCGCTGGGAGGAGCCGGGGACCGTCGCTCTGGGACAGAAGTGCCATGTTGTCGTGCCGTCAGCCGAGAGCAGGACGCCTCCGGGGATGCACTGGCACGTCTTCCCCCAAGGCCCGCGATCGCTGACGCGGCCCGATGCTCTGCGCCGCGCGCTGAGCCAGGCCCGCCGGGAGCGTCAAGGGCCCGCAGAAGAAGCGGCCTCCTGATGGCTCTGAGTATCAACCGGCTCATGACCGGCATCGTCGGCATGATCGGCCAGATTCGCTTCTAGGGGCCAGCTTGGCTTCCGAGTCCCCTCTACCGGCTCGGCCGACGGTTCGCCCCAACCACTTCGCGGCCCTTGCCCTCCAACCTGCCTGAGGCGCCCATGACATTCACGTCCAGCTCGGAGCGCACGTCCCCTTACGTAGTCCGCACGCATCGGATGCACGGGCCCGATGCCGGTTGTCAGCGGCGTTTCGTCCGTGCCGAGGGGCTCTGATGGGTCTCGTCTATCACCCGGCCGGCCATGACGACGACCTTCGCGTGGCCTTGGTCGAGCTGCACGCGGGACGCTGGAGACCGGCGCGGGAGCTGCTGTGGAAGACGGGCACGCACTGGGCTCTGCGAACATCACGCACTCAGTTGCTGGCCGTGGCAGCCGCCCGATCGGACGTGGTCGACGTCTGGCTTGCCGAGGAGCCTGGCAGCTACGACGCGCAGGTGATGGGTGTTCGTGTCGCCGTCGAGAGGGCGCTCCGTGCTCACCGGCAACGACACCCTCGTACCGCTGAGTTCGAGATGAAAGCGCGAGGCGCTGCGCTGCTGGCGGTTCGTCGGGCGTTACGTGATCCAGTCCCGTGGGTGTGTCTCGTGGCGCTGGCGCAGATCGATACGCGCCAGTGGCGTCAGGAACACCGGGTGAGGCCTGATGAGCCCATGCTGCCCAGTGGCCCGTGGGGGTTGTTGTACGAGGTCAACCGGCGTGATCCGTACAACCGAGAGGCCTACCACCGAGTGCTGCAGTTCATGCTTGGCCTTGAGGGTCCGTGGGGTGCTTCCTTGGCCGCGGTCTTCGACTTCGGCCGATCCGTGGCCTCACAGCGGCCCGTCGGATCGCCGCTGCTGCTTCTGCCGGCTTACGCGCAGATCGAGCAGCGTCGGCGATCGCGCGCGGATCCGCTGTGGAGGCGGCAGTGGGCGCAGAAGTCGACGCTCGACTACACGCTGACCGCCTTTCACGACTGGTTCCACAAGGCGCCGGCCGTGCAGCTCTCGGTAGCCGACCTGAACCTCCTGGCCTACGCGTTGTGGGCAGGCCACCAGTACCTGGAGGCCGCCGAGGTGTTCGAGGCGATGGGCTGGTACGCCGCCCGCGAGCCGTGGGCGTCGGTACACGAAGGGGTCACAGGGCCGGACCCCGGCGAGGCGCTGCTCCTGCGAGCGCGCGCCGAGTCCCTCGCGTACGCCCGTACCCGTAGGCCGCGCGCTGGGCCGCATCCGTGATCGACATCTGCTCCGACCAGCCCGCATTGGCATGAACCTATTCAGAATCCCCGAGTTTTGGAGGCTGACCCGTGTCTCGCTTGAGCCCAATCCACCGTGCGACCTCTCGGAAGTCCGATGACGCATACCTGCGGGAGCTGGGCTACGAGCCCGTGCTGACCCGGCGCATGGGGCCCTTCGGAAACTTCGCGATCTCCTTCAGCGTCATCAGCGTCCTGTCTGGTTGCATGACGTTGTACGGCTTCGGTCTGAACACCGGCGGCCCGTCGGTGATGCTGTGGGGCTGGCTGGTCGTCGGAGCCATGGTGATGTTTATCGGCGCCGCACTCGCCGAGGTGACCTCCGCCTATCCGACCTCGGGGGCCCTGTACTACCAGGCAGAGCAGCTCGGTGGGCGGAAGTGGGGCTGGTACACGGGCTGGCTGAACCTGCTGGGTCTGCTCGGGGCGATCGCCGGCATCGACTACGGAGCCGCGCTGTTCACAGGCGCTCTGTTCAATCTGCAGTGGGGGCTCGAACCGACGCCGGGCAGGATCATGGTGATCTTCCTGTGCGTCCTCGTCCTGCACCTCACCCTGAACCTGTTCGGGGTCCGGCTGGTCAGCATCCTCAACAGCATCAGCGTTTGGTGGCACCTCGGCGGCGTCACGGCGATCGCCGGTGCACTCGCGATCGTGCCGTCCCATCACCGTTCCACCGACTTCGTGTTCGGCGAGTTCGTCAACAACACCGGCTGGTCCAGCCCTCTGTACGTGGCGGTTCTCGGTCTGCTGCTTGCCCAGTACACGTTCTGCGGTTACGACGCCTCCGCGCACCTGTCGGAGGAGACGACGGACGCCCAGCTGTCCGCGTCCCGGGGGATCATCCACGCGATCGGCTGGTCGTGGCTGGCCGGCTTCGTTCTGCTGACCGGGCTCACCTTTGCAATCCAGGACTACACGGGCACGGTGGGGACGGCGACGGGAGTGCCGCCGGCACAGATCTTCCTGGATGCTCTGGGGGTGGCGGGCGCGAAGGCGCTTCTCTTGGTGGTGATCGTCGCGCAGTTGTGCTGTGGCAACGCCGAGACCGCCGCGGCCAGCCGGATGGTGTTCGCGTTCTCGCGTGACGGGGCGCTGCCCGGCTCTCACCTGTGGCGGCAGGTTGACCGCCGCACGGGCACGCCACGCATGGCTGTGCTGCTGTCCGTCGTGTGCGCCGCTGTGCTGGCCCTGCCGAGCCTGTACAGCCCGGTCGCGTACGCGGCGATCACCAGCATCAACGTGGTCGGCATCACCCCTGCCTACGCGATCCCGATCTACCTGCGTATCAAGAACCGCCACCGGTTCCGGCCTGGACCGTGGAACCTCGGTACTTGGGGCGTGACCGTCGGCACGATCGCGGTCATCTGGGTGGTGTTCGTGACGGTGCTGTTCTGCCTACCGCAGACGCGCCCCGCTGGCGGCGGCCTGGTGTCCGTGGAGACCTTCAACTACGCGCCGGTCGCTCTGTTCGTCGTGCTGGCCCTGGCCTGGGGCTGGTGGCGGGCGAAGGGCAGCTCGTACGAAGTCCCGGCCCAGCACTTCGACCGATCGGCCACCGATTATGAGGACGAGGTTGTCTGATGACGAGCACTGTTACCGGCAACAGCACTGTCGCGCGCATGGCCGCCACGTCCGCACCCGAGCGGGGTGAGCGCTCCGACAACGCGTTTCCCCTGTCTGACCTGCGCAATCTCGTCAAGGCGGGGGCAATCGACACGGTACTACTCGCGGTCCCCGATCTGCAGGGAAGGCTGAAGGGGAAGCGCTACGACGCCAACCACTTCCTCAGGCGCGTCGCGCATCACGGCGCCGAGGCGTGCGCGTACATCCTGGCCACCGATGTCGACATGAGCCCGGCGGACGGCTTCGCGCTGACCTCGTGGGAGTTGGGCTACCAGGATCTGTACGTACAGCCTGCCCTTGGGACCCTGTGCGTTGTGCCGTGGCTGTCACGCACCGTCATCGTGCTCGGTGACGCCGCGCACCACGACGGAACCCCCATCGACGTCGCGCCCCGCCATATCCTCCACGAGCAACTGACCCGGCTGTCCAGGCATGGCCTCCAGCCCAAGACGGGAATCGAGACCGAGTTCACTGTCTACCAGGGCACGTACTCGGAAGCGGAACAAGCCAGGTATCAAGGCCTGCGCCCCGTGACGACAGAGAATCTGGACTACTCCCTAGATCACAATCCGGCCTGCGACCGGTTCTTCCGCCGGCTCCAGCGTGCGCTTGGTGGAGCCGGCATGCCCGTGGAAGCGATCAAGACCGAGGCCGGCCCGGGCCAGGTCGAGGTGACCTTCCCGTATGGACCCGCGCTCACGGCCTGCGACCGGCACTTGCTGTTCAAGCACGCGGTACGCACCCTGGGCGCGGGCGCCGGGCTGGCGCCCACCTTCATGGCAGCCCCGGAGACCGGGCGGGCCAACGGCCTGCACCTGCACGTCTCACTGTGGTCGAAGGGTCTCAGTCAACTCCACGCCCATGACAACGAATACGAGCTGTCCCAGATCGGTCGGAACGCCATCGCGGGGCTGCTCGCGGGGTTGCCGGAACTGAGCCCGTTCTATGCCCCGAACGTCAACTCCTACAAGCGGTTCACGCCCGGCTCGTTCGCGCCGACCATGCTCCACTGGGGCCACGACAACCGCACGTGCGCTGTCCGCGTCGTCGGCCACGGAGAGGGCCTCCGTCTGGAAGTCCGTGTACCGGGCGCGGATGCCAACCCGTATTTGGCCCTGTCCGCGGTACTGGCGGCGATCGACCACGGCATCGAGCAGCGGCTCGCCCTCGGCCCTGAAGCGGCGGGCAACGCCTACAGCGGGGGCGGGACCCCAGTGCCGCCCACCCTCACCGACGCCCTGGCCGCCTTCCGGAACAGCGTCCTGGCCCAGAAGGCCTTCGGCGCCCAGGTGGTCCAGCACTACGCCCATCTCGCGCAGATGGAAGTCGACCATGCCCAGCGCCACGTCACTGATGTCGAGCGCCAGCGATGGCTCTCGCGCGCCTGATGAACCCTCCCTCCAGAAAGGACCGGCGGAGCCTTACGGGATGGAACGGGGTAACATCCCCTGAGATGACTGAGTCGATCCTATAGTGGGGTGATTCCGGGCATAGTGCCCGGCGGCTTGGCTTAGTCCTATGTGATCACTTCCTCCTGCGGGATGCCGATCAGTAGGCTGTAGTGATGACTCGTCGGTGCTCGTGCCTCTGGTGCCTTGCCCCTGCTGTGGCGGAGCGGATGTATGCGCCAGGCGAGGTCGTGCTGTCGTTAAGTGAGTCAGGGGGTGTGCGGTGAACGGCGCGACTCTGCCGTCGCGTATCGGTCCGTACCTCGTCGAGCGGCAGCTCGGCGCGGGTGGGATGGGGGAGGTATACCTCGCGTACTCCGTCGCGGGTGAGCCGGTCGCTGTGAAGGTGATCCGGCCTGACCGTACGGATCCGCACACGCGCGCCCGGTTCGAACGCGAGGCGACGATCGCGCGCACGATCTCGGGTACGGGCCGTGTGGCCCGTTTCATTGAGGCGGACCCCTTCGCCGAGCAGCCCTGGCTGGCCATGGACTACGTCCCCGGCCGGCCGCTCTCCGATGTCGTGCAGGACCAAGGTCCGCTGTCCACGCCACTCGTGGCGAGCCTTGGCGCGCTGCTGGCCGAAGGGCTTGCTGCGGTGCACGCCGCGGGTCTGGTACACCGCGACCTGAAGGCGCAGAACGTCATCCTCGGCGACTTCGGCCCGGTAATCATCGACTTCGGCCTCGGCGCTTTCGTCGGGGCATCCAAGGGGTCACTCACACAGGCTGGCTCCGTCATCGGCACGGTGCGCTGCATGCCGCCCGAGCAGGCCTTGGGCCAGGTGGACGTGACACAGGCCGCTGACGTGTACGGCCTGGGCACCATACTTTTGTACACGGCGACTGGGCACTACCCGTACGACGGCGTCCGATGGGAGGCGGTAGCCGCGCAGGTGGTCAACCCCGAGATCGGCCCCGATCTGTCCGGGCTGCCTGATGAACTGGCCCCTGTTGTGACGGCCATGCTGGCGCACAAGGCGGACGACCGCCCCTCCTTGGAGGAGGTGACCCGGCAATGTGCCGATCTCATGCGTCTGCTGGGTACGAGTCCGGCTCGTGCACGGCGCGCTCTGATTCAGGAGACGACGGCGAAGGATCATCCCACGATGGTGCAGCCGCAGCCTGATGCGCCGATGCTGGACCGGCTCGACTCACTTGAGAGGCTGCTGCGCAAAGAGTCGGCGTCCCCGGTGGAGAACATCCCTGTCCCGTCACCCGGCGGTGAATCCGGTCCGGGAACTCCAGTCGAGAGCGATGTCGCGAGCTCACTCCCGCCCGTGCTCGTGCCCGCGCCGGAGCCCGGGCCCAGGAGCGAAAGCCCAGCTGAGCCCGTACCGCAAAGGGGCCGTCCTCCCGCTTCCCGGCGGGTCGCGGAGGACTTGCGCGAGCGTTACGCGGTGAGGCTGGCGCTCGCCTGGTCGAAGCGCTGAATCGCTCTTCCACCCATGCGTCGGCGAGGCCGGTCCGGGGCGGTACAAAGGATCAGGGTCACCGACCCCGTATTCGTCGGCACCCGCCTCACCGGTCGGCCGCCTCGGACCCCGCACGAGCACACTGCACATCACGAGCACACAGCCCACAGAGGAGCACCACGTGACCACGGCGATGCAGCCCGAGGTTCCTGAGGGGCGCGACGCGGATGCGGCGCAATCGGAGTTCCCGGCCGGTGCCAAGCCGGTCTTCGCCCCCGGCGCCCAGGTGCGCATCCGCCACGAGCAGTGGCTCGTGAAGTCGGTCGCGGAGTCCCGTGACGGGCTCATGGTCGAGGTCAGCGGGGTTTCCTCGTTCGTCCGTGGCACGGACGCGGTGTTCTACTCCGGGCTGGACCAGATCGACGTACTCGACCCGCGCAAGACCCGGCTCGTGCCCGACGACACCTCCAAGCACGCCAAGGCCCGCCTCTACCTGGAGGCGGTCATCCGCAAGACCGCGCTGCCGCAGACCGAGCACGGCATCGCACTCGCCGATGCCTTCCTCATGGACCGGCAGGAGTATCAGTTGCGCCCCGCCGAGCTGGCGCTGTCCATGCGCAACCCGCAGCCCCGGCTGCTGATCGCCGACGTGGTCGGTCTGGGCAAGACGTTGGAAATCGGCATCACGCTCTCGGAGCTGATCCGGCGGGGGCGCGGCGAGCGCATCCTCGTGGTCACGCCCGCCCACGTGCTGGAGCAGTTCCAGCGCGAGCTGTGGACCCGCTTCTCCCTGCCACTGGTGCGCCTGGACTCCACCGGCATCCAGCGCATTCAGCAGGAAATCCCGGCAGGCCGGAACCCGTTCGCCCACTTCAAGCGTGTCATCGTCTCCGTCGACACTCTCAGGTCGGCGACGTACGCCCACCACTTGAAGAACATCAACTGGGACGCGGTGGTCATCGACGAGTCGCACAACCTCGTGAACAAGGGCACCCGTAACAACCGTCTCGCCCTCCGCCTCGCTGAGCAGACCGACGCGCTGATCCTGGCCTCCGCCACTCCGCACAACGGCAACGCCGAATCCTTCGCCGAGCTGATCAAAATGCTCGATCCGGCGGCGATCGCCGACGCTAAGGACTACAAGGTCGCCGACCTCGACCACCTCTATATCAGGCGTACCAAGACTGACCGAGAGGTGCGTGACGGTCTCAAGGACAAGCCCTGGGCCGAACGCGGTCCTTCCCTGCCGGTGCCGGTTCCGGCGACACGGAAGGAGGTCGCCGTCCTGGAGAAGCTCGCGAGCGACTGGACCCCGGGGGACCCCGACCGTTCGTCGGTATGTGCCGATCCGCTGGTCGGCTACAACTTCCTGAAGGCGTTCCTCTCCTCCCACGTCGCCCTGCGCAATTCCCTGGCCAACCGACGCACCTACCTGGACAACCCGAAGAGCGTCACGGCGAAGGGCAAGGCCAAGACCGCGCCGGACACCCCCGAGCGGCGCGCCGCTCTCGTCGCCGAGAGCAAGGCACTCGCGGAGCTGGAGGCGCTGGTCGCGGACTTCACCGACCAGGACTCCGCCAAGCTCGACGCACTCGTCCGCACGCTGAAGGACGACCTCGACGTCGGCCCGCACTCCGAGCGCCGCGTAGTGGTCTTCTCCGAGCGGGTCCACACCCTGGACTGGCTGGCCCAGGAGATCCCGGCCCGGCTCGGCTTCACGATGAAGAAGCTGGCCAAGCCCGACAAGACGCGTCCCTGGAAGGCGTACGACGGCGCCGTCGAGGTCATGCACGGCGACACCACCAACGAGCAGCAACAGCGGGAGATCGTCGACCGCTTCGGCCGGCGCGAGGAGCCGGTACGGCTGCTGTTCACCGGTGACATCGCCTCCGAGGGCGTCAATCTGCACCACCAGTGCCACGACCTCATCCACTACGACCTGCCCTGGTCCCTCATCCGCATCGAGCAGCGCAACGGACGCATTGACCGCTACGGGCAGGCCATCAGTCCCGAGTTCCGCGCGCTCACCCTCACCGCCGACGTGCCCTGGCGGCGCGACGAGGAGAGCGGCGAGATGCTCACGCTCGACGACCGGCTCGTCGGCACCCGTCTGCTGCGCCGCGAGGCTCGGGCACACGAGATCGAGACCGGCGAGGGCAGCGCCGATGCCGTCACCGGTCTCTACAACGACAAGAAGGAAGAGGACCGCCTCACCTACGACCTCATCAAGGGCGGCACCGTCGAGCGTTCCATCAAGCAGTCCCAACAGGAGTCCGGCGGGGTCCTCGCGGGGCTCCTCGCCGGCGCCAACGCCCGGCTCGCCGATCCGACGGCCGCTCCGGCTACCCTCGGCACGGCCCCGGTGCCCGAGGCCGACGTACCCCACGTGTTCGCCGACACCAAGGCGTACTTCCACGCCGCGGTGGACCTCATCTACCCGCAGGCCGAACGCGAGGCCCTCGACTGGCGGCCCGAGACGGCGGGTGGCCGTATCGAGTTCACTCCGCCCGACGACCTGCAGTACCGCTTCCGGGAGCTGCCGAAGTCGTACCTGGAGCAGGAGAAGATCCTCACTACACCCAAGTACGACGGCACGCTGCGCATCACGTTCGACAAGCAGTACGCCGCCGACCGCCTGGAAGCCGCCCGCAACGCCAAACAGGGCAAGACCGACCAGCCCACCTCCCAGTGGCCCAACGTCTCCTACGTCTCCGACATCCACCCCGTGCTCGACTGGGTGACGGACAAGGTCCTCGCCAAGCTCAAGTACGACGAGGCGTTCGTCCTCGCCTACCGACCAGACGCCGACAAGGCCAAACGGATCGACGCCGACCTGCCCGCGGCCCTCACCGGCCCGGTTTACCTCCTCCAAGGCGTCTACTCCAACGCGGCGGGCAAGCCGACGGTCGTGGAGTGGATGGCCGTCACCGGCCTCGCCGAGGCCGCTCCTCGCGTATGGCGCATGGACTCGGTGTTCCTCGCCGCCTGCGGCGTGGGCCCCGACATGCCCGGCCGCGCTCAGCCGGTCGAGCCCGATCTCCTCCAGGCACTCGTCCCCGCGGCCGTGGACGCGGCCGAGACCCACCTGCGCGAGCGCCGCGCCGATTACGACAAGCAGGTCGACTCGTACCTGGCCCCGTACGAGAACCGGGTGCAGGTCTGGGAGCAGGGCGCCCTGATCGCCGTCGGCAACCAGCAGCAGCGCCGCAAGGAGGTGTACGACACCGCCGCCCGCCGCCGCGCCCTCGTACGCCGCCTGCGGACCGACGGCGACCCGATGCTGCGGGTCCTCTGCGTCCTCGAACCCCTCCACCCCACCAGCGTGTCCGCCGCGCACACCGAGGAGTCCGCACGATGAGCTACACCTATGACTCCTTCGCCAACCGCGGCGAATACCTCTCCGGCCACTACTTCAGCGAGGAGCTGGAGAACACTCTCAAGAAGAGCAAGGCGGGCGACGAGGGCCTGTTCACCTTGTGGACCAGCCGCGAGACCGACCCCCACGACCCGCAGCCCACCCCGCGTGAACTCCTGCCCCGGCTCCGCGGTGAGTACATGGCCGTCGTGCGCCCCTTCCTGGCCTCCCCTGGGCAGCAGGAAGAACTCGGCAGCGCCTACGGCGACCTGACAGGCGAGTGGGCCAAGCGCATCACCGCCTGGCACACCGCCGTCCTCAAAGCCCTCGGCTACGGTGAGTGGTCCGATCCGATCACCGTGCACAACGCGGGCAAGGAGTACGAACTCCAGGTCGCTTGGCACGGAGACGGCATCCTCGCCATCGACTGCGGCTGGACCGCCAAACTGGACGACGCCCTCGACCCCGAGAAGGCCGGGCAGCTCCTCCACCCCCTCAAGACCGCCGACGGCCTCCTCGAAGTCGGCGAGAAGCTGGCAGGCTGGCTCTTCCAGAGCGAACTGCACGAGCCCGGCGGCGACGCGCCCCGCTTCGTCCTGCTGCTGTGCGGCGGCGTGCTCGTCCTCGCCGACAGCAACGCCTGGGCCGAAGGCCGCTACCTCGCCGCCAACCTGGACGCGGCCCTCGCCCGCAACGACACGGCGAAGGCCGGCGAACTCGCCCTTCTGGCCGCCCTCTTCTCCCACGACATGCTCGCACCCCGCCCGGACGGCAAGGGGCGACGCATCGACGACCTGCTGAAGGCGTCCCGTGACAACGCCGTCGGCGTCAACTCCGAGCTGCGCAAGGGGCTCCAGCACTCGGTCGAGATCATCGCCAACGAGGTACTCGCCCGCCTGCGCAAGGCGGAGGTCGAACCGCGGGAGATCGAGGACCTCAAGAAGGGCCCGTTCGCCAAGCAGCTCACCCGCGAATCGCTGCGCTACCTCTACCGCATCCTCTTCCTCCTGTACGCGGAAGCCCGACCCGAGCTGGGAATTCTGCCCGCCGACGACTCCACGTACGAGGCCGGCTACTCGATCGCCCGGCTGCGCGAGCTGGTGGCGCGCGAGCGAAAGCTGGTCGACGAGGACAGCCGAGGGGGCTTCCATCTCTACGCCTCCCTCGACGTCCTCTTCAACAAGGTCAACTACGGCCACCGCCCGCACGGCACCGAAGCAGACGACGACAAGCCCGCCGACGAGCGCAGCGAGCAGCGCGGCCTGCGCTTCGAGCCTCTCCGTAGCGAGCTGTTCGACCCGAAGGCGATCACCCTCATCGGTAGTCGCGTCCTGGACCCTCGATGGGACGAGGACGGGGACGAGCCTCCGCGGTGGCTGGACCTGCGGCTGCGCAACGAGGCGTTGCACCAGGTGCTGCGCCTGCTCACCATGAAGGAGGCTGGCCAGAAGGGCCGACAGGGCGGCTTCATTTCCTACCGCAACCTCGGCATCAACCAGCTCGGCGCCGTCTACGAGGGCCTCATGTCCTACAGCGGCCGCATCGACGAGGAGGAGGAGCTGGCCGAGGTCGCCAAGCCCGGCGCGAAGAAGGGCGGCAAGCAGTACGGCGACCCAGAGAAGGGCTCGTGGCTCATCCCTGCGGACCGGTTGAAGCACTACCGGGAGAACACGCACGTCGTGTACTCCGCCCAGGACGCCGAGCAGTACGGCCTGCGCGGCCCGAAGAAATACGCCCCGGGCACGTTCGTCTACCGCCTGGCCGGCCGCGACCGCGAGACATCCGCCTCGTACTACACCCCTGAGTCCCTCACCAAGGTCACCGTCGAGCTGGCGCTCAAGCATCGCCTCGACCAGGAGAAGGACGAGGACGGCAACACGGTACGGACCCGCGCGAGCGAGCTTCTGCGCTACACGATCTGCGAACCGGCCCTCGGCTCCGGCGCGTTCCTCAACGAGGCGATCAACCAGGTCGCCGAGGAGTATCTCAAGCGACGCCAGGAGGAGCTGGGCGTCAGCCTGAATACATCGAAGGCGCTCGATGCCAAGCAGAAGGTGAAGGCGTACATCGCCCTCCACAATGCGTACGGGATCGACCTGAACGAGACGGGTGTGGAGCTTGCGGAGGTATCGCTTTGGCTCAACACCATGCACCCCGGCATGCGTGCGCCGTGGTTCGGCCTGCACCTGCGGCGTGGCAACTCCCTTATCGGCGCGCGGCGTTGGGTGTATCAAGCCGACCGCATCAAGAAGGAGCGGACCATCGGCGCGCAGACGCCGACCAAGCTGCCGTTCCGGGCGACCGACGACGGCGCGGAGCAGCCGTTGCCGGAGGGGGCCGTGCACCAGTTCCTCCTGCCCACGCCCGGCTGGGGTGCGGTCGCGGGCGCGAACGGCGACGCGAAGAAGCTGGTCGATGACCTCGCCGGGCCGCAGGTGAAGCAGCTGAAGGCGTGGAAGAAGGGCGTTCAGACCAAGCCCAAGGCGACCGGCGGAAAGGGCAGCCAGCTCGCGCGGCTGCAGGCTGCGGCACGTCGGGTCGAGTTTCTGTGGAAGCTGGCCGCCAAGCGCATGGAACTGAGCGAGCGAGAGATCGCCCGCACCATCGCCGTGTGGGGGGCCGATCGCGAGGAGGACACTGAGGAGTACGCCTTCCTCCGCCGCGACAAGCAGAACCCGGACCAGGGCCTGCCAATGACCAAGGAACAGGTCTTCAATGACCTCTTCGAGGCGGAGGGCTCCCCGTACTGGCGACTCAAGCAGGTCATGGACGCGTGGTGCGCGCTGTGGTTCTGGCCGCTGGACAAGGTGGGGCTGCTGGACGGTACGGATGCGGAGTACGCGACGGCTCCGGTGGTGACCGCGCAGGCGGGTGCCGACCTGGACGCGCTGTTGTCGTCGGTGGCCGGGCGGGCTGTCGAGGTCGAAACGCCTGCGCCCGATCCCACGCCTTCGCCTCAACTCGTCGAGAACCGACTGCTGTTCGCCATGGACGGTGACCAGATGTCCCTGGGCGAGGCCGGGGACGACGGCGAGCTCGTGGAGAAGAAGCGGGTCAAGAAGAATCGCACCTCCTCCCCGTCCAAGAAGGCAGGTGGGCCGGTACGCCGCCGCGACATCATCCCGCTTGCGGACATGGACGACTGGATCGCCTTCCTGGAATCCATGGTGGGCACGGGATCGGTCCCGGAGAACACCCTTGCCACGACCGTCGACTCCCTCCAGCAGCTGAAGGCTCTCGAAGGCCTGATCCAGGCCGAGATGGGCATGGACGACGCCCGCAAGGCGGTCGAGACCCGTTACCCGTGGATGCGGGTCGTGCGCGATATTGCCGAGGAGCAGGGCTTCCTGCACTGGGAGCTGGACTTCGCCGGTGTCTTCACCGGTGAGGCGGGCTGCTTCGACCTACAGGTGGGTAACCCGCCGTGGGTACGGCCGGAGTGGAAGGAGAACCCGGTCCTCGCGGAGTACGAGCCGTGGTTCATGCTTACGGAGAAGCCGAAGGCGGAAGACAAAAAGGAACGCCGGGAGATTGAACTCGCGCGCGAGGAGGTGCAGCAGTACCTGCTGGGCGAGGTGACGAATACGGTGACGATGGCGAGCTACCTCTCGGCCTCGCCTGTCTACCCGCTGATCTCGGGAAGCCAGCCTGATCTGTACCGGGCGTTCATGTGCGAGGTGTGGGACCACGCCGGGCGCGGCGGGACGGCCGGGATGGTGCACCCCGACACCCACTTCGCGGGGGACAAGGAAGCCACGCTGCGGGCCGCGGCGTACCGGCGGTTGCGCGTGCACGGTGATTTTGTCAATGCGGGCAACCGCTTCTTCCCGCCGCCGGTGGGGCGATCCAGCCACTTCGGCGTGCACATCTATGGGGCCGAAGGGGAGATCTCTTTCGACTCGTTGTCGTGGCTCTTCACTGTCGACGCGCTTCGCTTGTCCGCCTCCGCCGAGAACTCAGGCGCCGATCCCGGCGTCAAGTACGACGGCGACTGGGACGAACGCCCCCACCCGAAGCGCGTCGTCCGCGTGACTCCCGACACCCTCAAGCGGTGGCGTCGGCTGGCAGGTGATGAAGGACCTCTGGAGCACACGCGTCTGGTCACGCCGGTAAGTACGGCGGAGGATCCGGCGATCGACGCACTGGGCACCTACGCCTTGCGTCTCGGCTCGCTGCATCCGGATATCTCCCCTGGATACCACGAAAGTGCATCCAAGAAGGTGCAGTTCGGCCCGGACAAGGATCAGCGGCTCATCGACTACAACACCGGGATCGACGGCCAGGAGGACTACCACGCACAGGCCTGGAGTGACGTCATCCTCAAAGGGCCGCAGATCGGCGTTGCCAACCCGATGTTCAAGCAGCCCAGCCAGGGCGGTGGCGAGGTACGCGGCCTCGACCCGAGGGCGCTCGCGGACGACGCTGTACCGGAGTCGGAGTACCGGTGCGTGGCTCCGCGTGATGTGTACTTGAGCGAGCAGGACAGGTGGCCCGACTGGGAGAGGTACGAGGCGCTGCTCGCGTCGCAGGCGGAGCGGGCGCAGGCCCGGACTCGGATCGCGGAGAAGCGCAAGGTGCAGCCGGAAGAGGTCGAGGACGAGCAGGTCGAGAAGTTCCTGATCGCCAAGGCGAGTTATCCGTACAGCGAGGACTATCGGGTTGCGTGGCGTGAGATGGTTGCGCCTGACACCGAGCGCGCGCTCTATGGAGCATTGATTCCACCTGGGACAACGCACATCCACGCAGTGCGTTCCGCACGACTTGCGGGCCCGCGCCTCACGGCTCTTGCCGCGGGTTACCTGGCCGCACTGCCGGTCGACTACCTGCTTCGGACCGCAGGCGTCGGGCACCTCGACGTGGCCCAGGCCAAGCGACTTCCGGCCCCTCAGGACGACCACCCCCTGGCCCCCGCCCTCCTCCTCCGCACCCTCCGCCTCAATACCCTGACCACCGCCTACGCTGCCCTCTGGGCAGAGCTCTACGACCCCAAGTGGCCCGGCTACGAGGCCTGGGCGATCAAGTGGCCCAATCTCAAGACCGAGCTGCACGACGTCACCCCCACCTGGCAGCGCGACACCCCACTCCGTACGGAGTACGCCCGCCGTGCCGCCCTCGTCGAGATCGACGCGCTCGTCGCCGTCTGGCTCGGTATCGACGCGGACACGCTCGTCGCCATGTACCGGGCCCGTTTCCCGATCATGCAGGACTTCGACCGGGTGACCTGGTTCGACGCCAACGAGCGGAAGATCGCCGGGGACCGGTACACCTACGGCTTCGACCAGACCAAGGACCACTGGACCCAGTTCGAGGCCTATCAGGAGGCCTGCCAGAAAGACCCGGAGACCGCCCCCGTCCCCGACGGCTATACCGCCCCCTTCTACAAGGCCGGCCGCGTGCGCGAAATGCGTGAAGCCCACGCCTACTTCCAGAAGCGCCTCGACGAGGCCGTAGTGAAGGGTCTGTGGGACCCGGAGAAGATGGAGGTCCCGACCTCGTGAGGCCGACCCTCGAAGCACAGGGACTCAAGGAGAGCCTGCTCCAGTACCTGTCCACGACGTACGGCCTTGCGGACGAGGGCGCCCGCAAGGCGCTGCACTCCTTCCTCGGGAACGAGACGACGGGCATGTTCCGCGGACCGTACCTGCGGCTGCGCACGCCTTTCACCCCGGCCGCCGACGGCTGGCAGCAGCACCTTGAATGGGTGCGTACCGACGACTGGACGCCGTACGCCCACCAGGCCCGCGCCTTCGCCCGGCTCACCTCGAAGGATGGCCACCCACCTCAGCCCACCCTCGTCACCACGGGCACGGGGTCCGGCAAGACGGAATCGTTCCTTTACCCCGTACTCGATCACTGCGCCCGCGAGCGCGCGGCCGGGAACAACGGGGTCAAGGCGGTCTTCCTCTACCCGATGAACGCCCTGGCCACCGACCAGGCGGCCCGCATCAACGGACTGCTCGCCGATTACGACGAGCTGAGCGGTGTACGGGCCGGTCTGTACATCGGGGACAAGGCGGCGACGCACTACGACCGGGTCTACACGCGCCGCCAGGACATGCAGCTGACTTCGCCGGACATCTTGATCACCAACTACAAGATGCTCGACCTGCTCCTGCAGCGGGCCGCCGACGCACCGCTGTGGGACGGCAGCGACATCCGGTACGTGGTCGTTGACGAGTTCCACACGTACGACGGCGCGCAGGGCACGGATGTCGCCATGCTGCTGCGTCGCCTCGCCATCGCCGTCGGTGCTGACCGGCCCGGCAAACCGCTCGGCACGATCACTCCCGTCGCCACTTCCGCGACCCTCGCCTCCGGCACGGACGCCGAGGGAGTGCGCCAACTTCTCTCCGTGGCCACCAATGTCTTCGGTGCCGAGTTCACCGAGGACTCTATCGTCGGCGAGGACCGGCTGACGGTCGACGAGTTCATGCTCGACGAGTCGATCCCGGACGCGACGTTCCTTCCCGGCCAGGCCACGCCCCCCGAGACGCTGACCGCTTTGCCGGACCCGGCCTCCGGTCCCGAAGCGCTCGCGGACCTCGCCGAGGCCGTCACCGGAAGCCGTACCACCGATCCGGTCGCCCTCGGTGCCGTGCTCAAGCGCAACCGTCTGACGTATGCGGTCCTGAACGCCTTCGACGGCACCGTGCGCACCTACGACGAGGTGCTCGACGTGATGCGCCGCAGCGGGGCGAAGAGCTGGGACGAGGCGATCACGACGCGGCCACAGATCGCCGCTCTGGCACTCGCCCGCTTCGTCGCCCTGCTGTCCGTGGCGCGCGACCCGGAGGCGCCGGCCGCGATCAGTCGCCCCCTCGTCCAGGTCGAGGTGCACCAGTGGGCGCGGTCCGTCACGCGCATGCTGCGTGGTGTGCTGCCCTGGCCGAAGGCCGAGTTCGCCTGGGACACGGCCGGGGCGCAGAGCCGGCTGCATACGACGCCGAACACGACCACCTCCCGCGACGCCAAGGTCTTTCTGCCCGCGGTGTACTGCCGCGAGTGCGGGCGCTCCGGCTGGTCGGTCCTCGCCCCCGAGTCGGACTCGGAGGAGCTGAACTTCGAGGCCCACAAGATCCGCCGGGCCACTGTCACCGCCAACAAGGCCAAGGTGCGGACTCTGGTGGCGGCCACTGACAACGAGGCGCGCGAGGGCAACGGCCGTACCGCGATGGACCCGGCCGCGCAGAAGTCGCTGACCACCGGTGGCGCGGGCGTGCTGATGGTGCTCGACGGTCTCTCCCGTCACCTGCGCCTGCCCGACCCCCAGGGTGACTACGACGACGAGGGCAACCCGCAGCCTTCCGGCCCCGATTCGGTTTTCGTCCTCGTCCAGCTCGGCGACACCGCGGAACGCGCCGCCAGGGACGACTGGTGCCCGGCCTGCGGTACCCACAACGCGATCCGCTTCCTCGGTACGGGCGCCGCCGCGCTCGCCGCCGCGTCCGTCACTCAGCTGTTCACCGGCGGGGAGATGGACAAGAAGCAGCGTGAGACGAAGACGCTGATGTTCAACGGCTCGGTGCAGGACGCCGCGCACCGGGCCGGTTTCGTCGCCTCCCGCTCGTACACCTTCTCTCTGAGGGCCCTGTTCACCAAGCACCTGAGCGAGCAGCGGCCCAGCGCCCTCAATGACCTCGTCGCCGACGTCGTCGCGGCCACGACCGACCGTGAGACCCTCGCCGCAGTCGTACCGCCGGATCTGCACGACGACACGGGTGTGGCGCGTCTGCTGTCGGGCGCGGGGCGGGGTGGGGACAGGAAGACCTGGGACCTGATCGGCGAACGGTTCGCGTTCGAGGCCGTCATGGAGTTCGGTCACCGCTCCCGCAACGGCCGTACCGTCGAACTGACCCGAACCGCGGCCGCCTGGGTGGACATCCCCGACGAGCGGGAGGCCGTGGCGCTCGTACGTGCCGCCCATGAGGAGGCCGCTCACCGCGGACTGACGCTCACCGAGCACGACGACGCCCGTTATCTGGCGTTCCTGCGCGGCCTGTTGGACCGGCTTCGTTCGCGAGGGGCGGTCGGGCACCGATGGCTGGAGAAGTTCCTCGACGAGGCGGGCACCAGCCGCTACTTCATCTGGGGCGGCCGCCCGCGCGGCATGAAGGCCTTCCCCAAGGGGGTCTCCGCACCGACCTTCCTACTCGCGCGGCCCAAGCAGGGCAGCGAGTTCGACTTCGCCGCCGGGCGCCTGTCCTGGTACCAGATCTGGGCGCAGCGCTGCCTCGACGTGACCCGCGAGCAGGCCGATGAGTTCTGGGTGCGGCTGCTGCCTCGGCTCACAGACGCCGGGCTGCTCTCAGCGCGCACCCCGCGCGACACGGCCGCCCGACTCTACGGTCTTCAACCGGGTGCCGTCCGCCTGCAGCTGGTTCCCGACGCTCAGGTCAACGAGTCGTATGTGCGCTGTCCGAAGTGCTTCTGGGAGCAGACCGTCCACCCCTCGCTGCTGGCGCAATATCACGGGCAGCCGTGCCAGGCTTACCGTTGCACGTCCGGACGGCTGGTCGCAGGTGACCGGTGGCTGGAGACCGTCGATCGGCACGACCGGGACCGCGACTACCGCGACGACTACTACCGCAGCCTGTACCGGCGAGCCGGCACTTATCAGGTCATCACCGCCGAGCACACCGGTCTGCTCTCCCGCGGCAAGCGGGAACGCGTCGAGGATGCCTTTCGCAACGGCAAGGGGTTCAACGATCCCAACGTGCTGTCCTGCACGCCTACCCTGGAGATGGGCATCGACATCGGCGACCTGTCCGCCGTCGTCCTCGGTGCCCTGCCGCGCCGGCCGGCCAACTACGCCCAGCAGGCGGGCCGGGCCGGGCGTCGGACGGGGAATGCCTTCCTGCTGACCATCCCCGATCGCTCCCGTCGTGACCTGTACTTCCTCGACCGGCCACGCGACATGATCGACGGGCGGATCGTGCCGCCGGGCTCGTATCTGTCGGCCATCGAGATCCTGCGCCGCCAGTACACCGCCCACCTCCTCGACCTCGCGGCGCGCGGTCGGCTGCTGCGCGAGGACGGCAAGCCGCTGGCTGCACTGTCCCGCCGGGTCGACGAACTCTTCGGCCCCTCCGGCTACCTCGCCGACTTCACCGAGGCTGCCCTGGCCCATGGCGAGGAGCTCGTCGCGGGTTTCCTCGCGCTCTTCCCGACCGGGGTGAGCGACACCGCCCAGGAGGAGCTGAAGAAGTACGCGGCACGCGGCATCCGCAGCGCGATCGAGAGGGCCGAACGGGAGTGGGAGCGCGAGAACCAGAAGCTGCGGACCCGTATCCGTACGATCCGCTCTGCGATCGACGAACTCAAGGAAGGCGACGACGAACAGGCGCGTACGAAGGCGGAGCTGGAGGCCGAGCTGGGCGCCATCTCCAAGCAGGGCGCCGCGCGTCAGCGCCAACCCGCCCAGACCGTGCTGTGCGACCTCGGCCTGCTGCCCAACTACGCCCTCATCGACGCCACGACCACTCTCGACGCCACCGTCTTCTGGCCGGAGGGCACCATGGACGAGGGACGCGTCCGCTACAAATCGAAGTCGTTCTCCTATGGGCGGCCTCGCGGCTTCGCCCTGTCCGAACTCGCCCCCGGCAACACCTTCTACGCCGAGGGCTACAAGCACCGGATCACCGGCATCGACATCGTCACCGGCCGGGACCGGGACTGGCGCCACTGGCGCTTCTGCCCTTCGTGCGGCTACGTCCGCACCGAGAACGCCCAGAACGACATCACGCCCTGCCCGCGCTGCGGGGAGGCGGGCATCGCCGACTCCGGCAGCCTGTGGCAGATCGTCCAGCCCAGTGTCGTTACGGCTCGCGACAAACGCGAGGACGCCAGAATCGGCGACGAAAGCGACGACCGCGATCGCCGCTTCTACACCGTCGTCGACATGGTCGACATCAACCCCGATCACTTCGCCAAGGGCAAGTCCTGGCGGCACACCAAAGAGATCTTCGGCGTCGACTACACCCGCCGGGCCGTCATCCGCCATATCAACGCCGGACCGCTCAGCATCGGTGCCCAGGAGAATGACCAGCTCGCCGGGCGGCCTGTGCGCATAGCCCCCTTCCATGTGTGCACCGCCTGCGGGGCCGCGAGCGCTGACGGCCGACCGGTCTTCGACGACGACCGCGACGCCGTCGACAACTCCGCCAACCGCCAGCGCGAACTCAAGCACCACACCCCCTGGTGCCCGCTGCGGCGAGGCAAGAAGGGCGTATCCCAGGAACCCGTCCTGCTCGCCCACGAGCTGGAGACCGAAGCGCTGCGCATCCTGCTGCCCGCCGCGACCGTCCTCGTCGAGGAGAAGGTCCACTCCTTCCAGGCGGCCCTGCGCCTGGGCGTGGACGACGCCTTCGGCGGCGACCCGCAGCACCTCGACACCACCCTCGCTACCATGCCGGACCGCGACACCGCGGAGAAGCGGCACTTCTTGGTCCTGTACGACCGGCTCCCGCACGGCACCGGCTACCTCGACCGGCTCACCGACCCCGCGGCCTTCCGGCAGGTGCTCGACGGCGCGCGCCGGCTGCTCGTGGAGTGCCCCTGCAACGGAGAGGGCGGGCAGGCCTGCGACCGCTGTCTGTACCGTTACGCCGACGAACAGAACATGGAGCGTGTCTCCCGCCAGGCGGCCCTGGAGATCCTCGACGAACTCCTGGGCACCGACACCGACGCCTGGGACACGAAGTCTGTCGGTAACACCGACCAGATCGGTCTCGACGGACAGGTCGAATCCGACCTGGAGGCACGCTTCCTCAAGGCCCTGCGTGGGTGGGCCGGACAGCGGGGTGACGCCGTCCTGGAAGAGAGCGGAGACAACAGCGCCTACCTGCGTCTCGACGAGGTCGGCACCGTGCACGGCTGGCGTCTGACCACCCAGCGCAACGAGGTTTTCACCCGTACGGACTTCACCTTCGAACGCATCGACGGCCCCAAACAGAAGATCACCGTCTACCTCGACGGACACCGCTACCACGCCACTCGCCGTCACAACCGGCTCGCCGGCGACGCGGACAAGCGCAACCGGCTCCGGGCCGAGGGACGCGTAGTCTTCCAACTGACCTGGGACGACCTGGACGCCTTCGAGCGGCAGACGAACACGGCGGAGTCCGCCGCGGGGCGGGAGGCGGCCGAGCCGGTGTGGCCGCCCTACCCGCGCAGTGCCCAGGACGTGGCCAAGCAGCTCTACGCCGATCGTGGCGGCGACGACCTCGCCGCCACCGCCTTCACCGACTCGATGACCATGCTCCTCGCGTATCTGCGCAGTCCGGACGACGCGGTCTGGGGTAGGCGGGCATCGGCTGTGGTTGGCGGACTTCTCGGGACCGACAAGGAGATCCTCGTCGGCAACGGCACCCCCGACCAGATCCGCCAGACGCTCAACCGCCTCCTCGACGCCTGGGGCCACACCGACGGCATCGACCCGGCCCCCGTCCAGGGCACGGGCACGCTCAATCTGTTCCGGACCTGCGACCAGTCCGGTCTCCCCGTCGCCTTCCTTGTCGATGGAGCCACCGGCCACTGGTCCGCCCTGGCCTGCCTCGACGACACTGCACGCGACCAGCTCGGCACGCCCGAACACAAGGCACGCTGGCGCTCCTGGCTCCAGTGGTCCAACGTTCTGCAGTTCCTCGCCCACGACGGTGGCGACGGCATTCAGCTGACCACCGCCACCGCAGCGGGGTTCGACATCTCGGTTCTCAAGGCCTTCGGCGGCCTCGGCGAACTTGAGTCCCTCGTCGTGCGGTACGGCACTGGCACACCCGCACCGCAGCCCACGCCCTTGGAGGTGTCCAACCACACTCCTCTCGAAGCGGCGCTGCGGGACCTGCTGTGGGACCGGGAGATCCTCGAATTCCTCGACGAGGACGAACCCGACACCCCCCTCACCCGCCTCGCGCACGCCTTGGCCAACGGTGGGAAGAAAGCCCCCGCTTACGGCTACGAGCTCGGCGAACGCGGCTGGCTCGCCGACTTCGCGTGGGACCACGGCGACCAGCGGATCGCCGTCATGGCCGAGCCGTACGACAAGGCGGACGAGGAGAGCGACAAGACTTGGCGCGCCTACCGGGACGCCGGATTCACCGTTCGCTCGGCCGACGACTGGCTCGCCGATCTCGACGCTCTCCTGACCGTGCTCCCCGACGCGATCGCCCGTCCCGACTCCGAAGAACAGAGTGCCGCACGATGACCGCACGCCTCAGCCTGTACCAGAAGGCCGAAAACGAGCTCTACAAGATGGACTCGTCGGTCAAGACGAAGTTCTATGACTTCTGTCACCAGTTCCGCCTTGACCCCAATCACCCCAGCCTCGACCTCAGGCCCCTCAAGGGCGACGGCCGGATCTCCCGCGCCAAGATCGACCGTTCGTACCGGGCACTTCTCGCCCGGGCGGGTGTCGGTGCCGATGGCATCCAGCAGTGGCTGATCGTTGCCGTCCGCCACCGCAAGGACGTCTACGAAGAACTCACCGTCGCCATCAACCGGATCACCGGCGAGATCGAGTTCGTCGACCTCGGCGTCGTCGGCCAGAGCGTCCTCCAGCGCGCGGGACTCCAGCTCACTCCGGCCCCGGATGAGCACACCGCACCGGCCGAACCCACGCCCGCACCCAACGTGGCGCGGCAACCGGCTGTCCCCGCCGAACCGCTCCTCGCCGGCTGCACCCCCGAGGACCTGCGTCGGCTCGGTATCGCCGAAGCCCTCATCGACCTCGCCCTCACCGTCACGACCGACGAGGAGCTCGACCAGCTCATCGCCGGCGCCCCGCGCCTGACCGCCGAGGTCCTCACCGGCCTCGGCTCCGGCATGTCCGCCGACGAGGTCGAACGCGAAATCACCCAGCCTGCCTCCACCGAGCTCGAACCGGGCTTCGAGAACGATATGGCGGCGGCCCTCACCCGTACCGCGGTCACCACGGTCGACGACGACATCCGCAACGTCCTGGCTGAGGGCGACTTCCGCGCCTGGAAGGTCTACCTCCACCCCACCCAGCGCAAGATCGTCGAACGGAACTACAGCGGCCCCGCCCGTGTCAGCGGCGGCCCCGGCACCGGCAAGACCATCGTCGCCCTGCACCGCGTCGCCCGCCTCGCCGCCGCCCTGCCGCCCGGCCACGGCAAGCCGATCCTGCTGACCACGTACACCAAGAACCTCACCGCCGACCTGCGCTCCCGGCTCACCTCGCTCATGGACCCGACACTGCTCGGCCGTATCGACATCAAGCACATCGACCAGCTCGCCCAGAGCGTCCTCAACGAGAACACCTCGCCCGGCTCGCAACGCAGCCTGATCACCGACGACCGGGCCCTGGACGTACTGCGCGAAGTCCTCTTCGAACACGACGAGCAGCGCTGGGACGCCGAGTTCCTCTTCGACGAATGGGAACAGATCATCCTCGGCCAGTCCCTCGCCACCCGCCAGGACTACTTCAAGGCCCGCCGCGCCGGCATGGGCCGAGCCCTCAACCGCCCCGAACGCGCCGCCATTTGGAAGCTGCTCGACCAGTTCACCCTGCGCCTCAACGGCCTGGGCCGGGAGACCTGGGCCCAGGCCGCCGAACGCGCGGCCCGCTACGAGATGGAGCGCGCTCGTAAGATCCAGATCCGCGCCGAGCGCAAGGAGGACATCGGCGGCGGCGACCTGGTCCACCTCGACGACAACAGCTCCGCGATGCGCTACGTGCGTCATCGCTATCAGCACATCGTCGTTGACGAGGCCCAGGACCTCAGCCCCGCCCACTGGAAGATGCTGCGCGCCATGGTCGCGCCCGGCGCGGGCGACCTGTTCATCGCCAGTGACACCCACCAGCGGATCTACGACCGGCAGGTCACCCTTTCTACCGTCGGCATCAACATCCGCGGACGCTCGGCGAAGCTGACGCTCAGCTACCGCACCACCCAGGAGATCCTCGACCAGGCCGCCAAGGTCGTCCGTGGGGCCACCTATGACGACCTCGACGACGGCACCGACACCCTCGAGGGCTACCACTCCCTGCTGCGTGGCCCGGTCCCCGAGTACGTTGCCTGCGCCGACTGGACCGATGAAATCACCCAGCTCGCCGAGGCCCTTGAGCAGTGGCGCGCGGACATCACCCAGCCCGCCGAGGACGGCACCGTACGCGACCCGAGCGGCACCATGGCCGTCTGCGTCGCCGACGGCGAGATGGCCGGCCGCGTCGCCGCAGACCTGGAGATGAAGCACGGCATCACCACGGCGACCCTCACCAAGGACGGCCCACAGGGCGGCGGCGAGGTTCACATCGGCACGATGCACCGCTTCAAGGGGCTCGAATACCAGAAGCTCGCGGTCGTCGGCGCGAGCGATGGCATCCTCCCGCGCGCCACCCTCATCGAGAAGTACGCGACGACAGACCCCAACCGCTACGAACGCGAACTCAAGAAGAGCCGCAATCAGCTCTTCGTCGCCACCACGCGAGCCCGCGACGCGTTGCGCATCTCTTGGCACGGCAAACCTAGCCCGTTCCTACCCTCGTAGGCCGGGACCGGCTCAGTGCCGCTGCGATGCAGGGTGAGGACGGCTTGGATGAGGTTCGATCGTCAGGTCCCCCTGCCCCTTCCTTCCAGCCCTGCCGCAGTAAATCCGGCATCTACTGCGGTAGGGTCGACGGCTGTTCTCCGCAGGGGGCACGCGGCGAGACCTGGCCGTCCTGCTCTGTGCGCCTCCGCCCATCGCAGCCTTTGCGGTCGTGCTCACGCGGCTGTCGCCGCACTCTTCGCGCGAGTTTGTTGGAGCAGGTCCAGCACTTGGTCCATCACACCCTCGGGGTCCTGGGTGCGGTCGATCTCACTGAGGACGATCTCCCAGATTTCCCGTGCACCAGCCGCTTCCGCCTCGTAGTAGGCGTCGCGGACGCCGTCGCGTATCGGGTCCTCGGTGAAGGTGGCGAAGATGCCGAGGAACTGGCGCACCATGAGCCCGCTGATCTGCCGCGGGTCGTACACGATGTGGTGGCCATCGCTGTCGAGTCGGTGACTGAAGTACTCATCCGGGCCGAGCGGGGCCTGTTCGACGTGGAGGTGCTGGTTGCCCAGCTCGTCGAGCAGTGGTCCGAAGTAGTCGCACATGCGGGCGCGGAAGGCGTCGAAGCCAGCGCGCGTGGTCAACGTCGTCATACCGTCACTCCCGCCTGACCGATGAGCACGTTGCGCATCGCCGTCTCCACGGCCATTTTCGGGGACCAGCAGGCGATGATGCGGACGATGGCCCAGTCTGCGAACTTCTCCACGGCCGGGGAACACGAGCCGAGTTCCCGCATCATGGTGCGGAATGCCTCCACCATGGCGATGGCACGTTCAGTGGTGGTCGTGGTATTCATGCCGCCACCTCCGGTGGGTTGAGGTACGCGGTGCGGAGGTTGACGAGCTGTACGTGGGCCTCGCGCAGGGAGTTGACCTGCTGCTGCAGGCGGCTGATGACCATCTCCAGCGTGTCCGGGTCGAGGTACTCGATGTAGTGGTCGTCGATGGCCTCAATGGCGACGAAAGGCAGCCGTTCCGCTGGCCGTCCCGAGAAGGGATGGGACTGGATCTGCCAGCTGAGGAAGCGGAAGTCCTCCGGGCTGCCCGTGTCGCACAGCGGGCCGAAGAGGGGCAGCTCGCTGGCTGGGCCGGGGATGTGGCAGTAGATGTCGTGCGGGTGCTGGGTGTCGCTGTCCGCCTCGTGGTCGATCGTGCAGCCGGGCATGCAGGTCGCGGTCACCTTCTCACCGGTGACGGCGCTGGTGAAGGTGAATGTGCGCCGGACAGCGGACGATGCCTTGGCGGGCTCGCTGTTGGAGAGGGATGCGGGGACGGACTGGAGCCGGGCGGCCTGGCCGACGCTCCCGAGGGGCTGGGTGGCGTGGTCCTCGGGGCCGCCGTCGTCGGGCGTCGTTGGTACGGGCTTCTTCATGCTCTGTCTCCTCCATCGAGGGAGTCGGGTGTGGCACTGCGTCCGGGCTTGAACCCAGCGGCTTGGGGCCTCCTCTTCGGTAGTACGCGCATTGCCGAGTGGGAGCGACAGCGCTGTCCCGTTCGAGGGGTTCCGGTCCCGGAATCGGCTTGCTTTGTGGTAGGTGGCGCGTAAAATACGGCTGCTCTCCCACTGACGGAGTGCCGTCCGGAGAGACCTCCTCCGCCTGCCCCAGGCAGTCACCATGGTTGACGACAGGCCCGCCACCAGCTACCACCCGTCGGAGGCTTGGGTCCTCACCGCAGCCGAGGGAGCGGAATGGCTTAAGGGTGCGTTCGTCCGGCTTGGCAAGAGGTCGATGATGTTCGGCCGCGGCTCGCCGAGCACCGCGACGGCCAGTTGGCGGTCCAGCATCGGCGGCCAGCAAGGCGATATCGTCGAGGCCAGCGCCATCGCCCGTATTTCCAGCTTCAACCGCTCCCCACGCATCACCAAGCGCATCGCCGACCTTCGAACGGCTCTAACGCCCTGGCAGCGCAACCGGGCCGTCCGCAAGCTCGACGACCTCCTGGCCCACTACCGGCTGACCGGCAGCTCCAGCACGAACAAGTCGTAGGCCGAGTAATAGTCGCCGTCATCCCCGGGAATCCGGCCGACCAGCTGCCACCCCCGCCGGTGTACACCTTCTGCGCCGGAGCGTCCGGGCCCGTCGCGAACGTTGCCCGCTCCTCGCTCCGAGCGCCGAGCACCGCGTCATGCAGCGCCCGGCCCACGCCCTTCCCCTGCCACGCCCGCCGCACCTCGATCTCCGACAGCACCCGCGTCCGCGACCTCGACTCCTCCAGGAATTCCGCCGAGGGCTCCGGCTCGACCCCTCCCCACCAGTGCGTATCCCCGGCCGCCAGGGTGTAGCCGAACACGAACCCGACGAGCCGACCCTCAGCCCGCGCAACCACCAGGGTGAATCCAGACCGCGTGAACTGCTTCTCCGCCCGTTGGCGGAATGCGGCCGTCTTCTCCTCGCCCGGCTACGCCCCGTACGCGTCACATAGCTCCTCCAACAGCGCAGAGGCTTCCTCACCGTCGTGGTGCGTCAAGGACACGGTGTTCATCGTCATGCCGTTAAGGCTCAGACGGTCTTCCCGGGGCGCGGCAGACAGGCCGTGCTGCGCACCAGTGCGCCACTGCTCCTGTGTCTTTACCTCGCCGCGCAGACTGTCAACTCGACGTAGCGTCGCTCACTGATTCTGATGAACTTCAATGGGGCCGGATGCGCCGTCACGGCGCAGTTGTTGCAGGTCAGGACCAGATACGGCGTGTCGTGGCTCCGTGGGGCAGTGTCGGTCTGCTGGCATCATCCAGTCATCGCAGAGAGCTCTGTCGTGGTCACTTAATGATGTGAGATGGAGAGCTGGATGACCCTGTCGTCTGACGTTTTGCAGTATCACCGCCGGGTGCTGGTCAGTGCGGCGGTCCGTGCGGGGTATGCGCACACCTGCCGCTATGAGGAGCCGGCCGCCCGCCGGGAGATCGCCCGCATGACAGGGGTCGTCATGTCCGTGTGCGGCCCGGGCCGGGGACCGAATACGCCGACGACGCTCATCGAGGCGTTGCACCGTCCCCTCTCCCAGATCGCTCCCGGCCTCTTCGCCGACAGCGGGATGGGCTCACTGACGGTTCTCGACGGCGGTGAGCTCAGCGACGACGTGTACGCCGAAGGCTGCGAGGACATTGTCGAGTTGCTCAGCGGGGGTGTGGATCCGGCGCGCCGCTGGCTGCCCACGTGGGCGTGGATGCACGGAGAGCTGGTGGAGCGTGAGGCGTTCCAGCAGATCAATGAGGGGGCCAGCGAGGAGGAGTACACCGCTCACCGGTACTTCGTGGTCAAGCAGCCCGCGGGCGGTGAGCGGCAGTTGGCGGAGCTGTTCAGCCAGGCCGTCGGCATGCGTAAGTCCGTGCGCTACGTGCCGATCCCGGCGGATCAGGTGTTCCGGGGGAAATTCTGGTGGCCGTGCCCGGTGTGTCAGTGGCCGATGCATGTCGACGGCTCGGAGGTGCGCTGCCGCTTTCCCCTGCACAACGCGGCGTACTTCGTGCGCGCCCACTCCGCGAAGGGGCGTCCGCTGCTGCAGCGGCGGGACGGCGGCGTGCCGCGGCAGCCGGCGGCCCGGCCCTTTCACCGGGAGGGCCTGATGCGCAGCATGTGCGTGGAGACCGCGGTGTGGCGACACATCGTCATCTCCGGGGTGTCCGAGATCTACCTCTTCGAGCGGCTGGAGGCGCTCAAGGACCAGGGTGTCGAGGTCGAACTGTGGCCGGGCAAGGACCGTTACGACCTGCTGGTCCGAGTCCCCGCGACAGGCTGGGAGCTGCGGATCGATGTGAAGGACTACGGGTGCGCAGTGTCGCTGGCCGACCGGTTGCGCAGGAAGCCACCGGCGGCTCGCACCATCGTCATTCCCGACTACCGGGGCGAGGCGCAGCGTGACGAGCTGGTCGAACTACTGCCGAATCTGACGGTCTTGCTGGTGAGCGAGGTCCTCAAGGAGGCCAAGGCTGAAGCCCGGAAGGCCGGTCGGCGATGACCTTGCACCTGGCGGAGAAGGACAGTGAGCTGGACCGGCGGATTCTGCCAAAGGTCATTGCCTGTGCGTGTGCGCTCGCGCAACTGCACTTTCCGATGCAAGCGGCGGACGGCAGCGCCGGCACCGACCTTCGGCGTGTGTCCTATCTGCTCACGGGCCAGTACGACGCGTGGGCCGAATACCCGCAGCTGTCCGGGGAAGAGCATCGGCGGATCAGTCGCATGCTGCGCCAGCGCCCCAACCGGCTGAGCAACGAGGAGTCGCTGCATACGGACGCGGAACGGTTCCTGGCTACGGGGGCGCTCTGTGAGTATGTCCTGCAGGCGGGCGGCGTGCTCGCCGCCCGCCACGGCATGCTGCCCCAGGAGCTGGCCGACGTGTTGCTGGAGGAGATCGACCGGCTGCGCGCCGAGAACTCCCGGGCGCTGCCAGACGCCGAGCCCGGAGACTACGTGACCACCTTGCGGGTACCGGTCGCCGGTCACGATTCCACGTGGGCCGTCCAGGCCCACTACACGCTTCAGGATCGGCATGCGGCGCCGGAGGTTGAGCCAGTTGCGGTGCGCACCGCGCCGACGGCCGGGCAGTTGACCCTCAAGGTGAAGGAGTTCCTCGCCCTCAACAGGGATCTGGACCAGCAAGCCGGTGAGACCTTCCGTACCAAGTCCCTCGAGCCGCTGTTTGCTCAGCTGCGTACCGGCGACGACGTCGAGCTTGGCGACCTGCTGCGTGTTGAGGCAGGGAATCTGCAGGTGCTCCAAGCCCCGACAGGGTTCGGCAAGAGCGTGCTCATGCGCAGCCTGGGCTCCTGGGCCCAGATGGAGGGTGTCACGCTGGGCTTGGCCGTTCCCACCACGATGGCGGCTCTGAAGATGGCCTACGGCATCGAGAAGGATCTGCGCTCGCGCGGAGTCGCGCATCCCGAGCAGCTGGTCGTGCCGCTGATGTCACCGAACAGCATGATGGCTGCCCTGGATCAGGTTGCCGCGGAGTCGAGGGACCGGTCCTTCATCAAGTGGGCGGAGGAACGGCTCGGTTACGGCTGCGCCCTGCCGTCGCTGGCCACGGTCGACGACGAAGTCGATGCGTGGGTACCCGGTCATGAGGCGTGCATGTCCCTGGTCCCGTATCGGCCCGTCGGCGCCCCCGCATCAGGAAGAGGCTCGAAGACACGGCGGCACGGGACCTGCGCATGCCCGTTCCGTGCGGTGTGTGGGAAGTTCCGGCTGGCCCGGCAGGCCTGCACCGCGCAGATCATCGTCACCACACACGCAAATTTCTACCAGGGACATCTGCACATCCCGGTCCAAGTGGACTCCGGCGCTGTTGTCGAGCGGATGACGGTGGAGGAACTGATCCTGCGACGGTGCCAGTTCACCGCCCTCGACGAAGTGGACGCCTTCCAGTCCTTCGTCCTGGGTCGGGCCGGGAGGGGACTCACCCTGGCCTGGGGCAACCGTCAGGACCAGCGCCCGCTGCTGAGGCTCGACGGGGAGTTCATTCAGGCCTTCGGACGGGTACGTCCGGCCCTGGACGAGAGCATGCGCAACACTTTGATGAGGACCCGCTGGCTCGCCGAAACCTACACCAGCCACCTCGCCCATGGCGCCCTTGGTCCCAGCGATCGCAATGACACGAAGAAGAGTCGCCGCTCTCCTAAGGAGTCAGGGCGCCCGGCGCAGGAGCGGCGGTGGATCCTTCCACAGCGCTGGGACGGGTGGATCAGCACCCAGCTGCGTGCCCTGCTCGCCAACGACGACCAGCAGGTGACCGGGCAAGAGCGCGGCTTCTCCCCGGAAGCGGCGGAGCGTGGCCTGTTCGCCGCCATGTACGAGCGCAAGATCAAGATGATGGCGTTGCCCGAGCATCTGCATCCGCTTGCCGAGCTGTTGCGGGATGTCATCGACCCGGACGCGGATGCCGGATCCCTGTCCCACGTGCGCAAGCAGTTGGAGCAGCTGCTGGCCCCGTGGGTGCCCAATCAGCAGGTGCGGGCGGACGTGCTGGACCGGATGCTGCGCCGGGCTTTCCTCGAACCGCTGCGGCTGCTGCTGTACCGCTTCGTCCACAACGCGCAGCAGCTCAAGCTGGCCGGGGTGGAGACGGCACGAGACATCGCCGATGTGCTCGGGCCCTTCAGCGCTTGGCGGGCCATCCCGCACGGTCCGCAGGGGCGGCTGATGTTCGCCTTCACCGAGGACGTCAGGACCGGGGTGCCGGAGGACACCCGGCTGAGCGTGGCGGCCTTCGGTGGGGACCCGCACACCTACGTCACCACCCTCGGACAGATCACCGCCTTGGCCCACAGCGGCCATAAGCGCGTCGTGCTGGGCCTGTCCGCCACCGCGTATGCGCCCGGTGCGCACCGCCACCATGTGCATACCGTCCCCACCTGGTGGGTGCCCGACGATGTCGATCACGGGGTGAGTATCGAAGCCGAACTCTTCCCCGGCCTGGGCAATGAGATGTTGCGTGTCTCTGGCATCACGGGCAAGGACCGGATCGAGGCCACACACCTTCTGGGCCGTCGCATGTGGCCCCGGCTGAGAGGCGAGCTCCAAGACCTCGGACGCCTGAGCAAGCACCGTGTCCAGGACTCCATCCTGCTCGTCACCACCTCCTACGACAGTTGCCAGCATCTGCGCGACGGCCTGCTGGCCGCCGGAGCCGAACCCGGGCTCATCGCGGTCGCCGTCCGGCCCCGTCCGGACGACCAACCAGCCTCCCCCCACGACGAGACCGGCGAACCGCTGTGGCATGAGATCCCCGGCGACCAGCTGGAATCGTTCACCCGGCTGCCCAAGGCCCGGATCCTGATCGCTCCACTGGGCCGGGCCGAACGCGGACTGAACATCCTCGCGCCGCAGTCCAACAAGTCGGCGATCGGCTCCATCTGGCTTGCCATCCGCCCCGTCCCGCTGGTCGACGAACCCGATGAACTCCTCGCCCACGTCGGCGCCCGGGCCCTGGACGAGAAGGAGACCAGCAGCGAACCCTGGACGGAGCTTGAGCGACGCCGCACGGTTGCCGGCCACTACTTCGAAAAGCTGGTCACCAGCGAACGCTACTTCCGCTCCCTGCCGCCCCGGGCCAAGAGAGCCATCGCCGCCGAACTCATCATCAGCCTCATTCAACTCGTCGGCCGCGCCCGACGCGGAGGCACACCAGGCCGCATCAAACTCGTCGATGCCGCCTTCCTGGACACAGGCGGCAACTCCGACCTGCCCCACCTCATCCGCGAGCTGCGCGAGCAGTGGGCCAAGAGCGACGAACTGCCCCGCATGCACCGCTACTACGGCACCACCCTGAACGCCTTCTTCCGCTTCGCCGACCGCCACGCTCGGGAGACCGCCCGATGATCAGCACCCTGGCCTTCCTTTTCCCGCACACCGCGTTCGGGAAGATTACGCTCTACCCCCTGAACCGCGAGTTCGGTCAGGCCTGGGGCAGCCTGCCCAGCTACGGCGACGCGAAGAACGGCAAGCCCCGTCGCCCCCCGTATGCCGGACTGGCCTCCGCGCTCAGCGCGGTGTCGGGCCAGCCCGTCGTCCTCATGCCGCACACCTACGAACCCGTCGACGACGAATTAGCCCAGCCCGCAGTCGCCGTCACCACCCGACCCTTCGACGCCTGGACCCTGTCCACCGCGGTTCGCGAATGGGAGCGGTGCGTACGCAAGGGCGAGGACGCCAACACACTCGCGCCCCTGCTGGCCGCCGCCGACGTCGAGCACCCCGATCTGGCCTCCTTCGTGCGCGGCGCCGCAGACGGAACCCCGCATGCCCCAGGCTGGTTCTACCGCGTCGCGGCTTGGAACTTCGCCCAGCGCTTGGCCCGTACCTCCTTGCCCGTCCCCAATGGCCCCCGCATGCGCCGTATCCGTTGGCGCATGGACACTCAGGGCAGCCTCATCAGCTGGGACGACGTCACCAAGCGGACGACGCTGAAGCCCAAGCGCACCGGCTACGCCCTCCACAAACTCGACTTCCGTGTCGTCACTCAGCCAGGCGAGCCCCTGTTCGCCCTCCATGTGCTGCCCACGTTCAGCCGCCTGGCCACCCACTGGGCCAGCACTCGCACCGTCTTCATCGAGCACGGCACGCACAAGAACACACTGCTCCGGATGCCGATCGGCCACACCAAGAGCAGCGACGGCCAATGGGTGCCCTACGCCCGCAACTACGCCGCCGAGGTCCTCGAAGCCTGCGGCATGGACTTCACCGCCTGGCCCACCAATGACGATCTCGCCGCGCTCCAGGGCCAGATGCGCGCCCTCGTTCCCGCCCCTGTGCCCCACGTCCTCGGCAAGGGCGTCGGCACCCGCTTCAACAAGATCCTCGCCGATCACATCAACGAGACAATCAAACGCCCCAAGATCACCCAAGTCAGTTTCGAACCCACCCCCGTCGAACTCACCCGCCCCACCAAGGGCGCCGTAAGCCGCGCCGAGCTCGACCACGCCCTCGCCGCCACTGGCAGCGATACCGTGCGCATTATCGCCTTCTACAACGACGGCACCACCCGCAAAAGGATGACCGAAGCCCTCGCTCCCTACACGAACACCCCCGACCGGCCGCTCGACTGCGGCGACTACGGCGACCACCGCCTCAGCGAACGGCTCATCGTCCGGTTCCACCGTCTGAGGGCCCTCGACCGCGCGGACCGGGTTGACTGGGATGATGAGCTCGACTTCCTCGACCAACTCGAGGATGGCACCCTCAACGGCGCCTGGGTTGAGACCATCTGGAATCCCAAGCCCACCAAACGCGAACGCGAAGCGGGCCAGCACCGCCACGATCACAAACGCGAGTTGCGCCGAGCACTGTATGAGCGTGGCATCGTCTCCCAGTTCCTGGCCCGCCAGAGCGCGCCCGAACCCGACGACGCGGCAGAGACAGATCCCGACGTCGAGACCGAAGCACCCAAGGACTACAAGGCGATCAACGCCCTGCGCGATCTGCTGTTCCGGCTCGGCTGCGTGGACGACCGTCTGCGTCACGCCACTGACCTCGCCGACGAACCCATCTTGGTCGGCATTCACCTACGCCAGCAGCGCATCAGCAATCGCCGTCCCGGCGCAGCTGACCGCACGCAGATGGTCGAAGTCCTCACCGCACTGCACACCAGCAACGACCCCGACTGCCCCTGGCACATGGACTCCTACGACCACAGCACCCACGACTGGCGGCCCCAAGCAGCAGCAGAAGCGGCCTTCGGCCGGCACGCCATCGGTCGCGAGGGGCACGCCCGACACGAAGAGGGCGCTCTGCTGGCCCGCCAGCACATCGAATCCGCCCTGAAGATTCTCCCCTCAGACCGTCCCTTGATCATCTTCGTCGACACGGAAGCCTGCCGCACCATCTGGCCGGGCCTGCAAAACGTGCGGTTCGGCAAGGGGCCTCTGCCGGGCGATGACCTGCGCACGCCGACACGGTCCGTCGCCGTGGTCGCCCTCAACACCTCCTACGGCGAAGTACCCACCCCGGTGGAGAACACCGCCAGCCCTCGCAAGAACCCCAAGCGCCCGCCCAAGCCCCAAGACCGCCTCTACCAGCGCACCACCAGCACCGGCCACACCAGCTGGTACATCGCCCAGGCCTCCCGTACCTACGACGGCTTCGGCAATGCCGGCAGCATCGGCGGCGTCCACACCCGCTTCACCCTCCCCACGGACGACTGGGCCCTTCAGCGCAAGGACTGGCACAGCTTCACCGCCACCCAGATCGCCGTACCTCACGCAGGAGGGCGCGAACCGCAGAAAATCGCCGCACTCGCTGCCCAGCTGTGCCACCAATCCCTGGCCTGGGACGCGCGCACCCGACACCCTGTCCCCCTTCATGTCGCCGGCGCTATGGACCGCGCTCATCCCGAATACCGTGGCCCCAGCATCGAGCCCACCCACACGCCCGAAGCCGACGAGACACAGGGCGGCGAGTAGAGGATCACAGGGCAAGCGGCTCCGTGCACCGTCCCGGCCGGGTGTGGAACGTTCGAGGATATCTGGGACGCAAGTCGGATGCGGTGTCCGCCTGCACATTGTCTCGGCCACCCGTCAGGCTGTCTCCGAAGGCGCCGCTTCCTGCATGAGCGGATGGTCTCCAAGCCTCGTCCTCATCACCCTGGAAAGCCCATACGATGCAGATGACTCCACTGTGGCCGTGCCCTCGCAGGGGCGACAGTGGTGCCGAAGATCCTGCCATGAGCATTGCCTTCTTGGTGCCGACGTGCAGTCGCCCTGGAATGTATTCCATAAACCTGCAACCGTGGTTGGTCAGCGCATGAGGCTGAACACCACGGCCGCGGCGAGCCCGCCTACGAACGCGCCGACGACCGTCTGAGCGGGCGTGTGGTCGCGGAGGGCGACGCGGGACCAGCCGATGAGGGCGACCGCGAGGAACAGTGGTGTCATCTGCAGGCCGTAGGCGATCGTCATCACGACGGCTACACCCGAGGCGACGGCGGTGTGGACGGATACCTTCCACCACACGGTCACCGCGATGGTCAGGGCGAGGCCGGCGAGCATGGCGAGGACGAGGGCCAGGACTTCGCGTGGTCCGTCGAGCGTGACCAGAAGACCGATACCGGTGAGCACGGACACCATCGTGGCCAGGAGTGGGATCGCCCGCTGGTGGCGGTGGCGGATGTGCTTGTCGGTCCAGCTTCCGCGCTTCACGCCGAACAGGATGATCGTGAACGGAATGCCACCGCAGAAGAGGGCGGCTAGCAGCCCCCAGCCGAGTCCCGTGAGACTGCCGGTGCTGTGCCAGCCGATGATCAGCAGGATGGCGATGACGAGGTTCGCCGGGGCCAGGGTGTCGGTGATGACACGGGCGGTGCGTGAGGAAGTCATGCGGTCGTCTCCGGCGTTTGGGCGGAAGTGCACTTGGCGGTGAAGTCGCGGGCGAGGTCGGAGTCGTAGGCGGCGGCGAGTGCTTTGAGCGCGGGTATCTCGCTGGCCAGGTCGCGGCCGCCGCTGGCTGGTGGGTGGTGTTCACCGGGGGTGGGCTTACCACGGAGCCTGGGATCCTTGACGGCGGCGAGCCAGCACGCTTCGGCTGCGATCTCCGCGTACGCACCGGTGAGACCGCGCGTTGCGACGTGGGAGGTGGCTTGGTCGCGCAGCGTGCTGGGGGTGCGGTTGCGCAGATCGAGGATGGCGTCGCGGATTTCGATGTTGCGGCGGTACAGGCGTTGGTGGGTGTGCCGGAGAGTGAGGCGTTCGGCTGCCATGCCACGCGGTGGATCGAGGCGGACGGAGGGCACGGACTCGGTGAGGCTGCGCCACAGTGGGTAGAGCCGCAGCAGATCGCGGTAGTCGCGCCACCACCGGAGCAGTCGCGGCAGCGCGGGCAGCGTGCTGCCGAACATGATGAAGATCAAGGCGCTGCCGAGTAGCAGGCTGCTGATTCCTTGCTCCGTGCCAGGTGAGATGGGCGTGTATCCCAGGTAGTGAAGGACCACCATGGCGATGCGGTGCACGGCGTAGGTCATCCCGATGGTGGTGCCGATGCCGGTGAACCGCAGGCCTTGTCCGAGGAGGCCGGCATCGGGCTGGCGGCCCCAGCGCCAGCACAGGCCTGTGGCGCTGACCAGAGCCATGCCGAGCATCGCCGTCCACAGCACTCCGTACGCGGCGATGCGGCCGTCGGCGGCGTACTCGGTGAGCAAGTCGGTGGCTTCGTGTTGCTGTGGAGTGGCGAAGAACAGCGCACTGATGATGAAGCCCGCGGCGACCGGTACTGCGATGTGCGGCCGACGCGCCTTCAGCCTGGCTGCGCTCTGCTCCGACATCGTGTGGACGAAGACCAGCACCGCGTGTATGGCCCCGAGGCCGCTCAGGTGCTTGATCAGGGCGGCGAAGTTGGGGATGTGGACAAGGGCATCCACGGACGAGGCGACCTTCACTGGTCTGATCGTCATGACCACGCTGAGGAAGAAGAAAGCAGCCCACAGAGCTCGCTTGTTGCGATCGCGCCATGCTGCCGGGGCACGGCATGCGGTGACCAGCCACAGCAATACGGCGGGAACGGTGTCGATCATCCGTCAGTCGCTGTACGAGTCGCCGAGTGCGTTGCCCAGGCGTCGCAGGACCTGGTGGTGCATGGGCCTGCGACGGGGTGAGGAGAGTTCTGCTTTGCCAGCGATCAAACCAGCCAGCCGCTCGGCATCCCGCTCATCCTCGGTTGCGTAACTCGCCCGGTTCAGAAGGCTGATCACCGTCGCTGGGTCGATGCCCGAGAACAGGGAGCTGACCCCCGGCTGCGTCCCGTCGGTGATCGTGCCGTGTCCCAGGAGCATGTGGCTGATCTCGTGCAGGATGATGTGGTCCCGGTGCAGGGGAGTGGTCGCCGCCTCGTGGAAGACGTGGTCCGCCACGTCTGTCGCGATCCACATGCCGCACGGAGCATCGGTTCCCGAGATCCCTGGGACGCTGTGGAGATAAAGGGCGCGCCCTCGCTGTTCTGCGATCTTGTCGCAGAGTACCTGGATCTCGAAGGGCTCCGGGATGTCGATCGAGGCAAGCAATTCTTCGAAGTCCGGGCGGGCCTTACGGCGATCGCCCGGCTGCTCGCGTCGGTTACGCAAGGACAACTCGGCTCCGCTGTGTGCTGTACGTGTCCTGCCTTGTCTTGGGGCAGCATCCGGAATGATGGAATCCGGTTGACACGATACGTCAGCAGTGTGGGCGGTTATCCCCGCTGTCGAAGTAGATGATCATGATCATGACTTATGCCTGAATCGGCGTCATTTGATCTCGCCGAAAAAAGGTGCAAAAAGCACCGATGTGGCGCAGATCCTGTACTGGTGAGGCGAGGGGCGGCGCTGACATGAGGTCCGTCACGTCCTGGGTGCAAGCGCCTGGGTGGTTGCTGATCGTGATCAGTCGGTGGGCGGCGTTTCGCCGTCCTTGAGGCCCTCGAGGGCTCGGGCACGTTCGATGAATCCCTGGATGAGGTCGAGGGTTTCCCCGGACAGGCCGTTGGCTCTCAGTGCGACCTCGCGTACCCGGTTGTCGCGCATGGAGGCCAGCATGGATAGTTCGGCGGCGATCCGCTTGGAGCTCTCGTCGTCAAAGAAGTACGCCGGCGAGACGCCGAAGAACCCGGCCAATGCCTCCAGGTGTCTCATGGTCGGGTTGTTCTTGCCGCCCGTGCGCAGCTGCCAGATGTAACTGGCGGAGATGGTGGGCCCGCCGGACTTCTTGATGGCGGAGGCGACCTCTTCGTGGCTGTAGGGGCCCCGGTTCTTGGGGTGAACCGTCTTGAAGAGGTGGTCGATCTTCTGGTCGAGGGTGAGCGGCTCCTCCGGTGTTTCTTCGCTCATCCTCGGTCACCTTCTCGTGGGCTACGTGTCGGCTGGATCATCAACTGGCGAAAAGGATACACGCGCCCTCGGACTGGAGCCATTTTCGTCAGTTGGCACCGGCCGTCTCTGTGAGTCTATGGTCTTCTTGTCGGTGTCCACTGACGAAAATGACCGACTTCAGGTTGCCTAGTCCGAGGAACCGCAGCATCCGGAGGCCGAACGCGAGTGGATCTTCCAGCGATGCGTCCATATGTTGCTGGTCCGCCGCAAGGCGAGGCGCACCGGGAAGGGCCGAAGAGAAGGAGGCCGATGCCATAGGCGCCGCTGCGTTCACTGGACCAACAGAGCCCAAGAGGAGAACCGACGCCTGGGAGTTAGCCGCTCCCAGACGCCGGGCCCGCCTCCCAATAGGGATGCGGATTCATCATCAAGCGGTTCGGCCGGACCCTTTCCACGAGACGGCAGACCGCTCACTCCGAACGAAGGATAGTCGCATGCCCGCGCGCGACAGCGGACGACCAAGCTTCACCGAGGACGGTGGTCGACACCGTCGCCTGGCTGCCGTGGTCCCCGGCACCGCCAGGTTCCACGCCACCCCCCATCGCCCCGCCGCACCCCGGCTCCACCCCGCGGCACCCGTGGCGGCTGCCCGCCGCGATACGTACGGCTTCGACCTGATCCCCGGCCCTCGCCTTCGCGGCTCCGTCATGGCGATCGCAGAGCGGGGGTGCTGACGTGGCGAGGATCCGCACCATCAAGCCCGAGGCATTCGCCTCGGAGTCGCTCGCCGAGGTGAGCGTGCACGCGGAGCGGACGTTCTTCGGACTGCTGACTCAGGCCGACGACCGCGGCCGTTTCCGTGACCAGCCCGCAGTGATCGCCGGATTGCTGTGGTCCCTGCGCCCCGAGCACGGCCCGGTCGGTGTCGAGGGCGACTTGACCCAGCTGGCTGGCGCCGGGTTGATCTGCCGCTACGAAGGCCAGGACGGTAAGCGCTACCTGCACATTCTCACCTTCGCCAAGCACCAGAAGATCAACCGGCCGAGCGGCATCCGTCATCCCGGCTGCCCGGTTCACGACGCCGAGCAGCCCTCTACGGAGGATGCGGCGCAGACTCGGGGGGCCCTCCATGAGTCGTCACAGAAGGACCGCGGAGGACTCACTGCGGGCTCAGTGAGTCCTCACGAAGCAGCGCATGAGGGCGCCGTGAACGACGAAACAGCAGGTCAGCTCACATTCAGTGAGCCCTCAGTGAGTCCTCACGGAGGAAACGGTGAGCCCTCCGTGAGCCCTCACCATCCGGATCTAGGACCTAGGAACGTGGATCTAGGATCTCCCCCTTCGGGGGGCGCAAGCGCCCCCGCCCCGGAGTCCGTCTCCACCCAGCAGCTCATCGGCGAGTACGCCGCCTCCTGTGCGCACCGGCCGCCGAACGGGGTGCTCGGGCACCTCGGCCGCGAGGTCGCCAAGCTGCTGAAGGAGGGCATTGACCCCGAGCACATCCGCGCCGGGCTGGCCCGCCACCGGGCCAAGGGGCTGCACCCGAGCACCCTGCCGAGCCTGGTGCACGAGGCGATGAACGCCACCTCCGCCCCCACGGGCGGCTTGGTGCGGCCGGAATCCGCGAATACCGTGCGCGGTCACCGGGCCTGGGCCAACCCCGCCGACCCTGCCACCGCCTACGCCGAGGAGCTGTGATGCGCGATCACGATGCCCAGCCCGTCGGCGGCATCGCCCGCCGCCTGACCGGCATCCTCAAGGCCCGAGGCATCGACCCGAACACCCCGGTCACCGACGGGGCCGAGCCCAGCCCCGCGCTGGAAGCGGCCCAGGCCCGCATCCCCGCCCGCTACCAGGACGCCGTCGCAGACCACCCGGCCGTCGCCGCCTGGGTGGACGAGGTCGCCGCCGCCGGGCGCCGAGGACCACAAGGCGCCCCGGGCATCGCGCAGGGCCGGTCGTTGCTGATCGTCGGCACCACCGGCACCGGCAAGACCCACCAGGCGTACGGCGCGGTCCGCTCGCTGCTTGCCGCCGGGGTCCGCCTGCGGTGGAAGGCGACCACCGCCGCCGACCTGTACGCCGAACTCCGACCCCGCCAGGGCAGCGACGGCGAGCGCGAACTGCAGGACCTGGCTCGCTGCCCGCTGCTGATCATCGACGACCTCGGCGCCGCGAAGAGCAGCGAGTGGACGGAGGAGATCACGATGCGGCTGGTCGATCGCCGCTACACCGCCATGCTCCCGACGCTGGTGACCACCAACCTCGGCATGGTCGACCTGCGCAATCACATCGGTGACCGCGTCGCCTCCCGACTGACCGAGATGACCGACAAGGTCATCCTCGACGGCCCGGACCGCAGAAGGGCCCTCGCCGCCGAGCGTCGCCGCCTCACCGTCGCCTGACCGCGCGACTTCCTTCACCGACTCCCTTCACGCACCACACCCCGGGCCCGCGCCTGCCCGAATTCGCCCCGGGGCCGATCGGAGAACGACTTCATGCACGACAACCAGACCGCCGAGCCGCGCACCCTCGGCGACCACACCTGGCACAACCAGGCCGCCTGCCTGCCCACCGCAGCCCACCCGGTCGACCCGGAGATCTTCTTCCCGGAGCCGGATGAGATGGACCGCATCCGCGCCGCCAAGGCCCTCTGCGCCCAGTGCCCGGTCCTCCAGACCTGCCTGGACGCCGCTTTGGAGGCCGGAGACCGCGAGGGCATCCGGGGCGGGATGACCGAGGAGGAGCGCGAACCGCTGCACCGCAACCTGCCTCGCCGCCTCGACTACGTCCGCGTCAACGCCACCCTCGCCGGGCGCGACATCCATCTCACCGACGCCGAACGCCGCGCGGTCACCCGCTCTGCCTACCAGGCCGGTATCCCTGCCGCCCGACTCGCCCGGCTACTCAAGGTCACCGAAGAGCACGCGGAAAAGCGCTACCGGCAGGCCCGCCGCGAGATCCGCAACCGCGCAGTCGACAGCAACGCCGACCAGGCCCTGGGAGCCGCCCGGACCAGCCGCGACGACCTCGGGACGGCCGCGTGACCCACACCGAACCGCTCCCCGCGCGCATCACCGGCTGGGACCGCGCCGCCATCATCGCCCTCGGCGCCGCAGGATGTGCCTTGTCCTATGACGCCTTGCAGCAGATGGCCGTGGCCATCCACATCCGGGGGCCACTGACGTGGATCTTTCCGCTGGTGATCGACGGGTTCATCGGCTACGGGGTGCGCGCCCTACTGGTGATGCGCACCGCCTCGCTCGCCGCCCGCTGCTACGTGTGGCTGCTCTTCGGCACCGCCACGGCGGCCAGTATCTGGGCCAACGCCCTGCACGCCGTCCGCCTCAATGACCAGACCGGCGGTGGCGGGCTACGGCTCGGGGACGTCACGGTCGGCGTGCTGTCCACCCTCGCCCCGCTCGCTCTGGCCGGAGCCGTCCACCTCTACATCCTCATCGCCCGCCGTGCTGCCGCCCAGTCCGGTCACCCCGCCACCCAGGAGACCTCGGTCATGGCAGGTGTCCGGACGGAGCGCGTCACTGCAGGAACCCCGGACACCTCGATCGGTGGGGACACCGCCTGGCCGGTCACCGGTCACCGGTCACCCGCGCTGTCCGCCGGTGTCCCCGACCGTCGTGCAGCCATCCGCCCGGGACCGGACACCCCCGGCCCGGACGCCCCGAGCGACGAGCCGGTCACCGAGTCTGAAGCCACCCCGGAGCACGAGAGCCGAGGCACTGACCTGGGCGGAGAGCCGGGCGCCAGATCCAGCCACCCGACCCCGGCCACTCCGGCGCCCGGCCCGGACGAGGAGCCTGGAGCGGCGGAATCGGCCACCGCCGGTGAGGCGGACGAACTGCTGCCGATCGCCCGCCGCGCGGTCACCGACGCCGGGAAGCTGACCCGCAAGGTCGTCGCTGACGCCATCCGGGGACAGGGCCGCCCGCTGTCCAACCACCGGCTGACCGAACTGATGCAGCAGCTCCGTGCCGAGGCGGACAAGCGGACGCTCCGTCCCACCGGCTGACCGCGCGAAGCCGCCCGGCGGACACCCCGCCCGGCCACCCCGGAGACCGATCCCGCGGTCACTCCGGACACCGCCAGCGGGGTGTCCGCTGCCGGTCACTTCACCCATCTCCAGCCACTTCTGCCCGCGCAGAGGAGATCCCGCCGTGCGTACCACGCCACCCACCAATGACGAGATCGACGCCTGGCTCACCGTCCTGTCCGCTCAGGGCCACCTACACCGTGCGCAGTCCGGCCCGGACGAGAGCTGGACGGTGTGGCGAACACCGTCCAGCACGCCCCACACGCTGCACCACCCCGTCCTCGCCCTCGACTACATCGCCGAACTACTCCGCGCCGTTCGGAGGAACGGTTCGACGGTTCAGACCGTGAGACACCGACGCTGAGACTCCCCACCCCCGCCCGCCGTGAAGGAGACATCACCATGCCCACCACCGCCCGGCACACCGCCCCGAAGCTCTGCGCCATTGATGCGCAGCGCGTGGAACACGCTCTGCGCCTCCTAGCACGGCAATGGACCAGCTGGATCATCCATACGCTGCCTCAACAACTAACTCCCCTGCGCGGATGCGACATCGCCAGGGCGCTGCCATTCATCACCAACGTGTACAAGCCGCTCAACGAGATGCACATCGCGGGGCTGGTCACCCGCACCGGTGACCACACGGACATCTCATACCAACTCACGGCCCGTGGCCATGCCGTCATGCCGGTGCACTTGGCTCTGGAAGAGTGGTCGCTCGCGCACTTCACGCTCGATACCACGGTTGCTGCCGCACGTATTGAGGACGCCGCGCAGCGTCTGCGCCTGCGCCAGTCCACCGCCGCGGTCTGTGCTCTCGACGCAATGGAGCCCGCCGGTCCACGCGACATCGCTGGCGAACTGCACGTAGGAACTGCTCACGTGCAAAGGAGGTTGGCCCGGCTGCAGAGCGATGGTGTCGTCACTCGGACGGGGACCCACCACGGTGCCGGGTACATGCTGACCGACGCCGGTCGGGCGCTGGGCCCCGTGTACGCCGCTGTCGAGGACTGGAGTCGACTCGTCCTCCGGGGTCAGGACGGCGCACGGTGACGATGCCCCCGCCACGCTCCTTGGATACCGCCCACCTGGTCCGCCCGGACGACCAGTCGGCACGAGGCCGAGCAAGCTATACCTTGCGAAACTCCCTGGCCGGACAAGCCGCCGAGGGAGTTTCGCAAGGGCATGCCCCCGTCCCAGGAGAGGCGGGGGAGGTCCGGCACCAGGGGGTGCCGGACCAGGCTGCGACCGGGGGCGGATCGCAGCCGAAGGGGAACGCGCCGCTGAGCGAGACGCGCATGCGCCCGCGCCTACGCCAGTCCCAGCAGCGCGACTGCGTGCGCAGCATCCGCCTGACCACCGACGAACTCGCCGACGTGCAACGTGCCGCCACCACGATGGGCATGCGGGTCGCTGGCTTCCTCGCCGACGCCGCGGTCGCCGTGGCCCGCGCCCAGAACGGTCCGCACACGTGGCTGATGGACCAGCGCACCGTCGTCGAGGAGCTGATGCGCGGGTCCGCCCAGCTCGCCCGGGTCGGCAACAACCTCAACCAGGTCGCCAAGGCGCTCAACAGCGGCGGTGATGCCCCGTACGCCGAGGACGCCATCGCTCGTGTGCTGCGGGCAGCCGCCCGCGTCGAAGCCGCCGCCACCGAGATCGCGAAGCGCTGAAGCCGTGGTCCCCGACATCTCCCTCGGCGGCCGTACCTACGGCCTGCTCGCCTACCTCTACGGTCCCGGCCGCCGTGACGAGCACGTCGACGCGCACCTGGTCGCTTCCTGGCAGCTGGAGCTGGCACCTGACCCCGGCCGCGATCCGGAGGCGACGCTCAAGCAGTTGCAGGAGCGGCTCGATCTGCCGGTGCAGGCGGTGCCGGAGCATCGCCGGCCGAAGCGGCATGTATGGCATTGCCCCGTCCGCACCGATCCGGGCGACCGGCACCTGAGCGACGCCGAGTGGGCAGAAGTCGCACGCCGGGTCGTCCACGCCACCGGCATTGCCGAAGAAGGCGACGACCAAGCCTGCCGCTGGATCGCCGTGCGCCACGCCGACGACCACATCCACATCGTCGCCACCCTCAAACGCCAGGACGGACGCTCCCCACGCCGCCACAACGACTACAACCGCGCCCAGGCCGAATGCCGAGCCATCGAAGCCGACTTCGGCCTCAAGCAACTGAATCCCGGGGACGGCACCGCTGCGAGGCGTCCCACCAGCGCCGAGCGCGCCAAGGCCGAACGCGCAGGCCGCACCGCCACCTCCCGCGAACTCCTGCACGACCACGTCCGCCAGGCCGTGGCCGGAGCCGAGGACGAAACCGAGTTCTTCCGCCGTCTCACCGACGCCGGAGTGCGCATCGACCGGCGCCTCGCGCCCTCCGGCGACGTGCTCGGATACAAGGTGGCCCTTCCCGGCGACCGCAACCGCGCAGGCGAGCCGATCTGGTTCCCCGGCTCCCGCCTCGCCCCCGACCTCTCGCTCCCGAAGATCCGCCAACGCCTCGGCCCCGCGGAAGAAGACGAAGACGAGCCAACCGTCAGCCGACCTCGTCAGGGTGGGTCCCCGGCACGGGCTCGCCGCGAAGCCACCGGCATCGTGGACCGCACCAACTTCGTCCTCACCGACGACGATGAAGCTGAGGCTGCCGCGCGCCTCTCCGGAGTTGGTGAGGTCCTCGACGCGCTCGCCCAGACCTCTCCGGCCTCCACCCGGCAGCAGGTGACCGAAGCAGCCCGCGCCTTCGAACGCGCCACCCGATGGCACACCCGCGCCGAACGCGCCGACGACCGCGCCGTCCGCTCCGCCGCGCGCGGCATCATCCGAGCCGGCAACGCCCTGGGACGAGGAGAAGACGGCGGCGCGACCGCCATGCTCCTGTCCACCCTGGTCCTGGCCACCGTCGCCGCCGCCCGCTGGCACGCCGCCCGCCAGCACGCCCAGCAAGCCGCCGCCGCCCGGCAAGCCGCCGACCAACTCCGGACGGCCTACCGCACCGCCGCGACCGCGCCGATGCGGGCGATGCGTGCCCAGGGGCACCGCCTGCCCGAGCGCGTGCGGACCCGCCACTCCGGCACCGTCGAAGCCGCCCTTCCCGACCAGGCCGACCGCCTTCGCCGCGAGCGCGGCTGGGACGCCCTGGTCGCCACCCTCGACCAGGCCGAGCGCGCCGGGCACGACCCCCGCACCCTGCTGCAGCAGGCTGTCGAATGGCGTGAGCTGGACACTGCCGACCGCGTCACCGACGTCCTGGTCTGGCGGCTACGCCACCTCGGTCGTCTCCCGGCGGACGTACCGCGAGCCCGTACCGGCACACGCACCACCAAGCAGCAGCACCAGCCAGCACGGCCACACACCACCGCGCCGACGCGGAACCCGACCTCGCCCGATCACCGGCCGAGGCGCTGAAGACACCGCACAAAGTGCTGGACGATGCAGACCTTGCCTGTTAGGGCTGGTCAGAGGAGAACAAGGAGCCGATACACATGCCCACCAAAGACCTCCAGCAGCCCAGAGCCATCCGGCCGGAGACGCTGTCCGGCGACGACCCCCTCCTGCGACTGCAAGCAGAGAGCGAACCGGACGACTCCATCCGGATACGGACCACCCTCCGCTCCGATCCGATCACCATCACCGGCATCACCGTGATGTGTCCCCAGTGTGGCGCCCGCCGGGACTGGTTGGTCATCTGCGACGTACCCGGCCGCATCTTCCTCCGCTGCCGCTGCGCCCACCAGTGGCACGAGCCCGAGCTGACCCGCGCCGACTTCAACGCCATGGTCAGCGAAGGCGGCCAGAAGTACCCGAGCCTCGAAGCCGTCGCACGAGACACTGGGCACGACGGCACGCTGGCCGGTACCTATCTTCCTCATGACCTCAACGCTGGCGCGTGTGGGTAATGCCCAGGGGCGAGTTACCAGGGCCGGAACACCAATCACATGGGCGGCGGCGCGAACGTCACGTCAGCGATACGGTTCGCCAGGAACTACCACGGGGAGACGAGGCGACTCGGCAGCAGGCGGTGGATCTGCTGTGACACTGGCCCGTGTCGATCCTGACAAGCGCCCCGAGGCGATCGCCGTCATCGAAGCGTTGGAGGCCACTTCCGTCTACGACGACGAGGGCTGCCCCGGCGGGGCAGCCCTCGTCGTCGTAGACGGCGTCAGCGTGAGTCGAGCAGCATGTTGGCGAGGCGGAGAGCGTCCTTCGCCAGGGACATCGCCGCATGAAGGCCAAGGACTTCATGCAGGGTGGGGTGGACGACGCGGGTCCATTTGCCGCAGAGAGACGGCCACCGGGCCAGCGTCACTTCACCGTTGGCAAGGCCGAGACGAGCTGACACCTCCGTCGTGGCATTGGGCTTCGGAGACCAACTCAGCAACACATAGCCGTCGGGTACAGCGGTTCCGTGCCGCAGCCAGGACACCGGGATCGGCGCGTTCGCGTCGGCGGGAGCATGCCTCACGAGGGCGCCCCGCGCCCATGCGGGCATGGGGCGCGAGACGCTCTCGGCCAGGGAGGGATGGTCCTCCGCCCCTGGGATTGCTTCCGGCGGGTGAGGGCGCCAGAGCGCGGCGCTCACAGGTCCTCCTTTGTCGCATACGAGTTGACGGTGTGGCCGAGGGCCCGTGACGCGGCGGGACGAGTGGCGTCACGGGCCCTCGGGGAAGATTCACGACCAGGCCAGCTCGGTGCGGACAGCCAAGGGGAGGTATCCCTCCTGGCCGTTCTCCGCGATGTAGACCACGGTGCTGGGTCCGTCGGCCACGGTGACGACCTGGCTGATGCGGTGGGCGAAGGGCCAGTCGGGGTTGATGGCGAGGAAGACCGGCTGGTCGTAGTCGAGGGTCTGCAACTGGTGGATCAGTTGCCCGACCGTGAGCGTGCGGGACATGAGTACCTCCGTGATTGCTGAGGCGTGGGGGACATGAGTACCTCCGTGATTGCTGAGGCGTGGGGCGGGGCAGCGGCTGGGGCCTCCAAGGACGTCAAGGCGCGGGTTGGGGGCGTCAGATGCACTCGCACCAGCGGCCCTGGTACGCGATGAGCGCGGCGAGGAATCCGGCGACGGCATGCGCGGGGACGTCATCACCGAAGGTGGTGCTCCACGCACGACGACCGTCGGGGCCGTGGACGCTGATGTGCCACAACTCGCCGAAAGCGGCCTCCGGGCTCTCGGGCAGGAACTCGACGAACACCCGCCGGTCGGGACTGGCGCAATAGACGTTGGCCTTGGAGTCGTCGACCGTGTCCCAGCCGCAGTTGTGCAGCAGTCGGAGAACGGGGTCCGCGCAGGTGCATTCGAGCAGCCACTCGCGCTCGGCGGAGGCAGGGTGAGCCAGTGTAGGAGCGTTGGACGTCATGAGGATTCCCTTCGTTGACCTGCGGTTTTTCGAGGTGTCCGTACGTTGACTTGGAATCGGGCCGTCATTCCAGTCCGTGGGGCGGGTTTGTGTCTGCCGCAGGCGAACTTGGCGGGTGGAAGGACGGATGGACTCCTCGTACGGGAATGATTCGGTCGCCCCGGGGGCTGAGTCCGGGGCGACCGATGACGAAGGGGGCAGACGTGGATGTGGACGAGCAGCGCCGGTTCGACGAGAGCGTTGACGACGCCGAGGCCGCCTCTGTGGGACGGGCTCGTGCAGCGGCCGGGGGCCGGATCGAGCTGACGGTTGAGGAGTTGGCCGAGGCTCTCGGCCGCCCCCAGCCGCCCGCCTCCTCGGCGCCAGGTGCGTCCGGACCGTGAGCGGTCGGGAGTGAGCTGCCCCCTGCCACGTCGGTGACCGTCGCCTCGGAGCACACCGGCGCCCGCCCCTGGTCAGGGGAGGCCGGGGCGGGCGCGGTTGCGGGCGGGGGTTCTGTCGCGGGGCATGTGGGTCACTGGGTGCGGGAGGGGTGGGAGAGGGCGGTGATGTAGGCCGGTACTCGCGGATGTGACTCGGGAGGGTGCGAGAACAGCCCCGTCGTAGCTGGAGCGGCAGGCGAGCGCTGGCGGGCGGCGTGCGCCCGGTTCGCCTCGGCACAGGGCTGGTTGGATTGCACCGTGACTTCCGTTGCCTGGCTGCGGCGGCCGAAGTCGTGCAGCTCGGCGTGCACCGGGCCCAGCCCTTGTGCGGCGGAGGTGAGGTCGTAGGCGAAGTGCTCATCGGGGCCGAGGCGGGTAACGAGACCGTCGTGGAGGAGCTGCTGGGTGCGGTAGTGGAAGGACCCGGTCGCCAGTCCGGTGGCCTCGCGCAGAGTGCCCGGTCGCAGCGGGCCGCGCTGTTCCAGCGCAGTGAGTACTTGAAGGGCGCCCTTTCCGCGTAGCCGTGACAGCGCGTCCTCGACCCGGTCGGCCCGCGTCCATGTCGTGGAGTCCACCTCGAAGTGCCGCGCGTGCTAGGACGCGAGAGCGCGGCGGACGGCACGACTGTCCTGACCCAGGCGTGAGGCCGTGTAGCGGCCACGCTCGGGCTTGGTGAGCAGGCCGCTGGAGTGCATGCGCAGCAGGACTTGGTGGAGGGTGGGCGTGTTCAGCCACGGCATGGCGGTGGCCAGCTGCTGCGTCCGCAGCGGTCCGCGTTCATGGAGGGTTTCAAGCGTCCAGGAGGTCCACAGCGGCGCGAGTACGCCGACGGCGTGGCGTACCGGCTCCATGTTGGTGGGGTGGTGCTGCATGTGTTTCTCCGGGAAGTGGTCAGCGCCGCGGACGGGAAGCCGTTTGCGCGGGATTGCCGGTTCGGGGCGGGGAGGCGTGCGTGACGCCCGGCTGCGGCCGGGGGTGTGTGGTGCGGATACGGGCGGCGTGGGCTCGCGCCGCACTGGGCTGTCCGTGCGTGGCCCGGTGCACGGCGGCGGTGACCGCCGCCTGCTTCACATCCAGCGGAGTAGGAGCGCCGGACCGCGATTGCGTCTTCGCCTCCACTGGTTCGAGCCGGACGAGGTGCTCGACGTCCCGGTGGATCATGTGCCGCTCGCGTACGACGGGGGCGGGATCGCTCATGGCGACAGCGGTGGCAGCGATGAGGTGGGAGGGGGTGCCGGAGGTGAATGTCGCCTCCGCGCGGGTGCTGCTGCCCGGCCGCCCCGCCCACAACAGCACTTCCTCGTCATGGCTGCCGTAGCTTTGGGTGTCGATGAACGCCCCGGCCTTCCGGTCGGGAGCGAGGAGTTCCACCGTGCCGGGATCGGCCGTCCTCAGCCTCTCCCAGTTGGCGTCGAGCAGGGGCTGGACGCTGTCGGCCCAGTACATCGACGGCGATGTGAGGAAGGTGTCGCTGTCGGGAGCCCAGTCGCGGGCGAGTGCTGAGGTGAGGCCCGCGACGATCTCAGGCGGGAAGGTGTCGTTGAAGGTTGCCTCCCACCGGGGCGGGGAGACGGGATCCTCGGCAGCGGTGATCTTCCACAGGTCGAAGTCGTCACCGAACCAGCCGATCTTGATCCGGTGGTCCGGGGAGGTAACCAGCAACTGGCATGGGCCCTCGTCGAGGGAGTGGTGCGGCCAGTGGCCGACCGGCTCGAACCCGGGGTCGCCGCAATAGCTGGATCCGGCGAGGTAGCGCGGGGTGACCCGGTACTCGCGCCAGCGGGCGTCGTCCGGCTCGTCAGACATGAGAAACGTTCCTCCACAGGGTGTGCATCAGCGCACGCGCCGGTAACGCGGCTGCGGTGCGGCGGTCTCGGGCACCGGTGAGCCCGATGCGGGCTGGAAGTGTCCGGGGTGGACGGAGCGGGCCCGCGCGGCGTGGGCCCGGCGGGCGTGTGGATCAGTGCCCGTGTGCTGGCGTTCGCGCTCCAGCCGACGCGCTGCCGCGCGGTAGGCGGCGTGGTCCTGCCGCTCGCCCACGGCCAGCAGGTAGATCTCCCGCTTGTGCTGGGAGGAGTTGGGGGCGTCGCGGTACTGGATGACCATCCGCCAGCGGGTCTCGGGATCGACGTAGACCTTGTGGCAGCCAGCCAACTCCCGTTGCAGCGCGGCACCTCGTTCGTTGCCGTGCACCAGGTGCTGCAGCTCCAGCAGCGCCAGGTCCCGGATTTTCTCCGGGACGTCGCGCAGGTCGGCGAGGGCCTCGGGGTGGGCGGCGAAGGCATACCTGGCGCTCACGAACGCCCTCCCCTCGACCGGGCTACACGTGTGCCGGGCGGCTGTGGCTCCCTTGGTCGGGCCGGGCTCGCGCCCACGGTGGTGCTGGTGGTGGTCTGGGTGCGCGCGGCGGCGGCTCGGCGCCCGAGCGTGCTGGGCGGCTCGGGCACCGACGGCAGTGGCCCGTCGATGCGGTAGCTCGGGGCCTTCATGCCGCCTGCCCGTACGCAGCGGGGTCGGGGGCGGACAGCAGACGGTGGTTGGGCCGGGCCGGGCTGGTGGTGCACGCGCTGAACGGTCCGTCCGGCGCGCGCAGTTGCAGCAGTGTGGGGTCGAGGTGGTCGCGGTGCCACAGGGCTGGACCGGCGAGCCCGGCTTCGGTGTCCGTGAACTGCTGCCAGGCCAGCCACAGCGCGTGCAGGCGGGCGACGGACTCGGGATGCTCGGTCCACCTCGGGCACCAAGGGCGGGTGGAGGTGATCTCGCGTCCGTAGACCGGCAGCAGCAGGTCGTCCACCCAGACCTTCAGCGCCGCCAACTCCTTGGCGTACGCCGTGCCAGCCAGTGCCAGGATGAAGACGGAACCAGCCTCGGCCTCGCCGTCCCCGCCGCCTGACCCACTGGCGGTTGCCCGGCCGGGCTCTTCCTCCTCGCCGTCCTGTGGGGACGGCCGCTCGTCGGTGAGCCGGGCGAGGGTCTCGCCCTGTTTGCGGGTCTCGGCGACCAGACCGCTGACCATGGAGACGAGGTCGTCCAAGTCGTGGTCCGGTATCCGTACCGGCTCGTTCTCGTCGGCGGACTCCGACATCGAAACCCCTTCGCGTATCGGGTGTTGGGGCATCGATGATCCGGAGAAAAGAGAGTTTGGCCCGGCCGGGAACCGGGTGTAGAAGGGCGGCTCAACCGCCTGAGCAGTGGCGGCAGGTGGCCGTGGGCGGTGCGAGAGTCCGCAGTGCCTGGATGGCCTGGTGCGGTACGACGCCGTTGCCCAGCGCCGTGAGTTGGGCGGGCCGTCCCAGTCCGGGAGTGGCGGTTACCCAGCCGTCGTCAAGGCCTTGCATCCACTCCACGAACCGCGGGCTGAGACGGCCCGCGTCGTCGGTCGGCGCCGGTGCCGGACGGGTGAGCCTCTCCCACCGGGCGATGGCGTCGCCGTACCGTCCCCATTCCCTGGGGCCCTCTTGGTCAGCGTCGAGGCGTCGAACAGGGTGGGAGGGGGCGTCGCCCGAACGCGGGCGGTGGTGGCCCGGCTGTTCAGTTGAGCGGCTGCCGAGGGAAGTGTCAGGTCGCCGTTGCCGTGGCGCTGGCGTGGTGAGCCCTTGATTCCGTCGGATGCCTTCGGAGTCGGCAGCAGCCACTCGATCTCGTCCGCGAGGTTCGGGCCGTGGCCGCCCGCCTTGCGTTTGGAGGGGTGCTGGCTGCCGCCGTTCGAGGCGATGTTGCTGGTGGGAGTCTTCAGCAGCGGCGTCTCGGCGCCAGGCGGTGAGGAAGAGGCGTTCCCTTCGGTGCGGGGCGCCGACGTCGCTGGCGCGTAGCACGCACCAGCGCGCATCACGCCCGAGGTCGGCCAGGGACCCGAGTACGGCACCGAGTGCGCGCACAGCAGGCTGGTCTGCGGGGTCTCCCACACACCACGGGCACAGTTCCAGGTCGCCAGCGGTAGCGGCGGGGGAGGTGAGGATGCCTCGTACGTTTTCGATCACCACTAGGCAGGGGTCGAGGGCGTCGATGGCACGCACCACGTGGTGCCACAGGCCCGAGCGGTTTCCTTCCAGCAGGCCGGAGCGACGTCCGGCTACCGAGAGGTCTTTGACAGGGGAAGCCCGCGGTCAGGACGCAGACCTTCGGCACGTCAGCCCAGTTGACGGTGGTGATGTCGCCGAGATTGGGCGTTCCGGGCCAGTGGCGGGCGAGGATGCGGGAGGCGCCGGGGTCGCACTCGGCGTGCCAAGCGAGGGTGCCTCCCAGAGCGCTCTGGACGCCCAGGTCGAGGCCGCCGTAGCCGGAGCACAGACTCCCGATCAGCCGATCGCTCTCGCCCGCCGCCAGGTCATTGCGCACGCTCAGCTCCCCGGGAGGCGCGGGTGTTCTTGTACGGGCGCGGCCGTGTGGGTGTCACCGTGTTCGCCCCGGTCCCTGTGTGGGGGCGGAGCGTGGTGGTGCTGAAGGCGCTGCCGGTGCGTGGGAGCGGTCGGTGACCCGCTGTGTCGTACGGCTGCGGGCAGCCCTGGTCCGGGGCGGGGTGCCGTCGAGGTGCTCGGCGACCGTCCGCAGACGCTTGGCACCCTCGGCGAGGCTGTCGCGGGCCCAGTCGAGGCGGTCCTGGATGGCGGCGAATCCATGTTCTCGCGCGTCGCGCAGATCCGGACTGTCCGGTCGGTCTTGGTAACGACGCTGAAAGCCCAGTAGGGCATAGGCGTTGCTGTAGCTGGCCACCGCATCCCCTGCCTGCTGCGCCGCGTCCGTGTAGGCACCTATGACCTGGTCGAGGACGGCTCGGGGCCTGGACTCGACGGACCGGAAGAGGACTTCGTCGGACAGGTCCCGCACCAGGCCGGTGAGGTCTGCCAGTTGCTTGGAGGCTCGTGCCAGATCGGGTTGATCAGCGGGAGAGGACGGCACGGTGATGCCCGCGCGGAGCTGTTCGGTCCTCTCGGCCATGAGCAGGAGCCAGGACTGCTCGGCTTCGGCGCGCGCGTTTGCGCCTGTCACGGGGAACTCCTTCGGGATCGGTGGACACGGACGGTGGGTGCGGGGGTGGCCATACTGGAGGGCGCCTTGTTTTCGGCGTGGGGTGCGGGGCTGCGGGCGCGAGCGGCGGCGGCACGGGCCGGAGGGGGTACGCCCAATGGCGTCGTCGTGGCCTCCTCCGGCTCGCGGCCGGTATCGGCGGCGGCCCGGCGGTGGCGTACCTCGTCGAGCGGGGTGAGGGCGTGCAAGGCGTGGCTGATGAGCTGGCCGGGCGCGCGGGTCTCGTCGTCGGCCAGGTCGCGGACGTGCCGAGCGGAGGTGGCGGCTGTGCGCAGGAGGGAGGAGTCGAGGACCTGCTCGCCGAAGTAGCCGACCGAGCCCGCGACGGGAATCTCACAGATGCGGCGAACGCGCTCGGCATCCAGCGAGCCGTCAGCGAGGGCGCCTCGGCGCTGGCACTCCCACAGCACCGTCAGCGCGTCCACGGGCTCGCCCCGGTGCTGCAGCGCCCCGAGCGCGCGATAGACCTGCCGGTGCCCGGAGTCGGCGAAGTCCTCGGGGCGGAGCCAGCCGACGATCTGGGACAGCTGGTCGGGATGGGCGATCAGCGCTCCGAGGAGGAACTCCTCGTCGGCCAGCACCCGCTCCTCGACCTGCCCCGGAACCTGGGCCGCTACTCCCCCGGGGGCCATGCGGGGTTGCGCGGGGCGAGGCTCGGTGCCCCAGCGTCGTGCGAGGTCGCCGAGCACGTCGTTCAGGACCCGGGCGTGGTGCACGGTCTCGGCGACGCCGCTGCCGCGGAGTGCGTCGGCGCGAGCGGCCTGGTGCAGGCGGATGGCGTGCTGGGTGACACTGCGGTGAATGGCGCCCTCCAGCACCATCCGTCCGTAGACCGGCGCGTGCGCCGAGCGCGGACAGGCGGCGACCAGCGAGTGGACGAACGCGGTGGTGATACCGCGCGTGCCCGTACTCGCTTCCCGGTGTATGTCGTTCAGCCAGACCAGAGGGGCCGACCCGTCGGGCGGAGCCTTCGTCGCCGGGTGGCCACCATCGCGGAGGGTGAGCATCGCGGCGTAGAGCGCGGAGTGCGCGGGCCGGTAGAAGTGCTCGGGGCGAAGCCAGCCGGACAGGCGGCCGAGCTGGCGCGGCTCCAGCAGCACCGCGCCCAGGACCGCCTGCTCGGCCTGGAGTAGCGGCGTCACCCCAGCCCCTGGTCGGGTTCACCACGCATGAGCTGGGCGACGGCACGGTTCGCGGCGTCCATGTCGGCCGCGAGGAGATCCAGCTCATGTGTCAGCGCGGGGTCGTCGGCGGGGATGGTGCCGCCGGGGGCGGTCAGCCACCATCGCTCGCCACGGCGGACGGCGGGGGTGTCGGCCAGTCGCTCGGAAGGTTGGACGGTGGCCCAGGAGGGGCCGGGGCAGTTCATCAGGTACCTCGACGGGAGGAGAGGGGCGGGCATAAGGGCGTGGTGGCGAGGCCCGGTCGTCTCGTCGCGGTGCGGTGGGAGCGTGCGGAGGTCATGCGGTCGGTCCGTACTGATCGCGGCCGGACGGAGCCTTGGCCAGAGCACGCTCGGTGATGGCGGCGGTCGCCTGCTTCGAGGCGGCACCGAGGCGGTCGGCGTCCGGCTCGCGGTACCAGGGCTTGAGGTCCAGCAGGGCCGGGCGGACACCGGTGGCCAGTAGCAGCGCGCTTCCCTTGGGCAGAGCCCGGATCGCGTCGGGCGGGAGCACGCGCTGTTGCCGCATGCTGACCGAGGAGGACTTCCCGGATTCGCTGGTGGAGACCGAGAGGGTCTGCACGTCGTGGTCGCCCGCCAGGCGGGAGAGCTTGTCGGCGAAGTCCGCGTCGTCGATACCGGAGCCGATCAGCTTGATCGTCGCCGCCGACCAGAGGGCGTCCATGCCGGTCTCGCCCCACACGCGCTGGCCCTGCCGGTAGGACTGCAGGATCGTGATCGGGATGACCCCACGGCTGCCGAGGTGGGAGTACAGGTCCGGCAAGTCCTGGATCTTGCACACGTTCGCGGCCTCATCCAGGATCGCCAGCAGCGGCGGGTCGAGGCGACCGCCATCGCGCTCGGCCCGGATGACGGCCGCGCGCATCACCGCGTCGGCAGCCGCAGCGATGATCGCCGAGGCGCTGCCGCCGCCGTCCTTGGAGAGCAGATAGAGCGTGTCGGTACTGCTGGAGAACTCCTCCGGCTTGAACTCCCGCAGCTTCGAGCCGCCTTGCGGCGGAGTGACCCAGGCCGAGATGCGCGGGTCCAGCAGGCAGCTCGCGTACTGCCGCGCGTTCTCGAAGATCCCGTCGCGGGTCTCCACGGCTCCGGCGACGGTGCCCTGCAACTGGGCGGCGACGGCATCCAGACCGGCATCGGTGAGCAGATCGATCGGGGTGCGGTCGGCCGGGGAGGCGAGCCACGCGGTCACCTCGGTGACCGGACGCCCGCCCCGCGCGGCTGCCAGGAAGAGAGCGGTGAGGGTGTTCGCGGCGGCGGTGGACCAGAAGTCCCCCGCGCTGGACTCGTCGACCGACGCGGTGACGAAGTGCTGTGCCAGACGCCGGGCTCCGGTCAGGTCGTGGGCGTCGGAGAGGATGTCCCACCACATCGTCTGCTCGGCGTGCGCGATCTGCTGGGGATCCAGCGTCCACACGGTCCCCACCTCGGCCCGCTCATCGAGCGTCGCGGTGTAGGCGTCGTTCGCCGCCTTGTTGGACGTGAGCAGCACCGCGCCGGGGGCGCGGAGGATCGCGGGGATCGCGAGGCCGGAGGTCTTGCCCGACCGGGGCGCCATGATGGCGAGGAGAACGTCCTCCCAGGAGGAGCGCACCTCCGCCGAGCCGGGCTTCAGCGAGCCGAGCAGCACCCCGCGATCATTTGGGGCGATGTCCTTGGGGTTCGTGGCCTTCAGGCTGGGGCGCAGCCCGGTGGCCTTCGCGGCGGCCTTCTTCGGCAGCAGATCACCCAGGTCTCGGTGGTCGGCCAGGCCCTGCCGGTTGGTGCGGAAGCGCAGCCACAGCTTGACGCCGAGCACAGCGGCCGTGAGCAGGAGGACGGCAGGGATGGCGTAGCAGCCGGTGAGCAGCGCGGGCCGGGAGAGGTGCGGCCACAGGTCCTCGGGGTGGAAGAGGGCCTGGATCGGTTCGAGCGGCGCCCACGGGCCGGAACCGACAGCGGCGTTGGTGAGGTTGCCGAACAGCCAGGCCAGTGAGCCGCCGCCGATACCGAGGGCGGCGAGGCCGAGCAGGAGATAGAGCAGGACGTCCGTACCGGTGGTGGTCGAGGGCGTCCTGGTACGCGCATCAGACAAGACGAGATCCAGGAACGTGCGGGAGTGGTGAGGGGCGCGCGGACGGTGGGGGCGGTTCTGCGGGCAGACATGGACGGGCTCCTAGCGGTGGTGGCGGGCTTGCGGAGTGTGCTTGGGATGTACCTGCGCGGCGGGTGGGCCGGGTAGGTCGGGGGCCGGGCTCGCGTCACCGGGGCGGCGTTGCGGGGCGCTGGCGTAGTAGTGGGCGACCTGGGTCTGCCAACGGGGCGCAGGGGGCGGGTCGAGATCCCGCATCTGGTCGCCTGCGTCGTGCAACTCGTCGCTGAGCGAGGTGAGCGTGGCGACGGCGTCTTCGAACTTGTAGGCCAGCTCCCAGCCTTCGTCGGTCTCGGATTCCTTCACCTTTTCCACAGCGGCCTCGAAGAACTGGCCGAGCCGTGCAAGCACACCGTCGGCCTCGTCCAGCACGTGCTCTGCCGTCTCGGCGGCCTCTCGGTACGTCGTGGCTGCGTTGAACTGGTCGGTCAGCGCGAGGATCTGGTGCCCGTAGGTGCGCTTGCCCTCCGGGTCGGTGGGCGTGCGCGGGGCATCGGGGGCGGGTGACACGGGACTCTCCGGGGCTAGAAGTGGGGGTTCTCGCTGGGCCGGTCGGCCTCGCCGGCGGCCTCCAGCAGCTCGGGCAGGTCCGCGGGTTCGGAGTCCCGGTTGTCGATCCACCACCCCGCCCGGGTCAGCAGTCGTACACCCTCCTCGATGGCCTCCCACTCACCCTCATCCGTCTCGCCTTCCAGGACGAGCGCGCTGTAGGCGGCGGACACGAGCTGGTGGCGGCAACGCGCGGCCCAGCCGACCGCGCGCTCGCTCCCATCCAGCGGCGGCATCCGGTACTGCTCGGCCCACTTCTCAGCCTCGGCCGCCTCCTCGGCGCGCTTGTTCGCCAGCCACTCGGCCGTGGACTCCGAGTCCTGGCCCCGGGAAGCACGCCAGCACTCGGAGCAGTCACGAGAGGTGAGCCAGCGCGCGTAGCCAGCACGCCGGTCGGCGGCGCGGTCGGACAGATCGGCCTGCGTGGTGTGACCGCAGGCGTGGTCGATGGGCCAGATCTTCTTCACGGGCATGGAGCAGGCTCCTTTCAGCGGGTGTGGCGGTTGGCGGGTGGCGACTGGTCCGGAGGAGCCGGCTGCGGGAGAACCGGCTTCGAAGCTGCTCCCGGGCGTCGGGGCGAGGAAGATGTTGCGGCGCGGGAGCGGGCGGTGTGGTGCACCGCCTTCTGCTGTTCGAGGTGGGTACTTCGGAGCGGGGCGGTGAGTTCTTGGACGCCCCCTGGCTCATGTCCTCCAGCTCCATCACCGCGCTCATGACCTCGTCGTGGAGGGCAGTGACCAGGTACTTGACGTGGTGCAGGCGCAGGGCCATATCCCGGCCCTCGTCGGAGTCGAGGCGGTTGCACCAAGCGGTGGCGGTGTCGACGAGACTGTCCAGCTCTCCGACCGCGCCGATGCCCTCGTCCATCGCATCCCGGATGACTTCGGCGACCTCGGCCGGGTCGCTAGGAACACGTGCCTCCTCGGACAGCGCGATCGGGTACCGAACGGGAACGGGGCCGAGCCCGTCACCGTCCGGCGGCACCACGGCGCGCGGGTCGGCGGCGACCGACAGCCCCGCGTCCTGGAACTCGCGCGTGGCGGCAGCCACGTTCTTGACCGCCGCGTTGTGCGGAATCTCGGGCGGCAGCAGATACACATCCAGCCCGGCTTTGTACTCGAAGTGGTGCTTGCGCAGGACCTCATCGAGGAAGAGCCGGTCATCGGCGACGGCAGCGGCGATACCGAATTCGGGGATGGAACCGAAGGCGACATCGGGCTCAAGATGCAAAGACACAGGAACGTTTCTCCTAGCGGTGGTGTGCGAGCTGCCGGGCCGCCGCCGGTGCGGGCCGGTGCGCGCTCTCTACGCGGGGACCGGGTTGCGGAACCGCGGTTGCTGTACGGGCGGGCGAGACGGCGCTCGCGGCCTGGGACCGTCGTTGCTGGGCTGCAGTCGCCACGAGGGTCGTCTCCAACGGCGGGCTGCCGGGCAGCGGGTGCCGCTCACCGGGTTGGAGGTCGTAGGCGGCGTCCGCGCTGACGTTCTGGTGCGCGGCCCGCAGCGACTGCACCGCGAGCTGGGTGCGGCGGACCGGATCGTGGTGCGGCTCGGTCAGGGCGTAGAGGCGGCTGTCGGGGACCGGTTCAAAGCCGACTCGGCGGAGGAGGTGGTCGGTGACGTGGTGATCGTGGGAGAGGGCGGCCACGACGCCGTCCTTCGGGTGGCGGCCGATGGTGATGTGCGGGGCTTCCGGCACAAGCGCACCTCGCGGGTTGGGGCGGTCGGTGCGACGAGGATCTGTGTGAAAGCGGGGTTTGGCGGTGCCGGAGATTTCCGCTAGCGCGTCCGGTACGTCCTCTCCGGAGCGTGCGGCGCGGGCCTCGACGGACGAGTGGTGTCCGGTGCCGGACTGGAGGTGGCTGTAGTGGTGGAGCGGGCACGAGCGGCCTCGGCCTGAGCGGCCCGGGCACGACCGGCGGCCGGGGTGGAGCTGGTTGCTTGGTCGATCTCGACCAGGACGTCGGCGTTGTCGGCCCAGATGACCGCATAATGCCGCCGAGCACTCCTAGTTGGCGACTGCGGCACCTACCTGCCATGCGCACGAGGTAGGTGACGTAGGTCACGGGTCGGTGTATGGGGGAGAGCTAAGAACGTGGGGTGGGCCGGGAGTAGATGTCAGTGAGCGCGCTGCCCGTCCCGTCGAGCATGAAGGACCTCTCACAGATGACCGACAACCTCTCCGAGATCATCGGGATCGCCCTGGGGTCCCTGCAGTTGGTGGCGTTCGGATGGGGGCGCGCTGCGGCAGCCCGTGCGAGGCGTCGCTGGGGAGCCAGGGATGGGGAGGCGCCCGTGAAGGCGACTTCCATACCGGGAATGCCCCCGATGATGCCCCCGCCGCCTGGTTCGGTGGTCCACTACCGGTGGGCCGACGGGAGCAGCGCAACGGTTTGGATGCCCGGTGCCGAGGGCGCGAGGTGGTCGTAGTGCAGCTAGGGCCCGACGGGTCGGTCCCTCTCGATCCGAGAGATCCGCTTGGGCTGAAGCGGGAGGATGGTCGTGAGCGTTACGAGCGGTGTCATCGGCTGTTGTTCGGCCACTTGGCTCGGTACGACCTCCCGTACGTCGATCGGGACGCGATCGCCAACGAGGCCATCAAAGCAGTGTTCCTCCGTTTCAGTCGGCCGACGCAGAGATGTGCCGAGTTCGATCCGGCCAGGGACCCCATGGCCTACCTGACGACGACTGCGGACAACCTCGCCAAGACCTTGCTGAAGAAGGTGGCGGAACGCCCGGTGCTCACAGCTGACGGTGTTGTCCCCGACCGGGCTGCCCTCGACACCGAACCCCCGGAGGAGGGAGATCCGGCGCTGTGGGAGAGCCCGGACGACGAGCTGCTGGAGGCGGTCCGCCATGCCATGCGGAATCTGCCTCCGCGGCAGGCCCAGGTGGTGGACATGACGTTGGGCGGGCGCAAGCCCGAAGAGATCGCGGAGCAGTTGGGTATCTCCCGGAACGCTGTGGACGGCAGCCTGCACCAGGCTCGCGGCACCGTGCGTGGAGTGCCTGAGGTCAGGTCCCGTATCCGGCATGGCCACCTGCAGCAAGGTGATCATGGGTGAGGCATTGAAGCGGAACTTGGAAGGGGCGGAACAGGCCGTCGATCGAGAGCAGAGGGAGAGCATGGACGCGTACGACGAGCTGCTGGGCGCGCTCGATGGGCCAGCGGATCACTGGGACCGCCCCGACGGTGACTGGGGAGCGGTCGACGCTGGGGACCGAGCAGCGCGGACGGAAGCGCGGCAGGTTGCCAACAGTGGGTACCTTCTGGGTACCGAGGCTCTACGTCGTGGTGATGTGGAGCGGGCCATCGACTGGTTCTCCGTGGGGGCCGACGAGCAGCACCCGGGCGCCCCCTTTCGGTGGGGGGCCGCTGAGTCACGGCGTGCCGGAATCTACTACACGACCGGTAACGGCAAGAGCGTGAACATGAACGTGTTCCATCTGGTGATGCAGGCTGGAGCCTGGGGTCATGGCGATGCACAGCGTCTTGTCAGCAGGGTCCGCGCACGCGGGGATGAACCTGCGGTCATCCCTGACGGTGGTGCTCGCAACGTGTGCTCCCCGCACAAGCGGGGATGGTCCCCGCCCCCGTACAGGGCGAGTTGGGGCGGTTCCTCCTCCCCACGCACGTGGGGACGGCCCTCGGAGCACATCGCGGATCTCCAGGACCTTGGTCTGCTCCCCGCACACGCGGGGGTGGAACCCCGATCAACACCCGCGAGTTTTCCCCTGCCGACTTCCCGCGTGCATGGGGACACGCCCCTGCACTCCGGTTCGAACATTGCCCGGACCATGTTGTGGCCTGCCCTGGACGTCGACATCCTGGACCAGCTGACTCTGGTCCCGGACGAGGAGCCCTACCGGCCCCAGGACCCAGAGTTCTACCCGGAAGTACGGAGGGCGTTCGAGGCGTGCTTTGACCGCGCCGACGATCGCGGTGCCTCTGGGGCCGCAGGTGAGGCAGCGCGAGCGCCTGTGGAGAACGCAGCTGCCCCCCACCCTTCCGTCGCCCCGCATCCCGGCACCACTGGGGCGGATGCGATCGCGCGGAAGGCCGGTTACGTGCAGCTCGCGGGCCTTCCCGGGCAGGCGGCCCCGTGGGCATCCGTGTTGGTTGCCTCTGGCATTGGGCTACCGATCTTCCTTGAGTCGTTGGGGATGCAGGAGCGGGCCAGCACCTGTGAAGCCGACCGCGTCAGGGAGGACACTGCCGTCTCATGGAAGCGCTATGTGAAGGAGGCACAGCGTTCCGGCATCGTGACGCAAGCGCTTTGCGATCGGACTTTGGGGAGTGCCTTCCTCGTTGACGCTCTCGTGAGCCTTCTGCAACGCAGTGGTCGAATCGCTCGCCAAGGTGCTCTGCGGGACCTAGTGGCTGAACCAGCCTGCCGTGCGCTGCAAGAGGCGGTCCAAACCGTAACTTGGCTCACCCCAGCAAGGGCTGCGCAGGCCTCCGTAGAAGGCAGCAGGAACGTGCGCAGTCATTTCGACTCGTTCACTACCCGCTTCACCAGTGTTCAGGGATTCAGGCCCATTGAGCTCGAAGTCCACCCGTCTCTGTCTGTGAACACCGCTGTGCCAACAGACATAGATACTCTCCTCGCTTCCAGCCGGTACCCGGGCCCCGAGAAGGTCCCCGGGCAGGGACCTAGCACACCAGCCGACCTCTATGCGTTGGGCTGCGTGATGCACGAACTACTATTGAGAGAGGAGATGTTCAGGGCCAACCGCTCCGCTTCTGGGCCTCGGTACGAGGTGGCCGGGATGAATTCCCGGCGGCGCATTCCGTCCACTGGGCGACCGGATCTAGAGGAGTTGCTGATGCGACTCCTTGATGAAGCTCTCCGGGGGCGTTCGGCCATCACACAGACGTGCGCTCAGTTGGGCGAACTGCTCGGGACAGGCGGAGCCAGCGATACCACGCTAGGGATTCGACTAGCGAAGTACGTCCCGGGGGCGAACGACACGATGCTGGGAAACCAACACCGAACTTTGGCGCAGCTATTTGAGACTGCGAACACTTCCTGCGCCCAGGTGTCTGCATGATCTGTGGAGCCGTAGCCCACCGCTTGAGGGCAGGTCATCGTCATGTCTCTACTCCCGCGGGTTCGATTCCCGCGGGCACGTTGTCGTTACCTGCAGGTGGAGGTCGGCGGGGGTTCACTCGACGGGATGACGGATCCGTCGTTTCGTCGGGTACGCGTTGGCGATGGCGTCCGCCGGCTGACCGATGGCTACATCGGGAGTAGCCGGACGGTAGTGATTGACTTCGCGCGAACCCTGTCGGGCCCGCTGTGGACGGCCACCTGTGCGGCTGAACCTTGCACTTTGCAGCTTTACCTTGCATACGAGGTTGCGTAGGGCAGTTGGACCCTTCCTGCGGCTGTTGTGGTCCAGCAGCAGGCTTCCGTCAGTGATTTCAGCATCGGGTGTGTCTGTAGGTCGGGTGCGACGCTATAAATCACGGCACCTCCCGGGTCACCTTCGGTACTCTGCTCCCTTCGCCTGCGGGCGGAGTCACAGGGGGGAACGGCTCATCCATGACTTCACGACCGACCGGCCTATTTCCTGTCGCTGACACCGCGCGTCACGCCAAGGGGCGTCAAAAGATGCACGGCCTCGCCCTGTACATCTCGCACGTCTGGGAAGCGGCCGCCACCACCTCAACTGCGCTCTGCCACTTGCATGGTATGGACGTGGACACTGAGCGAGTCGCCCTGGAGATTGCGCCCGCGCTGGCGGCCATCCGGACCCTCGACCTAGAGGTGATCTGCAACAGTCAGAGCCCCGCTGACCAGGACCGATACCGAAGTCTTCTCGCATCTGATCCGCAGGGGCAGGTCGTCCGAGGGCTTCTGCTGCTGCGCAACGCGGACATCCACCTGCCTGCCACCGTCGATGTCAAGACGGACCGCATTACCGGGGGTGTGAACCACGTCCGGGTGTTTCCCTCCTGGCAGCCGTACGACCAGCTCCCCGGCGCCATCCGTACCAGCACCGGAACTCGCCCCGGCGCCCACAACGCTTACAGGACCGCAGTCGGCGGTCATCTGGTGGTCGACACGCTCCTGGACGCCTTCGCGTTTTTCCACCGCTGTGACCCCACCTTGGCCCGCTACGTCCCGGGCACCGAGGAGCTGGAGTACTTCCCTCTGAAGCAGTACATCAGCCACGACTACGACCGGCGTCACCCTGACCAACCCAGCCGTCCTCAGGTCGAGGCCGAGGTGCGCAGACGGACCCAGCAGACCCCGCCGCTCGGCAAGGGACGGGTCATCGTGCATAGCTTCAGCAGCGACGGGGCGACTATCTACTGCGGCGCCACCGTCCGTTCCCTCATCCCTATGGACTTCACGGAGCCTGAAGACCAGGTCGCACGCGACATCCAGGCCGGCTATCCGTACGTCGCCGTCACCGCAGACGGTACCCACCACGTCGTCTCCGTGGACGGCGGCAACCGGCTCTTCGCCGACGGCAGCCTCCTCGCGCAGCTGCCGCTGCGCAGTCCGCGAGATCACCCTCACACCGAGTTCTGTCAGGAGAGGTGGCAGGTGGCTGCCACGGACGCCTTCGAGTACCGCGCCCAACGACACCTCCATGGATGCTAGGCCATCGTCTATGTGGAGGATTCCTCCCTGTACCTGAGCTACAGTCGTGGCTTTCGTAAGCGGGAACAGTGATCGGTACACGGTCGCCGGGGACGTCGCCGAAGATGCAGGGTGGGTCTGCACAACTGCGGAACTGACCGTGCAGGCTTACCTTTCGCATCGCTGATCACGGCCATCGGCAGATGCTGCCTTCCGCCGCATCGGACAAGATGTCCCGACAGTGGATCTGTGGTTCGCGGATCGCGCCTTGGCCCAGCCGATCCACCCCTTGAGTAAGGGGCGTCATCGGCCCATGACCCTTGGGTTCATGGGGATCACGACGTCAGTATTCGTGAACTCGCAGACCATGGCGTGCATCCGGGCGTCGGTGTCGAACAGTTCGCGCTCGCGGGGGTGGAGGAGGTGCTGGGTGACGAAGGAGCGGCCCGCGACCTTCCACAGGCCGCGTCCCCTGGTGAGACCGGAGACGGCCTGGGTCTCGACACCGGTAAGCCCGAGCAGGGATGCTGCGGCGGCGAGTTGGTCCGCTTCCTGGCGGTAGATGATGCGGGTGGAGCAGTCGGTGAGCAGGCCCTCCGCCAAGGCGCGGCCCCGGGAACCAGCGTCGCCCGCCGTCAGCAGGTCCGAGAGGCGGTGGATGATCATCATGTTGGCGATGCCGAGGCCCCGGCTCAGCTTCCACTGGGACTGCATGCGCTCCAGCAGGGCGACGTGCCTCATCACGCGCCAGGCTTCGTCGTAGATCATCCAGCGCCGTCCGCCGGTGGGGTCGGCGAGGGCGGATTCCATCCATGTGCTCGCGCAGGTCATCGCCAGGACCAATGCGGTGTCGTCACCGGCACCGCTCAGGCGGGAGAGGTCGATGGACAGCATCGGTGCGCTCGGATCGAAGGCGACGGTCGATTCCCCGTCGAACATCCCGGCGAGGTCACCGTGGACCATCCGCCGCAGGGCGTGGGCGAGGTCTTGGGCCGCGTTCCCGAGGCGGCCGGAGGGCTCGCCGTTCGCGGCGTCGAGCTGCTCCGGTGAGCCGAGGACGTGCGCGATCTGCCCCAGCAGCGGGGTGCTGCCACTGGCCTCGGCGCGGGTGACGACCTCGTCGAGGGCGACGTCCAGCGCGGTGTGTTCCATCGGATGCAACTCGCGCCGCAGCACGGTCTTGGCCAGCGAGCCGAGCAGCAGGAGGCGACGCTTGCGGACCTCGTTGCGCCAGTCCTCCTCGCGGATTCCGCTTGGCCGCGCGGGGGCGTCCAGCGGGTTGAGGCGCCCGGGCAGGCCGGGGCCCAGCGCGATGGTGTGGCCGCCCAGCTCGCGTGCGACGACGGTCCACTCGCCCTTCGGATCGCAGGGCACGTAGATCCGGTAGCCGAAGGCGACGGCCCGCACCGCGAGGGACTTGGCCACCGCGGACTTGCCCATGCCGATCACCCCGGCCAGCAGGATGTTCGGGTTGGTGAACCCGTCGAGACGCCCGTATAGAGCGAACGGGTCGTAGCAGAAAGCGGCTTCGGCGTGGACGTCCCGGCCGACGTAGATGCCTTGTGCGCCGAGGCCGCCTTCGGCCAGGAAGGGGTAGGCACCGGAAGCGGTCGCGGTCGTCATGCGGTGGGCGGGAAGGTTGATGCTGCCGCCGCGGGCGGAAGCGGGACCGGACCGACCGGCTGCGGCGTAGGTGGCCCGCAGCTCGGGGTCGACGCCGGAGTGGGTGGGCCGGGTCCCAGGACGGGCGGAGTGCCGGGCCTGTTCGCGGGCGGTAGCCAGGTGGGCCCTCGCGGTGCGCGAGGTGCGACGGTCGCTCTTGGCCGGGACGAACAGCGGGCTGGCCGAGGCGCGGGTGCGTATCGAGGGGGCCATGCGGGGTGGTGCTCCTGGTGGTCAGTGGTGGATGAGGCCGGTGAAGGGGTCGCGCAGATCGGCTGGTGTGTGATCCCGGCGGACCCGTGCGGAGGTGGCCAGGTGGCGCTGGCACACGGTGAGGTCGGGTGTCCCCTCGGGAAGCCGGGTCCGGCATGCCTCGCGGCTGGGCAGGTGGCCGGTGTCCGGGCGCGGTGCGGTGTGGAAGGCGGTGTGGAGGTGGTCGGCGGCCTGCCACAGCCGGATCCGGCACGCCCGCAGGTGGTTGCCTTCGACGCCTGCGACCGGAGTGGTGCGGGCGGTATGCGCGTCGAGGAGCCCGTAGAGGGCGACCAGATGTGCGTGCAGGGAGTCCAGTTCGGCCCGGCCAGCGGCGAGGGGCTTGACAGGCATGTTGATCGCCCGGTGGAAGTCGAGAGCGGCGGTGGCGAACGGAACGAAGTCCGAGGCCGGTTCGGCGGGCAGGGGGTCGGTCGGCATGGGGATAGGGACCTTCGGTCGAGCGCGGCAAAGGGGGTCTGGCGCGGGTTGGCTACACCGCGAGGGCGAGTGGCAGGGCGGCGCGGGTGAAGGCTTCGGCCTGCTGCCAGGTCAGCCGCCGCAGGTCGGTCATGGTCGAGACGGCGGCGGTCTCGATGGCCGCGCAGGCGGAGTTGAGTTCGTCCTCGGAGGTGGCGCTGACGGTGAGCAGCCCGGTGAGGGCGACATCCGCGTGCCCGGCGAGTAGCTGCCGTTCGCGCTCCTTGACGTCGGCGTACTCGACCGCGTCCTCCTCGGAGTCGACCTGGCCCTTGCGGGCTCGCTCGGAGGCATCCGCGATGACGGACGCCTTCTTGCGCTGCACGTCCTTGAGCGCGGAGTCCAGCCCCTTGGGCGCGTAGGTGAGGGAGAGGGTGCGGTGCACCCCGGTGGTGAACAGCATCTGGTGCAGGAACCCGGGGCTGGTCTCGGTCCTTGGCCAGTTCTCGATCCAGTACGTCGCGTGGTGCGCGGAGTCGGTCTGGACGCGGTCGCCCTTCTCCACCAGGACCACCGGACCGGCGGCAGCGGGGTCAGCCTGCGGCCGCCCGGTCGCGGACCACTGGTCGAGTGCGGCGGAGGCATGCGGGTCGTAGGCGGTACGGACCACCGCTGCGATCTCGCGTGCGGCCAGCCAACCCCTCGGGGTGAGCCCGGCGTTGCGGGCGGCCTGGTCGAAGGTGGCGGTGAGCTGGCCCAGCACAGAGAAGGTCCCGGTAAGTCCGCCCCCGGCCTGGTTGATCAGGCGGCGGGCGGCCCGCATGTCGAGGGCGAGCGCGACGTATGCCTCGTGCGGCGCGGCGGCCGGTCCTGCGGCGTCCAGCAGGTCGCGGTAGACCGGGCCCGCCAGCGGGGTATCGGGAATGCCGTGCTCGTGCCAGTACCGGTTGAGCGCGTCACCGCTCTCAGGGACGGTGCGCTCCAGCACCTGTACACGGGCGACGTGGCCGGTGCGGGCGAGTGCGGCCAGCGTGCGGCCCCAGCCGGTCACGTTGGCGGACTGGGTTGCCGGGTCGAGCAGCGCGAAGGCACGGGCGGAGACGCGGACAACGGCGGTCAAGGTGCCCGCGTGCGGGTCGTGGACCGCGCCGAAGTGGCCGGTGGGAGCGGTGACGACCCGCAGGGAGGCTGCGGTACCTGGCAGGTGCAGCAGCCCTGCCCGGCGTGGCCGGGTGGCGGGGCGGGCGAGCCAGACCAACTGACCCTTCGCACGGCGCAGTACGTAGCGCAGGGCGATGGGCGTCCAGTCGGCCAGCGACCGTCCCCGGTGCCGCACGAAGACGGCCGCCAGCAGGAGGACCCAGACCGGTATGAGCTTCAGCGCTCCGAGAACGCCGGAGGTGAGCAGGACCGCGAGCAGAAGCAGGCCGGTGATCGCGACACCGAGCAACTGCGCGACAGAGAGCCCCATCAGAACGCCACGGCGCGTGCGGTGCGGGAACTTCACGGTAGCCGGGCCGTCGGAGGGGGAGGTTTCGGAGAGCATGAGACAGCCGTCCTTGAAGCACAGGGGAACGAGGGGGAGGCGACGGGGGCGGGCGGCCGGGCGCGGACTGAGCCCGCCCCCGTCAGATGAGGGCTCTAGGAGCCGGGATCGCTCGGCGGGCCGGGGTAGACCCACCGTTGCGGTGCGGCACCGCCCTGCGGGGGCGGGCTGCTCGATGGCGGCCGACCGCTCGCTCGCGAGGAGGAAGGCTGGTGCAGGGGCCCTGCCGGTCCGCCGGAGGCGCCCTGGGGCGTGGGACCGGAGGAGACCGGAGCCGAATCTGCACCCGACCCGGACTCCTGCCCCGGGCGCTGGATGAGCGGCTGGCCACGGTCGCCGTCGGTCGGCGGACGGCGGATCAGGGCCTTGCCCTTGTCACCCGAAGCATTGGGATTCTCGCCGAAGCGGAAATGGGTCTGCTTCGGCTCGCCCAGGCTGCCGCCGCCCGAGCCGCCACTCGGGTCGATGCCCGAAGCCACGCCACCGGCCCCTTGACCAGGCACCTTCGACGGACCCTGCGGTGCGATGCCAGCGGTCTTGGCCTGCAGCGCCAGCTGACCAGCGGTCTGCGCCGCACCAGCTGCCGTACGGAGACCGGACACGCCTGAGCGGTGCAGGTCGTCGTGCCCACCGCCGTCCGAGGCCCAGTGCACGAACTTGTACGTGGCGTAGGGGCACAGCAGCACCAGGACCATCACGACGATGCCCGCCATCGCGTCCGACAAGGCGCTCAGCCCGTCATGGGAATCCGATTTGCCCATCGCGGAGACGCCGAGGAGGAAGACGATCGTCATCAGCAGCTTGGAGACCACCAGGGTGGCGGTGGCCTCGATCCAGCCGCGACGCCACCGCTTGGCGACCTCCCAGCCTCCGCCGGCCCCGGCGAAGACCGCGAGCGTGACGAGCACGAGGATGCCGACCTTGCGCGCGACCATCACCGCCCAGTACAAGAACGCGCCGACCGCGCAGCCGAGAGCCACCAGGGTGGGAACGGCCCAGCCCAGGCCGTACATCCTCCCCAGCTGCTGCACCTTGATCAGGCGGCGGATCGCGTCATCGACGGAGCTGTTGGCCGCCTTGAACAGTCCTGCGGACAGGGCGTCGGTGACGGTGAGCGCGGCGGTGGTGCAGGCGATCGCGGCGAAGGCGAAGAAGACCCCGACCATCGTCCCGAACGCCGCCTGCGCCAGCGCGCGCTCGTCCCGGCGCCAAGCGGCCCGGGTGAGCTGGAGACAGAACGTGCCGACGGTGAGCACCAGCCCGATGGGGAGGACCAGTTCGTAGTTGTGGCGAAACCACTCTGCGTTCAGGTCCACCGCCGTGGTCTTGTCCACGGCCCTGGAGGCCAGGTCGGTGGCTGACTGCGCAAGCTCACCCATCGACTTGGCGATCCAGGCGCCCATGCCACTGGTGATGGCCTCACCGGTCTTGCCGACCACGCCACCCACCGCACCGCACACGTGGTTCATCAGGGGAAGGTCACAGGCCCTCATCGGGCACCTCCTTCCTCGTCGGGGCGGCGGTCATGGGGCGACCTCCGGCAGGACCCCGGACAGGGCGCAGTCGTGGTGGGGTCGGCACTGGATGGCGAGCGTGGCCGAGCGGGGCTCGGCGCCGGAACCGCCGTGCTTCCAACCGATGGACTGCTCGCCGGTGACGGTGACGGCGTAGACGTACGTCTGCGTGATCGCCCCGGGGTCCTGGGACATGGCGGTCTTGAACGCTTCGGGGAAGTGCCCCTCGCTCACCTTCGCCCTGGCCCGCTGGTGGTTGTCGTGCATCCGCAGCCACAGCACCTCGCTGGGTACCTGGCTGGTCACCGATTCCCAGTCGCGGTAGTTCCTCTCGCCGGTCATCCACGCCTTGAGCCCGGTCAGGTGCTCGGCGCGGGAGCCGTGCCGGGTGTCGTAGGTCCACAGCGCCTTGGTGGCCGCCTCCGCGAAGGTGACCGGATCGCTGGTGTGCGGCGGCTTCGCCACAGCGCGCTCGGAGCCGGGGGATGGGGTTTTGTGCGGCGCCGGGGAAGCGGAGCGCGAGCTGGACGGTGGCGGCGCCGGGGCACCCGGCCGGGTCAGGTAGCCGACCAGACCGGCTATGCCCGCCAGCATCGCGAGGATGATGCCGATCATCACCGCACGCCGCAGCACCGACGACGAGGCATCGACGGGCCGATTCGACGGCTTGAAAAATCGTTTCTTCGGCATCAGTGAACCTGCGTCCCCATCGCCGAGAAGAACGCGATGATCCCATTCGCCGCCCCCAGCAGCAGGGCGACACCTGCGGCGATCGTCGTGCCCTTCTTGCCGTTCTGCTCGGCTTGGTGACCGCCGCTGTGATGCCCCCAAGCCCAGATCATTGCCGAGAGGGCCAGGGCGCCGACGGTGGCGACGATCCCGAAGAGGTTGATGCTGCCCATCACCTTCTTCAACACGTCGAGGCCGGGAAGGCCGCCCTCCCTGGGGTGCACGCCTGGGTCGTAGGCCAGGTACTGGAGATGCTGTGCGAGCTTCAATAGGGAACTCCTGTTGTGTGGGCGCGCGAAAGCCCGGAGTTGGTGCGAGAGGGAGAGGAGAGAGGGAGAGGCGCGTCAGGCGACGCGGCGTGCGGCGAGGATGGAGGGACGCCAGTCGGCGAGCCGGGTGATCTTGACGACGTCACCGGTGCGCGGGGCCTGAAGGATCAGGCCGCGCCCGATGTACATGCCGACGTGTTCCGGCCGGGCGGCCGTGCCGCGGGTGAAGAGCAGGTCCCCGGCCTTCAAATGGTCCGGGCTGACGGCCTTGCCGTCCTTGACCTGCGTGTACGTGGTCCGGGAGAGCTGAACGCCGCTGGCCTTGTACGACGCCTGCATCAGGGAGGAGCAGTCGCACCGGCTCATCGGATCCTTGCCGTGCGCATTCGCGCACGAGCCGCCCCACTGGTACTCGGTGCCGAGCTGCCCCAGGCCCCAACGGATCGCCTTGCGCACCGGCACGGGCGCCGAGTCCGGGATCTTGTAGCCCTTGGGTGCGGACCCCTTCGGAATCGGGCCGAACGAAGAGCCGTCCTGGCCGCCGCACTCAGCCCCGGCGAGAGCCTCGGCCTCGCCACCCTTGGCTGCGCTCTTACCGGAACCGCCGCTGGTCATGGAGGACTTGGCGAGGGCCTTCTGCAAAGCGGTCGCCAGCGGCTCCCACTTCGCGTACGCGTCGGGCAAGGCACTCGCCTGGACCGCCTGGGCGGCCTGGGCGATGGTCATCGACTGCCAGCCCGAGACCTTCTTCAAGTGCGTGTAGAACGAGGTCGAGGCGTGCACCGGATCCCGCACCTGCTCGGCCGTTCCCCAGCCCTGGCTCGGCCGCTGCTGAAACAGCCCGAGCGAGTCCCGGTCGCCATAGGACAGGTTCCGCAGCCCCGACTCCTGCAAGGCCGTGGCCAGCGCGACCACCTGCCCCCGGGCCGGGACCTTCAGCGCGACACCGGTGTCCTGGATCTTCTTCGCGTTCGGGACCTGCCCCTTGGGCGCATCGAGCCCGGACGCGTGGCCCGGCCCGGCCTTGTCGCTCTTGAGGATCGAGCGCACCTGCTTCGCGACCGCCGCAGCGTCAACGTCGCCACCCGCGTCGTCTTTTACAGGCCGCGTCGGCGCCGTGCGTACCGGCCATCGCCATCGCCAGCGGAGCGATCAGCAGCAGCGGCGCGGTGACCACCGCGCCGACGACGTACAGGGTCTTCACGGGTTCGGGATTGGTGCGGGGTGAGAGACGTGTCGCGTACCGGGATATGGCGCCGGGCGTGCCAGGGCGTGCCGCATCGGCAACTCCTTGTGCGTAGGCGGCGCGGTGCGGGTGCTCTCGTCGAAAAGGTCACCGGCACCGCGCCGGTCAAGAATCTGAAATCCCCGTGCAGGGACAGCGACCGGTGGCCGGGGCCAGTTCACCCCGGCCGCCCGTATCGCTTTAGCGAGGAGCGGCAGTAAGCCGCGCTGGTAATCTCACGCGCCACATTAGAAGACGCCTTTCTCCGGTCAGGAGACGCTCGACAGCATGCCGATGCGCCCCGCCCATCGGACGACGCAGCAGGCATCAGCACCGCTCATCAGGGAGGTAACCGAGTCCTTCCCGATGAGCTTGCCGAGACTGTAGGGAGGAATTCCGGCCGCACCAAACGAGGAGATACCGACACCGAGGGAAGCCTCGTTCTGACTTGGTGCGGCCGGGATCCGCGATTAACCTCCGGCGAAATGGCCTGACTCCGAGGTATGCCGTTCGGCAGTTCCTGGAGCCGCTCACCTCCCCGCGCGCTACCCCGTAAGGAATTCACGCGCCCGGCTCCCGAAAGAGAGAAACCGCGTGCCCTATACCCTCCACCGAGGCGACGCACTGACCGTTCTGTCCGACCTGCCCGACAACAGCGTCGACGCCCTGATCACCGATCCGCCCTACAACTCGGGCGGACGCACCAGCGGCGAGCGCACCGGACGCACCGCGCGGGCCAAGTACACCGCCGCGGACGCCGAGCACCACCTCGCCAACTTCCCCGGCGAGAACCGCGACCAGCGCAGTTACGGATTCTGGCTCACCCTCCTGCTGACCGAGTCCTACCGGGCCACCGTCGAGTCCGGTACCGCTCTTATTTTCACGGACTGGCGCCAACTGCCCACTACGACAGACGCGTTGCAGGCGGCGGGGTGGACGTGGCGGGGGATCGCCTCCTGGCACAAGCCGGTGTCCCGACCGCAGAAGGGGCGCCTCAAGCAGTCCTGCGAGTACATCGTCTGGGGCACCAAGGGCCCGGTCGACGCCAACCGGAACCCCGTCTACCTTCCCGGGCTCTACACCGCCAGCCAGCCGCGCAAGGACCGCGTGCACATCACGCAGAAGCCGGTCGAGGTGATGCAGGACCTGGTGAAGATCTGCCCTCCGGCCGGCACCGTTCTTGACCCCTTTGCCGGATCCGGCAGCACCGGAGTCGCGGCTCTGCGCGAGGGACGGCAGTTCATCGGCATCGAGCTGTCCGACCACTACGCCGACATCGCCGAACAGCGCATGGAGCGCGAACTGACCCAGGACGACTTCGACCTTGCCGGACCCGAGGAGTGACCCCGGGACGAGAGACATAGGAAGAGGGCAGAACGCACGAAGGGGCGGTCGCACCCCCGATACGGGTATGCGACCGCCCCTTCGTCTGCCATGGTCAGGAAGCCGCGACGCTCCGCAGGATCAAGCCCTCGGCTCGCTCCAGATCGGCTCGCGAACGCAGGCTCACCTCGACCCCCGAGATACCGAGACAGCCGACCTTGGTCACGTCCCGGGTGAATCCCTCCTCCAGCTCCACCGTCGCCGGATCGAGATTCAGATTCACCGCCACGACCTCCTTGCGCGGCTGAACACGCACGGTGGCGAAGTTCTTCATCCGCCGGTAGGTGAAGTAGTGCTGCTGTGGCTCCATCCGCGCCCCCTCGGGCACCAGAAGCCGCTCATCGACCGCGTCGAACAGCTCCTTGAGCTTCGCAGGCGCCCCCTCCAGCCGCTGCTGCACACTGACCACCGGCCCCGACCCGGTCATGTGCGACGCGGCCGGGGCATTCGTGCGCGAGGAAGCCGCCCTGGTCCCGGCGACGGAGGTGATCAACTGGAGCGTGACCACGTCGTCGAAGACCCGATAGGTGACCAGATCGATCCGGCGACCGATCTCCTCCACGGCCACCGTGTCGTGGTACGTGAACTCTCCCGCCACGCACACCACCCGCGGATTGCTCCAGTCCACGGCCCCGGCTGCCTCCGGACCGAGCCGGTCCGCGACCAGCCGCTCGAACTCGTGGTGATGATCACGCAGCCACACCAGATAGGACAGCGCCTGGCTGATGACATTCTGATCCCTCGAACGCTTGTACTCGATGACCACCGGGGTGCCGTTCTCATCGAGCCCCAGCGAATCGACCCGGCCTCGGTGCCGACCAGTCCGGTACTCCGTAGCCAGGAACCGGATGCCGAGCATCGCCTCCATGTTGGCCTCGATCAGCGACTGCAGCTCACGCTCCACCGCCACCGACGCCCCTGGTATCTCCGTGGCCCGGGCGCCTCTCACCCGGAAGACCTTCAGATTGCTCATGTCCCTCCCGGGCCTCCTACGGGATCACTGTGCACGAACAATGGAGGTCAGCGGACCTTTATTCCCGGGGAATCACCGCAGACACTTACGGGCACGGCAGACGCCGCTGCGCGAAGCGCCCCCTTCAGCCACATCCAGCCGCCCGGCCACCTGGGACCGGTGTGCTGCAGCACCAGTCCGCCCAGCGGCCCGCCGACGAATCGCACGATCACCAGGCGTCCTGTGGGAGGAGAACGCCATGATCGGGGTGCTTTAGGGGCGGGGCGTATGCGCACGCCGCACGCGGACGCTAGTGTGGTGTCACATAAAACTTGACCGGAGGCACCTCTCCACACAGGAAGAGGGCACCCCGGGAAAGACGAAGAGCGTCGGCGCGGGTTGCAGCCCGTTGCGCCGAACGCCCTTCACCTGCTATTTGCAGTGCACAGCGGCCCGGTGCTCTTCCGGGCCGTTTTGCTGTGCGGTCACAGCAGCTCCCCGAGGAACTGGCGGGCCTTGTCGACCCAGTCCTCTGCCAGCGGCCGGAACGCGGCGGTTGCCACGGTCGTGACCACCACGGCGACTAAGCGCTTCCCGGTCCGCCGGATCCGCGGGAGCCAGCGGCTGTGCCTGCGGGGTGGTGATGCCGTCTGCACCTCCCCCCGGTCTCCCTCGGCTGGCTGGTCGCCAGCCTCCGCTCCCGGTGGTCGGTTTGGTGTATCCGACATCGCGTGTCTCCTCTTTGTCGAGTGAATGGGACGGTGGGTAGCACGAACATCTGCTCGTGCAGCCCGTCGGCCCATCCCGGCGACGGAGACAACGAGGTCACACTACCGGCCCCAAGTGCTCGTGAACCGCTCAGCCGGGCCCACGTAGCCCAAAAACACGGTGGCGACCGAGAACTGACGGGAAGTTGACAACGAACATCCCGCAACCGCAGCAAGGTTCATGAGTCTGACGGACAACCCCTGACCAAGCGTGTGATATACCTCACCTTTGATGGTTTCCGGGTGAGACGCCCCTGGCGCGGCGGAGAGGCCCGGCCGGACAGACCGGGCCCGACAGCCGTCACATCGCGGCCACGGCCCACCTCAGTGGCCGCGCGCGGTTAGTGGTGGGCCCCGCTCCCGTTCGCAGTGGGAGTGGAGGCCGTCGACGGCGCACCGCTATGGACATAGCCCCGCAACCCCAGCGGCCACCGCAGACCCTGGTAGCCGTAACAGGCTCAATCCAGGGCAGCAGTGCCACTTTTTCCGGACACCGCAGGCCCTCCTTTGGCTACCGCGCCCGGCGGGTGAACCTGACGGCCAGGAGTCACCGGCGGCCGCGAACCGGTGAGTGAACGCCCTCGCCGGAGCGCACGTGACGGCTGAGACACAGCAGGGCCTCGGTCGGTCGACCGTCCGTCGCCCTGCTGTCTGCCGGGTACGTCCGCCATCGCGTTGGTGTTGAATGATCGCCTGGTGAAAGGGGCGCCGGGTAGCGGCGCTCATTGGTCCCCTGTCATGGCTACCGGGTACCGCCCCGCGTGGTGGCGGCGGCTTGACCAAGATCCGTGTGTTGTGCACCGAGGCGCTTGAGCTTGCGGCGCACGCGCTCGCCATAAGCTGCCGGCAGACCGGCATCGCGCGCGGCCTGACGCCATGTGTCCCCAGTTTCTGACCAGCTGTGAGCCACTGTCGCCTCGTCGCGGTACAGCTTGCGCAGTACCGCGACTACTCGGCGGTCGGCGAGTACGGCGCGTAGCACGGCGTCTTCAGGCGTACTGCCGTCGGTGACCAGATCCGCAAGCACTAGTCCGTTGCTGACCGGCTTAGAGGCTGTTGTCTTTCCGAGTCTGAGGACTGCGTTTTCGCTGGTCAGGGGTAGGGGTGGCGTCCGTGTGGGAGTGATGGACCGTCGTTTCGTCGCTCCTGTGGAGGTCGTGAATGCCGTCGGTTGTCGGACTGCTGGAACAGCACGAGCTTGCCGCCCGTCGTCGCGTGGACGGGCTGCGCGAGGAAGCCGAACGCATCCAGGCCGAGCTCGCGACGGCCGAGCAGGAGTGGCTGGAGTGGACGATCGCCCGCGAGCGCGTTGGTGCGGTGCTGTCCGTGCCGGGCGGGAGTCCAGCCGACGTGGTGGTCACCGACTTGCCGGGCGGCGCCGGGACGGAAGGCGAGGTGCAAGCGTCGCCGCCTGTGGCGGCGAAGGCGAAGTCGCAGGTTCCGGTGTGGCGCGAGGGGTTGGCCTGGACGGCACTGTCGGCGGACTACCAGCGCATCCTGGCCGCGCTCGCAGATCGGGTCCGTCTCGGTCAGGGCCCGCTGACCTGCCAGGAGATGGCTGCCGCCTTCGGCATGGACGTGGTGCCGGCCAGGGTGGAGGCGCTGCGGTCGAAGTCGAAACGCCTGGTCGCCCGGGGCTGGCTGGCCGAGCCGGCGCCGGGCCGGTTCACGCTCGCGCGAGGCGTGAGCGGACCAGGCGGCGGGTCATGACCATGGTCATCGACCAGTAGACCATCGCCTCGGCGCTGGTGGTGCGGCGTTCGAAGTCGCGTACCAGGCGGCGGCTTCGCATCAGGTGGGCGAAGAGCCGCTCGACGATCCACCGCTTGGGCAGCACCACGAAGCCGCGCGTGTCGTCGCTGCGTTTGACGATGGCCAGGACCAGGGCGAACGCGGCCAGGCAGTGCTCGACGAGGCTGCCGGTGTAACCGCCGTCGGCCCAGACGAGTTCCAGCCGGTGATGGGCGTCGGCCACCTGGGCGAGCAGGACCTTCGCGGCGGCGCGGTCGCCGGTGTCCGCTGCGGTGACCATCACGCCCAGCAGCAGGCCGAGGGCGTCGACCACGACGTGCCGCTTGCGGCCGTTGATCAGCTTCCCGCCGTCGAAGCCGCGGCTGTCGGCGCCGACGACGGCGTCAGCCTTGACCGACTGCGAGTCGATCACGCCGGCCGTCGGCTCCGCATCCCGCCCTTCCTTCTGGCGGACCCGGCCGCGCAGCCGGTCGTGGAACTCCCTGACCAGCACGTGGTCGCGCCAACGGCGGAAGAACGCGTAGACCCGGTCCCACGGTGGGAAGTCGCCGGGCATAGCCCGCCACTTGATCCCGTTGTCCACGAGATAGCGCACAGCGTCCAGCATGGCCCGGTGGCAGTACGCCTCCGGCTGTCCGCCCCGGCCCCGCAGCCAGCCCGGCACCGGCAGCAGCGGCCGGACCACGGCCCACTCCGCGTCCGTCATGTCCGAGGGGTACCGCCGAACACGTTCCGGGTGATCGGCCGCATTCCCGAACCGGTGAGCGACGCAATCACACCTCGGTGCAGCCGAGTTGAACTCCACCGGCGCGAGCACGTACAACTGCGGCAACAGGGTCTCCTGGATCTCGGTCGGCTTCGCAACCCCGAGCTACCAAGAGGCCCTGCCTTCATGCCCGCGGCCGGCCGCGATCACCCAAACGAGACTCCCGTTCGACACCCACCCCTCAAGATCGGAACGACAACAGCTACTTATCGAGAAGGTGTGTCCGGCATCCGCCTGACCTGCGTGTCCACACCGGCTGTAGCCGCCGGTGCTCCATCAGCGTCTCTGTTTTGAGCAGTCGCAGCACCGACTCCTCGGCCATGCTTGGCGTGCTCAACGCTGCCGTCCAGTCTGTGAGGAGTGCTGTGGAGACTGCCTCGCGCCACTGCCCCGCCTTCGCCGGACGGATACCCAACCAGTCGACGGCAAAGTCGTCGACTGCACGATCGCGCCCTTCGATGGCTGCCTCCCGGGCAGCCATGGCCGCAATTAAGCCGGACCGTGAACCTGGCGCTGTCCACGTACGCGGCTGTAGCGCGGCTGAGAAGGACTTATCCCGGAAGCGGAAGGGCGGCAAGAGCACGGAGCTGGTCCCAGGAGAGTGATCGACATTCACCTCAACACGGGAGAAAAGGTTCAGTTGTTGGGACAGTCGCTGGGCAACGTCGATGAAGAATGGCGGCACTGTCAGCGGATCCATGCCGCACCCGTCAGTGGCGAGGCTCGTCTCGTAGCTGATGGAGACGGGGGTCTTGCAATCGAGTGGGAAGACGGCGCTGACACTGCTGATCGTCACGCCAGGCTTCGGCGTGTGGTGGGCGGGGGTAGAGGTCATGAAGGGAGGTCCTCCTCGGGGCAGGTCGTAGAGCCTTCACCTCTAGGTGCGGCAGGGTGCCGTAGCGGCAAAGAATCTGAGATCGCCCCCTGTGATCTCCGTCACTACCTGGGCCGGCATGGTCGTGCCCGCCAGTCGGAGCCATCTTCCGGCGGCCCGGGTGGAGCCCAGCTAACTCGTCCAGCCGGAAGTTGGATGGACGCTCTTGGACGGAGCAGCACGAGAGCGAAGTAGGTGGACGGGTGCACGTACTCTGATCAGGCGCGACTTCAATCCGCGGTATCAGCGGGCGCGAGCCAGCATGATCGCCCATGTGCTCGAACTGCGTGAGTTTGCGGCGCAGCTGCTGTGTGGCCTCGTTCTCGACTACGTATCCGGGCCCCGTGGCGCACTCGCAGACCTCGTAGCTGTCCGATGAAGAGTCGGGATCGTCGCCGAGCATATGGCGGACCAGTTGGGCAAGTGCCGGTCCCGTACCCCGCTCCCGGGGGAGCGAACATGCGGATGCTGTGCCCTGTCTGTGTCTCACACCGGAACGATCACACGCGGGAAACGGCGGCCCCACTGTTCGGTGATCGCGCCGGGCTGATTTTCGTGATCACCGCCGCAATGGTGGGATCCCAATGCGGTTCACGGCGAACTTGTCCTCGGGGGCAGCTGAGGTTGAGTGCACCGACGCTCTCAACTATCACGGCATGACGGTCGCGCCAAACCCTTGGTTCTCTAGATGCTGATCCTGCCCGTCAGTAGTAGTCCGTGCGGCTTCTCCGCGTGGTTGGCGGGCGGAATGGCATGCCCGCCTTCCTGGCGGCGTTCACCTCGGAGGCACGTCGATGCGTAATGAGCCGGAGCCCTCGATCGAGGCTGCGTTCCTGAATGCTAAGAATGCAGCGAAGTACATGGGGATCTCCGTGAATACCCTTTACATCTGGCGTCACCGGAGGCAGGGGCCGCCGAGCTTCCGCCTGGGGCCTGGTGGGCGAGTCATGTACCGGCGGGAACTGCTGGATGCGTGGCTGGCTGAACAGCAGGAGGCCGATTCGCGGTCCAACGCGGCTCTCAACCCGCTGAACAAGGCGCCGCAGCAGCGCGAGCGCCGCCGCGCAGCCTGACATGCAATCCGTCTTCAGGAAGTTCCAAGCACCCGGAATTTCATGCACGCGCAGATCGTCTGTGTGTCTGATCGCGAGATAGATCGCGTCGAGGCAGCTCTCATCAGGCCAGGAAGGAGCGGCGCATGGCGGGCTACATCGAGGACCGATGGCTCAAGAAGCGGCCGAACAAAGAGACCGGCAAGCGCGAGCGAACCGCGTTGTGGGGCAAGTGCACGCGCTACCGGGTCAAGGGCATCCCGGGGGTCCGCGACCGTTCCTTCGACACCGTCGCGGACGCCAAGGCCTGGCTGGCGGAGACGCAGACCGACGCGCGCCGGGGTGACTTCGTCGACTCGCGGGACGGGGCCATCAGCCTGAGCGAGTACGTGGAGAAGCACTGGTGGCCGTCTCAGGTGCACCCGGCACAGACGCTGGAGAGCATGAGGTACCGGATATGGGGGCAAGTGCTGCCGCACCTCGGCGAATTGGCTCTCATGGATGTTGGCATCGCCGAGCTGCGGAAGTGGTCGGCTGACGTTCAGCGTGAGGTCGGGTCGGCAACGGCCTATGTCGCGTGGGTGTACCTGAAGGCGATCATGCAGGCTGCGGTTGAGGACAAGCGTCTGTTCCGCAATCCGTGCAAGGGCAGCAGTTCGATCAAGCCACCGAAGAAGCCGGAGCGTAAGGCCCGCGCGTGGCAGCAGGATCGTGTGGACGCGGTTCGGGAGAAGCTGCGGGACCGCTACCGGATCGTGCTCGACCTTGGTGTGGGCTGTGGACTCAGGCAGGGCGAGGCGTTCGCCTTTAGCCCTGGCGACGTCCGCAGCGACTCGCTGCATATCGAGCGGCAGATCCTTCGGCATCAGTCGCAGCTCTACTTCGGACCGCCGAAGGGGCGCAAGGAGCGCGATGTACCACTACCTCCGGCGCTGGCGAAGAGGCTACTCGACCACCAGGAGCGATTCGCGCCCGTCGAGGTCACTCTGCCGTGGCTGGATCCTGAGGAGCCGGACCTGCCGCGGGAGCAGCGCCGGAAGGTAACCGTGCCGCTTCTGGTCTACTCAACCCGGTGTGGGGCGATCAATCGCACCACTTGGAACACCAAGACGTGGAAGCCCGCGCTTGCAGCCGCCGGAGTCATCCCGCCGCTCCCGAAGCAGGGTGAGGGGGAGAAGGTCACCCGCGTGTGGGAGCCGAGCCGGGAGCACGGGTTCCATGTGCTCCGCCATACGTACGCGTCGGTCATGCTCGAAGCAGGGGAGTCGATCGTGTCGCTCGCGAAGTGGCTGGGGCACTCCGACCCTGCCTTCACGCTCCGCACCTACACTCACTTCATGCCGCAGGCCGGAGCGCGCGGCCTCGCCGTAATCGAGTCTTGGTTCACGGATTCTGCGGAACGTCCCTGAAGGGTCTCAGGAGCGGAGGAGCGGGCAATGCTTCTGAGCTGGCTTCAGGCAGCAGATTCGCACCTTGGTGGAACACATGATCAGACGGAAGCCGCCTCAGAGTCCGGAGACTACCCAGGCGAACGGCGTAGGTGTGCTGTTCGGGGACGTTGATGACGTGGCTTTCGTCGTCGGCCATGAGGTGGTGGCCGCCGACGCGACCGCGGACGGGAGCGGTGTGCAGGCTGTTCTTCGTCTTGGCGGGCGCATGATGTCGCGGCGTGTCGGCCCTCAGCGAGCGCGAGCGCAGGGTCGAGGGTCATGGAGCGCTCGTAGTTAGTCGTCGATGACCTGGTAGAGCGTGGTCCAGAAGTCGTGGACGGCATGCCCCGCGTCCGGGGTGGACATTCCGGTCTGGGTGAGCAGGATTCCGGTGAGCTGATCGCTCGGGTCGGCGTATGCGGTGGTGCCGGTACCGCCGTCCCGGCCGAACTGACCGATGGGCGCGTAGTCGCCACGGTAGGTGCGCACCGCCATCCCGAAGCCCCATCCGCCGTGCAACCCCTGTCCGGAGGACAGATAGGCGATGTTCCTGTACATGGCGTCACGAGCGCCTTGTTGCTCGGGCGTAAGGCGATTGCTGGTCATCAGATCGACGGCGGGCCGGGACAAGAGCCGCTCGCCCCCGTGCATACCGTGATTCAGCAGCATCTGGAAGTAGGCGTGGTAGTCGTCGACAGTGGAGACCAGGCCACCGCCGGCGCCCTGGAACGCCGGAGGCTGGCCTCGTCGAGCAGAACCATCGCCGCCGCCATCGTGACCGGTTTGGACGTGGACGCCATCCGGAAAATCGTGTCCCCGCGCATCGGCGCGCCACCGTCATGGCGCATCGTCCCGAACGCTTCGACGTGGGTCTGGCCGCCGCGGCTGACCAGGAAGACGAGGCCGGGAATCTTCTTGGCTTCGATATGTTGTGCAAGCACGTCGCGCAGTCTGCGCAGTCCTGCATCGGAGAAGCCGTGGTTATTCGTTCCCCTCATGAATCTCCTTGTCCACGGTGTTGGACCTCACGGCAGCCACCACGGGAACCGTGGCTGATCATGCCGGGCACAGGTCCTCTACCGTCGGGTCCGGGAGGAGCTGTGCCCACCGATGCTCGGTGCTGAGACGACAGACGCGTGTGGCGACGTACTCGGCGTCGGTGCTCCAGACGCGGGCGGCGCTGGGCGGTCCGAAGGTTGCCAGGGCGTGGCCGCCGGGAGAGAAATACGCCGGGGACTCGGCGTCTGTGGGGCCGCTGAGAGCGGCGTGCAGGCGCGCGGTGCGGGTGTTCCACAGCCGTACGATGTCTTCGTTGCTGGTGGTGGCGAGGGTAGAGCCATCGGGGCTGAAGGACGCTCCGATGACTTGGCCGACCTGACGGGCCGTCAGGATGGCCTTGATGCGGCGGGCGGCGACGTCCAACAGGCGCAGACCGTTGTTGGTGCCGACGGCTAAGGTGCTCCCGTCGGGGCTGAAAGCCAGGGCCATGTTGGCGTCCCTGGGGCCAGGTAGACGCGTGGCGCGGTGTCCGGAGCGGAGATGCCACAGGCGTGTGGTGCCACCGCTGTTCACGAAGGCCAGAGCGCGGCCATCGGGGCGGAGTTGCAGAGCGGCCAGGCTCCGGGCTCCATGGAGGACAGCGGTGGTGCGTTGGCTGGCGACATTCCACACACGAATGGCGCCGTCGGCGGTACTGACGGCCAGGGTGTTGCCATCAGGGGTGAGAGCCACCTGAGTCACGGCGCCGGTGCCCTTTTGGAGGGCGGTGGTTCGCCTGCCGGTGTTCAGGTTCCACACTCGAACGGTACCGTCCCGGCTGCCCATGGCCAGGACACGGCCGTCGCGGGTGTTCGTGACTGCGGTGAAGGACCGATTGGTGCGGATGGGTGCCGGGCGGGTGCGCCCGGGCGGCGTGGACCAGCCCAGCATGTTGCCGTGGTCGACCGTGACGGAGGCGTCGCGGTCAGCGAAGGGCACGCGTGCAGTGGTGGTGCCGGAACGGCCGGCCAAGGTGGCGAGGGGACGATGCGAGGTCACGTTCCACAGGCGGATGGTCGAGTCTTTTCCCGTCGTGGCCAGAATACGGCTGTCGGGCGAGAACGCCGCTGCATAGGCGAACTCGTCTACGTGCAGGGTGGCCAAAGCCTTGTGCGTGCGGGGGTGCCACAGCCGGACGGTGCGGTCCGTGCTCGCGCTGGCCAAGGTCCGGCCATCGGGCGAGAACGCCACCTGCTGCACCGTGCGGGAGTGGCCGGTCAGGGTCGCGAGGCGAACGTGGGTGCGGGCGTCCCACAGCTTGACGCTGCCGTCGTTGCCAGCCGTGGCGAGGGTACGGCTGTCAGGGGAGAACGCGACGGTACGCCCGGCACCGGTGCGGTCGGCCAGGACCGCGAGGTTTTTGTGGGAGGAGACATCCCACAGGCGGGTCGTGGGCCCGCTGTCAGCGCTGGCCAGGGTACGGCCGTCCGGCGAGAACGCCAGGCGCAGTACCGCATCGGAATGCCCGGTCAGGACGGCGAGGGCCCGGTGGTCGCGCACCGACCACAGACGCACCGTGCGGTCGGCACTGGCGGTGGCGAGGGTATGACCGTCAGGGGAGAATGCGACGCCTTCGACCATGTTGGTGTGGCCGGTGAGGGTCGCAAGGAGGCGGTGGGAGCGGACGTCCCACAGTTTGACGCTGTCGTTGCCGGCGGTGGCGAGAGTGCGGCCGTCGGGAGAGAACGCGACGGTGTTCACGACGTCGGTGTGGCCGAGCAGGGTGGCAAGCAGACGGTGGGAGCGAACATCCCACAGCTTGACGCTGTGGTCGAAACTCGCACTGGCGAGGGTACGGCCGTCAGAACTGAAGGCCGTGCTCTGCACCGCGCTGGTGTGCCCAGTGAGCTGGTTGGCGTAAAAGCGGGAATAGGCGCTCAGTAAGCTGCCACGCGATTCCGTGGTAACGGCCTGCCGATATCCCCTCAGAGCAAGAATCATGGCCGCCTCAGGGTGATCATTGCTCAATTGGGCAGCGCGGGCCGCAGTTTCCCGGGACACGGCCAAACGCCGCTGGTGCTCAGCATCGTTGCGCTGATGATAAGCCATCAATGTGGCGATGAGGGCAAGGCACAGGAGAGTGGCGAGAGTGATCACGGTGCGGCGGGTACGACGTTCGTGACGGCGACCAGCGACGACCGAAGCATCGAGAAAAGCGAATTCCAGGGGGTTTAGGGCCTCCTGGCTGGTGCCGGTGAAGGCTTCCTCGGCTTGGGCCAGGCGCGTGCCGCGGTAGAGAACTCCTGCGTCGCGGTCGAGTTTGTGCCAGGCGAGGGCGTCGTGGGTGAGCTGGCGGTGCAGGCGGATGCGGTCGCGTTCTTCGTTGATCCAGCCCTGCAGACGGGGCCATGCGGTGATCAGCTTTTCGTGGGCGAGGGATACCGTTCCGTCGTCAAGGGTGAGCAGGCGGGCGCGTGCCAGCCGGTCGAGGACGGCCTGGGTGTCGGCCCTGGTGTTGAGGTCGAGGACCGTGAATTCGGTGCGGGGGGTGGGGCGGTGGGTGTCCTCGGTCCCGTCACCGGGGGCGATCAGGCGTAGCAGGATGCGTCGGGCGAGGGTGGCCTGGGTGGGGGTGAGCTGGTGGTAGGCGTCCTCGGCGGTGCGGGCGATGGCGCCGTGTAGGCCGCCGGCTGCGTCGTATGCGTCGTGGGTGAGGATGTGTCCGCGTCGGCGGCGCCAGGTCTCCAGTAGGGCGTGGGACATCAGGGGCAGCGCGCCGGGCTCGTCGGTGACCTCGTCGAGGATGTGGGCGGTCAGGTCTCGTTCAACGTTCAGCCCGCGCGCCTGTGCCGGGCGCACGATGGCCGCGCGCAGTTGCTCGGTGTTCATCGGGCCGACCAGGAGGGTGGCGTCGTTGAGGGCTGCGGCCAGGGCGTGGTTTTCGGTGCACCGGCCGAAGAAGTCGGCTCGTAGGGCGAGGACTACCCGTAACCGGTTTCCGGGTTCTTGGGCAGCCAGTAAGCGCTCCAGGAAGGCCGCGCGGTCGTCGGGAGAGGCACAGAGAGTGAACAGCTCTTCGAACTGATCCACCAGCACCCAGGTGTCCCCCGCGCCCTCGGCCGGTGTCAGCAGATCGAGACGGTCCATCGGCTGGGCGCCGGGGGTGAGAACTCGTACTGCGGCAGGCCTGTCGTCCGCGTCCTGATCGGAACGGCGCAGTCGTGGGATGAGGCCGGCGCGCAGGAGGGAGGACTTGCCGCTGCCTGAAGCTCCCACCAACACGCTCAGCCGGTGCCGATGGGCCATTGCCTCCAGCTGTGCGGTGGTCTCCTCGCGGCCGAAGAACAGCTCCGCATCGCCCGGTTCGAAGCGCTCCAGCCCCCGGTACGGCGGCTCACCGTCCTCCTCGGGCGGTCGCGGTACCGCCGTGATCTCCGCATCCGCCTGTTCCCATCGGTGCCGCCACTCCTCCACGTCACCTCGGCAGGCCCGCACATAGGCCAGAGCGGCCGGAAGCGTGGGCAGCCGCTCGCCACCCGCCGCCTGGGACAAGGTCGCGGCCGAATACCCCGCACGGCGAGCCATGCTCCGATAGCCCGGAGCCCCTGCCTCGTCGCGGAGCTTGCGTAACTCGTAGGCGAACCGCGCGATGGGCCCGTCCTGCGGATCGATCGGCTTCTCTGGACGCCCCACTGGCCCTTCCCCTCCACGGCAATTCGCCTGCCTCTTTCCACCAGCCTAAAGATCGACTCACGGCCACGGCAATGACGCCCACCACGAGCCGACGATCGCGGCCGGATTGATCAGACCAGCTCAGACGGGCTGCCAAACAACTTCCCGGCGGGTGAAGTCAGTGATGTCCGGGCTGCGGGAGGCACGACGGGGGGAGTGACCTCCTGCGGCCCGGATGGACAGCCTCGTCTTTCACAAGGAGTAGATGAAATGACGCGTAAGAAGAAGACAGTCGTTCTGTGGGCCCTTGCCACCAGCGTGCTCGCAACCTCGGCCAGCCCCGCGCTCGCTGACCGCAACAACACGGTGGCTCCGCCCGAGCGTAACCAGACCGTAACGGCTCTTCGCGTGAAGAGCTGTGTCACCACGGGAGGAGCAGGCAGTGTCCGGTACAAAGGTTTCTCCCAGCCCGTGCAGAAGCTCAAGCTCAGGCTGTGGGCATGGGACGCCGTCGCAGACGGTCAACACGTGCGCGTTCGGCTCGTCACGAAGAATCACAAGGACCACAAGAGGTATTGGAAGTGGCACAAGACGTCCTCCGACAATAAGTGGCGCACTACCGCCCGCGACAATCACGGGATCTTTAACGTGGGTGTCCAGGTAGCACAGTTCAAGGGAAACAAGCGCTTGGAGCTTTGCACCTCTTGGAAGTAGGCCGCGCTCGGCATCGTCCTGATCGCCCGGATCCGCACCTCCAATGACCCGGACGAGTCCAGAACCTGTGCTGGCCAAGCACCGCGCGGCTGTGGAGGGCCGACACCGGCGAGTCCCCCCGCGCCGCCCTCGTTGGCCACACCCGCTCAGTGATCTGTGGCGTTACGCGCTGCTCTCCCTTGCGAGCTCTGCTGCCCCGACTGCGCAGGTGACGACTATGGCTCGGGGCGAGGTTTGGACGATCTGATCAACCCACCAAAGGAGAATTTGGACAAATGCTCGAATTCCGTCGTGCATTCGCGTCTGCGGCCGTCATCGGGGTTGCCGTCATGGGGCCTGCCATCGTCGGTGCATCTTCGGCTAATGCGACGCAATCCGCCGCAGCAGCCGTTTCGTCGGCCCCCGCGCTCTCTGTCGAGAGCGCCTGCAATCCGGCCGAGCTCATGCACAAGGCGAAGGAGTACCAGCTCAGGTCCGACGACTACAAGGCCAAGGCGCGGCAGGAATCGTCGAGGGGACACAAGAAGAAGGCTGCCGCTTACCAGAAAAAGGCGAAGGCGTACGCGAAGAAGGCAGTGGCCTACCGCGCCAAGGCCAAGCGCTGCCAAGCGGATCGACGCACCCACGCGACAGCACTTGTGGGGTGACGCTCCGGCGGTGACTCGCCAGCACTTGAACACTGTGCGGCCCCGCGACGCGCGGGGCCGCATGCCCATTCGTAACCTTATGCCCGGCCGGGTGCCCGACGTCTTCAAGTAGGGGGTGACGTGCATGAGTGTGGGGTCAGCGGGTTGGATACGCGGGACAAACTGGCGCAAGTTCCTCGCCGCCGAGGTATCTCGTCCGTTCCTGGGGGCTGAGGTTTCGGCGAACGGTGCTGCAGAGTTGTTTGATGGACTCAGCTTCGTTGGGGATTGCCGTGTCCCACAGCCGCACAGTTGCGTCCTGACCGCCTGTGGCGAGGTACTTGCCATTGGGACTGAAGGAGACGGAGCTGACGACGTCAGCGTGTCCGGCGAGCTTGTAGCGTGCCTTTTGGGTGGCCACATCCCAGAGTTGAGCTGTGGTGTCCTCACTTCCGGTAGCCAGCGTCTTCCCGTTGGGGCTGAACGCCAAGGAAGTCACCAAGCCGGTGTGACCGGCAAGTGTGTACTGGGCTTTGCCGGTGGTGGTGTCCCAGACCTGCACGTCGTTTTCGTTCGTCGTGGCGAGCGTCTTTCCATCAGGGCTGAACGCCAGATCTGACAGTCGGCCGTGCTGCTTGAGGGTGTAGTGGGTCTTTCCTGTGGCAACTTCCCAGATGTGAATTGTGCCGTCATCGCGGCCAAAGGCGATCATCTTTCCATCGGGACTGAACTTCAGGGCCCGTACGGTATCGCTCTCGCTTTTGTTGGGGTTGAGGTATGTCTTGCGAGGTTTGCCCGTGGCCATGTTCCAGGTGTAGGCATTTCCGTAGACGTCATTGGCGGCGATGACTTCCCCGTCGGGACTGAAGGTGACATTTATCAGGTAACGCTTTTTGATTCTGTACCGGAGGTCTCTGGTGGTGCTGTTGAAGACGGATATTCCGTCCTTGCTGCCGACCGCCAGTGTCCTGTCGTCAGGGCTGAATGTTGCCGCGCCGGGGAGATTTAGCCATGTGGTGCGGTTTCTCCCGCGTCCCAGGTTCCATTGCCGCAATGTCCCGTCCCCGGTGCTGTTGGTGTTCAGGAAGGTGCCATTCGCGCTGAAATCAACGGAGGTCACGAGGCGGGTGTGACCTTTGAATGTGCGGCGCGTCGTGCCGATGGCCACATCCCAAAGCCGAACCTTTTCGTCCTCGCTTCCGGAAGCCAGGGTCTTGCTGTCCGGGCTGAAGGAGAGTGCCCACACCTTCCCGGCGCGGTCGGTGAGTGTGTCCTGGACCTTTCCGGAGGTCGCGTCCCACAGTCGCACTGTCCGATCGATGCCGGCGCTTGCCAGATGTTCGCCGTCGGGGCTGAACGCTACCGCGTTGACGACATCGTCGTGACCGCGAAGTGTCCGTTGGAGTTTTCCGGTGGCCGGATTCCACAGTCGCACGAGCCCGTCTTCGCCTCCAGCGGCGAGTGAACGGCCATCAGGACTGAATGCTGCAGGGGCGGCACCTGGGTCGGCTGTGGTGTACCAGTCGAGGGTGTGCCGCGTTTTCCCGGAGTCCACATCGACGATCTCCACCTCTCCGCGGATGTGGTTGTTGATGGCCAGGGTTTCGCTATCCGGGCTGAAGGTCAGGGAGGATCCGGTCCACACCGCAGGGGAATCACGGAAGGACTCGGTGGCCGTGTCCCAGAGTTTGAGTCGGCCGGTGTCGGTTCCTATCGCCAACGTTTTGCCGTCCGGGCTGAATGCCACTGACGTGACCTTCGAGTAACGGTTGCCCCTCAGTATCGTGTGGGGTTTGCCGCTGGCCACATCCCATACCACGGCGTCTTCGTCGCGATTGGACGCCAGGGATCTCCCGTCCGGGCTGAAGGAAAGCGACGTCACACTGGCGGGCTGCCCGGTGAATGCGCCGCGACTTTTGCCAGTGGTGGCGTCCCACAGCCGCACAAGGGACCTGTCTCTGCCGCCCCGTGAGGGGCTGTCATTGACGCTACCGGCAGCCACGGTTTTGCCGTCAGGACTGATTGCCACGGTTTTGAAGTGCTCGTCGTGGCCGGACAAGCGGCCCCTTAAACGCAGCTCGGCGGCTTTGTACAGACTGGCCGTGGATTCTTCAGTGGGGCTGAGCTGGTGGGCCTGTACTGCCAGCAGGGAGGCCAGGTCGGGGTTGGTCTTCAGCAAGGTGGCCGATTGCGAGGCCAACTCCCGGGACTGGGCCTGGTGCTGTGCGGTGACGGCTTCTTGCCGTTGCCAGAGGGCAGTCCCGGTGGCGATCAGGGCGAGGACGAGCAAGGTGGCCAGGACGGTGTTGATGCGTCGGGTTCTGCGAGCTGCGGCCTGCTCGTGTCGTCGGCTGGCGCTGAGAAGCCCCTCGACATCGGCCGGCAGCGGGCGTTGACGAGCCCACTCGGCGCCTTCCGCCAGGGCGGTTCCGGACAGCAGGTCATCGGGCCGACCACTGTCATCATGGCGTGCTGCTTGCTCGGCCGCGCGATGGAGCCAGACCTGAAACCGTCGGTCCTGAGCCACCCAGGTGCGTAGATCGCTCCAATCGCGGATGAGGGCATCGTGGATGAGTTCCGCCGCCGGGTCACCCGTGGCCCCGCCGGGCTGAGGCGTGCTGCTGCCCGTGGTGATGATGCGGTGGCGGGTCAGAGCAGCCAGCACATCGTCGAACACCGCATCTGCTCGCACTGCGTCGGCTGCGGGATCACGGGCCAGATCCCGCAGCCGGGCGAGCGGGACCTGTTGGCGTGTCGCCGGGATGGCGTGTGCTTCGTCCGCGGGCCGTACCAGCGCGGTGAGGAGGCGACGAGCGGTGGGTCGCTGATCGGCGGGCAGCTGGGCGAGGGCGGTGTCGCACCACGTCGCGAGGCTACCGGTGACCCCGCCGATGCGCTGGTAGGCCTGGTGTGTGAGCCGGCCGTCGGTGCGGCGCTCCCACAGCTGGCTGAGCGCCAGTTCCAAGGGAGGCAATAACGTGACGGGCGCCTGCTGGCCGGGAGCGGCGGCCAGGACGTCGGTGATGATGCGTTCCGGCAGACCGTCCTCTATGCGTGCGCCTGCTCGGAGGACCGGCAGGGTAATGATCGCTTGCAGCTCCGGGGCGCTCAGGGACGCCGGCACGTTGACCACCCCTGACCCGGCAGATGCCAGCAGTTTCGGGGCCATCGCGGCCAGCCGTGAGTAGAAGTCATCGCGCATGACCAGCATCACCGAGACGGGAACCGTCCCGTCGCACAGCGCCAGGAGCTGCTCCGTCGCTGCGGCACACCGGTCGCCGGACGAACTGTGCGCCTTGGGGGACTGCTGGGCGAGAAGTTCCTCGAACTGGTCGAGGATCACCAGCAGGCGGTCGTGGTCCGGCTCGCGGGACAAGCGGCGTTCCGCAGCGGCGGGGAGGCCGTCGGCTTCAGCACCGGGCAATCCAGCCCGCTCCAGCTCCGCGTTGATGTCTGTGCCCGGACGAGCAACAAGAGGCAGCCAGCGGTCGCTGCCGGGCAGCCGTCCTGCGGCCAGGGCTGGCAGAACACCGGCCCGCACGAGGGAGGACTTCCCGGCGCCCGAGGGCCCCAGCACCAACAGCAGCCGCTGCTGGCCACCCAGCGCGGCCAGCACACTCTCCACGGCGGCGTCCCGGCCGTGGAACCACTCGGCTTGCTCCTCGGTGAAGGGTTCCAGCCCCTGATAGGGGCGCACCTGGCTCTCGATAAGTTGCGGCCGGGCTCGCCGGAGCACCTCCATGGGGGTGCAATAGGCGATGCCCAGCCCCTTGAGGTGACTGTCCGGCGACGTGATCGAGGTGACCATGCCGATCACCAGACCGGTCACCTCATCCACGACAGGCCCGCCGCTGAACCCGGTGGTCAGATCGTTGGCCCCCGTCAACTGCAGCAGCCGGCCCACACCGTCGCCGCCTTGGAGGAGGTTGCCGACCGTTCCATAGCCGAAGTGACCGCCCTGAGGGGCCTGAGAGGGAAACCCGAACGAGGCCACCCGGTGCCCTCTGCCCCCTACGCTCGACCCCAGAGGCAGCTCATGGGCACCTGCTGGGATGCTTTCCAGCTGAACGAAGGCGATGTCTTCCCCTTCAGGCGCCCGCCACTGCTCAGCGATGACAGACCCCGCCACGCGCGACGCCTCCGGCAACTGGGGGAATCCGACCTCGACCCTGCTCTCCGGCCCGTGCCCGGCGGCGGTCACCACATGCGCACAGGTGACGAGAATGCCCTCCCCGACCAGAAACCCCGCACCGGCCACACCGCCGTCATCGCCGAAAATCTGCGCGACCGCAGTGGAAAACGGGGGCCTGTCCGAGTCCTTCATCCCCCGCGCCTCACCGCGCGTCCTCTGCGCCCTGGCCGTTCTTCCACAGCAGGCGGACCTTCAGATGGACGGCGATATCACCTTTGGCGATCACTGCCCCCGCCTTCGCGGAGACGTTGACCCCGAACTCCACCTCGACCTCCTCCGGACCGGCCTGCCGCAACTCCTCCAGAACCGTCCGTGCCGTTTCCCGAACGGGAGCCAATGACTCCCGCAAGGTATGCGGCATGTCGTGAAGAGTGTCCCCGACCCGTCCAGCCTTGACCGGACCCTCATGTTCCTGCGCCCCGTCGAACAGGATGTATCCGCCACCCTCAAGCGGCACACGCGCCATGTCCTGCATCAATTCCCCCTTGAAAAGTGCCAGTTTGCACCGCCGGAGCTCGACAGGACAACACCCGCAGGCAGGCTGCACGACATGAAGAGGTACGGCTCGCCAGGTGATACGAAGCTCAGGAGTTGCCATACTCCGCTGTGGAGTTGGTCGGGACGGGGGAGCAAGAGGGGGAATCATCGTGCCGGATTCGCGGAGCCCGGAGGCGGTGCTGGGGGCGGCGATCCTGCGCGTGCGCGCACCGGACAGCACCGACGGAGCTGCCGGCGACATCGGCGGGGCGGGATTTCTGATCACCAGCGAGCTCGCGCTGACCTGTGCGCACGTCGTGTGTGACGCGTTGTCGCTGCCGCGGGACGCGCCCCGGCCCGACGGGGTGTGCCTCACCGTGGACCTGCCGCTGGACGGCGGTGGGCGAGGACGCGCAAGCGCCGAGGTCGAGCATTGGGTGCCCACCGGGCCAGACGGCAGGGGCGACATCGCCGTACTACGGCTGACGGCTCCGATCCCGGGGGCGCGGCCGGCGCGCATGGCGGAGGCGGACACCGTCTGGGAGCACGCTGCACGCGTGGCCGGGTTCCCGGCGATCTCGCCGGGAGGTGTCTGGCACCGGGGGAGACTGTTGGGCGGGACCGCCGAGGGATGGGTGCAGTTCGCGGCGGCCGACGGCGAGGCCGCTCCCGTACAGGGCGGTTTCAGCGGCAGCCCGGTGTGGGACGAGCAGCTGGGTGCTGTGGTGGGGATGGTGACGCGAGCCCAGGTCACCGGGGAGCGGCGGCAGAGCTTTCTGATAGCGACGCGCACGATCGCACAGGCGGTCCCGGAGCTGGCCGAGGTCCTGCGCCCGGCGACGCCGTTCCGTGGGCTGGCCGCCTTCCAGGAGGAGGACGCGGCGGTCTTCTTCGGGCGGGAGACGGAGGCCCAGGACATCGCACGGCTCGTACGGGCGCATCCGTACGTGACGATCGTGGGGCCGTCGGGCAGCGGGAAAACCTCCCTGGCGTTGGCCGGTGTCGTACCGCGGTTGCGCACGGAGGGCTTCGAAGCCGTCGTCGTACGGCCGGCCGCCGGGCGGTCGCTGCTGACCGTACTCGCCTCCGAACTGGTGGCGCTGCTGCACCCGGAACTGCGCGGCACGGAAAAACTGCTCAGGACACGCGAGCTGGAGCCGCTGCTGAGCGAGCCTGGCAGGCTGGCGGAAACAATCAGGCTGACGTTGGAGGAGTCGGGGGCGCAGCGTCTGCTGGTCGTCCTGGACCAGAGTGAGGAACTGTTCGCGGGCGGCGGGGAGGCGGCCCAGGCTGCGGCCGGGGTGCTGTTTCCCTCCGACCCGTCAGAGGAGCTGCGTGTCCTGGTCACCTTGCGCGCGGACTTCCTGGAGGCCGCACTGTCCCATCCGGCAACTGGCCCGGCGCTCAGCCGTACGGTCCATGCCCTCGCGCCGATGAACCGCGAGCAACTGCGTGCGGTGATCACCCGGCCCGTGGAGACCGTCGCGGGCGTGGAGTACGACCCGGGACTCGTCACGGCCATGCTGGATGACGCGGGCGCCGAGCCGGGCGCGCTGCCGCTGCTGGGCTTCGTCCTGGAGCGCTTGTGGCGCGGACAGCGGCATGGAGTCCTGCGCTTCGACACCTACCAGGAACTGGGCGGCGTGCAGGGCGCCCTGGGCCGGCAGGCCGAGACCATCTGGCACGCGTGCGTGGCGGACCAGGACACGGATACGGCGCTGCGGCTGCTGACCGGGCTGGTGCGGGTGCTCCCGGGCGGCGAGGGCACCCTGCGCAACGTCCTCACCCGCGAGGAGGCGGGCCCGCAGCGGTGGCGGATCGCCCAGGCGCTCGCCCGGCAGCGGCTGCTGGTCCTGGGGAGCAGCCCGGAGGCAGGCGAGACCGTCGAACTCGCGCACGAAGCGCTGATCCGGGCCTGGCCCCGCCTCGCTCAGCGAGTGGAGGACGATCGGGCGTTTCTGACCTGGCGGGCGGGCCTGCGCCGGGACATGGAACGCTGGGAAGCCTCGGAACGGCGGACGGAACGGTTACCCGGCGTGGACGAGCTGCGGGCCGCACGGCCGTGGCTGGACAGCCGGAGCGCGGAGCTCACCGCAGGGGAGCGGGATTTCCTGCAGAGGGGCCAGCAGCACCGCCAGAAGGTGACGAGAGCCAAGCGTGCCGCGTGGGCGGCCGGAGCCCTGGTGATGGTCCTGCTCGTCACGCTCAGCACCAGCCTGGTCGTCACCTCGGGAGCCAAGGAACAGCGGGAGGCCGAGGCACACTCGCGGGAGCTGGCCGACATCTCGGCGGATCTGGCGGAGCGGGATCCGGTGCTGGCGGCCCGAGTGGCGATGGCGGCATACAAGGCCGCGCCGACGAGGGAGGCCGGCAATGAGCTGCTCCGGCGCTACATGGGTTACCGCGATACGCAGTGGGCCGTTTCCGGTACGCAGGGCGCCCTCGACGCGATGGCGACCAGTGCTGATGGCGCGGTCACTCTGATCACCACCGAGCTGGGCCGGGGGACCCTCTTCGTACGGGGCGCGGGCGGGAGAGTCCGCAGGGTCCAGTTCCCCGTCGAGCGGTACCTGAGCTATCCGATGGTCAGCGCGGACGGCAGACGAATCGCTTACACGACGGAGAAGGGCTCGCTGGTCTGGCACGAGGTGTGGCCCGACTCCAAGGCGCTGCTGGGGCGTGGCCGCACTCTCCATGGCGGTGGCACCGCACACGACGACGACAAGAGGATCGACTTCACCCAGCGCCGCGTTGCTGTCCTTTCCCAGGACGGCACGCGCGCCGCGACGATCTCCGGCAGGCAGATCGACCTGTGGGATCTGGAGGCCGGTAAGCACTGGACGTTGCCGGTCTCGGCGCCGGCTGCCCTGTCCGTGTCGTTCGGTCCTGACAATGACACGCTCGTGGTGGACGAGGCGGCCAAGACTCCCAACCTGGCCCAGATGGGCCCCGTGGTGGCCATGGACGCCCGTACGGGAAAGACCCGGAAGCTGGGAGCAACGATCACCTCGACCGCGGTGTCGGGTGGCGGCTCGACGGCCGTGATGTGCAAGCAAGGCGGGGGCGACTTGGACGGGCAGGTGGTCTACCGCGCGGTACGGGTTAAGGACGGCCGGGAGATCAGCCGTTATTCCGACGGGAAACTGATCAGCTGCAACGACATGGCCGTCGACAGCGCGGGGCACCGGATGGCTCTGGAGGACGAAAGCCGGCGCGTACTGGTCGACGTACCGAGCGGGAAGCAACTGGCCACGACCGACGGTTTTACCGAGTCCGGCGACGGCGAGCTGACCAACCCGCAGCTACTCGGAGGACCAGAGAAACCCGTCCTGGTCACCGCGCGGGGCACTCAGGTCACCGCGCGCCCCCTGGCCACCCGACCGCAGCCCGAACTCGCATTGCCCACCCTGCTCGACCACGGCCGACGGCTGATCGGACGAGAGGGAACGGCGGAACACCAAAGGATCAGGTTGGTCGACCCGTTGCGGCAGATGAGGTCCCTTGCCGCGAGCAGACCGCTGTCGAAGAAGGACCTCGGCGGGCATCCGGTGTGGGCGGAGGAACTGGAGGATCTACCGCTGGCAGTTGGCCGGAACGAGAAGCTGATGGCCGACGTGGTGGCGTACAACAAGGTCGTCGTCCGGTCCTTGCCGTCGCTGCGGGAGGTGTCACAGATCACCCTTCCCCTGGGCAGGGCGAACCACTTCGGCGACCGGGAGGCACCGTCCGCCCACTTCCTCAGCAGCGGTGCGCTCCTGACCCAGGTGGAGGGCCGGCTGGATCGCTGGGACCCCGAGACGGGCCGGCGGCTGTCGACGGTCGATCTACGTGACCTGAAGCTGTCGAAGCGCGGCCCCAAGCCGTTCGACCCGCAGGAAGATCCACCTGTCTCCGGCTTCTGGGTGGGTTCGTACCCCAAGAAGGACCACGTACTGGTCAAGGTCGAAGGCGACGCCAAGGTGCATGTGGTGGACCTGCGCGAGCAGCGGGAGGCGAAGGAACTCGGGTTCCGGGTGGGAGCGGATTCCGTGACCGTCCATATGGACCGAAGCGGCAAGTATGCAGCTGTGTACGCCCGAGGGGCGATGGTCGAACTGTGGTCCATGCGGGCCGACGGGGAGGCGAGACGGTCCCTGGGCCCGATCGGGCCCATCACACAATCCGGCGAAGGCCGTGGATTCGTGGCGAGCTTCCTTTCCGGACAGCGATTCCTCCTTGCCGAAGGCGACTCCGCTCGCATCTACAAGGCAGGCGGCCGTTCCTACGACATCTCATACGACTTCGGTGAGCCGCAGACCTTTTTGAACGCATCGCAGGACGGGAAGGTCTTGCTGAGCAAGACACCGGACGACTTCGACATCGTTCCCAGCGGGGGTTTCGATGTCGTCCGGCTCGACCCCGCCCTGTGGCGTGACAAGCTCTGCCGGGTTGTCGGCCAGCAGAGGTTCACGGCTCCGGAGCGGAGCGCCGTCCCCGCCGAGCTGCCGGATCGCGTCTGCCCCGACTGAGCCCGTCAGGTGCCAGCTGTCGGACGAGGCAAAGGCCACGCGCGCGTCGTGCACTCCCCGCTAACGACTTCACAGCGTCAGCCCCGGCATTCTGCTGAGGTATCTACCGGTCAACGCGCGGTGAGAGGGCGATTCCATGGTCTGGTTGAGCAGACGCAGCGCACTGGTGGGCCTGACAGCGCTGGGGGCTACGGCGGCAATGGGCGGCACGGCGCAAGCAGGTGCCTCCCGCGGCCCACACGTCCCGCCGTTGGACATCGTCACGGGAGAGGACGGCTTCTCTGCTCCCCAGTCAGCCGCCGCGGGAGCCGTCTCCTTCCGGTTACGGACCACGAGCCACCTGACGGGCGCTGTTGGTCTCGTCCGGTTGCGACGCGGCGTATCCGTGGCGGCATTCCGCACCCGGCTGCGGCGGATCTTCGCAACCGAAGGGAGGGAGAACATCGAGGCGACCAAGGCCCTGATGGCCTCCGCCGAACTGTACGGCGGCGGCTTCACCCACGTGGGTACCGACACCGTCTTCACCCTGGACCTGGAAGCCGGCCGCTACCTGGTTTTGGAGTTCCTTGACTTCGAGGGTGATCGCGGCCGCAACCCCGCGCCGGGGCAGGAGTACATACGCATCCTCACCGTCCATCGACCCCGCAACCAAGCCCAGACCCCACCCGCCGCCATCGTCACGGCAAGGGAAGTACCTGGCCTGGGGCCCCGGTTCGACTTGTGCGGCAATCCCAAGCCCAATCGCCCGCTCCGCTACGTCAATCACATGCGAGGTCAAGTCGACGAACTGGTTCTCTACCCCATCGCCGACGACGCGGTCACCGAAGCCGATATCCAAGCGTTCTTCGACGACACCACCCCCTCGCCCCCGCCCTTCGACATCAGCCGATGGCTGGGCAGCCCGCCGCTCTCCCCGGGGCGGACAGCAACCCTGACTCCTCCTCTTTCCCTTGGCCGGTACGCCGCTGTCACCTGGGTCACCAGCATCCACGACGCCCGCCCCTTGAGCGCCCACGGCCAGCATCGGATCCTCACCGTGGCCTAGAAGACTTGCGAGTACCGGGCCATCGAGGCCGAGCGCAGGCCGAGCATGTGCCAGGAGCGGAAGCCGCGCGGAAGGCCAGCGGCTGGCCCTTCCGCCTCTGCTCCTGACTCGGTACGCCTGCCGACCTCGGAACGGGGTAGCGTGAGCGGCGGGCCGGGCAGTGCGCCGGCCTCGCCGTCATCGAGTCCTGGTTCACGGCCGCGGCGGAAAGTCCCTGAGAAGTCCCAGGCGGCGTACTCAGCGGCGAGGTGCGGGCAAACTAGCAGGTCAGAGCTTGACCGACGCTGGAGCAGGACAGAACCCGGCGTACAGGCCGACTCGTCCGCCATCAAGGCTCTGACCAGGGAATATGCCCTGTTCAGGGAGCCGTCACCTGAGGCGGAGGTCCGGGAGCGCCCCGTAGTGCACGCTGCGCGGTGCGGTCGTGAGGGCGACCACGCCAGGTGCGGGGCGGGGACCAGTAGCCCTCATGGGTCACTTACTGTCATTATGACACTCCAAGTTGTCAGCGTGAGCAAGAAGCGGGGACGGTCAGCGTGGCATCGACCAAGCGTGGCGGGATGAGTGAGCAACGGCGCCATCGCTTGCGACTGGAAATCTCACGGGAGGCGGCCCGCCTGTTCTGGGAACAGGGCGTGGATGCGACCAGCGGTGACCAGATCGCCGAGGCCGTGGGCTTGTCGACGCGCACCATCTGGCGGCACTTCCGCAGCAAGGAGAGCTGTGCCGAGCCCATTGTGATGCAAGGCGTGAGCTGGGAGACGTCCATGATAGGCAGCTGGCCCCGGGATCTCTCCCTGGAAGAGCATGTCTCCGCGGAGGCCACCAGGTTCGGTCGGGAAGCCAGCGATATCGAGCGGGCCGACGAGATGCTCGCGATGAAAATGATCCTGCTGGCCGCCAAGGAGCCGGCCATTCGCACTGCCTGGCTGATGGCCTGCGACCAGGTGGAGCGCGAAATGGCCGGGATCTTCGCGGTGCGACTGCGACTTCCGGGCGACGACCTTCAGGTGCGCCTGCACGCCGCGGCGGCCTCGGCCGCTCTGCGGGTCATCAACGAGGACATCGGCGCCGCCCTCCTGACGGGCACCGACCGCGGGGAACTCACCGACGCCCCCGAACGTCTCGCGCGCGCGGTCCGCAACGCCACCGGGGGAGCGGTGGGGGACCCGGTCACCCCGTGACCCGACGCCCTGACACCGCGCCGAGCGGGTGATGACGGGGCGAGGCTCTCAACTCTCCAAACGCGGACGCCCAGTTGCTCGTCATGACTGCTCGTCATATGATCCAGTCTCACCTCCCGTATTTCGGTGTCCAAGCACAGGGAATCGATCAGTGAGATTCGACAGAACCCTATCCGCCGACGCTGCAAACCTGTTCCCTGTCTGAACCACCAATTCGTGAGATGGCGGGCACCTTGCGGTCGACGAAGTGCCCGCGAGATCCGCGCGCCCGGGAGACACCCGCATCTGTGGGGCCCAACCGGCGACATTGGCGGCCGGGTTCGCCGCCGAGACGAACCCGGTCAATGCTTGGGCCGTGACTTGCAGCATGCTGCTTGCGCGGGCCCAGCTTGTCGGTCTCGGCTTATCTTCAAGTTTGCGCAGAAGCGCGAAATCAACAGAAACGGGAAAGTTCAAGTGTCCCATAAACTTAAGTGGACCCTGCGGGTCAACTTGGCGGCGGTAATTACCGCGACCACCACTGTGGGTCTTTTCGCCTCGGACGCAAGTGCGGCCAACAATACTTTCATCAGAAACCTGTCATACAATCAATGCATCGCTTCCCTTAATAATCACGCTGGTCTCACTGCAAAGTATTGCCGATCTGGCAATCCCCTGCACCTCTGGGACCGACGCGGGGCCACGATCCGCATGGCTCACACGAACATTTGCCTCGACAGTAATTCGGCTGGGGATGTGTATATCAGGGAATGCAACGGCGGTAAATATCAGAAATGGACGTATCCAGCCGGGAACTACGTGCGAAACGTGAAAACCGGCAAGTATCTGACTCAGCATGGCCCCGCGATTGAAGCCTGGGGTGGGAAGTCAAACGCGGGTAAATGGAAATTCTCCGGCGGAAATTGATCGCCCTGCGGGCATAGGTGCCGACAGATTTGGGGCAGCCGCTGTGGTTGGGGTGCGGCTGAGGTTTGGGTGGAAACGCAAAAGTGCCTTCCTGAGCTGGGACGATGGACCTTGTCCAGGGGTTCTGTCGTCGCCAGAGGAAGGCACTTTCTGCGTGAAGGACATCGGTTCGCGGCCCCGGCTTGTGGTGTCCACCGACGGGTCGGGGGTGGTCGGGCACGCCGGAGCACGTTTGCCGGCGGACCTCGCCGAAGCAACCGGGCTGACAACGGCGTACTTCACTGTGCTTCGGCCGCTATCGATCTTCTGGCCTGGACCCGCGTCCCGCTGCTGGACGGAGAACCGGCTACCGCCGAACCCAAGAAACTCCGCTACCGGATCCTGCACGTCGCTCCACCCCAAGCGAAACAGCGAGGCTAGAAGGGGAGAAAATCGCCGGAGCGCGGCTCGGAGACGACGTCGGGCAGCCGAAAGGCCCGGCAGCGCGGCATCGATTCGCCGTTCGGATCGTTGCCGACGGTGCGCCAGGTCCCGGCCGTGAACGGGTCAGGAAGCGCGGTCCAGCCCAGATTCACTTCGAAGTAGTGGACCGCGGTGCGAACCGAGGGCTTGTCGGCGTCATCGATGACCACCAGCCCACCCGGCTTCACGACCTTCCGCAGGTAGTAGAAGTCGAGAAAGACTTCGTGGAACAGGTGGCTCCCGTCGACAAAAGCCGCATCGGCGATCAGTCCCTCCGCGATGAGCCGGGGAAAAGCATCCGAGGACCGGGCCGGAAGAAGCGTGGCGATCCGGTCGAGACCGGCGGAGCAGAGCAGGTCCCACCCCGTGTTGGCCCACATGTCTTCCTGAAATGGGTCGATCAAGATATGCCGGGGGTCGGCGTGACCCCGAGAAACAAGAGCCTCCCCCACGGCAAGTGCCGAACTGCCGTAGGCAAGCCCGACCTCGACGACGGTCTCGGCATGTTCGGCAATCAAGAGATCGCGAAGAAGGTCACAGTCACGCTCGGGAAGAGTGATGTACTCGAAGTCATGGTCGAAAGGCCGCGTCCGAGCAGGGCCATCATGCGCCAACTGACGCCGAACTTCCCGAACCCGAACAGCACGGTCATCTGTCTTCATGGACGTTTCATCCTTTGTTATGACATGTGGCAGCCAATGGCCGCCTCCACCATCCGCCGGTTTTTGCGCAGCCGCCGAATCCCGCTACGGGGGGCACGGCCGCGGGAGCGAATCGGCAGATCACTGCTCCGCGAGACGCGCCAGCGTGCGGTCCCGAACCACGGGATCGAGCATGTCGGCGTTTATATAGAAGCGCCGCGCTGCCCCAACGAGTTCGCTCATGCGCCGCTTCATCGCCGTGAAGGCGGCACTGTATCGGTAGAAGTCGCTGCCCAGATGGGCGAGCATGTCGTCCTTCAACCCGTAGGTGCCGGGCGCGCAGGCAAAGAGGTCCAAGAATGCCGTAAAGGGCTCCTCGCCGACCTCGTCGAAGCAGGGGGTCCGGTCCGGGTTGTAGTCGATGACGCACAGGTTGCGGACCGTGGCTTCGGCGATCGCCTCGTGACCGAAGATCATATCGGGATCAAGCCGATATTCGGATGCTTCCAGGTGTTTCTCCAGCCGACCCGAAACGATGAGCTGGTCGAAGCCCGGACCCTTCCGGATCCGCATCGCGGACGGTACGCCGTATACGGTGGCTCCGCCTGTCAGCACATGCGTATTGCTGAGGAACCGCGCACCCGCGGCACAGGCCTGGGTGAGGAAGACGGTCTTGCCGCCCTTCTGGCGGCCGAACAGCAGCGTGGCACCCTGCGGCTGGACAAAAGCCGCGGCTTTGAGGTGCACAAGGCCATGGTCGATGGCAAAGCTGGTGAGCAGACGTTTGGTGAAGTACGGCCAGAGAGTGCGCTCCAGCTCACGACCGAAGACATAGATCCGGTTGCCACGGGTCACCAGGTAGGCGGGTGGGCCGAAATGGTGGGTGATGTAAGAGCCTCCGCGAAAACGGTCGGCGCGGTATCCCTGGTCCGCAAAGGGCTCGATCAACGCTGGATCGATCGGGTCTTGGTCCAGATCTACAAAGACGAGCTCGTATGCGCAGGCCTGCTCGGGAGGGGCGAACCGAGTGTAGAAGGCGTACCCGGCGAAGTCCGTGACGTTGCTGGAGACGCGAACCTTGAACAAGTTGAGATCGATCACCCGGGATGACCTGATTGTGTAGCGTTGGCCGAGAGCGTCACGCACGTAATCATGTGTGTCCGGTTCGGCCGAGGCTGGAGTGATCAGCGAAGTCACGCTGCCCTGCCTTTCGAGAGCGCCCTCGGCCGTCCAGAATGAACGACCAACGACACCACCCTGGACCTGTGCATGCTGGTCTCCTATCCGTTTCCTGTGGTACCTGTCGTGGCCGTTACCCGGTCCACTGCCAGAGATCGCGAGTCGACCGACCAAGCGGACCGGCTCACGTCAGGAATGACTGGTTCGGCCTCCAGGTGTCGGGCGCTCAGGTGGGCTGCCACCGCTACCCGGTCCCAATGCGACCACTGCAGCCCAAGCCTGTCCGCCAAGGCGAGAAGCGACTGCCAGTCCTTACTCCGGCCGGCTCGCACCTGTTGGAGCAGCGCGGCCAATTCCGCGGTGTCCGGATGGCCGGACAACTGCGCATCCAGTCTGTCCAACGCTGAATTCCAGAACAGGTCGGATGCCTCGGTGCATGCCTCGACTTCTGTCAGGGCCGTCAGCACCTGCTGCGTAACGTCCTGACGGCTGTTGAGGGCGGCGAGGAGGCGCTTCCGCTCCGAGCTCTCGAAGAAGACGCCCAGCTCCCTCAGGATGTCGGCGGGTTCGTCCGCGACGTGAATGTACGTGAGCACCGAGGCTTGGGCCGCTCCTGCGATCCACCTCAGGTGGTGTGCCTCCCGATCCTCAGGGCGAGTCGGCCCTTTCATGTCGCTCAGTCTGGCGGTGGCCGGTATCCCCGACTCCGCCGTGTCCCGGAGAAGGATGTACAGCGACTCCGCCGCCGGCATGATCATGTCCATCACGTCAATGCGCTCGCGGGTCGCGACGTTCAGCTGGTATCGCCACAGTTCGCGGGTGACATGGCGGTCGAACCGGAACTTGCTCCAGGCAACCGGGACAAAGCCCGCGGCGCGCACTGCGGCCAGCAGCCTCGCTCCGCCCCGGATGGCCACAGTGTCCGGCTTCAAAATCATCGGGGCGACGCGATGGAGCTGATCGGCTACAGCCCATTCGGTGCCGAGGAGGGCGGTCAGATCGTCCCAGGCGTCTCGGTAGTAGGGATCGCCCGCGTAAATTTCCCGTTTGCGCCCCTCCCGACTCAGCCATTCCGGTACGACACACGCTCTTTCGGGCCGATCCACGCTCAATGCCCCTCGCACCTGACCCGGAAGCCGTCAATGCTCTCCGGGCGCGCGGGCAGCGTGTAGTGCGCTACCCGGGCCGCGTGCAGCGGGCGCGAAAACCCGTCGGCGGGATCTGCGTCCAGCAACTCGAACTGCATTGGAACAGTGATGTTGACGGACGAAACCGGTGTCTCGGCAGTGTGCAACGTCATGAATCAACTGTGGTAGCCGACTGCCCTTCATCTCAATGCGTTGTCCATTGTCCACCCCAGAGGCACCGGGCAACACCAGATTGTCCTCCCGATCGTCGACGCTTCCCTCGGGGCCGGTGATCTCTTGCGGAGCGATGTGCGAGAGATCGTTCGGCGGCCGCCGCTCAGAACAGATCGGCGCTGCCCAGGCCGCGGGCCCTGGCCATGAAGCGGTTGAAGGCCACGTACGCTCCCAGCAGCCATCCCGCGCCGCACAGCAGGGCGAGCCCGGCCGCGCCCAGGACCCGGGACGCCCCGGCACCGTCGGACACCAGCCTGATGGCGTGCAGGCTGTGCGTCAGCGGGAGGATGTCGGCCACCGCCTGTACCGCCGGCGGCCATTGGCTCACCGGGATGTTGACTCCGCAAAGGATCATCATCAGCAGGTAGGCGACGTTGGAGACGATGTTGCGCACACCGTTGGCGTTGAGCACGAAGGCCGCCAGGAACAGCCCGAAGCAGTAGGTGGTCAGCGCGGTGAGCGGCACCAGCACCACCAGCGCGGGCACTTGGCCGGGATGCCAGGAGACACCGAACAGCGGGGCCAGGAACAGGAGCGCGATCAGCGACGTACCGCTGCCGCTGATCGGCCACTGCAGGCTGCGGCCGAAGAACACCCACACCGGACGGGCCGGGACCGCGCACAGCAGCACCAGGGTGCCTGACAACCGCTCCCAGGTGGTGGATGCGACCACGGACATGCACTCCAGGGCGCACGTCATGACGCTGTTGCCCACCGCGATGTACGCGGTGTGCTCCTCGCTGCCCGTGGTGCGGGCGAGCAGGGTGAAGAACGTGACCTGTGCGAGCATCCGCCCGAGCCAGCCGAAGATCCACACCTTCCAGGTGTAGACGGCCCGCATATCGGCGAAGGCGATGGCCGCACTGTGCCGGACGACGCGGGCCGCCTGCACGGCGGGCCGCAGAGCGGGGAGAGCGGGAGCGGCCGCGGTAAAGCGCACACCGGCACCTTTCACGTCTGGGAGAGTGTTCCGGCGCGCCGGACTCGCATGATGACGCGGTGAAGCAGGACCATGCCTGTCCCGTAGCCGACGGCGCCGAGCGCGAGCACTGCGAGCAGCCGCAGCGCGGGCAGATGGACCGGGGGCGCGGCCAGGCTGTCGCGCAGCAGGTCCGCACACCAGGACAGGAAGATGGCACGGGAGGCCGGCTGGACCCAGTCGGGCAATGAGGAGGCCGGGACCAGGACCCCGCCCAGGAGGTAGAACGGAAAGCTGAGCGTGTTCTGCACGGTGCGCGCCGAGGGGGTGAGCACGAACAGCGGGGCGAGCAATCCCGCGGTCCCCGCGGTGGCGACCGCGGTGGCGAGCAGACAGCCCGTCAGGACGAAGGGATGCGGGACGGGCAGCCAGCGCCCGAAGAGCAGGCCGGCCACCAGCCAGGACTCGGCGAAGGCCACCAGCCCCACGACGACCACCGAGCACATCCGCCCGAGAAAGGTCAGCTCCATCGGGGCCGGGGCGGCGATCTGACCCTCCAGAGTGCCCAGGTCCCGGTCCTCGGTCAGCGCGGAACCGGCGGTGGACAGCGCCAGCATCCACAGCGACATGAGCGTGGGCGCGGCCACCGCGAAACTGGTGAGGTCCCCGGCCCCGGTGTACTTGTTGATGGCGAGGAAGATCACGGTCAGCAGGGGCGCGGTGGCGCAGACCTGAAAGGTGTCCGGCGACCGGCGGGCCAGCCGCAGCTGGAACACGAAGCCGTTCAGGAACAACTTCATGAACGCACCGCCATACCCCGGCTGCCGATCAGGCCGAGGTAGACCTCTTCCAAGGTGGGCGGGGCGGTGCTGATCCGGGTGACCCCGGCGTCCACCAGCAGCCGCAGCGCCTGTTCCGTGCCCGATTCGGCGTTCGGCACGACGCGCACCGTGCCGTTGTCGGAGGCGTCCACCGATGTGATGCCGGGCAGTTTCCGCAGCGCCAGGACCGTCGTGTCGGGGACGCCTGCGGCCTCGATCCGGTCACCGCGCGCCAGGAGCGAACCCACCTCGGTGACCGACTCGGTGACGATGACCTGTCCATGATCCACGAGCGTGACGCGGTCGCACAGCGCCTCCGCCTCCTGCATGTCGTGGGTGGTCAGCAAAACGGTGCGCTCCTCGGCCCGCAGCTGCTCGATCAGCTCCCGGAATGCGTGGGCGGCCACCGGGTCCATGCCGATGGTCGGCTCGTCGAGGATCAGCACCGACGGGTCATGGACCAGCCCGCGGGCGATGTGCAGCCGCTGCTTCATACCGCGGGACATGGTGTCGACCCGGTCGTGGGCCCGATCGCCCAGCCCCATGCGGGCGAGCAGCATATCGACACGGCTGTGCAGGTCCCGGCCGCTGAGCCCGTACAGTGCCGCCCAGAAGCACAGGTTCTGCGTGGCCGTCAGCCGGCCGTACAGCCCCCGCTCGCCGCCGAAGACGATCCCGATGGACCGGCGGACCGCGTCGGCCTCGGCCAGTACATCGTGCCCCAGCACCTCCGCGGTGCCGCTGGTCGGCAGCAGGACCGTGCACAGAATGCGGCACAGCGTCGTCTTGCCCGCTCCGTTCGGGCCCAGCAAGCCGTGTATCTCGCCGCGTTCGACGGTCAGGTCGAATGCGTCGAGCGCGAGGTGCGGACGGCCGTCGGAGCCCTTCCGCGCGGGGTAGGCGCGCGTCAGCCCGCGCACGCGTACAGCGGTCACCGCCCGGTGTCCTCACGATGCGCGGAGGTGCCCGCGGCCCTTGTCGGCTCATCCAGCGCGAGCCACCACATCACATGGTCGGGACGCCAGCCCTGAGACCTCAGGGCGGCGACGACTCGCTCACCCGGGTCAACCTCGCCGGTGAGGGTGTGGACGACATTGCCGATCAGGGGCAGCCGCCGGGCCCCCGCATGCCGTGCGGCGGCGGAGACGAGCGCCATGGTGGCTCTGCGCCGGTCGGCCGGCGGGGCCTCCACCAGAATGTCGAACAGCTCGGCGATGGGCTCGCCGGTCACGTCGTCCCGCTCATCGCAGAACACGGTGGCGTGGCCCGCGGGCGCTCCGTCGAGCAGCACCACGAAACTGGCCCTGCCGGGGTGATCCAGCAGGCTCTTCAGCACGTCCTCCTGCGGCCGCGCGTCCTCGGCGCCGTGGCAGAGGGCCGCGTTGGAGAGCGCCACGCCCAGCCAGGCGACGATCAGCCCCTCGTGCTCGGGCCGGGCCGGGACGACCTCGGGCAGGTCGGGTGCGTGGTCGCCGGCTTCGGCGGGTACGGCGGCCGCGCCGTGGTAGGACAGGTAGGTGAGGTAGCGGTGCCATGGCGTCGGGGGCCGGTGGTCCGACGGGACGCGGGCCACCACGGCCCGCGTGGCCGGGTCGGCCGTACGGGCGATCCCGGGCAGCTCGGCCCACCATGCGCAGGAGGCCGCCAGGTCCGGATCGACGTAGGTGACGAGGTACTGGAGTTCGCCGCGAACCGGTTCCTCGTAGGAGCCCGCGACATAGGGCGACCCGGCGAACCGTCCGAGCAGACCGGCCTCCTCGGCGCCGCGCAAATACATGTCCAGGCCGGTGCTCATGACTTCTCCGGGCGGATGGTGACCACCAGGTCGTCCAGGATGTTCGCCGCCGACGCGGCGATCTCCTCCGCGGTCACCGCCGCCAGGGCGGCCTCTTCGCCCTCAGCCGTCCACGACGGATCGGCCACACGTTGCCGTGCCAGCAACCGCGCGTGGTCCAGGGGGCTTTCCAGACCGAAGCGGATCTTGCTGCGGGCCTGTTTGCGGGCAGCGAGCAGATCGTCGGGAGCCGGGCCGCCGCGGGCCATTTCGCCGAGCGCCTCGATCACCACATCGACGACCTCCTCGCCCTTCCCCGCGTCGGTACCGACCAGGACCCGCCAGGCACCTGCCTCGGTGTAGCCGCGGTGCCATGCCTGGAACGAGTACGCGAGACCCCGCTCGCCCCGCAGCTTCCGGTAGAGGGGCGAGGAAGGACTGCCGCCGAACAGTTCGGCGAGGACCTGGTAGCTATGGCTTCCGGGCGCGTCGGCAGCCGCGGAGCGTCCCCCCACCGATACCCAGGTGAACGCATCCGGCCAGGCCGGCGGGCGATGGGCGACCCTGCCCAAGGGCTGTGGCACGGTGCGGCGAGGCGCGGCGCTCAGGGGTCCACCGACGGTGGCGCCGGCCGGCAGACCGGCGGGAGCCTCGGGCGCTACGACCACGAGCGCGCACCGGCTCGGCAGGAAGTACTCCTGGTGTCCGGTGTCGATGTCGGCGATGCCGAGCGAGCGCACCTCGTCGACGGAGCCGCCCACCGGACGGCCCAGCGGGTGGCCGGGAAAGAGGTCGGTGAGGAAGGCGTCTTGCACGACGTCCAAGGGATCGGCGGCGGCCGCTGCCAGTTCCTGCAGTACGACCTCGAGCTCGGAGGCCACCAGATCGGCGTCGTGTTGCGGACGCCAGATCGCGTCCTGCAACAGGGCGAGGACCTTCTCGGTGTCCTCGGCGAGGACCTGGGCGTGGAAGAGCATATGTTCCAGGCCCGTCTCGGCGTTGGCGCTGCCGCCAAGACGTTCGACATGCTCGCAGAGGGACGTGCCGGCGTTCACGGGGTAGGCCATCAAGAGGTGTTCGAGGCAGTGCGCGAGCCCGCCCCGGCCATCCGGGTCGTTCCGGGCACCGTAGTCGACCGCCAGGCATATCCCGGCCGTCCGGAGCCTGTCATCGACGACCAGATGAGTTGAAAGCTGCTCGAGCAAGTGACCACCTCGTTGGGCTACCGGTTGCATGAAAAATGGGTAGGGGCGCCCCGCGTATAACGCGGTGACGCCCCCACTCATCAAGGCACTATTCAGCGCGTCCTGGTCTTGATCTTGTCAAGGCGCGGGCGCAGGAGCACGATGTGCTTACGCATGTCACTCTCCTCTCTCTAAACGAGGGGCAGCTTCAATCGAATTGCTGGTCAATTACGAGCTGCCCTGCCTTCGCTCGAAACTCTGGCACACCGTCGTCAGGCGAATCCAGGTGTTGCTCATTGTCCACAGCCAAGGGCAACGGGAAACCCAGGGGCCTTGTCGGCGATCGGCCGTTGCCCCAGCACGGTGCCGGCGTGGTCCATCGCGGCCGACAGCCACACGGCTTTCCGGCCCGCCGCGCGGGATCCACACCACCCTACGGCGGCGCGAATCAAGAGGACTCGCGTTTCTCACTCAATGGACAATGGGCAACATGCTGTCCGGCACACGGCAACACTTGTCGACGCCGATTTGCTGGGCCAGGATGTGTGCCTATGGCAGAGGAACGAATGCCGGTTTCGCCGGAACTCACACTGGATATTCTCTACGATATTTTCGACGTAGTGCCTGACGAGGGCTTGGGGCGTCTCATGCTTGCCGCCCGGCAGGCTCATTACACTCTCCCGTTTCTCGTCCTTTCGGTCATCGAACGGGACGGCATCGCCATGGGCCCGGCCGCGGCGGGAGAACTCGCCCGCGCGCGGCGGCGAGCCCTGCACTACCGCGATGTGCTGGGGAGGCTGCCGGCCGAAACGGGGTTCACCGTCCTCAAGGGGCCGTCGCTGGCGTCCGCGTACCCTCCCGGGGTGCTTCGGCCGCAGGGCGATATCGACCTGCTGGTGCCGGACGAGGAACAGCTGTGGCGGCTGGTCGGGGAGTTGTCCGATCCGGCGCCCACGGCGGTGTGGGTGACCGTGCTGGGCCAGGAGCGCCATCTGCTGGTCACGATGGTATGGCCGCCGGAGGAACCGCTGCTGGACCCCGAGATCAGGATCGAACTCTGCACGGCGGCCCTGGTGGGCAACGCCGACGTACCGATCCGTGTCCATCCGCCCGACGGCCCCTGGCTGCGGAACCTGGTGTGCCTCGCCGAGGAGCGACTGCAGCGCCCCTTCCATCCGCGGGACGCCCTGGACCTGTACATGTTGACCGGTCAGGACATCCCTGACGCCGACGACCTGGTGCGCACCGCAGCCGATTTCCATCTGGCGGCCGAGGTGGCCGAACTGGTGAGGTACACGGCCGCCGAGCTGCCCGTCGATGGGCTCGTCACCATGCTGCCCGCCCTGGACCAGGCGGGCGACACGGAGCACGAACGGCGCCGCTCGCAAGAGGCGCCGTCCGCACCGGCGACCACGGCGGACTCACTGGCGTCGGGGCTGCCCCTGCATGGGATCCGTCTGGGGGCGCTGCCGCCCGGCGCGGCGGTGACCCGAATACGGATCCACAAGTATGGTGACGAGGCCCTACTGCTGACCCCGGTAGGTGTGTATTTGCTGGTGAGCGAGGCGCTCGTATCCCATGAGCGCCATGAGAGGGCCCACGCCGAACTGGCCGAGCTGCTGAAAGAAGCCGGCTGGTGATTTCCGCTCGGAGCCGAGGCACCGCACCTCCAAGTGGCCTACACCTGGCAGCCGTTCCGCTCGGACTCCACCGCGCCCGCCCGTTCGATCGCGAAGGCGCGGTGCACGGGATCGAAGGCGAACTGCCCATCCCGGTACTGGAGCAGGTGTATATCGGCCAGTTCGGACAGCAACTCCTCGGCCGCCGACTGTCCGGTGTCCAACAGTCTCGCGGCGTCGCGGACCGTGAACCACCCTTCGGCACAGGTGCCCAGCAGCCTAAAGGCCCACGTGGCCTCTCCGGTCAGCACCTCGTACGACCCCATCAGCAGGGACCGTAGCGACGTGGAGTCGTCACCGACCATGGAGAAGAGCCGCAGCATCGCGGCGCTCTCCCGCCGGTAGAGGCTGTCGTAGAACTCCGGGTTCATGTTCCGGCGGGAGGCGATGCGTATGAGCAGGGGTATGTGCCCGCACGCATCGAGATATTCGGGCCGCTGGGCCAGACGGCTTTCGGGATCGAGGGTGGCCAGCAGTTCCAGGCTCTCCTCCGGAGCCATGGGCGGGACCTGAAGGCGCAGCGCACCGTCTCTGGCCAGCAAGCCCGGCATACGGCTACGGCTGGTCACCACGGTCATGCAGCCGGGACTGGCAGGAAGTAAGGAACGCACCTGTTCGGGTCGGGTTGCATTGTCCAAGACGATCAGCATGCGTTTGCCGGTCAGCAAGCTGCGGAAGGGAACGCCCAGTTGCTGTGCGTCCATCCCCTTCAGATCGGCTCGCGTCTCGCCGAGGTCGTAAAGAAAGCGGCGGAGTACCTGCTCGGCGGTGAGGGGCGAACCGCCCTGCCGGAATCCGTTCAGGTCCGCGAAGAGCGTGCCATCGCGAAACCGTTCCGCTGCGACATGCCCCCAGTGCAGGACCGTCTCGGTCTTGCCGATTCCGGCGGGTCCGTCGACCAGGACGAGCGGAGAGCCTCGATACTGCCCGTCGGAAGCTTCCGGACACGTTCCGTCGAGTTGACGAAGCAGATCAACTCGGCCGACGAAATCGGTGATGGAACGCGGGAGTTGCCGCACCGAAGGAGTCGTCGTCGCCGCCTGTGTCCTGCGACGCGGAACGCTCATGGCGATACGGATAAGACGGCCTTCGCCGCCCAGCGCGTCGTCACAGTGCCGCGCCAGATCCGCGGTCGGCTGCTTCTTTCCGGTCTCCACCCGACTGAGGTAGCTCTTGCTGTAATTGACCAGGTGGGCGAGGTCTCCGAGAGATAAGCCCTGACTGCTCCTCAGCGTCCTCAACGCGGAGCCGAACTCCGCGGGTGCGACGCTCACCGGCGCCCCCATCCGCTCCGCACCGGCGCTCCGGCGGCGTCCGAGGAGCCGTATCCCATCTGCCGGGCCGGATTGGTCAGGCCGATTCGCCCGGCCTCCCGGGGGCTGCTCCGGTCCGTTCGGGAGGTGCCGGACGTGTGGGCCGTTCGGGGCGGCCGCCGGGTGGGAGGGGCGTACGCGTTCGGTCATGCGAAATCAACTCACCAGGTGGTTCTGTGCCGTGAGGCGTCGGCTACTGCGTATCGGGCCGTCCGCCCAGGTGGCGGCCGAGGAAGCGGTCGGCCGCGCGGAACATGTCGATGTTGTTCTCGGGGTTTACGAAGCCGTGGCCCTCGTTGTCCTTGACCAGGTATTCGACCTCGACGCCACGGGCGCGCAGCGCATCGACGATCTGGTCGGACTCGGCCTTGACGACGCGGACGTCGTTGGCCCCCTGGACCACCATCAGGGGTGCGCGGACCCGGTCCACCCGGCTGATCGGTGAGCGAGCCCGAAGGTCCGCCTCCTGCTCGGTGTCGTCGGGGTGGCCGGCGTAGAGGTACCAGTTGTTGACCAGCAGCGGTTTCGCGAACTCCGGCACGGTCCGAAGGAAGCTGACGAGGTTCGAGGGGCCGTAGAAGTCGATGGCGGCGGCGAAGACGCCGGGGGTGAAGGTGACGCCGACCAGGGCGGCGTAACCGCCGTAGGAGCCACCGAAGATCGCGACACGGCCCCGGTCCGCGTACCCCTCCTTGACGGCCCAGTCGACGGCGTCGATGAGGTCCTCGTGCATCTTCCCGGCGAGCTCGCCGATGCCGGCCTCGAGATGGTCCTTGCCGCAGCCGGTCGAGCCGCGGAAGTTGACCTGGAGAACCGCGTAGCCGCGGTTGGCCAGCAACTGCGCGGCGGGGTTGAACCCCCAGCTGTCGCGGGACCAGGGACCGCCGTGGACCAGCAGCACCAGCGGCAGCCCGGCCGGCTCGACCCCCACGGGCAGGGTCAGGTAGGAGGGCAGGGACAGTCCGTCGCGTGCGGTGATCGTGACCGGTGTCATGGGGGCGAGGGCCTCGGGCCGCCGCGACGGACGTCGGGCCCTGAACAGCCGCGGCGCCGGGGCACCCTTCAGCCGAGCAGCACGCCGAGGAGGGTTGCCAGGCCGTTGTTGACCGCGTGAACGATGACACCCGGCCACACCGACTTGGTGCGCACCAGCAGAATGCCGTTGATCGTGCCGACGACGAGCGCGGGGATCATGGCCAGGTTGATGCCGTGGGCCAGGGCGAAGATGACGGTGCTGCCGATGACGCTCACCCATGCGCCGTACCTGTTGAGCGCGGTGGAGATCACGCCCCGGAAGGCGAACTCCTCGCCGATGGGGGTGAGGACGGCGATGAACAGCAGCTGCAGAATCAGGGCGAGCGGACCGGCGTTGGCCGCGTCGTGGTAGTCGCCTTGCGGATCACCGTCCGTGCTTCCGATGATCGCCACGGCGATGCCGGCGACCACACGGGTCATGACGATCGCGAGCAGTCCGAAGCCGACCGAGAGGAAAATCCAGCGAGTCGTGATGGCGCGGACATTGAACGCGGACCATGAGCGGTCACGGATGACAAAAGCGGCGAAGAAGGCGAGCAGGCCCATGATCCCGGAGAGCGCCGCGAGAGACAGCCCGCTCGCGACCGACTCGTCGTGGGTGAGTGAGCTGATGATCGGCGGGCCGATGATGTAACACAGGATGTAGGCGACGGCGGCGGCGAGTATCTCAGGCCACCCGGGCCGCCGCTCTTCCGCACCGATCAAATCTGTCGGAGCGTGAGTGGTTTGGGGAACCATGGCAATTCCTCTCCTGCGGGTCGGATATTTCGACGGGTCGTTTGTATTGGTGTGGTTCGCGTATGTGGTGGCGCCGACCGGAGAGGTATTTCGCCGAGCGACCGGGAAGTCGGCCCGCGTGGAACCCGGGCCGCGACGACGCCGTCACCTCACGCCGCCGGCCCACTCAGGCCAGTACGTTGGCGTCGCGCGTGGCCGGCGCCGCGGCGACCGCGCCTGGGACCACGGGTTCCGGTCTCTTCCGATGCAGGCTGCGGCACGTGCGGCACACTGTACCGCACAGTGTGCCGCACGTCGTGCGGCACACTGTGCCGATACGCTCCGTGCTGCGGCTGAGGCGGAGCGTTGCGCTACGCCGCCCGCCGTACCGGTGAGGTTCCGCCTGGCCCGGGGTGGTCGATCACGACTCCGGAAGCGCTGTGCGGCTACGGGGTGTCCGGCGGATCGCGGCGGAGCCGCATATCGACGCTTTCCCCTCCCCGCCCTTTCCCGCACCATTTCGATATGCGGCTCCGCCGCATATCGTCAGGTGCCGGGAAGGGGCGGGGAGGGGAAAGGTCCGCCGCAGGCGCGAAGCCCCGCCGGACACCCCTGGCGCTCGAACCGTCCAGAGCGGTCTCGGGCCCCCGCGATCCTTCACGCCGGATTCGCGTCCGGGGCATCCTCGCCGGGAGCGGTCAGTGACTGTTCGGCGAACCAGCGAAGCGTGTTTTCCGCCCGGTCGAGCGCCCCTTCGCCCTTGTCGAACAAGAGGCTCAGGTGCAACCCGTCCACGAGGGCCACGAACCGGACGGCCAGCACCTCTGGCGCGTCCTGCAGCGCGCATCCGTCCGCTGCCAGAAGCGTGAACCAGCGCGTCACGATCACGACCGACTCATCGTGCCCGGAGAGCACCATTTCGAGAACCTCCTCATTGGCATGGGGGCCAAGAGCGAGGGTGACGAGTTCGAACCACATCATGAGCGCGGAATGCCGTTCCGCCGCGCCGGGGAGGAACTGCCGCAGGCTCGCGTACAAGCGATCCGCGGGGGCCAGGGAGACGTCCTGGATCCAATCGTCGCTCAGCGCATGGGAGACCACCCGCCCCGCGACGGCCCGGTAGAGCAACGCCTGTGATGGGAAATACGCCCGCAAAGTCGTCGCGCCAATACCGGCCGCGGCGGCGACAGATCGCACGCTCAGGCCCCGAAGACCGTCCGTTCCGGCGAGGCGCGTCGCCACGTCCAAGATGTGCTGTCGCTTGTCGGCATTCCCAACCACGTCGCGATCTTATAGCGCGGCAAGGCCCCGCGGGGGCCTGGGCCGCCGCACCGGCTCACGACACCACTCGGCCACCCGCCGCCCCGCCCGGAAGTGTGGTTGACACACTCAGGAGCCATATATACGTTAAGTATACGCCACCCCTTGGAGGGTAAATGCCAACGCCCATCACCGAGATCGAAGGCATCGTCGGACGTAAGGTGCGCCGCGACATCAGCCGGCTGGTCGCGTTCGCGCGGGGGGATCTGGAGCGCGCCGCCCAGTCGGTAGCGGACCACCCCTCGCCGCACATCGGCATCGTGTGCGGGTTCTTCGTCCGGCACGCGGAACCACCGTCCCCCGAGACGGACGGCCTGAACGGCATGGGCCAGCTCGCCGCGGGGTTCATCGAGGCCGGTATCCCCGTCACGGTGATCACCGACGCGCCATGCGCCAAGGCGGTATGGGCGGTCACCGGTGTTCTGCCGGGAAGGGTCGCGCTCGAGGTCGTATCGGTGGACGCCGATGCCGTACGGAGCCTGCGCGGACGCCTGGAGTCGGCGGAGCAGCCGCTCACCCACCTCATCGCGATCGAGCGCTGTTCGCTGGGCGCCGACGGGAGGGCGCACCGCGAGCACGGGTGGGACATCTCGGACGACACCGCTCCGCTGGACTACCTGTTCCAGGACGACGGCTGGAGCCCGCCCTGGACCACCATCGGCATCGGCGACGGCGGCAACGAGATCGGCATGGGTGTACTGCCCCGGGAGATCGTCGAGGAGGACATTCCGAACGGCGCCCTGGTCGCCGCACGGACCGGCGCCGACCACTTGATCGTCTCCGGTGTCGCCAACTGGGGTGCCTACGGGCTGCTCGGAGCGGTCGCAAGTCTGCGGCCCGACCTTGCCCCGTACCTGCTCAAGCACTTCCACGCGCAGTCCGAGCACGACGTCCTCACCGCGGCGGTCACCATCGGCCAGGCCATCGACGACAGCCGTGTCGATCGGCTCGGCCAGTTGCAGATGACGATCGACAGGCTGCCGCTCAGCGACCACATTGAGATCATCGAGTCCATCACAGCCGTTTTGTCACGAAACGCCTGACCGGCCGCTGTCGGCCCGCCATCAGCGGGCCGATGCCCGGTGCGACGCGAAGAGCAGAGAAAGCAATGACAGGCACAGCACGTATTGTCCTTATTCACGCCACGCCCGTCGCCATGGCACCCGTCCATGACGCGTTCCGCGGCGAATGGCCCGAGGCGAGGCTGACCAATCTGCTCGATGACGGGCTCACCACCGAGCGGGCACGCCGGCCGGAGCTGGCCGAGGAGCTGATCGAACGTTTCGTGGATCTGGTGCGCTACGCCCACCGCACCGGCGCCGACGGCATTCTGGCGACTTGTTCGGCGTTCGGCCCGGCGATAGAACGCGCGGCCGCTCTACTGCCGGTGCCCGTGGTCAAACCGAACGAGGCGATGTTCCGGGCGGCGCTCGCGCGCGGCACCGACGTCGGGATGCTCGCCACGTTCGCGCCCTCGGTCCCGACCATGGAGGACGAATTCGCCGCCGAGGCGGAACGGCTGGGCTCATCTGCGAAGCTCAGGTCGATCGTCGTCGACTCCGCGATCGACCTGCTGCGCGCGGGGGACGCGGGGTCACACAACCGGCTGGTCGCGGAGCAGGCACCGCGGCTCTCCGGCTGCGACGCCGTCGTCCTCGCCCATTTCTCCACGTCACAGGCGGCGGAGCGGGTCCGCGCACGGGTGGACGTGCCCGTCTTCACCGCGCCACAGACGGCCGTCCTCGCCCTGAAGGAGGCTGTTCATGGCGCCTCGTGACCGCTGCCGTCCCCCGGTGGGCCCGTCGGCCGATGTGATCGGAAAGAGGTGCGGGCATGTTGCTCGGATGCATCGCCGATGACTTCACGGGGGGTACCGATCTCGCCTCCGTACTGGTGGCGCAGGGCATTCGAACCGTGCAGGTCATCGGCGTCCCCGATACCTCGGAGGACGTTGTGCGGTCGGGGGCGGAGGCGGTCGTCGTCGCGCTGAAGACCCGCACCGCGCCGGTCTCCGACGCGGTCGAGCGGTCCCTTACCGCACTGCGGTGGCTACAGGAGATCGGCTGCGATCGCTTCTACTTCAAGTACTGCTCGACTTTCGACTCCACCCCGGCGGGCAACATCGGCCCGGTCGCGGACGCCCTGATGGACGCCCTCGGCATGGATTTCACCGTCGTATGCCCGGCGCTGCCGGCCAACGGCCGTACCGTCCGCGACGGTCGGCTCTTCGTGGGTGACGTACCGTTGGACGAGACGTCCATGCGCCAGCACCCCCTGACGCCGATGGATGACGCGAACGTGGTGCGGCTGATGCGGCGGCAGACTCCCTCGCGAGTCGGTCTGGTCGACCGCGGAACCGTGGTGCGGGGGCCGGAGCGGATCCACGCCGAGTTCAACGCGTTGCGCTCGGCGGGAGTCCGGTTCGCCGTCGTCGATGCGACCCACGACCAGGACCTCCTCGCCATCGGCCGTGCGTGCGCCGATCTGCCGCTGGTCACGGCGAGTTCGGGGCTCGCGATCGGACTCGCCGAAACTCTCCGTGGCCGGCCGGATGACCTCGCCAACCGTGCCCCGGAGGCCCACCTGCCATCCGGCGGGGCGCGGGCCGTCATCGCCGGTAGTTGCTCAGCGGCGACGAACGCCCAGGTCGAGGCGGTGCGAACGGTGTACCCGACCTTCCCCGTCGACCCCTTCGCGATCGCCCGGGGTGAGAACGTCGTCACAGCGGCACTGCGCTGGGCGCGCCCACTTCTGGCACATGGTCCGGTCCTGCTGCACGCTACGCAACCGGCGCCGAACGTCACAGCGGCGAAGTCACGGCTTCCCGACGACATCGCCTCGCGGATCGAGTCCACCCTCGCCTCGATCGCCCGCGGCCTCGTCGGCATGGGGGTCGGCCGGTTGATCGTCGCCGGTGGGGAGACATCCGGCGCCGTCGTAGGGGCACTGGGTGTTACGGGGTTGCTCATCGGGCCGGAGATCAGTCCAGGAGTCCCGTGGACCTGGGCGCTCGGCACCCCCCGGCCACTCGCGCTCGCGCTCAAGTCGGGGAATTTCGGCTCGCGCGACTTCTTCCTCGACGCCTGGGAGCGACTGCCATGAACCTGGCCACGAAAAGCCACGAAGCCCGGCCGCGGGAACGGCTCGCCACGCTGGGCGCCTCCCTGTTCGCCCGCGGGCTGGCCACCGGGACCAGCGGTAACCTCAGCGTGCGCGTGTCCGACGGATGGCTGATGACGCCGACCAACGCGAGTCTGGGCACCCTTGACCCGGATCGGCTGTCAAAGCTGGACGAGAACGGGCGCCACGTCGGTGGGGACCGCCCGACCAAGGAAAGCCTCCTGCATCTGGCGCTGTACGGGCAGCGACCGGACGCCGGTGGCATCGTTCATCTGCACTCGACCTACGCGGCGGCGGTGTCCTGCGTGGACGGGCTCGATCCTGCCGAGTGCGTTCCGCCGCTCACCGCCTATTTCGTCATGCGGATCGGCCGGTTGCCCCTCGTCCCGTACCACCGGCCCGGCGACCCGGCGCTGGCCACCGCGATCCACGACCTCGCCGCCCGTCACCACGCGCTTCTGCTCGCCAATCACGGGCCGATCGTCAGCGGTACGACTCCGGACTCCGCGGCGGCGGCGATCGAAGAGCTGGAGGAGACCGCGAAACTCTTCCTGCTTCTGCGCGGGATACCCACCCGCCCACTCAGCGATCAGGAGACCGCACAACTCTCCCATGGCCGCTGACCTCACCCCCTGGTGACAAGGCGACTTCCCGGCCCCGCGTCGCATGGCCGGCTGCCGAACCCGACAACCGCTTCCGAGAGGACGGCAATGAGTGACATCGAGCTCCAGCACCGCATGGTGTGGGCGGACGACCTCCGGTTCCACATCGTGGAAGCCGGCGAAGGACCCACGATCGTCCTGGTCGCGGGTTTCCCGCAGAGCTGCTACGCGTGGCGGCGTCTGATGCCGCTGCTCGCGGACCGTTTCCATGTGATCGCCGTCGACCTCCCCGGGCAAGGCGACTCCGACAAGCCCGTGGACGGCTACGACACCCTGACGACCGGCAAGCGGCTGCGCTCGCTGCTGAAGGTCCTCGGTGAGGACCGGTATGTGCTGGTCGGGCACGACATCGGCGCCTGGGTGGGATACGCCTACGCCCATCAGTTCGCCGCCGACCTGCGAGGAGTGGTGCTCCTCGACGGCAACATCCCGGGGGTCACCCTGCGGCCGACGATCACGCTCGGCCCGGACAACTGGCGGAACTGGCACTTCCTGTTCAACCCGATCCCCGACCTGCCCGAGGCACTGCTCCAGGGACGCGAGCGCATCCTCATCGAATGGTTCTTCAGCAGGAAGACCGCCAACTGGAGGTCCACTTTCAGCGAGGCCGACATCGACGAGTACGAGCGCGTGTACCAGGCCCCGGGAGGACTGCGGGGCATGCTCGGCTACTACCGCGCGGTCCTGGAGGACATCGAGCAGAACACCCCCCTGATGCGGCGGAAGATCGGCGTCCCGGTGCTCGCCCTCGGCGGCGAGGTCGGCTCCGCCCCCGACCTCTACGAGAGCATGCGGCCGCTGGGCAGCGATGTGCGCGGCGGAGTCATCGCCGGCAGCGGTCACTACATTCCGGAGGAGGAACCCGAGGCGCTCGCACGGGAGATCTCCGGCTTCGTCAATGATCTCAAGGCATAGGGAGCGGAAGACGGTGACACCGAACGAGAAGGCTTCCGCCCCGAGCGGCTACGTGACCCCCGTGGTGGTGCACCAGGGCGTCGCGTACGTCAGCGGCCAGCTTCCCCGGAAGGACGGCCGGATCGCGTACCACGGGAAGGTCGGCGCGGACGTCGACCTGGAGTCCGCCAAGGCCGCCGCGCGGCTGTGCGCACAGGCGTGCCTCAACACTCTGGACAGCGAACTCGGCGGAGAGGGGGGCCGGGTCCTGCGGATCCTCAAGATCACTGGATTCGTTGCCTCGGCCCCGGATTTCACCGCTCAGGGCAAGGTGATCGACGCCGCCTCCGAGGTCTTGATCGAGACCCTCGGCGACTCCGGTCGGCACGCACGAAGCGCCGTCGGCGTGGCGCAACTCCCCCACGGTGCTTGCGTCGAGATCGAGGTCGTCGCCGCGCTCGGCGCCCCGTCATGACGACGGACCATGGGCTGCGCTTCTGCGCGAATCTGGGCCGGCTCTTCGGTGAGGTGCCGTTCGAGGAGCGCTTCGACGCCGCGGCCGAGGCCGGATTCTCCGCCGTCGAGTACGCCTCGCCCTACGGCCGTTCACCGGTGGAGCTACGCCGGCGGCTGAAGGACGCGGGGCTGCGCCAGGTGCTGTTCAACAGCCCGGTGGGTGCTCCGGGAACGCCCACGGCCGCGGGAACGGCGTGCCTGCCGGACCGGGTCGGGGAATTTCGCGACGGCATCACCCGGGCGCTCGACTACGCCGTCGAGCTGGAGTGTCCGCTTGTCCACCTGCGGGCCGGCGTACGGCCCGCGGACGTCCCGCGCGACACGGCCTTCTCCCGGTACGTCGCGAACGTGGCATGGGCAGGGCAGCTCGCCGCCGGCGCGGGCGTCCGGCTGGTCATCGAGGCGGTCAACGCCCGGGACATCCCGGGCTACTTCCTCCAGACCCAGGAACAGGCCGCGGGTGTCGTGGCGGCTGTCGGCGGTGACCAGGTCGGGTTGCTCTTCGACATCTACCACTGCCAGATGAGCCAGGGCGACGTCAGTACCCGTCTGGAGGAATTCCTGCCGTCCATCGCCCATATCCAGGTGGCGGACGTGCCCGGCCGGGCGGAGCCGGGCAGCGGGGAGATCGCCTGGGATTTCGTGTTCGACCGGCTGCGGGCACTTGGATACCCGGGCTGGATCGGCTGTGAGTACCGTCCCGCGAACGCCACCGCCGACGGGCTCGGATGGCTGACGAGGTACGCCCCGGAATGGAATGGGTGAAGTAGCCATGTGCGCGTCCAGCCATGGGCATGTCACGCTCTTCAGTACCCTGGCGGTGCGGAGCGCCCTGGAACACCGACTGCTCGAAGAGTTCACCGAGACGACGGGGACAGCCGTCAGGACCGTCTTCGACCCGACGTCCGTACTGAGGAAACGGATGGCCTCGGGGGATCACCCCGACGTCCTGATCGCCATCACCGGTGACATCGGCCAACTTGCCGCGCAGGGCGTCGTCGACGGCGCGGCGCGACTACCGCTCGCCAGCACCGGAGTCGGCCTCGCGGTCCGTGCGGGAGCACCGCACCCGCGGATCGCGACCGTCGCCGAGCTCGTTCGTACGCTGCGCGACGCGCGGTCGGTCGCCTATTCGAGAACCGGGGCCAGCGGCATCTACTTCGCCCGGTTGCTGGCCGAACTCGGGGTGGCCGAGGAGGTGAACGCACGCGCCACGGTCGTGGAGAAGGGCTTCACCGCGGCCGCCGTGCTGGACGGCAGAGCAGACCTCGCCATCCAGCAGGTGAGCGAGCTGATGGCGATCCGCGGCGTGGACGTGGTCGGCCCCTTCCCGGCCGGTGCCGACCACGACACCGAGTTCAGCGCCGTACCGTCCACGGCCGCGGCGGGCCTGCCCGCCGCGCTGGAGCTGGTGCGCTTCCTCGCGTCCGAGCAGGCGCGTTCCGCCTACGGGGCATTCGGCCTCAGGGCCGCGACCGGCAACGGGACCCGGGCGAGCTGAGCCATGAGCCGGGTGTGCTCAGTCCCCCGGCAGGACGAGCGGGCGCAGCTTGACGGGGAACGGAGCGACCGTGTTGCTCTGCAACAGCCGTACCAGCCGGTCCTGCGTGGCGCCCGCGTGCTCCGGCAGCACCTCGGTGAGCGCCTCGCGGTCCTTGTCCCGCACCGCTTCGATGATGCGGTCATGCTGCCGGACATTGAGCTCGAACTGCTCGTCCTGCTGCTCGGGCAGTGCCGACTCGAGTGTGTAGAGATAGACGAGCAGCCGGCGCACATGGCGGTGGGTCGATTGGGCGAAGTCATGGAAGAAGCTATTGCCGATCGACTGGTTCATGCGCATGTGGAACTGCTCGTTCAACGCCGTGATGTTGAGGTACCTGCGGTTGTCGACCTCCACGCGGTACACCGACTGAATGCGTTCCAGATCGTCGGCGAGCGTCTCGTCGTCGAGCCTGCACAACTGAGCGAGGTTGTTCTCCACCAGTTGGTGGGCCACCACGATCTCGCCGATCTCCGCCAGATCGAGCTTGCGGACGAATGTGCCACCCCGGTTGGGAAGGATCTTCACAAACCCCTCCGCGGCCAGCTGGTTGATGGCCTCCCGCGCCGGGGTCCGGCCCAGCTGGAACTCCTTGAGCAGCAGCGGCTCGTCGATCCGGCTGCCCGGCGGAATCGTCAGGTCGATGATGCGGGAGCGAATCTTCTCCACGGCGGCACCGGTCTGGGAGACCTTCTTCGCATTCGAAGAGGCCGGGGGCCCGCCCATTTCGGCGCTCGTCCCCGCTGCCGAGACAGTGGGCTCAGTCGGTCCGGTCTTCGACATGGGAACCGCCGCTTTCCGGCTTTCCGGCATTCATCACTCTCCTGCGAACGGGAACGACGGGTGAAGCGTCATCCGGACGTTCCGCTGTGGTCCACGGCGCCGGCCCGGAAGGGAACGCCGTCGCGTAGCCCTCGGCCGCCCGAACGCCACCGATGGTAACCGGCGTCCGCCTCCGCGTACGGGGGCGGACGCCGCACCCCATGGGCCCGCCAGCTCGCCAACAGCCCCGCTTCCTGTCATTGCACCCGTGTGAGAACCCTGGACGCGCCACCAATACGCCAAGTATACGTTAGGTATCCATCGGAAGGGCGGAAAACACTGATGCCGAATACACCTGACAGCGACCTGTCTCGATCGCGACCGGCCGTGACCACTGCCGGTGCGGCGGCCGCATCGGCCGCCCACCACACGCCGACCGGACCGGAGGGCGATTCCGGGCTGACCCGAGGACTCAGTCCGCGGCACATACAGATGATGTCCATCGGCATGGCTATCGGCGTGGGGCTGTTCCTCGGCTCCGGGCAGGGCATCCATATCGCGGGTCCGGCGCTGCTCATCGCCTACGCCCTCGCGGGGGCGGTCGTGTACTGCCTCATGCGCGGCCTGGGAGAGATGGCCGTCCATTCGCCGCACGCCGGGTCGTTCAGCGAGTACGCCCGTATCCATGTGAGCCCCTTCGCCGGGTTCGTCACCGGCTGGACGTACTGGCTGCAGTGCATCGTGGGCCCGATGGCAGAGCTCACGGCGAGCGGTGTCTACATGCACTACTGGTATCCGGACCTTCCGCAGTGGGTGCCCGCGCTCGGCGGCCTGGTCCTGCTGTTCGGCGTGCACTGGGTCTCGGTCCGGATGTTCGGGGAGTCCGAGTTCTGGTTCGCGCTGATCAAGATCATCGCCATCGTCGGACTGATCCTCTTCGGGGCCGTCATCGTCGTCACCGGTGTGACCGCGCTCGGCCACGGTGCGAGCCTGAGCAACCTCTGGACATCCGGCGGCTTCTTCCCGAGCGGCGGGCACGGCTTCTTCCTCACGCTCCAGATCGCCGTCTTCGCGTTCATCGGGGTGGAGATGCTCGGGGTCACGGCGAGCGAGGCGGCACACCCGGAACAGACGATCCCCAAGGCGGTGGGCAACGTCATCTGGCGCATCGCCGTCTTCTACATCGGCGCCCTGTTCATCCTCATGGTCGTCCAGCCGTGGACGCGGTACACCGCCGATGTGAGCCCGTTCGTTTCGGTGTTCTCCAAAGCGGGACTGGCCGGCGCCGCGGGAATCATGAACTTCGTCGTCCTGACCTCGGCGCTTTCCTCATGTAACGCGAATATGTTCTCGGCCAGTCGGCTGCTCTACGGCCTGGCATCCGCGGGTTCGGCGCCGCGGGCGCTCCACCACACGACGCGGCGCCGGGTGCCGGGGCGGGCGCTGACGGTCACCACGCTCGCCGTCGGCGGCGGGGTGCTCTTCAATTACCTCGCGCCCGCTCATGCCTTCATCACGCTGACCAGTGTCGTCAGCGCCTCCGGGCTGTGGACGTGGAGCATGATCGCCATTTCCCATATGCGGTTCCGCCGTCGGCTGGCTCTGGAGGGCGCGCCCCTGCCGTCGTTCCGGCTGCCCGGCGCTCCCTGGACGAACGTCTTCGTGGTCGCGATGGTGGCCATCGTCCTGGTCAGCCTGGCATTCGAGGGTGACACACGAGTGGGTCTGTACACCGGTGCGGTCTGGTTCGCCCTCCTCACCGTCATCTACGTCATCCGCCGGCGGGTCGCGCGGGGGCGGTGAGGGCGGCGGCCCTCGCAGGCTCTCCTCTTACCCAAGGTGTCTCTTAGTGACACACTGTCGCTCAGGGACGCCTTAGGGGAGGGTGACGAGGCGCCATGACGATGACGGAAATGCCCAGCGGTGGGGGGATGAACGAGCGGCGGCGTGCGCGGCTCCGGCTGGAGATCTCGCGGGAGGCGGCGCGGCTGTTCTGGGAACAGGGGGTGGCCGCGACGAGCGGCGATCAGATCGCGAAGGCGGTGGGTCTGTCCACGCGCACCATCTGGCGGCACTTCCGCAATAAGGAGAGCTGTGCCGAGCCGGTCGTCATGCAGGGCGTTGCCGGCCTGCTGGGAATGGTGCGCAGCTGGCCCCGGGAGCGTTCCCTCGAAGACCACCTGGCCGCGGAGCTGGCCGGACTCGGCGATAAGACGCCGCCTGTAGATCTCGCCGACCAGACGCTCGCGATGAAGATGATTCGGCTCGCCGACACCGAGCCGGCGCTCCGCTCGGCGTGGTTGATGGCGTACGACCAGGTGGAAAGGGAGCTGTGCGTGATCAGTGGCGACCGTCTTGGGCACCTGGGCAGTGATCTGGAAGGGCGGATGCACGCCGCGGCCGCCACCGCGGTTATACGGGTGCTGGACGAGCATCTCGGCGCCGCCGTTCTCACCGGTGCCGACCTCTCGGAGCTCGCCGACGCGGAAGCCGTCTCCCGGTGTTTCGCTCACGCGATCCGCGTGGCCACCGGCGGAGCCCTCGGTGACCCCATCGACTGAGAACAGCGAGTACCGCCAAGGCCGCCGGCCGAACTGAGAGTGCGTGCAGGAGAACTGTTGGTATGTCTGCAATTCCGTGCGAGGTTCCGCACCTCGCTGTCGAAGACCTTTTCGGCGCGCCTCTCCGTACCGGGGCCTCGATCTCGCCCGACGGCACCAGGATCGCCTATCTGGCGCCGTGGCGGGAGCGGTTGAACGTCTGGGTGGAGAGCATCGACGCGGACGGGGAGGCGCGCTGTGTCACCGTCGATGACAACCGCAGCGTGCACGTCTACCACTGGACCGGTGATCCGCGGTGGCTGCTGTACGAGCAGGACGGTGACGGGGACGAGAACTGGCACGTGTTCCGGGTCGATTTGGACGACCCGGAAGCTCCCGCGGTCGATCTCACCCCCTTTCCCGGGGCCAGGGTCATGGGTTTCGAACCGCTCGTCTCCCGGCCGGGCAAGGCGATCCTGGGTCTGAATCGCAGGATGCCGACGGAGTTCGACCTCTATGAGCTCGACATCGCCACCGGTGAGCTGACGACGCTGGTGGAGAATCCCGGCCCTGTCCTCGGCTGGCTGTGCACACCGGGCGGCGACCTGTACGCCGCGACCTTGACGGCCAACGGCGACATGCAACTGGCGCAGTGGGACAGCGGGGCGGGGAAGACGCGCCCGGTCGCCACGGTCGACGGCACCGACTACCCGCTGGGCATCCACCCGTTCCAGCTCACCCCGGACGGTACCGGGGTATGGATCGGCTCCAACCGGGGCAGCGACCGGACCCGGCTGGTACGGCTCGATCTGGCCACCGGTGCGGAGACCGAGGTGGACAGCCACCCGGTCTTCGACCTCGACACGCGGTACGCCGTCTTCCCCACACTGCCGTCGCCGCTCATCCGCAACCGGTCCACCGGAGAGCTGATCGGGGCGCGTTACCTCGGCGAGCGGCAGGTGATCCACCCACTCGACCCGCACTTCGCCGACGTACTGGAGAACCTGGAGAGGCTATCCGACGGCGGCCTGGCCGCCCTGTCGTCCGGCGCGAGCGGGCAGCGCTGGGTGATCAGCTTCACCCACGACCGTGACTCCGGTGTCACCCATTACTACGACCACTTCACGGGCGAGAGCCGACTGCTGTTCCGGCCGTTCCCGTACCTGGACCGACATGACCGGTCAGCCTCTCCCAGTTGCCGGACCCGATGGCCGTCTTCTCCTCCTGGGTGAACGGCGCCTGCTCCAGGAACGACCGGGCGACCCCGCCGCTGGTGTCCAGGAAGGGGAAGCCGCCGGGCCGGGTCCCGAACGTGTACGGGTAGTCGGTCGAGTACAGCATGCGGTCCGTGCCGACGACCTCCGCCGTCCACCGCAGATAGCGCTCGCTGACCGTGCCGCTTCCCGCGACCCAGAAGTTCTGGCGGAAGTAGTCGGCCAGGGGACGCTCCAGCTTCGCCGCGTGTCGCAGGATCCCGATGTGGTCCAGGTAGAACAGGACGACCTCGCCCCAGTGCCCCGCGATCACCTGAAGGTCGGGGTGGCGGTCGAACACACCGGAGAAGATCATCCGCAGGTACTGCACCCCCAGGTCGTAGTACCAGCCCAGCCCGGCGGTCGCGAGCATGGGGCCCACCCCGTGGGGCAGTCCCGAGTAGTACGCCTCCTGGACGGCCCGCACCGGGGTCTGCGGGTGGAAGTGCAGCGGCACCCGGAGCCGCTCGGCGGTGGCGTAGAGGTCGTCGAACTCCGGCGCGTCAGCCGGCTTGTCGCCGGTGCGTCCGTACAGCATCGCGCCGCGGAAGCCCAGCTGTGTGACCGCGCGTTCGAGTTCCGCCGCGGCGGATTCGGGCGACGGTGTCGGGATGGCCGCCAGCGCCTGGAAGCGCCGCGGGTGGGCCCGGACGACCTCGGCGAGCGCGTCGTTCGCCTCACGCGCGACGCTCACGGCGTCCGCCGCCGTGAGGTTCTGCACCCCCGGGGTGGCCAGGGACAGCACCGCGACATCCACGCCCTGGTCGTCCATGTCGGCCAGGCGCCGGTCGCCGACGTCTCGCAACCGCAGCGCGAACGGCTCGTCGCCGTAGCCGAGTTGCGGGATCTGCGGAACCCCGGCCTTCGCCCATGCGTCGAGCAGGACCGGCAGAACCACGTGTTCCTCCAGGCCTACGATGCGCAGCTTCTCGGGCATAGCACGCTCCTCATGTCTCGCTGTTTCCGACGATACGCCGATGACGATAACACCGATAGTATCGATGGAACCGCCTTGGCGGTATCATTGATTCATGCCTGATGGACCGAAGGTCGACGCCATTCCCGTCACGGATCCCGCCGCGGAGTCGGAGGTCGCGGCCGACGCCCGTGAGGTCACCCGGCAGCGGGTTGTCGAGGCGGCGGCGGACTTGCTCGCGCGCGAAGGGCGCGACGCGGTGACCACCCGCGCGGTCGCGGCGGCGGCCGGGGCGCAGCCGCCCGCGATCTATCGCTTGTTCGGTGACAAGGACGGGCTCCTCGAGGCGGTGGCCGAGCATGGCTATGCCACGTTCCTCGCGGCCAAGCACACCGACGCCCACCCTCGGGACCCCGTGGAGGATCTGCGTGCGGGCTGGGACCTCGCCGTTGAGTTCGGGCTCGCCAACCCCGAGCTGTACGCGCTGATGTACGGCGAGCCCAAACGCGGCACGACATCGGCCGCGTTCCAGGCGGGCATGCGGATCCTGCTGGGGCGCATCCGCCGCCTCGCCGCCGGGGGCCTGCTCCGCGTCGACGAAAAGCTCGCGGCGGCTCTCATCCACGCGACCGCGCGCGGCGCCGTGCTCACCTGGCTGTCACTGCCCGCGGATCAGCGCGACCCGGCCCTGCTCACGGCCATGCGCGAGTCCATGGTCACCGCCGTCACCCACGAGAAACCCGCCGTGCGGGACGCGGGCCCGGCCGGCGCCGCCCGGACCTTGCGCGCCCTCCTGCCCGAACAGACAGCACTCAGCGGTGCGGAGCGACACCTGCTCGGCGAATGGCTCGACCGGCTCGCCGCGGACGACTAGGAACCCACGCCCATCCGTTCGGCGCCGGTCACGCGCAGCATGTCGAGTGCCGATGCCTCGCGCGTGCCGGCCGCGGCGGAGTAGACGATCATCGACTGGTCGGTGTCCGGCAGCAGGAGAGTGTCACAGTCCAGGACGAGGCGCCCCACGTCGGGGTGGTCGATCGTCTTGCGCGTCGACCGGTGTACCGTCGAGCGCCCCTCCTCCCACATGCTCCAGAATCGCTCGCTGCCGGAGATCAACTCCTCGATCAGCGCACGTAGATCGGGGTCGTCCGGGTAGCGCGAGAGCGCCGTGCGCAGCAGCCCGACCGACTGCTGTGCCGACGCCTCGTCCTCCTCCGGGTCGATTGCCACGCGTGCGTAGCCGCTGCCGAGGAACCGCTGCCAGATGATGTTGCGGCGTTCCTCGGGCCATTGACTCAGGTCACCGAGGAGCGCACCTGCCATCGGGGTGTGCGCCAGCACGTCGCCCTTGGCCGACAGCACCAGCGCGGGCAGGTCGGCCAGTCGTTGGAGCAGCCGCAGCACACTCGGCCGGAGCGACATCTCAACCCCGCCGGCGAGTGGCGGTGCGCTGCCGGCGAGGCGGAAGACCTGGTCGCGTTCGTCGCGCTCGAGCCGGAGCGCCTGGGTCAGCGCCGTGAGCACCTGGGTGGACGGCCGCGGTCCGCGACCCTGCTCCAGGCGGACCACGTACTCCACGCTCAGCCCGGCGAGTTGGGCCACCTCCTCGCGGCGCAGCCCGGCGACCCGCCGCCTGGGGCCGGCCGCGAGGCCGACCTCCTCGGGTGCGACGCGTGCCCGAGCGGCCTTGAGGACATGGGCGAGTTCGAGACGGTCCATGCGCCCAGTCTCCCCCCGCCGGCGCTCGGCATCCTGGTACGGCCGCTCCTACTCTCAGGCGTGCCTGTATGGCATCCCGCCACCGGTGCATCGTTCGGGGCATGAGTGAAACTCGATCCACCCCGGACACCACGACCACCGTCCTGATCACCGGCGCCAACAAGGGCCTGGGCTACGAGACGGCCCGCCGTCTCGGCGAGCTCGGCTGGCGCGTCTTCCTCGGCGCGCGTGACGATCTCCGCGGCCGCGAGGCCGCCGAGCGGCTGTCGGCCGGCGGCGCCGATGTGACGTTCGTGCCGCTGGACGTCACGTCCGACGACTCGGTCACCGCCGCCGTCCGGACCGTCCGCGAGCGCACCGACCGGCTCGACGTCCTGGTCAACAACGCCGGGATCACCGGTGAGCTCATCGGCCCCGAGGAGACGCTGCCGCAGCACCTCATCCCCGTCTTCCGCGTCAACGTGTTCGGCCCGGTCCGCGTCACTCACGCGTTCCTGCCGCTGCTGCGTGCGGCGCACGACCCGCGTGTCGTGATGGTCTCCAGCGGCGCCGGGTCGCTCACGATCACGTCGGACCCCCAGCGGAAGGAGTCGACCTTCCCCCACCTGATGTATCCGTCCTCCAAAGCCGCCCTCAACATGATCACCACCCAGTACGCCAAGGCCATCCCCGGGGTCCGCTTCAACCTGGCCGACCCCGGCTTCACCGCCACCGACCTCAACGGTCACCGGGGCACCCAGACGGTCACCGAGGGCACCGACGCCATTGTCGAGTTCGCCACCACCTCGCCCGGGGAGACCGGGCGGTACCGCGACCGCGACGGTGCCCTCCCCTGGTGAGGGCGGGGCCGGGCGCACCCCCACATGGCGAGAGACCCTGAGGAGAGCAGTGTGAGTGGTAAGGCAGTTCCAACGTTTTCGGTGGCCGAGCGTGATCGTCGATGGGGCTTGGCGCGCGCGTTCATGGAGCGCGAAGGTCTCGACGCGCTCCTCGTCTTCGGCGAACACGAAGACGCCGGCCCGGCGCCGTTCGCCTTTGACACGTGGTTCACCAACGGCAGGGCCGGGACGACGGTCGTCTTTCCCCGCGACGGCGACCCCGTATCGCTGTTCCCCATGGAGATGTTCACGAAGGACCACCTCGAATCCACGCGCAGAGGCGACGTCATATGGATCCCGCCGGAGAACATTCGAGCGTCCCGCGACTCCCGCGCGATCGGTGACACGCTCCGCCAACTGGGGCTGGAGAACGGAACGATCGGCGTCGTCGGCTTGGAGCCCTACCCCCCGTGGCACCCCGAGGGCATCGTGCCCTACCGCCTCTGGAACAACGTGTCGGAGCGGTTTCCCGAGGTCCGGTTCAAGCCCGTCGCCATGGCTCTTTCCCGGCTCATCATGCCGCTGAGCCACGAGGAGATCGCCGTCGTACGCCACTCGGCGCGCATCGGCGACGCCATGGTGCGAGCCATGGTCGACACCGCCGCTGCCGGTGTTCCCGAGAGCGAGGTGTACGCGGCGGGAATGGCCGCGGGATACGCGCGCGGGACCATTCCGGCGGCCATGCATTTCTGGTCCGGCCCCGACCCCCTCGCCTCAGGTCTGCCGCAGTGGGGCTACCGCCCGCAAGCCCCCCGCATCCTGCGGGACGGCGACATCATCTCGGCGGAGGTGTTCTGCAACGTCGGCGGACGCCACACACAGCACCAGGCCACCATCACCATCGGTGAGCCGCACGAGGACCTTCGGCGCGCCGCCGACGTCGCTCGCACGGCCTACGACGCCGGACTGCGAGCGCTGCGCCCCGGCCGGACGTTCGGCGACGTCGTCGACGCCGTGCGCAAGCCGTTGGACGCGGCCGACGGTTGGGAATTCGGCCCCGCGGTGCACGCGCTCAACCCGGCGATCGCGCTGAGCGGCTTCCCCGCGGACGCCAGCCGGCGAATGGCCGGCGCCTCGGCCTACCCCGCCGAGGCCGACCACCCCACCATCTCCGGCGACCTGACCCTCGAACCCGGGATGACCTTTGCCTTCGAGCCCAACTACGCCTACGGGCGGCGCCTGGCCTACATCGGCGGCACGGTGATCGTCGGCGAGGACGAGCCGATCGAACTCAACCCGTACACGGCGCGGATCCTGCGGGCGGCAGGAGGTGACGCGACGATTTGCGCTGGAGTCGACTCCAGCTTCTAGCGTGGGGGTATGGCTGACTCCCCCGAGCCGGACCGGATCGGCATCCGCGCTGTGTCGGAGCTGACAGGGCTGAGCATCGACACATTGCGCTGGTACGAACGCGAAGGTCTGCTGCCCCTGGTGGAACGGGGCACTGGCGGACGGCGCCGCTACTCGCCCGCCGCGATCCGGTTCATCCGCCTGGTGCAAGCGCTGCGCCGCACCGGCATGTCGGTGGACGACGTGCGGGCCTTCGTACGGATGGGCTCCGGCCTGGAATGGCACGACAGGCGTACGGACCTCCTGGAGCGGCACGCCGCGGCCATCGAGCAGCAGATCGGTCAGCTGCGTCAGGACCTGGCGGTGGTGCGGGAGAAGATCGCGCACCACCGCGACCTGAAACGGCGCGGTCTGGACTGCGAGGACGAGATCGGGACGGCCGCCCCCGGTGCCCTCCCTGCGGGCGAAGCGGGCGCGCCAACGACGCGAGCAACGCGAGCAACGAAAGACAGGAATGAACATGCGTAAGGTCAGTGGCTGGGCGGCGCACGCACAAGGCGCGGCCGTGGCCCCGTGGGACTTCGAGCGCCGGGAGCCGCGGGACAAGGACATAGTGGTGCGGGTCCGCTACTGCGGTGTGTGCGCCAGCGACCTGTCCGCGATCCGCCACGGCGACCCGGCCGCCTTCCCGCTCGTGGCGGGTCACGAGCTCGTCGGGGAGGTCAGCGCGGTCGGCGACGCGGTCTCGCGGTTCTCGGTCGGCGACCAGGTCGCGGTGGGCAACATCGTCGACTCGTGCCGCACCTGCCCCGCCTGCCGCGCCGGCCGGGAGAACTGGTGCCACGAGGGAGTCACGCTCACCTACGGCGGCATCGACCGCGTCGACGGTTCCCGCACCCAAGGCGGATACTCCACCGAATACGTCGTTGACGAGCACTTCGCCTACCCGCTGCCGAGCGGACTGGATCCGGCAGGAGTGGCCCCGCTGATGTGCGCGGGTGTCACCACCTATGTGCCGTTGCGCCGCTGGGGCACCGGCCCGGACCGCACGGTCGGCATAGTCGGCATGGGTGGCCTGGGCCATATCGCTCTCCAGCTCGCCCATGCCATGGGCGCCGAGGTCGTGCAGTTCACCACCTCTCCCGACAAGGCCACCGAAGCACGCCGACTGGGCGCCGACGATGTGGTCTTCTCCCAGGACGAGCAGCAGATGGCCGCGCAAACCGGGCGCTTCGACCTGATCCTCGACACCGTCGGAGCGCCGCACGCGCTGGAGCCCTATCTGAGCGCCCTGTCCATCGACGGGACCCTCTGCCTGGTCGGCATCCCGGAGCAAGATCTGCGGCTCAGCGCCCTCAGCCTGATCGTCGGCGCGAAGAACCTGGCCGGCGCGGGCAGCGGCGGCACGGGCGAAACCCAGGAAATGCTCGACTTCTGCGGCGCACACGGCATCACCGCCGAGACCGAGATCGTGCCCGCGCGCGATGTCAATACCACCCTCGACCGGCTGGCACGCAATGACGTGCGCTACCGCTTCGTCCTCGACCTGGCCTGATGCGCGGCGTGAGGTGTTTCACGGAGGGGCGTGAGGGGTCGGGGGGCTGGGTAAGCGCGCCGCGATCATCGCTTGAGATGCCGAAACAATCGGTACACATAGGGCGAAAAGCATTGCCGGAAAGGAGGCGACATGTCGTCGAAGCGACGTCGTAAGAAGAAGGCCCGTCGTAAGAACGGGGCCAACCACGGTAGCCGTCCCCAGTCCTGACCTGGGGCTCCTGCCGAGTGACGGCGACGGGCTCCCCGAGCGCGTGGGCGCGCCACCGCGCCCGCGCGCGGGGAGCCCGGCGGCGGGCCTTTCCCCTCCCCGCCCCTTCCCGTCACCAGGGGCTCCGCCCCTGGACCCCGAGGTCCAGGGGCGGAGCCGCTGCCGTGCGGCGGAGCCGCGTATCGGTGCTGCAGGGAGGGGAGTGGCTCGTGCCGCAGGGGGCGAGATCCGTCGCGGGCACCCCCTAGTGGTGGTGGCCTGCGCAGAGGGCCGTCTGGACGGCGGCCTTCATGTCGGCGTCCTGGGCGTCCGTGCCGCCCGGGTTGAGGTTCACCACGACCGTCGCCTGCCTGCCGTCGACCGTGGCGCCGCCCACCGTTCCGTATCCGGGGATGTCGCCGCCGTGGCCCCAGTAGAGGCCGCCGCAGGGCAGCGGCCTGCTCTCCAGGCCGAGGCCGTACGCCCGGCCGTCGGGGTTGCCGGTCGGGCGGGTCGTCATCATCTGCCGCAGTTGCGCCGGGCGCAGCAGCTTGCCGCGTACGAGCGCGTCCAGGAAGCGGTTGAGGTCGGTGCCGCTGGAGATCATGCTTCCGCCCGCGCCCGCGACCGAGGGGTTGATCGCGGTGATATCCATGAGCGGCGCGTTCCCGCCCGGCCGGGCGTAGCCGCGCGGGTGCGGTCCGGGGATCGTCGGGTCGTCGCCCGGTACGTACGTCTCGTGCAGCCCGAGTGGCGAGATGATGCGCCGGTGGATCTCCTCGCCGTACGTGTGGCCGGTGACCCGTTCGATGAGCAGACCGGCCAGCAGGTAGTTGGTGCTGGAGTAGCTCCAGCCGGTGCCGGGCTCGAAGGTCGGGGGGTGGGCGAGTGCGATGTTCACGAGGTCGCGGGTGTCGTGGTGGGCGAGGGGGTCCTCGAGGACTTCCCGCGGGGTGAGGTAGTCGAGGATGTCGGGCACGCCGCTGGTGTGCTGGAGCAACTGGCGGACGGTGATGATCCGCCCGTCGTTCCCGTGTCCGCGGATGACACCGGGCAGATGGCGCTCCACCGGCGCGTCGAGTGCGATGCGATGTTCTCCCACCAGTTGGAGCACGACCGTCGCCACGAATGGTTTGGTCATGCTGCCGATCCGGAACCTGCTGTCGCGAGGCATCGGCGCGTGGCTCTTCACGTTCGCGACGCCGCTGGTCAGGACCGTGCTGCGGTGCCGGTTCCGCGTCTCCAGGAGCGCTCCGGGCACGCCGTCGACCGTGGTCAGCCGGTGCAGGATCTCGCGCAGGCGAGGGGTGCGGTCGGCGGCGGTGTTCTGCCGCGACGTGTCGCCACCCCTCGGTGCCGCCGCCGCGACACCCCTTGCTGTCGCCGCCGAGACACCCGCCACCACCGCCAGTGTGAGTCCGCCACTCAGCACACGCCTGCGCCCGACCACGTTCATGTGATCCCCCTCGAAGCCCCATCACGACCGAATGTTCACGTTAGAGACCGCCGAGCTCGGGATCGATCCGGCCAGCCACCCCCATCGCCCTGGGGACAACCCCACTACGGCCGGCAGCGGGCGCGGGCCGTGTCACCATGCGGTCGCTCTGGCGTCAGAGCGATTCGAGCAGCGCGTCGGTGAACTCCTCGGTGGTGGCCGTACCGCCCAGGTCCGGGGTGCGGACGGGGGTCTTCGCCAGGACGGTCGCGATGGCGTCGGTGACGCGAGTGGCCGCCTCGGGGTGGCCGAGGTGGTCGAGCATCATGGCGGCGGACCAGATCGCGCCGAGCGGGTTGGCGATACCGCGTCCTGCGATGTCGGGGGCGGAGCCGTGGACGGGCTCGAACATGGACGGGAAGTCGCGTTCGGGGTTGAGGTTGGCCGCGGGGGCGATGCCGATGCTGCCCGCGACCGCGGCGGCGAGGTCGCTGAGGATGTCGCCGAAGAGGTTCGAGGCCACGACGACGTCGAAGCGCCGCGGGTCGAGGACGAACTTGGCGGCGAGGGCGTCGATGTGCTCCTGGCCCCAGGCCACCTCCGGGTGCGCGGCGGCGCGTTCGGCCACCAGCTCGTCCCAGAAGGGCATGGTGTGGATGATGCCGTTGGACTTGGTGGCCGAGGTGAGCCGGCCGCCGCGCCGCTCGGCGAGGGCGAAGGCGTAGTCCAGGACGCGGGTGACGCCCTTGCGGGTGAACACCGCTTCCTGGACGGCCATTTCCTCCGGCAGCCCCCGCCCGAGGCGGCCGCCGATCTCGCCGTACTCGCCCTCGACGTTCTCCCGGACGACGACGAGGTCGACATCGCCGGGCCCCGCGTCGCGCAGCGGGCTGGGCACGCCCTCGAAGACGCGGATGGGGCGCAGATTGACGTACTGCTGGAAGCCCCGGCGGATGGGGATCAGCAGCCCCCACAGCGAGACATGGTCGGGGACGCCGGGGTAGCCCACCGCGCCGAGCAGGATCGCGTCATGGCCGCGCAGCCGGTCAAGACCGTCATCGGGCATCATCGCGCCGAGGGCGGCATAGCGCTCGCAGGACCAGTCGAACGTCTCGTACGTGAAGCCGAGGCCGTGCCGGGCGGCGACGGTGTCCAGGACGCGGCGGGCGGCTGGGACGACCTCGTTGCCGATGCCGTCGCCGGGGATCAGGGCGATGCGGTGGGTGGTGGTCGTGCGGCGGTTCGTCATGGACGGGATTGCAGCAGGTGAGCGACTTCCGCGTCCAAGACGCAGTTCGCATGGGTCTTATAGGCCGGGCTTATCAGGGCTTGTTGGCGAAAGCTTCCGTGGCCGTCTTCACGAACGCCTCCGCCGCCGGTGTCAGCGGGGCCCGCCTGCTGACCAGGGCGATATGCAGACCGGTGCTCGGCTCCAGGTCCAGGACCAGGGCCCCCGCCCGCTCCGCGAGGCCGCGCCAGGCGTCGGCCACCACGGCCAGGCCGACGCCCCGCAGCACCAGCGGCAGGATCGACACCCGGTGCTCGGTCTCGACCACGACGGTCAGCGCGACGCCCTCGGCGACCAAGTCGTCGACGTAACGGCGCATCCCGGTGCCCTTCTGGCCCACGATCAGCCGGTGTCCGGACAGCTGCTCATGGCGCACCGGCACTCCGGGGCGGAACGGCCCGTCCGGGGGCGTCAGCAGCACGAAGCGCTGCTCGATCAGTGGACAGGTGCGCACATCGCCCGGCGGTACGGGGTCGGGGGAGGCCAGCAGCCCCAGCTCGCACACGCCGGTGCGCACCATCTCCGTCACATCGCGCGGGGTGAACGCGGCCTGCACACGTACGGACACCGCGGGATGGGCGCGGGCGAAGCGGTCGATCATCCCCGTCAGCGGTTCGACGGCCTGGGAGGGCGGGGCCGCGATGTCCACCTGGCCGCCGCGCAGTCCGTGCACCGACTCCACACTGGCCCGCGCGAGCTGGAGGCTGCGCACCGCCTCCCGCGCCGGTCCGATCAGCGCCGTGCCCGCGTCGGTGAGGACCGCCCGGCGGCCGATGCGGTGGAAGAGGTCGCTGCCCAGGTCGCGTTCCAGGGCGCGGATGGCCTGGGAGAGGGACGGCTGGGACAGATACAGCGCGGAGGCGGCCCGGTTGAATCCGCCGTGGTCCACCACGGCCAGGAAGTACTCCAGCTGCCGCACATCCATCGCGCCGCCTCCCCGCGCCTCGCCGCTCCCGCCGCCTTCGGCGCCTCCGCCACCTTCGCCGCCCACAGCACCTTCGGCGCCCGCACACGTCCATAGGTGTTGCTTATAAGCATTGTCGTCAACGGGTCTTGGACGCGCACCGCGGGCGGCTGCTGGGATCGGTTCATGAGCGAGCAGCTGCTGGGCGACTTCGACCGCCGCACCGTCCACGTCGAGGGTGTGGGAATCAACGTGCGCACCGCCGGGGACGGGCCGCCGGTCCTCCTCCTGCACGGCTATCCGCAGACCCATACGATCTGGCACCACGTCGCCCCGGCGCTCGCCGCCACCCACCGCGTGGTCCTGGCCGATCTGCGCGGCTACGGCGACAGCGACAAGCCCGGGTCCGACGCCGAGCACACCCCGTACTCCAAGCGGGCCATGGCCCGCGACCAGCTGCTGGTGATGCGGGAGCTGGGCTTCGACCGGTTCGCGGTGGTCGGCCACGACCGGGGCGGCCGGGTCGCCCACCGGATGGCCCTCGACCATCCGCGGGCGGTCTCCGCGCTCGCGGTCCTGGACATCGTGCCCACGCGGTACGTGTTCCAGCACGCCGACAAGGACTTCGGTCTCGGCTACTTCCACTGGTTCTTCCTGGCGGCGGAGCACGGCATCCCGGAGCACCTCATCGGCCAGGACCCCGCGTTCTGGATCCGCACCCGGATGGGGGCGCGCCACCGTGGCGGAACCCCGTTCGACGAGGCGGCCCAGGCCGAGTACATCCGCTGCTTCTCGGATCCCGCGGCCATCCACGCCAGCTGCGAGGACTACCGTGCCGCCGCCTCCATCGACCTGGTCCACGACGACGCGGACGCCGCCGCGGGCCGCCGGGTCACCGCACCGCTGCTGGCCCTGTGGGGCGCGCACGGTTTCGTCGGCCGCCACTACGACGTACCGGAGGTCTGGCGCGGCTACGCGGACGATGTGCGCGGGCACGCGCTGCCGTGCGACCACTACCTCCCCGAGGAGGCGCCGGACGAGACGCTGCGCCATCTGCGGGCGTTCCTCACCCTGGGATGACGGTGACCAGGTCGGCGGGCATCCGGCCCCGGAGGTCATCCCACTCGCCCTCGCTGATATGGCGTTGCAGGGCCTCCAGGACGGTGTGGACCAGCTGTTCGGTGTCGCCCTGGATCGAGTACGGGAAGTCGTGCCTGATCCGCTGGAAGAACTCCTCGCTGTGCATCTTCACGGGCGTCTCCGCGGGTCGCCACCCCTCGTAGTACATGCCGCGCACCAGCATCGGGAGCTGTGCGCCGAACTGGACGGCCTCGTCCACCGTCAGCCGGTCCCGCAGCTGGTGCAGCACCGCGCGCAGGGCGGCGTAGGACTGTTTACGGCGCTCCTTGGGCCAGCCGTACGCGTCCTCGATGTCCTTCAGGAGCCGGTTGGTCTTGTCGACGGTCGTGTCGAACGCGGGAAAGCCTGTCGCAACCATCGTGTTCGTCCTTTCGATGCCTCAGAAGCCTCCTGGGGCGCTGAGGTGGCGGATGGGTGTCGGATCGCCGCCCGGACGGGTGAGGTCGGCGGTGGTGTGGCCGAGGTGGTCCTGGACGTGGTGGACGGCCATCGCCCCCTCGCCGGCCGCCGAGCTCACCCGCTTGACCGAGCCGCTGCGCACATCGCCGGCGGCGAAGACCCCCGGCAGACTGGTCTCCAGGCTCAGACAGCGGCGGCCCTGGCCCTCCCACACACCGGCCGCCGCCCGTGCCTCGGCCTCGGCGCCGGTGAGCACGAAGCCCCGGTCGTCCAGGGCCAGGGCACCGGAGAGCCAGGCGGTGCAGGGCCTGGTTCCGATGAAGACGAACAGCGAGCAGGCGTTCAGGACGCGGCGCTCCCCGGTGCGGCGGTGCTCCACCACGACCGCCCGCAGGGCGTCGTCGCCGCGCACCTCGCGGACCTCGGTGTCCAGCGCCACGGTCACCCGCGGATGGCGCTCGATCTGGTCGACCAGATAGCGGGACATCCGGGAGCCCAGATACGAGCCCCTGATCAGCAGGTGCACCCGGGGCACCCGTTCGGCGAGGAAGAGCGACGCCTGGCCCGCGGAGTTGCCGCCACCGACCACCGCGACCGGGTCCGCGCCGCACTGCCGCGCCTCGTAGACGGTGGCCGCGTAGTAGACGCTCGCCCCCTCAAGACGCTCGATCCCGGGGACCTCCAGCCTGCGGTACCGGGCGCCGGTGGCCAGGACGACGGTGCGGCACGTCGTCTCGCCGCCGTCGGTGAAGGTGACGCGGTAGTGGCCCTCGTCCGGTTCGAGGGAGGTGGCCTCCGCCGGGACGCTCACCCGCGCCCCGAACATGCGCGCCTGGAGCACACCGCGCTCGGCGAGTTCGGAGCCGGAGATCCCGGCCGGAAAGCCGAAGTAGTTCTCGATCAGGGACGAGGTGCCGGCCTGGCCGCCGGTGGCGAACGCGTCCACGAGCGTGGTGCCGAGACCGTCGGAGGAGCCGTAGACCGCGGCGGCGATCCCGGCCGGGCCGGAGCCGACGACCAGCAGATCGCAGTGGCCGCAGGTGCCCACCGGCGGGGAGAGGCCGATGAGCCGGGCCAGTTCGGCGTTGCCGGGGTTGCGCAGCACCTGGTGCTCGCGCCAGATGACGATCGGGGTGTCCTCCGGGCCGACCGAGACCCGGCGCAGCAGCGTCTCGGCCTCCTCGTCCGCCTCCAGGTCGATCCAGCGGTGCGGCAGATGGTTGCGGGCCGCGAACTCGCGCAGCCGCCGGGTGTCGGGCGAGTAGCGCGAGCCGAGGATGCGGAACCCGGCGCCCGCGCCGACCAGCAGGGCGCGGCGGCCCAGATAGGCGCGGAGGATCAGATCGCCGAGGACGGGGGCGCGGGCCACCAGCACCCGCAGCCGGTCCATTGGGACGGCCAGCACCTCCCCGGCCTCCCGGGCATGGGCGGCGAAGAAGGCCGCCTGCCCCTGGAGCAGGGCCAGTTCGCCGAGGAAGCGCCCCGGGCCGTGCACCCTCAGCACCCGCTCGTCCGGGGTGCCGTGCTGCTCGGTGATCGCGACGGTGCCGCTGAGGACGACGAGGAAGTCCGTGCCCCGGTCGCCCTCGCGGAAGACCGCCTCACCGGCCGCCACCGACCGGCGGGTGCCGTGCCCGGAGAGGAAGGCGATCTGCTGGTCCGTCAGCCGCGGAAACGCGCCGTACAGATCCGGGGTCTCGTCCGGTGCCGCTCCCACCGCCGCGGTGTCCGGGGGCCGGTCCTCGCCGGACATCAGGCCATGGCCTCGTGGGCGTAGCACCACCGCCAGGTCTCGCCCGGTTCCATGGGCTCGACGATGGGGTGTTCCTCGGCGTACGCGTGGGACCGGGCGTGCTTGAGCGGCGAGGAGTCGCAGCACCCCACGTGCCCGCAGGTCAGGCAGAGCCGCAGATGGACCCAGGGGGACCCCAGGCGCAGGCACTCCTCGCACCCCTCGGGGGTGCGCGGGGAGACCTGGCGCACCATCGACAGATGCGGATCGGGCTCGATGGCCATGGCGTTCACCCTTTCTCGTTTCCAGGATGAGCAGGGACGGGACGGCCCGCGGGGTGCGGCCGACGACGGGACGGTGCGGTCCGGTGCGGCATCGCGCTCACGCGGCCTTCCCGAGACCGGCGATCTCCGGCTGCCGTTCGTAGCTGACCGCCAACTCGCCGTGCCGGCCGTCCACCTTGACGGTGGCGCCCTCCTCGACGTCGCCGCGCAGCAGCGCGCGCCCGATGAGGGTCTCCACCTCGTGGGAGATGTAGCGGCGCAGCGGGCGGGCCCCGTACACCGGGTCATAGCCCTCGTGGGCGATCACCTCACGCCCGGCCGGGGTCAGCTCGACGGCGATCAGGCGCTCGGCCAGCCGCTTGCGCAACTCGTCGAACCGCAGCTCCACGATCCGCTCGAGCTGGGCCTCGCCGAGCGGCTTGAACAGCACGATGTCATCGACCCGGTTGAGGAACTCGGGACGGAAGTGGCCGCGCAGCTCGCTCATCACCAGTCCCCGGGCGTCCGGCTTGAGCTCGCCCCCGGAGGTGACGCCGTCGAGCAGGTGCACCGAGCCGATGTTGGAGGTCATGATGATCACGGTGTTGCGGAAGTCCACCAGCCGCCCCTGCGCGTCGGTGATCCGGCCGTCGTCCAGAACCTGGAGCAGGGTGTTGAAGACATCGGTGTGGGCCTTCTCGATCTCGTCCAGGAGCAGGACCGAGTACGGCTTGCGCCGCACCGCCTCGGTGAGCTGGCCGCCCTCCTCGTAGCCGACGTACCCCGGCGGGGCGCCGACCAGCCGGCTGACCGTGTGCCGCTCCTGGTACTCGCTCATGTCCAGGCGGATCATGTTCTCCTCGGTGTCGAAGAGCGCGCCGGCCAGCGCCTTGGCCAGCTCGGTCTTACCCACGCCGGTGGGGCCGAGGAAGATGAACGAGCCGATCGGGCGGCGTGGGTCCCGGATGCCCGAGCGGGCCCGGATGATGGCGTCGGAGACCAGCCTGACCGCCTCGTCCTGGCCGATGACCCGCTCCTGGAGGATCTCATCCAGGCGCAGCAGCTTCTCCCGCTCGCCCTCCTGCAGGCGGGAGACCGGGATCCCGGTCCAGGCGGAGACGATGTCGGCGATCTCCTCCTCGGTGACCACCTCGCGCAGCAGCCGGTGCGCGCCCTGCCTGGCGGCCAGCTGCTCCTCCTCCGCGGTCAGCTTGCGCTCCAGCTCCTGGAGCCTGCCGTAGCGCAGTTCGGCGGCGCGGCCCAGGTCGTAGGCGCGCTCGGCCTCCTCGGCCTCCCGGCGCACCTCCTCCAGCTCCCGGCGCAGATCCTGCACCCGGCGGATGGACTGCCGTTCGGCCTCCCACTGGGCGTGCTTGGCGTCGGCCTCGGCGCGCAGATCGGCCAGCTCCCGGCGCAGTTCCTCCAGCCGCCGGCGGCCGGCCGGGTCGGTCTCCTTGGAGAGCGCGGCCTCCTCGATCTCCAGCCGGGTGACCCGGCGGGTGACCTCGTCCAGTTCGGCGGGCATGGAGTCGATCTCGGTACGCAGCCGGGCACATGCCTCGTCCACCAGGTCGATGGCCTTGTCGGGGAGGAACCGGTCGCTGATGTAGCGGTGGCTGAGAGTGGCGGCCGATACCAGCGCGGTGTCCTGGATCTTCACACCGTGGAAGACCTCCAGACGCTCCCGCAGACCGCGCAGGATGGAGATGGTGTCCTCCACGTTCGGCTCGTCCACCAGCACCATCTGGAAGCGGCGTTCCAGCGCGGCGTCCTTCTCGATGTGCTTGCGGTACTCGTCCAGGGTGGTGGCGCCGATCATGTGCAGCTCACCGCGGGCCAGCATCGGCTTGAGCATGTTCCCGGCGTCCATGGCGCCCTCGGCGGCCCCCGCCCCGACCACGGTGTGCAACTCGTCGACGAATAGCAGGATCCGCCCCTGGGCCGACGTGACCTCGGTGAGTACGGCCTTGAGCCGCTCCTCGAACTCCCCCCGGTACTTCGCGCCGGCCACCAGGGACCCCATGTCCAGGGCGAAGATGGTCTTGTCGCGCAGCCCCTCGGGGACATCACCGCGCACGATGCGCTGGGCCAGACCCTCCACGATGGCGGTCTTGCCGACGCCGGGATCGCCGATGAGCACGGGGTTGTTCTTCGTCTTGCGGCTGAGGATCTGCGTCACCCGGCGGATCTCGGCATCCCGGCCGATCACCGGGTCCAGTTTGCCCGAGCGGGCCTCCAGGACCAGGTCCCGGCCGTACTTCTCCAGCGCCTCGTACGCCACCTCGGGGTCGGCGGAGGTGACCCGCTGGCTGCCGCGCACCTGGGCGAGGGCGTGTCGGAACGCCTCCTCGGTGACGCCGTGCTCCTTGAGCACCCGCCCCGCCGCGGTGGCGGACCCCTCCTCGGCGAGCGCGAGCACCAGATGCTCCACCGAGACGTACTCGTCCTTCAGGCGCTTCGCCTCCCGCTCGGCAGTGTCCAACAACTGGGCCAGCCGCTGGGTGGCGAAGATCTGCCCCGGTGCGGCCCCGGGGCCGGTGACCCTGGGCTTGCGGGCCACCTGAGCCTCCAGCAGGGTGCGCACCGCTTCGGGGTCGGCGCCCAGCCGGTCGATCAGCCGGGATGTCAGCCCGTCGGGCTGTTCGAGGAGGGCCAGCAGCAGATGCTCGCCGTCGATCTCGGTGTGGCCGTAACGCTGGGCCGTGGTCTGGGCGTCCTGGAGGGCTTCCCTCGACTTCTGGGTGAGGCGGTTCATGTCCATGGTGGTTCTTCACTCCTCGCGCCGCTGCGGCGCAGTTCGGCTTCGAGCCGGTTGATGCGGTCGAGCAGGTCGAGCACCAGGCCGATGGAGGCGTAGTTGAGGCAGAGCCCGGTGTGCAGCCGCTCGACGCGGGCCAGCGCCGCCGGGGCGTCGAGGGCGAACACCAGCCGTCCGGCGGCGTCGCGCTCGGCGTCGATCAGGCCGAGGGCGACGAAGCGCCGGATCAGGTCGGGGTGGAGCCCGGTGCGGCCGGCCACGGTCTCCAGGGAGAGCCTGCGCGCGGGCACCAGCTCGTAGTGCACGGATGTCACGGGCGGGTACCGGGTGGCCGTGACGGTCCTGGGTACGTGAGTGCTCATCGCTCCCTCCGGGGGTCGAAGGAGGAGGTGCGGCCCAGCTCCTCGAACAGCTCCCGCTCCCGGGCGCCGAGGTGGGGTGGCACCATGACGCGGATCTCGGCGTACAGATCGCCGTCGGCGCCGCGCGGGTCCGGCATGCCCTCACCGCGCAGCCGCAGCCGGCGGCCGCCGGAGGAGCCGGGCGGGACGGTCACCTTTGCGGTGCCGCCGGGCGTGGGTACGGGGACGGTGGCGCCGAGCGCGGCCTCCCAGGGGGACACCGGGAGCGTCACATGGATGTTCCGCCCGTCCAGCCGGAACCGCGGGTGGGGCTGGATCCGCACCCGTAGGTACAGATCCCCGGCCGGTGCGTCACCGGTGCCCCGGCCGCCCTGCCCGGCCAGCCGGATGCGCTGCCCGTCGATGACGCCCGGCGGGACGTTCACCTCGAAGGTGCGCTGCCCCGTGGGCCTGGCCAGGGTGACGCCGCGCCGCCCGCCGTGGAAGGCGTCCTCGACGGTGAGCGGCAGCTCCGCCTCCTGGTCGGCCCCGGGGATGGTGACGCCGCCCGCGCCGCCCGGCCCCGCGCCGCCACCGCCGAAGAACGCGCCGAACAGATCCTCGAAGTCCACCCCCTCGCCCCCGGCGTCCTCGCCGAAGCCACGGGTGAACCGGACCCGGCCGCCGTCGCCGGCCGTCGTCCAGCCGCGGAAGCCACCGCCGCCGCCTCCGGCACCGGCCCCGACGCGCTCCTCCCAGTCCTCGGGGATCTTGCGGAAGTCCTCGCCGAACCGGTCGTAGCGGGCCCGGGTCCTGGGGTCGGAGAGCACGCTGTAGGCGTCGTTGAGCTCCTTGAACCGCTCCTCGGCGTTCGGGTCCTTGTTCACATCGGGGTGGTGGCGGCGGGCCTGGGTGCGGAACGCCTGCTGGATCTCGTCCTGGCTCGCGCCCCGGGACACCCCGAGCACCTCGTAGTAGTCCCGTGCCATGGCCGTCTCACTCCCGCTTCGCCACGGCCACGGCCACCGGCCTGAGCTGGTGGCCGGGCTCCCCGTAGCCGGGGCGCAGCACCTGGACCACGGTGCCCGGTTCGGCCTCGGGGTCCTCGACCACGCCGACCACCTCGTGCCGGGCCGGGTCGAACGGCACCCCCGTCTCGCCCTGCCGCTCGTAGCCGAGCCGGGCCAGGGCGGCCACGGCCTGGTCGTGGATGGCCTTGACGCCCTCCACGATCGAGCCGGGGTCGGCCTCGGCGTGGGAGAGGGCCAGTTCGAGGTTGTCGACGACGGGCAGCAGGGCCACCGCCGTACGGGCCCGCTCGGCGGCCCGCTCCCGCTCCAGCTCCCTGGCGTGGCGCTTGCGCAGGTTCTCCAGGTCGGCCAGGGCCCGGCGCCAGCGGTCGTCGAGCTCGGCCAGCGCTGCGGCCTGCTCGGCGGCCCGCTCGTCGGCCTCGCCGACGGCGGTGCCCCCGGCCGCGTCCGGGCCGGGGCCCTCCCCGCCCGCGCCGCGCGCCTCCGCGGCGCCCGGGGCGGGCAGGTCCTGCTCCTGCTCCTGCTCCGGCTCCGTCACGGCGCCCTCCGGCACCGGGTCGGGCTGCTGCGGTTGAGTGGACATGGCGGCCTCTCGGTGAGCCTTCGTGGGATCGGCCTGTGCGGTCTTCGTGGGATGTGCCTTCGTGGGATGTGGCTTCGTCGGATCGGCCTTTCGGTTGAGCCCTCGCCGAATCGGTCAGCCCTTGTCGAATTCGGCGTCGATGACGTCCTCGTCGTCTCCGCCGCCCGCCGCGCCGGTGTCCTGGGCGCCGCCCGTCCCGGGCCCACCGGCCGCGCCGCCCGCGCCCGCACCGGCCGTCCCATGGGCGGCCAGGCCCGCGTAGACCTGCTGGAGCTCGGAGGCCAGCGGCCTGGTCCGGTCGGTCCCGGCCTCGTTCCTGACCGCCTGGCGGGCGTCGTGCACCAGCATCTCGGCGCGCGACCTCTCATGGGAGGGCACCGCGTCGCCCAGTTCGGAGAGGCGCTTCTCGACCTGGTAGGCGCCGGTGTCCAGTTCGTTGCGCGCGTCCACGGCCTCGCGCAGCGCCTGGTCCTCGCCGCGGTTGCGCTCGGCCTCCTGGACCATCCGCTCGACCTCGCCGCGTTCGAGGTTGCCGGTCTCGCTGATCTGGATGGACTGCTCCTTGCCGGTGTCCCGGTCCCGCGCCGTGACGTTGAGGATGCCGTTGGCGTCGATATCGAAAGTCACCTCGACCTGCGGTTCGCCGCGCGGCGCCGGGCGGATGCCGGTCAGCTGGAAGCGGCCGAGCACCCGGTTGTCGGCGGCCCGCTCGCGCTCGCCCTGGAGGATCACGATGTCCACGGCCTGCTGGTTGTCATCGGCCGTGGAGAAGGTCTCGGTGCGGCGCACCGGGATGGTGGTGTTCCGCTCGATGATCTTCGTCATGACGCCGCCGCGCGTCTCGACGCCCAGCGACAGCGGGGTGACATCGAGCAGCAGGACGTCCTTGACCTCGCCCTTGAGCACCCCGGCCTGGATCGCGGCGCCCAGGGCCACGACCTCGTCGGGGTTGACGCTCATATTGGGCTCCTTGCCGCCGGTCAGCCGGCGGACCAGGGCCTGTACGGCGGGGATCCGGGTCGAGCCGCCGACCAGGATCACCTCGTCGATGTCGCTCTCGCCCGCCTTGGCGTCGGCCATGGCCTGCTGCACCGGGCCCAGACAGCGCTCCACCAGATCGACGGTGATCTGCTCGAAGGTGGACCGCATCACGGTCTCGGTCAGATGCTTGGGACCGGAACCGTCCGCGGTGATGAACGGCAGGTTGAGCTGCGTCTGGGTCACCGAGCTCAGCTCGGTCTTGGCCTTCTCCGCGGCCTCGAAGAGCCGCTGCAGCGCCTGCGGGTCCCGGCGCAGGTCGATGCCGTTCTCCTGCTGGAACTTGTCGGCGAGGTGGTCGACCAGCCGCCGGTCGAAGTCGTCGCCGCCCAGGTGGCTGTCGCCCGCGGTGGAGCGGACCTCCACCACTCCGTCCCCGACGTCGAGGATGGACACGTCGAAGGTGCCTCCGCCGAGGTCGAAGACGAGGACGGTCTCATGGCCCTTCTTGTCCAGGCCGTAGGCGAGGGCGGCCGCGGTCGGCTCGTTGATGATCCGCAGTACGGTCAGACCGGCGATCTCACCGGCGTCCTTGGTGGCGCTGCGCTGGGCGTCGTTGAAGTACGCGGGCACCGTGATGACCGCCTCGGTCACCCGCTCGCCCAGCTGCTTCCCGGCGTCGTCGGCCAGTTTGCGCAGCACCTGCGCGCTGATCTCCTCCGGCGAGTACAGCTTCTCGCGCACCTTGAAGCGGGCGAGGCCGCCCTCGTCCGGGACGACGTCGTAGGCGACCGCCCTGGCCTCGGCGGAGACCTCGTCGTAGTGGCGGCCGATGAACCGCTTGGCCGAGTAGATGGTGCCCTTGGGGTTGAGGATCGCCTGGCGCCGGGCCAGCTGCCCCACCAGCCGTTCACCGGTGTCGGTGAAGGCCACCACCGACGGTGTGGTGCGGCTTCCCTCGGAGTTCGGAACGACCGAGGACTCACCGCCTTCCCATGCGGCGATCACCGAGTTGGTGGTGCCCAGGTCGATGCCGACTGCCTTGGCCATGGCAACTCCTTCCGGGGGCGGCCGCGGACCGCATGCATCGCCCGGTCGGCCGCGGAAGCGGATCGGTGAACGGAGCCTCTCCTTCCAGGGTGACAAATCGGACAGGGATCGGCCTCTGCGCCCCGGGGTCGAATATCGGTGGCCCGAATGCGCCCACGGGACGGGGGAACGGGGCGGGTCCTCGCCATGGAGCAGGGGGAGCCGGGGTCGGTCCCCTCAGCCCGTGGAGACGTCCTGCTCGACCCAGATCGTCTTGCCGTCCGCGCTCTGCCTGGTGCCCCAGCGCGTCGCCATCTGGGCCACCAGCATCAGGCCACGGCCGCCCTCGTCGAAGACCCGGGCCCGTCGCATATGGGGCGCCGTGCTGCTGGCGTCGGAGACCTCGCAGATGAGGTCGCGGTCGCGGATCAGCCGCAGCCGGATGGGCGGGCGGCCGTAGCGGATCGCGTTGGTGACCAGTTCGCTGACGATCAGCTCGGTGGTGAAGACGGTCTCCTCGAGACCCCAGTCGATCAGTTGCTCGGTGGTGCTCCGGCGGGCCTCGGTGACGGCGGCCGCGTCCGCCGGGATGTCCCAGGTGGCGACCCGGTCGGAGTGGAGCGCCCGGGTGCGGGCGAGGAGCAGGGCGATGTCGTCGTCGGGATGGGCCGGGGGCAGGGCCCGCAGGACGTCGTCGCAGAGCGCGTCCAGAGAGGGCGCGGGGCGGCTCAGGACGTCGCGCAGCGTCTCGAGCCCGTCGCCGATCTCGCGCTCGCGGCCGTTGATCAGGCCGTTGGTGTAGAGGGCGAGCAGACTGCCCTCGGGCAGCTCCGTCTCCATGATCTCGAAGGGCAGCTCACCAAGGCCCAGGGGCGGACCGATGGGCGGGCCGAGCACGTCGGCGGTGCCCTCCGGGCTGATCACCAGTGGCGCGGGATGGCCCGCCGCGGCGATGGAGCAGCGGCGCGAGACCGGGTCGTAGACCACGTACAGACAGGTGGCGCCGAAGGACCAGAAGCGCTCGGTCCGCTCGTCCGAGTACAGCCGGGTGACCATGTCGTCGAGGTGGGTCAGCAGCTCCCCGGGCGGCAGATCGATATCGGCCAGGGTGCGTACGGCGGTGCGCAGCCGCCCCATGGTGGCGGCCGCGTGGATGCCGCGCCCCACGACATCGCCGACCACCACGGCGGCGCGGGCGCCGGACAGCTGGATCGCGTCGAACCAGTCGCCGCCCACCCCCGCCCAGGCGCCCGAGGGCAGATAGCGCGAGGCGATCTCCAGCGCGGTCAGCTCGGGCAGCCGCTGCGGCAGCAGGCTGCGCTGGAGGGTCTCGGCCGTCCTGCGCTCGCGCAGATAGCGGCGGGTGTTGTCCACGCAGACGGCCGCCCTTGCGGTGAGCTCCTCCGCCAGCAGCGTGTCGTCGTCGGTGAAGGGCGCCGGGGTGCGGTGGCGGGCGAAGAGGGCCGCGCCGAGGGTGACCCCGCGGGCGCGCATCGGCGTCACGATCACCGAGTGCACTCCGTGCTCGCGGATACGGGCGGCCCGGCCGGGGTCCTTGGTCTCCCAGCTCGCCAGCAGGGACGGCGTCACCTGGTGCCGTGCGGCCCGGCCCTTGAGCAGGCACGCCGCCGTGGGGGAGTGCTCGGGATGGGTCGCCAGGCCCCCGACGTCGGCCAGCGCCTCGGGGGCGCCGTCGAGGACGGACCGGTGGGCCGCGCGCCGCAGGGTGACAGGCTCGCGCAGCGGCCCCTCCGGGGGCTCGTCGCCCTCGTGGAGGAAGGTGAGCAGATCGACGCTGGCGAAGTCGGCGAGCCGGGGGACCGCCACCTCGGCCAGCTCCTGGGCGATCCGGTCCAGGTCCAGATGGCTGCCCAGCCGCGCCCCCGCCTCGTTGAGCAGCTGGAGCCGCTGCCGGGCCTCCTGCTCGGCGGTGGTGTCGCGGGCCGCGAAACATACGCCGCGCAGCCCGCCGGTCCGGTTGGCCAGCGGGGCCAGCGAGACCGACCAGGTGTGCTCATCGCGCTCGCCCGGCCCCCGCAGATGTGTCTCCAGCTCCAGCCGTTCGCCGCTCTCCAGCACCTGCCGCATGGCCCGTTCGACCCGGTCGCTCTCGCCGTGGCCGACCAGCTCCGTCAGCCGCAGTCCGCGCATCTGCTCCTCGCTGCGGGCGGTGGCGGCCTGCATGTCGGCGTTCGCCCGCGCCAGCCGCAGCTCGGTGTCGAAGAGCGCCAGGACGCAGGGGCACTGGGCGAAGGCGTGGTCCGCGGGTGTGACCGGCTCCTGTGGTTCCCGGGGCGCGGCGGAGACCAGGAGCCAGCCCGCGGGGCCGTCGTCCAGCGGGCCGCGGTGGGCGAGCAGCTCGACTTCCAGCGGATGGCCGTCCCGGTGGCACAGCGCGATCCGGCCGCTCCACCGGGGCCCGTGGGCCGGGCACGGCCCGGCGCCTTCGCCGGTGTCCCCGGTGGCGCTTTCGCCGGTGTCCCCGGCGGTGCCGTCGCCGGTGTCCCGGGAGGTGCCCCCGCCGGTGTCCCCGCCGCTGTCCCCGGCGGTCGGTTCGGCGCGGCCCCCGGCGGTCGGCTCGGCGCGCAGCTCGGCCGCCGGCCGCCCCACGACCTCCTCGGCGCGGTAGCCCAGCAGCCGCCGCGCGCCCTCGCTCCACCCGGTCAGCACACCGTGGTCGTCGACCGTGGCCGTGGCCAGGCCGAGGGCGCTGGGCGGCGGGTCCGGCCGGACGCGGCGGGCTGTGGGGTCGGGAGGCGTCGTCATCGGACATCGGGTCGACGGCTCATGGACCCGGCGGATGCCACTCGATCATCAAAATCGTGGCGTCGTCGCTGAGTTCGCTGTGCCGGTGGTCGAGGATCGCGTGGATGAGCAGGCGCAGCACCTCGGGGGCGTTCTGCCCGGCGGCCGTCGAGCGGATGATGTGGTCGGCGAAGCGCTCCAGGCCGAACTGCTCGCCTCCCTCGTCGCGCGACTCCACGACCCCGTCGGTGTAGAGCAGGACGCGGTCACCGGGCTCCAGCGTCGTCTCATAGATCCGGCGGGGCGCGTCCGACAGCCGCGCGGGCAGCCCCAGCGGCGGTTCGGCAGGCCGCTCCAGCTCCTTGCCCAGCAGCCGCTGGCGGCGGATGACCAGCGGTGTGGGATGGCCGCAGTTGGACCAGCGCAGCGCCCCGCTGGGCATGTGCAGCTGGAGGAAGACGCCCGTACAGAACTGGTCCGGAAGCCATTTGGCCAGCGCCTCGTCCACAGTGGTGACCAGCGCCGCCAGGTCGGCGCCGGTGCGCCGGGCGTTGCGGCTGCCCGCCATCGCCACGGAGGTGGTCAGCCCGGACGCCAGGTCGTGGCCCATCGCGTCGAGGATCGTGGCGTGCAGGACGTCCTCGGTGAACGAGTGGTCGAAGGCGTCGCCCCCCAGCTCGTACGCGGGCTCCACGACGGCCGTCGAGACCACCTGGCCGGTGCCGATGGAGCGGGGCGGGAGGAAGGCCCGCAGCATCTCCGTGGGCAGCTGCATGGACCGGGTGCGGGTGCGCCGCGCGAAGGTGTCGATATAGGTCCGCTTGGACGTGATGACCAGGGCGAGGAGCGAGGCCAGCGTCCGGCAGCGCCAGAGCCTGAGCCCGTCCAGGGAGGCCATCCGCAGCTGCAGGACCCCGAGCCGCTCCGCGCCGTTCATCAGCGGCAGCCATACGGTGAGCCCGCCCGTGCCCTCCTCCTCGACCCGCACCGAATCGGTGCGGTAGGCGAATCCGGCCAGGGAGTGGTCGAGCTCCAGGCGCGGCTCGCCCTCCTCGAGCGGCATCAGCAGCCGCTGCCGGAGGTCGATCAGGAAGACGACCGCGCGGCCCATGCTCATGGCCTCGGTGTAGTGGTCCAGGGCCACCGGGAGCTCCGCCGGTGATGCCTCGTGGGTGGCCCTGAGCAGCTCCTCCAGCGCCTGCTCAGCGGTCTCGGCCGAGGTCGACACGTTCGCGTCCACCATGCGGTCAACCTTACGGCGGTGGGCCCCGCGACGCCCGGGGGATCACGGGGGACCACAGGGGGTCACGGGGGCGTGGGCACCGGCTCCCGGGGGACGGCGGCGGGCTCGCGCGGGGGCTCGCCGGGGGCGAGGGCCTCATGTGCGACGGCCTGGCGTACGACGGTCTTTCGCAGGGCGGTCTCGGGTACGGCCACGGGGGTTTCGCGTACGGCGGCTTCGCGTACGGGGGTTTCGCGTACCGGGGTTTCGCGTACGGGGGCTTCGCGTACGACGGACTCCCGTACGGCGGACTCCCGTACGACCACGGTGTCCCCGCGCACCCCCACCCCCGACCGCGGAGCCCGGGAGAGCAGGACCACTCCGCGGGCGGCCGCCACCGCGCCCATGGCGGCCAGGGCCCAGCCGCCCGGCCCGCCCCGGAACCGCTCGTCCAGCAGCACGATCCCGATGGCGGCCGCCGCCACCGGGTTGGCCAGGGTCAGGGTGGCCAGGGGCGCGCCCAGGCCGCTGCCGTAGGCGCTCTGGGACAGCAGCAGACCGCTCACCGCGAAGACCGCGACCAGCACAGCGACGACCGCGGTCCGCCAGGACACCAGGGCCGCCTCGGGGGCGCGGGAGTCGGCGAGCGCCACCGTGAGGGTCTGGGTGAGCGCCGAGGCGACGCCGGAGGCGGCCCCGGACGCGGTGGCGAACCGCAGGCCCCGGCCCGGTGTCCCGCGACCCCCGCGCCCCGGCCGGACGCACAGCCCGATGAACGCCAGCACGACGGCCGCGAGCCCGACCGCCTCAGGCAGGCTCAGCGTCTCGCGCGGGGTCTCCCCGGCGGTGACCGGCAGCAGTGCGCCGAGGCCGAGCAGCGCGAGGACCACGCCCCGCCACTCGTCCCGGACCACCCGCCGCCCGGCGAGCCGCGCGCCCAGCGGGACGGCCGCCACCAGGGTCAGCGCGCCGAGCGGCTGGACCAGGGTGAGTGGTCCGTACCGCAGCGCGGCCACATGCAGCAGGGCACCGGTGGAGTTGAGGCCGACCGCTCCCCACCAGGCGCCGCGCAGCAGCAGCCGCGGCATGCGGTCCGGGCGGCCGCCCGCGGCCAGCCGCTCCTGGGCCACGGCCGCGGTCGCGTAGGCGACGGCCGAGGCGAGCGCGAGCGCGACGGCTATGACGGTCGGGTTCATCCACCGTGCCTTCCTCTGGGCACTGTCTGCCTGCCACCGGTGGCGCTATCGGCACACAGACGTATCGATACGAGAGTGTACCGGTGCGGAGCCGTATCGGTACAAGGGTGTATCGGTACGCGGATGTGTCGGTACACTGCGTGGTCGGGGAGGGGAGCCGGAGTCCGGTGGACCGAGGAGGAGGACCCGATGGCGACGCAGAGCCCGGAGACGGCCGCGCCGCAGCGCCGTTCCAAGATCACCCCCGAGCGGGAGCAGGAGTTCTATCAGGCGGTCCTCGATCTGCTCCAGGAGGGCGGCTACGAGGCACTCACCATCGAGGCGGTCGCCGCCCGCACCCGCGCCAGCCGCTCCACCCTCTACCGGCAGTGGTGCACCAAGCCCCAGCTCGTCGTCGCCGCGCTGCGCTCGTGCAAGCGCCCCTTCGCGCTGGAGGGCATCGACACCGGCTCCCTCGCGGGCGATCTGCGCGCGGTCGCGGAGGCGGTGGGCGAGGCGGGGGAGGTGTGCGGCGGTGACACCGCGCTGGTGTACGCCCTCGGGCACGCCGCGCTGCAGAACCCCGATCTGCTCCAGGCGCTGCGCGCCGCGCTGATCGAGCACGAGGTGAAGACGATCCAGGCGATGCTCCGCCGGGGCGTGGAGCGCGGCGAGGTGGCCGCCGACAATCCCGCCCTCGAGTTCGTCCCCAACCAGCTGATCGGCGCGATGCGGGTCCGCCACCTGCTCGAGGGCCGGGCCGCCGACCGCGCGTACCTGACGCGCTTCCTCGAGGCGTCGGTCTTCCCCGCCCTCGGGCTGGCGCCTTAGGGGGGCCGGCGGTACGCGTACGCCTGCGGCGGGCTGTTCCCCTCCCCGCCCCTTCCCGAAACCGGGGCTCCGCCCCAGCCCCCGCCGGGGCTCCGCCCCGGGCCCCGCTCCTCAAGCGCCGGAGGGGCTGGAAGGCGGGGCTCTGCCCCAGGCACTGGACCGGGGCTCCGTTCCTTCCCGCAGCACCGATTTGCGGCTCCGCCGCGCGTGGGGGGCTCCGCCCCAGTCCCCGGGGTCCAGGGGCGAAGCCCGGTCTTTCACCCCCTCCGGCGTTTGAGGAGCGGGGTCTGGGGCGGAGCCCCCCCCACGCGGCGAAGCCGCATATCGTCAGGGGTCGGGAAGGGGCGGGTAGGGGAACAGAACCGCCGGACACCCCGTAGGGCCCTCGGGTCGGACCCGTAAGGGCGTCGGTCGGGTTGCCGGGCTCGTTCGCGGGCTGCGGGGCCGTCAGATGACGGGCGGGCGGCCCAGCTTGGTCATGTGCCACACGGTGCGCCAGCGCATCGGGCGGCGCCGCCCGCAGCTGGTGCGCAGGCCCTCCAGGAAGCCGCCCGCCCAGGCCCGCAGCCCGGTCAGGGAGCGGGTGCGGGCGAGCGTGAGCAGCGTCCAGGTGGCCAGGTAGAGCGGCGCCAGCGGCAGCGGCAGGTGGCGGCGGGCCAGCCAGACCCGGTTGCGGGCGGTCATCCGGTAGTAGACGGCGTGCCGGGCGGGGGAGGTCCGGGGGTGCTGGAGCAGCAGTTCGGGGGCGTAGAGGACCTTCCAGCGCGCGTCGAGCGCCCGCCACGCGAGGTCGGTCTCCTCATGGGTGAAGAAGAACTCGTCCGGCCAGCCGCCGATCTGCTCCAGCATCGCCATCGACAGGGCGTGGCCGCCGCCGAGGAAGGTGGTCACCTCGCCGCCGCGCATCGGGTCGGACGCGCGCAGCCGGGGTACGTGGCGGCGCTGGGTCTCGCCCGTCTCGTCGGCGATGCGGAAGCTCACGATGCCCAGGCGCGGGTCGTCGGCGTACAGATCGCGGATCCGGCGGAAGACGTCGGCGTCCACCAGCAGCCCGTCGTCGTCGAGGTCGACCACCACGTCCACGTCGCCGAACTCGCGCAGCCGCCGCCAGGCGACGTTACGGCCGCCCGAGACCCCGAGGTTCTCCGCCAGCTCGACCGTGGTCACCTCGCCGGGGAACTCCGGAAACTCCGGGAGCGGGGAGCCGTTGCCGACGACCACGACGCGAGCCGGGGGTACGTCCTGCTTCGCGACCGATTCCAGCAGGGCGGCCACCTCTCTGGGCCGGTTGCCCATGGTCAGGACGGCGATACCCAGGCGTGGTTCGGGGGCGGCGGACACGGTGTGGCTCCAGAGTTCGGTTGCGATGCCCGCGATCGTAACCGTTCACTCAGAAGGACACTTCCGTACGGCTGATGTTCATCAAGGACTGAGCAACGAGCTTCAAAGACTGAGTAAAAACAATCAGCTGGGCAGAACAATCAGCCGTCGAGTGCCGCGAGCGCCTTCTTGGCCGCGCCGATGGCGCCCTTACGGATGTCATCGGAGTCGGCGGCCTTGTGGCTCTCGAAGTCGCCGCCGTTGTAGGTCACGGTGACCGTGGCGTTGTCCTGGTGGACCGTCACCACGGCCTCGCGTATGTCCTGGTCGTCGTCCTTGGTGGTCTTCTCGGTCACCGACGCGTCGTCGCCGAGGCCGGGCACCGCGCTGCCGCCCTCGCTCTTCTGCTTCCCCGCGACGCTCTTGACGTCGTAGGCGATGTCCAGCCAGCGGTAGTCGAAGTCGTCCAGCGCGTGCCAGGAGCAGCCCGTACGGCGGTTGAGGTCGCTGGACTTCAGCTCGTTCCCGGTCGGTTTGGCGCCCGGCACCAGGTCCTTGATCATCGACTCCGGGAGGACCGTGCACGCCTCCTCGGGTGGCTTGGCGTAGCGCGGCGCGGCGGCGCCGGTGGCCGGGGCCGAGGTCTGCGGGGAGGGGCCGGCCGGGGTGGCGCTCGTATCCGAGTCGTCCGACGTCGTCATGGCCACCCCCGCGGCGGCGAGGACGGCGACGGGCAGCAGGCGGGCGACCAGGGTGAGCGGCAGAGAACGCACGGCGGTCTCTCTTCGTTCGGATGCCGGTGTGGGGCGGTGTGGGGCGGTGTGGGGCGGTGGTGGGACAGCGGTGGGGCAGCGGTGAAGGATGTGGCGCGGTGGGAAACGACCCTGCCATATCGAGCGGTCCTCGAACAGTGCGGGGGGTGGCGAGGGGGCGTCCGGAAACCGCTGTGCCGATGGGGTGAATTGCCCGCATCCTCACATTATCTCCACAATCGGAGGGTTATCTACGACGGGTGACGTTCCCTCATCAGTCAGCCGCGGCCGATGTACGGCATCGCCGTCGCCATGACCGTCGCGAACTGCACATTCGCCTCCAGGGGCAGCGACGCCATATGCCGCACCGTACGTGCCACGTCCGCGACGTCCATCACGGGCTCGGCCACCACCTCCCCGCTCGCCTGCGGCACACCGGCGGACATCCGCTCGGTCATCTCCGTCGCCGCGTTACCGATATCGATCTGCCCACAGGCGATGCCGTACCGGCGCCCGTCCAGCGACAGCGACTTGGTGAGCCCCGTGATGGCGTGCTTGGTGGCCGTGTACGCCACGCTGTCCGGCCTGGGTACATGTGCCGAGAGCGAGCCGTTGTTGATGATCCGTCCGCCCCGGGGATCCTGATCGCGCATCAGCCGGAACGCCGCCTGTGCGCACAGGAACGCCCCCGTGAGGTTGGTGTCCACGACCGACCGCCAGTCCTCGTAGGCCAGATCCTCCAGCGGCACGCCGCGCGGGCCGAAACTGCCCGCGTTGTTGAACAGCAGGTCCAGCCGTCCGAACCGCTCCCGCACCGCGGCGAAGAGCGCGTCCACCCGCTGCGGGCTGGCCACGTCCGTCGGCACCACGGGGGCCGGGGGACCGCCACCGGCCAGCCGCGCCGTCTCGGCCAGGGTCTCCTCGCGGCGCCCCGCCAGCACCACCGACCAGCCCGTCTCGAGGAGTTCGAGCGCCACGGCCCGGCCGACCCCGGAGCCCGCGCCCGTCACCACCGCCACTTTCGACACCACCGACACACGTCCGTCGCTCATGGCGCCGCAGCGTACGCCACGTCAGTTCAGCGTGCCGGTGCGTCGATTCGCGGTAAAGGTCCCTTCCGGCAACGGAGCTCACCGAGCGGTCATATCGATGTCGTGTGCACGCAAACGCCCGGCCGTCCTCCGACACTCCAATTCCTCTGACGCCACGAGCCAGGGGAGAGCACATGGCACACGACTCGCATCAGCGCGCCATACGAGCGGCGGCCGCAACGTTGGGACGCCGCCGCTTCCTCACCGTGACGGGAGCCGCCGCCGCGCTCGCCTTCACCACCAACCTGCCCAGCGCCCACGCCGCGCAGGTGTCGCCGCGCGCGCTCGCCGACAACCCGTTCACGCTCGGCGTGGCCTCCGGCGACCCGCTGCCCGACGCCGTCGTGCTGTGGACCAGGCTGGCGCCCCGCCCCTACGAGCCGGGCAACGGACTGCCCGAAGAGGGCACCGTCAAGGTCGAGTGGGAGATCGCCCGCGACGAGAAGTTCCAGCGCGTCGCCCGCCGGGGGACCACCACCGCGCACGCCGAGTTCAACTACACGGTGCACGTGGACGCCAAGGGGCTCGAGCCGGGCCGCGTCTACTGGTACCGCTTCAAGGCCGGGAACTGGACCAGCCCGGTGGGCCGCACCCGTACCACCCCCGCCCAGGGCGCCAAGGTCCAGGAGGTCCGCTTCGGCCTGGTGTCCTGCCAGGCGTACCACGACGGCTACTTCACCGCCTACCGCCACCTGGCACAGGAGGACCTGGACGCCGTCTTCCACGTGGGCGACTACCAGTACGAGTACGCGGTCAACGCCGCGGGCGGCGCCCGCGGCTACACCGACCGCACCCTCCCCGCGGTGTTCAACAAGGAGACCATGACGCTCGGGGACTACCGGCTGCGCTACGCGCTCTACAAGTCCGACGAGGACCTCCAGGCCGCCCACGCCGCCTTCCCCTGGTACGTCACCTGGGACGACCACGAGACCGAGAACAACTACGCGGGCGACATCGACGAGAACGGCGGCCCGTCGGACGAGTTCCTGATCCGCCGGGCGGCCGCCTACCGGGCGTACTGGGAGAACATGCCGCTGCGGATGCCGCAGCAGCCGAGCGGCGCCGACATGCGGCTCTACCGCCGCTTCCACTACGGCAAGCTGGCCCAGTTCGACATCCTCGACACCCGCCAGTACCGCTCCAACCAGGCGTACGGCGACGGCTGGCAGTACCCCGGCCCGGAGTCCGAGGACCCCTCGCGCACCCTCACCGGCGCCACCCAGGAGCGCTGGCTGCTCGACGGCTTCCAGCGCTCCACCGCCACCTGGAACGTGCTGCCGCAGCAGGTCACCTTCTCCCAGCGGAAGAACACCACGGCCGCGCGCTCCAAGCTCTCCATGGACTCCTGGGACGGCTACCCCGCCTCCCGGGAGCGGATCCTGGCCGGTGTCGAGAAGGCGGGCCTGGACAACTTCGTCGTCCTGACCGGCGATGTCCATGTGCACTACGCCTTCGACATCAAGAAGGACTTCGACGACCCGGGCTCCCGGACCCTGGGCGTGGAGTTCGTCGGCACCTCCGTCAGCAGCGGCAAGGACGGCGCCGACAAGCCCGACAACTGGGCCACCTACCTGGCCGCCAACCCGCATATGAAGTTCTACAACGGCCGGCGCGGCTATGTGACGGTCTCGCTGGACGAGGAGCGGGCACGGGCCGACTACAAGACTGTCTCCGCGGTCACGACCCAGGGCGCGCCGCTCACCACGGCGGCGTCGCTCGTCAGCGAGGCCGGGAACCCCGGCCTGAAGCAGGTCTGACGGGCGGGCGGGCCCGGCGCGCACCCCATGCACCGGGCCCGCCCCGCTCACGCCTCGCCCGCTGCCGCTTCCGCTCCCGGATACCGCACCCCCAGCCGCTCCCGCGCCGCGTCCAGGGTCCGCATCACCGCCAGCGTGCCGTCCAGCGGCACCAGCGGGGACTCCGTCTCGCCCGCGCGCAGCGCGCGCATCACCTCCGCCGCCTCCCGCTGGTAGGCGCGCATCCCGTCCACCGCCGTGATCTCCTCCGGATCCCGGCCGGGCCGGTGCAGCACAAAGCGCTCCGGGTGGAAGAAGCCGCGCGGGAACTCGATCCGCCCCGCCGTGCCCGTCACCGCCGCCGTCATCGGCGTATCGGCGGTGATGGAGCAGGACAGCAGCGCCACCGCCCCGCTGTCCCAGCCCAGCGCCAGGCCCGTGTTCACATCCACGCCCTCGGGGGAGAGCTGCCCCACCGCCCGCACCTCGGCCGGCTCGCCGAGCAGCAGCTGGGCGAAGGACACCGGATAGACGCCGAGGTTCAGCAGGGCGCCGCCGCCCAGCGCCGGATCGCGCAGCCGGTGGTCCGGGGGATACGGGCCGGGCAGCCCGAAGTCCGCGTGGACCGCCCGGACCTCGCCGATCGCGCCGTCCTGGATCAGCTCGGTCATCCGGCGGACGACCGGATCGCAGTACGTCCACATCGCCTCCATCAGGAAGCGGCCCCGGGTCCGGGCGAGGTCCACCAGCTCCTGGGCCTCGCGGACATCGAGCGTGAACGGCTTCTCGCACAGCACCGCCCGACCCGCCTCCAGGCACAGCCCGGCCGCCGCCCGATGGGCCGAGTGCGGGGTGGCGACATAGATCACATCGATGTCGTCATCGGCGGCCAGCTCCTCCCAGCCGCCGTAGGCCCGGGGTATCCCGAACCGCTCCGCGAACCGCTTCGCCGACTCAGGCCGGCGCGAGCCGACCGCGATGACCTGCGCGTCCGCCATCTCCAGCAGATCCGTGGCGAACGAGGCGGCGATGCCACCGGTCGCCAGAATCCCCCACCGCACGGGCTCGGCCTTCGGTCCGGACATCCCCACCCCTGGCTTATTCGGTCGTGAGCACTCCAATTCAGCTGAGAGCATAGACAACGATTCAACGACTCATGGAAGGTCAGCATGCAGCAGCCCGGCCAAACGGCCGCCGCTCCCTCCCGGGCTCACAGACCCGACCCCTCTTCTCCCCCCTCCTCCGCCGCCGCGCCCCAGGTCACCGCTCCGTCGACCGCGCAGCGCCGTACGAGCCTCCTCGTCACCTTCGTCCTCGGCGGGCTCACCGCTCTCCCCGCCCTCTCGATGGACATGTACCTCCCGGCCCTGCCGGAGGTCACCGACGCGCTCCACAGCTCCGCCGCCACCGCCCAGCTCACCCTCACCGCCTGCCTGATGGGCATGGCGCTCGGCCAGCTCGTCGTCGGCCCGATGAGCGACAAGTGGGGCCGCCGGCGTCCCCTCCTCATCGGCATGGTGATCTACGTCATCGCCACCGCCATCTGCGCCTTCGCGCCCACCGCCGAGCTGCTCATCGGGTTCCGGCTGGTCCAGGGGCTCGCCGGGTCGGCCGGGATCGTGATCGCCCGCGCCGTCGTCCGCGACCTGTACGACGGCATCGCGATGGCCCGCTTCTTCTCCACCCTCATGCTGATCTCCGGCGTCGCGCCCATCGCCGCGCCCGTCATCGGCGGGCAGATCCTGCGCTTCACCGACTGGCGCGGCGTCTTCGTCTTCCTCACCGTGATCGGCGCCCTGCTCACCCTCGTCGTCTGGCGCTTCCTGGGCGAGACCCTGCCCGCGGAGCGCCGCCAGGACGGCGGGCTCGGCCAGACGCTCCGTACGATGCGCGGGCTGCTCGCCGACCGCGTCTTCGCCGGATACATGCTCGCGGGCAGCTTCGCCTTCGCCGCGCTCTTCGCCTATGTCTCCGGTTCGTCCTTCGTCGTCCAGGAGATCTACGGCGCCTCGCCGCAGACCTTCAGCCTCCTCTTCGGGCTCAACTCGATCGGCCTCATCGGCATGGGCCAGATCAACGGCCGGGTGCTCGTCGGCCGCGTCAACATGGACAAGGTGCTGGCCGTGGCGCTGACGCTGATCGCCCTCGCGGCGACCGCGCTGCTGATCCTTTCCGCCGGGGTCTTCGGCGAGACCGGTCTGGGGCCGGTCGCGGCCTGCCTGTTCGTGCTGATGTCGTCGATGGGCCTGGCCATGCCGAACACCAACGCCTCGGCGCTGATGCGCACCCCGCACGCCGCCGGTTCCGCCTCCGCGCTGCTGGGCACCTCCACCTTCCTGCTGGGCGCGGTCGCCTCCCCGCTGGTGGGGATCGCGGGCGAGACCACGGCGGTGCCGATGGCCGTCGTCCAGCTGTGCTGCGCGCTCGCGGCCATGGCCTGCTTCATGGGACTCTGCCGTCCGTGGCAGCGACGTACGAAGCACAGCGTGACCGTGGTCTGACCCGGCTGCTGGAGACCGTCAGGGCGCTTCCCGAGGGGGAGCGCCCTTGGTGTTCCGGGGTGGCGCTGGCCGCCGGGACCGGCTCCGGCCCGCTGGCCGAGGAGTGCTTCGGCTGGGCGGTGCGCCACGTGGCGTACGACGAGGCCTCCGACCGGGGCGTGGAGCTGCCGCGCGAGCGGTGGGAGCCGGTGCGCCGCGACACCGTCTTCGACCTCGCCTCGCTCACCAAGCTGTTCACCACCATCGTTGCGCTGCGGGCCGTCGAGCGCGGGCTGATCTCGCTGGACGGTCGGGTGGCCGCGTACGCCCCGGAGTGCACGGCCGCCGCCGAGCACGGCATCACCGTGCGGCAGCTGCTCACCCACACCTCCGGGCTGATCCCCGAACTGCCGCTGTACGAGGAGGACGGGCGGGAGCGGGCGCTGGCCCGGCTCGCGGCCGAGCCGCCGGCCACCCCGCCCGGCACCGCCCGCCGCTACTCCGACCTCAACTTCCTGCTGCTCCAGCGCGTCCTGGAGCGGTCGGCGGGGCAGCCGCTGGACCGGCTCGTCCAGGAGACGGTCACCGGCCCGCTGGACATGGCCGGCACCCGCTTCAACCCGCCCGCCTCCTGGCTCCCCCGGATCGCGGCCACCGAGGACCAGCGGCGGCCCTGGGGCAAGCTGGACCGGGGGATGCTGCGGGGCGTGGTGCACGACGAGAACGCCTGGGCGCTGGGCGGGGTCGCGGGGCACGCCGGGCTCTTCTCGACGGCCGGGGACCTGGCCGTGCTGTGCCGGGCGCTGCTGGCCGGGGGCGGGCCCATGCTGTCGCCCGAGTCCACCGAGCTGATGCTGACCGCGCCGGGGCTGGGCTTCGAGGTCGACCAGCCGTGGTTCATGGGGGAGTTGGCGGGGCGGGGCGCCGCGGGGCACACCGGGTTCACCGGGACCAGCCTGGTGATGGACCGGGCCCGCGGGGCCTATCTGGTGCTGCTCGCTACCACGGTGCATCCGCGCCGCCGCCCCGGCGACAGCGCGCCCCGCGCGGCGGCGGCCACGGCGCTGGCCCGCGCCCTGGGCTGACGGGCGGGCCCGCGCCCTGGGCTGACGGTCCGGTGCCCGCGCCCTGGGCTGACGGTCCGGCCCGCGCCCTGGGCTGATCTGCCCTCACCAGTTGGTGATGTCAGGACAGTTGGCCTGATCCGTTCGCTTGGTTAGCCTGTGCAACTGCCGTGTACCCCGGACGGCCGCGCTGCTCCACCGCCATGAGGAAGACCGCTGTGACGAACCTCCAGGACCCGCAGGACTCTCCGGCCCCTCAGGCCCCACCGCCCCCTCAGGCCCCACCAGGCGCGGAGGACGTGCCCGGCGACCCGGGCCCGGCGGCGCCGCCCCCCGGCTGCCCCGCCCACGCCGACCCCTCCCACACCGGACCCGCGCTGCTGTACGGGGAGCGGTACCTGCGGAATCCGGCCGAGAGCTATGAGCGGATGCGGCGCGACCACGGCCAGGTCGCCCCGGTCCTGCTGGAGTCCGACGTCCCCGCCTGGCTCGTCCTCGGCTATCGCGAGATACGCCAGGTCGTCACCGACGTCCAGACCTACGGCCGCGACTCACGCCGCTGGAACCGCTGGGACGAGGTGCCGTCCGACTGGCCCCTCATGCCCTGGGTGGCCCACAGCCCCATGATCCACTTCACGGAGGGGGACGAGCACCGGCGCCGCTCGGCGGCCGTCAGCGACGCCCTCGCCTCCGTCGACCCCTTCGAACTGCGCCGGCACTGCGAGCGCTTCGCCGACTCGCTGATCGACAAGTTCGTCGGCAGCGGCAAGGCGGACCTGGTCTTCGACTACGTCTACTCGGTGCCCGCCCTCGCCATGGGCCAGATGTTCGGCCTGCCCGAGGACCAGCTGGAGTACATGGCGGAGGCGGTGACCGTCTCGCTGCTCTCCAACGACGAGGCCATGGCGGCCCAGCAGCGGGCCGCCGAGGTGGTGCAGCGGCTGGTGTCGGCCAAGCGCGAGGAGCCGGGCCCGGACGTCACCTCCCGGTTCATCCGGAACTCCCCGGACCTCACCGACGAGCAACTCGTCGGGGACCTGATGGTGATGATCGCCGCGGGCATGCCCGCCACGTCCTACTGGATCGGCAACACCGTCCGGCTGATGCTCACCGACGACCGCTTCACCATGACCCTCGCGGGCAACCGCCGCAGCATCGGTGAGGCCATGAACGAGGTGCTGTGGGCGGACTCCCCGCTCCAGAACGTCATCGGGCGCTTCGCCACCCGGGACACCACACTCGGGGACCAGCGCATCCGCGCCGGTGACCTCCTCGTCCTCGGCCTCGCCGCGGCAAACGCGGACCCGCTGCTGTGGCCCGACGCCGAGGCGGGCTACGCCGGGAACAACGCGTATGTGTCCTTCACCGGCGGCGACTACGGATGCCCGGCGGGCGCGCCCGACCTGGGCAAGATCATCTCGGAGACGGCGATCGAGGTGCTGCTCGACCGGGTGCCGGACCTGGAGCTGGCGGTCGAACCCAATGAGCTCCAGTGGATGGACTCCCTCTGGTACCGCTGCCTGGTCTCCCTCCCGGTCACCTTCACCCCCGCCCCGGCCGCGGGCCAAGCGGTATCCGGCGGCTCGTGACGCCTGCGGCGGGCTGTTCCCCTAGCCGCCCCTTCCCGTAACTGGGGCTGCGCCCCGTGCGCTTTGGTAGTAGTGGTAGTGGCTGACCTGCGGAAATGGCACGATTCTGAGCTATCGTGCACCACTGGGCGCCGGATATGGATGCGCAAGCGCATCCATCCCGTGATCATTTCGTCGTACTGACCGCGGGACGGGCCGCGGACGGCCCGCAGTTCATCCCCGTGCTGGGGAAGATCCGGGTCCGCGGGCCCGTCGGTCGCCCCTGTACCCGGCCGGACGCCGTCGCCGGGGACAAGGCCTACTCATCCCGCGGCAACCGTGGCCACCTGTGCAGACGCACCATCAAGGCCGTCATCCCGGAGAAGAGGGACCAGGCCGCCAACCGGAAGAAGAAGGGCAACAAGGGGGTAGGCCCGTCAGCCACGACGCCGATCTCTACAAGGAACGGAACACCGTCGAGCGGCTGATCAACAAGCTGAAGGCCTGGAGAGGCATCGCCACCCGGTACGACAAGACCCCGGAGAGCTACCTCGCCGGCTTCCACCTGCGCGCATCGATGATCTGGATCAAAGATCTCACCCGCACAACCCATTGATCACGCTCCGAAACGCGCCCTGGCTAGCTGTCGGTGCACGAGGGCCATTTGTCTACTGCCCACTCCCGCCAGCTCGGCCAGCCCGCCGGTGGGGTGGGGATCTCGCCGCCGTCGAGTTCGGCGGCATCAGGCACCTGGAACTGCTCCCGCCAGGCATCCAGGTCGGCCTCGCTCATCGGGAACGTCTGATGCGGTGTTGTTTCCTGGCGGTGCGCGATGCGGGCGAGCTGGACGTCCTTGTCCACGGGCAGGTAGACCACCTGGCATGATGCCCCGACCGACCGGGCAAGCCAGCGCAGTGCCGACCGTTCATCGCGGCTCCAGAGCCCGTAGTCGAGTACGACGCTGGTCCCCAGCCGCAGCGCCTGTAGGGCGACCGAGATGAGCCGCCCTTCGAGCACCCAGCGCTTGCCGTCGGCCATCGAATCGCCGAACAGCGGGATCATCCAGTGATCTGGTGTCAGCCGCAGCGCCCGGTGGGTTGCGGCGAGCTCTTTGGCACGGGTGGTTTTCCCGGCCCCGGGGAGCCCGACCATCAGGAGCAGGGTGGCGGCACGCGGGTGCTGCGTAGTGCCGGGTCCGGCTGCATGCGGGTGCTGTGAATCGAAACGGTGCGACTGAGACATGACTTCCCTGATCAGGCAGGATGACCCGGCGTCACAGGAATATGAGTGACTGCCGGCAGGACACTGATCCGGCGGTACGTCCTGGCGCTGCCCCATGCGGGGGCAGGCAATGGCCGCGGTTACAGCAACCGCGGTACCGCCGCTAAGCGGCGGTCGTAGTCATGGGAGCGCAGCAGCACATGCCCCCACCTTAGCCGACGGCGTCGGCGGAGTCGGCAGCCGACCCTGGGAGGGACGGATATCGGTTCTGTGCGAGGTTGTCAGCACCGGAACCAGCGTTCGTACTGTGGAGCACATTGGGCATGGGGAAGCAGGCGCTTCTCTGTCTCCAGCCGGAGCGTGACTTATGGGTTGCTGTCGGACCAGAACCCGCCGATTTTGATCACGACCCGATACGCGTCCTAGCGGGGTGGGTCCTCCTCGGGGGGCCAGACATCGCCCCAGGACACATCGCGGGCGGCCCGGTACAGCGGCCCCTGACGCTTGGTCACCGTGGTACGCCCCAGCCCCTGCTCGGGCGCGCACAGGTCCAGCAGCACCTGGCCCTTGCGGATCTGCGGGCGGCGCACCACCCGCGCCCCGGCGGGTGTCGCGTCGAACCGTACGGCCGCGACATAGCTGAACTTCTCGTCCTCGTACGGCAGCGAACCGCCCTTGACCCGCCGGTGGAGGGAGGAGCGGCGGACCCGGGTGGCGAAGTGGCACCAGTCGGCGCCGGGCTCGATCGGACACGACGCGCCGTGCGGGCAGGGGGCGACGATCCGCAGCCCGGCCGCCAGCAGCCGGTCCCGGGCCTCGCGGATCCGCAGATAGCCGTCCGGGGTGCCCGGCTCGATCAGCACCACGGCCTGCGCCGCGCGCGCTGCCTCGGCCACGACGGCGTGCCGGTCGGCCTCGGTCAGTTCGCCCAGCACATAGCTGACGGTGACCAGGTCGGTCCCGTCCGGCAGCGCGAGGCCCTCGCCGATGGCCCGGCGCTGCCAGCGGGCGGTGCGCAGCGCCTCGTTGGGCGACTGCCGGGCCAGTTCGCGGCCGAGGGCCAGCGCGGGCTCGGCCCAGTCCAGGACCGTGGTGGTGTGCCCGGCCCGCGGCCAGGCGGCGGCCACCGCCCAACTGGCCGCGCCCGTACCGCCGCCGATGTCGATGTGCGTGGCCGGGGCCCAGTCGGGCGTACGGGCGCGGAAGGCGTCGAGGGCGGCGCGCACGGCCTCGAAGGTCGCGGGCATCCGGTACGCGGCGTACGCGGCGACGTCGGAGCGGTCGCGCAGCACGGGCGCGTCGGTCGGGGTGCGCCCCCGGTAGTGGCCGATCAGCCGGTCGACCGCCTGGGCCGCCTGTCGGGGTGGCAGACCGTCGAGGAGTCCGGCGAGCGCGGTGTGAGGCGTCTCGTCGGTGGGGGCGGCGTCGGGGGCGTGCATTCGGGGGATTCTACCGGCGGGAGGGGGTGGTCTCGGCGTCTGGGCCGGGGGCCGCCGCCTGGGCCTGGGCCTGGACTGGGGCTTGGGCCGGGGTCGCCGCCTGGGCCTGGACTGGGGCTTGGGCCGGGGTCGCCGCCTGGGCCTGGGCCGGGGGTCTCGCAGGGTTCCGCTGCCCTCGGGGTTGGCTGCCCTCAGGGTCGGCTTCGCCCAGGGTCGGCGGGCGCCGCAACGGCGGCGGGCGCTTTGCCGCCCGGCTCGGGGTCGCGCCCGGCTCGGGGCTGCGCCGGGCCCAGGGTCGCGCCCGGCTCGGGGCTGCGCCCGGCTCGGGGCTGCGCCCGGCTCGGGGTTGCGCCCGGCCCGGGGTTGCGCCCGGTTCGGCGTCGCTGGTCGGTCCGCTCGCCCACCGTGGACTGCCCTCATCCACCGCTGGACGCCCGCGGCATCCGTACGGGCGTGGAGATCAGCCGTCCCGGCGCGTCCGTGATGATGCCGTCGCAGCCCAGCCGCAGCATCCGGTCCCGCTGCGCCGGGGTGTCCACGGTGTGTGCCCATACCCGCGGTATCCCGGAGGCGACGGCCCGCCGTACGTCCTTGTCGCCCGCCCGGTAGTCGACGTCCAGCAGATCGACGACGCCGCGCCAGTCGCGCGGGGTGTCGGTGCGCATCTGCCGGGCGGACCGCCACAGCTGGGTCAGCAGCCCCTTGCGGTGGGCCTCGCGGGCCACCTCGGGCCGGTTGCTGTTGACGTAGACGGAGTGGATCAGCCCCCGGTCGCGGATCATCTTCGCCAGCCGCGGCAGGCTCTCCGGGTCCTTGGCCTCGACCATCAAGGTGATCCGGCCGCCGAACCGGTCCAGCACCTCGGCGACGGTCGGCGGCCGCTCGGGCCGCCAGGTGCCGCGCAGGGAGGGGTCGGGCCGCAGCCGGACGTCCCGCCACTGGGCGGTGGTCATGGCCCGCACGGGCCCGGTCCGGTCGGTGGTGCGGTCCAGCGTGGCGTCGTGCATCACCACGAGCGTGCCGTCATCGAGTATGCGGCTGTCGAAGTCCAGGACCTGGACGTCATGCCTGCTGAAGGCGCTTGCCAGCCCGGACATGCTGTTCTCGGGCACCTCCAGGGCGCCGCCGCGGTGCGCGGTGTAGACGACGGCGGGCTTTCGGGACGACGGCGTGGTGAGCGCGGGCTGAAGGCCGAGGCGCGCCGCTTCGGCGGCCGGGGGTATGAGGCGTCGTACGGACGGACGAGCGGTGGGGTGGGCCGCGACGGCCGCCGGTATGGACAGGCCGAGCACCACGACGGCGGTCAGAAAATGCCTGCTGATCATAAACGGAACGCTAGGGGCGTGACATCCGTTATGCCCTGATATCGGCACCCGGTCGGGGTGCTCTCACCCACCCCGGATGCGGACACCGGCCACTTCCGGAGCAGGATGGTGGCAGCATTGATCGGGTACCGGCGGTACCGCCGGTACGGGCGGTGAAGCGAGGCGGTAGATGGAACGCATGGGCAGGTTTTCCCAGTGGCTGCGTCGGCCGAGGAGCGGAGCGGGCGGCGACCAGGGCACGGGAGCGGGCGCCGGGGGCGTCCGCGAGGATCTGCTCATGGCCGCCGCGGCGGCGGGATTCCCGCTCGCGCCGGCCGCGTACCCCTCCGGCTACGGCTGTTCCTGTGACCGCATCGGCTGTCCCACCCCGGCCCGCCACCCCGTCTCGTTCGCCTGGCAGACCCAGGCGACGACGGACCCGGACAAGGTCGCGCAGTGGCTGCGCGCCGATCCGCAGGCCAACTTCATCACCGCCACCGGCATCGTCCACGATGTGCTCGACGTACCCGCGGACGCGGGGCGGCTGGCCCTGGAGCGGCTGGGGGCGGCCGAGGTCGAGGTCGGTCCCGTGGCCACGAGCAGCGGCGATCTCCAGCAGGGCCGGATGCTCTTCTTCACGGCCACGCGGGGTACGCCCGACGACGAGGACGAGTGGTGGCCGTGTGAGCTGGACTGCCATCCGGAGACGATGGATGAGCATCCGGGGCTGCGGTGGCACTGCCGGGGGAGCTATGTGCTGATGCCGCCCGCGCAATTGCCGGGGGACGGGCGTGTGGGGTGGGTGCTCGGGCCGGAGCGGCCGCTGCCGGATCCGCTGACGCTGCTGGAGTCGCTCACGGACGCGTGTGCCCGCTTCGCGGGCTCGGATCAGGATCAGGCTCCTGCTTGGCCCATGGGGCGGTAGGGCGCTTTACGTTTCGTGGTCCGGTGCGGGCCGGTGGGTGGGTTGTGCCCACCCTCCCCCATAGCCTTAAGGACATGGGAGGTACCCCCTCGCCAGGGGACACCTCCCAGCGGTAGCTGGGGGAGGGACGATTGCCCAAGGGACGATTGCCCAAGGGACGATTGCCCACAACCCTGCTCATTCGCCCTTGGCCGCGGTTACGCCCTCCAGGCGGTTCAGGAAGACCACCTTCGGGTCCGCCGCGTCCTTCGCGGGGACCCGTACCGCCGACTCCGCGATGCGGGTCAGCGTCACCGCCCTCTTCGCCTCCCCCGTCATCAGCGCCTTGATCTGCGGATCCGGGTTGGGCCGGAACCCCTTCGCCATGGTCTGCTTCTGCCGGTGGTGCGAGGTGAAGAACACGATCGCCCCGCCGTCCGAGGTGCGCAGCCCCACCGGGGTGTCCTGCGCGCCCTGTGCCGGACTGTCGATGTACTCGGTCCAGAACTTCGGCGTGCGCAGGTACTTCTTCCGGGTGTCCCGCAGCCCCGACGTGGACTGGCCGTCGGCGAAGACCGAGCCCTTGCCCGTCATCAGGTAGTCGGCGTACTCCGCGCTCAGCTTGTCCGGCCGGGTGGCCAGCTTCGGGGCCGGCCCCGCGGCCCGGACCGGCTTGGCCCAGCCGTCCTTGTCGGTCGCGAAATCCGGCACCTCGTCCTGGCTGAGGATCGACAGATACGCGGCCTTCCACGGCTCATCGGCACCGCCGCGGGTGAAGACGAACAGCCAGCGGTTGTCGTCGCGGTTGCTGTCGGTGTCCGCGACGAAGAACTTCGGCCAGCCCACCTGCTTGGGGATGCGGTAGTTGACGTCGGACAGCTCCAGCGACGGGTACTTGGGGTTGCCGTCGGGCGAGCTCGCGTGCTGGGCCTTGAGGTCGGCCGTGGTGATGGCCTCCAGCGGGCCCGTCTCCACCTGGCTCGCCAGCGCCGGATCCAGCTCCCGGTACGCCTTGTTGTACGTGTCGGTGAACCGCTCGAGCGCCTTGGGCGCCTCAGCCTTGTCCACCGACGGAATGTTCTCCCGCTCGCCGTGCACCGTCATGCACCCCGTGAGCGTCATCCCCAGCGTCAGTACCACCGCTGCGGTCGGAACTGCCAGCTGCCGACGGGGCGACCTGCGTGTCATGGGGCTCCGGCTCCCGATCCGTGGGGGCTGCTGTGGACGGCGACACCCTACCGGGGCGCAGGAACAGCGCGAGCGTGGGGACCAGGTAGAGCGCCCACATCCACACCTGGAGCCAGGTCGGGTCCGGCTGGAAGTTGAAGACGCCCTTGAGCACCGTGCCGTACCAGGAGTCCGGCGCGATGGTGGAGCTGATGTCGAAGGCCAGCGAGTGCAGTCCGGGCAGCCAGTCGGCCTCCTGGAGGTCATGGAAGCCGTACGCGAGCACCCCCGCCGCCACCACGACCAGCATCGCCCCCGTCCAGGTGAAGAACTTCGCCAGGTTGATCCGCAGTGCGCCCCGGTAGAACAGCCAGCCCAGCACCACCGCGGTGAGCAGCCCCAGGACCACGCCGATCAGCGGGTCCGTCGTACCGTCATTGCTCGCCCGCACCGCCGTCCACACGAACAGCGCGGTCTCCAGGCCCTCCCGGCCGACCGCGAGGAAGGCCGTGGCCACCAGCGCCCCGGTGCCCATCGCGAGCGCCGCGTCCAGCTTGCTGTGCAGTTCGGACCGCAGATGGCGGGCGGTGCGCCGCATCCAGAACACCATCCAGGTCACCAGGGACACCGACACGATCGACAGCGAACCGCCCAGCGCCTCCTGCGCCTCGAAGGTCAGCTCCTGCGAGCCGAACTCCAGCGCCGCGCCGAAGGACATGCTCAAGGCGACCGCGGCGGCGATCCCGAGCCACACCGGGCGCAGCGCCTCCCGGCGCTCGGTCTTGACCAGATAGGCGACCAGGATGCAGACCACCAGGCTGGCTTCGAGCCCTTCGCGCAGACCGATCAGGTAATTGCCGAACACGGGGTTCGCCTTCCTTGTCGAGGGTTCCTGGAGGAGGTCGAGGGTTCCTGGAGGAGTCCGTCAGTCCGTCAGTCCGTCAGTTCGTCAGGAGAACAGCGCCCTGCCCCACCAGTCGTCCCCGTCCCGGACGCCCGGCGGGATCGCGAAGAGCGCCGAACCCACGTGCTGGATGTACTCGTTGAGCGCGTCGGTCCGCGCCAGCCGCCGCTGTACGGGCACGAACCCGTCCCGTACGTCGTGCTGGTAGGCGAGGAAGAACAGCCCCGCGTCCAGCCGCCCCAGACCGTCCGTGCCATCGGTGAAGGAGTAGCCGCGGCGCAGGATCCGGGCCCCGCCGTTGGAGTCCGGATGCGCCAGCCGGACATGCGCGTCCGGCAGCATCGCCTTCAGGTTGGGCTCGTCGTGTTCGCGCTGCCTGCCCTGTGGCGCGCCCTCGCCCTTGTCCCGGCCGAAGACGTCCTCCTGCTCCTGGAGCGAGGTGCGGTCCCAGGTCTCGATGTGCATCCGGATGCGGCGCGCCACCAGATACGAACCGCCGGCCAGCCACGCCGGTCCCGCCTTCCCGCTCACCCACACATGCTTGTCCAGGGCGGCGGTGTCGGTGCCCGCGATGTTCCGGGTGCCGTCCTTGAAGCCCATCATGTTGCGCGGGGTCTGCGCGTCCGGCGTGGTCGAGGAGGTCTTGCCGAAGCCCAGCTGCGACCAGCGGATGGCCACCTTGCCCATGCCGATGCGGGCCAGGTTGCGGATGGCGTGCACGGCCACCTGCGGATCGTCCGCGCACGCCTGCACACACAGATCGCCGTCGCTGCGCGCCGGTTCGAGGTTGTCGCCGGGGAAGGCGGGCAGGTCGATCAGCGCCTCGGGGCGGCGGTCGGCGATGCCGAAGCGGTCCTTGCCCTTCTTGTCCTCGAACAGCGTGGGCCCGAAGCCGATGGTGAGGGTGAGCCGGGATGCCTTGAGGCCCAGTGCCTCGCCGGTGTCGTCCGGCGGGGCCTCCGCCAGATCGCTCACCGCGCCGCCGCCGACCGCGTGCCCCTGGGTCATCCGGGCCGCCGCCTTCGTCCACTCCTTCAGCAGCGCGATCAGCTCGGCGCGGTCGTCGGTGGTGACGTCGAACGCCGCGAAGTGCAGCCGGTCCTGCACCGCGGTGGCGATCCCCGCCTGGTGCGCCCCGTGGAAGGGCACCGCGGCGCCACTGTCGGCGACCGTCCGGGTGTCGTCCGCGTCGCCGCTGAGCGCGGCCGCCGCGCCCCCGGCGGCCGCGGCGCCGAGCGCGAGCCCGGCGCCGCCCCAGCCGATCAGCGCCCGGCGCGAGGGAGCAGCCGTACCTGTCTCGTCGGTCATGCCCGGCCCCCTCACTTGGTGACGACGGCGGCGGCGAGCCGGGAGAGCGGCTCGGCGAGCGCGTTGACCGCGTCGGACAGCTTCTTGCGCTGGGACTCCGAGACGGTGTCGTACGACACGAAGCCATCGCCCTCGCGGTACCGGTCCAGCAGCTTCCCGACGGCCGCGAACTGCTTGTCCAGATCCTTCGCCAGCTCCGGGTCGTTCTTGGCCGCCACGGGCTTGAGCAGCTTGTACGAGGTTTCGGCGCCCTCGACGTTGGCCTTGAAGTCCACCAGGTCGGTGTGGCTGTAGCGCTCCTCCTCACCGGTGACCTTGCCGGTCTGCACCTCGTCCAGTAGCTCCTTGGCGCCGTTGGCCATGCCGGTGGGGGTGATGTCGGCGGTACCGACGCGCTTCTGCCAGTCCTTCAGGTCCTTGATGAGCTGGTCGGCGAGGTCATGGTCGGCCGCGGTGATCTTCTTGGTCTGCCACAGCGACTTCTCCAGCCGGTGCCAGCCGGTCCACTTCTGGCCCTTCTCCAGGCCGTCCTCGCGCACGTCCACCTTGGGGTCGATATCGCCGAAGGACTCGGCGACCGGCTCGGTGCGCTCCCAGCCGATGCGCGAGGGGGCGTAGAGCTTCTTGGCGCCATCGAGGTCGTCCTTCTTGACCGCGTCGGCGAACTTCTGGACCGCGGGCAGCGTGTCATCGGCCTGCTTCTGGGCGTACGTCCGGTACGCGGCCACCGCCTTGTCCAGCCGCGGATCGCGCTGGGGCAGCTTGCCCTTGCCGGTGGCGGACACCTTCTGGCGGATGCCGTGACCCTTCATCCCGGGCTTGCACGCGATCTCGTACGAACCGGTCTTGACCTCGGCGTTGATCGAGGTGCGGGTGCCGGGGCCGATGTTCTCCCGCTCGGTGACGATCCGGTCGCCCGGGGCGTAGACATAGACCTCGGTGACCTTGGAGCCCTTGTTCTCCACCGCGAGCTTCACATGCCCGGCGGGGAAGGAGGTCTTGGAGACCTCGCACGCGCTGTCGGAGGCGGTGACCTGGATGGCGTCCGAGCCCTTGGCGTCGGACTTCTGGGCGCATCCGGCGACGGCGGTGATCGTCGTCAGTGCCGATATCGCGGCGACAACGGAGGTGCGAGCGGCTCGCATACGGGCTCCAGACGGAATCAGGGCAGGCAGGACAGGGCGGACGTACGGGGGACGGATAAGGCGGGCCTAACTTAACTGAGCCTTGCCTGTGTGGATCCTGTGTAAGGTCAAGAGGTGCTCTGTGGGTGGCAAAGATTTGGCCAAGATGGCTGATTTGATGCGGTTCGCAGTCCGGGAAGAGTGACGCACGCCTCTTATGGGTGCGGCTCGTGCGGTGTCGTCGTTGCTGTCGTGGCCCGGTCGCGCAGCGACAGCACGATCCGCTCCCCGGTCCGCGTACGCGGCGGGGCGGCAGCAGGGCGGTGCGCTGGGCGAGGACTCGGGCGAGCGCCACCCGGGCCCGCTCACCGCCGGAGAGCGCGGAGAACGGCCGTGCGGCGAACTCCGCCACCTCGGCCCGAGCCATCGCGTCCGCCACGGCCGCCTCGTCCTCGTGCAGCACGGCCCGGCGCAGCGCCAGCTCGCCCGGTAGCGCGCTCACCCAGGCCGCCTTGGCCGACGCGGTGAACACTCATCTGTACCGCGACGGCCGCGAAGGCACGGTCAGCGATCGGACGGTCCGCAACTGGCTGACCGGAAAGACCCGTTGGAGCGCCAGCCCTTCCCGGACTCTCCGGTCTTTGCCGTCATGCTCACCGAGCTGCCCCTGAAGTAGGCCCGGAACAGGCAGGGTTGGTGCTGGGCCTTCAGCAGGGCGCTGAGCCGCATACGGTGCCTCAGGCGCTGAGCCGGAACTCCTCGGCCAGCGCTCGGAAGATCCCCGCGTTCAGCGCATAGGCGCGCTTGCACTCCTCCACGACGCGCTGCTTCTCCAGATCGTCCACCGGCAGCGCGTCCAGCAGCGCGCGGTACTCCCGCTTGAACGCGGCGGGGTTGGCTATCGACTCGAAGACGTAGAACCGCACCCCGTCGCCCTTACGGTCGAAGCCCCAGGTCTTCTCCGCCGTGTCCCGGACGATCTGGCCGCCGGACAGATCGCCCATATAGCGGGTGTAGTGGTGGGCCACATAGCCCGCCGGCCAGTCGCGCGCGCACTCCGCCACCCGCGCCGCGTACGCCGCCGTGGCGGGCAGGGCGGTGAGGCCGCTGCGCCAGTCCGGGCCGCCGAGGTGGGCCAGATCGCGCTCCAGTTCGGCCAGGCGGGCCAGCTCCGGCCGGAGGAACGGGCCCGCCACGGGGTCCGTCGCGAGGGCGTCGGCCGGGGACTCCAGGGCGCGGTAGACGAACCACAGCTGCTCGGAGTAGCGGCGGTAGGCCGCCACCCCCAGCCGCCCACCGAGCAGATCGCTCATGAACGACGAGCTCCCGACGTCCGAGTGCGCTTCCCGTGAGGCATTGCGGATCAGGGCGGAGAACTCCACGGTGGACCTCCGGGGGCCGAGGTGTATAGGTTAGGCTTACCTAAGTAGAGACCGTCGCCTACGTCAATGCTTTCCCGACAAGCTGTCGGTAAAACGGCCGCCGAAGAATCGGCCCCCGGCAGAAGACATACGAACCGCCCCGGCCGCTACGGCAGGGTGAGGATCTCCGCCCCGGTCTCGGTCACCACCAGCGTGTGCTCGAACTGCGCCGTCCGCTTGCGGTCCTTGGTGACCACGGTCCAGCCGTCCTCCCACATGTCGTACTCATGGGTGCCGAGCGTCAGCATCGGCTCGATGGTGAAGGTCATCCCCGGCTTGATCTCGGTGGTGTGGTGCGGGCTGTCGTAGTGCGGCACGATCAGGCCGGAGTGGAACGAGGTGTTGATCCCGTGGCCGGTGAAGTCGCGGACCACGCCGTAGTCGAAGCGCTTGGCGTACGACTCGATGACCCGGCCGATGATGTTGATCCGGCGGCCCGGCTTGACGGCCTTGATCGCGCGGTTGAGCGACTCACGGGTGCGCTCGACGAGCAGCCGCGACTCCTCGTCCACCTCGCCGCACAGGTAGGTGGCGTTGTTGTCCCCGTGGACCCCGCCGATGTAGGCGGTGACGTCGAGGTTCACGATGTCGCCGTCCCTCAGGACGGTGGTGTCGGGGATGCCGTGGCAGATGACCTCGTTGACCGAGCTGCACAGCGACTTGGGGAATCCGCGGTAGCCCAGCGTCGAGGGGTACGCGCCGTGGTCGCACATGTACTCATGGGCCACCCGGTCCAGCTCGTCCGTGGTGACCCCCGGTGCGATCAGCTTGGCGGCCTCCTCCATCGCCCGCGCGGCGATCCGCCCGGCGATCCGCATCCGCTCGATCGTCTCGGCGTCCTGGACCTCGGGCCCGTCATAAGGAGTCGGGCTCTCCTTCCCGACGTACTCCGGACGCGGGATCGAGGCGGGGACGGGGCGGGTGGGGGAGAGCTTCCCCGGGACTAGAAGCGACTGGCCAGACATATCAGCGAGTGTATCGGCGGTGCATGGGGCAGCATGGCCGCAAGGGAGTACGAGCGGAAGATCGGGGTCGGGATGGCGCTGTTCAGAAGAGGGACCGCCGGTAAGCCCGGCGAGTGGTACTACTGCATCAAGCACCAGAAGGTCGAGGAGGGCCCGGAGTGCCGCGCCGCCGACCGCCTCGGCCCGTACGCCTCCCCGGAGGAGGCCGCCCGCGCGATGGAGACGGCGCGCGAACGCAACGAGGAGTGGCGGAACGACCCGCGCTGGCGCGACGACGAGCCCCCGGCGACGGACTGAGGCCGATCTTACGGGTCGCGCGCGGCTTACGGCCCGCGCGCCGCCTTGTGGCCCACAGGGGGCCGTCACCGGCCTCGCGGGGCGCCGCCACCAGCCCCCAGGGCACCCTCACCAGCCCCTGGGGCGCGCACCCCCAATACGCCTCACCAATGCGTCGGCGGTGGCGCCGCCAAGTGTTCGGCCAGCCGGGCGAGCCGGTCCTGGAAGCGGCGGCGGCGCGGGCGCGGCAGGCTGTTTTCGCCGGCGGCCGCGCTGACCAGGTGCTGGAGGGTGTCGAGGTCGAGTTCGCCGCCCTCGGGGGCGGAGAGCGCGTCATGGGCCAGGGCGTGCAGCTCGGCGGCGCCGCCGTCGAGGGCGAGCACGGTGGCCCCGCTCCGGCGGGCGTCGTTGACCCGCTCCAGCAGTCCGGAGCCGGGGTCGTCCGGCGCGACCACCAGCAGGGTCTCCCCGCGGCCCGCCCCCTCCAGCCGCCCGAGACCGACCGCCAGGTGCGCGGGGACGGCGCCGCCCTCCGGCACCCGGTGGCGGACGAGGGTGGGGGACAACTCGGGCAGCCCGGACCAGACCGCCTCGTCGTCGAGGTGCGCGGCCAGGTGCCACGGTTCGTAAGCCTCGCTGCCGACCAGCAGCAGTCCGCCCGCGCGCGGTCCGACCGAGGCCCGTAGCGAGCCCGCGAAGCGGCGGGTGGCCTGGAGCCATTCCGTTCCGGCGAGGACTTCGCGCAGCAGCGCGACCCTTACGGCGTCCATGGCATCCGGATCCTGCCCCGGCCCGCGCCCCGGCGGGCGCGATTCGGGCCCGGCTCACCCGTTCGGGGCATATGCGACGGGCATGCCGTCGACCCGCTCCGCGCCCGGCGCCCACGCGCCCTCCGTCCGCGTCTCCAACTGTTCATGCGCCGTCTCTTGACGCTCTGTGAGGCAAACCCTAAGGTCGCCGCACACAAGGGACGTCCTACGTCCTATTTTTCTGACTCGACACTCGATTGCGACGGGGCATCGGGAGGCCTGATGGCAGTCGACACGGGGGCGGCACGCTCGTACGAGGTGTCCGTTCCGTTCCGGGCGGGGACCGAGGGCTATGCGAGCTACCGGATCCCGGCCGTCGTGCTGACCCACGACGGCACCGTCCTCGCCTTCGCCGAGGGCCGGGTGGACTCCTCCGCCGACGACGGCCATATCGACCTCGTGCTCAAGCGGTCGGCCGACGGCGGACGGACCTGGGGCGCCTTACAGGTCGTGGCCCGCAACGGCGACGGAACGGCGGGCAACCCCGCCCCCGTCGTCCTCGACGGCGGCCCGGACGACGGCCGCGTCCTGCTGGTGCACGTCCGCAGCGCCGCCTCCGCCACCGAGGAGCGGATCCGGCGCGGCGAGGTGAGCGCGGCCGACGGGCGGCGGGTGTGGCTGACGTACAGCGATGACGACGGCGCGAGCTGGAGCGGGGCCCGCGAGATCACCGCGAGCGCCAAGCGGCCCGAATGGCGCTGGTACGCCACCACCCCCGGCCATGCCCTGCAACTGCGGTACGGCCCCCACGCGGGCCGGATCGTCATCCCCGGCAATCACTCCCTGCCGCCGACCGTCCCCGGCGACGACGGCACCGAGGGCCGGTACAACGGCGGGCACGATCTGCTGAGCGACGACGACGGCGCCACCTGGCGGATCGGGTACGTGGACGACAACCCCGACGGCTACGTCAACGTCAACGAGACCACCGCAGCCCAACTCCCGGACGGCCGGGTCTACTTCAACACCCGCACCGACGCCACCGCGCCCGGCACCCGCGCCGACGCCCACTCCGGCGACGGCGGCGCCACCCTGGATCTCCCCTTCCGGCCGCAGGCCGGTCTGGTCGCCCCCGTCGTGGAGTGCAGTGTGCTGCACCTCGGCGAGCCGGACGCACTGCTCTTCTCCGGTCCCGCCGACCCCGCGTACCGGGCGCTGATGACCGTCCGCACCAGCCTTGACGGCGGCGTCACCTGGCGGACCGGCCACACCGTGAACGGCCTGCCCGCCGCCTACTCCGATCTGGTCCGGCTCGACGACGCCACGGTCGGACTGCTCTACGAGACCGGCGACTTCAGCGCCTACTCGACCATCACATTCCGGCGCATTCCGATGGAGGAGCTGGTATGAGCGACACCGCAAGAAACCGGAACACCTGGACGCACGGCACGCCGCGCCGCGCGGTCCTCGGCGGCGCGGCCGCCGCGGCCGCCGGGTTCGCCCTCGCGGGCTGCGGCTCGGACGACGACGGGGGTGATGAGCCCAAGGGCCGCAAGAAGGGCGAGAAGATCACCCTGACCTTCTGGTCCTGGGTGCCGGGCATCGACAAGCCCGTCGCCCTGTGGAACAGCAAGAACCCGGAGGTGCGGGTCAAGGTCGAGAAGGTCTCGGCCGTCGACGGCGCCCAGTACGCCAAGATGCACGCCGCCATCAAGGCGGGCAATCCGCCGGACCTCGGCCAGATCGAGTACCCGGTCGTGCCCAGCTTCCTCATCGACAACGGGCTGCTGGACCTGACCAAGTACGGGGTCGCCGACCACAAGGACAAGTTCATCGGCTGGCAGTGGCAGCAGTCAGTCTTCGGCAAGGCCGTCTACGCCGTACCGCAGGCGTCCGGTCCGATGGGTCTGTTCATCCGTCAGGACCTCTTCGAGAAGTGGGGTATAGAGCCGCCCACCACCTGGGACGAGTACGAGGCGGCGGCCACCGCGATCCGTAAGAAGGGCGCCTGGATCGAGACCTTCTCGGCCACCAACGGCAACCGCTTCGCGGGGCTCGCCTGGCAGGCCGGGGCGCGCTGGTTCGGCACCGAGGGCGACACCTGGACCGTCTCCATCGACGACGAGCCCACCCGTAAGGTCGCCGACTACTGGTACGGACTGGTCCGCCGGAAGCTCATCAAGACCATCCCGGACCGGCAGAACGCCTGGTACAAGGATGTCCAGACCGGCGACATGGCCTCCTGGCTCGGCGCCAGCTGGGGCGACGCCCTGCTGGTCGGCAACGCCCCCAAGACCGCGGGCAAATGGCGCGTGGCGCCCATGCCGCAGTGGAAGAAGGGCGACGCCGCCTACGCCAACTGGGGCGGCTCCACCACCGCGGTCTTCGCCAAGAGCAAGTACCCCAAGGACGCGCTGGCCTTCGCGATCTGGCTCAACACCGACCCCGAGTCGATCAAGCTCCTGATCGAGAACGGCTATGGCACCCCGGGCGCCAAGCAGGGGTACACCACCTCCCAGCTCGATGTGCACAAGGACTTCTTCGGCGGCCAGGAGTACAGCGAGGTTTTCGACGAGGCGAGCAGGGGCGTGGACACCAGCTGGAAGTGGGGCCCCGCCACGGACACCCTCTACCAGCGGCTCGGTGACGCCTTCACGGCGGCCATCGGGGACGGGTCCGACTTCCGTTCCGTGCTGAAGAAGGTGCAGAGCCAGACGATCACCGATCTGAAGGAAAAGGGCCTCCAGGTGAAGGCCGGGTGAGGCGGATGAGAGGAGCCCCCCGCCGCGGAGCCCCCCGCCGCCTCACCAGGACCGAGGCACGCAGCGCACGGGCGGCGTCCGGGTTCCTGCTGCCTTTTCTCGCGCTCTTCCTGCTGTGCTTCATCGCCCCGATCGGCTACGCCCTCTACGAGAGCCTGCTGAAGGTCGAGCGCACCGGGCCGCTCGGCCTCGGCGGGGAGACCAAGCAGGTGTGGGCGGGGCTGTCCAACTACGCCCACGCCCTGGAGGACGACCGGTTCACGGTGGGCTTCGGGCGGGTGCTGCTCTTCGGCGCCGTCCAGATCCCGGTGATGATCGCCTTCGCCACCGGGCTGGCGCTGCTGCTGGACGCGGCGTCCGCGCGCTGGGTCGGCTTCTTCCGGACCGCCTTCTTCCTGCCGTACGGGGTGCCCGGTGTGATCGCCTCGATCCTGTGGGGCTTCCTCTACGTCCCCGGGATCAGCCCGCTGGTGGAGATGGCCGATTCGATCGGCTGGAACGTGGACTTCCTGGGCCGCGGGGCGGTCCTGTGGTCCATTGCCAACATCGTCACCTGGCAGTTCACCGGCTACAACATGCTGGTGCTGATCGCCCAGCTCAAGGCCGTCCCCGGCGAGCTGTACGAGGCGGCGCGGATCGACGGGGCGAGCGCCTGGCAGGTGGCCCGGCACATCAAGCTCCCGCTGATCCGGCCCGCGCTCGTGCTCACCACCGTCTTCAGCCTCATCGGCACCCTCCAGCTCTTCGCCGAGCCGAAGGTGCTCAAACCGCTGAGCAACTCCATCGACTCCGGCTACACCCCCAATCTGGCCGCCTACAACGAGGCGTTCACCAGCAACAACCAGCACATCGCGGCGGCCGAGGCGGTGCTGCTCGCCCTCGTCGCCTGCGTGCTGTCCTTCGGCTTCCTGAGGCTCGTGGGACAGCGGGGGAAGGACGGCGAGAGCGGATGAGCGAGGCGAACGACCCGGCCGGCGGCGTGGTCGCGGGCGAGCCCGGGGGGCCCACGGATGGGCCCACGGATGGGCCCACGGATGGGGCCGCGCGCGGGGGGCCCGAGGCGGCCCCGCCCGGCGACCGGCCCGGCGACCGGCCCGGTGTGGGCCGCCGCCGCGCGGCGAAGGGCCGGGAGGGGCTGCGACCCCCCTTGCGACACCGGATCATCACCGCCTCGCTGCTCACCGTCGCCGCCCTCTACTTCCTGACCCCCGTCTACTGGCTCGTGGTCTCCTCCACCAAGTCCAGCAGCGATCTCTTCGGCACCTTCGGCTTCTGGTTCCACGATCCGCACCCGCTGGACTATCTGCACCGGGTGCTCACCTACGACGACGGCATCTACGTCCGGTGGTTCGCCAACAGCCTGATGTACGCGGGCGTCGGCGCGCTCGCCGCCACCCTGCTGTCGGCCGCGGCCGGCTACGCCCTGGCCAAGTACCGCTTCCCCGGCCGGGAAGGGATCTTCAACGTCATCCTGGCCGGAGTGCTGATCCCGGGCACGGCGCTCGCCCTCCCGCTGTATCTGCTCTTCAGCGAGGTCGGCCTGGCCAACACCTACTGGGCCGTGCTGATCCCCAGCGTGGTCAGCCCGTTCGGGGTCTATCTGTGCCGGATCTACGCGGCCGCCGCCGTGCCGGACTCCCTTCTGGAGGCGGCGCGGATCGACGGCGCGGGGGAGGCCCGGATCTTCTCCACACTGGGGCTGCGGCTGATGACCCCGGCGCTGGTGACCGTCTTCCTGTTCCAGTTCGTGCACATCTGGAACAACTTCTTTCTGCCGCTGGTCATGCTCTCCGACTCAGACCTCTATCCGATCCAGCTCGGTCTGACGTCCTGGCAGGGGTACGCGGACCGGCAGCCGGAGCTGTACCAGTACACGGTCGGTGGGGCCTTTCTGTCCGTTCTGCCGCTGATGGTGCTGATGGGCGTACTCCAGCGGTACTGGCGCACAGGGCTGACGGAGGGGAGTGTCAAAGCGTAAGAGACGTCACCATGAAGGTGGCCGCGGTGCGTGACAGGATCGCCGTCATGACAACTCCTGATGCCACGAACTCCGCGTCCGACGCCCCCGCGAAGAAGGCCCCCGCCAAGGACCCCTGGGACCTCCCCGATGTATCCGGCCTGACCGTCGGTGTCCTCGGCGGCACCGGCGACCAGGGCCGCGGTCTCGCCTACCGGCTGGCCAGGGCCGGCCAGAAGGTGATCATCGGCTCGCGCGCCGCCGAGCGCGCGCAGACCGCGGCGCGGGAGCTGGGCGGCGCGGAGCTCGGCATCGAGGGCGCGGACAACGCGGAGTGCTCGCGCCGCAGCGACATCGTGATCGTCGCGGTCCCGTGGGACGGCCACGCCAAGACGCTGGAGGGGCTGCGCGAGGAGCTCGGCGGCAAGCTGGTGATCGACTGCGTCAACCCGCTGGGCTTCGACAAGAAGGGCGCGTACGCGCTGCGGCCGGAGGAGGGCAGCGCCGCCGAGCAGGCCGCCGCCCTGCTGCCGGACTCCCGCGTCACCGCGGCCTTCCACCACCTCTCGGCCGTGCTGCTCCAGGACCCGGAGGTCGAGCAGATCGACACCGATGTGATGGTCCTGGGCGAGTCGCGCGCCGACACCGATGTGGTCCAGGCGCTCGCGGCCCGCATCCCGGGCATGCGCGGGGTCTTCGCGGGCCGGCTGCGCAACGCCCACCAGGTGGAGTCCCTGGTGGCCAATCTGATCTCGGTCAACCGCCGCTACAAGGCTCACGCGGGCCTGCGCGTCACGGACGTCTGAGGGCGGCCCCGCGGGCTTACGGACACCTGGGGGCCCGGGCTGCTTGGGCTGCCCACACCCGGGGCGCCCGGCCCCTCCGGCAGCGCATGGGGGACAATGGCGGGGAGTGACACACCCCCCGACAGGAGCCGACCCCATGCCCCGCCTCGCCCTCTACACCCTGGCCGTCTGCGTGCTCGCGATCGCCGCGGCCGTCGTGTCCTTCGCGCGGGGGAGCTGGCTCGGCATCGTCTGGATCCTGATCGCCGGTATCTCGTCCAACATGGCCTGGTACTACCTCCGCAAGGCCCGCGCCGAGCGCGCGGACCGCGCGGCCGACCGCGAGAGCACGGGCGCCGCGGGCTGAGGCCGCGGCCGCGGGCCGGAGGCCACGGGGGCGCCTGCGGCGGGCTGTCCCCCTCCCCGCCCCTTCCCACAACTGGGGCTCCGCCCCAGACCCCGCTCCTCAAGCTCCCTCAGCTACCGCTGGGAGGTGCCCCCTGGAGGGGCTGGAAGGCGGGGCCTCGCCCCAGACCCCGGGGCCCAGGGGCGAAGCCCCTGCGGGAACTCCACCGCGTGCGGGGGCTGGGGCGGAGCCCCCTGCCACGCGGCGGAGCCGCAAATCGATGCTGCGGGAAGGGGCGGGGCGGGGAACAGCCCGCCGCGGGCACCCCTAGGCGCGGAATCCGGTGATATCGGGCTCACCCTGCCAGAAGCGGAAGAACTCCTGCCCCCAGTAGGTGTCCCATTCCGATACGCCCAGCGCCCGCATCACCGTGTCGATCGCCTCGAAGAACGCCTGGTTGACCTCGGGTATCCACAGGATCCCGAAGACCGCGAGCAGCCCGAACGGCGCGTACGGCTCGACCTGGCGCCGGATGCGGTAGGAGAGCCACGGCTCGATCACCCCGTACCCGTCCAGGCCCGGCACCGGCAGGAAGTTCAGGATCGCCGCCGTGACCTGGAGCAGTGCCAGGAAGGCGAGCGCGTAGCGGAAGAGCTCCGGCACCCGGTCGGTGGCGCCGAGCCAGAACGGCGCGGTCAGCGCGGCCGCGAACAGCACATTCGTCAGCGGCCCGGCGGCCGAGATCAGGCTGTGCTTCCAGCGTCCCCGGATCCGGTGCCGCTCGATGAACACCGCCCCGCCCGGCAGCCCGATCCCGCCCATGATCACGAAGATCACGGGTAGCACGATGCTCAGCGCCACATGGGTGTACTTCAGCGGGTTGAGGGTCAGATAGCCCTTCGCGCCGATCGTCAGATCCCCGCCGTGCAGCGCGGTGCGCGCATGGGCGTACTCATGCAGACAGAGGGAGACGATCCACCCCGAGACGACGAACAGGAACACGGCGAAGCCGGGGCTCGCGGAGTACTCCGTCCACACGGCCCACGCGGACACGACCATGATCGCGAACAGACCGAGGAAGACGGGGCTGATACGCCGGTCACGGCGGCTGACTGCGGTGGTCATCGGGTGGGGCTCCATACGGGCTGGTGAGGGCTGAGGGGGAAACGACGGACAGTGTGCGTGGAGTTCCGGGCCGGTAGGACCAGATGTGAGCAGCGCCACGCGCCCGCGGACGCCCGTCCTCGACTCGTGACCGTTCCCGTGGCTCGTCACCGTTCCCGTGGCTCGTCACCGTCCCCCCGTCCCGTCACCGTCCCCGCGCGTCCGAGGCCGATGACCCGCCCGGCGGGTCATCCACCAGAATGGGCCCGTGCGCTACGGCATCCTCGGCACCACCCAGGCCCGCCACGACGACGGAACCCCCGTGGACGTCGGCGGGGCGCGGCTGCGCGCGCTGCTGGCGGCGCTCGCGCTGACGCCCGGACGGGCGCGGACCACCGGGGCGCTCATCGGGGAGATCTGGGACACCGATCCGCCCGCTGACGTGCACGGCGCGCTGCAGGCGCTGGTCGGGCGGTTGCGACGGGCGCTCGGCAAGGACGCCGTGGAGTCCGTTCCGGGCGGGTACCGGCTGAGCGCCGACCCCGACGACGTCGATCTGCACCGCTTCGAACGGCTCGCGGATGAGGGCGCCCGTGCCCTCGGCGACGGCGATCCGGCCAAGGCCGTCGATCTGCTCGACGCCGCCCTCGCGCTGTGGCGGGGGCCCGCGCTCAGCGATCTGACCGACGCCACCGCGCCCGCCGCCCGCGCCGAGGCGCGACGGCTGGACGCGCGGCGCGCCCGGCTCGCTGCCGACCTCGCCCTCGGCCGCGCCGACCACGCCCTCCCCACGCTCACCGGGCTCTGCGACGCCCACCCGCTGGACGAGCCGCTGCACGCGCTGCGCATCCGCGCCCTGCGGGACGTGGGGCGGGTGGCGGAGGCGCTGGCCGGGTACGAGGCGATCCGTACGGAGATCGCGGAGCGGCTGGGCGCCGATCCGGGGCCGGAGCTGCGGGCGCTCCACGCCGAGCTGCTGGCGGTGACCGGCGAGGATGCTCCCGGGCCGCCGAGCCCCGGTTCGCCGGAGCCCGTACCGGCCGCCTCCGCCCGCAGCGGCGGTGGCAATCTGCGGGCCAGGCTGACCAGCTTCGTCGGACGCGAGGCCGATCTGGCGGCGCTGCGCGGCGATCTGGCCGAGCACCGGCTGGTCACGCTCCTCGGGCCCGGCGGGGCCGGGAAGACGCGGCTGTCGCAGGAGGCCGCCGAGGCGGTCGCGCCCGGCTGGCCGGACGGGGTGTGGCTGGCCGAGCTCGCGCCCGTGGACGACCCCGAGACCGTGCCGGAGACGGTCCTCAGCGCGCTCGGGGCGCGCGAGACGGTCATCCTCGGCACGGCGGCCGAGGGGCTGCGCGCCGCCACCGACCCGGCCCTGCACGATCCGCGCGCCCGGCTCATCGAGCACTGCGCCCCGCGCCGGATGCTGATCGTGCTCGACAACTGCGAACACCTCGTGGCCGCCGCGGCCCACCTCGCCGAGGCCCTGCTCGCCCAGTGCCCCGGGGTCACCATCCTGGCCACCAGCCGCGAACCCCTCGCCGTCCCGGGCGAGTTGGTGCGTCCTGTGGAGCCGCTGCCCGACCCCGTCGCGCTGCGGCTGCTGCGGGACCGGGGTGCGGCGGCCCGGCCCGGGTTCCGTACCGAGGACGACCCGGCCGCGTGCGCCGAGATCTGCCGCCGCCTCGACGGGCTGCCGCTGGCGATCGAGCTGGCCGCCGCGCGGCTGCGGATGCTCACCCCACGGCAGCTCGCCGACCGGCTGGACGACCGCTTCCGCCTTCTGACCAGCGGCAGCCGTACGGCGCTGCCCCGTCAGCAGACCCTGCGCGCGGTCGTCGACTGGTCCTGGGGCCTGCTCGACGCCCCCGAACGCACCGTGCTCGCCCGGCTGTCCGTCTTCGCGGGCGGCTGCGGGCTGGCCGAGGCGGAGGCGGTGTGCGGAGACGTCGAGGAGCGCACCGAAGCCGTGGACCCTCGCGATGTGGCCGCCCTGCTCGGTTCCCTCATCGATAAATCGCTTGTCGTCACCGCGCCAGGAACGCCACCCGGGACGCCACCCGGAGCGGCACCAGGAACGCCACCCGAAACGGCACCCGAAACGGCACCAGGAACGCCACCCGGGACGGAGCCCGGGGCGGACGCGGAGATGCGCTACCGGCTGCTGGAGACCGTCGCCGAGTACGCGGCGGAGCGGCTGGACGAGTCCGGCGAGCGGGCCGCGGTCGAACGCCGCCATCTGGTCGCCTACCGGGAGCTGGCCCGTACCGCCGATCCGCTGCTGCGCGGCCCGGCGCAGCGCCACTGGCTCCTCCGGCTGGAGACCGAGCACGAGAATCTGCGCACCGCGCTGCGCCGGGCCGTGGCCGCCCGCGACGAGCAGGAGGCGCTGTGCCTGGTGCTCTCGCTCGGCTGGTTCTGGCATCTGCGCGGCCACCGCGTCGAAGGCCACCACTGGGCGACGGCCGCGGCCGAGCTCGGGCCGAGCCCCTTCGCGCCGCCCGCGCTGCCCGCGCCGCCGCTGTACGTCAGCTGTATCGCCGCCCCGCCGCCGATGGAGCCCGAGCTGCTGGAGGAGGCGCGGCGCGGGGTGCGGCTGTTCGCGCTGTCCACCATCGAGGGCGACCTCCAGGCCGTGGTGGGCGACGACACCCAGCGCGAGTTGGAGGGCATCGTCGCCGCCTACCGGCCGGGGCTGCCCCAGACCTGCCGTCTCCCGGGCGTCATGTGGTTCTTCGCGGTGGTCCTCAAGGGTGACTTCGCCCTGCTGCGGGGGATGGCCGACGAGGCGGTGCGCAGCTGCCGTGAGCTGGGCTACGCATGGGAGCTGGCGTTCAACCTCCAGCTGCGGGCCAGGGTCCACAACGAGCGGAGCGCCGAGCACGAGGGCGCGATACGCGACGCCGACGAGGCCCTGGAGATCTTCCGTCGGCTCGGTGACGTATGGGGCACGGCGGAGGCGCTGGCCGGCCGCGGCGAGACCCGGGAGCAGCGCGGCGAGGGCGCGGCCGCGGCCGCGGACTACCGTGCGGCGATCCGCTGCGCTCAGGAGCTCGGGGCCCATGAGCAGGTGCTGTTCCTCCGCTCCCGGCTGGCCGGGATCTTCGTGGAGCTGGGCGACGAGGAGGAGGCCGCCGAGGGCGAGCGGATCCTGCGCGAGGTGATCGGGCAGCGGCAGCACGTGGGCGCCGAGGCGCTGTCGTACGCCCGGATCCATCTGGCGCTGCGCTGCGGGTCCACGGGCCGCCTCGCGGAGGCACGGGCCATTCTCGTCACGTTGCACGGGGAGTTCGAGGGCCGGGCGCTGCGGCTGTTCGCGGGCATGGTGGAGGGGATGCTGGCCTGGCTCGACCTGCTGGAGGGACGGCCGGGCGAGGCCCTGGAGAACGTGCGCGGTGCGCTGGCGAAGTCCGTCGGCCGGATGACGGACCTCATGGCACCGCATATCCCGGTGGCCCAGCTGCTCACCGGGGCCGAGGCGCTGAGCGGCCTCGGCGGCGCCGAGCGGGCCGGGACCGCGGCGCGGCTGGTGGGGGCGTACGACGTGGTGCGCAAGGCGCAGTACTACCGGAGGTCCGCCGTCGAGCGGACGGGCCGGGAGCGCACCGTGGCCGCGGCGCGGGCCGAGCTCGGGGACGCGGCGTACGAGCGGGCCTACGCCGAGGGCACCGGGCTCACCCTGGAGGAGGCCACCGCGCTGCTCTGAGCGGGCCTGCCCGTGGCGCGGCGTACCGCGCTGCTCTGAGCGGCCCGCCCGGGGCCCGGCGTGCGGACATGACAGCTGGCCGGGCGCGTTCCCCGTAGGACGTGCCCGGCCGGTGGCTGGGGCCCGCGGACCGTCAGCTCGTCTTGATGCGGAACCTGCGCACCGCGAGCGGCGCCACGACCACCGTGAGGGCCACCGCCCAGCCCAGGGTCACCGTCACCGGTTCGGCCACCGGGCCATGGCCGCTGGTCAGCGCCCGTGCGGCGTCCGCGAGCCGGGACAGCGGGTTGTACTCGGTGAAGGACCGCAGCCACCCCGGCATGGTGGCGGTCGGGGCGAAGATGGAGGAGCCGAACTGGAGCGGCATCATCACCATGAAGCCCACCCCGCTGACCGCCTGCGGAGTGCTCAGCGACATCCCCAGCAGCATGAAGATCCAGGTCAGCGACGATCCGAAGAGCACGGACAGCGCCACCGCGGCCACCAGCTCCACGGGCCCGGTCTCGAGCTCGAAGCCCATGATGAAGCCCATGATCAGCAGGATGAGGGTGGACACCAGCATCCGGCCGGCCTCCACGATCAGCTTGGCGATCAGCACCGAGGAGCGGGCGATCGGCATGGTGCGGAAGCGGTCCATGACGCCCTTGCTGAAGTCGTCATTGACGCCGATGCCGATCGACATCGCGATGTTGAGCCCGCCCATCGCCATCAGACCGGGAATGAAGTAGTTGACGTACTCGGAGCGGTTGCCGCCCGTCATCGCGCCGCCGAAGACATAGGTGAACAGCAGCGCGAAGACGATTGGCTGGGCCAGGGCGTCGAACATCGCGAACGGTTCGTACCTGATCTGCATGACGTTGCGCCGCACCAGCGCGCCGATGTGGCGCAGATTGGCGCGGGGGCCGATCCGGCCGTCGCTCTTCCCCCGTACGGGCGCGGTCATCGTGGCCGTACTCACGCGGCGACCTCTTCCAGCTTCTTCTCGTCCTGCGGTGTGGACGCCTTCCGGCCGGTGATGGCCAGGAAGACCTCGTCCAGGCTGGGCAGTTGGGTGTGGATCCCGGAGATCGCGAAGCCGCGCGCACCGAGCAGACCGATCAGGGCGGTCAGCTGCTCATCGCTGGCGATGGGCACATTGACCTGGCCCTCCTCGACGTCGGCGATCGCGCCGCCGATGCCGTCGAGCCCCGCCTGGCTGATGGCGCCGACCATGCGGTGCAGCTCATTGGGGTCGGCCGGGCGGATCTGCAGGGTGCGGCCGCCGGTCTTGGCCTTGAGCTCGTGCACCCGGCCGTTGGCGATGACCCTGCCCCGGTCGATCACCGTCAGGTTGTCGGCGAGCTGCTCGGCCTCCTCCATGTACTGCGTGGTCAGCAGCACGGTGGCGCCGTCGGCGACCATCCGCCGGACCTCGTCCCACACCTCGTTGCGGGAGTGCGGGTCCAGACCGGTCGTGGGCTCGTCCAGATAGAGCACCGAGGGCCGGCCGATCATGGACGCGGCCAGGTCGAGCCGGCGGCGCATACCGCCGGAGTAGGTACGCACCCGCCGCTTGCCCGCCTCGGTGAGCGAGAACCGCTCGAGCATGGCGTCCGCCCGCCTCCGCGCCTCCTTGCGGGAGAGATCGAGCAGTCGCCCGATCATGTAGAGGTTCTCCCAGCCGGGGAGCTTCTCGTCGACCGAGGCGTACTGCCCGGTCAGCCCGATGGTGCGGCGCAGCTGCCGGGGCTGGCGCACCACGTCGTACCCGGCCACCACCGCGGTGCCGGCGTCCGGCACCAGCAGGGTGGACAGACACCGGACGACTGTCGTCTTACCGGCGCCATTGGGGCCCAGCACCCCCAGGACGGTGCCCTGCGGCACGTCCAGATCCACTCCGTCGACGGCTTTGGTGTCACCGAAGTGCTTGACCAGCCCCCGAACTTCGACGGCGTTGCCGTCCCTGATCCTGTGTTCCCGTCGCGTCATGCCGCCCACGGTGTCAGCCGTCACCGACAGACCACCGACAAGCGGCAGACAGCCCGCCGACGGGGGAAGATCGGCGGGCTGTCGTTGTACCGCGGTGGCTTGTGGGGCCTAAGCGCTCCGCTGGAAGTGCCGTGATGCGTCGTCGGCCGTCTGCTGCGCCGTCCTGCTCAGTGGAAGGAGTGCTCCTCGGCCGGGTAGGCCCCGCCGACGACGTCCTCCGCGAAGGCCCGCGCCGCGTCGCCCAGACCCTGGCGCAGCTGGGCGTACTGCTTGACGAAGCGCGGCACCCGGCCGTCGGTCATGCCCGCCATGTCCGTCCACACCAGCACCTGGGCGTCGCAGTCCGGACCGGCGCCGATGCCGACGGTGGCGATGTGCAGCGACCGCGTCACCTCGGCGGCCAGCTCGGCCGGGACCAGCTCCAGGACGACCGCGAAGGCGCCCGCGTCCTGGACCGCCTTGGCGTCCCGCAGCAGCTGCTGGGCCGCCTCCTCGCCGCGCCCCTGGACCGGGTAGCCGCCGTAGGCGTTGACGGACTGCGGGGTCAGGCCGATATGCGCCATGACCGGGATGCCGGACTGGACCAGCAGCTCGATCTGATGGGCGGAGCGCTCCCCGCCCTCCAGCTTCACCGCGCCCACGCCCGCCTCCTTGACCAGGCGGGTGGCGTTGCGCAGCGCCTGTACGGGGCCCTCCTGGTACGAGCCGAACGGCAGGTCGCCGACGACGAGGGCGCGCCGGGTGCCGCGGACCACGGCGGCGGACAGCAGCGCCATCTCGTCCATGGTGACGGGCACGGTGGACTCGTAGCCCAGATGGCAGTTGCCCATCGAGTCGCCGACCAGCAGCACCGGGATGCCCGCCTGGTCGAAGACGGACGCGGTCATCGCGTCGTAGGCGGTGAGCATCGGCCACTTCTCGGTGCGGCCCTTGGCGGCCGCGATGTCACGGACGGTGATGCGGCGGGAGCCCGTGCCCCCGTAGAGCGCCTTCTCGGACTGCTTTCGCGCAGGATCGACGTACGTCATCGCTACGGCTCCTGTTCATCATCTCGAGGCGCCCTGACGGCGTCCCCGGACCAACCCCATGCTGGCACGGCTCCTGCCGGGGCGAAAGTGGGCCCGGACCGCGCGGGCGGGTGGCCTTGGCCACCTTTCGCCCTTCCCCGGTTTTTCGCGCGCCTTTCCCCAGCCCTTCGCCAGCCAGCCAGCCAGCCCGCCCGCCCGTCCACGGCCGGTCGGTCCAAAGCCTCGCAAAGATTTTCCAATACGAGACGGTCTCGTATCGTAAGCCGCCTAGCCTGGGCGGCATGGCAAGCCCATCCAGCTCCCAGGGCGCCCCGGCCGGGTCCGGCGTCCCCGAGGCGATCCACCGCAGGCGCTGGGCGATCCTCGTCGTCCTGATGTTCAGCGTGCTGGTCGTCGTCCTCGACAACTCGATACTCAACGTGGCGATGAAGACCATCGCCTCGCCGAAGCCCACCGGTCTCGGCGCCACCCAGAGCCAGCTCGAGTGGGCGATCAACTCCTACACGCTGGTCTTCGCCGGGCTGCTGTTCACCGCGGGGATCCTCGGCGACCGGATCGGCCGTAAGAAGGTCCTGCTCGGCGGGATGGCGGTGTTCGGCATGGGCTCGGTGCTCGCCGCCTTCTCCGGATCGCCCGGTGAACTCATCGGCTTCCGGGCGCTCATGGGTCTTGGCGCCGCGTTCGTGATGCCCGCGACCCTGGCCATCCTGGTCAATGTCTTCGAACGCGAGGAGCAGGCCAAGGCGATCGGCATCTGGGTCGCCGCCGTGGGGCTGGCCATCGCCATCGGCCCGATCACCGGTGGACTGCTGCTCGAGCACTTCTGGTGGGGTTCGGTCTTCTTCGTCAATGTGCCGATCGTGATCGTCGGACTGATCGCGATGGTGGTGCTCGTCCCCGACTCCAGGGACCCCGCGCCCGGCCGGGTGGACCCGCCGGGCGTGCTGCTGTCCGTCGTCGGACTCGTCCTGCTGGTCTACGGCATCATCAAGGGCGGCCAGCTCGCCGACTTCACCGACGCCCAGGTGCTGGGCTCGATCGCCGCCGGGCTCGCCGTCCTGGGCCTGTTCGTGGTGCACGAGAAGCGCAGCGACCACCCGGCCATCGATATCGGCTACTTCCGCAACCCCGCCTTCTCCGCCGCCATCGCCGCCGTCGCCCTGGTCTTCTTCGCCCTCATGGGCGTGACCTTCTTCATGGTCTTCTACACCCAGAGCGTGCGCGGCTACAGCGCCCTCGAATCCGGGCTGCTGATCCTGCCGCTGGCCGTGGCGCAGCTGATCTTCGCCCCGCGGGCCCGGCTGGTCGTCGAGCGGTTCGGCGCCCGCGCGGTGTGCACCTGCGGGATGCTGCTGGTGGCCGCCGCCATGTCGGGATTCCTCCTGCTGGGCGTGGACACCCCGATCGTCGTGCTCGAGGTGCTGTTCTTCGCCCAGGGCACCGGGATGGCACATATCATGCCGCCGGTGACGACCGGGATCATGCAGGCGCTGCCGCGCCAGAAGGCCGGCTCCGGCTCGGCCCTCAACAACACCTTCCGGCAGGTCGGCGGCGCGCTCGGGGTCGCGGTGCTGGGCTCGGTGCTCTCCACCGCCTACCGCGACCGGATGCGGGACACCCTGGCCGCCGTGCCCGGACTGCCCGACTCCGTACAGCGCTCGGCGGGCGAGTCCGTCGAGGCCACCATGGGGGTCGCCGAGAAGCTCGGGCCCAGGGGCCAGGCGCTGGTGGGCCCGGCCCAGGACGCCTTCGTCCACGCCATGCACATCACCGCCCTCGGCTCGGCGGGCGTCGCCGTCCTCGGCGCGCTGGTCGTCCTGGCCTTCCTGCCCGGCAAGGAAGGCTCCGGCCAGGCCCCCGACGACGGGCGGCCGCATTCGCGGGAGGAGGCGTCGGCCGACCGATGACCGCACCGGAGAGCTCCGCGCCCAGGCTCCGTGGCCGCCCCCGCAGCCCCGCCGCCGACGCCGCGATCATCGAGGCCGCGCTGCGGCTGCTGGAGGAGGGCGCCTCGGTCGGCGGTCTTTCGATCGAGGGGATCGCCCGCGAGGCGGGGGTCGGCAAGGCCACCGTCTACCGCCGCTGGCCCGGTAAGGACGCGCTGATGCTCGATGTGCTGCGCTCCCTGGAGGAGCCCAGCCCCGAGCCGACCGGGGCCTCGGTGCGCGACGACCTCGTCGCCATCCTGGAGTTCATGCGCCGGCGCGGGCTCGCCAAGCGCAACTCCGCCCTGCTGCGCAGCGTCATCACCCAGATGCACGCGCACAAGGAGCTGTGGCGGGCCTACGACGAGAACGTCATAGCGGCCCGCCGCGCGAGCCTGCGCGCCGTGCTGCGGCGGGGCCGGGAGAGCGGTGAGATCCGCGCCGATATGGATCTGGAGCTGCTCGCCGACCTCTTCACCGGCCCGATGCTGGCCCGCGCCATGCTCCACGAGTGGAAGCAGCTGCCCGAGGGGCTGGCCGAACGGATCGTCGACACGGTCCTCGAAGGGGTCTCCCCACGCCGCTGAGCGGTTTGTGCCTGTTGTGTCACAACACCCCCTCCCGGGCCGGGATGTGGAACTCGGGGCCGTCGTCGCATCGTCCTCGGTCGGGGAGCACCCCAACCGGGGGCGTCAGGAAAAGCCCTGGTCATCACCTAGGGTCGTAGTCCAAGGCGCGGCAGTTGAGGCAGTGAGGGACAGCGAATGACGCAGGCGCATACGCAGGAGACGGGACAGCTCGGGGGCGCGCCCCAGCAATCGGGCTCCCGGATCGGCCGCCTGTTCGACCGGCTCCGGAACGATCGCGGCATCTGGCGGCGCGGACTGGTGCTGGCGGCGATCGCGGTCCTGCTCGCCCTGGTCATGATCTTCCACGCCGACATCCCCAACCGGGTGGGCAACCTCGGCTCGCTGCTGGAGACCTTCCTGCCCTGGCTGGGCGTGTTCCTTCCGGTGCTGCTGGTGCTCGGTCTGGTGCGGCGGTCGGCGAGCGCCGTGCTGGCGCTGGTGCTGCCCGTCGCCGTCTGGCTGAACCTCTTCGGCGGGCTGATGTTCTCCGACAAGTCCGGCAGCGGCGGTGAGCTGACCGTCGTCACCCACAACGTCAACGCGGAGAACGCCGATCCGACCGGCACCGCGAAGGACGTGGCCGCCTCGGGCGCCGATGTGGTGGCCCTGGAGGAGCTGACGGACTCGGCGGTGCCGACGTACGAACGGGCCCTGACCGGCACCTACCGCTACCACACCGTGCAGGGCACGGTGGGGCTGTGGAGCAAGTACCCGCTGTCCGGCACCAAGCCGGTGGACATCAAGCTGGGCTGGACGCGGGCACTGCGCACCACCGTCGCCACCCCGGGCGGTGAGGTCGGCGTCTATGTGGCGCATCTGCCCTCGGTGCGGGTGAAGTTCAACGCGGGCTTCACCGCCGGGCAGCGCGACGACAGCGCCGAGGCGCTGGGCCAGGCCATCGCCCGGGAGCCGCTGAACAAGGTGATCCTGCTCGGCGATCTGAACGGCACCATGAACGACCGCGCGCTCGCCCCCGTCACCGCGCAGATGCGGTCCGCCCAGGGCGCGGCGGGCGACGGCTTCGGCTTCAGCTGGCCCGCCTCGTTCCCGATGGCGCGGATCGACCAGATCATGGTGCGGGGGCTGGACCCGGTCTCGGCGTGGGCGCTGCCCAGGACCGGCAGCGATCACCTTCCGCTGGCGGCGTCGGTCGACTACTGAGCCTGCGCCCCAGGGTCGCCTGTGCCCCAGGGTCGTCGGGTGACATAGCTCACGGGGCACCCGGCGAGATCTTACGTGCCGTTCATCTTGGGGATCTCCTCGGGAACATTCTGCGTGAGAGACTTTGTTCAGCTAGAGAACATACGCATCCCCGCACGTTTCTCCTTCGTTTGAAAGGTCTCTCATGCCCCTGGCCCTGCTCGCCCTTGCTGTGAGCGCCTTCGGCATTGGTACTACCGAATTCGTGATGATGGGCCTGCTGCCCAACGTCGCGAATGATCTGGACACCTCGGTGCCCACGGCCGGATACCTCGTCTCCGCCTACGCCATCGGAGTCGTGGTGGGCGCTCCGCTGCTGACCGCCCTCGGTTCCCGTATCCCGCGCAAGCGGATGCTCGTGTTGCTCATGGCACTCTTCACGGTGGGCAACCTCGCCTCCGCCCTCGCCCCCAACTTCGGGCTGCTGATCGCGGGCCGGGTGCTCGCCGGGCTGCCCCACGGCGCGTTCTTCGGCGTCGGCGCGGTGGTCGCGGCGCGGCTGGTGACCGAGGACCGGCGGGCCCGCGCGGTCGCCACCATGTTCCTCGGGCTGACCATCGCCAACATCGTCGGCGTCCCCGTGGCCACCCTGCTCGGCCAGCACCTCGGCTGGCGCGCGACCTTCCTCGTCGTCGCCGCGATCGGCGTGGTCGCCATGGCCGCGCTCGCCCGGCTCGTTCCGCAGATCTCCCACGAGCAGCACGGCGGGCTGCGCCAGGAGCTCGGCGCGCTGCGCGACCGCCAGGTGCTGCTGGGGCTGCTCACCGCCGTCTTCGGCTTCGCCGGTGTCTTCGCCGTCTACAGCTACCTCGCCTCGATGATGACCGAGGTCACCGGGTTCGGTGAGTCCACGGTCACCCTGGTGCTGGCGCTGTTCGGCATCGGCATGACGCTGGGTGCCCTGGTCGCCGGTCCGCTCACCGACCGGGCGCTGCGGCCGACGCTCTACGGCTCGCTTGCGGCGCTGGCCGCCATGCTCGTGGCCTTCGACTTCACGGTGCATGTGAAGTGGGCGGCGCTGCTGTCGGTCGTAGTGCTGGGCGCGGTCGGCTTCATGACCACCACCCCGCTCCAGATGCTGGTGATGAACAAGGCCCAGCACGCCCCGACGCTGGCCTCCGCCTCCAACCACTCCGCGTTCAACCTGGCCAACGCCGGTGGCGCGTGGCTGGGCGGCGTCGCCATCGCGGCGGGCTGGGGCTGGACCTCCCCGACGCTGGTCGGTGCGGTGCTCGCGGTGATCGGCCTCGCGATCGCGCTGATCGCGGGGCTGACGGATCGGGCGTCGGCGAGTGGGTCGCGAGTTGTCGCGAGCAGTGAGTCGATGCCGCAGATGTCTGAGGTGGTCTGAGTTACGGGGGGTCGGTGGATCTTTCCCCTCCCCGCCCCTTCCCGTTACCTGGGGCTTCGCCCCTGGCACCCCAGGGGGCCCTGGAACTCCGGGGGTCCCTGGGGCGAAGCCCCTGTTCCGGGGGCTGGGGCGGAGCCCCAGTTTCGGGAAGGGGCGGGTAGGGGAGCAGCCCGCCGCAGGCGTCACGATCCGCCGGACCCAAGCGCTCCGCTGGAAGTGCCCTGAGCTGCCGTCGATCGACTGCGACGCCGTCGTGGCTGGTCGCGCAGTTCCCCGCGCCCCTTCGGGCGCCTCCGAACCGCAGTGCCTTGGCTACGCGGCGGAGCCGCACATCGACACCGGCCCCAGGAACCTCAGACGTGTTCCCGCCAGCGGTTGGTGATGGGCAGTCGGCGGTCCTTGCCGAAGCCCTTCGCGGAGATCTTCGTGCCCGGCGGGTACTGCCGGCGCTTGTACTCGGCGGTGTCCACCATCCGCAGGATCCGGGTCACCAGCGCGTCGTCGTAACCCGCCGCCACGATCTCGGTACGCCCCTGGTCACGGTCGACATACAGCTCCAGGATCCGGTCGAGGACGTCGTAGTCGGGGAGCGAGTCGGTGTCGACCTGGCCGGGGCGCAGCTCGGCGCTCGGCGGCTTGGTGATCGAGTTCTCGGGGATGGGCGGGGTCTGGCCCCGCTCCTCCGCCGCACGGTTACGCCAATTCGACAGCCGGAAGACGGAGGTCTTGTAGACGTCCTTGATCGGGCCGTACGCGCCGACCGAGTCCCCGTAGAGCGTGGAGTAGCCGCAGGCCAGCTCGGACTTGTTGCCCGGGGCGAGGACGATGTGGCCCTCCTGGTTGGAGATCGCCATCAGCATCGTGCCGCGCAGCCGCGACTGGAGGTTCTCCTCGGCCAGCCCGGTGAGGCCCAGGGAGCCCATATAGGCGTCGAACATCGGGGCGATCGGGACCGTGCGGAAGTTCAGCCCGGTGCGCCGCGCCAGCTCGGCGGCGTCGTCGATCGAGTGCTCGGAGGAGTAGCGCGAGGGCATCGCGACGCCGTACACGTTCTGCGCGCCGACCGCGTCACACGCGATGGCCGCGACGAGCGAGGAGTCGATTCCGCCGGAGAGCCCGATCAGCACACTGCGGAATCCGTTCTTCGCCGCATAGGCCCGCAGCCCCACGACCAGCGCCGTGTAGATCTCCTCGTCGTCCCCGAGCCGCTCGGCCTCGCCGCCCGCGAGCTCCGGCTCATAGCGGGGCAGCGGGTCGGCGGAGAGGGCGACGTGGTCGATGCGGAGCCCGTCGTCCACGACCCCCTCGGGGACCGAGCCCGGGTCGGCGGCGGGCAGATCGAGGTCGAGCAGCACACAGCCCTCGGCGAACTGCGGGGCCCGCGCGATGACTTCGCCGTCCCGGTCCACGACGATCGAGTCGCCGTCGAAGACGAGCTCGTCCTGGCCGCCGATCATGGCCAGGTACGCGGTGGTGCAGCCCGCCTCCTGGGCCCGCTTGCGCACCAGGTCCAGCCGGGTGTCGTCCTTCTCCCGCTCGTACGGCGAGGCGTTGATCGACAGCAGCAGCCCGGCCCCCGCCGAGCAGCTGGCCGGCACCCGGCCGCCGTCCTGCCACAGGTCCTCGCAGATGGCGAGCGCCACGTCGACACCGTGGACGCGGACCATGGGCAGGGTGTCGCCGGGCACGAAGTAGCGGAACTCGTCGAAGACGCCGTAGTTCGGCAGATGGTGCTTGGCGAAGGTCAGCACGACCGCGCCCCGGTGCAGCACGGCGCCCGCGTTCTGCGGCGACCCGGCGGGCTGGCCGTAGCGCCGGGCGCGCTCGCTGCGGTCGAGGTAGCCGACGACCACCGGCACCTCGCCCAGCCCCTCGGCGTTCAGCCGCTCGGCGAGCGAGTGCAGCGCGGCGCGCGACGCCTCGACGAAGGACGAGCGAAGCGCCAGGTCCTCGACGGGGTAGCCGGTCAGCACCATCTCGGGGAACGCCACCAGATGGGCGCCCTGCTCGGCGGAGTGCCGGGTCCAGTGGAGTATCGATTCGGTGTTGCCGTCGAGGTCGCCGACGGTCGAGTCGATCTGGTTCAGAGCGAGGCGAAGTTGAGGCACGCGCCCAGTGTAATCGTCTGTCTGACGCGATAGCCGGGGCCGGGGGTGTCTCCCTTCTCACGCCGGTCACGCCTGGCCTCACTTCTGGTAACCGAGGATGGTCATCATCCCGGACTCCGAGTGGTAGACGTTGTGGCAGTGGACCATCCACAGCCCCGGGTTGTCGGCGTCGAGGTCCACGTTCACCTTGTGGTGCGGCAGCAGGACCGTGGTGTCCTTACGGGGGCCGCCGTCCGGCAGCGCGAAGGTGTGGCCGTGCAGATGGACCGGATGCCACATGTCGGTGCCGTTGATGAACGAGATCCGCACCCGCTCGCCCTCCCGTACTGGATAGCGCTGCGAGGGGTCGTACGGCCGGCCGTTGATCGCCCAGTCCCAGCGCCGCATCGAGCCGGTGAGCCGCATCCGGATGATGCGGTCGGGCTCCTTGGGCGTCAGCCGGACGTCCTCCGCCGCCTTCAGCCGGTCCGCGGTGAGTAGCTCGCCGTCCAGCTCCTTGGGGCGCGGGAACTTCACCGGGCTCTTGCCACGGGTGCGCAGCACCGCCATCGCGGACCGCCCCTTGCCCTCGGCGATCACGGCGAGCGGGAAGACCCCGTCCTTGACGGTGACCAGCACGTCGTAGCGCTCGCCCATGCCCAGCAGCAGCGCGTCCGTCTTGGCCGGTACGACGGGGTAGCCGTCGGTGTGGGTGACAGTCATCCGGTGGCCGCCGAGGGCGACGCGGAAGGCGGTGTCGCCGCCCGCGTTGATGATGCGGATACGGACCCGGTCGCCGCGCTTGGCGCGGAAGACCTGCGGGGACTCGGGGCTGCGGCCGTTGACCAGGTAGTAGGGGTAGGTGACATCGCCCGCGTGGCCGCCCAGCAGCCGGCTCTCCATGGGCGCGGCCTTCTTCCGGGCGCCTTTGGTTTTGGCCTTGGGCTTGGGCGTGGGCTTGGCCGTGGGTGTGGCCTTGGCCGTAAGTGTGGCTTTGGCCTTGGCCGTCGCCGTGGGCTTCGCGGTGGCCTTGGCCCCGCGCTTGCCGTCGTCGCCCATCGAGTCGTCGTCCATCGCATGGCCGACCGCGCCGCCCTTGCCCGCGTTGAGCCGCTCGAACTCCTTGTCCGGGGTGCGGCCGCCCACCCCGTCGAGCCAGTCGTCCAGGACGACGACCCACTCCTTGTCGTACTTCAGCGGCTCCTTCGGATCTTCCACGATCAGCGGCGCGTACAGCCCCCGGTCCAGCTGGACGCCCGAGTGCGGATGGATCCAGTACGTGCCCGGGTAGAACGCGGTGAAGCGGTAGTCGAAGGCGGCGCCGGTCTTGATCGGCCGCTGGGTCACTCCGGGGACGCCGTCCATGTCGTTGCGCAGCCGGATGCCGTGCCAGTGCAGCGTGGTGGGCTGCGGCAGGTTGTTGGCGAGGGTGAGCGCGATCGTGTCGCCCGCCGTCACCCGGATCTCCCGGCCCGGCACCTGGTCCTCGTACGCCCAGGACGTCACCTTGCGGGCGCCGATGTCCAGGGTGGTCGCGGTGGCGGTGAGCCGGAAGGTGCGCACCGGGCCGGGGCCCCGTCGCCGCTCGGTCGCGGCGACCTCCGGGCCGTGGGGGGAGACGTACTGCGCCGGGGCGTCGTCCGCGGGCGCGCCGGGTCTGGCGGGGGCGCCCATCGCGTTGCCGTCCACGCCGTCGGGGCCTCCGGCGCGGGGGCGGGGGCCGGGGGAGCCGCAGGCGGCGAGCAGACCGCTGCCCGCGGCGGCGATGCCCGTGCCGAGCACGGCACGGCGAGTCTTTTCGTGCATGAGTCAGTACCCCAATGCTGATGTGTGCCGGATGCGTGAGGGTCGGCGCGTCCACCGCCCCGCCGGGAGGGCGGGCGGCCGACGCGCCGCTCTATGCGCCGCATCAGCGATCGGCTCTGGGGTGAGGGGCTTCTTTGCATCGCCGCCTCCCTCTGACCGTTCAGATCATCATCTGACCGTTTGATCATCGTGATAATCGGCACCCTACCCCCAAGGGGTATGGAGCCCCGGCAGGCGCCACGAAGGGGGCGGAACGGTCGGGTCCGGGACCGGCCGGGTGAAAGTACGATGCACTCATCGTGGTGAGGTGAGGGGAGACCGGGGCGACCGGACGAAACCTCCGTGAAATCCCGCCGCGTGATACTGGGGATGCGGAAGGTGCCCCGCGCCCGCGCAAAGAGCCGTTTGACCTGCAAGGATTGGGGACCATGGATAAGCAGCAGGAGTTCGTGCTCCGCACGCTGGAAGAGCGCGACATCCGGTTCGTGCGGCTCTGGTTCACCGATGTGCTCGGCTTCCTGAAGTCCGTGGCCGTCGCGCCGGCCGAACTCGAAGGCGCCTTCGACGAGGGCATCGGATTCGACGGCTCCGCGATCGAGGGCTTCGCCCGGGTCTACGAGTCCGACATGATCGCCAAGCCGGACCCGGGGACGTTCCAGATCCTGCCCTGGCGCGCCGAGGCCCCCGGGACCGCTCGGATGTTCTGCGACATCCTGATGCCGGACGGCTCCCCGTCCTTCGCCGATCCCCGCTTCGTCCTCAAGCGCATCCTCGCCAAGACCTCTGACCTCGGGTTCACCTTCTACACCCACCCCGAGATCGAGTTCTTCCTGCTCAAGCAGAAGCCGGTGGACGGCAGCCGCCCGGTGCCCGCCGACTCCTCGGGCTACTTCGACCACACCCCGCAGAACATCGGCATGGACTTCCGCCGCCAGGCGATCACCATGCTGGAATCGATGGGCATCTCGGTCGAGTTCTCCCACCACGAGGGTGCCCCCGGCCAGCAGGAGATCGACCTGCGCTACGCCGACGCGCTCTCCACCGCCGACAACATCATGACCTTCCGCCTGGTCATGAAGCAGGTCGCGCTGGAGCAGGGCGTGCAGGCCACCTTCATGCCGAAGCCCTTCTCGGAGTTCCCCGGCTCGGGCATGCACACCCACCTCTCCCTCTTCGAGGGCGACCGCAACGCCTTCTACGAGTCCGGCGCCGAGTTCCAGCTCTCCAAGGTGGGCCGCTCCTTCATCGCGGGGCTGCTGCGCCACGCGGGGGAGATCTCCGCCGTCACCAACCAGTGGGTCAACTCCTACAAGCGCATCTGGGGCGGCTCCAAGCGCACCGCCGGCGCGGGCGGCGAGGCCCCCTCCTACATCTGCTGGGGCCACAACAACCGCTCCGCCCTCGTCCGCGTCCCCCTCTACAAGCCCGGCAAGACCGGCTCCACCCGCGTCGAGGTCCGCTCCCTGGACACCGGCGCCAACCCCTACCTGGCCTACGCGGTCCTCCTCGCCGCCGGCCTCAAGGGCATCGAGGGCGGCTACGAACTCCCGGCCGGCGCCGACGACGACGTCTGGGCCCTCTCCGACGCCGAACGCCGCTCCCTCGGCATCGAGCCCCTCCCGCAGAACCTGGGCGAGGCGATCGACCTGATGGAGCGCAGCGAACTGGTCGCGGAGACGCTCGGGGAGCATGTCTTCGACTTCTTCCTGCGCAACAAGAAGCAGGAGTGGGAGGAGTACCGCTCCGAGGTGACGCCGTTCGAACTGCGGAAGAACCTGCCCGTCCTCTGACGTCTACCAGGCGTCCATAACGGTCGCTTCTGGCTGTGAGAAGCATGAGCTCTTGGACTTATGGCTGAACGGCCGAAACCCTTGAGCTCATGGATCTCATGGACATCAGGAGAGCGATCGCGGCCGAACGCCGTGAGCTGGCGGCGGTGTTGGACGGGCTGACGGACGAGCAGTGGGAGGCGCCCAGTCTGTGTGCGGGGTGGCGGGTGCGGGAGGTGGCGGCGCATATGTCGATGGGGTTTCGGTATCCGCTGCCCGCGGTGTTGTGGGAACTGGCCAAGGCGCGTGGCGGGCTCCACCGGATGACCGACCGGCTCGCCCGTAAGGACGCGGCCGCCGCCTCGACCGGGGAGCTCGCCGCGTTCCTCCGGGACCATGCCCAGCACCCCTGGAAGCCGCCCGTGGGCGGGGTCGAGGCGGCGCTCGGCCACGATGTGATCCACGGGCTGGACATCACCGTCGCGCTCGGGCTCGGGCGCCGGGTGCCCGAGGACCGGCTGCGCGTGTCGCTCGGGACGGTCAACCCCAGGGGGCTGAAGTTCTTCGGGGCCGACCTCGACGGGGTCCGGCTGCGCGCCGACGATCTGGACTGGTCGTACGGCAGCGGGGCCGAGCTGACCGGGGCCGCTCAGGACCTCCTGCTGGTCGCCTATGGGCGCCGGCTCCCGCCGGGGCATCTTCGCGGCGAGCCGCGGGGCCGTTTCGTCGGCGCCTGACCCCGCCCGGACCTGCCGCTTCGCCCTCGGGGTCGCTTAGGCTCGTCAGCGGCGCCTTTGATCACGGGTGTGCGCGTGGTCGAGCGGCGCGGAGTCGACCAGGACGGGAGGCGGCGGGATGGCCGTACCGCAGGGACGCAGGAGCAGCAATATCACCCGGCTGCTGCGGCACGGTTTCACCGACGCCTCGGCCGCGCAGCGGCTGCTGGACGCGCCCGAGCTGGCCGCGGTGCGGAGCGATTCGGTGTTGCTGGAGGCGCTCGGCGCGACCGCCGATCCCGATCTGGCGCTGCTCGGGCTCGTACGGCTCGTCGAGGCGTTGCCCGAGGAGGACGCGGAGGAGAAGGAGGACGGCGGGCAGCGGGCCGGGTCCCGGCAGGCGCTGCTGGACACCCTCGTCACCGCCAAACCGCTGCGCGACCGGCTGCTCGGGGTGCTCGGCGCCTCCGAGGCGCTGGGCGACCACCTCGCCCGCCACCCGGGCGACTGGCACGCCCTGGTGACCTACGAATCGGCCGATCTGCACCCCGCCACCCCCGAGTTCGAGCGGGCCCTGGCCGAGGGGGTGTGGGGCGCCCCCGGGGCGGGGATGCCCCGGGCCGACGCGCTGCGCGTCGCCTACCGCCGGGCGCTGCTGGCCATCGCCGCCCGCGATGTGTGCGGCACCACCGACATCACCCAGACGGCCGCCGAGCTGGCCGACCTGGCGACCGCCACGGTGCGGGCCGCGCTGGAGATCGCGGCCGAGGAGCAGCCGCAGGACGCGGCCGCCTGTCGGCTGGCCGTGATCGGCATGGGCAAATGCGGCGGCCGCGAGCTCAATTACGTCTCCGACGTGGACGTGATCTTCGTGGCGGAGGCCGTCGAGGGCGTCGAGGAGGGTGAGGCGGTACAGGCCGCCACCCGGCTGGCCTCGCGGCTGATGCGCGTCTGCTCCGACGTCACCGTCGAGGGCACCATCTGGCCCGTCGACGCCAACCTCCGCCCCGAGGGGCGCAACGGCCCGCTGGTGCGCACCCTCTCCAGCCATCTGGCGTACTACCAGCGCTGGGCCAAGACCTGGGAGTTCCAGGCGCTGCTGAAGGCACGTCCGATGGCGGGCGACGCCGCGCTCGGGCAGGCGTACGTGGACGCCCTCGCGCCCATGGTCTGGCAGGCCGTCGAGCGCGAGAACTTCATCCCGGACGTCCAGCAGATGCGCCGCCGGGTGGTCGAGAACATCCCCGTGTCCGAGGTCGACCGCGAGCTCAAGCTGGGCCCCGGCGGCCTGCGCGACGTCGAGTTCGCCGTCCAGCTGCTGCAGTTGGTGCACGGGCGGTCCGACGAGTCGCTGCGCAGCGGTACGACGCTGGACGCGCTCGCGGCCCTGGCCGCCGGCGGCTATGTGGGGCGCACCGACGCCGCCGCGCTGGACGACGCGTACCGCTTCCTGCGCACCATGGAGCACCGGCTCCAGCTCTACCGGCTGCGCCGCACCCATCTGATGCCCGAGGGCGAGGCCGACCAGCGCCGTCTCGGCCGGTCGCTGGGGTTCCGCACCGAGCCGGTGGCCGAGCTGGGCACCGCCTGGCGGCGGCACGCGCGCGAAGTGCGGCGGCTGCACGAGAAGCTCTTCTACCGGCCGCTGCTGGACGCCGTCGCCCAGCTCCAGCCCGGTGAGATCCGGCTCAGCTCCGAGGCGGCCGGTCAGCGGCTCACCGCCCTGGGGTACGCGGACCCGGCCGGTGCGCTGCGCCATCTGGAGGCACTGGCGTCCGGGGTGACCCGTAAGGCGGCGATCCAGCGGACGTTGCTGCCCGTGCTGCTGGGCTGGTTCGCCGACTCCGCCGACCCGGACGCCGGGCTGCTGGGCTTCCGCAAGGTCTCGGACGCGCTGGGCAAGACGCCCTGGTACCTGCGGCTGCTGCGCGACGAGGGCGCCGCCGCCGAGAACCTGGCCCGGGTGCTCTCCGCCGGGCGGCTCGCCCCCGACCTGCTGCTGCGCGCCCCCGAGGCGGTCGCCCTGCTCGGCGACCTGGAGGGGCTGCGCCCGCGCGGCAGGGCCCATCTGGAGCAGGAGGTGCTGGCCGCGGTCGGCCGCGCCAACGGCGCCGAGCAGGCGGTCGCGGCGGCGCGCGGGGTGCGGCGGCGCGAGATGTTCCGTACGGCGGCCGCGGACATCATCGAAAGCGCCCGGCTGGCCAACGGCGAGGTGCGCCCGACCGTGAGCTGGCCGCCGTCGGGCGATCAGACACCGGGCCGGGCCGCCGGAGCGGCCGCCCCCGCACCGGCCAAGGCGCCCGAGGTCCCCAGCGCCCTGCGGGCCTCCGAGCCCCATGTGCCGGCCCGGCCCGCCGCCCCCGCCGCCGAACCGCCCGTGGACGACGCGATGCTGATCGACATGGTCGGCGACGCCCTCTCCGATCTGAACGCCGCGACCCTCGCCGGGGCCCTGCGCGCCGCCGTAGGCGACACCTGGGGCGATCAGCTGCCCACCCGCTTCGCCGTCATCGGCCTCGGCCGCTTCGGCGGCCATGAGCTCAGCTACGGCTCGGACGCCGATGTGCTCTTCGTCCACGAGCCGCGTGAGGGGGCCGACGACCAGGAGGCCGCCCGCGCCGCCTTCGCCGTGGCCAACGAGATGCGACGGCTGCTCCAACTCCCCACCGTGGACCCGCCCCTGCTCATCGACGCCGATCTGCGCCCCGAGGGCAAGTCCGGGCCGCTGGTGCGCACCCTCGCCTCCTACGCCGCCTACTACCGCCGCTGGTCGCTGGTCTGGGAGAGCCAGGCGCTGCTGCGCGCCGAGCCGGTGGCGGGCGACCCCGGGCTCGGCGAGCGGTTCATCGAGCTGATCGATCCGCTGCGGTATCCGGCCGAGGGGCTGGGCGAGGACGCGATCCGCGAGATCCGGCGGCTCAAGGCCCGGATGGAGTCCGAGCGGCTGCCGCGCGGGGCCGACCCCACCACCCACGCCAAGCTGGGCCGCGGCGGTCTCAGCGATGTCGAGTGGACCGTCCAGCTGCTCCAGATGCGGCACGGCTGGGCCGAGCCAGGGCTGCGCACCACCCGTACCCGCGAGGCCCTGGCCGCCGCCCACGCCGCCGAGCTGATCTCCACCGAGGACGCCCAGACCCTCGACGAGGCGTGGATCCTCGCCAGCCGCGTCCGCAACGCCGTCATGCTCGTCCGCGGCCGCCCCGGCGACACCTTCCCGACGGACGTCCGCGAACTGGCCGCCGTGGGCCGCCATTTGGGCTACGGCCCCGGTCACGTCGGCGAGATGCTGGAGGACTACCGCCGCACCACCCGCCGGGCGCGGGCGGTGGTGGAGCGGCTCTTCTACGACTACGAGAGCTGAACGAGGATCGGCGCCGCCCACCGGGCACAGGGGGCCCTGACCGGGGCTCCGCCCCGGACCCCGGTCCTCAATCTCCCCCAGCTACCGCTGGGAGGTGCCCCCGGACGGGCTGATTTCAGCCCGTCCGGCGATTGAGGACACGCCCGAAGGGCGGACAGGGGGGCCAGGGGCGGAGCCCCGGAGCCGCCCGCCGCAGGCGTCAAGATCCGCCGGGCCCCCTAGCCGCTCGCGGGCAGGGTGACGCGCAGCGGGCCGCAGCCGATCCGGTCGGCCTCGGCGGCCACATAGCGGGGGAGGATCGTACGGATGTCCCCGGGGCGGCGGCCGTCCTCGGCCCGGACCAGGAAGGTGACCTGGCCGGTCTGGCACTCGGCCTGGAACAGCCCCATATCGTCGCGGACGAAGCCGTATCCGTCCTGCTCACCGACCTTGACCTGATCTTTGGCGCCGTCGTGGGACAGCCGGTCGTAGAGCATCGCGAGCCGGGGGTCCTCGATGGTCATCAGCCGCAGCTCGGGGTGGCCGAAGAGCACATCGCGGTCGCAGGTGCGGACCGGGCCGCCGCCCCGGGTCACCACGGTGGCGCCCCGCCCCTCGTGCTCGAACGCGGCGGGCAGCCGCAGCCCCTTGACGCCGCACATCGCGTCCTTCTTCTCGTCCAGGGCCCGCGGCGGACCGGACATCCGGCGGACCGGGTCGGCGATCTCGCTCGTGCACCCCTCCTCGGCCATGTAGTGGTTGACCAGCTTGACCACGGCGCGGGCGAGCGCGTCGCGGCCCTCGGTGTCCACCTCGTCGTCGTAGACGGTCCAGCCGGTCTCCATGTCGATCACGGTGGGGCCGCTGTTGACGTCCACTCCGCTCGGCCGGCCGATACAGCCGTCGGGCACCGCGAGCCAGGCCCGGGTGTCCGAGGCCATGCCCAGCAGCCCGTCGCCCAGCGGGGTGAGCCGCGCGGACAGGAACTCATCGGCCCACCGGTCGCCCGCGCCGCCGAACCCGGTGTCCAGCTGGTGCGCCTGGACCGTGATCCGCCGTCCGCGCGGCGAGGTCAGCCGGCATTCGCCCGAGGGGCCCTCGCTGCCGATGCGATCGGAGGTGATGGGCACCTCGGACGTCTCGATGTCCCGCTTGCCGTCGAACAGCGCCGCCACATCGTCCTGGGCGAGCGCTCCCCAGCAGGCGCGGTCGTCCGCGAACGGACCCACCCCGGCCCGCCAGGCCACACCGGCGCCGCCGAGCAGCGCGCCCAGGAGGGCTCCGGTCACGGTCATGATGACGGCCAGTCGCGGCCGGGAGCGGGCCACGCGCTGCCAGTGCCACCAGGGGCGGCGCCGCTCGTGCAGCGGCACGCGGGCGCTGCTCTCGCTGCCGTTGTCGCTGCTGTTGTCGCTGCTGTTCTCGTTCCTGTCCTCGTTCTCGGAGTCGTTCATCGGCTGGAACCCCCAGGTGCGACGGGCGCGCAACCGACGCGCCGCGTCACGGCGTTGGCGAAGGCGGCGAAGTACGGAGTTTTCTCGTGCGCGGACGGGGCGAGCATCAGCACGTTGAGCGGGCGCCCCGCGCAGTCGGCCCGTACGACCTTGTAGTCGTCGGCGAAGACCCCTGTACCGCGCCAGCCGCGCGCCGGTGCCTTGCTGCCCGTGGCACCGTCGAACAGCGCGGAGAGCCGCGGCTGGGCGACCATCAGGGCGTCGAAGTACCGGCCGTTGCCGTGGTCCGTCCGCACCGAACAGGACTGGAGATCCCGGGTGACCGTACCGACCTGGTACTCCATGTCGCGGGACGCCTTCTCGCTGAACTCCAGGCCCCTGATCCGGCAGGCCCGGGTGAAGAAGTCCTCATCGTCCTCGGGCAGTGTGGGCATCGGCGAGTCGGCCTCGAGCGGCTTCGCCGGGGCGCAATCCGCCTTCTCCATCGCGCGGTTGGCGGCCGCGACGAGCAACCGGGCCACGGACTGGGAGCCGCCGAGCCCCGCGTCGCCCGACATGGTGTTGTCGCTGTAGACCGACCGCGCCATCGAGTCGAGCGTCACCGTGGTCGGCCGCCCGTCCTCGGTGTCGCAACCCTCGGGCAGCACCAGCAGCGCCTGCCGCCCGTCGGTGGCGCCCGGCAGCCCGTCGGGCAGCGGCATCGACCGGTCGCCGAGGTAGCCGCCGATCCACTCCATGCGCTCCGCGGCGCTCTTGGGCGCGGGCCCGTAGGTGACCGTGATCTCGGTCTCCTCCACGACCTTGCCGCCGTCGCTGCTGTCCGCGCGCTCGGAGTGGAGTGCCACGGTGCACCGCCCGCGCTGGCGCCGTGGTGTCGGCGCGGTCTCCTTGGACGTACGGCCGGCGTTGTCCTCGTCCAGCGCGTCGCCGCTCAGGAAGTCCGGCCCGCTGTCCTCTTTCCACGCACCCCAGCAGTAGGTGTCTTTCCCGTCGAACGGCCAGGTGTCCGTGGCCCAGGTCCCGGCCCCGGCCGCCACCAGCACCGCGACGGCGCCACCGACCAGAACGGCTCGGCGGCGTGCGCCGCCCATCAACTGTTTCATTTACGACCTTCCCCCGTGTGGCCGCCGATCCTACTCAGCGGCTCCGCGCACGAAGTGAAGAGGTCATGGCAATTCCGTAGGCGTCAGCGGCTGTCAGCCGCTGCTCGCGGCGGGCGGGTGGTCGAGCCGCACGCCGATGGTGACGCGCCCCCCGATCGTGACGCCGCCGTCGGCGCGCCGATAGCCGACCGGCGTACTTGAAGGTACGCCCCGACCGCCGCCCCGTATCACGTCGGCCATTGAGCAACTGGACCGCTCATGAACCGGCCCCGTTGACCTGGAACCACACCGCCTTCCCGGGGCCCGGTCCGTGGTGGCAGACGCCCCAGTCGGTGGCGGAGCTGCCGATGATGAGCAGCCCTCGGCCGTTCTCGGCGTCGGCCGTGTCCCGGGCGAGGCTGCGCTGGGCGGGGAGGCCGGGCGCGTCATCGCTCACGAGAACGCGCAGGGCGCCGTACGGTCCCCACTCGGCGTAGAGGGTGACGGGTGCCGAGCAGCCGTTGGTCCGGCAGGCGTTGACGGCATTGGTGACGGCTTCGGAGGTCAGGAGCAGAGCGGTATCCGTTAAGTCGGTGCGGTTCGCGGTGCGCAGGGCGGTGCGGACGGCTTCTCGCGCGGTACGGACCCAGCCGGGGTCGGGCGGGAAGACGAGGGAGAAGTCGGCACGGGGGAGCTGGGTGCTCATGGTGATGTTGCCTCCTTCGGCCAACGGCCGTTGGGCTGACGCCGGTTGGGCGATTCGTCTTCGACGGTAGGGACATTGGTTTAGCTAGCGCAACCTAATGTCGGAAATTCCCCCTCCCGAGTGGACCGCTTGCCCCAAAAGCGGGCAGACTGCGCCTGATCCACGAAGGGAGTCGCGCGATGGGGCTTCGGGCCAACCCGACCCAACGGCAACGACGGCTGGGTGAGGAGCTACGGAAGCTGCGCGAGTCGAGTGGCTTGTCCGCGACGGAGGCGGGAGCCCATGCGGGGCTCGGGCGAGCGCACATGAGTCACATCGAGACGGGTCGCACGGCCATCCCGGAGGAGAAACTACGGGCTCTTGCGGCGGCATACGGTTGCACAAGCCATCCCTTGGTCGATGGGTTGTGTGAGCTGAGTGAGGCCACGGGTCGGGGGTGGTGGTCGCCTTACAAGGCCAGCCACAACGCCCGAGCCCTCGATCTCGCGGAACTGGAGGCGAGTGCCGTGGCGCACCGCTCGTTCCAGTGGATGTACGTGCCGGGTCTGCTCCAGACGGTGGACTACATGCGCTGCCTCTTTGAGAGCGGGCAGCCGGACAGTCCGCAAGCTGTTGACGCGGGTATTGAGTTCCGACAGCGGCGACAGCACGTGCTGGCCGACGGATCGCAGCGCTTCCATGCGGTGATCCATGAGGCCGCCCTCCTGATGAAGTTCGTGCCCGGCGACGTCATGCGCCGCCAGATCGAGCACCTCGTCACCATGGCCGAGCTGCCTCACGTGCGCATTCAGCTGCTGCCGTTCAAGTCGGACGTCAACTCGACGACACCGGGGGCACCTTTCAACATCTTGGACAGTCAGGTCCCCGAACTGAGCACGGTGTACGTCGAGCATCCGGTCTCCTCCGTCTTTCTTGGAGACCGCGAGCATCTGACCCAGTACAACTCGGCCTTCGAGCACCTCAGTGCGGTGGCTCTCCCGCCCGTTGCCCTCCAGGGCGAACGCAAGTGCTATACCGAGAGGGATTCACTCCAGCTCATCCAGCACTTGCTGTACACCTTGTGAAGGGGAGCCCTGGGCATGTCCTGTTGGCGCAAGTCGACTTTCAGCAGTGGTCAAGTCAGCGCGGAGTGTGTCGAGGTCTCGGCGCCCACTCCCGGCCTCATACTCATCCGCGAGAGCGACGACCCGGCGGCCGTCATCACCACGGACCCTGCCCCATGGGCTGCCTTCGTCCGGGGGCTCAAGCGGGGCGATTTCGACCATCTGTCGGGGAGCGTGTGACCGTCGTGGCCGCGTTCCGGTGTTGGGGCCGCCGGTGGTGCGGTGCGGGTTTCGTTTCGCGCCTTCGGCGCCATTGAGCAAGGGGACGGGGGGTGGGGGCGCGGGCCTCGCCGCCGGGTGACGGGCCGGTGGTGGTGCGTCCCGGTGGCGGCTTCTGCGGTCCTGGGCTGAGTCCCGGCCGGACTGACGGCCCCTCCGGGTACCCCTTCCGAAAACGCTTGATCTGAAGCAACTAATCTGTCAAGCGTTTTCCGGAGGGATCCCCCACCCCCCGGCGGTCCGGCATCGGCACAAGCGCGGGAGCCGCCACCGGCCGTGCCACCCACGGCCCGCCGCCCGGCGACGAAAGCGTGAGCCCGGCACCCCCGCCCCCATGCTCAAAGGCGCCGAAGGCGCGAGACGAAACCGTCAGCCCTCCGACGGCTCCCAGACCGCACAGTCGTGGGCGAAAAGGACGCGGCGGGGGTCGAAGTCGAGGAGGCGGTCCAGCCAGGGGCGGTACGGGGGGAGTGGCGGCTCCACGCCATCGAGGGCCGCCCTGCGGGCCAGGTGGTCCGAGCTGAACTCGGAGGCGAAGTCATGCGCCTGACCGGCGAGGATCACCGTGCCATCGGACCGGCGGACGGCCAGTGACTGATGGCCGTCGGTGTGGCCGGGGGTCGGGACGATGCGGACGCCGGGCCAGATCTCGGTCTCACCGTTGAGTTGCTCGTAGCTGGCGCCGGGGAAGTCCACCAGCTCTTCGAACGTATGGCCGCCCCCGCGTGCGGTGGCCAGCTCCACGTCCTGGACCAGGATCGGCGCTCCGGCCAGCAGGGGATTGCCGCCGCAGTGGTCGAAGTGGAGGTGGCAGTTCACGACGAGGGAGACGTCCGCGAGGGCGACCCCGGCCGCCCCCAGCGCGTCCGGCAGGGCGCGGCGGCGCGGGCGGTAGTGCGCCTCGGTCTCGGGGTCGGCGGCGCCGATGCCGGTGTCGAAGAGGACCAGCCCCCGCTCGTGACGCACCAGATAGGCGAGCACCGGCTCGACCCGTGGCCGCGGTCCGCCGGTCTCAGCGGCGGGGCGGACGAAGTAGCCGAGGTCGAGGCGGCGCACGCAGATGTCGTTGGCCATCCCGTCATGGTCGCGCGGTGCGCGGCGTGCTCGCTCGCCGCTCTGCCGAGGGCAGAGCGGCTGGGCCGTTTCTTGCGTGTCCCTCACGGGCCATCAGATGTGCGGGGGGCATTTCCGACGGGAATCGCTCTGCCTGAGGCAGTGGAGCAAGTCAAGTCTTACTTTCGCGGTTCCACATCCCTACATTGGGGATCGGAGCGTTCCAAATCTGGTGCGTTCAAGCAGGGTTGCACTCCTGCTTGCACAGCCCTGCTCAGGTATTCGTTCGACGAGATCAACTGGGGAACGCTCGATATGAGCCGAGAAAGCAACAAGATGGCGATCCAATGTCTGCACCTCCTGGAGAGCTTCGACTTCAGCACTGTACGGACCATGTGCATGCAGGCCGCCACCGTATGGCACAACGACGGCACGGGAGAGCGGACACTGGACGAGAAGGCGATGTATTTCCGTTTTCGCGGGAACCTCATACGACCAGCTCGGCGTCGGGCGTTCGGATCCCATCGACGACGTCTCGCTGCTCACCGTGGACCGATTTCTCGATGAACTCGGCGCGGTCAGCGAAGGTCTCGGTCTGGAAAGACCTCATGTCTACGGACATTCCTGGGGAGCCATGCTCGGCCTTCAGTACGCCGCGGAGCGGAATCCGGACTGGACCAGTCTGATCTGCGCGAACGGACTGGCCAGTGTGAACCGCTTCGAGGCGGAGGTCCGGGATCTCATGAGGGCGCTCCCGGGCGACGTACTGGGCCGCACCTACGGCCGTGAACTGAGGGGCGAGACGAACGATCCCGACTACTGGGCCGCCCAGGGCGAATATGTCCGCGCCTGCGTGCTGCGCACCTCCACGATGCGGCTCGATCCGGAACTCATGAGCATGCTGACCTTCCGGACGATGATCGGGTCCACCGGAAACCGCCTGAGGCCGGGGGCGTCGAAAGGTCGGGGCGCGGGCGTCAGGTGGTGATCGCCGTCATGGCGCGATGAAGAATGTCCTCAAGGGGTGTCCTGGTGTCGGCGTCGCTCGCGGCCCAGCTGGCGAGGGCGGCGTCGACGCAGCCCAGGGCGGCGGCGATCAATGCGGAAGGGCGTGGGTCCAGCTCGTCCGAGGGGTCGGAACCGAGCCGTCGTGCCAACTCCGGCCGCAGAAGCACATGCCAGCGGGCGTTCTTCTCGTGGTGTGCGGCCGCGAGTGCCGGGGCGCCACGGACCAGCCGTGCCAGCTGCCGGCTTCGCTCGGGGTCAGCGGCATAGCGGTCGATCAGCGAACCCAGGGCATGCCGTAGGGCATCCCAGACCTGCTCGTCGTCGGGCCGGGCTCGAAGGGCGACGAGCAGATGTTCCCCCGAGTCCGCGACGTCTCCCAGCAGTGCGTCCTCTTTGGACGCGAAGTAGCGGAAGAACGTACTGCGGGAGATCCCGGCGACCGCGCAGATCTCCTCGACGGTCGTGCTCTCGTATCCCCGCTCAACGCAGAGGTCGAAGGCCATCGCCGACACCTGTGCCTTCATGGCCTGTCGTGCCAGCGCCCGAGCCCCTGTGCGTGCTCCCGTCCGTTCGATCTCCATGGCGTGATGGTACCTTCAACCATAAGTGAAACTGCGTCTCACAAACGGGACTGTGGGTCGGACTGTGGGAGTGGACATGGAACGGACGAAGGTCATCCTGGTGACCGGGGCGAGCGACGGCATCGGCGCGGCCGCGGCACGTCGGCTCGCGCGGGACGGACATGCAGTGATCGTTGTCGGCCGGTCGCCGGAGAAGACGAAGGCTGTCGCCGCCTCGATCGGCGCGGACCACTTCGTGGCCGACTTCACGCGCCTGGACGATGTGCGGCGGCTCGCCGCCGATCTGAACGACCGATACGCCCGGATCGACGTGCTCGCCAACAACGCCGGCGGGGTCTTCGGAGACCGGGCGAAGACCGTCGACGGCTTTGAGAAGACCTTCCAAATCAACCATCTGGCCCCCTTCCTGCTCACGGCACTCCTGATGGACAAGCTGATCGACTCGCAAGCGTCGATCATCCAGACATCGACCCTGCGCGGCGGCCTGGTCCGCAAGCTCGACCTCGACGACCTCGATCACGACAGCAATTACGACGCCGTCCGGGCCTACAACGCGGCCAAGCTTGAGAACGTCCTGTTCACCAAGGAGCTGCACCGCCGATACCACCGGCGGGGGATCTCCGCTGCCGCCTTCTATCCCGGCAACGTCGCGACCAACTTCGGCGCCGAGACCACCAGTCGCCTGATTCGGTTCCTCGCAACCAACCGGCTCTCCCGTTCCCGGCTGCTCACCACCCCGGAAAAGGGGGCCGACCAGATGGTCTGGCTGGCGGGGGGACTCCCTGGCCGCGATTGGACCTCAGGTGAGTTCTATGCGAAGCGTGCGCCGGATAAGCGGCTCAATTCGCTGGCGCTCGACGTCGACCTCGCGCGCGGCCTCTGGGACCGGTCGGAGGAGCTGCTGCGCCGAGCCGGGTGAGCATCCTGGGGGTTGAACTGGTCAGCCTCGTCCCGCCCGGTCGAACCGGGCTGCCCAGTCGCGGAGTTGGCCGACCAGTTCGGCCGGTTCGAGCACGCGGAACTCGGCGCCGAGAGCGCCCAGGGCCAGGGCCGGCCAGTCCAGGGAGTCGGTGGTCATGCTGACCCGGCAGCGTTCGGCGTCCACCTCCTCGACCGTGCTCCACCGCCCGATCCGTTCCACCACGGTCGCGGCCGGGGCGTACACCAGGGCCGCCACCCGGTACGGTCGGGGCAGGTTGCCGATCCCGGCGCGGACGAACTCGGCGGCGTCGGCGGCGGGCAGGGTGCACCAGATACCAGCGGCGCCCGAGGCGGACCAGCCGGTGCGGCTCCACCTGCCGGTCGGTGTGGCGGCCGTCGGCGGCGGTATAGCCGAAGCGCAGCTGTTCGCTGTCCCGGCAGGTCAGTGCGAGTGTGGTGAGCACGCCCGGGTCGATGTCCGCCTGGGCCGGGCTGCCCCAGCCGGCGGGCACGGTCATCGCGCGCAGCGCCTCGACCCGGCGACGCAGCCGGTTGGGCATCACCTGCACCACCTTGGCCAGCACCCGGACCGAGGACTCGGCGATGCCCTCCACCGCGCCCTCCGCCGCGGTGTGCAACCCGACGGCCAGGGCGACCGCCTCATCGTCGTCGATCACCAGTGGCGGCAGCACCGCGCCCGCGGCGAGCTGGTAGCCGCCGTCGACGCCGCGCTGCGCCGGGCTGCGCACCACCGTCAGCGCACTGTGCCTGGGCGGCCTGGTCAAGCACGTCGCCGCGATGGAGCGGATCTGGGTGGACTTCATCCTGGACGGCCCGTCGGCCATGCCCGACTTCACCGCGATGGCCGAGACCGACTTCGCCAAGCGGGCTGACGAGTTCCGGCTGCTGTCCGGCGAGACGCTGGCCAGCGTACTGGCTGAGTACGCGGCGGTGGCCCACCGGACCGACGAGCTGATCGCCGCCCTGCCCGACATGGACGCGACCCAGCCGCTGCCGGAGGCGCCGTGGTTCGAGTCCGGCGTGCGCTGGTCGGCCCGTCAGGTGCTGCTGCACGTCATCGCCGAGACCGCGCAGCACGCCGGGCACGCCGACATCATTCGCGAGTCCCTGGACGGCGCCAAGACCATGGGATGAACGGGAAGTTGAGACGAGAGCGTCAGCCGTCCGACGGCTCCCAGACCGCGCAGTCGTGGGCGAAGAGGACCCGGCGGGGGGCGAAGTCGATGAGGCGGTCCAGCCAGGGGCGGTACGGGGGGGAGGGGAGGCGCCATGCCGTCGAGGGCGGCCCTGCGGGCGAGGTGGTCCGAGGCGAACTCGGAGCCAAAGTCATGGGCCTGACCGGCGAGGATCACCGTGCCGTCGGACTGGCGGACGAGGAGGTCGACGTCCTTCTCGGCGCAGAGCCGCAGGACGACCACCAACTGGCGGGCGTCGTCGATGTGCCGTTGGAGGAGCGGGTCGGTGCTTCCCTCTTGAGGCTGATCGGCGATCTCCCGCAGGCGGGGCAGGATTGCGCCGCACTGGATCGGTGAGAGGCCGGGGCCGTCGTCGTCGGGATGATTGGGCACGCACCGAGGTCTTTTACCGGACAGCGCTCAGGGCGAGCGCAGGTAGTTGTAGACCGTGGCGCGGGAGACCCCCAGCAGTTCGGTGACCACCTGGACGGAGTGCTTCACCTGGAGGTAGCCGCTGGTCTTGAGGGTGCGGACGAGTTCCTTCTTGGCGGGGGTGCCCAGGCTGCGCGGGGTCTGGCCGCGGGCGGCGGCGAATTCCTCGATGACGGTGCGCAGCTCCGCGGCGGTGCGGGCGCGGAGGGTTTCGGTGAGCGGCTGCTCCTGCTCATCGGTCCGGACGAGGTTGTTGAGGCTGCGGGCCACGCTCGCGAAGAGGGAGACGTCCAGGTTGAGGCAGATGGCGGCGACGTACTGGCCCGCGCTGTTCTTGATGCCGATCGAGGTGCTCTTCGCCGGGCGGCCGTCCGGGAAGCGGTTGGCGTAGTTCTGGACGATGTCGGGGAAGCCGGGGTCCCGCATCCGGGCCAGGCCCAGCTCGGTGGCGGGCTGGCCCACCGTCCGGCCGGAGAGATTGCTCTCGATGGCGCGGATGGACTGGTCGCGGTTGCGCAGATCGTGGAGGACCACCTCGCACAGCCCGGGGAACATCCGGCCGAGGCCGACCACGATCTTCTCGGCCTCGCGGAGCAGCAGCTCGTCCTCGGGCCTTCCCGACGTCTCCTGGTGCTTCTCCTCGGTCATCGCTCATCGGCCTCGGGCGCGAAGAGCTCCGTCATCGTCGGCGTCGCCTTCAGACCCGAACCGGTCAGCAGCACCACCGTGGTCTCACCGGGGCGGATCGCGCCCCGGGCCCGGAAGACCTCGATCGCCGCGGCCGCCGTCGCGCTGGTCGGCTCCGCGTACAGCCCCATCGCGGCCAGTCGGCGGACCGCCGCGGCGATCGCGTCCTCCGGGATGGCCGCCATGTCGCCGTCCGAGCGGCGGATGGCGCGCAGCACCTCGGGGAAACGGACGGGTTCGCGGATGGCCGTGCCCTCGGCGATGGTCGGGGCGTGGTCGAACGGCACGGGCGTCTCGGTGCCCGCGCGGAACGCGGCGTGCAGCGGGGCGCAGTGGGCGGGCTGGGCCACCAGCAGCCGGGGGCGGCGGGCGATCTGGCCCGCGGCGAGCAGTTCGGAGAAGCCGAGGTCGCAGCCGAGTACGGTGCTGCCCGCGCCCGCCACGGTCACCACGGCGTCCGGTGCGGTGAAGCCCAGGTCCTCCCACAGCTCGTACGCCAGGGTCTTGGTGCCCTGGAGGAAGAAGGGGTGCCAGTTGTGGCTGGCGTAGTACGTGTGGGCCGACTGGCGCAGCGCCTCCGCTGCGGTGGCGTCCCGGTCGCCCGGCACCAGCTGCACCTTGGCGCCGTAGGCCCGGCTCTGGAGGACCTTCGCGGGGGAGGTGGTGGCGGGGGCGAGGATCCGGGCCCGGATGCCGGCGGCGGCGCAGTACGCGGAGACGGAGGCCCCGCCGTTGCCGGAGCTGTCCTCGATGACCTCCCGTACGCCCCGCTGGGCGAGGAGCGAGATCATCACGCTGGTGCCGCGGTCCTTGAAGCTGCCGGTGGGGCTGAACCACTCCAGCTTGAAGAGAATCCGATCCTCCCCCCAGCTCTTCTCGACCAGCGGGGTGCACCCTTCTCCCAGTGACACCGGGGCGTCGATGCGCACCGGGAGGGCCGCTCGGTAGCGCCACAGTGACCGGGCCCCGGTGTCCACCTGCTCGCGGGTGATGCCGGGCAGTGCGGAGACGGTGAGGGGAGCCCCGTCATCGCCGCACCAGCGAGGGTCTTCGATCGGGTAAGTGGCGCCGGAGCGCTCGTCGACGTAGCGGGGTTCGGATCCTGGTTCAGCTCGCACCTTGGATATTTTGTTTAGTTGTGTAAATCCAGTCAAGGGCGTGACGGGCTGCTCGAGGTCACCGCGAGTGCGGTACGAGGGCCGCTCAAGGGTGGGCGAACAGCGGTTCCAGCACCACCGCGACCCCGTCGTCCTCGTTGGCCGGCGCCACCTCGTCGGCCATCGCCTTCAGATCCGGGTGGGCGTTGCCCATCGCGACCCCGTATCCGGCCCAGCCCAGCAGCGGGATGTCATTGGGCATGTCGCCGAACGCGATCGTCTCGGCGGGGGTGAACCCCATGCGGTCGGCGGCCAGTTGGAGCCCCACCGACTTGTCCGTCCCGGCGGGGAGCACCTCGATCATGCCCTTCTCGGAGTGGGTCACCGCCACCTCGTCCGCGCCCGCCCGCTCCGCGGCCGCCGCGACCAGCCCGTCCGCCACCGTCCGATGGCGCATCAGCACCTTCTCGATCGGTGCCGCCCACAGCTCCTCCCGCTCGGCCAGACCCCACTCCGGGCGCATCCGATCGGTGAAGCGGGAGGTGACGACGAAGCGGTTCTCGGGCGCCGCGGTCACCACGGCGAGTTCCAGCGGCCCCGCGTCCAGCGCCTCCTCGGTGCGCTCCACCACCGACCGGGCCAGCTCCCGGTCCAGCGACGCCGAGACCAGCAGCCGGTCCGCGGAGGCGTCGTACAACTGCGCGCCCTGTCCGCACACCGCGAGCCCCCGGTAGCCGATCGCCACCAGGAACTTCCGGCAGGACGCGGCCGGGCGCCCGGTGACCACCACGTGCCGCGCCCCGGCGGCCCGGACCAGGGCGAGCGCCTCACGGTTGCGCGGCGAGACCGTCAGATCCCCGCCCAGCAGGGTGCCGTCGAGGTCGGTGGCCACCAGCGGGAAGCGGGGCCGCCCGGCGGTACGGGGCCGGGGGAGCAGCGCGCCCGGGGACTCGGAGGCGGATACGGAAGTGGATACCGGGGAAGCGGCAGCGGCAGCGGTAGCGGTGGCGGCGTCGGCGGTGTGCACGGTGACCGGTGGTCCCTTTCGTCACGCTCATCGTGCTCTTTCCGCGTCGAATCAGCGCGACACATGGAGCCCCTGAACCATGTCGGCATGTGAACTCATGTCGACCTTGCGGAACAGAGAATGGCGGCTCCGCCGGGGACGATCAAGCCGTGCAGATCACGGCCACCTGCTTCGGCAGCCGGTACGGCAGCGAGCCGTACCACGCGCACGACAGCACGAAGCCGAAGGAGAGACAGACGACCCCGCCGACCGCGTCCATCCAGAAGTGGTTGGCGGTGGCGACGATCACCAGCAGCGTGGCCGAGGGGTAGAGCAGCCCTAGCGCCTTCACCCACACCGGGCGCGCCAGCGTCGCGATGGTCAGACCGCACCACAGCGACCAGCCGATGTGCATCGAGGGCATCGCCGCGTACTGGTTCGACATATCGGCGAGGTTTCCCGAGGCCATCGAGCCCCAGGTGTTGTGCACCACCACGGTGTCGATGAAGTGGCCGCCGCTCATCAGCCGGGGCGGGGCCAGCGGGAAGAAGTAGTAGCCGAGCAGGGCCACGCCCGTGGTCGCGAAGAGCGCCAGCCGGGTGGCGGCGTAGCGGCCCGGATGCCAGTGGTAGAGCCACACCAGCACGCTGAGCGTCACGATGAAGTGGAGCGTGGCGTAGTAGTAGTTCATGCCCACGATCAGCCAGCTGACCGAGTCGAACGCATGGTTGACACCCCGTTCGAAGGCCATTCCGAACCGGTGCTCCCACTCCCAGATCCAGCTCGCGTTGCGCAGCGCCTCCGGCCGCTGCTCCGGGACGGCGTTGCGGATCAGCGAATAGGTCCAGTAACTGACGGCGATGAGGACGATCTCGAACCAGAGCCGGGGCCTTCTGGGGGTACGCAACCGGTCCATCAGGGTGAGGCCCGGTGCCCGTTCCGCGTCGGTGTCCGCGATGGGTGCCGGGGTGGCTGTTCGGCCTGCCGTGGTCCTGATCGTCGCTCCACCCATAGGGCAACAGTCTGCCAGACGACGCCCACCCGCAGATCATCCATGGCATCGGGTCTTGGTTGCTTATGTCCTGGTCCGGGGGGTCCGTCAAGGGGCGTATGCCCCTATACGTCCACTGGGTGTCGGGCCGCTGGACGAGGCCCCGGGACGGGGGCTTTCCCCTCCCCGCCCCTTCCCGAAACTGGGGCTCCGCCCCAGACCCCGCTCCTCAAACGCCGGAGGGGCTGGAGGGTGGGGCTTTGGGCTGGGAGGTGGGGCTTTGCCCCTGGACCCCGGGGGTCTGGGGCGGAGCCCCAAGTCGGGGGCTGGGGCGGAGCCCCAGTTGTGGGAAGGGGCGGGTAGGGGAACAGCCCGCCGCAGGCGCCATGGTCCCCGGACGGGGCCTCAGCCGCCCCCGGCCGCCCGGCTCCGCGCCTCCACGCCGTGGGCGGAGGCCGTGGAGCCGCGCACCACCAGTTCGGGCAGGAAGACGAACTCGCTGGGCGGCGCCGGGGTGCCGCCGATCTCCTCCAGCAGCGCCCGCACCGCCGCCTGCCCCATCGACTGCACCGGTTTACGGATCGTGGTCAGCGGCGGATCGGTGAAGGCGATCAGCGGGGAGTCGTCGAAGCCGACCACCGAGACGTCCTGAGGGACCGCGAGACCCTGCTGCCGGGCCGCCCGGATGGCACCCAGCGCCATCATGTCGCTCGCGCACACCACCGCCGTACAGCCCCGCTCGATCAGCGCGGTCGCCGCCGCCTGGCCGCCCTCCAGGGTGTACAGCGAATGCTGGATCAGCTCCTCGGACTCGGCCGGGGAGAGCCCCAGCCGGTCCCGCATCGCCTGCTGAAAGCCTTCGATCTTGCGCAGTACGGGTACGAATCGCTTCGGCCCGAGCGCGAGACCGATCCGGGTGTGCCCGAGCGAGACCAGATGGGTGACCGCCAGCCCCATCGCCGCCCGGTCGTCGGGAGAGATGAACGGCGCCCGCACCTTCGGCGAGTAGCCGTCCACCAGCACGAACGGCACACCCTGGCCGCGCAGCTGGTCATAGCGCTGCATATCGGCCGAGGTGTCCGCGTGCAGCCCGGAGACGAAGATGATCCCGGCCACCCCCCGGTCCACCAGCATCTCGGTCAGCTCGTCCTCCGTCGAGCCGCCGGGGGTCTGGGTGGCCAGCACCGGGGTATAGCCCTGCCGGGTGAGCGCCTGCCCGATGACCTGGGCGAGCGCGGGGAAGATCGGGTTCTCCAGCTCGGGCGTGATCAGTCCCACCAGTCCGGCGCTGCGCTGCCGCAGCCGCACCGGCCGCTCATAGCCGAGGACGTCCAGAGCGGCGAGGACGGACTCGCGGGTGGCCGCGGCCACCCCCGGCCTGCCATTGAGGACGCGGCTGACGGTGGCTTCGCTGACCCCCGCCTGGGCTGCGATGTCAGCAAGCCGTGCGGTCATGGAGTGGGACTGTACCGGTCGCGTGTCAGATTGCCCACCACGCGCACGAATCAGGCGGAATGCACACGGTTCCGGCCTTGTACGCAAGCGGCGCCGACGACAGCAGCGCACGCCCCGGAACCGGCAGTTCGACCTCCTCCCCGAGCGTGTTGAGCGTGCACACCAGACCCGGCCGGGACAGCGCGAGCACCCCCGCCGGGGCCTCCAGCCAGCTCATCGGGCCGTCCCCGAGGCCCGGCAGCTCACGGCGGAGCGCCAGCGCGTCGCGGTACAGCTCCAGCGTGGAGCCGGGGTCGCCGGTCTGCGCCTCGACGGACAGCTCGGCCCAGTCCTCCGGCTGGGGCAGCCAGCTGCCGCCGGGGCCGAAGCCGTAGGAGTCGCCGGAGCGGGTCCAGGGCAGGGGCACCCGGCAGCCGTCGCGGAAGCCGTCCTGGCCGTCCTGGCCCTCCTGGCCGTCGGTGGAGGCGCGGAAGAAGGCCGGGTCCTGGCGCAGCTCGTCCGGCAGCTCGGTCACCTCGGGGAGGCCCAGCTCCTCGCCCTGGTAGAGATAGGCCGAGCCGGGCAGCGCCAGGATGAGCAGGGCCGCGGCACGGGCGCGGGCGAGCCCCCGCTCCGGGCCGCCACCGGCTCCGTCGGCGTAGCGGGTGGTGTGCCGGACCACGTCGTGGTTGGAGAGCACCCAGGTGGTGGGGGCGCCGACGGAGCCGGTCGCGGCCAGCGACTCGTCGATCACCTCGCGCATCGCGGCCGCGTCCCACGGGCACTTCAGGAACTGGAAGTTGAACGCCTGGTGCAGCTCGTCGGGGCGTACGTAGAGGGCCAGCCGCTCGGAGGTGGGCGCCCAGGCCTCGGCGACGCCGATCCGGTCGCCGGGGTAGGAGTCCAGCAGCCGGCGCCAGGAGCGGTGGATCTCGTGCACCCCGTCCTGGTCGAAGAACGGCAGCACCTGGGAGCCGATCAGCTTGGCCTGTTCGGTGTGGCCGATGTCGGGCAGCCCGGCGGCCTTGACCATGCCGTGGGCGACATCGATACGGAAGCCGTCCACGCCCAGATCCAGCCAGAAGCGCAGCACCGAGTCGAACTCCGCGCGGACCTCGGGGGAGTCCCAGTTGAGGTCGGGCTGCTGGGGGGCGAAGAGGTGCAGATACCACTCGCCGGGGGTGCCGTCCGGCTCGGTGGTACGGGTCCAGGCGGGGCCGCCGAAGACCGACTCCCAGTCGTTCGGGGGCAGTTCGCCGTGGGCGCCGCGGCCGGGGCGGAAGTGGTAGCGGGCGCGGGCTGCGCCGCCGGGCCGGTCGGCGAGCGCCTCGCGGAACCACGGGTGCTGGTCCGAGCTGTGGTTCGGGACGACGTCCACGATCACCTTCAGCCCCAGCTCATGGGCGGTGCGCACCAGGTCGTCGGCGTCGCCGAGGGTGCCGAAGAGCGGGTCCACGGCGCGGTAGTCCGCCACGTCGTAGCCGCCGTCGGCCTGCGGTGAGGCGTAGAAGGGGGTCAGCCAGACGGCGTCCACACCCAGCCTGGCGAGGTGCGGCAGCCGCTCCCGCGCCCCGCGTAGATCGCCGATCCCGTCGCCGTCGCTGTCGGCGAAGGAGCGTACGTACACCTGGTAGATGACGGCGTCGCGCCACCATCCGTGGCCTTCGGACGGTCGCGCCGGCTCGGTGGCAAGGGAGGTCGTGAGCTCCTGGGTCATGGCGCGAACGTAACAGCTCTGCAATGCCTTGCGGAAGAGCTTGCAGGGCTCGCTGGTGCCCTTCGAGGGTGCTCCGGTCGTGCTGTGAGCGTATGTCAAGCGCCGGAGCGGGAGCGGAGCGGCCACCGCGGGGACACGCGGACGTAACGATGCCGGGCGCCTTGCAGAAATTTGCCGCAAGGTCTTTCGGCGGGCTTGCGGCCCTGTTACGTTCCTCCGCAACCCGGCGCCGCGAGGGAGCGGCCGGCTTTGGAGGAGTTCAGATGCGACGTGGCATAGCGGCCACCGCACTCGTCGCGGCCATGGCGCTCGCGGCGACGGCGTGCGGCGGTGACGACGGCGGCAGCGGCGACAAGAAGTCCGGCGGCCATCTCTCCGGCACCGTGACGTACTGGGACACGTCGAACGACGCGGAGAAGGGCACGTACAAGGAGCTCGCCCTGGGCTTCGAGAAGAAGCACCCCGACGTCAAGGTCAACTACGTCAATGTGCCCTTCGGCGACGCACTGGCCAAGTTCAAGAACGCCGCCGGCTCCGGCGGCTCCGGCGCGCCCGATGTGCTGCGCACCGAGGTGGCCTGGACCCAGGATCTGGCCAACATCGGCTATCTCGCCCCGCTGGACGGCACCCCCGCCCTCGCCGACCAGTCCGACTATCTGCCCAAGGCACTCGCAGGGGCCAGGTTCAAGGGCAAGACCTACGCCGTACCGCAGGTCATCGACACCCTCGGCCTCTTCTACAACAAGAAGATGCTGAAGGACGCCGGGGTCCAGCCGCCCAAGGACTGGACCGAGCTCAAGGCCGCCGCCAAGAAGATCAAGGAGAAGACCGGCAAGACCGGCCTCTATCTGCGCGGCGACGACGCCTACTGGTACCTGCCCTTCATCTACGGCGAGGGCGGCGACCTCCTCGACACCGGGGCCAAGAAGGTCACCATCGACGACGAGCCCGGCATCAAGGCGTTCGCGGCCGCCCGCGACCTGGTCACCTCCAAGGCGGCGGAGACCGACGCCACCGACGGCTGGGACAACATGCAGAACGCCATCAAGAACGGCGACGTCGCGATGACGATCAACGGGCCGTGGGCGATCGAGGACACCCTGGCGGGCAAGGCGTTCAAGGACAAGTCCAACCTCGGGGTGGTCCCGGTCCCGGCCGGCAGCAAGGGCCAGGGCGCCCCGCAGGGCGGCCAGAACCTCACCGTCTACGCCGGATCGAAGAACCTCGACGCCTCCTATGCCTTCGCGCAGTACATGAGCTCGGCCGAGGTGCAGGCCAAGACCACCGAGAAGCTCTCCCTGCTGCCCACCCGCACCTCCGTCTACTCCAACAAGACGGTCGCGGCGAACCCCAATGTGAAGTTCTTCAAGGCCGCTGTCGACAAGGCCGTCGAGCGCCCCTGGATCCCCGAGGGCAACAGCCTCTTCCAGGCGATCCTGGTGCAGTTCCCGGGCGTCCTCACCGGCAAGACCTCGCCGGAGAAGGCCGCCGGCGCGGTCGGAGACGCGTACCGCAAGCTCCTCAAGGGCGACTGGAAGTAGGGCCGGCGACGATGGCTGTCGACACCAGCCGGCCGCTGGACCCGGCCGCGGGCGCGAAGCGCGCCCGCGGCCGGGGCGGCCGGGTTCGCAAGGCCGGCACCCCACCGCCGCGCCGGATCCGCAACGCGCTCGCCCGCCACTGGTACGCCTGGGCCATGGTCGCGCCCGTCGTGCTCGTCATCGGGCTGATCATCGGCTATCCGCTGGTCCGCGGCGTCTATCTGTCGCTGACCGACGCCAACGAGGCCAACGTCGAGCGCACCATCGGGGTCAACCACATCCCCGCCACCTACAAGACGGTCGGCCTCGACAACTTCCAGGCGATCCTGAAGGACCAGGTCTTCTGGGACCGGCTGGGCTGGACCGTCACCTGGACCGTCAGCTGTGTGGCGCTCACCTTCGCCATCGGCCTGGGCCTGGCCGTACTGCTCAACCGGCGGTTCGCCGGGCGCACCCTCTACCGGTCGCTGCTGATCCTGCCGTGGGCCGTCCCCGCCTTCGTCTCCGTCTTCGCCTGGCGGCTGCTCTACAACGAGAAGAACGGCATCCTCAACAAGGTGCTGCACGGCGGCGGGATCGACGCGGTGCCCTGGCTGAACGACCCCACCATGGCCAAGGTCTCGGTGATCGCCGTGAACATCTGGCTCGGGGTGCCGTTCATGCTGGTCGCGCTGCTCGGCGGGCTGCAGTCCATCCCCGGTGAGCTGTACGAGGCCGCCGAGATGGACGGGGCGAGCCCCTGGCAGCGGTTCCGCCACATCACCCTGCCCGGACTGCGCTCGGTCAGCTCCACCGTGATCCTGCTGTCGACCATCTGGACGTTCAACATGTTCCCGGTGATCTTCCTGCTGACCCGCGGCGGACCCGGCGACTCCACCGAGATCCTGGTGACGTACGCCTACCGGCTCTCCTTCGTCAACAGCCCGCGCGACTTCGCCGGCGCCTCGGCCTGGGGTGTGCTGATCCTGCTCATCCTCATGCTCTTCGCGGTGATCTACCGCCGTTCGCTCCGCAAGCAGGGAGAGGTCTGGTAGCCATGCGCGACCAACGACGCGGCCCGCTCGCCTCCGTCGGGCTGCACACCACGCTCGTCATCGCCTCCGCCGTCGCGGTCTTCCCGCCGCTGTGGCTGGTGGTGACCTCGTTCAAGCCCAAGAGCGAGGCGTTCAGCACCGATGTGGTCAAGGACCCGACACTGCGGAACTACCGACACGTCCTGGGCGACACCGAGTTCCTGAGCTGGTTCGGCAACTCGCTGTTCATCGTGGTCATCACCACGCTCCTGGGCGTCTTCGTCGCGGCCACCACCGGCTACGCCGTCAGCCGCTTCCGCTTCCCCGGGATGCGCCCGCTGATGTGGCTGCTGCTGATCACCCAGATGTTCCCGGTGGCCATCCTCATCGTGCCGCTGTACAACATCATGTCGACACTGGGCTGGCTCAACCAGCCGATCTCGCTCATCGTCACCTACCTCACCGTGGCCGTGCCGTTCTGCGCCTGGATGATGAAGGGCTTCTTCGACACCATCCCGGTGGAGATCGACGAATCGGGCCGGGTCGACGGGCTCAACCCCTTCGGGACCTTCTGGCGGCTGGTCGTCCCGCTGGCCAAGCCGGGGCTCGCGGTGACCGCGTTCTACACCTTCATCACCGCCTGGGCCGAGGTGGCCTACGCCTCCGCCTTCATGACGGGGGAGGACAACCTCACGCTCGCGGCGGGGCTCCAGACCTTCGTCAACCAGTACACCTCCGACTGGGGCTCCATGACGGCCGCGGCCGTCATGATCGCCATCCCGGCGGCACTGGTGTTCTCCTGGGCCCAGCGCCATCTCGTGGCGGGGCTCACGGCCGGGGCGACCAAGTCGTGACGAGTCCGTTGGCGGCGGGCCCACCGGGGGCGCCGCCGCGACTCGCCGATATCGCCGCCCAGGCCAAGGTCAGCGAGGCCACCGTCAGCCGGGTGCTCAACGGCAAGGCGGGCGTGGCGGCTGCCACCCGGCAGCGGGTGCTCGCCGCCCTCGACGTCCTCGGCTACGAACGGCCGGTGCGGCTGCGGCGGCGCAGCGCCGGGCTGGTCGGCCTGGTCATCCCGGAGCTGACCAACCCGGTCTTCCCCGCCTTCGCCCAGATCATCGAGCAGGTGCTGGCCGGTCATGGCTACACCCCGATCCTGTGCACCCAGATGCCCGGCGGCGCCACCGAGGACGAACTGGTGGAGCAGCTGGAGGAGCGCGATGTGGCGGGCATCGTCTTCATGTCCGGACTGCACGCCGACACCACGGCCGACCCCGCCCGCTATGCCCGGCTGGCCGGGCGCAAGGTGCCGTTCGTGCTGATCAACGGCTACCACGAGCGCATCCAGGCCACGTTCGTCTCGCCCGACGACCGGGCGGCGGCGCGGATGGCCGTCCGCCACCTGGCCGCCCTCGGCCACCACCGGATCGGCCTCGCGGTGGGGCCCGCCCGCTATGTCCCCGCGCTGCGCAAGGTCGAGGGGTTCCTCGCGGCGAGCGCGGAGCTGCTGGGCCGATCGGCGGACGAGGCACGGGAGTTGGTGCGGCATACGCTCTTCAGCGTCGAGGGCGGGCAGGTGGCGGCGGCCACGCTGCTGGACCAGGGCTGTACGGGCATCGTATGCGGCAGCGATCTGATGGCGCTCGGGGTGATCCGGGAGGCGGCCCGGCGCGGGCTGCGGGTGCCGCACGACATATCGGTGGTCGGTTTCGACGACTCCCCGCTCATCGCCTTCACCGATCCCCCGCTGACCACCGTCCGCCAGCCGGTGCAGTCGATGGCGACGGCGGCGGTGGGGGCGCTGCTGGAGGAGATGGCCGGAAACCCGGTCCAGCACACGGAGTTCGTCTTCCAGCCGGATCTGGTCGTGCGCGGCTCCACGGCGCAGGCGCCGCCGGCCGGTCAGGACCCGGCGCCCCTGCGCCGACCGGGCACCCGGATGCCGTAACGGGCCATCTTGCGGTAGACGGTGGCCCGGCCCATGCCCATCTTCGCCGCCGCCTGCGCCACCGTCGTGCCTGGTTCGGTCAGGCAGCGCACGATCTCGTCCCGTTCGAGAAGCTGCAGCCGGGGCAGGTGGCCGCTCGAGCCGGTGAACACCTCGGCCGGGAGGTGACGGGTGTCGATCACATCCGTCCTCGACGCCGCCTCACGCACTGCCCGGCGCAGCTGCCCGACGTTCTCGGGCCAGTCGTAGGACGTCAGCGCGCGGGCCGCGGCGGGCGTGAACGTCACCGTGGGGCCGCGGTGCCACCGTGCGAAGTGGCGGGCCAGCGGCAGGATGTCGTCGGGGCGGAAGCGCAGCGCGGGCACTTCGACCACGGTGTCGACCAGCGGCCTCAGCACGTCCGGGATCGCGGAGTATCGCCGGGCCGTCACGGCGAACGGCGGCAGACGCCCGGACCCCTCCCCGGCCACCCGGCGCGCCTCGTCGAACAGCCGGGCCAGCTCGGTGGCCGCCCACGCCGGCAGCCGGTCCACACCGGAGACGAGGACGCAGGTGCTGTCCTTGCCCAGCTCGGGGGCCCACAGCGCCAGCCACGCGGCGACGTCGCCGGGCGCGGGTGTGCGGGCGCTGAGCAGGCGTTCCCGCGCCCCGGTCTGCCGACGGGCGGTGGAGACCAGCGCGGTCTTCCCCGCTCCCGGCTCACCGATCACCGCGACGATCCGTCCGCGGGCCGAGGCCGTGCGCGCGGCGGCGACGGCGTCCGTCCAGCCGGGGGAGAGCGCCTGGTGAGCGTGGTCGTGCTGGTGGTACCGGTCGGCGTACACCCGGAACACCTCGCCCCGGGGGGCCGGTGGGACCCTCCGGCCGGTCCCCCGGGCCAGCATGAGCGCAGCCGTGTTCCCGGCGGCGGCTTGCGCAAGGGCCAGCAACAGCTTCGAGGACGAGTCGGACCAAGTGGTGAGGTTGACGCTGCCGACGAGCCCACCGGTCCTCGGGTCGAGCACCGGTGCCGCGGCACAGGTGTAGCCGCGCAGGCCGGTGTAGTAGTGCTCATCCGCTCTCACCAGTGACGGAGCCCGATCCGTCAGGGCCAGGCCGAGCCCGTTGGTGCCCACGTCGCGTTCGGCGAAGGAGAAACCGGGCGCCAGATGGACCCGGTCCAGGGACCGGCTGATCGAGGCGTCGTCGCACACCCGGCACAGCACCAGGCCGTCGCTGTCGGCGATCATCATGCTGACCGCCTCGTTGGCGAGCGTGTCCCGCAGGCCCCGCAGCACCTCATGACCGCACTCGTAGAACAGGGAGGCCGTGTCCACCGAACCGGTGAACACCGGCTGCATCTCCTCCGGCGACAGACCGTAGCGGCGGCTGCGCTGCCACGAAGCCAGCAGGCGTGGGCCCAGGCGGTGGCTGTCCACTTCGACCTCCGTAAGGACAGGGCGACCGTGGTCACGGTACTGCCGGCCGGGGCGGCCCAGTGACGGCAGGTGTCTCGAAGTGAGACACCCGGCACTCGCTGACGTGCGTCGACGCTGCCTAGCGTGCTTGTTCGGACGGGGCCGATCAGTCTCCCCGCGCGCCACCATCCCGATGAACGCGCCACCATCCCGATGAAGGAGAACATTCCATGAAGGCAGTCCAGGTCGTGGGCTACGGCCGGAGCCCGCGCATGGCCGATGTGCCGCATCCGGAGATCACCGGCCCGTACGACGTGATCATCAAGGTCGGCGGGGCGGGCGTGTGCCGCACCGATCTCCACATCCTCGAAGGACAGTGGGCGGACAAGTCCGGGGTGAGCCTGCCTAACACCATCGGGCACGAGAACGCCGGCTGGGTCCATGCGGTCGGCAGCGCGGTCACCAACGTCGCCGAGGGCGACAAGGTCATCGTGCATCCCCTGATCACCTGCGGGTTGTGCCCGGCCTGCCGGGCCGGTGACGACGTCCACTGCGGGCAGAGCCTCTTCCCCGGCATCGACACCCACGGCGGTTACGCCGAGTATCTGAAGACCTCGGCCCGCAGCGTCGTGAAACTCGACGGCTCCCTTGAGCCCGCCGACGTAGCCGCGCTCGCCGACGCGGGGCTCACCGCCTACCACGCGGCGGCCAAGGTCGCCGGCCGGCTGCGCCCCGGGACCAAGTGCGTGATCATCGGCGCGGGAGGGCTCGGACACATCGGCGTACAGGTGCTGAAGGCCATCACGGCGGCCGAACTCATCGTGGTCGACCGCAACCCCGACGCGGTGGAGCTGGCCGTCTCCATAGGCGCCGACCGCGGGGTCGTGGCAAGCGGGGACCAGGTCGAGGAAGTGCTGGAGCTGACGGGCGGGCAGGGCGCCGAGGCGGTCGTCGACTTCGTCGGCGAGGGCGGCGCGACCCGGGACGGCGTCGGCATGCTGCGCCGCGCGGGCGACTACCACGTGGTGGGGTACGGGGAGAACCTCGACATCCCGACGATCGACATCATCTCCGCCGAGATCAATTTCATCGGCAATCTCGTCGGCTCCTACACCGATCTGTGCGAGCTGATGGTGCTCGCCGCACAGGACCGCGTGCGCCTGCACACCACCACGTATCCGCTGGACCGTTTCCAGGAAGCCCTGGACGACCTCGATGCCGGACGGGTCCGCGGACGCGCCGTTCTCGTCCCCTGACCGCCGATCCGGTAACCACCGCCGATCCTGTAACCCGGCCGGTCGCCCACCGGGGGACCGGCTGATCATCACCGACGAAAGGCTTATCGATGATCTTCATCACCGCGAAGTTCCGCGTGCTGCCCGAGGACGCGGACCGCTGGCCCGAGATCGCGGGCGACTTCACCCGGGACACCCGCGCCGAGCCGGGGTGCCTGTGGTTCGACTGGTCCCGCAGCGTCGAGGACCCGGCCGAATACGTTCTGGTCGAGGCGTTCCGCGACGAGGAGGCCGGCGCGGCACACGTCAACTCGCCGCACTTCCGGGCCGCGCAGCGGACACTTCCGCCGCACCTGGTGGAGACCCCGCGGATCGTCAATATGAACGTGCCCCAGGGGGATTGGTCCCTCCTCGGGGAAATGTCCGTCGCGGCCCGGGACTGACGCCCCGTCCTCCGAACCGATCCGACCGGCCGGGCGCGTGAGGCCCGTTGACCGGACCCCCGGCCGGCCGGACCGGAGAACGTGGTTGAACGTAACACCGCCGCAATTACTTGCGAAAGGTCTTGCAACAACAAAAACTCGCGAGTACGGTCCCGTCACCACCCCACCACTGACGTCTTGCAGCAAGAACCTTCAACTGGCCTTACGGGCATGGCGCGTTGCCGTACGAGGCTCGATCGGCACCCCCGAACTCCCCCCACGGAGGAACGATGGCCAGCAGCCGCATACCCCTTGCCACCGCACTCGCCCTCGCGGCGAGCGCGGTGACGCTCGTCGCACTGCCCCAGACCGCGCGGGCGACACCGCCCGGCACCAAGGACGTCACCGCCGAACTCTTCGAGTGGAAGTACGACTCCGTCGCCAAGGAGTGCACCAGCACCCTCGGCCCGGCCGGATACGGCTATGTCGAGGTGTCCCCGGCCACCGAGCACATCCAGGGCGGCCAGTGGTGGACTTCCTACCAGCCCGTCAGCTACAAGATCGCCGGACGGCTCGGCGACCGCACCGCCTTCAAGAACATGATCGACACCTGCCACGCGGCGGGCGTGAAGGTCGTGGCCGACGCCGTCATCAACCACATGTCCGCCGGATCCGGCACCGGCACCGGCGGCTCCTCGTACACCAAGTACGACTACCCCGGGATCTACCAGCCCCAGGACATGGACGACTGCACCGCGCAGATCAGCAACTACCAGGACCGCTGGAATGTGCAGCACTGCGAACTGGTGGGCCTCGCCGACCTGGACACCGGTGAGGAGTACGTCCGCACCCGGCTCGCGCAGTACCTGGGCGACCTGCTCTCGCTCGGCGTGGACGGCTTCCGCATCGACGGGGCCAAGCACATCCCGGCGGACGATCTGGCCGCCGTCAAGAGCAAGTTGAGCGACCCCGGCGTCTACTGGAAGCAGGAGGTCATCTACGGCGACGGCGAGGCGGTCTCCCCGACGGAGTATCTGCGCAACGGCGATGTGCAGGAGTTCCGCTACGGCCGTGACCTCAAGCGGGTGTTCCAGAGCGAGAAGCTGGCCTATCTGAAGAACTTCGGCGAGGGCTGGGGCCATATGGCGAGCGGCCAGTCCGGTGTCTTCGTCGACAACTGGGACACCGAGCGCAACGGCTCCACGCTGACGTACAGAGACGGCGCCGACTACACCCTCGCCAACGTCTTCATGCTGGCCTGGCCGTACGGCTCCCCGGACGTCCACTCCGGCTACGAGTTCAGCGACAACGACGCGGGCCCGCCCAACGGCGGCGCGGTGGGCGCCTGCTACCAGGACGGCTGGAAGTGCCAGCACAAATGGCCCGAGATCATGAGCATGGTCGCCTTCCGCAACACGGCGCGGGGCGCCTCGGTGACCAACTGGTGGGACAACGGCAGCAACGCCATCGCGTTCGGACGCGGCGACAAGGCGTACGTGGCCATCAACCACGAGAGCGGCTCCCTCACCCGGACCTTCCAGACCTCGCTCCCGGCGGGCGGCTACTGCGACGTCCAGAGCGGCAAGTCCGTCACGGTCGACTCCTCGGGCCAGTTCACCGCCACGCTGGGCGCGAACACGGCGGTGGCCCTGCACACGGGCGCCCGTAGCTGTGGCTGACCCCCGACTCCGCCCCTGACCCCTTCAAGGAGCGACCAGCCCCGTGAGATCCCCGAGAGTCCCCCTGTTCCGTACGGCCGCCGCGCTCGCCACCCTGGCGCTGGGCGCGGCGGCCGTGCCCGCCGTTTCGCAGACCGTCCGGGCCACGGCCACGGCCACGGCCACGGCCACCAAGACCCAAGCCGCCACCGCCGAGGCGCAGTGGATCGACCGTGCCACCGTCGTCTGGAAGGTCGGGCACACCGCCGCGACCGCCGAGGAGTTGCGCTCCGCGGGCGGCGGCACGCTGCGGCTGGCCCCGGCCGCCCTGACCGGCGCCCAGAAGGCCGCCTACCCGCACCTGGCCGACCGCCCCGCCTATCGCCTCGACCCGCGCGACCGCGACAAGGCCGCCACGGCGCTGCGCGGCCCGCTCACCGCCGTCCAGCGCGCGGCCGACGACCGCGACCACGTACTGCACCGCACCGAGGTGCAGATCCCCGGTGTGCTGGACGACCTCTACGCCGACCGGGCGCGCCGGGCCCGCCTCGGCCCGGTCTTCCACGGCGGCCGCCCCACCCTCTCCGTCTGGGCGCCGACCGCCCAAGACGTCACGCTCGACCTCGACGGGCGCACCGTCGCCATGCGGCGGGACCCCGGCAGCGGGGTGTGGAGCGTCACCGGGAACCCCGACTGGCGGGACAAGCCGTACCGCTACCGGGTCCGGGTGTGGGCGCCGAGCGTCGGGAAGACCGTCACCAACGAGGTCACCGACCCCTACTCCACCGCGCTGACCGCCGACTCCGCCCGCAGCCTGATCACCGACCTGGCCGATCCCCGGCTCGCCCCCGCCGGCTGGGCGTCGCTGAGGAAGCCCAAGGCCGTCCCGCTGCGCGACGCCCGCATCCAGGAACTGCAGATCCGCGACTTCTCCATCGCGGACCGCACCAGCGCCCACCCCGGCCAGTACCTCGCCTTCACCGACCGCGGCTCGGACGGAATGCGGCACCTCACACGGCTGGCCCGGTCCGGCACCTCGTATGTCCACCTCCTGCCCGCGTTCGACTTCGGCACCGTCCCGGAGCGGCGGTCCGACCAGGCCCGGCCCGGCTGCGATCTGGCCGCCCTGCCCGCCGACTCCGACCAGCAGCAGAAGTGCGTGGCCCAGGCCGCCGACAGGGACGGCTACAACTGGGGCTACGACCCGCTGCACTACACCGTGCCGGAGGGGTCTTACGCGAGTGACCCGGACGGCCCGGCCCGCACCCGCGAGTTCCGGCGGATGGTGCAGGGGCTGGCCCACGCCGGGCTGCGCACCGTCATGGACGTGGTCTACAACCACACCGTGGCCGCGGGGCAGGACGGCAAGTCGGTCCTCGACCGGATCGTGCCCGGCTACTACCAGCGGCTGCTGGACGACGGCGGCGTGGCCACCTCCACCTGCTGCCCCGGCACCGCGCCCGAGCACGCGATGATGGGCAAGCTGGTGGTGGACTCGATCGTCACCTGGGCCAGGCAGTACAAGGTCGACGGCTTCCGCTTCGACCTCATGGGCCACCACCCCAAGGCCAACATCCTGGCCGTGCGCAAGGCCCTCGACGCCCTGACCCCCGCCAAGGACGGGGTGGACGGCAAGTCGATCATCCTCTACGGCGAGGGCTGGAACTTCGGCGAGGCGGCCGACGACGCCCGCTTCGTCCAGGCCACCCAGCGCAACATGGCCGGTACCGGCATCGCCACCTTCAGCGACCGGGCGCGGGACGCGGTGCGCGGCGGCGGGCCGTTCGACGAGGACCCCCGCGTCCAGGGCTTCGCCTCCGGGCTCTTCACTGACCCCAACGGCTCACCGGCCAACGGCGGCCGGGACGAGCAGCGGGCCCGGCTGCTGCACGGCCAGGACCTGATCAAGGTCGGGCTGTCCGGCAACCTCGCCGACTACACCTTCACCGACACCGGCGGACACCGGGTCAAGGGCTCCGAGGTCGACTACAACGGCTCCCCGGCCGGTTACGCCGCCGCCCCCGGCGACGCGCTCGCCTACGCCGACGCCCATGACAACGAGACCCTCTACGACGTGCTCGCCTACAAGCTCCCCGCCACCACCTCGGCCGCCGACCGGGCCAGGGCCCAGGTGGTGGCCCTGGCCACCGCCACCCTCTCCCAGGGCCCGGCGCTCAGCCAGGCCGGTACCGATCTGCTGCGCTCGAAGTCGCTGGACCGCAACTCCTTCGACAGCGGGGACTGGTTCAACGCCATCCATTGGGATTGCGCGTCCGACAACGGCTTCGGCCGGGGGCTGCCCCCGGCGGCGGACAACGAGTCCAAGTGGCCTTACGCCAAACCGCTGTTGACCAACCCGGCCGTACGTCCCGGCTGCTCCGAGAGCACGGGCGCCTCGGCGGCCTACCGGGATCTGCTGCGGATCCGCACCACCGAGAAGGCGTTCAGCCAGACCACGGCGGACGGGGTGCAGCGGGCGCTGTCCTTCCCGCTGTCCGGGACCGGGGAGACACCGGGCGTGATCACCATGCGGCTCGGCCGGCTCGTCGTGGTCTTCAACGCGACCCCGTCCCGGCAGTCGCAGACCGTCCCCGCCCTGGCCGGGGCCCCGTACACCCTCCACCCGGTCCAGGCGCACGGCACCGACGCCACGGTGAGGACGTCCGGCTACGAGCGCGCGACCGGCACCTTCACCGTCCCCGGCCGCACGGTCGCCGTCTACGCGGCGGGGACCGCCGACCGCCGATGACGCCTGCGGCGGCGCTGTTTCCCCTCCCCGCCCCTTCCCGAAACTGGGGCTCCGCCCCAGACCCCGGGCCGGACGCCCCGGATGCGCGCGGGCGCCCGCCCGCCCATCCGCCGTGCCGCCGTGCCGCACGACCAGCCCGCCGGTCCGGGTGCCCACGGCAGCGACGGCCGCCTCGTCGACGCCCGGGGTCCAGCGAAGCCCTTGGCGGCCGCTGTCCTGGCGTGCCAACGCGCCAGGGGGTGTCGGGGCTCCGCCCCCGGACCCGGGGGTCCAGGGGCGGAGCCCCTGGTAGCGGGGAGGGGGAAACCCCACCGGACAACCCCTAGCGCAGGGACCCAGCCGGTCGCCGTTCGTCAGGCGGGCCTTGGGGGCGGCGCGGGCGCCCGAGTTGTGAAGGGGCGTGGGGGCGTGTCGATGTGCGGCTCCGCCGCGTGGGCGCGACCGGCCACGACGGCGTCGCGGACGATCTACGGCAGGTCGGGGCGCTTTCAGCGGAGGGTCAGCGCAGGGGGCCCAGCCGGTCGCCGTTCGTCAGGCGGGCCTTGAGGTCGGCGCGGGCGCCCGCCTTGGCGGGGAGGGTCAGCCCGCGGCCGTAGGAGCGGCCCCGGACGCCGCCGGTGGCGACGATCCCGGTCACCTGGCGGCTTCCGGCGGCCAGCAGATACCAGTGGCCGGACCGGGCCTTCCACAGCACCCCCGCCAGCACCCGCGGCTCGCGCGGGCCGCAGGCGGGGGAGTTGTCGGCCCCGGCCGCGACCGCGCCCGCCTTGCCCCGGCGGGTGTCCCACGGCTGGAACTGGGCCAGCACCTTGCTGCCCGAGCCCCGCCAGGTGTCGGCGCGGGTGCACAGCCAGGCGGCGTGGCCGCCCGCCTCGGGCAGGGCCTGGGCGGCGAACCGCCAGGCGTTGACCGAGCGCACCCCGCGCGCCCGCATCATCGTCAGCCGGCATCCGGTCCTGGCCCAGCTCACCCGGGCCGCCCGCCCCGCCACATCGCGGACTCCGGCGCCGGGGGTGCCGTAGGTGAGCCGGGCCGGGGCCAGTTCGCCGAGGTCGGCCACGAGCCGCGAGCCGAACTGGAGCGCGGGCCAGCCACGGCAGGGGCGCAGCCGCGGAACGGTGCGCACCGGGTCGGTCACGCCGTCCCCGGTGCGGCGCAGCGGGCGCGGCGTCCCGGCCGGGTGCAGCAGGTCCCGCACCCAGGCGTGCCGTACCCAAGGGGCGGTCAGATAGCGGACGTTGCCGTCCGTGCGGCTGAGGACCAGCGCGGTCGAGGTGCCCGCGTCCGCGGCGTCCAGCCGGGCGAAGTCCAGCGCGACCGCGCCGCCCTGGGCCGCCTCCGCGTACCGCGCCACCCGCAGCCCGTCGTACAGCAGCACCACCGTGGCCTGGTCCACCTCGCCCGCGAACAGCAGCTGCGGTGGCCCCGACGGCGGCCCGGACTGTGTGCCCATGGTGGCCGACACCCGCACCGAACCGCCCGGCCGCGCCCAGACGGCCAGCGCGCGGCGCAGCAGCGCGGTGTCCCGGACCCGGTCGCCGCGCGCGGGCCAGGAGGAGAAGTCGGCGCGGGACGCGGTGCGCCAGGTGTCGGGCGCGGCGCGCGTCAACCGGTCCGGGTCCAAGGCCCGTTCGGAGGCCGGATTGCGGGCGTACGAGGGCGCGGCGGCGCCGCTCGGCCCCCAGCCCCGCCCCGGCATCCCCAGCAGCGTGCCGCACACCACCAGCGCCACCACGGCCACCAGCGCCGCCCGCAGATGCTGACGGCGGCGCATCAGATCGGTGGGCCGCGCCTGGAGTGAACACGGGTCGAACTCGGCGGACTCCAGCAGCGAGTCGTCCCGGCTGCCCGCCGGATCCGGCACCGACTCCGCCTCGTCCACCGCGTCCCGCGCGTCGGCGACCCCCGCGGCGCGCAGCAGGGCGCGCGTCTCGTGCTCGTCGAGCTGCTCCAGCTCCAGCAGGACGTAGGCGGCGCGGCCGGGGCCGGACAGCTCCGACAGCGCCTTCTCCAGGGCGAGTTCATCGGCCCCGCCGGAGCGCGGGAACAGCCGCAGCCCGAAGACCTGCGGCAGCGCCGGGGGCCGCCGCCACCAGGGCCGCTGCCGGGCGGCGCGCAGCGCCAGGCGCAGCACCCGCAGCCGCACATAGGCGTAGCCCGTGTCGGCCCCCGGGCCCTTCGTCCCGCGCTGCCAGGGCAGTTCGACATCGGGGTGCGGGTCCGGGTCGGTGCCGTAGCCCCGGTTGCGGGGCAGCGCGCGCTGGGCGAGGGCGTGCGCCGCGAGCACCCGGCGGGTGCGCCCGATGCCCGGCGGCAGGATGAGATACGCGAGCCGCACCAGCCGCGGATAGTGCTCGACGATGGCGGCCTCGGCCTGCTCGACGTCGATCAGGCCGGTGGTTTCGTCGTCGGTGGCGACTGTCGCCTGGTGCTGGTCCACGGTTCGTGAACGAGTGGCGGGCCGGGTTGGTCACCTACGGGTGTCCGGCGGGGCTTGGCGCCCGCGGCGGACTGTTCCCCTCCCGGCCCCTTCCCGAAACTGGGGCTCTGCCCCAGGCCCCGATCCCGGGGCTTGGCCCCCGGACGCCCTTCGGGCGTGTCCTCAAACTCCCCCAGCTACCGCTGGGAGGTGCCCCCTGACGGGCTGAAATCAGCCCCTCCGGCGTTTGAGGAGCGGGGTCTGGGGCGGAGCCCCAGCCCCGCGGCGGAGCCGCATATCGATGCTGTGGAAGGGGCGGGGAGGGGGAAGCATCGATATGCGGCTCCGCCGCGGGGCCCGCCGCAGGCGTACGCGTACCGCCGGACACCCCCTGCGTCCCACCCCGCCACTGACGCCGACCCGCTACGGCGTACTCGTCTTCCAGCCGCTGAACTCGACCGTCCCCCGGGCGCCCGTGCCGCCGTTCGCCGCGGTCATGAAGATTCCGGCGTCCTGGGCGGCCGCCCCGCCAGGGGCCGTCACCGTGGCCACCTTCCGCCAGTTCGCGCCGTCGTCGGTGGACAGCTCGCCGGTGTAGGAGGTGGCGGCGGTGCGGGTCAGCCGCAGTAGTACGGGCGCCTTGACGCCGGTGATCCGCTGGTAGGTGTCCAGCGTGCCGTCGCCGCCCGAGTCGTACGACAGGACGACGCCGTTGGCCGGGGTGACGGAGAGGTTCACAAAGCCGGGGGAGCCCGCCGTGGCGAGGTCGTTGCGGACGATGATCCCGGCCCGCGCCCAGGGCCCGGTGGAGGCCTGGGCGTCCACCTTCACGGTCACGGCCGTGCCGACCGTAAGGACGCCATCGCGGTAGACGGAGCCGAATTCGGCGGTGCCCTTCCACAGATCCTGGCCCGCGCCGTCGATCGCGAACCGCTCGTTCAGCCGGCCGAAGGCCGCACCGCTGTTGGTGACCGTCCGCATCCCCTCCGCCAGCGGTCCGGCGATCCACAGCGTCCCGGTGCGCACGGCCCGCACCCGCTTCTCGCCCCGTGGCCCGTACGTCACGCCCAGCTCGTACGGCAGCGGCTTGAGCGGGTGCTCCAGCGGCTCGTCGGGCGCGGTCGCCCGCCAGCGGACCTCGCCGGTGCCGCCCGCCGGGACGCCCGGCAGCCGGGTCGGCCCGTCCGGGGACGGGTCGAGCCCGGTCACGGTGAGGTCGAAGTCGACGCGGCCGGTGGGGCGCAGCCCGTTGACGTTGCGGAGGGCGGCGGTGAGGGACGCGGAGCCGCCGGGCGGCAGGGTGGCGGGCTCGGCGGTGACGGTCAGCGTGCCCTGGTAGGGGGCCTTGGCCAGCGCCTCGTACACCCGCTGGGCGGTGCGGTGGGCGTCTGCCGTCGGCCGCACGGGGTAGCTCTTGCGCTCCCGCGTCCACGGCTCCTCGACGGCGAACCAGTCGAAGGTGCGCGGCGCGCGGTTCTCCGCCAGCGCGTCCTCCAGCTCGTCCAGATAGGACTGCCACTGGGGGAGGTGGAAGTCGGCGATGAGGCCGCTCCAGTCGCGGTTGGCGTAGTTGGCCAGCTTGCCGCCGTCGGCCGTGGCGCGGTCCGCCCAGGTGGTGATGAGGGTGCGCGCGGCCCGCTCCAGCTGGGCCGACTCCGCCTCGCCGGACGCCATCCGCTTGGCGTCCTCGAGCCACGGGCCGAGCAGGAACCGCCGGTGGGCGCCGGTCATGTCGTCGCTGAGCCGCATCAGCTTGAGCCACAGCCGGGACAGCGTCCGGAAGGCCGTGCGGTCCTTACGGTCGTAGGCGTCCTGGAGCTGCGGGATCAGCTGCCAGGAGCGGTTGGCGAGCGCCTGCCGGGCGATGTCGGTGAGGTCGTGGCGGTAGGCGTCGCTGTCGCGCAGCCCGGCGCGCACGCCCAGCAGCGCCGCGAAGGCCACGTCGAACCCGGCCGGGTCGAAGGCGGGGGTGTGGGTGGCGTAGTTGGTGCCCGAACGCGCGGTCAGGGAGGGCCGGGCGGCGAACACCGAGTCATGCGGGCGGCCGTCCTTGCTGCTGATCTCGTACGCGGTGTCGCGCAGCGCGGCGAAGGCCTCCCGGGCCCTGGTGTCCCGCCCGCCGTAGCGCACATCGGCGTAGGAACGGAACCACTCGGCCCGGTCCACCGCCTCATCCCGCCACGCCAACTCGCTGAACAGCTCGAGCGCGGCCGGATCCCGCTCGACCGCCTCCGGCATATAGGCCGTGCCGACGAGCTTGCTGCCCGGCTTGTCGCGCCATACGGTGAACCGCTTGGTCCACATATGGGTCTTGGCGCCGATCGTGGTGCGGCCGCCGAAGTTGGGGATGGTGCCGAACGCGTACGGCACCGCACCCCAGTCCCGCTCCCGGTCGGTGACGGTGTCCAGGTCCGACAGACCGTCCACGATGAGCATGCGGTCGTGGTCGACGGCGTCCAGCAGATCGCGGCGCGGGTTCTCCTGCCAGCCGAGGATCACCCAGGTGGCGCCGGGGCGGGCGGTCTGGAGCGAGGTCTCCACGGCGCGGGCGGCGTCCGGCACCGGAACGTCACCGGGGTCGCCGCCCTCGTGCAGCAGATCCATCTTGAACAGCTCGGCCTCGCCGAACAGTTCGTCCTGATGGCGGTAGAAGGCGGCGGCCACCTTCCGGAACACCTCGGTGCGCGGATCGAGCCAGTCGGGCCGCCGGAGCCCGTTCCAGTCGCCCTGCGGGACCGTACGGGCCCCCGGGTTGCGGTCCGCGAAGCCGTCCGGGACGGTGCCGAAGTAGCCGGGGAACACAGGCCGCATGCCCAGTTCCCGTAGCCGGTCGGCGATCCGCCGCCCCAGCTCGGTGCGGTTGGCCAGGAGCGCGGTGGACACCGGGCCGCCGTAGCCGCTCATGTTCTGGAGCAGCCACCACGGCTGGTGGGAGGGGGCGGGGAGCCAGGCGCGCGCCTCGTCGTCCGTATAGCCGAAGTCCTGGAGCAGCCGGTGGTAGACACCCTCCTGACCGGCGGTGACCAGCAGTTCGTTGCAGCCGTGCAAGGCCGCGATGTCGATCAGGTGCTCCCAGCGGTCCCAGTCGGCGAACGGCGCGGTGTAGCCGTCATGGGTGTCGTTGAACGCGAAGCGGTGCGGGAGCGCGGTCGAGCGGGTGACGCGCCGGGCGGGCGCGGGCAGTTTCCCCGGCAGGTTCAGCTGATCGCCGGACCAGGTGATCTGGGCGTGGCAGGTGTACTTGAGGTACCAGTGCACCCCGGTGAGCAGCACCGCCGGGCTGGTGCCGGAGACCGTCAGCCGCCCCGCGGACCCGCCGACCTCGAACCGCTCCTCGGCGCCCCGCTTCTCCAGCGCCACCAGCCGGAACTGATCGGTGTGTTCCGGCAGCAGCCGCCGCAGTGCGGCGCGCGCGGGAGCGGTGTCGAATGCGGTCACGGCGGTGTCCTGTACGTCGTGTGGTTCGTCGGCCACCGCGGGGATCCGGCTCCCCAGTGTGGCCCCGGCCCCCAGTGCTCCGGCGGTTCCGATCAGCGTGCGTCTGCTCAGGTCGCTCATGCGCCCCCCAACGGACAACGGCCAATGGGTCATATGGACAAGGCACTTAACCAGCGTTGTGGGGTGGGAGCAATGGGGCGCACGGCGGGCCGGGGCATGGCCGAGCGGCTCCGGCGGGCCGGGTCGCGGCCGACCGGCGCCGGCGGGCCGGGGCCTGGCCGGACGGGCTCACGCGGCTCAGCCCCGGTCGAGGTAGGCCAGCACCGCCAGCACCCGCCGGTTGTTGTCGTCCGACGGCGGCAGGCCGAGCTTGCCGAAGATGTTGGAGGTGTGCTTGGCGACCGCCCGCTCGGTGACGAACAGCTGCGCCGCGATCGCCGTGTTGGACCGCCCCTCCGCCATCAGCTCCATCACCTCCAGCTCCCGTGGCGTCAGCCGCCCCAGCGGCCGGTCCTGGGCGCGCCGGTCCAGCAGCTGCGAGATCACCTGCGGATCCATCGCGGTGCCCCCGGCGGCGACCCGCCGCACCGCGTCGACGAACTGATCGGCGTCGAAGACCCGGTCCTTGAGCAGATAGCCGATGCCGCCGCTGCCGTCCGCGAGCAGCTCCCGCGCGTACAGCTGCTCCACATGCTGCGACAGCACCAGCACCGGCAGCCCCGGCCGCGCCCGCCGCGCCGCCAGCGCACACTGCAGCCCCTCGTCGCTGAACGACGGCGGCAGCCGCACATCCACCACCGCCACGTCCGGCTCCAGCTCCGCCAGCGCCTTGCTCAGCTCGGGCCCGCTCTCCACGGCGGCCACGACCTCGAAGTCGTACGCCTCCAGCATCCGCACCAGCCCGTCCCGCAACAGGAACAGATCCTCGGCGACCACAACACGCACGGCTGCTCCAAGACTTCGTCGGGCCCCTGGGGTGGGGACGTGACCGAATCCGACGAATGTACCGCTGTGCGGTGCGCGGGAGGGGCTCAGCGGCCCGGACGGTCGAGGGCGCCGCTTTTTATGGTGCGGAGGTGGGCGCCCCGCGCGGGGAACCGTTCTGCCGGATTCCGCGTAATGTCCTGTTGACCTGCTGCCGGCCGGGTGGCGGGCGAACGAAGGGGGAGCCGGTGCTGGGTCGGATGCGGGTGATGGTGGGCGTGGCGGTGTCGCTTTCGGTGGCGCTGGTGGCGTGCGGGCCGGAGAAGGAGAAGGAGTGGACGGGGGCGGACCCTTCGAAGGGGTCCGCGGCCGAGGCCGCGCGGTTCGCGCCGTTGGTGCGGCTGGCCAAGGGGGAGTCGCTGTTGCCGATGGACGCGACGCGGTTCATCGGGCGGTCCGCGCTCCGCTTCGACCACGAGGGCTTCTGCCGTGACGAGGGGCCGGTGGCCGATCCGATCGACCCGCGGCGGTTGGGGAGTAAGGACAATTCCTACCAGCACGCGGAGGTGCAGCCGGGGAAGTCGTCGTCCAAGCCGGTGTCCTGCCCCGGACACGGGGATAAGTGGCGCAACTCGACCGAGGCCGACGGCGGTTTCTATCTCGACCCGCCGAAGGAGGTGCGGAAGGGCGAGGGCACTGACGCGCCGGTCTACTGGGAGTACCACAACCACAAGACCGACCCGAAGCGCGCGGCGTACGTCTACTGGTTCTTCTACGCCTACAACAACCTGACCCCGGGCAACCGGCACGAGGGCGACTGGGAGCGCGTCGCGGTCCAGCTGCGCGACGGCAAGCCGGAGGGGGTGACGTTCGCGAAGCACGGCAAGGACACGTGCAGCGTGAAGTGGTCGGAACTGGATCCGCAGGACGGGCATCCGACGGTGTACTCGGCGCGTGGTTCACACGGCTCCTATCCGACCGATAAGAACCAGTGGGTGAACGGCACGCTCGATCGGCCCTCGAAGGGCGGCGCCGAGTGGCGCACTTGGGAGCACGCCCGCGCTGTCAACCGCGAGCCCTGGTGGGGGTACGCCGGGTGGTGGGGGTCGCAGCAGCATGTGAGCGGGTTCAACGGGCCGATGGGCCCGCGGCCGGGGCGTCTGCTGTCGGGCATCTTCACCGACGACAGTTGCGGGCCCGCGGACAAGCCGCCGACGGATCCGCCCAAGGACCAGCCCACAGAACAGCCGACGGGCCAGCCCACAGCACAGCCCACGGACCAGGCCGCGCCCAGGACGAAGGAAGGGGCGATCCGGCGGTACGAGGAGTATCTGCACGCCGTGGGCCGGGAGGACATCAAGACGGTCTGCGAGGTGGCCGGGCCCGCGGCGAAGCAGGCGGAGGACCAGGGGTTCGGTCCATGCACGTCCACGTTCCTCGTCACGTTCCAGATGATCTCGCCTACGCAGAAGAAGGCTCTGCAGACCGCGACGGTCGATCCGCAGAAGATCGTCGTACGAAGCCCTGCCAAGATCGACATTTCGGCGGACGCGGTCAAGGCCTCCGTCACCTTCTCCGAAAACGAGATCGGGACCAGCACCCTGGAGTACATGAAGGACGACTGGTACATCACTGACTGAGCGCGCGCGGCGCGGCGCGTCCCGCCGCCGGATTTCCCCGGCGGCGGGTCATCGGGCGGCGCCCCGCGCCGAGAGGGCGCAGGGGATCTCCATCGTCACCATGGTGGGCCCGCCGGGAGGGCTGCTGACCGCGAGGACCCCGTCGAACGTGCCCAGCCGCCGCTCGACCCCGCTCAGCCCGCCGTCCGGGGTGATCTGGGCGCCGCCGCGGCCGTCGTCGGTCACGGTGACGCGCAGCATGCCGTCCTGGTGGTGGATGTCCAGCCACATCCGCGAGGCGCCCGCGTGCTTGGCCGCGTTGGTCAGCACCTCGCTGACCGCGAAGTACGCCGCCGACTCGACCGGTTCGTCGGGGCGGCCGGTAAGGTCCACGTCCACCTCCACCGGCACCGCCATCCGCAGCGCCAGCGCGCGCACCGCGTCCCCCAGACCGCGCTCGGCCAGTACCGGCGGATGGATGCCGCGGACCAGGTCGCGCAGCTCGGCCAGGGCCTCGGCGGAGTTCGTACGGGCCGCCGCGAGCAGCTCCCTGGCCCTGGCCGGGTCTTTCTCGATCAGCGCCTCCACGGTGCCCAGGCTCATGCCCATCGCCACGAGCCGGGCCTGGGCGCCGTCGTGCAGATCGCGCTCGATGCGGCGCAGTTCGGCGGCGGAGGTGTCCACGGCGTCGTGCCGGGTCTCGGTGAGCCGCAGCACCCGCTGCTCGAGCGCCATATGCGGGGTCGGGTCCAGGAAGGAGCGCGCCAGCAGGAAGTGGCCGCGCAGCAGGACGGGCGAGAGAACCGAGCCGAGGGCGATGAAGCCGACACCGACCGGGACGGCCAGCAGGGCGGTGCCCAGCGAGTCGATGGGCAGGAACGCGTACCAGTAGGTGCCGCCCGCGTCCACGATCGGCTGCCACACCCCGGCGGCCAGTACGAACCCCTCGAGCCCGTACGGCATGAAGACGAAGGCCAGCAGCGCGATGGCGTACCCGGCCGTCATGTCGACCTGGAGCCACAGCAGATCGCGCCAGGTGGCCGGGTCCTTCAGCAGGAAGGTGCACAGCTCCACCTGGCCGGTGACCCCGGAGCGCCGGTCGGCCGGCAGCGGGCGGTACGGCAGCTGGATCCGCACACCGGACCAGGCGGCGGCCAGCAGCCGGCGCCGATTGGCGTGCGCCCGCACCGCGCGGATCAGCGGAGGGGTGGTGAACACCCCGATGCCCAGCGAGATGAAGCTGATCGACAGGATCGTCAGCACGGACAGGGTGATCGACACCAGCGCGAGCCAGGAGACGGCGAACCCCCGTGCGCAGGCCGTCAGCGCTCCACGTGCCCGTGCCCTCATCCGGCTTCCCCCTCGCTGGTCGGAATGTCGTGCCCGCACCGGCGGGCCATCTCAGTGTGTCAGCGGCCCGCCGCCCGGACACGGGGGCCGGACACCGTCCCGGGGTGTACCTGGCACCACCTCCCCGCCTCGCCCTATGGCTCGGCGACAGGGTGGCTGCCCGGCTGGGGCGCGGACCTGCGGTTTTCTAACGTCGTGGCATGACCTGTTCCGTCCGTACCGCACGGGGAGAGACGCCATGAGCGCAACGAGGAAGGGCCTGGCCGTGCGGCTGGGCGGGTGGAGCACCCGCCACCGCAAGACCGCGATCATCGGATGGCTGCTGTTCGTCGTGGTCGTCGCCGTGGTCGGGGGAATGTCGGGGTCCCGGCAGATGACCAACTCCGAGAACAGTGCGGGCGATTCCGCACGCGCCGAGAAGATCCTGGAGGACGCGGGCCTCCAGACCCCGGCCGGCGAGATGGTGATGCTGCGCAGCGACCGCCCGGACGGCTGGCGGGACGCGGCCCGGGACCTCTCGGCGCGGCTGGAGCGGACGGGCGAGACGGCGCGCGTCCAGCCCCCGGTGCGCTCGGAGAACGGCCGGGAGGCACTGATCAGCTTTGAGATGAAGGGCGACCCGGACATGGCCGGGAAGCGGGTCGGGCCGGTCGTCGAGGCGGTGGAGAGGACCGAATCGGCCCATCGGGGCGTCGTGGCCTACGAGTTCGGCGACGCCACCGCCCAGCATCGGCTCGACGACATGCTGACCGACGACTTCAAGAAGGCCGAGCTGACCGCCGTACCGCTGGCGCTGGGCATTCTGCTGGTGGTCTTCGGGGCGCTGGTGGCCGCGCTGCTGCCGGTGCTGCTCGCGGTGACCGCCTGCGTCGGCACCTTCGGGCTGCTCGCCCTCGTCAGCCATCAGCTGCCCCTTTTCGACTCCACCAACTCGGTGATGTTCCTGGTGGGCCTGGCAGTCGGCGTCGACTACTCGCTGTTCTATCTGCGGCGGGAGCGCGATGAGCGGGCCGCGGGCCGGGACGCCGGGACCGCGCTGCGGATCGCGGCCGCCACCAGCGGCCGCGCGGTGCTGATCTCCGGGGTCACGGTCATGCTGGCGATGGCCGGGATGTTCCTGTCCGGGCTGCTGCTGTTCCACGGCTTCGCGGTCGCCACCATCCTGGTCGTGCTGATGGCGATGCTCGGCTCGGTGACCGTGCTGCCCGCGATGCTGTCCTGGCTGGGCGACCGGATCGACGCCGGGCGGGTGCCGCTGCTGAACCGCCGCCGGAAGAAGGGCGTGCACGCCAGCGGGGGTCTCTCCGGCAGGCTGATGCGGCCGGTCCTCGCCAAGCCGAAGCTGTTCGCCGCCGTATCGGGCGTGCTGCTGCTCGTGCTGTGCGCGCCCGCCCTCGGGATGAAGACCGAACAGCTCGGCCTGGAGAAGCAGTTCGGCTCCGACGCCCCCATCACCGTGGCGTACCAGGAGATCACCGGCTCCTTCCCCGGCGGCCCCGCCCCGGCCGAGGTGGTGCTGCGCTCCGACGAGGTGGGCTCCGCCCGTTTCGACGCGGCGGTGGCGGACTTGAAGAAGGAACTCGCCGCGTCCGGGCGGTTCGGGAAGACGGTGGATGTCGAGGCGCACCGTACGGAGGGGGTGGCCCGGATCGAGGTGCCGCTGGCCGGGGACGGTCAGGACGCCACCTCCCGGCGTGCCCTGGACACCCTCAAGGAGGATCTGGTGCCGAGGATCCTCGGACCGGTCTCCGACCAGGCGTACGTGACCGGTGAGCTCGCCTCCAGCCGCGACTTCAACGACCAGCTGAAGACCGACATCGCACCGGTCTTCCTCTTCATCGCCGCCGTGACCTTCGTGCTGATGCTGCTCTGCTTCCGGTCGCTGCCGATCGCGATCGTCTCGATCCTGCTCAACCTGCTGTCGGTGGGCGCCGCGTACGGCACGATGACCGCCGTCTTCCAGCACGGCTGGGGCGCGGAGTGGCTGGGGATGGAGCCGGCCGGGGCGATCGAGGGGTGGATGCCGCTGTTCGTCCTCGTCATCCTCTTCGGACTGTCGATGGACTACCACGTGTTCGTGGTCTCGCGGATCCGGGAGGCCCATGAGCGGGGGCTCGCCACCCGGGACGCGATCCGCGAGGGCATCCGGACCACGGCGGGCTCGGTCACCGGGGCGGCCGCCATCATGGTCGCCGTGTTCGCGGTCTTCGCGCTGCTGCGGATGCAGGACATGCAGCAGATGGGCGTCGGGCTCGCGGTCGCGGTGCTGGTGGACGCCACACTGGTGCGGATGGTGCTGCTGCCGTCGGTGATGGCGCTGCTCGGGGAGCGCAACTGGTATCTGCCGCGCGCCCTGCGGTGGCTGCCGAACGTAAGCCACGGCGAGGAGCCGGTGGAGCGGCCGCGGCCGCCGCTGGTGGGGGCGGGCCGCTGAGGTCGCGGGCCCGCGGAGGTCCTGGACCTGCTGAGGTCCCCGGGCCCGCTGAGGTCCCGGGCCTGTTGAGGGCCTGGCCCCGTCGAGGGCCTGGACCTGCTGAGGTCGCGGGCCCGCTGAGGTCGCGGACCCGCTGGGGTCCCGGATCCGCACCGCACGCGCCCGCCGTGGCGGACAGGCTCCTGGCCTGCCCGCCACGGCGGGCGTTCGCGGGTTGACGAGAGTGGTCAGGCGGTGGGCACGTACTTGTACCCCACCCGCCGCACCGTCACGATCGTCCCCCGGTGCTCGGCACCCATCTTGCGGCGCAGCCGGGCCACATGGACATCGACGGTCCGGCCGTCGCCGACATGGCCGTACCCCCACACCGTGGTCACCAGCTGATCGCGGGTGTGCACCCGGTGCGGATGGGCGACGAGATGGCTCAGCAGCTCGAACTCGAGGTACGTCAGGTCCAGCGGCCGCCCGGCGACCTCGGCGGTCCGCTGGTCGGGGTCGATCCGGATCAGCTCGTCACCCGTCACCGCCGGAACCCCCTCCGTGGGCGGCCCCGCCGCCTCAGGTCCCTGCCGGTCGGCCGGGACCAGCACCAGATAGCCGACCATCGGCGGATGTCCGGGGAGCGCGGGCACGGTGTGCGGGGGAGCGGGCAGCCAGGTGGCGCCGGGGTGCAGCAGGTCGGCGACCGGTGGCACCTCGTCGGGTGCGACGGCTCGCAGCCGCTGGCGGGCGGGTGGGACGGATGGGCTGGTCGGGGCCGCGGGAGCGGAGGCAGAGGCGGACGACAGGCCACGGAGGTTCGTCATGAGGTCAGCTCTTTCGCGCGAGAGGGCGTCAGTGGACGTCGTGCGCGCGGGCTGGGCGGCCGGGCGGAGAGGTCAGCGACCGAGCGAGCGGGCCCGCGCATCGGATGCGCGGCAACACTCGCGGTCGAAGTGGTGCGCCTGCCGGGACGGCCAGAACGGTTCGAGGTCGTAACGACCCGTCGCGATGTCATGGAGGCTGGCCATGGCCCTATTGAAGCAGATACCGGGCCCGGGGCGCTCGGCCGTTGACCGGGAAGAGGTGCGACGATGCCCCGGTAAGAGGCCCCGCGCGGAAAGCTCCGCAGGCCGCCGCGTACCCCTTGAGGAGCGCAAGCCCATGCCGCACATCGTCGTCGAATACTCCGGCACCCTGACCGACGCGTTCGACCGCCCAGGCTTCGGTGCCGCCCTGCACCCCGTGGTCGCCAAGACCGTCGACACGGTTGTGGCGGGTTGCAAGACCCGGTTCCGGCGGATAGAGGAGGCCCATCTCGCGGATGGCGCCGACGACCTCGCCATGATCCATATCGAGGTGTCGATCCTGTCCGGGCGTGACGCGGAGACCAAGCGGGAGCTGTCCGCCGCGGTGGTGGAGGTGGCGCGCGCCCATGTGTCACCGGTGCCGGGGCTGACCGTGCAGACCACCGTCGACGTGCGGGATCTCGACCGGGACTGCTACGAGAAGCACGAGGCGGTCCATCCCGCCTGACGGAGGCGCACGATACACCTTTAAGTGCAAATCCGGCATCTACCTATATGCCAAGGCGAGGCGCACAATGGGGGTGCGGTGTTTTACCGCACTGTGCGGTCAGACTTGCATGGATCGAAGGAGGCGAGTCGAATGGCCGACGTCTCACGTGCGAGAGGCGATATAACGGGCCACCCCGACGTGTCCGAGATGCGGGAGCGCTACGCACGCATGATGGACGCGCGGGACGTTGTCTTCCTCGACGGGCCGGTGCTTCTCGCCGGTCTGTACTTCGCCATCTCTCCCTGGGTGGTGCACTTCTCGGGCACCAGCCCCAACCTCATGGTCAACAACCTCGTCCTCGGTATCACCATCGCCCTGCTGGGGCTCGGCCTCACCACGGCGCCGAGGAGGATGTACAGCCTGTGCTGGGCCATGTCCGCGATCGGTGTATGGATGATCATTTCTCCCTGGGTGGTCGCCCGGGGCGCCGATGCCGGGATGATCGCGAACAATGTCGTCGTGGGTGCCATCACCTGCCTGTTCGGCCTGATCGCAGCCGGCATGGTGATGCGGAAGGGCAGGGAAACCACCTGACCGGACGCTGAATCACCGAACCGTCTGGACAACGGCGAAGGCCGTCCACCGCATACCCTTCGGGGCCGTGCGGCGGACGGCCTTCGCGCGTTGTCCCTGCTCCGGTGCGGGCTCTTGCGCGGACTCTCGTGCGGGCTCTCGTGCGGGCTCTTGCGCGGGTCTCAGCCGATCGGCTCGGGCAGCGGGACCACGTCGTAGGAGCACTCGATGGTCCGGCCGGTGGCCGGGTCGCCCAGTTCCACCCGCCAGCGCCCGGCGAACTGGTCCACGCCCTCGGCCATCGGAATGGTGCCGGAGATCAGCACGGTGCCGGGCACCAGGTCACCGCGTTCGCGCAGCACCTCGACCCAGTACGCGGGCGGCAGCAGCTCGGCCAGGGTGCCGCTCTGCACCTCGGTCTCCTCACCGTCGTGAGTGACCCAGGCGCGGAGCGTCAGATCGTCGAGGCGGGGCGCCACATCGGACAGCCGCCAGGCGCGGGTGGCCAGCACATCGGGGGCCGCGTTCTTGCTCCAGGCCACGCCGTGGACCTCCAGCTCGCGGTCGGTGTGGTCGCAGGCCGCGGTCAGCAGCAGCTCCCCGTCCGCGGCCACGACCAGCGCCCACTCGGCCTCGCCCGAGGTGCGGGCGTGCTGGACGCTGACGCGGCCGGTCTGCTGGGCCAGGTAGGGGGCGACCGGGTAGAGGGCGGGCGTCACGGAGGGTGCGGGCACGCCCAGCTCGGCGAGCTCGGCCACATGGGCGGCCACATCCTCCTGGCTGCGTCCCGCGTAGCCCGCGTTGAGCACCTGGACGACCTCCACGTGGTGCCGGGAGCCATCGGGGAGTTCGAAGGTGAGCGAGGACGGGGCGGACTGTGCTGCGGGCTGTGACGGCTTCGTTGTCATGGGTGCTGTGCTCTCCAGGGCGCGGTGGGGCTTGGGGGGCTTGTGGGGCTTGGGGGCTTGGGGGGCGGGCTGCGGTTTCCGCGCTTGCCGAGCGGTCACCCGCTGCCGCGGGTGGCCGCGCTTTTCGCGGTTTCGAAGCGGTTAACTTCCTCCGGAGGGGTTGCGCATACGCTTGGTATACAAGAAGTATGCCGGAAGGCCGATCCGCGCAACCCCCACCCCCTCGCACCACCACGAAAACGCCACGTACCATCCCGTAAGCCTCATGCACCACCTCGAGGACGGAATATGCAGCCCACCGCATCGAGCGCACCGCCACCCCGGGCCGACCGGTCCGGGGTCCGTCGCGCCTTCGTCGCCAGCCTCACCGGCACCGCCCTGGAGTGGTACGACTTCGCCGTCTACTCCGCCGCCGCGGCCCTGGTCTTCGGCGATCTCTTCTTCCCCTCCAAGGACCCCACCACCGGCACCCTGCTGGCGTTCTCCACCTACGCCGTCGGCTATGTCTCCCGGCCGCTGGGCGGCTTCGTCTTCGGCCGGCTCGGCGATGTCATCGGCCGCAAGAAGGTGCTCATCGCGACGCTCGTGCTCATCGGCGGCGCCACACTGCTGATCGGGCTGCTGCCCACCTACGCCACGGTCGGGGTCGCGGCCCCGGCCGCGCTGGTGCTGCTGCGTTTCGCGCAGGGCGTCGGCGTCGGCGGCGAGTGGGGCGGTGCGGTGCTGCTGTCCAGCGAGTTCGGCGATCCGCGGCGGCGCGGCTTCTACGCCTCCGCCGCCCAGGTCGGCCCGCCGGCGGGCAATCTGCTGGCCAACGGCGTCCTGGCAGCGCTGGGCGCGGCGCTGACGGAGGACCAGTTCACCAACTGGGGCTGGCGGGTGGCGTTCCTGCTCTCCGGGCTTCTGGTGGTGTTCGGTCTGTGGATCCGCGCCAAGCTGGAGGAGACCCCGGTCTTCAAGGCGATGGAGGCCGCGCAGGACCGCCCGGAGGCGCCGCTGCGCGAGGTGTTCACCACCCAGCCGAGGGCGCTGACCGCCGCGATCCTCTGCCGGGTCGCCCCCGATGTGCTGTACGCGATGTTCACCGTCTTCGTGCTCACCTACGCCACCAAGGAACTCGACATGTCGCGCGGCTCGGCGCTCACCGCCGTGCTGATCGGGTCCTCGCTGCAGATCGTGCTCATCCCGCTGGCCGGGGCGCTCTCGGACCGGGTCAACCGGCGGCTGCTGTACGTGGGGGCCGCCGTGGCCGCCGGGGTCTGGCCGTTCCTGTTCTTCCCGCTGGTCGCGGACGGCAGTTGGGCGCTGCTCACCCTCGGGGTCGTCGGCGCGCTGGTGATCCACTCGCTGATGTACGGACCGCAGGCGGCCTTCATCGCCGAGCAGTTCTCCCCGCGGCTGCGCTACACCGGGTCCTCGCTCGCCTACACCCTCGCCGGGCTCATCGGCGGCGCGATCGCGCCGCTGCTCTTCACCACGCTGCTCGGGGCCTATCACGCCTGGGTGCCGCTGGCCGTCTACATCGCGATCACGGCCGCGGTCACGGTGGCAGGCCTCTGGCTGGGCCGGGACCCGTCCACCGCCGAGGAGGAGGAACCGGAGCCGCTCCCCGTCGGCCACACTGCCTCCACGAAGGTGTCCTGACCGCCGTCCTGTCCCGTCCCGTCCTATCCCGTCCCGCCTCGCCCCGCTGCGCGGAGCTGTAAAGCGAGCCGTACCGGGGAAGGGGCGGGATGAGGCCGCGTACCCTGCCGAGATCACGCACCCCGACCGCACTCCGACGCTCCCGACCAGGGCCGCACTCCGACGTTCCCGACCGGGACCGCACTCCGACCCTCCGACCAGGAAATGAGGCAAGCACCCGCCATGCCCCTCCGCATCGCACTGAGCCAGATCACCACGGGCCCGGACCCGGCGTCGAACCTCGCCCTGCTGCGCGAGGAGACCCAGCGGGCGGCGGCTGCCGGGGCGCGCCTGGTCGCCTTCCCGGAGGCGGCCATGGCCTGCTTCGGCACCCGGCTCGGCCCCATCGCCGAACCGCTGGACGGTCCCTGGGCCACCGAGGTCCGGCAGATCGCGAAGGACGCCGGGCTGGTGGTCGTGGCCGGGATGTTCACCCCGGCGCCCGACGGCCGGGTGACCAACACCCTGCTGGCCACCGGCCCGGGGGTGGAGACCTCCTACGACAAGATCCATCTGTATGACGCCTTCGGCTTCGCCGAGTCCAAGACCGTGGCCCCGGGCTCCGAGGTGGTGACCTTCGACCTGGACGGCGTCCGGATCGGCCTGGCCACCTGCTACGACGTACGGTTCCCCGAGCTCTTCCGGGCCCACGCCGACGCGGGCGCGGTGCTCTCCCTGCTGCCGGCCTCCTGGGGCGCGGGGCCCGGTAAGCGCGAGCAGTGGGAGCTGCTGACCCGGGCGCGGGCACTCGACGCCACCGTATGGCTGGCGGCCGTGGGCCAGGCCGACCCGGAGGCGTCCGGCGTGACCGCCGCGACCTCCGCCCCCACCGGTATCGGCCACAGCGCCCTGATCGGCCCCGACGGCACCGTACGTGAGCGGCTGGACGCGGGGCCGGGGCTGCTGGTGGGGGAGGTGGACACCGAGGAGGTCACCGCGGTGCGCCGCACGGTGTCCGTCCTGGCCAACCGCAAGCTGGGCGGACAGTCATGAGCGAGGCCGGGCGTACGTCCATGAGCGGCAGCGGCAGCGGCAGCGGCGGGGCCAAGCCGGAGCACGAGTTCCATCTGCCCGCCGCGCCCTGGCAGCGGCCGCCGGGCGCGGCCGCGGGGGTCAGCGAACAGATCCTCGCCGCGGACGGGAGCGGTACCCACACCACCGCCCTGGTGCGCTGGGAGCCGGGGACGGACACCTCCCCGTCCGGGGTCGTCCGCCACGACGGCTGGGAGGAGGTCTATCTCCTCGAGGGCAGCATGCGCGATCTGACCCTGGGGGAGACCTTCTCGCGCGGCTTCTACGCCTGTCGGCCGCCGGGGATGCCGCATGGCCCCTGGGTCTCCGAGGAGGGCGTCACCATGCTGGTGATCACCTATCCGGAGACGACAGCCGGTCGGTGACGCACCCCTGGGCGGAGGCTCGCTCCCGGGCGGTGACACACCCCTGGGCGGTGGCTCGCTCCCAGGCGGTGACTCATCCCCGGGCGGTGGCTCGCTCCCGGGCGGTGGCTCATCCCAGGCGGTGGCTCATCCCCGGGCGGTGGTTCACCCGGCGAGCAGCACCTTCAGCGTTGACCCCAGATGGGCGCTGATCGCCGCGCGGGCCGCCTCCGGGTCCCCGGCGGCCACCGCGTCCAGGATCGCCCGGTGCTCGCCGAGCACCTCCTCCTGGCGGCCGGTCTGGGTGTAGAGGGCCACCACCCCGGCCCGGATCTGGCGGCTGCGCAGCCCGTCGTAGTGCCGGTTGAGGAGTTCATTGCCCACTGCGGCGATCATGGTCGCGTGGAAGAGGTGGTCCACGGCGATGAACTCCTTGGCCTGCTCCGGCCCCATCAGCTCGCGCTGCCGCTCCAGCAGCTCCGTAAGCTTCTCGACCGGCACCGTGCCCGCCTCGATGGTCCGCTCGGCGGCGTGGCGCTCGACGATCCCGCGCAGCTCCATCAGCTCGGTGATCTCCCGGCCGGAGAGCGGGGCGATATGCGCACCCCGCTTGGGGACCAGCTGGACCAGATCCTCGGCTGCCAGCAGGAGCAGGGCCTCACGGATCGGGGTCCGGGAGATGCCGATCCGGTCGGCGATCTCCTGCTCGGTGAGGAACCTGCCCTGCATGTCGGGATCGGTCAGCACGGTCTCCTTGAGGAACGCGTACGCCTTTTCTCGTCCGGACTGCGCTGGCACTGGGCCCCCATGCTGCTTCGCATACAACTCGTATACGAAAATTATCACGGACCGGTGGCAGCGTTGGGGTGGTCGGGTATCCAGGAGCCGTGGATGCCCGCGGGGACGCGGTGGGGCAGCTCCACGATAGCCACGGGGGCGGCCGTGATGTCCCGGGCGTCCAGGACGATCAGCTCGGAGACGTCACGGCGGAGATCGCTGACGACGGTCAGCAGATAGCCGTCGTCCTCGCTCCCCCCGCCGCCCCCGGATGCCTCGCCCGCGTATCCGTCAGTGCTTCCGGCGGCGGGCACGAACACCGCCTCCCCGGGCATCCGGCCCGGTCCGGTCGGCGCTATCTGCCGGGCCCCGGTGGCCGCGTCGTACTTGACCAGTGCGTACTCCTCCAGTCCGCTCCCGGGGAAGGCGACGGCGTAGGCATAGCGGCTGGGCCGCCCCAGCAAGCTGTCGTTGATCGTGGGGAACTCGGTGACCAGGTCGTCCAGCGGCTCCTCCCGCGCGGTGCCCGATGCGGGGTCCAGGATCCAGCGGTGGTGCAGGGAGCCGACCAGCGGGACGGCGGCGTGGCCCGGGGCGCCGGTCCACCACTTCCAGGAGGTCTCCCAGGCGGTGCGGTCATAGCGCGGCCCCTCGATGACGACGCGGCCCGCCGGATCCTCATAGGCGTTGGCGATGTGCAGCAGGGCGCCGGGCTCCACCTCGCACCAGGTGACTCGGGGCGGCCCGGTGCGCGGCATGATCCCGATGCGCGGCCGGTAGCCGTCGGACCAGCGATAGGGGATCCCGGACCGCTCGGCGGGGTCGAAGACGACCGGCAGATCCAGCCACACCACATAGCGCTCGGTCAGCCCGAAGTCGTGCATCAGCGAGGGCCCCGCGCCCTCAATGGTCTCCTCGCGGACGATATGGCCGTCGCGCGACGCCACGTAGTGGACGAGGTGGGGCGGTAACGGGGAGTACGAGAAGAAGTGCAGCTCCCCGGTGACCGGATCCTCCTTTGGATGCGCCGTCATGGCCCGGTTCAGCTTTCCGCCGAAGTCATAGGCGCCGACGGTGGCCAGCTCGGGGGTCAACTCATAGGGGAGGTTGGCCTCCTGGAGGGCCAGGATGCGGCCCGCGTGCTTGATCACATGGGTGCCGGCGACGCTGGCGGCGAGATCCTCCGCACCGTCCGCACCCCCGTCACCCGTGACCGCGCCCTCGCCGCCCGCGGCCGCCCCCTCGCCGTTCGCTGCCGCCCTGGCGTCGTGGAGGGCCGGTGTGCGCACCCAGCGGTTGCGGTACCACTCCGCTCTTCCCTCGCACAGCCGCAGCCCGTGGACCATGCCGCTGCCCTTGAACCAGTGCGAGGGCACCACTCCGGGCGGGGGATTGTGGCCGTTGCGCAGATAGCGGCCGGTCAGCTCGGGAGGGAGGGAGCCGTGCACGGTGAGGCCCCAGACGGTGGACTCCACCGCCACCGGGGCGTAATGGCCGCTGATATAGGGCGGCTTGGCGGACTCGTCGGGCTTGGCGGGGTCGCCGGGCTTGGCGGGCTTGGCGGGACCGGCGGGATTGGCGGATGTGCCGAAGAACCGGTCGCTCATCGCGCGTCCTCCTCGCCGCTCCGGCGGGTGTCCTCGTCCGCGACCAGGACCACCTTTCCGGCGACGGTGCCGGACTCGGCCAGCCGCATCGCCTTCGCGGCGTCGGAAAGCGGAATCCTCGCCGCCACCAGTGCGGTGAACTCGCCCTTCGCCATCAGCTCCAGCACCTGCCCCAGGTCGGCGCGGATCCGCCCCTGGAAGGCGGCCAGGCGCCGCCGCCCGGCCCAGAGGTTGAAGAAATGCGCCCGCCGTCCGTTCGGCAGCAGGTTCCACAGGGCCAGCCGGGCGAGGAGCTTGAGCACCGGGGCCCGCGAGGAGCCGGGGACGTCCCGGGTGGCCGCCGTGCCGTAGGAGACCAGCGTGCCGCCGCGGGCGAGCAGCCGGAAGGAGTCCACGATGCCGTCGCCGCCGATGTGGTCGAAGACCGCGTCGACCCCGCCCGGCGCCAACGCCCGCACCCGGGCGGGCAGATCCGGATCGCGGTAGTCGAGCGGGGTGGCGCCGAGGGCGTGCACCGCGTCGTGATGGCGGGGCGAGGCGGTGCCGATGACCTTGATGCCCGAGTGGCGGGCGAGCTGGACCAGGGTGGTGCCCACCCCGCCGTTCGCCCCGTGGACCAGCACGGTCATCCCGGGGCGCACCTTGGCCACGCGGTGGAGCATCTGCCAGGCCGTGATCCCGTTGACCACCACCGTCTCGGCCTCCGCCGCGTCCACCCCCTCGGGGACCGCCACCAGATCGCCCGCGTCGACGAGGGTGTGACTGGCCCAGCCGCCGATCTTCGTGAGCGCCGCGAACCGGCGCCCCCGCAGGGCCTGATCCACCCCGGGGCCGGTCGAGACCACCGTGCCCACCAGGTCATAGCCGGGCACGAAGGGGAACGGCGGCTGGTCGTAGTACTTCCCGCGGCGCATCTGCTGCTCCGCGAAGGAGACCCCCGACGCCTCGACGGCCACCAGCGCCTGCCCGGGACCGGGCTCGGGCAGCGGGCGGGTGCGGAGCTCGAGCCCCTCGGGCTCCACCTGGCCCGGCAGAACGACTTCGGTGAGCATGGCTGACCTCGTTTCGATGTGAGGCGTTCTCGCTGTTGTGAGAACTTCTAACCAAACAATGAACCTGTTACTCTCGAGGTGTCAAGTCCGAATTCGAAGACCCGCACGGGAGGCGCGTCCATGGCGACAGCACGGCGAGAGCGCTATCGCAAACAGACCCGGGAGGAGGCCAAGGCCGTGGCCCTTGCCCAGCTGGCCGAGTCGGGCACGGCGGGCATCTCGGTGAACGCGATCGCGAAGGCGATGGGGATGACCGGCCCCGCGCTCTACCGCTATTTCGCGAGCCGGGACGAGCTGCTGACCGAGCTGATTACCGACACCTACCGCGATCTGGCCGAAACCCTCGCCCAGGCCGTCGCCGACGCCGCCCCCGCCGACCGCTTCCGCGCCATGGCCCGCGCCTTGCGCGACTGGGCGAAGCGCCAGCCGGACCGCTATCTGCTCATCTACGGCACCCCGGTGCCCGGTTACCACGCGCCGCCGGAGACCACCGAGATCGCGGGCGGGCTGATGCGCACCATCTTCGACGCCTGCTCCACCGTCGGCGATGCCGATGGCGCCACCGCGCACGGCGCCACCACGAGCCACGAGCAGCAGCCCCTCACCGAGCTCGAGGCCGAGCTGGCGCGCCATCTCGAGGGCGCGGGCGCCTGGGGGCCCGGGGAGGAGCCCGGCGGTGAGCTGAAGGGCCGTGCGCTGCGCACCTGGACCCGGCTCCACGGCGTGATCAGCCTTGATGTGCAAGGCCAGTTCACGGGCATGGGCTTCGATCCGTCGGTCCTCTTCGAGGCCGAGATCGACGCCCTGGTGCGGGGCAGCTGAAGTGCCCCGGTCCGAGCTGCCCGCCCGGCGGGCTCGGCGCACACTGGAGGGACACCGGAGCGCGACGGGGAGCGGAGGCGGCGATGGAGCAGGGTGAGTTCGATGTGGTCGTGGAGATCCCGGAGGGGTCCCGCAACAAGTACGAGATGGACCATGAGACCGGCCGGATCCGGCTGGACCGGATGCTGTTCACCTCGACGAAGTACCCGGCCGACTACGGCTATGTCGACCACACCCTCGGCCGGGACGGCGATCCGCTGGACGCCCTCGTCACCGTCGCCGAGCCGACCTTCCCCGGCTGTGTGATCCTCTGCCGGGCCATCGGCATGTACTGCATGCGCGACGAGCAGGGCCCGGACGAGAAGATCCTCTGCGTCCCGGCCCATGACCCGCGCTACGTCGGCGTGCAGGACATCGACGACGTCCCCGAATTCGACCGTAAGGAGATCACCCACTTCTTCGAGGTCTACAAGGACCTCGAGCCCGGCAAGTCCGTCGAGGGCTCCCACTGGGAGGGCCGCGACCGGGCCTACGCCGAGATAGCCGCCTCCCGCGCCCGCGCGGCCGCCGAAACCGGCCGGTTCCAGAGCCCCTGAGCGGGACCGGCAGCACCGTGGCCCCGAGCATGAGCAGGGCCGACACTCAGGGCGCCGCCTCGCGCGGCGCCGGCACCCCGCGGTCGTTCTCCGGCACTCCATGCTCGTTCCCCGGCACCCCGCGGTCGTTCTGCAGCTCCCACAGCTCCCGGAACAGCCCGGGGCACCCCGTCAGCTCCGCGAACGTGCCCTGCTGGATCACCCGCCCCCGCTCCAGCACCACGATCCGGTCGGCCACGGCCACGTTCGCCAGCCGGTGCGTCACCAGGACCACGGCGCGGTCCTCCGCCATCCGCCGCAGCCCCGCGAAGATCCGGTGCTCGGCACGGGCGTCCAGCGCGCTGGTGGGCTCGTCCATCACCAGCAGCCCCGCGGGCCGGTGGAACGCGCGGGCCAGCGCGATGCGCTGCCACTGCCCACCCGACAGCTCCACCCCGCCCCACCACTGCCGGGCGAGCAGGGTGTCCAGCCCGCTGCGCAGCCCGTCCACCACCTCATGCGCCCCGGAGTGGACCGCCGCCTCCCGGACCCGCTCGTCCCCGCCGTGCGGCTGGCCGAGGGTGATGTTGTCGCGGGCGGACAGCGGCCAGTGCGCGTAGTCCTGCGGAACGACCGCCGTATGCCGCCACATCGCCTGCGGATCCAGCTCCGCCACGCCCACGCCGTCCCAGGTCACCATGCCCTTGGTGGGCAGATAGAGCCCGGTCAGCAGCTTGCTCAGGGTGGTCTTGCCCGAGCCGTTCTCCCCGACCAGTGCGAGCACCTCGCCCCGCCGCACCTCGAGCGTGACCTCGTCCAGGGCCGGAGCGTCGGACTCCGGATAGGCGTACGTCAGCCCCTCGGCCCTGATGACCCGCGGCGCCGCCGGGACCAGGGCGCCGCGCCGCATCCGGTGCCCGCCCGCCTCCTCGATGAACTCCGCCCAGTCGTCCAGATACAGCCCCGTACGGAACAGTCGCGTCCCATAGCCGACCATCCCCTGGAGCGAGGCGCCGACCGTCCGCAGCGCGAACACCGCCGTACCCGCCGACGCCACCGACATCTGCCCCGCGCCCAGCAGCAGCGCCAGCGACGCCCAGACCAGCCCGGACGCCACCCCTCCGGCCAGCGCCCCCAGCACCGCGTACCGCGCGCCCCGGTGCACCGCCTTGTCGGTGGCCGCGTCCACCCGCGCCCCGATGGCCCGGTACCGCTTCAGCAGAAACTCCGCCATCGTTCCGGAGCGGAGCTGATCGGCGATGTCCTTGTCCACCATGTACCAGCGCAGCAGCCCGAGCGTGCGCCGGTCCGCGCTGATCGCACGACTGGTCTCGTACTGCACCCGGGCCGCCTTCATCCCCGCGATCCCCTGCGGCAGCGCGGCCAGCAGCAACAGCGGCAGCAGCGCCGGATGCAGCACGGTGACCACGCCCGCCGCCGCGATCAGCGACGAGAGACACGCCATGAGCTGCTGCGACTCGGTGATCAGATCCCGCGCCACCTCGGCACCCCGGTCCGCCGCGTCCCACTTGTCGTTGAACCCGGGGTTGTCGTACGCCGCCAGCTCGGCGTTGATCGCCGCGTCCAGCATCTGGGTCTCGGCCTCCCGGGAGATCCGCGGGGAGAGCCGGCTGGAGATGTTGCCGACCGCGATCCCCAGCAGCGCCCGCAGCCCGGCCGCCCCCGCCAGCACGACGATCGAGGGCAGCGCGTCCCGGAGCCGGTCGGTGATGTGGCCGGACGAGATGAGCGCCGTGATCGTGCCGGTGGTGGCCAGCAGCCCGAACGCCTCGAAGAACCCCGACAGCGCCTGGCACACCACCAGCGCCACTACCGCCGTACGGTCCACCTTCCAGGCCAACGCCAGGGAGCGGCACACCAGTTGGGGCAGTCGGCCGGCCATGGCCCGGGTGGTGACGGGGTGCTTCTCCAAGGCCGTCAGCGAGGGCGGCCGGAACCGTAACTCCTCGCCGGGCCGCTCGGCCGCCGGTTCCGGTGGCTGTTCCGCCTGTTCCGTGGTTCGAGACGTCACAAATCCCCCCTGAGAGTGTGTTTTCCATTCGGTATGCATCAGACTGCCGCAGACCGGGACCCGGGCGCCCGGGGTTTACGGCGAGGTCCACCGAACGTGGAGCGCCTCCGGTGCGTCACGCGACCGGGAAAAGCGCTGGAGCCGCGCGCCGTTCGCGTGCTTCGATGCGCTTCATGGTGTCCATCGACCGACTGTTCGCCTTCGCGGCCATGTCCTTCCTGCTGATCGTGATCCCCGGTCCGAGCGTGCTCTTCGTGGTCGGCCGGGCACTGGCCCAGGGCCGCCGCGCCGCGCTGACCACGGTCGTCGGCAATACGCTCGGGGCGTATGCACTGGTCGTCGCCGTGGCGCTGGGCGTCGGATCCGTGGTGGAGCGCTCGGTCCTGGTCTTCACCGCGCTGAAGCTGGTGGGCGCCGCGTATCTGGTGTACCTGGGAGTCAAGGCGGTACGGCGGCGCCGCTCGCTGCAGGCCGCCTTCACCGGCGACGGCCCCGCCCACGGGGGCCTGCGGACGCTGTGGGAGGGGTTCGCGGTCGGTGTGGCCAACCCCAAGACGATCGTGTTCTTCGCCGCCGTACTGCCCCAGTTCGTCGACCGCGAGCAGGGACATGTCGTGCCGCAGATGCTGCTGCTCGGGCTGGTCTTCAACGCCATCGCGGTGATCTCCGACAGCGTCTGGGGCCTGGCCGCGGCCACCGCCCGCACCTGGTTCGCCCGCTCCCCGCGGCGCCTCGCCATGGTCGGCGGCGTCGGCGGACTCTCCATGATCGGCCTCGGCGTCACCGTCGCCGCGACCGGCCGTGCGGACTAGTCCCGTATGGACTCCGTCCGGGTCAGACCGCTGTGCTCCGACGACCTCCCCTCCGCCGAACGCGCCTCGGCCACCACCTTCCTCGAGGCCGACTGCCGCAGCAGGAGAGTCGGCGAACCCGAGCCCCGGCCCCGCCCGGCCGCCGCCTCCCGGCAGTGGATCGACCGGATGCGCCACTTCCTCATCGAGGATCCCGGCGGCTGTTGGGTCGCCGTGGACGAATCCGAAGGCGACGACGGTGTCATCGGCTTCGCCATCTCCCAGAACCGCGGCCCGTTCTGGTTCCTCGCCACCTACGGTGTGCTCCCCGGCCGCCAGGCCAAGGGCATCGGCCGACGCCTCATGGACGCCGCCCTGGCCCATGCCGACGGCCGCCAGGGAATGTTCTCCTCCACCGTCCACCCCGGGGCGACCCGGCGCTATCGCCTCGCCGGGTTCTCGCTCCATCCCCAGATGCGCATGGTCGGCACCGTCGACCGCGCCACCCTCCCCGCCATCACCGGCGTCCGTGAGGGACGGGACGACGACATCGACTGGATGAACCACCTCGACCGGCGCCTGCGCGGCGCCGGCCACGGCCCCGACCACACCTATATGCGGGGCACCCTGCGGCTCGTCGTCTCCCGCGCCTACGGCAGGCCGGGCTATGTCTACATCGACGACCAGGGCCGCGCCGCCCTCCTCGCCGCCGCCCAGCCGGCCACCGCCCAGGATCTGCTGTGGGAGGCCCTGGCCACCTCCAGCGGCGACACCCTCGTCAACTGCATCACCCCGGCCAACGAATGGGCGGTCGACGTCGGCCTGGCCGCCCGTCTCGACATCGGCCAGGAGGGCTATCTGGCCCTCCGTGCCATGCCGCCTCCGGCGCCCTACCTGGCCAGCGGCCACTTCCTCTGACGTCACGCCACGTCACGCCACGTCACGCCACGCGCCCAGCGTGCGCGGGCAGTTGATGGCTGTGCACGCGCGCCGCGCACGGGGTGGGAGGTGCGCTGGGGGAGGGGGTGGGTGCTGCGCCGTATGGGGTAATTCGGGGGCGTATCCATGGTGTTGGTGACGTGTCGCGCGCCTACTGGTGCTACAGACCGGTGGGTTTCACATCTGCCGGGGGACGGCGAGGCGCGCATCCAGCCTCGAACGCCGTAAGCGCGCACCCCCAACCCCTGATGCGCCGCCACGCGTCGCGGTCACGGCCCCGCGTGGCGAGTAACGGCCCACCACTCCACCCCACTTGGAGGGCCATCATGGCTTCACCCACGATCACCCTGGTCACGGCGGCACCGAACCCCGCCGTGTCCGGGCAGTCGGTCACGCTCACCGCCACCGTGATACCGGTCGGCGCCGGAACGCCCACGGGTACCGTCACCTTCGTGGTCAGCGGCGGTCCCACCCTGAACGGGACGCTGTCCGGCGGGACCGCCTCGGTCACCGCGAGCGGTCTGGGCGTCGGCACCCACATCGTCACCGCCACCTACAACGGCGACGCCAACTTCACCCCGTCCACCGGCACCACGGCCGTCGTCGTGATCCAGGCGTCGACGACGACCTCGGTGGTGTCGGCGCCGGATCCGTCGACGCTGGGGCAGCCGGTGACGTTCACCGCCACGGTCACGCCGGTCGCGCCCGGTGCGGGCGTCCCGACCGGCACGGTCACCTTCGTCATCAGCGGCAGCGGGGGCGGTACGTTCACCCAGCCGCTGTCGGGAGGCATGGCCACGCTCACTCTCGGCACCCTCGGCGTCGGCAGCCACACCGTGGTCGCCATCTACGGCGGCGACGCCGACTTCCTGCCGTCCACCGGCACCGACACCCACACCGTGACCCCCGGGCCCGCGGCCACGACCACGACGCTGATGTCCTCGGTGAACCCGTCCGCGTTCGGGCAGCCGGTGACGTTCACCGCCACGGTCACGCCGAACCCGCCGGCCACCGGGGTCCCGACCGGCACGGTCACCTTCGTGATCAGCGGCAGCGGGGGCGGTTCGTTCACCCAGCCCCTGTCGGGCGGCACGGCGACGTTCACCACCGGCGGCCTGGGCACGGGCTCGCACACCGTGACGGCCAACTACGGCGGTGACGCGAACTTCGCCGCGTCGTCGTCGGCCGCGCTCACGCAGGTGGTGAACCCGGCGGTGTCGAGGACCTCGATCAGCTCCAACCCCAACCCGGCCGCGGAGGGCGCGGAGATCGACTTCGTCGCCTTCGTGGAAGCCATCCCGCCCGGTGACGGCACCCCGACGGGCACGGTCACCTTCACCCTCACCGATGGTTCGACCACCATCACCACCGAGCAGACCGTGGACGCCTTCGGATTCGCCTTCCTCACCGTGGGACTGACGGAAGGCGAATGGGACGTCAGCGCGGTCTACTCGGGCGACGCCAACTTCGGAGCCTCGGGCGTCTCCGAGTACACACAGGTCGTCACCGGCGCCTAGGCCACGATCACAGCCACGATCACGGCCACGGCCTGATCGCACAGCACTGGGCCCCGCCACTGCCCGAGAGGGGCGGTGGCGGGGCCCAGCCATGCGCGGCGCCGAGGGACATCCCGACGCATAGATGCCCTCTATGCGGGTAAATGCGAAGTGTGTCCGGCAAGACGCCGCGATGGGGCACGCTCCTGCTGGCCGTCCTCGTCGCTCTGACGGCGGTGTTGCTCACCGCCGGGGGCGCCCATGCCGAAACGGATGTGAACAAGATCGGCAAGGCGCTGCGCAGCAGTCCCGTGTACGTCGACCCCGGCGCCTCCGACGCCCTGAGCGCCGGACAGGCCCGTGCCCTGGTGGCACACATCCGCAAGGCGGATGTGCCGGTCTACGTGGCCGTTCTGCCGGACAGCCCCGCGTACGGCGGTGAGCGCGTCTTCGGGCGGCTGCGCGCCGCCGTCGACCGCCCCGGCGTCTACGCGGTGGCACTCGGCTCCTCCTTCGGGGCGGCCTCCGACACCTCGGTGCTGCCCGGACGCACCTCGCAGGCGCTGGCGGAGCGGAACCTGCGGCAGCACCCGCACGACCTCGCCGCGGTCCTGAACGGCTTCGTGACCGACACGGCCACCGCGATCCACGACCGGACCGGCCAGGGGAGCGGCGGCGACCAGGGCGCGCGGGGCTCCACCCTGTCGGTGGGGGACGCGGTGGCGGTGCTGATCGTCCTGGCCGTCGTCGGCGGAAGCGGCCTGTACATGCTGCGGCGCACCCGCAAGCAGCGCCGCGAGCGCGAACGGGCCGAGCTGGAGCAGGTGCGCGGCGCGGTCGAGGAGGACATCACCGCGTACGGCGAGAAGCTCAGCGGGACCCGCTTCGACCCCGCCGACCCGGCGTCCACCCCCGAGATGGCGGACGACTACGGCCGCGCCCTGGACGCCTACGAGGAGGCGAAGGCCAGGTCCGCCGCCGCCCGGCGGCCCGAGGACGTACGGCCGGTGACCGAGGCGCTGGAGGAGGGCCGCTTCGCGCTGGCGGTGCTCGAAGCCCGCCGCGAGGGCGGCGCGCTGCCCCAGCGGCGTCCTCCGTGCTTCTTCGACCCGCGCCACGGCCCCTCGGTCCGGGACGTTCCGTGGGCGCCCCCGGGCGGCACCCAGCGCTCCGTACCCGCCTGCGCCGCCGACGCCACCCGCATCGACGACGGCCGCTACCCGGACGCCCGCACCGTCCCGGTCGGCGGCGACCGGCGCCGTCCGTACTGGGACGCGGGTCCGGCCTACGGGCCCTGGGCGAGCGGCTACTTCGGCGGCTACGGCTCGATGCTGCTGCCCGGACTGCTGGTCGGCACGCTGCTGGGCGGGTCCCTCGGCCCCGACTACGGGACCGGTGGGTTCGACGGTGGCTTCGGCGACGGCGGGGACGGCGGCGACTCCGGCGGTGGCTTCGACGACGGCGGTTTCGGCGGCGGCTTCGGCGACGGCGGCGGCTTCGGCGACGGCGGTGGCTTCGGAGGCGGCTTCGGCGACGGCTGACCCCCGGGCCCCGCACTCCCGGGCCCCGCACTCCCGGGCCCCCGCACTCCCGGGCCCCCGCACCCCCGGGCCCCGCACCCCCGAGCCCCGCACCCCCGCGCCCTCGTGTGCACACGGCACACGCATGTGCGCGATGCGTACGCGGTGCTCTGACCGTGGGGAACGCGCGCCGCACGGGGCGGATGGTGTGCGCGAGGAGGGCCGGCGAGCGCTGCGCTATATGGGGTAATTCGGCGTCATATCTATGGCGTTGGTGGCGAGCCACGCGCCTACTGGTGCTACAGACCGGTGGGTTCCACATCTGCCGGGGGACGGTGAAGCGGGTATGTACCCGCGTCGATCGCCGTACGTGCGCACCCCCTAGCCTCCGATACGCCGCCACGCCCGGCTTATGGCAACGCGTGGCGAGTAACGGCCCACCACCCCACGCCATTTGGAGGGCCTGTCATGGCTTCACCCACGATCACCCTGGTCACGGTGGTTCCGACCCCGGCGGTGTCCGGCCAGTCGGTCACGCTCACCGCCACCGTGATACCGCTCGGTACCGGCACCCCCACCGGCACCGTCACGTTCGTCGTCACCGGTGGCCCCACCCTCACGGGGACGCTGTCGGGCGGCACGACCTCGGTCACCGTCCCGGCGGGGCTGAGCGTCGGAGTCCACCCCGTCACCGCCACCTACAGCGGTGACGTCAACTTCACCGCCTCCACCGGCACCAATGTCATCGTCGTCATCCAGGCGTCGACGACGACCTCGGTGGTGTCGGCGCCGGATCCGTCGACGCTGGGGCAGCCGGTGACGTTCACCGCCACGGTGACGCCGGTCGCGCCCGGTGCGGGCGTCCCGACCGGCACGGTCACCTTCATCATCAGCGGCTCCGGGGGCGGTACGTTCGTCCAGCCGCTGGTGGGGGGCGTGGCGACGCTCACCCTCAGCACCCTCGGCGTCGGCAGCCACACCGTGGTCGCCACGTACAGCGGCGACGCCAACTTCCTGCCGTCCGTCGGCACCGACACGCAGACCGTGAATCCCACGCCGGCCGCGACGACGACCACGGTGACGTCCTCGGTGAACCCGTCCGTGTTCGGGCAGCCCGTGACGTTCACCGTCACGGTGACCCCGAACCCGCCCGCGAGCGGGACCCCGACCGGTACGGTCACCATCATGGTCAGCGGCACCGGGGGCGGTACGGTCGTCAAGGCGCTGATGGGCGGCACGGCGTCGCACACCTTCACCAACCTGGGCACCGGCGCGCACACCGTGACGGCCACCTACAGCGGTGACGCCAACTTCGCCGCATCGTCCGGGGCACTGCCCACGCAGGCGGTGAACAAGGCGTTGACGACCACTACGGCCAGCTCCAACCCCAACCCCTCCACGGTGGGGCAGGACGTCACCTACGTCGCCTTCGTGCAGCCCGTGCCCCCCGGGGCGGGCGCCCCTACCGGAACGGTCACCTTCACCGTCACCGACGGGACGAACACCGTCACCGGCAGCGGCAGCGTGAACGCCTCCGGGTTCGCCTTCTTCACCGACACCTCCGCCAGCCTGCCCGCGGGCGGCTACACCATCACCGCGGTCTACCCCGGTGACGCCAACTTCAGCGGGTCGACCGGAACCAACAACCAGACCATCGTCTGACCGAACAGCACTGAGCCCCGCCGCCGCCCGAGGGGCGGTGGCGGGGCTCAGCCACGCTCAGACGTCGGCTCACACGTCGAAGTAGAGCTCGAACTCGTGCGGGTGCGGACGCAGCTGCAGCGGGGCGATCTCGTTGGTGCGCTTGTAGTCGATCCAGGTCTCGATCAGGTCGGAGGTGAAGACACCGCCCTGGAGAAGGAACTCGTGGTCGGCCTCGAGGGAGTCGAGGACGGCCGGGAGGGAGGTCGGGACCTGCGGGACGCCCGCGTGCTCCTCGGGGGCGAGCTCGTAGAGGTCCTTGTCGATCGGCTCGGCCGGCTCGATCTTGTTCTTGATGCCGTCCAGACCCGCGAGGAGCAGGGCGGAGAAGGCCAGGTACGGGTTGCCGGAGGAGTCCGGGGCGCGGAACTCGACGCGCTTGGCCTTCGGGTTGGAGCCGGTGATCGGGATACGCATCGCGGCGGAGCGGTTACGCTGCGAGTACACCAGGTTGACCGGCGCCTCGAAGCCCGGGACCAGCCGGTGGTAGGAGTTCACCGTCGGGTTGGTGAAGGCCAGCAGCGACGGGGCGTGCTTGAGGATGCCGCCGATGTAGTAGCGGGCGGTGTCCGACAGGCCCGCGTAGCCCTGCTCGTCGTAGAAGAGCGGGGAGCCGCCCTGCCACAGCGACTGGTGGACGTGCATCCCCGAGCCGTTGTCGCCGAAGATCGGCTTCGGCATGAAGGTCGCGGTCTTGCCGTTCTGCCACGCCACGTTCTTGACGATGTACTTGAACAGCATCAGGTCGTCGGCCGCGGCCAGCAGCGTGTTGAACTTGTAGTTGATCTCGGCCTGGCCGGCGGTGCCCACCTCGTGGTGCTGGCGCTCGACCTGGAGGCCGGACTTGTTCAGCTCGAGGCTGATCTCGGCGCGCAGGTCGGCGAAGTGGTCGACCGGCGGGGTCGGGAAGTAGCCGCCCTTGTAGCGGACCTTGTAGCCACGGTTGTCCTGAAGCGCACCGGTGTTCCAGGCGCCCGCCTCGGAGTCGATGTGGTAGAAGGCCTCGTTCGCCTTGGTCTCGAAGCGGACGCTGTCGAAGACGTAGAACTCCGCCTCCGGACCGAAGTACGCGGTGTCCGCGATGCCGGTGGAGGCGAGGTACGCCTCGGCCTTACGGGCGATGTTCCGCGGGTCACGGCTGTACTGCTCGCCCGTGATCGGGTCGTGGATGAAGAAGTTGATGTTGAGGGTCTTGTCCCGGCGGAACGGGTCGACACGCGCCGTGGAGAGGTCGGCACGCAGGGCCATGTCCGACTCGTGGATCGCCTGGAAGCCCCGGATCGACGAGCCGTCGAAGGCCAGCTCCTCGTTCGGGTCGAACGCCTCCGCCGGTACGGTGAAGTGCTGCATGACGCCGGGAAGGTCACAGAAGCGGACGTCGACGAACTTCACGTCCTCGTCCGAGATGAACTTCCGAGCGTCGTCGGCGTTCTGGAACATCCAACTCCTCCTAGCCCGGCCGCGGTGGGACGGGGATATGTCCGGTGGCGCGATTCCATGTGCGGTGGCGCGCTCCCGCCGACCATAAGCAGACGGGATTTCCCGGGCATGACCCATTTGTTTCACCCAGGTTAACCGGCTCGAGGGTGGCTGCGGGAACCTTATGGCCTCGGAAAAGGCGCCATACGGGGGCGCGGGAACCGCTGGGAAGGGGTCCGGCCGGGGGAACGTATGCGGTCGCAGTAACGTAGACGAGTGGACAAGAGGCAAGCAATCGGATCGTGGCTTTCCGGGCCCCGCGCGGCCGCCGAGGAGATGGGCGTCGACTTCGGCTACCGGGGCCAGGGCCTCGGTCTTCCCGAGAGCGGACCGGGCTCCATCGCGCCGCTGGGACGCCGTTTCGGGGCGGTTTTCATCGACTGGGGCCTGTGCCTGCTCGTCTCCTACGCGCTGCTGTCCGGCCGTAACGCCCAGGTCGCCGGGAACTGGGCGCTGCTGGTCTTCCTGGTGCTGAGCCTGGTCACCGTGGGCACCGTCGGCGCCACCCCCGGCAAGCTGCTGCTGAAGCTGCGGGTCGTCGGCGAGGGCGGGGCGCGGCTGAGCCTGCCGCGGGCCGTGCTGCGCAGTGTGCTGCTGGTGCTGGTCATCCCGGCGGTGGTCTGGGACCGGGACACCCGCGGGCTGCACGACCGGCTCTCCCGCGCGGTGCAGATCAGGGTCTGAGGCGCGCGCGGTGCAGATCAGGGTCTGAGCCCGCGGATGCAGATCAGGGTCTGAGCGCGCGGATTGCGTACAACTGCGTTACACACGAAACGGCGGCCCCGGAGTCTCTCTCCGCGGCCGCCGTCCTGTATCCGTTTCGGTGAGGGAGGCGCTCAGCGCCCCTTCGGCATCCGCATCCCCTTGGGCATCGGGCCCTTTGGAATCGGCATGTTGCTCATCAGGTCGCCCAGCGCGCGCAGCCGGTCGTTCACCACCGTGACCTGCGCGCCCGGCAGCACCCGCGGGAGCTTCAGCAGCGTGGTGCGGAGCTTCTTGATCTCGACCTGGCCCTCGCCGGAGCCGACGATCACGTCGTGGACCGGGACCTCCGCGACGATGCGCGCCATCTTCTTCTTCTCGGCGGCCAGCATGCCCTTGAGCCGGTTCGGGTTGCCCTCGGCGACCAGCACGACGCCCGCCTTGCCCACCGCGCGGTGGATGACGTCCTGGTTGCGGTTCATCGCCACCGCGGGGGTCACCGACCAGCCGCGGCCCACGTTCTCCAGCACCGCCGCCGCCGCGCCCGGCTGGCCCTCCATCTGTCCGAAGGCGGCCCGCTCGGCACGGCGGCCGAAAATGATCGCCATCGCGAGGAAGGCCAGGACGAAGCCCAGGATGCCCAGGAAGATCGGGTGGCCGATCCAGAAGCCGATCGCGAGAAGGACACCGAAGGTGACAATCCCCACGCCGGCGACGACAAGTGTGACCTTCGGGTCGACCCGTTTGGTCATCTTGTAGGTCAGGGCGATCTGCTTCAGCCGCCCGGGGTTCTCGGATGTTTCCTTCCTCGCCATACAGCGAAGTTTACGTGGCCTGGGAAGCCCCGGTGGACACGGCCTCCAGCACGTGTTCGGCCTCGTCCCGGTCCTTGGCCCGGCGCCGGTCCTCGAGCACGGCCGTCCAGGCGTTGCGGCGGGCGGTGCGCTGCCCGCCGCGCAACAGCAGGCCTTCCAGGGCGAGGAGCGCGTCGGTGACGGACGGGCGTACGGGCGCAGCCGGCATGGATACCCCTCGGAAGCGGCGGATGATTGCTACGCACTACGTATAAGCAGTGGGTGGCTCAATCGTTACCCAATGGTGTTACCAGTGCGTGACTGGCCGGTCAAACACCGATGAAGCCCTGCTGTGGCCCGTATTCCACCCTTGACCTGCGGCTTTCGCGGAGCCCTCGAATCTGTGTGTGCTCGCAATCACACAGCGTGTTGCTCACACGGCCGACCGCCGACGGAACGTGATGGCGGAGCGGCGACGGAGAGTCAGACAGCCTGAGAAGTCACCGCGACATTGCGCCGCTCGATGGCCTGCTGGTACAGACGGCCGGCGCGGTACGAGGAGCGGACCAGCGGGCCGGACATGACACCGGCGTAACCGATCTCCTCCGCCTCCTCCTTGAGCTCCACGAACTCCTGGGGCTTCACCCAGCGCTCCACGGGGTGGTGCCGCGGGGACGGCCGCAGGTACTGGGTGATGGTGATCAGCTCGCAGCCCGCGTCATGGAGGTCCTGGAGCGCCTGGCTGATCTCCTCGCGCTCCTCGCCCATGCCCAGGATCAGGTTGGACTTGGTGACCAGACCGGCCTCGCGCGCCTTGGTGATCACCTCGAGCGAGCGCTCGTAACGGAAGCCGGGGCGGATGCGCTTGAAGATCCGCGGGACCGTCTCGACGTTGTGCGCGAGCACCTCGGGACGGGCCGAGAAGACCTCGGCGAGCTGCTCGGGGACCGCGTTGAAGTCCGGGATCAGCAGCTCCACGCCGGTGTCCGGCATCAGGGAGTGGATCTGGCGCACGGTCTCCGCGTAGAGCCAGGCGCCGCCGTCCTCCAGATCGTCACGGGCCACACCGGTGATGGTCGCGTACTTCAGCTCCATGGTGCGTACGGATTCGGCCACCCGGCGCGGTTCGTCGCGGTCCAGCGCCTGCGGCTTGCCGGTGTCGATCTGGCAGAAGTCGCAGCGCCGGGTGCACTGGTCGCCGCCGATGAGGAAGGTGGCCTCGCGGTCCTCCCAGCACTCATAGATGTTCGGACAGCCCGCCTCCTGGCACACGGTGTGCAGGCCCTCCCGCTTCACCAGGCCGTGCAGCTCGGTGTACTCGGGGCCCATCTTCGCCCGGGTCTTGATCCACTCGGGCTTGCGCTCGATGGGGGTCTGGCTGTTCCGGACCTCCAGGCGCAGCATCTTGCGTCCGTCGGGTGCGACTGCGGACACGTCCGGCACTCCTCTTTGCTCGACTCTGCTTGGCGGCTCGGCGTGGCGAGTTTGCCGGCGGGCTTTCGAATCGTCGGCGGTCACCAGGGTACGCCCGTGGTTCGTACGGTTTTACGTCCAGGGCAACCGAACGCTGCGAGGACGCATTCCCGCAAGGGCCGTCCCGGAACGGTCGGAACGGCCCGGGAGGGTCAGACCGCTCGCGGCAGCGGGACGGAGGCCTCCAGAACGTCCCGCAGATGCCGCTCGACCACCGGCAGCACCTCGGCGATCGGCACATCCCGGCCCAGCTCCTCCGAGAGCGAGGTCACACCCGCGTCCCGGATGCCGCACGGCACGATCCGGTCGAACCAGGTGTTGTCCGGATTGCAGTTGAGCGAGAAGCCGTGCATCGTCACGCCCTTGGCGATCCGCACCCCGATGGCGGCCAGCTTGCGGTCCTCGCGGCGCTGCCCGGCGTTGGACGGGGCGTACTCCGGCCCGTTCAGCCGTGCGTCGAACTCCTCGTCCTCCAGCCGCGGGTCGAAGTCCAGCTTCAGCCCGCCGAGCGCGGGGCGCTGGTCCACCGGGTCGCCCAGCACCCACACCCCGCTGCGGCCCTCGATCCGGGTGGTCGCCAGACCGAACTCCGCACAGGTGCGCAACAGCGCGTCCTCCAGGCGGCGGACATGCGCGATGACGTCCACCGGGCGCGGCAGCTTGAGGATCGGATAGCCGACCAGCTGGCCGGGGCCATGCCAGGTGATCTTGCCGCCGCGGTCCACGTCCACCACCGGGGTGCCGTCCAGCGGGCGCTCACTGTCGGCCGTGCGCCGCCCCGCCGTGTAGACCGGGGGGTGCTCCAGCAGCAGGCAGGTGTCGGGGATCTCGTCCGCGAAGCGGGCCGCGTGCACCCGGCGCTGCTCCTGCCACGCCTCCTCGTAGTCCACGGCGTCCGAGCCGAAGCCCAGGTGGACGTAAGCCAGCGCCGGTGAACCGGGGGCCGACCCCGGGGAAGACGTGGTCACGGCGGTCACGGCAAGCTCCTTCTCGACCCGCGTCGGATGGGGAGGCGGAGCCTCGCGGCGGCGCCCCCGCCACTGTACGACCGTGTCCCCTTACGTCCGCACCCGGCTCGTTCTCACACGATCGGATGAATGCCGCCGGACGGCCGCGATCAGCCCTCGAGCGGCGGTTACATTCGCGCCGTTCCACAGAGCGATCAGGGAGACCGGCAGGCTGATGACGGAACGACCCCCGCAGCGCATTCCCAATCGTCAGCTCGCCGCGCTCATCGCCGAGGCGGGCTTCTCCAACGCCGGGCTCGCCCGGCGGGTGGACCAGCTCGGACTGGAGCACGGCCTGGACCTGCGGTACGACAAGACATCGGTGACACGGTGGCTGCGCGGACAGCAGCCGCGCGGCACCACCCCGGCGCTGATCGCCGAGGTGTTCACCCGGCGGCTGGGACGCCGGCTGACCGCCCAGGACCTGGGCCTGGACGCATGTGCCCCCGTCTACGCGGGGCTGGAGTTCGCCGCCACCCCGCAGGAGGCGGTGGACATCGTCAGCGGGCTGTGGCGCAAGGACTCCGGGAGCCATGCGGAGCTGCGGAAGATCGCGTTCACCCCGGCGGGTCTTGTCGTCCCCAGCCGCGACTGGCTGATCGGACGGCCCGACGACCGGGTGGCGCGCGGCGATCCACCGCCGGGGGCCGCTCCGGCGGGGGCGGCGGTCGGAGCCGGGGCCGGGCCGGGGGCCGGTGCCGCCGGGGCGGCCGGAGCCGGGACCGGGCGGCTGCCCGCGCAGGGCGGCCGGGCGGGCGGCCCGCTGGGCGGCCCTGCGGGGGCGGCAGTGGGGCGCGCGGTCGGTCAGGGCGCCCCTGGCGCTCACGGTGCCCAGGGATCTCACGGCACCCATGGCACCCATGGCCCGCACGGTGCCCACGGCTCGCACGGCGCCCATGGCCCTCAGGGCCGGGCGCCGCTGCCCCGCCAGCGGCGCCACGACCGCGACCGGCGCGGTCCGGGCTACCGGGTGACCAGCGGCGACATCGCGGCACTGCGCTCGGTCGGGGAGCTGTTCGCGACCCTGGACCAGACGTACGGCGGCGGCCACGCCCGGCAGGCCCTGGTGCGCTATCTCGAGCACGAGGGCGAGCCGATGCTGCGCGGCTCGTACAACGAGGCGACAGGGCGGCGGCTGTTCGGCGCGATCGCCGATCTGACCCGGCTGGCCGGATGGACCTCGTTCGACATCGCCGCCCACGGCCTGGCGCAGCGCTACTTCGTGCAGGCGCTGCGGCTGGCGCAGGCGGCCGGGGACCGCACATACGGCAGCTATGTGCTGGTCACGATGAGCCGCCAGGCCGTCTATCTCGGCCATGGGCGGGAAGCCGTGCAACTGGCCCGGGTGGCCCAGCAGGGGGTCGGCGGCGGCGCCCCGCCGGTGCTGCAGTCGCTGCTGCACGCGATCGAGGCGCGTGGCCACGGCGTGCTGGGCGAGGTGCGTGCGTGCACCGCCTCGCTCGCCCGCGCCGAGCGGTCGCTGGAGGCGGCCCGGCCGGGGGACGAGGTGCCGTACTGGGCGCGGCTGTTCGACGAGGCGCAGCTGGCCGACGAATTCGGCCACTGCCACCGCGATCTGCAGCAGTACCGCGCCGCCGCCCAGCACGCGGAGCGCTCCCTCCAGCTCCACGGCGCCGGTTTCGCGCGCAGCCGGCTGTTCTGCCGGGTGGTGCTGGCGACGGCGCGGCTGGGCCTCGGCGAGCTGGAGCAGGCGTGCCAGCTGGGCGCGGAGGCGGCGCAGCAGGCGTCGGAGATGCGGTCGGTGCGGGCGGCGGAGTACGTACGCGACTTCGAGCGCCGCCTGGAGCCGTACCGCGACGCGGCACCGGTGCGGGGCTACCGGGAGCGGGTGGCGGCGCTGGGGTAGGGGCGGCCGGGATACGGCGGCCGGGGTGGGGACCTGCCGCCGCTCAGGCGTCCAGCACGACGCCGAAGGTGCGCTCCAGGCCGGTGCGGCCGGCATCGGTCAGGTTGATCACGCGGCGGCGGCTGCCACGGCGGATCCAGTCCAGCGCGAAGAGCCGGTCCGTCAGGGCGGCTCCCAGCGCCCCGGCGAGGTGGTGGCGCTGCTCGGTCCAGTCCACGCAGTAGCGGATCAGCTGGCGGCGCCCGGCGAGCTCGTCCGCGTCCACGCCGAACGCCGCCAGCTCCGCGCGCCCCGGGGCCGTCAGCCGGTACGTGGTGTCCTTGCCCGGGGCGGAGAGCCGGTCGCCCTCCGCCGTCTCGGGGTGGAAGCACCCGTCGCCGCCCTCCAGCACCCCGCGCTCCAGCAGCGACGTCATCAGGGCCACGCCGAGGGCGCCCGCGACATGGTCGTAGCAGGTGCGCGCCCGGCGCAGGGCGTGGGCGTGGGTGCTCTGCCGCAACGAGGTGACGGGCAGCGGCGGGGCGATCCTGGCCAGCGCCTCGAGCGCCTCACCGACGGCGGGACCGGTCAGCCGGTAGTACCGATGCCGCCCATGCCGCTCGACCCGCACCACCCCGGCCTCCAGCAACTTGGCCAGATGCCCACTCACCGTGGACGCGCTGACCCCGGCCTCACCGGCCAGCACACTGGCGGGCAGCGCACGCCCCTCCAGCAGCGCCCGCAGGACGCGGGCACGGGACGGGTCGGCGATCGCGGCGGCCGCGCGAGCGATGTCGGCGTCACGGGCATCCGTGGTGGTGGCCATGGCTCCAGCGTAGGACGGGGTCGTTTCGGCCAGGGCCGAAGTGTGGCGGGGTGGCCCGTGCGTCCTCGGCGGCGCGGGCCGCGGCGTGGCGTTCGGCCCGCGCGCTTTGCGCTGTGCGCGTCGGGTCGGGCCGCGGGCTCCGAGACGCCCGGGGCCGGGCAGGCCGGGCAGGTCGGGCAGGCCGGGGGCAGGGGGCGCGTCCTGGGCACACCACGATTCGGTCCGTACCGAAGGGATCAGGAGTGAGGCTGGAGGCATGAGGACGTACCGCTCCACACACCGGCCTCCGCGATCCTCGGACCCGCCCGTGGCGGGTGCCGTGCGGAAGGGCCCGCTGCTTGCCATCTGCCTCGGCTACTTCCTGGTCATCCTCGATGTCACCGTCGTCAACGTGGCCGTGCCCCGCATCGGGGCCGGGCTGGGGGCCGGGCAGGGGGCGCTGCAGTGGATCGTGGACGGGTACACGCTCGTCTTCGCCGGGCTGTTGCTGCTCTGCGGTGGGCTGGGGGACCGGCTGGGCCATCGGCGGGTGTTCCTCGCCGGGCTCGGGCTGTTCACGGTGGCCTCCGCCGCATGCGCGCTCGCGCCGACCGCCGGCTTTCTGGTCGGCGCGCGGCTGGCGCAGGGGGCCGGGGCGGCGACCATGGTGCCCGCCTCGCTCGCGCTGCTGGGGGCGCTGCATCCCGAACCCGGGGCGCGGGCGCGGGCGTTCGGGGTGTGGGGCGGGATCGCGGGGGTCGCCGCCGCGGCCGGCCCGGTGCTCGGCGGGGTGCTGGTGTGGGGCGTGGGCTGGCGGACCGTGTTCCTCGTCAACATCCCGCTGGGTGCGCTCGCCATCTGGCTCACCGTCCGCCATGTGCCCGCCACGCGCCCGCGCGCGGAGCGTCCGCCGCTGGACCTCGCCGCCCAGCTCACCGGCGTTGTCGCGGTGGCCGCCCTGACGGCCGGGCTGAACGAGGCGGGCGGCCGCGGCTGGACCGATCCGCTGGTGCTCGGCGCGCTGGCGGCGGCGCCGCTCGCGGGGGCGCTGTTCCTGTGGCTGGAGCGGCGCACGGCGGCGCCCGCGCTGCCGCCGCGGCTGCTGACCGGTTTCCGCTTCCCGGCCGCCCTGGCCGTAGGGGTGCTGCTCAACCTCGGCTTCTACGGGCTGCTCTTCCTCACCACCCTCTACTTCCAGCGCCACCGGGGCTGGGACCCGCTCGCCACCGGTCTGGCGCTGCTGCCGATGGGCGCGCTGGTGGCCGCCGCCTCGCCGCTGTCCGGGCGGGTCGCGGCGCGCGTCGGCACCCATGTCCCGGCCGTGGCCGGGCTATTGACCGGGGCCGTAGGGCTGCTCGGCTGGGCGGCGGTGGGCCCGCATACGCCGTATGCGCTGCTGGTCGTACCGCTGCTGCTGACCGGGTTCGGCACCTCGTTCACCATGCCGTCGGCGACGATCGCCGCGATGGAGGCCGCGCCGTACGGGGTGCGCGGCGCGGCGTCGGGCGCGTTCAACGCGGCGCGTCAACTGGGCAGCGCCATCGGCGTGGCCCTGTTCGGAACCCTCGCGGCAGCGTCCGCGAACTCCGCCTTCTACGCGGGGATGCGGCTGTCCGCCGTGATCGCGGCCGGATGCTTCGTGTGCGGCGCGATCCTGGCGGCGCTGTCGGGGCCCGCCGCCCGCACCGTGCCCAACGCCGCAGCTACGGACGCGTCTTGACGCATAGTCGCGCATCGCGCGAGCCCCAACGGCCGTGCTGCCCTGCGGCCGGGCCCCAGGCCGCCACGAAGGCACGACCCGGGCCCGGCACCGGAACTCGCACCGGGCCCGGCTTCTGGCGGGGGGTTGAAGCCGGGCGGGCCGTGCGGGCGTGAGCTGTACCGGAGCCTGAGCCCTCGCGGGCGCGCCGCGGGGCAGGCCGCCGTGGCTCGGGTGCCGGTCTTTCCTGGCCGCGGGCCGTGACCGGGAGCCTGACCTCAGCGGTGAGCCCCGCAGGGCTGGTGCCCCTCGTCAGGCCGCCGCGGCGGGCAGAGTGCCCGAATTCGCGCCGGAGCCCGAGTCGGGTGGGGCGCCGAAGTCGCTGAGGACCGCTCGGGCGGCTCGGCGGCCGGAGGCCAGGGCGCCTTGGACCGTGCTGGAGTCGCGGTGGTCGCCGCAGACGTACAGCCCGGAGAGCAGCCGCACCGGGCGGCGCGGGTCGTGGGGTGCGGGCATGGCCGGGACGGCGTACGGGTCGTGGTGGGCGGCCAGCAGGTCCCAGGCCGCCGTCGGCGTTCCGTACACCGCCGCCAGTTGGGCCCGGACGGCCCGGTCGAGCTCGGCGGTCGGCAGCGCGGCGGAGGCGCCCAGCACCGTGGAGGTGATCAGCACCCGGCCGGGCGGGGTGCGCGAGGGGTCCACCTCGCTGGCCACCATCGTGTGGGCCACCGGGCCCCCGCCGCCCGCGGCGAGTATCAGCGCGGGCTCGCGCAGCGGCGGCCGGTCGGCGGTGTGGTGCACCACCGTGACCGGGTGGAAGGCCGGCACCCGCAGTCCGGGCAGCAGCCCGGCCGCGTCGTGCGCCCCGGTGGCCACCAGCACCGCACGGCAGCCGAACTCGCCGTGTTCGGCGGTGGCCACGGCGGTGGTGGAGGCCGATACGGCCCGGACGCCCGTACGGACCGTCCCCGGCGGCAGCGCGGCCGCGAGCAGTTCGGGGACGGTGGACGCGCCGCCCGCCGGGAGGCAGAGGCGGCCGCGCGCGTAACCGCGCAGCGCGAGGTCCGCGCAGCGGCTGGAGGTGGTGAGGTCCGGGTCGCTCAGCAGTGAGACGAGCAGCGGACGCAGCACCCCCTCGACCGTACGAGCAGGTAGGCCCCGCCCCCCCAGGGTCTCGGAGACCGGCCGGTCGGGGCGGGCGAGCAGGCGGTCCGCGGGCAGGGCGGCGAGCCTGCCGAGCGCGGCACCGAGTCGGGCCTGATCGAGCCCGCTGCCGAGCGGCGCGCGGGCGGCGTTCGCGAGGGCGCGTGCCGTGGTGAATGCGCCCCTCATGCTCCGGGGGGTGTCCACCCGGTACGTACGGCCCTCGCTGTGGACCAGCACCCCCTGGGCGAAGGGGCGCAGGGCGAGGGCGCCGAGCCCCGGAGTGCGCCGCAGCTCCGGGAACGAGGTGTTCATCAGATGGCTGGTGCGGTCCAGCCGGAAGCCGTCCACGGTCTCGGTGGTCATCCGTCCGCCCACGTGGGGCGCGGCCTCGAGCACCGTGACCGCGACTCCCGCGCCGGTCAGCCGATGGGCCGCGGCCAGTCCCGCGAGCCCGGCGCCGACGATGACGACGTCCGTGCGGTGCGCGCGCTTGAGCACGTGTCCTCCCCGAGGTCGGTGAGTCCGTCACGGGGGCTGCTGCCCCGACCGGCGGTCCGGATGCGTGGGTGTCCCGCGAGTCGGCTCGGCGAGACGGTCTTGACAGTACGGACAAAAACGGTCGATGCCAGACGCGCATCGACCGGGCACGGGCGCACACCGGTCGCACACCAGTCGCACACCGTCATCGAATGGTCCGCGGCCGGAGGAGGAGAGAGCGTGAGGGAGAGCGGGAGGGGGCGCGGAGCGCCCAACTCCCTTATCCGAGCGCCGCCTTGATCGCCCCTTCCACATGCGGGCAGGCGAACGTGAAGCCGGTGTCCAGAAGGCGGCGAGGGATGGCCCGGACGCTGCCGAGGACGTCCCCGGACATCTCGCCCAGGGCGATCCGCAGCGCGGGCGCGGGGACCGAGAAGAGCGTGGGGCGGCCCAGCGCCCGGCCCATGGCGGCCGTGATCTCGCGGTTGGTCACCGGCGTCGGCGCGGTGAGGTTGACCGGCCCGCTGAGCTCGGGCGTGTCGAGGATGTGGCGCAGCGCGGCGACGTGGTCCCGCAGCGCGATGAAGCTCCAGTACTGCCGGCCGCTGCCCATCCGCCCGCCGAGCCCCAGCTTGAACAAGGGGAAGAGCTTCCCCCACGCCCCGCCCTCGGCGGAGACCACCAGACCGGTCCGGGCGAAGACCGTACGGACACCCGCCTCCTGCGCCGCGGTCGCCGCCTCCTCCCAGTCCTGGCAGAGATCCGGAAGGAAACCGTGGCCGGGGGGCGCACTCTCGTCGACCGCGCGCTCCCCGGTGTCACCGTAGAACCCCACCGCGCTACCGCTCACCAGCACCCGCGGCGGGGTGTCCAGCGAGGCGATCGCCTCGGCGATGGCGGCGGTGCCCAGCACCCGGCTGTCCCGGATCTCCTTCTTGTACGCGTCGGTCCAGCGCCGGTCGCCGACGCCCGCGCCCGCGAGATGGACCACGGCCTCACAGCCCATCAGCCCGGAGGTGTCCACCCACTGCCGCCGCGGGTCCCACTCCACCTCGTCCTCCGCACGCGGCGAACGCCGCACCAGACGCACCACCTGGTGGCCGTCCTCGCGCAGCGAGCGGACGAGTGCCGTGCCGATGAGCCCGGAGGAACCGGTGACCGCGATACGCATGGCCCCATCCTGCCCTCGATCACGGGAGGGATGTCGGACAACGGGCGGGCGTGGCACAGTGATCCGCATGCCCCAGCCCTACGACCTGCCCCAACCGTCCCAACCGTCCCAGCGGTCCGAGCTGATCATCCGACCCGCCGTGCTCGACGACGACACGGCGCTGGCCGAGCTCGACCGCCGTACCTGGTCGCCCCTGCACGCCGTACAGCCGAAGCCACAGCCGCCGTACGACCCCTTCTTCACGCTCCACAACCGCGTCGAGCAGATCCTCGCGGCCGAGCTCGCCGGGTCTGCCGTCGGCTACCTACGGCTCGTGCCGCCGACCCCGCTGGCCTGCAACGCCCATGTCCGCCAGATACAGGGGCTCGCGGTGGACGAGCGGGTGCGGGGGAAGGGCGTGGCGCGGGCGCTGCTCGGCGCCGCGTACCAGGAGGCACGGCGGCAGGGCGCGACCCGCATGACCCTGCGGGTGCTGGGCCACAACACGCCCGCACGGCGGCTGTACGCGTCGGAGGGGTTCGTGGTGGAGGGCGTGTTGCCGGGGGAGTTCCTGCTGGAGGGGGAGTACGTGGACGATGTGCTGATGGGGCGCCCGCTGGACCGCTGAGGCGCTGCCGAGCGCAGGGCGGTCACATCAGGCCCTGAAGCGCTCCCACAGCCGCGGATACCGCTCCGCCAGCACCGCCTCGCTCTCGAAGTCGAGGGGCTCCCCGACCGGTTCCCGGGGCGTGGGCGGGAGCCCCAGCTCCGGCAGGGGCGCGCCGGTCAGCCGCTCGTACGCCTCGTCCGCCGCGTACCCCAGGTCCTCGCAGTCGCCGTCCACCTGCTCGTCGAAGTCCTCGAGCAGCTCGGCGAGCCCGTCCGGATCGTGCAGCGCGCCCTCGAAGATCTCCCGGCCCTGGCCGATCAGCCAGTAGCGGAACGCCTCGAAGGCGTCGTCGCTGACCCCGCCGAGCAGCACCCAGGCGGCGCCCCACACATCCCAGCGGTACGCCCGGTTGGAGCGGGCCTCGAAGTGCCGGGCGAAGTCCAGCACCGCGTCGGGGTCGAGCCGTGACAGCTGCTCGACGAGCAGGTCGGACTGGTCCTCGGGGTCGCCGTCCGCGGCCTCCCGAGCGCTGTCGACCAGCCCCCAGAACTCCGTCTCGTCCATCATCACGGGACCAGGATCGGCCCTCCCGCGCACCCCCGCACGCGGAACGGGCCGGATGCGGCCGTCCCGCAATACCGGACAGCAGGTGTCGGGTTTCCCTGCGAAGGTCGACCCGTGACCGACCCGTGGTCGACGGGTGGTCGACCCAGGTCGACCACGTCACGGTCGGCCACGTCACCCGACACGGCATTCCACCGAGAGGACGTATTGGACGTGAGCACACAGGGCGCACTGGCGGGCCGGGTCGCGCTCGTCGCGGGGGCGACGCGCGGCGCGGGCCGGGCGATGGCCGTCGAGCTGGGGGCGGCCGGGGCCACCGTCTACGCGACGGGACGCACCACCCGGGATTCGGTCAGCGAGGTGGGGCGGGCCACCGAGACCATCGAGGAGACGGCGGAGCTGATCACGGCCGCCGGCGGCACGGGCATCGCGGTGCCGACCGACCACCTCGAGCCCGAGCGGGTCCGGGCGCTGGTGGAGCGGATCGACCGGGAGCAGGGCCGGCTGGACGTCCTGGTCAACGACGTATGGGGCGGTGAGGCGCTGATCGAGTTCGGCAAGAAGACGTGGCAGACGAATCTGGCGGGCGGGCTGCGGATGCTCCGGCTCGGCGTCGAGACCCACCTCATCACCAGCTACTACGCGCTGCCGCTGCTGATCCGGAACCCGGGCGGGCTGGTGGTCGAGGTGACCGACGGAAGCGAGGAGTTCAACAAGACGTACCGGCTGAACCTCTTCTACGACCTCGCCAAGAACGCCCCGATCCGTACCGCCTTCGGGCTCGCGGAGGAGCTGAAGGAGTTCGACGGCACGGCGGTCAGTGTCTCGCCGGGCTTTCTGCGCTCCGAGCAGATGCTGGACCACTTCGGGGTGACGGAGGAGAACTGGCGGGACGCGGCGGAGCAGGAGCCGCACTTCGCCATCGCCGAGTCGCCGCACTTCGTCGGGCGCGCGGTCGCCGCGCTCGCCGCCGACCCGGACCGGGCGCGGTGGAACGGCAGGTCCGTCTTCAGCGGGGAGCTGGCCGAGGTCTACGGCTTCACCGATCTGGACGGCTCGCGGCCGGACGCGTTCGGCTACTTCCGGGACGTCGTCTTCGGCGGTAAGGAGGGCACGGCGGCCGACTACCGATAGGGCTGCGCCTTGTCCGTACGGCTCATCGGTACCGCTCCGCCGTACGGCGCGCCGCCTCCGCGAAGAGCGCCCGCAGCTCCGGCGGCCCCAGCACCTCCGCGTCCGGGCCGAGCCCGAGCAGCTGGGCCAGGGCGACCTCGTACGACTCGACGGGCAGGGTGACGGTGAGCCGCCCCTGCCCGTCGGGCTCCCCGGCCTCGCGAACGGCCTCCTCGGCCGCCACCCGGTCCGTGACATGCGGCAGCCGCCGGGCCCCGGCCGGGGTCAGCCGTACGACGGCCCGCTCCCGCAGGATCGAGCGGGCGAACTGCTCGGCCCGCTCCTCCCAGAAGGCGGGCAGGTCGAACTCCTCGTGCCGGGTGAAGCGGGCGCCGGTCGGTTCTACGGCGGCGAAACGATCCACCCGGTACACCCGGAAGCCGCCCTCCGCGCGGGCCGCGAGATACCAGACGCCCGCCTTGAGCACGAGTCCGTACGGTTCCAGCTCCCGCCGGACCTCCGCGTCCCGGCGCCGGTAGCGGACGGCGATCCGCAGATCGTCCCAGACCGCGTCGGCGATGCCCGGCAGCAGCTCAGGTGCCTCCGGCTCGCGCCACCAGCCCGGGGCGTCGAGGTGGAACCGCTGGGCCACCGTATGGGAGGCGTCCCGCAGCTCGGGGAGCAGCGCGGCGGACACCTTCAGCCGGGCGGCGGAGGCGGCGTCCGCGAGCCCCATCTCGCGCAGCGCGGAGGGCACACCGGACAGGAACAGCGCCTCGGCCTCGGTCCGCCCGAGGCCGGTCAGCCGGGTGCGGTAGCCGCCGACGAGCCGATAGCCCCCGGCCCGGCCCCGGTCCGCGTAGACCGGGATCCCCGCCTCGGACAGCGCGGCCGCGTCCCGCGTCACGGTGCGCTCGGAGACCTCCAGCTCCCGCGCCAGCTCGGCCCCCGTGATCGAGGGCCGGGCCTGGAGCAGAAGCACCATCTTGATGAGCCGGGCAGCACGCACGGCCCCATGATGCCGTGCCCTCCGGGCGCGTGCCGGGCCATGGCCTGCGGCGGCTCTTTCCCCTACCCGCCCCTTCCCACAACCAGGGGCGGAGCCCCTGGTTGTGGGAAGGGGCGGGTAGGGGAAAGCATCGATGTGCGGCTCCGCCGCGTGGCCCGCCGCAGGCGTCACCGGGCGGCGGCGCCGTCAGATGCCGTAGCGTTCCGCGGCCTCCTTGGGGGCCGTGGCGCGGACCGCACTCTGGCGGGCGAGGCGGGACAGGGCGGCCACCACGATGGCCGGGGCGTCCACGCCGAAGTGGCGGCGGGCGGCCTCGCGGGTGTCGGAGAGGCCGAAGCCGTCCGTGCCCAGCGAGTACCAGTCCTGCTCGACCCACTGGCTGATCTGGTCGGGGACGGCGCGCATCCAGTCGCTGACGGCGAGGACCGGGCCCGGTGCGCCTGCCAGGGCACGGGTGACGTACGGGACCCGGTCTTCGCCCTTGAGCTGCGCCGCGTCACAGGACAGGGCGTCGCGGCGCAGCTCGCTCCAGGAGGTGGCGGACCACACGTCGGCGGCCACGCCCCAGTCGTCGGCGAGGAGTTTCTGGGCCTCCAGCGTCCAGTGGACGGCGGTGCCGGAGGCGAGGAGCTGGATGCGGGGGGAGTCCTCGGCCGGGGCCGTGGCCTCCTGGTAGCGGTACAGGCCCTTGACGATGCCCTCCTCGACGCCTTCGCCCGCAGGCATCGGCGGCTGGACCTTGGTCTCGTTGTAGACCGTCAGGTAGTAGAAGACGTCCTCGGCCCCGGGGCCGTACATCCGCCGCAGACCCTCCCGCACGATCACGCCGATCTCGTAGGCGAACGCCGGGTCGTAGGCGAGCGCCGCCGGGTTGGTGGAGGCGATCAGCGGGGAGTGGCCGTCGGCGTGCTGGAGGCCCTCGCCGGTCATCGTCGTACGGCCCGCCGTGGCGCCGATGAGGAAGCCGCGGCCGAGCTGGTCGGCCAGCGCCCACATCTGGTCGGCGGTGCGCTGCCAGCCGAACATCGAGTAGAAGATGTAGAAGGGGATCATCGGCTCGCCGTGGGTCGCGTACGACGTCGCGGCGGCGGTGAAGTCGGCCATTGAACCGGCCTCGGTGATCCCCTCGTTGAGGATCTGACCGTTCGCGGCCTCCTTGTAGTACAGGAGCTGATCGCGGTCGACCGGGTCGTAGGTCTGGCCGAGCGGGGAGTAGATCCCGGCGGTGGGGAAGAGCGACTCCATGCCGAAGGTCCGCGCCTCGTCCGGCACGATCGGCACCCAGCGCTTCCCGGTCTCCTTCTCCCGCATCAGGTCCTTGACCAGCCGGACGAAGGCCATGGTGGTGGCGATCTCCTGGCTGCCGGAGCCCTTGGCGAGCGCCTGGAACGGCTTCGCGGACGGCTCGGGCAGGGCCACCGGGTGGACCCGGCGGGCCGGGGCCGGGCCGCCGAGGGCCGCGCGGCGCTCCTGGAGGTAGCGCACCTCGGGGGAGCCGGGGCCGGGGTGGACGTACGGCACGAGGGCGTCATCCAGCTCGCTGTCCGGGATGGGCAGTTCGAGGAGGTCCCGCATGGCGCGGAACTCCTTGCCCGTCAGCTTCTTCATCTGGTGGTTGGCGTTGCGCGACTCGAAGCCGGGGCCCAGCGTCCAGCCCTTGACGGTCTGGGCGAGGACGACGGTCGGGGCGCCCTTGTGCTCCACGGCCGCGCGGTACGCCGCGTACACCTTGCGGGGCTCATGGCCCGCGCGCGAGGTGTGGAAACACTCGGTGAGCTTGGCGTCGGTGAGCCCCTGCGCCAGCCGGGCCAGCTCCGGGTCGGCGCCGAAGAAGTGCTCGCGGATGTAGGCCGCGTCGCGGGTCGCGTACGTCTGGAACTGGCCGTCCGGGACCTCGCGCAGCCGGCGGGCCAGCGCGCCCGAGGCGTCCAGCGCGAACAGCTCGTCCCAGGCGGAGCCCCACAGCGACTTGATCACGTTCCAGCCCGCCGCGCGGAACTGGGCCTCCAGCTCCTGCACGATCTTGAAGTTGGCCCGCACCGGGCCGTCGAGGCGCTGGAGGTTGCAGTTGATGACGAAGGTGAGGTTGTCCAGGCCCTCGCGCCCGGCCAGGGCGAGCGCGGCCGTCGACTCCGGCTCGTCCATCTCGCCGTCCCCGAGGAACGCCCATACGTGGGAGTTCGCGGTGTCCTTGATGCCGCGCGCCGCCAGATAGCGGTTGAAGCGGGCCTGGTAGATCGCGGAGATCGGGCCGAGCCCCATCGAGACGGTGGGGAACTCCCACAGCCACGGCAGCCGGCGCGGATGCGGATAGGACGGCAGACCGTCGCCGCCCGCCTCGCGGCGGAAGTGGTCCAGGTGGTGCTCGGTCAGCCGCCCGTCCAGGAAGGCGCGGGCGTAGATGCCGGGGGAGGCGTGGCCCTGGATGTAGAGCTGGTCGCCGCTGCCGTCCGCCTCCTTGCCCCGGAAGAAGTGCTGGAAGCCCGTCTCGTAGAGCCAGGCGGCGGAGGCGAAGGTGGCGATGTGACCGCCGAGGCCGTCACGGCTGCCGCGGGTGACCATCGCCGCCGCGTTCCACCGGTTCCAGGCGGTGATGCGGCGCTCCATGGCCTCGTCGCCCGGGAACGCGGGCTCGGCGGCGGTCGGGATGGTGTTCAGGTAGTCCGACTCCAGCAGGGGCGGCAGCGCGAGCCCGGCGCTCTCGGCGCGCTCCAGGGTGCGGCGCATGAGGTACGAGGCGCGGTGCGACCCGGCCGCCCGGGTGACGGCGTCCAGGGAGGCGCCCCATTCGGCGGTCTCCTCGGGGTCACGGTCGGGAAGCTGGTCGAGCGCACTCGGCTGCGTGCGTGCGAGATCGGTCATGAGGCAACCGTAAGACTGATCGATGATCGATCAAAGACCCTCCAAGGAAAAAGTGCTCCGTAAGCCGAAATTGGCATTCCGTGCCGCGAAACTAGGCACGCGGTGCACAGCCGAGGACATGTTCCTTGACCAGTTCGCCGACCCGCGGATCCCCCCGCTTGAAGGCGTCCACCACCGCCTGGTGCTCCTCGGCGTACGACTGCTGGACGGTGCCCAGCCAGCGGATCGACAGGGTCGTCCAGATCTCGATGCCCAGCGACTCCCAGGTGTGCAGCAGCACGCTGTTGCCCGACGCCCGCACCAGCTCCCGGTGGAACGCCACGGTGTGCCGGACCTGCGCCTCCCCGTCGGCCGTGCGGTCCGCCTCGTACAGCGCCCGCACCTCGGGCTCCAGGGCGGAGGTGTCCTCGGCCAGCACGGGCGCGGCCAGCTCCGCCGCCATCTGCTCGAGCCCGGCCCGCACCGGATAGATCTCCTCCAGGTCGGCGGCGGTAAGATTCCGCACCCGGACGCCCTTGTTCGGCGCCGACTCGATCAGCCGCAGCGACTCCAGCTCCCGCAGCGCCTCCCGCACGGGCGTCTGGCTGACCTCCAGCTCGGTGGCGATCCGGCGCTCCACGATCCGCTCGCCCGGCTTCCAGCGGCCGCTGACGATGCCCTCCACGATGTGCTCGCGGATCTGCTCGCGCAGCGAGTGGACGACGGGGGCGGCCATGGGGGACTCCTTAGAACCAGCGGTGAACAGCTGCCATTATCCCGGCTGTGCGGTAAGGAAAACCGCGCCCCGCACGGGAAGCCCGTGCGGGGCGCGGCAGGGAAACCGAGGTGGGGATCAGAGCCCGAGGTCCACCTCGAACTCGCCGGCCTCCAGGATCTCCTTGACGGCCGTCAGGTAGCGGGCCGCGTCGGCGCCGTCCACCAGGCGGTGGTCGTAGGAGAGCGCCACGTACGTCATGTCGCGCACCGCGATGGTCTCGCCCAGCTCCGGGTGGGTGATGACCACCGGGCGCTTGACGGTCGCGCCGATGCCCAGGATGGCGACCTGGTTCGGCGGCACGATGATCGTGTCGAACAGCGCACCGCGCGAGCCGGTGTTGCTGATCGTGAAGGTGGCGCCGGACACCTCGTCCGGGGTGATCTTGTTGGAGCGGACCTTGCCCGCCAGCTCCGCCGTCTTCTTGGACAGACCGGCGATGTTGAGGTCGCCGGCGTTCTTGATGACCGGGGTCATCAGGCCCTTCTCGGCGTCCACCGCGATCCCGACGTTCTCCACGTCGAAGTACGTGATGGTGTTGTCGTCCTCGTTGATCCGGGCGTTGATGGCCGGGTGGGCCTTCAGCGCCTGGACGGCGGCCTTCACGAAGAACGGCATCGGCGAGAGCTTGACGCCCTCGCGCTGGGCGAACGCCTCCTTGGCTCGGGCGCGCAGCCGCATGACCTTGGTGACGTCCACCTCGACCACGCTGGTCAGCTGGGCCTGGCTGTGCAGGGCCTTCATCATGTTGTCGCCGATGACCTTGCGCATCCGCGGCATCTTGATGGTCTGGCCGCGCAGCGGGGACACCTCCTGCGGGGCGGCCTTCGGCGCGGCGGCGGCCGGTGCCTGGGCCTGGGCCTGGGCGGCGGCCTTGGCGGCCTCCGCGGCGGCGATGACGTCCTGCTTGCGGATGCGGCCGCCGACGCCGGTGCCCTTGACCGTGGACAGGGCCACGTTGTTCTCGGCGGCGAGCTTGCGCACCAGCGGGGTGACGTAGGCGCCCTCGGCCTCGGGGGCCGCGGGAGCCGGGATGGTGGCGGCCGGAGCCGGGGCGGGCGCCGGAGCGGCTGGGGCGGGCTCGGGGGCGACCGGCTCCGGGGTGACGGCCTGCGGCGCCGGGGCGCTCGGGGCCTGCGGGGCCGGGGCGGGCGCCGGGGCCTCCTGGACCGGCTCGGGAGCCGGGGCGGGGGCGGCCGGGGCCTCGGCGGGCGCGGCGGCCGGAGCGGCACCCGCGGCGCCGATCACGGCCAGCTTGGCGCCGACCTCGGCGGTCTCGTCCTCGCCGACCAGGATCTCCAGCAGGGTGCCCGCGACCGGGGCCGGGATCTCGGTGTCGACCTTGTCGGTGGAGACCTCGAGCAGCGGCTCATCGGCCTCGACGGACTCGCCGACCTCCTTGAGCCAGCGGGTGACGGTGCCCTCGGTCACGCTCTCGCCGAGCGCGGGAAGGACCACGTCGGTGCCCTCGGCGCCACCGGCCGGAGCGGCGGCGGCAGGGGCGGGGGCCTCGGCGGCGGGCGCCGGGGCGGGCTCGGGCTGAGCCGCCGGAGCGGGCTCGGCCGCGGGGGCGGGCTCGGCCGCGGGGGCGGGGGCTTCGGCCGGGGCCGCGCCGCCGTCGTCGATGACGGCCAGCTCGGCGCCGACCTCGACCGTCTCGTCCTCGGCCACCTTGATGGACGTCAGCACACCGGCCGAGGGGGCCGGGATCTCGGTGTCGACCTTGTCGGTCGACACCTCGAGCAGGGGCTCGTCGGCCTCGACGCGCTCACCTTCGGCCTTGAGCCAGCGGGTGACGGTGCCCTCGGTCACGCTCTCGCCGAGCGCCGGCAGGGTTACGGAAACCGCCATGGTGTTCGGTTGCTCCTTAACGATCTTTGGATGGTTCGCGCTCGGGATGAGTCAGTCGTGGGAGTGCAGCGGCTTGCCGGCCAGGGCCAGGTGGGCCTCGCCGAGCGCCTCGTTCTGGGTCGGGTGGGCGTGGACGAGCTGCGCGACCTCGGCCGGCAGCGCCTCCCAGTTGTAGATCAGCTGAGCCTCGCCGACCTGCTCGCCCATCCGGTCACCGACCATGTGGACGCCGACGACGGCACCGTCCCGTACCTGTACGAGCTTGATCTCGCCCGCGGTCTTGAGGATCTTGCTCTTGCCGTTGCCCGCGAGGTTGTACTTCAGGGCGACGACCTTGTCCGCACCGTACAGCTCCTTGGCCTTGGCCTCGGTGATGCCGACGGAGGCGACCTCGGGGTGGCAGTAGGTCACCCGCGGCACGCCGTCGTAGTCGACCGGCACCGGGTTCAGACCGCCCAGCCGCTCGGCCACCAGCATGCCCTCGGCGAAGCCGACGTGGGCCAGCTGGAGGGTGGGGACCAGGTCGCCGACGGCGGAGATGGTCGGCACGTTGGTCCGCATGTACTCGTCGACGAGGACATAGCCGCGGTCCATGGCGACCCCGGCCTCCTCGTAGCCGAGCCCCTGCGAGACCGGGCCGCGGCCCACGGCCACCAGCAGCAGCTCGGCCTCGAAGGTCTTGCCGTTCTCCAGCGAGACCTTGACGCCGTCGGCGGTGTACTCCACGCCCGAGAAGCGGGAGCCGAGGGAGAAGTTGATGCCGCGCTTACGGAAGGCGCGCTCCAGCAGCTTGGAGCTGTTCTCGTCCTCGACCGGGACGAGGTGGGGAAGCGCCTCGACGATGGTGATGTCGGCCCCGAAGGACTTCCACGCGGAGGCGAACTCGACGCCGATGACGCCGCCGCCCAGCACGATCGCGGACTTCGGCACGCGGTCGAGCACCAGCGCGTGGTCGGAGGAGATGACGCGGTTGCCGTCGATCTCCAGGCCGGGCAGGGACTTCGGCACCGAACCGGTGGCCAGCAGGATGTGGCGGCCGGTGTAGCGCTCGCCGTTCACATCGACGGAGGTCGGGGAGGACAGCCGGCCCTCACCCGTCACATAGGTGACCTTGCGGGAGGCGATCAGGCCCTGCAGACCCTTGTAGAGGCCCGAGACCACGCCGTCCTTGTACTTGTGCACACCCTCGATGTCGATGCCCTCGAAGGTGGTCTTCACACCGAATTCCGAGCCCTCGCGGGCCTGGTCGGCGAGCTCACCGGCGTGCAGCAGCGCCTTGGTGGGGATGCAGCCACGGTGCAGACAGGTGCCGCCCAGCTTGTCCTTCTCGATCAGGGCGACGTCCAGACCCAGCTGCGCCGCGCGCAGGGCAGCGGCGTAACCGCCGCTACCGCCTCCGAGGATCACTAGGTCGAAAACGGTGCTGGCGTCGTTCGCCACGTCACGTCCTCCATGCATGGTGCGCCGGGGCCGGCCCTTGGTCGGCCGGGCGGCGGCGTGTGTTCGGCCGCTTCTTACGTCGGCCCTGGTGTCGGTGGCCCTGTCCTGCCGGGACAACATCTTCGCACTTGTTGGGAGGAGGCGGGACGCGGGGCCGCTGTGTGAGAAATCTCCACACCCCAGTTCAGGGGTTACTGCTGCGTATCCGGAACGCGAAGCCCCGTCGATTTCGTTGAGGGCGAAATCGACGGGACTTTCGGCCTATGGCGGCGCGCGTCTCATACGGTCGCGAAGCGTTGCCGCGACATGTCGCTGTGTCGCGGGGCCAGGGTCTCCTGGCTGGGGCTAGGGGTCACCTGGCGTTTGGGGCGGGGCCTCGGGACCTCGGGCCTTCGGGGCCTCGGGTTCTTGGGCTCGGGTCTGGGTCCTGGGGTTCTGGGGCCCCGGCTCAGCCGAGGTCGCCGTCGGCGGTGCGCTCGGCCAGCCGGACCAGGGTGCGTACCGCGGCGCCCGTGCCGCCCTTGGGGGTGTAGCCGAACGGACCGGATTCGTTGAAGGCCGGACCCGCGATGTCCAGGTGGCCCCAGGTGATCCCGTCCGCCACGAACTCCTTCAGGAAGATGCCGGCCACCAGACCGCTACCCATGCGCTCGCCCAGGTTCGCCAGATCGGCGACCGGCGAGTCGATGCCCTTACGGAGGTGGTCGGGCAGCGGCATCGGCCAGGACTGCTCACCGACCTCGCCCGCGACCTCGTGGAGCGTGGTGCGGAACGCCTCGTCGTTCGTCATGATCCCGAACGTGCGGTTGCCCAGCGCGAGGACCATCGCACCGGTCAGCGTCGCCACGTCCACGATCGCGTCCGGCTTCTCCTCACCGGCGCGGGTGATCGCGTCGGCGAGCACCAGCCGGCCCTCGGCGTCGGTGTTCAGCACCTCGACGGTCTTGCCGCTGTACATCGACAGCACATCGCCGGGGCGGGTGGCCGAACCCGACGGCATGTTCTCGGCCAGCGCCAGCCAGCCCGTCAGATTGACCCGCAGGCCCAGCTTCGCGGCGGTGACGACCGCGGCGAACACGGCGGCGGCACCGCTCATGTCGCACTTCATCGTCTCGTTGTGACCGGCCGGCTTGAGGGAGATGCCGCCCGAGTCATAGGTGATGCCCTTGCCCACCAGGGCGAGCGTCTTCTCGGCCTTGGGGTGGGTGTACGCGATCCGGACCAGCCGCGGCGGGGCCTCCGAGCCCTGGCCGACGCCGAGGATGCCGCCGTACCCGCCCTTCTTGAGCGCCTTCTCGTCCAGCACCTCGGCCTTGAGGCCGTGCTCCTTCGCGGCCGCGACCGCCTCGGCCGCGAAGACGGCCGGGTTGAGGAGGTTGGACGGGGTGTTGATCAGGTCGCGGGCGCGGTTGACCTCCGAGACGAGGGCGGCGGCGCGCTCGACGGCCGCCTTGTACGCCTTGTCGCGCGGCTTGCCGCCGACGAGGGCGACCTCGGCGAGCGGCCCGTTGTTCTTCTTGTCCTTGTCCTTGTCCTTGGCGTTGCCGCCGTTGCCGTTGCTCTTGTCGTACGTGTACGCCCCGAGCAGCGCGCCCTCGGCCACGGCGGTGGCGTCGGCCGGGTCCTCGATCGGCAGCGCGAACGCGCCCTTCTTCGAACCGGACAGCGCGCGGGCGGCCGCGCCCGCGGCCCGGCGCAGCGTCTCGGCGTCATAGCCGTCGTCCTTGGCCGGGACCTCGCCCAGCCCGACCGCCAGCACGACCGGGGCCTTGAGGCCTGACGCGGCGGGCAGTTTGGTCACCTCGCCCTCGGCGCCGGTCGCGCCGAGCGTCTCCAGAACGGCGGCCAGCTTCCCGCCGAACGCCTTGTCCACGGCCTCGGCGCCGACAGCGACGACGGGGCCCTTGGCCCCCTTCGCCACACCGACGACGACGGCGTCCGCGCGCAGTGCCGCGGCGGACGAGGTGCTGAGAGTCAGAGCAGTCACAGTGGTCGGGTCCCTCTTCCGGTAGTTCGTCGGCCGTCATGGATTGGTTGGCCGCGCCCCTCCGCATCGTATGCCTAGGCCCTATTCAGGGCTCAGTTCTCCCCCGGCCGGCGCTGGGAGGTGCGCCCGTGCCGGAAGTACCAAGCGCTGGGCGCGCCTTGGCACTCAGGCCTCAGCAGGGGCGTGCCCTGGGGCTTACCCGCTACGGGTGGCCGGGATAGCCTTCCGCGCGATGGACACCACGCCGGAGCCGCCGCAGCCGCGATCGCAGCCGTCCGCACGCCCGCCGGAGCCCGAGCCCGAGCGGCCGGAGGGCTCTGAGCCCTCCGCGCCCTCCGCGCCCTCCGAGGGCGCGGAGCAGCAGCAGCCCGACCGGCCGGAGCATCCGCCGCGGCCCGACTACGATCCGCCGCCCGCGCACGCTCCGCGGGCCCCCTGGGGCGACGGGGTCCGCTTCGCGTTCGGCACGCTCACGGTGCTGCCCGTACGGGGCACACGGTGGGACCGGGAGGCGGCGCACGCGGGGATGCTGTGCGCTCCGCTGGCCGGGCTGGCCGTGGGGCTGTGCGCGGCCGCGGTGGGCGGGGTGTTGCTGTTCCTGGGCGGCGGGCCGCTGCTCGCGGCCGTCGCCACCGCCGCGATACCCGCCGTACTGACCCGCGGCCTCCACCTCGACGGGCTCGCCGACACCGCGGACGGACTCGGCAGCGGCAAGCCCGCCGAGGACGCGCTGCGCATCATGAAGCGGTCGGACATCGGGCCGTTCGGCGTGATCACACTGCTGTTCGTCCTGCTCGGGCAGGTGGCGGCCCTGGCCGAGCTCTACGGGCAGGACTGGGCGCACGGCGCGGTCGGGGCGGCCGTGGCCGGTGTCGCCGCGCGCTGCGCCCTGACGCTGGCGGCCCGTGTGGGGGTTCCGGCGGCGCGCCCGGAGGGGCTGGGCGCGGCGGTCGCGGGCAGCGTGCCGTGGCGTTCCGCCGGTGTCGTGGCGGCGGTGACGGTGGTCGGCTGCGCGGTGGCGGCTGTCCCCTTCGGCCCGTACGCCGTCGTCCTCAACGCCTTCGCCGCACTGGCCGCCCTGGCGGCCGCCGAACTCCTCCTGCACCACTGCCACCGCCGTCTCGGCGGGGTGACCGGCGATGTCTTCGGCGCGCTGGCGGAAACGGCCGCCACGACCGCCCTGGTAATCCTGACCTTCGGCTAGGGCCTGCCCCTATGGGGTGTCCGGCGGACCACACGACGGAGCCGCAAATGGACGCTTTCCTAATCCCGCCCCTTCCCACAGCGACGATACGCGGCCCCACCGCGTGGCAGGGGGCTTCGCCCCTGGCCCCCGGGGGTTGAGGAGCCGATCGTCGCGCCGTGAGCACCTGCGCCGACGGGCTGGTCGCGGTCGGTGCGCCGGTGCGGCGGATGGCCGTGCGCATCCTGGTCGGCTGGCGGGGGTCCGGGGGGAGCCCTGGGGTTTGCCCTGTTGCTGGACCCTGGGGGGGTGACGTGCCGATGGTCGTGCCGTGAGCGCCTGTGCCGGTGGGCTGGTGGTGGTCGGTGCGCCGGTGTGGGCGGATGACCGCGCACTTCTCGGTCACCTGGCCGGGGTCCGGGGATAGCGCCGGGGTTCGCGCTGTTGCCGGACCCCGGGGGGTTGACGTGCCGTCGGTCGTGCCGTGAGCACTTGTGCCGGTGGGCTGGTGGTGGTCGGTGCGCCGGTGTGGCGGATGGCCGTGCGCTTCGTGGTCGGCTGGCGGGGTCCGGGGGAGCTCTGGGGTTCGCCCCGTCGCCGGACCCCGGGGGTTGACGAGCCGACCGTCGGGCGCGGTCAGTCCATCGGTCAGGGCGCCGGGGTCTGGGGCGGAGCCCAGTTGTGGGAAGGGGCGGGGAGGGGAACAGCCCGCCGCAGGCGTCAAGCCCCGCCGGACACCCCTAGTCGTCGCGCTCCGGGAGTTCCGCGTGCAGGGCCGCGGCCGCCTGCACGAGCGGCAGGGCGAGCAGCGCGCCCGTGCCCTCGCCGATCGTGACGCCGTGGTCGAGCAGCGGGGTGAGGGCGATCCGGTCGAGGGCCTTCTCCTGGCCCGGTTCGCCGCTGGCCTGACCGGCCAGCCACCAGTCCGGGGCGCGGAACGCCACCCGCTGGGCGACCAGCGCGCAGGCCGCCGAGACGACGCCGTCGAGGATCACCGGCGTACGGCGTACGGCGCTCTGCAGCAGGAAGCCGGTGATCGCGGCGAGGTCGGCACCGCCGACGGTGGCCAGCAGCTGGAGCTGATCGCCGAGCACGGGGCGGGCGCGGCGCAGCCCGTCGCGGATGGCGGCGCACTTGCGCATCCAGGCGAGGTCGTCGATGGCGGCCCCGCCGCGGCCGGTGACCACGGACGCGTCCGTACCGCACAGCGCGGCGACGAGCGTGGCCGCGGCGGTGGTGCCGCCGACGCTGAGGTCGCCGAGGACGAGCAGGTCCGTGCCGGAGTCCGCCTCTTCGTCGGCGATGGCCATCCCGGCGCGGAAGGCCCGCTCGGCCTCGTCCAGGGTGAGCGCGTCCTCGACGTCGATCCGGCCGGACCCACGGCGTACGCGGTGGCGGGTGACGTCTTCGGGAAGGTCCTCGGGGTCGCAGTCCAGGGCCATGTCGATGACGCGGACGGGCGTGCCGAGACGGGCGGCGAGGATGGCGGCCGGGCTCTCGCCGTCGAGCACGGCGCGGACCAGACGGTGGGTGCTCCTGGCGGGGCGGGCGGAGACGCCGAGGTCGGAGACGCCGTGGTCGCCCGCGAAGAGGACGACGCGGGGCTGCTCGATGGGCTTGACCGGCACCCGCTGCTGAGCGGCGGCCAGCCACTCGCCCAGTTCGTCCAGCCGCCCGAGCGCACCCGGCGGCAACGCGAGCCGCTCGCGGCGCTCCTCGGCGTCACGCCGGATGCCCCCGTCGGGGCGCTCGATCAGGTCGACGAAGTCATCGAGATTGAGAGCACTCACCTGGCGAACCCTACCGGGCGCCCCGGGAACCGGTACGGCGTCCGTCCGTTGAGCCCCGCGCGGGCCCCGCGCGGCCCCTGCGCGGGGGCAGTCCGGGCCGGGTCGGGCCGGGTCGGGCCGGGCCGGGGCCTGCGTCGGCCGACTCGGTTCGGTCGGCTGCGGCGCCGTCTCGCGCCTTCGGCGCAATTGAGCAGCGGGGGAGGGGGTGGGGGGCGCGGGCCGCGTTGCCGGGCGCCGGGCCGGTGGGGCGCGGGGACCGTGGCGGCTCGGGCCTACGGGGGCTGGGACCCTTGCCGGAGTGCCGGAGTGCCGGAGTGCCGGAGTGCCGGAGTGCCGGAGTGCCGGAGTGCCGGGCCATCGGGGCGCCGGGGGTCCGGGGTACCCCTGCGAAAACGTTTGACAAATTAGTTGCGCCAGATCAAGTGTTTTCGAGAGGGGTACCCCGGAGGGGCCGCCCTGGGACCACCGGCTCGCAGTCCGGAGGGAGCTCGGCCGTCGAGGCGGGTAGCCGCTACCGGCGTCCACGACCGCCGACCCGGCGCCCGGCGGCGGCGCCGCGCCCCCGCCCCCCTGCCCCGCTGCTCAATTGCGCCGAAGGCGCGAGACGAAAGCCGCACTCAACCAAGCCGAGCAGCCCCCGCGAGGCGCCCCACGTGCCCGCACGCCCCATGTGCCCGCGTGCCCGCACGCCCCGCACCCCCGCCCGCGATCAGCCGCGCAGCGGCAAGGGCTGACCCGCCACCACCAACAGCACCTGCTCGCACTCCTCGGCGAACGCCGTGTTCAGGCGGCCCAGTTCGTCGCGGAAGCGGCGGCCGGAGGCGGTTGCGGGGACGATGCCCGCGCCGACCTCGTTGCTGACCGCGACGACCGTACGGGTCGTGGCGCGGACCGCCGCGACGAGGGCGGAGACCCGTTCGTGGAGGGCGCGTTCGCCGCCGTGTGCCCACTTCTCGTCGTCCCAGGCGCTCACGGCGTCCATCGCGTCGGTGAGCCACAGCGCCAGGCAGTCGATGAGCAGCGGTGGGCCGTCCTCGGTGAGCAGCGGGGGCAGGTCGCAGGTCTCGGTGGTGCGCCAGGAGCCGGGGCGGCGGTCGCGGTGGGCGGCGACGCGGGCGGCCCACTCGGGGTCCCCCTCGCGGGTGCCGCCCGTCGCGACGTACAGGACGTCGGGGAACGCGGCCAGCCGCCGTTCCGCCTCGAGGGACTTGCCGGACCGGGCGCCGCCCAGCACCAGCGTGCGGCGCGGCAGATCCGGCACCGCGTGATACTCGCCGACGATCAGCGTCTGCCCGTCCGGCACCGCCCGCGCGCCCGCCGTGGCGAGGCGGCGGTGCAGCTCCCGGCCGGGCGGGGTGGTGTGGTCGAGATGGACGGCCAGGACGTCGGTGGTGGCGCCGACGGCGCCCGGGGAGCGGAGGGCGGCCAGCGCGTCGGGGCGGCCCAGCACGTCGAGCAGCACCATGTCGTACGGCTCGGCCGGGTCCGGGAGCCCGGCGACGGCCGCGCCCGGCGGGAGGTACAGCAGCCGGGTGCCGTCGGGCCCGGTGACCTCGTAGCCGGTACCGGGGGAGTCCAGCGCGACCGCCCGTACCCGGTGCCCGCTGATCAGGGACAGCGTGCGGCCGTCCGGCACCCGCCCCGGCGCCGGCAGCCCGGCCGGGAACTCGACGGCCGGACCCGCGTGCGGATGCGAGAGCAGCACCTGCCGGACGCCCACCAGCGAGTACCCGGCCCGCGCGGCGGCGAAGGCGGCCCCCGGGGTGAGGTCGATCAGCAGCGCGCCGTCGATCAGCAGCGAGGTGGCGGCCCGTGCCTCCTCGCCGACGGCGGCGGCGCAGGCGGCGCAGGGGCAGGCGTGGCGCGGCAGCCCGTCGGGGGCCCCGGTGCCCAGAAGAGTGAGTTCCACGCCCCGATCGTCTCGCGTCCGTTCCCACGGGTCGCGCGGGGCCACCCCGTACGGAGTGATCAGTCACCTAGGCTGCGGGCAGACATCAGCTGTGGACCGGCGGGTATCACCCGTGGGTCGGCGGGATGGAGGAGGCTGGAATGGCGTGGACATGGCGGTTCGAGAAGTCCGACGGGGCGGAGACGAAGCCCGCGGTGCAGCCGGAGGAGTTCCCGACCCAGGGGGACGCGGAGTCGTGGATCGGCGAGGAGTGGCGGGAGCTCCTCGAGGGAGGCGCTGAGCAGGTGACGCTCTTCGAGGACGGTAAGAAGATCTACGGCCCGATGAGCCTGCGCGCCGAATAGACAAAACGCGCCGAATGGACAAAAGCGCGGGGTGGCGGTCCTGACCGCCACCCCGTCCCGGCCCCGGTTCAGCCGTCCCGGCCCCGGTTCAGCCGTCTCGGCCCCGGACCAGCCGTCCCGGCGCCCCGGATCAGCCGCGCACCCCGCACAGGTGCAGCAGCGCCGCCACCGCCCGGTAGGGATCCGTGCGGCCGGCCCGCTCCTCGGCCGTCAGCAGCCGCTCCCACTCCGGGGAGCCCGGCGGCTCAGCGTCGTCCGGGGCGAGGTCGGTGAAGACCCGCACGCCGTACCAGGCGCGCAGCGGCGCGCCGATCGCGGTGAGGGTCTCGGTCAGCTCCTCGCGCCGGTCGGCGCGCACCGGCAACCCGATGCGGTTGGTGTACGAGGGGGAGTCGAAGGCGGCCAGCGCGGTGTCGAAGTCCCCGGCCAGACCGGGCCGCATCGCCAGCGCGTCACCGTTGCGCACCAGCAGCGAGAGCAGACCGCCGGGGGCCAGCACCCGGGCCAGCCCGGCGAGCAGCGGATCCGGTTCGGGCATGTACATCAGCACGCCGTGGCACAGCACCACATCGAAGGTGCCCGGCAGGAAGTGTGCCCCGGTCTCCCGGCCGTCGCCCTCCAGCAGCCGGACACGTCTTCGGATGCCCTCGGGCTCGTCGGCGAGCGCGGTGCGGGCCGCCTCCAGCATGGTGGCGTCGGACTCCAGCCCGGTCACCTCATGGCCCGCGCGGGCCAGCCGCAGGGCCTGGGTGCCCTGGCCGACGCCAACGTCGAGCATCCGCAGCCGCTGCCCCACCGGGAAGCGCGCGGTGATCTGCTCATCGAGCTGGTGGGCGACCAGCGCCTGCCGGACGGTGTTCCGCAGGCCCCCGAGGTGGCCCAGCCAGCCGGCCGCCCCGCCGGTGAAGCCGGAGGGTTGGCCGCTCAGGGCCGCTCCCCGCGCTTGACCTGCGGCTTGGGCAGCCGCAGTCGGCGCATCTGGAGGGTGCGCATCAGGGCGTACGCCACCGCGCCGCGCAGATTCTCGTCGGGGAAGCGCTTGCGCAGCTGCCGCTTGAGCTGGACGCCGAGGATCAGGGAATTGACCACGATGAGGACGATGACCACCATCCACACCAGCAGCACATAGCTCTGCATGGCCCCGGCCCGGACCATGCTCAGGACCAGGATGACCACCGCGAGCGGCAGGAAGTACTCGGCGACGGAGAACCGCGAGTCCACGTAGTCGCGGGCGAAGCGTCGCACCGGACCCTTGTCTCGGGCCGGCAGATACCGCTCGTCACCCCCGGCCAGCGCCTGGCGCTGCTTGGCCATATCGGCGCGGCGGGCCTCGCGCGCACGCTTGGAGGCGTCCTTACGGTTGGCCGGCGTCTTCGCCAGGCTGCGGCGCTGCGACTGGGCCTCGCTCCGCTTGGGAGTGGGGCGGCCCTTGGGCGCCTGCGGGTCACGGGTCTGCTGCGGCTGGTCCGCGGTCACCTTGGTGGTTGCGGCCTGCTCATCCTTGGAACGGCTTCGGAACACAAAGCCCAAGGGTACGGGTTGCGGGGTGTGCGCCCCAGCCTCTGGGGGAACGATCAGGCAACGGAGTCCCGCCCTAATCGGGACACAGGGGGCGCACTCCTCCTTGCGCCGGAGGCTCCCACCCGTCTGATCGTCCTGCAGGAGGAGCGCGAGCGGGCTCGAACAGTGCGGTAATGGAAGCAGGGCCCGTAGGCTGGGTCTGTTGGAGTGCCGGAGTCACACGTCCGTCAGAAGGGGGCGCGCGAGGCCCATGAGCGGTGTCATGAAGCGTATGGGGATGATCTTCCGCGCGAAAGCCAACAAGGCCCTGGACCGGGCCGAGGACCCGCGCGAAACCCTTGACTACTCGTACCAGAAGCAGCTGGAGCTGCTCCAGAAGGTGCGCCGCGGTGTCGCCGACGTGGCGACTTCGCGCAAGCGCCTGGAGCTGCAGCTCAACCAGTTGCAGGGCCAGTCCACCAAGCTGGAGGACCAGGGCCGCAAGGCGCTCGCGCTCGGCCGGGAGGACCTGGCCCGCGAGGCGCTGTCCCGCCGCGCCGCGCTGCAGCAGCAGGTCACCGATCTGGAGACCCAGCACCAGACGCTCCAGGGCGAGGAGGAGAAGCTGACCCTGGCCGCCCAGCGGCTCCAGGCCAAGGTCGACGCCTTCCGTACGCGCAAGGAGACCATCAAGGCCACCTACACCGCGGCCCAGGCCCAGACCCGCATCGGCGAGGCGTTCTCCGGCATCTCCGAGGAGATGGGCGACGTCGGCATGGCGATCCAGCGTGCCGAGGACAAGACGGCGCAGCTCCAGGCGCGCGCGGGCGCGATCGACGAGCTGCTGGCCTCCGGCGCCCTGGACGACCAGTCCGGTATGGCCAAGGACGACATCGCGGCCGAGCTGGACCGGATCTCCGGCGGTACGGACGTGGAGCTCGAGCTTCAGCGGATGAAGGCCGAGCTGGCCGGCGGCAGCCCGCAGCAGGCGATCGAGGGCGGCCAGACGGACGAGTCCCAGCAGTCCCGGACCCAGCACAAGTTCGACAAGCAGTAGCCCGCGCCCCCGCCTGGGCGAGGTCTCCAAGGAGGTCGTCATGATCGTACGGATCATGGGGGAGGGCCAGGTGCTGGTGGCCGAGAGCCATCTGCCCGGACTGAACAGGCTGGACGACGAGCTGCTCGCGGAGATCGAGGGCGGCGACCACGAGGGCTTCCGGAGGACCCTGGGCGCGCTGCTTGACGCGGTGCGCTCGGCCGGTGAGCCCCTGCCCGACGACGCGCTCCAGCCGTCCGAGCTGATCCTCCCCGCCGCCGACGCGACCCTCGAGGAAGTCAAGGCGATGCTCAAGGACGACGGCCTCATTCCGGGCTAGTGCGGCACGCTCCCGGATCCACACTCCAGCACAGGTCGTACCTCCCTTCACCGGCCGGGTACGGGCCGCCCGCGAAGCCGGGCGGCCCCCCGCGGCCCTTACCGTTGGATTCCGTGACTCCCCTCGCCGTCGGGCCGGGTCTGGCCCGTCCGCACCGCTGGCTGTGCGCCCACCCCCGTGCCCTGGACACCCTGGTGGCGCTGGGGGTCCTCGCGCTGATCCTGATCGGCGCGGTGGCCGGCCCGCGCATGCGCCACCAGTCGCTGGGCGCCTTCTTCGTGCTGCTGGCCGTGCTCGCCGCCGCCTCACTGGTGCTCCGCCGCGATCTGCCCCGCGGGGTGCTCGCCTTCAACGTCGCCCTCACCCTCACCGAGCTCGTCACCAATGACGTGGGCCCGCCGCGCACCTCGATCGTGTTCGGGGTCGTGGTGGCGCTCTACACCGTGGCGGCCCGCACCGACCGCCCCACCACCTGGCGGGTCGGCGCCGCCACGGCCGTACTGCTCACCGGCGCCGGGATGCTCTTCGCGCTCAACCCCTGGTACTCACAGGAGAATTGGGGCCTGTTCGCCTGGACCGGGCTGGCCGCGGCCGCCGGTGACGCGGTGCGCAGCCGGCGCGCCTACATCGCCGCCATCGAGGAGCGGGCGGTCCGCGCCGAGCGCACCCGCGAGGAGGAGGCGCGCCGCCGGGTCGCCGAGGAGCGGCTGCGGATCGCCCGTGAGCTGCACGATGTCGTGGCGCATCACATCGCGCTGGTCAACGTCCAGGCCGGGGTCGCCTCCCATGTCATGGACAACCGCCCGGACCAGGCCAAGGAGGCGCTCGCGCACGTACGGCAGGCGAGCCGCTCGGCGCTGGAGGAGCTGCGGGCCACGGTCGGCCTGCTGCGGCAGTACGGCGACCCGGCCGCCCCCACCGAACCGGCCCCCGGCCTCACCGTCCTGGACCAGCTCGTGGACGGCTTCGTACGGGCCGGGATGCGGGTCCGGGTCCGGGCGGAGCCGCCGGAGAAGCTGGGTCCGCTGCCGGGCTCGGTGGACCTCACGGCCTACCGGGTGGTCCAGGAGGCGCTGACCAATGTGCACAAGCACGCCGGGCCCGGGGCCACGGCCGAGATCCGCATCGCCAGGGTCGCGGACGCGCTGGAGGTCACGGTCGAGGACGACGGGGCGGGGACGCGGACCGAGGGCCCCGAGGAGGCGCCGAACGGCGCGGACGGGTCCGGGCAACCCCGGGCGGACGGGACGGAGCCCGGCGGCGGACACGGCCTGCTGGGGATGCGCGAGCGGGTGACCGCGCTGCGCGGCAGCTGCGAGGCGGGAGCCCTGCCCGAGGGTGGTTTCCGGGTGCGGGTGAGACTTCCTCTGCAGCCGCGTAGGGGAGGGGACTCATGACGATCAAGGTGCTGCTGGCGGACGATCAGGCGCTGCTGCGCAGCGCGTTCCGCGTTCTGGTGGACTCCGAGCAGGATATGGAGGTGGTGGGCGAGGCGTCGGACGGCGCGGAGGCGGTGGAGATCGCCCGCGCCCGGGGCGCCGACGTCGTCCTGATGGACATCCGGATGCCCGGTACGGACGGGCTGGCCGCCACCCGCTTGATCACCGAAGACCCGCAGCTCAAGGACGTACGGGTGGTCATGCTGACGACCTTCGAGGTGGACGAGTACGTGGTGGACTCGCTGCGGGCGGGGGCCAGCGGCTTCCTCGGCAAGGGCGCCGAACCCGATGAGCTGCTCGCGGCGATCCGTATCGCGGCGGCGGGCGAGGCGCTGCTGTCCCCGGCCGCCACCAAGGGGCTGATCGCCCGCTTCCTGGCCCAGGGCGACGGGAGCGGCGGCGAGGACGCCTATGACTCCTCGCGGCTGGACGCGCTGACCGTGCGCGAGCGGGAGGTCCTGGTCCAGGTGGGCGGCGGGCTGTCCAACGACGAGATCGCCGCCCGGCTGGAGGTCAGCCCGCTCACGGTCAAGACGCATGTCAACCGTGCGATGGCCAAGCTGAGCGCCCGCGACCGGGCCCAGCTGGTGGTGATCGCCTACGAGACGGGGCTGGTCCGCGCGGGCGCGTAGGGCTGTCCGCCGGACCTTTCCCCTCCCCGCCCCTTCCCGAATCCGGGGCTCCGCCCCAGCCCCCGAAGGGGCGCGGGGCTGTGTCGATGTGCGGCTCCGCCGCGTGGGCGCGACCAGCCACGATGGTGCCGCAGATGATCGACGGCCGGTCAGGGCCAGGGGCCTCGCCCCTGGCCCCGGGGACTGGGGCGGAGCCCCAGTTGTGGGAAGGGGCGGGGAGGGGAACAGCCCGCCGCAGGCGAACCGCGCCCCGCCTCCCATCGCCGGACGCTGCCTACGGCAGCGCCAGCATCCGCTCCAGCGCCAGCTTGGCGAAGTGCTCGGTCTCCTTGTCGACCTGGATGCGGTTGACCACCTTGCCGGCTGCCAGCGACTCCAGCGCCCACACCAGATGCGGCAGATCGATCCGGTTCATGGTCGAGCAGAAGCAGACCGTCTTGTCGAGGAAGACGATCTCCTTGTCCTGGTCGGCGAAACGATTGGCCAGGCGCCGTACGAGATTCAGCTCGGTGCCGATCGCCCACTTCGAACCGGCGGGGGCGGCCTCCAGGGCCTTGATGATGTGCTCGGTCGAGCCCACGTGGTCGGCCGCCGCCACGACCTCGTGCTTGCACTCCGGGTGCACCAGCACGTTCACTCCCGGTATGCGCTCGCGCACATCGTTGACCGAGTCCAGCGAGAAGCGGCCGTGCACCGAGCAGTGGCCGCGCCAGAGGATCATCGTGGCGGCGCGCAGCTGCTCGGGGGTGAGCCCGCCGTTCGGCTTGTGCGGGTTGTAGACGACGCAGTCCTCCAGCGACATGCCCATGTCGCGGACCGCCGTATTGCGCCCCAGGTGCTGATCGGGCAGGAACAGCACCTTCTGGCCCTGCTGGAACGCCCACTCCAGCGCCCGCCGGGCATTGGAGGAGGTGCAGATGGTGCCGCCGTGGCGACCGGTGAACGCCTTGATGTCGGCGGAGGAGTTCATGTACGAGACGGGCACCGTCGCATCCGCCACACCGGCCTCGGTGAGCACCTCCCAGCACTCGGCGACCTGCTCGGCCGTGGCCATGTCGGCCATCGAGCAGCCGGCCGCCAGATCGGGGAGGACGACCTGCTGGGCGTCGCCGGTGAGGATGTCGGCGGACTCGGCCATGAAGTGCACACCGCAGAAGACGATGTACTCGGCGTCCGGCCGCGCGGCCGCGTCCCGGGCGAGCTTGAAGGAGTCTCCGGTGACGTCGGCGAACTCGATGACCTCGTCGCGCTGGTAGTGGTGGCCGAGCACGAAGACCTTGTCCCCGAGCTTCTCCTTGGCCGCGCGGGCGCGTGCCACCAGATCCGGGTCGGAGGGCGCCGGGAGGTCTCCCGGACACTCCACGCCGCGCTCGCTCCGGGGGTCGGCCTCCCGGCCGAGAAGCAGCAGCGCGAGCGGGGTCGGCTGCACGTCGAGGGGCTGGGCGGTGGTCACGTCACGCACCCTTCTTTCTTCGCTGGGAACCCTAATCGTCAGAATGACGCTATCTATCATAGCCGCTTCACGTCACGTTGACGAGAGGCATTGTGTCGATGTGACGCATTCCGGTGTGTCCACCCGTATGCGAGCATGAAGGGCAACAGGAGTTAGGCGCTTGGGCCCGGAATGAATCCGGGACGCCGTTGGTTTGGCACAACGGCAAGCAGTCCGTACGACCCGGGAGAGAAGCAGATGACCGTTCAGGACGAGACCACCGCGAGCGAGGGCATCATCCTGTCCGACGCCGCCGCGTCGAAGGTCAAGGGCCTGCTGGAGCAGGAGGGCCGCGATGACCTCGCGCTGCGCGTCGCCGTCCAGCCCGGCGGCTGCTCCGGCCTGCGTTACCAGCTCTTCTTCGACGAGCGCTCGCTCGACGGCGACGTCGTCAAGGACTTCGGCGGAGTGAAGGTCGTGACCGACCGCATGAGCGCCCCGTACCTGGGCGGTGCCTCGATCGACTTCGTCGACACCATCGAGAAGCAGGGCTTCACCATCGACAACCCGAACGCCACGGGCTCCTGCGCCTGCGGCGACTCCTTCAGCTGAGCCCCCGGGCGCGGCGGAGGTAAACAGCGCGACGGAAGGGGGCGGGCCCATTGGGCCCGCCCCCTTCCGGCTGTCCTGAGTTCCGGCTGTCCTGAGCCGTTCGCTCACTTCCGCAGCGGCACCGTCTCACCGGTGGACCCGTCCACGACCTTCCGGCCGTCCAGCGGCTCCTTCAGCGTCACCTTCCGCTCCAGCTGCTTGGCGATGAGGATGCAGGCCCGCCCCGGATGCTTCGGCTCGCTCTCGAGGTCCAGCGTCACCTTGTCCGAGGTCTCCTTCGCGGAGACCGAGTAGGTGTTGCAGACCCCGCCCCAGAAGCGCAGCGTCAGGGTCTTGCCGTCCACGCTGTACGAGGTGAGGTGATCCGGCTTGGAGGTGCTGTCCCCCTTGCCCGGCGAGGGGGAGTGGCCCGGCTCCTTCGCCTTCTTGATGAACTCAGGCTTCACCGCGGGGTAGGGGAGGGTGACCGCCACCCGGTTGGTCCCGGCCGGCTTGGTCTCGAAGATCCACGACGGCACCAGCGCCCGTCGGCCGTCCACCATGTGCGAGGCGAGGCCGAACGTCACCTTGCGCACGCTCACCTTGCCCGAGGGGCCGTCGCTCCCGCCCGACGTCGAGTTCAGCCGCCGCAGCGCCTGGTCCGCGCTGAGCACCGGATAGCTGTCGTCCTCCTTGGGCTCCGACAGCGTTCCACTGCCGCCGACCAGCTGGCCGTCGGCGCCGACCTGCAGATTGGTGCCCCAGCCGTAGGTGGGCAGATCGCCCACCTTCGGGTCCGCGTTCACCATCCGCACGGCGCCGTAGAGGCCGCTCGCGTCCAGCTTGGCGTCCGACAGCCCGAGCGCCTTGAGTGCCGGCTCGGCGGCGCTCCGGGCCTTCTCCTCGGAGACGGCCTTGTCACGGCCCTCGGCGGCGCCGTTGTCACCGCGCTTGTCGCCGTCGCGGTAGGTGGGGCAGCTCTTGTCGGGCTTGGCCGCCCCGTCGCCCTTGTCGGTCCGCGTGGTCTGCGGCGCCTTCTTCCCATCCGGGTGGACGCAGGACGTGTCACCCGGCGTCCCATAGCGGGAGTACGACCAGCTGCCCGGCCCGGTTCGGCTCACCCGCAGCGTCGGGCCGCTCGCGTCCGGGGTGCCGCCCACCTTCCAGTACCCGTGGTCGGCGCGGGGGCTGCCGGAGACGTCCAGGGCCTTCGCCAGCCGCGCCACATCGGCCTTGGCGACCTTCGGGTCGGTCAGATACACGGGGGCCTCGTCGGGCCCGTCCGGCAGCTTGCCCGTCACCACATAGCGTCCGCCGTGCGGGTCGGGCTCACCGGGCGCGATGCCCTCGTTCCCGCCCCGCTCTCCGCCCGGGGAGGCGTAGGCGTCCAGTGCGAGGGGTTTCGGCGCTCCGTCCTCGCCCGACGCGCCTGGACCCCGGGTGCCGCCGTCCGCCGCGGTGGAGGCCCAGTAGGCGCCGCCACCACCGGCGACCAGCACCGCGGCCGCCACCGAAACGACGGCCAGCGGCGAGCGCCGGCGCGCACGGGAAGTGTCGTCGTCGGGGGTCTGCGGGGTGTCGGTGTCCTCGGTGCTCACCGTTTCGCTCCTTCGGCTCCGCTCACGTTCTACGGTCCCATCCCTCGCGAGGAGATGCCGATGAGACGGAGCCGGGGCGCGGCCGGTTCCTTCAATCGCCGTAATCGGACATGCCGGCCAGCAGATCGGCCGAGGTGGCGGGCACCGTGATCCCCCGGATGCGGGAGGCGGCGACCGGGGAAACGGGCCTGGTGGGAGCGGCCGATACGGTGACCGTCCAGTGCGGCGCCATCCGCGCACCTTCGCCGCGCAGCTCCTCCAGATATTCGGGCTCGATGGCCCCGGTGGCGGGAAACGCGGGGGTGAGGTGCTGGGGCATGATGCCTCCCGGTCCGTGGGTGTAGCCGACGCGTCCCCCGTGTCCACGCACCGTATTCAGCGGGTGTCGGCGAAAAAAGACCTACTATTGGGTAGTTTCTTCCGTTCGTATGGACCGGGCTGAACAGATAGCGTGAAGCGTCCGATCTCTCCGCCCCGCAGGAGCGACTCAGTGCGTATCGCCGTAACCGGCTCCATCGCCACCGACCATCTGATGTCCTTCCCCGGCCGTTTCGCCGATCAGCTGGTCGCCGATCAGCTGCATACGGTCTCACTCTCCTTCCTGGTCGACACCCTCGACGTCCGCCGCGGCGGAGTCGGCCCCAACATCTGTTTCGGCATGGGCGTGCTGGGTCTGCGCCCGATCCTGGTCGGCGCGGCCGGCGAGGACTTCGCCGACTACCGCGCCTGGCTGGACCGGCACGGTGTGGACACCGCGTCCGTCCATATCTCCGAGGTCCACCACACCGCGCGCTTCGTGTGCACCACCGACGCCGACCACAACCAGATCGCGTCCTTCTACACCGGCGCCATGAGCGAGGCCCGCCAGATCGAGCTCCAGCCGGTCGCGGAGCGCGTCGGCGGCCTCGACCTGGTGCTGATCAGCGCGGACGACCCGGAGGCCATGGTCCGCCACACCGAGGAGTGCCGCTCACGCGGCATCGCCTTCGCCGCCGACCCCTCCCAGCAGCTCGCCCGCATGGAGGGCGAGGACATCCGGCAGCTGATCGGCGGCGCGGAGTACCTCTTCACCAACGAGTACGAGGCCGCGCTGATCGAGACCAAGACCGGCTGGACCGCGGACCAGATCCTCGCCAAGGTCGGCACCCGCGTCACCACGCTCGGCGCGCAGGGCGTGCGGATCGACCGCGAGGGCGAGGAGCCCGTGGTCGTCGGCTGCCCGGAGGAGGAGCAGAAGGCCGACCCGACCGGGGTCGGCGACGCCTTCCGCGCGGGCTTCCTCTCCGGTCTGTCCTGGAACCTCTCGCTGGAGCGGGCCGCCCAGGTGGGCTGCATGCTGGCGACGCTGGTCATCGAGACGATCGGCACGCAGGAGTACGAGCTGCGCCGCGGCCACTTCATGGAGCGCTTCGCCAAGGCGTACGGCCATGACGCGGCGGGCGAGATCGCGGCCCACCTCCCCTGAACCCGTGGGGCGCCCAGGGGGCCATTGCCCCCTGGGCCTCACCTTCCAGCCCCTCCGGCGTTTGAGGAGCGGGGTCTGGGGCGGAGCCCCAGTTTCGGGAAGGGGCGGGGAGGGGAGCAGCCCGCCGCAGGCGTACGCGTACCGTCGGACAACGCCTACGCGCGGCGGCGCACCCGGTACGCCACGCCCCGGTCGGCCGGGCGCTCGCCCTCATAGGTCTGGCCGCGCATCTCGCACCAGGCCGGGATGTCCAGCCGGGCCGCCTCGTCGTCGGCCAGGACCGTCACCACCCCGCCCACCGGCACTTCGCCGATCACCTTGGCCAGCTCGATCACCGGGATCGGGCACCGCTTGCCGAGCGAGTCGACGACCAGCTCGGGTTCGGGTGCGGGCTCAGGTTCGGGCTCGGGGGCCGGGTCGGCCGCGGCTTCGGCCGGTTTCGGGGCGCCCAGGCGCTCCCGTACGCCCGCCACCACCCCCGGCAGCGCCTCCAGGAACCGGTCCACGTCCGCCTCGGCCGTACCGCGCGGAAGCGAGACCCGCACATTGCCCTCGGACAGCACCCCCATGGCCCGCAGCACATGGCTCGGGGTCAGTGTGGAGGAGGTGCAGGAGGAGCCGGACGAGACCGAGAACTCCGCGCGGTCCAGCTCATGGAGGAGCGCCTCTCCGTCGACATAGAGACAGGAGAAGGTCACCAGATGCGGCAGCCGCCGCTCCGGGTCGCCGACCACCTCGACGTCCGGCACCAGCTCCGGCACCCGCGCCCGGATCCGCTCCACCAGCCCCCGCAGCCGCTCCGCCTCGGCGGCGCCCTCCGCCCGGACGGCCCGCAGCGAGGCGGCCGCGGCGACGATGGCGGGGAGATTCTCGAACCCGGGGGAGCGGCCCGACTCCCGCTCGTCGGCGGGCTGGACCCTACGGAAGCGAACCCCCTTGCGCACCGCGAGCAGCCCCACCCCCGCAGGGCCGCCCCATTTGTGGGCACTTGCGGTCAGAAGCGACCAATTACCCTCCGTGGGGCCCCAGCCGAGCGACTGCGCCGCGTCCACCAGCAGCGGTACGTCCGCCGCCGCGCACTCCTCGGCGGCCTCGGCCACCGGCTGCAGCGTGCCGACCTCATGGTTGGCGGACTGCAGACAGGCCAGCGCCACCCCGCCCGGGGCCTCCCGCAGGGCCGCCGCGTACGCCCCCGGCGCGACCCGTCCCGTACGGTCCACCGGAACGTCGGTGACCGTGCCGCCGTCCGCCTCGTGCGTGGCCGCCGCGTGCAGCACCGAGGAGTGCTCCACGGCGGAGACGATCAGATGGTGACCGGCGCGCCGCCGTCCCGCGAGCGCCCCCGCGATGCCGTCGTGCACCGCGCGGGTCCCCGAAGGAGTGAAGACGAGCTCGTCCGGGCGGCACCCCACGGCCTCGGCGGCCGCCTCCCGCGCGGCGTCCAGCAGCAGCCGGGCCCGCCGCCCCTCCCGGTAGAGGCGCGAGGGGTCGGCCCACCCCTCGTCGAGCGCGGCGAGGAGCGCCTGCCGCGCGACGGGGTGCAGAGGAGCGGATGAGGCCGCGTCGAAGTAGGGCACGTAAGAAACGCTAGTCGCCGCGACCGGCGAACGGACGGGCACGGCCCCGCCCAGGATCGCACCGCCCCCGGAACCGGGTTCGCACCGCCCCCGGAACCGTGATCGCACCGCCCCCGGAGTCAGGGTCGCACCTTGCCCGGAGCCGGGCCCGGACCGGGGCCGGACCGGAGCCGGAGCGGGGCCGGAACCCGGGCCGGAGCGGGGCCGGAACCCGGGCTGCGCCCGGCCGGAACAGGCCGCCGGAGCCCGGGATTCCACCCCTTCGTGGAGCGCCCCGGCGCGTTGGGCACCCTCCCCGCGCGACCCCAAATGGCGTCCAGTAGGGTTTGGTCCGCATAAACATCCAAACCCCTGCCCGCACCGGGCCGGCGACCGACCAGACAGACGGCCGCGGCCAACCGCGCGGGCGAGACTCTCGGGAAGGCGCTACGTGAGTCCCAACGGCTCCGACCGCTCGTCGCGGCGCCCGGTGCGGCGGAAGCTGCTGCAGGCGCTGGCCGCGGGCTTGGTCCTGGCGACCGCCACCGGTTGCACATCCAAGGACTTCCCCCGCCTCGGAATGCCTACCCCCGTCACGGAGGAGGCGCCGCGGATCCTCTCCCTGTGGCAGGGCTCGTGGGCGGCGGCGCTCGCCACGGGCGTCCTGGTCTGGGGCCTGATCATCTGGGCGGTCATCTTCCACCGTCGCAGCAGGACCAAGATCGAGGTTCCCGCGCAGACCCGGTACAACATGCCGATCGAGGCGCTGTACACCGTGGTCCCGATCATCATCGTCTCGGTGCTGTTCTACTTCACCGCACGCGATGAGAACGCGCTCCTCAAGACCTCCAAGAAGCCCGACCACGTGGTCAACGTGGTGGGCTACCAGTGGAGCTGGGGCTTCAACTACATGGAGAACGTGGACGGGTCCACCGCCACGCCCAAGCAGGAAGCCAAGGAGATCTCCGCGATCCCGGGGCGCATGCTGAACGCGGTCCCCAAGGGCGCCGAAGGCGTCTACGAGGCGGGCACGCCCGGTGAGCGGAACCCGCAGACCGGCAACCCGGGCCCGACCCTGTGGCTGCCGAAGGGCGAGTCGGTCCAGTTCATCCTGACGTCCCGCGATGTCATCCACTCGTTCTGGGTGGTCCCCTTCCTGATGAAGATGGACGTCATCCCGGGGCACACCAACCGCTTCGAGGTCACTCCGAACCGCGAGGGCACCTTCAAGGGCAAGTGCGCCGAGCTGTGCGGCGTCGACCACTCCCGGATGCTCTTCAACGTCAAGGTCGTGTCGCCGGAGCGTTACCAGCAGCACCTCAAGGAACTGGCGAAGAAGGGCCAGACCGGCTACATCCCGGCGGGCATTGAGCAGACGGACGCCGCCAAGAACGCGGAGACCAGGACATCGTGAGCATCCTCAACGAACCCCAGGGTGCCGGCACCACCGCCTCGCAAGAGCGGGAAGCGCCGGTACGTCGGAAGCAGCCGGGCAATGTCGTCGTCAAGTGGCTGACCACCACGGACCACAAGACGATCGGCACGCTCTACCTCGTCACGTCGTTCGCGTTCTTCTGCATCGGCGGGGTGATGGCGCTCTTCATGCGCGCCGAGCTGGCCCGCCCGGGTACGCAGATCATGTCGAACGAGCAGTTCAACCAGGCGTTCACCATGCATGGCACGATCATGCTGCTGATGTTCGCCACCCCGCTGTTCGCGGGCTTCACGAACTGGATCATGCCGCTGCAGATCGGTGCGCCCGATGTGGCGTTCCCGCGGCTGAACATGTTCGCGTACTGGCTGTACCTCTTCGGCTCGCTGATCGCGGTGGGCGGGTTCCTGACCCCGCAAGGCGCGGCCGACTTCGGCTGGTTCGCCTACTCCCCGCTGTCGGACGCGGTCCGTTCGCCGGGTATCGGCGCGGATATGTGGATCATGGGTCTGGCCCTCTCCGGCTTCGGCACGATCCTCGGTGCGGTCAACTTCATCACCACGATCATCTGCATGCGCGCTCCGGGCATGACGATGTTCCGCATGCCGATCTTCACCTGGAACGTGCTGCTGACCGCGGTGCTGGTCCTGCTCGCCTTCCCGGTGCTGGCCGCCGCGCTGTTCGCCCTGGAGGCGGACCGTAAATTCGGGGCGCATGTCTTCGACGCGGCCAATGGCGGAGCGTTGCTCTGGCAACACCTCTTCTGGTTCTTCGGCCATCCAGAGGTGTACATCATCGCCCTGCCGTTCTTCGGCATCATTTCCGAGGTCATTCCGGTCTTCTCCCGGAAGCCGATGTTCGGTTACATCTCCCTGATCGCCGCGACCATTTCGATCGCCGGTCTCTCGGTGACGGTGTGGGCCCACCACATGTATGTCACCGGCGGAGTGCTACTGCCGTTCTTCTCGTTCATGACGTTCCTCATCGCGGTGCCGACCGGTATCAAGTTCTTCAACTGGATCGGCACGATGTGGAAGGGGTCGCTGAGCTTCGAGACCCCGATGCTCTGGGCGGTCGGCTTCCTGATCACCTTCACCTTCGGTGGTCTGACCGGTGTGATCCTGGCGTCGCCGCCGATGGACTTCCACGTCTCCGACTCGTACTTCGTGGTGGCCCACTTCCACTACGTGGTCTTCGGCACCGTGGTCTTCGCGATGTTCGCCGGATTCCACTTCTGGTGGCCGAAGATGACCGGCAAGATGCTGGACGAGCGGCTCGGCAAGATCACCTTCTGGACGCTGTTCGTGGGCTTCCACGGCACGTTCCTGGTGCAGCACTGGCTGGGCGCCGAGGGCATGCCCCGCCGGTACGCCGACTACCTGGCGGCCGACGGCATCACCACGCTGAACACCATCTCGACCATCAGCTCCTTCCTGCTGGGCCTGTCGATCCTGCCGTTCCTCTACAACGTCTGGAAGACCGCCAAGTACGGCAAGAAGGTCGAGGTCGACGACCCCTGGGGCTACGGCCGTTCGCTGGAGTGGGCGACCTCCTGCCCGCCCCCGCGGCACAACTTCCTCACCCTGCCGCGGATCCGCTCCGAATCCCCGGCGTTCGACCTGCACCACCCGGAGATCGCGGCGCTCGACCAGCTCGAGAACCACGGTGCGCCTGACGATGACAAGGCCCTCGCGGGTGGTAAGGAGGCCGGCAAGTGAAGGTCCAAGGCCGGATGTTCATCTGGCTGGCCGTCTTCATCCTCGTCATGGCGATCGTCTATGGCGTGTGGTCGAAGGAGCCGGCCGGCACCACGGCGCTCTTCCTGGCCTTCGGGCTGAGCATCATGATCGGCTACTACCTGGCCTTCACGGCCCGCCGGGTGGATGTCGGCGCGCAGGACAACAAGGAAGCGGATGTCGCGGACGACGCCGGCGAGCTGGGATTCTTCTCCCCGCACAGCTGGCAGCCGCTCTCCCTCGGCGTCGGTGGCGCCATGGCGTTCCTGGGCGTGATCTTCGGCTGGTGGCTGCTCTTCTTCTCGGCCCCGATCATCATGATCGGCCTCTTCGGCTGGGTCTTCGAGTACTACCGCGGCGAGAACGCCAACCAGTAGCCCTGACCGGCTGATACGAGCGGGGCCCGGACACCTCCCGAGGTGTCCGGGCCCCGCTCGGCGTCGCGGGCCGGACGGCCCCGCCGGGACCGCCGGGGCCGCCGGTTCACTCCGGTGCCTCGCTCCGCGCGCCGTTCCCGGACACCGTTCTTACGTTGGCTCCATGAGCCACACACCTCGATCACTCAGAAGCCGGGCGGTGCTGACCTGCGCCCTGCTGGTGGCGCCGCTGATAGCGGGTCTGAGCGGATGCGGGGGATCCCCCGACCCCCTGTCCGCCAAGCCGTACGACGCCGCCGATCAGATCTCGTTCAGCGGTGACGGCGACGGCCGTAAGGCCGATCCGGACAAGCCGCTCGAAGTGACGGCCAAGGACGACGACAGCCGGATCACGGATGTCACGGCCACCGACGCCGCGGGCCGCTATGTCCGGGGTGAGCTGACCGACGACGGCAGGCACTGGCGCAGCACCGTGCCGCTGGCCGCGGGCGCCCACTACACGCTGAAGGTGTCCACGGAGGACGGGGGCGGCGCTCCGGGCCGCCGTACGGTCGACTTCACCACCAGCTCCGCCCACCGGCTGCTGAAGGTCACCTTCGGCCCCAAGGCGGGGGAGTACGGGGTGGGGCAGCCCATCACGGCCAAGCTGAGCCGGCCCGTCAAGGACCCCTCGGCCCGCGCCGTGATCGAGCGCGCCCTGAAGGTGGACTCACGGCCCGCGGTGGAGGGCGTCTGGCACTGGGTGAACAGCCGGAACCTGCACTACCGCCCGCAGGAGTACTGGCCCGCCCACGCCACCATCACGGTGCACTCCAACCTCAAGGGCATCCGGATCGGCGGCGGGCTCTACGGCGGTGCGGCCAAGTCGCTGCGGGTGACCACCGGCGACCGCCTCGAGGCCCTCACCGACTCCGGCACCCACCAGATGACGGTGAAGCGCAACGGGGTGCCGATCCGGACCATCCCGATCACCACCGGTATGCCCGGATTCGACACCCGGAACGGCATCAAGGTCATCCTGGCCAAGGAATCCGCCGTACGGATGACGGGCGCCAGCATCGGGCTCGGCGCGGGCTCCTACGACCTGATGGTCTACTGGGCCGCCCGGGTCACCAAAAGCGGTGAATACGTCCATGCCGCGCCCTGGTCCACCGGTTCGCAGGGCTACGCCAACGTCAGCCACGGCTGCACCGGCATGAGCACGGCGAACGCCCAGTGGTTCTTCAACACCGTGCGCCTGGGGGACATCGTCCAGGTGGTGCACAGCAATGGAGACGACATGGCGACATTCGACAACGGCTACGGCGACTGGAACATGGCCTGGGCGGACTGGCGCAAGGGCAGCGCGGTCGCCTCCGGCCAGTCCGACGCCACCCCCGCCGACTCCGCCCGGCTCCGACCCCAGGTCTGAGCGGACGGTGCGGATGGTGCGGACGGTGAGGTCAGGCGCCCACGGCGAGCCGCTTGCGGAGCAGTCCGGCCAGCGCGTCCGCCAGGGCCACCGGGTCCACCGGATGCGTGACCGCGGCCTCCGCGCGGCTCCAGGTGGCCAGCCAGGCGTCCTGCGGGCGGCCGATGAGCAGCAGCACCGGCGGGCACTGGAAGATCTCGTCCTTGATCTGCCGGCAGACGCCCATCCCGCCCGCGGGCGCCGACTCACCGTCCAGCACACAGGCGTCGATGCCGCCCTCCTCCAGCGCCGAGAGAACGGCCGGGAGGGTGGCGCACTCCAGGAACTCCACCGGGGGCACATCGGCGGCGGGCCGGCGCCCGGCCGCGAGGCGCACCTGCTCGCGGGTGCTCGCGTCATCGCTGTAGACCAGCACCGTTGCGGTGGGCCGCATCATGACCTCCGGACGAAGTAAGTGATCTGCAAGTGATCTGCCGGGCTCCTGAGGCGGATGCTACTCCCGTACAGCCGTCCGGAGGAGGGGGTGTACGGATCTCTCCCTCCTTCGGGGGACTGTCCGGAACAGCCCCGACGAGCAGGGTCGATGTCCTTGACGCGGCCCTTGACACTCCGAACGGGACCCCCGGGAGTGAGCGCTGGATAAGCGACCGACATAATGTCGGTCGTGGCGACAGCAACAGCAGTAGAAACCGGGCACGCGCACCCGTCGGTCAACCGGCCGAACCTCACCAGCGTCGGAACCATCATCTGGCTGAGTTCCGAGCTGATGTTCTTCGCGGCCCTCTTCGCGATGTACTTCACCCTGCGATCGGTGACCGGGGCCGAGCACTGGAAGGAAATGGCGTCCTCGCTGAACTTCCCGTTCTCGGCGACGAACACCACGATCCTGGTGCTCTCCTCCCTCACCTGCCAGCTCGGCGTCTTCGCCGCCGAGCGCGGCGACGTGAAGAAGCTGCGCTCCTGGTTCGTGATCACCTTCATCATGGGCGCGATCTTCATCGGCGGTCAGATCTTCGAATACACCGAGCTGGTCAAGAAGGACGGGCTCTCGCTCTCCTCCGACCCCTACGGCTCGGTGTTCTACCTGACCACCGGCTTCCACGGCATGCATGTGACGGGCGGCCTGATCGCCTTCCTGCTTGTCCTGGGCAGGACGTACGCGGCCAAGAGGTTCACCCACCAGCAGGCGACGGCGGCCATCGTCGTGTCCTATTACTGGCACTTCGTCGATGTCGTCTGGATCGGCCTCTTCGCCACGATCTACATGATCAAGTAAGCCGGTCACCGCACCGGAACCACGTCCTTAACAGCATCGACGCAGAAGATCCTGACACCGGGGTAATCCGTGAAAAAGCTCTCCGCACGACGGCGCCATCCGCTGGCTGCGCTCGTCGTCCTACTCTTCGCGCTGGCGGTCACTGGGGGGCTGTACGCCGCGTTTTCGCCGAGCGAGGCGAAGGCCGACGACAGCTCCGCCCAGTCCCTCGCCATCGAGGAGGGCAAGAAGCTCTATGCCGTCGGCTGCGCCAGCTGCCATGGCACGGGCGGTCAGGGGACCTCTGACGGCCCGAGCCTGGTCGGCGTCGGCTCCGCCGCCGTGGACTTCCAGGTCGGCACCGGCCGCATGCCGGCGCAGCAGCCGGGCGCCCAGGTGCCGAAGAAGAAGAAGATCTACTCGGACGCCGACACCGAGCAGCTCGCGGCCTACATCGCGTCGCTCGGTGCGGGTCCGGTGACGCCCACCAAGAGCGAGTACAGCCCGGACGGCGCGGACGTCGCGAAGGGCGGGGAGCTCTTCCGTACGAACTGCGCGCAGTGCCACAACTTCGCCGGTAAGGGTGGTGCCCTCACCAACGGCAAGTTCGCGCCGGCTCTCGACGGGGTCAGCCCCAAGCATCTCTACGAGGCCATGCAGACCGGCCCGCAGAACATGCCCTCCTTCCCCGACACCGTGATGCCGGAGAAGAACAAGCAGGACGTCATCGCCTACCTCGACACGGTCAACAGCGACAAGAGCAAGACCCCCGGTGGTCTTGAGCTCGGCGGGCTCGGCCCGGTGAGCGAGGGTCTGTTCGGCTGGATCTTCGGCATGGGCGCGATGATCGTCCTCACCATCTGGGTCGCCGCCCGGACCGCAAAGGCCAAGAAGTCATGAGTAGCCACGAGATTTCAGAAGCAGAAGACAAGCTGCCGGAAGCGCGGGGGGCCGAGAGTGCCGTAAGGCCGGCCGAGGACCCGTTCGCCGACCCGGGGCTGCCCCCGCACGAGCACCGTAAGCAGGACATCGACGAGCTGGCCGCGAGGCGCTCCGAGCGCACCGTCGCCCTGCTCTTCACGGTCTCGATGCTGGCCACGATCGCCTTCATCGCCGCGTATGTGGCACTCCCGGTCGACAGGTACATCTACGTCTTCCCGATCGGGCACATCAGCGCGCTGAACTTCGCGCTGGGGCTGACGCTCGGCATCGCGCTGTTCACCATCGGCGCGGGCGCGGTCCACTGGGCCCGCACCCTGATGTCCGATGAGGAGATCGCCGACGAGCGCCACCCCATCGAGGCCAGCCCCGAGGTCAAGTCGAAGGTCCTCGAGGAGTTCGCCACCGGCGCCAAGGAGTCCGGCTTCGGCCGGCGCAAGCTGGCCCGCAACACCCTCTTCGGCGCGCTCGCGCTGGTGCCGCTCTCCGGCATCGTGCTGCTGCGGGACCTCGGTCCGCTGCCGGGCACCAAGCTCCGGCACACCAAGTGGGCCAAGGGCAAGCGGCTGATGAACTACAACACCATGCAGCCGCTGCGCCCCGAGGACATCGCCGTCGGCTCGCTCACCTTCGCCATGCCCGAGGGCATGAGCGAGGAGCAGCACGACTTCCAGACGGAGATCGCCAAGGCCGCCCTGATGCTGGTCCGGCTCCAGCCGGAGAACATCAAGGACAAGCGCGAACTGGACTGGTCGCACGAGGGCATCGTCGCGTTCTCCAAGATCTGCACCCACGTCGGCTGCCCGATCAACCTCTATGAGCAGCAGACCCACCACGTCCTGTGCCCCTGCCACCAGTCGACCTTCGACCTCTCCGACGGTGGCCGAGTGATCTTCGGTCCGGCCGGTCACGCGCTGCCGCAGCTGCGGATCAAGGCCAACGACCAGGGGTACCTCGAAGCCATGGGCGACTTCTCGGAGCCCGTCGGTCCTGCTTACTGGGAGCGCGGATGAGTACTACAAGCGACAGCGCCGCGCAGCGCCGGGGCAAAGCGCCCGCGGGTGAGCGCGTCGCGGACTGGGCCGACGGCCGGCTGGGCATCTACAGCCTGGCCAAGGCCAATATGCGCAAGATCTTCCCGGACCACTGGTCCTTCATGCTGGGCGAGGTCTGCCTCTACAGCTTCATTGTCATCATCCTCACGGGTGTGTACCTGACGCTGTTCTTCCACCCCAGCATGTCGGAGGTCGTCTACGAGGGCCCGTACGTCCCGATGCAGGGCGTGCGGATGTCCGAGGCGTTCCAGTCGACCCTCGACATCAGCTTCGAGGTGCGCGGCGGTCTGCTGATCCGGCAGATTCACCACTGGGCCGCGCTGGTCTTCCTCGCCGGCATGTTCACGCACATGATGCGCGTGTTCTTCACCGGTGCGTTCCGCAAGCCGCGTGAGATCAACTGGCTGTTCGGCTTCCTGCTGTTCTTCCTCGGCATGCTGACCGGCTTCACCGGCTACTCGCTCCCCGACGACCTGCTCTCCGGCACCGGTCTGCGGTTCATCGAGGGTGTGTTCCTGTCGATCCCGGTGGTCGGCACCTACCTCTCGATGTTCATCTTCGGTGGCGAGTTCCCCGGTACGGACCTCATCGCGAGGCTCTACCCGGTCCATGTCCTGCTGCTGCCGGGCATCATGCTCGGCCTGCTGGTGGCGCACCTGATCCTGGTCTTCTACCACAAGCACACGCAGTACCCCGGGGCCGGAAAGACCGAGAAGAACGTCGTCGGCATGCCTCTGCTGCCGGTCTACATGGCCAAGGCGGGCGGCTTCTTCTTCCTGGTCTTCGGTGTGATCGCGGTCCTGTCCGCGGTCGCGACCATCAACCCGATCTGGACCATCGGCCCCTACCGGCCGGACCAGGTGTCCACCGGCGCCCAGCCCGACTGGTACATGGGCTTCGCCGAGGGTCTGGTCCGTGTGATGCCCGGCTGGGAGATCACCGCCTGGGGCCACACGCTCGTCCTGGGCGTGTTCATCCCGATCGTGCTCTTCCCGCTGGTCCTGTTCGCGATCGGGCTCTACCCGTTCATCGAGTCCTGGATCACCGGCGACAAGCGTGAGCACCACATCCTGGACCGCCCGCGCAACGCCCCGACCCGTACCGCCTTCGGTGTCGCCTGGATCACCGCGTACTTCGTGATGCTGATCGGTGGCGGTAACGACCTGTGGGCCACCCACTTCCACCTGTCGATCAACTCGATCACGTGGTTCGTGCGGATCGGCTTCTTCGTCGGCCCGGTCCTGGCGTTCATCGCCACCAAGCGGATCTGCCTCGGCCTCCAGCGGCGGGACAAGGACAAGGTGCTGCACGGCCGTGAGACCGGCATCATCAAGCGGCTGCCGCACGGTGAGTTCATCGAGGTCCACGAGCCGCTCTCGCAGGAGCAGCTGCACACGCTCACCCAGCATGACCAGCCCGAGCCCTACGAGATCGGCCCGGAGGTCGACGAGAACGGGGTCAAGCGGAAGATAAAGCCTTCGCAGAGGCTCCGTTCGAAGCTCTCCAAGGGCTACTACGGCGGGGACAACGTCATTCCGAAGCCGACCCGGGAGGAGCACCACGAGATCACCAGTGGCCACGGCCACCACTGATCTCCCGGTACCCCTTCAGCGACCGGTTTCTTCATACAGCGACGCCACAGACCAGGGCCCCGGCCCGGACCACACGGTCCGGCCGGGGCCCCGGCCGTGCGGCCGATAGGCTTGCGACGGGCCGCTGAAGTGCGCGGACCCCTTTCCCTGCCCACCCCCACGGATCCAGGAGCGGACCATGGACGTTGTGACCCCCGCCGGAGGCGACAGCACCGCGACGGCCCGCACCTGGCCGGACGTACTGAGCTCGCTGATCGCCGGCCGGGACCTCGACGCCGACGACACCGCCTGGGCCATGGACCGGATCATGCGGGGCGAGGCCACCGACGCCCAGATCGCCGGTTTCGCGATCGCGCTGCGCGCCAAGGGCGAGACGGTCTCCGAGGTGGCCGGTCTGGTGCGGGCCATGTACGAGCACGCCAGGGTGATCGAGGTGCCCGGGGCGACCGTGGACATCGTGGGCACCGGTGGCGACCGCGCCAGGACCGTCAACATCTCCACCATGTCCGCGCTGGTCGTCGCCGGTACCGGCGCACGGGTGGTCAAGCACGGCAACCGCGCCGCGTCCTCCGCCAGTGGCGCCTCCGACGTGCTGGAGAAGCTCGGCGTCAATCTGGACATCACCCCCGAGCGGGTGGTCGAGGTCGCGGAGGAGGCCGGGATCACCTTCTGCTTCGCGGTGAAGTTCCACCCGTCGCTGCGGCATGTCGCCTCGGCCCGACGCGAGCTGGGCGTCGCCACCCCGTTCAATCTGCTCGGCCCGCTGACCAACCCGGCGAAGGTCACCTGTCAGGCGACCGGGGTCGCCGACGCCCGTATGGCGCCCATCATCGCCGGGGTGCTGGCCGAGCGGGGCTCCTCCGCGCTGGTCGTCCGGGGCGACGACGGGCTGGACGAGCTCACCGTGACCACGACCTCCCAGGTGTGGGAGGTCCGGGACGGCGCCGTGCGCCAGGAGACCTTCGACCCCCGGGACGTGGGCGTAGAGCGGGCCCCCGTGGAGGCCCTGCGGGGCGCGGACGCCTCGTACAACGCCGATGTGGCCCGCCGGCTGCTGGCGGGCGAGCGGGGCCCGGTCCGGGACGCGGTGCTGCTGAACTCGGCGGCGGCGCTGGTGGCGCTCGAGCGGGACCCGGGGGACAAGCCCCTGACGGACCGGATCGGGGCGGGGGCGGCGCGGGCCGCCGAGTCGATCGACTCGGGCGCGGCGCGCGACGTCCTGGAGCGATGGGTCCGGGCCACCCACGCCTAAGCGCTCCGCTGGGAGTGCCCTGATATGCCGTCGGCGGTCTGCGGCGCCGTCGTGGCTGGTCGCCCACGCGGCGGAGCCGCGTATCGACACAGCCCCGCGCCCTTTCAGGGCGTCGCCGGACCGCTGCCGACCTGGCCCTGTCCGGCGAACTCCTTACGGCGGCCATGGTCTGTCCGGGATGCGGACAGGGCATGGCCGCCGACGCCTGACATGGCATACTCCTGCCCAGGTCACGAGCGACAGCGACTACGGCCCCGGCCCGCTGTCCGGCAACCCTCCGTCCGTGGCGGGGTGCCCCGGGTGATGACCAGGCCGCCAGGCAGCGAGGCCGGCGGCAAGCGCGGACCCCTCGCACTAGGGGTCCTGGTGGTCGAGGGAGTTCTTCCGTGATGCAGCGAATGCGTTAGGGCCGAGCGGCCCCGTCTTTTCTCCATGTGCTCCGCGCGGTGCGGCCGTGCGTCGAGCGATTTCCCGCGCCCTTACAGCTGGCTCGCCGCCGCCGTTTCCGTGCGCGTCACGCATTCCTTCGACCCCTTCGGGAGACTTCGCCATGTCCGCGCGCCCCGCTGCCACCGCCACTTCTTCTTCCTCCTCCGCCGATTCCTCCGTCGCCGCCTGTGAGCCGCTGCCCGTGCTGGGCGACGACGTCCTGGTCCCCCTGGTCACCGGCGGTGAGGTGACCTACGCGGCGCTCGACTACGCCGCCAGCGCCCCCGCGCTGCGCCGGGTCTGGGACGACATCGCCGCGTACGCGCCCTACTACGGCAGCGTGCACCGCGGGGCGGGCTACCTCTCGCAGCTGTCCACCGACCTCTTCGAGAACAGCCGTAAGGACGTCGCCGCCTTCCTGGGCTGCCGCGAGGACGACCAGGTCGTCTTCACCCGCTCCACCACCGATTCGCTCAACCTTCTGGCCGCCGTGGCGCCCCGGGGCACCGAGGTCTTCGTCTTCGAGACCGAGCACCATGCCTCGCTGCTGCCGTGGGAGCAGCGCGAGGACGTCACCGTCCGCTACCTCAGCGCCCCGCGCTCCCCGCGGCAGGCGGTGGAGACGCTGGAGAAGGCGCTCGCGGGCCGCACTGGGGGCCCGGCGCTGGTGTGTGTGACCGGCGCGTCCAACGTGACCGGTGAGCTGTGGCCGGTGCGGGAGCTGGCCGCGGCCGCGCACGCGCACGGCGCCCGTATCGTCCTGGACGCCGCGCAGCTGGCCCCGCACCACCCCGTGGACATCGCGGAGGCGGACGTCGACTGGGTGGCCTTCTCCGGGCACAAGCTGTACGCGCCCTTCGGGGCCGGGGTGCTGGCCGGGCGGGCGGACTGGCTGCGGGAGGCCCGGCCGTATCTGGCGGGCGGCGGCGCCAGCCGTAAGGTGACGCGCAGGGAGGACGGCGGCGTCGACGTCGAGTGGCACACCACCGCAGCCCGGCACGAGGCGGGCTCGCCGAACGTCATCGGCGTCTACGCGATCGCGTCGGCCTGCAAGGCGCTGACCGAGGCCGGTTTCGAGGGCCTGGTCGCCCGTGAGCGGCAGCTGATCGAGAAGGTGCGGGCGGGGCTTGCCGAGGTGCCCGAGGTGCGGGTGCTCTCGCTGTTCGGCGACGACGCGCCCCGGGTCGGCGTGCTGTCGTTCGTGGTGGAGGGCTGGAACAGCTCCCACTTCGCGGCGGCGCTCTCCGCGGAGTACGGCATCGGCGTACGCGACGGACTGTTCTGCGCCCATCCGCTGGTCCGTACCCTGCTGGACAGCGAGCCCGAGGAGCCGGGCGAGTGCGGCGCGCCCGAGGCCGCGCCGGGGGAGCGGTCGCTGAACGCGATCCGGGTCAGCTTCGGGGCGGGCACCCCGGACGAGCATGTGGAGCGGTTCGTGGGCGCTGTGAAGGAACTGGTGCGCGACGGCGCCCGGTGGAGCTACCGGACCGAGGACGGCCGCTGCGTCCCGGACCGCGGCTGAGGCCGTTGGCCGGCCCAGCAGTTCGGCGGGCGCCGGGCCCTGCGGGGGGCTCTTTCCCCTTCCCGCCCCTTCCCGCGACCAGGGGCTCCGCCCCTGGACCCCGTGAGGTCGACGAGTCGGCCGTCGCCGCCGTGAACACCTGCACCGGCGAGCCGGTCGCGGCGGTCGCGGCTGGCGCGGCGGATGACCGCGCGCGTCCGGGCGTCCGGCCGGGGTCTGGGGCGGAGTCCCGGCCTCGCTTCGTTCTTGGACCCGGGGGTCGATGAGCCGACCGCGGCCGCGACCAGCTGACCGGCCAGGGGGTCCGCGGGGCGGGTGGTGAGGGCGTGATTACCTGCACCGGCGGGCTGGCCGCGTCGCCGCGTCGCCGCGCTGACGCGGCGGATGACTGGGCGGACGCCCGCGCCCATCCGGGTTGTCCGGCCGGGGTCTGGGGGAGTCCCGGTTTCGCGTCGCCCCTGGGCTCCGGGGGTGACGAGGCGGCCGTCGTCGTGAGCGCTTGCGGCGGTGGGTTGATCGCGGTCGGCGGGCAGACGGGGCGGATGGCCGGGCGGGCCTTCGCGCGCGTCCGGGGTCTGGGGTGGAACCCCGGTTGCGGGAAGGGGCGGGGAGGGGCGGAGAGGGGAAGGGCGCGCCGCAGGTGTCACGGCCCGCCGGACACGACCTAGCCGTCCAGGCCGATCGCGAACGCCGCCTCCAGGTCGTGCTGCGAGTACGTCCGGAAGGCGATGTGGGTCTCGGTCGAGGCCACCCCCGGCAGCTTGCTGATCTGGCCCGTGATGATGTCCGCGAGGTCGTCGTGCCGGGCCACCCGCACCATCGCGATCAGATCGTGCGCGCCGGTGACCGAGTAGACCTCGCTCACACCCTCCAGCGCGGCGATCTTCTCGGCGGTCTCCGGGATCTGGTCCACGTTGGTCTTGATGAGCACGATCGAAGTGATCACGGCTGGCTTTCTCCCTCACTGGGCCTGGCTGCGCCGCCCACTCTAGCCGTCCGCCCGAACCGGGCCCACGCGTAGAGAAAGCCGAGCGTGAAGCCCACGAGATGGGCGAGATAGGCGACGCCGGGGCGGTCGTCGGCCTGCCGGGCGGCCAGCCACTGGAGGGCCACCCAGAAGATCAGCACCGCCCACGCCGGAAAGCGCAGCGGGAGGAAGAGCAGGAACGGGAAGAGGCTGGTCACCCGGGCCCGGGGGAATAGCCACAGAAAGGCGCCGAGCACCCCGGAGATGGCCCCGGAGGCGCCCACCAGGGACTGGGCCGAGTCGGCGTGGGCGGCGGCGTACCCGAGGAGCGCCAGATAGCCCGTGGCGAGGTAGAAGACGGCGAACTGGAAACGGCCCATCCGCTCCTCGGTCATCGCGCCGAAGACATACAGGAACAGCATGTTTCCGAGCAGATGCAGCCAGTTGCCGTGCACGAAGAGCGCGGTCAGCGGGGCGAGCGGCTGATCGGGGTCGCCGCTCCACAGGGCGCTGGGCACCACCCCCCAGCGCTCGAAGTACGTGGACTGGGCCTCCACCAGCCGCCCGCCCGAGCCATAGCCGGGGTTGAGCCCCGAGGCCGGTCCGAGGACGAAGATCAGGCAGCAGCTGACGATCAGGCCGTACGTCATCCAGGGGCGGCCGGGCCCCGCCATCCAGGGGCGGTGGCGCCCCGACGACGTCTCGATCATGGGCAGATCATTCCGTACCGGGCGCAACCTCCACAGAGCGCCTCGCCGCGCTCGGGCGGGTCGTGGGGGCGGACCGGGCCCGGCACGGGCCAGGGCTCAGGCCGTAGGGTTACAGGACGCCGCCGACGAGCCGAGAAGCGAGGATCCGCAACCATGGCCGTGCCCCTGCCGACCACCCAGACCCGCTGGCGTTGCACACTGTGCGGCAATCTCACCCGGTTCGATGTGACCCGCTCGACCAGAGCCGTGGAGTATGTGCATCTCGACTTGGCGGGGGAACCCAGAGTCGAGGAACGCGAGGTGCTCAGTGAGACCATTGAGTCAGTGCGTTGTCGCTGGTGCAACGCGGTCGACCAGGTCGAACTAGTGGATCGTCCGAGCACCGGCCAGAGCGCCTGAGAACGGAGCGGTGACAGGTGGTGGAGCGGACCGGTGACCCCGGGGCGGCCGGTGACGCCGAGGGCGTCCCCGAGGCGCTGGACCGCCCCCTGCCGGAAGGGGTGCGACGGCGCGTGGTGGCGCTGGTCGCGGACGCCTTCGGCGGTCTGACGGTCACCGAGCTGCCCACCCAGCTGCGGCAGTACGCCCGTTTCACCCCGACCCGCCGCGCCAAGTTCGCGGGCAACGCGATGGCCGCCGCGGTGGAGAGTGACCCCGTCTTCCGGCAGCGGATCGCGGGACGGCTGCGGGAGACCCAGCGGGAGCTGGCCGAGGCGATCGAGGGCGGTTCGCCGCCCGCAGCGGCCGATCCGGTGGATGTCGCGGCGGTGGCGTATGTGCTGCGCCCGGTGGGCTGGGTCAAGCTGGTCGAGGCGGCGGGCGAGGAGGCCCAGCGGGCCTCCGCCGAGCGGGCCGGTGAGGAGGCGGCGCGCGAGCTCCAGCGGCTGCGCGAGGAGCTCGCCGAGGCCAAGGCGGCCACCCGGCACGAGGCCGAGCGGACGCGCACCGAGCTGGAGTCGGCCCGCAAGGAGAACGACGTGCTCCAGCGCAAGCTGCGCAGCGCGCAGAGCGATGTGAAGCGGGGTGCGGCCGCGCTGCGCAAGCTCGAGACGGAGCTGGAGTCCGTACGGTCGGAGGCGGCGACCCGTCAGGCCACCGCGGACAGCGAGGCGCGGCGGCTGCGGGCCCGGCTCGCGGAGGCGGAGTCGGCGCTGGAGGCCAGCCGGCGGGCGGTGCGCGAGGGGCGCAGCGTGGAGGACATGCGGCTGCGGCTGCTGCTGGACACGGTGCTGGACGCCGCGCAGGGGCTGCGGCGCGAACTGGCCCTGCCGCCCGCGTCGATGCGCCCGGCGGACACGGTGGACGCCGTGGAGCCGGGGAAGATGACGCCGAAGGACATAGCGACCAGGGCGCTGTCGGAGATGGACCCGGCGCTGCTGGACCAGCTGCTCGCGCTGCCCCAGGCTCATCTGGTGGTGGACGGCTACAACGTCACCAAGACCGGCTATCCCACGATGCCGTTGGAGAAGCAGCGGCTGCGGCTGCTGGGCGGTCTGGCGGTGCTCGCGGCCCAGACGGGCGCGGAGATGACCTGTGTCTTCGACGGGGCGGAGCTGGCCGCTCCGGTGCTGCTCGCGCCGCCGCGCGGGGTGCGGGTGCTGTTCAGCAAGCCGGGTGTGACGGCCGACGAGTTGATCCGGCAGCTGGTGCGGGCCGAGCCGCCGGGCCGTCCGGTGGTGGTGGTGTCGACCGACCGCGAGGTGGCCGACGGGGTGGCCCGCGCCGGAGCGCGCCCCGTGGCTTCGGCGTTGCTGCTGAAGCGACTTGCCCGTTCCTGAGCCGTCGTGACCCGAATCGTCCCTCCGCGTGCCCCGGTTGCCCCGTTTCTCCATTCCGCGGCCGAGGTGCCCGAATCACTTCGAATGACTTCACAAGTCTGACCCGGGTCACTTGTGATGTCAGCGGAGCGTCATCGACCATCACTGCCCGTGCGATATTTGTAAAATATGCCCTCGCGGACCGACTTTTTTGCCGTCGGGATTTGAACGGATCACGGCGGGGTCACTATGGTCAGCTCGAACCTTCGCGCGGTTGATCACCCATCCGGGGTGACAGCGGAGGTACCGCCGAGTCCGCGCCCTGTCGCGGAGCCGGGGCTTCACAACCCCCCAACTCCCGGTAGGCGGCTGGAGGAAGAAGGAGCTCGCCTTCGTGGCGTCCCACCGTCGACCCAAGCAGCCGAGCCGCACTCGGGTAACCGTCCTCACCGCGACCGCGGCCGCCGCCGTCGCTCTCACGTCCCAGGCCGCCCAGGCCGCTCCGAAGCAGGACAAGAAGGACGTCAAGGAGCAGGTCGACAAGCTCTACGAAGACGCGGAGCAGGCGACCGAGAAGTACAACGGCGCCAAGGAGAAGCAGCAGAAGCTGGAGAAGCAGGTCGGCGAGCTCCAGGACAAGGTGGCGCGCGGCCAGGAGGACCTGAACAAGCTGCGCAACGGCCTGGGTTCGATGGCCACCGCCCAGTACCGCTCCGGTGGGATCGACCCCTCGGTGCAGCTGCTCCTCTCCTCCGACCCGGACACCTACCTCGAGAAGGCGTCCACCCTCAGCCAGCTGAGCGGCAAGCAGGCCGAGTCCCTGCGGAAGATCGCCGACAAGCAGCGCACCCTCAAGCAGCAGCGCGAGGAGGCGTCCACCAAGCTGCAGGACCTTGCCGACACCCGTAAGGCGCTCGGCAAGAAGAAGGACGAGATCCAGGGCAAGCTGTCCAAGGCCCGGAACCTTCTCAACACCCTCACGGCCAAGGAGCGCGCCAAGCTGGCCGCCCAGGACGCCGAGCGCGCCAACCGCTCCAGCGAGCGCGTCGACCTCGGCAACGAGGTGCCCGAGTCGGGGCGTGCCGCCGCCGCGCTGGCCGCCGCCAAGACGAAGATGGGCCTCCCGTACGTCTGGGGCGCGACCGGTCCGTCCTCCTTCGACTGCTCCGGACTCACCGGCTGGGCCTACCAGCAGGCCGGGGTGCAGCTGCCGCGGATCTCCCAGGACCAGGCGAACGCCGGCACCCGCATCAGCCGCGGTGAGCTCAAGCCGGGCGACCTGGTGCTCTTCTACGGCGACCTGCACCACATAGGCCTCTACGCGGGCGGCGGCCAGGTGCTGCACGCGCCCAAGCCCGGTGCCGGTGTGCGCTACGAGTCGATGGACAACATGCCGTTCCAGTTCGGCGTCCGGGTCTGATCCGGGAGGCCTGCGAACCAGGTTTCAAACCGCCTCAACTGCCATCCTTTCGGGCGAATCTCCAGCGCCCTCGCTGATCCCCCGCCCCGCCGGTGACCTGCGTCAGTCGGCGGGGCGTCAGTGTGCCCGCACCTCACGGCCGTTGGACCGTGGGTGGCGCCGCGGCTACTGTCTGCCCGCAGTTCTCAGCCCGACACTGCGGAAGGGAGTGCGGCTTCCCATGGCGTCCTGTCGCCGCGTCGCGAAACCCCGGTCCGGCCGGGCCACCGTCTGGACCGCCGCCTCGGCGGCCGCGGTGGCCTCCGCCGCCGCGCTGTCCGCCGTGCCTGCCGGTGCCGAGCCGCACGACCCGGCGGGCAGTCCGTCCGCCCGGTCCGCCGGCGACCGGATCGCCACGCTCTACGCCCAGGCCGAGCGGGCCACCGAGCGCTACAACGCGGCGGAGACGCGGGCCCAGGCCCTGCGCCGCCAGGTCGGCCGGGTCCAGGACCGGGCCGCCCGCGGCCAGGGGCGGGTCAACCGGATGCGGACGGCGCTCGGCGCCCTCGCGGGCGGGCAGTACCGCACCGGCGGGATCGACCCGGGCCTCGCCCTGCTGCTGTCCGGGGACCCGGCCCAGTACCTCGACCGGGCCGCCACCCTGGAGCGGATCACCAGCCGTCAGACCGCCCAGCTGCGGGTGTTCCAGAGCGCCCAGCGGACGCTGCGGCAGGAGCGCGCGGAGGCCGCGGCCAAGCTGGTGAAGCTGGAGCACAGCCGTAAGGAGGTGGCCCGCCACAAGCGGGCGGTCCAGCGCCGGCTGGCCACGGCGCGGCGGCTGGTGAACGCGCTGCCGCCGGGGGAGTGGGAGAACTACGCACGCCGCGCCTCGCGGGCGGGCGGACGGGAGCACGGCGCCCTCGCCGGGCTGACGCCGGGCGCCCTTCCTGGCGGCCGCTCCCCTTCCGGTTCCGATTCCGGTTACGGCCCCGACGAGCTCCCTGGGGGCCTGCAGGGAGGGCCGCACGCCGTGCCGTCCTCGGGACGGGCCGCCACGGCGTACGGCGCGGCACGGGCGGCCCTGGGGCTGCCGTACGCATGGGGCCAGGCCGGTCCCACCGCCTTCGACTGCTCCGGGCTGATGCAATGGGCCTACGCCCACGCCGGAGTGGCCATTCCGCGCACCTCCCAGGCCCAGGCGCACGCCGGGCAGCCGGTGCCGCTGTCCCAGGCCCGCCCCGGCGATCTGGTGGTCTACCGCTCCGACGCCAGCCATGTGGCCATGTACGCGGGCAACGGGCAGGTGATCCACGCCCCTTACCCCGGGGCGCGGGTCCGGTACGACCCCGTGGGCATGTTGCCGATCTCTTCCATCACTCGGGTCTGAAGCCGGCGCGCGGGCTCGTACGATCTAAGACGTGGCGGGTCGGTGGAGATCGGGCGGATGGCGGGCGCTGCTGTGCCTGCCCCTGGTGGGCGCGTTCTCCCTGACCGCGCTGAGCGGCTGCGGCCCCGTCCCCGCGCCCGACGACCCCGAGGGGCGCGACGGCCGGGCCGTGCAGCGCATGCTGGACCAGCGGGCGGCGGCGGTCCGGAAGCGGGACGCGGACGCCTTCCTCGCGACCGTCGACCGCGGCTCGGCCGGTTACCTGACCGAGCAGCGGCGGGTGTTCCGGCAGATGTCCGCCGTACCGCTGCGCTCCTGGACCTACCGCCTGGTGCGCACCGGCGGCTTCGCGCCCGCGCGAGTCGGCGGCCGCAGCCTCGCCGCGCAGGTCGAACTCCGGTACCGGCTGAAGGGGTACGACACCGCGCCGGTCGTCTCCGCCCAGTACCTCACCCTCGCCCGGCGCGGCGGGCAGTGGTACGTCGCCTCCGACGACGGTGTGGTGGACGGCAAGCGCGGTATGGAGCAGCTGTGGGACCAGGGCACGGTCGACGTCGTGCGCGGCGCCCACAGCCTCGTCCTCGGCGTCGGGCAGGACCGGCGGGTGCTGCGCGCGGTCGCCGACACCGCGGACCGGGCGGTGCCCGTCCTGGGCCAGGTCTGGCCCCATGAGTGGGCCGGGCGCGTCGTGGTCGAGGTCCCCGCCTCCCTGGGCCGGATGGCCGCCCTGCTCGGCGCCTCCGCGGATGGCTACCGCGGGATCGCCGCCGTCACCACCGGCGAGGTCGGCGGGGCCGGTGACGAGACCCCCGCCGACCGCGTGATCGTCAACCCCGAGGCGTACCAGGTCCTCGGCGACTTCGGCCGGCGCGTCGTGATCACCCATGAGACGGCCCATGTGGCCACCCGCACCGCCACCAGCGCCGCCACCCCGCTCTGGCTCTCCGAGGGCTTCGCCGACTGGGTGGGCTACCGCACCCCGGGCCGCGCCCCCCGCCAGATCGCCCCCGAACTCACCGACGCCGTCACCGCCGGGCACCTGCCCACCGCGCTCCCGCGCGACGACGACTTCCGCTTCGGCAGCGACCCCGACCGCCTCTCCCGCGCCTATGAACAGGGCTGGCTCGCCTGCCGCCTGATCGCCGACACATGGGGCGAGAAGAAGCTGGTCGACTTCTACCGCGCGGTGGGCCGGGCGCATGAGCGCTCGGGGGCGGTGGAGTCGGCGCTGCGGAAGGTACTCGGGGTGAGCATGCGGGAGTTCACGGCGCGGTGGCGAAAGTACGTGGCGACCGAGCTGAGCTGAGCCCCGCCCCCGCCCGCGCCGACCGAGCCGGACCGCGCCCGGCGCCCCGGGCCCGTGCGTGGCGACCGAGCTGAACTGCACCCCGGGCCCGTCGTGGCGACCGAGCTGGACTGCGCCCCGGGCCCTGTATGTGGCGATCGAGCTGGGCTGAGCGGTGCCCCGGGCCCCGCCCCGCCCCCGTAGGTGGCGACCGAGCTGGTCTGTGCCCCGGTCCCTGTACGTGGCGATCGAGCTGGGCTGAGCGCTGCCCCGGGCCCCGCCCCGTCCCCGTACGTGGCGACCGAGCTGAGCTGAGCCCCGCGCCCGTGCGCGGCGACCGAGCCGGGCTGCGCCCGGCGTCCCAGGCCCGGACGCGTACGTGGCGATCGAGCTGGGCTGTGCCCCGGTCCCTGTACGTGGCGATCGAGCTGGGCTGAGCGCCGCCCCGGGCCCCGGCCCGTCCCCGTACGTGGCGACCGAGCCGGGCTGAGCCCCGCGCCCGTCCGCGGCGACCGAGCCGGGCCGCGCCGCCCCGGGCCCCGGGCCGGACGCGGCGGAGCGGGCCCGGGGCCGCGCCCGGTACTGTCGGCCAGGATGGACAAGACCCTGCTCGTGACCAACGACTTTCCGCCCCGCCCCGGCGGCATCCAGGCGTTTCTGCACAACATCGCGCTGCGCCTGGACCCGGACCGGATCGTCGTCTACGCCTCCACCTGGAAGCGCGGCCGGGAGGGTGCCGAGGCCACCGCACGCTTCGACGCCGAGCAGCCGTACCCGGTCGTCCGGGACCGGACGACCATGCTGCTGCCCACCCCGCGCGTCACCCGCCGCGCGACCGCGCTGCTGCGCGAGCACGGCTGCACCTCGGTGTGGTTCGGCGCCGCCGCGCCGCTGGGGCTGATGGCCCCCGCGCTGCGCGCGGCCGGGGCGCGGCGGCTGGTGGCGACGACGCACGGCCACGAGGCGGCCTGGGCGCAGCTGCCCGCCTCACGGCAGCTGCTGCGGCGGATCGGCGGGGCCACGGACACCCTCACCTATCTCGGTGAGTACACCCGCTCCCGCGTCGCCGCGGCGCTCGACCCCCGGGACGCCGCCCGCATGGTCCAACTCCCGCCCGGCGTCGACGAGAAGACCTTCCGCCCCGGTTCGGGCGGCGATGAGATCCGGGCCCGGCTGGGCCTGGCCGAGCGGCCCGTCGTGGTCTGCGTCTCCCGGCTGGTGCCGCGCAAGGGGCAGGACACGCTGATCCGGGCCATGCCGCGGATCCTCCAGCGGGTGCCGGACGCGGTGCTGCTGATCGTCGGGGGCGGGCCGTACGCGAAGGATCTGCGCCGCCTCGCGGAGACCAGGGGCGTGGCCGAGTCGGTGCGGTTCACCGGCCCCGTCCCCTGGGAGGAGCTGCCCGCCCACTACGGCGCGGGCGATGTCTTCGCCATGCCATGCCGCACCCGCCGCGGCGGGCTGGACGTCGAGGGCCTCGGCATCGTCTATCTGGAGGCGTCCGCGACCGGTCTGCCGGTCGTCGCCGGGGACTCGGGCGGGGCGCCGGACGCGGTGCTGGACGGCGAGACCGGATGGGTCGTACGGGGCGACTCCGCCGAGCAGAGCGCCGAGCGCGTCGTGACCCTGCTGGAGGACGCGGAGCTGCGCCGCCGCATGGGCGAGCGGGGCCGCGCCTGGGTGGAGGAGCGCTGGCGCTGGGATCTGCTGGCCGACCGCCTGAAGTCACTGCTGTGACGACGCGGGCCCGGGGGCGCGCCCCCGGGCCCGAGCCGGCCTGCTGTCGTCAGCCTCGGTAGAGCGCCTCGATCTCCGAGGCGAAGTCCTTCGCCACCACGTTCCGCTTCAGCTTCAGCGAGGGCGTCACATGCCCGGAGTCCTCGGTGAACTGCGTCGCCAGGACCCGGAACTTCCGGATCGACTCCGCCTTGGACACCGCCGCGTTGCCGTCGTCCACCGCCTGCTGGATCTCCGCCAGCAGGTCCGGGTCCTCCCGCAGCTCGGCCACCGTCACGCCCTCGGGCTTGCCGTGCTCGGCCGCCCAGCGCGGCAGGAACTCCTCGTCCACCGTGACCAGCGCGCCCACGAAGGGGCGGCCGTCGCCGACGACCATGCACTCGGCCACCAGGGCATGGGCCCGGATCCGGTCCTCTATCACCGCCGGGGCGACGTTCTTGCCGCCCGCGGTGATGATGATCTCCTTCTTCCGGCCGGTGATGGTGAGGTACCCGTCCTCGTCGAGCGTGCCCACGTCCCCGGTGTGGAACCAGCCGTCCGACAGCGCCTCCGCCGTGGCCGTCTCGTTGTTCCAGTACTCGGTGAAGAGGTGCTCACCGTGCAGCAGCACCTCGCCGTCGTCGGCGATGCGCACCACCGTGCCCGGCATCGGCTGCCCGACCGAGCCGATCTTCTGCCGGTCCCAGGGGTTGAAGGTGGTCGCCGCGCAGGACTCCGTCAGGCCGTACCCCTCCAGGACCGTGAAGCCGATGCCCCGGTAGAAGTGGCCCAGCCGCTCGCCGAGCGGCGCCCCGCCGGAGATGGCGTGGGTGGCCCGGCCGCCCAGCACGGCCCGCAGCTTGCTGTAGACCAGCCGGTCGAAGACCTTGTGCTTGAAGCGGAGCCCGAAGGACGGCCCGCCCGGGGCGTCCAGCGCCTTGCTGTACTCGATGGCGGTGTCGGCCGCCTTGTCGAAGATCTTGCCCTTGCCCTCGGACTGGGCCTTCGCCCGCGCCGAGTTGTAGACCTTCTCGAAGACGCGCGGCACGCCAAGCACCAATGTGGGCCGGAACGCGGCGAGTTCGTCGGTCAGGGACTTCACATCCGGCACATGGCCGAGCTTGATCGGCGCCAGCACCGCCGCGATCTCCACCAGCCGCCCGAAGACATGGGCCTCGGGGAGGAACAGCAGCACCGACGACTCACCGGTGTTGAAGATCGGCTTGAGCCGCGCCACCGCGTTGCCGCACTCGGCGAAGAAGCTGCGGTGGGAGAGCACACAGCCCTTGGGGCGGCCGGTGGTGCCCGAGGTGTAGACGATGGTGGCGGCGGAGTCGGCGTTGGCGATCGAGGAGCGCTCGTCCACCTTCTCCTCGGGGACGTGCTCGCCCAGCTTCCCCAGCGTCCCGATGGCGTCGCCCTCGATCCGCCAGACGTGCTTCAGGGTGGGCAGGGTGTCCCGGACGGCCTCGACGGCGGCCTCGTGGACGCCGGTCTCGACCAGCGCGGCCACCGCGCCCGAATCGCTGAGGATCCACTGGACCTGCTCCGGTGAACTCGTCTCGTACACCGGCACGGTGACCCCGCCCGCGCTCCAGATGGCGAAGTCGAGCAGCGTCCACTCGTAGCGGGTTCTGGACATCAGGCCGACCCGGTCGCCCGGTTCCACACCGGCCGCGATCAGGCCCTTGGCGGCGGCGCGCACCTCCGCCAGGAACACGGTCGCGGTCACGTCCTCCCATCGGTCGTCGACCTTGCGGCCGACCACGGCGACATCGGGATGCTGTGCGGCATTGCGGCGGATGAGATCCGTCAGATTGCCGTCGGCCGGAACCTCGTACAGGGCCGGAAGGCTGAACTCGCGCAAGACTGCTGCTCCTCGTGGGGCGCCGGCGCCGCTACAGGGCATGGGGGGTGGTGGACGGCCCGGACGTTACCCATCGGTACGCTTCCGGGATAGGGGTTCCTGCCCAGATGTTTGATGCGTCACACACCGCCTTCGTGCTGCCCGCAGACTAGTCGACGGGTGCCGCGTCCGCTAAGGAACCGCAGGTGGACGCGGGGCGGTGCAGGCGGAACACCTTACGGGCGCGGGCCCGTACGTCTTAGGGTGACACGCATGCGAGTCCACGTGGTGAGTGACGTGCATGGCAACAGTGAGGACCTCGAGAAGGCCGGTGACGGGGCGGACGCCCTGATCTGCCTCGGTGACCTCGTTCTCTTCCTCGACTACGCCGATCACTCACGTGGCATCTTCCCCGATCTCTTCGGGGTCGAGAACGCCGACCGGCTGGTCGAACTGCGCACCGCCCGCCGCTTCGAGGAGGCGCGGGCGCTCGGCAACCGGCTGTGGGAGGGGCTGGACCGCAACGCGGCCATAGAGGCCGGGATCCGCCGCCAGTACGCCGAACTCTTCGCCGCGTTCCCCACCCCGACGTACGCCACCTACGGAAATGTCGACATGCCGTCACTGTGGCCGGAGTACGCCCAGTCCGGCACCACCGTCCTGGACGGCGAGCGCGCCGAGATCGGCGGGCTGGTCTTCGGCTTCGTGGGCGGCGGGCTGCGCACGCCGATGCGCACCCCCTACGAGATCGACGACGAGACCTACGCGGCGAAGATCGCGGCGCTCGGCGAGGTGGACGTGCTCTGCACCCACATCCCGCCGGACGTGCCCGACCTCTGCTACGACACCGTCGCCCGCCGCTTCGAGCGCGGCAGCGCCGCCCTGCTGGAGGCGATCCACACCGTCCGTCCCAAGTACTCCCTCTTCGGCCATGTCCATCAGCCGCTCGTCCGCCGGATGCGGATCGGGGCCACCGAGTGCGTCAATGTCGGGCACTTCGCCTCCTCCGGCACCCCCTGGACCCTGGAGTGGTGACCCGCGCGCGGTAGCCTTCAGCCGCAGAGGACCCATGCGGCGGACCGGTACGGAGGAGCCACGGCGATGGCGGAACACACCAGCTCGAGCATCACGATCGAGGCGGCCCCGGCCGACGTGATGGAGGTGATCGCCGACTTCGACCGTTACCCGGAGTGGTCCGGTGAGGTGAAGGAGGCCGACATCCTCACCAAGGACGCCCAGGGCCGCGGCGAGCAGGTGCGGATGCTGCTCGACGCCGGCGCGATCAAGGACGACTACACCCTCCAGTACAGCTGGACCGGGGACGACCAGGTCAACTGGTCCCTGGTCAAGTCCCAGATGCTGCGCACCCTCGACGGCTCCTACCGGCTGTCGGCGCGCGACGGCGGCAAGAGCACCGAGGTGACGTACCAGCTCACGGTCGACGTCAAGATCCCCATGCTGGGCATGATCAAGCGCAAGGCCGAGAAGGTCATCATCGACCGCGCGCTCGCGGGCCTGAAGAAGCGCGTCGAGGGCGCCTGACCCGCCCCGGACCGCCCCGGACCGCCCCGGGCCCCGACGGTGCCCGGGGCGATCCACAGTGCGGGGTACGCTCCGGCGGGTGCGGAGCACCGGACCCGCGCCGCGCACACCGACGTAACCCCCCTGCCGGAGGCTCTCTTCATGCGTACGGTCCTCGTCACCGGCACCGGCGGCGCGGGCCGCACCACAGTGGCCGCCGCGACCGCCCTCGCCGCCGCCCGTGAGGGGCAGCGGACCCTGCTGCTCACCGCCGACTCCGACGGCACCCCCGAGGCGCTGCTCGGCATCGGCACGCCGCGGTCCGTACCCGGGCGCTCGGCGGACCGGTTGCCGTGGTCCGTACCCGTCGAGCTCGCGCCGGGGCTGTGGGCCGCGCGGGTCGTCACGGACGAGTGGTTCCGCGGTGAGCTGACCGCCCTCCAGGACCGCGGCCACGGCCTGCTCGACCTGCTCGGCGCGACCCCACTGGACGGCGAGGAGCTGACCGCCCTGCCCGGGGTGGAGGCCATCGCGCTGCTGCGCGCCCTGCGCGCCGCCCAGACCGCCCCGCCCGGCACCGGCTGGGACGTCCTCGTCGTCGACATGCCGCCCGCGCCGGACACCGTCGCGCTGCTCGCGCTGCCCGAGCAGCTGCGGCGCTATCTGCGTCGGCTGCTGCCCGCCGAGCGGCAGGCGGCCCGCGCGCTGCGGCCGATGCTCGCCCAGCTGGCGGGGGTGCCGATGCCCGCGCAGAAGCTGTACGAGACGGCCGAGCGCTGGGAGCGGGAGCTGGCCGCCGTCCAGGGAGTGATCGAGTCCGAGGCCACCACGGTACGGCTGGTCGTGGAGCCGGGACCGCTCGCCGACCGGGCGCTGCGCACCGCCCGCGCCGGTCTCGCGCTGCACGGCTGCCGGGTGGAGGCGGTGATCGCCAACCGGCTGCTGCCCACCGGCACCGCCGACCCGTGGCTCGCCGCGCTGTCGGGCCAGCAGCAGGACGCGCTCAAGGAGCTGTACGAGCAGTGGGCCCCCGCCGTCCCGGTCCGTGAGCTGCCGCATCTGGGCCGCGATCCGCACGGCCTCGGCGAACCGCGGCCCGCCGAACCGCACCCTGCCGAGTCGAATCCCGTCGAGCCGCACCCGGCCGAGTCGTATCCCGCCGAGCCGCACCCCGGCGACGGCGCCCGGCGCGCCCCGGCCGGGCTCGCCGATCTCGCCGGGGCCGTCGGGGCGCCCGAGGCGCGGCCCGACCGGCCCGCCGCCGACCCCTGGACCGTCGAGGACCGGCTGGCCGAGGACGGGGTGCTGCTGTGGCGGCTGCCGCTGCCGGGCGCCGACCGCGACAGGCTCTCCCTGGTGCGCCGGGGCGATGAACTGATCGTCACCGTCGCGCCGTTCCACCGGGTGCTGCCGCTGCCGTCCGCCCTGCGCCGCTGCACCGTCTCCGGCGCCGGGCTGCGCGACGGATGGCTCCAGGTGCGCTTCACTCCCGACCCGGACCTGTGGCCGAAGCGGCTCTGACCCCCGCGTCCACGACGGCCGGTCTCCGGCTCTGACCCCGCCCCCCTCCTTCGGGTAACGTCGGTCACAAGCCCGGATGAACGTCACCGGGCAGCCAGCATCCCCGCCGCAGGAGTTCGCCATGAGCGATGCCACCGAGCGCCCCCCGGAGCCCCCGGTCACCGATGTGCCGGTCACCGAGATCGACCCCGATGCCTGGGAGCGGGCCTGTGAGGAGGACCTCGCAGCCGAGCGGGCCAGGCAGCGGGCCCGGCAGACCACCGAGGAGCCGGGAAGCGTGGCCGAGGAGTTCCTCAAGCTGGCCGACGCGCTCGCCGAGAAGGTCGCCCAGACGCCGATCGCCGGGACCGCGGTTCAGGGGGCCGTACAACAATTGATCGCACAGGCGAAGGCCGGGGTGGAACCGGTCATAGAGCGCAATCCAGAGGTTTTCGAACACCTCGCCAGCGCCGGATCCGAGCTGCTCGCCGCCTATCGCGCCGCCGTGACCGGCCAGGAGCGACGCTGGACCCAGGGCACCGAGGGTGATTCCAAGGGCAGCGGCGAGGAATCCGAGAGTTCGAGTAGTGAACACATCGACCTCGACTGAGCGCTACCTCCGGTACCGTTAGCCTCGGCGGGGTTCGACCAAATAACTGAGGGACTCATGGGACTCACCATCGGCGTCGACATCGGCGGCACGAAGATCGCGGCCGGCGTGGTCGACGAAGAGGGCTCGATTCTCGAGACGAGCCAGGTTTCGACCCCGCACACTCCCGAGGGAGTCGTCGACGCCATCGCGGACGCGGTGCGCATCGTCAGCGAGGGGCATGAGATCGAGGCCGTCGGCATCGGCGCGGCCGGATATGTGGACGACAAGCGCGCCACGGTGCTCTTCGCGCCCAACATCAACTGGCGGCACGAGGCACTCAAGGACAAGGTCGAGCAGCGCGTCGGCCTGCCCGTCGTGGTGGAGAACGACGCGAACGCCGCGGCCTGGGGCGAGTACCGCTTCGGTGCCGGGGTCGGCCATGACGACGTCGTCTGCATCACCCTCGGCACCGGCCTCGGCGGCGGCATCATCATCGGCGGCAAGCTGCACCGCGGCCGGTTCGGCGTCGCGGCCGAGTTCGGCCACATAAGGGTCGTCCCGGACGGTCTGCTGTGCGGCTGCGGCAGCCAGGGCTGCTGGGAGCAGTACGCCTCCGGCCGTGCCCTGGTCCGCTACGCCCAGCAGCGCGCCGCCGCCACCCCGGAGAACGCCACGGTCCTGCTCGGCCTCGGCGACGGCACCTCCGAGGGCATCGAGGGCAAGCACATCAGCGACGCCGCCCGCCAGGGCGACCCCGTCGCCATCGACTCCTTCCGCGAGCTGGCCCGCTGGGCCGGGGCCGGGCTCGCCGACCTCGCCTCGCTCTTCGACCCCTCGGCGTTCATCGTCGGCGGCGGGGTCTCCGACGAGGGCGATCTCGTCCTGGAGCCGATCCGCAAGTCCTTCCGGCGCTGGCTGGTGGGCAATCAGTGGCGTCCGCACGCCCAGGTGCTCGCCGCCCAGCTCGGCGGCAAGGCCGGGCTCGTCGGCGCCGCCGACCTGGCCCGCCAGGGCTGAGACGCGAGGGGGGAACGTGCCGCTCGCGGACCTGCCCGGATCCACCACCGGCCCGGACGCGGCGGTGGTGCGGGTGCTCAGCTACAACATCCGCTCGATGCGGGACGACCGTGAGGCGCTGGCCCGGGTGATCCGGGCCTGTGCCCCCGATGTCGTCTGCGTCCAGGAGGCGCCGCGCTTCTTCCGCTGGCGCAAGGCCGCCGCCTGGCTGGCCCGGGAGACCGGCCTCGTCTACACCACGGGCGGGGCCACCGCCGCCGGCCCGATGATCCTCACCTCGCTGCGCGCCCATGTGGAGCACGCCGAGGACACCCTGCTGCCGCGCGTCCCCGGGCTGCACCGGCGCGGTTTCGCCACCGCCGTGCTGCGCTTCGGCGGCGGCCACCGCGACACCGACCTCCGCGGCACCGGCGACCGCGGCACCGGCCTCCGCGACACCGGCGACCGCGGCACCGGCCTCCGCGGCACCGGCCTCCGCGACACCGGCCGCCCGGAGAACGGCGACGGCACCGGCGTCCGGCTCGGTGTGGTCAGCTGCCATCTGAGCCTCGCCGAGGCCGAGCGCTACGAGCAGGCCGGAATGCTGCTGGACCACCTGACCGCGCTGGACGTCCCGTACGCCATCGCGGCCGGTGACATCAACGACCGGCCGGACGGCCGCGCCTTCCGCCGGATCGCGGGAAGGCTGCGGGACGGCTGGGCCACCGAGCCCTGGGGGAGCGAGGCCACCTTCTCCCCCAAGGACCCGCGTCAGCGCATCGACGGGATCTTCGCCTCGGAGGGCATCGAGATCATCGGCTGTGGGGTCCCGGCCGGGCTGCCGGGCGTCACCGACGCGGACCTCCGCCTGGCCACGGACCACCTTCCGGTGCTGGCCGCGCTCAGGCTGCCCCGGGTGTCCCCGGTCTGAGCGGGTGGGCATGAAGCCGGAGCCGGGGCGCGAAGCCGGAGCCGGGGCGCGCCCGGCTCCGGAGCGCCGGGGTCAGACGACGGCGCCGCGCCCCGGGCCGTCGTCCTCTTCATCGTCGTCGTCCTTCATCCGCAGCACCAGCGTGACGAAGCCGCCGAGGAAGCCGCCGACGCCCAGCGTGGCGATCCACCAGACCATCTCCACCCGGAACAGCACCACTCCGAGCAGCAGCAGCGGCCCGCCCAGCACTCCGAGCCAGGCGAAGCGGGAAGTGGTGTCGGACTCGGGCAGCGGAGGCGGCTCGGGCGGGACGAAATGGCCCTCGTCGGTCTCGTCAAAGTCGTCCTCGGACGGCTCTTCGGGCTCCCAGTCGCGGGGGCCCACGCCCGGGGCGTAGACGATGAAGCCGCCCGGCTTCTCGGCCTTGTCGGGCTTGGTCAGCCCGCCCGTGGCCGCCTCGCCGTCACCGGCCCCCTCGGCGTCGGTGTCGCCGTCCGCCGCGGACCGGCGGTCCCGGTCCCGCTCCTCGTCGAGGTTCTCGGCGGCGGGCCAACGCTCGGCGCCCGGCGGGTCCTGCGGTTCCTCCCCGTACGCGGCGACGATCGCGGCGAAGGTGGCGTCGTCGTCCCGCCGCGCGTCCGCCTCGTGTCCATTCGAGTCGCGCTCAGCCACTGGCCGCCGCCCCCTCCTTTCCGCTGCCCTTCCCGAGGCCGGTCCGGGTGGTGTCTTCACCCATACCCGCCGTCAGCCGGGTAATGAACGTGTCCGTCTCCTCGAAGATGAACTCGGCGTCGTGGTCCAGCGTCGCCACGTGGTAGCTGCGCTCCAGCAGCCGCTCGGTGACGTCCCGCGAGGACACCTGACTCAGGATGCGCTCGGAGTCGGCCGGCGGCACCACATGGTCCTGGGGGCTGTGCATCACCAGCAGCGGCTGGGTCACCTGCGGCAGTTCGGCGTCGACCACCCGGTAGAAGCGGCGCATCGAGTGCACGGCGTGCAGCGGCATCCGCTCGTAACCCGACTCCCGCGCGCCCGGCTTGGCGATGTCGCTCACGATGCCCTTCACCGACGGCACCAGATGACGCAGCACCGGAAGGGCGACGGCCAGCGGATCGTGGATGCGGTTGGCCGGATTCACGACGGCCACGCCGCTGATCGCCGCGCCGTGCTGGGCGGCCAGCCGCAGCGCGAGCGCGCCGCCCATCGACAGACCGCAGACGAACACCCGCTCGCAGGCCCGGGAGAGCCTGCTCAGCTCGCGGTCCACCTCCGCGTACCAGTCCTGCCAGCCGGTGACGGCGAGGTCCTGCCAGCGCGTGCCATGGCCGGGAAGCAGCGGCAGTGAAACGGTCAGCCCACGGGCCGCGAGATGGTCGGCCCAGGGCCGCACGGACTGCGGGGAGCCGGTGAATCCGTGACAGACGAGGACGCCGATCTCTCCGCCGTCGTGGCGGAACGGCTCGGCTCCGGGCAGGAGCGGCACCACGGATCTCCGTTCGCTGGGGAAGCGGGCTCGGGTCCTCAGCGTACGCGGCGCGCCGCATACGGGGTAGGCAGGTTAAGGTCTCCTCGTCGGATACAGGAGGTCCCGGTTGTTCTACAGCGCAATGAAGCTGTCGGTGGGTGGTGCGTTGAAGCTCACCTTCCGGCCCTGGGTGGAGGGGCTGGAGCACGTCCCCGCCGAGGGTCCGGCCATCCTCGCGAGCAACCACCTCTCCTTCTCCGACTCCTTCTTCCTGCCCGCGGTGCTCGACCGCAAGGTCACCTTCATCGCCAAGCAGGAGTACTTCACCACCCCCGGCGTCAAGGGGCGGCTCACGGCGGCCTTCTTCAAGGGCGTCGGGCAACTGCCGGTGGACCGCTCGGGCTCGCGCGGCGCCGGCGAGGCCGCCATCAAGGCGGGCATCGAGGTGATCAGGCGCGGTGAGCTCTTCGGCATTTACCCCGAGGGCACCCGCTCGCCCGACGGACGGCTCTACCGGGGCAAGCCGGGCGGTCTGGCAAGGGTCGCGCTCGCGACCGGCGCCCCGGTGATCCCCGTGGCGATGATCGACACCGAGAAGATCCAGCCCCCCGGCAAGGTCATGCCGAAGCTGATGCGGCCCGGTATCCGGATCGGCAAGCCGCTGGACTTCAGCCGCTACCACGGCATGGACGGCGACCGCTTCATCCTGCGCTCGGTGACCGACGAGGTCATGTACGAGATCATGAAGCTCTCCGGCCAGGAGTACGTGGACGTCTACGCCACCGCCGCCAAGCGGCAGATCGCGGATGCGGAGACGGCCCGGAAGCAGGCCGAGAAGAAGCAGGCCGAGAAGGAGAAGGCCGAGAAGGAGAAGGCCGAGAAGGAGAAGGACAAACACAAGTCCGGCGCCTAGCCGCGCCGGCACCGGGGGTGGGGGACGTTGACGGAGCGGTCCAGGGAGCGGTCCAAACGGGAGCGCGCCGGGGGTGAGCGCGTGGTGCGGATGTCCGTCGAGCAGCCGCTGTGGCAGGCGTTGACCGCCTACCGGGTGCTCACCCTGCTCTACGCGCTCGGCCTGTGCGTCTACTCCTTCGAGGACTACGACCATCCGATCGGCGCCGTCGTCTACATGGCGGTGCTGACGCTGTGGACGGCGCTCACCTTCCGGATGGTCGCCTCGGCCGAGCGCTGCACCCGGCGGTTCCTCGTCGGCGATCTCGGCATCGCGGTGACCGGCATTCTGCTGACCCCGCTCGTGGACAGCCACGACCGGATCGCCGAGGGCACCCCCACGCTGCCTTCCATATGGACGATGGGCGCGGTCCTCGGCTTCGCCATCAAGGGCGGCTGGCGCTGGGGCGCCTCGGCCTCCACCGTGGTCTGCGCCGCCAATGTGATCGAGCGCGGCGGATTCGCCCAGGACACCCTCCACATGCTGTCGCTGGTGTGGGTGGCGAGCGTGGGCATCGGCTATGTGGTCGAGGTGGCCCGTGCCAGTGAGCGCACCCTCGCCCGCGCGCTGCGCATCGAGGCGGCCACCCGGGAGCGGGAGCGGCTGGCCCGCGACATCCACGACAGCGTGCTCCAGGTGCTCGCCATGGTGCAGCGGCGCGGCGCCGCGATCGGCGGCGAGGCGGCCGAACTGGGCCGTATGGCGGGGGAGCAGGAGATCGCGCTGCGCACCCTGGTCTCCACCGGTCTGGTGACCCGGCCGCGTACCGGGGACGAGACGGAGGCCGTAGCCGGCCGGGGCGGCCCGCCGGGCGCGGTGGACCCGCCGGCCCCGCCCTGCCCTCCCGGCCCCGAGAGCTCCGACGGGGGGCCCTGCGATCTGCGGGCCCTGCTGGCCCCGCACGCGGGCTCCCGGGTCACCTTCTCCGAGCCGGGTGCCCCGGTGCTCCTCCCGGCGGGCGTCGCCGGGGAGTTGGCCGCCGCCGTCGGCGCCGCCCTGGACAACGTACGGGTCCACGCCGGGGAGGACGCCCACGCCTGGATCCTGCTGGAGGACGAGCCGGACGCGGTGATGGTGACCGTACGGGACGATGGCCCCGGCATCCCCGAGGGACGGCTGGCGGACGCGGAGGCGGAGGGCCGCCTGGGGGTGGCCCTGTCGATCCGGGGACGGCTGCGCGACCTCGGCGGCACCGCCGAGTGGATCTCGGCGCCGGAACAGGGCACCGAAGTGGAGTTGACGGTTCCGAAGGCGTCGGCGATGAAGGCCAAGCAGAAGGGGGAAGCGGCACGATGACCGCTCAGCACGACGGCCGCCCGGTGACGGTGATGGTGGTCGACGACCATCCGATGTGGCGCGACGCGGTGGCCCGGGACCTGTCCGAGGCCGGGTTCGACGTGGTGGCCACGGCCGGGGACGGACCGCAGGCGGTCCGCCGGGCCAAGGCCGCCGGACCCGACGTCCTGGTGCTCGACCTCAACCTGCCCGGACTGCCGGGGGTCGAGGTGTGCAAGGAGGCCCTCGCCGACCGCCCCGAGCTGCGGGTGCTGGTGCTCTCCGCGAGCGGTGAGCACGCGGACGTCCTGGAGGCGGTCAAGTCCGGGGCCACCGGCTATCTGCTGAAGTCGGCCAGCACCGAGGAACTGCTGGACGCGGTGCGCCGTACGGCGGTCGGCGACCCGGTGTTCACCCCCGGCCTCGCGGGCCTGGTGCTCGGCGAGTACCGGCGGCTCGCGGGCGAGCCCGCCCCCACCGCCGCCGACCAGCCCGCCGCCCCGCAGCTCACCGAGCGTGAGACGGAGGTGCTGCGGCTGGTGGCCAAGGGGCTTTCGTACAAGCAGATCGCCGAGCGGCTGGTCATCTCGCACCGCACGGTGCAGAACCACGTCCAGAACACCCTCGGCAAGCTCCAGCTGCACAATCGTGTGGAGCTGGTCCGCTACGCCATCGAGCGCGGCCTGGACGACGCCTGACGCCTTCCGGCCGGGGCCGGTGACACCGCGTCACCCCCTCGTACGGGTGAAGTTCAAAACCAACTCCCTTGATTCGCGGGGGAATCGTCCGACGCCCCATCCCGTGTGACCTGGATCACCGTTAGCGTGGCTCTCCGTACCGGGCCCAATCACGGGATTCCACGGGAGAAGGGAAGAAACGATGCGGGTCGGAGTGCTGACCGGCGGCGGTGACTGCCCCGGGCTCAACGCGGTCATCCGCGCCGTCGTGCGCAAGGGCGTACAGGAATACGGCTATGACTTCATCGGTTTCCGGGACGGCTGGCGCGGCCCTCTCGAGAACGACACCGTTCCCCTCGACATCCGCGCGGTGCGCGGCATCCTGCCACGCGGCGGCACCATCCTCGGCTCCTCCCGCACCAATCCGCTCAAGAGCGAGGACGGCATCCGCCGGGTCAAGGAGACCCTGGTCAAGCAGGAGGTCGACGCGCTGATCGCGATCGGCGGCGAGGACACCCTCGGCGTCGCCGCGCGGCTCTCCGGCGACTACGGCCTCCGTTGTGTCGGCGTCCCCAAGACCATCGACAACGATCTGTCCGCCACCGACTACACCTTCGGCTTCGACACCGCCGTCAACATCGCCACCGAGGCCATCGACCGGCTCCACACCACCGCCGAATCGCATATGCGCGTGCTCGTCGTCGAGGTGATGGGCCGTCACGCCGGGTGGATCGCCCTCCACTCGGGGCTCGCCGGCGGCGCCAATGTCATCCTCCTCCCTGAACAGCGCTTCGACGTCGACCAGGTCTGCGCCTGGGTCGAATCCCGTTTCAAGATCCGCTACGCCCCGATCGTGGTCATCGCCGAGGGTGCGATGCCCAGGGACGGCGACGCCGTCCTCAAGGACGACACGCTGGACTCCTTCGGCCATGTCCGGCTCTCCGGGGTCGGCGAGTGGCTGGCCAAGGAGATCGAGAAGCGTACCGGTAAGGAGGCCCGCACCACCGTCCTCGGCCATGTCCAGCGCGGGGGCACGCCCAGCGCCTTCGACCGCTGGCTCGCCACCCGCTTCGGGCTGCACGCCATCGACGCGGTCCGGGACGAGGACTTCGGAAAGATGGTCGCGCTGCGCGGCACCGACATCATCCGGGTACCGCTTGCCGAGGCGACCGCACGGATCAAGACGGTCGATCCCTCGCTCTACGCCGAGGCCGAGGTCTTCTTCGGCTGAGGCCGTCTGGGTGCAGTACGGCGATGGGCCGGGCGCGGAAGTCGCACCCGGCCCATCGTCACGCCGCCCTCGGGGCCGGTGGCCCCATCGTCACGCCGCCCTCGGGGCCGGTGGCCCCGTCGGACCAGCTGCCCCCTTGGCGGGCGGGCCCGTCGGACCAGCCGTCCCTCGGGCCTGCGGGCGCTTCAGACCAGCACGGCCGCCAGCAGCTCCGCCACCAGCGCCGCCCCGCCCCGCGACAGCACCGACTCCGGGTGGAACTGCACCCCGGCGAAGCCCGGCCCGCGCAGCGCGTGCACATCGCCGGTCGCCCGGTCCCGGCTCAGCTCCACGCGGTGCATCGCCAGCTCCGTCTCCGCCGCCTCGTCGCAGCGCGCCGTGAAGGTGTTGTAGAAGCCGACGGTCTCCTCGCGCCCGAAGAAGTCGATCCGCTCCTGGGCGCCCTGGAACGGCACGTCCTTGCGCACGATCTCCAGCCCCAGCTCGGCCGCGATCAGCTCGTTCCCCAGGCACACCCCCAGCAGCCCGTGCCGGTGCCCGGCCACCAGCTCGGCGGCCAGCGCCCGCAGGAACCGCATCTTCGGGTCGGCCGCGTCGTTCGGGTCGCCAGGACCGGGGCCGAGCACCACGGGCCCCTGATGCGCCAGCGCCGCCTCCCGCACCCCCGGCTCGTCGTACCGCCGCACGGTCACGGTCAGCCCCGAGGTGCGCAGCAGATGCGCGAGCATCGCGGTGAACGTGTCCTCGGCGTCGATCACCAGGGCATGCCCGGACAACCCCCCGATCCGGGGCTCCTCGGGGGCCTGCATCCGCAGCCAGAACGGCGCCAGGTCCGCCCGCCGCGCGTCCAGCGCCGCCCGTACCCGCGGATCGTCCGTGAGCCGCGGCCGCGGGCCCGCCGCCTCGGGCCGTACGGGCGCGGGCCGCACGCCCAGCGCGGTCAGCACCCCGGCGGCCTTCGCATGTGTCTCGGCCACTTCGCCGCGCGGGTCCGAGTGGCGGACGAGCGTGGCGCCGACGGCCACCTTCAGCGATCCCCCGGCGTCGATGTCGGCGGTGCGGATGAGGATCGGCGAGTCCAGGGTCTGGGCGCCGCCGCCGTCCCGGCCGATCAGTGCGAGCGCCCCCGCGTAGTAGCCGCGGCCACCGGGCTCGTACCGCTCGATCACCCGGCACGCGTTCTGCACCGGGGAGCCGGTGACGGTCGCCGCGAACATCGTCTCGCGGAGCACCTCCCGGACGTCGAGCGAGGAGCGGCCGCGCAGCTCGTACTCGGTGTGCGCGAGATGCGCCATCTCCTTGAGCCGGGGCCCGATCACCGTCCCGCCCATGTCGCCGACGGTGCACATCATCTTCAGCTCCTCGTCCACGACCATGGACAGCTCCTCCACCTCCTTGCGGTCGTGCAGGAACTCCAGCAGCCCCTCGGCGCTCGGCCCGCCCTCGGGGTAGCGGTACGTCCCGCTGATCGGGTTCATCACGACCGTCCCCCCGGACATCCGCACATGGACCTCAGGGCTCGCCCCCACCAGCGTCCGACCGTCCGGCAGCCGCACCACATACGTCCAGTAGGCGCCCCGCTCCCCGGCCAGCAGCCGCCGGAAGAGCGCGAGCGCGTCGGTACTCCCGAACCCCGGGATCTCGCCCCGGAACGTCCGCCGGATGACGAAGTTGGCGCCCTCGCCGGTGCCGATCTCGTCCTCGATGACCCGGCTCACGATCTCCGCGTACGCCTCGTCGGCCACGTCGAACGCCCCGTCCTCGACCCGCACCGGGTGCGCGGGCAGCGCCTCCAGCGCCTCGGCGAGCGGCAGCTCGTAGCTCTCCTCCGGGCGCAGCACGGCCAGCGGCGTCCCGTCGTCGCGCACCTCGAACCCGCGCTCGCGGATCTGCCGGAACGGCACCAGCGCGAGGGCGTCCGCCACCGGGGCGCCGTCCCGTGGGGTCCCGGTCGGCAGCGGGATGTCGGTCAGCCGCTCCACCTCGCCGACCGGGCCGAGCAGCACCTCGACGGTGTCGGGGGCCCGGCCCGGGGTGCGGCGGTGCAGCAGGGCGAACGGCGGCGCGTCGTCGGAGAGCAGCCGTGCGACGACGGCCTGAGCATGAGGGTTCTGCATGGCGGGTGATTCCTTCCGGAATGAGGAACGACCCGCGGAAACGCCGAAGGCCGCCCCTCGGGCGGCCTTCGCGAGATCTTGGGAATGCGCGATTCAGCGGGCCGCCGGATGAGCGGTCCACCACCAGGTCATGGCCAGTCGCGCGTGCATGTCGAAAACCCTACAGGATCAGTTCCAGGGGTTCGCGGGCTGATCGTTGATCGCGGTCCAGAAGCGGGTGCCGTCCGGGACGTAGCCGTACGCCCAGAAGGACCAGCCACCGCTCGCCTCCAGGTTGGCGCCGTATCGGCCGTCGTGGAACTCGGCCTCCCGCCAGTCCGCGCCGTAGTACTGCGCACAGATCGCGTCCGCCGCGGCCCGGCTGGTCAGCGACTTGCCCAGTACGGGCGGCGTCGCCGCCACGGTGCCGCGTGCCCAGCCCGCGTAGAAGTCCGGGGTGATCCCACTGGGCACGGCGCTGCCATTGACTCTCAGGCACAGCATGGGGAGTGTCGCCGTGGCGGCGGTGTCACCGTTGTACGCGTCGGTCGCGGAGTCCGCGCCCACCCTGATCGTGCCGTCGGTCCCCTTCGCGAGCACGGTCCAGGTCATCCCGGACGGGATGGCCGATGAGTCCGCCTGGGCGGGTGTGGCGTTGAGCGACATCAGTACGAGCGAGGCGGCGGCCGCGAAGGCGGCGGCACCGCGGCGGAGCAACTTCCTCATGGGGCACTCCTTCGGATGAGGACCGGCCACGGGGGTGGGCCGGTCACCCGAACAGCGTCCGAGGAATGCACGGTTCCATCACGACATCTTCACGACATGACCGTAAACGGCCAGAGGATGCCCGGACGCCCGTTCTTGCGCGACGCGTCCTGTGTGTGCTTGGTGCGGACCTTCGTCACGGGGAGCGCTTGCCCACGGAGGTGAGGTCGATGTCGATGGTGAACGGCGTCGTGCACTTGAGCTGGTTGTGGTGGATACCGGTCAAGGCGAAGCACTCGTTGGCCGGGTCGCGTTCGTAGACGTAGACCACGGTCCGCCCCGCGTCGTTCTCCACCCGCCAGTAGTGCCGGATGCCCGCCTTCGCGTACTTCCGGGGCTTGGTGTCGCGGTCCCGCTCCTCCGAGTCCGGCGATACGGCTTCGACGGCCAGCACGACGTCTTCGGGGACGTAGTACGTGGACGGCTCGTCGCGGTCGTACGCCTTGCTGGTCACCACGACCACGTCCGGCTCGGGGGCCTGGCGCTTCGCGAGTCGTACGGTCATCTCCCGGTCGGCCCGCAGCCCATCCGGGGCCTGCCGGTCCAGCTCCGCGACCAGCAGAGTGATCACCCGGCTGTGCCATTTCTCCTGCGGGCTCGGGAGGACGAGGCTGCCGTCGATGAGCTCGGTGTGCGGGGGAAGTCCGGGCAGCCGCAGGAGATCCTCGGCGGTGAAACCGCCGGGAGGCGGGATCACCCAGTCCGGCAGGGGCGGGACGTTCATTGGGCGGCCTACGTGGGATTCGGTGTCGTGACCGCCGTCCGCGAGGGCGGGCGGCGGTCACGGTCGTTCAGAGGGTGCCGGTCGCGGCGGCGGTGACGAAGTCGCCGAAGGCGGCGGGGGAGAGGAGCAGGACGGGGCCGTCGGGGTTCTTGGAGTCGCGGATGGCGACCCGGCCGGGTATCTCGGCGACCTCCACGCATTCGCCGCCGTCGTCCCCGCTGTAGCTGGACTTGCGCCACTCAGGACTGCGTTCCATAGCGTTCCTCCATCACGTGCGCGATCAGATCCGCCGAGTCCACTACGGACAGGGCGGCAGCCTGCAAGTGAGCGTAACGAAGGCTGAGGTCGCCGACGTACTCCGGATCAGCGGACATATAGCCCGCTCTGTACGTCTCGTCGTACGCCAGATCCGGGCTGTTCTTGAACCGCAGCAGCGAGAAAGCCCCACTAAAACCGGCATGTGCTCCGGCCGTGAACGGCAGGATCTGGATGTGCACGTGTGGGTGATCGCGGAAGCTCAACAGGTGCGCCAGTTGGGCCCGCATGACGTCCCGGCCGCCGATCTCCTGGCACAGCACCCCTTCGCCGAGCACGGCCCACAGCAGCGGCGGGCGCTCCCCGTTGAGGATCTTCTGGCGTGACAATCGCTGCTCCAGCCGCGATTCGACCATGTCCTTGCGGAGCACGCCGAGCACCGCCCGTGCGTAGTCCGGGGTCTGTAGCAGGCCGTGCACTACAGCCATCTCGAACACGAACTTCTGGGTGGCTTCGGCCTCCAGTTCGCTGTGATCCTTGAGTTCGAGGGGCACGCCGAAGCGCAACGCCATCTCCAGCAGCCGCAGCAGCGCGCCGCCCGTGTTCAGCACGTCGTCCAACTGCATGGTGAAGCGGTTGGTCGGAATCTTCTTCGCCGTCTCGTACTGACCGATCAACGACCCCGTGCAGTACACCTTCCCGCCCAACTGGTCCTGCGTGAGGCCCGCGGCCTCCCGATACCGGCGCAGCTCCGCGCCGAGGTGATGCATCGGAGACGTAGTCGGGTCCAGCTTTCGGATGTTCGGCATGGCAGCCCCCAACAACCAGCACGTTGTGTTCGTGAGGTAGCCCAGCGTAATCGTCCGGATCCACCCTTGTGGCGTGAACAAAGACATCGCGTACCCACCGCCCCAGTACCACCTGACCTTCACCGCGCTCTCCGCGCACGCGGCCTGCCACATCCGCCGTATGGTCCGTACGTTCCTCGTCATGTGGGGCATGCCGCATCTCGCCGAGGCCGCCGGGCTGGCCGTGACCGAGCTGCTGGCGAACGTGATCAAGTACGTGCCCGACCGGAGCTGCACCGTGCTGCTGCTCGCGGAGGAGGGGAAGCTGCGGGTCGAGGTGGGGGACACCTCGCCCGCCCTGCCGGTCAAGCGCACCGCGCGGCCGTGGGACGAGAACGGGCGAGGACTCGCGATGGTGGAGCTGATCACGGACGCCTGGGGCGTCGACCGCGCCGAGGGCGCGCCCGGCAAGAAGGTGTGGTTCGAGCTCAAAGCGTGAGGGACGGTGTCTCATCCTTTGGGCAGCGGGCTGGACGGCCGTGGAGACCCCGTAACCTTGTGCGGGTGACCGTGAACGCTGAAACCCACGCCGGTGGCCACACCTGGCAGTCTCTTCCCGCGGCGCAGCAGCCCGACTGGCCGGACCGAGCGGCTCTGCGCGATGTGATCGCTGAGCTCGAGTCCTATCCGCCGCTCGTCTTCGCGGGCGAGTGCGACGCGCTGCGGCACCGCCTGGGGGCCGTGGCGCGGGGCGAGGCGTTTCTGCTCCAGGGCGGTGACTGCGCCGAGGCATTCGACGGCGTGGGCGCCGACCAGATCCGCAGCAAGCTCAAGACGCTCCTCCAGATGGGCGCCGTGCTGACCTACGCCGGGTCCGTCCCGGTGGTGAAGGTGGGCCGGATCGCCGGGCAGTACAGCAAGCCGCGCTCCAAGCCGACCGAGACCCGGGACGGGGTGACCCTGCCCACCTACCGCGGCGACTCCGTCAACGGGTTCGAGTTCACCCCCGAGGCGCGGATCCCGGACCCGCAGCGGCTGAAGCGGATGTACCAGGCGTCGGCCTCGACGCTGAACCTGGTGCGCGCCTTCACCACCGGCGGCTACGCGGACCTGCGGCAGGTGCACGCCTGGAACCAGGACTTCGTGAAGTCCTCGCCCTCGGGCCAGCGCTACGAGGCGCTGGCGCGCGAGATCGACCGGGCGCTGGCCTTCATGAACGCCTGCGGGGTGGACCCGGAGGAGTTCAAGACCGTCGAGTTCTTCTCCTCGCACGAGGCGCTGGTCCTGGACTACGAGACGGCGATGACCCGCACCGACTCGCGCACCGGTGAGCTGTACGACGTCTCCGGGCACATGGTCTGGATCGGCGAGCGCACCCGGCAGCTGGACGGGGCGCATATCGAGTTCGCCGCCAAGGTCCGTAACCCGGTGGGCGTGAAGCTGGGCCCGACGACCACGCCGGAAGAGGCGCTGTCGCTGATCGAGCGGATCGACCCGGACCGCGAGCCGGGCCGGCTGACCTTCATCACCCGGATGGGCGCGGACAAGATCCGCGACAAGCTGCCCAACCTGGTGGAGAAGGTGACCGCCTCCGGTGCGCAGGTCGCCTGGGTCTGCGACCCGATGCACGGCAACACCTTCGAGGCGGCGTCCGGGCACAAGACCCGCCGCTTCGACGATGTGCTGGACGAGGTCAAGGGCTTCTTCGAGGTCCACAAGGAGCTCGGCACCCATCCGGGCGGCATCCATGTGGAGCTGACCGGCGACGATGTCACGGAGTGCGTGGGCGGTGGCGACGAGATCTTCGTCGACGATCTGCACCAGCGCTACGAGACGGCGTGCGACCCGCGGCTCAACCGCAGCCAGTCGCTGGACCTGGCGTTCCTGGTGGCGGAGATGTACCGGGACCAGTAGAGCCCGGCCAGTAGAGATCATAAAGACGCAGGTGGGGCGCGGATCACAGGGATCCGCGCCCGCTGTTTGTTGTGGGGGTCCGGCGCGACAGGTAAGGTAAGGGTTACCTTACTGATCAATGCCATCGTCGATGCCACCGCTGGAGAGCCCGTGTACGTCTGCTCATGCTTCGGGATCACCGAGCAGCAGGTGCGTCAGCACGCGGAAACGGGCGCGTGCACCCCGCGCCAGATCGCCGGTGCCTGCAAGGCGGGCACGGACTGCGGATCGTGCGTGCGGAAGATCCAGGCGCTGCTGGGCCGCGGTGCGTGCCCCCGGCGCGAGGCGCTGGACCCGGTCGTCCTGACGACGGCCACGACGACGGCATCCGCCGCCGCTTCCCTCTCAGGGCCGACGACGGCCGAGGCGGCCTGACCGGCGGACCGGTTCGGCCGCCGCTGTTTCGGCCGCCGCGAGTTCTGCCGCCGCGGGCTCAGTGGCCCTTGCCGCTCCCGGAGTAGTTGTCGCCGTTGTCGCTGGGCTGCTCGATCTGCTGGGCGATGTAGAGGGGCTCACCGAGCTTCTCGATCAGCTCCAGCTGAGTGTCGAGATAGTCGATGTGGAGTTCCTCGTCGGCGAGGATGTACTCGAAGAGATTCGCCGAGGTGATGTCCGCCTTGGACCGCATCAGCTCGATGCCCCGCTTGAGGCGGTCGATCGCCTCGATCTCCACCTGCCGGTCAGCCTGGAACATCTCGGTCAGCGTCTGGCCCACCCGGACATGGAAGAGCCGCTGATAATTGGGCAGCCCATCCAGAAGAAGGATGCGGTCGGTGATGATCTCCGCATGCTTCATCTCGTCGAAAGACTCCGACCGGGTGTATTTGGCAAGCCGAGTCCAGCCAAAGTGGTCCTGCATCTTTGAGTGCAGAAAGTACTGATTGATCGCGGTCAGCTCGCCGGTCAGCTGCTCGTTGAGGAACTCGAGAACCTCGGGGTCACCCTGCATCGGAGGGGCTCCTTCCAATCCGATCGGGAACGGCAGGTTCCGCGCATCGTCGCACCGCGCCTGTTGGGGCGTCCAGTAAGTGCACGCTTAGTACGAGTTGTGCCTGTCCTCGATGCCCTGGTCACGACCACCCCCGGCGGTCTGAGACCATGGAGCCCATGGGTCAGTCGGAAAGCCGCGAGGGGGAGCTCGCGAAGCTGCCTCCTGGGCAGCGACTGCAGCGCGGTTGGCCGGTTACGCACTATGGGCCGGTCCCGAAGTTCAAGCCGGACCGATGGGAGTTCCGGGTCTTCGGCGCCACGGCGGACGGCGAAAAACACTGCTGGACGCATGAGGAGTTCTCGGCCCTGCCGTACTCGACGGTCGTGGCCGATCTGCACTGCGTCACCAAATTCAGCATGCTCGACGCCGAATGGGGCGGGGTTTCCTCGCTGGAGATCGCGAAGCTCGCACCGCCGGCGCCCGATGTCACTCATGTGATGGTGTGGGCCGAATACGGGTTCAGCTCGAATCTGCGGCTGTCGGACTTCATGGCGGAGACCACGATTTTCGCCACCCACAAGGACGGCGAGCTGCTCACCGCCGAGCACGGCTTTCCGGTGCGGCTGGTGGTGCCCCATCTGTACGCCTGGAAGGGCCCGAAATGGGTGCGCGGGGTGGAGTACATGACCGCTGACCGCCGCGGCTTCTGGGAGGAGCGCGGCTACCACAACATCGGCGACCCCTGGACGGAGAAGCGCTACTCCTACCAGGAGGAGCCGGGCGACGGCCCGGAGCTCTAGGCCGGGCCGCCGGGTAGCGGTGTTCGGTCACGCCGCCGTTGTGCGGTCAGTGGTACTGGTGGACCACCGCGTGCCCCTTGCCCCGCCCGATCATCCACTTGTTGACCGGCGTGGTGACCAGGAACGCCACCACGAACGACAGGGCCAGGCTGAGCCAGAAGAGAACGTCCGACAGCGTCGCGTCCATCGCGCCCGGGAAGACGACGATCGTCGCGTTGTCGGCCAGCTCCATGATCGTGATCGATACGGTGTCGGCCGCCAGTGCCACCCGCAGCGCGCTGCGCACATCGAGCCCCGCCCGTAGCACGCCCCGCATCGTCAGGGAGTAGCCGAAGACGAAGGCGAGCACGATCGCGAGGATCATGGTCGGGGCGTTGTGCCAGGCCAGGGCCGTGCCGATGGCCATGCCCACGACCTCGCCGATGGCGCAGCCGGTGAGGCAGTGCAGGGTGGCCTGGGCGGCCATCGACCAGCTGGTCGCGCCCCCGTGGTGCTCCTGATGGTGCTCCTGGTGCCCATGGCCTTCGTGCCCATGGCCCTGGTGGCCATGGTGCTCATGAGGTCCGCTCTGCGTGTGCTCATGCTGCCGCATGTCCGTACCCCCAGCGGTGATCGCGGATTCGTCGACCACTGTCAACGCTATACCCCCTAGGGGTATTCCTCAACGCGCCGGGCGCGTTCTCAGGCCGCCCCGGCGCGCAGCTCCTTCAGCCGGGCCACATCCGCCGCATGCCCCTCCGTACCGCCCGGTGTCTCGATTACCAGCGGCACCCCGTCGGTCGCGGGGTGGGTGAACAGCTCGCGGAACGGCTCCGCCCCGATATGCCCGGCGCCGATGTTCGCGTGCCGGTCCTTGTGGGCGCCGGCCACGTCCTTGGAGTCATTGGCGTGGATCAGCCTGAGCCGCCCCTCACCGGCGACGGCCACCAGCTCGTCCAGCGTCTGCTTAACACCGCCCGGGGCGGCGAGGTCATGGCCCGCCGCGAACACATGGCAGGTGTCCAGGCAGACCCCCAGCCGGGGATGCCGGTCCAGCGCCTCGACATACGGGCCCAGGTCCTCCACCAGCGCGCACAGCGAGGTGCCCTGCCCGGCGGTCGGCTCCAGCAGCAGCCAGGGGTCGTCGTCCCGGGTCAGCTCGTCCAGCAGCGGCAGCACCCGCTCCCGCACCTGCGCGATCGCGGTGGCACGCGGACGTCCCCCGGTCGCCGAGCCGGTGTGGACGACCACGCCGAGCGCGCCGATCTCCCTGCCGCGCCGGAGCGAATGGCGCAGGGACGCGACGGAGCGTTCGGCCGTGGCCTCGGTGTGCGAACCGAAGTTGATCAAGTAAGGGGCGTGGACGTACACCGGTATCGACCGCTCGGCGCAGCCGGCGCGGAACGCCTCGTCCTGGGCGGGCGTACCGGCCGTGGTGGCCCAGCCGCGCGGATTGGCGACGAAGACCTGGACGGTCTCGGCGCCGATGTCGGCGGCGTGCGCCAGACCGACGGTGGCCAGGCCGCCGGCCACACGGATATGGCCACCGATGGGGTTGCGGATGCGATGCGTACTCACGTCATCAAGGGTCCCAGGTGCGAAGGGCCCGCGTGTCCATCGTCGTCGCGCCCTGGGCGGGGTCAACCCATCGGTGGGCCGAGGAGCTGGTGCGCACCCGAGTTCTCAGAACACGCCGCCCTTGGTCCTGATGGTGATCGTGCTGCCCTTGGGCGCCTCGTCGCCGCCCTCCACCGACTGGTCCTGCACCTTGTCCCCGGGGAACAGCAGCGCCTTCTCGACGTCCACCTCGAACCCGGCGTCCTCCAGCTCCGCCTTGGCGTCGTCCACGTTCATCCCCGTGACGTCCGGCACCTCGACCATCTGCACGCCCTTGGAGACCGTCAGCGTCACCGTGTCGCCCTTGGCGCCCTCGTCGTCCGCCGACGGGGACTGCTCGGCGACCGAGCCCTTGTCCTCCTCCGAGAACACCTGCCGTTCGGCGATCTTCACCTTGAAGCCCTCGTCCTCCAGCGTGGACCGGGCCTCGTCGACCGAATCGCCCACCACGTCCGGGATGTCGACCGGCCGGCCCTTGCTGACCACCATCGACACCGGTGTCTCGGGGCGGCGCACGGAGTCGGGGGCCGGGCTGGTCGAGAGGACCGAGCCCTGGGCCGTCTCACTGCTGAAGCGGCCGGTGACCTTGCCGACCGTGAGCCCCTGGTCCGCGATCTTCCGCTTGGCCTCGGCGAGCGGCATGCCCACCACATTGGGCACCTCGGCCCGCGGGCGCCCCTGGGAGACCCGGATGGTCACGGTGCCGGTGTCGCGGATGCGCTCACCCGGACCGGGCTTGGAGCCGATGACCTTCCCCTTGGGGATGACATCGCTGAACTCGTTGACGACCTTCACATCGAGACCCGCGCCGTGCAGCTTCTTCTCGGCCTCCGCCTGGGTCTTCCGCAGCACCGGCGGGACCTCGGTGAACTGGCCGACGCTGATGTACCAGACCCCGACACCGAGGGCGATCGCCAGCAGCACCGCGGCGGCGATCGTCACGATCCCGCGGCGCGGCAACCGGCCCCGGCCGCCGCGGCCGCCCCGGCGGTGCCGCTCCTGCCGGGGCGGTTCCTGGGGCAGCTCCAGACGGCTGGTGTGGTTGAGCTGGTCCTGGTCGTCGGGGGCCGCCGACGGGCGCGGAACCACCGCCGTACGGTTCTCGGACCCGGCCGAGAGGTCCTCCTTGGCCTGCGGCGGCACCGCGTCCAGCTGGTCGTCGGTCAGCGCGGCCCGCACCGCACGGCTCGCGCTCAGCAGCGCGACGGCGTCGGCGGGGCGCGCCTCGACGGCGCGCGCGGTGGCCGAGGCCACCAGCGCGTCCAGCTCCGGGGCGACCCCGGGCGCGAGGGCGGAGGGCGGCGGGACGTCCTCGTTCAGATGCTGATAAAGGACCTGCGCCGGGGTGCTGCCGCCGTGCGGCTTGGCGCCGGTCAGCATCTCGTACAGCACCACACCGCAGGCGTAGACATCGGCGCGGGTGTCGGCCGTGCCGTGCTCGATCTGCTCGGGCGCGAGGTACGAGACGGTGCCGAGGACGCTGCCGGTGGAGGCGCTGGTGTTGGTGTCCACCGCCCGGACCAGGCCGAAGTCGGCGACCTTGACCCGGCCGTCGTCCCCGATGAGCACGTTCTCGGGCTTCATGTCGCGGTGGACGAAACCGGCGCGGTGGGCCGCGCCGAGCGCGGCCAGCACCGGCTCGAGAATGTCCAGCGCGGCGCGCGGATGCAGCGCCCCGCGCCCGCGGAGCACATCGCGCAGGGTGCAGCCCGAGACGTACTCCATGGCCAGATAGACATGGCTGCCGTCTGCCCCCTGGTCGTAGACGGCGACCACATTGGCGTGCGCGAGTCTCGCGACGGACTTCGCCTCCCGGATGAAGCGCTCGACGAAGGCGGCGTCGGAGGCGAGGCTCTGATGCATCACCTTCAGCGCGAGCACACGGTCCAGCCGGGTGTCGACGGCCCGGTAGACCGTCGCCATCCCGCCAACGGCGATGCGCGCCTCAATGCGGTAGCGGCCGTCGAGCTCCTGCCCGACGAGGGGGTCCTGGAGGGTCGTATCCACGGGGGAAGTCTACGAGGCGCCGATATCGGCCAGGACCGCCCGCCCCAGGTGGGGCGGGTACTGCAGCGGAACGGTGACACCGGCGGGTCAGTTGTGCGACGCGGCGGCGATCGCGGCCAGCTCCTCCAGCGCGGAGGTCCAGGACAGCGTGGCGTACTCGGCGTGCTTGGCCTTGGCGTCGTCGGGAACGGCCAGGGCGCGGATACCGCTCTCCGCGAACCGCAGCCGGGTGCCCCGCCCCTCGGGCGAGAGCGCGAACTCCACGAGGGTGGCTTCACCGGGGTCCGAGGGGGCGTGATCGGGCTCCAGGGCCAGCCGGAACCGGAAGAGGGCATCCGGGACCGCCCGCTCGACCTGGCCGTGGAACTCTCCGTGCTCGTCCCAGCGGAACCGGAGCCGCCCGCCGGGGTGCGGATCGATCTCGCAGCCGCCGGGGGCGTACCAGGCGCGAATGTGCTCGGGCGTGGTCAGCACCCGCCACACCCGGTCGATCGGCGCCGGTACGTACACCTCGCGCTCGATCCGGTCGTCCACGGTCACGGTCACGGCGACCACCTCCGGGCTGTGGGCTGCTCCCTCCCTCCACGGTAGGGCCCCACGGGGCGAGGACACCGGCCGACCGAACGCGCTGGGCCTGGCCGGACGCGCTGGGCCTGGCCGGACGCCCTGGGTCTGACCGAAGGCCCAGGGCGGCCTGGCCGAAACGCGCTGGGCCCAGCCGAAGGCGTCGGGCCCAGCAGAAGGCCCAGGGCCTAGCCGAAGGCCGGGCGCTCGGGGTCCAGGGCGGCCAGGCCCTCGGCCGGACTCGATGCCTCGGCGAAGTGGCGGCGCGGGATCCGGCCCGCCCGGTGGGCCAGCCGCCCCGCCTCCACCGCGTGCCGCATCGCCCCCGCCATCAGCTCCGGCTCCTGGGCCCGGGTGACGGCCGAGGCGAGCATCACCGCCGCACACCCCAACTCCATGGCCAGCGCGGCGTCCGACGCCGTGCCCGCGCCCGCGTCCAGGATCACCGGCACGGTGGCGCGCTCGGTGATCAGCTGGAAGTTGTGCGGATTGCGGATGCCGAGCCCGGAGCCGATCGGGGAGCCGAGGGGCATGATCGCGGCGCAGCCGACGTCCTCCAGCTTCCGGGCCAGGATCGGATCGTCGTTGGTGTACGGCAGGACCGTGAACCCGTCGTCCACCAGGATCTCGGCCGCGTCCAGCAGCTCGATCGGATCGGGGAGCAGGGTGCGCTCGTCGGCGATCACCTCCAGCTTGACCCAGTCCGTGCCCAGGGCCTCCCGGGCGAGGCGGGCGGTGAGCACGGCCTCACCGGCGGTGAAACACCCGGCGGTGTTGGGCAGCGGGCGGATCCCGTGCCGGTCGAGCACGGAGAGCACCGACCCCTGCACCGTGGGGTCGAGCCGCCGCATCGCGATGGTCGTCAGCTCGGTGCCGGAGGCCAGCAGCGAACGCTCCAGAACCTCCAGACTGGGCGCGCCGCCCGTGCCCATGATCAGCCGGGAGCCGAAGTCGGTCCCGGCGATGGTCAGCGGGTCGGGCGCGGCGGGCGTCGCGCGGTCGGTGACGCCGGGGGCCGTCGTGGCGTCGGGGGCGGTGGTGGTGACGGCTGGGGTGGTCGGGGCGACCGGGGTGGTCGTGGTGGTCGTGGTGGTCGGGGTGGTCGTGGTGGGAGCCATGGGTGGGATCAGCCTCCTTGGACCGCGGTGAGGACCTCGACGCGATCACCGTCGCCGAGCGAGGTCGCGGACCACTGGGTGCGCGGGACAACCGTCTCGTTGACGGCGGCGGCGACACCCGAGGGCGCCTGGGTGAGGGTCGCGACGAGCCGGTCGAGCGTGATGCCCTCGGGCACCTCGCGAGGCTCGCCGTTGACGGAGACGGTCATGTGTGCTGCTCCTGTGCTGGGGAGTGCGCGGCGCCGGGGGCACCGGGAGAGGGCGCCGCCGAGCCGGGCGCGGGGGCGGCCGGGGCCGGGGCGGTGTCCGCGGTGTCCGCGGGGGCCGCAAAGCGCCTCGGGCTGAACGGCTGGGCCTCCGGGGGGAGTTCTCCGCTGGTGAGGGCCTCGGCCATGACATCGCCGGTGATCGGGGTGAGGAGCACGCCGTTGCGGAAGTGGCCGCTGGCCAGCAACAGCCCCGGCAGCGCGGTCGGGCCGAGCATCGGGGCGTTGTCGGGGGAGCCGGGGCGCAGCCCGGCGGACGTCTCCACCAGCGGCAGTTCGGTGATGCCGGGTACCACCTCATGGGCGTCCCGCAGCAGTTCGTACACCCCGCCCGCGGTGACCGTGGTGTCCCAGCCCAGCTCCTCGCTGGTCGCGCCGATGACCAGCTCGCCGTTCTCGCGCGGCACCAGGTAGACCGGCCCGCCGCGCACCACGGCCCGTACGGTCCGGGAGAGGAACGGCGCGTACCGCTCGGGCACCGACAGCCGCACCACCTGCCCCTTGACGGGCCGTACGGGCGGCAGGACGTCCTCGGGAACGCCCGCGAGCCGTCCGCTGAGGCTGCCCGCGGCCAGTACGGTCCGCTCGGCGGCCAGGCGCGTACCCCCGGTCAGCTCGACTCCGGTGGCGCGGTCGCCGTCCAGCAGCAGCTGCTCCGCGCGGCCGCGGTGGAAGGCGACCCCGGCCCGCTCGCACGCGGTGAGCAGCGCCGCCGTCAGCCGCCGCGGGTCCACCTGGTGGTCACCGGCGACACGCAGCCCGCCGTGTACGCCCGGCGAGAGCATCGGTTCCAGACGGCGGCATTCACGCCCCGTCAGCCACTCGGACTCCAGCCCGAGCCCCTGCTGGAAGGTGTGGAGCTCACGCAGATGGGCGCGGTCGTCGGCGTCGAACGCGACGGCGAGCGTGCCGCACGCGCGGTGGCCCACGTCCTGGCCGCTGGCCTCCTCGAGCTCGGCCACGAAGTCCGGATAGCGGCGCGCGGAGGCCATGTTGAGGCCGAGCAGGGTCTGCTCGCCGTAGTGCAGCTCGGTGACGGCCGCCAGCATCCCGGCCGCGACCCGGGCGGCTCCGCCGCCGGGCGCGGGGTCGACGAGCGCGGTGCGCAGCCCGCGCTGGGCCGCCCGCCAGGCCGTGACCAGCCCGATGATGCCGCCGCCGATGACGAGGGCGTCGTAGCGTCCGCCGGGTGGCGGACCGCCTGAGGTGTGTGGTCCGTCGTCGTGACTTGGTGCGTGCGTGGACACGCTGCCCCTCCCTTCGCCGGCATGACCCGGATCAGGTTCGTACGGTCGGAGGCCGTTCCAGCCTCCCTCTCAGCCCGGTCCGTCCGGGCTCCCGCGAGTGCTCTGTCCCGCCACCCTAGTACGTGCCCCGAATCGCCCGAAAGAGCGGCCGCACACCAGGCAATCCAGCCCTTCAGCGTGTCCCGCCCCGTGCTTCGGCGATTTCCCCCCGCTCCCGGTACGTCGCAACCCCGCCCCGGCGATACCCCACCCACCCCCTCCAGCGGGCACCTCCCAGCGGTAGCTGGGGGAGTTAGAGGAACGAGGATCGGGGGCGGAGCCCCGTAACCCAGCCTCTCCGGCGTTCGGGGAGCGAGGCCGGGGGCGGAGTCCCGCACCCCCGGCCTCTCCGGCGTTTGAGGATCGGGAGCCCGGGGCGGAGCTCCGCGCACCCGGCGTCTCCGGCGTTCGGGGAGCGGGGCCGGGCGCGGAGCGCCATAACCCAGCCTCTCCGGCGTTTGAGGAGCGGGGCCGGGGGCGGAGCCCCGGTGGGGGCCGAGGGGGCGCAGCCCCATCGTTTCGGGAAGGGGCGGGGTGGGGGCTCACCGCCGGAGGCGCCCACAACCCGCACCCCGCCCACCCCGTCCGGCCCCCTCCCACCCCCGTCCGACCCCCGCCCGGCCCCCCGCTCTGTGTCCGACCTCTCGTAAGCCACTCTCCAGTCCGCCCCACCAGCCGCAATACAGTGATCGTGTGAGCGATGAGACGACGACGAAGCCGTCCTCGAACGGCGCCGGACAGCGCGTGGTGATCGTCGGCGCGGGCATGGCGGGAGTGCAAACCGCCGTCGCGCTGCGCGAACAGGGCTGGACCGGGGAGATCGTCCTGCTGGGCGCGGAGCCCCACCAGCCCTATGACCGGCCCCCGCTGTCCAAGGCCGTACTGCTCGGAAAGGCCGAGGGCTCGACGCTCGACGTGGACTTCGCCGGGCTCGGCATCGGCCTGCGCCTCGGCGTCCAGGTCACCGGCCTGCGCCCGGACAAGCGGCTCGTCGAGACCGCGACCGGCCAGCTCCCGTACGACGTCCTGGTGATCGCCACCGGCGCCGAGCCGATCCCGCTGCCGGGCAGCGAAGGAGAGCCCGGCGTCCATCTGCTGCGCACGCTGGACGACGCCGAGCGGCTGCGCCCGGTGCTCGCCCGGCAGCGCGAGGTCGCGGTCGTGGGGGCGGGCTGGATCGGCGCGGAGTTCGCCACGGCCGCGCGCGAGGCGGGCTGCGCCGTGACCGTGGTCGAGGCCGCCGACCGGCCGCTGGCGGGCGCGCTCCCGGCCGAGGTCGCGGCCCCCATGTCGGCCTGGTACGAGGACTACGGCGCCCGGCTGGTCACGGGCGCCCGAGTGGCCTCCGTCGACGAGAGCGGGCTGCTGCTCGGCGACGGCACCCGGCTGCGCGCGGGCGCGGTGGTCGTCGGGATCGGGGCCCGGCCCGCCACGGACTGGCTGGCGGGCTCGGGCGTGGAGCTGGCCGAGGACCGGTCCGTCGCCGCCGACGACCGGCTGCGTAGCTCCGTGCCGGACGTCTACGCGGTCGGCGACTGCGCCTCCTTCCCGTCCGCCCGCTACGGATCGCGGCTGCTGGTGCACCACTGGGACAACGCGCTCCAGGGGCCGCGCACCGTCGCCGCCAACGTGGTGGGGAGCCGGACGGCCGCGCACTTCCCCGGTGTGGTGTACGACCCGGTGCCGTACTTCTGGTCCGAGCAGTTCGGGCGCTTCGTGCAGTACGCCGGGCACCACTCGGAGGCCGATGAGCTGGTCTGGCGCGGCGATCCGGCCGGTGCCGCCTGGTCGGTGTGCTGGCTGCGCGAGGGCGCCCTGGTCGCCCTGCTGGCCGTCGGCCGTCCGCGCGATCTGGCTCAGGGGCGCAAGCTGATCGAGCGCGGCGCCCGGCTGGACCGGACGCGGGCCGAGGACCCCTCGGTGCCGCTGAAGTCGGCCGTCCTCTGACCGGCGGGCAGACCGCCGATCGGCCGTCGGCCGGGACCCCGGGGGGCGGGGCGGGTGGCCCGCGCGGCGGGCGCCCGGCTACCCACTGTCAGTCCCAGATGGCAGGCTTGTTCCGTGACCGAGATTGACGCAAAGATCGATGCTCTCGTCCCCGCCTGGCTCACCCTCCCCGACGTCGCCGAACGACTGGGGGTCGAGGTGACGCGCGTCCGGCAGCTAGTCAAGGAGGGCCAGCTGATCGCCGTGCGCCGTGGCGAGAACAGGGTCCTTCAGGTGCCCGAGGAGTTCATCGGTGACGGAAAGGTCGTCAAGGGCCTCGTGGGGACCTTGACGCTTCTGAAGGACGACGGCTTCAGTGACGAAGAGATGCTGGAGTGGCTCTTCACCCCCGACCCGAGCCTGCCCGGCACCCCGGCACAGGCGCTGAGCGAGAATCGCGGTACGGAAGTGAAGCGGCGCGCTCAGGCCCTCGCCGTCTGACGCCGTCTGCGCGCCGTCTGACGCCGTCAGCGCCCAGCTTTCCGTGGCTTTCCGTACGGGGCTCGTACACAGCCCGTACGGGGCCTGTACAGGGCTGGTCGTTTTCGCGCAGGCTCCGCGCTCTCGCCGTCGTTGTCGCACCTGACCGCACCCTGATCGCAATCTGATCGAACCCTGATCGCACCTGGCGTACGGGCCGGGCTCCACCCACGGCCCGTACGCCGCCCGACCCTCCGGGGGGACCCATGTCCACCACCGCCACCACCGCCACTTCCACCACCGCCGCCGCCACCACCGCCACCGCTCGCGAGCAGCTGGCCGACGCCCGCCTCTATCTGTGCACCGATGCCCGGAAGCGCCAAGGCGATCTGCCGGAGTTCCTGGACGCCGTCCTGGGGGCGGGGGTGGACATCGTCCAGCTCCGGGACAAGGAGATGGAGGCGGCCGAGGAACTGGAACACCTCCAGGTCTTCGCGGACGCCTGCCGTCGGCACGGCAAGCTGCTGGCCGTCAACGACCGGGCCGATGTCGCGCATGCCATCGGCTCGGATGTACTCCATCTGGGCCAGGGCGATCTGCCGGTGCCCGCGGCGCGCGCGATCCTCGGCGAGGACGTGCTGGTCGGGCGCTCCACCCACGCGGAGGCGGAGGTGGACGCGGCGGCCGTCCAGTCCGGTGTGGACTATTTCTGCACCGGCCCCTGCTGGCCCACCCCGACCAAGCCGGGCCGCACCGCCCCGGGGCTGTCCCTGGTGCGCCACGCCGCCGCGCTGGGCACGGAGCGGCCGTGGTTCGCCATCGGCGGAATCGACGCCTCCAACCTGGATCAGGTCCTGCAGGCGGGCGCCCGCCGCATCGTCGTGGTCCGGGCCATCACGGCCGCCGACGACCCGGCGGGGGCGACGGCTGAGCTGGCGAAGCGGGTCCGCGCGGCGGCCTGATCGGGTCCGGCCTGACCGGGTCCGGCCCGACCGGGATGGGGTCCGGCCCGAGCGGGATGTGGCGCGGCCCGACCGGCGTGGGAGCGCCCCGCGGCCCGGCCCGGCTTTTCACCTGGGCTTCACCCACCTTTCATCCGGCCCGGCCCGTCCGCCGGTCGAACGCGTACGGAACTGTCCGCACTGCGGACAGAAAGCTGGCAAAACCCCCATATCTCCGAGGTCGGGTGGGCGTAGCCGGGCCGGGTCGATAGCCTGCACATATGGCCCTAGGCACCGCTTCCACCAGGACCGATCGCGCCCGAACCGTGCGCGATCTGCTCGCGTCGGGCGAGCAGTCGTATTCCTTCGAATTCTTCGCCCCCAAAACGGCGAAGGGCGAGCAGACGCTGTGGAACGCCATCCGCAGGCTGGAAGCCGTCTCGCCCACCTTTGTCTCCGTGACCTACGGAGCCGGCGGTTCCTCCCGCGAGGGCACCGTCCGTGCCACCGAGCGCATCGCGACGGACACCACGCTCACCCCCGTCGCCCATCTGACCGCGGTCAATCACTCCCGGGCCGCGCTGCGCAACATCATCGGGCAGTACGCCGGCGCCGGGATCCGGAACATGCTGGCCCTGCGCGGCGACCCGCCGGGCGATCCCATGGGAGAGTGGGTCCAGCACCCCGACGGTCTCAACTACGCCGCCGATCTGGTCCGGCTGATCAAGGAGTCCGGCGACTTCTGCGTCGGCGTGGCCGCGTTCCCCGAGATGCACCCCCGCTCGACGGACTGGGACACCGACATCCGTCACTTCATCGACAAGTGCCGCGCGGGCGCCGACTTCGCCATCACGCAGATGTTCTTCTACCCCGAGGACTATCTGCGGCTGCGTGACCGGGTCGCCGCAGCGGGCTGTACGACACCGATCATCCCTGAGATCATGCCGGTCACGAACGTCAAGCAGATCGAGCGGTTCGCACAGCTCAGCAATGCCGCGTTCCCGCCCGAACTGGCTGAGCGGATCCTGGCGGTGAAGGACGACCCGGCGGCTGTACGCTCGATCGGGATCGACTACGCCACGAAGCTGTGCGCGCGGTTGATGGCCGAGGAGATCCCCGGGCTGCACTTCATTACCCTGAACCACTCCACGGCGACGCTGGAAATCTACGAGAATCTGGGACTGCATCAGCGGTCCTGATGACGGCAGCCGACGGGCGGCCGCACTGAGAGGGGCGGGCATGGGCTGGACGGTCCTCTACATCGCTTTCGGCGTCGTCGCGCTATGGCTGCTCGGAGAGGTCCTCCTGCAGTACAAGGCGCGGCTCCGCTGGCGGCTGCTGGCCTTCGTGGGCTTCCTGGGCGTGGTCCTCGGTGTGCTGATCCCGTCGGTTCCGGTGATCGGGGTGGGCGCGATCGCCTTCGCCGTCGGCCAGACGTATGTGACGCTCTCCTTCCGGCGCGGTTTCGCCGCGGGCTGGGCGCTGAGCGGCGGGCTGCCGGGGCTGCTCGGGCGCGAGGGGAGGGGCACCCGGCCGGACGACGCGGACAAGGAGCCGATCCTCGAGATCTCGGACCTGGAGGCGGTCCCGGCGGCGCGGCCGGAGCCCCCCGCGTACCAGCCGGAACCGCCCGCGTACCAGCCGGAACCGCCCGCGTACCAGCCGGAGCCCCCCGCGTACCAGCCGGAGCCGCCCACCTACCAGCCGCAGCCGATGCCCGACGACACTGGCGAGTACGGCGTCTACGAGGAGCCGTCCCCCTTCACCCCGGCCTCGGGCGGATACAACGAGGCGACGGCGGACGGCTACAGCGCGTACGAGACGTACGGCGGCTATGGCGCGCAGCAGGACCACAGCCAGGGGCAGGGCCACAACTACGGCCAGGACGTCTACGCGGACCAGATGGGCCAGGCCGGGCAGTACGGCTATGGGAACGAGGCGTACGCGGCCTACGGCCAGGACCCGTACGGCGCCGCCCAGCCCCAGGCCCAGCCCTACGACCAGCAGACTTACGGCCAGCAGACGTACGACCAGCAGGCGTACGGCCAGCAGCAGTACGCCGACCAGTACGCGGCCTACGGCCAGCAGGATCCGTACGGCGGGACCTACGGGGGCGGCGACCACTGGGCGGCCGAGGCCGGCTACGCCTCGCCGGACCCGGCCTACGACGTGATGCAGTCCGGCGGGCCCTGGGTACCGCAGCAGCGCGAGGGCGACGCCGCGCCCCCGGCGGACCAGCAGGCGTACCCGTACCAGCAGCAGCACCAGGGCCAGAACCAGGGCCAGAACCAGGGCTACCCCCAGGGCTTCGACGAGCAGTACCGCTACTGAGCTCCGCCGACAGGTGGGTGCCGCTCCCGGGAGCGGCACCCACCTGCGCGTTTGCGGGGCCCGCGCTACTCGTTTCCCGGGCCCGCGCCACGGCTGGGACGCGCCGCTCGGGCCCGCGCTACTGGGAGCCGCGCCATTCCCCGCCCTCGACGATCAGCCCGGCCACCAGCGCGCCCGACATCCCGGCGTGGGCGAGCCCGCCGCCCGGATGGGCCCAGCCGCCCGCCAGATACAGACCCGGTATCCGGGTGGCATTGGCGGGCCGCAGAAACGCGCCGTCCGCCCCGGCGAGCACCGGGCCCGGGACGCCACCGCCCCGGGCGCCCGTCTCCGCCGCGGTGTCGGCGGGTGTGCGGACCTCATGCCACAGCAGCCGCCCCCGCAGATCCGGTATCGCGGCCTCGGCGGCCGTGATCAGCCGCTGGGCGTCCTGCTCCGCCGCCGCGCCGTCCGTCCAGTCCACCGGGCCGTGCGGGGCGACGACGGCGGTAAGGGTGACGGCCTCGTGCTCCGCGTCCGGGCGCACCGTGGGGTCGTCCGGCCGCAGCACGGTCACCGTGGGCCGGGGGCAGGGCTCGCGGAGCCCCTGGCCGTCGCCGAAGACGGCGGCCAACTCCGCGTCGCGGTCCGGGGCGTGGACCACGGTGCGGTGCGCGGTGTCCTCGGGGCGGGCGCCGCGCAGCGCCAGAAAGACGGTCAGCCGCCCCGGTGTGCCGCCGCCCGCGCCGGGCTCCGGCCGCACGTCCCCCTCCCGCCAGGGCTGCTGCCCGCCGAGCAGTGGGGGCAGCAGCGCGGGGTCGACGCCCGAGACCACCGCGTCGGCCTCCGCGACGCCGCCGTCGGCCAGCTCCACACCCGCCGCACGGCCGTCCTTCTCCACGATGCCGGTGACCTCGGCCTCGAAGTGGAACTCCACCTTCCGCTGACGGCAGCGCTCATGGAGAGCATCGGCGAGCGCCCGCATCCCCCCGCGCACATACCAGGTGCCGAAGGTCTGCTCGACGTAAGGCAGCACGGTGGCCGCGGCGGGGGCTGAGCGCGGGTCCAGGCCGTGCGCCAGCGCATGGCTCTCCAGGAGGGCCACGGCGCGCGGATCCCCCAGCTCACGGCGGGCCACCTCGGCGAGCGTGGGCGGCCCGGCGGCGCCGCCCCGGCGGAACAGGCCGCCGAGCCGGCCGCGCCGCACGGGGGCGGCCGGATAGGGGTCGCGGCCCAGAACCCGCCAGTTGGCGCGCAGCGGCTCCTCCAGGAGCGGTCTGCGGGTGGCGTCCCACACCTCTCGCGCCCGGTTGACCAGATCGCTCCAGCGCTCGCCCGCGCCCGCGCCGAAGGCGCCGTCCAGCGCCTGGAGCACCCCGGCCCGCGAGGCGTTGGGCAGCCGGACGTCCGTGCCGTCGGCGAAGAGGTGCCGGCTCGCCGGGTCGACCTGGACGAGCTCGACGCTCTGCTCCAGGGTCTGCTTGCCGGTCTTCATGAACAGATCCCGGTGGACGGCGGGCAGATGGAGCAGCCCCGGGCCCGTGTCGAAGCGGAAGCCGTCCCGCTCGAAGCGGCCGACCCCGCCGCCATGGGTGTGCCCGCGCTCGTACACCACCACCCGGTGGCCCGCCACGGCCAGCCGGGCGGCCGCCGCCATGGCGCCCATCCCGGAGCCGATCACCACAATCCGTGCCATGACCGTGACTTTATCCGCCCCCACCGACAGCCGGGTCACCGCGCCTGGGGACGAACGCGCAGAGCTGAGTACGCGTACTCAGCCGGGGAGATGAGTAGCCGCGCGGATGGGCCGCCACCTGCGCGGACGAGAGAGTGGAGCACACGGAAGGGCGCGCGCCGCACCGCCGGCACGGGGCGGCGGAACGGCGCGGGCCCGGACGAAAGGTGGGAGTCACCGGGAGTCTCCGGACCAGGAGCCTCCAACGGGGGAAGTACGGGGGAGTTACGGGGGGAGGCGCTGTTCCGGTCAGGTCGATGAAAGTCGATCTGCCGGAACAGCGCCTTCTGCTTTCACCCCGAGGCCACGGTCCCGCCGACGCGGCCCTGCAGCAGCCGTGACAGCGCCGCGTGCACATCCTCCAGCGACCGCTCCGGCTGATAGGACTGCCAGTCCAGCGCGGCCACCAGCACCATCCCGAACAGCGCCGAGGCCGTCAGCGGGATGTCGATGTCCTCGCTGAGCTCATGCGTGGCCACCCCGGCCCGCAGCTCGGCCTCGATCACCGCTATGGCCCGCTGCCGGACCATCATCAAGGTGGACTGCCAGGCGCGGTTGGTGCGCCACAGCTCGGCCACGTACAGCTGGGTGAGCGACGGATAGCGGGAGATGAAGTCGAGCCCGGCCCGGACCATGGCGTCCAGCGCGTCCACATGGCTGCCGCCGCGCTCGGCGTTCTCGTCGGCGGCGGTCTGGAGCGAGGCGGTCAGCAGCTCGATGCCGTGCTGCAGCAGCTCCTCGAAGAGCACGGTCTTGCTGGCGAAGTTGTAGTACACCGTGCCCTTGGCCACCCCGGCCCGCTCGGCGATCTCGTCCACGGTGGTGGAGGAGAAGCCCTGTTCCGCGATGAGGGTGACCGCTGCCTCGAAGAGTTTCTGCCGGGTGGCCTGGCGGCGCGTGCTGCTGCTGTCCATGGCGCCGATTCTGCCCGTTGTCGATGTTATCCCGCTCACAGGCTCAGCTCCGGGTGCAGCCGGTCCACCGTCCACACCTGCCGGCGCCGCGCCGACCAGGTGGTGAGCGCCAGGGCGGCCGCGGTGAATCCAAGGAGCACTCCGCAGGCCAGCCACACCGGTCCGAGCCCGCCGCCGGTGATGAGCCGGCGCAACCCGTCCACCACGTAGGTCATCGGCAGGAAGGGGTGGATGGCGTTGAAGAAGCGCGGACTGGTCTGCACCGGATAGGTGCCGCCCGCCGAGGTCAGCTGGAGCATCAGCAGGGCCAGTACCAGGATCCGGCCGGCCGGTCCGAAGCGGGCGTTCAGCCACTGCACGATCGCCGCGAAACAGGCCGTCACCAGCATCAGGAAGCCGAGTGTGCCCGCGGCCCGCACCATCTCGAGGCCGATCGCCCAGTGCAACACCGCCATCAGGGCCAGCGTCTGGAGCACACCGATCGCGGCGACCGGCAGCCAGCCCGCGAACGCGATCCGCCAGGAGGATGCGCCCGCCGCCAGCGCGCGCCCGTTGAGCGGCTTGATCAGCATGTAGGCCACCATCGCGCCGACCCACAGGGAGAGCGGGATGAAGTACGGGGCGAAGCCCGTGCCGTAGTTGGGCGCCTTGTGCAGCGCCTGGTTGACCAGTCGCACCGGATCCGACATCACCTCCGTACGGGCGTCCCGGTCCTGCTTGCCGTAGTCGGGGATCTTGGCCGCTCCGTCGTGCAGACCGCCGGAGAGCTTCCCGGAGCCGTCCACGAGCCGGTACATCCCGCCGCCCAGGGTGTCCGCGCCGCCGCGCGCCTTACCGACGCCACTGTCGAGGTCGGACGCGCCGGTCTTGGCGGTGCTCAGCCCGGTGTGCAGGGTTCCGGCGCCCTTGGCGACCTTCCGCGCCCCGGAGTTGAGGGTGTTGACCTTCCGTACGGCGGAGTCCAGGTCGGTGTCCAGGTGCGGGGCGTTGCGCGCGAGCCACAGCGCCTGGTCGTGCAGGTCGTCCAGATGGCCGCCAAGGGCGTCGAGTTGGCCGGTGTGGTCCTGGACCAGCTTGTTGACGTCCTCGGCCACGTCGGCGGCGGTGTCGGCCGCCGTCACCGACTTCTTCAGCGCGGGGCAGTCCGGGTCGGTGGGCACCGCGCCCTCGCAGCGGGTCCGGTGGTCGGCGGCGAGGTCGTCGGACGCCTTACGGGCCTTGGTGGCCGCCGTGGAAGTCTTCTCGGGCAGGGTGTCGAGGTTGTCGGACGCCTTCTGGGAGGCGTCGGCGACCAGTTGGGAGATGTCCCCGATCTCCTTGCCGTGCTCCTTGAGGAACGGGCGGACCTTGGCCGCCACGTCGTTGACCTTGTCGGACAGGGACTGGGTGCCGTCGGCGACCCCGCCCGCGCCGGTCTCCAGCGTCCCGGAGCCCTTGTAGAGCGTGCCGAGCCCGGACTTCAGATCGCGGCTGCCCTCCTTGGCCTTGGCCAGGCCCTTGGCGAGGTCGTCCGCGCCCTTCTTGGCCTTGCCGATGCCCTTACCGAGCTTGTCGGCGCTGTTGGCGGCCTTCTCCGTCTCGCCGTGGATGTCGGCGAAGGAGATGAAGATGTTGTCGTAGAAGCCGCGGGACGCCTTGGTGGAGGCCGCGGCGCGCACTTCGGAGAAGACCGAGCGGGAGATCTGGCCGACGATGTAGTTGTTGGCGTCGTTGGTGCGCACCTTGAGGGCGCCGGTCTCCGGGGACTTCCCGGAGCTGGAGGCGATCTGCCGGCTGAAGTCCGGGGGGACGGTCAGCGAGAGGTAGTACGTGCCGTTCGCGACGCCCTTACGGGCCTCGGCGGCGCTTGTGGGGTGCCATTCGAAGGTCTCGCTGTCGAGCAGCTTGTCGGTGATGTCGTCGCCCGCGGTGAGGTGCTCGCCCTTCACGGAGGCGCCGGTGTCCGAGTTGACGAGGGCGACCGGGATCTTGTTCAGCTTGCCGTACGGATCCCAGAAGGACCACAGGTACAGCGCGCCGTAGAGCAGCGGCAGCAGGAGCAGGGCGGCGAGCGCCGCACGCGGCAGCTTGCCCCTCCCGAACCGCTTCAGCTCAAGCGCGGCGAGTTTCGGCGAGCGCATCCGCCGCCCCCTCCTCGTTCTCGTCGTGTTCGTGTCCTTCGGTGGCGGGCGCGTCGGCCTGCTGGGCCCGGCGAGTCTTCTCGCCGTTCTCGGCGGCTCTGGTGCGCTCGGTGCGGATCACGACCGCGCCGGGCGGGGCCTGGCTGCACACCGCGAGGACCGTGGTGCCGTCCCCCGCGATCTCCCGCAGCAGCGCCCAGGCCCGCTCGCGATCGTCGTCCGAGAGCTTCAGGTCGGCGTCGTCGACGGCCAGCAGCCGCGGCCGGGCGATGAGCGCGAGCGCGATCGACAGCCGCAGCGCCTCCAGCCGCTCCAGGTCCCGCACGGCCGTACGTGACCCCTTGGGCAGCGTGTCGAGGTCCAGCCCGGCGGCCATAAGGGCGGCGTCGATCGCGGCCCGGGACGCGGCGGCCCGCTCCCGGCGCGGACGCAGCAGCCCGCGCGGGGAGTCGGCGAACCGGCGCCGCAGCAGGGCCCGCTCGCGCAGATGCTCGGCGACCGTGAGCACCGGGTCGAGCTCGGTGACGCCCGGCACATGCGCGAGCGCGCTGATCCGGCGTATACGCGCCATCTGTTGGGGCACTCGGAAGCCACCGACACCGCCGTGTCCCTCGGTGGGGCGCATCCGGCCGGTGAGCGTGAGCAGCAGGGAGGTGCGGCCCGAGCCGGACGGGCCCTCGATGGCGATCAGCGCACCCGGGTCGGCGGCGACGTCGGCACCGCGGAACGCCCAGCCGTGCGACCCCCTGACGCCGAGCCCTTCGGCCGTCACCGCCGCCCCCGTCACCGCCGCCCCGATCCCCGCTTCTGGGGTGCCCCCCACACAGATCACTTCCTTGATTTTTGAACTGACTGGTCAGTGCAAAAACCAGTATGGGGCATGGCCGAGCGAGGTGTGGTACCGGGGGTGTTCGCGCTGGTCAGGGCCGATTGTCAGTGGTGTGCCCCACGATGGCCCCATACGGCGGTCGCTTTACCACACGAGTGGCCGCCACGCGACGACAGGAGGTCCGTCATGGCCAGTACCGCCGCAGCGCGCCGGCACCGTGCCGCCGCCCCTGCCCCCTCGTTGACCGGTCCCGCGGGCGATGTCCACCCCGTGCTGCGCCGCGCGTCCGCCCCGCCCGCCGCCGCGGCCCTGCTCACCCAGGCCCATGAGGGTCTGGAGGAGGCCGCCGCGCTCGAGACCCCCAACGAGCGCTTTGCGGCCGCACATCTGGCCGCCCTGCGCACGGCCGCCGCCGTGCTCGCCGTGCGCGGCCGCCCCGAGCCCACCGCGCGCCGCCGCGCCCGGATCCGCAGCGCCTGGGAGGTGCTGCCCGAGGTCGCTCCCGAACTGGCCGAGTGGAGCGCCCTGTTCGCCTCCGGCGCTGAGCGCCGGGCCCGCGCCGAGGCGGGGATACAGGGCGCCGCGAGCCTGCGGGACGCGGACGATCTGCTGCGCGCCACCGCGATGTTCCTCCGCCTGGTGGAGCGCATGCTGATGCTGCAGCCCGCCCTGCCCCACCAGAGGCCGGACGACGAGCCGGGCCCGTCGGGGGCGTGAGGGGCGGCCCGGTATGGGCGCGGGGGCGGCCCTGCATCCGCGCGGGGGTCGTCCGGCGTCCGCGTGGGAGCGGCCTGGTGTCCGCGTGGGGGCGGTCCGGTATCGCGCCGGGGCGGTCGGGTGTCCGCTGGGGGACCGGTATGGGGGACCGGTAGGGGACCGGTGTTCGCGTGGCGCCGGTCCGCCGGCCGTCTCGGCGCGGCCCGCCCCACGGAGGCAATAGGCTGGGAGCGCCGACGTTCAGTAAGCCGTCGTCACCGCCTCCGGGCGGTGACGGCACCGCGCCGAGGAGCCACCCGCCGTGTCAGACCCGCAGCGCCCCCGTGCGTCCCTCCGTACCGCCGTGGTCTGGGAGGTCCTGAAAGACGCCCTGGAACGGCGGGCCAAGGCCACGGGCCGGGAGTCCGCCGGGGGCGGGGCCGTGCACGGCGCGCTGGACGTCCTGGACACCGGCGGCGGCAGCGGCAATTTCGCCGTCCCCGTGGCCCGCCTCGGCCACCGTGTCACCGTGGTCGACCCGAGTCCGAACGCGCTGTTCGCGCTGGAGCGGCGGGCCGCCGAGGCCGGGGTCGCCGACCGGGTGCGCGGGGTCCAGGGCGATGCCCACGGGCTGTTCGACGTGGTCGAGCGGGGCGGTTACGACGTGGTGCTCTGCCATGGCGTCCTGGAGTACGTGGACGACCCCGTCGAGGGCCTGCGGAACGCGGCGGCGGCCCTGCGCCCCGCCGGGACCCTCAGCGTGCTCGCCGCGGGCCTGGGCGGCGCCGTGCTGGCCCGCGCCCTCGCCGGTCACTTCACCGAGGCCCGGCAAGCGCTTACCGACCCCGAGGGCCGCTGGGGCTCCGGGGACCCGATGCCGCGCCGCTTCACCGAGGACCAGCTGTCCGGGCTGGTACGCGCGGCCGGTCTGGAGATCGCCGCGGTGCACGGGGTGCGGGTCTTCGCCGATCTTGTCCCCGGAGTGCTCGTGGACACCGAGCCCGGGGCGCTGGACGCCCTGTTGCAGCTGGAGGAGGCCGCCGCCGAGCTGCCCGCCTTCCGCTCCGTCGCCACTCAGCTGCACGTTCTCGCCGAGCGGGACTAGAGCGCTCCTCCCGCCCCACCCGACGACGGGCGCCGCAGGTGGAGTCGGCCACAGGAGACCCGATCGGACGCCCGGCGCCGTATGATCGGGGTACACCGTCCGGCATGGCCAATCGGCGGGAGGGGAATGGACGTCTCAGCGTCAACTTTCGCCACGCCCGAAGGGGTGGGCGAATTGGCGTTGAGGGGCGGGTTTCACGGGGGCGATTCCCTGCCTATCCTGAAAGGGTCGCACCCGGTCGCCCCCCGCGACCGACGAGTAGGAGGACTCCGTGCCGCTCTCGGAGCACGAGCAGCGCATGCTCGAGCAAATGGAGCGAGCGCTGTACGCCGAAGATCCCAAGTTCGCGACAGCGCTTGAGGGAAGCGGCCTGCGAACGTACACCCGGCGACGGGTCTACCAGGCGGTCGCGGGTTTTCTGGTGGGCATCGCACTCCTCATGGTCGGGGTGATCGTTCCCCAGATCTGGATCAGCGTGGTGGGCTTCCTGATCATGCTGGGATGCGCGGTGCTCGCGGTGACCGGTTGGCGCAAGGCTCCCAAACCCGGCGAGGCACAGCGTGACGGCGGGGCGGCTCCCCGCCGTCAGGGCCGTCAGCGCCGCTCGATGATGACACGCATCGAGGAGCGGTGGCAGCGGCGCCGTGATGAGCAGGGCCACTGAGAATTCACGGATGAGCGGTTGAGGGGCGGTCGCCGACTGGCGACCGCCCCTCAACCATGCGGTGCGCTTCCGCGCCGCGGCCCTTCGTCCCTACGGTGGCCCCGCACGTCCCCGCACGCCCCCGCACGCCACAGGGCCGGGGCCGCAGGCGCTCAGGGCCGCGCGGGGATCAGTTCTCCTGCTGGCCGCGCGGGGTCCGGAGCTGGGAGGCCCAGCGGGCCCAGCGGGGCGCTCCCCACCGATCGACCAGCGCGGACCAGCGCTGTCCGGCCGCCCACACCAGCTGGGCCGCGGACCGCGGGGCCAGCAGCGCCCGCAGCCGCTCCCGCCGCCCCGCCTCGGCCCGGAATCCGGCCAGCACCAGCCGGACGTCGTCCGCGACGCCCGTGACCGGGCGCGGCTGTGGTGCGTACAGCACCTGCTCGACCGCCTCGGCCACCCGCTGCGCCGCCCGTGCCGGTTCGTCGTCGAGCCCGGCGATCCGCACCATGCGGGCCACCGCTCTGCGCGAGGTCAGCGAGTCGTCCGGCAGTACGCCGAAGTCCCAGGCCGAGTCGGTGAGTTCACGCCATGCGGCGAGCACCCGGTCGGCGGCGTCCTGTTCGGTGCGCCCGCCCGAGCCGTTCAGTCTGCGGGTCCGTATCCGCCGCCGCCACAGCATGGGCAGCAGGGGCACCACGGCCAGCAGCACCGCCAGCGAACTCCAGCTGGTGACCTTGGTGGCCGACCAGCCCCCGCCCGAGGCGCCGTTGTCCGGCTGCTGGGCCGCGGCGCCGCCACAGGTGCCCAGCTTCTTCATGTCCGGGGAGCAGCTGTCGGACGCGGTCGGCGCGGCCGTCGGCTCGGAGGTCTCGGTGGGCTCGGTGGTGGGCTCGTCGGTCGGGGTGCCCGAGGGCGTCTGCTCCATCGTGTAGTCGGGCTGGGTGCCCCGGCTCGGGGTGGGCTCGAAACGGGTCCAGCCCACGCCCTCGAAGTACAGCTCCGGCCAGGCGTGCGCGTCCTTCAGGCCCACCGACACCGAGCCGTCCGCCTGGGCGGTGCCGGGGGTGAACCCGACCGCGACCCGCGCCGGAATGCCCAGCGTCCGGGCCATCGCCGCCATCGAGAAGGAGAAGTGGACGCAGAAGCCCTCCTTCTGCTTCAGGAACCGGACGATGGCGGCCGAGCCGCTGCCGGACTGCACCTGGGTGTCGTAACGGAACCCTCCGTTCACCGCGAACCAGTCCTGGAGCTTGACCGCCTTCTCGTACGCGTTCGCCGCGCCGGCGGTCACCTCCCGCGCCGTACGGGCCACCACGGACGGCAGCGAGTCCGGCACCTCGGTGTACTCCTTCCGCAGCCGGGAGGGCGGTGCCGGGGCGGCCGCCAGCTGGTCGGCCGTCGGCTCCACCAGCAGGCTGGTGGCCCGGTAGCGCGCGCCCCGGGTGGTCTGGCCGCGGTCGCCGACCAGTGTGCGGCCCTCCGGCTCATAGCGCCAGCGGCCGTCGATCTCGACCCTGGACGCGGGGTAGGGGAGGGGCAGCCAGTTCTGCGCGTACCAGTCGGCGGCCGAGACCGAGGTGTCGATCGAGGAGACCCGGACCGAGGGGCCGAGCCCGGCGGGCGAGGGAAGCTGACTGGGCACATCGGTGACATGCCGCTCGGACGACTTCCACGAGGTGCCGTCGAACCGGTCCAGCGCCACGATCCGCAGATAGAGGTCCTGGGTGGTCTGCGAGGAGGTGCGATAGCGCAGCACCTCCTTGTTCTCCGGCTGGTTCAGGCTGTCCTGGAGCGACACCAGCGGATTGACCGCCGAGATCGTGCCGCCGCCGCTGCCCGCCCCGCCGTTGCTGCCCTGCCGGTCCAGCAGCCCGCCGTCCAGTGACGGCAGCACCGCGGGCACCGCGAGCGCGATGCCCAGCGCCAGCACGCCGATCCGGCGGCCGGTGCGGACCGGGGCGAGCGCCGGACTGCCTCCGGCCCCGGCCAGGCCCGAGGGCGGCATACCCGCCGGATGCGGGGCTCCGCCGCTGAACACCCGGCCCCACTGGGACAGCCGGTCCCGGCCCTCGGCCAGGAGCAGCAACAGATAGCCGGCCGCCGCCAGCAGGAACCACAGCCAGTCGCTCCCGTCGTCGGACAGACCGGCCGCGACCGAGTAGAGCGCGAGCAGCGGAAGCCCGGCGGGGGCCGCGCTGCGGTACGTCACCGCGAGCGCGTCGACCACCAGGCCGATCACCAGCACCCCGCCCACCAGCATCAGCCGGATGCCGTCGGTGAGCGGCGCGGGGATCGCGTACTGCCCCACGTCGTCGCCGCCGTCGCGCAGCAGCAGCGCGAACTCGTGGAGCGCCTGCGGGCTCGGCAGCAGCCCGCCCAGCGCCTGGTCGTGTGCGAAGACCAGGGTGAGCAGCAGCAGCGTCACCACGGCCTGCGCGGCCAGCGTCAGCGGGCGGGCCAGCGGCACCCGGCGGGCCGCCACGCCCGCGGCGCTCTGGACCGTCAGCAACAGGACGGCCTGCAACAGCCAACTCGCCGGATCCACCAGCGGCAGCAGCGCACAGGCCGCCGCCACCGTGGCCAGCGCCGCACATATCGCGAGCCGAACGCTTCCACTCATGTCCAGCTCCCTGTCATGCCGCCGACCGCGCGGCTTCCGGCGTCCGCCCGGGTGGCGCCCTGGGCGTCGGCCTGCCGCCACAGCCGCGCCAGCGAGGTCCCGGGGCCGACCGGCAGCGCCGTCCACCCCGCCTCGCGCAGCCGCCGCAGCCGGTCCTCCAGCTCCTGTGTGCTCCCGAACTCCGCTCCGCGTGACCAGGCGGCGCCGTCCAGCACAAAGGCCACCGCGGCCGTGGTGCGGTGGCGCATCCGGGCGGCCATCGCCGCCTGCCCCTCGTCCAGATCGCCCAGGAAGGCCACCAGCAGCCCCTCACCGCCGCCGCGCAGCACCTCATAGGCGGGCGAGAGCCCTCCGCCGTCGGAGTGGTCCACCACGGCGAGGGTGTCCAGCATCAGCCCGGCCGTCTCCGCCGAGTCATGGGTGGAACCGGTGAAGCCGCCTCCGCCGTCCGGGCCCGGCACCGAGCTTCCGGTGTCGGTCAGCAGCCGGACCGCATAGCCCCGCTCCAGCAGGTGGACCGCGGCCGAGGCCGCCCCGGAGACCGCCCATTCGAAGGCCGAGTCCGGCCCCGAGCCGTAGTGGGCGGTGCGCCGGGTGTCCAGCAGCACGGTGCAGTGGGCCCGCTGCGGCTGCTCCTCCCGGCGGACCATGAGCTCCCCGTAGCGCGCGGTGGAGCGCCAGTGCACCCGGCGCAGATCGTCGCCTATGCGGTAGCCACGTGGGATGACATCGTCCTCACCGGCCAGGGCCAGCGAACGGTGCCGCCCGTCCCCGTACCCCGCGGCCTCACCGGTCAGGCGCACCGGTGGCAGCGGCTCGACCCGGGGCACCACCGTGAGCGTGTCGTAGGCGCTGAAGGCGCGGGTGAGTTCGCACATCCCGAACGGATCGCTCAGCCGCAGTTGGAGCGGGCCCAGCGGATAGCGGCCGCGCAGATCCGAGCGGACCCGGTAGGACACCTCGCGGCGGCCGCCCGGCTCCACCCGGTCCAGTACGAACCTCGGGCGCGGCCCCAGCACATAGGGCACCCGGTCCTGGAGCATCAGCAGCCCGGTGGGCAGCCGCGAGACATTGTCCATCCGCAGGTGCACCCGGGCCTCGGAGCCCGCGGGCACCCGCGCGGGCGCGAGCCGTCGGCTGCCCGCCACCCGGTACCGGGTGCGGTAGACCACGGCCACGCAGACCAGCGGCAGCGCTGCCAGCAGCAGCCCGACCCGCAGCAGATCCGCCTGGCCCAGGACATAGCTGCACACCGCGGCGGCCACCCCGGCGGCCAGGAAGGAACGGCCGCGGGTGGTCAGGCCGGCGAGGGCGGCCCGCAGCCCGCCCTGCTGCTCGCCGGTGCCGGGCCCCTCGGGACCCAGGTCCGTCCCCCCTGCGGCCATCACAGCCTCCGCGCGCCCGGCTGCTGCCGCCCGAAGTCGGCCGGGGGCATGGGCGGCATGGGGGGCATCCCGCCCGCGCCGCGCTGGGCGGAGGTGGGCACCGGGGTGCGCTGCACGATGTCCGCGACGACCTGCTCGGAGGTGCGGCGGTTCAGCTGGGCCTGCGCGGTGGGCAGCAGCCGGTGGGCCAGCACCGCGACGGCGAGGGTCTGCACATCGTCCGGCAGCGCGAAGTCCCGCCCCGCCAGCGCGGCCGACGCCTTGGCGGCCCGCAGCAGATGCAGCGTGGCGCGCGGCGAGGCGCCCAGCCGCAGATCGGGGTGGTTGCGGGTGGCGGCCACCACGTCCACCGCGTAACGCCGGACGGCCTCGGCGACGTGCACCGAGCGCACCGCCTCGATCAGCTTGACGATCTCATGGGCGTGCGCCACGGGCTGCAGGTCGTCCAGCGGGGACACCCCGCCGTGGGTGTCCAGCATCTGGAGCTCGGCCTGCGGGCTGGGGTACCCGATGGAGACACGGGCCATGAAGCGGTCGCGCTGCGCCTCGGGCAGCGGATAGGTGCCCTCCATCTCGACGGGGTTCTGCGTGGCCACCACCATGAAGGGGTTGGGCAGCTCGTAGCTTTCCCCGTCGATGGTGACCTGGCGCTCCTCCATCGACTCCAGCAGCGCGGACTGGGTCTTGGGCGAGGCGCGGTTGATCTCGTCGCCGATCACGATCTGGGCGAAGATGGCGCCCGGCTTGAACTCGAACTCCTTGCGCTGCTGGTCGAAGATGCTCACGCCGGTGATGTCGGACGGCAGCAGGTCCGGGGTGAACTGGATCCGCCGCACGGAGCAGTCGATGGACCGGGCGAGCGCCTTGGCCAGCATCGTCTTGCCCACGCCCGGGACGTCCTCGATCAGCAGATGCCCCTCGGCGAGCAGCACGGTCAGCGAAAGCCGTACGACCTCGGGCTTGCCCTCGATCACACCCTCCACCGACCTGCGGATCCGATCCGCTGTGGTGGTCAGATCGCTGAGGCTCGCTCGCTCGTCATAGGTCGTCACCCGGCCCTCCTCGGCCCGTTCTCAGGGCCGTTGCCCTCGGAACGGACCGGCCCACCGCAAACGCTGACACCGGCCCCCCGCGTGGTTGCGGGGGACGATGTCACCTATGCATTCTTGCGGTCTCCGCGGCCTCGCGTCACTCGGCTGTGGATAACCCGGGGTTATTTGTCACGCTTGTACGAGTTCGAGTGCTGAATCCCTTCCGTATCTCCAGCACCTCTCACGTCCGCGGCGTGACCTCCCGCAGCAGACCCGTCGTCACATCGAAGATGAAGCCGCGGACGTCGTCGGTGTGCAACAGGAACGGCGAGGTGCGCACCCGCTGCATCGACTGGCGGACGTCGGCGTCGAGGTCCTTGAACGCCTCCACCGCCCACGACGGGCGCTGTCCCACCTCCTCCTCCAGCTCGTGCCGGAAGTCCTCGGTGAGGTTCAGCAGACCGCAGCCGGTGTGGTGGATGAGCACGACGCTGCGGGTTCCGAGGGCCCGCTGGCTGATGGTCAGGGACCGGATGATGTCGTCGGTGACCACACCGCCCGCGTTGCGGATGGTGTGGCAGTCGCCCAGCTCCAGGCCGAGTGCCTCGTGCAGGTCCAGACGGGCGTCCATGCACGCGACGACGGCGACGCGCCGCACCGGCCGCGCGTCCATCCCCGGGTCGGTGAACTTGTCGGCGTAACTGCGGTTGGCCTCCACGAGGCTGTCGGTGACCGTGTCTCCCGTGCGGGCGTCGCGGTCGGTGGACGGGTTCGGCTGCGGCGCTGATATCGACATGATGACGACGCTACCTCTCACCAGGGAATTTTGTCTTCTCTTTAGGTAGGGCAAACGAGGGCAACGGGGTGGGCCGAAGGGGTGATGTGAGGCAATCCACAACCCCCCGCGCCCCGCGGTCCGGTGCCCAGGGGAGGGGATACCACCCCCGGGGCGGGACGCGCAGGCCGGTTGGTTGACCGAAGGGACGAGTGGACTAAAGTGGCGCGAAGTGGGAGGCGTGACGCTCCCCTCGGATCCCGGAATTTCGCGTGAGCGCGGTGCGTACGTACCCCTCGGCCTCCTCCCGCTCCGGTCGCCTGACGTCACTTCCCCGGCGCCAGTAGGCCACTTCCCCTTCAGAGCGGGTGGGGACCCGGCGGTGCGTATCATCCTCGCCCGATCCTCAGAAGGGCGCACGAGCAGCGCAATGAGCAGTAACGCTCTCCATGTTCCCGTCATGCTCCAGCGCTGCCTGGACATGCTGGCCCCCGCTCTCGCCCGGCCCGGCGCGGTCGTGGTCGACTGCACCCTGGGCCTCGGCGGCCACAGCGAGGCGCTGCTGCGCGACTTCCCCGAGGCCCGGCTGATCGCCCTGGACCGCGACCCGTCCGCACTGCGGCTCGCCGGGGAGCGGCTCGCCCCTTACGGCGATCGGGCGACGCTGGTCCACGCGGTCTACGACGAGTTGCCCGAGGTCCTCGACCGGCTCGGCGTCCCGCGCGTCCAGGGGATCCTCTTCGACCTCGGCGTGTCGTCCATGCAGCTGGACGAGGCCGGGCGCGGCTTCGCCTACGCCCAGGACGCCCCGCTGGACATGCGGATGGACCAGACCACCGGAGTCAGCGCGGCGGAGGTGCTCAACACCTATCCGCCGGGCGACCTGGTGCGCATCCTGCGGACGTACGGCGAGGAGAAGTTCGCCAAGAAGATCGTGGACGCGGTGGTGCGCGAGCGCGCCAAGGAGCCGTTCACCAACAGCGCCCGGCTCGTCGAGCTGATCCGCGAGGCCCTGCCACAGGCGGCCAAGCGCACCGGCGGCAATCCGGCCAAGCGCACCTTCCAGGCGCTGCGGATCGAGGTCAACGGCGAGCTCGCGGTCCTGGAGCGGGCCATCCCGGCGGCCGTAAGGGCGCTCGCGGTCGGCGGGCGGATCGCCGTGCTGTCGTATCACTCGCTGGAGGACCGCCTGGTCAAGCAGGTGCTCGCGGCCGGTGCCAGCAATACGGCGCCCCCGGGGCTGCCGGTCATCCCCGAGCAGTACCAGCCCCGGCTGAAGCTGCTCACCCGTGGCGCGGAGCTGCCCACCGAGGAGGAGATCGCCGAGAACCGGCGGGCCGCCCCGGCGCGGTTCCGGGGGGCGGAGCGCATCCGGGAAGAGGTCGCCCCATGAGCGCGCGGGGGGCGGGCCCGAAAGGACGGCCGGCGCCGGGCGCCACCACGGCCAGGCGCACGCCCTTCGTGCTGCTCGTCGTGGTCCTGCTCGGCTCCGGCCTGATCGCGCTGCTGCTGCTGAACTCCTCCCTCAACCAGGGGTCGTTCGAGCTCACCAGACTGGAGAAGCAGACCAAGGAGCTCACCGACGAGCGCCAGGCCCTCCAGCAGGACGTGGACCAGCTCTCCGCGCCCGACGAGCTCGAGCGGCGCGCCCGGGAGCTGGGGATGGTGCCCGGCGGTACCCCCGCCTTCCTCAACCCGGACGGCTCGGTCAGCGGAGTGCCCGCCCCGGCCACGGGGCAGCCCTCGGTGCTCGGCGGCCCCGGCCGGGTGCTGCCGCCCTCGCTCGGCACCACGCCGTCCCAGGCGTCGCCCGTCCGGTCCGAGGCGTCGCCTACGCCGTCCGCCCTCGCGCCGCCGGCGCCGCTGTCCGCCACGGCCTCGGTGGCCCCGTGGGGGCTGCCCACCGGCCCCTCCGCCTCGGCATCCGCCTCCCCCTCCGCCTCCGCCTCCGCGAACTCCACCCCGGCCCCTCAGTAGGTGACACGGTGACGCGATCCCCAGCCTGCGCCCAGCCCACCCCGCCCGCGCGGACGACCGCCCGCGCCCGGTGGACGGCCACCGAGCCGTGGGCGGCCACCGACCCGTGGACGGCCACCGAGCCGAGGGTGCCCACCGACCCGAGGGCGGCCACCGACCCGAAGGTGGCCACCGACCCGAGCGCGGCCGTCGCGTGAGCGCCCCCCAGGACCCCCGCCGCCGTGGAGTGCCCGGCCCGGCCGGTCCGCGCGGCGACCGCCGCCCACGCCAGGACCCGGCGCGGCGTCCCGGCGACCGACCCGGAAAATCTTCCGGCCGTCCGGCCCCGCGCCCCCGGCCCGGCGCTCCCCAGCAGCTGCGGCTGGGCAGCCCGCGCCCCCGGCTGCGGCTGATCAGCCTCGGCCTCACCCTCGTCATGCTGGTCTTCGTCGTACGGCTGCTGCAGGTGCAGGCGGTCGACGCCGGCGCCTACGCGGCCAAGGCCAACGTCAACCGCTACATCCCGGTGAAGCTGTCCGCCGAGCGCGGCTCCATCACCGACCGCAACGGTGTCGACCTGGCGACCACGGTGGACGCCTACGACATCACCGCCGCCCCCGACCTCCTCACGCCCAAGACGGCCAAGTCCCACGACGCGCCCCGCCAGGCCGCGGCCCTGCTCGCGCCGATCCTCGGCAAGGACCAGGCGGACCTGGAGAAGAAGCTCACCGACAACCCCAGGTCGCAGTACGTCGTACTCGCCCGGCAGCAGTCCCCGCAGGTCTGGAACCAGATCAAGGACCTGAAGAGCGCCATGGACGACGCGGCGGCCAAGGGCAAGGGCACCAATGTCCTGGCCGGGGTGAACCGCGAGGCGCACAGCAAGCGGGTCTATCCGAACGGGGACCTCGCCGCCGGGATACTGGGATTCGTGGGCGCCGACGGACGCGGCTCCGCGGGGCTCGAGCAGCAGCTCAACAAGAAGCTCGCGGGCAAGGACGGCAAGCGCGTCTACGCCCAGTCCGGCGGCCACCAGGTGCCCACCGGCGACGTCAGGGAGCAGCCCGCGGTCCCCGGCAGCGACTACGAGCTGACCATCGACCGGGACATCCAGTGGGCAGCCCAGAGCGCCATCGCCGACCAGGTGCGCAAGTCCGGGGCCGACCGCGGCTACGTCGTCGTCCAGGACACCCGCACCGGGCAGCTCCTGGCCATGGCCAACGCCCCCGGCTTCGATCCCAACGACATCACCACCACGAACGCCGACGCCCTGGGCAACGCCGCGGTCTCCGACGCCTACGAGCCCGGCAGCGTCAGCAAGCTGATGTCCATGGCCGCGGTCCTCCAGGAGGGCGTGGCGCGCTGGGACACCCATGTGGTGGTCCCCAACCGGCTGCCGCGCGCCGACCGGGCCTTCGCCGACGACATCGACCATTCGACCTGGTACCTCACGCTCAACGGCGTGCTCGCCAAGTCCAGCAACATCGGCACGATCCTCGCCACCGAGCAGCTGGCCAAGACCAAGCGGCAGAAGAACCAGATCCTCTACTCCTACCTGCGCAAGTTCGGGCTCGGCCAGCCCACCGGGCTCGGCCTCCCCGGCGAGACCCCGGGCATCCTGGCCAAGCCGCAGGACTGGAGCGCCTCGCAGCAGTACACCATCCCCTTCGGCCAGGGGCTTTCGCTCAACGCCGTCCAGGCGGCCTCGGTGTACTCCACCATCGCCAACGGGGGCGAGCGCATCGCGCCCACTCTCGTCCGCGGCGCCAGGGGGGCCGGCGGCGACTTCACCGCCGCGCCCGCCCCCAAGAAGACCCGTGTCGTCAGTAAGGAGACCGCGAAGACGCTCGCCGAGATGCTGGAGTCGGTCGTCGACGATCAGCAGGGCACCGGCGCCAAGGCGAAGATCCCGGGCTATCTTGTCGCGGGCAAGACCGGCACCTCCAACCGGGTGGACCCCAAGACCGGCCGCTACCGCGGCTACACCGCGTCCTTCGCCGGCTTCGCCCCGGCCGACAAACCTCGGCTGACGGTCTACTGTGCCGTTCAGAACCCGACCAAGGGCAGCTACTTCGGCGGTCAGGTCTGCGGACCGGTCTACAAGAAGGTCATGGAGTTCGGCCTCAAGGCCCTGCAGGTCCCGCCCTCCGGGAAGCAGCCCAAACGGCTCCCGGTGAGCTACAACCCGGGCCAGTGAGCGGGCCCAGCAGTGATGACGATCACGCCGGACCCCGGGAACCACGGTCCGGTACGGCCCCGCACCGCCGCCTCATTTCGCGGGGGAGCGGGTGTCCCGGGTACGCTCACCGCCGTGCCCCACGCTGATCAGTCCCAAACCCCTCAGAAGGACGTTTCTGTGGAATACCCGGGAGCGCCCCGTCCTCTCCAGGTCCGCCCGATCCCGCTGGCGGAGCTGGCGGATCAGCTGGGCGCCGAAGCCCCCGAAGCCTCGGAAGGGGCCGCGGTCACCGGGATCACCCATGACTCGCGGGCCGTACGCCCCGGCGATGTGTACGCCGCGCTGGCCGGTGCCCGCCTCCACGGCGCGGACTTCGCCGCCCAGGCCGCCGACCTCGGCGCGGTCGCGGTGCTGACCGACCCGGCCGGCGCCGAGCGCGCCGCCGCCACCGGCCTGCCGGTCCTCGCGGTGGACGACCCGCGCGGCCGGATGGGCGCGCTGGCCGCCACGATCTACGGCGAGCCGGGTCACGACCTGCTCCAGATCGGCATCACCGGTACCTCCGGCAAGACCACGACCGCGTATCTCATCGAGGGCGGCCTCAAGGCCGCCGCGAAGCACGACGGCGGCCTTACGGGTCTCATCGGCACCGTGGAGATGCGGATCGGCGACGAGCGCATCAAGTCCGAGCGCACCACCCCCGAGGCCACCGACCTTCAGGCCCTGTTCGCGGTGATGCGGGAGCGCGAGGTCCGCTCGGTCGTCATGGAGGTCTCCAGCCACGCCCTGGTCCTCGGCCGCGTCGACGGCTGCGTCTTCGACGTCGCGGTCTTCAACAACCTCAGCCCGGAGCACATGGAGTTCCACTCCGGTATGGAGGACTACTTCCAGGCCAAGGCGCAGCTGTTCACCAGGGCCCGCAGCCGTCTCGGAGTGATCAACTACGACGACGAGTACGGCCGCCGCCTGATCGAGCAGTCCGAGGTGCCCGTCACCACCTTCTCCGCCGAGGGGCACCCCGACGCCCACTGGCGCGCCGCGGACGTCGAGGTGGGCCCGCTCGGCTCGACCTTCACCGCCGTCGGCCCGAACGGTGAGTCCGTACGGGCCGCCGCGCCCCTCCCGGGCCCCTTCAACGTGGCCAACGCGCTCGCCGCCGTAGTCGCGCTCGCCGTCGCCGGGATCGACCCGCAGACGGCCGCCGACGGCGTCGCCGCCGTCCCCGGCGTACCGGGCCGGCTGGAGCGGGTCGACGTGGGCCAGCCCTACCTCGCGGTCGTCGACTACGCCCACAAGACCGACGCCGTGGAGTCGGTGCTGCGTGCCCTCCGTAAGGTGACCGACGGCAAGTTGCACGCCGTCCTCGGCTGCGGCGGGGACCGAGACCGGCTCAAGCGCGGCCCCATGGGCGCCGCGGTGGCCCGGTACGCCGACACGGCCGTCCTCACCTCCGACAACCCCCGCTCCGAGGACCCGCTCGCGATCCTCGCCGCCATGCTCGCGGGCGCCGCCGAGGTGCCCGCCCACGAGCGCGGTGATGTCCTGGTCGAGGAGGACCGGGCCAACGCCATCGCGGCCGCCGTCGCCCGCGCCGAGCCGGGTGACACCGTCATCGTGGCGGGCAAGGGCCACGAGCAGGGCCAGGACATCGCGGGCGTGATCCGGGCCTTCGACGACCGCCAGGTACTCCGCGAAGCCATCGAACTCAGTGAGCGAGCCCGCAGGCGCGATGCCACGCGCCCCGAGGCGAGCCCACAGCACCGGGACAAACACCTAGACCACCAGGGATGACAGACCGCCATGCGCGCACCAGCCCCCTCCAGGCAGCTCTCCCGCACGGCCGGAGGTGATCAGTGATCGCACTGTCCCTCACTGAGATCGCCGGCCTAGTCGGTGGACAGCCGCACGACATACCGGACCCGGACCTGAAGGTCACGGGCCCTGTCGTGATCGACTCCCGTGAGGTGCGGCCCGGCAGCCTCTTCGCCGCGCTCCCCGGGGAGCGCGTGGACGGCCACGACTTCGCCAGGGGCGCGGTCGAGGCGGGCGCCGTGGCGGTCCTGGCCGCCCGCCCCGTCGGCACTCCGGACGCCCCCGTACCGGCGATCGTCGTCCCCGACGTCATCGCCGCCATGGGTGCGCTCGCGCGCGCCGTCGTGGAGCGCCTGGGCACCACCGTGGTCGCCCTCACCGGCTCCGCCGGCAAGACGAGCACCAAGGACCTCATCGCCCAGCTGCTCCAGCGCCGCGGCCCCACCGTATGGACGCCGGGCAACTTCAACAACGAAATCGGGCTGCCCGTGGCCGCGCTCAGCGCCGACGCGGCCACCCAGCACCTGGTGCTGGAGATGGGCGCCCGCGGTAAGGGCCACATCCGGTACCTGGCCACTCTCACCCCGCCCCGTATCGGACTCGTGCTCAACGTCGGCACCGCCCATATCGGGGAGTTCGGCGGCCGGGAGCAGATCGCCGAGGCCAAGGGCGAGCTCGTGGAGTCCCTGCCGTCCGCCGTGGAGGGCGGGGTGGCGGTGCTCAACGCCGACGATCCCTTGGTGCGCGCCATGGCGTCGCGCACCAAGGCCCGTACCGTCCTGTTCGGCGAGGCCGAGGACGCCGATGTGCGTGCCGGGAATGTCCGGCTCGCCGACGGCGGCCGTCCCGCCTTCACGCTTCACACCCCTACCGGGTGCAGCGAAGTGACCATGCGCCTGTACGGTGAGCACCACGTGTCGAACGCGCTCGCCGCGGCCGCCGTCGCCCATGAGTTGGGCATGTCCGTCGACGAGATCGCAGTGGCGCTCTCCGAGGCGGGGCAGCTCTCCCGCTGGCGGATGGAGGTCACCGAGCGCTCGGACGGCGTGACGGTCGTCAACGACGCCTACAACGCGAACCCCGAGTCCATGCGAGCAGCGCTGCGCGCGCTGGTCGCCATGGGCGCTGTCACACCGGGGCGTCGCACGTGGGCGGTGCTCGGCCCGATGGCCGAGCTGGGCGAGGAGTCACTGGCCGAGCACGACGCGGTCGGGCGGCTGGCCGTCCGGCTCAACGTCAGCAAGCTCGTGGCGGTCGGCGGCCAGGAGGCCGCCTGGCTGGACATGGGCGCCAAGAACGAGGGTTCGTGGGGTGAGGAGTCGGTGCACGTGTCCGACGTGCGGGCAGCGGTCGATCTGCTGCGCGGCGAGCTGCGACCGGGGGACGTCGTGTTGGTGAAGGCATCCAGGTCGGTGGGGCTGGAGCAGGTCGCGCAGGCGTTGCTCGAGGGCGAGGGTGAGGGCGTCCGCTGATGGGTGGCATGAGGCAGATCCTCTTCTCGGGAGCCATCGGGCTCTTTCTGACCCTGATCGGCACCCCGCTGCTGATCAAGCTGTTGGCGCGCAAGGGCTACGGCCAGTTCATCCGGGACGACGGCCCGCGCACCCACGGCAGCAAGCAGGGCACGCCCACGATGGGTGGAATCTCCTTCATCCTGGCCACGCTGATCGCCTACGCCCTGGCGAAGGTGATCACGGGCAGCCAGCCGACCTTCTCGGGTGTGCTGGTGCTCTTCCTGTTCGCGGGCATGGGCCTGGTCGGCTTCCTCGACGACTACATCAAGATCGTCAAGCAGCGCAGCCTGGGTCTGCGGGCCAAGGCCAAGATGGCCGGTCAGCTGATCGTCGGTATCGCCTTCGCGATCCTCGCACTGAACTTCGCCGACGCACGCCAGCAGACCCCCGCCTCCGACCGGCTCTCCTTCGTCCAGGACTTCGGCTGGTCCTTCGGCCCGGTGATCTTCGCGATCTGGGCGCTGTTCATGATCCTTGCGATGTCGAACGGCGTGAACCTCACCGACGGTCTCGACGGTCTGGCCACCGGCGCCTCCGTGATGGTCTTCGGCGCCTACACCTTCATCGGCGTCTGGCAGTACCAGGAGTCCTGCGCCAACGCGGAGACCCTCACCAACCCGGCGTCCTGTTTCGAGGTCCGCGACCCGCTCGATCTGGCCGTCGTCGCCTCCGCCCTGATGGGCGCGTGCTTCGGCTTCCTGTGGTGGAACACCTCACCCGCCAAGATCTTCATGGGTGACACCGGTTCGCTCGCGCTCGGCGGCGCGCTCGCCGGCCTCGCCATCTGCTCCCGTACGGAGCTGCTGCTGGCCCTCCTCGGCGGTCTGTTCGTCCTGATCACCATGTCCGTGGTCATCCAGGTCGGCTCCTTCCGGACGACCGGGCGACGGGTCTTCCGGATGGCACCGCTCCAGCATCACTTCGAACTCAAGGGGTGGAGCGAAGTCCTTGTGGTGGTCCGGTTCTGGATCATCCAGGGCATGTGCGTGATCGTCGGCCTCGGCCTCTTCTACGCGGGGTGGCGGGCCTCGTGACGTCCGGCGCCGCCTCCCCCGACGTGTCCGACCTCGCCGGACGGCAGGTCACCGTCGCCGGACTCGGCGTCTCCGGGGTCCCCGCAGCGCGTGCGCTGCGGGGCCTCGGGGCCTCGGTGACCGTGGTCAACGGCAGCGACGGCGAACCGCAGCGCGCCCAGGCGGCCGAGCTGGAGCCGCTGGGCATCACGGTCCGCCTCGGCGACGGGGAGACGGTTCCCGACGGCACCGAGCTGATCGTGACCACCCCCGGCTGGAAGCCCACCAGCCCGCTCTTCCTGGCCGCCGCCGAGGCGGGCGTGCCCATCTGGGGCGATGTGGAGCTGGCGTGGCGGCTGCGCGGGAAGGACGCCCCGCCCTGGCTCGCGGTCACCGGTACCAACGGCAAGACGACCACCGTAAGGATGCTGGCGGCCATCCTGGAGGCGGCCGGGCTGCGCACCGCCGCCGTCGGCAACATCGGCGTCTCGCTCCTGGACATCGTGCTGGGCGACGAGCCGTACGACGTGCTGGCCGTCGAGCTCTCCAGCTACCAGCTGCACTGGGCGCCCTCGTTGCGCGCCCACTCCGGGGCGGTGCTCAACCTCGCCCCCGACCACCTCGACTGGCACGGCTCCATGGCGGCCTACGCGGCCGACAAGGGCCGGATCTACGAGGGCAACCAGGTGGCCTGCGTCTACAACGTGGCCGACCCCGCCACCGAGGACCTGGTGCGTGCGGCCGACGTCGAGGAGGGCTGCCGGGCCATCGGCTTCACCCTCGGCACCCCGGGCCCCTCCCAGTTCGGTGTCGTGGAGGACATCCTCGTCGACCGGGCGTTCGTGACGGACCGGCAGAAGCAGGCGCAGGAGCTCGCCGAGGTCTCCGACGTGAACCCGCCGGCCCCCCACAACATCGCCAACGCCCTCGCGGCCGCCGCCCTGGCCCGCGCCTACGGCGTCCCGCCGACGGCCGTACGGGACGGCCTGCGCGCCTTCCGGCCCGACCCGCACCGGGTGGAGCATGTGACGGACGTCGACGGCGTGGCCTACGTCGACGACTCCAAGGCGACCAACACCCATGCCGCGGAAGCGTCGTTGGGCGCCTATGAACACATCGTGTGGATCGCGGGCGGCCTCGCGAAGGGGGCCACGTTCGACGAGCTCGTCCTTACGGCGGCCAAGCGGCTGCGCGGGGTGGTGCTGATCGGCGCCGACCGGGCCCTGATCCGGGAAGCGCTCGCGCGACACGCAGCAGATGTCCCGGTCGTGGACCTCGACCGGACCGACACTGGGGCGATGGCTGCGGCTGTGCGCGAAGCGGCGCGGCTCGCCCGGCCGGGCGATACCGTCCTGATGGCCCCGGCCTGTGCCTCGATGGACATGTTCACCAACTACAACAAGCGGGGCGACGCCTTCGCCGCGGCGGTTCATGACCTGGCCTCCGGCCGGGTACCGGACGATCAGTAGCCCGCCGGTCCCCCGCGAGGACCGCCCGCGCGGGGAAACCGGAGGGGATACGACATGACGCCTGACCAGCCCGCCGCCCCGCGCTCCCGGACGGCCCGCCCCGGCACCGGCCGCCCGGTACCGCGCTCGGGCGGTGCCCCGCGGCTGCGGGAGGCCGTACGGGGCAGGGGCCGGGCGGCGTCACCGGCTCGTCCGCGCGGTACGGCGGGCGCCTCCCGGCCTCCGCGCCGCCCGCCGAGGGTGAACGTGCTGGATGCCCTGCGCGGGCTTCAGCAGCGCGTCAGGCGGGCCTGGGACCGGCCGCTGACCGCGTACTACCTGCTGCTCGGCGGCTCGCTGCTGATCCTGGTGCTCGGGCTGGTCATGGTCTACTCCGCCTCCCAGATCAAGGCGCTGCAGTCCGGGCTCTCACCGTCGTACTTCTTCCGCAAACAGCTCTTCGCCGCCGCGCTCGGCGGCGCGCTGATGCTGCTCGCCGTGCGGATGCCCATCAAACTGCACCGCGCCTTCGCCTACCCACTGCTCGCGGTCTCGGTCTTCCTGATGTGTCTGGTGCAGGTCCCGGGCATGGGCATCGCGGTCAACGGCAACCAGAACTGGATCTCCTTCGGCGGCCCATTCCTGCTCCAGCCCAGTGAGTTCGGCAAGCTCGCGCTGGTCCTGTGGGGCGCCGACCTTCTCGCCCGCAAACAGGACAAGCGGCTGCTGGCCCAGTGGAAGCACCTGCTGGTCCCGCTGGTGCCCGCGACCGGCATGCTGCTCGGCCTGATCATGCTGGGCGGGGACATGGGTACCGCGATCATTCTCACGGCGATCCTTTTCGGCCTGCTGTGGCTGGCCGGCGCCCCCACCCGGCTCTTCGTGGGCGTCCTCGCCTTCGCCGGGGTCATCGGCATGCTGCTCATCAAGACCAGCGCCAACCGGATGTCCCGGCTCGCCTGCATCGGCGCCACCGAGCCCGGTGCGCACGATCAGTGCTGGCAGGCGGTGCACGGGATCTACGCGCTCGCCAACGGCGGATGGTTCGGCTCGGGGCTCGGGGCAAGCATGGAGAAATGGGGCGAACTGCCCGAACCGCATACTGACTTCATCTTCGCCATTACCGGGGAGGAACTCGGCCTGGCGGGGACGCTGTCCGTTCTCGTTCTCTTCGCGGCTCTAGGCTATGCGGGTATCCGCGTGGCCGGACGCACGGAGGACCCCTTCGTGAGGTACGCCGCGGGAGGCGTGACCACCTGGATCACGGCCCAGGCCGTGGTCAACATCGGCGCGGTGCTGGGTCTGCTGCCGATCGCGGGTGTTCCGCTCCCGCTGTTCTCCTACGGAGGGTCCGCCCTGCTGCCGACCATGTTCGCCGTCGGCCTGCTGATCGCCTTCGCACGGGCAGAGCCCGGTGCGCGGGCGGCGCTGGCCATGCGGCAGCCTGCTTTGCGGAAGAAGCTGGCTCGGGTGAGACGGAAGACGATGAGACGGCCCGTCAAGAGGCGGCCGTCCGGAGAGCGGTGAATTTCGGTGCATGTCGTACTCGCCGGTGGGGGGACCGCCGGCCACATCGAGCCCGCGCTCGCCCTCGCGGACGCCCTACGCAGGCAGGACCCGACCGTGGGGATCACGGCGCTCGGCACGGAGCGCGGGCTCGAGACCCGGCTCGTACCGGAGCGCGGCTATGAGCTCGGGCTCATCCCGGCCGTACCGCTGCCGCGCAAGCCCACCCCCGAGCTGATCACCGTCCCCGGGCGGCTGCGCGGCACCATCAAGGCCGCCGAGCAGATCCTGGAGCGCACCAAGGCCGACTGCGTCGTCGGCTTCGGCGGCTATGTGGCGCTGCCCGGCTACCTGGCGGCCAAGCGGCTCGGCGTGCCGATCGTCGTCCACGAGGCCAACGCCCGCCCCGGCCTCGCCAACAAGATCGGCTCCCGCTACGCCCACTGCGTGGCGGTCTCCACCCCGGACAGCAAGCTCCGCAACTCCCGCTATGTGGGCATCCCGCTGCGCCGCTCCATCGCCACCCTCGACCGGGCCGCGGTCCGCCCCGAGGCCCGCGCGGCCTTCGGGCTCGACCAGAACCTGCCGACGCTGCTGGTCTCCGGCGGCTCGCAGGGCGCGCGGCGGCTGAACGAGGTGGTCCAGACGGTGGCGCCGTTCCTCCAGCGCGCCGGGATCCAGGTACTCCACGCGGTCGGTCCGAAAAACGAACTGCCGCATGTGGACAACATGCCCGGAATGCCGCCCTATATCCCGGTACCGTATGTGGATCGGATGGACCTCGCGTACGCCGCGGCCGACATGATGCTCTGCCGCGCGGGCGCGATGACCGTCGCCGAACTGTCCGCCGTCGGGCTCCCCGCCGCCTACGTCCCGCTGCCGATCGGCAACGGCGAGCAGCGGCTCAACGCCCAGCCGGTGGTCAAGGCGGGCGGCGGGCTGCTGGTCGACGACGCCGAGCTGAGCCCCCAGTGGGTGCAGAGCAATGTGCTGCCGGTGCTCGGCGACCCGCACCGGCTGTACGAGATGTCCCGGCGCGCCGCCGAGTTCGGCCGCAGGGACGCCGACGAGCTGCTGGTCGGCATGGTGTACGAGGCGATCAGCGCACGCCGCCAGGCGTGAGGAGGCAGGGAGCGTGGCCGGACCGTCGACCGCCGAGCGCGGCGCACGAGGGACGACTCCGTCCGGCCCGCCCCCACGCCTCCGGCGGGTCCGTCGCAGGCTCCGGCCGCCCGGCCGCCGCACCCTGCTGGTGACGGCGGTGGGGGTGACCCTGCTCGGCGCCGGGGCCGTCTGGCTGCTCTACGGCTCGAGCTGGCTGCGGGCCGAGCGGGTGCGGGTCGCCGGCACCACCGTGCTCACCGCCGACGAGGTGCGCGACGCCGCCGATGTATCCCTGAACACCCCGCTGGTGGCGGTGGACACCGGCGCGATCGAACACCGTGTACGCGAGCGGCTGAAGCGGATTGCGAAAGTGGACGTATCCCGGTCATGGCCGCACACCATCAGTCTGGTGGTGACGGAACGCAGGCCCGAAGCCATTGTCGAAGAGGACGGGAAGTTCCACGAAGTGGACGCCACAGGAGTCCGGTTCTCCACGCTGAGCAAGCGTCCGAAGGGGGTTCCGCTGCTGGAAATGGAGCCGGATCGGTCGCCGAGTTCGCGCCATTTCGGCCCGACCGGACTGCGCCGCGAGGCGGTCCGGGTGGCCACCCAACTCCCCGAGAAGGTCCGCCAGGACACCCGTTCCCTCCGGGTCCGCTCGTACGATTCGATCACCCTGGAGCTGACCGGGGGCCGTACCATCGCCTGGGGGAGCGGAGAGCGCGGCGAGGCGAAGGCGAAGGCGCTCACCGCCCTGATGAAAGCGCGGCCGGACGCCGACCACTTCGACGTCCAAGCGCCGAGTGCCCCCGCGGTGTCTCGCAGTTGACGTGGATAGCGGCAGGCCAGCACCCTGGTTGGCTAGCCCGCTGGGTGATCACATAGGGTGAAAAGAAAAGCGGGAGGTTCGGCGTGTTCATTGAACGCGCGACACTTGTCGACTTAGTGTCCTGTTCCGAAGAGTCCGGGAAACAGAGGCACTGGTAACCCTAAACTTCAGCGTTAGGGTTGGGGTCGGCAATCGGAACCGTCCCATTCGGCATCAGTCGGCACACCGCGGCAACAGCGGGGTGGCGACACGTAACTCGAGGCGAGAGGCCTTCGACGTGGCAGCACCGCAGAACTACCTCGCAGTCATCAAGGTCGTCGGCATCGGCGGCGGTGGCGTGAATGCCATCAACCGGATGATCGAGGTCGGGCTCAAGGGCGTCGAGTTCATCGCGATCAACACCGATGCGCAGGCCCTGCTGATGAGTGACGCGGACGTCAAGCTGGACGTCGGTCGTGAGCTCACCCGGGGCCTGGGAGCCGGCGCCAACCCCGACGTCGGCCGTAAGGCCGCCGAGGACCACCGCGAGGAGATCGAGGAGGTCCTCAAGGGGGCCGACATGGTCTTCGTGACGGCGGGTGAGGGCGGCGGCACGGGCACCGGCGGTGCCCCGGTGGTCGCGAACATCGCCCGCTCGCTTGGCGCACTGACGATCGGTGTGGTCACCCGTCCGTTCACCTTCGAGGGCCGCCGCCGCGCCAATCAGGCGGAGGACGGCATCGCGGGTCTGCGGGACGAGGTCGACACCCTCATCGTGATCCCGAACGACCGGCTGTTGTCCATTTCGGACCGTCAGGTGAGCGTGCTCGACGCGTTCAAGTCGGCCGACCAGGTGCTGCTGTCGGGCGTTCAGGGCATCACCGACCTGATCACCACCCCGGGTCTGATCAACCTCGACTTCGCGGACGTCAAGTCCGTGATGTCCGAGGCCGGATCGGCGCTCATGGGCATCGGCTCGGCCCGCGGTGATGACCGCGCGGTGGCCGCGGCCGAGATGGCGATCTCCTCGCCGCTGCTGGAGGCGTCCATCGACGGCGCCCGGGGCGTGCTGCTCTCCATCTCCGGCGGCTCGGACCTCGGTCTGTTCGAGATCAACGAGGCCGCCCAGCTGGTGAGCGAGGCCGCCCACCCCGAGGCCAACATCATCTTCGGCGCGGTGATCGACGACGCGCTCGGCGACGAGGTCCGGGTCACCGTGATCGCGGCGGGCTTCGACGGCGGTCAGCCGCCCGCGAAGAACCGCGACAAGGTGCTCGGCTCCTACAGCGGCGGCGGCCGCGAAGAGGGATCCGGCAGCTCCTCGAACCGCCCGGCCGGCCAGGACACCGGCAGCCGCCCGTCCTTCGGCGGGCTCGGCAGCGTCACCCCGCGCGATGAGGAGCCCGCCCCGGCGGACCCCGCCCCGGTCGCCGAGGTGCCGCCGCCCCCGGTGCCCACCCCGCACCCCCAGGTCCCCCCGGCTCGCCCCTACCCGGAGAGCCAGGCCGAGGAGCTGGACGTCCCGGACTTCCTGAAGTGAGCCGTCCGGCATGGCTCGACGGCGACTTTGAAGTGAACCAGACGTGATAGCGCAACAGCACGACGCGAGCGGCGCGCACTTCGCCTTCACCGACCGGTGGGGCGGGGTGAGCGCCGCTCCGTATGAGGAGCTCAACCTCGGCGGGGCGGTCGGCGACGACCCCCAGGCCGTACGGACCAACCGCGAGCTGGCCGCCAAGGCGATGGGCCTGGACCCGGCGGCGGTCGTGTGGATGAACCAGGTGCACGGCCGGGACGTCGCGGTGGTCGACGGACCGTGGTCGGACGAGGAGATCCCGGCGGTGGACGCGGTGGTGACGCGGCGTCGGGGCCTCGCCCTGGCCGTCCTCACCGCCGACTGCACCCCGGTGCTGCTGGCCGATCCGGTGGCCGGGGTCGTCGGCGCCGCCCACGCCGGGCGGCCGGGACTGGTCGCCGGAGTGGTCCCGTCGGTGGTGAAGGCGATGACCGAACAGGGCGCCGAGCCCGCCCGGATCGTCGCCCGCACCGGTCCCGCGGTCTGCGGCCGCTGCTACGAGGTCCCCGCGGACATGCGCGCCGATGTCGCCGAGACGGTGCCGGAGGCGTGGGCCGAAACCAGTTGGGGTACCCCCGCCGTGGATGTGGCGGCCGGTGTGCGGGCCCAACTGACCCGCGCGGGTGTGCGGATGGACGAGATGGATGGACAATCTCACATCTGCACCCTGGAGTCGGCGGACCACTTCTCGTACCGGCGCGAGCACACCACGGGGCGGCTCGCGAGCTATGTCTGGTTGGGCGGCTGAGCTGTGACGGATCGCAAGGCGGAACTGGCCGCGAATCTGGCCCGGGTGGAGGAACGTATCTCTGCCGCCTGCGCCGGGGCCGGTCGCAAGCGCGAAGAGGTGACCCTGATCGTGGTCACCAAGACCTACCCGGCGAGCGATGTCCGTTTGCTCGCGGAACTCGGCGTACGGCATGTCGCCGAGAACCGCGACCAGGAGGCCGCCCCCAAAGCCGCGGAATGCGCGGACCTGCCATTGATCTGGCACTTTGTCGGGCAATTGCAGACCAATAAGGTGCGTTCCGTATCGAGTTATGCCGATGTGGTGCAATCTGTCGATCGCAAGCGATTGGTCGACGCGCTCTCCCGTGCGGCTGTGGGGGCCGCGCGGGAGCTGGGCGTCCTGATTCAGGTCGCGCTCGACGTGGACTCCAGTGACCGGGGAGAGCGCGGAGGGGTGGGACCGGACGGAGTGGAACGGCTCGCCGGGTCCGTGGCCGAGGCCGAAGGGCTCCGGCTCGACGGTCTGATGACCGTCGCCCCGCTGATGGGTCCCTACGAGGGGCGGCCGCGGGCGGCGTTCGACCGGCTGATGGAAATCTCATCCCGCCTGCGCGTGGCCCATCCGGCTGCGAACATGGTCTCGGCGGGGATGAGCTCGGACCTGGAGGAAGCAGTGGCGGCGGGGGCGACACATGTGCGCGTCGGCACTGCGGTACTCGGAGTCCGACCCAGGCTCCGGTAACGTCGCGAAGAAGTCGGACCACAGCAGAAAATATGGTCATTCCCGTCAAAAGACGGGCGGGCCACGTGGATCCATGGCATCCGGTGGCGGAGCCGATCCACCACAGAGCGGAGGACGCAGAAAATGGCCGGCGCGATGCGCAAGATGGCGGTCTACCTCGGCCTCGTGGAGGACGATGGGTACGACGGCCGGGGATTCGACCCCGACGACGAGTTCGAGCCCGAGCCGGAGCCCGAGCGGGACCGTCGGCGGCATCAGGTAGTGGAGACCGAACCGCGGCCGGAAAGGGGCGAATCTGTGCGAGTCGTCCACCCTCCCGCACAACGCGAACCGGCCCCACTTGCGGTGGAAACCGGGCGACCCGCGCGAATTGCCCCCGTGGCGTCCATCACACCTGAACGTCAGAACTTGGAGAAGAACGCGCCAGTGATCATGCCCAAGGTCGTGTCCGAGCGGGAGCCGTACCGCATCACCACACTGCACCCCCGGACCTACAACGAGGCCCGTACTATCGGGGAACACTTCCGTGAGGGCACTCCCGTGATCATGAATCTGACGGAGATGGACGACACGGATGCGAAGCGACTTGTCGACTTTGCGGCCGGTCTGGTGTTCGGTCTCCATGGGAGCATTGAGCGGGTGACGCAGAAGGTGTTCCTGTTGTCTCCTGCTAACGTCGATGTCACGGCGGAGGACAAGGCCCGTATCGCAGAGGGCGGGTTCTTCAACCAGAGCTGAGACGCAATAACGGCAAACCGGCAACACCGAGTCATCCGAGGCCGAAAGGCCGAGTACGAACCAGGGGAGAGGGACGCGCGGGATGGGCATCGCACTACAGGTGATCTACATCGCGCTCTACTGCTACCTGATCGTGCTGATCTTCAGGCTCGTGATGGACTACGTCTTCCAGTTCGCGCGCTCGTGGCAACCCGGTAGGGCGATGGTGGTCATCCTCGAGGCCACCTACACTGTGACCGATCCGCCACTCAAGCTGCTGCGGCGGTTCATTCCGCCGTTGCGTCTCGGGGGTGTGGCGCTCGACCTGTCCTTCTTCGTGCTGATGATCATCGTCTGGATCCTGATCACCGTCGTGAGCAATTTTGCGAGCAGGGTGTGAACGATACGGTCTTGCCGATTGCCGACGACTACGTTGAGGTGAAGTAGAGATGCCGTTGACCCCCGAGGACGTGCGGAACAAGCAGTTCACGACCGTCCGCCTCCGAGAAGGCTATGACGAGGACGAGGTCGATGCCTTCCTCGACGAGGTCGAAGCCGAACTGACCCGGCTGTTGCGGGAGAACGAAGACCTGCGCGCCAAGCTGGCCGCCGCGACACGTGCCGCGGCCCAGAGCCAGCAACAAGGCATGCGCAAGCCTCCCGAACAGCAGGAGCGGCCGGGCGCACCTGTGCCCGCCGCCATATCTGGACCGCCGCAGCCGGTGCCGCCCGGCCAGCAGCAGATGGGTGGCCCGCCCCAACTCCCGGGCGGAGCCCCGCAGCTGCCGGCCGGCCCGATGGGCCAGAACGGCCCCGGGCCGATGCAGCAGGGTGGCCCCGGACCGATGCAGCAGGGCGGCCCTGGCCCGATGCAGCAGGGCGGGCCCGGCCCGATGGGCCAGAACGGACCCATGGGTCCCGGCGGCCCCATGGGTGGCCCGATGGGCGGTCCCGGTGGCCCGGGTGGCCCCGGCGGTCCTGGCGGCCCCGGTGGCCCGCAGCTGCCGCAGCCTGGGCAGGGCCCGGGTGGCGACAGCGCCGCGCGCGTGCTCTCGCTCGCGCAGCAGACCGCCGACCAGGCGATCGCGGAGGCCCGTTCCGAGGCCAACAAGATCGTCGGCGAGGCCCGTAGCCGCGCCGAGGGCCTGGAGCGGGACGCCCGCGCCAAGGCCGACGCGCTGGAGCGGGACGCGCAGGAGAAGCACCGTGTCGCGATGGGCTCCCTGGAGTCCGCTCGTGCCACGCTCGAGCGCAAGGTCGAGGATCTGCGCGGCTTCGAGCGCGAGTACCGCACGCGGCTGAAGTCGTACCTGGAGAGCCAGCTGCGCCAGCTGGAGAACCAGGCCGACGACTCGCTCGCCCCGCCGCGTACCCCGGCGACCGCCTCGCTGCCGCCGTCCCCCTCGATGAGCGGCTCCATGGCCTCGGCCGGCGCCGGCACGATGGGCGGCCACACGATGGGCGGCAACCAGTCCATGGGCGGCCACAACCAGAACGGTGGAGCGCCGTCCTACGGTGGCCAGCAGCAGATGTCTCCCGCGATGACCCAGCCGATGGCACCGGTGCGGCCGCAGAGTCCGCAGCCGATGCAGCAGGCGCCCAGCCCGATGCGGGGCTTCCTCATCGACGAGGACGACAACTGACGCGGGGCGCGTAAGCGCGGAGCGTTCGGCAATCGCAAGGGCCGGGTCCCAGGAGTTTCCTCCTGGGACCCGGCCCTTTGCCATGCGCGCGGCCCGCGGAGGCTTTTCCCCTACCCGCCCCTTCCCGCAGCATCGATATGCGGCTCCGCCGCGTGGCGGGGCTCCGCCCCGGACCCCGGTCCTCAATCGCCGGACGGGCTGAATTCAGCCCGTCCGGCGATTGAGGACACGCCCGAAGGGCGTCCGGGGTTCAGGGGCGGAGCCCCTGGTTCGGGAAGGGGCGGGGTGGGGGACAAACCCCCGGCCGGGGTTACACCTTGCGGAGGCGGAAGGTGAGGCCCAGCGGGGCGTCGGTGAACTGGTCGCCGTAGCCTTCCTCCCCGTCGCCGGAGGCGAAGTCGGTCGCGAGGACCTCGTCCGCGATCAGCTCGGCGTGGTCGGCGAGGGCCTGGCGGAGCTCCTCGTCGGCCGACTGCCACCGCAGCGCGATCCGGTCCGCCACATCCAGCCCGCTGTTCTTACGGGCCTCCTGGATCAGCCGGATCGCGTCACGGGCGAGACCCGCGCGCCGCAGCTCCGGGGTGATCTCCAGGTCGAGGGCGACCGTGGCGCCCGCGTCGGAGGCGACGGACCAGCCCTCGCGCGGGGTCTCGGTGATGATGACCTCGTCGGGGGAGAGGGCGACCGGCTCGCCGTCCACCACGACCGACGCGTTCCCCTCGCGCAGCGCGACCGACAGCGCGGCGGCGTCGGCCTCCGCGATCGCCTTGGCGACCGGCTGGGTGCCCTTGCCGAAGCGCTTGCCCAGGGCGCGGAAGTTGGCCTTCGCGGTCGTGTCGACCAGCGAGCCGCCCACCTCGCTCAGCGACGCGAGCGAGGAGACGTTCAGCTCCTCCTCGATCTGGGCGCGCAGTTCGGCGCCGAGGGTTTCGAAGCCGGAGGCGGCGACCAGCGCGCGCGACAGCGGCTGGCGCGTCTTCACACCGGACTCCGCGCGGGTCGCGCGCCCCAGCTCCACCAGGCGCCGCACGAGCGCCATCCGCTCCGAGAGCGCCGGGTCGATCATCGACCGGTCCGGCTCCGGCCAGGTGGTCAGGTGCACGGAGGCCGGGGCCTGCGGGCTCACCGGGACGACCAGGTCCTGCCAGACCCGCTCGGTGATGAAGGGCACCAGGGGCGCCATCAGCCGGGTGACCGTCTCGATGACGTCGTGCAGGGTGCGCATCGCGGCCGCGTCGCCCTGCCAGAAGCGGCGGCGCGAGCGGCGCACATACCAGTTGGACAGGTCGTCGACGAACGCCGACAGCAGCTTTCCGGCGCGCTGGGTGTCGTACGCCTCCAGGGACTCGGTGACCTGCTCGGTGAGCGTGCCCAGCTCACCCAGCAGCCAGCGGTCCAGCAGCGGCCGCTCGGCCGGGGCCGGGTCGGTTGCCGACGGCGCCCAGCCCGAGGTGCGGGCGTACAGCGCCTGGAAGGCGACGGTGTTCCAGTAGGTGAGCAGTGTCTTGCGCACGACCTCCTGGATGGTGCCGTGGCCCACCCGGCGGGCCGCCCACGGCGAGCCGCCCGCGGCCATGAACCAGCGCACCGCGTCCGCGCCGTGCTGATCCATCAGCGGGATCGGCTGAAGGATGTTGCCCAGGTGCTTGGACATCTTTCGGCCGTCCTCGGCCAGGATGTGACCGAGGCAGACCACGTTCTCGTACGAGGACTTGTCGAAGACGAGCGTGCCGACCGCCATCAGTGTGTAGAACCAGCCGCGGGTCTGGTCGATGGCCTCGGAGATGAACTGCGCCGGGTAGCGCCGCTCGAAGAGCTCCTTGTTGCGGTATGGGTAGCCGTACTGGGCGAACGGCATGGAGCCCGAGTCGTACCAGGCGTCGATGACCTCGGGCACCCGCTCGGCCGTCAGCGAGCAGCCGTCGGCGGCGCAGGTGAAGGTGACCGCGTCGATGTACGGCCGGTGCGGGTCCAGACCGCTCTGGTCGGTGCCGGTCAGCTCGGAGAGCTCGGCGAGGGAGCCGACGCAGGTGAGATGGGACTCGGCGCAGCGCCAGATGGGCAGCGGGGTGCCCCAGTAGCGGTTCCGCGACAGCGCCCAGTCGATGTTGTTATTGAGCCAGTCGCCATAGCGACCGGTCTTGACCGACTCGGGATACCAGTTGGTCTTCTCGTTCTCCCGCAGCAGCGCGTCCTTGATCGCGGTGGTGCGGATGTACCAGGACGGCTGGGCGTAGTAGAGCAGCGCCGTATGGCAGCGCCAGCAGTGCGGGTAGCTGTGCTCGTACGGCACATGCCGGAACAGCAGCCCGCGCTCCTTGAGGTCCGCCGTCAGCGCCTCGTCGGCCTTCTTGAAGAACTGGCCGCCGACCAGGTCCAGGCCCTCCTCGAAGGTGCCGTCCGGGCGGACCGGGTTGACCACCGGCAGCCCGTAGGCCCGGCAGGTCAGCAGGTCGTCCTCACCGAAGGCGGGGGACTGGTGGACCAGACCGGTGCCGTCCTCGGTCGTCACATAGCCGGCGTTGACGACGAAGTGGGCGTCGGGGATCTCCACCAGGTCGAAGGGGCGCCGATAGGTCCAGCGCTCCATCTCGGCCCCGGTGAAGGACTCGCCGGTGACCGTCCAGCCCTCGCCGAGCGCCTTCTCGACCAGCGGCTCGGCGACGACCAGCTTCTCCTCGCCGTTGGTGGTGACCACATAGCGCACCTCCGGATGCGCGGCCACGGCGGTGTTGGAGACCAGGGTCCACGGCGTGGTCGTCCACACCAGCAGCGCCGCCTCGCCCGCCAGCGGGCCGGAGGTCAGCGGGAAGCGTACGAAGACCGAGGGGTCGACGACCGTCTCATAGCCCTGGGCGAGCTCGTGGTCGGACAGCCCGGTGCCGCAGCGCGGGCACCAGGGGGCCACCCGGTGGTCCTGGACCAGCAGCCCCTTGTCGAAGATCTCCTTGAGGGACCACCACACGGACTCGATGTACCCGGGGTTCATGGTCCAGTACGCGCCGTCGAGGTCGGTCCAGAACCCCATCCGGGTGGTGAGCTCGGCGAAGGCGTCGGTGTGCCGGGTGACGGACTCCCGGCACTTGGCGTTGAACTCGGCGATGCCGTACGCCTCGATGTCCTTCTTGCCGTTGAAGCCCAGCTCCTTCTCGACCGCCAGCTCGACCGGCAGGCCGTGGCAGTCCCAGCCCGCCTTACGGTCCACGTGGTAGCCCCGCATGGTGCGGAATCGGGGGAAGACGTCCTTGAAGACGCGGGCCTCGATGTGGTGGGCGCCCGGCATGCCGTTCGCGGTCGGGGGGCCCTCGTAGAAGACCCACTCGGGCCGCCCCTCGGACTGATCGAGGCTACGGGCGAAGATCTTGTTCTCCCGCCAGAAGTCGAGCACGGCGTGCTCGAGGGCGGGCAGGTCGACCTGGGCGGGCACCTGGCGGTACTGCGGCGTCATCGGGGCTCTTCTTCCTCCGGCGGACACGTGCTCTTCCGTTTCCGTCGGAGGGACGAGAGCCGTGCGCTCCCGCGGTACCACCCTCCTTGACCGGCAGCGGCTGGCTCCCGGCCCCCTCATTGGGATCGCGATGCCGGTTCTACTGGCCCGGGGCGGGCGTTCTTCCGGCGGCTCCGGGGTGATCCTTCACATCGCGCTCGCCCCCGGGCTCACACCGTCCCCGGGTCGCTCTTGGCCGCCTACGACGCTACTCGTCCCCATCCACGCCTTTCGCTGCGCCCAGTGTACGGGGCCGAGGAGACCGGGGCCGACCGAATATGGCACCGCTCGGTCACCACTGCGGCACTGCGCCGGACGGGGGACGGCCGGGCCCGGGGACTGACCCGATTGGCCGGACGCCGGGGGCCGCGATCAGGGTCGTCACGCTGGGTCACCCCCGGGTGCCGGATCCCGGACGGATTACCGGAGGCGGAGTGGGGCACAACGGTGGAGACCGGGTTGTCGTACGGGCAAGCCGGGCGAATCGGGCGGCGTGCCCCGTTGCCGCCCGCCCGGAGTCGATTTATCGTTCCGGAACGATTCGCGCGCAAGATCACAATATGTGAAGGGGCCGCGGCCATGGTGGCGAGAAAGACCACCGTGCAGAAGAGCACGGCGAAGGCGACGAAGGCCGCGCCCGGCAAGAAGAACGCCTCGGGCAAGAAGGCCGTCAACAAGACCGCGGCCCCCGGCAGGGCCGCCGCGCAAGACGCCGCCAAGGCGGCGAAGAAGAGCGCACCGAAGAAGAAGTCGGAGACGCCCGCCAAGAAGGCCGCGCCCGCCGACAAGGCGGTGCCCGCGAAGAAGACGGGAGCCAGGAAAGTGGTTGCGAAGAAGACCTCGGGTGGTGCGCCGAACGGCAAGAAGGCCACGACGACCGCGCCGCCCCTGCCCAAGGCCCGTGCGGCCGGCGCCCCCGTCGACCCCAGCGAGCTCGCGGTCCGCCCGGGTGAGGACCCCTGGTCGGCCGAGGAGGTGGACCAGGCGCGCGCCGGGCTGCTGGCCGAGGCCGGCCGGCTGCGCACCGAGATCCTCGCCTCCGAGGAGGCGATCACCGGGCTGATGCGTGATTCCGGCGACGGCGCGGGCGACGACCAGGCCGACACCGGCACCAAGAACATCACCCGCGAGCATGAGATGGCCCTGACCGGAAACGCCCGCGAGATGCTGCTCCAGTCCGAGCGCGCCCTGGATCGGCTGGACACCGGGACGTACGGACTGTGCGAGAGCTGCGGCAACCCGATCGGCAAGGCGCGGATGCAGGCGTTCCCCCGGGCCACGCTGTGTGTGGAGTGCAAGCAGCGCCAGGAGCGGCGCTGACGGCCGTACGTGTGTGCCGTACCCTCGTCCCTCACAGGGGGAGACAGACTCACGAGGTTGAGGGACTCACGTGACAGAGGCGGAGCAGGCCATCGGTACGCCGGACGCGGGGAAGGCAGAGGGGGGCGCCGGGACCAGCGCCGCCGGATCCGGTGAGGCCGAGGCGGGCAGGGGGAAGCGGCGTGTCGGGGTGCTCCTCGTGGTCGCGGCGCTGGCCTATCTGATCGATCTGAGCAGCAAGCTGGCCGTGGTCGCGAAGCTGGAGCACCACGCTCCGGTCGAGGTGATCGGCACCTGGCTGCAGTTCGAGGTGATCCGCAACCGGGGGGCCGCGTTCGGCTTCGGCGAGGCCATGACCATCGTCTTCACGGTGATCGCGGTCGGCGTCATCGTGGTGATCGCGCGACTGGCCCGCAAGCTCCACAGCCTGCCCTGGGCCATCGCGCTCGGGCTGCTGCTCGGCGGCGCCTTCGGCAATCTCACCGACCGGATCTTCCGGGCGCCCGGGGATTTCCAGGGGGCGGTCGTCGACTTCATCGCGCCCTCCCACTTCGCGGTCTTCAACCTCGCCGACTCGGCCATCGTGTGCGGTGGCTTCCTGATCGTGATCCTGTCCTTCCGCGGTCTGGACCCGGACGGCACGGTGCACAAGGACTGACGCGGCTGACAGGGACTAACGCGACTGACAAGGACTGACCAGGGCCGACACCGGTCCGGCCCTGGAAGGGGCCGGGCGGCCGGTATCCGACGGGCGTACGAACCGGTGCTCCCGGTCCGGCATACTCGTCGGGTGAGTACGATTCCCGAGATCCGCACCCTGCCCGTACCGGACGGTCTGGAGGGCGAGCGCGTCGATGCCGCCATCGCCCGCATGTTCGGTTTCTCCCGGACCAAGGCGGCCGAGCTGGCCGCCGCCGGAAAGGTGCAGCTCGACGGCAGTGTCGCCGGGAAGTCCGACCGGGTCTCCGGGGGTGCCTGGCTCGAGGTCGAGATGCCGCAGGCCGCGCCGCCGGTGCGGATCGTCGCCGAACCCGTCGAGGGCATGGACATCGTGCACGACGACGAGGACATCGTGGTCGTCTCCAAGCCGGTCGGCGTCGCGGCCCACCCCAGCCCCGGCTGGACCGGCCCCACCGTGATCGGCGGGCTCGCCGCCGCCGGTTTCCGTGTCGCCACCTCGGGCGCCGCCGAGCGCCAGGGGATCGTGCACCGGCTGGACGTCGGCACCTCCGGGCTGATGGTCGTCGCCAAGTCCGAGCTCGCGTACTCCGTGCTCAAGCAGCAGTTCCGCGAGCGCACCGTGGACAAGCGCTACCACGCGCTGGTCCAGGGCCACCCGGACCCGCTGAGCGGCACCATCGACGCCCCGATCGGCCGCCATCCCCAGCACGACTACAAGTGGGCGGTGACCGCGGACGGCAAGCCGAGCGTCACCCACTACGACCTCATCGAGGCGTTCCGGGCCGCGAGCCTGCTGGACATCAAGCTGGAGACCGGCCGCACCCACCAGATCCGGGTGCACATGGCGGCCCACCGCCACCCCTGCGTCGGCGACCTCACCTATGGCGCGGACCCGACGCTCGCCAAGCGGCTGAAGCTGACCCGGCAGTGGCTGCACGCCGTGCGGCTCGGCTTCGAGCACCCCGCGCACGGCGGATGGGTCGAGTTCGAGAGCGTTTACCCGGACGATCTGCGCGGGGCGCTGGACATCGTGAAGGCGGAGAGCGCGTGATCGAGGTCGTGACCGACGGGGACCTGTCCGGCTGCTTCGCGGTCCGCCGCGAGGTCTTCGTAGTGGAGCAGCGGATCCCCGAGGCGGAGGAGATGGACGCGTACGACGCGCACGCCGTCCACCTCCTGGCCACCGGCGACGGGGGCCGCCCGGTCGGCACCGTCCGCTTCCTGCACGGCGCGGCCGCGGACAAGAAGTACGGTCACGCCGGTGTCGACGGCGCCACCACCGCCGTGCTCGGCCGCCTCGCGGTGGCCGGGGCGGCGCGGGGCACGGGGCTGGGGGCCGATCTGGTCCGGGCCGTCGAGGCGGAGGCCCGCCGGCGCGGTCTGGCCGAGGTCTATCTGGAGTCCCAGACCCATGCGCTCGGCTTCTACGAGCGGCTGGGCTACGAGGCGTTCGGCCCCGAGTTCGACGAGGGCAGCGGCATTCCGCACCGGGCGATGCGACGGTCGTTGTAGCGGCGGGCCGCCGGGCTCACCGCGAGTGCCGGGCGTCCTTGCGCAGCCCGTCCTCGAAGCGGGCGAAATGATCCTGGCGCTCTCGCCGACGTTCGCTCTCCAGCAGCGCCTGCGGGGCCTGGGCGGCCGGAGCGGTGGCGATGCGCGGCAGGGCGTACGGATGGGCGTCCCGCAGCCAGGTGATCATCTTCTCGCGCACCTCACACCGCACGGTCCACGCGTCGTCCGGGTCCCGCGCCGTGATGAGCGCCCGCACCATGATGGTGCTCGGGGTGGTGTCCGTCACCACCAGGTTCCAGTCCCGGCCGTCCCAGGCCGGGGACTTCTGCACGATCTCGCGCAGATGTTCCCGCATCTCCTCGATCGGCGCGGTGTGGTCCAGGTGGAAGTAGACCGTGGCCACCTTCTGGGTGCCGCCCCGCGACCAGTTCTCGAACGGCTTGTTGGTGAAGTACGACACCGGCATGGTGATCCGGCGCTCGTCCCAGGTCCGTACGGACAGGAAGGTCAGCGTGATCTCCTCGACCGTGCCCCACTCGCCGTCCACGACCACCGTGTCGCCGATCCGCACCATGTCGCCGAAGGCGATCTGCAGCCCCGCGAAGAGGTTCCCCAGCGTGGACTGGGCGGCCACCCCGGCGACCACCCCGAGGATCCCGGCGGAGGCCAGCATGGAGGTGCCGACCGTGCGCATCGTCGGGAAGGTCAGCAGCATTGCGGAGGCCGCCACCACGCCGACGATCGCGGCCACCACCCGCTGGATCAGCGTCACCTGGGTACGCACCCGGCGCACCCGCGCGGGGTCGTGCGCGCTGGAGGAGGCGTAGCGGAAGTAGGAGGACTCCACCACGGCCGAGGAGACCCGCACCATGAGCCACGCCGTGGCCGCGATGAGCACCAGCGCGAGCAACTGGCCGATCGCCGACCCGTGCTCCTGGACCACCCTCGCCTCGGTCTTGTCGTACGAACCGCTCAGCAACGCCGTGCACACGGTCACCTGAAGAGGGAGCCGGCAGCGGCGCAGATGACCCCACAGGGGGGTCTCGGGATGCCGGGCATCGACCCTCCGCAGCAGCCAGTCGACGGCCCAGCCGATGAACAGCGTGATGGCCAGTGAGCCGCCGATGACGATGAGCGGACGCAGCACGTCCTCCATGGACACCTACCTCATCCTTCCTCAGGGGAGACTCCAGGGTGTCCTGTCCCGCCTTCCCCGGATCCGGCGTCCTCAGACTGTGACTGGCACGATAGGAGGGGCTGATCCACGGAAAGTGAAACGGGAAGGAAAGTGACGGCGGTGGCCGATACCTCGACGATTGTGCTGTTCCACTCCTCGTACGGGCTGCGGCCCGCCGTGCACGAGGCGGCCGACCGGCTGCGGGCGGCCGGGCATGAGGTGGTCGTGCCGGACCTGTACGAGGGGGAGACCGCCGAGACCGTCGAGGACGGCATGGTGATCAAGGAGCGGATCGGCCGCGACGAGCTGCTGAAACGGGCCGTCACCGCCGCCGCGCCGTACTCGGACCGCGGGCTGGTCTACGCCGGGTTCTCGCTCGGCGGCTCCCTGGCGCAGAACCTGGCACTGGCCGACGACAGGGCGCGCGGCCTGCTCCTGCTGCACGGCACCTCGGACATCGCCGACGACGCCGCGGCCGACGACCTGCCGGTGCAGCTGCATGTGGCCGACCCCGACCCGTTCGAGCCGCACGACTGGCTCAACGCCTGGTATCTGCGGATGCGGCGGGCCGGTGCCGACGTGGAGGTCTTCCGCTACGGCGGGGCCGGGCACATCTTCACCGACCCCGAGCTGCCGGACTACGACAAGGAGGCCGCCGAGGCCACCTGGCGGGTGGCGCTCGGCTTCCTGGCGAGCCTCTGAGCCTTTGGCGCGCGGGCGAGCCTCAACGCATGGGTGAGCCTTTGGCACGCGGGCGAGCCTCAAGGCATGGGTGAGCCTTCAGCGCACGGGCGCGTCGGCGCGCTCGACCTTCTGGCTGCCCGCCTGGGTGCGGTACGACCGCGTCCAGGCGCTCGTGGCGTGCGGATCGGTCCGGTCGGAGACGGTGTAGTAGTCCATCTGGGACCGTCGCGGGGTGACATCGAGCACGCCGTAGCCGTGCGAGTCCATGTCCACCCACTTCACATGGCGGTTGGCGGCCCTGATCGCGGCGGCCGCCGCCAGGGACACCGTCTGCGGCGCCACATGCAGCAGATCGTCGAGGTTGTCCGAGGTCACCGAGGTGACCACGAACTCGGTCGCGGCCGACCGGGAGAGCGGATAGGTGGCGGCCTTTACCGGTACGTCGTTGGCCCACGCCATATGGATGTCACCGGTGAGGAAGACCGTGTTGCCGATCCCGTGGTCGGTGAGGTGGGCGAGCAGCTCGCGCCGGTCGTCCGTATAGCCGTCCCACTGGTCGGTGTTGATGGCCAGCCCGCCCCTGGGCAGCCCCAGCAGCTCGGCCAGCGGGCCCAGCAGCTCGGCGGGGAGGGCCCCGAAGGCGACCGGTGAGATCATCACCGAGTTGCCCACCAGCCGCCAGGTGGTGTCCGAGGCGGTCAGGCCCGACTTCAGCCAGTCGAGCTGGGCACGCCCGGTCAGGGTGCGCTCCGGGTCGTCCACGTCCCCGCTGCCGGTGGCCGCCTGCCGGGAGCGGAACGAACGCAGATCGAGCAGGTGGAGATCGGCGAGGTTGCCGTAGCGCAGCCGCCGGTAGGTGGTGCCCTGGGTGGAGGGGCGCACCGGCATCCACTCGAAGTACGCCTGCTTGGCGGCGGCCACCCGCTGGGCCCACGCCCCCTCGGTGCCGGGCGTGTGGTTCTCCGCCCCGCCGGACCAGGCGTCGTTGGCGAACTCGTGGTCGTCCCAGATCGCGATCAGGGGGAGCGCGGCGTGCAGGGCCTGGGCGTCGGGGTCGGTCTTGTAGTTCCCGTGCCGGACGCGGTAGTCGGCGAGCGTGACGATCTCGTGGGTGGGGGCGTGCGGGCGCACGACGTATTTGGCCTCCGGGTACTCGCCGCTCTGGTACTCGTAGATGTAGTCGCCCAGATGGAGTATCGCGTCCAGGTCGGTGCGGGCGGCCAGATGGCGGTACGGGGAGAACCAGCCCGCCTCCCAGTTGGCGCAGGAGACCACGCCGAAACGCGCCCCCTCGGTCGCCGCGTCGTGCGCGGGGGCGGTGCGGGTGCGCCCCACGGGGGAGCGGACGCCGCCGTCCACGCCGAAGCGGTAGAAGTAGCCGGTGGCGGGCCGCAGCCCGCGCACATCGGCCTTGACGGTGTGGTCGGTGTCGGCGGCGGCCTTGACGGTGCCGCGGGCGACGACCGAGCGGAAGTCCTGGTCCTCGGCGACCTCCCAGGTCACCTCGACGGCGGGGCCGAGCCCCGAGCCGGGCGCGGCGTCGGGGGCGGGCGTGATACGGGTCCACAGCAGGATCCCGTCGGGCAGCGGGTCGCCCGAGGCGACGCCGTGGAGGAAGGCGGGCCCGGAGGCGGCGTGGGCGGCGGGGCCCGGTACGAGGGGCAGCAGGGCGGCGGCGGCCGCCGCGGCCGTGACGGTGCTTCGGCGCGATATGTGGAGGTCGGTCACGGCCGAGGAGATTACTGACAAGTAGCCCGCGGAGACAGAGGGCTTGGGGGATGTTCGCCCACCCGTCGCCGCCAGGTCACTGGCGGCATCGGGCCATAACGCCGTCGGCGGGCGCGCCCTGGGGCACGCCCGCCGACCCGGCGGGGATGGGCCGGACGTTACTTCTTGAGCTCCTGCTTGACGAGCGGGGTGAACTGGTCCGGGGTCATCGGCGGGTTGTCGCCCACCTGCAGCTTCTTCCCGTTCAGCTTGAAGGACGGGGTGCCGGTGATGTCCTTGGTGTCGTTGAACGTCTTGGACATGGCCAGCGCCCACCGGTCGTAGGTGCCGTTCTTCACGGCCTTCTCGAATGCCGTGTTGCCCTTCAGCTCCTTGACCTGCTGGGCGACGTCGATCAGCTTCTGGTCGTTCGCGAAGGCGTCATCGGTCTCCTCCGGGTGGTTCTTCGGCGCGTACAGCGCCTCCTTGTAGTCCAGGAACGCCTGCGGGCTGACGTCGAGGGCCGCGCCGAGCGCGCTCAGCGCGTTCTTCGACCCGGCGCCGGGCTGCTGCTTGTTGTCGTCGAGGAAGGTGCCCATGGTGAACTGCGCCTTGTAGGTGCCGTCCTTGATGTCCTTGAGGACGGTCGGGCCGGTGTACTTCTCGAACTGGGCACAGACCGGGCAGCGCATGTCCTCGTAGACGTGCAGGGTGTTCTTGGCCTTCTTGTCGCCGATGACGATCGTCGTGCCCTGGGGGCCGGTGGTGTTGGCGGGCTTGGCGAACGTCTTCTTCTCGGCCGCCGCCCGCCATTTCTGGTTGGCGTTGTCCGAGTTCATGTTGGTGACGGCGTAGCCGATGCCGCCGGCTATCGCGAGGACCGCGACGACCGCGCCGCCGACGAACAGCTGGCGCCGCATCCGGTCCTTCTTCGCCTGGCGCTCGCGCTCGGCGCGCAGCCGTTCGCGCGCGGCCTGCTTGTTCTGCTGGCTGTTGCGATTGCTCATGATGGTTCGATCTCCGTGGGTGTGCGTCGTCAGTGATGCGTACGGGGGTGTGGAGCGCTGTGCTCAGGCAGCGGCCGAGCGGGGCGGTCCACGACGCACCACGGAGTGCACGAGGAGAGGGAGCGCCGGTGCCGGGCGCACCGGCCGTACGGGCCGGGGGGCCCGGCGGCGGGGCAGCAGGGCCGCCGTATGGACCGCGACGGCCAGCAGCAGCGGTCGGAAGGCGAAGGCGGCCAGGGAGACCAGCAGACGGCTCAGGGCGGCCTCGCCGCGCCGCAGCCAGGCCGCGGCGATCAGACCCACCGCGATATGCGCGGCGAGCAGCAGCCAGGGGGTGGCGGAGCTCACGGCGGCCGCCAGCGGGGTGGCGACGCCGTTCTGGGAGACGCCGGGCAGCGGACCGCCGAGGTCGCCCCCGCCACACAGCACGGTGACCCCCATGGAGCGCAGGGAGCCCGCCACCGGGCCGCCGGACTCTCCATAACACGCCTGCTGGCCGGTGGTGAAGATCGTGTCGGCGGCCAGCTCCAGGGGGATCATCAGGGCCGCTATGGACCAGAAGCCCCGCTCCCGGCCCGCGAGGGCGTACGCGACGGCGAAGACGGCCACCGCGAGCGCGCCGACGGTGCCCAGCGGCAGCGGGGCCCGTGACAGCAGGACATGCGAAGCCGAGGACAGCGTGACGCACAGCGCCGTGAAGAGCGCCGCGCGCACTGCCCTCAGCTGCGGTCCGGTGCCGTCCATGACTTCGAATTCTGCCATGAACGGCTGTAGGGACCATGTGAAGAGTCGGCCTGGCCGTCGGCTACCCGCCTGACCTGCTGGTTCACCCCTTGACCTGCTGGTTCACCCCTTGAGCTGCTTGTTCACCGCGTCCGTGAACTCCGTCGCGGTCGCGGGGGTGGAGCCGCCGCTGCCGGTCAGCTGGGAGCCGTCGAGCTTGACGGTGGGGGTGCCGCTCACCCCGGAGGCGTCGTAGTCGGCGATCATCTTCTTCGCCCAGGGGTCGTAGGTGCCCTCGCGCAGAGCCTCCCGGAAGGAGGCGTTCGTCTTGAGCGCGTACACCTCCTGGGAGACGGCCATCAGCTGGTTGTCGTCGGCGTAGGAGTCCTTGCTCTCCTCGGGGTGGTTCTTCGGCGACATCAGGGCGGCCTTGTAGTCGAGGAAGGCGTCGGTGCTCACGTCCAGTGCCGCCCCGAGGGCGCTCAGGGCGTTCGCGGAGCCGTTGCCGCCCATGGTCTCGTCGAGGATGGCGGCGAAGTGGAACGAAACCTTGTACTTGCCTGCCTTGATGTCCTTGGCGATGGTCGGCCCGACCGACTGGTCGAAGGAGGCGCACGGCGGGCAGCGCAGATCCTCGTAGACGTCGAGGGTGTGCTTGGCATCGGCCTCGCCGATCACCACGGTGGTACCGCTCGGCCCGGAGCTGTGGGCGGGCGTGACGAGATCTCCCGAGCTCTCCGAGCCGCCCCCGGAGCCGTCCGGGTCCCCGGAACCGCCGGAGCCGCCCGAGCCGTCGGAACCGCCCGAGCCGTCGGAGCCCGGCGGGCCCTGGACGACAGCGTCCGACGAGCCGCCCCCGGAGCCCTTGTCGTCATCCGTGAACACGAGAACGCCCGCGAACACCGCGGCGGCGGCCGCCACCGCGATGACGGCCGTAAGGCCGCCGTTGCGCTGCCGGTCCGCCGGTCCTGGCGCGCCGCCCCAGGGCCCGCCATCCGGGCCGGGCGGCGGGCCCTGGGGCGGCGGGGGAGCGGGCGGGAAGCCCGGAGGCTGATCCGGGGGCGGCGGATGACCCGGCTGCTGGTACGGATTCTGCTGCGGGTCTCGCTCGCCCCCCGGCGGCTGCTGTCCAGGCCACATGACAGACAACGATAGGGGGGCGAGCGCCCCCCGGCCATGGCCGGGGTGACGATCAACGGCCCCGGGGGACGGACGCTCCCGGGGAGGAGGCGATCAGAGGCCGGGGATGCGGCCGTTGCGGAAGAGGTCCACGAAGATCTGGTGGTCGGCGCGGGCGCGGGCACCGTAAGAGTGCGCGAAGTCCACCAGGAGCTCGGCGAAGCCGTCCTCGTCGGCGGCGATCACCGCGTCGATGGCGCGCTCGGTGGAGAACGGCACCAGCGAGTGGCCGCTCTGGTCGTCCGCGGCCGCGTGCATGGTGGCCGTGGCCCGGCCCAGGTCGGCCACGACCGCCGCGATCTCGGCCGGGTCGTCGATGTCGGACCAGTCCAGGTCCACCGCGTACGGCGACACCTCGGCGACCAGCTGCCCCGCCCCGTCCAGCTCGGTCCAGCCCAGCCACGGGTCGGCGTGGGCCTGGAGCGCGCGCTGGGAGATCACGGTGCGGTGGCCCTCGTGGTGGAAGTACGACCGCACCTGCTCATCGGTGATGTGCCGGGAGACCGCCGGGGTCTGCCCCTGCTTCATGTAGATCACCACATCGTTCTCCAGGGCGTCGCTGTTGCCCTCCAGAAGGATGTTGTACGAGGGGAGCCCGGCGCTGCCGATGCCGATGCCCCGGCGGCCCACCACGTCCTTGACGCGGTAGGAGTCCGGGCGCGAGAGACTGGATTCGGGGAGCGTCTCCAGATAGCCGTCGAAGGCGGCCAGGACCTTGTAGCGGGTGGCCGCGTCCAGCTCGATGGACCCGCCGCCGGCCGCGAAGCGGCGCTCGAAGTCGCGGATCTCGGTCATCGAGTCCAGCAGCCCGAAGCGGGTCAGCGAGCGGGCGTCACGCAGCGCGTCCAGCAGCGGGCCCTCCGCGGTCTCCAGGGTGAAGGGCGGCACCTCGTCGTTCTTGGCGCCGGTGGCCAGGGCGTGGACGCGCTCGCGGTAGGCGCCGGCGTACGTCCGCACCAGCTCGGTGATCTTCTCGTCGCTGAGCGCCTTGGTGTAGCCGATGAGCGCCACGGAGGCGGCGAAGCGCTTGAGGTCCCAGGTGAAGGGGCCGACGTACGCCTCGTCGAAGTCGTTCACATTGAAGATCAGCCGGCCGTTGGCGTCCATGTAGGTGCCGAAGTTCTCGGCGTGGAGGTCGCCGTGGATCCACACCCGGCTGGTGCGGTCGTCGAGGTACGGCCCGCCGGAGCGCTCCCGCTCCACATCGGAATAGAACAGGCATGCGGTGCCGCGGTAGAACGCGAACGCCGAGGCGGCCATCTTCCGGAACTTGACGCGGAAGGCGGCCGGGTCGGCGGCGAGCAGCTCGCCGAAGGCGGTGTCGAATACGGCGAGGATGTGCTCGCCGCGCTGTTCCGCCTGGGTCTGCTGGGTCGACATCGCGGAACGCCTCCTGGGGCATGGGAGAAGTGATCGGTGGGGCAGATACGACAGGGTATGTTCCGTCTCGCCGGGTGCGTGGGAAGACCGGATGACCCGTCGGGATCAACGCCTGAGGCTACTCGTGAGTGCCCGGCTCTTGTCAGTGCGGAGGGGTAACCTTCGGAGCTGTCTCGCCCCGCAGTCATCGATTGTTCGCCGGAGGTCTTCCACCGTGACCAAGCCGCCCTTCACGCACCTGCATGTCCATACCCAGTACTCGCTGCTGGACGGTGCGGCGCGGCTCAAGGACATGTTCAACGCGTGCAACGAGATGGGCATGACCCACATCGCCATGACCGACCATGGCAACCTCCACGGCGCGTACGACTTCTATCAGCAGGCGACGGGCGCGGGGATCACCCCGATCATCGGCATCGAGGCGTATGTGGCCCCCGAGTCGCGGCGCTACAAGCGGCGGGTGCAGTGGGGCCAGCCGCACCAGAAGCGCGATGACGTCTCCGGTTCCGGTGGTTACACCCACAAGACCATCTGGGCGTCGAACAAGACCGGTCTGCACAACCTCTTCCGGCTCTCCTCGGACGCCTATATGGAGGGCTACTTCGTCAAGTGGCCGCGGATGGACAAGGAGACCATCGCCCAGTGGTCCGAGGGCCTGATCGCCTCCACCGGCTGCCCCTCGGGCGAGCTCCAGACCCGGCTGCGGCTCGGCCAGTTCGACGAGGCCCTCAAGGCCGCCTCCGAGTACCAGGACATCTTCGGCAAGGAGCGGTACTTCCTGGAGCTGATGGACCACGGCATCGAGATCGAGCGCCGGGTCCGGGACGGGCTGCTGGAGATCGGCAAGAAGCTGGACATCCCGCCGCTGGTCACCAATGACTCGCACTACACCTACTCCCGCGAGTCCGTGGCGCACGACGCGCTGCTGTGCGTCCAGACCGGCAAGAACCTCTCCGACCCCGACCGCTTCCGCTTCGACGGCACCGGCTACTACCTCAAGTCGACGGAGGAGATGTACGCCATCGACTCCTCCGACGCCTGGCAGCAGGGGTGTGCCAACACCCTGCTGGTCGCCGAGCAGATCGACGCCACCGGATGGTTCGAGAAGCGCGACCTGATGCCGCGGTTCGACGTGCCCGAGGGGTACACCGAAGTCACCTGGTTCCAGGAGGAGGTCCGCAAGGGGATGGCCCGCCGCTTCCCCGGCGGCGTCCCCGAGGACCGTCAGAAGCTCGCCGAGTACGAGATGGACGTCATCATCCAGATGGGGTTCCCGGGCTACTTCCTCGTGGTCGCCGACTTCATCATGTGGGCCAAGAACAACGGCATCGCGGTCGGCCCCGGCCGAGGCTCCGCGGCCGGTTCGATCGTCTCGTACGCGATGGGCATCACCGACCTCGACCCGGTCGAGCACGGGCTGATCTTCGAGCGGTTCCTCAACCCCGAGCGCGTCTCCATGCCGGATGTCGACATCGACTTCGACGAGCGCAGGCGCGGTGAGGTCATCCGGTACGTGACCGAGAAATACGGTGCCGACAAGGTCGCCCAGATCGGCACCTACGGCACCATCAAGGCCAAGAACGCCATCAAGGACTCCGCCCGGGTGCTCGGCTATCCGTACGCGATGGGCGACCGCATCACCAAGGCCATGCCCGCCGACGTCCTCGGCAAGGGCATCCCGCTCTCCGGTATCACCGACGAGAAGCACCCCCGCTACAGCGAGGCGGGCGAGGTGCGCGGGATGTACGAGAACGAGCCGGATGTGAAGAAGGTCATCGACACCGCGCGCGGAATCGAGGGCCTGGTCCGGCAGATGGGCGTGCACGCGGCCGGCGTGATCATGTCCAGCGAGACGGTCACCGACCATGTGCCCGTCTTCTCGCCGAAGAACGACGGCCAGGTCGTGACCCAGTGGGACTACCCCACCTGTGAGTCGCTCGGCCTGCTGAAGATGGACTTCCTGGGGCTGCGCAACCTCACCATCATGGACGACGCCGTCAAGATGGTGCGCGCCAACAAGGGCGTCGACCTGAAGATGCTCGATCTGTCCCTGGACGACCCCAAGACCTTCGAACTGCTGTGCCGCGGTGACACTCTGGGCGTCTTCCAGTTCGACGGCGGCCCCATGCGTTCCCTGCTGCGCATGATGAAGCCCGACCACTTCGAGGACATTTCCGCCGTCTCGGCCCTCTACCGGCCGGGCCCGATGGGCATGAACTCGCATATCAACTACGCGCTGCGGAAGAACGGCCAGCAGGAGATCACCCCGATCCACCCCGAGCTGGAGGAGCCGCTCAAGGAGGTCCTGGGCATCACCTACGGCCTCATCGTGTACCAGGAGCAGGTGCAGAAGGCCGCCCAGGTGCTCGCGGGCTACTCGCTAGGACAGGCCGACCTGCTGCGCCGCGCGATGGGCAAGAAGAAGCAGGAGGTCCTCGACAAGGAGTTCGTGCCCTTCCAGAAGGGCTGCCGCGAGCGCGGCTACTCCGACCAGGCCATCCAGGCGGTGTGGGACGTGCTGGTCCCGTTCGCCGGATACGCGTTCAACAAGGCGCACTCCTCCGCGTACGGCCTGGTCACCTACTGGACCGCGTACCTCAAGGCCAACTACCCCGCCGAGTACATGGCGGCGCTGCTCACCTCGGTCCGCGACGACAAGGACAAGTCGGCGGTCTATCTGAACGAATGCCGCCGCATGGGCATCAAGGTGCTGCCGCCGAACGTCAATGAGTCCGAGGCCAACTTCACCGCCCAGGGTGATGATGTGATCCTCTTCGGTCTCACGGCGGTCCGTAACGTCGGTCAGAACGTGGTGGAGGCGATCATCCGCGGCCGCAAGGCCAAGGGGAAGTACACCTCGTTCCCGGACTACCTGGACAAGGTCGAGGCGGTCGTCTGCAACAAGCGCACCACCGAATCGCTGATCAAGGCGGGCGCCTTCGACGAGATGGGCCACACCCGGAAGGGGCTCACGGCGCACTACGAAGCCCTGATCGACAATGTGGTCGCGGTGAAGCGCAAGGAGGCCGAGGGGCAGTTCGACCTCTTCGGCGGCATGGGCGGCGACAGCGGGGAGGGCGACGGGCCGGGCTTCGGGCTCGACGTCGAGTTCGCGGACGTCGAATGGGACAAGAGCTATCTGCTGGCCCAGGAGCGGGAGATGCTGGGCCTGTATGTCTCCGACCATCCGCTGTTCGGCATCGAGCATGTGCTGAACGAGAAGGCGGATGCCGCGATCTCCGCGCTCACCGGCGGTGAACACGCGGACGGCGCGATCGTCACCATCGGCGGCATCATCTCCGGTCTCCAGCGCAAGATGACCAAACAGGGCAACGCCTGGGCCATCGCCACCGTGGAAGACCTGGCAGGCTCCATCGAGTGCATGTTCTTCCCGGCCACCTATCAGCTGGTCTCCACCCAGCTGATCGAGGACGTGGTCGTCTTCGTCAAGGGACGGCTGGACAAGCGTGAGGACGTGCCCCGGCTGGTCGCCATGGAGCTGATGGTCCCCGATCTGTCCGAGGCGGGCGCCAACGCGCCCGTGACGATCACCATTCCCACGGTCAAGGTCACCCCGCCGCTGGTCGAGAAGCTGGGCGAGGTGCTCACCCACCACCGCGGCTCCACCGAGGTGCGGATCAAGCTCCAGGGGGCGCGGAAGACCACCGTGCTGCGGCTCGACCGGCACCGCGTCACCGCCGACCCGGCCCTCTTCGGCGATCTCAAGGTGCTGTTGGGGGCGTCCTGCCTGGCGGGGTGACCGCCCGGCCCTGACGTATGCCGCGGCCGCCTGGCGTTGACGTATGCCGCGGCCGCCCGGCCCTGGCGGAGGCAATGACCGCCCGGCCCTGACGAAGGACGAAAGCGGCGGCTCCGGCGAGAACGCACAAGGGGCGCGCCCGTGTCGGGCGCGCCCCTGGGGCCATGTCACACGGCCTGCCACCGCGGTGGCCCAGCGCCGGTGCGCGGTGCGTCAGTTGTGGCCGAAGCTCTTCTGCCGGTCCTTGCGCGGCGTCGAGGGGGCGCCCTCCGACCGCATCGCCTGCGACTGCGTGTCCATCGAGGACTGCTGGTCGGCGGGGCGGTCGGCCATGCCGCGCTCCTGACGCCGCTCCTGCTGCTGCTTGCGATCGCGGTTCTTGTTCTTACCCATGGTGGTGTTCCTCCAGTTGGGATCAGCCCCCCGGTGAAGGACCCTCCGGGAGATGCCCTTCGGAAGAAGCCCCTCGGGAAGAACAGTGACATGCCGAGGTGACCCGTGCATTTCGGGCAATTACGGTGAGTGAGAAGGGGGGTCTTGGCGGGTAAGCCGTATCCGCCACGCCGGTGATCCAGTTCGGACTGATAACCCCCGCACGGTCGGGCAGACTCGAAGGAAAGCCGAAAGACCACATCCGTGGACGGCTGTGCGCGGGGGGCGACCGAGGACTGGATTCGTCAGGGAAGAGGGTGGAACGTGGACCGCTGCGTCGTCCTGGTGGACGCCGGGTACCTGCTGGGCGCCGCCGCGAGCCTGCTGGCCGGGGAGCCCGCCCGATCGCGTATTTCCGTAGACCACGCGACCCTCATCCAGGGCCTGCGGGAGCGGGCCGAGGCCGAGACCGAGCGCCCGCTGCTGCGGATCTACTGGTTCGACGGCGCCCCCGACCGCGTACCCCAGCCCGAGCACCGGCGGCTGCGCGTGATGCCCCGGGTCACCGTGCGGCTCGGCGCGCTCACCCGCAGCGACGGCCGCTGGGCCCAGAAGGGCGTGGACGCCGCCATGCACGCCGAGCTCACCGAGCTCGCCCGCAACCGGGCCTGCTCCGACATCGTCCTCGTCACCGGCGACGGGGATCTGCTGCCCGGACTGATGTCGGCCAAGGAGCACGGCGTCGCCGTCCACCTCTGGGCGGTGCAGGCCGCCGACGGCGACTACAACCAGTCCGAGGACCTCGTGGCCGAGGCCGATGAGCGCCGCGTCCTGGACCGCGTCTGGATCACCCGGGCGGTGCGCGCCAAGGAGCTTCCCGGGCCCTGTGCGCCCGTCTCCGAGCCGCGCCCGGAGATCGCGGCCATTCTCTCCGCCCCGCTGCCGGAGACCGCCGCTGCCGCCGCTGCCGCCGCGGCGGCAGCGGCGCCCGGCGCCGCGGAGGCGGCCCCCGGCCGCAACGGCGCCGCCCGGCCCGGCACCGATGTGACCGGCCCGGCCGCCGGCCCCGGCCGTTCCGCCGCCGGGGCCGCCGATGCGGGCGCGGACGTCGCGGCAGGGGCCGCGGCCAAGGGCGTGCCCACCCCCAAGGACCTCGCCGACCTGGGCCGCGGCGCCGCCGGGCCCGGCGGCCAGGCGGACCGGCCGCCGGCCGGCGCCACCCTGCGCTGGTCCTCCGACAAGGGCTGGATCGACCGGGGCCCCGGCTCCGGGGTGGGGGAGCCGCCGGAGACCGCCAACCTTCCCATGCTGGCCCAGCTCACCAGCGCCGAACAGCGCTGGGCCGACCGCGAGGAGGACATCACCGCGGTCAGCGGCGACCCCTTCGAGGTCGGCCAGGTCTTCGCTCGCCGCTGGACCGACCGGCTCGCCGATTCGGGCCACCTCCAGCAGCTCTCCACGGAGTACCCCCGCATCCCGCACCGCATCGACGGTGAGCTGCTGCGCTATGCGGCCCGCTTCGGGCTGCTGGCCCACAAGGACGACCAGATCGACGAGCACGACCGCTATGCGATTCGGGCGGGCTTCTGGCGCGAGATCGACCTCCGCTCGGCGGCGGAGCACGCCCAGACGGGCGGGTAGGGGGTATCCGGCGGATCGTGCCGCCTGCGGCGGGCTTGTTCCCCTCCCCGCCCCTTCCCGAACCTGGGGCTCCGCCCCAGCCCCCGGCCCAGGACTCGGCCCCAGCCCTGGTCCGGTGCTCTGCCCCAGAACCCCCGTGCCGGCGCTTCGCGCCAGACCTCCGGGCCGGGGCTCGGCCCCAGTCCCCGGGCCGGGGCTCTGCTCCAGACCCAGACGGGCGGGTGGGGGGTTTCCGGCGGATCGTGCCGTCTGCGGCGGGCTTGTTCCCCTCCCCGCCCCTTCCCGAAACTGGGGCTCCGCCCCAGCCCCCGGACCAGGGCTCTGCTCCAGCCCTGGGCCGGGGCTCTGTCCCAGGCCTCTGGGCTGGGGTTTCGTGCTTGGCCTCCGGGTCGGGGCTCTGTCCCAGGCCTCCGGGCTGGGGCTTCGCTTCAGGCCTCTGGGTCGGGGCTTCGTGCCTGGCCCCCGGGCCGGGGCTCCGCCCCTTTCCCGTGGTATCGATATGCGGCTCCGCCGCATGGCGGGGTCCAGGGGCGGTGCCCTTGGTAACGGGAAGGGGCGGGGAGGGGAGAGACCCGCCGGACACCCCGTAGGCCGCAGTCCGGCCCCGCCCGGCGAACCGCGCCCCGAGGGCCCCGAGGGCGGGAGCGGGTGTTTGGGCGCGTACCCTCATAGCTCGTGAGGACGGGCGCGAAACAGGCGACGAGTGGCGATGTGGTGTGCACCGTGCGCGGCCTGGTCAAGACCTATCCCGCGGCGCGCGGCCGACGCGGGGCGCCCGCCACGCCCGCCGTCCGGGCCAGCGACGGCATCGACCTCGATGTGGTGCGCGGCGAGGTCTTCGGGTTGCTCGGGCCCAACGGCGCCGGTAAGTCCACCCTCGTACGGCAGCTCACCGGGCTGCTGCGGCCCGACGAAGGCCAGGTGCGGGTGCTCGGTCACGATCTCGTACGTCATCCCGAGCGCGCCGCCCGGCTGCTGAGCTATCTCGGCCAGGACTCGACCGCGCTGGACGAGCTGACCGTCGGCCTCGCCGCCGAGACCACCGCGCGGCTGCGCGGCCTGGAGACCCGCGCGGCTCGCGACGAGCGCGACGCGGTGATCGAGGAACTGGGGCTCGGGGAGGTCGCCGGGCGTCCGCTGAAGAAGCTCTCCGGGGGGCAGCGGCGGCTGGCCTGCGTCGCCGCCGCGCTGGTGGGGGAGCGGCCGCTGCTGGTGCTGGACGAGCCCACCAGCGGGATGGACCCCGTCGCCCGGCGCGCCGTATGGGCGGCCGTGGACCGGCGGCGGGCCGAGCGGGGGGTGACGGTGGTACTGGTCACCCACAATGTGATCGAGGCGGAGACGGTGCTGGACCGGGTCGCCGTGCTCGACCGCGGCCGGGTCATCGCCTGCGACACGCCCGCCGGGCTCAAGGCGCTGGTGGCCGACGAGGTGCGGCTCGAGCTGGTGTGGCGCACCGAGCCGCCGCTGGAGGTGCCCGAGGTCGCCGCCCTGTGGAAATCCGCCGAGGCGGCCCGCGCCGCCGGCGGCGCCTCCGGGCGGCGCTGGACGCTCCGGCTGCCGCCGGACGACGCGCGCGCCGCCATCGCCACCGTGACCGGCGGCCCCGCCTTCGCCGCGCTGGACGATTTCACCCTTGCCACACCGAGCCTGGAGGATGTGTACATCGCCCTGGGGGGCCGTGCGGAGGGCGCGGAGGGGCTGGTGAAGGTGTGACCGCCGGGGCGAGCCGGTGAACGCGCCGGTGAACGCGTCGGTGACCGTGACCGTATTCGAGCCGTAAGAGGCGAAGAGGAGCAGCACAACGTGAGTGTCATGCCCGCCGTGTCCGGTGTATCCGGTGTGTCCGGGACCACTGGTGTGCCTGGTGTGTCCGGTGCGTCTGCTGGGCTGCCCGGTGCGTCCGGTGTCTCCGGCACCTCGGGGGTGTCCGGTGACGCCGGTGAGGCCGGTGACATGCCCGCGCCGCTGGCGGCACGGGCGCGGCTCTTCCCCGCGCTCGTCGCGGTCTACCGCGCCCAGCTCTCACGGGCCCGGGTGGCCCGGATCCCGCTGCTCTTCGTGGCCACCTTCCAGTCCATCGGGATCATGATCCTGATGCGCGGGGTGGTGGACGGCGGAAGCGAGGCGCGGTCGGTGGTGGCCGGCTCGAGCGTGCTGGTCGTCGCCTTCGTGGCGCTCAACCTGCTCGCGCAGTACTTCGGCCAGCTGCGGGCCAGCGGCGGTCTTGACCACTACGCGACCCTGCCGGTGCCACCCTCGGCCGTGGTGCTCGGGGCGGCCGCCGCGTACGCCTCCTTCACCGTGCCCGGGACCGCCGTCACCGCGGTGATGGGCAGTGTGCTCTTCCAGCTGCCCATGACCAACCTGTGGATCCTCCTCGCCGTGATCCCCCTGTCCGGCGCCGCCCTCGCCGGACTCGGCGCCGCGTTGGGGCTGCTCGCCCCGCGCCAGGAACTCGCCACGCTGTGCGGGCAGTTGGGGATGTCCGCCGCGCTGCTGCTCGGCGTGCTGCCCGCGGCCCGGATGCCGCAGGTGGTGTCGTACGCGCGCGATCTGCTGCCGTCGACGTACGGTGTGGAGGCCCTGGCCCGGTCCTTCGACGGGCAGCCCGACTGGTGGGTGGTCTGCGCCGACCTCGGGGTGTGCGCCGGGGTGGCCGTGGTGTCCCTCGCCGCCGCGACCTGGGCCTATCGGCGGGCGGCGGTGCGGTGACGCGCCGCAGCGAACGTCCCGCCGACCGAAGTACGCCATCCGCCTGGCACGATGACGGGGTGACCGCACCGTTGACGCCACATGATCAGCACTCGCCGCACGACGAGCCCGCCGAGGGCCGGCCGCCGTCCCCCGAGCAGCCTGCCGGGGACGCCGCTGTGCCGTACCCCACCGGGTATCCCGCGCACCCGGGGCAGGCTTCGGGGCATCCGGAGCACGCTGAGCACTCCGATGAGCACGCTGAGTTCTCCGAGCACTCCGAGCATTCCGAGCACTCCGAGCCTGGGCCCGAGTTGCGTGCCGAACTGGTGCAGGCGTCGCTGGTCGCCATCGCGGTGGCGGTCTCCGGGGTGCTTCTCGGGCTGCTGTGGCTGTGGTTGGCGCCGAAGGTTCCCCTGGTCTCGGACGGTTCCGCCGTCTATCTGAAGAACTCGGAAGGGGAGGACGCGGTCGGCGCGGACGGGATGTTCACGCTGCTCGGACTCGCCTTCGGTGCCGTCTCGGCCATCATCGTCTTTCTGCTCTTCCGCCACGGCGGTATCGCGCTGGTCGTCGGTCTGGCGATCGGCGGGGTGCTCGCCTCGGTGATCGCCTGGCGGCTGGGCGTATGGCTGGGGCCCACCTCGGACGTTGTGGCGCATGCCAAGGCGGCGGGTAAGGGTGTCACCTTCGACGGGCCGCTCAAGCTGGGCGCCAAGGGGGCGCTGCTGGCGTGGTCTATGGCGGCGATGGTGATCCACCTGGCGCTGACCGGGCTGTTCGGCCCCCGGGACCCGGAGCCCGCGTTGGCGCCCGCGCCAAGCCCGGAAGCGCGCTAGGCCAGGCCGCCCGGGGGTGTCCGGCGGATCGTGCCGCCTGCGGCGGGCTGTTCCCCTCCCCGCCCCTTCCCAAAACTGAGGCTCCGCCCCAGCCCCCGATACCAGGCCTTCGCCCCGGCCAGGGCTTCGCCTCGAATTCCCGGGCCAGGGCTCTGCCTCGGCTTCCCGGGCCAGGGCTTCGCCGCGGATCCCGGGCCAGGGCTCTGCCCCGGATCCGCTGAGCCAGGGCTCTGCCTCAGCCCTCGGGCCGTGCTTTGCCCCGGATCCCCGGCCAGGGGCTTCGTCCTTGGTCCCTGGGCCGGGGTTCTGCCTTGGGTCCCTGGGCCAGGGCTTCGCCGCGGATCCCGGGCCAGGGCTCTGCCCCGGATCCGCTGAGCCAGGGCTCTGCCTCAGCCCTCGGGCCGTGCTTTGCCCCGGATCCCCGGCCAGGGGCTTCGTCCTTGGTCCCTGGGCCGGGGTTCTGCCTTGGGTCCCTGGGCCAGGGCTTCGCCGCGGATGCCGGGCCAGGGTTCTGCCCCAGACCCCGATACCAGGGCTCTGCCCCAGCCCCCGGGCCGGGCTTTGCCCCGGATCCCCGGCCAGGGCCTTCATCCCGGATCCCGGGTCAGGGCTTCGCTCCAGCCCCCGGGTCAGGGCTTCGCCCCGGATCCCGGTCATGGGCTTCGCCTCCAGACTTGGTCAGGGGCTTCGCTCCAGATCCCGGGGTCCAGGGGCGGAGCTCCTGGTATCGGGAAGGGGCGGGGAGGGGAAAGCATCGACGTGCGGCTCCCCCGCGTGGTCCGCCGGACACCCCGCAGGCCCGCGCCCGCGCCCGCTTCAGCCGCTCGCCGCCCAGCCCGGCCACGGAGCCGTGAGCGGGCGCTGGGCCGCCCCGCGGGCCATGAGTCGGGGCGCCGGGCCGCCCGCGAGCCATGAATCCGCGACCCATGAGTCGGGGCGCTGGGCCGCCCCCGTGGGCCGTGGGCGGGGGCTGGCTGCCCCGTGGGCCGTGGGCGGGGGCTGGGCCGCCCCGCCGGTCATGGGCGGGGCGCTGGGTTGGCCCGCCGGGCTAGCGCCGTGGCGGGCAGGGCCGCCACGGCGGCTATGGGCGGGCGATCGGTGCCACCACCGCGTCCGTCAGCGATGCCAGGTCCTTGGGGGACAGCTCGACCTCCAGCCCGCGGCGGCCCGCCGAGACGCAGATCGTCTCGTGGCCGTCGGCCGACACGTCGAGGGCCGTCGGGAGGCGCTTGCGCTGGCCGAGTGGGGAGATTCCGCCTCGCACATAGCCCGTGGTGCGCTCGGCCACCGCCGGGTCCGCCATCGTGGCGCGTTTGCCGCCGACCGCCGCGGCGAGCGCCTTGAGGTCGAGCGTGGCCGAGACGGGCACGATGGCGACCGTAAGGCGGTCATCGACGCTCGCGACGAGGGTCTTGAAGACCCGCTCCGGTTCGACGCCGAGCGCCTGGGCGGCCTCCTCGCCGTAGGACGGGGCCGCCGGGTCGTGCTCGTAGGAGTGCACGGTGAAGTCGGTGCCCGCGGCGGTGAGGGCGGTGGTGGCGGGGGTGCCCGCCGAGCTCTTCTTGGTCTTCTTCGGCTTCGGCATGTTCGTCCGCGTCAGTTGGGGCTGGTGGGACCGCGGGTCAGATCGACGGCAGGGAGCGACGGGAGCTTACCGATGACCGCGCTCTCGGCGCGAAGGAGTTTGAGCTCGTCGGCCAGCCGGCTCGCGGTGTCCGGCGCCTGCAGCAGCCGCTGCTTCGCGGGCGTGTCGAGCACGGCCGCGGCGGCCACCAGGTAGGAGAGGACGGACGGCTCGCCCGGCAGCTCCTGCTCGGCCGCCAGGGTGCGCTCCCGGGCGCCGGCGAGCCGCTTCTGGTACATCCGGAAGGCCCGTACGACCCCCGAGGCCAGCGCCCCGGCGCCCTCGCCCTGCTCCTCGTCCAGCTCCTTGACCTCGGCCGTCAGATACGGGCCCGAGGAGTCCACGGAGACCAGCTCGAAGCGGGTGGTACCGGTGGCCAGCACCTCGAAGGTGCCGTCCTCCTGCTCCCGGATGGTGGCCGCGTCCGCCACGCACCCCACGGAGTAGAAGGACTTGGCGGGGTCCGGGCCGAACCCGGCCGCGGGACCGGGGTCCGGCAGCGTGAGGGAGTCCGGGAGGCCGATCGCGCTCGGAGCGACCTCATGGCCGTCCCTGATCGCGATCACTCCGAACCGGCGCGGCGCGTCCTCGGGGAGCGCCGACAGATCGCGCATCAGGGAGCGGTACCGCTGCTCGAAGACGTTCAGGGGCATGACGAGCCCCGGGAACAGCACCGTGTTCAGCGGGAAGAGCGGAAGGCGCGCGGAGGTCACGGGGCGTAAGCCTAATGGCCCCGCGCGTTCCCTTTCACTGGCGCCGGAGCAGCGGTCACTGGCGGCGCAGTAGCCGGGACGCGCCGGCGGCGACCGCGGTGGCCAGCACCCAGCCCAGAAGGATCATGACGATGGAGGCCCATTGGACGGCGCCCTGGGGTTTCCAGTAGCCGTCCATGCCCAGGTCGATGACCGGGATCAGCAGATCGAGCGAGTACAGCGAGGCGTTCCAGTTCGGTGATTCGTCGGGCTTCAGCGCCTCCGGCCGGTTGTGGGCGAAGAACACCGAGCCGACCGCCCACAGCACCGCCATCCACACCGCCGCCCGGCCCGGACGGTAGCCGTAGGCCACCGTCCAGTCCTGGAGGTAGCCCCACACCTTCCCGGCGACCGGCAGCGTCTCCCGGCGGCGCCGCTGCTTGGCGAGCTGCACCTCGCGCGCGTCGGCGTCCTCGCCGCTGGCCCGCATCGTGTTGGCGAGCATCTCGTACGGCTCGGGCGCGTACTCGGGCGTGGCGGCGGCCACCCACTCCAGCCGCCGGGCCAGCGGGAAGTGGCCGCGCGGGATCAGGCACTCATAGCTGAACCCGGCCATGGTCAGCCCGCCGGGGCCCGGCCAGCTCACCGACTTGTCGACAAGGTTGACCACCCGGGCGCCGGAGAGGATCACCCGTCCGCGCTGCGGCCGCTCCCCGAGGAAGCGCAGCTCGGGCGTCTGGACCCGGCGCAGCGACAGCTCCTGGTCGTTCTCCATGATGAAGCGGGCCTGGTCGAGGTCGATCGCGTCGCCGATCCGCCCGTCGTCCAGCCGGATCCCGCCCTCGCACTCGAAGCGCTGGATCCGGGTGCCGCGGGTGGGGGTGGAGGCGGTGCCGTACGGCGGGGTGGAGCCGCTGGAGTACGTGCTCACCCCGCCCGCGGTGAGGTACAGGCTGCGCTCCACGGTCAGCTGCGGCGCGTTCAGCGCGCGGCGGCCGTAAGGGTTGCGCAGCCTGCTGCCGCGCAGGCTGAGCGACACGCCGATCTGCGCCCCGCGCAGGCTCAGCTCGCCGTACGACTCGATCATGTCGGCCTGGAAGTCCTGGGCGACGGTCAGCCCGTCGGCGCTGATCGACATGCCCCGGCGGTCGCGGCGCACGATGAGCTGGTTGAGCAGTAAATCGGTGCCGATATGGGCGTCGGTGAGCCGGATACCGTGCTCGACCACACAGCGCGGCAGATGCAGATCGCCCTCGGTGCGCAGCCGGGCCGCCTCCAGCCGGGGGAGGGAGCAGCCCACCAGGCGCAGGGTGGTGAACTGCGCCTCGGGGACCAGCACCTCCCGCTCGAAGCGGCAGTTCTTGAGCTCCACATAGGGCTCGATGTTCCCGCCGGCCAGATCGAGCGTGCCGGTGATGTGCACCCCGTTGAGCTTGAGCGCCGAGACCCGGCCCGGCTGCGCGGGCGGCCCGTCCAGCAGCAGGAGGGCCACGACACGCGCGCGGACACTGCGCTCCGGGCCCCAGGCGTACGGTCCTGAGGGGTCGTTCCGCTGGGGGTGGGAGGTGCGCAGATCATGGGTGCTGCCATTGCGGAACGCCTGCCACATGCCCCATTCGGCGGTGGTCAGATCGAGGCCCGGGGGTGGGTCGCCATCGTGCGGCTCGGTCACAGCCGTGTCCCCTCCTGATTCTCCGTGTCCCCGTACGGAGCACATTCCCGCTGAGTAACCGGTTGAACGCCAACGGTCAGGGTCAACTTAGGGGGTCCGTATCACTGGCTGATACGGGGGGAGGGGCCTCGTGGCGGGTCTGAGACAATTGATCGCGTGATCTCCCGTATCGATCTGCGCGGCGCCGCCTTCCCGGAGGGCGGGATCGACCGCGACCTGCTGCCCCGTGCCGAACTCGACGTCGAGGCCGCCCTGGAGAAGGTGCGGCCCATCTGCGACGACGTGCGCCATCGCGGTACCGCTGCGCTGATCGACTACGCCCATCGGTTCGACGGCGTGACCATGGAGCGGGTGCGGGTCCCCGCGGAGGCGCTGGAGAGCGCCCTCGCCGAGCTGGACCCGGCCGTGCGGGCCGCCCTGGAGGAGTCCATCCGGCGGGCCCGGCTGGTCCACCGCGAGCAGCGGCGCACCGACCACACCACCCAGGTGGTGCCCGGCGGCACGGTCACCGAGCGCTGGGTGCCGGTCGAGCGCGTCGGTCTTTACGTACCGGGCGGGCGCTCGGTCTACCCCTCGTCCGTGGTGATGAACGTGGTGCCCGCGCAGGAGGCCGGGGTCGCCTCGATGGCCGTCGCCTCCCCGCCGCAGGCGGAGTTCGGCGGGCTGCCGCACCCCACGATCCTCGCGGCGTGCGCGCTGCTGGGCGTGGCCGAGGTGTACGCGGCGGGCGGCGCCCAGGCCGTGGCGATGTTCGCCTACGGCACCGAGGACTGCCGTCCGGTCTCGATGGTGACCGGTCCTGGCAACATCTGGGTCGCCGCGGCCAAGCGGCTGCTCAAGGGCCGGATCGGCATCGACGCCGAGGCCGGGCCGACCGAGATCGCCATCCTGGCCGACGCCACCGCCGACCCGGTGCATGTCGCCGCGGACCTGATCAGCCAGGCCGAGCACGACCCGCTGGCCGCGTCCGTGCTGGTCACCGACTCCGAGGAGCTGGCGGCCGCGGTCGAGAAGGAGCTCGAGGTCCAGGTGGGGGCCACCAAGCATGTCGCGGACCGGATCGGTCCGGCGCTGGCCGGGCGGCAGTCCGGCATCGTGCTGGTGGACGGTCTGGAGCAGGGCCTGGCCGTCGTGGACGCGTACGCGGCCGAGCACCTGGAGATCCAGACCGAGGACGCGGCGGCCGTCGCGGCCCGGGTGCGCAACGCCGGGGCGATCTTCGTCGGGGCCTACGCCCCGGTGTCCCTCGGCGACTACGCGGCGGGCTCCAACCATGTGCTGCCCACCGGCGGCTGCGCCTGCCACTCCTCGGGGCTGTCCGTGCAGTCCTTCCTGCGCGGCATCCATGTGGTGGACTACACCCGGGACGCGCTGGCCGAGATCGCCGGCCATGTGGTGACGCTGGCCGAGGCGGAGGATCTGCCCGCCCACGGCGCCGCGGTGAAGGCAAGGTTCGACTGGAAGGTGCCACCGAGCAAGTGACCGGCATTGACGATCTCCCGATCCGGGACGAGCTCCGTGGCAAATCCCCGTACGGCGCTCCGCAGCTGGACGTGCCCGTACGGCTGAACACCAACGAGAACCCCTATCCGCTGCCCGAGCCGCTGGTCGCCCGGATCGCCGAGCGGGTCGCCGAGGCGGCCCGGAACCTCAACCGCTACCCGGACCGGGACGCGGCCGAGCTCCGCACCGGGCTGGCCCGCTACCTCAGCCGTACGGCCGGTCTCGAGGTCGGTGTCGCCCAGGTCTGGGCGGCCAACGGGTCCAACGAGGTGCTCCAGCAGCTGCTGCAGACCTTCGGCGGCCCGGGGCGCACCGCGATCGGCTTCGAACCCTCGTACTCGATGCACGCGCTGATCTCCCGTGGCACCGGCACCGGCTGGATTTCCGGTCCCCGGAACGACGATTTCACCATCGATGTCGATGCCGCCCGTAAGGCCATCGCCGAGCACCGCCCCGATGTCGTCTTCATCACCTCGCCGAACAATCCGACGGGGACGGCGGTCGGCGCCGAGACGGTGCTGGCGCTGCACGACGCGGCGCAGGACGCCAGGGCGGACACCGCCGGGGCGCTCGTCGTCGTGGACGAGGCGTACGGGGAGTTCAGCCACCGTCCGTCGCTGCTGCCGCTGATCGAGGGGCGGCCGCGGCTGGTGCTCTCGCGGACCATGTCCAAGGCGTTCGGCGCGGCCGGGCTGCGGCTCGGCTACCTCGCCGCCGACCCGGCGGTCGTCGACGCCGTCCAGCTGGTCCGCCTGCCGTACCACCTGTCCGCCGTCACCCAGGCCACCGCGCTGGCCGCCCTGGAGCACACCGATACGCTGCTGGGGTACGTCGAGGCGCTCAAGGCCGAGCGCGACCGGCTGGTGAGCGAGTTGCGCACCATCGGCTGCGAGGTGACCGACTCCGACGCCAACTTCGTCCAGTTCGGCCGCTTCGAGGACGCCCATGCGGCGTGGCAGGGCCTGCTGGACCGGGGCGTCCTGGTCCGGGACAACGGGGTACCGGGATGGCTGCGGGTCACCGCGGGGACCCCGACCGAGAACGACGCGTTCCTCGACGCGGTACGCGAGCTGATGAAGGAGAAGAGCGCATGACCCGCGTGGGACGCGTGGAGCGCAGCACCAAGGAGACCTCGGTCGTCGTCGAGATCGACCTCGACGGCACCGGCCAGGTCGATGTGTCGACAGGGGTCGGCTTCTACGACCACATGCTCGACCAGCTCGGCCGCCACGGCCTCTTCGACCTCACGGTCAAGACCGAGGGCGACCTGCACATCGACACCCACCACACCATCGAGGACACCGCCCTCGCGCTGGGCGCCGCCTTCAAGCAGGCGCTCGGCGACAAGGTGGGCATCTACCGCTTCGGCAACTGCACGGTGCCGCTGGACGAGTCGCTGGCCCAGGTGACCGTCGACCTCTCCGGCCGCCCGTACCTGGTGCACACCGAGCCGGAGAACATCGCGCCGATGATCGGCACCTACGACACCACGATGACCCGGCACATCCTGGAGTCCTTCGTGGCCCAGGCGCAGATCGCCCTGCATGTCCACGTGCCCTACGGGCGCAACGCCCACCACATCGTGGAGTGCCAGTTCAAGGCCCTGGCGCGGGCCCTGCGCTACGCCAGCGAGCGCGACCCCCGCGCCGCCGGGATCCTCCCCTCCACGAAGGGCGCCCTCTGACGTGAACGGCCTGTCGACCGTATTCATCCTCGTGGGGCTGTTTCTGCTCGGCGGGGTCATCTCCTTCGTCAAGCAGGGCATGTCCAAGAGCATTGTCACGCTGCTCGGGATCGGCGCCACGATGGCGCTGCTCGCCGGCGTCCTGCGGCTTGAGGTATGGAATTGAGCAACAAGAGCGTCGTTGTCCTCGACTACGGCTTCGGCAACGTCCGGTCCGCCGAGCGGGCCCTCGCCCATGCCGGCGCGCAGGTCGAGATCACCCGTGACTACGACAAGGCCATGGCCGCCGACGGGCTGCTCGTCCCCGGTGTCGGTGCCTTCGCCGCCTGCATGGAGGGGCTGCGCGCGGCGCGCGGCGACTGGATCGTGGGGCGTCGGCTGTCCGGCGGCCGCCCGGTCATGGGCATCTGCGTCGGCATGCAGATCCTCTTCGGGCGCGGTATCGAGCACGGCATCGAGGCCGAGGGCCTGGACGAGTGGCCCGGCGCGGTCGAGCCGCTGCGCGCCCCCGTCGTCCCCCACATGGGCTGGAACACGGTCAAGGCGCCGGGGGACTCGCAGCTCTTCGCGGGCCTGGACGAGGGCGAGCGGTACTACTTCGTCCACTCCTACGCGGTCCGCACCTGGGAGCTCGAGGTCACCAACCCGCATGTCCCCGCCCCCAAGGTCACCTGGTCCACCCATGGCGAGCCGTTCGTCGCCGCCGTCGAGAACGGCCCGCTGTGGGCCACCCAGTTCCACCCCGAGAAGTCGGGCGACGCCGGGGCGCGGCTGCTCCGCAACTGGCTCGACACGCTCTGACCGGCCCCCGCGCCAGCTCTCACCGCCCGCACGCTCCCACCGAAGGTTGTCCGCATGCGCACGCACCGCCTCGAACTCCTCCCCGCCGTCGATGTCCGCGACGGCCAGGCCGTCCGCCTCGTCCACGGCGAGTCCGGCTCCGAGACGTCGTACGGCGACCCGATGGAGGCCGCCCTGGCCTGGCAGCGGGCGGGTGCCGAGTGGCTGCACCTGGTGGACCTCGACGCCGCCTTCGGCACCGGGGACAACCGCGCGCAGATCGCCGAGGTGGCCCGCGCCATGGACCTCAAGGTCGAGCTGTCCGGCGGGATCCGCGACGATGCCTCGCTGGCCGCCGCCCTGGCCACCGGCTGCGCCCGGGTGAACCTCGGCACGGCCGCCCTGGAGTCCCCCGAGTGGGTCGCCAAGGTCATCGCCGAGCACGGCGACCTCATCGCCGTGGGCCTCGATGTGCGCGGCACCACGCTGCGCGGCCGCGGCTGGACCCGCGACGGCGGCGATCTGTACGAGACGCTGGCCCGCCTCGACTCCGAGGGCTGCGCCCGCTACGTCGTCACCGACATCGCCAAGGACGGCACCCTCCAGGGCCCCAACCTGGAGTTGCTGCGCAACGTCTGCGCCGCGACCGACCGGCCCGTCGTCGCCTCCGGCGGCGTTTCCTCGCTTGACGACCTGCGTGCCCTTGCGACCCTGGTACCGGAAGGTGTCGAGGGCGCCATCGTGGGCAAGGCGCTCTACGCCAAGGCATTCACCTTGGAAGAGGCGTTGGAGGCGGTGGCCGTATGACCTCACCCGAGATCGGGCGACGGGTCCAGACCGAGAGTCCCTGGGAGCAGACCATCGGGTTCGCCCGAGCCGTCGAGGCCGGTGACCTGGTGCTCGTCGCCGGGACGATGCCGCTCGCGGAGCGCGGTGTGCTGGAGGGCGAGGGGGATCCGTACGAGCAGACGCTTGCGGCCTTCCGCCATGCGCTGGACTCGCTGAAGAAGTTCGACCTCGGCGTCGAATCGGTGGTCCGCACCCGTATGTACCTCACCCACGCCCGCGACGTGGACGAGGTGGGCCGCGCCCACAAGGAGCTCTTCGACGCCGTGCGCCCCGCCGCGACGCTGGTCGTGGTGTCCGGCTTCGTCGACTCGCGCGTCCTGGTGGAAGTCGAACTGGAAGCATTCCGAGGAGCACGACAGTCATGACCCTGGCGGTCCGAGTCATCCCCTGCCTGGACGTGGACAACGGCCGGGTGGTCAAGGGCGTCAACTTCCAGAATCTGCGCGACGCGGGCGACCCGGTCGAGATGGCCAAGATCTACGGCGAGGAGGGCGCGGACGAGCTGACCTTCCTCGACATCACCGCCTCCTCGGGCGACCGCGAGACCACCTACGACGTGGTCCGCCGCACCGCCGAGCAGGTCTTCATCCCGCTCACGGTCGGCGGTGGCGTCCGCACCCCGGAGGACGTCGACAAACTGCTGCGCGCCGGGGCGGACAAGGTCGGCGTCAACACCGCCGCCATCGCCCGCCCCGAGCTGATCCGCGAGATCGCCGAGCGCTTCGGCAGCCAGGTGCTCGTCCTCTCGGTCGACGCCCGCCGCTGCACGCCTACTCCCGACGGGGCATCGGTGACCCCCTCCGGCTACGAGGTCACCACCCACGGCGGCCGCCGCGGCACCGGCATCGACGCCGTCGAATGGGCCCACCGCGCGGCGGAGCTGGGCGCCGGGGAGATCCTGCTGAACTCCATGGACGCGGACGGCACCAAGGACGGCTACGACACGGCCATGATCGAGGCCGTCCGCAAGCACGTCACCGTCCCGGTGATCGCCAGCGGCGGTGCCGGTAAGCTCACCGACTTCGCCCCGGCGGTCGCGGCGGGCGCGGACGCGGTGCTGGCCGCCTCCGTCTTCCACTTCGGCGATCTGCGGATCGGACAGGTGAAGGACGCGCTGCGGGATGCGGGGCACCCGGTGCGCTGAGGCGCGGCCGCACCGCCGTCCAGGGGGTGTCCGGCGGATTGGGACGCCTGCGGCGGGCTGTCCCCTCCCCGCCCCTTCCCACAACTGGGGCTCCGCCCCGGACCCCGGGTCCAGGGGCGGAGCCCCGGCCCGAGGTCTGGGGTGCATATCCATGCCGCGGGCGCGCCTGGTATCACTTCGCGGCGGAGCCCGGCCGCTCGCGGTAGTGGTCGACGGCGCGGGCGCTTACGGGATGTCCGGCGCGCCCGGCTACTCGGCCGGGACCGACGCCGCCTCGATCACCTCGTCCAGGACCTCACGGGAGCGGAGCAGGTCCGCGATCATGCGGTCGATGCGCTCCCGCTCCACCGTCAGGTCGGAGACCAGCTGCCCGTTGGCCGTCCGCAAGGGGCCGCCGTCCGAGTCCCGCATGCAGGGGAGCAGCTGGGCGATCTTCTCGCTGCACAGCCCCGCTGCGAACAGCTCCTGGATGCGGATGACGCGGTCCACCGAGCCCTCCCCGTACTCGCGATGGCCGCCCGGGGTGCGCTCGGCCGTCATCAGGTCCTGCTTCTCGTAGTAGCGCAGGGAGCGCTCGCTGACGCCGGTGCGCCGCGCCAGTTCGCCGATCCGCATTCCTCACCTCGCCCGCCGGTCCGGGGTTGAAGCCGACATCAGCTTGAATCTGACATCAATGGCAAGTTTTACCGTACCCGCATGACGCACACACCCGAGATACCCAGCCTCTTCGAACCCGCCCGACTCGGCCCTCTCGACCTCCCCAACCGCCTGGTCATGGCACCGATGACCCGTAACCGCGCCGCCGCCGACGGCGTGCCCCTGCCGATCATGGCCACCTACTACGCCCAGCGCGCCACGGCCGGGCTGATCGTCGCCGAGGCCGCCACGCCCAGCGCGGTGGGCCAGACCTACCCCGATATCGCCGCGATCCACAACGCGGCGCAGGTGGCCGGATGGCGGCGGGTGACCGACGCGGTGCACACGGCGGGCGGCCGGATGTTCCTCCAGCTTCAGCACGGCGGCCGGGTCGGCCACCCGGACACCAGCGGGCTGATGCCGGTGGCGCCCTCGCCGGTCCCGCTCCCGGAGACGATCTTCACCCCGAACGGCCATCAGCAGGCCGTCGTACCGCGCGAGATGACGGTCGAGGAGATCCGTTCCACCGTCGCCGACTTCGCCGCCGCCGCGCGTAACGCCCGGGGCGCGGGCTTCGCCGGAGTGGAGGTGCACGCCGCCAACGGCTACCTCCTCCACCAGTTCCTGGCCCAGGGCACCAATCGCCGCACCGACGCCTACGGCGGTTCGGTGGCCGGGCGCGTCCGGTTCGTGGCCGAGGTGGTCCACGCCGTCGCCGACGCGATCGGCCCCGAGCGGGTGGGCCTGCGCGTCTCGCCCGGATCCACCGTCAACGGCATCGAGGAGGGCGACACCGAGGCCCTCTACCCCGCGCTCATCAGGGAGCTCGCGGACACCGGCCTCGCCTATCTGCACATCGTCCGCGCCCGGCCGGACCAGCCGCTCTTCCGGGAGCTCCGCGCCTCCTGGCCGGCCACGCTGATCGCCAACCCGTCACTGTCCGGCGACGGCGTCCCCGCCGACGGCGGTATGCGCCGGGCCGGGGCGCTGCTGGCCGAAGGCGCCGACCTGATCGCCCTCGGCCGCACCTTCCTGGCCAACCCCGACCTGGTGACGCGCCTGCGCACCGGCGCCCCGCTCAACCCCATCCGGGACGCCTATCTGATGTACGTGGGCGGCGAGACCGGCTACACGGACTACCCCACCCTGACCGCGGCCTGAGCTCAGCCGACCCGGACGGCCGGCTGATGGCGGACGGGGAAGTTGACCGAGTTCGCGATGAAGCACGCCTGATGGGCGTCCTTGTGCGCCGAACGCGCCCGCTCCAGCATCGCCTCGTCCGCGACGGTGACCACCGGATTGAGCACCACCTCGGTGAAGCGCCCGCTGTGCCCGGCCGTCTCCTCCATGACCCCGGCGGCGACGTCCTCGTACGCCGTGACCGTCACCCCGTCCCGGGCGCAAACGGACAGGTAGGTCAGCATGTGGCACTGCGAGAGCGAGGCCAGCAGGAACTCCTCCGGATTCCAGCACTCCGGATCCCCCAGGAACGCGGGATCGGCACTGCCCCGCAGGGTCGGCTTCCCCTCGCCGAAGATGTCGTGCGACCGCCCGTAGTCCCGGTAACCAGTCGTCCCCGAACCGGTGTTACCGGTCCACCGGACGGTTGCGCGGTAGGTGTGCTGTCGGCCCATTGTCTGTGCGCTCCCCTTCGTGTCCCAGCGGTGGCGGAACTGGCCCCCGCCCATCGTGCCGTGCTGACTGGGAGTGTCGCACCCAGGAGAAGTGCGTCCTGGTACGGGGGCTCTGACCTGCGCAGACTCGGTGGGGTCGGCACAGAGCCGCACAGGGACGGAAAGGGATACCGCCATGAACGCCAAGAACGACATGACCGGGACCGGCAAGGTCGTGCTCATCACCGGGGCCAGCAGCGGGATCGGCGCGGCGACCGCGCGTCGGCTCGCCGCCGACGGGCACCGGGTCTATCTGGGGGCGCGGCGGACCGAGCGGCTGGGGGAGCTGGCCGGGGAGATCACCGCCGAGGGCGGCAGCGCGGCGTACCAGAGGCTGGATGTCACCGCGGCCGATGACATGCGGGCCTTCGTGGCGGCCGCCCGGGAGCGGTTCGGGCGGGTGGACGTGATGGTCAACAACGCCGGGGTGATGCCCCTTTCACCGCTCGAGGCGCTGAAGGTCGACGAATGGGACCGGATGCTCGATGTGAATGTGCGCGGTGTGCTGTACGGCATCGCCGCGGCCCTGCCGGTGATGCGGGAGCAGGGCGGCGGGCACGTCGTGAACATCGCCTCGGTCGGCGCGTACGAGGTATCGCCCACCGCCGCGGTGTACTGCGCCACCAAGTTCGCCGTGCGCGCCATCTCGGAGGGGCTGCGCCAGGAGTCGGCCGGTGACATCCGGGTCAGCCTGGTCTCCCCGGGCGTGACCGAGTCCGAACTCGCCGAGTCCATCTCCGACCCGAGCGCCCGTGAGGCCATGAAGACCTACCGTTCGGTGGCCATCCCCGCCTCCGCGATCGCCGACGCCATCGCGTACGCCATCGGACAGCCGCGGGAGGTCGACGTCAACGAGATCGTGGTGCGCCCGGTGGCGAGTGCCCAGTAGAGGCGGGCCGTCCAGGAAGGGGGCCGTCCAGAAGGGGGCGGGCCCGTCCAGGAGGGGTGGGCGGAAAACCGGTGGGGCGATCGCTGACGGCGGCTCACACTGAGGGCATGGACGGAGTCACGTCGAGTCAGCTGCTGGGGTTCCCGCCCGATGCGCGGGTGCTCATCGTCAACTGCGACGACCTCGGCATGCACGAGTCGGTCAACGTCGCCGTCATCGACGCGATCGAGGAGGGGATCGCGAGCTCCTGCAGTCTGATGGTGCCGTGCCCGGGGGCGTCGCAGGCCCTGCGGATGCTGCGCGCGCGACCGGGCGTCCCGTTCGGCATTCACCTCACGCTCGTCCGCGACGCGGATCACCTCCGGTGGGGACCGCTGAGCGCGAAGGGGAAGGTGGCGTCTCTGCTCGACGAGCGGGGCGAGCTCTTCACCGCCGACCGGCGGGAGGAGCTGTTCGCGCGGGCGCGCCCCGAGGAGATCGAGCGGGAGTTCCGGGCCCAGATCGAGGTCGTGGCCGACACGGGACTGACGCCGACTCACCTGGACTGGCACTGCCTGGCCGACGGCGGCCGCGAGGACGTCTTCGAACTGACCGTGGCGCTGGCGGGGGAGTACGGACTGGCGGTACGGGTCTGGCTCGACGGCGGCCGCCGGACGGCGCGCGGGCGGGGGCTGCCGGTCACCGACCATGACTTCCTGGACAGCTTCGCCCTCGACATCGACGGTAAGGCGGCCCGCTACGCCGAGCTGCTGCGCGCTCTTCCGTCCGGGCTCAGCGAGTGGGCGGTCCACCCCGGTCTTGACGACGCCCGGTCGCGGGCCGCCGAGCCCGGCGGCGGATGGCGGGTGCGCCACGGCGACCACGCGTTCCTGACGTCGGCTCGGGCCCGCGAAGTGCTGGCGGAGGAGGGCGTCATGGTGATCGACTACCGGCCGCTCCAGCGGATCTGGTCCCGGGGGCCGCTGACTTGAGGCCATCCGGTCCAGGGGCGACGGCTGACCTGAGGCCATCCGGTCCAGGGGGACGGCTGACGTGATGCCATCCGGCCGAGGGGGACGGCCGACTTGACGCCGTTGCCGGGGCCCGCTTTGATCGCAGCAGCCGCACGGTGTACTTGCCCCGTGCCGCGCAAGAGGTGCGCCCAGCCGGTAGGGACCCGGTGCCGGTCCCGAGCCCGGACACAGTCGCCAGGACGGCGGATGCCATCCGAGGCGGGGACGCTACCCGCGAGTGTTGGAGCTTTCATGCCAGCCAGCCATGCCGCACGCCTTCGTCGCCGCTGGGCCCTCGCGTCGGTGGTGACGGCCGCCGCCGCTGCGGCCGCCGTCGCGACCGTGTCCATGTCCTCGGGAGCCAGCGCGTCCGAAGTGGCGCTGCCGCCCGTCCACGGTGGCTTCGACTACCAGATTGGCGGGGCGTACACCCCGCCGAAGGGTGTCGACATCGTCAGCCGCGACCGCGGGGACTCCCCGGCGAACGGGCTGTACAACATCTGCTACGTCAACGCCTTCCAGGTCCAGCCGGGCGAGCGCGACCAGTGGCCGGACGACCTGCTGCTGCGCGACCGCAACGGCGATCTCGTCATCGACATCAAGTGGAAGGAACCGCTGCTCGACCTCCGTACCGCCGAGAAGCGCGAGCGGGTGGCGGACAAGGTCAACGGGTGGATCGACGGCTGCGCCGACAAGGGGTTCGACGCCGTCGAGCCCGACAACTACGACAGCTACGAACGCTCCAAGAAGCTGTTGACCACCGCTCACGCCAAGGCGTTCATGGCCCTGCTGTCGGAACACGCCCACGCCCAGGGGCTGGCCATCGCGCAGAAGAACACCGCGAAGCTCCTCCCCGACCGGGAGGCGGCCGGGCTGGACTTCGCGGTGGTCGAGGAGTGCGGCGAGTACGACGAGTGCGGTGAGTTCGCCAAGGCGTACGACGACCATGTGGTGGCGGTCGAGTACGGCGACGAGGGCTTCGCCAAGGCGTGCGAGGGCTGGGGCGACCGGCTCAGCGTCGTCCGGCGGGACGAGGACGTCTCGCCCGCGGGCGAGGACGGCTACGTTCGCGAGACCTGTTAGGGGATTTCCTCGTGTCGTCCCCGTCCGCCCCGCGCGGGCGGGGGCGCGTCGCGTTCGGCGGGCGGCTCAGATGCCCAGCTCGGCCTCGTGCGCCGCGGCCACGGCCTCCTTGTCGCCCTCCAGCTCGACCCGGGCGGAATCCTGGCGGCCGGTGAGGAAGAGCGCCAGCTCGCCCGGTTCGCCGGTGACCGTGACGACCGGGGTGCCGCGGCGGGCCACCGCCGTACGGCCGTCCGGGCGGCGCAGCACCAGGCCGACGGGGGAGCGGCGGCCGAAGATCCGGGCGCCGCGCTCGATGCGGGACCACAGCGTGTCGGCGAAGACCGGGTCCAGCTCGCGCGGTGTCCAGTCCGGCCGGGCGCGGCGCACATCCTCGGCATGGACGTAGAACTCGAAGCTGTTGGCCGCCTCGTCCACCTGCTTCAGCGCGAACGGCGACATCCGCGGCGGACCGGTGCGGAACAGCTGGAGCAGCTCTTCGTACGGCCGCGCCGCGAACTCCTCCTGCACCCGGGCCAGCCGCGCCGCCAGCGGCTTGACCAGCACCCCGGCGGCCGCGTCGGGGCGGCGCTCGCGGACCACCAGATGGGCCGCCAGATCGCGGGTGGTCCAGCCCTCGCACAGCGTCGGGGCCCCGGGGCCCGCGCCGTCCAAGAGGTCGGCGAGGAGCAGGCGTTCGCGCTTCGCGTGAGTGGACATGCGTCCACCCTACGACCGGGGCCCGCCCGCTGCCATGAGGAGCGCCGCCGCGCCCCGGCGGGGCGTACGGGGTGTGCGGCTCCGCCGCGTGGCAGGGGCACCGCCCCTGGGCCCCGGGTCTGGGATGGAGCCCGGTCCCGGGCGGAACCCCGGTCCGGGGTATGCGCGGAGCCCCTGGTCCCTGGGTCTGAGGCGGAGCCCGGTCCATGGTGCGGGGCGGAGCCCCGCCCGGGGTCTGGGGCGGAGCCCCTCACGCGGCGGAGCCGCAGATTGTCAGGTGGGCGGAAGGGGCGGGGAGGGGAGCAGCCCGCCGCAGGCGTACGCGTACCGCCGGACACTCCCTACCCCGGCAGGGGCTTGCTCAGCTTCTTGCCGTCGCGCCCGGCGCTCAGCGTGAGCGCGCAGGAGACCTGGTCCTCGCCCTGGATGGAGTACGTGCCCAGCGCGGGGTACAGCGCGTAGTAGTAATACATCCGGCCGTCGTTGGGGACGCTCTTGAGCCGCTTCTTGGCATCCGTCGCGCACAGTGCGAGCGCCTTGGTCTGAATCGCCTTCTCGGTGGAGAAGTCGCCGCTCAGCGTCTCGTTGGCGATCACCTCGCCGTCGTGCGGGCCGTGGCAGGACCGCTTCTCGACCTTGGTGACGCTGCTGTCCATCGCCGGGTGGTCGAAGCACTTGCCGGGGTCGAGCACCACATACGGCACCTTGTCACCGGGCGCGCCCGACTCCGACGCGTCCGGGGCCGCCGACTCCGAGGCGGCCGGATCCCCGTCGGGGGCCTCGCTTCCGCCGCCCAGCGGCGCGCCCTCGCCGGGGTCCTCCGAGCCCGACGGGGCGGCGGACGACTCGGCGTCCGAGGGCGAGGAGAGGGGGCGGTCCGAGGCCGAGGCGGATGGGCCGACGTCGGCCGACGTCTCCTTGCCGCCGTCGTCCTTCGTCCCGATGACGATCGCGCCGACGACCACCGCCACGGCCACCACCGCCGCGATGACGATCGCCGTGGTCCTGGAGCCGCCGGGGCCGGGCGGCGGGGGAGGGGGCGGCAGCGCGCCCGGGGGTATGGACCCTGGCGGCAGCGCGCCCGGGGGCGGGCCGCCGGGCAGCAGAGCCGGTGGGGCGGGCGGACCGAAACCGCCGCTCGGCTGGGCGGGCGGACCGGGCTGGTCCGCCGGGGGCGGTGGCCCGAAGCCTTGCTGCGGCTGCGGCTGCGCGGGCTGTGGCTGTGGTTGCTGCTGCGGCTGCGGCGGTGGACCGAACCCCCCGCCGTTTCCAGGCCGGTTGGGCTCGTTCGACGGCGGCGGAAACGTCATGCCCGAAGCATGCCCCATTCCACTGACAATCCGTCCATCGGGCCCGGCCTACCGGCCGGTTTCCCAGCCCGGCCTCCGGTCCGGCCTCCGGTCCGGTGGAGATCATTCGCGGGGACCCCCCTCCGGACGTGCAGAATGGTCGCATGACCGGCTCCGACCGCCCCTCCGCCCTCGACCCGGCCCTCGCCGCCCGCCTCAAGCGCGGCGCCGACGGCCTGCTGCCCGCCATCGCCCAGCAGTACGACACCGGTGAGGTGCTGATGCTCGGCTGGATGGACGACGAGGCGCTGCACCGCACCCTCACCACCGGCCGCTGCACCTACTGGAGCCGCAGCCGCCAGGAGTACTGGGTCAAGGGCGACACCTCCGGCCATGTCCAGCTGGTCAAGTCCGTCGCGCTCGACTGCGACGCCGACACCGTGCTCGTCAAGGTCGACCAGGTCGGCGGCGCCTGCCACACCGGCGACCGCACCTGCTTCGACGCCGACGAGCTTCCGCTCGGCCCGCAGACCGGCCCGCAGACCGGCCAGTAGACCGGCCACCGCCCCGCCCAGCCTTCCAGTCCCAGCCCCGTGCCCCGCCGGGCTCCCCAGCCCCAGACCCAGGACGCTGTCACGATGGATCTCGAGACCTTCCGCAAGCTGGCGGCCGACCGCCGCGTCATCCCCGTCAGCCGCAAGCTGCTCGCGGACGGCGACACCCCCGTGGGCCTCTACCGCAAGCTGGCCGCCGAGCGCCCCGGCACCTTCCTCCTCGAATCCGCCGAGAACGGCCGCTCCTGGTCCCGCTACTCCTTCATCGGCGTCCGCAGTGCCGCCACCCTCACCGAGCGCGACGGCCGCACCCACTGGCTGGGCACCCCGCCGGTCGGCGTCCCCACCGACGGCGATCCCCTCCAGGCGCTGCGGGCCACCGTCGAGACCCTGCACACCCCCCGGGATCTCGGCGGGCTGGTCCAGCTGCCGCCGTTCACCGGCGGCATGGTCGGCTACCTCGGCTACGACATCGTCCGCCGCCTGGAGAAGGTCGGTGAGCACGGCCGGGACGATCTGCGACTGCCCGAGCTGACCATGCTGCTCACCTCGGACCTCGCGGTGCTGGACCACTGGGACGGCACCGTGCTGCTGATCGCCAACGCGATCAACCACAACGACCTCGACACGGGTGTGGACGAGGCGTACGCGGACGCCGTGGCCCGGCTCGACGCGATGGCCGCTGACCTGGTCCGCCCCGTGGCGACCGACCCCGCCGCGCTGCCCGAGTCCGAGCTGCCGGAGTACACCGCGCTATGGGGCGGCGAGGACTTCATGGAGGCGGTGGACGACATCAAGGAGCGCATCCGCGCGGGCGAGGCGTTCCAGGTCGTCCCCTCGCAGCGGTTCGAGACGCCGTGCTCGGCCAGCGCCCTCGATGTCTACCGGGTGCTGCGGGCCACCAACCCGAGCCCCTATATGTACCTCTTCCGGTTCGAGGGCTTCGATGTGGTGGGCTCGAGCCCGGAGGCGCTGGTCAAGGTCGAGGACGGCCGGGCGATGCTGCACCCCATTGCCGGCACCCGTCACCGGGGGGCCACCCCGCAGGAGGACGCCGCGCTCGCCGAGGAGCTGCTCGCCGACCCCAAGGAGCGGGCCGAGCACCTGATGCTCGTCGACCTCGGGCGCAATGACCTCGGGCGGGTCTGCGAGCCGGGCAGCGTGGAGGTCGTCGACTTCATGTCGATCGAGCGCTACAGCCATGTCATGCACATCGTCTCGACCGTCACCGGCAGCCTCGCCGAGGGCCGTACGGCCTTCGACGTGCTCACCGCCTGCTTCCCCGCGGGCACCCTCTCCGGCGCCCCCAAGCCGCGGGCGCTTCAGATCATCGAGGAGCTGGAGCCGAGCCGCCGCGGGCTGTACGGCGGCTGTGTCGGCTATCTCGACTTCGCGGGCGACTCCGACACCGCGATCGCCATCCGCACCGCGCTGCTGCGCGAGGGCACGGCGTATGTCCAGGCGGGCGCCGGGATCGTCGCCGACTCCGATCCGGTGGCCGAGGACTCGGAGTGCCGCAACAAGGCGGCGGCGGTGCTGCGGGCGGTGCACGCGGCGGGCCGCCTGGAGCGGTAGTCCGCTCGCCCGGAGCGGTAGTCCGCGGCGGCCGGTGGCTCCCCAGGGCGGTGGTTCCCGGTGGCCGGTGGCTCCCGGTAGGTCCCATATCCCCCACCCGGGAACGATCCCGTACCCGGGTGGGGGATAGTGGTAGGCGTGACTGCAGCAGCCGTACCCCAGCCCAGGGCCGAGCACGAGCCCTCCGCCCCCGCCGCGCGCGGCCGCCGAAGCAGCCTTGCCATCGCCCTGCTCGCCGGTGCGCTCGGCGCCGCCCTCGTCCTGCTGGCCACCAGCCGCAAATGGGCCGAGGGCACCGCCTCCGTCGCCCAGGGATCCCTCTCGCAGAGCGCCAACGGCGATGACATCACCGGACTTCCCGGTGCGCTGGCGGTCGTCGGCCTGGCCGCGCTGGTCGCGGTCTTCGCCGTGCGCCGCCTCGGCCGTGCCGTCGTCGCGGCGCTGCTGGCCCTCTGCGGCGCGGGCATCGTGATCAGCTCCGCCCTCGGCGCGTCCGACAAGGCGGCGCTGGAGGAGAAGGCGTCCAAGGTGAGCGGGCTGACCCACAGCCCGATCCATGACGTTGCTTACACCCCCTGGCCGTGGGTCGCCGCGGCGGGCGGGGTGCTCCTGCTGCTCGCGGGCGTGCTCGCCCTGGGCTACGGCCGTCACTGGCCCGCCATGTCCGGCCGGTACGAGCGCGCGGGCACCGCGGGCACCCCGGCCCGGAGCCGCACCCGGCGCGGCGCCGCCGCCTCCGACCCGGACCGCCCCGAGGAGCTGTGGAAGGCCCTGGACCGTGGCGAGGACCCGACGGAGGCCCCGGCGCGGCAGGAGGCCGAGCGCGGCGCCTAAGGGGTGTCCGACGGGCCTCGACGCCTGCGGCGGACTGTTCCCCTCCCCGCCCCTCCCCTCAACCGGGGCTCCGCCCCAGACCCCGAACTGGGGCTTCGCCCCAGGCCCTGTACTGGGGCTCCGCCCCAGACCCCGTACCGGGGCTTCGCCCCAGGCCCTGTACCGGGGCTCCGCCCCCGTACCGGCTCCGCCCCAGACCCCGTACCGGGGCTCCGCCCCAGACCCCGTACCGGGGCTCCGCCCCAGGCCCCGTACCGGGGCTCCGCCCCAGACCCCGTATCCGGGCTCCGCCTCAGGCCCCGCACCGGGGCTTCGCCCCAGGCCCCGTACCGGGGCTCCGCCTCAGATCCCGTACCGGGCTTCGCCCCAGGCCCCGGATCGGGGTTCCGCCCCAGATCCCGTACCGGGCTCCGCTTCAGGCCCCGTACCGGGGCTCCGCCTCAGGCCCTGTATCGGGGTTCCGCCCCAGGCCCCGCACCGGGGCTCCGCCTCAGGCCCTGTATCGGGGTTCCGCCCCAGGCCCTGTACCGGGCTTCGCCCCAGGCCCCGGATCGGGGTTCCGCCCCAGATCCCGTACCGGGCTACGCTTCAGGCCTCGGATCGGGGTTCCGCCCCAGGCTTCGGATCGGGGCTTCGCCTCAGGCCCCGTACCGGGGCTTCGCCCCAGGCCCCGTACCGGGGCTTCGCCCCAGGCCCCGTACCGGGGCTCCGCCCCAGGCCCCGTACCGGGGCTCCGCCTCAGGCCCTGTATCGGGGTTCCGCCCCAGGCCCCGCACCGGGGTTCCGCCCCAGGCCCCGCACCGGGGCCTCGGACCGGGGTTCCGCCCCAGACCCCGGATCGGGGCTCCACCTCAGACCCCGTACCGGGCCTCCGCCCCAGGCCCCGGGGTCCAGGGGCGGAGCCCCGGGTGACGGGAAGGGGCGGGGAGGGGAAAGCATCGGCTTGCGGCTCCGTCGCGTGGTTCGCCGGACGCCCCCGTAGACCCGCCCCTTCAGGGCGACGTCCTCGCGCCCGCCCTCCCGTCTCGCACCGTAAGGTCCCACCCCCGCTCAAGGGCGTTTCGCGCATCGGGGACAATGGCGTGGGAGCGTTCGCCCCCGAGCGCCCGGACCAGGCGCGTACAGATACGAGGAGAATTCATGGCGGGTCACGACCACGGACACACCCCGGCCGCCTGGACCGGTGTCACCATCGCCTTCATCGGCTTCTGCGTCGCCGGCGCGTTCACCGTGGCGGCCAACCCGCTCGGCTTCTGGGCAGGCATGGTGATCATCGCCCTCGGCGGCGTCGTCGGCGCGGCGATGCGCGCGGCCGGGCTGGGCATGCCCAAGGCTCAGCACCCGCCGCAGCCGCGGCCCGCGACGCAGGCGCAGTCGCAGGCGCAGGCGCAGACCCAGAGTTGAGCCCCGGCGCGGCCCGGGGCCGCGCCCGCCTCCACCGCATGCGGCACTGAGCCGTACGGAGGCCGGTGCATCGGCCCTGAGCTGCGCCTTCGTGGCTCCCCGGGCAGACTCGGCGGTGTGACCGAACCACCGCCGACCGCCCTCGTCCCCCTGGCGCGGCGTCTGGCCGCCCCGTTGGGTGTGCTCGCGGGCGTTCTCGCCGCCTTCGGCTACGTCGGCGCCGTGGACCCCCGGGAGCCGGGCCACTACCCCGTCTGCCCGCTGCTGCGGCTCACCGGGCTGTACTGCCCCGGCTGCGGCGGGCTGCGCGGCGCCCATGCCCTGGCCCATGGCGATCTGACGGCCGCGCTGCGTGACAACGCCCTCGCCGTCGGCTGTTACGCGGTTTTCGCCGTCTGCTGGGCGGTGTGGTGCGTACGCGGACGCTTCCCGGCGCCGCGGCTGTGGCACGCGGGGGCGCTCGGCGTGGTGGCCCTGGTCTTCACAATCGTCCGGAATTTCCCGTTCGGGGGACTACTGACGCCGTGACCGTTGTTGTGTATGTGCATGTGGCGGGCGTCCGCGTCAACCGGATGCGAGACCTCGGCCTACCGGCGGCTACCATCGCAGTGCCAGGTGAAGCGGTGGACCGCCCCACCCGGTACAGATCAGAAGCTTCATCCCCGTCACGGAAGGGGGCCGCTCGGTGAGTGTGCTCGACGAGATCATCGACGGAGTCCGTGCCGACCTCGCGGAGCGGCAGGCGCGCGTCGCCCTCGACGAGCTCAAGGAGCGGGCGGCCAAGGCCCAGCCGGCGAAGGACGGTGTCGCGGCGCTCAAGGGCGACAGCGTCAAGGTGATCTGCGAGGTCAAGCGGTCCAGCCCCTCCAAGGGCGCGCTCGCCGCGATCGCCGACCCCGCCGGGCTCGCCGCGGACTACGAGGCGGGCGGCGCGGCCGTGATCAGCGTGCTGACCGAGCAGCGGCGGTTCGGCGGATCGCTGGCCGACCTGGAAGCCGTAAGGGCGAAGGTCGACATTCCGGTGCTCCGTAAGGACTTCATCGTCACCTCGTACCAGCTGTGGGAGGCGCGGGCGCACGGCGCCGACGTCATCCTGCTGATCGTCGCCGCGCTGGAGCAGCAGGCGCTGGTCTCGCTCATCGAGCGGGCCGAGTCGATCGGGCTGACGCCCGTGGTCGAGGTGCACGACGAGGAGGAGACCGCCCGAGCGGTTGACGCCGGGGCCCGGGTGATCGGCGTCAACGCGCGTGACCTCAAGACCCTCCAGGTGGACCGCTCGAACTTCACCCGGATCGCACCGGAGATCCCGGACCACATCGTCAAGATCGCGGAGTCCGGGGTGCGCGGCCCGCACGACCTGATCGCCTACGCCAACGACGGCGCGGACGCGGTGCTGGTCGGTGAGTCCCTGGTGACCGGGCGCGACCCCAAGGCCGCGGTGGCCGATCTGGTGGCGGCGGGCGCCCATCCGGCGCTGCGCCACGGCCGGGACTGACGACGGGGCGGGATCGGCGGACCATGGAGACGTACGCGCGCCTGGCACGGGGCTGTCGGCCCCGGGGCTGCCGCGCGCCCGCGAGGCGGGTGCGGGGGCGGCGCGTGCGCTACCACATCGGATGCGAGCCGGGGCAGATCAACGGGCGGCGATGGCGCCGGGCGGCAGTGCGCTGAGCGCACGCCGCATGCTTCCCAGCCATCCCACCTGTCGCGGGGCGCTGCCCCGATCGAGGAGTACGTCGCATGTCCTCTGATTTCTTCATCCCTGACCCGGAGGGCCAGGTGCCCAGCGCCGAGGGGTATTTCGGTGCCTTCGGCGGCAAGTTCATCCCCGAGGCGCTCGTCGCCGCGGTCGACGAGGTCGCCGCCGAGTACGAGAAGGCCAAGGCGGACCCCGCCTTCGCGGCCGAGCTCGAGGATCTGCTGGTCAACTACACCGGCCGGCCCAGCGCGCTGACCGAGGTGGAGCGGTTCGCCGAGCACGCCGGGGGTGCCCGGGTCTTCCTCAAGCGGGAGGACCTCAACCACACCGGCTCCCACAAGATCAACAACGTGCTGGGGCAGGCCCTGCTCACCCGGCGGATGGGCAAGTCCCGCGTCATCGCCGAGACCGGCGCCGGCCAGCACGGGGTGGCCACGGCCACCGCGTGCGCGCTGTTCGGGCTCGAGTGCACCATCTACATGGGCGAGATCGACACCCAGCGGCAGGCGCTCAACGTGGCGCGGATGCGGATGCTGGGCGCCGAGGTCATCGCCGTGAAGTCCGGCAGCCGCACCCTCAAGGACGCCATCAACGAGGCGTTCCGGGACTGGGTCGCCAATGTCGACCGCACCCACTACCTCTTCGGCACCGTGGCCGGGCCCCACCCCTTCCCGGCGCTGGTGCGCGACTTCCACCGGGTGATCGGCGTGGAGGCGCGGCGGCAGATCCTGGAGCGGACCGGGCGGCTGCCGGACGCGGTCGCGGCCTGCGTGGGCGGCGGATCCAACGCGATCGGGCTGTTCCACGCCTTCCTGTCGGACGAGAGCGTGCGGATCGTCGGCTTCGAGCCCGCCGGGCACGGTGTGGCCACCGGAGAGCACGCGGCCACGCTGAGCCAGGGCGAGCCCGGGATCCTGCACGGCTCCCGGTCCTATGTCCTCCAGGACGAGGACGGCCAGATCACCGAGCCGTACTCGATCTCGGCCGGTCTCGACTACCCCGGCGTCGGCCCCGAGCACGCGTATCTGAAGGACATCGGCCGCGCCGAGTACCGGGCGGTCACCGACGACGAGGCCATGCGGGCGCTGCGGCTGCTCTCGGAGACCGAGGGCATCATCCCGGCGATCGAGAGCGCCCACGCGCTCGCGGGCGCCCTGGACCTCGGCCGGGAGCTGGGGAGCGACGGCCTGGTGCTGGTCAATCTCTCCGGGCGCGGCGACAAGGACATGGACACGGCGGCCCAGTACTTCGGGCTCTACGACCAGCAGGGCGACGAGGGGGCGAAGTGATGGCCGGGAACCTGGATCTGCTGGGGTCCGTCCTGGCGGGCGCCAAGGACGAGGGGCGCGCCGCGCTCGTCGGCTATCTGCCCGCCGGTTTCCCCACCATCGACGGCGCGGTGGACGCGATGACCGCCATGATCGAGGGCGGCTGCGACATCGTCGAGGTCGGGCTGCCGCACAGCGATCCGGTGCTCGACGGGCCGGTGATCCAGACCGCGGACGACATCGCGCTGCGCAACGGGGTCCGGATCCGCGATGTGATCCGCACGGTGGGGGAGGCGCACGCCCGCACCGGCGCCCCGATCCTGTGCATGACGTACTGGAACCCTGTGGACCGGTACGGCGTGGAGCGGTTCGCCGCCGATCTCGCCGAGGCGGGCGGCGCGGGCTGCATCCTGCCCGATCTGCCGGTCGAGGAGTCGGAGATCTGGCGGAAGGCCGCCGAGCAGCACGGTCTGGCGACCGTGTTCGTGGTCGCGCCCAGCAGCCGTGATGAGCGGCTGGCGAAGATCACGGCGGCGGGCAGCGGTTTCGTCTACGCGGCGTCCCTGATGGGCGTCACCGGAACGAGGGAATCGGTGGGCCAGGAGGCGCGCGCTCTGGTGGAGCGCACCCGCTCCACCACCTCGCTCCCGGTGTGCGTGGGCCTCGGCGTCTCCAATGCCACGCAGGCGGCGGAGGTCGCGGCGTTCGCCGACGGGGTCATCGTGGGCTCGGCCTTCGTCAAGCGGCTGCTGGACGCCGAGGGTGACACCGAGGCCGGTCTGGCGGGGCTGCGCGAGCTCGCGGGTGAGCTGGCGGAGGGCGTCCGCACCGCCCGTTAGAGGGTCGCTCGTTCGAGGGAACAACGGGGCGGAGGAGCTCAGCGGTGCTCCTCCGCCTCGTTAGGCGAGGGCGTGAGCCAGAGAAACCGTGAGGGAAAGCGCGGCGCCCGAGAGCGCCTGCGGGAACAGCGCGAGCGGGACCGGGCGCGTGTGAAGCGTAAGCGGACGCTGGGCGTCCTGGGGGCGGTGGTGGCCGTCCTCGGCGCGGCGGTGGGCGTGGGCATCGTCGCGTCCAGGACCGACGACGACTCGGGGAAGTCGGGCAGCGCCCTGGTGCCGCCGCGCGGAGCCGTCGGCAAGGGACGTCTGGTGATCCCCTCGGGGAAGTCGGAGAAGGCCGGGCAGGAGGGGAAGGCGGGGAAGTCGGGCCCGGTGACCCTGACGGTCTACGAGGACTTCCGCTGCCCGGGGTGCAAGCAGTTCGAGGACGTCTTCCGCAAGACCGTCCACGAACTGCAGGACACCGGCCGGATGAGGGTCGAGTACCACCTGGTGACGATCATCGACGGAAACCTCGGCGGCACCGGTTCGGTCCGCGCCGCGAACGCGGCGGCCTGCGCCCAGGACAAGGACCCCGCGAAGTTCCGCGCGTACCACGATGTGCTCTACCGCCATCAGCCCCAGGAGACCCGGGACACCTACGCCGACAACGGCAGGCTGATCAAGCTCGCGGACCAGGTCCCGGGGCTGGTCACGCCCGCCTTCCGGCGTTGCGTCGAGGACGGCAGGCACGACGCCTGGGTGCGCAAGTCCAACGACGTCTTCGCCCACTCCGGCTACGCCTCCACGCCGACCGTGCTGCTGGCCGGGAAGTCGATCTACGGCGACCCCAAGAAGCCGCTGAGCCCCAACAAGCTCGAGCGCATGGTCCTCGCGGCGGCCCGCGACTGATCCTTGTTACGCAGCCGTTGCCGGGTGGGTTGCCGCATCTCCCGCCCGGCACGGTAGCGTCGGTCCTGTCATGGACCTCCTCGCTTACATTCCCAGCCCGTCGTCCGGCGTGATCTATCTCGGTCCGGTCCCGCTGCGCGGCTATGCGTTCTGCATCATCATCGGCGTCTTCGTCGCGGTCTGGTACGGCGGGCGGCGCTGGGTCGCCCGTGGCGGCCGGGTCGGCACGGTCGCCGACATCGCCGTCTGGGCGGTGCCATTCGGCCTGGTCGGCGGCCGCCTCTACCACGTCATCACCGACTACGAGCTGTACTTCACCGACGGCCGTGACTGGGTGGACGCCTTCAAGATCTGGCAGGGCGGCCTGGGGATCTGGGGGGCCATCGCGCTGGGCGCGCTCGGCGCCTGGATCGGCTGCCGCCGCCGGGGGATCCCGCTCCCGGCGTACGCGGACGCCATCGCCCCCGGAATCGCCTTCGCCCAGGCCATCGGGCGCTGGGGCAACTGGTTCAACCAGGAGCTGTACGGCAAGGCCACCACGCTGCCCTGGGCGCTGAAGATCGACGGCGACGCCGACGCGGGCCGGGTGGCCGGCACGTACCACCCGACCTTCCTGTACGAGTCGCTGTGGTGCGTCGGTGTGGCGCTGCTGGTGATCTGGGCGGACCGCCGCTTCAAACTGGGGCATGGCCGGGCGTTTGCCCTCTACGTCGCGGCGTACACCGTGGGCCGCTTCTGGATCGAGTACCTCCGGGTGGACGACGCCCACCATGTGCTGGGGCTGCGGCTCAACAACTGGACGTCCGTCGTGGTCTTCCTGGCCGCGGTGGCCTACCTGGTGATCTCCGCGAAGCGGTCCCCGGGCCGCGAGGAGGTCGTGGAACCGGCGGCGATCGAGGACGGCGCTGCCCCGGCCACCGGGACGAGCGGCGACGCCCCGGCCGGGAGCGCGGCCAAGAGCGGCGACGCCCCGGCCAAGAGCGGCGGCACTCCGGCCGAGAGCGACGGCGCGGACGAGGCCGGTGCGGTGGTCGCCGAGGCGGAGCCCACCAAGAACCCCTGACGCGCGCCGATATGCGCCCATCGGGCCGCCGGATCCCTCGGGATTCGGCGGCCCTTCTGCGTTTGCGCAGGTCAGCGAGGTAAGTTCGGCCTTCCTTGCTGGCGGAGCGGGGGAATTCGTGCGTACCTTCGAACCGTTGGGGTGAGGGCCGCATCGCCACACCCTTCTCGAAGGGAGCACATCTTCATATGTCCGTCATTGACAGCGCCGAGTCACCGCACATCGCCCACCGCGACAACCACACCCACCGTGATGTGAACGGCGGCTGGCTGCGCCCCGCCGTCTTCGGCGCCATGGACGGCCTGGTCTCCAACCTCGCGCTGATGACCGGTGTGGCCGGTGGCGCGGTGGACCGGCAGACGATCGTGATCACCGGTCTCGCGGGTCTCGCCGCCGGTGCCTTCTCGATGGCCGCCGGTGAGTACACCTCCGTCGCCTCCCAGCGCGATCTGGTCCAGGCCGAGCTGGAGGTCGAGCGGCGCGAGCTGCGCAAGCACCCGGTGGACGAGCTGGAGGAGCTGGCGGCGCTCTACGAGTCCCGTGGGGTGGAGCCGGCCCTGGCCCGTGAGGTGGCCGAGCAGCTTTCCCGCGACCCCGAGCAGGCGCTGGAGATACACGCCCGCGAGGAGCTGGGCGTGGACCCGGACGATCTGCCGTCGCCGCTGGTCGCGGCGGTGTCCTCGTTCGGCTCCTTCGCGCTGGGCGCGCTGCTGCCGGTGCTGCCGTATCTGCTGGGCGCCGCGGCGCTGTGGCCGGCCCTGGTGCTGGCGCTGATCGGGCTCTTCGGGTGCGGTGCGGTGGTGGCGCGGGTGACCGCCCGGAGCTGGTGGTACAGCGGGCTGCGGCAGCTGGCGCTGGGTGGCGCGGCGGCGGGTGTGACCTATGCCCTGGGCGCTTTCTTCGGAACGGCCGTAGGATGACAGTCATACGGCGAGCCGCATAATCACGCCGTTACTCCTCGGTTTCGATCCTTTTACGGGCGGGCATAAGCCCGAAGCGCTTGGGCAGTGTCGCCCGATCCGCGCCATGGCGACGCCGGTCGCCCCATCCCCAATGCCCGTACTGCCTCACCTCACCCCACCCCTGGGGTGTCCGCATGATGGAACGGAATTTCCGCTTCCCGAGATTCGCCCCATCATGTAACCTGCACGAAATTCTCGCGGAGGGCCAACGTCGTCCCTCGGCACACGCAAAATGCCATGACGACGACGGGAGAGCCGATGCGTTCCGCATCCCACCCTGCCCGCCAAGGGATGTACGACCCACGCAATGAGCACGACGCCTGTGGCGTCGGCTTCGTGGCGACCCTCACCGGTGAGGCCAGCCATGAGCTCGTGGAGCAGGCTCTCACCGTGCTGAGGAACCTCGAGCACCGCGGCGCCACCGGTTCCGAGCCCGACTCCGGCGATGGCGCGGGCATCCTCATCCAGGTTCCGGACGCCTTCCTGCGGGCCAGTGTGACCGGCTTCGAGCTGCCCGAAGCCGGTGCCTACGCGGTGGGCATCGCGTTTCTCCCGGAGGGTGAGACCGAGGGTGCGGCCGCCGCGGAGCACATCGAGCGGCTCGCCGCCGAGGAGGGCCTGACCGTCCTCGGCTGGCGCGAGGTGCCCGTCGCCCCCGAGCTGCTGGGCAACGGCGCGCGGGCCACCATGCCCGCCTTCCGTCAGCTCTTCGTCGCCGACGGCACCACCACCGGCGTGGCCCTGGACCGCAAGGCGTTCATGCTGCGCAAGCGCGCCGAGCGCGAGGCGGGGGTCTACTTCCCCTCGCTGTCCGCGCGCACCCTGGTCTACAAGGGCATGCTGACCACCGGTCAGCTGGAGCCGTTCTTCCCGGACCTCTCCGACCGCCGTTTCGCCACGGCCGTCTCGCTGGTCCACTCCCGGTTCTCCACCAACACCTTCCCGAGCTGGCCGCTGGCCCACCCGTACCGCTTCGTCGCCCACAACGGTGAGATCAACACCGTCCAGGGCAACCGCAACTGGATGCGCGCCCGGGAGTCCCAGCTGGTCAGCGACCTGTTCGGGGAGAAGGGCCTGGAGCGGATCTTCCCCGTCTGCACCCCGGACGCCTCCGACTCGGCGACCTTCGACGAGGTCCTGGAGCTGCTCCACCTCGGCGGCCGCTCGCTGCCGCACTCGGTGCTGATGATGGTCCCCGAGGCGTGGGAGAACCACCCCTCCATGGACCCGGCCCGGCGCGCCTTCTACCAGTACCACTCCACGATGATGGAGCCCTGGGACGGCCCGGCCTGTGTCACCTTCACCGACGGCGTCCAGGTCGGCGCCGTGCTGGACCGCAACGGTCTGCGACCCGGGCGCTACTGGGTCACCGACGACGGTCTGGTCGTGCTCTCCTCCGAGGTCGGCGTCCTGGACATCGACCCGGCCAAGGTGGTCCGCAAGGGCCGGCTCCAGCCGGGCCGGATGTTCCTGGTGGACACCGCCGAGCACCGGATCATCGAGGACGACGAGATCAAGGCCGAGCTGGCCGCCGAGCAGCCGTACGGCGAGTGGCTGGAGGCCGGTCTGATCGGCCTGGCCGACCTGCCCGAGCGCGAGCACATCGTGCACACCCACGCCTCGGTCACCCGCCGCCAGCAGACCTTCGGCTACACCGAGGAGGAGCTGCGCGTCCTGCTCGCGCCGATGGCCAAGGCCGGCGCCGAGCCGATCGGCTCGATGGGCACCGACTCGCCGATCGCCGCCCTCTCCGAGCGGCCGCGGCTGCTGTTCGACTACTTCACCCAGCTGTTCGCGCAGGTCACCAATCCGCCGCTGGACGCGATCCGCGAGGAGCTGGTCACCTCGCTGATCTCCTCGCTGGGCCCGCAGGGCAATCTGCTGGAGCCGACTTCGGCCTCCTGCCGCAGTGTCACCCTGTCCTTCCCGGTGATCGACAACGATGAGCTGGCCAAGCTCATCCACATCAACGCCGACGGGGACATGCCGGGCCTCAAGGCGGCGAACCTCTCGGGCCTGTACCGGGTCGGTGGCGGCGGTCAGGCGCTCGCCGCCCGGCTGGACGAGATCTGCGCCGAGGCCGACCGCGCCATCGAGGACGGCGCCCGGCTGATCGTGCTCTCCGACCGCCACTCGGACGCCGAGCACGCCCCGATCCCCTCGCTGCTGCTCACCTCCGCGGTCCACCACCACCTCATCGGCACCAAGCAGCGCACCCAGGTGGGGCTGCTGGTCGAGGCGGGCGACGTCCGCGAGGTGCACCATGTCGCGCTGCTGATCGGCTACGGAGCCGCGGCCGTCAACCCGTACCTGGCCATGGAGTCGGTCGAGGACCTGGTCCGGGCCGGCACCTTCCTGCCCGGCGTCGAGGCCGAGACCGCGATCAAGAACCTCATCAAGGCGCTCGGCAAGGGCGTCCTGAAGGTCATGTCCAAGATGGGCATCTCGACCGTGGCCTCCTACCGGGGCGCGCAGGTCTTCGAGGCCGTCGGCCTGGACGAGTCCTTCGTGGACACCTACTTCCACGGCACCGCCACCAAGATCGGCGGCGCGGGCCTGGACATCGTCGCCAAGGAGGTGGCCGCCCGCCACGCCAAGGCGTACCCCGCCTCCGGCGTCCCCTCCGCCCACCGCACGCTGGAGATCGGCGGCGAGTACCAGTGGCGCCGCGAGGGCGAGCCGCACCTCTTCGACCCCGAGACGGTCTTCCGGCTCCAGCACTCCACCCGGTCGCGCCGCTACGACATCTTCAAGAAGTACACGGCGCGGGTGAACGAGCAGTCCGAGCGGTTGATGACGCTGCGCGGTCTGTTCTCCTTCAAGGGCGAGCGCACCTCGATCCCGATCGAGGAGGTCGAGCCGGTCAGCGAGATCGTCAAGCGGTTCTCCACCGGCGCCATGTCGTACGGCTCCATCTCCCAGGAGGCGCACGAGACCCTCGCCGTCGCCATGAACCAGCTGGGCGGAAAGTCCAACACCGGTGAGGGCGGCGAGGACTCCGACCGGCTGCAGGACCCCGCCCGGCGCTCCTCGATCAAGCAGGTGGCCTCCGGCCGCTTCGGCGTGACCAGCGAATACCTGGTCAACTCCGATGACATCCAGATCAAGATGGCCCAGGGCGCCAAGCCCGGCGAGGGCGGCCAGCTGCCCGGCCACAAGGTCTACCCGTGGGTGGCCAAGACCCGGCACTCCACCCCGGGCGTCGGCCTGATCTCCCCGCCGCCGCACCACGACATCTACTCGATCGAGGATCTCGCCCAGCTGATCCACGACCTGAAGAACGCCAACCCGCGGGCCCGGATCCACGTCAAGCTGGTCTCCGAGGTCGGCGTCGGCACGGTGGCCGCGGGCGTCTCCAAGGCCCACGCCGATGTGGTGCTGATCTCCGGCCACGACGGCGGCACCGGCGCCTCGCCGCTCACCTCGCTCAAGCACGCGGGCGGCCCCTGGGAGCTCGGCCTCGCCGAGACCCAGCAGACGCTGCTGCTCAACGGGTTGCGCGACCGCATCGTGGTGCAGACCGACGGCCAGCTGAAGACCGGCCGCGACGTGGTGATCGCCGCGCTGCTCGGCGCCGAGGAGTACGGCTTCGCCACCGCGCCGCTGGTGGTCTCCGGCTGCGTCATGATGCGCGTCTGCCATCTGGACACCTGCCCGGTCGGCATCGCCACCCAGAACCCGGTGCTGCGCGAGCGCTACAGCGGCAAGGCCGAGTTCGTGGTGAACTTCTTCCAGTTCATCGCCGAGGAGGTCCGCGAGCTCCTCGCCGAGCTGGGCTTCCGCTCCCTGGACGAGGCCATCGGCCACGCCGAGCTGCTGGACACCGCCCGCGCCGTCCAGCACTGGAAGGCGCAGGGACTGGACCTCGCCCCGCTGCTGTACGTGCCCGAGCTGCCCGAGGGCGCCGTCCGCCACCAGGCCATCGAGCAGGACCACGGCCTGGCCAAGGCGCTCGACAACCAGCTGATCAAGCTGGCGGCCGACGCGCTGAACGCCGAGAGCGCCGAGGCCGCCGAGCCGGTCCGGGCCCAGGTCGCGATCCGCAACATCAACCGGACCGTCGGCACCATGCTCGGCCATGAGGTGACCCGTACGTTCGGTGGCGCGGGCCTGCCCGAGGACACCATCGACATCACCTTCACCGGCTCGGCCGGTCAGTCCTTCGGCGCGTTCCTGCCCCGCGGTGTCACCCTGCGGCTCGAGGGCGACGCCAACGACTACGTCGGCAAGGGCCTGTCCGGCGGCCGCGTGATCGTCCGCCCGGACCGGGGCGCGGACCACCTCGCCGAGTACTCGACGATCGCGGGCAACACCCTCGCGTACGGCGCGACCGGCGGTGAGATGTTCCTGCGCGGCCGGGTCGGCGAGCGGTTCTGCGTCCGCAACTCCGGCGCCACGGTCGTCTCCGAGGGCGTGGGCGACCACGGCTGTGAGTACATGACCGGCGGTCGCGCGGTCGTCCTCGGCCCCACCGGCCGTAACTTCGCGGCCGGGATGTCCGGCGGTATCGCCTATGTGATCGACCTCGACCCGGACAATGTCAACGTCGATCTGCGGGACACCCTCGGCGCGCTGGACGAAACCGACCAGCGGTGGCTGCACGACGCGGTGCGCCGCCACCACGAGGAGACCGGCTCCACCGTCGCGGGCGCGCTGCTCGACGACTGGGAGACCGCCGTCACCCGCTTCAGCAAGATCATCCCCGCTACGTACCAGGCCGTGCTCGCCGCCAAGGACGCCGCCGAGCGGGCCGGGCTCTCCGAGTCCGAGACCCACGAGAAGATGATGGAGGCGGCGATCAATGGCTGACCCCAAGGGCTTCCTGAGCACTGACCGCGAGGTCGCCGAGACCCGTCCGGTGGAGACGCGCGTCAAGGACTGGAACGAGGTCTACGTCCCCGGTTCGCTGCTGCCGATCATCAGCAAGCAGGCCGGCCGGTGCATGGACTGCGGCATCCCGTTCTGCCACAACGGCTGTCCGCTCGGAAACCTCATCCCCGAGTGGAACGACTACGCCTACCGGGAGGACTGGCGCGAGGCCAGCGAGCGGCTGCACGCGACCAACAACTTCCCGGAGTTCACCGGGCGGCTGTGCCCCGCCCCGTGTGAGTCGGCCTGTGTGCTCGGCATCAACCAGCCGGCGGTGACCATCAAGAACGTCGAGGTCACCATCATCGACAAGGCGTGGGACTCCGGTGACGTCACCCCGCAGCCGCCCGAGCGGCTCAGCGGCAAGACCGTCGCCGTCATCGGCTCGGGCCCGGCGGGCCTGGCCGCCGCCCAGCAGCTGACCCGGGCCGGTCACACGGTCGCCGTCTACGAGCGGGCCGACCGCATCGGCGGGCTGCTGCGCTACGGCATCCCCGAGTTCAAGATGGAGAAGCGGCACATCAACCGCCGTATCGAGCAGATGCGCGCGGAGGGCACCAAGTTCCGCACCGAGACCGAGATCGGCCGCGACATCGACGCCGCCAAGCTGCGCAAGCGGTACGACGCCGTGGTCATCGCGGCCGGCGCCACCACCTCGCGCGACCTGCCGGTCCCGGGCCGGGAGCTGAACGGCATCCACTTCGCGATGGAGTACCTGCCGCTCGCCAACAAGGTGCAGGAGGGCGATCTCACCACGTCCCCCATCACCGCCGAGGGCAAGCACGTCGTGGTCATCGGCGGCGGTGACACCGGCGCGGACTGTGTCGGCACCGCCCACCGGCAGGGCGCCGCCTCCGTCACCCAGCTGGAGATCATGGCCAAGCCGGGCGAGGAGCGTGCCCCGGGCCAGCCCTGGCCCACCTTCCCGATGCTCTACAAGGTCACCTCGGCACACGAGGAGGGCGGCGAGCGGATCTACTCCGTCTCCACCACCCACTTCGAGGGCGACGAGGACGGCAATGTCCAGTGGCTGCATCTGATCGAGGTGGAGTTCAAGGACGGCAAGCTGGAGCAGAAGCCGGGCACCGAGCGGAAGATCCCGGCCCAGCTGGTCACCCTCGCCATGGGCTTCACCGGCACCGACCAGAAGAACGGCCTGGTCGAGCAGTTCGGCCTGGAGCTGGACGAGCGCGGCAACATCGCGCGCGATGCCGACTTCGCCACCAATGTGCCGGGTGTCTTCGTGGCCGGTGACGCGGGCCGCGGCCAGTCGCTGATCGTCTGGGCCATCGCCGAGGGCCGCTCCGCGGCGCGCGGGGTGGACCGCCATCTGGCCGGGGCCAGCGAGCTGCCTGCCCCGATCCGCCCCACCGACCGGGCCCTCATGGTCTGACCCGGTCTCCCGGCTTTCCCGGATCTCCGCCCGTACAACGGCGTACGGACCGGCCGCGCGGCGCCTTCCCCCTCCCGACCGGGGGAAGGCGCCGCGTGGCGTTTTCGGCTGACGTTCTCTCGGACCGGCTGACCAGGCCGACTGGCCAGGCCCGCTGACCAGGTCGGCTGACCAGGCCGACTGACCAGGCCGACTGACCAGGTCGGTTGACATTCCCTCGGGCTCACTCCACCATCATTCCACTAACAGATTAGTGAAAGGGTGGTGGAGGGCGGATGGTCGAATACCGCATCGACCGGCGCAGCGGCATCGCCACCTATCTGCAGATCGTCCAGCAGACCAAGCAGGCGCTCCGCCTCGGACTGCTGGAGCCCGGGGACCGGCTGCCCACGGCCAAGGAGGTCGTCGCGGCCACCGCCATCAACCCCAACACCGTCCTGAAGGCGTACCGCGAGCTGGAGCGCGAAGGGCTGGTCGAGCCCCGGCCGGGTCTTGGCACCTTCGTCCGCCGGTCGCTGGCCCGGCCCGGCGCCGCCGCGGACTCACCGCTGCGCGCGGAGCTCGCCGACTGGACCGACCGGGCCCGCGCCGCCGGGCTCGACCGCGAGGACGTGACGGCGCTGGTGGCCTCGGTCCTCGAAGAGCGTTTCGGCGAGACCGCCGCCCCCGGCGAGCGTGGACACAAGGAGAACGGGTGACCGACGAGATCGACGCGACCGGCGCGCTGGAGGCGTCCGGGCTGGGCAAGAAGTACCGACGCGGCTGGGCCCTCAGAGACGTCGCCTTCCGGCTGCCCGCCGGGCGGATCTGCGCCCTGGTGGGCCCCAACGGCTCCGGCAAGAGCACCCTGCTGTCCCTCGCCGCCGGACTGCTGACCCCGACCACCGGCACCGTGCGGGTCTTCGGCCGGCCCGCCTCCGACCCCGGCACCCGCGAGCGCATCGCCTTCGTCGCCCAGGACAAGCCGCTCTACCCGCGCTTCTCCGTGGCCGACACCCTGCGCCTGGGCCGGGAGCTCAACCCCCGCTGGGACCAGAGTGCCGCCGAACGGGTGGTGGCGGAGGCCGATGTGCCGCTGTCCGCCCGGGTCGGCTCGCTCTCCGGCGGCCAGCGCACCTGTGTGGCCCTCGCCCTCGCCCTCGGCAAACGCGCCGATCTGCTGCTCCTGGACGAGCCGATGGCCGATCAGGACCCACTGCGCCGCCGCCGGATGATGGGCTCCCTGATGGCCGAGGCCGCCGAGCGCGGCACCGGCGTGGTCATCTCCACCCATGTACTCGCCGAACTCGACGGCGTCTGCGACTACCTGCTGCTGATGGGCGGCGGCCGGATCCGTCTGGCGGGCGGGACGGATGCCCTCCAGGCCGCCCACCGCCTGGTCACCGGCCCGAGCGCGACCGGCGGCGGAACACCGGACGCGCTCGCCCGCCACACCGTGGTCGAGTCCCGTACGACGGGCCGTCAGCTCACCGCGCTGATACGCCCGGAGGGCGCCCCGGCCGGGGACGGCTGGATCGTCACCGAGCCCTCCCTCGAGGACGTGCTGCTCGGCTATCTACGCGCTCCCGACGCTCCGCCGATGTTCACGGCCGAAGCGCGCGCGACCGTTACGGAGGTGGGGGCATGAGCTCGATCGGTATCCGGCTCCGGGCACCCGGCGCACGGCTCCGCGCCCGAGGGCTGGTGTGGCTGGTGGCGCGCCAGCACCGGGCCGCCCTGTGGGCGGGCCTGGCCGTGGTCGTGGCGATCGCCGCGTACATCGTCTGGCAGCGCGCCGAGATGATCGGCTATGCGCGGGCGCACAACGTCCAGGGCTGCGCGGACTGGAACTGGAAGGCGCTCTGCCACGGCAGGGAGATCAGTTCCGAGAAGGGGGCCAACCCGACGGCCGAGGTGTTCCGCCACCTCACCGACACCTACCGCACACCGCTGCTCCACACCGGACGGCTGCTCATCGCGTTGCCCGTGTTGATCGGCGTCTTCGTCGGCGCGCCGCTGTTCGCCCGGGAGCTGGAGACGGGCACCCACCAGATGGTGTGGACCCAGTCCGTCGGCAGGACCCGCTGGCTCATCGCCAAACTCGCGCTCCCCCTCGTCGCCGTCACGGCCGGCACCTCGGTCCTCGTGGCCTTCTACACCTGGTGGTGGCGGGTGGCCCGGATCCAGTTCCAGGACGTCGCCTGGGGCACCGCCGTACCGTTCGACGCGACCGGCCCGGCGGCGGTCGCCCTCGCCCCGCTGTCCTTCCTCATCGGCGCGGCGGCCGGGCTGCTGCTGCGGCGCACCCTGCCCGCCATGGCGGTCACCCTGGGGGCCACCGCCGGTGTCCAGTACGGGCTGAACGCCCTGCGCCCCCATCTGCTGACACCGCGGACGATCGTCGACGAACCCGACGCCTCCGGCCAATACGCGACCACCCCCCTTCGGCCCCTCTTCAACGCGTGGCGTGGCATCGGCGACGGCTATCTGAGCCGGTCCGGGGAGAAGATCCCCCTGGAGCGCTGCTCGTCCGCCGTCGGTGCGCACGGCTGGGACCGCTGCTTCGCCCGGCTCGGCGCCACCGACAGGTGGTACGAGGAGGTGCACCCGGCGAGCCACTACTGGCCCATGCAGTGGATGCAGGCCGGGATCTGCCTGGTCGCGGCCGTCGCGCTCGCCGCCCTCTGCGTGTGGTGGATCGGCCGCAGACGGGCCTGACCGGCGCCACTTTCCTCCACCAGCAGCCCTTTCGCTCCGATCGGAGTTCCCCTTCCCATGTCCATCTCGCCTGCCCTCGACACCGCCGGGGCCAGTCCACGCGCCCACCGGGCGTCCCCGGAGCCCCCGGCCTCCCGCCCCGCCGGGCGTACCGGGCGCGCCGCCGTCGGGCTCGCACCGGCCGGGCTGGCGCTGGCGCTCGGCCTGTGGGGGATCCGCCGCGAGAACAGCATGTGGCGGGACGAGTCGACGACGTATCAGGTCGCCCACCGCGGCGTCGCCGACATCTGGCATCTGCTCGGCCAGGCCGATGTCGTCCACGGCCTGTACTACCTGCTCATGCACGGTGTGTTCGCCCTCTGGGACGGTGGTCTCGTCGCCCTCCGGCTGCCCTCCGTGCTGGCCATGGCCGCCGCGGCCGCCGGGGTCGGCCTGCTCGGGCAGCGGCTCGCGGGGACCCGCGCCGGACTCGCCGCCGGGCTGGTCTTCCCGCTGTTCCCGGTGGTGCAGCGGTACGCGCAGGAAGGGCGCTCCTACGCCCTGGTCTGCGCCGTGGTCGTCTGGGCCACGCATCTGCTGCTGAGCGCCGTGGCCAGGCCCCGCAAGCGGACCTGGACCGGCTATGCCGTCGTCGCGGCACTGGCCTGTCTGCTGCACGAGTTCGCGATCCTGGCCGTCGCCGCACATGGCGTGGCGCTCTACCGGGCCCGGGTGCCGGCGGCGCTGGGCTGGGCCTGGGGCCAGGCCGCCGCGGCGGCGGGCTTTGTGCTGGCCCCGCTGGTGATCGTCAGTCAGCAGCAGGTGGCGCTGGTCGGATGGATCTCACCCCCGGGCACGAGTCAGCTGCTCGGCTTCGGCGTGCCCGCGCTGGCGGGCGTCCTGTGCGCCAGGGCGCCGGGACCGGCGCGCGGGCCCATCGCGCTCGGCGATCTCGCGCTGCCCCTGCTGATCCTGCCCCCGGCCGTGCTGATCGCGGTGTCGTATCTGCACCCGCTGTACGTCGACCGCTACGTGATCTACGTCTACGTCGGCCTCGCACTGTTGGTGGGCGCGCGGCTGGAGCGGCTGCTGCGCACCTCCCCGGCCCCGAGGACGGCGGCCGCCGCGCTGGCGGTGGTGGCGGCGGCCGCCCTGCTCCCGTACTCGGCCCAGCTGCGGACCCCGCAGAGCCGCATCGACGACACCATGGCCGCCGCACGCGCCGTACGGGAGCTGAGCCGGCCCGGCGACGGCGTGCTCTTCATGCCCGCCCGCCGCCGGGAGCCGATCATGTCGAGCCCGGGGGACTTCCGCGGGCTGGAGGAACTGGCCCTGGCCGAGCGCCCGGTGCCCTCGGGCACCCTGCACGGCATCGAGCTGCCCGCGCCGCGCATCCGGATCCGGATGCTGACGGCCCGCCGGATCGTCACGGTCAACGACTCGCCCGGCCAGCCACTGGACGACACCCCTCAGGAGAACGTCAAGCGGGGGGTGCTGAAGAAGTACTTCCAGCGGTGTGCCGTCAGGGACGTCACGGGGATGCGGATCGTCCTGTACGGGCGCCCCGGCAGCTGCTGATCCGGCGCCCCGTCAGCTGCTGATCCGGCGCCCCGGCACGTGCTGATCCGGCGCCCCGTCAGCCCTCGTCCTCCACCAGCCGGGCCGGGAAGCCGCCCGTGGCCACTGGGCCCCAGCGCTCGGGGGTGACCCGGATCAGCGATTTGCCCTGCTTGCGCATGGCCTCGCGGTACTCGTCCCAGTCCGGGTGCTCGCCCGCGATATTGCGGTAGTACTCGACCAGCGGCTCGACGGACTCCGGGGTGTCGATCACCTCGGCGGTGCCGTCGATCTGCACCCACGGGCCGTTCCATTCGTCGGACAGCACGACGAGGCTCACGGCGGCCTCGCGCTTGGCGTTGCGCACCTTGGCGCGCTCGGGGTAGGTGGACATCACGATCCGGCCGGAGTCGTCGACTCCGCAGGTCAGCGGGGACGCCTGGGGCGAGCCATCCGTCCGGCGGGTCATCAGCAGCGCACGGTGGCGCGGGCGTACGAACTCCAGCAGCTCGTCGAGGCCGACTTGGGTGTTGGTGGCGATGGAGGGGCTCATGCAGGCGAGCGTACGACGTCGAGCGCACTCCAAGGCCGTACGGCGCCGCGGACCCGCGCCGCGACCTCGCCGCGGACCTGCGCCGCGTCCGAAGCCGCGTTCACGTCGTCCGGCGTCGCGTCATGTGTCGCACTCCAGCACCGTACGGCACAGCCCGCAGCGGGCCCGCAGCCGCCCGCGCACCGGGACCCGGATGCGCTGACGGCAGGTCGGGCAGGGGAAGGAGACGCTCAGCGGAGGGCCGGCGTCGAAGGCGTAGTCCCCTCCGGTGGGGGAGGGGTGGCCGGACTGGGCCGACCGGCGGTCCTTGGCGTAGCGGCGGCGGCCGGTCCAGCCGGCGGCGGTGAGCGGCGGCCGGGCCTGCTCGCGGCGGGCCAGCGCCAGCCCCTTGGCGTACGCCTCGTACGCCTGCGGAGAGGTGAACCAGGGGGAGGGGTCCTCGTCGAAGAGCAGCGCCCGCATGGCCAGGACGTAGCCGAACTCCTCCGGTGTCAGATAGCCCAGTTTCTGGCTGGAAACCGAGTCCTGGCGATAGGCGTCGAGCAGCAACCAGCCCGTGCCGAGATAGGCAGCGGTGGTGTCGGTGAGGATTTCGTTGTCGCGTGTGCCGGGGAACGACAGGTCCAGGCGGTGCAGATACACATGTGTGACCTCGTGGGCCAGGGCCGCGCCGATGTCCCGGCGGTGGGTCTTGAAGCGGGAGTTGAGCTCGATGAAGTACTCCGGGCCCGCGGCCAGCTCCACGTTCCCCGCGTGTCGCATCTCCCGGAAGCTCACGATCATCCGGGCGTCGGGCAGCCGCAGATGCTGCACCATGACCCGGGCCACCCGCTGTACGCCCAGGTAGAGGTCGTCCTGGTCGGAGAAGGCCACATCGCCGGGGACCACGCTGAGTCCGAAGGTGTCCACCGTGTCGCGGGACAGGCGATGGTAGAGCGCGGTGATCGCGGCCCGGACGGTGTCCAGGTGGGGATAGCCGTGCTCGATGTCGCTGCCCGGTGCCGCCACGCCGTCACCCCGTGCCCGTCGCCAGCCGTGCGCCCTGTCTCACGTCAACCTTACGGTCGTTCGGTGGGGCGGTGGGTAGGCCGCGCTGGCTGGAAACCGACCCTTGTCACCCCGTTCACCCGGTCCACATAATCACAGGGCGTTTTACCGGCTCATCCACGGGATTTCGGAGAGGTTTCCGGATTTTTTGATTGGCATGAGCCTGACATGCGCCTCGAACCCCCCACGAAAGGACAGTCCGTTGCGGAACACGCTGAAGCACATCAAGAGAGCCTCGGCCCTCGGCGCGGTCGCCCTCACCGCCTTCAGCCTCACCCCCGGCAGCGCCAACGCCCAGGCCACCGGCCCCGAGCCCAGCCCCTCCGTGGTCGGCGGCACCCGCGCCGCGCAGGGCGAATTCCCCTTCATGGTCCGGCTGTCCATGGGCTGTGGTGGTGCCCTCTACACCCAGGACATCGTCCTCACCGCCGCCCACTGTGTGGACGGCAGTGGCGCGAACACCTCCATCACGGCCACCGCGGGCGTCGTGGACCTCCAGAGCTCGAGCGCCATCAAGGTCAAGTCCACCCGGGTGCTCCAGGCCCCCGGCTACAACGGCACCGGCAAGGACTGGGCGCTCATCAAGCTCGCCAAGCCGATCAACCAGCCCACCCTGAAGATCGCCGAGACCACGGCGTACAACAAGGGCGACTTCACCGTGGCCGGCTGGGGCGCCGCGGTCGAGGGCGGCGGCCAGCAGCGCTATCTGCTCAAGGCCAGCGTGCCGTTCGTCGACGACGCCACCTGCAAGTCCGCCTACGACGAGCTCGTCACCGGCGAGGAGATCTGCGCCGGAAAGATGGCCGAGGGCGGCGTGGACACCTGTCAGGGCGACTCCGGCGGCCCGATGTTCCGCAAGGACGACAGCGGCCAGTGGATCCAGGTCGGCATCGTCAGCTGGGGCGAGGGCTGCGCCCGGCCCGGTAAGCCCGGCGTCTACACCGAGGTGAGCACCTTCGCCAAGGACATCAAGGCGGGCGCGACCCAGCTCGGCGGCTGACCCCTCCTCAGCATCGAGAACACGGAGAGCTGACCGGGGCGGCGGCCATCGGGCCGGTCCCGGTCAGCTCGGTTCCATCTGTCCGTAGCAGATGCAGAACGGGTGCCCGGCCGGATCGTTGAAGACCCGGAACCCCGAGCGCTCCCCGCCGCTGTCGTGCAGGAACGTCGCCCCGAGCTCGATCAGCTCCCGCTGCGCCCGCTCCGCGTCCGCGCGCGTCTCCACGTCGAAGTCCAGATGGATCTGCTGCGGGTGGGCCGGGTCCGGCCAGCGCGGCGGCTGGTGGTCCGGCGCCAGCTGGAAGGCCAGCTTACGGCCGTCCTCGGCGGTCAGGGTCGCCCACTCGGGATCGCTGTCGTCCACCCGCCAGCCCAGGATCTCGCCGTAGAAGGCGGCCAGCGCGGCGGGGTCGGGGCAGTCGATGACGGTGCACTGAAGTGTCGCGATCATGTGGGGACCCTACGGGGCGTCCGCCGGATCACGCGGCGGAGCCGCATAGCGATGCTCTCCCCGCCCCGCCCCTTCCCGCAGCGTCGGTATGCGGCTGCGCCGTGTGGCGGGGTTTCGCTCTCGGGGGTCTGGGGCGGGTCCCCGCTTTCCCTTCCCGCAGTGTCGGTATGCGGCTGCGCCGTGTGGCGGGGTTTCGCTCTCGGGGGTCTGGGGCGGGTCCCCGTTTTCCCCTTCCCGCAGTGTCGGTATGCGGCTGCGCCGTGCGGCAGGGGCTTCGCCCCCGGGGCCTGGGGCGGAGCCCCGGTGTGGGGTCTGGGGCGGAGCCCCAGTTGTGGGAAGGGGCGGGGAGGGGAACAGCCCGCCGCAGGCGCCAAAACCCGGCGGATACCCCCTAGCCCGGAACGGCTCGGTCCGGAGTGGGCCGTGACGAAAGTCGGACCGAAAGTCGGGTCGGAAGTCGGGCCGGAGGTGGAACCTCTCCCCGCCCAGGCGCCTCCTCCACGGTGGAGGCGCCGTACCGGGAGCGGTCCTCCACCACGACCGCCCCGCCCCCTTCCGCGCCCCCCGCGGGCCGGACCCCGAACCCCCCACAGGGGTCGGGGCGGTCCGAGGGCCCCGGACGCGGCCGACGCGGGCCGAAGCGCCCCCGGGCGGAACCGGGCCCCGGGCGGAACCGGGCCCCGGGGAAAAGTACTCTCGGGAGGCATGACGCACAGCATGAGCGACCACACCGCCGGACAGCCGGCGACGCCGGGGCCCCCCGAGGGGATCGACCCGTCCGTCCTCGACGAGCTGAGCCGGTTGCGCGACAGCATCGACAACATCGACGCGGCCGTGGTCCATATGCTCGCCGAGCGCTTCAAATGCACCCAGCAGGTCGGCCACCTCAAGGCCGCCCACCGGCTCCCCCCGGCCGACCCGGCCCGTGAGGCGCGCCAGATCACCCGGCTGCGGCAGCTCGCCGAGAGCGCCAAGCTCGACCCCGGCTTCGCCGAGAAGCTGCTCAACTTCATCATCGCCGAGGTCATCCGGCACCACGAGACCATCGCGCGCTCCGACAACGGCCCCGAGGGGACCGAGGGGCCCGAGGGCGCACTCCGGTAGTGCGCTCGGGCGGCCGTCCGCCCCGGGCAACCACTTCCCACCCGTGTGCGGCCCGCCGCACGTAGGGCAGCATGTCCCCATGTCCGTACTGACGCGCGAGGAAGCGCAGAACCGAGCCCGCCTCATCGAGGTCCACCGCTACACCATCGACCTCGACCTCACCCGCGGGGAGGAGCTCTTCGGCTCCACCACGACCATCCGCTTCAGCGCGCGCCAGGCGGGCGCGGACACCTTCGCCGAGCTCCAGCCGGCCGCCCTCCACCGCGCCGTGCTCGACGGCCGGGAGCTCGACCTCACCGGCGAGACCGCCGAGGCGCTCGCGGGCGGCCGGCTCCCGCTCACCGGGCTCGGTGAGGGCGAGCACGAGCTGCGCGTCGAGACCGACATGCGCTACTCCCACACCGGCGAGGGCATGCACCGCTTCACCGACCCGGCCGACGGTGAGACGTACCTCTACACCATGTGCTGCATGTCGGACGCGAACGACGTCTTCACCGCGTTCGACCAGCCCGACCTCAAGGCCGTCTTCGACGTCCGCGTCACCGCCCCGCCCGAGTGGACCGTCCTCGGCAACGGCATCGCCACCCGCGTCGGCGCCCCCGAGGAGGGCCGCTGGCAGCTCGCGCCCACCCCGCCCATCAGTACCTATCTGATGGCCCTGGCCGCCGGCCCGTACCACTCGGTGCGCACCGAGCACGCCGGACTCCCCTTCGGGCTGCATGTCCGCCGCTCCCTCGCGCCCTACCTCGATGCCGACGCCGACGAGCTCTTCGACATCACCCGGCGCTGCTTCGACCGCTACCACGAGATCTTCGAGGAGCCGTACCCCTTCGACTCCTACGACCAGGCGTTCGTCCCCGAGTTCAACTCGGGCGCCATGGAGAACCCGGGCCTGGTCACCTTCCGCGACGAATACGTCTTCCGCTCCGCCGTCACCGACGCCGAGCGCCAGACCCGCGCCATGGTCATCGCCCACGAGATGGCCCATATGTGGTTCGGCGACCTCGTCACCATGAAGTGGTGGGACGACATCTGGCTGAACGAGTCCTTCGCCGAGTACATGGGCTACCAGATCCTCACCGAGACCACCCGCTACACCGACACCTGGGCCGACTTCGGCGTCCGCCGCAAGAACTGGGGCTACGACGCCGACCAGCGCCCCTCCACCCACCCGGTCGCCCCCGCGCCCGAGCTGGTCCCCGACACCGCCGCCGCCCGCCTCAACTTCGACGGCATCTCCTACGCCAAGGGCGCCTCCGCGCTGCGCCAGCTCGTCACCTGGCTCGGCGAGAAGACCTTCCTCGACGGCATCAACGACCACTTCACCCGGCACCGCTTCGGCAACGCCACCCTCACCGACTTCATCGACTCCCTCGCCCGCTCCTCCGGCCGCGACGTCCACGCCTGGGCCGACCGCTGGCTGCGCACCACCGGCGTCGACACCCTCGCCCCCGTCGTCACCGCCAACGGCGACCGCTGGAGCGCCGAGATCCGCCACCAGGGTGGCGACCCGGACGGGGGCGCCCCCGCCAGGCGCCCGCACCGCATCGCCATCGGCCTGTACGACCACGCGCCCGCCGCCCCGCACCAGTTGGTCCTGCGCGAACGCGTCGAGGCCGAGCTCGACGGCGCCGAGCCTGGCCTCAACCTCTCCTTCACCGGGCCCCGTCCCGATCTGCTGCTGCTGAACGACGGCGACCTCACCTACACCAAGATCCGGCTCGACCCCGCCTCCTGGAAGGCCGTCCACCGCTCGCTGTCCGGCCTCCCCGACGCCGTCAGCCGCGCCGTGGTCTGGAACGCCGCCCGCGACATGGTGCGCGACGGCGACCTCCCGGCCACCGACTACCTCGAGGCCGCCCGCGCCCATCTGCCGCACGAGACCGACATAGCGATCGTCCAGGGCGTCCTGGCCTTCGCCCGCACCCAGATCGCCGACCGCTACCTCCCCGCGGACCGGCGCCCCGCGGCCCTGGCCACCATCAGCGCCACCTGCCGCGATCTGCTGCGCCGCACCGAGGACGGCTCCGGGGACGGGCTGCGGCTCGCCGCCGTCCGTATGTTCATCGGCAGTGCCACAGCGCCCGCCGAGCTCAGCGACTGGCTCGACGGCGACACCGTCCCCGGCGGCCCCGCCCTCGACCCCGAGCTGCGCTGGCAGATCCTCGGCCGCCTCGCCGTCCTCGGCGCCGTCGGCCCCGCCGACATCGACGCCGAACGCGCCCGCGACTCCAGCGCCACCGGCCAGGAGGGCGCCGCCCGCTGCCGGGCCGCCCTGCCGGACGCCGCCGCGAAGGAGGCCGCCTGGCAGACCCTCTTCGGCGGCGGGGAGGACGACCAGAAATCCGACGACCAGAACACTGACGACCAGAACACCGACGGCCGGGGGGCCGAGCTCTCCAACTACCTGGTCGCCGCGACCGTCGCGGGCTTCTGGCAGCCCGAGCACCACGACGTCCTCGCCGGCTACGTACCGCGCTACTTCCCGGCCGCCGTCGCGCTCGGCGCCCGCCGAGGCCCCGCCATCGCCGACACCGTCGCCCGCTTCGGCTTCCCGAGCACCGTGGACGCCGAAACCCTGCGCCTGGGCGAGGAGTGCCTCGCGTCCCCCGCCGCCGTACCCGCCCTCCGCCGCCGCCTCGCCGACCAGATCGACGACCTGCGGCGCGCCCTGCGCGTACGGGAGAAGCAGGGCGAGTGACCCCGCGCCGACGGGGACGGCGAGGGCGCTCGGTCGCCCCGCCGTCCCTGCCGCGCGGTCATGGCGTGGGGCCGGTGGTCAGCTCGGGGTGTCGGCGAGCCGGGCGATGAGGAAGTCGAGGCGCTCATCCTGAGTGTCCGGGGGAATACGGCCGCTGTCCGACAGGACGGCCACGCCGTGCAACGCGCTCCAGATGACCTCGGCGAACAGTTCGCGTCGTGCGTTGTCCGGGCGGAAGCAGCTGACGAACTCGTCGAAGGCCGCGCGCAGTTGGGGCGGCGTCTCGGCGTGCGCGAACTTCACGTCGGTCGGCATGACGAACATGGCCTGGTAGAGGGCGGGCCGCTCGGTGGCGAACTCCAGGTAGGCGCGGCAGACGGCGTGCAGGGCCTGCCCTGGCTCGGGGGTGGCCGACCGGGCACGGCCCAGGTGGGCGGCGAGTTCGCCGAAGCCGTCGATCGAGACGGCGCGCACGATGGCGTCCTTGCCGCTGAAGTGGCTGTAGAGCACGGGCTGGCTGTACTCGACGCGCTCGGCGAGCCTTCGCGTCGTCACCGCCTCCCAGCCTTCGGCCTCGGCGAGTTCGCGGGCTGCTGTGATGATCAGCTGATGGCGTTGGGCACGCTCACGCTCACGGCGCTCTTTGATGGCGGACATATCGACATCCTAGCGGTGCTAGGCATCCTACCGAAGGTATGGCTGTCGTCGACACGACAACTAGCGTCGCTAGCACTCCAAGGTGGCCGTCTACGGCGTCTACGGCGTCTACGGCGTCTACGGCGTCCGCGGTGGCACCGCGGTGACACCGCGGTGGTGACGCCGGCGATCAGCGTGCTCCTGCTCATCGCATAACCGCCGCCGGGCTCAGGACAGCACGCGATAGGTCACATGCGTGACCAGACTCGCCGACCGTGACGTCACCTGCTCCAGTCTCAGCGGCGGGACGCCCTCGAACAGCCGCGTGCCGGCGCCGAGCGTGAACGGCACGATGTGCAGCCGCAGCTCGTCGATCAGGCCGGCGGCGAGGTACTGGTTGATGGTGGTCGCGCCGCCATGGACCGAGACCTCGCCGCCGCCGGCCGCCGCGCGTGCCCGTGCCAGCGCCGCCGCGACTCCGTCGGTGACGAAGTAGTACGTGGTGCCGCCGTCCATCGGCTGCGGCTCGCGCGCGTGGTGGGTGAGCACGAACACCGGTGCGTGGAACGGCGGATTGCCGCCCCACCAGCCGTTCCACCGCCGATCCCACGCGCCGCGCACCGGGCCGAACATGTTGCGCCCCATGATGAACGCCGCGGCGGCGGTCATTTGGTCGACCTCGGCCCGGTTCTCGTCGGGGGTGTCGAACATCCAGGCGTGCAGTTTGTCGCCCGAGCCATCGCCGCCGTCGTCGCCGAACGGGCGTTCCTCGGTCTGGTCGAGCCCGGCCGAGTACCCATCGGCCGAGACCGTGAGGTCGCAGATCACCCTGCCCGTTCGGTCGATCATCGCTCTCTCCTCCTCATGAAACAGACACAGCATGACGCGATGCCAGTCTCATCCCGGTCCGGGCACGGGGCAGACTGACGGCATGGATCGAGGAGCGCGCCGCCAGTGGATGCTGAAGGTCGACGGGGAGGGGTTCGAGGTCGCTGAGCGCGCCGGCGAACCCGGGACGTACGACTTCACATGGCTGACCGGGCCGAACCCGGGATACGGCTTCACCACCGGTGTGCACGGAGCCGACTCCTTGAGCACCCGGGAACTGGAGGAGGCCGCACGGGACTTCCTCGGCCAGGTGGACCCCGGGACGGGGCACATCGAGTAACCGGTCGGACCGGACGGGGCGGCAGACCCGGGGCGGCCCGCCCCGCCGATCAATCCGCGGGGCCGGGCCGTACCACGTATGGGTGCACTTGACCCCGACCCCGGATCGGACCGCTGGCGCGCGAAGTAATTTAGGCAGCCCTGACCGCCGCCCAGACACCCCCTAGGGGCACACCCATGCCCGTGCCCGCATCCGGAACCGCCCGCCTCCTCGCCGGGGGCCAGAGCGGACCGGGCGTGCTCCGCCCGATGGTCGACACCGTCCTCGAGGCCCTCGCCCACGGCGCCGCCGACCGCGGTGGGCCCCTCCCGGCCGGGGGACCGGCCGCGGTGGCCCGGCGGATACGCGGTGCGGCCCGGCCGCTCATCCCCGACGAGGGGGAGGGGCCCCACCACGCGCTGCGCAGCCTCGTCCGCGCCCTCGCCCATGGCGCCGCCGAACCCGCCGACCCCCGCTGCACCGCCCATCTGCACTGTCCGCCGCTCGCCGTCGCCGCCGCCGCCGACCTCGCGGTCTCCGCGCTCAACCCCTCCCTCGACTCCTGGGACCAGGCCCCCGCCGCCTGTGCGCTGGAGGCGCTGACCTGCCGCGCCCTGGCCGAACTCGTCCACCCCCACGGCGCCGACCCGGACGCCCTCGTCACCACCGGCGGCACCGAATCCAACCAGCTCGGCCTGCTCCTCGCCCGCGAGGCCGCCCAGGGCGCTCCGCTCCGTATCGTCCGCGGCGCCAACGCGCACCACAGCGTCCAGCGCGCCGCCTGGCTGCTCGGGCTGGACGAGCCCCTCACCCTCCCCACCCCCGGCGGCGTCCTCGACCCGGTCGCGCTCCACACCGCCCTCGACCGGCCGTCCGGCGTCCCCACCCTCGTCATCGCCACCGCCGGCACCACCGACACCGGGGCCATCGACCCGCTCCCCGACATCGCCGACGTCTGCGACCACCACGCCGCCACCCTCCACATCGACGCCGCCTACGGCGCGCCCCTGCTGTTCAGCGACACCCTCCACAAACGGCTCCACGGGCTCGACCGCGCCCGTACCGTCGCCCTCGACCTGCACAAACTCGGCTGGCAGCCGGTGGCCGCGGGCCTCCTCGCCGTGCCCGACGGCGCCGCGCTCGAGGCGCTGGCCCACCACGCCGACTACCTCAACGCCGACGACGACACCGAAGCGGGCCTGCCCGATCTGCTCGGCCGCTCACTCCGCACCACCCGCCGCCCCGACATCTTCAAGATCGCCGTCACGCTGCGGGCGCTCGGCCGCCGCGGTCTCGGCGAGCTCGTGGATCACGTCTGCGCGGCCGCCCGGCACCTCGCCGACCTCATCGAGGCCCGCCCCGGACTCGAGCTCTACGCCCGCCCCACCATCAGCACCGTCCTCTTCCGCCCCACCGGGGCACCGCCCGCCGCCGTCGCCGCGCTGCGCCGCCGCCTGCTCCACCACGGGGCGGCCGTCCTCGGCCGCGCCGCCACCCCCGAGGGGCTGTGGCTCAAGGCCACCGTTCTCAACCCGCACATCCAGCCCGACGATCTGCGCGGGCTGCTCGAACTCGTGGAAGGCGACACCACCCCATGAGCACCGCACAACCCCCCAACCCCGCCGCTGATCCCGCTTCCACCGCCGACCGGCCCGTGGACCTGGCCGGTATCGGTATCGGCCCGTTCAACCTCTCCCTCGCCGCCCTCGCCCACGGTGTCCCCGCCCTGCGCACCGCCTGCTACGAACAGCGGCCCGCCTTCCACTGGCACCCCGGCCTCCTCATCGACGGCGCGACCATCCAAGTCCCCTTCCTCGCCGACCTGGTGACTCTCGCCGACCCCGGCAGCCCCTGGACCTTCCTCCAGTACCTCAAGGCCCATGAGCGGCTCTTCCCCTTCTACGTCGCCGAGCGCTTCCACATCGAGCGCGCCGAGTACGACGCCTACTGCCGCTGGGTCAGCGAACAGCTCCCCGGACTCCACTTCGACCACCGCGTCGACGCCGTCCGCTGGGACCACGAATACGAGCTGTTCGAAATCGACTTCACCCGGCTCGGCCCGGCCGCCGACGCCCCCGCGCCGCATGCGACCGGGACCGACGAGGAGGGCAGGGCCCTCGGCCGCGTCTACGCCCGCAACCTCGTCCTCGGCGTCGGCACCGAGCCGTACGTCCCCGAACCCCTGCGCCCGCTCGCCGACGCCCCCAACGTCCCCGTCCTCCACTCCTCCGACTACCTCGAACACCGTGAGCGGCTCCTGGCCACCGGCCATGTCACCGTGATCGGCTCCGGCCAGTCCGGCGCCGAGGTCTTCCTCGACCTGCTGCGCAACCGCCCCCTCGGCGCCGAAGGGCTCCACTGGATGGCCCGCACCCCCGCCTTCGCGCCCATGGAGTACAGCAAGCTCGGCCTGGAGCAGTTCAGCCCCGACTACACCCGCTACTTCCACACCCTGCCGGAGCCCGTCCGCGACCAGCTGCTGCCCCGCCAGTGGCAGCTCTACAAGGGCATCGCCCACGAGACGCTCGACGCCATCCACCACGAGCTCTACCGCCGCGCCATGCACTCCGACGGCTGGCCCGGCGCCGTCCTCACCCCGGGTGTCACCGTCCGCACCGCCGGCCGTATCGCTGCCGCCCAGCTCGAACTCCACCTGGAACACACCGAGCAGGGCACCCGGGCCCGCCACACCACCGAGGCCGTCGTCCTCGCCACCGGCTACCGCGAGCGCCGCGTCGAGACCCTCCTCGCCGCCCTCGACCCCTATATCCGCCGGGACGCCTCCGAGCGCCCCCGCGTCGACGCCGACCACCGTCTGGTCCTCGACCCCATGATCAAGGGCTCGGTGTACGTCCAGAACGCCGAGCGCCACACCCATGGCGTCGGCACCCCGGACCTCGGCCTCGCCGCCTGGCGCTCCGCCGTCATCCTCAACTCGCTGCTCGCGGAACCCGCCTACCGGCTGCCGTCCCGCACCGCGTTCACCGTCTTCGGGCTCCAGCCGTCGGGGCGGTGCGGCACCGTCGTCGGCAACCCGCACCTCCCCGACCAGCGCGCCCCCCTCACCCCGACGCGCACCTGACCGCGCCGGGGCACGCCTCGTCCTGCGAGAAGCGAACTAGAACACCGGAACGCCGTCGCGGGTCAGCTTCCAGTCCACCGACCCGAACTCCGGCACATCGATCGTCCCCTTCGCCTGCACCCAGGCGATGATCGTGTTCCGGATCTCCTCCGAGTTGGCCCACACCTGCTTCGCGGAGGCCACATGCGGGAAGTTGCCGCCCCCGCTCGCCCGGTAGTTGTTGACCGCCAGCACGAACTGCGCCTTCTCGTCGACCGGCTCGCCGTCGAAGCCGAGTTTCGCGATCCGCGAGCCCGGCGCCTTCGCGATGTCGATCTCGTAACGGAGGCCGCCGACCGCGTCGTAGTTGTAGTCCGGGATGTCCGAGGCGTTCGTCAGCTTCGCGGGGTCCACATCGCCGCCCGCCGGGGTCTGGACGTAGTAGCGCGCGGAGAACTCCAGATAGTCCTTGAGCTGGGCGCCCGTCAGCACCCTCGCCTCCAGGGTGTTCTCGAACGGGTACAGCCCCGCCACCTGCCGGATCGTGACCTCCCCGGCCGGGATCGCCGCCGTACGGGAGAAGCAGGACGCCTGAGAGAGCACCGGCAGCTCCGCGTACTCCGTCCCCGCCAGCGCCGCCTTCACCGTCTCCGCCTGCACATGGTTGATGAAGTCGACGATCGGCGCGTCCTTGTACGGCGCCTCGGTGGCCGCCATCGCCGCCGAACAGGTGCCGATGACCTGGTTCACATAGCCGACGACCTTCTTGTGCTCGGCGTCGAGCAGCCGTACGATCCGCGGGTCCTCCCCGGCCGTGCTGGAGTTCAGCACCTTCGCCGACACCGACGCCACCTGCCAGCGGCCCCGCTCCCACTCCAGCTCGAAGTCGAAGAGGGTGAGCCGCTGACCCCACTTGAGCGGTTCCGACAGCACGACCTCGCGCCCGGTCTCCTTGTTGACCACCCGTGACTCGGGAATCTCCACATGCGCGTGGCCCACCAGGATCGCGTCGATCCCCGCCACCTTCTCGGCCACCAGCGCCGCCGCGTTCTCCACATACGGCACCTGATCGCCGTAGCTGGAGGTGCCGCTGGTCCCCGAATGTGCCGAGACGATCACCACGTCCGCGCCCATCGACCGCAGCCGCGGCACCCACTTCGCGGCCTGCTCCTCCAGGCCCGGGAAGGTCATCTTGCCCTGCACATTGACCTTGTCCCAGATCGCGATGCCCGGGTTGGTCAGCCCCAGCACCGCCACCTTCACATCCCGTCCGCAGGGGGTGCGCAGCCGCGTCATCCAGTACGGCGGAAAGGCGGGCCGCAGCGTCTTCGCGTCCAGCGCGTTCGCCCCCAGCAGCGGGAAGTCGCACTGCTCCTCGAATTTCCGCAGCACCGGGATGCCGTAGTTGAACTCATGGTTGCCCAGCGCCGCCGCGTCATAGCCGATCGCGTTCATCGCCTGCGCCATGGGATGCACCGGGCCGCCTTCCCCGGTGATCGGGTCCACCCGGGCGTAGTAGTACGACAGCTGGGTGCCCTGGATGGTGTCGCCCGCGTCGATCAGCAGCGTATTGCGGCGCCCCTTCTCCTTACGGACCTGGTCGACCAGCGTGGAGATCTTCGCCAGGCCCACATCGTTGTGCGCCGTGTCGTCGAACTCGGCGTCGGTGAAGTAGTCCCAGTTGAAGACGTTGCCGTGCAGATCGGTCGTGCCCATCACGGTGAAGGCGTACCGCCGCCGGGGCCGCTCATGGCCTCGCGCCTCCGCCGGGACGGCGGCCGCGGCGGAGGCGAGGGCGGCCCCCGCACTGGTCGCCGCGGTGCGGCCGAGGAACTTCCGACGGTTGAGCGGCATGGCTGATCTCCCCTGAGATACCTGCGAATTGGGCACAACGCGCGTAGATTCTGGCCCAACCGCACCGCTTCGCACCAGCCCTCGCGCATCTGACCGGGAGCCGCCATGAATCAGCCGCCCCAGCCCGCCCGGCCCGGCCCGCCGCCGCAGCCCGCCGCCCCCGTGCCGTACGGCACCCCCGAGACCCCGCGCGTCGCCGTCCGCGGCGAGGCGACCCTGGAGGTCGACCCCGAGATCGCCCGGCTCACCGTCACCGTCAGCGCCCGCGGCGCCGACCGGCGCGCCGCCCTGGAAGACCTCACCCGTCGCAACAACCAGGTCCTGGAGCTGGTGAAGTCCTACGGCGAGGCGCTCGAAAAGCTGGAGACCGGCGCCTTCTCGGTCACCCCGGAGATCAACCCCAAGAGCCGCCATGAGCGCGTACGGGCCTATCACGGCCGGGTGCACCTCACCGCGACCCTCACCGACTTCACCGCCCTGGGCGAGCTCACCACCCGCCTCGCCGACCTCGAGCTCACCCGCGTCGACGGCCCCTGGTGGGGGCTGCGCCCCGACTCGCCCGCCCATGGCCGGGCCCGGCAGCAGGCGGTGCGCGAGGCGGTGCAGCGGGCCCGCGAGTACGCCGGAGCGCTCGGCGCCCGGCTGGTGGCGCTCACCGAGCTCGCCGACCTGGAGGCGGAGGAGGGACCGTTCCAGCCCGTGGCCGTCGCCGCCCCGCGCGCCCGGTCCGGCTACGGCGGCCCCGCCGACCGGGACGCCGTGGCCGCGCTCGACCTGGAACCGCAGCGCCAGACGGTGTACGCGCACGTCAACGCGCGCTTCACCATCACCCCGCCCGAGCTCTGAAACGCCCATTCCGGAGCCCCGGAACCACCCTCCGAAACGCTCATCGGAGCGACCCACTGCACGTTTCATTAGTTGTCAATAACCTGCCATGCAAAGGCCATGGAGGAGTATGAGGTTCCCGGTTCTTTACTCGCGGGTAAGTCATAGGCTCGGCATCATGCGCCGAGCAAAAATCGTCTGTACTTTGGGACCCGCCACCGACTCGTACGAGCAGATCAAGGCACTCATCGAGGCCGGAATGGACGTGGCCCGCTTCAACCTCAGCCACGGCACCTATGCCGAGCACGAGGAGCGTTATCGGCGAGTGCGCAAAGCCTCGCTGGAAACCGGCCGCAGCGTCGGCATCCTCGCCGACCTTCAAGGTCCGAAGATTCGACTCGGCCGTTTCCGTGAAGGGCCGGTACTCCTTGAACGCGGGGATGAGTTCATCATCACCGTCGAACCCATCGAGGGCGACCGGTTCCGCTGCGGCACCACCTACGAGGGGCTGGCCGGCGACGTCAGCAAGGGTGAGCGGATCCTCGTCGACGACGGCCGGGTCACCCTCGAGGTCGTCGACATCGACGGCCCCCGGGTGCACACCATCGCCATCGAGGGCGGCATGATCTCCGACCACAAGGGGCTCAACCTCCCCGGTGTGGCCGTCTCCGTCCCCGCGCTGTCCAAGAAGGACATCGAGGACCTGCGCTGGGCCCTGCGCATCGGCGCCGATGTCATCGCCCTCTCCTTCGTCCGAAACGGCAACGACGTCGTGGACGTCCACCGGGTGATGGACGAGGAGGACCGCCGGCTCCCCGTCATCGCCAAGATCGAGAAGCCGCAGGCGGTGGAGAACCTCGAGGGGATCGTCGACGCCTTCGACGGCATCATGGTCGCCCGCGGCGACCTCGGCGTGGAGATGCCGCTGGAGCAGGTGCCGATCGTCCAGAAGCGCGCGATCAAGCTGGCCAGGCGGAACGCCAAGCCGGTGATCGTCGCCACCCAGATGCTCGACTCGATGATCGAGAACTCCCGCCCCACCCGGGCCGAGGCGTCCGACGTCGCCAACGCGGTCATCGACGGCACGGACGCGGTGATGCTCTCGGGCGAGACCAGCGTCGGCAAGTACCCGATCGTCACGGTCAAGACGATGGGCCGCATCGTGGCCGCCGCCGAGGAGGACATCCTCGCCAAGGGCCTGCCCCCGCTCACCGAGCGCAGCAAGCCCCGCACCCAGGGCGGCGCGGTGGCCCGCGCGGCGGCCGAGATGGGCGACTTCCTCGGCGCGAAGTTCCTCGTCGCCTTCACTCAGTCCGGCGACACCGTGCGCCGCCTCTCCCGCTACCGCTCCCCGATCCCGCTGCTGGCCTTCACCCCGGAGCCGGGCACCCGCTCCCAGCTCAATCTGACCTGGGGCGTGGAGACCTTCCTCGGTCCGATGGTCGATTCCACGGACGAGATGGTGGCCCAGGTGGACGAGGAACTGCTGCGCCTCGGCCGCTGCAAGAAGGGCGACCTGGTCATCATCACCGCCGGTTCCCCGCCCGGTGTCTCCGGCTCCACCAACCTGGTCCGCGTCCACCACATCGGCGCGGACGACCTGAGGTAACCGAGCCTCGCTCCTGGGGGCCGAAGTACTGGTTCAGTACTTCGGCCCGACGTGCTTGTCCATGAGGGCGACGGAGGCGCGGCGGGCGACGGAAATATTGAACGGATCGCTGCCGCGCGCGACGCGGCCATGCTTCTTGCCCGGCCCGTGTTGCGGGAACATGCACGTCCAGTGCTTCGTGTAGGACTTCACCTCGGCACAGCCGTTCTTCTGTCGCCGCTGCACGCTGGGCAGTGGCATCACCTTGCGCATGGCGGTCTCGGCCTCGTCGATCAGACCGGGCCAGGCGTCGGCGCAGAAGATGGACAGATGGTGCTGTTTGGGCTTGGAGACGATATGGCCGTCGCCGAGATAGAGGCCCAGCAGATACGAATACGCCGGGTGGTTGAACGCTCGACTGGTGCAACTGGGGCAGTCGGTGGGCGGCACGAAGAGCTCGCCTCGCTGTTGTCGGTCCTGATGCCGCCACCAGCCGACGGTGCGCCGCGGAATTCCGAGTAGCTCGGCCACGTCACGATTGGCGACGCCTTGCCGCATCAGCGCCACAGCGTGATGCCGAATGGACGGACTGTAATCGTTCATGTGTCGAGCGTCGCACTCGAATGGACGGCGCTGCGATGATTTCGGCCCTTACCACGCGAACGTGGGGGTCCGCTTGGCTGACAATGAAAAGTGCCGGGTGCGGGACTTGAACCCGCACGCCCTTTCGGGCAATCGCTTTTGAGGCGATCATGTCTGCCGATTCCATCAACCCGGCTTGGGACCCCGACAGGAGCATACCGTGTGTCACACGCCCGTGTGGACGTAGGTAGGCTCATGGTTGCCCCACCTGCCAGGAAAACGAGGAGCACAGTGAGCACCGCTGACGCCCCCGACGCGCAGTCGCACGTCCCACCGCAGACAACCCGCGTCGTCATCGCCGAGGACGAGGCCCTCATCCGCCTCGACCTGAAGGAGATGCTCGAGGAGGAGGGGTACTCCGTCGTAGGCGAGGCGGGCGATGGCGAGACGGCTGTCGCGCTCGCCCAGGAGCACCACCCCGACCTCGTCATCCTCGATGTGAAGATGCCGGTGCTCGACGGCATCTCCGCCGCCGAGCGGATCGCGGCCGACCGCATCGCCCCCGTGCTGATGCTGACCGCCTTCTCCCAGCGCGAACTGGTCGAACGGGCCCGGGACGCCGGGGCGATGGCGTATCTCGTGAAGCCGTTCAGCAAGAGCGATGTGGTCCCGGCCATCGAGATGGCCGTCTCCCGCTTCACCGAACTGAAGACCCTGGAGCAGGAGGTCGCCGACCTCTCCCAGCGGCTGGAGACCCGGAAACTGGTCGACCGGGCCAAGAGCGTCCTTCAGACCCAGTACGGGCTGACCGAGCCCGCCGCCTTCCGCTGGATCCAGAAGACCTCGATGGACCGCCGGCTGTCGATGCAGCAGGTGGCGGAGGCCGTCATCGAGGACGCGGCGGAGAAGAAGGCCGCCGACAAGGAGCAGTAGAAGGCGGCCGACAAGGAGCAGTGGAAGAGGGAAGGGCCCGCACCGCCCGAGCGGCGGTGCGGGCCCTTCCCGTCGGGCCTCAGTCCTCGCCGAGGTACGCCTTCCGCACCGATTCGTCGTGGAGCAGAGTCTCGCCCGTTCCCGACAGCACGATCTTGCCGATCTCCATCACATGGCCCTGGTCGGCCAGCGACAGAGCGGCCTGGGCGTTCTGCTCGACCAGCAGGATCGTCGTGCCCTGGGACTTGAGCTCGGCGATGGTCTGCATGATCTTCTGCATCATGATCGGCGAGAGGCCCATCGAGGGCTCGTCGAGCATCAGCAGCTTGGGGCGGGACATCAGCGCCCGGCCCATCGCGAGCATCTGCTGCTCACCGCCGGAGAGGGTGCCCGCCGCCTGGGTGCGGCGCTCGCCGAGGATGGGGAAGAGCTCGTAGGCGTATCGGATGTCGGCGGCTATGCCGTCCGCGTCCTTCCGGAGGAACGCTCCGAGCTGGAGGTTCTCGGCGATCGACAGCCGCGGGAAGATATGCCGCCCCTCGGGCGAATGGGCCAGCCCCAGGGCGACGATCTTGTGCGCGGGGACGCCCCGCAGCGGTTTGCCGTCGAAGCGGATCTCCCCGCCGAGCGGCTGGAGCAGGCCGGACAGGGTGCGCAGCGTGGTCGTCTTGCCCGCGCCATTGGTACCGATGAGGGTGACGACCTGTCCGGCCTCGACGCTGAACGAGATGCCCTTGACGGCCTCGATCTTGCCGTAGGCGACGCGCAGGTCCTCGACCTCGAGCAGTGCGGTCACTGTCCGTCCTCCGTACGTGCTGTGGTGCCCCGCTGGGCCCCGTCCTGCGTGGCCCCGCCCGTGGCTCCGGGCGTGGCACCGGCCTCCGCGGCCTCGACCTCGGCGGCCTCCTCCGCGCCCGGCGCGCCCTCGAAGGGGGTGCCGAGGTAGGCGGCGATGACGCGCTCGTCGCTCTGGACGACCTCCGAGGTGCCCTCGACGAGCTTCTGGCCCTGGACGAGCACGGCGACCCGGTCGCAGAGGTTGAAGATGAAGCGCATGTCGTGCTCGATGACGAGCACGGCGGTGCCCAGGTCCCGGATGGCGAAGACCAGTTCCTCGGTGGCGCGGGTCTCCTGGGGGTTCATTCCGGCGGTGGGTTCGTCGAGCAGCAGCAGCCCGGGGTCGCTGGCGAGGGCGCGGGCGATCTCCAGCTTGCGCTGCTCGCCGTAGGGGAGGTTGCGGGAGAGGTGGTCGGCCTTGTCGGCGAGGCCGGTGAACTCCAGGAGTTCCATGGCACGGGCCTTGGAGGCGGCCTCGGCGCGCTTGAAGCCGGGGCCGCGCAGCAGGGCCGACCACAGGCCCTCCTTGGTGCGGGTGTGGCGGCCGACGAGCACGTTCTCCAGGACCGTCATATTGGCGAAGAGCCGGATGTTCTGGAAGGTGCGCGCGATGCCCGCCTGGGTGACGAGGTGGGGCTTGGGCGGCAGCACGGTGCCCCGGTAGGCGACGCTGCCCTCGGTGGGGACGTAGAGACCGGTGAGGCAGTTGAAGAAGGTGGTCTTGCCCGCGCCGTTGGGCCCGATGAGGCCGACGATCTCGCCGGGGTGGACGTCGAGGTCGACCGCTTGTACGGCCGTGAGACCGCCGAAGCGCATGGTGACGCCGGTGGCGGTGAGCACGGGGGAGGTCGTGGTGGTGGTCATCGCTGTCATGCCTCCGCCTTGGTGACGCCGACGGCACCGTCCTTGAGTCCGGTGGCGCCGGGGACGTCGAGCTGGCCGGTCTCGTGGTACTCGAGCTGCTGCCGCCGGTTGGGGACGATCCCCTCGGGGCGGAAGCGCATCAGCAGGATGAGCGCGACACCGAAGGCGAGGAGCTGGTAGTCCTGGAGGAACTCCAGCTTCTTGGGGATCAGATAGAGCAGGGTGGCGCCGAGCAGCGGGCCGCCGATGGTGCCCATGCCGCCGAGGATGACGGCGGCCACCAGGAAGGTGGAGTTGGGCGGGACGGGTCCGGCGAAGACGTACTGCTCGGGGACGACCGTGGACTGGAAGTGGGCCCATACGGCGCCGGCGACCCCGGCCAGGGTGGCGCCGAGCGCGAAGGCGATGAGCTTGACCCGGAATCCGTTGATGCCCATGGCGGTGGCGGCGGTCTCGTCCTCGCGGATGGCGACCCAGGCACGGCCGATACGGGAGTTGCCCGCCCGGCTGAAGATCAGCACGACGACCACCGTGACCAGAAGCATCAGCAGGTAGTAGTTGCCGTTGGAGTCGAGGCTGATTCCGCCGACGCTGTGCTCGTCGTTGAAGTTGAACCCGAAGATCTCCAGCGGGGGGATGTTGGGGATGCCGTCCGGGCCGTTGGTGACGGAGGGACCGGAGGTGCCGTCGAGGTTCAGCATGGCGAGACGGAAGATCTCTCCGAAGCCGAGGGTCACGATGGCGAGATAGTCACCGCGCAGCCGCAGGGTGGGGGCGCCGATGACCACACCGAAGATCAGGGAGACCACGCCGCCGGTGATCACGGCGGCCCAGAACGGGAACCTGACGTCGATCGTCGAGGCGGTGGACCCGGAGACCAGGGCGGCGGTGTAGGCGCCGACGCCGAGGAAGGCGACATACCCGAGGTCCAGGAGGCCCGCGAGGCCGACGACGATGTTCAGGCCGAGGGCGACGGTCGCGAAGATGGCGATGTTGACGCCCAGTTCGGTGAAGCTGGACTTGTCCTGGAAGAAGGGGAAGACGATCGCGGTGATCAGCGCCGCCACCAGGGTGACGGAGCGGTAGGAGTTGGTGAGCTCGCTGACCCGGCTGATGAGCCCGGCCTTGACCAGGGCGACGGCGGCGAATCCGACGGCGATGAGGTAGCCGATGAACGGCTCGGGGTGGTCGGCGTCGGTCTGGATGCCGTAGTTGACCACGTAGAGGCCGACGGCGAAGACCGCCGCGATGATCAGGATCTCGGCCCAGGAGGGCAGCTCCTTGGGGCGGCACAGGGGGCGGGTGTCGTCCGGGAGCAGGAAGGTGGTGGCCACGGGCACGGCGGTGACCACGGCGGCGATCCAGCCGCCGGGTTCCAGGTTGACCAGGCCGTCCAGATCCACCGCGATGGCGATGACGGTGAACCAGGTGACGGCGAAGGTGCCGAGGGCCAGCATCCGCAGCGCCTGGGTGGAGCCGCTGGGGGTGAGCCAGCGCAGGCCCTTCAGGTCGAGGGCGGCCAGCGCGAAGACGCCGGTGGCGATTCCTAGGACGAGGGTGAGGAGCTGCAGTCCGCCGGGGTAGCCGTAGACGGTCAGATCGCCGGGGAACTCGGCCGTCCAGGTCCAGGCGAGGAAGGTGGAGACGACGGCGGCGGCGCCGCCGGCCGCGGTCAGGGCCCGGAGCAGGGTGGTGCGCGGGGCGGGTGCGCCGGCCTCGGCCTTGCGCACGGCGGTGGGCTGGGTCTTGTCGGTGGTCATCGGTTCACTCCCTCACGCCCGGTCCGCTACGCGTTCGCCGAGCAGACCCTGTGGCCTGACCAGCAGGACGACGATGAGCAGGGTGAAGGCCCATACGTCCTTCCAGGCACCGCCGCCGAGCTGGTCCATCCCGGGTATGTCCTGGATGTACTTGATGGCCAGAGCCTCGACGATGCCCAGGACGACGCCGCCGAGCATGGCGCCGTAGATGTTGCCGATGCCGCCGAGCACGGCGGCGGTGAACGCCTTGAGACCGGCGATGAAGCCCATCTCGAAGTTGATCTGGCCGTACTTGAGCCCGTGGGACAGGGCGGCGACGGCGGCGAACGCACCGCCGATGGCGAAGGCCATCACGATGATGCGGTCGGTGTTGATGCCCATGAGCTTGGCGGTGTCGGGATCCTGCGCGGTGGCCTGCATGGCGCGGCCGGCCCGGCTCTTGGAGACGAACAGACCCAGGGCGAGCATGCACAGCGGGGCGGCGATGAGGAGGAAGGCGTCGCCGCGCTGGATGTGCAGATTGTCGAGGATCTCGAACGACGATCCCTCGAACTGCGGGAAGCTGCGGGGCTTCTTGGCGTCGGGGTAGAAGGCCCAGACGGCCTGCTGCAGTGCGATGGACAGACCGATCGCGGTGATCAGGGGGGCGAGCCGGGGGCCGCCGCGCAGGGGCCGGTAGGCGAAGCGTTCCGCCGCGGTGGCGATGGCGACCGAGGCGACGATGCCGCCGATCAGCATCAGGGGCAGGGCGAGGGCGAGCGCGGTGCCGCTGGGCAGCCAGATGTAGATGGTGAGGGCCCCGAAGCCCCCGATCATGAAGATCTCGCCATGGGCGAAGTTGATGAGCTGGACAATGCCGTAGACCATGGTGTACCCGATGGCGATCAAGCCGTAGAGGGCGCCGAGGGTCAGGCCGTTGACCAGCGTTTGCGGCAGTTCGTGCACCGCAGGGCCTCCGATGAGCGTGTCGGATATGACGCCGCGCGAGGGCGATGGGTACGCCCTCGCGCGGATTCGTTTCGTGGGTGTGCGGATCGCCGCCGGGGGTCAGTCCTTGAAGGTCTCGCTCTTCACGGACTTCCAGGCGCCCTTGGTGACCTTGTAGACGGTCAGCTGCTTGTTCGTGGTGTCGCCGTACTGGTCGAAGGAGACCTTGCCGGTGACGCCGTCGAAGGAGACCTTGCCGAGCGCCTCGGTGATCTTGGCGCGGGCGTCGTCCGGGAGCTTGCCGTCGTTGTCCTCGACCACGGCCTTGACGGCCTGGATGATGGCCCAGCCGGCGTCGTAGGAGTAGCCGCCGTAGGCCGCGTACGGGTCCTTGTAGTGCTGGTCCGCGTAGTTCTTCACGAACGTCTTGGCGGAGTCGAGCTGCTCGACCGGGTAGCCGACGGAGGTGGCGAGGTCACCGTCGTTGTTGGTGCCCGACGCCTTGATGAAGGCGGGGTCGTAGATGCCGTCGCCGCCCATGACCGGAACCTGCGCGCCGGCCTGCTTGACCTGGTCGGAGAGCAGACCGCCCTCGGGGTACTGGCCGCCGAAGTAGACCGAGTCGGCGCCGGAGGACTTCACCTTGTTGGAGATGCCGGAGAAGTCGGTCTCCTTGACGGTCAGGTGGTCCCGGCCGACGACCTTGCCGCCGAGGCGCTTGAACTCCTCGGCGAAGATGGTGGCGAGGCCGTTGCCGTACGCCTGCTTGTCGTCGATGACGAAGACCTTCCGCTTCTTCGCGTCCTTGTAGTAGTACTGCGCGGCGAAGCGGCCCTGGATGATGTCGGTGGTCGCGGTGCGGAAGTAGGTCTTGAAGGGGCGCGACTTCTTGCCCGAGGCCCAGTCGTCGCCCTGGCTCAGGGCCGGGTTGGTGTTGGCGGGGGAGACCTGGGCGAGGTCGCCTCTGTCGAAGACGCCCTGCATGGACTGGGCGACGCCCGAGTTGAGCGGCCCGACCGCGCCGAGGATGTCCTCGTTGTCGACCATCGAGGTCGCGTTCGCCTTGCCGGAGGAGGGCACGGCCTGGTCGTCGAAGGACTTGACCTTGAAGGTGACTCCGTCCACCTCGTTGTTCTTGTTGGCTATCTTCGCCGCGAGGTCGACGGAGTTCTTGATGCCCTGGCCGAGAGCGGACAGCGAGCCGGTGAGCGGGGCGTCGACACCGATGACCACGGTCGTCTTGCCGTCCTTGCCGCCACTGTCGTCTTTGTCGTCCCGCGACCCGCAGGCGCTGAGGGTGAGGGCGCCCGCGGTGATGGCGGTCGTCATGATGAGCAAGGAACGGTGTCGCACGAGGAATCCTTTCGCTGGCCCGGCACCCCGGGGTCATGGGGTGCCGTGTCCTCGCCGGATGAACCTGGAATTGGCCGTGTGGGTGCGGCGTACATCCCACGGGGCCGTGACTGGCTGTGACTCTAAGCGCGGGGCGCGACCGGGGGCAGAGGTCTAGACGATGATGTGACTGTCTTGTTATGACGCGCGTCACCCCGGGATGTCCGTGTAGCGGAACGGAAGGGACGAATGGGGCGGATTTGGGCCAACCATTAGGTCCGGATCCTGAGAAGGTGCAGTTCCGCTAAGGAGTGCGGTGAGCTTGTGAATGAAGCGCGGAGGCAGGGGCGCGGACGAGCGCGGGAAGATCGACTTCGGAGTCGCCGAGCGTGCTGAAAATGCGATCTTATATTGCGTCAGCGTTACGCAGTGTTACGACTGACGGCGCGGGTCCGAGGCCTGTCCGGGGCCTGTCCGGGGCGGTGGACGGGCCGGTGGGCGGGGTTCCGGAATGGTGTCGGGCCGGTGTCGCGCGGGTGTCGCGCCGGTGCGGCTCAGGTCGGCGGGCGCCAGTTCTCGGAGCTGTGGGTGGCGCCGTTCGCGGCCGCGCAACGCCGCTCGGCCAGCCCCTTGATCAGCGCTTTGGCCGCCGGGGCGCCATGCCGCTTCCGCTCGGCGCGCGCGGCCTGGACGATGTCCTCGTAGATCTCGTACTGCTCGTTGGAGAGCCCCTTCTGCTCCCAGTCGAGCCCGGCCCACTGGCTGCCCGCGAGGTCCTGCTCGGCCCAGTAGGAGATGAGGTCGGCGCACAGCCGCACGGGGGAGGCGGTCTGCGGTGTGGGGCTGTGAGGGGCGGGTGTGGACGCCGGGGCGTTACGGGGGTCGCCGGAGTTGTGGGGGCCGCCCGAGGGGCCGGAACCGGAGCCACCGCATCCGGTCACCGTCACGGCGAGTACGAGAGCGCATCCACGGACGGCGGCGGGCCAGGAACCCGCCCGGGTCGTTGACCCCATGGAGAGCCACGGTAGACCCGGCCTTCCAGGGGGACAACGGCAATGGCGCCGGGCGTCACGCCTCGGCGCGGTCCTTCGCCTCGGTGATGTCGGCGACCGTCTTGGCCCGGCCGGCGCCGTCGACCTCGCGCAGCAGGCAGGTGAGGCGGGCGGTGCACACCCGCCGGTCCTGCTCATCGCTGATGACGATCTCGTAGGTGGCGGTGGAGCGGCCCCGGTGGACGGGGGTGGCGACGCCGGTGACCAGGCCCGTGCGGGCGCCCCGGTGGTGGGTGCAGTTGAGGTCCACGCCGACCGCGATCCGCCCGCTGCCGCCGTGGAGCATCGAGCCGACCGAGCCCAGGGTCTCGGCCAGCACGGCGGAGGCGCCGCCGTGCAGCAGCCCGTACGGCTGGGTGTTGCCCTCCACCGGCATGGTGCCCACGACCCGCTCGGCCGAGGCCTCGAGGATCTGCACGCCCATACGGGTGCCGAGGTGTCCGGCGGAGAACAGCGCGGGTAGGTCCACGCCGAGCGCCGCGTACTCGTCGAGTACCTCTTGCGGGAACTTCACGCTGGTCTGCTCGCCCATCGGGACAGGCTCCGTTCGGTTGCTTGTGGTGGCCACCTTTGCTTGTGGTGGCCACCTTCTTACCAGGCAACTGAGCAAACGCTTAGGCCGGGGTCGTCTGTTCCAGGCGGACGACCACGGACTTGCTCGCCGGGGTGTTGCTGGTGTCGGCGGTGGCGTCCAGCGGGACCAGGACGTTGGTCTCCGGGTAGTACGAGGCGGCGCAGCCGCGCGCGGTCGGGTAGTGGATCACACGGAAGCCGGGGGCACGCCGCTCGGTGCCGTCCTTCCACTCGCCGACCAGGTCGACGTAAGCGCCGTCGGCCAGCCCGAGCTCCTGGGCGTCCTCGGGGTGCACCAGCACCACCCGGCGGCCGTTCTTGATGCCGCGGTAGCGGTCGTCAAGGCCGTAGATGGTGGTGTTGTACTGGTCGTGGGAGCGCAGGGTCTGCAGCAGCAGCCGGCCCTCGGGCGCCTCGGGGTACTCGACGGGGGCCGCGGTGAAGTTGGCCTTACCGGTGGCAGTGGGGAAGCTGCGGCTGTCGCGCGGGGCGTGCGGCAGGGCGAAACCGGAGGGGTCGCTCACCCGGTCGTTGAAGTCCTCGAAGCCGGGGATGACGGCGGCGATGCGGTCGCGGACGCGCGCGTAGTCCTTCTCGAACTCCTCCCAGGGGGTGCGGCTCTCGGGGCCCAGCACCCGGCGGGCCAGCCGGCAGACGATGGCGGGCTCGGAGAGCAGATGGGAGCTCGCGGGCTCCAGACGCCCGCGGGAGGCGTGCACCATGCCCATGGAGTCCTCGACGGTGACGAACTGCGGGCCACCGCCCTGGACATCGCGCTCGGTGCGGCCGAGGGTGGGCAGGATCAGCGCCCGCGCGCCGGTCACCACATGGGAGCGGTTGAGCTTGGTGGAGACATGGACGGTCAGCCGCGCGGTGCGCATCGCGGACTCGGTGACCTCGGTGTCGGGGGAGGCCGCCACGAAGTTGCCGCCCATGGCGAAGAAGACCTTGGCCTGGCCGTCGCGCAGGGCGCGGATGGCCCGGACGACGTCGAAGCCGTGCTCGCGGGGCGGGGCGAAGCCGAACTCGCGCTCCAGGGCGTCCAGGAAGGCCGGGGCGGGCCGCTCGAAGATCCCCATGGTGCGGTCGCCCTGCACATTGCTGTGGCCGCGCACCGGGCAGACACCGGCGCCGGGGCGGCCGACGTTGCCGCGCAGCAGCAGGAAGTTGACGACCTCACGGATGGTGGGCACCGAGTGCTTGTGCTGGGTCAGGCCCATCGCCCAGCACACGATGGTCCGCTTCGAGTCGAGGACCATGCGCAGCGCGCGGTCGATGTCGGCGCGGTCGAGACCGGTGGCGCTCAGCGTCTCGTCCCAGTCGGCGGCGCGGGCCGCGGCGGCGAACTCCTCGAAGCCGTGGGTGTGCTCGCGGATGAACTCCTCGTCGGTGGCGCCCTCTGTCTCCAGGATGAGCTTGTTGAGGAGGCGGAAGAGGGCCTGGTCGCCGCCGATCCGGATCTGCAGGAAGAGATCGGTGAGCGCGGTGCCGCCCCCCGCGATACCGCGGGCGTTCTGCGGGTTCTTGAACCGCTCGAGACCGGCCTCGGGCAGCGGGTTGATGGAGATGATCTTCGCGCCGTTGGCCTTGGCCTTCTCCAGGGCGGAGAGCATGCGCGGGTGGTTGGTGCCCGGGTTCTGCCCGGCCACGACGATCAGGTCGGCCTTGTAGAGGTCCTCCAGCAGCACGCTGCCCTTGCCGACGCCGAGGGTCTCGGTGAGCGCCGAGCCGGAGGACTCATGGCACATGTTGGAGCAGTCGGGCAGGTTGTTGGTGCCGAACTCGCGGGCGAAGAGCTGGTAGAGGAAGGCCGCCTCGTTGCTGGTGCGGCCCGAGGTGTAGAAGACCGCCTCGTCGGGGGAGCCGAGCGCGGTCAGCTCGTCGGCGATGATGTCGAAGGCCCGGTCCCAGGTCACCGGCTCGTACCGCTCGGCGCCCTCGGGCAGGTACATGGGCTGGGTCAGCCGGCCCTGCTGGCCGAGCCAGTAGCCGCTGCGGGTGGCGAGGTCGGCCACCGGGTGGGCGGCGAAGAAGTCGGGCGTGACCCGGCGGAGGGTGGCCTCCTCGGCGACGGCCTTCGCGCCGTTCTCACAGAACTCGGCCGCGTGGCGCTTGTCCGGCTCGGGCCAGGCGCAGCCGGGGCAGTCGAAGCCGTCCTTCTGGTTGACGCGCAGCAGGGTGAGCGCGGTGCGGCGCACGCCCATCTGCTGCTGCGCGATGCGCAGCGAATGCCCCACGGCCGGCAGCCCGGCGGCGGCATGCTGTGGGGGTGTGACCTCGGGCGCGTCCTGGATCGGATCGCCTGCGGGCGGCTTCGCTGCCATGTCGCTCCCCTTGGGCTCGAGCGTTGCGGGACCTGTGTGTAGACCTATGGGTCCGATCCTGTCACGGGCCACCGACAGCCGGGGCGGCGGCCCGGTTCGGCTGTCGGTGGCCCGGCCCGGCCCGGTGGTACGGCGGTTCCGGCCGCGCGGACCGTTCCGATCCTGCGCGCGGTCCGGTGCGATCTTGTGCCCGGTCCGGTCCGGTCCGGTCTGGTCCGGTGGCCGGGGCGGGAGGCATTGTCGGTGGGGCGTGGCAGGATCGGGGGCGTGGCAGAGAAAGCATCGAAGAAGACCGCGGCGCCCGCGCCCGACCGCACGGGGGATGACCGTCCCCGCCTGCTCCTGCTGGACGGGCACTCCCTGGCATACCGGGCGTTCTTCGCGCTGCCGGCGGAGAACTTCAACACGACCACCGGCCAGACCACCAACGCGATCTACGGCTTCACCTCGATGCTGGCGAACACGCTCCGTGATGAGCAGCCCACGCACCTCGCCGTGGCGTTCGACGTCTCGCGCAAGACCTGGCGCTCCGAGCAGTTCACCGAGTACAAGGCGAACCGCTCCAAGTCCCCCGATGAGTTCAAGGGCCAGGTCGAGCTGATCGGCGAGCTGCTCGACGCCATGAAGATCACGCGCTTCGCGGTGGAGGGCTTCGAGGCCGACGATGTGATCGCCACCCTCGCCACCCAGGCCGAGGAGCAGGGCTTCGACGTCCTGATCGTCACCGGCGACCGGGACTCCTTCCAGCTGGTCACCGACCATGTCACGGTGCTCTACCCCACCAAGGGCGTCTCCGAGCTGACCCGGTTCACCCCCGAGAAGGTGCAGGAGAAGTACGGCCTCACCCCGAGCCAGTACCCCGACTTCGCGGCCCTGCGCGGCGACCCCTCGGACAACCTCCCCGGTATCCCGGGCGTCGGCGAGAAGACCGCGGCGAAGTGGATCAATCAGTTCGGCTCCTTCAAGGAGCTGGTGGAGCGGGTCGAGGAGGTCAAGGGGAAGGTCGGCGAGAAGCTCCGCGACCACCTGGAGTCCGTGAAGCTCAACCGCCAGCTGACCGAGCTGGTGCGGGACGTGGAGCTCGCTGCCGGCCCCGAGGGGCTCGAGCGCGCCCCGTACGACCGGGAGGCGCTCGGGGTGATCCTGGACGCGCTGGAGTTCCGCCACCAGAACTTCCGCGACCGGATCATGGCCGTCGACCCGGGCGCGGCGGCGGACGAGCCCGTGGCCGCCGAGCCGGGTGTCGCGGTCGACGGAGCGGCGCTGGGCGCGGGTGAGCTCGCCCCCTGGCTGGAGAGCCACCGCGACGCCCCGCTGGGCCTGGCCACCGTCGACACCTGGGCGCTGGGCAGCGGCAGCGTCAGCGAGGTCGCGCTGGCCACCGGCTCCGGCCCCGCCGCCTTCTTCGACCCCTCGCAGCTGGACGAGACCGATGAGCGGGCGTTCGCCGAGTGGATCGCGGACCCGGACCGCCCCAAGGTGCTGCACAACGCCAAGGGGATCATGCGGGTCTTCGCCGAGCACGGCTGGTCCGTCGCGGGCGTGCGCATGGACACCGCCCTCGCCGCCTATCTGGTCAAGCCCGGCCGCCGCTCCTTCGAGCTGGACGCCCTGTCGGTGGAGTACCTGGGCCGTGAGCTGTCCCCGGCGGTGGCCGCGGACAGCGGACAGCTGGCCTTCGGCGCCGATGAGGAGGCCGAGCGGGACGCCCTGATGATCAAGGCGCGGACCATCCTGGACCTGGGCGAGGCCTTCGGCGGCCGGCTGAAGGACGTGGGCGCGGCCGGGCTGCTGCACGACATGGAGCTGCCCGTCTCCGAGCTGCTGGCCCGGATGGAGCGGTCGGGCATCGCCGCCGACCGCGGCTGGCTGGAGCGCATGGAGCAGCAGTTCGCGGCCGCCGTGCAGCACGCCGTGAAGGAGGCCCACGCCGCGGTGGGCCATGAGTTCAACCTCGGCTCGCCCAAGCAGCTCCAGGAGGTGCTCTTCGGCGAGCTGGGCCTGCCCAAGACCAAGAAGACCAAGACCGGGTACACCACGGACGCCGACGCGCTGGCCTGGCTGGCCGCGCAGACTGACCACGAGCTCCCGGTGATCATGCTGCGCCACCGTGAGCAGGCGCGGCTGCGCTCCACCGTCGAGGGCCTGATCAAGACCATCGCCCCCGGCGGCCGCATCCACACCACCTTCAACCAGACCGTGGCGGCCACCGGCCGGCTCTCCTCCACCGACCCCAATCTGCAGAACATCCCGGTGCGCACGGACGAGGGCCGGGCGATCCGGCGCGGCTTCGTCGTCGGCGACGGCTTCGAGTCGCTGATGACCGCCGACTACAGCCAGATCGAGCTGCGCGTCATGGCCCATCTCTCCGAGGACGAGGGCCTGATCGAGGCGTTCACCTCCGGTGAGGACCTGCACACCACGGTCGCCTCCCAGGTCTTCTCCGTCGACAAGTCGGCGGTCGACCCGGAGATGCGCCGCAAGATCAAGGCCATGTCCTACGGGCTGGCGTACGGCCTCTCGGCGTTCGGCCTCTCCCAGCAGCTGGGCATCACCCCCGACGAGGCCCGCAAGCTGATGGAGAACTTCTTCGAGCGGTTCGGCGGGGTGCGCGACTATCTCCAGCGGGTCGTCGAGGAGGCGCGCGCCACCGGCTATACGGAGACCATGCTCGGCCGCCGCCGCTATCTGCCGGACCTCACCAGCGACAACCGCCAGCGCCGCGAGATGGCCGAGCGGATGGCGCTCAACGCCCCGATCCAGGGCACCGCCGCCGACATCGTGAAGATCGCGATGCTCAAGGTGGACGCGGCGTTGACGAAGGAGAAACTCTCGTCGCGGATGCTGTTGCAGGTCCACGACGAAATCGTGCTGGAGATCGCCCCCGGTGAGCGGGAGCGGGTCGAGGAGCTGGTGCGCCGGGAGATGACGGGCGCCTTCAAGCTGAGCGCTCCGCTGGACGTATCGGTGGGATCCGGTGCGGACTGGGAGTCCGCGGCTCACTGAGAGTTCGCCCGATGGGGTGTTTGCACCGGTAGCTGCGGGCCATAAGTTGTCGTAGTGTCACCAGAGTTGACGCGCCGGGGGAGCGCATCGTGTTCGACGGGAGGGACACACGGATGGCACCGCTTATTGGCCGACGAATGCGCAAGGGGGCGGCCACGACGGCGGTGGCGGCGGCCGCGATGGCCGCCCTCACCGCGTCCCAGGCGCCGGGATTCGCCAATTCCGACCATGGCGACCGGAACCGGGAGCAGCGGGCGGGGGAGGCACCGGCGCCGGACGACACCCCCATCGACGGTGGTTCCTCGTACCACACCGATCTGCCACCTCTGGTCACGCCCGACAAGCCGGGCTCCTCGATCGATCTGCCCGGACTCCCCGGGGGCAGCAGCACCAAGCCCGAGGCGGGCATACCCGCGAGCGTCCTCGCCGCCTACAAGAAGGCGGAAGCGACGCTGAGGGAGTCCAACCCCGGCTGCAATCTGCCCTGGGAGCTGCTCGCCGCGATCGGCAAGGTCGAGTCCGGCCAGGCCGGCGGGGGCAATGTGGGCGCCGACGGCACCACCGTCTCGCCCATCCTCGGCCCGGTCCTCAACGGCGACGGCTTCGCCCTGATCAAGGACACCGACGGCGGTGCCTACGACGGCGACAGTAGGCATGACCGGGCGGTCGGCCCCATGCAGTTCATCCCGTCCACCTGGGCCAGCTGGGGCCGGGACGGCAATGGTGACGGCGAGAAGGACCCCAACAACGTCTATGACGCGGCCCTCGCCGCGGGCGGCTACCTCTGCGCGAACGGCCGCGATCTGTCGGTCAAGGCCGACCTGGACCGCGCGATCCTCGGCTACAACCACTCGCGGGAATACCTGAACACCGTCCTGTCGTGGTTCGAGTACTACAAGCGCGGCACCCATGAGGTCCCCGACGGCACCGGTGGGATCCCCTCGGGGAACGACTCCGGCTCGGGCGACAAGGGCAAGGACCCGGGCAAGAAGCCGGGGAAGGGCGGCGGCAAGGGCCCCGGGAAGGGCCAGGAGAACGACGCCCACACCCTGCCCAAGCCCGACGACGAGCCCGACACCACCACCCCGACCCCGCCGGCCGACGGGAACGAGGGCACCCCCGGCACCGGAACCCCGACCCCGAAGCCCCCCACCACCCCGCCGTCCACCCCGAGCGGCACCAGCAAGCTCACCACCGTCGGCGCGAAGGAGCTGTCCACCACCGCGGGCACCGAGTTCGACCGGTCGCCGCGCGTCAAGGCCGTGAACACCGCGGGCAAGCCGGTGGCCAGTGCCCGGGTGCGGTACGAGATCCTCGGCGACACCGACACGCGCTTCCTCGGCCTGGTCAAGTCCGCCACCGTGCTGACCGCCGCCGATGGCACCGCCATCGCGCCGAAGCTGCTCGCGGGCGAGAAGACCGGCACCTTCACCGTGCGCGCCACCGCCGTGGGGCGCGAGGCCGCCCCGGTCGAGTTCACCGCCACCGTCAAGGCCCGGACCGTGCCGCAGGCCGACGCGCTGGCCCGGATCGGCGACAAGAAGCTCACGGCCCGGACCGGCGCCTCCTTCGCCGACGCGCTCACCGTCAAGGCCACCAACAAGGGCAAGATCATGGCGGATGTCCCGGTGACCGCCACCATGATCACCTCGGCGAAGGACCCCAAGCCCAACGACAAGGGGCCCTACTTCCTGGACGACAAGGGCAAGCCGGTGCGCACCCTGGCGGCCCTGAAGACCAACGGCCTCGGCCGGCTCACGCTGCCGGAGATCCTCACCGATGATCAGGCGGGCACCTTCCTGCTCCGCCTCACCGCCGAGGGCGGCGCCGTCCTGGACATCGAGCTGACGGTCACCCAGGCCCCCGCCGCGTAGCCAAGCGCTCCTCATACGGTTCACCGCACCGCCCCTGAGCCCCCACCGGGCCCAGGGGCGGTGTGACGCGTTCACGCCTGCGTGTTCTCATCTGCGCCCCCCGTTGCTACGGTGCCCCATCCCTGACGAAGCGTCAGGCAGCGCCTCGTACCGACCACGAGGAGGCCCCGTATGCGTGCCCTCGTCGCCGCCGCGATCGGACTCGCCGCCGCCCTCGCCATCGTTCTCACGGTGACGGCCATCGGCGCCCCCAGTGGTGAGACCTCCCCGGAACCCCTGCTCACCACCGTCCCCAAGCACCCCTGAGGGAGGGACATCCGCCATGCGCCGCAGAGCAAGCCTGGTGCTGCTGGCCTTCGCCGTCTTCTTCGCCGCCCTCGCGCCGCTGCTGCGCTGGTACGCCTATCCCAGGCTGGCCAAGATCCCGCCCAGCGAGTACCAGACGGCGGTGATGGAGGCCGGCCCGGCCACGCTGCTCGACTACGGCACGATGCAGCCCCGCACCGTTCCCAAGGTCAGCATCGTGCAGACGCTGCGCGGCAATGTGCCCGCCGCGAAGAAGGTCGGGAAGGCGACCGGGCGCGATGTCGTCGTCTGGGACACCCTGTCCTATGTGGCCGGGCCCGACGGCAAGATGGTCTCCAAGATCCCCGAGCGCTATGTCTTCGACGCCCACTCCCAGGACCCGGTGCACGCGGGCGGCGAACATGTCGACGGGGACGCGGTGCGCCGCGACGGCATCGAGTACAAGTGGCCGTTCCTCACCGAGAAGCGCGACTACCGCTACTTCGACGCCCAGACCCGCACCTCCGCCCCCATCCACTACAAGGGCACCCGGAACTTCCGCGGCCTGGAGGTCTACTACTTCGAGCAGACCATCCCCTGGACCAAGGTGCCGCTGCCCAAGACCATGCCGGTCGACGGCGTCACCCCCGAGACCGTCCGCAAGGCCGGCACCTCGCGCTGGTACAGCACCAAGCGGATGTTCTGGGTCGAGCCCACGACCGGTGCCCCGGTCAACGGGCAGGAGATCCACAAGGAGGAGCTGCGCGGCGGCACGCTGCTGGGCGACCGCGACCGGGTCACCGTCTTCTCCGGCCATGTGAAGATGCGCGAGGACTACATCCGGCACACGGTGGACATGGTCAAGTCCCAGCGCCAGCTGGTCCTGCTGCTCACGGCCTATCTGCCATGGGGCTTCCTGATCCTCGGGCTGGCCCTGCTCGCACTCGCGCTGTTGCTGGAGGCGCGCGGGCGCGCCGCGCGGCCGCCGTCCGCCCCGGCGGCGCCGACCCCGTTGTCAGTGGCGGGCCGTAGCGTATGACCATGCCCGTGAACAGCTGCGTCCCCGGCCCCGAACTCATCGGCCACATCGCCGACTTGGCGCGCCTGGAATGGACCCAGGGCGCCACGGCGGCCGCCGCGAAGCGCTTCGGCTGGGTGCCCGACGGCTCCCGCACGTCCTCGTACGCCACCAACACCGGGCACTATGTGCTCCCGGAGTGGTTCGGCGGGCCCGACGACGCGGACACCGAATGCATGATCCCGTTCTGTTACTACTACGAACCGGACGACTTCGACGCGGAGTTGCAGGCCGACGGGCTCGGCGGCAATGTCGACTGGCTCGCCGGGTACCACTCCGGCGACCCCGGCTGGGTCTTCGACCGCGAGGCCGACCGCTCCGGCTTCGACGGCCGGTGGCGCGCCGCCGTGGACGCCTTCGGCGAGCGCCTCGGCGAGCCGGAAACCGTGGTGCGGGACGAGAAGGGCGACCACCCGTGGAACTACGCGGCATGGCGCTGTGGCGGCAATGCGGTGGTGGTCGGCCAGTGCGTCGACAACGGCTCGTACATGACCTTCGAACAGGCGCTCATATGGGTCGGGCCGCACCCCGTGGACGAGGCGTTCCCGACGGGGGAGCAGTTCGCCCTGAGGCTGGAGTGCTGAGCGGGCGCGAGTGCTGAGCGGGCGCGAGTGCTGAGCGGGCCGGAGCGCTGAGCGGGCTGGAGCACTGAGCGGGCCTGGAGCGCTGAGCGGCGCGGCCGTCGCGTCAACTTCCGTCCTCGCGATTCGCTCGTGGTGGCCAAGCCGGTAGTGATCAGGGTGAGGGCGTGGCTAGCATGCCGCCCATGCCTGGCATCACGATTGAGTTCACCGAGCAGGAACTGGCCGAGCTGCGTGCCGAGGCGAGGGAGAAAGGCGTCGCGATCAAGCGGCTGGCGCACGACATACTGACCGAGGACGTGGTGCGGAGGCGTCAGAAGCAGCGCTTCGTCGAGGGCGCCGTGAAGTTCGCCCTGGCCTACAAGGCCGAGTTCGAGCGGGAGTTCCCGCACGGCATGCGGTGATCCTGTACGTCGATGCCGGTTGGGTGCTGAACGTCCAGGTCGAGGTCTCCCCGGTGAACACCCCGGTCCGGGACTGGGGTGCGCTGCACTGCATGACCGAGCGCCACCGCTACGAGCGGTTCGCGGGCGAGCCCTACTACGAGGAGGCCGCCGCCCGCGCCGCGACCTTTCTGCACACCTCACTGATCCTCGAGCCGTTCTCCGACTACAACGCCACGATCGGCGCGGCCTGCGCGCAGATGTACATGGAGGAGTCCGGAGAGCCGATCGCGCCCCCGCCGGGCGCCATGGTCAAACTGGTCCGCGACATACGGGAGAGCAGCGGCTTCCGCCTCGGCGAAACCGCCCGCCGCCTACGCGCCTGGGCCGACTGACCCCCGACAGCCGCGCTGCGCGGCTCCCTGGGCCCCGGATCTTCTTCTGCGTCCCCCACGGCTCGCCTTTGCCTGCGGCGTGCGGTTTGCCGTGTCTGTGGTCTGTCTCTGCCTGCGGCGTGCGGTTCGCCGCGCCTGCGGCCTGCCCCTGCCTGCGGCCTGCGGTTCACCGCGACTGCGGCTCGTCTCTGCCTGCGCCCCACGGCTCGCCGCGCCTGCGGCCTGCCTCCGCCCGCGGCCTGCGGCGGCCCCGGCCTACTGCGCCACGCGGCCCACTGCGCCGCTCGACCAACTCCCCCCCCGCGGCTCACAGGCCCCCGTGGCCCGGTCTCCCGCTGTCCCACTGCGCCGTGCGTCCCTGTACGGCGCGCCCGCTTGGCCGCGCGTTCCAGCGCCGCGCGTCCTACGGCGTCCCGTCGTCCCGCTGCGCCGCGTGGCCCACCGCGCTCCGCTGCTCACTGAGCGCCGGCGGTCGTGCGGCCTCTCGGCCGCATCGCTCAGCGGCGGGTGTTGGTGCGGCGGGTCGGCTCGGCCGTGGTCGGGTCCTCGGGCCAGGGGTGCTTGGGGTATCGGCCGCGCAGTTCGGCGCGGACCGAGCGGTAGCCGTCCTTCCAGAAGGACGCCAGATCGGCGGTGACCGCGGCCGGGCGTCCCGCCGGGGACAGCAGGTGGATCAGCAGCGGCACCCGGCCGCCCGCGATCCGGGGGGCCTCCTGCCAGCCGAACAGCTCCTGCAGCTTGGCCGCCAGTACGGGCCGGTCCGCGCCGTAGTCCACCCGCACCCGCGAGCCGCTCGGCACCTCGATCCGCTCCGGCGCCAGCTCCTCGAACCGCGCGGCCTCGCCCGTGGCCCACGGCATCAGCCGGGCCAGCGCCTGCCCGGCGTCCACCCGTCCCAGATCGGCGCGCCCGCGGGCCCGCGCCAGCTCCGTCCCGAGCCAGTCGTCCGCGCGGTCCAGCAGCGCCTCGTCGGAGACGTCCGGCCAGGCCCCGCCCAGCTCCCGGTGGAGGAAGCCCATCCGCTGCCGGACCGCCGCGGCCTGGGCCGACCAGCGCAGCAGCCCCGTGCCCTCGCGGCGCAGCCCGCCCAGCAGCGCCTGCCGCACCAGTTCCGGATCGGGGTCGGCCAGCGGCCGGGACACCAGCTCGATCGAGCCGAGCCGGGCCACCCGGCGCGCCAGGACGTCCCCGTCGGCCCAGCGCACCTCCTCGCCCTCCGAGGCCAGCGCCGCGGCCGCCGACCGGGCGGTGTCCTCGTCGGTCACCGCCGCGAGCCGCACCCGCGCCGACGCGGAGGCCACCGGCCGGTCCGCCACGGCCACCGCGAGCCATGGCGCCCCGCCCAGCCGCGAGCCGTCGCCCAGCTCCGCGCCCGTCCCGGCGGCCATGAGGTACGCCCGCTCGCCGCGCCGCCGGGCCACCCGCTCCGGGAACGCCAGCGCGGCCATCAGCCCCGCCACGGCGTCATCGCCGCGCCCCGGACCGGCACCGCCCCGCCCGCCGTCCGTACCCGAGGTCCCCGCGGCGGTCAGGGCGTGTTCGAGCCGCCGGGCCTCCTGGCGCCAGCGGGCGGCGTAGGGGTCGCCGCCGTGGCGGGCGGTGCGCCAGGCGGCCGCGAGGTCGTCGCCGTACTCCCTCGGGGGCTCCTCGCTCAGCAGGGCCACCACCTCGGCCGCCCGGCGCGCGCCGACCTCCTTCGCGCCGTCGATGAGCGCCCGCGCCAGGCGGGGGTGGAGGCCGAGGCGGGCCATCCGGGTGCCACGTTCGGTGGCCCGCCCTGCGGCGTCCACGGCGCCGATCGCGGTGAGCGTCTCGCGTGCGGCCGCCATCGCCCCGGCGGGCGGCGGATCGAGCAGGGCCAGCCCCGAGGCGTCCGGATCGCCCCAGCACGCCGTCTGCAGGGCGAAGGCCGTAAGGTCCGCACCGGCGATCTCCGGGGACGGGAAACGTGGCAGCCGGGCGTCCTCCGCCTCCGGCCAGCAGCGGTAGACCACCCCGGGCGCCTCGCGCCCCGCACGGCCCGCGCGCTGCCGGGCGGCGGCCCGTGACGCCCTTACGGTCGTCAGCGCGCTCAGCCCGCGTGCGTGGTCCATCCGGGGCTCTCGTGCCAGCCCGCAGTCGACGACGATCCGCACGCCCGGCACGGTCAGGCTCGACTCGGCGACCGAGGTGGCCAGCACCACCCGCCGTCGCCCGCCGTCCGCGCCCGCGAGCACCGCCTCCTGGACGGCGGCGGGCGCCCGCCCGTGCACCTGCAGGACCTCCACGTCGGCGAGCCCGCCCAGCTTCCCGGCCACCCGGGCGATCTCCCCGACCCCAGGCAGGAAGCACAGCACATCGCCCTCCCGCTCGCGCAGCGCCCGCCGCACCACGGCCGAGACATGGTCCAGCAGGGCGGGGTCCACCCGCATCCCGTGCGGCGGCCTCGCCGGGCGCTCGGGCGGCGCCCACACCACCTCCACCGGATGGGAGACCCCCGGCGCCGAGACGACCGGCGCGGGCTCCCCAGGGCCCTCCCCGCCGTCCGCCCCGCCGTCCGTCCCGCCGTCCGCCCCGCCATTCCCGCCGGTGCCGACTTGCCCGGCGGGCCCGCCGTCGCCGCCGTCCTCGCCGCCGCCGAGCAGCCGCGCCCAGCCCGCCGCGTCCGTGGTCGCGGACGCGGCGATCAGCCGCAGATCGGGGCGCAGGGCGGCCCGGACGTCCAGCAGGAAGGCGGCGGCCGTGTCCGCGTCCAGATGGCGCTCATGACATTCGTCGAGCACGACCACATCGACGCCGGCCAGCTCCTGATCGCGTTGCAGTCGCTGCAACAGCACCCCGGTCGTGACCACCTCGACCACGGTCCCGGGCCCGGCCTGCCGCTCGCCGCGCACGGTGAAGCCGACCCTGCCGCCCGGCCGCTCGCCCAGCAGCCACGCCATCCGCCGCGCGGCGGCCCGCGCCGCGATCCGCCGAGGCTCGGCCACCAGCACCCGCCGCACCGGCCCGCCGCCCACCAGCCCGGCGAGCACCAGCGGCACCAGCGTCGTCTTACCGGTCCCCGGAGGCGCGCACAGCACGGCGACCCCGCGGTCGTCGAGCGCGCGCAGCAGCTCGGGCACGGCTTCGCGTACGGGAAGGCGGTCCAGGGCCTCGGCGCGCACGTCCGCAGGCATGGTCAACCCCTCCGCCCCTCTGCCTCGATCCCGCTCAGTCCCGCTCGCACACGAAGATCGCCGTGCCCGGGATGAGGTTCCCTCGCAGGGGGGACCAGCCGCCCCACTCCTGGTGGTTCCACGCGGGCCACTCCGGTTCGATCAGGTCGACCAGCCGAAAACCCCCGGCCACCACGTCCCGCACCCGGTCGCCCAGCGTCCGGTGGTGCTCCACATAGAGGGCCTGGCCCGACTCGTCCTGCTCCACATAGGGCGTGCGGTCGAAGTAGGAGGCGGCGATGGACAGCCCCTCGGGCCCCGGTTCGTCGGGGAACGCCCAGCGGATCGGATGCGTAACCGAGAAGACCCACCGCCCGCCCGGCCGCAGCACCCGGCGCACCTCGCGCATCACCAGCACCGGCTCGGCCACGAACGGCACCGCCCCGTACGCCGAGCACGCCAGGTCGAACGAGCCGTCCCGGAAGGGCAGGGCGGTGGCGTCGGCCTGCACCAGCGCGACCCCGGCCGCGTCGCCGACCCGGGAGGCCCCGGAGGCCCGGGAGGCCCGGGAGGTCCCGGAGGCCCGGGAGGCCCGGGAGGTCCCGGAGGTCCCGGTGGCCTCTGAGGCCGCCGCCTCCGTGTCGATCCGCCGCGCGTGCCGCAGCTGCCGAAGCGAGAGGTCCAGCGCCACCGGCCGCGCCCCCCGCGCGGCCAGCCAGCGGGCGCACTGCGCGGCGCCCGCGCCCACCTCCAGCACATCGCGCCCCTTGAGTGCCTCCACCGGGCCCAGCAGCCCGGCCTCCGCCTCGTCCAGCCCCTCCGGGCCCCATATGAACCGGTCGTCGCCCAGGAAGGCGCCGTGCTCCTCCTGGTACTCGTCCGCGTTGCGGTCCCACCACCCCCGGCTGGCCCGGCTGCTCTCCGCCGTGTCGGCGGTCCGGCGGGTGGCCGTCGGCTCGGCGGCCTCCCCAGGGGTGCTGGGCTCGTGTTCTTGGACCATCGTGCGCGTCGTCGTACTCTCTGTATCGACCTGTGGCTGCGGGGCACGGTGAGAACCGCGTCGCAGTACGGACCATGCAATTTGCCGGGTTCGGGGCGTTATTCCCCACGTGTGCTCTTCGTGCATTGACCATGCCCGGCTGCCCCCGTATGCTACAAGTTGCGCTGCGGGCCTGTGCGCCTCGGACGGAGCAGGCCGCACTCGCATCTGTTGTATGTCCCCTCGGTTGTCGAGGCGCTCGCGCTTTTCGATCTCTGAAATCGGAAAGATTCGGCGTCTCCAAGGTCGTCCGGCTTCGGCAGTGTGATAAGGGTCCCGGCGTAGCAGTACCTACGACTTCATGTCCGTACCGGAGCCCTTTTCCACATGACGAGCAGCACCGAGGCAACCCGCACCACCCCGCAGGTGGCGGTCAACGACATCGGTTCCGAGGAAGCCTTCCTCGCCGCGATCGACGAGACGATCAAGTACTTCAACGACGGCGACATCGTCGACGGCGTCATCGTGAAGGTCGACCGGGACGAGGTCCTGCTCGACATTGGTTATAAGACCGAAGGCGTCATCCCCTCTCGCGAACTGTCGATCAAGCACGACGTCGACCCCAACGAGGTCGTCGCCGTCGGCGACGAGATCGAGGCCCTCGTTCTCCAGAAGGAGGACAAGGAAGGCCGACTGATCCTCTCGAAGAAGCGCGCTCAGTACGAGCGCGCCTGGGGCACCATCGAGAAGATCAAGGAAGAAGACGGGATCGTCACCGGTACCGTCATCGAGGTCGTCAAGGGTGGTCTCATCCTCGACATCGGCCTCCGTGGCTTCCTCCCCGCCTCCCTGGTGGAGATGCGCCGCGTCCGCGACCTGCAGCCCTACGTGGGCAAGGAGCTCGAGGCGAAGATCATCGAGCTCGACAAGAACCGCAACAACGTGGTCCTGTCCCGCCGCGCCTGGCTGGAGCAGACCCAGAGCGAGGTCCGCCAGACCTTCCTCACCACCCTCCAGAAGGGCCAGGTGCGCTCCGGCGTCGTCTCCTCCATCGTCAACTTCGGTGCGTTCGTGGACCTGGGCGGCGTCGACGGTCTTGTCCACGTCTCGGAGCTGTCCTGGAAGCACATCGACCACCCCTCCGAGGTCGTCGAGGTCGGCCAGGAGGTCACGGTCGAGGTCCTGGACGTCGACATGGACCGCGAGCGCGTCTCCCTGTCGCTCAAGGCGACCCAGGAGGACCCGTGGCAGCAGTTCGCCCGGACCCACCAGATCGGTCAGGTCGTCCCGGGTAAGGTCACCAAGCTCGTGCCGTTCGGTGCGTTCGTCCGCGTGGACGAGGGCATCGAGGGTCTGGTCCACATCTCCGAGCTGGCCGAGCGCCACGTGGAGATCCCGGAGCAGGTCGTCCAGGTCAACGACGAGATCTTCGTCAAGGTCATCGACATCGACCTCGAGCGCCGCCGCATCAGCCTCTCGCTGAAGCAGGCCAACGAGGCGTTCGGTGCCGACCCGTCCGTGGTCGAGTTCGACCCGACCCTGTACGGCATGGCCGCGTCCTACGACGACCAGGGCAACTACATCTACCCCGAGGGCTTCGACCCCGAGACCAACGACTGGCTCGAGGGCTTCGAGACCCAGCGCGAGGCGTGGGAGACCCAGTACGCCGAGGCGCAGCAGCGCTTCGAGCAGCACCAGGCGCAGGTCATCAAGTCCCGCGAGGCCGACGAGCAGGCCGCTGCCGAGGCGGGCAGCGCTGCCCCGGCGCCGGGCGGGCAGGCGGCCGGTGGTGGCGGTTCGTACTCCTCGGAGTCGGCCGACAACTCCGGCGCCCTGGCCTCGGACGAGGCGCTGGCCGCGCTTCGCGAGAAGCTGGCCGGTGGCCAGAGCTGACCAGCCGCCGCTAGTCGGCACCAGCTGAGCAGGTAAGGCTGAGCAGGTAAGGCCCGCTCCCCCTGGGGAGCGGGCCTTACGCATGCCCATGGCGCACACTGACCGAAACGGAGTCCACGGTCACGCCCCGGGAACCGTCGATCCTGATGCCCTCCTTGCCGCCGTGGACCGTGATCCCCGTGACGGTCCAGTACGAGGCGCCGTTCAGCCGCAGCCCATAGCCGCCGCTCGCGGTGAGGACCGCCTTCGGGGAGCCGGTGAGGGTGATCCGCGAGCCGGAGGTGCCGGAGGCGGTGATCTCGAAGCTGCCGTGGTACCTGCCGTCGGCGAGCCGGATCGTATCGCCGGGCCGGGCCCCGGCAAGGGCTTCCCTGAGCCCGTCCGCGTCATCGACGGAGATCGGGACGGCGGTGGCGGCGGGGGCCTCCCGCCCGGTCATGCCCGCCGCCATCAGCCCGCCGGTGGCGATCAGTCCGGTGGCGACGGCGGTGAGGAGAGCGCGTAATCGGGTGGGTGTGCGGCCGGGGGAGTGCATAGGAGGCTGCCTTCCTGTGCCGTGGCCAGAGGTGAACACGCTGGGTTCGGGACAGTGAACGCCGGATGACATGATGAACCGCTGACGGCTGGCGAAGATAGGCGTGCCGCATATGCGCGTCAACCCCGCGACGTGCGCCGACGTCGAGATCGGGCCGCTCCCGTTCGCCCCGGTGGGCCGTTGGAGACGTCGCCCAAGTGGGCGCCTCGGAGACCGGGTTCAGGGCCGCTCGGCCATCGAAGGTCCCGCCCGGGGAATGCCCCCGCCCCCGTTCGGTGTTCTTCGATGCGAACACGAGGAGGAGCGGTCACAGTGCATGATCCGCAGGAGTTGTACGCATGGGAACCGAGCGGGCTGGCGGAGGTCGACGCGATAGCCTCGCGGGACTCGGCCGGGCTGGTGCTGCTGTACCACTTCGACGGCTATATCGACGCCGGCGAGACCGGGGACCAGATCGTGGAGCGGCTGCTCGACGGTCTGCCGCGCAAGGTGGTCGCGCGTTTCGACCATGACCGGCTGGTCGACTACCGGGCCCGTCGGCCCCTGCTGACCTTCCAGCGCGACCGGTGGACGGCGTACGAGACCCCGAAAATCGAGCTGCATCTGGTGCGCGACGCGACCGCGGCCCCGTTCCTGCTGCTCACCGGCCCGGAGCCGGATGTGGAGTGGGAGCGGTTCGCCGCGGCCGTGGACCAGATGGTCGAGCGGCTGGGCGTCAGGCTCGCGGTGAACTTCCACGGCATCCCGATGGGCGTGCCGCACACCCGGCCGGTCGGCATCACCCCGCACGGCAATCGCACCGACCTGATGCCCGGTCACCGGGGCTATTTCGACGAGGCCCAAGTGCCCGGCAGCGCCGAATCCCTGATCGAGTACCGGCTCGCCGAGGCGGGCCGCGATGTGCTCGGCGTGGCCGTGCATGTGCCGCACTATCTGGCCCGGTCGGCCTATCCGGACGCGGCGCTCACCGCGCTGGAGGCCATCACGGCGGCCACCGGTCTGGTGCTGCCGGGGCCGACGCACGCCCTGCGCAACGAGGCCCTGAGGACGCAGGAGGAGATCGAGCGGCAGATCTCGGAGGGCGACGAGGAACTGGTCGCGCTCGTACGGGGCCTCGAGCACCAGTACGACGCGGTGGCCGGGGCCGAGAGCCGCGGCAATCTGGTCGCGGAGCCGGCCGAGCTGCCCTCGGCGGATGAACTGGGCGCGGAGTTCGAACGGTTCCTCGCCGAGCGCGAGGGCGACGGCGGAGCCTGACCGATGACCCCACCGGCGCGCCGTATAGCGTGGGCCCCATGCTGAACCTGGGGCTCACGGGCGGAATCGGCGCGGGCAAGAGCGAGGTCTCACGGATCCTGACCTCATTGGGAGCGGTGCTGATCGACTCGGATCGGATCGCTCGCGAGGTGGTCGAGCCGGGCACGCCGGGACTGGCCGCCGTGGTCGCCGAGTTCGGCCCCGAGGTGCTGACCGCCGACGGCCGTCTGGACCGGCCCAGGCTCGGTGGGATCGTCTTCAACGACCTGCAGCGGCTGAGCGCGCTGAACGCGATCATCCACCCGCTGGTCCGGGACCGCTCCGCCGAACTCCAGTCGGCGGCCGCGCCCGACGCCGTCGTCGTCCATGACGTCCCCCTTCTGGCCGAGAACAAGCTGGCGCCGCTCTACGACCTGGTCATGGTCGTGGATGCCACGCCCGAGACCCAGCTGGACCGGCTGGTGCGGCTGCGCGGCATGGCCGAGGACGAGGCGCGGGCCCGGATGGCGGCACAGGCCACCCGCGCGGAACGGCTGGCGATCGCCGATGTCGTGATCGACAACGATGGCCCGATCGAGGCGCTGGAGCCGCAGGTCGGAAAGGTCTGGGCGGATCTGGTGCGGCGGGCGGCGGCCACGGAGGGCTGAGCGGGGCGCGGAGCGCGCGGAGCGTCCGGGGTTGAGCCGGGGCGGGGCGCGCGGAACGGCCGGGGCCGAGCCGGGGCGCGCTGCGGAGCGTGCGGCGGCCCGTGGCGGAGCGTGCGGCTGGCGGAGCGTGCGGCGGCCCGTGGCGGGGAATGCGGCGTGCGGGGTGGTTGTTGTGCACCCCGTAGCGAACGATCATCCGTGACGGTTCATCCCATCCCCTCACTCCATCCACCGCCTCACCACCGAGTACGTACCCGGGGAAGGAAACGGCTGTGCCCGAGCCCACGCCCGAGACCCACGTCATCGACTTCCGCGCCGCCGAGCACCTGCTCGCCGCCCGAGATCCACGGGGCGCCGTCAAGCTGCTCGACTCGGTCATCAGCGCCCACCCCGAGAACACGGCGGCCCGGCTGCTCCGGGCGCGCGCGTTCTTCGGCGCGGCCCAGCTGCGCTCGGCGGAGCTGGAGTTCCAGCTCGTCCTGGAGCGCGAGCCGGACAACGCCTTCGCCCACTTCGCCCTGGCCCGCACCCTGGAGCGGGCCAACCGCCCGGCCGAGGCCACCCGCCACTTCCGGCTGGCCGCGGCGCTCGATCCGCGCCCGGACTTCGTGGAGGCGGCCCGGTTCGGCGAGAAGGGCGGCCGGGACGGATAGGCGGGGCGCGGGCTGAGCCCCCAGGCGCTCGCCGGGGCCCGGGTGCGGCCGTACGCGCCGGTGGGCGGGCGGCGGGCGTCCGTGCCCCCGGTCAGCGCCAGAGGGCGAAGCCGCCGAGGACCACCGCGCCCAGCAGCACCACCCCGCCGAGCCCGAGCGCCACTCCGCGCTGACGGGCGAAGTCGTACGGGTCGGCCTCCGGTCCCCGCCGCGCCTCCCGCCGCCCGTACGGCTCTCCGGTCCCGGAGAGCATCAGCCCGAGCGCACAGAGCGCGATGCCGATCGCCAGCACCCCCATGACGGCCCCCCTGTCGCGGCAGGTACTCAGCTGGTACTGGGCAGTATCCCCCGGAACGCGGTGCTCCCCGCCGTCGATATCCCGTCACCGCCGGAGCCGCGTACCCGCCTTACGGCGTCCACGCGCTCCGGGACGCCGATGCCTCACGGCGCCCACGCTTCAGCGGTGACGCCTCACACGGCGCCCACGCTTCAGCGGTGACGCCCTTACGGAGCTCGCCGCCGCCCTTACGGAGCCCTTCGCCGCCCGCGGCTGCGCCTGCGCTCGGCGATCGGTGCGTACGGCGGCACATCCCGGCCTGGCTGATAGTGCGGCCCCTGCCGGATATGCCGGATGACCAGGACGAGGTCGATCAGCGTGACGACGGCGAGCGCTCCGCAGGCCGCCGCCCACCCCGGTCGGCCCACGACCGCGAAGGCCACCGCGCCGCCGAGTGTCCACAGCAGCCCCCACGTGGCCAGCCCCAGCCGCATCCGCAGCGGACTGCGCGCGTGGATCGGCTCATCGCCCGTTCGGATCAGCCGCATCGGCATGGCACCGTATCTCCCGTTTTCGGCTGCTTCCTTATGTTTTCCGCCCTCTCGAATCTACCGCCCGGGGACGCCCACCGACACCTGAGATCATGTCGTGTGCATCCATACGGGACGGCATGGGACCAGGACGATGAGGAGCTGCCAGTGATCCGCCAGTCATGGGACGAAACAGCCGCCAAGCGGGCCCGCATCCGCGGCTGCCTGCTGGGCGGTGCGATCGGCGACGCCCTCGGCAACCCCATCGAGTTCCTGTCCCTGCGGTCGATCCGCGAGACCCATGGCACCGCGGGCGTCACCACCCTCGTCCCGGACGGCAGCGGAGTCGTGGGCCGGGTCACCGATGACACCCAGATGACGCTCTTCACGGCCGAGGGCCTGATACGGGCCCACGCCAGAACCTCCTCCAAGGGCCTCGAAGGGTCCGAGACTGCCGTCGTCCGCCATGCCTATCTGCGCTGGCTGGACACCCAGAACCACCCCGGGCCGCCGCCCGCCGAGGGCACCGGGGACCTGGTCCGCTCCGGCTGGCTGCGCACCCAGCCCTGGCTGTACGCCCGCCGCGCCCCCGGCAACGCCTGCCTCTCCGGCCTCACCGCGAAGCACGTGCCCGCCACGCGCGCTCCCCTGGACGGCACCCCCGGCCCGGTGAACACCGGCTCCAAGGGCTGCGGCACCGTGATGCGCTCGGCGCCGTTCGGCCTCACCGGGCTCGACCCCCGCGACTGCTTCGAACTCGCCGCCCGCTGCGCCCAGATCACCCATGGCCATCCGACGGGCTACTACGCGGCCGGTGCCCTGGCCGCCATGATCGCCTGCCTGCTCGACGGAGAGTCCCTCGAAGGCGCGACCCTGCGCACCCTGGAACTCCTCGCCCGCTACCCCGGCCACGAGGAGACCACCGCCGCCCTCCGCAAGGCGGTCGACCTGGCGGCCGAGGGCGATCCGACGCCCGAGAAGGCCGAATCGCTCGGCGGTGGCTGGGTCGCCGAGGAGGCCCTGGCCATCGCGGTCTACAGCGCCCTGGCCCGCACCCCCGCCCAGCAGATCCTGTACGGCCCCGGCGGCAAGATCAGCTACGACCCGGCGCCCCCGCGTACCCCCGTCCAGGCGGCCCTGCTGCTGTCCGTCAACCACTCGGGCGACAGCGACTCGACGGGCTCGATCTGCGGCAACATCCTCGGCGCCCACCACGGCGACCTCCGCCTCCCGCCGTCCTGGCTGTCCCTGACCGAGGGCCGCGGCACGATCGCCGAACTCGCCGACGACTTCGCCTCCGAGTTCCACCGTTCGGTGGAGCTGTACGAGCCCTACGACGACGTGGTCTTCCCCCGCGACCGCTACCCGCTCAGCTGACCGCCCCGGCGACTCAGACCGCTCCGGAGCCGTCCGTGCGGCCGCGCCGGAGCCGGCGCTGGAGCTTGTGGAGGAAGGGGAAGCGCTCGCGCTTCTCGCGGGCGCTGCGGTCGAGCTCTTCCATGAGCCGCTTGGAGCGCTGCTCCATGTCGAGTTCGTCGAGAATGCGGTCGATCTCCGCGAGCAGGGCACCGTGCAGCTGCCACTGGCGGGGGTGCTCCTGGACGCGGCGCAGCAGGAGGTCGGCGCCGCGGTCGCGGCCGGCGTGGGCCTTGACGAGCTCGCTGGAGAGGCGGGATTCGGCCTCCTCGGCGTTGGCGCTGACCTGGGTGGTGACCAGGACGGCGAAGCTCTCGATGGCGGCGGCGAGATGGACGAAGAGGTCCTTCAGGGCATCGGCCACGTCCGGGGGGAAGAGGGGTTCGTCCGTCCGCGCCCTGGCGAGGTCGGTCAGGGTGCGGGACATGACGCGCAGGATGACGGTGCAGATCTCCAGCGTGTCCAGGCCGGTGCGGAGCACCACGCGGTAGAGGAGGCCTTCCTTGACGCGGGGGTTGAGCCGCACACTGTCCTCCGCCTGCCGGAGGGCCGCGTCGACCTGGGAGATGTCGTGGTCGAGGCGGCGGGCCTCGTAGAGCCGGGCGGCGGCGCGGTCGACGGCGATCTGACTGCCCAGCTCCTCGCCGATGTGCAGCAGCAGCTGACGCATCCGGCGGGCCAGGTCCTCGATGGACTTGCCGGCCGTCTCGACCCACACCGGAGGCGCGAGGAAGAAGTTGAAGCCCATCCCGACACCGGCCCCGATGAGGGTCTCCAGCACCCGGTCCCAGGCGTAGGTGGTCACCTGCGTCACGCCCAGGACCAGCATGGCGCTGATCGCCACCTCCTGGACCCAGTCGCCCACGCGCGTGAGATAGCCGGCGGTCTGGGCGGCGAGGATGATCAGGCACAGGCTCCACCAGGTCAGCCCCACCAGCACGCTGAAGGCGATGGCGATCAGGACGCCCACGATCACCGCCTCGACCCTGCGGAGGCTTCTGGTGAGGGTCGCGTAGAGGGTGACCTGGACGACGAGGAGGGCGGTCAGGGGCGCGGTGAGGGGGGCGGGTTCCTTGCTGAGCTCGAGGGCGACGACGTAGGCGATGGTCGCGGCCGCCGTGGAGCGCATGGTCTGGACGACGACCGGGTCATGGCGTCGTTTGACGAGCTCCGCCAGTGGGTCGAGAACATCGGGCACGTACATGCCTCTTCCACGCCGAGGGGGCCGCCATGTCATCGGGTCTCGCGGACGGGTTAACGTGTCGGGCGTGATCAGCCCATTCAACGGAACGCAGGGGACGGGGGACGGCGCGGCGCTTCCCGGAAGCACCGGCCCGGCCGCCACCGTCGAGGCTCATCCGCGCCAGGTCGGGCGGGTACGGACGAGTTACGCACCCGATCCGGACGGGGACCCGGACCCCGGCGAGATCGTCTGGACATGGGTGCCGTACGAGGAGAACGACGGCCGTGGCAAGGACCGGCCGGTGCTGGTGGTCGCGCGGGAGCGGGCCGGGACGCTGCTCGCCGTGCAGCTGTCGAGCAAGCGGCACGACGGCGACCGCGAGTGGGTGCCGATCGGCGCCGGGCCGTGGGACCGCGCCGGGCGGGAGTCATGGGTCGATGTGGACCGGGTGCTGCGGGTGCACCCGGACGGGATGCGGCGCGAGGCGTGCGCGCTCGACCGGCCGCGCTTCGACCTGGTCGTGATGCGGCTGCGGCAGCGGTACGGCTGGAGCTGAGCGCGGCTCGGCGCGTCTCCGGCCGATGCCGAGGAAACGTCTCAGCCGTCGGCCAGGGCCAGCAGCTTGGTGACCGTGTTCCAGTTGCGGGCGGTGGCCGGCACCCCGAGCCGGGCGTTGGTGACCTTCGCCGCCAGCTTGGAGCGGCCGACCCCGTCCGGGCAGTGCAGGAAGATCTCGCGGCCGACGAGGCGGAACGCGTCCGGGGCGTAGGCGGCCGGATCCAGCGCGTCCAGCGCGGACGAGTCCGCGGGCACGTCCGCCAGGAAGACGACATGCAGGGTCTTCGGCTCGGCGACGGCTTCCGGATACGGGTTGGCCTCGATCACGGCGGCCAGCTCCTCGCGCGTACGGACCATGACGTCCACGGGAAAGCCGAGACCGGCGGCGAAGCGGTCCTCGAGGGTACGGGCCGTCTGCTCGGGTGGGGTACCGGGGTCGGCGAAGACGATATTGCCGGTCTGCAGGTGGACGGTGACGTCCTCGAAGCCCAGCTCGGCCATCAGCTCACGCTGCCGGGCCATGGGGAACTTCCTGTTCCCGCCCACATTGATGCCGCGGAGCAGCGCTATCTGAGATGCCATGGCCGGAGGGTACCTCTCTCGGAGCTCCTGGCTCCTGGCTCCTGGCTCCTGGCTCCTGGCTCCTGGCTCCTGGCCTCTGGCCCCTGGAGCCCACCGCCCCCGGGCCCACGGCATGATGGGGGCGTGCGGCTCGAAGCGATCACCTGGGAACGGCTGACCGACGCGACCGCCGACCGCATCGCCGGGCTGACGGCGGCGGACGGCAGCCCCTGGCTGAGAGTGGCCGTCGACGGGGCTCCGGCGGCGCCCACCGGCGAGCTGGCGCGGGATCTGGCCGAGGCGCTGCGCGTCCTCGGCCGACCGGCCCTGGTGGTCGCGGCGGCGGGGTTCTGGCGGCCCGCCTCGCTGCGCTACGAGTACGGGAAGCGGGACCCGGACGCGTACTACGACCGCTGGCTGGACACCGGCGCCCTGTGGCGCGAGGTCTTCGATCCACTGGAACCGGAGCCGGGCGGCACCGGGCGGGTACTGCCCGACCTGTGGGATCCGGAGACCGACCGGGCCACGCGCAGCCCGTACGCCGAACTTGCGCCGGGCGGGGTGCTGTTGCTGCACGGCGCGCTGCTGCTGGGGCACTGGTTCCCGTTCGACCTCTCGGTGCATCTGCGGCTGTCCCCGGCCGCCCTCGCCCGCCGCACCGACGAGGGCGACCGCTGGACCCTGCCCGCCTTCGCGCGCTACGAGGACGAGGTGGGGCCCGGTGAGGCGGCGGATGTGGTGGTGCGGATGGACGACCCCCGGCATCCGGCCTGGCACCGCCCGGAGCCGTAGCCGGGTACGTTTCGAGGCGGTGCGCAGGGGGTCGTGTCCGGGTTGGCGCGGAGGGGTCACTTCTTGGTCGGCGGGCATTCCTTCCAGGCGAAGTGATAGGTGGTGCTCACATCGCCGTCGGTCGAGTCCATGGCGATGAAGCTGGTCGTTTCCTGGGTGTTGGACGTTCCGGCGTTGACCCGCAACTCGGTGTTGATGTTGAAGTTGCGGAGTTCACCGCAGGGCGACCACACCACGGTGGCGATATCGGATACGTCGGTGGCCTGCCAGTTGTCGTCGTAGGCGCCGTTGTAGCTATGCGTGTTCGACGAGGTCTGCGACTGCCCCTGGAAGTAGTACGAGGCTTTCTGCGTGGCGGACGCGCCCTTTTCCAGATGGGCGAAACCACGGTAGTCGACACTGGCGATGGCGTAGGAAAAGCCCTGTGGCACATGTGTGACCAGACTCAGCTGACAGTTCTTTCTGAAGTCCGTCGGCTTGGATCCCTTGCCCACCTGCGCGAGATACTCGCTGTAGGTCACGGTGAAGGCAGTGTTGTCCGGGGAGACGGCGATCGCCGCGGTGCCCGCCGGGCAGCCCGACCCATTGACGGTGGCGACGGTGATCACGATCTTGTCGGGCGGCACGGTGTCGAACGGGGGTTGTGCATATGCCTGGGAAGTGAGCGTCGAGGCGAATAACGCTGCGACCACACCGCCTGCGTACAGAACACCGGGCATGATTCTCCATTCGATGGTGGATTTACCGGGCTACCGGACGGCGGAAGGGCATTCCTTCCAGGCGAGGTGGTAAACCGTGTTGACCCCGCCGTCCGTCGAGTCCATGGCCATGAAGCTGGTGGTGCCCGCAGGAGAGGTGCCGGCGCCGACCCGCAGCTCGGTGTTGACGTTGAAGTTGCGGTCCTGGCCGCAGGGGGCCCACACCAGGGCGCTGTAGTCGGTGCTGTCGGTGGTCTGCCAGTTGTCGTTGTACGGACCGCTGAAGTCATGGGTCCGCGACGCGGTGTCCGACGAGCCCTGGAAGTAGTAGCTCGCCTTCTCGGTGCCCTTGGCGCCCTTTTCGAGGTAGCCATAGCCCCGGTAGTCGACCTGGGCGATGGCGTAGGTGAACCCCTGCGGCACGTGCACGCCCAGGCTGAGCTGGCAGTTCTTACGGATGTCGGTCGGATCCGCGCCGGGGCCGACCTGGGCGAGATAGTCGCTGTAGGTCACGGTGAACGCCGAGTTGTCGGCGGCGACGGCCACGGCGGTGGTGCCCTTGGGGCAGCCCGAGCCGTTCACCGTCTTGACGCTTATCTGGATCTTTTCCGGCGGCCCATCAGGGGCCGAGGAAACTCCTTGGGTGGAAAGGGCCGAGGCGAATAGCGCCGCGGCCGCGCCGCCCGCGAGCAGAACACCGGACATGGCTCTCCAATTCGATCACTTGTGGGGACGTAGTTGAGCGATGAATTTCCGATGAGCGGGAAGAGCGAGGAAGGGCAAGGAAGAGCGGGGGGTGCGGGACGTGCGGGAAGTACCGGCAGAGCGGGTGGCACGCACGATCGGTGGAGCGGGAAGAGCTGAAGAGCGGAAGAGCGTTATCGCGCGGTACGGTTCGTACGGCCGAACGCAATGAGAGCCCCAGGCCCGGCTGGTGACGGAAAGCCAGGGCGATGGGCGCTCTTAAGATAAGGGTGATAGACAAGCACCACAAGACGGCCGCGGAATTCCGGAACAAGATATTTCCGTCCGGCCGGGAAGAACGATTCAGAAGAGCGGTTGCGGAAGAACGCCTTCCAGTGCCAGCAGGATGCGCTTGGTCTCCAGCCCGCCGCCGAAGCCGCCGATGCCCCCGCCGCTCTCCACCACTCGGTGGCACGGCACCACGACCGGCAGCGGATTGCTCCCCATGGCCATGCCGACGGCGCGGGCCGCGCCCGGCTCACCCACCCGGTCGGCGAGGTTCTGATAGCCGACGACCGTGCCATAGGGCACATGTGCGGCCAGCTCGCGCAGCACCCGGCGGTTGAAGCCGGTGATCAGGGACCAGTCCAGGGAGAGGGTGAACGCCTTGGCCTCCCCGGCGAAATAGCTCTCCATCTGCCGTATCGCCTCGGCGAGATGTCCGGCGCAGCGAGGTGCGCCGGACGGGGCGGCCACGGTGCCGGAGGCCGTGGGGGGCGCGGCGGTGGGCTCGGCGCCGAGGCGGCGCGTGAGCCTGGCGACGGCCTCGGCCGCCGTCTTCTCCTCCGCGTGGAAGACCACCTGGGCCAGCCCCTCGTCGGTGGCCGCGAGCAGCAGCGGGCCGATGGGCGTGGCCAGGACCGCCCAGGCCCAGGCGCGCGCGTCCGCACTCTCCGGGCGCCCCCGACGCTCCGGCCGCTTCCGCGGGTCCGGCTGTGTCTGCCGCTCTGCGATCGTCACGCGTTCAGCGTAGAACCCCCCACTGACAGCGCCACCGACAGCGCCGCCGACAGCGCCCCGCCGGTCGGCCGGCGGGGCGCCTCGTCAGGGGGAGCCGTGGATCACGAGGCGTCGTCGAGGGCGTCCCGGATCACATCGGGCTTGTTGGTGATGATGCCGTTCACGCCCATGGCCGCGACCGAGACCGCCGTCGGGCCGTCGTTGACGGTCCAGGTGTAGACCTCCAGCGGCCTGCCGTGCGCCCCGTCCACCGACCGCACCGCGGACACATAGTCGGCGTCGATGGTCGTGTAGCTGGGGTTGATCTGGTCGGAGAACTCGGCGTACTCCGGCAGGTCGGCGACGGCCGGGGTGCCCAGGAAGCCGGTCTTGACGTCCGGTCGCAGCCGGTGGACCGCCCGCATCGAGTCGGCGCTGAAGCTCTGGACGATCAGCCGGCGCTTGTGCCGGTGGTCCAGCCAGCCCTCTCTTCGCAGCTCCCGCAGCGTCTGGCGCTCGATCCCCGGATAGAGCTCGGGGGCCTTGAGCTCCAGCAGGAGCTTTTGGTGGTTGTCCGAAACCCGGTCCATGTACTCCTCCAGGGTGGGCACCGTCTCGCCCTGGAACTCGGGGCCGAACCAGCTTCCGGCGTCCAGCTTTTCGATCTCGTCGAGGGTGAAGTCGGAGATCTTCCAGGGCGCGCGGTCGGGGAAGATCTGCTCGACGTCGGTGGTCCGGTTCAGCGTGGTGTCGTGCATGACGATCAGCTCGCCGTCCCTGGTGCGCTGGACGTCGTTCTCCACCCAGTCGATGCCCAGGTCGTCGGCGGCGTCGACGGCGGCCAGGGTGTTCTCGGGGGCGTACGCGGAGGCACCGCGATGGGCCACGGTGACCGTGTGGTGGTGCGTCGTCCGGCCGGTGGCCTGGGCCGTGGCCGTGGGGAGGAAGAGCGCGGACATCCCGATGAGCGCGCCGGTTAACGCGGCGGCCGGGCGGATCTGCATACGGACTCCTCGCGTGGATTCTCGTCCGACTCATGGACGGGCAGAGGGTCCCAGATGCGCGGCAGTGGAGGATAGATGCCGGATGGGCGGAAAATTCGTGCCACGGGCGACATCAGGCGCATGATCGTCTGAATCCGGCCGGAGGGCCGGGGAGAGGGTGGCGCGGACGAGCGCTCAGCCGTTGTCAGTGGCGAGTCGTACGGTGGGTCTCATGCGGCCCGTAACTCAGCTCGAACGCAAGGTGGCGCCCTTCGAGGTCGTCAGCCCCTATCAGCCCAGCGGTGACCAGCCCACCGCCATCGCCGACCTCGACCGGCGCGTCCGCGCGGGGGAGAGGGACGTCGTCCTGCTCGGCGCGACCGGCACCGGCAAGTCCGCGACCACCGCATGGATGATCGAGAAACTTCAGCGGCCCACGCTGGTCATGGCTCCGAACAAGACGCTGGCCGCCCAGCTGGCCAATGAGTTCCGCGAGCTGCTGCCGAACAACGCGGTCGAGTACTTCGTCTCGTACTACGACTACTACCAGCCCGAGGCGTACGTCCCGCAGTCGGACACCTACATCGAGAAGGACTCCTCGATCAACGAGGAGGTGGAGCGGCTGCGCCACTCGGCGACGAACTCGCTGCTCACCCGGCGTGACGTGGTCGTGGTGGCCTCCGTCTCCTGCATCTACGGCCTCGGTACGCCGCAGGAGTACGTGGACCGTATGGTGCAGCTCAAGGTCGGCGAGGAGATCGACCGCGATCAGCTGCTGCGTCGCTTTGTCGATATTCAGTACAACCGCAACGACATGGCGTTCACCCGGGGCACCTTCCGGGTCCGCGGCGACACCATCGAGATCTTCCCGGTCTACGAGGAGCTCGCGGTCCGCATCGAGATGTTCGGCGACGAGATCGAGGCGCTCTCCACGCTCCATCCGCTCACCGGCGAAGTGATCAGCGACGACCAGGAGCTGTATGTGTTCCCGGCCACCCACTATGTGGCCGGGCCCGAGCGCATGGAGAGGGCCATCGCCGGGATCGAGGCCGAGCTCACCGAGACCCTTTCCCGGATGGAGAAGCAGGGCAAGCTGCTGGAGGCCCAGCGGCTGCGGATGCGCACCACCTACGACATCGAGATGATGCGGCAGATCGGCACCTGCTCCGGCATCGAGAACTACTCGCTGCACATCGACGGCCGTGAGACCGGATCCCCGCCGCACACCCTGCTGGACTACTTCCCGGAGGACTTCCTCCTGGTCATCGACGAGTCGCATGTCACGGTGCCGCAGATCGGCGCGATGTACGAGGGCGACGCCTCCCGGAAGCGGACCCTGATCGAGCACGGCTTCCGGCTGCCCTCCGCGCTGGACAACCGCCCGCTGAAGTGGGAGGAGTTCCTGAAGCGCGTCGGCCAGACGGTCTATCTCTCGGCCACCCCGGGGACGTACGAGATGTCTCGCGGCGACGGCTTCGTGGAGCAGATCATCCGCCCGACCGGCCTGGTCGACCCGGAGGTCGTCGTCAAGCCGACCGAGGGCCAGATCGACGATCTCATCCATGAGATCCGCATCCGCACCGAGAAGGACGAGCGCGTCCTGGTCACCACCCTCACCAAGAAGATGGCCGAGGACCTCACCGACTACATGCTCGAGCTGGGCATCCAGGTGCGCTATCTGCACAGCGATGTGGACACCCTGCGCCGGGTCGAGCTGCTGCGCGAGCTGCGCGCCGGTGAGTTCGACGTGCTGGTGGGCATCAACCTGCTGCGGGAGGGCCTCGACCTTCCGGAGGTCTCGCTGGTCGCCATCCTCGATGCCGACAAGGAGGGCTTCCTGCGCTCGGGCACCTCGCTGATCCAGACCATCGGCCGTGCCGCCCGTAACGTCTCGGGCCAGGTGCATATGTACGCCGACAAGGTCACCCCGGCGATGGCGAAGGCCATCGACGAGACCAACCGCCGCCGCGAGAAGCAGGTCGCGTTCAACAAGGCCAACAAGATCGATCCGCAGCCGCTGCGGAAGAAGATCAACGACATCGTGGCCCAGATCGCCCGCGAGGACGTCGACACGGAGGAGCTGCTCGGCACCGGCTACCGCAAGACGAAGGACGGCAAGGGCGCGAAGGCGGCCGAGCCGGCGGCCGGCGGCAAGGCGGCCAAGGGCGGCAAGGCCAAGGCCGCCAAGGGCAAGGCCAAGGAGGAGGTGCTGACCGACCGGCCCGCGGCCGAGCTCGCCGAGCAGATCGAGGAGATGACCGACCGCATGCGGGCCGCTGCGGCGGAGCTCCAGTTCGAGGTGGCGGCCCGACTGCGCGACGAGGTCTCGGAGTTGAAGAAGGAGCTGCGGCAGATGAGGGAGGCCGGAGTTTCCTGATCACCGGACGCCCCGGGTCCTCACCGGGGCGCCCGTGGGTTCCCTGTGTTGCAAGACCGACACAAAAGTCCGCTCGTCCGGCCGGAGCCCTGGCCACAGTGCATAGGGTTTTCGGAAGGGCCGTGCGTACGGCGCGGCCACGGCCGCACACCGCGGCGGCCACGGGGAATCGAGAGACGAGAGTAGGGACAGCGCGTGACGGTCAACATGTCCAAGGGACAGGCCATCAGCCTGCAGAAGGCCGACGGGGGCACCCTGACCGCGGTGCGGATGGGACTGGGCTGGCAGGCGGCGCCCCGCCGCGGGCTGTTCGGCTCCCGTACGCGGGAGATCGACCTCGACGCGTCGGCCGTCCTCTTCGCCGACAAGCAGCCGACCGACGTCGTCTTCTTCCGCCACCTGGTCAGCGACGACGGCTCGGTCCGCCACACCGGTGACAACCTCGTGGGCGGCGCCGGACAGGGCGGCGACGACGAGGCGATCCTGGTCGACCTCCAGCGGGTGCCCGTCCACATCGACCAGATCGTCTTCACGGTGAACTCCTTCACCGGCCAGACCTTCGCCGAGGTGCAGAACGCGTTCTGCCGGCTGGTGGACGAGACCAACGGCCAGGAGCTCGCGCGGTACACCCTCACCGGCGGCGGGCAGTACACCGCCCAGATCATGGCCACGGTCCAGCGCGCGGGCGCCTCCTGGCAGATGAAGGCGGTCGGCGAGCCGGCCAACGGCCGCACCTTCCAGGACCTGATGCCGCACATCCTGCCGCATCTGTAATGGCGTACCGCATCTGTAAAGGCGTACCGCATCTGTAATGGCGTACCGCCCAGGTGAGCGCGTCGGCCCGGTTGAGCAGAGCTCACCGGGCCGACGCGCTCATCGCACCACCGCATCACCACACAACACGTACGGCACACAGCGGAACACAACGAGGGGACGCAGCCATGACGGCCGAGCTGGTCCGAGGGCAGAACCACCCGCTGCCCCAGACCCGTTTGGAGATCCGGATCTCTGCGGGCAATCCGATCGTGGCCGGGGCGACACTCGGCGATGAGCGGGGCACGGTGCACGGCGCCGAATGGGTCGCGCATCCCGCCTCGCCCCAGCTGGCCGGGATAGAGGTGCCCAAACAGGCGGCGGCCGACCACCGGCTCGCCGTGGACCTCGACGCGATGCCAGAGCACATCCACCGGGTCACCGTGCTGCTCGCGCTGCCGACCGGCGTCGGCGGCCCGACCCGGTTCGGCGCCATGGCCGCGCCGTCCGTCGCCGTCACCGGCCTCGACGGCACCGAGATCGCCGGCTACACCATCACCGATCTGGACTCGGAGTCCGCGGTGGCCGCCCTGGAGCTCTACCGCAGGCAGGGCGCCTGGAAGGTGCGCGCCATCGGCCAGGGGTACGCGGGCGGGCTGGCCGCCATGCTGCACGACCAGGGGCTGGAGCAGGGCACCGACCTCGCGGCGCGGATCAACGAGGCGGTGGCCAGGGGCGTGGCCCGCTCGGTCGCCCAGCCCCCGCCCCGCCCGGAGGGCGACGGCCGGGTGCGCACGGCCGCCGCGGGCGGCGGCACCGATCCGGCCCCGGCCCAGCCGCAGCAGCCGCAGGGCGCGCCGCAGCAGCCGCAGACCCCGCCGCAGCAGCCGCAGGGCACGCCCGCCGCCGGAGGGCCCATCGACTACCAGCACCCGGGCCGCCGTACGGCCGCGCCGCCCACACCCCCGCCCACGGCGCCGCCCGCCGCGCCCGGACAGCCCGCCCAGCCGGTCGCGGGCGACGCTTCCGGCTGGTCCATGGACGAGCGGCTCTACAACCAGGTCTGGGGGATGTTCGAGGACCTGGCCCGGACGACCGCTGCCTACCGCAGCGCGGTGGATTTCGCCGAGTCCCGTATGGAGCAGGAGCTGGACCGGGTGCTCTCCGACCCGCGCACCCGGGTGGGCCCGGCCGCCGACTCCGCGCGCGCCGAGGCGCGCGCCAAGCAGACCGACCTCGTCGAGCAGGCCCGGATCGCCCTCGACCGCGATCTGGCGCAGCTCATCGCCGAGGCCGAGGTGGTGGAGTCCGCGCTGCCGTACGCCTACGCCCGCTGGGACAGCCCGGTGTGGCAGGCGTACCAGGTGCCGATGGAGGTTCCGATGGCCCTGCGTCTGGGGGATCTGCACCTTCCGGAGCGCGCGGACCTGCGCATCCCGATGCTGGTGCGGCTGCCGCTGGAGCGGGGGCTGTGGATCGACGCCGGGCGTTCGGGCTCGTTCGACGGGCCGGCCGACTCCGGTGAGCTGCGCAGACTGGCCGCGGACGCGGCGGTGGCGATCGCGGCGCGGATGCTGGCCGTCTATCCGGCGGGGGAGTTCGCGGTGCGAGTGATCGACCCGGCGGGTTCGGCCGCGGGCTCGTTCGCGCCGCTGGTGGGGTCGGGTGTGCTGGCCGAGCCGCCCGCGGCCGGGGCCCAGGGGGTCTCGGCGGTGCTCGCCGCGCTGACCCAGCGTGTCGACCTGGTGCAGATGGCGATCCGCAGCGGGGCCACGGACGCGCTGCCGCCGGATATGGATACCGCCGAGCAGCTGCTGATCGTCCATGACTTCCCGCACGGCTTCGACGACCGGGCCGTCACCCAGCTGCGCTATCTGGCGGACGAGGGCCCCTCGGTGGGCGTGCATCTGATGATGGTCGCCGACCGCGAGGACGCGCGGGCCTACGGTCCGGTGCTGGACCCGCTGTGGCGATCGCTGTTGCGGCTCACGCCGGTGGCCGACGACCACCTCGCCGACCCCTGGGTGGGCCACGCGTGGACGTACGAGCCGCCGACGGTGCCGCCGGGCAGCCGGGTGCTGGACCAGGTGGTCGGGGAGGTGGGGAGGGCCGCGCAGGCTCTGAGGGCCGCGCGGGCCCGCCAGTCGTATGGCAGCTGACCAGGGCTGACCAGCCTGACCAGGGATTTTGCCTTTCTCTTTACTCTTTCATGGGGATTCCTGTACTCTCTTTTACGCGGAGGGGAGTACTCCTTAGCGGTGTTCCCGTCACCACGGATTCCGTCCGGCACCAGGAGGCCGGACGGAATCCCGGGACTCCGGTCCATGGCGCGGTCCATGGGCGGAAGAGACCTCCGGCAGCGACGACGCTGAGACTGCCGTACGAATGCCGGAGGAACCGTGGACGTATCCGTGACCATGTGGGGGCTGACGATCATCGGCCTCTGCGCCCTGATCGCCGCCGACTTCTTCATAGGCGGCCGCAAACCGCATGAGGTCTCCATCAAGGAGGCCGGGATCTGGACCGGCGTCTGGGTCGCCCTCGCCGGGCTCTTCGGGCTCGGACTGCTGGTCTTCGCGGGCGGCCAGCCCTCCGGCGAGTTCTTCGCGGGCTTCATCACCGAGAAGTCGCTGAGCGTCGACAACCTCTTCGTCTTCGTTCTGATCATGGCGAAGTTCGCCGTGCCGACGATCTACCAGCAGCGCGTGCTGATGGTGGGTGTGCTCATCGCCCTGGTGCTGCGCGCCGTCTTCATCGCCGCCGGCGCCGCGATCGTCTCGACCTTCGCCTGGGTCTTCTACATCTTCGGCGCCTTCCTCATCTGGACGGCCTGGAAGCTCATCCAGGAGGCGCGGGCCGATGAGGAGGAAGCGGAGTTCGAGGGGAACCGGCTGCTCAAGGCGGTCGAGAAGCGGTTCCCGTCCACCGACCGGTACCACGACACCAAGCTGTTCATCGTGGAGAACGGCAAGCGGCTGATGACCCCGATGCTGATCGTCATGCTGGCGATCGGCACCACCGACGTCCTCTTCGCGCTGGACTCGATACCCGCGATCTTCGGCCTCACCCAGGACCCGTACATCGTCTTCACCGCCAACGCCTTCGCGCTGATGGGCCTGCGCCAGCTGTACTTCCTCATCGGCGGCCTGCTCAGGAAGCTGGTCCACCTCTCGTACGGACTGTCGATCATCCTCGGCTTCATCGGCGTCAAGCTGGTGCTGCACGCGCTGCACGAGTCCGGGGTGCATGTCCCGGAGATCAGTATCCCGGTCTCGCTCGGCGTCATCTGCGCGGTGCTCGCCGTCACCACGGCCACCAGTCTGTACGCCTCGAAGAAAAAGGCCCTGGCGGAGGCGGGGAGCGGGGAGGACCGGGCCCGGGACAAGGACAGCGTCGACGTCTGACGGCGCCCGCGGCGTCACCGCCCTGACGGCGCCCGACAGCGCCCGGCGGCGTCCGACAGCTTTGTCCGGTCCCGGATCCGGGAGACGGGCTCACACAGCCGCCTCCCCGGCCTCCAGAGGCCGTACGGTCGACCGTCCACCGTCCGGACGGTCGGCCGTCGGCCGTGTCTCCGGCAGTAGGGCGAAGCAGCCCAGACTCAGCAGTGCCACGGCGGTCAGATACGCGGCGACGCCCCAGGGCGGGCCGTCGCCGTGGGACACCGCCGTCGCCACGATCGGGGTGAGCGCACCGCCCAGGACGCCCGCGAGGTTGTAGCCGAGCGCCGCCCCCGTACAGCGCACCCGCGCCTCGAACAGCTCGGGCAGATAGGCCGAGGTCACGGCGAACATGGTGATGAAGGAGAGCAGCGCGCCCAGGAAGCCCAGGAACATCAGCGGCGGCTCACCGGTGCGCAACAGCGCCACCAGCGGAAACATCCACACCACGATGGCCACGCAGCCCACCAGGCACATCGGCCGCCGTCCGAAGCGGTCGCCGAGATGGGCCGCCAGGGGCGTCAGGGCGCCCAGGACCGCCACGGCCGCCATGATGCAGCCCAGCAGGGTGGTGCGGGCCACCCCGAGCCGCTCCGTGCCGTACGCCAGCGACCAGGTCGTGACCGCGTAGAAGACGGCGTAGCCCACCGCGAGCCCGCCCGCGGTCAGCAGGACCAGCCGCCAGTGGCCGCGCACCACCTCGGCCAGCGGAGCCGCGGCTTGCTCGCCGCGCTCGGCCAGCTCCCGGAACCGCGGGGACTCGGCCACCTGGGCCCGCAGCAGCAGCCCGGCGCCCGCCAGCAGCCCCGCGCCCCAGAACGGCACCCGCCACCCCCAGGACCGGAACTCGCCGTCGCTCAGCGTGGCCGACAGGGCCAGCATCGTGCCGTTGGCCAGCAGAAAGCCGATGGACGGGCCGACCTGCGGAAAGCCCGACCACAGCCCGCGCCTTGCGGCGGGCGCGTGCTCGGCGGTCAGCAGCACCGCACCGCCCCACTCGCCGCCGAGCCCCAGCCCCTGCAGGAAGCGCAGCACGAGCAGCAGGACGGGGGCGGCGATACCGATCGAGCCATACGTCGGGACGAAGCCCACGGCGACGGTCGCGAGACCGGTGAGCAGCAGCGAGGCGATGAGCACCGGACGGCGCCCATGGCGGTCGCCGAGGGGCCCGAAGAGCATCGAGCCCAGCGGCCGGGAGACGAAGCCGACGGCGAAGGTGCCGAAGGCGGCGAGAGTGCCGGCCAGCGGCGAGAAAGTGGGGAAGAACAGCGGGCCGAGGACGAGCGCCGCGGCCGTGCCGTAGACGAAGAAGTCGTAGAACTCGATCGCGGTGCCGACCAGCGATGCGGCCGCGAGGCGGGCCATGGACGGTGAGCGGTCATGCTGCGGTGAGCGGTCGTGCTGCATGACGCGACAACCGCCCCGGCCCGCCGGGGGTCACGGGGCGTACGGAGGCGCGCGGCGCTCCGGGGCCGTGCGGGCGCCGCTACCAGCCGCGCTCGCGCCACTCCCCGAGGTGCGGGCGCTCGGCGCCGAGGGTGGTGTCGTCGCCGTGGCCCGGGTAGACCCAGGTCTCGTCGGAGAGCTGGTCGAAGAGCTTGGTCTCGACGTCGTTGATCAGGCTCTCGAACGCCTTGGGATCCTTACGGGTGTTACCGACCCCGCCCGGGAACAGGCAGTCGCCGGTGAACACGTGCGGATGGCCGTGCGGATCGTCGTAGATCAGGGCGATGCTGCCGGGGGTGTGGCCGACCAGATGGCGGGCGGTCAGCTCGACCCGGCCGACCCGCAGCGTGTCGCCGTCCTCGACCAGGACATCGGTGCGCGCCGGGATGCCCTCCGCGTCGTAGCGGCCCGCGTAGGTACGGGCGCCGGTGGCCTCCATCACCTCGCGCAGCGCGCCCCAGTGGTCGGGGTGGCGGTGGGTGGTGACCACGGACGCGATCCCGCTCTCGCCGATGAGGGAGAGCAGGGTGTGCGGCTCCGCGGCGGCGTCGATCAGCAGCTGTTCGTCGGTGGCCCGGCAGCGCAGCAGATAGGCGTTGTTGGACATGGGGCCGACCGCGACCTTCGAGATCATGAGGTCGGGCAGTTCGTGCACGTCGGCCGGTCCGCCGACCGTCACCACTCCGCTGTAGGTCATGGCCTCAGCCTAGTGCGGGCAGGACGGGCAAGGGACCGTCGGGGCAGGAGAGATCGGCGCCGTCCGTACGGCCGGTGAGCCGGCCCAGCGGGGCGGCGGGGGAGCCGGTGACGGTGACCGGGGATTCCCCGGGGTGGCGGGGCGGCCGGTGTGCCGGACGTCCGCTTCACCGGGCCCGGCGGCCGGCCGCACCGGGGGAATATCCGGGCGCCCGGCGAACCTTGTACGAGGAGCACGGTGATGAGGCGGCGCAGCGGCAGCCCGGCGGTCAGCAGCCGGTCCGTCGCCTCCTGTACGGCGGCGTCCCGCGCGTAGTCGGCCCCGGCGTGATCGGCCCCGGCGTAGTCGGCCATGACCCGACCGTAGTGCTCGCCACACGATCGGGTGAAGTCGGCTCCCGTGGCCCGCAAATCGAATGTGCGTGCTATAGGCTCGGTGTGCTGCATCCTTAAGACATCGTCGTCGTGCCCCCATACCCTGGGTTGGGGGCTTCGCTCCGCTCCGCCTCTGCTCCGACCGGCAGGGCCGCCCCGCGAGCGGGCTCGGCGCACCCCGACTCTCTCAAGAAAGGTGCCGACCGGCGTGGCCGACCGTCTCATCGTTCGTGGCGCTCGCGAGCACAACCTCAAGAACGTCTCACTCGACCTTCCTCGCGACTCGCTCATCGTCTTCACCGGGCTGTCCGGGTCGGGCAAGTCGTCCCTCGCGTTCGACACGATCTTCGCCGAGGGGCAGCGCCGGTACGTCGAGTCGCTCTCCTCCTACGCCCGCCAGTTCCTGGGGCAGATGGACAAGCCCGATGTGGACTTCATCGAGGGCCTGTCCCCCGCGGTGTCGATCGACCAGAAGTCGACCTCGCGGAACCCGCGCTCGACGGTCGGCACCATCACCGAGGTCTATGACTACCTCCGGCTGCTGTTCGCCCGTATCGGCAAGCCGCACTGCCCCGAGTGCGGCCGTCCGATCGCCCGCCAGTCGCCGCAGGCGATCGTGGACCGGGTGTTGGAGCTCCCCGAGGGCAGCCGCTTCCAGGTGCTCTCCCCGCTGGTGCGCGAGCGCAAGGGGGAGTTCGTCGACCTCTTCTCCGATCTCCAGACCAAGGGCTACAGCCGCGCCCGGGTGGACGGCGCCACCATCCAGCTGTCCGACCCGCCGAAGCTGAAGAAGCAGGAGAAGCACACCATCGAGGTGGTCGTGGACCGCCTCACCGTCAAGGACAGCGCGAAGCGCCGGCTGACGGACTCGGTGGAGACCGCGCTCGGCCTCTCCGGCGGCATGGTGATCCTCGACTTCGTGGACCTGGAGGAGGACGACCCGCAGCGGGAGCGGATGTTCTCCGAGCATCTCTACTGCCCGTACGACGACCTGTCCTTCGAGGAGCTCGAGCCGCGCACCTTCTCCTTCAACTCCCCCTTCGGCGCCTGCCCGGAGTGCACCGGCATCGGCACCCGGATGGAGGTCGACCCGGAGCTGATCGTCCCGGACGAGGAGAAGTCGCTGGACGAGGGCGCCATCCACCCCTGGTCCCACGGCCACACCAAGGACTACTTCGGCCGTCTGGTCGGCGCGCTCGCCGACGCGCTCGGCTTCCGTATGGACGTCCCCTGGGCCGGGCTTCCGCAGCGCGCCAAGAAGGCGCTGCTCAACGGGCACCGGACCCAGATCGAGGTCCGCTACCGCAATCGCTACGGCCGCCAGCGGGCGTACACCACGGCCTTCGAGGGCGCGCTGCCCTATGTGAAGCGGCGCCACTCCGAGGCGGAGAGCGACGCCAGCCGGGAGCGGTTCGAGGGCTATATGCGCGAGGTGCCCTGCCCCACCTGTGAGGGCACCCGTCTGAAGCCGATCGTCCTGGCCGTCACCGTGCAGGACAAGTCCATCGCGGATGTCTCGGCGATGTCGATCAGCGAATGCGCCGAGTTCCTGCGCGGCATGGAGCTGAGCGCGCGCGAGAAGACCATCGCCGAGCGGGTCCTCAAGGAGGTCAACGAGCGGCTGCGGTTCCTGGTCGACGTCGGCCTGGACTATCTCTCGCTCAACCGCGCCGCGGGCACCCTCTCCGGCGGCGAGGCCCAGCGCATCCGGCTGGCCACCCAGATCGGCTCCGGTCTGGTCGGTGTGCTCTACGTGCTGGACGAGCCGTCCATCGGCCTGCACCAGCGCGACAACCACCGGCTGATCGAGACGCTGGTGCGGCTGCGCGACCTCGGCAACACCCTGATCGTCGTGGAGCACGACGAGGACACCATCAAGACCTCGGACTGGGTGGTGGACATCGGCCCGGGTGCGGGCGAGCACGGCGGCAAGGTGGTGCACAGTGGGCCGCTGAGCGAGCTGCTGGTCAACCAGGAGTCGGTGACCGGGCACTATCTGTCCGGCAAGAAGGCCATCCCGCTGCCGGCGGCGCGCCGGCCCATGGATCCCAAGCGGCGCCTTACGGTCCACGGCGCCCGGGAGAACAACCTCCAGGACATCGATGTGTCCTTCCCGCTCGGGGTGCTCACCGCCGTCACCGGTGTCTCCGGATCGGGTAAGTCCACGCTGGTCAACGACATCCTCTACACCCATCTGGCCCGCGAGCTGAACGGTGCGCGGGCGGTTCCCGGGCGGCACACCCGGGTCGCCGGCGACGATCTCGTCGACAAGGTGGTGCATGTCGACCAGTCGCCCATCGGCCGTACCCCGCGCTCGAACCCGGCCACGTACACCGGCGTCTTCGACCATGTGCGCAAGCTGTTCGCGGAGACGATGGAGGCCAAGGTCCGCGGATACCAGCCCGGACGCTTCTCCTTCAACGTCAAGGGCGGCCGCTGCGAGAACTGCTCCGGTGACGGCACCATCAAGATCGAGATGAACTTCCTGCCGGATGTGTATGTGCCGTGCGAGGTCTGCCACGGCGCGCGCTACAACCGGGAGACCCTGGAGGTGCACTACAAGGGCAAGTCCATCGCCGAGGTGCTGGACATGCCCATCGAGGAGGCCCTCGACTTCTTCGAGGCCGTGCCCACCATCGCCCGCCATCTGCGCACCCTCAACGAGGTCGGGCTGGGCTATGTCCGGCTCGGGCAGCCCGCGCCGACCCTCTCCGGCGGTGAGGCCCAGCGCGTCAAGCTGGCGAGCGAGCTCCAGAAGCGGTCGACCGGCCGCACGGTGTATGTGCTGGACGAGCCGACCACCGGTCTGCACTTCGAGGACATCAGCAAGCTGATCAGCGTGCTCTCCGGCCTGGTGGACAAGGGCAACACGGTGATCGTCATCGAGCACAACCTCGATGTGATCAAGACGGCCGACTGGGTCGTGGACATGGGCCCCGAGGGCGGCAGCGGCGGCGGTCTGGTGGTCGCCGAGGGCACCCCGGAGGATGTGGCCTCGATCCCGGTCAGCCACACCGGGAAGTTCCTGCGGGACATGCTGGGCGACCGGGTGAGCGACGCCACGGTGCCCGCCGCGCGCAAGGGCGGCGTGACCGCCAAGAAGGCGCCCGCCAAGAAGGCCGCCGCGAAGTCCACGGCGGCCAAGAAGACCGCGGCTAAGAAGACCGTGGCCAAGAAGGCGGCGGCCAAGACCACGGCCGCCTCCAAGCGGGCGGCCGCGAAGTAGCCCAAGCCGCTGTGCCCGCGCCGCGCCCGGACCGACCCGGGCGCGGCGCGAGCGCAGGCGTAACGGTCTAGCTCAGGCCAGCTCGGACGCGTAGGGCGGCTCCGCGCCCGCGCGGGAGCAGGTGATCGCGGCGGCGCGGGCGGCGAAGCCCAGCACATCCCGCCAGGCCGCCTCGTCCAGCTTGGCCAGCGCGGGCGCCGACAGCGCCTGGTGCCCCGCAAGCCGGTGCAGCAGCGCGGCGTTCACGGTGTCGCCCGCCCCGATGGTGTCCACGATGTCCACCCGCTCGCCCGGTACCGAGATCACCGAGCCGTCCTGGCGCCGTACGCTCAGCCCCTCCCCGCCATGGGTGAGCACCACGGCCGCCGGGCCCGCCGCGAGCCACGCGCCCACGGCCCTCTCGACATCTCCCGCGTCCTCCGAGTCGGCCAGCCACCTGGCGTCCTCTATGGACAGCTTCAGCAGGCCGATATGGGGCAGCCAGCCGTGGAAGCGGGCCCGGTAGGCCCCGGCGTCGGGGATCAGGCCGGTGCGGATATTGGGGTCCAGCGTAGTGAAGACCCCGCGTCCGGCCTCGCGCCGCAGCAGCTCCTCGTACGCGCTCGCGCCCGGCTCCAGCACCAGTGAGCAGGTGCCGAGCGACAGCGCGCTCACCCCCTCGGGGAGGGACGGCGGCAGGGTGAAGAGCCGGTCCGCGGTGCCCTGCACATAGAAGCCGTACCCGGCCGAGCCATCGGCCCCGATGGAGGCGACGGCCAGGGTTGTGGGCTCCTCGCCGCGCTGCACCAGCGCGGTGTCCACGCCGTCCTTCCGCAGGCCCTCCAGCAGCGCCTCCCCGAAGCCGTCCGTGGAGACCCGCGAGCAGAACGCGGTGGGCGAGCCGAGCCGCCCCAGCGCCAGCGCGGTGTTGTACGGGCCGCCGCCGCGCGCGGGGCGCAGCGCGGGCAACTGGCCCCCCGCCGCGACGCTCGACATGCGCTCGGGCACGAGGTCGATCAGGGCTTCTCCGGCGACGACGATCACGAGACGGGGTCCTTTCCGGCGAGTCCGGGAGTTCCGGGGAGCGGTCGGTCGAGGGCTTCGGCCACACAGCCGCACGAGGTGCGGTGGACGAAGGCACAGGGCAGCCGTACGGTACGGGGCGGCCGCCCCGGGTTCTCCAGCCGCTCGAGCAGCAGCCGGACGGCGGTGGCGCCGACCTCCCGGCTGGGCTGGGAGATCGCGGTGAGCCCGGGGGAGAAGACATCCGCCCAGGAGAAGTCGTCGAAGCAGACCAGCGCGAGATCGTCCGGCACGCTCAGCCCCGCCGTTCGCAGGGCGCGCAGCGCACCGATGGTCATCGCGTTGTTCGCGGTGACCATCGCGGTGGGCGGTTCGGGGGAGGCCAGCAGCCGGTGGACGGCGTCCTCCGCGCCCCGCGCCTCGGAGTGGCCCTCGGCCAGCAGCCCGTGGCGGAACGGCAGTCCGTGCCGCTCCAGCCCGGCCCGGTAGCCCGCGATCCGTTCGGTGGTGGTGCTCAGCCCCGGCAGTCCCGCGACCAGCCCGATGCGGAGGTGGCCGAGATCGGCGAGATGGCCGACCAGCTGTTCGACGGGGCGCGCGTTCTCGGCGCACACCTGGTCATGGGCGTCGCCGGCCAGCCGGTCGAGGAAGACGGCGGGGATCTTACGGCGGGCCAGATACTCCAGCAGCCCGGCGGGCTCGGCCGACGGGGCGACGATCACGCCGTCCACCCGTCGCTCATGGAGCAGCCGGACGACGGTGAGCTCATGCTCGGGGTCGTCATGCGGATCGGCGATCAGCAGGCCGTAGCCCCGCTCCAGGGCGCTGGACTCGACGCCCTGGAGGATCTCGGTGAAGTACGGATTGCTGATCGCCGAGACGGCCAGGCCGATCGAGCGGGTGCGCGCGGTCACCAGGGAGCGCGCCAGCGTATTGGGGATGTACCCGAGGTCGTCGATGGCGTCCAGCACGGCCTTACGGGTGCCGGGGCGGACCGGCCGGGTCCCGTTGAGCACATGCGAGACGGTGGCCACGGACACCCCGGCGCGACGGGCGACATCGACCATGGTTGCCATCCGCTGCGGTCCTTAACGTCGAGATCGTCGGGGGAGCCGGTCCAAGGGAGCCGGTCCGAGGGTCCGTCGGCCGCCGGGCCCTGCCGGGGGCACGTAACGTATCGCATCGGGCGTCCGACGTAAACGTTTGCGCAAGCGTTTACGTCCCCCCGGGGGCGGCGGCGAACGGAAGGATCTGTACCGGTATGGTCGGAGGGCCCTCACACCCTCAGGAGCCGCAGATGTCCAGCCAGCCCGCCTCCCGTCGAACCGTGCTGTGCCGCGCCGCGCTGGCCGGAGCCGCCGGGCTCGGGGCGGCGGCCTGCTCGCCGGACGGATCGGGCAAGAAGGCGTCCCCGACGCCCACCGCCCCGGTCGAGCTCGGCTCGGCCGGTGTCGTACCGGTCGGCGGCGCCAAGATCTACCGCGAGGAGCGGGTGGTGGTCGCCCAGCCCGCCAAGGGGGAGTTCACGGCGTTCAGCGCGGTGTGCACCCACGCCGGATGCGTCGTCGACACCGTCGAGGACGGCAAGATCAACTGTCCCTGCCACGGCAGCCAGTTCGACGCCCGCACCGGCAAGGTCGTCCAGGGGCCCGCCGAGAAGCCGCTGCCGTCGGTCCCGGTCACCGCGAAGGGCGGACGGCTCGTCGCGGGCCCCGACGCCTGATCGGGAGACATCCGGGCGGGCGAGGTCGGCGGCTCCTGAGCGGGCGGAGCGGGCGGCGTCTGGGCCGACGACGCCGGTGACGCCTGGGCGGACGATGCCCGGCCGCCCGGCACGCGCCCGGTCGGGCCGCGGATTCCCCAAATCCCCTGGACCTCACCGAACCGCGTCCCGAGGGCGCCGGATGTGTCACTCCCCGCAAGTAGGGTGGTGACCATGGCCGACCCGAGCAGCTACCGCCCCAAGCCGGGACAGATCCCCGACTCGCCGGGGGTCTACAAGTTCCGTGACGAGCACGGCCGGGTGATCTACGTCGGAAAGGCGAAGAGCCTGCGCCAGCGGCTCTCGTCGTACTTCCAGGACCTGGCGAACCTCCACCCGCGGACCCGCACCATGGTCACCACGGCCGCCGCCGTGGAGTGGACCGTGGTCTCCACCGAGGTCGAGGCCCTGCAGCTCGAGTACTCCTGGATCAAGGAGTTCGACCCCCGGTTCAACGTCAAGTACCGCGACGACAAGAGCTACCCCTCCCTCGCCGTGACCCTCAACGAGGAGTTCCCCCGGGTCCAGGTGATGCGCGGCGCCAAGAAGAAGGGCGTGCGCTACTTCGGCCCGTACGCCCACGCCTGGGCCATCCGCGAGACCGTCGACCTGATGCTGCGCGTGTTCCCCGTCCGGACCTGCTCCGCCGGGGTGTTCAAGCGCTCCGCTCAGATCGGCCGCCCCTGTCTGCTCGGCTACATCGGCAAGTGCTCGGCCCCCTGCGTCGGCCGTGTCACCGCGGCGGAGCACCGCCAACTGGCCGAGGAGTTCTGCGACTTCATGGCCGGCCGCACCGGCACCTATCTGCGCCGCCTGGAGGAGCAGATGCACGAGGCCGCCGAGGAGATGGAGTACGAGAAGGCGGCCCGGCTCCGTGACGACATAGGGGCGCTCAAGCGCGCCATGGAGAAGAACGCGGTGGTGCTCGCCGACGCCACCGACGCGGATCTGATAGCGGTCGCCGAGGACGAGCTGGAGGCGGCCGTCCAGATCTTCCATGTGCGCGGCGGCCGGGTGCGCGGTCAGCGCGGCTGGGTCACCGACAAGGTCGAGGCCGTCGACACCGCCGGGCTGGTCGAGCACGCCCTTCAGCAGCTGTACGGGGAGGAGCGTGGCGACGCCGTCCCCAAGGAGGTCCTGGTGCCCGCCGTGCCGGAACCGGCCGAGCCGGTCGCCCAGTGGCTCGCCGCGCGCCGGGGCTCCCGGGTCGATCTGCGCATCCCGCAGCGCGGCGACAAGAAGGACCTCATGGAGACCGTGCAGCGCAACGCCCAGCAGGCGCTCGCGCTGCATAAGACCAAGCGCGCCTCCGACCTCACCACCCGCTCCCGGGCGCTGGAGGAGATCGCCGAGGCCCTGGGGCTGGACTCCGCTCCGCTGCGCGTGGAGTGCTTCGACATCTCCCATCTCCAGGGCGATGACGTGGTGGCCTCCATGGTGGTCTTCGAGGACGGGCTCCCCCGGAAGAGTGAGTACCGCCGCTTCCAGATCAAGAGCTTCGCCGGGCAGGACGATGTCCGCTCCATGCACGAGGTCGTGAGTCGCCGCTTCCGCCGCTATCTGCAGGAGAAGCAGAAGACGGGGGAGTGGCAGGAGGAACCCACCGGGGCTTCCGGGGTCCCCGGGGCCACCGAGGCATCCGGGATCGCCGAGGCTTCCGGATCCACCGAGACATCCGGGGCTCCCGGGCCCACCGGGACCGCCGGGCAGCCCCTCGACGGCCCCGACGGCCCCGACCAGGGGCCTTCCGGCCCGATGGACGAGGAGGGTCGGCCGAAGCGGTTCGCCTACCCGCCCCAGCTCGTCGTGGTCGACGGCGGCAAGCCGCAGGTGGCCGCCGCCAAGCGGGCCCTGGACGAGCTCGGCGTCGACGATGTCGCCGTCTGCGGCCTCGCCAAGCGGCTCGAGGAGGTGTGGCTGCCGGACGAGGAGGACCCGGTGGTGCTGCCCCGGAGCAGCGAGGGGCTCTACCTCCTTCAGCGGGTCCGCGACGAGGCCCACCGCTTCGCCATCACCTATCAGCGCAGCAAGCGCGCCAAGTCGCTGAAGGCCGGGCCGCTGGACACCGTTCCGGGCCTCGGTGACAGCCGTAAGCAGGCCCTGCTGAAGCACTTCGGCTCGGTCAAGCGGCTGCGCGCTGCCACCGTCGAGCAGATCTGCGAGGTGCCAGGCGTCGGCCGTAAGACGGCCGAGACGGTCGCCGCGGCGCTCGCCGGGGCCGCCCCGGCCGCGCCCGCCGTGAACACCGCCACAGGAGAGATCATTGAGGACGAGGCCGCCGGCGCGGCGTCGTCGAACGGGGGGACCAGACCATGACCGAGCACGAGAACCATGGAGACGGAGCGCAGGTGAATACGGGCACGTCGGGCGAGCCGCCCGCCGAGGCGGCGGCCATCCCCGAGCTGGTGATCATCTCTGGAATGTCGGGCGCGGGCCGCAGCACCGCCGCCAAGTGTCTGGAGGACCTCGGCTGGTTCGTCGTGGACAACCTGCCGCCCGCGCTGATCCCCACCATGGTCGACCTGGGCGCTCGCTCCCAGGGCAATGTGGCCCGGATCGCCGTGGTGGTGGACGTCCGCGGCCGCCGCTTCTTCGACAACCTCCGCGAGTCCCTCGCCGACCTCGCGGCCAAGAACGTCAAGCGGCGCGTGCTGTTCCTGGAGGCGTCCGACGAGGCGCTGGTGCGCCGCTTCGAGTCCGTGCGCCGCCCGCACCCCCTCCAGGGCGACGGCCGGATCGTGGACGGCATCGCCGCCGAGCGGGATCTGCTGCGCGAGCTGCGCGGGGACGCCGATCTGGTGATCGACACCTCCAGTCTCAACGTCCATGAGCTGCGCGCCAAGATGGACGCCCAGTTCGCGGGCGAGGAGGAGCCCGAGCTGCGGGCCACCGTGATGTCGTTCGGCTACAAGTACGGGCTGCCGGTCGACGCCGACCTGGTGGTGGACTGCCGCTTCCTGCCCAATCCGCACTGGGTCCCCGAGCTGCGCCCCTTCACCGGGCTCAACGAGGAGGTCTCCAGCTATGTCTTCAACCAGCCCGGCGCCAAGGAGTTCCTGGACCGCTACGCGGAGCTGCTCCAGCTGATCGCCGCGGGCTACCGCCGCGAGGGCAAGCGCTATGTGACCATCGCCGTCGGCTGCACCGGCGGCAAGCACCGCAGCGTCGCGATGTCCGAGCGGCTCGCCCCGCGGCTGGCCGCCGAGGGAGTGGAGACCGTCATCGTCCACCGGGACATGGGGCGCGAGTGACCATTCGTAGCAACCGGCTGCGACGGCTGGTCGGGGCGCGGACGAACCGGGGCGCACAGCCCAAGGTCGTCGCCCTGGGCGGCGGCATGGGCCTGTCGGCGTCGCTCGCCGCGCTGCGCCGGATCACCGGCGATCTGACCGCCGTCGTCACCGTGGCCGACGACGGGGGCTCCAGCGGACGCCTCCGCGACGAGCTGGGCGTGTTGCCGCCCGGCGATCTGCGCAAGGCCCTGGCCGCGCTGTGCGGCGACGACGACTGGGGCCAGACCTGGGCGCGGGTCATCCAGCACCGCTTCGCCAGCGAGGGCGAGCTGCACGGCCACGCGGTCGGCAATGTGCTGATCGTCGCCCTGTGGGAGCAGCTGGGCGACCATGTGAAGGCGCTCGACCTGGTCGGCAAGCTGCTGGGCGCCCACGGCCGGGTGCTGCCCATGTCGGCCGTCCCCCTGGAGCTCCAGGCGTACGTCCGGGGCCATGACCCGGCGTCCCCGGACGAGGTCTCCACCGTCGCCGGGCAGGCCACCGTGGCGCTCACCCCCGGCGAGGTGCAGTCGGTCCATCTGGTGCCGCACGATCCGCCGGCCGTCCCCGAGGCCGTCGAGGCGGTCATGGACGCCGACTGGGTGGTGCTGGGGCCCGGCTCCTGGTTCTCCTCCGTGATCCCGCATCTGCTGGTCCCCGATCTGCTCAAGGCGCTCACCGAGACCAAGGCCCGGCGCGTGCTCTCGCTGAACCTCGCGCCTCAGCCGGGAGAAACCGACGGCTTCTCCCCGCAGCGTCATTTGGAGGTTTTGGCCCGACACGCCCCTAAACTCGCCTTCGACGTGGTGCTGGCCGACGAGGCCGCCGTCCCCGACCAGAGCAGTCTGTGCGACGCCGCCAAGCGGCTGGGCGGCACAGTCGAGCTGGCGCCGGTGGCCGCGACCGACGGTGCCCCGAAGCATGACCCGGAGCTTCTGGCGGCCGCGTACGACCGTATTTTTCGGATGCATGGAAGGATCGGCCCATGGCGATGACGGCAGCGGTGAAGGACGAAATCTCCCGGCTCCCCGTCACCCGGACCTGCTGCCGGAAAGCGGAGGTCTCGGCGATCCTGCGGTTCGCGGGCGGGCTGCACCTGGTCAGCGGGCGCATCGTGATCGAGGCGGAGCTGGATACCGGGATCGCGGCCCGCAGGGTCCGCAAGGACATCCTGGAGATCTTCGGCCACTCCTCGGATCTGGTGGTGATGGCCCCCGGCGGGCTGCGCCGCGGCAGCCGGTACGTGGTGCGGGTGGTGGCGGGCGGTGACCAGCTGGCACGGCAGACCGGCCTGGTCGACGGCCGCGGCCGGCCGATCCGCGGACTGCCGCCGCAGGTCGTCTCCGGCGCCACCTGCGACGCCGAGGCCGCCTGGCGCGGGGCCTTCCTCGCCCATGGCTCGCTCACCGAGCCCGGCCGCTCGTCCTCCCTGGAGGTGACCTGCCCCGGCCCGGAGGCCGCGCTCGCCCTGGTCGGCGCCGCCCGCCGGCTCCAGATCGCCGCCAAGGCGCGCGAGGTGCGCGGGGTGGACCGGGTGGTCGTCCGGGACGGTGATGCCATCGGCGCGCTGTTGACGCGGCTGGGGGCGCATGAGTCGGTCCTCGCGTGGGAGGAGCGGCGGATGCGCCGCGAGGTGCGGGCCACCGCCAACCGCCTCGCCAACTTCGACGACGCCAATCTGCGCCGCTCGGCCCGCGCCGCCGTCGCCGCCGGGGCCCGGGTGCAGCGTGCCCTGGAGATCCTGGGCGAGGAGGTGCCCGAGCACCTCGCCGCGGCCGGGCGGCTGCGCATGGAGCACAAGCAGGCGTCCCTGGAGGAGTTGGGCGCCCTCGCCGACCCGCCGCTGACCAAGGACGCCGTCGCGGGCCGTATCCGCCGGCTGCTGGCCATGGCCGACAAGCGCGCCCAGGACCTGGGCATCCCCGGCACCGAGTCCAGCCTGACCGAGGAGATGGCCGACGGCATGGTCGGCTGACCGGCCCTACGAGCCGACTGCCGCACAGGCCGACACGCCCGCGAGCTGACGGGCCCCACCCATCGGCTGACGGCCCGACAAGCCGTACGAGAACCGCACCGCACGCCCCCGGATCACACGAGCGATCCGGGGGTGTGGTGCGTCCCGGGGTATGTGACAGCGGTTCCGCGCGCCGCTGTTGACATGACCATGTGTCGTGACAAGTCTGGAGCGCTGCGCACCCGCGTGTCTTCGAACGACAGCTAGGGGGGCTCATGAAGCTCAGACGCACGGTGAGATTCAGACGCACGGTGAGATCGAGCGGCGCGGTGGTGGCACTGGCCGCGCTGCTCCTGGGGGGACTGGCCGCGGCACCCGCGGCCCCCGCGCAACCGGCGGCGGACGCGGCCGGCGACGGACTGTCCGTATGGACCGCCCAGGTCACCAAGGATCAGATTCCGCTGCTGCTCCGCGCCGGAGCGGACGGCACCGAGCTGGGGCGGCAGGTGCCCGGGAAGGGCACCGGCCCGGTCGAGCTCTACCTCACCGCCAAGCAGGCCGCCGCACTGCGCGGCAAGGGCGTGCGGCTCGCCGAGAAGAAGGTCTCCGCACGGAGCCGCGACCGGCTGAGGGCCGCGGGCGACGGCGTCTTCCGCCCCTACAGCGGCGAGGGCGGGCTGAAGCAGGAGATCGTCGAGACCGGCCGGGCACATCCCGGCCTCACCAAGGTCGTCAGCATCGGCAGGACCGGCCAGGGCAAGGACATCCTCGCACTCAAGCTGAGCAAGGACGCCGCGAAGACCCGCGACGGCAGCAAGCCGTCGGTGCTCTACATGTCCAATCAGCACGCCCGTGAGTGGATCACGCCGGAGATGACCCGCCGGCTGATGCACTACTACCTCGACAACTACGGCAAGGACGACCGCGTCACCAGGATCGTGGACCGTACGGAGCTGTGGTTCGTGCTGTCCGCCAACCCCGACGGCTACGACTACACGCATCAGGACCCGGCCAACCGCCAGTGGCGCAAGAACCTGCGCGACAACAACGGGGACGGCAAGATCACCTCGGGTGACGGCGTCGACCTCAACCGCAACTTCCGCTACAAGTGGGGCTACGACAACGAGGGCTCGTCCGCCGACCCGGCCGATGAGACCTACCGGGGTCCGGCCCCCGCCTCCGAGCCGGAGACCAGGGCGCTGGACGCCTTCGAGAAGCGCATCGGCTTCGCCTACGGCATCAACTACCACTCGGCCGCCGAACTGCTGCTCTACGGCGTCGGCTGGCAGGTCGCCACGCCGACTCCCGACGACGTCCTCTACAAGTCCCTCGCCGGTACCCCGGAGCACTCTGCGATCCCCGGCTACCACCCGCAGGTCTCCTCCGAGCTGTACACCACCAACGGCGAGGCGGACGGTCACGCGGCGAACGTCAACGGGATGATGATGTTCACCCCGGAGATGTCGACGTGCCAGACCGCCTCCAACGTCGACCCGGACGACGCCTGGCAGCCGCGCGACTGCGCGTCCGGCTTCACCTTCCCGGACGACGAGAAGCTGATCGCGCAGGAGTTCACCAAGAACATCCCCTTCGCGCTCTCCGTCGCCGAGACCGCCGAACACCCCGACCGGCCCTCGTCGTCGGTCGGTCTGAGCGCGCGGGACTTCACTCCGGACGCCTTCAGCACGTCGTACGCGCGCGGCGGCGACCAGGACGTCTCGGTGACCGTCCGCAAGAGCGTTCGCGACAAGAAGCTCAACTACCGGGTGAACGGCGGCCGTACCCACACCGCCCCGCTCAAGGCGTGGAAGGGCGGCGAAACGTACGGCGGCGAGGACAACATCCGCTTCGACCAGTACCGCGCCGCCGTCAAGGGCGCGGACCCCGGGCAGAAGGCCGAGGTCTGGTTCACCGGCCGTACGGAGAACGGCAAGCGGACCGCCAGCGAGCCGTTCACCTACACCGTGGCGAAGCGGCCCCGCGCCGACACGCTGGTGATCGCCGAGGAGGGCGGCACCACCGCGGCCCGGCACACCGCCGCGTACACCCGGGCGCTGGCCGACAACGGCCGTAAGGCGGCCGTCTGGGACGTGGCCACCCAGGGGGCGCCGTCCGCGCTCGGAGTGCTCAGCCACTTCGAGACGGTGCTCTGGTACACCGGCGCCGAGCGGCCCGGCGGCCCGACCCTGCTCGCGGTGCGCGACTTCCTCAACGAGGGCGGCAAGCTGATCACCACCGGCGAACGGGCGGGCGGCAGTTCCGAGGTGGGACCGGCCGACACCGACGACTTCAGCCAGTACTACCTGGGCGCCGACAGCCGGCTCACCCTGAAGTCGCCCACCGCCTTCCAGGGAGCCGGCGCGCTCGCGGGCACCGGCGCGAACCTCGGCGACGCCGCGGGCAATCCCCTGGACGCGGCGGGCGCCTACACCGTCACCTCCGATGTGCTGCCGCCCGAGGACTTCCCCCGGTTCCGCAGCGCGGGCGCGGGGGAGTACCCGAACACGCGCACCCCGTACCAGCCTTATGAGGGCGACTGGATGGCTGCCGCGGGTCACCGTGACAACTCCTGGATGCGGCTGTCCCGCACGGTGGACCTCGGCGGTGTGTCCGCCGCCGACGAACCGGCCCTGGACTTCCGGCTCAGCTATGACACCGAGCCCGGCTACGACCATGTGATCATCGAGGCGCGCACCGCGGGCCAGGACGACTGGACCACCCTGCCCGACGCGGGCGGCGGCTCCTCCACCGAGGTGCCCACCGAGTGCGAGGCGGGCTTCCTGCTCAATCTGCACCCGTTCCTCAAGCACTACCTGACCCCCGGTGACGACGGCTGCACCGCGAAGGGCAGCACGGGCTCCTGGAACAGTCTGACGGGCTCCTCCGAGGGGTGGCGGCCGGTCACGCTGGACCTGAGCGGCTACGCGGGCAAGAAGGTCGAGCTGGCCATCTCGTACGTCACCGACCCGGGCACCGGCGGCCGGGGCGCCTTCGTGGACGGCACCGAGCTCACCGTCGGCGGCACCGCCGAGGACTCCGAGGGCTTCGAGACCGCGCTCGGCCCGTGGTCGGTGCCGGGGGCGCCGGAGGGCAGCCCGGCGAACGCCGGGGACTGGTCCCGTTCCCGGGAGCTGTTCCACACCGTCGCGGGCGTCACCACGCGGGACACCGTGCTGCTGGGATTCGGCCTGGAGCACGTCCCGGACACCGGCCAGAGGGCCCGGCTGGTGGGCGACGCGCTACGTGCGCTGCGTCGTTGACAGCGTGTGACACATCGTGACTGAATCGGCGGTCCGTACCACTTTCCGGTGGTCATGGGCCGCCGATGCCAATGTCACGAACGTCCCGTGATAGCGGTAGGGTCGGAGGCGGTCGGGGACATCCCATTACACGTTCGCCGGCGTCCAGACCGGCACACCAACGAGGAGATCGGTTCGTGACGATCCGCGTAGGCATCAATGGCTTCGGCCGCATCGGTCGCAACTACTTCCGCGCGCTCCTTGAGCAGGGCGCGGACATCGAGATCGTCGGTGTCAACGACCTGACCGACAACGCCACCCTGGTCCACCTGCTCAAGTACGACTCCATCCTCGGCCGGCTGAAGCACGAGGTCAGCCACACCGAGGACACCATCACGGTGGGCAACCAGACCTTCAAGACGATGGCCGAGCGCGACCCGGCCGCCCTTCCGTGGGGCGAGCTCGGCGCCGACATCGTGGTGGAGTCCACCGGCATCTTCACCAAGCGTGAGGACGCCGCCAAGCACCTTGCCGCCGGCGCCAAGAAGGTCCTGATCTCCGCGCCCGCCAAGAACGAGGACATCACCATCGTGATGGGCGTCAACCAGGACAAGTACGACCCGGCGAACCATCACGTCATCTCCAACGCCTCCTGCACCACCAACTGTGTGGCGCCGATGGCCAAGGTCCTCGACGAGAGCTTCGGCATCGTCAAGGGCATGATGACGACGGTCCACGCGTACACCAACGACCAGCGCATCCTGGACTTCCCGCACAAGGACCTGCGTCGCGCCCGCGCGGCGGCCGAGAACATCATCCCGACCTCCACCGGTGCCGCCAAGGCCACCGCGCTGGTCCTCCCGCAGCTCAAGGGCAAGCTGGACGGCATCGCGATGCGCGTCCCGGTCCCGACCGGCTCGGTCACCGACCTCGTCCTGGAGCTCGATCGCGAGGTCACCAAGGACGAGATCAACACCGCCTTCCAGAAGGCCGCCGAGGGTCAGCTCAAGGGCATCCTCGAGTACACCGAGGACCCGATCGTCTCCTCGGACATCGTCAACTGGCCCGCGTCCTGCACGTTCGACTCCTCCCTGACCATGGTCCAGGGCAAGCAGGTCAAGGTCGTCGGCTGGTACGACAACGAGTGGGGCTACTCCAACCGCCTCGTCGACCTGACCGTCTACGTCGGCGGCCGGCTCTGACCGCTGTCCCGATGAGCTAGGAAACGGGGCCCGCTACGACGCCGTCGTAACGGGCCCCGATCCATGATCAAGGAGTCATCCCTGTGAAGACGATTGACGATCTTCAGGTCGCCGGGCAGCGGGTCTTCGTCCGCGCCGATCTGAACGTCCCGCTGGACGGCGAGACGATCACCGACGACGGCCGGATCCGCGCCGCCGTCCCGACGATCACCAAGCTCCTGGACCGGGGCGCCAAGGTGATCGTCGCCTCGCACCTGGGCCGCCCCAAGGGCGCCCCGGACCCCCAGTACTCGCTCGCCCCGGTCGCCCGGCGGCTCGGCGAACTCCTCGGCAAGCAGGTCGCCTTCGCGACCGACACCGTGGACGACAGCGCCCAGGCCACCGTGGCGGCCCTTGGCGACGGCGAGGTCGCGCTGCTGGAGAACCTGCGTTTCAACGCCGGTGAGACCAGTAAGGACGACGCCGAGCGCGGCGCCTTCGCCGACCGGCTCGCCACCCTCGCCGACCTCTACGTGGGCGACGGCTTCGGTGCGGTCCACCGCAAGCACGCCTCGGTGTACGACCTCCCGGCGCGGCTGCCGCACGCCGCGGGCGATCTGATCGCCGCCGAGCTCACCGTCCTGAAGAAGCTCACCGAGGACGTCAAGCGGCCCTACGCGGTGGTCCTCGGCGGCGCCAAGGTCTCCGACAAGCTCGGCGTGATCGACCACCTCCTGGAGAAGGCCGACCGCATCCTGATCGGCGGCGGCATGGCCTACACCTTCCTCAAGGCCCAGGGCCACGAGGTCGGCGGTTCGCTGCTGCAGGAGGACCAGGTCCCGGCGGTCCAGGACTATCTGCGCCGGGCCAAGGAGCGCGGCGTGGAGTTCGTGCTCCCGGTCGATGTCACGGCCGCGCCCGAATTCCCGGACCTGAAGACCAAGGCCCCCGCGAACCCGCGGCTCGTCGCCGCGGACGCGATCCCGGCCGACCTCCAGGGCCTGGACATCGGCCCGGAGACCCGCAAGCTCTACGCCTCGAAGCTGGCCGACGCGGCCACCGTCTTCTGGAACGGCCCCATGGGCGTCTTCGAGCACCCCGACTACGCCGAGGGCACCCGCGCCGTGGCCCAGGCGCTCCTGGACAGCCCGGCCTTCACCGTGGTCGGCGGCGGCGACTCGGCCGCGGCCGTACGCATCCTGGGCTTCGACGAGAACGCTTTCGGCCACATCTCGACCGGCGGTGGAGCGAGCCTCGAATACCTCGAGGGCAAGACGCTCCCCGGCCTCGCCGCACTGGAGGACTGAACACCGTGAGTGACCGTATTCCGCTGATGGCGGGCAACTGGAAGATGAACCTCAACCACCTCGAGGCCATCGCCCACGTCCAGAAGCTCGCCTTCGGGCTCGCCGACAAGGACTACGAGGCCGTGGAGGTCGCGGTGCTGCCGCCCTTCGTCGACCTGCGGTCCGTGCAGACCCTGGTCGACGGCGACAAGCTGAAGATCAAGTACGGCGCCCAGGACATCTCGGCGCATGACTCCGGTGCCTACACCGGCGAGATCTCCGGCCCGATGCTGGCCAAGCTCAGGTGCGCCTACGCCGTCGTCGGGCACTCGGAGCGGCGCCAGTACCACGACGAGACCGACGAGCTGTGCAACGCCAAGGTCAAGGCGGCCTTCCGCCACGACCTCACCCCGATCCTGTGCGTCGGCGAGGGCCTCGACGTCCGTAAGGCGGGCAACCAGGTCGCGCACACCCTCGCCCAGGTGGACGGCGGCCTGAAGGACGTCCCGGCCGAGCAGGCCGAGACGATCGTGATCGCCTACGAGCCGGTCTGGGCGATCGGCACCGGCGAGGTCGCGACCCCCGAGGACGCCCAGGAGGTCTGCGGGGCCATCCGCGGCCGGCTCGCCGAGCTCTACGGCCAGGAGGTCGCCGACAAGGTCAGGATCCAGTACGGCGGCTCGGTGAAGTCCGGGAACATCGCCGCGATCATGGCCAAGCCGGATGTGGACGGCGCCCTGATCGGCGGCGCGTCGCTGGACGCGGACGAATTCGTCAAGATCGTTCGTTTCCGCGACCAGTGAGTAGGCCCTAGCGCGCGCATCGTCGTACCCTGTCGGGGGTCGAGGCGGTGGAAATCGCACTGTCCGGCCCCCGACGTCCGTACAAGCCCGAGAAGGTTGGTCCAGCTGTGATCATGGGGTTCTCGATCGCCCTCATCATCTTCAGCCTGCTGTTGATGATGTTGGTGCTCATGCACAAGGGGAAGGGCGGCGGCCTGTCCGACATGTTCGGTGGCGGCATGCAGTCCTCGGTGGGCGGCTCCTCGGTCGCCGAGCGCAACCTGGACCGCATCACCTTGGTGGTCGGGCTGCTGTGGTTCGTCTGCATCATCGTGCTCGGGCTGCTGATGAAGCTCGACTGAGGGTCCGCCGGCGGGGCCCGTCCGGGGCCCGGCTGACGCCCGATAACTGACGTACCGTCGTCAGCCAGGCCCATATGCGGCCTATGATGGCATGGCGTCCTCCGTGACGGGTGTAACTCCTCTCACTGGACGCGCGTTGGGCCTTACGTAGACTGGGGCGCCGGGCGGCGAAGCTGCCAATCGAGGCTTCGCGGCACCATCACGCAGGGAGTTACGACCGTGGCAAGTGGCAACGCGATCCGTGGAAGTCGGGTCGGGGCGGGGCCGATGGGAGAAGCCGAGCGAGGCGAATCGGCGCCGCGCCTGCGCATCTCCTTCTGGTGCTCGAACGGGCATGAGACCGTGCCGAGCTTCGCCAGCGACGCGCAGATCCCTGACACGTGGGACTGCCCGCGCTGCGGCTTCCCGGCCGGCAAGGACCGGGACAACCCGCCGGACCCGCCGCGCACCGAGCCGTACAAGACGCATCTGGCGTACGTACGGGAGCGGCGCAGCGATGCCGACGGCGAGGCGATCCTCGCCGAGGCACTCGCCAAGCTCCGGGGCGAGATCTAGGGCCTGTCTGGGGTTGTGATCTGGGCTCGCGGGGCGTGGCACGCTCCCCCAGCTACCGCTGGGAGGTACCCCCTCTCGCGGCGTTGCCGAAACGCCCTAGTAGCTCCGCTACGAGGGCCTTCCGGCGCCTTGCGATCGCACGCACCACGCCCCGCTCCCTGATCCAGCTCACAACCCCAGACAGGCCCTAAACACACAACGCGGTACGACGGCCCGGCCGGGCACCTCCTGCGAGGGGTGCCCGGCCGGGCCGTTGTCAGTGGTGCGGGCTACGGTCGTGGGGTGCTGGAGCACCGGGGGGAGCCGTCCCGCCGGGTGGGGGCCGGTGCAGGCGGCGGAGGGGGATCGTCATGGCCGCGGTGGAAGCCGGTGAGCGGGGTGCCGGGAAACCGGCGGGGCCCGCGTGGCGCGGGGGTTTCGGGCGGCTGTGGGCGGCCGCGGTCGTCTCCCGGTTCGGGGACGCGCTGCGGGGGGCGGCGCTGCCGCTGCTGGCCGTCTCGCTGACCGATTCGCCGGTGCTGGTCTCGCTCGTGACCGCCTGCGGCTTTCTGCCCTGGCTGCTGTTCGGGCTGATCGGCGGGGCCATCGCGGACCGGGTGGACCAGCGGCGGGCGATGTGGGCGGTGGACGGCGTGCGGGCCGTCCTGATGGCGGGGTTCGCCGTCGCGGTGTGGCTGGACCGGGCCGGTATCGGGCTGCTGCTCGCCCTCGCCTTCGCCCTCACCACGCTGCAGACCCTGTTCGACAACGCGGCCACGGCGCTGCTGCCGTCCGTGGTGGGGCAGCAGGCGCTGGGCCGGGCCAACGCCCGGCTGCTGACCGGGCAGGAGGTCATGGGCCGGTTCGTGGGCGCCCCGCTGGTGCCGGTGCTGCTCGGCCTCGGCGCCGCGATGCCGTACGCGGCGGACGCGGCCACCTATCTCGCCGCCGCCGCGCTGGTCGCCTCGCTGGGGGCGGCACCCCACGAGCGGGCCCCGCGCCCGCCGGGCGGCTCGCTGCGGCGCGATATCGCCGAGGGCCTGACCGTGCTGTGGCGGGACCGCACACTGCGGGCGCTGTGCGCCTCCACCACGCTGTGCAACATCGGCATCGGCGCGCTCATCGCCACCCTGGTGCTGCACATCACCGGCTGGCTGGACGCCGGGAACACCGGCTATGCGGCCGTCATCACCGTTTACGGGATCGGCAGCGTGGCCGGGGGCCTGGTTGCCGCCCGGCTCACCGAGAGGCTGGGGCGCGTCCGTGCCCTCGTGGTGTGCGGCACCGCGCAGATCGGCGCCCTGGCCGTCCTCGGGGCGATACGGAGCCTGCCGGTCGCGGTCGCCGCCATGGGTCTCTTCGGCTTCGCGGGGATCGTCTGGAACGTCACCGAGGTGACGATGATGCAGCAGCGCAGCCCCGACGGGGCACTCGGGCGGGTGAGCTCCGCCTTCCGCACCCTGTCGATCGCGGGCACCCCGCTCGGCGCGCTGCTGGGCGGGGTGATGGCCCAGGCGTGGGGGTTCAACACCCCGGCGCTGGGGGCGGCCGCGCTCTTCGTCTGCGGGGTGGCGGCCCTCGTTCCGGGAATGCGGTCCGTCATCAATTAGGTTGGTGGCACGGGGGCCAGGTACCGACGAGAAGTGGGCTGATGTCCGAGATGAACATGGAAGGCCGCACCAGGCTGGACCAGCTGCCGGAATGGCACGCGTTGGCCGCACACCGCAAGGAGCTGGGCGACGCGCATCTGCGCGACCTGTTCGCGGGCGACCCGGAGCGCGGGAGCCGCCTCACCCTTCAGGTCGGCGATCTCCACGTCGACTACTCCAAACACCTGGTGACCGACGAGACCCTGCGGCTGCTGCGCGAACTGGCGGGCGCCACCAAGGTGGCCGAGCTGCGCGACGCCATGTTCCGCGGCGAGCGGATCAACACCACCGAGGACCGCTCGGTGCTGCACATCGCGCTGCGCGCACCGCACTCCGCGGAGATCAAGGCGGACGGGCAGGACGTCGTCGGCGAAGTGCACGCCGTGCTCGCCAAGATGGCCGTCTTCGCCGACCGCGTCAGGTCCGGCGACTGGACCGGCCACACCGGCAAGCAGATCAAAAACGTCGTCAACATCGGCATCGGCGGCTCCGATCTGGGCCCGAAGATGGCGTACGAGGCGCTGCGCTCCTACAGCGACCGCTCGATGACGTTCCGGTTCGTCTCCAATGTGGACGGTGCGGATCTGCACGAGGCGGTGCGCGATCTGGACCCCGCCGAGACGCTGTTCATCGTCGCCTCCAAGACCTTCACCACCATCGAGACCCTCACCAACGCCGTCTCCGCCCGCGACTGGCTGCTGACCGGGCTCCGGTCCGGTCAGGAGGCCGTCGCCAAGCACTTCGTGGCGGTGTCGACCAACGCCGAGAAGGTCGCCGAGTTCGGCATCGACACGGACAACATGTTCGGGTTCTGGGACTGGGTCGGCGGGCGCTACTCCTACGACTCGGCCATCGGCCTCTCCCTGATGGTCGCCATCGGCCCGGACTGCTTCCGCGAGATGCTGGCCGGGTTCCACCTGGTCGACGAGCACTTCTCCACCGCCCCGCCGGAGCAGAACGTCCCGCTGCTGATGGGCCTGCTGGGCATCTGGTACGACAACTTCCACGGCGCCCAGGCGCATGCCGTCCTGCCCTACAGCCACTATCTGTCGCGGTTCACCGACTATCTGCAGCAGCTGGACATGGAGTCCAACGGCAAGCATGTGGACCGGGACGGCAACCGCGTCGGCTGGCAGACCGGCCCCATCGTCTGGGGCACCCCCGGCACCAACGGCCAGCACGCCTACTACCAGCTGCTCCACCAGGGCACCAAGCTGGTCCCGGCCGATCTGATCGGCTTCGCGCGGCCGGTGAAGGACCTGCCGCCCGGCCTGGAGTCCCACCACGACCTGCTGATGGCCAACCTCTTCGCCCAGGGCCAGGCGCTGGCCTTCGGCAAGACCGCCGAGGAGGTCGCCGCCGAGGGAGTGCCCGAGGAACTGGTGCCGCACAAGACCTTCGACGGCAACCGCCCCACCACCACGATCCTCGCCCACGAGCTGACCCCGTCGGTGCTGGGCCAGCTGGTCGCCCTCTACGAGCACAAGGTCTTCGTCCAGGGCGCGGTGTGGAACATCGACTCCTTCGACCAGTGGGGAGTGGAGCTGGGCAAGGTGCTCGCCAAGCGTGTCGAGCCCGCCCTGACCGAGGGCGCCGAGGTGCCCGGTCTGGACGCCTCCACCGAGCACCTGGTCGCCACCTACCGCTCGCTGCGCGGCCGCTGAGGCGCTCCGAGGCAGACAACGAACGATCCCCCGGGCGCCCGAAGCGCCCGGGGGATCGGTCCTGTGCGATACGAGGGTTACGGCGACGCCGGGGGGTACAGCTCGCGCGGCAGCCCCGCCGCCGCGGCCCGGTCCAGCAGCCACAGCGTCCGGCGGCGGCCGCGCGCGCCCGCCGCCGGAGCCTGCAGCTCCCCGGCGCCCGACAGCGCTATCGTGACCGCCTTCGCCTTGTCCTCACCGGCCGCCAGCAGCCACACCTCCCGTGCCGCGCGGATCGCGGGCAGGGTCAGCGAGATCCGTACCGGCGGCGGCTTGGGCGCGCCGCGCACCCCGACCGCCATCCGCTCGGTCTCCCGGACGGCGGGCAGCTCGGGGAAGAGCGAGGCCACATGGGTGTCCGGGCCGACGCCGAGCAGAGCTACGTCGAACGACGGCACCGCGCCGTGGTTCTCCGGCCGCGCGGCCCGGCCCAGCTCGGCCGCGTACGCCTCGGCGGCCGCGTCCACATCGCCGCCGTGGGGCCCGTCGGACGCGGGCATCGCGTGCACCCGCGCCGGGTCCAGCTCCACCGCGTCCAGCAGCGCCTCGCGGGCCTGTGTGACATTGCGGTCCGCATGGCCGTCGGGCAGGAATCGCTCATCGCCCCACCACAGGTCCAGCCGCGACCAGTCGACCGCGTCGCGCGCCGGGGAGGCGCCGAGCGCGGCCAGCAGGCCGTTGCCGTTGCGCCCGCCGGTCAGGACGACCGAGGCCGAGCCACGGGCGGCCTGGGCGTCCACGATCTTCGTGATCAGCCGGGCCGCCGCGGCCTGGGCCATCAGCTCCTTGTCGCGGTGGACGACCACCTGTGGTGCGGTCATTTGTCCGCCTTCCCGTCAGCCTTCTGCTCGTGGGACTTCGGGGGGTGGGGCTTGGGAACCGGCGGCTGCGCCGGTGCCTGCGGCGGGTTCTTCGGCGAGCCGGGGGCGTGCTCCGACGGCGTCTCCGGGTCCCGGGTCGGCAGCGGCGGCAGGTCCGTCCCGGGCGGCACCACCTGGGTCGCCGGGGCGGCCTTGGCGTCCCGCTCCAGCGTCCCCACGCCGCCCTTGCCCAGCTTGCTGACGCCGAACTTCACCGATGTCTCGTAGCTCTCGTCGGGGTCCAGCCGGCGCAGCTCCTCGGCGATCAGCTCCGACATCTCACGCCGCTGCAGCGCCACATGACGGTCGGGCTGGCCCGGCATGGCCAGCTCGGCCAGCGAGCCGTTCGCCCGGTCCAGGCAGATCACGCCGTCGGCCGTCTCCAGCCGGACCGCGGTCAGCCCGGGGCCCTCCGAGACCTGCCGGTCCACCGGCACCCCCAGCCGCTGGGCGAGCCACAGCGCGAGCAGCTCGCTGCTCGGGTTGTATGCCTCGCCCTCGACGACCGCGGAGGTGATCGGGGAGTGCCGCTGGTCCAGGGCCGCGGCCAGGACGCTGCGCCACGGGGTGATCCGGGTCCACGCCAGATCGGTGTCGCCCGGGGTGTAGGTGGCGGCCCGCACCCCGAGGGCCGCGACCGGGTCCTCGGTGGCCTGGGCGTCGGTGATCCGGCGCTGGGCCAGCTGCCCGAGCAGATCCTCGGCGGGGTGCTCCGGGGCGTCCTCCGGCCACCACACCACCACCGGGGCGTCCGGCAGCAGCAGCGGCAGGACCACCGAGTAGGCGTGGTTGGCGAGTTCGCCGTGCAGCCGCAGCAGCACCGTCTCGCCGGTGCCGGTCTCGCCGCCGACCCGCACCTCGGCGTCCATCCGGGCCATCTTGCGGTCGCGCGGCGACCGACCCGGCCGCTTGATGACGACCAGGGTGCGCGAGGGGTGCTCCTTGGACGCCTCGCTGGCCGCCCGCAGCGCGTCGTAGTGGTTGCCCTCGTCGGTGACGATGACGAGGGTGAGCACCATGCCCACGGCCGGGGTACCGGTGGCCCGGCGTGCCTGGACCAGAGCGGAGTTGATCCGGCTGGACGTGGTGTCCGTGAGATCGATGTTCATGGCCGCCGCCAGCTCCGTCCGTCTCGTGCGAGCATCTCGTCCGCGGCTTTCGGCCCCCAGGTCCCGGAGGTGTACTGCTCGGGCCTGCCGTGCTGGTCCCAGTACTCCTCGATCGGGTCCAGGATCCGCCAGGACTGCTCGACCTCCTCATGGCGGGGGAAGAGGTTCGCCTCGCCGAGCAGGACGTCCAGCAGCAGCCGCTCGTACGCCTCGGGGCTGGACTCGGTGAAGGACTCGCCGTACTGGAAGTCCATCGTCACGTCCCGGATCTCCATGGAGGTGCCGGGCACCTTGGAGCCGAACCGGATGGTGACGCCCTCGTCCGGCTGCACCCGGATGACCAGGGCGTTCTGCCCCAGCTCCTGGGTGTCGGTGGCGTCGAAGGGGGAGTGCGGGGCGCGCTGGAAGACCACCGCGATCTCGGTGACCCGCCGCCCCAGCCGCTTGCCGGTGCGCAGGTAGAAGGGGACACCCGCCCAGCGGCGGTTGTCGATCTCCAGCTTGATCGCGGCGTAGGTGTCGGTCTTCGAGTGGGGGTCGATGCCCTCCTCCTCGAGGTAGCCGTGCACCTCCTCGCCGCCCTGCCAGCCGGGGGCGTACTGGGCGCGCACCGTGTGCTTGCCCAGCTCCTTGGGCAGCTTGACCGCCCTGAGCGCCTTCAGCTTCTCGGTGACCAGGGAGGACGCGTCGAAGGAGGCGGGCTCCTCCATGGCGGTCAGCGCGAGCAGCTGCAGCAGGTGGTTCTGGATGACGTCGCGGGCCGCGCCGATGCCGTCGTAGTAGCCCGCGCGCCCGCCGATGCCGATGTCCTCGGCCATGGTGATCTGTACATGGTCGACGTACGACCGGTTCCAGATCGGCTCGAACATCGTGTTGGCGAAGCGCAGCGCCAGGATGTTCTGGACCGTCTCCTTGCCCAGGTAGTGGTCGATCCGGAAGACGTCACTGGGCCGGAAGACCTCGTGGACGACCTGGTTGAGATCCTGGGCGCTCTTCAGGTCGTGGCCGAACGGCTTCTCGATGACCGCGCGCCGCCAGGAGTCGCCCTGCCCGTGCGACAGCCCGTGCTTCTTGAGCTGCTGGACGACGCTGGGGAAGAACTTCGGCGGGACCGACAGATAGAACGCGAAGTTGCCGCCGGTGCCGCGCGCCTTGTCGAGCTCCTCTATGGTCGACCGCAGCTTGACGAACGCGTCGTCGTCGTCGAACACACCGGGGACGAAGCGGAACCCCTCGGCCAGCTGCTGCCAGACCTCCTCGCGGAACGGGGTCCGGGCGTGCTCCTTGACCGCGTCGTGCACGACCTGGGCGAAGTCCTCGTTCTCCCAGTCGCGGCGGGCGAAGCCGACCAGCGAGAAGCCCGGCGGCAGCAGACCGCGGTTGGCCAGGTCGTAGATGGCGGGCATCAGCTTCTTACGGGACAGATCGCCCGTGACGCCGAAGATCACCAGGCCGGACGGCCCCGCGATGCGCGGGAGCCGCCGGTCTCGTGGGTCACGCAGCGGATTGCTGCTGCTCACGTTTTCACGCCTCCGAGGGTGCGAGGCGCTTGAGCTCCGCCTCGGTGGACTTCAGCAGGTCGTTCCACGAGGACTCGAACTTCTCGACGCCCTCGTCCTCCAGCACCTTGACGACGTCGTCGTAGGAGATCCCGATCCCGGCCAGCGCGTCGAGGTCGGCCTTGGCCTGCTCGTACGTGCCGCGCACCGCGTCGCCGCGGATCTCACCGTGGTCGGCGACCGCCTCCAGGGTGGCCTCCGGCATGGTGTTGACGGTGCCGGGGGCGACCAGGTCCACGACGTACATGGTGTCCTTGTACGCCGGGTCCTTGACACCGGTCGAGGCCCACAGCGGACGCTGCTTGTTGGCGTGTCCCCGGTCCAGGACGTCCCAGCGGTCGGAGCTGAAGACCTCCTCGTACGCCTGGTAGGCGAGGCGGGCGTTGGCGATGGCGGCCTTGCCGCGCAGCGCCTTGGCCTCATCGGTGCCGAGCTTGTCGATGCGCTTGTCGATCTCGGTGTCCACGCGGGAGACGAAGAAGGACGCCACCGAGTGGATCTTCTGCAGGTCAAGACCCGCGGCCTTGGCCTTCTCCAGACCGGCCAGGAAGGCGTCCATGACTGCGCGGTACCGCTCCAGCGAGAAGATCAGCGTGACATTGACGCTGATGCCCAGGCCGATCACCTCGGTGATCGCGGGCAGCCCCGCCTCGGTCGCCGGGATCTTGATGAAGGTGTTGGGCCGGTCCACCAGCCAGGCCAGCTGCTTGGCCTCGGCGATGGTGGCCGCCGTGTTGTGGGCCAGGCGCGGGTCCACCTCGATGGATACCCGGCCGTCCTGGCCGCCCGTCGCGTCGTACACCGGCCGGAGGATGTCGGCCGCGTCGCGGACGTCCGCCGTGGTGATCATGCGGACGGCTTCCTCGACGGTGAGCCGGCGGACCGCGAGGTCGGCCACCTGCTGCTGGTAGCCGTCGCCACCGGAGATCGCCTTCTGGAAGATCGACGGGTTGGTGGTGACGCCTACGACATGCTGCTGGTCGATCAGCTCGGCCAGGTTGCCGGAGGTGATCCTCTTGCGGGAGAGGTCGTCGAGCCAGATCGCGACGCCTTCGTCGGCCAGCCGCTTGAGTGCGTCTGTCATGGGGTGTGTTCTCCTACTCGTCGCACTTACGTCGTCTGTGGGGGTCAGCGCCCGGCGGCGTCGAGGGACTCGCGGGCGGCGGTGACCACGGCCTCGGCGGTGAGGCCGAACTCCCGGAAGAGCACCTTGTAGTCGGCGGAGGCGCCGAAGTGCTCCAGCGAGACGATGCGGCCGGCCTCGCCGACGTAGCGGTACCAGGTCAGGCCGATACCCGCCTCGACGGCCACCCGAGCCTTGACGGACGGCGGCAGCACTGTCTCCCGGTACCCCTTGTCCTGCTCCTCGAACCACTCGACCGACGGCATCGACACAACGCGAGTGGGAATCCCGGCGGCCTGGAGCTGCTCGCGCGCCTCCACGGCGAGCTGCACCTCGGAACCGGTGCCGATGAGGATGACCCGCGGCTGGCCGCCCTCGGCCTCGAAGAGGACGTAACCGCCCTTGGCGGCGTCCTCGTCGGCCTCGTAGGTCGGCACGTTCTGCCGGGTCAGCGCCAGGCCGTGCGGAGCCGGGTTCGCGGTGTGCCGGCGGGTGATCTCCCGCCAGGCGATGGCCGTCTCGTTGGCGTCGGCCGGGCGGACCACGTTCAGGCCCGGGATGGCGCGCAGCACGGACAGGTGCTCCACCGGCTGGTGGGTCGGGCCGTCCTCGCCGAGGCCGATGGAGTCGTGCGTCCACACGTAGGTGACCGGCAGCTTCATCAGCGCGGCGAGCCGGACGGCCGGGCGCATGTAGTCGGAGAAGACCAGGAAGGTACCGCCGTAGACACGGGTGTTGCCGTGCAGCGCGATGCCGTTCATGGTCGAGCCCATGGCGTGCTCGCGGATGCCGAAGTGGATCGTGCGGCCGTACGGGTCGGCCTCCGGCAGCGGATTGCCCTTCGGGAGGAAGGACGAGGACGCGTCGATCGTGGTGTTGTTGGAGCCCGCGAGGTCGGCGGAGCCGCCCCACAGCTCGGGGAGCACCCCGCCGAGCGCCTTGAGCACCTGGCCGGACGCCTTACGGGTGGCGACGTCCTTGCCCGGCTCGAAGACCGGCAGCGCGCTCTCCCAGCCCTCGGGCAGCTCGCCCGCGGTGATCCGGTCGAACAGGGCGGCCCGCTCGGAGTTGGCGTTCCGCCACTCCTGGAGCTTCTTGTCCCAGGCGGCGTGGGCCTCGCGGCCGCGCTCGACCAGGTCGCGGGTGTGGTTGATGACCTCCGTGTCGACCGCGAAGTGCTGCTCGGGGTCGAAGCCGAGGACGCGCTTGGTGGCGGCGACCTCGTCGGCGCCCAGCGCCGAGCCGTGGGACGCCTCGGTGTTCTGCGCGTTCGGGGCGGGCCAGGCGATGATCGTACGGGCCGCGATGATCGAGGGGCGCTCGGTCTCGGCCTGCGCCGCCCTGAGCGCCGCGTGCAGCGCGTGGATGTCGAAGTCGCCGCTCTCGGCCTGCTCGATGCGCTGGACATGCCAGCCGTAGGCCTCGTAGCGCTTCAGCACGTCCTCGGAGAGCGCGGTCGCGGTGTCGCCCTCGATCGAGATGTGGTTGTCGTCGTACAGGGCGACGATGTTGCCCAGCTTCTGGTGGCCGGCCAGCGAGGACGCCTCGGCGGAGATGCCCTCCTCCAGGTCGCCGTCGGAGACGATCGCCCAGATGGTGTGGTCGAACGGAGAGGCGCCCTCGGGCGCCTCCGGGTCGAACAGGCCACGCTCGTAGCGGGCGGCCATCGCCATGCCCACCGCGTTGGCGACGCCCTGGCCCAGCGGGCCGGTGGTGGTCTCGACACCGGTGGTGTGGCCGAACTCGGGGTGCCCCGGGGTCTTGCTGCCCCAGGTGCGGAACGACCGCAGATCGTCGAGTTCGAGACCGAAGCCCGCCAGGTACAGCTGGACGTAGAGGGTCAGGCTGGTGTGCCCGGGGGAGAGGACGAAGCGGTCCCGGCCCGCCCAGCCCGCGTCGGAGGGGTCGTGCCGCATCAGCTTCTGGAAGAGCAGGTACGCGGCGGGCGCGAGACTCATGGCCGTGCCAGGGTGGCCGTTACCGACCTTCTGTACGGAGTCCATGGCCAGGACCCGGGCCGTGTCGACGGCTCGCTGGTCCAGATCGGTCCACTCGAGGTCTGTGGTAGTCGGCTTGGTGCTCACCCTGAGTCAGGGCTCCTCTCCACAATGTCGAAACCCGGTGACCGTATGTACACCGGCGATGTCGAGCCTACCCCTGGAACAACGGTCATCTTTTCGAGTTCCACCCAACGGGATAAGGAACGAATTCCGAGGTCGCCGCATTCCCTCCGGGGCCCGTCCGAAGGGCGTCCCGAGCCCAACGGAAGGCGCCGTTCCGGGCCCTGCGGGGCCCGTCGTCCCCCGGGTGTGGCCGCCTTGAGGGCGCCTTGCCGTGCCCCTCCAACACGAGGGACCCCGGCGGCGGGCGGTGCATCCGCTACGTCTAGAGTGGCGTGGTACGCGCAAGTCTTTACCGGCTCTTCATGTCCGGTGCTTGCTGGTTCTTGCTTCCACCAGGGGTGTGCGTGACGGCCGTCGAATCCCGTCCTGCGGGGGTGCTCGAGACGAGCGAAACGAGCTCCGGTCACCGGCCGTTCGGGGCCCGTGTCATGGCGTTCGTGGCGCTGACGAAGCCGCGCGTCATCGAACTGCTGCTGATGACGACGGTGCCGGTCATGTTCCTGGCCGCCCAGGGCGTCCCGGACCTGTGGCTGGTCGTCGCCACCTGCGTCGGTGGCTATCTGTCGGCCGGTGGCGCCGCCGCGTTCAACATGTATTACGACCGGGACATCGACGCGCTGATGGAGCGCACCGCGCAGCGCCCGCTCGTGACCGGCATGGTCTCGCCGCGGGAATGCCTCGTCTTCGCCTTCGCGCTCGCGGCGGGGTCGACGGCCTGGTTCTGGGCGCTGGTCAACCCGCTGTCCGCGATGCTGTCGCTCGGTGCGCTGGCCTTCTACGTCGTCGTCTACACGATGTTGCTCAAGCGCCGTACCTCGCAGAACATCGTCTGGGGCGGCATCGCCGGCTGCATGCCCGTGCTCATCGGCTGGTCCTCGGTGACCGACGAGGTCTCCTGGGCCGCCGTCATCCTCTTCCTCGTCATCTTCTTCTGGACGCCGCCGCACTACTGGCCGCTGTCGATGAAGGTCAAGGACGACTACGAGCGGGCCAGCGTGCCGATGCTGCCGGTGATCGCGGGCAACAAGGTGGTCGCCAAGCAGATCGTCCTCTACAGCTGGGCCATGGTCATCGTCTCGCTGCTGCTGTGGCCTCTCGGCTACACCGGCTGGTTCTACCCGGTCGTCGCGGCCGTGCTCGGCGGGTTCTGGCTCAAGGAGGCGCACGGTCTCCAGGCGCGCGCCAGGGCCGGGATCACGGGCGCGAAGCTGAAGGAGATGCGGCTGTTCCACTGGTCGATCACCTATGTGTCGCTGTTGTTCGTCGCCGTTGCCGTGGACCCTTTCCTGCGGTGATTACCGACGGGTAGCATCGGCTGTATGGCAGACACCACCCAGCCGGAGACACCCGAGAGCGGCGAGTCCGCCGCCCAGCCCTCCGCGCCGGAAGCACCGGCCAAGCAGCCGAAGCCGCCCAAGCCGCCCAAGCCGTCCAAGGACGAGAAGCGGGCCGAGCGGCTCGCCCGCCAGATCACGGCCTTCGCCGGAAGCCACGGCGGCGCCGAGGGGCAGATCGCGCACATCGGGCGCGGCGCCGTCCGGATCGCACTCATCGGCGCCGACGGCGAATGGGGCGTCCTCGTGGCCCCCTCCCAGGACGGCGCCCGGCGCGCCGCCGAGATCGCCGGGCTGACCCTCAGCGACGACTTCGACGGCGAGCTCGCCGCCAAGGTCCGCACCGGTCCGTACGAGTGGACGCGCATGGCGGGCATCCAGCTCGGCGGACCCGGCAACCCTCCGGCAGCCGCCTCGTAGAACGCCTGAGAACGGGTCCGGCGACACCTCGTGCCCCTTCCGTCCGTTAAGCCCGTCGATGCCGGAGGGCTAGGAGGCGGCGGCGATGCACGAGGCGACGGACTCCCCGGACACCGTGGGCCCGCCGACCGGCCCGGTCCCGCGCGACGGGCCGGGCCCGGTGGCGGGGCCGATCACCCTGCCGCCGCTGGTCGACCAGCACAGCCACGGCACGGTCGACGGCGAGCTCGGAGTCGGCTCGTTCGAAACCCATCTGGCGGCCGCCGCCGGGTCGGGCGCGGCCCCGGCTGGCACCACCTTCTTCGACAGCTGGACCGGCCTCGCGGTGCGCCGCTGGTGCCCCCCGCTGCTGGGCATGGAGCCCCACTGCGCGCCCGTCAGCTATCTCGCCCGCCGCCGTGAGCTGGGCGCCTACCGCGCCGCGCGGCTGCTGCTGCGCGGCGCGGGCATCGGCACCTTCCTGCTGGAGTCCGGCGCCCGGGACGACCTCAGCACCCCGGACGAGCTGGCCGCGGCCGCCGACGGCACGGTCCTCGAGGTGGTCCGGCTGGAGCCGCTGGCCGAGCAGGTCGCCGACACCTCCGGCACGGTCGACGCCTTCATCGGCAACACCGCCGAGGCGCTGTACGCGGCGGCCCAGCACGCGACCGCCTTCGCCATGGGGATCGCCTTCTGCGACGAGATCCCGCCCGACCCGCGCGAGGTGCGGCGCGCCGCCGCCCGCTGGCTCGCGCTCACCGTCCGCCCGGCCCGGGACCGCGCCCCCGACCCCGCGCTCGCCCAGCATCTGCTGTGGAGCGCCGTGGCGACCGGTCTTCCGGTGCAGCTGCACTGTGCCGATCCGCAGTCGCTCATCGGCTTCCTGCGCGCCACGGCGGGCTTCGGGACCGATCTGGTGCTGCTGCCGGACCGGCCGCACCACCGGCGGGCGGCCCAGCTCGCCGCGGCCTTCCCGCACGTCTACGCGGACGCCGGGCCGCGGCCCGGGGAGACCCTCGGCGAGGCGCCGTTCGGCAAGCTGTTGTTCTCGACGGGCGCGCGGGCGCTGCCCGAGCTGTATGTGACCGCGTCCCGGCTGTTCGGCCAGGCCATGGCCCGGCTGGCGGAGGAGTGGGTCGGCGAGGGGATCTGCACCCGGGCCGAGGCCCAGCGGATCGCCGGGCTGGTCGCGGCCGGGACCGCGCGCCGGGTCTACCGGCTGGACGCGGCCGGCTCGGGCTGAACGGCCTCGTGGTCGCCGGTGGGGGCGGGCGCGGCCGCCGGAAGCGCGGCGCGCTCGCGCTGGGCGAGCAGCACCCGCAGCACCGCGATCCACACCAGGCAGGAGCCGAGCATGTGGATGCCGACGACGACCTCGGGCAGATGGGTGAAGTACTGCACGTACCCGATCACGCCCTGCGCGAGCAGCACGACGAGGAGCTCCAGGACCGTACGGCGCTGGGCGGCGGAGGCCTTCACGGCCCGCAGCGTGAACCACAGGGCGACGGTGAGGCCCAGCACGATGTAGACGAAGTCCACATGCAGCTGGGTGATCTCCTGCCAGTTCAGCGGGATGCGGTGCACCTCACGGGCGTCACCGGCATGCGGGCCCGCGCCGGTGACCACCGTGCCGATCAGGATCAGCGCCAGGGTCGCGCCCACCAGCAGCCAGGTCAGCTGGCGCGCCGGGCGGGCGATGAGGTCGCGCGGCTCGCCGTCACCCTCGCGAGCCCGCTGCCAGACCACCATCGCGACCGTGAGGAGCGCGGAGGACAGCAGGAAGTGCGAGCTGACGATGTACGGGTTGAGCCCGGTGAGGACCACGATGCCGCCGACGACGGCGTTGCCCATCACGATCCAGAACTGGGCCCAGCCCAGCCGGGTGAGGGAGCGGCGCACCGGCGTGCGGGCCCGCGCGGCGATGATCAGCACACCGACGAAGACGCACAGGACGTACGTCAGCATGCGGTTGGTGAACTCGATGACACCGTTGATGCCCATGTCGGCGGTGGGCGTCAGGCTGGACGGGGTGCACTTGGGCCAGGTGTCACAGCCCAGGCCGGACTGGGTGAGCCGGACCGCGCCCCCGGTCACCACGATGACCACGGCCATCACCACGGTGGCCAGCGCGGCCCGCTCCACGAAGCGCGCGGAGGGCTGCCAGCGCCGGGCGATCAGCTCGAAGGGATTCAGCGAATTCGGCACCCGCCCATCGTAGGCCGCCGCTTGTGCAGCTTTTCACGAGGGGTTGTGTTCCGGTAAAGCCGCAGGCTGTAAGGGTCGCCTCGGGCTATTCCCAGCGGAAGAAGCGGGCCGCCGCGCCCAGTCCCAGCACCGCCCAGACCGCCAGGATCCCCAGATCCCGCCACGGCATCCCGGCCCCGTCCTGGAGGACGTCCCGCAGCCCGCCCGAGAGCGCCGAGATCGGCAGCAGCTCCAGCGCGCTCCGCACGGCGCCCGGGAACTTGTCCAGCGACACGATGACGCCGCCGGCCACGAGCAGCAGCAGGAAGACCAGATTGGCGGCGGCCAGGGTCGCCTCGGCCTTCAGCGTGCCCGCCATCAGCAGCCCGAGGCCGGAGAACGCCGCCGTGCCGAGGATCAGCAGCAGCGCCACGGAGAGCGGGTCGCCGTGCGGCGACCAGCCGAGCGCCAGCGCGATCGCGGTCAGCAGCACGATCTGCATCACCTCGGTGACCAGCACCGCACAGGTCTTGGCGGCCATTAGCCCCCACCGCGGCAGCGGTGAGACGGCGAGCCGCTTGAGCACGCCGTAGCGCCGCTCGAAGCCGGTGGCGATGGCCTGTCCGGTGAAGGCCGTGGACAGTACGGCGAGCGCCAGCACGCCGGGCGCCAGGAAGTCCACCGTGCTGCCGTCGGAGCCGGTGTCGACGATGTCGACGGTGCTGAAGAGCACCAGCACCAGGGACGGGATGACGACGGTCAGCAGCAGCTGCTCGCCGTTGCGCAGCAGCATCCGGGTCTCCAGCGCGGCCTGCGCCCGGATCATCCGCGGCAGCGGGGCCGCCCCCGGCCTGGGGAGAAAAGTGCCCGTGGCGGTCACGCTCGCAGCTCCTTACCGGTGAGCTCCAGGAAGACGTCCTCGAGGGTGTGCCGCTCGACCGAGATCCGGTCCGGCATCACCCCGTTCTGCGCGCACCAGGAGGTGACGGTGGCCAGCATCTGGGGGTTGACCTTGCCGGTGACGCGGTACGAGCCGGGCGTCAGCTCGGCGGCCGTGGAGTCGGCGGGCAGCGCCTTGAGCAGCGAGACCAGGTCGAGCGCGGGGCGGCCGATGAAGCGCAGGGTGTTCTCGGCGCCGCCCCGGCACAGCGCCTCCGGGGTGCCCCGGGCGATCACCTTGCCGCCGTCGATGATCGCCACATCGTCGGAGAGCTGCTCGGCCTCGTCCATGTAGTGGGTCGTCAGCATCACGGTGACCCCGTCGTCCCGCAGATCGCGGATGAGGTCCCAGGTGGCGCGGCGGGCCTGTGGATCGAGTCCGGCGGTCGGCTCGTCGAGGAAGACCAGCTCGGGGCGGCCGACGACGGCCATGGCGAGCGCGAGCCGCTGCTGCTGGCCCCCGGAGAGCCGCCGGTAGGTGGTCCGGCCGCAGGAGCCGAGTCCGAGCCGCTCGATCAGCAGATTCACATCCACCGGGTGCGCGTGGAGGGAGGCGGTGTGGCGCAGCATCTCTTCTGCGCGCGCGCCGGAATAAACGCCTCCGGACTGGAGCATCACTCCGACCCGGGGGCGCAGCGCCGGGGCGTCCGCGACCGGGTCCAGCCCGAGTATCCGGACCGTCCCGGCGTCGGGGCGGCGGTACCCCTCGCAGGTCTCGACGGTGGTGGTCTTACCGGCTCCGTTGGGGCCCAGAACGGCGGTCACGGTGCCCCGGCCGACGGACAGATCGAGCCCGTCGACCGCGGTCTTCGGGCCGTACCGCTTGACCAGGCCGACGATGTCGACCGCGGGCTCTTCTCGCATGCCCGGCAGTCTACGAATCCCGGGGCCGTCCGTGGGCGGCAGGGCCGGAAGCCGCGGAGTCCGCCATCCGGGCCCGGACACGTAGCCGCAGGTGAGCCCCGGTCTCGGACTTAGGCAGACCTAAGTGATGTACCCCACCGGAACCGGCGAACTCCTCGCTTGTGGATCGCCGGAGAATTACGCAACAATGGCGTTGTGAAATACGCGAGCGAGGCTCCGAACGAACGCGCGGCCGAAGCGGCCGCGCGGTCCGGCACGCCTGCGTCCGCGCCGGAAGAGCAGCACGGCACCCGCAACCGGGTGGCGCGCTCCATCCTCGACCACGGTCCCTCCACCGCGGCGGAGCTCGCCCTGCGGCTGGAGCTGACCCAGGCGGCCGTCCGTCGCCACCTGGACACCCTCGTCGCCGACGGCGTCGTCGAGCCCCGAGAGAAGAGGGTGTACGGGGCGCGGGGGCGCGGCCGCCCGGCCAAGGTCTTCGCGCTCACCGACTGCGGTCGCGACGCCTTCGACCAGGCCTACGACAAGCTCGCCGTCGACGCTCTCCGCTGGATCGAGCAGAGCGCCGGAGGCGGCGAGGCGGGGCGCGCGGCGGTCGCGGCGTTCGCCCGCGCCAGGCTCGCCGCCCAGGCGGAGGGGTACCGCGGCGCCGTCGAGGCCGCCGCCCCCGGCGGCCGCACCGAAGCGCTCGCCGGAGCACTCTCCGCGGACGGGTACGCTGCTACGGCGCGCAGCGCGCCGGTCGGCGAACAGCTCTGCCAGCACCACTGCCCGGTCGCCCACGCAGCCGAGCGATATCCGCAGCTGTGTGAGGCGGAGACCGAGGTCTTCTCCCAGCTGCTCGGAACCCATGTGCAGCGTCTGGCCACCATCGCCCATGGCGACGGGGTGTGCACGACGTTCGTTCCGAAGACCGGCGAGGTCGAGAAGACCGGCACCAGCACCACCAAGACCACCACCGCATCTGCCAGCACGGCCGGGAGGAACCCCGAATGACTCTCCCCACGGAGACCGCTCACCCCGAGCTCGAGGGTCTGGGCAACTACGAGTACGGCTGGGCCGACTCCGACGTGGCCGGCGCATCGGCCAAGCGCGGCCTCTCCGAGGAGGTCGTACGCGACATCTCGGCGAAGAAGTCCGAGCCGGAGTGGATGCTCAAGCTCCGTCTGAAGGGCCTGCGGCTCTTCGGCAAGAAGCCCATGCCCACCTGGGGCTCGGATCTGTCGGGTATCGACTTCGACAACATCAAGTACTTCGTCCGCTCCACCGAGCAGCAGGCCGCCTCCTGGGAGGAGCTGCCCGAGGACATCAAGAACACGTACGACAAGCTGGGCATCCCGGAGGCCGAGAAGCAGCGCCTCGTCGCGGGTGTCGCGGCCCAGTACGAGTCCGAGGTCGTCTACCACCAGATCCGTGAGGACCTGGAGGAGCAGGGCGTCATCTTCCTGGACACCGACACCGCGCTCAAGGAGCACCCGGAGCTCTTCAAGGAGTACTTCGGCACCGTGATCCCGGCGGGCGACAACAAGTTCGCCTCGCTGAACACGGCGGTCTGGTCCGGCGGCTCGTTCATCTACGTGCCGAAGGGCGTGCACGTGGAGATCCCGCTGCAGGCGTACTTCCGTATCAACACCGAGAACATGGGCCAGTTCGAGCGGACGCTGATCATCGTCGACGAGGACGCCTACGTCCACTACGTCGAGGGCTGCACCGCGCCGATCTACAAGTCGGACTCGCTGCACTCCGCGGTCGTCGAGATCATCGTCAAGAAGGGCGCCCGCTGCCGCTACACGACCATCCAGAACTGGTCGAACAACGTCTACAACCTGGTCACCAAGCGCGCCGTGGCCTACGAGGGCGCGACCATGGAGTGGGTCGACGGCAACATCGGCTCCAAGGTGACCATGAAGTACCCCGCCGTCTACCTGATGGGTGAGCACGCCAAGGGCGAGACCCTGTCCATCGCCTTCGCGGGCGAGGGCCAGCACCAGGACGCCGGCGCCAAGATGGTCCACATGGCCCCCCGCACCTCGTCGAACATCGTCTCCAAGTCGGTGGCGCGCGGCGGTGGCCGCACCTCCTACCGCGGTCTGATCGAGATCGGCGAGGGCGCCGAGGGCTCCAAGTCCAATGTGCTGTGCGACGCCCTGCTGGTCGACACGATCTCCCGCTCGGACACCTACCCGTATGTGGACGTCCGCGAGGACGACGTGTCCATGGGCCATGAGGCGACCGTCTCCAAGGTCAGCGACGACCAGCTCTTCTACCTGATGAGCCGCGGTCTGTCCGAGGACGAGGCCATGGCGATGATCGTGCGCGGGTTCGTCGAGCCGATCGCGCGCGAGCTGCCCATGGAGTACGCGCTGGAGCTGAACCGGCTGATCGAGCTGCAGATGGAGGGCGCGGTCGGCTGACGCCACCCCCTCCCCGCCCGGCGGGGGCCGAAGCCCTCCCGGGCACCCCACTCAGGCCCATCAGGCAGAAAGAGAGCAGTACGACAGCCATGGCTGAAACCATCCCGGCCGGATCCACCACGGACGGCGTCATCCAGGTGGGCCAGCCCACCGATGCCCGGGTGAGCGCGCCCGCGTCGTACGACGTGGCCGACTTCCCGGTGCCCCACGGCCGCGAGGAGGACTGGCGGTTCACCCCCCTGGAGCGGCTGCGCGGTCTCCACGACGGCACGGCCGTCGCCGACGGCGGCGTCAAGGTCGAGGTGGCCGCCCCCGCGGGTGTCACGGTCGAGACCGTGGGCCGTGACGACGCGCGCCTGGGGAAGGCCGGCAAGCCGGTGGACCGGGTGGCGGCGCAGGCGTACAGCTCCTTCGAGAAGGCGTCGGTCGTCTCGGTGCCCAAGGAGACGGTGCTCACCGAGCCGGTGCGGATCGCCGTGCACGGCGAGGGCGGCACCGCCTTCGGCCACCAGGTGATCGAGATCGGCGCCTTCGCCGAGGCGGTCGTGGTCATCGACCACACCGGTGACGCCACGGTCGCCGCCAATGTGGAGTACCTGATCGGCGACGGCGCCAAGCTCACCGTGGTCTCGGTCCAGGACTGGGACGACACCGCGGTCCACGTCGGTCAGCACACCGCGCTGGTCGGCCGGGACGCCACCTTCAAGTCCGTGGTCGTCACCTTCGGCGGCGACCTGGTGCGGCTCCATCCGCGGGTCGTCTACGGCGCCCCGGGCGGTGAGGCCGAGCTCTATGGCCTGTACTTCACCGACAACGGCCAGCACCAGGAGCACCGGCTCTTCATCGACCACGACACCCCGCACTGCCGCAGCAACGTGGCCTACAAGGGCGCGCTGCAGGGCGCGGAGGCGCACGCGGTGTGGATCGGCGATGTGCTGATCCGGGCCGCCGCGGAGGGCACCGACACCTATGAGCTCAACCGCAACCTGGTCCTCACCGACGGCGCCCGCGTCGACTCGGTGCCGAACCTGGAGATCGAGACCGGTGAGATCGTCGGCGCCGGTCACGCGAGCGCGACCGGCCGCTTCGAGGACGAGCAGCTGTTCTACCTGATGGCGCGCGGCATCCCGGCCGATGAGGCCCGCCGTCTGGTGGTCCGCGGCTTCTTCGCCGAGCTCGTCCAGCAGATCGGGCTCCCCGAGCTGGAGGAGCGGCTCATCGCCAAGATCGAGGCCGAGCTGGAGGCGTCCGTAGGATGACCCCGACCTTCGTACGCGTCTGCGCGCTGGACGAACTCGACGAAGACACCCCCAAGCGGGTCGAGCTCGAGGGCGTGCCGGTCGCTCTGGTGCGCACCGAGGGCGAGGTGTTCGCGGTCAACGACATCTGCTCGCACGCGAACGTCTCGCTGTCCGAGGGCGAGGTGGAGGACTGCCAGATCGAGTGCTGGCTGCACGGCTCCAGCTTCGACCTGCGCACCGGAAAGCCGTCCGGCCTCCCCGCGACGCGCCCGATCCCCGTGTACCCCGTAAAGATCGAAGGGGACGATGTGCTCGTCTCCGTCACCCAGGAGTCCTGAGGCACCCATGGCCACGCTTGAGATCAACGACCTGCACGTTTCCGTCGACGCCGAGGGCGGCCCCCGCGAGATCCTGCGCGGTGTCGACCTGACCGTGAAGCAGGGCGAGACGCACGCCATCATGGGCCCCAACGGCTCCGGCAAGTCCACCCTGGCCTACTCGCTCGCCGGTCACCCGAAGTACACGGTCACCGGCGGCACCGTGACGCTGGACGGCGAGGACGTGCTCGCGATGTCCGTCGACGAGCGCGCCCGCGCCGGTGTCTTCCTCGCCATGCAGTACCCGGTCGAGGTCCCCGGCGTCTCGGTCTCCAACTTCCTGCGTACCTCCGCGACCGCGATCCGCGGCGAGGCGCCCAAGCTGCGCACCTGGGTGAAGGAGGTCAAGGAGGCCATGGAGCGCCTCCACATCGACCCCTCCTTCGCCGAGCGGAATGTGAACGAGGGCTTCTCCGGCGGTGAGAAGAAGCGCCACGAGATCCTCCAGCTGGAGCTGCTGAAGCCGGCCATCGCGATCCTCGACGAGACCGACTCCGGCCTCGACGTGGACGCGCTGCGGGTGGTCTCCGAGGGCGTCAACCGGGTCCGCGAGGCCGGCCAGGTGGGCACCCTGCTGATCACCCACTACACCCGCATCCTGCGGTACATCAAGCCCGACCACGTCCACGTCTTCGCGGCGGGCCGGATCGCCGAGTCCGGCGGTCCCGAGCTCGCCGACAAGCTGGAGGAAGAGGGCTACGAGGAGTACGTGAAGGGAGGCGCGTCCGAGTGACACAGTTGCCGGGCCTCCTCGACACCGAGGCGATCCGCAAGGACTTCCCGATCCTGGACCGGGTCGTCCACGACGGCCAGCGGCTCGTCTACCTGGACAACGCGGCGACTTCGCAGAAGCCGCGCCAGGTACTTGACGTGCTGAACGACTACTACGAGCGCTCCAACGCCAATGTGCACCGGGGCGTCCATGTGCTCGCAGAGGAGGCCACGGCGCTGTACGAGGGCGCCCGCGACAAGGTCGCCGCCTTCATCAACGCTCCCAGCCGCGACGAGGTGATCTTCACCAAGAACGCGTCGGAGTCCCTCAACCTGGTCGCCAACATGCTCGGCTGGGCCGATGAGCCCTACCGGGTGGACCAGGACACCGAGATCGTCATCACCGAGATGGAGCACCACTCCAACATCGTTCCGTGGCAGCTGCTCTCGCAGCGCACCGGCGCGAAGCTGAAGTGGTTCGGCCTCACCGATGACGGCCGCCTCGACCTGTCGGAGATAGAGCAGATCATCACCGAGAAGACCAAGGTCGTCTCGTTCGTGCTGGTCTCCAACATCCTCGGCACGGTCAACCCGGTCGAGGCGATCGTCCGCCGCGCCCAGGACGTCGGCGCCCTCGTGGTGATCGACGCCTCCCAGGCCGCCCCGCACATGTTGCTGGACGTGCAGGCGCTCCAGGCCGACTTCGTGGCCTTCACCGGTCACAAGATGTGCGGTCCGACCGGCATCGGGGTGCTGTGGGGCCGCCAGGAGCTGCTGGAGGACCTGCCTCCGTTCCTCGGCGGCGGCGAGATGATCGAGACCGTCTCGATGCACTCGTCCACCTACGCCCCGGCGCCGCACAAGTTCGAGGCCGGTACGCCCCCGATCGCCCAGGCCGTCGGCCTCGGCGCGGCCGTGGACTACCTCACCTCGATCGGCATGGACAACATCGCCCGCCATGAGCACGCCCTCACGCACTACGCGGTCGGCAGGCTCCTGGAGGTGCCGGACCTGCGCATCATCGGCCCCACCACGGCCGAGGAGCGCGGTGCCACGATCTCCTTCACGCTCGGCGACATCCACCCCCACGACGTGGGCCAGGTGCTGGACGAGCAGGGGATCGCGGTCCGGGTCGGCCACCACTGCGCCCGCCCCGTATGCCTGCGCTACGGAATTCCGGCGACCACCCGAGCGTCGTTCTATCTGTACTCCACGCCTGCCGAGGTCGACGCCTTGGTGGAGGGTCTGGAGCACGTACGGAACTTCTTCGGGTAGGGGCGTGCCGCGTGAAGCTGGATTCGATGTACCAGGACGTGATCCTGGACCACTACAAGAACCCCCACGGCCGGGGGCTGAGGAACGGCGACGCAGAGGTACACCACGTCAATCCCACCTGCGGTGACGAGATCACGCTCCGGGTGCGGCTTGACGGCGACACCATCAAGGACGTGAGCTACGAGGGCCAGGGCTGTTCCATCAGCCAGGCCAGCGCCTCGGTGCTCAATGAGCTGCTGGTGGGCAAGGAGCTGACCGAGGCCCGCAGAATCCAGGAGACCTTCCTGGAGCTGATGCAGTCCAAGGGCAAGGCCGAGCCGGACGACGCCATGGAGGAGGTGCTGGAGGACGCGATCGCGTTCGCCGGTGTCTCCAAGTACCCGGCCCGGGTGAAATGCGCCCTGCTGAGCTGGATGGCGTGGAAGGACGCCACGGCGCAGGCACTGGGCGAGACCGCCGGAGGGAAGACCGCATGAGTGAGAACGTGACCACCACCACCAAGCCCGCCAGCGAGGAAGAGGTCCGCGAGGCCCTGTACGACGTCGTGGACCCCGAGCTGGGCATCGACGTGGTCAACCTCGGCCTGGTCTACGGCATCCATGTCGACGACGGCAATATCGCCACCATCGACATGACGCTCACCTCGGCGGCCTGTCCGCTGACCGATGTCATCGAGGACCAGGCCAAGTCCGCGACCGACGGCATCGTCAACGAGCTGCGGATCAACTGGGTCTGGATGCCGCCGTGGGGCCCGGACAAGATCACTGACGATGGGCGTGAGCAGCTGCGGGCGCTCGGCTTCAACGTCTGACGGCCCCTGGGCTTGTCGAAACGGCCCCCGCGCTTCGGCGCGGGGGCCGTTTCGTATGTCGGCGGATCGTTGCGTACGCTCGTACGCATCGTTGTGTACGATTGTACGCATGGGATATGTGACGCTCTCCGGGGCCATCCTGGCCGAGATCCTGGCGACCACCTCGATGAAGTACAGCGAAGGCTTCAGCAGGCTCTGGCCCTCGCTGGCCACCGGCGCGGGCTATCTGCTGTCCTTCGTCCTGCTCGCGCACACGCTCAAGACCATCTCCGTCAGCACCGCCTACGCCATATGGGCCGGGGCCGGGACCGCCGTCATCGCCGCGATCGGCATGCTCTTCCTGGGGGAGGCGATGACCGCCGCCAAGGTGTTCGGCGTGCTGCTGGTCATCGCCGGAGTGGTGGTGCTCAATCTGAACGGCGCCCACTGATGGGCCGCCGCTACGACCCCGAGCGGCGGCAGCGGATCATCGACGCCGCGGCCGCCGTGGTCCGCGAGCGCGGCATCGGGGGGCTCGGCCACCGGGCCGTGGCCGCCGCGGCCGATGTGCCGCTGGGCTCGACGACCTACCACTTCGCGACCCTCGACGATCTGATGATCGCGGCGCTCCGCCAGATCAACGCGGAGTGGCTGGCGGAGGTGGAGCACTGGGTGGAGGGCGTCGATCCGGCCGCACCGCCCGCGGACGAGCTGGCCCGGTGGCTGGGGGAGCAGCTCACGGGCGACCGGGTGCGGATGGAGCTGGAGTACGAGCTGTACTTCGCCGCGCTGCGCCATGAGGGACTGCGGCCGCTCGCCGCCGAGTGCCTGGACGAGATGGCCCGGATGCTGGCGCGACTGATGCCCGACGCGGCCACGGCGCGCGCGGTGGTGGCCCTGATCGACGGGCTGACCCTGCAGGTGCTGTTGGCGGACCGCCCGTACGACCGGGAGGGCACCAGCGCGGCGCTGGCGCGGATCATGGGCGTGGACGGCGACAACGGGCCGCCCGCCGGGTGAGACCGCACGGCGGACCGGCTGCCCGGGATCGCTGGTCGAGACCGCGGCCGGCCGGCCGCCCGGGACCGCTCGCTGAGACCGGTTCGCCTCCCGGGCCCGGCTCCGGTTAGCGTTCTGACCATGACCGATGCACCCACCACCGCCCCCACCGGCGCCGTCGCCGCCGGTCTCGCCACCCTCACCGAGGACGGCACCGTCCTGGACACCTGGTTCCCGGCCCCCGAGCTGACCGCCGAGCCCGGCCCGGCCGGGACCGAGCGGCTCGATGCCGAGCACACCACGCGGCTGCTGGGCGAGACCGCCCTCAAGGCGGTCGGACCGGACCCCCGGCGCGGCGTCGAGGTCGTCGCCGTCCGCACGGTCATCGCCTCGCTGGACGAGAAGCCCAGGGATGCGCACGACGTCTATCTGCGGCTGCATCTGCTCAGCCACCGGCTGGTCAAGCCGCACGGCCTGAGCCTGGACGGCCAGTTCGGCCTGCTGGCCAACGTCGCCTGGACCTCGCTCGGCCCGGTCGCCGCCGACCAGGTGGAGCGGGCCCGGCTCGCCGCCCGCGCCGAGGGGTTGCAGCTGTCGGTGACCAGTGTCGACAAGTTCCCCCGGATGACCGACTATGCCGTCCCCGCCGGCGTCCGCATCGGCGACGCCGACCGGGTCCGGCTCGGCGCCCACCTCGCCCCCGGGACCACGGTCATGCACGAGGGCTTCGTCAACTTCAACGCCGGGACGCTCGGCACCTCCATGGTCGAGGGCCGGATCAGCGCGGGGGTCGTGGTCGGCGACGGCTCCGACGTCGGCGGCGGCGCCTCGATCATGGGCACGCTCTCCGGCGGCGGCAAGCAGACGATCACCATTGGCGAGCGCTGCCTGCTCGGCGCCGAGGCGGGCCTGGGCATCTCGCTCGGCGACGACTGCATCGTCGAGGCGGGGCTGTATGTGACGGCGGGCACCCGCGTCACGCTCCCGGACGGCAAGATCGCCAAGGCCCTGGAGCTCTCCGGTGTCAACAACCTGCTCTTCCGCCGCAACTCCATCACCGGCACGGTGGAGGCGTTGCCTCGGACGGGTTCTTGGGGCGGGTTGAACGAGGCGCTGCACACCCACAACTGAGGTTGGGCGCGCGCTCCTTGGGTTTCGTTGCGGGGTGCGGGCCGGTGGGTGGTGTTGTGCCCACCCGTTCCGCCCCGCGGAACGATTGCCCACAACGGGGTGCCGGGGGGGGCAAGCCCCCCCCGCACCCCCGGAATACTCAAGGGCGCACTCGCACCACCTGCGGGTCGTGGTCGCTGGACTGGTCCGAGAACTCGGCGTTGATGTGCACGATGTCGTAGTCGGCGCGGCGCAGCGCGCGGCTGGTCAGGATGTGGTCCAGCACCTGCGAATTGCCGTTGTAGACATAGCCGTAGCGCTCGTCCTTCGGCAGCCGGGTCACCAGGTCCGTCAGCACACCGCCCTTGGTGAGGTCGGCCAGCGCGGGCGAGAACTGGTAGTCGTTGAGGTCGCCCGCGACGACCACCGACGCCTTCGGGTCGGCGTTGAGCAGCGCCTTGACGAAGGTGTTGACCGCCGTGGCCTGCCCGGTGCGCTGGGTCTCCGAGGAGCGGGCCGGGGGCTGGAAGCGGCTGTCCAGGCCCTGGTCGCCGCCCTTGGAGTTGAAGTGGTTCGCGACCACGAACACCGGGCGGCCCCGGAAGGAGAACTGCCCGACCAGCGGCTTGCGGCTGTCCTTCCAGACGCCGTTCGCCGGGTCGATACGGCCGGGGGAGGCCGACAGCGTGGCCTTGCCGTCCTTCTTCCCGACCTTCACGGGGGTGGTGGAGTCGCCGCCGGGGATGTCGGTGAAGGAGACCCGCTCGGGGTCGTAGAGGAACGCCACGCGGATGTTGCCGCCCGGCTCGCCGCCGTCCTGGTCGTCCACCGGGTTGATCTGCCGCCACTCGTACGCGGGACCGCCCGCCGCCTTGATCGTGTCGGTGAGCTTCTTCAGCGTGGCGTCGGCGCTCACCACTGAGTCGTTCGTCGCGCCGTTGTCGTCCTGGACCTCCTCCAGGGCGACGATGTCCGGCGAGGCGAGGTGCTCCACAAGGCCGGTGGCCAGCCGGTCGAACTTCGACTGGGCGGTCTTGGGGGAGAGGTTCTCCACGTTGTAGGTGGCGATGGAGAGTTCGTTTGCCTTCTGCTTACGGGTGGTCTCCCGCCGCGGGCCGTGGTCGGCCGGTTCGCCCATCGCGGTGGCCGCGATCGTGTAGCCGCCGAAGTCGTCGTAGTCCATCGGCCCGGCCGTGGTGCCGGTCAGCGCGTCGCCGACGTCCGCCACGGGGAAGGGGTGCTGGGCGTAGGGGAGGAGCGAGACCACCTTCACCCGGCCCGCGTTCGGGTCGCGGTACGAGCTGTAGAGGGCGCCGCCGCGCGCGGTGCGCTGGTGGCGGGGCTCGGCGGTGACCCACAGCTCCTTGTAGGTGTTGGTCGCGCCGACCACGGGGGCGTTCTCGACCGAGACCCGCATGCCCTCCAGCGACTCGTAGCGGTCCAGGGCGTACGAGCGCGGCCGCAGCGTCAGCCCCTCGATGGAGTCGCCACCGGCGTCCGGGGTGTAGCGGTCGGGGATCGTGGAGGGGTTGAGCCGGTAGGCGGCGGGCAGCGCGTTGCCGGAGGACTGGACGGTCCAGGTCGCCTTGGATAGCTCGGTGAGCGACTGCCCACCGGCGTCCTTGCCGCCCGGGTAGTACTCGGACACCGTCCCGGAGACCAGCACCGAGTCGCCCACGGTGACCGAGGGCGCGGTCGACCCGGTGAAGACGAAGATCGCCTCGCTGGTGGCCGCGTCCTTGTCGGGCCGGGTGTCCTGGATCCAGAAGCCGCGCGAGGAGCCGAAGGCACGTATCGCCGTGACCGTGCCGGGGACATCGTCCACCTGCTGTCCGGCGAGCGGGGATATCCGGGTGCCGCCCTGGATGTCATGGATGCGGACCTCGGCGGCGGAGGCCGACGAGGGGACCGCGAGCAGCCCGGCCGCGAGGGCGGAGGCGGCGACGGCGGTGAGGACGACGGGTCCGCGCGGGGTGCGAAGGGACATGGCGGTGGCCTCCGGAAAGGAGTGAACGGCGAGGAAGGTGCCTCTACGCGCGTCAATCTCTTTCCTCGCCACGGAAGTTGTCAAGGGAGGACGGGTGGCCCGGGTATGGCGGAAGCGGGACGGAGACATGAACGAGGGCCGCGGGATGTGGTGCGGGAGGGCCGCGGGATGTGGTGCGGGAGGGGCACGGGAGGGGCGCGGGACGGGGCGCGGACCACATCGGGACGAAAGTGCCGTCCCGTTCCGTCTACGCTGGGGTCCGGGCCGTATCCGCGCACCCGCGCCGGTACACCCCGGCATCGCCGTACCCCCATGGCTTCACGGTCCCGTGGACCCATGGCCCCACAGCCCCATAGCCCCGCATTCGCGCCCGCGACCTCCGCGCCCGCGACTTCCGTGCCCTCGAGGAGTGACGTCCGCCCATGCCAGAAGAGCGCCCCACCATGCCGCCCGTGCGGCTTCGCACCGACGCGGAACTCGCGCGGGACGCACTCGCCGCGCCGCTGCTCGCCCGCGCGGTCCGGCTCGCCCGCTGGGCCGAGCAAGGGAAGCCGGTGGCGTCGGGCGGGGCGCTGCCGGAGGGCGAGCTGCGGGAGGCGACCGAGCTGCTGGAGCTCGCGGGGGACGAGGACGGGGCGCTGTACGCGGCGCAGGCGTGGCAGCTGGCGGTGGACACCGGGCTGGTCGAGATCGAGGAGCCGACGGGGGCCGACGGCGACGGTGATGGCGATGGCGACGGCGACGGTGCCGGTGCCGACGCGGACGGTGAGGCGACGGCCGAGGACGAGTTCTCCGCCGTCGCGACCAGCGGCGAGGAGCTGCGGCTGATCACCGAGGGCGGCCCCCGTGACATCCTGGACATCTGGCTCGACGGTTTCGAGACGGTGCTGGCCGACGCCGCCGCCCCCGATCTGAGCGACATCGCCGCCCAGATCAGCGAGAGCGGTGAGCTCGACCTCGACGCGCTCGACTGGAACCCGGAGGAGGAGGCCGAGTTCCTCGACGGGGTGCTGGGCAACCTCTATCTGCTGACCGCCCTGGACAACGAGGCCGCCACGGCCCCCGTACCGCTGCCCGCGCTCGCCGCCTCCATGATCGTCCCCGAGGACATGGACGAGCCCACCGACGACATCCTCGAAGAGGTATCCGAGGCGATGGTGCGGCTGGACGACCAGTTCCGGCTGCTCGCCCCGACCGGCCTCGTCGACTACCAGCCGGTGGACGAGGCGCTGATCCAGGAGGTCGACGGCGAGGGCCGGATCCAGGAGCCCGAGACGGCCCAGGAGCTCGAGGACGAGGACGTCTCCCGCTACGGCATGGTGCGGCTCACCCCGCTCGGCGTCTACGCCGTACGGGCCCGGATGCTCGAGGCGGGCATCGACGCCCCGGCCGTCGGCGACCTGGCCGACAAGGGCGCCGACATCCTGCTGGACGCCCTCCCCGGCCACCCCGAGCCCGCCGCGCAGGCCGAGGCCGAGCAGTGGCTGGCCCGCCGTACGCCGGAGGCGGCCGCCCGCGAGCTGCTGGCCGCCGCCCGCGGCGACGACGAGGACGCGCCGCTGCGCCGCCTCACCTGCCAGCAGACCCTCTCGCTGGCCGGAACCGAGGCCGAGCCCGCCCTGCGCGAGGTGCTCGACGACCGCCACCTGGGCGGGCTGGCCCGGGTCTGGCTGGCCGAACACGGGGTGACGGGCGTTCCGGAGCCGTCGGAGGAGATGGTCTTCTGGCTCACCGTGGACACCCTCGCGGCGCAGCTCGCCTCCGAGGGCGACTCGGCGGAGCTGCGCGATCTGGTGCGGGGCCTGGTCGACCAGTCGGGGAGCTTCTTCGACTCGGCCTGGCGGGTGGACCACCCGGCGACGGCCGACGTGCTGGAGGCGATGGGGCGCCTGCACCCCGACAAGAAGGCCGCGAAGGAGGCCCGCAAGGCCGCCTTCAAGGCCCGCTCCCGGGCATAGCCGCGCCAAAGAGGGATGCTGGAGGGAGGGTGGCGCGTGCGGTGGGGGTGTTCCCCACCCCGCCCCTTCCCGCAGTGCCGATATGCGGCTCCGCCGCGTGGGGGGCTCCGCCCCAGACCCGGGGTCCAGGGGCGAAGCCCCTGGTAGCGGGAAGGGGCGGGGAGGGGAAAGGGCCCGCCGTCCGGGAAGTCGAGCGCCGCGTAGAGCCGTATCGCTTTGCGCGCCGTATATGGGATCGGCGGTCATTCGTCCGTTGATGTCGCGCGCCGTTCAACTGATGTTCGGCCGGGGACGGGAACGTATGGCCGCAGTCGGAGGACACCATCCTGCGTTCGGGAGAAGACATGTCGCTCAGCCGAAGAGACTTCGCGAGGCGTTCCGCGTACACCGGGGCCGGGTTCGCCCTGGTCGGAAGTGCGGGGGTGCTCGCCACCGCACCCGGCGCGCTGGCCGCTGAGGCGACGGAGGAGGGCGTCGCGAGCACCGAGGGCCACGGCCACGGCGGCTCGTCGCTCGGCTACGGTCCGCTCATCGCGGACCCCAAGGGCATCCTGGCCCTCCCCAAGGGCTTCCGCTACAAGATCATCACCCGTACCGGTGAGACGAAGCTGGAGTCCGGCGAGTCCACCCCGTCCAACCACGACGGCACCGCCACCTTCGAGGGCTCGCGCGGTGCGACGCTGCTGGTCAACAATCACGAGCTGGGCGGCCCCCGCGGCAACTGGCCGCACCCGGTCCCGCTGACCGAGGGCCTGGTCTACGACCCGGCGGCCTCCGGCGGCTGCACCGTCGTCGAGGTCGCCAAGCACGGCGACCACGTCACCGAGTGGGTCGGCATCGCGGGCACCTCGACCAACTGCGCCGGTGGCCGCACCCCCTGGGGCACCTGGCTGACCTGCGAGGAGACCGAGGACAAGGCCGGCACGAACGGCATGACCAAGGACCACGGCTACGTCTTCGAGGTCGACCCGCACGACCGCAGGGCCAACCGCGACCCGAAGCCGATCAAGGCCCTGGGCCGGTACGCCCACGAGGCCGTCGTCGTGGACCCGGGGCGCGGCCACCTCTACCTCACCGAGGACGCCTCAGGACCGAACGGCCTCCTCTACCGCTGGGTCCCGCCGCGCGGCTTCGAGCACGGCCGCGGCAAGCTCGACACGCTCAAGGACGACGCGGGCGTGCTCCAGGCGCCCAAGTGCTACGACTCGGGCGGCAACTTCGTGGACGACCTGTCCCGCGCCACCAAGACCGGCACGGTCTACGGCGTGGACTGGGAGCCGGTGCCGGACCGCGACGCGAAGTCGGTGTCGGTGCGCAAGCAGTTCAAGGACGGCGAGATCACCCGGGCCCGCAAGCTGGAGGGCATGTGGTGGGCGGACGGCGGCGCGTACATCGTCTCCTCGTTCGCCCGTGAGGAGAGCCCGGTCCAGCACGACGGCCAGGTCTGGTTCTACGACCCCAAGCGCCGCACCCTCACCCTCAAGGTGCTGCTGGGCGTCAACCCCGACCCGTCGAAGGACGGCGCCTTCGACGGCCCGGACAACATCACGGTCTCGCCGTACGGCGGTCTGGTCATCGCCGAGGACGGCGAGGGCGTCCAGCACCTCTTCGGCGCCACCGAGGACGGCCGGACGTACCCGATCGCGCGCAACGACCTGAACATCGGCAGCGCGGAGGAGCCGGAGTTCAGCGAGTTCACCGGTGTGGTCTTCTCGCCCGACGGCTCGACGCTCTACGCCAACATCCAGGTGCCGGGCATCATGCTCGCGATCACCGGCCCCTGGCGCCGCCAGCGCTGACGCCGAGCGGGGCCGGGGGCTGACGCAGAGCGAGGCCGGGGGCTGACGCCGAGCGGGGCCGGGGGAATCGTCCCGGCCGGGGTACGCGTTGACGTGAGCGTGACCTCACGCCTGCGCACCACCCCCTTCTCCATCCTGGACCGCTCCCGCACCCGCCAGGGGCGGGAGCGGTCGCAGGCGCTGCGCGACACCGTACGGTTCGCGCAAGCCGCCGAGGCGCTCGGCTACCACCGCTTCTGGGTCTCCGAGCACCACAGCGTGCCCGGCGTGGCCGGTTCGGCGCCCACGGTGCTGGCGTCCGCCGTCGCGGCGGCGACGGTCCGCATCCGCGTGGGCACGGGCGGTGTGATGCTGCCGAACCACCGCCCGCTGGTCGTGGCGGAGCAGTTCGGGGTGCTCGAATCCCTCTTCCCGGGCCGGATCGACATGGGCCTGGGCCGCTCCGTCGGCTTCACCGACGGCATCCGCCGCGCCCTGGGCGCCGAGAAGGACGCCGCGCGGGACTTCGGCGCCCAACTGGACGAGCTGCTCGGCTGGTTCACCGGTGAGCAGGACGCCCACCCCCAGGTCCACGCCCACCCGGCGGAGGGGCTGCGGCTGCCCGTCTTCATCCTGGCCACCGGCGCCGGCGCGGATCTGGCGGCGCGGGCCGGACTGTCCCTGGTGATCGGCGATCTGCGCGGCCGGGACGAGATGCTGCGCGCGATCGACCGCTACCGCGCGGGCTTCCGCCCCTCGGCGTGGTCCTCCGCCCCGTACGTCGTCGTCTCGGGCAATGTCGCGGTCGCCGACACCACGGAGGAGGCCCGCAGACTGCTGCTCCCCGAGGCGTGGTCGATGGCCCACTCCCGCACCCACGGCGTCTTCCCGCCGCTGGCCCCGGCCTCGGAGATCGAGGCCCGGGAGATGACCGAGAAGGAGCGCGGCTTCTACGAGCGGGGCCTGCGCGGCCAGCTGTACGGCACGGAGGACGAGGTCGCCGCCGCGCTCGACGAGCTGATCGAGCGCAGCGACGCCGACGAGGTGCTGGTCACGACGAGCACCTACGACCGCGAGGCCCTCCTGGACTCCTACCGCCGCCTGGCCCGCGCGGCGGGGCTGTCGGGCGGCCCCGGCCCCGCTTCCGGCTCTGTGCCGACCGCTACGTCACCCGGGTTCGCGCATGCCGGGCCATCGGCATGGGCCGGGCATCCGCAATGACGCAGAAGCGCCCGCGCCGCGTCGACCTCCGCCCGGCCCAATGCCCCATGACGGGCCTTGTACTGGGCGGTCAGCTCGGCAGACGGTCCCGCTCGACCTGCCTGCCGCCGCGCGGCCTGGCGGGGTGGTTCACAGAGCCTTGCCGGCGGGCTTGGCCATGCCGCGGACGGTGCGCGAGTCGACGTACTCGCCCATCGCGGTCATCTCCCACTCGCCCGAGAACTGCTTGATCAGCTTGGCCATCATCACGCCCGTGCGCGGCTCGGCGTGGGTGAGGTCGAAGCGGACCAGTTCCTCGCCGGTCTGGGCGTCGAGGAGGCGGCAGTACGCCTTGGCCACATCGGTGAACTTCTGGCCGGAGAAGGAGTTGACCGTGAAGACCAGGCCGGTGACCTCGGGCGGGAGGCCGCCGAGGTGGACGGTGATGGACTCGTCGTCGCCTCCGCCCTCACCGGTGAGGTTGTCGCCGGAGTGCTGGATGGCGCCGTTGAGGATGGCCAGCTTGCCGAAGAAGCAGGCGTCGATCTTCTTACGGTCGACACCGAAGGCGATCACGGACGCGTCGAGGTCGATGTCCTTGCCCCGGAAGGCGGGCTCCCAGCCCAGGCCCATCTTCACGGAGCTGAGCAGCGGGCGGCCGCCCTTGACCAGGGACACCGTCTGGTTCTTCTGGAGGCTGACCCGGCCCTTGTCCAGGTTGATCTTCCCGGTGGCCGGGGCCGCCGCGGCGGCGGGCGCCGCGGCGGCGGGCGCTGCGGCCGGGGGAGCGGACGGCATGGGCGGCGGGGGCTGGAAACCGGCGGGCGGGCCGCTCGGCGGGGGCGGCGTCTGGGCGGCGGGGGCGGTGGGGGCGGCCGCCGGGGCGGCGGGCTCCTCGACCGTCACCCCGAAGTCGGTGGCGATGCCCGCCAGACCGTTGGCATACCCCTGCCCGACCGCGCGCACCTTCCACGCCCCATTGCGCCGGTACACCTCCACGACCACCAGCGCGGTCTCGTTGCCCAGCCGCGGCGGGGTGAACGCGGCGATCACCGCGCCGTCGTCGGCACCGCGCACGGTGGCGGTCGGCTCGGTGCCCGCGAACGTCGCCCCGGGCGCGTCCAGGCTCGCGGTCACCACGATCTTCTCGATGTCGGCGGGGACGGCGGCGGTGTCCACCGTAATGCTGTCGCCCGCGCCCGCCGTCCCGGCGCGGTGGGTCACGCCCGGCCCGGTGGGCTGGTTGTAGAAGACGAAGTCGTCGTCGGAACGCACTTTGCCGTTGGCGGTGAGCAGCAGGCCCGATACGTCGAGCCGCACCGGAGCGGTGACGTCAACCGCCACGCGCGCGACGGAGAGGGGGAGGTTCGAGCCGGGTGTCATAGCGGTCATGCCCGGGGTAACGAACGTCCCCGCTTTACGGTTCCTTGACCTGCGGAGTGACTTCTCCCGTGACCTGCCCCGCCAGAGTCGGCCCGGTGCTGCTGTCGGTTGCCCCCGCCATCATGGTCCGCATGACGACCGAGCCCGACGCGCTGCCCACCCTGGCCCGCACCCACCTGCCCGCCGACCTCGCCGACCGCTGGACCGGGCTGCTGCGCCCGGCCGCCCACCTCCGCCGGGCCGGGGCGGCCGATCCGGTCATCGGCCGGCTCGGCGGACTGCCCCGGCTGCCCGAGGGCACGGACTGGCCGGTGTGGGAGGGGCACGGCCCGCTGGCGTTCGTGGCGGAGGTGGACTGCGCCGCGCTGCCCCGGGAGGAGCTGGACATACCGCTGCCCGCCGACGGCCGCCTGGCCTTCTTCTACTACGGCGACGAGGACTATGACGCGGTGGTCGACACCGCCGACCCGGACACCTGGGCCGGCGCCCGGGTGCTCCACCTCCCGCCCGCGCCCGCCGGCGCGCCCGAACGGCCCGCACCGGCCGGTCTCACCCTGTACCCGGAGGTGGCGCTGACCGTCCGGGTCGGCCCGAGCGCCCCCGACTTCGATCTGCCCGCGCTGACCGCGGCGTTCGGCGAGGACGCGTTCCCGGACGCGTTCACGAGGGCGATATGGGGCCACCAGAGCGGTGTCGCCCATCAGATCGGCGGCCACGCCCAGTCCATTCAGGGCGCGGTGGAGACCGTGGTGGCCCATGGCGCGCTGGGCGGGCGGGACGTGTCCTGGGAGGACCCGCGGCTCGAGGAGGAGGCGGGGCGCTGGGTGCTGCTCGCGCAGTTCGACTCCGATGAGGACGTGGACATGATGTGGGGCGACTGCGGCGCGCTGTACTGGCTGATCCGCCCCGACGACCTCGCCGCGGGCCGTTTCGAGAAGGCCCTGTTCACCTGGCAGTGCGGCTGACGGCATTTGCCGTCGCGGCAAACCCCGTTGGGGATCCCTCGGATCCCGGTCGATTCTGCGGGCTGACTCGGTCAAAGAGGCTCACCCGTAAGAGAGGCACCGACCCCATGCATGTCTTCCTCACCGGCGCGAGCGGCTATATCGGCGGCACCGTCGCCGTCCGCCTCCGCCAGGCAGGTCACCACGTCAGCGGTCTGACCCGCGATCCGGCCAAGGCCGAACAACTCGCCAGGCTGGGCATCGAGCCCGTGGTGGGTTCACTCGACGACACGGACCTCCTCGCCGCGCACGCCCACCGCGCCGACGCCGTGGTCAACGCGGCCGACAGCGACCACCGCGCCGCCGTGGAGACGCTCATCGCCGCGCTGGCCGGATCGGGCAAGCCGCTGATCCACACCAGCGGCTCCAGCACGGTTGGCACCGGCACGGAGGGCGAGGCGTCCGAGGTGGTCCACGGCGAGGACGTCCTCGACCCGGGATCGGCCTGGGAGCCCGACCACCCCATCCGCGCGGCCCGGGTCGCCATCGACCGCCTGGTCCTGAGCGCGGCCGAACGGGGCGTACGGTCGGCGGTGCTGTGCGACAGCCTGATCTACGGGCACGGGCGGGGCCTTGGCCGGGACAGCGTCCTGATCGCCGCACTGGTCCGGCAGGCCCGCGCCGGGGGAGTGGTCCGCCATGTCGGACCCGGCCGCAACATCTGGTCCACCGTCCATGTCGACGACGTCGCCGACCTGTACCTCCTCGCGCTGGAGAAGGCGCCTCCGGGCACCTTCTGCTTCGTGGAGAACGGGGAGGAGTCGTTCGGCGCGATCGCCGGGGCCATCGCCCGCTCCCTCGGCCTGCCCGGCCCCCGCCCCTGGGACCCCGACGCGCCGGACAACGTCTGGGACCCCCGGTTCGCCCGGCACGCCCTGGGTTCCAACAGCCGCGTACGGGCGCGCCGCGCCCGCGAGCTACTCGGCTGGCACCCGCGACACCGCTCGATCACGGACTGGATCCTCCGCGAGCTGCGCTGACCGGTCGGGGCGGCGGCGTACGGTGGCCGCCGTCACCCCCATCACGCACACCGCCATGCCCGCGAGGGCCGTCCACCCGGGCGCGTCCCCGAACATCGCGTACGCCCACACCAGCGTGGTCGGGGGCGTGAGGTAGATCAGCGCGCTGGTGCGGGTGACGCCGTTGCGGCGCAGGCTCAGCCAGTAGAAGCCGTAGCCGCCGACCGTGGAGAGCAGCACCGTCCAGGCCACGGCGGCCCAGAAGCCCCCGCCCGCCGGGGGCGCGGCATGGCCTCCGGCCACGGCGACCCCGGTGAACAGCACGGCGCTCACCAGGCAGTGCAGCGGTATGGCGTCCATGGGGTCGAGCGGCGTCCGCACCCTGCGTTCCAGGAAGCTCGCGGCCAGCAGCGCCGCCATGGCGGCGAAGGGCAGCCCGTACGCCCACGCCGGGGCGGCCGGGCCCGCCGACAGATCGCTCTGTACGACGAGCGCGACCCCGCCGAGGCCGATGGCCAGCCCCGCCCACTGGCGCGGGCTGACCGTCTCCCCGAGCAGCCGCCCGGCCAGCGCGCCCGCCGCGAGCGGCTGCAACGCGGCGATCAGCGCGGCGGTGCCGGACGGCACGCCGAGCCCGACCGCCCAGACGATCCCGCCGAGATAGCCGCCCTGCGAGAGCGCTCCGATCACCGCCTGCTCGGCCACGGCGCGCGGACGCAGTCTGCGGCGCCTCAGCAGCGCCCAGGCGCCGCCCAGGACCGCCGCCGCCGCGAGGAAGCGCCACATCAGCAGGGTGTCGGCGGGGGCCTCCCGGGTGCCGAGCTCGGCTCCGATGAAGCCGGAGCTCCACATCACGACGAGACCGATGGCGGTGACGGCGGCGCTGACGGGCATGGGGTGTTCCTCGTTCTGCTCGGGGTTCCGGGTTCGTTCGTTCCAGGTATACCGGTCTGTTTACTCCCTCATCCACTAGACTAAACAGATCGGTATACACGTCAACCCTTCACCCGGAGGTGATCACGGCATGGAAGCGCCTACGGGAGTGCTCACCCCCGCCGCGCGCCGCATCCTCGACACCGCCGCCGAGCTCTTCTACGGGCAGGGCATCAACGCGGTCGGCGTGGATCTGATCGCCAAGCGCGCCGGAGTCACCAAGAAGACGCTGTACGACCGCTTCGGCTCGAAGGAAACGCTGGTCGCCGCGTATCTGCGGGAGCGCGATGAGCGGTGGCGGGCGTGGCTCACCGCCGAGGTCGAGAAGTCGCCCCCGGCGGATCGCGCCCTGGCCACGTTCGACGCGCTCGCGCAGTGGGTGCGCCGCGAGAACCCGCGCGGCTGCGGCTTCGTCAACGCGGCGGCCGAACTGCCGGACGCCGCGCATCCGGCCCGGCAGGTGATCGCCGACCAGAAGCACTGGCTGCGGGGCTATCTGCGGCAGCTGTGCGAGGAGGCGGGCGTGACGCCCCCCGACGAGCTGGCGGACGAGCTGCTGCTCCTCCACGAGGGGGCCACGGTGCTGAACGGGCTCTCGGTGGTCGCCGATCCGGTCGGCACCGCGCGTGAGCTGGCCCTGCGGGCGCTGGAGCGGGCCAGGGCGGCCTGACCCGGGCGCATCACCCGAGCGCGTTGTTTGACCTTGAGCGCACTCGAAACCGTACGTTCCCGGCATGACGACCAAACAGCATGCGATCGGCTCCGGTTTCGGGGTGCGCAGTACGACGAGTGACGTCCTCGCGGGCATCGACCTGTCCGGGAAGCTCGCGCTCGTGACCGGGGGTTATTCGGGGCTCGGGCTGGAGACGACGCGGGCTCTCGCCGGTGCGGGGGCCCGCGTCGTCGTGCCCGCGCGGCGGCGCTCGACCGCCGTCGAGGCGCTCGGCGGGATCGGGGGCGTGGAGGTCGCCGGGATGGACCTCGCGGACCTGGACAGCGTTCGGGCCTTCACGGAGGAATTCCTCGCGTCCAGTCGCGATATCGACATCCTGGTCAACAACGCCGGGATCATGGCCGCGCCCGAAACCCGGGTGGGCCCCGGCTGGGAAGCCCAGTTCGCGATCAATCACCTGGGCCACTACGCCCTGGTCAACCGGCTGTGGCCCGCCATCGCGCGCGGCGGTGGCGCACGCGTGGTGTCGGTCTCCTCCAATGGGCACCAGCTCTCGGACATCCACTGGGACGACCCCCACTTCGAGCGACACGCCTACGACAAGTGGCAGGCGTATGGGCAGGCGAAGACGGCCAACGCCCTGTTCGCGCTGCACCTCGACGCGCTGGGGCGGAACGCCGGTGTGCGGGCGTTCTCCGTGCATCCCGGCACGATCGCCACCCAGTTGGGGCGCCACATGTCCCCGGAGGAACTGGCGGAGCTGAGTGAGACGATCGAGGCCAGCCCCACCAACGCCGGCTGGAAGGCACCCGAGGAGGGGGCGGCCACCCAGGTCTGGGCGGCGACCTCGCCGCGGCTCGCGGGCATGGGCGGGGTGTACTGCGAGGACTGCGACATCGCCGAGCCCGCGTCGGAGGGGACCGAACTGGGCAGTGGGGTGAGCGTCTGGGCCACCGATCCGGAGCGGGCCGCGCGGCTGTGGACGCTGTCGGCCGAGCTGACAGGGGTCGACGCCTTCACCGGATAGCCGGATAGCGGGATAGCCGGACAGATAGACAGCCCAGACTGTTCAGTGTGAACTGGACAGCCTGGACTGAAGGAAATATCGTGCGGGGCATGGCAGAGACCCCTGGTGGCATGTCCGAGTCCACCGTGCGCGCCGCGCATGAGATCCGCGTAGTGATCGGCCGGTTGCGGCGGCGGATCAAGGAGACGTACGACCTCGAGGAACTCACCCCCTCGCAGACGTCCGCGCTCAGCAGGCTCAGCAAGGAGGGCCCCGCCTCGGCCAGCGCGCTGGCGGCGGCCGAGCGCGTAAGGCCGCAGTCGATGGCGGCCACGCTCGCCGTGCTGGACGAGCGCGGGCTGATCCGGCGGCGCCCCGATCCCGACGACGGGCGGCGGCAACTGGTCTCGGTGAGCGAGACCGGCAGCGCGTTCCTGGACGACAAGCGGCGGGCGGGCGAGGAATGGCTCGCGCGGGCGCTGGAGAGCGGCTATACGGAAGCGGAACGGGAGACCATCCTCGAGGCGCTGGCCCTGCTGGACCGGCTCAGCCGCGCATGATCGAGCGGCTCACGCGACGAAAGGGAAAGGGCACGGCGGCGGACGCGGGGAGCGCCTTCGATCGGAGGCTGCTCGCGCCGATGATGCTGGGTTCGGTACTGAACCCCGTCAACTCCTCCATCATCTCGGTGTCGTTGGTGCCGATCGGCGCCGCGTTCGGGGCGCCGCCGTCGCAGACGGCCTGGCTGGTCTCCGCGCTCTATCTGGCCACCTCGATAGGCCAGCCGGTCATGGGCCGGCTGATCGACCTCTACGGGCCGCGCCGCCTCTTCCTCGCCGGGGCGACGCTGACCGGGATCGCGGGGCTGATCGGTCTCCTCGCGCCCAACCTGGGGACACTGATCGTCGCGCGGGTGGTGCTCGGGTTCGGCACCTGCGCGGGCTATCCGGCCTCGATGTACCTCATCCGGGGGGAGGCCCGGCGGACCGGCCAGGAGAGCCCCGCCGCAATACTCGCCACCCTCGCGGTCGCCAGTCAGACCATCGCGGTCATCGGCCCGCCCCTGGGCGGACTGCTGATCGGGCTGGGCGGCTGGCGCAGCACGCTCGCCGTCAACATCCCGCTGGCGGCGGCCGGTCTGATCCTCGGCGCCCTGCGTCTGCCGAAGGAGCGGCCCCTGGCGGAGCGCACCGATGAGCGCGTCCGGCTGGATCTGATCGGCATGGCGCTGTTCGCCGCCATGCTCGTCTCGCTGCTGCTGTTCCTGATGGAGCCCCGAGCCGATCGGTGGTATCTGCCGGTGCTGATGGCGGTGGCGGCGGCCGGGTTCATGGTCCGGGAGCTGCGCGCGGCGGAGCCGTTCATCGATCTGCGGGTGTTCGGCGGCAATCTGCCCCTGCTGCTCACCTACGCCCGCGCGCTCCTCTTCTCCGTCGTCTTGTATGTCTTTCTGTACGGCTACACCCAGTGGCTCCAGGACGGCCGGGGGCTGACGGCCTCCCAGGCGGGGCTCGCCCAACTGCCCCTGTTCCTGACCGGGATCGCGGTGTCCACCGCCACCGGCCGCCGCGCCGCCGTGCGCGGCAAGCTGCTGGTGGGGGCCGTGGGGCAGATCGTCGGCTGCGCCCTGCTGCTCCCGCTCCAGCCGCACAGCGCGATATGGCTGCTGATCGTCGTCGGGCTTGTCTTCGGCGTACCGCAGGGGCTGATCAACCTCGCCCTGCAGAACGCGGTGTACCACCAGGCCGATCCGGAGCGGATGGGCTCCTCCGCGGGGCTGCTCCGCACCTTCTTCTACCTCGGCGCGATCGTCGCCTCCAGCGCCAACGGCGCCTTCTTCGGCGCCCGCGCCGACACCGGCGGGCTGCACGGCCTGGCCTGGTTCATGCTCGCCATCACCGGTCTGTGTCTGGCGCTGACGCTCGTGGACCGCTCGCTGGGCCGTATCGGTTCCGACGATTCCTCTTCCGCGCGACGAAAGGCTTCATGAACATGAACGCGAACAAGACGGCCCTGCTCGTGATGGACGTCCAGGAGGGCATCGTGGCCCGCGTCCAGGACCTCGACTATGTGCCGCGCGTGAGCCGCGCGGTCGACGCGGCCCGTGACGCCGGAATCCCCGTCGTGTACGTCGCCATCGGCTTCCGCTCCGGCCGTCCCGAGGCCTCGGCCCGTAACAAGATCATGGGCTCCCTGCCGCCGGGCCTCTACACCGAGGACGACCCCAAGATCGCCATCCACGCCGGTGTGGCGCCCCGGCCGGACGAGGTCGTGGTCACCAAGCGGCGGGTCAGCGCGTTCGCCGGCAGTGACCTGGACGTGGTGCTGCGGTCCGGCGACATCACCCATCTCGTCCTGACCGGCGTCGCGACCGGCGGCGTCGTCCTGTCCACCCTGCGCCAGGCCGCCGACCTGGACTTCCGGCTCACGGTGCTGTCCGACGCCTGCTACGACCCGGACCCGGAGGTCCACCGGCTGCTCATCGAGAAGGTGTTTCCGTCGCAGGCCGAGGTCACGACGGTGGAGGAGTGGGCCCGGAAGGCGGGCTGAGCGGCTCGGTCGGGTGCGGCGCCGTTTCGCGCCTTCGGCGCATTTGAGCATGGGTCGGCGGGTGGGGGCCCGGCCCTCGTCGCCGGGCGCCGGGCCGGTGGGGGCGGGGCCCGGTGGCGGCGTCCTTGCTCGGGGGCCAGGAGCGTTGCCGGACTGGCGGGTCGATCGGGGGCCGGGGCCGGACCGTCTTCCGGATGACCCGGGGTGGGGTACCCCTCTCGGAATTGCCTGACAAATTAGTTGCTTCAGATCAAGCGTTTTTTGCAGAGGTACCCCGGAGGGGCCGCCCCGGGGCCCGCCGGTCCGCACTCCGGACAGAGAGCCGCTCCTCCCACGTCGCCGAGCCGCCACGACCCCGACATCCCATCGGCCCGGCGGCCGGCGGCGGCGCCCCGCCCCCACCTCCGGACCCATGCTCAAAAGCCACCAGGCCTAGGTGAGCCGCGCCCCTGCGCACAGGGCTCTGCCCGAAACCCTCAACGCGGCCAGATCGGCGGGTCGGTGCAGAACGCGCCGCCGAGGTAGTCATGGGCGGGGTTGCCCGGTTCCAGTTCGCCCTGTTCGGCGATCAGCTTCGCGGCGTACGGCTCGGAGTCGTCCCTCGGCTCGTACCCCAGGGCGCGGGCCGAGGAGAGGTCCCACCACAGGCGGGTGTTGGCCGAGCTGCCGTAGACCGTCGTGCAGCCCACGTTCTCCGCCGTAAGGGCGGCGTGGAGGAGCCGGGCGCCGTCCGCCGGGCTCATCCAGATGGACAGCATGCGGACCGTCGTCGGCTCGGGGAAGCAGGAGCCGATGCGGATGGCGACCGTCTCGATGCCGTGCTTGTCCCAGTAGAACGAGGCCAGGTCCTCGCCGAACGCCTTCGACAGCCCGTAGTAGGTGTCGGGGCGGCGCGGGGTGTCGAGAGGGATGAGCGGGTCGTCCCCCACCGGGTGCGGGGTGAAGCCCACGGCGTGGTTGCTCGAGGCGAAGACGATCCGGCGGATCCCCGCCTCGCGCGCCGCCTCGTACATGTTGTACGTGCCCTCGATATTGGCCCGCAGGATCTTCTCGAACGGGGCTTCCAGGGAGATACCCGCGAGATGGATGATCGCGTCAACGCCCCGCACGGCCTCGCGCAGGGCGTCCCGGTCGGACAGGTCCGCGGTGATCGCGTCCGGCTCGCCCTCGATGGGGAGCTGGTCGAGCAGCCGCAGCTGGTATCCGTACGACGGCAGCAGCTCGCGCATCAAGGTGCCCATGCCGCCGGCGGCGCCGGTGAGGAGGACGGTGCGGGGAGCGGGCATGGGCGGATCTCCTCCGAGGGGGTATCGCGTTATGGGGTTGTCGCGCAGGGGGCCGTTGCGTATGTGGTTTTTATTCATGTATGTGGTTCAGATTCATGGACACCGTAAGGATCGGCGCATGGGCCGTCAAGGGTGGCGCGATGTCGGCGAATTCACCGTCGGGTGGGTGGCGTCACCCGGTTGGCGCCCTTGACCGGCGGCCGATGGCTGCCTTACGGTGAACTTGTTCACGAATGTAGATGACGATCAGAAACGTGCACACGGCGTCGGTAGGTGACGGCGGGTCGGTGTACACGACAGGGAGAAGCCCGTGACCTCAGCTTCACTCGCCGAGCGCCTTGACGGACTGCTGTTCTTCCCCGTGACCGCCTACGGTCCCGATGGCGCCCTGGACCTGGAGATCTACCGCGCGCACATCCGCGCCGGGATCGACGCGGGGGCGGGCGCCGTCTTCGCGTGCTGCGGCACGGGCGAGTTCCACGCACTGACGCCCGAGGAGTTCCACGACTGCGTCGTGGTCGCCGTGGAGGAGGCCGCCGGGCGGGTGCCGGTCGTCGCGGGCGCCGGGTACGGGACCGCGCTGGCGATCCAGTACGCCAAGCTGGCCGAGCGGGCCGGTGCGGACGGGCTGCTCGCCATGCCGCCGTATCTGGTCGTGGCCGATCAGGAAGGGCTGATCCGCCACTACAGCGCCCTCGCGGGCGCGACCGGCCTCGACATCATCGTCTACCAGCGGGACAACGCAGTCCTGGCCCCGGACTCCGTGGCCCGGCTCGCCAAGGTGCCCGGCATCATCGGCCTCAAGGACGGCATCGGCGACCTCGACCTGATGCAGCGCGTCGTGAGCGCGGTGCGGGCCGACGCCCCCGACGAGGGCTTCCGGTACTTCAACGGACTGCCGACCGCCGAGCTGACCGGCCTCGCCTACCGCGGCATCGGCGTGACGCTCTACTCCTCCGCCGTCTTCTGCTTCGTTCCCGAGGTCGCCCTCGCCTTCCACAAGGCGCTCATGACGGGCGACGACGAGACCGCCAACAAACTGCTCGACGGCTTCTACCGGCCGCTGGTCGAGCTCCGCAACCAGGGCCGCGGCTATGCGGTGTCGCTGGTCAAGGCGGGGGTCCGGCTGCGCGGGCTGGACGTCGGCGAGGTGCGGCCGCCGCTGAGCGAGCCCAGCCCCGCCCACGTCAAGGAGCTTGCCGAGCTGATCGAGCGCGGCATGGCGCTGGTCGGGGAAGCCGACGGGGACGCGGACAAGGACAAGGACGGGAACGGGGACGGGAACGGGGAGGCGCGGTGAAGGCTTCCGCCTTCGTCTACCCCTGGGACGTCGTCGGGGACCCGGACGCCGCTCGCCGCATCGCCGACCTCGGCGTCCAGCAGGCGACACTGGCCTCCGCCTACCACTCCACCCGGGCCCTGACCCCGCGCCACCCCGGGCATCGCATCGTCACCGCCCGCCACGCGGCCGTGCTCTACCCGCCGAGCGCGGAGCGCTGGCAGGGGCGCGAGCTGCGGCCGTACGAGCAGTCGTGGGTGCCCGGCGAGGATCCGTACGGCGAGGCGGCCGCCGCGCTGGCCGACGCCGGTCTCGAGGTCCACGCCTGGGTGGTGCTCGCGCACAACACCCGGCTGGGCGAGGAGCATCCGTGGATCACCGTGCGCAACGCCTATGGCGACCGCTACCCGTGGGCGCCGTGCATCGCCCGCCCCGAGGTGCGCGCCTATCTGGTGGACCTGGCCGCCGAGGCGGCCGTACGGCCCGGAGCCCGCGGCACCGAGCTGGAGTCCTGCGGCTGGTACGGACTCGCCCATCTGCACGCCCACGACAAGATCGGCGGAGTGCCGCTGGGCGGCGCCGGCCAGTACTTGATGTCGCTGTGCTTCTGCGAGAGCTGTGAGGCGGGCTACGCCGAGCTGGGCGCCGACCCCGAGGTGCTGCGCGAGCTCGTCGTGCGCGCCCTGCGGCCGGTGTGGGCGGGCGAGACCACCGCGGACGGCGGTGACCGCGCGGGGGAGTGGGCCGAGGTCGAGAAACTGCTCGGCGCCGACCACGCCGCGCTCTTCGCGGCCTGGCGCGACCGGATCGCGAGCGGTCTGCGGGGCGAGGCCGTGGCCGCCGTAAGGGCCGCGGCGGACAAGGACTTCCAGGTCCTGCTGCACGCCGACCCGGCCCCGCACCGGCTCGGCGCCAACGTGGGCGTGGATCCGGCCGATGTGCTGGCCCAGGCCGACGGGGTCGTACTGCCGTGCACGGGGGGCGAGGCAGTGCGCTCCGGGGTCCTGCCCCCGTTCGTCCCGTACCGGACCGAACGGACCGTGCTCGCCGCCAACTTCACGGTGGTGGCGGGGATGGGCGGCAGCCCGGCGACGCTGGCCCAGGACGCGGCCCACGCGGTGGAGCTGGGCGCGGACGAGCTCCGTCTGTACCACGCCGGTCTGGCCTCGGACCCGGACCTGGCGGCCGTCCGCACGGCCCTGGCCGAGCTGGGCTGAGCTCGCAGACGCGCAGACGCGCAGACGATCGGCGGCAGGGCAAGGCACTCCCGGCGGAGCGCCTGGCGGGTTTCCGGGACAGCCCGGCGGATTATCGGAAGCGCGACACTCGCCGGCATCGCCACGATCGAAGGGTGCCGACGAAACGGACCACCTCACACCGCAGGCCCATCGCGCTGATGTCCCTGGGACACGCCTGCGTGGACATCTACCAGGGAGCGGTGGCCGCGCTGGTGCCGTTCCTCGTCTCGGAACGGGCGTACAGCTACGCCGCCGCCTCCGGCGTCGTACTGGCCGCCTCGCTGCTGTCGTCCGTCGTACAGCCGCTGTTCGGGGCGCTCACCGACCGGTGGGCCATGCCGTGGCTGCTGCCGGTGAGCACGCTGGTGGGCGGCGCGGGTGTGGCGCTGAGCGGGGTCACCGGCTCCTACGCGGCGACCCTGGCGGTGGTCGCCGTCTCCGGCATCGGCGTGGCCGCGTACCACCCCGAGTCCGCCCGGGTGGCCCGGCTCGCCAGCCGGGGCAGCCACACCGCGATGAGCTGGTTCTCCCTCGGCGGCAACGTCGGCTTCGCCGCCGCGCCGCTCGCGGTCGCCGCCGTCATCGCCACCGGCGGTCTGCGCGCCTCCCCGCTGCTGGCCGTCCCCGCCGTGGCCGGAGCCGCCCTGTGCGCGGCCGCGCTGCGGGCGCTCAGGGCCCCGGGCGCGGCGGCCGGGCCCGCGCGGGCGGGCCGCGGAGGAGAGGGACGGGACGACTGGCCCTCCTTCCTCCGGCTGTCCGGCGCCATCATGTGCCGCTCGATCGTCTTCGTCGGGCTGAGCGCGTTCATCTCCCTGTACGTGCGCGAACGCGCGGGCGGAGGCGAACTGGCCGGTACCGCCGCCCTGTTCGTGCTCTACGCCGGCGGCGCGGTGGGCACGGTGGTCGGCGGCGGACTCGCCGCCCGCCACGGCCGCGTCCCGGTCGTCCAGTGGTCGTACGCCCTGACCGTCCTCGCCGTCGCGGGCGTCGTCCTCGTCCCCGGCCCGGCGCTCTACCTCTGCGTGGCCCTCGCCTCGGCCGGGCTCTATGTGCCGTTCTCCCTGCACGTCACCCTCGGCCAGGACTACCTGCCCCGCCGCGTGGGCACCGCCAGCGGGGTCACCCTGGGACTGACGGTCAGCGTCGGCGGCCTCGCAAGCCCCCTCATCGGCGCCCTGGCCGACGCCACCACCCTCCAAACCGCCCTGTCCCCCCTGATAGCCCTCCCCGCCCTCGGCTGCCTCCTCCTCCGCCCCCTGAACGAACCCGCCCTCCCCGAAGCCATCACCCAACACCCCCACCCGGCGAACACCGACGCCCCCGAGCGGGCGTAAGGGCGGGACGCGCCCGGCTTTGGCGCTCTCGGCCAGTTTTTGTCAGAACCGTTGACGAACTCCTGGGGCCGCCCTAACTTCATCGCGTCGTACTTCGTATGTCATATATGAGACGCGATATGTGAGATCTGAGAGCATCCATGGACATCGCCCCGAGCCCGATCCCCTCCCGCACCCAGTACGTGCTGGAGGCGGTCAAGCGCGCGATTCTCACCGGGGGGCTGCGGCCCGGCCAGGCGTTGGTGGAGGCCGAGTTGGCCGCGCAGTTCGGGGTGTCCAAGACGCCTGTGCGGGAGGCGCTCAAGACGCTCGCGGGTCGGGGGCTCGTGGTGATGAGCGAGTACAAGGGGGCCACGGTCAGGACCGTGGACACCGCGATGGCGCACGCCGTCTACGATGTGCGGCTGCTCCTGGAGCCCGAGGCGCTGCGCCGGACCGTGGCCGCGCGGGCCGGGCTGGAGGACGCCGGGACCGCGCTGGAGCGGTCGGACGCGGCCGCCGATCCGGCCGGGCGGTCGCTCGCCAACCGCGACTTCCACCGGGCGCTCTATCTGCCCTGCGGCAACCCCCTGCTGACCCGGATGCTCGACGAACTGCGGGACCAGGCCGCGCTGGTGTCCGCCATCGCCTGGCAGGCGGTGCCCTCCTGGGAGCAGGAGGCCGGTGAGCACCGGGAGATCCTCGCCCGTGCGCTCGACGGCGACGCCGACGGGGCGGCCCGCGCACTGCACGAGCACATCGCGTCCTTCGTCCGGCGCGCCTTCCCGGACGGGGAGTAGCACCCGGCGGCCCCGGTCGCCGACCCCAGCACGCAGCACGCGGCACTCAGCACGCGGCACTCAGCACGCGGCACTCAGCACGCGGCACGCAGCACTCAGCACCCAGCGCTCAGCACCATCCGAACAGCTCGTCCCGATGCCGAACATCGAGAGAAAGGGTTCGTATGGACTACTCACCGCTGAGGACGGCGCTCGCGGACGTCGTGGCGATCCCGGTGACCCCGTACGACGCCGACGGCGCCGTGGACCGCGCCGCCTACCGCGCCCTGCTGCGCCGGCTCCTCGACGGCGGGGTCAAGGCCGTCACCCCGAACGGCAACACGGGGGAGTTCTACGCCCTCACCCTCGAAGAGCGGCGGCTGGTCACCGAGCTGACCGTCGAGGAGGCCGCCGGGCGGGCCGCCGTCCTCGTCGGGGTGGGCCATGACGCGGCCACCGCGGTCGAGGCCGCCCGGCACGCCCGCTCGGCCGGGGCCGAGATGGTGATGGTCCATCAGCCGGTGCATCCGTACGTCGCCCAGGACGGCTGGATCGACTACCACCGCACCATCGCCGAGGCCGTCCCCGAGCTGGGCGTAGTGCCGTATCTGCGCAATCCGCTCATCGAGGGCGCGGCGGTCGCCCGGCTCGGCGAGAAGTGCCCCAATGTCATCGGGGTCAAATACGCGGTCCACGACGCCACCCGCTTCGCCGCCGTGGCGCGCGACGCCGGTCTTGACCGGTTCGTCTGGGTGGCCGGGCTCGCCGAGCTGTACGCGCCCTCGTACTGGGCGGTCGGCGCCACCGGCTTCACCTCGGGCCTGGTCAACGTGGCCCCCAATGTCTCGCTCAACATGCTGGGCGCGCTGCGCGCGGGGGACTACCCCGGCGCGATGAAGGTCTGGGAGCAGATCCGGCGGTTCGAGGACCTCAGGGCCGAGCGGCAGTCCGCCAACAACGTCACGGTGGTCAAGGAAGCGCTTGCCGCGATGGGCCTGTGCCGGCGCGACGTCCGCGCCCCGAGCAAGCCGCTGCCCGAGCCGAGGCGCGCGGAAGTCGCCGCGATCGTCGAGGGGTGGTCGGTATGAGTGTCCAGCCAAGGGCCGGTACAAGCGTCTCGCCGAGAACGCGCAAACGCCCCGACGAGCTGCGCAGCCACCAGTGGTACGGCACCGACGGCCTGCGCTCCTTCAGCCACCGGGCCCGCACCCGCCAGCTCGGCTATCTCCCCGAGGAGCACCTGGGCAAGCCGGTCATCGCGATCCTCAACACCTGGAGCGACATCAACCCCTGCCATGTGCATCTGCGCGACCGCGCCCAGGCGGTCAAGCGCGGGGTCTGGCAGGCGGGCGGCTTCCCGCTGGAGTTCCCGGTCTCCACGCTCTCCGAGACCTTCCAGAAGCCCACCCCCATGCTCTACCGCAACCTCCTCGCCATGGAGACGGAGGAGCTGCTCCGCTCGTACCCGGTCGACGGCGCCGTGCTGCTGGGCGGCTGCGACAAGTCCACCCCGGCGCTGCTGATGGGCGCGGCCAGCGCCGACCTCCCGGCGGTCTTCGTCCCGGCCGGGCCGATGCTGCCGGGGCACTGGCGCGACGAGGTGCTGGGTTCGGGCACCGACATGTGGAAGTACTGGGACGACAGGCGGGCCGGGCTGATCGGTGACTGCGAGATCTCCGAGCTGGAGCGGGGGCTGGCCCGTTCCCCCGGCCATTGCATGACGATGGGCACCGCCTCCACGCTGACGGCCGCCGCCGAGGCGCTGGGCGTGACCGTGCCGGGCGCCTCGTCCATCCCGGCCGTGGACTCCGGGCACGACCGGATGGCCGCCGCCTCCGGGTTACGCGTGGTCGAGCTGGTCTGGCAGGACCTCAGGCTCTCGGAGCTCCTCACCCGGGAGGCCTACGAGGACGCGGTCGCGACCGTGCTCGCGCTCGGCGGCTCCACCAACGCGGTGATCCATCTGATCGCCATGGCGGGCCGGTCCGGGGTGCGGCTCACCCTCGACGACTTCGACCGGATCGCCCGTACCGTCCCCGTGCTGGCCGATCTGCGGCCCGGCGGCCGGTACTTGATGGAGGACTTCCACTTCGCGGGCGGGCTCCCGGGCCTCCTCTCCCGGCTGACGGACGTCCTGCACCTGGACCGCCCCACCGTCGCCCACCCCACACTGCGCGAACAGCTCGACGGCGCCCTGGTGCACAACCCCGAGGTGATCCGGGACCGCGACCGCCCGCTGGCCGAGGAGGGCGGAGTGGCGGTGCTGCGCGGCAATCTGTGCCCCGACGGCGCGGTCATCAAGCACCTCGCGGCCGAGCCCCGGCTGCTGAGACACACCGGCCCGGCCGTGGTCTTCGACGACTACAGGACGATGCAGGCCACCATCGACGACCCCGGTCTCGGCATCACCGAGGACAGTGTGCTGGTGCTGCGCAACGCGGGTCCGCTGGGCGGCCCCGGAATGCCCGAGTACGGGATGCTGCCGATCCCCGACCATCTGCTGAAGCAGGGGGTGCGGGACATGGTGCGGATCTCCGACGCCCGGATGAGCGGCACCAGTTACGGGGCCTGTGTGCTGCACATCGCACCCGAGTCGTATGTCGGCGGCCCGCTCGCCCTCGTCCGCGACGGCGATCCGATCACCCTGGACGTCGCGGCGCGGGCGCTGCGGCTGGAGGTGGACGACGCCGAGCTGGAACGGCGCCGGGCGCGGTGGACGGCCCCGCCGCCCCGCTTCGAGCGCGGCTACGGCGCGCTCTACCAGGAGCAGATGACCCAGGCCGACACCGGCTGCGACTTCCGCTTCCTGGCCCGCCCGGGGGCGGTGCCCGAACCCTACGCGGGCTGAGCGAATTTTTTTGCACGAGATACCGAACAACATTCGGTAAGCGCTTCACCAGACCCCGCACCTCTGAGAACGGAGAAGCAGTCATGGCCCACGCCGTGGCGAAACCACCCCGGGTCACCCGGCGCCGTACGGGAGGAGGACCGGCCCGTACCGGAGGCCCGGCCCGTACCGGAGGACCGGCCCGCCGCCTCCCGTATCTGCTGATCGCCCCCGCCGGGCTGCTGATGCTGGGCTTCATCGCCTATCCGATGCTCAGCGTCCTCTACTACAGCCTGCGGAACTACAACGTCACCAAGCCCTGGCGGAACGGCTACGCGGGCCTGGACAACTTCACCCGGATCTTCACCGACGACCCGCAGTTCTGGGACACGCTCGCCTTCAGCGGCAAATGGGTCGTCACCGAGGTGCTGCTGCAACTCCTGCTCGGCCTCGCGCTCGCCCTGCTGGTGAACCAGACCTTCCTCGGCCGCGGCCTCGCCCGCGCCCTGGTCTTCTCGCCCTGGGCCGTGTCCGGGGTGCTGACCACCACCATCTGGATGCTGCTCTACAACCCCTCGACCGGCATCAGCCGCTATCTCGCGGACGCGGGGATCGGCACCTACGGCACCTCGGTCCTCTCCGACACCGGGACCGTCTTCTGGGCCGCCGTCGTCGCCGAACTCTGGCGCGGTGTCCCGTTCTTCGCGATCCTGCTCCTCGCCGACCTCCAGTCCATCCCCAGGGACCTCTACGAGGCGGCCTCGGTCGACGGCGCGGGCCGGGCGCGGCGGTTCCGCCACATCACCCTGCCGCACCTGAAGGACGCGATCATCCTCTCCACGCTGCTGCGCGGCGTCTGGGAGTTCAACAACGTCGATCTGCTCTACACCCTCACCGGCGGCGGACCGGCCGGGCAGACCACCACCCTTCCGCTGTACGTCGCCAACACCGGGATCAACGGCCATGACTTCGGCTACGCCGCCGCGCTGACCACCGTCGCCTTCGTGATCCTCCTCTTCTGCTCGATCCTCTATCTGCGCCTGAGCAAGTTCGGAGGCGAGACCAAGTGACCGCCGCACTGGCCGAGCAGGGCGCCCTGCCCGCCGCCGTGGCCACCCCGCCGCCCACCGCCCGCGGGAGGCGCCGGCGCGGGTCCGACCAGGGCGTCCCGCGCTGGCAGATCTATCTGCCGCTGGGCCTGTATCTGCTGTTCACCCTCGTCCCCTTCTACTGGATGCTGCTGTTCGCGCTGCGCCCCGCGGGCTCGAACGCGCTGGTGCCCTGGCCGATCACCGGTGAGCACTTCCAGAAGGTCTGGAACGAGCGCAGCTTCGGGATCTTCTTCCAGAACAGCATGATCGTCGGGGTCGCCTCACTGGTGATGACGACGGCGGTCGCGCTGGCCGGGGGCTATGCCCTCGCCCGCTTCGACTTCCGCATCAAACAGGGCTTCATGCTGGCGCTGCTGGCCTCGCAGTTCGTCCCGGGCGCGCTGATGCTGGTGCCGCTCTTCGAGATCTTCAAGAACCTGCAGATGATCAACTCGCTGGGGAGCGTGGTCATCGCGGAGACGGTCTTCCAGCTACCCCTGTCGATCATCCTCATCAGCGGTTTCATCAAGAACGTGCCGGTGTCGCTCGAGGAGCAGGCGTGGGTGGACGGCTGCGGCCGCTTCCGGGCCTTCTGCGCGGTGGTGCTGCCGCTGCTGCGCCCAGGGCTGATCGCGGTCGGCTCCTTCGCCTTCGTGCACAGCTGGAACCACTTCCTGTTCGCGCTGATGTTCCTCAGCTCCCAGGACAAGCAGACGATCCCGGTCGGCCTGAACACCCTCATCGGGGCGGACAGCGTCGACCTGGGCGCGCTCGCGGCGGGCGGGGTGATCGCCGCGGTGCCCGTCGTCATCGTCTTCGCCTTCATCCAGAAGTGGCTGATCACCGGCTTCAGCGCGGGGGCGGTCAAGGGATGACCGAAACCTGACCCGTTGGGTCGGCGGAACGAGCATGCGCGAACGAGCCGGACAAGGAGGTCCGAGCATGGGCACGGCCCCGGAACCGAAGGAGCCGCAGGAACCGACGGAGCCGAAGGAACCGATACCTCTCGTCCTCGCGGGCGCCCGCGGGCACGGGCGCCGGCACCTGGACAACATCCGGCGGCTGACCGCCGAGGGAAAGGTCCGCCTCGCCGGGGTGTGCGAACTCGCGCCGCTCACCCGGGAGGAGCTGGGCGACGGGCTCGGCGAGCCCGAGCAGTCCGCCGACCTCGCCGCGCTCGTGACCCGGACCGGCGCCCGGATCGCCGTCATCTGCACCCCGATCCACACTCACGCCGACCTCGCCCTCGCCGCCGCCGAACGCGGTGCGCACCTTCTGCTGGAGAAGCCGCCCACACCCTCGTACGCCGAATTCACCCGGTTGAGCGAAGGACTACGCGGATACGGAACCGCCTGCCAGATCGGCTTCCAGTCGCTCGGTTCCCATGCCCTGCCCGCCATCCGGAAGCTCGTCGCCGATGGCCGTATAGGGGCGATCCGCGGCATCGGCGCGGCCGGGGCATGGGCCCGCGACGAGGACTACTACACCCGCGTCCGCTGGGCCGGACACCGCACCCTCGACGGCCGTGACGTCGTGGACGGCGTCCTCACCAACCCCCTCGCCCACGCCACCGCCACCGCCCTGCACCTCGCCGGCGCCGACCGGGCCGAGGACGTGGCCGGTATCGAGCTGGAGCTGTACCGGGCCAACGCCATCGAGGCCGACGACACCTCCTGCGTACGGATCCGCACCACCCGCGGCACCACCGTGGCCGCCGCCGTCACCCTGTGCGCGGAGGAACCCGGCGAGCCGTATGTGTCCGTCCACGGCGACCGGGGCCGGATCACCTTCTGGTACAAGCTCGACCGGGTCCGTATCGAACGCGACGGAGCGCCGCCCGAGACCACCGGCCACGCGCGCACCGATCTGCTGGACAACCTCGTCGCGCATCTGCGCGACGGCACCGAACTGCTCGTTCCCCCGGACCGCACCGGCGCGTTCATGCGCGTCGTCGAGGCGGTCCGCACCGCCCCCGCACCGGTCCCGCTGCCCGCCGACGCCTGGCGCACCGAGCCCGGTGCGGGCGTCACCGCGCGAGCGGCCGAGCGGCGCGTGGTGACCGGCATCGACCGACTGGTCACCGCCGGCGCCGAGCGCCTCGCCCTGTACTCCGAAATGCGCGCCCCCTGGGCCGCTCCCCCCACGGAGGTCCCGCACCCATGACACCCCCGACCCCCTCCAGCCCCCCGACCCCCTCCAGCCCCCTGACCCCGTCCAACCCGCTCACTCCCTCCCGCACCCGCCGTCCCCCGTGCACCCTGCTGCGCCATGAGCACCGGGTCGTCGGGACGTATGTGCACCGCCCCGAACTGCCCGGCACGGTCGCGCCGCGCCCCTATCTGCACCCCGTGCGGACCCTCGGCGGTGTCACCGTCACCGGGCTGCGGCCCGCCGAGGATCCGGCTCGCCTGGGGGCGTCCATGGCGATCCCGGAGGTGGCCGGATGGAACTTCCGGGGCGGTCCCGGCCGACGGGATCACCACGGCGGCCAGCGCCATCTCAGCTGGCTGCTGCGCGACCCCGACGGGTTCGTGGAAGAGCTGTCGTGGACGGCAGGTGGGCGGCAACTGCTGCTGGAACGGCGCACGGTGGCCGTACGGTCCCTCGGAACGGAGTGCTGGGCGCTGGACTTCACCTCGGCCCTCACCAATGTGACGGGCGAGGAGATCGCCCTCGGCGGGGCGGGCCGCGCGGGCGGCTTCTTCTGGCGCGTCCCCCGGCGCCCCGAGCCCGCGCACGTCTTCAGCGCCGATGGCGAGGGCGAGGCGGCGGTGCACGGACGGCCCGCGGACTGGCTGGCGCTGACCACCGACGACTGGACGCTGGTCTTCGTCGGCGCGACCGGCGACACCCGGGCCGACCCCTGGTGGGTCCGCACCGGCGACCACCCGGGCGTCGGCTCGGCCCTCACCTGGCAGCACCCCCTGCCCATAGCCCCCGCCGACACGGTGACCCGCCGCATCGTCACAGCGATAGCCGACACCCGCCTGAGTCTCCACACCGCAGCCCGCCTAGCAGCCCAACTCTCCGACAGGGGAGCGGCCGTATGAGAACGGTGGCCACCGCCCCCAGCCACAACGGCGCGACCCCAGCGACCACCACCCGCAACCAAGCCAACAAGGAGACGAACCCCATGAAACCAACGCGCCGCAGAGCGCCCCGAACCGCAGCCGCCCTGGTGGCATTGCTCGCCCTGACAGCCACAGCGTGCGGAGACGACGGCTCGACCTCCGGCGAGGAGGGCTCCGGCAAGGGCACCATCACGTTCTGGGACAACAACGGCGGCCCCCGCACCAAGATCTGGAAGCAGATCATCGCCAAGTTCGAGGACAAGTACCCCGACATCACGGTCGAGTACGTCCCGATCCCGATCGCCAACGTGCAGTCGAAGTACGACACCGCCATTCAGAGCGGCGGCGACAGCCCGCCCGACGTCGGCGGCGTGGGCACCGCGTATCTGGCCAATCTGGTGGCCCAGGGCGCCCTCGACCCCGTGACCGACCGCATCGGCGACAGCGCCCTCAAGGGCAAGCTGATCAAGAACATGGTCGAGAGCGTCCGCGCGGCCGGAGGTGACGACAAGGAGCTGTACTCCGTCCCGACCTCCGCCAACCAGGGCACCCTCTGGTACCGCACCGACCTCTTCAAGGCGGCGAAGCTGCCCGCGCCCGACAGCTGGGACAACTTCTACAAGGCCGCCGAGGAGCTGACCGACAAAGGCCGGAACAAGTTCGGCTTCACCCTGCGCGGCGGCGCGGGCTCGATCGCCCAGGCGCTGGACATGATGTACGCCCAGTCCGGCATCCCGTCCTTCTGGAACGGCGGGGATGCCGGGGACGGCGAGGGCGGCGAGGGCGGCGAGGGCGGGGACAAGACCACCCTCAACGACCCGAAGAACGTCGCGGCGCTCGAGAAGTACATCGCCCTCTTCAAGAAGGTCACCCCCGCCGCGGACCTCAACAACGACTTCGCCAAGATGGTCGCCCAGTTCGACCAGGGCGACATCGGGATGCTCCAGCACAACCTCGGCAGCTATGTGGACCACGTACGGCTGCTCGGCAAGGACAAGATCGCGGGCATACCGCTGCCGCCGTCCCGGCAGGGCGCGGCGCGCACCATCGTCTCCAACCCGGTGGACGGCCTCGGGCTGTTCAAGGCGAGCAAGAACAAGGCGGCGGCCTGGAAGTTCATCGCGTTCGCGGCCTCCCCGGAGATGAACAGCCTCTGGAACGAGGACGTCGGCGCCATCCCCGCCAACGTCGGCGCCGCGGACGACGGCTGGATCGCGAAGGCCCCGCCGACCAAGGCCGCGCTGGAGTCGCTCAACGATCCGCGGACCAAGGTCGTCCAGCTGCCGTACTACCTCCCGGACTGGAACAACATCAGCAAGGCCGACAACGAGCCCAGCTTCCAGAAGGTGCTGCTCGGCAAGATGACCGCCAAGGCGTTCTGCGACAAGGTCGCGAAGGAACTCAACGCGGCACAGGCGGACTGGAAGGAGCACCAGAGCTAGCCCTCTATGAACTCCGTGTATACCTGCGGTGTATAGTGCTCGCAGTTTGTGCTGCCAACTTTACGTATTTGGGCGGACGTTGGCGGCATGGCGACCACTATTGACCACAAGAGGACTTCGGGGACATCAATGGGGCGAAAAGGTCGAATATCCGGGCTGTCCGTCAGTCTCGTCGGCGCCGTCTGCCTGACGCTGGGCCTCAGCGGCTGCGGTGCGTCGTACGACACCACATCGCCGCGCAGCGCCCGGGAGCACGCGGTGTCGGACGCCGACCACTCGACACCGGCCGCCTCCAAGCCGGACGTGCTGAAGAAGGGTGACGGGGCGGACGACAAGAACGGGACGGACGACAAGAACGGGACGGACGACAAGAACGGGACGAACGGCAAGAACGGGGCGGACGGCTCAGTCGACTGCGCCGTCGCCAAGTGCGTCGCCCTCACCTTCGACGCGGGCCCCAGCGGCAACACGCCCCGGCTGCTGAAGATCCTCAAGCAGGAGAAGGCCCACGCGACCTTCTTCATGCTCGGCAGGAAGCACATCGACCGCCACCCGGACCTGGTGCGCCGTATTGCCGACGAGGGGCATGAACTGGCCAATCACACCTGGTCGCACAAGATCCTGACCAAGACCGACTCCGACGAGGTCCGCACGGAGATCACCCGCGTCCAGACCGCCGTCAAGAAGCTCACCGGCCGTACGCCGCTGCTGATGCGCCCGCCGCAGGGGCGTACCGACGAGCGGGTCTCCAAGATCTGCCGTGAGCTGGGCGTGGCGCAGGTGCTGTGGAGCGTGACGGCGAAGGACTACCAGACGAACGACTCCGCGCTGATCGAGAAGCGGGTGCTGGACCAGACGAAGCGCGACGGGATCATCCTGCTGCACGACATCTACAAGGGCACGGTGCCGGCCGTGCCGGGGATACTGGCGAAGCTGAAGAAGGAGGGCTACACGGTGGTGACGGTCTCCCAGCTGATGGCCCCGGCCGTCCCGGAAGCGGGCAAGGTCTATCGCCCATGAGGCAACAGACCGACACGATCTCCGTCGCGTTCGAACATCCTCGGCCACAAAATGATCAAGTGTTGTCGCAAGCTATCGCGATGCGATCGGGATTTCGTAATCTAAGAATCCTCGGGAGTCCGGCAACCTAATCTGGAGTGGCGGCAACTACGACATGGAGCGGGCCGGCCTGGATCCTCCGGCCCGTTCTCTCGACGCGGAACAGGAGTTGCCATGAGGCTGAGACGCAAACGGGGCCGTCACCGCCGTCGCAAGGATCGCACGCTGCCGTTGGGCAGCGCCGTGATCGTGGCGTCGGCCGTGGCCGGGGTGTATCTGACGGCTTCGCCGGAGGGCGCGAGCGCCGTGCCCACCACCCTCTATGTGGCCACCAGCGGCAGCGACGGCAACACCGGCACCCTCAAGTCCCCCTACCGAAGCCTGGAGAAGGCGTTCTCCACCGCCAAGGCGGGCACCACCATCGAGGTCCGCGGCGGCACGTACTACCCCTCCAGGACCCTGCGCAGCTCCATCAGCGGCACCCCCCGCGAGCGCGTCCAACTGCGGTCGTACCGAGCGGAGAAGGTCCGGCTCGACGGCTCCCGGCTGGGCCACGGTTCCTCCCTGGTCTCCCTCACCGCCGACTACTGGACGGTCTCGGGGATGGAACTGCGCAACGCCCCGGGCGGCGGCCTGGTCTGCACCTCCTGCGCGCGCAACGTCTTCCAGGACCTCAGCACCCACGGCAACGGCGACACCGGACTCACCCTCCGCGGCGACGACACCAACGGCAACGTCATCCGGAACCTCGACTCCTACGCCAACCACGACGACGCCACCGGCGGCCAGCGGGCCGACGGCATAGCCATCACCCACGGCTCCGGCTCGGGCAATGTGGTCACCGGATCCCGGCTGTTCCACAACAGCGACGACGGACTCGACCTGTGGATGTGGGCGAGCCCCGTCACCATCGAGCACTCCTGGGCCTTCGGAAACGGCCGGAACCGCTGGCACATCCCCTACTTCAAGGGTGACGGCAGCGGCTTCCAGCTCGGCGCCGACCGCAGTGACGCCCCCTCGCCCGCCCATCTCGTACGGTCCTCCGCCGCCTGGGCCAACACCAAGAGCGGCTTCGACGCGGGCGGCAACACCGGGGCCCTCCGGCTCCAGCGCACCACCTCCTTCGACAACTGGAGCAAGGGCTACGCCGTCGCCGGCTCCCGCGCCCAGCTGACCCGCAACCTCGCGCTCTCCAACGGCCGCGGCAGCGCCGACACCGGCCTCCTCGCCGACTCGCGGGACAACAACTGGGCGCCGGGCCGCCGGGCCACCCCGCCGCTGGTCACCACCGACCCCACCACGGCCTTCGGACCCCGGCGGCCGAACGGCTCGCTGCCGCTCACCGGCTTCCTCGTGGTCATGGACCGTACCGAGATCGGTTCGCCGATGAACTGAAACCCCGGGAAAACCTGAATCGCGCTCCTGGCGGGCACAATCCCATGATCCGGCACGCCGCCGACCCGCCCGCCGTCCCCCGAGGAGCGCGACCATGGCGAGACAGATCACGGACAAGGCCCCGGTCCCACCACTGCCCGGACTCCCCCTGCTCGACCGCTACTTCCGGATATCCGAGCGGGGCTCCACCCTCGGCCGGGAGGTCCGGGGCGGGTTCGCCACCTTCTTCACGATGGCGTACATCCTCGTCCTGAACCCGATCATCCTGGGCGGGGCGAAGGACAAGTTCGGCGAGCAGCTCTCCGGCACCCAACTCGCCACCGCGACCGCTCTGGTGGCCGCCGTGATGACCGTCCTCATGGGCATCGGCGGCAATCTTCCGCTCGCCCTCGCCGCGGGCCTCGGGCTCAACGCGGTCGTCGCCTTTCAGATCGCCCCCCAGATGAGCTGGGCGGACGCCATGGGTCTGGTGGTCCTGGAGGGCCTGATCATCTGCGCGCTGGTGGTGACCGGGTTGCGCGAGGCGGTGATGCACGCCATCCCGCAGCCGCTGAAGCAGGCCATCAGCGTGGGGATCGGGCTGTTCATCGCCTTCATCGGCTTCATCGACGCCGGGTTCGTCTCCCGCATCCCGGGCCCCACCGGCTCCACGCCCGTGCAGCTCGGCTCGGACGGGCGGCTCAGCGGCTGGCCGGTGCTGGTCTTCTGCGTGGGGGTGCTGCTGACCGTCGCGCTGATGGCGCGCAAGGCCAAGGGCGCCCTTCTGATCAGCATCGTCGTCTCGACCGTGCTCGCGATCGTCATCAACGAGATCGCCGACATCCGGCCGGAGGCATGGGGGCTGACCGCGCCCACCCTCCCCGACAGCGTCGTCGACACCCCGGACTTCGGGCTGCTCGGCTCGTTCAGCCTCTTCGGGGCGTTCCAGCAGGTCGGTGTGGTGACCATCGTCCTGCTGATCTTCACCCTCATCCTGTCCGACTTCTTCGACACCATGGGCACGGTCGTCGGGGTGAGCAACGAGGCCGGGCTGCTGGACGCCGAGGGCAGGGTGCCGGGACTGGGGCGGGTGCTGCTCATCGACGGTGCGGCGGCCGCCCTCGGCGGCGCCGCGTCCGCCTCGTCCAACACCAGCTACATCGAGTCCGCGGCCGGGGTCGGCGAGGGCGCGCGCACCGGCTTCGCCAGCGTGGTCACCGGAGCGCTGTTCGGGCTCGCGCTCTTCCTGACTCCGCTGGCCACCGTGGTGCCCGCCCAGGCCGCCGCCCCGGCGCTGATCGCGGTCGGCTTCCTGCTGATGAGCCAGGTGCGGTCCATCGACTGGGAGCGCGTCGACATCGCCGTCCCGGCGTTCCTCACCATCGCGCTGATGCCGTTCAGCTACTCCATCTCCAATGGGATCGGCGCCGGGTTCATCTCCTATGTGGTGATCAAGACGGTGCTGGGCAAGGCGCGAGAGGTGCACTGGCTGCTGTGGGGGACGGCCGCGCTGTTCGTGGTCTACTTCGCGATCGACCCCCTCGAGCAGCTGCTCACCTGAGCCGCGACGCCTCGCCTGCGCCCCGGAAGCCGCCCCCGGCAGGCGCTCCGGAAGCCGTTCCCGGAAGCCGTCCCCGGAAGCCGCCCCCGGGGGGCCGCCCCGCCCCGTCAGCTGTGGCCCATGATGGGGCGCGGGCGGTAGGGGGCCTCCAGGCGGGCCACCTCCTTCTCGTCGAGCGTCAGCCCGACCGCCGCGACCGCGTCCTCGAGGTGGCGGGTCTTCGTGGCGCCGACGATCGGCGCGGTGACCGCGGGCCTGCTGAGCAGCCATGCCAGCGCGACCTGGGCCGGGGACACCCCGCGCTCCTCGGCGATCGCGCGGGTGGCGTCCACGATGGAGAAGTCCGCGTCCGCGTACCACCGCTCCACCATCTGATCGCTGCCCGCCCGGACCGTCGTCCCGGTGCGGTCCCGGTCGCGGGTGCCCGCCAGCAGCCCGCGCGCCAGCGGGCTCCAGGGGATGACGCCCACGCCCTGGTCCAGGCAGAGCGGGTTCATCTCCCGCTCCTCCTCGCGGTAGAGCAGGTTGTAGTGGTTCTGCATCGAGACGAACCGGGTCCAGCCGTGCGCCTCGGCGATGTGCTGGGCCTTGGCGAACTGCCAGGCGTACATGGAGGACGCGCCGATGTACCGGGCCTTTCCGGCCCGCACCACATCGTGCAGCGCCTCCATCGTCTCCTCCAGCGGCGTCTCGTGGTCGAAGCGGTGGATCTGGTAGAGATCCACATGGTCGGTGCCCAGCCGCCGCAGCGAGGCGTCGATGCCCGCCATGATGTGCTTGCGGGAAAGCCCGCGGTCGTTGGGGCCCTCGCCCATCGGGTTGTAGACCTTCGTGGCCAGGACGTAGTCGTCGCGGCTGGGGAAGAGCTCCCGCAGCAGCACGCCGGTGATCTCCTCGCTGCGGCCCACCGAGTACATGTCGGCGGTGTCGAAGAAGGTCACCCCCTCCTCGGCCGCGCGCCGCACGATCGGCCGCGCGTCGTCGACGTCCAGCTGCCAGGGCCGGTGCTCGGGGTTGCCGTAGCTCATCATGCCCAGGCAGATCCGCGACACCTTGACGCCCGACGCGCCCAGCCGTACGTACTCCATGCGTCTGCTCCTCCTGCTCGTCCGCCCGTGCGGCCGACCCGTCACAGCAGACCACCCCGGCCGCCGGATGTCAGCCCGGTGTGACGAAACCGCTTTCGTACGCGGCGATCACCGCCTGGGTGCGGTCCCGCACCCCCAGCTTGGTGAGCACCGACCCCACATGCGTCTTGACGGTGGCCGGGCCCACCGCCATCCGGGCCGCGATCTCGGAGTTGGACAGCCCGTCGGTCATCAGCCGCAGCACCGCGGCCTCCCGCTCGGAGAGCCGCTCGTGCAGCGCCCGCGCCGTCGCCTCGCGGTCCGGGCCGCGGGCGGCGGCGTGCTCGGCGGCCAGCGCCCGCACGGCGGCCGGGAACAGCAGCGAATCGCTGCGCGCCACCACCCGCACCGCCTGCACCAGCTCCGCCGCGCGGGCCCGCTTGAGCAGGAAGCCGCTGGCCCCGGCGCGCAGCGCGTCGTACACATAGCTGTCGTTCTCGAACGTCGTGACCACGATGACGCGCGGCGGGTCCGGCACGGTGCCCAGGATCCGCTCGGTGGCGCGGATGCCGTCCACATCGGGCATCCGGACGTCCATCAGCACCACGTCCGGGCGCAGTTCACGGACCACCGGCACGGCCTCGGCGCCGCTTCCGGCCTCGCCCACGACCTCCAGGTCCGGCTCGCTGGAGAGGATCGCGCGCAGCGCGGTGCGCACCATCCGCTCGTCGTCGACGAGCACGATGCGCAAGGGGGACGGCGGGGTGCTCACCGGGACGCCTCCACCGGGAGCCGGACCGTGAGCCGCCAGACGCCGTCCACGGTGTCCCAGGCGCAGGTGCCGCGCAGCAGGGTGACCCGCTCGGTGATGCCGCGCAGCCCGCGGCCGCCGCCGGCGGTCCGTGCCCGGGGGGTTCCGTCCACCGGGTTCTCCATCGTGATCTCCACCTTCTTCCGGTCCTCCGCGATCCGGAGCCGCACCGGCACCCGGCCCGCGTGGCGCAGCGCGTTGCTGAGCCCTTCCTGGACGATGCGGTACGCCTCGCGGGAGACCACGGGCGGCAGCCGGTCCAGCGTGCCCGGGGCCGTCAGCTCGACGGCGACGCCCGCGGCCCGGGTGCGGGCGAGCAGCCCGTCCAGGTCCATCAGCGTGGGGGAGGGGGTGGTGGCCGGGGCGGCCTCCCCTTCCCGTAACAGGCCCAGCACGCTGTCGAGTTCACCGACCGCGTCCCGGGTGGTCTCCTCGATGGCCGCCAGCGCCTCCCGGGCGAAGTCCGGATCGGAGTCGAGGACCTTACGGGCCGCGCTCGCCTGGAGGGTCACCGCGCTCAGCGCATGGCCGACCGAGTCGTGCAGCTCACGGGCGAGCTGGTTGCGGGAGGCCAGCCGGGCAGCCCGCCGCTCGGCGGCGGCGAGCCGCTCGGCGGGGGCCGGTCCGAGCAGCGCGGGGGCGCAGCGGGCCAGCAGCGCTCCGGCGGCCGCGGCGATCCCCATGAGCATGGCCAGCAGCGCCACCCCGGCCAAGGGCGCGAGCGCGGTGGGGGTCGAGCCGAACGCGTCCGGCCAGCCCAGCCCGTCGGCGTACGAATCGTCGGTGAACGGCAGCGCGACCAGCAGCGCCGAGGCGGGCAGCAGGGACAGGAAGACCCCGCTGACCAGCCCGCCGATGGCCAGGTGCAGCCCGTACCAGAGCGCGGTGCGGGCGCGCGCGTCCCACGAACCGGCGGGCCCGGCCGCGAGCTCCGCGGACTCCGGCAGCCCGCACAGCGAGCGCGCGGCGGTGGCCTCCAAGGGGCGTACGAGCGGCAGGAGCGCGGTCGGCGCGGCCAGCGGCAGGGCCGAGCCGAAGGTGCCCAGCTGCCAGCGCAGGGAGGTGAAGGGGTCGGCGCCATGAGCCAGCATCGCGAAGACCACGGTGGTCAGCAGGTAGTACGGCATCAGCAGGGCGCCGCCGAGCACCAGATGGACCCAGCGCAGCTGGACCCGGCGGCCGACCACCGCTCGGACCGCCCGCCGCCACCACGCCCCGGTCACCGGGGCAATCCGACGGTCATCCGCACAGCGTAGGTCAGATTTGCGGGTGCGGGGGCGGGTCCGGGCCATGGCCACCAGCCTTCCGGCGCGGCGTACGCCGCGCGTCACCCCGCCCGACGATTCCCCTCCGCCGTGCGGCGGAGGGGCCGTCCTCCCATGGGTCAGAGGCGGCGCGTCGCGAGGGTGAGCCGGTCCCGGGCGTCGAACAGGGCGTCCTTGATCATCTGCTCATGGGTGGGGGTGAGCCGGGCCACCGGCACCGAGCAGCTGATGGCGTCGCGCGAGGGGGTGCGGTACGGGATGGCGATGCCGAAGCAGCGCAGGCCCAGGGTGTTCTCCTCGCGGTCCACCGCGTACCCCTGCTCCCGGATGAGGTGCAGTTCCTCGATCAGCTTCTCGCGGTCGGTGATGGTGTGCTCGGTGAGCTGGCTCAGCGTCTCCGGCAGCAGCTTGCGCACCTGCTCGTCGGAGTACGTGGCCAGCAGCGCCTTGCCCAGCGAGGTGGAGTGGGCGGGCAGCCGGCGGCCGACGCGGGTGAAGGGGCGCAGATAGTGCTGCGACTGCCGGGTGGCGAGATAGACGACATTGGTGCCGTCGAGCCGGGCGAGGTGGATGGTCTCGGTGGTGTCGTCCGAGAGCCGGTCCAGGGTGGGGCGGGCGGCGGCCACGACCTCGTCGCCGTCGATGTAGGAGGTGCCGACGAGGAGGGCGCGCACCCCGATCCCGTAGCGGGTGCCGGTGGCGTCCGTCTCCACCCAGCCGAGCTCCACCAGGGTGCGCAGCAGCATGTAGAGGCTCGACTTGGGATAGCCCACGGCCTCCTGGACCGCGGCGAGGCTGTGCATGCCGGGCCGCCCGGCGAAGAACTCCAGCAGTTCGACCGTGCGGACTGCCGATTTGACCTGGGCCCCGCCTGTCTCGGCAGCTGACATCGCCTTGACCCCTCTGTTCGACCAGCCATAGAGTCCCGAGGGGAAATTCATCACCCGGGACAGCGTTCAGCATATCGAACACCGTCGATGTGTGTGACGCAAGCAGCGGTAACACCACAGCAGGAGGAATCCGCGGTGTCAGCACCAGTGTGGAGCGTCGACCCCCGAACCGGAAAGCAGCGCGAGCAGGTAGCGGTCGAAGCCACGGCGGAGGAGGTCGACCGTGTGGTGCGCGCGGCCCACGCCGCCCGCGGCTCCCTGGCCGACCGTGCGGTGCGCGCCGCCCTGCTGCGCACCGCCGCCGATCTGCTCGACGAGGCCCGTGACCAGCTGGTCGAGGCCGCCGACGCGGAGACCGCCCTCGGCCCCGCCCGGCTCACCGGCGAACTGGCCCGCACCACCTACCAGCTGCGGTCGTTCGCGACCATCGTGGACGAGGGCGCCTTCCTCGACGTCCGCGTCGACCACGCCGACGCCACCCAGACCCCGCCCTGGCCCGATCTGCGCCGCTACAAGCTGCCGCTCGGCGTCGTCGCCGTCTACGCCGCCAGCAACTTCCCGCTCGCCTTCTCCGTGCCCGGCGGGGACACCGCGAGCGCCCTCGCCGCGGGCTGCCCGGTGATCGTCAAGGCCCACCCCGACCACCCCGCCACCTCCGAGGTGGCCGCCTCCGCGCTGCGCCGCGCCGCCGAGCGGGTCGGGGTGCCCGTCGATGTGATCGCGGTGGTGCACGGCTTCGACGCGGGTCTTGAGCTGGTGAAGCATCCGCTGATCGCCGCCGCCGGTTTCACCGGCTCGGTCCGCGGCGGCCGCGCCCTGCACGACGCGGCGGCCTCGCGGCCGGTGCCGATCCCCTTCCACGGCGAACTGGGCAGCCTCAACCCGGTCGTGGTCACCGAGGCCGCGGCAAGCGAGCGCGGCGACCAGATCGGCGCGGGGCTCGCGGGCTCCATGACGCTGGGCGTCGGCCAGTTCTGCACCAAGCCCGGCTTTGTGCTGGCCCCGGCCGGCCCGGCGGGCGACGGCCTGCTGAAGTCCCTCACCGACGCCGTCAGCAACACCGACGCCGGGGTCCTGCTCGACCACCGGATGCGGGACAACTTCGTCGCCGGGATCAAGGAGCGCGTCGAGCTGGCGGACGTGGAGGCCCCGGTCACCCCCGGATCCGGCGGTGAGCACACGGTCAGCGCGGGCTTCCTGACCGTCCCGGCGCGGCGGCTCGCCGAGGGCGGCCCGCACGATGTGCTGCTGGAGGAGTGCTTCGGCCCGGTGACCGTCGTGGCGCGCTACGAGAGCGACGACGAGATCAGCGCGGTGCTCGGGCGGCTCCCGGGCAACCTCACCGCCACCGTCCATCTCTCCGCCGCCGAGGGCGAGGGCGCCGAGGGCCGGGCCGGTGAGCTGATCGCCGAGCTCACCCCGCTGGCCGGCCGGGTCCTGGTCAACGGCTGGCCGACCGGTGTCGCGGTCGCCCCGGCCCAGCACCACGGCGGCCCCTACCCGGCCACCACCTCCACCTCCACCTCGGTCGGCGGCACCGCCGTCGAGCGCTGGCTGCGGCCGGTCGCGTACCAGGACACCCCGGCCGCCCTGCTGCCGCCGGAGCTGCGCGACGAGAACCCGCTGGAGCTGCCGCGGCGGATCAACGGCGTCCGGGAGCAGCGCGGCTGACCCCCGGAATGGCGGCTCGGCCGCCGGACCCGCGGATCTGACCCGCGCGTCCGGCGGCCGATTCGCGTCGGCGTTCACCCGGGCGCTGCCCAAGCCATCAGAATCGCCGCTGGTCAGCGGGTATGTATAAGGATCGCTTGAAGGCATCCGACACGGAAACGCGATGGACGCCGGGGTGCGCCCGTCCCATAGTGGTTGGACATGGAGAGCCTGGCGGGCGCCGAATTCGCGCCACACACGACGTATCTCACCACCGCGTCCAGCGGTCTGATCCCCGCACGCTCCGTAGCCGCAGTGAAGGCGGTCCTCGACGGCTCGGCCGCCGGACAGCCCATCGTCGACGTGTCCTTCGAGGCGGTCGAGGCGAGCCGCGCCGCCTACGCTCGGCTCGTCGGCGTACCGGCCCGGCGCGTCGCAGCCGGCAGCTCGGTCGCCGGGTACGCGGGGATGATCGCGACCTCGCTGCCGCCCGGGGCCGAAGTCCTGGTGGCCGACGGCGACTTCAGCTCCCTGGTCAACCCCTTCGCCGTGCGCGGCGACCTCAAGCTGCGCATCGTGCCGCTGGAGGAGATCGCGGAGGCGGTGCGGCCCGGTACGGCGCTGGTGGCCGTGAGCGCGGTCCAGTCGGCGGACGGGCGGATCGCCGACCTCGCCGCCATCCGGGAGGCCGCCCGGACCCACGGGGCCCGCACGCTGGTGGACATCAGCCAGGCGGCGGGCTGGTTCCCGGTGAACGCCGCCGAGGCCGACTACACGGTGTGCGTGGCCTACAAGTGGCTGTTGTGCCCGCGCGGGGCCGCGTTCCTGACCGTGCCCGAGGACCTCGGCGAACTCACCCCCGTCTTCGCGGGCTGGGTCGCGGGCGAGAAGCCCTGGGACAGCTGCTACGGCCCGGTGGAGGAACTCGCCCACTCCGCACGACGCTTCGACGAGAGCCCGAGCGTGTACGCGTACGTCGCGGCCCGGCACTCGCTCGGGCTGATCGAGGAGTTGGGCACCGAGGCCATCGCCGCGCATGACCGCGCGCTCGCCGACCGCTTCCGGGACGGGGTCGTCGCGCTCGGTCACCAGCCCGTGGCCGCCCCCGGGTCGGCCATCGTCTCCGTACCGGGCCTGGGCGGCGCCGCGTCGCGGCTGGCGGAGGCCGAGGTGCACGTCTCGGCGCGGGCCGGCAACCTCCGCGCCTCCTTCCACCTGTACAACACCGTGGCCGATGTGGACCGGCTGCTGGAGCGGCTGTCCGGCTGAGCGGGTCCCGGCACGGGGGATCCGCGGCACAAGAGATCTGAGGGAAGCCGGGATACTCCGGCTTCCCTCAGATCACGGACGTCACGTCATCGCACGGCGGTCGTCACCGTACGGGCGTGAAGTCCTTCGCGCCGATGAACTCCGGCCGGGGGACCGGTGCGGCGAACGGCTTGACCGCCGTGTTCTCCACGCTGTTGAACACGATGAACACATTGCTGCGGGAATACGGCGTGATGTTGTCGCCGGACCCGTGCATGCAGTTGCAGTCGAACCACGTCGCCGACCCGGCCAGGCCGGTGAACAGCTTGATGCCGTGCTTGTCGGCGAAGCCGGTGAGGGCCTCGTCCGACGGGATGCCGGCGTCCTGCATCTGCAGCGACCGCTTGTAGTTGTCCTTCGGCGTGGCGCCTTCACAGCCGAGGAAGGTGTGGTGCGAGCCCGGCATGATCATCAGGCCGCCGTTGGTGTCGAAGTTCTCGGTCAGGGCGATCGAGACCGACACGGTCCGCATGTTCGGCAGGCCGTCCTCGGCGTGCCAGGTCTCGAAGTCCGAGTGCCAGTAGAAGCCCGAGGCCCCGAAGCCCGGCTTGACGTTGATCCGGCTCTGGTGGACGTAGACGTCCGAGCCCAGGATCTGCCGCGCGCGACCCACCACTCGCGGGTCACGCACCAGGTTCGCGAAGACCTCGCTGATCCGATGCACCTCGAACACCGACCGTACGTCCCTGGACTTCGGCTCGATGATCGAGCGTTCGTCGGCGCGCACGTCCGGGTCGGTGACCAGCCGGTCCAGTTCGGCGCGGTACACCGCGACCTCATCCGGAGTGATCAGCTGGTCGATCGCCAGGAAGCCGTCGCGATCGAAATCGCTCAGCTCGGACGGTTGCAGCGGCCCCGGAGCCCCGGGCTCGGACCACACCACCGGGTCCACGCGCGGTGTGGCCACCTCCACGGCACCACGGGTCGGGTACAAGTCAGTGACCGTGGTCATCGGATCATGCCTCCTCGGTCTCGGTGATCAGCGGGTATACGCCGTTCTCATCATGGTCCTCCCGTCCGGTGATCGGCGGGTTGAAGACACAGACACACCGGAAGTCCGTCTTGGGGCGCATTGTGTGCTTCTCATGCCCGTTCAGCAAGTACATGGTGCCGGGCGTGATCCAGTGCTTCTCACCGGTCTCGTCATTGGTGAGCTCGGCCTCACCCTCGACGCACAGCACCGCCTCGATGTGGTTGGCGTACCACATCGACGTCTCGGTGCCCGCGTAGAGGATGGTCTCGTGGAGCGAGAAGCCGACGCCCTCCCGGGCGAGCACGATGCGCTTGCTCTCCCAGGTGCCGGACTTGGACTTGATGTGCCTCTCGGTGTCCTCGATGTCCTTGAAGGATCGGACGATCACGGTGAGATCTTGCCTTTCTCTTCTCTGCGGTGCGGGAGGGTTATGCGGTCTCGCGGACCGCGCGGGCGAGGGTCCGCAGCCCCTCGTCCAGGTCTTCGGGGGAGATCGTCAGCGCGGGCAGCAGCTTGACGACCTCGCTCTCGGGGCCGGAGGTCTCGACCAGCAGGCCGAGTTCGAAGGCGCGCTTGCAGACCGCCGAGGCGCGCGGCTTGTCCTCGAACTCGATGCCCCACACCAGGCCACGGCCGCGGAAGTGGGTGCCGGACTGCTCCTCGCAGATGGCGCGCAGGGCCTGCTCGACCTGCTCGCCGCGGGCGAGGGTCTGCTTCTCCATCTGGCCGTCCGCCCAGTAGGTGTCCAGGGTGGCGGCGGCGGTGACGAACGCGGGGTTGTTGCCGCGGAACGTGCCGTTGTGCTCGCCGGGCTCCCAGATGTCCAGCTCGGGCTTGAGGAGGGTGAGCGACATCGGCATGCCGTAGCCGCTGATGGACTTGGAGACGGTCACGATGTCCGGGGTGATGCCCGCCTCCTCGAAGGAGAAGAAGGCGCCGGTACGGCCGCAGCCCATCTGGATGTCGTCGACGATCAGCAGCATGTCCTGGCGCTCGCACAGCTCGGCCAGGGCACGCAGCCACTCGGGCCGGGCCACGTTGATGCCGCCCTCGCCCTGCACGGTCTCGACGATCACGGCGGCGGGCTTGTTGAGCCCGGAGCCCTGGTCCTCCAGCAGCCGCTCGAACCACAGGAAGTCCTCGACCGTGCCGTCGAAGTAGTTGTCGAACGGCATCGGGGTGCCGTGGACCAGCGGGATGCCCGCACCGGCGCGCTTGAAGGCGTTGCCGGTCACGGCCAGCGAGCCCAGCGACATGCCGTGGAAGGCGTTGGTGAAGGAGACGATCGACTCGCGGCCCTTGACCTTACGGGCCAGTTTGAGCGCGGCCTCGACGGCGTTGGTGCCGGTCGGACCCGGGAACATGACCTTGTAGGGCAGGTCGCGCGGCCGCAGGATGTTGTTCTGGAACGACTCGAGGAACGCGCGCTTGGCCGTGGTGGACATGTCCAGGCCGTGGGTGACGCCGTCACGCTCGATGTAGTCGATCAGCGCCCGTTTCAGCACCGGGTTGTTGTGGCCGTAGTTGAGCGATCCGGCCCCGGCGAAGAAGTCGAGGTAGGTGTGGCCGTCCTCGTCGTACATGTGGCTGCCCTGCGCGCGGTCGAAGACAGCAGGCCAACCGCGGCAGTAGCTGCGCACCTCCGACTCCAGGGCCTCGAAGACGCTCAGGGCGGGCGGGGTGATGGTCACAGCGTTCTCCTGGGAGAGGGGTGTGAGGGGGGTGAGGAGGGGGGGTGGGGGATCGGGGGATCGATCGAGATCGGGGTCAGGAGGTCCGGTCAGTGCTCGGGCCGAGCGGGCCGAGCGGACCGATGCGGTAGAGCACCTCGGGCTCGTGCGCACCGTCGGGGAACAGACCGCCGTGGAAGAGCACCTCACGCTCGAGCGGGGCGTCGTGCCGTTCCGCGAACGAGGTGAACAGCCGCTTCGAGGCGGTGTTGTCCGGGGTGATCGTCGTCTCGATGCCGCGGACGCCCGTCGCGGCGACCCGCTTGACCAGCCCGTCCAGCTGGGTGGCGGCCAGTCCGCGGCCACGCCAGGCGTGGTCGACGGCGACCTGCCAGACGACCAGGGTCTCGGGGCGCTCGGGGCGGACGTAGCCGGTGATGAAGCCGACCGGTCCGCCGTCGGCGTCGCGCGCCACTACGGATGTGGCGGCGAAGTCGCGGCACCACAGGAGGTAGCTGTAGGAGGAGTTGAGGTCCAGGGTTTTGGAGTCGCGAGCGATTCGCCAGATCGCGGCTCCGTCCTCGACGCGTGGGGTGTCGAGAGACAGGCCCTCCGGCAAATCCAATTCGCTACGGACTAGGTCTGCTTGTGCGGCGGTCATGCAAATTCAATTTACCCAGCAGAATCAGAAAATGCATCGCGGTGGGGGGTTACGTGGAAGGGGGTCGATGTGTTAACACGCGGGAGCGCGGGCGCGCGCGGCCGCTCGCCGAAAGGCGGTGATTTGTGGGGGAGTTACTGGGGCATAGCGCATCGCATGTGGAGTCTGTCACATGTGCGTAACTGGCCGGTGACCGGCTTGAATTTTGGTGGCAGGATCCCGTGAAAAATTTTGTGTTTAGGAATCACAAAAGCGGGCAGACGAATGTGGAAGCAGTAGCGGAAAAACGCGAGGAATTTCTGGCCAAGCTGCCATGAATTCAATCTCCCACGGTGAACTGAGGGAAGTCGCCCCGCACCGCGAAGGCCCCGGAGACGCCGTTTCCCGAGGCCGCGTACGCGTCCCGGCCGGTGTCCCGGTCGCCCTCGGCGTGGTCGTACTGCCCCGCGAAGACATACCGGCCGGCGGGCACGGTCGCCCCCTTCCGGAGCGTCCAGCGGTAGACCAGCACACCGTCCTCGACGTGGGTGACGGTGGTCACATCGCCGGTCGGCAGCGAGCTCCAGGACCCGGTGGACCGCACACCCCCGGTGTCCGCCACCCGCAGCTCCACCGTCAGCGAGGTCAGCGGCCTACCGATGGTGAGCGTGATGTCGCTCTGCGCCCAGTACGGATTGGAATGGGCGTTGATGGCGCCCTTGGACCGCACGGTCGGCTCGGCGAGGTGGTTTGGACCGGCCGCGGTGGGATAGGCGCTCGGCGTGTGCCGCTCAGCATCGCTCTGGGACCCGGCGTCCGGCTCGTCCCCGGGCCGCCGGTTCGCGTCCGCGCTCGCGCTGCTCGCGCCGGCGCCCGCGCCCGCCGGGGGCGCGGCGGGCTCGCTCGAGGTGCGCACCGTCTGCGGTCGCTCGGCACCGTCCGTGGCCACCACCGCGATCCCCGTCGCGGCGACCGCCGCGGCCAGCCCGGCGACCGGGCCCACCACCCGGGTCCAGCGCGGGCTCGTCCGCGGGACGCGGCGCCGGTCGTCGGCCGCCATGCCCGCCGAGACCCGGGCCTGCATCCGGATCCGGTCCGGCTCATGGGAGGCGGCGGCCGTACGCAGCTCGGCGACGACATCGCGGCCCTCGGGGTGGTCGCGGCGCTCGGGGCGGTCGCGATGCTCGATCATCAACTGCCCCCTCCTGCGTGTCCGGCGTGGCCCATGTGACCGGAGTGACGGGCCGGGCCTGTCCGGCTCGTGTGGCCTGTGTGGCCTGTGTGGCCCGTGTTTCCAGCGCGGAGCGTTCGTACCGTCCGTCCTGTCCGCTCGGCCTCGGCCGCCGCGGACGGTTCCTCCTCGTCCTCGCCGTCCGGAGGGCCGAGCAGCCGCTCCAGCTCGGCGATGCCGCGTGAGGTCTGGCTCTTGACCGTGCCCACCGAAATGCCCAGCGTACGGGCGGTCTCCCGCTCGGAGAGGTCGAAGGCGTGGCGCAGCACCACACACGCGCGCTTGCGGAACGGCAGCCGGACCAGCGCGGCCTGCACATCCACCACGGCGGACACGTCCGGGTCGTCCACGCGGTCGGGACGCTGCGAGGAGAAGAGCGCCACGCGGCGCCGCTCGCGCACCAGGCTGCGGATCCGGGACCGGGCCAGGTTGGCGACCACACCCCGGGCGTACGCGGCCGGGTGGTCGGCGGCCCGCACCCGGTCCCACTGGTGCCAGACCGCCACCAGCGCGTCGGCAGCCAGGTCGTCCGCCCCGTCGGAGCTGCCGAGCAGCAGATGGGCGAGGCGGGCCAGCTCGGCGTGGTGCCGCTCGAAGAAGTCCCGGAACTCGGCTTGCGGATCGGCCGGTAAGGCGTCGGCGGGTAAGGCGTTGACCGGCAGGGCTTCGGCCGGTAAGCCGTCGGGGCCCTCCGGTGCGTCGGGCGCCTGCGGGGATACGTGCCCCGGGCCCCCTGGATCCCGTGGCGCGTCCGTCATGCGCGCCGCGTCCATCCGTACGGCTCGCGCAGTGCCCGAGGCGGCCGCGTCATCGGCGGGAGCGCTCACGAGGACCTCCTCACTGCCGCTCGACCGGTGGGGTGCGTGAGCGTAGCAGCGCTCTGCATGTTGTTCGAGTGGCGCCGTTCCCGCTGATGAGAATTGGCCGGTCAACGCCCTGCCCCGGTCTCGTACAGTGCGTTGCATGAGGGAAAGCGCGGTGCTCCACATCAAGGGCCGGGTCCTGGTCGGACCGGACACCGGCGACGCTGCCGGGGACGTACGGGACGAGCTGTGGGTGGTCGACGGCAGGATCACCTTCGAGCGGCCGCCCGGGGCCAGGGACATCCGGCTGATCGAGGGCTGGGCGCTGCCCGGCCTCGTCGACGCCCACTGCCATGTCGGACTCGACGCCCATGGGGCGGTGGACGACTCGACGAGCGAGAAACAGGCGCTGAGCGACCGGGACGCCGGGGCGCTGCTGCTCCGGGACGCCGGATCGCCCGCCGACACCCGCTGGATCGACGACCGCGAGGACCTGCCCCGCATCATCCGGGCCGGTCGCCACATCGCCCGCACCAAGCGCTACATCCGCAACTACGCGCATGAGATCGAGCCCGAGGACCTGGTCGCCTATGTGGCCGCGGAGGCGCGGCGCGGCGACGGCTGGGTCAAGCTGGTCGGCGACTGGATCGACCGGGAGACCGGCGACCTGGGGCTCTGCTGGCCGCGCGGCGCGGTGGAGGAGGCCATCGCGGAGGCGCACCGGCTGGGCGCGCGGGTCACGGCGCACTGTTTCGCCGAGGAGAGCCTCGCCCCGCTGGTCGAGGCGGGGATCGACTGCATCGAGCACGCCACCGGGCTCACCGAGGAGACCATCCCGCTGTTCGCCGAGCGGGGCGTGGCGATCGTGCCGACCCTGGTCAACATCGCCACCTTCCCCCGGCTGGCGCTGGGCGGCGAGGCGAGGTTCCCGCGCTGGGCCGACCATATGCGGCGGCTGCACGCGCGCCGCTACGAGACGGTGCGGGCGGCCTACGACGCGGGCATCCCGATCTACACCGGCACGGACGCGGGCGGCGGCCTGGCCCATGGGCTGGTCGGGCAGGAGGTCGCCGAGCTGGTGAAGGCGGGCATCCCGGTGCGCGACGCGCTCTCGGCGGCGACCTGGGGGGCGCGGGACTGGCTCGGGCGGCCGGGACTCACCGAGGGCGCCTCCGCCGATCTCGTCGTCTACGACGCGGATCCGCGCGCCGATGTGCGGGTGCTGACGACGCCGCGGCGGGTGGTGCTGCGGGGACGGGTCGTCGGCTGACGGGGCGGGGCACGCGGGGCTGATACGGGCGGGGGGACGGGCAGGGGACGGGTGGGGCGAGGGGTGCCGGAAGGGAACGTGGTTCGAACTGGGCGGCGAACCACACCCTTTGGGATGAACGGACATCATGTGTCTGCCTGTTTACCCTCGGTGCGCAAATATGGCGTGGTCGAGGCCGTCGGCGCCCGTGGAGTCCCCCGCGGCAGGCGCCGGCGGCTCCATGTCTCCTGTGGGGGTCAACTCACGTGTCCTGTTCCAGTAACACCTACTTCGGCATGCCCACCCGCCGTCTGGCGGCCGCCACTGCCGCTGCCGCGGTCTCCGTCCTGGGCCTGCTGCCCGCGACGACCGCGCAGGCCGACACCGGTGCGACCACCGGTAAGGCGGGTGCGGTCGTGCTCCGCACCGATCTCGATGTCTCCCTGCTCAACAAGACCGTCAGGGCTCCGCTCTCGGTCGTGCTGAACGATGTGCACGCGCCCGCGACCGCCAGCAAGACGGCGCTCAGCGCGACCGTGGACGGCGTGGACGGGGGCCGGCCGTTCAATGTCCTGCGGGCCGATGTGGCCACCGCCCGAGCCGCCGCGGACAAGCAGCGCGCCGAGGGGTACTCCAACCTCGTCAACGCCCAGGTGCATGTCCCGGGCCTGGCCGCGGTGCCGCTGATCACGGTCGAGCAGGTGACCTCGAAGGCGGTGTGCGCCGTCGGGAAGCGGCCGACCGCCCACTCCAACCTGCTCGGCAGCGTCAGTGTGCTCGGTCAGAAGGTCACTCTGCGCACGAGCGGCACCACCACGGTCGATGTGCCGTCGCTCGGCCAGGTCCGGCTCGACCTGTCGCGGACGGCCACCACCTCGCGCACGGCGGCGGCCACGGCCCTCAACCTGAAGGTCTCCGTGAACCCGCTCAAGCTGAACGTCTCGGAGGTCGAGGGTCAGCTCACCCTCGCTCGGGCGACCTGTGAGTCGCCCGTGGCCGCGGTGGTCGAGCCCAGCCCGAGCGTGGGCTCCCAGACCAAGCCCGAGCCCAAGCCGGAGCACCTGGCCGAGACCGGCGGCAGCTCGGCCACGCCGTACCTGGTGGCCGGAGGCGCACTCCTGCTTGCCGTGGGCGGTGGCGCCGTCGTCCTGGCCCGCCGCCGCCGAGCCGCCGCCACCAGCGGCGACGCCGCCTGACGCCTGGCACCCGGCGCTTGGCGCCCGGCGCTTGGCGCCCGGCGCTTGGCGCCCGGCGCTTGGCGCCTGGCGCCTGGCCCGTTGGCCCCGGTGGCCGTGTCGCGCGGCGCTGCGCGACACGGCCACCGGGCCGGGATGTGGGCGCCGGACTCGGCGTGGCCGCCAGGCCGGGGTGCGGATGCCGGATCTGGGCGTGGGCGCCGGGCTTGGGACCTGACAGCGATCCGGGTGCGGGTGCGGGTGCCGGGTCCGGGGCGTGGGCGCCGGGTCCGGGCCTGGATGTCGGGCCATGGCGGGCACCGGACGCGCGTGGGCGCGAGGCCCGGTCATGAGGGCTCGGGCGAGGGGTAGTTGACCGCGCGCCGCGCGCCGCCGCGTCGCCGCGCCGCGTGGGGCGCGGTCAGGCGGCAGCGTCCGCCAAGCGGCCTCGCTGAAGTACGGTGCGGTTCGGTCGCGCCCCGAAGGGGCGCGGGGCTGTGTCGGTATGCGGCTCCGCCGCGGCTGTGTCGATGTGCGGCTCCGCCGCGTGGGACCAGCCACGACGCAGCCGCGGATGAACGACCGCACCTCGCGCCACTTCCCGCGGAGCGCTCAGGCGGCCGTGTCCGCTATCGCCTTCGTCAAGGCGATGACGAAGCGATCCGTCGTGGCGCGGTCGCGGACGGCGAGCCGGAGCCAGTCCGGGCCGAGGCCCGGGAACGTGTCACCGCGGCGGACGGCGAAGCCCAGCTCCCGCAGCCGGGTGCGGATCGCCGCCGCGCCCTCCACACGGATCAGCAGAAACGGCCCGGCCGCCGGACCGCACACCCGCACCTCGGCCGACTCCGCCAACTCGGCCAGCCGGTCGGCGAGATGGGCCCGGTCGGCGGCCGTACGGTCGGCGGCCTGTGCGGCCTCGGTGAGGGCGGACGGGGTGCAGCACGCCTCGGCCGCCGCCAGGGCCGGGCTGGACACCGGCCACAGCGGCTGGACCCGCTCCAGCGCCGTGACGGTGTCCGGCTCCGCCAGTACATAGCCGATCCGCAGCCCCGCCAGGCCCCAGGTCTTGGTCAGGCTGCGCAGCACCACAAGCCCCGGCACATCGGTGCGGGCCGCCAGCGACTCCGACTCACCCGGGACGGCGTCCATGAACGCCTCGTCCACCACCAGCGTCCGCCCCGGCCGGGCGAGCCGGGCCAGGGCATCGGCCGGGTGCAGTACGGATGTGGGGTTGGTGGGGTTGCCGATCACCACCAGATCGGCGTCCTCCGGCACGGCCGCCGGGCCCAGCCGGAAACCGTCCCGCTCATCGAGGACCACGCGTTGCACCGTGTGCCCCGCGTCCCTCAGCGCCGCCTCCGGCTCGGTGAACTGTGGATGCACCACCACCGGCCGTCGGGCCGGTATGGCACGGGCGAGCAGGACGAACGCCTCCGCGGCGCCCGCCGTCAGCAGTACCCGGCCGACCGGAAGCCCATGGCGCGCGGCGACCGCCTCCCGCGCCACCCTTCCGTCCGGATAGGCGGCCAGCCCGTCGAGGGACGCGGCGATATGGGCCTTGAGCCAGTCCGGAGGCGTACCGGCCCGGACGTTGACCGCGAGGTCCGTCAGAGCGGCATCGGCACCCCGCACCTCCGCGTCCCCGTGATGCCGCAGATCGAACCCGGCGGACACGCCGTCGGCGGCGGACCCTTCCGCGGGCAGGTCCGCCGTTGCGCCAGTGGACATCGCTGACGGCTCAGCGGACATCGCCGACGGCTCAGCGGACATCGGCGTGGGCATCCGGATGCGCGAAGGCGTGGGCCTCAGCGCTGAACCCGGCGCGCTCGCTGGTGTCGGCCACCTCCTCGTAGCGATCCATGACCAGGTCGGCCAACTCCCGCGCCGGGCCGATGACATCGGCCGAGACCACCTCGACCTCGGGGTAGGCGAGCCCCCAGCCCTCTGCCTGCTGCCGCACTCGCTCCAGGGCATCGCCCTCGAACAGGAAGTACGGCAGCACCACGACCCGCCGCGCCCCCAGCTTGGCGCAGCGGTCCAGGCCGGAGGCCACATCCGGGGCGGCGAGCGAGGCGAAGGCCACCTCGACGCCCGCGAAGCCGCGGCCCTCCCACAGCAGCCGGGCCGCGCGGTGCACCTCGGCGTTGGCCTCGGGGAGCGGCGAACCGTCGCCCACCAGCAGCACGGTCGTCTCCGCGCGGTCCGAGGGCAGCCGGGGCCGATTGCCCAGCGCCTCGTCGAGCCGCCGCTCCAGCAGGCTCAGCAGTGTGCGGTGCGGGCCGAGCGGCCGGGCGGAGGCGAACGAGGCGTCGGCGTGCCGCTCCGCCTCCTGGGCCAGCGCGGCGGCGATACCGTCTCTCGGGGGAGCCGCCGGGATCAGCGTCATCGGGACGACCGCGAAGCGGGTCACCCCTTCCCCGACGAGCCGGGTGACCGCGTCGGACAGCGGGTGGCTGCCCGGTCCGGTGAGGCCACCCGCCACGGGCAGGTCCGGGTGGCGTGCGGCCAACTCCCTGACGAATGCCTGGAAGGCGGCGGCATGCCTTTCGTCTCGCGTGCCGATGCCTGCGATGAGCAGGGCGGGCGGGGTCGTCACGAGGTCTCCTTGTGCAGGTGGTGCGGGTGTCACGGTCGGCGGGGGGCGGGCTGTTCCGCCCCGAGACGTTACTGACCTGCGTCGGGGCGGTCGACGGCAGGTCTTCGCTGCCCGCCCTGCCCGGGTTTGACCGCCGCCGGGCGGCGGGCGACGGCGCAGGTGGACTTCCCCGGGCGGCCGGGTGGCGTGGACTTCCGCTTGGGGACGAGCAGTTGGCCCCCCGGACCGGCGGCCAGCAGCGCGGCCGCCTCGGCGACCCCGGCCGTGCCCACTGCGGCGAGCGGTGCCGTGGACGGGTTCGGCACCTCCACCGAGGCCAGCGCCTCCGCCGGGTATCCGCACAGCGGCACCCCCAGCCGTTCGGCCGCCGTCAGCAGCCCGGCCTCCCCGGCCTTGGCCTCGACCGTGGCCAACTCCGCGACGCCGCGCGGGGAAAGACCCGCCTCCGCCAGGGTGGCCTCGACCAGCCCGAGCACCTCGTCGGCGGATACGCCCCGGCCGGCCCCGACCCCGACGACAAGCGGTGCCGCGGGCGGGGGAGACGCCGTGCCCCGGCCGATGACCTCCACGTCAGCTCACCGCCTCGGCTCAACCGGCAGGGGGCGCGCATCTGTCGACGAACCGGGCCGCCGCCCCTGGGACCGAGGCCCAGTGCACATGCAGATAGGAGGCATGCACATCTCCCTGTGCGAACCCTTCGGTACGACGCTCCGGGTGGACGAGCCCCCAGGCGGGCTCCGGCCCCGCTCCGGGCACGATGGTGGTGCGGTGGAACTCATGGCCGCGCACCCGTGTCCCCGCGGCGGCGAGTGAGGTGTCGGAGACGGCCACGGCCTCACGGTAGCCCAGCGTCAGACGTTCCGACATCCGTGCCTTCGCGGCCAGCACCCCGCACATCGGCTCCCCGTCCAGCGAATGCGCCAGATACAGCAGTCCGGCACATTCGGCGGCGATGGGCGCGCCGGACGCGGCGAGCCCGGCGACGGCGGTGCGCAGCGGTTCGTTCGCGGACAGCTCGGGGGCGTAGACCTCCGGGAAGCCACCGCCGATCACCAGACCGCCGGTGCCCTCGGGGAGGCGCTCGTCCCGCAGCGGGTCGAAGGGGACGACCCGCGCCCCGGCGGCCGTGAGCAGCTCGGCGTGCTCCGCGTACGAGAAGGTGAACGCCGCCCCGCCCGCCACGGCGACCACCGGCCGCGCCGCCCGGCCGCCCCGGGCCCCGGCACCGGGGACCGCGTCCAGCGCCCGGTGTATCTCCTCCTCCGGATCCCAGGCCCGCCCGGACAGCGGCGGTGCGCTGCGCGCCAGCGCCAGCAGCCCGTCGAGATCGCAGCCCTCCCGCACCCGGGCGGCCAGCGCGGCCGCCGAGTCGACCGCCTCCGCATGGCGCTCGGCCACCGGCACCAGACCCAGATGGCGGCTCGGGGCCCGCACCGCCCGCGTCCGGCGCAGCGCGCCGAACACCGGCACCCCGCACCCCTCCAGCGCCTCGCGCAGCATCGCCTCGTGACGGTCCGAGGCGACCTTGTTGAGGATCACTCCCGCGACCCGCACCTCGGGGTCCCAGGAGGCAAAGCCATGCACCAGCGCTGCCACCGACCGCGACTGCGACGACGCGTCCACCACCAGCACCACCGGTGCCCGCAGCAGCTTGGCTACATGCGCCGTCGAGGCCAGCTCGCCTTGCCCGGCCGCCCCGTCGAACAGGCCCATCACCCCCTCGACCAGGGCCAGATCGCAGCCCGCCGCCCCATGCAGGAACAGCGGCGCGATCCGGTCCGGACCGCACAGATAGGCGTCCAGATTCCGGCCCAGGCGCGTGTTCCCCACCCGTGACCGGCCGGCCCCCGAGGCGCCCGAAGAGGCGGCCGAGGAGATCGCGAGCGCGTGATAGCCAGGGTCGATGTAGTCCGGGCCGACCTTGTGCGGGGACACATCCAGACCGCGCTCCGCGAAGGCGGCCATCAGCCCCGCCGTGACCGTCGTCTTCCCGCTGCCGGAGGCGGGCGCCGCGATCACCAGGCGCGGGACACTCACCACTCGATGCCCCGCTGGCCCTTCTGACCGGCGTCCATCGGATGCTTGACCTTGGACATGTCGGTGACCAGGTCGGCGAAGTCCAGCAGCTGCGCCGGTGCGTTACGCCCCGTGATGACGACGTGCTGCGTCCCGGGCCGGTCCCGCAGCACCTCCACCACTTCGTCGGGGTCCACCCAGCCCCAGTGCATCGGATACGCGAACTCGTCCAGCACATAGAGCCGGTATGTCTCCGCCGCGAGATCGCGCTTGACCTGCTCCCAGCCCTCGCGTGCGGCCTCCTCGCTGGAAGCCATGTCGCGCTGGACCCACGACCAGCCCTCGCCCATCTTGTGCCATGCGACGGTCCCCCCTTCGCCCGAGTCGCCGAGGACGCGCAGCGCACGCTCCTCACCGACCCGCCATTTCGCGGACTTTACAAATTGGAATACACCGACCGGCCAGTTCTGGTTCCATGCCCGCAGCGCCAGCCCGAACGCCGCGGTCGACTTGCCCTTGCCCTGACCGGTGTGGACGAACACCAGCGGACGGTTTCGGCGCTGGCGGGTGGTCAGCCCGTCGTCCGGCACGACGGTCGGTTGTCCTTGCGGCATCAGGCGGCCCTCCGAGGGTTCGAAACGGTTCGTACATCGCGCACCAGCGCGGTCACGCTGTCCGCGCGCAGCTCGTCGAGTGTCACCGGTGTGCCCCGCAGTTCGCGGGCGAGCGCGCCCGCGAGCCCCAGCCGCACCGGCCCCGACTCGCAGTCCACGACCACCGAGGCGACCCCGTCGCCCGCGAGCATCCGCGCCGCGCGCCCGGCCCGCTCGACCGGCGTGGGCCCGCCGGACCGCCGCGCCTCCGTGGCCCGCCCGTCGGTCACCACGACCAGCAGCGGACGGCGTGCGGGATCCCGCAGCCGCTCCACCCGCAGCACCTCCCGGGCCTTCAACAGCCCGGCCGCCAGCGGCGTACGGCCGCCCGTCGGCAGCCGCTCCAGCCGTGCGGCGGCCGTGTCCACCGACGAGGTGGGCGGCAGCGCCAGCTCGGCGTCCGCGCCCCGGAAGGTGATCAGCCCGACCTTGTCCCGCCGCTGGTAGGCGTCCAGCAGCAGCGACAGCACCGCGCCCTTGATCGCGCCCATCCGCTTCCGCGCGGCCATCGAGCCCGACGCGTCCACGACGAACAGCACGAGGTTGCCCTCCCGGCCCTCGCGCACCGCCTCGCGCAGATCGTCCCGGCGCACCAGCAGTCCGGGCCCGCGCCGACCGCGCGCCAGCTGGTGCGGGGCGGCCGCCCGGACGGTCGCCGACAGATGCAGCGCGGAGAGTGTCCCCCGCGGGCGGCGCGCGCCGGTGGTGCGGCCGTGCGCGCTGCGGGCGCGCGAGCGACGCCCTGCCGCGCCCTCGCCCAGGCCGGGGACGTCGAGCCGCCGGGTCCGGAACGGTTCGGCGGCGCCCACGGCCGCCCGCTCACCGACGGCCCCGCCCGCACCGCCGTCCGCTTCGTCCGCCCCACCGTCGTGGTCGGCCGGGGCGGAGTCGGTTTCGCGGTCGGCCGTCTCGTGCTCACCCGTGCGCTGGTCGGGTACGGACGGCTCGGGTTCGGCGGGCGGCGCCTGCTCGCGCCCCCCGTCACCCGCGCCCTCCTGCGGTCCGCCCTCGGGACCGCCCGGGTCATCCGGCCCGGAGCCGCCCGGCCCGTCCTCGGGGCCCGGGTCCGGATCCGGCTCGTCCTCCTCGAACTGCCGCAGGATCTCGTCGAGTTTGTCCTCGTCGAGCCCCGGTGCGTCGAACGGCGCCCGCCGCCGGCGGTGGGGGAGCGACAGCAGCGCAGCCCCCCGTACGTCCTCGGTCCGGACGTCGGTGCGCCCCGCCCAGGCGGCCAGTGCGGTCGCCGTACGGGCCGTCACGATGTCCGCGCGCATCCCGTCCACCTCGAACCCGGCGCACACCGCCGCGATCTGCCGCAGCGCGCGGTCGCCGAGAGCCACCCGCGACAGCAGGGCGCGGGCCGCCGCGATGCGTTCCCGCAGGGCCTCCTCGTCCGCGGCCCAGCGCGCCGCGAACCCCTCGGGGTCCTCGTCGTACGCCAGCCGCCGCCGAACCACCTCGACCCGCTCCTCGGTGTCCCGGGACGCCGCGACCTCCACCGTGAGACCGAAGCGGTCCAGCAACTGCGGCCGCAGCTCGCCCTCTTCGGGGTTCATGGTGCCCACCAGGAGGAAACGCGCCGCGTGCCGTACGGACACCCCCTCGCGTTCCACGTAGGAGGCGCCCATGGCGGCCGCGTCGAGCAGCAGGTCGATCAGATGGTCGTGCAGCAGATTGACCTCGTCGACGTAGAGCACCCCGCGGTGGGCGTCCGCGAGCAGTCCGGGCTCGAACGCCTTCACGCCGTCCGACAGCGCCCGCTCGATGTCGAGCGCGCCCACCAGCCGGTCCTCGGAGGCGCCCACGGGCAGTTCGACCATCCGCGCGGGGCGCGCCTCGCCCGTGCCCGGCTCATGGGGCCCGTCCGGGCAGGACGGGTCGGGCGCGGCCGGATCGCAGGAGAACCGGCACCCGGCCACCACGTCCACCTCGGGCAGCAGCGAGGCGATCGCTCTTACGGCGGTGCTCTTGGCCGTGCCCTTCTCGCCGCGCACCAGGACGCCGCCCACGGCGGGGGAGACGGCGTTGAGGAGCAGGGCGAGCCGCAGGCCGTCCATGCCGACGATCGCGCTGAAGGGGTAGGTGGTGGTCACGCGGCGATACCTCCTGGGGTGCGTGGGCACAGCGGTCCGGTGTGGGGGCGGGGGTTCGTCATGTCGTCCCCCCTGGCGCCCCCGGAGGGACGAACGGCAGGCCCTCCGGGACGCCCTCCTCGATGAGCCGCAGCAGCGCGTCCGTGTCGGCGTGCTCCTCGATCAGATCGCCGAGGCGGTCGAGCTGTTCCTCGCGCAGCTCGCCGAAGCGGGTGTCCGGCGCGGGGACGAACGCCCGGCCCGCCGCGGTGGCCACCCGCCGCAGAAACGCCCGCCGGAAGCCGTCGCTCTCCAGCGAGCCGTGCCAGTGCGTGCCCCACACCGAGCCCACCCGGCAGCCGTCCAGGAAGGGCTCCTCGGCCCCGTCCAGCAGCTCGGCGACCCCGTGGTGGATCTCGTAGCCCTCCACCCGCTCGCCGAGCGCCTCGCCCACCGGCCGGGCCAGGGTCTTCTCGGCCGCGAACCGCACCCGTACCGGCAGCAGCCCGAGCCCGGCGACCGTCCCGGCCTTCGACTCGACCTCGTCCTCTATGCGCTCCCCGAGCGTCTGGAAGCCGCCGCAGACGCCCAGCACCGGACGGCCCTCGGCGGCCCGCCGGGCGATCGCGTCGGCCAGCCCGCGCTCACGCAGCCACTCCAGTGCCCGCACGGTGCCCCGGGTGCCCGGCAGCACCACCAGGTCGGCGTCGGCCAGCTCCTCGGGCCGGTCCACGAACCGCACGATCACGCCCGGTTCGGCCGCCAGCGCGTCCACGTCCGTGAAGTTGGACATCAGCGGCACGGCGGCCACCGCGATCCGCAGGACGTCCGCGCCGTAAGGGGGTGCCACGACGCTCTCCCGCACCGTGCCGCGCAGCGACACCCGCAGCCCGTCCTCCTCGTCGATCCCCAGCCCGTGGGCGAAGGGGAGCACCCCGACGGTCGGGCGCCCGGTGAGGTCGCGCAGCATCTCGAGACCGGGCTCCAGGAGGCTCACATCGCCGCGGAACTTGTTCACCAAATAGGCGGCCACATGCCGTTGGTCCGCCGCCGACAGCAGCGCGGTCGTGCCGAAGAAGGAGGCGAAGACGCCACCGCGGTCGATGTCCCCGACCACCACGACGGGAAGCCCGGCGGCGCGCGCCAGCCCCATGTTGACGATGTCGGTGCGGCGCAGATTGATCTCGGCCGGGCTGCCCGCGCCCTCGCAGATCACCGCGTCATGGGCGCTCCGCAGCTCCTCCAGGCACTCCGTGACGGTCCCCAGCAGCGCCTCACGCCCCGCAGAGAGCCGCTCGCCGGGCGAGGGGGCTCCGGGTCCGCCGAAGTACCCGCGCGCGCTCAGCTCGCCCACCGGCTTGCCCAGCAGCACCACTTGGCTGCTGCGGTCGCTGCCCGGCTTCAGCAGGACCGGGTTCATCAGCGCGCTCGGCTCGACGCGCGCGGCGGCGGCCTGCATGGCCTGGGCCCGCCCGATCTCCGCCCCCTCCCGGGTGACGAAGGAGTTGAGCGACATGTTCTGTGCCTTGAAGGGCGCCACGCTGACGCCCTTACGGGCGAGCCACCGGCAGATCCCGGCCGTCACCACGCTCTTGCCCGCGTCGGAGGTCGTGCCCGCGACGAGCAGCCCTCCGCCGCGCGCCCCGGAACCGTCCGTGCCGCCCTTACCGCGTATCCCGCTCATCCGCCGCCCCTTCCCAAGGCCCGGGGCCGCCCCGTCAGCGCCCTCAGGACCGGCCGGGCCGCCACGGACACTCCGAGCGCCAGCACGCCGACGCGCCGTGACAGCCGTATCGCCCGCTCGATGTCGGCGGACTCCACCGGCCGCCCGCCGGAGTTGAGCACCGGCCGGTGCTCGGCCCGGCCGCCGTACGCGAGGGTGCCGCCCAGCCGGACGCCGAGCGCACCCGCGAAGGACGCCTCCACGGGGCCCGCGTTGGGGCTCGGATGGCGCCGGCCGTCGCGCCGCCAGGCGCGCCACGCGCCGCGCGGATCGGGGCCGGAGAGGGTCGCCAGGGCCGCCGTAAGGCGTGCACCGGGCCAGCCGGCCACATCGTCCAGCCGGGCCGCCGCCCAGCCGAACCGCCGGTAGCGCGGCGACTTGTGGCCCACCATGGCGTCCAGGGTGTTGACGGCGCGGAACCCTATGAGTCCCGGCACCCCGCCCACGGCGCCCCACACCAGCGCGCCCACGACCGCGTCGGAGGTGTTCTCGGCGACCGATTCGACGACCGCGCGGGCGATCTGCGGCCCGTCCAGCGCCTGCGGATCGCGGCCGCACAGATGCGGCAGCCGCTCCCGGGCGACCTCGAGGTCCCCGGCGGCCAGCGCCCCGCCGACGGCGCGTGCCTCACGGCCCAGGCTCGTGCCGCCCAGCACGGCCCAGGTGGCGGCGGCGGTCAGCGCGACCTCCGCGCCACGGCGGCCGTCAAGGCCCCGTACGGCGCGGGTCAGCAGCGCGGCACCGGCGGCCGCGCCGCCCGCGCACAACGCGGCGTGCAGGGCCCCGTAACCCCGGTGGTCGCGCCACAGCCGGCGCTCGGCGGCCGCGGCGGCGCGCCCGAACGCGGCCACCGGATGGCCCCGGCGCGGATCACCCGTTGCGAGGTCGCCGAGGAAGCCGAGGGCCGCGCCGCACGCGAACGAGGCGTGGTCGGCACGCATCCGTCAGGCCGCCGTCACGCCTCGGCGCGGCGATACGGAACCAGATGGGCCAGAGGGGCCGGAAGAGCCGAATGGGACAGGGAGGGCTGGCGGCGTGGCGATGCCGGGCATGGCGGTATGTCCTCACTCAGGGTCCGCGCCCTGGTTCGACGTGACCGGCGGTGAGAGTCTCCTGGCTCCCGGATCCGCGGCCCTCCCGGTCTTCCAGCCCCGCGTACGCGACGAACCGTACGGACGAGCCGTGACCCCATACAGGCGATGGGAGGGTGCTCCCCGGTGACAGTGGCGGGACCGCGCCGGATTCTCACCGGCTTCCTCTCCTGCCGCCGTTTGGCTCGGGAAGTCCACCATGGGCCGCGAATGGCCGTCAACTCGCATATGGCCCATGTCGCCCGAGTGTGCCGAGCCCCACAGACAACCGCCCCTCACAGGACGGCCGCCGGACGGTCGGCGCTGGTCAGCGCCACCATCCGGCGGCCGGTGGGTCGTTCGGGGAAGCGGGGCCCTTATACGACGAGGGGAAGCGGGGTCCTCAGGCGACGATCAGATAGATGCCGTACGCCACGACCGCGGCGCACACCGCGAAGCAGGCGTACGCGCCGGTGCGCGCGAGCGGGGAGGCGCCCACCGCGCCCCCGGGCATGGCGGCGGCCGTGCCGCCCTGCTCCGGTGCCGCCTTACGGGAGCTGCCGACGATGCCCAGGGTGAAGACGCCCACCATGGCGACCGTCACCGCGAGGCTGATGCCGAAGACCTGGCCGAGTGCCGCCCAGTCGATGCTCATGTTTCCTGGCTCCTTAGCGGGTGGTGCTGCTCGCGACGGCGGGGATGGGGGTGGGGGTCTGCTCGGGTGTGTCGTCCGAGGTGCCGTCCTCGGGGGCGGCGCTCGCCGCACCGGCGGGCGGCGGGGCCACGGACCGCAGGGCGGCCGTGACGGCGCCCACCGGCTCCTGGATACCGACCTCGTTGACGTTGGTGTGGTCCACGGGCTTGCGGCGCGACAGCATCCAGATCGCCCCGCAGGCCAGGACGGCGAGCACGGCCACCGCCGTGATGCCCGCGTTCCCCTGGTCGGCCAGGAGCGCGGCGGCGCCCGCCACCAGACCGGCGGCCGGCAGGGTCAGCACCCAGGCGACCACCATCCGGCCCGCGGTCGACCAGCGCACCACGGCGCCCTTACGGCCGACACCCGCGCCCATGACGGCGCCGGAGCAGACCTGGGTGGTGGACAGCGCGAAGCCGATGTGGGAGGAGGCGAGGATGACGGTGGCGGCGCCGGTCTGGGCGGCGAAGCCCTGCGGCGGCTGGATGTCGGTGATGCCCTTGCCCATGGTGCGGATGATGCGCCAGCCGCCCAGGTAGGTGCCGAGCGCGATGGCCAGGCCCGCCGAGACGATGACCCACAGCGGCGGGTCGGAGTCGGGCGCCACCACGCCCCCGGTGACCAGCGCCAGGGTGATCACGCCCATCGTCTTCTGGGCGTCATTGGTGCCGTGGGCCAGGGAGACCAGGGCGGCCGAGGCGATCTGCCCCGCGCGGTAGCCCTTCGCGGTGTCCTCCGGGGAGCGGTCGCGGCCGAGCCGGTAGGTGAGCCGGGTGGCGGCCAGCGTGGCGATGCCGGCCACGATCGGCGCGGCGACGGCGGGGATCAGGACCTTCATGACGATCGCGTCGCCGTTGACCCCGTCCAGGCCCACGGAGACCACGGTGGCGCCGATCAGACCGCCGAACAGGGCGTGGGAGGAACTGGAGGGGAGTCCGGCGAGCCACGTCACCAGATTCCACAGGATCGCGCCGACGAGTCCCGCGAAGATCACTTCTGGCTGGATACCGGATCCCTCGTCGATGATCCCGCCGGAGATGGTCTTGGCCACCTCCACGGACAGGAACGCGCCGACGAGATTGAGGACGGCCGACATCGCCACCGCCACCCTGGGCCCGAGTGCTCCCGTGGAGATGGTGGTGGCCATGGCGTTAGCCGTGTCGTGAAAGCCGTTTGTGAAGTCGAACACCAAGGCCGTGACGATCACGATCCCGATGAGAAGCGTGATGTGTTCCATACACCCGGTCAATCAGTTCGAAGGTCGTTAGTGGCACGGTGAACGTAAGGAAACAGGGTGAACGGGAGATGAACTGAGCAGGGCATCGGAGTGACATGGTTGCGGGGTCGACAAAACCCAGTGAATTTCAGCCTACGTTCCCATGGCGTACGGGAGTTGGGCCGCGATCGAGGGCCGCCGGAACAGGCTCCGGGACCGGCCCCGCGGGCGTCCGCGGTACCCCCGCGTTCACCCCGCCCGGAGTCGGGTGCCCACGAGGCACGGTCGTAGTCGGCCGCCGTGCCCGTTCCGGTCCCGCCGCCGCGCGGCCGGCGGCCGCCTGGAAGGATCGGGCCCCGGAGGTGAGCGCAGGTGACCCAGTCGCGATCCACGCGGCAGCCGCAGCCGCGGCTGACGCATCCGCTGCGACAGGCATGGACGCAGGTGGTGAGTACGGCCCGCAGGACCACCGCCGACGGCCTGGTCGTCGGCACCTCGGGCAATGTCTCGGCCCGGGTCGGCGACACCGTCCTGGTGACCCCGAGCGGTGTCCCTTACGACCGGCTCGGCCCCAGGGACGCCGTCGCCGTCGACCTGGACGGGCGGCAGGTCCTCGGCACGCTGAAGCCCACCAGTGAGCTGCCCATGCATCTCGCGGTCTACCGGGAGACCGATGCCGAGGCCGTGGTCCACACCCACGCCGTCCACGCCACGGCCGTCTCCACGCTCGTCGACGAGCTCCCCGCGATCCACTACATGACCGCCGCCCTCGGCGGCCCGGTCCGCGTCGCGCCCTACGCGCTCTACGGCACGGACGAACTGGCCGACGCCATGCTCGAGGCGCTGCGCGACCGCAGCGGCTGTCTGCTGCGCAACCACGGGACCGTCGTCCACGGCGCCACTCTGGACCAGGCGTACGACCGCACCGCCCAGCTCGAATGGATGTGCCGGGTCTGGCTCACCGCGGTCTCCGTCCCCGGCCGCACCCCCTCCCTGATCCCGCCGGACGAGATGCGGCGCGCCGCCGACAAGCTGAGCGGCTACGGCCAGAAGGGCTGAGCCCGCCCGGCACGCCCCCGGGCTCCGGCCGGGCGGTCACCCGGCCGGGCACGCCCGCTGGCCGGGCGCCGCCTCCCCGACCACACTGGGAGGGATGCGTCTGCGAACAACGGCGGTCGCGGCCGCCACCACCCTGCTGAGTGTCGGCGTGGCCGCGGTGGCGGCCGGACGGTACGCCACCAGCGCTGCGCTGAAACCGGTCCCCGACCGTCCGCTGCCGAACGAGGCGCCGCTGACCGTCCACGCGACCGCGGCCGGCCAGATCACCCTGACCCGCTCGCTCGCCTCGCTGCGCCCCGGCACCTACGGCCTCACCGGCCGCTCCTGCCACGCCGTCGTCGGCCCCGTCATCGAGGACGCCCCGCACCCCGCCGACTGCGTCGTGCGCCGCCTGGAGCGGGTCACCCACGGCGAGCTCACCCCCGGCACCCGGGTCCGGCTGACGCCTCAGGCGCACATCGGCAACCCACGGGACGCGCTCGGCATCGACCACGCCGACGTGGACGTGCCCGCCGAACTCGGTCCGCTGCCCGCCTGGTTCATCCCCGGCGAACGCTCCACATGGGTGATCACCACCCATGGCCTCGGCACCACCCGTGAGCACCCTATGGTCGTCATGCCCTTCCTGCGGCAGCTGCGGGTGCCGGTGCTCGACCTCGCCTACCGAGGCGACCCCGGCGCCCCGCGCTCCGAGGACGGCATATCCCACCTCGGCGACGCCGAGTGGCGCGACCTGGACGCGGCCATCCGCTACGCGGTGGCCTACGGGGCGACCGGGGTCGTGCTGCACGGCTGGTCCATCGGCGCCTCGATGGCCCTCCACGCCGCCGCGAACTCCGCGCTGCGGCACCGCGTCATCGGCCTCGTCCTGGACTCCCCGGTGCTCGACTGGCAGGCCACCCTGCGTGCCCTCGCCGCGGCCCGCGGCATCCCCGCGCCGCTGCTCCCGCTCGCCCTGCGCGCCGCCGAGGGGCGCACCGGACTCCACGACAGCAGGCTCCCGGAGGCGGCCGACCCGGAGCGGCTGTCCGTGCCCACGCTCGTCGCCCACGGCCCCGACGACACCCTGGCGCCCTGGCACGTCTCGCGTGAATTCGTCGACCGCAGACGCGATCTGGTGACCCTTCACACGGTGCGGCAGGCCCCGCACGCGGCCATGTGGAACGCGGACCCCAAGGCGTACGAGGAGGCGCTGCGGCGCTTTCTGATACCGCTCCTGTAGCGCCCGTAAGGCGATCTCCCGCGCCACCCGACCTCCTGTAGCGCCCGTAAGGCGATCGCGAAAGCGCGTGCGGGGCGGCGCGGGAAGCGTTCGCGGGGCGGCGGCGGGAGCGTCCGTAAGATGGCGTGAACCCTTCGCGGCGACCGCCGGACGGGTGCCGATTGGGCTTTCGGGCCGTCAACGGCGAGACTGCTTCCGTGACGTCCCGTACTCCGCGCGACTCCCGGCTCCGACTTGTCCGTAACCGGCCGATGGCCACGGCCCGCCGGCCCGCGGTGAACCGCGGCTCAAGACCGGCGCCCCGTCCGCCGGAGGGCACTCCGCCGCCGTCGGAGCTGGCCCGGCAGGCTCGGGCGGGGCTCACCGGGGCCGTGGCGATCGCCCACTGGGCCGCGGCCGAGCACGGCGCGCCCGGCGCGCTGTCCGACGAGGCCGCCGCCCGCGCCACCGAGGCGCTCGGGGTGAGCGAGCGGGAAGTGCGGACCGACTGGGACCGCGCCCGCCTCATCGGCCTCATCGAGCACCACGCGGGCACCACCCGCCCCGGCTGGCGCCTCCAGGCGTGGGACCGGGACGACAGCGCCGTGCTGCGGGGCTGGGTCGCGCTCCTGGACGCGTGGTCCCTGGCCTGCCCCGCCCCCGAGACGGCCGAGCCGACGGCGGTCGCGGAGGTCGTCGAGGCCGTACCGCAGCTGCTCTCCCTGCTGCAGCTCTCGGCCGGTCCGGTGCCGATCTCCACCCTGCTGGACATGCTCCGGCAGCGGGTCGCCGAGTTGCGCACCGAGCGGTGCGAGGTCCCCCAGGAGGTCACGGAGGACCGGGAGCACGCGGAGGGCGCCGGGGGCGCCGTGAGAGCCGACGACGCCCAGGATGCCGAGGACGCCGAGGACGCCGCCACGCTGGAGGGGCTGCTCGACTGGGCCCTGGACGCCCTCTCGTCCGTCGGGGCGCTCACGGTGCGGGAGGAACCCCAGGACGGGCCGGAGGGGCCGGAGGGCGCCGGGAGCGCGCCCGACGACGTCAAGGGCGACCGCCGGGAGGCCGAGCTGACCGCGCTCGGCAACTGGGCGGTGTGGGTCAAGCTGGAGCAGATCTGCGTCGCCGCCCAGAGCCCGGCCGGGAACATCGAGCAGCACGCCGCCGACATGCTGCGCGGCTGTGCGGGCCTGACCCCGGGCCCCGCCCGCGCCGAGTACCGGGCCTGGCTGGCCGCCCGCCCCGTCGGCAGCGCCGTCGTGGAGCTCATCGACGCGGCGCGGGGCGACGACGCGCTGCTGCGCGGGCTCGCCTTCGAGGCGCTGCGCGTGGTCGGGGCGCCCGCCGAGCCCAACGTGCGGGCCGTCGTCGACGAATCGTGTCTGCGGCCGTACGCGCTTCTGTGGCTCGCCGAACACGAGGGCGCCGACCCGGACGAGGCGCTGGACGCGCTCACCCGCGAGGAGGCCACCTGGCTGTGGGTGGACACCGCCGCGGCCATCTCCGACCACGGGGAGAGCCCGCTGCTCGTCCGCCACTTGGAGTCCGCCGTCCAGGGCACCGTGCCCGCGCTGCTGGCGGAGGTACGGGCCGTGGGGCACCCCCGCACCGTTCAGGTCCTGGTGGCGCTGGCCGCGGCCCACCCCGATCCGGCCCTGGCCAAGGCGGTGCGCCGGGCGGCCTTCCAGGTACACACGGGCGGAGCCTGAGGGAGGGGCGACCGGGGGGAAAGCCGGGGGAGTAACGACTTGCCCGCCCCGCTAAACTAGCCCCATGGCAATTCTCCTCGTGCATTAGACGGCGTCGGCCGCCCTCGTCCGTCCCGTCCGCCGTCCAACCTGCCCAGGAGTAATTCCAGTGATCACCGCCTCCGGCGTCGAGCTGCGTGCCGGCGCCCGTGTCCTCATCGAGTCCGCTTCCTTCCGCATCGCCAGGGGCGACCGCATCGGTCTCGTCGGCCGCAACGGCGCGGGCAAGACCACGCTCACCAAGTGTCTGGCCGGTGAGGGCATCCCGGCCGGCGGCACCATCACCCGCTCCGGTCAGGTCGGCTACCTCCCGCAGGACCCGCGCACCGGCGACCTCGACGTCCTCGCCCGCGACCGCATCCTCTCGGCCCGTGAGCTCGACTCCGTGCTCCGTAAGATGCGCGAGAACGAGGACCGGATGGCCAATGGCAAGGGCGCCACCCGCGAGCGCGCGATGAAGAAGTACGAGCGCCTGGAGACCGAGTTCCTCACCAAGGGCGGATACGCCGCCGAGGCGGAGGCCGCGACCATCGCCGCCAGCCTCGGCCTGCCGGACCGGGTGCTCGGCCAGCCGCTGCATACGCTCTCCGGCGGTCAGCGGCGCCGGGTCGAGCTGGCCCGGATCCTTTTCTCGGACTCCGACATCCTGCTGCTGGACGAGCCCACCAACCACCTCGACGCCGACTCGATCACCTGGCTGCGGGACTACCTCAAGACGTACAGCGGCGGCTTCATCGTCATCTCCCACGATGTCGACCTCGTCGAGACGGTGGTCAACAAGGTCTTCTACCTCGACGCCAACCGCTCGATGATCGACATCTACAACATGAGCTGGAAGCTCTACCAGGCCCAGCGCGAGGCCGACGAGAAGCGCCGCAAGCGCGAGCGCGCCAACGCCGAGAAGAAGGCCGCGGCGCTCAACGCGCAGGCCGACAAGATGCGCGCCAAGGCGACCAAGACCGTGGCCGCGCAGAACATGGCCCGCCGTGCCGAGAAGCTGTTGGCCGGTCTGGAGGGCGTCCGGCAGTCCGACAAGGTCGCCAAGCTGCGCTTCCCCGACCCGGCCCCGTGCGGCAAGACTCCGCTGACCGCGGAGGGGCTGTCGAAGTCGTACGGCTCCCTGGAGATCTTCACCGATGTCAACCTGGCCGTCGACAAGGGGTCCCGGGTCGTCATCCTCGGGCTGAACGGCGCCGGTAAGACGACCCTGCTGCGGCTGCTGGCCGGGGTCGAGAAGCCGGACACCGGCCAGGTGACCCCCGGACACGGGCTGAAGCTGGGTTACTACGCGCAGGAGCACGAGACGCTCGACCCGGAGCGCACCGTCCTGGAGAACATGCGCTCGGCCGCCCCGGATCTCGATCTCGTCGACATCCGTAAGACGCTCGGGTCCTTCCTGTTCTCCGGCGACGACGTGGACAAGCCGGCCCGGGTGCTCTCCGGTGGTGAGAAGACCCGGCTGGCGCTGGCCACCCTGGTGGTCTCCTCGGCCAATGTGCTGCTGCTGGACGAGCCCACCAACAACCTCGACCCGGCCAGCCGTGAGGAGATCCTCGGCGCGCTGCGCACCTTCGCCGGTGCGGTGGTCCTGGTGACCCACGACGAGGGCGCCGTCGACGCGCTGCAGCCGGAGCGGATCATTCTGCTTCCGGACGGTGTCGAGGACCTGTGGGGCCAGGAGTACGCGGACCTCGTCGCGCTCGCCTGACGAGGCCCGACAGCGGGCGGGGCCGACCCGGCGGAGGGCCGGGGGTGGCGTTCCGGATGCCGCCCCAAGAGTCCGGTTCCGCCGGTCCGATCCCCTTCTCGTAGATCATTCGGCCTAGGCGTGATCCATCATCTGAGTGAGAACGGCTGGTATCGCGGCGTGCCGCGAGCCACCGGCGCGCACCACGTGCCGTGCGCCGGTCCGGATGTCTGCGACGTAGTTCACGTATGCCCTGACCTGCCTCTTCGTCGATGAACACGAAAGAGTGTCAGGTTGAACAGCGACGGAATCCTTGCTTCCGAAGGCCGTCGTGCCGCGATTTCCCGCAATCCTTCATCCACAGACCTTGCCGAATGGGTGGCCAGGAAGCCCTGTAGGGGTGATCATGAGAGTCCAGAGCGCACTTCCCATGAGGAGGCACGGGTGGCCGAGACTCTGAAGAAGGGCAGCCGGGTGACCGGCGCCGCGCGCGAAAAGCTCGCGGCAGACCTGAAGAAGAAGTACGACTCCGGGGCGAGCATCCGGGCGCTGGCCGAGGAGACCGGCCGTTCCTACGGATTCGTTCACCGGATGCTCAGCGAATCCGGAGTTTCCCTACGGGGACGCGGCGGTGCGACGCGAGGCAAGAAGACCGCCTCGGCCTGATCGCCCGCATGCTCCATCACCATCAGCAGGCAGGGACAGGGGTGCCACCCGGCTGATCGTCGGTTCGGCCGGGTGGTTACTGTGCAGTCACTTGTACTGACCGCACCCGACCGGAGGCCCCTGTGACCCTGCTCGACAAGGACGGCGTTCAGCTCACCGTCGATGACACGGTCGCCACGGTGACCCTGAACAACCCGGCGAAGCGCAACGCCCAGTCGCCCGCCTTGTGGCGGGCGCTGGCCGAGGCCGGAAAGCTGGTGCCGGGCACCGTGCGCGTCGTGGTGCTGCGCGCCGAGGGCAAGTCCTTCTCGGCGGGCCTGGACCGTCAGGCGTTCACGCCCGAGGGGTTCGACGGCGAGCCGTCGTTCCTCGACATGGCGCGCGGTTCCGACAGCGAGCTGGACGCGACCATCGCCGGGTACCAGGACGCGTTCACCTGGTGGCGGCGGAACGACATCGTGTCGATCGCCGCCGTCCAGGGCCATGCCGTCGGGGCCGGTTTCCAGCTTGCGCTCGCCTGCGACCTGCGGGTCTGCGCGGACGACGCACAGTTCGCCATGCGCGAGACCAGCCTCGGGCTGGTGCCGGACCTCACCGGCACCCATCCGCTGGTCGGGCTGGTGGGATACGCCCGTGCGCTGGAGATCTGCGCGACCGGGCGCTTCGTCCACGCCGAGGAGGCCGAGCGGACCGGGCTGGCCAATCTCGTGGTGCCCGCCGCCGAGCTCGACGGCGCGGTCCAGGATCTGGCGGCGGCCCTGCTTGCCGCGGACCGCGACGCCGTGGTCGAGACCAAGGCGCTGCTGCGGGGCGCCGTGGACCGCACCTACGAGGAGCAGCGCGCCGCCGAGCGCGCCGCCCAGGCCCGTCGGCTGCGCGACCTGGCGGGGGTGACGGACTAGCCGACGCCATCAGGTCCGCTACGGCGCCATCAGGTCCGTGACGGCGCCATCAGGTTCGCTACGGCGCCATCAGGTCCGTGACGGCGCCAGCAGATCCGCTACGGCGCCATCAGGTCCCGTGACGGCGCCGTCACGGATCGGCATGCGCGTTACTCGCCCACGGCAGCCGGTGGGGCCGCCCGCCCCGTCACGGCATCCGCTGCGGCTCCACCGCCGGCACCGCCTCCAGCACCAGCACCGCCAGATCGTCGTCGATCGGCTCGGGGCTGAAGTCATGCGTGGCGCGCCGCACCCGCTCCGCGACCGCCTTGGCGCCCAGCCCCACACAGTCCCGCAGGATGTCCGACAGACCGTCGTCGTCATCCAGCTGACGGAGGCCGTTGCGCCGCTCGGTCACCCCGTCGGTGACGCACAGCAGCGTCTCGCCGGGTTCAAGGGCCAGCGTGTCGGCGTGGAAGTCCGGGTTCTCGTCGATGCCGAGCAGCATCTGCGGTGAGGCGGCGGGCGCCACCGCGCCCTGCGTGGTCAGCCGCAGCGGCAGCGGATGGCCGGCGCTCACCAGGGTGCAGCGGGCGCCGCCCCCGGCCGGGTCCGGCTCCAGCTCCCCGTAGAGCAGGCTCAGGAAGCGCGGCCGGGACTGCTCGCCGTCGATCTCCGCCGCCTCCGCGTCCTCCTCCACCAGCGCCTGGTTCAGTCGGTTGAGCACCGACTCCACCCCATGGCCCTCGCGGGCCAGCAGCCGCACCAGATGGCGGGCCAGCCCGGTGACCGACATCGCCTCCGGGTCGCTGCCCTGGACGTCGCCCAGCAGGAAGCACCAGCGGCGGTCGCCCATGGGGAACAGGTCGTAGAAGTCGCCGCCGACGGTCTGCCCCTCGCCGTGCGGCTCGTAGACGATCGCCGTGTCCACCCCCGGGATATGGGCGAGCGACATGGGCAGCTGACGGCGCTGGAGCGCCCGGCTGATCGTCGCCTGACGGGTGTACTGCCGGGCCGTGGCCACCGCCTGGGCCACCCGCCGTGCCACGTCCTCCGAGAGCCGCACCACGCCCTCCGCCATGCGTGGCACACCCGCCCGGCCGAGCAGCAGGACGCCATGGCTGCGGCCGTGCGCGATCAGCGGGAAGCACACCGCCGATCCGCCCGCCCCCTGGCTGTCCGCGACCCCGGGCCAGGGCCAGGAGGTGCCCGCCGAGCCGAGCCCGGTCGGCGGCGGATGCCGCTCCAGCGAGACGCGGAGCTCGCCGATGCGGTGCTCATTGCTGTGCCAGACGCGGGCGAGCTGCAGCCCGCCGCTCTCGGTGGTCAGCCAGACCGCGCACCAGTCGGCCAGCCGGGGCACCAGAAGCTGCCCGGCGAGGGCGGCCACCATGTTCTCGTCAAGCTGGCCGGTGAGGAGTTCGCTGGCCTCGGCGAGGAAGGACGGTCCGCCGCGGTCCACCCATTCGGCGGTTGGATCGCGCTGCTCACGCGGTGCGATGGGGGCCAGGGTCTCGGCGAACCGCAGCTCGCGCCCGAGCGCGCTGGTGGGGACGGCGTCGAGCTCGGTCCCCGCCCGCTCGGCGTCCAGCCGGAACCAGACCGCCTTACGGGTGCGGTGATAGGTCACGCCCCAGGACTCGGCGAGCGCCGCGATCAGCTGGAGCCCGCGGCCGCGGCCCCGGCGCTGGGTCTCCGGCCCTCCGTAGACGGTGCTGGCGGGGTGGAGGTCCGCCACCTCGATGACGATCCCCGGCCGCCTCGTTACGTCTCTCGGCACATCGTCCGGGCCGCTCGTCTCCTCGGGCCCGAAGGGGCCGCCCTCCGGCCCGTAGCCCTCCCCGGCGGCGCCGTCGCCGGGCTGGAGCCGGCAGACCACCTCGACCCGGGTGCCGGCGTGCAGCACGGCATTGGTGACCAGCTCGCTCACCAGCAGCACCGCGTCGTCGATCGACCGCTCGTCGAGGGTGATCGGGGCGAACGCCTCCGCCGCGCTCCGTCCCGTGAGCGCCGTACGGATGAAGGCGCGTGCCGCGCCGGGCGCGCGCACGCTTCCGGGCAGCGTCGTCCGCGAGACGGACTCACGCGCGAGAGGAAACAAAGCTCCCACGTGCGACTCCAGGGCAATACAGGCTGTTTAGGCCATCTAGGTGCCATATTATGACAGACAGGGGGATATGAATGATCTTTAAGGGACGACGCCATGGCTCTCGACCCGATCACCACCGACACTTCCCCGGCCCCGCCCGTGGAATGTCCGGAAAACGCCCGGCCCTCCGGCCCGGCGCGCGATGCGGAGACCGCGTCCGCGCCCGAGCTGCGGTCCCTGCTGGCGGCGATGAACGCTCTGTGTGACGGTGATTTCACCGTCCGCGCGGACACCTCGGCCGAGGGTCTGGTCGGCGAGATGGCCGGGGTCTTCAATCAGCTCGCGGTGCGCAACGCGCATCTGTCCGGGGAGCTGCACCGGGTGCGCCGCGAGGTGGTGCGCCAGGGCAGGCTGGACGAGCGGATCACCGCGAGCCCCGGCCAGGGGGCCTGGGCCACCAATGTGGACGCGGCCAATGCGCTGGTGGACGCCCTGGTCGGCCCGGTGTCCAACGCCACGCGGGTGCTCGACGCGATCGCGTCCGGCGATCTGACCCAGCGGGTGGATCTGCACGACGGCAACCGCCAGCTCCGCGGCGATCTGCGGCGGCTGGGACGCGGGGTGAACCGCACGGTGGACCAGCTGTCGCTGTTCACCGGCGAGCTGACCCGGATCGCCCGCGAGGTCGGCACCGAGGGGCGGCTGGGCGGCCGCGCCAAGGTGCAGGGGCTGTCCGGTGACTGGCGCATGGTCACCGAGGCCGTCAACACCATGGCCTCCCGGCTCACCGCGCAGGTCCGTGACATCGCCGAGGTGACCACGGCGGTCGCCCGCGGTGACCTCACCCGCCAGGTGACGGTCGAGGCCACCGGTGAGCTGCTGGAGCTCAAGCTGACCGTGAACACCATGGTCGACCAGCTGGGCGCGTTCGCCGACGAGGTGACGCGGGTGGCGCGCGAGGTGGGCACCGAGGGCGAGCTGGGCGGCCGGGCCCAGGTCCGCGGCGTCTCTGGGGTGTGGAAGGACCTTACGGACAGCGTCAACTTCATGGCGTCCAACCTGACCTCCCAGGTCCGCAACATCGCCCAGGTGACCACGGCCGTCGCCACCGGTGATCTCTCGCAGAAGATCACCGTGGATGCGAAGGGCGAGATCCTCCAGCTCAAGTCGACGATCAACACCATGGTCGACCAGCTCTCCGCCTTCGCCGACGAGGTGACGCGGGTGGCCCGCGAGGTGGGCACCGAGGGCCGGCTGGGCGGCCGGGCCCAGGTCCGCGGCGTGTCCGGGGTCTGGAAGGACCTTACGCAGAACGTCAACTTCATGGCGGACAACCTCACCTCCCAGGTCCGCAACATCGCCCAGGTCGCCACCGCCGTGGCGGAGGGCGATCTGAGCAAGACGATCACGGTGGAGGCCAAGGGCGAGATCCTGGAGGTGAAGTCGACGATCAACACCATGGTGGACCGGCTGTCGTCCTTCGCCGACGAGGTGACGCGGGTGGCCCGCGAGGTGGGCACCGAGGGCAACCTCGGTGGTCAGGCCCAGGTGCGCGGCGTCTCCGGGGTCTGGCGGGACCTCACCGAGAACGTCAACTTCATGGCCCTGAACCTGACCTCCCAGGTCCGCAACATCGCCCAGGTGACCACGGCGGTCGCCAACGGCGATCTGTCGAAGAAGATCACGGTCGATGCCCGGGGCGAGATCCTGGAGCTCAAGGACACCGTGAACACCATGGTCCAGCAGCTGCGCTCGTTCGCCGACGAGGTCACCCGGGTGGCCCGCGAGGTCGGTACCGAGGGCCAGCTGGGCGGCCGGGCCGGAGTGCCGGGCGTGTCCGGGGTCTGGAAGGACCTTACGGACAACGTGAACTTCATGGCGTCCAACCTGACGTCCCAGGTCCGCAATATCGCGCAGGTCGCCACCGCGGTGGCGGAGGGCGATCTGAGCAAGAAGATCGACGTCGACGCGCGCGGCGAGATCCTCGAGCTGAAGACCACCATCAACACCATGGTCGACACGCTCTCCTCGTTTTCCGACGAGGTGACGCGGGTGGCCCGCGAGGTCGGCAGCGAGGGCCGGCTGGGCGGCCAGGCCCGGGTCGAGGGCGTCTACGGCACCTGGAAGCGACTGACCACCGGCGTGAACGAGCTGGCCCTCAACCTGACCACCCAGGTGCGCGCGATCGCCGAGGTCGCGTCCGCCGTCGCCCAGGGTGATATGTCCGGGTCCATCTCGGTCGAGGCGCAGGGCGAGGTCGCCGCGCTGAAGAACAACGTCAATCTGATGGTCGCGAACCTCCGCGAGACCACCCGCGCGAAGGACTGGCTGGAGTCCAACCTGGCCCGTATCGCCTCCCTGATGCAGGGCCACCGCGATCTGGTCGAGGTCGCCGATCTGATCCTGAGCGAGCTGACTCCGCTGGTCAACGCGCAGTTCGGGGCGTTCTTCCTCAGCGCGGCCGGTGCCAGGCCCGGTGAGGGGCTCGAGCTCATCGCCGGATACGGCACCGACCAGGACGCGGTCCGGGGCGACGGCCAGACGCCGCGACCCGGCCCCCGGGGCCGCGGGCTGGTCGCCCAGGCGGCGATGGAGAAGAAGCGGATCCTCATCAACGACGTCCCGCCCGACTACATCACCATCGACTCCGGGCTGGGCTCCGCGCTCCCGGCCAGCGTGGTGATCCTGCCGATCCTCTACGAGGACCAGGTGCTCGGAGTGATCGAGCTGGCCTCGTTCAGCCGGTTCAGCGAGGTCCACCTGGCCTTCGTCGACCGGTTCGTCAACACCATCGGCGTCTCGATCAACACCATCATCGCCAACGCCCGCACCGAGTCGCTGCTCTCCGAGTCCCAGCGGCTCACCACCGAGCTGCGCCAGCGCTCGAACGAGCTCCAGCGCTCCAACGCGGAGCTGGAGGAGAAGGCCGCGCTGCTGGCGACCGCCTCCCAGTACAAGTCCGAGTTCCTGGCCAATATGTCGCATGAGCTGCGCACCCCGCTGAACTCGCTGCTCATCCTGGCCCGGCTGCTCGCCGACAACCCCGAGGACCGGCTGTCCCCCCAGGAGGTGCAGTTCGCCGCCACCATCCACCGCTCCGGCTCCGATCTGCTCCAGCTGATCAACGACATCCTGGATCTGTCGAAGATCGAGGCGGGCCGGATGGACGTCCGGCCCAAGAAGCTGCCGCTGGTCAAGATCCTCGACTATGTGAACGCCACCTTCCGGCCGCTCGCCGTCGACCGGGGCCTGTTGTTCGAGATCGCGGTCGGCGAGGACGTACCGCGCGAGATGTTCTCCGACGAGCAGCGGCTTCAGCAGATCCTGCGCAATCTGCTCTCCAACGCCCTGAAGTTCACCTCGTCGGGCGGGGTGACGCTGCGCGTCGAGCGCACCCCGGGAGCGGAGTTCGAGGAGGAGGCGCTGCGGGCCGCGGACGCCGTCATCGCGTTCTCCGTCACCGACACCGGTATCGGCATCCCGCCGGAGAAACTGCCGGTGATCTTCGAGGCGTTCCAGCAGTCCGACGGCACCACCAGCCGGAAGTACGGCGGGACGGGCCTCGGCCTGTCCATCAGCCGGGAGATCGCCGGAATGCTCGGCGGCCGGATCGTGGCCAGGAGCGAACTGGGCGTCGGCTCCCGCTTCACCCTCTACGTCCCCGCGCACTACAGCGGAGTCGCCCCGGCGCCCGACCCCTCGGACCCCAGGGCCACCGGCTCCACCGTCCCGGCGGCGGCCCCCGCCTCGGACGAGACGCTGCCGGACACCGCCGACCACGCCCCGAGCGGGGTCTTCGGCGAGGCGGACAGCCTGGTCGCCAGCCGGCTCGCCATCCGGGCCCCGGACGGCGGGACGGAGGCCGAGGCCGGGAGCGAGCGGGAGGGCGAGGGCGAGGACCACGACGACGGCTGGCCGGGGACCACCCGGCTCAAGGAGTGGCAGCGCGGACGTCCTGGCCAGGTGCTGAACGGCCGCCGCATCCTGATCGTCGACGACGACATCCGGAACGTCTTCGCTCTCACGCATGTACTGGGCCGGGTCGGCATGACGGTGAAGTACGCCGAGAACGGCCGCGAGGGGCTGGAGGTGCTGCACCGCAACCCGGACGTCTCGCTGGTCCTGATGGACGTGATGATGCCGGAGATGGACGGGTACGAGACGATCCGGGCCATCCGGAGCACGCCACGCCTCGCCGATGTGCCGATCCTCGCCCTGACTGCGAAGGTCATGCCCGGCGACCGGGAGAAGGCCATAGACAGCGGCGCCAATGGCTATGTCTCCAAGCCCGTGGACGTCGACCGGCTGATGTCGGCGATCCTCGATCTGCTCGATCCGGACATCGAGGAGGGGGAGCCGGACGAGCCGGGGCAGGCGGGTGAGTCCGGGAGCGGTGATGCCACGTCTGATGGTGGGACCGCCGTGTCCGGAGAGGACGTATCTGGAGAGGACGTATCCGGAGAGGGCGCCACGCCTGCTGAGACCGGTCCGCCGAGGCCGAGGCAGGGGGAACGATGACTACGAGCGTGTCCGGGAAGGCCGGAATCCTCATCGTCGACGACATGGAGGAGAACCTGATCGCGCTGGAGGCGGTCCTCGGCCCGCTCGATCAGCAACTCGTCCGGGCCCGCTCCGGCGAGGAGGCGCTGAAGGCGATGCTGCGGCAGGACTTCGCCGTCGTTCTGCTCGACGTGCTGATGCCGGGCATGGACGGCTTCGAGACCGCCGCCAACATCAAGCGGCTCGACCAGACCAAGGACGTCCCGATCATCCTGCTGACCGGGACCGACGCCGACTCCGACTACGCCTACCGGGGCTATGCGGTCGGCGCCGCCGACTTCCTCACCAAACCCTTCGATCCCTGGCTGCTGCGGACGAAGGTCAATGTGTTCCTGGAGATGTACCGCAAGAACCGCCTGCTCGAGGCGCGGACGGAGCAGCTGTCCGACCGGATCGAGGAGCTGGAGCGCACGGTCGAGGGGCTGCGGAAGTACGTCGAGGAGTGACCGGCCGGGGCTGGGCTCAGGTCAGGGACCGGCCGGGGCGGGGCTCCGGTCAGGGCTCCACGGCCGTGACGAGGACGGCCACCGTGGGCGGCTGGTCTCCCGGCCCCGGGGCGGTCGCCGCCACCGCCGTTCGTACCGCCCTCGCCACGTCCACGGCGCGGTGATCCGCCGACACGGCCAGCTCGATCCGGATGTGCGCCCCCTCGATCCGCACGGCCCGGGGCGAGCCCAGCACCGGCGCGAGCCGGGCGACGCCGGGCACGGAGGTGGCGGCGCGGGCGACGGCCGCGGTGGCGGGATCCGGGGCCGGGCTTTCGATCCAGTGGGGGCGCGGGGCCTCCGAGCGCGGGGCCTCCGCGGGCGGGGCCGGGAACTCGTCCAGCACCTCCGTCACCCGTATGTCCACCGCCTCCACCAGCAGGCCGAGCCGGTCCGTCGCCGCGTCGAGCAGTACGTCGCGCAGCCGGTCCGCCGTCACCGGAAGCGGTTCCTCCAGCGTCGCTCCGCACTCCGCCGCGATGCGCAAGGGCCCCGGCGGCAGCGCGCTCGGCGGGGGCGGAACCGCGGGCGTCCCGGCGGTGTCGGGGTCGGCGGACCCGATCCGCAGCGCCTCCAGATGCGCGCCGGGGACCTCGGCGGCGGCCCGCCCGAGCACGTCGCCCGCCGCGCGTTCGGTGATCCAGGAGCCGTCCTCCCGCTCGCCCAGGGGCAGCAGCCGACCGATCCGCAACTGCTCCCTTACGGTCTGCGCGAGCCGGTCCGCGACCACCGTTGTCACCCCTTACCGCCGTACGGACGTGAGCCCTACCGCTCTCAGCCTGCCGTATCGATCGCGCGAGTGCCGCATCTCCGAAGCGGTTCGGGGAAGGTCCCTTTAAGGTGGCAAATAGAGCGAGCGGAAATCGCTTCCACCGCTCTTCGCCTCGGAAGGGACGATCGGTGATGTCCGAGACCGCACCACGGAACCGACCCGAGAACCCCGCCACGGAACCCGCCGCCGGTACGCCCAAGACGCTGGGCGCCGGGCCCGGCATCGCCGCGGCAGCCGCCGCCACCGATCGGACCCGGCGGGGCGGAGGCGACCCGGCCGTGCGGGGGCGCACCACCATCGCCGACGGCGTCGTCGAGAAGATCGCGGGTATGGCGGCCCGCGATGTGGTCGGCGTCCACGCCATGGGCGGCGGTCTCGCGCGTACCTTCGGGGTCGTACGGGACCGGGTGCCCGGCGGCCGGTCGGTCACCCGCGGGGTGAAGGCGGAGGTGGGGGAGGTACAGACGGCCCTCGACCTGGAGATCGTGGTGGACTACGGCGTCTCCATCGCCGATGTCGCACGGGCCGTACGGGAGAACGTGATCGCGGCGGTCGAGCGGATGACCGGCCTCGAGGTCGTCGAGGTCAATATCGCGGTCAGCGATGTGAAGTTGCCGGACGAGGAAGAGGAATCGCCGGAGCCGCGGCTCCAGTAGGCCGGCGGCGGTTCCGGTTGGCTCCAGCGAAGGAGCACACGATGAGCATGGCCGTGGTCGGAATGATCGCGGGAATGGCGCTGGCTTTCGCAGGTTACTTCGGTGGTTTCGGGGCCTTTCTGCTGGTGGCGGCGTTGGGAGCCGTCGGGTTCATCGTCGGCCGGTTCCTGGACGGTGATCTGGAACCGGGCGACTTCTTCCGTTCCCGGGGCCGTGACGGACGGCCACGGTGAGCGCCATGACGACCGTAAGGACGTGCCGTGGTGGAGCCGGGTGAGCGGGGTGCGACGCGGATCGCGGACCGGGTCGTCGCGAAGATCGCCTCGCAGGCGGCGCGGGAGGCGTTGCGGGGCGGCGGCGCCGCGGATGCCGGTGCGGATACGGGTGCGGACAGCGGTGCGGATACCGGTGCGGATTCGGGCGCGGACGCCGGTGAGGTCGCCCTCGCCGATGTCGTCGGCGCGCGGCCGTACGCGGTCGCCGCGGTGCGCGGGGGCGTCGCGCGCGTCCGGGTCTCCGTCGAGCTCGGCTATCCCTCGGACATCGGCGCGCACTGCGGCGCGGTGCGTCGTCAGGTGATCGAACGGGTAGGCGAGATGACGGGCATGGAGGTGCCCGAGGTCGCGGTGACGGTCGAACGGCTGCATGTGCCGCGGTGGGAGCGCCCGGAGCGCAGGGCGCGTCGGGGGAGGGACAGGGTGCGATGAACGCGGACCAGAAGATGCGTCAGTCCACCTCGGCGTCGGCGTACGGCGCGAGGGCCGGGACGGCGGGTGCCGGTTCCGGTGCCGGGGACGGAGATCCACCTGGGCGCGTCCGGCGCTTCTGGTCCGAGCGGCGGGTACCGGCCGGGATCGTCGCCCTGGTCATCGCCGCCGTCAGCGGGCTGCTGCTGTACGACGTGGCGGCCGTGCGCTCGGGTCGGCGCGCCATGCGGTGGCGGGACTGGCTCGCCGATGAACTCGCCTCACGGCCGCTGGACAACGCGTGGGTCGTGGGCGGGGCGGCGCTGCTGGCCGCGCTGGGGGTGTGGATGGTGATCCTCGCGATGGCACCGGGGCTGCGAGGGCTGCTGCCGATGCGCGCGCCGGAGCCGGAGTCGGAGCCGGGGCCGGGGCCGGGGGCAGAAGCCGAGGCCGCCGTTCGAGCGGGAATCGACCGGACGTCGGCGGGGCTGGTGCTGCGGGACCGGGCGATGGAGGTGCCCGGTGTCCGGTCGGCCCGCGTGGACGTCGGCCGTCGCCGGATCAGGGCCCGCGCGCTGGCCCACTTCCGCGACCTCGACGAGGTACGCGCGGATCTGGACACCGCCCTCCACGAGGGCATCCGCCAGCTCGGCCTGGCCCGGCCGCCCGCCCTCTCCGTCCACGTACGGCGCTCCGCGAAGTCGAAGGGGTGAGCGCGCCATGCTGAGCGTCGTCAACCGGGTGCTGCTGGGGCTCGTGGGTCTGGTGCTGACCGCCGCGGGCGCGGTGGCCCTGGCCGGGTGGCCGCCGTTCGACGGCCGCGACGATGTGCCGCTCAGCCGGGCGGACCGCACGCGGTGGCGGGACACCGGATGGTGGTGGCCGGCCGTCGTCGCGGCGCTGGCGGTGCTGTTCGTGCTTTCCCTGTGCTGGTTCCTGGCCCAGCTGCGACGGCGTCGCCTCCAGGAAGTGCTCGTGGAGACGGGCGACGGCGAGGGCGCCCTGCTACGCGGCCGCGCCCTGGAAGCCGCCCTCTTGTCGGACGCGGAGTCGCTGGACGGCGTGGAGCGCGCCCACGTCCTGCTGCGGGGCCGCCGGACGACACCGGAGGCCCGGATGGGCTTGGCACTGGACGCGCGGGCGGACCCGCTGTCGACTCTGGACGCGGTGCGAGCGGAGGCCCTGGAGCGCGCCCGCACGTCGGCGGGCCTGGAGCGGCTTCCGGCGGAGGTGCGGCTGAGGGTGGCCCGGCACGGGGCGGAGCGAGCGCGGTAACGGCCCGTGGGCGCAGCGGGATTCCGCCACCCCGCCCCTTCCCGAAACGCAGGAGCCGCGCCCCCACGACCCCCACCTGGGCTCCGCCCCGGACCTCGCTCCTCAAACGCCGGAGGGGACTGGAGAGAAACCGGGGAGGTCCAGGGGGCGGAGCTTCATGGTTTCGGGGAGGGGCGGGGCGGGGGAATGCCCGCCGGAGGCGAACACGGGCCGCTCCTGGCGTCCGGCCGTGCCGCGCCCAGGCCTTGGGCCGGAGCCCCGTGGGCCCACCCCCAGGCCCCCTCAGATGTTGTGGAGGGCCCCGCCGTCCACCGGGAGCATCAGCCCGGTCAGGTACGACGCCGCGGGCGAGAGCAGGAACGCAGCGGCCTTGCCGAATTCCTCGGGGGTCCCGTACCGCCGCAGCGGAATCGCCGCCGCGTTCCGCTCCCGCGCGGCCTCCGCGTCGCCGGAGAGGGAATCGAGCTCGCGCACGCGGTCGGTGTCGATACGGGCCGGGAGGAGGCCCACGACGCGGATGCCGCGGGGGCCGACCTCCAGTGAGAGGGACTTGGCGAAGCCCGCGAGGCCGGGGCGCAGGCCGTTGGAGACGGTGAGGCCGGGGATCGGCTCGCGGACGGAGCCGGAGAGGACGAAGCCGATCACGCCCCCGGAGGGGAGCTGCTCGGCGGCGGCGCGGGCGAGGCGGACGGCGCCGAGGAAGACGGAGTCGAAGGCGGCCTGCCACTGGGCGTCGGTGATGTCGGCGGTCAGCCCGGCCGGCGGGCCGCCGACGCTGATGAGGACGCCGTCGAAGCCGCCGAAGCGCTCCCGGGCGGTGGCGATGAGGCGGGCCGCCGCCTCCGGGTCGGCGTTGTCGGCGGCGACCCCGACCGCGTTCGGCCCGAGGTCGGCGGCGACGGCGGCCGCCGTATCGGCGTCGCGGCCGGTGATGACGGTCTTCGCACCGTCGGCGATCAGCTCACGGGCGGCCGCGAGCCCCAGCCCGCGGGTGGCCCCGGTGACGATGTACACCCGGTCGTTGAGTCCAAGATCCATGGGGTCAGTCTGCCCTGGGCCGTTCCGCGAGGGTGAGGGCGGTCCCCACCAGTCCGATGTGGCTGAACGCCTGCGGGAAGTTGCCGAGCTGCCGGCCGGTCGCCGGGTCGTACTCCTCGGCGAGCAGCCCGACGTCGTTGCGGAGCGCGAGGAGGCGTTCGAAGAGGGCCAGGGCGTCCTTGTGGCGGCCGGCCAGCTGGAGGGCGTCGGCGAGCCAGAAGGAGCAGGCGAGGAAGGCGCCCTCGGCGCCGGGGAGGCCGTCCACGCCGCCGTCGGTGGAGTAGCGGCGGATCAGGCCGTCCTCGCTGAGCTCGCGGCGGACCGCGTCGATGGTGCCGAGGACGCGGGGGTCGGTGGCGGGGAGGAAGCCCACGCGCGGGATGAGCAGGGTCGCGGCGTCCAGCTCGGCCGAGCCGTAGGACTGGGTGAAGGCGGACCGCTCGGGGTCGTAGCCCTTCTCGCAGACCTCGCGGTGGACGGCGTCGCGCATCGCGCGCCAGCGGTTCGCGTCCCCGCCCAGCCGCGGGTCGGCCTCCATCGCGCGGACGACGCGGTCGGCGGCGACCCAGGCCATGACCTTGGAGTGGACGAAGTGGCGGCGGGGCCCGCGGACCTCCCACAGCCCTTCGTCGGGGTCGCGCCAGGCCGACTCCAGGAAGTCCATCAGCGCGGTCTGGATCTTCCACGCGTGCGGTTCGGCCGGCAGCCCGGAGGCGCGGGCGAGGTGGAGGGTGTCGAGCACCTCGCCGTAGATGTCGAGCTGGCGCTGGTCGACCGCGTCGTTGCCGACCCGGACCGGGGTCGAGCGCTCGTACCCCTCCAGCCAGGTCAGCTCCTGCTCATGGACCCGGCGCTCGCCCGCCAGGCCGTACATGACCTGCAGCTCCGCCGGGTCGCCGGCGATCGCCCGCAGCAGCCAGTCGCGCCAGGCGACGGCCTCCTCGTGGTAGCCGGCGCGGAGCAGGGCGTTCAGGGTGAGGGTGGAGTCGCGCAGCCAGCAGTAGCGGTAGTCCCAGTTGCGGACCCCGCCCAGCCGCTCGGGCAGCGAGGTGGTGGGGGCCGCGACGACCCCGCCGCTCGGGGCGTAGGTGAGCGCCTTGAGGGTGATCAGGGAGCGCATGACGGCGTCCCGGTACGGGCCCTCGTAGCGGCACCGGGCGGCCCAGCCGCGCCAGTCCTCCAGGCTGGCGCGAAGGGAGTGGTACGGGTCGATGAGCCGGGGGCGGGGCTCATGGGAGGGGTGCCAGGTGAGCACGAAGGCCACCCGGTCCCCGGCCGAGACGGTGAACTCGGAGCGGGTGCTGAAGTCCTCGCCGTAGGTGCGGACCTCGGGCTCAGAGCGCAGCCATACGGAGTCCGGCCCGGCGATCGCGATCCGGTGGCCGTCGGTGCGGCGCATCCAGGGGACGACCCGCCCGTAGTCGAAGCGGAGCCGCAGGACGCCGAGCATCTCGACGCTCCCGGAGATGCCCTCGACGATGCGCACGACGTCGGGGGCCCGGTCGCGCTGCGGCATGAAGTCGATGACCTTGACCGTGCCCGTCTCCGTCTCCCAGACCGACTCCAGGACGAGGGAGTCGTCGAGGTAACCGCGGCGGGTGCAGGCGCCCGCGCCCTTGGGGGCGAGCCGCCAGTGGCCGTTGTCTCGGTCGCCGAGGAGTGCGGCGAAGCAGGCGGGGGAGTCGAAGCGGGGCAGGCACAGCCAGTCGATCGAGCCATGGCGGCTGATCAGTGCCGCCGTCTGGTGATCACCGATGAGGGCGTAGTCGTCGATGTGCTGGGCCATTCCGAGCGCCTTCCCGGGGAAGCGGTTCCTAGGCCCCGTCCGTCCAAGATCCGCTGGACGGGGGGCTAGTCCGTGGCGGCCGTGGCGGGGACCTTCTCCGGCGTGGCCGCCGCCTTCGCGGCCTCGGCGGCGCGGTCCCGGCGCTCGCGGCGGGCCAGCACGAACCAGCCGATGGGCACACCGGCGGAGAACAGCCACCACTGGACGGCGTACGCCATGTGCGGACCGATGTCGCTGTGGTTGGGCGCGGCGACCGGCTGGGGCCGCTTGCCGCCCTTGGGGGAGGACGAGGTGAGCTCGATGTAGCCGCCGAGGACGGGCCGGGACAGCGCCTTCGCCTGCTGCTCGCTGTTGATCAGCGAGACCTGGCGGGGCGGCAGCCCCTGCTTGTCCTTGATGCCGCTGTTGCCGGTGGTCTCGTCGGCCTTCAGCCGGCCGGTGACGGTGACCTTGCCGGAGGGGGCGGCGGGGACCTTGGGGAACTTGGTGAGGTCCGTGCCCGCCGGGATCCAGCCCCGGTTGACCAGGACCGCGCGGTCGTCCGGGAGCAGCAGCGGGGTGAGGACGAAGTAGCCGATGGACTGTTCGTCGGAGCCGGTGCGCTGGCGGACGACGACCTCATGGGCGGTGTCATAGGTGCCGGTGGCGGTCACCGTGCGCCAGGTGTCGTCGCGGGGGACGGTACGGCCGGGGGCGGTGAACTTCTCGACGGCCACGGCCGGGGCGTCGAGGTTGTCCCCGATCAGCTGGTTCTGCGCGACCCGGTGCTCATGGCGGTGCAGCTGCCAGAAACCCAGCCTGATCATCGTCGGGATCAGGGCCAGGGCCACGAGTGTGAGGATCACCCACTGCCGGGTCAACAGGAAGCGGTACACATCCTCGACCCTACTCGGCGTGGATTGTCCCTCGGCCGCTGGGGGCGTCCCAGGACAATCCACGCAGGCGGACGGGTTCACACATGGTCGACGATGCCCACCTTCCCTTCCGCCCGCGCGCAGTGCGCACAGCAGTAGAACTGGCCGTCGGCCTCCACGCCCTGCCCGATGATCTGGGCCCGGCAGTGCTCGCAAATGGGCGCCATGCGGTGGATGGCGCACTGGAAACAGTCGAAGACGTGCACATTGCCCTGTGCGTGCACTTCGAATGTCATCCGGTAGTCGTTTCCGCAGACCTCACAACGTGCCATGCGCCTCAGCGTGCGGGGCCGCGCGGTGGCGGGCGAGCGGTGGGCGGGCGCGTCGCGCCGACTTCACCTGTTTGTCGGCGGCGCGGGGGTGACGTCCTGGAGGAGCTGCATGAAGGCGGCCTCGTCGATGACGGGTGTGCCGAAGGAGCGGGCCTTGGTGGTCTTGGACGTGGGCGACTCGGGGTCGTTGGTGACCAGCACGCTGGTGAGCCGGGAGACGCTGGTGGCCACGTGCAGCCCGGCCTCGATGGCCCGGTCCTCCAGCAGCTCGCGGTCCACGGAGGTGTCCCCGGAGAACGCCACCCGCATGCCCTGGACCAGCTGCCCGCCCGGCTCGTAGCGCCCGGGGTTGGGGTAGGGGCAGGCGGGGCGCTTGCGGCTGGGGCGCCAGGTCTGCTGGTACGACCGCTGACGGCCGATGGCCGGTCCTTCGGACCACTCGGTGAGCGGCTGGCAGGCCAGCAGCGGCAGCCGCAGCCCGGTCTCGGCGGCGCGGTGGAGGCTGGGCCGGAAGGTCTCGGCGAGCACCCGCGCGTCGTCCAGGGCGTGGTGGGCGCGCCGCTGGACCACTCCGTAGTGCGCGGCGAGGGTCTCCAGCTTGTGGTTGGGCAGCGGCAGGCCCAGCTCCTTGGAGAGGGCGATGGTGCACAGCCGCTGCCGCACGGGCGCGGCGCCGCGGGTGCGGGCGTACTCGCGGGCGAGCATCGACCAGTCGAAGGCCGCGTTGTGTGCCACCAGGACGCGGTCGGCCAGGCGCTCGGAGAGCTCCGCGGCGATCTCGGGGAAGCGCGGGGCGCCCGCGAGCATCTCCTCGGTGAGGCCGTGGATCCACACCGGGCCGGGATCGCGCTGCGGATTGACCAGGGTGTACCAGTGGTCCTGCACCGCGCCCCGGGCGTCGAGCTGATAGACCGCCGCGGAGACGATCCGGTCGTCGCGGGCGAGGCCGGTGGTCTCCACGTCGACGACCGCATACCCCTGCGGATAGGTGGCCGGCCAGGACGACGGCGGGGCGAGGTGCGGGGCGGCTGCCGTGGGGTCTTCGAGCATGGTCAATGAGGATACGGGCCGTCACCGACAACCCTGACCGGCGGGCCGGTCGGGACGTCCGCCGCCCCGGGGTTGACGGGGCGTCGGGCCCGGTCGGCGGGCCGGAGCCCGTACCCGGCGGGTCAGAGCCTGGACAGGGCCAGCTGCAGATCGACGTCGCTGATGAGGAGGCGGCCGGCGCGCTTGTCTCCCGGGCGGTCGGGCACCGTCACCTTCACCCCGGGCGAATCCCCGGTGAGAACCGTCACCTTGGCGCCGTCGAAGCGCGGGGCCCGCTGGCGGATGACGGACTTCAGGCGGTCGGCGGCCCGTTCGGCGGTCCGTTTGCCGTCGGTGAGGGCGCAGATCACCCCGGATGTCTGCTTCGCGGACTTCGCCAGCTGTCCGGTGGCCGAGAGGCGCACCGGATCCTTGGGGTCCTTCCCGCCGAAGTCGACGCGGTAGACATCGCCCAGGCAGTCGCCCAGCGCCCGGTAGTCCGGGTCGTCCGCCACGGACTTGCCCTTGGCCGGGCGCACCGCCGACAGATCCTTACCGGCGTAGCCGAAGGAGATCTCGTCCTTGGCGACCTGGAGGGTGATCCCGTCCTTCGTCCAGACCGTCTCGCCGTGCCAGGTGCGCGGGGCGAATCCGCCCGCCTTGAGCTTGGCGGTGACGCGGTCCGCGTCGAAGGAGCCCTGCCAGTGCCCGGCGTATCCATTGGTCACATCGGTGTCGATCATGGCCGGATCGAGGCCATAGGCATGGGCGTTGAAGCGGTAGCCCGTCATCAGTGGACTGCCCGCCTGACCGACGGCGCGGAACCGCTGGGAGTCGCCCTTCCCGCCCTTCTCGCCCTTCTCCAGGGAACGCACCCGGGCGGCGTCGAGATAGGAGACCTGGGCCCCCTTCGCGCCCGCGGTCGAGACGTGCCCCACCGCGTCCATCAGGGCTGAGGAGGAGTCATCGCCGCCCGACCCGGAGGAGCACCCCGTGGTGAGCGCCGACAGCAGGCAGGCGAAGGCTATGCCGCCGATCCGGAACCGTTCTCTGGCTCTGCGCACAGGCGGGGAGCTTAATCGGCCATGCCGTCATGGGCTATGCCGCCGTCGGCTATGCCGCCATGGGCCATGCCGTCCGAGGCGAGACCTGTTGTTGACGCCGCATCTACCATACTTGTTGGTAACTACCCCTAGCGGCGGCCTTACGGGCGGTTCTATGTTGCGGACATGCCGCACCTGCCCAATGCCGTGATGTGGTCGATACCGGCCTTCGTCCTGCTCGCCGTCGTGGAGATGGTGAGCTACCGCTTCCACCCCGACGAGGACGCCGAGGGCTACGCGGCGAACGACGCCGCGACCAGCGTCACCATGGGGCTCGGCAGCCTGGTCTTCGATCTGCTGTGGAAGATCCCGATTGTGGCGATCTACGCCGCCGTCTACGAACTCACCCCGCTGCGCGTCCCGGTGGTGTGGTGGACGCTGCCGCTGATGCTGCTCGCCCAGGACTTCTTCTACTACTGGTCGCACCGCGGGCACCATGTCATCCGCATTCTGTGGGCGTGCCATGTGGTGCACCACTCCAGCCGCAAGTTCAACTTCACCACCGCCCTGCGGCAGCCGTGGACCACCTGGACCGTCTGGCCGTTCTACGTGCCGATGATCGCGCTCGGGGTGCATCCGGCGGCGGTGGCGTTCTGCTCGTCGGTGAACCTCGTCTACCAGTTCTGGATCCACACCGAGCGGATCGGCACCCTGCCGCGCCCCGTCGAGTTCGTCTTCAACACCCCCTCGCACCACCGCGTCCACCACGCCTCCCAAGGCGGCTATCTGGACCGCAACTTCGGGGGCATCCTCATCGTCTGGGACCGGCTCTTCGGGTCCTTCGTCCCCGAGACCGATCGGCCCGTCTACGGCCTGACGAAGAACATCGACACCTACAACCCGCTGCGCGTGGCCACGCACGAGTACGCGGCCATCGCCCGCGACATCGCGGCGGCGCGGGACTGGCGCGAGCGGGCGGGCCGGGTCTTCCGGGGACCGGGCTGGCAGCCCGCGACGGTCCCGGAGGCGGGTCTCCCGGAGGCCGGTTCCCCGGAGGCCGGTCCGGAGGCCGGGCGGCCGGAGCCGGTCGGCGAGAGCGTGCGGTGACGCCCGCCGCCGGGCGCGCGACGACGGTCCTACGGGCCCTCTTCGCGCTGCTGACCGCCGTTCACCTGGGCGCGCTGCTCGTGGACGCCACCACCGCCGTCCACCTCACCAAGCCCGCCCTGATGCCCGTGCTCGCCGTATGGGCCGTGGCGCGCGGCGGGCCGTGGCCGCTCCCGGCCGCGCTGCTGTGCGGCTGCGGGGGCGATGTGCTGCTCCAGATCGGCGGCGAGACCGCGTTCCTGGCCGGAATGGGGTGCTTCGCGGCCGGGCACCTCTGCTATCTGGCGCTGTTCGCCCGCGCGGGGCGGCGCCGTACGGCACCCTGGGCGGCCGCCGGATACGGGGCCGCGTGGCTGGGCACGGTGGCGCTGCTGTGGCCCGGCCTCGCCCCGCATCTGCGGCTTCCCATCGCGGGCTACAGCCTGCTGCTGACGGTCATGGCGCTGGCCGCGCTCGGGGCGGGTGTGTGGACCGGGCTCGGCGGGGCGCTCTTCATGCTCTCCGACACCCTGATCGCGGCCGGGCTCGCGGACTGGCCACGGCCGCCGGTGCCCCAATTCTGGATCATGGCCACCTATACAGCCGCCCAGTGGCTGCTGGCGGCGGGGGCGACGCGCGACGCGGTCCCGCGCCCCGCGCCGGAACGGGCGCTCGTCAGCCCATGACGCCCGTAAGGCCGTGACGCCCAAGGCTGTGACGCCCGTAAGGCCGTGACGCCAAGGCTGTGACGCCCGTAAGGCGGTCACGCCCAAGCCCGTAACGCCCGTAGGGCAGTCACGCCCAAGCCCGTGACGCCCGTAAGGCCGTGACCCTCGTCAGTACGTGACCGGCAGCCGCCTGAGCCGGACCACGCGCAGCGGGTCCGAGTGGCGGTCATGGCTCAGCTCCCAGTCCCGGGCGCGCGCCGCCTCGACCACATAGCCCGCGCCCACTCCGCGGTACTCGCGTACGGGGATGTCGTGCGGGCCCGGCGGCGGGGCCTTCTTCGCCTTCTGGGCGGCGAGTTCCTTGGCGGTCCAGGAGGCGATGCGCTTGTCGACCCGGGCCCGGTAGAAGGCCGCGTCGCCCTCGTGCCGCAGCTCCGGGAGCGTCACGCACCAGGCGGGCCACACCTTCACGCTGTCCCCGAACTTGTCGATCAGGCCGAGGAACCCCTTCTCGAACCCGGGGATCACCGTAAGGATCTCGGCCACGATCCCGAAGGCGATGAAGCCGAGGAAGATCACCACGATCAGCGCCCACCACAGCGGCAGCAGCAGCACGGTCAGCACGAACCGGATCAGCAGCGAGTAGGCCGGCCGTGGGGGCAGCGGCCCCCAGGAGTCGTCGTGGTGCACGGGAACGGGGTCCTCTCGCGGCTTCATGGGGAACATGTACGGGCCGCCGGGCGGCTGCTCCGCCCTGACGGCCCGTGCATTGTGTCAGCCGGTCACTTCTCGACGGCGTCCAGAGCGTCCGCGAGCCCGGCGCCGTAGAAGCCGTTGTACCGCTTGCCGCCCTCGCACACCGCGTCGACCGTGCCGTCACCGTCGATGTCGTACGGCGTCGGGCAGGCCAGGTCATCGGCCTCGGCCTTGAGCAGCGCCTTCACCTGCCAGGGGGAGGCGTGCGGATGGGTGCTCTTGATGAGCGCCGCGACACCGGCCACATGCGGCGAGGCCATCGACGTGCCCGCCATGTAGCCGTACTGCCCGCCCGGCAGCGTGTTGTAGATCAGGCCGCTGGTGGCCGGGGGCTCGGGCTTCTGGTAGACGGTGCTGTCGCCGCCGGGGGCCGCGATGTCGATGATCCCCAGGCCGTAGTTGGAGAACGAGGACTTGAGCCCCTTGGCGCCGGTCGAGGCGACCGTGACGACGCCCGGCAGCTGGGTCGGGATGTCCAGGCAGACGCTCGGGTCCACCTCCCGGTCACCGGGGGTGGTGTCGTTGGGGCTGGAGGGGTCGGTGATGGTGTCCGAGGTGAGGTCGTAGTTCTCGTTGCCCGCCGCGGCCACATTGACCACACCCCGGCGCTCGGCGTACGACGAGGCCCGGCGCACCGCCTCGACCAGGGCCTTCTGGTCCGGGTCGGTGGTGCAGTTGAAGTACCACGGGTCGGTGTAATAGCTGTTGTTGGTGACGTCCACGCCGTGCTCCGCGGCCCAGACGAAGCCGCAGACGACCGCCTCGGTGTAGAAGAACCCGGCCGTCGTGGACACCTTGATTCCGGAGACCTTGACGCCCGGGGCCACACCGGTGACGCCGACGCCGTTCTTCGCGGCGGCGATCTCGCCCGCCACATGCGTGCCGTGCGGGGACTCCTCGGCGCTCGGCCGCCAGGCGCCGTCGGCGGTGTCCGGCTTGCCCGTCACACAGTTGACGGACGCCTTACGGTCGAAGTTCGGCGCCAGATCCGGGTGGGTGTCGTCCACACCGGTGTCGATGACCCCGACGGTGACCTTACGGCTGCCCAGGCTCTTCTCATGCGCCTTGTCCGCCTTGATCGCCGGCAGATCCCACTGCAGCGGCTCCAGCGGGTCCTGCCCGGCCTTCGCCTTCGCCGCCACCGCCTGGCGCTGCTTCTCGCTCAGCAGCTTCGGCGTGTCGATGTCGTCGGTGGACTGGGCGGGCAGCGGGGCGGTGCGGGTGTTCCCGGCGGAGGTGACGCCGCGCACCTTACGGACGGTCTTGGCGAAGTCCGGGTTGCCGGAGTGGACGACGATGACGCCGATCCGGTCGTAGGACACGACGACCGTGCCGCCGGCCTGGGCGATGGCCTTGCGGATCCGGGACGGGTCCTGCCCCGGACGGGTGTTGACGACATAGCTCAGGGACGGGCCGTCGGCCGTGGCGGCCGCGGCGGCGTGGCCGTCCCGCCCGAGCGCGCTGGCGGTGGTGGGCAGGAAGGCCAGCGCGGTGGTGAGCGCCATGGCGGCGGGTATAGCGGCGGTGCGCAGCGGCAGGGAGGTGCGGCGCGGCGTCATGGGTACTCCGGTTCTCTCGACGGTTCTCTCGAGGTGGCTGAGAAGGCTCTGGGCGGGCGGACCGGGCTGGATCGTCAGCGTTCCGGACCGGGGGCGCGGACGCGCGCTCAGCGCGCCACTCGGGGGACGTGGAGCCCCCGGGCGCGGGCGGCGGTCCGGCGGGCCGCGTCAACGGCGGCGGTCCGGCCGGGGTCATCCGCACAAGCGAATGTGCGCGCCCTTGCGGCGCGGCTCCCGCGCGCGGCCTCGATGCCCCGGGACGCCGCGGAACCGGGGCAGAGGCGGCGAGGAGTGGTGCGGGGGTGGTGCGAAGCCGACGAGCCGTCAAAAACCCGCCGTCCGGGTCTTGGAGGAGCCGATCTCAGATGAGCCATGGGATCTCCACTTCATCCGTACGGGCCGCCCGAACGCCGTCCGCGGCTGGGCGGGTACATGACGAAGGAAGCTATCGCTGATCAAGGTCGGACATCAATGCATTCCGGAAGAAAACCCGCCACAGTACCCGGAGCCGATCCCTCCCCCGAATTCTTATCCGTCTTTCAATCAACCGGCCCCTGTCGTACGGGTCCGCGCCGCCCTACCATGCGTGATCTGGATCACTCGCCGCCGTATGCCTTCCCGTCGTACCCACTCACCAGGAGAGACCGTGGATACCGCACCGGCCAACGATCGCCCCGACGATCAGCGGCAACTTGACCGTTCTGCCTACGCCGAGGTGCAAGCGAGCGCGGAGTTCGGCGAACTGCGCGGTGCCCACCGCTCGTTCGCCTTCCCGCTCACCATCGCGTTCGTCAGCTGGTACCTCCTCTACGTCCTGCTGTCCAACTACGCGGGCGGCTTCATGGGCACCAAGGTCGTGGGCCACATCAACGTGGCCCTGGTGTTCGGGCTCGCCCAGTTCCTGACCACCTTCCTCATCGCCTGGTGGTACTCCCGGCACGCCGCCGCCAAGCTGGACCCGCGCGCCCAGGCCATCAAGTCCCGTCTGGAGGAGCGCTCATGAGCACCTACCTGCTCGCGGCCGAGAGCGCCTCGGACAACCGGCCGCTGATCGTCACGCTCTTCTCGGTCTTCGTCGTGGCGACCCTGGTCATCACCGTCTGGGCGGGCCGGCAGACCAAGGACGCCACCGACTTCTACGCCGGCGGCCGCCAGTTCACCGGCTTCCAGAACGGCCTGGCCATCTCCGGCGACTACATGTCCGCCGCGTCCTTCCTCGGCATCGCCGGTGCCATCGCGCTCTCCGGCTACGACGGCTTCCTGTACTCGATCGGTTTCCTCGTCGCCTGGCTGGTGGCCCTGCTGCTGGTCGCCGAGCCGCTGCGGAACTCCGGCCGCTACACGATGGGCGACGTGCTCGCCTACCGGATGCGCCAGCGCCCGGTGCGCACGGCCGCGGGCGTCTCCACCATCGTCGTCTCGATCTTCTACCTGCTGGCGCAGATGGCGGGCGCGGGGGTGCTGGTCTCCCTGCTGCTGGGCATCACCAGCGAGGCCGGGAAGATCCTCATCGTCGTCCTCGTCGGCGTCGTGATGATGCTCTACGTCACCATCGGCGGTATGAAGGGCACCACCTGGGTGCAGATGGTCAAGGCCGTGCTGCTGATCGCGGGCACGCTGCTGATCACCTTCCTGGTGCTGCTGAAGTTCAACTTCAACATCTCCGACCTGCTGGGGGAGGCGGCCAAGAACAGCGGCATCGGAGAGTCGTTCCTGGAACCGGGGCTGAAGTACGGGGTCAACGCCACCACCAAGCTGGACTTCATCTCGCTCGGTATCGCCCTGGTCCTGGGCACCGCGGGCCTGCCCCACATCCTCATCCGGTTCTACACCGTGCCCACCGCGCGGGCCGCCCGTAACTCGGTCAACTGGGCCATCGGCATCATCGGCCTCTTCTACCTGATGACCATCGCGCTGGGCTTCGGCGCCGCCGCGCTGCTCAAGCACGACGACATCATCGCCTCCAACAAGTCGGGCAACACCGCCGCGCCACTGCTCGCCGAGGAGATCGGCGGTGGACCGGACTCCACCGGCGGCGCCATCCTGCTCGCGGTGATCTCCGCGGTGGCGTTCGCGACGATCCTCGCCGTGGTCGCCGGGCTCACCCTCGCCTCCTCGTCGTCCTTCGCCCACGACCTGTACGCCAACGTCATCCGCAAGGGCGAGGCGACCCAGAAGGAGGAGATCTCGGCGGCGCGCTGGGCCACCGTCGGCATCGGCACCGTCGCCGTCGTCCTCGGCGTCTTCGCACGAGATCTCAACGTCGCCGGACTCGTGGCACTCGCCTTCGCGGTCGCCGCGTCCGCCAACCTGCCGACCATCCTCTACAGCCTGTTCTGGAAACGCTTCACCACCCAGGGCGCGCTGTGGTCCATCTACGGCGGACTGATCTCCTCGGTCTTCCTGGTGCTCTTCTCGCCCGTCGTCTCGGGCAAGGAGACCTCGATGTTCCCGGACGTGGACTTCCACTGGTTCCCGCTGGAGAACCCCGGACTGATCTCCATCCCGCTGGGCTTCCTGCTCGGCTGGCTGGGCACCGTCGTCTCCAAGGAGCAGCCCGACAAGGAGAAGTACGCCGAGCTGGAAGTGCGCTCGCTCACCGGGCACGGAGCCCACTGACCGGCCACTCCCACCCGCGCGGCCCCTCCATGTCACACCCGTAACGTACGCTGCGAGAGAATTGAGCAGTGCACGCACGCCAACCGTGGAGGGGCCGCCACCATGTTGATCGACACCTATGGTCGCGTAGCCACCGACCTGCGTGTCTCCCTGACCGATCGCTGCAACCTGCGCTGTACCTACTGCATGCCGGAAGAGGGCCTGCAGTGGCTCGCCAAACCGGATCTGCTCACCGACGACGAGATAGTCCGGCTGATCCGGATCGCCGTCACCGAGCTCGGGGTCACCGAGGTCCGCTTCACCGGCGGTGAGCCACTGCTGCGCCCGGGTCTGGTCGGCATCGTGGAGCGCTGCGCGGACCTCGCCCCGCGCCCCCGGATGTCGCTCACCACCAACGGCATCGGTTTGGAGCGCACCGCCCAGGCCCTGCGCGACGCGGGCCTGGACCGGGTCAATGTCTCGCTCGACACCCTGCGTCCGGAGGTGTTCCAGGCCATCACCCGGCGCAAGCGCCATGGCGATGTGCTGCGAGGCCTCGACGCGGCGCACACCGCCGGGCTGACCCCGGTGAAGGTCAACGCCGTGCTGATGCCGGGGCTCAACGAGGACGAGGCGCCGGAGCTGCTCGCCTGGGCCCTGGAAAACGGCTATGAGCTGCGCTTCATCGAGCAGATGCCGCTCGATCCGCAGCACGGCTGGAAGCGCGACGGCATGATCACCGCAGGGGACATCCTGGCCAGTCTGCGCACTCGCTTCACCCTCACCGCCGAGGGCGAGGACGAGCGTGGCTCCGCGCCCGCCGAGCGCTGGCTGGTCGACGGCGGCCCGGCCCGGGTCGGCGTCATCGCCTCGGTCACCCGTCCGTTCTGCCGCGCCTGCGACCGCACCCGGCTGACCGCCGACGGGCAGGTGCGCACCTGCCTCTTCGCGCGCGAGGAGTCCGATCTGCGCGGAGCGCTGCGCTCCGGCGCCCCGGACGAGGAGATCGCCCGGCTGTGGCGGCTGGCGATGTGGGGCAAGAAGGCCGGATCCGGGCTCGATGACCCCTCGTTCCTCCAGCCGGACCGGCCGATGTCGGCGATCGGGGGCTGATCACTGGTCTTCGGCGGCCGACCATTCCTCCAGCGTCACCACGTCCTTGAGGAAGCCCCGCACTCCGAGGAACTCCGCGAGATATTCGCGGTGTTCCTCGCAGGCGAGCCAGGTCTTGCGCCGCTCCGGGGTGTGGATCTTGGGGTTGTTCCAGGCCAGCACCCATACGGCGGGGGCGTGGCAGCCCTTGGCGGAGCAGATCACGGTGTCGGTCTCGGCGGCGGTCTCGCGGATGTTCACACCGCAGACTCTACGAAAAGCACGCCGGACATGACGACGCCGGGCAGCCACGGGGGGAGCCGCCCGGCGTCGGTCCGTCGCTCCGACGGGGGATGCGGAGCGCGTACGCAGTATGTCACGAGGGATGGGGCCCGGTGCACCGGTACTGCACTATTGATCTGAGGTTTTCTTGAGCTTACGGAAACGTGGCAGGTCAGCCACGCTCACCGGGTCCAGGATCGCTGATATGTCCGACGTCCTCCGGGACGGATTCCGCCCCGTGGGGATCGCTCGGCTCCTCTCCGCGCCCGGCGATCAGCATCGGACGGGGCGGGGTCGGGACGAAGGTGGTGGGCAGCGAAGTGGCGTTCTCCCGGCCCGCGTTGGCTATCACGACCGCGATGTAGGGCAGCACCCCGCCGAGCACCAGGGCCACGATGGCCACATGGCGCTCCACGTTCCACAACACCGCCGCCAGCACGACCGCGACGGTCCGGACCGACATCGAGATCACATAGCGGCGCTGCCGGCCGCGCACATCGTCGGCCAGCCCCTGCCGCGCTCCGGTGATTCGGAAGACCTCCGCATCGCCGTGCTTCCGCATCACGTTCCACCACCTGATCGCCGAGCGGGCTTCCCCCGCTCTGGGACGTACTCAACGTTACGCCGCGCCTGCTGTCGGTTCGAGACCGGGGCACCCTGATGGGTGCCGTCTCCGGCTACGCCGACGTGCGTATCGGCCCTCCGGCGTGCGCCGTAGTCGAAGTGGCCGAACACTGGAAGGGATGTGCATCCCCTCGCCGCGTGTCAGGGAGGCGACATGAACTGGCTATGGGCGATCGTCGTGGGCCTGATCCTGGGTGTGATCGCCAGGGCGATCCTGCCCGGCAAACAGGCCATTCCGCTGTGGCTGACCTGCATCTACGGCATCCTCGGTGGCATTCTGGGCAATGCGGTGGCCGGCTGGATCGGGGTCAGGCACACCGAGGGCTTCGACTGGATCCGGCATCTGCTGCAGCTGGCGGGGGCGGTGCTGATCGTCGCGCTGGGCACTCCGCTGTGGCACTCGATCCGCAGTGGCGGACGCAGACGCAGTGCGACCTGAGGGTGCGACGGCGGTGTGATCCGGAGCGCGACGGCGGTGTGATCCGGTGCGCGACGCCGGTGTGATCCGGTGCGCGACGGCGGCGGCCGGTGCGCGTGGTGGACGCGCACCGGCCGCCGCTTCCTCGCGGTTGCGGGGCCCCGCGGCGGGGCTCCCGTCGTGAGCCGGGCGGACTACAACCCGCGCACCTGGGCGATCTTCCGCCCGGCCTTGAGGTAGACCGCGCCGGAGGCCCCCGTGAGCCCGGCGGACGCCAGCGTCTCCGTGACCACCTCGGCCAGCGGGCGCACCGCCTGGGCCTCGGGCAGCACCACCGACTCCTGGCCGCCCTCGGTCTCGATCACCAGCCGCAGACCGTTCTGCTTGGCGACCCGGCGGGCGGCCGAGGCGCTGGGCTGGAACTCCAGCACCTTGCTCAGCACGGTCGCGATGGACTCCGTGCCGTGCTCCCCGGCGTCGACCACCGGCGTCTCGACGTCGGTGAAGCTCTTCTTGGAGAACTGGGCGACGAAGCCCGCACGGGCCGCCATCGCCTTCTCGAGGCCGTACAGCGCCGCCACCACCTCGCCCGCCAGGACCTTCTTCAGATCCATCGGGTGCAGCGACCGCTTCTCGACCCGGGCGATCGCGGCGGCGATCTCCGTGTCCGTCCACTCGGTCCATGCCTCCAGGTACGGCTTCATCAGCCGGTCCGGAATCGACATGATCTTGCCGAAGACATCGTCAGCGGTCGCGGAGAGCGCCACATAGTTGCCCTTGGACTTGGACATCTTGGCGCCGGTGCCATCCGTGCCCTCGATCAGCGGCATCGTGACCACCAACTGCGGCCGCTGCCCGCGCAGCTCCATCAGCTTGCGGCCCATCTGCAGATTGAGCAGCTGATCCGCGCCGCCCAGCTCCACATCGCACTCCAGGGCCACCGAGTCGAGGGCCTGCGCGATCGGGTAGAGCAGCTCGGACATGGTCAGCCCGGAGCCGTCGGCCAGCCGGTTGCGGAAGTCCTCGCGCTGCAGCAGCTGGGAGACCGGCACCTGGGAGAGCAGCCCCAGCAGCTCAGGGAAGGTGTACGGCGCCAGCCACTCGCTGTTCTGCCGGAAGTTGACCTGTCCGAAGTCGAAGAACGGCCGGACCTGGTCCTGGTAGCCCGCGAGGTTCCGGGCGATGTCCTCGTCGGTCAGCGGCGGGCGCTCCGCCGTACGGCCCGACGGGTCACCGATCTTGGCCGTGAAGTCGCCGATCAGCAGCGTGACGTCATGCCCCATGCGCTGGAAGCGGCTGAGGATGATCATCGGCACCACATGGCCGAGGTGCACATCGGCGGCCGTCGGGTCGATGCCCAGCTTGATGGCCAGGCCCTGGCCGGCGCCGCGGCGCTCCTCGATCCGCTTGGCCAGCTCCGCCACGCCGGGCAGGATCTCGACCGTACGGGACGCGATCAGCTCGGCCTGCTCCGTCGGCGAGAGGTCCGTCAGGTCGATATAGCGCCGCGAGCCCGTCTCCTCGAGCAGCCGCTCGACGGTCTTGTCGGAGGAGAGCTCCTGGCTGAGGAGCTCGCTGGCGCGGGCGACGGATTCGCCGAGGCGTGTCATGGCGTTCCTGGGGATAGACGAAACGGAAATGGACGGATCCGAAACGGTCGCTTCGGATGGGCGTGGACCAGTCTATTCGGCTCCTCACACCCCCTTGCTGACCGAGCTCATATTGAAGTCCGGAATGCGCAGCGGCGGCACCGCGGCGCGGTTGAAGTAGTCACTCCACTCCCGTGCCAGCGTCCGCTCGGTGCGGCCCGCCTCGGTGGCGCGGGCGAGCAGATCCACCGGCGACTCGTTGAACCGGAAGTTGTTCACCTCGCCGACCACCTCGCCGTTCTCCACGAGATACACGCCGTCCCTGGTCAGCCCGGTGAGCAGCAGCGTGGCCGGGTCGACCTCGCGGATGTACCACAGGCAGGTCAGCAGCAGCCCCCGCTCGGTCGACGCGACCATCTCCGCCAGCGAGCGGGTGCCGCCCGCGTCCACGATGAGGTTGTCGACCGCGGGGGCGAGCGGCAGCCCGGTGAGGGCGGATGTGTGCCGGGTGGTGATCAGCTGCTGGAGCACCCCGTCACGGACCCAGTCGGTGGCGGACAGCGGCAGACCGTTGTCGAAGACCGACGCGTCGTCCCCGGACGAGTGCGCGATCACGAACGGCGCCGCCTCAAGACCCGGCTCGGCCGGGTCGCTGCGCAGCGTGAAGGGCAGCTCGGACAGCTTCTCGCCGATCCGGGTGCCACCGCCCGGCTTGCCGAAGACCGTGCGGCCCTCCACCGCGTCCCGGGCCGAGGACGACCACAGCTGGTCGATCAGCAGATCGGCCACCGCGCTCGGGGGCAGCAGCGTCTCGTAGCGGCCCGCCGGCAGCTCCACCTTCCGCTCGGCCCAGGCCAGCCGCCGGGCGAGCTCGGCGTCGATCGCGGCCGGGTCCACATCGGTGAAGTCCCGGGTGGCCCGCCCGGCCCAGGCCGAACGCGTCCGGTCCGGTGACTTGGCGTTGACCTCGAGCGTGCCGGTGGGCTGGTCATGGCGCAGCCGCAGCCCGGTGGAGCTGCCGAGATAGCTGGAGACCAGCTCATGGTGGGCGAATCCATACAGCTCCCGGCCGCCCGCGCGGGCCCGGGAGAAGGACTCGCCGAGGGCGGGCGCGAAGCCCGCGAACACCTCGGAGGAGGTCACGGCGGGGGAGTCGGTGAAGCCGGGGGAGACCGCCGCGCCTGTTTCCCGATCCACCAGCGGCTGGGCGTCCTCGGCCGGCTCCGCCTCCCGCGCGGCCGCCTCGGCGGCCCGGACCAGCGGCTCCAGCTCCTCGGCGGTGACCGCGGACCGGGACACCACGCCCGAGGCGGTGCCCTGCCCGCCGTTCACGGTGGCCACGACGGTCAGGGTTCGGCCGCGGGTGACGCCGTTGGTCGTCAGGGCGTTGCCCGCCCAGCGCAGATTGGCGGTCGAGGTCTCGTTGGCGATCACCACACAGCCGTCCGCGCGGGACAGCTCCAGGGCGCGCTCGACGATCTCATGGGGCTGCACGCTCATCGTCCGGCCTCCTGGGTGGTATTGAGGATGTTGACGCCGCGGAACAGCGCCGACGGGCAGCCGTGCGAGACCGCCGCGATCTGCCCGGGTTGGGCCTTGCCGCAGTTGAAGGCGCCGCCCAGGACATACGTCCGCGGGCCGCCCACGGCCGTCATCGAACCCCAGAAGTCGGTGGTGGTGGCCTGGTAGGCGAAGTCGCGCACCTGCCCGGCCAGAGCGCCGTTCCTGATGCGATACGCCCTCTGCGCCGTGAACTGGAAGTTGTACCGCTGCATATCGATCGACCAGGAGCGGTCGCCGACCAGGTACAGACCGTTCTCGACGTCCCCGATCAGCTCCTCCGTGGCGGGGCCGCCGGGGGCGGGCTGCAGCGATACGTTGGCCATCCGCTGTACCGGCACATGGCCCGGCGAATCGGCGAAGGCGCAGCCGTTCGACCGCTCGAAGCCGGTCAGCCGGGCGATCCGGCGGTCCAGCTGATAGCCGACGAGCGTGCCGCCCTTCACCAGGTCCCAGGACTGGGCGGCCACGCCTTCGTCGTCGTAGCCGATGGTGGCCAGCCCGTGCTCGGCGGTCCGGTCCCCGGTCACATTCATGACCTCGGAGCCGTACTTCAACTTTCCGAGCTGGTCGAACGTGGCGAAGGAGGTCCCCGCGTACGCCGCCTCGTAACCGAGCGCGCGGTCCAGTTCGGTGGCGTGGCCGATCGACTCGTGAATGGTCAGCCACAGATTGGACGGGTCCACCACCAGGTCGTACGACCCGGCCTCCACGGATGGCGCGCGCATCTTCTCGGCCAGCAGCTCCGGGATCTCCGCCAGCTCCGCGTCCCAGTCCCAACCGCCCGCGCCGGGCCCGCCGGTCAGATACTCCCAGCCGCGCCCGACCGGCGGGGCCAGGGTGCGCATCGAGTCGAACTCGCCGCTCGCCGGATCCACGGCCACGGCCGTGAGCTGCGGATGGAGTCGCACCCGCTGCTGGGTGGTCACGGTGCCCGCCGTGTCCGCGTAGAACTTGTTCTCCTGCACGGTCAGCAGCGACGCGTCCGCGTGCGCGACCCCATCGGCCGCGAGCAGCCGCCGGCTCCACTCGGCGAGCAGTCCGGTCTTGTCGGAGTCGGCCACATCGAACGGGTTGACCTCATACGACGAAACCCAGGTCCTGTCGGCATGCACCGGCTCGGCCGCCAACTCCACCCGCTCATCGGACCCCGCCGCCTCGATCACCTTGGCCGAAAGCTTCGCCATCGCCACCGCCTGCGAGGCCACCCGCGCGGCGGCGTCCATGCTCAGATCCACCCCCGACGCGAACCCCCACGCCCCGCCGTGCACCACCCGCACCGCATACCCCAGATCGGTGGTATCGGATGCCCCCGACGGCCTGCCATCCCGCAACCGCCAGGCGGCACCCCGCACCCGCTCCAACCGAAAGTCGGCATGCTCGGCCCCGAGCGCGCGGGCCCGCGCGAGCGCCGCGTCCGCGAGCGCCCTGAGCGGCAGCGCGAGGAAGGACGGATCAATCTCGTGCGTCACGGGCGGCTCCTCTTCGTCGGTGTACGTCGCGTGGTGTCCGTCGGCAGTGAACCATGCGGCTGGGGGGTGGGGCGCGGTGATTGCCGTCGCGCTCCGCGCGGCGGAAGGACAACGGCCGCCCCGGTTGCCCAGGGCGGCCGAACGGGTGGTTACCGGCCGAACTCTCCCGCCCTCAGACGGCCGATGAACGCGTCCCACTGGCGTATGGAGAAGCCGAGTCGTGCTCCGTGGCGGTTCTTGGAGTCCCGTACGTGGACGGTGTCGGCGGTGGCGGCCACCTCGACGCACATGCCGCCCTCACCGCTGCTGTAACTGCTCTTGAACCACGACAGTCCGATGTCGTTGTTGTTCACGTTTCTCCCCGCAGTTTCTCGATGAAAGCCAGTGACTCCCGTGGAGTGAGAGCCTGGGCTCTGATGATCCCGTAGCGCTGTTCCAGCGTGCGGACCGCTTTGCGATCCGTCAGCAATCTGCCGATGTCCTGGACCTCTACGTAGGCCATCATCTGGCGCCCCTTGGGCTCCAGCAAGGCAAACGGGCCGCCAGCTCCGGCGTGCTCTTCCAGCCCCGTCGGCATGACTTGAAGATCTACATTTCGCATCCGGCCGATGTGCAGCAGATGTTCCAACTGCGCGCGCATCACCGGTGTTCCGCCGCATGGTCGGCGCAACACCGCCTCCTCGGTCACGAAGCTCATGATGGGCGGGGGTTGCCTAGTGATGAGTTCCTGCCGGGCCAACCGGGCGGTGACCCGCTGCTCGATGGTCTCCTCGCCCAGCATCGGGCGTTGCATCGTGAAGACAGCGCGGGCGTAATCGCCGGTCTGGAGTAACCCGTTAATCACCTGGTTCTCGTACGCGTGGAATTCAACCGCCTGCGCCTCCAGCCGTGCCGCGCCCCGGAAGAACGCCGGGAGCTGTACGTTGGCGACTTCCTCCCTGGCGGCCCGCAGCACCCCGAACGCCTCCAGCGCCTCGTCCGCCGCGTCCAGGAAGTCCGGCTGTGGCACCCGGCGTCCCTGCTCGACCGAGGAGACCTGCTCCTCGCTGTACCCGATCGCCTCACCCAACTGTGCTTGCGTGAGCCCTGCCCGTTCGCGGAAGAGCTTCACCTGCCTGCCGATGCACTTGACGATGTCACCCGCCATGACCCACCCACCTCCTTGCGCGAGAACGCCCCGCTTCCCCTCGGCGTCACGGCGGTCCTCCCGTACGGACACCGACCGTTCCCGTACCGCGACCCTGCGTACCCGCTGCCTGTCTGGTCAGGTTAGGCGCGCTTCGCCACGCTCGGTGACGTGAATGGCGAAAATTCCCCTAGCGGTACATTCGAGATGTTCTTCACCTCTTCCCGGCACGGTGCCCGGCTCGCCCGGCGCATCGTCGTCCGCAGACTGGAGGAGTGGGGCATCCCCCGTGACAGTGACGCCTCGCAGAGCCTCGCGCTGATCGCGGGGGAACTCGCGGCGAACGCCGTGAGCCATGGGCACGTGCCTGGTCGCCGCTTTCATCTGCGGCTCAGCGTTCAGCCGCCGCCCGATCCCGACGGCCGTCGGGCCCCCGTCTCGGCCCGTATCGAGGTGTCCGACGCCCGCGACGAGCGGCGCCCCGTGGTCCGTGAGCACGGTGACGACGACGCGGAGGGAGGACGCGGGCTGCTGCTCGTGGACGCGCTGGCCTCGAAATGGGGGGTGGCCGAGCGGGGCGTCGGCAAGACGGTGTGGTGCGAATACGCTCTCGCGTCCGAGGAGGACCGGTCGCGGCAGGTCACGGGAGACACCGGAGCCAAAGACGCGCGTTGATGGGGGCAGGGACGAGCAGGTTAGCCGTGATGAAGGAGCGTGGGCGGTTGAGTACGGACGTCTACGGGAAATCGCGGAGCGGCTCGCCGAGCATGCCCCGGACCCGTTCAATGGGACGGCAAATCGCAGTTGTAAACGCCTTGGATTCTGCGTTCCGAACTTCAGTCCTCGAAAGTGGGCCTTAGATAGACTGATTTAACTCCTTGCGTCGATCCGCCTAGTACAATTCCCTCGGCAATTTCGACGTGCCACTCGGCGTCACCGAGATCCTTTGGGCTCGTCACGAACCAGCCAGTGGATCGGTCGTATCGTCGATCCCAGTGCCGAGCCGGGATTGACAGAGAGACACCCTCTTCGAATGGTTCACTTGGCTGCAAAACGACCATTCCAGGTCGCGCTTCGGGGGTATTGATATTCTCGTTGCGCCAGCTAGTGTAGGGCTCGTATCCCCATACGTAGAGAGCTCGGCCGGTTTGTACGCTGACCTCGATCTGAAGGGTGTCAATCGATACGCTGGTAAACCCCCTGCCGCCCTCGTCTGCAGCGAGACGTTGGGCATCTTTGCTCCGGAAACGGAAGCCGTACTCTGACCTGCTGTACAGAAGCTCACCCGGCAGGGGTTCGGAAGGTTTCCACAGCGTCTTGATTCTCATCACTCTCTCGTGAAGTTGAAATGCAGGATGGTGTTGGTGTTCGTGTCAATCACCAGTTCCCATTTTCCCTCTCGGCCGTGGAAACTGCCGGGAGTGTCCCACCGAACCGCTCCTTCAGCGCCGCGGGGATCGGTGTAGGGCTCGCTTCCCTCCATCACTTCCCGAACCGTCAGGGATGAATCTGTGAACGGACGAGATCGGACGAATGCTCTGCCGCCGTCCTTGTCGTTCTTTATCTCGTGGACGTCCTCAAGGTGACGTTCCACTGTGCGCGTCATTTTGAGGCTATCAACATCGATCTTACTTGCGTCTTCGCAGGCATTGAGCCCTAGCGGGTCCGTCCAGCGGTGAGGGCTGCGGACGTAGCTGTAGTGATTGGGGGCTGGTTCGAGCCCCAGAGGATCCGGTGAGGCGTAGCGCGCCGTTTCCGGGTCGTAGTGGCGGAAGTAGTTGTAGTGGAGGCCGGTTTCCGCGTCCGCGTATTGGCCGGGGAACCGGAGGGGGCAGTCGGCTGAGCCGGGTGGGGCGGGGAGCGGGGTGCCCCAGAGGGTGGTGCGGTGTTGCCAGGCCAATTCCCCGTCGGGGGTGACCAGTTCGGTGGGGGTGCCGACCAGGTCGGTGACGATGGCGTGGAAGCGGGCGTCGTATTCCGATTGCGGGGTCGTGTCGGTCAAGCGGCGGAGGACAGGGGATGCTTCCGCCGCTGGCTCACGCGATGTGTGGCGCTCGGTTTGGGTCAGGGGGCGGTGGGTGCCTGGGGTGTAGTCCCAGGTCAGAGTCGTGCCTTCGGTCGTCGTCTGTTCGGCCAGGCGCGTACCGTCCCAGGTGAAGTTCACCGATTCGGCAATCGTGCCGTCCTCCGCCAGCCGATGCTTCGTGGTGCGGCGGCCCAACGGGTCGTACGTGTAGTGCCAGCGCTCGCCGTCCGGGGTGGTCGCGTCCGTCAGGCGGTCCTCGGGGCTCCAGGTGTAGGTCCAGGTGCGGGTCTGGCCGTTGAGGAGTTTGCGGGTGCGGCGGACGAGGCGGCCCTGGGCGTCGTGTTCGTAGATCGTGCGGCCCGCGCGGTGGATGACCGTGCCGGTGAACTCGCAGTCCCCGGGGGACGCGTGGCCCGGGGCCGTGGCGTGCGTCAGGTTGCCCGCCGCGTCGTAGGCGTAGGTCTCGGTCCAGCCGTGGGCGTGGACCGCCGTCACGCGGCCGACCGGGTCCAGGTCGAAGCGGCGGGTGCCGGACGTCAGCTCGCGGATTTCGGTGAGGTGGTCGTCCGGGCGGTACACGTACGTCCGGTGCTGCAACAGCTCAGCCGCACCGGAAGCGTGGGTGAGGGACTGTGTCGTCAGGCGGTCCAGGGCGTCCCACGCCTGGGTCAGGGTCACGTCGTCGCCGAAGGTGCGTGCCGTCTCCCGGCCCGCCGCGTCGTACGCGAAGTGCAGGGAGTTGTCCGCCGTGGTGAGGGTCGTCGGGCGGCCTGTCGCGTCGTAGGCCCAGGTCGAGCGCAGGCCGCTCGGGGTGATCCGCTCGGTGCGGTTGCCCGCCGCGTCGTACGCGTACGACGTCGTACGGCCGCCGGTCGCCTCAATCAGGACCCGGCCCCGTGCGTCATACGTGCGGCTCAGCTCCGTGTCCGGGTTCGCCGCCCGGGTCAGGCGGCTGGCCGCGTCGTACCCGAACGTCGTCTCCGTGCCGTCCGCCGTGCGCGTGGCGACCGTGCGGCCCAGCGCGTCGCGCGTGTAGGCCAGGGTTTCGCCCGCGCCGTTCTCCCGGGATATCAGGCGGCCCGCCGCATCGTGCTGGTAGCTGAGAGTGCGGCCGTTGAAGTCCGTTTCCGAGACGACCCGACCCGCCCCGTCGTACGTGTACGTCCACGTCCGGCCCTGCGGGTTCGTGACCCCGGTCAGGCGCAGCTCGGTGTCGTATGTGAAGGCATAGTGGGCGCCGTCGGGGTCGGTGCGGGTGGCGGGGAGGTCGAAGTGGGTGTGGGTGTAGGTGGTGGTGTGGCCCGCGGCGTTGGTGTGGGTGACGAGATTGCCCTCGCCGTCCCACTCCCAGGTTTCGCGGGTGCCGTCGGGGTTCTCGCGCCAGGCGGGCTTGCCCTCGATGGTCCAGCCGTGGCGGGTGGTGTGGCCAAGGGGATCGGTGAGTGCGGTGAGGCGCCCGTGAGGGCCGCGCTGGATGTGGGTGGTGTGGCCGAGTGGGTCGGTGAGGGCGGTCGGGAGGCCGGCCGGGTTCGGCGTGACGGTCGTCGTGTGCCCCAGCGGGTCGGTGATCCCGGTGAGGTGTCCCGCGTCGTTGTAGGCGTAGCGGGTTACCGCGCCTGTGGGGTCCGTGGTGGAGGTGCGGTTGCCCCGGTCGTCATAGACGTGGCGCCACACGCCGCCGTTCGGGTCGCGGATCTCCAGGGGGAGGCAGTCGTCGTCGTGGACGGCGGTGAGGGCGGTGCCGTCCGCGCGTTCGATCCGGGTGGGATTGCCGAGGTCGTCGTAGGTGTAACGGGTGGTGTGGCCCAGGGGGTCGGTGACGGTCACGGGACGGCGGTTGGTCTCGTCCCACTCGGTTCGGGTGGTGTGACCGAGGTTGTCCGTCTCCGAGACGATCTTGTACGCCTCGTTGTAGACGTACACCGACTCGTGGCCAAGGGAGTCGGTGAAGCGGGTGGTGCGCGCTGCCTCGTCGTAGCGGAAGCGTCCCGAGAAGGTGCCGTCGGGGCCGACGGTGCGCAGGACCCGCCCTCGGTGGTCGTAGACGTAGCCGAACGCGGTGCCGTTACGGTCCTCCCAAGCGGTGATGCGGTGCTGGTCGTCGTAGCGGAAGCGGAGCGGGTCGCCCGTGGAATTGATGATCTGGGCGAGATTGCCCGCCTCATCGTAGGCGTATGAGACGAGCGTGGTACTGCGCTGCCCGTCCTGGCCGTGCAGCAGACGAAGGCCGGTGATGCGCAGCAGCCCGGGATCGGTGTCCACGGCTATGCGATAGCCGCCCGAGTGCGCGACCTCTTGCGGGGCGCCCTTCGCGTCGTAGCCGAAGGTGATGCGGTTGCCCGCCCGGTCGGTGATCGCTGAGAGGGCCAGCTCCGATCCGCCGGTGGGCAGCGGGGCGAAGTGCAGCGTGCGGTTGCGCTCCGGGGCGCTGATCGTCATGGTGCTGTCCGGCTTGCCGTCCCAGGACAGCGGCCAGCGGGGTCCGCTGGTGGGGAGGGTGGGCACGTCGGGTTCGGGGACGGGGTAGGTCAGCACCATGCCGTCGTCGGCGATGTAGACGACGCCCTTGTCGTCCAGCTCCAGCCGTTGGTCCAGCGTCCCGGCCCAGGTGGGGCCGAACCAGCCGCCGCACGGATGCCCCGATATGTAGTGCCGCTCCAGCACGAGCGGGAGGGCACCTGGCAGTTCGACGTCCGTCGCCGAGGTGAACATCTCCCCTGTGGCGGCGTCCACCGGCTCGTTGAGGCCACACTTCTCGCCTTTGCACTTGTCGTGCTTGTTCGGCTCGCCGTCCGCGCGTTCGCGCCCGCTGCCGTCCCGGCGCAGTGCCCGCTCGCGGCCGGCCAGTCGCTTGGCGGCGTCCTTGGCGGCAGAGGCGCCCTTGCGCGCGACGGACCCGCCGCCGGTGGCCAGTGCGAGCAGCAAGTCGGGGGTGAGCTGGCCGGCCGCGCGGGCGGGATTGCGCTGCCATTCGTCCCAGTTGACGGCGGCTTTGGCGAACTCCTTGGGGTGTTCCTGCGCGTAGACGACGCCGTCGGCCATTCCGGCAAGTTGCATGGACCAGCCGCCGAAACCGTCCTCGACCAGGTATTCGCCATGCTTGTACAAGCCGCGCAGGGTGTCCCAGGATCCGTAGAGGAAGTCCTGTCCCTTACTCTGGACACGCGCCCATCCCTTGGGCGCGTCAGGGGCCCTGTCCGCCGCCGCCTCCAGCTTCTTCTTGGAGGTCTCGACGACGCCTTGAAGTTCCTTCTCCAGGATGTCCAGACGGCGATAGCAGTCCTGAAGCGCGGTGGAACCGGGATCTTCGTTTGGTGGCTTGTCCGGAAGGTCGTCGTCCTTGCGGTCCACGGCCGCGTCGTATTTCTCAACCTGATCGGCGTGCTTTTTGGACGCGGCACGGGCGGCGTCCGCATCCGCGATGATCGGCTTGAGCCGCTTATGGACGGACCGCAGCTTGTCGGCATAGGCGTCCAGGGCACTGGCCGCGGACTTGAAGTACTTGCGTGCCGCCTTCAGCTCCCTCGGAAGCGCTTTGACGGCGCCCTCAAAGCCCTCGGCGGCTTCGCCCGTCCACGGCATACGCACGAGGGCAGCCAGCTTGTCGTTGCCGTCACCGAACGCTTCCGCATAGGCACGGAGCTTGACGACCAGGTCATCGATCTTGCCGGGGCTGCCGATGATGACATCGCTGGGCTTGGCGTGCGGCGGTATGCGCTCGGTGGCACCGGGTCCGGCCCCCTCCGTTGCGTCCTTCGAGGTCATGCGATGGGGCCCCGATTGTCATCGCTCTCCCAATCGATGACATGGTCCTTCCCGAGGCGGCGGATCCGAGGGGCCTTCTCCGGCCTCGGCTCTTCGTCCCACTGCTCCTGAAGGCTCTTCGGAGCGGGGTCGAATTTCCCCCGGTGCCCTTCCTTCCAGACCTGCAGACCGTGGTCGCCTACCGGAAGTTTGGCCATGTTGTCCTCGGTCGGGGAGAAGTCCTTGATGCGCAGCAAGTCGGCCATGAGGTAGGCGGAGAGTACCTGCCGCAACGTCTCAAGGATCTCGTCAGCGTGCTGGGCGATACGGCCCATACCGTAGCCCCACTTGGAGAGCATGTCCTTGGCGGGCTTCTCGATATCGATCGTGGCCGCGAGGTCGATATCCCCGGCCATCGTCTTCCAGTCGTCCTTAATCCTGCGGGCCGCTACGACGGACTCCTCCAGCGGCTTCATGACCTTGCGGACCCCGGATATCTCCACCGCGTAACCCGCACCCGGCGCCGGGCCAGTCCCACCGGGCGTGCCCTTGCCGCTTCCGTCTTCCCCCGCCACGTCTACTCCCCCCGGGTCTCGGCTGTCTCATGTGCCGCTCCAGCGGCATCCGCCGACGCATCGGCCATTACCGCGTCCAGCACGAACGGACGCGGACCCAGCGGATCGACCAGCGCCCTCACCCCCTCCGGCAGCTGCTCCATCAGGTCCTCGGCGGTGGTGGATGCCCACTCACACGTCCCCGCGAACAGGGCAAGCCCCTCCCAGGAAGTGAAGACCGCCACCACCGGTCCCTCCACCGTCTCCGAGACGAAGAAGCCGGGTTGCTCGGGCCGCCGGAAATACAGCCGTGCGGAACGCAGTTGCGCGAGGCGCTCCGCTGGAGTCATATGCGCGAGGGCCTCTTGGCGTACCAGGTCACGCAGCGACATGCCATCCCCCTTCCCATCACGCCACCGTACGCACGACAGCAAGCGTGCTGGCACAGCCATGGCGACCTTTTCGGCCAACACCCCGGAACGCCGCTACATGACAATATTCAGCAACGAGGCGCAGTTGCCGGTGAGGTGGGGTTCCAGGCTTCGGGCCGGTGGCGAGGTCCGGCGTGGTTTCGGTGACGCGGACGACGGTTTGGGCGTGCCTTCCGCAGCGCCGCCCACTTCTCCCGCTCCGGCATCCGCGCGGCGGTCTCCTGGCGGACGAGCTCCGCCAGCGTCGTCCTGCCGCCCTGACCAGGCGGTCTGCTGTCCCCTTCGCCAAACATGCGGGCTATCTTCGCACAGGTGACTGACACCAGTGGTGACCGCCGCGCGACGCGGCGTGATGAAAAGCGGCCGCCCCGGATGTCCGGGGCGGCACGTACGCGGCACGTACATCGGGGGCGTTCCGCGTGGGGTCAGGGCCGCACGTTCAGCCCGGAGTCACCCCGCTCCGCCGAGCCACTTCAGCCCGTCCAGCAGGAACCGGTTCTGTGTCTCGCTCGCGAAGGTGGACGACAGGGGGGTGTTGTGCTCGTAGTCCATCGCGTTGTGCCCGAAGTTGGCGTACAGCATCTTGTACTTGCTGTTCGTCCACAGGATCGGGTAGTAGCCGTCGTACCAGGTCTGGTTGGGATCGGTGCCGAGCGGGAAGCTGCTCGGGTCGACGGAGGCCAGGATCTTGATGTCCGGGTTCTGCCGCAGATCCTTCGACCAGCTGTACCACTCGCTGACCGACGAGGTGAAGGTGGCGGGCAGGGCCTTGGTGGACGGGTGGGTCCGGTCCTCGACCCGCAGGGTGGCCGTGGTCGGTCCCCAGGTGTTGGACTTGAAGTTGCCGCTGCCGAGGAACTCATCGTGGTACCAGGGCCAGCTCTGCGCCTCGGTGGTGAAGGCCGCCACGTGGAATCCCATCCAGGCGCCGCCCGCGCGCATATAGCGCTCGAATCCAGCCCGTTGGGCGGCGGTCTGCGGCAGGTCGTCGAGGAACAGCACCACCTGGTAGTCGTCGGTCCCGATGTCGTTGAGCTGATTCCAGTCGTTGCTCGCCGTATAGGTGAAACCGTTCTGCTCGGCCTGGATCGGGAACCAGTCGTTCGCCTCGTGGACGAAGTTGATGTGGGCGGCGTCCCACGTCCCGTTGTAGAGGGCCAACACCTTGAATGGCGCGGCCGCGTCGCGGGCCGTCGCATGGACCGGAGTGACCGCCAGTCCCAGCAGCGTTGCCAGCAATATCAGCAGCCGTATGACCACGGACGGCGTCCTGGACGATCTGATGTCTCCGCTCTTCTGCATGTGCGCTCCTCGCTGTACGGATGATGCCGCTGTCACGGGTGGGGGATCAGGACATTGACGGCGAACGCCGACACGGCTGCGGAGCGGGTCGTTCACCACCGCAGAGGCACGGCCCTTCGCAGATGGGCGAGGTGAACTTAAAGGTCTGAACCAAGGGCGTCAAGAGATCCGCCACGCGAGAGGGGCTCGGGCCCGGAAGTACAAGATCGGCAGGGCCTACCGGTTTTGGCCGCGGCTGGCTATCCCTGGAAGGGCGGTTCCGCTCAGGGCCGCATTCCGGAAGGAGCCCAGTCATGGACGACTGGTACGTGGACGACCGCTGTACCAACTGCGATGTCGCCCGGCAGTTAGCGCCCGAGCTGATCAGCGAGGTCGGCGGGCGGTCGGAGGTCGTGCGTCAGCCGCGCGACGAGGCGGAGGCGCGGCGCCTGCATGCCGCCGTGTTCGCCTGCCCCACCCGCTCGATCCGCCCGGCGTCCGGGCAGCCGGACCGGGCGCTCGACCCGTTCCCCATGGCCCTGGACGACGGTGTACTGATCTGCGGCCACAACTCCCAGCACACCGCCGGGGCCAACTCCTATCTGCTGCCGCGGCCGTCCGGCACGGCGATGATGATCGACACACCGCGCTGGAGCCGGGAGCTGGCCGGGCGTTACGCGGCGTCGGGCCCCGTCACCGATGTGCTGCTGACCCACCGCGACCACGCCGCACACGGCCGTCGCTACGCCGATCACTTCGGCGCCCGGCTGTGGATCCACGAGGGCGACCTGGACGCGGCGCCCGACGCGGACCAGGTGATCCGCGGCCTGGAGCCCGTGGAGATCGGCCCGGGGGTCACCGCCCATCCGCTGCCGGGTCACACCGTGGGCAGCGTGCTCTACCTCGCGGACGACCGGTACTGCTTCAGCGGTGACAGCGTCTACTGGTCGCGCGCGCTCGGAGATCTGGCCGTGGCGGAGAGCGTGACCTGGCACTCCATCGAGGAGCTGGCCGTCTCACTGGCGAGGGTGGCCGGACGGCTGCGTTTCGAGTGGATCCTGCCGGGCCACGGGGACCGGTGCCATCTGGACGCCGACGAGATGTCCCGGCGGTTGCGGGCGCTGGCGGAGCGCACGGGGTTGCTGCGGCCCCGGCCGATCGATTTCACGGCCGTCCGGTGGTGAGGGAGCGGCCGGGCTGGGGAGAGGCCCGGGTTGGGGAGAGGCCGGGACAGAGCCCGGCGGAGGTCGGGTGACCACTGCGTTTCTGTAGGAAGTCGACAGGGAGGGACACCCGCCCCTGTGGGTGCCCGATTCCTCCTCGAGGGCCTGGGACCGATAGTTTGCGGGGGTAGGGGTCGGCACGCGCTGTGACGTCCCGCAGGAACAATCGACAGAGATCGACAAGAGAAGGTGGTCCCTTGAGCCGCTCGGTTCTCGTCACCGGAGGCAACCGCGGCATCGGCCTCGCCATCGCCCGTGCCTTCGCGGACGCTGGCGACAAGGTCGCCATCACCTACCGGTCCGGTGAGCCGCCGGCCGGCTTCCTCGCGGTCAAGTGCGACATCACCGAGCCGGAGCAGGTCGAGCAGGCGTACAAGGAGATCGAGGAGAAGCACGGCACGGTCGAGGTCCTGGTGGCCAACGCCGGGGTCACCCGCGACCAGCTGCTGATGCGGATGACCGAGGAGGACTTCGCCGCCGTCCTCGAGACCAACCTCACCGGCACGTTCCGCGTGGTCAAGCGGGCCAACCGGGGGATGCTGCGGGCCCGTAAGGGGCGCGTGGTGCTGATCTCGTCGGTCGTCGGGCTGATGGGTTCGGCCGGTCAGGCGAACTACGCCGCGTCCAAGGCGGGCCTGGTGGGCTTCGCCCGTTCCCTCGCCCGCGAGCTGGGCTCGCGCAACATCACCGTCAATGTGGTCGCGCCCGGTTTCGTCGACACGGACATGACGCGCGCGCTCAACGACGATCAGCGCGAGAACATCGTGAAGCAGGTACCGCTCGCGCGTTACGCGCAGCCCGAGGAGATCGCCGCCTCGGTCCGCTTCCTGGCCTCCGACGAGGCCGCGTACATCACTGGAGCCGTCATCCCTGTCGACGGCGGATTGGGCATGGGTCACTGAACGTCATGAGTGGAATTCTCGCTGGTAAGCGCATCCTGGTCACGGGCGTCATCACCGAGGCGTCCATCGCCTTCCACGCCGCCAGGCTGGCCCAGGAGGAGGGCGCCGAGGTCATCCTCACCGGCTTCGGCCGGGTCTCCCTCGTGGAGCGGATCGCCAAGCGGCTGCCCAAGCCCGCCCCGGTCATCGAGCTGGACGTGCAGAACCAGGAGCAGCTGGACGGCCTGGCCGACAAGGTGCGCGAGCACCTGGGCGAGGGCGTCGACCTCGACGGCGTGGTGCACTCCATCGCCTTCGGCCCGCAGGGCGCGTTCAACTTCCTCGAGGGCACCTGGGAGGACGTCGGCACGGCCGTGCATGTCTCGGCCTACTCCCTCAAGGCGCTCACCACGGCGTGCCTGCCGGTCATGGAGCGCGGCGGCTCGATCGTCGGTCTGACCTTCGACGCCCAGTTCGCCTGGCCGAAGTACGACTGGATGGGCGTGGCCAAGGCGGCGCTGGAGTCGACCAACCGCTACCTCGCCCGCGACCTCGGCGAGAAGAACGTGCGCTGCAACCTGGTCTCCGCCGGGCCCATCAAGTCCATGGCCGCGAAGTCCATCCCCGGCTTCGAGGAGCTCGCGGACGTGTGGAACCACCGGGCCCCGATCGGCTGGGACCTGACCGACCCGGAGCCGGCCGGCCGCGGCGTCGTCGCCCTGCTGTCCGACTGGTTCCCGCGCACTACGGGCGAGATCGTGCATGTCGACGGCGGTGTGCACATGATGGGTGCCTGAGCCCACGGCCGCGCCCAAAGCGTTTCCGCGCGACGGCCGCCGTCCCGCTCCCGCGCACCGCGGGTCCGGGCGGCGGCCGTTCCGCTCCCGCGTTCATCCGTTCGGGGGAGCAGGACGCGCGTACGGGTGGCGGGTACGCGCACTGTGGAGTCATACACCCCGTAACACCTGATACGCCCGATACCCCGGCAGCCCCAATACGCCCGAGACGTCTGATGCGCCTCCCAGCGCCCCCGATACGCCCGATACGCCTCCCAGCACTCCCGATACGCCCGATACGCCTGATACGACGAACCGACTCACCGGAGCGCCGGCGCCAGCGACACGGCCGAGGAGGTCCCGCATGCGTACGACCCGCCGTGTCGCGGCCGCGGTGCTGCTCGTCGCCACGGTGGGTCTGGTCATCGCCGCCTCCGGCTCCGCCGCGCAGGACCGGCCCCGGCCGCGCGAGGCCGCCTGCAGCACCACGGTGCGCGGCTCGCACGTCACCGCCAGCTGCTTCAACCCCAACCCCCGCGCCGACCGGGTGCAGCTGCATGTCGAATGCGCTCACTGGTGGGACCCGGACATGGATGCCCGCCCGGTGGAGGTCGGCCCGGCGCAGTATGTGCGGCTCGCCGAGCGCTGCTGGAAGGAGATACGGAAGGCCTGGGTGAGCCACCGCTGAGCGCGGGGGCTGCTACGCATGCGTCCGCGCTTATGGCATGCGCCCGCCCATGGCCGGTCGCTCAGCGGCTCCGGAAACGGCAGCTGAACGGGTGGGTGCTGGCCTCGGCCGCCGCCCGCTCCCCGTCCCCCTCCCGGATCGCCTCCACCAGCCGTCCGTGGTCCACATACGTGTCCGGGCCCATCCCGCTGTCGACGTCCGCGCGCAGGAAGTCCCGTACGACCGCGCCCAGATCCGCGTACAGCTCGGCCAGCACATCGTTGTGCGCGGCGGCCACGACCGCCATGTGCAAGGTGGCGTCCGCCTCGACGAAGGCGTCCGGGTCGCCCGCTTCCCAGGCCCGCTCGCGCCGGTCCAGCTGGGCGTCCAGCTGCTTGAGATCCTGCTCGGTACGGCGCTCCGCGGCCAGGTGGGCCGCCTTCGTCTCCAGCGCGCTCCGGAGCTCGGCCACATGACGGGGGTCGGCAGCGGCGAAGCGGCGGTGCATCACCCCGGCCAGTTCGCTGGTCGCCAGTACGTACGTGCCTGAGCCCTGGCGGATGTCCAGCAGTCCGTTGTGCGCGAGCGCGCGCACGGCCTCCCGTACCGTGTTGCGCGCGACCCCGAGCTGCTCGACCAGCTCGGGCTCGGTGGGGATCCGCGAGCCCACCGGCCATTCGCCCGAGGTGATCTGGGCGCGCAGCTGGGCGATCACCTGGTCGGCGAGGGCGGAACGCCGGGGCGAGGTCAGCGGCATGACTCTCCTGTGCGTGCGGCTGTGCGTGCGGCGGATGCGCTGCGGATGCTGCCTGAGGTGGGCAAACGGACGACCCTTCCATGATGCCGTCCGGCCGTTACCGGGTGGCCGTTATCCACTGGACGGGCATTCATCCTATGATTCTATGATGGTCGGCATGCATACGCCCCCGTCTGACGACCTCGCGACGCCCGGGACCGCCGCCTCCGCGCCCCGCCCGGCGGAACACGGAGGACCGCGCCGCGCGGCCTCGCCCTGGCGCGGCCGCGTCATGGCGGCAGGGCTCATGCTCGCCGCGCTCAATCTCCGCCCCGCCGTCACCAGTCTCGGTCCGCTGCTCGAGGAGATCCGCGACGACCTCGGGATGAGCGGCACCGTCGCCGGAGTGCTCACCTCCGTGCCTCCGGCCTGCTTCGCGCTCTTCGGGCTCACCGCGCCCCGGCTGGCCCGGCGCTGGGGGCCGGGGGCCATCGTCTGCGCCGGGCTCGCCGCCATCGCCACCGGTCTGCTGGTGCGCCCCTTCGCCGGCGGGACCGTGGTCTTCCTGGCCGCCAGCGCGCTCGCCCTGGCCGGGATCGCGGTGAGCAACATCCTGATGCCGGTGATCGTCAAGCGCTGGTTCCCGGACCGGGTCGGCGCGATGACCGGGCTGTACTCGATGGGTCTGTCGCTGGGCACGGCGGCCGCCGCGGCGGCCACCGTGCCGATGACCGACGCACTGGGCGGCTCCTGGCGGAGCGGCCTCGGGGCGTGGGCGCTGCTCGCCGCGGTGGCGCTGGTGCCCTGGCTGTTCCTCTCCCGTGCCGCTCGCGCCGGTACGAGCGGCACGGAAGCGGGCGGTACGGATACGGACGCGCCCGCCGCGGCCGAGACTGCCGCGGCCCCCGCCGACGCCCCCGCGACGCGCATCACCCGCTCCCCCCTCGCCTGGGCGATGGCCGTCTTCTTCGGCTTCCAGGCCACCGCCGCGTACATCTCCATGGGCTGGATGCCGCAGATCTTCCGGGACGCGGGGGTCTCCGCCTCCACCTCGGGTCTGCTGCTGGCCGTGATGATGGCGATGGGTGTGCCGCTCGCCTTCGTCCTGCCGCGGATCGCCGCCCGGCTGCGGCATCAGGGCGTCCTGGTCGTCACCCTCGGCGTCTTCGGGCTCGCCGGTTACGCCGGGCTGTGGCTGGCCCCGGCCGGGGGCGCCTGGGCATGGGCCTTGCTGCTCGGCGTCTCCAACTGCGCCTTCCCGCTCGCCCTCACCATGATCGGGATGCGGACGAGGACCCACGCGGGCGTCGTCCGGCTGTCGGCCTTCGCGCAGAGCGTCGGCTATCTGCTGTCCATCCCGGGCCCGCTGCTGGTCGGCGTGCTCTACCAGCACAGCGGCGGCTGGGGGCAGCCGCTCGCGCTGATGGCCGGGTTCATGGTGCCGCAGATCGTCGCGGGCGTACTGGCCGGACGCGACCGCCACCTCGAGGACGAAGCCTGACGAGGACCAAGGCTGACGAGGACCAAGGCTGACAAGCGCAATGCCTGAGCAGGGCGAGGGCTGAGCGGTCTCGCGTACCGGGGATGGGACACTGGTGCCATGCCAGTGCTCGATGAGAACCCCCCGAACGGCCAGAAGAAGCTCCTCGTCATCTTCGGCGTGATGCTGGGCATCACCGTGATCATCGGCGTGATCGCCACCATCGCCTCGCCCTGACCTGGTGCGGATGCCGGATGGTGGGGCTGGCCCCACCATCCCCTAGGGGGCAGGGCTCAGGGGTAACTGGGTGGCTCACCGGATGGGAGACGCCCCGCCCGCTCCGTACCGTCGAACCATCGACACGTTCGGCGACCCCGGAGGCGATCCCATGTCCGCCCGCACCCAGACCCGGCCCGCGCATCCGGTGGACAGCGGCATGGACACCCGGCTGCCGTGGTGGGCCGTCGCCCTCCCGGCCGTGGCCTTCGCGGCGCTGCTGCTCCTGCTGACCGGACCCACCGACGCCCACGCCGACAGCGGTGGCTCAGGGCCGGTCTCGCAGGTCGTGGAGTTGGTGCGGCGGACCTTCGGAGAGGCGGCACCGTGACCACCGTAGGCGGTGGAGATCAGTTGTGTCCGCCGTATCGCGGGTGTGCTCACGTTTGACGAGGTCGTTCCAACACCCTGCGCCTCGTGCACCGATTCATGCGAAGCTGGGACGCATGAGCGTCGATGTGCCCCGCAGGATTGTCCTCCTTCGACACGCCAAGGCCGACTGGCCCCAGGTGGCCGACCATGAGCGCCCACTCGCGGAGCGCGGCCGCAATGACGCCCCGCTCGCCGGGCGCCGGATCGCGGACGCCGGTCTCACCCCCGAACTCACCCTCTGCTCCACCGCACTGCGCACCCGTGAGACCTGGAAGCTGGTGGTCCACGAGTTGCCGCAGCGCCCCAAGACCGTCTACGAGGAGCGGCTGTACGACGCCCCGGTCGGTCAGCTCATCGAGGTGATCAACGAGACTTCGGACGACGTCACCGACCTGCTGGTCGTCGGTCACAACCCCGGGATGCACGGCCTCGCCGACGCGCTGGCGGGCGAGGCCGACGAGGACGCCAAGGAGCGCATGGACCGCGGAGCCTTCCCCACCTCCGCGTTCGCGGTCGTGACGTTCAGCGGTTCGTGGAAGTCGGTCGAGATCGGCTGCGGGCGGCTGACCAGCTTCTGGGCGCCCCACGAGTGAGCCGCTCGCCGGACGTGCCGCCCCGGGCGTGATGCCACGCCCCAACGCACCGGCCCCCGCTTCACCGTCGTCATAGCCGTACGGGGGAGCGGGGGCCGTTCCGCGTTCCGGACCGGGCTCGTCAGTCCACGTGTGCGTCCGCCGCCTCGACCTCATCGCGGGTCACGCCCAGCAGATACAGCACGGTGTCGAGGAACGGCACGTTCAGGGCGGTGTGCGCGGCCTCCCGGACCACCGGCTTGGCGTTGAAGGCCACCCCCAGACCGGCCGCGTTCAGCATGTCCAGGTCGTTCGCCCCGTCGCCGATCGCGACCGTCTGCACCAGCGGCACCCCCGCCTCGGCCGCGAAGCGCCGCAGCAGCCGGGCCTTGCCCGCCCGGTCCACCACCTCGCCGATCACCCGGCCGGTCAGTTTGCCGTCCGCGACCTCCAGGGTGTTGGCGGAGGCGAAGTCCAGGCCAAGACGTTCCTTGAGGTCGTCGGTGACCTGCGTAAAGCCACCGGAGACCACGCCCACCTGATAGCCGAGCCGCTTCAGGGTGCGGATCAGCGTACGGGCGCCGGGCGTGAGCCGGACCTCCGCGCGCACCTTCTCCACCACGGACTCGTCGATCCCCGCCAGCAGCGCGACCCGCGCGTGCAGCGACTGCTCGAAGTCCAGCTCACCGCGCATCGCCCGCGCCGTGACCTCGGCGACCTCGGCCTGACAGCCCGCATGTGCGGCGAAGAGCTCGATCACCTCGTCCTGGATCAGGGTGGAGTCCACATCCATCACCACCAGCCGCTGCGCCCGGCGCTGCAGCCCCGACGCCACCACGGCCACATCGACGCCGATATCGGCGGCCTCGGTGGCCAGCGCGGTGCGCAGCGGCTCCGTCTCGGCGCCGGACACCTCGAACTCCACGGCCGTCACCGGATACTTCGCCAGCCGGAAGATCCGGTCGATATTGCCGCCGGTGCCGGTGATCCGGGAGGCGATGGCGGCCGTCGACTCGGCGGTCAGCGGGTTCCCGAGCACGGTGACATGGGACCGGCCCGTGCCACGCGGCCGGTTGTCGCCCCGGCCGGAGATGATCTCGGCCTGGAGCCGCATCGACTCCGCCCAGCTGTGCACGGTGGCCCGCAGATCGCCCTCCGCCCCGTCGGCCTTGGGCGCCGTGACCAGGACACACAGCACGATGCGGCCCCGGGTGACGACCTGCTCTATGTCGACTATGTGCAGGCCATAGGCGGCGAGGGTGTCGCAGAGCCCGGCGGTGATACCGGGGCGGTCCTTGCCGAAGATCTTGACAAGGAGAGTGGGGACATCATCGTCCGGAACGGTGGTCACAGGGAGGATCCGCGATGCGCTCATGGTCTTCCCACCGTATCCGGCTGTTCGCGCGCCGCGCGCGGCAGCCCGCACCGTGGACGGCCGACCGAGGCGGAACGTTCATGTCCCGGTCGCCGTGCTGTCACCCCTCGCATGATCGGTGACGTCATGCGCCACGCCCCCCGCTCGGCCCCCGGGGCCCGCCCCCGCCCGGCCCCCGGGGCCCGCCCTCGCCCTCCTCCGGCTGCCGAGCGAGCGCCACCGCCCGGCGCCCCGCCGCGCCCGTCGCCCATGCCGCCAGCGCCCCGGCGGCCCCCGCCACCGCGCCCCACCCCGCGCCCAGCGCCAGCGCCAGCGCGGCGTTCCCGTACAGCTCGATCCCCGCCCCGAAGGCGTCGAAGCCGAGCACGGACAGGCTCGCTCCCGCCGAGACCTGGGTCAGCCCCACCAGCAGCGGCAGCGCGAGCGCGGTCACCACGCCCAGCCGCAGCGCACACCACCCCGCGAAAGCGAACGGCCGGGAGCCCGCCACTGGCGACGGCCGGGAGTCCTCCGCGGGTGACGGCCGGGAGTTCCCCGCGGGCGACGGCCGGGAGCCCGCCACGGGCGTACGGGCCGCGGTGAGCACCCCGGCGGCGAGCATCAGCAGCACACTCGCGACCACCAGCAGCCAGACCCGGCCGTCGAGCTCGGCCAGCCGCCCCACCGTGAGCCGCTCCCCGCCCGGCCCGGCGAGCAGATCGTCCACCGGGTCGGGCAGCACATGCCGCAGCGCACCGCTCGCCCGGCCGTACCAGGGGACGAACAGCCCGAGCGGTACCCCGATCCACACCCCGTTGACCGTGCCGAGCAGCGCCGATCCGAGCACGAGCCCCGGATGGTCGTCCCCGATCGCCGCGTAGACCCCGGCCACCAGGCCCGCGCCGACCGCCAGCACCAGCACCCCGCACAGCGCGGACACCGCCGGCCGGACCGTGCGGTGCAGCGCCTGCCCGCCGGGCGGCAGCGGGGTACGGCGCGAGGCGAGCAGCGCGAGCAGCAGGACGGCGACGACCCACACCAGGCCGCCCAGCAGCGAGCGGCCGGGGGCCACGGTGAAGCCGACGGACGCCTTCGCGCCGACGAGGTCGGACAGCCGGTCCGGCAGCAGCCCGCCGCCGATGTCCGCGATATCGCCCAGCTGCTCGGGGAGCCGGCTCAGCAGATCGTGCTCGGCCTGCTCGGTGCCGAGACCGCGGCGGACGAGCGTGGCACCGTCGATCGTGACCGTATCGTTGCCCACCCAGGTCAGCCCGGCGAGCAGCAGCAGGAAGAGCAGGGCCACCAGGCCCGCCCGCGCGGCGAGTTCGGCCCGGCCGATCACCGCCCCCGCGCCCCGCAACGACCGTACGAACAGCCATCCCAGCAGCAGCGCGCCGACCAGACTCACCCCGAGTGGCGCGATATCGATGGCGGCGCGAGCTTGCGCGCCCTCCAGCCCGAAGACACCCACATCGCCGGACGGAGTGACGGAACCGCCGACCGCCAGCACCGTCGCCGCCGCGGCCATCGGCCCGAGCGCGCCCGCCCCGTCCGCGCCGATCAGATGCAGACCGAGTGCGGCGATACCGACCATGGCCAGGAACGCCCAGCTCACCGAGGCGATCGCGGCGAGCAGCGCGGGGCCCCAGGGCACTCGTACGCCGCCGCTCGCGCTCATACCGTCGACCCCCCCGATCGTCGCGAGTTGCCCGGATAAACCATGATCCGCACTATCCGTCAGCGCTTACCACTTTCCGAGGGCCTTTCGGATGAGTCAATGACGCCCGAGATGCGGTCTTGTCAAAGCCCGACTTCCGGTGAAGGGACTGAGCCTGAAATAGTTCCTCACGATGTTCGCCATCCCTAGACTCCCTGTGTCAGGGGGTAACTCGGGGGACAACTAGTGGGGCATGGAGTGCCGGAACTCGTACTGGAATTGAACGGACAGACCTGGACACTTGATCCATCCAGGTCGTACAGCCTGGGGCGTGACCCCCAGGGCGACATGGTCCTGGACGACGCCAGGGTCTCCTGGCGCCATGCCACGGTGCGCTGGGGTGGGCGCAGTTGGATCATTGAGGATCAGGGTTCCACCAATGGCACCTATGTGCAGGGCCAGAGAATCCAACAGGTGGAAATCGGCCCTGGTTCGGCCGTCCATCTCGGCAATGCCACCGATGGCCCCCGGCTCAGCGTCTCGGGCGGCGGTGCCCCCTCGGGCGGTGCCCCCTCGATGGGTGCCGCGGGCGCGTACGGCCAGCAGGCGGCGATGGGCATGCCCCAACAGGGCCAGCAGGCTCACCAGGGCCAGCAGGGTCAGCAGCCCCCCGCCCAGCAGCCGCCGCGGCAGCCCGGACCCGGCGGCTGGCCGCAGCAGGGTGGGCAGCCGCCCCAAGGGCAGCCCCAGGCGCACCCGCAAGGGCAGCCCCAAGGGCAACCCCAGGCACAGCCCCAAGGGCAGCCCCAAGGCTGGCAGCAGCCCCAGCCCCAGGCCCCGCACCAGCAGCAGCCGTTCGTCCCGCAGCAGCAGGCGCCCCATCAGCCGCAGCAGCAGCCCCCCCAGCCGCATCAGCAGCCGCAGCCTCAGGCCCCGCAGAGCAACCTCGCGCAGAGCGGTCCCGGTGCCGGCCCCTCCGGCCCGGCCGGCACCGCGACCGCCCAGGGCGACCGCAGCCCGACCACCTTCCACCAGCTGGCCGCCGGCCGGGTGATGCGCATCGGCCGTGCGCTGGAGAACGACCTGGTCGTCTCCGATCTGCAGGTCTCGCGCCACCACGCCGAGTTCCAGGCGCTGCCCGACGGCCGCTTCGAGATACGTGACCTCGGCAGCCACAACGGCACCTATGTCAACGGTCAGCCGGTCCGGCAGCAGATCATCGGCCCCACCGACACCGTCGGCGTCGGACACTCCACCTTCCGGCTGGTCGGCGACCGCCTCGAGGAGTTCGTCGACACCGGTGAGGTCTCCTTCTCGGCCCGCCATCTGACGGTGACGGTCGACGGTGGCAAGCAGATCCTCAAGGACGTCTCCTTCGGCGTTCCGGAGAAGTCCCTCGTCGCGGTCATCGGCCCGTCCGGCTCCGGTAAGTCCACGCTGCTCAAGGCGCTCACCGGTTACCGCCCGGCCAACCAGGGCGATGTCCTCTACGACAACCGGAACCTCTACAAGCAGTTCGCCGAGCTGCGTCAGCGCATCGGTCTGGTGCCCCAGGACGACATCCTCCACAAGGAGCTGACCGTCCAGAAGGCCCTGCGCTACGCCGCCAAGCTCCGCTTCCCCGGTGACACCGCCGAGGCCGAGCGCGAGGCCCGGATCGACGAGGTGCTGCGCGAGCTCAAACTGGACATCCACCGGGAGAAGAAGGTCACCGCCCTCTCCGGCGGTCAGCGCAAGCGGGTCTCGGTCGCGCTGGAGCTGCTCACCAAGCCGTCGCTGATCTTCCTGGACGAGCCGACCTCCGGTCTCGACCCGGGCATGGACCGCGATGTCATGCAGCTGCTGCGCGGTCTGGCCGACGACGGCCGCACGGTGCTGGTGGTCACCCACTCGGTGGCCGAGCTGGCGCTGTGCGACAAGCTCCTGGTGATGGCGCCGGGCGGTTCGGTGGCCTACTTCGGCCCGCCGGACGAGGCGCTCAACTTCTTCGGCTACGACAGCTGGGCGGATGTCTTCTCGGCGTTCGAGAACTACCGTGACTACGACTGGGCGGGCCGCTGGCGCGGTTCGCAGCACTACCAGATGTACGCCGCGGACCTGGACTCCGTCGCCCCGCAGTCCGTCCATGTCCAGACGCCGCCGACCCGGATGCAGAAGCCGCAGAGCTGGGGTTCCCAGCTGTGGACGCTGATCCGCCGCTATCTGTCGGTGATCGGCTCCGACAAGGGCTTCATGGGGCTGATGGTGATCCTGCCCGCCGTGCTGGGGGCGGTGAGCGTCGTCATCCCGGCGAAGTTCGGCCTCCAGATGGCCCCGAAGGGCAGTTTCAACCAGGCCGCCGGGACGGTGTTGCTGATCCTTGTGGTCGGCATGTGCTTCACCGGCGCGGCCAACTCCGTACGAGAACTGATCAAGGAACGGGTCATCTACGAACGGGAACGGGCGGTCGGCCTGTCCCGCTCCGCGTATCTGATGTCCAAGGTGATCGTGCTGGGCGTGATCACCGCATGCCAGGGCATCATCATCTCCGCCATCGGTCTCTCGACGCGCAAGCTGCCCGAAGAGGGCCTGCTGATGCCGCCGGCCGCCGAGCTCTGCGTGGCCGTGATCGCGATCGGCTTCACCTCGATGATGGTGGGCCTGGTCATCTCGTCCCTGGTGAAGACCGCGGAGAAGACCATGCCGCTGCTGGTCATGTTCGCGATCGTCCAGGTGGTCTTCACCGGTGTGCTGTTCAAGATCTTCGGATCGCCGGGTGTCGAGCAGTTCGCCTGGCTGATGCCGTCCCGCTGGGCGATCGGCGCGGCCGGTGCCACGCTGGACCTCGGCCCGGGGGCCGGTCACATGATGGCGCCGTGGGACAGCAAGAAGCCCCTGGACACCGACCCGCTGTGGGAGCACACCACCACCCAGTGGGGCGTCGACATGGTCGCGCTGATCGTCCTGGGCATCGTGTGCGGCATCGTGGTCGCACGGCTGCTGCGCCGCCATGAGCCGGAGGTCATGCGCAAGTAGCCACCACCGCGGCCAGGAGAACACGGCCGCGGGAAGCACGGCCGCGGGAGCACGGCCGAGAAATCACGGTCACGAAAAGCGCGGTCACGAAAAGCACGGTCACGGAGAAGGGCGACGGCACCCCTCGCACACAGGGGGTGCCGTCGCCCTTCGGCGTCGGAACGCCGGGTTCTGGACGGGCCCTTCGGGCTTAGTACGGGCCGTTCACGTTGTCCATCGAGCCGTACCGGTCCGCGGCGTAGTTGCAGGCGGCGGTGATGTTCGCGACCGGGTCGTAGGCGTCCCAGGGGGTTCCCTCGACGTGGTACGCCTGGAAGGTCGGGGCTATTACCTGGAGCAGGCCCTTGGAGGGCACGCCGTTCTGGGCGTTGATGTCCCAGTTGTTGATGGCGCGCGGGTTGCCGCCGGACTCCCGGATGATGTTGCGGTGGATGCCCTCGTAGGAGCCGGGGATGCCCTTCTTCTTCATGATGTCGAGGGACTCCCGGATCCAGCCGTCGAGGTTGTCCGGGTAGGTCTTCTTCTCGGCGGCGACCGTCTCGATACGCGTGGCGGAGCGGCTCGCGGCCTGCTTGGCGGCGCGCTCCTTGGCGGCCTTGGCCTCGGCGGCCTTCTTCGCGGCGGCCTGTTCAGCCGCCTTCTTCTCGGCGGCCTCTTCCGCGGCCTGCTTGGCGGCGGCCTTCTTCGCGGCCTCGTCCTTGGCCTGCTTCGCGGCGAGGGCGGACTGCTTCGCCAGGGCCTCGTGGTGGGCCTGGGCGTCGGCCTTCTGAGAGGTGAGGGCGACCGGCTTGTTCGGCAGGTCCTGGGCCGTGGTCTTGGCGCCGGCGTCACCACTGGGGACGACCGCGAAGGCTATGGCCGCCGCACCGGCGGCCGCGATTCCGGCGGCGGAGTACTTGTGCGTCTTGGTGAGACGGTTGTAACCGGGGATGTTCGGCAGGGGCATGGCGGAGTAGACCTCTTCCAATCGCTTGAGTCGCAGGCCAAATCGGCGCGCAGAGCGCCGTTCCTGGATCTACGGCGCCGTGCGACTGGGTGAAATTCTTAGCTGCCGCAAAAAGCTGTCGCAAAGGCGTGACATACGATGCTGCTTAGTGGATAAGTAGGCTGCTCATGCCCACGCGGACGGCCGTCATCCCCGCTCAGTCGCCTATGAAACGTCCACTAAGCACGTTCGTACGTGATTTAGGTCGTGTGTCCGGGCTCACATCGCGGAGCTTCTCATATTGCGCGGTGTGCCCAGGCAAATGCTCAGGGTGTTTGTATTTTCCACCCCTGTAACAGCCCCTTTGGGGGCCTCGTGTGCGCCGTTCGACCTAGGGCTCAGGTCTTATCAGGTGGCCGCCGACCGGCCGATATGCCCACCGGATGGCGGTGGGTACGGTAATGCCCATGACGAAAGGACGGGGCGGCGGAGCCGAGGCCGGGCTGAGTCGGGTGAGCGCGGCACTGCTCGCGATGAGCCGACATCTGGAAGTCCGTGATGTCCTAAAGACCATCGTTGTGTCCGCCCGTGAGCTGCTCGATGCGGAGTATGCCGCTCTGGGGGTTCCGGATGATCACGGAGGTTTCGCCCAGTTCGTAGTAGATGGGGTCAGTGAGGAGCAGTGGAAGGCCATCGGGCCGCTGCCGCGACAGCACGGCATTCTCGCCGCGATGCTCAAGGACGCCACTCCGCAGCGACTCGCCGATGTGCGACTGGATGCCCGTTTTGAGGGATGGCCATCAGCTCATCCCGTTATGTCGGATTTCTTGGGACTTCCCATTGCCGATGGCGATGAAGTTCTCGGCGCGGTATTCCTCGCCAACAAGCGATGCCCCAAGCCCGAGGGCGGCTGCGGTTTCACCGCCGAGGACGAGGAGCTGCTGTCCATCCTCGCCCAGCACGCCGCCATCGCCCTGACCAACGCCCGGCTCCACGAGCGCAGCCGCGAGCTCACCATCGCGGGGGAGCGGGCCAGGCTCGCCCACGAGCTGCACGACGCGGTCTCCCAGAAGCTCTTCTCGCTGCGGCTGACCGCCCAGGCGGCCACGGCCCTGGTGGACCGCGACCCCGGCCGCGCCAAGGACGAGCTCCAGCAGATCGCGCTGCTCGCCGCCGAGGCCGCCGACGAGCTGCGCTCCGCCGTCGTGGAGCTGCGTCCCGCCGCCCTCGACGAGGACGGCCTCGTGGCGACCCTCAGGACCCAGGTGCGGGTGCTCGACCGGGCCCACTCCGCCCGTGTCACCTTCGCCTGCCACGGCGTACGGGCGCTGCCCGCCGCCCAGGAGGAGGCCGTGCTGCGGGTGGCCCAGGAGGCCCTGCACAACGCGCTGCGCCACGCCGACGCGCGGCAGGTGGACGTCACCCTCGCCCGGCACGGCCAGGGCGCCCGGCTCCGCGTCGCCGACGACGGCAGGGGATTCGACCCCTCGGCCGTACGGCGCGCCGGGCGCCACCTCGGGCTGGTGTCGATGCGGTACCGGGCCGGCGGCGTCGGCGGCGGTCTGACGGTGGAGTCGGCGCCCGGCAAGGGCACCGTGATCGAGATGGAGGTGCCCGGTGGCTGACCCGGGACGGATTCGGGTGCTGCTCGTCGACGACCACCAGGTGGTGCGGCGCGGCCTGCGGACCTTCCTCCAGGTCCAGGACGACATCGAGGTGGTCGGCGAGGCGTCGGACGGCGAGGAGGGCGTGGCCCGCGCCGAGGAGCTGCGCCCCGACGTCGTCCTCATGGACGTGAAGATGCCCGGCCTGGACGGGATCGAGGCGCTGCGCACCCTGCGCGACCTCGACAACCCCGCCCGGGTGCTGGTGGTGACGAGCTTCACCGAGAAGCGCACCGTGGTCCCCGCCCTGCGCGCGGGCGCCGCGGGTTATGTCTACAAGGACGTGGACCCCGAGGCGCTGGCCCGCGCCATCCGCTCCGTCCACTCCGGGCATGTGCTGCTCCAGTCCGAGGTGGCCCTCGCGCTGCTCTCCCAGGAGGACGGCGGCGGCCAGGGGCGCGGCGGGTCCCTCACCGAGCGTGAACGCGAGGTGCTGGCGCTGATCGCGGACGGCCGGTCCAACCGGGAGATCGCCCGTGCGCTGGTGCTGTCCGAAAAGACCGTGAAGACCCATGTGTCCAACATTCTTATGAAATTGGATCTGGCCGATCGCACCCAGGCCGCTCTATGGGCGGTACGGCACGGGATCGGAGCATGAACAGCGTTTCTCCGTGCAATCACACCAACGTGTGGCGATCACTCGAACAGCGCAACTCGCCATCGTCCGGGCCGTTCTTCACGGCGTACCGCGGCGGACCGCCGCGGTGACGCGCTGATGAATGAAGGGTCTTGAGAAGTGAAGAACATCAAGAGGTTCGCTGCCCTCACGATCGTGGCCGGCGGACTCGCCGTCGCCGGTGCCGGTGTCGCCTCCGCCCAGGGCCCCCAGGCCGACGGTGGGGCGATGACGTCCCCGGGTGTCGTTTCCGGCAACAACATTCAGGCGCCCATCCACGTGCCCGTGAACGTCTGCAGCAACACCATCTCGGTCATCGGGGCCATGAACCCGGCGTTCGGCGTCCCCTGCGTCCGCTGACCGCCCCCCTGGCGGATATCCCGACGCACCACCGGCCGGCCCCGGAGGCACCCGCCTCCGGGGCCGGCCCCATGTCAGCCCCCGAGCCCCGATGACGGCCCGAGACGTCGGATCCGAGAAGACCGGCCCCCGCGGTGGTCAGAGACCCGCGAAGTCAGAGACCCGCGGTGGTCAGAGAACGCCCGGCACCTTCATCGGCTTCAGCCGGCGGCGCGGGCTCGCCCCCGACGGCCGGTGCAAGCCCTTCTCGGCGGCGGCCGACGGTTTCGGGCCCGCCGAGGGCGTCGGCATGCTGTTCCTGGAGCGGCCCTCCGACGCACACCGCAACGGGCACCACGTGCTGGCCGTCGTCCGGGGCACGGCGACCAACCAGGACGGTGCGAGCAGCGCGCTCTCACCGCGAAGGTCAGAGGCCGCCCCGCTCCCGCTCCTCCACATACGCGTTGTACGCCGCCACCTGGGCCCGCCGCGAGGTGCGCTCCACCGGCCGCAGTGCCTCGGCCCGCGCCGTGATCTCCGACGCGCTCACCGCCCCGCCGTGCTCCCGGCCGTCCCCGCCCGCCATATACGCGATGTCCACCAGCGCGCCCACCCGCTGCGCCAGCTCCAGCACCCGTATGGCCCGCGGCGGATAGCCCGGAGCCAGCACCTCGCGCCCCCGCTCGGCCCGCGCCCGATACGCCTCCAGGGCCGCCTCGGCCACCGGGCCCGACCCCGCCACGTTCAGCCGCGAGAGCACCTCCGTGGCCTCCCGCAGCGCCTCCGCCAGCTCCCGCTCGGCCTCGCTCAGCGACGGCACATCGGCCGGCGGCGCCTCCCGCACGGCCTGACACCGCCACACCACCTCGATGTGCTGATCGCCCTCGGGCCCGGCCGCCGACACCTCGGGCACCAGGCCGAGCGCCGCCCCGGTGGCGATCACCGCCTCGCCCGCGTCGAGCGCGTGGGCGTTGAACTCCGGCGGGCCGCTCAGCCCCAGGGGATGCCCCGCTATGGGCAGCGCCACCCGCAGCCCCTTGGCCCCGAGCGCCCGCAGCCGCCCCAGCGCCAATGTGAGCCCCACCTGCGCGGACTCCCCCGGAAGCCCGGCCACCCGGTGCGACGCGTCCTCACCCGCGATGCGATGCGCCGCCTCATCGGGGGAGACAAGTCCGGCGAGAAGGGCATTTCCCCAAGCTGCGAGGCGCCCTGAACGTGGTTCATCGAGCATGGAACCAGCCTAAGGACTGCCACCGACAACGTGTGGCGTAGGTTTTCCTCAGGGGGCTGCGCCCACAGGCGCACGCACGACTCGAGACTGCAATGGGAGACAACGCGCTCATGAGCGAGGTTCTGGAGCTGCTGGACGTATCGGTGGTCCGCGATGGGCGGGCTCTGGTGGACGAGGTCTCCTGGTCGATCAAAGAAGGCGAGCGCTGGGTCATCCTCGGGCCCAACGGCGCCGGCAAGACCACCCTCCTCAACCTCGCCTCCAGCTATCTCTTCCCGAGCGCCGGAAGCGCCCGGATCCTCGGCGAGCAACTCGGCCGCGTCGACGTCTTCGAGCTGCGCCCCCGCGTCGGCATGGCGGGCATCGCCATGGCCGAGAAGCTGCCGCGCCGCCAGACCGTCCTCGGGACCGTCCTCACCGCCGCGTACGGCATGACGGCCCACTGGCAGGAGGACTACGACGCGGTCGACGAGACCCGCGCCCGCGCCTTCCTCGACCGCCTCGGCATGACCGAGTACCTCGACCGGAGGTTCGGCACCCTCTCCGAGGGCGAGCGCAAGCGCACCCTCATCGCCCGCGCCATGATGACCGACCCCGAGCTGCTGCTCCTCGACGAGCCCGCGGCCGGACTCGACCTCGGCGGCCGCGAGGACCTCGTCCGCCGCCTCGGACGGCTCGCCCGCGACCCGCTCGCCCCGTCGATGATCATGGTGACACATCATGTCGAGGAAATCCCCCCCGGCTTCACCCATGTTCTGATGATCCGCCAGGGGAAGGTGCTCACCGCGGGCCCGGTCGAGACCGAACTGACCTCCCGCAACCTCTCCCGCTGCTTCGGACTCCCGCTGGTCGTCGAGCGCAACGGCGAGCGCTGGACCGCCCAGGGCCTGCCGCTGACCTGATGTCCGCCCCCTGCGCCCACCGTGCCACCGGCAGGTGATCCGCGCACTGTCCCCGGCGACTTGGGACAACTACCATGACCATGTGGATCCATGGGTGTGGTGGCTGATCGCCGCCGTAGGACTGGGCATCCCGCTCGTGCTGACCGCGATGCCCGAATTCGGGATGGTCGCGGTCGGCGCCGTGGCCGGTGCCATCACCGACGCGCTCGGCGGCGGCATCGTGCTTCAAGTCGTCGTCTTCTGCGCCGTCTCCGTGGCATTGGTCGCCGTCGTACGCCCGATGGCGGTCCGCAGCCGCCGTCAGCAGCCCGAGCTGCGCAGCGGCATCGAGGCGCTGAAAGGCCGCCAGGCCGTCGTCCTCGAGCGCGTCGACGACGGCGGAGGCGGCCGGATCAAGCTCGCGGGCGAGGTGTGGTCCGCGCGCTCGCTCGACCCCGGCCAGGCTTATGAACCAGGGCAGCAGGTCGACGTGGTGGAGATCGACGGTGCGACGGCCATCGTCATGTAGACGCCGTACCGGGAGTGTCCTACCAAGAGTTGAGGGCGCCCCGGTTGAGCTGCGGAGTCGACCATCGATCTGACAGACTCCACCCTCGGGAACCGCCAGACTTGATCATCCTGACCATCCGAATCGCCGCATGAAGGGCACGGGGAGCCGCTGTGGAACCGATCATCATCGTCCTGATCATCCTCGTGGTGCTGGTCTTCATCGCACTGATCAAGACGATCCAGGTCATCCCGCAGGCCAGTGCCGCCATCGTGGAGCGCTTCGGACGCTACACACGCACCCTCAACGCGGGCCTGAACATCGTCGTCCCGTTCATCGACTCGATCCGCAACCGCGTCGACCTCCGTGAACAGGTCGTGCCCTTCCCCCCGCAGCCGGTGATCACCCAGGACAACCTGGTGGTGAACATCGACACCGTCATCTACTACCAGGTGACCGACGCCCGCGCCGCCACCTACGAAGTGGCCAGCTACATCCAGGCGATCGAGCAGCTGACCGTCACCACCCTGCGGAACATCATCGGTGGCATGGACCTCGAGCGCACCCTGACCTCCCGCGAGGAGATCAATGCGGCGCTGCGCGGCGTCCTCGACGAGGCCACCGGCAAGTGGGGCATCCGCGTCAACCGCGTCGAGCTCAAGGCCATCGAGCCGCCCACCTCCATCCAGGACTCGATGGAGAAGCAGATGCGCGCCGACCGTGACAAGCGTGCCGCGATCCTCCAGGCCGAAGGTGTCCGGCAGTCCGAGATCCTGCGCGCCGAGGGTGAGAAGCAGTCCGCGATCCTGCGGGCCGAGGGTGAGTCCAAGGCCGCCGCGCTGCGCGCCGAGGGCGAGGCCCAGGCCATCCGTACGGTCTTCGAGTCCATCCACGCCGGAGACCCGGACCAGAAGCTGCTCTCGTACCAGTACCTCCAGATGCTGCCGAAGATCGCCGAGGGCGACGCCAACAAGCTCTGGATCGTGCCCAGCGAGATCGGCGACGCCCTCAAGGGCCTCGGCGGGGCCATGGGCAACTTCGGCCCGTTGACCGGCGGCGGAAACGGCGGCGGCACCCCCAGCGGCACCGGTAAGGAGCCCGCCCCGCGCCGCGAACAGCCCACGATCGACTGAACGGACGGCGGCGGGGCGGTCCCTCAGCGCCTGCGCCAGGGGATGGGACTCAGGCAGGCAGCGCCAGCCACTCCGGCAGACCGTCCCGCTCCGCCGCCCCCAGCGCCAGCAGCAGCGCATCCGAAGGCGTCGGCTCGAACGGCGCCTTGAGCAGCCGCATCCCCGCCTGCTCCGGAGTCCGGTCCGCCTTACGGTGGTTGTCCTCGGCACACGAGGCCACCGTATTCAGCCAGGTGTCCCCGCCCCCGCGCGACCGCGGCACCACATGGTCCACGGTCGTCGCCCGGCGGCCGCAGTACGCGCACCGGTGCTGGTCCCGGACCAGCACCCCGCGCCGCGACCACGGGGCACGTCTTCGGAACGGCACCCGTACGAAACGGCACAGCCGGATCACCCGCGGCAGCGGCAGATCGACGTCCGCGGCCCGCACCCGCAGTCCCGGGTGGGCGTGTTCGACGACGGCCTTGTCCTGGAGGACCAGCACCACGGCGCGCCGCAGCGTGACCGTCGCAAGCGGCTCGAAGCTCGCGTTCAGAACCAGCGTCTCGCGCATCCCGACCACCCCCGCATCCCGGTGTCCCGGTCCCGTGCCGGAGATCGGCGGGACCGGGATCAACTCTGGCCGGGAGGCCGGTCGAGAACAACGCAATTTCGCCGCGTCAGCCCGCGGCCGGCACCTCGTACTCCCCGATCAACTGGGCCCGCCCCAGCGTGTGGAACCGCAGGTTGAAGCCGACCACCGCGGGCGAGGCGTCCGCGTCCGGGCCCAGCTTCTCGGCGTCCACCGCGTAGACGGTGAACACATAGCGGTGCGGACCGTCCCCGGGCGGCGGCGCGGCCCCGCCGAAATCACGGGTCCCGTAGTCGTTGCGCGCCTGTACGGCCCCCTCGGGCAGGCCGGTGAAGCCACCGCTGCCCGCACCCGCCGGAAGCTCGGTGACCGTGGCCGGGATGTCGAACACCACCCAGTGCCAGAACCCGCTGCCCGTCGGCGCGTCCGGGTCGAAGCACGTGACGGCGAAGCTCTTCGTCCCCTCCGGGAAACCCTCCCAGCGCAGCTGCGGAGAGGTGTTCCCCTCCGCCTGCACCTGGGCGGACTTGAGCGTGCCGCCCGGTGCCACATCGTCGCTCACCACCGAGAACGACGGCACCGGCGGATGGAAGTCGTGGGGGAGCGGGGCCCGGTTCTGCTCGGACACGTCGAGAACCTCCTGGAAGTCGCAGTGGATCATCTCCGCGGCCAGCCTAACGAGACCGGTACCCGGCGGGCTGGCACCATGGCGCCCATGACCGGCCCCACCCTCGCCCTCCACCTACGCCTCGACGGCGTGACGGACAAGGACGGCTTCCTCGCCCGCTGCGCCCGGGACCTGCGCTTTCCCGACTGGTACGGGCGGAATTGGGATGCCCTCGCCGACTGCGTCACCGATCTGTCCTGGTGGGCCGAGGGCGGCGAGCCCAGCGGTTGTCTGCTGGACATCCAGGGCTGGCCGGCCTTCCGCGACGCGGACCCCGACGCCGCCGCGATCGCGGCCGACATCCTGGCCGACGCGGAGGCGTACTGGGCGGCGCAGGGACGGCCCCTGGTGGTGCGCTACGACGACGGCCCCTGAGGGGCACGAGACGGCCTCTGAGGGGCACGAGGACGGCTCCCGAAGGCACGAGGACGGCCCCCTGCCGGGGACCGCGGGAGCCCCTCGCACAGGAACGCGGGGCGCGCGCCGAGCTGCCCTCGGTGTACGCCCCGCGCCGAAGTCCGGTCCGGGGAGGGGGAAACCTCAGAACCAGTTGCGCTTGCCGCCGACCTGGGCGAGCCACTGGTTCAGATACGCGGCCCAGTCGGTGTCCTGGAAGGTGGCCAGGTTCATCGTGAACGACCGGTAGGTGTCACTGCCCTCGGAGAACAGCCCCGGCTTCTTGTCCATCTCCAGCACCACGTCCATCTCGCGGTCGTCCGCGACGAAGGACAACTCCACCTGGTTCAGGCCCCGGTACTGCTCCGGCGCGTAGAACTCGATCTCCTGGTAGAAGGGCAGCCGCTGGCGGGTGCCACGGATGTGCCCGCGCTCCAGGTCGGCGCTCTTGAACCGGAAGCCGAGGGCGCCGAAGGCGTCCAGGATCGCCTGCTGGGCGGGGAGCGGATGCACATTGACCGGGTCCAGGTCGCCCGAGTCGACCGCGCGCGCGATCGCCAGCTCGGTGGTCACCCCCACGTTCATGCCGGACAGATGGCGGCCCATGAACATGGTGATCGGGGTCTCCCACGGAACCTCCAGGCCGAACTGCACCGCGTGCACCGCGCCCGGCTGCACCTCGAACGCGCCGCCCAGCCGCTGCCGGGTGAACTCCACGTCCTGCTTGTACTCCTGGTCGTTGCCCTCCACCTCGACCCGCGCCTGCAGGCCGACCGAGAGCCCCTCGATCTGCTGCGCGACCGAGCCGCCCTGGATCCGGACCTCGCCCTGCACAATGCCGCCCGGGACGACGTTCTCCTCGGTCAACACCGTCTCCACCGAAGCGCCACCGGCACCCATACTCGCGAGCAGCTTCTTGAAGCCCATGTTCTCCCTCTCAAGGACGCGACTGCGTCTTGACTCGATCGCATTCGATCACTGTTGACACCTAGAAACGCGAAACAGCCGTGGACGGTTCCGCGGCTCATACCCTTCCAGCGGATCGGTGCCGCCTCCAACCACCGGTTCATATCTGTTCCACTACGCTCGGGGCGCGTGACAGCAGGACCTGACCGCGCCCCCCTCGACCGCGCCCCCCTCAACCGTGACTTCTTCGACCGGCCCGTCCTCGAGGTCGCGCCCGACCTCCTGGGCCGCGTCCTGGTCCGGCGTACCCCGGACGGACCGATCGAATTGCGCCTCACCGAGGTCGAGGCGTACGCGGGCCCGGCGGACCCCGGTTCGCACGCCTACCGTGGCCGCACCGAGCGCAACGCCGTGATGTTCGGCCCCCCGGGGCATGCGTATGTCTACTTCACCTATGGCATGTGGCACTGCCTCAACCTGGTCTGCGGACCGGAGGGCCACCCCAGCGGGGTGCTGCTGCGTGCGGGCGAGGTGCTGCACGGCCATGAGTGGGCCCATCAGCGCAGGCCGAAGGCGCGCAACGACCATGAGCTGGCCAAGGGCCCGGCCCGGCTGGCCACGGCCCTGGGCGTGGACCGCAGACTGGACGGCAGCGATGTGTGCGGGAACCCTGACGCCCCGCTCGCCATACTCACCGGCCACCCCGCCCGGCCCGAGCAGGTGCTCAGCGGTCCGCGTACCGGTGTGGGCGGCGAGGGCGCAACCCACCCCTGGCGCTTCTGGATCGACGGCGACCCCTCGGTGAGCCCCTACCGGGCCCACACCCCGCGTCGCCGGAATTCGACGCGCCGTCAGGTCGGAACTTGACTCCGCTGGACGGGACGCCTAACGTAGCCCGAGCCGCTTGAGACGGGCAGCGCTGTCGTCACGATCCCAGGATCGAGTCACCGCCGCGGCCCCGGAGCGGCCAACCACTACGACGATTCCCGAACAGGGTCCTGTTTCGCTGCGCGAAATCAAGGCCCGGGGCTCCGATTAGGAGTCGAGCGGGAAATTCGCTAAAGTAGTGGACACGCCGGAAGGCGCGAAAGACCCCGCTCCAGCAGGGGGCCGGAAACGGAATTCGGATCGGAAACGACCGGAAATCGGATCTGGTAAGGTTGGAAACACCGAAGGGAAGCGCCCGGAGAAGCCGGTGAAACGGTTTCGAAGGAAGCGTCCGTTCCTTGAGAACTCAACAGCGTGCCAAAAGTCAACG